>CAVXNL010000021.1:0-157683 GCA_963763045.1 uncultured Planctomycetaceae bacterium | reverse complement strand
GGACAAGGCGAAGGAGAAGGACAAGGTAAAGGACAAATGACGTCCTCCACCGGGGTAGTTCTATTCTGACGGATTGGCGAGCCTCCCGCGTAAGCGGGGGGAGAAAGCGTTGCGATCACCGGAGTTCCCTCCCCCCGCTTACGCGGGAGGCTCGCCAAAATCAGTCTTCTCGTTTTCGCTCTTCCATCTCCGACCACTCGCCCGCCGTCTTCATCGGAGCGTTTCCATGCGCGGAGTGCTGTTCATGCGAACGATCGTCGTCCGTCTTCTCAACGTCGTTGTGTTCGTCGTTCTGACTCTTTCTCCGGCACGCGCGGATACCCCGGCGGACGACCGCTTCCAGCCGATGGACGTGTTCCAGCTCGAATACGCCTCCGACCCGCAGATTTCGCCGGATGGCAAGCAGATCGTCTATGTCCGCAATTTCATGGACATCATGAAGGATCGCCGTCGCTCCAACCTGTGGATCATCAACAGCGACGGCACCGAGCATCGGCCGCTGACCACCGGCAAGCACAACGATCACTCGCCGCGCTGGTCGCCGGACGGCAAGCGGTTGGTCTATGTCTCCAACGTCGGACGGCATCGCCCCAGCTTTATTGCCGCTGGATGGACACCGGCCAGACCGCCAAGCTGACCGATGCTGACCTCCGCCCCGTCCAACCCGGTCTGGTCGCCGGACGGCAAGCAGATCGCCTTCGCCATGCTCGTCGCCGGAGCCGGCCAAACCGTTCGCCGAGCTGCCCGGCGAAGCCGGAAGGCGCCGAGTGGGCCGATCCGCCGAAGGTGATCCGCAACGTTCATCTATCGCTCGGACGGCGAGGGCTATCTGAAAGACGGCCATCATGCAGTTCTTCGTCGTCGCCCGCCGACGGCGGCGCCCCCCGCCAGCTCACGCACGGGCCGTACGACCACGCGTCTGCCGGTCTGGACGCCGGACGGCAAGGCCCTGATCTTCTCGGCCAATCGGCGTCCCGACGGCGATCTCGATCCGCTCAACACCGAGATTTATGAGCTCACGCTCGCCGATCGGCAGATCAAGGCGCTGACCGAGCCGCAAGGGGCCGGACGAGCAACCGGCCATTTCGCCTGACGGCAAGCAGATCGCCTACATCGGCTTCGACGACGAGCACAAGGGTTACCAGGCCCTCGGCTCTACGTCATGAACCGCGACGGCACGGGCGAGGCGGGTCCTGGCCGCGAAGCTGGACCGCGACGTGCAGCATCCCGCTTGGAGCAAAGACGGCAGCGGCGTGTACTTCCAGTACGACGGACCGCGGGACGACCGCGATCGGTTTCACCGAGTTGGACGGTGCGACTGGTCGAGATCGGTCGCCGAGACGTCGGCGGCGAGGACGCTCGGCCGGCCCTATGCCAGCGGCTCCTTCTCCGTCGCCGACGACGGCACGCGTTGCCTTCACGCTGACGCGGCCCGACCACCCGGCCGACGTCGCCGTCGGCACACGTTCGTCCGGACCACGACGCGCCGGCTGCACGTCGCCTCAACGAGGACCTGCTCGGCCACAAGACGCTTGGCACGGTGGAGGAGATCAGCTTACAAGTCGTCGCACGACGGCCGCAAGATCCAGGGCTGGATCGTCAAGCCGCCGCACTTCGACGCGAAGAAGAAGTACCCGCTGATCCTGGAGATTCACGGCGGTCCGTACGCCAACTACGGCGCGCGCTTCTGCGGCCGAGATGCAGCTCTACGCCGCGGCCGGCTATGTCGTGCTCTACATCAACCCGCGCGGCAGCACCGGCTATGGCGAGGAGTTCGCCAAGCTGATCCACCACAACTATCCGGGCCACGATTACGACGACCTGATGTCCGGCGTCGATGCTGTCCTGAAGCGCGGCTACGTCGATGCGGACAACCTGTTCGTGACCGGCGGCAGCGGCGGCGGCGTGCTGACGGCGTGGATCGTCGGCAAGACGAACCGTTTCCGCGCCGCCGTCGTCGGCCAAGCCGGTCATCAACTGGTACAGCTTCGCGCTGACGGCCGACATCTATCCGTTCTTCACCGCAATACTGGTTCCCCGGCCCCGCCGTGGGAGAAGCCGGAGCAGTACCTGAAACGTTCGCCGATCTCGCTGGTCGGCAACGTGACGACGCCGACGATGCTGCTGACCGGCGAAGCCGACCACCGCACGCCGATCGTCGGAGTCGGAGCAGTTCTACCAGGCGCTGAAGCTGCGCAAGATCGATACGGCCCTGGTGCGCATTCCCGGCGCCTCGCACGACATCGGCGAGCGGCCGAGCCACATGATCGCGAAGGTGCTGCACGTCCTGAAATGGTTCGAGATGCACCGCTGAACCACCCCTATCGTTTACGTTTCGCGAATCGTAAACAAGTGTGGAGTAATGCAACCCAGGGAGAATCGAATCATGTCGGCAGCGTCCCATCGACGATTGCTGGAACTGTTCAAGTCCCGTGCCGTCTCGTTCGGCACCTTCACGCTCGCATCCGGCAAGGAAAGCACCTACTACATCAACAGCAAAAGGGCCCTGTTTCACTCGAGGCCGCAGCCTTGCTTGCTGAGGCGCTGTGGAAAAACGCGCGATCTCGACATTCAGGCAGTCGGCGGCCTCGAAGTCGGCGCGATCCCGATGGCGACAGCCCTGGTGTTGCGCTACCACCAGGAAGGCCGGGCGCTGGAGGGTTTCTTCGTCCGCAAACAGGCGGAGCTGCACGGCAGCCAGGAACGGATTGAGGGAGTGTTGCCGCCCGGAGCGCGGGTGGCGATCGTCGATGACGTGCTGACCACGGGTGGATCGGCACTACAGGCCGTCGAAGAGGTCGAGAAGGCCGGTGGCAAGGTGGTTGTCATCCTTTGCATCGTGGACCGACTTGAAGTGCCCGGGAGTTGTTCGCAGCGAAATACGCTTACCGGCCGATCTTCACGATCCGGGACCTTGGGATTGAGCCGCCGGGTTGACGGGCGGTGGTGTCGCCGCGGGCCGCATCCGCCGAGCTCCGATCCAGGTGCCGAAGAGAAATCCCGGCGCCTGAAACCCAGCGAAGTGCCGAGGAAGGGCCAGCCGCCATGCCAGCCGAGGCCGAGGCCGAGCAGTGCGCCGAGGACGGCTCCGGTGGTGATCTCATGGGTGGAGTGTGCCATGACATAGGCCGTGCGTCCGCTCCAGCGGACGAAGGTCGGCGCGATGACGGACCACCGTCAACCCGATTCGGCCGGCGCCCGGATCAGACCGACCGACGACGGCGGAGGGATACCACCGCGCAGCAGGGAAACGAAGCGATACGCCTCATACAGGCCGATGACGACCAAACAGCCGATCGCGATAGTCGTGAGGAGAGCGAACAGCTTCAGGACGATCACGACCGCGAGCAAGACGAAGAACGCGATCAACGCCGCGAACAGCGGTTTCGGGTTCGGTGTGGTCGAAGTGGACATCGCAGCGTCTCCAGCCGGGTGAGAGAGGGATCCTCTCTTATTATTCGGCGGATCGACCGCGATGTTGCGACCGCGGAGGTGGTTTCGCATCTTTCGTAGGGCAAGCTGCCCACTTGCCCCAATTCGGGCAAGCTGCCGGCTTGCCCTACGATATCGGGCTTTTCCTCAGCGCCGCGCTCCGGGGGTCCCTTCGTTCTGAGCCTTGAGCGCGTTGCTGATGTCGGTCAAGGTTCCGTTGATGCGGAATGGCAGCATGAGCAATTCGCAGTACAGGCGGATCAAGAGGGGCACCACGATCACCAGGCAGATCCCTACGGGGAGCTTGAGGGCGTCCTTGTCCATCCCCAAACCCGTGAGATCGAACGAGAAGTTCTTTTTTACGTAATCGACGGGGTCGACGTGCCCCGTGAAAACCATGACCCCGCCGGCGATCGAGCCGAGGACGCCGACCCAGAAAATCAGGTGGATCAGCAGCGGCGCGAGCATTCGTCGGAACGCAAAGAAGTCACCCACAAGGCACCTCGTCTTTCATGCTTGGGTTCGGGGCGCCAGCCGGACTCGACCGGGGACACGCACCGAAACAGTTTGCCGGGTCGCGGACAGGCCCGAGTCCGGGGCGAAGTACAGTTGAAGATCGTAAGGGGACACCGGGCACATCGTCAACAAGGAAAGTCGCTTTTTCCGTCATCGTCTCAAGTTGACCTTGCCTCATGCAGCGACATTACGTATTTCGCCGGACTTGTGAAGGGATTTGATTCAGACAGGAGAATGCGCATGCACCGGCAAACAAGCCTCGCGGGGATCGCCCTTCTCCTCCACCTCAGCTTCTTTCATGCGATCGGAGTGGCCGAGTTGTACTGTGAGCAACCCGTCTTTCAGGCCGGCCAGGTGCCAACGGCTTGCCGCTGAGTCACCGGTTCACGCTCGTCAACCGTGGCCCCGCGGCCGTCGAGATTACCGACCTCCGTTCGACTTGTGGCTGTCTAATGCCGCATTTGGGGAAACGCACATATTCGCCCGGCGAACACGGAAGCGTGCTTCTCGAAGTCAACACACTGGCACTGGCCCAGGGCACCCAGTCTTGGCGGACGTGCTTGATCTATCGCGCAGGAGAGAGGACGAACGAACTGGAGTTGATCATCGTCGGCGACGTGTTGACCGAGGTGCTGGTGCAGCCCGCGGCTCTGACGCTGCCCGCCGAGTTGCCGGGGGGCCACGAAATCACCGTCACCGACAGCCGGGCAAAACCGTTGACTGTCCGGGCCGCGGAGACGGGGACAGTTTGCCTCCGGGCCACGGTCCTGGAGGCGCAGCGCGAAGCCGGCTCCTCGATCCAGAAGATCCATATTTCGGTGCCTGCCGACTGTCCGGAAGGGCAGCACGCCATCGCTTTGCACCTCTACACCGACGATCCGGTGTACCGCGATTTCACGGTGCCGGTCACGGTCGTCAAACGGCCACGGCAATGCGTCACGGTAACGCCGGCCCGGCTGACGATCGAAGGCGACAAGGGACAGCCATTTCCCTCGCGCCGGGTGCAGTTCAGCGCCCCCGCCGGTGCCGCGGTCGAGATCGAGCGCATCGAGTCCGACGATCCCGTGCTGCGCTGCACTGGGTCGAAGGGATCTGGAACGACGGCGACCGTCCGCATCGAGATCGACCTCGCGCACCTGACCGGCGATTTTCACACCAACGTCCGCGTCCATCTGCTCAAACCGGCGGCCGAGACCGTGACCATTCCGGTGTGGGGAGTAGTGCGCTGACAACTTGGCGTTTTCCGCTTGCGGTTTCTGCGTCTTGGAGAAACCCGAACACGATGCTACCATAGCAGCACAGCGGCCGGTCCACAGGAAAAAACTCCGGAACAACGGAGGGCCCTCCATGACAAACTTCGACCAGGGATACCGACTCGACCTCGTCGCCGTCGATAAGGAGGAGCAGACGATCCTCATAGGCGGGGTAAGGGCACACCCGGTCGCCGAAAGCGACGCGACTGAGGAATTGACAACTAACCTTCGAGCGCTGCGTGAACCGCCGCCGTTCGCGCTGTTCGTCGATCCGGCGCAGATTCGACTCTTCCGCTGGGACGGTAATTCCTTGTCCGAGCCCGTCTATACCTTGGCAACCATCGATGTGCTCCGGTACTACGATCCAGACCTCGGCCAGCGACGGGTGTTCGAGGCCTATCTGACGACGCTCGTCGAGTCGTGGCTGCGCGACCTGGCCTACCACTGGAAATCCGAACGTCCACCCGCTACCGACGAGCTTTCGGAAGTCGGGCTTCTGAAACTTCTGGAAGGCGGCGGGACACTGTCCAACGTCGAGATGTGCGGTGGTCATTTACATCGAGACTAACTTCCTGATGGCAATGGCCACCGGCCGCGATCCCCTTCGCAGATCGCCTGCTGGCGATCTGCGAAGGGATCACGCCTCCGGTTGTGCTCGCCGTCCCGGCAGTGAGTTTCATGGAGGCTTTCTCAGCCTTCGAAGCCATGCGCGGCAGTTACCAGCCATTGAAGCAAGAGCTGGAACGCAAGATTGGCAAGCTGAAAGAGGACATAACGCCGGAAAAAGCCACAAGAGCACTCCTCGCGAACCTGCAGGAGTCGAAAATTGAGATCGACGCGCACCTCAACGAGGTTCGTGATCGGTTGTCCAAAGCGGTGGATCGGCTGAGTACCCTGGTGGAGCTGATTCCGCTGACCCCGGCCGGCCTTCGAGAGAGCGTGAACGCGAAGACATCACTCCTTCGCGATCCAACCGACAACCTGATCCTCGTGACCATTCTGGAACACGCCCGGCAACACAAGGTCCAGGAAGCGGCCTTTCTGACGGGGAACTCCAGCGACTTTAACGTGCCAGAAGTCAAGAATGCGTTGGGTGGGGTTGGCATCAAGTATTTCGCGGCCACCGAAAAGCTGCTGCAATGGTTGGCCCGGCCTCACACACCCTGAATTCCCCACTCCGCGCCTCCCACGCACGGCGCGAAGACATTCATCAAACAGAGACGCTATCACTGCCCGACTCACCTTGCTCGCATTCGCACCGCCGGAATACACTAGGGGAGGATGGAACCGTCGCTCTCGCGTCCTCATCGAGGACCAATCGGAGGACCGGACATGACTCCCGCCGAGCAGACACACTTATTGGCCGACGTCGAGGCGTTCTGTCAGGAGATTCGGCCGATCGAGGAGTTGTGCTACGTCGAACATCGCTTCAACGATCAGGTTGTGCCGCTCGCCCGCAAGCACAACATCCTGGCCATGCCGGTGCCGGCGACCTACGGCGGCCGCGGGGCCGACGCCGTCACCTACGCCCGCGCCCTGATCCGCATCGGCCGCGAGGGTACCGGCGTCCGCACCTTCTTCTCCGGCCACACTTCCATCGGCGAGTATCCGATCATCACCTGGGGCAACGAGGACCAGAAACGCCGTTACCTCCCCGCTGCCGCGCGCGGCGACAAGATCCTCGCGTTCGGCCTTACCGAACCGGAGGCCGGCAGCAACCCGCTGGAGATGCAATCGACCTACGAACGCCGCGGCGACCACTTCGTGCTCAACGGCGTCAAGTACCTGATCTCCAACGGCGGCATCGCCGATGCCGTCGTCACTTTCGCCTATCCCAAAACTCCGCCCGCAGGGTCGAAGCCGCGCGTCAGCGCATTCATCATCGACCGCGGACCGGGGTTTGACAGCGAGGACCTGACGGCCAAGCTCGGCATGCCGTCGGCCAACACGGCGATGTTCGAGATGCGCGACCTGCGTGGTGCCGGCGGCGAACCTGCTCGGCGAAGAGGGTAACGGCTTCCGCATCGCGATGGGCACACTGGTGAGCGGCCGGCTCAGCGTGGCGGCGGGCTGTCTCGGCGTCATCGAGGACTGTCTGACCGAGACGATCTATTATGCCAAGGAACGCCATCAGCACGGCAAGCCGATCGGCAAGCACCAGCTGGTGCAGGAGCACCTGGCGGCGATCGAGATGGATCGAGCGGCGTCCGACGCGATGGTGCTGCGCGCGGCGGAGGCGAAGGCGGCGAGTGATGCCGCGCCTGCCGACGCCGAGCTGCGGGCCAGGGCCGACTTGGCGACGGCTCAGGCCAAGTTGTTCGCCAGCAACGCCGCCTGGGACGCCGCCGACCGGGCGGTGCAGGTTCATGGCGGCCGCGGCTGGTCCACGCTGTATCGCGTCGGCCGCCATCTGATGGACGTCCGGGTTTGCCGCATCTATGAGGGGACGGACGAGATTCTGAAGCTCAAGATCGCGGCGGCCTTGCTCGGCAAGGAGTACGAGGCGTATCGATAGGCCGCATTGATCGACGACGCGCCCAACGACCCGGCTGCGTCAGCGGCCGGGTTCGGGCCAACACCCGGCCGCTGACACAGCCGGGTCGCCCAGACAATCGCCCTCTTACCTTGAGACCTCACCATGACCCCCATCGATCCCACCCAAACACGTCTCGTCCAGGAACTGAAGCACACCAGCCCACTCCTCGGCTGTCGTTTCTCACCGTGCGGCCGCTTCGTCTTCACCGGAGCGCAAGATAATAGCGTTCAGCGCTGGCAGCTCGACGATGCCAAGAAGATGACACTCGCCGGCCACAAGAGCTGGGTGCGCGCCCTGGCCTTTGCGGCGAAGGAAAAACTGCTCTTCTCCGCCGACTACTCCGGCAAGCTGCTGACCTGGTCCGTCGATGCCGAGCAGCCGACGCCGACGCGCACCATCGACGCCCATAAGGGTTTCGTCCGCGCCCTTGCCGTCAGCCCGGACGGCAAGCTGCTAGCGTCGTGCGGCAACGATCACATGGTCCGTCTCTGGAACGTCGCCGACGGCACACCGGTCAAGGAACTCGCGGGCCACACGAGCCACGTCTACAATGTCGCCTTCCATCCGAAACAGCCGCTGCTCGTTTCTGGCGATCTGAAGGGAACGCTCAAGGTATGGGACGTGGCCAAGGGAACCGTGGAGCGCGAACTCGACGCGAAAGTGCTGCACAAGTATGACACGACCTTCGAGGCGGACCACGGCGGCGTGCGGTCGATGACATTCAGCGCCGACGGATCGCTGCTGGCGTGCGCCGGCATCACCGACGTGACGAACGCCTTCGCCGGCATCGGCAAGCCGGCTGTGGTGCTGTTCGACTGGGCGAGCGGCAAACAGAAGTTCCTGCTGCGGCCGCGCGAGAACTTTCAGGGGACGATGTGGGGCGTAGTGCAATTCCCCGGCGGCCTGATCGCGGCCTGTGCCGGCGGCAATGGCGGCATGCTCTGGTACTGGAAGCCGGACGCCGCCGCGGACGTGTTCGCGCTGAAACTGCCGAACAATGCCCGCGATCTCGACCTGCACCCCGACGGCCGACGGCTGGCTGCGGCGTTCGTCGATGGGGCGGTGCGCATCTACGATGCCGGGCCGAAAGGGTGAGAACGACGCCGTCACGCACGGTGCTACGGTGCCAAACGAAACGGTTCACATTTGATTTGCCTTCGCTCTCCAGGCGCGTTAGGCTCCGGGTTGCTCTCTCTCTTCGCATTCCGCCTGCTCTTCCCGGCACGCGAGGGAGCCGGGGAGACGATCACCCTTCTCTCGCAAGAGGAATCCCATGAACCGAACACGGCGCGAACTCTTCACGGATGTGGGCAAGGGGATGCTGACCGCCAGCCTGGGCATGGCCTGGCCCTCGACCTGGGGCTCGGCACGCTCCAGGCGGATGAGGCCCCGGACCGCTTGAACTTCGGCAAGCTCGAACCGCTGGTCGATCTGCTGCAATCGACCCCCGCCAATAAACTGCAACCGCTACTCGTCGAGAAGCTCCGCAGTGGCATGGCGCTGCGCAAGTTGGTCGCCGGAGCCGCGCTGGCCAATGCCCGCACCTTCGGCGGTGAGGACTACATCGGCTTCCATACGCTCATGGCACTCACGCCCTCGTTCCAGATGGCGAGCGAAATGCCCGAGGATCGGCGGGCGTGCCGGTTCTGAAGGTGCTCTACCGCAATGCCAACCGGATCCAGGAGAGGGGGGGAGCAAGAACGAAGTGCTGCGGCCGGTGGACGCTGGACGACAAGGAGGGCCGATGCCCCTCACCCTGCGTGACGCCATCCGCGCCAAGGCGGACGTCAACACGGCCGAGCGCATCTACGCCGGTCTGGCGCACGGCAGTGCCGAGGAGGCGATGAACAACCTGTTGCCGACCGTTCACGACGCCGCTCACGTTCATCGTATCGTGCTGGTGTCGCGGGCCTGGTCGCTGGTCGATCTGGTCGGCCCGCAACAGGCCCACACACTGCTGCGCCAGTCGGTGCGCTTCTCGTCGAGGATGAAAAGCACGCCGGCAACTACCAGGCGCTGCGCAACCTGGTGCCGAAACTGTTCGACCAGTATAAACTGGCCGACCGCAAACCGAGTGACCGCGCCGGCCGACGACGCCTGGGTGGACAAGCTGTCGCAGACGATCTTCACCGGAACGCCTGCCACTGCCGCCGAGGCCGTGGCTTCCGCGCTGGCCGAAGGTTTCTCGCCGTCGGACGTGACCCAGGCCATCACTCTGGCAACCAATCAGCTCATTCTGCGCGACGCCGGCCGGCCCAAACAGGAGGCGCCGAACAAGCCGGCCGGCAGCGTTCACGGTGACTCGATCGGCGTTCATGCGTGCGATTCGTCCAACGCCTGGCGCAACCTGGCGAAGGCCGGGAATGCCCGTAACTCGATGGTCAGCCTGATCGTGGCCGGCTACCAGGCAGCCTACGACCGCACGGAGCGCGGCGGCAACTTCCTCAAGTGGGAGCCGCGGCCCATCGCTGAGGCCCGCGCGAAGGTGACGAGCAAGGATCCCGCGGTCCTGCTCAAGGAACTCGACGGGGCCATCCGCGAGAAGAACCAGGCGATGGCGTGCAGCTGTCGTGGGTCGCTACGGTGAAGTCGGCGGCAACGCCCGGCCGATTTTCGACCTGATGCTCCGCTACGCCGTCAGCGAAGATGGCGCCCTGCACGCGGAGAAGTTCTTCCGCACGACCTCAGAGGAGTTCGCCTTGACGCGGCCCGCATTCCGATGGCGCCAGGTGATCGCGCTGGCGCGTGTTACGGCCAGCGAGTTCGGACAGCCGGCGCCAGGTTATGAGGAGGCGTGCAAGCTGCTGAAGCTGTAGGCGTCGGTACCGTCTTCCGTTAGCCGCGACCCGACAGGGGAGCGCGTCAGTGTCACCAGCGTCCCACCAGTGCCACTGACGCGCCCTATTATCGGGTCGTCGTTTGTTCAGGCTGGCGGTGAACGTTACAGTAACTCTGGCTGGACAGATGGAGATTGGAATTGACCGGTCATCCACGTGGACGAATGACGCTGGTGTAGGTGCCGGGCAGTACCGATAATAATCGAGCAAGAGGCTGTCAGGAGCGTGGGGAGCATGGAATACCTACATCGGGAATTCGAACTGTCCGAAGGCGATGTCGTCGAAGTGACGCTCTCGGGGAACGCCGCCAACGTCTTTTTACTCGACGACGCCAATTTCCAGCACTACCAGAATGGTCAGACTTACCAATATCAGGGTGGTTACGCCCAGCAGACCCCGTACCGGCTTCATCCCCCATCTCCTGGCCGCTGGCATCTCGTTGTCGATCTCGGTGGGGGAGCCGGGAGAGTGCAGGCATCGGTCCGCGTGATCAGCGGGGCTTTATCCTGAAGGAAGCAGCTTGGCCGCCAAATCGCGCCGAATACTGGGAGAACGATGACTCATTCGGAGGTTTACTGATGAGTGTGACTAAAGCCGAGATCGCGCAGCGTCTGGCGGACGTACATTTCGCCATCGAGGAGGACTTGATCCGCATCTTCCGCATCGGTCGGCAATCCGGCGCAGAAGAACAACCTTCGGAGCCGATCAAGCTTCTTGAGATCAACGCCGCGACTGTTCCTTCGGGCATTTTACCGCTGCACTTCGGACCTTTGCCGGATAGAGGGATCCCCTTCGCATCCGTTATCATCGAGGTGACACCGGAGGAGTTTAGCCGCATCGAAGCCCACGAACTATCTCTACCCCAGGACTGGCGAATTCTGGAAGAGCTACCCAGACCGGTTGGCACTGGAGCGTGACCAATGGCCACTTTCGCGGAGTGGTCGGTCGGATATGCCCGACAGGCAGCGGCCGACTTCAGCACCTATGAGGCCCTTCAGACACTGGCGATACCGGAGTGCCACAAGTTGCAATTCCTGCAGATGGCCTGCGAAAAACTCGTAAAGGGATACCTGTGTGGTCAAGGCACTGACCCATCTACTCTTCAATCGAGCCACGCTTATGTGGCAGGAACGCTCCCGGTCGTCCTTCGGCAATATGCAGCTTTCATCAATTTCACTGGACCTACCGCCCGTAGTATGATGAAGCATGTGAAGCGGCTTTCCCAGGAGATTGAGGTGCTGGCACCCGCAGTCAAACGGAGCGGTCATCGTCGAGATAACTGCGAGTATCCCTGGTCGGATGGCCCTGGATCTTCCGGTACATTGCACGTGCCGTTAGACTGGTCGTTCACTCCCTCGAATCTTCTCGTTGTGCCTTCCGGACGCACCTTCTTGAAACTCGTCCGCGGGGCGATCGCAGGTCTTCTCCCGTGAAACGCTGAGAACTTTCTTGCCCCAACGGTGTTTCTCTCTTACCATCATGGACGGGACCACCCTCGGGAGAAGGCAACCGATGTCACGCCGCTACTTGTTCTGGTTGTGCTTAATCTGCGCTTTTTGCTGCCCCGTCCGCGCTGCCGAGATTCCGACCGAACGAGCAAACCTCTTCCAACAGCCGCAACGTCCGGTCCTCCCGGCCGTCAAGAACCCGGCGTGGATTCGCAATCCGATCGACGCCTTCGTCCTCGCCAAGTTGGAGGCGAAGGGACTGACACCGAATCGACCCGCCGACAAGCTCCGCCTGCTGCGGCGCGTCACCGTCGATCTCATCGGCGTGCCGCCGACGTTGGCGGAGCAGGAAGCGTTCCTCGCCGACAACACCGCCGACGCCTACCGCAAGGTCGTGGATCGGCTGCTCGCCTCGCCGCGCTACGGCGAACGCTGGGCCGCGCACTGGCTCGATCTCGTCCGCTTCGCCGAGACCGACGGCTTCAAGGCCGACGACTATCGGCCTGACGCCCACAAGTACCGCGATTACGTCATCCGCGCCTTCAACGCCGACCTGCCCTACGATCGCTTCATCCGCCAGCAGCTCGCCGGCGACGAACTGGAGCCGGAGAACCCCGAGGCACTCCTCGCCACCGGTTTCAACCGTCTCTGGCCCGACGAGTACAATGCGGCCAACCTCGAACAGCGCCGCCAGGAAATCCTCGACGATCAGACCGAGACGACCGCCCTGGCCTTCCTCGGCCTGACGTTTGGCTGCGCCCGCTGTCACGATCATAAGTACGATCCGACGGCACAGTCGGACTATTTCCGACTGCAAGCGTTCTTCGCCGCGATGCGCTCGCACAATACGCCGGTTCTCACTCCCGCTTCCCGGCGCGATCACGAGACGAAGCTCGCCGCGTGGGAGAAGGCGACGAAGGCGATCCGCGACGAGATGGAAGCGCTGATCGCCGGCCCGCGCGAAGAGCTGCGCAAGGGCGCGATGACGAAGTTCCGGACGGCGATTCAGGATGCAATCCGCACACCCGACGACAAGCGAACGGCGTATCAGCAGCAGATCGCCTTGATGGCCGAGCCGCAGCTGTCGCGCCCCATGAAGGACATGTTGAAGAAGCTGCCCGCGGAGAAGAAGAAGCGATTCGAGGAACTGGAGACCCAACTCAATGCCCTGCCGCCGCGGCCGACGGCACCTCAGGCGATGGCCGTCGCCGACCTGCACGAGGCTCCGCCGACGCACCTCCTCGACGGCGGCAACTGGTTCAAGCCGAAGCAAGAACTGCATCCAGGTTTTCCCACGTTCCTCGGCGGCGGCAGTGTCGATACGAGCCTTCCCCGCGGAGTCGAGAGTACCGGTCTGCGCTCCGCCCTGGCCCGCTGGCTGTCCCGGCGCGACAACCCGATGACCGCTCGTGTGATGGTCAATCGACTCTGGCAGCACCACTTCGGCGTCGGCCTCGTCGCCACATCGAACGACTTCGGAATGCAGGGCGATTTGCCGACGCATCCCGAGCTCCTCGACTTCCTGGCCGTCGAGTTCATGGACCGCGGCTGGAGCCTGAAAGAGATGCACCGGTTGATGGTCCTGTCGGCAACGTACTGTCAGGATTCGCAGGTCGATCCGGCGAATCCCGCTCATGTCCGCGCTCTTGCCGCCGACCCGGACAATCGTCTGCTGTGGCACGCTCGCCGTCATCGGCTGGAAGGTGAGGCCATCCGCGACAGTCTCCTCACGCTCAGCGGGGAGCTAAACGATCGGATGTTCGGCGTCAGTGCCAGGCCGAAGCTCCCTGAGAAGGTGAGCAACTACGCCTGGAAGCCCGATGCGTCACCCGCCGACCAGAATCGGCGCTCGGTCTACGTGTTTGTGAAGCGGAACATGCGCTACCCGCTGTTCGACGCTTTCGACTGGCCGGATCTGCACAACAGCTGCGCACGCCGCGTCAACACGACCACGGCCCCGCAGGCGTTGCTGCTGCTCAACGGCGATTTAACGCTGGAGAACGCCCGCACCTGGGGCGGCAAACTACTGGCGCGGCACGACTCCAATGATGACGCGCTGGTAGCCCACGCTTATCGCGCCGCCTGGGGACGACCGGCGACCACCGACGAGGTGCGGCTCGGCGTGCGCTTCCTCACCGCGCAGGCTGAACGGCTGCGCGAACGCGCCGCCGGACTGCGGCCGATGACACCGGCCGAAGCTCGGGCTGCCGCCGTCGCGGACTTCTGCCATGCGCTGCTGAACACCAGCGAGTTTCTGTACGTCGATTGACGGGACCAGGCGGAACGCATCTTGTGTGACGGCCGAACCTGCCGTTAGGATGGGTGATGGAGTCCGTGCAGGAGGGCCGTGTCATGCAAATTCCGATTCTCGTCGAACCGCTGGAAAGCGGACACTGCGCGCAACGGCTGGAGCGCCGTTCACGATGGCAACCGAAGGTGGATCGCGCATTGAGGCGTTCCAGAACCTGGAACGGATGATCCTTGACCGCATCCGTTCAGGGGCAGCTCTTCTGACGCTAGAGGTTCCACAATCGAACCCGCAACTTCTCGTAGGTGGCACCGCCAAGGAAGATGATCCCTTGTTCCGCGAATGGTTAGAAATTATGGCCGAAAACAGGAGACGGGAAGACGCGGAGACGCCATGAGCAAATACTTGCTCGACGCCGATATTCTGACTCTCGCGCAGTACAACCATCCAAAAGTTCAGCAGGAGATTGCACGGCATTCACCACAAGAAATCGCGATTTCCACCGTCACCGTTCGGGAGCGAATCAACGGATGGTTCGGCTTACTCGATCGGGCGCGCACGCCAGCAGCCCTTGAAAATGCGCACGCCTTCTTCATCCTGCAAATTCTTCCAGTCCTGCGATTGTTTGATGTGATACCCATGACAATCGGGGCCATTCAGCGGTTCGACCAACTTGTTGCCGGCCATGGAAACGTCGGCAAGAATGACCTGCGCATTGCCGCTACCGCCCTGGAGAATGGTTTGATCGTCGCGACCCGCAATCGCCGCGATTTTGGCCAGGTGAAAGGCCTGGTCATCGAAGATTGGTCAGTGTAGACTCTCATTTACCGTCCCTCCCGCTGCCGCACTGGATTCCAGCCATGTTCCCCCACCATGAGCGCCCTGTCTCTCGCCGTGACTTCCTCACCCGCACCGGCGGCGGCATGGGAATGCTCGCGCTTCTGTCCTTGCTGGAAGAGAACGCCCGCGCCGCCGTTGACCTTCCACGCTCACCGACGATGCCGAAGGCGGCGCACTTCAAGCCGACAGCGAAGAGCGTCATCTGGTGCTTCCTCGACGGCGGCCCGAGCCACATCGACCTGTTCGACCCCAAGCCGGAGTTGCAGAAGCTTCACGGCCAACCGCTGCCCGGCTCGTTCCAGCGGCCCGTCACCGCGATGGGCCGCACCGCCTACACGCCGCTGCTTGGCACCAAGCGCACCTTCAAGCAGCACGGCCAGTCCGGCACCTGGGTCAGCGACTGGTATCCCGAAATCGCCACTTGTGTGGACGACTTCGCCGTCATTCGCAGCTGCCACGCCGACGGCCTGAACCACGTCGGCAGCGTATGCCAGATGAACACCGGCAGCATTCTCGGCGGCCGGCCGTGTCTCGGCTCATGGTCGCTCTACGGCCTCGGCACTGTCAGCGCTAACCTGCCGGGCTACGTCGTCCTGCTTGACAATGCGGAGGACCCGCCCGGTGGCAGCCGCAACTGGGGCACCGGCTTCATGCCGACGACGTTTCAGGGCACCCGTTTCCGCGACGGCAAGACGCCTATCCTGCACCTGGAAGCACCGTCCGGTCAGACCGGCGACCCGCAGCGGGCCAAAATCGACTTCTTGCAGGAACTCAATCGCCGCCATCGGGAGACTCGCCAGGAAGACGACGACCTCGAAGCCCGCATCGCCGCCTACGAGCTGGCGTTCAACATGCAAAAGCACGCCCCGGAGGCCGTCGATCTCGCGCAGGAGACGGCAGCGACGAAACGGCTCTACGGCCTGGACGACAAGACGACAGAAAAGTATGGTCGCAACTGCCTCCTCGCCCGGCGTCTGGTCGAGCGCGGCGTGCGCTTCGTGCAGCTGTACTCCGGCAGCGGCAGCAAGTGGGACGCACACAGCGACGTGGAAGGCAACCATGCTCTCCATTGCCGCGAGAGCGATAAGCCGATCGCGGGCTTGCTGAAGGACCTGAAACGCCGCGGAATGCTCGACGAAACGCTGGTGATCTGGGGCGGCGAGTTCGGCCGGACGCCGATGAGCGAGAGCGGCAACGGCCGCGACCACAACCCCTACGGCTTCACGATCTGGATGGCCGGCGGCGGCGTCCAGGGCGGTCTCACCTATGGAACGACCGACGAAATCGGTCTGTGGGCCGTCGAGAACAAGGTCCACGTGAACGACCTGCACGCTACCATCCTGCACTGCCTGGGGTTGGATCATCTGCGGCTGACGCTGTCGCACAACGGCCGCGATGAACGGGCGACCGTGAACGGCGGGAAGGTCGTCAAGGCCGTCCTCGTTTAGCCGCGAGCTTCTGCGAGCGCTGGCTCAGCGCTCGCAGAAGCTCGCGGCTAAACAATGTCCTGAGACTCATGATTCTTTAATTGCCCCCGTAGTAAACTTTTCCGGTAGGATCGCTCAGTCCGAGAAAGAGGGTATCTCCATGTTACTTCACTCCGCCACGCGCCGTTCCCTTCGCGCCACCCGCAACGCTTTCACGCTGCTCGAAATCCTCGTCGTCATGGCCATCATCGTGATGCTGGCCGGTGCCGGCACTTACTACGCAATGCAATACCTCGACGACTCCAAGATCAGCGAGGCCAAACTGGGCATCGCCAAGATTGAGACGGGAGTCCAGGCTTACAAGATCGCCTACGGGAATTATCCTGACAGTCTCCAGGTCCTGACTCAGAGAGGCGAAAAGGGCGGGCCGTACGTCACTGAGGACGAAATACTCGATCCGGCGAAGAAGCAGTTCACGTATCAGCACGACGATTCGTCCGGAGAGAAGCCAACGATCTCGACGACGATCAACGGCAGGACGATCAGCAACAAGGATCGCAAGTAGCCGGCTCGGATTTTCGGCGCGGGTTGGCATCAACCCGCGCTCGTTCCCTTCACAGCGTTCGAGCGTTCAATTACCATGACTCGTACCACCGCACGATCTGGATTGACCCTGCTCGAATTGCTGCTGGTCATGGCGATCATCGTCATGCTCGCTGCCTTCGCTGCTCCTTCGTATGACTCGGTCATGGCCTACACCAAGACAGTGTCCGCCTCGGACTCCATCAAAGCCGCTTGGGCCCAGGCGCGGTCTCGGGCGATCGAAGACAGCATCCAGTACCGCTTCGCCATCATCCCCGACAGCAATTACTTCCGTGTCGCTCCCGACCGGCCGGATTACTGGACCGGCAGTGTTCCCACTCCCGACGATCCCGAAAACCCACCGCTGGTGCTTGAGGATCGCTTGCCAAAGGGCGTCCTCTTCAGGATCAAAGGCGACAACTCACCGATCCCCAACGTGAAGGAAGCTGACGAGGACGATGGTCCAGGTGATCCGTCGCGATACCAGACGATCGGCATCTTTTTGGAAGACGGCACGTCTCGGGACGACATTGACGTTCCTATCAGTGTGCCAGGCGCCGCACCGATCACCTTGCGCTTTCGAGCCATGAGTGGGACCGTGAAAACGATCACCGGAAACGAGGAGCGTTGATGCGTCTGCCAACCCCACAAACCCGCCGACCCGGCCTGACGCTCCTGGAAGTGCTGGTCGCCACCACGATTTTGGTGCTGGCGCTCGGCGGCATCAACTCGTTGGTGTCGATGGCCAGCGACCACGCGCTCGAAGTGCAGATCCGCAACCAGGCATCGCGGCTCTGCCAATCGACCCTGGCCCGGGTGATGTCCGGAGAATTGCCGCTCAGCGGCCAGGGTGATACCCCGGTTGACGAGGACCCCGATTATCAATGGTCGGTCGACTGCGATCAGTCCTCCGTCGGTAGCGCCGGGACCGTGAACAACCTGTGGACGGTCAACGTCAAGGTCACGCATGACATGCCGGGCAGCGAGCCGATTGTCTGTACGCTGACGCAGATGCTCATCGATCCCTCGGTGATCGGCAGCACGCAGGACGTGACTCCGATCGCCGGCAGCACCGCTTCCAATCCCAACGCAAGCAGTGGAACGACGGCTTCTACCACCACGAACACGGGTGGTGCCGCGGGAGCCATGGGTGGAGCGGCACCGGCCAAGAACAGTGGTTCTGGCACGAACGCCAAGCCTGCGGCGAACCCGGCTCCGGCGGCCGCTGCGCCGAAGATGAACACTCCGGCCGCTCCCAGCGGCGCCAAACCCGGGGGGAAGTGAGATGATCCGCCGTCACAAGAGACCCGGTTTCACCTTGCTGGAAGTGCTCCTGGCAATGGGCATCGGCGTGATGCTGCTCGGTGCGCTGTACGTCGCCGTCGAGACGCAGCTGAAGAACGCCCAGGCAGCGCGCGAAATCGTCGAACAGAGCACGCTGGCTCGGGCCTTGCTGACCCGCATAGGGAACGACATTAGCTCGACTCTGCAACTTTCCGATCCCGGCCGGTTCCGCAATCAAGCGAACAGCTCCAGTTCCGCCTCAGCGAGTTCGAGCGGCAGCTCAATGGCTTCCGCGAGCGGCACAACCGGATCGGGTACGACTAACTCCACCAGCGGCACGGGAGCAACTGGCACGAACTCGAGCGGCCTGGGCACATCGGGCACGACGAGCACAACCAACACCACCAGCTCAGGCACCACAACCTCCATCGTTCTACCTCTCGGCTTGATCGGGCCCGACGGGGATAACACCACGCTGCACATCTTCACGACCCGTTTGCCGCGCCAGGCGATCGACGCTCGGGGCTCCGATCAGCCGCCGGCGGTAAGCGACACGCGGCGTATCAGCTACTGGCTCGCCGGCGGCGGGAGCAACGGCCTGGCCAGGCAGGAAGTCCAACCGGTCACCAGCGACGACACCTTGCAAAATATTCCTCCCTCCAGCGTCGAAGACGAAAACAGTTTCATCATCGCCGAGGAGGTCAAGTCGCTGACGTTCAGCTACTGGGGAGTGCAGGGCCAGGTCGGAGGACAGGTCGGAGAGCCGACCTGGAACGACAGCTGGGACTGCACGCAGGTGGGTGCTGACGGCGTGACGCCGATCGGTCCGCCGATTGCCGTCGCCATCGAAATCGGGCTTCCGGTCCCAGGGAACCCCGACGCTCCCCCGAAAATCTATCGCCATGTCGTCTATATCATGGCCACGAACGGAGCGACGCCGCTCAACAGCACGACCGGGACCACGGGCACCACCAACACCATGAACGGAGGCGGCACCACGTCGCCGTGACGCCATGCTTGTACGCACGACAACCCAGGACCGGCGACGCGAACCTTTTTTCTCACCTCTTCCTGCAAACGGACGAGGATCGGAGACGGAGGACGGGAAGCCATTGCAAATTGCAAATTGCAAATTGCAAATTGCAAATTGGGAAGAAGACAGTGACCGGGGCAGCGAAACGCCGTCCGATCAATTTGCAATTTGCAATCCCCCTCCTCGACAGGGTTTCGTCCTTGTTTCCGTGCTGATCGTCGTCGTGCTGCTGTCGCTGGCCGCCTACAAGTACAGCGAGTTGATGCTCGCCGAGTATCGCGCCTCGGATAGTTACTCGCGCACCGCCCAGGCCAAGGCGCTGGCCGATTCCGGTATCAACTACACGGCCGCCCTGCTCAGCGATCCCACGGCCTTCACCTCGACCCTGAACAGCAATCCCTGGGACAACGCATCGGTATTCCAGGACATTCTCGTGCAGGACAACGACGCGGCCACCCGCCGCGGCCGGTTCAGCATTCTGACCATACGCGATCCGAACGATCCGCTCTTTCTCACGCAACCGTACCGTTTTGGCGTCACCGACGAGGCCGGCAAGCTGAACCTCAACGCCCTCATGACACTGGCTACGACGGATACCGTGCGCCTCAACATGCTCATGCAGATACCGGGAATGACGGAGCCAATCGCGAATTGCATCCTCGACTGGCTCGACAATTCTAGTTCGATTCCGCGCACCAACGGACCCGGTGCCAAGGACGAAACTTATATGGCGCTTGATCCGCCGTATCACGTCAAGAATGGGCCGATGGACTCCCTCGAAGAGCTGCTGCTGATCCAGGGCGTGACGCCGCAGCTGTTGTACGGCAGCGACGTCAACCGCAACGGTGTGCAAGACCCCGGCGAGGATAATGGCAATGCCACGGGCGACCCCAACACCGACCTGTTGGGCTGGCAGCAGTATCTGACCATTTATAGCCGACAACCCAACCTGAGCAACGAGGGTAACCCTCGCATTTTCCTGAACGACTCCAACCTCACCAACCTGTACACGAACCTGCAGAACGCGGTCGGCGGCGACCTCGCTCTGTTCATCGTCGGCTATCGGTTGTACGGCGGCTCTACCGGCACAACGAATGCGTCGGGAAGGTCTTCCCAGACTTTCAAGCGGCTGAGCGGCGCGACCGCCGGCTCGGTTACCACGCAGATAAACACGGCCATGCAAAGCGCCAATGCGCAGAGCTGGAACCGCAACAAAATCAGTTCACTCTTTACGCTGACGACCCAACAGGTGACCGTCACGGTGCCGAACACCTCGGGCGGGGGGAGTACGTCGCAGACGCTGCCGAACCCTCTGATGGACCCCACCCAGTCGGCGGCTCTCTTGCCCATCTTGTTCGACCAGACGACGACGACGCAGCAGTCGGACCTGACGCCGCGCATCAACATCAATACCGCATCGCAGATCGTACTGTCGATGTTGCCGAACCTGCAACCCGCCGACGTGCAACAGATCGTGCAGGCCCAACAGATGTATCAGCAGCAGGTCACGTCCGGCGGCCAGCCCGACCCGATGTTCCAGACGCCGGCCTGGTTGCTCACGCAGACGACCTTGCCGATCAAGACCCTGAGTGCCATCGAGAGCTTCATCACGGCTCAAAGCCAGGTGTATAGCTTCATGTCGCTGGGCTATTTCGACGGTCCCGGCCCCACCGTGCGCATCCAGGCCGTCGTTGATGCCAATAATGGCCGGCCGCACATCGTCTTCTACCGTCCGATGACGGAACTGGGTAAAGGCTTCAACCTGCCGAAGGCGACGGGGCAGTAGCTGAAGTGAGAACACTCCTCTCCCCTCGCTCCGGTACTCCGGGGAGAGGGGAGTAGCAAGACCCCTCTCCCCGGAGTACCGGGGCGAGGGGGGAACCGCATAAGAACACCGGAGACCGACCACCGTGGCTCGCTACCTTGCTATCGACTGGGACCAGAACCAGCTTCACGTTCTCGCCGCCAACATTCGCGGCGGCAAGGTGAAGGTGGAACGCGCCGCCGTTTGGCAGGAAACAGCCACGCCGCCCAACGGCGACCCCGAAGGTCTCGGCAAGGTGCTGCGCGAACGACTGAAAACGGCCGGGATCGCGCCGGCGCCGCTCCTCGTCAGCCTGTCCCGCGATCGCGTTATCCTGAAGGACATTCGCTTCCCCAGCGTGCCCGAGGCCGAAGAAGCGAATGTCATCCGTTTCCAGGCGGTCAAGGAACTCACCGATGCGGCCGACGAAGTCATCATCGACTACTCCGCCGTCACCGACCGCGGCGCGCCGGAACAACGCGCGCTGGCCCTGATCGCGCGCAAGGAAGTTGTGGCCGGCTATCAGACTCTCTGTCAGGCGGCCGGGCTTAAACTCGCCGCTCTGACGCCGCGGCCCTTCGGCACCGTCGCCGCGCTTCAGCGGGCCATGAGCATCGGCGGCGCCCTGACGCCGCCGCCGGAGCCGGCCAACGCGGCCGTCGCCATTGTCACGCTCGGCGACAAGTGGGCCGAGTTCTGCGTCCTGCGCGGCGATGCGCCGCTGCTGGCCCGTACCCTGGCCGTCGGCCCGATGCTGGCCGGGGAGGTGCGCCGCAACGTCACGGTCTTCAACGGCCAGACGCCGCAGCGCCCCGTGCAGGCTCTCTACCTGTCTGCCGGTCCGAATGTCGAACTGCGCCAGCGCCTCGGCGAACTGCTCGACGTGCCGATCTATCCGTTCGACCCGCTGGCCCAGTCCGACGCGGAGGTGCCCGGCAATCCGGGTGGTTTCATCGGTGCGGCCGGGCTGCTCTTCGCCCAGGCGGCACGGAATCGGCAGTCGGTCAACTTCCTCGATCCGCACAAGCCTGCCCCGCCGCCCAATCCCTACGCCGGACGTGCCCTCATCGCCGTCGCCGTGGTGCTGATCGCCTTCGTCGCCCTGTTCGTCACCGGCCAACGACTGATTGCCGCCAAGCGGGACGAAGTGGAAGCCGCCGAGGCGAAGAGCGCCGCGCTCGCCAAGGAGACGGCCACCACGAAGGAAGAGGGGAAACGCATCCGCGCTCTCGACGAATGGGACGCCCCCAGCTGGCTCGACGAGTTGTACGACCTGACCGATCGTATTCCGGACGTGAATCAGTTGCGCATCACGCAGCTGACGGCCGCTCCGGCTCCTCGCGCCGCCAAGGCGGCGATCCAGTACACGGCCAAGCTGACCGTCGAAGGCGAGTTGCTCGATCCACAGCGCGGCCGTGAAGCTCTCGACGCGCTGATCGCCAAGTTCAACAGCAAGGACGACCGCAAATACTATCTCCTTGAAGGGCCGCCCAGCGTCAAGGACCGGAAATTCAGTTTCACGATTCTGATCAAGCGACGGTTGCCCAGCGATTACAAGCGTGAACTGAAACCCGCGCCGGCCTTCGAGCCATGATGATCGGCCGCTTTGAAGCGGCTTCAAACCCGAGTAGGGTGGGTCGAGTCTTCGAGACCCACCAGAGCGCTGGCTGCAATTGGTGGGTCTCGAAGACTCGACCCACCCTTCGACCAGAATCTGAATCAGCAGAATGCAAACGCCCATTTGGAGAATACGCAGCAATGTCCTCCCGCGAACGATCGTTAGTGGTGGTGTTCCTCGGCGCCCTGTTGCTGTTCGGCGGCGGAGCGTCGTTCCATCTCTTCTTCTGGAAACCTTATACGCGCCCTGCGCGATCGGCTGCTGGCCGCCAAGAAGGATATCGACACCAAACAGCAGGAAAAGAAGAGTGAAGAGGACGCCATCGCGCTCGCCAAGAAGACGGACCCCCGCCTGTCGCGCTGGCCCGACGTCAGTCTGCCCGATAGTCCCAAGCGCGACGCGGAGACGCTCCTGGGCCACATCCGCGACGAGCAGGTCAATTACGAAAAAGAATTGGCCGCGATGTTCAAGGAGGCGCGTTTCCAGAGCCCCAGCACGGCCGCGAAACCGGTGCTGTATCACGTCGAAGGTAAGGACACGCCCCAACTCGCGGCCAACAAGATACCGACCTACACCAAGCTGTCCTACACCATCGAGGCGAAAGCGTCGCTGAACAACATCGTGGATCTGCTGGATAATTTCTATCGCGCCGAAAAGCTGCATCAGGTGCGCGAGTTCAAGGTGCGCAGATGGCGCTGGGTGCTGTGGCGAACCGCAACCAGGACCAGGGGCAGCCGGGAATGGGAGATCGGCCAGCCGGCGATCCAGCCGATCCGAACGGGCGCGACCGTGGTCTGCTCGACGTGACCATGACGGTCGAGGCGCTGATCGTCACCGGGGCGAAGACACGCGAGGCGCGCGGACCGGTGGCCGAAAAAGCTCCGGCTCGACAGAATCGGCCCGCCGGGAAGCCGAAGGGACCCGCCGTCGGCGATCCCTTTGACTTCGACGGAGAAGAGCAGGAGCAGGATCCCCCGGCCGTCGATCCGGCAACGGAGCCGATCATCTCCGGCATCCTGGTGCCCCATCGCAATTACCACGACATGTTGATTAAGAACATGTACACCGGTGTCTCCACCCTCGGCCGGTTCGCAAATGGCCAGGAGGATCCGCGCCGTTCTCGGGGCCGTGAAGCTGGTGATGATTGAACGGCTGGACAACAGCGACGGCGGTTGGTTCGATCCTCCTCGGATCTGGCGGGTTGAGTTTTACGACCAGGGCACCAGTAAATACCAGCGCTGCTCGCCGGACATTGCCGAGGAGAATGGCTTCGAGATCGTGGATCGGTTCGGTGCTCCGGTTATCAAGGGCACGGTCGTCGATGCGAACATTTTCGGCGTCGTCGTCAAGATCGAGACTATCGGGAACAAGACCGAGAACCGCTATTACAAGATGCGGCTCGGCGATTTCTTCTACGACGTAACCAACCCGCAGAAAGATGAGGCCGGGAAGGTGACGCTCGACCCCGACCGCGAGGCCATGGACAAATACACGCGCGGTGAGTGGCGCGGCCCGTCCCTGACGCCGTCGCTGGTGTCCGATGATCCGTCGTCGATCATGAAGGTGGTCAAGTTGGTGAAGACGATGGACACCGGCGTTCGTCTGGAGGCCCTTTTCAACGACCCGATCCGCAAACGCGAGTACACAGCTACGCCGGATTCCAGCGTGAAAAACGTGTTCGAGATCAAGGATCGCAATAAAGTCATCGTCCTCAAGGGCACGGTCGTCGATGTGAACGCCCTGGGCAGCGTGATCAAGGTGGGCGATCTCTACTACAAGATGAAGGTGGGCGATTCGTTCGACGACGCGCTGAACCCGCCGCTGGACGATGCCAAGAAACCGCGCGATTCGGAGCGGGCACCACTGGAGAAGTACAAGCGCGGCGACTGGAAAGCCCCGCCGGCGCCGCCGAAGGAAGCGGAAGAGAAGAAGGACGCGGCAAAATAGGCTATCGGTTCATCGGAAAGCAATCTCCGTCTTCGGGGTGGCCGGGGCTGAGGTACTCCGAAGCCCCGGTGCAGCCCCGACGCAGAATCCGGCAGTTAGAGACGACTCTGCCGGGGCTTCGGAGTACCTCAGCCCCGGCCACCCGGTCGATTTATCGTTTCGCAGGTACTACGACCCAGCGATAGTTTAGGCAGATTGCCGCTTGCGGGTCGGCAATCAAACCTGGTAAACTTCAACAATAATCAGTCCGCCCGCAAACTCCCCTCAAGAAGATGGGCCGAGTTTGCCGATCAATCCACAACTAGGGGTACCATTGTCGGCGGGCGTCCGCACGGCTCGAAGATTGGTTGCAGTTCAGGGGACCGAACCGGCTCGAATCGACCGTCCGTTGGCGTGTCTCATCTCTCGACACTGGGCAGGGCCATTCACATGTACGCAGACCGAATCCGCTCGGGACGGTTCTGGCGGCGATTTCTTAGCCGGGGGCTCCCGGTCGCTGCTGCCGTCTCGGCCATGCTCTGGGCCGTTCAGGCCGGAGCGTTCGAACCGCCGACGAAAGCGGACCCCAAGACGGAGGCCAAGGACGACGAGCCGCGCTACGAGTTCGCCATGCACGGCAAACCGTGGAAGGACGTTTTCGCCTGGGTCAACGAGAAGACCAACTTGCCCGTCGTCGGCTTCGCCATCCCGACCGGCTCAATCACCATTTTCGGCAAGCCCGACAAGAAATACACGATGGGCGAGGTGATCGATCTCATCAACGCGGGCCTGCTGGCCAACGAGGACACGAACAAGTATTTCCTCATCCGCCGCGAGCGCGAGTTCGTCCTGGTGCCCGCCGATCAGAAGGACAAGATCGGTCCTCTGGCTCCCATGGTCGAAGTCAAGGATTTGCCCAAGTTTGGCAAATCGCAGTTCGTCACGGTTGTCGTGCCGCTAAAAAAGCTGGTGGCGGAAGAAGTGAAGGACGACTTCGCCAAATCGCTCAGCGTGTTCGGCAACGTCGTCGCCATGAAACCGAATTCCCTGAAGATCACCGACCAGGTCGGAGCGATCGAGTTCATCCTCAAGATGATCGTGATTAACGAAGACGATGAGGGTAAGAATATCGAATCGTATGCCCATGTCTGCAAGTGGGTGGTAGCCAGTGAAGCCGCGCGAAGGCTCGAAAAACTGCTGCCCGATCCGGAAAAAATGCTGAAGTACATGGGCGCTGCACCGCCGGCTCAGCCCACGGGCGATCCACGCTTCCAGCCCCGCCAGCCGACGGTCGCTCTGGTGAAACCGAAGTTCTTTGCGGTCGATGCCGATGACACGCGCAATGTAGTGATCGTTACCGGACCAGCCGATATTCTCGCGAAGGCGAAGGACCTCGTCGAGAAACAGATCGATATGAAGATTCCCGGCCAGTCGCCTGTTCTCCCCGGTCCGCCGACCTGGAAGAACTACCCGATCGGCGGAGGTAATGCCGATGCACTGGCTACGGACATGAAAAAAATCTTTACGGAGTCGGCCACGCTGCGCATCACCGCAGCGGGCAACAACTCGATCCGTGTCTTCGCCACACCGGAATATCACGAAATAATTCGCAGCCAGATCTACCCGGACGGTAAGGGCGGCACCATCGACACGGAGAAGATCAACACCGGGTCACAGGATCCGACCACGCTGGCGGCTCTCCTGGTCGAGTGGCTGGGTCCGGCCAAGACCGGCGCCCCGAACGTCACGGCGATCCCGGAAGACAATTCCATCGGTGTCCGCGGCACGCGGGAGCAGATCGACGAAGTCAAGGCGATCGTCAAAACGCTCAGCGGGTTCGGCGGCGCCAGTGGTACCGACAACACGCGCATCCTCACCCTCGAAAAGGGTAGTGCCGTGAGTGTCACCGAGGAAATGGCGCGGATGCTGAGGAGCCTTCGGCCCAATAACCCGGTCGAGACCCCGCGCGCAGGCGGCGATACGATCCCGGAACTGCGGCCCCGACCGGTGGAGGAAACCAAGCCGCCGAAGCCGATGGACAAGGCACCGGAGCAGTCCCGTCTGCCGAAGGAACTGGAGGGGATGCACTACATCAGCCATCAGCCCGATGTGTTCGTCGATCCGCAGAAGAAGCCGGTCCCGGCCGAAGGCAAGCCGATCACGATCGCAGCTTCGGGCAACAAGATCATCATTTACAGCGAAGATCCCCAAGCTCTCGCCTATGCGATGGCGGTCTACAAGTTGATCACGAAGACCGGAACCACCGCGGGCGACTTCGAGGTGATCCGGCTCAAGTACGCTAACGCCGTCGATGCCGCCAATGTACTCGACGAGGTGTTCAACGGGAAACGGCAACAGCAGCCCGGTGGTCGGGGGAATCGAGGAGGTGGGTTCGGCGCCCAGTTCGGCCAACAACCTGCCCCGGCTGCTCCCACGACAGATCCGAACGCCGTCCGTGTGGTCGCCGACCCCAACACGAACTCGCTCGTGGTTCGGGCCACGGTGGTCGATATGCTGACGATTCGCCGGTTGCTCCGCGAACAGATCGACAATCCGGACGTCAACACCACCGCCCTGATGAAGCCGTACACCATCGGGCCGCTCAAGAACACGAACGCCACGGAGGTCATGACGTGGCTGAACGCTCTGTACCACGAGCAGACCGGCTCGACAGCACGCGCCACCCAGGTCAGCGGCATGCCTGGCTTCGGCTTCGGCAATTTCGGGGGGGAGGACGCGGCGGACAGCAGGATACCTCCACGAGTCAGAAGGCCGTCGCGCTGCAAATCGGCGTGGACGACCGAACCAACACGCTCCTCTTGCTGTGCAACGAGGCGATGTACAAGAACGTCGAAGCCCTGGTTATGAAGATGGACGAGGCGGCCGTCAATCATCGGCGCACCACCAAGGTCGTTTCCCTCCAGGGGGTCGATCCGGTGATGTTGCAGCAGGCACTCGCTATGTTCGGCGCCCGCCCAATCCAGGCGACCGGCCAGACCGGCGGCTCGACACCAGGTAGTATGCAGTCGGGCACCTCCCCGTTCGGCGGTAACCAACCGGGCGGTAACCAACCGGGTGGCTACCAACCGGGCGGTACTTCACCGGGTGGTGTGACTCCCAATACGATTCAGCCGGGTTTTCAGCGCGGTCCACGAGGCGGGCCAGGAAGTGGGATGAGTGCCCCACCCGCTTCGCCTGGAGGGTCGGGTTTTTTCGCGGACCGGGTCAAGGATGACCCTGAGCTGACGACCGACATCTTCTTCGATCCGCAACTTGCCACGTCAGTCCAGCAGAGCGAAATCCCGGTCGGCGCCCACGCCGACCGGGTCCTCTCCTCACTCGAACCAGTCGAATATCAATTGGAGCTGCCCCAACCGCGGCCGATGCCTCCGGCGGAGGACCCGGAAATCCGCGGACCGCGCGGCACCATCAGCGCGGCGGCACTGCCCGATCTCGGCCTCATTATCATCCAGGGCAACACCCCGGAAGACGTCGCCGAGATCCTGAAGATCATCGAAGAAATAAAACGACAGAGCGCGAAAGTCGGAGTTGAGATCCGCATGGTTGAGTTGAAGGAGGCGGACGCCACGGCGGTTGTCTTCTACCTGAACCAGCTCTACCAGCGCGTCAATCTCCAGGCGAACGGCAATGCCCCGGTGCTGAACGCGCCGCGCACCACTACGACGCAGGGTGTCTTCGCATCCGTCACACAGACGCAAACGCCGCCGTCGTCCGTCGCCCTATTGGCCTTGCCGCGGTTCAATGCCATCCTGGTCGCCTGTCCGGGATCGCAGATCGACAAGGTGGTCGACGAGATCAAGCGTCTCGACCAGAAGAACCCACCCATCGGCCAGGCGAAGGCATTCCAGCTCCAGAACACCCCGGCCAGCCGGGTGGCGACTCTGCTCACGAACTTCTACAGCCAGCGCTTCGGTCCGGAAAGCACGAACCAGCACCAGACCCGCTTCCTCGCCGAGGACAAGACGAACAGCGTGCTTGTGCAGGCGGCCCCGGCTGACATGGAGGACATCGCCGCCCTGATAAAACACATCGACGAGAATGATTCGAAAGTCCCTTTTGAGATCCGCATTGTCCGCTTGAACAACGCCTTGTCTGACGACCTTACCGCGCTGCTTCAGGCGGCCATCGCCGCCAGCATCGTGGTGCCGACGCAGACACCGGCGGCGCCGGGTGTTCCGGGAGCGCCTGCTGCGCTGACGCCGATCCGGCAGACAACCCCTGGCGGTATCACCGGCACGGCCACCAAGGCACTCTTCCTGCGGTTCGTCTCCAAGTTCGGCCCCGCTGCTTCGGGCCTGCTCGAAGACGTCCACCTGTCCTCGGATCCGCGCACTAACGCCATCGTGATCTTCGCGCCGGAGAAGACGATGGAACTGCTGCTGCGTCTGATCGCCGAGCTGGACACGCCGCCGTCGGCCCGGGCGTTCGTCAAGGTGTACACGCTGAAGAAGGCCGACGCCACGACGCTGGCCAACATGCTCCAGCAACTGTTCCTCGGCACCGGTCCTGCGGCCACCACCGGCACCACGACCGGCGCGCCGCGTCCCCCGGTGCCCCGGCAGCACCGACCGGCGCACCCGGCACGACCACGGGAGCCAGCCAGCCGCTCCAGCTCCTCCTCGCCAATCAGTCTCCCGAGGGGGCGCCGCTCATCCCGGTGCGCCTCACGGTGGACACACGCACCAACAGCCTGATCTACGCCGGCAGCGAAAACGATGTGCGCATTATCGAGGCCATGCTGGTCAAGCTGGACGAGGCTCCGATCCAGGAGCGGCAGTGGGAGGTCTTCCACGTGAAGAACTCGACCGCCGTCGATATAGCCACCGCCTTCAACAACTTCATCAGCGCCGAACTCGGCGTGGGGAGCCGCGATGCCCAGCTCACGGCGTTCCAGGACTTCTACCAGGAAGTCGTGGTGGTTCCGGAGCCGATCACAAACAAGCTGCTCATCAGCGCCACGCCGAAGTACTTGAGCCGCGTCCTCCAGCTGATTCACGAGATTGACATGGAACCGCCGCAGGTCGTCATCCAGGTGCTAATCGCCGAGGTGGACCTGAACGGCAGCGAGGAGTTCGGCGTTGAAATCGGCATGCAAAGCCCGGTGCTGTTCCAGCGCGGCATCCTTCCCAGCCCCGCTGATTTCGGCACCGGCACCGTCTCCTACACCAATGTGGCGGGTGGTCAGATCTTGCCGGGCGCGACCGTCACCGGCGTGCTTCAGCCCACGGCTCAGCCAGGATACGCGTTCACCAACACGTCGCTCCCGCTGGGCCAAAACCCGGACGTCTCGCCCGGCGTGGTCGGCTTCCAGGGCATCACCAACCTCGGCGTCGGCCGGACGTCCAGCTTGAACACGGGTGGACCGGGCGGCCTGGTCTTCTCCGCCGGCAGCGACGCCTTCAGCATCCTGGTCCGCGCCCTCAAGACGCAGGGCCGCATGGACATCTTGAGCAGCACCAAGGTGATGACGGTCGATAACCAGTCGGCCGGCATCCTGGTTGGTGCCAGCGTTCCCTACATCACCGCCAGCACGGTTTCGACGCTCGGCACGGTATCGAACAGCGTCGCTTACCGCAACGTCGGCGTGCAGCTCCAGGTGACGCCGCACATCAACCCCGACGGGAAAGTCATCATGCGCGTTTTGCCCGAGGTGTCGAAGATCGACACGGCCACAGCGGTCAGCATCGGTAACGGGACGACGGCGGTCGCCTTCGACGTGCAAAACGTGGAAACGACGGTCATCGCCCAGGACGAGGAGACGGTCGCGATCGGCGGCCTGATCCAGAAGGTCGATACCAAGAACGAGACCAAGGCTCCGTGGCTGGGCGACTTGCCTTACATCGGCTCGCTGTTCCGGTTCCGCACGCAGTCGAAATCGAAACAGGAGCTGATCGTGATTTTGACGCCGCACGTCGTCCGCAGCCACTTCGACGCCCAGCGGTTGTTGTGCGACGATGCCCACAAGATGAATTGGTGCCTGAACGACGTGGAACGGATCCACGGCCCGCTCGGCCTGGAGAGTTGCCCGGCCCCCGGTGGATGCAACAACCCGGTGGACGGGCCGATGCCGCCGCACCCGATGGTCTCCGGCCCCTTCCAGATCAGCCCGCTGCCGGAAGCTGCCCCGCAGCCGGCGACGGTCCAACCGGGACGGGAACCCGTCGCGCCGCCGCGGCAGATTCAACCCGCGCCTGCGCCGATGGTTCCGCCGCAAGCGCTCCAACCGGCCCCCTACGCACCGCCGCCGCAAAGGCAGCCGGCGACGGCGCCCTACATGCCGCCGCAAAGCCGGCTGCCCGCGACCCCGGAACCTGACTTGATCCCGATCAGTGCGGCCTGGACGGTGTTCCCGTCCCAGTGATCCCAAGCGGCCGCTTCCTCGTTCGACTATTCGGGAAAGGAGTCCCAACGATGACTGAATCAAGGACTTACCGGTTGAGGGGAGTTGTCGCGGTGCTGCTCTTGACAGTGGCCGTGAGCCAGACCGGTTGCGTCGGACTGGATGAGTTCACCATGAAATCGGACGGGCCGCCGAAAGAGCCGGTCTGCAAGGTGGTAGCGACGTGGATTCCGCAGGTCGTCGGCACACCAGACGTAAACAACGACGGTGTGCCGGCACCCTGCCTGGCGGGGCGCGTGTATCTGTTCGACCTGAACCTGAGCCACACCGTGAAGTGCGAAGGAACGCTGACCGTGGAATTGTTCAACCCGGAAAAAATCGATCCAAAGACGCATCAACCGATGCTCTTGGAGCGGTGGTCCTTCCCCGAAGACATCCTGAACCAGAAGTTGTTAAAGCACGACTTCTTCGACTGGGGCTACACGATGGGATGCCCGTGGCCTTCCTATAAGCCGGACCTCACGCATGTCGAGTTCCGCGTGCGCTACCAGCCGAAGGTGGGACCGCCGTTGTACTCGGACACCGCGCGCGTAACCCTCGCCGGCCAGGCCGAGCTGCCGGCAATCAGTCAGATCGGGAACGTGAAACGTTGATATAGGATTCAAGCTCCAGCGCTACTCCCCTCGCCCCGGTACTCCGGGGAGAGGGGTCGGGGGTGAGGGGTGAGAGTCAGAACAGTGCTCGATGGCTCACCCCTCACCCCCGACCCCTCTCCCCGGAGTACCGGGGCGAGGGGAGCAGGAAGACCCCGCGCGGCAAACCCGTCTTGTCCGACTCCTCCCTTCTCGTTCTAATTGCGTAAACAGCGCAGGATGCACCATCCCAGGACAGGAGGTCCACCGTGAAGACTGCCATCGTCATTCCGGCTCGTTACGCCTCGACACGTCTACCCGGCAAACCGCTGCTGCGTGAGACCGGCAAGTACCTCATCCAGCACGTTTATGAACGCGCCTGCGCAGTTCGCGGCGTCAACAAGGTCGTCGTCGCCACGGACGACGCGCGCATCGCTTCCGCGGTCGTGCGCTTCGGCGGCTGCTGTGTTATGACCCGGTCCGATCATCCCAGCGGTACCGACCGCGTCGCCGAGGTCGCGCGCGGCCTCGACGCCGATCTGATCGTCAACCTCCAGGGCGACGAACCACTGATCGATCCGCGCTCGCTCGAACTGCTCGCCGGGCTGATGACGAAGGACGAAGATGCGGTGATGGCAACGCTGGCCGTGCCGATCCGGAACGCGGACCAGTGGCGCAACCCGAACTGCGTGAAAGTGGTCTGCGACGACGCCGGCCGAGCACTCTACTTCAGCCGCTGTCCGATCCCGTACGTCCGCGATGGCGAGCCGGACTTCACGGCCAAGCCGGCGCACTACCTGCAACACCTCGGCCTGTATGCGTATCGCCGCGGTTTCCTGCTGCGCCTCGCCAACCTGCCGCCGGCGCAGCTGGAGTTGTCCGAAAAGCTCGAGCAACTCCGCGTGCTGGCGCTGGGCTTCACAATTCAGGTCGGCGTCGTCGAACACGCGGGCAGCGGCGTCGATACTTATGAAGATTACCAGCGCTTCGTCGCCGCCTACCGCGCCGCTCCTGCCCGTGCCGCATAGAACAGGTATTAGGCGCACAACGGGACAAAAACTACCGGGGGAGGGTGGGGTAGGGCGCTCACACGCGTGGTACTACCGAGTATAACGCCTGTTGGGTCGGGTGTTACGAGATGCCCTATTACGACCCGAAAACTATTACGCGATTCTCATCAATATGCACCAAACCTAGGAAAGGCGCGGATCGCGTAACAGTTTTCGGTCGGCAGGCGCCCCCCTGTTACGTGTTACGAGATCCCCTCTGCTGGTAAATTCGACCCCGCCGCAAAACCTGGGAGATATCGGCCTTGTCCACTACGCACCACGCACCACTCACGCATCAGGTCAAGCACATCTTCGTCACCGGCGGCGTCGTCAGCTCGCTCGGCAAGGGATTGACGTGCGCCTCCATCGGCATGCTGCTGGAGCACCGCGGCCTGCGCGTGCGCTTGCAGAAGTTCGATCCATACATCAACGTCGATCCCGGAACGATGAGCCCCTATCAGCACGGCGAGGTCTATGTCCTCGACGACGGCGCCGAGACCGACCTCGACCTCGGCCACTACGAGCGCTTCACCAACGCCCCGCTCAGCCGCGATTGCAACTTCACGACCGGCAAGATCTACCAGTCCGTCATCCAGAAGGAGCGCAAGGGCGACTACCTCGGCCGGACGGTGCAAGTCATTCCGCACGTCACCGACGAGATCAAGGCCGCCGTCCGCAAACTGGCCGCCGACGATGTGGACGTCGTCATCACCGAGATCGGCGGCACCGTTGGCGACATTGAAGGCCTGCCATTCCTCGAAGCGATCCGCCAGTTCGCCCTCGAGATCGGCAAGCAGAACTGCCTGTACATCCATCTGACGCTGGTTCCATACCTCAAGGCAGCAGGCGAGTCCAAGACCAAGCCGACCCAGCAAAGCGTCGAACGTCTGCGGGCCATTGGTATTCAACCCGACGTCCTGATCTGCCGCACCGAGCGCGAACTGGCCAAGGATGACGCCGAGAAGATCGGCTTCTTTTGCAACGTCGAGAAGCGGGCCGTCATCGAGGAGCGCGACAAGACCGTCAGCATCTACGAAGTGCCGTTGAGCCTCGTGGAGAACAAGCTGGACGAATTGATCGTCGAGAAGCTGAACCTGCGCGCCAAACCGCTGGAGATCAGCGACTGGCGCGGCATCCTGCAGCGCGTCTTCAATCCCCAGCACGAGGTGAGCATCGCCGTCGTCGGCAAATACATCAAGTACCAGGACGCCTACAAGTCGGTGTACGAATCGCTCGACCACGCCGGCATTTCTCTGACGGCGCGCGTGGTGGTGCGGCGCGTAGAGGCCGAGGACATCGAGCGCGAAGGGGCCGAGCGCGTCCTCGGCGGCGTGGACGGCGTGCTGGTGCCGGGCGGCTTCGGCTACCGCGGCATCCCCGGCAAGATCGAAGCCATCCGTTTTGCCCGTGAGCGCGGCGTCCCATTCTTCGGCATCTGCCTCGGCCTCCAGTGTGCGATGATCGAGTTCGCCCGCAACGTGGCCGGTCTGGAGGACGCCAACACGACCGAGATCGAGCGCAATTGCCAGCATCCCGTGGTGTGTCTACTTAACGACCAGTATACCATCACCGACATGGGCGGCACGATGCGGCTGGGTCTGTACCCGTGTGTGTTGCAGGAGGGAAGCCGGGCGCAGGAAGCGTATGGCTCGACGCTGGTTCACGAACGGCACCGGCACCGCTACGAGTTCAACAACCAGTATCGCCAGCAGTTCGCGGCGCACGGCATGAGCTTCAGCGGCACCAGTCCGGACGGCAAGCTGGTCGAGGTCATCGAGTTGCCGGGCCATCCCTGGTTCGTGGCGGTGCAGTGCCATCCGGAATTCAAGTCGAAGCCGACGCAGGCGCACCCGCTGTTTCGGAGCTTCGTGAAGACGGCGCTGGATCGGCGCGAGGCAAAAAAAAAGGCTGAGACCGCCGTTCGGGTTCGGGGGCCGGTGGCGGCAGGGTCGTAAACTCTGCTGAGGCGAACGGTGAACAGAAATCGACACGAAAGGAAGAAGCGGCGTTCGCTGAGCGGGAGGTCAATTCGGATGCGTACACGATCTCGCCCCGTTCGCCTCCAGCCGCAGCCGCAACAGTGAACAACGTGCCTCGGTGTTCTGCCGCTGGACCGCCATCTCCAGTGCCTTGCGATTGCCGACCAGAACCACCAGTTTCTTGCCGCGCGTGATGCCGGTGTAGAGCAGGTTGCGCTGCAGCATCATGAAATGCTGCGTATGAAGCGGAATCACGACGGCGGGATACTCCGATCCCTGGGCTTTATGGATCGTCATGGCGAATGCCAGAGAAAGCTCGTCCAGTTCTCCGAAATCGTACACCACTGCGCGGCCGTCAAACTCCACGGCCAGTTCGCGCTCGCGTCTCGTCGATCGCGCTAATCCGGCCGACGTCGCCGTTGAAGACTTCCTTCTGGTAGTTGTTCCGCGTTTGCAGCACCTTGTCGCCGGCGCGGAACTTCATGCCGAAGCGCTCGATCTCCCCCTCATTCACACCCCTCTCCCTGAGGGGCGAGGGGGATGCGGAGGATTCAGCACTTCCTGCAAGCACTGGTTCAGCGCCTCGGTGCCGAGCGCGTTGCGGTTCATCGGCGTCAGCACCTGCACGTCGCGGAACGGATCGAGGCCGAACGCCTTGGGAATCCGGTCGCGGAGCATCGTGATCATGCGATCGGTCACCGCTTCGGGCGTCGCCGCCTCGATGAAGTAGAAATCGCCCTGGCCCGGCGGCGCCGACTCCGGCACCTGCCCCTGACGCACCGCATGGGCGGCACGGACGATCCAGCTCTGACCGGCCTGGCGGAAGATCTGCGTCAGACGTACTACCGGCACCGCTCCCGAGGCGATGACGTCGGCCAGCACCATCCCCGGACCGACGGAAGGGAGCTGGTCCACGTCGCCCACCAACACCAGGCACGCCCGCTGCGGCACCGCCTGAATCAGCCGATTCATCAGGGCGACGTCCACCATCGACGCCTCATCGACCACGAGCAGGTCGAGGTCGAGCGGATTGTTGCCGTCGCGCTTGAAACCGCCCAGCGCCGGGTCGAACTCCAGCAGCCGGTGAATGGTCTTCGCATCACGTCCGGTAGTCTCGGCCAGTCGCTTCGCCGCCCGGCCTGTCGGAGCGCACAGGCCGCAGCGCATCGTCTGAGCCGCAAACACTTCGAGGATGCCGCGCACGATCGTGGTCTTGCCGACGCCGGGACCGCCGGTGATGACCAGTACCTTGTCCTTCGTCGCCCGGTCGATGGCATCACGCTGCGACGGAGCGAGAGTCAGACCCATCCGCTTCTCGATCCCGCCGAACGCCGCCTCAATGTTTGCTGGGGGAAGCGGATGGGTCCCCGTCAGGAGTTGCTTCAGACCGCGGGCCAGGTTCAGCTCGGCGAGGAACAGCGGCTTGAGATACAGCCACGGTTCGCCCGGCAGCGGTTCACGCACAATCTCGCCGGCCTGGCGTTCCTCCTCGACGGCGGCGGTCAGAACGTCCGTCGGAATCTCGGTCAGCCCGGCCGTCTGTTCGATCACCGCCGCTTCCGGAAAGCCGACGTGCCCTTCCTGGCTGAGTGTTTGCAAAACGTAGCGCAAGGCGGCTCGGGCGCGTTGCGGCGCGGCGCGGTCGATGCCGAGGCGGGCGCCCAGCTCATCCGCCGTCTTGAAGCCGAAACCCCAGACGTCGCTCGCCAGTCGATACGGATTGGCACGCACGATTTCGATCGCCTGCTCGCCGTAGGTCTTGTAAATGCGGACGGCGCGGGCGGTGCCGAGGCCGTAGGACTGGAGGAAGACCATGATGTCGCGGACGGTCTTCTGCTCCTGCCAGCTTTCGCGGATGCGCTGGATGCGCTTGGGGCCGATGCCCGCGACTTCCGCGAGAAACGTCGGGCTTTCGTCGATCACCTTCAGCGTTCTTTCGCCGAACGCCTTGACAATACGGCGGGCATAGACGGGACCGATCCCCTTGACGAGACCGGAGGCGAGGTACTTCTCGATGCCTTCGACGGTGTGCGGCGGCACGCTGCGAATCGACTCGGACTGGAACTGTTGGCCGTGATTGCGGTCCTGTACCCAGACCCCGACGGCCTCGATGGATTCGCCGGCGTTGGCCGACGGCATCTTACCGACGACGGTGACAAGCCCACGCCGTCCGCGCGCGAGAACGCGCAGCACCGCGAACCCGCTGTCGGGGTTGTGAAAGGTGACGCGCTCGATCGTGCCGCTGAGGGTGTCTGCCATGCCGGCATTGTAACCGGACGGCACGGGAAAACGGATGCCAGCAGGGAATGTGGAAGGAGCAATCTGTCAGGGCTTTTCCCGGCGTGTGGACTGCACGTGTTCGAGGAATGCCTCGAATTCCGCGTCATCGGACCACCAGTCCGCGCCGCAGCCCAACAATCGCTCGAACGTCGCAGTCTCGGCAACCCCTTGTTCCGCGACCAGTTGCTGCAAGCTCTTCAACGGTAGGTGGATCGTTAGCACCGTTTCCGGAGCCGAACTCGCAGTGTCAGGGTTCGTCGTGCCCACGTTTCATCCCTCGTCATTATTGTCCCTACCGCCGTCAGGATAGCTCTACCGAGAAGAGCGAGCAACGGCATTCGGATTTCAAAACGGACCCGCGGACTCTTCCCCTCAGCCCTACCTGAGATTATCATGGCGTCGTGCCATTTCCGCGATCGCGCACCGATGCAGGAGCCGTCCCATGAAATCCGATCCGCCGATCCCGGCACCGTGGACGTTGCCGGAGCAGTTCGGACCGTACCGCATCCTCCGGCCGCTCGGCAAGGGCGGCATGGGCGCCGTCTTCCTGGCGCTGGATACGCGCTGAATCGCAAGGTCGCCCTCAAGGTCTGCCTTCTCGGCGACAACCCGCAGGCGCTGGAGCGCTTCCGCCGCGAGGCGCGGGCTGCCGCCGCACTACGCCATCCTTCCCTGTGTCCCGTCCATGAGTTCGACGTGCGCGACGGGATTGCCTATCTGACCATGGCCTTCATCGAAGGGCCGACGCTGGCTCAGTGGATCGTGCAGCATCCGTTGAACCAGAAGCAGGCGGCGCTGCTGGTGGCGAATTCAACAGGCCGACCGACGATCTCTCGTCAATGCAAGCCAACTTCAACGATAACTTTCCCTACGGAAAACTGACAGGAGCATATTCCTGCGCGTCCGGCGAAGGTCGGCTCCTACCCCTCAAACAAGTTGGGCCTTTATGAGATGCACGGCAACGTGTGGCAGTGGTGCGACGACTTGTACGAAAAAGGCGGCTCGAGCCGAGTGATCCGGGGCGGCGCCTGGATCAGCGGCGGCGCCGAGTGCCGGGCGTCGAGCCGCCTCGGGTACGCGCCGACGTTTCAGTACTTCGACCTGGGCTTCCGTCTTGCCCGAGTCCCGGCCGGCAAGTGACGCGCAGAGCGGAGCGAACGGTGGCGTAGCCTGGAGCGGAGGTCGATGGGTGCGGGAGCGAAGAGGAGCGGACGCATCCGAAACATTTGGCTACGATGAACCGTGGAGGCCAATATGAGCGCCAAAAAAGCGGCCGCAGCGATCAAGAACGGCAAGGTGCCGGCAGCGGCGGTGTTATCTCTGCCCGAGTGGAAGGCTAGCCTCAATGCGTACCCGGAGAAGCAATTGCTGCGCTTCGCCAGCAAAAAGGACTTGCACGCGGCGATCGACTTACTGTGGACGGCGGCATTTCGGACGCTGCCGCATTGCACGCCGGATGGCCGCTCGATCGTGGTTCCCGAGGAGGCGGTCGAACCGCTGGCCCGCGCTGGGTTGCAATTCACGGCGACGCGCTTGCGATCCATTAGTGACTTGACTCCGACCGAGATCAAGAAGTTGCGCCGGTAGTAATCGGCCCTCATAGTATCGAGGGGAGTGCTGCCGTGGCCGTGAAGCATAAGGGATTGCACGAAGTCCGTACGCGTGTGATGTGCAACCTGCCGTTGAACAACGGGCAAGAAGAGAAGGCACTTTTCCAGGTCGTCGAATACCTCAATGAGCTGCGCCACCAGGGGATCGGCGTGAGCGGCTACACCTATTCCGAAACACGACCGGCGGCATTTCATGGGTTTTGGTGGCCGGAAGATGCCGACGCACCCGTCCACGATCAAATCGTCCTCTGCACGGTCGATTACCTCTTGCGTATGGGAAGTAATGAGCTTTCTCAACAAGTCGCCGCGCTCAAGCAAACGATTCGCAAATGGTATCGGTACTACGGCAGCCCGCAAGAAGAAATCTGGGTGGTGGCTCATGCCATCTTGCGTCAATCTTGATATGCGCGGCTCCCCCTTGCATTTCACTCGCCGCCGGCCAGAATGGCAACAACCTCTCCTTCGTCCCGAGGTGCCGCCATGTCCACGAACCGTCGGCCCTGCCGGATCGCCGCCATTCTCGCCTTGCTGCTGCCGCTTCCCAGTTGGGCCGCGGTGCCGGGCGAGCCGGTTCTCATCCTCAAGGAGCACACAGGCGGCGTCTTCCACGTCACGTACAGCCGCGACGGTAAGCTGATCGCCACGTCGAGCAAGGACGGCACCGCCCGGCTTTGGGACGCAGCTACAGGGAAAACGCGCTTCATCCTCACGGGCCACAAGCTGCAAGTCTACAGCGCCGCCTTCAGCCCGGACGGCAAGTATCTCGCCACGGCCAGTGGGGACAAGACGCTGAAACTATGGGACACGGCCACCGGCAAGGAAGTGCGCGACTTCGTTGGACACGGCGACGAGGTGTACTGCGTGACGTTCAGCCCCGACGGTACGAAACTCGCCTCCACCAGCAGCAACCAGCTCGTCTGCATCTGGGAGGTCGCCACCGGCACTCGGCTGCATTCTCTCTCAGGCCACACCGGACGGGTGCTAGGCGCCGCCTTCAGCCCGGACGGCGGCCGACTGGTAACGTCCTGCGCCAGCAATACTGCCAACGCCAGCGAACCGGCCGGCGAGGTGCGCGTCTGGGACGTGAAGACCGGCAAGGAGATCTTCACCCTGCCGGCGCGCAACATCGGCATCGTCACCGTCGCCTTCAGTCCGGACGGCAAACGTCTCGCCGGATCATGTTTAAAACAGTCCGTCAAGGTGTGGGAATTGGCCACCGGGCAGGAGGCGCTGGTGCTAACGGGCCATACACTGGAGGTGTACTCGGTCGCCTTCAGTCCGGACGGCCGGCGACTAGCGTCGTGCAGCGGCAAGTGGGGCCAGGACAAGGGCGGCGAGCTGAAGGTCTGGGACGTGGCGACCGGCAAGGAACTGCTGAGCCTCCAGCCGCACACGACGGCGATCTGGAGCATTGCCTTCAGCCCCGACGGCCAGCGCCTCGCCAGCAGCTCCGGCAAGTTCAACGCCATAGCTCCCGGCGAGGTCAAGGTCTGGGACCTGTCCGGATTGCCCGCCACGCCGGCTCCTCTCGTCCCCGATGCCGGACAGCTTGCGGCCCTGTGGGACGATCTCGGCGGCAACGACGTTCCGAAGGCGTACCGTGCGGTTTGGTCAATGAGTGCCGCGCCGGCGCAGGTCGTGCCGTTCCTGAAGGAGCGCGTGCGGCCGCCGGTAGGGAACGCTGTCTACGAGCGCGTTCCGAAGCTGATCGCGCATCTCGACGACGACGACTTTGAGGTGCGCGAGAAAGCCTACAAGGAATTGGAGAAGATCGGCCAGGTGGCTCATCCCGCGCTGCGCAAGGCACTGATCGACGGTTCAGTGGAAGTTCAGCGTCAGGCGGCGCATCTGCTGGAGATCAAGGGGGAGGCGCCGCCGTTGACGGCTGAGGAAGTGCAGATGTTGCGGGCCATCGAAGTGTTGCAGATCATCGGCACGCCGGCGGTACGGCCCCTGCTGGAGAAGCTCGCCGCCGGCGCACCGGCAGCGCCGATCACGGGCGAGGCGTTGCTGGCGTTGAAGCGGCTTCACAGGCGGTGAGAGCCCTGCGGCCGATTTCACCGTATCGGCAGGTGATTCATCAGAGCGTACAGCCAGGCAAACGCGCTGGCGAAAGTGGCGAAGATGACGTATCCCAGAGGGCTGGCTCGATCGGTCATGGCTCGGTTCCTTCATCGCGGAGTGCGGGCGCCCGTCATGCAACTATAGAACACACTCCGAGGCTGTGATTTTATCCCCTGGCCGCGAGGCCAGCATGGCGCTAAGCCTAAGAGCATGATTCCTCTCGCACTATTTCTGGGAGCCTGCTCGATGTCGGATATCTCTCAGCCCGCGTTGTTTTCCGCCGCCGAACTCGAGTTGGCGGCCGTGGCTCCCCCCGTGGCGGCGCCGGCTGCTCCGAAGCCGGCGCCACGCATCAATAAGCCCGAACGCTATCAAATGCGGATGCATCTCGAATCGCTCGATCAGCGACTCGACGCCGATCACAGCGCACGCCTCGTCTGGAAGTTGGTGGAAGGGCTCGATCTCACGGAACTGTACGAACGCATCGAGGCGCGTGAAGGCTCGGGCGGACGCAATGCCAGCGATCCCCGTGTGCTGTTCGCGCTCACGCTGTACGCGGCGGTCGATGGCGTGAGCAGGCGCGGGAAGTGGCACGGCTGTGCCACGAGCATCGCGCCTACGAATGGTTGCGTGGCGAGGTGCCGGTCAACTACCACCTGCTGGCCGACTTTCGCGTCGCGCATGGCGCATTGCTCAAGCAATTGCAGACCGATTCGTTGGCGGGCCTGCTGGCGGAGGGGCTGATCGATCTCGATTGTGCGGCCGTGGATGGCATGCGCGTGCGGGCCCATGCCGGCAGCAGTTCGTTTCGCCGTCTGCCTACACTGGAGGAAGCGCAGCAGGAGGCCCGCGCGCATTGGGAGCAGCTCGAACAGGAAACGGAAACCGAGGCGGGCACAGCGACGCTGCGTCAGCAGAAGGCCCGCGCACGTGCGGCCCGCGAAAAGCAAGAGCGTGTCGCCAAGGCCATTGCGGCGGTCAAGCAGATCGCGGCGCAACGCGAGAAGCGCAAGAAAGGCGACGGCGTCCAAGCGCGGGCCTCGACGACCGATCCCGAGGCACGCACGATGAAAATGGGCGACGGCGGCTTTCGACCCGCCTTCAACGTGGTGATGACGACCGCTACGGAATCGGGCATCATCCTCAATATGGATGTGGTCAACGAAGGTTCCGACGCTGGCCAGTTGCAGCCGCAGATGGCCGCGATCAAGAACGATTTGGGCAAAGCTCCCGACAAGGCGTTGGCAGATGGCGGCTTCGCGACGGTGAAGGATATTGAGGCGACGACGCAGGGCGGCACAACGGTCTACGCGCCGATCAAGGAAGAAGCGAAGAAGCGTGCAGCGGGCCAGGATCCCTTCGCGGCTCGGCGTGGCGACAGCGCGACGATCGCCGCATGGCGTGAGCGCCTGGGGACGGAAGCGACGCAGGCGCTGTACAAGTTGCGCGGGCAGACGGCGGAGTTGTCGAACGCACGGTTGCGCAATCAAGGGATCTATCAGTTGCGTGTGCGCGGCCTGCTGAAGGTGAAGACCGCTTTGTGGTGGCATGTGCTGGCCATCAATTTGTTACGTGCGGAGAGTCTGCGTGCCGCCAAAATCTTGGCGTCGAAAACGGCAGAGATTCCCTGCGCAGAGCGCAAGTAAGACGCGGAGGGCCGAATTCGCGGGCTTTCGGCAGAACGCCCGCAGCCAGGGACCGCTCACGGAGCTGGGGTTTTGCAAATTCACCCCTCGCCGGGGAATGGGGAGGCACGGAGGTTCGATAAACTCACAGCCTCTCCGCGGCCGTGCGCACGAAATGCTTCCGATCGATCTCCCGCAGTGGACGGCCCGAAGACTGAGCGTTGAATTGACATCCGCTCGACTGGATCGCTAGAATGTTATCTGACGTAAAGCCAGCGGACTCCACCCGTCCGGTACGGAGCCTTGAGGATGGGTGAGAGGCAACCATCACCTGTTCGGAGGGTCAGAGCATGAATGGACGAACCTGGGCGGCAGGACTGCTGGCGCTCGGCGGGTTGTGCCTGAGCAGCGCGGCGGCCCGTGCCGACGACACAATCAAACTCGGATTGCCGGCACGTGACGACGCACCGGCGCTCGCGCTGGGGAAAATCAGCCCCGACGCGGAAACGATCGACGCCCGTGGCGGCGGCCACGGTGGCGGTGGCGGCCACGGTTTCGGCGGTGGCGGCCGCGGTTTCGGCGGTGGCGGCCGCGGTTTCGGCGGTGGCGGCCGCGGTTTCGGCGGCTACGGCCGCGGCTATGGCTACGGTGGCTACGGCTACGGCGGGTACTATGGCGGCTACGGCGGGTACTATGGCGGCTACGGCTACCCGTACTATTACCCTTACGCCTACTCGTACTACTATCCGACGCCGGTCTATTACACGACGCCGACCTACTACTACCCGATTAGCGCTACACCCGGTCAGGTGCTGGCGTCCGGAGATGGACAGTCCATCCCTTACGACCGGCAGGAGACCCTCCCGGTGCCGCGTCCGCAGACGGAGCAGCGCTCCTACCCGTATGACGGCGGCCCGCGGCAGCCGTTGCCGCAGACTGAGCCGACTCCGACGCGAAGCCCTGTCCCGTCAGCGACAGTTCCGCTGGATGGGCGGCCGGTGTCGCTACCCGCGCGCACCCCGGCACCTGCCAAATTGAGCTACCCGGCATACGGCGAACTGCCTCGCTAATCACCATTTCCGAACCGGAAGCGTGGGCCACGGTTCTTCCGTCGCTCACGCTTCCACCTTTTTCCCCTTCCCCTTATACCCTTCCGAAGCGATCGAATATGCCGATTATCCGGCCGGCATAGCCTTCCCTCGTTCCCCATCTTCACCAACTGGACTGGTATCGAAACGTGTGCGCGGGACAATAGACCGCAGAAGTTAAGCGTATGCGTTATTTGGATTAGCGAAGGTGGAGGGCAGCATGTCGCTTCGGGCTGGTGTTCTGATCTTCACGATCACGGCGAGCATCTGCGGCAGTGCCGCTGCCGACGAACCGCTGCCGCCGCCGCGCATCACTTCGGCGGAACCGTATCCGCCCATCGTGCCTTATCGAGTTAGCCAGTACGAGGTTTGGCAGCATCTGGCCGTTGATCGCCAGGGCCGTTACCGCCCGCGCGTCGTTTCCACGCCGCAGGGTTACTTCTACTCGTACTCGGGTGAACCGTATCCGTGGACCACAGCGAGTCCACAGAGGTTCATGCCCTACGTTCAGTGACGTGTTTGTTCGTTTGTTTGGTGTTATCGGATCGGCGGCGGGGGCCTAGAGTGGCCCCCGTTGCTGTTTATCGACTGCGGACAGGCTCCTCTCCGGTCTGAATCAAATCACGCCGTCCGCCGCATGGCCACATCCTCGGATTGTTCGCGTACCTGGTTGAGAAGAGCGCTCCCAGGCGGCCGCGTTGGCGGGAACGCTGCCGCCGGCTTGGTCCAGCACTTCCAGCAAGGATGCAGCACTATCGAAGCGAACTCCCAACTCTTCGGACTCCAGACGGCGCAGGATTGCTTGCAACGGCTCGGGCAGCGGCTTCGACCTGGCTCCCTTGCGGCTCGACGTGCCCTCGGCCCAGCCGGTAGCAATCTCACCCAGGGCCTTCAGGTCGGTGGCAATGGTCGGCTCAGCTTCCGGCGACGGCACGATCGTCAGCCAGTGGGGTTCGCCAAGTCCGGTCAACTTCAGCACGCCGTCGCCGGTCAGGACGAACGACGAGGGTTGCAAGTGCCCGTGAATCAAACCTGCCGAGTGGGCGGTCTGCAGGGCCAGCGCGGCTTGCGACAACAGGCGATACCAGACACCCGGCGCCGCAACCAGCGTCGGCCAGTCGGCACTCGGCAGGCCGTTCAGCCACTCCAACAGCACTGCGGGCCGGCCGGCGAGATCCAGCACTTCGTAGGTCGCCGACAGGTGGTCATGTTGGAGCATCGCCGCCGCCGCGAAACGTTGGCGGAACTCGTCGGGCCGCACCGCGTCCAGCATCTCCCCCTCGGCCAGGTGGCGTAGCAGCGCCTCCCGATTGCGCGCGGATCGAACACGCGATACACCACCTCGCGCACCGTCGCCTTCAACCGATCGACGACGCGCACCGGTCCGAGAACCAGGCCATCGAGGTTGCCTGCCTCGATCAGGGCGATCTGGTAGAGCGTCAGATAGTTGCCGGCCAGCAAGAGCTGCCGCAGCGAGCGCCGCTGCCGCCGTGCTTCGTGCAGGAGGGCGGAGAGCGTGTCACCGTCGATCAACTCCAGGGAGCGGAGCAGGTCCCCGAGCTGGCGGTCGCCGGGGTCCACTTCGCCGGTCAGAGCCAGGATGCTGCGCTCGCCGTTTGCCTGCGCAGACGCCGGCGACTCCGCGGCAATTCCACCCGCTGAATGCAGCCGCACAAATTCCGGCTCGCCTTCGCCGACGGGAGTGTCGATGCCGGAGATTTCGCGCATCTTCTTGCGATACCATTCACGCATGTCGCTCAGATGGCGCGTCATCACGTCGTGCTTCTCGGCCACCTCGCGCTCGACTGCTTGCAATTGCTCGGCCTGCTCGGCCAGTTCTTGACGGACGACGGCAACCTGCTGCGCCCGCTCCTCGACCTCGGCCTGACGCCGGTCGAGCCGCGATTCGGAATGCAGGAGAGTCTGGCGCATCTCCGTGAGATGTCCTTGCCACTCCACCAGTTCTTGCCGGAACGCCGCGACGGCAAGCCGGTGTCCATCGCGGACGCCGTGCATCTCCAATTCTTTCTGCCGGACGCGCTCGGCCTCATCGTGAAGCTGCTTGCGCGCGGCTTCCAGGTCTTCGCGTCCCTGACGGGTGAAGGTATGCAGCTCGGCCAGCTGTTCGCGCAGTTGCTCGCGGCCGCGCTGGAGACGGTCCAGCGCCGCCTGGCTGCGTGCTTCCAGGTCGGGCAGTTGCCGGCTGATTTCGACGGCGTCGGCGCGGACCCGATCGATCTCGGCCTGGCGCCGCGCCGCCCGATCTTCGACCTCCTGTTTCTCAACCGCGAAGCTGACGCGCTCTGCCTGCAGCTCCTGTTGCTGGCCCAGGAGCGCCGAAACTCCTCGTCGAGCTTGGCTCTCTCCGCGATGAGCACTTGGTCGCGCCCCGCCGCGTCGCTGGCTCGCTGGTCGAGTTGAGCGGCGCGTACGCTGATTTCCCGCCGCAGCGTGTCGAGGCTGTCGTTGTTCAGTTGCTGCTGCCCTTCCCACTCGCGCAGAGCAACCGCGTGCTGGGCCTGGTCCTCTTTCAAGCGGCGGTCCTGTTCGGCCAGGCCGCGCTCCCGTTCGGCCAGGTCGTCGCCGCGGCGCCGCAACTGCTCCTGAAGCGCGGCCAGCGTCGCCTCGGACCTGGCGAGACCGGCCTCACGTTCGCGCAGCGCTTGCCGGTCGGCGGTGGAGCGGATGTGCAGCTCTTCCAGTTGCCGGCCGCGCGTCAACAGGATGCCGGCCTGTTCGGCCTGCTGGACAGCCGTGGCATCGATCTCCTGCTGCCGGAGCCGCAGCTCGGCTTCGATCGCCGTGTGCGCCTCCTGGGATTGCCGCACCTGAGCCACAGCCTGGTCCAGCGTGGCGCGCCGCTCCTCGTAACGACGGCGTTCCTGCTCGAACAATTCTCTCTCGCTCCCCAATTCCAGGCGGAACTGTCGGGTCTCCTCCGGCGCTGACGGAAGTCGTTCTCGGCCGACTCCTGGATGAGGCGCTGGGCACTGAGCGCTTGCTCCTGCTGGCGGAATTCGTCGCGCATCCGTTCCATGCGCAGTGCGCAGTGTGGCCAGCATGGCTTGCTGACTTTCCAGCGCGGCGGCGCGCTGGTCCGTTTTCGCCGCCAGCTCCTCGTGTTCCTTCTTGCGTCCGTCCAGGGTCTCGTTTTCGCGGATCAGACGTTCGCGCCAGTCGTCGAGTTGGGTCGCCTGTTCTTCCAATTCGCGCGTGTCGCGCTGCAATTGCTCGAACTGATGATCCACTTCGAGAGCACGCTCCTGCAATTGCTTCTGGCGCTGTTCCAGTAGTCCTTGAGAGCGGTCGATGCGAACGAGGTCGGCCTGGTGCTGTTTCTGCCCCTTTTCGAGAGCCGTTTTCTCCTCGGCCAACTTCTGTTCGCGTGCCTCCACATCGGTAAGGCGCGCGCACCATCTCGCTGACAAGCTCTTGCTGCCGCGTCATGACGATCCGGTGTTGCTCGTCGATGACGCGGCGTTCCCGATCGAACTGCTCCCGGCCCGCTTCCAGTTCCGTCTGCTTCTGGGTCATGTCCAGGCGGACGGCGTTGAGACGCACGGCTTCCGCCTCGTTTTCGTGCTTCCTGCGCTGGAGACGGAACGCGGCACGGCGGACGGCCTGGCCCATCTTGGTCAGTTTTTCGCGTTTCTGGCGGAAACGGTCGTGCAGCTGTTGCTTGAGCTGTTCCAGGTCCTTCCGCCAGGTGAGTATTTCTTCCGCGTGTCGCGTCGTCTGTTCGCCGCTGGAGGCGACCTGGCTCCGCAGCCGTTCCAACTCCTGTTGCCCCACGCGCCAGGCCTGCTCGCGGCCTTCGAGAATGCCGCGCACCGCGGCGAGGTCTTGCTCCTGCCGGCGCAGGCGACGCGTCGCTTCTTCAAGGTTTTGCGTCTGACGCCGGCATTCGGTCTCGATCTCGGCGCGGCGCGTCGTCCAGACGTCGCGCTCGGCCTGGAGCGTTTGACTGTGTTCCTCGATTGTCGCCGAGCCTGCTTCGATTTGACCGGCTTCTTCCCTCAGACGTTGCTCCCACTGTTCGAGCTGCCGGCTGTTTTCCTCAAGTTTGGCCGTGCGTGCTTCGACCTCGCCGGCCTCCTGCTGCAGCCGTTGCTTCTCCTGTTCGAGTTGTCGGTTGTCTTCCTCAAGTTTGGCCGTGCGTGCCTCGACCTGGTCAGCTTCCTCCTTCAGCCGTTGCTCCCGCTCCTCAAGGTGCCGAACAATATCTGCTTGCTCCGGGTCGGGCGGCGGCAGAGCGGGTGGGGTGATCTGCACGACGATCTCGGTCGATCCCACCGCGATCTTGTCGCCGGAGTTGAGAGAGGTCGAAGTGACGGCTCGGCCATTGACGGCGATCGGCTGGACGGGTGCGAGTCGGCGGATGCCGGCGCCGTCAGCATGGCGGACGACGAGGCACAGGACAGGCGGCAAATTGGTACCGGCCAAGCGGAGGTCGCACCCCGGCACGCTGCCGATGAGGAAGCCGCCGTCGCCCACCTCGTAGAGTGTGGGACGGTTGGTGCCCGCGCGCACTTCCAGGCGCACGATCGGCAGAGCGGCTGCCGAGGCGTCTGGAGCCGGCGTGGCAACGACAGAGGGCATCGGCATACAGGCAACCCGCGCAGAGTGGGGAATCCTTCCACAGGGCGTGGTCCGTCCGGGGACCTTCGGCGGATTGGAACCGATTCGCATGATTTTGAAAAGGCCAAGTGACAGGATGGCGAGCGATCCGAGGTCCGCGATCTCTCGGTTCTTCCCCCGCTTCTCATTCACAGGTCGAACGGGTATCATTCACAAAAGAGGCATCGACGCCAACGCCCTCCGCATTCCACGGGAACCACCATGAACAATGAGACGAATGACCCTTCCCCAGTCTCCTCGAACCCCTCACCCGAACGGACTGAACCGGCGCCGCTGCCACGGACGGAGACAGCTCCTCAGACTCCGCCGGCCAGTCCTCGCCCTGCCGCCCCCAGTGGAATTGACCCGTCGCGCGGCGGTCCGCCGAGACGGCGGGAAACGAAGAGTCGCCCTTGTTCGGCTGCCTCTTTGCCGTCTCCGTGATCTTGAACTTCGGGGCCGCACTCGTCCTGATCCTCGTCTGCTGCATCGGCCTGTTTAGCTGGAAAATGGGCACGCCGGGGATGGATACGCCGCTCAACGAGAAGATGATCTCAGGCAACGACTCCGCCAAGGAGAAGGTCGCCGTCATCCAGCTCGACGGCGTCATCATGGAAGGCGCTCTCGGTTACGTTCATAAGCAGATCGAGCAAGCCGGCAAGGACAAGCAGGTGAAGGCGATTGTCCTGCGCATCAACAGCCCTGGCGGCAGCATCACCGCCAGCGAGGATCTGCACCGCAAACTGACCGAGTTGACCACGGGCAAGAAGAACGACAAGAAGCCCCTTGTCGTCTCAATGGGTTCGATGGCCGCCTCGGGAGGCTATTACGTCGCCATGCCCGGCCAGGTGATCTACGCCGAGAAAACCACGATGACCGGCTCCATTGGCGTTTACGCCGCTTTTCCCAATATCGAGGCGATGGGGAAGCAGTACGGCTTCGCGATGGAGGTCATCAAGGCCGGCGACATCAAGGACAGCGGCTCGCCGTTCAAGAAGATGAACGACGAGGAAAAGCAGGTCTGGCAGGACATGATTAACGACGCCTACAACCAGTTTCTCGACGTGGTCGTTGACGGTCGAAAGGCCGTGGTCGTTGACGATCGGAAGGAGCCTCTCACACGGGAAGAGTTGCTCGTCAAGTTTGACGTCAAGCCGGTCAAGATCGGCGACAAGGAGGAGAAGCCCTACAAGCGCAACCTGCGCCGACGGCGGCATCTGGACGGCGAGCAAGGCGAAGGAGCTGAAACTGATCGACAAGATCGGCACGGTGGACGATGCCATCCAGGAAGCCCACGACCTGGCCAAGATGGGCGGCGACTACAAGGCCGTTCAGTACGAGAAACCGAAGTTCTCCCTGCTCGAATCGCTGGCAGGCGTCCACAGTGAAAAGCCGCCGGGTCTCAACTCGCCTCTGCTCGACCCGGCTCGATTGCGCAACGGGCTGACGCCGCGGGTGTGGTATCTCGCTCCGGGATGCGAATTCGCGGGGATGATGGCCGCGGTGGAGGCGGAGTAATACCCCCCTCGCCCCGGTACTCCGGGGAGAGGGGTCGGGGGTGAGGGGAGGAGAACCAGCACACTATTCTGTGGCTCGCCCCTCACCCCCGACCCCTCTCCCGGAGTACCGGGGCGAGGGGAGAAATGGTCACAGAATCAAGCGAAGGAGTTCCCCATGCGTCGCGCCGTCGTCATCGAAGCGGTCCGCACACCGATCGGGAGGGCACATCCAGAAAAGGGCATCTACCGCGACGTGCGGGCGGATGACCTGTCAGCCGATATACTCCGGCCACTGCTCGAACGCGCCGGTGTGCAGCCGTCGATGGTCGAGGACATCCACTGGGGCTGCGTCAAGCAGCAGAACGAACAGGGCTACGACGTCGGCCGGATGGCGTCGCTGATTGCGGGGTTGCCCGTCGAAACGGGAGCGGCTACCGTCAATCGGCTCTGCGGTTCGAGCCTTCAGGCCATCCACCAGGCCGCCCAGAGCATCGCCGCCGAGTGCGAGGACGTACAGATCGCCGGCGGCGTCGAACACATGCACCACATCCCAATGGAGCTGGGTTTCGACATGAGCCCGCGGCTGTACTTCCGCCACAGCCCTGCCACGCTGCACATGGGGCTGACCGCCGAAAACCTTGCCCTCCGCTACAAGATCGGCCGCAAGGAGCAAGACGAGTTCGCTCTGCGCAGCCATCAACTCGCCGCGAAGGCCACGGACTCCGGTGCCTTCTCGAAGGAGATCGTCCTGACCTGGGGCCGCGATGAAGAGGGACGGAAGAAGCTCATGCACGAGGACCAGTGCATCCGCCGCGACACCAGCCTGGAGGCGCTGTCGGCCCTGAAACCGGCGTTCATGCCGGAAGGGGGCACCGTCACGGCCGGCAACTCCAGCCCGCTGAACGTCGGCGCCGCGGCCCTGCTCATCATGTCCGAGGACCGGGCGAAGGAACTCGGCGTCAAACCGAAAGTGCGTATCCGCGCGATGGCCGTCGCCGGCGTCGATCCGTCGGTCATGGGCATCGGTCCCGTGCCGGCGACGAAGAAGGCGCTGGATCGCGCCGGGCTGAAGCTGGAGGACATCGACCTCATCGAGCTCAACGAGGCGTTCGCGGCCCAGGCGCTGGCGGTTATCAAGCTGCTGAAGGCGAACCCGGAGAAGGTGAACGTCCGCGGCGGCGCCATCGCCATCGGCCACCCACTCGGCGGCAGCGGGGCCCGGATCGCCACGACCCTGATTCACACGATGCTGGACCAGAAGAAGCAATTCGGCCTGGCGACCATGTGCATCGGGGCGGGGCAGGGCATTGCGACCATCTTCGAAGCGGTGTGAAACGATCGTTCACGGCCGTTCCGCCGCGATCAGGTAACCGTATGCCCTCAGCCAGCCGAACCACCAGGGAGAACGCAAGCGGCCATCCGGCCGCAGGCTGATCGGCCTGACCTCCAGGATGCGGAAGCCCGCCGCTGTCAGCAGACGCACCGCCTCGCGGCGCGTGAACAGGTGCAGCGTCAGCCCGGCGATGCCCTGGTGCAGCCGGCATGAGGCGATCGCCGCCTCGCCGGCCCAGACAGACCGCAGACGATCGCCGGAGCAGCCATCGCCGACCCGGCCTGTCCCAGACGTTGAACCAGCGGTTGTGGACGTGCAGCACGAAGCGGCCGCCGGGCCGCAGCAGCCGGAAGGCGTGGCCGCGACCGCCCGCCGCCGTTCGCCGCGCCCAGCACCATGCCCAGCGTGCTGAACAGGCAGGCGGCATAATCGAACGCTGCGTCGGCCAGGCCGTCCAGCTCGCGTCAGGTTGGCCCGCAGCAGATCAACGGCGACGCCGGCCGGCCGGGCCTTCTGCCGGCGCCTCGGCCAGCATCTCGGCCGACAGATCGACGCCGAGCACCCAGTAGCCGCGCCGGGCGAAGGCCAGCAGCAGCCGACCGGTGCCGCAGCCGAGGTCGATCAGCCGGCCCGGGTGCGGACAGTGGCGCTCGACGAAGCGCGATCGACGTGCGAACAGCGACGAGCCGGCCAGGCCGGCGTCGTAGCTGCGGGCGAGGCCGGCGTCGTGCAGGTAGTCCCACAGGCCGCGGTTGACGCCGGGCGGCAGTTGCCAATCGGGGGGAGGCGGTCTCATCGGCACAGGCTCCGCACGGCGGGTTTTGGTAGCACTACCCAGCAGCTTAGAAGCTGTTTGAAGGCTGGCGAGCCGAGCCCCGTAAGGGGCCGGGTACGTGACGCCTCGCCGCAACCCGGCTGCTTACGCAGCTCGGCTCGCAGGGCCACACACAAACGGGAGCAGCACCATGCAACCAGGCGGAACGCAGGTCAGCATGAGGGCCGTGATCGGCGGGATGTTCCTGCTCGGGCTCGGCTATCGCCTTGCGGATGCGCAAAGCGACGGCAAGCCGCTGTGGGTGCTGGCCGGATGTCTCGGTCTGCTGATGCTGAGCGCGGCAGGCTTGGCGGTGATGTTCCGTAAAACACACGCCGACCGAAGCTAGGTCCCGCGGCATGCGTCGCTGGTTGCTGGAAACCTTACGCCTGACCGGCAGCATCGTGATCGTTGTCCTCTCGCGCTCTTCGTCATGGTTCGCGGTTATGACCTGCTGGCCCGGTGAGCTTGCGGCCACGAATTATTTTGCAGGACGGATTTGCAATCCGTCCGTGTTGACGGACGGATCGCAAATCCGTCCTACAAGGTTGTTGGTTGTTGCAAATGCGCACACTCCTCTTGACAGCACGAAGCGATTAGGTATGTTCCGCCGCTAATCGAAGTCACGGGGGATCGAAGACCGCGGGCGGAGGGAGTCCATGCGCAAGGTCTGCTGCACGGTGGGATTGCTCGGTGCGATTCTCTGGCTCTCGGGATGCAAGAACGAGTCGATGCTGCGCCCTACCCAAGAACCCCGAAGTCTTTAACCTGCCGCCAGATGATCCGCGCTACACCCAGCCTACGGAATACCCGAAGGATACGCTCAACCAGGACCCGAATGCGAAGAAGCAGAATGATCCCAACGCGTCCGGCACGTCTGGTGGGAAGAGCGGCTTCGGAGGTATGAAGGGCGGCTCAGGCGGACCGTGATGCCGGATGCGGTGCGCGAAATGTAAACAGGGGTTGTCGGGGCTGTCTCGCGGCGTGATTCTCCCTACTCTACCTGCATGACCGACGCCGTTTTTCAGCGCTGCATCAACCCTGCTTGCGCCGCCAGCTGCCGCCGTCGAGGAGACGGCGTTTCAGTGCGCCCGCTGCGGCTCGCTTGCTGGACGTCGTCTACGACTGGGACCGGCTGCCGCCGCCGCAAATCCTTGCGCGACTTCGAGGCGAAGTGGTCCGACCGCAGCAATCCGCTCAGCTTCAGCGGCGTCTGGCGCTTCCGCGAACTGCTGCCGTTCGCCCCGCCGCGAACAGATCCTCACCATCGGCGAAGGGCAAACCATCCTCCAGTGCGCCGACGCCGTCGCGGGCTACGTCGGCGTCGACCGCGGGCCGGCTCTTCCTTCAGTACGAAGGCCTCAATCCCTCCGGCAGCTTCAAGGACAACGGCATGACCGCGGCGTTCACCCACGCCCGGCATGGTCGGCGCCCGCCGCGCTGCCTGTGCCAGCACCGGCAACACCAGCGCCTCGCTCGCCGTCTTCTGCTCGGCCAGCGGATTGATGAAAGCGGTCGTCTTCATCGGCAGCGGCAAGATCTCCTACGGCAAGCTGGCCCAGGCGCTCGACCACGGCGCCCTCACCTTGCAGATCGCCGGCGACTTCGACGACGCCATGCAGCGCGTCCAGCAGGTGGCCCGCCGACTGGGAATCTATCTCGTCAACAGCGTCAACCCGTTTCCGGCTCGAAGGGCAAAAGACGATCATGTACCGCGTGCTGGAAGCGCTGCGCTGGGAGCCGCCCGACTGGATCGTCGTGCCCGGCGGCAACCTCGGCAACGTGAGCGCCTTCGGCAAGGCCTTCGGCGAGCTGCGCCGATCTCGGGTTGCTGAAGAAGCCTGCCCCGCCTTGCCGTCATCAACGCCGCGGGGGCGAACACGTTCTATCAGCTACTACGAGAAGCTCGGCGTCCGCTGGAACAACGGCCGCCCCGACACTACTTTGATCGACGGCTATTTCCGTGCTCTGACGGCAGAGCGGATTCGGGCATCGACCATTGCCAGCGCCATCGAGATCAACCATCCGGTCAACCTGCCCAAGGCGCTGCGGGCACTGGATCGCTGCGGCGGTGTGGTGCGCGAGGCCACGGACCAGGAGATCCTCGACGCCAAGGCCCGTGTCGGGGCCGGCGGTCTCGGCTGCGAACCGGCGTCGGCAGCCAGCGTCGCCGGTGCCAAGAAACTGCGGCAAGAGGGCGTCATTGCACCGAGCGATCGTGTGGTGTGCATCCTGACCGGCCATCAACTGAAAGACCCGACCGCGACGGTCGCCTATCACAGTGCCGATCAGAAGACGTTCGACGATGTCCTCGGCAGCCGCGGCGTTCGCCGCGCCAGCTTCGCCAACCGGGCGGTGCAGGTGCCCAACGATCTGGACGAGATCATCAAGGCGATTGAGGTGTATTCGTAGTTTAGCCGCTCGTCTCGGACGAGCGGCTGCGGAGCCGCCGGTCCGAGACGAGCGGCTAAACCTGGGACGGCGAACAACCATGAAAACCATCCTCGCCATCAACGGCGCCGCCGGACGGATGGGCCAGCGACTGGTCCACCTGGCCCACGCGGACAAGCACCTTGCTCTGGGTGCCGCCATCGAATCGCTCAATCATCCCAACCTCGACCGCGACATCGGCGAGTTGTGCGGCATCGGACCGCTGCACCTGCCGGTCCGTTCTTCCATCCTGCCGGAGCAGCGCGTTGATGTCCTCATCGACTTCTCAACGCCGGAAGGGACGATGAACGTCCTGCCGACCTGCATTGCCCGCCGCATCCCGCTGGTTGTGGCAACGACGGGGCACACCACGGAACAGAAACAGCGCATCGAGGAAGCAGCCCACGAAACGGCCCTGTTGATGTCGCCGAACATGAGCGTGGTCGTCAACGTCCTGTTCGACCTGGTGGGACGGGCGGCGCGGATGCTGCACGGCAAGGACTTCGACGTGGAAATCATCGAATGGCACCACCGCTACAAGAAGGACTCGCCCAGCGGAACGGCCCTGCACTTCGCCCGGCTCATCCAGAAGGTTATGGGCCAGACGCACCTCCAGCACGGGCGCGAAGGCAACGTCGGCGAACGGCCGGTGAAGGAGATCGGCATGCACGCCATTCGCGCCGGCGACAACGTGGGAGAGCACACGATCCTCTTCAGCACGCTCGGCGAGACGTTGGAGCTGGTCCATCGCAGCTCATCGCGCGACAGCTATGCCCGCGGCGCCCTGGAGGCAGCGAAGTTCCTCGTCGGTAAGCCGGCGGGTCGCTACGGCATGAACGATGTGCTCGGGCTGTAGTGCTCGTCTGGTTCACTCACCGCCGATTTGTTAGAGTACGGAGGCGAACAGTTCGCCTCGGAGGAAGAACGATGCTCGGAACCACGCTGGACGTGCGACCCTTTCTGGAGCGGGTCGGCCAGGAACTGATGAGGATCAATCCGGCCGAGGTGAAAGCCCTGGCCGACGCCATGTATCACTGTTACGAACAGGCCGTTTCATCTTCGTCATCGGCAACGGCGGCAGCGGCTCGAACGCCAGCCATTTCTGCGAGGACGTCGGCAAGGGCACGCTGCGGCGACAGGACTTCGACAACGACCGCAAGAAACGCCTGCGCATCCTCAGCCTCACCGACAACACGCCGTACATCCTGGCCTGGGGCAACGACGAGGGCTTCGACCGCGTCTTCGTCGAGCAGTTGAAGAACCTGGCCAGTCCCGGCGATCTGCTCATCGCCATCAGCGGCTCGGGCAACAGTCCGAACATTCTGCGGGCGGTCGATTGGGCCAACCGTCACGGCGTGAAAACGTTCGGCTGCACCGGCTTCGGCGGCGGCAAACTGAGGTCGCTGGCCCAGCACAACTTCCACGTCCCGCTCGACGACATGGGCATCGTCGAGTCGATCCACCTGACGGCGTTTCACTGGATCGTCGATGACCTGTATCGCCGGCTATCGCTGCAACCCAATTCGTAAATTACAACTGTGTTAGCCGCGAGCTTCTGCGAGCGCTGGGTCTCAGCGCTCGCAGAAGCTCGCGGCTAAACGATGACGGGGGTCGCTCGTGTACCTCGGCATCGAGATCGGCGGCACGAAATTGCAGCTCGGCATCGGCGCCGACGATGGCAAGCTCGCGGCGCTGTGGCGCGGCACCGTCGATGTCGCCGCCGGCCCCGACGGCATTCGCCGCCAGATCACCGCCGCAGTGCCGGAGTTGTTGCAGCGCGCGAGCCTCGACCGTTTCCGTCTGCGCGGCGTCGGCATCGGTTTCGGCGGCCCGGTGGACGACGCGAACCAAACGATCATCAAGTCGCACCAGATCGACGGCTGGGACGGCTTCCCGCTGGCCGACTGGATCACGGACATGACCAGGCTGCCGGCGGCGCTGGGCAACGACGCCGATGTGGCCGGATCTGGCGGAGGCGCTGCACGGGGCGGGGAAGGGGCTGTCGCCGATCTTCTACATCACCATTGGTAGCGGGATCGGCGGCGGATTCATCATCAATGGCGAAATCTACCGCGGCGTGGGACGAGGTGCGGCGGAGATTGGGCATTTGCGGGTTGATTGGGATGAATGGATCGAGGCCGCACGTGTACGGGGACCACTCGAAGACTTGGCCTCCGGCTGGGCAATCGAAAACGTGGCGCGGCAATCCGCTGCTTACCGTCGTCACGGAGGTGATCGCTTGATCGAGTTGGCGGGCGGGAATGCCAGCTCAATCACTACGCGGCACATCGCTGAGGCTGCCGCTGCCGGAGAGCCGTTCGCAAAAGATGTGCTGCATGAACCCATTCGCGGTTTGGCCGAGGCGATCTGCCACGTCATTGCTCTTCTCTGTCCTCGCCGGATCGTGATTGGAGGCGGTGTTTCATTGATGGGGGAAAAGATCCTATTTCAACCGCTACGATGCCTTGTCGCTGAGCTGGTCTTCAAGCCCTTCGCCGGCCTCACCGAGATCGTTCCGGCGGCGCTCGGCGAAGAGGTCGTCGTTCACGGCTCGATCGCGCTGGCCCGGAAGCGGTCCGGTGGCTGATGGAAGGAAACAAGATGAGTACGCGCCTGGTAGTCGAGGTGCTGTCACCCGATGATCGCGCGTATGCCGTTCTTCCGAAAGATCAACGACCTTTTGGAAAGCGGCGTCGGAATGGTTTGGATCATCGACCCGCAGTATCGAACCGTCACGGTCTACCGAGTGGATCGGCCGGTTGTCGTTTACGAGGAAGGTCACGAAATAACGGGCGACGACATTCTTCCGGGACTTCGCTGCCCCGTCTCCGACTTCTTCCGTTTGCCCGGCGAGCAACCGAAACAGCCGCCGTCGCCGTGACCAACAAACCCGCGCGGCGGTAAATCCGCTTCCTCCGGGACTTACCCTTTAGAAGACTCGTACATCCCGATCAACCAACATCGCGCAGTCCGGATCGACTCCTCTCCCCGGACTGTGCCAGTACAAGGAGAAGGGAAATGTCGCGCTCGCTGATGGGGGGCGTTGGCCTCGCTTTTCTGCTCGCGGTCTCGCCGGCTTCGGCCGACAACTGGGCCCAGTTCCGCGGGTCCAACGGCGACGGCCTCTCCAAGGAAACACAGCTGCCGACCGAATGGAGCAAGGACAAGAACGTCCTCTGGAAGATGAAGGTTCCCGGTTACGCCTGGTCGGCTCCTATCGTCTGGGGCGACAAGGTGTTCGTCACCACGGCTGTGTCCGATGGCCAGAAGAAACCGTCGGGTTCGGATTCGGCGGCGGCGGTGGGGGAAGACCGGGCGGTTTCGGCCGCGATCAGCGCGGGCCGGACACGCGCCTTCAAGTTCGAGGTCTACTGCCTCAGCGCCAGCGACGGCAAGGTGCTCTGGAAGCAGACCGCTGCCGATCAGAAGCCGACCATTCGGCAATCCATAGCCCTAACACCTATGCCACCGAGACGCCGGTGACCGACGGCGAGCGCGTCTACGCGCTACTTCGGCATGACCGGCGTCTTCTGCTTCGACTTCAACGGCAAACAGCTCTGGAAGGCCGACCTCGGCTCGTACCGCATGGCGATGGGCTATGGCACGGGCAGCTCGCCGGTGCTGGACGACGGCCGCCTGTTCATCCAGTGCGACAACGATGAGAAGTCGTTCCTCGTGGCGCTCGATGCGAAGACCGGCAAGGAGCTGTGGAAGGTGTCGCGCACCGGAGCATCGGCCTGGAGCACGCCGCTGGTCTGGAAGAACAAGCTTCGCACCGAAGATAGTGTGCGTCGGCACTCAAAAGGTGCGGTCGTATGATCCAGCGACGGGCAAACAACTGTGGGAGTTCAGCGGTATGAGCGGGCAGATCAAGGCGTCAGCGGTCGCCAGTGCGGAGATGCTCTACGTCGGCACCGGCGGCGGCTTCGGTGGGTTTGGCCGGCGGCGGCGGACACCGGGCGGCCGGCCTGGCGGAGCGGGCGGCCGTGGCAGGCAGCGGCAAGTCCGCTGTTCGCCGTCAATGCCGGAGCGAGCGGCGACATCACGCTGAAGGACGGGAGCCAAGTCGAACGATGGCATCGCCTGGCATCTGGCTCAAGGCGGACCGTCCACCGCTTCGCCGCTGCTGTACGACGGGCATCTCTACGTCGTGGAGGAGCGAGCGCGGCCAGTTGAACTGCTGCGATGCGAAGACGGGCAAGCAGATCTATCGGGAACGTCTGCAAGGGAGCGCGGGGTTTCACGTCGTCGCCGTGGGCCTATGACGGCAAGGTGTATCTGCCTGGTCGACGACGGCGAAACGTTTGTGGTGCAGGCCGGGCCGGAGTTCAAGCTCCTCGCCAAGAACGAGATCGACGAGATGTGCTAGTCGTCGCCGGCCGTGGCAGGCAGCTCCCTCTACCTGCGCCACGGTCGATTACCTGTACTGCATCAAGCAGAAGAACGTGGAGAAGTAGTTCTTTTCTGCGCGGTCGCAAGAATGGACCGGCGCAGTGGCCGCGCCGGTCGGCGTGTTACCAGTAACACCCGCCGACCGGCGCGGCCAGTTCACTGCGCGATCCACCAGCCCGGCAAGGATATCCGCCAGCTTCCTCTCACTCGATTCCGGTAGCTCAAAACAGCGTGTCAGCTTGCTTGGACAATGCCGCCCGGTCTGGTACGATGCAGCCAAGTGTGGAGGGCGGTGCGATGCAGATTCCGATTCTGGTGGAACCGATCGAGGGCGGGCCTTCGCGTCCAGTCAGGCGATCCCTTGGCGTTATGCGTCGAGGCCGCATCTAAAACGGAAGCGATCGACCAACTACGGGCGAAGATCGCCGCACGGCTTCAGGCTGGAGCGGAAATCTTGAGCATCGTCGTTCTGCGTTCCAACCTCGTTCCCAAACCGGTTAAGAATCCCAAGGATGATCCGTTATGGGAGGAGTGGAAGAAAGCGATGGCCGATTATCGTCGTCAGGTCGATGAGGAGCCTGACATCGTATGAGCCTCTTCATTCTGGACACGGATACGCTGACGCTATTCCGTGAAAAGGATCCGCTGGTATGTCAGCGAGTGAACGCTTGCTCGCCTCCCGACGCGGTAGCGGTCAGTGTAATCAGTGTCGAAGAACAATTGACCGGATGGTTGTCCCTGCTCCGGCGTCGTCTACCCCGCGACCGAGTGGCCTGGGTCTATGAACAGATGGCCGTTGCCGCTGAGGATCTGAGTCATTTCTCGATCCTGGCATTTCCCAAGCCGGCTATCGTTCGGTACGAGCAACTCAAATTGCTGAAATTGAACATCGGCCGCATGGACCTGCACATTGCGGCCATCGCGCTGGAGGCGAGTGGCATTCTGGTTACGCGGAACCGCCGGGACTTCGGCCGCGTGCCGGGCTTGATGGTTGTCGATTGGTCGGTTTGACGCCTCACTGCTCCCGCCGAGCCTGGGGTTAAGGTCCGGCAGGAGCCTCACTCTCCCAACTTGTCACCTGCCCCATGAAGGTTGTTGCACCAGAAAGGCAGCGGGGTCGATTGCCTTTCGTGCGCGGCATCAGACCGCGAAACGTAAACGGCACAAATTGCCTCTTCCGCCGTCGTCCGTTGGTAAGATTTACAAACCGTCAATCAGCCCCGCCGCGGTCCCTTTCTTCCGCACAGATCGTAAGCCTCATCCGCACGGTCGATTGCGCCGGTCTGGGTGCGAAAAGATGCACCTATCCGGCACTCGGCTCATGTTTTGCTGTTAGAGTTCAAGCGGTCACGTCGCCGCAAGTTGGTTCTCCCGTCATCGGAACTCGGGACACTCGTCGAGGAGGCTTCGCATGGCAGCGCGCCTGTTGAAAGCGTCGTTTTGGTCGGAGCACTGGCCTCGATGGGGGCGTCGTACCGCACGCAGAACTTCGTCGTGGAAGCTCCCACGCCGCAGATCGCCCAGCAGGTCGGGCAGTACGCCGAGCATTATCGCCGGGAGAAGGCGCTGCAATGGCTCGGGCAGGAAATGCCGCCCTGGCCGGAGCCGTGCCCGCTAACCGTGAAGGTCACCATGAGCGGGGCCGGCGGGCGCCACGTCGTTCGCCTTTGACCGCGGCCGTATCCTCAGCCAGGAAATGAATATCGAAGGGCCGCTCGATCGGCTTCTCTCCAGCGTGCTGCCGCACGAGATCACGCACACCGTCTTCGCCCACTATTTCCGGACGCCGGTGCCGCGCTGGGCCGACGAGGGCGGGTCGGTGCTGTCGGAAGACGACCTGGAGCGCCAGCCGGCATGACCAGCTTGTGCGCCAGATCCTGAACACGCCAGGCCGCGCGATTCCACTACGCCGCCTGCTCACTCTGACGCAGTATCCGCGCGACGTGATGGTGCTGTACGCCGAGGGTTTCTCGGTGACGAGCTTCCTCGTCGGCCAGAGCAGCCGCTCGCAGTTCCTGGCGTTCATCGCCCAGGGCATGCGCGGCGACTGGGACGGAGCGGCCCGGCGCACTACCGTTACAACAACGTCGAGGAGTTGGAAGGAGCATGGCTGGCTCACCTGCGAGCCACGAAGAAGCAGCCGCCGCAAGAGATCCTGGCAAGCGGCCGTGGTCCGGCCGAGAGTAAAGTGGTGGTGCGTCAGACCGCTCCGCCTTATGCCGATTCTCCGCGGGCCGTCTATCGCGGTCAAGCGGCCGAGGAACCGGCCCCGTATGGCTATCTGCCGGACTATTCGCGGTCGCAGGTCGTACCCATCAGCAGCATGGTGGCTCCGCCTCCGCCGCCGGTCTGGCCCAGTGAGGGCGGGCAACAGCCGGGACAGGTTTTCCTCGGAGCGCCGATGTTTGAGCAGCCGCCGGCACAGCCGGCGCAGGTTCAACTCGGACAGCCGATCTACGCCATGCCGGTGCCGGCCGGGCCTTCGCGATGACCAGCTTTTGTGCTTAATTCTGAGATTGCAGCATGAGTTTCCAGTTCTCGCGGCATGCGCTGGACGAAATGCGGCTCCGGCGGATCCCTTCCGCAATGGTGGACAATGTGCTACAACATCCGGAGCAGGTCGTTCTGATGCCAGATCGAAAGAAGGCGTACCAGTCTCGGGTTCCATTCGAGAGTGGTCGCGTCTTCCTGCTGCGGGTTATCGTCGCGGAAGATGTCGATCCACCCCTCGTCGTGACCGTTTATCGGACTAGCAAGATTAACAAATACTGGGTGACGCCATGAAAGTGACCTACGATCCGCAGGTAGACGTGCTGCGAATCCTCCTCAACAATGCCGAAATAGAGGAAAGCGACGAAGAAAAGCCGGGTGTCATTCTCGACTACGACAAGGACGGCAATGTCGTCGGTATGGAAATCCTGAACGCTTCGGCTCGAATCGAAAACCCTCGCTCCGTCGAATATGCCGTGACGAGTTGAGCAGCTGCGAGGGAGCGCACAACCTGACGCGCCCAGCTTCTCCACCGCGAGCTTCTTCGCCAAAGCCAGCGCCTCGTTCAACTTCGACGGATCGGTGCCGCCGCCCTGTGCCATTTCCGGACGTCCGCCGCCCTTGCCTTTGACGACTTCCGCCACCGCACGGATCAGGTCGCCGGCTTTCAGGCCCTTCTTGATCGCGTCTTCCGTCATTGACGCCAGCAGGCCGACCTTGCCGTCCTCGACCCAGCCGAACAGCACCGCACAGTTCTTCGCCTTCTGCCGCAGCCGATCCATCTGCGTGCGCATCTGCTCCGTCGGCGCCGCCGGCATCTCGCCGACGATCACTTTGACGCCGGCTACCTCCGTGGCGTCGGCGAGCAGTTTGTCGGCGGCGCTGGAGGCGTCGCCGGCCGCGCCCTTGCGAATCTGGATCTGGAGCTTCTTCAACTCTTCCTGCATCGACTCGACGCGGGCCGGCACTTCTTCCGGCTTGCAATTGAAGCGCCCGGCGAGGTTATCCAACGTCGCTGACAATCGCTGCACCGTGGCAACCGCCTCCCGGCCCGTGACAGCAGTGACGCGACGGACGCCCTTGCCGACCAGCTCCTGGCCGACGATCTTGAAGAAGCCCGCCTGCCCGGTATGGCTCAGATGCGTGCCGCCGCAGAACTCGACGGAATTCTCCTCGTCCGCGTCCTCCGGCTTCGTCGCCCCGATGAGCAGCACGCGCACCGGATCGGGATACTTCTCGCCGAAGACGGCGCGCACGCCGGGAATCTTCTTCGCCTCGGCCAGCGGCATCACCACCGGCGTCACGGGCAGGTCGGCGTAGATCTTCTCGTTGACGAGGCGCTCGACCTCGGCAACCTCTTCCGTTGACAACGGCTTGTCATGGGCGAAGTCGAAACGCGTCTTCTCGGCATCGACGTAGGAGCCTTTCTGTTCGATGTGTTCGCCGAGGACCTTGCGCAGGGCCCAGTTGAGCAGGTGGGTAGCGGTGTGGTTGCGCATGGTGTGCGACCGGGTCCCACCGACCTGTAGTTTGGCTGCATCGCCGACCTCAATATTGCCTTGCTCTACGAATCCGATGTGAAGGATTGCGCCCCCCAGCTTTTTCGTTTGCTCTACCTTGAAGCTACCGGAGTCCGTAATAATCATCCCCTCGTCGCCGACCTGACCACCTTGTTCCGCGTAGAAATTGGTTTGGTCAAGCAGGAGCGAAGCCTTCTCGCCGGTTCCGAGTGTGCCGTCGCTCACAAAAAGTGTGTTGTCGTTGAGCAACCATCCAAGGACGTTGCCCATGCCGGAAATGCTGGTGTATTTTGGAGTGTCCTTCGTCTCTGGAAGTTCAGCCGAGACTGCACTAGTGCCCATTAAGACTTGGCCGCGCGAGACTGCGGCATGTTCCTTTTGGAGCTGTTTATAGCCTTCCATATCAACAGACAGGCCGCGCTCCCGCGCCATTACCTGTGACAGATCCGGCGGAAATCCGTAGGTCGTGTGCAGGTCGAATACGGCCTTGGCTGCAATCGTTGCCGATTTCATGCCGTGCTTCGCAAGAAATTCGCAGACTCGCTCCGGCTCGGACATGGGAGGTAGGACGAGTTCCATGTGGCTTCCATCCTTGCTTCGGAAGCTGAATCGCCATGTGCCGTTGAAGGGGGGGATGCGTTCAGATATCCAGGATGCCTTCGGTTCGACGCCGAAATACGTTCCGTGACGGTGTTGTTGGATGATTTGCGCCGTGACGGTGTCTACTACAGCGTTTGTGAAGTGGGTAAGACCACGCTCAATAGTTCGCAGGAAATCGGCTTCCTCTGCTTTGATTACACTCTGGACTCGCTCAGAACTCCTCATCAGTTCTGGGAAGGCTCCGCCCATCTGCTCGACCAGCGCGGGGACCAGTTTCCAAAGGAACGGCTCACGCTGCTCGAAATACTGGTAACCGAACCGGAATGCCCTGCGAAGAACGCTGCGAACTACCGAACCCCGGTCCTTGTTACTCGGCATGGCACCATCCGTAATGGAGAAGCTTAGCATCCGTAGGTGGTCAGCAATCACCCGAAACGCTACGTCGCTCATGTCCACGAGCTTGCCGCCGTATTTTCGATGAACGAGTGCAGCGAGCCCGTCCATGATCGGCGTAAACACGTCCGTATCGTAATTGCTGTTCTTACCCTGCAACACTGACGTCACGCGCTCGAACCCCATCCCCGTATCGACGTGCTTCGCCGGCAGCGGCGTCAGCTTCTTGTCGGCACCGCGATTAAACTGGATGAACACGAGGTTCCATATCTCGATCACATCCGCCGTGCCCGCGTTGACCAGTTTGCCGCCGGTCTTGTTCGGCGTGCGGTCGATGTGGATTTCCGTGCAGGGGCCGCACGGTCCGGTCTCGCCCATCTCCCAGAAGTTGTCCTTCTTGTTGCCCTTGTGAATGTGCGACGGGTCGATGTCCGTTTCCGACCGCCACAGGGACGCGGCTTCATCGTCCGGCTCGACGCCGTCGCCGCCCTCGAAAACAGTCGCGTGCAGGCGGGTCTTGTCGAGCTTCCACACGTCCGTCAGCAGCTCCCACGCCCAGCGGATCGCCTCCTTCTTGAAGTAATCGCCGAACGACCAGTTGCCGAGCATCTCGAAGAAGGTGTGGTGATAGGTGTCCTTGCCGACGTCGTCGAGGTCGTTGTGCTTGCCGCCGGCGCGGATGCACTTCTGCGTGTTGGCCGCTCGCTTATACAGCGCCCTTTCCGTCCCGAGGAAGTACGGTTTGAACTGGTTCATGCCCGCGTTGGTGAACAGCAGCGTCGGATCATCCAATGGGACGACGCTGCTCGACGGTACGAACGTATGGCCGTGCTTCTTGACGAAGAAGTCGATGAACTGCTGGCGGATCTCGTTCGCGGTGAGCATTCCTCACTCCAAACAATCCGATCCGCAGATTTCGCAGATTACACAGATTCAATTCAAATCTGCGAAATCTGCGAAATCTGCGGATCAACGTCCTTCCCGCAGGCGGTCGCCGAGGAAGTTGTCGAGGTCGGGGTTGTCGTGGATCTTCTTGCGGGTCGTCTCGAAATCATAGGGCACGCGGCGGAAGCGGATGGTGTCGCCGTCGAGCAGGACGTAGCAGGAACGCGGGTCGCCGTTGCGCGGTTGACCGACCGAACCGACGTTGCACAGCGTCTTGTGGGCGTCCAGCATGTGGGTGAACTCAATCTCCTCCGGACTGCTGAACTGGTAGAGTTCGCCCGGCACCTGTTCCATGAAGATACCGGGGACGTGCGTATGGCCCTGGAAGCAGAAACGCTGCACCGCCGAGTAGATGCCCTCCATCTTGCGCTGATGGTAGATGTCCTCGGGGAAGACGTACTCGTTGACCGGGTTGCGGGCGGAACCGTGAACGAACAGATACGGGCCTTCGCGATGCGTGCGTGACAGACCGGAGAGGTATTCCCAGCGTGCGTCGGCCTGATCAGCGCCGCGGCCGGGAGGGCGTTTCTCCAGCTGCCCGCGCGTCCAGAAGATCGCCCTTTCGGCCGCGGGGGACCAACCGCTGGGGTCGAACAGCGCCCCTTGATCGTGGTTGCCCAGGACGGAGAACTCGGTGCGCTGCATGACAATATCCAGGCATTCGATCGGGTTCGGTCCATAACCGACGATGTCTCCCAAACAGATGACTCGGTCGGACCGATTCTTTTCCACGTCCTCCAGAACAGCCTGAAGGGCTTCGAGGTTGGCGTGGATGTCGCTGAGGATCGCCCACATGGCAATATGTTCCGGATGATTGGTAGTGGGTCGTGTTGCTCGTACCGCCGGCATTCTTGCCGGCAGGAATGCCGGCGGTACGACGAAACGGACCGACTACCGGATGGTTAGCGACGCTTCGGCGAAGCGTCGCTTAAAGACAAACGATACCCGCGTTCGACCGCCGTGTAAACGTCGCGCAGCGGCACTCCATGCTGGCGGGCGACGCGGCGCAATCCTCATACTCCGGGGCGATCACCTCCGGGCCGCCTTCTCGCCAACCGCGCTTGGCCTGCACCGGGCCCCACGGCGTCTCGACCGTGACGGCTTCACGCCGCAGCTTGTGGCGCTGCACCGCATAGCGCCGCACACCGAGCGTTGCTGTCTCGCGGAACAGGATCGTCTCCAGCGCCTCCAGCGCCGCCTCAGGGGCAAGGACGCTCAGCAGGACGCCGGGACGATTCTTCTTCATCTGGATCGGTGTCGAGAACACGTCGAGGGCGCCGCCGGCGAACAGGCACTCGAAGCAGTAGCCGATGACTTCCGCCGGAACGTCGTCGAGGTTCGTCTCCAGCACCCAGACGCGATCCGCCTCGGCCCCTTGCTCGCGCGGCGGGCTAACGGTGCCGACGAAGAGCCGCAGCAGGTTCGGCTGTTCGAGCAGTTCGCGCTGGCCGGCGCCGTGGCCGATCGCCTCGATCGTCATCGCCGGCGACTCGACCCACTCCTGGACCACCGTCGTCAGGATGGCGGCACCGGTCGGCGTCGTCAACTCACCTTTGATCGTGGTTGCGGCCAACGGTACACCCTTCAGCAGCGCCGCGGTGCCGGGAGCGGGGATCGGCATCAGGCCGTGGGCACACTTCACCATGCCATTGCCCGTCGGTACGGCACGGCTGGTAATGCGCTCGACGCCGAGCAGGTCGAGGCCGATGGCGCTTCCCACAATGTCGGCGATGCTATCCAGGGCGCCGACTTCGTGGAAGTGGACGCGGTCGAGCGGCATTCCATGAGCGGCGGCCTCAGCCTCGGCTAGCCGGCGAAAAATCTTCAGTGCCAACTCGATCTGATGTTCGGACAATCGGCCGCGATGGACGATCTCTTCCACGTCGGCAAGATAACGATGGACGTGCTCCTCCGGCGCTTCGATACTGGCCCGTGTCGCCGCGAAACCGCCCTTGCGGATTTTCTCGACCACCAGTTGGATCGGCAGCCCGAGCGAGTTGAGGCCGGCGCGCAAAGCATCCGCGTCAACGCCGGCGTCGAGAAGAGCGCCAAGCGTCATGTCGCCGCTGATGCCGCTGAAGCAGTCGAAATGGGCCGCGCGCACCGTGGTCCCTCCCATCTGAGGGATTGTACCGCGCGGCGGGCGGGAACCCAACATGATGTATCGTCTTGCGAGATGAAGGAGGAACGGACGGTGTACTCGAAGATCGCAACCGGAGGATCAGAAGGCGAGGCTGAATTGGCTATTCGGACCGTAGTAGCTGAAGATGCAGTGATCGAGCACATCTCGGCCGAGCAGTCCCTGAATGTCCGCGTCGAAGTCTTCGCAAGCGATAGCGTGGACGCTTGGGATCGTGACTCGGGTTGTTCCTGAAATGAGGGTCAGGCTAATGTCGAACTGCTCGGCCAGATGCGGCTCTCCAGGTCGTGTGGATGAGCTGCGGACCCGGATTGATCGGAAGGGAGAAATGCCCAAAGCGTGAAAGTACCGAACTGGAAATCCGGTGGCGAAGGACCCGGTGTCGATTTGGAGCCGAAGCGGGATTTCCTCGGGCAGAGGATGACCCACGCCGAGCAGTCGTTTACGGCGGTTCTCACTCACTCCCACCAGTACACAGGCTGCTGCCCCTTGCTCGTCGATAGTGCCAGTAATCAACGGCATCGGATCAGTTTCCTGACGAAAAGGAACGTCTCAGGTGCGTCGGTGATTTTCTCGACGAGGAACGGAGCAAGGTCGAAATGTTCATAGCCGGCTGTAAGCGCCGCATCGATGGTCGGCCAGACGCTATCTACTTTGTCACCGGCGATGAGGACAAACTTGTCCCGGTTTTCCGAGACGGCTAGAAGATGCGGCAATTCCTTCCGGAAAGTTTCGTATTCGCGTTCCAGGGCCATAAGCGTACTCCAGATTACAACCCGGGCCAAGCCGTATCGAACTCATATTGTTGGCAGAGTGCTGGGGTGAAATCAAGAACAAACCAGTCGAATTTCCACCCCCGTTCGAATATGCCCTCACCAAAACCACGATCTCCTCTTGTCAATGGATAACATCATGGTTCCTTCCGGTAACGCCGCAAGCGGTGGGAAACGAGTCATTTTTTCTTCCGCCCTGTCGCTCTTCCTGGTACGCTGAGCGTCAGACCCTCCGCCCGCACTGGAGAACCCACCCGTGAAGCCATCTTGCACCATCGCTTTTCTCGCAGCACTATGCGGCCTGCAAGCCGCAGATGCCGCCGAACCGGCCGACCTGATCGTTCACAAGGCCAAGGTCGTCACCGTCGATGCCAAATTCAGCATCGCCGAGGCCGTCGCGGTCAAGGATGGGCGCATCATCGCCGTCGGCACCAGCGACGACGTTCTCAAGCTGCGCGGACCGAAGACGCGCGTCATCGACGCTGCGGGTAAGACCGTTCTGCCGGGTCTGTACGATAGTCACGTCCATCCCGTCGGCGCCGCTACCAGCGAGTTGAATGCCCCCCTGCCGCGTCTCAAATCGCTCAAGGACGCCTTCGATTACATCCGCAAACGGGCCGCGAACACTCCCGAAGGCGACTGGATCGTCCTATACTTCGCCTTCCCGACCCGTCTCGACGAAGCTGCGCTTTCCGACGAAGGAAGAACTCGACGAGGCCGCACCGAAGCATCCGGTGCTGTACCATGCGGGACCGGCGGGCATGGTCAACTCGATGGCCCTGAAGGTGTCCGGCATCAACCGCGACACGAACCCGGCGGCGGCCGTCGTCAAGGACCCGAAGACCGGCGAGCCGACCGGCATGATCTGCGCAACGCTATGGTGTCCTGAAAGGCGTGCCGGGCGAGTCGAGCAAATCCACACCGGAAGCGCGGCGTGAGGCGGTGAAGAAACTGTTCCACCTCTACAACGAACAGGGGCTGACCAGCGTCGCCGACCGCAACGCCGGCCGCGGAGTGCTCGACCTTTACCTCGACCTGAAAAAACATGACGAGTTGACGGTGCGCATCAACGTCGCGCGCAGTTTCGACCCGTCCAGCAGTCGCGAGGAGGTGGTGCGCCGTCTCGAAGCGCTGCCGGGCAAGGACAACCTCGGCGGACCGACCGGCGCCGGCGACGAGTGGGTGCGCATCGGGCCAATCAAGTTGTTCCTCGACGGCGGCATGCTGAACGGCACCGCGTACATGCGCGAGCCGTGGCCGAAGGGACCGACGTACCAGATCGCCGAGGAGGACTACCGCGGCCTGCTGTTCATCAAGCCGGATGCCTTGCAGATGGTGGTCGAGGAAGCGGCGAAACGGAAATGGCAAGTCACCGCGCACACCGCCGGCGAAGGGGCGATGGACAATCTCCTCGATGCCTACGAGACGGCCAACCGCATGGTGCCGATCAAGGACCTGCGCATGTGCATCACGCACGCCAACTTCCCGTCGCCGCCGTAACCTCGAACGCTGCAAGGAACTCGGCGTCTGTGCCGACGTGCAGCCGGCGTGGCTCTACAAGGACGGCACGACGCTGTTGCGCGTCCTCGGCGAGAAGCGCGTCCGCTGGTTCCAGCCGTACAAGAGTTGGCTGGAATACACGACCATCGGCGGCGGCAGCGACCACATGATCCGTCTCGACTCGCTGGAGGCGACCAACCCGTGGAACCCCTGGCTGGCTCTCTGGGTGACGCTCGCCCGCACCACGGAACGCGGCGACACGATCAACCCCGAGGAACGCTTGACGCGCGAACAGGCGATTCGTCTGTACACTATCAACAACGCTTACTTGCACCACGAGGAGAAGGAGAAGGGCAGCCTGGAGGTCGGCAAGCTCGGCGATTTGATTCTGATCGATCGCGATTTTCTAACGTGCCCGGTTGCGGCGGTGCGTGAGACGAAGGTGCTTCTGACGGTCGTCGGTGGGAAAGTGGTGTTCGAGAGGAAGAATTGATACCGTTTTGAGCCCGCATGCGCCAGCAAGGGATAATCCCTTGCTGGCGCTGCGGGCTCATTCTCATTTCACTTCCGGCTCTTCGACCTGCTGCGGGCGGGAGCCTCGCTCAACAACTTCGTCCAGTCCTCCGGGATGGGACGGCGCGCCGTGTCGTCGGCGAAATTCCAGTAGATCAGCCCTTCTTCTTCCGGCTTCCAGGAGAAGAAAGCGGGACGATTGTTCACCATGGTCGGGAAGCCGACGAGGCCGGACTCGGCGTCGAGCACCATCACTCCGAGCGCACCCAGTTCGGCCTCAACCGCTTGCAGTTCCTTCTCGGACGTGAGGATTTCTTCCTCGATACGATAGCGGCGCTGACGTTGCGGCCAATCGAGGTTATGGCGGCGCCGTTCGAGGTGGTCGCGTTCCGGACGCAGCTCAGCCAGATGTTGGTGGTGCCGAATCACGTCCTTGGCGACCCGACCGACGAGGGGGAGCATCGCATGGCTCTCACCCCAGGTCAGCAGGGCTCGACGCCGCGCTGCTCGGAAGCTCCGGACATATGTTCGGTGAACCCGTTCATCTCTATCCCCCTCCGTTCATCGGACCGACTCTTTACTGTCCCCACACTATTCTACGTTCGGGAATCAAGGGGTGACGGCTGAATCGAATCATTTCTTCACAAATCACTCGGCGCCCTTGGTGGAGGGATGAAGCCCGGTGTTCCGCCTTTGCGCCCGCCGGAGCACGAACACCTTCGGTCCTACCGAAAATGACTGTACACCGCGCCGGTCGTCGTTTACGCTCCAGACATCAGGCAAAGTGCGAAACGAAGAAGAGACGTTTTGTACGCGCGTCTCTCATCGGCTACAATACGCGCAAACCCGCGCCAGGAGGTGGTGATCGCTTTTTCGATCACCCCGCGTACAACATTCCCCTTAACTGCAGCGGCAGGAGCCATTGATGGATAGTCTCACCAACGCCGGTCCGCTCAGCGCCGACGCTTGGCGACGCCTCGGCGATCTGGCCGACCGCCTCGAACAGGCATGGAAGGAGTCCAACGACGCCGACCTCGGGTGGTATTTGCCGCCTACAGGGGATGCACTTCGGCCACAAGCTCTGGTGGAATTGATCAAGACCGAACTGGAGATTCGATGGCGGCGCCACCGCGGCGTCACTCTGGATCACTACCTCGAGCGCTTTCCGGAATTGGGGCCGAAGGAACGTTTGCCGGTATCGCTGATTTACGAAGAATATCGAGTGCGCCTGCGCTTCGGCGACGGGGTTCCACTGGAGTCGTATCGAGACCGCTTCCCCGGTGCGTTCGAGGCCTTGCAGCGTCTGGTGAGCACCGATCCGATCACGCGCACAGCGGTCAGCACCCCTCCCTCTGGTCCGCGTCCCCGACCGTCCAACACCCCGCGCAGCGACTCCAAAGTCAGGCTGCCCATCGGCGGCGGCTACCGGCGCGAGAAGCTCCTCGGCCGCGGCGGCTTCGGCGAAGTCTGGAAGGCGACGGCGCCCGGCGGTTTCCCCGTCGCCATCAAAGTCATCGATCGTCCCGCGGACCATCAGGAACGGCTGCGCGAGGAGCGCGCCCTGGACGTCATCAAGAGCCTGACCCATCACTTCCTGATCCGCACGCACGCTTACTTTGCCGAGCAGGACCAGCTGTTCATCGTCATGGACCTGGCCGACGGCAGCCTGCGCGAACGCTTCAAGTCCTATCGACTGGAGGGACGACAGGGCATCCCGCCGGCCGAGCTGATCGGCTACTTCCGCGAGTCGGCCGAGGCGCTCGATTATCTGCATAGCAAAGGTGTGCTGCACCGCGACGTCAAGCCCGACAACATCCTGCTGGTCGAGGGCCATGCCCGACTGGCAGATTTCGGACTGGCACGGCGGCAGGACCATCAGTCAAGTATCGGTGAGCGGCTCCGGGACGCCGGCGTACATGGCCCCCGAAGTGTGGCGCGGCCACGCCACCCGGCAGAGCGATCAGTACAGCCTGGCCTTCGCCTATGCCGAGCTACGGCTGGGCCACCGCACCTTCTCCAGCACCGATTACGTTGGCGTCATGACCGATCATCTCGAAAAAGCCCCCGATCTCGAGGGCCTGCCCGAACCCGAACAGCAAGTTCTGTTCAAGGCGCTCGCCAAAAAACCCGACGATCGTTATCGCACTTGCACCGAGTTCGTCCAGGCACTCGAACGGTTGCTGGCAGGAGCCGAGCGGACGTTCGTGAACAAGTCGCTGCCACCGGTCGGGGACCTGTCGAGAGCGGAGAACGACCCAACGGACGACGGCGGCCGTCAACCGCCGAGCGACATTCTCAAGACCATCGCTGAAGGCAGTCCGACGGCTGCGGATTGCACGATCGTGCCGGGAGTTCCCCAAGTCAAGCACGAGAGCAGACCGCGGAACAAGTATCCTGCGCGAGTTCCACCGCCGCCGCCAGAATGGAAATGGTATCTCACGACGGCGGCGATCGCCATCGTCGCGTTCGTCGCCGTGGGGTTTATCACCTGGCTGTGGCTACACCACTAATGACTCGTTTACGTTTCGCGCTGTCCCGCGCAAAACGTAAACGACACCGTGTGGACGCAACTCACTTCCCCTCGATTCCCTTCTTGCCGCCCGGTTTGCCTTCCAGCTCTTTCATCTCCCGAATCCAGATGTTGCGGAAACGGACCGGGTTGCCGTGGTACATCAGCACCAGCGGCTGCTTGTGCGTCATGCTTGGTGTAGGCCGTCGGGCGATCGTAGTGCGTGCTGCCCAGGATTTCGGTGTGGTTCTGCACCACCACGCCGTTGTGCAGCACCGTCACGAAACCGGGCTTGGTTACCTTGCCGTCGGCATCGAAGCGCGGCGTGGTGAAGAGGATGTCGTAAGTCTGCCATTCGCCGGGCTTGCGCGAAGCGTTGACCATCGGCGGCCTCTGGTTGTATACCGAGGCGCACGCTCCCTCGGGGTAGGTCTTGTTGTCGTAGGAGTCGAGCACCTGGATCTCGTATCGAGCGCCCATGAGGCCGACGCCGTTGTTGCCGCGACCCTGGCCGGTCCCCTTGACCTCCTTGGGCGAGGCGAACTCCAAGTGCAGCTGGCAGTCGCCGAAGCCCTGCTTGGTCTTGATAAGCCCCTTGGCCGTGAAGCCGCCGTCGGCATCGACTTTCCAGTCCTTGGCACCGTCCCAGGCGTCGAAGTTCTTGCCGTCGAACAGCACGACGGCGTCGGACGGCGGCCCGTTGCCTTCTCCAGGCGTCACCACCGGCGGCTCGGGCCAGATGATGCCGCTGAGGTAGCGCTGACCCAGCACCTGACCGGCGATCATCACCAGCGTTGGCAGAATGACCGCCAGCAGCAACGTTCGCGGACTGAACAGTTTTCGCATCATTTTCTTCTCCCCTTGATGAACACTTACGTGAGCACGATGAATCATCCCACCGTCATTTCTTCGCGGGATGAACTCGTTTGAACTCCTGATCGAGAAATTGAACGCCTTCGACCTCGCCGTCCCTGCCGAGTCGGAAATGAGCCTCGAAATGGCTCCGGTCGAAACGGAACACTTCGTCCACGGGCAGGATCGGGACGGCGGTGAACGTGTCGAAGTGGTAGTGGTCCAGCCGGTACGTGTACTTTCCCCAGCGAAGCAGGAGCTTATCGTCGGCCGCCGTCACTTCTGCCCGCTCGTAGGCCGGCTCTTCGTAGGTGCCTGCATAGGCTGCCAGACGCCGCGACGGTTCCGTGCCGGTCTTGCGCTTCGCCTGGAGATCTTTCCGATCAGCGACCTCTGCCTTTTCTTGCTTCGCCACTTCCTTCTGATAGTAGGCAAGCCAGTCCTCCGCGGGCAGGTCCAGCAGCCGGTCAAGAATCGTCTTGCTCACCGTCTCGGCAGCCACCGACGGTCGCAGGTTCACGGACACGAACACGCCAACACCCTTGGCCGGCACCATCAGCAACTGGCTCCGGAACCCGCTCAGAGTGCCGCCGTGCGAAACGGTGAGGTGGCCGCGGTGATCGTGGACGACCCAACCTAATCCGTAAGCAGCGAAGCGCGTGACGTGCGGCGGCAGAGCTGCTTGCATGACCTCGCCGACGCGCATCACCATCTGCGGCTTGTGCGTTTCCTTCAGAGCCTCTTCGGACACCAGACGTTTGCCGTTGAATTGCCCTCCGGCCAGCTGGAAACGCAGCCAGTTGGCCATGTCGCGGCCGGAGGCGTTGATGCAGCCGGCGCCGAGTATCAGGTCGATCCGATCCCACCCAATCGGAATGGTCCGGCCGTCCGCGGTGCGATAGTGCGGGGTGGCTCGGTCCATCGTCGCTTGAGCCTCGGCGTAAGTGCAGCTGGCGGTCTTCATCTCCAGAGGCTCGAAGATTCGTTTCCGGGTGACCGCCGCCCAGTCGGATTTTTCGACCCGGCCCACGACTGCGGCGGCAGCGGTGAACGGCACGTTCGCATACTCCCAGGTGGAACGGAAGGACGTAGAGTGATGGGCCTTACCATAGCGCCGAATCAAAGTCTCGGCGTCGCCGGTCAGCCCCATCCAGAGCCAGTCGTGCCGCGGCATTCCGGTGCGGTGGCAGAGGAGATCGCGGACCGTCACGTCGCGGTCGGCCAACTCATCGGAAAGACGGAAGTAGTCGAGATGCTTGCGAACGGGATCGTCCCAACTCAGCTTCCCGTCGCTTACAAGCATCGCGGCCGCCGTTGCCGTGAAGGCCTTGCTACAGCTGGCGATGGCGAACAGCGTGTCCGGCGTGACTGGTTCGCTGCTTTCCTGCTGCCGGACGCCGAAACCTTTCAGGTAGACCACCTTGTCGTTCTGGACGACGGCGACCACCGCACCGGGGGCGTGGAACGCCTTCAAGGTCCGCTCAACCATCTCATCGGTCGCTTTGTGGTCGAGGTCCGCGGCGCGGAGCGGTGCTTGAATCCAGAGTGCGGCGAAGCAAACCAGAACGAACAACCAGGCGAAACGGTGGGAACGAATCATCGGAGCGGTTCTCGAGCAGGGGTTGTGGTTACGGCACCTCACGACGGAATGACAGCGACAGCCTCGATCTCGATGAGCCAGTCGGGACCGACGAGGGCGGAGACACCGACGAGTGTGCTGGCCGGCGGTTTGTCCGCAGCAACGTACTGGGCGCGTACCGCACGGATTAGCGGAACGTGTTCCGGTTTCAGTCCGACGACGTAGAGATTCAACTTGACCACGTCGCGGAACGTCACGCCGGCGGCCTCCAGAGCGATCTTGACGTTTTCAAACGCCCTCTGGGTTTGGGCCTTCACGTCGCCCTTGCCAACCACCTCGCCGCGGTCATTTACGCTGACCTGGCCGGAAACGTAGACGGTCTTCTCGCCTGTCGCTGTGACGACGTGCGTCCAGCCGGTGGTCGGCCCGAGCTCGGGCGGGTTGATAAAGTACGTCGGCATCACGGTCCCCCTCGAAGGTGAGTCTCAGTGATCCTACCGGACGGTCGCGGTGCGTTACAGAAAAATGTCCTCTACCGCCACCACATTTCGGCGGTCGTTTTTTCCTGTTCCTCGCCGCCATCAGGATGTATCAAAAGAGATAGACACGATAGCAACCCCGATGGAGATCGATCATGCTGGGTCGTTGGAGTCTGCACGCCGTCCTACTCGTCTGTCTGTTCATCTCGATACCCTCGCAACCGTCCGCTCCTGGGGCCGAACCCGCTGAGCCTGCACTGATGCTGGTCCTCCGCGACCGCGTTCCGTCGGCGACGAACGCCGAACTGTTCGAGGTGCGGGAACGGGCGCTGCGCTGGGAGGCGAAGAAGACGGCCCTCATCGTCTGCGATATGTGGGATCTGCATCACTGCAAGCGCGCCGTGGACCGCGTTCAGGAAATCGCGCCGCGCATGAACGAGGTCATTTCCAAGGCTCGAAACAGCGGCGTGTTCATCATTCACGCCCCCAGCAGCTGCATGGCCCCCTACGAAAGCACTCCCATGCGGCAGCGCACAAGAACGCGCCGAAGGCGAAGACCTTGCCGCAGGACATCGGTTCCTGGTGCAAGCAGATTCCCACCGAGGAAAAGGGCCGTTACCCCATCGATCAGTCCGACGGCGGCGAGGACGACGCTCAGGAGGAACACGCTCAGTGGGCCGCCAAGCTTACCGCCCTGGGACGAAACCCGAAGGCTCCGTGGAAGAGCCAGTACGACGTTCTGAAGATGGACGAGCGCGACGCCGTCAGCGACTCGGGCGTCGAAATCTGGAACCTGCTGGAGGAACGCGGTATCACGAACGTGGTTCTGATCGGTGTTCACACCAACATGTGCGTGCTGGGCCGTCCGTTCGGTCTGAGGCAGATGGCCAAGAACGGCAAGAACGTCGTGCTGATGCGCGACATGACCGACACCATGTACAACCCCGCCCGCTGGCCGAAAGTCAGCCATTTCCGCGGCACCGACCTGATCGTCGAGCATGTCGAAAAGTACGTCTGTCCGACGATCACGTCTGACCAGCTCCTGGGCGGCAAACCGTTCCGCTTCAAGGGCGACGTTCGCCCGACGGCGGTGGTGGCCATCTCCGAGGACGGCTACCAGACCCGTGAGACGTTGCCTGCCTTTATGCGCGACGCGGTGCAGGATCGGCTCGGCGTGGACGTGAAGATCCTGCTCGGCGATCCGAAGGATCCGAACGTCATCCCCGGATTGGCCGAGGCACTGGACACGGCGGACCTGCTCGTGCTGAGCATTCGCCGTCGGGCGCTGCCGGAAAAAGACCTGGAGGCGATTCGCAAGTTTCTCGCGGCCGGCAAGCCCGTGGTAGCCATTCGCACGTCGAGTCATGCCTTCGCGGTTGGGGACAAGGTGGCCGAGGGCCGAGCCGTGTGGCCGAGGTTCGATCGGGAGGTGCTGGGCGCTGATTACGGCGGTGAACACCGAGCGAGCGCGAAGCCTTCTTTGAAAGCCATTTCGGAAGCCGACAAACATCCCATCCTTGCAGGCGTCAAGACGCCGTTCACCGGGAATGGTCCGCTCTACAAGTACAGCTCCGTGGCCAAGTCCGTCACGCCGCTGTTGACCGGCACGCTTCCCGACGATTCGGTCGAGCCGGTGGCGTGGGTCAACGAGTACGGCAAGGCCCGCGTCTTCTACACGTCGCTGGGTCACAAAGATGATTTCCAGGACGTACAGTTCCGGCGACTGCTCGGCAACGCGATGTTGTGGGCGCTGGACAAACCGGTGCCGGCGCCGTGAACGAAGATGGCGAGCCGAGCGGCGTAAGCCGCCGGTTATCGGCCGATAACCGGCGGCTTACGCCGCTCGGCTCGCCGGAGCGGTTAAACCGGCGGAGCCGCGACAGCAGACCTCTAAAATCCCGGATAACGCATCATGCACAAACTGGCGTTCGCATTCGGCCTTCTGTTCCCTGTGATGTCCTTCGCCGCAGATCGGGCTCCCGGCCCTCTCCCCGCCGACAAGGCCGCGAGCGCCATGACGCTGCCCGACGGCTTTCGCGCCACCGTCTTCGCCGCCGAGCCGGACGTGGTGCAGCCGATCTCGTTCTGCATCGACGCCCGCGGCCGGCTCTTCGTGGCCGAGGCGCTCAACTACGGCACCTGGCAGGCCGACCGGCAAGGACCGCATCGTCATCCTCGAGGACACCAAGGGCGACGGCCGGGCCGACACGCGCAAGGTCTTCTACGAAGGCTTCAACTACATCACCGGCATCGAAGTCGGCTTCGGCGGCGTCTGGGTCATGTCGCCGCCGAACCTGTACTTCATCCCGTACCGCGATGGCGACGACAAGCCCGGCGGGTAAGCCGCAGGTCGTCTTCGACGGCTTCGGCTACAAGGAGAGCCGGCACAACCTGGCCAATGGCTTCACCTGGGGGCCGGACGGCTGGCTCTACGCCGGCCACGGCCGCACCAGCCCGTCGGACGTCGGCCGGCCCGGCACGCCCGCCGACCAGCGCATCCACTGCGACGGCGGCGTCTGTCGCATCCATCCCAACGCGTCTCGTCTTCGAGAACTTCGCCGACGGCACCACCAATCCCTGGGGCGTCGATTTCGACGATTTCGGCCAGTGCTTCGTCTCCAACTGCGTCAATCCGCACCTGTTCCACATGATCCAGGGCGGCCATTACGAGCCGTGGCGCGGCCGCCCCTCCAGCCTGTACGCCTACGAACGCCTGCCGACCTGCGCCGACCATCTGCACTACCCCAGCCGGCAAGCCCAACGAAATGCGCGGCGAAACTTCCGAGACTCTGGCCATGGGCGGCGGCCATGCCCACTGCGGCACGCTGATCTATCTCGGCGACCGCTTTCCCGAGCGGCTATCGCAACACCGTCTTCATGTGCAACATCCACGGCCGGCGCATCAATAACGACCTGCTGCGCCGCAAGGGCTCCGGCTACACCGCCAGCCACGGCAAGGACTTCATGATCGCCGGCGACCCCTGGTTCATGGGCGTGACGCTGCGGACCGGGCCCGACGGCAGCGTCTACGTCTCCGACTGGTCCGACACCGGCGAATGCCACACCTACAAGCCCGACCGCGACACCGGCCGGATCTACAAGATCAGCTACGGACGCACCGCAGAAGGCCGCCGGTCGATCTCAGCCGGCTGAGCGATGCCGAATTGGTGCAAGCTCCAGCTGCATCGCAACGACTGGTACGTCCGCCACGCCCGCCGGTTGTTGCAGGAACGGGCAGCGAAACCGGACTGGAAGGGGACCGCCGGTCCACGCGGCACTGCACAAGATGCTGGCTTCGAAGCGGGACGATGCCCCCGTCGGTTGCGCGGCCTCTGGGCACTGCAGGTCACGGGCGGACTGGATGCTGCCAGCCTGCGTGGCCCTGCTCGACGATCGCAGCGAACACATTCGGGCCTGGACGATCCAGCTTCTCTGCGAGGACAGCAAGCCGCCGGCCGAGGCGGTGACGCAAGTTCGCGGCGCTGGCGCAGAGCGACCCCTCGCCGGTGGTGCGGTCTGTACCTGGCCGCCGGCGCTTGCAACGGTTGCCTCTGGAGCGGCGCTGGCCTATCGCTGAAGGACTGGTCAGTCATGCGGAAGACGCCGAGGACGCCAACCTGCCGCTGATGGACTGGTACGGCATCGAACCGCTGGTGCCGGCCGACTCCGGCAAGAGCTCTGCAGTGGCCGCGGCAGCTGCGCGAATCCCTCTCGTGCGGCGAATTCATCGCTCGCCGTGCCGTGGAAGCTGCCGTCGGTCGGGGTGAGGCAAGGGCGACCTGGCACCGCTGGTCGCCGCGCTGGCCGGCGCGGGAGATGCGGTTCAGCTCGATCTTCTCAAGGGGGCGCGCGAGGGGCTGCGCGGCCGCAAGAACATGAAGATGCCGGCGGACTGGCCAGCCGTCTACGCCCGCTTTGACTCGGAGCGACAACCCCGCCATCCGCGAGCACGCCGTCGTCCTCGCCCTGATCTTCGGCGATCCGCGGGCACTGGCAGACCTTCGCAAGATCGCCCGTCAATTCGTCGGCCCCGGCCGCCGAACGACATGGCCGCCCTGGAGGCGTTGATCGACAAACGCCCTCCTGATCTCGTGCCCGTCCTGTACGATCTCCTCGCCGACAAGGGCGTGCGCCGCACGGCCCTGCGCGGCTTGGCCGCCTATGCCGACGGGGCGACGCCCGAAGAACGTGCTGGCCGTCTACGCCGGCTTCAGCGCGGAGGAGAAGCAGGATGCGGTCGCCACCCTGGCTTCCCGGAAGGAATACGCCCTGGACCTGCTCGACGCCGTCGAGAAGAAGGTCGTGGCACGGACCGACATTTCCGCGTTCGTCGCTCGGCAGCTGTATCGCCCTGGGCGACAAGCAGGTGAACGGATCGGCTGCGTCAAGTTTGGGGCGAAGTCCGCGACACCGCGCCGGACAAGCAGGCAGCAACTAAAACGCTACAAGACGATCCTGACCCCCGCGTTCCTGGGCCGGGCCGACCTGCGCAACGGCCGGCTCGTCGTTCAGCAAGACGTGCCAGCAATGCCACACAGCTCTACGGCGAAGGCGGCAAGATCGGCCCGGACCTGACCGGCTCCAACCGCGCCAACCTCGAGTACCTCCTGTCGAACATTCTCGACCCCAGCGCCGAGGTCGCCCAGGATTACCGCATGTCGATCGTGACGACGAAAGCCGGCCGGACCATCACGGGCATGATCGTGGAACGCACGCCCAACCGACTCACGCTCCAGACGGCCGACCGAGCGCATGGTCCTGGCCAGCGAGGACTTGGAGAAGGTAAAAGACTCGCCACAGTCGATGATGCCGGAGGGCCAGCTCGATGCCCTGACGAAGGAGCAGGTCCGCGATCTGATCGCTTATCTTGCCGGGAAATCGCAAGTTGCGCTGCCGCAGGACAAGCGCGAGGAGAAGTGAAACGTCTTCCCGAGCCGGAAGCGTCAGCGACGGATTCCAACCGTCGCTGACGCTTCCGGCTCGGAAAGGCATGTGGTCCGGATGTAACGGCTACCGTCCGTCCTCCACAAACGTTGAGCGCGCAAGTCGCCTTCCACAAGGCGTTCTTTTCACAGAAGAGGACAGGAAGGCCGAACTTAACGGCGGCCGCCAAGCCTTTCGCCTCCTCCAATCAGTAACCAAAACACAACACGACTGAGAGGGCACTATGAACAAGCTCCTGCTTGCTGCGTCCGCGCTGCTTCTAGGCATGACCGTTACCGGTTCCGCCAATGCGTATGATTCGCACCACGGTGGACCAGTTCATGGCCACGTCGGTGCCGCGTACCACCCCGATCACGGCGTCCACTTCGCCGGCGGCTACTTCTACCGCGGTCACGACAACCACCACTGGGACCGTACCGTCTGGGACGCTCACTATGGCCGCTACCAGTACTACGACACGGGGTACCAGTGCTGGTACTACTGGGACGCCGGCCGTGACTGCTACTACCCCGTCGGTTGGTGAATCCCACGTTTAGCCGCGAGCTTTTGCGAGCGCGCGTGAAGCGCTCGCAAAAGCTCGCGGCTAAACTTACTTGCATCCTTCGACGTGTCGATCAACAATAGCCAGCATGACACCCGAAATCCTCGGCGTCGGCGAAATACTCTGGGACCTGCTGCCGAGTGGACCGCAGCTCGGCGGCGGCTCCATTCAACTTCGTCTTCCATTGCCATCAACTCGGCCACGCCGCCGTCATGGTCAGCCGCATCGGCAGCGACGAGCGCGGCGCCGCCATCCGTGAAGCCGTCCGCCGCCTCGGCCAGTCGGATGACTTCATTCAGGAAGACAGAGAGCATCCGACCGGCACCGTCGCCGTGGCCGTGGATAAACGCGGACAGCCGACGTTTACCATCACGCCGGATGGCGCCTACGATTTCCTCTCCTGGGAAGATCGGCTGGACGTTATTGCTCGCCAGGCGCGGGCGCTCTGCTTCGGGACGCTGATTCAGCGCCATCCTCATGCTCGGGAGACGGTGCGGCGCCTGCTGCGCTCGGCGAGCAATGCTCTCGTCATCTGCGACATCAACCTGCGACAACAGTTCTACAGCCTCGAGATCATCGAAGCCGCGCTGCACGCCTGCCGCTGGGTCAAGTTGAACGATGGCGAACTCGTCGTCCTTCGCGATCTTCTCGGCCTGGACGGCACGAATGAATCCGCGCTCCTGGCGAATCTTCGGCAACGATATAACGTGGAATTAGGGTGCCTGACGCGCGGCGCGAACGGCTGCCTCGTCCAGACGGACGACGAGGAGATCGCGGCTCCGGGCATCCCGGTGACCGTAGTCGACACTGTCGGTGCCGGCGATGCGTTTACGGCCGGATTGTTGTGTGCCGTGCTGGAAGGCAAGGAAATCGGCGAGGCAGCGACGTTCGCCAATCGCCTCGCCTCCCGTGTGGCGGCGTCGGCCGGCGGGACACCGATCCTCGAGCGCGAAACGTGAACCTCCGAATTCTTGCGGAGTTCGGAGTTAGATGATGCTGGACACTGGTTGCTGTTCTCCACTCCGCACTCCGCACTCCGCACTCCGCACTCCGCACGGTTCGTGTAGCAGCGGCAACCCGAACAAACGACCCAGCGCCGAGTAGGGCACGCCGGCCATGTGGAACGCCGTGCAGATCACGAGGCGCAGATCGAGCCAGAATCCCGCGGTTCGGACATAGTGCAGATCGTACAGCAATTTACGGCGAACGGATTCGAGATCGGTGTCAGCCGCCAGTCGCACCTGGGCTAGACCTGTTACACCCGGCTTGACCAGCAGACGATCGCGGTAGCCCGGAATCGCCTTTTCCAGCGTCGGTACGAATTCTGGTCGTTCGGGGCGTGGGCCAACCAGGCTCATATCGCCGCACAGCACATTCCACAGCTGCGGCAATTCGTCCAGGTGCGTCTTGCGGAGGAAACGGCCCAGAGCCGTCACGCGCGGATCGCCTTTGGTGGACCAGCAAGCGCCGCTTTTCATCTCGGCGTCCTGACGCATCGTTCGCAGTTTGTAGATGAGAAACGGTCGGCCATTCCTGCCGAGACGGACCTGCGAGTAGAAGGCAGGACCGCGCGAAGTCAATTTCACCAGCACCGCGGTCAGCACGATGACGGGAGCGGCCAGCACTAGCAGCACCAGGGCGAACAGAAACTCGAACACCGGTTTGCACACTGCGTATCGGCCAGCTGAAACGGGTGTCAGCTGCGGACGGATCGGTGGGGCGGGCGAGTGACTCTTCTCGGGCAACCGGTTCCGGCGATCGGTCTCGGTTGCCACGGACGGTGGGGGCATCAGGGTGTCAACGGACATCGGGGACCCCAGCATGAGTGACTCCAGCGGCGCGGAACGGAATTGCCGAACGCAATTGACGCTCGGAATCGTCACAGGGCGAGAGGCAATCGTCCCGAACGGTTGGGGATTAACCGGGGTGGGACCGCAAGGGAGAACGAAGCGGAAGACGCCTGAGATTTGGTTCGACCGGGCGATGAGGTTCCGTCTCACCGCGAGGAGGGGATGGCCGAATTACCGTCCCGACGTCAGGTTCCAAGCAACCATAGCATAAATCTGCGCCACCGAGTAAAACCGCTCTCGATCGCCCCACTGTCACGATGAGGAAATCCGCTGCGGTCGGTTGCGGCGCACGGCAGCTTTGCCGATAATTCCATCCGCACGGGGGATGAAAGGGCAAACTTTATGCCGTCGTGACGTCCTGCGACCACTGGACGTGGAGTAATCGGATATGGACGGTCGATTTGACGCAACTTTCACAAAACCGGCATGGCAGTGTTAATTCTGGCTAACAAGGTTAACACACCAGCGTAAATTGAGCCGAACGCGCTTAACGGGCGGCACCGAATCAGTCCAGGCCAGCGCTGCGCAGTTTGCTCTTCGCGGATTGGCCGATCTTCGAGCGTGGGGAGCGCTTGACGACCAGGTTCAGCAAGCGAGCGGCGAACTTCTTCAGCGGACCGCCCAGTTCCGCGCAGTGGAAGCCGAGATAATAGAGATCCTCCGTCTCCAGCCAGTCGATCGCTTCAAGGGACTGTAACACGTCTTCGCCGTGCTGGTGGAAGAGATTGACGAACTGTTGCAAGCAGGGGTCGGCGGTGCGTGCTTCGGCGGCGAGGTCGTGACCGGACACGCGCAGACCGCAAGCGGCCAGTTGGAGCCGGATCGCCAAACCGCATGCCGGATCGCGCCCAAGCCAACGGAGATATGGCAGCGCGTCGGCACAACCCTTCTTCTTGCGGACGGCGGCCGCCTGCCGTTCCATGCGCTCACGCAGATCGGCGGCGTCGGCTTCGCGCAGCAGAAACAGCAGCGGATCGGCCCGCCGCTCGCCCGCCCCCAGATGCTTGCATGCCTGAGTGAACACGTTGGCCCGGATCTTCTCCGGGTAATCTTTGGCGAAGGGAGCCTGTGCCCGGGCGAGCGGCCAGGCCTTGTCGGCGGTCGGAGCATCGAGCAGCGCGGCCGTCAACGCTGCCCGGCCCTGCTCGAGGCCGAGTCAGTCGTGCCAGCGCCGCATCGGCCAGGCCCCGGTCCGAATGATCGAGCTGTTCCAGCAGCGCGGCGGCTACCTCTTCGGTATCGCGATCGCCGACCTTCTCCACCGCCAACCGGCGGATCGCCACGTCCGGAGCCTGCATCAGTGACAGCCATTCCGCAACGGTTTGCTTCTGCACGGGCAGTCGCCGGAGGATCACCAACGCCGGCGCGGCCAGACGGAAATCGGTGTCGGAGGCGCAGGCGAAGAGGCGTTTCAATTGCTCTTTACCCGGGTCGTCGGCCCACTTCCCCAGTCCCTGCAACGCCGCGGCACGCACTTCGGTTGGGTGGTGCGGGGTAATGCGATCCCACAGGACGCCCACCGCGTTGGTATTATCGAGGGCGGACAGTAACCGCAGCACGGCGACCTCCGAGGCGGCGCTCAACGGCTTCTTCTTGTTGTCCGCAAGCCGCACCAGCGAATCGGTCAGTTCCTGGCGTTTGGCCTTGTCGTAAGCCGGCACTTGTTCGAGCAGGGTCCGGGTGGCCGCGTCGATGACCGCCGGGTCGCTGTCGAGAAGAACGTGTAGCGCCGCCGAGTCGTCGCTGGCTGAGCCGTCGGTCGCCAGGGCGGCGGCGATGTACTTGCGCACGCCGGGGGCGACATGGTGCATCAACTCCTCAAGGGCGCGTGTTCCCTTGACGCCGAGCTTCGCCGCCGCGTACGCCGCCGTCTCGGCTTCCACGCCGCCAATCTTGATCTTGTCCAGCAGTTGCGGCAGCACCTGAGCGATGCGGAGCTTGCCGGCAGCCTCGATGGCACGCAAGCGGAAGCCGGGTTCGGCATCGGAAAGCCCGTCGGACAGAGCCGCCGCTGCCGCCGCGTCGCGCGCGGACCGATTTCGCCGAGAACCAGGGCCGCGGCACAGCGCATCTCCAGCGGTTGGTCGGTCTGCAACAGTCGCAGCAGTTTCTCACCAGAGAGGTTCATCGAAGTTGCCCTGGGGACGCGGGTCATGTCCATCTACTGGTGTATCTTACGAGCCGCGGCCGTCAGGGAGCGATCGCGATCGCTTCCTGACGGTCGCGGCTCGTTACGAGAGGCGCTCCCTAATGGTCGCGGCTCGTTAGTCGGACTCTGAAAGGTCATCCCCGCCGGGCGTGGCGTGTGCCAGGGCCGCAAGGTGACCGCCAAGTTTCGTCAATAGCCGGCCCATGTGGACCTGCTGCGTTTCGCTCAGACCGCCCATGACGCGGGTAATCTGCTCGCCGTGGTTGGTCAACATACTTTCGACCAGCTGCCGACCCTCGGCCGTCAGGGCCACCTGTTTGGCGCGCTGATCGTCCACAGCCGTGCGCCGCCGCACCAGCCCCGCTCGTTCCAGTCGATCCACCAGGCCGGTGATGCTGGGCGCGCACCAACAACCGCCGGCTCAGGTCGGTCAGACGTAACGCAGCTTCCCCTGCCAGTTCGCACTGATGCAACGTCCGCAGAACGGCCCACTGGGAGCCGCTAATGCCGTAGTGGGCGAAGTAAGGCTGCATAACGTGCTCCAGCAAGCCGAAGACTCGGATCAACTCGCGGAAAGCGTGCTCTCCGGGGTCAGAGGGGATGGACATGGCCGGCGTCCTTTCCGGGTCCTGGAGCGATCGGGGGTCCTGGAGACCGTTCATTAGTTAGCATCCTAATCTATTTGGTCCCTGCACCCAGCTAACGCCGAGTTGGCCGATACTTGCGCGGTCGAATTGAGGGTACACGCCCGAATTGTGTGAGTCTGGGCGAGAGAGGTTTCGATTTGCTATGCTGTCTTAACGGAACCGCCGAGATTGCGATTTATCAGGCATGGCGCGAAACGACAAATCGTTTCCAGAGCGTCTAACCGTTCAACCCCGCGAGGTCCACCCAATGTACCGAACCGTTCTTCTCTCCCTGGCGTTGTTATCGGCCGCGATCGGCCCTGTAAGCGCCCAGAATCCCCGCGAACAGAAAGTGGCGGAGGATCGCAAGAAGGTCGAAGCCGACGGCTTCTGGATCTACAACGACCTGGCCAAGGGTTACGCCGAAGCCAACAAGACCGGCAAGCCCATGCTGGTCATCCTCCGCTGCATTCCCTGTGTGGAGTGTGTAAAGCTCGACGACGACCTGGTCAACCAGGACAAGCGCGTGCGGCCTTTACTGGAGAAGTTTGTCTGCGTCCGGATCGTTTCGACTAACGGTCTGGACCTGTCGCTGTTCCAGTACGACTACGATCAGTCCTTCGCCGCCTTCATGCTGAACGCCGACGGCACGGTGTATGGCCGCTTCGGGACGCGCTCGCACCGCACCTATTGGTTCGACGACGTCTCGATCGAAGGGCTGGCCAAGGCGTTGCAGGGGGCGCTGGATCTTCACCAGCATTATCCGAAGAACAAGGCCGATCTGGCCGGCAAGAGGGGACCGGCTCCGGAGGTTCCGTCGCCGGAGAAATTCCCGATGCTCAAGGACAGGTACGGCCCGAAACTGGACGTGGAAGGGAAGGTGGTCCCGAGTTGCATCCACTGCCACCAGGTCGGTGACGCCCTGCGCCAGTTCTATCGGCAGCGCGACGGCAAGGTCCCGGAACAGGTCCTGTTTTCGTATCCGCATCCGAAAATGTTGGGACTCATCCTCGATCCGAAAGAGAAGGCGACAGTCCTGCGGATCGAGACGAAATCGCTCGCCGAGGAAGCTGGGTTTAAGACTGGCGACGTGATTTCTAAGCTCGGAGGGCAGCCGCTGCTGTCGATGGCCGACGTGCAATGGGTACTGCACCGGGCGTCGCCGGACGCGACCTCGATCAAGGCGGAAGTCGAGCGCGGCGAGCAGAAGGTCGAGTTGACGCTCAAACTGCCGCAGGGTTGGCGGCGGAGCGAGGACATCTCCTGGCGTGTCACGACGTGGGGATTGCGGCGGATGGCCACGGGCGGTATGTTCCTGGAGGCCTATCCCGCCGAGGATCGGAAGAAAGCCGGACTGACCGAGAACCAGATGGCGTTGCGCGTCAAATTTGCGGGTGGAGGGAGCGGCCCTCACGGCGCCGCGCTCCGAGCTGGCGTCAAGCAGGGGGACGTCGTGCTGTCGTTCGACGATCGGACCGATCTGCTGCGCGAATCCGAACTGATCTATTACGCGCTCAATAGCCACAAGATCGGCGATAAGGTGTCGGTAACCGTGCTGCGCGACGGCAAGAAAATCAACTTGATGATTCCGATACAAGACTGAAGTGCAAGTCGTGACGTTTAGCCGCGAGACTCCGGCGAGCGCTGAGGCTCCGCGCTCGCCGAAGTCTCGCGGCTAAACGACAGATTCCAGCAGCGAACCCACCCCCCGGCACAGCGCCGTCGCATCTTCGCTCCGCGGCGCTTCGGCGATGACACGCACAATTGGCTCGGTGTTGCTCGGCCGCACGTGTACCCAACGGTCCGGCCAGTCGAGCCTTAGACCATCCAGCCGATTCACCTTCGCCTGCGGCCAGCGCAGCGTCAATGCCTCGAATAGCCGCGGCAGTCCTTCCCGGCCGATCGTGTACTTGTCCTTGACAATGTGGTAGACCGGCAGTTGCGCGACCAGTTCGCTGAGCTTCTTGCCCGTCTCGGCCATGAGGTTAAGGATCAACCCCATGCCGATGAACGGGTCGCGCACATAACCGACGCGCGGGTCGATGACGCCGCCATTGCCTTCGCCGCCGATTACTGCCCCAATCTCGATCATCCGATCCGCGACGTTGGCCTCACCGACGGCGCTCCGCTCACAGCGACAATCGAACTGTGCCGCCACATCCTCCGTCACCCGCGAAGTGGACATGTTGATGACGATCGGGCCACGCTCCCGACTCAGCCGGAAACGTGCCGCCAGGGCCAGCGTCAACTCCTCGCCGATGTAGCGTCCGTTCTCATCGAGGATCGCCAGCCGGTCGGAATCGGGATCGAGCACGAAACCGACGTCCGCGCCGTGCTGGGCGACAAGTGGGCCGATTGTGCGCAGATTCGCTTCCGTCGGCTCCGGTTCGTGCAGGTAGAAACCATCGCCATTGCAAGCGTGACAGGTTGCTTCGACGCCGAGCGCCTTGAGCAGCGAGCGGGCCAGCGGCCCGCCGGCGCCGCCGTTGCCGTCCACAAACGCTCGCAGCCCCGCCGCGCGGATTTGCACCACATCCACCAGTTGCAAGACACGATCGCGATGTTCGTCGTCGGCTCGATGGTAGTCGTGGACCTGGCCAAGCTGGTTCCAGGGAACGCGCCGCTGTTCGCCGCGCTCGAACAGTGTCTGGATCTTGCGGCCCTCCGCGGCGCTGAGGACACGACCGTCGGGGCCGAAGAGTTTGAGGCCGTTCCACTCGGCGGGATTGTGGCTGGCCGTGATCTGGATACCGCCCGCCGCCTGGAGTGATCGCACCGCGCAGGCCGACCGTCGGCGTCGAGGCGACCGCGACGTCCTGCACCTCGCAGCCGGCGGCAGTGAGACCGGCAAGGATGGCGTGGCGCAGCATGGCGCCGCTGGGCCGGCCATCGCGACCCAGGACGATGCGCCCGCCGTTGGTGTGAACGCCCAGCGCCGAAGCGAAGGCCAGGACTGCCGCGGGAGTCAGGCTCTGGCCGACGACGCCGCGGATGCCGGAGACGCTGACGATAAGAGGAGATTCAGAACTCATGGCGGGTCCGTCCGGTTCTCTGGTTGGGTCTTGACGCAATCTCGTGCCGGACGTAGGAGAGAGATAATCCTTGGGACTGGGACGAGGGAAACTCAATCGACTGCTTCTGTTATACCAGCGGTGCCGGTCCGTGAACAAGGTTCCGTCGCGGGAACCGAGCTCCGGTGCGTGACAAAATCGAGGCGGTGCTGCCGGGTGAAGGATCGGAGATAGCCTCGCGATCAAGGAGACGACGATGGGTATGAACTCGAGCATCCTCAACCGCCGGCAAATACCGCTATGGCTGAAGATCGCGTATACCACATTCGTGGCGGTGCTGATACCGGTCTACTGGTATCACTATACACCGGTCAACTTCCTCTACTTCTGCGACGTGGCCCTGCTGGTGACCGTCGCGGCCGTGTGGTTGGAGAGCAGTCTTCTCGCCAGCATGATGGCGATCGGCATCACGCTGCCGCAGTTGATGTGGCAGGTCGATTTCCTGACGTTCCCATTGTTGGGTGTGCATTTCCCTGCGGATTTCACAGGCTACATGTTCGAGGAACAAAGGCCGCTCTACCTGCGTGCCCTGTCGTTCTTCCATTTCTGGCTGCCGATCTTGCTTGTGTGGATGGTCTGGCGTCTCGGCTACGACCGGCGGGCGTTGCCAGCTCAGATCGGATTGTCCATGCTCGTGCTACTAATGTCGTACTTTCTGACGCCCAAGATCGACGGGCCGGCGGGTAATGTCAATAAGGTTTTCGGCTTGGACGATAAAGCGCCGCACCTGAACATACCTCAATTGCTCTGGGTCGCGAACCTGATGGCGATCTGGAACAATGCTTATTTGGTGACCCATGCACTGTTCTGCTGGGTGATGCCACGACGGCAGCGCGATCCGAGGTAGGATGATGTACCATTGGTGGATAGGAAATCGCTCGCGGATCGGGCCGGCCTGTTTTTAACCGGGGCACCCGAGGGGTAACACACTGGTAGGATGGATTGGCAATCCGTCCGCCATAGCCCGGACGGATTGCCAATCCGTCCTACCACTTTGCCACCGACCTTTGAACCATGCCATCGGGCCAGCTTCGGTCGTTGCCGTTCTCCTTCCGCCGGGATAGTTTGGAGCGAAGAATGAAGCCGCTTGTTCCGGAACGCAAGAGTGGGAGGTTGCCGTGCCAATCTATTCAAGGGGCATCACATCGACAGCTCGGCGCGACCTCCACCGGATTCTCGAAAATCGATCGGCGAACGAGGCACACAGCATCCGCCACTGCTCGCGGACGTTGTACGGGATGTTGCGTTATGACCCAGATCGCCTGGGTTTTCCGATCGGGCCACATCAGGACATACGTCACTTTACCTGGGGAATGTTGCGGATAGTCTTCCGTGTTCGCTCGGCAGATCGTTACGTACAGCTTGACGGCATTGGCCTCAATCCGGGCTGGCAATCGTAGACGTCTTTCTCAGGCTGCCCCTTTCCCATCTTCCACCTCGTCAGGAGAGAAATCGTCCTGATCGGCCTCAAGGGAGCCGAATAACTCCCTAACTTCTTCTCTTGTGAGACATGGCTCAGGGTTTGCGATCCGCCGCAGCATCTCGGCGTAGAACTCCGGGTCGTCTTTCGCCAGATCGCAGGTCGGCTCGGACCGGTTCGGCTTAATGAGATATCCCACAAGCCCGGTCCCATCGTTGATCGGAAAGGAGTCGGTATTAGATTGTTGGCCGAACACTTGGCGTGCAAGTTCGGCCAACATCTCTGACTTATCAGCGGCGGAGCAACGCGTGAGCAGGGAGAAAAACTCATCCCGAGGTGTTACTGCGGCACTCATGGCTTTTCCTCACCGGCAAGGCCACTTCTCTCTATCTCTGAGAGTAAGCCGAACCGAGAAGGAATGCAATCGAAATCCGCGGCCTCTAGCCACCGTCGGAGAAGACGCCGAGTACCTCTCTCCCTGGGTGATCGTCACCGTGTGACGCTCCAGCGCTGCCTCTCTGTTTCGCATCCCACGCCGGGCATCCAAGGACGTGCCAAGCTGAACTGATAGAAAGGGGAAGTGCAAATGTAGGGGGCCAAGAAGGAGGTTGCCACACTTGCGTTTCGCGCTTTCCAGCGCGAAACGCACGGCGAACCATCAGCATCACCTGGCCGCCTTCTCTTCTTCATCCGGGGTGTGGATCGGCAACTTCACCGTGAACGTCGCGCCTTTGCCGGCGATGCTTTCGACGCGGATTCGCCCCTGGTGCTGCTCGATGATCTGGCGGCAGACGCTCAGACCCAGGCCGGTGCCGCCGTGGCCGTTCTCGTCCGGCTCCTTCGTCGTGAAGAAAGGCTCGAAGATCAGCCGCAGCCGTTCCGGGGGAATGCCGACACCGCTATCGCTGACGCGCACCTCGACCATCTGCGTCCGGGTGTTATCGCGCACGTCGAGCTTGAGCTGGCCGCCGCGCGGCATCGCCTGTCGGGCGTTGATGATGAGGTTCAGCAGCACCTGTTCGATCTGGGCCGGGACGATGAAAGCGTGGGGCCGGCCGTGATACTTCTTCTCAACGTGGATGCGATGTTTGCTCAGGTCCTTCTCGGTCAGGATCAGGATCTCCTCGACCAGGGCGATGATCTCCGTGTCCTCGCGCCGGGTGGATGTGTTCCGGGCGAAGCCGAGCATACTGGCGACTATGGTGGCGGCCCGCTGGCTGCCCTTGAGGATCTTCTCCAGTGCTTGCGTTCGACCGGCCTCGTCGCCGGATTGCCGCACGGCCAATCGAGCGAAGTTGATGATCGTCGTCAGGATGTTGTTGAACTCGTGAGCCACGCTGCTGGCCAGGGCTCCCACACTACTGAGTTTTTGAGCATGAAGCAACTGTTGGCGGAGTTGGTCCGTCTCGGATAGCTGTACGCGCACGTCCTCGCCGATCATTCGCGTCGCCTCCCGCAAAGCTACCCCTCACCCTACCCTCTCCCCTCAGGGGAGAGGGTTCCGATTGAAACCCTCTTCCCTGGAGGAGAGGGTTCCGATTGAAACCCTCTCCCCTCAGGGGAGAGGGTAGGGTGAGGGGGGCTGGGTCGTGACCGGCGAATCGTCGCGCCGGCGACGATCAGCCTGTCACAAGGAGGTATCGGCCCGGCGGCGCGAAGCTCTTCATCGGAAGTCGTTATTGTGTAGTCGGTTAAGACGAGATGATGGCGCGGACGCGGCAGGCTGAAGGCGACGGGAGAATCTGGCGAGTCGGTAACGTCCCCGTGCGCGGTGTTGCCGGGTGATCGGCAGCAGCTTAACATGACCAAGAAGGTAATCCAGGGAGATCAGAACCATGTCCGAACCGGTGGTGATTCGCTGTCGAGAGAATGGTCCGCTGGTGGTGCAGGGAGAGGTGAAGATCGTCGATCATCTCGGGAATGAGTTCATTGTGCCGCCTGGGAAGCCCACGGTCGCCCTGTGCCGATGCGGCCATTCGGCAAACAAACCGTTTTGCGACGGCACGCACCGCCAAACCGGCTTTCAGGCCGCGAACTTGGCCCCCCCGAAGGCGGACAACCCCAGTTAATGGCTGTGCGTGGAGTATGTGGCAGCAAGTTTCCAACTTGCCGGTTTGTCGTGTTTTCCACGATTCCGGCAAGTTGGAAACTTGCCGCCACCGACTCCTCAGACGGCCGCGCTGTCCTGCTGCACTTCCAGGAACGTGCCGCCGTTCTCGAACAGGTCAACGTCCACGGCGCAGCGTCCACAAGATGCGCACCACAAAATGACAGGGCGGTCCCTCCGCAACCGGCGGGAAGCTGACACGCACCTTCTGGCCGAGCAGGCTGCGTGTGCCCACGAGACGGATACCGGAACTGGAAAGATCGCGGCTCAGCAGTGTGAACTCGCGGTTGTCCTCGGTACGCACTTTGACCGGCTGAATGAAATCCAGACGATCTTGGCAGCGCCGCTCCTCCTGAGACGAAGCCGCCTTGTGCTGGCGGATCAGCAAGCGAACGGCTCGGCGGATCTCTTCCTGATGCGTCTGAGCCTGACGGACCGGATCGCTGACCGTCGCTGGATAATAGAAGCGTCCGGCACGACGGGTCAGAAGCGGCGACGTCTGCGCGAGGACCTCTTTCCAGAGAGCGTCGGCGAGCCCTGAACTCGTCAGCTCGTCGCGGACTTCGCGCGGAGTGACATAGCCCTGGCGCCGCGCTAGGCGAACGACATCCTCCGCGATGTTCCGAAGATTGATCGAGATCATGAAGCCGGTCTCCCCAAAGAAGCCCTCAATGGGGAATGTAGCTTATTTTTCGATGTGGTGCGGCCGTTCGATGTTTCTCCGCGCCCCGGTCAGGGCGCGGAGACAAATTCAACTACTTCGCCTGCACGTCGTAGCAGAAGATCAGGTCGCCCTCGCGCAGATACAACCGGCCGCCGGCGACGACGGGATGCGCCCAGCAATTGCCGTCGGGTTTCGGCACTTTGAATGAGCCGACTTCCTTGTAGCCGTCCTCCGCGGATGCCTTCACCAGGGCCGCGATGCCGTTGGTGTAGTGGAAGTACAGGTGGCCGTCGGCGTAGGTCACGGAAGCCGAACCCCCTCCGGATCCCTCGTTCTTACGCTTCCAGACGATCTTACCCGTCTTCACCTCGGCGCAGAACGGGTGACCTGAGTCATCGGAGTCGCCATACGCGTAGTCGCCGACCAGGAGAACGCCGCCGTGCTTGTTCGTCAACTCGCGCTTGAAGTACACTTCCTCGGCCGTGACCTTGTCGCCCTCAGCCTTGAGTTGCAGCAGCGCCCCGCCTTTGCCGTAACCGACGCAACTCAGGACGCGATCGCCCATGACGATGATCGGCGTCGGGATGTTGGCCGTGTTCGGGCCAAGCTTTTCGTACTTCCACAGGAACTCGCCGTCGGTCCGCACGCCGACCACACCGCCGTTAACGAGCTGGACGTACTGCTTCACTTTGCCGACCTCGGCGATCACGACGGAGGAGTAGCCCGCTTCCGTGTGCTTCAGGGGGATGGCACATTTCCAGACGACCGCGCCGGTCAGCTTGTTGAAAGCGACCATCGTCGCCTGATCGCCGCCGGGCGTGCAGATCAACCGGTCGCCGTCGATCAGCGGCGATTCGCAGTATTGCCAGCCGCCGAACTTGCCGCCAAATTCCTTGACGAAGTTGTGGTGCCAGACGCGATTGCCGGTGGCCGTCTCCAGGCAGACAATGTCGCCTTTCTGGCCGATGGCGTAGACGTGCTGGCCATCCACCGTCGGCGTGCAGCCGAGGTTGCCGCCCGATTGGCCGACTTCCGACGACCAGACGATCTTGCCGGTGTCGCGCTCCAGGGCCACGACGTTGGAGACGCCGCCCTTGTTGCCGAGCGTATAGATACGGTCGCCGGCAATGCTCACGGACGAATATCCGCCGCCGATCCCTTTTGCCGTCCAGACGAGAGTTGGGCCATCAGCCGGCCAGGAGGCGAGCAATCCCTTTTCGGTCGAGACGTCGTCGCGCTTGGGGCCGCGGAACTGCGGCCAATCCTTGTTCGTCTTGGACGGATCGTCGGCGAAGACGGCGGCCCCGGCGAACAGCGCGAAGCCGGCAAGCAAGGTGTGGTACTTCATTAAATGGGTCTCCGGTGGATGGGTAGGTAGGTGGGAGCTGGAAAAAAAACTGTTCCGGCGAGCCGAGCGGCGTGAGCCGCCGGTTAGGTTCGGTAACCGGCGGCTCACGCCGCTCGGCTCGCCATTGCTTCCGAACGCTGTTACTTCTTCGTTATTTCGTCGCGCCACAGCCAGCGCAGCGACTCGGGCAGGATGGCGCCGCCGTGCTTGCCGTTGTGGCCGCCGTCGCCGAACTCGAACTTGTAATCGTACTTCGTGAACTTCAGGGCCGCGGCCATCTGCTGGTTGGCCAGCGGCCAGTTGCCGTGCTGGTTGTCGAGGTCGCCGGAGCCGTCCTGCAGGAAGACGCGGATCGGCTTCTTCTCGGTCTTGCGGATCAGGCCCGGATAGACGTCGCCGCCGCGGATGTTGGTGAAGCTGCCGACGTGGCTGCAGCACCTTGCTGAACAGGTCCGGCCGTTCCCACGCCGCCGTGAAGGCGCAGATGCCGCCGGAGCTGATGCCGCAGATGGCCCGGCCGGCGGCGTCCTTGCGCAGGTTGTACTTCTTGCCGACCTCCGGCAGGATCTCCTTTTCGAGGAAGCGCGACGTACTGGTCGGACAGCGTGTCGTACTCGAAGCTGCGGTTGCTCCGCGGCTTTGCCGGTCCTGTCGGCCGGGAACGTTGCCGGGGTTGATGAAGATGCCGATCGTCACCGGCATCTCCTTCTTGTGGATCAGGTTGTCGAAGACGATCGGCACGCGGAACTGGCCCTTGTCGCTCGACGTAGCCGCCGCCGTCCTGAAAGACCATGACGCAGGCCGGCGTTTTGCGGATCGTACTGCGCCGGCACGTAGATCCAGTAGTCGCGCACCGTGCCGGGGAAGATCTTGCTCTTTCCAGGTGATACTTGGTGACTTCGCCCTTGGGAACGTCCGGCTGTTCCATCGAGTCGGGGCCGAGCTTGTAATCGTCGGCGGCGCGAGAGACGACCACGGAACAAGACAACAACAGGACGGCGGCACACATTCGGCGGATCATCGCTGCAACCTCGGGGTGTGAGACGGCTTCGGAGGGGCGCTTTGGCGGATGGAGGCAACGTAATGCGCCGACGTCATCGCGGCAAGGGCTGTCGCGCTCAAAAAATCACCTGCAAGCGCGTCAGCAGCGCATCATCGCTCTTGAGCAGGCCGTTCGGTCCGGGGCCGAGCCGGATCGGCTGATCGAACCAGGAATGTTCGTAGTTGAATTGCATGCGCACCCACTTGTTGAAGTACCAGTTGAAGCCGATAGTTAGTTCAGAGGCCCCGCTGCTGGATTGCTGCGCGGCCGTGTTGGTGGTCAGCGGGATAGCCGCCGTGAAGACCTGCGACCCGAGTTGGAGGCGCGACGCCCCGGCCAACAGCTCGATGGCGCCCGGGTTGGTCAGGGGGTTCTTCGGATCGAACGGCCGCAGCGGGGCGATGAGCTGGGTATAGTCCGTCCTCTGTTCACCCGTCACCAGCCAAGTACCCAGCACCAACCAGCCCTGAATAGGCAGATCGACAAGCTCTTTCATGGCCGCCGCACTGTTTCCGCCCGGATTCAACTGCTCATGCTCCTCGTAGTACTGGGCCATGAAGCCGAACGAATCCCAAAACCATGTCAGTTCCGGGGTGAAGCGGGTTCGCAAGCCATTTTCGCGGACGGTGCTATTGAACGTGAACCAGGGTATCCCGCTCGGCGTTTTCAGCGTCGCCGGCGAAACGGCCTCCTGCTCAATCCCGGTAGTGCCCGAGACGCCGAATCCAAAGTATTGCAGCATGGGCAAAGCGTCTTCCTCCGTGAAGAACGGCTTGACCGCAACTCGAGCGGCCGCGTCTTTCCGATCGTTGGTGTCCAGGTTGCCGTTGATCGTGCCGTTGAAGACACCCACGGCGTACTGCAACTTCCCACCGAACAGGCCTTTGCCCTGGATCATCAAGCCGACATCGCGGCCGGGCACCATTTGGTCGATGAGCGATCGCTCCAGTGTCGGTACGTAACGATCCTGGATCAGCTCCTCGTAGCTCACCGGTTCCTTGAAACGTCCCATCTCCACCTGGAACTCATCCCAGTAATGGATGTTCAGATAGGCATCCTGAACCGCGGTCACTCCCGTGCCGTTCGGATCGAAGTCGGGGAGCAGGCGGAATTCGTAGTACTGATACACGTTGGCCTCGATACCGAGACGCGCTCGGCGGATCAGGAACGTATCGACGTCCGTCTCGTCGTCTTTGCCGAGGTAGGAGCGGTAGTCGTTCTGGATCTGACCCGTGAAGCGCAGGATGAAGTTCTTGTCGGCCGAGCGCAGGATGAAGTTGTCGTCGTCCCAGCCGAAGTACGGGGCGGGTTTCGGCGTCTCGATCACGACCTCATTCTTCACATCATCCACGACCTCATTCTTCACAGTCTCCACGGACTGCGCCGTTTCCAGGAACGGAAATACCGCCAGCGCGTCCTGACCGGCCGCCCGCTCGTGTTCCCAGCAACAGAGCCAGGCGAGGATCAATACATAGAACGGACGCCGGACATGTCGGAAGCGTGCAGACATGGATTAGCCCCAGGAACGTACCGGAAGCCTCTGCGCTGAATGCACAGTGAGCTGCGCGGACCGAGAGATTGCCAAGCCTCCGACGATACGGTCGGCCAAAAGACAGGATGATCCAACAGGCGACAATGGACCACCATTACCATCGACACACCGTTGAGTGCATCTTTAACGGGTTCGGCCGGCTAAATCGCAGCGGAAAATGGGGAAGGATTGGCGACAGGATAAAAGAAGGCGGCCGACTGGGAGGGGAAAGCCCAGTCGGCCCGTATTCCGCGGGAATGGCACTATCACTTGATGCTCAGCGCGATCTTCAATTCCGCCATCGCGGCTTGCACGTGGGTGACGGCTTTCGGAGCGTGCGGCGACGAATTGGCGGCGATCTGCGTGGACAGCGTTTGCAGCTGCTGCATGGCCGCCATCAGTTGAGCGTCCGAGGTCTTTTGATCTTCCTTGGTCAGCGCTGGCTTGACGGTCGGTGCGGTCGTTGTCGCCGGAGCTGCGGGAAGCTTATGGTGTGGGTGCAGAGCATGAATCGCCTTGTGCGTCTCATGAACGGCCGCCGCGCGGTGCCCATCGTAATCGTGCAGCGCCGCGTTGAGGGTCTGAATCACTTGATGCAGGTTGGTCACCAGAGGAGCCACCTGCGCACTCGGAGCTGTCGATTTCCCTTGGGCGACTACGGAGGAGACGGCGATTAGACCGGCAGACAAGGCCAGGGCGAAATGGTGCATCGAACGCATGAGACTCTCCTGTTCCCCAGATGCCTGTGACGTGTTCTCGCGGACGATAATAATATAACACCATCCTGCAGACCGAGTTTCGCCGCGGGACCGATTTTCTCTCATGGGTTTCTCAGAAAGTCGCGCTGGTTTCTGTCCCGCTCTCACGGGCGGTCGCTCGGAAGGCGAGCAAGTGGAGGGGAACACCATGAGTGGATCGGCCGACTTGATCCGCGACCTCGACACAAACGGTTTCACGCTGATGTCGGCGGTCCTCTCGCCGGAACGCGTGGACGTCGTCGTGCGGGAATTGACGGCTGCCATGAACGCTTCCCCATCCGACGGGCCGATCCAGAGTGATTCGGGTACGGTATACGCCTCGCGGAACATTCTCACTCTTTGGCCCGCGGCGGCATCGGTGTGGCGGGAACGTCCACTGGTCGAGGCGCTGACCCTCATTCTCGGGTCGGGGTTCGGACTCGTCCGAACGCTTTTCTTCGACAAACCGCCGCAGCAAAGCTGGGCATTGCCGTGGCACAAGGACATGATTATTGCCGTGCGCGACAACCGACTGCCCAGTGTGCATTTTCGCCGACCAACGACGAAAGCCGGCGTGCCGCATATCGAAGCCCCTCAAGGACTGCTGGAACAGATGTTGACGGCGCGCATCCATCTCGACGACGCCGGCGCGGACAACGGAGCGCTGCAAGTGATTCCAGGATCGCACCGAGAAGGGAAAACGCTGCCGGACGGCAACCTTCCGCCGCGCATCATGCTTGCGAATCGGGGCGATGTGCTGCTGATGCGGCCGCTCCTGGCCCATTGCAGCGGCCATTCGCTTCCCGACATCCGGCGACACCGACGCGTCCTCCACCTGGAGTTCGCTGCTTCAGCCGACCTGCCCGACGGCTACGCCTGGCACCATTTCCTTCCGGGGTTGTGAGGCCGCATCGTCGTCCGCGCCAGCACCTGCCAGCCGCACCACCACCACAGTTCGAGCAGCAGCAACGTGTCGAACGGCGGAAAATGAAAGGAGGGATCAACGCCCGTCGAGATGTAATGTGCGGCAATCAGCAGTAGTACGATGGCGAACGGTTCCGCTTTCTTGCCCCCCGGTGATGCGAAAAGCAGCAGCAACGGTAACGCTGCCAGAATCGTGTCGTAGTACATGAAATGGAAACAGCTCAACCAGGCACCGAGGAGGACAAACGCGGCGCCGGGGCCGAAGTTCGCGCGCACCGCACCACGGCGCCACAGGACGACGATTACCGAGTTGGCCGCCACTGAAAGCCAGAGACCGAGAGCGAGCAGGGTCGGCCGGACGGCATCCGGGTCCGACATAAAACAGCGGCGCACCGCGCCTTGAAGGTCGCGGCTGAGAATGATCCAGTTCTCGTTGCGCGCGTAACCCGCCGTCGCCAACCGGCCGACTTTCACCCAGTCGAACCATGCCTGCAAGCCGGCGAACGGCAACGTCAGCACCACCAGGGCCAGCCCGGTCGCGGCCATCCCCAGGGCCATCCGCCAGCGGCCCGTCAGCAGCGTCACGGGGAAGAACGCCAGCGCCCAGACCGGTTTGAAGGCCAGGAACCCCCACAGAATGCCGCCAAAGACTGGCCGTTTCTGAACCATCTGCCACCAGCCCAGCGTGAGCAGGAAGAGACTCACGACGGAATTCTGTCCGAGGTTGATGGCCCCTGCATACCCAGGGAGAAGCATCAGCAGCAGGCTAGCGACGGGCCACCAGACACGGCCCGCGGTGAGTCGTTCCGCCATCCACCCCAGGACAAACACCAGGACCAGATTGAGCACCTGAACGAAATGGTAGGCCGTGCGCGGCGGCAACAATCCGAGGGGAACACAGAGCAAACCCTGCACTGGCGGATACAGCGGACCGCCCAGCGACGGCGGCGCGATCTCCCAGTCGCCCCGGGCCATCCAGTCCATCAGTCGCCGTGCGTCGCTTTGATCCTGTTTCGGATCTTCGTCGGCGTGCGGGTAAGCTCGTTCAAGCACGGCTTGGATCGTATCACGCTGGTAGAGATGTCGGCCCTGGCCTTCGATAATCATGCGCCCCATGATCCATTGGCCGCCGAAGTCGATGGTGGTGTGTCCCGAGTTGCCGTCGTTTCGATTCGGCTCAGCAAAGACCCTGTTATGCGCGTACTCCAGCGCGACGGCACCCGCAGACAGGGCCAGCACCCAGGCGATGACGAGGCGTGTACGCGGCCACGGCAAGGAAAGCGGCGGTTGCGATAGGTCGCCCATGCGCGTCCGGGTAGAATGAAAAACTGAGCACGCAGCGCCAGCAAGAAAACTTGCTGGCGCTGCGTGCTCACCAACGGAGTTCGTTGTCCATTGTAGCGAATCGCGGGAGTGATGAGTGGACGCTACGGCCCGACTGGAGGACCTGGTGCGCCGCTGCCTTCGTTCGCTGGACGGAGGTGAAGCCGGCCTCGTGGTCGCTGTCTCGGGCGGCCCGGACAGCGTGGCCTTGCTGCGCCTCGTGCTGACCGTCCGCGCTCCCGCAACGCCGATCACGGTCGCTCATCTCAACCACCAACTCCGCGGCGTCGAGAGCGATGCCGATGAAGAGTTCGTCGTCCGATTACACACGGCGCTCAGTTCCAGCGCTCCGAACCTCCGGCTGAGGACGACCCGTCTTGACGTGGCCGCGCTGGCTCGTACCGAAGGCGATAACCTGGAAGCCGTGGCGCTCGGCTCGATATGGTTGGCTAACGGATGTGGCGCACGAATTGGGTGCGCGCTGGGTGGCGACGGGCCACACCGCCAACGATCAGGCCGAGACGGTGCTGCATCGCCTGTTCCGCGGCGCCGGGCTGCAAGGGCTGCGTGGCATCGCGGAACGACGCCGTCTGACAGGTGGGTGCCGCGAGCCGAGCAGCACCGGGGTGTCGGTCGTCCGGCCGCTGCTCCGCGCAGCGCGCAACGACCTGCTGGCTTTCTTGCAGCAACTCGGTCAGGACGCGCGGGAGGACAGCTCCAACAACGATCTGCGTTTCACTCGCAATCGCATCCGCCGCGAGTTGTTGCCGCACCTTACCGAGCATTACAACCCCGCGGTCGTCTCCGTGTTGTCTCGTCTCGCCGAGCAGGCCGACGAGTTCCACCGCTATCAGGAGGCCGAAGCGGCGGCGCTGCTGCACGTGGCCGAATTGCCGCGGGCCGGAGCGGTGCTGGTGTTCGAGCTGGCGCGTCTGGCTCAGGCGCCGCGGCTATTGGTGCGCGTGCTGTTTCGGCTGGTGTGGGCGCGCGAGGGTTGGCCGACGGGCCGCATGGACTTCGCGGCATGGGAGCGCTTGGCGGGGTTGGTGTTCGATGGCGGCGGAGGCGGCGATTTTCCTGGCGGCGTCAACGCTCGGCGTGGCGGCCCGGTCGTGCAGGTCGAAAGGCGCGGTGCCCAGACAAACGAGTAGGATTTCTCTTCGCGAACAGGTATACTATTCTAAGATCCGACAGTGAAGGAGTTAACCGATGAAATGCGTCATTCAATTCTCATCTCGGGAAGAGCTAAAAGCCTTATCCATTCTGCTTCGGCATTCACCGGGTGTTGGACTTCCGAACCGCACATACGTCGTGAGTCAGGCAGCAATTCAGGCTTTGCGCGCCGCCGGAATCATCTTCAATGAGTTGGGGAACGAACAGTACGCTCCTTCCTTGAAGGGAGTCCCCAGCGGTGAAAGAATATGACATCTTCCTTCCCTTGCACTACAACGACGGTGAACCCGTCGAACCCCTGAAGTTTCGCACGCTACAGCGCGAGTTACTGGAAGAGTTCGGCGGCTTTACCTACTTCCCCCAACCGAACGAAGGCTTTTGGCGATTGGGAGCCGTCGTTTATCACGACGAGATTGTTGTTTACCGTGTGGTTTCCCGGAACCGACGACGAACGCGGGACTTCATGGCCAAGCTCAAACGGAACCTTCTCAAGGCGTTCCGGCAAGAGGAAATCTTCATCGTCGAGAGGGACGTCCAGGTCCTTTGAGAGTCTGTCTACGACTGTTGCAGATGAACGAGCGCGATTTTCCTACCGCTAGCGAGATGTGTCGATTCGCCGCCGACACCAAGCAATGATGAACCGTAATCGGGTTCACACGGATTGCTCGATCGCTGAAACGCTGAAACGCGTCGTCCAATAATTCTTCTTGCACTGCCGAAAATCTACCGTATAATCTCACCCAACCTGCCCATCCTGCCAGCGCAGATTGGGAAGAAGCAACAGCCCGACTCGTGAACTTGTTTCTTTCACAGCCGCAAGGCTCTCTCCGGATGAGGGAGCAGGGAACGACGACCCCACTGGTGCGAAACCGCCACGATATCGAGGAATAGACGGCGAAACGAAATCGCCGCTCGCAGCGCGTGGACTCCGCGGTGCCCCTCGATCGCTTTCTCGGGATGGACACTGCACCCGGGTCGTAGATGAGAGCATCTCTGCCGAAGGACTTCTGGCAGCGCCGAGAACTTTTTTAGAGTCGAAAGGAACCGGCATGTCGCTGATGAATAGGCTGCGCGCGTTCCTCGGCTTCGGTGATGACCAACTCTCGCCGTGCCTGCATGAACGGTACGACTCCGCTAAGCTCGGCGTCAACGAATCACTGTGAACTTTTCCCCAGACGTGAGGTCTACGCCAATGACGATCAGCCGCTTTTTCCGCTGGATCCGCTACTTCAACGCCCTCAATCGTCCCGTGCGCCGCCCTCGGCGCTCCACGCGGCTGATGCTGGAACGTCTGGAGGACCGGACCGTTCCCACCACCGACATGTGGATGGGCACCGTGTCGAACCTGTGGAACGTCGCCGGGAACTGGTCCACCGGCGTCCCCGTGGCCGGCCAGGACGTTGTCATCAATAGCGCGACCAACACTCCCGTCATCCTCACAGGCACCGCCGCCAACATCGACAGTTTGACCAGCACGCAGTCCGTCGATCTGGAGGGGACCACGCTCACCCTAACCGGCGGCGGCTCGGTGGTGACCGGCGGCCTCGCTCTTACCAACGGTGCCGCTCTCACCATTACCGGCAACGGCTTACTCGACGTCACCACGAACAACCAGGTGTTCAGCAGCAGCGACGGCACCGGCGCGGTGGTGTTCGGGGATACTAGCGGTAATACGATCTCTGTGGCCAACACTCTGCAGCTCATGGTAGCGTCCGGGCTCACCATCGACGGCGAGGGAGGCACCCTCAATGGGAGCGGCTCGATTATCAACCAGGGAAAAGTCGCGGCCAGCACCTCCGGCGACACCATCACCATTACAGTCGCCGGCAGCGTAACCAACACGGGGGGCATCCTCGAAGCTACGGGCGGCGGCACACTCGCCCTCTTCAGCAATATCACGGGTGGGACGATCACCACTGACACCGGCAATAGCAGCAAGGTGACCCAGAATGTGCTGACCGTCACGGGCAGCACCATCAGCGGCGAATTCGCTCCCAACTCCAGCGGCAGTAACGAGTTGTCCGGCGTCACGGTCAGTAGTACCGGCGTGGTGGACATGAACGGCGCGGTGGAGCGTGTCACGGCCGGCCTGACCCTCGACGGCACCATCAACATCAAGTCCGACAGCACCCTCGGCTTCGGCGTGGTAGTCAACGAAACCGAGACGGTGAACAGCTCCGGCAGCAGCCACACCGGGCACATCGTCTTCGATAGCAATACCAGCAACCGCATCTCCTTGGACGACAACGTGACCCTGACCGTCGGTGCGCACGTCGTCATCCAGGGCCAGAACGGCACCATCGGCCAGGCGGTCATCGCCAGCCCGACGGGCACGATCATCAACGACGGCACCATCCAGGACGACGTGACCGGCGGCACCTTGACGCTCAACGCCGCCGTCACCAACAGCGCGACTCTCCAGGCTCTCAACGGCGGCGATCTTACTCTTAGTGCCGCCATCGGCGGCGCCGGCACCATCACCACCGATACCGGCAATGGCAGCAAGGTGGCGCAGAATGCGGCTACCATCACGGGCAACACCATCAGCGGCGAGTTCGCCCCCTCCAATAGCGGTAGCAACGAGTTGTCGGCCATCACCGTCAGCAGCACCGGCGTGGTGGACATGAACAGCACCGCCGAGGAGCGTGTCACCGGCGGCCTGACCCTCAACGGCACGATCAGCATCAAGGGCGGCAGCTTCCTCGGTTTCGGCGTGACGCCCAACGAGCACGAGTCGGTTACCACCACCGGCAGCGGCAGCATCGTCTTCGGGGACACCAGCAACAACTTCATCTCGGTGGACGTCAACGCTGCCCTGACACTGGGCGCGGGTATCACCGTTCGTGGCAACGACGGCCATATCGGCATCGCGGAGTTCTCCAGTCCCACCGGAACCATCACCGTGGCCAGCGGCGCCTTCATCCAGGACGACGTGGCCGGCGGCACCATCCACCTGACCGCGGCCACGACCAACAACGGCATCCTGCGGGCCTTGAACAGCGGCACGCTGTCTCTGGAGGCCGCCGTCACGGGCAACGGCACCATCACCACCGACGCCGCCAGCCAGGTGACTCAAATTAACGTCGGCATCACCGGCAACACCATCAGCGGCAAGCTCGCCTACAGTAATAACAGCAACAACGTTCTGAACGGTGTCACGGTCAGCACCTCCGGCGATTTGGTCGGCACCGGCGGCGAGGAACAGGTCACCGTCAGCCTGGTCAACAACGGCACGGTCAACATCGACGCCGACAGCTTTTTCGGCTTCGGCGTGACGCCCGGCGAAATGCTCGCGGTGTCCGGCAACGGCAGCTTTGTGCTCGATGGCAACAGCGGCAACCGCTTCGCGGTGAACAACAGCGCGCAATTGACGCTGGACGCGGGCATCACGGTTACCGGCGGCAACGGCACCATCGGCGCGGCCTTCAGCGGCAGCCTCGGCACACTCATCAATAACACCACCATCCAGGAGAACACGGCCGGAGACACCCTCACCCTGTCCACCCCAACGACCAACGACGGCACCATCGAGGCCTTGAGCGGCGGCACTCTGGCCATCACAATCTTCACGGTCTCCGGCAACGGCACCATCACCACCGACACCGGCAACTCCAGCAAGGTGACTCAGAGCGGCGCCACCATAGCCGGCAACACGATCGCCGGCGAATTCGCCCCAGCTGCCAACAGCAGCAACATGTTGTCGGGCGTCACCGTCGCCAGCACCGGCGTGGTGGACATGAACACCGGCGCCGGGGAGCGCGTCACGGGCGGCCTGATCCTCAACGGCACGATCAGCATCAAGGGTAACAGCGAACTCGGTTTCGGCGTGACGTCCAACGAGCACGAGTCGGTGACCACCACCGGCAGCGGCAGCATCGTCTTCGGCGATACCAGCGCCAGCAACTTAATCTCGGTGGACGCTGGCGCGGTTTTGACGCTGGGCGCGGGGATCACCGTTCACGGCGACGACGGCCATTTCGGCGCCGCGGCATTCGCCAGTCCCACCGGCACCATCACCGTGGCCAGCGGCGCCTTCATCCAGGACGACGTGGCCGGCGGCACCATCCACCTGACCACGGCCACGACCAACAACGGCACCTTGCGGGCCTTGAACGGCGGAACGCTGTCTCTGGAGGCCGCCGTCACGGGCAACGGCACCATCACCACCGACGCCGCCAGCCAGGTGACTCAAAACGGCATCAGCATCACCGGCAACATGATCTCCGGCAAGCTCGTCTACACGAACAACGGCAATAATCAGCTTGCGTCGGACATCATTACCAGCTCCGGCGTGGTAACCGGCACCAATGCCGAGGAGCGCGTCACGGTTGCCCTGACCGATAACGGCACGATCCAACTCAATGGCGGCAGCTTTTTCGGCTTCGGCGTGGCGGCCGGTGAAAGCATCACCCTGGCGGGCAGTGGTACGGTCGTCTTCGACGCCAACACGAGCAACAGCCTGTCGCTCGACAACGGCGTGATCCTGACCATCGGTCCCAACATCGTCATCCACGGCCAGAATGGCACCATCGGCACCGCGCGGTTTGCCAACCCCACCGGCACCATCATCAACGACGGAATCATTAAGAACGACGTTGCCACGGGCAACTTGCAGCTCACGGCCGTCACGACCAACAACAGCACCCTCGAGGCCGAGAACGGAGCCAATCTCACAATTCAAGGCGCCGTCTCCGGCAACGGCACCATCACCACCGACACCGGCAGTAAGGTGACTCAGAACGCTATCACCATCACCGGCAATACCATCGCCGGCGAGCTGACCCCCACCAACAACAACAGCAACGTACTGTCCGGCGTCACCGTCACCAGCACCGGGATCGTGGACATCATCGGCGGCGTCGAGCGCATCAGCGGCGGCCTGACCCTCGACGGCACCATCAACATCAAGTCCGCCAGTTTCCTCGGATTCGGCGTGGCAGCCAACGAAACCGAGACGGTGAACAGTTCCGGCAGCAGCCACACCGGGCACATCGTCTTCGACAGCAACACCAGCAACCGCATCTCGCTGGACGACAACGTGACCCTGACCGTCGGTGCGCACATCGTCATCCAGGGCCAAAACGGCACCATCGGCACGGCGGTTATCGCCAGTCCTACGGGCAAGCTCATCAACGATGGCACCATCCAGGCCGACGTCGCCGGCGGCACCCTGCACCTCAATCCCGCGCTCACCACCAACAACGCCACCCTCCAGGCCCTGAACGGCGGAACGCTGTCGCTCGACGGCGGCACGATCACCAGCACCGGCACCCTCACCACCGACACCGGCAACGGCAGCCAGCTCGTACAGAACGGTGCGACGCTCAACGGCATCACCATTGCTGGGCTGCTCACCTATCTCGACAACAGCAATAACGAGTTGTTGAACGTGATTATCAGCAGTACGGGCATGGTGGTCGGCAACGATGCCGAGGAGCGTGTCTCGGGCTCTCTGACTCTCAATGGAACGATCAACATCAATGCCGGCAGCTTCTTCGGTTTCGGCGTGGCGGCCAATGAGTCGATCAGTGTGACCAGTTCCGGCTCCGGCCAAATCGTCTTCGACAGCAACGCCAGCAACCGCATCTCATTGGACAACAATGTGACTCTGACCATCGGGTCGGGTGTCACCATCCGCGGGCAGAACGGCACCATCGGCACGGCGGTGTTCGCCAGCCCTACCGGCACCCTCATCAACAACGGCACCATCGACGACGACACGGGCAACGGCACCTTCACGATCAATCCCACGTCGTTCACCAACAACGGCACCGTCAGCACCGCCGCCGGCTCCACCGTAAACTCGACGACGACGTTCACCAACTTCAGCGGCACCACCCTGACCGGCGGCACCTACTTCGAGGCCGGGACCTTCGAGTTCGTCGGCGCCAACATCGTCACCAACAAGGCGAACATCACCCTGGACGGCGCCTCCTCGGCGATCCACAACAATCAAAACAGCGCGAACGCCCTGGCCAATTTCACCACCAACAGCGGCACGTTCATAATCGAGAACCAGTCGTTCACCATGCCCGCGTCGTTCACAACTAATAGCGGGCTGTTGGCGGCCGGTGTCGGCGGCACGCTCAATCTCAACGGCAACATCGCCAACGCCGGGGGCACAATTGCCGTGCAGGATCCCACCGCAACGGTGAACCAGAACGGCATCACGATTACCGGCGGCAGCATTAACGTCGTCGCCGGGGGGGAGTTTGTTCCATCCAACAGCAGCAACAACTTCCTCTCGGGTTTGAGCGCGACCGGGAACCTCGACCTCGCCACCACCCCCGGCATCGAGTTGGTTACGAACGGGCTAACGCTTAACGGCACGGTCCAGATCAACAACAGCAGCATTCTTGACTTCGAGGGCAGCCAGACGCTACAGGGCAACGCGACCATCGTCTTCGGCGCCAGCGGTGCCGGCAACCGCCTGGCGATCGACGGCAACACGACGCTGACTCTGGGAGCAAACGTCGTGGTGCATGGCCAGAACGGCACTATTGGGGAGGCCGTTTTCACCGGCGGCACGAGCAATCTCATCAACAATGGCACCATCTCGGATGACGTGGCCACTGGTACGCTGACGTTGGAGCCCAGCGGCAGCATTACCAATAACAACGTCTTGCAAGCAATCAACGGCGGGACACTGGCGCTCGACGCTAACGTGGCCAACAGCAGCACGATCACCGACGGCAACACCGTCGGCACGTCCGTCGTCAGTATCAACAGCAGCACCATCACGCAGACCGGACCGGGCGCCATCAACGTCACGGCCGATGGCCAGTTGGTCTTCGATGGCGGCGGCATCACCGGCGGCACGTTGACGAGCGCTAGCACACTGCTCTTCACTTTTAGCGGCAGCAACATCCTCAATGGCGTCACCACCACCACGACCGGGCTGGACCTGGCCACCGACCCCGGTGTTGCCGTCTTCGATGGCGGCAGTTTGACCCTCAACGGTACGGCTAACATCAACGGTGGCGGCATTCTGGACTTCGAGGGCACCCAGACGCTACAGGGCAACGCGACCATCGTCTTCGGCGCCAGCGGTGCCGGCAACCGCCTGGCGATCGACGGCAACACGACGCTGACTCTGGGAGCGAACGTCGTGGTGCATGGCCAGAACGGCACCATTGGCGAGGCCGTTTTCACCGGCGGCACGGGCAATCTCATCAACAATGGCACCATCTCGGATGACGTGGCCACCGGCACGCTGACGTTGGAGCCCAGCGGCAGCATTACCAATAACAACGTCTTGCAAGCAATCAACGGCGGGACACTGGCGCTCGACGCTAACGTGGCCAACAGCAGCACGATCACCGCCGGCAACACCGTCGGCACGTCCGTGGTCAGTATCAACAGCAGCACCATCACGCAGACCGGACCGGGCGCCATCAATGTCACGGCCGATGGCCAGTTGGTCTTCGATGGCGGCGGCATCACCGGCGGCACGTTGACGAGCGCTAGCACACTGCTCTTCACTTTTAGCGGCAGCAACATCCTCAATGGCGTCACCACCACCACGACCGGGCTGGACCTGGCCACCGACCCCGGTGTTGCCGTCTTCGACGGCGGCAGTCTGACCCTCAACGGCACGGCCAACATCAACGGCGGCGGCATTTTGGACTTCGAGGGCACCCAGACGCTGCTGGGCAACGCGACCATCGTCTTCGGCTCCAGCGGTGCCGGCAACCGCCTGGCGATCGACGGCAACACGACGTTGACTCTGGGAGCCAACGTCGTGGTGCATGGCCAGAACGGCACCATTGGCGAGGCCGTTTTCCTCGGCGGCACGGGCAATCTCATCAACAATGGCACCATCTCGGATGACGTGGCCACCGGCACGCTGACGTTGGAACCCAGCGGCAGCATTACCAACAACAACGGCTTGCAAGCAATCAACGGCGGGACACTGGCGCTCGACGCCAACGTGGCCAACAGCAGCACGATCACCGACGGCAACACCGTCGGCACGTCCGTCGTCAGTATCAACAGCAGCACGATCACGCAGACCGGACCGGGCGCCATCAATGTCACGGCCGATGGCCAGTTGGTCTTCGATGGCGGCGGCATCACCGGCGGCACGTTGACGAGCGCTAGCACACTGCTCTTCACTTTTAGCGGCAGCAACATCCTCAATGGCGTCACCACCACCACGACTGGGCTGGACCTGGCCACCGACCCCGGTGTTGCCGTCTTCGATGGCGGCAGTTTGACCCTCAACGGTACGGCTAACATCAACGGTGGCGGCATTTTGGACTTCGAGGGCAACCAGACGCTGCTGGGCAACGCCACCATCGTCTTCGGCTCCAGCGGTGCCGGCAACCGCTTGACGATCGACGGCAACACGACGCTGACCCTGGGAGCCAACGTCGTGGTGCATGGCCAGAACGGCACCATTGGCGAGGCCCAATTCCTCGGCGGCACGGCCAATCTCATCAACGACGGCACCATCACGGATGACGTGTCCACCGGCACGTTGACCGTGAATCCCAGCGGCAACTTCACGAACAATGGCACGATCGGCACGGCGGCCGGCGGCACGGTCAATGCCACCGGGACGTTTACCAACTTCAGCGGCACGACCCTGACCGGCGGCACTTACACCGAGGCCGGGACCTTCGCGTTCGTCGGTGCCAACATCGTCACCAACATGGCGAACATCACGCTCAACGGTACCGCGTCGGCTATCCTCAACAATCAGAACAGTGCCAGCGGATTGGCTAACTTCGCCGCCAACTCCGCCACCGGCAGCTTCACCCTGGAGACCGGCCGTACGCTGACCACGCCGACCACCGCCGGCACCTTCACCAACGCCGGCGCTCTGACCATCGACGCCACCGGCGGAGCCAGCAAGTTCACCGCCTCGGCCGCCTACACGCAGACCGGCGGCACCACCACCCTGGTCAGCCGCGGCACCCTGGCTTCTTCGACCAGCACCGTGAACTTCCAGGGCGGCACGTTGCAAGGGACCGGCACGGTCACCGGCAACGTCGCGGTCACCGGTGTGGGTACTACCGTGGCTCCGGGAACGACTTCGACCGCCGGCATCATCACCATCGCCGGCAACCTGAACATGGGCAACGGCACCATCCTCACGATCAAGCTGATCGGGCCAAACACGACGACTCCCGTTGCCGGCACGGATTTCGATCAGGTCAGCGCCAACGGCACCGTCACGCTGACCACGCCCACTCTCAACGGCATTCGGACCACAAGTTATGTGCCTGCCGTCGGAGCGAAGTTCCAGGTCGTCAACAACACCGGTACGGCCGCGATTTCCGGGAACTTCAACACGCTAACCGAGGGCAGCACCGACACGATCGGCGGAGTCTTCTTCGGCATCACTTACCTGGGCGGCACCGGCAACCGCTCCGCGGTGCTAACCACGCTGGCTCCTACCAACGTCTTCGTGGATGCCATCTGGGCCGGCACCGCCACCGGTGCCGAACCGATCGACGATCCGAACCCAGGCAACATTCCCGGAGGTCTGGTTTTCGGGTACGACGCCTTCAGCGACATCCAGCCCGCCATCAACGAGGCAGCGTCCAACGGCACCGTCACCATCTTCGACGGCACCTATGGCACGGCGGTTGACGTCAACAAGACGCTGGCGCCGTTCCAGATCGCCTTCAACCCGGCCAACCCGAGCCACACCACGCTGGTGACCCTGAACGGCACCCTGGCGCTCGATGCCAACGCGGAGTTCGACACGACCACGGCCAACGCCGTCATCAACGGTCAGATCAGCGGCGCGAACAACCTGACCAAGGGCGGCTCCGGCACCCTGACCTTGGCCGACGCCTCAAACAACTACACCGGCACCACCACGATCGACGGCGGAATTCTGAGCATCAGTGCCGACGGCGACCTCGGCATGGCCCCGAACAGCGCCGTGGCCAACGCCATCACGCTCGCCGGCGGCACGCTCGACGACACCGTTGGCTTCACCCTGAACAGCAATCGCGGGATCACTCTCGGGACCGGCGGCGGTACGATCCAGACCGACGACCCGAATCTCGCCCTGACTTACGGCGGCATCATCACCGGCGGCACCGGCTTAACCAAGACCGGGATCAGCGACCTGACCCTCCTCAACAGCACCACCCTCAGCGTCCTCGGTACGGTCACGGTTAGCCAATCGCGGCTGTTCTTCAACAGCCAGGACGCTATCGGCACCAGCCCCGTCAGCGTCGCCGGCGGGGCGACCCTCGATTACCTCGGCACGAACGCCCTGGCACTGGCCAACGCGGTAACTTTCGCCAGCGGCGCCAATGTCGCCACGCGTCAGGCCCAACTCACCTTGCCCGCCTCAACGGTGTTCCCGACGGCCGGGACGATGATCTTCAACATGGACGATCAGACGACGACCACCATCGTCGTCCAGGCCAACGACACGCTGACCGGCGGCCTGACGATTCAGGTAGGCGGTACCAATACGACCGTCGGCACCGTCGATTGGACCGGTGTCATCGGCGGCAACGGCGGGTTGACCAAGACGCAGGTCGGCAACCTGACGTTGTCCAACGCCAACACTTACAGCGGCGCCACACAGGTATCCCAGGGCACGCTCCAGCTCGGTATCAACAACGCCCTGCCGATCGCCAGCGCCGTGACCATCGGCGACAGCAACGGTGATTCGGGGCTGCTCGACCTGCACGGCTTCAACCAGACCGTCACGGGGTTGAACTTCCTGGCCCCCGTCGCCACAACCACGGCCCTGACCCTGGGAACGGGGATCCTGAAGCTCAACGGCAGTTTGAACTATGGCCCGCCGGGCGATGACTTCCCAGTCATTATCACTGCCACAGGGGCCGGCCATATCGACTTGGACGGCGCGGTTCAGAACTTCACCATCGGCGGCAACCACAACACCAACAATGGAGGCGATGTTCAGATCGACGCCCCCATTCAAAACGGCGGCCTCTTCTTTACCGGAACGCCGAGCCTGAGCCAGCCCGGTGTTCTGACGCTTGGCGCCGTCAACACCTACACGCTTGGCACCACGGTCGCCGACGGGCAACTCTGGACCACGGTCGCAGGCGCCCTGCCCAGCGCCGGCACCCTCACCCTGGGGACGGCCAGCAGCGCCACGGCCGGCTCGGTGGACCTCCGCGGCAACAACCAGACCCTCGCCGGCCTCAGCCTGGCCACTGGCAACACCGGCGGGATCAACAACATCGTGACCTCCAGCTCGGGATCGCCGACGTTCACCATTGACAACAGCAGCACCTTCACCTTCGGCGGCGCGCTCACCAGCGGTCTCTCGCTGGTGGAAGCAGGCAGCGCCGCGCAAGCGTTGACCGGCGCCAACACCTACACCGGCACGACAACCGTGACCAGCGGCACGCTGTTGATCGATGGCACGACAGAGGCCGCCAGCGCGTTCACCGTGAACGGCGGCACCCTGGGCGGTAACGGTAGGATTGACGGCACGGTGCAGGTTAACAGCGGCGGCACGGTTTCGCCCGGCGATACCGGCCCCGGGGCCCTCACCACCGGCAGCATCACGTTCAACCCCGGCTCCACTTACCTTGCAGAACTCGGCGGCACGACGGGCGGTACGTTCGATCAGCTGGCGGTCACCGGGAACGTGCAGCTCGGCGGCACGCTCGACGTCACTCTCGTCAACGGTTTCACGCCCGTACTCGGCGATTCGTTCCCGATCGTGTTGTTCGTGAGCAATTCGCCGCCGACCAACTTCGCTCCCATTAACTTGCCGACGCTGAGCAACCTGATCACGGAGGAGCAAGTCAACTCCGGCAATGTGACCGTGCTGGTCGCTCAACCGATTACTCTGGCGCCGTCGTCGCCGCTGCCGCCGGACACGGTCAATATCCCGTACAGTCAGCAGACGATCACCGCCAGCGGCGGCACAGGACCGTACACGCTGACGCTGAGCAACATCGTGAACCCGGCTAACCTGACCATCAGCGGCACCGGCACCGGCACGATCACGGTAAACGGCACGCCCAATGCAACCGGGACCGTGACGTTCGACGTCACCGCCACCGATTCTCTCGGCGGCACCTCGGGCTTAACTCCATACAGCATCACCGTCAACCCGGCGCCGACCTTGAGTCCGCCGACGCTGCCGGGTGGATCGCTCGGTACGCTCTACAACCAGACGATCACGGCCACCGGCGGCACCGGGACAAACACGCTCACAGTGAGCAACATCCTGAACCCGATATCCAACCTGAACATCAGCGGCAGCGGCACCAGCACGATCACGATTAACGGCACACCGGCGGTAACCGGGACCGAGACGTTCGACGTCGCCGCCACCGATTCTCTGGGCGCCGCTTCGGGGATGATCCAATACAGCATCACCGTCAGCCACAGTAACGTTCCCATCCTCAGTCCCAGCACGCTGCCCAACGGCGAGATCGGCATCGTCTACGATCAGCTCATCACAGCCAGCGGCGGCAGCGGCACTATCACGCTCGCCACCAGCAGCGTCAGCAATCCGACGAACCTGTCCATCAGCGGCAGCGGCACCGGCACCATCACGGTCAGCGGCACCCCGAACACCACCGGCACCGTCTCCTTCGACGTCACACCCACCGACAGCAACGGCTCACACGCCGCGCAGCTCTATAGTTTCAATGTGGTGGCCGGAGTTGTTCTAAGCCCGTCGTCGCTGCCCAACAGCGAGGTCGGCGTCGGTTACAACCAGTCGATCACCGCGAGTGGTGGCAGCGGCACCATCACGTTGAACACCAGCGACGTCAACAACCCAACCAACCTGACCATTAGCGGCAGCGGCACCGGCACCATCACGGTAACCGGCACGCCATCCTCCACCGGCGCCATCTCGTTCGACGTAACCCCCACCGATGGCATCGGGACCGGGACCACGACGCTCTATAGCTTCAACGTGATCGCCGGCGTCACGCTCAACCCGACGAGCTTGCCCACGGGCGAGGTTGGCGTCAACTACAACAACTCGATCACGGCCAGCGGCGGCAGCGGTGCCATCACGCTGAACACCAGCAACGTCTCCAACCCGACCAACCTGTCCATAACCGGCAGCGGCACCGGCACGATCTCGATCAGCGGCACGCCGAATTCCACGGGCACCGTATCCTTCGACGTCACCCCCACCGACAACATCGGGACCGGGACCACGACGCTCTACAGCTTCAACGTGATCGCCGGGGTCACTCTCAGCCCGACGAGCTTGCCCACGGGCGAGGTTGGCGTCAACTACAGCAACTCGATCACGGCCAGCGGCGGCAGCGGTGCCATCGCGCTGAACACGAGCAACGTCGCCAATCCGACCAACCTGTCTATCAGCGGCAGCGGCACCGGTACGATCACGGTCAACGGCACGCCGAGCACCACGGGCACCGTCTCCTTCGACGTCACTCCCACCGATAGCATTGGCACCGGGACCACGACGCTCTATAGCTTCAACGTGATCGCCGGGGTCACGCTCAGCCCGACGAGCTTGCCTTCCGGCGAGGTCGGCATCGTCTACAACAAGTCGATCACGGCCAGCGGCGGCAGTGGTGCGATCGCGCTGAACACCAGCGACGTCACCAACCCGACCAACCTGTCCATCAGCGGCAGCGGCAGCGGCACCATCACGGTTAGCGGTACGCCGAACATCACCGGCACCGTCTCCTTCGACGTCACCCCCACCGATAGCATTGGGACCGGGACCACGACGCTCTACAGCTTCTCGGTGGTTGCCGGTGTCACTCTTAGCCCCACGAGCTTGCCGACGGGGGAGGTCGGCGTCGTCTACAACAAGTCGATCACGGCCAGCGGCGGCAGCGGTGCCATCACACTAACCACGAGCAGTGTTTCCAACCCGACCAACCTGTCCATCAACGGCAGCGGCACCGGCACCATCACGGTCAGCGGCACGCCGAACACCACCGGCACGGTTTCCTTCGACGTCACCCCCACCGACAGCATCGGCACCGGGGCCGCGACCCTGTACAGCTTCAATGTCATCGCCGGTGTCACGCTCAGCCCGACCAGCCTGCCGGCCGGCGAAGTCGGCATCGCCTACACCAAGTCGATCACGGCGAGCGGCGGCAGTGGTGCCATCACGCTAACCACGAGCGACGTCACGAACCCAACCAACCTAACCATCAGCGGCAGCAGCACTGGTACCATCACGGTCAGTGGTACGCCGAATGTCACCGGCACCGTTTCGTTCGATGTCACGCCCACCGATACCATCGGCGCCGGGACCACGACCCTGTATAGCTTCAGCGTGGTCGCTGGCGTTGTGCTCAACCCGGCATCGCTGCCCAACGGCCAGGTCGGCGTTGCCTACAGCCAGTCCATCACCGCCAGCGGGGGCAGCGGCACCATCACGTTGAACCTCAGCAGCATCACCAACACGACGGGCCTCAACATCGGCGGCAGCGGCAGCGGCACCATCACAGTCAGCGGCATGCCTGCCTCTCCCGGCACCGTTTCCTTTACGGTTACGCCCACTGATGCCATCGGCACCGGAGTCGGCAAGGTCTACAGCATCACCGTTGTCCCACACAGCCTTCCCACTCTCACTCCGAGTACACTGCCGGCGGACACGGTCGGCGTCGCTTACAACCAGACGATCACTGCCATCGACGGCACGGGCAATAAGACTCTCGTGCTCACCGAGACGAACCACATCGCCGGTTTCATCGTCCCCAGCGGCGGCACCAACTCGCTGGCCATCACCGGTACGCCGACGGCCGCGGGCACCGAGACCTTCACCGTCACCGCCACCGATATGTTCGGCGGCAAGGCGGTCGCCAACTACAGCTTCACCGTTAACCCCGCGGTGGTGATCAACCCGACTTCAATGCCAGGGGGCAAGACCAATCTCACCTATTACCAGGTCATTAACGCGCTGCAGGGCACCGGCAGCAAGACTCTGGTGGTCAGCAATGTCCAGCACGCGATCGCCGGGCTAACCCTGCCGGCGTCGGGCACCAACTCGCTCACCGTCAGCGGCACGCCGACGAGTACGGGCACCGAGACGTTCACCGTCACCGCCACCGATGCGGTCGGCGGCATGGCAGTCGCCAACTACAGCATCACCATCAACGCGCCCGTGACGCTCAGCCCAGCCACTCTCCCGGCGGACTCGATCAACGTCGCCTACAACCAGACCATCACGGCGTCGAACGGCGTCGGCACCGTCAACTTGGTCGTCAGTAATATCCAGAACGCCATCGCCGGCCTGAATGTCCCGGCCAGCGGCACCAGCTCCCTGAACATTACCGGTAAGCCGACGGCCACCGGCACCGAGACCTTCACTGTCACCGCAACCGACTCGGCCGGCAACAAGACCATCGGCAACTACTCCATCGCCGTCCAGAACCTGACGATCAAACAGTCGGTCTCTTCGCCGGCGCAAATCACTGCCGGCAGCCTCGTGACCTACGCCATCACGCTTTCCAACCTGGGGTCGCAGGCACTAAGCGGAGTGCAGGTGACCGACTTGCTGCCGGCGAACACCAGCTTGTACGGCAGCTCCCCCTACAGCCATACCTTGAGCAACGGCAAACTCACCATCACCGTGGGAACGCTCGCAGCCAACAGCAGCGTGACGTTGTACGTGGTCGTGAGTGTGAACGCGAAAACCGGTTCCGGCACCGCGCTCATCAATGCGCTGAGCGTTCAGGATGCGCTCGGCGGCTCACAAAATCTGGCGACGAACAGCAATACGGTTTATACGTCGTGAGGTGCGCGAAATGACGTTCATCGATCTGTTTAGCCGCGACCCGACAGGGGAGCGCTTCGACTGACGCGCTCTCCTGTCGGGTCACGGCTAAACGATGATGCTACTGCCCCGCAGAGAAACTCCGTTCAATCCGTGTGATGTTACCCTGCCGGTCCTTGACGCTGACGGTGAGCACGCCGCGCGCGATCCGCAGTGGAGCGGCTAGCTGTAGTTGCCAGATTCCTTGACCCGCGGACTGGAACTTCGTGGCCAGGTTCTGCTTCGCCGGGATGCTGTTTACGGGGAAATCCGCGATCACCTCAAAGGTCGCCTCGTCGAGGCCGCCGTAGTCGTACATGCCGATCAGGATGCGGTCCAGCGGCGGGTTGACGCCGCGCGCGGGGTGCGTCAACGTCAGCGTGGGCCGCTGGTCGTCGAGCATCCAGCCGAAGCCTGCGGCTTTCGGGTTCGGCGGGATCGTAATCCAGGTCGATCGGACAGCCGAGATCGATCCAGCGGACCAGCGTCAGCCGGTCCTCGTCGGAGAGCGGCGGCGACCTTGATCGTCTTGCCGTCCGGTCCTTCTACGTCCCCGCGACGGCCTCCGGCGGCGGCATGATGCTGCCGGTGAAGTCGAGGTCGGCCCGATTGCGGTTCGCCGGCGTGTTCGGGACCGGCTGGCCCTTCAGCTGCAGCGTCTGCGGCGTTGCCGGGGACGGTCTCGGTCGGGAAATCGTCGTTCGTCCAGCCGTCGGTGCGCCGGCCGAAGATCTTCCAGATCGAGCAGGCTGCGGCGCGACTGGAACATGCGAATGTAGCGCGAGGCGTTGTGATTCCGCCAGGAGCCGATGACCGGCTTGTGGCCGAACCGGCCGGCGTAGTCCATCGCCAGGCGATAGTAGGTGCCGGGCACGTCGTCGGCGTCGGGCAGGTTGACGATCTTGTCGTCGTCGAGAACGAGGTTGCCGGCCGGCTTGGCGGACTTCTTGCGTGTGGCAGGCGACGCAGCTCCGGTCGAGGATCGGCTTGACGTCGCGGTAATACTCGACGTTCTTGACGCCCGTCTGCGAAACGCAAGCCCGTCTGGTCGTCGTTGTCCCACTTCTTGCCGGACTGGTCGTTCGCCTTGGTGGTCAGCAGCGGCGTGCTTCTCGGTCAGGTCGAAGACCTGGTAGTCGGGCCTGGCGGCGGCGGTGTCCTTGAAGAGCGTCGGCTTCTGGCTGTGGGCGTGGCAGCCGCCGCAATCGTTGCGGATCTCGCCGGGCCGCAGCTGGTGCCAGGTCTGGGCCATGTTCAGCACCATGCCGTTCCGGTCGAGCGTCTGGAACGTGAAGGCCACGTCGGCGGGGATCTTGGCCAGGAAGCTGGTGTCGGGGTTGCCGTCGGGATCGAGCGGTTGGCCTCCCCTGCCCTTCTCCTCGGAGGGGCGAGCGGTAGCAGCGAACTTGCGGACGGGGATTTCGCCCAGGATGCGCAGCCGTTCGTTGGCGTGGCTGCGGAAGGTGCGGCCCGACTTCGGGCCGTGCTGCCGGTCGGTCGTCGGCTCCATCGACGAGGATGCGGATGGCGTGGATGTCGTCGTTGGTGTAGCGGCCGGCGTCGGCTCCCTGGTTGAACCAGTTGAGCGAGACGCCGTCCTCGCTGGTGTTGAACGGGTCGAGGTCTTCGATAGCCGCCGTTGCGATCCGTGCCGCCCGCGAAGGTCGCCGTCACGCTGCCCGGCTGACCACGCCGTTGGGATAGCTCTCGCGCTTGTACAGGCTGGACGTGCCGACCAGGCCGAACGGCGTCCCCGCCGGCAGGTGCGGCGACAGCTTGCCGTCGTTGGCCAGCGCCGGCAAGCGTTTCGGCTCGTCGATGCCGTAGATGCGCTTGTAGGGAACGAGGGCGCGCGGCCACTGCTCGTTGTACTTGCGGATCGTTCTTGATGAGCAGCATCTGGCCCGGCTCGTCGATCGGCTTGCCGTCCTTGATGAGATAGAGGCCGCCATCGACCGCCGGTTGACGTGGACCGTGTAGCCGCCGTTGACCGGGCCGGGCGACCAGACGGTCAGCAGGTGGTTGTCCGGCGCGGCCGAGGGATGCGTCACCTTGCCGACGCGCGGTCCAGGTTCGCTGGCCGCGGACGGCGAAATCGGCCGGCCCTTCGTCGGTCCGGGCGAAGCGGGTCAGCGACTCGATGCCGTGCGGGCTGAACGGCAGGCGGCGGATGCGCGGTCGGCCGTCGTCGAGGCGCCCGTGGCGCAGCGGCGGGTTGCGCGGGTCGTCCGTGATAGCCGGGACCGAACGCCGGGCTGACCGGTCGGCGCCGTGGACGGGCAACTTGACGAAACCGCCGAAGCCGCTGCTCGTCTGGTTGTAATACTCCTCGGCCACGATCGAGCCGTCGGACAGCTGCGTCTGGAAGTGGTAGGCGCTCGGGCTGTCGCCCGGCAGGAACGCGCTGGCGATCGGGCCCCAGTTGGTGCCGTCGGGATGGATGCTCCACAGGCCCCAGAGGGTCGAGGTGCGCAGCCCCTGCGATTCCAGCGAGCTGAACATGACCCGGCCATCCTTCAGGACGACCGGGTGCAGGGCCATGCCCAGGTTCAGATGGCCGATGCACTCGACGTTGCCGCCGTCGTCGTCCATGACGAACAGTTGCAGCGTATGCGGCAGTCGCTTGGGCGGCTGGAAGGCGTTGCGGTTGCTGGTGAAGACGACCTTGCCGCCGGGCAGCGGGCATGGGCCCATGTTGAACACGCCGTAATCGATGAAGTTCTTGCCCGGCTCCGGCGTGCGGAAGTCCTTCGACCAGTCGCCGGCCCCGGTGTTGGGCGTGAATTGCTGCGTGCGTCAGCGGACGATCTTCCGCGTCTTGACGTGGATCTTGTAGATGTCGGCACCCGCCGGCCGGCGCCGTCGGTAAGTCGTCGCTCCCTTCAGGTCGTGGAAGAGCGCAGTAGTAAACCCATTCGCCGTCGAACGAAACCATCGGATCGGTGACCGAGCCCTTGCCGCCGCGCGACCAGCACTTCTTCCGTGCCGTCGGGATGCAGCAGCATCAGGTCGGCGCCGGCGTCCATGAAGAGCGGGCTGGAAATCTCCGCCCAGTTGGTGCCGACCTCATCGCCCTTGCGCGGGGCCCGCACGTAGACGATGTCGTAGTCCAGCTTCACCGACTTGTCGGTGGAGACATGCGGCGGATTGACGTTGATCGGCCCGGTCACGTCGCCGGACGGTTGAGCCAAACCCAGGGCGGCCGCGAGCAACACGACGAAGAGGCAGAGACGAGACGGCACGGCAGGCTCCCTGTGGTTGCCCTTGCTTGCGCTGCGGGCTCGATATCAGCGCGGCCGCAAAACAGAACGGGCCGGACCAATAAGGACCGGCCCGTCAAGTTGACGTTGGAGAGAGCATCTAAGATGTGGTTTCAAACCTCGTACCGCCGGCATTCTTGCCGGCCCGTGCCGACAAGAATGTCGGCGGTACCAGGTTTTGAAACCGCGTACCGCCGGCATTCTTGCCGGCCCGTGCCGACAGGAATGTCGGCGGTACGAGGTTTTGAAACCACGTCTGAATCGGCAGACGTTACTTGAGGACGTCCGCGGCGGCGGCGGCGATCTCTTTGGCCTTTTCCGCAGCGCTCATGGTGTCCTTGAACGCGAAGTTCTTGCTGATCGGCGCCGCCCTTCTTGTAGACCAGGATGGTGACGGCGGCGTCCTTGTTCAGCTTGTACGCCCCGGGGCCGTCCTTATCGACGGCGATCGTCAGCGGGGTGGTCAGCTTGTGGGTGGTCTGGAGCTTCTCCATGTCGGCTGCCGCAACGCCGCCGACGCCGACGACCACGGTGCCGAGCTTGGCGTTGGTCTTCTGAACCTCGTCGACGGCCTTGACGACTTTGGCCATGTTCTCGTCGGCCTTCTGGGTGAAGATCATGACGACGGCCGGACGAGCTTCGGCGCTGTACTGGCAGAAGTAGCAGAGCTGCGTGCCCTGCTTCTCACCGGTGATGGCCTTGACCTGGAAGGGGCCGCCAACCTTATCGGTGTTCCCGGATTGCAGCGGCTTCTCCGCGCGAACCAGACCGAGCGACAGACCGAAAACCAGGGCCAGTGCGATTCCAGCGATACGCATTTCCACGTTCCTCCGATGAGCTGAGTGTCTTTCCCGAACCGCAATTCGGGAGGAGAAATACCTACGGCATATCCCGTTTGATAGCCGTTCTTCGTCAAAAGGCAAGATGCTCTCAGAAAAGAAGACGAGGGACGCTGCGGGATTATTCAGTCTTGGGCGAGCTGCCGGGTTTCTACCGGTGGGCTGCACGGCGGGGATATACCGCTGCTCGCCAAGCGCGGGCGTTACTTCTTCCCGCCAAGCCCAAAGCAGTAAAGGTGTCCGGCGGTTCGCAGATAGATTCGTCCATCCGCGAGGGCCGGCGTGGCGTATCCGTCCTCCTGGAAGTCGCTCGACGCCAGCACCTGCCAATCGCGCACCGCACTGACCACCGTAAGCCGGCCGCGCTCGCTCAACAGGTATATCTTGCCGTCGCCCGCCACCGGTGAGCTGTAGTAGTTTCCCGGTCCCGGCAGCCGTTCTCGTTTGAGCAGCTTGCCGTCCTTGGCGTCCAGGCAGGACAGGAAGCCGCCGTCTTTCACCGTGAAGACCAGACCGCCGACGTGCAGCGGGGAGGCACAGAACGGCACCTGCTTGGTGTTCCGCCAGACGACATGCGTATCGGTCACATCTCCTTTACCGCCCGGCCGGATCGCCAGCATCACGTTCTGGCCCTTCGCAAAGAGATCGCGGAAGCGTTCGTACTCCTCTCGCGTGATTGACCCGTCCTTGTCCACGTCCACCTGCGTGAATCGTTCCGCGATCGGCCCGGTCGTCAACTCGTTCGCCTCCAGTTTGCCGTTGCCGTTCTTGTCGAGCCTCTTGATGACGCTGTCGAACGGCTCAACTTCGATCCGGGCCTCCGCATCGCCGCCCGCGGACCAACCGGCGACGTAGAGAACGCCATCGTCGCCGACCACCGGGGTCATGCAGACGGTCCGAGAGATGCCGCGCACCGTCCACAGCTCCTTGCCGGTAGCCAGGTCATAGCCCACGACGCGCAGTGTACCGGCTACCACAACCTGCTTCTTGCCGTCTACCTCCCACACCACCGGCGAGCAGTAGCCGCGTAGGAACTCGGAGCGGTCGGTCTTCCAGATCGTCTTGCCCGTGTTTTTATCGAGGGCCGTGAGGAAGGAGCCTTGATCGTGGTCCTGGCAGAGCAGTACCCAGTCGCCGGCCAGGATGGGCGAGCTGCCGGCGCCGAAGTCGTTCTTGAACGGCCCCATCGGCTGGTGCCAGAGCTGTTTGCCGGCCCGATCGTAGCAGAACAGGCCGCACGAGCCAAAAAAGCTGACAACGCAATCACCATCCGCGGCTGGTGTGGATTGGGCGTGGCTACCGATCTTGTGGACTTTTTCCAGCGTCGTGCTGGGAGCCTCCGCTTGCCAGACGACCTTACCGCTGCCGGGATCCAGAGCGATGGTAAGCAGGGTCTTCTCGCGCTCGGCAGTCAAGTACAGGCGGTCGCCGACGACGATGGGCGAGGAGTGCCCCGGCGGCAACGCGGTCTTCCAAACGACGTTCGTTTCCGGCCCGACGTCGGTGGGGAGAGCAGGTCCGACGGCGGCGCGGCCGGAGCAGTTGATTCCTCGAAACTGAGGCCAGTCCGAGGCTACGGCGATCGGAGCGAAGAGCGACAGAAATGCTATCGCGGCCAGGCGCTTGTGCTGTTTCATCGATGTATTCTCCGGCATGGTTCAAAGGCGGGTAACAGACTGGTAGGACGGATTTGCCATCCGTCCGGGCGATGGCGGACGGATGGCAAATCCGTCCTACCAGTCTGTTATCCCTCCGGTGCCCCGTTTGAACCAGGCCTATTCTCCACTTGGCCCAGGGTGAGACGTTACCTGGGCAGATCGATTCTATTCAATTCCTTCCGGGTAGGATGCAACTTCTTTTCTGGCTGGTGACCCGATGAACTGGTACACGGTAACGGACGGATTGCAAATCCGTCCTACGAACTTGTTCCTCGACGTCTGCTCAACGGGGTGCCGCTACTTGCCGGTCCATTCTCTGGGCAGCCGTGGTCTCAGTGAATTGAACGTCGGATCGCCCTTGATCTGCTCGATCTCGTTCGGGCCTTTCCCTTCTTTCTTCCAGATCTGAACGGCACGGCGGAGCACTGCGATGGCCGCATCCTCGTGCGCGGTTGTCTGCGCGTATCGACCTGTGAGAGAACGGCATAGATGCAGGCGACGTTGTGCAAGAGGAGGTAATTCTGCGGTGCGCTCAATTCCGGGGCCTGCAGCAGGGCCAGGCCGGCTTCGCGCTGGGCCTCTGGCTGAAAGTTCTGGACTGCACGGATGTAGCCCAGGCCGGAATGGGCGTCGGCGTTGAGCGGATCGACCTTCGTGGCCGCGATGAAATCGGCCAGGGCCTTGTCGCGCTGGTTTACCCCGTCATACGCCCAGCCGCGCTTGTTCAGAAGCCGTACGTCACGAGGCGCCAGTTTCAGCCCGTTGCTGTAGGCGAGGATCGCTTCGTCCACTTGACCCGTGAGTTCCAGCATGGCCCCCAGATCGTTGAACACTTCCGCCTCCTGAGCGCCTAACTTGACCGCTTCGTTCAACTCGGCCACTGCCAGAGTCAGCATCGCTTTGCCGGCTGTTGCTTTTCTCTTTTCCGGCGGCAATTCCGCGTAAAGGTAGCGCAGCTCACCGCCGCGCAGTCCATGCACTTCCCAGGGACGGCGATCGATCTTGCCGTCGTGGGCCAGGTACGCATCGAGGTCTTTCAGGGCGCGGACGTTGTCTCCCTTCGCAATGTAGATCTGCGACCGGAACAGGTAGACGAGTCGGAGGCGCGGATTTTCCGACACGACCTGATCGAAGTCGTCCAGGGCCTTCTGCACCTCGGCATGCTGCAAGTACAACTGACCGCGGGCCAGAGCCGCTTCGATCAGTCGTTTCTCCGCAGGGAGCTCCAACACAGCTTTGAAGTCAGCGAGTGCTTCCTCCTGTTTTCCCCGCATCCAGTACACGCCACCGCGATTGAGCCGAGACGGCCGGAACTCTGTGCGCCATCTCGACCGCCTGGTTCAAATCGCGTTCGGCTTCCGGATAGCGCTTCTGCATGGCAAGGGCAAGGCCGCGGACGCTGTACCCCCAGGGGACCTTGGGCTGCAGCGCGACGCAGGCTCCGAGTGTTTCCACGGCCTCGGCGAAACGCTGTTGACGCAGGTAGCAGCGGCCCAATTGGAAGTGCGACCAGTAGTGGTTTGGATCTTTCGCAAGAGCCTGCCGGTAGAGGTCGATGGCTTTCTCGATTTTCTTGGGATCGGACTGCCAGGCTTGCTCCTTCTTTTCCCCTTTTACTCGGCCGACTGCGTCGGTCCGCAGTTGTTCCGCGTCGAGGAATAAATCGAGAGCAATAGTCCGCACCTGGGGGTCGGCAGCCTGTTGCTGGTCCAGCGCGGCCTTTTCTTCGTCGCCCAGACGCTGCTCAGCACGGGCCCGAAGTCGATAATAACCGCGCGAGGGATCACCGAACCGGCCGGCCGCTTCCAGCAACTGAAGTGTCTCCCGCGCCGCTTCAGCCTCCATTCCTTCCCGGTTCTCGCTCTGAGCGAGCAATAGATTCAGATCGTAGAGTTCGTCCTTGAGCGCAACGACCTCATCTTGGAGCGGTAGCTTTTCGAGATCCGATCCCCACTTCTCGGAGACGGCAAGGGCCTCGCGCATCTTGTTCTCACCGAGCTTTGGATCGAAGTACGCTGCCTGTTCGGAAACCTGATCGGTCATCGCGGCGTAGAATCGACCCTGATCGGCGAGGCGGCGGAACTCTTTCACGTCCTGGCGCGCTTGATCCAGTTTTTTCAAGCGCTCGGCATCTTCGCTCGCGGCAATCCGGCGGCGCTCGGCCTCACGGATTGTGACCGCCGCAAACGCCAGCAGGCCCAACAGTAGCACCGCCCCACCCAGCGCACCAAGGCCTTGCGGTACCGCTTGGCCCAGCGCCAGACTGCGCTGCGAAACCTTCCGGTAGGCCGAAACCGGCTCGCCGGCCACGTAGCGCTGAACATCCTCGGCCAGCGCCAGGCGCGGTCTGATAGCGATCTTGCTTGCGGAGGGCCATCGCCTTGAGACAGATGGCATCCAGCGGCTTCGACACCTGCGGGTTCAGCTTTCGCGGCGGTATCGGCGGCTCTTTCTGGGCCTGCTTGATCATGCGTCAGGCGTCCTTGCCGTCGGCGCGGCATCTTGCCGGTCAGGATCTTGTACAGGTCGCCGCCCAAGAGATACACGTCGCTGCGCTGATCGACCTCCGTGTTCTTGGCCCGCGGCAACTTCGGGGGACATGTACGAGGGCGAACCCATGATCGAGCCGGCCTGCGTCGCGGTGTCGGGGTTCTCTCCATGCAGGTGGACGTACTGACCGAGTCGCGTCCTCACCGCTCGGCCTGTCGTCGGGCTGGCCCATGACCTTGGCGATGCCCCAGTCGAGCAGCAGCGTCTCGCCGTAGGAGCCGAGCATCACGTTCTCAGGCTTCAGGTCCCGGTGGAGCACGCCGCGGCTGTGGGCATAGGCCACCGTCTGGCACAGCGAGAGGAAGATTCTGAAGCAGGCGAATCATTGTCCACTTCGCTGATCGCCGGGAGCCAGCTTCGCTTTGTGGATATTCGTCGATGACTTTCTTGAAGGTGCGGCCATGCACGAACTTCATCATGTAGAACGGCTCGCCCTGTTCGTTGACTGCCCAGTTCATGAACCGGCACGATGCCCGGATGCTCCAGCTGGCCCGTGACCTGGGCCTCGACGCGGAACCGGCGCCGCTGGTCCGGACGGTTGGCCGAGCATTCGTTTCAACGCCACCGAGCGGCCGATCGCCGGGTCCTCGGCCAGCCAGATTTCGCCCATGCCGCCCTTGGCATGAAAGCGTTTGAGGAAGTAACGCCCACAGAGGGGTGCATCGGGTACGGCGCGGTTCTGCTTCGGCGAACGTGCCGCTTCATTGAAGACCGAAGGCGCGGTTGGATCGAACGCCCCAGTGGCTCCTGAAAGATCAGCACCCGCCGAGCTTGGGACGTGGTCCACCGTACCGCTGGGGACGAACAGCCCGGTGCCGTCCTGGTTGATCGAGTGCGGATTCAAGGTAGGGTCATTGGGCGGCGCTCCGGTCGAATCCGGGTGATACGCCCCGGTCGCTCCAGGGTCGGGAGGCTCGTAGATTCCGGTGCCTCCCAGCGAGGTCACATCGGGCGGTTTCATCGGAGCGGCAGCGGCGAATTCCGCGGCCGAGGCGACTTCCGTCATGTGCGGAACCGGCGGTACCGAATCGCACGTTTGCCCCGGATCGGCCGCGCCGGATGCAGGGGCGAGGTACTCACCGGTGGCGTTCACGCCGGGCAACTCTCCTGTCTGATCTGCACTGCCCGGGGACGGCACACCGGAGGCTGGAGACCCGACGATCTCGGTAGCATGGTCGCGCGTTCCGGCTGGGCGATCGTGGTCGTTGGGGCTGTTCGACATGGCAGACCTCTCATCATCCGTTTAGCCGCGGCTAAACTTGGAAGTAAAACTTGGACAGCCGCTCCGAGCAAGAAACGAGCAAACCCGCCTGGTTTCGCAGGCGGGTTTGCCAGGCAGCCGATTCGCCGGAACGAGGTTACCCGTTCCGGAGATGGAGAGGTTTCCTGCGCGACGACGTCCGGGATTGTGGGTTGGATCGGAGATTCATCCCGTAGGTGCCGGTAACCATAAACAGGGCGAGCCAGTACGCATCGGTTTCCCGAGAGGGTTGGTCGCCTGCCAGCGACTCGAGGATGTTCGGTTCGCGCAGCAGCCGTTCCTCACCGACGCCGAAGCCGTCGAGCGGCAGCTCGCTGACGGCAATGACTTCGGCAGGTTTATCCTTTTCTCGATGGTCCGCGGTCGGCTCCCCGGAATCCGCGGCAAGTGCGGCCGGGTCGAGGCGGACGTCATCGGCGTGCTTCGGTTCCAGCGGTTCGGTAGTTCGCTGCGCCTCTTCCTGTTCGCGCCCTCGAGCAACACCGGTGCCGAACGCCAGCACGTCGGGCAACACATCTCGGGAGCCTTGCCAGCGCGCAAACAGCTGATCGACTGCGTCCTGAGCCTGGGACAAGATGTCGTCGGGATCGTCCGAGAACATCGGAGTAGCGTTTGTCTGGTCGCCGGCGCCTTCGACCTTTGGTTTTTCCCGCTTCGGGTCTCCCTTCTTGTCGTCATCCTTTTTCGGATTATCGTCTTCGCTCTCATCATCACCTGCGCCGCCGACAGCAGCGATCGTCGAATTCGTTGGGGAGGAACTCGAGCCCGACGCTCCGGAAGAGCCTTCGCCGGCAAGTTCGCTGCCTTCCGACTCTTCGATCTGGAACGTGAGGCCGATCAAGGCTGAGGTGGTCAGCAGGGTGAGCGCATTCTGGGCCTCCGCCTCCGCCGCGGCGTTGCTGGCGGTCGAGCTGGCCAGCGTGGTGGTGGTGCTGGTGCTGAGACTGGAAGCCAGGACCGTGGCCGCGTCGCCGAGGTTCAGCAGGAAATCGGTCGTCCCGGAACGCAAGGCATCGGTGAACGTGAAGAGTTCGCCACCGAGGGAATTGAGGAGGACGGCCCCACCACGCGCCGTGAGCGGCACGTCGCCCACATTCAAATTGAACGTGCCCGACACGCCGGCAAGTACGATGACCTCAACGTTGCCGCCGACTTCGACGTAGGTTTGGCCGAGGTTGTTGGACACCGTGTTTTGCTGGGTGTTGTACTGAACCCGTTGGGCGCGGCTCGGCGCCTGGAGATCGAGCGACACCGGGTCGAGCCAGATAATGGCGAAGGTCGGGATAGCCGTCGCCTGGTTGCCGAAACTGGTGGGTCCATAGGCGGCGGCGAACTCGGCCGCGATCTGGGCGTTTACCGCAGCGCTGATTGCCGGAACATCGCCGTTCGCGGTCAGCATGTTGTCCACCAGAGCGCCGAGGTTGGCCGGCAGTTGCGTCAAGAAGGGCGTACCGGCCGCGATGGCGTTGGGATTGGGCGTGCCATCGGGGCTTACCAGGTTCGAGGCACGGAAGCTGATCTGCCCGATGCCGACGACGGACCCGTCCGTGACCGTCGTCATTGGGTGCCCCTCGAAGCTGCTGTCACCAACAAGCGAGTTGGCCTCGTCGGAGTTGAACGAAGCGGTCTGTATGTTCGGCGACAGCGAAATCTCGTACGACCCGACCGGCAGCGGGGCGGTGAACAGCAACGTGATGGTTTGCCGGGAAGCAGTCGGATAGTCCAACCCGCTGGCCACGCCGAGGTCGGCGCCGGGATCGTAGATCACAGGCTCACCGCCCGAATCGGCCGCGACGGGGATCACCTCGTTGCCGGTACCGTCCAGCACCCCGTCCGGACCGAGCCAGGTGATCGTGTAGTTGGCGGGATTCTCTGCCGCGGCTGTATCGAGGTTATCGCCTTGCAGCGTCAGGACGAGACTGGTGGCCGGGGCCCCGGCAGTGCGGACTCGGCTTGCACCGAAACGACCTGCGGCAGCACGTCCACGTCCAGCGAGTAGGCTCCGTAACCGGTTCCGGCGATACCTTCTACCACGATGGTCAGCGTGTCGCCCTGCGGGGCCGTCACCAGGAAGCGCACGCCGCCGGCCGTCGTTGTAAAATCCTGTTGCGTGAGAACACCGCTGCCGTCCGAAACGACGATCTCCAGGCCGGTGCCTCCGGTGTCCGGGAAGGACGCCGAGAAGTCGATCACCTCGTCGGGGAGGGCTGTTCCCGCGTAGGTCGGCACCGTGTAGGTGAAGTAAGCGTTATCGTCGGTGCCGGTGACAATGGCCTGCGGCAGCGTCACCAAGTGGCCGGTGCTGCCCAGGTTGCGGGCCGTAGCAGCCGTGTTGTTCGCAGGGAGAGTCAGCGGCTGACCGTAGATCACCGTAACGCCGCCGGTGTCCGTGACGGCCACAAAAGTGTCCGTGGATCCATCGTTGGTGAAAGTGCCGGTGGCGATCTGCCCTGGCCCCCCAACCGTGGCGAGCACCTCCGGGGCGCCGAGCCCCGTGTAAGTGGTTCCATTAAACAGCACGGGGAGAAGGATCACCTCCGACGCTCCCTTGCCGGTCAGCGGGGCGACAGTAACGACGATGCTTTCAGTGCCGGGACCCGTGAAGTTATTGACGACGGCCAGTCCCTGGACGAGCTCGTTCTCGCCAGGCAGCGGCTTCATGGCGGTGAACGCCTGCGGCGCCGAGAAGGTGCCGGGATCGTTGGGATTTCCCATCTGGACGTAAACATTGCCGGTGTTTGTGCTGGTCGTGATCAGATCGAGGACGGGGATATCGGTGTTGGGGTAGAAAGCGTTGTTGAGATCTGCGGCCGTGATATTGGGCGTGTTCTCGCCGATGCGGATATCCGGACCGCGCACAAACCCGCCTTTGCCGTTGCCCAGGAAGATCTCTGCGAAATTGGAGTTGTTGCTGACGACGATCAGGTCGAGCTCGCCATTGCCGGTGAAATCGCCTGCGATCATGGCGGAGGCGCCGTCGTGGAAACCGGTTTGATAAATCACAGGCGGAAGGAAAGTACCGTCGCCGCGGCCTTGTAAAAAGGCGAATGACGCGGCGGCGCCTCCCGGCGCGGAGTTTTGCAGCACGACGAGGTCGGTGTCGGCGTCGCCGTTAATAAAGTCGCCGGCCACCATCGTATCCGCGCTCGACACGGCGTTAAAGACACGTTGCGGTTGGAACGTGCCGTCGCCGTTGCCGAGCAGGACCGACACGTCCCCCGCGGCGAAGTTCGGGACGATCACGTCTTGGGGACCGTTGCTGGTCAGCGGGGTCACCACCACCTGCCGTTTGTTGCCGTGCAGACTTCCGGACAGGCCGGGACCGACGTCGAACTGACTTTCCGCCTGAAAAGTCCCATCGCCGTTGCCAAGCAGGACGCCGAGCGTGTCGGAGGTAGTCGAGCTTGCCACGAGGAGGTCGGTGTCGCCGTTACCCAAGTTGTCGGCCACGATCGAGCTGGGGGTGCCCACGGTCGGAAGGAATAGGGTCGTGTAGCTGAACGAGTTAGTCAGACCGAGGCTAGCGGTCTGGTACTGATCGAAGTTAGTGAACTGCAGGGTGAAGTCGCCCGCATCTGTGGTCAGGTTTGCCCCCGAGATTTCGAGGAAAACGACTTGCCCCGCCGTGACGGGTGCGTTGAGCGATTCTGTTTGGCCTGGCCCCACGCCGCCTGGCTGAGGCTGATCGGAGACCAAGACCGTCTGGCCATCCGCTCCGAGGATCGACAGGTTCAGATTGCCTTCAATGTCGTCGCCGGCGCTGAGGGTGATCTGGAGCGTGCCGGCCACCGCGGCGGTCAGTTGATAAAGACTCTCGCCGCCTGGCGGCTACCGTGCCGGCACTGTCTCCCTCGACCTGCTCGCGAGATTGGCGACCTGCACACCGATCCCGACAGTGAGGGTATAGTCGATGGCCGTGTCGCTCTGGGCAAAGACGTGAATCCAGTAGGTCTGGCCCGAGCTAACGATCAGGCCATTGCCGAGCACGTCCTCCCCCGCAATCACATCGCTGTCGGCATCGACGAGGTCAAACTGGGGATTCGCGCCCGTCGCCGCGCTGACGGACACGGTCAGGACGCCGGTGGCCCCCGGCTCGAAACTGAACCACTCATCAGAACTTCCCGGCGTCAGGTTCAGGAGGGGGAACTGCTGCTGGGCGATTACCGGACCGAGATTGGTGGCCGTCGTCTGGGTGAAGTTGGGCGAGAACCGATCGACTGGCGGCGCTGGAGCGGGCGTCAGCGCGAAGCTGCTGAAGAAGATTTGCTGGCTGCCGTTGCGGGTATCGGTCCAGACGGCGTAGGCGGTGTTGCCCGAGGAGGCCACGCCGATCTTATCGCCCAGGTAGTAACTCGTAGTCCCATTCGCGTCGGTGAAGGCGCCGGCGTTGGGGTTAAACGAGGTGTTCGACACCTGGAAGTTGGCACTGAATTGTTGGCCGCCGTCGGTGCTGATGGTGCCCCACACCTCGAGGTTCGTGCCGGTGGGATCGTTGCGCGTGTCGTACCAGATCACGGTAACGTCGCCCGCGGCGTTGATGGTGAGGTTGGGCTCCGCCTGGCCGGCCGCGACGTTTGGCACGAAACCGGGGAAGGCCCCGCCGTTGTCATCGTTGAGGACCGGGTCATAGGCGCCGAGGTTTGATTCCGGTACGGTCGCCAAGAGCGCGGAATTGGATTCGGAGCCGACCGTGTAGTTGCTTTGCCAATTCTCGCCGTAGTCAGTGGAAACGGCCAGAACGACGCCGCTGGCGTTTAGGGCGGAGCCGCCGAAGGCCTGAGCATCGTCAAGCGCACTGTCGGCCAGGGCGTACACCACTCCGGGTCGGGTCGGGTCGGCGACGATCTGACGCAGGTTCAGTGTCCGGAAATTGTCGGCGACCGGACCGCCCGAATTGGAAGTCGGAGCCGTGTAGGTGGTCAGCGTCGAGTCCGTGAGGACCTGGTCGTAGAACGGTAAGCCCGTTTGATTGGCGAAGTTGGGAGCTGTGAAGCCGGAAACCAGGTTGCCGGGTGATCCGGTGCTCAGGCCGCCGTCCATCGAGGTGTATGTGGCGAAGTTCCCGCCGGAGAAGGAGGCGATGTAGACGGCTCCCCCTGCCCCAACCGTCACTGTCGGGAAGTTCTCGGCGTCGAGAGAATCGTTGTCGCCGTCGTTAGGCTCCTTGAGGGCGGTGACCAGCCCGGTCCCCGCTCCGCCCGGCGATCCGTCGTCGTAAAAACTGCCCGACAGGTTCTGCATCTGGGTCTTGAAGGGTGCCAAGGTGCCCAGGGAGACCGCGATCATCACATCGCTGCCGGCGCTGGAATTCGGATCGCCGGGGAACTGGCCGGCAGGGTAGAACTGGCTCCAGGTCACGTAGACCTGGCCCTGGTACGGTGAACCAGCGATGGTGTCGATGGCCATATCCGGGTAGGCCTCGAACTGCACCGGCGCCCCCCCCGGCGTGTAGGTGTTCTTGACCACGGTGACGGGCGCGCCGCAGGACAGCCCACCCTGGGCCGCCGTGCTCTCGACGACGAAGATGCCGTTGTTGGACTGGAATCCGTCGGAGCGCTGATCGGAGTCAGGGAGGGTGAGGTCGGGTTGGGTACCGAGGTACGTAACTGCCATGAAGCTGACGTAGACATTTCCGTGGCTGTCGAAGGCCACGGTCGGATCCGCCGCTCCCTGGCTGAAACCTGCGGGCAAAGGGATCGAAGTGGTCGTCCAGTCCGCCCCCCCGTCCGTCGAAACCGCGATCCCGATGCCGGCGTAGCCCGTGGTCAGCAGCGAGTAATCCATATACGCCGTGACGAGGTGCTGCGGGTTGGTCGGATCGACGGCAATTGAGGGATCCTGCTGGACACCTTCCCCGGAAGTGATTGCCGTGTTGACCTTCGGCCCCAGCATCGCCAGATCGAGGCCGGCGCCCTGGTTGCTCTGGATTGCCTGTTCCTCGGGGACAGAACCGGTCGGATCGATGACGAACCCGACATAATCATCCGACGGGTTGCTGAACGCGGCCGACGGGGCATTGGCCGGCAAAGCGACCGTCACCGAACCACTGACGGTCGCGCCCGCTGCCAGACCGCTGAAGTTCAGGGCCGTGCCCGTATTGAGTAGGACGTCGTTGACCGAGTCGGTGGCGCTGATGGCGCCGTTGTCGGACAGGTACAGGCCGACGTTGAACGCCGACGCGTTGCCCGACCCCTGGTTCTGGAGCGTGTAATTGATTGTGATATTCTGACCGAAGCTAGTCGCCGGAGCGGTAAGGTTGAACGCGATGGAAGTCAGATCGGCGGCGGGCAGCTCGCCGAAATTGACACTCGTCACGGTCTGGTTGGGAGTCAGCACCGTAACGCTCTGGGAACCGTTGGATCCTACGGGAGACGTCACCATGTCGGCGCCGGAGTGTTCCAGGCTCACCGTATACATCCCCTCCGCCAGACCCGTGAAGGAGTAATTCCCAGAGCCGTTGGTCTGCGTGCTGGTCTCGGGGTTGGTGAAGGTCAGCGACCAGCTATTGATGACCAGACTCTGGCCGGGGGTTGTGAAATCGTTCGGCGAGCCGAAGAAATCCAGTCCCCAGGTGCCGTCCGTGTTGCTGTCCTCAATGCCATAGACTGGCGTGTTGAAGGACTGCACGGGTGCGTAGGTGCCGTTCGGGACGGGAGTCGGAGCGACTACTACCGGATTGGAGGAATTGCCGTCGAACGTGCCGACGAAATGTTGACCCGGCTGGATATAGAAGACCAAAGGCAAGTTACCGACACTCGGCCCCAGTGGGCTGGCAAGGGTGACCGGGATTGCGTCCAGGCTGTTGTTGGTGAGGTCCAGGTTGAGGGCCACGTCCGAAAAGGTCGAAGGCAGACCCTGAACCTGCAGCGCAGATCCGACGGCGCCGAAATCCGACAGAGGCACGTTGCCGGTAATGGCGGTGTTCCCGGCGACCACCGTGTTTTGCACGGTGTGTTGCGACGAGTTGAGTTGGCCGCCGCCGTTCATGTAGAGATAAACGGTCTGACCCGCCAGCGCCGGATCGGTAGCCTGGCGAATAACGTTGCCGCTCAGGTCGTTGAAGACGTTGCCGCTGATGGTGGCAGACAGCATGGTACGGTCTTCGAGGCGCTCCAGTTCGAGCCGTGTCGAGCGTCGGGAACCGCGGTTCATCCTGCGGAGAGACCGGAGGCGACTCGGGCTGAGAAAAGGATTGGGTAGCAGATGGCAGGCCAGATCGAGACTGACCGACGCGAGGCGAGCAAGGCGCAACATGATTTACTTCTCTCCCAGACTGGCGAATGCCGCTGCGGCGACCGATCGACGTTACTCGGTTGGCGCAGACGGCTCGGGTTCGTTACCGGTCAGACAACGTGGCATTGGGCTCCCTCACTCGACTGTTCCGGTGGCGAGTTTCGGGCGACTGGGAAGACTTGCCTGTGACCCGCACGGGGGATAAGGCAAGGAACTTCTCGGCAGCGACACTTCCTCACACCCTTGCAGAGCATGAAACCCCAACGCATCCTCGGATGAATAGGGATATGATACCAGAGCAGTTTTCGGATTGCACGAGAGAATCCGATTTTTTTTCTTTTGCGGGTAACGCAGCCGCTACCCCAAAAATGTCCGTGTCCGACACGACAGAAATAGGTGATTGCCGCAGATGGGTCGTGGTCGAGTCGTTCGCAGGGCCGTTTGTGTGGGGAAATGTCGATGCAGAAAGCCGCAAGTTCTTGTCACTTGCGGAAGGATGCAGCTGGCTGGCCCGGCACTATGGCTATTCGAGGTTCAGAGTCCATCCAGCCGGCGCCAAAACGATCCTGGGCGTTACGACTCAAACCTCGGCTTCGCTCCAAAGGCGGGCGCGTGGACCAGGGCGATACTGAACCAGACGCACACACTGAAATAGAGCGACATCCAGGGGACCTCGGTCCGCCACTGCTCCCAATCCAACGTGACGCTCCAACGAGACGACGCATCTCCGAACCCCTGGAAAGATGTGTGAAATCCAGAAGAGTTGGAACACAAAATGGCTGCACGCGGATTGTTGATCGAATGCGACGATGTGCCGGGACGGATCAGTGGTGTAGGTGTGTCAGACTCCCCCTGCAAACAAAGAACGCGGATCGAGGCGTGCCGACGAGGGTACACCGCGATCCGCGTTCTCGGTCCGGCAGGCGATCAATGTTCTTCGTCAGGCCCGCAGACACGTTCCTTGCGCCGTTCATGGATTGTCTCGGGCAGTTCGACACCGGCGGCCACCGGGTCGGGCAGGTCACGGTTGCCGGTACGGTAGGCGCCCTCGCCGCCCTGATAGTGGCCGGCCCAGCCGAGCATCACACGCGGATGCCAGACCAAGCATCCGCACCAGTCGCGGCCCCAGGTGCCGAGAATCGGACTGGCCGGCGCCGCCGACCCGCCCCACAATGCCGAGCCGCCGCCGACGTAATAGCCGCAGTAGCCACACGAATCCGTCGGAATAGCGATGCTCGACACGCACAGCGGATAGCCGGCGCGGCTATGGGTGTGCCGAGCCGCCTCGTCGGAACCGAACTTCTTCGCGTCCTTGGGCGGCTCTTTGACCGCCTCCTTCGCCGGATCCTTGTGCTTCGTCCTCCGCCCAGGTTGTGCCAGCCTGCCAGAAGCAATACCACCGCCAGGGCCGAGAGTCGCATGCGGGCCATGTCCTTGCCTCCTCCGATTCCGATATTCTCCTCCTTACGCATATCGGCCCTCCCGTCTCCACCCTTCAGCAAATCCGGCCGGATCGGTATTCTCGTCCCGGTGATCTCCTGCACGCGGTCGGCTTTCAAACGAACACAAAGCATCAGCGAGGGGATCGGTCTGCCGTCCCTCGCTGCTGCTTCGGGTTCGTGTGGGTGAAACAATTCCTGCCGCTTGTCTTCCGTTTCGCGGGACGCGGTTGGTGAGTACCGCGAAACGTGAACGAACGAACTACCGGTTACTGCTTGGGGAAGAGCTTGATGATCTTGTCGAGGATCTCCTCGCTGACCTTCAAGTTGACGTTCAGGGCATCCTCGTTGGCGGTGATCTTCAAGTTCTTCTGGATATCCTTGGAGACCGTTTCGTCCGGGATGAGCGTCGGAAGGATGAACGGGAGGAACATATCCACCAGGGCCTTCATCTTCTTGGGAGCCTCGCCGTCCGAGGTGTTTATGTTCAGATCGAAGGCCAGTGCGTCGGAAACGTGGAAACCGGCGCTGATCGATTCGAGCTTGGGAGCAATGTCCTTGAACTGCACGTTCGCGGCCATCTGCTTGCGCATCTCCTCGGTGATGACCATGGCCATCCACATACTCTGCTTGCCGTCGGCCTTGGCGCTGGCCTTGACCAGTTCCTTGCTGCCGCCGCCGATGTTCTTGACCGACTTGAGGAGATACTCCTTCGACGGAGACGCCGCCACGATGCTCTTGCCGATGACGGTGAAGTATTCGGCATCGCCCTTGTCCTTGTCCTTGAACTCGTACACCGTCGTGTTGCCTTCCTTGCTGACCTTGACGGTGTCAGTCTTCTTGGCGAGGGCGTTGATCTTGTCGGGATCGAATTTACCGCGGACGATGATGAACACCTTCTCGGGCTTGGAGCCGGGCTGGATGTCGCTCAGATTGGCGACCGACACGGACATGCTCTCGATGTCCTTGGTCAGGTCGAGGCCGAGTGCAGCCAGCACGATTTTGGCCTGGGCGTTGTTGTCGATGCCGGACTTGACGATGTCCACCGCCCCCTTCCTCTTGGCCAGAGGGGATTCTAGGGCTTGACGGACGTTGAAGACCATCACCATCTGGGCGTCGGCGGGAGTCAGCTTGTCCACTTCGGCCGCGCGGACCGGGGTGGCGAAGAGCGAGGCGCCGAGGGCCAGAGTGAGCAGCCAGCATTTGCGGGAACGCAACATGAGGATCAGTTCCTATGCAGGAGATAGAAAGACCGAACGGGACCGCCCCATGCGGCCCACGCCGAAACAACGGGGGAACTACCCGACCCCCGCGCCGGGAGTTTCACAGGCACAGAGCGATAGAGTAGGGTGGGTCGAGTCTTCGAGACCCACCGGGAGCGGGGGGTCTCGAAGACTCGACCCACCCTACATCCCGCTGCGTTTTTTGTTTTCGCATCTGTGGTTCTGTGGTTCACTTCTTCGCTTTTCAACCGCCCAGCGCTTTCTGGATCGCCGCTGCGATCACCTCGGCGGAGATTTCCACCTTGATGGTCACCGCTTTCTCCTTGGCGGTGCAGCGGATCGACTTCAGGACGTCCACTGCGGGTTCAAGCGCCTTCTGCTGCGTGGCCAGCAGGCCGACCACGAGCAGTCCCTTCGTCACGTAGTCGTTGATCGTGCTCTTCAGTTCCTTGGCTTCCTGCTCCGTCTTGGCGCCGATCACCAGCTCGATCTTGATGTCGTCGTCGAGTGTGACACCACCGCCAACGACTTCAGTCTTGGCCAGCAACTCCTTGAGGGTTCCGTCGCTGGAGTTCTTCGCCAGGGCCTCGCCGAGGCCAGCCACCGCCAGAGTCTGCTTCGGATTGATCTTCTCCAACAGTGCCTGGAACTGCTTGTTCTTCAGGGCGACTGGCCCTTTGCCCTTGCCGCGCTTGATGGCGTCGGCAACGTAATCCTTGCCCGGTGAGGCGAGCACGGTGGTATCGTTGGCCAGGGCGACGAAAAGGGATTGGTCCTGGGCGGGAATCCGGACCTCAAACACGGTCACCTGGCCGCCGGAGCCGTCCGCAACCTTGTGCAGCTTGACCAGGTCGCCCTGGTTCTTGGCTACCTCCTCGCCCTTCGCCTTGAACTTGTCGAGGTTGAACTTGCCGTGCAGGATCACGAGCACTCGGTCCTGATCGTTGCTGTTCGGGGCGGCGACGGTCATGGATTCCAGGTCGCTGAAGGGGTCGAAACCCAGGTCTTTGAGGACCTCGTTCACGTCCTCCAAGTTCTTGAGCAGATCGCGGACCTGTTCGATGCCGGCCTTCGCGAGCTTGGACTCGAACGCCTGTTTGAGGTTGGCGCGGACGTAGATTTCGGTGTCGATCGGGAGGTACTTATCGAGTTCCGGAGCGTCCGCCGCGTGGACCGTGGCCGGCGCGAGGACGGCCAGCAGGGCGAGGATCGCGAACCTCGGCCCGAGATGAAAGCGTGAGAGCATGGCCACCTTCCTTTCCCATTCAGGAACTAGACCGAGGATGCGAAACGGACCGCGTCTCATTCTACGGCCGGGCGCGGTCTCTACAAGGGCGAGGGGCCGCTGGCGGTTTAGCATTCGTGCCGGTGCTAAGCCGCCAGCGGCCCAAAGGAGTACCAGCATACCCTGCCGGGAGTTTCCGCGCAAGGAACTTCTTCGTTGCGCGTTGCGTTCACCCCGTCGGATTCTCTATCTTGTCGGAAGACGTCCATCGTGTTCGCCGCCGTCGAGAACCGCCATGTCCGCCGTTGCCGCCCGCACCACGCTGCCGCTCCTCGCCGATAAACCGGCCCTGGGCCGCAACATCGACTACGAACTGTTCATGGACTGCGTCCATTGCGGTCTCTGCCTCGGTTCGTGTCCGACCTACGTCGAAACCGGCAACGAGAACGACAGCCCGCGTGGCCGGATCTATCTCTGGCGCGCCGTCACCGACGGTCGGGCCGAGCTGACGGACGAGGTGCGCCGGCATCTCGACCTGTGCCTGGAATGCCGGGCCTGCGAGTCGGCCTGTCCATCCGGCGTGCAATATGGCCAGATCATCGGCTCGTACAAGAAGGACCTGGCGAAACTGCTGCCGCCCGCGCCGACGCTGGGCTGGTCTGCAGCGCTGGATGCTGTTTCATCTGACGCCCTACGCCGGCCGGATGCGCTGGGCGCTGGCACCACTGCGGCTGGTGCAGAAGCTACGGCTCGACGGCCTGGTGCGCGGCATGGGCCGTCTGCTGCCGCGCCTCGTTGCGGCGCATGCAGGAGATCGTGCCGACGCCTGGAGCCGCATTACGGCAGGCTGCCGGAGGTGCTGCCGGCCGAGGGGAAGAAGCGCGCGCGCGTCGCCCTGTTCATCGGCTGCGCCGCCGACGCCTTCTTCCCGCAGACGACCCTGGCGACAGCCCGCGTCCTCCAGAAGAACGGCTGCGAGGTCTGGGTGCCGCGCGGCCAGGGCTGCTGCGGAGCGCTGCACTACCATTCCGGCCTCGTCGCCCCGGCGCAGCAGTTCGCGGCGGCGAACTGCGGACGGTGTTTGGCAAGGAGCTGGCCTACGGTCGATGCGATCATCAACAACGCCGGCGGCTGCGGTCCGGTGATGAAGGAGTATGGCCATCTGCTCGAGAACACGCCGTCCGCAGCCGCCGGCGCAGCGTTTGCCGCCAAGGTGCGCGACATTCACGAATTCCTGGTGGAACTCGGCCCGGTGCAGCCACAGCATCCGCTGCCGATCAAGGCGACGTATCACGACGCCTGCGGCCTGTGCCACGCCCAGAAGATCCGCACGCAGCCGCGGCAGCTGCTGGGCGCTGATTCCCGGGCTGGAGCTGGTGCCGCTGACCGAGAGCGAGATCTGCTGCGGCGCCGCGGGCAGTTACAACCTGACGCAGCCGGAGATGTCCGAGCAGCTCGGCGAACGCAAGGCGCAGCAACATCCTGGCACCGGGGCACGGGCGGTGTTCACTGGTAACGTCGGTTGTCTGTTGCAGATCGGCCGGCACCTGCGGAGCCATCGGCCGGACTTCTGGGTGGCGCATCCCGTCGATGCGCTGTGGGCGAGCTACAGCGGGCAGATGCCGCGTGAGTTGGGTGGTGATTAGCAACGGTTCGCTGAACTGCAAGGCGGTCACTTCTTCTTCGGTTTGCTTTGGTCCGCCTCGAACTGTTGCGTGACTTTGGCGATGGAGTCCGGGCCTGCCCGCGCCACAGAAAAGCCCCACGATGGCCCCGAGCGTTGAACTGCAGGCGTAGCGACAGAACTCCATCAGCGTCTTCTGTGCCTCCGTCGGCGGCTCACGGCCCCAAAAAGCCAGCGCGACCATCGTGGCCAAGGGTGGCGAAAAACGCCAAGATGACTATAGCCAGGAGGAGTTTGAAGAAGGGATTCTCAATGGCGATGGGTCGCTCCCCAGGACTCATCTGGCTGCTCCTTGCTCTCACCCGTCACGGCAGGTGAACGCTTTTGCCGGTGGTCAGATCGACGATCGTTGTCCTGAAGGGATAGCGAATCGCTCCCCAGAAGAGTGACCAGACGGGGGCAAATATGCCAACGGAGGAATCCGAATTGCCGCAGGCCGCAGACTCCCTTGAATCGCGCACAACCCTTCCTCACTTTACCTCGTTCGAGGGGCGAACGACTGGCTTCATGATCTGCCGGCGATTCTCTTCCATCAACTACGGAGTCCGGTGACTGCCCGGAGACATCGGCTGCATCGAATAAGATACTTCTCAAGTGACGACGACACGCGGAGAATAGCCCTCACCTGCCGAAGAACCATCCCTCCCAATTGGAACCCAGGAAAATCGCAGGAATCCCCGTCGCCACGCTCATGAAGGAAGACGAGAACCTCGACATCCCGCGCCTCAAGTGGTTCCTCGACCACCTGATGAAAAACGGCGTCCACGGCGTCTTCGTTCTCGGCACCAACAGAGGGCAGATGCCTGCGCATCGGCCAATCGTTGAAATGAAGAACTGCGTGAAGAAATCCTTTCCTTTCCCTCGCGGTTGGAGGATAATCTCTCCAATGGAGTAGTCGCTTCTCCAGGGTTCGATGGGCCCGAGAGGACGGTCTGATGCCCACTCTTGTCATCTGTTCCAACGCTGCCTGCTCCGCCCGCTACACGGTCGCGGAGGACAAGCTTGGGCGACAGCTGAAGTGCAAGAAGTGCGGCACGTCGTTCACTGCGTCCCTCCCGATCAGCCTGCCCCTACCATCGTCCTAACAGGGTCCGCTCTACCAAAGAGCATCGGACGCTACCAGGTTCGCGCCAGGCTCGGCGCGGGGCGTTCGGCACCGTCTACCGCGCTTACGATCCGCACTGGACCGCGAAGTCGCCCTGAAGCTGCTCAAGCCCGAAACGCTCTCCTCGCCGCAGGCAGTCGAACGCTTTCAGCGTGAGGCCCGTGCGGCGGCCCGGCTGATGCACCCGCACATCGTCCCCGTCTTCGACGCGGGCAAGCAGGGTACAGTCACTTCATCGCCGTCGGCGTTCATCCCCGGCCGTACCCTGGCCGACGCTATCCCCAAGGGCGGATTGGACCGCGCCAGGCGGTGGCGCTGGTGATCCAGCTCGTCGATGCCCTGGACTATGCTCACGAGCAGGGCGTCCTGCACCGCGACGTCAAGCCAGGCAACGTCATGCTCGACGCCCGGGACCACCTTTATCTGATGGATTTCGGCTTGGCTGGCTGGCTCGGCGACGCAGAACACGGCTGACGTGCGAAGGGGCGGTGATGGGCACGCCTTCGTTCATGGCACCGGAGCAGGCCAGCGGCGACTTAGCAGATCGGGCCGGCCGCCGATCTGTACAGGCCGGCGTCGTCCTTTACGAGCTGCTACGGGACGCCGGCCTTTCGACGGGCCGCCTGCTATTGCATCTACCATGTCCTGAATACCGCGCCCAAGCCGCCGTCGCAGCATCGGCCCGGTCTCGACCCTCGTCTTGAGGCGATCTGCCTGAAGACGCTGGCGAAGCGGCCCAGCACGGATCCGAATACGGGCGCCGCGTCGCCTTCGCGCGTGGCTGGCGCCTGCCCGGCGACTCCCTCGTCGCCTGTTGTCTCCATCGAGCCGCCCTCAACGGCATTGCCAACGGAGCCTCTCGAGTGGTATCAGGTTACCGCGGTTCCGACGCCGGCCGGCGTCCCAGAACCCTGGGCCTCCACCCCTTCCCAGCAGCCGATACCCGGCAGGACCAGCCTGGAAGGAGTGACGGAGCAACCATGGACGGGCCGAGAATCGGCCCGTCTCTCCCAAGAGCAAGCAACATGCGACCGCTCGCTCCGGCCGTCAGAGGGCGATACGACCGGAGAAACCGACAAAAGAGGGCCTCAGCCTCGGCTTCTGGATGGTCATCCTGTTGATGCTTGCCGGCGGTGTGGCGGCTTTCTGGTTCTTCGGCCTGCCGATCCTGACGCGCCCGAGGGGACAGGGCGATTCCAGCAATAAGGACGCTGCGGAAATCGCCGGCGTCAAACCGCGGCAGCCCAACCGCGCAAAAGGAAGACAACAAGGCCAAGGAAGAAGCGGAAGCACTTCGTATAGCCAAAGAAGCGGAAGCACTCCGCAAAGCCAAAGAAGAAGCTCTCCGTGGCGAGTTGTCCGACGAAATCAAGGCGATGACGAAAGTGGTGCTGAGCGGCAAGAGCAATGTGGATTACCTGAAGAAACAGGGCGAGAAGCGATTCGCCGTGTGGCGTGAAGCAGCCGAGAAAGGCCTTGTGGAAGGTCAACATCTGCTCGGGCGGTGCTACCAGGAGGGAGTGGGCGTCGTCATCAACGTCAACGAAGCGGTCCGCTGGTATCGCAAAGCTGCTGAGCAGGGATTTCCGGTATCGCAACACAACCTGGCGCGTGCTACTATTATGGATGGGGCGGTTTGCCGGCAGACCGGACTCTGGCCGTCAGTTGGTATCTGAAGGCCGCCGACCAGGGTTTCTTCCTGGCCCAATACCATCTCGGCAAGTGCTATCAAGTTGGCGACGGCGGCTTGACGACGAGCCTGCCCAAGGCCGTTCTCTGGTTTCGCAAAGCTGCCGAGCAGGGTTACGTCGTAGCTCAAAACGAACTCGCACTGTCATTCTATTATGGTGGTGTCGGTCTGGAGAAGGACTTACCCGAAGCGGTTCGCTGGTATCGCAAAGCGGCCGAACAGGGTCACGCCAACGCCCAGAATTCTCTTGCAATCTGTTATGAAAACGGCACGGGGGTGGAAAAGATAGATCTGACCAAAGCGGTCGAGTGGTATCGCCTGGCAGCCGATCAGGACAACATGTACGCGCAGTACAACCTCGCCCGTCACTTCCAGTCCGGCGAGGAGGCTTGCTCCCGAGCGAAACGACCGCCCTCAATCTCTATCGAAAATCGGCTGAACAGGGATTAGCTGTCGCACAATATATTCTTGGATACGACCACGAATATGGCCTGTGCGGGTTGACGAAAGATGCCGACGAAGCGGCGCGCATGGAAGTGACGGGCGAGGTTGTACTGCGCGTACATGTTGTCCTGATCGGCTGCCAGGCGATACCACTCGACCGCTTTGGTCAGATCTATCTTTTCCACCCCCGTGCCGTTTTCATAACAGATTGCAAGAGAATTCTGGGCGTTGGCGTGACCCTGTTCGGCCGCTTTGCGATAACCAGCGAACCGCTTCGGGTAAGTCCTTCTCCAGACCGACACCACCATAATTAGAATGACAGTGCGAGTTCGTTTTGAGCTACGACGTAACCCTGCTCGGCAGCTTTGCGAAACCAAGAGAACGGCCTTGGGCAGGCTCGTCGTCAAGCCGCCGTCGCCAACTTGATAGCACTTGCCGAGATGGTATTGGGCCGCCGACCAGGGTTTCTTCTCCCCTGTCGGTTACTATTTCTTCAAGTGCTATCAAGTTGGCGACGGCGGCTTGACGATTCTATGGGTTTTTTTACTCTTGGTCTCTCAAAGCTGCCGAGCAGGGTTACGTCGTAGCTCAAAACGAACTCGCACTGTCATTTGATTACGGTGGTGTCGGTCTGGAGAAGGACTTGCCCAAGCGGTTCGCTGACTCTCGCAAAGCGGCCGAACAAGGTCACGCCAACGCCCAGAATTCTCTTGCAATCTGTTATGAAAGCGGCACGGGTCCGAAGCAGCAGATCTGACCAAAGCGGTCGAGTGGTATCGCCTGGCAGCCGATCAGGACAACATGTACGCGGAGCACAACCTCGCCCGTCACTTCCAGGCGGCGCGCTGCTTCGTCGGCATCTTTCGTCAACCCGCACAGGCCATATTCGTGGTCGTATCCAAGAATATATTGTGCGACAGCTAATCCCTGTTCAGCCGATTTTCGATAGAGATTGAGGGCGGTCGTTTCGCTCGGGAGCAAGCCTCCTGCGCCGGACTGGAAGTGACGGGCGAGGTTGTACTGCGCGTACATGTTGTCCTGATCGGCTGCCAGGCGATACCACTCGACCGCTTTGGTCAGATCTATCTTTTCCACCCCCGTGCCGTTTTCATAACAGATTGCAAGAGAATTCTGGGCGTTGGCGTGACCCTGTTCGGCCGCTTTGCGATACCAGCGAACCGCTTCGGGTAAGTCCTTCTCCAGACCGACACCACCATAATAGAATGACAGTGCGAGTTCGTTTTGAGCTACGACGTAACCCTGCTCGGCAGCTTTGCGAAACCAGAGAACGGCCTTGGGCAGGCTCGTCGTCAAGCCGCCGTCGCCAACTTGATAGCACTTGCCGAGATGGTATTGGGCCAGGAAGAAACCCTGGTCGGCGGCCTTCAGATACCAACTGACGGCCAGAGTCCGGTCTGCCGGCAAACCGCCCCATCCATAATAGTAGCACGCGCCAAGGTTGTGTTGCGATACCGGAAATCCCTGCTCAGCAGCTTTGCGATACCAGCGGACCGCTTCGTTGACGTTGATGACGACGCCCACTCCCTCCTGGTAGCACCGCCCGAGCAGATGTTGACCTTCCACAAGGCCTTTCTCGGCTGCTTCACGCCACACGGCGAATCGCTTCTCGCCCTGTTTCTTCAGGTAATCCACATTGCTCTTGCCGCTCAGCACCACTTTCGTCATCGCCTTGATTTCGTCGGACAACTCGCCACGGAGAGCTTCTTCTTTGGCTTTGCGGAGTGCTTCCGCTTCTTTGGCTATACGAAGTGCTTCCGCTTCTTCCTTGGCCTTGTTGTCTTCCTTTTGCGCGGTTGGGGCTGCCGCGGTTTGACGCCGGCGATTTCCGCAGCGTCCTTATTGCTGGAATCGCCCTGTCCCCTCGGGCGCGTCAGGATCGGCAGGCCGAAGAACCAGAAACCGGCAACACCGCCGGCAAGCATCAACAGGATGACCATCCAAAAGCCGAGGCCGAGGCCCTCTTTTGTCGGTTTCTCCGGTCGGATCGCCTTCTGACGGCCGGAGCGAGCGGTTGCATGTTGCTTGCTCTTGGGAGAAACGGGCCGTTTCTTCGGCTCCGTCCCCGATGGTTGCTCCGTCACTCCTTCCAGTCGGTCCTTCCGGGTATCGGCGCTGGGAAGGGGTGGAGGCCGATGGGTTACTGGGACGCCGGCCGGCGTCGGAACCGCGGTAACCTGATACCACTCCAGAGGCCCCTCCGTTGGCAATGCCGTTGAGGGCGGCTCGATGGAGACAACAGGCGACGAAGGAGTCGCCGGGCAGGCGCTCAGCCACGCGTAAGGCGGACGCGAACGCCTCCGTATTCGGATACCGCTGCCGGGCTGCTTCGCCAGCGTCTTCAGGCAGATCGCCTCAAGATGAGGGTCGAGACCGGGCCGATGCTGCGACGGCGGTTTGGGCGCGGTATTCAGGACATGGTAGATCGCAATCGCAGGCGGTCCGTCGAAAGGCCGGCGTCCCGTCAGCAGTTCGTAAAGCACGATACCGGCGCTGTACTGGTCGGCGGCCTGCCCGGTCTGCAGATCGCCGTTGGCCTGCTCCGGAGCCATGTACGAAGGCGTGCCCATCACCGCCCCCAAGCAGGTCAGGCGTGTGCTGCGTCTGCTCCAACCAGCCGGCCAGGCCGAAATCCATCAGATAAAGGCGGTCCTTGGCGTCGAGCATGACGTTGCCGGGCTTGACGTCGCGGTGCATCACGCCCTGCTCGTGAGCATAGGCCAGGGCATCGGCGAGCTGGAGGACCAGCGTCACGGCCTTGCGCGGGTCCAATCCCTCCTTGGGGATGGCGTCGGCGAGGGTCCGGCCGGGGATGAACGCCGCGGCGATGAAATGACTGTCGCCCTGCTTGCCCGCGTCGAACACCGGCACGATGTTCGGGTGCAACAAGCGGGCCGCCGCACGCGCTTTGCGCTGAAAGCGTTCGACCGCTTGCGGAGAGGATAGCGTGTCGGGATTGAGCAATTTCAGGGCCACTTCCCGGTCCAGTTGCGGATCGTAAGCCCGGTAGACGGTGCCGAATGCACCCGCGCCGAGCTTGGCGCGAACCTGGTAACGTCCGATGATCGTCGGTAGATCGGACGATGAGGACGATGATAAAGGCAGGCTGATCGGGAGCGACGCGGTGAAGGATGTGCCGCATTTCTTGCACTTCAGCCTGTCGCCCAATCATCTCCTCCGCCACCGTGTAGCGGGCGGAGCAGGCGATGTTGGAACACAAGACGAGTGTGGGCATCGTACGGTCCTCACGGGCCGCTCGAATCCTATCAAGGCGACTGTTCGAGTGCAGAGATTATCCGCTAATCGAGAGGGAAAGGAAAGGAGTTTTTCTGCCTGGGTTGTTGACGATGAAGTTTCTCAAGAGGATAATGCCAAAGAGTGGTTCGTCCGTCTCGAACGAAGACCGGGGCAGGGTTCTGCTTGATCGGAAGGGCGTCGGAACGGCGAAACGCTGTTTTACACCGAGGACAACAACGATGCCGATGAACGTCAAATGCCCTTCCTGCCGCACAGCTTGCTCGATCCACGACGAGTTGGCGACCGGTCTGGTCCGCTGCCCAAGATGCGGCAAGCTGTTCATACCTCCCTCGGTGACATGCCGGCCGTGGCTGCTTCGGCTCGAGGCCTTGCGATGTCGAGCAATCAAGCGGGTTCTGTGGCCGGTTCAACGTCGCCAGCAGGATCCGACGCGATGGGCATGCCTACGGCGGGCAAGGAATTTGTCTCCCCGGCGATCTTCGCGCCGGAGCCTGCGCGGCCCTCGGTGATCCGCATCCCCCCGTCGGCCTATCTGCGCTCCGTATGGTCGCTCGTCTGGGGAGCGATTCGCTATCCCTTCAGGACAACGATTGTCGATCTGACCACCGGCAAGAGCGTTCACCTGCCGTGACGGGTGAGAGCAAGGAGCAGCCAGATGAGTCCTGGGGAGCGACCCATCGCCATTGAGAATCCCTTCTTCAAACTCCTCCTGGCTATCGTGACCTTGGCGTTTTTCGCCACCTTGGCCACGATGGTCGCGCTGGCTTTTTGGGGCCGTGAGCCGCCGACGGAGGCACAGAAGACGCTGATGGAGTTCTGTCGCTACGCCTGCAGTTCAACGCTCGGGGCCATCGTGGGGCTTTTCTGTGGCGCGGTGCCGGCCCGGACTCCATCGCCAAAGTCACGCAACAGTTCGAGGCGGACCAAAGCAAACCGAAGAAGAAGTGACCGCCTTGCAGTTCAGCGAACCGTTGCTAATCACCACCCAACTCACGCGGCATCTGCCCGCTGTAGCTCGCCCACAGCGCATCGACGGGTGCGCCACCCAGAAGTCCGGCCGATGGCGCGCGCAGGTGCCGGCCGATCTGCAACAGACAACCGACGTTGCCGGTGAAGACCGCCCGTGCCCCGGTAGCCAGGATGTTGCTGCGCCTTGCGTTCGCCGACGCTGCTCCGACATCTCCGGCTGCGTCAGGTTGTAACTGCCCGCGGCGCCGCAGCACATCTCGCTCTCGGTCAGCGGCACCAGCTCCAGGCCGGGAATCATCGCCAGCAGCTGGCGCGGCTGCGTGCGGATCTTCTGGGCGTGGCACAGACCGCAGGCGTCGTGATACGTCGCCTTGATCGGCAGCGGATGCGTCGGCTGCACGGGGCCGAGTTCCACCAGGAATTCGCTGAATGTCACGCACCTTGGCGGCAAAGCAGTGCGCCGGCGGCTGCGGACGCCGTGTTATCGAGGAGATGGCCATACTCCTTCATCACCGGACCGCAGCCGCCGGCGTTGTTGACGATCGCATCGACGGAGGCCAACTCCTTGCCGAACACCTCGCGCATTCGCCGCCGCGAACTGCTGCGCCGGCGGCGACGAGGCCGGAATGGTAGTGCAACGCTCCGCAGCAGCCCTGGCCGCGCGGCACCCAGACCTCGCAGCCGTTCTTCTGCAGGACGCGGGCCGTCGCCAGGGTCGTCTGCGGGAAGAAGGCGTCGGCGGCGCAGCCGATGAACAGGGCGACGCGGGCTCGCTTCTTCCCCTCGGCCGGCAGCACCTCCGGCAGCCTGCCGTAATGCGGCTCCAGCGCGGCACGATCTCCTGCATCCGCCGCAACGAGGCCGGCAGCAGACGGCCCATGCCGCGCACCAGGCCGTCGAGCCGTAGCTTCTGCGCCAGCCGCAGCGGTGCCAGCGCCCAGCGCATCCGGCCGGCGTAGGGCGTCAGGTGAAAGAGCATCCAGCGCGGAACCAGCCGAGCGTCGGCGCCGGCGGCAGCAGCCGCGCCAGGTCCTTCTTGTACGAGCCGATGATCTGGCCATATTGCACGCCGGACGGACAGGCCGACTCGCACGCCCGGCATTCCAGGCACAGGTCGAGATGCCGGCGCACCTCGTGCGTCAGCTCGGCCCGACCGTCGGTGACGGCCCGCCAGAGGTAGATCCGGCCACGCGGGCTGTCGTTCTCGTTGCCGGTCTCGACGTAGGTCGGACACGAGCCGAGGCACAGACCGCAATGGACGCAGTCCATGAACAGTTCGTAGTCGATGTTGCGACCCAGGGCCGGTTTATCGGCGACGAGCGGCAGCGTGGTGCGGGCGGCAACGGCGGACATGGCGGTTCTCGACGGCGGCGAACACGATGGACGTCTTCCGACAAGATAGAGAATCCGACGGGGTGAACGCAACGCGCAACGAAGAAGTTCCTTGCGCGGAAACTCCCGGCAGGGTATGCTGGTACTCCTTTGGGCCGCTGGCGGCTTAGCACCGGCACGAATGCTAAACCGCCAGCGGCCCCTCGCCCTTGTAGAGACCGCGCCCGGCCGTAGAATGAGACGCGGTCCGTTTCGCATCCTCGGTCTAGTTCCTGAATGGGAAAGGAAGGTGGCCATGCTCTCACGCTTTCATCTCGGGCCGAGGTTCGCGATCCTCGCCCTGCTGGCCGTCCTCGCGCCGGCCACGGTCCACGCGGCGGACGCTCCGGAACTCGATAAGTACCTCCCGATCGACACCGAAATCTACGTCCGCGCCAACCTCAAACAGGCGTTCGAGTCCAAGCTCGCGAAGGCCGGCATCGAACAGGTCCGCGATCTGCTCAAGAACTTGGAGGACGTGAACGAGGTCCTCAAAGACCTGGGTTTCGACCCCTTCAGCGACCTGGAATCCATGACCGTCGCCGCCCCGAACAGCAACGATCAGGACCGAGTGCTCGTGATCCTGCACGGCAAGTTCAACCTCGACAAGTTCAAGGCGAAGGGCGAGGAGGTAGCCAAGAACCAGGGCGACCTGGTCAAGCTGCACAAGGTTGCGGACGGCTCCGGCGGCCAGGTGACCGTGTTTGAGGTCCGGATTCCCGCCCAGGACCAATCCCTTTTCGTCGCCCTGGCCAACGATACCACCGTGCTCGCCTCACCGGGCAAGGATTACGTTGCCGACGCCATCAAGCGCGGCAAGGGCAAAGGGCCAGTCGCCCTGAAGAACAAGCAGTTCCAGGCACTGTTGGAGAAGATCAATCCGAAGCAGACTCTGGCGGTGGCTGGCCTCGGCGAGGCCCTGGCGAAGAACTCCAGCGACGGAACCCTCAAGGAGTTGCTGGCCAAGACTGAAGTCGTTGGCGGTGGTGTCACACTCGACGACGACATCAAGATCGAGCTGGTGATCGGCGCCAAGACGGAGCAGGAAGCCAAGGAACTGAAGAGCACGATCAACGACTACGTGACGAAGGGACTGCTCGTGGTCGGCCTGCTGGCCACGCAGCAGAAAGCGCTTGAACCCGCAGTGGACGTCCTGAAGTCGATCCGCTGCACCGCCAAGGAGAAAGCGGTGACCATCAAGGTGGAAATCTCCGCCGAGGTGATCGCAGCGGCGCTCCAGAAAGCGCTGGGCGGTTGAAAAGCGAAGAAGTGAACCACAGAACCACAGATGCGAAAACAAAAAACGCAGCGGGATGTAGGGTGGGTCGAGTCTTCGAGACCCACCGCTCCCGGTGGGTCTCGAAGACTCGACCCACCCTACTCTATCGCTCTGTGCCTGTGAAACTCCCGCGCGGGGTCGGGTAGTTCCCCCGTTGTTTCGGCGTGGGCCGCATGGGGCGGTCCCGTTCGGTCTTTCTATCTCCTGCATAGGAACTGATCCTCATGTTGCGTTCCCGCAAATGCTGGCTGCTCACTCTGGCCCTCGGCGCCTCGCTCTTCGCCACCCCGGTCCGCGCGGCCGAAGTGGACAAGCTGATTCCCGCCGACGCCCAGATGGTGATGGTCTTCAACGTCCGTCAAGCCCTAGAATCCCCTCTGGCCAAGAGGAAGGGGGCGGTGGACATCGTCAAGTCCGGCATCGACAACAACGCCCAGGCCAAAATCGTGCTGGCTGCGCTCGGCTTAGACCTGACCAAGGACATCGAGAGCATGTCCGTGTCGGTCGCCAATCTGAGCGACATCCAGCCCGGCTCCAAGCCCGAGAAGGTGTTCATCATCGTCCGCGGTAAATTCGATCCCGACAAGATCGACGCCCTCGCCAAGAAGACTGACACCGTCAAGGTCAGCAAGGAAGGCAACACGACGGTGTACGAGTTCAAGGACAAGGACAAGGGCGATGCCGAATACTTCACCGTCATCGGCAAGAGCATCGTGGCGGCGTCTCCGTCGAAGGAGTATCTCCTCAAGTCGGTCAAGAACATCGGCGGCGGCAGCAAGGAACTGGTCAAGGCCAGCGCCAAGGCCGACGGCAAGCAGAGTATGTGGATGGCCATGGTCATCACCGAGGAGATGCGCAAGCAGATGGCCGCGAACGTGCAGTTCAAGGACATTGCTCCCAAGCTCGAATCGATCAGCGCCGGTTTCCACGTTTCCGACGCACTGGCCTTCGATCTGAACATAAACACCTCGGACGGCGAGGCTCCCAAGAAGATGAAGGCCCTGGTGGATATGTTCCTCCCGTTCATCCTTCCGACGCTCATCCCGGACGAAACGGTCTCCAAGGATATCCAGAAGAACTTGAAGATCACCGCCAACGAGGATGCCCTGAACGTCAACTTGAAGGTCAGCGAGGAGATCCTCGACAAGATCATCAAGCTCTTCCCCAAGCAGTAACCGGTAGTTCGTTCGTTCACGTTTCGCGGTACTCACCAACCGCGTCCCGCGAAACGGAAGACAAGCGGCAGGAATTGTTTCACCCACACGAACCCGAAGCAGCAGCGAGGGACGGCAGACCGATCCCCTCGCTGATGCTTTGTGTTCGTTTGAAAGCCGACCGCGTGCAGGAGATCACCGGGACGAGAATACCGATCCGGCCGGATTTGCTGAAGGGTGGAGACGGGAGGGCCGATATGCGTAAGGAGGAGAATATCGGAATCGGAGGAGGCAAGGACATGGCCCGCATGCGACTCTCGGCCCTGGCGGTGGTATTGCTTCTGGCAGCTGGCACAACCTGGGCGGAGGACGACGCCAAGGATCCGGCGAAGGAGGCGGTCAAAGAGCCGCCCAAGGACGCGAAGAAGCTCGGTTCCGACGAGGCGGCTCGGCACACCCATAGCCGCGCCGGCTATCCGCTGTGCGTGTCGAGCATCGCTATTCCGACGGATTCGTGTGGCTACTGCGGCTATTACGTCGGCGGCGGCTCGGCATTGTGGGGCGGGTCGGCGGTGCCGGCCAGTCCGATTCCGGCACCTGGGGCCGCGACTGGTGCGGATGCTTGGTCTGGCATCCGCGTGTGATGCTCGGCTGGGCCGGCCACTATCAGGGCGGCGAGGGTGCACTACCGTACCGGCAACCGTGACCTGCCCGACCCGGTGGCCGCCGGTGTCGAACTGCCCGAGACAATCCATGAACGGCGCAAGGAACGTGTCTGCGGGCCTGACGAAGAACATTGATCGCCTGCCGGACCGAGAACGCGGATCGCGGTGTACCCTCGTCGGCACGCCTCGATCCGCGTTCTTTGTTTGCAGGGGGAGTCTGACACACCTACACCACTGATCCGTCCCGGCACATCGTCGCATTCGATCAACAATCCGCGTGCAGCCATTTTGTGTTCCAACTCTTCTGGATTTCACACATCTTTCCAGGGGTTCGGAGATGCGTCGTCTCGTTGGAGCGTCACGTTGGATTGGGAGCAGTGGCGGACCGAGGTCCCCTGGATGTCGCTCTATTTCAGTGTGTGCGTCTGGTTCAGTATCGCCCTGGTCCATGTGCCCGCCTTTGGAGCGAAGCCGAGGTTTGAGTCGTAACGCCCAGGATCGTTTTGGTGCCGGCTGGATGGACTCTGAACCTCGAATAGCCATAGTGCCGGGCCAGCCAGCTGCATCCTTCCGCAAGTGACAAGAACTTGCGGCTTTCTGCATCGACATTTCCCCACACAAACGGCCCTGCGAACGACTCGACCACGACCCATCTGCGGCAATCACCTATTTCTGTCGTGTCGGACACGGACATTTTTGGGGTAGCGGCTGCGTTACCCGCAAAAGAAAAAAAATCGGATTCTCTCGTGCAATCCGAAAACTGCTCTGGTATCATATCCCTATTCATCCGAGGATGCGTTGGGGTTTCATGCTCTGCAAGGGTGTGAGGAAGTGTCGCTGCCGAGAAGTTCCTTGCCTTATCCCCCGTGCGGGTCACAGGCAAGTCTTCCCAGTCGCCCGAAACTCGCCACCGGAACAGTCGAGTGAGGGAGCCCAATGCCACGTTGTCTGACCGATAACGAACCCGAGCCGCTGCGCCAACCGAGTAACGTCGATCGGTTGCCGCAGCGGCATTCGCCAGTCTGGGAGAGAAGTAAATCATGTCTCGCCTTGCTCGCCTCGCGTCGGTCAGTCTCGATCTGGCCTGCCATCTGCTACCCAATCCTTTTCTCAGCCCGAGTCGCCTCCGGTCTCTCCGCAGGATGAACCGCGGTTCCCGACGCTCGACACGGCTCGAACTGGAGCGCCTCGAAGACCGTACCATGCTGTCTGCCACCATCAGCGGCAACGTCTTCAACGACCTGAGCGGCAACGTTATTCGCCAGGCTACCGATCCGGTGCTGGCGGGTCAGACCGTTTATCTCTACATGAACGGCGGCGGCCAACTCAACTCGTCGCAACACACCGTGCAAAACACGGTGGTTGCCGGGAACACCGCCATTACCGGCAACGTGCCTCTGTCGGATTTCGGCGCCGTTGGATCTGCGCTGCAGGTTCAGGGTCTGCCTTCGACCTTTTCGGACGTGGCCCTCAACCTGGACCTCACCAACAACAGCCTGGACGCAATCCCGGTCACCCTTGCCAGCCCACTGGGGCCGAGTGTCGGTAACTTGCCTTTGGTCTTCGATATCCAGCCGGGTCAACATTTCGTCGGCACGTTCGACGGCAATTCCTCCAATCCGGTAGTAGTCGCTCCGACTCCCGTCCCGAACGGCACCTACGCACCCGTGCAGTCCTTCAACACGCCAGTCTATGGCATTGAGGACAGCAACACGGACGGCACCTGGGGACTGGATTTCTTCGGCTCGCCGAACGATTTCACAACCCCCGGCCAGAGTCTGGTCATCAATAGCTGGTCGCTGACCTTCACCAACCCCGAGACCAGCACGCAGACCAACGGCTCTGGGAATTACTCCTTCACGGGTCTGGCGGAGGGGATGTATACGGTGAGCCTGGAACACCCCGGCGCCGACATGGTGACGTCTCCCGTAGGATCCAACGGTTCCCAGAGCGTTACGGTGCTGACTCCCAACCAGACCGTGACGAGTGTCAATTTCGGCGAACTGCCCGCCGCCGATCTGACTTCCATCGCGTTCAACCTTACCGCTCCGGCGACTAGCTTCGGTCAGAATATCACAATCAATTACACGCTCCAGAACCAGGGGTCGGGCAACGCGTCGGCGTTCAACGTCGGCCTGTACCTGTCCGACAACGGCGCCATCAGCGCCACCGACTCGGTCAACGACGGTCTACTCAATACGGGCACGGCCCTGAACTTCAGCGGTCTGGCAGCGGGCCGACCGTCAATGGTTCGGTGACGGTCGCTTTGCCGGCCAATGCCCCGTCGGCCGCGTTCAGCAACCCGTCGGATGATTATGTCGGGTTCGTCATCGATCCGACCGGTTCTGTCCCCGAGGAACAGGCAATCCAGAGCAACCAGGGCGCCGGCCTCGATCTGGCGATGCTGGGAGCGAACGTCAACACGGCGGTCACTTCCGGGGCAGGTGTGCAGCAGATCTCTCATCGCCGTCGATCCCACCAGCCCGCAGCATCTGGTCACGGCCTATATGGACTATTCGCTGCTGACCACCGGCTACGCCGGCATCAGGGTGGCGGTTTCGACGACGGGGGGGCGGACTGGCCACGACTTCGATCCCTTTGCCGGCCGGTTTGACCAAGGAGCGGCGGATCGACCGTGGCCTTCGACGCCCAGGGCAATGTCTACGTCAGCTTCATGGCGGTTACGTTCCTTGGTCCGCAACCCGACCTTACCGTGCCTGACTCCGATCAGCGCTCCGACGGATTCCAGTCCAACAACGGCATCTTCGTCGTCAAGAGCACCCCCAGGGTGGGCCAGCCTGAGCCAGCCGTCACCGTGGTCGAGAACACGTACTCGCCGGCAGACACGTGCCGTTTGCAGCCTACCCAGGTATGGCCATCGACACCGTGGCTGGTTCGCCGTTCCTCGGCGATTTGTACGTGGCCTGGACGCAGTTCTACCCTCCCGGCCAGTATCCAGGCAATCCGAATTCCACCGCCGGCAGCGATGTGATGATCGCGGTCTCCCTGGGCACACTTGGCACCCTTCAAGACCCAGATGCAGAACCTGTCGGGCAGTTTTTACGACGACGGATCGCCGGGCGGAGCGGGGACCGGGCTGGTCACCGCCCTCAAGGAGCCTAACGACGGCGACAACGATTCTCTCGACGCCGAGAACTTCCCGACAGTGACGGTTGGGGCAGGGGGAGCCGTCTACATCGCCTCCTTCTCCGGCGGGAACTTCGCCACATACACCTCGATGGACGGCGGCCTGAGCACCGGATCACCCGGCAACCTGGTTTCCGGCTTCACAGCTCCCAACTTCGCCAATCAAACGGGCTTACCGTTCTACGACCAGGTCCCTCACGGACTCGACGCTGACCACCTACACGGCTCCGACTTCCAATTCGGGCGGTCCGGTCGCCGACAATTTCCGGACACTGAACCTGCGTCAGATCGTCGCCGACCCGACCCGACCCGGAGTGGTGTACGCCCTGGCCGACAGCCCACTAGACGATGCTCAGGCCTTCGGCGGCTCCGCCCTAAACGCCAGCGGCGTCGTTCTGGCCGTTTCCACTGACTACGGCGAGAATTGGCAAAGCAACTACACGGTCGGCTCCGAATCCAATTCCGCGCTCTTGGCAACCGTCCCGGAATCAAACCTCGGCGCCTATGACCGGTCCTCAACGATGACAACGGCGGGGACTTCCCCGGCTTCGTGCCAGACGTCTCGGCCGGCCAGGCGGTGCCGAGCATCACCGTGAACCCCGCGGGGACATTGTCGTCATCTGGTACGACACGCGCACCGATCCCACGGCACGACTCGAGGTCTGGGGCACGGTCAGCACCGACGGCGGCAAACCTTCAGTGCCAACTTCCCGGTGCGAACACCTCGTTCAACCCCAACGCCGGCGCCTTCACCGGCGCGACGGGACTACGAGTTTTCCTGGGCGATCAGATCGGCGTGGCTCGTCGGCCAACGCCGCCTACGCCGTCTGGACCGATACCCGCAACGGCAACCAGAATCTTTTCGGCAGCTTCGCGTACGCCGGCTCCCGCGGCGCCAGTCGATCGGTTCTCGCCCAACTACACCCTGGCGACGGCCACCAATCTCGGTCCGGTAATCGCCCAGCAGCAGTTCCCCCTCCTGAACCTGACGCCGGGAAGTTCTGATGAGTGGTTCAGTTTCCAGCCGGGGGCCACCGGCGTCCTGACCGTGTCCGTCAGCACAGGCGACGGGCGCAGAATCCCCAGTTTGACCTCGTCGATGCCGACAGCGATGTGATTGCGGGGGAGGACGTGCTCGGCAATGGCCTGATCGTTAGCTCGGGCCAGACCTACTGGATTCACGTCTTTGCCCAGAGCGACACGGCCATCGACTGATGGCCTCACTGTCGGGATCGGTGTGCAGGTCGCCAATCTCGAGGCGCAGGTCGAGGGAGACAGTGCCGGCACGGTAGCGCCAGGCGGCGAGAGTCTTTATCAACTGACCGCCGCGGTGGCCGGCACGCCCCCAGATCACCCTCGGCGCCGGCGACGACATTGAAGGCAATCTGAACCTGTCGATCCTCGGAGCGGATGGCCAGACGGTCTTGGTCTCCGATCAGCCTCAGCCAGGCGGCGTGGGGCCAGGCCAAACAGAATCGCTCAACGCACCCGTCACGGCGGGGCAAGTCGTTTTCCTCGAAATCTCGGGGGCAAACCTGACCACAGATGCGGGCAACTTCACCCTGCAGTTCACTAACTTCGATCAGTACCAGACCGCTAGCCTCGGTCTGACTAACTCGTTCAGCTACACGACCCTATTCCTTCCGACCGTGGGCACCCCCAGACTCGATCGTGGCCGACAACTTGGGTAACGGCGACACCAACCTCCTCGTGGCAAGCTCGACTACCTCCAACACGCTCGGCGTCCTGCTTGGCAACGGCGATGGGACTTTTCAGGCGGAAAGTCAGTTCGACATCAAGTACCGGCCTGTCCGGAAGTCTGCACGGCAACAAACGGCAGGTGGTGGTGACCCCGCTGACCAGCAACGGTCCCCAAGACGTGATCGTCCCGAACTTCGCCGCGGGGGACGTGTCGGTCCTGCTCGGCAACGGCGACGGCACGTTCCAACCGCAACGTGTCTTTAACGCCGTGTCGAGCCAGGATACGATGGTGGCCGGCGACTTTATTAACGGCGACGCCGACACCGACCTCGTCGTGCTGCAAAACTCCCGCGAAGGGAGGCACCGCCGCGTCATTCGCCTTTTTACAAGGCCGCGGCGACGGTACTTTCCTTCCGCCTGTGATTTATCAAACCGGTTTCCACGACGGCACCTCCGCCATGATCGCAGGCGATTTCACCGGCAATGGCGAGCTCGACCTGATCGTCGTCAGCAACAACTCCAATTTCGCAGAGATCTTCCTGGGCAACGGCAAAGGCGGGTTTGTGCGAGGTCCGGATATCCGCATCGGCGAGAACAGACACAATATCACGGCCGCAGATCTCAACAACGCTTTCTACCCCAACACCGATATCCCCGTCCTCGATCTGATCACGACCAGCACAAACACCGGCAATGTTTACGTCCAGATGGGAAATCCCAACGATCCCGGCACCTTCTCGGCGCCGCCGGCGTTCACCGCCATGAAGCCGCTGCCTGGCGAGAACCACCCTGGTCCAGGGACTGGCCGTCGTCAATAACTTCACGGGTCCCGGCACTGAAAGCATCGTCGTTACTGTCGCCCCGCTGACCGGCGAGGAAGCATCAGGAGGTGATCCTTCTCCCCGTGCTGTTTAATGGAACCACTTACACAGGGGCTTGCGCACCCGGAGGTGCTCGCCACGGTTGGGGGGCCAGGGCAGATCGCCACCGGCACTTTCACCAACGATGGATCCACGGACACTTTTGTGGCCGTCACGGACACCGGCGGCGTTACGGTGATCTACGGTCAGCCGCTGACTCTCCCTGCGAACAACACGGCTGCTACGGCCCGCAACCTGGGCAGCACCGGCCACTTGGTGACGCTGCCGCAGGCCATTGTCACCGGCACCGACGATAACGCTTACTTCACCTACACGGTGCCGACCTACGCGGGAACAGCCCTCCCCGACGAGGTGATCGACTTCTCGGCGTCCTTCCCGGACACCGGAGAAACCTGGCCTGGAGATCGTCGTTTCGGACGGCAGCGGTGTTCTCACGCAACAGGATTTTACAACGACGGCCGGCGGCGTGCACTTCCTGGTGACGGCCCCGCAGGGCGACACGCTGACCATCGTGGTCAGAAATGGTTATCGCCGGTAACCGGTTACGGAGCCTACTCGCTGGACGTGGACGTGCTGCCGCAGGTCGTTTCGGTGCAAGCCGAGTCCGCGCTGCCGGGCGCCCCGGCCACCAGTCTCGTCCTGACGCTGCAAGGCGATAACCTCGATACAGCCGCGGCAGAGAATCCCGCCAACTACACGATCACCTGGCTCGGTCCGGACGGGGTGCTGGACGGTACCGGCAACGAGGTGATCCCCGTCGCGGCCGATTCGGGCGGTCAGCCTGTGATCTACGATCCCGGCGCCGACCTCGGCGTGGCCAGCGGGTTGGACTATCCGACTGCTTCCCGGCAAACCATCACGTTGCTGTTCACCGCCCCGCTGCCGGTCGGGTCGTACGAGATTTCGCTGTCGCCGAACATACAGACCGCTTCGTTCAACTCCGACGAGGCCAACTCGCTTGTTGGTGACAGCAGCTTCGAGGGGCACCCAATGACGACGGTCACGGACGGGTCCGTCGTCGGCATCGGGCAGATCAGCTTCCGTGCCTCGAACCTGGTAAGCCCCGATGGCACGCCCAATCCCAACGCCATCGCGGCCGGTACGCCCTTCTTGACGCCAGCTGCCGGCCAACCTCGGACGCTCTGGTGGACAACATGCTGACCGCGAACGGCGATGTTCCGGCAATCGGCGCTGCGGTAAACGCCCAGATCGCGGCCGAGTTCGCCGCCGCCTATGGACCCACCAGTTTCGGCAACCAGGCGACGGCTATCCCGACCTTCGCCATTATCTGGCTCGACCCGGTGTCGCTCGATCTCCAGGCGCCGAGCCGCCGCCAACGGGTTCAGTACAACACCCAGCAAAACACGGTGTCCAACAACCTCGGCCAAACCTACGTCGAAGTCGGCGCGCAACGTCGAGGTCATCGTACTTGCCGGCGTGTCGGGCACGTTCAATTTGAATGTGGGCGACGTGCCGGCTCCGCGGCGCGCGGTGGGGCCGTCCTCCTCAATTCCCTCGGTGGCGAACTCTTCACGTTCACCGATGCCTTGCGTTCCGGGACGACCGATTTCCTGCTGAACCTCGGCGACGCGGCCACGGTCCTGGCTTCCAGTCTCA
>CAVXNL010000020.1:0-65944 GCA_963763045.1 uncultured Planctomycetaceae bacterium | reverse complement strand
GGTACCCCGACGCCGCCGTGGCGAACCATTTGCAAGCAGTCGAGGTACATGAACCGTTCGGCCAGGTCGATCTTGTCGGCCATCGGCGGGATCGGCGGCAGCGCTTGCAGATCTCGCAGACACTTCCGGACCTGCGGGGCCGTCAACTTCGCCCGTTCCAAATACGCCAACTCCGCATTGCTCGCAACCTGGTCGATGGCGATGCCGACCAGGGCCTCGATCAGAGTTGCGCCGCGTGTCAGCAGGCGCCCCAGACGATGGCAAGCAAGCAAATCCTTCCACGCCTCGTCGTACCGTCCCTCCGCGGTGCGCAGCATGGCTCGGGCCGTCAGGGCTTGGGCGAGGGCCCGGCACTTCTGCACGCCGGGCAGCAGCGCCGCAATCAGTCCGCTCGAACTCCCCGAGTCCGTCCGAAACGACGCCAACGGGTTGAAGTAGTCGGGGCGCGTCCGCTGCTGCGATCGCCACCGCCAGCGGCTTTTCATTGGCGCGTAACCAGGACGCGATGTGCGGATACGTCTTCGCCGACCACGGCCTTTGGGCAGCCCAACCCTGCTGATCGAGGATCTCGTTGAGGTCCGTGCCGGCCAGGTCCGGGTTGTCCCTCAGATACCGGCCTATGTCCACCAGATAATCGCCCTTTTCCGGCGGTGCGGCGATACCGAGCTGTTTGAAGAACTCGGGCGGCATGCCCCGGCCGCCTTCCGGCTTCGGACCGATGCTTGCCAGATCAGGACGTTGGCATTCCTCTCGGCTGTGATCCCCTTGCCAAGGCGCTCGTTCAGTGCGACCTCGTAGTCGATGTACCCCTCCTTGTCGAGTGGCCCCATGGCGACGGACGTGTCCTTGCCGAGCGGCACTTTCGCAACCGGATTGTCTTTCACGGCTGGGAGGGCGTACAGGAGCAAGAGCGTACCGAGGATGCGCATGCGAGTCGCTCCCTTCGAGAGAATTCTCGGGATTCGATTCATGGGTCCGCGCTCGACGCGCCGGCGCGAAACGAGGAATCGAGATGACGGTGATAAGAACGCTGCGATCTTACCATTCCGGTAGGGGAGTGCAAGCAGAATCAAAAGCCCACGAGGCCGCTATGAGCAAGCGCACGATCCTTCGTCGCGGAGGTTTTGTTAGCCCGATGCCGGTAGATTAGTTCTTTGCGCAGCGATCAGTAATCGTAATGTTGGGCTGAATTGAGAGGCCACCTAATTCTTGTCCCACGTCCCTCCGTCTCCCGACGCTCCTCGTCACGGCACCCGCCGCCAGCCGCTCACCGTTGGGACGCTTACCCGTTGAGTCAATCGAGGTTCTATCCCTTCCGCCGCTTTCGCTTCGAGTTTTTTGGGTCTGGCTTCTCCGCCAGTCCTGTTTCCGCTTTTGCCCCCGCCCTCGTTCCGCCTTGTAACGCCCACAGCTTGCAGTGATCGCAGTTCCCGCAGCGCTCGTCCGGCAATCCTTCGCCGCCGAAGTAGCCCAGCAACGTCTGCCAGCGACAGCCGCGGCCCTCCGCGTAGCCGACCATCTCCTGATGCTTGCGCAGGTCGCGCTCCTGGCGGTCGCGGTAGGACTGCCCCGTCCGCGCCAGCTCGTCGCGGGTCATGTCCGGGCGCATCAGGCGGTAGCGCCCGCCCGTCTCGTAGCGGACGATGCCGCGCGCGGTGAACAGGGACAGGCACACCTTCATCCGCCCCGCCGACAACGGAGCAATGGCCAGGATCTCCGGCAGCGTCGGCGGCTGCGGGCGGTCGTGCAGGAGCTTCAGGGTGTGATGGGCGTTGCTCAGATCGTCGCCGTTGGGGTAACTCTTGGCCTGGAAAAACCGCAGCAGCTTGCGGTCCTCCGGGTCGTACAGCAGCGCGCTGCAGGCCCGGTCGCCGTCCCGGCCGGCTCGGCCGAATTCCTGATAAAACGCCTCGGTCGTGCCCGGCAGGTGGTAATGAAGGACGAAACGAATGTCCGGCTTGTCGATCCCCAGGCCGAAGGCATTGGTCGCTACCAGGGCCTTGAATTCGTCGGCCATGAAGCGGTCCTGAGCCTCCGCGCGGCGACGGGCCGAGAGCCGGCCGTGGTAGCCATCCACCTCCAGCCCCGCGGACTTCAGGAATGCGGTCAACTCCTCGACGGCCTTGATCGTGGCGGAGTAGATAATGCCGGTCCCGTCGGTTTTCTGGAGTTGCTCCAGCAGCAGCGCCCGCTTTTCCGCTTCGCCCCTGGCATGGACGACGTTCAGTTCAAGGTTGGAGCGGTAGAAGCCGGTGTGGACGACCTCGGCATCGGGCATGCGCAGCTGGGCGAGGATGTCCTCGATGACGTCGGGAGTGGCCGTGGCCGTCAGGGCCATGACGGGCGGCCTGCCCAGGTCGTCGATGGCCTCGCTCAAAGCCAGATAGTCGGGGCGAAAGTCGTGGCCCCACTGACTGACACAGTGAGCCTCGTCGACGACGAACAACTCGACTTTCCTGGCCTTGAGCAGTTCGCGGAACCTGGGATCGGCGAGGCGCTCGGGCGTGGCGTAGACGATGGAGGCCCGGCCCAGGGCGATGTCCTTCTCGGCGGCGATTTGCTCGGGGGAGTGAGCGTGCTATTCATGCCCACCGCCCAGACGCCGTTGTCGAGGAGGTTATCGACCTGGTCTTTCATCAGCGAGATGAGCGGGCTGACGACGACGGTGACGCCTTCCAGGGCGAGAGCGGTCAGCTGGAAGCAGAGGCTCTTGCCGGAGCCGGTCGGCATGACGACGAGGGTGTCGCGGCCTTTCGAGGGCCGAGTCCACGGCCTCGGCCTGGCCGGGGCGAAACTTGCGAAAGCCGAAGTAATCGCGGATTCGCTCGCGCAGAGGCACATCCGGTGAATTCGTGTCGTTGGGCTCCATTCTTTCCCTCTCGTGTGTTGGCCGTCCGCGCCGCCAAATGTTTGGTGCAGCCGCAGCGGGGGGCAGGTGCGAGCGTATTGTTTGTAAGACCGGTATGCCCCCGCTATCGGCGGCGGTAAATGGTTCCGGCCAAACCCGCTCTACCCGCTCAGACCGTGTGGCGCGACGAGATTGTTCTTCCACCCCGTTCCGTAACCACGGTCATCGCGATGAACGCGATAGAAGAGGATTGGCAGGTTACGACTTGCGAGGATCGCTTCGCGCAATACCAGCAGGACGTTAGATTCCTCGCAGCCATTGACCGACAACACTCGCCACCCTCGGAAGTCTCTATTGGATTCGTCGGGAGCATCAGGTTCCAACTGAAGCAAGTTATCCGTCTCGTGATACTGCCACATTCCATTGTCCCGCAACTCGAAATCGGAATCACGTCGCACCGTGCGCTCATAGCGACCGTCGTGGTCGAGGAAGAGGCGGAAGTCCCAACGACGGCCACCTACGTCGTACGTGCTACCCATCCAACCGCCTACCATGACACCGTGCCTCCGCTCCCGAACTGATGATTGAACAGACCGGTGAGTTCGGCGTAGATATATCCCAAGTCTGTCCTCCGAATTGAATAAGCGTTGCTCATGGCAGAGAAGAGAGCGATACGATGAAGCGGTAGGTCGCTCGAAGCCGCCGTGCGAATAGATCGTCTGCTGTCACGAATTCGCATCCCTCCCTTTCGGCGAGGGCCAGATAGGCGCAGTCGTAGACGGCCTGCTTCGACATGATCGCGATTTCCATCGCGCGGACGAGTAACGGTTGTGTCTGGACGATCACCGGAGCGGAACGGACGACGTCGAAAAGGAATAGAGCGGATTCGCCCGTTTTAATGCGGTTTGAACGCTCCGCGGATACGAGCCCGTTGGCGACTTCGGGAGTGAAGATGTCTGGAGAGAGAAGCTCGTGAATGCCGTTGTTGTACTCGTCGCGCAGACGCAGAGCCTTGTGGGAGTCCACTTCGGGAAGTACCCACTTCAACGCCACGCTGCTATCGAGGACGTATTTCATGCGTTATCGCGGGTTTCGCGGATGAGTTGAACGGCAATGTCCGTCTCGCCGAAAAGTTTGCGATTCTCCTCGCGCAAACGGTCCATGTGCTCACAGGCTGCCTTCGCCTTCTCGGGGTCGCGTATCCCCTTCGAGAGATCGTCAAGGGCCTGCTGCAATGCCGCCTTTACGTCCTCGGGGAAGATGCCAGGGGATGTTTCGGTGGTCCGCATAGAGATTCTCCTTTCTCTTCAGTGTAACGACACGGGGAATCGCAAGAAAGCGCAAGTCTGCCATTTTGGCGGCGAGGGTCACTCCACCAGCTCGGTGAGCCACAGCGGGAGAAGGTCTCGTCGAAAGGTCATTTGCCCGTTTTCAAACACGGCTGCCCGACGAAATGGGGTGCGGAGGTCATCGTTGTCGAAAATTAGAACGCAAGGGAGTTCGCGGATCGCGGCTTGCAGGTTGGCCAGCGTGCGCGGATAGCGGGCGAGGAGTTTGTCGGGGGGAACGTCGTGGCCGCCTTGAGATACGCGCATCGCCACGCGTTCCTCGGAAATCTCCGGTCCGGACACGCCGATGAAACAGACCACAACCGTGTAGCCAGTCTTGATGGCCTCCTTGAGGAAAGATAGCTTGTCCCCCACCGGATCGGAGAAGACGGTCTCGAATACGAAACTCTCGCGCTGGTTCACCAATTCGCGCCGCAACGCATCGGCCACTTTCGCGGCGGCATAAGGATCGAGGTTCAGTTCCCGGGCCAGTAGGTCGGCGTTGACGAATCGCAAACCGGCGGGTTGAAGGTGGGAGTGGTAGAATGTCGTCTTGCCCGCGCCGTTCGGTCCGGCGAGCACAACGATGATGGGGCGCTGATCGAGCGGCAGGTTCATCGCTTCACGGACTTTTTCTTCTTGACCGCCTTGAACTGCCGGTTGACGAAACGGCCCACGGTTCGCGTGCCGTCGGCCTCAATCCGAACCAGTAGTCCTGGTGCGTCCGGGGCCGGTTCGTAATGCGGAAAAGGCTGCGTTTGCAAGAACAAAGCAACCCGCTGCCGGCCCGTTGGAGAATCGACCGATTCCAGGCACGAGGAGAGCGGTTGGGCCGCGGCGTTGCGGCACAACGCCAGCACCTGGGTCCCTTGCAGCAGGGGTTCGATCGCCCGCCCGAGTTTGGCCCAAAACTCAACCTGACCCGTGATGGAGCGCTCGAAACGCTGCGCCGGCCAGGCGAGCATCGAGGATCAGGCCGTCCGAGAGTTTTACAGGTTGGCTCATATTGCGAGAGTAGCAGAATGCTACCCGATGTCAAGACTCGACCAGTCAGACGCAGCCGGTTCAAAACACACGATCTAATTGGTCTCGGCGATATCCCGCATGCTCACCAGCTTCAAACGTCCGAAGGGATTGTGCATGGGACTTCCCGCCAGTTCCTCTGGCGCTGTCCTGCGTGAAGGCCTGAAAACGCGGTCCGTTCAGGTCGGCGAGCACATGACCGTCGTCGATCGGCTTCTCGCCCCGGGACAGGTAGCGGATCACCTCGACGATGTCAAAGCCGCCTTCCTCGATGTCTGCGCGTTTCATCACGATGTCGCGCAAACCCAGCACGTGCATGCCCATCGTCCACACTTCCGCTTGGCCGCGCACGATGGCGACGAAGGCGAAGCTCAGAGCGTCCGGGCCGCCGTCTTCGGTCATCTCGAGCCAATGTTGTCCGCCATGAGCGAGCGTGCTGTTGTCGATGAACACGCCCGCGCCGCCGGCCTGCACCATGGCCGCGCCGGCCTGCATCATCGTCCGGGCCGCCTGCATCGAACCGCCGGGACCGCTCAAGAAAACGTTGACGGTGTAGCCATCGACCGTCGCCAGTTCGTCTTCCGTCGCCGGCTGCCGGCAGGAGGATCGAAAGATCTGGGCAAACTGATCGTCGGCCCCCATGGCGCCAAATTCGACCTGCGTTGTCGTCCGGCAAGATCAGCGCCTCGGCCGTCAAGCGGCAGCCGGCCGGCAGGCGCTGGATAAGTTCTCTCGGATGCGACCACTGGCCCGGAATGCGAAGGGCAATTGTGATCGGGGCGGCTGGCTCATTCATCGTGAACTTCTCCGCCGTTCCACCACAGCCTTCACCCGCAAACGGCTCTTGCCGGAACCGGTCGGTATGACGACGAGGGTGTCGCGCCCTTTGAGGGCCGAGTCCATAGCCTTGGTCTGGCCGGGGCGAAACGTGCGATCGCCGAAGTAATCGCGGAGTTGCTCGCGCAGAGGCACGTCCGATGAATTCGTGTCGTTCGGCTCCATTCTTCTCTCCGTCGTGTGCCGACCCTCCGCGCCGGTTAACAGGGCCGCCGCCGTGCCGGGCTGCGTCGGATAGGCATGACCGTGTCCTCTTCTGCGGCGTTCAACAACACTTCTGGACAACTGTGCTCACATGGAACCTGCCGGCTTCTCCTACGCCCGCCGCCGCACTCGTTATTGTACGCCACGGTCACGAATGCGAGTGGCCGAGAGCAGCACTCCAGCCGGCAATCCAGGTTGCGTCGGCGATACGCTCTGCCAACCCCGCCAAGCAGATCGTTCCGACCCCTGCTCCCTGGCGACTCCGTCGGTCGGCAAGGTGTCGATCAGAATTTCGTCGTGCGTTTTTGCAAGCCGAAGGAATCTGAGCTAGCTTCGTAGAAGAAATGTATCAGAGATTGCCGGTTGCCGAGGCAAGCCCGTTTGGGTAATCGGCGCCCGTTCAACGGGGAAAACCCTGCATTTTATTGAGAGGGCAACAGTCATGGCGAGTGAACAGGTTCCGAGTTCCGTTCTGACACCCCCGTCCCAATTCGCGCCCCTTCAGGCATGGCTAGCGCGTCTGGGGCTGAGCGGCAAGATCCTGGCCGGCGGCAGCCTGGTCGGGCTTATCGCCGTGTTCCTCCCCCTGCTCTCGATGTCGATCGACATGCCGACGCCGGGGGGTGCCAACCTGTTCCGAGGTAAAGCCGGAGCCAACCTACCGGCGCTGAGCACCAGCCAAAGCGTGATGGTCGTCGGGGACTGGCGCGGCGTACTCTGCCTGGTGGGTTACCTCGCCGCCGCGATCCTCGCCTTCGTGCTGTACCCGCCCAACGGCTTGGTCCAGAAAGCCATCGGCTGGGCCGGCGTGGGCGTCGGCGCGTTCATCGCGTTGTTGGCTCTTTGGCTGCTGGTCCACGCTCTCAACGGTAGTGCTGGCCTGATGGGCCTCGTCCAGATCAACGTCGGTTTCGGCGCGATCCTCAACCTGCTGGCCGGCGCGGCGGTGGCGACGGGTGGTTTTCTCAAGGCCCGCGAAGAGAAACTGATCTGATCCGAATCGACTGTTGCAGGGTTAGCCCGACGCGGCAGCGAGGGTTGCTGCTAACAAAACCTCCGCGACGAAGGCACGCAGAAGAGTTTAGTTCTTTGCGCAGCGATCAGTAATTACTCCGGCCGTCCCGTTGGGGTATTGTCCCGCGGCGGTGTCTCCGAAGCAAGCACCGCCGCACTACTGCACTGCGTTCACGAGTCGGGTTGCCGGGTCCTCGGCGTTCTCCCCGGCTTGTCCCCGTACAACCATGTCCTGACATGATCGGCCACCTCCAGCAGCCGCTTATCACTTATCCGCTCGCGGTAATCGCTCGCCATGTCGTCCCGCGCGTGCCCACGATGGAATGGCTCAGGGCGAAGAAGTTCCTGTTGCCGTCGATCCTCCGCAGGTATTTCGGCTGGGTTGTGTCCGGGTCCGACCACGGACCGAAGTACTCCAACTTGCCGCGGAATTTTTTCGCCGATACGCCAGCTGCGGGTAGGAAAAGAGGAAACTCCAGGTAGGGCTTGCTCGGTTTGGGAAGCGCGGTAGAATTGCGTTCGGACATGCTGACTGCTCCTTTGTCGGTGGATCCTCGCGTTTGTGGCCGATGCCACTCGTAACGGATCGGCCACGTATGCCGATGTAGCTCAACGGTAGAGTGCCGTTTTCGTCAAGCGGAAGGCAGCGGAATGGCACTCGACGGCATCGAGAAGGCGGAAGAGAACCAGGGATCGACGTAAGTTACTGAAAATTGCCGACTTAGCTCAGCGGTAGAGCAATGCTTTCGTAAAGCATAGGTCCTGGGTTCAAATCCCAGAGTCGGCTTTCTTGTCTTGGTTGCATCACTTTTTTTCGTTTCGGTCCTTCCAATGTAGAAGTCGTCCTTCTCCGCAAGATACTTCGTCAGGGCGGCGTCGGGATCGTTCTACAAGCCGAAGTAGTGCATCTTCCCGCGGATCATTCTGGCCCACACCCAGCGTCGTGAGCGGACAGGGGAAAGTCGAGGGAAGGTTGACGGGTTTGATTCGGACTGGCTGAATCGTAGAATGGTTTTCGGACATGGCGAGGTTTCCTGGTTCGGGTGTCACACTGTTTGTAGTTGAGGCGTTCCAGCCTCCCGGCCACATTCGGAATTGCGGCGGGTGTAGAGACGAACTCGGGATTGCCCAGAAAAAGATACGATCGGCGATAAACCAAGAATTGGGAAGGCGTAGCTCAGTCGGTAGAGCAACGGACTTTTAATCCGTAGGTCCTGGGTTCGAGCCCCAGCGCCTTCAGTAACTTCTCAATAACCCAGGGGGGCCGGGTGACGTCGCTCTCTTGATGCGGCGCGTACCCCGACCCAGCACGGCGAAGCAGAACGCCTCCTCTGAGACTTCGCCGTGCCGTCCCGGTTGCTCAGGCCAGCACGGCCTCCGCTTTGCCGGTTGTGGACTCCGCGATACGCTGCCGGATCAACTCGGCCAAGCGGGGCACCTGGCCCAGCCCGCGAACCCGGTCCTGCAAGTAGTCCAGGGACCGAATGGCCACGCCCACCTTGACTACTCCGGCAGGTCTTCTTCAAACGGGCAAACGTGTCCCGACCAGGAAATTCAGCCGGCTCTTGCTGTCGGTGCTGGCAAAATACGCGAAGAACTCGTTGCCGATCTGGTCACCAATTCTTGGACGGTGTAGCCCTCGTAGCCCTTGGAGACCGAACTGAGGGGCGGATTCGGGAAGGGGATGCGGATTTCTTGGGTAATGATGAGCTGAGCGTTCTTGGGACGTTTCTGAGAACCTGAGCGATTGTGGCCCGCGGCGAGCGGCGGTCGGGAGGTGGGCTGTTCCAGACGACTGGTGCGATGTGCGGCCGGGGCTTTAGCCCTTTGAGGATGGCGATCTCGTCGCGGAGTTGCTGCACGGTCTCTTCGAGTTCGCGGATCTGGTCTTGCTGCGCACGAATGACGGCGAGCAGCGTCTCGACCAACGGTGTGCGTTGCTCCGCTGGAATGTCCGGCAGGGGGAGAAGTCCCGTCGCCATACCTCATAAGATAGGACCCAGGCAGCGATCAGCTGCGCTACATTCCAGTGTTATTGAGAAGTTACATTAAAAAAGCCGCAAATCCTTGTGGACTGCGGCTTTCTTTAGTGGACAGAGCCGGGATTGAACCGGCGACCTAAGGATTTTCAGTCCTTCGCTCTACCAGCTGAGCTATCTGTCCATATAATGAACTGTGAAGGGTTTACGTCGATCAGGTTTTTCCCTTCTCCAGCCCTCTGACACGGTATCTGTCTGTCCTGTCACGTGTCCGAGGCAAGTTCATTGTAGGGACGTGAAACGCTCAGGCAATGGCGAAGAAAGCGCATCCGTGGTACTGGGAAGCTCGCGGCGGCTGGTAAGTCCATCTCCACGGCAAGCAGATCCGCCTCGGCGACCATCCCGACGACGCACCGAAGCCGAAGAAGGGCAAGCACGGCTGGAACTCCCCGCCGTCCATCGACGATGCCTTCCGCAGCTTGCTCACCGGCGGCACGGCGAAGACGGAGCCGGTCGCGGACGGCGATGCCGTGGCGAACATCCTCGACGACTTCTGTACGTGGTGCAAGGAACACCGGGCACCCTTCACCGCCTACCGCTACCTCCCGGCAACCATCGCCAGCAGCGTTACAGGCGTGGTCGAGCGTTTCGCCGCCGATGGCCTGAATCAGGGCGACTACCTACAGGCCGCACTGAAACAACCCTCACTATTTTGCCAGTCCCCGGCGACTATCACCCGCAATATCATTGGCGTTGTCGAGCATTTCGCCGCGGATGGCCTGAAATCAGCGATTACCTCAGGGCCGCGCTCAAACAGCCGTCGCTGTTCGCCTTTTCCCCAGCAACTGTCGCCGCCAACATCACGGGCGTTGTCGAGCATTTCGCCGCTGATGGGTTGACCACGCTCGACTATCTCAAGGCCGCGCTGAAACAGCCCACGCTCTTCTACCATGCGCCCGCTATGGTCATTGGTTACGTCAACCTGATTATTGACTTACAGGCATGGTTCAAACGGAGCACCGGAGGAGTAACACCGTGGTAGGACGGATTTGCAATCCGTCCGCCATCGCCCGGACGGATTGTAAATCCGTCCTACCACGGTGTTACCCCTCCGGTGTCCCGTTTGAACCATGCCGCTTTTCCCCTGGCGTTTTCCCGAGAAGCGGATGTAGCTGTACGCCTTGCGGCTCAGAGTCGGATTCCCTAAACTGCTTGTGAGCATGGAACCTTCCTCCCGAAGAGTATAACCGATGGATGCCGCTACTGCACACTATGCTGTCTTTGAAGACGGATCGCACCAGTACAAGGTCAGCGAAGGCACGGTCGTGAAGGTGGACTGGCGCGAGGCCGAAGTCGGCGCCCAGGTCGTCTTCCCGCGCGTCCTGCTGTATCAAAACGGCAACGAAACGACGATCGGGCGGCCAAGCGTCGACGGCGTGCGCGTCGTCGGCGAGGTGGTCGATCATCCCTCGATCAAAGTGTACATCCAACACTTCCGCCGCCGTAAGAACGTCCGGCGGTTGCGCGGCCATCGGCAGCACTACGTTGCCGTGAAGGTGTATGCCATCGTGCCGGCCGGCCAGGCAACTCCGCCGGTGCCAGAAAAGAAGACGCGGGTAGAGATACCCGCCGGCGCAACACCCGCTCCAACTCCTGCGGCGGCGACGCCCTCCTCGTCTCCAGGAGCCGGAGCTGCGGCGCCAAAGACGTAATCGTGCTTGCCGTTTCACATGAAACGGCAATGCGGTCGGTTCACTTCACGTTGATTATCAAAGGGTTGGCGCTGTATAACGGGAGCGTGCGGCACGATGTCTTGGCAACGCGGGTGCGCGGGCCGGGTAGTCGTGAGGACACGGCTGCTAATGATTCTCGCGCTCGCAGAGGCAAGGAGGCCCGACTCATGCGCGTTCGGCACGTCAGTCTGTTCATCCTGCTCTTCGCCGGGTTCCTCACTCTCTCACTGATCCGGGGTCAGGAACGAGTCGGGGTTCCTATCTTTCCGCCTCCAGCCGTCACGCCGCCGGCCGCACCCGAGAAAACGCCCGTTGTACCCCAACCGCCGCCGACGGTCATCGAATTCGCTAAATTGGAAGGTGCGTCGTTACAGTTTTATGTGGGTGCCAAGCGCGGCGCCGAATGGTTGACGCGGATGAACAGCGTCAACGGCCGCTTCCTCAACGGCTGGGTTCCCTCGCTCAACGTGCCGCTCGATGGGGACGACGTATTCTGCGCCAGGCTGGTGCCGCGTTCGCTCTGGCCCGTGCTGCCCGCCTCACCGGCGAAGACCGGTACACCGCGTGCGCCGCGCCGCGCTTCTGTCCCTGCTCGACGAAACCGTTCTGGACGCGACGGGACAGATACGGAACACGCCGTTGCCTTCGGTCATCGTGAATCGTCTCGGCTCCGCGGCGCTGCTCGTGCTGGCCATCAACGAGTCTGCCCGCGCCGACCCCCGACCTGCTGGAGAAGTCGGAACAGTTGTGCAACTACATCCGTCGACAAGCCCGGCCCGACGGTTCACTGGCTTGCGGCGATCTCCTCAACGACGGCCGGTTCGGAGCGGAGGAGGCGGACGCCGTCAATCGCTATCCCGGCCCGGCGCTGTACGCCCTGGCGCGCAGTGTGAAGAACAGGCCCGCCGATTGGAAGCTGGCCCTGGTGCGCAATGCCGTCGCGCATTACCTTCCCTGGTGGCGGTCAAATAAGAACGCGGCGTTCGTGCCGTGGCAGATGGCGGCCTACGCCGAAGCCTACCTTCTCACGCGTGACCGGGCTTTCGCCGACGCGGTCTTCGAGATGGGCGATTGGCTAACCACGCTGCAATATGACTTCGTCAAGAACAACCAGCACCCGGAATGGGCGGGCGGATTTCGCGGCTGGGAGAATGGCCGGGTCGTTGAGTCGGCGCCGACAGCTCAGAGCGCGGACTACGGTGAGGCACTGGCGTTGGCGTCCCGCGCCGCCCGTCAGGCCGGCGACGACAAACGGCTGACGCAGTACGGTGAATCCCTGCTCTCGTGCCTCCAGTTCCTCGCCACGTTGCAATACACCGACGCGACCACGACCCACTTTGACCGGGCGTATCGCGATCGACTGGCAGGTGCGTTTCATGCTTCCTCGCAGGACGGCACGTTGCACATCGACCACACCCAACATGCCGTCTCGGCCATGGCGCTGTTCGTCCAGCTCAAGGCCGCGCGCTGAACTGCTTCGAGACGACGTTACGGGCGCGAGACCGAAGTTTTCGACGCGCTGGCCAGGGGCGCGCGCTGCCGTATAGTACCTCCTTGCAGGGATTCGCGCCGCTGTCCCACGGCATTCCACATTCTGCTCCGGTGTGTTTGCCGGTGCCTCTTGCAGGTGGCCCGACTCTTATGACTGAAGAACGGTCCCCGTCGCCACGGCCGCGCTGCCGCAGTTTGATGGGTGTGCGCGTGGTGAGTTCGGGCCATTATGTCCCCGACGCCGTGGTTACCAATGACCATCTTTTCGCGCGCTTCGGCTTCGATTCCGACTGGATCGTGAAGCGGACCGGCATCCTGGAACGCCGTCACGCGCTGCCGCACCAGGCCACCAGCGACCTCTGCTACGAGGCGGCGGCGCGTTGCCTCGACAGTTCCGGCATTGACCGCGAACAGATTGACTTGCTCGTCCTGGCGACTTTCACCCCGGACATGTCGTTCCCTTCCACCGCCTGCCTGGTGCAGGACCGGCTCAAGCTGACCTGTGCCGCCGTCGAGATCGAGGCCGCCTGCGCCGGCTTCCTGTACGCGCTCATTACCGGAGCGGCCTACATCGTCTCCGGAGCGAGCGATACGGCCCTGATTATCGGCGGCGATTGCAACTCCCGTGTGCTGAACCCGCACGACATCAAGACCTATCCGTTGTTCGGAGACGGCGCGGGCGCGGTGCTGCTGACGCGCGGCCGGCCGGATCAGGGTTTGCTGGCGTTCAGCCTCGGCGCCGATGGCGGCGGCGGCAACCTGCTCAGCCGCCCGGCCTGCGGCAGTCGAATGCCGCCTTCGCCCGAGTTGCTCGGCAAGGGTCTGCAATACATGCACATGGACGGCCGGGCCGTCTTCCGCTGGGCCGTCAGCATTCTGTGCGATACGATCCAGGATGTGCTGAAGGCTAGCGGACTTCAGCCGCAGGACATCGACGTGTACGTGCCGCACCAGGCCAACATTCGCATTATCAACGCTGCCATCGACGTGCTGAAGATCCCGCGCAGCCGCGTTTTCAACAACCTCGAACGCTACGGCAACACGTCGGCCGGGTCGGTTCCCCTCGCGGTCTCGGAGGCCATCGCCGAGGGCCGCTTGAAGGAGGGCGACCTCGCGGTGCTGAGCGGCTTCGGTGCGGGGCTATCGTGGGGGACGGCGGTAATGCGCTGGTAGGAAGCTGGGTTGCTTCCGCTTAGCGGCGGCTCGCAGAGCCGTGCGGTTCTACGAACCGCGGCTAACCAACAACGATATTTTGGACAGCCGTTTACCCTCGAACCGACATGACGCTCGGCGATGCGTTCGTGGTCGCCATCCAGCGATGCCACATGCTCAATGCGAAGCGGCCGACACGTACCAGGCGCATGCCGACCCACGCGGCCAGCAGCGCCAGCACTACCGGCCGCGGCCCGGCGATGTGCCAACCGACCAATCCCAGAAGCACGAGCTGCTCCGGCCAGAAGGGCCGCGTCCAGCGCAGCACGGAAGGCAACAGCGTCAGCAACCAGACACCCATCATCAACGCCAGCCACCAACCAGCGCCCGAGAACCGCTGCGCCGGTTTCTCGCTCCGAGGTCGGAATCAGGTGAAGTTGCGGCGCAGCCGTCTCCAGACCTCCCTGTCCGCCGAACGGCGTGCCGCGCTGAGGCAGGGCAGTACCGCCGGCCGCCGCACGAGTTCGTCCGGCGGTCGGAAAGGCCGCCCCATCTCCGTGACTTGTTCCGTTCGGTGCGACGGGTTCAGGCACGGGACGGATGGGCCGAACGCGCTCCGCGAACCGCTCCGCCTCCTCGCGGATTTGCTCCAGTTCCGCGGTCCGCTTCGCCAACCGTCCGGGCAGGTCGCGGTTGTTCGCCAGGAGCGTTCTCTTCCACTCGTCCAGCGACCGCCCGTCCGGCGCAGGCCTCTTCCGGCCCGATCTCTTCACCCTTGCCGGAGGGTACTCCCTCGAGAAGATGTTCGGCCTGCCGGGAATACTGGTAGAAACGCCGCTGAGCCGCTTCCAGATCCGACCGCGTCTCCGCATCGTCCTTACCATCTGCGAATTCTTCGGCCAGCTTCCGGACGATCTGCCCCTGAGCTTCAGCTCGATAGAGGTCTAACGCCACCGCGAACGAGTCCCGAACGCAGTTCCACGCCGCGTTGTTGTTTAGTCTGGAAGCCATCCGGGAGATGGACGGTCCACAGCGTAGGACCAGCGCGGTGCCTTCCAAGGTCGGCCGGGTGAGGTTGGGAGCCGTGAGCGGTTCCTCGTCGTAGACCCAGCGCAGGCGCACCCAGCGCACGCCCGGACGGCGCGGCAACGGCAGCCACAACCGCGTTAAGTCCGGCTGTGGTTGGAGCGGCACGACCGCGATGCCATCCACGGAAGCCGCCACCACGCGCCCAGCAGCCGGCAGAATGACATTCAGCTCGGCATTGGCCTCGTGCCGCAGCCAGTACGTTGCCTCATGCAACCAGTGCCGGCCATCCGCGACTGCCGCGGACTGTTCGCCCAGGAAGACCTGCACTGCCTCCTGGGGTCGCTTGCGATCGCGCGGAACCAGGCGCAGTTTCCAGGCAAGCGACCGCATCTCCGTATTGCGCGGTAACCGTTCGGTTGCCAGCCCCCAGAGTGAGCCGGCCGCGCTCCGCAAACGCCTGGGCTTCCTCGGGCCAATCGGCCAGAGCCTTGCCGGCCACTTTCACAGCGGTCAGGCCTGTGGATTCCTCGACGACGAGATCCGGGCCGAGTACCGCGACCCAGCGTTCCAGCGTCTCCACGGGGCGAGGCCCGGTGGTTGGCGGCGGCGTCTCCACAATGACACTCACGTCCGGAGCCCATACGCCCGTCGTAGTTTCCGTGAGCGGCACACTACCGCGTATCGTCAGTCGAAACTCGTCCTTCACTCCGGGGGGTAAATCCAGCGTCCAGAGGCGTTCGCCGCCAGCTCCACGGCGCATCGTTCCCGGTAGAGACAGTTCCACCGCGGCCCCGTCCCAGTCGCGTAGCCGAACTCGGACTCTCCGCAGTTCGCCGCGCCGTACGTGGAACAGTGCGGTCGCACTGAAATGCAGCTGCTTGTCGTGGGTTTCGAGGATCGTCAGAACCTTCGCGGACGTCTCGCACACGGCCGGCCGGACATTCCAGGTCCCGCCGAAGAACGGCGTTGATGCGGTGTAGATCAGGTCGTGCTCGCTCCGGTTGGACCGGCTTCAGATTCCGCAATGTGTTTCCTATCGGCGTCAGAGTCAAGCCGGCCGCGGCCGACAGACGCACCGTCGTCTGTTGCGTTTGGGCCGTCACCACACGCAGATTGGGGAGTACGAGCGAACTCTCCTTGCCGGGAGGCGGGGTCAGACGGCCGATCAACTCCAGCTTCACGACTTCGGTTGCCCGCTCCAGCCAGACCTGCACGCGCGTCCCCGACTGACTCCAGCGGCGTACGTTGGTGCCGCTCACGGAAATGATTGTCATCTGCGGTGGGGGCAGCTGGACGTCCCACTCGACCAGGACCAACTCCTTGCCGCGGACCCGTCCCGAAGCTCGACACTCAGGCTCGCCGTGGCGTGAACTTCGGCCTGGCGTTGTCCGGCGCGGACGAGCACTTCCTGAACTGCCTCGACAGCAGGCGGCCGGGGTCGCAGTTGCAGCTGGAGCAACGGCCCACGTCCTCCCTCGCGGTGGAAGCTGCACGAGAAGGCGAGCGCACCCAGGTCGGCTCGCAGGTCGGCAGGCCATGCATCCTTGAACCGGGCGGGGTCTTCTTTCGTGATGCGCAGGTTCTCCTTCAACTGGGCCTCCACGCCGTCCGTGCGATAGGCGAGGTGCCCGACATCAGGAGCCGGGTGAGCAGGAGGCGCAGGCGCGGAGTCGGTAACGGGAACGCCGCAGGGCCTCGCTCCAAGTCGGAGGACGGGGCGTCGGCGGGAGCACCACGCGGAGTCGGTAGAGGGAGCGCCGCGGAGCCGGCACCCAACGGCACGCGGGGCACCAGCTCGAGCCGAATGTCGCACGCGCCGCCGATGGGGTTCTGGAACTCCAGTCGCAGCGATCTGCCGGTTCCACTCTCGAGCACACGCCAGTCCCGCAGTCGAACCGACTGGCGTGGCCGCGCCGGAGCACCGTCCGGCGCAGCGGCAGCGACGTCGGCGTTGCGCACCAGCAAGTCGGGAGGAAGGTCGATGACGAGGTGTCGCACAGTTCCGTTCGGGATCTCGTAGTGAATCACACCCGACAGCGAACTGCCATCGGCACGCAGGTTCCACAAGTACGCCTCGCGGTAGCGCAGGTCCTTCTCGGCGACGGTTCGGCTGCCTTCATTCCATACCAGCTGAACGGTGGGCAATGCGCCCCAGTTCAGCACGGAGGACGGGGCCGTCCGGCTCGGCAGCGACTTCCTGGTTGCCATAGCGGAAGAGTGCCTGGGGGGCGGAGGAACCGGCCGGCGCCTGGAACGAGAGTCGTGACTCACTGAGCCGAGGCACGGTGAACCGTACTCCGCGCTCGCCGCTGACTGTCCCACCAGTGAGCCGAACGCTGAACGAGAGTTCGATTTTGTGCGGCCCCCGGTCAGTCACTTTCACGGCGAACCCTCCGCCGTTCGGTGCCAGCGCGAAGTCCGGAGCGGGTTTTCCGTCCAGCTCCGCGTCGCCGAGATACTGCACGCCGTCGAGCGGTAGAAGCAGGGTCGTCGGCCCATCCGTCAGGCACTGAGCCTGAAACGTCGCCTTGAAACGCGCCGTGCCGTCCACCACTTTGCCGTCGTACACGACCGACAGAAGAACGGCGCCGGCAGAGTCGGGCGGTCGTAGCAGGGTTTGCAGGCGCTCGTGCAGTTCGCGGGTCAGTATCGCTTTGCTGTCTTTCGGAGTCTCGCCGGGCACCAGGTACACAATCGGCGGCGAACGATCCTGTTCGCGCGAAACAATACGCTCCGCCGAGGTGTGCCAGAGACACACGGCGAACAGAGCGAACGTCGCCGCCGCCACACCCGACGCGCTTTTTCCAGGGTTGGTCGGTGCCTTCCTGTCTTCAGGCAGGCGGGAAGCGGCCCGGGACAGGGCGACGACGTAGCAACCGAGCGTGACGGCACAGGCCGCAAGGAACGGCCACCACGCCAGCGCGTTCAGCGCCGCCGGCAGCAGATACAGGGCCGCACCGGCGACGGTCAGCCACAGTCCAACGAACCAGGACCGGAATGTCGTCGAGCGGCGGCCCACGCGCCAGCAGACCAGAAGCGCCAACGCGGTACACACGAAGCCGCAGCGTGGTCACCATTTCGCGGCGTACAAGGAGCAGTCGGGCCGGCGAAGGCGCTCCCCCGATCGGTTCCCACTCCGTCCAGTGGCCGAGCGTCAGACCCGGCGAGAGCAGCGACCACGGAGCAGTACCGTCATCGTCTTCGAGGAATGCACTGGCCGGGAAGGCCGCAGTAACCTCCGCCTCGTGACGCAGCCAGGCCGGGGCGACAACGAAGCGGCCCGACGGGTCGTGCCCCTGACGGATCGCCACGGTGATGGCCTGTTCCAGGTCGTCCGGCAACGAGTGGACCTGTTCCCCGAGGGCATCCCACAACTCGGCCTGGCGGTGCGTCGTGAGCACGACCGTCGAGTGCGTGGACACCGTCACCAGGCCGAGTGGTTTCCAGGGTTGATCCTGGTCTTCACCGGAGGCCAGCGGCGCGACGGTAAGCAATGTTTGCGGAGCCAGCCGAGCCTCGCGCAGCGCCACGGTGTCTACGATGATCGCCAACTGTGCCTTCTTCAGACACTCGTCTGCCACCCGTGCGATCACTTCACCGAGCGGCACCAGCTGATCGCTCCGGCCGCTACGAAAGCCGAGGCACGCATCGGCAAGCGCCTGCTGCTTGTCCGGGTCGAGGCCGACGCCCGGCCATTCGCCGCGGCTGAGCAGGTCGGCGGCCGACGGTCCCAGGGTGAAGAGGTCGGCGGGACGCGGTTCGTGCCGCGGCGGGGCTTCGTTCTCGCCAGGTCCGGGAAGACGCCGCAACGAGGCGTCGAATAAAGGCACAACGCCGGGTGGAAGCCGCCAGGAGCGACGGAAGCGGATCGGCTCCACGGGCTTCCATTTGCCTTCCTTCTCCTCGATAAGCACCCGAGGCGCGGGCGCTTCAACCTGCGACCAGACAAGCCAGGCAGGAGCGTCCGTGACGTAGACCACCTCGAAGCGATGCCAACCGTCGCCGATGCCTGTCCGCTCCGGCACTGGCAGTTCCAGAACCCTGCCGGCCTCGGGTTTCTCTCGGATGACGAGTGCCGGCAGGATCTCGCCATCCGCCTGAGCGGCGACCGGCCGGGCGCCGGGTGGGAGCAACACCGAAAGAGTTCCCCGCGACCAGTTGGCCGCCTGGAAGGCGAAATGATGCTGCAGAACGTCGTCCGATCCGAGGTAAGTTGTCAGGCGCACCTGGTCGATCAGTACCGCCGAGGCGGCGCCGTTCACGCCGCTCGTCTGCCCGCGCAGTTCCAGACCGACCGATGACCCCGAATAACGAAAAGTTCGCCAGGCTGGGCCGTGCCACTGGCGCGACTCCGGCGCGATCTCACGCAATCCAGAAGTCTCCACTTGAACCAGATCGGGGCCGGAGAGATGGAGCGAGACCTCACCCTCAAACCGTTCCGCGCCGACGACGACCGGCAACGGTACCAAGTACCGCCCCTCGGCTCCATCCAGGTGCCGGGCCGCGACGAACTGGTACGACTCCGAACCGCGTAGTGCGTGCGGCAGCACCAACCGCCAACGTTCGCCGCGCGGCCGGGACAGCGCCAGACCGGCGGCGTCGAAGGGAGTCCGTGCTGCCAGACGAGCCAGAACCGAGGCCGCATCCTCGACGGGAACGCGTTGCTGCGCAGCGGCGGCCCGTTCCGGAGCGAACGCCACTCCCAGGGACCGGTCCCCGCCTCGGAGAAAGTCACCTCGACGGCGTCGGCGCTTCCCGATTGCGCTTCCAACGTCAGCCGCACTTCGACAGCCGGACGGCCGCTCGCCAGGAAGACGTCGGTCGCACAGCGCTGCACTTTGACTTTTCCCGGCCGCGGCTTCAGGTCGAGGGTGCCGGTAATCGGCTGGCCGGTGGAGGGGTAGTACCAGAGAGGAGCCGGCTGGCCGGCCCACGGTCCGTCGTCCTTCGGGTCGGGTTCACCGGGAACCATGGGTGTGCGCGGTACGGCCTGAAACGCTTGCTCGTCCACATCGATGGCCAACCCTCCCTCACGAAATCGGCCCAGCGGGTCGGTGTCGGGGAAAGTAAAAACCTTGCGCGGCTGCCGCGGCCGCAAGCGCACCGTCAGTGTCGCCGTGCGGCGCGTTGGCCGCCCGGACCCTCCCGTGGAAGGCGCGTCGGTTGGAAGCGGGGCGGGGAGCGGAGTAGCCCGCAGAGGCTCGTTCAGTTCCACCAGCAGGATCGGCCTGCCCTTGCCGCGATCGACCCGCGAACTTTTCAGCAAGCCCGGGTTGACCTTGACCTCTTCGACATCCCAGTCCCACGGCAAGAGCAGCGGCAGGCGTTCCAGGACGCCGTGCGTGACCTCATAAGACACCTGCACGGCGAGCGATTCCCCGACCGAGCGCACTTGCCACCATGCCAGTTGGCGAGCGCGGTGTTCCGTGCCCGGCGCCAGGAGACGCACGGCAGGCCGGCGCGACTGCGCGTCCGTGTCCTGCGCAGCGGCGCCGTCCGCAACCAGGCCGCCGCCGAGCAGCGTCAGTCGCTGGAATAATTCGCGGCGGTCGGCGTCCGGTTCCTCGTCCGCCTTCATGAGGCGGAAGTCGCCGGGCTGCCAATCCTCAAGCCGCAGGTCGGGGTCGAACTTGAGTTCCAGTCGCTCGCCGCCGTGAACGACTCCGAGCGCGCGCAGGTTCGGACTGATCCATGCGACCGGCACGGGCGTGCCTTCCGGCGACAGCGTCCGAAGGGGCGCCAGTGCGTCGATCAGCACCGTCGCTGCCTGTACCGGTTCGGCGAACCGGACCGACAGCCGCGTCGTGCCGCCGCGTTCTCGGTGTGTTTCCCAGTTTTTCAGCACGGCTTGCGGCCCCTGCACGGTCACGTCCCAGGGCAGCAGTGTGGAGTCACACTCGAAGAGCAATTCGCTCACAGCGCGGCGGGGCGCCTCGATCAGGAACTTGTAGCGGGCTTCGACGGAGCCGAGGCGGAGCACCTGGGTCGTTTCCTGACGGCACAGCACGATTGGTCTGGTGTTGCCGTCCGTGTTCAAGGAGCGCACTCGGAAGGCGACCTGGGCTCGACCGGGGCAGGAAATCGTCCAGCGGCGCAAGTTGGGGGCGTCGGAATCATGCGGTCCCGACAGGAGAGCCGACTCGGCCTTGGGAGCCGTGAGCAGCGGGCGCACCGACTCATCCAGGCTCACCGCGCAATTGCGCGGCAGGTCCAGTTCCAGCTGAGCGACGACGGCCGGAGGAAACCGCAAGTCGAAGCGCAGGCCGCCGGGCCGTGGGTCGCCGCGGGACGACCAGTCGAGCATCAAGGAATGCTCCCCCAGGCCATCCACCAACAGCGCCGGCGAACGATCGTCGAAGTCGGCCAGAAGAGCGGATCCGTTCGCAAACTGCGGCTGTTTGAGCAGCGCGAGGGTAAAGAATTGCAGCGGCAGCAGCGCGGGTGTCGGGTTTGGATTGATGATCCGCCAGTGCGCGTTGCCGCGCAAGTTTTCGCCTTCCAACCGCGCGGTATAGGAGGCGGAGATCAGCCGGGGCGGCGGTGCCTGAAGGGCCGCCTGTGCCCTTGTCGCTCGACGAACGAGGTCGTTGAAATTCGACAGCGGCATCACGGTGCTCTGACCGAGCTGCTCGATTACCTGGGCCGCCCGATCGCGGGACAGCACGACCCGACGGATGAAGAACGGCTCCTCCTCTTTCGGTACAGAGTTCGGAGACGGGACCGGTTCCACAGCAGCGGAAAAAGGCAGCGCGGCCACGATGCCAGCCAGCAACGCCAGTACCAGGACGGCACCGGTTCTTCTCCCTGCTGAGATCGTTGGTTGACCCATCGCTTCGTACTCCGCACAACTTTCCCGTAGTGTTTCGCGGGAGATCGGTGCCTCGACTACGGTTTATTTCTCCCCTCGCCCCGGTACTCCGGGGAGAGGGGTCGGGGGTGAGGGGAGGAAGACCAGAACACTGCTCGGGTGCTCACCCCTCACCCCCAACCCCTCTCCCCGGAGTACCGGGGCGAGGGGAGTAGTAAAACCCTCTCCCCGCTCCCCGGAGTACCGGTGCGAGGGGGAAACGTTGTCGTGTTACCCGTGATTGCTCCCCGCCGGCCGCGGAGCGTCCACGGTTGATGGTTCGCCATGCTGCGGCCGTGGAATGTTCCCGGAACTTGTGGCACCGGCACCGGCACGGAGCAGCGACGAGCCACCCCGACCGCGGCGGAAACTGGGCAAGAAGACGATCTGCCGGCGCTGGCGTTCGTGCATCAGCCACAGCAATACGGCAGCGACCAACAGCACAAACGCTCCGAGTTCGGCGCCGTAAGCCAGCGAGGCCATTGCCGTCGGGCGGAACAGCCAGAGCGCTCCGACGCCGAACGTCAACAGCGCGAGACACAGCCAGAACCAGCCTTGCGACCCGCGGCTGGCACGCCGGGCCAGGAAGTACAGACCCAACCCGATCAGCAGGACCGTCAGGGAACAGCACCACAACCAGGGTTTGAACGGCGCGTGCATCACTGTGAGCGATTCCAGACCGCTCCGTAAACAGATCAGGTTCGGGTTGACCGAGTTGTCGGTATCCGGGGCGTGCGGCACATTCTCGTTGCCGGCGAACCAGCGCCTCCATGTCGCCGGCGCTGACACCGAGGCGCGGCACCAGAAGCCAACCGTTGCGGCTCCAAACGCGCGGCGTGCCCGCCCCCCCCTCTGGACCCAGCGGCACCCAACCCGCGGGCAGCGTGACCTGCCAGCGCGTCAACACTCGGCCCGGCTCGCCGCGCAGCTTCGGGGGTTTCAACTCGGTCTGGAAGATGCCGCTAATGACCCGGTTGGGAGGAACTTGGTACGTGATCTCCAGCACGGAACGGCGTACGAGTCCGGGGCTGAGCCGCAAGCTGCGCCACCTTACCGCTGTCGGAGTGTTGCCCCTCTTCGTCCACCACTTCCGGCGTCACTTGTTGGCCGTCGAGCGTCACCACGAGCCCGAGGCTCGGCACGGGAGCCGGCAATTCCACGTCGAGCTGACGCGTCAAGAGCTGGGTCAGGAAGAAGCTGGCGCGATAGCGGTGCCCCTGCCCTTCCGTTACTTCGACACGGATCAGGGCACGGTCGGCGAGGACGGTGACGCGCTCGCCCTTCACCTCGGCCAGCCGCAGCGTGAGCGGCAAGTCCACCCGCTGCGCCTGGAGGACGAGTACCGGCAACGATTTATCTTTCGTGCGCACCTTTTCGATATTGAGCCGCGTCCAACCGGAGTCTGCCGGGGACCGTTCGGGGATAAGTGCCGCAGCGCCGAGGATAAGCCCTTGTCCCCCGAGCGAACCGATCAATCCCACGGTACTCGCGCCGAATAACGGCAGTGTGTCGAGCTTGGCCGGTTCGGGCAATGTGCCGGGATCACTCCAGACGCGAACATGCGTGACACCGCGGGTCACCTGTTCCGGCACCGCTAGCGGCACTGCAAAGGTCGATTCCATATTGGCCTTTTCGGGCGGCAACAGGAACGAGTACTCGAGCACCAGCACCGCCTCCTTCCCGTCCGCGGCTTTCAGTTGCACGCGCAGCAGCGGTCCAACTTTGGAAAGGAGCTCACCTCCCGAAACAATCGTCTCATCCTGAATGCCGTCGCGCAGCGCACGGTCACCGGCGGCGGTTGCGTCCCTTTCGCCGACGGCGGAAACTGGTAACGCAGCTCGTGATGCACCTGCGCCTGACCCTCCGGCGTCGTGAGCGTCACGTCGGCGTAGGCATGAACCGCGGGCCGATAGGGCTGCCAGCCAACCACAAGCGGCGCCGGCGGCCGATCCGCGTCGAGACTGCCCTTTTCAGGCTCCCATTTCATCTCGTGAGGAGTTATGATCTTGAGAGCGGCGGCGCCGGCACGGCCCGGCGCCAGCAACTCCACGTCCGTCGGTGCCTGGATCAGGACATCCGTCTGGCTGCCCGAGGCCGGTTCATGCGCCCGCGGCAACTCAAAGAGAGCCTCCCCCCTGGCTACCTCATCCTTGTCCCGAACCGGGAACGGATAGTGAACCTCAAACGCGATCTCGAGCGACTTCCACGGCTCGCCGGTCAGCTTGAAAATGACCTTGCCCGGCTCCTGATTCATCTCCATGATCTGCGGAGGAAGGGCCTCGGACGAGGTACACGTCCCGCCTTTCGGCAGGCTGACTTCGAGCTGAGTCACCGCGCCCTGGTTGAGCAGGTTGGCCTTGATGCGGGTGGAAACCACCCACTGCCGGCGGTCGGTATTGGGGTCGGTCTGCATCTCCAACGTGTGCTGCGTGCGCATCTTCACCAGGCCGCGAACGGCGTCAGGCTCCACGTCGAGCAGCGAATACGACGTCGCCTCGCCAACCATCGTGGTGGGCTTGGGCGGCTGCGGCACCAGATCGTAGGACAGGACCCGAAGAAACGGCGGTGAGCCGTAGGCGCGTTTTTCCTCTTCGGTGGCGTCGCGCGGTGTGGTGTCGCCGTGCGGGGACAGTCGCGGTTCCGAGCCTTTGCTGGTGACGAAAATAGTGCCCGGTTGGCGGTCGACGCCCTGAACGATGAACGGCCCGACCGGCACACGGCCGTTGTTGCGCGGCTCCGGCGGCGGGATGGCACGGTGACGATGACGTGCAGCGGTTCGTCGCTCGCTTCCTTCAGGAGGATGGTCCGGAGCGAGGCGAAGGGCTTATCCACGGTGGTGGGTGGCTCTTTGAGGCGCGGCTCATCTGCGGGATCGACGTCCAATTTCGCGCCCAGCGGCACGAGCAGTTCCCAGCGATCGGTGCTGCCGCGCACTTTAAGCGTCAACCGAGCCTCGATGCCGACGGCACGCCGCTCGTGGAGCCGAACGTGGATCTTGCCTTCCGCTTCGAGGATACGCGGCCCCGAACCGGTGGGCTTTCCTTCCTTCCAGCTAAGGGTCAGCTTGTCGGCAGCTCCGAGGTTGCTATCGAGGTGATTCTTCTCCTTGAAATGGAGCAGCAATGGATCGCCGAGACGCACGTCATGTGCGCTATCGGGCAGGATCAGGTCGATCACGGTGGCGGCAGCCTTCGGCAGTTTGAGATCGAATGATCGAGCCGTCCCCAGTGCCGACACCTCCAGGGTCAGATCGAGCGTGAGCGTGCAGCCTTTCGGCTCCGGCTCGTCGAGATAGACGCTCAGGCCGTTGTCATCGTTCCGCAGCGCGGGGATGTGGCGGACCTTGCCCATGGGGTCAGTCCCGTCGCGCAGGCAGGAGAGAGTGGCGTTATTCGCACGGGCCGGCTTGCAACCGAGGCTGACGGTGGTCCGCGGTCGATCGGTGGCAAACTCGAACTCGGCCTTGAGAAAAACACGGTTGCCTTCGACGCGGCCTTTCAGTCGGAGTTGACTGGGACGGATCGGGATCTGGTTCACCATGTCACGAAGCCGGGCATTTTCAGCCACGAGCTTTTGATAGTCTTCCAGCTTCATGAACTGGGTGAGCGGCGTGATGTTGATGAGATCGCCCGCTTTGTCGATGACGACAATGATGGCGTTGGCCGGTAGATTCAGGATGTCAAGCGGCTTGACAGGCGCGGCTTTCTTATCAGCGGGTTCGGCAGTAGGAGCCACGACGGCGCCGGGGACCACCATGACGGCAACGGCGAGACAGCAGCGAAGAAGGGACACCACCGGCCGGCCTCCTCAAAAGACGTGCAACGGTCCGATGGGTCATTGTAGCACGCGGCGCGGACCTTGCGCAGCCAGAAAAGCTGCGCCGACGGCGGGAAGTTTGGCGAAGGTATCGGAAGTGCGGATGAGACGGGTTTGGAGACCAGCTCACAGATAATCTTCGCGCACCGGGGTAAAAATGTCGAGCGCCCGCGCCGGTTCGTCGAGAGTTGTCACCTTGTGCCGCACCCCGCCGGGAATACGCCACATGTCGCCGGGGCCGAGAGTCTTCGTCTCGTCGCCGATGGTGAACACAAGGCGGCCCTGGAGCAAGATGCCGACCTGCTCGTGCGGATGGGAATGCTCGGCGACGACGGAGTGCGGTTCCAGATCGACAAGCGACAGCATCATCTTGTCGGCGGCGCAAGTCTGAATGTGGACGCCGGGGAAGATCGTGTGCCGGCCCATCTCCGCGACGGTGGGGAAAAACAAGCTCATAAGCGTTCCGCGAAACGAAGGTGCTGCTTGCAGCTTGGTTGAATGCCAAGCCGCAAGCGGCGATTGAAAGTCGGTGTCATGTCTCACCGTCCGGAGAGGCCCATCAGGTAGTGCATCTCGGCCGTCTGCTTCACGATCAGACTGAAGCGCACCGGGTCGAAGGCGATCGTCCCGAGGCCGCCCTTGCCGTTGACTTCCCAGCTGTCCGGCTCGACGGTCTGCGTAATCATCAGGACCAGCTGCTGAATCGTCTGATACGCCTGCAGTTGCGAGAAGTACGCCGGTAACCGCATATCCGCGATCGGGATCAGATCCTGCACGGAGTAGATGCGAACCGTCAATAACTCCTTGGCCCGCGCCGGCGTCGTGACCTGAATGGACTGGTCCTTCATGACGTAGGTCAGCTGTAGATCGGCCAGGAGACGCTTCAGCACCGTCCGCGTCGTGACTTTGCTCAACTTCAGGTTGATCGGTGTGTTGTAAGTGATGTTCAGGTCTTCCAGCGCCCGCGGATCGACGACGATCGGCAACCCGGTCTTCTCCTTGAGGTAGTCGAGAACTTCCTTGAAGGTCTTGCCTTCCATTTCGATGGTCATCGGCGTGCCGAGCGTCTTGACGATCTTCTTCTCCTCCTCGGTCAGCTTGATCGCGGTGGTGCGCCGTTTCGATTTCTCGACCCAGTCAGCCGGGAACCTGATGTTCTCGTATTCAGGCATCGCAGTCTTCACGATGTCGGCGTACACGTTGAGGAAAGCTTCCTCGCGCTGACGCTCAACACCCTTCAGGCTGGCGATAGCATCTTTCCCACCGGTAATCCTGCGCCTGGCATCGTCCGCCTGGCGGCGCATCTCATCCTCTGCCGGATTCCTGCGGGGCGTGGTCGTCGATGGTCCTGGCGTGATGATCTTGTTCTCAGAGCGCTCCTCGTAGGCTCGACATGCACCTTTGATCTGACGAAGAAGGGATTCACGGCGTTCTGGCTTGAGCGAATCCTTATCGGCTTCTAGCTGTGCTTTAGCGTCGCGGAGGATCTCCAGAGCCCTTGACGGGCTTTTCACACCGATATCCAGTGAGATACGGAGTGCGTCGGCGGTCACGCCTTCGAGCTCGCTGCGCCTCGATGCGCCGCCGCTCTTCTGTATCCTTGATGAGTTCTTGCGCGGCGAGAGGCCGCACGAGAAACAGGTTGATCGCCAGGACCGCCAGACCGCACCGACGCATCGCGCTCGTCATGTTGGTTCCCCTCCGGTTGGAGATGGGTAGCAAACCCTCTTCCACTCCACCATGCAAATCTACCCGAGGTAGCTAGACTCCGCCAGTGAAAAAACGCACGGATGGTAGATTCTTGCGCGCGCGTTGTCGAAAAAAGAGGTGTCACGCTGCCTCGTCGGTGCGTGGGGCCGACATTCCTGTCGGCTCCCCGCCCTGTCTCCCGTACCGCCGACATTCCTGTCGGCTCCCCGCCCTGTCTCCCGTACCGCCGACATTCCTGTCGGCTCCCCGCCCTGTCTCCCGTACCGCCGACATTCCTGTCGGCTCCCCGCCCTGTCTCCCATACCGCCGACATTCCTGTCGGCTCCCCGCCCTGTCTCCCGTACCGCCGACATTCCTGTCGGCTCCCCGCCCGTGCCGACAGGATTGTCGGCGGTACGGCAGACAGGAATGTCTGCCCCACGAGGAAAGACGATGAACACGTTCGATCAGTTTTCGCGCTACCTGGCGAAGGACGAGCCGGCGGAGTTCGTCCACTGGATACTGCCGCGTCTATTTACCGGTCTGCGATTCGCGCGCTGGCAGGATGCCCAGAAATGCGCCGCGGCCGGGAGACACTGAACGACGCTGCGACACCATCGCTGAATTGCTCGACGCGGCTGGAACCAGTCCGCCATGGTGCCTGGTGGTCGAGTTCTTCACCCGACCCGATCCCGACGCCACGGACCGGACGCTCGAATATGTCGGCCGGTATCGCCGAGAGCTTCGGCACGGTCCGCAAGACCGCGATCGCTACCAGTTCGCCGTGGCGCTCATCTTCCTCACCGGCTCCGCACCGGTCGGTCTGGACATGACGCTGCCGGGCCAGGACGACGTAGCGCTGTGCTTCCGGCCGCGAGCGTCGGCACTGGCGGATCAAGATGCGATTGCAACTTTGACCGCGATTGCGGAAAATCGATGCGGGCTGTGCATCTTACCCTGGATACCGCTGATGCGCGGCGGCGATCGACCGGAGGTCATCGCCTTGTGGAAGGAACAAGCGGAACGAGTGAAGGATCGGGCGCGACGGCTGGATTACGGTGCCATCGCCGCCGCCTTTGCGGAATTGACCGGATGTGACGCCGTGTGGCGCAAGGAACTGGAGGGCTGGCAAGTGGAAGAATCACGTGTGGTGAATGAATGGATCACGAAGGCCGAGGCGAAAGCCGAAGTGAAGGCCACTCGTCGCAACTTCATGGCAGTGGTCGAGAACCGTTTCCCCGGTGGAGTATCTACCGAATTAACGGCAGCTGTCGAGCAGCAAAGCGATTTGAAAGAACTCTCGCGCTGGGTTGTTGTGGCTGCCACAGCTGCTGACCTCGGACAAGTGAAAAGTGCTCTTCTGGGAGAAACTGCTACGCCCGTCAAACCTTGACTAACCCGCGCACTCCGCCAGCAGTGTCGGCCGCAGCTCGCCGGCGAGAAACACTGAGCCGGTGACACAGATCAGATCGTCCGGCCTCGCTTCCTCCCGCGCTGCGTGCCAAGCCTCGACCGGATTCGCGCAGACAGTAAACGGAACATCGCCCGCCGCTCGCCACAACCCCACCAGCTGCTCCGGCGCCACCGAGCGTGGATTGTTCGTGTAGCGTGTGAGCCAGGCATGGGCGAAGTGCGGGGCCATCACGCGGAACATGCCGGCCAGGTCCTTGTCGGAGCTGCCGGCGAACACCAGGAAACGACGACCCGGCGGAAACGACGAATGCAACGTCTCAACCACGGCCAGAGCCGAGGCGACGTTGTGAGCGCAATCCAACACGACGAGCGGCCGGCGACCAACCACTTCCATCCGCGCCGGCCAGGCCACCTCCGCCAGACCGGCCGCGACCGCCGTATCCGGTAAGTGCCAGCCCTGGGCGCGCAACTGTTCCACCGTGACGACCGCCACCGCCGCGTTTGCAGCCTGATGGGCGCCCAGCAGGTTCACCTCGAGCACCGGCCAGGCCCGGCGCGACACGACGCGCAGACGCGGACGGCGGATTCCATCCACCGTCACTTGACCCGGTTCCGACTCGTAGTGGAAATTGGCGTCGAGCTGTCGCAACGGCGCCCCGCGTTCGGCGCAGATGCGTTCGATCACCGCCCGCGCCTCGGGTGCCGTCGCGCCGCTGACCACCGGCCGACCGGGCTTCACGATGCCCGCCTTCTCGAAGGCGATGCTCGCAAGACGGTTGCCGAGCTGCTTCGTGTGATCGAAGCTGATGCTGGCGATAAGTGCCACGGCTGGGTTGCAGACGTTCGTCGAATCGAAGCGTCCTCCTAACCCAACTTCGAGGACCACCGCGTCACAGCGACGACGCACGAAATGCAGGAACCCGACCGCCGTCGCCACCTCGAAAAAGGTCAGCCCCTCCTCGCCGGCAGCGCGCACCTCGTTCAGCAGCAAGGTCAGCTCGTCGTCGCTGATCGAGTGGCCGTCCACCTGGAAACGCTCTTCGACACGGCAGAGGTGCGGCGACGTGAATAGTCCCGTGCGATAACCGGCGCGGCGAAAGATCGACGCCAGCATCGCCGCGGTCGAACCTTTCCCCTTCGTGCCGGCGACGTGAACGATGCGCAGACGTTTGTGCGGATCACCCAGCCGGGCCATCAGCCGGCGCATGTGGTCGAGTTTCAGGTCGTCGGCAGTCGGAGTGCGCTGCTCGAAATTGGTGAGGCTGTACCAGTAATCGCGGATCTGCGCGGGACCGAGGGTGAGATTCGGCATGATGAAACAGGTGAAGGATGAAGGGGGAAGGATGGAAGCAGAACGAATCAGCCTTCAGCCTTCATCCCGTCAAGGCATCGGCGGCAGCAGCGCGGTATCCAGCCAGTAGCTCTGAATCGTCCGCAGCACTTCGACGAAACGGTTAAAGTCCTGCGGTTTTTCGATGTACGTGTTGGCGCCCGCGGCGTACATGTCCTGCACGTCTTCCTGGCGGCGTGAGGTCGTCAGCACCACGACGGGCACCGCTTTCAGCACTGGACTGGCACGGATGCGTTCGAGCACTTCAAGGCCGGTCAGACGCGGCAAATTCAGGTCGAGGAGGATCAGGTCGGGCTGCGCGAGGGTGCGCCTCCCGCATGTTCGCCCTGTTGGAGCAAATAGTCCACCGCCTCTTGCCCGTCGCGCGCCACAAGCAGTTCGACGGGGACGGAACTCTCCCGCAGCGCCCGCTGCGTGATTTTAATATCGGCGGGGTTGTCTTCAACCAGAAGGATCGCGTGAACGGGTTTCATCAGTGGGATGGCAATTGCGACAAACCGGGAACCACTGCCGCCAGCTCCTCCCGGAAAGGTCGGCTGGCCTCGGCGCCGAGCAAGCGCCCCATTTGTCTCGCCAACGAGACAACAAGAGTTGCAACTGCGTGCGAATCCAGTGCGGCACCTAGTTCGGAACAGACGATCAGGAATCCGTCGGAGTTCATCCAACGGGCGATGTTCGCTTCGGCCAAGCTGGGTACGCAGGCTTGGGAGAATGCACGACGAACAACGATGCGGAGGACTTCCGGGCCTATCAGGCGGATTGCAGCCACTCGGAAAGCCTGATTGAGTGCTTCCGGCCAGTCGAGACGGACTCCAGACTCAGCCGTTCCCCGTTGCCATACTACAGGGAAGGGCAACCCCCGACTATCCTTGCCAACCAGAATCTCCTCCAGGCGCTGCCGCCATTCGACGGGTTGAGATACCAGATCTTTCGAGAGAACGAAGTCCGCACCAGACTCCAGACCGGCGGCCACATCGGCCGGCAATCCCCAATGACTGAACAGGGCGATGGCCAGATCGGCGAGGGACGGCGTGGAGCGGATGCGGCGACACAGCTCCAGGGCCGCTCACACCGGGCAAGTTCACGTCCAACAGGATGAGATCGGGCGGCGCGACTGGAGAAACCCCCACGCCGATGGCACGTCGGGGCAGACGGCGACCTCAATGCCCGAGCGCTTACCCAGGTACAAGACGATGTCACCCAGCTCGGGAGCATCGTCCACCAGAAGCAGAAGAGGGGTTGCCATGCGGTGTGTTGATCCGCGTCAGGTAAGGGAGCATTTATCCGGCCTACGACTGCGACATCAGCAAGCGCGAAGGCGACTCGGGGTGCGGGGTGGCGTTCTCCTTCGACGGCGACAACGTGGAAGCAGGCCGCTTGGTCGTCGTCTGCATACGCGGCAGAGTGAAGTAGAACGTCGCGCCCTGCCCGGCTTCGACTCGACCCAGATGCGGCCGCCGTGCGCCTCGACGATCTTCTTGCAGATCGCCAGGCCGGCGCCGGTGCCCTTCGACCTCTTCGCGCCGGTGCAGCCGGCGGAAGATGCGGAAGATCTGCTCGTGGTACTGCGGCTCGATGCCGATCGCCGTTGTCGCGCACGAACAGCGTCACGAACTCCGTCCCGATGCCTCCCGCGGGAATCCGAGGGCGATCCGTCGGAGACCTCCGGCCGGGTGCCGATGACCACCACCGGCGGCGGGCTCTTGTTGTACTTCAGGCCGTTGCTGACCAGGTTGGTCAGCAGCTGGCCGATGCGCTCGCGGATCGCCGTGCACAGCCGGCAGCGGCCCCTCGACGCGGACCTCGGCCTTCCGTGCGCTGGATCAGGTCGTGCAGGTCGCCCAGGACGGTGTCGACGGTCTCGTCCCAGGTGAAGGCCGCGGCGTGTTGATGACCCGGCCCGCCCGGCTCAGCGTCAGCAGGTCGTCGATCAGGGCGCCCAGCCGCCGGCTGGCCTGGATCAGGTGGCCGATGTACTCCTGCCCTTCGGCGTCCAGCTTCGGGCCGTAGTCCTGCGGCCAGGAAGTTGCTGAACGCCTGCAGGGTGCGCAGCGGCTCCTTGAGGTCGTGCGAGACGACGTAGGTGAACTCTTCCAGCTCCTGGTTGATGCGGCGCAGCTGGCGAGTTGGCCTGGCGCAGCTCCTCGGCCTTGGTCTGCAGTGCCGTCGCCAGCCGGCTGCGCTCGGTCACGTCGCGGGCCGCGCTGCGCGAGCGGACGAACTGGCCCTCGGCGTCCTTGACCGTGGTCGTGCCGATCCAGCACGTCGATGACGGTGCCGTCCTGCTTGACCCACTGCGTCTCGATCTCGCCGGGCCGCTGAAAGCCGTCGGGATCGCTGCAGGAAAGCGATGCCGGCTGGCGGGCGTCAGCAGGCAGGTGTACGGCTGGCCCATCAGCGCCTCGCGCGGATAGCCGAGCGTCCGCAGCATGGTTTCGTTGAAGGCGACGAAATGGCCCCGCGACGTCGAGGCTGAAGTACAGCACCGGAGCATGGTGGTACAGGTCGCGGTAGCTCTCCTTGAGGCGCTGCAGGTCGGCGTTGATCTGCCGCAGCCGGTCGTTGGCCTGCGACAGCTCGGCCGGTCCGGCGGCTCAGCTTCTGCTCGGTCAGGACGCGATCGGTGATGTCGAGGAAATGGCAGCGCAGGTGCAGCGGCGTGCCGGCCTCGGTGTAGCAGGTCATCACGTCCATCTGGAGATGGCGCTCATTGGGCGGCATGGTCAGTGCGGACGACGAGCCGTTGCGGCCTCCGGTGGACAATTGCCCACTGCCTGGGGGCAGTCCCAACTCGGATGTTCTTGCGCACGGCCGACGAGTGGTCCGGCACCAAAATGCGGAAGGTGATGTTGTGGCCTTCGCCGTCTTTGAGGGCTTCCCGAAGGGTCTGCTTCAGGTTTTCGGTATCGGACGGATGCACGAAATCGAGGAACGACCGGGCGACCAGGTCTTTCAGCTTCGAGCCGAGGAACTGTTGCAGCGGCGGTGTGGCGGCGATCCAGTGCAAGTTCGGCGCGAGCCGGCCGACCATCCGGTGACGGGAGGCGCCGCCGACGTAGCGTGCCGTCGCCGGTCCGTGCCGTTCGGGATCGTTCGCGGTCGTCGTCTCGCGGCCACGTTCCGGCTTCTCGCGGACTTGCGCACCACCTCGCCGAGTGCCTTGCGATAACGGTCGGCGACGACCTCGAGTTGCTTAACTACTGGAGCGAGTTCTTCGTCTTCCTCGCGGGTTCTGCGGTCGAGAGCGTGCAGGGCGTTGGGCATCGGGTTGTCGCGAAGGGCCGTGATCGACTCGGACAGCGCGGAGCGTCTGGCTATGGTGGCGGCGCATCCCGCCGCGCCACGACCGCCGAAGTGGCCAGGCTGAGAACCGCGAACACGCCTACGAGGGTCAGGAACGACGGCGCGAACAGGCTCTCCTCTTCCTGGGGAAAGAGTCGCGGCCGAAGATACAGGGCGACGGCGAACAGCAAGACGCCGAGGCACCAGACGGCCAATCGCAGTTGCATGGTGCGCCGCAACGAGAGACGCATGGATCGCCTTCCTGAGTCAGATTAACGAGGACGTACTTTTCAACTGTAGCATGAAAATGGCGCGGATGTGCCGAGAACAACAGAAATTCTGTCCAGACCGGAATGAGGGCGGGACGTAGATGCACAGCAGCCAGCCTCTGGAGGTAGCAGAGAGGTAGGACGAGAGAGATGAATAGAAAAAATCAGCCCGATACGCCGGTAGGATGTGGTCCCCACCGGTGCATCGGGCCGATCGCGTTGTGCCCTGTCGCTGCTCAGCTCGTCCGTTTCAGGCCGGGCGGCGGCGATCTCCACATCGCCGCGCTCGATAGCGGGAATGCCCTTCGGCAGCTTGACCACCAGCACGGAGCAGGCGGCCTCGCGCAGGACCTTCTCGGCGACACTACCCAGCAGCAGTCGTTCCAGACCCGTGCGGCCGTGCGTCCCCATCACGATCAGGTCGATACTGGCATCCCGGCCGAAGCGAACGATCTCCTCGGCCGGATCGCCCTCGAGCAGGACATGGCGCACGGAGATAGTTGGATCGATCGGCCGGATCGACTCGAGCTGGTTCGCCCAGTAAGCCCGCGCTTCTTCGAGCGAACTGGGGCTGCCCGGCGTCGTGATCTTGTCCGCGTTGTAGACGAACAAGACGGTGAGACTGGCCCCATGCTTTTCCGCCAACGAAACGGCGTGAAAATACGCCTGGTTCGAGTAGGAGGAGAAGTCGGTCGGATACAGGATCTTTTGGATGCGAATCATGCAGTCACCTCCTGGGACCATATCTCGCCGGGGCAGAAGGACTTGACAAACCCCATCGTCCACGGGGTCGAATCGCCCCGGGCCATTCACTGCATGGTAACACGCGCCGAAGTTGGACGCAAATGAGATGGCCATGAAAAACGACCACGGCGCGCGAACGACTCGACCGCGGCAAACGCGCACCGCAGAAGGGCCCAAAAAAGGGGTCAGGTTAACCCCCCGCGCCGCACGCGGCTCCCCGACGGTCGGTGAACATTTGAGTTCTAGGCTGCGTGTTCCGCCCTTCTGAGTCAGCACGCGGTGCCCAGGACCGGCTGGGCGGAACACGCAGCCTAGAACTCAAATGTTCGGCGCACCATGCCGCCACGGTAACATCACACCGCTGAGTTGCAAATACTAACCCAACCTGACCCCTTTTTCTGTTTTGATCCCGCTCGCCCCCCACGCGCCTAGCGGGACGATGACTTCCTGGCGGGCGTTCACAACGCCCCCGATCATCGGCTCTGCCTCGTCCGATACGCCGCGGGCTGGCCGACTTACGCCTCCGCCCCGCGACCGGACAGGTCACCGATGACTTCGCTGACTCCTTCATAGTCGAAGATTACTGGAACGCCGCCCGGTCCTGCGAACAGGGCCACTCCGTCTTTTACCGCCAGTGCGTCCGGGTGGTCCACTTCATGCCGGTTCCCGATGACGGTCACCACCGTGAACGGCCGAAACGGTGCGCGGTGCTTGAACGCACGGATCGTCTCGGTGAATATGTTCCGGTCCATTGTTAGCCTCTTCAACTGCTGGAATAATTGCCCGGCTAACATCGTATCATTTGGACTGCGGGCCAGCAATGTCCTCGCTGCATGCCGGCTCGGTCCGACAGCACCTAGGGCGGCGCCGGAAAAAATCCTCATCATGGATTGATGACGGCTTCACAGGCAGGACCGCGGAACAGCACCTCCAGACGATTGAGGACGTCGCGGCCCAGGATGCGCTCGCCGCCAACAAAGTCCGCTTGCAGCCGGCACGGGTAATCCTGCCCGTCCAGGCTGAGCCCACACTCTGAAAAGCGAGCGTTGCCGCGGAACTGCCTGCAACTCCGCTGATCAAGCCTTGCACGCCCTGGCTCGGATTCAACGGAAGGAGTTGACAATCCGCTCAGGGCAAGACGCTTGCATCCGCCCCCGTATCGGGAATGACTCGATCCAGGACGACGCCCGGACGCTCCGCTGGCCTGCCGGAACTCGACGGCGATCAACGGCAAGGCTTCACCGGGATAACCCGCGTCGTAAGCGAAGGCAACGCGCCGGATGCGGCACGGTTCCTCTTCCCTCCCGACACAGATGAAGAACGGGTGCAGTCCCGTCGCCTCGGCGGCGTGGAACACGGTCACGGGGCTGGTGCCCGACGCGACCACCCTGCCCTCGGCAAAGCCTATCCACTGGCCTCGGTACTGATCGAGAAGTTGGTCGCGGACTGCCCAGTATTCCGCCTCGTTCTTGCGCCGGTCCGGATGGATTTGTCGGGCTATCTCTGGCGGCAACTGGTCGGCAATACTTTTCATGAGGCACCTCGGCTGAACACTTGACCGAACGTCATTTTATAGCCGCCGGGTCAGCTGGTCTGCTAACACCTTTTCCCTCATCGGTTTGATCGGCGTGAATTTCTACGATGTCCGTTTTTCTCTCAGATGCCCTCGACATATTCACGCAGAGGGCGGACGAACATTCGACATTGAGCACACGCGTCGATCACTTTTGACCGCACACCATCGGTCACGCCCAGCAGATAACTGCCCGCAGGCGCCTCGGGGAACCGCGAAGCGTAACCCGGCATGAGGTCCTTCAGTTCGGCATAGCGAGGATCGTCTGAGCGAACAAATCCACGTGGCACTGTATTTGGACTGATCCAAATCCATTCTGGATTGGGGTGCCGTCGCTCCATTCCCTGGCAATTTCGGGAAAAACGACAACTTTTCGAGGAAAACCACGATGACTTACATCGGCTCCGGGTGAATCGTGTGCCATTCACCTGGAAAATGCAGCATTTTTCGGGGTGCCATCTCCAAGCGGGCGAACGAAATACTGACGTTGTTCAGTGCCCAATCCCGTGGCTGGCACACGAAAGCCGCTGTCCGCCACGGTAGGAATGCGGAAATCGCGTGCCCAAGAGAATAAAAACACGCCGTTTTTTGCTAGTGTTTAAGCCAAGTGAAGAGGTTTCTTGAAGCAGATTGCCCATTTTCTCGAAGTTTTTCAGGGAATGGAGCGATTGCACCCCTGGATTGTTCTTCGTCCCCACGCGCGCCGGTGCGTTGGATATCCGTGCGCCAATGTATCGGGAGGGTCGAAGGCGGTCTTGAGCGACGAGGACAAATCGGCTTTTACCTTTTCGATTTCAGATACACCCTCCAAGACGAATTGGTCGCCAATGTCGATTTCCAGCATCGCAAGGTTATCCGCAAACGAATCAGCAATCCGGGACTCACGATCACACTCGATGTCCGCGTGAGTAATGGACGGAGAAGCTGAATTCTGTCGATAGTCCAGACAAAGGTGCCAATGCCCGTCGCCATCAAACGGAACAAGGCCCTGGAGCGAATAGCTCACATGCTCTTGGGACGGGTGCAATCGCTCCATTCCCTGAATAAACCGGAGGATTCGCAGATTCTGTCGTTGTCGGCCCATCCACTGGGTGCTTGCTTCGTGACAAGAGGGTCCTATCCTGGGCAGTGGTTCGCCAAAACCCCTGACCCAGGAAAGGAGTCCTCATGCCTCAATCTACCGTCCCGACCGCGTCCACGGCAATGGCCCCCGCCGACGATTTCCAGGACTTTCTCACCAGGATGCTGCCGCCGCTCCTGGCACTGTTCGCCCTCCAGCAGGCTTTTCGCCAGCAACCACCCACCCCAGAGCTTACCTGCGCCTTGGAAAACGGCATCGCGACGGCGTTGCGCGAAGCCGGCCGTGTCCTCGTCGAGCACGAGTACAACCGCATCGAACCTCCCTGTCGCGACGACATCCCCTTGCGGCTGCGTTTCGCGGGCGCGGAGTATCGGCGTCGGCCCAAGAGCCCTAACCAGATCGGCACGCTGTTCGGCGAAATCGAGCTGCGCCGCTATTTGTACGAAGCCGTTGAAGCCGGCGAACCGGCGCTCTTTCCGCTGGAGACTCCACTTGGGCATCGAGGCCGGACTGGCGACCCCGGCCCTGGCGGAGCGTGTCGGCTTGTGGTCGGTGGAGCACGAGCAGGAGCCAGTCCGCAAGCTGCTGCTGAGCACGCACAACGTGTCCTGGTCGGTGACGAGTGTACGCAAGGTGACGACGGCGTTGCGTGATGGCTTGGCCTCGTTCCGCGAGCCAGCGCAGGTAGCTCGGGTGCTGGAACTGCTCAGCAAAGCCTTTGCTTCCAAAGGCAAGCATCGGCCGGTGCTGGCGGCGGGACGCGATGGCGTCCACGTACCGATTCGCCAGGACGGCTACCACGAGGGCAGCACGGCCACGCTGTCGGTGTATGATCGGAAGGGTAAGCGTCTGGGCACAGTCTACCTGGGGCAAATGCCCGAAGCGGGCCAGGGAACGCTGTCCGCGCAACTGACGTCGCTGCTGGACCAGGTGCTGCGGCAGTGGCACGCGCACGGCCGGCCGGCGCCGCGTCTGGCGTACGTCACCGACGGCGGCACGCACCCGAAGGAGTATTATCGGCAGGTGCTGCGTCGCCTGGACGACCCGTGGCATCCGGGACAGCAGCTGACGTGGCAATGGGTCGTGGATTTCTGGCACGCGTGCGGCTACGTGAACAAGCTGGCGACCGCGTTGTTTGGCGAAGGGGGAGGAGGCCGCGCGCTGGTTTGCCAAATGGCGTCGTTGGCTGCGTGACCGGCAGCACGGCGTGAGCCACGTGGTGCGGTCGGCCATGGGGCACTACAACCATCGTCGCCAACTCCGCACGGTGCCGCTGGCGGACTACTGGAAAGCCTACCGCTATCTACGCAAGCACGCGGTGTGGATGCAGTACGCAGACTATCGGGGTCAGGGTATGCCGATCGGCAGCGGCGTGACGGAGGCGGCCTGCAAGACGGTGTTCACGGAGCGCCTGAAGCGTTCGGGGATGACGTGGAGTCATGGGGGTGGTCAGGTAATTCTGGACCTGCGGGTGCTGGTGCTCAGCAGCGTGTGGCCGGCAGCCCACGAGGCCTACCTCCGTACCAAGCCTCAGCCGACAGTGTCCCAATCGGCGAGTAAACGAGTTCGCAGCGGCCATAAACTCAAAAAAGCTGCATAATCTCAGGGAAGGGAGCGACGGCACCCCTTGGGACTCGTCCCAGTCAAACCCGGTCAGAGATGGAAAGTGTGGACCGATACCGGCAATGGAGTCATGAACCATCTCCGGAAGGAAAAGCGGATGTAGCCGCCATTCTGCTTCTTGAGCAGATTCGCGAATTCGGCGGGGTAACCGTTCACCCAGTTGGTAACAGTTTCGGTGCGACTTTTCCATGACGATGAGCCAACACTGCTTGATGCAAGAACTCCAACACGGGTCGCTTTTGCAGGCGCAGTGTCTGCACCGCCGTCAAGATGCGCTCGACGAACCGGCAGCCAGCTTCGCTATGACAGCCGAAGGCATTCTTGCGCCACAACACTGCCGAACGCAACACCCGTTCGATGTGGTTGTTGGTCGGCGCCACGCCGTCGATGCGCACGAAGGTCCACAGCGCCGGTTCCACGGCCAACAGGTTCTTACAAAACCGGGCCGCTGCCACGTCGCTGCAAGCGCACCCCTGCCGCAACTGGTCGCGGAAGAGCTTGCGCCAGCCGGCGATGTTCCGTCGCAGTTGCGACCGGTCGCAACCACCACCGAGAAAAGCATGCCACAAGTCGAACACGATCCAGGTGGTGGCCAAGCCAACCTCGCCAATGTCTTTGGCGGGACCGCCGCGATCCACCAACTTCTGGAAGTCACGCTTTCAATGCGCCCGACATAGTTGCCGTCGGCGTACCAGCAGTCGGCCGTAGACCGACCAGCGGTCGCTGCACACGATCCCTTTGATCGTGCGGCCCAGCAAGGCCGCCAGGCCTATCGCGCCGCGGCTGGGATGGATCACGAAGCAGGCCACCAGGGCCGTGGCCGCCGCCCACAACCAGCAGCGCCGGCCCGCTTGCTTCCAGCCGGTCTCATCGACGTGTTGGACAGGAGCGTCGCGCACGGCCTCTTGGGCCTCGACATGGGCTGGGGCCAAGGCGGCGCTCATCTCTTGTTCGAGGTTGACCACCGTGCCCAGGGCCATCGGGATGCCCACCAGCGTTTCGACGATCTCTTCCATGCCGCGTTTACTGACGTGGGGACAGCCGCTCAGGTAGGTCACCGTCGCCGTCAGCCGGGGTCCGTAGGCGTGGGCGCGGACGTCGTCGGGAATCTTGGCCCAGGTGAGCGTGCCGCAGCAGCGGCAGGTACGCCCGTGCGCTTGCTATTCGGTGATTTCGGCCGACGTGGGCGGCAATTCGGCCACTTGATGCCAGACCGGTTCTGGGTCGTTGACGGCCGGCTCGATCGGCAACGCGGCTTGACAACGGCCGCAGATTTCGGGGACAAAATGGACGGTATCCTTGAGTCGCTCGGGAGGCAAGCGCTAGGCGCAGGTGGGGTGGATGCCCGGGTTGGCCGCCGGGCTTGCGACCGGTGGGCGTTTTCACGACCGGCTTGGGTGCTTGCGGAGGATTGGCCGACGGCGGCAAGGAGGAATTGGTGGCATTGAGGCCGAGCCGGGCCTGGAGATCGCGCACCAGATCCTCCAGTTCGGCCACGCGGCGCTGCAACTCCCGACAACCTTGGCATTCCGGCTCTGGCATACCCAGATGCTATTAAATTGTCAGCCGCGCAGCTGCGCCAGGTTTTCGGGGTGAACGGTTACGATTCCTTCAGTTAACATTTCATTATTCCAATCGTGTGAAACCTGAATGAGGAGCCTATGAAATGCACCGGAGGAGTGTTGCGGCGAGAGAGGGATCGCATCGAGCAGCTACGAAGCGCGCGTAACCTGGTTCTGGCGACGGGAGCGGAGGAATGAGCTATTCGGCTTGAGACGCAGACACGTTGCGTCGGTTGGTGGTAGTAGTAGTAGAATGTCTAGTTAGTTCGATGGCGCTCGCACCACGGCGCGATAAGATGGCAAGGACAGGTGTCGCAGGGAGTGCTGCTGTAGCGCAGTGCCGTCACTGAACAAGGGAGGGCAGGCCATGAAAGAGATGCAAGTGCTCACAGACGTGCGGCTAAGCCCGGATTCCACGGAGTTGCTTCTCACCCGCCAAACCGTGAGGGTCGAAGGCGGTGAACTGCGCCGGTCGGTGATCCTGTGGAGAGTAAGTTGCCGCTGCTCATGCGTCGTGCCGCGATCACGTTTGGCGCAAACACGGATCACCTGAACGGGTTCGCGGCGGCGGCTTACGTGAAGAACCTCTCCCTTATCCCGTTCGAGGTCACGGAGGTCAAGGTTGAATCTCGGCATCCGGAGCCGAAGAAGATCAAGATCGGCGATCGGGAAGCACTGGAGGTCGGCGGGGCGTTCCATTTTTTCGCCGAGGAAAGGGAAGAAATCGGTCCGCTTTTTCTTCCGCGGGAGACCAGAACCTATTACTTGCCCACGAAATTCGTGGACCCTATCCTAGAGTTGGTGAATTCTTTGACGGCGGCGAATATCAAAATAGTGGCGTACGCCGGTAAAGATGCGGTGGGAGAGGCGCCGGTCGGCGATCTCCTGCCCTTCCTGAGCATGTCCAGGCAAGCGCAAGCAGGCGAAGTGCGTTCTACCGATTCCGTAAAGAATATGTTGGATTCCCTGGACGTCGAGTCGAGGGATAGAATCCAGCACACGTTGAATGGCCTTTCCAAGACGCCCGTCAATCAACGGACGAATTATCCTGGCCTTTTCGACATCGATGAAAATCTGCATCTATTGTCCGTGCCTCCGGATTTCAAGGTGCTGATCCGGCAGTTCAGTAGCGGCGGTATCCAGGTTGTGGATGTGGTTCGGGTCCCCCCGCTAAACTTCGACGATCTTCTACAAGGCACGGTAAGCGCGAAGGAATGAAGACCTTCGACACAATTACATTCGATCTGCTGGAGAGCGAGAGGCAAGTTAACGAATTCGAGCGTCTCCTGGAGGAACGCCCGTCCTTGAAAGAGAAGACGGACATACTTCCTTTCTTCCGTAGCAGGCCGCACCTTAGCGCGATGTGCGGCGTCTTAAGTCCGGCGCTTGTGATCGGTCCCGTTGACCGAATAGCGCTGGAATACGATCTGTTCGGAGATTATGCCTGTGACCTGGCGTTAGGCGACTGGAACCGTAAGGCCTATTGCTTCATCGAATTTGAGGACGCCGAGCCGCAGAGCATTTTTCAGAAGGCCGGAAAAAAGGCCACCCGTGAATGGGGGCGGCGTTTTGAACACGGCTACAGCCAGGTGATCGACTGGTTCCACAAACTCACGAAGATGACGGAACACCCGGATTTCGAGGCGCGTTTCGGAAAACGTACCATAGGCTTCGACGGCGCTCTCGTCATTGGCCGCGACAAGGATTTGCTGGCGAGCGAATTGGCGCGGCTGGAGTGGCGGCAGGAACACGTTGTTGTCCACTCGAAACGTATCATGTGCGTCACATTCGACGCATTGCTGCGGTTGATGCAGTCGAGGTTGAAAAACGTCTCTCTTGCCAGGGAAGGTTCTCGTCTATCACGAACTCCCGATTCTCCGCCTCCGCCCAAATCCCAATAGGAGTCGATCGCTCTCGTTACGTTCCAGGCGAGCACGGACCATTCCGGCGCTCGCACCGAAACCCATTCCTCACGGCACCACCTGCACCGTCACCCGCGACGGCAGCTCGCGCGTGCGGTAGACGCGCTGCGTCGCCTTGCTGGTAGTCGGACTCCTTCGCGCGTGTAGATGTCCACGAACGTCTGCGGATTGCGGTCCACCAGCGGGAACCAGCTCGATTGCACCTGGACCATGATCCGGTGGCCGCTGCGGAACGTGTGGTAGACGTCCTGCATCGCGAACTTCACCGGCGTCGGCTTGCCCGGCGCGAACGGCTCCGGCTTCTCGAAGCTGTTGCGGAACTTGCCGCGCATCACGTCGCCGCGCACCAGCTGCTGATAGCCGCCCATCTGCACGCCCGTCGGGTTCGGGTTCGGATCGGGATAATCGTTCGGGATAGACGTCGATCACCTTCACCACCCAGTCGGCGTCGGTGCCGGTCGTCGAGACGAACAGGCTCGACCTCGATCGGGCCGGCGATGGTCACGTCCTCGTCCAGCACGTCGGTCTCGTAGACCAGCACGTCGGGCCGGCGGGCGGCGAAGCGCTGGTCGGCCGTCATGTACTCCGGCGACATGCCGATGGCGATCTTGTCGATGTACGGCACCGGCTTGGCCGGATCGCTGACGTACTCGTCGTGGCCGATCTCCGGCTCGCCGTCGGCCGGCGTGTCGTCGCGCAGCTTGCCGCCGGCGTGGAAGTAGAGCGACCGCGACTTCGCGTTCTTCGGCGGCCAGGCGTCGTGCTTGCGCCAGACGTTGGTGCCGGTCTCGAACACCCACGCCTCGGGATGGTTCATGCTCGCCCTTGCCCTTGAGGTGGTACTCGAAGAACGGCAGCTCGATCTGCTCGCGGTAGAACTCGGCCGTCTTGGCGTTGAACGGCACGTCGCCGAGCTTGTCGAGCCGTCGCTCGCCGGCTCCAGCCGCCGTGGACCCACGGGCCCATCACCAGCACGTTGCTCGGTCTTCGGCGAGTTCTTCTTGACGTTCTTGTACACCTCCAGGGCGCCGAACAGGTTCTCGGCGTCGAACCAGCCGCCGACGGTCATCACGGCCGGCTTGATGTTCTTCAGGTGCGGGCGGAGGTTGCGGGCCTTCCAGAAGTCGTCGTAGGTGCCGTGCTTCATCGCCTCGTTCCAGAACGCGACCTCGCCCTTGAAGTAGCGTTGCGTCGGCCTCGCTGAGCGGGCCGAGTTTCAGGAAGAAGTCGTAGCCGTCGGGCGTGTCGTGGTCGAAGGTCGGCGTCGAACTTCTTGGTCGGCTCGGGCCGCGGCCTGTCGAAACGGGCCATGAAGTTGAACATGTGCGGCAGGAACAGGGCGCCGTTGTGGTGCCAGTCGTCGCCGATGAACCAGTCGGTGACCGGCGCCTGCGGCGAGGCGGCCTTGAGCGCCGGATGGGCGTCGATCATGCCGGCCGCGGTGTAGAAGCCGGGATAGGAGATGCCCCACTGGCCGACCTTGCCGTTGTTGTTGCGGCACGTTCTTGAGCAGCCAGTCGATGGTGTCGTAGGTGTCGGTGCTTTCGTCGATGTCGCTCGGCCCTTCTTCTCGGGGTTGTGCGGCCGCATGTTGACGTACTCGCCCTCGGACATCCAGCGGCCGCGCACGTCCTGGTAGACGAAGATGTAGCCCGCCTTGCCGAACAGCGGCGACGGGCCGAGGTCGTCGCTTGTACTGATCGGCGCCGTAGGGCTTGACGCTGTACGGCGTGCGCGTCAGCAGGATGGGATACGTCTGGCTCTGGTCCTTGGGGACGTAGACGGCGGTGAAGAGCCGTTTGCCGTCGCGCATCGGGATGCGGTACTCGTACTTGGTGTAGTGGGCCTTGATCTCCTCGGCGGCCTTGTTGACGTCCTGTGCGGTGACACGGTCGGGCAGCAGGATGAACGGCAGGAAGAGGACGGCGAGACGGACGGCAAGCGGCATGGCAGGATTCCTCGGGGATGATGGGCGGTTGACGTTTCGCGCAAAGCAAGCTGCCCCATCGTACCGGGTGGTGGGCGGAATGCAACGGTTGGGTCGGTTCGACAGGAGTGAGGAACAGCTGTGACGCATTCCGCGCGTCGCAGCTGTGCGAGCATTTCAGCCAGACACGGGGCACAGCCTCACCCGTCCGCGCCGTCGTGGTCATTCTCGAACACGCGTGATAATCGTTGCGAGACTCGGAGTCCTTCAGCGACCCATCGACGCGGATGGCGGGGCGGGTATGAGCATGGGAGATCCTCGGTCGAATGAGCCGCTGGTTCGGTTTGTTGAGAGCGTAAAAGTGCAATCAGGGCATCGAGGAGAGCGCTACGATGAATGGAAAGTGGTATTGGAGGCTGTTGAGTAGCCGTGCGTCGGCGGTCACCAGTTCGCAGCTCTCCCGCTCCGCCAGGGCAACGTACATGCAGTCGAAGACGCCGACGCGCATTCGTGAGGAGACAGTGATGGCGCGTTGCGTCAGAGGTAAAGAAGCGACGAGCCGCGGCGGGGTTGTCATCACGTCCGACCAGAGTAGCAGCGCTTCGCCGACAGTGATGCGCGACTGGCGTTCGGCTCGGGTAAGTGTGTGCCCCACTTCGCCGGGGAAGACATCCGGGGAGAGGAATTCGTGGACGGCGTTTTGGAAACCGGCCCGAAGACGAAGAGCTTTGTCGGAGTGGATTTCACGGAGTACCCACTTGGCGGCGACCGAGGCGTCCAGAACGTATTTCATGGCTGTGGTAGTTCGCCGCGCAATTCGCGGATGGCCGGAACGGCGATGTCGAGCAGTCCATACTTCTCGTAGAGGGCTTGAGTAATCTTCTGGGACTCCTCCCGAACCCGGCGAACGACATCGGGAGGAATGGGCCTGCCCTCGGCGACGCACTCGGCGATCAGCTGGGCATCAGCCACGATATCCGGACGTATTCCAGTATCGTTAGTTTCAATGGCGTTCATACTCGTATTGTCGCTCGCCGGCGGGGTGTGTCAAGTCGGGAATCGTGACCTTGGCTTCGAGTGCTCCCAGATGGTAGCGGTTTGTTAATGTTCTCCACCTTTCGCGCCAAGCACCTGGATCACCTCCCGAAGCATCGTCACGTCTTCCCGCGTGGCGATGACGAGAATTCGGCCGCGGGAAGTGCGCAAGGCCACGTCCATATCTGGCCGGCATGTGGCATTGACTTGGGTGTCCAACTCCAGTCCCAGGCAATCCAGCCCGGTACAGATCGCCTCTCGGACCGGGGCGGCGTGCTCGCCGATGCCGGCCGTGAACACCAGGGCATCGATGCCGCCCATCGTCACTGCCAGAGAGCCGATCGCCTGTCGAACCCGATGCGTGTAGATCGCCAGGGCTAATTGGGCTTGCTGGCGACCGGCACGCACACCGTCCAGAACTTGTCTCATGTCGCCTGAAATGCCCGACACGCCCAGCAAACCCGATTCACGGTTGAGCGCCGCCTCGACCTGCTCCCCTGTCAAGCCGTGGTGCTGCTGGACATGCACCACGATACTCGGATCGATCGAGCCGCTGCGCGTGCCCATCATCAACCCTTCCAGGGGCGTATAGCCCATGGTGGTATCGACACTCCGGCCGCCGCGCACTGCCGCGGCGGAGCAACCGTTCCCGAGGTGGCAGATCACGAGTCGCAGTTCTTCCGACGACCGGCCCAGCATCTCGGCAGCGCGGCGACTGCAGTAGGCGTAGCTCAGCCCGTGGAAACCGAAGCGGCGAATGCCCCAGTCGCTTGTCCATTTTTCGGGAACGGGATATGTCCAGGCTTCGGGCGGCAGCGTGGCGTGGAAGGCCGTGTCGAATGTGGCCACCTGCGGCACGCCGGGCAACTCCGCCTCCGCGGCCGCCAGAGTTGCCAGGCTCGGCGGATTGTGCAGCGGCGCCAGATCGGCCAGCGCGGAGATCCGCGAGCGGATTTCGGGCGTGATTCGCACGGAAGACGTGAATGGTCCGCCGTGAACCACCCGGTGCCCGACAGCACCGAGAGCAGTCCGCTCGGGCAGGACGGCCGGGTCCGCATGAGATAGGTCGTGCAGCACGCGCCGCACCGCTTCGGCGTGTCCTTTCCAGGAAACTTCTTCGGACATCTCCTTGCCGTCCAGGCCCGCAAAGTGATAACGAGTCGCCGAGCCGGCCCAATCGGTGAGGCTGCCGGCGAGAACCGCGTTCGTTCCCGACTCCATCAGCGTACATTTCAAGCTGCTGGAGCCGGCGTTGAGCAACAGGATTTTCATGTCGGACTTTTCCATCGGTCCAAGATTCGATCCCATGTTTCGCGGCGGATCGCCGAACGGCGCGGTCCGGCGAACCGCCGCGAAACGGAACAGGTTCCTGGATGATCCCTGTGACCCGAGTTAGCCTGTTACGGCAGGGTTGTGCCACCCGCCAACGGGTGAAACTTTCTGATCGACCTCTCGCGGCCCCCAGGTCTTCGGCTCGTATTCGTAGACCGGCGTGACTCGCTTTCAGCACCGGATCGACGATGCGCCAGGCCTCCTCCACATAGTCCTCCCGGGCGAAGAGGGTGGCGTCTCCCTTCATGGCGTCGCCCAGCAGGCGCTCGTAAGCGTCCATCTCGTCCTTGCCGGGGTGATGGAACGCCAGCAGTTCGACCTCCGTGCCGGCCATCTCCTCGCCGGCGACCTTGACCATGACGCCCAGGGCGATCTGCACGTCCGGGCTGATGCGGAAGCGCAGGTAGTTCGGCGGCGGCGGCGGTCGGCGAATAAACCGCCGGCGGCTGGCGGAACCGGACGAGGACCTCGGTGCAGGTCACCGGCAGCTCCTTGCCGGCCCGGATGTAGAACGGCACCCCGTGCCAGCGCCAGGAGTTGATCCCCAGCCGCAGCGCCGCGAAGGTCTCCACCTTCGAGTTCGGGCGCCACGCCCTTCTCCTGGCGGTAGCCGACGAACTGCCCGCGGACCACGTTGTCGGGACCGAGCGGCGCGATTTCCTTGAGCACCTTGACCTTCTCGTCGCGGACCGACTCGCTGTCGGTCCCGGCCGGCGGCTCCATCGTCAGGTTGGCCAGGATTTGCAGCAGGTGATTCTGGACCACGTCGCGGATGGCGCCGGCCTCCTCGTAGAAGAGACCGCGGCCCTGCACGCCGAAATTCTCCGCCATGGTGATCTGCACGCTCTCGACGTGATTGCGGTTCCAGATCGGCTCCAGGAAGGAGTTGGCGAAGCGGAAGAAAAGCAGGTTCTGCACCGGGTTCTTGCCCAGGTAATGGTCGATGCGGAAGATCGCCGACTCGTCGAAGTTGCCGAGGAGAGATGCGGTTGAGGGCTCGCGCGGATTCGAGGTCCCGGCCGAACGGCTTTTCGACGATGACGCGGGCGCCGTGCGCATCCCGACTTGCCGAGTTGTTCCACGACCACGCCGAACAGCACGGGCGGAATGGCGAGGTAGTGGGCTGGGTGTTGGGCTGAGCCGAGTTCCTTGCGCAGGGCCGCGAATGTCGCCGGATCCTTGTAGTCGCCGTCCACGTAGTGCAAGCAGCGAACTCAACTTGGCGAAGGCCGCCGGGTCGAGGCCGCCGTGCTTCTCCACGCTGTCGCGCGCTCGCGCCTTGAACTGATCCAGGTTCCAACCGGCCTTGGCCACGCCGATCACCGGCACGTTGAGGTGGCCGCGGCGCACCATGGCCTGCAGTGCAGGGAAAATCTTCTTGTACGCCAGATCGCCGGTGGCGCCGAAGAAGACCAGGGCGTCCGAGAGGGGTGCTGACATGGTAAGTCCTCCTACTCCGCGTTCGTTCGCGGTTTACTCACGGAGTTCCACAGACGAATAACCGGTTGATCCCGGCTGTCGTGTTCAAACCCGAGCACGCCAACACTGGCGGGATCGCAGAAGAAACATCGCCCCGCAGCCGGCGGCAGCCCGAGCCAGCGGGCTGCGATCATCCGAATGATGTGACCGCTGGAGAACGCCAGCACATCGCCGGCCAGGCCGTGGACCTTGGCGACGAAGCGGTCGGCCCGGAGCGCGACGGCATCGGGAGATTCGCCGTCGGGGCAGCCGTCTCGGAAGAGTTCCCAACCAGGCCGCTCCTTCAGGACGTCGCTCGTTAACTTTGCCTCGAAGCGGCCATAGTCCCACTCGATCAGGTTGAGATCGACTGCCGCGCCGGCCCCAAAGCCTGCTAACTCGCAGGTCTTCGAGGCACGCTGCAAGGGACTGGTGAAAACGCGGACAAAGGAGAACGCTCGCAATTGCTCGCGCAGCTGGCGTGCATGCTCCTCCCCCCGTTCATTCAGCGGCAGATCGGTTCGGCCGGTGTGCTGATGTGAGTCGGTCCAGGCCGTGTCGCCGTGCCGGGCGAGAAAGAGTCTCGGTAAAGTGGTGGCCATCGATTGTCTCCTGGTTCGTTGGTGCGAGGTGCGGAGCGTGTTATTTACGAGTCAGGAGACGAGTACTGAGTACTGAGTACTGAGCACTCAGCATTCTCATAACCACTCACCACTCCCTACACATTGTCCCCTTCGGTCGAGGTGGTTCGTGTACCCGCTTGCCCCTTCACTCCCCACCGCCAACCGGCGATTTCCGGCATGTCGTCGCCGTGCTTGCGGATGTAGTGCTTGTGCTCGATCAGCTTGTCGCGCAGCGCCTGCTTGAAGTAGGCGGCCCGAGCGCCCAGCTGCGGCAGGCGGTCGATCACGTCCATGACCAGGTGGAAGCGGTCCAGGTCGTTCAGCACCACCATGTCGAACGGCGTCGTGGTCGTGCCCTCCTCCTTGTAGCCGCGCACGTGCAGGTTCTTGTGGTTGGTGCGGCGGTAGGTCAGGCGGTGGATCAGCCACGGGTAGCCGTGGAACGCGAAGATGATCGGCTTGTCCTTGGTGAAGAGGATGTCGAAGTCCTGGTCGCTCAGCCCGTGCGGGTGTTCGCTCGCCGGCTGCAGCTTCATCAGGTCCACCACGTTGATGACGCCGCACCTTCAACTCCGGGAGGTGCTTGCGGAGCAGCTCCACCGCCGCCAGGCACTCCAGCGTGGGCACGTCGCCGCAGCAGGCCATGACCACGTCGGGCTCGCTGCCCTTGTCGTTGCTGGCCCACTCCCAGATGCCGATGCCGGCCGTGCAGTGCTTGATCGCCTGGTCCATGGTCAGCCACTGCGGCGCCGGCTGCTTGCCGGCCACGACCAGGTTGACGTAGTTGCGGCTGCGCAGGCAGTGGTCGGTCACGCTCAGCAGCGTGTTGGCGTCCGGCGGCAGGTAGACGCGGATGACCTCCGCTTTCTTGTTCACGATGTGGTCGATGAAGCCGGGGTCCTGGTGGCTGAAACCGTTGTGGTCCTGGCGCCAGACCAGCGACGACAGCAGGTAGTTCAGCGAAGCGATCGGCCGCCGCCAGGGGATGTGCCGCGTCACCTTCAGCCACTTGGCGTGCTGGTTGAACATCGAGTCGATGATGTGGATGAACGCCTCGTAGCACGAGAAGAAGCCGTGCCGCCCGGTCAGCAGGTAGCCCTCCAGCCAGCCCTGGCACTGGTGCTCGCTGAGGATCTCCATGACCCGGCCGTCGGGGTTCAGGTGGTCGTCGTAGGGCAACGTCTCGGCGACCCAGGCGCGGTTGGTGACTTCGAGCACGTCCTGCCAGCGGTTGGAGTTGAACTCGTCCGGGCTGACCAGGCGGAAGTTCTTGCTGTCCAGGTTCACCTTCATGACGTCGCGGAGGAACTTGCCCATGACCCGCGTGGATTCCGCGTCCTTGGCGCCGGGCTGGGCACGTCCACGGCGTAGTCCCGGAAGTCGGGCATCTTCAGGTCCTTGAGCAGCAGGCCGCCGTTGGTGTGCGGGTTGGCGCTCATGCGCTTCTCGCCCCGGGGCGGCAGCTCGGCCAGCTCCGGGATGAGTCGGCCCGTCTTGTCGAACAGCTCTTCCGGCTTGTAGCTCTTCATCCAGGTTTCGAGGATCTGGACGTGCCCGGGCTTGGACATGTCGGCCATCGGCACCTGGTGCGAGCGCCAGTAACCCTCGCACTTCTGGCCATCGACTTCCTTCGGGCCGGTCCAGCCCTTGGGACTGCGGAACACGATCATGGGCCAGAGGGGGCGCTTGGTGAAGCCGTTCTTGCGGGCGTCGGCCTGAATGGCCTTGATCTCGCCGATGACGACGTCGAGGGTGTGCGCCAGGAGCTGGTGCATCTTGGCCGGGTCGTCTCCCTCGACGAAATGGGGCGTGTAGCCGTAGCCGCGCATCAGGGCGTCCAGCTCCTCGTGGCTGATGCGGGCCAGCACCGTGGGGTTGGCGATCTTGTAGCCGTTGAGGTGCAGGATGGGCAGCACGCAGCCGTCGCGGACCGGGTTGAGGAACTTGTTGCCGTGCCAGCCGGTGGCCAGCGGCCCCGTCTCGGCCTCGCCGTCGCCGATGACGCAGGCGACGATCAGGTCGGGGTTGTCGAAGGCCGCACCGTAGGCGTGCGACAGGGCGTAGCCCAGCTCGCCCCCCTCGTGGATGGAGCCGGGCGTCTCCGGGGCGACGTGGCTGGGGATGCCGCCGGGGAACGAGAACTGCGTGAAGAGCCGCTTCAGCCCGGCCTCGTCCTGGCCGATGTTGGGGTAAACCTCGCTGTACGTCCCTTCCAGGTAGGCGTTGGCCACCAGCGCCGGCCCGCCGTGCCCGGGGCCGGAGATGTAGAGCATGTTCAGGTCGTATTCCTTGATGACCCGATTCAGGTGGACGTAGAGGAAGTTCTGGCCCGACGTGGTTCCCCAGTGGCCGAGCAGGCGCGGCTTGACGTGCTTGAGCTGCAACGGCTCCTTCAGGAGCGGGTTGTCCATCAGGTAGATCTGGCCGACGGACAGGTAGTTCGCGGCCCGCCAGTAGGCGTGCATCTTGCGCAGCTCCTCGGCGGAGAGCGGACCTGCCGCCGCGGCCTTGTCGCCATCTCCGGTCTTCCGTTTCACGTCGGTGCTTGCGGGTGTCATGGGTCGTTCCTTGGGTGATCGGCCGCAGAGTTTCTCGTTCTACTGTTACAGATAGCGGTTTTTTCTGGCGCGTCGGCAGGCAACGACCGGAAAAACCCGTACAACTCCGATTGCTTGCGTTCCCGGCTCGTCTGACCGGTACAGTAGATCTATGGATACGTGGGGTTCCGAATCTTCTCTTGCCAACCGGTCCGCTGGCCTTAAAATGGTGGAGTAGGATCGCGGGTGTAGCTCAGTGGTAAAGCGCCACGTTGCCAACGTGGCTGTCGTGGGTTCGAGCCCCATCACCCGCTCTTGAATCAACAATCCTCAGCGGTCCGCAGCCGGCCTCAACTCCTTGCAAATTCAAGGGGTTGCGGCCGGTCGGCTTTTCAGCCCCGGCCGACGCGCGAACGTCAGCAATCCTCAACAATCCTCCCCCGCTATCAGGTGCGTGTGTAAGGGGTGTGTAATGGCTTTGGAGAGCGCCGGTGTCTTTAATTGCCCCGGATGCGTCTTCTGTGCCGGTCGCGCGGAGAGTTTCGAGGGTCGGTCCGGGGAGGAAGCTCGGCAGTTTCTCGACGGCGCCGGCCAGGTCGTGCAACCGGCGGTGAGAGTAGCGAGCCGTCAGGGTCGGCGTCGAGTGCCCGGCCAGTTCCTGCAACGTCCGCAGGTCGATCCCGGCCAGACCGCCCAGCGTCAGGTAGGTATGTCGCAGCGCGTGGAAGTCGGTGAAGAGCGGACCGTCCGGTCCCTCGACGGCGTAGGGGATGCCGGCCGCGTCGAGGTCGATCCGCAGCATTTCGGCTCCCTTGCGATCGCTAGCCCACGTCCCGCCCCAGACAGGTTGACCCGCCGGCTTGTCGCGGAGGTAGTCGCGGATCAGATCGGCGACGTCGGACGGCAGGGGTTGCACCTTCGTCCTGCGGTTCTTGGCGTGGCGGGCGGCGAGGGTGATAACGGGCGGAACGGTGTCGAGGTCGAAACTCTCTGGGGTCAGGGACGCCAGCGCGGACGCTCGGAAGCCGCAATCACACGCCAGGGCGTACAGGTGGAAGCGATCCGGTCCGGTCAACCCGCGGAAGCTCCGTTCGCTGGCACGGGCCACGGTCAGAAGCCGACGCAGTTCATCGGCGTCCAGTTCGCGCCGATCGTGCCGGCGGTCCACCTTCGCGTTGCCCCCTTCCAGGTGCTGAAAGACGTTCTCGCCCGTGCGCCGGTCCTTCACCAGCCAGCGGCCGAATAATTTCAGGGCCGACAGGTAATCGTTCGTGGTCTGTACGCTGACGCCGCGGGCAAGTCGTTCCTGCAGCGCCTCGACGGTCGCGCGGGGGAAGCGCCGGGCCTTGCCCCGAGTCGTCTAGCCGGAGGCGGCGGACCGCGGTTCCCACGGACAGCGGCCAGATGCCGAGAAGGGCCGCGGCCTCCCGTGGCGTGAACCACTCTTGACCGGCGGGCAGCTCGGCGGCAGGACGGCCGCGGCGTCGCAGATCGGCAAGCCAGTCGGCGGCGCGGGAGGCGGACAGGTCGGCGATGCGATGGAACGCGCAGCCGTCGAGCAGCGCCCGCAAACGGGAGATGACCAGATCGACATAGCGGGGCGCGTTGTTGCGGGACGATAGCTCCCGGTGGAAGTCGGCCAGGTGTTCGGCCAGCGGGCGCAGGCGTTGCGCCTCGAAAGGGTCGCGCATGCCCAAGCGGCCCAGCCCGGCCTTGCCGAGTAACTGCGTCAGCATTTGCTCGGATGCGGCCTTGTTCGCGCATAACGGAACGCGGTGCCGGATGCCGTCGGCGTCGGAATACTCGCCGTACCAGACGGGCGAAGGAACGCGGCAGCGGTCCCCGTTGCGGGTTAGCGGGGCGGTGACGGTCTTGCCCTCTTCGTCCTTGAACCGGACGGCCTCGACGGTCCGGCCGTTCTTGCCTTTGAGGGTGACGCGCTCGGCGTTCGGCGGAATAGCTCGGGTGAATTGCTGGCGGAAGAGGGTGCCGTCGCTCCATTCCCTGGCAATTTCGGGAAAAACGACAACTTTTCGAGGAAAACCATGATGACTTACATCGGCTCCGGGTGAATCGTGTGCCATTCACCTGGAAAATGCAGCATTTTTCGGGGTGCCATCTCCAAGCGGGCGAACGAAATACTGACGTTGTTCAGTGCCCAATCCCGTGGCTGGCACACGAAAGCCGCTGTCCGCCACGGTAGGAATGCGGAAATCGCGTGCCCAAGAGAATAAAAACACGCCGTTTTTTGCTAGTGTTTAGGCCAAGTGAAGAGGTTTCTTGAAGCAGATTGCCCATTTTCTCGAAGTTTTTCAGGGAATGGAACGATTGCACCCGCGGAAGATGCGCAACATGGTGCCGGTCCTTTCTCGAAGGCGGCCGGCCAGCGTCAGGGCCTTCGAGTTCCCCAACGCCGGCACGGCCAAAGGTCAGCTGCACAGATCGGCGAACGGGCGGCCAAGAGGGCGATGTCGGCACCAAGTGTCGGGCGGTAGATGCTCGGCGGCGAGTATGAGGTATTGAGCATCAGGGCAAGGGTGGCGCGGGGGACATGGGGCTGATGATGACGACCGGAGGGGCGATGGGTGGAGGGGAGAATCGGTGATTGATAACAGGTGGTATTGACGAAAAGTGTCTCTCCACGTATTTCGCAAGGTGGAAGACCACAAGGACTTGCGATTGGCCAGTTGACACAACACTTTGCGCCGCATAGGATTACGGAAGAAAGCGGCAGTGCATGATTCAGACTAGAACAGCGAGGTTGACTTTCTTGGGCTAAATTTCTGTTGCGGGCAACAAAAAGCGCTAGTACCCTCCGGGTTGAGAAAATGGACAATCTGGCAGCCGATTGCGTGCAAGGGGGACAACCACCGTGTCGCCGGCTGAAGAACAGCAACTGAGGCAACTGTATGCGAGCATATGGATCCAATATCGCAAGCACAGGCCTCCCCCACGAGTTGAGTGGTCGCAGCTTGTGCAGAACACGAGCACTCAGCCCGCTTACTATCACCCAAGTTTCGACGCCAACGAGCAGAGACAAATGGAAATTGAGTGTGTAATTCACGGCATACTTATTTCTGGAACACGTCACCAGGAGGGAAGCGAATACTACATGGATTTCGGCTTTACAGTAGGCGCCGCTAATGGCAGAGAGGTTTCCTACCTCTTTGCGGAATGGACGAATAGCGGAATTCACGGCAGACCAATAACCGAACAGGACCTTCGAAGACGAGGGGCCAACCCATGAGCAATATCATCAATCTTATTCTACCATCGACCGCTGTTCTCAAGGGACGTCTTTACGAATCCTACGATCAGAGGAATCTGGATCAGGATATCCTTGAAGTTGACCTCGATACTGGATTAACGATCGAGGTAGGCTGGTATCCGGAATACGATCCAAATGGCTCGTTCCGGATCACAGTGTTTCGAGACCATTGGGTCAACCAAATTGGTAGGCCCATCACGGTAAAGACGACGTATCAAGTCGCTGAAGCGGTTGAGTTTCTCGCCAAGAGGTATTCGGCGCCTCTCTCGATGTGGTTCGTGTCCTGCACTCAAGAGACACAGCTGACTCCAGGGCATTTTCAATCCGATCCTAGCAAATATCACGTGAGGGTTGGGTAGCATGCCAAGACCCGCTTATATGATCTGCTCGGAAGGTGGGGCGGACGATAAGTTTACCTCGCTCAGCAGCTATTTCAATGTCCTCGAAAAGATAATCATCGTCAAGATGCCCCCGTTGAAGCCTGGACAAGGGATTGGAGCGAATCGTTCAGTGGTGAGATTCACTGCTGTCTGGATGAGGAATGATGATGATTCAGAAGCTCAAGAATATGAACATCAATTGGCAATAATCCTGCCACCGAACAATAAGGAGATTACGCAGCCTGTACAGAGAATTCGATTCTCTACACCGTTCCACAAGATTTTTTCGCCCGACCTGGGTATATTACCTTTCGAGGGCCCGGGATTGCTGATCGTCGAAAGTCGTATCCGCAGGGTTGGCGACCAAGAATGGTCAAGGCAGTCCTTTCCCATATTTGTTGAAGAGATGGCGTTCGACGCGACGCTATTGGGACAGGTGGCAGAGCACAACGGCAAGACGGAAAAGTAGTGCGAATTCGCGCTATGCCGAGCCTCAATCGCAGGAGCGAGAGGTGGGGATGGGGTGGAGGGGAGGCTGAACTTGAGGCGTAATAGTGGCGAAACGGGACGGGAGGCGATTCGATTGTCGAACCGCCTTCCGTCCCGTTTCGCAATCCGCGAAGCATCATCTGGCAATCAGTTGTCACTCGGCGTTCGCCCGAAATAGGCGCGACGTAGACGAGGTAACCGGCCCTTCTTCCGCAGGTTGATGAGGCGTCGCATTATTGCCTGCGACTCGAATTCGGCGGAGCCAGCACGAGCCCCAACCGCGGCGACGAACGCGGCCACCAGGCCCGAATCGCCCAAGAACTTGTCCACGGGGACGTTGAACTCCTCGTAGGTCTTCACGAGGACATCATCGAGAAGCGCCGTGTCCATCACGCACCCCCCTTCACGGCAGCAGCGCGTTCACCTTCCGCGACCTCTTCCTCCTGCTCGGCCTCTGTTGGCGCCTCGACGTCCTCAACGGGTTCATCGTTCGTCACCGGATCGATAGCGTTGGGGGCGTCGAGGCAACCAGCTGGCAGCTTCGGGCCGAGGCCATCGACGGCACGCAGGCGCTCGATGTCCCGTGCGGTCAATGGAAGGCCGCCGACGGCCTTAACGATAGAACCGCCGAGTTCGATCACATTGCCGCCGCGAGCGACACCGGGGCCGACACGCAACGTTCCTTCCCAAAGAGGGTTATTGCGGGACCAGTCGATCTTGGCGACCGCCTCGACGGCTTTTCCCACAGTAGCGCGACCGAGAACCACTTCGTGGCCCACCATCCCCATGACAGCGAGCCCGACGCTGTTCAGGCACATGTATGCGTCGCGCACCTTGGCATAGTCGGTGCTGTCCGGGTCCTCGATAATGTCCCGGAAGCACGCCACTTCCTGTGAGAGTTGCGAGAAGTAGTCAACGACCATGTCGTAGAGGCGGTCGTAGTCGGGGCTGTCCAGCTTCTCGGTAAGCCGGCGCTGTGCTTCCGCAGCGCCCAGCCGGGTGTTGGCCAGCAGCATGGCCTGCACCGCGATTTTGAGGTTCGAGAGGCTGAACAGGTTTGTCGAGCCTTTGCGGATAGACGGCCGCTTGAACTCGATGAACTGTTCGGCGAAGATCGGGACAGTCTCGACCAGACCCTTAACGAGCTTGGTCACGGGCTGGCGGTAATCCATCAGGATCTTGATCGTCGGCTGGATCGGCGCCGTCTGACCCAGGTCCACGAAGTCCTGCTGCCGCTTTTGGCGGCGCGGCTCGATCATTACCATCGCGGCGATGCCCTGAGACGGGTGGGTCAGGGTCGCATCGCCCTTCTTGATACGGTTGAGGGCCGTCAGAATGCGGTGCTGGCCGTCGGTGACCTCCAGCGGACCCCATAGGGGATCCACAAGACCCCAGAGCACACGTCGATCTTGTCGTTGATCTCGTCCAGGGCCGCCGCCAAGGTCCGGCGTTCCGACTCATCCTTGGTTTCGCATGCCTCCTGATACTTCTCGTCGAACTTCTGTAGCAGCTTGTCAGCTTCCTCATCGGTTGCCTTGAACGCCACTTGATGGGCAGCTGCTGCAAGAACCAGGCCGCCGAGAACGAACTCCGGATCCTGGTCGAGGTACATCTCGCAGCCCTCGAGGTGGGGCTTCTTAACCTCGCGGTTGAACTTGTTCTTCGCGACTATTCAAGGAATGTTGTATTAGACTTTATCCGAAATAAGGTTTTCGTTAGTTTTTTCGCTTGTTTTCCCGCAATCTGTCGCAGTCTTCGAGGCAAGATTCGTTATTTCGGATAAAGTCTATTGCAGCGATTGATGCATCAGCGGACGGGCGCTAGGGCTGTCACGTTTATGGTTTCAGCAGGTCCGGAAAGGTAAGAGCAATGACTTCCAACAGGCGGCTGGCTCCTGCTCGGTCAAAGCGCAAAGCCTGTTTCACGTCGCCGGCCGCCCGGCCTTCTTCGGATGCGTATGTGTCAAGTTGGAGGTAGACGCCTTGTTCGTAACAGGCGGTGCAGGGTTGCCGGGGGCTTTGTTACGAATTGCAGCTGCGTCGCCGTACGTCCTTATTCCTCGGTCGCAGATTCGCCGTAAGACCTTATTCCTCGGTCGGTGACTCCAATTACGTAACAAAGCCGTCGCCGGGCGTGAACAGCCGCCGCATTTGGCTTCGAGATTACCTCGATTTTATCAACGAGCGCCATCGTTTGACTCCGGGCGGAAGGCCATGTGGGATATCGGGTAATCTAGCTGTTTATACGAGCCGAGACCACGGAGCCTTTTTTCTTGATCCTGGAGTGCGCGCGTCCGCGGGGATCCCTGTCTGCTTCACGCAGATAGGCACGAAGTTCCGAGAGCCGAATGGCATAGACCGGGCGCACCTCGACGACTTCCGCTTTGAGCCGACCCCTGCGGATTGCATCACGGATTCCCTCAATCGTCATTCCGGCCTGCCGCGCAGCCTCCGCGACTGTTACTTGTTCATCGCTTGATGAAGCCATAATCGAGCTTCCGAGGTGGCTGGGGCAGCGCGAGTGGGGGCATTTGCTTTTCATGATACATGAGGAGAGGAGAGGTGTCCGTGCTGGCACGCCAACTGGCGGACCGGCTTGGCGGAGGCAAGTCGCTGTCACTCCCTCAGTTTGTCGGCCTCCGCCACTCCGCCAAGCTCCCACGAATACGTGTTGTGCCCATCCTTGGTTTCACGGCGAAGCTTTACATCGATCGCCCTGGCCGCTCGCTCCGCAGTCCGGACGGCGAGGCCCGCCTCGCCCAGCTCCGCCTTCACCAACCGAACTTCGACCGGCCCCTCCCGCAGGATCTCGCCGGGGTACTCGCGGCATGTCTCGTCGGGCCAGCAGCTGCTCCAGCCGTGTGCGAATGACCACCGGCAGTCGTGCGGCCTGTTCGGCTGCAGCTGGCGTCAATTCGATGGTTGCCATGACAGTAGTATCGAGACTCGGTGAGCGACTGTCAATAGTCTTGAGAGCGACCGCCCGATGCTTCCGGCCACGGCCGACAGGCCGCGGAGAAGGCACCGACCGGCCTACGCATCGGCGAACATCCGCAGGACAGTCCGGGTTGTCCGCTTCCGCGGCGGGCACACGGTATCGCCGGGGTGCCACAGGGGCAGCCCCGCGCAAGCGCCGGGCCATCAGCGCGATGCGCTCCGGCCAGCTGCCGCAGATCGCGGGCGCGGGTTCCAGGGCCTCGACGGCGGCGAACTGGCCTTTCCGCCAGCGCGGCACGCCGGCGCGCTCCCGTCGCTTGCGTTCGGTCATGCCCTGATTGTGCCAGGTGCGGGCGACGTCGCAAGACGCGCCGCGCCGGCCCGACGGCGCCCCTCGAATGCCCTCGACTCCCGCATGGCTTGCCCGATGAGATGGACGGCCCAGGTCGCGGGATCATCGGCAAGCGGAGCGCGGCCCGTGCCGAACTGGCCGCGGACAAAGGCCAGCAGGTCCTTCACGTCGTCACACAACCCGGCCTTGACCAGTGCCGCGCCAAACGCATGGAGCCGGTCGGCCAGTTCTGCCGGCGTCGAGGGCGCCGGCCGTTCAGCGTCCGGCCGCGCGATCGGCTTGCCGTTCACGGGCGCGGCCGTCGGCAGTTCCGGTTGCCGGACGAAACGCTTCTTCGCCGGATCGTAGTCGGCCCAGATCGGCGCCACTCGGTAGAGGTATCGGCCGACGCCCCACTTGACGGCGGCACGTTTCAGGGCATCGGACACCGCGGCCTTGTGGCGATCCCCTTCGTCGGGCTGTTCGCTGAGACCGCCGACGTCGGCCTTGACGATCCATTCGCCGTCGATCCGCAGTTGCAGGCGGCACAGTGCCGAGCCGTCCGCCAGGAACTCGTAGGCGTCTTGCCAGTTGGCCGCGCCAACCGCGGCGTCCAGGCGGTCTTGAACCGCTCGCGCGTCGATGTACGGCAAGGCGAGCGCCCGGTTACCGCTGACGGCGCCCGGCCTGAACTTTACTTCCGATCGGTCGAACGGGGCGGCCAGGGCGGAGAGGACGGCGGCGAGGTTGGTCTGGTTCGTCAAGGCTTGCTTTCCTTCCGAGTGTGGGTTGTGGGCAACGGTCCCGCACGCCGGGCGGAGCGCTGGGGGTGAGGGGTCGAGTTGTCTCAGTATGCCCTGGCGAAGCTGCGCCGCCGTGAGCAAGCAAACGATGTCCTGCCTTGAGCTCGGAACGCGCGAGCCTACCTGGTCCACGGTGCAAGCAATTTGCCGCGCTCTCGGCGTGTCATGTTCGGCATTTGAGGACGTGGACGCTTCGCCAGCGGAACCGTTCCCGGCGCCACGTGGCCGCGGCCGTCCGCGGAAAGCCCCTGGCGTTGCGCCTGGCGCGTCTTCCGCCGAACCGGCCACGACTCAGCCGAGCCGTCGCAAGCAGCTGGCGGGACGAAGGCGGCACGCGTGAAGGGCAAGGGGAGGAAGCGGCCGGGGTGACCAGCAGCCTCCCTCTGATCCGCCGCGGCAGCATCCGCTCAGCTGCCGGGTACCGCACTCCCGATCAGCGCCAGCACGGCCCGGCGGATCGGCTCGGGCAGGTCCGACCACGCCTCGACGACACGGGCCAGATCGGGGTCGGTCGGTGCCGCGGTGTGTAAGGGGTGTGTAAGCGCCGGATCGGTTTGCCGCAAGTCGTTGACGGGCTTGGCCTCTGCGCCCGCGATCTCCGCATTGCCAACGTGGCTGTCGTGGGTTCGAGCCCCATCACCCGCTCTTGACTCTCCTGTCCTCAGCGATGCGCAACCGGCCGCAACACCTTGCAATATCAAGGGGTTGCGGCCGGTAGGCTTTTCCGGCCGACATGCGAACGACAGCAATCCTCAACAATCCCCCCCACTATCAGGTGCGTATGCACGGGGTGTGTAAGGGCTTTGGAGAGCGCCGGTGTCTTTAATTGCCCCGGATGCGTCTTCTGTGCCGGTCGCGCGAAAGTTTCGAGGGTCGGTCCGGGAGGAAGCTCGGCAGCTTCTCGACGGCGCCGGCCAGGTCGTGCAACCGGCGGTGAGAGTAGCGAGCCGTCAGGGTCGGCGTCGAGTGTCCACGCGGCCCAGCCCGGCTTTGCCGAGTAGCTGCGTCAGCATTTGCTCGGATGCGGCCTTGTTCGCGCATGAAGGGACGCGATGCCGGTTGCCATCGGCGTCGGAATACTCGCCGGACCAGACCGGGGTAGGAACGCGACAGCGATCCCGTTGCGGGTGAGCGGGGCGGTGACGGTCTTGCCCTTTTCGTCCTTGAACCGGACGGCCTCGACGGTCCGGCCATTCTTGCCTTTGAGGGTGACGCGCTCGGCGTTCGGCGGAATAGCTCGGCTGTATTGCCGGCGGAAGACGCGAGACATGGGGCCGGTCCCTTCTTGAAGACGGCCGGCCGGCTCAGCCCGCGGCAGCACCTTCCACGCCGGCACCGCGTCATAGCCCGGTCGTGAACGCGCGGTGCAGCAGCGTCTGGAAGAGATGCTCGGCCTGACGCATGGCTCATTTCACCCTCTCGTTAAGCCGGTACGTTCGGGAGCGAGCGCCGGATTCGCTCCCTCCCCGCGTCCCCTGAACGAGCGGTTTCCCCACAAGAACCTTGGGGTCCACGAGAATGCGCTTCGCGCCTATTCATGATGCAGTCTCCCTTGTCGCTTGCGGCGGGTCAACCTCTGCCGACGCGCGAACCGTCAGTTTCACGATCACGTCCGTTGCCAAGCTTTCAAATGGCTGGGCGCACTCGAGTACGGCCTGGCTCGACGATAACCAGATGGCCCGGCAGGTTGGCCATGACCGTGGCATCGTTCAGAAACTGATCGACAAGGGAAAGAATAATGGCGATCGTCGCCCTATCGGGCGGTCGAACGACAACAATTCCAGAGTAGTTGGCCGGTGGGAAAGCCAGTACGTTGCCGAAGTCTTGGTCGACGGTGACAATCGCCAGCTGATGCTGGCGGGCGTGATCGGCAATGTCGTGGTCGGGTGCGGTTCCCAGGCCGGTGTCGCGCACGTCCGTGGCCTGATGGCCGTGTGCTCGAATCGTATCCCCGGCGGCGCGGGGCAAGCTCGCATCGACCAGAAAAGAACTCATCCCATCAAACCCTCACGGGATGATAGGAGTATTGCTCGATTTCCGTCGACGCGAAGGCGATACAGGCCCGAATGTCGTCGGCCGTGATCGAGTATTCCTTCTCGAGCGTCTCGAAGCTGTCACCCCCCGCGAGCGCGTTGAGGATCACCGTTACCGGGGTCCGGGTGCCGCGGATCACCGGCTTGCCGTGGCAGATCTTCGGATCAATGGCGATGCGTTCGTTCATGTTCATCTTCCTCCCGAAGAGCATTTTACTTCTTCTCCCCATTCTCCAACAGGGCCAGCACCTGGTTCAACACGGCCGCCGCCTTTAGCGGATCCGCGAACGCCTCCCCGGCCAGTTCCTCCGGCCGTCAAGCCGCGTTTAGCTGACTACCGCCTCATAGCCCCGTCGTGAACGCGCGGTGCAGCAGCGTCTGGAAGAGATGCTCGGCCTGACGCAGGGCTTCGCGGCGGATGCGGAGTAAGCGGTCGGCCTTGTCAAGAATGGCGGCGATGCGGCGCTGTTCGGGAAGAGGTGGAAGTGGAACATCGAAGTTGGCGATCATGTCGAAGGTGAGCGCCTGCCTTGTACCACCATGCTGAAGGCGGTTGATGTTCTCTTGAGATCGTGGGGAACACAGGAAAGTTGTCAGATAACGATAATCCAACTGTTCTGGTTTCGGTCGAATGAGGCAGACGTGCTGGTTCACGTTCGCCTTGTCACCTTTGCGGTCGTACGCCGCAACTCGTCCGATGGAAGCACCAGTGATGTTGATGAAGACATCGCCTGACCGAACCTGAGTGCGCTTCATTTCTTCATGTAGGTCAGAGTCGATGTAAACCACATCGGAGAGATCAAGTTGGTTCATTAGAACGTTTTGACTGCGGACGAACATTACCGGGCCTTCGGCGAGATAGCGTGTAGCTCCTCCAAGAGGTGTGCTTCCACTCGAAATGAGAGTTGTTAGCGATCCCAATTTGGCGAGGGGCGGCGTCTTCATTTCAGTAACACCTCTAGCTCGTCCATGCCCTGGCGCATCGCCTCATCAAGTGCCCGAAACTTTTGCAATGTGGCAGGCGCGTTTTCGTAATACATTTCCTCCTGCTCTACCTGCCGATAGCGGCTCGCCGATAGGTCGTACCTGTTCGCTTTCACCTGATCCTTGCTCAATCAGAATTGACGGCTGAGTTGGTTGATCTCTTTTTGTAAGGGCCCGATCTGCACCTGAAGTGTTGCAAGCTCCGCCTCGGCCAGCTCATGGGCTGTGCGAGCTTTCTCGGCCTCGGCTTCCTCCGCGATGACTTCCTCAAAGCGTAACCGATGGATCAAGGCGTGATGTTCCAGCCGTTCGGCCTTCAGCGGTGCGATCTGCTCGCGGAGTGTGGCGAGGCGCGAGCGCGTTTCTGCGTGAACTTGGCATCGCGCCGATTCCGCCAGCATTCGAGCAGGTCCGGAATATCGTTCTCCGCCACCTTCTGCCGCTTGTCGTCCAGCGAAAAGCCATCGTGTTCCATGTCGTAGAACCAGATCCGCTCCGTCGCGCTGCCCTTGGTGAATACCAGCACGGCCGTCGAGACGCCGGCATAGGGCCGGAAGACGCCGGCAGGCATGGACACCACGGCGTCAAGCCGGTTCTCCTCGATCAGCTTGCGCCGTACCTCGACGTGCGCCCCCGATGAGCCGAACAGCACGCCGTCGGGCACGATGACGGCCGCCCGGCCGCCGTTCTCCAGCAGGCGCAGGAAGAGGTGCAGGAACAGGATCTCCGTCTTGCGGCACTTCACCGGCAGCGTCGGGTTCACGTCGGCGGAGTCGATCGCGCCCTTGAACGGGGGATTGGCCAGCACCACGTCGTAGGCTTTCTCCTCGTTGAAGGCTTTGGCGAGCGTGTTGGTGCAGCGGAAGTTCGGGGAAGCGACGCCGTGCAGCATGAGGTTCATGCTGCCGATGCGGAGCATGGTCATGCCGGAATCGTTGTCGTAGCCGGTCAGTGCCTTCGTTTGCAAGAAAGCGTGTTCCTCCGCGGCTCGAGCTTGTCGCCGACGAGGTGGTGCGGCTCGCCGTCCTCGTCGTAGGTTAGCACGTCCTTGCGCGTGTTGGTTTCGAGGATGCGCTGGTAGGCGTTGACGAGGAAGCCGCAGGTGCCGGCCGCCGGATCGCAGATGCGTTCGCGGGGCGCGGGTCCACCATGCGCACCATCATGCGGATGATGTGCCGCGGCGTGCGGAACTGGCCGTTCTGGCCGGCCGTGTTCAGCTTGCTCAGGAGATACTCGTACAGGTCGCCCTGCACGTCCTGGTTCTGGCCGGAAATCTGCATGTCGTCGATGACCTTGCAGGCTTCGATGAGCAGGCTGGCCTTGTTGATCTTGAACTCGGCGTTCTCCATCTGCCCGGCGAAGGAGCCGCCCTTGCCGCCCAGCGTCTTGATGAAGGGAAAGACCTTTTCCTTGACGTGGGCCAGCGCTTGCGCGGCCGGTAGCTGCGTCCAGTACGACCAGCGCAGTTTCGGGTCGGGAAAGAGCGGTTCGTATTTCGTCTTGCGGCGGGTGGCGGTCCGCTCATGATCCTGCTCGAATTCGTCGAGCCGCTTGAGGAACAGGAGGAACGACAGCTGCTCGATGGCATCGAGTGGATTGGACAGCCCGCCGGACCAGAGCTTGTCCCAGAGGGCTTCGACTTGTGAGCGGAGAGCGGGGTCGGTCAGCATGTTGAATCAGAGCCTGTTCGAGATGGGCGTCCGTCTGCGAGTCCGCAGCGCAAGCAAGGACGAGCGGCTTGTCCTCGCTTGGCGCTGCGGACTGGGCCCACATGAAGCCAGCGAGTCCGCAACGCCAAGCAAGGACGAGCGGCTTGTCCTTGCTTGGCGCGTGCGGACTGGGCCCACATGAAGCCAGCGAGTCCGCAACGCCAAGCAAGGACGAGCGGCTTGTCCTTGCTTGGCGCTGCGGACTGGGCCCACATGAAGCCAGCGAGTCCGCAACGCCAAGCAAGGACGAGCAGCTTGTCCTTGCTTGGCGCTGCGGACTGGGCCCACATGAAGCCAGCGAGTCCGCAGCGCCAAGCAAGGACGAGCGGCTTGTCCTTGCTTGGCGCTGCGGACTGGGCCCACATGAAGCCAGCGAGTCCGCAACGCCAAGCAAGGACGAGCGGCTTGTCCTTGCTTGGCGCTGCGGACTGGGCCCACATGAAGCCAGCGAGTCCGCAACGCCAAGCAAGGACGAGCGGCTTGTCCTTGCTTGGCGCTGCGGACTGGGCCCACATGAAGCCAGCGAGTCCGCAACGCCAAGCAAGGACGAGCGGCTTGTCCTTGCTTGGCGCTGCGGACTGGGCCCACATGAAGCCAGCGAGTCCGCAACGCCAAGCAAGGACGAGCGGCTTGTCCTTGCTTGGCGCTGCGGACTGGGCCCACATGAAGCCAGCGAGTCCGCAACGCCAAGCAAGGACGAGCGGCTTGTCCTTGCTTGGCGCTGCGGACTGGGCCCACATGAAGCCAGCGAGTCCGCAACGCCAAGCAAGGACGAGCGGCTTGTCCTTGCTTGGCGCTGCGGACTGGGCCCACATGAAGCCAGCGAGTCCGCAACGCCAAGCAAGGACGAGCGGCTTGTCCTTGCTTGGCGCTGCGGACTGGGCCCACATGAAGCCAGCGAGTCCGCAACGCCAAGCAAGGACGAGCGGCTTGTCCTTGCTTGGCGCTGCGGACTGGACCCACATGAAGCCTGCGAGTCCGCAACGCCAAGCAAGGACGAGCCGGACTCACTCGCCCTGCAAATTGGTGACGTACTCCGCCGCGTGCGCCAGATAGCGGTCGTCGTCGATCCGCTTGGCCTCGCCCCCTTCGGTCCACCAGTGGCGCCGTCCCGCTTTGCGCACCACCGGCGTCGTCAACCCGGCCAGGTCCGATAGCCGGCGCGATGTCCACAGCTTTAGCTCGTCACGGGCCTTCTCTCCGTCGCAAGGACACGTCACGACGACATGCACGTGATTGCTGCGCACATTGATGGCGTGCAGCACCCACTTGCGGATGGCGCAGTGCTTGCGGATGGTTTCTTCCACGGCAGTGCGTTGTTCCGGTGTCAAGCGAACCTCGCTTTCGACCATCGCTTCGCGTGCCGCGTTCCAGCTCCGGGTCGGGTTCCTGGACACCCATGACGCCGGAGCATAGCCAGCCGCGGGCATCGCCGGGAAGCCAGCTGCCGTAAGTGGTCCAAATGAGGTGATAGGCGAGTGGGTTCACGTGTTGCTCCTTGCCCGCTCGTTCTTGCTTGCGCTGCGGACTCACGGGCATCATGTGAGCCCAGTCGCAGCGCCAAGCAAGGACAAGCCGCTCGTCCTTGCTTGGCGTGCGGACTCGCTGGAATTATGCCCATCTTCTGGAACAAGCACTCAGGCGGCGAGCGTGTTCGCCAGTTCCAGGAGTTCGCGAATTTCGTCGGGCGAAAAGAACCGTTCGACGGCGTTGCGGCCGAAGACCGTCAGCGGCGGTTCGTACAGGTCGGCCTCGACGAGTTGCCGTTTCTTGAGGAACACTTCCTGCACCGAACGCAGGAACCGAATCTGATCGGCATTGTAGTGATGGTTGGCGATGTGGCGCTCGAAAGCCCGCTGCACGACTGGCTGTAGTCCGGCAGGGTGTCCAGAGACAGAAGATGCCGGAGGAAAGCGAGGAAGTTGTCCGCCTTGATGCCGTACGCCTTGCGGATGTTGGCGCTGCTCAGCGGAATGTCGCCGCCGCCCAATTCGCGGTGCAAGGCGCGCTCCAGGTCCACCAGTTGCTCGTCGCTCGCTTCTCGGCCCTGGCGGATGGCTTCCAGTGCGGGGTGGTTTTCGACGATTTGCAGGATGCGGCTCTCGACGCGCTCGCGGTACTCCTTGACGAAAACCTGCTCTCCGCCCTCGCCCAGGGAGATGTAGCCGCGGCCGGCAATAAAGTCAGGCAGGTCGATGGTCCGGAAGTCGTTGGGCCGGCTGCTGCGGTTCTTCATGGCCGGGGCCAGGTCGCGGATTACTTGCGGAGCTGCGCGGCGTAGCGACGGCC
>CAVXNL010000019.1:0-116997 GCA_963763045.1 uncultured Planctomycetaceae bacterium | reverse complement strand
AGCAATACGTCGACGAGGAACCACAGAGCCACCGCCACCGTCGAATCGCCCGTCAGCAGCACCAGGCCGCCGTGGGCCGCGAAGTTCTCCAGGGCCTTGACCACCTGCGGATCGAGATAGTCGATCGACGTGAGCATCACCGCCTTGTGATCGTTCGCCAAGATGCCGTCGAGCACGTCCTCATCGACGACGGCGAGAAACTGCTGCTGAATCAGCTTGCCGGCGAGGTACGTCAGCGGCAGGTTCTTGCCCTGTGGCATGGAGTGGGCGTAGTTCGGCTGCGGTCCTGCGTCTGCGTGTGGATCGCCTGCGACAGCGAATACAGCATGGCCACGGGCGGCTTCGTCGGCGGCATGGTCGTGAAGATCGGGCCGAGCTTCTTCATCAGCATGTTCGATTCGACGATGCCTTGCCGGGCGCTGGCGTTGACGGCCGGCTCCAGGTCGGGCGGCGACATCATGCCCTGGATGCCGGTCTGGAACGACAGGTACTGTTCGAGGCGGAACTGGTCGCTGGTCGTGTTGCCGTACCAGGTCGGCAGATACCAGCACGGCTTGCCGAAATCGCGGGCGCGGGCCATCTCCAGGAAGTACGACGGATTGAAGAAGCCGGGACCGAAATCGTGGTAGCCGCCGTGGCCGCTCGTGACCGGCAGGCTGCGGGCGACGTTGAAGTAGTAGCCGTCGGTGAACGCCGTCCAGCCGTACTGGCTCTGCGTCAGCGACAGGTAATCGGGCCGCACCTGGCCGACGCCGAACTGCGGCTTCCTTCCACGCCGCGTCCATGAAGCCGAGCTTCCACGTCGCCCAATGCCTCCAGGCGCTCGACGTCCTGCGGATTCTTCGGATCGATCTTTTGATACGCCGGCGGCACCTTGCCGAACGCCGCGCTCGTAGGACGCGAACCTGGCTGCGGATTCCGTGCGGCCGAACTCGCCGGTCGCCTCGTTCTTCGTCCCAGGTCAGGCCCGGCTCGTCGTAGAAGTGGACGCCGGGCACGTTGGGTCTGGTGCGGTCGACCATCGCTCGCCGGACCACGCGCCGGGTGCCGCCGTGCAGGACGAGCGGATCGGACCAGTCGCATTCCTTGCGCATGTCCATCTGGTGGCCGCCGCTCATGGTGCAATTCGACATGAAATCGACGCCGGCGCGGATGAAGTTGGCGTCGTTCGTCATGCCGTGGCCGTAGAAGAGGTTGAAGCCCAGGCTGTCTTCGCCCTGGACGACGCTGCTCCTTGCCCTTGGCCCGGCCCCAGTTGATGAGGCGGAAGCTGCTCTGGCGAATGTGGCTGAAGACCTCGATGTCGGTGGCGGCGGTCGTGCCATCGACGGCGGCGGTGACGGTGTACTTGCCGGGCCGCAGCAGCCAGCCGTTGACGTGGAGGTGTTCGACGGCGACGGCCGGCACTTGCTTGCGCGGCGTGCTCACAAACGTCGTCTCGATCTTGCTGCCGTCGGCGCCGGCGAGGGTCAGCTTCAGATCGCCGGCCGTCAGCGTTTCCTGCGAACGGCGGACGACGCTGACGTCGATCCATTCGTTGGTCTGGAAGGCGGTGCGGTTTTGCGGCAGCAGCAGTTTGACCTCAGCGGCGCGGACTGTGGCGGTGAAGCAACAGGCGGCCACGAGGATGGAGATGCGGCGTGTGAACATGGGAGGGTCCTCAACGGCGAACCGGCTGCGTCAGCTGCCGGGTGGGTAGGAGCAGACTATACCCGGCAGCTTACGCAGCCGGTTCGCCAGGTCCAGACGGCGGGCTTGCTCTTCCGCGAATTACCATCACAATACCCGTGAACGCACTTGTTATCGCGGAGCCGGTCATGCGGAAGAAACTCACCATAACGCTTGAAGAGTCGCTCTGGAGAAAGTTACAGTCGATCGCTGGGAAGCGGGGCACCAGTCGGCTCATCGAATCGGTGCTACGACCCTATCTCCTGGCAAATCACTTGGACATCGGGTACGCTGAGATGGCCCGCGACCAAGTATATGAAGCTGCAGCAATGGAGTGGGTGGAAGGCACCCAGCCAGTTTTCGATGAACCCTGACCTTTATTCGAAGGATGCTGTTGATGAGACAACTCCTATACGCCCTAGTCGTCCTATCGGTCCTATTGGCTCTCCCCCCGACCCGCGCCGACGACAAGAAACCCAACGACCGCGCCCCCGTCAAGCTCACCGACGAGGCCCTCAAGATCCACCGCGAGGCCCTGCTGATCGACGGCCACAACGATCTGCCGTGGCAGTTCCGCGAAAAGAACGACCTGTCGTTCCAGAAGATCGACCTGACGAAACCGCAGAAGGGGCTGCACACCGACATTCCGCGGCTGCGGCAGGGCGGCGTCGGCGGGCAGTTCTGGTCGGCGTACGTGCCGGCCGAGTCGCGCAAGAAGGGCACCGCGGTCAAGGAAACGCTCGAGCAGATCGACGCCATCCATCGCATGGTGGCGGCCTATCCCGACGTGTTCGAGATGGCCTCCACGGCCGACGACGTGGTGCGCATCCACAAGGCCGGCAAGATCGCGTCGCTGATCGGCGTCGAGGGCGGCCATTCCATCGACAATTCGCTGGCGGTGCTGCGGATCTACTACACGCTCGGCGTCCGCTACATGACGCTGACGCACTCCGAGACGCTGGAGTGGGCCGACAGCGCGACCGACGAGCCGAAGCACAAGGGCCTGACGCCGTTCGGCGAAGAGGTGGTGCGCGAGATGAACCGTCTCGGCATGTTGGTGGACATCTCGCACGTCTCCGCCGACACCATGCGGCACGCCCTGCGCGTGACGAAGGCGCCGGTGATCGCGTCGCACTCCTCGGCTTTCGCCCTGGCCGAGCATCCGCGCAACGTGCCGGACGACGTGCTGAAACTGGTGGCGAAGAACGGCGGCGTGGTGATGGTGAACTTCTATCCCGGCTTCATCACGCCGGAGGGGGCGCAGCGCGTACAAGGACATCTTCAAGGTGCAGCGCGACCTGCGCGAGAAGTATCCGAACGACGCCGAGTTCCGCACGGCCCTGCGGCAGTGGTACAAGGAGCATCCGATCCCGCGCGGCAGCGTCCATCACGTGGTCGATCACATCGAACACATCATCAAGGTGGCCGGCGTCGATCACGTCGGCATCGGCTCCGACTTCGACGGCATCGAGATGACGCCGAACCAACTCGAGGACGTCTCGACGTATCCGCTCATCACGCAGGAGCTGCTGAATCGCGGATATAAGAAGGAGGAGATTCTCAAGGTGCTGGGCGGCAACGTGCTGCGGGCGCTCGGCGAGGCGGAGAAGGTGGCGAAGGGGATGCGGCGATGACGGAAGCGGAGTGGGCGAGGAGCACGGAAGCGGCACCGATGTTGGAGTTTCTGCGCGGCCGATCCAGTGATCGGAAACTGCGGTTATTCGCTGTTGCTTGCTGCCGACGTGTCTGGGAGTCACTGAAGAATAAGCGCAGCCGACGGGCAGCCAAGATAGCGGAAAAGTATGCCGAAGGCGTAGTCAATGACATGAAACTGCGGGCCGTATACACCGCAGCTTATGACGCCTTCGTGCATACCGATGGCGACAGTATCGAGGAACTTACTGCCTGGATTGCTGCCGATGTTGCTGCATCTGATGCCTATTTGGCGGCAACCTCAGCCACCAAAGTTGCTGATTTGGTAGCCCATGTCGGCGCCTATGGCCTGGACACCTCGGACTCTGCTTCCACCGAAGCAACAGAAGCTGTCTATTGTATTGCAAGGCGTACTGAGCAGGCAATGCAGAGTTGTCTGCTCCGCTGCATTATTGGCAACCCCTATCGCCATGTCACCATTAACCCCTTGTGGCTGGCGTGGAAAGAAAGTACCGTCGTCAAGCTCGCTCAAAGTATGCACGAGGAACGTGCTTCTGACCCCTTGCCAGTCTTGGCCGACGCCCTCGAAGACGCCGGCTGCGACAACGCCGACATCCTCGCCCACTGCCGCGGACCGGGGCCGCACGTCCGCGGGTGCTGGGTCGTCGATCTGATCCTGGGAAAACAGTGAGATTGCCACGGCTTGAAAGCGAAGAGAGGGCGGACCACATAGCGAAGCCGAAGCGGGAAACGCCTGGCAAGAACCCTTTTGCGCTCAACGATGAAACGATCCGTGGCTTGGTCGAGGCGGTAGGGATGGATGTTGTGGTGGAAATGGTCGGACCGTCACGTGTCATAAGGGCAATCGGGATCGATCGCTTCGTATCCTCATTGACGGAAGAGCAAAAGAAGCAGCTAAAACAAAGGCTTGGGGTGGGAGAATATGCTGTGACGGAAGCGGAGTGGTTATCCTCAACTGACCCAAAATCCCATGAAGTCACCGATCCCCAACAGATGACTTTGGTGCGGAGAATGTTGGAGTTCGTCCGCGACTCCCTGGCTGCGGAAAGAACGCGACGAGGTAGGCGAAAGCTGCGGTTGTTCACATGTGCCTGCTGTCGCCATTACTGGTCCGAGATGAATGAACAGAGCCGCGGAGCGGTGGAACTGGCGGAACGGTTTGCGGACGGCTTGGCAACCAAACAAGAGCGCTGGGACACTCAACGAAGGCTGCCTCCACACTTTGGGCGTCGCGCAATTCCGGACGATCTTGCCGGCTATGCTGTGGAAACGCAGGACTGGGTAGCTGCGGTTCACGCACCAGGGGTTTGTTACTCCTTACTCTGCCGAGTTCCTCATTCCCTTGAGGTGTCGTGGCAACAAGGAGCCGGCCATGCAGCCTTCCTTCAGGACATTTTCGGGAACCCGTTCCGTGTGGCACCAAGAGTCAATCGTGCATGGCGAACTTGGCGCGATGGCACCGTAACGAACGTCGCTCGGTCAATCTACGAAGATCGCGCCTTCGACCGCCTGCCCATCCTCGCCGACGCCCTCGAAGACGCCGGCTGCGACAACGCCGACATTCTCGCCCATTGCCGCGGACCGGGGCCGCATGTGCGCGGGTGCTGGGTCGTCGATCTGATCCTGGGGAAGTCGTAGGTAAGGCTGTGGCGGAAAAGTAGCGAAGGGGATGCGGCGATGACGGAACGCCAGTGGATGACTTACAAGTCCGTGTGGAACATGCTGCGGCATGAATTGTTTCAGCAACGCCAGTACCGGCGAAAAATGCGCCGTTTGCGGTCGCCTGCTGCGCCCGGTATCGCCACCTCGTTACGGATCCGGCTTGCCAGCGAGCCCTCGAACTGGCGGAGAAATTCGCGGACGGCGGCTGTTCGAGCGGCGTGCTCTCGCGTGCTCACTGGAAATCACACGAAGCCGCGTACCGACTGTGGAACAACTTGCGGATCGATCGGCAGGTCCGGTTAGCGACGATCGCGGCATCATGCTGTGCAATGGCCATGGACCACGGGGCCGCCTCAACCGTCGCGCACAATTTACGTGGGTTGAGCCCTTCGAAGAATGACGATCTAATCCATCGAACGCTGCTCCGCGATATCGTCGGACCACTCCCATTTCGTGACATCCCGGTGGATTCCGCCTGGATTACACGAAATGATCGCACGGTGTCGCGGCTTGCAGAGTCAATTTACACCGACCGCACCTTCGATCACCTCCCCATCCTCGCCGACGCCCTCGAAGACGCCGGCTGCGACAACGCCGACCTCCTCGCCCACTGCCGCGGACCGGGGCCGCATGTCCGCGGGTGCTGGGTCGTCGATCTGATTCTCGGCAAGACGTGATTCGTTTAGCCGCGAGCTTCTGCGAGCGCTCAGCCTCAGCGCTCGCAAAAGCTCGCGGCTAAACGGCGAAAGGGATCGCACGATGAACGAAGAGGCCTGGCTTGCCGGCATCGACCCGTCGCCGTTACTGGAGTATCTTCGGGGCCGGGTCAGCGACATCGACATGTGGGAGTTGCCGGACGAACCGTCGCTGGCATCCGCCCAGAATGTGCGCAGCATTGTCAGCGACCGCAAGCTGATCCTCTTCGCCGCGGCCTGTTGCCGCCACATCTGGCCGCTGCTCGACGATCAGCGGTGCCGCGGCGCCGTCGAGATTGCCGAGCGGTTCGCCGACGGCCGGGCTGACGTCAAGGAACTCTATGCCGCCCGCACTCCCACGATTGCCGCCGAGCGGGAGGTCGGCCCGGCCGCACGCGCCGCCTACTACACCGCCAACGCCCGGCCAGCGGACACCGTCTGGCACGTTCATACCGCCGCCGCTGAGGCGGAAACCCGAGTCGCCACGCGCGCCGTCACCAGAGATTGGGACACCGCCTGGAACGCCGCCTACAGCGTCGCGCTCCAGGCGCAGACGGACCTGTTGCGCGACGTCATGGGCAATCCGTTTCAGCGAATCGCCGTTAATCCCGCGTGGATCACCTGGGCGAGTGGGACCGTCCAGCGGATTGCGCGCCGCATCTACGACGATCATCGCTTCGACGAACTGCCCGTCCTCGCCGATGCCCTGGAAGATGCGGGTTGCGACGATGAACAGCTGTTGACGCACTGTCGTTCCGGTGAAACGCACGTCCGAGGCTGCTGGGCCGTCGATCTGCTGCTGAGCTTGTTCGTGAGGACGTTGATGCGGTTTAATTCCACCATTCAAGTTCTGTGACTCGGGAGGTGTCGTGATGGCGACGATGACAGAAATCAAACTCGGACCGGCAGATCACGGTCGAAAGATGTCGCTACCCGAATTCGAGCACATCAAAGTGCAGCCAGGGTACCGGTACGAACTCGGAAGGGGGGTGATCGTCGTGTCGGACATTCCGAATCCTCAACCGCATCTGGGACTATGGACAGCTGCTCGCCGGCAACTCGGACTCTACGAGGCAGTTCATCCCAGCGTTATTTTTGGGATCTACGGTGGTGCCGAGTGCAAGATCCTCATCGATCTCTTGGAGTCGGAACGCCATCCCGATCTCGCAATCTACATGACTGCTCCGCCTGCCGGCGATTCCACCGCCTGGGAAATATGGATCCCCGAAATCGTAATCGAGATCGTTTCCCCGGATTCGATCCGGCGCGACCACGAGGAGAAGCCGGACGAGTATCTCCAGTTCGGCGTCAAGGAGTACTGGATCATCGACGCAGCGCGCGGCGAGATGCTCGTCCTACGCCGGTCGCGCGGGCAGTGGGCGGAACAGATCGTTCGTCCACCGCAAACCTATCAAACGCCGCTTCTCCCCGGCCTCGAGTTCGATTGCGGCCTGGTGTTCGCTGCTGTGGCCCCCTCCCGTCCGCGCAGCAAACCGCGGAAGAAGCGCAACTCTTGACCAGGGGAGATTCCCATGCCCGATCTCGCGGACGGCGAATCCTATCTGATGCAAGGCTCCGGCAGTAAACCCTACGAGCTAAAAAACGTTGGCGGCGTCTATTCCTGTACCTGCCCGGCGTGGCGCAACCAGTCGCTCGGCATCGAGCGGCGCAGCTGCAAGCATCTCCGCAAGCTGCGCGGCGACGCAGCGGAGGAAGCTCGCATTGGCGGTGCTCTACCCGTGCGCGCAAGCCGGCATCCGGCGACGACGAAGGCGACGGCGGGCCGCCGGTCCTGCTCGCCGAGCGCTGGGACAACGTCGCCGACCTGAGCGGTTGGTGGATGAGCGAAAAGCTCGATGGCGTCCGGGCGTACTGGGACGGCAAGCAATTCCTGTCGCGCAACGGCAACGTCTATTACGCCCCGGATTGGTTCGTCGAGGGATTGCCCGACGTGCCGCTCGACGGCGAACTGTGGCTTGGCCGCAAGAAGTTTCAGCGGGCCGTCAGCATCGCTCGCCGGCAGGACAAGAGCGACCACTGGCGCGAGCTGAGCTACCTCGTCTTCGATGCCCCGACCCAGAGCGGCGGCTTCGAGGAGCGCACCGGCTTCCTCAACGACCTGTTCGCCCGGAAAAAGCTGGAGTTTGCTGCCGCTCACGCTCACGAGTTGTGCCGCAATCTCGACCATTTGCGTTCCGAGTTGGTGCGGATCGAAGCGCTGGGCGGCGAGGGGTTGATGTTGCGCGAACCGCGCTCGAAATATGCTGCCGGCCGTTCGACGACGCTTCTGAAGGTGAAGACGTTCCACGACGCCGAGGCCAGGGTGATCGGGCATCAACCAGGGGAAGGCCGCCACAGGGGCCGACTCGGCGCCCTCTTTGTCGAACTGACGAATGGCACGCGCTTCTCCGTCGGCACCGGCTTTTCCGACGCGGAACGCTCCACGCCGCCGCCGGTTGGCAGCACGATCACTTTTCGCTATCAGGAACTATCCGAGGGCGGAGTGCCGCGTTTCCCGTCATACCTCGGCGTTCGTCACGACGTCGAGCCGGCAGCTGCATCCTCCCCGGCAGCGAAACCCACGACACCGATCAAGGTCGCTGCGACTTCCGCCGCGAAGCGTTATTTCGAGTTTGTGGAGGGTAAATCGAGCAAATTCTGGGAAGTCGCGGTCAACGGTTCGCAGATGACGACGCGCTGGGGCAAGATCGGCACCACCGGACGCAGCACCACAAAGGCCTGTAGCGACGCTTCGGCAGCCGATACCGCCGCGGCGAAACTCATCGCGGAGAAGACGGCAGAAGGGTACGTGGAACGAAACTGTTGATGGAACAAGCCGATCTACCGCAGTGCCGTTCCCGTCGGCGATTCCTCCCCAGGCAATAATCCCGGGGCGCGTGGTTGCAGCGACATGGCAAAAGTGGCCGTGAGACAGGGTTTGCGGACCTGTCTCACGGCACCCAGCTGATAACGAAGTGCCCATCCGCAAGCTGCCGCGGACAGACTCATCCAGCCCGCTCGGTCACTTTGTTGTCGAAGATCCGCCGCAGCCGACCGCGCAGGCGAAGAGGCACACCGCCAGAACGACCCAAATGGAACGCATGATGATTCTCTCCTTAGTCACTCCGTTCGCAGCGCCCTTCGCCGGAAACGGTTTAAGAGATGTTACGGACGCCGGGGGCGCCGGTCCATATCTGTCAGGAAAAAGCGGCTCAGGGAATTTGTCGACCGGGTTCTGCCGGCACCCCGTCCGAGGACTCAGAATGAACACGAACACGGCCCAGCGAGTCTCCGAACCGCGACGATCAGGAAGCGTTCCGATGCGCTCCTGATCGTCGCGCCTCTTAACCATTACTTCGGCTTCGGCAGTTCGCTCCCCTTCGGCGCCGCCGCCAGCAGGTTCGGCGTGATCTCGGCATCGACGCGCCCGAACACCCAGCTGAGGCCGCCCAGCAGCAATTGCTGAAACGTCGCGTTCTCCCACACGTCCTCGCGATGGCCCATCGAGGTGTAGAACACGCGGCCCTTCTCGTGCTTCCTGGCCCACGTCGCCGGGAAGTTTGGACGTTGGTACATATCGCCCTTCATCCCCTCCGTATCCTGGACCAGGATCACATGCAGATCGGGAGAGAAGTTCTTCAGCGCGTACCATTCCTCGTTGAAGTTGAAGTCCTCGACCCCCTTGGCGCCGGGGAAGTTCTTATCGACGACGCGCATCCAGGATTTCTGCTGGGCTCCGTGAACGATGAATTCGCCGCCGATCATGCGGATGTACGGGTCGCGCTTCTCTTCCGGCTGGTTCTCCCGACCGCCGCCGCCGCTGTGGAACGTGTCGCTGGCGCAGTGGCAGCCGACGAAGCCCTTGCCGGCGGCGATGGCTTCCAGGAGCGCCTTCTTCCCTTCCGGCGGCATCGGCGGTTGCTTGTCGCCGCCCTCTTTCGTCAGGGCGCCCGTGGTCTCGAAGAGGAACGCATCGAACTCCTTGATCGAGTCGGGCAGGAAGATCCGGCCGTCCTTGGTGTGCGTGACCTCGAAACCGTGCTTGTTGCCGAGCGCGGTCGCCACTTCTTCGACGAGCGATATCGTTTTGCCCTTGGCCGGGCGAACGACACTGTGCTCGAAGGTCTGCGAACGGGTGTAGACGAGCAGTTTCGGCGTCTTCTTCGGAGCATCGGCGTGGGCGGTCCAGCCGAAGGGAAAGGTGCCCGCGCCGAGAGCGGCAACGGCCGCACCACCGGTGCGGAGCATGTCACGTCGGTTCATCATGGGGAGTCTCCTGAGAGTGAATCAACTTCATCGCGGCTGCCAGTGAGCCGATGCGATGCGTTCTGTGGTGCCGCTACTGTAAAGCCGGGAGCGGCGCTTTACCAGCATGAATCGAAAAAAGATAACGAGCCGGTGGAAGGCGAGAGTAGGTGCCGTGAGCCGAGCGGCACCCCGTCCCATTCGGCTCGCTGGGCCTCCCTTAGCCTTCGACGGGCCGTTGAAAAAAGATGCAACACATATGTGTATATATCTCCATTATTTGCGCGGCGGTATTTCGCTCCGTTTCGTAACACAAGAAATAGGAGGCCAGGATCGGCCCGGGGAACACGGGAGTGCCCTTTTCCCTCTCCGATCCGGCCGTCTTGCGATCGTTCTGCGGTCCTTCCTTCCACAGACAGAGAGACCCCACGATGCCACGTCTTGGCGAAAAACGGCCTCCAGTTCGCGATCGGGATGAACGCGACCAGATCGTGACGAAGAACCTGCGACTCTCGTTTTTCGCAGTCCGGCTCTGGGCGGGGCAGTTCGGCCTCGACGCCGAGGACGCGTGCGCCGAGTGTCACCTGGCACTCATCAAGGCCGCCTCGCTTTGGCGTCCGGATCAGGGCCGGACCTTCGCCGGTTACGCCGTCAAGGCGATGTTCAATCACCTGGTGAATTTCGCGCGGAAAGAGCGGCGCGTCGCCTGCGTTCAATCGCTGGTGGAGGGGTGGGAACGCCAGGCGGATCCGAAAGAATACGACCCGGTTGAGGTGGTGAACAATCGGACGGAACTCGTCCGCTTGCGTGACGCGATCGCTCGTCTCGACCCGCGCTCCCGTCAGGTGATGCAGGCCCGCGTCGCTGGGGAAGGGACGCGCGTCATCGCCGAACGCCTGGGAGTGACCCGGCAACGGATCGAGCAGATCGAGCAGCAAGCACGTTCCCGGTTGCGGGAGTCTGCTTCGCGTCGGCTGATACTCCCGTCTGACCAACAATCACCCAGGATGCTACGGTTCACGGCTGACGGCCGTGGCGAGCAGACTTTCCGCGCGAAGCACTTCAAGCTGTCACGTCGATCAGTTCACATCATTGCCCGAGCGCCAAGTGACGTCTTCGCCTGGCGCTCGGACTGTACCAACTCTATCCTCGTCATCGCCCCGCCGTCACGGTATAAAACCGTGGTGCGCCCTGTGACCGACCGTTAACCGCAGGAAGCCGAATATGGCCGATCCCGTAATCCAGACCCCGTCCGAACCCTCATCCTCTCCGATCGTCCTGCCCGGCGGTACCACCCCGCGGTCGGCGCTGCTCATCGTCTTCCTCGTCGTCTTCATCGACTTGCTCGGCTTCGGCATCGTCCTACCGCTGTTGCCGCTGTACGGCGACGACTACCTCGAAGCGCTCTTCCCCTCCGGGAAAGAGGGACCGCAGGGCGGTGCCATCCTCGGACTGCTGATGTCGTCGTTCTCGTTGATGCAGTTCATCTTCGCTCCGATCTGGGGCCGGGTCTCCGACCGCGTCGGCCGTCGGCCCATCTTGCTGCTTGGGCTGGGCGGATCGGTCGTCTTCTACGCACTATTCGGCTTCGCATCCGACTTGCCGGCGGAATCCTCGGCTGGACTCGCACTGACGCTGCTGTTTGCCGCCCGGATCGGACAGGGTATTGCCGGGGCGACCATCGCCACGGCCCAGGCGGTCATCGCCGACTGCACGACGCCGGACAAGCGGCGTCACGGCATGGCCCTGATTGGAGCGGCGTTCGGCATCGGCTTCACGTTTGGTCCACTCCTCGCCGGCGCAGCCCTGGCGCTGTTTCCCGATTACCGAGGAGCGACCGGCTATCTCGCCGCGGGTTTGTCCCTGTTTGCCCTCCTCCTCGGTCTGAAGAAGATGCCGGAAACGAAACGCCCAGGGACGGCTCCAATCAGCCGCAAGTGGATCGACCTGGGCGCCATCCGGGCGGCGCTGGCTCGACCCGTCGTCGGGCCGGTTGTACTGACCTTCTTTCTCGCCACGCTCGGCTTCGGCGCCTTCGAGACGACGCTGGCGATGATGAACCGCGATCTTCTCGGACTGCCCGAGAAGCGCAACGTCCTCATGTTCGCCTACGTCGGTTTTATCCTGATGCTCACACAGGGGGTGATCTACCGGCGCCTGGCGAAACGTGTTACCGAGGCGACGTTCATGGCCGTGGGCATCGTGTTCATGGGCGGCGGCGTGGCGTTTCTCGGCTGGGTAAACTGGCACAAGGCCGAGGGAGGACATGACTTCGGCGTGCTGCTGACACTCATGATGACGGGCATGACGTTTGCCGTGATGGGCTTCGCGTTCCTGACGCCGTCGGCCCAGGCGCTGGTATCGCGCGGCACCAGCAAGGACAAGCAGGGCGAAGTCCTCGGCGTCAACCAGTCGGCGGCGTCGATGGCCCGCATCCTCGGACCGCTGTTCGGCCTGACGTTGTACAAGGCGACACCGGAACATCTGCTACCCTATGGCTTCGGCGCGGTGCTGTTGCTGGCGATGCTGCCGCTGATTCCGCGCATCCGGCGCGGGGCGGCGCATCTTGCTCTGACCGAGGCCGGGTCGGCGGGGCATTGAGAGTCTGTCTGGCAAGCTTGTGGCGGCACGTTTCCACCGTGCCGATTGCTCACCTCGGTCGGCTTCCAGCACGTTGGAAACGTGCCGCCACAGGCTTGCCGGACAGACTCTGAGTAAGATCGCGATAGGTTTCGCGCTGTTCCAAGAAAGATGGAGTTTACCGCACTTCTGGTTCCGGCACACGCAGCTGTTGCAACCGTTCTTCCTGTCTCTGCAAAACCGCGGATAGTTCCGGGTCGTCGCGCAGACCGGGCTTCCAGGCTTTCACCGCTTCGAGGTCGGTCAAAAGGATGCCGCTGTTCGGTTCAAAGCGGATCAACCACTCCTCCCCTTCCTGAGTGATCGAAACCAATCGGGCGCCGAAAATCCACCGCTGGGCACTCGCTTTCCCGTGGGTCAGAGGCAGATCCCGCAACAACTTCAGATCGTCCACCACCACGCGCCCGTGCCGGTCTACCCGACCCCCCGCCTTCTTCCAGGTCACCTCGCCGTGGTGTTGGAGGCTTGGCTGGCCGCGCGGATCAAGGTAGACACCGTCGTCGAACACGACCCATTTGCCCAGGTAATTCAGTTTGAATTGCGCCTGCCACTCATTTGGGTTGTCGTACTCATCGGCCTGCTTGAGGAGTTCGTCCAGGGACAGTTTCACTTTCTTGGCCAGCAGGTCACTTTGCCAGTAGAGTTGATTCGAGCTGCTGGCTTTCGGCGGGATCGAGCAGGTCCGGCTTACCGTCTCGGAACTGCACGGCCGCGGTGAATTTCTCCAGCGCGACGCCGAAATTGCTGTCGGCCAGGGCACGCAGTCCATCCGCTTTATTCCGATCGAATTCCAATCGCGCCGGCGACACGACGCCGGCAGACGGCGCCGGTTTCCGAGCGATATACGGCCAGACCCAGAGGAAGCCGACGACCGAGAGGACGAGTGTCGCCAGAGCGGCGAGCAGCGGCAGACGCCAGGCGCGGAGTCGGGAGCGTTGTGCGGATTGCGAGCGGCCGCCAGCCTTCTTTTTCGCCGATCCTGTTTCTGGACTACGGACCTCGGGATAAGCGCCGAAGGGAAGGACGAACACCGATTGGCCGCAGCAGGGGCACCGGAGCACTTGATGCCGGCGCCGGCGCTCACCGCGAAGTGTATGGCCGCAGCGACAGGTTACGGCATAAGGTGCGCGGAGGCCTGTCCATGACATTCGGGCGGATTCCCACCACCGGCGCAGCGCGGGAACAGGTCACGCACCAGACGAATCTCCGAACCGTTTAGCCGCGAGACTCCGGCGAGCGCTGCCACCAACGTTCGCCGGAGTCTCACTGCTAAACAAACACATTACTCATCCCGGGGTTGCCGCCAGTCCCAGGCCGGCGCGCGAATCTTCCAGCACCCCCAGCCACGTCTCCTCGAACCGTTCGAGGTTGTGCTGCATGAACGCCGTCGCCCTGCGGTGCAGTTCGACCGAGTCGCCGCGCCGCCGTAGGTCGAGGGCTGCGTCGAGATACTCCTGCGCCGCCTGATCGAAACGAGCTTGCAGGGCGCTCATCGCCTCGCAGACCACTTGACGGCGTCCGGGAGACCGGGCCACCTCGCGATTCAGCCGGAACATGCGCCGCCAGACGCTATCGACGGCTCCGGGCCCTTCGCCGGAGAACTCGTCCGGCAACTCGCCTTCAAAGATGACCGGAAAATAGACGCCCTGGCACGGCGGACCGAACGCCCACCAGGTCAGGGGCGGCGCTCCGCCTTCCCGTCCCAGATCGGCGATCAGCGAGACGGCGGTCTCGGCATCATCCACCCCGGCAGCGTGCCGGCAGAGCGTGTTGTCGCGGGGATGCGGATCGCACGGGTCGGCCTCGTCGAGGCATCCTTCGTAATGATCGGAAAACAATTGCCGCAGGAAATGGCCGTCGATATGGCCGTTCTGCTCCTCCAGCAACAGCGTGGCGTGTCCCCAGCGGCGCAATCCGACCGCCGAGGGTAACCCGTCCGCGCCGACGGTGCCCTCGAAGTCGATCTTGCTGCCGTCGTTCGGCCACCAGCCCCGTTCGAGAACCAGGTCGGCCAGGCCGCGCGACATGCGATCCCAGTCCTGGCGTACATGACAGACGCTGGCCACCGCCCGGACGGCACCGACCTCTTGCAAGGCCCAGTACGATCCAGCCGAGGCCAGGAGATATGCCTCCCGCGCGTCGGCGATGAGCAGAGCGCTATCGCGGAACCGGCCCGCCGCTTCCCCAGAGTCGGAGAGGCCGCCCTGCCCATGACGGCCGATCAGGTCGGTGGCCAGATCCACTCCCTGGTGCGCGCTGGAAGCGCGTTCGAGGACGAGGCGAACGAGGTCCGATCCGGTGAGGCCGGGACGCGCGCACTCGATTCGGGTGCAAAGAGACGTGACGCCGGCGGCGACTCCCTTCTCGTTGACGCCGTGTTGATAACCCCAGGTGCCGGCGGGCCGGTTGCCCAGGACGGCGAGACTGTGTCGTACCTGCGGCAGTGTGAGGTCGCGGATCGCGACGGTTTCACCCAGGGTGAAGAGGCGGCCAGGGACGCGCAGCAAGGACTGCGCCTCACCGATGGGGCGAGTACTGTTGTGGGCGAAGAACGTGCGGCTATCGACCGTCGCTCGAGAAAGAGCGACCACCATGCTGCTACCCATCGCCGGCTCCTCCCGTTTCAGGACCAGCACAAGACGTGAAGCGGCGGCACCGCTTTCCGTCATTGAAACAGACGAGAGGGCGGATGGCAACAACTTGTTTGCGGATGTCAACCGTTTTTTTTTGGAACGGTCTGACCCGGCACACCGTGGCCGGCGAACGACTTGCCCTACTCTGCAGGCAGTGAGGACTCCGCACCAAGATCTTGGACGCCCGGCACGAAGCGCGGCAGCGTGACGGCGGCGAGCAGCGTCAGAAGCAGTGGCACAGGCATGGCGAGCCTCGGCGCGCAGAGCGGACGGGCGATTGTTGTGTCGGCAGACTATCGCAAGCGCCGTGTTGTGGCGAGGGGAGTATCGCGGATTTTGCAGGTGACGAAAGAGGAGGCGGTTGATTCTTTTCTTTCCGAGACAACAATAGCTGCGTCCCCTTATCTTTTCCGAGCCTCATGACGATGCAACTTCACCTGGCGTTGGGAGAGAGCATCGTAACGGCAAGGGGGAGGCGAAGGCGAAAGGGGCAGCACCAGAGGCGGCGCATTCCGCTACAATGGGCAGTATTCTTTGGCCGCGTCGCCGAACCCGTACTAAGAACCCGTCCAAGAATGATTCCCTCGAATGGGAAGGGGTCGAAGACAGGTCTCGACTCCAGCAAGCTGCGATTCGTGTTACGTGTCACGCAGGCGGGAGGCGGGCTCTCTGGTAACACGAATCCGCACGAAACCCGGATTACACGCAAATTCGGCGCACATTCGTGTTAAATTCTGACCTGTTTTGTCGATTCGTGTTACGGCCACAATCCTTGAGCCCAACCGCAGCACCCACGTCCGACAATCGCGGTCTTGTTCATGGACGGGTTCTAAGAACCGGAGGAGGCGGCGTGGCCGTTCTTAGAAAGGAACACGCCCCATGACCTACAACGACCTGGCCGGCGCACTGCGAAGCGCCCTTTCAAGCCGTTCCGATTATTCATCTCCGGAGGCGCCGCCTTCGACGTGCGCCACCCCGAGTTGTGCGTCCCCGGCGCACGACTCCGTTTTCCTGGGCTTCCCAGGCCAGAACGACGATGAGCTGGCTTACGAGCGCTACACCATCGTGGACCTGGAACACGTTATCCGCCTGGAGCCGTTGGCGGCCTAGTCCGAAGAGGCCGGGAAGGGGAAGAAGAAGTGATCGACTGTACCTGTCCCCGTTTTCCCTCGCCGAAGCGGGGCAGAGGCAAGGGGAAAAAGTACGATGTCCCCTTTTGTTTTTTGGTCGTCCTGGCAGTCGTCCTGGCCGTCGGGACCGTTGTAATCGTCGGGGCGAGGCACTTCCGGGCTAAGCTGGAAGAGGCTGAGTCCAAGCGGCTGGAGGACGCCAAGGTCCGTTCTGTAGGCCCTTGGTCGGGTTTGAGGAGCGGCTTTGGTTCGTCGCTCCTGGGGTTTTTTTTTGGAATCATCGGAAACAAGTCGGGAGTCAAGACATGGCACAGCAATTCACCTGTCCGGCCTGCTCGGCTACCTTTGGCGTGCTTGAAGAAATGCGTGGCAAGAAAGCATTCTGCCCCAAGTGCGGCCATTCTCTGGTAATCACCGGTGCCGGCGTGGCGAAACGGAATGAGCAACAGAACTCCAACGTGGACCAAAAGAAGGGGCCAGCGGGCCTACCGCCGGGGCTGATGGCAACTCCATCCAGGGCGACTGCATCGGAAGCCCCTTCGGCATCGAAGGCCGCGCCACCCGCCCTCCCCTCGGTTGAATCGTTCAAGCCTACTCCGCAGACTGCGGTCCCGCAGTTCAAGGCATGTCCTTTCTGTGGCGAGCAGGTGTCGCAAACGGACAAGAAATGCAAGCATTGCGGCGAGACTATTGACAACGAGCAACAGGACTTCAACCTCTACGTGGACTCAGAGGAAGGCGGCGCCGGTGTGGCGAAAAGGAAGGCAGTTCAGCGGCGCGCTCCCGCTCCCTCCTCCTTTCCCTTGTCCGCTCCCTCCACCCCCTCGTCTATGTCTACTCCCGGCCGAAGAAGGACTGCCCTCTGGCTTCTCCTCCTAATGCTGCTTCTCTTGCTGTTCGGCGGCGGGCTGGCAATATACCTGCTCACCCGCGAGTCCCCGGCGAAAGAGAAACAGGTCGCCAGTCCGAAAAACGAGCCGGACAAGCCCAAGCCACAGGAGCATCCTTCATCACTCGTGCTGAAGGAAGACACCAACTCGCTCGGCATGAAGTTCGTGCATCTGCAGAAGGGCACGTTTTACATGGGCTGGGATAGCGAGAAGAAGAAGTGCGAGAAGACGGAGATCAAGGAGGATTTCGAGATCGGCGTCTACACGGTGACGCAGGAGCAATGGCAGGAAGTGATGGGCAACAACCCAAGCTGGTTCTCACGGACCGGCATGGGCAGGGAGAAGGTGAAGAACATCGACGCCGCGGAACTCAAGCAGTTTCCGGTGGAGAACGTGACGTGGAAAGAAACGCAGGAGTTCATCAAGAAGCTGAACGAGCGTGAACAGGGCAAAGGCTGGACGTATCGCCTGCCGAGTGAAGCGGAGTGGGAATACGCTTGCCGTGGAGGGGCGACCTCTGAGAAAGAGTGCTCGTTTGACTTTTACCTCGATGAACCGACGAACGCACTGTCGTCTGATCGAGCGAACTTCGATCGGCGCAATCCAGCAGGAGGCGCACAGCAGGGGAAATGGTTGGGACGAATGACGAAAGTGGGGTCGTACAAGCCGAATAAGTTGGGACTCTACGACATGCACGGCAACGCGCGGCAGTGGTGCGACGACAAGTTCGATGGCGTTGGCCCGGACCGGGTGCTGCGGGGCGGCAACTGGGAATTCGGCGGCTCCACTTGCCGGGCGGCGCACCGCGACGGGTACGCGCCGGGCAACCGCAGCGGCAGCCACGGCTTCCGGCTTGCCCGTGTTCTGTCCGGCGACAAGTAGGGCAAGCCAGGGGCCTTGCTCCGTGTGGAGCGAGATGCCAGCGAGGGTCAATGGTCCCTTTCCCCCCGCTGGACGATGGTGGTTCGTTCGTGATCTAGTCCGGGGATAGCAAGCCATCCTTGCCCTCGCCGTGCGGCAACTCCTTCAGTCCGCACGGCAGGTTCAGCGGGGCGTTGATCCGCGTTTCGAGTTCCTCAGTGGGGTCGCGCATGGTCGCCGCTTCCTCGATCCACCGCCGCTGTTCGTCGGGCATTTGTTCCCACAGGGCGGCGGCCTCTTCCTCCCTGCCCTGGCACAACGCGGCCATCCAGTCCCAATAGGAAACAGCCCGGGTGGTGGTTCGCCCCTTGATGCGCCGCACCTGCGCCCGGAGACTGTCCGTCGTGTCCCTCATTTCGACCTCCGTTGGAGGAGGCTCCAGTTCCTCGATCCGGGCTTTAAGTTCGGCGGTGTTGGTCGTGTGCGTGTTCACCCTCGAAGGCGGCGAACATATCGAGGGTCGCCCACAGTCGGAATCCCTTGGGCTCACCGGTAACGTCGAGGAGTCCGCACAGGCAAAGCAATTAGGCCGACCTTCTGGCAGCGATTATGGGCTCGGACCCGAAAGCTTCTCATTCCATTCCAATGATAACGGGAAAGCGCAGGAAGAGGGGCGGGACAGCATCGCCCGATGCACCAGCTCCGTAGAAAGCGTACAATCCAGGACATGCCTGCACGCCAAGCGTATTCCTGGTTTATACGACCAGCTTCAAACGGCAGTTGAAGTTGGTGGACGCAAAATACCATTCGCTGATCCGCGAGACCCTGGAAGAACAGCTACCATGAAAAAAGTCAAGCTGGAAAAGGTCCAGGCCAGGCTGGGTGAATACGTGAAAAGCAGCGCCAAAGAGCCAGTCCTGATCCTTCTCGACGGCGAACCGGTGGCCATGCTTGTCGGACTTGACCGCAACGAAAAACGATCCCCGCTGAAGCTGCGCGATGTCTTGAAACGCGCCTGGAAGGACTACGAAGTACATGGGGGCATTCCCCATGAGCAATTCTGGAACGATCTCGCAAAGGACGCCGACCAGTCGCAGCAGGTCTGACCCGCACGATGCTGGCGGCTATCGTGTCCGGTGCGGTGCAGCGCTCGCCGGAGAGTACCGAGTACCCAGTACTGAGCACCGAATAGCGAATATCGTGTCCGTGGGTCCGGATCGCGAATTCCTTCCCGGGTACTCAGTACTCAGTACGCGGTACTCGACAGATTCTTTTCGCATCCTGTCGGCACATCACACTCCCGCTAGATCCCGCTCCCGGGCGCGGCGGGCGGCCTTGACGGAACCGGCACGCTCCAGCTGCTTCTTCAGCCGGATACGGGCGACGTGCAGTCGCCGCTTGATCGTGCCGATCGGCGTCTCGAACTCCTGACTCATCTGGATCAGGGATCGGCCCTGGATGTAGAACGCCTCCAGCGTGGCGCGGTCCACCGGCTTCAGCCGTGCCAGCCCCTTGTGGAGATCGGCCGCGGCTTCCGCCTTCAGCAGCGCGTCCAGCGGGCCGGTGCCGGCTGCCTCGGCGTTCTCCAGAACCTCGGACTCGACCTTGAGCAGCGGGCCGCGCCGCGTCAGCCGGTTGATCGCCATGCGCACCGTGATCTGACGCAGCCAGCCGGCGAAGCACTCGGCCTCCCGCAGCTGCGGCAGCTTCTTCATGGCGTGCAGGAACACTTCCTGAGCCAGCTCCTGGGCCTCGGTCGGGTTCCGCAAGCGGGCCAGAGAGATGGCGTAGACCGTCGGCTGGAAGCGCTCGACCAGCTCGCCGAACGCCGCCCGGTCCCCCTCCCGAGCACGCAGCACCAACTGCAAGACGTCACTCATCCCTTATCCCCTCCTCAGATCCTTGCGCGATTTTCGACAACACCACGGCGGAGGGGTTCGCTCCGAAAATGGATCAATGCCGGAGCGGCGGCCCTTCCGTCCTCGGAGGTTCGCGGAACGAGGAGAGCGCGGCCGGTGAAACGGCACGCGGATCGTCCTCGTCGCGGCAGCCCCGAGGGGTGACGGCGACAGTACGCGACGCGGGAAAACGCCGAAATGATTCATCGTTTCGCGCAAGGCGAAACGATCAATCCGTGGCGCGTCCGCGATCGATCAGCTTGGAACTGCGGTGTCCGCTGGCGAAATCGGTTTGGCGAGCCGAGCGGCGTAAGCCGCCGGGTTTTGCTCCGCGGCGTAAGCCGCCGGAGGACGCCTTTACCGACCTCTCGTCCCGCGCGTCGTCGTCGGAGGCGTCTGTCCGGCCGGCTTTCGCCAGGCCGACTCCACGGCAGAGCGTTTTCCCTGTATGCCGGTAAATAAGCCGGCGGCAGGGGCTCCGAGTGGTGACGCGATCCTCCGCACGCTTGTGGCGGGGACGTGGCCTTGTAGGATGCCCGCGCTATGGGACCGACCGGCCCCTCCGACCGCTGGCATTTCCACTCGGTTGGATACCGAGTGGTCGAGCCGGTCGGCCGGTTGGGTATCCGGCCGATAGTCGGACAGCGCAGGGCACATGGAATTGCCAATCGCCGCGGGCTGCGAGTTGGCCGCCTCGACGCTGGTACCCAGGCGCAGATTGAGGGCCTTGCCGCCACAGAGGACGGAGACGCCACGCAGCACCAGGGATTCCAGAGTGAAGACGGCCATTGCAGACCTCCGACGATTGTTAGAGAAGAGTGCATGAGATCCGGACCGCAGCGCGGTCCATTGCTCAGGTAAGAGTGATCGTACTTCTCGACTGCCTCACTTTCAGGGTGAAATCACTCGATCCGAACCTACTACCGGGTAGTTCGCATTCCGTGACAGACGATTTTGGAAAAAAGTCTGATGGAGAAACGACGCACCCCCGGCGTGTAGTAGAGACGCTCGCGGCGCGGAAAGGTTCGCAGGAAATTTGGGAAAAAAGTAGATGGGAGTTCGCCGCTTTATCTCGTTCCCAAACTCCTGTTTGGGAACGCCGTCCGCGAAACTCTGTTTCGCGTCGCTTGCACAGCGCCAGGGAAAACTCGAAACAGAGTTTCGGGGAGTGCGTTCCCAAACAGGAGTTTGGGAACGAGGAAAAGCCACGAGCGGCGAACAGACGGATTACAGCCGTTTCGTGTACCGCTTCACCCGCCGTCCGAACACCGGCGATGCCGATTTCGGCCCGTTCGTCTTCTCTATTCGGACCCGCGGTGCATACGCCTCGAACCCTTCGATGCCGTCCTCGTCGATCTGCTTGTTGATGAACGTCTCGATGGCGGTCAGCTGCTCGCCCTGTTCCGGCGTGACGAAGGCGATGGCGATGCCGTCGGCGCCGATGCGGCCGGTGCGGCCGATGCGGTGGACGTAGTTCTCCGGGTCGATCGGCACGTCGTAATTGAAGATGTGCGAGATGTTGCGCACGTCGATGCCGCGGCCGACCACGTCGGTAGCGATCAGGTGGACGATCTTGCCGTCGCGGAAGCCCTGCATGATGCGGTTGCGGATCGGCTGCGGTAGGTCGCCGTGCATCATGCAGACGCGCGGGATTTTCACGCGGAGCATCCGATACAGGTCTTCCGCCCAGCGGCGGCGCTCCACGAAGATGATGCTCTGGCGAGGATTCTCACGTTCCAGCACACGTAACAGCAGCTCGAATTTCCGATCCTCATCGACCGTGATGAACGACTGGCGGATGTTCTCGACCGTGATCCGTGCCGGCGACAGGTTGATGTTGAGTGGATCGACCATGTACCGGTTGACCAGCCGCATCACCGGCGGCGGCATCGTCGCGGAGAGCAGCAACGTCTGACGTTTCGCAGGACAGCGGCGCAGGATCTTTTCGATGTCGGGTCGAAAGCCGATGTCGAGCATCCGATCCGCCTCGTCGAGGACGAGATAACGGACGTGGTCGAGCGTCAGCGTGCCGCGGCTGAGATGGTCGAGAAGTCGTCCCGGCGTGCCGACGATGATGTTGGCGCCGCGTTTCATCTCCACGAGCTGCTGGCGGAAGCGCTGGCCGCCATAGACGGCCACGGCCCGGCAGCGCGGATGCGGAGAGAGTCGGTTCGCTTCCTCCGCCACCTGCTGCACCAACTCGCGGGTCGGCGCCATGACCAGGGCCTGGGGACCGGGCGAGTTGTCGTCGCGCCAGGAGTTGAAGAAGGGGAGAACGAAGGCGGCAGTTTTTCCGGTGCCGGTCTGTGCCTGTCCGATCACGTCGCGGCCGGACAGCGCCTCGGGGATGAAGGCGGTCTGGATGGGGGTGGGTTCCAGATACCCGACCCGATCCAGCGCAGCCAAGAGTTCGGACGATAGGGGAAGGGCGCGGAAGCCGCTTTGGGGTTCCGCAAGGAGTGCGGTCGTCAAACAAACCTCCGAAACAATACGGTTGGGCATCTCCGATGAGTATCTTTCACATATCCTCTACTGTAAACTGTTCCGAAAATCCTGTCCAGTGACTTTCGACGGTGTACCCTCTTGTTTAGCCGCGAGCCTTTGCGAGCGCTGAGGTTTAGCGCTCGCAAAAGCTCGCGGCTAAACGAAAATGGACCTTGTCAAAACATGGCCAAACCACGCAAGCCGCCGGCCGCGCCGACCGTCACCTTCTGGGGTGCCACGCAAACCGTCACCGGCTCGATGCACCAGGTGGACGCCTGCGGCAAGACGCTGCTACTGGACTGCGGACTCTTCCAGGGTCATCGGGCCGAGAGCCGCCGCCGCAATCAGGAGTTCCCACTTCGCCCGAAGGACGTCGATACGGTACTGCTCAGCCACGCCCACATCGACCATTGCGGCAACCTCCCCAACCTGGTTCGGCAAGGGTTCGTCGGCACGATCTATTGCACGCCTGCCACCCGCGACCTCGCTGGCGTCATGTTGGGCGACGCCGCCAAGATTCAGGAGGAAGACGCGGCGTATCTCAATCGGAAACGGCAGCGCGGCGAGCCGAAAGTCGAACCCCTCTACACGGGCCGGGATGTGTATCGGACGCTGCTCCGGCTGCATGCCGTGCCGTATGACACACCCATGTCCATCGGTAAAGGGCTGGAAGCGACGTTCGTGGACGCCGGTCATTTGCTCGGCTCGGCGATGGTCCATCTCCGCATGGAGGGGCCGGACGGCGAGCGGCGTCTGACGTTCACCGGCGACCTGGGCCGGCCGGGACTGCCGATCTTGCGCGAACCCGCCCCGGTGCCGCCGGCGGATCTTCTCATCAGCGAGAGCACCTATGGCGGCCACACGCATGAACCCGTCGAGGAAACGGCCGAGCGCCTGGGCGAGGTGGTGCGCCAAACGGCCGAACGCGGCGGCAGACTGCTGATCCCGGCGTTCAGCGTCGGCCGGACGCAAACGGTCGTTTACTTCCTCCATCAGCTCATGAGCGCCGGCCGGCTGCCGCAAATCCCTGTCTACGTGGACAGCCCGATGGCGGTGCGGGCCACCGAGGTGTTTCGGTCCCACACCGAATGCTACGGGGCACCCACGCTTCAGCTCTTGCAGCAGGAACCCGATTTGTTCGGCGAACGCTGGATCCGCTACGTCGAAAAGGTCCACGAGAGCATCGCCCTGAACGACAAGTCGGGGCCGTGTGTCATCATCTCCGCCAGCGGCATGTGCGAGGCGGGACGGATCCAGCACCATCTCAAGCACACGATCGAGGACGCGCGGAACACGATCCTGATCGTCGGCTATCAGGCTCCCAACACGCTCGGGCATCGGTTGGTGGAGCGCCTGCCCGAGGTGCGCATCCTGGGGCGGACGTTAGCGCTTAAGGCCGACGTGGTGGTACTCAACGGCCTGTCGAGCCACGCCGACCACGCGGAATTGTTGCACAGTCTCGGACCACTCGCCGGCAGGGCGCGGCAGGTGCGGTTGGTGCATGGTGAGCCGGAGCGGGCGGCGGCGCTGGCGACGGGATTGCGGGATAAAGGGTTCGTTGACGTCGCGGTGCCAGAGCGGGGACAAGGTGACGGCGTGAGCGGCACTTGCCTAGCGCTCAAGAGGTCGGCGACGCACCGCCCTCAGCAGGTTTGTCGGGAGCGGGCGACGTCGCTGGCCGTTCCGGTTTGCGGCGGTATTCCTGCATGATGAGCTTGATTTGCTGGCGCACCCGGTTCTCCATCTCCGCAGACGTGGAAGCGAGGATCTTTGCGACAATCTCATCCTGTAAGAACCGGGGAGCAAACCTGACGGCGACGCACCGCACGTACTCGGCGAGGGCGTCCCCAGCCTTGTTCTCGGTGTCACGCCCGTTGGTGCCACCAGCATCGTCCACGATTTCCGGCAGAAGGTAACATTCCACCATGGCGTTCGATTTACCGACCATTGCATCACCTGAGCAAAAGTGGTTGTTCCCCCAAGACCTTGTCATTATACCAGAATTCGATCAGGTACAATCCCGGCTCCGGAAACTCGATGTTCGTGAGCCGAAAAGGAAGCCCGACAAGCTGGAGCGGAGCGTTCGGGAGGTTCGCTTGCCAGGGGTGTGCGGGACCATCGTAGGCGGACGCCCCGCTATCAGCGTGCGAAATAGTCAAACCGACGCGGCCCTTCCCACGACATTCCGTCAACTGAACAAAGACGCAGAGTTCCCGGTACCGTAACGGATACGGAGGTTCCTCGACGGACTTTATCGAATGGATCAGGTTCACCAGCGACACTTTCCGCGCATCCTGCGGATCGGTTTGGATGTCCTCGCAGGCGAGCATGTTGCGGATTATCGGCGGAATATCGAGTTTGGGCATTTGACCTCCCGCGTCTCACTTCACCAATTGCAATCGTCGCCCCGTCTGCCACCGTTTCTCGCCCTGATCGCGGATGACCTCGTTGTAGAGCGTATCGCGCTCCACCGGCACGCGGCCGGCTTCTTCGAGAATGCGGCGGATATCGGCGACGCTCAATTCCTGCGGCGAATCGCTGCCGGCGTCGTGATAAATCTTTTCGTGGACCACGGTGCCGTCGAGATCATCGGCGCCGAAGCTCAGGGCCAGCTGGGCTGTCTTGATGCCGAGCATGACCCAGTACGCCTTGATGTGCGGGAAGTTGTCGAGCATCAATCGGCTGATCGCCATCGTCTTCAGATCGAGCAGGCCGCTCGCCTTGGGGAGGTGCGCCAGTCCCGTGTTGTCCGGATGGAACGCCAGCGGAATGAACGTCTGGAAGCCGCCCGTCTCATCCTGGAGTTCGCGCAGCCGAATCAGATGGTCGATGCGATGCCGCGGCTCCTCGATGTGGCCGTAGAGCATCGTGGCATTGGAGCGCAGGCCGAGCTGGTGCGCCTCACGGTGAATGCGAATCCACTCGGCGGCGTCGGCCTTGTGCTCGCAGATCTTATCGCGCACCTCGGGCTGGAAGATCTCGGCACCGCCGCCGGGCAGGCTGCCGAGGCCGGCGTCCTGGAACTCGGCGAGCAGAGCGCGCGTCGGCCGGCCCGTCAGCCGGGCGAACCAGTCCCATTCGACCGCCGTGTACGCCTTCAGATGCAGTCGCGGATGAGCCACGTGGATGATGCGGATGACGTTCAAATACCACTCATACGGCAACTGATGGTGCAGTCCGCCGACGATGTGCAGCTCGGTCGCGCCGCGACGATCGGCTTCGGCGGCGCGTTCGAGGATCTGCTCGTCGGTCATCACGTAGCCCTTCTCGCTCTTCAGGTCGGCCCGAAAAGCGCAGAAGGTACAACGATAGACGCAGACGTTGGTCGGGTTCAGGTGGGTATTCACGTTGTAATAGGCGAAGTTGCCGTTCTTCCGTTCACGAACGAGATTGGCCAGATCGCCGAGCGTGAACAGGTCGGCGTGGTCGTAGAGGAAGACGCCGTCCTCGAATGAGAGGCGTTCCTCGGCTTCGACCCTGGAGCGAATGTCCGCGAGACGGGAATCGACGTTCGCCTGCATCATGACTGGCCTCGTGTGCCGTAGTGGAAACCCAGAGGGATTGTACGGGGAAGACGTGCGGGGTTTCCAGAGAGAGAACCGCGACGGCGGCGAGAGGATAACGGTCGCGGCTTTTTCGTTGACATGGGGATGACGAATGGTACGTTGAAATGTGCAAGCAGGTACGTCTTCTCACGCAGATCACTTGCGATCAACCAAGAGCCAAATCCAATCCGCGAGGCTACCGTAATGTTCGCGCAAGTCTGGTGGCCGTTGGGCTCCTGCTGCTACTTACTGATTGGGCTCATTTTCCTTTTCCTGGCATTCACGTATGTGAAACAGTTCGCGCGATGGCTGGCGGCCGTGTGGATGAAATTTTATCGCTACATCTTCCCGGAACTGCTTTCGGAAGAGGAGGTAATCGAAGCGGAACGTGAGCAGGTGGCTCAGCGACGCATCGCCGCCTTCGGAGCCGGCGTGAATGGCGCGGACGTAAGCCGCGATCTGGTCGGATTGGCACTCTCCGGAGGCGGTATTCGCTCGGCGATGTTCAACCTCGGTGTTGTACAGGCCCTTCTTGTCCGCGGTCTCTATCGCTACCTCGACTACCTTTCCGCCGTCTCGGGCGGCAGTTACCTGGCGGCTCACCTGGCCTCCCGGTCGCCGACGGACCCCAACGCACCTCTGCTGCCGCAGGAAGGCGACCGGCAGCCGCCGCGCGTACGTCGCTTCATTCGCCGCGGAGATTATTTAGCCCGTCCCTGGGATTTCGTCTTGGACTATGCGCGCGGCCTGCTGCCCAATCTGGCCCTCGTCGGTACTGCCCTGATCTTTTTCTGCACCTTGATCGCTTGTCTGTGGCGCTTGTTCGACCAACCGGCGATTCGGGAATGGATCACTTTCGAGAACGAGCCAGACGGCCTGGGTCACTCTCTGACGTCGGACCTGTTCCGGGCTTTTCTCCCGAGCCTTGTGCCGGCTTTATTCTGGTTGACGACCTGGAGATGGCTGCGCCGCGTCGAAAAAAAGGTAGGGCCAGCCGACGAGAAGAAACTACGATTGCCACGGCGGTGGTTCCATTCCAGTCGGACAATCTGTGGCGTCTCGCTTGTGGTCAGCGTAATTGTCCTCCTGGGCAACGGCGACATCTCCATCGGACCGCTGCGCCATTGCGTTCCCGACGCGCTACTCATTTACGATCCCACATCGCGGCAAAACGCCAGCCTGGATCTCGATTGGATCGGCAGCATGCTGCGCTCCGTAGTGTACGGCTCGATCGCGATTGTTGTCGGCCTTCTCCTCGTCTTCGGCATCTGGCCGGTGCTGCGGCCCTCACGCAACGACAGGACGAATCAGGCCTCCTCGGCCCAATGGGGCAAGGCCCTGAACTTTGTCGGCGCCATCGTCCTGATCGGGGTCCCTCTCTTCGTTCTGTACAAATTGGCGCGCGAAAATGTCTCCGGTCGAGCAGCGCAAGGAAAGCTCATCAAGGTGAAAACGAACTGGTCCAGAGAGCGGCCGCCCCAGGTGCAGGCCGTGCGTCTCTACAGCCGCAAAGAGGTTGAGAAAGAACTGAGCGCCCGTGGCTATGCGGGGAACGTCATGGATCGCCTGTTCGGCAACGCGGTCGCGACCCAGCAATCCTTGATGGATCCTCAACTCGTTGCCATCGAAGTTCGCTTCGTCAAGGCGCGAGAGCCTCAGGTCCAACCGGAATGGGTTGCAGGCAGCGCGGGGATGGTGGGCTTGCCAGGTGTCCAGGGATCAGTCTGGGCAGCGGCGGCGTTGGTGGCTTCTGTCGAACCGACGCAAAAACAGCTGATGGAGCTGTGGGGTAGTACCCTCAAGTTTACCCACAACTTTTCAGAGCTTCCGCACCATCGACCATGTGTTGCAAGGCCATCCAGCCGCGCCACAGGATCAGCCAGCCGGGGCGATGGTCGCGTTTGCGGTTCTGATGGCCACCCAGGCGCGCCAAAGCATAGAAGAAGTCATGGATGCTCAACTCCGGCCGTACCTCTTTGTAACGCCACGCACTCAGCACGGCCACGTAGCGTGCATCCACCACCTCCGTCGCTGGCCGCTCCTTGGCATCCGGTCGCCGACTGGCTTCGCGCAGGTTCAGCAACGCCACCGCCACCACCGACAGCAGCGCGATCATCGGTTGCAGGGCCGCCGACGTAGTGAACTGCAGATCTTCGATGGCGCAACCGCTCTTTTGCGCCTTGTGCAATTCCTCAATGATCCAGCGGTCGCCGTACCAATCCACCCGTTCCCAGGCGTCCGCCAGCGTGCCCACCTTGCGGTCGGTCAGCAGGATCCACTCCACCGGCGCGACGCCCTTGGGCGGCTTGATTTCGGCCACGCGCACGACCCACAGCGGCAGCGGCCGCTTCTCATACAAGCCGCGACGCACGTGCGGCGGACTGAGCAACACCGGCGCGAACGACACGGCGACGACCGCCTTGCGTTCGGGCTGGCCCGGCCGTGCCGACACGACGATTTCCCGGTGTCCCTGCAGCGGCAGCGTGCGTGCATAGGTGTGCAGATAGTCTTTGGGACCCTGCGGGTCATGGTGGCCGTGGCGGATCACGCGGTTGACCTTGGAACGCATCACGAACCCTTCGTGTGGCCCCCAGGAGCGGGCGAGAAACTCGAAGGTGTCGGCGCCGCGATCCGCGACATGCACCCAGGTGCAGCCGTCCGGAGCGGGGCCGACCGCGGCGACGCCGTCGATCCACAACCGGCTTTCGCGATCGCGGCGTTCGCGTTTGGCCCGCACTTTTTCGTGGCGACCGACGTGGCGGCGCCGATGCAGGATTTGGTTGGCCAGACCGAGGACTTCGTGTCGCTGCGGGTCGAAAGCCAGGCTGTTGTGGCACAAGTAGCCACGGTTGAGGCCGCCGCCGATCGGACCCAGGTCGGGGATCGAACGCAGCCCCGAGTAGTCGAGTTCGGTGGTGTCATGCAACACCAGGACCACGCCGGGAGCCAGACGCATCTGTTGCAGGGTCCGCTGGCGGTGCGGCTCCAGCACGGCGGCGTGCGTCACCTCGGGGCGGTTCATGAGCCGGTCCATCGCCTTGTAATCCTTGGGCTCGTGCAGCTTGGCGGGCAAGGTCCCGCCGGGATGACGGTAAATCTGGTGTGCGATGCGCACCAGACAATCGGTGCGCCGTTTGTGTCCCAGAAAGGCCGCGCCGAAGTTATGTTCGCCGAACCGTGCGTCTGTCGTCATGACCGTGCCCTCGTGACCAGTGCAACCCTGCCGTCACTTTCAGGATGGTCGTGTGGTCAAGAGCGGTGCGGTGGTCTGGTACGTGATTGCAAAAACTACCAGAGTACAGAGGCTCGGAAAGCTGCGGGCACAGCCGCAAAGGTTCGCCAGCTTATGCCCAGGGGGCGTCACGGCGCTGCGGTGGAAAAAAATACAATCACGTAGAGACACAGACCTCCTGTCACGCGATGGTAGAATGTTCCGGGTAAACTTGAGGGTAGTACCGGCGCCGCCTTCACGCTCCTACCGCGTTGGGAAGAAACCCCAGCCGCCATGAAGGGAGTGAATCGATTGCTATTAAAATGCTGGCCGGACAATTCCGCTAATGCCCTGTGGCTAAGCCTGGTTTCAAACGAAGCCCTCCCGGGCGACTTGGACCGCTTTGCACTCGAACTTTCCCTCCTTCCGGAATATGGTAGGCCGCGCCATCTCGGTCTCGTTGCCGCCAATCGGCAGAACATCGTCCGCGCCAGTAAGCCGATCGACCAGGCCGTGACCGAAAAACTCCCCGAGTGGATTGACGATCGTCTCACGCCGGGGGAAACGTTGCAATGGCTCGGAGGTATCGGCCAGCGGACGACATTGGCCGAGGAAGATCAGTACGTTCGTCTGCGTATCCTCTGTGGCTCGTTCTGGGTGTGCCTCCTCATCGGCTTGGTCAACGTAAACTGGACGGCCATGCACGGCTTCTATCGCGACCGGCTGCGCAGAACAGTACGTCGAACCCAGAACCGGGCAGGGCCGATTCATTCGCCTCTCCGAACTGGACGCGCCGAGGCGGGGGAGCGAACCGTATCCCCTCTTCTCCGGTACGCTCAACCTCTTGGGCGACTCCCGCAGCGAGGATCGTTCCTGGCCGTTCCTGTTTTCGCCGCTCTACTGCGGTTCCTCCGTCACCCAGTGTGTGCCGACGGCGCCGTACTTGAGTCGATGGAAGTGGCTGAGAAGGTGGTTTCATGGACGCGATGATCTCGCCGAGGTTACCGCCATCTCAGGCGCCGCCGTCAGCCCATCACAGGTCAAGGGTGCATGGGGTGTGCTGCTCGCGGTGTTCAATATGCGGCTCGGCCAGTGGTTGCTCAATCCCAGCGCCGGCAAACATTCGTGGATGTCGTGGATTTGGCGCCACGTACAGATCCTACCCTGGCCCACGTTGCCGATGCTTCTGGCCGATCACCTGCTCTTCGATGCCGAGGATCGCGCCTGGTGCCTGGTCACGGACGGCGGCCACAGCGAAAACCTCGGCCTCTGGGCACTGTTGCAACGCCGCTGCAAGCTCATCGTCGTTTCCGATGCCGGCGAAGATCCCAGACACTCGTTCGAGGATTTTCTGAAGGTGTGCCGCCGGGTACGCCTCTTCCACGGTGTCGAGGTCCTCGACCTCCACGACAAACGGCCGATCGACCTCCAGCCGTTGAGTGTCAAGGAAGATGACACTTGCCGCTACCATTTCTTCATCGGCCGCGTGCTTTATCCCGATGACTACATGCCGGACGGAGTTCAACCGCGCACCTGCAAGGAGGGTTACATCATCTACCTCAAGCCGTCGCTGACTAAGGACGAAGAGAATGATCTGCTGCGTCATTTCCATCACCGGCAACCGTTCCCGCACGATCCGACGGTCAATCAGTTTTACGATCCGGACATGGTCGAATCCTACCGGCAACTCGGCTTTCACATCGGCAGATTACTGTGCAGCCAGCTGCCGGAGAATTTGGCGAATGCCAACCGAATCGATGTGGAAGAGCTGTTCTGGAATCACCTGCGGCACGGCCCGCTCTACGAAGTCCTGCACGGTTCGGACGGCGAAAATCGCCAGCAACCGCCGCCGGAAGGGAAGCGTGACGCCGTGTTACGTCGGTTACGCCGCTACGACACCGATGAGGTCTATCGCAGGGCAGTGGCCGAAGAAGTACGGCAGATTCTCGAACGGCATCGTGAAAAGGCCGAAGGAGGCACAGGCTGGCGCGGTCCAGCGATGACGCTGACTGCCGAGCAACTGGCCGAGTGGGCCGTTGCGTGTAATCATCGGATCTTGCGACACGATGCACCTCGCCCCACAGGGTTCACGCCTGCGGGGCGACAAAACCTGATTGAGATGACCGTGATGCTGGAGGGACAATTCCCGAACGGGATTCTGACTGCGGCTCAGTTCGCGCATCTCGGTCAGTTCGCGGTACAGCTGTCCACGCAAGTCTTCGTGGAGGGTGGCCCAGAAACAGCCCGTATGCTAATTCTCTGCCTCCTGACCGTATTCTGTTTCGTACCCACGGGTGTCCCTCCTGGCGGCCTGCTTGAGCGACTCGCGCAAGGAGACGCCGAAGTGACCGACTGGCTGCACGTACACTACCCGGCCCCCCAAGTCTGAGCGCATCTCCGTGGTGTTTTTTTTCTGACAAGTGACACTCGGACACCACCAGTGCCGTAGAATGATAGAGAGCACCACTCCAAGGGAGGTATACCATCATGTCGCGTCTACTTATCATCTGCATCGCCGTCCTCACCATGGTGGCCACGGGCTGCGACGTGACGGTCAATAACACGAAACCGGCGACTCATTCCGCCAACGCTCTTGTGGCTCCCGAGACCAACAACGGGCCAGTCATGGGCACATTGGATCGCATTGCCACGGATAATAAATCCCTCTACTTGTCCGATGTGGAAGGCAGTATTTATCCGCCTCTTGTTATTGGAAAGGACGTCAAACTGAAAGTTCAAGAAACGGCTATCGACGGGAAGATCAAAACCAGCGAGGTTCTGGCGGCTGACTTCAAGCAATATGAAGGCGCCAATGTGCAAATCCACTTCTCGGATAAAGGCCCTCGGCGGGTCGTGGATGAGGTGACCATCGATCGAACCAAACCGAAAGAGTAAATCCCGTCGGTGCAACCCCTTCTCGTTTACGTTTCGCGGGGAAGACACCTCGCGAAACGTAAACATTCCTTCGCACGAACGGACCTTCTTTGCCACCCCGCCGTCTTCAAGAGTCGGCTCACAGCGGGAGGCGTTCTCTCTAACGATCACAGTTCACCCCCGGCCTCTCACTTCATCGCCGCCGCCCGCTTCTCCACGATCCCGATCAGCTGCTTGCCCGACATGCGATGCGCCGCGTCGTGCGGGCAGGCGTAGACGCAGCTCGGCTGGCCGTCCAGCTCGCTGCACTGGTCGCACAGCGTCGCCTTTTGCTGCACCACCGGCACTTTGAAGCCTGGCTTGTTCGGATCGTCCATCAGCTGGTTCGTCGGGAACGGGTGCATGTTGATGTTGCCGTAAGGGCAATTCTCGGCGCACTTGCCGCAGCCGATGCACCAGTCCTCGATGATGATCTCGCGCGACTGGCGGCGGCGGATCGAGCCGACCGGGCAGCCGACCATGCAGTACGGATCGAGACACGACCGGCACGACGACGCCACCAGGTAGTTGTCGAACCGCAAACCCTCGCGGATCAGCCGTGTCACGCCATCGTGGGTGTCGGCACAGGCCTTGGTGCATTCGTCGCAGCGCGTGCATTTCTCCAGGTCGAGCACCAGCAGATACGTCGCCTCCTGCAAGCCCTGGCGAACGAACTCGCCGAGCGGCACCTTCTGCACGCGCTCGCGGGTCGCCTCGTTTTTCTTCAGGATCTCGATCGCCCGCGACTTGATCTTGTCGGCGACGGCTGGGAAGTCCGTCAGGATCTGGCGGAAGTCCGACGCCTTCATGCGCACAATGTCCACGTGGTCCAGGGCCGTGCAGGTTGCGGTGCGGACGCCGGCGGGGGCCAGCCGGCTTACGTCGGCGTCGTCGGCCATCAGACCGATCTCGCCGAAATAGCCGCCGGGGCCGATGTAAGCCAGCACCTGCTCGCCGCCTGACTGATTCTGCGACACCTTCACGAAGCCGACGCGCACCATGAAGAAGGCGTCGGCCCTGTCGCCCTGGCGGAAGATCGTCTCACCCGGTGCCAGCCGCACCAGCTGGACACGCTCGCGGAAGAAGTCGATGAAGCGCTTGAACTGCGTCTCATCCTGTTGCAGGTCGGCGAAGATCGGCACGCTACGGAGATGGTTGTCGATCGAGCGCCGGCGGTAGACGGCGTCGAGCTTCGCCTTCGACTTCTTGTTGCGCTGCAAGATGTAGAGGACGTTGCGCAGCACTTCCAGCACGGTCACATCGGTCTTGGCCACGACCGTTGCCGACCGCGGGTAGTTGTTCATGCACGTCATTTCGCCGAAGATCAGGTCGTCTTCGTCCAGCTCGGCGACGGGATCGGAGTACTTCAGCGACACGGGGCCGTCGATGTGGATGAACGACGACCGGCTCTCCTCATCGCGCGAGTCCTCGCCGCGGCCGACGAGGGCACTGGCAAACTTGCGGAAGATGCCGCGGACGCCGATCTTCTGCGCCTTGGCGTGCTTGATCGGCGACGTGATGCGGATCTCCACCTTGCCCTTTTCGATGAGGAACGCAGTCGAGCCGGCCGTGCCTTCGCGGCAGATGATGTCGCCGGTCTTGAACGTGCGCCGGACCACGGAGCCCTTGTTGAACTCGAGGAACTGGCGCGATACGCCCTCGAACAGCGGGTTCTTGTAGAGGTCCGCGGGATTGACCGACTGAACCTTGTCTGCGCACGGCGGCCCACGGATCGGCGCCGACGAACTTCCGATTCGTCAGTGCCCCGGTCGGGCAGGAGATCATGCACTCGCCGCACGAGACGCAGCTCGATTGGCCCATCGGGTCGTTGAGGTCGAAGGCGATGTGCGCCTTGTACCCCTTGCCCATCCGGCCCAGGACCTGGTTGTTGCGCACTTCGTTGCAGCCGCGGATGCAGCGGTCGCACAGGATGCAGGCGTTGTGATCGACGGCGATGACGAGCGACGACTCGTCTGACCGCGGTCGCGCCCGGACTTGGGGAAGCGCGAGGAGTACGGATTGAGGCCGAGGTTCTTGGCGATGGTGCGCAGCTCGTTGTCGCCGTACTCCTTATGTGCCTCGCGCGGCACTTCGTGATCGGCGAGCAGCAGCTCGGTCAGCACCTTGATCGTGTTCCGGACGCGCTTGCCCTGCGGCGTGTCGGCGTTGCCGGTGTGGACGACCATGTTCGGCTCGACCTGCCGGTGACAGGCGGCCGTCAGCACCCGGCCGCCGGCATCGACGGTGCAGAAACGGCAGGCGGCGACGGGGGTCATGTGCTCGCGGTGGCACAGGATCGGGATCTTGATGTCGAGCTTGAGGGCGGCGTCGTAGATGGTCGTCGGCTTCGGCTCGACCTTGCCGGTCACCGGGTTCTCGACGAGCGTGGTGCGCGGGATCTCGATGGATTTGCCGTCGATGGTGACCTTGACCGGCGGCTCCTTGAGCAGATCGACGACGGTCTTTTCCAGCTCGACATAATGGCCTTCCATGACCAGCGGTTCGTTATTGTCAGCAGGACTCATGAGAAGTCTCGACAATGAGGTCTTTCGTTTAGCCGCGAGCTTTTGCGAGCGCCGAGGCTCAGCGCTCGCAAACAGCTCGCGGCTAAACGAGTTCACGCGCCGTTGCGCATATACTTATCCAGCTCCTCGGGGAAGTGCTTCAGCACCGAGGCGATCGGGTTCGATGCCACCTGGCCCAGGCCGCAGATCGACGCGATACACATCGTGTCGGCCAGCTCGCCGACCAGCGGCAGCTGGGTCGCGCGGGAACTTGCTGGTCCATCATCTGGCCGATCAGCTCGACCAGCTTCTGCGAGCCGGTCCGGCAGGGGACGCACTTGCCGCACGACTCGTTGCGGTAGAACTCGACGCAATTGAGCGCGTTCTCGACGATGTCGCGGCGTGTCGTCGTAGACGATGAGAGCGGCTCCGAGCATGCCGCCGAACTCGTCGAACGTGTTCAGGCCGAGCGGCAAGTCGAGAAAGGCGAAGGCAACGTCTTCGCTTATTGAGGCGGTCCTGCACGAACTTCGGCGGCAGATTGGTCAGCTTGATCATCGCCGGCAAGAAGCCGCCGGACGGCCCGGACGGCGCGATCGCCTTGAACCTGCGTCCCGGCCGCATGCCGCCGCAGTATTCCGGTTCGAAGATCAGCTCCCGCACCTTCAGGCCGAACGGCACCTCGTAGACGCCCGGCTTGACCACGTCGCCGCTGACCGAGACAGAAGCGCATGCCGGGTTCGCCGTTGATGCCCTGGTTCGCGATACCATTCGCCGCCGTTCAGCACGATGCCCGGCACCCAGCTCAGCGTCTCGACGTTGTTGATGACGGTCGGCTTGTTGTACAGGCCGTTGAACACCGGAAACGGCGGCTTGTTGCGCGGCTCGCCGCGGCGATCCTCCATCGCCTCCAGCAGCGCGCTTTCTTCGCCCTGGACATAGCCGCCGGGACTGATGAAGATTTCGAGCTGGAACGGCATGCCCGGAGCCGAGGACGTTGTCGCCGCAGGACGCCCATCTCGCGGGCCTCGTGCAGCGCCTTCTCGACGGCCTCGTTCCTCGTCGGGATACTCGTGGCGGATGTAGATCCAGCCCTGCTTGGCCCCGACGACGAGGCCGGCCAGGATCATGCCCTCGATGACCAGCCACGGCGTCCGCCGCAGCAGCTCGCGATCCTTGAACGTGCCCGGCTCGCTCTCGTCGGCGTTGCAGACGACGTACTTTTCGTCGCCGGGGCGCCGCGCACCGCCGACCACTTGCGGAACGTCGGGAAGCCGGCGCCGCCCATGCCGCGGAGGCTGGACACTTCCAGCTTCTTGATGAGCGCGAGAGCGTTCTTGTTCTCGGCGATGTATTGCTTCAGCGCGTCGTATTGCGGCTTGCCCTTGTAGGGATCGATCTTCCAGCCGAGCGGAGCGGAATCGACGTGTTCGTGCGGCAGCGGCTCCTTCTTCAGGGCGGTGCGCATCAGTACGCTTGATCTCCGTCTTCGGAGAGGCCGCGGTAGACGTGATGCTCGTTGACGATGACAGCGACGGGCTTGTCGCACTGGCCGAGGCAGGAGACGCCGCAGACCTTGACCTTCTTCGCCTCCGAGCTCCTTGCCGTAGGCTTCGAGGTTCTCGTCAGCTGCGCGGCGCCGTTGATGTGGCAGGCCATGTCGCGGCAAACGTGCACCTCGACGGTCGGCGGCGGTTCAAGACGATAGAGCGGATAGAAGCTGGCCACTTCGTGCAAGCGGTGCAGCGGCACTTTCAGCCGTTCCGACAGTGCCCGCATCTCTTCCTTGGGCAGCCAGCCGCAGCGTTCCTGGATGTGGCGAAGTTCTTGTACGATCATGAGATAGTCACTCGCTGAGATCCTGTCCGCCGCTTGCGGCCTAGACGCGGTGAAAAAACCTCGTACCGTCGGCATTCTTGCCGGCCCGTGCCGACAGGAATGTCGGCGGTACAAGATTTTGAAACCACTGCTTAAAGGCGGCTCCTCGCTAAGCCGCAAGCGGCGGACGATGCTCACTTCCTCGATTTACTCGGCAGCAACAAGCGCCACTCCAGCGCGGTCCGCGGATCGGCGTCCAGCCCGACGACACCGGGTTTCACCTGCTCATTGTGATGGAACACATGGCAGGCCGTGCAGTCATGGCGGGCGCCGCCAATCTTTCTACCGCCCTCCGACTTTTCCGGCGCGTGACAGGTCTGGCAGCTCTTGAGGTCAGGAATCAGCACGTCGGCATGATCGGTGGATTCTTTGGCCTTCCCGTGACAGTCAATGCACTTGGCTACCGTCGACGGGTGGGCAAGATGACTGAATTTGGCATGTTTGAACCACACCTCCGGAACATGCACCGGTTCGATCTCTTTTTTACCTTCTCGGACCTCGATGAAGTGGCATTCGACGCAACCCGCCCGGGTTCCCTCGATGTACCGCTTTGCTTCCTTGACGAGATCCGCAGTTGTCCGCATCTGTTCGGGGCTGGCGAGTGGTTTCGAGAGCAGCGGCCGTGAACTCGGCTTGGCCGGCGAGGGCTTGTAGTCCTTGTACGCCGCTTCGAGCAAGATGTCGATTTTGGCCAGTGGTTGACCATGCGGTAGAGCTTCCTTGTCGGTGTCGAACGTCAGCGGATGGCACGCCTTGCAATGGGCGTCGTACTTGATCGGCTGCATGTAACGGCCCGCCGTCGCCGTGGAGGCCCCCTGTTCAACCGGTTTCGTCGGCACGTGACACGCGGCGCAATCGAGCTGGACGGCCGCCGTGTCCGCTTTGTCCGTCTGCCAGGCCGCGTCCTTGAAGCGCTCATCGCGCCGCGGTCGAGCGTCTTGATCTTGTCGAGGGTGTAGGCACCGATGCCGTCAGCCGGAACCTGGCCGGGCTGCATGTGCAGCTTATGGTTGAACTTCAGTTTGCCGGGATCTTTCACCCCCTTCGAATAAGCACCGAACTCGGGGTGTTTGGCGAACGACGTGACGTCGTTGGCGAACACGATGGGCTTACCCGAACCGTAGTGGTTCTTCAGGTCCTTGTGGCACGAGGCGCAATCGGCGTCAGCCAGGCGGACGAGCGAGTAATCGGCCTCCGCGCCGTGATGGTCGCGGTGACAGCCTGCACAACTCCTGAGTTGGTTCGACGCCGGTTCGCGGCCTACGTAATGGTCGCCGGTTGCACGGTTGTTCTTGGCGTGGCAATCCTGACAGTTCTTGTCCGCCGGCGACGGATGGCTCATGAACAAGCTCTGCTCGCTGATCGGCGAAAAGGGAACGTGACACGCCTGGCAGTCGTTGTTCCACTTCTCGTGAACCTTGGCTACCTGGCCGCGAGAGTAGCGCGACTGGCCGCCGTCCGACGTGGCGAACCCCAGGGCCAGCCAGACGCAGGTGCCGAGGACGGCGACTCCCGCCAGCACGAGTTTGCCTTTTTCCAGAGGGTTGGCGGTCTTGTAGTAGTCGAGCGGAATCCGAGTCGCTCGTCCCTTACCGGTTTGGAGCGGCGCAGCCGCCTGGGGTCTGGTTAGCCATGCTCGTTTCCAAGGGGGCCGGGGGTTTGTGGCTGGAGCCGAATAGGACTTATAGGCCCGAGAGGACCTATTCGTCGTGTCCATCACATCACCAGTATTTAAGCGTCACGTACACATGCACGAACATCAACAGAATCAGGGCCACCGATAGCGGCAGATGCACGAACAGCCAGTTGTGCAGCCAGAAGTGCATCCGCTCCTGGGCGTCGAACTGGCGGCGCTGGTCGCACAACCCTTCGAGGTGGGAGACGACCGAAAGCGCATCCGGGTTGATCCGCTCGCGGACGGTGCGGAAATAGTCGACGGCCCGCGGCGCCGTGGCCAGAATCGAGCCGGATTTGGCCCCCTGCATCAGGTAATTGCGGATGGTGTCGCGGAAGGCGTTGGCGAGGAACTCGGTGTTTGTGATCGGCTGCGATGGCGCCAACGTTTCGAGCACCACGCCCTGGACGCCGCCGACATGCCGCACCTTGCCGATCACCATGTGTGCGACGCCGACATCGCCGATTTCTTCTTGATCTGTCGGCGTCACGTTGCCTTCGCCGCCGCAGGTCGCCAGGACGAGGCGTTCGGCTTCCATCGCCATGATGCCGGAGATACGCGGGATCTGCGAATAGATCGTCTCGGCCGGGACTTCCATGAGCATCTTGCTGGGAAGGAACTGCTGCAATACCAGGCCCCAGACGCCGCTGGCGATCACCACAAGGAACAGCACCATAAGGATGGTGCTGAGCGAACCGCCCCAGCGGAAGCCGCTGTGATAGATCAGCAGCGGCACGGCGAGCAGTCCGAGCCAGATGTGCGCCCGCATCCAGTGTTGCGTCCGGCCGATACGCCAGGCGCGGAACTTCTTGCGCGGCCAGAGCAGGAACTCGAACAGGCAGATCAGACCGCCGAGAACGCCGAAGGTGAACCCGGGGAAGCTACTGCCCCCCGGCCAGGTTGCGACACTGGCGCTGGCGACGAAGTACCAGACACTGGCGAGCGCAGCCAGCAGCGACGCTGGCAACGACCCACGGCAAGTGCTGGGATAAAGTCGAGCGATCGATCAGCACAACAAGGGACTCCCATGCCCGAGGGGAATACTGTGCAACCTCCGCGCAGCGCACCGCCGATACCTGACTGGTCGAGAGCGCCTCGCCGCTACGGCATCCCCTAAGAGTTAGGAGAGCCGCTTCACGCAGTATTTGGCGAACGCCAAGGAACGGGGGCAAATCTATCACTCGCGCGGATGACTGTCAACGATCTGCCGACTCGATTCACCAACTTTCGGAAAATAATCTTCGACGGGCGGGATGGCGTTGCCAACCACACCCGCGGACGGTATCGTTTCCCTCAAGTCTATCTGGCTCGCATCTCCGGTGCCGAGGCTCCCCATGCAGAACAATCTCCGAAGGTCGGCCGCTCTCGCCGTCTGCTTGCTGCCCGCCGTCCTGATCTATCCGCTGGTGAGTACAGCCAACTCGGCCCGTTCCCCTGCACCGGAAGGAGCAAACGCCGGCGCCGTCGTCATGAATATGAAAGCTGAAGTCAGTGAGGACCCGGACATCCTTGCGCTTATCGCACGCGGTCACGGTCTCGCCGGCAGTGGGTCTTGCGCAGGCCGCGGCTGCCACGGCGCCCTCACGGCGAACAAGGACGGGGTGCAGCAGAACGAGTTCACGACTTGGGTGCGCCACGACCCGCACACCCGCGCCTTACGAGGTACTGCACGAGCCGCGTGCCGATCGCATCGCCCAGAACCTCGCCCCGCTGAACGGCGGCAAGAAAATAAACGCCTACGAAGATCCGAAATGTCTCGCCTGCCACACGACGCCGGAGTTCGCTGTCGGGAACGGTGCCAAAATGCGGGCGCTGCAAGCCGAAGGCATCGGCTGCGAAGCCTGCCACGGACTCGCCCCCGAGAGCGGCGGGCTGGCTGACGGCGCACACACTGAAAGGGTGGAAGGCGAGCAACGACAAGCAGGGCATGAAGATGATGAGCGATCCGCGGGAGCAGGCGCGGGTCTGTGCCGGTTGTCACGTCGGCGCCCTGCCGATCCGAAGAACGGTGTGCCGGCCCGCGATCTGAACCACGACCTGATGGCCGCCGGCCACCCGCGCCTGGTCTTCGAGTTGAGCACGTTCCAGGCGAACTTACCGGCCCACTGGCGCCGCGACAAGTATCCGGCCGATTACGAGGCGAAACTGTGGGCGGCGGGACGCACCGAGTCGGCCCGGGCGTCTCTCGATCTGCTGGCTTTTCGCGCCAAGGACGAGCAGAAACCCTGGCCCGAGTTCGCCGAGTACAACTGTTTCGCCTGCCACGCCAGCTTACGGGAGTCACACAGCGATTTCCGGTACCGGCCCGGTTATCGCGACATCAAGGAGCGTGTTCCCGGTGGGCTGCCTTACAACGAGTGGTTCTCGACAGGACTGCCGACACTGGCAAAGAGTCTGGGAGCCGATGCACCCGATTTCGCCGCGCTGGCCCGGCTGATGAGCAAGCCGTCTCCCGATCGAAAAGAAGTAGCCAAACTGGTCGAGGCGACGCTGGAAAAATTGGGGTCGCTTAGCAGTAAGAGCCTGAGCAAGGAACAGGTCGGCAAGCTGACGAAGGACCTCGCCGCCGTCGATGCAAAGAAACTCGCAGCGCTCAGTTGGGATGAGGCGACGCAAATGGTCTACGGTCTGACGGCGCTCTACCAGGCGAATCCCGGCGCCGTGAAAAGCGACGACGTGAAGAAACAGTTTGCGAAGGTGTACGAGTTACTGGCCTATCCTCCGGGGTTCGAGAGTCCGGCCGAGTTTCGTAAGACTACTACCCCCACCGGTTCGGATCCGCTCACGACGGAGTTGGGCGAGTTGCTGAAACTGTTCGGCGGCTCGTGAATCCTATCGGCGTTTGCGTTTCGTGGGATACGGGTAGCAACCGTCCCGCGAAACGTGAACGGGCCAGTCATTTCGTTTTCTCCGCGGCCAGCACCACCGGCCCAGTCCCCTCCGCTCCCTTTCGCATCAGCCGCTCCAGCAGGTCGGAACGGCTGGCGATCCGGGACATCGTCTCCTCATCGGAAAGTTACTCCTGGGCCTGGTTCAAACGGGGCACCGGAGGGATAACACCGTGGTAGGACGGATTTGCAATCTGTCCGTTTTAGCCCGGACGGATTGCAAATCCGTCCTACCACGGTGTTATCCCTCCGGTGCCCTGTCGTATCCGTGCTCGGAACAATACTTACTTACGTTCCGAACTGATTTTGCCGTTGCAGAAAATATCAGGAATCGGCAATTTTGCCGACATCGACTCAAGATAGAAGTTAGAGTGAAGATGACAGTCCCACATCACCCATTCAGTGTCGCTCTGCGTTCATGCTGTTGAGGGATCAGCCTTGGCCATTGTCTTGACCGCCAACCCGGAGCCGAACTTGCGGCTGTGGATCGACCGCCTCAAGGATGGCGATCCGAATCGCCGGCTGCACGCTGCGACGGTCCTCGCCTCGATCGGCCCACGGCGCGCGACGCTGTGCAGGAATTGTCAGAGTTGCTCACCGATCGCTATGCGCAGGTTCGGCGGGTGGCCGCCGCGGCTCTCGGCGAGATCGGCCCGGAGGCAGGGTCCGCCGTCGAAGCGTTGAGCCGCTGCGTCAAGGATACCGACGAAGTCGTGCGCCGCCACGCAGTCGTGGCCCTGGGCGAGGTGGCATCCGACGCCAGCGTGGCGGTGCCGGCCCTCATCCAGGCACTGCACGACGCCAGTGGCCTGGTGCGCCGCTGCGCCGCGGCTGCGATCAGGGAGCTTGGTCCCGCCGCTCCCGCCGCCGTGCCAGCCCTGATCGTGGCTCTGGGAGAGGACGACGTCAAGAACCGCGTCGTCGCCGCCGCCGCCCTGGTGCGTGTAGGTCTGGTGGCGCTGCCGCGACTCATGGAAGCGCTGCACCACACCGACGCGGGAGTGCGCCGCCACGTCGTCACGATCCTCGGCAAGCTCGGCGGCCGTAACGCTCTGGCTCTTGTCCGCCGCCGCCTCGACGATCCGGACGCCGACGTGCGTGAGACGGCGACGGAGGTGCTCCACAAGATGAACGACGCTGTCTACGCGCTGGTTCGCAGAACCGCGTCAAGGAGTAATTCGCACTCGCCCTTCCAACTTCGACAGTCGGCCCGTACTGTCTCCCACCGTAACGCGCTGCCACCCTTCCGATTTCCATCCAGGGGGTTGACACTCCCGATGGGACAGAGACAATAGTCTACTGTTTCCAGCCTTTCGCAAGACACACTTGGCGAGCGGTGGGCTCATCCCCGCCGTGCGGCCCGCCGGGATAAACCCGACGACCAGCCCAAGAGTCGTCAGTAGAAAGATGGACGCAGTCATCCGATAATCTTACTCGGACTCTTTCCCTCTTCCTTCGGGGCCGACCCGCCATGACAATCCGCGTGAGTTGTGAGCAGTGCAACGCTGTTTACCACCTGGCCGAAAGCTACGTCGGCAAAGACGTTCGCTGCAAGAAGTGTGCGAATGTCTTCATCGTGCCCAGTGCGCCGCCTACAACAACCGGCCGGCTGTGGTCACGAAGCAGAAGGCACCGCTTGCTGCGCCTGCACGCTCTGAACCGGTCCGGCCGCGCCGCCGGCGCGACGAAGACGACGACTTCGAAGTGCCGCGCGGCGTGCCGGTCGGCTGGATCGTCGGCGGGATTGCGGCGTTTGTGCTGCTCGTCGGCGGCGGCGTGACGGCGGCACTGTTGATGCACAACAAGCCGGCGGAACCGGTCGCTATCAACGATCCACCGCACGGCAACAACAATCCAAAGGATGAGGGGCCGAAGAAGGATGGCGGCTTCCCGCAGCGCAAACCGGGCCAGCAACCGAAACCCGAAGAAATCGGTCGGCCGCAACCCCAATTCCCGGTGAAACAGGAAGAACCGATTTTCAAGCCCGATCCGAAGCCGCGCCCCGTAGTGCCGCCGGTGGTCGTTCCCGATTGGAAGGCCACGGCCGATCCGCTGCCGCAGCCGGTCACTCTGCCCGATGCCACCAAGGGTGCGATCCCCATCGCCGGTTTTACGCACCTCGCCCTCTTCCCGTCTGCACCGAGTCCGTTTGTGCTGGTTTCGCAGCTGCAAGGGCCGACCAGCTTCTACGAGGTGTGGGACCTGCGCAACGTCAAGAAGGTCGGCGTGTTCACTCTCGGCGCCGGCAAATTGCTCTCGGAGCCTTATGCCCTCAGCCCAGACGGATCGCTCGTTGCTTGCAAGCCCGGCGCAGGAGTTCAGGCCGGTCGTGGAACTCTGGTCCACGGCGAACGGCCAGCGCATCGGCGACATCATGGCCGATAATGAGAAACCGGGTACGTCGAGCTTGCAGACGATCGACTTCATCGCCGACGGCCAGCTGTTGACGTCCAAGACGCTCAAGGGAGAACGGGTCTTCCAGGTCTGGAATCTCAAGACCGGGGCTGAGGTGCGCACAGTTCACACCGCCGGCGAACGGGGACAAGAGACAGATGACGATAAGCTCCGGCGGCAAGTATCTCGCCATCCTCAACAAGAATGGCGAACGCATCCTGATCTACGACCTGACCACCGGCATGGCGGTCGGTGAGGCAGTGATTCAGAAAGAGGGCTTCTTCGTTCCCGGCTGCCAAGGACTGGCTTTTTCTTCGGACGGCAAGTCGCTGGCGGGAATGTTCACCGTCGTTGCCACCCCCCAGATTACCGTTTGGGACGCCACGACCGGCAAGGTCAAGCTTACCCACAAGTTTCCCCAGGGGCTGGCAACCGCGTTCGGCTACCGAGGTGCGCCGCTGGAATGGCTGTCCGATGGCTCCGGCTGGTTCGTCAACGGTTCCCAATTTGTCGATGCCGAAAAGGGTGTCATCTTCTGGAAGCTACCGCCGCCGCCCCCCGGCGACACGCTGCCGCGCCGTCAGTTCGGCATGAAACACGTGGCGCAGGTCAAGGGTGATTTTCGCGCTAAGACTTTGATCGTCGACGCGCTTCCCAGCGATCAGGTCGCAGCCGCTCAGCGGGCCATTCGCAACGGCGAGGACCCAACGGCGACGAAGCTGCCGCCCATTAAGGCCGCCGACTGGTCGGCGGTCCGTTCTCTGCCCGCTCCAGGTGCCGGAGGCGATTGGAAAGCCGCGATCGATCCCGCACCCGCCCGCAAGCCCCTGGTCAAGAGCGTCCCCTTGCAAGGCAAGGGCGCTGACTTCGCGCTCATCCTCTTCGCTCCCGACGCCGCCCAGGCCGCCGTCCTGAGCGCCTCCGCGCCCAGCGAGGTCGTCGTTCAGAAACAGGTCCGCGCCGACCGCTACGACTTGCTCGCTGGCAAGAACCTCGGCAGTCTCGACCTGTTCAGCGCCGAACCGCCGCAGGGTCAGCAGCTCAAGATCGACGCAGCCTTCAGCCCCGACGGCGCCCTGATCGCCGTCAAGGAGCCGAAAGATGGCAAGCGCGTGGACGTCTGGTCGCTGGCCGACAAGAAGCACTTCGTCGGCTGGCTGCCGTGCGAGAAGGAGGCCGATGCCGGTGTGCGCTGGATCGGCTTCCTCGACGCCAAACGGTTACTGACCCTCGGCGCCGCCGGCAAACTGGTATTGTGGGATCTGCCGGAGTGCAAGGCGGTGTGGGCTCAGGACGGTTGCCGCGGCGTGCCGATTATTAGCCCCGGCCGCAAATACTTCGCGATCTATACCGGCACCGCGATCGAGATGCTAACCGCTGCCGGCGACCGCGTGGGCGGTTTCACCGGCCCCGTCTTTACCAACGTCTGGGCGGCAGCGTTCAAGCCGGACGGCAAGGAGTTCGCCGCGGCGGTCCAGAAGCAAGACGGCGGCACCGTCCTCCTCCGCTGGAACGCCGCGGACGGCGTACCGATCGACGAATTCCCGATCGCGATGATCTCCAACGACATCTACCACAACGAACTGAAGTGGTGCGGCCCCGACCACCTGATGAATCAGAATCAGCTCATCGATCTGAACCTCAAGTGGGTCACGTTCAGTTACAACATCCCCGGCGGCGGCGGTAAGCACGCCACCGGCACGCCGGACGGCCGGCACTGGTTCACGTTTGCCGGACAGGCGAACGCTCCGGCGGTGCTGATGGCCCAGTCGTTCCCCGACGCTGTCAGCAAGACACTGGCTGCCGATGTGGCCGCCAAGCGGGTTCAGCCCGTACTCAGCCCCGGCATGACGATCAGCGTGCGCGTCGAAGGTGCCGGCCCTCCAGGAGACGCTGATTTCCATAAGCGCATCACGGAGAACATCAAGCAGAGCTTGGGGAAGCACGGCCTGAAGGTCGCCGACCAGGGGCAGGCGGCACTGGTTATTTCGTTCCAGCCGGAGCAGCAACACCGGCGAGAAGACCCAGTATAACGTCATCGGTCCCCGTGCCGGCCGAAGAACGATTGAAGTACCGATCCAGATGGTTGATTGCCGGGCCGTCCTGACCGATGAGCGCGGGCAAGTGATCTTCGAGCGCAAGAACTCACTAAAGACGCCGGAGCCTTTCCACATCCGTGGAGGGGCCGAGGACCTGGTTGGTACTCTGCACAAGATGCTGTGGCAAAACTGCCAGTCTTGGGGCAGCTCGGTTGGAGTGCCGTCGGGGATGGTGCGGACGCCGACCGGTGTCAAGGCGCTGCCGCAACCGACAAACTTGACCGGGGATCAATGAACATTCCAGGCGTCGTTTCGCCGCGACATGAAACGGGAAACCGCCAGGGCCGATAGGGCTTATAGGACCTCTGGGACGTGTAAGTCCGAGAGCCCTTGCGGCCCCACCGCGTTTGCGTGAACATTTTTCGGTAACTGCGCTTTATTCAGCGGAGGCACGTCCCATGATTTTATTGCAATTGCTCAGAAGGCAAGTTCAAATTCTCTCGGAAGAGCGCGAAGAACCCTGGAAAATCGAGTGCGATGCGGCGACGCGCTGCTTTGAAACTGAACACCACGTGGCGTTCCTGAATTTCCTGTTCGATCAGATCATTCAACTGGATGAGAAGTGGCGATCACTCGTCTACACCGGACAGCTTGAATACCAGCCTGGATTTGAGGAGTTGCTGGGCAAGGTTCTTCCGGATTGGAAGCGCGGAGCCTCCAACTGGACTGCAACCATCGATCACCTCGAAGTGGATGGCTATTCCGTCAGTGGTGCGAATGAACTTCGCCGGCACATCACCGAGGCCGAAGACATGCTGACTACGGACGAGTCCTTCTTCAAGGGCGACAAGCTCGTGGCCCTCCGTGATGCTGCAATCGACTCCCACCGAGCGGGCCAGTCGGACGAGATGGGGAGGATGGACCATTAGGAACTGCCGGACTGCCGCGTTCCGCACGATGTTCGCACGGCTTCCTGAGCGGGTACGAAAACTGGCCCAGGAAGCCTATCAGATGTTCTTGTCTAATCAGAATCATCCCGCGCTTCGCAATCACACTCTGGCCGATTCGGACAAGGGCCAACACCGCAACGGTAGCCGTTCAGTATCCATCAGTGCGCAATACCGAGCGATCTACGTCGTTGATGGCGACACAAACGTCTGGTACTGGATCGGCTCGCACAGCGACTACAATCATTTTGTCGGCTGCAACTGACCAGAATTACCGCAGTCATCACACCTGTGGCAGATTATGTTCCTGAACAGGATCCTCAACAAATCCCTTCCCTCTCCGCCTTCTGTATGTCAAACTGAAGTGGTATCCGCTCATCGCCCTCTACCCTGCGAGCCTTCCGCGATGCGACTCCTGACGTACAACATCCACAAGGGCATCGGCGGCGTCGATCGGCGTTACCGTCTGGAACGCATCCTTCAGGTGATTGCCGCGGAAGAGCCAGATTTCATCTGTTTGCAAGAAGTGGATCGCCACGTTCGCCGCACCGACTACCACGATCAGCCGTCGCTTCTGGCCGAGAAACTGCGGGCCGAGGCGCATCTCTACCAGCTCAACGTCCCGATCCACCAGGGCGGGTACGGCAACCTGCTGCTGTCGCGCTGGCCGTTTCAGCGCCGGCATCAGGTGTCGCTGCGCCTCGATCATAAGAAGCCGCGCGGCGCCCAGATGGTCGTGGTAGACACGCCGGAAGGAACGCTGCACCTGGTTAACTGGCACCTCGGACTGCTCGAGAAGGAACGGCGCTGGCAAGCCGACCATCTGCTCAGCCACGCCCTGTTCCGCGAGTCGGGCCAGCTGCCGACACTGATCGTGGGCGACTACAACGACTGGCGCAACGTCCTCGGCGGCCACAGCTTCCTCGGCCACGGTTTCAGCCAGGCTACCGATCCGATCGCGCAGTACCGTTCCTTTCCCGCCTTCTGGCCTCTGGCTTCGCTAGACAAGGTCTTTCATCGCGGTTCGCTGAAAGTGAAGGAGGCGCATGTTGTCACCCATCGCCTCGTGCGCTGCGCTTCCGACCACCTGCCGCTGGTCGTCGATTTCCACCTCATCAAGCACCCGCCGAAGCACCACGCAATAACGCACCGCTGAGGATGCAGGAATGAAGGGATGAAGGGATGAGGATGTGAAAAACCACGAACCTTCCACCCCTTCACCCCTCACCCACTCAGATTTGTGATAAATGCTACGGAGGCACCGGTGTGCGTCACGGTGGCGGGACACGAATTAACGCTCTTCGTCGAGATCGGGCCTCTATTGTCGGCTATGGTCCACGACATCGCGGCCGCCCGCACGCGCGTATGGCTGGAGACGTACATCTTTTTCGACGATGCTGTCGGTCGGGCTGTCGCCGATGCTCTCAAGGAGCGGGCCAGGGCCGGCGTCGAGGTGCGCGTTTTATGTGACGCCATCGGAAGCCAGTGGACGTCCTCCCTTTTCTTCCGGGAATTGGAACATGCCGGCGTCCAGGTCCACATCTTCCACTCGCTGTGGGAAGCGTGCTGGCGGTTTTCGTTCCTCCGCGTCCTGAACCGCCGCGACCATCGCAAACTGCTGGTGATCGACGACCGTGTCGCCTACTTCGGCGGCATGAATATCGCCGACCCCGGCGCGGTGCTCGCGTCCCACCCGCCGTCCCACCTGCCGCGGTCGCTCGGCTGGCGCGACGTGCATGTCCGCCTGGTCGGGCCACAGCAGGCAGAGGTTGCCGAGAGTTTCGACCGCTCCTGGCGCGCGGCACACGGCGAGCGCGTGCCGCGCCGGCCGCGCGCCTATCGGCATGCCGTGCTGACCCAGGGCGGCGAGAGCATCCAGTTCTTCGACAGTGGTCCCGGTCGCCGCCAGACACACGCCGCCCGCCTGTTCACGCGCTTCCTCAAGCTGGCTCAGCGATCCATCACGCTTTCCATGGCGTACTTCCTGCCGGTCGGCCCGGTGCTAACCGCTCTGCTGAAGGCGCCGCGCCGCCATGTGCGGGTACAAGTCGTGGTCCCCGGCGACAGCGACGTGCCCCTGGTGCAGAGTGCGACGCGGCATCTCTACGACCGGCTGTTGCGGCGCAAGGTTCGCATCTACGAGCGGCAGGGCCACATGTTGCACAGCAAGGTCATGGTCGTCGATGACGACTGGTCCGTGGTCGGCTCTTCCAATCTCGACGCCCGCAGCCTGTACCTCAACCACGAGTTTCTCGCCGTCATCCACTCGCCGCAACTGGCGCGGGCATTAACCGAGATCGTTGAAGGCGAGATCGCGTGCAGTGCGCGCATCTCGTTCAAGGCGTATCGCGCCCGCAGCTGGTGGCGACGCCTGATCGATCGCCTGGCGTGGATGCTGCGCTGGTGGTTATGAGACGGCGAATGATAGAATGACGCTGGTTACTTGTGGAGGGATCGTCATGCCGAGTCCTTTTCCGGGGATGGATCCGTATCTGGAAGAGCCGGGGTTGTGGCCGGATGTGCATCACCGTCTAATCACGGCGATCAGCAACTGCGCTCGCTCCTCAGCTCAGACCGAAATACTACGTCCGGATTGAAGAGTCGCCTCTACGTCTCTCACGACACCGATCCGGGGCGGTCGGTCATCATTCCAGACCTGCGCATTGTCCGACCCCGCGGAGCGCGGAGTAAGGGATACAAAAGTCTACCGGGGATGGTTCCGATGACTGTTTCAGAACCCATCGAGTTGGTCACCTTGTTGGATGACGAGATCCGAGAGCGACGATTGAAAGTGTTCGATCGAGAAAACCGTCGAGTCGTCGCCGTTATTGAGGTGTTGAGTCCGACGAACAAAGTACCGAATTCCGAAGGCCGGGAAAGCTACCTCGACAAGCGGTACGAAATCATGAATTCACCGAGCCACCTGATAGAGATCGACCTCCTCCGCGCCGGACAGCCCATCTTCGTCCGCACGATGGTTCCCCAACACGACTATCTGATTCACGTGTCCCACGCTGGCCGCCGGCCGCACGGCCGCGCCTGGCCCGTTCTGCTTCAGCAAAAACTGCCCACCATCCCCATCCCGCTGCGAGAAGAAGACCCGGAAGTGCCGCTGGATCTGCAAGCCGTGCTGGATTCGGTCTACGATCTAGCAGGGTATGACCTCGAACTCGACTACCGCGCCGAACCCGTGCCGCCGCTGCACGGTGAGACGGCAAGGTGGGCCGCGGAACTGCTGAAGAGCAAAGGCTTGCGAAAGGAGCGCACATGGCGGCGCGGAGGAAAGCATTAAGAGCCTGATCCAGAATGCAGGCAGCCATCCTGCAAGTCCGTAGCGCCAAGAACAGGACGAGCGATAATTCGCATCGCGACCGTGCCGATCGTCTTGGGGCGACAATCCGTGTGCAACATTCGCAGCAAATTTCGGACCTCCAGTCTCTCCAAAGCGGTCTGCCGGTTAGAACCGGCGAGGAACTTGTGACGCTTTCAACTAGAAACCGCTCCCGGCTTCACCACCCGCGATCGTCCCCATCGCTTCTAGGGTTGCCTGATTCGCCGAACCGGACGCAGTGTTCGGCAGGAAGTGGACGGAGCCGTCGGCGTACAGCCAATTCGCCCCACCGGGGTGAAGGCTGGCGGAGTCGTCGAGGTTCCTGCCGGAAGAACTATTGATCGTTGAGGCGTGAATGAGGACGAGGTTGCCGGCCACCTGGCCTAAATGTCCGGCGACGGCGTTCGGGTTGAACTGGCCCTGGTTGCAATAGCCGCCGCTGATCGCTCCGACCCACGTACACTCCACGTTCGCAAAGGCCCGTTCTTCGAGGAAGATCGTGTTGCTGGTCCCGTCGGTGATGTCGGTCATGCGGACAGCACTATTGCGGTAGAAGCAGCCGTTGCCAATTCCAGTATTATTCATGCCCGTCGTCGTACTGACCGTGGTGCTCGTTCCGGCCGTGCTAACGTAGCTGCCGCCGCAACAGGCGGCATAGCTGCATGGCGGGGCCAAGCAGATCGTGTTCCAGTTCAGGTCCGTCACGGCGAAGGGCATCGGCGGCACGATGTCGGAGGGGCAGAGGAAGGCATTCACCACGGTCTGGCTGGCCGGGCAATTCTGCACGGGCTGGCTGAAATTGAACTGGTTGAAGAGGTTATCCTGCTCCATATGCGGCAGGATGTACGCTCCCCAAGCCCAACCCGGCGTGGTGTCGGTGCCGCCGTTCACGAAGGCGCCGCTGGCGGTATAGCCGGGCGGCAGCGTCAGGTTCGCACCGTGATACGATTGCAGAGCAAGTCCCATCTGTTTGAGGTTGTTCTCGCACGAGGACCGAGCCGCGGACTCGCGGACCTTCTGCACGGCGGGCAGCAGCAGGCCGATGAGAACGGCGATGATGGCGATGACGACGAGCAGTTCGATGAGTGTGAAGGCGAGGCGGCGGGATGGCGTTCGCATGGCAAGTCTCTCCGATGAAGGCGGAACGGCAGGTGAGAATCAGCAGCATATTTAATGAGACTGAATCTCGGTATCCAAATTACTACACATTCCTTATGGAGAGTCAACACAGAAATCGCAACGCAAATTCACGCTCATTCCCGCTGTAGTGAACGAATGGATCAGTGAGATGTGAGAGGTATCACCTGGCATTCATGTCAATAATTTCATTGAGATGGCAATATACCTGGCACAATGTGTGAAAACGCAAGGTTTTACCCTGCAATCCAATCAGCAGATCCGCCGGGTGACGGTGAGGGCTTCTGAGACGGTGTATCCGCTTGTTGAGAATCAATCGCGGTGCATGTTTACGCTGTGAAGCGGTGATCCAGCTCCCAGGTTGCATCAACTCGGCCTGGTCCCAGATATGTGAGACACCGACGAAGGGCTGGAAGTTCGGATAGGTCGGCCGGGACCACGATGACTTCTGTCCCGGTGTGGTGTGGGGTTAACGGCCGCGGAGCAGATCCGCGCGACTATGGCTTGGAACGACGATCGAGAACGCTGCCACGCTCCTTCTCCTCCCGGTACACGACGCGCAGCAAGCGTCGTTCGGCGGCAACCTTGTCGCCCTGGACGAGATCGGTGGTGAGTTGCCCGAGTTCGGCGAAGACGTCGGCGGCCCGATCATCTCCCTGCCGGCGGGCGCTGAAGGCGCGCACCTTTGCTTCCGTGGCGACGAGGCCGGCGAGCACGCGGACTTGCCAACTCGGCCAGTGTTTGCGGGCATAGGTGAGCAGAGCGTGGCGGGTGACCAGGCGCAGATAGGGCGGAATGTCCCGGCCGTGTAGCGGGTGATGGTGGATAACGCTGACCGACGGCTCGAACGCCACTGTCCAGCCGGCAGTGCGGGCGCGGCGGCAGAGGTCCACGTCTTCGTAGTAGAGGAAGAAGTCACGGTCGAAACCGCCCAGTTGTTCCCAGCACGCCCGTCGCACGAGCAGGCAACAGCCTGTCGCCCAGTCCACGGGACCGGCTTCGTCCAACGAGAAAAGGTTGTACTTGCGCAGCCAGCGCGGCAGCAGCAGACGGGCCACGGAGCCGGTCAGCGTCGGAAACGGCCCGGTGGACGGCTGCCGAGTGCCGTCCGGGTTCAGAAGACGGAAACCGACGACGCCCAGGTCCGGCTCTTCGAGGAGCCGGCGCTCCACGGTCCGCAGCGCCTGGGCGAGAAAACCCGGCGCGAGGGTGACGTCAGGATTGAGCAGCAGCAACCAGTCGCCGCGGGCCAGACGGCAGCCCTCGTTGACGGCACAGGCGAAGCCGCGGTTGCGCCGCCAGCGCCGCACCGATACGCCGGGCAGGCGCCGCAAGCGGTTCAACAGCGGATGGCGCGGCGAGTTGTTATCCACCACAATGACCTCGGCGTCGCCGCGGCGCAGGGCCGGCGAGGCCCGCAGCTGGCGCAGCAACGAAGCGGTTTCGTGCCAGTGGTGATAGTTGACCACGACGACGGAAAGCCGCGGCGTTTGGGTCCTGCGGCGCGACAGCACGGCAGAGCGCGGTGAGGGCGCAACAAGACATGGCAAGACGGATTGCGTGTCCATCAGGCTCCTTCCCCTGGACGCCGGCCGCCGGCGGAATTGCCGCGACTGGAGGAGGAGTATAACGGCGGCGCCTGCGACGGTGCAATGCCGGTTTCGCAGTTCCAAGTTCTCGATTTATCGATTCGCGCTGGACGCGCAAATCGATAAATCACTTCTCTCCCGGTTTTGGCGCCGGCTTCATTCCCGGCGGATTGTTGAACAGGTCGAACATCTCTCGATGCGTGGAGAGCAGCAACAAGGTCTTGTTGTCGCCGAAGATGCTCTTGTAGGCCTCGAGCTTCTTGAGGAAGGCGTAGAAGTCGGGATCCTGCTTCTGCGCTTCGCCGCGGATCCGGTCGGCTCGCGCATCGGCGTCGCCGCGCAGCCGCACGGCCTCTGCCTTGGCCCGCGTCCGGAGGTTCTCCGATCGCGCTGCTCGCTCTTGCTCAGGATGTCCGCGGCCTGTCGCCTGCCGTCGCTTTCGTACTCGGCGGCCATCTTCGCGCGCTCGCTGCGGATGCGCTCGAAGATCTCCTTGCGCACCGAATCGGGATGATTGATGCGCCGCAGCCGCACGTCCACCACCTCAATACCAGCCTCTTCCCGGACCTGCTTCACGCGGCTCAGCAGCTCCTCGCGGAGCTTGTTCGCGCTCGCGCATCTACCTTCCCGCCGAGCCGGTCGGTGCTGACCAGGTCATTCATCTCGCGGGCGCCGATCAGCGCGCCGAGCTCGCTGCCGAGCCGCTGCGTAAGGATGGCCCGCGCACTCTCTGCCGTGCCGACGGTGCGGACGAACTGATCCACGCCCTCGCCGTCGGCGATGCGCCAGCAGACGTAGGCGTCGATGGTCAGCGTCTTGTCGATGGTGTTGCGATCGCGGTCGCGGGTCATCAACTCGGCGCCGGGCAGGTCGAAGTATTGCAGCCGCCGGTCGAGGCGCTGCACCGACTGAATGGGCCACGGCCACTTGACGTGCAGCCCGGCATCGGCGTCGCGCGTCCCATCGAACGTGGCGACGTGCCGGCCGAACTGCGTCAGATAGACGAAGTCGATGCGATCTACCGAGTACAGGCACGACGACGCCAGCAGCGTTCCGCCGACGAGGAGCAGGGTCAGCCAGAAGAGCTTACGCATGGAATGAGCCTCCCTTTTCGTCTCACGGCAGCTTCCGGCGGAAGCACCGGCGGCCGTGTCGAGAACGGCATGCGCAGCGAATCGAACGGCAGCAGCCGCATCAGCCATAAACTGCTCAGCTCCGGCATTTTGTCGGCGTCGAGCAGGATCTTTTGGCGGTCCTTCAGCGTGTCCACCACGGCCTCCCAATAGAGGCGGAAATTGGCTCGCCCCGTCATGCCGGCGACCTCCTCCTGGCCGGCGCGGAAGAAGACGCTGCCGCCAAGCATCGCCACACCTACCGCCGATGGGCCCGTGCGTGCGTTCAGGCGCGCGAGCAGGGCATCGCGCTGAGCGCGGACGAGACGCAGCCGGCCATCATGCTCAGCGGTGGCGAGGCGAATGTCCTGCGCATCTTCCCCAACTCGGCGTTCTCTTTTCGCACGGCCTCCTCCCTGGCCATGTTGACCGCCTCGTCGCGCTTCTCCATCGCCTTCGTCACGCTATGGTACGAGGCGACGACATCCTGCGGCGGGTGCAGGTCGTGCAGCGACACGCCGTCGAGGTGAACGCCGAGACCGTGCAATCCGTAATCCGTACAGCGTTCTCGCAGTCGCTCCAACACTTCCTGCTGGAACGATTCGCGGTCCACGGTCAACAGCCGGTCGAAGGTCCGCGCCGCCGCCTTCTCACGCAGCACTGCCTCGGCGGCGCCGCGCAGCAGCGACGGCGCGTCCTCGACCTCGAACAGGAAGACGTGCGGGTCGGCGATGTGGAACCGGATCGAGCCTTGCAGCTCGATCAGCTGGCCGTCGCCGGTAATCATCACGGCCTCGTCGGGAAGGCGGCGGATGCCGTCGCCGCTGTGGGTGCTGGACCAGACGCGTGCGGTCGGTGCCTGCTCCTTACCGACCGTGCGGAAACCGATCTCGATGGTCTGAATGCGGTCGGGCTGCACCTTCGTGACGGCGTCGATGGGCCACGGCCAGCACCAGTGCAGGCCGGACCGGAGTTTAACGGGCAACGGTTTGCCGAAACGGCGCACGAGCGCCACCTCGTCGGCGTTGACCTGCGTGAGGCCGCTCAGGGTGTAACAGGCAAAGGCCAGACCGAGCAGCACCGTCGTCACGTCGCGCCAGTGGTGGCTCAGCCAGTGAGCCGCGTCATCGACGCTGATGCGTTCCAACCAGTCGTTCACATGGTCCAGGCGCTCGCGCCAGCGGACGTAGGTCGGGTTGGTGACGGCCCGCTCGAACCACAACAGTCGCATGGCGTTGAGCAGCACCGCCAGCGAACCGAGCTGGTGATAGATCACGGCGACCACCGGCGACTGTTCGTACCAGTCCGGCGGCGCGAAGATCGGCCACAGCCAGGCGGTCAGCACCACGCCGACGATGTTGACGCCGAAGGCGAAGACGATGATGTTCTGGCGGATGATGCGGACCGTTTCGCGCGACAGGCGGAGCAGGAGCGGCAGCGATTGCAGCGGGTCCTTCATGAAGACGATGTCACCCGCCTCGGCAGCCACGTCGGTACCGGCCGCAGCCAGCGCGAGACCGACATCGGCCCGAGCAAGGGCTGGGGCATCGTTGATGCCGTCGCCAACCATGGCCACGCGCAGTCCCTGGCGCTGCCAGTCGGCGACGAACTCCGCCTTCTGCTGCGGCAGTAACTCGGCGCGCACTTCGGTTAATAGCGACCCGCCCCCGTCGGCCGGTGCCTGCGTGATGGCCTGTTCCGGCGGCGCTCCGAGCGCGGGGAGTGGAGAAGAAGTACCGAGTGCGGCGGCCACCCCTGCCGCGGCAGCCGGCCGATCGCCCGTCAGCAGGGCGATACGTTGGATACCGAGGCCGCGCAGTTGTGCCAGGACCTCGGCGGCCTCCACCCGCAGGTGATCGCGCACGCCGATCGCGCCGAGGACGATTCCATCCCGTACCACCAGCAGCGCCGTCTGGCCAGTAGCGTCGAAGCGCTCCAGCAGCGCTGCGACCTCAGCCGGGAGCGTGATGCCCTGCTCCTCCAGCAGGCGCCTATTTCCGACAATGACGATCCCCAATGGCGTCTTTACTTCGACACCGGCGCCGGGGTGCGCCTTGAACTCCGCGACCTCTTCCAGGTGCAGATTACGCCGCGCCGCCTCTTGCAGCACGAGCCGGGCCAGGAGATGCTCGCTGCGCTGCTCGGCGGTCGCGGCGGCGCGCAGCACGTCGTCGGCCTCGACGCCGGGAAGGGGAGCCAAGTCGCCGATTTCGAGCCGGCCTTCGGTGAGGGTGCCGGTCTTGTCGAAGGCGAAGGCATTCACCGACGAGAGCCGCTCCAGGGCCGAGCCGCCCTTGATAAGAATACCGGTGCCCGCCAGGCGTCCCAGCGCGGCGATGACCGCGGCCGGCGTCGCCAGGATCAAGGCGCACGGACAGGCGACGACCAGGACCGAGAGCGCGGGATAGGCGCTGTGCCGGGCCGCTTCGCCGAGCGTCAGTTTCTGCGAATTGGCCGGCCGAAACCAGTTGCCGCCGTACATCATCATGCCGGCGAGGAACGTCAGCGCTGCGAGGCCGAGGACAGCTGGTAGGAAGTAGCGGGCCAGCCGGTCGGCGGTGCGTTCCAGCGGCGCCTTGTCCTTGAGCGCCTTTGCCGTCAGTGCGAGCACACGGCCGGCGACGGTCTGCTCGGCAACGCGTTTCGCCTCGATGGTGAGTGCCCCGAATTGGTTGAGCGAGCCGGCCAGCACCTCGTCGCCCGGCCCCTTGTCCACCGGTAGGCTCTCACCGGTCAGGGCGCTGACGTCCACCGCCGACCGGCCGTCCAACACGCTGCCATCCACCGGAACGCGGCCGCCCGGCTTGACCACGACCTTGTCGCCAACCTGCAATTCGGTGGTCAGCACACGCTCTTCTTGCCCATCGCGCAGCCGCCAGCAGCGGCGCGGGAAGATTTCGACCAGCGCCGCAATGCCCGCTGAGTGCGTTCAAACGTGACGCTTTCGAGGCATTCGCCGAGCATCCCGATGAAGACGATCTCGGCGGCGACGAGCTGCTCCCGGAGGAGGATGGCGGCGACACACGCTAGTGCCAGTGCCAGGTCGGCTCCCACTCGGCCGGCGAAGAGAGCGTCGAGTGAACCATAGAGGCGCGAGCGCCGCCGAGGACAGCCGCGAACAGGGCGAGCCGATTGCCGTACACTTCATTACTGTACGAGGGAAGTTTCAGACCCCAGGGGCTGAACCAGCGGGCGAACATCGGCCACAGGTCGGCGGCGAGCAGCAGGCCGAGAAGCGCTGTCAGCAGGTAGAGCGACAGTTGGCTGTCCTGGTCGTGGTTCGGGTCGCTGTGGCTTATTTCGCGGTGCATGGGAACTGCCGGCTGGTCGATTCGGAAGGACTCTGATTTACGCTATGCTCGGCACGGAGTTGCGGCAAGCGGTGCGAAACCAGGAGCCGGCGCACACCCCGGACAGGTAGGCACCGCGAGCCGATCGGCACCGCTGTTGTTGAAGAAGCAGCGCATCGCGCTTTATGACGTGTCGAGCGCGCAGGCTGCTACCGAGGACGGGGCCAGGACGAGCGAGCCAAAATTGCCGAACGAACTCCGACCGACCTCGCCGGTCACAAACCGGAGCACCAAACGGCAGGGCGAGGTCATAATTACGAAACGAACTCAGAGCACTCTGAGCACGCGGCGCCAGCAAGTGCATGATCCGCTGCACTTGGTGTCGCGGCGTACACACCAGCCGAGGCAAGAAATTACCAAACGAACTCGGCGCAGGTCGTCTCGAGACACGACCAGCCTTGCTCGATGGGCCGGACCGGTTGGGAGATGTGCATCGACGCCGCGGCGACTGACACCGCAACCACGGAAAGCGTCAGGAGGAGGCGGATGGACATGTTGCACCTCGGCAGCAGGACGGACGGGCGACTTTCGTGCGCCAGACTACCGCAGGCGCCTACGTTGGGGGGAGGGGAGAAATCGACAAATCGAGCTACTATGGTTTGAACGGTGCGCACCGATGTACGATGAGGGGAGGAAAGCACCACGATCGAACGCGCCGGATCGCCGCCGTAAGCCGGACAAAAGATGAGCGAACCCAGACCGTTGCACCGGCTGTTCGGACTGTCCTGGATGGACTTTTTCCGGGGCACGGCCGTCGGTGTGGAACCGGAGATGGATCTGTCGCTCAAGCAGCAGTTTATCGACCTCGTCCTCATTCGCAGGGGGACCGAGCCGATTCCGCGACCGCTGCCTGACGGCTTCGAGGACCTGGCCCCGCATAACCTGGTGACCTTCAAGTCGCACCAGGAGGCTCTCGATTGCTGGGCGCTCTTGGAGTTAATCGGCCACTACGTCAACTATCGGAAGCAGTCCAGTCCGTCGCTGGACGACCTACTGCCGGAGACTGACTATCGGCTGTATGCGGTGTGCGTGCGCTATCCGCAAAACCTCGCGCAGCAGGTGGAGCTAACGCCAATACGACCGGGCGTCTACGAAGTGCGAGTGCTGACGCTGTGCATCCGCGTCATCGTGGTGCATCAGTTGCCGCTCGAGGAGCAGAATGCCATGCTCCTCCTATTCAGCGCGCGGGTGGAATCGCTCCGCTACGGCCAGGAGCACTACCGTCGCGCTCGGAGGAAACCAGTACGTTGCTGCGCGATCTGCTCAGGGTCTATAGCGAGGAACCCGACATGTCCGACAAACTGAAAGAGTACGTCCGCGAGAGTATCGACCAACTCCTCAAGAGCTTGTCTGCGGAGGAACGGCTCAAGGGGCTGCCTGCGGAGGAACTGCGCAAACGACTGTCTCCCGCGGAGCGGATGGAAGGTCTACCCGCGGAGGAGCGCCTCAAGGGTCTACCTGCGGAGGAACGCCTCAAGGGATTGTCAGTGGAACAACTCGCCCACGCACTACCTCGAGAGACCCTGGAAGCACTGGCACGGCAACTTAAGGCCAACGGTTCGCCTGAGAATCCGGAGTGAATCATGAGACTTCCGAGGTGGGGGAAATTCGCGGCCATCGTCTTCCGCATCAATACTTGAGTGTCGCGCCGACAATCGGCATAATGAGGGCGTCCGAAGCGCTACCCGGAAACTGAACTGTAGGCGCCGACGAGGACGCCATGCGTATCACGCTCACCGTAACCAAGGGGCCCAACAAAGGCCGAGTCTACACGTTTGACGGCCGCGATCGTTTCATCGTCGGCCGTTCCAAGCTCGCGCACTTCCGGCTGCCGCCCAAGGACAAGTACTTCTCGCGCATCCATTTCCTGGTGGAGGTCAATCCGCCTTACTGCCGGCTAATGGACATGGGTAGCCGCAACGGCACCTACGTCAACGGCCAGGAAGTCAATGCGGCGGATCTGCAGGACGGCGACACGATCAAGGCCGGCCGGAGCCTTATCACCGTCACCGTACATCCAGATGAGGCGGCGGATACGATCGAGGGCGGCGCCCGCCCGCGCAGCTGGAGGCTTCGGATCCCCGGCGCATCACCGCTCAAGCGGAGTCCTCCGTCCGCGTCGCTAATTTCGGTCCGCTCCTCGATAGTGTGCAAGCGAAGAAGGCGCCTCCCGACACCGGCTCCGCAAGCTCCGCCAACGCCGGCGTCTGTTCCCGAAGAGCCGATCGACGTCACGGATTGCTGCCGCAGCTGTCACGCACCGGTCGAAGACGGCGGTACACCCCAACCGGAAGACCTCTTTCCCGTGGAGTTGGCCCCGATTTGCGGCGAGTGCCAGGAGGAACTGCGCCAACAACTCCAACTGTTCGAGAATTACCTGGTCGTCCGCAAACTCGGCGTGGGCGGGATGGGTGTCGTTTGCCTCGCCCTCCGCAAGTCCGACGGGGCGCCCTTTGCGATCAAAACGATCACACCGGCGGTGAACGCGGAGCCGCGCGATCTGCAGCGCTTCCTGCGCGAAGCGTCCATCCTGCGCAACCTGAAGCATCCGCGTATCGTCGCCTTTCGGGAGATGGGGACGGTGGACGACCGACCGTACATCGTGATGGAATACGTCCGCGGGAGCGACGCCTCACGATTGATGAGGGCGGAGGGGCCTCTGCCCATCGGCCGCGCAGTGGGATTGGTCTGTCAGCTCCTTGAGGCGCTGGAATACGCCCACGCCAAGAATTACGTCCACCGCGACATCAAACCGGCCAATCTGTTGCTGACGGAGCGGAAAGGGCGTGAGGTGGTCAAAGTCGCCGACTTCGGCCTGGCCCGCATCTACCAGGCTTCCAAGCTGAGCGGCGTCACGCTCAAAGGGGACGTGGGCGGGACCATCGCCTACATGGCTCCCGAACAGCTGACCAACTTCCGCGAGGCCAAACCGCCGGCCGATCGTTACGCCGCCGCGGCAACCTTGTACAACCTGCTGACCAACAACCTGATCTACGACCTGCCGTATCGCTACGAATTCCAGATGCTCAAGATCCTCCATGAAGACCCGGTGCCGATCTGGAACCGCCGCCCCGACGTGCCCGACGACCTGGGTGAGATCATCCACCGCGCCATGTCCCGCGATCCCGACGAGCGGTTCGACGACGTGACGGAGATGCGCAAGGCGCTGCTGCCGTTCTGCGATTGACGTTAGCCTGGATTGCGCTCCGTCTGATACCAGCCTGACGCGCCAGCAAAGAGTGGGCAGGTAGTTCCCTTCGCTTGCGCATCAGGCTGGTACGAACAGCCCGCTCGTCTTTTCTCCTGCCGCGACGAAGTTATGACGGCGAGCGATTTGGCACCGGCGCAATTTATGACCTATAGATGAGAAGCGGGAATCTAGTGGTCTGCCGCGATTGCGTTGATGGGCAGGCAAGCCTCGCCGGGATGGCACGAGAGTCGTCCCCGCCTGTGTTTACACCGGTAGGCGAAGCGTAAAGTCTTGACCGAGGCGACAAGAGAGTCGTCGGCAACAGTCGAAGCAAACGCGACCGGCCACTAGCCTATCCCACTCTCCCAAGGTTCGATCCATCCCCTTACTGTCGCGGCCGGTTCGTTTTGCGGAACGGCCGAGCGACGCCGGAGCCGCAGCGATGCCTCCCTTCGATCCCAGCCGTGTTCCACCATCCGTGCCAACTACGCATCCGTCTTTCGGAGCGTTGCTCCGTGCCGCAGCGCACTGCTGGTTCCGTTCCCTGACCGTCGCCGCTTTGTTCGGGATGGCCGCGGGCTATGCGGTTTGGACATTCAGTTCCTTCCGATACAACGCCGATCTGCGGCTTCGGGTTCAACGCGCTCCAGCGGGTATCGTCGAGAAGGATATCGACGCAGCTGCCGAACTTCGTGCCCAGGTCGAAATAATCAACAACCCGATCGTTTTCCAGTTCGCCGTCGAGGAGCCTGAACTCGCCGACCTCGTCGCTGAGCGTGGCTGGAGTTCTCCGTCGGACAGGATCGCCGCGGCCGTGCAGGTCGATGTACACCCGAAGGACAGTGCGGTGCGGATCCGGGCCTCGGACAAGACGTCTGCCGGGGCCGTCGTCATCGCTCACTCGACCGCCAATGCCTACTTGAGAGAGCTGCAAAACCGCCGCGAACGGTATTTGCACGATCTGCAAGAAACGCTGGCTCACGATTCGTCCGCGATCGTGAAAGAAGAGCCGGTCCCCGTTCCCGCGCCGCGCGGCGACGATCCGCGCCTGGGTGTCGCCGAGAGGGAACTGGTCCAGGTCCGAAGCGATTACCAGAATGCGGTGGACGAGCTGGCTGCTCTCAGGACGGCCGAACAGAAACGCACGGTCCCGGTCGTTTCCGAGGATCTGGTCAACGAGACGTTCCTGAACGACGCCTTCGTGCAGCAGATGAAGACAGAGCTGAAACCGATCGAGGAAGTCATCCAGAGAACGATCCGCATTGCCGTCCTCGGAGAAAAGGAACCGGCCCTGCGCGGCTACCTCGACCGGCGCGCCGCGATCAACAAGGAACTGGAGGAGCGGCGGACCGCGATTCGGAAGACACTCGCGCAGTTGACCCGTGATAATTCGACTACTCCCAATCTGCAACCGCAGATCAAGACAATCCAGGAGCGGGTGGTGAGTTTGACGGGCCAGCAAGAGAAGCTCGAAAAAGAAATCCGGTCGCTCCGTGCCGCGGCCTGCGACAGTCGTCGCTCCGCCGCCGCCCGTTGTTCGAGTCGAAGTGCCGTTGGACAGCCCGAGCTGGCGGAAACTAGAGGCCGAAATCCGCCAGATCGAAGCGGAGAAAGCGGCACCCTACTGGGTCACCAGGGTGGCAGAGCAAGTGGCGGTGGACGCGGACAGCGTCCGGAACCGACAACTCGCCGCGGGACTGAGCGGTCTTGGGGGCGTCCTGATCGGCTTGCTTTTTGTGGGGTTCGCGGAGTCGCGCCGGCAGCGCGTCACCTCGGTCCACGACGTCGCCCACGGACTGGGGATGCCGGTGCTGGGCGCCCTGCCGAACTTGAAGGCGACGGCGAAGATTCTCGCGGCACCGGGGCGGACTGGCGAAGCCGTGGACACTGTCTGCAAAGCGATCCTGGAGTCGGTGCCGGACAGAGCGTGTGTGATCGTGGTGACTGGTCCGGGCGATGGCGGCGGCAAGTCCGCACTCGCGGCCCATCTCGCCGCGGGCCTGGCCCGATCCTGGCACAAAACGGTCCTGATCGACGCCGATCGGGCTAGCGGTGGACTGCGGCGACACCTTCGGCATCGCGGCTGGACCCGGACTGGCCGAGGTCCTGCGCGGCGATGCGGAAACGTTCGACGTCCTCCGGGCGACGGATTTCAATCGACTCTGGGTGATGCCTGCCGGACGGTTTGACGCCGCGGCTAACCAGGCCCTGTCGCGCGGTGAAGCACGCAACGTCCTGGAACCGCTGAAGGAACAATTCGACTGTGTGATCGTGGACGCTGCCGCTATGGGCACCGGGCGCGAAGCGTTGCTGCTCTCCCCCGACGCCGACGTGATTCTGATCGCGGTTCAGGCAGGAGTGAGCCTTCTTCCCGCGGTCCAGGCTGCCCGGCAACAGCTGGAAGCACAGCACCCGTCGATCGTCGGAGCCGTGGTGCTCGGGGCGTCCGACCAGGTCGAGAGCGTCATCGCCCCGTCCACGCGCCGGCAGGAAGTCGCCGTAGCGTCGTGTGTTCTTGCCCGGGAAGAATGATTCACGCCGGGTTTGCATCCCGCGTCGTCTCGAACTAGGTTTGAGTCAGAACGCCGCAGCAGAATCGTACCGCTAAGACCGTTGGCACGCTGCGTGCTAGGGACGGTCGCCATACTCAGAATGTTCCGTAACAGGACGAACGCACCCATGACGACAACCATTCGGCCTCACCGCAATCGTTCGCGGAAACCGGCGTGCGGGCGCGCACTGGCGGACCATCAGTTCATCGGCTGTCTGGAGCGGACCGCGGCAACCGAAACCTGGGAGTCGCAAACTGCCGACGGCCGGCACTGGCTCGTCAAGGTGCTGTTCAACGTCGCCGGCCCCGATCCGAAGCACGCCGAGGCGGTGAGCCGTCTCCAGGCGCTGACCCATCCGAACCTCGTTCCCACTCGCGTGATGCCAGGCGGACCGGGCTGCCTCGTTCTGGCCGCCGACTACACCTCGGTCACGCTGCTCGACTTCCTGAAGCAGCACCAGATGGACGGCTCCTTCGGAATTCCGCGTCAGCCCCTTCTCCGCTGGTTGCGCCAAGCTGCGACCACTCTCGAAGAGGTGGCGGCGAAGCAAGGCGTCTCTCATCTTGGTTTGTCGCCGCGCCACCTGCTGCGTCCGGCGGACACCCTGCTCATCGCGGACTACGGCCTGGTGCAGCTGATGTGGCTGCCGACCGGACAGTTTGCCGGACAGGTTGCAGCGCGCTACAGCGCGCCGGAGTTGCCGGATCGCTATCAGAATGGCCCAGCATGTGACCAGTTCAGCCTCGCAGCCATCTATCAAGAGTTGCTCACCGGGACGCCGCCGTATCGCGCCCGTCCCGCGGGAGCGCCGGATCTCTCGCCGCTGCCAGAGTCCGATCGCAAGGCCATCGCCTGCGCTCTGGATTTCGACCCGAATCGGCGCTTCCCCTCCTGCGTGGACCTGATCGACGCACTGGAAAACGCCGGTGTCGTCAAGGCGGTGGTTCCTTCCGCAACACCTCCCGTTGCGCCGGCAACGAAAAGTTCAGCGCCAAGAGTCCGCACGGTTACGCTGCCCGAAGAACCCGAATCCGTGGTTGCGTACCCTCTCGATGCCGCGGCCGAAACCCCGACGGAACCGATCGCAACCGATCCCGTCGCGGCCGATGCAGAGCCGGCCTTCTCACCCACTGCCGAACCATCCCGCGAAGACGAAGAGGAAATCAGGACGTTCGTACTCGAATCCGGCCGACCCACGGCGGCTCACGATATCGACGTAACGGAGGTCGAAAAATCTGTCCTGACGGAATCGACTCCTGAGCTGATGGCGGTCGATGCCACGCCGGCGGCAGAATGCGCCGGAATGGCCGGTGTCGCCAAAAGCCGCGGCACCGTCACCCTCGTTCCTGAATGAATGGCCGGATGACCAAGACTGGGACGTGCAGCTATCCACGCCCTCCGGTGGCGGAAACGAGGATCAGGCAGACGCCGTGATTCTGGAGGAAACCGTTTCGCCCGAGCCTGAGCCGGAACCGTTTGACGGTGCCAGCACCGCGGACGTTGCGCCGGAGAATCAACCAGCTGCGATTGACGAGTGCCGTGAGACGGACTGCCAATCTGTCTTCCCGGAGGAATCGCCGGAAAACCGTCAGGAGGAGATAGACGAACCGCAAGAGGCCCCTGTCGTCGAGGCAGCGCCGCCCGTGGGGCCTACGCAGTTGTTACACGACGGAGAGCAGACGCCTCCTCCCAGGCGCGGAATCCCCAGAATCTGAGTTCGCAGATTTCGCAAACATCGACTCCGATCGGGAAGAGGTTGACGAGCGCACGGCTTCCGTTCCGCCGGACGACCCGTTCAACGAGTTGTTCTCTGAAGGGGGGGGCTCGACACTCCCGCTTACCGATTTCTCGTTCTTGAAAGGAAAAACAAGAACTCCTGAAGCGGCCGATCCGCCGCTGAAGGTCGTGACAGAAAACGTGGATCGTCCCGCGGATCCCGAGGACGCGGCGGCTGTTTCCGCGAAAGATTCACCGTTCGATCCGAACTTCGAGCAGCAGGACGACGACGATTCGTTCGATCCCTCAGCCGATTGGTCGTTTCCTGCCACGGCGGACGTACCCGAGACGGTCGTGACCCCGGATGGCGATTCGACCGAGGAAGCGGATGTCGCGGTAGCGGAGAACGAGCTGGAGCCACTCCCACCTCGCACATTCGAGAAGGCTGCTTCGGAACCGGTGCCGGTCTTCGAGCCTTTTGTCGTTGCTCTGAGCACGGCCAAACACATGCCGAGGCCAGACGGCACAGCTCCCGTCGAGACAGCCGTGAAGACGGAAACGCCGAAACGTATCTTCCGCGCTTGCGCAGTCTACGGCGTGACACCTCGGCACCGAAAAGCGGTGAGGTCCCGAACCTCCGGGATTCGGATGAGACTGCCCTCCGTCGCGCAGCCGATCTGAAAGCGCTGCTGGAAGCGGCCGCGCAGACGGTGCCGCCCAACGAGCCGGAACGCTGGATCACGACGGAAGAGGAAGGGGAGGTGCTGGAATGCCGGTTCCCGGCCAGCCTGCCGCCGAGCGGACCGCCGATTAACTTCGATCAGCTGCGCGAAAAGTGGAACGGGCAAATCATGAGCGTGGATGAGGAAACTGCCCTGCTCGAGGTCGCTCCCCAGAAAAAGTTCTGGAAACGCTTACTGGGCCGGACGTCGCCCCTGCATGTCGAGATACGCTGGTCGCGGCCTCGCCCTCCCGCCATGGGTATACCCGGCATCATCACGCGGGTTCGTCTCGCGGACAAAGAAGACAAGAGCGCGGCGGCGAGTCTGCACGAGCTTGCGCCCGACTCATCGAAAGTTTGAGGACGCAACTCCAGGGGGGGTCGGAGCGGCGCCGCGAGAAGCGCATTCTGTGGGTGCAACCGGTCGCGACGACGTTCCTGCTCTCCAACGGCGATTCGTGCGGCATGGTGGAAGGGCAAAGCCGCGATCTGACTTCCTCGGGGATCGGGCTGTATCTGCCGCGAATCCTACCGGGCACTCAGGTGTCGCTCCGCTTGACCGATCCGGCTGTCGAGGAAGCGGTCACGGTCGTCGGCAAGTTCGTTCGCGTGCAGCGCTGCGGCGACGGCTGGTATGACGTCGGCATTCGTTTTGAAGGATGACCCATCCCGTCAGCCCGACGCGCAAGCAAGGGAATCCCTTGCTTGCGCGTCGGGCTAACGAACCTCTCACTCCGGTTCATCGGCGGCCGATCCTTCCCCGAGTCCTTGCAGCAGTTCACGCACATTCTCATTGGCCGGGTTGAACCGCAGCGCCTCGCGGTACAGTGCCGCCTTCCCGGCGTGATCCGGCGCGACGAACCCGCGGAACTTGAAGTATTCCGACAGCGCTGCCCGCGCAGCCAACTCGCCGGACCGACCCTCCGTCAGACGAACCAGCTGCTGCGCGAAGGGAACGAACCGCGTCACCTGTTCCGTCAGTCGATCGCGATCTTCCGCGTTGTAGAGGTCGAGGAACCAGTCGCCGCACACCTCGACCAGGGCTGTCAGCAGCCGCACGTTGTCGCGGTCCAGGCTCAGAAGACGCCGCAGGTGCGACAGACCCTTTTCGTAATCCGCGCGCGCAACCTTCGGGCACGTCGCCATAGCGCATCGACTCGCGCGTCATGACCAGGTATTCCGACGCCAGCTCATCGCGGAATCGTTCGACTCGCACCACCAGGTCTTGACCCAGTGGTGCCGATTGGAGCGCCGCCAGCGCGGGCAACTCCTGAACCAGCGCCCAGTACCGCCGTGCCGCATCGACGGCGTTGCGGGCCAGCAGACCGCTGATCCGCCGGCGATGATCGGCGAGCAGCGTATCGAGAACCATCCGGGCGGCGTCGGGAACAGGCAGACCCTCTCCTCCCGGCGGCGTTGCGAGCAAGCGAAGCCACGCGGTCCACGCACGCCGCCAGTGCGCTTCAGCGGCTGCGGTGTTGTCCCTGTCCTCCAGCGCCAGAGCGGACCGCATTTCGATCAGCGCCAGATGATGGGCGAGACGCGGCGGCAAATCGGCTTGATTCAGAAGCAGAGCGAGACCCTCGCGGACGGCATCACGGTCGCCGCGCACCGCTGCGTTGAGGATGGCAGCGCCGTCGGGATGCTGGCGAAGCAGGTCCACGACGTCCGTGAGCAATCGGCCGGATTCCACCGCTTCCGATTCTGTTTCCCGAAGCGCGGCGGCGAGGGACTGCGCGACTGCGCGCCTCTCCAGATCGGGTAACACCGTGCGCATGAGATCGGCGCTCGCCGCCGACGCCCATTCCGGATCGACCTCCTCCGCTCGGCGAACGCAGGCGAGCGCCTCGATATAGTCTTCGTGGCCGAGTGTGCGCGCCGCCTGATGGAAGAGCCACGGGACAATGGGTATCCCAGGAGGTGCTTCCGCGCGGCTGGCAGGCACGGTCAGCAGCCCGACGAGCGCGGCCAATGAGGAGCCAGGCTGGCCCAGAGCGTCAAGGTCCCAGATCTGCAACCAGCGCGCGATAGAGCGGCGCAAGCCCGCGTTTGAGGGCTGACCATGCACCACGCTCTGAACCGTGCGCAGCACAAAAACCGGCGGCGCCGGCCGAAAACCGCGCCAGACGTCCGTCTCGTCCAGCAGCGCGACGACTCCCGTCACGTCGCCGCGTTGGGCAGCCTCCTGCAATAACAGCGCCTGGGTGAGCGGCCTCAACCGGGGCGAGGATCGCAGAGCGCGAACCTGCTCGCGCCAGGAGTCGTCGTCCTTTAATTCCGTCGCGGCTTGCCATAACTGCGACGCCGGTTGCAGCAGCGGTTCGTCGGACAAAAGGTCGGCCGCGTTCGTCTCCCGAAGGGTCAGCTGCAGTGACTGCCGCTGGAGGGAACAACGCAGTTCTTCCTCCGCGGTGAGCCACTCCAATCTCCCCCACGCCGCGATCAGTTCTCTGGCCTCTTCACTCGGCAGACGGCGGACAACCTCCAGCGCCGCACGAACGACGTTGCGGTACACGCTTGGCTCGAACTGCTCCTGTTGCTCAACGAGGTCGCACAACGCTTCGCTGTCCGCCGGTTGGCGCAGGAGCTGCGCGAGCCGGCGATAGTGTTCGACGATCGGACCGGCGATGAAGCCAAGGCGACTCTCGTGTTGCAGCGTTTCCAGCCATTCGGCCGGGTTGCCCTGGCGCAGCCGGAATCGCTCCAGGGCGAGCCAGACACGGCAGCGCACCGCGATGAACAGCCCCGATTGAACGGCCAGGAGAGCGGCGAAGCTATCGTATCCCAGGCGCGCGAGAGCAAAGCGCGCGAACGGCAGAGCCGACTGCTGCCCCTGTGCCGCGCGGAACGCCTCGACCGCCTCCATCGTGCGTCCTTCCGTGAGTTCTCGGTAGCCGCGCTTCAGGTCGCGCAGCACGAGCGGTTCGGATTCGTCGGCGAGCGACGGCAACGCGCCTTCCAGCGCTGCGCGCCAGGTCGCCAGTGCGGCTCGTGGATACGGCAACTCCTCGATACGACGCATCAATTCGAGCGCTTTGTCGCGTCTGCCCTGTGCGGCTTCGGCCCACGCCAGCAACAACTGGCGCTCGACCCAGTGTACGCCGTTCGCCGGCTGGACTTCGACGAGCACTTTGACGGCGCCGCCGACCTCGCCGCGCTGCAAGAGCAAGCGCGCCTCCAGCAACGGCCCATCGGGACAGACGGCGACACGCTTGTTGCCGCGCACCGCCTTCCACACTTGTTCGGCTCGACCCACCCAGCCGGTGCGCCAGAGCAGATCGACAAACCACACGGTCGCCTGGGGAGAGCCGCCCAGTTGGCGCAGAAGTGTCTCGAAGCCGTTGACCGCATCCTGCCGGTCGAGGCGAATCCGCACCCGTGCCAACCAGTACGCGGCTTCGGCGAGCTGCGGGGTTGCGTTCGCCTGCCGATAGATTTCGACTGCCATGACCAGTGCAGACTCGGCCTCGACGAAAGCACCGTCGAGCCAATGCAGCCAGCCGAGCGCGAACAGGCGCTCCGCCTCGGATTCCCCCCTCACCCTACCCTCTCCCCCTGAGGGGGAGAGGGTAGGGTGAGGGGGCGGCAGCGCATCCGTGAGCGCAGCTCGAAGCGCGGCGGCATCGAACGGTACGCCGGGACGGAAGGCGCGTCGAGCGTTCGACGCACTCGCTCCAGGGCACGGCGCGCGGCCTCAAGGGGATTGCGGCCGGGCAGTGCTTCCGCCTGGCGGCGCGCGATGCGCGGGGCTTCGGTGCGGTCGTACATGAGACCTCGATCCTCCCCCCTCTCCCCTGTATTCAGGGGAGAGGGGTCGGGGGTGAGGGGTGAGAGCCAGAACACGGTGAAGTCGCTCACCCCTCACCCCCGACCCCTCTCCCCTGAATACAGAGGAGAGGGGGGAAAGAGTCCTGATCACAACAACCCGCGTGCCTCATTCTGACACATCTTGGCGAGTTCCGTTTGACCCAGGGCGCGGTAGCACTTGAACAGGTCCGATAACGCCAGCGCATAGTCTGCCTTCGGGAGCAGTGCCTGCTGCTTCTGGCCGCTTCGCAGCTGCTCCAGGCAATCGCGTGCCACGGTCAGGTCGCCGCGCCCGAGATAGGCCTGTCCCAGCGCTCGCAGAGTCCGGGCGCCGAAGGTGTCCAGCGTGGCCCATTCCGGCGGTCGATGCACGTCGAGTTGGTCGATCACCCGATCGTAGGCCTTCGCCGCCAGTAATCGCCGCGTTTCTCGGAGCAGCAGGTCGCGCTCCGCGTCTTCGGTGCGCGGCGTTGAGAGCGCGGGTGAGTCGTCGTCAACCGGCGGAGGAAGAGCAGGCAGTTGTTCGCCGTTTTCGCAGCTTTCGATGGCCGTCAGCAGTCCGCGCATCCGCGAAACGCCGCTCCGGTTCCGTTTCCAGACAGCGCAGGATCAGCGCGTCCAGCCAGCGGTAGTCGTTCCGAATCTCGTTCTGCGCTTGCGAGGGGGGATCGAAGCGGAACGACTTCTTGATGCGATAGTTCTCGTCGCAGCGGTCGTCCTTCTCGTCATTCCGCCACGGAGCGCTCAGATGCGGGCCGCCGCCGGTGAACAACTCGTACAGGAGGAGGCCGAGACTGTAGACGTCGGAGGCGGGCGTCGATCGACCGTAAACCGTTTCCGGAGCCATGTAGGTGAACGTGCCCATCGCTCCCGGCACAAAGCCGATGCGCTCGTCGGCGAACGCGGCCAAGCCGAAATCGACGACGCGCACCACGCCGCGGCGGTCCACGAGGATGTTGTCGGCCTTGAGATCGCGGTGGACGGCCCCCTGGGCGTGGACCAGCGACAGCGCCCGGCAGATCTGTTTGACGAAGCGCAATCCCGTGGCAACGCTGAACCGTCCCGCCGCGCGCATGTGCGACAGGAGCGGCGAGCCATCGACGTACTCCATCGCCAGGTAGGCGCGATCGTCGTGCTCGGGCAGCAGTCCCATGTCGAAGATTTGCACGAGATGCGCCCGGCCTTCGTGGTCGTGATCCCCCTCGGCGAGCAGACGCGCCAGGACGATGGCATCGCCGAACAGCCCCGGCGCGTTTTCCTCGGTCAGCCCGCTCTGCCGCGAGACCTTGACCGCGACCGGCCGCATGAACCGGCTGCAAAAGTATTGATGCGCATGGAAGACGGTGCCGAACGCCCCGCTGGCCTGCACGGCGTTGAGGCGATAACGGCCGGCGATGGTTTGGCCGAGGAGACGACTTTCGAGAGAGGTGGAGGGGTCCATGATCGCGGCCCGCGACAGTGCCGGGGGTGCGCAGACAGCGCCGGGGGTGCGCGAGTACGCGACCCCCGGCTGAGCTATGCAACCCCTTCGGGGTAAATCCAGCATCCTACTTCAAGTTATCCTTGATGAACGCCATCACCTCCGCGGGGTGATCGGCCGGCTTGACGGTCGTGTAGATCTTGCGCACGATTCCCTTCTTGTCGATCACGAACGTGAAGCGCTTGGCCCTACCGTTCGTGTTCAGGGCGCCGAAAGCCGTCGTCACTTTCTTCTCGGTGTCCGCGAACAGCGGCGTCGTGAGTTTTTCCTTCTCGGTGAACTGTAGCTGTTTCTCCAGCGTGTCGGTGCTGATGCCAATGACGACGGTGTCAAGCTTGGCGAAATCGTCGTAGACCTTGGTGAAACCGCACGATTCGATGGTGCAGCCTGGGGTCATGGCCGCGGGGTAGAAGAACAGCACGACGTTCTTTTTGCCCTGGAAATCCTTCAGGCTCAGCGTCTTGGCACCCTTCTTGTCGGGCAGCACCTTGTCGATCTGGGTGGCGGGCAGCTCGACGTCGGGAGCCGGTTTGCCTTCTTCAACCTTCGGCGTTTCCACTTTCTTCTCCTCGAATGCCGATACGGTCGCGCCGGAGGCGACGACGAACAGCCCAAACAATGCCAGGGACCGCAGCAGATTCATGGGATCGTCTCCTTGTGTGGAACAGGGGGTGAACATTGGGCATTGTCGCGCTGCGGGGCATCGAAAGCAAGAGGGTGGTCGATTCAGCGTGCAAGATCCTTAACTGCGCGGCCGAAACACACCGCTCGTTCCCACGCACGGCATGGAAACAAGAGCGGCGTAACGACGGATCCTAAGCGACCGACTCCTTCTTCCCGCTCTGTTGATCGGATGCGCTACCTGGGGTGCGGCCTGTCTCACTTCTCAGCCTTGACGTCATAGCACAGCAGCACATTGCCGTCGCGCAGATACAGTCGGCCATTGGCGACGACGGGGTGCGGCCACGCGGGCCGGGTGCCGTGATCGGGTTGCTCAAAGCGGCCGTGCTCCTTGTAACCCGTCGGAGTGGCCTCCACCAACGCCACCCACGGCGGTTGCTCCGGTCCGAAGCCGGTGCCGCCCTGGCCGCGAACGTACAACATGCCCTCGGCGTAACAGAGCGACGCCGTGCCGACCGAGGCGTCATGCCATTTTTCCTCGCCGGTCTTGAAGTCGAGGCAGGTCAACTCACCCCGTGCATTGGAGCTGTACAGGAACTCGCCGACGCGCACAATGCCGCCGAGGCCATTCAGCTTGGTCCGGTTAAAGTAGATCTCCTCCGAACTCACCTTGTCCTTGCTCACCTTGATCCGATTCAATCCGCTACCGTTGCGCGAGGTCGAGGTGAACACGCAATCGTCGTGGAACACCGGGGTCGGCATGTTCGCTGCCTGATCTTTCGTCTTGTCATAACGCCACAGGAACTTGCCGGTCTTCGCCTCGACGCCGACCACGCCGCTGCCCAGGAATTGCACGTACTGGCGAACGCCGCTCACCTCGACGGCGATGGGCGAGGCGTAGCCCGCTGTATTTCCGTCGGGCACGGCACATGTCCAGACCTTGTCGCCGTCCGTCTTCTTCAGCGCGACGAGTGTCGCGGTCTTGCCGCCTGGAGTGCAGACGACGAGATCGCCGTCGATCAGGACCGACTCGGAGTAGGCCCACATCCCCGGAACACCGTCGAACTCCTTTTTCAGGTTTTTCGACCAGATCACCTTGCCCGTGGCTTTGTCCAGGGAGGCAAGGTTGCCGTCGGAGCCGAGGGCATAGATGCGGTCGCCGTCCACCGTTGGCGTCGAGCGGGCACCGGGATACTGCGGGCCGGTGTTGGCGCCGACCTTGCCGACTCGGGTCGCCCAGATCTCCGCCCCATCCTTGACGGCGAGGGCGAGGACGAACTCTTCGCCCTTGCGGTCGACCATCAGGTAGACGCGGTCGCCGACGTTGACGGGGGTCGAATAACCGCCGCCGATGTCTTTTCGCTCCCAGAGCAGCTTCGGGCCGCCCTTGGGCCACTCTTTGAGCAGGCCGGTTTCTTTCGATAGACCCGTGCGCTCGGGCCCGCGCCATTGCGGCCAGTCGTCGCCGCGGGCCGGCGGAGACAGCACACAGGCGCACAGGAAACAGAGGGAAAACGAGCGGATCGTCATGGTTTACCTCGCGCGGGTGAAAGGAATCAGGGCACGAAGGTCGTGAGAAAAGTGTAGCAGGAGCCGCATCACTCGACAACGACGCCTGGAGCAGTTACCCCGCTGTCGCGCGGCGTTGCGCGGCACCGTTGCCGGAAGCGTAAGGATTACCCGGCGTTGAAAAACGAAGCGCGGCGAAGTAGCCGTTGCGGAGAGTCAGAGGACGCTATCCACGGAGACGATAAGCGTGCGGTGATCTGTTTGCGTTAGGAGCGACATAGAATAATAACCGAATCGCCGCGGCAAGATCGGTTTCGCGCGTCCAGGCGAGAGACATCCCAGAGCACAGGTGTTACGCTTTTCCTGGCCGTAGAGTGGAAGCTCGATCTTCATTCCATTGACGAATCCCTTCCGGATCAGCGGCAATTTGCCGTACCCGCTCGTCGATAACCGCTTGCTCGGTTAGCAGCGTGAAGTTCTCCCCATCGTACAGAAGGTCACCGACATAGCCCGCAAACCCAGTCGGATAGCGCATGGTCACCGTGATGATCCAGAGAGGGCTTCCCCTGGCTCGAAGCTGACGCAGGCCAGTGGCAACGAAGAGCCCTCCGTGTTTGGTAATCAAGTGAAGAGTGGCTGCCTGAAGAATCTGCTCTTCCACGTCAACAGCATTTGACTTCGGTCGGCGGATTCTGGTCCCTGCTACCTTTGCTCCGGCCGGTCCCCGCCGTTTTTTCGCCACGAGAAACTCTCCGTCCGCGTTTGACCGATCGAGATCGTCACCGGTCTGTGTTGTCGGGATCGTTGTATTCTACGGCGACCCCGTAGGAGAAACAGGGGCAAGGCGCGGCAGCACCGTAGTCGCACAACCCGACATGCTACTTGGCCGCTTGCGATTCGCCGAGCAGATCTCTTCGCGTGCTTCGGGCTGGTAGGACGACCGTCCGGTTGTCAGAATACTGGGACGCGCCGGTCCCTAACCGGGCAATAATAAGATCAGAGGCGCGGCACCGACGGCCAGGAGACCGCACGCCATGGCGTCCGGCCCGATGAGCAAGGTTGTCGATCATTTGCACCGGCTCGCCCTGTCCCTTGACCCGGACACGGCGACGGACGGGCAGCTCCTGGAGGGTTTCATCACCCGCCGGGATGAGGCTGCGTTCGCCGCCCTGGTGCGCCGTCACGGGCCGATGGTACAAGGCGTCTGCCGGCGCGTCGTCGGCGATCACCACGACGCGGACGACGCCTTTCAGGCCACATTCTTCGTCCTGGCCCGCAAGGCTGACGACATTCGACCGCGCGACATGGTCGGCAACTTCTTGTACGGCGTCGCTTACCGGACCGCCCTCAAGGCCCGTGCCGTGCGCTTGCGACGACGGGCGATCGAGAAGCAGGTGGAAGACATGCCCCAACCCATGGTGGCCGAGCAGGACGTCTGGCTGGATCTGCAACCCCTCCTCGACCAGGAACTGAACAAGCTGCCGGACGTGTACCGCACGCCCGTGGTTCTGTGCGACGTGGAAGGTCGGTCGCGCAAGGACGTGGCCCGGCAGCTCGGCGTGCCCGAGGGAACCTTGTCGAGCCGGCTGAACCGGGGACGGCGGATGCTGGCGAAGCGACTCGGCCGGCGCGGCGTCACGCTTTCGTCGGTGGCTCTGGGCGCGGCCCTGACCGCACACGCCGCTGCCGCGGCGGTGCCGGCCGGGTTAGCCGCGGCCACGACCAAGACCGCGGTCCTGCTGGCGGCCGGTGCGGGAGTTGTTCCGGCTTCCGTGGCGGCTCTGATGGACGCGGCTCTCAAATCGCTGCTGCTGAACAAGGTGGCGGCGCTCGCTTCGCTGATCGTCGCGGTCGTTCTCGGGACCGGGGTCCTCACCACGCGCGCTCCCGCACCAGAGAATCTAGCCGCTCCGTCGGCAGAACTGCGGACGAACCGCGTTCCGCCGACCGACGAGGAGCGTCTTCAGGGAACCTGGGACGTGGTGTCTCTGGAGACGGACGGCCGCGCCGTTCCCCTGATTCCCGAACTGTGCGATCAGGTCGTGACGTTCAAAGCCGACACGCTGCGCACGCGGTTCGCTTCAACCGCTGACGACGGCACCCCGACCACCGCGACCTTCAAACTCGGTCCCTCTCAGGCACCGAAGACGATCGACGTGCTCGTCGAGGGAGCGAAGCGCTCCTCCGGAATCTATCATCTGGACAAGGGCACGCTCACCATCTGTCTGGCGCCGGCCGGACACGATCGTCCGACGGAATTCAAGACGAACCCGGAAGGACCGGCCGTCCTGTTCGTGCTCAAACCGGCGTCCGTCCGCGGCTGAGACGGCTCTGGTGTGGGGCAGACATTCCTGTCTGCCGCGGCAGGCAAGAATGCCTGCCCCACGAACTCGGCTCGACCGCCCTCCCAGCATTCCGGGTTGACTCAATCGGGAAGTCCGGCACAATATGCTCACGGTGCCGTCCGGATATAATGAGAAAGGTGAGTATCCCTAATCTTTCGCCCATTCCGACGGACCCATCCGCCGCCACACGACAGAGGACAACGGGGCGACGCGGCACCCATCCTCTGCTTCTTCTGGAAAGGACTGATCGACAATGGCCATGGCGAAGAGTTTGCGATACCTGGGCGTCCTGTGGCCGCCCTGGTCGTTCTTCTCCCGCGCGCGCGGAGGAAAAAGCCGCACCGAAGACCTACGTGGTGGTCGTCGGCATCGGCAAGTACAAGGACGATCAGATCAAACAACGGCCCCTCGCGGAGGAAGACGCCCGGGCCTTGTTCGAGGTCCTCACCGACAAGCAATATCTCAGTGTCGAGAAGACCAACGCCGATCTGCTCGTCGGAGCCGACGCCACCCGCGAGAACATCCTCAAGACGCTGAATGGCGTTGTTGCGAAAGCCAACAGTCAGGACCTGGTCCTCTTCGCCTTCATCGGCAACGGCGGCTCCGCTCGGCGATGCCGGCGACCGCCGCTGCTACCTCGCCGCCGATTCCACCTTCGAGGGCCGGGAGAAGGACGCCGTCGCCGCCGCCGAGATCGGCGACATCCTGAAGAACCTCAAGGCCAGCACTTCTGCGCGTTTCTGGACGTGGACTTCAAGGGCTTCACCGGCAAGGCGGCCATCACCGAGCCGAGCCTGGGCGATGCTCCGTACAAGGAATTCCTCGGCGACGACGGCAGCGACGACCACCTCTCCATCCCCGGCCGCGTCGCTGTTCCTCGCCACCAACGGCCTGTACACCTCCCTCGACCTCGAGAAGCACGGCCTGTTCACCCAGGTGCTCCTCGACGGCCTGAAGGGCGCGGCCGACAAGGAAGGCTACGGAGCCGGACGGCGTCGTCACGGTCGACGAGCTGACCACCTACCTCGACAAGAACCTGCCGCGAGCTGGCCCGCAAGTACGGCAAGACGACCGAGGAGAAGACAGCAGCAGCACTTCGTCCTCGGCCGCGGCAGCCATTACGTCCTGACGACCAATCCCGCCGCCGCCCGAAGCGGCTGGAGCGGCTGAGCACCCTGGCCAAAATGGGCCATCGACGGGAAGGTCCCGGCCGCCCTCGCCGAGGAAGGCCGAACTCTTCTCGATCGTATGCCCAAACTGGAGAGCCGCCGCGAGCTGCGCAAGGAATACCAGGCCTTCGTGGACGGCAAGATCACGCTCGACGGCCTGAAAGACGCACCGCGATGCCATCCTCGACGAGACCAAGCTGAGTGCGATCGAGGCCGACCAAGTATGCCAACAAGATCATGGAGGTCGTCGAGCTCATCAAGGAAAAGCACATCAAGAAGGTGACCGGCCGGAGATGGTCGTCTGGGCCGTCAAGCGGCCTGTATCGCCGCATCGACGAGCCGGTGCCGACGGAGATCGAAGCCAAGCTGAAAAACGCCAAGGACCTGGACGACGAGAAGTTGACGGTGCTGCTGGCGGAGGTCCGCCAGCTGCTCGGCAAGCGCGAGGACCTCGACAAGCACAAGGACATCGACTTCACGCTGCAGCACGATGCTGCGCAACCTCGATCCGTACACGACCTACATCGATCCCGGAACAGCTCGAACGCTTCAAGCAGGAGACGCAGGGCTTCTTCACCGGCATCGGCATCCAGATCCGCAAGGACAACGTCAGCGACCAGCTGCTGGTCGTGACGCCGATCAAGGGCAGCCCCGCCTACAAGGCGGGCCTCGAAGCCGGCGACATCATCACCACGATCATCCGCGAGGTGGACAGCAACGGCAATCCGCTCAATCCGCCCGAGGTCATCGACACCAAGGGCTTGCCCTCATCGACGCGGTCAAGAAGATCCTGGGCAAGGCCGGCACCAAGGTGAAGCTGACCGTCGAGCGCGACGGCAAGCCGATCACGGTCGAGATCACCCGCGCTCGCATCGAGATCGAGTCGGTCCTCGGCTTCAAGCGCAAGGCGGACGACGAGTGGGACTACATGATCGACCAGAAGAACAAGATCGGCTACATCCGCCTGACGTCGTTCCAGCGCAACAGCTGCCCGCGACATGAAGGCGTCATGGAGGAGCTGACCAAGCAGGGCATCAAGGGCTTCGTCCTCGACCTGCGCTTCAACCCGGGCGGCCTGCTCGACTCCGCCGTGAAGATTTCCGACCTGTTCATCGACGACGGCCTGATCGTGTCGATCCGGCCGCGCGTCGGCCGGGAGACGACATTCAGCGGCTTCCGCGAAGGCAGCCTGCTCGACTTCCCGATGGTCTGCATGGTCAACGGCATGAGCGCCAGCGGCAGCGAGATCGTCTCGGCGGCCCTGCAGGACCACAAGCGGGCCTTCATCGTCGGCGAGCGCAGCTACGGCAAGGGCAGCGTGCAGAACATTCGACGCTTCAGAGTGGCGTCCGGCGTCGCCGGTGAGATCAAGCTGACGACGGCGTCGTTCTGGCGGCCGAGCGGCAAGAACCTGAACAAGTCCAGCACCACCGGCAAGGACGAGGACGAATGGGGCGTCACGCCCGACAAGGTCGTGAAGCTCACGCCGAAGGAACGCGACGACCTGGACGAGGCCCAGCACGAAGCCGAGATCATCCGCCACGGCAAGCCGCCGAAGGAGACGGCCAAGGAATTCAAGGACAAGCAGCTCGACGCGGCCCTGGACTACCTGCGCGAGCAGATCAAGACGGCGAAGAAGTAGCCCGCCGTTCGCCGCATGCGGCCTAGCAACACAGAATCTCCCCTCTCCCCTGTACTCAGGGGAGAGGGGTCGGGGGTGAGGGGTGGGGCACCTGCGCAGCGTTCTGCGCACCCCTCACCCCCGACCCCTCTCCCCTGAGTACAGGGGAGAGGGGAGAAGAAGACCTAGCCGCAAGCGGCGAAGCGACGCTGCCGATTATCCCGCCGGCGCCCGGCCTGCCGGGGACGACAGAGACTCAATCCAGACCCATTGGCTCAAGCCCGTGGGTCTTTTTTATTGCACGTCGCGGTTTGCCCCCGCAGCAGTCCTGGGGAATGATAACATGGCGGGCCACTCCGGTTTTGCGGCCGGCGGTGGCTTCGTCCCGGCGGCTCTATGCAGAATTGATTCAAGGCGCCGGTACCCGTCTCGTACACATCCGTCCGGGACCGAATAGCTAGAGGAACCGCACATGCTTCGTCACCGCTTGGCGTCCGTTGCCGTTGCGGCCAGTCTGGGTTTGCTCCAGGGCTGCAACGGCTGCGGCATGGGCATTGGCAACGGGCAGCTGATGAGCCGGCTCGGCATCGGCACTCGTTGTCCGTGCGAATGTTCGACTGTCAGTTCCGGCCGGGTCATCGAAGGAGGCCCCGGACCGGCTTGCGAAGGCCCGCTCCTGGAGCCGCCGGGAGCGACGACCCTGCCGCCCTACGGCATCGGCGGCGAGCCGCCGATCGCGCCAATCCCCCGGCCCTACACGCCGCCGCTGGCCCAGCCGGTTCCGACCGGCCCGGTTTCGAAGGTGCGGATTGTCGATCCGGGGCAAAAATAAGACAGGGGACAGGGAGACAGGGAGACAGGGAGACAGACGAGTCTCGTTGTCTCCCTGTCTCCCTGTCTATTTCACTGCCGCAAGTTTCTTGAACGCCTCACAGATCAGCGGCGCCGTATCCGATCCGAGACTGTTCACCTCGCCATATTGCGCTTCTTCCGTCCGTAACAGAACGGCGGCTTCTCGTCCCATTGGCGCTTCGGGATGATGTAGCCGATCTCGTCGTTCGCCAGGCCGATCATCATGCGATGTGGGCCGCGCAGCTGGGCGTAGATGCCCGGCTCGATCGGGGCGTCGGGAAAGTCGGCGCCGGGGTCCACCGGATCCTGCACCTTGCTCAGCACCAGCTCGGGATAGATCTCGCCGGGAATCGCCGCCACGTCCAACTCGCCGAGACGGAGCAGCGCGATTTCGGTGCGCAGGCACAGTCGCTTCTCGGGATCGGGGTTCTTCTCCGGTTCAGCCTTGTCGGGGTTGCCGGTCCAGAGGTAACCCGGACGGTCGAAGACGCCGAACTGCCGGGCCGCGAGATAGAGTTTATTCTCGATCGGCAGGAACAGCGATCGTGTCCGCACTTCCAGCGGCGTCAGCTCGATCGGTTTCGCTGCTTTGATCGCCTTTTCCGCCGCTTCGCCGAGCAGCACGCCGTAGCGCTCCGTTTTCTCGTAGGTGCCGTCCGCCAGCGGTTTGCCCGAGGCGTCCTTGATCTCGACTTTCAGCGAGGTCATCAGTCCGCCGACGGTGCCGGTCAGGTAGACGACGGGACAGCGGTATTTCTCCTTGAGATGCTTGACGGTGTAGCCGACGTAATCGGCGCTGAGGAGCGTGTTCTTGCTGTCGAGCGTCTCGGGATGGCAGTTCCATTGCACGACCAGGCCCGTGGTCTTGTCGCCGTCGCGGAACTCCAGGACCACGAGGTCATCGTGCTTGACGTATGGCTCCCGGCCGTCGTGGAGCAGTTCCGGAGCTTTGATGGAACCGATCCGAGCTTTGGCCGGATTCAGCGCCGTTTCCGCGGCCTTGATGGCGGCGACGATTTGCTTCTCGACGAAGGCGACGTAAACGGGATCGACGCCGCTCTGAAACGGTGTCGGCCCCCAGAGTCCGAGGGTATCCGGCCCCTCATGGTTGTGTGTGCTGTTGACCATGACATAGCTGAAACCCGGCAGGGCCTTGCGGACGCGCTCCACGTTGGGAAGGAAGAAGCCCACGAGATCGAGCGCCACGATGGCCACCTTCTGCGAGCCGTGCTGGAGGACGACGGCGCGGGCCATGAGCGGATCGTGAACGCCGGTCGCCTTCCGATTCGAGCCGAAACCAGCGACGTATACCGGCTTGTCGCCGCCGACCTTTGGCGTGATCTCGGCCTCGCCGAAACCGACTCGAAGCGGCGCGGCGGGTTTTTCGGCGGGCGCCGATGACTCGGCCTCGCCGAAACCGACTCGAAGCGGCGCGGCGGGTTTTTCGGCGGGCGCCGATGAAGTGAGGGGGAAGATGCCGATGACCAAGAAGATCGTGAAGAGGCCGAGAACGCGGCGAGGCATGGCGGGACCTCCTTGTAGTGTTTATTGATGGTCGTAAAAGTAGTGTACGGCTTCGGGGTGGCCGGGGCTGAGTCCCTCAGTCCCGGCCACACGACGGCATCGCGGAGTTAGCCCGACGCGCCAGCGAGGGTTTTCCGCAGCAACCCTCGCTGGCGCGTCGGGCTAACCATGCACTGGACCGGTCCCTCGCCAATCCCCTTTGCTCTTTTTCCTCCCCTCGGACATAATGAACCTTCACCTGCGAGTGTCAAACCCGGCCGTGGACGCAGCCGGTTCGCCGGTAGACAAGCGGGGAGGAACATCATGTCATCGGATCGGCACCGGAACTGGATCCTCCCCTGCACGTTGGCAACCGCGCTGGGGTTCGCCGCCCACGCCAGTGCGCTTCAACCGCGAGTTGTGTATGTTCCGCCGCCTGCATCGGAATCGTCCCGGCCACTGCTCACGACAGGTGACTTGTTCATCCTCCCGACCGATTCAACTCTGCGCAACAAGCTTAGCGCTGCCCGCGATTACATCGGGGACGCCGACTGGGACCAAAGCGTCAAACTGCTCCAGTCCGTTCTCGATGCCCGCGAAGATTCGTTCTTTCGCCAGACTCAAGAGGAGCGAACCGGCAAACCGTCCGAGCGTTGGACCAGCACGCGTGCCGAGGCGGAACGGCTGGTCGCCACATTGCCCGACGACGGTAAAAAATATTACGAGGCCACGTACAACGAGCTGGCCCGCAAACAATTGCGGGACGCTCGCGCTGCCAACGACCTCGCCGCGCTGGATGACCTGGTCCGCCGTTATGGATACACCAGCGCTGGCCGCGAAGGGCTGACGCTGCTCGGCGCGCTGCATCTCGACCGCGGCCGTTTCGATCTTGCCGCCGTCTGCTTCCAGCGGCTGCTTCAGCAAAACAGCCCCGATCGTCCACCGCCGCTCACCCTGTTCAAGGCCGCCCTTGCCTTCCAGGCCGCCGGCGACGCCGAGTGCGCCGAACAGACGTGGAATGCGCTCAGCCGGCGCGTCGGCATGGCGGGGTTGAAGCTGGGAGAGAAGACATATCCCATTGAGCAGCTACGGCGTGGGATCGACTTGCCGGTCGCCGAGCGCGATCGCACTGCCGATTGGCCGCTCTTTCGCGGCACGGCGGCGCGGACCGGCCGGGGTGAAGGCGATGTGCCGTTGCTTGATTCGCGCAGCTGGTGTCGCCTCCGGCGACAAGGAGAGCGTGGAGTGGCTCCGCCGCGGCCGGCCCATCGGGCAGGCCGCGCTGCTCCCGGTCAACGTTCCTGTCGCCGCCGGCAATCGCCTGGTGTTCCGCGGCCCCGGCGGCGTTCGCGCCCTTGACACCAACACCGGCCGTGAAGTCTGGCGCGCCGACCTTGGGCTTAGCCTCGAAGGGGTCTTGCGCGACCCCGGCCAGAAGGTGCAGGTCGAGGACTGGCTGGGGAAATACCGGGCCATCGGCGCCCAGGCCGTCTTGATGCAGAACTCCGCCCTCGGCACCTTGAGCTGCGACGGCAAACACGTTTACGCGGTCGAGGACCTGCCGCTGCCGCCGCCGCCGCAGATGATCGAGGAGCAGCAGTCGGGGATGCCGCGCCACTTCGGTCCGCTGCGCAATCTCATTCACCACAATCGGCTTCGCGCTCTCGACCTGGCCACCGGGAAAGTCGTCTGGGAAATCGGCGGCCGACCCGGCAGCGTTCCCGCCGAGCTGGCCGACGCCTATTTCCTCGGCCCGCCTCTGCCGCTGGGCGGCGCACTCTACGTCCTGGTCGATAAGCAATCGGACTTACGGCTCCTGTGCCTCAACGCCGACCGGGGCACGCTTCTGTGGACACAGCCGCTGGCAACCATGCGCACCAAATTGCTGCTGGACGTGCCGCGCCGGATTCACGCCGTGCATCTGGCCTTCCGCGACGGCGTTCTCGTCTGTCCGACCAACGCCGGCGCGCTGATCGGCTTCGATCTGCTGTCGCGCAGCCTGCTCTGGCGCACGCCTACCGCGATCGCGCGCAGCCCACGCCGCCGCCTGGCGAGGAAATAGTGCTCCGCCAGATCCCGCAGGAAACCTTCACGCAGGGCTTCAAGCACACCGCTCCGATCCTGACCGGCGACCGGATCGTCTACGCGGCCCCGGACGCCGATTCGATCCGCTGTCTCAACCTGCGCGACGGGTTGCTGATCTGGAAGAGCGCCCGGACCGACGATGACCTGTACGTCGGCGGCGTGCAGAACGGCCGGGTGCTGATTGTCGGCCGGACGTTGTGCCGGGCGCTGAGTCTCGACAAGGGCGAGCAACTGTGGCAGCAGGCGATCCCCGAACCGGCCGGCCTCGGCACCTTCTGCGGCAACCGCTACTACCTGCCGTTGCGCGACACCGGCGTTTTGGTCCTCGATCCTGAGAAGCCGGAGCGGCAGACCCGTCTCGATTGCCGGAAGGGCGAAGCGAAGGGCAACCTGATATTCCACGGCGGCGATCTGTGGTCGCAGGACGACGGCGGCGTGACGGCCTATCCGCAGCTCGCCACCAAGCTGGCCGCATCGAAGAGATTCTGAAACGCACGCCCGGCGACCTGTCGGCCCGGCTGGAACGCGGTCAACTGCTGCTCGAAAAGGGCGAGGCAGCAATGGCCGTCGTCGATCTGCGGACCGTGTTGGCCGGCGCAAAGGAAACCGAGTTGGCGGAGCGGTCGCGGATCCTGCTCTACACCGCCCTGACGCGGCTGCTGCAAAGCGACTTCGCGGCGGGGGAGAAATACCTCGACGAGTATCGCGCGCTTTGCAAGATCGCACTGCCGTCGAACCCCGCACTGGCGGATCGGCTGCGTGCAAAGGCGGAAGAACGTCGTCGCCAGGCTAGCTATTTCGCCGTGCTGGCCCGCGGTCGAGAGAAACAGGGCCGCCTGAGCGATGCCGTCCGCGCTTACCGCGACCTGTACGACGCCACGCTCGGCGGCGATTTGCTGGCCCTGCCGGACGACCCCGCCGTGCAGGTGCGTCCCGACCTGTGGGTGCGCAGCCACGTCGCCGAGATGCTGGCCCGTGCCACGCCGGAACAACGAGCGGCACTACGCATCGAGATCGAGCGCGAGGCGAAGGCGCTGCCGGCTGATGATGTTGCCGCCCTGAACGCGCTTCGCCGCGCTGTTCGGTGCGGTGCCTGGAGCCGAGGGAGCCGCGGGCGCGAAGTGCGTCTGAAGTTGGCGATGCGGCTGGCCGACGGCGAGGACCGGCGTCTGGTGCTGGCCGGACTGCTCGAATTGCAAACCCTGGAGCAGGAGGGCGACCGTGAGATGGCGGCGCGAGCGCTGGAGGCCCGCGCCCAGGTGCTGACGAAACGCGGCCTGGTCGAAGATGCGACGGCGTGTTACCGCAAACTGGCGCGAGTTCGGCAACGGCGCACCGCTCGCCAGGCTGGCCGCGGACAAGCGTTTCTTGCCGTACCTGGAAACCGTGGTGCCGGCGTGGCAGGGGCGATCCCTGGAAGTTACGGAATCGAAGGGCCGCTTCCCGGCGCGCAACGTCGTCTTGCCCGACGGATTTAGCCCATTCGCCGATTTGTACATGGGGGAGCAGACGCCTTATCTCCGCACGACTACCCTGCTGCCCTCCAGTAACGACCTCCGCTTTGTACTCGACGGTGCCGCTTCTCGTCTGCGCGTGCTGCACCGCATGGCCGAAGTCGAATTTTGGAGGTGCGCCTTCCGAGTGGGCTTGACGCCGTTCTCCGTTCCCCCACGTTGCCGTACATTTGTACCCAGTGGAACATCGGACATATCGTGGTCGTTTGCGCCGGCCCGATAGTTCTCGGCGTCGATGTGGTGGAGCGCCGCATATGCTGGTTCCGCAACTTGGCGGACGGCATATCCGGCGAGTTGAATCTCCCAAACCTGGCACACGGCACGTCCGTGGGCGCCGGGATTTTCCAACCAGATGGCGAGCCAATTGCCGTCGGCATGGTCGATGCGCCGGACCTCCAGGGCGTCTTTGTGGAAACTAAGAGCGGCCTAGTCGGCGCTCGATACCGCCACGGGCGCAGTCCGCTGGCAACGGTCCGATTGGCCGACGTTCGCAGGCACTTTCCGTGATCGCACCCACCTGTTCCAGGTCGAACGGAATCGCAATGGCACTTTGAAGCGCATCCGTGCGCGAGAACGGCGGACGGGGTCGCGTGCCCGTTCCGGACGGGGCCCTGGAAGCCTATCACCGCAAGGTGCGTACAATCGACGGCCGCATCCTGGTGCAGGACAGCGGCGACGATCTGCACTTGCGGCTTTACGATGTGCTGACCGGGAAGGATGTTTGGCACCAGCGGATGCCGGCCGGCTCGACCATCGGTTATTCCGAGCAGCCTCATCTCGTGGCCGTGGTGACGCCGAAGGGCGATGTGACGGTGTTCGACCTCGCCGCCCGTCGCGAGCTCCTAAAGACGCACGTCGAGCCGAAGCATTTGGAGCAGCTCAAGTCCACGGTCCTGTTCGGCGACTCGGCAAACTCTTACCTGGCGCTGGTTCGGGAGGCACCGCGCGAATCCGATGGAACCACGACGGCGTTGTTCCAGGTCGAGCTTACCTCCGTTGACGTTAACGGCTGGGTATATGCCTTCGACCGCGCCACCGGCAAGCGCCGCTGGTTTGCGAACCTGCCGGGTCAGGCAATCCTGTTCGATCGCTTTGCGGACCTGCCGATCGTAATCTGTGCGTCAAGGATAACCAGGAACCAGCCCAACGGAATGCCGCAGGTGACGCAGCGCATTCGCGTCATCGACAAGACCACGGGGAAGACGCTCTACAGCCGCGACGATGTGCCGAAGATGACGGAGCCGTTCCACACGCTGCGCGTCGATCCGCGGACGGGGATCATCGACCTGATCGCGGAGGATTTTCGGCTGCGGCACATGCCGAAGTAGCGAGGCGGACGCGCGGAATATGCGCGGTATTGCTTCAAGGGACATCGGGCATGCGGAGACGGACTCGACCGGGGCTGGCCACGATCACGGCGCCCGCTCGCAACTCGGCCTCATACGCGGCCAGCACCTGAATACAAACCGGCCCGTGTTGTTCGCGCTGACATCGGACAAACGGATTACGCCACAGTGGGGCAGATCCTCCGCGAAAATCAGCTCGCCGAAATCCTTGTCCAATGTCACGAGGACGCGATCCTCGGCCTTTGCCCGCGCGAGGATGATGTGATCGCCGGGGTCATCGGACCAGTAGTCGGCCGTTTCGACCACGTCATGCCCGGCGGCTGCGATGACCGCACGACTGCCGCCCCAGACGCACGTGTCCAGCAGCACCTTCATGGGTCACGCCTCCTGACGGGTGTTATTAGTCTGCCCGACGATGTCTCTGTGGCTGATCGGATGGAACTGCCGTTGATTTGATCGATTGGTCACTTCGTCGCAAGAAGGGGCTCCACGCGCTCCCGACCGACAACGCGAGCGGCGTAGAGCTGACAGGCTTGAATGTCCTCGCGTTCCAACCACGGATACCCTTCCAGGAGAGTCTCCGGTGTGTCGCCGAGAGCGAGCATGCGCAAGATATGTTCGACCGCTAATCTGTGTCCGCGGATGATCGGTTTGCCGCCGAAGATGTCGGGGTTGGCGGTGATGCGTTCCAGAAGTTTCGTTTCGTCCATTGGATCGCCCTCGTTCAGCCAGGCGCTTTCAGTGTAGCACAACCCCGCATCGACGCTACAGGGTGGCTTTGCCATGAATTGCAGCTGCGTCGCCGTAAGTCCTTATTCCTCGGTCGGAGATTCGCCGTAAGTCCTTATTCCTCGGTCGGCGACTTCAATTTCGTGGCAAAGCCCCACAGGGTCACTTCTTCTCCTTCAGCGCCCGCTGCATCGTTACCCCCAAATCCGCCGGGCTGTCGGCCACCGCAATCCCGGCGTCGCGCAGCGCCTTGATCTTCTCCGCCGCGGTGCCGCTGCCGCCGCTGATGATGGCGCCGGCGTGGCCCATGCGCTTGCCGGGCGGGGCCGTCTGACCGGCGATGAACGCCGCCACCGGCTTCGTCACGTGCTTCTTCACGAACTCCGCCGCCCGCTCCTCCGCTGTACCGCCGATCTCGCCGATCATCAGGATGCCCTCCGTCTGCGGATCGTCCTGGAACAGCTTCAGCAGCTCGATCTGGTTCGTGCCGATGATCGGGTCGCCGCCGATGCCGACGCACGTCGATTGGCCGAGACCGAGGTTCGACAGCTGCCACACGGCCTCGTAGGTGAGCGTGCCGCTGCGGCTGATGACGCCGATCGAGCCGGCCTTGTGAATGTAGCCGGGCATGATGCCGATCTTGCACTGGCCGGGCGTGATGACGCCGGGACAGTTGGGGCCGATGAGCTGACACGACTTGCCCTTGAGCGCCTGCATCACGCGGGCCATGTCGAGGACGGGAATGCCCTCGGTGATGGCGACGATGACGGCGATGCCGGCGTCGGCGGCCTCCAGGATGGCGTCGGCCGCTGCGGGCGGCGGCACGAAGATCATGGTGGCGTTGGCCTTGGTCTCGCGAACGGCTTCGGCGACCGTGTCGAACAGCTTGAAGCCGTCCTGCGTGGTGCCGCCTTTGCCCGGCTTGACCGCACCGACAACCTGCGTGCCGTAATCGCGGCACTGCGTGGCGTGAAAGGTGCCGGCCTTGCCCAGGCCCTGGCAGATAACGCGGCGTGTTCTTATCGACGAGAATACTCATTGCGGATCGTTCCTTGAGGAGTCCAGTTAACCGGCCGAAGCGGTGGGGGTTGCAGCGATGTGCTCTATTTGTACGACGTGCATCAACGAGACGTGGACGGCATAATCCGCTACCGGTTGGGGGGAATTCGTCGCTGGAATGCCCAGGACGACACTCGATAGTGTGGCGAATGCCAGTTCGGGGTGACGGATCTCGTAAGTCTTGTCGTTGCTCAAGAGCAACCGGAAAGGACGAAATGGGCGTTCACGAAGAAAGTTATTGATATCATCGCGCGACATCGAAGCACCTCTTCACTTGGCGTCAGTGATTGTCTTGGTCTTTTCCATTTTACGTAACTCTTCCATCAACAGCGCCGTGAGATCGTTCATCGACCGATACAGATGGCTCCGCGTTCCCGCCAGGGCGAGATACCACCCCAGCACGAAGAGCAGTAGTGCCGCCCCTACCCAGGTCAGCTGCACCGCCGGCCGTGTCACGGCCCAACCGCCGACCAACATGCCGACACCGGCGGCGCCGAGGCCGAAGAGGATCTCCAGCTTGGCCCAGACACGGCTCAGGTGCTTGTAGCCGAGTGCAGCCCGAACTTCGTCGAGCGCCTTGTTCTCTTCCACCATGCCGCCTCCCGCTTGCATCGTCTCACTGTCCCGGCATGGTGAAGAGATCCGCGACGCGCATTCGCAGATCCGGCAGCACGTCCTCGCCGGTCAACTCCTCGGTATCGTCCACGAGGTAAAGCTCCTTGCCGGGCCGGTACACCGTTACCGTCCGCACGTCGGGGTCCACGAGCCAGACCAGCGGCACACCGCGTTTCAGATACTGGATGATCCGCCGATTCACCTTGCTCAACTGGTCGCTGGGCGACAGCACCTCAATGACGAGCTTTGGAATGCGGTCCGTGACCCTACGGCTGAGATTGTCCAGCGCACGCGTCTCGTCGAATAGCATCACATCCGGTCCGCGCACGTTATCCGGATCGCGTTTTACCAGGAGTCCTGTGTCGTTGGTGCAGAGGTATCCTTTGCCGCGCTGGAAGAGATAATTGCCCAGCAGCCGGATGATGAGGAAGCAGATCGCGCCATGCAGCTCGCCGGGGGATGGCATTTCGACTACCTCCCCGTTTTCCAACTCAAACAGCCGGCCTTCGTTCTCGGAGCGGTGAATCCACTCCCAGAACTCCTCCGCCGTCAGCCGTGTGGCCGCGACCGCTGCCATGTCACCTCCCGATAATGGCCTCGCTCCTCGTACCAGAGATCATGCGAAGTTCACAAACCCAGAGAACAAGTGAGGGCTTTATCCACGAGCAACATCTCCGAAGCAGGCAGCACACCGATCAGAGTTCGCAGTCGTCGCTTATCCACGGTATAAAGGTGTCCGCAATGAGCCGCGCTGTCGTACGACAAGCCTCCTGTGCCGGCTTTGAGAAACACCCCCACGGGTAGCGACGCGACTCGCAGATTCGTGGTCACTGCTACCACGATGGTCAGCATACTGTGCTGGTTGCCGACGTCGTTCTGGACGATCACGCACGGATGCAGACCTGTCATCTCGTGCCCGGAGGCTGGAGCGATATCGAGGAGGTAAACCTCACCACGATGCGGAACGCGCGTCTGGGGACCGGGACTCACGGTTGCTCCTCGTTTCGGGGCCAGGTTTCGGGCAGTGTGGGGAGAAACGCCGTGGCAAGCCGCAAATCCTCCGCGGCTATCTCTTGGTAGATCGCGGCCACGTCGACCGGCCATGTCGATGGGTCCTCGGGCATCTGGACGATCACTGTGACCCGCTGGAGCGGCGCGAGAGGCAGCGGTTGCACCGGACGAAGGACGCCGTTCTCGAATACCGCCTCAACCGTGATTGTGTGGGTCATGGCTGACCTTTCCTCTGGGCGAATCCGCAATTCATTCTACCGCGCCGCCGCCACCACTTTCTTCGCCGCGTCGGTCAAGTCGGTCGCCGTCTGCATCATCGGCAGCTCGGCCCGCGCACCGGCCAGGATCTCGCGCGCCTTCTGCACGTTCGTACCTTCCAGGCGCACCACCACCGGCACCTTGAAGCCGACCTCGCGGCCGGCTTTCACCAGCGCCGCGGCGATCACGTCGCACTTGGCGATGCCGCCGAAAATGTTCACCAGCACGCCCTTCACCTTGGCGTCCGAAAGGATGATCCGAAACGCCTCGATGGCGCCGTCCGCCGTCACGCCGCCGCCGACGTCGAGGAAGTTGGCCGGGAAGCCGCCGTGATACTTGATGATGTCCATCGTGGACATTGCCAGCCCGGCCCCGTTGACGAGACAGCCGATCGTGCCGGTCAGACTGATGTAACTCAGCCCCGCCTTGCCGGCCCGCAACTCCGCCGGGTCCTCCTCGGCCACGTCGCGCAACTTCTCGATGTCCGGATGGCGGAACAGGGCGTTGTCGTCGAAGGTGATCTTGGCATCGAGAACCTGCACCTGGCCGGTTTCCAGCACCACGAGCGGGTTGATTTCGGCGAGCGTGCAGTCCTTGTCCAGATACACCTTCGCCAGCGCGGTGAAGACCTTCTCGGCCTGCGCGACCTGATCGCCGGTGAAACCCAGGTCGAACGCCATCCGTCGGGCCTGGTAAGGACGCAAGCCGGTGTCGGGGTCGATGACGGTCTTGAGGATCTTGTCGGGATGTGAGGCGGCCACCTCTTCGATCTCGACGCCGCCCTCGGCACAGGCCATGAGGATCGGCAGCCCGATGGCCCGATCCAGCACGACACCGGCATAAACTTCGCGGATGATCTTGTCCTTCGCGCCGACGATCAGCACCTTCGAGACTTCTTGTCCGTCGGAGGTCGTCTGCTTGGTGACGAGCGGATACTTGAACATCACGTCCGCGATCTCGCCGCACTTGGCGCGGTCGGTGATGAACTTGACGCCGCCAAAGTCCTTGCCGCTGCCCTTGAACTCGCCCTTGCCACGGCCGCCGGCGTGGACCTGGGCCTTGAGGACGACCGGAGAGCCGAGGGTGTCGAACGCCGTCAGGGTCTCGGCGGCCGACTTGGCGAGGATGCCGCGGGGAACCGTGGCGCCGGCGGCGGCCAGTAATTCTTTGGCCTGGTATTCGTGGATTTTCATACGCTCAGCCTCTTGTTTAGCCGCGAGCTTCTGCGAGCGCTGGGAATCACGCTCGCAGAAGCTCGCGGCTAAACAAGTTATAGTAGCGCCGCAGTCGGATGCCAGAGGCGGCGCGATGGGGTACAATCGTCGGCGGCGCTGTTTTCCTTCGCCGTCCGCAAGGTGCTCCATGCTCGAAACCCTTCGCCTGCTGCGCGATCTCGTCGCCATCCCCAGCGTCAACCCAATGGGCCGGCCGCTCTCTGGTCCCGACATCTACGAACACCGTGTCACCGCCTATCTGGAAGAGTTCTTCCGCTCACTCGGCGTTCCCTTCGAGCGCCAGGCCGTTGCCCCGTTGCGCGACAACATCGTTGCCGTCTGCGACCTGCCCGGCTCGGGACCGACGCTGATCTTCGAGGCGCATCAGGACACGGTGCCGACCGACCAGATGACCATCCCGCCGTTCGGGGCCAGCATCGAGGCCGGCCGGCTGTATGGCCGCGGCGCCTGCGACATCAAGGGCGGTATGGCGTCGATGCTCGCGGCTTTTGCCCGCACCGTGCGGGAGAAGCCGGCCGGCGGAGCGCGACGCGTCGTCATGGCCTGCACTGTGGATGAGGAGTTCACTTTCCTCGGCGTGCAACGGCTGGCGAAGACCGATTTCCGGCCAGAAAGCGTTGGAGCGGTGTTCGCCGTCGTCGCCGAGCCGACTCAACTACAAATCGTCAATACGCACAAGGGGGCGGTGCGCTGGGTGCTGACGACGACGGGCAAGGCATGTCACAGTTCGCGGCCGGAACTGGGCGTCAACGCCATCTACCACATGGCGCGCCTTCTGCCGGCCGTCGAGCGCTACGCCGAGGAGGTCCGAGCCTCACGCACCGATCCGCGGCTGGGGACGCCGACCCTCAGTGTCGGGATGATCGCCGGCGGCACCAGCGTCAACACGGTGCCGGACCGCTGCTCCGTGGAGATCGACCGCCGCCTGCTGCCCGGCGAGAAACCAGCGGACGCCCAGCAACATTTTCTGGCACGTCTCCGCGAACGTGTGGAACCAGACATCGCGTTCGAGTGCCCGCCTCCTTTCCTGGCGGCGCCGGCACTGAGTCCGGACGGATCGGCCGAGTTGGTAGCGCGACTGGGAGCGGCGATTGACGGAGTAACCGGCGGCCATCAGGTGATCGCCGTGCCTTACGGCACCGATGCGGCGTCGCTGGCGGAAGCGGGTGTGCCCAGCGTCGTGTTCGGTCCCGGCGACATCGCTCGCGGCGCACACCAGGGACGAATGGGTGCCGCTGGACGAGGTGGAGCAAGCCTGCGAGATTCTGTGCCGGTTGGTCAGGGCTGGCTGAGGAATGCTGACGAAAATAACGTCCGTGCCAATCGAATGCAGGTGTTGGGGGCTGGATTCCGCACTGTGACCGTGGTAGTTTGGACAGGAAGCACGCTCCAGCCTGCTCATCGAAAAAGAGGATCAGAACCATGTCCGATTGGTTTCGCGGGACCTGCTTGGTCCAAGCGTTCGCGGTGCTTGCACTGCTTGGCCGTGAGCTGCCGGCACGCGCCGCCGACTCCAAACACTACGACGACCAGGTCCGGCCGTTTCTCGCTCGCCACTGCGTGGAGTGCCACAGTGGGGAGAAGCCGAAGGGAAATCTTCGCCTGGATCGGCTCGCTCCGGAGTTTGAAGACTCGACCAATCGGGAACGCTGGCTGACTGTCCAGAAGCGGATCAAAGCTGGTGAGATGCCACCGGAGAAAAAACCGCGTCCGCCGGAGAAGGAGCTGCTGGCCCTGGCCGACTGGATCGGCGTTCAGGCCGAAGCGGGAGTCGCGGCTCAGCGCGCCAAACAAGGCCGGGTCGTGGTCCGCCGCCTCAACCGGGTCGAGTACGAGAACACTATCCACGACCTGCTGGGGGTAGACCTCGATCTGAAGGAACAGCTGCCGCAGGATGGATCGGCGAACGGTTTCGACAACGTCGCTGCGGCGCTGCACACTTCCTCCTTCCTGATGGAGAAATACCTGGAAGCGGCCGACAGAGCGTTGAACGTGGCCATCGTCAACCGACCCAGGACGCCGACGGTCAAGAAACGCTACAGCTTGAAGGACCAGCACCAGGTCAAGGTCGCCAGCGAACAGCGTATTTCGCCAGCAGGACGATACCGTGATGCTCTTCTGCTCGTCCCCCTGGCAAGCGGTCGGGCTGTCGCAGTTCTATCCGAATTGGGAGTGGGAACGGGGTAATTACCGCTTCCGCATCTCCGCCTCCGCCGTTCAAAGCGACGGCAAGCCGGTCACCTTCAGCGTGATGTCGCAGACCAAGGGGGCACGGATGTCGGGAAAGAGCGGCCTGGTCGGCTACTTCGACGCCCCCGCCGACAAGCCGACCGTTTTCGAGTTCATCGAGTATAACGAGCCGCGCAAGTCCATCTCCATCCTCCCTTACGGACTGGCCGGGGCGAACACCGTTCATCAAGTAGGGGCCGACAAGTTCTGGAACGGCCCCGGCCTGGCCGTCCAGTGGGTGGAAGTAGAAGGGCCGCTGAACGACGTCTGGCCGCCGGCCGGGCATCGCGGCATCTTCGGCGACCAGGAACAGGGGACCGTACCGACACGGGACGATCGCAACAGCGCTGGAGGTCATCTCGAAGAACCCGGAGGCCGACGCCGAGCGCATCCTGCGCCGCTTCGTCCGCCGTGCTTTTCGGCGAGCGGTGACCGACGACGACCTCAAGCCGTTCCTCGCTCTCGTCAAAGCCAAGCTGGCCGATAAGTACACGTTCGAGCAAGCCATCCGCGTCGGCCTCCTGGCGGCAATGGTTTCGCCGGAGTTCCTATTCCTCCGCGAGAAGCCCGGCAAGCTCGACGACTTCGCCCTGGCCAGCCGGCTGTCGTACTTCCTGTGGTCCACGATGCCCGACGAGGAATTGCTCACCCTCGCCGAGCAGAAGAAGCTGAGCCAGCCGGAGACGTTGCGCCAGCAGGTCGAGCGCATGCTCAAGCATCCGAAAGCGGCGGCGTTCACCGAGAACTTCGTCGGCCAGTGGCTGAGCCTGCGCGACATCGACGCCACGGAGCCGAGCTACCTCTTCTACCCGGAATTCGACCACATGCTGAAAGTGTCGATGATCCGGGAGACGGAGTTGTTCTTCGCGGAGTTGCTCAAGGACGACCTGAGCCTGACGAACTTCGTGGCGTCCGACTTCACGATGCTCAACGGCCGGCTGGCGAAGCACTACGGCATCCCCGACGTGGACGGCTGGGAGTTTCGCAAGGTGACGCTGCCGAAGGACAGCCACCGCGGCGGCGTGCTGACGATGGCCAGCGTGCTGAAGGTGACGGCCAACGGCACCTACACGCAGCCGGTGACGCGCGGCGTCTTCGTGCTGGATCGCATCCTCGGCACCCCGCCGCCCCCGCCGCCGGGCGACGTGCCGGGCTTGGTGCCGGACATCCGCGGCGCCGTCACGATCCGCGCAGCAGCTCGCCAAGCATCGCAGCGTCGCTTCGTGTGCGGCCTGTCATGCCAAGATCGATCCGCCAGGGTTTGCCCTGGAGAATTTCGACGTCATCGGCGGCTGGCGCGAGTTCTACCGCACCAGCGGCAACGGCGGGGCCGTGTTCGTGGACGGCAAGCGGATGTGGTACCTCAAGGGCAAGCCGGTAGACGCCGGCGACGTGACGCCCGATGGACAGCGGTTTGCGAACATCGACGAGTTCAAGGAGATGCTGCTGAAGGACAAGGACCAACTGGCGCGATCGCTGACGGTGAAGCTGGTGACCTACGCCACGGGCGGGCGCGCTGAGACGGCGGATAAGGCGGAGATTGAGGCGATTGTGCGGAAGGTGCGCGAGAAGAATTATGGGTTGCGGACGCTGGTGCAGGAGATTGTGGGGAGTAAGGTGTTCCAGTACAAGTGAGGTGGACTTGATCTGAACTTCAGCGCCGGATCGACTATCGAAAGTTTGCCGAATGGCCAGCAACCATCGCATGGCAACCGGAAACCGACGAGAGAACATATATGGATGATGTGGATGAGATGGTGATCCGTCCGCCAACAGCGCTCTGATATCGCCCGCCGAGCCCTGATCTTGTCGGCAGTCGTTTGCAGGGCCGCCGTTGAGAGTAATGCCGATGAGGAGTACAAACGGGGGACAGTAGTTTGCATCAATCACTGGTTCGATGAACTTAATCTGTGGCCCCACTTGGAACCCTTGGAGGAGAAGATCATCCGCTGTCCTTTCGGAGAAATGCCGAGGCAGTTGCGAATCGACGGTACATGGTTCGTCGAAGGTGTCGCTATTCTCGCCTGGGCGCTTCGACGCGGAGATTTCCCGCCTCACGATCAGAAAGTGGATCCCATTGTTGTCACAAACACCTTGGATTTCCTCCAAGTTGGTGCCCAAGAACTCCTGATATCACCGCCGTTACGTGCCCAACCAGAGTTGCAGGCCGCAAGGGAGTGGTTCTACGATGTGCATTGTAATTTGAGAGGATTCCTTCACTATGGAAGAAACGGTTGCCTTGCCGATTGGATTGGCGATAATCTGACAATTCTCGAGCTTGACCCGAACGCGGTCATGTGCGAGGGGTATCTGGCACTTGACGGTAAGGCAATCATCAGCGTAGAACGTGGGCGCCTGCAGGAATGGGAAAACGTAATTTGCCAGAGGCACCGTGCGGTAATCTGGCTAGAAGGTCATTATCCGCTCTACACCGAACTGCCGGTGGACACATGAACGGCTAACGATCACTGGACACCGTCCGGAACACGTGATGCAGCCAATAGGTTCTCGGAGCCAATCATGCAGATTCCGATCCTGATCGAACCGATGGCCGGCAATGGCTACCGCGCTCGTGGCGGAGAACCCTTGGCGTTGACCGCCGAGGGAGATACCCAAGAGGAGGCGCTGGCGAATCTGAAGGAGAAACTGAATGCCCGGCTTGGCCGTGGAGCGGTGGTGGTTCCTTTCGACCTCCCGGCGCAACCGCATCCGTTGGCCGAATTCGTGGGTATGTTCAAGGACGATCCATTGATTGAGGGGTGGAAGAAGTCCATGAAAGCCTATCGACGGAAGCGGGATAAGGATGCCGACAAACCATGATCCAGTTCATCCTCGACACAGATGTATTGACCCTGATCCAGGAAGGCCATTCTGAGATTGGTTGGCGGTTCCTGCAACAACCGCCTGATAGCGTGGCGATCACGGTATTGTCTGTGGAAGAGCAGTTGTCGGGGTGGTACACACAAGTACGTCAAGCGAAGAAGCTCGAGAGGCTTGCCTGGGCCTATCGGCGGCTGACGGAGAACATCCGCTTCCTCGTAAGACTGCACATTCTCACATACGATGAGAATGCCATGCACAGGTTCGAGCAGTTACGGAAGCAAAAGATCAAGATAGGCAGGACCGATCTGGGCATCGCAGCAACCGCCCTGGAGCATGGTGCCACACTGGTCACTGAGAATCTGCGAGATTTCAAGCAAGTTCCAGGGCTAAAGATCGTAAGCTGGTCCGGTCGTTAACCTCGTCAGCCTATAACGTATCATCCTTGAGGGGGAGAGAGTAATGATTGCCAAGCCTACGGCAAAGCCAAAATGGACTGCGGCCGATCGTGTCCGGCACAAGGCGACCCGCAAGGAATTTGCACCCTGTCCGACCCAGGAAGACCTGAAGGCGAGCGGCGACTACGAAGGTCCGATCAAGAGCGGAGCCTATTTCGCTGTCAAGACAATCATCCACGAGTTGAAGAAGGCGCGTGAGACAGCCGGGCTGACGTTGGCGGCTGTCTCGAAACTCACCGGCATGGATCAGGCGACTCTCAGCCGTCTGGAGAACGGCCGCCAGCCTAATCCGACCGTCGATACTCTCTGGCGCTGCGCCAGCGCAGTCGGAAGGCAGCTCGTGCTCACGCATGCCGAGCCGGAATCGACCCCGCTAGAAAACTCGAAGAATGAGATAAAATTGGAGATTGAGGAATTCCTGGAGGAAGTGGACGAGTGGAAATTCAAGGTCCACGAAAAACTGAAGGGCATGAGTCCGGCACAGCGCAAGGCCTATTGGAACCGGATTCACGAAGACGCACGCGCGCGCGGCCTAAACGTCGTCGAGCCGGAAAAGCCGGTGAAACGACCGCCCAAACAGGTGCGATGATTCGGTCAGACCCAGAGATTGGGTGGCTACCTTCGCTATCCAGGATAAAATGCCGACAAGAGTTTATCAGAGGAAATAGCATGGCGCGAGCGAAGAGCAATGGAAACGGCCGTGTGGATGAAAAGTTGTCCGCGCTGGAGCAGGCTCAGGCAAGGCTGGTTCAAGTGCAAGCATCCTTGGTCGAGAATCAGGCGGCGATGAACCAAAACCAGACAGCGCTTCTGGCGCGGATCGCAGACAGCGATGCGCATCGCCGAAACGGACCGCGTGATGGCCGCCCGCATGGCTCAAATAGACGAACGTTTCTCTCGGGTTGAGGCTATCCTGATCGAGCACAGCCGGATCTTGCGGGCGTTGCCGGACGCGATCCGCGACAAGATCGGTTTCAAGATTCCTGAGTCCTCACCCGCTAGATGACGCGCACTCACTCGCTCCACTGAAAACGAACCCCTTGTGAGGTTTACCCTATGACCCTTTCCCGCCGCAAGTTCCTCCGTGCCGCCGGCGTCTCGCTGGCCCTCCCCTGGCTCGAATCCCTGGCCCCGCGCGCACTTGGTGCCGCTGCCAAGCCGCGCCGCCGCATGGTGTGCATCTGCACGCCGCTGGGGCTGCATCCGCCGTTCTTCTTCCCGCAGAAGGCCGGCAAGGACTACGAGCTCTCGCCCTATCTGGAAGTCCTCAAGGACTTCCGCAACGACTTCACCGTCATCTCCGGACTGACGCATCCGGACGTCGGCCCCAGCCACGATTCCACTTAACAGCTTCCTGACCGCCGCTCCGCATCCGGAGCGCCGGGCCGGCTTCCGCAACACGATCTCGCTGGACCAGTTCGCGGCCGAGCATCTTCGCGGCGAGACGCGCTTCGCCAGCCTGCACCTCGGCGAGGGCCGGCCTGTCCTGGACCCGCAGCGGCGCGGCCGTGCCCGGCGGATGTCTGGCCGGGCGAGCGTGTTCGCGCGGCTGTTCCTCGAAGGGCGGCCCGAGGAGGTTGCAGGCCCAGGCCCGACGATCTGCGCGACGGCCAGAGCATCCTCGACACCGTCCGCGACCAGGCCAAGCAGATGCAACCGGCCCTCGGCGCCAACGACCGCGAGAAGCTCGACGAATACTTCACCAGCGTCCGCGAACTGGAGCAGCGGCTGGCCCAGGCCGAGGAATGGTCGAAGAAGCCCAAGCCCAAGGTGGACGCCAAGCCGCCCGCAGAACATCACCAACGGCATCGACCTCGTCGGCAAAACCCGCATCTGGTTCGACCTGATCCACCTGGCCATGCAGACCGACTCGACCCGGCTCATCACGCTCTGTCTGCTCGGCACCAGCGGCGTGCCGCCGATCCCGGGCGTGACCCTCGGCCATCACGACCTGTCGCACCACGGCCAGGACCCGACCAAGATCGAGCAACTCAAGAAGGTCGAGCTGGAAAAGATGAAGACGTTGCGCGACTTCCTCGTCAAGCTCAAGGAGACGAAGGAGGAGGGCGTCAACCTGCTCGACCGGACGATGGTGTTCTTCAGCAGCAACCTCGGCGACGCCTCGACCCACGGCGTCAAGAACATGCCGGTCCTGTTGGCCGGCGGCGGCTTCAAGCACGGCCAGCACCTCGCCTTCGATCCGAATAATCCGCCGCCGTTGTGCAATCTCTTCGTGTCCATGCTGCAACGGCTGGGCATCGAGGCGGACAAGTTCGGCTCCAGCACGGGGACGCTCACGGGGCTGGAAGCGTAAGGGGTTGAGTTGCCGCTCGCGGCTTGGCAGAAGATTGCCAAGCCGCAAGCGGCGAACCGCGCCATCCCTTCCCGTCGCATCCTTCCAACCTCATAATCATCTCTGATCGTCAGCGTTCGACTCCGTACGAACGTCGGGGGGAAGTTATGGCATTCATTCAGGGTCAAACGCGCTGGTCCCTCGCGGGTCTGGCATTCGCGTTGCTCGTCGCCGTCACTACCGAGAACGCCCGGAGTGAAGGGCCGGAAGCAAAGGATCTGCACCGCGGCCTGATCGCCGTCTGCAAAGGCACCGGGCGCGATCAGGTCATTGAGGTCGCGCAGCTGGAGCCGACGATCGCCCTTGCCCTGAAGGACAACGAGGCGCCGCACCCACGGCTGCCAGCCGACGCGCTGACGATCTCGTGGAAGGGACATCTCAACATCCTGCGCAACGGCAGCTATCGCTTCGCCGTTCAGCTGCGTGGCGCCTTCCATCTGAAGATCGCCAACAAGGAGGTGCTGAAAGCTCGCTCCGACGCGAAGGTCCCCGGATTGATTGAAGGTGTCGAGGTCCAGCTCGAAGCCGGTGTTCATCCAATCGTCGCCGAGTTTGAGAAGCTGGCGGGAGGTGTGGCCCGCATCGAGTTGCTCTGGCAAGGACCGGACTTCCGCCGGGAGCCGCTGCCGTACCACCTCGTCGGCCATCTCGCCGCAGCGACACCAAAGCCCCTGGCTTCTGACGAGCAGATGGAACAGGGACGATTCCTGTTCGAGGAAGCAAGCTGCGCCCGGTGCCATCGACCGGATGACCAGGACCGGCTTACAAGCGGGTTACAGTCGCGCCAGGCGCCGGACCTGTCGAAGATAGGGGAACGCGCACACGCCGGCTGGATCGCGCGCTGGCTGGAGTCGCCGCAGAAGATGCGGTCCGGAGCGGCCATGCCGGAGATGTTCGGCCACGACGAAGCAGGCCGGACCGAGCGCTATGCGGTCGCCCACTACCTCGCCGGTCTCGGCGGACCGGTGAAGGCCAGCACGAAGAAGCCGAAGCCGCAGGACCTGATCGCCAGTGTCCTCCGTGGCCGACAGATCTTCAACAGCGTCGGTTGCGTTGCCTGTCACAATCCCGAGGGGACAACGATTGAACCCGGCACCTTCTTCGGTCCACGGCGAAACTTCCCACTGAAGGAGATGGGCGGCAAGACGACGCCGGAGAAGCTGGCCGAGTATCTGAAGAACCCGCTCGCCGTCGATCCCAGCGGGCGGATGCCTCACCTGCTGCTCGACGACAAGGAGGCGCTCGACGTTGCTCGTTTCCTGTGTCAGAGCGAAGAGGACAACATCAAGAAGGACCTCGGCTCGGCCCCCGTTCGCGGGCAGATGTTCGCCGCCTTCAAGCGGATCGAGCCGCGGCCGGAGGAGTTCACGCCGTTCGAGAAGCTGACGCTGGCCGCCGCGTGGACCGACCTCGGCAAGCGGCTGGTGATCGCCAAGGGCTGCAATAACTGCCACACGATCGAGCCGGACGGTAAGCCGTTCGCCCAGGTGCAGGCCAATGCCGACTTGAGCGATCTCAAAAAGCTGAATGAGCCGAACACCGGCTGTCTTGCGGACAAGCCCGACACAAAGGCAAAGTCGCCGCGCTATGACTTCACCGCCGGCGACCGGGCGGCTTTGCGAGCGTTCCTGAAAACAGGCTTGATCGGTGCCGGTTCACCGGCGCCTGCCCATGCCGCGCGGACCGACCTGCGCCGCTACAACTGCCTGGCTTGTCACGGCCGCGACGGTGAGGGCGGACTGACCGCGGAGATGGTCGAGCTGCTGCGAAAGTATGAAAAGACGGAAAACGCCGAAGCGATCAGTCCGCCGCCGTTGACCGGCGTGGCCCACAAGCTGCGGACCCCGTGGCTGCGTGGAGTGCTGACCGGTGCCGGCAGAGCGAGGCCGTGGATGGCGCTGCGGATGCCGCAGTTCGGCGAGGCGCAGGTCGGCAAACTGCCCGAGGCGCTGGCCGCCCTGGAGGGCACGGACACCGACGAGACGATCCACAAACTTCCGCTTGTCGGGAAGCAGATCGACGCCGGCCGGCTGCTGGTCGGCAAGACGGCGTTCGGCTGTATTTCCTGCCACGACATCGCCGGCAACGTCACCGGCGGCACGCGCGGCCCGGACCTCGCGTTGATGAATCAGCGCCGTGCGCTACGATTGGTATCTCCGCTGGCTGGAGCAGGCGCAGCGGATGCAGCCGGGGACGCGGATGCCGGAGATATTCATTGCGGGCAAGTCGCTCTTCGACAGCGTCTACGACGGCAACGCGGGGCCGCAAGCGGAGGCCATCTGGGCGTACCTGTCGCTGGGGCCGACGCTGCCGTTGCCGATCGGCCTCGATCCGCCGAAGGGGCTGGTGCTGCGGCCGGAGGAACGACCGATCCTGCTGCGGACGTTCATGCCGGACGCTGGGACGAAGGCCATCGCGGTCGGTTTTCCGGGCGGCGTTTCCACGACGTTCGATGCGGCGACTTGCCGATTGGCCTACGCCTGGTCCGGCGGCTTCCTCGACGCCAAGCCGGTGTGGGAAGGCCGCGGCGGCAACCCGGCGAAGGTGATCGGCCAGCGTTTCTGGACCGGCGCTCCCGGTTGCCCGATTGGGTTGACGTCGTCCGGCGAGCCGCCCGACTTCGCCACGCGGGCCAAAGATCCCTCCTACGGCGCGAAAATGCCGGAGGGCGAGGTCTTCAAGGGCGAACCACTGTTGCGATTCATCGGCTACAGCACCGACAAGGCCGGCAACCCGATCTTCCGCTACACCCTGGAAACGGAGAAACAGCCGGCCACCGTGACGGAACTCGTCCAGCCGTTGCGCTCGACGGGGGCCGTTGGGGTCTCGCGGAGCTTCACGATCGAGGTGCCAGCGGGGATGGTCGTGTGGCTGAACCTCGGCGAGGTCAAGCATGATCCGCGGTTGCTCAATGCAAAGGCCGAACCAGTAAAGCCGGGAATTAGCGACCGAACTGCATTTTTGCAGGTGCCGGTGATGGGTCGAATACTCGTGCTACCGCAGGATGGTGACAAGGTAATCGCGCTGATGCTGGAATCCCCGCCCGAGCGCGCCGGTTGGCGGCTGGAGAAGCGGGGAACGGGCTGGCAGGTAATGTTGCGTATTGCGGCCCTCGACAAGCCAGCGAAGTTGTCGCTTCGTCTACGCGTGTGGTTGCCGTACCGCGACGAACCGGAGTTGTTGAAGGCGCTGGGTGACAAGTAAGACCTCCAAGGCTTAGATTGGCTCATGAACAACCGACGCGTCTGTGAGTAGAGCCATCAACCTCCCCGAACACCGCCAGACACTACGAGACCCTCGCCATGAACACCGCCGACACTTGCCAGTGGATGCTGCGATTAAAGATACTCCAGGGTGACATTACGAAGCAGAAGGTGGACGCCATCGTCAACGCCGCGAACGAATCGCTGCTCGGCGGCGGCGGCGTGGACGGCGCGATTCACCGCGCCGCCGGCCCCGAGTTGCTCGCCGAGTGCCGTACACTGGGCGGCTGTCCGACCGGCGAGGCCCGCATTACGAAGGGCTACCGTCTGCCGGCGAAACACGTCATTCACACCGTCGGCCCCGTCTGGCACGGCGGCGGGAGTGGGGAGGATGAAAATCTGGCGAGCTGCTACCGCAATTCCTTCGCGCTGCTGGAAGAACACGGCCTGCGCTCGATTGCGTTCCCGGCGATCAGCTGCGGGGTGTACGGCTTTCCGATCGACCGCGCCGCGGCCATCGCGGTGCGTGAGATCAAGGCTCTGCTGGAACGGAATGCGGAGGTGGAGCGTGTGCTGGTGGTGTGTTTCGGCGATGATGTGTATGAGTCGTATCGGACGGTGTTGCAGGAGTTCGTGCCGGAGTGAAAAGTGATGAATCAGCCGCAAGAAGTCGTTTCTGCATGGACCCGTTTCTACTGGGCGGTCATGGGCGCATTGATCGGCGGAAGCATCGCTGCGTTCGCATTCAGAAATGCTGAAGGCCCCACGAACCAGGCGATTTCACGGATCGTCAATGACCAAACAAAAACCGACGTTACTCGAAAGCTCCTCCAGGAGTTGTTGCCTATCGCACTTATTTCTTTGAACACCATCCGAGAGCTGTGCGATGCCTGCCTGCTTGACCTCCAGGAGTTGTTGCGTATCGCACTTATTTCCCTGATGGGATGCTTTCTCGGCGGCAGCGTTGGCTGGGTTGCTTCGTTCGGTGTCAGAAGGCTCTCGGCGACGCTCCTGGGAGCATTGCTCGGAGGGTTTATTTTTCTATGTGCAGCGGGGATTGCAATCTTGCTTGTAGGGGTGATAGGACTGTTGAGTGGAGACTTCAACAGAACCGACTCGAACGGCTACAGCACCGACCCGCTCCGGTATTGGGGGAAACATGCCGATAAAGCAGCCCTGGCGCTTTTACTGGGATCGGTGTTGCTGGGCGCCTTGTGCGGCTTTGCGAAAAGCGGGCATTTCCTTAAACGCCGAGCTCGAATACGTGCCTGAGGCGTATCGGACGGTGTTGGAGGAGTTCGTGCCGGAGTGAGGGCCGATGGATGTTAAGAAAAAACCGCTTTTCGATGCCAAGCACGTCGTCTACGTCGTCCTGTGTATTATTTGCTTCTACGTGATTACACAGATGGCTTTGGTGGTCGTCATGGGAGCATTCCGTGACGAATCTGCCATCATGAACGCGCCTTCTCTACCGGATGACCAATCTGTCACGAGAAAACTGATACTCAATCTGCTTCTCCTCGCTGTGATAGCCTTGATTGGAGGAATTATTGGATATATTTGGGCATCTCGCCCTCTCACCGGACGCCCCTCGATCACGATTCGCGCTGGATGTATCGGGATGGTTCTTGGCTTGTGCCTCAACTGCTACCTGACAGAACGCTCTATCGACAGAGACCATTATTGTTACTGGATGACCGAGACCGAACGAGAGGCATTCCGCGGTATTCTGATCTTTGGAGTGAGTGGAGCGCTTGTCGGCACGTTCATTGGGCTCTTCATCCCAGTGCGAAAAATCCCGACTACGTCCCTTCCGACGAACGTTAACCTGAATAAGTTTCACCTACAGAGAGATCGGGTGACTGGCGAGAAAGATTGCAGCGATTGAACGAACCGCTCACCTAAGAGATGCTGTTTTTGCGATACAATAGTAAGGAAAGATAGACAGGGGGAGTCGAGCGAGCAATACAGTCGTTGGGACTTTCGATCAATGACGACGACCGCCAGTTGGATTTCGAAGCAGGCCGACCGCTGCGGCGGAGATGCGTGCATTCGGGAGACGCGCATTCCTGTTTGGGGGCTGGTCGAGGCCCGCTGCCTGGGAACCACGGATGGCCAGCTGCTGGAAGCGTATCCTTCGCTCCAACCGGCCGACCTCGAGACCGCCTGGGAGTACGCCCGCGCGAACCCGCTGGAGATCGAGCAGAACATCTGGGAGAATCAAGCCGTCATGGAGGAACGGGGCGGCGACCACCGACTGGCTCTGATCGTCCGCGGTTGGCAGCTGGGGCTATCCGATGCCGCGATTGCCGATGCGTTTTCTCCGCCCCTGACCGTTGCCGATCTGCGTGCCGCGCGTCAAGACTACCAGGCTCGGAAGGATGGATTCGACGAGGCACTCGCCGGACTGCTGCCGGAAGAACTGAAGGAAGGGTTGCCGGCCGATGGCGCTGCTCTACGCTGACGAGAACTTCGACTATCCAGTTGTCGAGCATCTCCGCCTGCTGGGCCATGATGTAGTGACTGTGCAGGAAGCCGGCCTGGCCGGCGGGTCCGATGCCCAGGTACTGGCCGACGCAATGGCAGCTGGGCGAGCGGCACTCACGTTCAATCGCCGACACTTCGAGTGGCTGCACCGCCAGAGCGCTGCTCACGCGGGGATCATTGGCTGCACGTGGGACCGTGACCGCGCCGCTCTGGCTGCTCGCATTGACAAGGTCATTGCTGGTGCGGGTTCGCTGACCGGTCGATCTCTGCGCGTCAACCGGCCGCCGTGATAATGTTAGCGGAGCCAGGCGAAATGACGAACACCAATCGAATCGTGCGTAGGCCGACAAAAACGGAAGGCCTCTTGCGGCTATGCGTGACGATCCTCGGCGCCGCAAGCGGTTTCATGGTTGGTTGGATGTCTCCATGTGCGTTGGACCAACTGACCGATGAAGGATTCACTGTCGGAGGACGCCATTCTCTCACAGGTGTTTTCCACTGGCTCGGGACGCCAATTCAAGCGGCATTAAGTTCAGCATCTGTCGCTTTCGGGATTGGCGGTCTTGCCGCGTGGCTTGGCATCATTCTGGGCCATCTCGCCGCCATAAGGCATTCGTCCGGTCGGCTATCTAACGTCGCCTTCGGGATGATTCTGTTTCTCCTGATGTTCCCGCTGCTTGTGTTCCCGTTTTGTGCAATGTACGCCGGTAGCCATCCCTTTGAAGAACCACCTGATGGATGGATTCTCTTCGGAGTTCCGATCGCCGCGTTGGTTGGGGCGATATTCGGCGGGACACTGCGACGACGCCGGACCATGCCGTCCCTTGAGATGACAAACCTTGATCCAGCCGCGACTGCGCTATTCCGCAGCGGCATTCCACCGATCGTTGAGGAACGTCAAATCCGTTCATCGTCGCCGACGGAAGTCCATAAACCTGGAGATCCGGATGCGTAACCAATTCCTCCTGTCGTCGCTGATCGCCCTTGCCGCCGGGGCTTCGGCCCCTGCTGCCGATTCCACCACCTGGAAAGCCGGCGTCGCCGTCCGCGTCATCACGCCGTCCGAGCCGATGTGGATGGCCGGCTACGGCGCTCGCAACAAGCCCGCGGAGGGCAAGCTCCACGACCTCCACGTCAAGGCGCTCGCCCTCGAGGACGCCGACGGTCGTCGCCTCGTGCTGCTGACCAGCGATCTCGTCGGCATTCCGCGCGAACTGGCCGAGGCCGTCACCACCGAGGTGACAAAACGCACCGGCATTCCGCGCGAACGCATCATGCTCACCGCCTCACATACCCACTGCGGCCCGGCGACGCGCGATTCGCTCTTCAACATGTACGACATGCCGGCGGAGGAGGCGAAGAAGATCAAGCCGTACACCGACAAGCTCAAGGATTGGATGATTGATGCGATCATCGCCTCCATCGCGGATCTCAAATCGGCGAAACTCTCCGTCGGACAGGGGACGGCGCGCTTCGCGGTCAATCGCCGCAAGCCGACGCCGAAGGGTTTTATCAACGACGTCAACCCCGACGGACCGGTGGACCACGATGTGCCGGTGCTGCGCGTCGAGGGGGCCGACGGCAAGCTGCGGGCCGTCGTCTTCGGTTACGCTTGCCACAACACGACGATGCAGTTTTACCAGTGGTGCGGCGACTACGCCGGCTTCACCCAGCTTTACGTGCAGGAGAAGCACCCCGGCGCCGTGGCGATGTTCTGGTCCGGCTGCGGCGCCGACGCCAATCCGCTGCCGCGCAGCAAGATCGAGCTGTGCGAGAAATACGGCCATGCCCTCGCCGACGCCGTCGATGACGTTCTCGGCGGCAAGATGACGGCGATCCAGGGCGGCACGGCGGCGAAGTATGAAACCATCGCTCTCGGCTTCGACGCCATTCCCGACAAGGAGAAGTGGGCGGCCGACGTGCTGAGCAAGACCTTCGCCGTGCGCCGCCGCGCCGAGATTTACCTGAAGATGATCGAGGAAGGCACGAAAATCGACGATCAATATCGCCATTATCCGGTGCAGGCGTGGCGGCTCGGCGATCAGGTTGTCTGGGTGGCTCTCGGCGGCGAGGTGGTGGTCGATTATTCGCATCGGCTCAAGAAGGAGATCGCCGCGGAGCTGAAGGAGAAGGGAGCCGAGGCCGCCGTCTGGGTGACGGCTTATGCAAACGATGTGATGGCCTACATCCCGTCGGAGCGCGTGCTGAAGGAAGGCGGCTACGAGGGCGATACGTCGATGATCCCCTACGGCCAGCCGTCGAAGTGGGCGCCGGGGCTGGAAGAGAAGATCGTCGGCACGGCGAAGCAACTGGTGCGCGCGGTGGTGATGCAGAAGACGGGGAAATGAGCGACTGGTAGAGAATACCGTGGGGCAGACATTCCTGTCTGCCATCTGTGCCAGGCAGACAGGAATGTCTGCCCCACGGCTTTGGTCGGGAGGATGTGATGGCTGACGAGAAGAACCACGCTGCGCACTCGCCAGGAACTGCTGTCCAGGACCAAAAAGGTCATCGACCGGCTGCACAGCCGCGAGGACGAATTACGTAAAGTGCTGCGCGTCACTCAGGAGATCAACCGCGGTCTCAGTCTCGAACAGGTCCTGGAGTTCGTCTACGCCGACCTGCACGATTATGTGCCGTACAACCGCATCGGCTGCGCTCTGATCGACGAGAAGACCCACGAAGCCGTTCTGCGCCGGGCCCATTCCGACCGTCCGGTCCGCCTCCCCGCGAACTTTCGAGCGCCGCTGGCCGGTTCGACCCTGGAACAGATCGTCCAGACCGGACAGCCGCGCATCCTCAACGACTTGCAGGATTACCTGGCGAATAAGCCGAAATCCTATTCCACCGCACACATCGTCGGCGAGGGGATGCGCTCGTCGCTAACCTGCCCGCTGATCGTCGGCGGCCGGCCGGTCGGCTTTCTCTTTTTCAGCAGCGACCAGCCCAACACCTACTCCGACGTCCACGTCGAGTTCCTGCAGGAGATCGCGGCACAGCTTTCCGTCATCGTTGACAAGGGTCGTCTCTATTCGGACCTTGCCGAGCAGGCCGCGATCATCGAGCGCCAGAACGCCCAGTTCAACAAGGAATTAGAGATGGCGCGCGGCCTTCAGCGTGCTGCTGATTCCGCAGAAACCGCCCACGATCCGCGGCCTGGATATGGCCTTCGTCTATGACCCGGCCATCCAGGTCGGCGGCGACGTGTTCGACCTGATGTCGTTGACGGAAGAACGGCTGCTGGTGTTCGTCGGCGATGCGATGGGCCACGGCGTGCAGGCGGCGATGATGATGGCCGCGACCAAGATGTCGTTGCGGGCCGTCCTGACGACCGGCGACCCCGCCCGAGTCCTCCGCCTTATGAACGGCGAGTTGTGCGGGTTAATCTCCGACCGCTTCGTCACCGCGGTGTGTACCCGAGTCGATCCGAAGACCGGCCAGGCCGAGGTGGCACTCGCTGGCCACATTCCGCCGTATCATTTCGACGGCCGCACGGGGAACGTCGCTCGTCCTGGAGACGGCAGTCTGCCGCTGGGCGTAAAAGCAACCGAGGACTATCCGTCGGTTCAATGTGCCATTGGACCTGGCGACGCCCTGGTTTTCTGCACGGACGGCATCACCGAGGCGGTCGATCCGCAGGGTGTGATGTACGGCGACGACCGGCTCGCCGAACAGGTCCGGCAACACGGCAAGGAGACGGCAGCCGAGATGATTCGATTGATCGTGGCGGACCTGCAAGCATTCTGCCAAGAAACGCTCCACAAGGACGACGTGACGCTGGTGGCGGTGAAAGTGCTGGCTGAGCCGGCTGCGAGTTAGGAGTGCCGATATGCCGGCAACGGGAAACCCCGCTGTCCCAGCAGGCGGTGTGTGCTTGACGACCGTTGGTATTGCTGTCACGACAATTCCAGGGAGCACGATACTATGACAACCGCAAACACTTCGCCGATACATTACCTGCCTTGCGCGTTGTCACGATCTGAGAAACTGTCTTTGATCGGTTCTTTAGAAAACCGCGCCGCTCGCCAGGTTTTCTACAAAACCGTCTGCTACTCCGCAAGCAGCCTGTCACCGAACGGCGGCGAGCAGTTCCTTGACGGGCCGGCCGACCACGCCGGCGTACCATTCGAGCGAGCGGCGGAAACCCTCGACCAGGGCGACCCGCGGCCTCCAGCCCAGTTCGTTCCTGGCGCGCTCGACGCTGAAGCGCGTCGGTCGGGCGATTAGCGAGACGACGTAGCGCGTGAAATGCGGCGGCCGACGGAGACGAATCAGCCGGCCGATCACTTCCGCCAGAAAGCCGCCCCAGAACGCGATCGGAAACGGCACTCGGCGGCGGATCGGTGGAGCGCCGACCGCCTCGCACAGCAAATCGAGGAACTGGCGCTGCGTCACCTCGCCTTCGCTGCTCAGGTTGTAGACCCGACCGACCGCGTCGGCATGGTTGGCGGCGCGGATGGCACCGTCCGCCACGTCTGCCGCATGGAGGACGTTCAGCAGGTTATCGCCGCGACCGACGACAACCGCCCGCCGGGCTGCCAGTGCCTTCAGCACCCGCGGCAGCGTGGTCCGATCGCGCGCCCCGTAGATCCAGCTCGGACGCACGATCGTCCACGGCCCGGAGTAGCGGCGACATACTTCCTCCGCCTGGATCTTCGCCTGGCAATAGTAATCCCACACCCAGGGGTTCTGCCCCAGCGGCTCGTCCTCCGTGAAGAGATCGTCGCGCACCTTCGGATGGCCGTACACGATGACCGAGCTGACGTGTAGCACCCGACCGACGGACGCCGAACGGCAGGCATCGAACAGGCGGGCGGCGGCATCGATGTTCTGCTTCTTGAACTGCTGCCACGTCCCCCAATCGCCGACGCGGGCCGCACAGTGATAAACCACGTCCGCCCCATCCACGACTTTCCGCAGCGATTCGACATCGTCCAGGTCGCCGGTCGCCAGTTCGACGCCAAGTTGTTTCAGAAACGCCGTGTCGCTCGTCGGCCGCACCAGCGCCCGCACGCGCTCGCCGCGCGCCGCCAATTGCTCGGCGATATGACTTCCGAGAAGTCCGGTGGCGCCCGTCACGACGTTCAACTTTTGGCCCACGCACAAGTCTCCGGCGGGAGAAGGATCAACGTTAACGGGGATATTGTAGAACTCGGGGGCTTGCGCCTTGAATAGATTGTGTGCCGGTTGATGTCGCGGGTGTTATAACAGGGGTCAGGAATCAGTACTGAGTACTGAGTACTGAGTACTGAGTACTGAGTACTGAGTACTGAGTACTGAGTACTGAGTACTGAGTACTGAGTACTGAGTACTGAGTACTGAGTACTGAGTACTGAGTACTGAGTACTGAGTACTGAGTACTGAGTACTGAGTACTGAGTACTGAGTACTGAGTACTGAGTACTGAGTACTCAGTACTGGGTGCCGATCCGCCATTGACCACTCACGAAAGCACACAATGCTAACCGCCCGCGGCTGGTCCTTCCTGCTGATCGTGTTGCTAACGCTGCTGTTCGGCGTTCTCGTCCGCCTCGCCGCGCTGTCGATCCTCTCCTTCACGCTGCTGCTCTGGTTCGTGGCTGAATTCATCGTCTTCGCGGTTCGCACGCACAGTCTGCACCGCAGGCTGCGCGTGCGCCACGAGGTCCGGGATGAGCGCGGCCCGGTCACCACGCTCTGGGCTGGACGCGAATTCCAGGTGCGCGTCGGCCTCTGGAGCCGCGGCTGGTTCGGTCTGCCCTACGTCGCCGCCGTGGAGAGCGTGCCGTTCGGCGTCGAGCTTCTGTCCGGTCTGACCAAGGGCGAAGGGCCTGTCGGTCCGAACGAAGCGCTGGTCCTCCGCTACCGCATCCGCTGCGGCGACCCTGGTCTGGCGCGTTTCGAGGGGGTCCGCATCCAGGCGGCCGACTGGCAGGGCTTTTTCTATCAGGCCGCGTTCGTCCCCGATGTGGTCGTGCTGCGCGTCCTGCCGCCCTTGACCGATGCGGACGGACTACGGCCGGCACCGAAGCGGCTCAACCTACTGCCGCCGCCCGGCGTCCATCGTCTGCGCTATCCCGGCTCCGGCAGCGAACTGCTCGACCTCCGCGACTATTTGCCCGGCGACCCGCCGCGCACCATCGCCTGGAAAGTGTCGGCGCGGCGCGATCGGCTCATCACCAAGGTCTTCGAGAGCGAAGTGCCGCTCCGCTGCACGCTCTTCGTGGACACGTCCGCCTCAGTGCGCATGGTGTCGGCGGGAGGACGGGCGCTGACACGCCTGGTCGAGATCGCGGCCGGTATCCTCCAGGCCAACGCCGCGGCGCGCGACCTAACCGGCGTCTGCCTGTTCGATGAAACCGGCGTCACCCTGGTCCGCCCCGAGCGCTCTCCCGCGCACCTGACGCGCGTCCTGCGACTGCTGGCCGACGCCTCGGCGCTGGAGCCGAGCTGCTGCGCGCGTCGATCCCGAGTCGCTCATGCCGCTGGCCTACGGTTTCGCCTTCGAGGTCTATCCCGAGCTGCTGCAACCGGGCGTCAACGCCATGCCGTGGTGGCTGAACTGGCTGGCGACGTTTCCCGGCTACTGGCGGCGCAGCGGGCAGTTGTTTCGCTACCTGTATCGGCGGCGATTGAAGATTTTCCTCCTCTCCACCTCCGGAATCCCGCTGCTGCTCTTGCTGATGAACCTGCTCCTCATCTGCCTGACGCCGACGTGGTTAGCCTTGCTGGGCATTTATGTCACCTCGGCCCTGAGCGTTGTCGCCGCGGCCACGGGACTGCTCCTGTTCTTCGGCGCGACGCTCCTCGGCGGCCGGCAGCGCCGTCTGGGGGCCAACCGCAAACGCCTGGCGGCGCTGCTGTCGGTGCGCTACGGCCTGGCACCGGGAGGTCTGGAAACACTGATGGAGGACGACGATCAATTGTCGCTGCTTCTGCAACGCTTCCTCACCGAACATCGGGTGCCGTTCGCGCTGCCCCTGTACGATCGCCAGGGGCGCTACCAGTTCGCGGCGCCGGAGAAAGTGTCGGTGCTGGCCGCCGCACTGGTTCGGGCCGTCGGCAAGGGGCACGATAACGAACTGTTCGTTCTGCTGGCCGATCTGCTGGAGCTGGACGATCAGCTCGATCCGCTGCTGAAGGCCGTGCGCCTGGCCATGAGCCGCAAGCATCAGGTGCTTCTGGTCTGTCCGTGGCCGCCGGGAATCGAACCGCCCACGGAACGCGGTGCCGGCCGGAAGCGCGGTAGTGCATCGCTGTCCGACGAACAACCGGTGACAGGAAGCATCGGCAGCGAGATAATGGCGGCAACGACGCAGCGCTTCCACGATGCCTATGCCCGCGTCCGGCGCGCTTTTGGCCGGCTCGGTGTGCCGGTCGTTTGTGCCGAGGGCGGCGAACCCGTACCGCTGATCTTGCAGCGGCTCGACCGACTCCGCTCTCCGGGGAGGAACCGCTAATGGCCGAGGAAACACCGCTCGATCTGCCGCTCGAACAACCGCCGGCGGCACGGCATTACGCCATGCTCTGCCTGCTGATGCTGCTGGTCGTGACGGTCCTGCTGGCGGGCCGCGTGCCGGACGTCTGGAGCGCGCTGCCGCTCTTGTTCGGAGCCGCGCTCCTCGTGACCCAGTGGCGCGAGGGGCCGGCCGTGGTGCTATTCCTGGTGGCCTGTCTGCTGGCGTCGGAAGGTTGGCCCGGGGGCCCGCTCGGAGTCTTGCAGAGCACGGCCGTATGGGGCTTCCGGCATTACGTCCGGTACGCCTCCGTGGGTGCGGTGTTTGACGATTTCCTGCTAGCCGGCGCCTTCCTCATTTACGCGGCGAGTTATTATCGCTACCTGGGGTTCTGTGCGGCACGTCTTCCCCGCTCGACCCACGGATGCGGCCCTATGGCGGCCTGGGTTTCGGCGAGCGCCAGCGTTTGCGAGAGGAGCCGCAACGTCGTTCGCCGGAGACGCTGACGGCGAAAGAGTTCGGCCTGCTGTTCCTGGCAGTGCCGCTGTGGATCAGCGGGGCGGCCCTGCTCTGGCAATGGACGATGGCCGAGCAGCCGCGGCGCTATGATTTCGAGCTGGTTCTCGCGGCGGCGCTGAAATTGCTGTATCTGTTCGGCCTGCCCTTGCTGCTGTTTCGCGCCGGTCTGAGTTATGCGAAACAGTGCCGGGCCAGCGACACCGAGAGCCGCATGTTTCTGCAAGAGCAGCTCTGGCGCGAGACGCGGCGCGAACAGAGCCGCGCCAATCGCTGGTTGACCTGGGCGCGCCTCCGCGCCCAACGGAGCAAGGAGAAATGATGAGCTACTGGATCCGTGAACTGGCGGGCTGGTTGATCGTCGGCATCGGTCTGTTGCTGATCTACGTCGCCTATGAAATGTGCGATCGCTATGCAGCCGCGCATCCTCGAAGCGTGGCCGATGGCGATCTGCGGGATCTTCGTGTTCCGCGGCGGCATCCATCTGCTGAAGGTCGCCGTCGCCGCGCGCGTCTGTCTTCAGACGCAGGAGCGGTTGTATCCGGCAGCGTTGCCCACTCCCCCGTTGGGCGGTGCTTCGCAGAATCGTGGTGCCGTGAGTCGCCGTTAAGGGCCGCGAAAAATGAATTGGGGTGCAATTTCTGTAGGACGGATTTCCAATCCGTCCAAGCGCGCGGACGGATTGGAAATCCGTCCTACAGAATTTAACCAGGTCAGTTCGCGGATCCTCGAACCATCCCGCCGAGTGCAGTCCCTGATACATCAGGACGAACCCGACCCAGTTCGTGACGGTCGTGAGCACGCCGAGGATGATGGCGGCCATGACGGGGCCGGTGGCGGTGAAGTGTGAATTGCGGGTTGCCACGGCGCCGGGCGATCAGGCCGAGGACCAAGGCGAGAGGGCCGAGGAACAGTCCGACGCCGGGTACGACGCTGGCGATGGCGAGGTGATAGGCGCAGGGCGGGTCGGTTGTGGATCGTGGCGATCATGAACGGCGTGTCGCTCTCCGCCGCCGCGCCGCGCCGCCGCCGCTTCTTCGAGATCAGGATGCCACACGCCGAGCAAAGCGGTGCTTCACGCTCGTTTTCCACGCCACACGCGGGGCAGGGCGCCGTCTTCTGCTTGCTCTGTTCCGGCCCCATTCCGCCCCCTACACTTCCGGAAGGATGCAGGATGAATCCGAACCATCTCGATCCATCCTTCGTGCTGATTCTTGAGGCAGCTTATGAGTTATCGACCGACGTTCGAGGAGTTTGTCGCACTCGCGAGGGACACAGCGTCGTCCCCGTCTACCGCCAGCTTATTGGCGATACGCTAACACCCGTCACCGCGTTCTGCAAGATTCAGGAAGGCGATTGGGCCTTCCTCTTCGAGAGCGTCATCGGCGGCGAACGTCTTGGCACGTTATTCTTCCTCGGTTCCGGCCGTTCCTGCGCTCCAGGCTTTCGGCCCCCGCGTTCAGATCCAGACGAGCACCTCGGCATCCGGTCCCGGCGGGCTAACCGAGCTAGATCGCGCCGACCCGCTGCGACTGCTGGAGGAAGGCTGGCCGCCTTTCGCGCCCCGCACCTGCCGGGTCTGCCGCGTTTCTGCGGCGGCTCGTCGGCTACGCGGCCTACGACTCCGTGCGTTGCGTCGAGCAACTTGCCGAACCCGCCCACCGACGACCGCGGCCTGCCGGACCTCTGTTTTGCTTTTTGCGATCGCGTGGTCATCTTCGACCACATCACCAAGACCATCGCGGCCGTCGCCCATGCCCACATACCAGGGGTCAGGGGTCGGGAGTCAGGAGTCAGCAAGGACGAACTGCTGCGCAGGCGAGTTCGCCATCACCCTGTCGACGGCCATTGTTGTCTCCATGCTGATCTCGCTGACTACCACGCCGATGATGTGCGCCTATCTGCTAAAAGATGAGAAAACATCAAGCATGGCCGCGCTTATCGGGTAAGCGAGAAGGGATTTACGTGGATGCTCTCAACGTATACTCGCTCTCTCACCTGGGTATTGAAGCATCCCTGGCCTGTATTTGGTCTTCTGCTTCTCACCGTTGCGCTGAACTTCTATCTTATCGCCATCATTCCCAAGGCTTCTTTCCCGCAGCAGGATACGGGAGCTATCACAGGCCCGGTCGCAGGGGCCGCAAGACGCCTCGTTCGCGGTGATGGACAACTCGTATTGCAACTGGTGAATGTGATTAAGGCCGACCCGGCCGTAGCGAACGTCATTGGATATACGGGCGGCAACGGGTCGTCAAACGGCGGCTTTATCTATATCGCACTCAAGCCACTCAATGAACGGAAGATTACAGCGCCGAGATTATCAATCGCCTGCGGCCCAAGTTGAATCAGGCTCCCGGTCGCCCAGGCGTTTCTGCAGGCGGCGCAGGACCTGCGCATCGGCGGGCGAGGCGAGCGCCGCGCTTTACCAATACACCATTCAATCGGATAACGTGCAGGATCTATCGCATTGGGGTCCCATCCTGCTGGCCGAAATGAAGAAGCTTCCCGGCTTTCAGGATGTGAACACCGATGCGCAGAACAACGGCCTGGAGGAACTGATCACCTACGATCGGCCCACCGCCGCCAGGCTTGGCATTACTCCGCAGTCGCTGGACAGTCCTCTTCGGCGCATTCGGGCAGTCGGAAGTCTCCATTATCTACACACAATTGAACCAGTATTACGTGGTGTTGGAGGTGGCGCCGCCCTATTGGCAGAGCCCCGATGGGTTGAAGAATATTTATCTCAATACATCGGGGAACGGCGTGATTCCGCTCTCAACGGTGACCTCAGCGCCGAGCCAACCACCACGCCTCTGGTCATCAATCACACCAGCTCTTTTCCATCCGTCACTGTGTCGTTCAATCTTGCGCCAGGATGGCGTTGAGCGACGCTACCCGCCTGGTTGCTCAGATGCAGAACCGGCTGAATATGCCGCCAACTGTGCGCGGATTCTTTGCAGGAACGGCGTCGGCATATCAAACTTCGCTGGCCAGCGAACCCGTTCTTGATTACGGCGCTGTTCTGCGGTCTACATTGTTCTCGGCATTCTCTATGAGAGCCTGGTGCATCCACTGACCATCATTTCCACCTTGCCTTCGGCGAGCGTGGGAGCCATGCTTGCGCTGATGCTCTTCAAAATCGATCTCAACGTGATCTCGATCATCGGCATCATCCTGCTGATCGGCATTGTGAAGAAGAACGCGATCATGATGATCGATTTTGCGCTGGTTGCGGAGCGGGAACACGGCAAGACCACGACGGACGCCATCTTTGAAGCATGCCAGCTTCGCTTCCGTCCCATCCTGATGACCACCATGGCCGCCTTGTTCGGCGCGCTGCCGCTGGCCTTCGGTACTGGCACCGGCTCTGAACTCAGGCGCCCGCTGGGTATCACCATCGTTGGCGGGTTGATCGTCAGCCAGATGCTGACTCTCTACACCACGCCCGTTGTCTATATTCTCTTTGATTGGGCGCGCCTCGTTCCGCGGCAAACAGCCGGAGACCTGCAGCCACGGAACCGCGGAGGCATCTTAGCAATGGAAACTCATGGAGTGTTGTGATGAAAAAGCCGATGTGCAATCCCGGAAAGTATCCGCGGCTGTCGCATGCTCTGCACAGCAGTGCTCTGTGCGTGCTGGCCGGATGCAACGTGGGGCCGAAGTATGTGCCGCCAGCGACGACGGCGCCCCCAGCCTTCAAGGAATCTCCCACGCAGTTCAAGGAAACCGATGGATGGACAGTCGCGCAGCCCCAGGACGCGACTCTTCGCGGCAAATGGTGGGAGATCTACAACGAGCCTGAATTGAATGCGCTCGAAGAACAACTCAATATCGACAATCAGAATATCCACCAAGCCTTTGAAAACTTCATGGAGGCTCGTGCGCTGGTGCGCGAGGCGCGTTCACAGTATTTCCCAACGGTCAGCAGTTGGCGCTCCTACAATCGGTCGCAAACATCCTCAATATCGGTTCTGCAGCGGCATCTGGCGCAACACAGCGGCCAGCAGTCTCAGGTCTTTTCGCTTCCGGCCGAGGTTTCGTGGGAACCCGATCTCTGGGGCAAGTCCGCAACACCGTACGCGCCAGCCAATATACCGCCCAATTGAGTGCGGCCGATCTTGAGAATGAACGGCTGACCGAGCAAGCCAGCCTTGCCGAGTACTACTTTGAGATTCGCGGTCAGGATGCGCTGCAGGACCTTCTGGACGAGACCGTAGCCGCCGACAAGAAAGCCGTCGAGAGCGAGAAGGCCCGCTATGAAACCGGTGTCGACGACCAGATATCGCTAGTGGAAGCGCAAACGACTCTGGAGAGCGCGCAATCGGCGGCAATCAATCTCGGATTGCGCGGGCCCAGTATGAACATGCCATTGCCATGCTGGTTGGCAAGCCGGCCTCGACCTTCTCGATTCCAGTCAGGCCCTGACAACCGCGCCTCCGCCGATACCCGTCGGCCTGCCTTCTGAACTGCTTCAGCGGCGTCCGGACATCGCTGCCGCGGAGCGCAACATGGCTGCGGCCAATGCACACATCGGAGTCGCGTACTGCGGCCTATTACCCGACGGTGACACTCTCCGCCAGCGGCGGAGTGGAGACTTCCGCTATGAAGAATCTGCTGGAGTGGCCGAGCCGCTTCTGGTCTGTTGGCCCATCCATCTCTGAGACTGTTTACGATGGCGGACTGCGGCGGGCCACGGTGAATCAGTACATCGCCACATACAACGCCGATCTCGCCGCCTACCGGCAGTCGGTGCTGACGGCATTCCAGCAGGTCGAAGACTATCTCGCGGAGGTTCGATCCTGTCGCAGCAGATTCTGCGCCAGCAGCAAGCCGTCGACTCCTCCCAGAACGTTCCTGAAGCTGGAACGGCGCGCTACGATAACGGAATCGACCCCTACATCGATGTTGTCACGGCGCAAACCACCCTGCTCGAACCAGCAGACGCTGGCAAGTCTGCAGTGCAGGAGATGACAGCATCCGTTCAGCTGATTGCGGCTCTGGGCGGAGGCTGGGACCGATCGCAATTGCCGACACCGATTCAGGTCACTCAGAAGCCTCCAACGCGGAGACCGCGATTCAGCATTAAATCAGGTAGTTATTCAGGGCCGATGAAGTGAGCGCCTCGGGGTTGAGGTCGAGGGTGAGCGCGCCCTGCTCGTGGACGTGGGCCACCACAGTCGCTAGACCGCCGTTTCCTTGCGCGATATCTCCGAGTAGGCCTGGAAGCTGATCTGGCGGTCGATGCGCTTGTCATCCGCCTCCAGCTCCTGAGTTCGCCTCTGATGTGCGGTCCAAAGATCACTAATGCTTGCGTCTTTCATGCATTGGGCTTCAACCGTCGGCCCGTAGTCGGTGGGGTCGCCGTAGTTCTTCGTTGCGAGAATGGTTCCGTCCTGAAAGGCAGTGTGGAACGTGACTCCTAAGCTGTTCGGGTGGGCATAGGTGGTTTTGTCTCTGGAGGCGAATACAGGATTTCCGGAGAGATTCTTTGTTTCTTCGTATACGGTCATCGGTACCCGCTTGAGCCACATTTGAAGACACGAACTGAACGAGGTACCACATAAC
>CAVXNL010000018.1:0-1029923 GCA_963763045.1 uncultured Planctomycetaceae bacterium | reverse complement strand
GACGTCAGCGAGTTGCTCGGTCGTGCTGCCGACGCGGCGGTAATGGCCGTCCTCCAGCACGCGCAGCAGCTTGGCCTGCAGGCCGGGGGCCATCTCGGCCACCTCGTCGATGAACATCGTGCCGCCCTCGGCCACCTCGAACAGTCCGGCTTGGCGCCGCACCGCACCGGTGAACGCTCCCTTTTCATGGCCGAAAAGCTCGCTTTCCAACAGCGTCTCCTGCAGGGCCGCGCAGTTGATCGTTACCAGCGGACGATCCCGCGCGCCCACTGTTGTAGTGGACCGCCCGCGCCACCAACTCCTTGCCGGTGCCGCTGGCGCCGCGCACCAGCACAGTCGGTCCGTCGGCGCGACCTTTTCGATCAGCTGCACGACGCGCTGCATCGGCGGGCTGGAGCCGACCAGGCGGTAGCGCGGCGACTCGTAGCGCGAGCTGTCCACCCACTGCCACTGGCGGCGTGCGAGCTGGCCCTTCTCGAACGCTTTTTGGATGTGGACTTCCAGCTCGGGCAGGTGGAACGGTTTGGTGAGGTAGTCGTAGGCGCCGCGCTTCATGGCCAGGATGGCGGTGTCCATGCTGCCGTGAGCCGTCAGCATCAGCACTTCAAGGTCCGGCTGCTCGGCCTTCAGCCGTTCCAGCAGCTCGACGCCGCTCATGCCCGGCAGGTGCAGGTCGAGCAGGGCCACGTCGAACCGCTTCTGGCCCAGCAGAGGCAGCGCCGCTTCGGCGCTGGCGGCCTCGGTGACGTCCATGCCCTGGCGGTGAAAACGACGCGCCATCGTCTGGCGCAATTGTTCATCGTCGTCCACGATCAGAAGACGGATGGGCGGAGTGGAAGGAGCGGTCATGTCAAATCCCTGCGCGAGTTGCGTTCCACGGCAATACACCAATCGAAACCGCGAAACTGCACGCCAAGCACGGACGAGCAGAATCGTCCATGCTCTGCGCTGCGGATTCGCGGACCGCTGTTGAGACAGTGCTGTTAATCCTAGCAGAAAACGGTTGCAAGCGGACGTTCCGAGGTGGAGAGCCTCGCACGAAGTAAGCGGCAGTGCAGCCCGCTTACTTCATGGCGGGGCTCTGCCGCGATAGCGCAGAGGTGGCGCCGCCAGACCCACAGGCCGATGAACGCCAGCAGCGACAGGTTCGGAAATAGCAAAGGAGCCAGGGCCGGGGCGCCGTAGATGAAGTTGTCCCACGAGCTGCGGCGGACGGCCCACGGAGTTGGCGGCGTTGTGGTAGTAGAAGCCGAGCAGGCCGACCGCCGCTTGCACGCAATAGCAACCACGGCGAGAGGAAACACGAACGAGCGGTTGACGCGGACGAGGAAGGGCACAAGCAGAAAACCGACCGCGAAGGCGCTGCTCGACAACGGCGATCCACTCGGTCGGGTGGAAAAAGCCGTTCTGGGCGTGGTCCGCCAGGCTGAAGATGAAGTTGCCGACGAAGCCTCCCAGCGCCAGCAACAGCACCCACAGCGGCCACTCGGGCGACTCGCCGTCCACCATCCGGTTCATGACCAGCAGCAGGCCGATGCCGGTGTAAGCGAGCGGGGCCGCGAACGGAGCCGTGTAGACCAGACTCTCCAGCGTCCGCTCGTGGAAGAATCGGCTTTCCAGATGCAGCACCAGGCCGACGACCCCGACCACCATCGCCCCCCCACCGACGAGATTGCCGAGCCAGTGCCAGAGGCTCACGCCGATCCCGCTACCAGGCCGACAAGGCCACCAAGCAGAACCGGCGGCGCGGCCAGCGAGAAGACGAGCGGCACGTACTCGGCAGCAGGCGAAAATGGTTGACCGAGTGCGCCAGGTAGATGTCGAGGCTGAGGAAGGCCAGGTTGACCAGGGCGAAAGCCTCCAGCCAGAGACGGTGGTCCAGATACCACCTATTCCTTCTTTCCATGTGCCCTCCGCATCTCGTCGGCCATCGCCTTGATCTCGACGGTGCTCTTCAGCAGCGGGTAGTTGCCGTGCCATTGCACGAAGTCGGCCCCTCCCATGAAGGCGCCATGCTTGCTGGTGCGGCCATAATAGTGCCAGAGGTCGAAGTAGGCGAAGTCGATCGGCTTCTCGAACGGCGGCCCCGTCAGCACGCCGTCCTTGCGCAAGCCCTCCATCGATGGTTCGGACTGCCTTCGACCTTTTCGTTGGTGGCGGCCAGCACCTTCTCGGCGTCCTCATACACCCGATCGACGACCGGCTTGGTGTGGCATTTCATGCACAAGTCCTTCATCTGGGCCTGGCCCTGTTCGTAGTTGGGCCGCTTCTCGGAGACCTCCGCGAACAGGTTATAGGAGAGTCGCTCCGACGGATCGTGCGTGACCTTCATGCCGTTCAGGCCGCTCATGTGGCAGGTGGCGCAGGTGGGCACGAACATGTCGCGCGTGGTCAGTTTCTTCGGGTCGGCGGCGAGGTTCAGGAGCTCAGCGTTGGGCCTGGAACAGGACGCCGTGTTTGGACTCTTCGTAGATTTCCAGCTGGGAATGGTCCGGCCCCATGTGGCACTGGCCGCAAGTCGTCGGCAGGCGGGCGATCGCGACGGAAGACGTGTGGCGCGTGTGACAGGCGGTGCAGGTGCCGATGGTGCCGTCGGCGTTGGGCCGGCCGACGCTGTGACACTGGACGCAACCAGCGTCGGACGCCGCCTGCCCTTCCCGGCCGACGAGCGCGTTGGGCGGCCGTTTGCAGGATCCGGGGTGGTATTTTTCGCTGAAGGCCACTTGTTCGGCGCTGAGGTCCTTGTCGCCGTAGACCGCCGCCCAGGACGGCGCGGCATGGCGGCTGCGTAGGAATTGCTGATAGATCGGCTCGTGACACGTGCGGCAGTTCGCCGGCCGTCAGTCGCGCGGCGATGACGAAGCCGTGATGGTCCTTGCTCTCCTGACCCGTCGCGGGCTGATGGCACTCCAGACAGTTGATCTTCTTCTCCGCGTGGACACTCAGGTCGTACTCGTGGACGACCGAGAATTGCATCTCGGCATGGCACTCGGCACACGTGCCCGAGGCACGCACGAGGGCGGCGCTGAACTTGTCCGTCACGGCTCGAGGCCGATACGAATTGACCAGAAAGGCCGCGACGATCAGCGCGGCCCCGACAACGATGGCGATGAAGACGGCTCGAAAACCCACCGGTTGATCCTCCTGAGAGCCTGTTTCCTCAGTGCGCTGAGCCGTACCGCAGTTTCGCCGCCATTGCGCGGGTAGATATTCCTGTCTGCTGGGCGGGGCTGGCAGACAGGAATGCCTGCCCCACGGATTCCGGCGCGTCATCAGGAACAGAGCGGTATCGGGATGCCCTTGCGCGGGTTCGGTTCCAAAAGCAGCTCGGCGATGGTGGATTCGCGCAATGCCGACTCGACCAGAGCGATGGCCTTGTCGAGCCGGCGATGCAGCGGGCACAGGTTGACGTGGCCTTTCAGGCCGAGCGGACAGGCGGTGATGCGGTGAATAGGATCGACGGCCTGGACCACGTCGAGCACGGTCAACCGTTCCGGCGCCACGGCCAGGGTGAAACCGCCTCCCAGGCCGCGCTGCGAGTGAACGAGACCGTTCCGGCTCAGTCCCTGCAGCACCTTGGCCAGGTACGCTTCCTTGACCCGCGTTGTGTCGGCAATCTGGTGGACCGTCCGCGACTCACCGGCCTGGGAGGCAAGGTAGACGACGGCCCGCAATGCGTATTCCACGGTCTGGGAGATCATTTTTCACCTTTCCCAGCAAATCGGACGTTGACATCCTGTTTTCGGCGGCTATACTCGCATCTAACGGATAACCGGATGTTATTGTCCTGTATTCGCCTGCCACCGGCAAGCCCAGTGTCGGAAACCCCGCCAACCATTCCTGTTGGCAGACGACTCGCCTGCCAACGGAGACGTCTCACTCTCTCAATTTCAGGAGACTGCCATGCAACGGTCGTTCGCGTCCCGGCGTCTGGGCCTCATCGTGCTCGCGGCTCTGGTAACTGGTGCCGCCCTCCAGTTTCGACCCAACCACGCCCAGACGGCGGACCCGAAGCCGCCGGACGCGGCCGCCGTCGAGCGGACCCGTGCCACCGTCAAGCTGCTCGACGATCTGCACAAGAGCTACGTCGTCAACATCACCGCGACCTACGTCCGCGCCCAGGAAGTAACGCCGGCCGCCAGCGTGGTCAAGAAGGTGTTCGCCCACATGGAGAAAGCCGGCCACGGTTCCGGCCGCTTGATCGATGCCACCGGCAAGCCGTTCATCGCGGAGAACGTGGCCAAGACCGAGTTCGAGAAGAAAGCCGTCGCCGCCATCAAGGGCGGCAAGGCCTACGTCGATGAGATCGGCGAAAAAGACGGCAAGCCAGTGCTGCGCGCCGCCACGGTGGTCCCGGCGGTCATGCCGCAGTGCATCAACTGCCACCCCCACGTCAAGGAGGGCCAAGTGCTGGGGGCCGTGATCTACGAATTGCCGATCCGGTGAAAGCGGATCCGATTGGCCACGACGCACAGAGCCTGCGCGGTATTGTGAGCTGCGGCTATTGCGTCTGACAACAGTAATATTCTCTGTCGAGCGGGGATTATCTCCGCCGGCTATTCAGCCGGGATAATCCCGGCGGATCGTGGACATTACTTTTGTCAGACGCTATCAACGGGGCACGATTCGTGGAAATCCTCGCTTCCCTCACTTGTCTCTGCCGCTTCCATTCCTCTTCACGGAGGATACCATTGCTGTCGCTCATGGGCGCTCCTCGCCGCCTACGTGCATGATATCTGGGCGAGCGATGTTACGATAGACGCTTCATGTGCGTTAATGGAAACTACCGAACGAACACCTCGCTCTGGGACGGAGGGCGAAGGTCTGGCTCCGGCAACCGCGGACTTCTATGCTGCGCAAAATGCTGAACGAACTCCTGCTCCCTTCCGCGGCGCGACTTCATCGCTTCCGGCTCCGCGCTGGGCGCAGCAGGTAAAAGTACAGAACGAACTCTACGACCTCAGCCGCGATACGGACACTCCGGTTGCGGCGCCGCGCCCAGTTGGACACTGAAAACTGCTGAACGAACTCGCCTTGATGGCGTCCGTTGGCGCGTCGGCTTGGCTGGCGCAACGTTAGGCTAGGGCGAGATCGGTCACAAGTTTACCGGACGCGCGTAGGTTATGGGGAGAGCAGAAGTTCAGGAAAACGGGAGAGTGGACGAAAATACTCCTGGCACCTTCACTTTTCTTTTCCCTTATGGTTTCTTCTCTTCCTTGGGCGGTTCCGGGTTCTTGAGGAGTTTCTGGTCGGCGAGGAAGCGGGCGCGTTCGAGGACGGACTTGAGAGGCTCGTCGGCCTTGCTCGGCTTGACCTTGCTGAGGTCGTATGGCTTCGGCTCTGGCTTCGGCCCCATCTCGAAGAAGACGCCTGGCTCGCCCTTCTTGGCGGGTTTGCAGAACAGGAACGTGCGCTCGGCGTCGGCGTCGGTGATGAAGTGGGTGATTGGTCGCGACTCGTCGTTCCAAAGTACATCGAGAGTGCGTGCTTTGCCCTTGGCCGACTTCGGAGAGTAATACAACCTACCGGATGCTGTCACGAAATAATAGGTATCACCCTTGAGCAGAACCTCGAACGGTTCTTTAAAGACCACAGGGAAATCTTCCGATCTGACAACTCCCTCATCCGCGAGCATTTTGTAGAGACATTGATACCGAGATAGGGACCATTCGCCTTTTATTTGAGTCAGGATGAAAAGGGAGATGTCATCCTTTGAAGTGGGGATGCAGTCGTAATACATTTGTGATGGATGCTTAATCAATGATGTTTGCAGCAAGGGCATAAGTATGACCCCACCCCTCAACTGAGTTTGCTTAATTTCACCTTTCTTCAGGTCGATGATCTCAATTCGCTCTAGCGTGTGCTTTCCGCCTAGACCGCCGCTGTAAGAAAAGTAAGACCAGAAATAGTTGTACTCGACTCGCCATCGTACCCCCTGATCCGATCTCCCGGGCGTATAACAGATTACGGGAGGGGAATTCTCATGGAGTTGCGTCAATACGCAGGACCATCCTTTATTGCTCGCGGTGATGACCATGCTTTGGGTCACAGTTGCACGAGCGGCTCTTCCGCGCTGAGGCGCGGATTGAAAGCTCCATAACAACCCTACCGTCATCAGGAATACAGTTGCAGTTTGGGACATGTCTCGCTTCCTCTAATTGGGGTTAAGGGCTAACATAATTCGGAATTTGCTGTATCCCGACGTTGGCCTCAATGGCGGGCGCCGTTGTATCGACTGGCTTGAAAAGAAATACAGGTACTACGATTTTGCCGAGCGCCGCGTAGAAGCTGATATTAGCATTTTGCCAATTAAACCGTCGTTGCAGGTCATTTGCGCCTGTCGTTGTTGTTCCGTAGCTGGGGTCGAAAAAGATCACATTGCCGCCCACGGTGAGTTGAGTGAACACGTGGCTTGGGAAGAATGCGATCGGATTAGGGTTGCCCTGTCCTGGAATTGTTCTTACCGCGCTGACGACTTCCGTACCAGTCCAGTTGTAATTCCATGCCAACGACGACAGCCCCATTCTGCTCATAAAGAGGGGATCGTTTGTTGATTGAGCGAGAGTCAGTTTATTGTAGTAGATGAATCCCTGTGCTTCTGGAACATTGTTGTTGGGGGCGGCCACCGCGCTCCATCCCGTCAAGAAAAAGAACACAGCCGGCGCTTTTGGTTGGATGGCATATGCACTGTGGGCGGATGTGATTCCCTGGGCATTAATTGCGGCAAGGAAGAAAGAAGTCCACGCTTGGCAATTGCCGTCGTTGGGGAAAGAAAAGGTGTCAGGAACCTTTTTCTGTGGGTTTCTTCGGGCGACCGCGCGGGCACAGGGTCATCTCCAGTCCCAAGCGTTCGACTGTGTCCTTGACCCAGCCCTCGATCCCGAAGGGGAGCCCCGGCGTATGCTGTGCCGTATCGCCTCCTCTTCCCCAAGGCTTTGTGCCGCGTTCACGAAACTCAGCCAGCCGCGCGGCCGCGGCACGGGCCAATCCGCCAGGAGGGCGAGCGCATCCGCACCTCCGCGCTCGCGGCGCCACAAGCTGCCCCAGCGCCAGTCCTCCGCGCGCCGCACCAGGCCCGCACGTAGCGGATTACGCTCGACGTAGCGGCAGACGGTCACCAGGTGGTCATCCTCCTGAATCGGGAAGGATTTGAAACGCCCCTGGTACAAATGGCCCAGCCCGACGGCGTGGTAGTGGGCATGCCAGCGCTGCGTGTGCGTCAGTGTCAGCCAACCCACGAAGCGGGACAAGTCACCGTCGGCACGTGGCTGCACGACCAAGTGCCAATGATTGGGCATAATGCAGTAGGTTAGCAACGGCACGTCGCAATAGTTCCGCGCCTCATCGAGCACACGTTCGAATGCCTTATAATCTCCGTCCTTCTCGAAAAGAGGCAGACGCGCGTTGGCCCGGTTAAGGACGTGATAGACCAGTCCGCCGGCAGCGAGCTGCAATGCTCGACCCATGTCCTCACATTAACGCCGGTCGTCTGGCTTGTCAACGGAAAAAGGTTCCTGACACCTTTTCTTCCCCTTCATATTACTTCTTCTTGCGCGGAGGCGGGTCTTGCCACGGTGGTATCTCCCAGATGCGAATCACCCCTCCATGGTCGTACGATATAACATGCTTACTATCCGGGAGCATTCGAACTAGGCCAATACCGTAGCGTGGCTCTTCCTGCCACTTTACTCCCTGTCGTAGGTCGTTTTTCTCGAAATCGAATACAATCGGGACTTCTCCGCCGGAGCAGACCATAAACTTGCCGTCCGGAGAAAACGCGAAGGAATCTACTTTCTCGCCCCCTCGTCTACTGAAATTATACCAAAAAGCCGGCAGTCCTGGCTGGACGTCAAAGACGATCATCTCCTGATTGGTCGAGCCAAGAGCCAGGCGCTTACTGTCGGGAGAGAATTGTATCCCCATTATCTCCCCATGCGATGCGTCGGCGGAGCACTTCATGACGCGATGTAGACGGCGCTTAGTAGTGTCGTAGACCGAAACATTTGTCGAATAATTCACGCATGTGGCCAGCCACCTGCCATCGGGGGAGAGGACGAAGCGGTCATATCGGGCATCGAGTTCCCATTCGCCAGTTTTCTTACCGGTCAGAATATCATAGGACAGTATCGTATTCCCATATGCACCAAGGAAAAGCGTCTTGCTATCTGGCGTGATAGCGGCATGAATGCCCCAGCGAGATTCCAATCTCCACAGGGAAGTACGATTTGCTATGTCCCAGAGAATCAAGCGATTGGTTTTCCTAGTTTGAGCAGAGCTGACCAAGAAGCGCCCATCGGGGGAGAACATTAGGAAGTAGACTCGTTTATAGGGAACGTCCTCTAGCCAATCGAGTTGTTCTCCCGTTGCTATGTCCCAGAGCTGAATTTCGTCCTCTTTGGTGTCGCGATCGTCGATGGCGAGCAGTGTACCATCAGGAGAAAGGGACCATTGCCATCCCTGCTTGGGAAAACCATCCATAGTACGAACCGACTGTGAATATAGTCTCCCACCTGACAACAGCAGAGAAAGGATGACGCAGATGCGTGTGGCTCTGCGGAGAACCGTGTAGAAATAGTGTAGCCGATGCAACAGTTTAGCTGGAATTTGAGTTCGTTCGTTCATGATTTTCACCACGAAAAAAAACGAGACGCTGATATGTTCTGGAGTTAGTTTTATAACCGATCAGTTGATCGAAGGCGCCTCTCTCAGCTTCTTCTAAATCTTTTCTCCCGCAACCGAGTGGACCACTCGTAAGGAACAGAATGGATTCACCGCGATGCAGCTGGAGTACAAGAGGCGCATGTCATCCCTGGGTGGTTATTGTTTCGTCAATGTTGCGCCGAGAATACCGAAACTCAGGTTCCAACCTGCCGAGACAGGTATCGAACCGCTGATAGCGGCCGACCACAAAAAAGCGTACTGCGAACCCACCGGAGGCGTGAACGCCCAGAACCTGTTCACCTGAAGGTTACCACCCTCAAGCGAAACCGTACCAAGGATAACGAAGGTATCGTAATTGTTTAACCCGTCAACATTGACCTCAAGCGTCCCTGCGAGTTGCGTGTAGCTGCCGACGATGAGTAGCGTACTCGTCGGGGAATTCATTTTCACCGTCGCCCCATCGATTGTGACTGATCCGATAATCGTGCCGGCGCTGCCGATCAGTGTTCCGCCGCTGAACACGAGCGAATCCCCATACAAGACGCCGCCTTTCAAAAGCGTGGAACCCGTGTCACCACCGATTTGCTGGAACGAACTATTGAACGCCAGATTGAATCCATTCAGGTTGAGTACGCCGGTAGAATTCTCGAACGGGACATCGATGTTGGTGACATTCGTGCCCGCAACTTTGGTAACAAGCCCCGGAGATACACCACTGTTGTCGTTCACGAACAAAGACGTATCGCCAGGGTTTGGATCTTGGTCAATGCTCGCTTGGTCCGTTGCAATCTTGAAGGCACCAAAGTTGTCTATTTTGGTGTTCCTGAGAAAGATATTGCCGCTTCCCTCCCAGGTGAAAGTAGAATTGCTGGAAATGTCCACGGAGCTTTCTAACAGAATTTTCAGGCCATCACCGGTCAGGAGGGCGTTGGCGTTGATTTTAACATTGAGGTTCTGGAACGCCCCGTGTTTCCACGTAAGTGCCTGGTTGAATTGGATCGAACTCTGCGTGCCGAGTAAAGCTCCGGTTCCCGGACCGACTCCAAATATAGCCACCCTTTCCACCCTGCCTATGAGAGTCGGGTCGAGTGCTATGATTATTGGAAGGTCTATTACCTGATTGTAACCCGCCGCGATTTGGAACTGAGCTCGATCAGTCAAGGTCATACTGCCAGTGCCGGTGAAGATTGTTCCCGGCAAGAGAATTTGGACACCTTGTCTCCCGAATGTGAGAATTCCGGTTCCGTCGGCGATAAATGGTGCATTTTGGGTACCGGATCTCTCGAAGCGCAGTCGGCCCGTGTCGACTTCGACGAACGTAGAACTGTTCACATACGTGTTGTCAAAAGCAACTCGGATCCTAGTAACTCCGGTTGAGGGCGATGCGGTTTTGATGAAACTACCGTAATTGTAGAAGTCACCAGGAACACCAATACCAGAATCAATGAAGCCATCGCCAGTGATCTGGAAGGTACCCCTGTTGTTGAATTCGCTGTTAGGAAGTGAAATATCGCCGGATTCCCAATTCGTCGTTCCCAAGGCGTTGATCGTCGTGTTCTCGAAAGTGACGCCTACTGTGTCCATAATGGACAGCGTCGAAGACGCATCGAAATTGAAATTCCCGACCTCGATGGTCCCTCCACCGTGAGCCTCAAAGAGGCCAGGCTCATTCGCTTGGCTTGTGATGTTCAAATCGCCTTCGCCTGAGTTATCGAAGCCGTCTCCCTCGATGTCCCCGCCGAGGAAATAGTACTGCGGTGTGTCCAGCGTAATGCCATTGAGAATGCAAACATTGCCACACGTCTCCGAGATGAAGCCCGTAACGTCGAGTGACTGCTGCAGAATGAGATCACCTGAGTAGCCGTTGATGAAGTTGATCGCGGAGACAGCGCCTGTCGAATCTGGCACCAGAAACGAGGGTTTGGAGGATACGTTTCCGTCAAACACTACCGTGTCGCCGGACTCTGGACCAAAAGGCCGATCGACGCCGTTCGGGATTATCCAGTTGCCGGGTGTGATCCATTGCAAATCGGTACCAGACGCTCCAGACCAGACGAGCGTAACGCCATCATTGGCAGGGGCCGCCGCTTCGTAGACGGTAAGGACGAGGAGCTTGCTGGCGACGAGGCCAATTCCGTCATCAGCCATGAAGGTTAGATCATAGACACCACCTGTTCCTACATTGGGCGAACCGCCCAAGGTGGCCGTACCGTTGCCGTTGTCCGTAAACGTAATGCCGCTGGGTAATGTGCCACTTTCGCTGATCGTTGCCGTCGGGAAGCCGCTTGTCTGTACCGTGAACGTTCCTGTTTGGCCAGTAGTGAAAGTCGTAGTAACAGCGCTGGTAATGGAAGGAGCTTGATTGATAGTGAGTATAAAACTCTGGCTGGGGTCGGAGCCGATGCCGTTGTCGTCCATGATGGTCAGGTCGTAGATTCCAGCAGCACTCGGAGCGGGAGTACCGGCTAAGCTCGCCGTACCATCTCCGTTGTCCGTGAACGATAAACCGCTTGGTAGCGTACCGCTTACGGTGATCGCCGCAGTGGGGAACCCGCTAGTCAGAATCATTGCAGAATCGAAACTACCTGCAACGAACGTAACGGCCGCTGTGCTAATAATAGCTGACGCATCATTAACCGTAAGGATGAAATCCTGTATGAAGCCAGGGCCTACGCCATTGCTGGCCATGAAGGCGAGGTCATAATTACCGCCCGTGCCTGCCGCCGGCGTGCCGCTCAGCGTCGCTGTACCATTGCCGTTATCGGTAAAGGTAACGCCGCTGGGCAACGAGCCGTTCTCAGTAATTGCCGCGATCGGGAAGGCGAGGGTCGTCACCTGGAACGTGTCGGCGCTACCAATGTTAAAATCGGTCTGGCTCGCGCTGGTGATGGCTGGCGCTTGCCCAACCACCAGAGTGAAGTCTTGCGTCGCCTCGGTGCCGATGCCGTTGCTGGCGGTGAAAGTGAGGTCGTAATCCCCGGCCGTGCCGGTATTCGGTGTGCCGACAAGTTCCGGCGTGCCGTCGCTGTTGGTCGTGAACGTGATGCCGCTGGGCAGAGTGCCGCTTTCGGTGACCGTCGCGGCCGGGAAGCCGGTGGTCAGGACCGCGAACGCGCCGGAGCTGCCCACCGTAAAAGGAGCGGCGTCACTGGTGATGGCGGGTGCCTCGTCCACGGTGAGGCCAAAACTCTGGTAACCCGACCCGACTCCGTTGGTGGCCGTGAAGCCCAGGTTATAGGTGCCGCCCGTGCCGGCAGCCGGCGTGCCGGCGAGCGTTGCCGTGCCGTCGCCATTATCCACGAGCGTGACGCCGTTCGGCAGGCTGCCGCTATCCCAGCCGATGGTGTCGGTGGGATAGCCGTCGCTCTGGACCGTAAATGAGTCCGACTGGCCGGCCGTGAAGGTCGTGGAAGATGCACTGGTGATGACCGGCGTTTCATCCACGGTGAGGGTGAAATCCTGGTTCGCGTCCCCTGACACGCCATTACTCGCCGTGAACGTCAGGTCGTAGACACCGCCGGCGCCCGTGGCCGGCGTCCCGGCTAACGTTCCCGTGCCGTCGCCGTTGTCCGCAAAGGTAACGCCGCTGGGCAGCGTGCCGCTCTCGGATACCGCCGCGGTCGGGAAGCCGGTGGTCTGGACGGTGAAAGTGCCGGCGCTGCCCACGTTGAACGTCGTGCTCATGTCGCTGGTGATGGCCGGTGCCTGATCGACCGTGAGGACGAAGCTCTGCGCGGCGTAGGCGTCGGCGCTATCGCTGTTCGTCGCCGTGAACGTCAGATTGTAGACGCCGCCCTGGTTCGACGTTGGATCCGGCGAACCGGTTAACGAGGCGGTGCCATCGCCGTTATCGGTAAAGTTGACGCCGCTGGGCAGGGAGCCGCTCTCGGTGATCGCCGCGGTCGGGAAAGAACTGGTGGTGAGCGTGAACGTATTCCCATCGCCCGCAGTGACCGTCGTGGACGCGGCGCTGGTGAAGACGGGCGCCTGGTCTACTTCCGCCGTGTCATCGACGGTCAGGCTGCCGTTGGAGTCGGTGAAAGTGACCGCGATGGGGTATGTGCCGCTGTTAACATAGGTGTGCGTGCCGCTGACCAGGAAATCACCCGCGCTGACAACTGTGATCGAACCGGCGCTGGTGTTGCCGTCGCCCCAGTCGATGCTCGCGCTGTAACTGCTGGGGTCATCGGAGTCGTAGAACGTCTCCAGCTGGAACGTGCTGCTGGCTCCGACCTGGAACGTGAAAGTCGGGTCGGGACTGCTGGTCAAACTGCCGCCGTGCGTATTCGCCGGGGTCGCTGCTGCCTGCGCAGTGATGGCGTGGGCGGCAGGGGTTGTGGTCGAGACTGGCGGCTCGAAGTTCAGCGTCTGGATTTGCGCGAGCTGCGACGACGTGGGAACGCCGCTCACGGGACTTGACGGCGCCGGTGCCGCGGTGTTAACGGCCGGATTACTGGCTGGCGGTGGGGGAGCCGCGGGCTGCGCCGGCAGCGCCGGGCTTGAGCCGCCGCCCGATTCGCCGTTTTCCGCAGAGGCCGAAGCCGGCGGGGCGATCGGGTTTTCGCCGGCACCAGTGCTGCCGGTATCCCCGCCACCCGAACCTCCGTCCGCGCCATCGGTAAGCGGGCCTTTGTTCGGATCGGGCATCCTCTCGGATGAGGCGGCGACCGGCATCGCGTCGTGGAAGGCGAACAGGTTTTCGGCATTCAGACCGGGGTCGAACACCTGCGCTTGCAGCTGATCGGGCGGCGGTTGCAGGCTGCCCGGAACCGGTTCGTCGGTGCTGTCCGGCGCCGTCGTGGTACACGGGCTAAAGACCGCGTTCGACAATTCCGCGGCAGTGTCACTCGGCGGCGGGGCGGCATCCGCGGTCGTGGCCTGGTTCAGTTCGGGAACGGAGGCGGCATCCATTCCGGGAGTCGCCGCGGAGACGATCGCTTCATCGGCCGGAGGGTTGGCGGCATCCGTCAGCCCGGCGAGGCTGTTCGGCAGGGCGCGCTCTTCAAGGGATTCGAGACACAGGGGGGGGGGCAGAATCCGCCCGGCGCCTGGAAGCGCGGGATTTGCGGTGCCAGCGATGGAACAACGCGGCGAGACGGTTGAACGCATAGTGACGTGCCATGGGTTTCTCATGGTTCGTTGCGAGAGCGTTCGGGAGAGGATATAGAGACAGGCCGCGGTGACTTCGCTTCACGCGCTTCCGCCGGATCGTATGCGGGAAAAAATGGCGTGTCAAGCATTATTTTGGAAAATCCGGAACGAACACAGGCGACAGGCACTACGAGGAACACCGCCCGGGCCGATTTCGTTGGCGCTTTGTTTCCGATATTTTCGCCGATCCGCAGATGCACGATCGTCTCTTCTCCCTGAGCGTCTCACCCATCCCTGGGCACCGGCGTCTCACCGGCCTGCCGATCAGACCTTGCATCTGGTCGTTGCCCATCGATGCACGATCTAGTTTCGTCGCGCAATTCCGGGGCCTCCCCCTCGGCGGTCGCATCGAACTAAGTCCGCCGTGCTGCTGGCAGACGTCATGGCGCTGTCGCAGGTTACTGATCGCTGCGGAAAGAACGAAACTACCGTCGTCAGGCTGTTGCAGGGTTAGCCCGACGCGCCAGCCCTATATTCCGCAACCCTGTCGCCGAGGCTCATCCAAGGCCCTCGGCCTTGCGCGCACCGCTTCCGCGGTTTCACGCAGCGCCATTGTAGGCAACCGAGACAAGGGCTACGGGGCATTGACCAGGCGCGTAAGATAAAAAAAGCACCCCAAGGGTGGCAGCATGGAGCCGTGAAAACAAGGGTGCGGAATATGGGGCAAGCGAGGGTTGCTGCGGAAAACCCTCGCTGGCGCATCGGGCTAAGAAAACTTGTCATTTCTTGTTCGAGCGCAGGTTCCTGACGAGGTCCTGGAAATCCGTGCGGACCCGCAGCGGTTCAAGTTCCTTCTGGGACTCCAGCACGCCGGCATCCTTGAAACCCTGTTCCACGGCGACGCCGAGCCATTTCATGGCGTCGTCGCCGTAGGCCGTCGCCGTCTTGACACGCTCCGGTTCCGCAAGCTTGGCATCCGACCTGGCCGCGGTCATGCACGAACCGAGCAGGATGGCTGCCTGCTCCGGTGCAAGCCGCCCAGGCTTGCGGCGGTCGGGGGGGACGGTTTTCAACAGGTCGGCGAGGGTACGCTGGGCCTCGGCATGTTGACCGGACCAGAGTTGCAACTCGATCAAGCCGAGGCCGCATAGGTGCGGAGCATGCCCTCGGGGCCTGGCTCATTGCGGGCGGCGGCGACGGCCAGGCGCTGCTCCCGCACTGACTCGGTGATCGCCACGCGCGCGGTGTCGAGCTTCTTTCGCTCGAAATAGAGGTTGGCCAGCATGAAGTGTGCCGCGGCCGCGTCGCCGTGAAGTGCCGGTGCTTGCGGAAAAGCCTTGATGCGTCTTTGCTGAACGTCGATCAACCGGACGATTGCGTCCTCGGCCAACTCCTTGCCCACGCTGCGCAGCACGCTCGCCAAGTTGACGCGGCTATTGACCAGATCCTGCCAGTACATCGCGACTCCGGGCGCGTCGGCGACAAGCGCCTCTTGCAGCTTGATCGCTTCTGTCCACAGGGCCTCGTACTCGTTCAGATCGTTGAGCGAAATCAGCGCGACCCCCAGCTCGTTGAGGCTGTTGGCCAGCTTCTGGCGATGGGCTAAGTTCTTCGGCAGCTCCTCCGCCAGGCGGCGATAGAGGGGCAGCACCAGGCGATATTGCTTCTCCGCGTCGCGGAAGCGCTTCAGCGCCCGCAGCAGCTTGGCGTAGTTGTAGTAGGCCTCGGCCAGCGTCTCGCGGTAGGAAACGGTGCTGCGGTACTCGTTCGTGAGCTTGACCAGGCGGTTGACGGCGGTCTTGTATCCATCCTCGGCCGGCTCCGTCTTGCCCTGAAGGTGCGCGATCACGGCTCGATTGAGGATCGCGGCGGCCAGGGAATGCTCGACCATTGGGTTGCCGGGCGTTGCCTCGTCCAGCTCCTTCCAGCAGCGGATCGCTTCCGCGTAGGCACCGGCCGCTTGGTTGCGATCCGTGGCAACAAGGACGGCGCCGAGGTTGTTGTACGTTTCACCTAGATTTTCCAGGGCTTTGGCGCACGGCACCTTGGCGAGCTGGCGCAGCGCCTCGCGGTAGTCGGCCTCGGCTTCCTTTGGCTGGTTGAGCAAAGCGCTGCGGAGGTTGCCGCGATTGTTCAGCCCGTTGGCCAGTTCACGGCGCAGATCGATGTTGTTCTCGTCCTCGGCCGCCAACGATTCCTTGATTTTCAGAGACTCCGCAAAACTCGCCGCCGCGTCGGCCGGCTTGTTCAGCTCCTGCTGGACGATGGCGAGGTCGTTCCAGGTTGTCGCCATCTCGCGGCGGATCGTCGGGGCCTTCGGCGATTCTCGAAGCATACCAGTGAATATGCCGAGCGCCTTCTGGTACGCCGCCTCGGCCTCGGCGTGGCGGCCGAGGTTCTCTTCGATCTCACCGACGCGAACATGGGATTGGCCAACTTCCAGGCGCTGTCCCGGCTGGTCGCCATTGATCTCCAGGAAGCGCCGATGGAACGCCAGCGCCTTGGCCAGCAGCTCGCGCCGCACCGGTTCCATGTTCGGCACCCGCGACAACCGCCGGTGCCCCAGATCCGTCAAGGTCCTGACCGCTGTCTTCGCTTCGTCAAAGTTCAGTTCGGCGCGGTTCCTCTCACTGTCGGCGGTCTTGCGGAGCGCCGCCTCGGTGCGGGCGTGCGCCTCGGCTTCCTTTTCGCGTTTCTCCGCTTCCTCGGCCGTTCTTCTCTCTTGCCGAGCAATCGCCGTCTGCTGCCGGGCAAGAACGACGCCGCCGACGCCGAAAGCGATGACTGCCAGCACGCTCACTGCAAGCAATGCGGCAGCGGTCGGACGGCGCCGGACCCACATGCGGCTGCGCTCCCAGCGCGTGTACGACCGGGCCTTGATCGGCACGCCGGTCAGGAAGGCGTCCAGGTCCTCACCCAACTCGCGGGCGCTGCGGTAGCGGTGCGCCGGGTCCTTCTCCAGACATTTAACGCAGATGATCTCCAGGTCGTGCGGCACCCTCGGGTTCAGTGCCGACGGCGGTTTAGGCTGTTCATTGCAGACCAGCCGGAGCGTTTCCATTACATTCGATCCGCGGAACGGCGGCGTGCCGGTGAGCAGATCGTATAGCACGGCGCCCAGCGAATAGATGTCCGCGCCGGACCGAGCTGCCAGTTCCTCCCCTCCGCCTGTTCGGGCGGCATGTAGGAGGGTGTGCCGACGACGCTGCCTGCCTGTTGGTCGTTCGCCGAGCCTTCCTCGATCTTCTTGGCCAGGCCGAAGTCGGTGATCTTCGGGACCAGCTTGTCCAGCGGCGCTTCGGCCTTGCCGCCGAGCAGGACGTTGGCCGGCTTCAGGTCGCGATGCAGAATGCCCTGGGAGTGGGCCGCGTCCAGGCCCTCGGCCAGCGCCTTGACGATGCGCGGCCAGCAACGGCTCCAGCGGCCCTTTGGTGATGCGATCCGCGAGACACCCGCCCTCGACCAACTCCAGCGAGAAATACGGCGCCCCGTTATGTTCGCCGACCTCGTAAATCTGGACGATGTTCGGATGTTGCAGCTTGGCGATCACCTCGGCTTCCGCACGGAACAGCTCGCGCTGCGCGGTTGCTCCCCTTGCCGCGGCCCAGGATCATTTTCAGAGCGACCAGACGATTGAGACCGGGCTGCCGGGCCTTGTACACGACGCCCATGCCGCCGCGGCCGAGTTCCTTGACGATGGTGTGTCCTGCCACTGCCGGCAGCGTCGGCACGGCGGTTCGGCTGGGCGAAATCGGCGCCGTCCCGCTGACCGACTGAGGCCCGGTCGTTGCACGGACGGATTTCGGCCCCGTCGTAGCGTTAGGCGACTGCGGCCCAGTTGTCGCTCGCACGGACGCCGGGCCTGTCGAGGCACCAAGTGAGCGCGGCCCCGTCGTGGCGCCCAGCGATTGGGGTCCGGTAGTAGTCGCCCCTCGTGAGGCCGGTGTGGGCGCGGCACCGAGCGACTTCAGACCCGTTGAATTGCTTGGCGACACCGGGCCTGTGGTCGCGTCGCGGCTGGCTTCCTCCGGCGGAGCCAACGTCTGATCGGAAGAGATGCTCGGCGCGTGCGCCGGCCCCGTGGTGTCTCCCGGCTCGGGGGCGCTTGGCGTGATCGAAGGCTGCTGTTCCTCGTTATCGACCGGTGCAAGGGTCGTGCTGGACTCGAAGGCGATGCTCCCCGGTGTCGGCAGATCGGCGGATGTCGACGAGGCACGCACGGTGTCCGTGGTCTCGGCATCGCCTGGTGCCTCGGAAGGCAGCCCTTCCTCGTTATCGACCGGCGGTGCAAGGGTCGTGCTGGACTCGAAGTCGATGCTCCCAGGCGTCGGTAGATCGGTGACTGTCAACGATTCTGCCGTGATGGCTGCCGTCTCGTCCGGCGGGGCGAGAGTCATGTCCGGACTCTCGATTGACGGCTCAGCAGCGGCGCGCTCTTCCTCCTCGAGAAGCGGCGGCGGTGGGAGCGTGATGTCCACTTGGTGCTCAGCGACGGGAGTGTCGATCATGATGCGACTCGTTCAATGAGAAAGTTTGCCTTCTGCGACCCGTTAGCCCGGATTTCTCACCGCAGAGGACGCAGAGGTACGCAGAGAAAAAAAAGCAAAGGAAACAACGAGTTGAGTCGAATTCCTCCGAGTCAACCTTCCGAACAGGGCGCTCCGACTCTTAATTCCTCATAGGCTTTTTGTCTTTTCCTCTGCGTACCTCTGTGTCCTCCGCGGTGAGCATAGGCCCGCTCACGACGACGAGGCACATGCCGCCAAGCTGCAGGACCGACTCGTCGGTCGCCGCTTGAACGTCGCGGATCGGTGCGGCGTCCTGCACGGTATTGGACCATCCATGATCGGCTTGCGCATCAGCGCGTTCGGATACAGCTTCACCCAGCCCGTGCGGTCCGGCATCCAGGTCGCTGTTCCGATTCGGCAGTTCGGTCTGCTTGCCGTCGCCGCGGTCGCCCATGCTCTCCTTGTCGCCTGGGGAGTCCGGACCCTTCTCGCTCGGACTGTTCATCATCGAGTCCTCCAATGTCTTGTCGTCCGGCTTGTTTTCCTTGGTGTCCTTTTTGGCCGCCTCCCCGCCCTCGTCGGAATCGGTGCCGCCGCTGCTCGTTGCGTTGCCTTTCAAAGCGCTCGCCGTCGATGAACTGTCCTGCCTGGACACCACCGTCACCGATACGGTTTCGTTGGTCTGGAGCGTCACCGACTGCCCGAACGACGACGAAACGGCGGTCGATGCCAGCAGGCCCGTCACGGTCGTCGTGGTGGTGCTGAAGGTTGGCGTCGGCGCGGACGTGCTGGCGCCGACGGTCGCCGTCGGCGTGGACGTGGTGTCCACCGGCGCGGCGGCCACGGCGATGGTGAAGACCGTGCCGCCCAAGTTTCCGATGGCTGGGTTGCTGGTGTCGGTGAACTCGACCTGCAACGTGTGGGCCGTCGGATCGACAATAGATGGCTTGCTCCCCTGCACGGTTGCAAACGTCCCGGTCGTGGGGTCGAAGAAATCCAATTCGGGAATGCCGATTCCCGTGTCGGAGTAATGGAGAGTCACCGTCAACGTTGACCCGGGGGTTGCGCCGGTGGCACGGACATCAAAGAATGACAGGACCAGCGGCTCCACCTGGCCGGTGCTGGTCACTATCTCCTTGGGGAACGCGCTCTTGACGATGTTTTCCGGCACCGGCGGCGCACTAAACTGAGCAAGCGACAGCGTGCCCGGCGCCGTACTTCCGTCAGCGAGGACAAAGGTCCCGGACACCCCGGTTGTGGTCGCTGTCGCTGCGCCACCGGGTGGAACAGACGCGAAGGCGACGCTCACGATCTGCTGAGTCTGGCCGCCGGTGAGGACGACGGCTTCTCCCGCGCAACGCTGTAGACGGCGCCGCTGATCGTCTGGGTGACGGTCAATACGACCGGAACCGTCTCCTCGATGGCGTAACTGTGCGTGCCAGCCACGTCGAATCCGCCCGTGCTGTTGGCCGTGATGACGCCTGCCGTACTGGTCCCATCGCCCCAGTCGATGCTGGCGGTGAAGTCGCTCGCGGTCGCAGCGAACGACGGTTGGAACGAGCCAACACGGACTGTGAACGAGGCCGCCACGACGGGCGTGACGAGCACTCCGCCGACGTCGGCACCAGTGATGTCCACGGGAAGAGGAGCCACGGTCAAGGTGCCGCTGCTGAGCGTCACAGTGTAATCGGAAGCCTGACCGGTATTGTCGGACAGTGTGCCGACAATGGCGTAATTGCCGACGTAGGACGTGTTGGTGTCACCGGTGCTGCCGTAGTTGATGGCCAGTTCCTCGCCGTTGACGCCGGTGGGAATCGTGTCCGGCAGGTCTTCGGCCAAGTTGGCGGGCTGGCCGAATAACTGGCTGGCGTTGCCGATGGTGTAACTGAACGCGAACGGGTTAACGGTCAGCGTGCCATTGGCCAGCTTGACCGAGTAATCGGAAGATTGGCCAGTTCCACTCGACAGCGCGCCTGTGATGGCATAGCTGCCGACGTGCGCGGTCGTGGTGTCGCCGGTGCTGCCGTAGGTAATGTCGAGAGTCTCGCCGTTGACGCCGGTGCTGATCGTTGCCGGCAAGTCGCCACTCAGGTTGGCCGGGCTGCCGTAGGTCTGGCTGTCGTTGCCGATGAGGTAAGTGAACGCGAACGGGCTAACCGTCAACGCGCCGCTGGTCAGCGTGACCGCATAATCCGAAAGTTGACCCGTGCCACTCGACAGCGCGCCGGTGATGGCATAACTGCCGACATGCGCCGTCGTGTTGTCGCCAGTGCTGCCGTAGGTAATGTCCAAAGTCTCGCCGTTGACGCCGGTGCTGATCGTCGCCGGCAGATCGGCGGTGAGGTTGGCGGAACTGCCGTAGGTCTGGCTGTCGTTGCCGATGGTGTAGTTAAACGCGAACGGATTGACGGTCAGCGCGCCATTGGTGAGCGTGACCGAATAATCCGAGAGTTGGCCCGTGCCACTCGACAGCGTGCCGGTGATGGCGTAACTGCCGACGTGCGCCGTTGTGGAGTCGCCGGTGGTGCCGTAGGTAATGTCGAGAGACTCGCCGTTAACGCCGGTGCTGATCGTCGCGGGCAGATCGGCCGCCAGGTTGGCCGGGCTGCCGTAGGTTTGGCTGTCGTTGCCGATGATGTAACTGAACGCGAACGGGCTGATCGTTAGTATGCCATTGGTCAGCGTCGCCGAGTAGTCGGATGTCAGACCCGTGCCGTTGGCCAGGTTGCCGGTGATGGCCTCGCTGCCGACGTGCGCCGTTGTGGTGTCGCCGGTGCTGCCGTAGGTGATGTCGAGCGTCTCGCCATTGATCCCGGTGCTAATCGTCGCGGGGAGGTCGGCCGCGAGGTTGGCGGGGCTGCCATAGGTCTGGCCGTCGTTGCCGATGAGGTAAGTGAACGCGAACGGGTTGACGGTCAGCGTGCCATTGGTCAGCGTGACCGAGTAATCCGACAGTTGGCCCGATCCACTCGACAGCGCGCCGGTGATGGCGTAACTGCCGACGTGCGCCGTCGTGGTGTCGCCGGTGCTGCCGTAGTTAATGTCGAGCGTCTCGCCGTTGACGCCGGTGCTGATCGACGCCGGCAAGTCGCTACCCAGGTTGGCCGGACTGCCGTAGGTCTGGCTGTCGTTGCCGATGAGGTAAGTGAACGCGAACGGGTTGACGGTCAGCGCGCCGTTGGTCAGCGTCACTGAATAATCCGAGAGTTGGCCCGTGCCACTCGACAGCGTGCCGGTGATGGCATAGCTGCCGATGTGCGCCGTCGTGGTGTCGCCGGTGCTGCCGTAGTTAATGTCGAGCGTCTCGCCGTTGACGCCGGTGCTGATCGACGCCGGCAAGTCGCTACCCAGGTTGGCCGGACTGCCGTAGGTCTGGCTGTCGTTGCCGATGAGGTAAGTGAACGCGAACGGGTTGACGGTCAGCGCGCCGTTGGTCAGCGTCACTGAATAATCCGAGAGTTGGCCCGTGCCACTCGACAGCGTGCCGGTGATGGCATAGCTGCCGATGTGCGTCGTCGTGGTGTCGCCGGTGCTGCTGTAGGTAAGGTCGAGCGTCTCGCCGTTGATCCCGGTGCTGATCGTCGCCGGCAGATCGGCCGCCAGGTTGGCCGTGCTGCCGTAGGTCTGACTGTCGTTGACGATGGTGTAACTGAACGTGAACGGGTTGACGTTCAGCGTGCCATTGGTCAGCGCGACCGCATAATCCGAGAGCTGGCCCGTCCCACTCGACAGCACGCCGGAGATGGCATAGCTGCCGACCTGTGCCGTTGTGGAGTCGCCGGTGCTGCCGTAGGTAATGTCGAGCGTCTCGCCGTTGATGCCGGTGCTGATCGTCGCGGGAAGATCGGCCGCGAGGTTGGCCGTGCTGCCGTAAGTCTGACCGTCGTTGCCGATGAGGTAACTGAACGCGAACGGATTGACGGCCAGCGCGCCGTTGGTGAGGGTAACCGAATAATCCGAGAGTTGGCCCGTTCCACTCGACAGCTGCGCCGGTGACGGCAAAGCTGCCGACGTGCGCCGTCGTCGTGTCGCCGGTGCTGCTGTAGGCAATGTCGAGCGTCTCGCCGTTGACGCCGGTGCTGATCATCGCGGGGAGATCGGCGGTGAGATTCGCGGAGTTGCCGTAGGTTTGGCTGTCGTTGCCGATGGTGTAGCTGAACGCGAACGGGTTGACCGTCAGCGTGCCGTTGGTCAGCGTGACCGAGTAATCCGAAAGTTGGCCCGTGCCACTCGACAGCGCGCCGGTGATGGCGCAACTGCCGACGTGCGCCGTTGCGGTGTCGCCGGTGCTGCCGTAGTTAATGTCGAGCGTCTCGCCGTTGACCCCGGTGTTGATCGTCGCCGGCAGGTCGGCTGTCAGGTTGGCCGGGCTGCCGTAGGTCTGGCTGTCGTTGCCGATGAGGTAACTGAACGCGAACGGGTTGACGGTCAGCGTGCCATTGGTCAGCGTGACCGAATAATCGGAGAGTTGGCCCGTGCCACTCGACAGCGTGCCCGTGACGGCATCGCTGCCGACGTGCGCCGTTGTGGTATCGCCGTTGCTGCCGTAGGTAATGTCGAGAGTTTCTCCGTTGACCCCGGTGTTGATCGTCGCCGGTAAGTCGCCAGCCAGGTTGGCCGGACTGCCATAGGTCTGGCTGTCGTTGCCGATCATGTAACTGAACGCGAACGGGCTAACCGTCAGCGTGCCATTGGTCAGCGTCACCGAATAATCCGAGAGTTGGCCCGTTCCACTCGACAGCGCGCCGGTGACGGCATCGCTGCCGACGTGCGCGGTTGTGGTGTCGCCGGTGCTGCCGTAGGTAATGTCGAGAGTTTCTCCGTTGACCCCGGTGTTGATCGTCGCCGGTAAGTCGCCAGCCAGGTTGGCCGGACTGCCATAGGTCTGGCTGTCGTTGCCGATCATGTAACTGAACGCGAACGGGCTAACCGTCAGCGTGCCATTGGTCAGCGTCACCGAATAATCCGAGACTTGACCCGTTCCACTCGACAGCGCGCCGGTGACGGCATCGCTGCCGACGTGCGCGGTTGTGGTGTCGCCGGTGCTGCCGTAGGTAATGTCGAGCGTCTCGCCGTTGACGCCGGTGCTGATCGTCGCGGGAAGATCGGCCGCGAGGTTGGCCGTGCTGCCGTAGGTCTGACCGTCGTTGCCGATCATGTAACTGAACGCGAACGGGCTAACCGTCAGCGTTCCATTGCTTGAGCTGGCGGCGAAGTACCCCTGCGTCTCGTAGTTGGCCGACAAGGAATGGCTCCCGGCGTGCAGGCCGGATAGCGTGAAGACGCTGGATCCGTTCGTCAGTGCCTGGGTAATCGGCGTTCCACCGTCCACCGACAGAGTGACATTGCCGGCGGGTGTTGCCCCGCTGGAGTTGACCGTGATCGTGACGACGCCGTTGCTGCCGTAAGTGACCGTGGGTGCGCTGATCGTCGTCGTCGTTGGCGCCAGGGTAATTGCGGTCAACACGAGGTCATTTCCCGCGCCGCCGGCATAGTCGAGGCTGAACGGGTAACTCGTCCCGCCAAACGAGGCGCTGATAATCGCTCCCTGTGCCAGACCGGCGAAGGTGCCGCTCACGGCGCTGCCGCCGTTGTTCGCGATGATGGTGAACTGGTCCCCGACGGTGGGTGCGTACCCGAGCGACAGGTTGAGATTCGCCGCGGTGCCGCTGTCGGCATTGAGGTTGACCGAACCGCCAACGATGGCCTGGTTGAACTGTGCCTTGGACGTGCCGTTGAGGACCGCGTTGAAGACCGCTCCCGAGTCAAGCGCCAGGCTGCCGACGTTGAGAACGCCGATGTCGTCGCCTGGGGCGAACGTGCCGCTGGACTGAACCGTCACCGACCCATTGACCGTTCCGGTGCCGTCGAGAGTTCCACCGTTGTCGACCGTCACCGAGCTGCTCGCGGCGACAGAGCCATCCACTTCGAGTGTCCCTGCAACAACGGCCGTGGCGCCGGAGTAGGCAGCCGTGCCGGTCAGCGCGAGGGTGCCGCTGCCCGTCTTGGTGAGGCCGCCCGTGCCCGCGATGGTGCCGGCGAACTGCGTGCTGTTGTCGTTGCCGCCCTCCGTCAGGCTGACGCCGTTCAGCTCGACGGTATCGTTGCTGACGGTGTCGGCCAGCGAGCCTACGGTGATGTCGCCTTGTTGCAGGACGACGGTAAGCCCCGACTGGTTGATGTTGACCGCTTCGCCGCTGTAATCGCCGGGGTTGCCCGTTGTGCCGGCGTTGACGATCACCACGCCGCCGGCGGAGGCCGCGGCGATGCCGGCATTGATGCTCGCAAAGGCGTTGATGCCGAAGACAGCCGCCTGGTTCCCCGGCATCACGGGATCGGCGTCCGTAATGTAGGTGCCCGTCGTCAGGCCGCTCCAGTCCTTGTCCACGTAGATCGAGCCGGCGATGGCCAGGTCGAGCACCTCGCCGTCGTCCGATTGCCCATAGGGCGTCTGACCGCCTGCGGTACTAATGCGGAAACGTGCGTAATTCAGGCTGATCGTGGCGTTGGCCGGGACCGAGAAGGTGACCGTGTTGAGGCCGTTGACCAGCGCGACACTCGCGGCGATCTGATCGCCTGGATCGGTCCAGGTGCCGTCCTGCTGGAAGTCAACCCAGGCATCGAGCATGGCGCCCGAGGGAGCGCCCGAGACGAAGATGGTGGCGGTGGCAGTCTGGCCCGGCACCAGGGCACTGATGCCGATGCCGTTCGTGGCGAGGTCGGGCGTGTTGACCAGGGTCGTCGGGCTGCCGTCGGCTGTGGCGGTGGGCGGTGTGGTGCCGAAATAAGGCCCACTGACGATGCTGCGGCCGCCGAAACTGCCAAGCTCTGTCGAGAAGCCAAAGGCCGAGGGAGCGGTGCCGTAGTCGCGGGAAAGGGCAGTCGGCACGCTGGCGACGAAATTGGAAGTATCGACCGGGCCGTTCACGTCGTTGTTGCCGCCCTGTCCGGGGCCGCCGCCTGGCCCCCAGTAATTGTCCTCGGCGTCGAGCGTGATCGACTGGGATCCGCCGCCCGTGTAATAGGTAATCCCTGTCCCGTTCGCCTCGATGACGTTGTTGGTGACCGCGCCGCCGGAGTTGTACTGGACGACGACCAGGCCCGTGTCGTTGTTCAAGAAGCTCGAATTCGTGACCGTCACGAGATAGCCGGAGTTGCCCGTGTTGGGATTGTAAACCAGGCCGGTCTGACGGTTCTCGGCCGTCACGTTGGTCACCGTGAGGTTGTCGTTGTTGCCGTCGGTGGCATTGATGCCGATGCCCGAGCGCGTCAGGTCCCGGTAGGACACGTCCACGCCGTCGATGGTGATGTTCGAGCAACTGTTCAGCTCGATCGCCGTCCCGGTCACCGAATCGAGGCCGGAATTGTCGTCGATAATGAAGTTCACGCCCTGGGCGACGGAATTGCCGATGACCAGCCCGTTGATGTTCAGCAAGTTCAGCGCATTGGTGCTGCCGGCGAAATTGTTTCCAGAACCGGTGATTGGAGAATTGCCAGAGAAGGCGTTGACGTACAGGGACGTGCCATCGTTGGTCAAGCCGTTGTTGTTCAGCGTCAGATTCGCGCCGCCGCCCTGCAGGAGCAGGCCGTTGCTTCGATTGGCGGTGTTCACATTCTGGATCGTGACTCCCGAGCCTAGATAGGAATCCGAATAGATGCCGGTTCCTTCACGAGAAAGGCCGCTGTAGGAAAGGTCGAGTCCGCTGATGGTGGAGTTCGGAAGATTGCGGATGTAAAGCGCCATCCCGGTGGTCGTCTGGAAGCCGTCGGCGGCGTTGTTGACGATGATGCCGGTGCCCGACGTGCCGATGAACAGGCCCGACATGTTGAAAAGCTGGAAGCCGGTGCTGTCGTCGGCCACGTTGTTGCCGGAGGCGATGACCGGAGTCGTGAAGCTCGAGTGGCCGAAGCTGTCCAGGTACAGGCCGGTGTTATCGTTGGCCAGGTCGTTGCCGGTGAGCGTCAGGTCATAGCCGCCGGCTTGAAGCTGGATGCCAGCGTTGCGGTTGCTGGCGTTGACGTTCTCAATGGTCACGCCCTGACCCACGTTGGCGTCGGAGAAAATACCCATGCCGTTGCGGCCGTTGCCGCTGTACGAAAGGTCGAGGCCGCTGATGGTAGATCCCGTCAGATTGTGGATGTAGAGCGGAATGTTGGCGACCGTCTGGAAGCCGTCGGCGGCGTTATTGACGATGATGCCGGTGCCCGACGTGCCGATGAACAGGCCCGACATGTTGAAAAGCTGGAAGCCCGTGCTGTCGCCGGTGACCGTGTTGCCCGACGCGATGACCGGAGTGGTGAAGCTCGATTGGCTGAAGCTGTCCAGGTACAGGCCGGTGTTGTCGTTGGACAGGTCGTTGCCGGTGAGGGTCAGGTCGTAGCCGCCGGCCTGAAGCTGGATACCGGTGTTGTGGTTGCTGGCGTTCACGTTCTCAATGGTCACGCCCTGGCCCACGTTGCTGTCGGAGTAGATGCCATAGCCGTTGCGAGTGCCGACGCTGCTGGAGAGGTCGAGGCCACTGATGGTAGATCCCGTCAGATTGCGGATGTAGAGCGGAATGTTGGTGACCGTCTGGAAGCCGTCGGCGGCGTTGTCGACAATGATGCCGGTGCCCGACGTGCCGATGAACAGGCCCGACATGTTGAAAAGCTGGAAGCCGGTGCTGTCGCCGGCCACGTTGTTGCCCGAACCGATGACCGGAGTGGTGAAGCTCGAACGGCTGAAGCTGTCCAGGTACAGGCCGGTGTTGTCGTTAGCCAGGTCGTTGCCGGTGAGCGTCAGATCCTGGCCGCCGGCTTGAAGCTGGATGCCGGTGTTGCGGTTGCTGGCGTTGACGTTCTCAATGGTCACGCCCTGGCCCAGGTTGGTGTCCGAGTAGATGCCAATGCCGTTGCGATTGCCGGTGCCGGAAAGATCGAGTCCGCTGATGGTGGCACCCGGCAGATTGCGGACGTAGAGCGGAATGTTGGTGACCGTCTGGAATCCGTCCGCGGCGTTGTTGACGATGATGCCGTTGCCCGAGGTGCCGATGAACTGCGGGTTGCCGCTGGTGCCCAGGTTCCAGAGCTGGAAGCCGTTGCTGCTGCCGGTCACGATGTTGCCCGAGGCGATGACCGGCACAGTGAACGGAGCGGCCGCCGTGAAAGTGTCCAGGTACATGGCGGTGCCGTCGGCGGTCAGCGTGTTGCCTGTCACCGTGAGGTTCTGGCCATTTTGCAGCTGCAGGCCCGTGTTGTCGTTGCTCAGGGTGTTCCCGGTCACCGTCAGATTCAGATCGGCACTCACTGCATAGATGCCGTAGTTCCGATTGCTGGCGGTCACGTTCTGAATGGTCACGCCGTTGCCCAGGCTGCTGTCGGCGTAGATGCCGACGCCGTTGCTGCCGGAGGTGCCGGAGAGATTGACGCCGCTGATGGTGGCGCCCGGCAGGTTGCGGATCCACAGGGCGTAGCCATTGGTCGTCCGGAAGCCATCGGCGGCGTTGTTGATGATGATGCCGGTGCCCGAAGTACCGATGAACTGCGGGTTGGCACTTGTACCCAGGTTAAAGAGCTGGAAGCCGTTGCCGCTGCCGGTTACGATGTTTCCCGAGGCAATGACCGGCACGGTGAATGGAGATGCCGCCGTGAAGCTGTCCAGGTACATGGCGGTGTTGTCGTTCGTCAAGGTGTTCCCGGTCACGGTCAGGTTCTGACCGCCGCCCTGAAGATCGATACCGACATTGCGATTGCTGGCCGTGACATCTTCGATAATCAGGCCCGAACCGACATTCTGGTCCGCGTAGATGCCGACGCCATTACGGCCGACGCCTCCGAGCTGGAGGTGGCTGATGAGCGACGGCTGATTGCCGTGCAGGTAGAGCGCAAGGCCGGTGACGCTGTTCATGCCGCTGGTGCCGTCCTCGATGACGATCTGGTGCCGCCGACTGAGGCGTTGCCAATAGTCAGACCGCTTTCGCCGCCATCCAGGGTCAGGCCCTGGCTGCTGCCTGCGTAATTGTTGCCGCTGACCGCGCCGACCGCGAGGCCGGTCACCTGGTTCAGGGTCAGTGCGTTCCCGTCATTGTCCATGATGTTGTTCTGGACGACCGGGTTGGACGAGTTCACCACCTGGATGCCGTAGTTGGTGGACGAGGCGTTCACATTCTGGATCACGGCATTGTTCGAGCTGCCGACCACAAGCCCGTTGCCTTGGCCTGCCTCTGCGGAGTTGCTCAGGTCCAGGTTTTGCACCGTGGCACCGGGCGCATTGCTGATGTTGACCGCGGTGCCGGTGTAATCTTCGACGTTGAGGGCCTCAACCGTGTCGCCGCTGGCGTTGTTCAGGGAGAGGATGGTGCCGCCGAGTCCGTTGGCGTTGATGGTGATAAGCGGCGTTCCCGCATAGCCCGGCTGGCTCGTGCCATCGATTACGATCGGCTGGCTGATCGCCGGCAGATCGCTGGTGAGCGTGATGGTCTGCGGTCCCGCGCCGATGGCGAAGTCGATAGTGCCGCCGCCGGGGGTGTTGTTCAGCGCGGTCAGCGCTTCGCGGAGCGAGATCTTGCCGTCCGGGCCAGGATTGGCGATCAGGGCTGCGATGCTGCTCGTGTTGCCGTCGGAAACGTCAGCCGTCGTGTTCACGGTCAAGGTCGTGGCGGTCAGCCACTGCGGCACGTTGGTCAAGAAGGGCGAGGCATTGACGTTGCCCGTGTAACCGTTGCCGGTGCCGTCCAGGTTGCTCGGTCCGTTGGCCGCTCCCCAAAAGTTGTTGGTCGCATCCACGGTAGCCGAGGCGTTGTTGTTCACGACCGCGGAACTGGGCGGGTTCCCCTGGAACACGTCCTGGTTAAGCGTGACGCCGGTGGAGGTCGCGTCCACCGTCACGCCCGCCGTCGTGTTATTGGTGATGGCCGACGCGGTCACCGTGACATTGCTTGAGGAAGCAACGCTCACTCCGGTGGACCAATTGTCGATGGTCAGGCTCTCAGCGAAAACGCTCGACGACCCGGAAATCGCCAGGCCGGTCCCCGCTCCGCTGCCCGATAGCGACAGCCTTTGCAGCGCGGCACCGGCGGCGCCTGACACGGCCACAGCCGTTCCCGGCGCGTTGACGAACGCAAGGTCCTCCACGACGTCATTGGTGCCGCTCACCGTCAAGACCGTGCCGCCGAGGTTGGCGTCGTCGATGGTGATGAGCGGCGTGCCGGCGTAGCCGGGCTGGCTGGAGCCTTCGATGGTCACCGTGCCGGTAATGGCCGGCAGCGGCGAGCTGAGCGTAATAGTTTGGGCGCCCGATCCAATGGCGAAAGTGATGACGTGCGGCCCCGGCGTATTGTCCGCTGCCAGGATCGCCTCGCGCAACGAGATGGTGCCGTCGGACCCAGGATCCTCCTGCAACGCGCTGATGCTAGACGTGTCGCCATCGCAGTCGTCCGCCGTGGTGTCGACCACGAAGCTGCTAGGAGTCCCGGTAGGAAACGTCGTGAGGAACGGCGATGCGTTGGCGTTGCCGGTGAAACCGTCGTCTCCGCCCGCACCAGGACCGGACGCGGAGCCCCAGAAATTGTTGGTGGCGTCCACCTGATTGCCGCCGTTTTGTGCCTGCAGGCCAATGCTGTTGCCGACGATCCGGTTCTGATTGACGTGGGTAGTGTCGCTAGCGTTGTTGGCAACGATGCCAACCGAGTCGTTGCTCACCTCGTTGTTCTGAATGCTGATGCCGCTGCCGCCGTCCACCTCGATCGCCGTAGTACGGTTCTCGGCAATCACGTCGATAATCGTCACGGAGTTGGTGGACCCATCTTCGTAAATGCCCCGTCCGGATTGACCGCCGCCGTCCCAGGACACGTCCACGCCGTCAATCGTGCTGTTGTTGCACCGCACCCACAAGGCCCTACCGGTGACCGTCTGGAAGCCGTCGGTGGTGTTGTTGATGATAATGCCGGTCCCCGACGTGCCGATGAATTGACCGGTCAGGTTGAACAGCTGGAAGCCGTTATAGTCGCCGGTGACCGTGTTTCCCGAAGCGATGACCGGCACCGGGAAACTGGACGTGCTGAAACTGTCCAGGTACAACCCGGTGTTGTCGCTGGACAGGTTGTTGCCCGTCAGCGTCAGGTCCTGACCGCCACCTTGTAGATCAATGCCGGTGTTGCGATTGCTGGCGATCACATTCTGGATCGTCACGCCCTGGCCGAGGTTGCTATCCGAGAAGATGCCAATGTTACCGCGGCTGGAACCACTGTACGACAGGTCCAGTCCGCTGACCGTGAGGCCCGGCATGTTGCGGAGCCACAGCGGGAAGTTGCTGACCGTTTGGAATCCATCGGCGGCGTTGTTGATGATGATGCCGGTGCCGGACGTGCCGATGTATTGACCGGCGATGTTGAACAGCTGGAAGCCGTTATTGTCGCCGGTCACGATGTTTCCGCAGGCGATGACCGGCACCGGGAAACTGGACGTGCTGAAGCTGTCCAGGTACAGGCCGGTGTTGTCGTTCGCCAGGTCGTTGCCCGTCAGTGTCAGGTCCTGGCCGCCGCCCTGTAGATCAATGCCGGTATTGCGATTGCTGGCGTTGACATTCTGAATGGTCACGCCCTGTCCGAGATATCCGTCCGAGAAGATGCCGATATTGCCGCGGTTGGCGCCGCTGTACGACAGGTCCAGTCCGCTGACCGTGAGGCCCGACATGTTGCGCAGCCACAGGGGGTAATGGCTGACCGTCTGGAAGCCGTCGGTGGCGTTGTTGACGATGATGCCGGTGCCGGACGTGCCGATGTATTGACCGCTGATGTCAAAGAGCTGGAACCCGTTGCTGTCGCCGGTCACGGTATTACCCGAGGCGATGATCGGAACCGCGAAGCTCGAATTACTGAAGTTGTCCAGGTACAGGCCGGTGTTGTCGTTGGAGAGGTTGTTGCCGGTCAGCGTCAGGTCCTGGCCGCCGCCCTGTAGATCAATGCCGGTATTGCGGTTGCTGGCGTTGACATTCTGAATAGTCACTCCCTGGCCGAGGTTGCTGTCCGAGTAGATGCCGATATTGCCGCGGTTGGCGCCGCTGTACGACAGGTCCAGCCCGCTGATCGTGAGGCCCGGCGTGTTGCGAAGCCACAGGGGGAAATTGCTGACCGTCTGGAAACCATCGATGGCGTTGTTGATGATGATGCCGGTGCCCGACGTACCGATGTATTGACCGCTGATGTTAAACAGCTGGAACCCATTGCTGTCGCCGGTCACGGTGTTGCCCGAGGCGATAACAGGCACCGTGAAACTGGACGTGCTGAAGCTGTCCAGGTACAGGCCGGTGTTGTCGTTGGACAGGTCATTGTCGGTCAGCGTCAGGTCCGCGCCGCCGCTCTGCAGCTGAATGCCGGTGCTGCGGTTGCTGGCATTGACGTTCTCAATGGTCGCGCCCGTGCCGATATTGCTGTCCGAGAAGATGCCGACACCGCTGCGGCCGGTGCCGCTGTACGACAGGTCCACTCCGCTGATCGTGACGCCGGGCATGTTGCGGAGCCACAGTGCGAAGTTGGTGACCGTTTGGAAGCCGTCGGCGGCGTTGTCGATGATGATGCTGGTGCCCGAGGTGCCGATTGACTCCGGGTCGCTGCTGGTGCCCAGGTTGAACAGCTGGAAGCCGTTGCTGCTGCCGGTTACGATGTTGCCCGAGGCGATGACTGGTGCGGTGAACGGGGCGGCCGCCGTGAAGCTGTCCACGTACAGGGCGGTGCCGTCGTTGGAGAGGTCGTTCCCGGTTAGCGTCAAGTTCTGACCGCCGCCAGGAAGCTGAATGCCGCTGCCGCGGTTGCTGGCGTTCACGTTCTGAATGGTGACGCCTGTGCCCAGATTGCTGCCCGAGTAGATGCCGGTGCCGCTGCGGCCAGTGCCGCTGAAAGAGAGATCGAGGCCGCTAATGGTGGCATTCGGAAGATTGCGGATGTAGAGCACCGTGCCGGTGACCGTCTGGAAGCCGTCGCTGGCGTTGTTGACGATGATGCCGGTGCCGGAGGTGCCGATAAACTGCGGGTTGCTGCTGGTGCCCAGGTTAAACAGCTGGAAGCCGTTGCCGCTGCCGGTCACGATGTTGCCCGAGGCGATGACCGGCACGGTGAACGGGGCGGCCGCCGTGAAGCTGTCCAGGTACAGGGCGGTGTTGTCGTTGGTAAGCGTGTTGCCGGTGAGCGTCAGATCCTGACCGCCGCCTGACAAATCAATGCCGTTGCCGCGATTGCTGGCCGTGACGTTCTGGATCGTCAAGCCCGAACCGGCATTGTTGTCCTCGATAATGCCGTTGCCGCTGCGGCCGATTCCGGCATAGCCCAGTTGCAGGTTGCTGATGAGGCTCGGCTGGCTGCCGTTCAGAAACAGGGCGGTGCCGGTGACACTGCTCATGCCGCTGGTGCCGTCTTCGATGACGATCTGGGCGCCGGCGACCGAGGCGTTGCCGATAATCAGGCCGCTCTGGCCGTAGTCGATGCGCAGGGCGTTGTTGTCGCCGCTGTAGTTGTTGCCGCTGATCGCGCCGACCGCAAGGCTGGTCACGCCGCTCAGGTACAGGGCCGCGTTTTGCGAGCCGCTGTTGCTCAGGATGTTATTTTGAATGGTCGGATTGACCGAGGACTGGACCGTGATGGCCTCGCTGGTCCCCGAGGCATTCACGTTGCTGATCGTCACATTGTCCGAACCGTTCAAAACCTGGATGCCGATGGAGTTGTAGCTGTTCGGCTCGGACAGGTTGAGGTTCTGCAGGATGACATTCTGGGCGCCGTTGAGAGTGATCGCGGCGCCGGTGTAGCCGCTGAGTTCCAGCCCCTGGATATCCGTGCCGTTGGCCGCGGTGCCGTTGACAGTCAGGATACTACCGCCCATCGAGTTGCCATTGATGTCGATGAGCGGCGTGCCCGCATACCCTGGCTGGGTGGTGCCGTCGATCGTGACCTGGCCGGTGATGGTGGGCAGGGCGCTGGCCAGCGTGATAAGCTGCAACCCCGGGCCAGTGGTTGCGACCGTGTCAAACGCAATGGTATTCGCCCCGCCGGCACTGTCGGCGCTGATGATGGCCTGCCGCAGAGAACCGGCGCCCGAGTCGTTGAGATTGAAGACGGTGAAGGTTGCCGGCGCCAGCCGGTCCTCCAGTGCTTCGAGCCGCGGCCGGACGACGCTGCGGCGCCGGTGGATGCGCTTGCGGGCGCGTGGTGGTTGCGCCGATCCACACACGTCGAAGCCACAGCAGCCAGGAGTGAATACGCATCCAAGTCCCCTCATGGATCCATCGAACCGATCCAAGCTTAGGATGCGATTTCGCTCCAACGACTGTCCAAACGGCCCTCTCGTTAAAGACGGCCCATGGAATCTTGCCGGCTTTGGCGGAGCCACGCATTTTGCGGCCTATGTCGCCCTTAAGGAGGCAGCAGCGGCCCCGACTCCGAGACGGCGCCGGCGGGGCATTGACAGCCGCTCGGCGCCGTGACCGAGTTCGCGCATCTTCGCTCGGGAGCTGTGCCGTGGTTGCGGACCAATTCAGTCTGCGTGGCAGCGTTCGGCTGGAGGGGAATGAATCCACTTCCGAGCAATCTGATCAGGAACGAGAGGCGTGCTTACCTGCCTGCCGAACCGACGACTGTGTGAACGAGGGAATAAGATCAAGGGAGAGATCGCGGTAGGGAACCTTTTGCGCCGTGGCCCCCCGCAGATCAGGATCTGTGAGACTCTTGGGTGGGAAAACACTCACGGCCACCCGGCTTTTCGGGGAGGGCAATGGCGTCACGATCCGCGGTATGCGCGTTACCGCGGATCGTGAGGGGGGTTGGTGAAGGTACCGACTTACGCATCTACCGAATGAACCTCTATTTGGCGTCGCGCTGCTTCATCTCCTCGGCGACCCGCGCAGAATACGCGTCCAGGGCGAAGACGTTCGCAGGTGAAGCCGAACGCGATCCCCGGTTCTTCGAGCGCAGGGCCGCGAAGGTCGGGATGGTGATCGCGAACGCCGAGTCGTCGCCCTGGTCCGTCGCCGTCGTTCCCGACGTACCGTTGTTTTCGACGACCGAGTTCGCCGCCGGCGTCTCCACGACGACCGCGGCGACTGGTTGGCCCCCCTTAGTTGGTGCCGAGGCTGGTGCATTCGCCGCCGGCGTCTCCACGACGACCGCGGCGAGTTGCTTCCCGTCCGTCGTGGGTGCCAACGCTGCCGCGAGCGGATCGGCGGCCGGCGTCATGGTCCCGTCGCCATCCGCCGGGACGTTATCCTCAATCGCTGGCGCCAGGTTCACCGGCTGAAGAGCCGGGGATACGCCCGTCATCAGCACGGTTGCCGACACGTTGCTCACCGCGACCGGGAACACCGATGCCGGCGGCGTGAGCGCTTCCTCCGCGCGGCCGTCGGCGGTGACCGGCACGACCGGCGGCGTCGGCGGCAACAGAGCCTCGACCACTTCCACCGCCGACACCGACTCCGACGGCGGCATGGCGGCCAACTCGGCCGGTGCAGTCTCGGCCACGCTGACTGAAACTGGCGACGGGACCAGAATCGTCACGATCCCGTTCGCCGAGTTGACGCCGCCGACTGGTGCGGAACTCAGCGTAAACGCGCCCTGCGTGTCGGCGACCATCGTCGAGAGGACGTTGAACCCGCTCGGGTTGACCGCCGATACCAGGTTGATCGCCGTCGCGCCGGGAACCGCGGTCCCGTTGACGTGGAAGTTAATCGTTACCAGGCTGCCGCCTGCCGGGTCGGTGATCGGCGTGCTGCTGAACAGCGTGATGCCCAGCTCGCCCGTAGCCTGGTTCACCGCCACTTGCAGCGTCCAGCCCGTACCCGATGCCGGCACCGTCCCGAGTGAGACGTCCGCGGCCGACACGCTCAGCACCGATGGGTCGTACTTCAGAGCCAGCGTGGCTTCCGTCATGCCCGCGTTGGTTCCCGGCACCGGGTCGTCGATGTTCACCGGCACGGTCACGATGCCTCCCAGGCCGGCGCTCAGGTCGGTCGGGATGCTTACGGTCGGATCAGGACCCGACGGGTTGTTGCTCGCTGGGCCGGCATACGGCGGGAGCTGCGCCGGGTTGCCGCCGGTGAAGACCGAGTTGAGGATCGTAGCGTCGCCCGAGTCCATCAGGCCGTTGTCGCTCAGATCCCCGATGATGACCGGGTCCACGATCGGGAAGGCCCCGAAGCCGCTGTCCGCCTTGCCGGCCACGCGCACAATATCCACCGAATCCGCACTGGTGTAAGCGGAGCCGCCGAGGCCGGTCGCGTCGCCGGGGAAGGCAACCACGTGCAAGCCGTCGCTGGTGACGACCGGCACCGTTCCGCCGTCGATCGTGTTGTTGGCACCGCTCGTCAGGTCGAAGTGCAGCAAGTCCAGCGATTTGTACTGGGCGTTGGTCGGCACCGTGGCCGTCAGGCCGCCCAGCAACACCGAACCCAGCGTCCCCAGGTTCACGCCCGCCGTACTGTGGAAGGTGATGGTCGCCTGGGCGGCACTGCCCGCCCCGGACGTGGCCACCGTGAAGGTCGCCCCGCTCAGGCTCGAGTTCACGGTGCCGCCGCTGATCGTCAGCAGGCTGGCGTTGTAGTCCAACGTGAACGTGGCCGAGGTCACGTTGGCCGGCGCGTTGGGGTCGGTGATCGTGATCGTCGAACCGCTCGGTGTGAGCGAGTTGACGCTCACCGTCATCAGGCTGGGGTTGGCCACGGTGGCGGCGAACGTGACGGTGGCAGCCGACCCCGCGACCGACACGCTCACGTTGCCGGTGCCGACGTTCGCCAGCGCCGCCAGTCCGTTCTTGATGTTGGTCGCCAGCGTGGTCGTGTTGCTGCTCCAGGTGATGGCACCCGTGCTCGAGCCGTTGAACGTCAGCCGGAAGGTGCCGCCCGTGACGCCGCTGCCGAAGGCGACCGTCTGGGTCGAGGCCAGCAGGGTCAGGTCGATCGGGATCCCCACCGCGGGACTGGAGTTGTTGGGCAGGTTGATCAGGTCGGTGGCGTCCGGACCGCGGGCGAAGTCGGGCACGGTCACCACCACGGTGCTCGCGCCCAGCGAGCTGACCGTAAACGTCGCCGCGTAGTTGCCGCTCCCGGACGTGCCGTCGCTGAGGCCGTCCAGCAGCAGGCCGGCCGCCGTCTCGAAGGCCTGACTGCCGCTGACCAGGGTGGCCGTATACGTGTCCGCCGGCAGCAGACCCCAGGTGTTCGACAGCGGCAGGCCGTTGGTGCCCGCTTCCGTCGTCTTGATGAACGTGACGGTCTGGTTGTTCGAGGAGATGACCAGCGAGCCGGTAATTGACTTGCCGGTGGTGTTCGACACCAGGGTCACATCGGCGGCACCGTCGTTGGAGGACGCCGAGTTATAGAGGTTGAGCTGGGCGAAGTTGCCGCTGTTGGTGTTGTTGAACGGCTGACTGAACGTGGCCGTGAACCCGGTCGGAGTCGCGATGAACGAGGTCACTGCCAGGGTGACGTTGAACGCGCTGGAGTTGGCGCCCGTCAGACTACCGGTCGCGCTCTCGGCCAACTTGTAAGTGCCGGCGGTGTTGAGGATCAGGTTGCTGAAGGTGGCGACGCCGTTGTGAACCGTGACGGTCGTGGTACTACCCGCCGTAAAGCTGCCGGGGCCGCTGGCGACGGTCACCGTGACCTGATCGGTCTGGTCGGTGGTGAGGACGTTGCCGAACTGATCTTCCACCGCCGCTTGCACTGCCGGGTTGATGGCCGCGCCGCCCGCGGTGTTGACGGGCTGGACTCCGAAGGCCACCTTGCTGGCCGTGGCCGGGTTGTTGGTGAGAGCGAACGATACGGGCGTGCTGACACCGGCGACCGCCGCCGTGACCGTGTAGCTGCCGGCCACAGTGTTGGCCGTGACCGTCGTCGAGAACTGGCCGCTGACGTTGGTAGTGCCGCTAGCTGTGCCGAAGGTGGCGCTCGCCCCACTGGTCGGCGCGGCGAAGGTAACGGCAACCCCAGGAACTGGGTTGCCGTACTGGTCGAGCACCTTGACCGCGAGCATGCTGCCGAAGGCGCCGTTGACCGTGCGTTCTGCGACGAACCAGACGTGGCAACGATGCTGGCAGGCGTCCCCGCGTTTACTGTGAGGGCGCTGCTCGCGCCCGTGAAGGTGTTGATCCCCTGCGTACCGGTGACATCGATGGTGTAGGAACCGGCTGTTTTCAAGGTTCCCACCGAGGTGCCCACGCCGGCGCTGTTCAGCGTGACGGAGGTCGGGATGCTGCCCAGCGGGTCCACGGGACTCGAGGCGACGGCGACACTGCTCGGACCGGTGTAGCCGTTGACCACGTTGCCATACTGGTCAGCTGCCTCCACCGTGAAGGTGAAAGAACTGCCCGCTGTCACCGTGTTTCCCGCCGGGAAGCTGACATCGTACTTGCTGAACGGGCCGGCGGTCACCGTGATTGCGTTCGTAGTGCCGGTGTTGTTGCTTAGATCGGTGGCTTCGATGGTCTGGCTGCCGGCCGTTTCGAGAATGGCGGTGAAGGTGTGTACGCCGTCGTCACTCGTCGGGCCGCCGCTCGTGAAGGTGTAGTTATTGACCGGGAAGACGGCCTGCCCGTCAGTGCTGGTGAAGGAAACGGTGCCGGTGTACGTGGGAACGATGTCGTTGTTGGCGTCCAGGGCGGTGACGGTAAAACTGACGCTGCCCCCGGCCGTGATGCTGGTCGGCGTGGCGATAGCCACGAAATGCGTGACCGGCCCGGGAACGCTGACTACGGTCAGGACCACGCTGTCGTGGTTCGTACCGCCCGTGTAGCTGATCGAATACGTGTAACCGTTGGCGGTGTAGGTGCTGCCCTGGGCGAAGGTCCCGCTGATGGGGTTCGTCCCCTGGTTGTTAATGATGGTGAAGGTGTTGCCCACCGCCGGCAAGAAGCCGGTGATGGGAGTGATGACCAGCGTGGCCCCGGTCCCCGAATTGCTGTTGAGGTTGACCGAGCCGCTGGCGCTGACGACGAGCTGATCGTAATGCCCGGTGGAGGTGCCGCCCAGGTCCACGGTAAAGGTGGAGCCGCTGGCCAGCGCCACGTTGCTGGTGGACAGGCGCCGCGCCGGCGCCAGGCTCTACTTGCCCGCCGCTGGATGCCGTGATCTTGGACACCGTTCCCGTGCCGCGCAGGGTGGCGCCGCTGGCCACCGTCACCGTGGTGGCGGTCAGGCTGCCGTTGACCACAAGGATCCCGGCATTGTCGGCGGTCGGACCGGTGTAGGTCGAGATCCCCGCCGCGATCGTCAAGCTTCCGCTGCCCGCCTTGACCAGGCCGCCGCTGCCGGCCGTGCCGGTTCCGTCGGCGATGACGCCGCTGAAGGTCGAGGCCAGGTTGTTGCTGCTGCCGACGGTCAAGGTGTTGCCGTCGAGGTTTACCGTTCCCGCCCCGTTGAGCGAGCCGATCGTTTGGCTGGCGCCGAGATTGAAGCTGGCCCCGGGGGAGACTGCCACGGTGGCCAGCGTGCCCAGGGCGGTGGCGTTGTTGGAGTTCAGCGCGCCGCCGGTAACATTGACCGTTGTGCCGTTCACCAAACTGCTGGCCGGCGATGTCAGAGTCGTGGGGCCGGTGATGGTGATCGTCCGCGCGGTGCCGCCGTCGTTGAGCGCTGCCGAGATTCAGCGGCACGGTGGCCGCCGGGCTGAAAGTGGGGTTGCCGGTAAGCGTGGTGCCCCCAGGGTCAGACTGGTCCCGGTTCCGGCTGTGGTGACCGAAAGCGTTTGGCCGCCGATGCTCAGTGAGCCCAGGGTGGCCGGCTCATTTTCCACGTCGATGGCGGCGTTGACCGTCGTCACCACGCTGTTGCTGTAGATCTGTTGTGGCTGCGCTGCCGCTCGACGGCGAACACGCCCAGGGTGCCGCCCGTCAGGCCCGCGTGAATGTCGAGCGAGGCGAGCACCTTGGCCTGGTCCGCGGCCGGCAGCGTCAGGTCCTGCTCGAACATGCTCCGGACTGTTCGGCAAGCCGGAAAAGGTCGGCGAGGTCTGGGAGACCCGGCCCAGGCCGCCAATGGCGTAACCCGATCCCGTAAACCAGTCCGGGGCGGTCTCGCTGGTGAACGTCGTGGAGTCCGAGGTGCCGTCCTGGAAGTTGAGCGTGAGGCTGTAGGTGGCAGCGCCGTTGGTGGCCAGGTCCAGGATGTTGAGGGTCTGATACGGCCCGGGATTGGCGAGCGTCAGGGTGTGACCGGCCGTGTCAGTCGCGAGCAGCACGTTGTTGGCGGTGTAGGGCTGCAGCTGGAAGGCGACCGCCGGGTTGACTGACTGACAATGACGCCGTTCGCCGGCAGGCCGCCGCCGGGCGAAAAGACGGTGGTGTCGTACAGCACGTTGCCGGCTCCGTCCAGGCTCGTCGTGGTTCCCACGGCAGGGGTCGCTTCACTGGCGGTCCAGATCACATCCTGATTGAAGCCGGACAGAGCCAGCGGCACGCGCGGTTGCGTTGGTGCCGAGGTATCGCCCAGGGAGAGCAGGCCGCCCGCCAGGGTCACCGTGCCCGTGGCCCAGCGTGGCATCGTTCCCCGTGCTGAGGGTCCCCTGAGTCACCGTCGTGCCGCCGGGGTAGGTATTCTCCGCAGTCAGGGCCAGGGTGCCCGGCGCCGGTCTTGTTGAGGGCCCCGGTTCCCAGGATGGCATTGGGGATGGTCAGCGTCTGGTCGGCATCGACCTGATGGTGCTGGCGGAGTTGCCCAGGACATAGTTGTGCGTGGAGGAAAGGTCCCCGTCGCCTCCAGGGTGCCGGCGTTGATCGTGACCGTACTGGCCGCCGTGCTGCCGAGATTGGCGTCGCCGCTGACCTGGAGGATGCCGCTGTTGATCGTGGTGGTGCCGGTGTAGGTGTTGGCGGCGGCCAGCGTGACCGTGCCGCTGCCGTTCTTGACGACGTTGGCGATCCCCGGAGGCTGATAACTGAAGGCGGAGATGGGAATGGGCGTAATTGGTGTTGCCGCCCGTGAGGTCCCAGCCGACGACTCGCGGCGGCGCCGCCGCCGCCCTGATAGTAGCCGATGACAATCTTGTACGTGAACCCGGGAACCAGATTGATCGTCCCCTGCCGCTGCGTCACCCCCTGGTCGAAGTCGTTGTCCACCACCAGCGTTCCGGGATTGGTCAAGCCAGTGCCGTTGATCCAGAGGCGCTGCCGTCGTCGCTGGCGGTGAAGAAGGTGATGGGCACCGGACTGGTGCCGCCGCCCCCGGCGGTGCTCGGGATGGTAATCTGTCCGATCCAGAGGGCGCCGATGCTGGTCGAGGCCAATATTGGGGCCCGGACGCGCCGCCGGTGGTCAAGGCATCGGTGAAGGAGTCGTTGGCGGTCTCGGAAATCTGGTTGAGGACAATGGCCGAGCCGGCCGGCGCGTTGTTCGGCGGTGCCGTATTGCTGCCCGTCAACGGTTCGGTCACCGCGGGCGTCTGGAAAAACATGGAACTGGTATTCGTGGGATTGAGCGGGACCACACCATTATTCGGGTTGATGTTGTGTAGTAATTCCCAATCAGTTCCCGTGATCGCTGCCGAGGTCTGGATGACGCCGTTGACGACACATGTTGCCGGCGCCGGTGAACGTGAGGTTGGTGGAGAGGGTGGCATTCCCGTCGGTGATGTTGCCGCCCAGGGTAAGGGTGTTGCCCGCGGTCGAAGAGCCGATGGTGCTGTCGGTCGCCAGACTGATCGGCCCGGCAAGACTGTTGTTGCCGCTGACGTTGGCGAGGGCGCCGACGCCGCCCACGCCGCTGCCGCTGATGGTCAGCGGCTCGGCAGCCAGAGTGATGCCTCCCTCAATGCCAAGCGTCGCGCTGCTGGCGACCGTCGTGCCGCTGGTGGTCGAGCCGAGGGCATTCGGCGAATCGGCGATCAGCGTTCCCAGGTTGACGGATGTCAGACCTGCATAGGTATTGTTTCCTGAGAGAGTCGTCGTGCCGGTGCCCGCCTGAATGAGCTGGTTGGTAGTCGTTGGATCCGAGATCGTATCCGAGATGATAAGATTGCCGGCGCCGGTTGTGGTCAGGTTCTGCGGGCAAGGCTGACGGTGCTGCCGGACAGGGTCAGCGTGCCGGCGACCGAGCCAATGGTCGCGTTGCAGCCAGGGTGATGGGCGCGGCGAAGGAATTGGTGCCGCTGTTGTTCACGATGGCCCCGTTGCCGGCCGAGGCCAGAACCCGAGATGGTCATCGGTTCCGCCGTGGCGTAGGTGAGGCCGCCGGTAAACGCCAGGGTGCCTCCGGCGTTCACGTGATGCCGGCGGCCGTGGCCGGGCCCATGGCGCCATCGACCGTTGGCGCCACCACGCCGGCGTTGATCGTGGTCGCGCCCGATGTAGTTGTTGTTGTTCGACAGCGTCAGCGTGCCAATGCCGTTCTTGGTAACTCCGTTCGCCGGGATGGAGAAAGCGGAGGCGGGAATGGGAACGCCGGCGGGATTGCCGCTGACATAATTGGCCGGCGTGTTTCCAGTAAGGTCCCAGTTGAGGAACATGCTGGCGCCGCCGCCGCCCTGGTAATAGGTGATGATGATGCTGTGCGTCGAACCCGGAACGAGATTAACAATGCCGGCGCGATAGTTCACGCCCTGTGGCATATCATTAAACACCACCTGGTTGCCGTCGATCCAGACCGTGCTGCCGTCGTCGCTGCCGGTCAGGAAGGTGATGGGGACCGGGTTCGTGCCGCCGCCCCCGGCGGTGGCGGGGATGGTGATGTTGCCGGACCAGAGGGCGGCGATGTTGTTGGGGGGTCGAAATTGGGGCCGGGGGCGCCGCCGGCGGTCAGTGCATCGGTGAAGGAGTCGTTGGCGGCCTGGCTGATATCGGTAAGGTTGATCATGGAGCCGGCGGGCGCGCTGTTCGGCGCTGCCGTGTTGCTGCCCGTGAGGATTTCGCTAACAGCCGGCGTCAAGGTGCTGAGGAAACCGAGTTCGGCGCCCTGGCCGTTGCCCGGCACCGTGATGTTGTCATAGTACTGGCCGTTCAGGCCCGGAATGAGTGCGGAGTTGCTCCCGGAGATGACGCCGCTGATCGTGGTATTGCCCGCTCCGGTCGCGGTTAGAGTCTCGCCGTTCAGGGCGATTGAGCCGGCCACTGTCAAGGTGTTGCCATCTGAACCAATGGAGCTAGATGAACCCAACTGGATGGTGCTGGCAACCGTGTTCGCGCCGCCGAGGTTCTCGATGGCGCCGTTGCCGATCGGGCCGGCACCGTTGAGGGTGAGCGTCTTCGCCGCCGAAAGGGTAATCCCGCCCGTCGCCGGAAGAGCCAGATCGGCGCCGATGTTCACGGTGACGCCGCCGCCGGTCGGCGAACCGAGTGCGTTGTTGTTGGCCGCCACTACGGTACCGGCGTTGATCGTGGTCGTCCCCGCGTAGGTGTTGTTGCCGGATAGCGTCAACGTGCCGCTGCCGGTCTTGACCACGGCGTTGGTCCCCGGGCTGTTGAAGGAAAAGGCTGAAGCGGGAATGACTGCGAAGTTACCCATCCCGGTGGGGTCCCAGGTCAGGACTTCGCTGGCTCCGCCGCCGCCCTGCCAGTAATCGACCTCGATCGCGTACAGGCCGGTGGTCGTGAAGGTCACGGATCCGGTTGGAGCCGGGCCAGGGGATGCGTGGCCGCCCGCACCACTGACGTTGTTCACCACGGGGGTGGTGTAATTGACCGGTTGCCCCTGCCCGGGCGAGGTGGCGATGTAGATGACGCTGTCGTCGTCGCTGGCCGATTCGAAATCATAAGTGCCGGTTTGCGTGATGTTGATGAAGCCGGTCCAGCTGGCGGCCACGTTGGTGCCACCGACGTTGGCGTACGGCGCGAAGGAATTGCCGGAGATGTTGGAGAAATTGATCTGAGCGGTCGGTGTCACGATCGACGGGACCAGGTTGCCGATATAGTTGGTGTTGGCGGGGTTGAACAGGTAATCGCCGGGGGTGTTGCCGGTCAACTGCGAGGAGGCGAAGTAGGCGCCATTGAGGGCGTTATTGATGACGGTGCTGCCGGTCCCGGAGATGATACTGCTGACCGTCGTGCTGCCGGCTCCGGTCGCCGTCAAGCTCCAGCCGTTCAGAGCGATGTTTCCGGAAAGGGTCAGCGTGCCGGCGTCGGAGCCGATGGTCGAGTTCCCGGCCAGAGTGAGGGGACCGGCAAAGGAGTTGGTGCCGCTGAGGTTCTCGATGGCGCCGTTACCGATGGTGCCGATGCCGGCGATGCTGACAGGCTGCACCGTGGCGTAGGTGACGTCGCCGGTCAAGCCCAGGCCGCCGCCGCTGTTCACCGTGACGCTGCCGCTGCCGTTGCCCAGTGCCCCGTTGGCCGCAACGGCCAGAACGCCCTGGTTGATGACAGTCGAGCCGGCGAAACCCGCGCTGTTGTTGTGCGCGATCGTGTCCGTGCCCGTGCCGTTCTGGGTAATCGTGCTCGTGGTGGGTCCGGTGATGGCACCGGACAGGGTCAGGTTGCCGCCGCTGCCGACGAGGAACAAGTTGTTCGTCGCCAGGTTGATCGGAGTGCTCAGCGTGGTCGTGCCGCCGATGGCTCCGAGGTACTCGTCGCCGCTCGAAACGGTGATCGTGCCGGCGAAGGAATTCGTGCCGCTGAGGCCCTCGACGGCGCCGTTGCCGCCGGGACCGGAACCGGTGATCGAAACCGTCTGCGCAGTAGTGTAGTTGACGTTGTTGGTGAGCCCGAGGGCGGCGCCGCTGGCGACCGTTACCGCGCCGGTTCCGACGCCCAGCGCGTTGTTGGCGCCGGCAGCGAGGATGCCGGCGTTGATGTTGATCGGACCGAGGAAGGGCGTATTGTTGCCTGACAGGGTGGTCGTGGCGCTGTCCGTGTCGGTGATCGAGCTGGTGGCCGTCCCGGTGATGACGCCGCTCAAAGTGAGGTTGTTGTTGCCCGTGATCGTCAAGGCGTTGCTGCCCAGATTCAGTGCTCCGCCCAGACTGAGCGAGCCGCCGCTGCTGATATTGAAGGTGGTCGCACCCGCCAAGGTAATTGGCGCGTTGAAGACGCTAGGCGAGCGTCGCCGCACTCCAGAGGGCGCCGCCGAGAACGCTTGGGCCGGCGCCCTGAATGGTCACCCCGTTCGTGTAGGCTGCGTTGTCGCCCCCAAGGCCGATGCCCAAGGCGGCCCCCGGGCTTAGCGGCAGGGGATTGGCAGTGGGATTGACGGTCTTGGCGCCCCCCGTGGTCGCGCCAAGGGAGTTGTTGGCTGCCGCCACCAGAAGGCCATTAAAGACGCTGGTCGTCCCGTCATACGTGTTGTTTCCGGCCAGGGCCAACACACCGTATCCGCTCTCCAGCACCGCGTCGGTATTGGCGACGGAACTGGACACGACGCCACTGATTTCGGTGAGGCCGGTGTCCGGCGTGCCGCTGACCGCGTCGGCGAAACTGGGGCCGGACGACAGGACATTGCCGGCCATGTCGATGTTCGAGGCGATGAGTAAGGACGGCGTGCTGGTGACGCTGGCCGGGAACGCCGACGTATTGTCAATGTTCGTGTTCGCGCCCAGTGCGATGCTCGTCAGGCCAAGGACCGTGGTCGTGGTCGATGCGTCGCTGATGCCGCTGGTGAGTGTGGGATCTGTGTTGTCGATCGACACGGCGTTCCCAGTAATGACGTAGGGCGTGGTCCCCGTGTTCTGGACGACGATGCCGTTCAGCGTCAGGCCGGGGAGGTCATTGAAGGCCGTGTACGCGCCGGTCCCCGTCACGGACGAATTGAAGACGACGGTATCGCCATTCTGAGGCACCTGGTTGGCCTGGTTGGCAGTGTTCACCCAGTTCCCGGCGTTGCTCCAGTCGCCGACCGAGGCCGGGATGGAGAACACCGAGTTGGGAATATCCACGAGGTTGGTGCCGCCCGTGGGATCCCACTGGGCGTCCATCGTGGCGCCGCCGGTGCCCTGCAAGTATTCGATATCGATGTTATGCACGCCCGGAGTCAGGTTGACCGTGTTCGTGACCCGATTCGCCCCTTGAAAATTGTCGTTGCTGACGACCAGGTTGCCGTCGATGTAGATGACGCTCCCATCGTCGCTGACGGTGCTAAAGGTGATGGGGTTGTTTGTGTTGCCGTTGTTCGGAATGGCGATCTGACCGGTCCAGCGGGCTTCGACGTTGTTGTTGTTGCCGTTGCCGAGGTTGTAGTAGGTCGTGCCCGAAGTATCCTGAAAACCGTTGACGGCGATGTTGGGGAAGTCGATCGGGCCAGTGAGGATCGCGGTGACCGCAGGCGTGTAGTTGTTGGCGGGGTTGCCCAGCCAGGCGGCGCTGGATCCGGTTATTGAGCCGGTGGCATCGAGCATACCCAGGGTCGCCGGGTTGATGTTGTAGTACGCGCCGTTCAGACCCTGGGCCGAAGAGCCGACGGTGTTGACGCCGATCCAGTCCAGCGTCGCAGGAGCCAGGCGCTCCTCCAGGTTTTCGAGGTAGAGAGCGGAAGTCCAGGGCCGGATCTTGCGAGACTTCCGGCTCGGTTTCGTCGATTGGCGGGGCTTGAGGAACAGGTAGCGAGACCAGGGAGAGAACATGGCACGCCTCGGTAAAATGAATTCGTTCGGCTGTAATAAAGATCCTCTTTGATGACCCTAGCGCCGTATCCCGCTGGCGCTAACGCGGCGATTCGCTCTCAGGAGAGCAACAACGTGGTGCCCACAGGAATCGGTATTGAAGTGGGAACGCACTCCGGAACGGAAGCCCTCGAGATGAAGAGAGTGTTTCGATCGTATTATTCCGGTCGTCCGGGCGCCGACGCAGCTGTCGATCTCGGCGATGGTCCGAATCGTACGGACTATCTCCGTCTTCTGCCGGATTAAGGGCGAAAGTTGACGGACCCGCGGGCGAGGTATGGTGTGTCTCGTTACTGGTTTGGACGAAGAGAGCTACGCCCTACCACCAGGATATTTGGGAGCAATTCCGTCGATCCGGTATTACGATTTGATCGACGAGAAGTACCGCCAGTACCCGCGCTAAAAATGCTCGTTAATCACCATACTATCAGCATCGGCCCCGGCAGGCGAAAAGCGATTACTGGGGGCTGATGGCGGCCACATTCCCTGCCGCTGGCGTACGGATTGCACTTGTATATGAAACAATGAACTTACGTTAGCACATCCTCCATCCCGCGGCCACTCCTCATTTTCGCTTTTTCTACATTTTTCTGTTCATGCCGCCTGTGATCATGTGGTCCCCACCACCTTGTGCAGGTATCCTTGCAGTATCTACGCGATCTTGTTTCGACTCTCGAGATTACGCTTATTCCCCCCGCGGAGAGTTTTTTTCGCGCGGACGTCCTCTCGAGCTTTACGCAGCCGATCATTCTGGCAGAGGGGCCGCTGCGGACCGCAGTCGATTCCACGATTACTACAACAGTTCGGTCGTCGTCTCCGCTGACGGCAAGGTGCTGGTAACAACAGGTCGGAACCGGGAAGCTCAGTACGTCCAGACGTGGGACCTGACCACTGGAAAGGAACGCGGGACTCGGTTCGACATCGACGCGGAGTGTTGGGCTTCTCTCCCGACGCGAAGTGCCTGGTGACGGGGGATCCAAGACAATCTGAAAGTAACGGTCCGGCAGCTGGACACGGGCCGCGTCCAATTCACGCTGGAGCGTGCCGGCACCAGAGCCTGTTTCAGCCCCGACCGGCTGAACCATCGGCGCCGCGCCTGCCACCGACCAGCGGCGGCACACGCCGCAGGCGCTGTCCCGCCTCCACTACCGCAACATCGCCAGCCGGAATACCTTGCGTCTGACCGTTCGAACCGCCGAAACCTATCTTCCGTCTGCCAGGATAGCCCTTTTCGCGCTGAATAATGGAGCCGATAATTGCCTCCGTAACGCTAACAGTGGTCTGTTGGACAAAGTGTTCGTCGTAGGTGAACTCGTCTCACATTACTGAGATCTCGAAAAGTTCAGCGATCTCTGCGACGAAGGGTTTATGCTTTCGAGGAACACGTTCGTGCCAGTCGCGGATATAGTCTCGGAAGAGCATCGTTTTCTGTGGGTCCGACTGATTGAGAAAACTCACTGCTTCCCAGTGCTCCGGATTTTTCTCGAACAATGGTAGCAGTGCAGTGGCAATCACTTGGTTTTTTTTTCGATTCACTCCTGTCTTTATTAACTCCGGTTCGTTCCGCTGATACCACTGCGAGAGAGTCAGCCCGTCCAGTTTCTCGGTGTCTTTAAGCCGCTGTTCAGCGTACTCTTTCAGTGCGACCGACTGCGACTTCCAGTTCGCGTAAGGGGGGTTGGTCTTCCACGTCTCAGACATACGCCGCAAGACGAACAGGGACGCGGTCTCGCACAGGGATTCCTCGAACCAGAGATTGGCCTTGTTCCCATCACGGTAATTACACTGGATATGGCAGAACTCATGGGAAAACTGAAACGCGAACTGGGACCAGTACCTGTCCCTCGCGTTCAGGATCACTCGCCTCTCTCCTTCGGCTCCCTTCCCATACACCACCATCGGTCCTTGTTTAGCGTCGTGCCGAATCGAGATTGGGTCCTGGTCGCGGTGTGGGAAGTACCGAATCATCTCACGCGCCGCGGACCGACAGACCGCCTGGATATTGTCTGGGTCGGCGTCGCCCCAACCGTCAGGAATGACGGTGATTTTGATGGTCTTAGCAGGATCGATGACGGGGTTCCTCGCCCCCTCCAACTTTGACAAGCGCTCGCGAAGCACTTTGACTTCGGCTTCGAGCTGGCTTACTCGAGCTTTCAACTGTTCGACTTCAGGATCCGCGACCACGGTCGTTGGAGTTGCGATCGCAAGGACACAAACCCCAGCCAAAACCAGGCTACGGAGCTTAAACAGTACCATCTGCATTGGGAACTCCGACCTCAAGCAAAGGAATCAATGAGATTACAATCCCAGGAGAAACCAGGTGGTGTAACTGGCACTCCCGTTAGATTACGATTGCGTCTCTGAGGGTGCCCAAGCCATCGCCATCATAAGGCCTGCTGAGCATGTTGTCAAATCCGGGAATTGAGTCCGAGCTGTCAGACTGGACTCGATGTCCGGATTAAGCGTCTGCGACGCTGTACTCGTCCGCCGCTGTCGCCGGTCCCGGTCCATGATCGGGACCGGCGAACGGAAACAGTCCATGTATCTGCCGACTAGATCGGCGCGGCCGCCCCAAGGATATAAGCGATAATCAGGCCATCCCCGCAACCACTGGCGCCGCTCTTGCCACCGACCCGCAGCGGCAACATGACACACGGCGCAGTTCATGGCCCTTCCTTCTACGCCGCGCATTTCGACCATATCATGGCCCTATTCTGCGCCTTTCGATACCTTCTATGTAGTAGATAATAACGTAGCGGCGTGGCGAGAGGATCGGTCCATGTTGTTCCGGTTGGGGTATGAGCTGGTGTTTCAGGTGCCGGCCCGCACACCGATGGTGTTAATGCTCTACACTCATCCATCGCGGGCCGCCTTGCTCCGCGGGTGACTGGATCCGCGTCGAGCCCGACGCCCCCGTGGAGATCTATACCGACGCCTTCGGCAATTACTGTGGCCGGCTCGTTGCCCCAGCCGGCAAGCTGCGGTTGTGGAACTCGACCGTAATCGAGGATAGCGGCGAATTCGACCCGGTCCGCATGTACGCCCCGCAGACGCCCGTCGAAAACTTGCCGTCGGAGGTGTTGCCGTTCTTGCTGAGCAGCCGGTATTGCGAGGTCGACAAACTCACCGAAGTCGCCTGGGCTCTGTTCGGTCAAACGCAGCCCGGCTGGCCACGAGTCCAGTCGGTCTGCGACTGGGTCCACGCCAACGTCCAGTTCGGCTACGCGTTCGCCAACTCGTCCAAGAGCGCCTGGGACGTTTACCAACAGCGGACGGGGGTGTGCCGCGATTTCAACCACCTGGCCCTGACCTTCTGTCGCTGCCTGGCCATCCCGGCGCGGTACGTGACCGGCTACCTCGGCGACATCGGCATACCCGTCTCTGCCGCTCCCATGGACTTTAGCGGCTGGTTCGAGGCCTACCTTGACGGCCAGTGGTACACGTTCGACGCGCGCCACAACACGCCACGGATCGGACGGGTGGTGATGGCCCGCGGCCGGGACGCGGTGGACGTCGCGCTGACCACCTCGTTTGGGCCGACGACGCTCGAGAAGTTCATCGTTTTCACCGACACCATGCTGGAGACCTATGCTGGCGTTGGCGGGGGGCCGTCAAGCAATACGGGCGGGCGGACCGTGCGGCTTGCGGAGGGCGGGGTTTTCCTTCCTGGAGTAACCGTTGACCATGGTTGAGCCAGCTGGTAGTAAGGTCCTCGCGCGATACGCCAACTGGCTTAGACTTCCCCACGTTGCTCCAAATGCCACTCACAAGGTGCGAGCAAACATCACCGACCAGCGGCGGCACCGCGACACACGCCGTGTCCGCGTCACGCTCGTCTGCCTGGCCGCCGGACGCATGCCGTAGCCCGCGCGGAGGAGGTTGGTCGCGTCTGTACACTTGTGGACGTGGACAAGCCTGCCGCCCGCCGCTAGAGAAAAGGAACTCTCTTGATGGGCAAGGACGCAGTCACCGCGAAAGGAGTCCCTCCGTGAGCTATCTCCGATTTACACCGGACGACTATCGAAACCTCGCGCACGTTTGCAGCCGATTGAATCTTCACCGCTCTCAGCCCCGCCAATTCAAGCGTCTTCTCATCCAAGACCTCCGCTACGTGTCGCCAAGTCTTGCCCAGCGAATCGTCGCCTTTCGGTGGACTGAGCTTCGCCTCGTGTTCGATCACTTTGCCGTAGGAGCATGCCCAACGACCGAGGGCATCCCCAAGGATCCGCTGCACGAGTTTGACCTCCTGGAGTTGATGATGATTGCAGAGGAATGCGCGGCGGGGCCGTTCCCAATCCGGTTCATTCGACAATTCAAGCGCGTCCTCGTCGAGCGATTATTGGAATCCTGGCCGATCCTGGCCGGGAAACTCTCTTGGCTGAGCGGCCACCAGTTCGAGCGATTGTTCAAGCAGGTGAGCGAACGAGGGCATCGGAGCCGATAGTTGCGAACTCGACCTCTCACCCAGCCTCTTCTTCCGTTCCGGCGCCGTGGAGACATGAGCGGCAATTGCGCCGCTCGTCGCCGGGTTGGCCTGATCCCGCCGCGCCCGCCACCGACCAGCGGCGGCACCTCGACACACGCCGCAGACGCTGTACCGCCGCCACGATCGCCGTGATGCCGGCAGGCGCCGAATCGGCTCACGCTTGCACGCCGTCGCCCGTATGCTTCGGCACCCTACAGCCTCGCCCCTATCGCCGCAACCACTGACGCCCAGGTACTGCTGAGAGTGACCGCGATGTCGTGACGCTGCACGACAAGGGACCCTGTCAGCGCGAAGGGCCGCACTGGGCCCCTGATTGGTCGTCCCTCAGTCTGCAGCTTATTCTCCTGGCAATCGTGTTCCTGCCGTTCATACGGTCGAGGGCTGATAGGAGCGCCAGCGAGCCGGCGACGGCGGACCAGTGCAACGGGACGGAGCACACAACGCGGTCGGGAGTGCGTCCGGAATTAACTTGCATTCCATCTCGGCTGGCTCAATAATCCTTCTTAACAAGCGGCGGAACTGAGTCCGCTGATCTTCCGCACCGGTTTGATCCCCGGTGGCTCGCAGGCAGAAATCTTCTCACCTTCTAATGGCCACGGCTCTTTTCGCGTGCTGATCGAAGTACACGCCGAAGCTCGCGGCCAGAGGTGGACATCCTCGTTGGACAGGGGGGAAACATGCCCGCCCCCCTTCTCTCTATGGGAGACTGTTCATGCTACGCACCTGGCTCGCTCGACTGCTTCGGCAACTCTCCGGCAGGAGGAACCTCACGAAAGCCGTGAACCGTAAGCTGTACCAAGTGCGGCCGGCACTTGAACGCCTGGAGGATCGGCTCAATTTGACGCCGCTCACGGTAACCAGCGCCGCCGATCCAACGGTCCTCACGTCCGGCACGCTGCGCTTCGAGGTCCAGCAAGCCAACAGCGACGCCGCCAGCGGTATCTCGGATACCATCGGCTTCGCGTCGAACCTCCTCGGCGCCACGATCAGCTTGGCCCAGGGTCAGCTTGAGTTGAAGGCCGGGACCGGCACGACGACGATTAACGGGCAGGGCCAGGTCAGGATCAGTGGTCAGAGCGTAACGCGCGTCTTTCAAGTCGATAGCGGCGCGCATGCCGTTCTCTTCGGCCTGGGCATCATCAATGGCAACGCAGGGGCCGGTTTCGGCGGCGGAATTTCGAACTCCGGCACGCTCACTGTCACGAACACCACGGTAACCGGCTGTCTTGCCGGGTTTGGCGGCGCCGGCATCGTCAATTTCGCCAGCCTCACGCTCAGTGGCGACGTCATCACCGGTAACGCGGAAACCCAGGGAGAACACGGCGGCGGCGGCGTGCTAAGCTCCGGCAGCACCAGCAGCCTCACCGTCAATAACAACACGACGATCAGCGACAACAGCGCCCTTTTCACAGGCGGCGGCATTTCGCTGATCGACGGCGGCACGCTGAACATGACGAACAGCACCGTCACCGGCAACTCCTCGGCGCGGGACGGCGGCGGCATCACCCTGCAAAGCCTCACTGCCAACCTCAATGCTACGCTGACCAACTGCACGATCAGCGACAACGCGTGCAGCGGGGTCTTCGACGGCGGCGGGATCCTCGCCGTCAATAACGGCAGCGGCACCAGCGTCACCGTGACATTCACCGGCGGCGTCATCGAAAACAACACGGCCGGCAGCGGCGCAGGCATTGCGAATCTCGCGGACACCGCCGCCGCGACTTTCAACGTGAGCGGCGCCGTTGTCGAGAACAACACGGCGACGTTGGTGGACATGGCGCAGAACGCGGCTCCGGGCGGAGTCAACGGCGGCGGCGGCATCCTCAGCGGCGGCAGCGGCAGCAGCCTGACCGTGGACACCAGCACGATCAGCGGCAATGTCGGTGACTTCACCGGCGGCGGCATTTCGCTGATCAATGGCGGCAGCTTAACCATGACCAGCAGCACCGTCATCGGCAACACGTCCGGCCGCGACGGCGGCGGCATCACCCTGCAAAGCTTGAACGCCAGTGTCAACGCTACCCTGACCAATTGCACCGTCGCCAACAACACGGCGAACACCGGGGGCGGCGGCATCCTCGAAGTCCAGAACGCCACCGGGACATCCGTTAGCCTGCTGCTGGACGACTGCACGGTGGCTGGCAACACCTCGGGATTCGGCGGCGGCGTCGCCAACGTCAGCGACACCGGCGCGGTGAGCACGCTCGATCTGCAGAACACCATTGTGGCGGGGAATACGGCCACGTCTGGCACCGCACCAGACGTCGAGGGCAGCGTTAACTCCGACAGCTCCTTCGACCTCATTGGCAACGGCACCGGCCTGTCCGGCATCAGCAACGGCAGCAACGCCGATCAAATCGGCACCAGCACCAGCCCGATCAATGCGATGCTGACGCCGCTGGGCAGTTACGGCGGCTCCACGCAGACCATCGCGCTGCTGGCCAACAGCCCGGCTGTTGGCGCCGGCGAGTTTGACGTGGACACCGACGAACGCGGCGACTCACGCATCGACGTTGATTCTAACGACATCGGAGCCTATCAGTCCCAGCCGGTTTCGACGTTGCAAGTCACTGCCCCGAGCACCGTTACTGCCGGTGTCCCATTCTTCCTCTCGGTCATCGCCCTGGACCAGAACGGCAACCAGGTCTTCAGTTTCTCCGGTACGGGCGGGCTGAGCAGCAGCGATGGCCAAGTCGTGACGCCAGGGACCCTGCCCTTCAACAACGGCAGCACCACGGTCGTCGTGCTCCTGGGCACTCCCGACTTCCTCACGCTGACGGCCAACTGCGATGGATTTTCGGGAAGTTCGGGCACCATTGGCTTCAGCCAGGGCGGCAACCTGATCGGCACGTCGGTGAGCGTCACGTCGAGTGCGCCCTCGGCCTTCTCGGGCCAGTCGGTGACCTTTACCGCAGCAATCACGCCGAATGCCCAGACCATGGACGTTCCGACCGGCACGATGTATTTCTTCGACGGCCTCAACTTCCTCGGCCCCAATACCGGCGTCCCGGTTACCAACGGCGCGGCGACGGTTACTTCCTCGACGCTGACAGTCGGCATGCACGCGGCCATCACGGCCGCCTACTTCCCGGATCCCGCCAGCAGCAAGGTCTTCACCGGCGGCCAGCTGTCGGCCGCGTTCACCGAGGCGATTTCACCGGTGGACGCCACGCAGGTTACCGTTTCCTCGTCCGCGCCCACCGCTGTCGCCGGTCAGTCGGTGACCTTCACGGCCGCCATTGCACCGCTCGCACCGAACACGACGGTGCCGACAGGCACGGTTTACTTCTTCGACTGCGCTGAACTTCATCGGCTCGTCGTCGGGCGAGACGGTCAGCAACGGTATGGCCACCGTGACGACTTCGACCCTGACGACTGGCGTGCATTCCTTCGTCCGGGCCGCCTATTTCCCCGATTCGGCCAGCAGCAGCACGTTCGCCCCCAGCGGCCTGTCGGCGATGTTTACCGAGAACATCGTCGCTGCCCCGATGTCTGCTTCCGGCGACCCGACCGTCGTGAAAGTTTCCTCGTCCGTACCCACGTCCCAGCTGGGCCAATCGGTGACGTTCACGGCAACCATCACACCGGTGAATGCGACGACTTTGGTGCCGACCGGGAAAGTGTACTTCTTCGACGGCCTGAGCTTCATCGGCTCGTCGTCGGGCGAGACGGTCAGCAACGGCACGGCGAGCGTGACGACTTCGACCCTGATGGCTGGCGTTCATTCCTCCATTACCGCCGCCTATTTCCCCGATTCGAGCAGCAGCAGCCGTTTTGCCGACAGCGGGTTGTCCGTACCGTTCACGCAGGTTGTTGAGGCGCCGGTTGCCACCACCGTGACGCTGGCCTCATCGGACTCCGTGGCGGATTTCGACCAGCCGGTGACCATCACGGCCTTCATCCGTCAGGCGAGCCCAACCTCGACCATCCCGACCGGCACGATGTACTTCTTCGACGGCCTGAATTTCCTCGGACCGGCAACCGGCGTCACCGTGGTCAATGGCATCGCGACGGTTACCACGCCGCTGACCACCCCTGCCATTACGGCGCTGACTGTTGGCACCCATTCAGCGATCACGGCCGCTTATTTCCCCGACCCGACCAGCAACGACACCTTCGCGCCGAGCGGCCTGTCGTCGCCTCTGACGGAAACGATCCAGCCCGCCATCGGCACCAGTGTGACGGTTTCGTCATCGGCTCCTAACTCGGTGGCGGGTCAACCGGTGACCTTCACGGCGACCATCAACCTGTCCGCGCCCACCGGGGTGACGCCGACCGGCACGGTCTATTTCTTCGACGGCCTGAATTTCCTCGGCTCGTCGTCGGGCGAGACCGTTGGCACCAACGGCACGGCGACCGTTACCACGTCCACCCTCAGCGCTGGTCTTCATTCCTCGATTACCGCCGCCTATTTCCCGGACGCGACCAGCGCCAATGAATTCGGATCGAGCGGTCTCTCCGCACCGTTCACGGAGAACATCCTCGCTACCGCCGGATCCACCGACCCCTCGGATCCGACAACCGTCGTCCTCAAAGCGTCGCCGCTCACCGCCACCGTGGGGCAAGCGGTGACCTTTACCGCTTTTATCGTTCCCTCGATCCCGACCAACGCTATTCCGACCGGGGCGGTGCAGATTTTCGACGGCAACATGGGCGGCATGATCGGCCCATCGACCGGCGTGCTACTGACCAATGGCATGGCCACCATTTCAACGTCGGTGCTGACGGCCGGCACGCACATCCTCCTGGCCAACTATGTGCCGGACGCCACCAGCGCCGGCAAGTTCGAGCAAAGCGGCTTGAACCTGAACGCACCGATCGTGGAGGCGATTAACCCGCCATCTGGGGTTGGCTTTGGCCCAGCGGAAGTGCAGAACCAGGCAATGGCCTTCGTGCGGACAAGCACGGTGACCCTTGGGTTAGACAAGTTCGTATCGCTGACCGCGATCGTCAGCCCTGTGATGCCAGACGCGCTCTCGCCTTCCGGTGGAACGGAATACTTCTTCGATGGCCTGGCCCTGATCGGCACCGCGACCGTCAACAACGGCGTGGCGACGATGAACGCGGCCCTGTCCTCCCTGGACGTCGGGATGAACTTCATCACGACCGCCTACACCCCGGAGCCCGACAGCCTGTTTATCAGCAGCAAGCTATCGCAGAGCTTCCAGCTAACTGTGAATCCGTTCTGAAAAGGGAGACTGTAGCATCACGGGTGAGGAAGTGAGACCCCTGCCGGCTTGTCCGGCAGGTGAAGCAGTTCGCCAGCTAACCGGACGTAGCAAACGTGTCCCGTCGACCCCTGCCGGCTTGTCCGGCAGGTGAAGCAGTTCGCCAGCTAACCGGACGTAGCAAACGTGTCCCGTCGACCCCTGCCGGCTTGTCCGGCAGGTGAAGCAGTTCGCCAGCTAACCGATTAGCTCCCGGAACTGCTTCACCTGCCGGACAAGCCGGCAGGGGTCTCACTTCCTCACCCTTGATGCTACAGTCTCTGATAAAGGCGAGGTTTTCAGCTTTTCGTTCTATGCCGCGGAAGAGGCGCGGTGAAAACTTCCGCCTTGCGCAGAATTATGGGTTGCCACAATAACCGAAATGGACCTTCGTCTCTCGATTCCAATTCGGCATTCTCCACCTGCCCGTTTTTCTTCTCTCCTGCATAAAATGACGACGAGGCAACGCGCGCGCATGTTCAATGCCCATCTTGCAATAGTTCCCGAGGGAGCGCTCATGCCCGATCCGATTGATCCGCTGTCCGCTAACGGCCACGCTCCGGACGATGCGGTCCACGGCAACACTTTGCCGAGAACCCTGGACGATCCGCAGCGCGACGGACGCGTTCCCGCCCTGTCCAATCCCGATCCCGCGGCGGCAATCAATCTATCGGACGCGGCTACGCGCATTGATGCGCGAACGAGAGCGGCACCCGGCGCGGCCGCGACCGAGACACCATCGGCGAGCCGCTATCTGCTCGGCGACGAAATCGCCCGAGGCGGCATGGGCGTGGTCTATCGCGCCACCGATACCATCCTCGGCCGGGAGGTGGCCGTCAAGGTGCTGCAGGAGAAGTTCGATCCCATCGGCAGTGCGGCCCGGCGCTTCATCGACGAGGCGCCGTGACCGGCCAATTGCAGCATCCTGCCATCCCTGCCGTTCACGACCTGGGCACACTACCCGACGGCCGGCCTTTCCTGGCCATGAAACTGGTCCGAGGCCACACCCTCGCGGACCTGCTCAAGGAGCGGCCTAGCCCTGGGCACGACCGCGGCAGGTTCATCGCCATTTTCGAGCAAGTTTGCCAGGCGGTGGCCTTTGCCCACGAGCATCGCGTCCTCCATCGCGACCTGAAGCCGAGCAACGTGATGGTCGGCCGTTTTGGTGAAGTCCAGGTTATGGACTGGGGCCTGGCCAAGGTGATGACAGCGACCGCGGCGAAAACCCAGCCGGTCGAGACGCTTGACACGACCGGCACCGAGATTAAAGCACGCCGAGCGGTGGACGGCTTACAGACGGAGGCCGGGAGCTTGTTGGGTACTCCATCGTTCATGGCCCCGGAACAAGCGGCCGGGGAGATCGCTCGGGTCGATGAACGATCGGACGTATTTGGGTTGGGGGCGATCCTGGCGGTGATTTTGACAGGCGAGCCGGTGTATGGCGGAGGAGATTCCGCGGCGGTGCGGCTGATGGCAGTCCGGGGTCAGACGGGTGAGTGCCTGGCTCGGCTGGCGAAATGCGGCGGCGACCCGGACCTGGTGGCGCTGTGCCGGAGCTGCCTCGCGTTTGCCTCGACGGATCGGCCCACGGATGCGGCCGAGGTCGCTCGAACGGTGGCCCAGTTGCGTGCGGCGGCGGAGCAGCGGGCGCGAACGGCGGAGCTGGAGCAAGTGAAAGCCCAGGCCGAGGCGCGGGAGCAGCGGAAACGCCGGCGCGTGCAGCTGGCGCTGGCAGCAACCTTGCTGCTCTTGCTGGCGGGTGGAACCGTGGTCGCCTGGCGACATACCCAGCAGGAGAGTGAGCGGCAGCAGCGCCAGGCACGGAACGCGGCTGCCCTGGAGGCGCTGCTAATCCAGTCTGCGGAGGCACTGGAATCAGGGGACGCAAATCGGGCGGCAACGCTCCTGGCGGAAGCGGAGCGCCGGCTGCCGGAGGGCGTCAGCACATCCCTGCAACAGCGCTTCGACGACTGCCGCGCCGCCCTGGCCCTGCTGCGCCGGCTGGATGAAATCGACCGTTTCCGCTGGACCATCTCGGACAACCGTTTCCCGGATTGGCAAGAGCTGGCGAACCGGATCCGGACCGCCTTTGCAGATTTTGGCGTGGTCCCGGGCAAGACCGACCCGGAGGAGGCCCGGCGGTTGGTCGCCGAGTCCCTGGTGCGCGACCGTCTCGTGGAGTACCTGGATCGCTGGCTCTGGATCGAGCGGCCGCCGGCGGTTCTCCGGTTGCTGGCGGCGGTCGATCCAGACGCCTACCGGGACGCGTGGCGTACTGCCGTCACGGCCGGGCAACGCCGCCAGTGTGACGCCCTGGCGCAGCGGCCCGAGGCACTGTTGCAGCCGACGGGATTCATGGCGGTCCTCGGCGAACAGGCGATGTATGAGGGGCCGCGCGGCCGCGACCTTCTGCGGGCCGCGCTGGTTCGACGGCCGGCCAACCTGGATTTACTGATGAGCATGGGCACCAGTTATTCGACCGGCGTGCCGGATGACGCGGCTGAGCGTGTGCGCTGGTATCAGGCAGCAGTGACGGCTTCCCCGACGAACGCCGCGACCCATACCAACCTGGGGAGCGCCCTCGATGCCAGGGGCGACCCGGACGGGGCGATGCGGGAATACCAAGAAGCGCTTCGGCTCGATGCCAATTTCGCTCCGCCGCACAATGGTATCGGCGCTATCCTGCGCGTCAGGGGCGACCTGGACGGGGCGATGAGGGAGTTCCGGGAAGCGATCCAACTCAATCCGAATTACGCCCGGCCGCATGCCAACCTGGCCGATAGCCTGCGCGAAAAGGGCGACGAGGACGGGATGATCGCGGAGTATCGGGAAGCCATCCGGCTGGCTCCCAAAGACGCCCGGCCACACAACGTCCTCGGCCTCGCCCTGCGCGCAAGGGCAACCTGGACGATGCCATGACCGAGTACCGGCAGGCCATCCGGCTCGATCCGAAATATCCCTTTCCGCACGCCAACCTCGGCCTCATCCTGCGCGAAATCGGCGACCTTGACGGATCTATCCGAGAGTTGAGGGAAGCACTGCGGATCAACCCGAAATATACTTTCGCAACGAACAATCTACGCACGACCGAACGCTGGCAGCAACTGCTTCCCCGTTTGGCAGACGTCGCCGCCGGGCGGGCACAGCCGGACACTCCCGCCGAAACCTGCGAATTCGCCCAGCTCTTAGGTCAGCGCTTCCAGAAACGATACTTTCGGAGCGTGCAGATGTACGCCCAGGCTTTCGCCGCCGACGCGAAGATGGCGGACATTTTCACTCCGTCGCACCGCTACAACGCCGCTTGTTATGCCGTCCGGGCCGCGGCCGGCGACGACACCGAAATGACGGCGTTCGGCATCGAGGAATGGGGCTACCTGATCGACCTGGCCCGGAACTGGTTGCAGGCCGACTTGCGCCACTGGACGGAGCAGGCGAAGGACCCGCGCAACCACGTCGTTGTGCGACAGAAGCTGACACAGTGGAAAATGGATGCGGACCTGGTTGCCGTGCGTGATACCGCTTTTTTAGCCGCGATACCGCCGTTGGATCGTGCCGCCTGGGAGCAACTGTGGGTCGAAGTGGACACCGTGCTGGCAGCAATCTCCAAATGAGTGGAGGTAAGAGAAATGGTCGCGCTCCCCCGGTTGCCAGCGGCGACACCACGACACACGCCGCAGACTCTGTACTGCCGCCACGATCGCCGTCATACGTGCAGGCGCCGGGGCGGCTCATGCTGGCACGCCGTCGAGTTGTCGTTCAACGGTAGAACGGCAGCAGAGAGTTCAATCTGACTTGGTAACGGCAATACATTTCTCACGTTTCCGTCTGTGTTTGCTCATCGTCAGTTGATGCCGAGGTTGCCGACGTGGTGCTTGTGACTGAACAGGACCGGCTGGACACAAGCGAAGTAGGCCCTCGTCACGTAAGGGGACCAGCCGAATAAATACAAGACCCACCATGCGCGCACGAGACTGAGCAAGACGACGGTGATGCTCAGCCACCACAGTGTGTTGAACCCTCGATGGAAGACTTGGAGCATCGGTGCTCATTCAGCAAATAAGCTGGCGGAAGTAGCACAATCTGCCCCAGAAATGAGATGACGGTTACGAGCCGCGACCGTTCGGAGCGTTCCTAACGGTCGCGGTTCGTAATTCCCCTCAGACCCTGCGGGCTCCGCGCCCCGATAGGACCAGAACGGTACCCGCGATCAAGGCGACGACGCCGAGAATGGGATTGAAGATAATCGTGTGTGGCTTTTGCACGTCGATCTTCAGCGGCCCCGCATCCACGGCCCGCTCGGTCGTAAAGAAGGTGAAACCTTGAAAGGCCAGGGCAATCACGCCCAGGATAATGAGTAAGACACCGATGACCAGAGCTGTTCGCATGGCACTCTCCTGGTTGATGGGTTGAAAAATCGGGAAATCCGGTTACTGCGGAATTGATCGCAAGTTTTGTGCCAGGATACCGAGTTCTCGATCAGCGATCTCGATTTGCAGAGCGGCACATTCGCGGCGCTAGCGGCACAGTATTTCCCACCTTTCCGTCCGTCATTGCTCACAGCCCCGGTGGTGAGAGAAACAAAAACGGGCCGGGAAGCACGTCGCCCATCATGCTCCCGACCCCATCCCCTGGCGGGGATTCTCTCGTTACCCGGCATTTGCTCTGCAAAGGACCCGGCTTCAACTCGACGCTCCGTGGTGCCCTTTCGTCGCTACCGCGATGCTCTTGTGTTCTCCCGCAGGCGAGGACACCGTGAATTAAGCAAACGACGTACCAGCGAACAAGCTGATCCGCGAAAAAAAAGAATGCTGGCATCGCAGTTGCTCCGCACGGACATTCGCCTGGCCCAGCCATGGCGAACGGAGGGCTTCCGAACGCACTCACCCGGACAGGCAACAGGAGAACCACCGCACATGAACGCATTAACCGCGGCACCGCATTCCTCTCTCCTGGAACCGCCGCCCTCCACGAACGCCTTCGCCCTGTCGGCAGAAGGGCGCGAGCCGCTGCGCGCCGAGTTGTTCGGTTCGGAATCGATGGAGTCCTTCACCCGCGAGCTGGCGAACTGCACTACCATTGCGCGCTCCGAATCGGGACGCCCGCTGCTGCGGCGGTTCGTGCAAAACAGTCGTCTCCTCGACGAGTGCGTTCGCCGTCTCCGAACACGCTCTCAGAAACGCGAACCACTAACTTCCGATGCCGAATGGCTGCTGGATAACTGGTATATCTTGGAGGAAATGCTGCACGAGGTGCGCCGTGATTTACCGCACAGCTATTACCGCGAGTTGCCGAAGGTGGCGACCGGCCCGCTGACCGGTTATCCGCGCGTCTACACTCTCGCCGTCGCCCTCGTGGCTCATACCGACAGCACTCTCGATGAGGAACATTTGCTTCGCATCGTCGAGGTGTTCCAGGCGATCGCGCCCTTGACCATCGGCGAACTTTGGGCCGTGCCTATCATGCTGCGTTTGGCCCTCATGGAGAACCTCCGACGCCTGTCCGAGCAAATGTTGGTGGTGCTGGCTGACCACAGTCGAGCCGAATGCTGGGTTGCCGGCCGGGACCGCAGTGGTCCAACACACGAACTACCGCCGGCGTGCGAACTGAGTGATTCGTTCATCGTCGGTGTTCTCCAGGTGTTGCGTGGCGCGATCCCGACGATGCCTTCGAGCGAACTTTGTCGGCTCACGGTGTCGATACCGCGGCGGTGGTTCAGCGTGAGCACCAGCGCCAGGCAGTCAATCAGGTATCCGTCGGCAATGCGGTCACCAGCTTGCGCCTGCTGGCCATGCTCGACTGGAATGCCTTCTTTGAACGTGCGAGTCGGGTGGAGGCCTTGCTGCGCAACGATCCTGCCGGCGTGTATAAACGGCAGGACTTCGGCACGCGCGACCGCTATCGACGAGCCATCGAGAAACTGGCCAAACGCTCCGGACGGATGGAGGAGGAAGTAACACGGCAGGCGCTGGCCCGCGCCGCGACAGCGAACGAAAGCCCGGCCAATCATGTCGGCTACCATCTGATCGGCGACGGCCTGACGTCCTTGCGGCAGGAACTGAACTACCGTCCGACGTTTGGCGACCGGCTGGGCGAGGGATTGCTCCACCACCCGAAGTCGGTCTATTTCGGCAGCGTGATCGGTTTGGCGACGCTGTTCCTGGCAACACTGTCGTGGGCAGCGGGAGCGGTCCATTCGCCGTGGATCGCGCTCCTGCTGGTCGTCGCGTTCCTACCGGCGAGCGAGTTGGCGGTGTATCTCACCAACACGCTGCTGACTTGGGTGATTCCGCCGCGCGTCCTGCCCAAGCTGGAACTCAAGGACGGCATCCCGCCTGAATGCGCGACCTGTGTTGTCGTGCCCTGCCTGATCAACACGCCCGCCGCTGCTGCCGAATTGGTGCAGCGGCTGGAAGTCCATTACCTCGCTAACCCTGACTCTCAGTTGCGGTTCGCTCTCCTCACCGACTTCGCCGATGCCGCCATGGAACACCAACCGTCGGACGATGCCGTCGTGCAGGCTGCCCTGGACGGCATCGCGACCCTGAACCGACGACACATCGGCGATGGTCCGCCGCGTTTCTTCCTGTTCCATCGGGCGCGGTGCTGGAACGCTCTTCAGGGCTGCTGGATGGGCTGGGAACGCAAGCGCGGCAAACTGTCGGAGTTTAACCGGTTGATCCGCGGCGCTCACGACACGAGTTACACGGTCTTCAGTGCCGAACCGTCGGCACTCGCGCACATTCGCTATGTCCTGACGCTGGACGCCGACACGCGGTTGCCGCAGGAAGCGGCGCGGCGTCTGATCGGCACGTTGGCGCACCCGCTCAACCGGCCGCGCTTCGAGCCGAAGCAGCGGCGTGTCGTGGCCGGTTACGCCGTGTTGCAGCCGCGCGTCAGTTACCACCTCGGCCGCAAGCGGCGAACTATGTTCAGCCGCGTCTGGGCAGCATCCGCGGGGATCGATCCGTACTCGGCGGCGGTCTCCGACGTCTACCAAGATCTGTTCGGCGCCGGCTCCTTCACCGGCAAGGGTATTTACGACGTCGATGCCTTTGAGTCGGTAGCCGGCTCCACATTCCCGGACAACCACATCCTCAGCCACGATCTGATCGAGGGCAATTACGCCCGTTGCGGCCTGGTCACGGATATCGAAGTGTTCGACGACTTCCCATCGCGCTACCACGCCTTTGCCCGGCGCGAGCATCGCTGGGTTCGCGGCGACTGGCAATTGTTGCCGTGGCTGGGACGCACGGTGCCGGTCCCGACGCCGGTGGAGGACAGCGGACGGCAGAAGGAGAAAGCAAACGTATCGGAGTCCTCCGTCGTCCGCCGTCCGTGGTCCTGCCAAAAGAACTGTCTGCCGCTGCCGGAACGATGGAAGATCCTGGATAATCTGCGTCGCAGTCTCGTGCCGCCGGCCCTGGTGGTGATGCTGCTGGTCGGCTGGATGTTGCTGCCCGGTCCGGCGTGGCTGTGGAGCGTCGGCGTGGCGGCGGTGCTCTGCGCCCCGCTTGTCGTCGCCCTCTGCGGCACCGTCATGCAGGGCTTGCGGAACGGCTTGCGGACTGACGTGCGCGGCTTGCGTTATGGATTGGGCGCCACGGCAGCTCAGATGCTTCTCGGCACGATCTTCTTAGCCGATCTGGCTTACCAGGCCGCCGACGCCATCCTTCGCACCCTGGCGCGTCTGATCGGACGCGTCGCCGTCTGCTGGAGTGGGAGACTGCCGCGGCGACGGAAGGCCGGCTCGGGACGAGTTTGGGCGACTTCTGGCGCAGCATGTGGGCGGCGCCGACGCTGGCCGGCGGCGCTGCCCCCTGATCGCTGTGGTGCGTCCCGAGTCGCTGCCGGCGGCGGCGCCGTTCCTGGTCGCCTGGCTGCTGTCGCCGCTGGTTGCCTATCGCGTCAGCCAGACGCCGAAGACGACGGCGGCACCGCTGAACTCCGAGGAACGTCGTGAGCTGCGGCAGGTTGCCCGCATGACGTGGGGCTTTTTTGAATCGTTCGTCGGGCCAATGGACAACTGGCTACCGCCGGACAATTATCAGGCGGCACCGGAAGGTAAAGTGGCGCACCGCACCTCGCCGACCAACAAGGGTCTTCTGTTACTGTCTACGCTGGCAGCTCACGATCTCGGTTATCTCGGCCTCGGCAATCTAACGGACCGCCTGGAAAAAACGTTCGACACGCTGGATCGTCTGGAACGCTGCCACGGCCACTTCTACAACTGGTACGACACAGTCAGCCTGCAACCACTGCGACCGGCCTACGTCTCGACTGTGGACAGCGGCAATCTGGCCGCCTGTCTCATCACCCTCAAACAGGGATTGACGGAAGTGATCCGCAAACCGTGGTCGGGCTCCGAACCGGCGGCGGGGTTGACGGACACGTTCGGAGTCATCACACGCTTACTACGGGATACGGCATTGGACGTCGTTTCCGAACGCGGCCAGCGGCTGCAGCGCCGATCGGGCGCGTTGGAACGGATACTCTCGCTGTCTTGCGCGGATCTGCACCAACGGCGTGCCTGGCTGGTGGCGCGTGCTGCGGCGCGCCGAGAGGCTGGCCAGCGGCGCCGGCTGTACCCTGTCGGCGGGAGTTGGAACCCGATCGATCCGTGGATGACCCGCTTTGCCACCCAGGCCCGAGACGCGCTGAACGAGCTAGACATCCTGACTCCCTGGATCGCGCTGGCTGGACGGCTGCGAGCAGCGCAACGCCGATTTGTCCGCGAACCCACCAGTCGCGGAGCGCTGGAAACATCTCCGGCACCGACTAACCGAAGCTGCGTCGGTCACGGACCTGGCCGGGAGGCAGGACTCGCAGGCTTCGGACTTGGCCGATCTGGCGAAGGCCCAGGACGGCAAAACGGCGGCGTGGATCGACAAGCTGGCGGCAGCGGTGCGGCGCGGGGAGCGGGGCCGTTGATCGCGCGCTGCCGCCGTCTGGCAGAGCGAGCCGACGCCCTGGCGGCCGCGATGGACTTCACGGTCCTCTACCGGCCTGAGCGTCATCTGTTCGCCATCGGCTACACGCCGGCGCAGGGCCGCCTGGACAGCGCCTCCTACGACCTGCTGGCTTCCGAGGCCCGGCTGACGAGCTTCCTGGCCATCGCCCGCGGTGCCGCACCGCGCAAGCACTGGTTTCACCTGGGCCGATTGGTGACGCGCATCCACGGCGAGTCCTGCCTACTCTCCTGGGGCGGAACGATGTTCGAATACCTGATGCCCGAACTGATCCTGCCCTGCTATCCCGACACGCTCCTGGACGAAAGTCGTCGCGCCGCGGTCGTACGCCAGATGGAGTATGGGCGGCAGCGCGGCGTGCCGTGGGGCATCTCCGAGTCGGGCTACGCCCAACAGAATGCCTCGCTGGATTATCAGTACCAGGCATTCGGCGTGCCCGGACTGGGGCTGAAGCGTGGGCTGGCCAACGACCTCGTGGTCGCGCCCTATGCGACCGCTCTGGCCGCCACCGTCTGCCCGCGCGATGCCGTCGTGAACCTCCAACGTCTTGCCGCGGAAGGCGGTCTCGGCGCGCATGGTTTCTACGAGGCCATCGACTACACCGCCGAGCGCTTGCCGGCGGGGCGGCGCAGCATGACGGTCCGTTCGTTCATGGCCCATCATCAAGGCATGAGCCTGGTCGCCCTGGTCAACTGCCTGCTCGACGATCCCATGCCGCGCCGCTTCCACGCCGAGCCGATGGTGCGGGCCGCGGACCTTCTGTTGCAGGAACGCGTGCCGTTCACGATCATCCCGGAGGAACCGAGCAAGGCCGAGGCCGCCGCGCCTCCCCCCGGCCGCGGAAGTCGCCGCCCTCAGTCGGCGCCTGACCACGCCGGACACGCCCGGTCCGCGCACGCATCTTCTGTCCAACGGCCAGTACACGGTCATGGTGACCAACGCCGGAGGAGGCTACGGCGTCTGCCGCGGCTTGATGGTCAGCCGCTGGCGTGAGGACTTCAGCCGCGACGCCTGGGGTCAATTCGTCTACCTGCGCGATCTTGAAAGCGGAGTCGTCTGGTCCGCCGGTCATCAACCTGTGTGCCGGGCCGCCGAGTCCTACGAGGCCATCTTCTCGCCGGACAAGGCCGACTTTCTGCCGTGGACGACGACATCCTGACGCACCTGGAAATCACGGTGCCGCCGGAACGCAATGTCGAAGTACGTCGGCTGACCCTGACGAACCGGAGTTCCAGAACCCGCGACCTCGAAGTGACGAGTTACGTCGAGGTGGTGCTTGCCACGCAAGGGGCAGACGCGGCCCATCCGGCGTTCGGCAAACTTTTTCTGGAAACGGAATGGGACGGACGCACCAGGCCCTCCTCGCCCGCCGCCGGCCGCGTTCGGCGGAGCAGTCGCCCGTCTGGGCGGTTCACGTCCTGGCGGCGGAGGGGCCAAGCGAGGATACGTCCTACGAAACCGATCGAGCGCGATTTCTCGGCCGCGGCCGCACGCCGGCCAACCCCGTCGCTCTGGAAGCCGGAGCGAAATCTGTCCGGCACGACCGGACCCGTGCTCGACCCCGTGTTCAGCCTGCGGCGGCGTCTCCGGCTGGCTCCGGAGGCTACCTTCACATTGGCCTTCACGACGGGCCTGAGCGAGAGCCGTGAGGAAGCACTGGCCCTGGCCGACCACTACCGTGACTTGCACGCGGTTCTACGCGCTTCGAGGTGGCGTGGGCTCACAGTCAGGTCGAGTTGCGGCACCTGCAATTGCCCAGCGGTGAAGCCCATCTTTATCAGCGCCTGGCTACTCATCTGCTCATCGCCGGCCCCGCTTTGCGCGGCGATCCGGCGGCGCTGGCCGGCAATCGCCAATCCCAGCCTGGGCTGTGGCCGCTCGGCATCTCCGGCGACCTACCCATCCTGCTCGTCCTGATCGGCGATACCGAGCACCTGCCGCTGATCCGGCAATTGCTGGCTGCACACGCCTACTGGCATTTGAAAGGGTTGGAAACGGATCTGGTCCTTCTCAACCAGAAGCCGACGGCCTATCAGGATGAACTGTACACGGAGTTGCAGAATCTCATCCGCACCAGCGACAGTCATGCATTGGCCGAGAAGCGCGGCGGCATCTTCCTGCGTCAGGCGGATCAGATCGGCCGGAGGAGGAGCGCCCTGCTCCAGTCCGCTGGCCGGGTCGTACTGCACGCCGACGGCGGCCCGCTGGCCAATCAACTCGAACGAGCCGAAACGTCCGCCCGCCTGCCCGACGACCTGCCGCGCCGCCGTGCAGCCGCGCAGGAAGTCCAGCCGTTGCCGCCGGAGCCGAAATTGCTGTTCGACAACGGCACCGGCGGCTTCACGCCGGACGGCCGCGAGTATGTCATCCGCGTCTGCGCGGCGAACGATGCAGTCCGCTTCCTTCCACCGCCGGCGCCCTGGATCAACGTCATCGCCAACCCCTCCTTCGGGTTCATCGTGTCGGAAACGGGCGGCGGTTACACATGGGCGGACAACAGCCAGACCAACCGGCTCACACCCTGGCACAACGACCCCGTCTCCGACACGCCGGGCGAGGTTTTGTACCTGCGCGACGAGGACAGCGGTGACGTCTGGACGCCGACGCCGTTGCCGTCTGGGGCGACCCTGCCGACGCTGCGTGCGCCACGGCCAGGGATATACCGTCTTCGAACAGCGGGCGCACGGGCTGGCCATCCGGCTGACCATGTTCGTGCCGCCGGACGACGCCGGTCAAGGTGCTCGCCCTGCGATGCAGAATGCAGGGCGACCGGCCGCGGCGGCTGTCAGCGACTTTCTTCGCCGAGTGGGTGCTGGGCACCCTCCGCGAACAGGCGCCGATGCGCGTCGTCACCGAGGTCGACGCGGAGTCCGGGGCACTGCTCGCCCGCCACGCCTTCCACGCCGGATGTCCCAGGCCGGGTGGCGTTCGCAGACGTCAGCGTCCGGCCGCGGACATTGACCGCCGACCGCACCGAGTTTCTGGGCCGCAACGGCTCCGTGACGGCGCCCGGCGGCGCTTCGCCGGCTCGGTCTATCCGGACGGGTCGGCGTCGCTCTCGATCCGTGCGCCGCCCTGCACGCGCCCTTCGACCTGCGGCCCGGCGAAGAGAAACGAGATCGTTTTCGTGCTCGGCGCCGCCCGAGACACCGACACGGCCCGGCAGTACGCCCGCCGGTTCCGCGATCCGGCCCGCATTGACGCTCTGCTCGAGGAGGTCCGGGCTGTTTGGGATCGTGTGCTCGGGGCAGTGCAGGTTCGCACGCCGGATCCGGCGCTGGACGTTCTGCTCAACCGCTGGCTGCCGTATCAGGTGCTAAGCTGCCGCGTTTGGGGCCGCATCGGGGTTCTACCAATCCGGCGGCGCGTTCGGCTTCCGCGATCAGTTGCAGGACGCGATGGCCCTGGTCTACGCGCGCCCCGCAGGAGGCCCGCGCCCATCTCCTGCGCGGCCGCCGGCCGGCAGTTCGTGGAGGGCGACGTGCAGCACTGGTGGCATCCGCCGCTGGGCCGCGGCGTCCGCACGCACATTTCCGACGATTACCTCTGGCTCCCCTACGCCGTCTGCCACTATGTCACGGTGACCGGCGACCTGGCGATCCTGGACGAGCGCGTCCCGTTCCTGATCGGACCGGGCGTTCCGCCGGACCAGTGAGGACGATTACGGTCTGCCGGGCCAAGCGGACGAAGTGGGCACGCTCTACGAACATTGCGTCCGTGCCCTGGAACACGGCCGGCGTTTCGGGCGCACACGGCCTGCCCCTGATGGGCACCGGCGACTGGAACGACGGCATGAACCGCGTCGGCGCCGGCGGCAAGGGCGAGAGCGTCTGGCTCGGCTGGTTCCTGATCGCCTGTTTGCGTGCTTCGCCGACCTGGCCCGGCAGCACGGCGACGCCGCGCGGGCGGAGAACTGCTTGACGGAGGCCGAACGATTGCACGGCGCCGTCGAGGCGCATGCCTGGGATGGCGATTGGTATCTGCCGGGCCTGGTTCGACGACGGTACTCTCCTCGGCTCGTCCACCAATGATGAGTGCCGCATCGACTCCCTCGCGCAGACATGGGCGGTCCTCTCCGGCGCCGGCGATCCGGAACGAGCCGAGCGCAGGCCTGACGGCAGTCGTGGAGCAACTGGTTCGGCCTGACGTAGGGCTGATCCTGCTGTTCACGCCGCCGTTCGACCAAGGGACTCTGGAACCGGGCTACATCAAGGGTTACCTGCCGGGCATTCGCGAAAACGGCGGCCAGTATACACACGCCGCTTGTTGGGTGCTGCAAGCGCTGTCCCTGCGCGGGCACGGCGATCGAGCCGGTACACTTCTCGACATGCTGAACCCGGTGCGCCGCTCGGCCACGCCGGAAGACGTGGCCCGTTACCGCGTTGAGCCATACGTCACGGCGGGGGACGTCTATGCAGAGCCGCCGCACGTCGGCCGCGGCGGCTGGACGTGGTACACCGGGTCGGCGGCGTGGCTCTACCGCGTCGTGCTGGAGACCATACTCGGTTTCCGCCTGCGCGGCGCGGCTTTCACCCTGGAACCGTGTGTGCCGGCACACTGGCGCAATTTCACCCTGACCGTTCGTTGGCGTTCTGCGACGTATACGATCCGCGTGGAGAATCCCAACGGTGAGGAGCGCGGCGTTGCGGAGGTTCAACTCGATGGCCAGCGGTTGCCGGCGAAGACGGTCCCCCTGGCGGACGATCATAGAGAACATGTGGTTCAAGTGTTGATGGGATGAAATAGCAAGCCGGCCGACACAGGATGCGCAACGGTTTACACGCGGAAAGGAAGCCCGTTGCACGTTTCTCTGGTGCCAGCCTAAAGAGCCGCGCTCGTAGGGGAGCGCTCTCCTTACGAGCGCGGCTCTTTGGCTGACGACCGGAGGAGCGGCACCGATTTTGCAGATGAATGTGTGCATTCGCGGTATGTTACGATCGATCAAACTTCTTGAGGAACAACCATGGTAGTTCAGGAAAAGGTGTCAGCTCCAATTGAAGCCTCCAACCCTCGTCCAGCGGTAGCTTCAGAGGAGATGCTTGTAGCCGACATCCGCGCCGGGGTTAGCCCTGCACAAATGGTCGAACGCAAGCTGCTAACGCTGATGGGCGGCGCCTCGTTGCCCGTCAGCCAGCTGTTGAGGCGAGTATCGCGGTTCCCGTCAGCGTGATTTGGGCCGTCTCTCTCTCCCCCTATTTTTTTCTCGGTTGCTCCACGGCGGGCGACAAGGCGAGCGGTTCTCTCCCGACCGCTTTACTCGGACGGGAACGACCATGGGCGTGAACGGTCGTCACGGCTGCTGGGCGGAAATGCGCCTGCTCGCGGCCAGGGCGCTCGCAGTCTGGCGCATCGGGCCACGCCGGCAAAAACTGATGCTAGGCGGCGCCGCCCTCCTCATGGCTGTAACCAGCCTGTGCAACACGTCGATGCCGTTGCTGCTCGGCCATCTCGTGGACAGTCTCCACACCGGGACCGAACAAGGGCGGTCGCGCCAGGCCCTGTTCTCAACCGCGGCCTGGCTGCTGGGCCTGATCGGCGCGGCGTACCTGGTGCGCGAGGGACTCAATGTTTTGCGTCGCTATCTTGTTGAGAACACCTGCACGAGCATTTGCCGCGACATGACGGTACAACTGATCGCGCACATGATGCGGGTGGACCTGTCCGTCCTGGGTCGTGAACGTCTCGGTTCTCTTAACGGGCGCATCTTTCGCAGTGTGGACGGCTATGTCCGCTTTCTGCGTCTCAGCTTCCTCGACTTCATCCCGGCCATCTTCACCGGCATCTTTGCACTCACCGCTACCACCTGGAAGGAACCGGTGCTCGGTCTGGTGATGGCCGGCGTTGTCCCCGTCTCCCTCGGACTCACGGTGCGGCAGTTGCTTTCGCAGAAGGGAGTGCGGCTGAGCCTCATGCGAGCGTGCGATGAAATCAACGGGGCCTTGATCGAACGGCTGGGCGGCATCGAACACGTCCGCGCCGCCGACACGCACCAGTACGAGGTGCGGCACGTCCGTCAGGCCTGTGAGCGGAGGCGCCGCCTCGAGATCGGCCATCTCTTCAAGATGTCGCTGTTCGGCTGTTGGAAGGCGCTCAACGAAGGGTTCTTCCATGTCCTCGTCCTGGCCCTGGCCCTGTACTTGGCGATCACCCGTCCAGGCGCTGTCAGTTTCGGCGATGTGTTGACGTTCTCGATCTTGTTTCTGGGTGTCATGGCGCCGCTGAGCGAGGTGCATCGCGTTCTGGACGAAGGTCATGAGGCGAGCCTGTGCGTCGGCGATTTGCTCGAGATGTTGAGTGAACCGCCCGACCGTTCCTTTGTCGTGGCCGAGCCGCGGCCATTGCAGCTACACCAAGCGGTACCCCTGGTCGTCTTCGAGAAAGTGGCGTTGGAGTACGAGACGGCGGAAGGGCCGCGACGCCGGGCCCTGGACGGCATCGACCTGTCGATCCGCCGCGGCGAGACGATCGGTATGGCGGGCAAGTCAGGCAGCGGCAAGTCAACATGGATCAAGGTGCTGCTGCGTTTGGCCCACCCGACGGAGGGGTCGGTGCTGCTGGCCGGCGCCCCGCTGGAGCAGGTAACGCGCGCTGACATCGGACAACTGATCGGCTACGTCGGGCAGGCGCCGTTCGTTTTCGCAGGCACGGTTGCCGAAAACATCGCATACGGCAACCCAGCCGCCACGCGCGAGCAAATACGCCACGCTGCAGAACTCGCGCAATTGCACGACGAAATCATGCAAATGGCTGGCGGCTATGATGCGCTGGTCGCCGAGCGCGGCGGGAACCTCTCCGGCGGCCAACGGCAGCGACTGGCACTGGCCCGCATCATTCTGAAGAAACCGGCGATCCTGATTCTCGACGAGGCCACGTCGGCCCTGGACAACATCAGCGAACGGCACATCCAGCAAGAATTGGAGTTGAAGCGAGCCGATCGCACGACGATTCTGGTGGCGCATCGTCTCTCGACGCTGCGCGACGCCGACCGCATCGTCGTCTTCGACGACGGGCGGATTGTCGAGGTCGGCACTTATGACGATCTGGTGCAGCAAGGCGGCGTCTTTACCGAGCTGGTGTTGTCGGGCCAAACAGCCAGCCCGCAGGAAACGGCGAAGATGGCGCGAACGAGCTGACCGCCCCTACGAACCGCGACCGTTAAGGAGCGTTCCCTAACGATCGCGGCTCGTGAGCCGAGAGTTTTCTTCCCCCCGAAGTGAACAACGCCACAGGAAAATGAGCCAACACCTCGGCCACGAATACACGAGCACCTCCTTGCCCCTCTTTGAGAATCAGAGGTTCTCCCGTGAAAATGTTACGGCACGGACCTGGCCAGGCACCTTCCGGCAGAACCAAGTAGGTGTCTTTCCACGCTTCCTGGCCCAGAGGCAACCCGTCGCTCTGCGGAATGAACTGGGTCAGCAATCGTGGGACCACCGCCACCGCCCACTCATCGCCCTGACGCCGGGCAAAGGCGAAGACGTGATCTTGCCCGGTGCCGGAGGCCTCCAGCGGCAGATAATCTCCAGCCGTGAACAGCCCCGGATGCTCGCGCCGGCAACGCAGACCTGCCGCGATCAGGTACAGCTTGATGCGGCCGTCTTCTTTCGTCCGCAGAAGTTCCCGCACCTGTCCGCGGCGATCCGGCCCGTCGTCCCCCCCTCCTTATCCGCAGCTCAGCCAGCAGGGAACCGCGGCGCGCCGTAATCCACGGGACGCCGGTTGTCGGGATCGACGAGACTGAAGTCCCATACCTCCGTCCCCTGGTACACATCCGCCACACCGGGCGCAGCAAGCTTCAGCAGCGTCTGGGCCAGGCTGTTCAGCAGACCGAAATGACTGACGTGCCGCTGGAACGGCCGGAATTCCTCGAAAAACGCTGCGTTTTTCTCCTCGTCGAGGATGCGGGCGATGAATTGCTGGACGCCCTCATCGTAGGTGGTGTTGGGATTGATCCAGCTCGAATGGACCTTGGCCTCACGCAACGCTTTCGTCATGTATGCTTGAATCCGGCGGATGAACTCGGCGAACTCTTCTCTCGAACAGGGGTCGAGAGGCCAAGTGCCCAGCAGCGTCTGATACAACAGATACTCCTCATTGGCGTCCGGCACGGGGGCATCTTCGAGGTGGACGCGATGGGGTGTGTTGAGCCGGCTCCAGCGGGCCAGAGCCTGCTGCCATTCTCCGGGGATCTCGGACAGGACGTTCAGGCGCGCGCGCACGTCCTCGCCGCGCTTGGTGTCGTGCGTAGCGGTTGCCGAGAACGCCCGCGACCACTTGGCGCAGCGATCGCGGTTGAAGCGATGCAGCACCTCGGGCGCAGTGCCGAAGCGTCCGGGGTTGCCGCCGACCTCGTTCAGCGACAGCAAACAGTTGTAGACGTAGAAAGCCGTGTCCTCCGTGCCCTTGGCCATCACCGGGGCGGTTACCTGCTCGAACTTGCCCGCGAAACGACGCTGCTCCGCGCGTTCTTCCTCGAACGCAGATTCGGGGGACGTCAGCAGTAGCTGGTCGCGGACGAACTGAAAGACCAAGGGGCTGATCGCGGGGTTGCGGACCACCGCGCGATGGACGGCGGATTGCACATATTTGCGGTCGGCGTCGCGGATTATGCCCGTCGAGAGATAAGACCGATATACGGGAAAGCAGGCGACGACCTCGCGCAGCGCATGCCGTAGGGTGTGCAGCGTGAAGTCGCGCGACCAACGATCGCGCTGCGCCAGTCGATCGAGGAGATAGGCGAGCATGTGCAGCTCGCTCGCCATCGACACCTGTAGAATGAGGAACTTCTTCTGGTACACGATCTCGGTAAAGCTCGTGGCGTCGTCGATGCACTCTCGATACAGCCGCCGAAAGCTCTCGCTATTCCCTGCCTCCACAAACAAACCGTTCACCAGATTGAGGAAGTCGTAGCCGCTCGTTCCGTGCGTCGCCCAGTCGTCCGGCAGTGCCTCGCCCACGCCCAGGATCTTTTCGACGACGACGTACAACGGCAAGCGCAGTGCGTCCTCTTCCGCGGTGATAGGTGCCCCGAGTCGAGGGGCACCGTTGGCGTCGGCAGGTCCGGCTCGGCTCGCCGGACCTATTATGGGGGAGGAGAGAGCCAGGTTGACCCGCTCCCGCACGGGGCCCTCCAACTCAAGCCACTCCAGACCGTGAAAGTCCGGCTCGGTATCGAAGACGCTCCGAACGCAATCGAGCAAATAACGGCTCTGGAGGCGGTGTAAATAATCGGCAGGATCGAACAGGCCGTCGGGGTGGTCGATGCGCAGTCCGTCCACCTTACCTTCACGGAGCAGGCGGAAGATCAGCTCGTGTGTCGCGGTGAAGACGTCGTCGCGCTCCATGTTCAGGGCGGCCAACTCGTTCACGTCGAAGAAGCGGCGGTAGTTGATCTCGTCGGCGGCGACGCGCCAGTAGGCGAGCCGATACGCTTGCTGGTTGAGCAGAGCGTCGAGGAGATCGAAGCTGCGCGGTTCGCCGGGCGTGCCGTTAAACACCACCAGCGTCTGTTCGAGGAATTGGCGTAGCGGAGTGTTCTCCTCCGCCAGTGCAGCTAGGCGTCGCTTGATGACTTCCTTCTCGCGCTGCCGTTCGGCGCGTCGGGCCTGCTCGGTTTCCGAACACCGCGGCAAGTTCTTCACCGCGGACAGAACGCTTTGATACTCATGCAATGCTGGGGATTCGGAGCCGAGGAGTGCCTCCAGCTGTTCCAACCGATGCGCCAGGATCGCTCCGTAACTGTCGGGTGCAACAGGAAAGCGATGCTCGAAGTAGGAGAGCGTGAAGGCCCCCTTGTCGAAGGTCAGACGAAGTTGCCCCGATTCCAGCACTTTCCCGTAAGATTCGCCCAGCACCGGCAGCAAGAGGCGGCCGACCAGTTCTGCCCGCGTTGAGGCGTACCAGGAAATGTCGAAGTACCCGGCATAAGGCGAGGCGGGGCCGTTCTCCAGTACGTCGTTCCACCAGACGTTTTCGTTGCCGAGGATGCCCATGTGGTTGGGCACCACGTCAAGGACCTGTCTCAGGCCGTGATCGTGCAGGGCGGCCACCCAGGTCTCATACTCGGCATCGGTGCCGATCTCCGGGTTGAGCAATCGATGGTCGATGATGTCGTAGCCGTGAGTGCTGCCCGGCCGAGCCTTCAGATACGGCGAGGCGTAGCAATGCGTGATGCCCAGGTCGCGCAGATAGGGAACAATCCGCTCGGCGTCGCGGAAGGTGAAACCGGCGTGGAACTGGAGGCGATAGGTGGACTCCGGAAGGGACGGCCGCTGCGTGAGCCTCTCGGCTGTTTTCCGCATGAGATCATCAACCTGTGACATGGTCACCTCCTCCGGCCGCTCCGTCGTTTAGCCGCGACCCGAGAGGGGAGGCGCGGGCGGCGATGTGCCCGCGCTCCCCTCTCGGGTCGCGGCTAAACGGAAGCTATTCCCCGGATGCCAGCAGCACCGCCGCACGGCCCAACAGCCGCCAACCGTCGTCGCCCTGAACAGGTGGCGTGCCTCCTCCCCCATAGCGCGGATCCTCGCTCGACCACATGATACGCCAGTCCCTGCCCTCCGGCGGCGCCAGCAGAGGCTCCGGAGCTGGGTCGAGATCGAGATCGCGCCCGAGATTGACAAGCAATAGTCGATCTCCCGCGCCGTCTCCGAAGAAACGCAGCGCCAGAGCTTCAGGCCCCAACACGGCTCCGTCGACTACACCGCTCATCCGGCGTTGAAAAAGTGGTTCCTTGCGTCTCAGCTGAAGCAGGTCGCGGTGCAGGGCATACGCTTGTGCGTGGAGCTGCCGTTCCGAATGGTCCAGCTTCGAGCGTTGGAACGTCAGCAAGTCGTGCGGGAGTGCCAGCTGCGCCTGAATCGCCGCGGTCGCAATCCTCGGGAACTCGCAGAGACCTTCGGCACGACCTTTTGCAACCAGTTTCGCCAACTCCTCGTGATGATCGGCGAAGAACAGGAACGGACGAGAGGACGCAAATTCCTGCCCTTGAAAGAGCAGCGGCGTCCCCGCGCTCAGGAGGAACAGTGCCGTCAACGCGCGATACTGTCTGGGATCGGTCTGCGCGTGCAGCCGGCGGCCGTCCGACGAGTTGGCGACCTGATCGTGGTTTTCGAGGAACGTTACGAACGCGGTCGGCCGCAAGTCCAGGGCCGGGGTCCCGCGCGGCACTTTCATCCCACGGGAGCGCTGGCCCTGGTAGAGGAAACCCCATTTCACCGCGGACAGCAGCTCCTGCGGCGTCCCGCGATATCGGGAGTAATAGGCTTCGGTATGCCCGGTCAGAGCGACGCGGGCGCTGTGGTGGAAATCGTCGTTCCAGACTCCGTCGAGGTCGTAACCGCCTTGCGCCCTCGTCCGCACAATACGCGCGTCCTGGTGGTCGGCCTCCGCACTCACGAACGTGTGCCGGTCCTTCGCGGCCAGGCGTACGCGGTCGGTAATCGCGGCCAGAATGTGTTCCGGTCCGCTATCGAAGATGCGTTGCGTGGCATCGAGGCGAAGTCCGTCGAGGTGGAATTCCTCGATCCAGTAGCCGGCATTGGCGATAAAGAACTCGCGCACCGGGCCGCTGTGGGCACCATCGAAATTGATGGCCTCGCCCCACTCGGTTGCGTGCAAGGCAGTGGCGTAGTGCGGCGAGAACTGGCCGAGATAGTTGCCATCGGGTCCCAAATGGTTGTAGACCACGTCGAGGATCACTCCCAGTCCAGCGGCGTGGGCATGATCGACGAATCGGCGGAAATCGTCCGGCTCACCGTAGAGCCGCGTCGGAGCGAACAGGTCCACGCCGTCGTAGCCCCAGCCAAATCGGCCGGGAAACTCGGCGACCGGCATGATCTCCAGTACCGTGATTCCGAGGGTGGCCAACTCCGGCAGTTCTTTCATCGCCGCCTGCCACGTTCCCTCCGGCGTGAATGTGCCGATGTGCATCTCGTAGAGGACCTGCCCCAACCGCTCGACCCCGTGCCAGCCGCGATCGGTCCAGGGGAAGCTGGTCGGATCGACGACCTGAGATGGCCCATGCACGCCCTGCGGCTGCGCGCGCGAAGCAGGGTCAGGGAAAAGCGTCGCTTCGCCGTCGAGCCGAAAACGATACAGCGAGCCGGTGGCCACGCCGCTGACAAGACCCGAGAAATAGCCGTCGTTTTCCGCCTGCAGAGGTAAAGCGACGGGCCGGGCCGCGGCGGTCTCCCCTGTGGCGGCATCGCCTTCCAGAACCACCTCGACAACACGCCGGCGCGGCGCCCAAACTCGGAAATGGACGCTCCCGTCCGCTTGTGTTTCGGCGCCGATGGGCAGTCGTCTGGTCGGTGCGGAAAACATACGAGGACTCCTCTTACCGCTTCAACCGTGCGACTCGGGATGAAGGCTGCAACTCATTCTACAGAACGAGCGGCGGGGGATGCCCGTCGCTCGTCCGAACTGTCCCTGTTGGTATTCCCGTCCCTGCGTGCAAAGGCCAACCGCTTATTGGGCAAGGTTCAAACGGGGCATCGGAGGGGTAACACACTGGTAGGACGGCTTTGTAATCCGTCCGCGAAAGCCCGGACGGATTGCAAAGCCGTCCTACCACGGTGCCACCCGCGTTTGAACCATGCCGCTTATTGCACCTGGATCTCATTGGCCCGGAGCGGAAGTCGGCTGACCGTTAAGGAGGCGTGCTGAACCAGTTGTTTGGCGTAATAGGAATGCGTGATTCCTTTCAGCACAATGCCGTGATCACGGACCACGACCTGAAAATCGCGAACCCATCCCGCCAGACGATCGCGCACCACGGACTCGATTTGCTCCACGATCTTATCCGGGTCCGGACGACTTTTCGTTGCTTGGCTCGTGATCATGGCGGACCTCCGAAGTGGTTCGTTCAATCAGGTTTCGGTCTTGTGGCAAATCGGAATTGAAATATGAGATCGATGATTGGAACAATGTACATTCCCTGCAAATCGAATGCCGCAGAACAATCCGAGTCGCGCACTTGCCGTGATTGGGTAGCACCGGTAGGCCCCGCTTGCCGAGCGGGACCCTGAAGTGCCTACGTTCCCGCTCGGCAAGCGGGATCTACCAATGTTACCCGGTCATGAACCATGCCCGGGGGCACGCTATTCACATTAAAGCATTATAGGAATGCAATGATACACAGATGGGAAAAGATGTGCGCACGGTGTCGCAACAGCACTGCCAGGACGTAGGGCATTATCCTATTGCGCACGACGGTTCTATCCAGCTGTAAATCCCGCGTTTCGTGGTGACAATGTCGTGAGCAGAAATCATACCGTTTCCGGCGGAAGCATCAGGCGTCAAGCTCAACTGCTCGATCGACCGAGGTTCGCAGAACTCGATAAGCGATCGAGTCACTTCGAGACGGTCAATCTTCCTTGTAAACTGATTTATCGATCTGGTATTCGGCGAGCTTCGCGGCAATGCTGCGCCGGGAGAGTCCGCACAGGTCGGCACAGCGGCTGACGTTGCCGTGGCTCTTCTGCAACGCTTTCTGGATATATTGCGACTCTACGTTAGCCGTCACTTCGCGGAGAAGTTCCGGCAACGACCGGTTCAGATCGACCGCAAATGGAGAAGGCGACGTTTTCGGAGTCAGCAGGTCCGGCGGCAGGTGTTCCGGTTCGATGCTATCGCCGCGCGCCGTCACGGAGGCACGTTCGATGAAGTTCTCCAACTCGCGAATGTTGCCCGGCCAGCGATAGTTCAACAACATTTCCATCGTGGCCGGGGCGATCTTCTTGGGCGCTTCGCCGGCACGGGCATAACGGGTGGTGAAGTGTGCGGTCAGCAGGGGAATGTCTTCCGGCCGTTCCCGCAGCGGCGGCAGCTCGATCTTCACCACGTTCAGCCGATAATACAGGTCTTCGCGGAACTCGCCCTTTTCGATAAGCTTCGCCAGGTTCTGATTCGTGGCAGCAATCACGCGCACATCCACCTCGATGGCCTCCGTGCCTCCGACGCGCTCGAAACGCCGTTCCTGCAACACGCGCAGCAACTTGGCCTGCATAGGCATCGGCATGTCGCCGATCTCGTCGAGGAAGATGGTGCCGCCGTTGGCCAACTCGAAGCGACCTTGCCGGCGGTTGATCGCGCTGGTGAAGGCGCCCTTTTCGTGCCCGAATAGTTCGCTCTCGAGCAGATTCTCTGGCACGGCGGCGCAGTTGACGGCGACCAGAGGCCCAGAGCGCACCGCGGACGAGGCCTGATGAATGGCACGGGCGATCATTTCTTTGCCGGTGCCCGTTTCGCCTTCGATCAGCACCGTCGTCGTGGTTTCCGAGACGTTGGCGATGAGGCCGAAGATAGCCAACATCCGCGGATTCTTGCTGATAACGCCGTCAAACGCGTAGCGTTTGCGCACTTCCTCGCGCAGAGCCGCTACCTCGTCCTGCAGTTTGCGTTCGCGCAGAGCACGGTCCACGACGAGACGGAGGTGATCGGGATCGACGGGTTTGGTGAGGAAATCGACGGCACCGAGTTGCATGGCGTGTACCGCGTCGGCGATGCTGCCGAAACCGGTCATCACGATCGACGTTACGGGAATCTGTCGTTTCTGGACCTCCTCGATGAGACGCAAGCCATCGCGTCCCGGCATCTTCAGGTCGGTCAGGAAAATGCTGTATTGGTTGTGGTTGAGCGCCTCCAGCGCTTTCTCGCCGTCGCTCGCCACATCCACCTGGATGGCATCGCCGGCTTCCAGCAACTGTCGCATCTGCTGGCAAATCGTTTCGTTATCGTCCGCAACGAGAATACGCCGCTTCACGTGGCATCTCCGGAGACGTCAGGCAGGAGGGGTGATTCAAGCCGCGGAAATCCCTGTACCGAACTACTGTAACGGTCTGTCGCGCTGGTTACAAGGGTGTCGCAGACATCTTTCCGCTGGATGGACACGGCGAGGCATGGTTCAGAGGCGGGGATGACACCGTTGTAGGACGGATTTGCAATCCGTCCGGGTGTTGGCGGACGGATTGCAAATCCGTCCTACAACGGTGTTATCCCTCCAGTGCCATGTTTGAACCTTGCCCACGGCGAAGGGACGGTTCGATCTGAAACCTCGCCGCTGCCTCTGTTTGGCACGAGTCATGCTTCCTAGTATTTTTCTGCGCGGGGGCGGAGATTCAACCGCACCGACACTACGAAACGGGGAAGTCGATACGCACCATCAATCTCCAAGTCCAATCGAGGTAACTCAGTTCCATGTCTTCTCGCATCGAGGATTACGGTTTACTGGGCGACTGCGAGACCGCCGCGCTGGTCAGCCGTGACGGTTCGGTCGACTGGTTGTGCGTGCCGCGTTTCGATTCGGGGGCTTGCTTCGCGAGTCTACTCGGTGCGCCGACTCATGGCCGCTGGTTGCTGGCGCCAAAAAGCGTGACGCGCTCGCAGCACCGGTACCGCGAAGGCACGCTCATACTCGAAACCGAGCACGAAACACCGGAAGGCACGGTGCTCGTAACCGACTTTATGCCGATCCGCGACCGTGTGCCGCATCTCATTCGCATCGTCGAGGGTCGTAGCGGACGAGTGCCGATGCACATGGAACTCGTCATCCGCTTCGACTACGGCTCCATCGTTCCCTGGGTAGAACGCATCGACGGCGGGATCTCAGCCATTGCCGGCCCCGACATGCTCCGACTCGTAACGCCGGTTCCCATCCACGGCGAGAACTTTGCCACCGTCGCCGACTTCACCGTGGCCGCCGGCGAGCGCGTACCTTTTACCCTCGCCTGGCACCCTTCCTACGAACCGCCGCCCGTTCCACCAGATCCCGAACAATCCCTCCGAGAAACGGACAGCTGGTGGCGCGAGTGGTCGGCACGCTGCACCTACCACGGCGAATCTCGCGATGCGGTGCTGCGGTCGCTCATCACGCTCAAGGCACTGACCTACGCCCCGACCGGCGGTGTCGTCGCCGCACCCACCACTTCGCTGCCGGAACAAATCGGCGGGGTCCGCAATTGGGATTATCGGATCTGCTGGCTGCGCGACGCGACCTTCACCTTGCTGGCCTTGCTCAGCGCCGGCTACGTCGAGGAGGCCGATGCCTGGCGGAAATGGCTGCACCGGGCGGTCGCCGGCAACTCGGACTCGACGCAGATCATGTATGGCCTGTCCGGCGAGCGGCGCCTGACGGAACTGGAGTTAAAATGGCTGCCCGGTTACGAAAACTCGCGTCCGGTCCGCATCGGCAATGCCGCCTCGGAGCAATTTCAGTTGGACGTTTACGGAGAGGTCGCCGATGCGCTTTACCAGGCGCGCAAGGCCGGATTGCCGCGGAGTGAGTTCGGATGGAACGTGCGGCGGGTCCTGCTGGACTTTGTCGAACACGCCTGGAATCAACCGGACGAGGGCATCTGGGAGGTGCGTGGCTCGCGGCAGCATTTCACCCATTCCAAGGTCATGGCCTGGGTCGCCGTCGATCGAGTTATCCGGGCCGTGGAAGAGTTCGGCGTCGAGGGGCCGGTCGAACAATGGCGTAGATTGCGCGACACCATCCATCAAGACGTTTGCCAGCGTGGCTTCGACCGGGACATGAACAGCTTTATCCAGGCTTACGACGTGCGGCGGATCGATGCCAGTCTCCTCATGATCCCGCTTGTGGGCTTCCTCCCCCCATCCGACCCGCGGGTGAGCGGCACGGTCGCGGCGGTGGAAAAGCACCTGCTGCGCGACGGCTTTGTGCTCCGTTATGAAACGGAATCCGGAGTGGACGGTCTGCCGCCTGGTGAGGGAGCGTTTCTGGCGTGTACTTTCTGGCTGGCGGACAATTGGATCCTTCAGGGCCGGCGCGACGATGCCCGCCGCCTCTTCGGACGACTATTGGAGTTGCGTAATGATTTGGGCCTGCTCTCCGAAGAGTATGACCCACACGCTCGCCGCATGTTGGGCAATTTCCCGCAGGCATTCTCGCACATCGGTCTCATCAACACAGCCATGAACCTGTCGCGCCCCGAAAGCGGTCCAGCCGATGGCGCGGCCCGCGTCGTGATCCAGCCGACGAGCTGGCCCCATGCTTTAAGGTGTTTCGCAGCAGCCTTCCAACGCTGCTGCGAAACGTCGCTACCATGTCGGTGGCTGCCCAGGATTGGGGGTCAGTGGCCGCGGTGCTGCCGGCGTCGGTGAATCCGGCGTCGGTGTTCGGGGCAAATCCGGTGGCTCTTCCGGGGTCGGCGGCACGGCATTGGGCCGCGCAGGTGGCTCCGGGACTTCGGGCGGTACGTTCGGTTCGGGCAGAACACAACTCGGGATCGGCCAATTGTTCCGCGAAAATCGTCGCACGATCATGACCCCGCTCCTATTTCTACTGTGACAGATTGGCGAGCCTCCCGCGTAAGCGGGAGAGGAGATGTGGCAAGGTCCGCAGCTTCTTCCCCCGCTTATGCGGGTGGCTCGCCAAAATCAGCAAGGGGGAGCATGAGCAACCGAGGTCTCATTCCCTCTCCCAGCTTGCCGCCGAAACTAATTCCGATTCGCCGCCGCCACCGCCTCGGCAACGTCGATGCCCAGCACCGTCGCCAGATCGATCTGATGCTCCTGCTCTTGCACGAGGATCTTGCGAATGTGCTCTGCCATCGCGTACTCACCGAGCGCCTCACACTGTTCAACGCGCCCACGATAGGCTTGCACCGTCTCATTTTCGTTGTGCAGGTCGAAACGCAGCATGTCCTCGGCCTTGTCCGAAGTCTTTACGGGTTTAGGAGTGACCGTCGGTTGGCCGCCGAGGTAGTCGATTTGCTTGGCGACGATAAGGGCGTGCTGCAATTCCTCAGCGGCGTGTTTTTCCAACTCCTGCGCGATGTTCATGTACTCCGGGCCCTTGAGAACCTGCGAGTAGACGACGTAGGCGATGATCGACTGGTACTCGCGTGCAAGGTCCTCATTGAGCAAGTCGATCAGTTTTTCGCGCGATATTTCGCTATTCTCACGCTGAGGAGCCAGTCGGTTCGCAGTCACTTGATTCGCCATGGTGGTTCTCCGAACAATAGGTGTTGATACGCGAGGAGGCGAGCCGGAAATGTTCGGCGATCCCGTCGTCAACGATTCCGGCTCGACCGTGGTGGCCCGTCTTACTTACTGACGAACTCATGGTTCGCCACTTCCCTGGCCGGAGACTTCTCATCGCCGTCCTGGGCTTCGGGATTGGAATTGTCCAGCGCCAGGGAATTGAGTGTTGCGTCGGCAGCCTTCTCCTCGTCGAGCGTCTGATTCAGAAGCTCAGCAGCCGTGCTGAAACCGAGCGCTTTCGCCCAGGTGATGAGACAGCCATAGCTGGCGATCTCGTAATGCTCGACCTTTTGCGCTGCGGCGATCAGGCCGGCATCGCGCACCGGTGAGTCTTCGGTATCGTCGATGATTTCGCTGCCTTCCGCCACGAGGCCTTTCATGGCTTCGCATGTTGCGCCGGCAACCTTCTGCTCGATTTGCCCGAAAACAGTCTCCAGGCGAGTAACCTGTTGCCGGGTTTCCTCGAGGTGTTGTTCGATGGCGTCGCGCAGCTCAGTTCGGGAAGCGGCTTTCGCCATCTTCGGCAACGCCTTGACGAGCTGTTTCTCGGCGTTGTACATGTCCCGCAATTCCGCTACGAACAGATCGTGCAGATTCTTGATCTTCATCGTTGTCTCCACCCTGTTGGATAGGTCGTTCGTCCCGCCCGATTGCGGGAACTCTTTTATAGCGGTTGCAAACGTCGTACCGATCTCGGAATTGGTTTGACGAGCGTAACTATTATCCTAACCTTCTTGCGCCCGGCGGGCGTCCTCACGTCTTGGGAATGCGCTGACGCACAATGGAGTGCGAAAAAAACCGGGTCGACCCGCGTTCGGGCCGATCCGGTCAGGAAAAGGATTGCGCGGGAGCGGGCAAGGCCCTGCCGCTTGGCGGCGATTTCTTCGGCTCAACGAGGCCGGAAAACGTGGTGCCGCGGGACGACGATCTTGACGTCTGGACCGGGTACCTTGTATTCGCCGCGCTCGAAGCCCTCGCGGCCAAAGCCCTTGTCGAAGCCGTAGACACGCCACGTGTCGGCATCATCGTAGAACCAGTTCGAGCCGTCGGTATAGTACCAACGCTTGTCGGGCTCGTACCAGTAACTCCAGTGGCCATCGTGATGGCGCCAGTGATCCTTCACAACAACCGGTTCCGGCACCGCGCTGATGGTCGAGGGCGTGCCGACCAGCATCGCCGTACCAGCGAGTACCACGCCGACGATGAAGCCGCACAACCACACGTTCACGTTCCGCATGCTTCGACTCCTGTTAAAGTGTTTCACATTCAATCCACGGCATTTGCCGCAACGGACCTCGTTTTGCAACTACCGTGCCGAAGACTATGATCCGAGTCATTGCAGAAGTAGGTCCCGCCTGGCGGGCGAGACCGGACTTTGCTGAGAGGGACCGAGGCGGACTCACTTCAGCATCAGACTGTCAGGCGTGCGGAGGAGGCGGTGCCGAGATCGGCATGGTCTCGAACGGCTCAATGTCTGCGTCGCGCTGCCGCGCCCAGAGGACCAGGCCGATCTTTTTTTCACCCTTGTCGGTTGCCACGATTAGATGGCCGGCTCCGAAACAGAGCCAGCGCATGGTCATGTCGTAAAAGTGATAGTTGACCGTCTTGGTCGAATTGATCGGAATCTCCTCCTCGCTTTTCCCGAATGTCTTGTGAATGAGTTTGCCTGGGACCACCGTCCAATGGTTGTTCATGCGGCAGAAGAGGAGCATCAAGAGATATGGGAGGCCAAGCAGTATGCTGACGACCAGCATCATGGTTGAGCTGACGCGTACCTCGAGCATTCGCAAATTGTGCGCTATCCACGAGAAGACGGGAAGATCCCATTCGAACGCGATGAGTTGAAGCGCTAACAGCAGCATGATAGCCGCCATGACGATAAAAGCCGTTTCGGAGGAATCGAAGTCGAACCCCAGCGCGATCATCACAGCAAACAGCGAGAGCAACCAGAGCGTGGAAGCAAGGCGTTCAGGGTAGTGATCGGGCATAAGGTTGTACATCAGTGAGAACAAAACGCCCAGAACGATGATCGGCCATACAACGACGAAGTTGGGGTAAGCCGTGAAATTGACAAACTTCGTCGGTTCCGAAAGAGCCGCCACAGGATCAGGCACGGGTTCGCGGACGACAACGATTGGCTGCGGCGTGCTGAGTGGCGGAGCTGTCAAGCCCGGCTCCAATTTGGGTGCCGAAACGAGGATCGGATTCTGGACGGCGGGTTGCGCCTTCACAATTTGGTCGTTCATTCTTGCACCTATTTCTCGAATAGCCAGGAATGGTGATTCAAGGAGACGCTACTGCTCAGGCCTTTGTTGCGGAGCAAATTGCGTTCCAATTTTAGGTTGGCTATGAGTGAAGGGCGAGTTGAGAATGGAGGCTTCTGTCCAGCCACGATCCGAACTCCACAGATGCCTCGCCGTTCCGACACATTTCCTTGTCGCCAACGCTGCCTTCGCCGATTGGGCGGCATAGCTTTTGCTTGTGTCGCCATCATGCGGTCGATTGATCGGGATAGATCGGAATGGGAATCGGTTGCCCTGGGCGTCATCCGGTACAACCATGGCCTGCCGGTTACCGCGTTCGGTTTCAGGGCATCCGCACGATTTCATGATGCTGCACGTGCTGGCCTACACTAGGGCGGCTGATGCGGCGCTACATGGGAGGAGTTCGGCCTGTTTTCCTGTGGCGCCGATTCGCGCCGGGATTTTGAGATTCTGGGGATCGACCCGTTCGGTCCCGGGGACTATCTGTATTCTTGAGCATTCGATCTCAACCCGGCGAGCCACCCCATGACAATCCCGACCGAGCCGATCGGTAGTATTCCGCGGCCTCTTCGCTTGATCGAGGCGATGGCCACAGGAGACGGCATGGACCCGAAGTTGGACGCGCTCTATGAGGAGGCGATCCGGGACACCATCGAGCGGTTCGAGGCCACGGGCTCGCCGGTGATCACCGACGGCGAGCAGCGAAAGTACCACAATTTCTGGACGTATAGCGTACACGGCCTGGCGAACTCGGCACCGGACGGTTTCAAAATCCCCTTCTCGGCCGGGCATACCCGCCGGATGCTGCGGCTGACCGGCGGCCCCTTCCGCTACAACATGCGGGCGGACCGGTATCTGGATGCGGCCCTACGCTACGCCCACGTCCCGTTGAAGCAGGCGGTCATCTCGCCCTCGGCCTTGAGCCTGATGTATCCGGCCGATGAGATTCCCGGCTACTCTCGCGAGCAGTTCATTCAAGATCTGCTCCACGAGCACGAAACCGAGGTTCGCAGCTGTCTGCAAAAGGGGCGCACAAGGTGCAGATCGACTTCACGGAAGGGCGGCTGGCGGTCAAGATCGATCCCTCCGGAAGCCTCCTCCACAGCTTCATCGATCTGAACAACCTGGCGTTATCGCGGTTCTCGGCGGAGGAACGCCAGCGCATCGGCGTCCATACCTGTCCGGGCAGCGACCTCGACTCGACCCACAGTGCGGATGTTGACTACGCCGAGTTGTTGCCCAGCCTGTTCGAGTTGAAGGCGGGCAACTTTTACATCGCCCTGGCGGGCGAGAAGGATCGCGTTCGCGTCCTGAAGATCATCCGCGATCATCTCAAGGCCGACCAGCGGGTTTTCGTCGGTGTCGTCGCGCCGATCGATCCGCGCATGGAGACGCCGGAGGAAATCCGGGATCGAGTTCTCGAAGCGGCGCGGTACATCCCCGTCAAGCAATTGGGTACGACCGACGACTGTGGTTTCGCGCCCTTTTAGCGACGACACGACGACGAGCCGCGATACGGCATTTGCAAAGATTCACGCGCGCGTGCTCGGCACGGCGCTCGCGGCGAACATAATTGGGAGCGGATAATGGCGCCGAACGAGGACGAAGACAAATTGCTCCGCTCCGTTGCCTTGCAGAATGCCAAGAGTATTCTGCTCAGCGCGCCAGCGCCGAGCAAGAGTTGTTCGCGGCCAAGGAAGCTCTGGAGGAAAAGACCGAGCAACTGGCCCAATCACTGGCGATGCTGCGCGCGACTCTGGAAGCCACCACCGACGGCATCCTGGTGACAGACTGCGAGGGCAAGGTAACGAGCTTCAACGAGAGATTCGTGGAGATGTGGCGGCTGCCCCGTGAGGTCATGGACCGGCGAGACCACCGACATTTGCTGGAAACGATTCGCCAACAATTCAAGGATCCTGGCAAGTACCTCGCTCGGATTGACCAGATTTATGCATCCCAACCGCCGGAAAGTCTCGACCTGCTGGAACTCGCCGATGGCCGGATGTTCGAGCGCCTTTCCAGAATCCAGTTCGTCGATGAGCGGAATGTCGGCCGGGTCTGGAGTCTACGCGACATCACCGATCGCTGCCGCGCCGAAGAAACATTGCAGAAGCAATCGGAGTGGTTGCGTGTCACGCTTTCGAGCATCGGCTGATGGGGTTATCGCCACGGACGGCCGGGGGCAGGTAACGTTTGTCAACCCCATTGCCCAGTCGTTGACTGGTTGGAGCCAGGAGGATGCCGCGGGTCAGTCGCTCGATGCGGTTTTCCAAATCGTTAACGAATACTCGCGCCAGCCGGCCGAGAACCCAGCTCTCCGTGCCTTGCGACAGGGGCGACCCGTCGGCCTGGCGAACCAAACCGTCCTGGTCGCCAGAGACGGCACGGAACGGCCCATCGACGACAGTGCCGCTCCGATCCGCGACGGCGCGGGGAATCTGGTTGGTGTTGTGCTCGTCTTCCGGGACATCAGCGAGCGTAAGAAGGCCGATGAGACACGGGCGCGACTGGCGGCCATCGTCGAATCCTCCCATGACGCCATCATCAGCAAGACTCTCGACGGGATCATCCTTTCATGGAACGCGGGGGCCGAACGACTCTTCGGCTACACTTCTCTTGAGGCCATCGGACGACCGATCACCCTCATCATCCCGCCGGAGCGGCAGGACGAGGAGCGCGAGATCCTTCAACGCCTTCGCCGTGGGGAATGGGTCGAGCATTTCGAGACGGTTCGTGTGTCCAAGCAGGGCCACAGGCTCGACATCTCCCTGACGATCTCCCCTATCCGTGATGGCGCGGGCGCATCGTAGGGGCATCGAAGGTCGCCCGCGACATCACGGACCGGAAGCGGGCCGAGGAAATGCTTCGGGAGACGGACCGGCGCAAAGACGACTTCATCGCGCTGCTGGCTCACGAGCTGCGCAACCCGCTCGCTCCTCTCCGGAACGGCCTCCAGGTCTTACGACTGGCGGAGGCGGACGCCAATGACATCGCCCTGGCCCGTGCCATGATGGAACGCCAGTTAGGGCACATGGTGCGGTTGATAGACGACCTGCTCGACATCTCGCATTAACCGGAACAAGATGGAACTGCGTCGCGCGCGCGTTCTTCTGGCAGATGTGGTGAACAGCGCCGTGGAAACGGCACGTCCGCTCATCGACGCCGCGGGGCACGAACTATGCGTTTCACTGCCGCGAGAACCCGTTCTCCTCGAGGTTGACCTCACGCGACTGGCCCAGGTGTTCAGCAACCTGCTTTCCAACAGTGCCAAGTACACCGAACGGGGCGGCCGAATCTGGCTCACCGCGGAACAGCGGGGCGGCGAAGTCATCGTGTCGGTGCGCGACACCGGCATCGGCATTCCCGCGGACTCCTTGCCGCGCATCTTCGATATGTTCTCGCAGGTCGACCGAACCGTCGAGCGCAGCACCGGCGGCCTCGGCATTGGGCTAGCGCTGGTCAAGGGTCTGGTCGAGATGCATGGCGGGACCGTCGCGGCGGAGAGCCGGTCCCGGCCGGGGAAGCGTCCTCACCGTCAAATTGCCTGTGCTGGTGAGTGACCCGGCGGTACTGGCACCTGGCACGGCTGATGCCGGGCAGATTGCCGTGGGACCGAAGCGGCGCATCCTGGTCGTGGATGATAGCCGCGACTCCGCGCTGTCGATGGCAATGATGCTCAAACTGATGGGGAACGAGGTCCGCGCGGCACACACGGGGATCGAAGCGGTGGAGCAGGCTCAGCTGTTCCGACCGCAGGTGATCCTGATGGATGTGGGGATGCCGCAACTCAACGGTTACGAGGCCACCCGTCTCATCAGGGGCGAAGCCGTGGGGCAAGACCGTGACCATCATCGCACTGACGGGTTGGGGTCAGGAGAGCGATAGACAAAAATCGCAGGAGGCCGGATGCGACGCTCATCTAGTCAAACCAGTGAACTTACCCGACCTGCAAAGACTACTGTCCGCGGCGGCCGGCAAGGACAAGTGAGAGTCTGTCCGAGAAGTGTCTGACCGAGCCGCGAGGCTTGGCACACAGTTTGCTCTCTTTAGACAGCGGGTTCCAGACTGAATTCCCTTTCGAGAGCAAGCGATGTGTGACAAATCAAACTGCCTGCGCCGCGTTCTCGTGGTAGACGACAACCGAGACGCAGCGAGGTCGCTCGCGCTGCTTCTCAGGAACGCTGGCTATCAAGTCGAGACGTCCTTCGACAGCGAGACGGCGCTGATGGTGGCGGAGCGTTTCGTCCCGGATGCCTGCGTTCTGGACATCAATATGCCGGGAATGGATGGTTACGAGCTGGCACGTCACCTGCGGGCGATGACGAAAGATCATCCACCGGTGCTGGCCACCCTGACGGGGTACAGCGATTACGCGCATCTGGATTGCGCTGCAGACGCCGGATTTGATCTGCACTTCACGAAGCCGGCCGACCCAGTTGAGTTGGTTGAGCAGCTGGGCGACTGTGTACGCCGGTAGCCATGGATGGATCGTTCCTAATGCAGTGGTTACATCGTTGCACGCTTGTCTCCTCCCCCGCTCTTGGCACGAGGATCTCATTCCGGAAGCCATCAGGAATTCTCCTACACGGGCTGTGGCCATTCTTCGACTTTATTTACTTTGGGGACATGGTAAGGAATAAGGTAGTGAACGAAGAACAAACGACACAGGAACGGCGCATGGCAATTCACACCCAAGAGATCCGATCGGAATCTCACGCCGAGATCGGCGCGCTCGTCCAGCAAGATGCCGGCATCATCATCGAACGCTGGATCCAACGAGCGACCGCGGAGCAACCGGACGCAGCCCGAGTGCATCAAGACGTTCTGCGGGACCACTTGCCGACTTTTCTTCACGAGATGGGCCGTAGTCTCGCGGAAGCGGACGTCAGTAACAATGGCTGGCATTGTCCGCCTGCATCCAAGCATGGCGAGCAGCGCTGGGAAAACGGATGGTCGCTAACCGAGGTTGTGCGCGATTATCAGATCCTTCGATTGGTGATCCTGGAGTACCTCGACGAAGCGCTGGATCGCCCCATGAGCGGCCACGAAGTGATGGCCATCGGCTTGGTGCTTGACGAAGCCATCGCCGCCAGCGTCGCACGGTATGGTGTCCACCATCACGAAGCGACACGGCGAGCGCAGCGCGAGCGGGCAGACCGCGAAAGCCAGGTGGAAAAACGGCGGCTCACTCGAGAGGCGGAGTTGCTGCGGAGCGCCGAGAAGCGAACGGACGAGTTTCTCGCCGTGCTCGGCCATGAACTGCGGAATCCACTGGCCCCTCTCCTCAACTCGATGCATCTGCTGCGCCTCCGGGGCGACGACACCACGATACGGGAGCAGGCGCGCGAAATGGCCGAGCGCCAGGTACGCCAACTGACGCGACTGGTTGAGGATCTGCTGGACCTGGCCCGCGTCCGGCAAGGGAAAATCGTCCTGAAGCTGGAGTTGATCGACCTCAACGTCATTGTGGCTCGTGCTGTCGAAACCGTGCGATCAGCCCTCAAAGAGCGTGGCCAAAACCTGGAGGTCGTGCTGCCTCCGGGAACCGTACCGGTACAGGCCGACTCGGCGCGGCTCGAACAGGTGCTCGTCAACCTGCTCAACAATGCTGCTAAGTTCACGGATCCAGGTGGAAACATTTGGGTGACGGTCGAGCGGGGTGTCGGCGAGACCTTGGTGCGTGTCCGAGATACGGGAATCGGACTCGCCCCAGAATCCATTGGGCACATCTTCGACCTGTATGCCCAGGTTGAGGAAGCCCGAACCCACTCGCAGGGGGGACTGGGCATCGGCCTGTCGTTGGTCAAGGCAATCGTGGAACAGCACGGAGGCAGTGTTAAGGCTGCCAGCGATGGACCAGGGCGCGGCAGCGAGTTCGTTGTCCGCTTACCCACGCCGGTAGAAGGACTATCCCCGCCCGAGTCCGGCGAGCACCAACCGGCTTCTGTTACCGTTCACGCGCGCCGTATTCTGGTCGTGGAGGACAATACGGATAGCGCGCGCAGCTTGGCCGTGTTGCTCCGGCTCTGGGGACATCAGGTCGAGACGGCGCCGGACGGAACGACAGCCCTCGCCATCGCAGCGGCTTTCAAACCGGATGTGGCCTTACTGGACATCGGTCTGCCCATAATGGACGGCCATGAACTCGCCCGGCGGTTGTGCCGAGAAGTGGGTCTGGAAGGGTTGGTGCTGATTGCCCTGACAGGGTTCAGCCAACCTGCGAACCAAAGCCTGTCCGCGGAGTCGGGTTTTTCGCACCATCTCGTCAAACCGGTGAATCCGGACGACTTGAAAAATCTGCTGGCTCTCCCCGACTCTGCCGCAAAACAGGCGGAGTGAGTCGTGCCGTCGCCGGCGATGCCAGCCGCTACAAGAGCGATTCGTGGCGGCACGTTTCCAACGTGCCGGAGGCCGACTAAACTCAGTGATCGGCACGTTGGAAACGTGCCGCCACAGGCATTTCGGACAGTTTCTCAGTTTGTTTGTTCCATGACGCGCTGCAACCAGGCCGTCAACTCACGCAACTCTGCTGGCTTCACAATATGTCCGTCGAAGCCGGCCCGTGCGAGACGATCGCCTGTATCCGCTGAGTCCAAAGCGGTGTAGGCGACGAGAAAGATGGTGCCGTCCAGAGCATCTCGAAGCAGCGCCGCGACCTGATAACCGTCCAGAAGCGGTAGGTTGACATCGATCAGTGCCAGTTCCGGGTGTTCCGCCAATGCCTTGCGAACGCCTTCAGACCCATCGGAGGCGACCTCGACGTGACAGCCGAGTATTTCCAGCAATAAACGCAGGGAAGTACGCCCGTCGTCATTGTCTTCAATGATCAATACGTGACAGGGCCACAACGGAGATGAGCCGAGAATGGAGCGCATTATCTCCTCTTCGGTCTGAACCGTATTCCGGAGCAGCGAGGAAACGTACAGCGTTCCCCCTCTCTTATGTTCCAGCTCAGAATCGATGCAAACCCGATGCCGCCTCCATTCTCGTGGTCGAATCCGCCGCTAATGAAGTTGGGCGCACCGTTTGCTCTTTCGAGTTTCGGAGGGGAGTCCGTGCGTCACCGGCACGGAAAAATGCGGATGCAGGAGTCCGGACCGTGGCCAACGAAAACCCGACGATCACTCCCGACATCAGGCAGAACATAGCCTCAATTGCTCAGATGGAACAGCAATTCCAAAAGCGGCGTTCCTCGGTGGATCGGTTGAGTGCTGCCGTCTGCCGGTTCGCGGGAAGTCCGCGGTTCATGGCCGCGCACGCGCTGCTGTTCGGCCTGTGGATCGCAGCAATCCTCCTATTTCCCGACCGGCTGCATTTTGACCAGTCCTTCACGTTTCTCCAGGTTTGGGCCGCTCTGGAAGCACTGTTCCTCTCCGCGTTCGTCCTGATGAGCCAGAACCGGGAGAGCCGCCTGGTTGAGCATTGGGCGCATGTCACTCTTCAGGTCAGCCTCTTAACAGAGCAAGAAATGACGAAGATGCTGCAACTCCAGCAGAAGGTTTGCGACTACCTGGGACTCCGAAGTGAGGCGGCCGATCCTCGACTGGCACAGATGGTCCAGCCGACCAATGTGGAGGCGCTGATGGCCGAGGTTAGCAAGGCTCGCAATGCCGAGGACGTTCTGCTCGCAGCACTGGAGCAGGTGAGGCAGGCGGAAACGAAGTAGAAACCTTCTTTGTTCCGTAGCCATCGCTATTTACGCCAGTCGATTGCCGCAGGTAGATCGGGTCACGCTCCGTTCACGGCTGATGCAGCGCCTCCTGAATATGCGTGTAGCTGGTCAGAATGCGCATGTGAACCCGCTCCACGATGCGGATCTCCCGCACCCTCAGCCGGGCGAACTCTTCCTGTCGTCCCGACGGCTTTCCCAACGACGGTATGTACGAATCGCAGCTTATCCACCACCAGAGCGGAAAGCACGAAGGGGTAGGCGTCCGGATGACCCAGGCCGCGATTTAATGTGTTGAGCATGTACGTTAGCGGATACCAGCCTGCAACCAAATCGTCAAAAGACTTGATCGCGTCGCACACCAGGTCCGGTACAACCGCAAGAGTCGGCTCATCTCCGCGGCGCGGGTGGAGGGATACTCCACAGGCAGCAGCCGTCTCAAGCGCGTCGACCATGTGCAGGTAGTGCGCCCACGTCTCCGCCCAATCTTCCCAGGGATGCACTGCGGCGTAGGCCGACACGAACCGTTCCTGCCAGTCCGGGAGCGCTCCCTGCGCATAATAGCGTTTCAGGGCTTCGTCGTAATTATCTTGCTCATCGCCGAACAACTTGCGAAAGCCTCCGATCCAATCGCTGTCTCGGATCAGGCGATCCCAGTAGTAGTGCCCGACCTCGTGACGGAAATGCCCCAACAGGGTGCGGTATGGCTCATGCAGCCGCACTCGCCGTTTCTCGCGCTCGGAGTCATCCGCCTCGGCTATGTTGATGGTTATCAGCCCGTGTTGGTGGCCGGTAAGCACCGGCGCCGCATCGATTGCCCCAGGCGTGGGGTCGGCCAGGAACTCGAAAGCCAGACCGCCCTCCGGATCGTCGGCTTTGTCGCGCAACGGTAAGCCCAAAGCCAGCAGGCTGTAGACCAATCGACGCTTGGCAGCTTCGAGCCGGAACCAACGCAGTTTGTGCCCCGGTTGACTCAGGTTGGGTATCACACGCGTTAGTCGGCAGGATAGACATCGCGGATTGGCATCGTCACTCGGCACGGTCCAATTGCACACATCCTCGCGGGAGTAGTTCTGGCATAAGCGGAATTCCCGCCGTGCCGCGCGTGGCAGAAGGGACTTCCAGATCTCCGGACTGTCGCCAGGTTCGAGGGAGCCGAGTATCCCGAGGTCTGGGAAGAAGGCGAGCCGCCGGTCGCATTTCAAGCACCGCACATTTTCGAAGAACACCAGCTGGCCGCAGTGATTGCAGTGAAATAATTTCATCCCTGTCAGAGCCTCGTCGGTGGGGAATGTTCGCAGATAACGCCGAAGCGAGCAGTAAACTCAGCGAGATCATGGCGTCCTTTGTTATCGACCACCACCAGCACGGCGGTCGGCGGATAATGCTGCTCGGACGTGTCGAGCCTCAGGAGTTCTTCCTGGCCGCAACGGGAGATATGCTCGCAACTGGTGTGCCGATGTCGGTGTCAGGCGATTGAACCCGGACGATTGTTTCACAAGTTCTTCGCCAGTGTTTTCCTAGTGGGGGTAGACATCTTTCTACCGGGCGAATGGGCCGACGGGACGGCCTGCCGCGACGACGCCGCAGCCCGCGTGGACGGTGCCCGGCCGCAACCAGGCCGCTAGCTAAGCTCATCGAGAGGTCTGCGCAGGCGTCGTACATTCCGCCTCGGTCGTCGGGGTGGACGATCGGTTTGCCGGGTCGAGCAGGTGCAGCAGAGCCTGGAGAGGAATCTGCACCCGGTCGGGACGGTTGAGGAGTTGGTAGCGCAACTCCGAGACGCCGCGACCCAGGAAATAGAAGTTGAGTAGGATCTGCATCTCCTCGCGGGATCGTGGCAGAAAAGCAGCAGGCTCGGCGCTCTCCAGGTATGCCTTGAAGAACGCGACCGACGCCCAGAGGTTCCAGAAGCGAGCCCACCGTGTCAGGGCGGGCACATCCTCGGGACGAAGATGAGCCTCCTTCAAGGTTGTGCGGACAGCGGCATAGAGCGAGTAAAGTAGCCCGGCCACGTCGCGCAGCGGCGAGCGCTTGTGGCGGCGATTGCTGAGCGGGCGCAGGATTTCGCCCTCAAAGTCGATGAGGGCGAAGTCCTTGCCGGTATACAGCAGACTGCGCAGCTGGTAATCCCCGTGGCCGCGAATGCGCTGCGCCGTGATCTTCCGTTCCATGATGAGCCGCACGAGCGTGACTAGGTCCGCCTCACGCGCCAGCAAGGCCCGGGCATCGACCTGCATCTCCTCCGGCATGTTCTTCACGCGCTCTTTGAGAAGCTCAAACATGCGGTAAACCCAGGTCCGGACCGTCTGATACAGCGAGCGCTGATACAGGATCGTGAAGGGTTCGGGCGCGAACGCGGGGTCATCCGGAAGCGAGGCCAGGGCAACGTGCAATTCCGCCGTGCGCCGCCCCATGAGCCGTGCCGATTCCAGGTAGGGGCCGATCAGTTCCGGGACGATCGACGGCAGGTCTTCCCCCGCCAGGTCGACAACCGGACGGGCGGGCAACGGCGGCTGCTGGCTGCGCCAGTTCTGGGTGACGATGTGCAGGAAAAAGTGCCGCACGGCATCACAAGTATAGGACCAGGCGTCCCCTTCGTTGGGCACGAGGCCCATCACGGCCGCCAGCGTCATCGGTTGTTTCTGACCGGAGCGATACGTCAAGGTGCCGGCCACCGGCGCGAGGTGCGTGAACGACGTCTTTTCGATCAGGGCTCGCCCCACCTCCACCTCGGGGTTCGTCCCTTCCTCCACGCAGCGGAAGAGCTTCAGTAGGAACTGGTCGCCATAGACAAGGGAAGACTTGCACGCTCGGCCTTCACCTCCATGGGCGCCGCTTGCTGTCCAGTTTGGCCGCGGAGCAGCGCAAAGCCCGGCGTGGGCCAGGCCAGAGCTTCACCCGTGATTCCTCGGAAACGGCGATGGCGGGCGACCGCTTCCAGCAGCGCCGCGGCGAAGGGCTTCTCTCCCAACGGATCATAAAGACATCCCACCTGATTTTCACTTCCCGGTTCGCGCCTGTTCACCTTCAGGCGGCAGATGACGGCTTGAGGCATCGCACTCTGCACCCGCTCACCTCGTGGATCGGCGGCGAAAGCCAGCGGCAGGACGAAGGTCCGGGCTTCACCCTCCACGTACTCGATCTGAACCAGGACGATGACGGCCGGCGACTCGGCGCAGGGGATCGGCAGTCGTTCGACGATCCGCGCGACTTGGCCTGTCCTCCCTGCTCCGTGAACCACTGCTGCCCGCGCAGATAGAGCAGCAGGATGCGCTCCAGGTTTTCTCCGACTCGGTTGCGGAGGACCTCTTCCACGCGTCCGCTACTTCGAATGTGGGGAGCTGTCCGTCCATCGTGGCCAGGAAGGGTTGAACGGCGTACTTCGGCTGCAAGTGGAGCCAGTAGAAGGCGTAAGGCCCCAGCGTCAGGAGATACGGCAGCTCGCCGATCGGCGGCATCGCCGTTTGGCCCAGCATCTCGACGGGCACCATCCCCTTGAAGGACGCCAGGTCCAGCTCCACGTACTGGACGAACCGCGACAGGTTGGCGACCACGAGGATCTGTTCCTCCTGGAAACGACGGAGGAAGACGAGGACTTTGTGGTTGCGCGGCGTCAGGAACTCCAGCGTGCCGCGGCCGAACGCCTGATGCCGTTTGCGCAGTGCGATCAGCCGCTTCATCCACCACAGCAAGGAATGCGGGTTGTTCTGCTGCGCCTCCACGTTGACGGTCTGGTAGTGGTACTCCGGGTCGATGATGACGCGGCAGGTAGAGCCGCTGCGGGTTGGCGCGCGAGAAGCCGGCGTTGCGCTCCGGCGTCCACTGCATCGGCGTGCGCACGCCGTTGCGGTCGCCGAGGTAGATGTTGTCGCCCATGCCGATCTCGTCGCCGTAGTAGATGACCGGCGTCCCCGGCAGCGAGAAGAGCAGCCCGTTCATCAGCTCGATCTTGCCGCGGTGGTTTTCGAGCAGCGGCGCCAGCCGGCGGCGGATGCCCAGGTTGATGCGGGCCTGCGGCGTCCTGGGCGTAGACGCGGTACATGTAATCGCGGTCCTCGTCGGTCACCATCTCCAGGGTCAGCTCGTCGTGGTTGCGCAGGAACAGGGCCCACTGGCAGGTCTCCGGGATCGCCGGCGTTTGCTGCAAGGATGTCGAGGATCGGGAAGCGGTCCTCCATGCGAATGGCCATGAACAGCCGCGGCATGAGCGGGAAGTGGAAGGCCATGTGGCATTCGTCGCCGTTGCCGAAGTAGGCGACCGCGTCCTCGGGCCACTGGTTGGCCTCCGCCAGCAGCATGCGGTTGCGGAAGCGTTCCGTCGACGTGCCGGCGCAGTTTCTTCAGGAAGGCGTGCGTTTCCGGCAAGTTCTCGCAGTTGGTGCCCTCGCGCTCGTAGAGATACGGCACGGCGTCCAGCCGCAACCCGTCGATGCCCAGGCCGAGCCAGAAATCGAGGGCAGCGAAGACGGCCTCGTGGACCGCCGGGTTGTCGAAATTCAGGTCCGGCTGGTGCGAGTAAAAGCGGTGCCAGTAGTAGGCCTTGGCCACCGGGTCCCAGGTCCAGTTGGAATGCTCGAAATCCTTGAAGATGATCCGGGCTTCCTTGAACTTGTCGGCGTGTCGCTCCAGACGTAGAAGTCGCGCCAGGGCGCTGCCCGGCGGGCGATCGGCGGGCGCGCTGGAACCAGGGATGCTGGTCCGAGGTGTGGTTGATGACCAGCTCGGTGATGACGCGCAGGCCGCGGCGATGCGCCTCGCGCGAGGAACAGTTTGAAATCGGCCAGGTTGCCGTAGATCGGATTGACGTCGGTGTAGTCGGCGATGTCGTAGCCGTCGTCGCGCAGCGGCGACGGATAGAACGGCAGCAGCCACAGCGCGGTGACGCCGAGGTCCTGGAGATAATCCAGCTTCTGGACTAGGCCGCGGAAATCGCCGATGCCGTCGGCGTTGCTGTCGCAGAACGCGCGGACGTGGACCTCGTAAATGATCGCGTCCTTGTACCAGAGCGGATCGCTGTCCACAAGCGCAGGCTCGACACGTTTCCTGATCTTCATGATCGAACCTCTGTCGAGTTTGTACTTCTACTGTCTGCGATTGGCGAAACGAGAGCATTGTGCAATTTCTGCGCCAGAGCAGGATCAACGGAGTTATTTGATGATGCCGAGATAGCCATGAGATGCCCGAGTCGCCTTCGGCGTCTCGGCACGGCAATTGCAGGGAACAGAGAGAAATCGTTTGGAGGAGGCAAGAAGTGCATAGCGGCAGAGCAACACCCAATCGCCGATCCCTCCGTGGAGGATTACGCGGAAGGGACCGAACGGAGATCGTCGGTGAACCAAATGAACGAGTCGTCCGAAGAGTCGTTTCCAGCAAGCGATCCATCGGCCTGGATCCCCATGACAACGGTCGGGGCATCTGGGTCGTGGAAGCCTCGTGCGGACGAAAACAGCTTAGCACGAGTTGCATCTCGAATCTTGCCGAGCAGATATTACGCTCACACAATTCACACATCCCCCCGGAGTAGCTCATGCGCTATCAGGTTCTGGCCTGCGACTACGACGGCACCCTCGCCAACAACGGCGTGGTCGATGGTGCGACGATCGCCGCTCTGGAACGATTGCTGGGCACCGGCCGAAAGCTAGTCCTCGTCACAGGTCGAGAACTGCCGCAGCTCGTCGAAATCTTTCCGCGTCTCAACCTCTTTGAATGGGTCGTCGCTGAAAATGGAGCGCTTTTGTACCACCCGTCAAGCCGCGAAGAGCTGCTGTTCAGCGCCGCGGCCCGATGAGAAGTTCCTGCCGGAACTCGAGCGGCGTCATGTCGCCCGTTTCGGTCGGCCGAGTAATCGTGGCCACCTGGGAGCCGCACGAGAAGACCGTTTTTTCGATCATCCACGACCTCGGGTTGGAGATGCAGGTCATCTTCAACAAGGGCGCGGTGATGGTGCTGCCCACCGGGGTCAACAAGGCAACCGGCCTGGCGGCTGCCCTCAAGCGTATGGGACTGTCGCCCCACAATGCCTGTGGAGTCGGGGATGCTGAGAACGACCACGCCCTGCTCCGCCTGTGCGAGTGTGCCGCCGCGGTTTCCAACGCGCTGCCCGCGGTCAAGGAGTCGGTCGACTTGGTGACCACGCGCGACCACGGGGCAGGAGTCGCGGAGCTGATTGATGAAATGATCCACAACGACCTGGGCGGACGCGACGAGCGGTTGGCCCGGCATCATCTAGCGATCGGGACGTCCGGGGATAAACCAGTGAAACTCCCACCGTATGGCTCCGGTCTGCTCATCGTCGGCCCTTCGGCCAGCGGTAAATCGACCGTGGCGTCCGGCTTCATGGAAGGACTCAGCGAACAGAAATACCAGTTCTGCGTCATCGATCCGGAAGGCGATTACGAAACTTTTGAGGGCTGTGTGACGATGGGCGGGCCGCAGCGTCCGCCTTCCGTGGACGAGGTGTTGCGCGTGCTGGATAACCCCGAAGCAAACGTCGTCGTCTCCCTGACCGGGCTGGCCATTGCTCACCGGCCGCCGTTCTTCTTGGAGTTGCTGCCGGCGCTCCTGCGGATGCGGGCGCGGACCGGCAGGCCGCACTGGTTGGTCCTTGACGAGGCACATCACCTCATGCCGTCCGCCTGGAAGCCTCCCGAGGGACTGCTGCCTCCAGTCTGGCACAATTTCGTGCTCATTACCGTTCATCCCGATCTGCTGTCCGCCGACCTGCTCAAGCGGGTCGATACGCTGCTCGCCGTGGGGGCGGATGCCGGCCAGACACTAAACCAGTTCGCGGCAGCGGTGGGGGAGACCCTCCCGAAATCCCAGGCGCTCGCACTGGAACAGGGGGAAGTTTTACTGTGGCAACGCGGCGGTTCTTCTCCCTACAAGTTGTGCGCACGGTCAAGCCGATCCGATCGGCGCCGCCATCACCGCAAGTACGCGGAAGGCTCGTTGCCGCCGGAACGAAGTTTCTACTTCCGCGGACCCGAGAACAAGCTGAATCTTCGAGTGCAGAACTTGATGGTTTTCCTGCAAATCGCGGAAGGTGTTGACGACGAGACGTGGGAGTTCCATCTGGGCCAGGGAGATTATTCGCGGTGGTTCCGCGAGCGGATCAAGGACGAGGTGCTGGCTGCCGAAGCCGAACGAGTCGAGCATCTTCCGGGAGTTAGAGCGGCGGAAAGTCGCGCGATCATCCGGTCGGCAATCGAACGGGACTACACAATGCCGGCGTCCCCGACCTTCCCCGTCAAGGGTGCGGGTTGATGCGGCGTGCGACTCGCTCAAAACGAGCAAGACGTAAACAATGCGAGCTTAACCTGAGTTGGAGAACATTCGATGCGTACCCTGCCGGGACGGTCCTATCCACTGGGCGCAACATGGGATGGAGCCGGCGTCAATTTCGCGTTGTTCGCCGAACACGCCACGAAAGTCTTCTTGTGTTTGTTCGATTCACCGGGCGCCACTGCCGAATCGCAGCGAATCCCCTTGCGCGAGCAGACGGATCAGGTGTGGCACGCTTACTTGCCGGACGTTCGGCCGGATCAACTCTACGGCTACCGTGTTTACGGCCCGTACGAACCGCTGAAAGGGGTCCGTTTCAATCCCAGCAAGATCGTTCTCGATCCTTACGCCAAGGCGATCGGTCGCAATCTACGGTGGTGCGACGAATTGTTCGCGTATCGCATCGGCGATCCGGAAGCGGACCTGTCGTCCGATGAACGCGATAACGCCGCCGTCGCGCCCCTGGCGGCCGTGATTGATCCAGCGTTTACCTGGGGCGATGATCGACCGCCGCACATTCCCTGGCATCGTACCATCATCTACGAGCTCCATGTCAAGGGTTTCAGCCAACGCTTGCCTGGCATCTCCGCCGACCTCCGCGGCACTTATGCGGGCCTCGGGTCTGATGTGGCGATCAAGCATCTGCAGTCGCTGGGCGTCACGACGGTCGAGCTATTACCCGTGCATCATCGCATCGATGATCGCCACCTCACCGAGCGCGGCCTCAGCAATTATTGGGGTTACAACACCCTCGCTTTTTTCGCCCCGGACACGCGCTATGCGATCGCTCCGGAACCACGGCAATCGGTGCAGCAGTTCAAGATGATGGTCCGAGCTTTGCACGCCGCTGGGATCGAAGTCATTCTCGACGTGGTCTATAACCACACCGCCGAAGGAAATCATCTGGGTCCGACCCTGTCGCTCCGCGGCATCGATAACACTAGTTACTATAAATTGACCCCCGATCAACCACGCTACTACCTCGATTTTACCGGTTGCGGCAACACACTCAATATGCAGCATCCGCGTGTCTTGCAACTCATCATGGACAGCCTCCGTCACTGGGTTCTGGACATGCACGTCGATGGTTTCCGCTTCGATCTGGCGAGTACATTGGCTCGCGAGTTATTCGAGGTTAATAAACTGGGCGCCTTCTTCGACATTGTGCATCAGGATCCGGTTCTTTCGCAAGTGAAGTTGATCGCGGAGCCGTGGGATCTAGGTGAAGGCGGCTATCAGGTTGGCAATTTCCCGGTGCTCTGGACCGAGTGGAACGGGAAATATCGCGATAACGTGCGGCGTTTCTGGAAAGGCGACGGCGGCACCGTCTCGGAATTTGCGTCGCGCCTTAGCGGCAGCAGCGACCTGTATGAACAGAGCGGCCGCCGGCCGTATGCCAGCATCAATTTCATCACTTGCCACGATGGTTTCACGCTTCAGGACGTCGTCAGTTACAATGATAAACATAACGAACAGAACGGCGAAGACAATCGAGATGGTTCCAACGACAATAACTCCTGGAACTGCGGCGTCGAGGGACGAACGGACGATCCCGCGATCCAGGTGTTGCGCGAACACCAGAAACGCAATCTCGTGGCGACGCTATTGCTCTCACAAGGAGTGCCGATGCTCCGTGCCGGCGACGAACTGAGCCAAACCCAGCGTGGAAACAACAATGCCTACTGTCAGGACAACGACATTACCTGGCTGGACTGGGACTTGAATGCCGAGCAAGAGGAATTTCTCGATTTCATCCGGGAGGCAATCGCGTTGCGCCGGTCGGAGCCAGTACTGCAAAGACGGAGTTTTTTTTTCGGGCGACGCATCCGAGGCTCTGACGTCAAAGATCTCTCCTGGTTCGGACCGAATGGGGAGGAGATGACCGACGACGACTGGGGTGCAAGCTTCGTGAAGTCCCTTGGGATGCGTCTGGCCGGCGACGCCATTTCGGAGGTGGATGAACGTGGCGAACTCATCGTCGGCGATACACTCCTGATCCTGCTCAACGCGCACCATGAGAACATACCCTTCACACTTCCGAGCTTAAAACCGATCCACCAATGGAAGCCCGTTCTGAACACGGCAGTGCGCAAAGGCAACCCCGTGGAGTGGCACATGGGAAAGGTGTATCCCCTGCAAGGGAGATCCCTGGTTGTGATGCGCACGGTGCCAATTGCGGAGGCAGTCGAGTCGTAATCGATGTCAATGCGAAAAAGGAACGAATTGATACCCATCAACCCGGTGTCGTGTTCAAGTGAACCGAAAGCATGAAAAAAAAGCTGAGGACAGGATAACCCGTCCCCAGCTTCACCCCCACCTCAAGTCGCCTACACTTTAACAGTTACAGACATAGACATTTTCACCCTCCAGCTCCTTCAGATCTTTCTGGAGCCTGGAGACTTCGTCGTTGGTATGGGCCACGACGCCCACCACCACGCCGCCCTGTTTCAAGGCTTCCTCATAAGCGCGAGCATTATCTTCGGGAATGCCCCAACCGACCAGAACACCGATGAGGCCGCCGGTAATTGCACCTGCACCGGCACCGGCCAGACCAGCGGCAATAGGGCCCGCGATGACGAGGCCAAGTCCCGGGATGGCCAACGAAACACCCAGAGCTATGATCGCCCCGATGGTCGCGCCGACCGCGGTTCCGATCGCACCGCCGGTTGCCAAACCTTCCGCCGCCTTCGTCCCCGCCTCGATCTTGTTCTTGTGATCGCCGGCGTAAAACTTCCTGCGCGTCGCGTCCGCCATGAGAACGTTAATCTCTTGATCGGTGTACCCGAGAGCGTGGAGGTGTTCGACCGCGTGTTCGGCGTTGAAGCGATCCAGAAACACCGCGGTCACCATCTTCCTTTTTACCGTCATGGTTCCAGCCTCGTTAAGGATAGATTTCTGGCCTTCCCTCCTACGAAACGGTCGCGGGGTTATTGACCAGTTGATCTATCCCAACACATCGCAAATGGAGTGCCGTTCAGAAACGTAAAAACTATGAACGATCGAGATAGTGTTCTTCAATCGGTCTTGAGGTAGAAGATCGCTACTTTAACATGAATGAATGTATCCCATTATGGTTCCCGGAACGGTGTAATCTGCGCAAGCAAGATCTCACTTCGGTGAACAGTCCGTAACAATGGATTACTCAGCGGCTTCGGTTTTTGTTGGTTTCTTACGTCGAAACGAGTTGCCACAATCTCATCGATGCCTGAGCATTACCACGTGACGGCAACCAGTAACACGGCATACAATGTGCTTGGAATTGATGATAATGAGGACCCGAAGGTCGCTCGTGCTTTATTACCAACGCGATGGAAGGAGTGCCGAAAATGTTCAGGCTGGGAACATGCTACATCACTGCCGTGATCGGCCTGCTGGCCCTGCGGGGTTTCGTCTGTGCCGAGGAAACCAAACTGAAACCGGAGGAATTCATCAGCAAGGCCATGGAGTGGAATGCTTGCGAAAAAAATCTCGCGCAGACGGCGGAGAAAAATGCATCCAATGAGGAGGTTCGGAAATTCGCCCAACACCTCGCCGAAGATCATGCGAAATGCGAGAAAGAAATCGGTGAAGTCATCAAGGCGAGGAAGATCGCCGTGGCATCCGTCCCGAACAAGGAAGAGCGTGACAAGGTGGCCGAGATATCCAAACTGAAGGGCGTGGAGTTCGATCGTCAATTCCTCGCGCGCGTGATCGACAGCCATGAACGGGCACTGAAGTGGTTCGACCAGGCCGCCAAGACCGCCGCCGATGAGCAGTGCCGGTCCTGCGCAGAACGCGCGGCCGCTGGTGTTCGCAAACACCTCGAAGAAGCTCGCGATCTATGCAAGAAGCTGAACTTCTGAGCGATGGTCTCCTGACTCTGCGATCTGCTTCAGGCCACTGTGGGTTTACCGCCAGCGGCGTGGTAGTTGATTTTCGCCGCGCCGTTGGCGACGATCGCGGCATGGTTCAAAAACAGGCCAGCTTGGGTAACACTGTTGGAGGACGGCCTTCCCAGGCCGTCCGCTCCGCCTCGGACGGCCTGGGAAGGCCGTCCTACAACAGTGTTACTCTGATATGAACCATGCCACGATCGCAAAGTAACCGACAATCCAAGTAACAACACCGTCAGCAGTTGCGCCCGCTTTTACGCCTTCGAGTCGGCGCTTGCGATCTACGACCTCTTTCGCCGCACTGTTGAGTTCCATAATCATCTGACGGCCCGTCTATTCAACATCGGCTTGTCACGTCACGCGGGGACAGCCGCGTTCGCTTGCACTACCCACGATTCTCGAAAATGCTATAGCTGAGAAAATACGGCGGTAATATTTGCATCAGCAATCCGAGCGGATGAGAGTTGACAGTTAGAGTTTGTCCGAGCAGAGGAAGAACCCAAATAAATCGCGACTGTTAGGGATCGCTCCCCGACGGTCGCGGCTTCTTTAGCTTACACAGACACATTCTCAATTGTCGCATTAGCCTGAGGCTTCTTCAATCGGCGCAGTGGGAGGATCTCCTGCCTCATTTCGAGAAGCGAGGCTACGACCTTTGTCGCCCCCGATGCGTACAGTCGGTCCTTCATCTTGTCCACGTCCTCACTCTGGCCCCAGCGACCGACGATAATTTTTAAGTCGGGGAAACGAACCCGCAACCGCTTGCACAAGTAGCTAGCCTGAGCGAGACCACCCGGCGGCAGCGCGCTGATGCAAGCCAGCACCGGCTGTTCCTCGCGCACCTTCTCAACTATCTCGGAACTTAACACTTGAGAGGAAACGGTTTCGATTTGAAAGTTTTCGGCCCGCAACAGTTGGTCGAGCATCTTCAGTGCCAGTTCGTCGGCTTCGCCCCGCGCGGGACACGCTAGAACCCGAGTCGGTTCATCCGTTGCGGCAGTATTTCCATTGTCGCCGGGGGCGATTTTGTTGGTTTTCAGTTCGGGACCGACGACCTCCTCCACTACATGACGCGTCGCTTCCAGGATGAATTGTTCGTCGTTCGGCTCCAAACTGCCGCGCTCGGTGTCCCGATGGGCCAAGGTGAGTGCGGGCAACACCAATTCGTCATAAACGCTCTCCGGCGGCCGCTCTTTAAGGCGCGCCTGCACAATTTCCGTCGCCTCGTCTTCGTCGTGGACGAGGAGACGTTGATAGTAACGTGTCTCTATTTCCGGGCGAGGGTCCGGTCCGAAGAAGACGTGCAATAAATTCAGCGCAGGGACGTATTTGCCAAGCACGATGAGGCAGACCGTGAGCGGCGTCGATAGCACCAATCCGATCGGACCCCACAACCAGGCCCAGAAAACCGCCGCGATCAGCAACGCCAGTGGAGAAACACCCGCATTGCGGCCGAACAGGAGCGGCTCGACCACGTTGGCAACGATCAGTTCCAAAACGAGGAAGACACTGATAAGCAGCAGCGGTTGAAGCCAGGCATGGTTGATTGGTGAAAGTGCGATGCTGAGCAGCAAAGGGAAGGACAAAGCCACCCAACTCCCGATATAGGGGATGAAGCGAAGAGCCGCCAGTAGAACCCCCCAGAACAGGGCGTAAGGCACACCCCGAGCACCCTCTCCGTTCGGCAGCAGAAACAGGCAGAGACTCCACGTGAGTCCGTAAGCGAGGTTTAAGAGCAGTTGCGCTCGCAAATAGCTGCTAATGCGCTGGGCCGCAACGTCAAAGGCGCGGCTCATGACGGCCAATTGACCCTCGCCGCATGCCTGGAAGAAGCGATGGCGCAAGTCTTCGCGCTGCGCCAACATGAACACGGTCAAGACGGCCATGAAAAGAATGATGAGAATCAATTCCACGGTCGCGCTGAACGCGCTCGCCACCCAGCTGAGAGTAGGCAACCGATCATGGACCACAACCACGGGTTGTGGCTCCTTCTCTTCGCTCAATCGCGGCGGCTCCACCACGATTTTCTTGACAATGTCATTTACCATGTCCACAAAGTTTGACACGGGAGTCGGACCCGCTTGTTGAAGTTGCTTCAACTTGGCCGCGATCTCGCTTCGGTGCTGTGGTATCTCGTCCAGAAGGCTGCGCAGTTGTGCGGCGATCACCCAGCAGATGCATCCCAGAAGCGCGAACGATACGACCGCGACGAGGAATACCGCGGGGATTCGTCCCAGGCCGAGTCGTTGTAGCCGGCTGACGAAAGAGGACAGAATAAATGTCAGAAGGACAGCGAGAGCGATCGGCATCAGAATCCTCTGAGCCCAGTACAGACAGGCAATGACGAGGACGAAGTTTCCCAAATTTTGAATCGTCCCGTGAGAGCTACGCCGCAAAGTGTACGGTTCGGACATCGTTTGTCTCCCTTCCCGGCAACGGTAAGGTGCGAACTCAGGGCCAGTAGAGCCTGATCGGCAATTACTATACCGGCGTTTTCCGCTCCGAACCAGCGCTGTTGATTTGATCGAGTCGGCTGCCATCCAGCGGTGCGGTCTTCAACAAACACCGTAGCACTTCTGCGACGCTCCACGCCTGGGCGACGCATCCCCGAGGTGTGAACGGCTCTTCCGCGTCGAAAACCTCGCTGATTGAGCCGAGACAGGCCTCGTGTAGATGATTCTGGAACCCCTGTAAAAAGCTGCGGGCTCCCTTCCGATCCTCCGGGTGAACCTTGAGCCAGGCATCGACGAATGGGCCAATCAACCACGCCCAAACCGTCCCCTGGTGGTAGGCGGCGTCGCGCGATCGCAGGTCCCCATCGTATTTCGCCTTGTAGTCCGGGTGGCCTGGTGTCAGGGAGCGAAGTCCGACGGGAGTCAGCAGCCGTTTGGCCACCGTTTCTAAAACGGCCGGCCAGTGTGATTGCTCTAGGATGGGATGAGTCAGGGAGAACGCAAGAATCTGATTGGGCCGGCAAGCCGTATCATCTCCTTTTTCACCGTCGATTAGGTCATACAGGTAACCGCCTTGCGGATACCAAAATCGCGCATTGAAGGATCGTCGCGCCTTCACTGCATGTTCGGCCAAAGGTTTGGCGGCCTGATCCCCTTGTTCCTGACGGACCCAGCCGGCCAGCAAGCACAGGGCGTTGTACCACAGCGCATTGATCTCCACCGCTTTGCCGCGGCGAGGAGTAACAACCCAGTCGCCCACCTTGGCGTCCATCCAGGTAAGCTGGTAACCTTCGGCTCCCTGCACCAGCAGCCCATCGCGCCGGATCGACGCCGATACCGAACCGTGTGCCGGCGATGTGGCGTTCGACAATATCCAACAATTGCGGCAGGAGCATCCGCAGTGTCGTGCGGTCGCCAGTGGCCTCAAGATATCGGTCGATCGCATGAAAGAACCACAGGGTCGCATCAGCGGTGTGATACATGCCTTCCTTCTCACCTTCCGGGAACAGATTAGGGATCAGACCATCGCGAATGTAATGGCGAAAGTTTGTAGAATATAACCCGCCTCCAGGTGGCGGCCGGTTGCAAGAGTCAGACCCTCCAGGCTGATCATGGTGTCCCGGCCCCAGTCGGTGAACCAATGATACCCGGCGATGATCGTGCGAACCTCGTCGCCGGCGGCATGTGCGCGCGCGGCATCCTCGACACGACCGGCAGGTGTGATGATGAACTGGTCCGCCGCCAGAACCAATTCTTGTGCCGGACCTTCTTTGAGCCGGGAGATAGCTCGTCCAGCAACTCGCTCCGCGGCGTTCCTGTTCGGATGCAAACGCCTCTTCGGGATTTAAGGCTCTAAGATTTTTTCCCAGTTCTCCGTGGACGCAACCAAAGTGACTGTTCGATTGCGGCCCAGATCGGCACGGAAGTAACCGGGACTCCAAAATGTACCACTGGATCGTAGCCGCGGTTGGCCTCCGTGCTATAGAAGACGTTTCGGATCGGGACCGGTTCAACGTGAAGGCTGCCCGCTGGCCGAAAAATACAACCGCAGAGGCGGCAGCGAAGGATCCGCATGAATTTCGTGGCGGTATTCGATGAGCGGTGAGGGTATACGGACCGCTGGGTTGTTCCGAACGGGTCGTCGTGCGGTCGAAAGTGGAGAGAAGGCCGCAGCTTCAGCCGCACCGGCCGTTCCCCACCAACCAGGCGGTAATGAATGTGAACGGTATTCTGGTCATGTGGCAGGAGTGATCTGTTTCTCTATTATGGAACCACCCACGCTCATACACGCCAGACGGGCAGTCCCATCTCCAGTCGAAACTCGGTCAAGTACGCCGCGCCATGCACCTCTCGGATGCCACCGACTCTTTCCTCGCCGCCGAGGAAAGCGGCAGTCCCATCGGAGAGGCGAAGTAACTCCGACAGGTGTTGAGCATGACCCGGCGCCCAAAGGTGTTGGGAGAGCAGCAATCAGAAGCCCATGATAACGCCGTGTAACTACACCTGCGATGGTGCCGGAGGCATAGCCGCCCAGTCCGTTGCTAACCAACCATTCCTGGGTAAGAAGCGGGTCAGTCCTGGCTGCCTGTGCTTTCGACCACGGCATTCGGAGGATCCATTTTTCCATCACCGGACTCCCTGATTAACGCCTTTTCCGGCTAGGTGGAAACGACCATTCAGCCTCAAGGCGTAACGACATATCATGCCGACGCTGAACCGGGGTTCGCGACGACTTCGATTGGGGACAGGACATAGGCGGCGTGTCCAGGTAACAACCAAGCGGCCTCGAGATGCAGTGTACCGATACCACCTCCGCCGTAACGGCTATTCTCACTCGACCAGGCAATTTGCCAGCGCAGCCTTCGCGGCGGTGCCAAGCAACGGTTCCGGCATCGGGCTCGCACTCGAGATCGATACCGAGGTTCAACAGGAGAAGACGGTCCTCGCATCGATCCGTGTAAAAGAAACGCAAGACCAGTGCCTCCGGGCCGAGGACCGCACCGTCCACGCCCCGAAATTGTTGTCGGCTGAAGGTTGGATCCTCGCGCCGCAGTCGAAGCAGATCGCTATGCAGTTGAACGGCCCAGTCTGCCTTTCCACCTCGCCGAAGTCCAATCGACAACGTACAAAGGTGTCGTGATTATGCGGGTCAGGCATCGAGGGGCGACTCTCGGGTTCATGCATGCTGGGGAACTGACCGAGAAACTTGACTCTACCATCGCGGACGACCTGTGCCAGTTCGGGTTTGTGGTCGGCGAAAAAGTGAAAGGGTGCGGACGAAGCGAATTCCTGCCCCTGAAACAACATAGGCGTCTGTGGTGCAGAGAATCAACAGCGCCGTGATGGCGCGGAAGCGACCTGGAGAGGTTAAGAAATGACATCTTAGCCCCGATCCGGAATTGGCGATTTGGTCGTGGTTTTCCAGGAACGTGATAAATGCCCAGGGAGGTAGATCTAGTGCTGGTGTGCCACGTCCTTTCTTTTGCCAGGAATAATACTGCCCCTGGAACTGGAACCCGTATTTCACTGACGAGATAAATTCTTGCGGACTCCCTCGATGATCCGAGTAGTATGCCTCTGCACGGCCTGTTAACGCGACTCGCGCCGAGTGATGGAAATCGTCATTCCAGAGCATATCGATGCCAAAGCCAGCTTCATCCTGAGGACGGATCAATTTAGAATTTTGCGGTTCGTTCTCGCCGACGAGCAGGATGGATCGCTTTCCGGCTGTTGTGCGGGCGACACGAGTAATTGCGGCGACGATGTGCTCTGGGCTTGTATCGTAAATGTTTTGCGTGGCGTCGAGACGCAGACCGTCAAGGTGAAACTCCGCAATCCAATATGCAGCGTTGGTAAGATAGTATTCGCGTACCGGCCCGGAAAGCTCTCCATCAAAGTTAATGGCCGCCCCCCAATCGGTTCGGTGCTGTGCGCTGAAGTAGTTAGGGCTGAAAACATTGAGATAATTTCCGTCAGGGCCGACATGATTATACACAACGTCGAGGATCACGCCAACTCCGACGGCGTGAGCTCGATCGACGAAAGTACGGAACTCGTCGGGCGTTCCATATAGGTGCGACGGTGCAAACAAGTTGACACCGTCGTATCCCCAACCGAATCGACCGGGGAATTCAGCAATTGGCATTACTTCAACCACATTGATTCCGATTTCGGCGAGACGAGGTAATTGAACCGCTGCCGCGACCCAGTTTCCCTCTGGGGTAAAGGTGCCGACGTGTAATTCATAGATAACCCGACCCGCCGGTCGGATGCCTGCCCAGGCCGAGTCGCTCCAGACAAAACGCGAAGGGTCGATGACTTGAGACGGACCGAACGGACCTCGCGGTTGATATCGAGAGGCCGGATCGGGAACGAGTTCCGATGCGTCGTCTAGACGAAAGCGATACAGGTCGTCTTCTCCGATTTCGACGATTCCAGTGAAGTAGCCGTTCCCTTCCGATTGAAGCTGGTGGCATCGCGCGGATGGTCTTTCGGCTATCAGATCGACCTTCTGATGCCGTGGAGCCCAGACGCGAACATGCGACTGCCCCGGAGCTATCACATCGGTACCGATCGGCCAACGTCGCCGAGCCGGTACTGCAGTGAAAAGATCATTTGTCGTCGATTCGACTTCGCGCAGTACAGGAACCTCAGACGTAGACTTTGGAACAGTCATAAATTGACGACTCCTGATCGCTTTGTCTTCTACCGGGTACTACGGACCGCTCTTGAGATGCAATTTGCTCAACGAGGAGCAAGTATCTCTCAACAATTAGCTAACAAGGAGAAAAAGGGAAATAATATTCCATCTTCCGATCGTTTCAATCGGGAGCAAACCAGATGCCGTTTTATTGATCTAAAATCGATATTGCATAATTAGCAGAAGCTACTCTCATTTTATAACGAATAATGTAGTTCTTCTAAGCCAGATTCGCATGCCTCCTGCATACACGGCGGAGAAGCTGTGGCAAACGCCGCCGATTCCTCCCCTCCGCTGGCGCAGGAAGTTCGTCAAAATCACCAATCTATCACAGTAGAAGTGAATCGATCGGTATTCGCATTGATAGCCGAAAAGTAATTGGCATGATATATGCAACATCAAATCTCCACGAGAACAGTAACTCGTGGAACTGTGAGGACAACATCTACTAACGCCCTAAGGAGGCATCTCATGTTGCGCTCTGGCGCTCTTGTTTCTGGTGATCGCCCTCATCGCTGGCGTCTTGGGACTGACCGGCGTGGCCTGGATGTCGATGGAATTCGCTCGTATCCTCTTCTTCGTGTTTCTGATCCTGTTCATCGTCAGTCTCATTGGCGGCCTCGCGGTGGGTTGCCCGCCTGTGTAGAAAGGAGAGAAAATGAAGACAGCAACTCGGCAAAAGTGGGAAGGCCGTTGGGAGCAGCTCCTCGGGTAAGGCCAAGAGCCTCTGGGGCGAACTGACCAACGACGATCTCCTCCGGTCAAAGGGAGACTACGAGCGTCTACTCGGAGTCATCAAGGAAAGGACCGGTGAAACCCGCGAAGAGATCGAACGCCGCTTGAACGAGTCATGAATGCGGCTCAATCCATTCAAATCACGTTGCAGCCGTCTTCTCTCCAGGAGACGGCTGTCTTTGTTTTCCACTCCTTCTTTTAGTGGTACACGTCAGTATCGTTCGTGCCGAGACGATGTTCGATCGACGATCAGGATAGTAAGAGACTGGCCGAGATGGGGCACCCTAACGATCCACGAGAGTTCGATGCAATGGCACCGATGATTTCACTCACATCCCCTGATGGTACTGGATCGTTCCGACCCCTCTGGCGGTCAGGATAGTGACTGAATGCGACAAGGGCCGTGTGTCTCGGATACTCCAAAACACACGGCCTTGTGATGGCATACTCGACAGTGACAGAAACACTTAGTTTAGATCCGATCCAGGAGTGCCGGAGCGTATCCGGTTGTGCCTGTGACGGATGGAGTCTCCGTTTCTGAGGGGAACGATTTCCTGCGTTCCTGATCGGTACCTGAAGCATCCGCGTGACGATTCCGTGCCTCGCCAAGCACCGGACCTCGAATCGGCTCTACACCTAGCCGGCTAGTAAAGTCATCAAGTTCCTCGGAGACTCGGCTAGCGATCGATTCGGGGAGCACTTGTTTCGCGAGATCCCGGACCACGCCCATCAGCGCGGCAATGGCCAGCGACTCGAGACGACGAAATTCCTCTGTGAACGGTTTATCGTCTCGTGCATCTTCACTTTTTCCGGCACGGCCATTTCCTGTTCCTTTCCCATGCTTCAGCCGCGAGGGGGGAGAGATCGGCGCGGAGACTTGGGGACTCTGACCTGCACGGCCTGTCAAGTTGCCGATCATACAACCTGCCGTGCCGGCCAAGGCGAGCGTGAGCCATGGATGTTTGTCGACTTGCTCACGCAGATTAAAAGCCGAAGAAACCGTGTTAACGGTATCCTCAACTTTGCCTGTCACCTCGAAGACGGTATCCTTTACGCCTTCAACGATTTCGGCGGCCGCCTCCGTCACACGTTCGACGGCTTCGGCAACCGGAGCGATCTTTTCAGCAACCTTGCTTTCGAGAGCTTCCAGTTTTTCCGTCAGAGAGGATCGAGTCTCCTCCATTTCTTTCATGACGGCGTCGTTTTCGTTTTCCATTCCAGATTCTCCTCCAGGGCCTGGGCGGTCTCATTGAAAGCAGGTTTCATGGCAGTAATCTTGTTTCGCCCAACCACGATCATAATACCACCTCCACTCAGGAAGAGACTGGCGACGATCGCGAAACTCACCCAGAGCGGAACGAGAGCAGGATCACTGCCGGCACCTGCACTCAACCAGTGAATTAGATAGGCCAGCATCAAGCAGGCAGCAAAAGCTCCTATTTGGCAGAGGCCCCACCCCAACGCCAGGAGGGAGACGGGTTTCTTACAATTGCGAAGATCCGTCTCGATCTCCTGACGTGTGAGGCGCAGCTGTTGCTTGACGAGGTCCTTGAAGTCGCTCACGATGCCGCTAACGAGAACAGCAACGCTAGGTTCGGATTGGTTCTGGACCTCAGTAGCCGACTGGTGAACTCCTCAACGTCCGGCCGATGAGAAAACCGAGACCGATACCCACCAGGATGGCGGGCATGGGATTCCGGCGGATCAAGGATGTGACGTCATCCATCATCCCGGAGAAACCTTCGGTCTCGAGATACTTCCCACCCTCTTGAAGGGTATCCGCCACGGCACGGGTTGCGCCTCCCAGCACCCCCCCTTGTGGACCTTTTTCCTTGATAGTCTCTCCCAGATGCTTGACCCCGCTTCCCGTGGCCGAGGTCAGTTTGTCCGCCGTCTTACTGACGGTGGATCCAGCCGCGGAGGCGGCACTGCTGACCAGGTTGCCCATCGCAGATGCGGTCTCTTTCGCCTTCGTGCCGACGCCAGACGCGGCTTCCTTGATCGGTTCCGAGGTCGCTTGCCCGTAGTCCTTCGTGCTCGTCGCTGGATTAGCCATTGCGAATACCTCCTGGTTGTGTGATAGGAGTTTATTTTTCCTCTATTGTTATCTCATCTGATCAACCATAATAGAGGAGTGACTCCCGTTATCTTGGTTCTCCGGAACAAGTAGAGCAACTGCTATGCCGCTCGATCAATTTTTATTTTGACGGCTCAATGAGATCAGGATCATTGTTATTCCATATAGCAATCAATTGGACAAGATGTACTCAAGAATCAACTACCGGCCTAAATAAATACCTTAACTATTCATTCGTCGGGAACGTGTTCGACGAAACCTCCTCCCAGAAGATTGTGTTGCATCGATAGCACTGGCCGAGGAGATAATCGTCCTGTTTTCCGGATGGAAACATGAACCTGAACTGCTCAAGAGTGGGAAGCGGGTTGCCGCACGTGCAAGACTTGTTGCGCGAACGACTCTTGTGGAAGGGCAGCAACCAAGCGAACCCGCCGATTACATTGGCTCCCAGGTCTTGCGTATTCTGGAAATGGCTCATGTGGCACCAGCGCACGTCCGGCGCGGAGCGAAAACCGAGACGATTGCATGCTTCAACAATCGGATAAGGCAAAGCGTCACAATCGATGTCGATCGGTCCAAAAGAGGTAGACATAAGCCATTTCCTCCTTTTCACTTTATTTTTAGATCTTGTGTGTGAAAAACGGAATCGCGGCCTCAGTCATTGTGTTATGCACGGTCCTTCAACCCTGCTACACCGGCATGTTCGTGAACTGGCGCCGCAGAAGACCGTGTTGTCATGCTCCACTCCATGTCCGACCACCTTGCAACCGTAATGCGCACAGGTTGGAGCCAAGGGATGAACTGGCGCATTTGAAGGAGTCGAACGTCTGCTTACGACCGGACGACGTGACTGTGAATGCTTTGTCGTAATCGTTGCCGCACACCTCACATTTCGCCACGAGAGTAACCTCCGAAAGTAGTTAGGGGCAAACGCGAATTTCTTCGCTTCTCTTCATCATAATTATTGCGACACCGCGCCAGATCGAAGCTGAACACGCTTATGAGCCTTGACGCGTTCGGGCGGCTTTACGCTGCGCTGGCTTTCCGCTCGTCAGGACTTCGTTCCCGCATTCCTTTTCGTGCGCTGGCACTTCGTTCCTGGGGACTGCGTTTCCGAGCGGTTGCCTTCGCTTGATCCGACAGAGCTTCATGTGAAGCGGCTTGTTGTCCTTCGCGCTTAAGTGCCGCCGAGACGGCCCGAGCACGCTTCACCGATGTCTTGTGCGAACCGTTCTTCTCACTTGCGGCATGCGCCCTCGCAGCACTTTTTCGTGTTTTTTCCAACACCGTTCCCTTCGCAGGCGGCGGCAGTTTGACACCAGCTCTCCGCGCTTTTGAGAGCCCGATGGCTATCGCCTGTTTCGCCGAACGCTCCATGCTTACCGCTGCGAATATGCCGTATCTCCTCGCGAACAAATTCACCGGCCTGGGTCGTTGGCGCTTTCCCCGATTTCTCGGCTTTTCGTGCCCGTTCCAATGTTTCCTTCTCCGGCATATGACACCTCCATTTTTAGAACGCCCTTCGGAGTAATACGCAATCGCCGTGCCAGTCTTGGCGAATCGCGTTTTTAACATGTTCTTCGATGCTCTCAGTCCTGCGTTTTCAGATATGGCCCGCGGACTCAGGAAGCAGGGTTCGATCATCACCTGGTCAAGCCGGTCTACTCCGAGATTCTTCAGCCGTTGTTCGTTTCCCTCTTGGTTGATCTCCGAACCGGTCCCATCCAGACAGCAACTCCAGTCCCGGTGCGCAGCCCACGCGCCGAATTCGTTCAGGAGTTCGACTTCAATGCTCCAGCGTCGTGAATGCCAAATCGACGTCCTGGGGCTCACCGATGACTTTTTGCCATATCGTCTGCTGCTCCGGCGTCAGGAGCTGATTGAGCAGATCTTCCGACTGCCTCCGGTAATCGCGGAGAACTGCCGGGCGCGGTCGGGGTTCGCCGACGCCAGCCGGCGGATGTCCTCGCGTTGCTGGAGGCTCCGCAGAAGGGTCGGCTGAAGGTCGGATCGCTGCTGCTGCGTCAGGTTCAGCCAGTTTTGCAGGGCCGGGTCCGCGAGGGCGTTGATGCCGTTCCCCTGCACATCGAGCTGCTGGTAGCGGATGAGCCGATCCGTGCCGAGGATCGTGCTGGCCCCGTTCAACCAGTCGCGGCTGTACTGCTGGTCGAGCAATTCTCTCGACAGGACTGGTCCGTCGTTGTGGGACTGCCCAATTGGTCATAGGCGTCGCGGTAGCGATTCCGTAGCTCCTTGGTGAACTGATTGAGTTTATCGATCTCCGGACCAGCGAGGTCCAGCGACTGAGAAATGTCGCCGAAGCGATAGAGCGCGGGCGGATAGTAGTGGCTCCTGGGCGCGAATGGACGCAGGGGGACCCGGGCGCCGGGGCCGTTGGTCGGCGCGGTTGGCTGCCGGATCGAGTTAGGGCCGACACCTGGCCACACCTCTCGGTTGGCCGGCGTGCCTCCAGGGCGCGGGGGTTGCGGGGGTCGAGGTTGGGCCGGTGTCCCCCCGGGGGCAGGAGGCAGAGGCGGCCGTGGCTGGACTGGGTTGGTACCGGGGACCGGGTATTGTGCTTGCGCGGGAGCGGCCAACACCAGCGCCAGGCCGCAGCCGAGAAAATGCGAGAGCCGCATGGGATGACTCCTTTGTGCGAAAACACTGAAGGCGACAAACGCATCCTTCCGCAATTGCCATGCCGGGTGTTGGGCGAAGCGACACGAACCGAATGGCGAAGATCGTCTGCGTCGGCGCGGTTCGTGTTGCCGCCGTTGGCCCTTGGCGGGCGCCGGCGTGCGGGGACCGAAAGCTCAGCCGCTCCGCGTCCATACGGCGAACTTTTCTCCATCCAGGGCAAGCTGCCAACCGCCTCCTGGGTGCCAGCCGCGCGACCCTAACTTGAGCGCCACTCTGCCGTCCACGATCGCCGCGTACAGGCCGTTCCCGGCTTCTTTGATCTCGACGTGGCTGCTCGCGTGGATGCCGGCGTGCTGCCGGACTTTGATCAACCGATCCATGCGCCGCCGAGTCGCTTCGCCCCAGTCGAAGTAGTGGGTCCAGAAGACACACGGCACACCCGGATGGGTCAAGAGGTACGCATAGCCCAACTCCGCCATTTTCCCGGTGAAGTGGCGGGTCGTGTCGTTCTGGTGGCGATAACTCTCCTCCCGACAGAACTCCGTATCGTGGTTGTCCAGGAAGGTGACCGAACGGCTCGGCCAGTAGCCGATCAGGCCGCCCGGCGCCGCTCGGCCATAGATCGAAGAGCGGCAGACGGCCGTAATCGTCCCTGGCGCAGGCGTCGTACAGGAGGTAGCGCGTCGGGAAGTCGAACGCCGTGGACTTGCCGCCGACGGCGTCCAGCCAGTTGGTCACCTTCTGCCGGTTGCCGTCAAAGAATTCGCCGACCGAGAATCCGGCGCGGTCGCGTCGTTGTATTCGCCGACGAATGAGCCATGATACCCCTTGGGATGGTCGTAGCGCCAACCCTGGAAGCCAAACTCCTTCAGGCCGCGCAGGTAGATCTTGATGGCCGTTCGCACGTCGGGGTTAGTGTGGTCCAAGTCGCGGCCGGCGGGGTGCCGTTCCCCCGTGTCCGGATTACCTGTCCCGACGCCGGACTCGTCGTCGCGGGTAATGGCCGCCCGGTTATTCGGAAAAGCGGGGTCCGCAAAGTCGGCCCCGCCCGTATGGACGCCGACCCGGTGATTCAACACTACGTCGGCGATGCCCGGACTGGCTCAAGGGAACGGATGGCCGCCCTGAGTTCGGCCGTGCTGCCGTAGGCGCTGTCCAGGATGTGCCAGCGCCGCGGGATGTATCCTTGCGGAGCCAGCGAGTCGGAAGGGGGCGGAAACCAAACCCAAGTGAAGCCAGCCGCCTTGATCGCCTCCGCGTTGTCGCGCATGATGCTATACCAACTTTTCGGAGTCCGCTCGGCAGCAATTGAACCGGCGTGCGCTTTCCAATGGAACCCTTGTAGCAGGATGTCGCGCCCGTCGCCGTGATACTTCCCGTCTTCAGCAAGATTGCGTGGGGCCAATGGATACGAGACAACGGCCACCCAGGGATTCTTTTGTTCGGTTTGCATTGCAGTGTCTACCCTGATTCAATGGATGGTACGTGCAACCAACACGAACGAGATGACGCAAGTAGTGTGCCAGTCGTGTACTTTTTTTTAGGTTCGAATTAGCCGATCCAAGATGTGCTGTTCTGGACGGGTGTGGTCGCTTCAGCATCGCGAATTATGCGGCAAGACAAGAGGAAGCAGCCGCGGTCGCCTGAGGACTCTCCTTTTCGACCGGTCGGCGAGCGGCCCCCCGCGGTTCGGGCCAGTCACGCGCAGCCAACTCTGTTGCGAACGCGGCCTCCCAAATCCCGCTCAGATAGAGCACACGCAAATCCAGAATCACCTGGCCGGACTCGCGCTGCCAACGCATCCCCGAGCGTTTGAAGCGTTGCGTGAACACCGTTTTGCAGGCCGCTTCCGTGACACCGCTGCCGATCGGTAGGCCACGCCGCCTATAGCCCTGATAATCCATCAAGCGGCGATGACGACGCACATAGCGATACGCTTTCCAGAACTCTGCCTGCTGCCCCTTGGTGGCGTGGCGGCGACCCAAGTGCTGCGTCGCGGAGCGCAGCACCTGGGCCGCTCCCTGGGGTCGATCCCGCAGCCAGCGCCGCATCTTCGCGAACCACTGCGTTCCGGCTGCCGTCTCGGCGCCGAACAAGGCGTCGGCCATCTTGCAGAGGTAGGTGCATACGTGATAGAAATCGAGCACCCATTCCCAGGTCAACGGCGTGCCAGCACGCGGATGCTTCATCTTGTTCAGCACGCGCCGATAGTAATCATCCGGCGCCGAGCCTTTGTCCGTGATATAGGCCAGACGCGGCACGGGCCGCTGCCAAGCCAGCAGCGTCGCCGTCACCAAGGCCGTCAAGGCCCGGGTGAGCGTCGCTTGCTTTTCCTCCGGCATTTGGCCCAAGTAAATCGTGCCCAGCCGCCGACGCCCCCGATCATACACGCTTACCGTGGCCGTGCTGGCTTCCTTGTAGCCGCCCTGACGCATGGGCACCATGATGCCGTCACGTCCCACCGCCAACACCGGACGATTCCGGCCACGCGACTGCTCCGCCTGCGTCAGCCACGCCAGCAGCCGCGTCTTTTGCAAGTCGGCCACAAACGGCAACAGCGCCTGGCGAAAGCCTGCCAAGGCCGCCCGCAGCCGATCATTCGACCAGACCAGACCGTGCTCGCGCCGCAGCCAGGCCCGCGTTTCGGTTTGCGTTTGCTCCACCGACAGCCGTGCCACGCGTTCCAACAGCGCCGGCGTGGCCGTTCCCGCACCGATACCCAAACGCAAGAGCAGCGGGTGCAAGCCCGGTTCGCCGTCCTCTTCATTCAAGTAGTAAAACGACCGCACGGTGATCGTGCCGAAACGCGTGGCGATACGTGCTGGCGTCTTCTTGTTGAGGCGATAGGTCTCCTTGTGATAACGCATCTTGCTCGGCACCACCTGCTTATCGTCGGCTTCCAAGCGGTTGGCTTCGCGTTCGATAAGTTGGCGACAGGCCTCCGCCGCGGCGGCGTGGAGCGCGTTCTCCAGTTCCAGGAAGCGCTGCGGCGTGACAGGTTCGCTCCGGAAACGCTCGACAATGTCGTCCACGCCTTTCTGAAAGACGTCGACCGGTTCGCTGGGCGTCGCGACCGCGGGGATTGCCTCTGTCCGCAGGCCGCTCTGGCGAGTAATCTTGACGACCATGGGGATTCCTTTCCCTGGGAGTGGGTGATGCTTCTCCCATTGTGCGGAAAGGATCCTCATTTTTCATGGACCAGTTCTGCCGCTCTCCGGTTTCCTGAACGACGATTTCTTCGAGAATGTCTGATGCTGTGGCGACTGCACCCTTCTGGACAAGCCCTCGTGTCCCTCCCGAAAATGCTATTTTCGGTAGTCGGAGGCGAGCTAGCACTAAACGATTTTTCGGGCCACAGTTATTAACAAGGACACCCGACGGCCCAGCTCGCGGCTGAGGCGGCGGCGGTCGGGTGTAGTCGCTTCCGCATCGTGAATTATGCGGCCACACGAGGGGAAATACATGTGCTTCTCTGCGGACTCCCCTCTCCGACGCGTTGGCGGGCGGCATCCCACGGCTGGCTTGCGATCCTGGATGCTGATGAAGCCTATCGACCACTTCCCGCTAGCGGCTGCGCCCGACCGTGGCTGTGGCCGCGGCTGCTGGACTTCACGCCGTCGGCGCTGCCGCGTAGCCTGGAGGTGTCATTGACCGTTGACCACTGACGAAAATTGCTCTGGACACGCCGCCCGTACTTTGGCATATCCCTCCCCCTCACGCACATCACACTTACGCACGGTTCCCGGAGTGACTCGCTGGGGGAAGCGGCACGGCCGGAATCGCCTTGGGGGAGGCTGCCATGTCCATGCGCAGGCTTGGGGGAGCCGCTGCGCTGCTGGTGCTGGGACTGACCGTCTCGGCCCGCGCGGCGGATGACGGGACCGCGCCGTCCAGCGGGGGTCACTGGTACGACAATCTCAATCCGTTCGCCAGCAAGAAAGCCGACGTGCCGCAGATGCCGCCGACCGTGCCGGTGACGGGGAGCAAGGCGGCGGTTGCGGGTGTTCCGGCGACGAATCCGGCTGCCAAGCCGAGCATCCTCGAGGGGGAAGAAGCTGCTTTCATCCGCCGAACGCAAGTGTGCGATCGACTGATGCAGATCGGCATCGATACCGACAATAAGGAATTACAACGACAGGCCGAGGGCTTGCAACAGCGAGCTTGGGTGGTTTACAAAGCGCGGATCGCCGCCATTCCGCCGAAGTTTGAGTCCGACGAAGCCGAGCTGGAGAAACACCTCGGGACCGACCGGACCGATTTGCTGCCGAGCGAGCGGGCGCGGATGGATCGTCGAACCGCGAACGGTGGGGAGGATCGCTGATGAAACGCTATTCATGGTTCTTGCTGCTAACGGCGACGCTGGTCGGCCAGGGATGTCTCAGCACGGACAAACCGTTCGGCGATCGCGACCTGCCGGCTATCAAGGAAGTAGAGAAGACACCGCCGCCGGCACCGGAGCGGCCTCCCGTCCAACCCGAGGACGTGACGGCAACCAATTACGTTGAGAAGATACAGGCTCTAAACGCCGAGTTGGTAGTGAAGGAAAAGGAGCCTGTGTCCCAGCCAGTCGCAGTTCACATGCCGGAAAAGCCGTGATGAGTACCGAGTACCGAGTACCGCGTACTCGGTACTCAACGCTCACCCCGCAATGCCGCCCCCAGCTTCCGGTTCGTGTCAATCGGCGAAGCTGAAATCATCTTTTTCTCACTTCTTCCTGCCCGATCGTCCGATAATTGTTTACGTTTCGAGCGCGAACCAAACACGAATCGCGCCGATTCCCTGCGCGACAATAGCCATGCAGCCGATCCCGCAGATTCCCGGTTACGATCTTCTGGCGCCGCTCGGCGGCGGCCCGATGACCGTTGTCTTCAGCGCCCGCGATCAGACCACCGATCGGCCCTGCGCCATCAAGACGGTACGCTCCGACTGGGAGGACCAGCCGACCGCGGTCAAGCTGCTCCAGCGCGAAGCCCGCGCCGGGTTGAGTGTGCGCCACCCGCATCTGGTACGGCTGACGCACGCCCACGTCACGTTCCCGCCTTACTTTCTCGTGATGGATCTGCTGCCCGGAGAGTCGCTGCGGGCGAGGTTGCAGCGCGATTACCGTCTGGAACCGACCGAGGCGCTCTGGGTCGTCCGGCAGACGGCCGAGGCGCTGGCCGCCCTGCACCGAGTTGGCTTCCTCCACGGCGACGTCAAGCCGGACAATATCTGTCTGACCGGCGAAGGGGCCGTGCTGATCGATCTTGGTTTCGCGCATCGCCCCGGCGAGAACGCGGCGTTTCTCCGCGATGGTTACGTCCTCGGTACTGCCGATTATCTCGCGCCGGAGTTGTGTGCCCCGGAGCCTTCCGAAGAATTGAGCAGCGACGTGTTCAGTCTCGGCGTGACGCTGTTCGAGGCGTTGACGGGCCGTCTTCCCTATCCGCCGGGTTCGCTGAGCCAGACGTTCCGCCGACACCGCTGCGACCCGCCGGCCGACGTCCGAAGCAACGTCCGCGACCTACCCGACGGCGTCGGAACTCTGGTCGAGCGCCTGCTCGCCCACCGACCCGCCGAACGACCGCGCGCCGCAACGGTGGTACAGCAGCTGGTGAAGCTGGAGATCGCCGTCCTCGGCTGGCGACGGTCGGCTTGACGTCTCCGCGGGTAGCGCCGTGGGGCAGACATTCCTGTCTGCCTTTCCGCGGCAGACAGGAATGTCTGCCCCACGCCATCAGCCCAGACCGCTGTTGTCGTTCAAATCACTCTCGGTGAACAGCACGAAACCCTTCTGCTGAAGCGTGGCCGCGCCGGCCTCGTGGTCCTCGACGTGCAGCGCCAAAGCTGCATGGCCTTGCGGTCCGATCAGAAGTGGATAGGCGTAGTGGATGTTGATCTCGGCTGCTAGCATCGCTTTGCAGATGGCGAGCAGCGGATGAGTGCCCTCGGGCAGCTGCACCACCAGCAAATCGCTCTCGGTCACCGGTAGCTTCGCGCGCTGGAAGATTTCCATTGCCCGCTCCGGGTCGCTCAACACGAGGCGGATGATGGCACAGTCGGAGGAGTCGATCACGGTCAGCGACACGATGCGGATGTCGGAATTCTCGAACTGGCGCACGACGTTGGCGAGGCCGCCGAGCCGATTGGCGACGAACACGTTGAATTGGCGCACGCTCGGCCAGTCCCGGCCGCGTGCCGTGTCGAAGTCGATGACCGATCCAGAATCTTCACCGTGAGTGCTGTTCATAGCGAATCCTCCGCTATCGCCGCTTGCGGTGTAGCACGGATTGCTAAGCCGCAAGCGGCGATTGGTTACTTCTCCACCAGTCCGAAGTCGCCGCCCAGGTTGCGCCATGCGCTGTGGATGTGATTGGCCGGATTGCCTGCCGAGTCGGCCTGGATGTTCAGGAACTCGACGACGAACGTCGGCCCCTGAACGCGGTAACTGTACGGCTTGCCCGGTTTATCAACTTCCCGTGCAAAAGCGAAGCGGACCTTGTCCAGACCCGCCGCCTTCACGTCGGCCATCTGAGCCGCTGCCACTTCCGGCGGCATTCGGTTCGCATAACCCGTCAGCAGTTTCTCCAGCGTCGCTCGCTGTTTCTCCGTCATCTTCGCCGCCGGCAGACCGACGGCCTCTCCCACGCCCGGCTTCGCAACATGCTGCTCGATCTCAGGGAACTGTTTGGCCTGGGACGCGACCTTCTTCTGCTCGGCGTCCAGCGAGTCGAACAGATCACGGGCGAAATCCTCAGCTTCCGGCAAAGCCCGCAGCCCCTTGCGGTCGCCGGCCTTGACCTCGGCCGGGTTGGCGCCGAAGAACGCCGGCGTCGCCGCCAGCACCTTGCCGCGGTCGATGGTGAAATTCAATGACAGGTGGTGCCCTTCGACGCGCCAGCCCCATTTACCGGTCTTCGACGGCGTGCCGAACACGGTGAAGAAGTACCATTCGGGATTACGGATATTGACGCCCTTCGGCTTCTCCAGTTCGTTGAGGATCGACTCCAGGCTCATGATGGTGATGGCCTTCGTATAGCCCGAGGTGCTGGTGCCGGCCTTGACCAGCGTCTTGGCCGCCTCTTTCTGCTCGGCGGTCATCTCCTGGAGGCGCAGCCCCTTGCGCGTCGGCTTCATCTCCTTGTCCTGAAGCGGCACGAAGTTGAAGTTGGTGCGTTCCTTGTCGTCGAAGGCAAACTGCGCCTGGCCCTTCTGCGTATCGTTGAGCATTGACAGGAACTTCTCGGCCGCACCGGTCATCTGCAAGCCGACGGTTTCCTTCTGCTCCCCGACGACAGCCAGAGCCAGCAACCCCGCCACGACCAGCGGCACAAACACCAGGCTTTTGAATCGCATTGGTCCACCCTTTCCGCACCCAGTCGCCGTTTGCGCCTCACTACGAGATTGCCCAGGGTCGCAACCGGCGAGACATTCGATCCAGTTCTTCTGCACAGGATACCAAGAAACTGCGCGCACACAAGCATTGCGCGGTAGAAATCGAGAGGGATGGGTGAGATTAGGGGATGGTATGCGTGTGATGCTGAGCGGCGTCGCGGGTTACGAAGACGAAACGGCGTTCGCAAACCCGGATTTCATCGCCGGGCTGGAGGGAGGTCGGCGTCGCCAGTTTCGAGCCGTTAAGGAAGGTGCCGTTCTTCGATGCCGTGTCGTGAATCTCGCAGATACCGTTGTGAAGATGGACCACAATGGCACAGTGCCGGCGGGAGATGAACTCGTCGGGCACCACAACGTCGTTGTCCGGAGAACGGCCGAGCGTGTTCAGGCCGATCTTGAGGGGATAAACGTATTCCTTGTCCATCAGCCAGTAATCGGCGTCCACGGGGGCCGGCACAGCGCCGCAGTTTTGCTGAATGGTGTGCGAGGAAGACGGAGCCTTGTGATTATCGGCGAGGAGAGTGCGGTTGCCACAGGATTGGAAGAGTTCTTCACGCGCGCGGCGATAGTCCTGACGCCGGGGCGCCGGCAGATGCACACTGTTGAATCGCGGATCGGACATAGAGTAACTTGCCGCCACGATGAGCAGAATATACTCTCCCATCTCAATTCTTACCCTCGACACCCAGCCACGTCAACAGAAAAATCAGCCCACGGCCATTTTATGACCTGTGGAAGTTAGCGAATCTGCATTGGAGACTTCCACAGGGTCAAACTTGACGCTGTGTCGAGATGCCCCTATCATCGCAATGTCGCTCATGGGTGGCCCCGTCGTCTAGAGGCCCAGGACACGGCCCTTTCAAGGCCGCGACACGGGTTCGAATCCCGTCGGGGTCATCACCTTATTTCTTCCCAAATCGCATGGCGTCGCAAGGACCTGTGCCACGTCACCTTGCAATTTTCCGTCCCATCCTCCATGGGAGTCGGTGCGAGCCGCTGCGGCGTCATACTTCGCCGGAGAAATGAGGGGATGGCATGATGGACAAAGAGACTCGCGAGCGATTGGAAGCGGCTGGATTCTGGATCGGCGATGCCGAGGACTTCCTCGGCCTGAACGAGGAAGAGCGCCGCCTGGTCGAGCTGCGCCTGGCGGCCAGCCGTGCCGTGCGTCGTCGCCGCGAAGAACTCGGCGTGACACAGCAAGAGCTTGCGCGGAAACTGAAGTCCAGTCAGTCGCGGATCGCAAAGGTCGAGGCGGCGGCCGCCGACGTGTCGCTCGACCTCCTGTTCCGGGCACTTTTCGCGGTCGGCGGGGGACTGGCGGACCTTATCCCGGCGATGCGCCCTGGAAAGAAGAGCAAGCCCGGTGCGAGGGGCGGAAAGAAACCCAAGACGTCCGCGAAGGCAATCGTCGGCAAAACGTGATGTGGTCATGCGTCGTCGCCCTCCTCCGGCTCACCCAGCAGGGCCGTCAGCTGCTCGCGCAGCCAGCAGGGCCGGCCGTCGAGGGCGGCGTACTCGGTAGCGTCAGGGTAGTGATCGCGCACCTTGCGTGATTTCATGAAAACTCGAAATCCTCCCGCGTTTTTCCGGCGTTTGAAGAGTAGCAACCTTTTCCAACGCCGCTCACCCCGAGGGATTTCGAGTGAAATCGACTATAGCCCGAAAGCTCGCCAATCGCAAGCGCCGCATCGCGCGGCGCTTGACAAAACCAAGCTCAACGACTGCCGCCAACCTAGGTTCACGGCGCACAACATCCATTACGAGATCGGCGACCGCTGCCGCGGCATCTCCCACAGCGGCATTGGCGCCGTTCACGTCCTGGCACGCCAGCTCGGCTTGATCGACGCCGTCGACGACCGCTTGCACCTCCTCCAATGGGTGCAATCGCTCCATTCCCTGAAAAACTTCGAGAAAATGGGCAATCTGCTTCAAGAAACCTCTTCACTTGGCTTAAACACTAGCAAAAAACGGCGTGTTTTTATTCTCTTGGGCACGCGATTTCCGCATTCCTACCGTGGCGGACAGCGGCTTTCGTGTGCCAGCCACGGGATTGGGCACTGAACAACGTCAGTATTTCGTTCGCCCGCTTGGAGATGGCACCCCGAAAAATGCTGCATTTTCCAGGTGAATGGCACACGATTCACCCGGAGCCGATGTAAGTCATCGTGGTTTTCCTCGAAAAGTTGTCGTTTTTCCCGAAATTGCCAGGGAATGGAGCGACGGCACCCGTCGCTACAGCCGCCGGCTTATTCACGCTCTGCTCCAATGGCAGAACTCCGGCACATTTCTTGCTAGTACAGAAACGATACCGAGGGAAAGGAGTGTTCACACCCCTTGCTGGACGCGAGGTCGATAGACCCTTCAAGACCGCCCCCGAGAGGACCGAACCGATGAAAGACACGCTTCTCCCCATCGTTGCCTGCGCCCTTCTCCTTCCGCTGGTTGCCACGGTGTTTGCCGTCGCGCCGCCGTCCTCGACAGCAAAGGAAAGCCTTCAAGGAAAACGGGTCGCCATTCTCGTGGCGAACGGCTTTGAGCAAGCGGAATTGCTGGAGCCGCGGAAGGCCCTTGAGGCCGCCGGGGCGAAGACGAGCGTCGTCTCGCCGGAAGAAGGGAGCGTCAAGGGTTGGAACATGAAAGAATGGGGTGAAACCATCCCCGTGGATGTGCCTCTCGCCTCCGCAAAGGCCGACCAGTTCGATGCGCTACTCCTGCCCGGCGGCGTGATGAATCCCGACAAGCTGCGCCATGAATCCCGACGCGGTGAAGTTCGTGAAAGCGTTCGTCGAAGCCGGCAAACCGATCGCGGCCATCTGCCACGGTCCGTGGACGCTGATCGAAGCAAACGCCGTCCGCGGGCACACGCTCACCTCCTGGCCGTCGTTGAAAACCGACATTCGCAATGCCGGCGGCAACTGGGTCGATGAAGAGGTCGTCGCGGACAAGGGTCTTGTCACGAGCCGCAAGCCCGCCGACATTCCGGCATTCAATCGCGAAATGATTCGCGCCTTCGCGCAGGCTCGCAAGTGACTTCTCCCGCTTCCTCAATCACCAAAGGAGAAACCGATGAAAGAGAACTGGGGTCTCTGCAAGGACTGCAAGTGGTGGCAGATCGAACCGGACGCCTCGATAGCGGAGACGACGACCGGCCTCTGTATTGAAGAGGACCTGCAACCGTTCAAACTGCTCGTCTCCGGCGGCAGCGGCTGCAACCACTTCAAGAAAGGCGAACCGGCGCGGGCGAAAGGCTCGAGCGGCCATCCGCCGAAAGCGGAAGCAGTGCGCTGAGGATCTCCGCGCCGTTAGCCCGACGCGCCAGCAAGGGACGGACACTTGCTGGCGCGTTGGGCTAACCGCGACAAGACGGGCACCGATTTTGCTCGCACAGGACATGCGCCCACAACCGAGGTCTAGCATGAGCACCGAAAACCAGGGCGAAGTTGTGGTCATCACGGGCGCCTCCGCTGGCGTCGGACGCGCTACGGCGCAGGCATTCGCTCGCCGCGGTGCCCGCATTGGCTTGATGGCGCGCGGGCAAGCGGGGCTGGAAGCGGCGCGCAACGACGTGGAACAGCTTGGCGGCCAGGCCCTTGTCCTTCCGACCGACGTTGCCGATGCCGAGCGGGTGGAAGCGGCGGCCGCGGCGGTCGAGGAAGCCTTTGGGCCGATCGACGTCTGGGTCAACGACGCCATGTGTTCCGTCTTCTCGCCCGTCAAGGAGATGACTCCAGCCGATTACAAGCGGGTCACGGAAGTGACGTACCTGGGCTACGTTCACGGCAGCTTGGCTGCCCTCAAGCGCATGTTGCCGCGCAATCGCGGCATCATCGTGCAGGTCGGGTCAGCGTTGGCCTATCGTGGCATTCCGTTGCAGTCCGCGTACTGTGCGGCCAAGCACGCCATTCAGGGATTCAACGATTCGCTGCGTTCGGAGCTGATCCACGACAACAGCAACGTCCGGGTGACGATGGTGCAGATGCCGGCCCTGAACACGCCGCAATTCAACTGGGTCAAGAGCCGGTTGCCGCGCAAGCCTCAGCCGGTGCCGCCGATCTTTCAGCCGGAAGTAGCGGCCGAGGCGATCTACCACGCGGCTCATCACTACCGTCGGGAATGGTACGTCGGCTGGTCCACGGTGAAGGCGATCGTCGGCAACAAGATCGTGCCGGGCGTCGGCGACTGGTATCTCGGCCGCAGCGGTTACGACGCGCAACAGTATGATGGGGCGGTCAGTCCGGATCGGAAGAACAACCTGTACGAACCGGTCGATGCGGAGCGCGATTTCGGCGCGCACGGCGATTTCGATAGCCGGGCCAGCGGTCACAGCTGGCAGTTGTGGGCCAGTCAGAACCGCGGCTGGCTGGCTCTGGCCGGGCTGGCAGGTGTACTGGCTTTTTCTCTGCTTGGCTCCCAGCGCAAGCGCATTCATTGAGTATCCGCCTTCTCGAAAAGAAGCACGCCCCTTCCCTTCCGTGGCCGCCGCTTACGAGTTTCACGAGCCGCAGCGGTCGTGGCCATTTCGATCCGAGCCGGAAGCGTCAGCGACGGTCTTCGCCCGTCGCTGACGCTTCCGGCTCGGTTTGGTTTGGGCCGGTAATGCCCAAACTGGACCGGCGGTGAGGAAGGCATGTTTTTTGCTACTTCTCAACGAAGGGGAATCCAATCACCCCCTCCAGGAACAGGCGCCGTCGCGATACGCATTGGCAGCCTTACCGAGGAAACGAGCAATGGCGCAAAACGCATCCGGACCGGAAAACCTCGTCATGACTCAAGCCGAAGTCGCACCCCCTCCTGACGTGACCGTGCCCGATCCCCCGCCGGAAAGGCGGGCAAATGGCGGCGCGGGTCAACTCGATCCGGACACGCTGCGTGATCTGAAACGACTCGCGGAGCGCGTTGGCGGCCTCGAAAAGCTGCGGGAAGTGATTGATGTCTTGATGGGCGTCAAACCCTGACCCTGACATTCCACCCCCTTTATTCGCACGTCGGGAATGGGCCAGGTTCAAATGGAGCCGTTCGATGGTAACCGGTCTGTAGGACGGATTGCCAATCCGTCCTACGCTGCTCCGGTGGGACGGATTGGCAATCCGTCCTACAGACCTGTTACCCTCCTTTGAACCATGCCCGGAAATGGATCATTGGATGAGCGCTCTGTCCGCGCACTTCCTCCGACCTCTGGGACTCGAACGTGAAAGGATCCGATCATGGCAAAGACCGGCGGCGACATCTTGGTCGAGACGCTGCAGGACTGGGGCGTCGACGTGATCTTCGGCCTGCCCGGCGACGGCATCAACGGCATCATGGAAGCACTGCGCCAGCGGCAGGACAAGATCCGCTTCATCCAAGTGCGGCACGAGGAAGCGGCCGCGTTCATGGCGTGCGCCTACGCCAAGTACACCGGCCGGCTCGGCGTCTGCCTCGCCACCTCCGGGCCCGGCGGCATTCATCTGCTCAACGGCCTGTATGACGCCAAGATGGACGGCCAGCCGGTGCTGGCAATCACCGGCCATCATTTCCATGACCTGATCGACACCCACGCGCAGCAGGACGTCGACCTCGATCAGGTCTTCAAGGACGTCGCCGTCTACAGCACGCGCGTCATGGGGCCGGAGCACGTTCGCAACGTCGCCGACCTGGCGTGCCGGCAAGCGCTGACGCGCCGCGGCGTCGCGCACATCAATTTCCCCGTCGATTTTCAATCGTTGACGCCTGACAAATCGCAGCGAGCGCAACTTGCCGAAACATACCTCCGACGTTCCCGCGTTCAAAGCCGGGCTGCCAGCCGAGGACGATCTGCGCCGCGCCGCCGAAGTGCTCAACGCCGGCAAGAAGATCGCCATCCTGGCCGGCCGCGGCGCGCTCGGCGCCACCGACGAACTGGAGCAGCTCGCCGATACGCTTGCGCGCGCCGATCATCAAGCCGCTGCTGGGCAAGGCCTGCGTCCCCGACGACAGCCCCTACACCACCGGCGGCATCGGGCTGCTGGGCACCAAGCCCTCGCAGGACGCGATGGAGAATTGCGACACGCTCTTCATGGTCGGCACTTCGTTCCCCTACATCGAGTTCTACCCGAAGCCGGGCAAGCGCGGGGCGTCCAGCTCGACATCGACGCGGTCCGCATCGGCCTGCGCTACCCGGTCGAGGTCGGCCTGGTCGGCGACAGCCGGCGCACCCTGCAGGCGCTGCTGCCGCTGCTGCAGAAGAAAGAAGGATCGCAGCTTCCTGGAGACAGCGCAGAAGGGAATGAAGGAGTGGAAGAAGCTGATGCACGAGCGCGCCACCCGCACCGACAAGCCGATGAAGCCGCAGGTGGTGGCGCACGAGCTGGGCCAGCGGCTTGCCGGACAACGCCATCGTCTCGTGCGATTCGGGCACCATCGCCACCTGGTGGGCCCGGCACATTCCGGTCAAACGCGGGCAGCTGCACTCGATTTCGGGGACGCTGGCCACGATGGCGTGCGGTTTGCCGTACACCATCGCCGCGCAGGTGGCCTACCCCGACCGGCCGTGCATCGGCTTCGTCGGCGACGGCGGCTTCTCCATGCTCATGGCCGAGTTCGTGACCGCGGTCAAGTACAAGCTCCCGATCAAGGTCGTCATCATCAAGAACAACACGCTGGGCCAGATCAAGTGGGAACAGATGGTCTTTCTGGGCAATCCGGAGTTCGCCTGCGACCTGCAGCCGATCGACTTCGCCGCCTTCGCCCGGGCCTGCGGTGGGACAGGTTTCACCATCGAGGACCCGAAAAAGTGCGGCAAGGTGCTCGATCGAAGCGCTGGCGGTCAAGGGGCCAGTCATCGTGGAAGCGGTGGTCGATCCATTCGAGCCGCCGATGCCGCCGAAGGCGACGTTGAAGCAAGGCTACGAGCTGGCGAAGGCGCTGGTCCGCGGCGAATCGGACGGCGGCAAGATCATCGCCACGATCCTTGAGGACAAGGTCAAGGAAATGATTTAGGAGCTGTTTCAAGAGGGCCGAGCCGAGCTGCGTTAGCAGCCGGGTTACGGCCCAGGGTCCTCGACCCGGCTGCTTACGCAGCTCGGCTCGCCCCTCTTGAAAGAGCGTCTCATTCCATGGCTTCTCCATGATCCCATTTCAGGAGGCAAGGCTGCAATGTATCACCACGTGAAAAAGCTGATGTACACGGTGCGGGTCGGCGAACCCGAGCCGTGCTTCGGCCGGATGCTGCTGGAGCAGTTCGGCGGCGCCAACGGCGAATTGGCGGCGGCCATGCAGTATTCGATCCAGGGGCTCAACTGCGAGGATCCCAAGCTCAAGGATCTGCTGATGGACATCGGCACCGAAGAGCTGAGTCATCTGGAGGTGATCGGCACGTTGGCTCGGCTCCACCTGAAACCGACGAAGCACGCGCGCGACGCCGCCGAAGCCGATCCACTCGTGGCCATCGCCGGCGGCGGCGGCGTTGGCCTGTTCAATTCGCAGGGCAACCCGTGGACTGCCGATTACCTGAAAATCACGGGGGAGCTGGACGTTGATCTGCGCAGCAACATCGCGGCCGAAGCGCGGGCCAAGATCGTTTACGAGCGGCTTATTAACTTCTGTCAGGACTCCGGAACCAAGGATGCGCTGCAGTTCCTCATGACGCGCGAAATCACCCATTTGAAGGCGTTCATGAAGGGATTGGAGAGCCTCGGCAAGGACCCGCTTTCGATCGGCAAGATTCCCCCCACGCCGGGCGTCGTCAACCAGTATTTCAACGACTCGACCGGCGAAGGCGACCAGGGCGAGACCGACGCCCGCGGCCCCTGGAACGAAGGGGACGGCTGGCAGGTCGTCGATGCTCCCGCGTTCAAAGACCTGCGCAAGCTGGTCGGTACGAAATGACGCCTACCGTGGGACGGGGTTCGATCTCGTCCCACGGCACGTGGGAGGAGGCCGTTGCCATGTGCGATCGTGAAACGATTCCGGCCGAGCGGCTGACGGTATCGGCGTATACCGTGCCGACCGATTTCCCGGAGTCGGACGGCACGCTCGAATGGGACTCGACCAGCCTGATCCTGGTCGAGATCGAGGCCGGCGGCAAGCACGGTCTGGGTTACACCTATGCGGACGGCGCGATCGTCGGGCTGATCCGCGATAAGCTGGCGGAAGTGGTCGTCGGCCGCGATGTCCTGGCTATTCCGGCCGCGTGGATCGCCATGGTGCAGGCGATCCGCAACCTGGGCCGGCCGGGTCTCGCTTCGATGGCGATCGCGGCGGTCGATTCGGCGCTATGGGACCTGAAAGGCCGGCTGCTGGGGTTGCCGCTCGTCAGCCTGCTCGGTGCGGCCCGGCCAAGCGTGTCGGTGTACGGCAGCGGTGGGTTCACCTCTTATTCCGTGGCGCAACTGCAAGAACAGCTCGGCAACTGGACGGAAGCCGGCTTTCGACGCGTCAAGATGAAAGTCGGCCGCGAACCGGAGAAGGACGCCGCACGGGTCATGGCCGCGCGCGCGCGGCCATTGGCCCAGATGTGGAATTGTTCGTCGATGCCAACGGCGCTTACACAAGCAAGCAAGCGCTGGCCCTCGCCGAGCGGTTCGCGGACAGCGACGTTACCTGGTTCGAGGAGCCGGTTTCGTCGGACGATCTCGACGGCCTGCGTTTGCTGCGCGATCGCGGCCCTGCTGGAATGGACATCGCCGCCGGCGAGTACGGCTACGACCTGCCCTATTTCCGCCGCATGGTGGAAGCGGCGGCGGTCGATGTGCTTCAAGCCGACGCAACGCGCTGCGCGGGAATCACCGGCTTTTTGCAGGTCGGGGCGCTGTGCGAGGCATTCGGCCTACCGCTGTCGGCCCATACTGCTCCGTCGTTGCACGTGCAGCCGTGCTGTGCTCTCGGTCGGGTGTGTCACCTGGAGTATTTCCACGACCATGCCCGTATCGAGCGGATGTTGTTTGATGGGGCGCTGAGTCCCAACGCAGGTGAGCTTTGGCCGGACTTGTCGCGGCCGGGATTGGGGATCGACTTCAAACGCGCCGACGCGGCTCTATACGCGGCGTGATGGCGCGTTGCAAACCCAACCGGCGGCGAACCGGCTGCGTAAGCTGCCGGGTATGGGTGGAAAACCCGGCAGCTTACGCAGCCGGTTCGCCGGGTGTTTGCAATATGAGGAGCCGAGCGTGAACGACAAAACCAACGAAGCACCTGGACGACCCGGTGCCCCGCCACGCTGGACCTCGGGCGCCAAGTCCGGCGTCGGCACAGCGCTCGCTCCCTCCGGCGGCGCCGCTAGCCTGGTCTGGTTCACCCTGGCAGAGGGCATCTTCAACGAAATTTTCTACCCGCGCCCCGATCTGCCCTGTACGCGCGACCTCGGCTTGATCGTCACCGATGGTAAGGACTTCTTTTCCGAAGAGAAATCCCACACGCGGCACGAAACGGCCTTTGTCGCGGATGGTGTTCCCGCCTACCGCTTGACCAACACCTGCGAACACGGACGTTACCGCATCGAGAAGACCATTTACGTTCATCCGCGCCATCATGCTGTCATTCAGCAAACGCGCTTCGTCCCGTTGAAGGGCGATCTCGCGGACTATCGCCTCTATGCGCTCCTGGCGCCGCATCTCGGCGGACAGGGGACGGGCAATACCGCTTGGCTCGGCGACTGGAAAGGGGAGCCGATGCTGTTCGCCGAGCGGCAGGATCGTGCGCTGGCGCTCGCTTGCTCGGCGAAATGGGCGAATGCGTCGGCGGGATTCGTCGGTGTCTCCGATGGCTGGCAGGACTTGCACCGCCACAAACGGCTAATGGAAACCTACGACCGGGCCGACAACGGCAACGTCGCTCTTACAGGCGAGGTGGACCTGGCGGCCTGCGGTGGCGAATTCGTGCTGGTGCTCGGCTTCGGCGCCGAACCGGCCGAGGCAGGGCACCGTGCCCGCGCCACGCTGCTGGACGATCTTCAAACGGTCCAGGACGAATATGTCCGCGGCTGGAAGAACTATCAGAAGACGCTGCTGCCGCTCGAATCGGTCACGTCGGGAAACGCGAGCCTGTATCGAAGCAGCACGGCCGTCATGTGCGCTCACGACGGCAAGTCGCTGGCCGGAGTGGTCGCCAGCCTCTCGGTTCCCTGGGGAATGGACATCGGCGACGACAAACGCATGGGCGGCGGCTATCACCTGGTCTGGCCGCGCGACCTCGCCGAGACGGCCGGCGGCCTTCTGGCGGCGGGGGCGCGCGAAGACGCCGTGCGCCGTCTGGTCTATCTGCAAGTGACGCAGGACGCCGACGGACACTGGCCGCAGAACATGTGGCTCACCGGCGCTCCCTTCTGGAAAGGTATTCAACTCTGCGAGACAGGCCTGCCGATTCTGCTGGCCGACCTGTTGCAGCGCGAAGGCCTCGACGCAGCACATGCGGCGCGCTTCTGGCCGATGGTACGAGCGGCGGCTGACTATCTCCGCCAGCGCGGGCCAGCCACCGACGAAGACCGCTGGGAGCGCATGCCGGGTTACACGCCGTTCACCTTAGCGGTCATCATCGCCGCCCTGCTCGCCGCCGCCGACCTGGCCGAAGCCAACGACGACTCAACACGGGCGACCCAGCTGCGTGAGACAGCCGACGACTGGAACGCGCGCATCGAAGGCTGGCTCTACGTCACCGACACCGACCTGGCCCGCCGCATCGGCGTCGAGGGTTACTATGCCCGCGTGCTGACGCCGGAGCTGGTGGGACCGGGAACTCCAGGGCAGGCCAGCGTTCGCCTTCAGGGATCGGTGCCGACGAAGAACGGCATCCGCGTCACGGAGGTCGTCAGCCCCGACGCCCTGGCTCTCGTTCGCTTCGGCCTCCGCGCTCCGGATGATCCGCGCATTCTCAACACGCTCCAGGTGATCGACGCTCTCCTCAAAGTTGAGACGCCGTTCGGTCCGGCGTGGCGCCGTTTCAACGGCGACGAGTATGGCGAAATGAAAGACGGCTCACCGTTCCCCGGTCATGGCAACGGCGGCATCGGCCGGGCCTGGCCTCTCTTGACGGGCGAACGCGCCCACTACGAATTGGCCGCCGGTCATCGTAGTGAGGCCAAACGCCTCTTGCGAGCAATGGAGGGCTTCGCCAACGACAGCCTGCATGCTGCCGGAACAAGTCTGGGACGCCGACGACATCCCCGAACACGGCCTGTACCGCGGCCGAGCGACCGGTTCGGCCATGCCGCTGGCGTGGACGCACTGCTGAGTATGTCAAGCTGCTTCGCTCGCTGCGCGATGGTCGCGTCTTCGACATGCCGTCCCAAACCGTTGCCCGCTACCTGGTGCGGAACCCTCAACCAATGGTCGCAAGCGTCGTTCATCCCGACGCCCGCCGCGGCAAACGGCGGGGCGAGGAGGAAAGTCATGAAGAGTCTGGCCGTCCTTCGTCAAGAAACGGAACCCGCGCGTCTCCAGAGGCAGGCTACCGAGGATACCGCGACCGGCTGGCCCGGCGCCCGAGCCGAGGAGCTAGCCGCCGAGCTGCGGCGCCACGTCAAGGGTGAAGTGCGCTTCGACGCCGGCAGTCGGGCGCTCTACGCCACCGACGGCTCGAACTACCGCCAGGTGCCGATCGGCGTGGTCATCCCACGCGACGTGGACGACGTGGTCGAGACGGTGGCCGTCGCCCGCCAGTTCGGCGCCCCGTCCTTCCGCGTGGCGGCGGCACCAGCCTGGCCGGGCAATGCTGCAACGTCGCCGTCGTCATGGATTTCTCCAAGTTCCTCAACCGCGTCGCCGCCATCGACCCGCAGCGCAAGCTCGGCACGGCCCAACCGGGCTGTGTTCTCGATGATCTGCGCGATGCGGCCCGCGAACAACACGGCTTGACGTTCGGCCCCGACCCCAGCCACCCATCGCCACTGCACCCTCGGCGGCATGTTGGGCAACAACTCCTGCGGCGTCCACTCGCTCCTGAGCGCCAAGTACGGCCTCGGACTGCGGACGTCGGACAACACGCACGAGCTGGAAGTCCTCACCTATGACGGCGCCCGTTTCCGCGTCGGCGAAACGTCGGAAGACGAGCTGGAGCGCATCATCCGTGGCGGGCGGCCGCCGCGGCGAGATCTACGCCCAGATGAAAGCGCTGCGCGATCGTTATGCCGACACCATCCGCCGCCGTTTCCCGAAGTTGCCGCGCCGCGTCTCCGGCTACAACCTCGATGAGCTGCTGCCGGAGAACAACTTCAACGTCGCCCGCGCCCTGGTCGGCTCGGAAGGGACGCTGGTCACGATCCTGGAGGCGACGCTGCTCCTGGTGCCGAAGCCGAAGGCGCGGGCGCTGCTGGTCCTCGGCTATCCGGACGTCTTCGCCGCCGGGGACCACGTGACGGATATGCTCCCGCTGAAGCCGATCGGCCTGGAAGGGCTGGATCATCTGTTGATCGACTACATCAAGAAAAAGGGCGAACGGACTGCCAACCTGAAGCTGCTTCCTGAAGGCAAGGCGTTCCTCCTGGTCGAGTTCGGCGGCGACAACCAGGAGGACGCCGATGGCCAGGCGCGGCACTGCATGGACCTGCTGCGGAAGCAAACGCATGCCCCATCCATGAAGCTCTACGACGACAAGGAAGAGGAGGAGAAGCTCTGGAAGGTGCGCGAGGGCGGCCTGGGGGCGACGGCGTTTGTTCCCGGTCTGCCGGACATGTGGCCCGGCTGGGAAGACTCGGCCGTGCCTCCGGAGCGAATCGGCGACTACCTGCGCGACCTCCGCAAGTTGTTCGACCGGTACGGCTACAAGCCGTCGGTCTACGGCCATTTCGGCCAGGGCTGCGTCCACTGCCGCATCGACTTCGATCTCTACACGGCGGAGGGCGTCCAGCAACTGGCGCGCGTTCCTGGACGACGCCGCCGACCTGGTGGTGCGCCACGGCGGCTCGCTTGTCCGGCGAGCACGGCGACGGCCAGGCGACGGGCCGAGCTGTTGCCGCGGATGTTCGGCGAAGATCTGGTCGAAGCGTTTCGCGAGTTCAAGGCCATCTGGGATCCGCAGGGGAAGATGAACCCCGGCAAGGTGGTCGATCCGCATCCGATCACCAGCAACCTGCGCCTGGGACCGGACTATCATCCGCCGGAGCCGCAGACGCACTTTCAGTTTCCCGACGACGACGGCCGATTTTCCCGCGCGGCGCTGCGCTGCGTCGGCGTCGGCAAGTGCCGCGACCATCACGGCCAGGTCATGTGCCCGAGCTACCTGGTCACCCGCGAAGAGAAGCACTCCACGCGCGGCCGGGCCCGTCTGCTCTGGGAGATGCTCAACGGCGAAGTGCTGACCGACGGCTGGAAAAGCGAGCCGGTCCATGAAGCGCTCGACCTGTGCCTGGCGTGCAAGGGCTGCAAGGGCGATTGCCCGGTCAACGTGGACATGGCCACCTACAAGGCGGAGTTCTACTCGCACTATTACGAGGGCCGGCTGCGTCCGCGCCATGCGTATGCGATGGGCTGGATCTACTGGTGGGCGAAGGCTCGCCTCCTTCGTGCCGGGCCTGGCCAACTTCTTCGGACAGACGCCGATCCTGCGCGACGTGGCGAAATGGCTCGGCGGCATCGCTCCCCAGCGACGCTTGCCGGCGTTCGCGCGGCAAACCTTCCGGAGTTGGTTCCAGCGTCGTCCGCCGGTTCCTCAGGCGCCCGGCTCTCCGACCGTGCTGCTCTGGCCGGACACGTTCAACAACTACTTCCATCCGGACATCGCCAAGGCCGGCGTGGAGGTGCTGGAGGCGGCCGGCTTCCACGTCGAGATCCCGAAAAGCTCCCTGTGCTGTGGCCGGCCGCTGTATGACTTCGGCATGTTGGACACGGCCAAGCGGATGCTGCGCCTGATTCTCGTTGCCTTGCAGCCGCAGATCGAGGCCGACACGCCGATCGTCGGTCTGGAGCCGAGCTGCATCTCCGTCTTCCGCGATGAAATGATCAACCTGTTTCCCAATGACGAGCATGCGAAGCGCCTGAGCAAGAATGTCTTCGCGCTCAGTGAGTTCCTCGTCCAGCGCGCGAAGGATTTCCAGCCGCCGCAACTCCGGCGCTCCGCCCTGGTCCACGGCCACTGTCACCAGAAAGCGCTGATGGGCATGGACGACGAAAAAACGGTCCTGAAAAAGCTCGGCCTCGACTTCGACATGCCCGAACCGAGTTGCTGCGGCATGGCCGGCTCCTTCGGCTTTGAACGCGGAGAGCATTACGACGTTTCCAGGGCGTGCGGCGAACGTCTCCTGCTGCCCGCGGTGCGCCGCGCCGACAAGGAGACGCTCATCGTCGCCGACGGCTTTAGCTGCCATGAGCAGATCGCCCAGGGCACGGAGCGCCGGCCGCTGCACCTGGCCGAGGTGATTCAGATGGCGTTGCGGGAGAACGCGCCGACGGTGCGCGCGTAACTGTCCGGAACAAGGACAAAACCGCGGCTTTGGCCTCGATTTTGCACCTTTGTGAGTGGGCACTCCTTCGGCGCTCCCTCCGCGGACGGGTGCCCAAAGGAGAACACGATCATGACGGAGAAAAAAGTAACTCTACCGACGATCGCCCTTATCGCCGGGACTGCGCGTTGCTCTCGGTATCGGCATCGGTCTGTTGTTGGCCGACCGTCTCGTGTCCACACAACGCCGCGCTGCTGGTCTGGCCCTGCTCAGCTTCGGCGCGCTGACAACGATTCCGCTGGTCGCTCAGGTGCTTTGCACGGGCCAGAAGGATAAGGCGAAGGAGCTGCGCGTCCAGCGCAACCCCGTCAGCCCCTATGTTTCCGCCGGGCGCGAAGGAGTGATGTCGTGAACTCGAAGCTCTTGCATGATTCTGGCGGACAGAAGACCTTCGCCCTGATCTTCGAGACGGGCGATGAGGTGATGAGCAACCTGAAAGCGTTCGCCCGGTCGAAGGACCTGTCAAGCAGCCATTTCACCGCAATCGGCGCTTTCCAGGATGTGACGCTTGGGTACTTCGACTGGCGGCAAAAGGACTACAAGAAGATTCCGATCCGCGATCAGGTCGAAGTCGTCTCCCTTGTCGGCGACATTTCCGAGGGCGAACAAGGCAGCCCCGAAGTGCATGCCCATGTCGTCCTCGGCAAATCCGACGGCACGGCACTCGGCGGCCATCTGCTGGAAGCGCATGTCCGGCCGACGCTGGAAGTGATGCTCGTCGAGTCGCCCGCCCATTTGAAGCGACGCCACGACCCGGAGAGCGGACTGGCCCTGATCCGAGTGTAGTTTGCGCTATTCATCACCCCGGCACGAAAGAAGCTCACGTAGGACGGATTGGTAATCCGTCCGCCGTAGGACGGATTGGTAATCCGTCCGCGGCTCGGACGGATTACCAATCCGTCCTACGTGAGTGACGAACTTTCGTGCCGGAGTAACAGGCTGTACCGCCGGCATTCTTGCCGGCAAGAACGCCGGCGGTATTACCCCGGCACGAAAGAAGCTCACGTAGGACGGATTGGTAATCCGTCCGCGGCTCGGACGGATTACCAATCCGTCCTACAGTGGGTGACGAACTTTCGTGCCGGAGTAACAGGCTGTACCGCCGGCATTCTTGCCGGCAAGAACGCCGGCGGTATTACCCCGGCACGAAAGAAGCTCACGTAGGACGGATTGGTAATCCGTCCGCGGCTCGGACGGATTACCAATCCGTCCTACAGTGAGTGACGAACTTTCGTGCCGGAGTAACAAGGGTGTCGCTTTTCCCAATCTGGACAATCCATTGTTCCCAACCGGGCGCGTTGCCCGGCGGAGCAACATTCTCTCTCTCAGGAGTTCTGCCAATGTTCCGCACGTTTCTGAGCCTCGCTCTGACGCTGACCTTGACCGGGTTCACGGCGGTCCGCGCCGAGGATGCGAAGGACAAGGCCAACAAGGGGCAGCAGGCGACCATCACGAAGGTGGATGCCAAGAACCATACCGTCACCGTTCGGATGAAAGACAAGAGCGGCAAGGAGGTCGAGAAGACGTTCAAGCTGACCGAGGACATCCGCTACCTGGACAGCACCGGCAAGGTGGCGGCCGTCGATGTGTTCCGGTCCGGCGACGAGGTTCTCGTGGTGGAAGCCGAGGGCCAGTTGAAGACGCTCCAGCGCAACAGCGATGCGAAGGCCGACAAGGACGATAATACCGATTTCTGGAAAGCGGCTGCCGAGATCGACGCGGCGGAAGTGAAGCTCGGCCAGCTTGCCCAGGAGCGCGGCTCGTCCCCGGCGATCAAGAAATTCGGCGAACGCATCATGACGGACCACTCCAAGATGAACAAGGAGCTGGAACAGCTAGCCAAGTCGCAGGGGAAGACGCTCGCCTCCAAGATCGACAAGAAGCATCAAGACCTGATCGATCAGCTGTCCACGATGAAGGGAGCGGATTTCGACCGTGCCTTTGCGAAGGACATGGTGATGGGCCACGAGAAGGCCATCCAGAAGTTCGAGGCCGCCGCCAAGAACGAAAAGGACGCGGAACTCAAGACGTGGGCCGCCAAGTGGCTGCCGACGCTCAAGATGCACCTTGAAATGGCGCGGGCCGCGGCCAAGGACGTCGAGTCGGGCAAGTAGCCACCCCCTCGCTGGATCGCTGGGGCTGGAAACCCGGCGGTCCACCCCCAGGGCTCTCACAAGTCTTATCTCCCGGCTCGCAGCCGATCCAGGAGCTGACCCGCGTCGTCGTCCACCGCCAATAGCTCCCGGTGCTTCCGCTTGAGGAACCCTTCGCGGCTGGCATGGTCGAGCCAGGCCAGCAACCCGTCGAAGAAACCCGCCACGTTCAGCAGACCGACCGGCTTGGCATGGAGACCGAGCTGCGCCCATGTCAGGATCTCGAATGTCTCGTCCAGCGTGCCATAACCGCCGGGCAGCGCGAGGAAGGCGTCCGAGCGCTCGGCCATCAATGCCTTGCGCTGGTGCATCGTCTCCACGATGAGCAGTTCGCTCAGGCCGGTATGAGCCAGTTCGCGGTCCACCAGCTCCTTCGGAATAACGCCGACGACACGTCCGCCGGCCGCGAGCACCGCATCGGCCAGCACGCCCATCAGCCCGACATGACCAGCGCCGTAGACCAGTCCGAGGCCGCGGCCGGCGAGCATTGCACCAAGATGGCGAGCCGCCTCGGCATACACCGCGGGGCCGCCGCTGTGCGAGCCGCAGAAGACGCAAACATGCTTCACGAAACACCTCCATCCGCATTGTAGCGGCATCGCACCACTCGCTAGCCCGGATTTCTCACCGCGGAGGACGCAGCGGTACGCAGAACGCAGCAAGCTGTTTGGTCCCCTACTTGACACGCCTTCTTTCCCGCTATCTAATCCGTGAAGTATCCCGCGGCCGCGCTTGGCGTTTCCAGACTTTTTTGTCCGACGCGCTCATTTCCTCCGTTTTGACCATCTCTAGTCTTAGGAGACTCGCATGGTGCATTCGGGGGAGGCCGGCAGACTGACGCTGGAATGCCAAAGCAACTACCTGTTGCTTCTGGCCCAGTACCACACCCACCCCCAACTCCGGTCCCGACTCGATCCAGCCGACGCAGTCCAGAAAACACTTCTTCAGGCGCACAGGGGCCTGGACAGGTGCCAGGCAGTAAATGAGTCCCAGTTCCGGGCCTGGCTGCGCACGATCCTGAAAAACGTCCTGGCTGAAGAGCTGCGCCAGTGCGTGCGCGGGGGCGCCAGAGGGATGGATATCTCGCTGTGCCAGGCGCTGGAAGAGTCATCCGTGCGATTGGAGAAATTCCTGGCGGCCGATGATTCCACGCCGAGCCAACGGCTGATGCGCGAAGAGCAACTGGTCCGGCTGGCTTCGGCTCTGGCGGCGCTACCCGCCGATCAACGGGAGGCCGTTCGCCTGCATCATCTCGACGGCCATTCACTCGTTGAGGTGGGTCGACGGATGAACCGCAGTAAAGAGGCCGTCGCGGGCCTCCTATTCCGGGGACTCAAGAGACTCCGTGTTGACCTGGGCGACGCCAGGTGAAAGGGCAGCAATGAACACCGGCATCACGGACGAACGCGAGCAGCGTTTGGAACGTGCCCTGGCGGACTGCCTGCAGGCCGTGGAGTCTGGCAGGGCGTCGGACCTCTGCGAGGCCCTGGCACGACATGCGGAGTTTGCCGCGGAGGCGGCGGAGTTTTTTTCGGCTCGCGGTCAGGTCGAGAACGTGACAGCCCCGTTGCGCTCGCTGACTCCCTGGGCACTCACGGGATCGGGGGCCGACCCGGAGCAAACGGTCACTCGGCCGGGTAAGGGGGTGAGTCCATCTCTTCAAGGAGAGCGTTATTCCACCGTCGGCGATTACGAACTCGAGGAATTGATCGGCCTCGGCGGCATGGGCGTCGTCCACCGGGCCAGGCAGCGCAGCCCGAACCGAACGGTCGCCCTGAAAATGCTGCGGGGCGGCTTTTCGTCGCCCGACGCTCTGCGGCAGCTCCGCGCCGAGGCGGAGGCCATCGCCCGCCTCGATCACGCTCACATCGTTCCGGTCTACGAGGTCGGGGAGCACGCGGGCGAGCCGTTCTTCACCATGCGACTGATGGAGGGGGGCAGCCTGGCCCAGCGCCTGACATCGGCCCCGCTGCCCAACCGGGAGGCGGCGCGCGTACTGGCGTTGCTGGCTCGGGCCACGCATCATGCGCACTGTCACGGCATCATCCACCGCGACCTGAAGCCGTCCAATGTGCTCTTCGACGACGCCGGAGAACCGTACCTGGCCGACTTCGGCCTGGCCAAGAACGTGCTGCCCGGTCCGCAGGCGAGTGTCAGCGTCGGCGGCGTGGTCGGCACGGCCGGCTACATGGCGCCGGAGCAGACGACGGCGGGCGTGCGCCGACCGTCCTGATCGATGTGTATGGCCTCGGCGCGATTCTCTACGAGATGTTGGCCGGCCGCCCGCCGTTCAAGGCCGCCACATTCGACGAGACACTCCGCCAGGTGCGCGAGACCCCGCCGGCCCGGCCCGGCCTGTTGAACCCACAGGTCGATCCGGCTCTGGAGGCGATCTGTCTACAGTGTCTCGAAAAAACGCCGGCGGATCGTTACGACAGCGCCAGCGATCTCGCGGACGATCTCGACCATTACCTGGCGGGCCGCACCACACGAGCCGAAGGGCGCTCGGGACGGATGGGACGATTACTCCGCGGCATGGCCCGGTATCCCGACTCACGTCCGGACGCGCTGCGCACCTGGAGCGCGATCTCGTTGTGGTTTGGTGTCCTCATCGCGCTGTTCCATGTCGGTTACCACTTCCTGATCCGCGTCGGGGCCGGCCCCCTCTTATTCCTGTTCACCGACGCTCTGAACTGGTTATTGCTGACCGCGGTGTTCTGGTGGTTTCCGATGCGCCGCGGTTGCCCGCTCGGGCCGCGGGAGCGGCAGATTGTCGGTCTGAGCCAGATTGAGATTCTCGGTTTCGTGGCGCTCGCCTGGGCCGCGTTGCCGCGGGCGCTGGCGGAGCCGGCGACACACCGGTTGCTGCTCTACCCGGCGTTCATGATCAACATCGGTCTGCTGTACCTTTTCCAGGGCCGATTCTGGGTCGGCTTCTATCTGATCGGCGGACTTTCGCTGGCGGTGGCCTTTGGTATCGGCTTTTGGCCGGAAGCGGGACCACTGACCTACGCCGCTTTTCACGGCTCGGCCTCGCTCGCCTTCGGCTTGTTCCTGGCGTTCCAGGCACGTCGCGCTGATCGGCTGCGAAGGAAAAGCGAGTCCGAGTCAGCCGAATCTCCGACCACTTGAAGTCGTTGTTACTCTGGAACTCGCGATTGCAAGGAGTACCGTCATCGCCACAGAATCACTGTCCGGCGCCGGCCCACTCGTGAAGCGGCGCCGGCTCAACTGGGCGAACATCGTGTGGTGGAGCGTATTCCAGGCGAGTGTGGTTCTCGCCCCCTTTACGTTTAGCTGGTCCGGGCTGACCATCTGCGTCGCCCTATATCTGCTCTCGGCACTGGGAGTCAGCGCGGGATACCATCGTTTACTAACCCACCGGAGTTTCCGCACTTCCCGTTTCGTGGAATATTGCCTGACGACATTGGGTTGCAGCGCCAATCAAGGCGGCCCGATCAAGTGGGTGGCGACCCATCGGATTCATCACCGCCATAGCGATCACGAAGGCGACCCGCACAGCCCACGTGACGGCTGGTGGTGGGGCCATCTTCTCTGGTGGATGCCATTCTCCGCCGAGTGCGACGACCCAGCGCATTACCAACTCTATGCGGCGGACCTGGTGAAAGTGCCCTTCTACCGCTTCCTGCAGCGCTTTCAAATCCTCTTGCCGCTGGGCCTCGCCGTGTTGCTCTTTGGTGGCGGCCAACTCTGCGGCGAACTCGGGCTCTCCTGGGTCGTGTGGGGTATCTTCGTCCGGACGACGGCGCTCTACCATGCGATTTGGCTCGTCAACAGTGCCGCGCACACGTGGGGATATCGGAGCTACCGGACGCGCGACGACTCCACGAATCTTTGGTGGGTCGCGCTGGTCACGCTGGGCGAAGGCTGGCACAACAATCACCATGCCTTTCCCCGTTCGGCCCGCCACGGTCTGCGCTGGTGGGAAGTCGACTTGAGCTACTACGCGATCCGCGCGCTGAGTCCGTTCGGCCTGGCCTGGCAGGTCCGGGTGCCACAGGGCACGTTCAAGGGGACAAGAGGAACACCATGAGTGAAATGGCGTCGCATCCGGGATGTCTCGGCGGATTGGCGGAACGGCCGCGATCACGTAAGGTATGGCACCGGTTCAGTTCTATCTCATCGGTCTCACCGTGAACGATCCAGCGAATCTTGGCGGTCAAACGCTCTTCCGCTCCAAGTGGGGAGTCACGAATCTTCCTCAGGATCTCCCAGATATGGACGTCATCATCGGCATGGACTTGATCAACCAGATCATCCTCCACGTTGACGGCCCCGCGGGCGAGTTTTCGTTGACATTCTGAAAGTGCGCTTCAGATCGGCGCCAGTGTGAGTTCGTCCGTCGCCACGCTCGCCGACCGGACCGTCATGCCAGCTGCAATACCTATACCGGCCAGCACCCGATCCCCCACATTTCTCATGCGGTCGCTCGGATCGAGTGCGTAAGGCGAACGGCGGGAAATGATTTACCCGTAGCCGAAGTCGCCAGACTTCGGGTGGGGCGTCCAAACCCGAAGTCTGGCGACTTCGGCTACGGGAACTTAGAACCTGCCGCTCGCCTAAACCCTTTCAATCGTGAAGAACGGACGTGGAACGCCGGTAAACGGCGACAATCGTCATGCGCCCCTTGACGAATTGGCAGCGGAGATGCCACAATAGATTACTCTCAACCCTGGCCAACCGCCTACCTTTGCGGTGTTCGGGGGTTGATATCTGAGTATGTCCTGCGAGAGCGGCTCTCGCAGAATTGCACTCGGATTGCGAAAAGGCGCTTTGTCGCTTGTGTTTCACCCACGGCCTTCGCTCGTTGAGGCGGTCATGATCTCCTTCGCGTGCCCGGAATGTGGGAAAGAGCTGACCGTCAAAGAGGATCTGGTCGGCAAACGGCGCAGGTGCCCTTTTTGCAAAACAAAGATGGCGGTTCCGGCTCCGCCAGGCAACGAACAGCAGCAACTCGTCGGCCTCCGTGTGCCCGAGGGCGCCAAGACAGTCACTCCCGCCTCCGATGACGTGAAGACACTGCTGCCCCAGAACAAACCCGGCGGCGGTGCGAAAACCCTCGAGCAGGTTGCCAGCCCCTCCGCCAAGAAACCGGAACTCGATGGCAAGACACTGCTCGGCGGCGCCCCGGGGTTGAAGCCTATCCGCAATCTCGACGACACGGTATCGCCGGACGGCCCCGTCCCCAAGGACCGGAACGCCGAGCTGACCAAGTTCCTCCAACCCCCTCAACAGCCGGACGAATTGGGGCGACTCGGTAAGTACCGCGTTATCAAGGTCCTCGGCGCCGGCGGCATGGGCGTCGTCTTCGAGGCCGAGGATTCGGTCCTCAAACGCCGCGTTGCCCTCAAAGCGCTTCTCCCCGGCATCTGTTCCAGCGCGGACGCCCGTGAACGCTTTCTGCGAGAGGCTCAGTCCTCAGCCGCACTCCAACACGACAATGTCGTCACCGTGCATGACGTCAGCGAAGCCAACGACGTTCCTTTTCTCGCCATGCAGCTGCTTCAGGGAGAGGCACTGGATACCCGACTCGCGCGTGAGCCGATTCTCCCCATGAGCGAGGTGCTGCGTATCGGCCGGGAGGCGGCGGAGGGATTGGCGGCGGCACACGAGCGCGGCATGGTTCACCGCGACATCAAGCCGGCCAACCTGTTCCTCGAGGCGCCGAAGGGCCGTGTCAAGATCTTGGATTTCGGTCTGGCCCGTCCCACGGGGGAGTCGAAGCTCACGCAGTTCGGCACCATCGTCGGCACGCCCGGCTACCTATCGCCGGAGCAGGCCAGTGGCAAACCCGTCGATGCCCGCGGCGACCTGTTCAGTCTCGGCTGTGTCCTGTATCGGCTCACCACCGGGGAGCTGCCCTTCAAGGGCGAGGACATGCTCGCGATGCTGACCGCACTGGTCACCACGCACCCGACCGCGCCGAACCAAGTTAACCCGGACGTCCCCGCGCCGCTGTCCGACCTCATCATGCGCATGTTGAGCCGGGACCGCGACCGCCGCCCGCCCTGGGCCCGTGAAGTGGCCAACACGCTCGACTCCATCGGTGCCCAGCCGACACCGTCCTCCGCGCCGTCATTGACCCTGGTCGAGGACGACGAAGAGGAACCGCTGCTGCTCTTGCCGGCCTCCGACATCCGACCCGCTGCTGCCGAAAGGAGAGAGGTAAAGACGGAGGAAATGGAGTCGCCGCGCGCAGCGAGACGAAAGACGAGATCACAACCCGGCTCACTCGCGCCGGCACCGCGACGACGAGGACAACCGCGGCCGCCGATCGCGCCGAAAAAAGACGTCTTCCATTTGGATGGTGTGGACGGCGGGCGGTATCGCGCTGTTCCTCATCCTCGGCGGAATCGCGCTCTATTTCGCCCTGCGCAACAAGGACAACTCGACCAAGGTGGCCGACGCGAAAGAGGACAACACGAAACCGAAAGACGATAAACCGAAACCGAAAGACGACAAGCCGGATAGCGGCGAGAACCCGCCCGATGGGGACAATCCACCCAAGCCCGACGTGCAGCTGAACGTCGGCGTCAGTCACTGGCTGGCGTTCTCCCCAGACAACAAGCATTTCGTCTCGGCAGCGCCCCGCGGCGACAAGATCATCATCTGGGATCGACTAAGCAAAGAGAAGGAGTACGTCCTCGAAGGGCTGGCGGGCGACATAACGTTCGCACCGCAGTACTCCCCGGACGGCAAGAAGCTGATCGTCGGCATCGGTCAAAGTGCGGTCGTCTTCGATACAGGCGCGAAGCAAACAACGCCGCTATGCAAATACTCGGCCCAGGATATCCGAATTCCCGAGGGCCGATGGACCCATAGCGTACAGTCGATCGGACTGGTCGGCATCGGATTTGATGAGAAGAGCTCGCCGTTGGCGGTCTTTTCCGGCCGAGCAGATCGCAAGCGCGTCTTCGGTTTATTCGAGGTGGAGAACAAGGTGCAGCGCTGGCGGGAGATGGTTCTTCCAGGATGGGATTGTCCCTCTCCCGCCCGTCCCCAGCCGAGGCCCGCGTCGCGAACACGAAAGCCCCAGGAGTGCGGACGCTGCTCTCGTCGCAGCCATCCCGATGCCCAATGGGAGAGGAATCGTCGTTATCGACAACAGTGCGATCCGTATCTGGGACGCTGGCTTCCAAGGCTGGACGCACAAGTTCATCCCACTCTCCCCGAGCGAGCGAGAACCAAAGTGTTTCGCGCTCTCTTCGGACGGCACGATGTTGCTTACGAGCCATTTTTCGAATGTGGTGCGCGTCTGGAACCTCAAGATCGGCGATCGGTCCAACAATTACAACTTCGGGTTTGCCGGCGATGTGGACTTGCTCAGCTTCTGCCCGCAGTCCAAACTCGCAATCTGCCTGGGTCACGATAGCAAATGTGTCGTTTTCGATGCGGGATCGGGTATCGTCCGAACGAAGTTGGACAAGGAAGCCCTGATCGCCGTCGCGCTGTCGCGGGATGAGAAGACGGTGGTCGGCTTGAGTTCGGGCAGTAATAAACCATCCTATTTCGACGTCCCGCCGAAGCAATAAAGAAGCCTCATACCCAGCGCTGATGCAGCCAGTTTGCCGCTCCGATCACACCTCCACGCCGGCGGACTTCGCCAGGCTCTCCAAATTACTCAGCAGGATCGCCGTGTCCTGATAGCGCTCCTCCGGTCGTTTGGACAGCAGCCGTTTCACGATGTCGTTGAGCGCATCCGGTATCGACGGTTGAAACTTCTTCGCCTCGACCGGTACCTGGGTTTGCACGTTCATGATAATGTCCGGCAGCGTCAGCCCCGAAAAGGGCGGCTTGCCGGCTAGCATCGTGTACAGCAAGGCACCCAGGCTATAAGTGTCCGACCGGTGATCGACATGGCTCATGCCCTCCAGCCGCTCCGGGGCCATGTAGCGGATGTCGCCCAACACTTCGCCGGGGCGCGTCAGGTGCGCCGCCAGACCGCCGTCCATCGCCTTCGCGAGGAACAGGTCGCTCAGGAACGTCTGCTGATCGAACTTGCGGATCAGCACATTCTGCGGCGTCAGGTTTCGATGGATGATCTTCTCAGCGTGCGCGAATGCCAGCACCCGCGCCAGGTGGACGCCGATGGGAATGGCGACGCGCCAATCGAGCCGGCCGTCGCTGCCCAACCGGCGACATCATCTCCGTCAAGCTCTCGCCGATGATGTGCTTCATGGCGATGTAGCAGTAGGCCCCTTTTTTCCCGGCGCCGTACACCGTCACCAGGTTGGGGTGGCGCAGCGGGAGGGCGGTCCTCATCGAGCGGATGAAACGCCGGATCTCGGCATCGTCGTGAGCGTACCCCGGCCACAGCACCTTGAGCGCGACGGTCTTTTCTTTCCTCAAGTCGAAGGCGCGGAACACCAAACCCGTCTGTCCGCGGCCCAGCAGGGACCGATCTCGTAATGCGCCAGCGTTTCGCCGGTCAGCTCGGCCAGGCGGGCGGCGGGCAGCGGCAAGCCTTTTTTGCTCTTCGCCGGCTTCTGCGGACTTCGGGATGCGTCGAGAGCGAGATCGGGTATGGCATTGGGCGGCGGCCGCAATTCCGTTGGCGCCAGTCGATCGACGGCCGGCACCACCGCGGCCTGGGGCGGCGCTATCGTGGCCTGATCGAGGATGGTCCCGGCGGCCAACCGCAGACTGATGTGCGTTTCGCCCAGCTGCAGATACTCGCCGTCGCGGATGGTACGGGAAGTGATCGGCTGATTGTTGACGTAGGTGCCGGCTGCACTGCCGAGGTCGGTGACGACGAGCCGCTCGCCCTTCAACATGACGCTGCAATGGACGCGCGAGACGTAGAGATCTTTGAGGCCGACGTCGGGCTGCTGTCCCCGGCCGATTTGCAGGGTCTTGCCCTCCGTCAACGGGATGACCATCCCCCGATCCGGCCCGGCGATGATTACCAGTTGCGCGCTCATAACTTCCGCCGACCGTCCAGGATTAACTATCGTTTAGCGGCGGCTCGCAGAGCCGCGCGGTTCTGCGAACCGCGGCTACACTTGAAGCTTGATCGTAACCGCGGCCCGGTGCGGATTCAACTATTCTCCGTCCCGGCACGCGGCCAGGAGCAGTTCCACGGCCTCACGACCGGTCATGCCTACCTGGATTCCCAGTGCTTCGGCCTGCGGCGTCGCCTCGACGATCCGGGCATCGAACAGGTCCTCGGGATCGACGAGCGGTTTCTGCGGCGTCCCGCACGATGGCGACTGCCTGTCCGAAGTGCGCCGCCGTTTTGATGTCGTAGATGCCGCAGCCGACCAGCCCGGCACCGGTCAAGATCGTACAGTACTGTCCCTTCCGCCAGCGGTTGCTGACACCGATGGCGCAACCGTTCTTGAACTGCAACGGCCGCGAGATGATGCGCGGCAGCGGATCGCTCATGGTTCGTCTCCGCGACAAGAGCTGGAACTTCCGGCGCAAGTCAGTCTGCCGCCGACCGTATCGTCTCCGGCGTTTCCGGCACTGTCATCGTCAATACGGCTATCGTCGAATGGCACGCTCGGGAAGTCAAGTAGCACGACAGCGCTATCCCCTCGCGCCGGTATTCCGGGAGGGGGGCAGCGGTGTGGTATGACGATGCTCCGCGATCAGGCGTGGAATGTCAAGCAGGGCACCGGCCGCCGCACGCGTGGTTGTCGGCGATAGGGCTTCGCCGAACGCCAGGTTCTCTGCCGGGATTGTGAGCAGCCAGGCGTCAGGGCACCGGCCGAAGATCGCCTGCGTCATCGCCAGCAAGGCTTGCGGATCGCAGATGTGTCCCAACCCCGGTGGAAGCACGGCGGCTTCCAGGCGACACAGAGCAACGCCGTCGCCCGGATTACACGCCGCATCGACGAAGATCGCCAGTGTCGCGGCGCTCAGGCTCTCGCTCAACTCCGGAACGAGCTGATCCACCGCGATAGCCTGCACGTCCGCCAGGTTTTGAGCGGCAATCGATCGCGCGATTTGTGGCCCCACACCGTCGTCGCTGCGCAGTTCGTTGCCATAGCCGATGACCAGCACCAAAGTGGTGGCCTTGCTTGCGCTGCGGGTTGGTATCGATGGGGTCATCCGCGGCGAACCTCGTGAAGCAATTCCCCGTGGGAGCCGAGCAGTTGCACGATGAGCGGCATCTGGCCGAAGGCGTGCGTCGAACAGCTCAGGCACGGGTCGAAGGCGCGGATGCCGGCCTCGACGCGGTTGAACACCCCCTCGGGTATCTGTCGGGCCGCGGATGTACTGCTTGGCGATCTGGGCGATCGTGCGGTTCATTGCCAGGTTGTTCTGGCCGGTAGCGATAATCAGGTTGACGTGCGTCAGCAGTCCGTCCTTGTCCACCTGGTAATGGTGGAACAGCGTGCCGCGCGGGGCCTCGCTGACGCCGACGGCTTCCAGGCGATTGATGCCGGCACTGGCCCGCAGGTGGTCCGCATGCATGTCGGCGTCGGCCAGCAGCGCCTCGATCTTCTCCGTCGCGGCCAGGATTTCGATCAGCCGGGCGTAGTGGAAGTAGAACGACGCCATCACCGTGCGGCCGCCGCGATCGCGGAACTCGGCCAACTCCTGGTCGGCCAGTGGCGTCCCGATGCGCTCGCAGATGTTGAGGCGGGCCAGCGGGCCGACGCGGTAAACGCCCTCGGGATAGCCGAGCGGCCGGAAATATGGCGATTTCAGGTACGAATCGTGTTCGACCGCTTCGCCGATAAACTCGGCGTAGCGGCTCGGGATCGATCTGGTCCGACGACGATCCTCCCGGCGGCATCCACGAAGCGAAGTTTGCCGTCGTAATGCTCCCAGTTTCCTTCGGGCGTGACGAGGCCCATGAATAGCGACGGGAAGTTACCGAAGGTCCGCACTTCCTCTGCATGGCTGTCGAGCAGGCTTCTTGAAGCGGGCGAGGGCGTCGAGCGTCGTCGCCCGCGCCTTCGGGCAGCCGGTCGGCCAGGTGTTGGCGCTTCTCGACGGACAGCGCTCGCGCACGCCGCCGGGAACGGCCCACGCGGGATGGATCTTCTTGCCGCCGAGCGCCTCGATGATCTCCTGGCCGAATTGCCGGAGGCGGATGCCGTTGCGGGCCAGCGTCGGGTCGGCGGCGATCAGGCCGAAGACGTTGCGCTTCGCCGGGTCGCCGTCCCAGCCGAGGATGAAATCCGGAGCGCTCAGGTGGAAGAAGCTAAGGGCGTGCGACTGGACGATCTGGCCGAGGTTCATGAGGCGCCGCAGCTTCTCGGCCGCGGGCGGGATGGTGACCGCCAGCAATCCGTCGCCCGCCTTCGCGGACGCCATGAGATGGCTGACGGGGCAGATGCCGCAGATGCGTGCGCTCAGGCCGGCCATCTCGAAGAACGGCCGGCCGACGCAGAAGCGCTCGAAGCCGCGAAACTCGGCAACGTGAAACCGCGCATCGCTCACCTGCCCGGCGTCGTCGAGCTGGATCGTGATCTTGGCGTGGCCTTCGATGCGGCTCACCGGGTCGATGACGATGCGCTGCTGGCCGAGTCTCCGCACTGGCCTGACGATAGGACACTTGGGACATACAGGACGGGATAGGACCGGCCAGGTCGTGGTCATTTGTCCTAGTTGTCGCCTCTGTCCTATGTAGTCGCCGCTCACCCAAACCGCCGTTCGGCCGGCACCAACTCCGGCGTCTTGCCCGCCAGCAGCGCCTCCAGCACTGCCCTGATTCGCGGAGCCGGCGGCGGACAGCCCGGCAGGAAGTAATCGACCGGCACCACCTCATGCACCGGCTGCACGCGGTCGAGCAGCACCGGCAAATTCCGACCTCGTCGGGGATGCGGGCGTTGAGATCGCCGCGCTCGAGGTACACCGGCCGCAGCACTTCCAGGGCGACGCCGAGCGGGTTGCGCAGCGCCGTCACGTTGCCGGTCACGGCACAGTCGCCGAACGCCACCAGCACGCGCGATCCGCTGACGCACCTTGAGGATCATCTCAAGGTTCTCCTCGTTCGCCACCGCTCCTTCCACCAGAACGAGATCGACATTCTCCGGATATTCCTTCGTATCCATGATCGGGCTGTAGACGAAGTCGACCAGCCCGGCGAGGTCGATCAGGAACTCGTCCAGGTCGAGGAACGACATGTGGCAGCCGGAACAGCCGCCGAGCCAGACGGTCGCCAACCTCAGCTGACCCATTGCTTCTTCTCCCGGGCCGTCGTCAGGAAAGCGAGTTTCTGCTTGTCGTGGGCCATCTCGGCGACGGTCGAGCCTTGACGGAAGATCGCCCCCGTCGGACACGCCTGCACGCATTTGCCGCAGGAGGTGCAGCTCGCCGCCTCGCCCCACGGTTGGGCCATATCGGTGATGACCCGGCTATGCGTCCCGCGGCCGGCCACGTCCCAGGTGTGCGCCCCTCGATCTCATCGCAGGCGCGGACGCAGCGGGTACACAGCACACAGCGATTGTGATCGACGCCGAACTGCTTGTGCGTCACGTCCACCGGCAGCAGCGGGAACTGATACTCAAAGCGGACGTGATCGACGCCCTGGTTCGCGGCCAGGTCCTGCAATTCGCAGTGGCCGTTGGCGACGCACACGGAGCAAACGTGGTTGCGCTCGGCCAACAGCAGCTCGACGATCATACGGCGGTACTCGACAAGTTTGGTGGTCGCCGTATGAACGACCATGCCCTCGGCGACGTGCGTGACGCAGGCCGGTTGAAGCTTGTTGCTGCCCGCGATCTCGACGAGACACATCCGGCAGGCGGCCACGTCGGACACGCCGTCCAGGTGGCACAGCGTCGGAATGACGATGCCTTCGCCGCGCGCCGCCGTCAGGATCGTCTCGCCGGCGGCGGCACTGACGGGCTTGTCGTCGATGGTCAGGGTTACGACGGGCATACAATGAAGTCCTTCTCAAAAAACATCGAGCATGGCCTCGCCGCCATGTTCGGGGTTGCCGATCAACCGTTGGTTCTTCGTATCGACCACCCAGTCAAGCATTTCGAGCGGAATCTGGCCAACGATGACGGGAAACGTGTCGTCGATTTCGCCGACGTCGAGATGGCAGTCGCGGCCCATGATGATAAGGCGTACGACCCCGTACATTGGGATCGTCAGTGGCCCTCCCAACCCGCGTGATGTCCGCCGCCGGTAGGGTTGAAGCCCAAGTTGTGCGATCAGCCGCTTCGGCAACAACAGGGTGCTTGCGCCGTATCGACCAGCGCAGTCCGGTACCTCCACACACCGGACCTTGTCGTCGGTGAGCCGCCCTTGATCAACTGCGTATAGATCGTGGAGGTTCTCGATCTTCGCGGTCACCAGCACTTTGCCCATCGTTTCGGCTCCCATGATGTCCTCGCTGTTCAGAGAGATCGACGTTCACGCCATTGGCAATGATACCGCGTTCGGCCGTCCTGCACCACCCGTTTCGGTTGCAACAGCTCCTTCTACTCCTGCTTGAAATACCGCAGTGTGCTCATCACCGGGTTCGGCGCCGTTTGCCCCAGACCGCACAGGCTCGTTTCGCGCACCATGCCGCACAGGCCCACCAGTTGGTCGAGGTCGGCCTGTGTGCCGCGGCGTTCGGCGATCTTCTTCAGCAGGCCGTGCATTTGCACCGTGCCGGCCCGGCAAGGAACACACTTGCCGCACGATTCGTCCATGCAAAACTCCATGAAGAAGCGTGCCATCTCGACCATGTTTGTGGTGCAGTCCATCACGATCATGCCGCCGCTGCCCATGATCGAGCCGAGCTTCGACAGCGATTCGTAATCGACCGGCGTGTCGAGCAGGTCGGCGGGAATGCAGCCGCCGCTGGGGCCGCCGGTCTGCACCGCTTTCACCACCCCCTCTGGGCCGCCGTCCGCCACGCCGCCGCCCATCGCCTCGACGATGTGCCGCAACGGCGTGCCCATCGGCACCTCGACCAGTCCGGTATTCTTCACCTTGCCCGTCAGCGAGAAGACCTTTGTCCCCTTGCTCTTCGCCGTGCCGATGGCGGCGAACCAGTCGGCCCCGCGATTGATGATCGTTGGCGACGTTGGCGAACGTCTCGACGTTGTTGATGAGCGTTGGCGACACCCACAAGCCCTGTTCGGCGGGGTATGGCGGACGCGGGCGCGGTTGGCCGCGCTTGCCCTCGATGGAGGCCATCAGCGCCGTCTCCTCGCCGCAGACGAAGGCCCCGGCGCCGATGCGCACGTCCACGCGGAAGTCGAAGGGCGTCTCGAAAATGCCGGTACCGAGGACGCCGAGACGCTGCGCCTGCTGGATCGCCTTGCGCAGCCGGGCCACCGCCGCGGGATATTCGGCGCGGACGTAGACGTAGCCCTGGCTGGCGCCGACGGCGTAAGCGGCGATGGCCATGCCCTCCAGGACGCGGTGCGGGTCGCTCTCCATGACGCTGCGATCCATGAAGGCGCCGGGATCGCCCTCGTCGCCGTTGCAGACGACGAACTTCTGCTTGCCCGGCATCTTCGCGACCGTCGCCCACTTGAGGCCGGTGGGATAGCCGGCCCCGCCGCGGCCGCGCAGACCGCTGCGTTCGATCTCCTTGACGACGTCCGGCGGCGTCATCTCCCTCAGGACGTGGTTCAGCGCCTGGTAGCCGCCGGCGGCGACGTACTCCTCGATGCGCTCCGAATCGATGCGGCCGCTCGTTTCGCATACGATCTTCATCTGCGAGGCGAAAAAAGGATGCGTCGTGTCGCAGATTGCCGGGGCAGCACGGCCGGTCGGGTCGGCGACAATGGCGGGGGCATTCTGCGGTGTCACGTGCTCGAACAGCAGTTCCGCATTTCTGTCGGATCAGCGCGCTGGACGAGCGGCCCGCGGCCGCACAGGCCGAGGCAGCCTACGCCGACGACCTGGACGCGGTCGGTCAGACCGGTGTCCGTCACGGTCTTGCGTCAACGCTTCCTTGATCGCCAGGGAGCCAATCGCCTGGCAGCCGCTGGCGGTGCAGCAGTGCAGGCGTACCGGTTTCCACGTCTGGCGTTCGCGGTCCGCGAGTTGTTGCAGGTCATTTTGATCCATTCGGGAACCATCCCTTGATTCGGGCCAGGACCGATTCGGACGTCTGCTGCCCGGCCGTGTCGCCGTCGAACACGACCGCCGGGGCGATGCCGCAGGCACCCAGGCAGCGGGCCGTCAGCAGCGACAGCTTGCCGTCGCGCGTCGTTTCGCCGCTTTGACATGGGCGCGCTTCTCCACCGCAGCGAGAATGTCGCCGGCCCCCTTGACGAAGCAGGCGGTACCGAGGCAGACGGTGCAAGCATGTTCGCCCTGCGGCTTAAGCGAAAACAGATGATAGAACGTGGCGACGCCGTAGACGCGGCTCGGCGGCACTTTCAGCGAACGGGCCACGTAGAACAGCACGTCGATTTCGAGGCAGCCGAACAGTTCCTGTGCCTTGTGCAGCACCTCGATGAGCGCGTCGGGCTGATGCTGGTGGCGCTTCATCGTGGCGTCCAGCATCTTGAAACGCTTATCGCCGCTGGGGTGGGTAGCTGCCATCGGTAGAACGTCGCTCCTTCGATCGCCGCGGGAGAGGCAAAATCTGCTCGTTCGTCTGTCATTCTGCGAGGCGTTTGTAGGAAAAGCAACCCTCGTACCACGAGGATCCCCAGGCTCCGCAATTGCCGAAACACGCTGATTCTCCTCCAAAACGGCATCGAACAGCGAGCAGACGAGACGATCCCGCCCACATTCGTGTGCGGAAACGGTGTCGCGATCGGCTTGCGCTCTGAGGAGAAAGGTCAAGTTTAGCCGCGACCCGAGAGGGGAGCGCGGGACTCACGCTGCCCGCTCTCCCCTCTCGGGTCGCGGCTAAACGGAAGTTATTCTGCGGCGCCGCTGACGATCTCCCAACGGCACGCAGTTTGCTCCGATAACAATCGGAAAAAAACCGATCATCTCTCTCCAGGAGTGATTATGTTGCATTCCATTCTCGTGCCACTGGACGGTTCGACATTTGGGGAACACGCCCTGCCTCTCGCCTTGGCCCTGGCTCGCAAGGCCAAGGTTACGCTGCACATTGTCCAAGTCCTGTTGCCGGCCGGATCGTTCGCCCCGGAGACGCCGCTGCTGGGCGATTCGGTGCTGGCGAAACGGTTGGTCGAACAGCAGAAACTGGCTCAGCAGCACTACCTCGACACCATCGAACGCCGGCTGCTGGAGGCGGGAGCGCCGCGTGTGCAGACCTGGTTGCTCGATGGCGAGATTCCCGGCATGATCCGGCAGCAAGCCGAAACGATCGCGGCCGACCTGGTAATCATGACGACGCATGGCCGCGGCATGTTCGCCCGCTTCTGGCTCGGGAGCGTGGCCGACGAGTTGATTCGCACTCTGTCGATTCCGCTGCTGCTGTTGCACCCCAGCGACGGGGCGCCGGATCTCAACCAACCGCCGCCGCTCAAGCATATCCTGCTGCCGCTCGACGGCACGCCTCTAGCCGAGCAGATCGTGCAACCCGCTCTGAAGCTCGGCGCGCTGACGAATGCGGATTTCACGCTGGTGCAAGTCGTCCGGCCGGCTGTGCCTTCCGTCTTCGCGCTCGAGGGCCAGACGTTCGGCGCGATGGCCGAGGACCTCATCAAGAACGCCGACGAACAACATCAGCGGCGTTGCGGTGCAGCCGAGCAATACCTGAAGGGCATGGCGGAGACGTTACGGAGTGGTCCCGAGGGCGAGCGCATCGTTCTGACGCGGGTGGAAGTCGATGAAGCGCCGGCCAAGGCGCTCCTCCGCGATGCGAAAACCGTCGATCTGGTGGCTGTGGCGACGCACGGCCGGAAGGGGTTGAAACGCCTGTTCCTTGGCAGCGTCGCCGACAAGCTCATCCGCGGCGCACCGGTGCCGGTGCTGGTGTATCGGCCGAAGGAGGGGTGATCGGTGAACTCATAGGCCGTTGACGTTTCGCGCACAAGCCGGTTCACTCCCACAGCGGTTAGCGCGCCGCGGCCCGCTGCCCGCCTTCCGTCGGCGTCCTGCTTGATCCCCGGAGGATGGGGAGCAGGTATTCATTTCCCAGCCGTGCGGTGAATTTCGCGGCGCCTTGACTCGTTAGGTGATGCGAGTCGATGAACTCCGCCTCCTCGGACCATTCACGGGCGTCGATGACTTCGGCGCCGAACTCGGTTCGCAATCCATCGAGCCAGCCCCGCACCTGCTCGTAGGCTCCCGGTCTATACCAGGAGCGATAGATCGGTCCTTCCGGCATCACGACCAGAACGGGCCGCGCACCGTCGCGGCGGACTGACGCGAGCAGCTCCCGGAGTGACTCGCAACAGCGCCCGCCGAGTTGAAACTGTTGTAAGCCTCCGGCGTATTGACCGTGCGCGAATTCCAGGCCCTTTTGCCACCGTTCTGCTGGGAATTCCACCAGCGCAACGGGCGAATCCTCCGGCAAGGGGGCCGGATCAGCGCACTGTTCGGGGGGCAGCAGGGATGGCGCGAACCGGCTCACCAGATCCAGTCGCTGGTCGAACAACGTGTTCAGCCACGACAGCCACCAGTCGCGGCGTAGTCTCGGCCGTTGGTCACCAAAGTACTTCTTTAGCACGGTTAAGTCGCTGTGCCGCAGCCGGCTAAGGGGCTTCTCCTGTTCCGTACAATCGAACAGATACCAACTCACGTTCAACATCGCTGGCATCACCTCGATGAGCACGAGATCGGGACACACGCCGTCACGACGCAACCGATTCCAGTTCATCAGGCTCGTCGTCGGGCTGCCGCCGCGCAGGCCGAAATTAGCGACAACGACCGGCCTACTCAGGCGCGGGTCAGCGGCTCGTTCAGGGACGTGGCTCGAAGTCCTTCCATCGTGCGGCGAACTGCCGAGCATGACCACGGTGAGCGGCTTCTCCACAGCAGTGCGGGCCGGGCCGCTCAGGCGCGCGCAGCGCGTGCTGTAGTTCGGATCGCGGTAAGCGCTGAGATCCCACCCAAATGCGGCGGTGAGCATCAAGCCGGCAAAGACGGTCAGGCCCGTCAGCAGGGCAGTGCGCGCTTCCCGTGCGCGATCACGGTCCGTCGTTGCAGCGATCGTTGAGCAAGATGGAACCACGGTGGCGGGGCTTGACGTCTCGACGACAGACGACATGGGGTCACCTCCGGCCAGCACGGGAAGTAAATGAACGGATGCCCGGTCGTGGCGAGGAGCGGGCACCCAGCGAACAGCATGGTCAAGGCTCCCGAGGAGTAAGGGATTACTCCCACAGCGGTTAGCGCTGCCTCTGCTCGTTGGCCGCCTTCCGCTGGTGGTGGCGGCTCGATCCCTGGAGCAACGGGATCAAGTATTCGTTTCCCAGCCGTGCGGTGAACTTCGCGGCGCCTTGACTCGTCAGGTGGTGCGAGTCGCGGAAGTCGGTTTCGTCCATCCAGAGATGGGCATCGACTACTTCGGCGCCGAACTCGGTCCGAAGTTCCTCGATCCAGTTCCGCACCTGCTCGTAAGCCCCCGGGCCATACCAGGAACGGAACACCGGTCCTTCCGGCATTACGACCAGAACGGGTCGTGCGCCGTCGCGGCGGACACACGCCAGCAGTTCACGGAGGGATGCACAACATGTCCCGCCGAGGTGGAACTGTTGCAAGCCCGGGGCGTACGAGCCGAGCGCGTGTTCCAGGCCCCGCTGCCGCCGGTCCGCCGGGAATTCCTCGAGCGCGACTGGCGAGTCCTCCGGCAAGGAGGCCGGCGCGACGCGGTGTTCAACGGGCAGCAGAGACGGCGCGACCCGGCTCATCAGATTCAGTCTTTGGTCGTAAAACGTGTTCGACCACGCCAGCCACCAATCGCGGCGCAACGCCGGGCGCTCGTCACCGATATATTTCTCTATCACAGCTAGGTCGCTGTGCCGCAGCTGGCTGAGGGGCATCATCTTTTCCGTGCAATCCTGCAGAAAAATAGACTCGTTGAACAGCGCCGGCAGCACCTCGATGAGAACCAGATCCGGGTGCATGCCGTCACAACGTAACCGTTTCCAGGTCATTAGGTGTGTCGTTGGACCGCTGCCGTTCAGGCCAAAATTAGCGACAACGACTCGCCTACCCAGCGCGCGGGTGAGGGGCTCGCTCAGTGACGTGGCCCGGAGTCCATCCAGCGTCCGCGAGCTGCCGAGCATGACCACGATGAGCGGCTTCTCCGACGCAGCGCGGACCGGGCCAACCAGGCGTGCCAAGCGCGCGCTGTAAAGCGCATCGCGGTAAGGGCCGAGATTCCAAGCGAAAGCGGCGGCGAGCGTCAAGCCGGCAAACACGGTCAGGCCAGTCAGCAGGGCAGTGCGCGCCTCCCGTGCGCGATCGCGGCCCGTGGTTGCAGCGATCGGTGAGCAAGAAGAGATCACGGTGGGTCTCGACGTCTCGACGACGGACGACATGGGGTCACTCTCCGAATCAGAACTGGAAGTAGATGAACGGATGCCCGGTGGGCGGGGCGAGCACCAGGCACGCGGCGAGCAGCAGGGCGTACATCACTCCGAGGGCCGGTGCGGGGATGCGTTCGGCCGTCCGTCCCCACCAACCGCTACGAGTTGCCACATGGGCCGCGATTACCACCAGGATGGTCGCCGCCAGGCCCCACGCCGCCATCGGTTCGCACTTGCCCAGATGCGTCGCGAAGAGGCCTTGCAGCATGCTCAAGGCTCGATCGAACGTCGGAGCGCGGAAAAAGACCCAGCACAACGCCACGCACAGGAACGTCATGCCGATCCGAACGAAGGTGCCCGGCCAGGACAGCAGCACACGCCGCAGTCGGTCGCGTCCTTCGCAGAAACTCTGGAATAGACGATGGCCGACCAGTAGGAGTCCGTGCAGCAGGCCCCAGACAACGAAGGTCCAACTCGCGCCGTGCCACAGTCCGCCGAGCGTCATGGTGATGAGCAGGTTTCGGCAGGTGCTCCAGCCGCCGCCGCGGCTTCCCCCTAGGGGGATGAACAAGTAATCGCGCAGCCAACTCGATAGCGAGATGTGCCACCGCCGCCAGAACTCCGAGACGTTGGCGGCCAGATAGGGCATGTCGAAGTTGCGTGCGAGGCGGTAGCCGAGCAGGTGAGCCGTACCGATGGCCATGTCCGTGTAGCCCGAGAAATCGCCGTAGATCTGCAGCGCGTAAGCGATGACGGCCAGCCAGAGGGCGCCGAGCCGATAGCCGGCGGGGTCGGCGAACACCGGATCGGCGAACAGCGCCATGCGGTCGGCAATCACAAACTTCTTGAACAGCCCCATGAGGAAGAAGCGAACCCCGACCTGGGCACGCACCCAATCCCAGTGTTTGGGGCGGCGGATCTGCGGCAGGAAGTCACGGGCGCGGACGATGGGGCCGGCAATCAGGTGCGGGAAGAACAGGATGAAGAGCAGGAAGTTAGCGAGGTTGCGCTCTGCCCGGGTCCGCCCGGTGCAGACGTCCACGACGTAGTTGATCGCCTCGAACGTATAAAAGGAGATGCCGATCGGCAGGAGGACCTTGAGCAACGGGAACGAAACCGAGGCTCCTGCCGCTCGAAGGGACTGCTCCAGGGAGGCCATGAAGAAGTTGACGTACTTGAAATAGCATAGAAGGCTAAGGTTCGCCGTAATGCTCAAGGCCGCCAACCACCGGCGGCGGCGCAGCGAACCGGTTGCCTCGATGCCGAGCGCGAGGAAATAGTCGAACGTGCTTGACGCCAGCACCACCAGCGCGAGCCAGCGATTCCAACTCGCGTAGAAATACAGGCTGGCGCCCACTAACAGCCAGACGCGGGCGCGCGGCCACGGTAGCGACCAGTAGACCATGAACACGACACTAAAAAAAAACAGAAACTTCGTTGAACAGAACAGCATGCGGCCTACCCTCCCTGGCAAAGCCGGTCACTGGAGTCCCAGTACAGGATGCGGAAGGGAGTGCCTGAGGAGGTGGTGCAACGAGAAGGGTACACGTCTTGGCGCAGTTTCCCCGCTGGCACCGTCGCGGAAATCCTTCCAACCCCGATGTCTTTATCGTCACTCGAGAATGCGATTCATTAGCTTCCCTCTTATTTAGTTCGGAGGAGACGGGGCCAGGAGTTCGCAGCCCGGTGCCGGTTCGAGACCCTTCGATGTCTCAGCCGCGTCGGCGAGGCTGGGCTGTGAGGCCGACTTCTCACTTTTCCCGCAGATCGACGACCGTGTTGGCAAAGCCCTCGACCTTGTTGTCCTCCAGCCGCAGCGCCTCCCGTCTTCGTGCCAAGACGAATGCCGATGCGTTTTGCGGGGCCGCGCGTCTCGCGCAGTTCGTTGTGAACGAACGCCACACCTTCCGTCTCTCCCTGCACGTCGATGGCGACGCCGTCCTCGCCGCCGCTGTCGGTGATACGATTGCCGACGACGCGGTTGCGATGAGCCGCGAACGCCTTGCCGCGCTCTCGGGCGAAACAGCACGCCGACCTTGCCGCTGCGGAGAACGTCGTTGTCCGCGATGAGGTTGTCTGTGTCGCGGTGGCCGATGGAGATGCCGATGCGGTTGTCCTCGATACGATTCTTCTCCGCCAGACCGTACTTGACTCCCCAGCAGAAAAACAGGCCGATGTCGTTCCGCTCCAGCTTGTTGTTGCGGATGACAGGACGTTGCGAGCCGCTGCCAGGGTGCAGACCCAGCCCGGCGTGATCGTGACTGTGACACTCTTCCACCGTCACATCGTGGCCGATCTGCCAACTGATACCGTCGCCGTTGTAGTTCCGAGCCTCGACGCGCCGAATCGTGAAGTCGCGGCAATCCTGTAGGAAGATGCAGCCGGCATAGTTCCCATCCAGGTTGTCGTTCTTCGCCCGGTTGCCGTCCAGCGTCAGATCCTCGATCGTCACGCCGGAGACAAGCTCGCCGCTAAGGATCGGGAACAGCGTGGACGCGGTGGCGTCGCGCATCAGCCAGAGGTTCTCACGCAAGGCGCGGTCGAGCTTGAAACGATTGCCGGTGCGAGCGATGAGCGTCCGCTTGATGACGATGGCTCCGTTATTGTCGGCATTCTTGGCCCGCAGGCAGACGCCGTCGCCGACGCGGAACCCGGCGGCATCGCTCAGGGTGATCTCCTGGTCGTACCAGTCGGAATCGAGGTTGAGCTTCGTCTTGACCGATGGCTCCTTGAACAAAATGGTCTCCGGACCGCTGCCGCACAGGCGAAGGTTCGAGGCGAGATACACGGCATTGCGGAGGCGGAACGTTCCCGGCCCAAGGCGCACGGTGCCGCCCCCCATGCGGGCTACGGAATCGACGGCGGCCTGGATGACCTTCTCGTCGCTCCCCACGAGGTTGCCTTTCTGCACGCCGACGGTCAAGGTGAAGCGTTCGTCCCATTTCGGTTCGACGAGGTCGAAGGCCGTCGGCGGCAGCTCGCGCACCGCCGGCCGATCGGGCTTCTTCTTGTCCTCCGGCGGCGAATCCGCTTCGGCGGCTGGTGCCGCCGCGGCGAGTGCGGCGGCGGTCAGGAACTCCCGGCGATCCAGGGGCGGTAGGGAACCCTTCATCGCAAATCTCCTCTTTCGTATGCTCAGATGCTTGTCCTCTCTCGGCGCGGCTCCTATTCTACCGCCGGGTTCGCCAGAAGATAGTATCTGTTCCCAGGCACTCTGCGCATGACGATCCGCTCCCCCTGTGTCCATCACTGCACCTCTGAGCCGTTTCGCTTCTTCGGCCGCGAAACGGAACTGTCCTTGCTCGACGATGCTTTCGCCGGTGGGACCGCGAGCGTCGTCGCGCTGATCGGCCCCGGCGGTCAGGGGAAAACGGCCATTCTGCAGCACTGGCTACGGCCGTTTCTCGCCGGCGAACGACACGCCGACGGCGTTTTCCTGTGGAGTTTCTATCGCGGACAGGATGCGGGTCTCTGCCTGCGCAGCCTGTTCGCCTATGCGGAAGGGTTGCCGCGGCCGCCGGACGTTTCCGCAACCTACTGCGTCGATCGCCTGCTGCCGGTGCTGCGCCGCGAACGCTGGGTGCTGATCCTTGACGGCACCGAGGTGGCCCAGCACGACCGCGGTGATTGGTTCGGCCGATTTCTGCATCCCGAACTGGGGCGGTTGCTTGAAGAATTAGCGAGCCAACCGCTGCCCGGCGTGGTGCTGCTCACGTCGCGCTTCCCGCTACCTGAACTCGAACGCCGCCGGCACACGCGGATTCTGTCGCTCGGCGGCCTGGATCCTGTGAGTACACGCGGTCTCCTCCGCAGCGTCGGTGCGCTGGGAACGGACGCGGAGTTGGACGAGGCCGCCACGTCGTGTGGCCATCACGCCAAAGCGGTCGAGCTGTTGGGAACCTACGTCCACCGCTTCCTGGGCGGAAACACCAGCCGGCAACGGGAATTGCCCGCTCCCGCGGAACGTGACGACTTCAGTTCCGAAGAACGGAACGTCCTGCGCGTACTGACGGCGTTCCAGTCGGCGCTCTCCGCCGAAGTGCAGGACATTCTCGCCCTGGCGACGGCGTTCCGCGAACCGCCGGCGGAAGGCCGGCTGCTGGAGTATCTGTCGAGCTTGCCGGTGCAAACCCTCCTGCATGAAACCTGGCGGCGCGGCTACATCCCGTTTCCCGAACGGCCCACGGGCTGGCTGCCGGCACAAGTCGAGCAGTTAATCGCGCTGCGTCTTCTGGAACGTGTCGGCACCGGCGCGGTGGTGGTCGATTCGCATCCACTGGTCCGGCGTGGCTTCGATTTCGTTCTCGGTGCCGGCGGCCGGCGCGAGAGCGCCCACGCCCGGGCCGGGTTTCTGCGCGGCCGTCCGGACCGGCGCCGTCCCGCCACGCTGGAGGAAGCACGGGAAGAGGTGGAGCTGTTCTACGCCTACTGCGACGCCGGTCTGTGGAATGAGGCCGACAGCACCTTCCTGGCTCTCGACAATCCGAAGCATCGGTTCCTTGCTCCGGCCTTCGAGCGCGACCTGCTGCTGCGTTTTTTTCCTGACGGCGATTGGCGCCGGCCGCCGCTCTGGCCCGGTTTTGGCCGCTATCGCAATCTCGCCATCAGTCTGGAGATGCTCGGCCGCTTTGAGGATGCTCTCGCTGCTTACCGCGATGCGGATGCCCCACTGCGCGGCGACGCACTGATCGCGCTCGGCCGTCTCGATCCATTGCTCGATCGGCCGAACGCGCCGGCGCCGTGGCAAACGCTCTGGCAGGCGTATCGCGCCCATGCCCTCTGTCTGGCGGGCCGCACCCAGGAGGCTGTCGCCCTGGCGCGGTCGCTGGTGCCGGTGGACGTGTATGAGTGGCTCCACCTGTTCGAGTGTCTCCTGCGTGCCGGTCGGCTGGATGCGATCGACCTGCGTAGCGTTCTGTATCGTCCACCCGGTGCGGCCGAGGAGCGCTGGCGCGAGCTGGCCCGGCGGCGAATGCAGGCTGATTATCGACGGATAACGGAAGGAGCGACGGACGACCTCGGTCCAGTGTACAGATCATTGATCGACGAGTACGACCGCGCAGGTCTGCCGTGGGAACGCTGTTTGACGCGATTGGGATATGCGCGATGGTTGGTTTCGCAAGGCCGAGAGCACACGGCGCGAGCGGTCAACGCCGTCACTCTGGACGTGGCGCGGCGGCACGGGATGCGGATCATGGAAGCGGACGTATCCGAAGGCAGAAGACCGTAAACAGGTAGTTCTACTAACCGAGATTGATGAAGCGGCGGCTTCAGCTGCCGGTTTTTTCCGGCTCTCTCCAGCCGCTGACACAACCGATTCGCCAATCTCGGAGCGCTCCTTATCATGGTATAATCGGTGAAGATGAGGCAATCCAATTCACGAGACCCCACCATGACGGAAGCACAAGGCTACGTCCTCGGCCAGTCGGAACGCGCTGCTCGCCGCTTGGCGATTCAGGACGCCCATTTCGCCGAGGTGTCCGAGAGGCTGCTCGACGACCTGGCTCTGCGGCCACAAGACCGCGTCGTTGAACTCGGCTGCGGTCCCGGCGAGTTCAGTCGCCGTATCCTCCACCGCCTGGGCGCGGGCGGCGTGCTGGTGGCGGTGGACTCCAGCGAGGGGCTGATAACCCAGGCCCGTAACGCCCTCGCCGGCATCGGCCCGGGTCGCTTCGAGCCGGTGCTGGCGGACATCTCCTCTCTCGGTTCGTGGCTGGACGGGGCGGACGTCGTCGTCGCGCGCACCGTTCTCCATCATGTTCCGATGGTCGAATTCATGCTCGGTCGTCTCCGCGCCGTGCTGCGGCCGGGCACGCGCGTCGGGTTCATCGAACCTGACTTTCGCACGCTGCTCGGGCGCCTGGCCTACCTCGAAGCCACGGGTCGCACGGAGCTGGCACCCCTGCGCGGCTGGGCGATCGCCATCAATCAGCTTTATCTCGCCAATCGGCTGTCTCCCGACGTGGGCGCCGACTCTGGGACGCACGCTGGAAATCGCCGGCTTTCGCCGGGTGCGCTCGGAATGGGCCGAGGGGCACTCGGACGCGCTGATGCTCGAAAACATGCAGATGTTCTACGACGAGGTGCGCGACCGGCTCCAGACATTGGGGATCTTCACCGCCGCGGAGATTGACGAGCAGCAGCGAGCCTTGCGTGCGCTTCCTGCCGAGGGACTGCCGGTCGTCTGGGGCACACATCGGGTGGTGTGCGAGGCGTGACCAACGCCGGTTCGATCACCAAGAAATGGACCGCTTTTCTCTTGCGGTCCGCTGCCTCCGGTGATACTGTTTCCTTCAGCGACCTGCCTACCTCGACGCCCTGTTTGCATCCCGCCTTCGCGATCCATCGGTCCTCGAAAGGACACGCCATGCTCACGATCACCGACACGAGCCGCGGCCTCAATCGCCGTGCGGTCCTCACCCTCGGCGGCCTCGGCTTCGGTGGACTGACCCTGTCTTCTCTGCTGGCGGGACGCGCCGCGGCGAAGGACATGCCGAGCCTCACCACCGGCAAGTCGGTCATCTTCCTCTTCCAGCAGGGCGGGCCGAGCCAGTTCGAGACTTTCGATCCGAAGATGGACGCTCCGGAAGGGGTCCGCACCATCACCGGCAGCGTGCCGACGTCGATTCCGGGCGTTCACTTCGGCGATTCGATGTCCCGGCTGGCGAAGGTCGCGCACAAGCTGACCGTCGTCCGCTCGTTCCAGACCAACAACGGCGGCCACAACATTCAGCCGATCGTCGGGCCGGACTCCCTGAATGCGAACATCGGCTGTCTCTATTCCCGAGTCGTCGGCGCCACTCGGCCCGAAACGGGGATGCCCTCCAACACCGTCCTCTTTCCGGACGCGGTTCGCTCGGACGTCCTCAAAGGCAAGGCGCGCGGCGAGATCGCGGCTACCGGGGCGTTCAGCAGCGTCTACGCGCCGTTCATCCCCGGCGCGGGCGGACAGCTCCAGCAGAACATGCGGCTCACTCTGCCGAAGGATCGGCTCGCGGATCGGCAGGAATTGGTCTCCGAGTTGAATCGGCTCAATCGGCAGATCGAAGCGGCCGACGAACTCAAGATGATCGACCATCTTCAGAAGCAGGCCTACCAGGTGCTGCTCAGCGGCGGCGTGGCCGACGCTCTCGACCTGACCAAGGAAGACTCGAAGACGCTCGCCCTCTATGACACCTCGGCCTACACACGGCCGGACGGCTGGAGCAAGGTTTCACGCGGCAAGGCGGGCATGTACACCGGACACGCCAAGGCGATCGGCCGGCAGCTACTGCTGGCCCGCCGGTTGTGCGAGGCGGGCTGCGGTTACGTCACCATCCACGACGGCTACGACGGCGTCTGGGACATGCACGCTGACGGCAACAACCTGAACATGAAGGACGGTATGGAAGCGGTGGGGCCGAGCTTCGATCATGCCGTGGCCGCGTTCGTCCAGGATCTGGAAGCCCGCGGCCTGAGCGACAAGATACTGCTGATCTGCTGCGGCGAAATGGGCCGCACGCCGAAGCTCAACAAGAACGGCGGCCGCGACCACTGGGCGAAGCTGGCGCCGCTGCTGCTTTTCGGCGGCGGTATCCCCGCCGGCCAGGTGATCGGCCGTTCGACCCGCGACGGCGGCGAACCAGCCACGAGCAGCCTGACGCCGAAGCATCTGATCTCAACGATCCTGCACACGCTGTTCGACGTCGGCCGGCTGCGGATCACGCCGAGCCTGTCGCAGGTGGCGAAGCTCGCGGAACATCCGCCGATACCAGGGTTGGTTTGACATACATCCGGTCGGCCTGGCGTTCGGAGACGTACGTTCGGCTCTTGGCCATCTCGTAATACCTGACGCGGCCGAGCCGGAACTCTGTGGTGCCGGTTTTCAACCGGCACGAGTAACCACTCGTGCCGGTTGAAACCGGCACCACACCTAACAGTGGGTCACCCCTGCAACCGCAAACTATTAAGAGCCTCTCCAAACGCGGGGTGGTGTCCTTTTAGTATTGCCCGCTCGCGACGGCTTTTGTACCATGTGCAGCTGCCCCGGACAACCCGAGTTGCGAGCACCCGCCACGGAGGGCACGCCATGGACGACGACCTGTGCCATTTCTGCTGTCAGAACGAGGAGTGCCCCGACTATGGCAAACGCGGCTACGGCAACCTGACGGTGCGCATGCGCTACGGCCAACACCGGCGCCGCCTGCTGTACTGCCGCACCTGCAAGGACCGCTTCTCCGAACGCAAGGGGACGCCGCTATTCGATTCGCGCCTTCCCGAAGCGAAGGTCGTTGAGGTCTTGCAACACGTCGCCGAAGGCGTCGGCGTCCGCAAGACCAGCCGGCTGGTCGGCGTCAGTAAAGACACGGTGGTACGCTACAATCTGCGAGCCGGCGAGCACGCTCAGCAACTCCACGATGAACTCGTGGCTTTTTCCCCCAACACCCAAGAAGTGCAGTTCGATGAGAAGTGGGCATTTGTCGCCAAGAAAGAAAAGCACTGCGATCGGACCGACCCGGACGACGACCGCTGCGGCAACTGCTGGGATCACGTGGCCCTCGATCCGGAACACCGACTCGTGGTCAGCGTCGTGGTGGGACGGCACGCGGCGGAACACGTCGATACGCTGGTTGCCGACTTCCGGGAGCGGACCGGCGGACGGCTGATGAACCTAATGACCAGCGACGAAAACCCGGCGTATGTCGACGCGATCCTGAACAGCTACGGGAAGGAATACCAACCGCGGCGGCGCGGACGACGGGGGCGGAAGCCGGCGCCGCGCAAGCGTCCTCCCAAGAAACTGCTTTATGCGACTGTGCATAAGACGCGCGCGAAGAACCGCGTCGTCAAGGTGGAGCAACGGCTGATCTTCGGCACCCTGTTGGCCCTAGCGGCGGCCCTGGTCGCCTCGGCGGTGAGCACGACCGTGAACACGGTGTTCGTGGAGCGGCACAACGGCACGGATCGGAACCGCAACGCCCGGAAGGCCCGCAAGACCTATTGCTTCTCGAAAGACTGGGAGGTGCATGAGGCGGTGAGCTACTTCACGCTCTACAGCTACAACTTTTGCTGGCCCGTGCGAACGCTCCGCCAGAAAGACACCAACGGCAAGTGGCAGCCGCGGACGCCGGCCATGGCGGCGGGGCTGACCGACCATCCCTGGTCTTTGAACGAGTGGCTGGCCTTCCCGGGCGTTCAACACAAATAGGACACGACCAAACGCGGGGAATTTGAAATCGCCTAACAGTCTTGCCGAGGCGCAAGAGTTTTTCGACTGTTTTTGGCCATCGCATTGGCGAGCTGGCGGAAAAAAGAAGTGAACGCAGCTTCGCTCCCGTTGGACTTTGGCAAATCTCGGATAAAATGGTTCCGAGGAGGACCGAGTCATGCCATTGCGCGATCACTTTCGGCCACCGTTGGATAACATTGCTTCGTGGGAAGAACTCCACGGGGGCTGGCCGATGGTCATCGTCCAGCAATTGCGTCAAAAGCTCCCGCCCGGGTATGTCGCTGGCCCACGTGTTCACGCCGGCTCGCAAGCGGAGATAGATGTCGCGGCGTATGAAAAAGACGATGCGCCCTCAAGTAACGGCATGAGCAAAGATGACGGAGGGGTAGCCACCGCCGTGTGGGCGCCGCCGGCAGCGAGCCTCGCCATTGAGACGGAAGTGCCCGATTTCGATGAATACGAGGTCCGGATTTACGATGCACAACGGGGCCGGACTTTAGTTGCGACCATAGAGATCGTCAGTCCCGCGAACAAAGATCGGCCTGAGCATCGCAATGCCTTTGTCGGCAAGTGTGCGGCGCTCCTGCAAAAAGGCGTCGCCGTCAGCATTGTCGATCTCGTGACCGTTCGTCACTTCAATCTGTATGCCGATGTCTTAGCTTTCTTGGGCCATGGCAACCCGACGTTGAGTGACCCCCCGCCGCCGATCTATGCCACGTCGTGCCGTTGGTTCCAAAAGGAAAAAACGATGCTGAAAGCATGGTCGCACATGTTGACCGTGGGTCAACCGCTGCCGACATTGCCGTTATGGTTAAGTGCTGAACTCGTTGTTCCCCTCGATTTGGAGCAGAGTTACGAACAGGCGTGCCACGATTTGTGGATCACGTGAAAGGAGTGGTGGCAAATATATGGCAATTTCGCGTCGGTGCAACGGCTGCATGCGAGTGCTATGGAGCGAGGAGCGCGAGCAATGTCCGTATTGTCGCGCTGACCTCACAAAGGTTGGCGTCTGGACCGACGAGGCAAAGCGTGCAGCATTAGCGCCGGGGCAGGTCTATTTGATTTTTAGTGGCGACTGCGATCTCCCTTACACGTTTGCGAAGATAATTCGCATCATTGAGGATGACCTGAGAGTCAAACTCTTTAAGGACGATTTTCCGTCGGAGCAACAGCCGCGATACGATCCCGCAAGAATGCTTGCCGGGTCAGCAATCGCTGCTGTTTCTCTGGACATGTTTTTCGCTTGGGGGCCACCCAAGTTTCCGATACTCATCGCCGATGAGGGTGTCACTCAAGAAGAGCTTGATCCGCGCAACTGGCTTCCCTAGTGTGGTGGCTCAGCCACCGAACAGGCCGTTACGTTCGACCGGGCGTCTAACCGTGCCCCACCTCACGCTGCCACCGCCGCACGCGCGCTATGATCTCCTCCGGCGTCGCCTTGCTCAAATCGAACTCGCGCAAATCGGTCAGCACCGGGTCGTCCACTTTGGCGAAGAGACTCGCCTGGATGACGCGCGGCCTGCGGATACGGCCGGGGCGATCCGGCGTCTCGACGTGGAGCGCCTCCAGCTCGGCGAGTACCTGCCGTGCCCGCTCCAGCACCTCGGCGGGAACGCCGGCGCGCTGGGCGACGTGAATGCCGTAGCTCTTGTCGGCGCTGCCGGCGGCGACCTTGTGCAGGAAGACGATGCCGTCCGCGGACTCGTGGACCAGCACATTGTAATTCCGCAGCCCCGGCAGCCGCTCGGCGAGTTGGGCCAGTTCGTGATAGTGCGTCGCAAACAGCGTGCGGCAGCCGATGTTGTCGTGCAGGTACTCGGTGATGCCCCAGGCCAGCGAGACGCCGTCGTAAGTGCTCGTGCCGCGGCCGATTTCGTCGAGAATCACCAGGCTGCGCGGCGTCGCATTGTTCAGGATGTTCGCCGCTTCCGTCATCTCGACCATGAACGTGCTCTGCGACCGGTTCAGGTCGTCGTTGGCGCCGATGCGCGTGAAAATGCGGTCGGCCAACCCGATGCGCGCCTTCTTCGCCGGCACAAAGCTGCCCATCTGGGCCATGAGCGTCAGCAGCGCGACCTGTCGGAGGAAGCAGCTTTTTCCGCCCATGTTGGGTCCCGTGAGGAGGATGAACGTGCCGTCCGCTTGCCCCAGGCGGAGACCGTTGGGCACGAATGTACCGGGCGACAGGAGTTGTTCGAGAACCGGATGTTTCCCCTCTGCAATATCCAGTATCGGTTCGTCGGCGATTTCCGGCCGGACGTAACCGCGCTCGGAGGCCAGATCGGCGAGGGCGGCCAGCACGTCGAGCCACGCCAGTACCTCCGCCGTCTGGAGCAGACGGCCGGTCTGCGCCGCCACGCGCTCACGCAGGGCGACGAACAACTCGTATTCGCGCTGGTGGATCTTGTCCTCCGCCGTCAGCACCTTCTCTTCGTATTCCTTCAGGTCTGGCGTGATGTAACGCTCGGCGTTCTTCAGCGTCTGCTTGCGCTGATAGTCCGCCGGCACTCGCGCTGCATGAGCGTGGGTCACCTCGATGTAGTAGCCGAACACCTGGTTGTAGCCGACCTTCAAACTGGCGATGCCGGTCCTCGTGATCTCGGCGGCCTGGAAGCGGGCGATCCACTCCTTGCCGCTGCTGGCGATCTGGTGCAGTTCGTCGAGATCGGCGTCGTAGCCGCGCCGGATGACGCCGCCCTCGCGCGCGTTGATCGGCGGCTCATCCACCAGGGCGCTCTCCAGCGATTCGCGCAGATCGGGACAGAGTTCAAGGCGTGTTTCGAGATCGTTCAGTAGGGCGGCGCGCCGTGCGGTCACTTTCGCCTTGATGCGCGGCAGTAGGCGGAGTGTTCGGCCGACTGCTCCCAGATCGCGCGGCGTCGCTCGGCCGGTGCTGACGCGCGCGGTCAGTCGTTGCAGATCGTAAGCGTCCCCAAGTCCTTCTCGCAGCTCGCTGACGCAGCGCGTGTTCCAGAACGAACTCGCCGACGGCATCGAGTCGGGCTTCGATCTGAGGGCGATCGGCCAGCGGCGACAGGATGCACTCTTGCAGCAACCGGGCGCCCATCGCCGTGACAGTGCGGTCCAAGACGGCCAGCAGCGAGCCGGCCCGATCGCCGTCGCGCAGTGTGCGCGTCAGCTCCAGGCCACGCCGCGTCACTTCGTCGAGGAAAAGGAGTCGATCCCTGGCCAGCGGGCGCAAGCGGCTGAGATGGGCGAGACTGGCCCGCAGCGTCTCCTGCAAGTACAGCAGCAGCGCCCCGGCGGCGATAAGGCACGGCTGGTCGTCGTCGAAACCGAACCCGGCCAGTGTGCTGACGCCGAAGTGTTTGAACAAGGCGGCTCGGGCGGTCGCCGGATCGAAGTTCCAGTCGGGCCGGCTGGTCACGCTGAACCCCGGCACCATTTGCCGAAGTTGCTCCAGAGCGTCCCCTCTCCCCTGTACCGAGGGGAAGGGGCGGGGGTGAGGGGAGGAGCCTCGGCAACTCCACCCGCTCACCGGCCCCTATCCCCCGAGACGGGGGCGAGTGAAGAGTGCTTTCGGCACAAAGGCACTCGGAGGGAGCGAGCCGGGCCAGTTCGTCGAGCAGACGATCGCGGGGAACGTCGGCAGCGTGAAAGGTGCCGGTCGAAAGCTCGACCCAGGCGATGCCGACTCGGGGCCCCGTGTTCGGCGAAAGGGCGGCAAGGTGATTGGCCTGACGTGGGTCGAGCAGATCGTCCTCGGTGAGAGTGCCGGGAGTGACGACGCGCGTAACCTCTCGACGGACCAATCCCTTGGCCAGAGCTGGATCCTCGACCTGGTCGCAGACGGCGACGCGGTGTCCGGAGCGGAGGAGGTTGCGCAGGTGGGTGTCGAGGGCCTTGACGGGAAACCCGGCCATCGGGATCGAGCCGTCGCGGCTGGTGAGCGTCAACCCGAGGACGCGGGAGGTGAGTTCGGCGTCCTCAAAAAACAGCTCGTAGAAGTCGCCCATGCGGAACAGCAGGAGCATCCCCGGGTGGCGATCCTTAGCCTCCCGGTACTGCTGCATCATCGGCGTCATGTGAGTGGTGAGTGGTGAGTGGTGAGTGGTGAGTGGTGAATGGCATTTACCACTCACCACTCACCACTCACCACTCACCAAGTTATTTCTGGCCATTATTCCGAAAGACCTTGCTCATGGACACGACATTACCGGAGCCGAGGTATCGCACGTCGGTCATGTAGTAGCGCATCAGCATCAGGCCGCGGCCGCAGGGACGTTCCAGATTCTCGACGGCGGTCGGGTCGGGGACGTCTTCGGGGTCGAAACCAGGGCCTTCGTCGCGAATGACGATCTGGAAGTGATTGGCCTCAATCGTATAGCTCACGAAGACTTTCTTCGTGCGATCCAATTGGTTGCCGTGTTTGATGGCGTTGACCAGCGCTTCCTCGAGCGCGAGGCGGATGCCGAATACGTCCTTTTCGTGCGCCTGGCGAGCCTGGAGGAGTTGTTCGATCTGGTCTTGCAGCTGCCGAGCCTCGGCGGGGTCGCTGGGGAGTACGACTTCGACCGCCGGGCTTCTGCCCATTTGCGCGGTGGGTTCATCGTTTCCAGTAAGGTTGAAAACACAGGATAATCCCCAGAAAGATCGGCCAATAGGGGCCGACACGCCTGTCCCGGACGATCCTGTCCGGGTCGGGATACGCACGTTACTGTGCCACGTCACACAAGGGTCTTACCATGAGACGTTCCAAATCCAGCAGGAGGCGGCCACTCGGTCCCCGGAAAGGGACAATCACGGGATGAAGTGGGTGGCTCTTTCCCCCGTTCCGTGACAGAAGCCGTGACGAGAAACCTTCCGTGGCACTCTGCTTCAACCTTCGACCCCGCTTCGGGGCCTGGGATGAAGCCGGGAGGGATCAGGTCCTTCCGCCCTACCGAATCCCGGCGCCTGGCGCCGGTTCAGAACGCTTGCAACGCCGTCTGTTCGTCCTTCTCAATGCGGAAGAACTTGTCCAGCCGCGTGATCTCGAACACTTCGTAAATCTGCGGGCTGATATCGCACAGGATGAGTTTACCGCCTGCGTCCTTGGTCTTTTTATTCAGCGTGATGAGCTTGCCGAGAGCGGCACTAGAGAGGTATTCGACGTTTCCGAAGTTCAGCAACAGCTTAGTCAAACCGTCCTGTTCGACGAGGGCGAAGAGTTGTTCGCCGATGTTCTGGATGTTCTGTTCCTCGAGTATCTTTTTATCGACGAAATTGACGACCGTGACGTCCCCGATGTTTTCCACCTCGAGGCGGCGCCGGCGTGGTTGTGCAGACATGTTGAACTCCTGAAACGCGAAGAATGTCGCGTTCGGCCCCTCGGTTTCCCGGGCTAGCTCGATCGGTATTGCCGGCCGCTTGAAACCTGCTTTAGATGTTAGACCTTCGTGAGGCGATGTCAAGCATTTTCCGGTCGTGTTGACGGTGCGTTCGCGTACCGTTCGATCGTCCGGCTGTCGAGAGCGGCGAACACGCTGCACGCCTTACAGAACACGAAAGACTACGTTCGCGGCGAACCTTTACAGATTGTCCAGATACCCTGACCGGCAGAGTGGCTCCAGAGGCATGATTCAAAGGCGGTTGGCACCGTGGTAGGACGGATTTCCAATCCGTCCGGGCGACGGCGGACGGATTGGAAATCCGTCCTACCACGGTGTTACCCCTCCAGTTCCGCGTTTGAAACAGGCCGGGGCAGGCATTCCTGCCTGGCATAGCGCGGCAGACAGGAATGTCTGCCTCACGACGGTTCAGCGCGAGAGACAATACCAGGCCGCACCGCCGACCAGGAAGCACAGTCCCAGCATCAGGAGCAGCCACCACGGCGAGACGGCTGTGCCGACCAGAGCCGTTCGCCGTTGGTCCCCGTTCGCCGGCGGAAGGCCGGCCACGCGGCGCAGTGCGGCGGCGACTTCCCCGGCGGTTTGCGGTCGATGCGCTGGATCCTTCGCCATCATCTTTGCCACCAGGTCCGTAAGGACGGGCGGCAGTTCGGGACGCAATGATTGAAGAGAGGGCGGTTCCTCGTTTCGTTGCCGCAGGATCTTCTCCCGGCTGGTGCCCCCTGGAAACGGCAGCCGGCCGGAGAGCACGAAATAAAGCGTGCAGCCGAGAGAATACACGTCGGAACGAGCATCCACGCGGGTAGCGTCGGCGGTCTGTTCGGCGCGATGTAGTCCATCGTGCCCACGACGCGATTTCGGCCCCCGAGAATGAGCGTGTCCTTGTGTTCCTCACCCTGAACGAGGGCCAGGCCGAGGTCGAGAACCTTGGCGTCGTCGCCCGCCATGACCTGCACATTGCCGGGTTTGAGATCGCGGTGAATGATGCCTTGCTGGTGGGCATGCTCGATGGCCTCCGCAACCTTCGCCAGCAGACGCGCCGCTCGCTCCGGCGCCAGCGGTCCCTCGGTGGCGACGATGCGCGATAGGCTCTGGCCGGGGAAATACTCCATCGCGATGTACCACACGCCGCGGTCCTCGCCGGTCTCGAAGGTGCGCGCCAGGTCGGGGTGGGTGACGCGCTGGACAGATCTCCATCTCCCGGCGGAACCGGGCGAGGAGGCGCTCGCGGGTGCGGATGCGATGCGGCGGCAGCACCTTGAGCGCGACGAGTCCGCCCGCACGCTGATCGCGGGCCAGGTAGACCTTGCCGGTTCCGCCCTTGCCGATTGGGCCGAGCACTTGGTACGGACCGACGAACAGGCCGCGCCAGTGGCCGGAAAGGAGTTTGGTGGATTGATAGCGCGACAGTTTACCGGTGCGGACAAGGTGATCGGCCAGGGCGCCGGCGTCGGTCCGAGTTTCGGGGACAGCGTCCTTGAGCGCGGTTTGCAGCTGGGCGTCGTCGAGCAGTTTGCTGCGCAAGACCGCATGCAGGAACTTCTCGACGCTGCTGGGCGGGTCGGCGCCGGGCAGCGGGGGAGTCGTGGTCATGCGTGCGTCTCGACGACAGAGTCCGGATGCGGGTTATCTTTCATCATGGCGATTCCGCAGCCAAACCGCCAGAGGAGTTGGTAGTAGGCTGGGATTGCTCGTACCGCCGGCATTCTTGCCGGCAGGAATGCCGGCGGTACGAGGAAGCGCCGGCATTCCTGCCGGCAAGAATGCCGGTGGTACGAGGAAGCGATCCCACTCACAAACATTTCCCGGAGGAGAAGGCGTTCGTAAATCATCAACGAAGCTCGACTTTTTCTTGCAGCAAACAGGTCCCACATCGGGTATCTTGTCGGGATGGCACGCCCCAAACCTGTCATCGTGGACCTCGCCGACCTGACTCCCGGTCAGTTGGGAGACTTTTTCGCCCTGTTGGCGGAAAAGACGCGCGGTACGACCCGTGACGGCAAAGCGTTCTTCTCCTGCCGGTTCCGCGACAATCTCCGGGCCGCTTCGTTCATGGCCTGGGCCGACGGTCCGTGGTTCGTCCCCTGCGAGCGCGAGTGGCAGGCCGGCCAATTCTACAAGCTCCGCGCCAGCTACGGCCAGCACGAGCGCTACGGCCCGCAACTCGTCGAGCTGCATAACATCCGTCTCGTGACCGACGCCGACCGGGCAGACGGTTTCAACCCCGCTCGGCTGGTCGAGGCATCGCGCCAGGATCCGGCGGCGATGTTCGCGGAGTTGAAGCAGCTGGCGACCGACCACGTTTCCGACGAACCGCTGCGCCGTCTGGTTGTGACCCTGCTCGACGAACACGCCACCGCGCTGCAACGCTTGCCGGCGACGCGCGATCGCTTTCACATATTCGCCGGTGGTCTGCTCGAACACACGCTGTCGGTGACGCGCTCCTGCCTGCACTTGGCGGAGCGCTACGCCGCGTATTACACGGAGCTGAAACCACCGCTGAACCGCGACCTCGTTGTGGCGGCGGCGGTGCTGCACGAGATAGGCCGCGTGCTTGAATTCGGCGACGAGCCGGTAGCGCCCTCGTACACGATCCCCGGCCGGTTGATCGGCCACCTCATCCTCGGCCGCGACCTGGTGCGCGACAAGGCGCGCCGAACTCGGCGACGTGAATCCGGAGCTGGTGCAGATGCTGGAACATATCTTGCTGAGTTATCTGACGCTGCCGGAGTGGGGTTCGCCGCGGCTGCCGCTGGTGCCGGAGTGCCTGATCCTGCACCACGCCGACGACCTCGACGCCAAGCTGGAAATGTACGTCCGCTGTCTGAGCCACGACCAGAGTGCGGGACCGTTCACCGACCGCGATCCGGTGCTGAATCGGCAGCTGCTGAAGGGACGCAGCGTGTAACGATGATTCGTGCTGTTCTCGTCCGCTGAGCGACGATCGGAGACGAACATGGAAACAGTGGCCGAAGTGATCGAATTGAGTCCTGCGCGAGAAGGCAGCTCACGGAGAAAGTGGCAGCTGGAGCTTGCAGCCGATGCTGTCCGCGTCTTCGACGACCGCGGCAAGCTCGCCATGACCATCCCGCGGGATGAAGCCAACCGGCGCATCCTCTTCCCGAGTTTCTGGCTGAGCGTCAAATACATCCAGATCTTTCGGGGCGAACAAGTGGCGTTCGAGTTTCTGCCGGATCAGGAGGCGATGGCGCGAATACGAGTTTACCTCGACGTCGCTCTGCGCCAGGATCCGAGTGCTCGCCGGAAGCTCAAGCAGAGCGGTGTGGCGGTGTTCTTGCTCGGTCTGTTCTTGACGGTCGCCGGCGGCGGATTCCTTGCGGTCGAGATCATCAAGGGAACGGTCCTCCACCCGGATCGGTTCCGGACGTCCAGCCCGTATGCCGCCCTGGGATTTGGGATCGGGTTGCTGGTGTGGGGAATCCGGATGTATCGCAAGGCCGCACGACTGGACAGAGAAAACAGCGACAATCAGCCGCGAGACATCGACAAGAGCTGAACCGAGCGTTCGCCGAAAAACTCGCAGGTGGATCTCGGATGACCCCCATGAAACCGGAGCATTTCAAAGCCACGCTCATCGACGACCCCTATGGACTCGCATTCGAAGTCCCGTTCGATCCTGCGAAGCGCTGGGGCATTCCCATCTCGCAGCTGCATCCGCAGAGCGGCGGCCATCACTTTCGCGGGACGTTGAACGGAGTCCCATTCGAGAGCGTTGTGTTCTTGCGCTGGGCAGTGCTTCGTCCCTGTCGATGACGCCCTTCAGAAAGCGGCAGGAGTTGCGACGGACGACGCCGTCGAGGTGTTTCTCGCACCTGGCGACGTACCCGCAGAATGGAGCAATGCCCGCGCAGGTTCCAGGCGCTATCTCCATTAAGGGTCCGCTCGCCCGGATTCGCCGGATTTGCCTCGCACTGCCGGAGACGCAGGAGCAGGAATCCTATGGCCACGCCACCTTCCGCTTTCGCAAGAAAGTCTTCGTCATGTTCATGAACAACCATCACGGCGACGGCCGCGTCGCCATCTGGTGCAAGTCGACGCCGGATGCTCAGAAGGAGCTGGTGGCATCCGATCCTGTGCGTTTCTTCGTACCGCCTTATGTGGGGCCGCGGCTGGATCGGAATCCATCTGAATAAGGGACTTGACTGGTCGGTGATTACGGAACTGGTCCGACAGGGTTATCGCATGATCGCGCCGGAACGGTTCTGGCCGGAGTGATCGCAGCTAGCCGCCGCTTTATCGAGCGCGCAGGCGCAAGCAAGTGGCCACTTGCTCGCGCTGCGTGCTCAGTTTTGAAACGATCACCGCAGCACCGTCTCCGACTCCGCCGCGGGCGCCGACGACTGCACACACATCACGCTCGCCTGGCCGCGCTCGTCCAGCTCGATGCGTGCCGACAGCACCACCGGCGTCTCGCCCAGCACTTCGCGGGCCAGGGCGGCGTAGTCCTCGGCGCCGTTGCATTGCGGCCAGTAGGCGAAGATCGAACGGCCGAAGCTCGGACACTCCGCCAGCTTCACGTTGCGGCGGATGCGCGTGCCGAAAATCCGCGCCTTCGACCAGGGTGCGTTGCCGCCGCGGCTCTTGTCCAGAAACTCCTGCAAGTCTTGAATCACCTCCTGCGCAAGCCGAGTGTTCGACTCGTACAGCGTGAGCATCACGCCCGTCACCTTCAACGACGGGTTGATGCGCTTGGCCACCAGTGCCGTCGTCTCGAAGAGCTTGCCCATGCCGTGCAGTGCGAGGAAGTGCGGTTGGAGCGGGATGAAGACCTCGTTGGCGGCCGACAGGGCGTTCAGCGTCAGCACGCCCAGCGACGGGCCGCAGTCCATGAACACGAAGTCAAACGCCCCTTCATCCTGCAAGAGCAGATCGCGCAGGATGACTTCGCGGCCGACGACGCCGGCCAGCTCGACCTCGGCAGCGGCCAGGTTGATGTCGGAGCCGCACACCCACAGGTTGTCGGCGATCTTGCGGCGCACCTCGGCCAGGGGGCGCGAGTTGACCAGCACATCGTACATCGTCGGTGCTTTACCGCCCTGTTCGACGCCGAGATGCGTGGTGGCGTGGGCCTGCGGGTCCAGGTCGATGACGCAGACGCGCTGTCCGCACTCGGCCAGGGCGGCGGCAAGGTTGACGGCGGTCGTCGTCTTGCCGACGCCGCCTTTCTGATTGATGATCGCGATCCGTCGCATGATCCGTCCTCGGGATTGAGTTCGTCCGTTCTTCCCCCCTCTCCCCTGAGTACGGGGAGAGGGGTCGGGGGTGAGGGGTGAGCGACGTGGCTGTGTTTCGGTCCTCGCCCCTCACCCCCGACCCCTCTCCCCTGAGTACAGGGGAGAGGGGGGAAGCTCATTTTTGACATATCGTCCGGGGATTATACGCGGGAGGGGCAAACGGCGAAACCCCAAGAAGCCGGCCGTTCGGATTGCACCGGTCCGATCACAGATGCCGTTTGTGAGCTAGAATTGGAGTGGAACAGAGACGCCGCCGCGGGACGGCAGAAGAGAGGCACGACCGCTCATGCAAACCCGTCCGAAGATCGGGGAGATTCTCGTCCAGCTCAAGGTGTTGTCCACGTTCGACGCCACGCGCGTCCTCGAAGCCCGGGATCGCCGGCCGCGTCGATCCAAGTTCGGTCAGACGGCCCGCGACATGGGCCTGGTCACCGAGGAACAGATCCTCGCGGCCCTGGCCGTGCAGATGGACCTGCTGCCGGGCATCCAGCGGTTGACGCTGGCACAGATCCTCCGGGCGCTGGAAGCCGCCGATATACCGAACTGAGGTTGCCGCTTGCGGCTGCGCAGCTTCCTGCCAAACCGCAAGCGGCGCGACTCGTTCAATTGTCGTCATCGTCCTCGGCCGGCACGTCTTCCACGGACAAGCCGAGCAGACCCCACGACACCATTTTCGCCGACTTGCCGCCGCTCTCGCCCACTATAATGGCGAGCCGGAAGTCCACGACCTCCTGAAGCAATTCGAGACAGTCCGCCTGCCCGACCAGGTCGCGCACGCTGTCCCACGCCTTGCTGCCAGCGCTCTCGGTCTCGCACTGCCGCGGTTCCTGTTCCTCCTCGATGACGATTTCCAGCCGCACCGGTTTCGCTTCAGCCTCGGCCAGCACCTTCTCCAGGGCGGCGACGACTTGCGCATGGACGCCGGGCAGCGTTGGCTGCGCAAGCGCCACCGGTTTCGTCAGACAGACGCCCGATGGACAGGGAGAACCGGCCGGGCAGGGCGCCGGCATGTTGTTGATGCGTGTACTCGCCGTCGGATCGGCGACCAGCAGGTACAGGCTGAAGACCGCGGCGTCGTTATGCATCCGTTGCGGATCGAGAGCATACGCCTGCCGCGCCAGGTCGGCGGCCTTGGCGTGGTTGCCGCTCTCCAACGCGAGTCGGGCCGCTTTCAGCAGACCGTCCGCCATGACCTGAGCACCGGGTTCGTCGCAAGGGCTACAGCCATTTATCATGGCCTGCGGCGCCACACCGGGTGCGAATCCCATCCAGACGCCTGCCGTCATGAATAGTCCGCCGTCGGGGAGTCGATCACTCTTCTCGAACCGGGCGAGTGGCAGCGTGGTAACGTGGATGGCGTCGTCCTCGATGACATAGGTCAGTCCGAATTTTTTCAGCATCACTTGAAGCGCTGTCTTCAACGCCACTTGGTCCAGTTTGAGCGTCACAAGCTGAGCTGCTCCGACTCCCTGGTTCGCCATCGCCTTCTCATCGACTATGATGTCCAGACCGAAGGCATGATGCAAATCATCGAGCACAGCCCGTAAGTCTACGTTTCGATAGTCCATCGTGACCGGCATGTTCAGGTGGTGCTCAATCTCCTGGAGTTTCGTCTCGTAGTGCGGAGCCTCCTGCTCTTCGCCTTCGCCCTGCGGCACCGGCGGCTTCTCCAGATAGAGGTTCAGCCCCTGGCCGTTGAAGAGATCGACCAGGATCCGCCAGATCGGGGTGCCGGGAACTTCGGGAGCGGGCGGCGTTTCGTCCTCGTCGCCTTCGCTTTCCTCCTGAACGACGCCCCAGAACTTCGCCCATTCCGCCTCGATCCGTAGGAGATCTTCCGATTTCTTGAGCATTTCATTAACCCGCTCGACCGGGTCGGAATTGCGGGACTGGAAGAACGGGAAGAAGATCTTTTGGAAGCGCTGCCATCCGTCGCGCTCCTGTTCTTCTTTCTGTTTCGCGCCTTCCTCGGCTTCCTCAGCGGCGGCGGGGAAGTGCTTGAACACCTCGGCAACGAGAGCGCGTGCCATCTCGTCGTAATGGCTTCCCGGGCAAAGATGAGCGATCTTCTCGACGAAGTCGAGCGCTTCGCAAAGGCGGCCGGTGCGCATCATTTCCTGGGCGGACTCGAACAGGTCGTGGGCTTCTTCGAGTGCCTTCAGGTTGTCGAGGACGGTGCGTTCCGGCATAGGCGGGGTGGGAGTGGTCCGCGGCTGGTTGAGGTACGGGCACTGCGAAACCGGCGCGGTAGGCGGCGTTTCGTCTTTGTTATCGTCGGTTTCTTCCTGAATGCCGCCTTTAATGCGATCGTAAGTCGGCTTGGTCGCCGGCTTTTCGCTGCTCGACCGGTCTTCCGGGTTCGTCGGCGGGCCATTCGCTTCGGACCAGTGCATCTGTTCGCTAACACGCGGCTTAGCGCCTGAGTTACTCGACGTTAGGGACCGCAGCAAGTTCATCAGATCATGCCATTCGTCGCGGTACATGAGATCGTTAGCATTTCCGAGTGGCCTTAGGTTGTCCGATGCGGTGCCCGACTGAAGAACGCCAGCGGCGCTTATAACAATAGGGCTATCCCTTGGCTGCGGTTGGCGGAGGCACGGGCACTCCGAAGCCGGCGCGGCAGGCGGCGGAACTTCCTGGGCTTGCACGTCGAAGTTGCGTTCGTTGAGAACGATGCTGCCAGTCAGGCCCGCGTCTGAATTGACGCCGATGCTGCGGAAAATAGGGCAGCTTGACCCGTCCTCCTCCACCGTAACAAGGATATCCGATCCTAACTTTTCACCGATCACTACACCGCCCACGGGACCCATCACCGGGCTAGGTAACGTCTGGCCCGCTGTGCAATTCCCGACGCTAGTTCCGACCAGCGCTTCGCCAATCTCCTCAGGCCAGTACATCACCGCGTCCGGCGGCGTCAGGGCCAGCAGCGGATGCACGCCGAACAGCAGGCACGACGTCATCGTCTTGCGCTCGGCGAGATGAAGGCGATAGAACGCCGGAACTGATTCCTCGACAGTCGGGGGAGCGGTCGCCACCGCATCAGTCGGCGAAGCGGGCGGGAGACCGTCGTCGGGGACGGCGAACGGGGTCACAACGTCCTTGATTTCCGCGGGTAGATCAGGCGGTTTGGCGGCGGCAAGGGGTATGGTCCCGAAGAGTGCGGCGGCCAATAAACCGCCGCGCAGTAGACGACGCGACATGACGGGTCCCTCCGTTCCTGAGTGAAAGGCCGCCGCCGCGCTCGCCTCATTGCAAGCACGTCACGGCGTTGGGTCGGACAGCGGGATCAAAGGATGAGAGAGCAAAGATGCGAAGACTTGCAATAACCGACAGCGTTCCCGTTGCGTGGGGCAGACATTCCTGTCTGCCTGCGAGCCTGGCAGACAAGAATGTCTGCCCCACGATTATCTCACCCGCAAACTCGGCACAATCGGCGCCGATGGCAGCGGCTTGAGGCGTAGGTGCCGAACCATCGCCGGCGGCACATTTATGAACACCCGTTCGCGGCGAACCTGGTAATCGCGGACGTAACGGCCCATGACACGGCCCACACGGGCCAGGCGGCGCCGCTCGGTTCGGCCGACGAACGGCGTCTTCAGCAGGCGCACGAACTGATATTCGTAAAAGGTCACCACGCCGCCCGGTTTCAGCAGGCGATCGAATGATGCAAAGATGTCGCGCACCTGGGCGACCGAGAAATTGTTCAGCGGGAGACCGGACACGATGTAATCGTACACCGAATCGCCGACCAGGTCCTCGATCCCGGCGTGGATGACCTGTACCTGATCACGGCAGTGGGCAAAGACGCGATCCTCGGCGATGCGCCGCTCCAGATGGGAAACGAAGCGCTCGTTGATCTCGACGGCATCGAGACGATCTTCGGGGAGCATGTGCCGCGCGATGGCGCGCGTCACGGAGCCGGTGCCGGGGCCAACCTCGAGGATTCGGGCGGCGGGACGCGGCTGCCGCAAATGATACACCAAGGCTCGCGCAAGGAACCGGCTGCTGGGCAGAATGGCGCCGGTGGTGCGGAACTGGCGACGGAACTCGCGGAAGAACGCGGCGCACTCCGTGAAGAAGCGCATCCAGAGAGCCTCTCGCTGCACGGGGTCGCAGGGGAGCCGACCCGCCTGCGGCGCGTGCTGCAACGCCGCGATGAATGTGCGGGCAAACCGATACCACTCCGCCTGCGCGACCCGACGGAAACTCATTCTAGCGGCGCCCCTCCGAAAGTAACGAAAAAACTCTCCGGATTTTCAATTCTTCTGCGCTGCAATCTCAGATCGTACTGGCGCGACCCACGCGGATCAGCGGTTGCCCTCATATCGACGCGGCTCGGAGAATACAAGAGCAGGGCGGCCGCATTCCAGCGGTATGTTTAGCCGCGAGCTTCTGCGAGCGCTTCACAAAACGCTCGCGGAAGCTCGCGGCTAAACGATTATTTCGGCCGGCGGGCCAGTTGCGGCCGCGGCGGCGCTTCGTCGTCGGTTTCGGCGATCGGAGCGAACAGGCTCGTGCGCTCCACTTCGCGCTGGACGCGGCGCCGGAGCATGGCGAGGTCCTCGTTGAGACAGGTGAGCGTGTGATTCGCCGCCTCGTCGTGGCCGGCGCGTAGCAGCGCGTGGACTTCGGACACACCGAGCTGGGCGATCTCCAGTCGTTTTTTCAGCAGCTGATTGAGCCGGATCAACGTCGGCGGGTTTTCGGTGAACTCCGGCTCCGGTTCAGGGCCCCACTCGGCGGCGCGGTCCGGCACTTCGGCGCGCAGGACGCGCACTTCCTCGGGTGCTTCGATACCCAGACGGACTATCCCCTGACGAATATCGACGACCTGAACGGCCGTGTCGAAACCGGGGAAAAGGATCTTTTCGTGGAGGCGACGCGACAGGACAAGCATGGTAAGGACCTCCGGCAAGGAAACCGCTCGCCCGATGAATTCACCGCTCGCCTGGAGCAGTCCACGCCTTCTGGCGGGGCATCGGGGAAGTCACACGACGGTGTGTGCAGGCTTGCGCCGAGGCGGTCGGCGTCCTTGCCGGTTGGCGCGACAGGCCGGGGGGTCCTTCCCGGCCGCTGGGCGCGATTGACCCTTGTACCGTAACTCGGCTCGGCGCGGCAATAGCGCTTTTTCAACGAAACAAATCCGAAATCCGAAATCCGAAATCCGAAATCCGAAATCCGAAAGATCAAACCACCGGGGATGACTTATTTCGGATTTCGGCCCGGTGGTTGAAATTTGGTCGTTCAGATTTCGGATTTGTTTCGGATTTCGGATTTCGGATTTCGAGTTTCCTCATGGGGCGGCGAACAGTTTCTCCGGCACCGGTGTGTCCGCCAGCGCCGGCGGTTTGATGCCGAGCATCTTCGCCAGGATCACGGCACATGCCTGAGGGGTCACCCGCTCTTTCCGCGCTCCCGGCACCAGGCCGGGGCCGAGAATCAGCAGGGGAACGTGCGTATCATACTCGTGCGGCGTGCCGTGGCCTGTCCCCTTCAGCCGCGACCAGACGATGTGATACGGCTTCAGCACCATGACCACGTCGCCGCTGCGTTCCGGATAGAACGACCGCCGTACCATCTGGCCGATCTTGTCGTCCGCCGCGACGCCCTTCAGCAGCTGGCTGCGCGAATAGGCGGTCAGGTATGCCGATCGTGTCTTCAACCACTCGGCCAGCGCGGCCTCGATCTTCGACTGCTCTACATCCTGGGCCTTGACCCACGCCGGGTTGAGGTAGATCGACTCGTCGATGTACTTCTTGATGGGCTTCGCGTCCGTCTTGCCGGGGAACGTCTTCACCAGGAACTCGGTGAATTCCTTCGCCTGATCGGCAGCGATGATCCGTTTCGCATCCTTACCCTGCTTGGCCGCGACCTCCGGAAGCGGACAGACGCCGTGATCGGCCGACAGCGACAGGACGTACTTGCCCTTCCCAACCTTCGCATCGAGGTAGTGGAGCAATTCCTTGAGGATCAGATCGGTCCGCAACGTCACGTCGAGGACTTCCTGCGAGTCCGGCCCCCAGTTGTGGCCGATGGGGTCGTTGCTGGAGAAACTGATGCACAAGAGATCGGGAACCTCATGGTTGCCGAGCTGCTCCGCGTCGATGGCCCGCTTCACGAGGCCGAGCAGCACCTCGTTGCCGAACGGCGAGGTATAGAAGGCGTCGTAGTATTTCTTGCCGGGCTTCTTGAGGCCGCCGTCCATCGGGTGCGGGAAGGTGCGACCCTGACCGTAACCGACGTCCTCGCCCAGTACGTCGTCCGGGCCGCTGTATTTCTCGTAATCGAGGTTCGGGCGCAGCCGGGTCCACTCCTTGCCGAACCAGGCGTCCGCCGGTTTCGTGGCGTTGAACTCGGCGATCCAGGGATGGACGGCGTCGCGGTAATAGGTCGAGGTGACGAACTGGCCGTCCGCCGTATCGAACCAGTAGCAGGCGTCGGGCCGTTGACCACCCGGCAAGACGGCGCTGCGGTCCTTCATCGACAGCGCGACGACCTTCGCCCGGCCGCCGGTCGCTTCCTTCAGGGCGTCGGCGAGCGTCGGGGCCAACAGCCGTTCCGGAGTGCCGCCGGTGCGCGGCTTTTCCGTCTTGGTTTCTTTCTCGTCAGGGTCCTTCTTCGGAGCGGCCGGCACACGCTGATAGCGGACATGGCCGGCGCAGTAAACCTCGTCGCTCTCTTTGCGGTCGTACCATTCGTTGAAGATGATGCCGTGCCTGTCGGGCGAAGTGCCAGTGGCCAGCGAGGCATGTCCAGGACCGGTCAGCGTACCAGCGTAGGGATAATGGCAGTTCTGAAACCAGACGCCTTCGCGCTCCAGACGATGGAAGCCGTCGTCGCCATAAAGTTCGTCCCAGCGCTGGAGATAGTCGCCGCGCAGCTGGTCAAAGACGACAAGGACGGCGAGACGGATCGGCGGCGACGCTTTCTCGGCCTCGGCTGTGGCATAGGGCTGGTTCAGAAGTTGTAGGATGAGAACGCTGAGGACGCCCGCGGCGATAGTTGGAAGGCGGCGTGATTGGAACATGGTCGGGGTTTTTCCGGGGGATGATCGCGGTAGTGCTGACGGAGGGCGCTGGGGCATCGTAGCCCGATGTGGAATGCGGGACAAGATTCCCGACCGCGTTTACTGATGGTCAAAAAAAGTAATGCACGTTTTGGAAGGGTGTGGCCGGGGCTGAGGTACTCTGTCACCCGACACAAGGTTTTGCCGCCTAATGGCGACAAGCAGTTTTGCCGTGTAATGGCGACAGCTAGTTTTGCCGGGAAATCCCGACAGCAGTTTTGCCGGGAAATCCCGACAGCAGTTTTGCCGCGCGTGGCCTCAGCGACGGCTCGTCACGGTCAACGTCTCGATGCGTTTCCGGCATAACTGCTCCGCCGGCTGGGTCCGTAATTGCTGGCTGCGGTCATCGCTGAAGATCCACTCCCGCCGCAGTGGATCCAGCATCACGTAGACGATCTTCCCTGCATGGAGTTTGCCAACATAATGGTTCCTGTTGTACACCGACACCGTCCCCGACTTGTCTACCTTGCGCGGGATCGCATAGCCCGCCAGATGGGCCAGGACCAAGTCCAGCCGCCAGTGCTTGCGTTCCCAGCTCGGGCTGTACACACGCCCCGAGTGCTTCAGTTCCGGGTACGCCTCCAGGCGACTGCGACCCTCCAGGCTCGGATATTCCTCCCGTTGGATCAGGTCCATCTCCAGCAGCCGTTGCTGGAGTTCCGCGGCGTCGGCACAGGCTCCCGGTTCGGCCCAGCGCTTGCCCGTGCCTTGCGATCGTTCCACGACGCCGTTGTCCTGCGGCCGTCGCGGCGGATTGGGCTGGACGCCGATAGCGAGTCCCAGCAACCACAACGCCAGATCGGTAGGCAGATCGCCCACCGACCCCCACGGCGTGCCGTTGTCCACACGAAAGCGTTCCGGCCGTCCCCACCGCTGGAAAGCGTCGCGCAGGACGGTTTGCACCTCGCGGACCGGAACGGTGTTCCAGTACGCCAGGGGGAAAACCGCGGTCTCCAGGACCGCGCCACTGCATTCATCGACGATGCGGAGCCAGCAGACTTGGGAATGGTCCCGCAAGGCTACTTGGTCGGCGGCGTCCATCTGCCAGACTTCGTGCGGCCGTCGTGCGCGTTGCGGAGTGCCACGGGGACGCCGACCGCTGGGCGCGGGCGACAGTCCTGCGCGCTGCAACCAGCGCTGGAGCGTACGCTCGGTTGGCACCGCTGCCTGGGGATGTTGGCGACGTAAGAACACACCGATCAGGCCGGCTTTGCATTTTAACTCGCGCCGCCGGTCCGGTTTATCCGCAACTGGCGGCGTTTAGCCGCAGACCATTCTAGCCGGGAAACTTCAGGATCGCCAACGGCTCGGCTGGTTCGTCCGACTTCCGGGCGGACATGCCCCAATCGGTCGGGTCGATGCCCAGCTCATACCACTCCTGAATGACGCACATCAGGTTGTGGCAGACGATCTTGGCGAGTACCTCATTCTTCATGGCCGTGTCGTGCCGCGACCGAACCGCGTCGCCGAGTTTCCGCTTGATCGCGGAGAAGGTCGATTCGACGTTGCTTCGTTTGTGGTAATGCGCCAGGAATTCGTCCCGGTGCAGGTTGAAGTAGTGGAACATCTTGTCCCACAGCGGCGTGTTGCCGAGAACCGAATTACTCTTGAACGGAATGTACGGCGCTCCGCCGCGCGCCTCGATCAACTGAAGGTTGTCGGCCGACAGGTACGCCTTGTCGGCGCTCATCTCCCGAATGGTGAAGTTCTCCGCCGTCTTGTTCGTCAATGCCGGCAGTTGCGGGCAGTCACCGAGATTCTTGTCGCCGATGATAACGGCCGTGACAACGTTCGTCTTGACGCCACAGGTCAGGTGAACCTTGACCCATTCGGCTTTCTGGCGGGTCACGCCGTACTTCTCGTCAAACCAGCGCGTGAATTTGTTTGTGCTAAACCCGCTGCTGTCGATGGCGAAGTCTACGTCAACCGAGCGGAGCGGTAGACTGCTGCGCACGATCAGACCGTGCAGGATCGGCGTCACGGCTTCTTTCCTCAGATATTTCCAGGCGATGTCCACGCACGGCTCGGTTTGAATGTGGCCGCGCCGGTGGGCTTTGCGCAGGTCAGACTGGAACCGCCGCGCGGAGAAGGTGCTGTAGACCTTGAAGACGCAGGTAAAGATGGCCTCGCCGAGCGGAACCGGCGGTCGTCCGCCCTTGCTCCCGCCCTTGGGTGACGGTTCGGGAATGGCCGCGCACAGATCGGCGAGTAATTCCTGAAAGTGGTCTTTCTCGTTCGTCTGCGCGCCGTTGTAAGCCTCAAGTTTACCCACAACTTTTCAGAGCTTCCGCACCATCGACCATGTGTTGCAAGGCCATCCAGCCGCGCCACAGGATCAGCCAGCCGGGGCGATGGTCGCGTTTGCGGTTCTGATGGCCACCCAGGCGCGCCAAAGCATAGAAGAAGTCATGGATGCTCAACTCCGGCCGTACCTCTTTGTAACGCCACGCACTCAGCACGGCCACGTAGCGTGCATCCACCACCTCCGTCGCTGGCCGCTCCTTGGCATCCGGTCGCCGACTGGCTTCGCGCAGGTTCAGCAACGCCACCGCCACCACCGACAGCAGCGCGATCATCGGTTGCAGGGCCGCCGACGTAGTGAACTGCAGATCTTCGATGGCGCAACCGCTCTTTTGCGCCTTGTGCAATTCCTCAATGATCCAGCGGTTGCCGTACCAATCCACCCGTTCCCAGGCGTCCGCCAGCGTGCCCACCTTGCGGTCGGTCAGCAGGATCCACTCCACCGGCGCGACGCCCTTGGGGGGCTTGATTTCGGCCACGCGCACGACCCACAGCGGCAGCGGCCGCTTCTCATACAAGCCGCGACGCACGTGCGGCGGACTGAGCAACACCGGCGCGAACGACACGGCGACGACCGCCTTGCGTTCGGGCTGGCCCGGCCGTGCCGACACGACGATTTCCCGGTGTCCCTGCAGCGGCAGCGTGCGTGCATAGGTGTGCAGATGGTCTTTGGGACCCTGCGGGTCATGGTGGCCGTGGCGGATCACGCGGTTGACCTTGGAACGCATCACGAACCCTTCGTGTGGCCCCCAGGAGCGGGCGAGAAACTCGAAGGTGTCGGCGCCGCGATCCGCGACATGCACCCAGGTGCAGCCGTCCGGAGCGGGGCCGACCGCCGCGACGCCGTCGATCCACAACCGGCTTTCGCGATCGCGGCGTTCGCGTTTGGCCCGCACTTTTTCGTGGCGACCGACGTGGCGGCGCCGATGCAGGATTTGGTTGGCCAGACCGAGGACTTCGTGTCGCTGCGGGTCGAAAGCCAGGCTGTTGTGGCACAAGTAGCCACGGTTGAGGCCGCCGCCGATCGGACCCAGGTCGGGGATCGAACGCAGCCCCGAGTAGTCGAGTTCGGTGGTGTCATGCAACACCAGGACCACGCCGGGAGCCAGGCGCATCTGTTGCAGAGTCCGCTGGCGGTGCGGTTCCAGCACGGCGGCGTGCGTCACCTCGGGGCGGTTCATGAGCCGGTCCATCGCCTTGTAATCCTTGGGCTCGTGCAGCTTGGCGGGCAAGGTCCCGCCGGGATGACGGTAAATCTGGTGGGCGATGCGCACCAGACAATCGGTGCGCCGTTTGTGTCCCAGAAAGGCCGCGCCGAAGTTATGTTCGCCGAACCGTGCGTCTGTCGTCATGACCGTGCCCTCGTGACCAGTGCAACCCTGCCGTCACTTTCAGGATGGTCGTGTGGTCAAGAGCGGTGCGGTGGTCTGGTACGTGATTGCAAAAACTACCAGAGTACAGAGGCTCGGAAAGCTGCGGGCACAGCCGCAAAGGTTCGCCAGCTTATGCCCAGGGGGCGTCACGGCGCTGCGGTGGAAAAAAATACAATCACGTAGAGACACAGACCTCCTGTCACGCGATGGTAGAATGTTCCGGGTAAACTTGAGGTTGTAAGCTGGCCAGACCTGTCGGTGGGTCGGCTTTTTCGGGACGGAAGTCGTGTCGATGGGCGGAGCGTCTTCAAGGCCGGTTCGCTCTCTAACGAGACAGGCCGCGATGACGTGCTTGCACGGTTTATTCGTCAACTGAAAGTCTTCGCAGGTGCAACAGGGCGCGGGCGTCAGGAGGACGCGGTAATTGCTGCCCGGACTGGTCTGCGAGGGAACCGACCACGCCGCGCCGTCGAAAGTGATTTTAGCGCGGGCGGCGAGTTCAAGAGCCTTCAGTTCGCGGAGGTCCACTTTGCACCCGCTCTCGGAGGTCATGTTTTCTCTGCCTCCCATTATGCTTGAGCGGGTAAGTATTTAGTAGGTCAGTAGTCAATGCAAAGCGCTACGCATACTTGACAAGAATGCGTAGCGCTTTGTATACTCACTGTGTCTCCCTGGCAAGCATCTTCAAGCGGAGAAAAGATCATGAACGACAGCATCGGTGAAACATCGGAACCCGCCACTGTTCAGGAAGCCGGCGCCAAAGGTGGCAAGGCGAGGGCACAGGGCATGACGCCGGAACAGCGGCGGGAGGCAGCCCAGAAAGCCGCGAAGGCAAGATGGGAAAAGGATGTAGTGGTCGCTCCACACAACGGGATAATCAAGATCGCAAGCCCGTCACCGAGCGGCGAAACCTTGGAGATGCCGTGTTCGGTTCTGGCTGATGGTACTCGAGTCTTACACGAGCGCGGCGTGATGAAGGCTCTCGGTGTCACTCGGAGCGGCAGTCTCCGAGGTGTAAATGATGCTTCTGACGGAGGTGCAAAACTGCCGCTTTTCGTGGCCCAAAAAAACCTTATCCCGTACCTGGATGCGGAGTTAAGCGAGGTGCTTAAAAAGCCAATCTGGTATCGGCCACCGTCTGGCCCGAACAGCGGACGGCCACACAAGGGCATTCCTGCCGAGATGCTTCCCAAAATCTGCAATGTCTGGCTTAAAGCGCGTGATGCGGGCGTATTGGGGAAGGCGCAGATAATCGTGGCTGCCAATGCTGACATTATCAGCCGGGGTCTGGCCGAAGTCGGCATTACAGCGCTGGTTGATGAGGCCACCGGCTTTCAAGACGTGCGGGCGAAGGATGCGCTTGCGAAGATTCTTGAACAGTTCGTGGCAAAGGAGCTTCAGCCCTATCTATCGGGCTTCCCAGTAGATTTCTTCCGAGAACTATGCCGCTTGCGGGATGTGCCTTTCCGCTCGGATATGAGGCGGCCACGCTACTTCGGGACGCTCATCAATAATCTGGTGTACTGCCGTCTTGCGCCAGGAGTCGTGGACGAGTTGAAACGCAAGAATCCCGTCACAGAAAGTGGTCGGAGGAAGGATAAGAACTACAAATGGCTCACGCCACACGTCGGCCACCCGAAACTGCAATTGCTTCTCGGCTCAGAAGTGACGCTAATGCGCATGTCCAAGACGTGGGACAACTTCAAGGCTCTAGTCGATGAATACCACAAACCCTATCAGGCGTTGCCACTGTGGGATTGGGCTGAAGGAAATAACCACTAGGCTCCTTGTATCCCGAAATCCGTAGCGCATGAGTCAAGTTTCATGCGCCAAGTTTCTGCTCTTCCATCAAGCGGTCGATCGCCGCGTCGAGCTCGTCGAAGCGGCGTCGCAAAGGCGAGTCGTCCGGCGCTTCTTCCGGGATGATGCGCGCCAATCCCGGACGTAACAGGCGGCTATAGCAACGGGTGCAGAACAGCGCCGTGCGCGCAGCCGCTGTCTGTCACGCGGTAACGATGAGTGTGGGGCAGCCGTGCGATGACGCCGTGTAATCGCAGGCGCCGCAGGTGGTAGGTCATCTGCCCTTGGGTCATGGTCCGGGCCTCTTGCCCCAGCAGGGGCGCCCAGTGGTCGCGCAGTTCGCGGTTGGAAAAACCCCGAGGTAACAGACGAAACACCAACAACGCGCTGAACAAGGCTTGCACCGCCACGTCGGCGAAACGCAGGGCGCTGGCACGTTGACCGTTCACCACCACCGGTTCGTTCACGTGCCGGAACGCGTCTTCGCCGATCGTGCAGTCGTGGCTGAGGCATTGGACGTCCAACAGACGTCGGTTGGCTTGAAAGCCGATCGCCCGCAGAGCGGGCAGATTCTCCAGCCGCTTGCCGATGCCGAAGTCGCGTGGGTTGTTGATGGTGGTCTCGGTGCGCAGGGCCCGGCCTTCCTTGTGGTATTGCTTGATGCCCGTGCTTTTGTAGTTCACGTGCAGCGACGGGGTCACGCCCGCGGTCAACACGCACGTGCGAAAGGTTCCGGGCGTGCGCTGGGTGACGCGGCGGTCAACAATCATTTGCACTTTGTCGGGACGGCCCAGGTCGAGGTTTTCCCGAATGACTTCTTCAAAGAAGATGCGGCCGCTCACGGGGCGGTCCAGAACCTGCGTCAGGGAAAACTCGGTCTGGAGCATGGACAGGTCGTAACGGTAGCCCGCCGCGCGGTCGGCGGCGCTAAAAGGATGCGGCAAGCGCTGCAGCCACTTGCGCAACAGGGCGTCAATCTTGTCGGCGGTTAGACCGGCACAGATCTGCTGTAAGCGTTGCGGCTCGGCGCAGGAACGAATGCCATTGTCCAGCGGCTCAAAGGCAATGCCCGCCTTGACCAGTTGCCGCTTGACGTATGCGTGGCCGTTGAGGCACAGCTTGGCGTTGTACGGAAAATAGCTGGAGAATTTGAGGAAGAACGGGCCGAAGTCGTCATCGACGCAGTAGCAGTAATACTGGTTGACCATGGCCGTGGACTTGACGATCCAGGGGTACTTCGTGCCCGTGTCCGCATTGGTCCGTTTTTCGGTGCGGAAGACCGCTACCTTCTCCTGGGCTTTGCCGATGAAGAGTACCCCTTCGCTGCCAGAAAAATTGGCCCGATAGGCGGCGGCGACCTCATCCTTGCGTACGTCCTTGTCGAAGGTAAACAAGGGTACGTCGTTGTCCTGGGCAAAGGTTTCGAGGTTCTTGATGAAGGCCGTGCTGATCGGTTCCATGAGGGCCGAGGAGACCACAGGCTGCTGGCGATGGTAGCGAAAGAAGGTGATGACGCCGCGGTCGTGTTGCAGTTTCGGCTGGTAGACGTTGAGGTACATGCGGTCGATGCCTTCGACTTCGAGGGTGACGTGCTCGCGGATGAGTTCGGCAACCGTGCGTGGTACACTCATGATTGGCTCCGGTTGACATCGGTCCCACGGGACCACCACCGCAACGCGGTAAACAAGAGGCTGCTTCGGCAACCTCGCTTTGGCTCAACCGGAGCCTTTTGTATTCACCGCAACGCCCAAGGAACACACGCCTCGTCGGTCTGAGGCGGAGCCTCGTTAGCTCTTCTTCCACCTAGCAGCCGCCGCCTTCTTGGCGATTTCGCTCCGGCGTTTCTTGCTGAGTTTGGCGGCGCGGGCAAGGCCGCCCTTCTTGCCGCCGAGCCGACCGAGCGCAACGGCGGCTGGATTCTTACTGGTCGGCAAGGACGGAATAGTTGGGTCCGACGGAAGGCCGTCCGTGATAGTCGCCGCCTGCTCTTGGGTAGGTGACAACTGGATTTTCGGCTTTCTCTTGCTTGCACGTTTAGGCATAGCTACCATTATGCGCGGAAGCGTCCTGGAGTGCAAGACATCGGCGAGAAGGAGAGGGCGGATGGCATCGGACACGCTTATTCACGTCAGGATGAAGCAGGAAGACATGAACCGCCCTGACGTTCAGGCATTCCACTGTGGTTCCAAGCCACACGAAACGCCGCTCGCAGACTGGATCAAAACTCAGGCTGCTGACGCGATTCGCCGTCGATGGAAGGTCTGGCTCTACTATCTTGAGGCCCACGGAGCCTACCAAGGGCCGCTTGTCGGTTACAGCAGCCTTACAAAGGGCAACATCGATACCATTGGCGAGGATGGTAGCACGACGCAGCTGAAGGTAATGGAAATCCCGATGCTGGCGCTCCATGAAGACTTCTGGAGGTGCCCGAAAGGAATCACCGATCCTGAAAGGAGATACTCTCGCCAGATTGTTCGCCATCTCCAGCAGGAAGCGCAAATAGGCCAACAGAACGGGCAGAATATTGAACGCTTCCTGGCCCTGTATGTCCATCCTGACGCGGAAGCGGCGCAGAAACTTTACCTGGCGTGCGGCTTTGTCTTTGCTCCAGGCAGGTTCCTACCCGATCCCGACATTCATCCTGACAGCGGCTTCCCTGGGCTTCTGGGGATGGATTACCGTTGGGACTAGGGAGATATTGGAACCTGGCTTATTCGCATGAGGAGAGCCTGTTCATAAGGTGCCGTGTCTGCTCCTTGTCCCATTTGACGGCACGCATGCCGATTACTTCCCACTCCGGCGACTTCCAGTCACGGAGCATCTTCTCTGACCACTTCTTCCGCTCAAGCAATATACCGATCACCCCAGACTTGTGAAGGTTGATGCCTCTCTGGCGGTAAGTTTCGTACTTTTCGTCGAGAAGTTCTGCGAAGGAGATCAGGGCGGACAGCGCCTGTTTGTACGGGTGTGGTCGCTTCAGCATCGCGAATTATGCGGCAAGACAAGAGGAAGCAGCCGCGGTCGCCTGAGGACTCTCCTTTTCGACCGGTCGGCGAGCGGCCCCCCGCGGTTCGGGCCAGTCACGCGCAGCCAACTCTGTTGCGAACGCGGCCTCCCAAATCCCGCTCAGATAGAGCACACGCAAATCCAGAATCACCTGGCCGGACTCGCGCTGCCAACGCATCCCCGAGCGTTTGAAGCGTTGCGTGAACACCGTTTTGCAGGCCGCTTCCGTGACACCGCTGCCGATCGGTAGGCCACGCCGCCTATAGCCCTGATAATCCATCAAGCGGCGATGACGACGCACATAGCGATACGCTTTCCAGAACTCTGCCTGCTGCCCCTTGGTGGCGTGGCGGCGACCCAAGTGCTGCGTCGCGGAGCGCAGCACCTGGGCCGCTCCCTGGGGTCGATCCCGCAGCCAGCGCCGCATCTTCGCGAACCACTGCGTTCCGGCTGCCGTCTCGGCGCCGAACAAGGCGTCGGCCATCTTGCAGAGGTAGGTGCATACGTGATAGAAATCGAGCACCCATTCCCAGGTCAACGGCGTGCCAGCACGCGGATGCTTCATCTTGTTCAGCACGCGCCGATAGTAATCATCCGGCGCCGAGCCTTTGTCCGTGATATAGGCCAGACGCGGCACGGGCCGCTGCCAAGCCAGCAGCGTCGCCGTCACCAAGGCCGTCAAGGCCCGGGTGAGCGTCGCTTGCTTTTCCTCCGGCATTTGGCCCAAGTAAATCGTGCCCAGCCGCCGACGCCCCCGATCATACACGCTTACCGTGGCCGTGCTGGCTTCCTTGTAGCCGCCCTGACGCATGGGCACCATGATGCCGTCACGTCCCACCGCCAACACCGGACGATTCCGGCCACGCGACTGCTCCGCCTGCGTCAGCCACGCCAGCAGCCGCGTCTTTTGCAAGTCGGCCACAAACGGCAACAGGCCTGGCGAAAGCCTGCCAAGGCCGCCCGCAGCCGATCATTCGACCAGACCAGACCGTGCTCGCGCCGCAGCCAGGCCCGCGTTTCGGTTTGCGTTTGCTCCACCGACAGCCGTGCCACGCGTTCCAACAGCGCCGGCGTGGCCGTTCCCGCACCGATACCCAAACGCAAGAGCAGCGGGTGCAAGCCCGGTTCGCCGTCCTCTTCATTCAAGTAGTAAAACGACCGCACGGTGATCGTGCCGAAACGCGTGGCGATACGTGCTGGCGTCTTCTTGTTGAGGCGATAGGTCTCCTTGTGATAACGCATCTTGCTCGGCACCACCTGCTTATCGTCGGCTTCCAAGCGGTTGGCTTCGCGTTCGATAAGTTGGCGACAGGCCTCCGCCGCGGCGGCGTGGAGCGCGTTCTCCAGTTCCAGGAAGCGCTGCGGCGTGACAGGTTCGCTCCGGAAACGCTCGACAATGTCGTCCACGCCTTTCTGAAAGACGTCGACCGGTTCGCTGGGCGTCGCGACCGCGGGGATTGCCTCTGTCCGCAGGCCGCTCTGGCGAGTAATCTTGACGACCATGGGGATTCCTTTCCCTGGGAGTGGGTGATGCTTCTCCCATTGTGCGGAAAGGATCCTCATTTTTCATGGACCAGTTCTGCCGCTCTCCGGTTTCCTGAACGACGATTTCTTCGAGAATGTCTGATGCTGTGGCGACTGCACCCCTATGGACAGGTCGCTACTCGTATAGATGCTCAGATGGAACCCTGAGTTTCAAGGCTTCCGTCATTCCATCTGAGGACAGGGTAATTCTTGAACAAGGCAAGTGATTGTCAATGGCGTCATGACAGGGAGCGTGTGACAGCCAACGCCTCCCTCATCGCCCTCCTTCCTTCCCAGCAATTCAAGCGATGATCCACGCCAGCAGCGATCAATCGGGAGCCGCTGGCTTCACACAACTCGACGCTATCCTCAAACGGAACCACGTCATCGTGAGGGGAATGGATGACCACACATTTCTTCTTGACCGCCGTCGCCTTTCCCCATCGCTTCCATGCCGGTGCCAGCAGCACGAGCGGCGTCTCGTCGCTGTCCATATTCATTGCGACTGAGCCGCCCCTGCTGCTGCCCACGATCACATCGGGACGGAACTCGTCGTAAGCAGCATGGGCTTGGTTCACGGCTCTCGAAAAGAACCAGTTGGACAGCCGAGGCGTCATCACGTTGTAGCCCAAGCAACACAAAAATGCCGTCTTCATGCTGCCGTCCGAACTCCATCCGTGCAGGAACAGAACTTTCTTCATTGACCCATTGCCTTTTGCCAGTACCCGAAGGTTTCGTGGCCTATAGTGACTTTTCCGCTGTCCCGCAACTCCGTGAGCAGGGCAAAGAACTCGTTTGCCTCATCCGTCAGGCCGAGCATCGTCAGGCATCTCAAGACCCTGGTGATGCGAAGCCAGTTATGATTGAAGCTGCCCCAGACATTCGGCTTCGGAATTCCAAGCAAGAGCTTCCCTTCGACCGTCTCGATGCCACAGAATCGCAGCCATCGCTCGTAAGATGTGCGGAGATTGTGCTGGAGCAACTTGTCTTGGTGCCAGGCTCGGATCGTGTCGGCGTCCAGCAGAGGAGCATCAGCGTTCACGGAACTCGGCATATCCAGAGGGAACAAATGCTGGATGAAGTCATGCTCCATCTCCCAATCTTCGTCGGACCAGGCCCAGATTTCCTCTAGCCAGCGGCCATCCGAGTTCGGAGCTTCCTTCAGGTAGAAGGCGATCAGGTCCATGCTGCCCTCCCTTCATTCGCATGATTGAGCCGTTGCTGCTGCGATCATCACGCAGGCCAAAAGTCGTTGCGTCCTTCGACTTGAAGAAATTGTCAAGTGCCGTGGCTGTGGGGATGCCAAGTTCTCAGGTCTGAAACTACGTTTTCTTTTCGGTACTCGTTAATGAGTTTCTGGAATTTGGCCAGGTGAGCAACCAACTTTTCCTCTGGCATGTGTTCCAAATCGTTGCCTTCCGCCCTTCGCACTTCCCTATGTGCCACGTCCGATTCCCAGGGCGTGCCATTCACCATGATTGTGTACGTCGTTTCCAGCGGAATGACGGCGTGCCAGGTCAGCGGGTTCAGGATTTCGTAGGCACTCCACTTCCCCATCACCGTTGTCATCACGTCTAACATTGGACTCTCACGATCAACGGAGTAGCCAATCGCCATCTTGTAAGAGCCATCAAGGACGAGGATGGCCCCTGGCCAGGGATGCGGATGCGGAAATGCTTCGTGCGTATGAAATATCTCGAACCGATGCAAGCAAACTCGTAAGCCATTAGAGAGTTTGGAATACACTCGGTAAGTCCAGGGCTGACGTGGGTTGACGATCAGACTATCCCAATTGCTGCGATCATTCAGCAATACCGGAAGTTCATTAAGCCCTTCGTAAAGTTTGTCAAGCATACAACTCCTCATCTGTCAGCGAACTTTGCCTACGTCGAGGCCGTGTAGCCCGCCGCTTCGATAGCCGGTGACAGGCTCGAATGTTCCTGGGGCCGTCAATTCGACAACAAAGGCTGTCGCCGCACGCAACGCTCCTTGGCAACGATCAACGATTTGCATTGTCATTTTTCAGTTTTCCTGTGGACGTAAGCAGGGTGGCGTCACGGTTGCCGTTGTCGTCGGTCGCCTCAGTGATGATCCAGACCTTCACGCTGGTCTTGAGGATGTACGCCGATAGGATACGGCTGCCGTCCTGTACGGCTTCATCATTGAGGCGTCGGTCCTCGTCGCTCAACTCGCCCCACTGTCCTTGAATGTGCTGGGCCAGTAGCTCCCACACGGTTTGACCGGCTCGTTCCAGGGCTTCGAGTGCCCCAGGCGTTGCCAGGACTTGACCTGGCTTGAACAGAGGCTTTTTAACGTCAATCACTTCGCTCTCCTCGTCAATCTTACGGCTTCGGGCTTGTTCAAGGCCAGACGCTCGGCCCCATGAGGCATAGAGCGTCTGGCCATCGCTGCGGCGGCTGCTCAACCGTGGATGTAGGCGTTGCAGCCGACGATTACAGGTTTTCCTTCGATTTCAAGCTCCGTCTGCTTGTTGCCATGACTGCTTGCGATCACGAGAGTCTTACCACTGCTGCTGCGTATCGGCGTTGGGTTGAGCGGAACCCGAACGACGAGGCAGCCGTCCTCGATGGTCGCTGTCAGTTTCTTTGCTTGTGCGTTCACGTTTTTGTTCTCCAGAGCCTTCGAGCCACGAGGGTAGCCTCGTAGTTATTCAGGCTGTTTCATGTCGAGGGGGAAGTAAAAGCCTTCAAGATCGAGGCCGTACATGCCTTCCTCGATGGGGTCGCCCTTCTGGTCCTCCCATTCGACCTGATCGCTGGCGACGAATTCTTGCGAGAGGCAACGCCCTGTCTCGGAATCGAACTTTTGGACGACAAAGCCGGTCGTTGTTTTGTTGAGGATCATGGAGGTTCCTTATTTCGTGTCGGGGGCGAAGTAGAAGCGGGGCTTGTGCCTTGCTCTTGGTACAGTTAAGAACGTCAAGCAACCTGGGCAGCAGGTGGTTCAGAGTCGTCAATCGGCTTGGCGTCTTGAACAGGAACGCCCTGTTCAGATTCGCTCGGCGTCACGGTCTTCTGAGGCTCAGTAAGGCTCAAGGGTGCATCCTGTGGCTGGCTCGCCTCGCCCTGTGCCAGCAACTTGCGGAGGCGTTTCTCCATCGTTTCGTCCTTGATCTTCCCCTGCACGAACTTCAGAAAATCCTCGGCAAATTCCTTGAGCGGTGTGGACTCCCCTGGGCCGGTCAGACCCTCCAAGAACCCACGCACTTCAGCCAGTGAGCGAGACTGCCCCTTCCCCTTCTCGATCTTTTTGTTGCGAACCTGCTTGACGACGTTCTGCGAAGTCAGCCCTTCGGCCTGGCCCGCCGCCAGAACTTGCTTCTGTTCCTCGGCAGGCAGATCGGCCAAGCCGGTCGCAGCCTGGACGGAGAGGCGACGTTCATGCACGAGCTTCTGCACGTCGCTGGGCAGTACCAGCAGTTTTTTCAGCACGCCGACGTAGGGCGGGGTGACGTGGTAGAACTCGGCAATCTTCGTGTCAGTCCAGCCGAAGCCTTCACGCAGACGACGCTGGTTGTGGGCGTCGTCCACCGGCGAGCATTCGGCACGCTCACGGTTTTCCACGATATTGCGACGGAACGCTTCCTCGTCGTTGACGATCACCACCTTGCATTTCAGCTTCATCGGGCGGTCGGGGTGGCGTTCGTTGTACAGCTTGGCGGCGTTGTAGCGGCGATAGCCAAGGACGAGTTGCACCTTGTTGTCGTGAACACGTCGGACCTGGACAGCTTGCAGTTGGCCCTCCTCCTCAAACGACTTGACCATCTGCTCGACAGCCTGCTCGTCGTGGGGCTGCCAGCGACCGTTCAGAGCCTCATCGACCAAAATCTCCTTGGGGTCGATCAAGAATTCATCCTGGCGAACAACATCGCCAGCGTTCAATTTCATGGACATTTGCGTGTTCCTGTTGGGGGCGATGAGCGTCTTGGTACGGTTAAGTGAGACAAAAGAGGATGACGCTCTCACTCGCCTTTCGAGCGGCCCAGCTTCACCGCCAGATCGAGCAGGAAATTCTGAAAATCCCTAGCAATTGTCCGTGGCCTGGGTCACGAAATGAACTGTCTCTTCAAGGGCCACATGCACCAGCCGATCCGATAGAGCCTTGCGGCCACCTTCAACCGAGCCGGAGCCGCCCAGGTCGCTGTTGATGAACACCGTGCCGTCTCGATAGAAGCCGTTCAGCATCACGCCGCCGTCAAGGATGGACGTGAAGCACTTCACCGGAGGCTTTGCCTTGCCGTGGGTCAGCCCAACGTCTTCCAGCCATTCCCAGACGAGATCGACAGCGGCCTGGGCGTCTGGCGTGGCATCCGTCACCATGCGGCCTGAAAGCTCATCAGCCGATAGCACCTTCGCCGGCGTCTGCACACCGTATTGCTCGGCAGCACGGAGCAGGCTTTCGGGAGCCTTGATCGGCTTGTATCCCTTGCGTTCAAGCTGATCGACACTGGCATCGCCTGTCAGCACGGCATCTTCGCCAGCGATCAGGGCAAAGGCTTCTTGCCAGTTCTGGCGCTTGCGAAGCTCGTCCTCGGCGTTGTCGCTGTAACAAGGCTGCAAGCGAGTACGTGTCGAAGCCGAATTCCCATGCCGCCCTTGTCGGTGTTCATGAGCCGGTCGAACAGCATTGCCAAGATGGTCTTGTCGGCGTTCGCCAGTGCCTTGCCGCAGTGGTGCTTCACGTCCCAATCACTTGCCTTGCGGGACTCGTCAATAGTCAGGTCGTTCAGGTTGTAGTCGAACAGACTTTCCTGGTCGCTGGACTCGAACTCACGGACCCGGACGCCACGGCGATAGATCACCGCCGCCTTGCGGTCGCCCAGGTTGCGGTTCTTCTTCGGGCAGGATCGCCTTGCTCAACGACTCCGGTTCGGAGAAGTGCAGGAACCAGCGTGCCCAGGTTGTTGAAGAAGTCGAGAACCTCGGCGTTCATCGGCACGAAGACCCTGGTGTAGTCCCGCTTCGCTCGCACCTGGGCTTCGTCAACAATCTCGATCTTCACGCCGGACCAGTCGCCCTACTCTCGGATGGAGCGGTCGATGGCGTTGCTGACGAACTCTCGCAGAGCCAGGGCGACTTCTTGCCAATCCTGCTTGCCGTAGTCGAGGACGAACCCCAGGTCTTCGGTGCTGGAACGGTTGGCTCCGGTCATGGAGTCGGTGCCGCCGTACTTCACGACGACACGGCCAAATTCCTTGCTGGCCTGGCTGTCGGACACGACCTGCGGGCGTGTGGAAAACTCCAGCTTGAGCGTTCCGGCGAAGACGATGGGAGCCAGATCGTTGCGGAGAAGCACGGCGACACCATGTTTCGAGCCGCTGCCAAAATGCCCAATGACCCCTTCGTTCGTGCTGGTGTCGGCAAGGCTGACGCCCAGGACGGTGAATCCTTCGGGCGGGCAGACGCCAATGTTTTCGATCTTGAGGTAGGCTGGCATGTTCGCTTTTTCTTTTGAAGGAAGTGAGGCGATGACCGTCTTGGTACAGTTAAAGGGGATCAATCCTCGTCAATGTCCTCCACGACGTTGCCATAATCGGCATCGTAATCGCTCACATCCTCACCCTGATCCTTGAGGGACTGGTAAAGTTCGGTAATCGTTTTCTTGGCGGCATCGGGCAAGCCGCCCTCGTAATACAGCCCGATCAGGTCGGCCAAGGCACAGCGGGCCACTTGCGTCAATTTGTCTGGCATGGATTGTCGCTCCCTTTGGTCAAATCCTCAGTTCCGGCAGGCTTCTTGGTACAGGCGAAGGTGTGCTGTTATTGTGTGGCCTTGATTTCGGCATCTTGCGTCAGGCCGCACGCTTCGAGTGCCTCATCAATCAGGTCATCGTCGGTGACGACTATGCCTTGACCGTCAAGCCACTCCAACAGATCACGAATTGTCATCACATTTCTCGTTGGGGAAAGGGCGACGATGATCTTGGTACAGTTACCTGCCTGGTCGGATTGAAGCCGCTTGCTTCCTCACGGTCGCCGCCTTCTGGCCTACCGCAGCATTCACAAGGACGCCACGAGAAGAACGGCTCGGTGCTCGTGCTGGACAGATTGGCGATGCCTTCACGCTCGAAGAAGTCGGCCACGGCCTGCTGGTATTCGGCGTACTCGGCTCTTGTCATCGGCGTTCCTCTTTTCGCAGGCAGACATTCGAGATCATGAATATCTCTGCCGAGCAGTTCTCCAGTCGGCTGGGCCTCAGCGTCCCCGAAGAACAGCGAGATGTAGTTCTGGCCGGTCAGCCCTTGTGCCTCCACTCCGAACCTTCGGAGCGGTAGACGTGCTTGACGCCGAAGAAGGCCATGTCCTCGGCAGCTTCGGCCACGTCGTCAAATCGGTTGTAGTTGTCGGCGTCTCCGAGCCTGACCCAGATGAAAGGCGTGATCGTTTTCGTGTGTCTCATGGCCTTCTTGGTACAGTTAGGCGAACATCAGGTCGCCAAGGGCAACAGGATCGGCGTCGGCAAGTTTCATCAACGTCTTGCCGTCGATCCCCTGCTTCATTGCCCCTTCGTAGACCAGGGCTGGATTGATGGCATGAACGGCGGCGAGGCATCGGCAGAGCATCGCCAGCAATGGCTGCCTTCAGCTTTGCTCGCCCCGATTGTGTTGGCTGCTTGCAGAGCTTGTTTGTAGGTCATGTGCTTCCTCGGTTGTCAGCAGTAGATCAGGCCGTCATCGCCGACGTAGAGGGTGACTTCGGGGTACTTCCTGCACGCCTCCGTCAGACGGTCGCCAGTTTCCGGCCAGTCGCCATCCCAGAAGCCGCAGCCGTGCTCGATTGCGAGTGAGCCAGAAATCGTGACCGGCCTGCTCCTCATGGCCTTCAATGTCGCTGGGCGTTCTCGGCCTGAAACTTGCTCGCAGTCGGCCTTCATCCTTTCGAGGGTTTCCGGTGCAAGATCGTCGGGGCCGTAATTCTTGTCGAGCGGGTCGCCGCCCTCTGGCGTGGACTCGTCCGTTGAGGACCAGAGAGCGGCGACGATGTACGCCTGGAGAAACTTGTCCGTGGTGTTCATGGACCACTTGGTACAGTTAAAAGAACGCCGTGTGCGGACTGACTTCCCTGTTGCACCTGGGGCAGTAGAATGGCCGAAAGACGATGAGCCTGGGCCGCTTCCCTGGCGTTCGCTTCCTGGTTTTCCAGCCGCAGGAACACTCGGCCCAGACCTTGTTGTTTTGTCGAAGTGGGTGGACGTAGCAGGCATCGGCGTCATGCTGGCCCCACTCCGTACTTCGCTTGAAGGCGAGCCAGGGTAGCACGCTCGGCGGCTTCGGTTTCTTCGGCCAGACGAGTCTCGTATTCGGCGAGAACGTCGTTCTCATGCAGCCAGGTTTGCAACGCACGCTCAACGTCGCTGTAGGTCCAGGCCGGATCGCCGTAGCACGGATGGGCCAGCGTCTGCGAAGGAAGCGAACCTTGTCCTGGGTCGTGGTGAAGAACGTCTCGAAGAAGCCGCCCTGGTTGTAATGGGCGATGTGGCCGAAGGTCATCGAAAGACGCTGATAGAAAGCCTTCGGGAACTTGCTCTGGGCGAAGTCGGACTGCACGAACTTGATGAATTGCTTGGCGAATGCCGCCTTCTTCTCGGCACCGTCCCATTTCGTCGGGGTGAAGCAGGTCGGCGGTGAAGTCGGTGATGGTGGTGAAGTTGCTCATGCCCCCCTTGGTACAGTTAAGGCGGGCCGAGCCTGGGCGTCACAGATCGACCTTTTTCATCGCCTCCTGGTACTTCTGCTCAAGGTCGCCATCGAGTGCGACGTGCTGATAGATCGCCAGCGTCTCACGACGAGCATGGCCGGTAATCAGTTGAAGCTCGGCGTCGGCCAGGCCGCTGTGCCTGGTCAGCCAGGTGATCGCCTGATGGCGAAAACTGTGCGGCGTGGCTTTGACGCCCGCTTGCTCGGCGTAGAGCTTCACGATCTGCTGGACTCGTCGGGCCGTGTACTTCGTGTTGCGTCGAGTCTGAAAGAGCCAGCGATTGTTTGGGTGGGCAGCGATGTGCGTCCTGATGGCTGTGGCGAACGACTTGCCGAAAAGCACGTAGCGATCCTTGTCGCCCTTTCCAGCGTTGATCCTGATTTTGCATGCTTCCACGTCCACGTCGGCGACGGCGATGTTGCAAAGCTCGGACACCCTGACCGCCGTGAAGAATAGGAGCCGCAGCATTAAGGCGTGCTGCACGTCTTTGGCCTGATCCACGGCCTCGTAGAAACGGCGGAAGTGGTCGGCGTTCAGGATGCGTGGCAAGCGGCGTCCTTTCTTGGCCGGTCGCAAGTCGCATTCCTTGCGAACCTGCTTGGCGACGTATCGCCAATCCTCGTAGTTCAGGCCGTGCTTGCGGACGATCTTGGCGATCTGGGACACGATTTCCGATTTCGCTTTTTCGTTTTGCGTAGCGAAACTGGCGTCGTTTTCGGTCATGTTCGGTTCTCCTGGGGAGCAAAACCCTGGTTCTATTTCGTGGTCGAAGCCTTATGCGAAATGGGCGACGGTCACTTCTTCTTGCCTTGCAGGTGCAGGAACACCTTGCGGATCACGTCGCCCTGGTCGAGTTCCGGCGTGGCCGGTCGGGAACAGAGCGGCGGCGGCTTCATTGACTGCCTGGGCCGTCGTGATGAGGCCCAGCCCCTTCAAGGCGTCAAGCAAGTCGGCATGATCCGGCTTTTTCTCCTGCGGCTTTCTTGGGTTGCAGCTTCGGGGCGGTTCGTCGGCTTGCGATTGAACAAGACCGGCTGACCGTTCATCCCGATCCCTGTTTCCCTGATTTCCAGACACTTCTCTTGCAGTTCTCGGTCGTACATCGGGCGTTTACTGGACGGATGCTGGACAGGTTTCGGAAACACTCCAGCTTCGATCAAGTCGTAAAAGCGGGACCGTGAAAGCTGACACTATTCGGCCATTTCGCTCACAGTTATCACACTCTTTGCGGACGATGGCAAGTCAGACATCGGACACAACTCCAACAAGAACGGCACGATAGCCGTGCATTTTCAGGACATGGGGCGGCACAAATCGGACAACTTTCACCCACTTGCCGAACGGAAACCGGCCAGGTGATTGTGTCCGATTTCCGTCAAATTCCTGCGGCCCCCATCGTCCTTACAGATTAGCCCGCTGCGTAAAAGGAAGCTCTCGACGGTTTTTGTCAGCACCTTTGTCGAGACGCCAAGCATAGACGCCAGCACGTTCAACCGCTGCGGACCACCGGCGAGCAGGGCCAGGTATTTCTGCTGCATGTTGTCCAGCCCCAGGTCGCTGATTCGCTCGATTTCACAGGCTCGTTGCAGGTGGGCGACGGTGAGGACAGTGGCACCCTCGGCCACCTGGACACGTCTCGCACTTTGCAGGAGGCGAAGGGCGATCCTCGGCGTCCCTTTTCCACGCTGGGCGATTGCACCTAGCAGTTCCGGCTCGAATTCCCATCGCAAGGCTCGGCAACGCTGTCGCACGATCTCGGCAAGGTCGGACTCCTGTGTAATAGTCCAGATGGAGGACGATGCGAAACCTATCCGCTAAAGGGCCGATAACGCCGTCGAAATCCGTGGTAGCACCCACAAGTGTAAACGGAGCAACCGGAATCGACTGCACGGCCCCGCCGCCACTCAGGAAGATGCGGCGCTTGTCCAATACTTGCAAGAATCGAGTGCTGATTGACCGCACTCAACAAATGAATTTCGTCAAGGAACAGGATGCCCTCCGTCGCCGAGATCAACACGCTGTTCAACTCGGCGGTGTTCGTGATGGACTGAGCGAGAACCTCGGTCATTGGTACGGCTAGTTCGCTGGCAAGGACGTTGACCAGTGCGGATTTGCCAAGCCCAGGCGGGCCACAAAGTAGCAACTCATCGAGCCTCTTGTGTTCTTGGAAACTGGCAGAAACAGCAATTTCCAGAGCTTGGGTAACGTGCTTCTGACCTATGACGTGACGAAAACATTGGGGCTGTACGTCCCGAAGGTCAATCGGCTCATTGTTGTCGTTCATGGCTCTCCTCGTTCTCAGTACCCGATTGCCTTGCACCACTCGACCGGCACCTTCGTCTTGCTCACACGCTTGCAGTTACTCTGCAAGAATTCCCTAGAAACGCCGGTCGTGCAAACGGAACTGACCAGGCCCGCAATGGCCGTGGCTCTGACCTCGAATTGATCCTTGCCGGACATACGCAGGTAATGGCGGTTGCTGTCGGTTTCGATTGCCAGGTAGTCGCCGTTGTCCTCTCGGAAGTACAGGATCATGAATCCGAATCCTCGGTTGGGCGTTGTGCTCGCACGAAGTCCTCGCTGACCTTCATGAAGCTCAGATAGCGACTGTCGAACGTGACGGTATTTGCGGGATTGGTAACCATCCGCCCGATTACGAAGGGCAGATTCATTGCGACGATTCTGAACCCCATGCCTGCGATTTGCACCGGCTCCATCAAGCCGTTTTTCAGGCCAAGCACGGCGTAGAACTCTCCAACGCTGAGATCGTCGGGCTGAACGATCAAGCCAGTCCTACGACGCTTCTTTGGAGTTTTCATGGCGATCCTCTTGGTACAGTTAATCACGGAAACAGCCGAAACTGCTCGAACATCGGTCGGCTTGGATCAACTTCGCCCTTATCCCACCGTGACACTTCACTGCCGAGGACACGGCAAAGATCGGCGTGTTCGCTCACCAGCCAGCGATACTCCAACTCGTACCTGCCACCAGCAGCGAAAAGAACAAGAACATCGCCGCCCCTGCGTTCGGCCTTGACGACGTTCTCGCCGTAGTGCTGCTGGAAGTATTCGGTCACGTCGATTACGTTCATGCCGCCGCAACCTCCTCTGCTTCCTCCGCAGCCTGGGCATCTTGGCTGAACGACAGGATGAAATCGGCAGCTTTGCTGGCGGCGGAAGAAATCTTGAAGATGACTGATTGATCCTCTTTCAAGCATTTGATCCAGCTTTCCAGATAGCTGGCCGTGTTCGCAGTCACGTCGGCAGCGACCTGCGGGAACGCCCAAGAACGCCATCAAGTACGCTGCACCAAGCTCGGCACGCAACTCGCCAAGAGCGTAAGAGCCGGTCCAGCCAAGACGAACTTCGCTCCAGTGAATGCACTCATGCAGGGCTGTGCCGTAATAGGCAGCGGGTTCGGCGAACTGACTCTTATGCGGCATGACGATGAAATCCTGCGGCGGTCGATAATATGCAGCCTGCCCGCCAGCAACGTGCCGAATTTCGGCCTTTGTTGCAGCGAGAACCTTCTCGGCTGGCTCGAAGTCGATCACGGCGGCAGTAGTCGGTGGGTGCGTGCGAAACCTTTCGATTGCTGGACCTTCGCACTGGTCTGCATTGAACACCACGAACTCACGCATCAGGGGGAAAGTGGCCTGTTCCGCTTCGCCGTGGGCGTTCTTCTTCGTGGTCTGGATTGGCTTCCAGAGGATGACCTTCGTTCCCCACGCACCTTGCTTCACGTCGGCGGGACGCTTCTTGACCTGGCAGCCCAGGGCTTGCCACTGGTTGTACGTCCCCCAGAACTTGCTCGTGAATGCCCGACGCTGAGAGGCAACCTGGAGCAAGATCGGATTGATGCCCCGATAGAGCTTTTTGGACACGACGTTCGTGGGGAAGCCGCTGTTCTCAAGATCGGCCCACGGCTTTCGCCAAGGCAGGGTGCCTTGCTCAAGTGCAGCTACGATCTCGCTCGTCACTCGTTCTCGGATTTCGGATTGTGCGGACATGGGGTGCCTCAAGAGCGGGCCAGTGACATTCACCACGCCCTTCTTGGTACGGTTAATAGGCGGCAGCTTTCGTCAACGAAAGCAGGTACTCAGCAGCATCGCTGGCAGCGTCGGCGACGTGGAAAATCAGCGTCGGGTCTTTCATCGCCTTCACCCAGCGATCCAGATGATTTCGGTGATTGGCCAGTATTTTCATGTCAGCGAAGACCGGCAGGCCGAGTTGTGCGGTCATGAAAGGGGCGGCAATTTCGGCACGAAGTTCGTTGACGACGGGATCGACTGAGAATTCCAGCCGTGACCATTCCAGGCGTGGCTCGGTCCAGTGGGCAAGCTCGTGCAAGAGGGAATCGTAGTACGCCTCTAGCCCGCCTGGGCCTTCGATGAACTGCCATCGTTCGGGGAGAACGATGTAATCGTGACGGTAGTAGTAAGCGGCTTCGGTCCCTCGAATGTGTCGAATGTCGGCACCACTTGAGGTGATGACCGCTTCGGCTGGGCCATAATCCACGGCGACCAGCGTGCGTCTTTTTCGAGAACGGTGAGTGACGGAGTTCGTCTGGTCGGCATTGAAAACAGCCGTCCCATCGGCCAGAATCGTGGGCCGACCAGACACTTTGCAGGCCAGGTAACGCCATTCGTCTTCGCTGGCCCAGAATTTCGACCGATGGCCCTTTTCCGTGGCCGCCATGTTCGTGAGCAACACATCCACTCCCGCAAACGGCTTGAGCGTGGCGGGATGCGTGGGGAAGCCGTCGTTCTCGAAATCGGAGGTAGGACGACGCCAGGGCGGAACCTGGCCTCTCTTGATGGCGGCGATGATCTTGGTCGTAATTCGTTCAGGGATGGTGGTTTTCGTGAAGAACATGAGGGTACTCGGCGGCGTGTGGGCGACAGACCCCCTTGGTACAATTAAAAGCGGCAGGAACGGTCACTGACCGATGACGCCGTATCTCTCATAAGGCCGGACCACTGACGAGACTATAACGGCGGGATTAACGACGTGCGTATAACAACGTGTTTAGACAAATCGCTTTTTCATTCACTTTTCTGCCGGTTCATACTCTCATAGAGGGGGAGGACTAAGAACATGACCGTTGATATATCCACTGCACCCGACTGGATGGCCGAGCTTGCCGCCGACCACAAACACCATTTGCGACAACGGATTGTGCAGGCCGTAAGGCAATACTGCATCACGGCCAATAAGCCGTACCGACAGGTATGGAAACTGGTTTACGAGCGTTTTGAACAAGACACCAGCATTATTCTTGGCGACACGAAGGGCAAGAAACTCGACTTCGTACAGGCAAAAGATCGGCTGGGCGATCTTCTCAAGGCAGTTCTACTCGTTACTGCGGAAGACGGTTGATTTGTGGCGTGGCTGCTGGCCGTTACAGGGTTGTGAAAGGCAAGGTACATACCGAAGCATTGTTGCCCACCAGTGGTTCCAGCTTGCACAAGTACCAAACTCTTATTGTAAGGTCGCTCCGCTTCGCTCCGCTAAAGAACTACCAACGGTCTTCACTTCCGCTTCGCTCGCTCCGCTCGCTTCGCTCCGTTACGACCGTTGGTAGTTCAGTAAACCTCTTCGTTAATTTGTCGGCTGGACAGAGTGACCCAGCAAACACACCTGTCCCTGGGTAACTGGCTTGGCAACGGTTGAGACGGAACGAAGCGAGCGGAGCGAGCGAAGTGGCTGTTTCAACCGTTGCCAAGTCTTGTGCGAGCGTAGCGAGCACAGGTACAGTGGAAGTATGATGTGGGCGTGGTGCGGGCCTGGTTGGATACCGTTGCCTCACTGTGTCCTACTCATTATAGAATGCCGCTTCCCTCCCCAATTGTTTTTGTATGTGGCACAATCCGTCTGCATACCGCAAAGCCACTGTTGTTTTCTGTTCTTGGTGTTGTTATTTGTTCAAACTGAAAACCGCATTATTGACCAGACACAGCTTGCCGCAGGCTCACGTTTGGTGCCTGCTGGTTGCTCTGACTGCCCGCCTAGTTGTTACTTTCGGGCGTTACCCTTCAACGCAACATCGGTCGGATTCCTTGCTCGCTGGACTAATGCTGTCCCGATTGAAGCGATTCGGCACACAGAAGGAACGCTGTATCTTTCGATGTGTCCTATTTGGACATGTGCCAACAAACAGACCCGCCATCCTGTTGCTTCTTGTGTGAGAAAGCGGATGGCGGGTCGTTTTGTATCGCTCTGGCTTTCTCATACGAATCGCATTGTAACATATCTATGATAGTAAGCGGGAAAAATAAATTAAAAAAAGAAAACTGTTTTTTTCAACATGCACCGTGTGTGAGTGATGATTATATGTCAAGATGAGAGCCGGACAAGAAGCTGGTACATTATAAGAGATGTGCGTTATAGCTGCACTTATAACGGCCTTTGTTATTGTGGTTTTTCAAAATTCACTTTTCGTGAACTTCAACTGTGAAATGCGAGCCAGCTAACCTTTCAGAAAGTTCTATGGGTAAGCGTTTGGAGAATGTTGGCGTTCGAGAGAAAAGCCAGTATCTCGTCTTTCAATGCCTTTGAGAACTAGGTAAACTGGGCCTTACCTTTCACCTTAAACCAAAGGAGAACTACAATGAAGAAGACGGAAAGGTTGTACGTGGAACTGGACTTGGCCTCAATCGTGGGGGCCGAGGAGAACCTGCGGGATACGGTCCCCTGGTTGAGCCAACTTGGATATGGCATATTCCAAGACACAAAGGACAAGCCGAAGTCCCTGGTGTCGATGGCTTTGTCCGAAGACGCTCAGGAGCAAGCCGAGTTTGTTGCTCTCATCGAAGAAAAGGAACCCAGCATCAAGGAATTGGCCGACAACATGACGACCACCGGCCAGCTAGAGCCGATCCGAGTCAGGCCAACAGAAGAGAAGGACAAATTTGATCTGGTGTTCGGTGCTCGTCGGATGCTCGCTCGACTTTTCATTCACGCCAAGAGTGCCGGTAAAGTCCCAGCCCGACTCACGGCGGAAATCTCAGAGCATGAGGGCAGGGATGCTTTGTATGCCTCGATCTCCGAGAACATTCGTGCCGAACCGTCGCCGATTGACGATGCACGCAGTTTTGATCGTCTTCGCAAGACCTTTGGCATGACGCCAAAAGAGATCGGTGCTGCAATGGGCAAGGGCGACAAGGTTGTACGAACCCGCCTGAAGCTCTTGAGGCTTCCGAAGGAATTGCAAGAAAAGGTCCACCTGGGCAAGATCGGCGTCGAGCGTGCCCTCAAGCATTTTGAGGACAAGGATCAGGACAGCCAGAAGGACAAGGATCGTCGCAAAGCACCATCTCTAGGAGAAATCCGGTAGTATTACACATCGCCGCCTGATGAACTGCCGGAAGAGATTCGACCGTTTATCACCGAAGAGGTTCGGGAACTGTTTGCGTGCTGGCTGGGCATTCAGTACGAACCCCGCCAGGAAGAACAAGCGGCTTAGTTCTCCAGCAGTGGGAAGCCCCGATCTTCGTCACAGGTCGGGGCTTCTTTTTTTCATTGACTGTACCACAGGTCTACCCGCAACCCACCTTTTCGGCCATCTGCCGCTGGGTCAGCCTCTTCGCCTGTCGCAGTTTCCGACCCCGTTCCCCGAAACGCAGCGACCTAGAAACCAGCGTGCCGTCATCGTAGGATGCTTGCAGCTTTTGTCAACAACCAGCTAGGGCCGTGGGTTCCAACGAGGAGCAACGTCCAATGGCGAAGCAGCCGAAGGGTGAGCTTGTCGTCCTGGGATTCGACTACACGCTGGTCGGCGATGCCGCCGACAAGGTGCGGTCTTCCGCCGAGAAAATCCGCCTCACGGTGCAGAAGACCATCGAGGATATTATCGAAGTCGGCCAAGAACTCCTCGCCGTCAAGGAGTCCCTGGGCCACGGTCATTTCGGGGCGTGGCTGCGGGCTGAGTTCGGGTGGACCGTCAGGACCGCCCAGAATTTCATGAGCGTGGCGGACCAGTTCGGGGGAAATACGAAAGTGATTTCGCATTTGCCCATCGACCCCACCGCCGCCTACCTGCTGGCGGCACCGTCCGCACCTGACGAAGCTCGTCAGACTGCTGTGGAGCGTGCAGAGGGCGGTCAGCAAATCACCACGGCGGTCGCCAAAGAAATCCTCGCAGAGACGAGGAAGAAGAGGCCGAGGCGGGGGCAGGCGATTGCCGCCGACAAGCTCGGCGTCCGGTTGGTGAAGTCGCTGGAGCGTTACCGTGAGCGGTGGAACCAGAAGGAGCTTACCGAGCTTGCCCGCCAACTTCGGGAATTTGCCGACACCCTGGAGAAGCCGGATCGTGGGACCAAGAAGAAGGCCAAGGGATGAGAATTCGACCTTGCCGCCAGCCAGCCGGACGACAATCTGCTCGGTCTAATAAACAGGTCTGGCAGGGGTGCCTAGCCGACAATAACAAGTCCATGACATATCGACCCAACCCCTTGGAATTTCACCAATAAGCGACGACATAGGTTTGAGGTTCGGGTCGTCGCTGACAAGGGCCGCTCTCTGCAACTCTTGAGCGTTTATTAGCCGGTAATAGTCATCAGGGTCTTTCGCTAATAACCCATGCCGTTAGGACTACTAACGCCTTGGGCATCGTCTCCCTGATAGCCCCTCCCCATGCGTCACGTCTGCGGGGTTTCCATCGCCTTGTACCCCGATTCTCTTCCGCCCAAAGGCTTACTTCTCTGCTTCTTCTTGAATTGCCGAATTCTCTTCATCGCAACCTGGCAATAATTCGGCGAGCGATCACAACCAATCCATAACCTTCCGAGCTTCTCAGCAGTTATCAAGGTTGTTCCAGTGCCAGCGAACACGTCTAGGACAACCTGGCCAGGCTCGGTTAGATACTTTACCATAAAACGCATTTCTTCTTCGGTCTTTGGGCAAATGTGTTCCTTCCTCCACCATCCCCTGGGGCCGATTAGAATTAGACCATCATCATCAGGAAAGCGGATTGGCGTTTGTTCTCTGGTCTGTACAACCCAGATATGACCAAAGGCGTTCTGACTTCTTTTGGTTCCCAGAAGGGCACGACTGAAGCCCCATATTCGATAACCGCCGAACCATTTTGGGAAATGCTGGCAGAACTTGAAACCCATCGCCCACGCAAGACGACCACCAGGCTTCATGACTCGGCGACACTCCGCATAGATGCGGTGGTGATACTCCCAAAACTCATGGGGCTGGCCAGTCCCTGGCTCGGTCCCCCAATCGTAAATGCAGTTGTTGCCCTTATCGGCGGCGACCATGTACATGGGATCGCAAATGCAGGCGTCGATGCTCTCCGAGGGCAACTTTCCAAGCAAACGGATGGCTTCGCAAGCGAACACCCTATTCAGGTAGTTCAACATTGGTTTTCCTTTCAAGCTCGAAGTCAGATGCCTCACCCTCAATCTCGAAGTCGGTGTTATTGAAACTCAGAAACACCTTGTTACCTTCCTTGGCAACAATGTCGTACACGTCACGCTCCATGTTACAATTGACGATGAAGCTGACAGGCACCATATCCTCTTCCTCTGTAGCTTTCTCCTCTGGGTTCTCTTCCGTGTCCTCTGGCTTCCTATCTTCCTGGGGTGCGATTCTCAGCTTCGGTTGTTTTCTCTTTTCTGGAGGATTCGGCTTGTCCTCTTCTGGTTCCTCCTGTTCTTGCTCGCCGTCCGACTCCTTCTCTTCTGACTGCTCCTCTATCTCCTTGGGCGGTATAGTCTCGGCCTTTGGCTCGGCTACATCCTCAAGCAGTCCAGCTACCGATGGTTCAAATGCGTCTTCTGAAGACGCTTTTGCCTCAATCTCCTCCCATTTTTCTACCAAACGCTTATAGCGTTGGGCCTGTCGAATGTCGAATGGACAGTTGGCTTGTACCCAAAATTTCCAATCGCCATGCGGCACAACCTTTTTCTTGACCCAATAGAGGTAAAGTCCAGTGGCATACGCCCAGGCGATACCCTGACGAAAGCCAAGCTGGGCTTGTTCATGCCCATGCTTGATGTGGGCAATGAGTTGTTCTTCGGTTAGCAGCTTCGCAATTGCAGCGAAGTCTTTAGGCTTCTGCGGAGGCAGTGTCATCTGCGTGTTCGGGACAGCCTCGGCTGAAACAACCTCTGAGCCATCCTGGTTCATGGCAGCCTCGGTCGATAATGTCATGGACATTGGTTCTTCTTTCTTTGGTTGTTGTTCTTGTTTGATCCTCACTTGACATTCTGGGCAGGTACGAAACGTGGCCGCTGGCCGAAAGGCTGGATCAGCAATTACCGTATCGCCACCGATGTTATGCCATCGTTGATCGACGTGATGCCCACATTCCAGAAAGAGCCTGAAATGAACATTGTCGAGACGGTCAATTCGGATGACTTTTTTATTCCACGGTTGGGACATAGTATCCCCCTTCTTGGGCGTTTGGTTGTGGATAGAGGTAATGGTGGATCGCCGAGGTAGGGGATAGCTGGGCAGCTTCCTGAGTTGCATCGGCGTCAAGATGTGGTCATTGTACCCCAAAATGGCCGTTGTAAAACGATTGCAAAGGGGTGTTTTCAGAGCGGTGGCTCATTTTACAACCTCCGAAATCGTGGTAAAATGGCCTGTGACTGGAGCCAATCTCACGTCACACCTGCGGGACCGGCCTTGATTGGGTCGGGGTCGCCGTTCTGATTTCATCAACAAGAATCGTGCTTCCTGGGAGGTCGAGGGTATGCACATTTCTGGGAGCCGGAAGGAAGGAAGGAAAAGCAAAATGGGTGTTCGAGCTTACAAGATCGAGCAGGTGAATGACGAGCCGACGTTTTCTTGTTCCCACGACGAGAAACTCATGGAGTTTTTGGAAGACTACGCTGACGTTGGTGATGACTTAATCGCAATTGGTGCCGAAACCATCCGTGAGATAATTGCGAAGGCAGATGAACTTGAATTGACAGATGAGCAGGTAGCGAGGTTCAAAGCTGATGTATCGGAGCACGGCGACGACGACGAGATAATCTACCTCTGCCGATGATAAGAATGGCAAGAATGTGGGCCTCACGGCAAATTGGCCATGCGTGATAATGGAAGCCGCAGTTATCGCCTAACCATTTAACAATGAGGACGCCATGATTGAATTCAATGACTCTCTTGATGACCTGATCTTTGCTTATTTCACTGACGCTGGGATTAAAGACCCAGAGGAATGGACTGAATACGTTGGCAAAGAACGGGACAGCCTCGTTGATGCTGTAGAAGCATTCATTGCCAAGGCCAAGAAAGAGGACAACGAGAAGTCCGATGGGTGAACAATCCGGTGCCGAGCAAGAAGGACCGCCTAGAGATGATCGAGCGGGTGAGGGCCATGATCGCAAAGGCGTCGGCCACGGTTTGAAGTCCGAGCTTAACTGTACCAAGAGGAACGACCATGCTGACCGTGAATCAAATTCTGGCCGACGACCGCAAGATGGAGCGATTCATCTGCGAACGTATCCGACCGGACGTTCCCACCAGGATTATCATGGCCGATGGACCGGATGGGCCTGCCTGGGTCGATCTCACTCCTTTCTGGGATGAGAACGGCGACTGCGATCTCATCATCGAGACAAACGAACCGGACGCATTCGGTCGGCGTGACGTTTATGAACATTTTCGCCGCATGGATATGACGGCTTGGGAGTGGGAGAGGGAAATGGCTGGAGAAATCAACCGCTGGAAGGTTCCTGATTTGGAGCGGGAGAATACTGTGTTGCGTCATGGAGCCGAGGCGGAAATGTTGGTCAGGCTGGAACGGATCGAGGGCAAGCTAGATGAAGTGGCGGAAACATCGAAACCTGCCTTGGACTATTCCTCGATTAAGCAAGCAGCCAGGATCACGGGCTTGTCCGATTCTCACATTCGGCGTGCCGTCGTTGCGGGTGAACTTTCAGCGTCGAACATTGGCTCATCGGCTTCACACCCGATATATCGGATCGCCCTGAAAGACCTTCACGAATGGATGAACAACAAGAAGGGCGGGAACCGAGTCCCGCCCAAGTCGAAATTGAAAGAATTGATTAACCGTCACTTGCCCGACCTGTGAGGTTTGAGGGCGTCAACGGCACGCTGGGCAGCGTTGGCAAGAAGTTGTTGCTGCTCGGCCAGATGGACGTACCGTTTCGTGGTTCGGTAATCGGTGTGGCCTGCCAGAGCTTGAAGTTCTGCCGGTGTCATGACCGAGGCCGCTTTCGTCAGGTACGTGTGGCGGTTGGTGTAGAGGACGATTTGTTCGCCGTTTGCATCCATCAGGATTCGAGACCGCTCACGCAGACGCCGCATCCGAAGGGCCAGAGAATCCTTCGTCCAGATTGATCCATCCTCATTGACGAATACGAAGGGTGACTCCGACCGAGCCTTTCGCAATCGCAGCAGCTTTTCGATGAACAGCGGCATCATCACGATCTTCGCCTGCTTGCTCTTGCGTGTCCTGATGGTCTTGTCCTTGCGGATCACCCAGCAGTGGTTGTCGAAATCGACCTCGTTTTCCCCCGACCACCGAAGCGAGCGAAGGTCTTGTGGTCGGATAGGCATGAAGCGGAGGCATAGAAGGACTTGGCGGAAGCGTGCATCAGAGTGCCGCAGCAGTTTGCGGAACTCCTCGTCCGTGGCGATCCGCCGCCGTCCCTGCTCTGGCAGCAGCTTCACCTTCTTGAATGGGTTTTTCAGCAAGCCGAACGATTCGGTGTCGATGGCCCAATTCCAGCAACGCTTGAGGGCGATAAGTGCGGCATTGATCGTCCGAGGCATGTACGGCTTTTGGGTCTTCGGGTGCGTGGCCGCCAGAAGGCGGTTTTTGAACTGTTGCCCCTCCAGCGTGTTGATCCTGCGGGCCTGTTGGCTGCCGTGGACCTTGGCGAACTCCTTGAGCCACCGCTGATACTGGTAGTAGGTCGATTCGGAATTCTCGGCGTGGACCATATCGAGAAACAGGGCGATCAGGTCGGTTACGGTCAGGCTGGGATGAGCAAGCCCGCCGTTCTGGTCGTGTTCACCAAGAAGTTGGCGTAGAGCAGTCTGGGCGGCAGTGAGGGTAGCCGTCCCGTCCAGCAGACGAGTTCGCTTTCCACCGGCGTCGGTGTACCAGCCATCACGCCAGCGGAAAGGCTTCGGAAGACGAGGCATAGGTGCAACCTCCAGCAAAAGAGAGTTCTTGCCGAGATGCACCCGCCGAGGGTAAGGCTTGGTTGGATTGGCGTCTGCCAGCCTTCCCTCGGCTCTTTTTCTGGCATGTTCTTCGTCAGTTTTCGTCAGGCTTGGCCTGTGATTCCTGTCACGAAAACTGACACGGCGGGCTTTCCGCCGCAGGAAAAAATCGGAAGGACCGTCGTAACTCTCGTTCGTTTCAGTCCTTCCGCTTCAGTCGGGGCGAGAGGATTCGAACCTCCGACCTCCTGAACCCCATTAACGGGATCGAGGCCGGTTCCAATCGCCGAATTTCACAAATGCAAGCCTTCTGAGGACTTACGAACTCCACTCATCACACATTTTACGCGGATCACAGGGGAAAAGCAAGGATTCGCCCACATTTTCCAGGCTTTTCCGTGCCCAAGCGTGCCCGCCTTCCGTGCCCAGCGGTCCCACGTCTTTTTCCCAATCGTAAAAGAAAGTCGTTGATTTTCGTCGATTTTCCTGTATGATTGGGGAATGAGCAACCTCCAGGAATTCATCGATTCGCAGCTCGCCCGAGGGCGGGCGACCTTTTCCAAAGCGGCGGCCTTGGCCGAGCTCCGGCAAACGCCGGAAGCGTTTCAGGCGGCCGTGGAGCGGCTGACGAAAAAGGGCCGGCTGGCTTCCCCACGGAGGGGATTTTACTTAATTCTCCGGCCTGAGGATCGGCTAACCGGTGCGCCCGACCCATCGCGATGGATCGATCCTTTAATGAAGCACGTCGGGATGGATTATCGCGTCTCCCTGCTGCGTGCAGCTGCTTTCCACGGGTCAGCACACCAAGCGGCGATGGTCTTTCAGGTCATTGGCCCACGGCAGCTGCCGGAAATCGGAATCGGTCGGCAGCGAGTCGAGTTTCTGTATCAGGCGCCCGCCGCCTTTGCCGAGGCGAACCGTCCCGAGTGGCTCGCACAACTGAAAACGGAGGCCGGCTTCGCCAAAATCGCTGGCGTGGAATTGACGCTGCTCGACATTTGCCGCTATTTCCATCGGGCGGGGGGGATCAACGGCGCCGCGCAGGCTGTCCATGACCTGGGGAAAAAAGCCGACCCCCGCATTCTCGCCAAGGCCGCCACGCTTACGAGAATTCCGCGGTCAGACGCCTTGGCTATCCTTCTTGAGCGGTTCGGGCATATCCGCCAGGCCAACGCACTGCGACCCTTTGCCGAAAAGGCGAAGTCCTTCAAGGATCTCGATCCGGCGGCCAAACCGATCGTTGCTGCCCTGCGTTCGGCCGCGGAGAAGAATCCGAGTGGAAGCTCGTCATCAATGTGCCCGTGGAGATTGACTTTTGATCCCCATCGCTTACTTGCAGGAGTGGACCGCCCATGCGCCCTGGCCCGATCTCAGGCAGGTGGAGCAGGACCTGATCATCTGCCGCGCGATGTGCGACCTGTTCAGCAGCGAGCCGCTGCAAGGAAAGATCGCTTTTCGCGGCGGCACGGCCATCCATAAGCTGCTGTTCGGAAAACCGCTGCGGTATTCGGAAGACATTGATCTCGTCCAGACCCAGGCGGAACCGATCGGCAAGACGATTGACGGCGTACGCGCCGCTCTCGCCTGGCTTGGAAAACCGAATCGCGAGCAGGCCGCTCACTCGATGCACCTGGTATTCAAGTTCACCCCGGAGGCTGACGGCGGCAGCAAACTCAAGCTCAAGGTAGAGATCAACACGCGCGAGCATACAGAATCTCCACGGCCTCAAGACCTACCCATTCGAGGTCAGAAGTGGTTGGCATCAGGCCAAGGCACAGATTGTCTCGTTCGAGCCGGAGGAAATCTTTGGCACCAAGCTGCGAGCGCTGCTTCAGCGGCACAAGAACCGCGACCTGTTCGACCTTAACCAGGGTCTGCTCCAACTCGGCCTCGACTGTGATCGGGTGATCGCGTGCTTCCAGCACTATCTCGCTCTGGAGGGACATCCCATCAGCCGGGCGAACGCGGAGGAGCGAATGCTTCAGAAGCTCAATCAAAGCCTCACCGAGGATATTGCCCCACTGCTTCCCGCCGGCGTGCAGTTCAACGACGATGATGCCATTGCCGCTTTCAGCAGCGTCTGGCAAGAACTGATCGCGCGCATTCCGGGCGATCCCTGGAAGTCCTCTCCGGAGGCGATTGAAGCGATTCGCGGGCCAAGTATCCGGCTTTCCTGCATGGCGATAGCGCCTAAAGGGGCGGTAGCTTCGGCCGCGACCACGCCTTACGCATTTCCGAACAGCTTATCAATTGTCTTGCCAATCTCGGTGGTAAGGCTGCGTTGAGTTGTTCGCGTTGCTGTCACTGTATGCCTCTCGGCAATTTCATTGCAGAGCCTGGCCTGCGTTGCGTTCCCGTCGCCGTCGCCTCGCCGTATGGGGTGGTCGAGGAAGGCGCACCGGACAGGGAAGTCCGGTATAATTGCGCCGCGGCCACCCCAGAAGGTGAGGCAGAGGCGGCGGTGCAACTGCGCGCGATCCTTGAGCCTGAGCCGAGCCGGTGGGGTGGTGACTTCCTTCGCTGTGAGCGATTGTTAGTCAACCAACCTGTTCGATGTAAAGGCGACTTTGGTCGGCGGATAGTTGAGGAAACCGAACTTCATTTCTCTTGCTCGGCGAGTTCGCGGAAGATCGGGTGCATCCAGGCCGGGGCGAGCCTAATATCCTTGAGGAGTTCCCGCCGTTTGTCGGCCGGGAGGGTGCGCTTCAGTTGCGCGCGCTGCTCTGGGGTTATGTGCTCCTTGCCCAGCTCGCGGAGGGCCTGGATGAGAAGCCCGGTCAGTCTCCCGGCAGCTGCCATGTTGCGCGGGGTGGTCCGCCGGAGCTGGATCGTCGTCGGGCCGATTTTCACCGTCCGGCTGGGACCGTCGGTAAGGAAGACGGCCTTGGCAGGCACTTGTTCCGACAGCCCCAAGGCGTTGGCTGCGTAGGCCCCCGCTGGTTGGAGACGGGTGTGATCGCGGCCGGCCAGTGCGGTGGCAACCGCTTCGGCTGATGGCGAGAGCGGCCCCAGAACCGGGTGCTGTTTCGGGAAGTCGTACACGCCGCGGGCGAGACGGCGGATTGTTCCCTTGCGGGTAAGGCGGTGCAAGGCCACGTCGATGGCGTCGCGGCTGCCGAGCTCCAGGAAGTCGGCCGGAACGAACACGGAACCGCGTCCACGGCCGTTGATAGCCGCAAGTAGCCTTGAATCAATGGAATGTGGCAGTTTTGTCGCTGTCATGATGTAAGAAATAATAGCATGTTTTTCTTACAACCTCAACGGCCCGAGTGCTTGAACCTATCCGGGACGTAATACCTCTGCGAATCGTTGACGAAGAGGCCAGAGGGGCCGAGATGCAGCGTATCGGCTAGGTCCGAGTGTCGGATCGCGGCAACATGAAGCCCACGGCCGAGGCCACTTGCCAGCCGACGCCGGATCGGTCATCAGGGAGTCAGAAGGTCGGCAAACGATTGAAAGCCCGGCATGGCGAACCGGTGATTGGTTTGCCAATCGAGCTTGATGGCATCAGCATCGGCGACGGAAATGAGTCCGGCCCTTATCAACCCGACCATCAACTGCTGGGTGGTGAGGACAAAATTCCGGCCCACGAGCGACTCAGCGCGTCGGCGTGCGGCTCGATCCTCGAGGGCCACGCGGAAACGCCTATGAACGGCGGCAGCGATCGCCGCGGATTCGCCCACTCCAAGAGTGGTGGTCAGGTGCCCGAACGTCACGAGTTCAGCATGATCGCCTGGGGGAAGCTCGGTTAGGTGATTGCAGCCGATGGCGGTGGCCAGGCACGCAGTGTGATTCGGATAGGTGACTTCGGCCGCGACGTGGCCGGTGATGACAAAGCGAAACGTGGGATGGGATGCCAACAGGGCACACCCGTTGATGGCCAGAAAATTGACCAACACCGAAGTGTCCATGACGACATCGTCTCTTAGCTGAGCGATCATGAGTCAGCTCTCATATCAGGGGACAGTAATTAGCCGCGAACAAAATCGAGCATGTCCTTGCGCTCGATCCCGATCAAGGCGCCCAATTCGAGGAATTTGGCTTTTGAAATCAGTTCGCGGTCGTAAGCCTCAACGGCGAGACTCAGGAACTCCGTTAGCAACTCGCGGTCAGGCTTCGCAGGCGGGTCGTTGCGGGGGCCTTCAATCTCCTTCTTCACCTTGAAGATCTCCACGAAACGCGCAGCAAGGTCCTGCCGTTCGAGGAGTTCGGTCAGTTGCGCATCATTGACGCACTTGAGTCCTCGCAAGCGGTAGCACGTTGCCTGGTAGCTGACACCAAAGTGGTGGGCCATCCGCGCTACGAGCTGGTAATGGATCTGTTGGGATCCTGGCGAGGAACGCCGCAGCGCCTGAACTTCGGCCCCTCTTTCTTCGGCCCCTCTTTCTTCGGCAGTAGGATCGTAAACAGGGATCGATTCTCGGCTGCCAACGCACTTGTTGCGGTTAACGAGAAAGGCATGAACCCCGGATTCGGGCATCAGAAACGCTGCTGCAAAGGCGTTTGCGCGCACCTCGGACAGCTGGTTCCGGTCTGCCATCCTGGAAACGGTCACAGGGGTGGACCGATCCAGAAGGCTGTGGGCGTATTCGTGGGCGTAGGAGAAGCGTTGCGTGCACGGGGGTGGGTGTAGTTGACCAGGATCACCATGCCGATAGAGGAGTGGCGAAGGAACATGCCGGAGATTTCGTCGGGCAGGTTGGTGCCGGATGCCCAGAGGCCGACCGACGCAATAAGGTCGGCCATATCCGGGATCGGATTATCCCCGAGCCCGAAACGGCGGCGTTCTTCGGCGGCTACGGCCTGGCCCTGTTGCACTGCCTGCCAGGCGGACGCGGGGGCGGTCAGGGGATATTCGGGCGGGGCAGTGAGTGCGTCGAACTCCAGAAGCGACCGCAAGGAAGCCCCATGCTGGCAGATGTGAACATGGTACTCAATCTGCTTCTGGACTTCCGGATGAGCCTGGAATTCGGATGAAATGCGGCCAATGGCGGTCAGGACATCCTCCTCGCCGGCGGGGCTTTCCCGGAAGAATTCCGCGATCGGACGTCCGTAGAGCCGAGCCATTTCTGCAAGCTCCAGGGTGGAAATCGCACGGCTGCCGGCTTCAAGATGGACGACCGCCGTGCGGGGGATGCCAAGCTCTTTGGCGACTGCCTCCTGGCTCAGGCCGCAGTTAATGCGTGCCTCGCGGAGACGATTGCCCAAAGCAGCTTGGTTAATCGGCATGGAACCCTCCTGACGTGGTTGGTGTCTGTTCAGCAGCCTCCTGTCGCTCTGTTCGGCAACCGTAAGCAAGGACGACATAGGGACTCCGGACATCTTTGTCAAGTTCTTCCCTCATTATGACAGGACAGACATTTATGTCAAGACTTGACTTTAGTGTTCGGCTATCGTACACTAGAGGAAGATGGTTCCTGGTCTGTTTCATTCGAAGGAGGGGCAACATGACCCAGCTTGAGCAGGAAGTGGCCAATCCCGCGCCGCGGAAGCGCAGCCACCATGTGCAGGTGCTTGTCCGCATTCCTGGCCACGAGGCGGAAGCCTTTGATTTTTCGACGCGATCCACGTTGCTGGATCTCATGGCCGAGGGGGCGCGGCTGGCCGGCTTCGCCTTACTCCCGTCGCGGGAGCGGCCCTTTGATCGGCTGCACGCGTCGGACGGGAAGGAAGTCGGACCGGTGATCGAGAACCTCCAGCAGACGCTGGGCGAGTATCTGCACCATTTGCACAGCGAGCCGCGTTTCGAAGTCGAGTTGGCTCGGGCCTTGCGCGTCAACACGCGATGGGATGTCGCTCCGAAACCCGAACTGACGCCACTGGAAATCCTGGCGTTGCCGAAGATTCATCTCGACCCGGCCGATTACTCGTTGTACTTGCCTGAATGCACTGAGCCGCTGCCGCCGGACCAGCCAGTGAAGATCGAGCGCGGCGCTGACTTCGAGGCTCAGCGCGACGGGCGGTATGGGAGGGAGCAGTGACATGAGCCCAGATCGTGCGAATGAGGAGGTCAAGGATCTGACGGAGCGGGGCATTGCGGTTCGACTCGTGGAGAATAACCGCCAGTGCTATGCGCTGGTCGGCGGGCTCTCTTCTCCGGCCCCACCGTGGAACAAGGATCGGTTCGACATTCTGATCGCGATTCCGGCAGCCTACGACGCGGCTGAGCTCGACAGCTTTTACGTTGAATTGCCGTGTACGTTCAACGAAAAGGATCACCCTCAGATCCAGGGCACGATAATCGACGTGGAGGGTCGCAAATGGCGGCTCGTGTCCTGGCACTACCGGGAGGGTAAGCCGTGGGTGAGAGGCAAGGACAGCTTAGAGACGCATATTGCGCATTGCCGCGGGTTCTTTCTTCAGCGAGGGCTGGGCAATGCACATTGACCTGCGCATGGCAGAATCCGACTGGAAGCGTCTCCGCCGGCATTTCGCAAGCTCATTTCAGCATGCTTTCGCACCTGAGACGGGTGCGCTGGCGGTCCTGGGCGAGTGCAAATCCTCGGCACGGCATGAATTCATTGTTGCCAAGGTGCTGCTGCCGGAGAAGGAGGGAAATCTCAAGGAAGCGTCCGGGGGCGCGCTGGTCTTTGGTTCATCCTTTGTGCGTCGCGCTCACCTAGAGATGCGCAAGAACGGCCTGGTCGGCATTGCGACTTTTCACACTCATCCAGGGAGCGACGAGCGCGTCGGTTTCTCGCCTTACGACGACCAGCAGGACCCGCTGCTGATCCAGAATCTGCTCGAACTGGAACCGCGTACCCACCTGGTGAGCGTTGTGGCCGGGGCACAATCGCAATGCGGCCGTCTTTTTACGGCAACCCGCCTCCATCCGCCATTGAGGACCCTGACGATTGTTGGTGATCGGCTGATGCAGCTGCCACTGAACGGTGCGCCGCCCTCGGCGCCGCCTTCGCCATCTGCGATCTTTGATCGTGCCATGGCGCTCACCGGTTCAGGCGCTTTGAGCATGATGTCGCAACTGACAGTTGCAGTCATCGGCGCCAGTGGCACCGGGTCGCTGGTCTGTGAATTGCTTGCTCGGGCCGGGTGCCGGCGTATCTTGCTGATCGACGGCGATATTGTCCGTCGCGTCAACCTCAATCGCATCCTTTATGCAACTGAACTGGACGTGCGGCGCGGCGTGCCGAAGGTCGAGGTACTCAAGAGAGGCATCGAAGGGCTGGGACTGGGCTGCCGGGTTGAAGCGCTGCGTGCTTCAATTCTGGACGGGAATGTCCTTGCCAGGCTACGGGACGCCGATGTGGTCTTTGGATGTGTGGACAGGGCCTTGCCGCGGCACCTCTTGTGTGAACTCGCATATCGCTATCTGTTGCCATACATCGACGTTGGGTCGGAGATCGGAGCAGATACCGAGGGCATCGTTTCGCTTGACAGTCGAGTCAGTTACATGGCACCGGGGCGCCATTGCCTGAGTTGCACTGGTGTGGTGACCGCGAGGGCGCTTCGGTTTGAATCGCTTACGAACTCTGAGCGCAAAAGGGAAAATGCCCAGGGTTATTCGGATGACCTGATCATGACGCAGCCTGCGGTGATGGACCTCAACATGCGAGCAGCGAGCAATGGCGTCCTGTTACTTCGCCATTTGCTCCAGCCTTTTTTGCGTGAACCCTTGCCTGTGACCTGGATGGAAAATGCCATCACCTATCACGCGAATCCCGTTTCGGTGGCGCGCAAAGGCACTGACCATTGTCCGACCTGTCAGCGGAATCCGCAATTCGGCTATGGCGATTGTGGCGCTAAGATCGGCTTTGATACTGAAACGGCGCGGCATCTGGCTGACGCGGAGGAAAAAGCCGATGGCGACACCAGAGATGGTCTGGCCCGTCGTGCGGGGCGACTGGTGTGGCGCCTGCTCGGCCGGATAATCCCTGCAAGGTGACAATCCGCTAAGATCAAGGCAGCAACACGTTTAGCATCCTTCAGCATCAAGGATGGCGGTTTCGCTCGGTGGTGCAAGCAGGAGCCACGCGATCATGCAAAAAGCGATTGTCGTATTCTCTGGCGGGCTTGATTCGACGACGCTTCTCTACCACCTCCGTGATGGCGGATACGAGGTCAAGGCCTTGTCGGTCAACTATGGCCAGCGCCACCGGGATCGGGAGTTGGGCGCCGCTGCGGCGGTTTGCCATAAACTGGGAATTGAGCAGAGAGTCCTCGATCTTACTTCACTCGTTGCGTTCCTTGGACGGAACAGCCTGACCGATGCATCGATGGCGGTGCCGGAAGGGCCGTATTCGCAGGCCACGATCCCAATGACGACCGTCCCGAACCGAAACATGATTCTCCTGTCGGTGGGCATTGCCTGGGCGGTGAGCCTGTTGTTTGACGCCGTGGCCTTCGGGGCTCACTCAGGCCCCCGGACGAACTACCCCGACTGTTCGCCAGGGTTCGCTGACGCGATGGATCGTGTGGCCCACGAGTGCGACGAGCGGGAGATTTCGATCCTTGCTCCGTTCGTAACCTGGGACAAAGGGGACATTGTCCGGCGTGGTGCGGAACTGGGCGTGCCGTTCGCGTTGACATGGTCTTGTTACAAGGGCGGACCGAAACACTGTAGCCAGTGCGGGACGTGCATCGACCGGCGGGAGGCATTCCAAAAATGTGGCCTCCCCGATCCGGTCGAATACGAGCAATGACCTGGAAACTTCGCTGCACGCACAAAGTCAGAAGCAACGCAGTCGCCTGGCTCACTTCTCATCCTTGACTCAACGTGTCCTCAGATGCTCGCGGAAAGCGCGTAGCAGACTTGCCGCCCCTTTGCCGGTTGGGTACAGCGTCGGTTTTTCGTCAGGCCGGTTTACGGCAATACAGGCTGTTGCAGCATGCTTTGCGCTGCTGGTTGCAACGAGGAGCAGGTCGGCTTGGCGGGCCAGTTGCTTCAGCCTGGTTGTTGCCGCAAGGTCGTGGCAGAGATTTACCCGTACGCCCGGTGCCCTCGATTCCAGAACATCTTTGAACTGCTTCCCGGCGTTTTCCGTCAGTGTGTACACGGCAACTGACATCGACCCAAGGACCGCGAACGGATCTTCGGATGGAAGGGCCGGGACTGCGGCGGCGGCAGGGATGTACTGGCCAAGGAGGTCGGTTTCTCCGAGGTCTGCGGCGGTAAGGTGCAGCAGTGCCCAGTGCTCCGGCTCAACATGGCGGAGGAAGGTCGTGAGACGATCAAGGAGGGCCACGAAAAACGACCGGCGGGCCGCCGTGTCCGCACAAGGATGAACGAGGAGGATCGCCATGGCGTCGATGGCCCAGTCGAGAGTGGCTGGCGCCGAGAATCGTGTCCACAACTCTGACAGGTAGGTGATCAGGTCGCCGTATTCAGCGGCACTAGCGGTGCCGAGCGTGAGCGCAGCGTCGAGCATTTCGTTCCAGACGACAAAATCAGCCCGTCCGCCTTCGGTGCTGAAGAAAAGAAGATCGATCAGGTGCCGGTAAACCGCTTTCAGGGCAGGGTTCGGCCAGGCGGGGTCCTGCTGAAAGAAGGCAAGAAGGTGGGGAAGGCAATCGCGCAAGACATGCTCGGCTGCCTGGGACCTTGGCGCCGCGAGTTTCGCCGCCAGTTGCTCTGCGGCTCCTGCCTGCGACAGGAACTCCATCACCGACCACTCGGCAGCGCCCCGGCGGGCGATTTCGTGCGAGCCATTGCGTCCGTCGTGCATGTCGAGGTAGTCAAGCCAGGAACGCCAATCCGTCGGCACGGGGCGGGGTTCACACGCCTCGGAGCGTTCAGGGGATACGTCTTCTTGGAGAGTATCCCAGAGTTGCTGATTCACACGGCGGGTGAGGAATTCGGCCCTGTCGGCGTCGCTCAAGCCGCTTACAGCGTTGATGGTCTCTGCCCTTGCCTCCAGTGTGCCCAACTCGAAGGCGCATTCACAAAGCAAGCGTGCCTGGGCAACGGATCGGGGAGCTGACTTGGCCAGGGAGAACGCCCGGTCGAAGTCGCTTGCCCTCGCTGCCTCGTCGGCAAGGGCGAGGGGATTGCCTTCCGGCACGGACGCAGCGGCCGGGCCAGCCAGCGCCGCAATCTGCTTCAGGTAAGCCAGGTCATTGGCTTCGAGATCGGCAATGGCAAGTAATTCGTCGCGCAACAGCAGGTCGGGCGGAGCCTTGGACACGGCCTGAAGCATGAACGCCTTGGCGGCTTCCGGTGAACGCATGCCGGCGCGGGACGCCAGCAGGAAGCTGAAACGACTGGCAACCTCATCGCGGAATGCGACGGCGGCGCCTGCCGGGTTGGGTGGGTCCTCGAACCGGGCGAGGTGCATGTGATAGACGGCCCGCAGCATGGCTTCGGTGACAGCGACTGGCCGGCGTAGGCGAAGCAGGTCTGGGATTTCGGGGAGGGCGAGGAGGTTGGCCCAACGGCGGAAACTCGCGAGCAGTTGCACCCGGAGATAAAGCAGGTTGACGCCGTCGAGATGATAATGTTCGCGTAAATCAGTGAGCGCAGCTTCGGCAGCGGATGTGTCGCCTGCGTTCAACGCCATGTAGAAATCCCGCAACACTCGCCCGACCGGTGCCGGTGTTGCCCGCTCGCGTGTGCCGCGCCGCTCCCAGACCTTTCGCATGCGTCCGAGCGCCCGCCAGATTTCGCTGGGGTCTGCGCCCTGGAACTTGTAGGCCCGCCCGGCAGTGAGATCATCGACGGTCTGATCGATGGGGTCGTGGCGGTCGAGCTGCGCAACCTGGCCGCGAAAGGTCGTGTAGGTAGGACCGATGAAGGCTGTCAGGCTCTCACCGAGTGCGTTCATTTGCCGGTCATCGAATGCCAAGCCATACCAGTCCACGATTTTGCCGGTGCGCCAGCAGGGAAGAACGGTCGGCAGCATTTCGCTCCCGGCGAGGCGTTCGATCCAGATGCGCATTTCCGGCTTGCTGTCCTGCCGCAGCTGGTTGGGGGCCGAGAAAAACCGTGCCAGGAAGTTCGCCACTTCGGGCTGGAGTGTGTCGCTCATTAGACTTCTTCTCCCCAGCGGCTGGTGAAGAGGATGCGGTTTTCTGCGATGAAGGCGGGGTCTACGCTGTAATGGACGGCCTCCTCGTTCAGCGAGATGCCGCTGAAGGTGAAGTTCATGGACCCGGAGAGGTAGAAGCCATCGCCGAGGATGCCTTTTTCGTGGAGTTCCTGGGCGGAGTGGAGCATAAGCGGCAAGCCTTCCGGTTCTGCGATGCGCCGCATGCGGTCGAGGAAGGCGTCGTTATGGTCATCTGGCCTGGTGGCGATATGGACGGTGGTGCCGAGTTCGAGGAGTTTGCCCAGGACCTGGCTTAGCGTGACTTGCGTGTGCGCCCATCCCGGTTCCAGAGACAGGAATCCGTTGGACCGGTTGTCGATGAGCGGAATGTCCGAGACCCAGGGCGAGACCAGCCAAAGGCAGGCGCTCGGGGATAAAAGTTCCGCCGTGAACAGTATCTGCAGAAGGTCCGGCAATTGCCTGGTGCTCGCCCGGGTGTGGATGATGCGGCTGCGTGCCGTCATGGCATCACCTCCCGCAGGTCAAGGGTAACGGCGATCTGGGCCGGGTCGTGAATGACGCCGACGACATTGGGATGGAGGTGCAGGTAATTCGCCTCCACAGGCTCGGCGGCAAGGTGGAGCAGCGCCTCCTTCAGTGCTCTCCGGTCCGCCGGTGTTGCGGTAAGGCAGACGGCGCCACGGTTAGTTAGTACCTGTGCGACGGCGGTTTCCCAGCCGGTGGCGAGCGCCACGGTGGGTTCGCCTGCACGCAAGAGATCAAGGAGCAGGTCGCGGTCAGGCAGCGGGGCGTCTGCGAACGGGTTGTAGAAAGAGAGTCCCTGTGCGCGGATCAGGGAGCCGCGTGGCCATAGCAGGCCATAGATGGCCTGGAAGCGCCAGAACGCGTCGTGGGCCGGCACGCCGCCCATCAATGCCAGGTCTGCCTGCACGGCTGGCGTTTGTGCGGCGACAAAGGCATAGACCCGTGGGTCGATCTCGATGCCGAGTCGATCCTCGGCGGCATTCCAATCCAGAATGAGCCTTCGCATCAAGGCGTCGCTGGCGGGGGAGCTTCCCGGACGGAGAATGCGGGTATGGATGGCGCTCATGACCGGGTGGATTACGACCATGCCCCGCCGTGAGATAAGTTTGCGTAAAGCGACTGTCGCGGCGGCAAGACCAGCATGGTCGGGTGCCGAGCGCACGGCATCGAGGGCATCGTTTAGTTCGGTGTCTGTAGCGGTGAGCGCCAGCAGCCGGGTGAGTTCCCGGTCAACGATCTCGAAATCAGTGGCGGCCAGCGCGCTTTCAGCGATCCGGAAGAACCGGCGTGGGTCACCGGTGAACGCTTGCAGGATCTGCTCGATGACGCCGCCTCCGCCGATGGTCGCTTCAGTGATCCACACTTCTTCCCATCCATGCGGCACGGGCGGTGAGCCGGGGGGCCGGGGACCCGGATCAATGTCAAGGTACAGGTTGCCGGTTTCCATCTGGGGACAGCATTGCTGGCAGGCTTCAAGAAGGGCGCCGCCGAGTGTTACCTTGTAGCGCCCTTCTGCCCAGCTTCGCCAGCCGGGATCGGGCGGCTGCCAGAGGACGGAAGCGATGGCTCCGAGCGCAGCCGTAACGCTGGGGGTTCGGCAGAGATCGAGCAAAGTGTCGTGAACCTTTTGGTGAACCTGGCCTCCGCCTGGCAGATCGATGGCCTGGAATATGACACCGAGGACATCGCCGAGGGTGTGGGCGATATCCCCGGAATGCAGGCGTCGATGGGATTCTTCCATCGAAACCCCATCGCTTACGGCTCGTACCACCAACGCCGAAAGGTAGACTTGGGCCAGCCAATCGCGCTGAAAGCCGTTGGCGAAAGCGTCGAGCGCGGCGTCTGTTTGCACCCGGTGCCGGAGATACGCCGAGCGAAAGGACCGCAATTTCCGGCGGTTGGGATGGGCGGGCGAAAGGCCGAGATCGGCAGGAATCTGGAAGCGGAACACGATACCGTCCGACTGCTGGGTAAATCCGACGGCAGCGGGTTCGCTTGTCGCCTGCTCGACAAACCGCACTGTAATGTCGGCCTGGTTGCCGTTGCGGAAGGACAGGCTGGCATGCGACGCGAGGGCGAAGCGGCGGATGGCCACGTGGTTGCGGTCGTTGTGGGTGAAGAAACGGATTTCGCATATGACCGGCTCCCACGCTGAGCCCCGCGGCGGCTCGAATCGAAGCCGGTCATCCTCGCGGGCAGGGGCGAGCTGGCTGCGCCACTCCATCTGGGCGTTTGAGGTGATCGCGACATTCCCTGGCGGCTGGCGTGGGTGAACTCTCCAGGGGCGAACGCAGCGTAAGTGCCGGACGGTCGGTCCGTCCTGAACCTGGTAAGTGCCAGCCTCCTCGTATTCTTCGCAATACGTTTCTACCGGCATCATCTGTAGCGGCGTCTGAAGGTCCACAAGCGGCATCCAGTGATGCGCGAATGCGTGGCGGTAGCCGAACCGGCGCGTCACCCGGCCAGGGGCGAGTGTTCGCAGTGTCTGGACAATCGACAGGAAGAACGACTCCTGGGCTTGCCCCTGCTGCTGCGGGTCGATGACGATTTCCACTTCGGGGAGATTGAGGTCGCCGAAGAGTTGCTGCGGAATGAAGTCCGGTAGCGGATGGTCACGCACGAGGTAATCGACCGAAGGTTCACCCGGATGGGCAGGCACGCGACGCCAGCCCGTCTCCAGCCGGCGCAGCAACGTGGGAATGACAGCGGTCATCAGGGGCCGGGGCGGGTCCCACAGAACTGCTTGCGTGTCCTGGGCGGAGATAGATAGCGCCGATTGCAGGTAGCGCTCCAGCGATCGGTAACGGGCGTCGTCACCTTCGAGCACCTCGGTGAGGATGTGCTGCTCCGCCTGTTGCCGTCGGCGGCATGTTTTCAGCCCACCAGGCGGTGCCCTCGGCCGGGCTGCTGAAATCCGTCCAGATGCTTCCGACCGGAAGGTCCGGTGGCAGTTCCCTTGCGACCCAGTCCATGAGGGCAAAAGTGGCCTGCATGCGAAGCACATAGCGGTTGCCGACAGGCAGCAGGCGTAGCGGCAGCTGGGGATCGAAGAGCTGGTCATAGGCCTGGTAAGCGAGGCGGTCACGGCCATAGTCGGAAAGGACGACCGCCGTCCAGGGGCGCATGAGCCTTGGCCGTCCGGCGCGGCCCTTGCGCTGGAGGAATGCCGCCCAGTCGCGGGGCGCTTTGTGTTGCATGACGCCGCCGACGAGCGGATCGTTGTACCCGACTTCCAGGGCGGCGGTGGCAACCACCACATCGCTTCCCTGCTCGACGCCGGAGTCCTGCGAGCTGGTGCGGCTGATCCGCAGCGGCTGGGCCAAACCAAACGGGTGGCCGATGTCTTCACAGAGCTGCCACGACTGGCCGAGGAGATGGCGCAGGTTGTTGTCGGGCTGCGAGGCGGAGCGCAGTGAGGCAAGCACGGTGCCGCCTGGCTGGGGCCGTCCCCAGCTGTCCAGCCCTTCGGCGTCCTGGAGGTTGTTGTAAAGGCGGTTGGTGACATCCAGGTCGTCGGTGAACAGGAACACGCGTTGGCCGTAAAGCCCAGGCGCTGGGGGAAGCGTTGGCCGGGTCAAGGATGCGGCGCAGCAGCATGGCCGTCTGGATGCTGGTGGATAGCAGGCTGGCTCCGGCGCCGGGGTCGCCGCGCAGGGCAAGGACATATTCGACGCTTTCCGGGACGGGGTCGAGTTCAACGTCTTTTGGGGAGACTTCCTCGACCGATCCTGGCCGCAGGCCCACGAGCTGACCGAAGAACTCCGCGGCGGCGCGGAGCGTTGCCGACAGGCCGGTGAACTGAACCCTGGACCCGACGGCGTGTTGCCATCGCCGCAAGAGAAGCGCTACCTGGGCACCTGAAGTCCCGGAGTAGGTATGCACCTCATCGAGGAGCATGATCTGCGGCCGGCGGACGGAGGGGCCAAGGCCGAAGACGTGGCCGTATTCGCTGTTGCCCATCTGGCGGTTGAGCATCTCGGTGGTGGTGAAGAGCACGTCGGGAGGGGACGTGGCCATGCGGCTTCGGGTGAGGACGACTTCCTCACCGAGAACCGTGGCGCCGCAGGCAACCCTGGCACAGTGAAGCTTCTCGACACCAGCAGTGACATCGGCGGATCGCCAGATCAGGTCGCCGTCACACCGGGGGCAGCGCAGGAACGGGCAGGCGTATCCCCCGGAGCGTGGTGCGCCCAGCTTTGGTATCTTGCAAGGTCTGCGGCATTGCGTGGGGTGGGCCCGAAGAAGCGCCGATCGTCAATCGTCGGCCCGCCTGGCGCAGGAGCAGGGCATCAAGGCGCCGGGCCTGCGCGTATGTTTCCGAGAACTGGTCTTTGAGCAGCTCATTGCGTGGGTAGATGGCGATGGCCTTCGTCCAGCTGGCGGAGCGCTCGATGAGGCTGGCGATATGGGTGAGCGCTGGCAGGTAAAAGGCGAGGGTTTTGCCCGTGCCGGTGCCGGCCCCGATGATGAGCCCCCGGCTGCTCCTGGCGTCCAGGTCCAGAAGCATTCTCCGCGTCGCCTGGTACTGGAATTCGGCGAGGCAGAATGGGTCTGTTTCGCCTTCCCGGAGGATGCTGCTGATCGCCTGGCGGTGAAGGGGCGACAGGCGCAGCTCAGCGTTCAGGCGTTCGAGGACCTTAACTGGCGTAATCTCGCGGCGAGGATAGCGGCGGTGCCGACGGGCAAACCGGTAATCAGCAACCAGCGTGGGCGCGACCTGCCAGGGACGGTTCGGGAACATTTGCCGCAGCCGGGCGAACAGCCGAACGGCCTCGGCCATGCGCGTACGGTAGGCGTCGGAGAGGTTCTGGCGGAAGGTAAAAAGCAGGCGCCGGTCAAGAAGATCCTGCCGCAGTTCATCTGCGGTAAATGCCGCGCCGCTCGCAGTGATGACTTGCTGCGCGATTTCCTCGACCTCAATGGGACTGAAGGCGCCGTCTACCACACCCCAGGCAAGGAGTTTTTCCTCTTCCTGTTCCAGCCGGTCCAGGATCTCAATGAGAATGGCGTTGCGGGTTTTGCTCATGAGACTCTCCCGTTACAGGCCGGCATTGGCGACGCGGATCGCAAACGACCGTGCAATGTCGTGCTGGGCGAGCCAGCGGCGCACGTCGTCGGTGAGCAGGTCGATGGCAGCCCCCGCTGGAGCCGCTGCTGCCTTGAGGAAGGCGATGACCGATGCTGGCACATCGCCGCCGCCCAGCTGGCTCCATGCCCGCTGCAGCAAGGTCACTTCGACGTCGAACTCGCGGAGTTCTTCGGCATTTTTCGGCAGGGTGCGGCGGGTCATCTCAAGACGTTCAGCTCGTTGCCGCAGCAGGCGCACTTCCCTTGGGAATGCTGTGGCAAGAACGTCCAGCACCTCGCGGTTGGTGGCGGGGATTTTACGCTCGGCGTATTTAGACCAGGCGGACTGGAGTTCTGCCTCCAGCTGGTCCGCGATGGCGGTGACGGAATCGCCGAATGGGGTCGGGGCGAAGCTTCGCTCATCAATGAGCGACTCGGGCTTGGCGCGAAACTGGTCACGGATCGAGGTGAGATCCTGGACCAGGCTTTCAGCCTCCTGGCTCAGGTCGATCTCGGCGAGGTTGGCGGAGCGAAGAGTCCGCAGGACGGAGAACAGGGGATTCAAGCGGCTGACCTGATGGGCAAAAAGGTCGCGAACCTTGTGGAACCGCTTGAGTTGCTCCACGTTGAGCCGCATTTGCTTCTTTTCGGCAACTTGACCACTCAGGTCCTTGCATTGGTCCAGGATCACGCGTCACCTCCCTCGGGAGCGCTGCCGGCAATTTCACCCACAAGAGCATGCAATTGATCCAGGCTCTCAGCGATGGCCTGCTGTGCCGCTTTCAGTTCTCCCGCACCTTCGAGTTGCGCGATCTCCGTCTCGACGCGCTTGCGGGAGCCTTCAAGGAATTGCCCTGTCAAAGTGGTGAATTCGTCTGCGGTTGTCATCAGTTCCCGGTAGTCGCGACCGAGTTCGATCAGCAGTGCTGCGTGATCGGCCTCAGCGCGGATGCGGGCGATGGCATCCAGGCATTGGTCGAGGCGGACGCGGGAGAAAGCGTCGAGGGCCTGCTCCAGCCGCTCGCGACCGACACCGGCAAAGACGCCTTCGTCACGCGCTGCCTGCATGGCTTCCTTGACCGCCGCTACCAGCTGGTCGCGCGTCGTCTCGGCACCGATGGCTTGCCGCAGCCCGTCAACCCATGCGACATGCCGTTGCTGTTCTTCCTCGATGGCCTTGGCCAGCAGGGAATCAACTTTCTCCCGTGCCTTGCGGACTGGGGCGTACATGTCCCAGGCGTCGTCGGGGATGGCCTCTTTTGGCCGCCAGTCCTTGCGTAGCAGGCGGAGTGGCTCGATGACCTGGACGGCGTCGATGACCTGCACCTGTTTGCTTCCACCTTTGGTGCAGCCGATATGGAACCTGAGAATGTCCTTTAGTCCCTGGTGGGTTGCCTGGAATGTCTTAAAGAGGTCCTTCCAGGACGCGGAACGGTGGTCGCACTCGACGTTCTCGATTTTCTCGAAAAGGGCGACTCAATTGCTCGTCGGCCGAGGTTTTGCTGGCCACTGGCTTGTTCGCCATGCGGGCAGCGAGCGCGAGAAGCTCGGCTGCTGCCGGTGCCGGGTTCCAGGCGACGCCCGTTTTGGTTGGTCGGCGAATCTGGTCGAGGACGGCCTGCGACCACGCATCGAGTTGCTGGGCATATTTGCGGAAGTAGGAGCTTCCGGACTGGCCGGCATATTGAAACCGCCAGTGACCGTAGTGGCCGAATAACAGCATCCCCTGAATGGCAAGGACCGGGTCGGTGAAGGATTTCCGGTCGAGGGGCACGGTAAGCTGCACAATCGCCTGCTGCCGCTGGCCGAGTTGCCGCTCGAAATTGATGCTCCTCTGCCGGAATGGTTTTTTGGGGTCGGTGGTGCTGCTGAAATGCCCCTCGACAAGGATTTCGGCATCCCAGTTGATGCGGGAGTTAATGGCATTGAAGAGCGCAACGCGGAGATCCTGAGTGAGATTTTGCGGCAACGATCCGCCGTTTTCCCACTCGACGAGTTGCCGGAGCTGGGTTTCGAGCTTGTCGGGCAAGCCTTGCGGCGGGATGACGGGGGGCGTCTCCCGGGTCGGCGGTTCCTTGGCTGGTGGGCCGGGCGGTGGCGAAACCGGTGGGGGCGGTGGGGGAGGAGTGTTTCCAAGAGGCGGCAGGTTAAATGCTTCATGCACGCCGGGCCGCAGGTCAACGAACGCGCTCGCTCGTGGTCCAGAGGTCGATCAGGGTGAGGCGGCGATCACGGGTTACGGGGTTGGGGTCACGCCGTTTCAGGTCGTCTTTCAGGGTCGGGCTCAGCCGGGGATTCTTGAAATGATCGAGCAGGGCCGGAGGAGGGAACTGGCCAGTGCGCAGGTCTTCGCTGTAGGAAACCAGCACGGTCTTGAGGACATCTTTGATGACGAACCGTGGGTTGAATCCCTCGGGGCTGCGCGCTCGACCATCTTTTTCACGGCGACTGTGTTGAGGGGATAAAGCCCTACACCGCCGCGTTCGCCGAAAGCTTCATGGCATTTGGCGTGGTGATCGCAGCCTGAACAGGCCACCGGCGGCGGATCGTGCGGAGCCGTCTCGAGCCAGTGGGTAAGATCATTTTCGGGGAGACGGGCCGCGTTTAGGTAGCGGGCGACAAATTGCTCGATCTCGGGTTCGGTGATAACGTGACCGCTATCGCCGGGAGGATCGAGTGTCACGCAGAAATCAACGCGGGTCTGGACGGTGTCGAAGAGCGTGCCGAAATAGCCCTTCGTGCAGGCAAGCACGGTTCGCATCGGGCAAAGGCGTTCGCGTCCCTCCTGGTGGGGACGGGCGATGATCGCTTCCAGGAGTTGCATGTCGATCCCCTGGAGCTTGGCGAAATCCTCGATGAGCAGAATCAGTTCGGTGTCCTGGCTGGCCAGCACCTCCCGCACTTCAAGCATTAGCCTGAGCAGGGCGTCGCCGCGCAGTTCCAGGAGTTCGGTGACGGCGGTGCTTAGGTGGAGGTTGAGCCAGTTGACGACCTCGGCATGGAGGGTTTTGGTGGTGTCGCCGACGAGTTGGCTGAAGAATGACCGGGCTTTTTGGCTCGCGCGCTTGATTTCGCTGACGCGCAGCGGAAGGTCTTCTTCCTTGAAACCTCGTTTTTCTTCCAGCCGTTCGACGGTGGTGGACTTCCCGATGGTGTGCTGGACCAGCCGGTCGATGACCCCGCCGTCCTGGAGCAGCGCCTCGCGGAAGAACGGGTCGTACAGAAGATTTGGCAGCTGCTCAGCCAGCCCGGATTGCACTTCGGTCAGGCCGTGCATCTTGTGGGGGCCATTGGGGCCGCATGCGACGGCAAGGTTGTTGAGCAGTTTTTCGCGGGCTTCCTTTTCGGTGCGGAGTTCGCTGGTGGCGCGGCGAAGCCGCGAGCGGTAATCGTTAAACCGCTGGTCATCCTTTACGCCGGGAAGCTTCAGAATTCGGTCGAGTACGTCCCACAGGTTGGTGTCTACCTTGGGCACCAGCAGCACGTGCCGGTTTGGCGATGGGGGAATGTTGACTGCGAGCCAGCGCACCAGATGGGATTTGCCGGTTCCGGCGTTTCCCAGGACCGGGACAAAGGCAAATTCCTTGGGCCGGAGGAGTTCATCCAGGAATTGCCGCTCGGTATAGACTGCGGAGCCGCGCTCGGCGGACTGGCCTTTGTAGAGGGCGGTCAGCGTGGTGCGGAACATCTTCACCGGATGATGGACGGCGAGAAAGACATGGGTCGGCGGCTGGAGCGCCTCGGTGTTCATCACCCGCTCGGCCCAGTCGGATTTCCAACAGACAAATTGCTGAAACGGTTTCATCCTCCACTCCTTACGCGACTGGGCGCAGCACAATGTGTGAAACCGGCTCAACGCGATCGCCGTCCGGCAGCAGCAGCGTCGCGGCATCCGATTCCTGGGTGAGTTCCACCAGTCCCTCGTCGCGTAGGCGTAGCCAGGCGAGAGCCGTGGTGCTTGAAAGCGTGCCAGGCTCCCGCGTAAACACGCGGTCAATCTCGGCGCGAAGGAAGCCGCCCTCGAAGACCGGACAAATCTGGGCCAGGCGGTTCATCACTTCTGGCAGAGGGTGCCGCGTGCTGGATTTCCCCGGCATGATTTCCGGGAGGCGGAGCTTCAAGTGAGGTGTGGGGTCGGGCGTGAGGACAGGTTTGCCGCCACGCGTGTGCATCCATCCAAATCCCAGGAACCGAAGCCAGTCCTCGAAGTTGCCGTAGCGAGCGTTGTTGGTTAGACCAAGGCGATCATCCCCGAATCGTTCAGCAACACTCTTCTCGACTTCGGGCCACGTTCCAGGTGCTTCAAGGGAATCCTGGGCGAGATACCAGGCGACCTGTTTGCCCAGGTCATGGTTGGCATCACGGTCGGCGGCAAAGCACAGGCGGGAGAGTGTGACGGGAGCGGCGGCCTCGGCGGTGGCAGGGTTACGGGCGTCGTCCGGCAGGGCTGGGTTGACCCGGACGGTGCCGTCCTCCTGGACAAGCAATCCCATCGCAACGCATTCGTTGACGGTCTTGCGGACCATCTCCCGGCCTCCGCCTTCTCGCTCGGCCTGACCGGTGCCGTCGTCGGGCCGGACCAGCGACTCAGGGGAAAGCGTCTTCTCGATCACGTCGGGCGATTCGGCCTGGCCCTTGATCCGCAGGAGAAAACGGTAAATCCCCAGCAAGCGGCTTGGCACCGCGTAGGCTTCGGTAACGACGCTCATAATCCGACCCTCGTGCAGAATTCTTCGATCGAGTAAGTCACCCATTGGGCTCTTTGGGCGAGCAGGCAGTGTGGTTTCTCCGGATCGCGGGTATATGCCGGAAGCCAGAGGATGCGTGGGGCGTCTAGGTCTGGCGAACGGCCGACCGAACGCAGGATGGTGGCGACGCTGCCACCTGCGGGCGGATAATCAGGGCCGGGACCGGAGGCAGGAGCAGCGGCTGCCATTCCTCGTCGAAAAAGACCGGCGGGCTGGCCAGCGTCGAGAAAAGCGGCCGCAGCCAGTCCAGCTCCTCGGTGGGGGCCACAATGGATCGTATGCCTTTGGCCACAAGGTAGCGGACCAGCCGTTCCCTGCGTTGCCGGTCACTGCCGGTGGCGCGCTCCATCAGATCATCGAACAGCACCGCCTCCTGGGACGTGCCCAGCAGGCGCGATAGGTCGGCAGGAAGTTCCGCTCGAATGTGGAGCCATGCCGGCCGTGGTGTGGGCATGACGCCTGTTCGCGGCCGTAAGCAGAGGCGGCGGCACGCTGGGCATCCGCCGCAACTTCGGGAGACCAGGCTTGCCGCCCGTGGCTCTTCCCCGGTCCGCAGCGCGATCTCGTAGGCGTCGGCGAATATTTCGGCGAAACATCGGCTCCCGGCGAGGGCCTCGGACATGAGGTCCAGGCCCCGGCGGGTGGCGCGGGCGCTCTTTCCACGGGAATTCTCGACAGTGTCCTGCCAGGTGGATGCCAGGTCCAGGTGTGTTTCGTGTGCAATCCGCAACACGCGCTGGTTGCGATGGCGCTCGAATTCCTTCTGTAATTTCTCCTCATCGAAGGTTCCGTCAGCGCCGAGGAACTGGTCGCGGCGCGGCGGTGGCTGGGCATCCAGATCGATGACCCCGCTTCGGGCGAGAAGGGCGAGCGTGCGTACGTTCCATGCCACGTGGCGCGCGGTTGGAAGATTCGCCGAATCGGTATTCGGGCACAACGTCAACCGGGATGCGGATGCGGCCGTCGGGCAGTTCCTCCTTGCGGAAGAACATGGCTTGCCATCGGGCGTAGCCTTTCTCGGTGGTGATGATGGTCTTCTGGTTCAGGTCGCGTGCAACTTCGCGGTCTTCAGGAGTACAGAGCAGGAGCGAGACGCTGGCCAGGCCGTCGCGTCCGCCCCGGCCCACCTCCTGGTAGAACCGGTCGATAAGTTCGGGCACGCAGGCATGGATCACGGCGCGGATGTCGGCTTTGTCGACACCCAGGCCGAAAGCCGATGTGGCAACGACAAGATCGAGATCGCCATCCTGCCAAAGGCGCACGATTTCGGCCCGCTCAAAGGGGCGGGTCGCACCGGTGACAGAGGCGGCCCGGAGGAATCCGGCCAGCCGCAGGCGGTCGAGCCAGGCCTGGGCATCGGCCACCTTGGTGACGTAAAGGATGAGTGGCCTGGGCAGATGGCGGACGGCTTGAAGGAGACGTTCCTGCCGTATGGCCTCGTCAGGGCACGGTCCCACCCAGTAGGACGGCTCCGGGCGGAGTTGCACTGCGGAGAGGACAGCGAATGGCCCAGGTCGCCCAAAAAGGGTTTCCAGCGTATCGAGGCAGGATTCCGTCATCGTCCCTGTGAGCAGGACGGTCCTGAACGGCTTTCCGGGTTGGCGAAGAAGGTCTTGCCGCAGGCCTGCCAGTTCCTGGAACTCCGAACGGAAATCGTCGCCCCACTGATCGACGATGTGGGCCTCGTCAATAGCCAGCAGTCGAAGGGTGCCGTGCGTTGCGGCGGTATAGAGCGGCCCGGCGAGTGACTGGACCAGGCTTTCCGGCGATGCGAAAACGATCCGCTGATGGCCGGCGCGGATGCGCTCCCGTATGCCTTTGTTGCGTTCTTCATTCAGGGTATCCCCTCCACCGTAATAAGCGGTTGGGTGAGGGAGATAAGGGGCCAACGCTCGCTCCTGGTCGATGGCAAGGGCAGTGGTTGGGACAACCACCACGCTGAGTCCGGCAGGGTCGGTGAGCGCTGGAACATACTCGCAGAGACTCTTGCCGGCACCGGTCGGCAGGTTCACCACCAGGGTTGAACCGGCGGGCGCCATCATCACGGCGCGGACAGCTTCCCGTTGTCCTGCGCACCGGTAATGCCGCCAGTTCGCGAACGGATGCAGAAAGGGGTTGCCCGGAAGCGGTTCGCCGTAATCGCGGCGGAGTTCAGCGGCGGCAGCGGCGCTATCGACCGGCCATTGACCGGCATCGGGCAGCCAGTCCGGCGTCCACGGGCGACACCGCAGGTGAAGCGAGGCGGCGGATTCGTTGACCACCTCCATGCCGTAACTTTCCCAGGAGGACGGAGTGGGCCAGGGTGGGACCTTGGGCACCGCGAAGGTGGGAGAGACCCCGGCCTGCTTTTCCTGTTCGCGGCGAAGGGCGTGACGGGTCAGTACGGCAAGATCGGCTGGCCCGGGGCGGATGCTCTCGAAGCGGGTGAGGGCGCGTACAAGCCGACGGTGGTACGCCTCGGTGAAGGCGCTTTCATCGTGTGTCCGTTGGCCGGTGACCAGTTCGTGGAGGAGTGCAAATTCGTCGTTCAAGGGCGTCCTCCTCTGGCCTTCCTGCAGTGGGCGGCCGTCCGGAGATGACCATGAACCCAATGGAATCGAGGCGAAGATGGGGCGCACGGATGCCACGCACGAGCGCTTCGCCGACCGCCGCATCCACGGCGATGTCGTGATCGCTGACGCTGCCGCCTGAGAGAGGTTGGCCTTGTTCGCGGCTGAGGCGAAGCCGCAGTTGCGCAAGACGCAGGGCGATGTCTCGCTCTGCTTGTGCCGCATACTGCTCGCAACGATCGCGGAGCGGGGGTTCGCCGCGACCGAGCACTTCAGTCATTGCGGCCGTGCGTGCCTGGGCACACAGATCGGGCCATCGCGATGGTGGGACGACAGGGTCGATCGCGCTCAGTCGCTCATTGGCGAGGTTGTAGTCGCTTCCGCCCTTGTCGTATGCGAGGTAAGGCTGCCCAAGCATGTTCAGCAGTGCCGCATCGGTGACGGGGCGGCCATCGGCGTCGAGGAAGATCACCTCAGCAAGCGGCGGTAACAGGGCGTCGGCGCGGCGCTGAAGGGAGCGAATCGCGGCGCGAGGCAGGCCAAATCCGGAGATAACCTGGCGGGCTTCGCGCAGGTCGGCGCTGACCATGAAGTTACAGCGAAAACCGACCCATTCCGCTCCCTCATCGGGACTCCATTGTGGCACGTGGCGCCAGAGCGCGAACGCCTGGCCGCGATCATCCCAGCCGACGTAACTGGCCATCGCATCGACGAACGGTTCGCCAATCCGGAAGACGGGGGTGGCGTGTATCCGCAAGGCAATGCGTCGGTCAAACGCCCCGGGAGTTTGCATGTGCTTGCTGAGCCTGTGTTCCAGCCAGTCGCTGGGGACTAGCGTGCGCAGGCGCTCCCCATCGGTCGGAATCGGGGCCATAGAGGATGGTATGCTCGCTACGGTAAAAATCCGGGTCGCGGCGGAAGTGCAGCGCGTCGCCAACCCAGGCGTGGAAGTCCTCTTCCAACTGCGTGTGGGATGCCTCCAGTCGCTCAATCTCCTCGAAGCAGGTCGCGGCGTTTTGCTCGAATGCATCGATGGCATCGAGAGCATCCTGTTCGTCGATGCGCACCTGCTCGTCTGTGATGCCGTCCCGGATCGAAGTCAGTTGTTGGCACAGTCCGGGAGCGCCTTCGCGGAACAGCGTGTCTTTAAGCCGGGGAAGTTGCTCATCGATGAAGAACTGCAGGCCGGCAATGGAGCGGTCGAAGACGCGAAACCCCTCGTTGAGGACACGGTACCACGCCTCGAACAGGGAATGGTCTGCCGTCGGTCCGATGAAGATGGTGGAGCGGACGGGGTGTTCCCGGCCGATGCGGTCCAGTCGCCCGATGCGTTGCTCCATCCGGTTGGGCGAGAGCGGTAGGTCGAAATGGATCACGCGCTCGGCACATTGGAGATTCCGCCCTTCTTCGCCCGCGCAGTCGCAGACCAGGACGAAACAGGCCGGGTGGTTGCGGAAGCGCGCGATCGCTTTCTCGACTTCGGAGCGGCTTAGGCCAACGTAATAGCCTGCGGCGGCCTGGGTGCCAAACTGGGCGTGGACGCGGCGCAGGATTTCATAGCAGACCCTGGTATGGCTGGTGAATACGACGCATTTGGGCGGCGATCCGCCTTTGGCCTTTCGGGCGCAGATTCTCAAGTGCGTACTCAAGAAGGCGGATTCTGTCCCCTTCGTCGGAGGGGGTAGCGAGTAGTTCGGCGATGGCCTGGAGCAGGTCGCGCTCGCCGGGAAACAACGGGGTGTCCCGCAACGCACGCAGGTCATTGGCGGCCACATCGCCTGGAGGCGGGGATGCATTGTGTTGAAGGCGGCAGCGAACCAGGTCCGCGAGTATCTGCGGCCAGGTGCCGGCGGCCTGGAAAAAAAGGACAAACAGAGTGCGAAATGCGTCGGTGAATTGACCTGTTGTGCCGGGGACATCATTTGCCTGGCTGACAAACCCGGCGGCACTGTCGCGCCACTCATCGAGCAGTGCGTGGATTTTCGGGGAGCGCTCGTCGATGTCGTGCTCAAGTATTCGCGGGGTGGGTTGGCCGTCGGGCATTGCCCTACCGGCGAGACGGCGGATATCGACGGTGCCCCGGCGGTTGCGGAGCATGCGCCGGTGGATGCGGTACGTTTCGCTAATGTGGACGCGGGTGGCACGGATGGCCTGGTCTCGCTTCAGCGTGTCGGGCGGCGTGGTGGCAAGCGATTGTTCGAGTTCGTCGGCAAGGGCGGCGATGGTGGCGTCGTGGGAGAAGGACTGGCGCAGGCGCTGGATGCTGGAGCGTAAAGTGAAGGCCCCGCTTCCTTCCTGCAAAGAAAGGAGCAGGTGTCCGACCTCCTGACGGTTTCGTACCCGCTCGCGGAACCGCTCAAGGTCATCAAGCGCGTACACTTGCGGATCGAGGAGGTGGAGCATGGTGAGGAAATCACGCTCATTGTTCAGCACCGGCGTTGCCGAGAGGAGCAATAGGCGTTCGGTGGAGCGGCATAAGCGGGTGAACTCAGCAAACCGCTGGCGCAGGCCCTGGTTTTCAGCTGAGGCGAGGGCCGCGATGTGCTGGGCCTCGTCAATCACCACCATGCCCCATCGGTCACGCTGCGAGGCGCGGCCGACCTCATCGACGCCCAGGATTTGCACGCGGTCGGGGCCGAATCGGGAGATTTGAAACTTCTGTTCGAGTTCCTCGGCCCACTGGTCAATCAGCAGCGGAGGCACCAGGGCCAGCGCATGGCCGGCGGGATCGTCGAGCAGGAACTGGCGCAGGATGGCGCCGGCCTCGACGGTTTTCCCCAGGCCTACCTCGTCGGCAAGCAGGTAGCGCCCGATCGGGTCTTCGAGAACGCGGCGGACGACCTCGACCTGGTGAGGGAACAGTTCGATTCGCGAGGAAATCAGGCCGGTCATTCCACGGGCGGATGATGCTGGCGGGTGACGGAGCGGAGGAAGCGGAATCGCCGGTCGTGGAAATACGGTGTCTCGTGGGCCTTGAGGATTAGGGTTTCGGTCGGATCGTCGATGGGAGTGAGGCAGCGGACGTAAATGTCTTGCGGGGGAAGATATTTCGCCTGCCCCTGGCGGAAGAGCACTTCGTACTCCCCCTCGAACATGCGGCCGATGCGGCCCATCTGCCATCGGCCTTCACCCGTGCAGAGATAGCAGCGTGTCTGTGACGCAAGTTGTTGGATTATATGGACATCCGACTCATCGACGACTTCCTGCCGGCGGCGAGCGATGGAGTAGAAGAACTCGACGGTCACCTTGCCCGAGGCGCGCCCGACCACCTTCCCAATGCCCAGTTTGCTGAGCGCACCGGAAACCCAGACGAACAGACCGGGTTCGGCATGGCGATGAGTCATCGGCCTCCCCACAGCACCGGCGACGGCGCATCGGGGTTGCCGATGTCACTGAAGGCGCCGGACTCTCACGGGCGCACATTCATTTCGCATCATCGGGTTATTGTATGGACCTCGCGGCAGCGTTCATCTGCTTCCCGATGGAGAATTCAGGCAGCAAGGGATGGGCGTGCCGGACGTGCCGGACCCGCGGGACCTGCCTCGTGGTCCCGGCGAGAAATCCCCCAAGGGGGACTGGTTGTTGCCCCATCAAGGTTTTAAGATAGTGCTCATGCGAATCCCGTGGCCATCGTCATCGGAGGTTTGGTTTGGGCGCGGACGTGCTGGTGCTGATTACGTGCACGAATCGGAAGACGGTAAATCCGTCACCCGCGCTCAGGCTGCGCTCGGTTCCCGGAAGGACGATTGCCGCGAGAGCGCAGGCCTGGATCGAACGTCTCTCGACGACAGACGTTGAGCGCCTGCCGGCGTCCCGCCTGTATTCAGGGGATCACTGGCACGTCGTCCGCTCCATTGGGCATGACCAGCGTCACCGCGTGCGTCTCTTTGTGTGTTCGGCCGGGTACGGCCTCGTCTCAGCGGAGGCGAACATTGCGCCGTACGCGGCAACCTTTGCGTTGAATCACCCGGACTCGGTCGCGCGAGGCGCGAAGAATAGTCACGCCAGTTCCGCGCAAAGGTTCTGGTGGGAGGCGTTGCGTCCTGGAGTGGCCCGGTGCCGGATTCACCGCGAAGCATCGCCGACCTTGCAAGTGAACGCAAGAACAGTGTCCTTCTGGTCGCTGCCTCGCCGCAGTATCTCGACGCCGTCACCGATGACCTTGAACGGGCAGCTGCGGCGCTGGAGCTGAACGCCTCGCAATTTTTAGCGCAGGGGCGGAATCTCATGCGACGCTGGCTGGCCATCTCGTGCCCTGCGACGCCCGCCTTCAGAATGCTCTTGGCGGCAGCCTGAGTTCGCTCAACGCCCGTTGCCTGCGCTATGCCCTTTCGCACCTTGATGATGATTGCCTGGCGTTTTCTTCGGCACGGCGACTGTTCTCCCGCCTGTTGAGCAAGCAACCCGAGTATGAACCGCCGCAGCGCAAGCCGCTCTCGGATGAAGAGGTTTGCGCGATTCATCAGGAAAGCCCTGGCGACTGATTGCCGGAATACGGCCGACTCCGCTTTTGCGCCGCCTTCGCGACAGCGGCGGCGCCTGCGAACAGTCGCGGTTCACCACGCTTTTCCGCCGCGTGGAGGGAGGGCGGAATGGCTAGGAAACGGCACAAGCTCTTGCACAAGTCGGCGTTGCGGGTCGAGCAGAACCAGAATTGCCCCCTGTACCTGCTCAGCCTCACGGCGGAGGAAATCCTTGCCGTTTCGGACATTTCCAGGCTGGCGCGCAGTGAGGGGGGCAAGCTCCTGGGCTACCAGCGGGGGGAAGTCCGGCGTCACATCCAGGACATCGTCGCGTACCTGCAGAACGATGACATCCTCCTGCCGAACTCCATCATCATCGCCTTTTCGTCGCAGGTCGGCTTCCGGGCAGTGAAGAACGCGGACGACAGGGACGAGTTGACGACGGCCGGAACGCTCACCATTACGGTCCCAAGCCGAGGGCAAGGCCAAACCAGGCTGGATCGTGGACGGCCAGCAGCGGGTGGCGGCGCTGCTGCAGTCGCAAGCGAACGAACTGGCCGATTCCCGTCAATGCGTTCATCGCGGATGAGGTGGAACTCCAGCGCGACCAATTCCTTCGCGTTAACAACACCAAGCCGCTCCCGCGGGGCCTCATCCTGGAACTGCTTCCCGAGATTTCGGCCCCGCTGCCCCGGACCCTCGGGTCGAAGAAGCTCCCGTCCGCCGTTGTGCGACCTCCTGAATCGTGATCCGGCCTCGCCCTTTCACGGACTCATCCGCCGGGCCTCGACCCCGGCGGCTTACCGGAAGACGGCGGTGGTTGCCGACGCCTCGGTGATCAAGATGCTGGAGGAGAGCCTCACGACTCCGGCAGGGTGCCTGTTCCCGTACCACAACCTCTCCACCGCCGAGACCGACATCGACTGTATCTGGGCTGTCCTACCGGCCTACTGGTCCGCGGTGCGAGTCACGTTTCCGGAGGCCTGGGGCAAGCCGCCGGCGCAGAGCCGCCTGATGCACGGGACGGGCCTCCGGGCGATGGGCCGTCTGATGGACCGGGTCGCTGTCCGGCTTCCATCCCCGGGAAGCGAACCTTCGGGGCCAGCTGGAGCGGGAACTACAGAAGGTGGTCCCCATCTGCCGCTGGACTTCGGGCCGCTGGGACGAGTTGGAATTGGACTGGCGGGAGATCCAGAATGTCCCCCGGCACCTGCGACTGCTTTCCAGCCTCCTGGTGCGGGCCTACCTGCAAGCACGGGGAGGTGGGCCATGAAGTTCTTCTTCCCCGACAGCCAGGACCTGGTTGATCCCAGCTTCGACTTCCACACGGAAACCCGCTCCGACACCCGGGTTCGCCAGCGCGACGACCAGTATCCGCACGAGGTATTCGCCTCCCCGCCCTATGACGGCATGCTGGTCTCGAAAGGCATCGTGGACGGCACGGGCGGCGATGGGGGCAGCCGCTACACGCTCGCCCAGCGGCACCGCCTCCTCCGCGAGGGCGTGCGATCCTTCTTCCGCCTGGGCGACCTGCCCCTCGAAACCATGGGGGACTGCGGGGCGTTCTCCTACGTCCGCGAGGAGCGGCCGCCGTTCACCGTCCAGGAGGTCATCGACTTCTACGTGCAGTGCGGCTTCGACTACGGCCTGTCCGTCGATCACGTGATCCTGGCGCTTCCAGCCCGAACTGGACCAGTGCTTCCCGGGCTCGACGTCGTCCCCGAGGAGTGGCGCAGAGCGGCAGAAGATCACTCTCGAACTCGCCGAGGAGTTCCTCGACCGTTCCGTCGCACAGAAGTGCCGCTTCACGCCGGTCGGGATCGCCCAGGGGTGGAGCCCGGCTCCTACGCGGCTGCCGTCGAGGAACTCCAGAAACTCGGCTACCGCTACATCGCCCTGGGCGGGATGGTCCCGCTCAAGACGCCGGAGATCCTCTCCTGCCTGCAGGCGCGTGGGGACGTGCTGCGCCCGGAGACGCGGATGCACCTGCTTGGGGTGACTCGCCTGGACAGCATTCAGGCAGTTCGCGGACCTCGGCGTGGTGAGCTTCGACAGCACGTCGCCGCTCCGGCAGGCGTTCAAGGACGACAAGGACAATTACTACACCCCGGAGCGGACCTACTGCGCCATCCGCGTGCCCCAGGTCGAGGGCAACGCCAAGATGCGCAGCCGCATCGTCGCCGGCGAGGTGAACCAGGAGCGAGGCGCGGCGGCTGGAGCAGGCCTGCCTGGAGGCGCTGAAGCGGTACGACCGGGGCGAGTGCGAGGTCGCCGGAAGTGGTCGACGCTGCTGCGCGAATACGAGAAGATGCACGACGGCGCGTAAGGACCGCACCGCGGTCTACGCCGAGATCCTGCGGGACCGCCCTGGAAGGACTGCCCCTGCGAGATTTGCCGGCGACTTGGGATTCACGTCATGCTCTTTCGCGGAGCCGAACGGAACCGCCGCCGCGGGTTTCCACAATCTGTTTGTCTTTCTACCGGAGGTCTGTGCCGGGCGTAAGAGGCAACCTGCACGGACTGGAGGAAGGATGACAGTCTCGATGGCCCACCATGAGAAGAAACGGCAACAGGAATCGAGCAGGACGCACCAGACGTGCTTGCGACTCCCGGCCCTGGAGGTCGCGCAGGGGCCGAAGCGAACGCTCTACAGCTTCGCCGTGGACGGCAAGCTGCTCTCGCAGTTCACGACGGTCTCCCGCGTTCGCCGGGGGACGCAGTCGTCAGTCGAAGGCTACCAGCGGCCGGAGGTTCTCTCGCACATCGCCGAGATCCGGGACTACCTGGAGTCCGAAAACCCGATGATCCCCAACGCTGTCGTCGTCGCGTTCGACAAGCGGGTGTGCTTTGAGCCGGCCGAGGGGGTGACGGGTTCGGAGTATGCGCCGGATCGGGACGCTCGTGATCCCCGTCGACCCTGCAATTCCCGAGGAGGAGCGGCCGGGGTGGATCGTGGACGGCCAGCAGCGCATCGCCGCGATCCGCGACGCGTCGATCGAGCATTTTCCCGTCTGCGTGGTCGCCTTCATCACCGACGACGACCAGGAGCAGCGCGAGCAGTTCATCCTGGTGAACTCGACGAAACCGCTCCCGAAAGGGCTCATCTATGAACTCCTGCCCACGACGAAGGCCAAGCTCCCGTCGCTGCTTCAGCACCGCCGGTTCCCGGCCCATCTCCTCGACCGGCTGAACCACGATGAGACTCCCCGCTTCGACGGGATGATCCGGACGCCGACGGTCGTTGAGGGGCTTATCAAGGACAACTCGGTCCTCAAGATGCTCGAGAACAGCCTGAGCGACGGCGTGCTCTACCGTTTCCGGGACGCGAAGAACGGGGGCGGGGACACGGAGGCGATGCTCGGCGTCTTGCACGCGTTCTGGAGGGCGGTGGCCGAGGTGTTCGGTGAGGCCTGGGGACTGCCGCCGCGGCGCAGCCGGCTGATGCACGGGGCGGGCATCGTGAGCATCGGCTTCGTCATGGACGCCATCGCTGACCGCTACCGGCAGGCGGGCGTCCCGACCGTCGAACAGTTCCGGCAGGATCTCGAGCCGCTCCGCGACGTCTGCCGCTGGACCGACGGCTACTGGGACTTCGGCCCCGGCGACCAGCGCAAGTGGAACGAGATCCAGAACACGCACCAGGACATCCAGATTCTCGCCAACTACCTGCTCGTGCAGTACAAGGCTCTGGTCTGGAATCAACCGCAGCGCGCCTGACATTGCCGGCCGACTCCGAGCCGATGGGGATTGGGTGGCACAATACAGGTTGGAGAAAGGATGCCTCATGGAAGCCAATACGTTCTCGAAGCGGCCGGGACAGTCAGTGGATGGCCGCGTCAACCTTGCGTTGTCCGTGGATCAGCGTCTGGAGCCCTTGCGGGACAAGCAGCCTGGGCATTTGGTGACTCACGAGATTTACCGCAGCATTCAGGGTGAATCGACATTCGCAGGCCTGCCATGTGTTTTCGTCAGGCTGACTGCGTGCATGGCCAGATGCTCCTGGTGTGACACACTCCATGCTTTCAAGGAAGGTGTATCCTTGCCATTGGGCACGGTGATCGACCGCGTACTTTCCTTCGGTTGTCCGCTTGTTGAGCTTACGGGCGGGGAACCCCTGTTGCAACCGGAGGCGTTTGAACTGATGACGATCCTTGCCGATCGCGGATGCACACTGTTGGTGGAAACGAGTGGACTTGTCTCCGTGGCTGGCGTTGACCCGCGCGTACATATCATCATGGACCTCAAATGCCCTGATAGCGGAGAGTGTGAAGGGAATCTATGGTCGAACCTCGACCTGCTAAAGCCAACCGATCAGATCAAGTTTGTGATTGCCTCCCGGCTCGACTATGACTGGACGGTGGAGGTGATTCGGCGGCACCATCTCGACCAGCGTTTTATTGTGCTGGTCAGCGCGGTTTTTGATCGGCTGAGGCCTATCGACCTGGTGGGATGGTTGTTGGAGTCAGGCTTGCAGGTGCGCATGCAGCCTGCAACTGCACAAGTACATCTGGGCACCAGATGCGCGTGGTGTGTGACCTTCCTATGCCCGGGGCCGCTTGCCTTCCCGGATGTGCTGGCACGTTGGTGTCTCGGTGCTTTTCCTCCCCCGTGACTGCTATGCACGACGGGAATCGTACTTACGGATTTGTGGATCTCCGTGTTTACGATTCTGCGGTGTTACAGCTTTCCAGAATCACGGCAAGCTCGGCCGCTGGTCCTTCTTCTGCTCTTCGAGCGCGATGCGTTGCTGGAAGCTTATCAGCTGCCTGGCGTCTGAGTGGGCGGACGGCGATGGCGAAGTGTCGCGTTCTTTCACTCCGCCATCATTGTGAACAGCCCCACCGGCCTCTATGTGGCGCCGGCGGATGCGGGCGGTGACGGGTTCCTCGGCGGCGGCCTGTTTTCGCTGCACGCGCTGGGGCACGGCCTCGACATTGTGAGCGGCTTTGAGCGCCTTGATCTGCTCGGCCAGCTCTGACACGCCTTCCTGGGATTCCGTGCCTGCGTCCGGCGTCCTGCCGGAAAGCCCGGCCTTGAGCCAGTCGCGCAGGCCGGCTAGCTCGTCGAGATAAGCATCGTGTAGGAACGGTTTTCCCAGGCGGGCCTGGTAGTCGCGCAGCTGCGATTCGGCGATAGTCAGCTCCTGGCGGGAGGTGGCGCATTTGGAGGCGTAGCTGCCGGCCAGCCGTTCCAGCGAGTTGAGTACGGCCCGCGGGCCGCGGTGCTCGCGCGACAGCGGCTCCTGGCGAGTGGCCGCGCCTTCGAGGTAGAGTTCGGGGCCGAAGTGTGAATCGAGGATGACCCCGAAACGCAGGCCGCGATAAACGCCCAGCGGGAAACGCCGCTGCTGCACGTGGGCGGGCAGGGATTCCAGGCTCATGGCCAGTGCGTTCATTACTTCGTTGCGCAGGCAGGCGCGGCCGCCGATGGTGATAGCGTCATCGGCATGGGCGTTGGCGGTGTCCATGTCAGCGGTGAGGCCGGAGAGCCGCTCGGAGAGCCGGGCAATGCTTTCGGGCAAGAGGCGGACGTTGCGTCGAGCGAGAAACTGGTCGTCGGCGTGGTTCTTCTTGAGGACGGTCAGCCGCTGCAACTCGGCGTCGGCTTCGGCCAGCGTGAGTACGGCAGGATTGCCGGAGGCGATGGCCTTGACCTCGGCGTAGGAAAGCTCCTGGCCGCCGATGTCCTCGGCGCGGCGGACGACGCTGTCGCCTGTCATGATCTGCGAGATGAAGCGAGCCTTGGTCTCCAGCGCCTGCCACATATAGGCATCGAAGGAACCTTCCGTGACGTAGCGGTAGATGGCCACTTCCTCATTCTGATTGCCTTGCCGGAGGATGCGGCCTTCGCGCTGCTCGACCTCGGCCGGCTTCCACGGCGCGTCGAGGTGGTGGAGCGCCACCAGCCGTTTCTGTACGTTGGTGCCGGTGCCCATTTTCTGCGTGCTGCCTAGCAGTACGCGCACGGTGCCCTGGCGGACCTTCTCGAACAGTGCCTGCTTTTTGGCGTCGGACTCGGCATCGCCGATTACGGCAATCTCCTGGCGCGGGATGCCGTGGGCGATGAGTTTTTCCACGATGTCGTCATAGGCCGAGTAGCCCCAATTCGTCGGATTGACGCCCATGTCGGCAAAGATCATCTGCGTGCCTCTGGTAGGCGCCGTGCGCTGCCAGGTTGCGGCGACGTTCTCGACCAGCGCGTTGACCTTCGAGCCGGGAAAATCCTCCGCCGTGGCCGAGAGCATCCTTGCGTCGGTGGCGAGCTTGCGGCCATCAGTGGTGATGGCAAGGGCGTTATCGACACGCGGGTCCACCTTTTCGGAGCGGATGCGCTCGTAGCGCTCGACCAGCTCCTGCTGGAGATCCTGTTGCTCCTCCGACATGGGGCAGGCAACGATGATGGGCTTGCCGCCTTGCAGCCGCGGCCGGGGCAGGTCGAGCATCTCGGGTGTCTGCACGTCGGCGAATTGCCGGAACATCTGCTGAAGCTCCGGCAGGTTGGTGAAGCGGGCGAAGCGGCTGCGGGGCCGCAGGCCCGCGCCGTCGGGCGCGATCTCCATCGTGTCGATGACTTCGCCGAAATTCGCGGCCCACGCGTCGAAATGCTCCAGATCGCGGCTTTTTAGCCCCTCGGAGTCGAGGAAACGCTGCATGGTGTACATCTCGACCATCGTGTTGGAGATCGGCGTGCCGGTGGCGAAGGTGACGCCGTGGCCGGGATGCCGCTCGTGCAGAAATCGCGCTTTCATGTAGACATCGAAGGCGCGCTCGCTGCCGCCGGTCTGGATGCCGGCGACGCGCTCCATCTTGGTCGGCGTCTCCAGGTTCTTGAAGTAGTGAGCCTCGTCGATGAAGACGTGATCCACACCTAGCTCATCGAACACCAAGCCGTCATCCTTCTTGTCCTTGGCCATCACATCCTTCAACCGCTCGACGCGGGCGGCCTTCTGCTTCTCGATGGTCTTGATGAGGTTGCGGTTGGCCCCCCTGGCGCCAGCGTGCTCGCGCAGCAGCTGATCGTACTCGGCGATCTGCTCCAGCAGGAACTTCTCCTGGTAGTCGCGCGACATTCCAATGCGCTCGAACGACGAGTGGGTGACGATGATGCCGTCCCACTGGCCGCTGGCAATCTTGGCGGTCAGGTACTTGCGGCGCTCGCGGGTTAAGTCCTCCTTTGCTGCGACCAGCAGCCGAGCGTTGGGGTAGAGCTGCATGAACTCGCGGGCGAACTGCTCCAGCAGGTGGTTGGGCACGACGTACATTGGCTTCTGGATCAGGCCAGCCTGTTTCAGCTTCATGCCGGTGGCGGCCATCGTGTACGTCTTACCGGCGCCGACGGCGTGGGCCAGCAATGTGTTTCCGCTGCTCATGCCGCGCCAGACGGCATCGTTCTGATGCGACCGCAGCGTGATCGTTGAGTTCATGCCGGGATAATCGAGATGCGAGCCGTCAAAGCGGCGCGGCCGCAGGTTGTTGAAAATGTCATTGTAAATGCGTACGAGGCGCTCGGTGCGCTCGGGATCGGAAAACACCCAGCTGCGAAACTTCTCCTTGATGAGTTTCTGTTTTTCTCTAGCCGCCATCGTTGCTTCCTGGTTGACGACGCGCTCCTCGCGGTCACCTTCGCGGATCACATCGTAAATGGTGGGGGATTTCATGTTGAGGGCGAGTTCCAGCAGCCAGGTGCCGTTGGCGCGGGCCGTGCCGTATTCGGAGGTAGCAGCGACGGATGCTGTTGCAGCATGGTCGGCGGCGAGGCTCCATACGGCGTCGGTCTTGAGATGGGCCACCGGGACCGAGGCCGGTTCGACATGGAAGAGATCGGCAGCAAACGCCTGGATGTCCTTGTCGGGTATCCAAGGCGCGCCGAGATTGGCGTCGATGTCGCCGGGCAGCACATCTTCCGGCTGGACGGCCCGCAACGCTTCGGCATTGCGCGTGTACGCCGGCCCGGCCAGTCCGGCGGTGGCGAGCCTGGCGCGGACGTTGCCTGAGAGATAGGCATCCGCCGTCAGCCACGTCTTGGATTCGGGATCGTGGAAGATCAGATCGCCGAGTTCGGCGATGACCTGCTCCTCGGGCTTGCCGTACAGCCCGGCGATAAAGGGGAGATCGACGGCGCCGCGCTGGTTGAGCGAAACCAGCAAGCCTTCCTCGGCACTTTGCACGCGAGTCACCGGCGGCGTCTGGCCTACGACATCCTTGCTCATAATCGCGGCCTTGGCCGCCTTGCCGGTCACCTCGTCGTATTCCTCCAGCGACATGACGAGCATGGCGTCCGGGTCCTGCTTGAACAGGGCCAGGTTCGGCATCCGGCGGATAACCGTGCCGTCCTTGGTTTCGCTGAAGGTGGTCTTGTTGATCGGGCCGTAGGCGGCGACGAAGCGATCGTAGGCCCAGTTCAGGTCACGGCGGGCGTTGGTCCTGGCCTCGTCGGGCCAGCCCTCGTTCTGCGATTGAAGCACGCGGCGGGCCAGGTCGCGTAAGGAGATCAGGGCACCGACGCGCCTGCCGAACAGGGCGCCGTGGGCCCATAGCTCGGACCCGCCGTAAACCACCGGGGTGGCTTCTCCATCCGCCAGCTGGTGGATGCGGTTGTCCCGGACGAAGAAGCTGCCCTCCGTGATGTGTGATTCGAGCGGCGGCGGTGTAAAGGCCACCCGCTGCGCCTCCGGTGTGTCGGATGGAGTGATTGCAGCGAATTGCGGCAGCCGGCCGATCGCGGCCTCAAGCTGTGCGGCCAGGTCGCCATTGGCGGTGACGCTGTAGCCTTCGCCGTACAGGGTATCTTTCCGGCTCCACGTCCCGAGTACCATTTCGGGATAGTTCAGGAAGTAGCGGTTGACGGGGACCTCGGTGCCATCGATAGGGAGCGGTGCGATGCCGAGCCACTCAGGATCGGCGTGATGGGCCGGCTCTCCGGGAGCCCGCTTTCGCAGGAAAACGATGTCGGTAATAACGGCAGTCCCCTCCCGCTTGAACGCGTCCGATGGCAACCGGATCGCTCCCACGAAATCGGCCCTTGAGGCGAGGTACTCGCGTATGGCGGCATTCTGCTTATCCAGCGTGAAATGCGACGTGACCATGGCGACGATGCCGCCCGGCTTCAGGGCGTCAACGCTCTTGGCGAAGAAGTAATCGTGCAGGGAAAGCTTCTGGCCGTGGTAATCGAGCTTCAGGTCGGCAAACGGCACGTTGCCGATGGCGGCGTCGATGCGGCCATCGGGCAGCTTCGTGTCCCGGAAGTTCTCGATGCGGATGTTCTGGTTTGGGTGCAGTGCTTTGGCGATGCTGCCGGAGATGGAATCGAGTTCGACGCCGATGAAGCGTGCGTCCGCCGGCGCCAGGCTGATGAAATTGCCAATGCCGCAGCCCGGCTCCAGGATGGTGGCGGTGGCCGGGACGCCGAGGCGGGTGATGGCGGCATGGATGGCGGCGATGACGGTGGGTGAGGTGTAGAAGGCATTGAAGGTGGTGCGCTTGGCGCTGTCGTACTCCTGCGGCGTAAGGAGTGATTTGAGTTCCTCGCCGAGTTCCTGCCAGCCCGCATCCTTGTAGCGGCCAGTAACCGGGTCGGGAAAAATCGAAAGTGCGACGGGGCCGAAGCCGGCGAAGCGGGCTAGAACCTGTCGTTCCTCTGGCGTAGCGGGGCGCTGTTCGCGCTCGATGGCCTTCAGCGTGCGAATGGCGGCGATGATGTCGCGGGCTTTGCCCTTCTCGCCGCTGGCAATGGCAACGGTTGGCGAAGAAGCAGAAGAGGAGGTTGGAGCGTCGGGAGTACTGATCGGTGGTTCGGGCGGCGGCGATGGCGAATCGGATGCCGGCGGCTGGTCGGTGGCAGGCGTCGCAGGATGCGGGTCAAAAAGCGATCGCTGGCGAAGGCGGGATGCGGTTAGGCGCGCGGCGTGCGAGGTTTGCGGAGAAAAAGCATAGCTGCGTCGAGGAACTGGCGGTCGCTCTCCTCCGGCGGTGACGCGCTGGACAAACGATCCTGAAGCTCCTTGAGGGCGATCTCCATCGCTTCCGAGGAGAGCTGGTTCCTGTCGCTTCCCGGCCGCATCTGCGCGAGAAACTCGATCCACGCCTGGTGGCTGGTCTTCAGCTCCTTTGCGTAGTGCTCCATCGCCAGCAGGAGCTTCCGCTCCTGGCGGAGCCTGTTGTGAATCTCCGGCCGTTGTTGCAGGAGTTCGAGGACTATCGTCTTGTACATGTTGCTCTCCATTTTTTACGGTTGCGTTATCGTCAGGCTCAGTCGTTGTGGCTGGGTCGGGCGGGAATAATGAGGGTTGTCGCCAGTTCGGCGGTCTCCGTGCCATAGTCAGATGCCATTGGCCCTCCCGTATTGATAGTGATTGGCGCCGGCTTCACGGCTCGCTGGAGCTGGCGGGGGAAGGACACGACAAAGGCTGGCGTGCCGAGCCGCTTCCCCCTTCCCGCGCGGGTATCTGCCGGGGCGCATCATCTTGACCTGTCCTGACGCTCGGTATGCCCGAACAGGTCTTTCAAGAGGTGCGCCGCAGCCGCCCCGGCCATAATAATCATCGAGCCGACGGCGACCGATTGCATAATCATGGCGAGGCGCTCGTTCTTGCAATCCCTGGCCATGCCCTGGGCATGCGCGCCGAGGTCGTGCAGGTTGTAAATCGGAACGGTCATGATGTGCCCCCCGGTTCAGAACGGCACTTCCTGGCCCGGCTCGATCCCTCTTTCCTTGCGGATCATCTGCCGCACTTCCTGATAAAGCTGTTCAGCTTCGATGCGCGTACTCATGGCTGAATCCGGACGGACCGGATGCGCCCACACCTTGTGCGCTGGGCTCCAGTGGTAGCCGGCCTCCTTCATGCGGTTGATGACGGCCTGACTGGGTTTGGCATCAGGACTGCCGTCGCCGAACTTGATGGCCATCTGCCGGTCCTGCCTGCTCTCGAACAGCCGCACGCCGGCAAGGTGATCGGTCGCGATGCCGAACGGGTCGGGAATAGTCGCTCGCTGCTTTTGCCCGACGCGGTCGGCGAAGCTGCGGCGTCCGCCGGTTTCAGCGACCGGAGACGCCGCAGCGGCGGTGGGTTCGGCCAGTGTCGATGGCGGCGGCTCAGCAATGGCGGTTCCTGTTTCCGGTGTCGATGAGTCAGAAGTGACGATGGCGTTTTCAGTTGATGGTGTGTCAGTTGATGTGCGTTTGCGTGACATAAAAACCTCCGTGATGTGATGAGGGAGAATCATTAACCCTCATTCACGAATGGTAGCACTTCGCATGTCATGGCGCAACGAAGTGACAACCGAAAACACAAGGATTTCTGCGGGTTTTAGCCGGTTTCGTCCGCCGACGGCCGCAGCAATCCTGCGTCTTTGTCGGATGTGATTTGTGCCGTTTTGTGACGTGCGCGCGCCGTTGTCAGCCATTGTCGGACGCCTGGCTCCGCCGGCTGGAACCGTTCCATTCGGCCTATGCTGTGCATAGGGGAGACGCCTGAGAAACTTGGAATGCATTGTGAGGCTCGGAAAGCATGTGAGAGAGCCTCGTGAAACGTGGCTGTGGCATGTGTGGCTGAGGCCGGTGGCGGACGGCGCGATCCCGCTCGGATGCCTGCGGCATTCTGCGGGCAAACCTCTGACCGCCAGAGCCAGAGGTCGCGCTGGAGATGATGCGGCCGAACGTCACTGGAGGGGAAGTTCGGAATCTTGGTCTTGAAGTAACCCGCGGGTACGGGCAAGAAGCTGGAGCAAGAGCCGGTCGGCATCGCGAGGGGCGTCAAGTTGCTTCTGGTTTGCGGCTGATAGGTCTTTCCGACAGCAGTTCATGGCGGCCCGTTCGTCGCCTCGGCGATCGCGGACATTGCGAGCCGGCGTGCTTCTCCTTCGCCCTCGGAGAGCGTTATGCCGTATTTCAGGTCCATATCGACGGTCTCGGCCAGGAGGTAGTGCAACGCCTCAAGCAGCTTCGGGGCTGCGGCCATCAGCTGCATGGCGGCGAGCGTCGGCGGGATGAGGGCGTCGCTTTTGGGTAGCCAGAAGTGCCGGCTGGTGGCGAGATCGTTTCCGTCGGCGTCGGAAATGATGGCGATGTCTTCGGTGCCGTCCCGGTCGAAATGCAGTGTCCACGGCTCTTTGAAGTCAGTGTGTCGGGTCATATCGCGGTCCTTTCTGTTGTCTCGATGGACCGGTCACAGTGAGCGGCCGGCGAGATAAGCGGCCTCCAGGCCGAAAAGCTGCTCGGCTTCGTCACCGACCGGCAACCATTCGTTGTCGAAACGCAGCGGCGTCGTCTGAATCAGGTCGCGAACTTCGTCGGGGTCCCAGCCGAATTCGTCGAGGAATTCACAGAGCGGAATGTCGAGTAGATGAGTCATGGGCTTTCTCCTTCCTTGAGTTGCAAGCCGCCCCATGCGGCCTTTCCGGGGTTGGGCAAAAGCCGCCCCAGGACGGAGGCGGAGCGTCAGCGCAGCTTTACCTGCAAGCGAAAAGCCGAAGGATTCCGCTTGCGGAAAGCGGCTTTGGCAGCTTGCGGGCTCCGGCGGGCGGCTTAAAAACCCCGGAATGGATAGGCCGCTGGGCGGCTCATTGCGACGGTGGGAAGGAGAGAGCATCCATGCCGATCACCAACGTCTCCGCGTGGTAAGGCAATCAGAGACGACGGCGGGACTTCAGGACGTGAGCTGCCCGGTGCGGCGCTCGATGAAGCCGGTCACGTCGGCAGCGGTCGATGCGGTTGGGTCGCTCGACAGCTAGCGAATCGTACAGGCAACTCGAAATGGCGTAGGTCACGCCGCATGGGCAACCTCCGCAGGTTGCAATCGGTGGAGGTAGTCGGCGGCGCGCTGGGCATGGGCAGCGGCGGCGAAAACGGCACGCTTGTCGTTCTTCAGCACCCTGAGCCATGAGGCGATGTAGGCGGCGTGGTCTTCACGCACTTCCGGAGTCAGGCCGAGATCGGCACAGAGGAAGGCCGCGCCCATTTCGGCGACGAGCTCCTCCATGCTGTAGCCTTCGTCACCCCAGCGCTGCCTTCCGAACTCGCGGCCAAGCCGCGATGGGTGCTTCGTCCAGTGGGTTGCCTCGTGGGCGAGGGTGGCGTAATAGCTCTCGCCGTCGCGGAAGCTTTCAAACGCCGGCATCTGCACGAAGTCAGCAGCGGGGCTGTAATAGGCCGCGCCTCCGCCGTGGCGAATGTCGGCTCCGGTATGGGCGAAGAAACGCTCCGCCCGCTCGATGCGTCGGGTGGGGTAAAGTGTTGGCTCGGCCTTGGCGTAATAGCGGGCGGGCAGGCCGTCGATCTGCTCGCAATTGAAGACGGCGTAACTCTTGAGGAACGGCACCTCGTACTCCTGTTCCTCGCCGTTGTCGTCGGTTTGGTGCCGGGTGAAGCTGCTGGCGTAGACGACAAGCGATCCCTTCTCCCCGCGGCGGACCTGGCCGCCGAGTTCGGCGGCTTGCCGGTAGGTCATCCACAGCGGGCAGGTGAATCGCTGGCGCATGGCGGCCAGCCACAAGAGAACGACGTTGATGCCACGGTAGGGCACGGCATTGAACCGCAGCGGCCGGGAGACTTCTCCGGCGGTGTGGGCCGCTTGCCACGGCTGAATCCACGGACGGGCGCCTGCTTCGAGCTGTGCGACGATCTCGTTGGTGACGTGGCTGTAAAGGTCGGTGCGGGCGAAGGTCATGCTGGCCTCCGCTCGACGGTCGCGTTGGAGTGAGCGACGGGCGTATTCTCCAAGTCCTCGTTTTCTTTCCCTTGTCGGCTGACTTCCGGTTGATACAGCGGTGGCGTATCGAGCACGAAGCCTGTCCGGTCTTCGTGCGCGCCCTTGCCCTTTGCCTTCAGGCCGACGACGCGGGGGCTGGGGTCGAGGAAGCGGAGATCGTTTCTGTCGCCGTCAATCACGGGATAACCCCAGAACGTGCGGGGAAACGGCGGCCTACGGAACACTACGGTGACATTGCTCCCCGCTTCGAGCACACGTAGGCAATCTCTTTCATTGCGCTCGCTGCGCGAGAAAGTCAGGTGGTAATTGCAGGGGCGCGCCGGGTTCAGCACGCGTCTGATGTCCTTGGTGTAATCCATGAATTGCACGCCGGGAAAACGGACGAACAGCGCGGGGTGTTCCTGCTCGAAGGGCACATCCGAAACGACGTTTAGGCGGCACACCAATCGGACGCCGACTCGCTCCGCGCGGGCGTTCTCCGTTGCAAGATCCTCCGCCAGCAGGGCAAAGAACAAGTCTGGGTTCTGGGCCAGAAGCCGGGTTCGCGCCACGGCCACGCGCTTGTTCTGCGGCCATGCCAGGCGGTCGTAGTCCGCGAAGCAGGCGGCGGCGCAGCCTTGAGTGGCGAACGCGCAGAAGGTGCGGCCAGCGCGCCCGGTCGCTCTCGGAGTGAGGGTCAGGCCGACGTTGAGAAAGCCCGAACCCTTTGCCTGTTTGTGGTTGGCCTGGGATAGTACGCTCGTGAGAATGTGCGTCGAGCCGTCCGGCATCGCTACGCCGATAGCATTTTGCCTGGCCCTGACATTGCGAACAGTGGTCATACAGACCTGCGCTCGTCTGCGCAATCTATAAGGGGCGACAGCAGCTCATAGGGGTTGTCGTCGAAGAGCCGGGCGAAGGGCACCAGCTCGAACTCGTCGCCTCGGCGGTTGACGGCGCAGATGATGTAGGCGGGCCTACCTGTCGCCCGCTCCCGGCATTCGAGCAGGCAGGCATCGCCAGCATCGAAGGCCTGATGCAAAGTGTTGAAATTATCTCGATGTGGCTGCGGTATCATGGTGAGATTCCTTTCCATTGGTAGGCGGGCCTTCCCCGGCCCGCCCGGTTGATATGAGAATGAGTGAGGCCGCTATTTGACGATATGCAGCGTTGCAGTACGCGCCGTCGCGTAGTCGTAGACTGGCTGCGAGTGCTCGCCCTCCCAGGTCGTGTTCCGCTTCATCTCTTCAGCGAGGTAGCAGTCGTCGGCCATCGCGCGGAGCGCCTGCCGGGAAATGTCCATGAACTCCTCGTCCGCTACGCGGTAGAGGTTGCGGGCGGTGTCCGTGGTGAATTTGCCTTCGTCGGCGTAATCGCCAGCGATGACGATGCGGTCTCCGGCCCAGGAACCGACGATCGGGTGGTCACTGTGGAGATCGCCGCCGCCCCGGTTGTTGCCGTCCGCCAGCAGGATGGCAAGTGCCGTCAGCGTGCCGTTGGCGCTACAGCCGAATTCCAGCAGCTTGAGGCCGTCGCCGCATTTGTGCGGGTGGAGGAACTGCTTTTTGTCGAGATTGACGATGAGGTAATACTGTCCCATAAATGATTCCTTTCAAGGTTGGGGGCGGACGCTGGCGCGCCCGCCCGTGGTTGGTTAAGGAACCGCGCCAAAATAAGTTACCGAAACTGGGCTTGAGTCGAATCAGCTGTTGATGTCATGATCGCGTCATGCAGGATGCGACAATCGTTAAAGCCATTGAAGGCAAGTATATCGAATTGCTCGATGATTTGGATGAGCGCGGCCGGCGGCGTTGGGCAGCTGTCGAAGCTCGGGCCTTGGGACGTGGCGGAATCACGACCGTCGCTTTGGCCACGGGCCTGTCGGATCGCACCATCCGAACGGGAATGAAGGAGCTTGACGATCCCGCTCCGCTTGCCGGCCATCGGCAGCGGCGGAGTGGCGGCGGTCGCAAGCCTCATGCGATCACCCAACCGGGCTTGCAGGACGCTCTGGATCGGTTGATCGAGCCGACGGCTCGGGGATCGCCGATGAACCCGTTGCGTTGGACGATCAAAAGCACCTATCGACTGGCCCGGCGCGTTGCGGAAACAGGGATACGAGGTGAGTGCGACTTCGGTGCGGCGGATGCTGGTGGCGATGAAATACAGCCTGCAGGGCAATCGCAAGACGCGGGAAGGCGTTCAGCATCCGGATCGGGACGGCCAGTTTCGCCACATCGCGGAACGGGTGAAGGCCCGCAAGCGACGGGGCGAGCCGGCGATCTCGGTGGACACCAAGAAGAAAGAAGTGCTGGGAAACCTCAAGAATGCGGGGAAAACGTATCGCCCCAAGGGCGACCCGGAGAAGGTGAAGACGCACGATTTCCCCGACCCGAATCTGGGCAAGGCGGTGCCCTACGGCGTATACGACATTCACGGCAATGAGGCGGGCGTGTCGGTGGGGATCAGCCACGACACGGCCGAGTTCGCGGTGGCGGCGATTCGGCGTTGGTGGGAGAAACTGGGTCGCAAGCGGTATGGTCGAGCCAAACGGTTGTTGGTGACGGCGGACAGTGGCGGCAGCAACAGTTCGCGGTGCCGCTTGTGGAAAGTGGAGTTGCAGAAGTGGGCGGACGAGACGGGGCTGATCGTCGAGGTCAGCCACTATCCACCTGGAACGAGCAAATGGAACAAGATCGAGCATCGGGTGTTTTGCCACATTACGCGGAACTGGCAGGGGACGCCTCTGGAGACTTTGGAAATCGTGGTTGAATCGATCGGCGCAACAACCACAGAAACGGGATTGGAAGTCCATGCATGGATCGACGAAGGCACCTACGAGAAGGGCCGGAAAGTAAGCGATGAAGAATTGGCTGAATGCAACATCAAACGCAATGAGTATCATGGCGAATGGAACTATGAAATCCATCCGCGTGTCAACACGTAATTCGGTAACTTATTTTGGCGCGATTCCTAAGCGGCCTTTCTTGATTTGGCCGTCTTAGCCGGTTTCGGCGTCGGTGCGGTGCAGAAGGCCATGCCGGCGGGGAGCCAGCTGTTGAGCTTCTCCATCTGCTCCGGCGTCCGGCCGTGCTTGGCGGGATCGGCGAAACTGCGATCGAGCTGGTCAACCAGATCGGCTTTCTTGTCGCTTGCCCGCGATTGCGCCCACTGGTCGCCAAGCATGTCGCGTCCAATGGCACGAAGCTGATCGCGTGTGCGGCGGTTCGAGGAAATTTTCCCTCGTCGGCCGCCAGTAATCAGCCACGCTGGCTTCGGTGAGGGCGAGTGCGGCATCGTAGGCAGTGGCCTCATCGCCTTCGGCCGCGCCGAGCTTGGGTTGCAGCGCCAGCGCGATGCAGTAGGCCAGCAACTCCAGCTTGTCCTCTTCAGGCAGGTCGCGGAACGCGAGGAAGCGAGCCTCCTCGGATTTCGGCTTGCGCCAACTGGCCGGAAGCGATTTCTCAATCGTTGCCAGGGCATCGGAGGCGATGGTAGCTTCCTGCCGGCCATTCGGCTTGGGACGCTTGAACTCGATCTGCGGTCCGTCGAAATCGCGGCGGTCGTCGAGCAACCTGCTCGCCACCTGAAATGTCAGCAGGTCGAGGGCAATCGCCGGTGATTGGCGATTTCAACCTGGGCTACCTGCGAGCGGTAGGCGGCCAGGTCACGGCGGAGGCTCTCCGGCAGCGGGTTCTTCGACTTGAGATGAGGCGAAGCGGCGCCGTCATCCTCCTTGAGCAACCTGGCCAGTTGCTTGCGGTGTTCGGGCCGCACCAGGCCCTGATCGAAGAACGGCGTGCCGTCCTGGCCGATCGAGACGTAGGAGCCCGCCAGCATTTTCTGCGTCTCGTCGAATCCGACGAAGGCGGCCAGTTTCTCGCTCCACTTCGTCGATGCGGCGGTGGGTCTCCTCCTCCCGGTCCAGCAACTCGTCTAACTCGGTGTCGAGCAGGGCTTGCTTTACATCTTCAAGCTCGGTGTCAAGCCGCGACTTGAGGTCGAGTAGCTCGGCGGGCGCACCAATCAGCCGCGGCTGAATGCGACCGCAGCGGTTGATGACGTCCCAATCGCGCTCGGGGTTGATCTCGACCCAGCCCCAGCCTTCCGCTTCAAGTTGCTTGCGGATGCCGTCGAGCTTTTCCTCAGCGAGCTTGTTGAGCACGGCGGGATCTTCGAGATAGACCTCCTTGCCGAACAGGTCGGAGCGAGTGCAGCCGCCGGCCGCGATGTAGGCGTCCACTCCGACAAAGCGGGCGAACTTGCTGTCCGCCTCCACCATCTTTTCGGTGAGGGCATCGCGGATAGCCTTGGGGTCGTCCTTCTGCCAGTCCTGAAGCGACTTGAAAACCTTGAGCTGGCGGCGATGGTCGTCGGTCAAGGTAAACGCCATCAGGCATTCCAGCGTGATCCCATCGTCGCGGTACTCCTTCAGGAGCTGCGGCGCGACGCGGGCGAGCTTCATCCGCTTGAGGACAAGGCTTTCCTCGACGCCGAAGCGCTGGGCGACCTCGGCGGCTGTCGCTCCCTTGTCGATCAGGGCGGCGAAGGCTTCAAACTGGTCTGCCGGGTGCATGGCCAGCCGCACGGTATTCTCGGCCAGGCTCATTTCCAGGGCGTGCTCTTCGCTGACGACCTGGCACGGCACCGCGAAATCCTGCGGCAGCTTGCCTTCGGACTGAAGCGAGCGTATGGCCTCCAGCCGGCGGCCTCCGGCGATGACGTGGAACTGGCCGTCGCCCGCCTCGGTGACGACGAGATTCTGCATCAGGCCGTGCGCGAGCAGTGATGCCTTCAGCTCCTCCATGCCCATCTTGCCGACTGTACGACGGGCGTTGAGCGGGGATTTCTCCAGCCTGCTGGCAGCGATGAGCTGCGGCTGAATCGAGGTGTTGTCGATAGTCTTCATAAATAACTCCATTGTTGATGGTTGAAAAAAAGCCGGCGGGCGGGAGCACCCGCCGGCATCCGGTTCAGGCTGCTGCCTTCTCGGATTCCTTGCGCGCCTTGGCGTCGGCCTGCTGCTGGTGCATGATCCACGTGTGGGCCAGGTCCAGGAGCTTGGCCATCGTCAGCAGGTCGTCGAAGCCGATGCTGTCGGTTTCCCGCCAGGTCTCGTCACCCTGCTTGTAGCTGCGGCTCGGAGTAACCGAATACCAGTTGCCTTTCTCGCCGTGGTTGCGCCAGATGGTGGCTTGCAGGACGCCGATGCGGATTTTGTGTGCTGGTTGGGACATGATGATTTCCTTTCTCGTTGAGTTCCGGCCCCACCACGGGGCCTTACGGGAGCGACCAGACAGACGCCTGGCCGGGCTTGCCCACGGCCGCATAGTGCGGCACGTGCCCGTTGCAACCTGAGAAACGGAAGGTTCACGCTTTGGAAAAAAAGATGGTTAAGTGAAAGCCGTTTCTCTGGTTGCGGCGAGCGGCCACGTCTGTAGGTTCGCGTGAGTAAGGCCACGTAGGGACGGCTCATGAGCGGAAAGGAAAGCATGGCTGAACGGCACGCAACGAAAGACAGTCCGGAAGGAACCAATCAGCAGGTACGGCTTAAGGCAACCCTGTCGTTGCGCCCGGTAGGCTGATTGTCCGACACCGGGCGGGATCGCCTTTCTCCCTCAGCATCGATCTGAACTCGTCAAGGTCTCCTCGGTTGCCGTCTTTGGCGCGGCGTGAGGCGTGTGTAGCCGGCGGCGCTTCGCGTACAAGGCTCGTCGCTTCCGCGCTGCGCTGTGCAGCTCGACCGGCATGCCGGCGCTTGGCGGCCCCTCCCGCTGAGCTGGCGGTGCCGGCTGTTCCCTCGCTACGTCACGCCAATGAAGGCGGATCAAACGAGGAGGACTCTAAATGACGATTATTGAAGCAGCTCTTGTGGTAAACGCGATTGCCCGGACGGTCACCGCCGTCGCGACGCTCATTCCGATGATTCGCCGTCGCCGCCGTTAGGCGACGACGTACATGTCGGCCCTGTCTGATCGCGCCTATCCGGGGGTGGTTTCCAGCCAGCTCTCGTTATTGTTTCGCCGCGAGCTCATCGAGATGATCGGCCCACCACTGCATCATCGTGCGGCGTTCGGCCAAATACTGGGCGTGGTTGTAGGCGGCTCGCACGCCGTTCCGTTCGCTATGAGCGAGTTGCGCTCTATTACGTCGGCGCGAAAGCCGTGCTCGTTCAGAACTGTGCTGGCGGTGCTGCGGAAGCCGTGCCCAGTGGCGCGGGAGTGGTAGCCCATGCGATAAAGAGCGTACAGCATCGTGTTCTCGCTCATGAAGGTGGCCGGGTTGTGCTGGTTCGGGAAAATGAACTTCCGGTCGGCCGAGAGCGTCTGCAACTCCCGGAGGACGCCTATTGCCTGCTTGGCCAATGGGACGATATGTAACTCTTTCATCTTCATGCGGTCGGCGGGAAGTCGCCATTCGGCCTTGGCCCAATCGATCTCTTGCCATAGTGCGGCTCGTAGCTCGGTCGTGCGGACAAATGTAAGCATAAGGAGGCGAAGGGCGAGCTTGGTTTGTAGGTGCCCATCATACGACGCGAGCTTCTTCAGGAACGCCGGAAGCTCGCTTGCTTGAATGTAAGGTCGGTGCTTCGTCACCGGTGCTTTCAGAGCCCCCCGAAGATCGGGAACGGGGTTGCGTTCAGCCCGACCGGTAGCGATGGCGTACATAAAGATCTGTGCGCATATTTGCATTCCGCGCTGCGCTGTATCATAAGTTCCCCTGTTTTCCATTACGCGAAGTACTGAAAGAACCTCAGGAGCAGTGATGTCGGCAATGGGCCGGGGACCAATCTTGGGAAGAATGTGCCTTTCAAGGTGGCTCAACATCGTGCGGGCGGAACTAGCTGCCCATTCATGTTGCGCTTGTCATGCCACTCACGCCCGACTGTCTCAAACGTGTTTCCGTTTTTCAGCGTCGCGGCTCGCTTGGCCTCCTTTTTGGCGTCACCTGGGTCCGTTCCTCTGGCGAGAAGCTTTCGGGCCTGGGCGGGGCGCTCACGGGCGTCGGCCAAAGTGATTCCAGGATAGACGCCCATCGCCAGGAGCTTCTCCTTGCCGGCAAAGAAGTATTTCAATCGCCAGTATTTGCCGCCCGCTGGAGTGACAAGCAGGAATAACCCTTCACCGTCGGCAATCTTGTAGGGCTTCAACTTCGGTTTGGCGTTGCGGACCTTGGCATCGGAGAGCGACATGGGGTACTTTTGGCCCTTTCTCATCTTCCTGGGAACATTTCGGGGAAAAGTACCCCCAAATTGGAGTGTATGTCAACGATTATTTGCGGATAGCATCGGACGACACTTGGGAGAAAAACGGCGCCGACCCTTGCTTTCGGCGACTGTGGCGAACATTAACGAATGTTAAGATGGTGAGCTCGGCGGGAATCACATTGGGCTGGCATGTAGTTGATATTCATATCCATTATGTGGCGTAAAGAAACCACGTACCCCGCTTTTCTACCCCAGGGTCCGGACTCCGTGTTGTGTAGCGAGTCCGGCAGCAAGTCGTGGTCGGGCCGGTCATCGCCAAGTATGCATGGCGAAAGCTACACAAGCGAGTTGCGCGTGGCAAGCCGTTCGTGCCGCGTATCTTGGGCCGTAGCGTCGCCTGCCGTGTGGCTCAAGTGGCTTTCGGGCGTTGAGAGGACTCACATTTCGGAAGCAAGCGCCTGGGTTTCCATCAGAGTTTGATATACCAATGTCGCGACGCCCCCCATAACGACCCCCACATGTTGGCCGTTGCCGGGACAGCGCGTGGGAGAATATCACGTGACACTACTGGATAATCGGTGTACGCGCAACACCGTCCTTATCCGCCAAACATCTCTTCCGTGCTCTTGTCCTGGTCATCCACTCGGCGTTTCTTATTTTCACGTTCCTCCAAGTCTGGCAGTACGATGGCAGGATCGAGTTCCTGCCACCCGCTCCTTATGCCCAGCAGCGAGGTGATAAACAACAGGAGGGAACCGAGGCCGAAGCTGCTGAACGTGACGAAACCAGCAATAAGATAGCTGATTCCCGTCGCGCTTTCGATAACCGGTAGCTCTGTCAGCTGATTTAGTGGTTTTGGGAATGCAAGCTCCCTTGTCGGTATATTTGCCATATCTGCCCTGGCATCCTGCTGTGGCGGATTAGCTGTAATGGCGGGTTGATCTTGTGTCAATACCGGCGGTGGCGGCGGCGGTGGTGGCGGCGGCGGTGGCGGCGGCGGTGGTGGCGGCGGCGGCGGCGGTGGTGGCGGCGGCGGTGGTGGCGGCGGTGGTGGCGGTGGCGGTGGTGGCGGCGGTGGTGGCGGTGGCGGTGGTGGCGGCGGTGGTGGCGGCGGCGGTGGTGGCGGCGGCGGTGGCGGCGGCGGTGGTGGCGGCCCACATACCGCCGGCGGGCATGACGCGTTTGAGATGGTGGCGCTGGCGGTGGGCTGGGAGAGCGTGTAGTTGGAGGCGTCGGCGCCGGAGACGGTGATGCCTGAGCCGGTGACGGGATGAGTGCCGATGTTGGGGCTACTGAAGGTACCAGTGTTATTGCCAGCGGTGTTGCCGCCGATGTTGACTACGTCGGAAGTGCCGCCGCCGTTGTTGAGGCCGGAGACGACGCCGACCAGGCTGTCACCGGTGTTGTTGACGGTGGCATTGGTGGTGCCGTCGTAGATTTTGTTCTGCGCGGTCATGCCAGAGACGGTGAGGGTTGCCTTGGCGATGTTGAGGCTGCCGGTGTCGTAGGTGATGTTGTAGTTGCCGGCGCTGAAGCCTCCGCTGCCGACGGCGCTGGAGGGCGCGATGGTATCGCCGCTGATGGCCTTCCAGTTGCCCGACGTGCTGGTGGTGTCGGTGGTGGGCAGGAGCGTGACGCCGGTGACGCTCTGCCCGCTGATGAGCGAACCGCCGGTGATGCTCCAGTCGCTGCTCTCGTTGCTGCCGAGGACGAGGGTGCCGTCGGCATAGGTCGAGCCTGGTTGCTCGCCGTGATGGTCAGCGCCGCGGCGGAGATGGTGATGAGGTTGGCGGTAGGCTGCGAGAGGGTGTAGTTGGAGGCGTCGGCGCCGGAGATGGTGATGCCGGAGCCGGTGACGGTATGGTTGGTGCCGACATTGGGGTTGTCGAAAGTGCCGGAGGTGCCGGAGGTGCCGCCGATGTTGACTACGTCGGAAGTGCCGCCGCCGTTGTTGAGGCCGGAGACGACGCCGACCAGGCTGTCGCCGGTGTTGTTGACGGTGGCATTGAACTGGCGACCAGGCTGTTTACGTTGACCTGCGAGTTCGGGCCAAACAGGACGCCGTTGGGGTTGATCAGGATGACGGTGCCGTTGGCAGTCAGCGTGCCGTTGATCTGGCTTGGGTTGTTTTCCGAGATGCGGTTAAGCGCGATGGATGAGGATGACGGCTGCTGGAACTGGGTCGTCTCGCCTGAGCTGATGTCGAAGCTGTTCCAGTTGATGATGGCGCGGTTGCTGGTCTGCTGGACGGTCAGCGTATTGCCGCTGCTGCTGATCGTGGCGGACCCGCCGGCAACAACGCCCCCTTGCGGGTTGGCCAATGCCAGTCCCGGCGCTATCAAAAGCCCGCAGAGTATCGTGCTCTGAAGTAATAAATCACGGTGGCGCATGCGGCAGCTTTGCCTCCTGCCTCCCATTATGCCGCATAAACCATAAGATTTGGTAAAATCTGACCAATGACAGATTAACTGCATTAACCATTGGCGACGCATGAACCTAAGTAAATCAAATGTTTAGCAAAATGGATATGTGTTTGCGATAGAACATACTAAAACTAAGGGCTTGAGTTTTCCGTATCGCGACCAGGACGTGTCCGGGTGCTGTGCCCCGTACATAGGAATAGCAGGCCGGTTTCTGGCCGGTGCCAGAGCTGAGCATCGTCGCGGCAACCGATCTGCCAAGTGCATCAGTGGGCTTGAGGCTGTTGTTGTTCTGACAGCGTCTTGATTAGCTGCCGGATGGCCTCCTCGGCCCGCCAGGCTGTGCAGCGCGGCGACAGCTTGACGGGCTTCGGATAGCGGCCTTCCCTCACTCCTTCCCACCAGCAGGTCTTGCCGACTGGGATCACGCTCAATACTTGCGGCAGACGGAGGAACCCGGTCTCTGGAATATCAAACATGGCAATTACCCCCCTCCGGTTGAATATTTTAACATAGCCTGACGCCCTTGCGCAAGAGGTTGACTGCGGGTTTTAGTCGATTGACGGGTGAGGTAGCGAGGGCTCCTGGGCATGCGGAGGCAAGTAGGGCCGTGGGTGACCGGGGTAGACCAAGTGTCCGTCAGTGGACGGCAAGGTACGGGAAAATCCGCCACAACCACCGGGAGAGTGACGATCTGTGTGGGTGTAGCAATTGCCTGACATCGGCGTGACATTGAGAATCGTCTAAGCGCAGGAAACGTAGGCAGGCTGTGGGATAGCGCGTTTCGTTAAGATTTCGTTTACACACACGTGGTACGATAGAATGAGGCATGATCCGCATCTCGCAACAGGATAATGCCAAGGCCGCCAAGTCGTACTACTCGACGGCAGATTATCTCAGCGAAGGCCAAGAAATCGTCGGCTGCTGGGGTGGCAAAGGCGCAGCTCGGCTTGGGTTAGAGGGGACAGTCGATAGGCTCTCCTTCGAGCGGCTGTGCGACAACCTACACGCGAAAACCGGAGAGCAGCTCACGGCACGAACGCGGACCGAGAGGCGGGTAGGGTACGATTTTACTTTTTCGGTTCCGAAGTCGGTGTCGATGCTTTACGCCATGAGCGGCGATGAAGGCATTCTGGACGCCTTCAGGGCGTCCGTCGATGAGACCATGCGCGAGATGGAATCGGAAATGAAGACCCGCGTCCGGAAGAAAGGCGCGGACATCGACCGCACCACCGGCAACATGGTCTGGGCGGAATTCATCCATACCACCTCCCGCCCGGTTGACGGCATCCCCGATCCGCAGTTGCACGCTCACGTCTTTGTCTTCAACACCACCTGGGATGTTGAGGAGGGCCGCTGGAAGGCCGGCCAGTTCGGCGAGCTGAAGCGTGACGCCAGCTACTTCCAGGCGGCGTTCCGCGTGCGGCTGGCCAACCGGCTCCAGGACATCGGCTTCGGCGTGGAGCGCAAGCGGGACGATTTCGAGATTGCGGGCATTTCCGGGGATGTGTTGAAACGCTTTTCCCGCCGCACGGCCGTGATTGAGAAGGTGGCGGCGGAAAAGGGCATCACCAATCCCGACCGCAAGGCGGAACTCGGGGCCGAGACGCGCGAAGGGAAACAGAAGACGCTCAGCTGGAAGCAACTCCAGCAGGAGTGGAGGCAACGGCTTACTGACAGCGAGTGGGATTCGCTGCGAGCCGTGTTTCGGCGCGGCAACAAGCACATCAGGCAGGAACGCGGCGAGGCACCGGCGGTCGATCATGCCCTGGAGCACAGCTTTGTGCGCGAAGCGGTGGTGCCGGAAAGAAAGCTCATCACTGAGGCACTGAAACGCGGCCTCGGGGCGGTGACGGTGCAAGGCGTTACGCAAGAGATGAGCGAGCGTCCGCTGATCCGCAGCGTCGTCGAGGGCCGGGGCATGGCCACGACGGAGGAGATGCTGGCGTGCGAATCAAAGGTGATCGACTTCGCCCGGCAGGGACGCGGCCGCTGCCTGCCGCTTGGCGATCCCGAGCGCCCTGCTCGCGGGAGAAGTTCACCGCCGGGCAGAAGGCGGCGGTGCGGCATGTGTTGGGCTCGCGCGACAGGGTGATGATTATCCGCGGCGGTGCGGGGACCGGAAAGACGAGCCTCGAACAGGAGATCGGCGAGGCGATGGCGGAAGCAGGCAAGCCGGTCGTCGCCCTGGCGCAGTCGGTCAAGGCCAGCCGCGACGTGCTGCGGAACGAGGCGGGGTTCGCCAATGCCGACACGGTGGCACGGTTCCTGAAGGACGAAGAGATGCAGGAAGCGGCCAGGAATGGTGTGATTCTGGTCGATGAGGCGTCGCAAATTGGCACGCGCGACATGCTCCAGGTTTTCGGAGTGGCGGAGAAAGTGGGCGCCCGCGTGCTCCTGGTCGGCGACCGGAAGCAGCACCGTAGCGTGACGGCCGGCGAGCCGCTCAGGCTCCTGGAGGAGTCGGCGGGCCTGAAAGCGGCGGACGTTACGGAAGTCGTCCGGCAGGCTGGGCGGTACAAGGAAGTATCGGAGGCCCTTAGCGCAGGAGAGATAGCCAAAGCGTTTGCGGAACTGGACGACCTCGGCTGGATCAGGGAGGTGGCTGACAAGGATCGCTACCAGGAGCTTGCCGATGCGTACCTGGCGGCCGTCGCCGAGAAGAAGAAAGACGGCAAGCACAAATCCGCGCTGGTGGTCTCGCCGACGCACGCCGAAGGAGGCCGCATCACCGAGGCAATCCGCGAGAGCCTGAAGGCGAATGGCCATCTCGGCAAGGAACGGCTCGTGCAGGCGTGGGTGCCTTCGCATCTGACGGATGCCGAGAAAGCCGATTCGACGCAATACGACGCGGGTGACCTCATACAGTTCCATCAGAACGCACCTGGCTACAAGAAGGGATCGAGGCTCGTGGTCGGTGACGGCGGTAAAATCCCGACGGAACTTGCCAAGCGGTTCGAGGCGTACCGGCCGGTCCAGCTCGCCCTGGCCGTAGGCGACCGCGTGCGGGTGACCGCCGGGGGTAAGACAAAAGATGGCAAACACCGCCTTGCCAACGGGGCGCTCGTGACCGTCAAGAGATTCACCTCCGGCGGCGACATCGTTGTGGATCACGGCTGGATCATAGGGAAGGAGTTCGGCCACCTCACTCATGGTTATGCCGTAACCAGTCATGCCAGTCAGGGGATGACGGTCGATAAGGTATTCGTTGGCATCTCCAGCGAGTCCTTCCCGGCTGCCTCCCAGCGGAGCGCCTACGTCGGGCTGACACGCGGCCGGGAGCAGGTGGTCCTCTTCACCGACGACATGAAGGAACTTCTCGAAGGCCGCTTCCCGCGCCGACGAGCCACTGTCGGCGACCGAGCTGTCCGAGTCCGCACAAGGCAACGGCCGGAACGGGCGGCTGAAGGGTCTGATGGCGGCGCGGGCGTGCCGGTTTCGGACAGGAAGCAACGCAGGCGATGATTGCAAAGGACATGGCGGCGCAACGGGGATTAGATCATGACCGATGATACCACGCATCAGAACCGGTTGCAGCGAAACCCGCATCTGGCGGGCTTCACGGGGATGAAGCCGCAAAAGGATGGTGACGGCGAGGCAGCGGAGGCTTCGTGCGCCGCGTTTGGCTATTTACGGGGACTCCGCGATTCCTCGGCGGCCGTCGAGTTCCGGTTCCGGGACGGCAACAGCGTCTGGTTTTCGTATTCGCTGCTTGGGACATGGCAGTACAACCCGAGCTACGGGCTGCTGTTGAAATTCACCGGCGACGTGGTGACGCTGGTGCTTGTCAAGGGCAGCAACCTGGACCGGCCCCTCAACGAAGGGGCAATCGACCTGATCCATGCCGGTCTCCAACGCCACCGGGTCTTGTGGGTGAAAGAGATGACGCCGGAGGAAATCCGGCAGGTGGGGGAGAAAGGGCCCACCATCGACAAAATCGAGCTGGCGGAATTCGAGTCGCAGGAGGAGTTGCGGGACTGGCTCAAGAAGAAGGCACCGGAGTTTGTGCGGTCGCACTGACGTGCAAAGCCGAAATGACGGACGGCAACGGACTGCCGAAGAAAGCGGTTTGGCGGGCCGCTACTGCAAAACCGGCTCGCCGTCGTTTCACACGCCAGTGCCCTGTTTGCGGCCTTGTTGGGGCTTTACCACGGGATGGTATGCGTGGCTGACTGCTGGCGGAAGCGGAACTGGCCGACTTACCTTATCAGCATGATTTTGATGCCAAGATCAACCTTACTCCAGTCCTGGTCGGCCGTCAGCACAGGCGCTTTGGCAAGGGCGGCAGTCGCCAGACACGCGCGGTCGGCGAAGGAAAAGTCGAAATCGCGCGTGGCGGGCCGGAAGGAAGCGGCCGTCAGGGCATGGGCCGGATCAAACGGCACCGGCGTGAGTTGCAGGGAATGGATGGCCTCCCTGGCGGTCTCGAAGGGAACCTTGCGGTCGAGTGCCTTAGCCATCGCTTCGGAGTAGGACACGGCTGAGAGAAAGCAGGGACGGTGGCGCAGGAGGGCGTCCGTCACGCGGTCTTCGCCCGTCTCGTGGAAGAGGAGCGCCAGGAGGGCGGAGGTATCGACAACCAGGCTACGCACGCGGGGGCTTCTTGGTTGGGCGATCCTTCCTTGCCTCAGCACGCCGCTCACGAATCAACTCGTCTACGACGCTGGAGCGGGCGACGCGATAAGGCGCGAGCGCCTCTTGTGCTGCGTGTATCGCCTGCGCGAAGGTCTGCAAGTGAATGCCCTGGTCATCGGCTGACAGGATGAGATCACAGCCGGGCGTGATTCCGAGTCGTTGCCGCAGCTCGGATGGGACGACAACCCGGCCTGCCGTATCAACGCGGCACACGGGAAGTCTCTGGGGGATGGGGCTCTTGCATGGAACGGGCTACCTTCCGGAAGTGGGTGATAAGACGATGCTGCCAGAATGTGGCATCATTGTCAACACAATAAAGAATGGGGCCAGACGGCATGGTGTGCATGGTGGGGCCAGGTCTCCGTGCTCTCCGGCAAGCAGGCAGGCAGGACATACTCCATTGGTCTCAGCCATTTGTGATGTGACAGAAGCTTTCCTTGATCGTTTGTGCCCGATAGGTCGATGGGCGTTGGCTTCGTGACCTCGATGCAAGGCCGCTTTTGCATAGGCAGCACCTTCGCCGTTGGCTTCGGACGGCACTGGGGCTCCCTGCCCCCTGGCAGGAAGCGGATACCCGGCGCCGTCTATTCGAAAGTCGGGGGAGTCGGTGAAGTCCGTACCGTTGGCTGCGACTTCCCCGGACCCTGAATGGGCGACGGACGGTAGCGGCCGACAACGGACGCGGTTTCAGAAGCGACTGCGCGGGACGGCCAGTTGGCTTATGGGACATAGTAAGTACACTGCCTGGCCTCCTCCTGAAAGATGCCACGCGCGCGAGGGCGGGCTCCGGGTGTAGAGGATACCTGGCGTAGAGCAGTTCGATTCGTGGCTCCTCGGATCGCATCGCTGGCGCTTCCGGGGGAGAGCCAGGAAACCGCGAAAAGAGCTTCCCCAAGTTCCGGGGCGCCGAAAAAGCGGCGGGCAGGGTTGGTCAATTCCTCATGGACAAGTATGGCCATGCGGTCTCGTAGTACAGTCAGATGGTCATGCATCGACTGCTGTTTCCGCATGGTCCCGGGATAGTCTGACCGAATCAGCAGGCCAACCAGCGCCAGTGTCCACGGCGCCCAGTAGAATAGGGTGCCTTCCAACCGGTAAGGGGGATTCCCGAGAACCCAGACGTCCCCGGTGTTGATACTTACGTCGCCCGCAGAGTCTCTGAATCCCCAAGCTCGCGAGGACTCCTTGATCTCCAGGAGAAAAGCGGTCAGCGCTGACGTGTAACCTACGGGCATTGTGACTTCGAGGTCGCTTTGACGCAGGAGGGTCAGCACGAACAAGGCTTGGGCGGTCAGGCCGGGATAGCGTGACCGTTTTCCTCCCAAGGGCTTGGGTACCCATCCGCATTCTTTGTCCCGCGTGACCAGCAGCCATTGTACGGCCTTGCCGATCGCGGCTAGTACCACATCCCACTTCTGGTCCCTCTGGAGTTGGTGGCGAATCAACGGCGATACTTCGAGCAAGGCCCAAAGCGCAATGACTGTCGAGTAGGTCCGCTGGTTCAATTCACACACGTAATGTGTTGGACAGAACCCGCCAACCGGATGGTGCTTGCTCGGCACGACGCATTGACGGCAAAGTAACGCTTCGATTTCCGAAGCCAGAGAGGCCGTATACTTCTGGCCCGAGAGAGCCTCGGTTTGCAAGGCGTGGGAATAGGCTATCAGGACCCAGCTCGTGATCTCGGTGACCGGCACCGGAACGGCTTCCGCCTCGGCTAAGGCCCAGCCTTGCTCATCCTGCGGCGACAGTTCATTCACGGGGCGGCCGATGGGGTAGCGCCACCGGCTAAGGTATTCGAACATGCGCCGAATCTTGTCCCCGTGCCGGATCGCTACGCCGGGCACCTGCAATGCGCCGACCAGTGCCTGCGCCGTGGACCAGGGCTGCGTAAAGCCGCTCGTAGCGAGGCCGGCAAACAGGCCGCCGGTTTTCGGATGCTGCGCCGCGAAAACGCGGCGAGCCCAGCGCTCTGACAACGGCCCCAGCAGCTCGCCTACGACTTGAGACGGGCCGGCAACGGACGGGTCGTAGGCAAGGTCCTCGAAGCTGCACTCGAGCGCGGCTGCCAGGCGGCGGCAGAGTTCATGAGAGCCGTCCGGTGGGGGAACCTTCCCCTTCTCCAGCGATTTGATGGTCTCCGCCGTGATCGGATCCGACACCTGGCCTTGTCCTGACTGGCAACGCCCAGCCAGATCCTTCTCGGTCCATTTTCGCTGACGGCGCCGTTCAACGAGCTTAGTGCTGTTGATGCCCACGGCGAGAAAAGCGGATGTCCCCTTGAGGCCGGCCGCTCTGGCGATGGCCTCCAGTTTCTCTTCCTTTCCCGTCCCGCTCTTCCTGATCGCAGCGTAGGTATTCCGGGAAATGCCGGCACCGCTCCCGAAGAGGTCCCTCCTCGAGCGCTTCTTCGAGCGCTTCTGTTCGTCGAGCAATCGCTCCAGTTCGAGCCGGTCGATGGTGGGGTGCTTTTTGTGCGCGGCCATCGCTGTGTGTCGAAAATTGAGCCACGTTCTTGAGCCACGGCAGTGTTGTCTACCAGGTCTCCGCCGGGATAATAAATACTGAAAGGCGAGGACCCCACAAGGGAGCGCCGGCTGAAGAAACAGGCTCCCACCCTCGGTAGTCCTCATCGCAAGAAACCGGTAACTCCAGGAAACTGGTCAAAATGAACGGCGAATGCCGCGGGTTCGAGGTGCGCACCGCGCCCGGCATGGCGTCGGGCGAACGCTCTTCGAGGAATTTGCAGTGGCTCAAGTGTAAGAGGAGGGCTGGTTTGCCCGCACCGCTCTCACCTTTCGGAAGCATGCCGGCCGCATCGCCCCAGTAGCGACAAACCAGAGCTGAAAGAAAAAGGTGGTCTAGCCATCGCGCAGACGCTGCGCACCGCGCCTGCTGGACCGGAGAAGGAGGAGGCCATGATGCATTCACCGGACGAATCCGACCGCAACACTACGCAGTGCGGTATAGGCGCCTACGCCGAACTCCTGGCGATGGACCCAGGATTTCACGAGCGCCGCAGGCAACTCATTGAGGAAATCGTGCGTGAATGCGACGCGCGATACCGCTGGCTCATGTATTCCGTGATCCGGGCGATGAGGCTCAGCGTCGAGGACGCCGAGGACATCCTCCAGGACATACTCCTTCGCTGGAGCCGACGACTAGAGGCTGGACGGAACCTGCCCAAGCCCGAGGCGCTTACAGCGTGGTTCAAACAGATGGCCCGCTACGCAGCTATCGCACACCTCCGGCGAGTGCGGGGCAAACGGAGAGAGGCGGAAGTTGAGTCGGCGCGTCGCCGATTCGATGCCGAGCAAAGCACACCGCTGGAGGATCTTGCCTTAAAGGAACTGCACAGCATCCTTATGGCGAGCGCGACTGCCGAAATGCGTAGCGTCATCGAGCTATGGGGCGACGGTCTGACTTATCGGGAGATCGCCGAACAACTGAAGGCAAAGAACGCCGAGGCGATTCGAGATCTGAGACGCAAAGCTGTGGGCCTCCTGAGAGGCGAACTGATGCGACAGGGCTGCTCAGTCCCTTGACGGACCTTCGTCATCCCTGGGCTTGCGAAGGACTCTCCGAAGCAGTTTCTGGAAATGCTGATCCAATTGGCGCTGTGCGCGTTCCGCGGCCGGCAGGTCCGCTGCATCCTTGAGCCGGAGCGGGGCCACGATCGGCCCCTCGGACGTGACTTGATACGAGTTCAGCAATAGGTCGCGTACCATCGGCATGATCGAGTGGTCGTTGTTCAACAAGGCCAGCGCCACAGCTCTTCGAAGTGCCGTGGGTCAGCGTCCTGGGGCCGGTTTTCCGCCAAGGCGAGAAGCGACCGAAACTCATCGGGCCTGGTAGCGAGCGTTCGTTGCAGCCTCTCCACAATGGAAACCGCGCGGCGCGCTTCCACGACGGCGCCGTTCCTGAGCGTAATCTGCGGCTTCTTGGGCTTTTCCGTCAACGTTTCTTTGTCAGGCTCACCGCTCACGCGAATTGCCTGGTCCCTGGCTATGGTTGCTTCCTCGGTCGCAGCGGCACCGCAAGCATTCCTGCTCAGCCCCCTTCTCAAGGGCCTGTGTTCTCGGCTCGCCACGACGCGCCTCCAGTCAGCCACAATGGCTTGGGAAAGTCAACCAACGATGTTGGTCGCGACCGTCATCTCTGCCGCCTATCATAGCCGGTCTTACTGGCCAGTGCGACCCGAAAACAGGTCGGCATTATCACAAAGAAACCTGTTTGGGTTTTCCCGCTTCGGGGCTCGGCTGCGTGTCTTTGTTTGTGGCAGTGATAGTCATCCGACAACGCTGAGAGAATGAAACAATGCTTCTTGCTGACGGGATCGGTGAATTTCTTGGCAGTGCGTGCTTCATGACCATCTTTATTCTCTGGGGAGTTGGATGGGGCGTCACGCAGATTCTGAAGTCAGCGGGAAACGCGCTGAATAGTGACGCCGCCAGGGAGGCCGCCAAGTTTGGAGTGCGGGTTTGGCTGTCGCTCGACGACGACGACGACGATGAGGACGACGATTAACTTTCATCATGTGGCGGGACACACTGATCCCGCCTTTTCCCAAGAAGGAGTGCTTGCCATGCAGTTCGTTCGAGACTTTTTCCGTGGCGTCGTGGATGGGCTTGTGAACGGCTCGACCAACCATTTCCAAGCCGCGCCGACCAACGGCACGGCCAATGGAGGCGGCCGCATCGAGCGGCTGTGCCGCGAACTCGGCTGGACGGTCGACGAACAGGAGGGAAACGTCATCCGGCTGCATTTTAACAGCTCGGACGGCGAGATGCGGAAGGTGCGGATTACCAACGGCGATAATTCGCTTGTCGGTTTCTTCGTGCCCAGCGGTGCCGTGCTGTCCGGCGACCGCGTTCCTCCCGATCTCATGGGGTACCTGCTCCACCGCAATCTCAATGACGGCGGCATCGGCATGTGGGGCATGATGGTAAACGAGGACGAGGACGAGAACGTGACGTTTATCAATTACTACATGGCGCTCGGCGATGGCCTCGATGCGGAGGCACTGAAATACATCTGCGAGTCCTTAACCAATGAGGCGGCGGATTTCGACGGCAAGCTCCGGAAGGCCGGCTTGCTGGATTGATTCAAGGTACTGGCGGGGATCGCCCACCCCGCATTTGTCAGGAGGCGTGCCATGAATGAACTCAAAAGGATAATCGCGTTTCATCTCATCCTCATTCCTGTGGCCGTGGTCAGCGTTATGGACGACGCACAACATCCTGAGAGATGGGGAGACTGGTGGTGCAACCCGACTTACGCCATTCCCTATTACATCGTCCTGGACGCTGTGGTGACTGGAGTGTTAGTCAAGGGCTGGCTGGATAAGCGGAGGAAGGCCAAACGGAGATGGTTTATTGACGAATCAATTCGGCTGCATGAGGAAGGAAAGTTCGAGGCTGCGGACGCAGCTTACAAGGAAGCCATGCGGTTGCCGTCTTGAACCAAAGTGGAGATGAGACCATGCGAACATTTGCACGCAAGCCTCTGTCGTGGGCGAAAACCGAGGGCAACCTGCGCGTCAATCCGGGTGACGAGAACGACCTGATCCGTCTCGGTCACTCCTACAGGAAACGTGCGGTGCATCCGCTGATCGCCCGGCCGGACGGCACCGTGATCGATGGGACACGGCGCATCAAGGGGCTGCGACTGATTGGCGAAACGGAAGCGGAGTTCCTTATCACGGACGAGGAGCTGAAGCCCGAGGACTTGCTGGAAATCGGCCTGATTACCGCCATTCATCGGCAGGATCTCACCGGCCATGAAAAGTGGGAGGCATGTGAGAAACTGCTCGGCCTTCATCCCGGCTGGCTTGCGAAGAACCTGGCCGAACACCTGAATCTTGACCCGTCGATGGTGACGCGGTTGCTCTCGCCCGGCAAGTGCATCGCCGAGGCACAGGAAGCGCTTGCCCAAGGCAAGATCGGCATCTCCGATTGTTACGCCCTGTCCAAGGCCCCGGCAGAAGAGCAGCCAAGGCTCCTGGCGATGCGATTGGCCGGAGCCAGCCGCGACCAATTGGAAAGCGAAGGCCGCAAGCAGCGGGCCAGCCAGAGAGTGGGCACGCCCGCGGTCCGCACCAGCCGAGTCAAGTGCGAGTTGGGCGGCGGCGTGTCCATCCTCATCGCGGGCGACAACCTGGGGTTAGACGAGGTGATCGAGGCGCTCGGCGCGGCGCAAAAGGAAGCCCGCAAGGCGCATGACCAGAATCTCGATGTGAAGACCTGGTCGGCAGTGATGCGGGACCGGGCGAAGAAGGGCGATTGAGCGTGTTGCTTGAACAAGCGTGCGGCCGGAACGGAAGAAGAGCGGGTCATGGGAAACCTCGTCAATAACGATGCTGTCGCCATTGCCGGCGGGGTGGTGTTCATTGTCCTGTTGCTGGTGACGCGGCGCAAGCAGCAAGTCGAACTCCGGTCAGTGGAACAGTCGGCAACGGCCGGCCTCGACGCGCCTTTGTATCGGTGGACGCCACACGATGCCCTCACCAAGCGTGATTTGCTCCGCTCGATATGTGTGCAAGGAGCGAGCGGGTCGGGGAAGACGAATTTCATCGGCTTCAATGTTGCCCGCGCGCTGGCAATGGATCGCGACATCGGCGGCCTGATCCTGGCGAGCAAGCCGGTCGAGGATGTGCAGTTCTGGCAGGACATCTTCAAGGCGGCGGGCAGGGAGAAAGACCTGCTGGTGTTCGGGCCGGGGCACGACCTGCGGTTCAGCGTGCTGGATCATGAACTGAAGAGCGGCGCCGACAGCCGGGAATTGGCGAGCTTCCTTATGACGCTGGGGGAGACGCTGCACCGAGGCGAGGGCGGGGCGCAGCAGACAGAGCAGTTCTTCCAGCAGCAAAGCGCCCGAATGCTCCAGTTGGCCATTGAGCCGGTGAGGCTGGCGACGGGAAAGCTATCGCCGGTGGATTTACAGCGGTTCATCACCGGTGCGGCCATGACGCCGGAGCAGCTCGCTACACCCGCATGGCAGGCCGGCTACCACAACCAGGTGCTTGAGGCTGCGTACAACGCGCGGAAAACCCCCATCGAGGCTGCCGATTTCGAGCAGGTGCTGGCCTACTGGCTCGGAGAAATGCCCACACTCAATGATCGCACGAGGTCCTCGATTACCACGCAGGTGCAGGGCATTCTTCACATTCTATGCAACGGCGTCGTGCGTGATTTGATGGCGCAAACGACCGATGTTTCACCCACCATCATGGATGAAGGGAAGTGGGTGCTCGTGGACATGTCGATTTCACGCCACGGTGCCTCGGGCGCGATGGTCAACGGCATCTGGCACCTGGCGACCCAGCGGCACATCCTGCGGCGTTTTGCGGCGGACAAGCGGAAGGTGACGGTGATCTGGATCGACGAGTTTCAGAATCACCTGAACTCGTTCGATCCGCAGTTCCTGGCCGAATGCCGCAGTCACGGCGGGTGCATGGTGGTGCTGACTCAGAGCCTGCATTCCTACTACTCGGCGCTCAAAGGCGACCAGGCGGCCGAGCACGCCGCGAATGCCTTGCTCACGAACTTTGCGCACAAAGTGTTTTGCAGCCTCGGCGATGCCAAGAGCGCTGAATGGGCCAGCGGGCTACTCGGCCAGCGTCTGGAGACGATGATCGGCGGCTCGATGGCGCCGGAGGAATCGGTGTATGAAACGTTGATGGGTCGCACGAAGTTTACCGGCAGCTTCAATCAGGCGTACCAGCCGGTGCTGCAACCTGGCGTTTTCATGCACGGCCTGCGTACCGGAAGCGGCGGCGTGGCGGATGCCATCGTCATCCGACCGGAGCGATTCAGCAACAGGCAGAACTACCTGCAAGTGGCGTTTACGAGAGGGTGACTGCCGTGGTCAACCAGCGGCTGATTCATGATGTGGCGTTTGCTACGAGCCGGGACATTCTGGACGTGTTCATCAACTGCCTCCGCGAAGAGGAGAAACGCGATGCGTTTCTGGAAATCCTCGACCGGGGTCAAGGCCGGCATCGAGAGCTTTGAAGTGCAAAGCAGTCGGATGCTAAGGCGCCTGCATCCGGGGCGGAATTAGCAAAGGCAACCTTTTTCGAGAGAGGAGAGCACAATGGCAGGACAACAGGACAACCAGAACGGTTTGAGCCGGGAGCAGAGCTTTAACATCCTCTACACGCTGGCCAAGGGGCATTCCATGTGCTTCTTGCCGTTCGTGCGAAAAAACTGGGGCACTGAAGCGCTCGGCCGACCGGCCGTGATCGCGCTGGTCATGATGATCGTGGTGGGCGGTCTCGGCCGGATCCCTGACCTCCTTGGGTTTCTGGGCGTTTGGCTTCTCGTCATGCTGTGCCAGCGGGCCAGCAGCGAGCGGGCCAAACGAGCGGGCGTGGTTCGCCATAGCCGCTATGAGGGCGACGTGGATGAACAGATGGCGAAGCGTTTCGGGAGGACGGCGGTAAAGCAGGTCATCGAGCCGCTGTTCTTTCTGGTGACTGGCGTCTGCGTCGAGGCGATCGGGTTCTCGCACGGATTGGCCGTATTCATCGGATTCGGGGCGTTTTCCCTGGCTTGGGTGGCGATGGTCGACCGCCAGCTTGACAACATGCGAGTGCAGGCCATGCGCGACGCGGCCATCGAGCAGGCCCATCTGGCGGCAAGGTATCGTGGCGAGATCGATGAGTGAATGAAAGGAGAGATCATATGCGTCCGGACCAAACGGAGCAGCAACAGCAGCAAGGACAGGAGGCGCGGCAATCATGGGCTGAAAAGCTCGGTCAGTGGATTCAGGATAACCGCGACCAGCAGCCGTCACTCGGGGCGGAGCTGAAAGCGATGGGCCGCGAGGCCATCAAGGATGTGCGGAACAAGGTTCATGAGGTGTTTTTCGGGCAGGGCGAGGGGCCCGGTGAGCCGGGTGCGCCGCTCAATTACACCCAGGCTGAGATCAGCCAGGATCGCGGCCTGGTAGACGGTTACCAGGCGACGCTCGATAGTTACGCTTCACGGGGAAGTGTCTACGGACGCGGGCAGGAGCAAGACCGCGGAATCGAACGGTAGCGAGGGCATAACCAGAGGGGAGGTTGCGATGACATTTATCGGCTGGTGCCTGCTCATTATGGGCATCTGCGGGGGCATCCGTGCCTACCAGGACAAAAAGCTCCGGGATAGCAACCCGAGGGCCTGGCTGGCGAAGAAAGCTCACGAGGAGGAAACGAAGGCACGGAAACGTCAGATGCTGGGCAAGACTGGGTTTGAAGTCGCCAGGTGGCTGCTGAGGAAGTAGCCGCTTTCTGCGGGGCATCGTCCAGCCCCGCCGGCGTTTGCAGGCACGCGGAAATGTTGCTCGCCGGGGTTGGAGGAACAGGACATGGGATTCATCGCGGGTTTTCTTCTGGGGCTACTCACGGCCATCGGGCTGTTGGGATACCTGGCGTACCGGCTCTGCACCCGGTCCGACCGCATCGCCATCGCAAAGGCAGTTAACGGCCTCGCCAATGCGCCGGCGACCAAGCCGCAATCATCGGGGTCTGCAGCGGCCGCCGATAACGGCAAGGAAACGCGAATAACCATTGAACGGTGAGGGGCGGCCCATGACTGCACAAGAGCTTTCCTCGGCGCTGCAACGCCACAAGCAGTGGATCGACAACCCGCGGGGCAACGGCACGCGGGCCGATCTTCGCGGCGCCCAACTGCGGCATGTGAACTTCGAGGGCGCCGACTTACGCTGGGTTGATTTCCGGGGAGCGGATTTGTCTGAGGCGGTGTTGACCAAAGCCGATTGCCGACATGCCGATTTTCGCGGGGCGAGCATGACCGGGAGCGTTTGCATCGGGGCTGATTTTACCAACGCCCGGCTGGAAGGGGCAGATCTCTTTGGTGTTGATCTCCGTTCGGCCGTGATGGACTACGCACAAATGACGGCGGTCAACCTCACGGCTGACTACGGCAAAACGCTCGATGGTTACGCCAGGGGCGGCGCGGGCAAGGCCCAGAACCGGGATAAAGATCGAGGCATCGACCGGTAATAAGCAGTTTTCGGGCATCCCACCATCAGCAGAAGGTTTCCGACGATGACCATCGAGGAACGTCTCGACGAACTCCGGGCGATGGTCTTGCTCCTGGTGGAGCGGCAGACGGTCAAGGACTTCTACGAGATCGAGGAATTCGCCCGCCTCGTCGGCCGCGAGCCGTTCACTTGCAGGGAGTGGGCTCGGCTGGGCCGGATTCGTGCCGAGAAGAAGCTATCGGGGCGAGGCGCTCACGCTCGTTGGACCGTGCCACACTCGGAGTTGCTGCGTTACCAAAAGGAAGGCCTGCTGCCCTGCTGCAGGCCCCAATGACCGGACGAGAGCAGAGCCATGCTAACAGTCAAGCAGGTCGCGGACCGGCTGCGGGTTTCGGCAAGCCTGGTCTACAGCTGGTGCGAGGATCATCTGCTGCCGCATTACCGCATGGGCGGGAAGGGGCGTCGCGGAAAGATCCTCGTCGAGGAGGCGGCGCTGGAGGCATTTCTGCAGGAGCACAAGGTCGACGCGGCCGCCGTCGATTCCACCGCCCTCGGCCTCAAACACATCAGCCTGAATTAACAGCAGCGGCATCCAGGCGCGCGCTTGGGCTCCGTATGCCTGACCAACTCTCGCCGCATTTCATCGCGAGCAGAGGGTGAGCCGGAAGGTTCACTTGCAGCCCCCGGCCGAGGCAACGGTCGGGGGCCATTTCTTCCTGTTCAAACCTCGCAAGTCTTTGCCGTGGTGCCTTGGCCACGGCTTGCCGAGCCTGCTCGTGCGGCTGGGCCAGGGCCGCGCTCATCTCTTGTTCGAGGTTGGCGACGGTGCCCAGGGCGATGGGGACCTCGAAGAAGGTTTCGACGGTTTCCTCGACGGCGCGTTTTCTCAGGCCGTGACAACCGGCCAGATAGTTCATGGCGGCGGTCAATTGCGGTCCGACGCTGTAGGGGCGCTGCGCCGCGGTCAGGGCGGCGAAGGTCACGGTGCCGCAACCGGGACAGGTGGGGCCGTGGGCCTGGTATTCGGTGACGTGGGCTTTGAGGGGCGGAAATTCGGCGATCTGATGGCGCTTGGCGGGGCGGATCGCTCAGCCCAGGGTCGGCCGCCAACGGGGCTTGGCAGGCGGCGCACTGCGTCGGCAGCAACGGGACGATCTGGTTGACGCGTTCGGGCGGGAGGAGTTGCTTCAGATGGGGCGGATGGCCGGCCTGTCCGCCGCGCGGTCGGCCGGTTTTCGGTTTGGCGGGCGCGGGGGCAAAGGCCGCCGGGCCGCGCGGCGGCGGCTGGTGGGTCAAGTCGTGGAGCTTGGCGGCCAGCTCCTCAACCTGCACTTTCAGGGCCGTTACCTCGCGTTCCAGGGCCGCGATGTGTATGTCGCGCTTGCGGCAACCAGGGCAGTCCGGAGTCTCCATGCCGCTACATTATTAAGCAAGGCGGCTTGCAGCTGCGCCAGTTTGCGGAAAAGTGGTGAACGGTTACTTAATCGCGATACGGTAAGAGAGCACCGGAGGAGCTCTGAATGGCTGGCGTGAACAGCTTCAGCTTCGGTTCGCTGAAGAACTTCACTTCCACGGCCTGTACTGCGATCTCGATTTGCGGATGCGCTCCATCGCGAGCGCGAGGCTGGTGCAGGGGGTAGTGACCCCGATCCAGCTCCTTCGAGGGACCCGCGGGGCCAACGGCGAACATTCATGTTCACGCGTGGACGTGGCGTTAAGCCATTGGTTTGCCATTGCTTTCTCTTACATGCAGCGACGAGCGCCCTGTGCCCGGCCGCCTGTAACAAATAATTCACATAACTTATTAACCATTTCGCGTTATAATGTTATTTGCAACCATGATCGAAAGGAGATTCTATGCCAGTGCCACCATTGAAAGGTCTGTCAGGTGCGTTAAGGGGAGTTGGAGCCAGCGGAGTCGGCGTGGCAGCGACGGGGGGCATCGCAGAGGCCTCTTTCATGAAGTTGAACAATAACATAAACGAAAGCTTGCTGGACCTTATTATGAGTTCATCTAATGGAAGCGATGCTCTCGCTAGGATGATTGGCGATGGCAATCCGAGTACTGGTCGGCTTACCGGATTGAACCTGCTCCTGTCAGCTACAGGAACGAGAGAAGGGTATCTGTTTCCCACCACCGGTTCCGGATCGGAGAATAGTGCTGCGCGGAGAGCGCTGGTGGCTAGTAGTATCGCACGATGGTATGCCGAGCCCGCACATCAGAATATGTCTCCGAGTGATGCAATGGCTGCTATGAGTGCGATGCTCGCTGGTCAGGCTGGACTTGATGCAGGTCAGGCAAAAACGATAGCAACCGCGGTGAGTGGGCACCATGAGCGTATAACGACCTCTCTTAGGTCTAGGGCTGCTGGTCCTACCTATGACCCGTCCGCTCCTGCTATTACCGTTCCCATCAAGCTGCCTCCACAGCTTGGTGGTCAAGAACGTCCAACTCCTCCTTAACCTAGACCTAGACAGATCGCTGCGCAAACAATTGTCAAGACATACGACACGCGAACCACGGATTTCAGACCGGCGGATCTTCGTCCGGTTCCGGGTAACGGCCTGGCGAATACGCTGGCGACAAGGCCGAAATCATCGGGGCCTGCCGCTGCCGCCGATAATGGGAAGGAAACGGAAATAGGCATTGAACGGTGAGGTGCAGTGTCAGGCCGTTATCCGGCATTGACGGCTCGCATGGCCGCTTCTCGCATGTGGCCGATGTTGCCGGCGATTTGCGAGATGGCGGACATCGAAAAGGATTCTGGATAGACTGTTTCACGGAGAAGTTCCTCAACGAGCAAAGAGCCGGTGTCGCGCCTGACAGGAACCGCAGCATGCGCCTTCGCATTACCGCGCCCGACGGTGCCGTGTCTGAGAAGATCGCGTCAGTCGCGGCCATCCGCCTGGGCCGCGAACCCGGCAGCGAGGTCTGTTTCGACTCCGACCACTTTCCCATGGTCTCTGGACGACACGCCAGGATCGAGCGTACCAGCGATCGTTGTCTGCTCACCCCCTTGAGTCAGACCAATCTCACCCTCCTGAACGACAAGCCGATCAACGGACCGGTCGCCCTGCGCGTCGGCGACAGGATTCGGCTGGGCATGAACGGGCCGACGGTAGACGTCGTATCGCTAGCGGCACTGCCGACGCCGAAACCCGCGGCTGGCCGGCCCCACGGCGAGAAGGGCAGCGGCACGGTGCGGGCCTCGCCCGAGCAGATTGCCGAGATGCGTGGCAGTGCCGACGTCGCGCACATGAGGGTCGGCCAGGGCGGCATCATCGGCCGCAGCGAGGGACATGTCGATTTTGTCCTGAACCATGCCCATGTCTCGCGCCGGCATGCCCGCCTTCTGGTCCACGGCAAGCGCGTCTTTCTGCACGATCTGGGCAGTTCGAACGGCACCTTCCTCAATGGCGCGTTGCTGACCGGGCAAACCGAGCTGAAACAGGGTGACCGGATCGACATCGGCCCGTTCGCCCTCGAATTCGACGGCGAGGCCCTGGTCGGCCGATCCCGCTCGAACAACATCGAGCTGATCGCCCGCAACATTCGCCGGGTCGTGACGAACCGGGCCACCGGCGAACCACTGACGTTGCTCGACGGGATCGACCTGGTAGTTCGGCCGCATGAGTTTGCCTGTCTGCTCGGCCCGAGCGGGTCGGGCAAATCGACGCTGCTCTCGGCCCTGAGCGGCCGGCTGACCCCGAATGACGGCCGGGTGTCGGTGAATGGGGCCGACCTTCACGCGAACTTCGGCGCCCTCAAGCAGGACATCGCCGTCGTGCCGCAAAAGGACGCCCTGCACGAGTCGCTCGCGGTCGGCCAAGCCCTGTGGTACACCGCCAAGCTACGGTTGCCCGCCGACACCGGCGCCGCTGAGATCGAAGCATCCCTCAGCGAGATGCTCGAAAGGGTCGGCCTGACCGAGCGCCGGGCCACGATCATCCGGCATCTCAGTGGCGGGCAGATCAAGCGCGCGAGCCTGGCCAACGAGATCCTGTCCAGGCCGAGCCTGCTGTTTCTTGACGAGGTCACCAGCGGACTTGATGAGCAGACGGATCGCGAGATGATGCGGCTGTTCCGCTCGTTGGCCGACGCCGGCAAGACGGTGGTGTGCATCACGCATAGCCTGGCGAACGTCGAGCGGAACTGTCACCTGGTGGTCATTCTCACGGCAGGCGGCAAACTCGCTTTCGTCGGCAAGCCGGCCGAGGCCCTGCGCTACTTCAACATCGAGCGGCTGGGCGACGTTTACGACCGCCTGGCGGAGCAACCGGCCGAGCACTGGCAACGCACCTTCCGAAACAGCCGGCACTGGCAAACCTACGTGGCGGATCGCCTGCCCCCCGAGTCGGCGAAGCTCTCCGGCCGACCCCCTCGGCATGAGGAGCGGACAGGCCATCGCATCCGCCTCTTCCTATGGCAGACCTATTTACTGACGCGCCGCTATTCCGCCATCTGGCGCGGTGAGTTTCTCTCGCTCGTGACCATGTTTGGCCAGGCATTGGTCGTCGCCGCCTTGCTGGGCCTCTTGTTCAACAACCTCGACCGCTTGCAGGAATCGCTGGCCGACGCTCCGGAATATGCCAGGAAGAGCGGCATGCTCATGTTTCTCCTGGCCATTACGAGCTTCTGGTTCGGCTGCAACAGCGCGGCCAAGGAGATCGTGAAGGAACGGCTCATCTACACGAGAGAACGTGATTTCAACTTGCTGTTCGCAAGCTACTATGCGTCGAAGCTGATCTTGCTGACGGTATTCGCCCTGTCGCAGACGGCCCTGCTGTTCTTTATTGTCCGCTGGATCTGCGTGCCGCCTGGCTCGCTCTGGACCGAACTGGCAGTGCTCCTGGGTCTGGCCCTGGCCGGCGTGTCGCTCGGCCTGGCCATCTCGGCATTTGCTGCCACCGAGGAGATGGCCATCACCCTCATCCCGATGGCCATCATCCCGCAAATTATCCTGTCGGGGGCGATTGTGCCGCTCGGCACCGCCGCCAAATGGCTCGCCATGGTCACCATCTCAGTCTACTGGGGCAAGCAAGGCCTCGACGACTGCCTGTCAGGACACGATGCCGAAGCGGCGTCCTCGGAAGCAGCGATTGGCGTCCTGCTGCTCCATACCTGCGCCGGGGTAACGGCAGCGCTGTTATTGCTGTACTGGCAAAGCCGGAGGGCGCGAGCACCCAGCTGAGCAGCGGCCTCGCGCGGGGCACATCGTTGAAGCGTTAGAACCGCAATTCGCGTGGCCCGTCGGCTGTAGCAGTTTGATACTCCTCATGGACACCTCAAAGGAACGGGTGGGAGCCTGTCCCAAGTGTGTGAGAGATCAAGGTGGTAACCTTGTCTCAGCGCGGGATTTTCAGGAAGGACGCACCTTCCAACCACAATGCGGGCTCAGGCCCCTACCTGCCCATCCGGAGCATTACATGAGATTCTACAACCGCAAGCACCAATTCTATTGCGGCATCGACCTGCACGCCAGGCTCCTCGCCGGGCCGGCAACGTCGTCTGCCAGACGCAGATCCCTGCCGACAAACAGCGTCTCCTCGATAACCGCAATGACAGAACCTCGCGGTGTCGCCACGAGGGAAGGACGCTCAGCGCTCAAAGTAACCGCTCCAAACCGCAGTGAGTCAAGTCGGGGAAATTTCGGGGTGCGCGCCTTGATTTTAGTGTCCATATATGGGTTCGGCTCCGAACCCTGCGCCGCGGACGGATAGCACCCATGTTCGGCCTCTATTTGCCCAACGTCCAGGGCAGCCCAACCACCGCAAAGGCGATCATCCCAATCGCAACGGCGATGATAATCCCGCCCACTATCTTGGCGGGGCGGCCAGTCAGCTTCCTGCCGCCTGCTCCAATGTCAAGCCCCGAGGGGGTCAAGGCTTTAATACCAGTCAGCAGGATAAGCACGGCCACCACAATAATGATGACTTGGAGCACGCTTCCCTCATTTCCTTAGCGTGGCGCTGCGGCACATGGTTCGAGCACAGCCGCCGCAACTTCGCCGCTCAAGGCCCTGTGACGGCTCTCGACTTACTGCTTCGTCTTTTTGTCTGGCTTCACGACTTGGCCAGAGGTACGAACCGCATCTTCGATAGCCTTTTTTTCTATAGCGTCCCTCACCCGCTCGACTGTATCGTCCACCACGTGGCGGTCCGCAAGCTGTAGGACCCAAGGGATGCCGACGAAGATGGCGAGCAATATGAAGAGCTTTATCACGCCGTAGCCGATGTCCTCCCCCAGAGACGACCCGCCTGGTTGTTGTTCTTCCGTCTCCGATGAATCGGGAACGACTATCAATTGGCCGCAGCTAGTGTTTGGGCAATGCACTTCCATGCCTATTCCTTTCGGCTTGACCCTCACCCTCTTGTGGCAATGGGGGCAGTGGAACCGTATTCGGTCCTGATTGCTCATGTCGCTCTTCCTCCTGTCGGTCGGGTGAGGGGGGTGGCGGCGACGCCACCCCCTCCCCTGGAAACTGCACGGGCACGTTTCCGCGCAAGCAGCTTGAGTCTCACGAACGCCCCTCGCGGGACGCGGTGCGCCGCACGACGCGGACACCTCTGCACGATACCTGCCCGGAGCCGCTTCCGGTTATCTTGAATGTCCCCTTTTTCTGTTTCGGCCTGGCCATCTCGGCATTTGCTGCCACCGAGGAGATGGCCATCACCCTCATCCCGATGGCCATCATCCCGCAAATTATCCTGTCGGGGGCGATTGTACCACTCGGCACCGCCGCCAAATGGCTCGCCATGGTCACCATCTCAGTCTACTGGGGCAAGCAAGGCCTCGACGACTGCCTGTCAGGACACGATGCCGAAGCGGCGTCCTCGGAAGCAGCGATCGGCGTCCTGCTGCTCCATACCTGCGCCGGGGTAACGGCAGCGCTGTTATTGCTGTACTGGCAAAGCCGGAGGGCGCGAGCACCCAGCTGAGCAGCGGCCTCGCGCGGGGCACATCGTTGAAGCGTTAGAACCGCAATTCGCGTGGGCTGTCGGCTGTAGCAGTTTGTCAGGATAGAAACCCTCATCTCGCAGCGCTGGATCGGGACATGGAGGTCGCAAACCAACGGACGCCACGGGGATGCCGGTCAACGGCTCTCGACTTCACCGCCCGTCGATTTTCCATTCTTCGCCTTCCTTGATAACCCGGAACTGTATTTCGCGGCCACGATATTTTGCGGTGGCCTTTCCGCTCGTTGAATCCCCCGTGAAGGACCATTCAGTCTCCCTCATAAACCCGCCATCCCTGACGAGTACGTCCCACCAAAGGGCTTGCGCTTCCTTCAAGTCCTTCTGCCAAGCGCTTTGGTCCTTGTGCTCCCGGATTCTCTGAGAATGGGCATTCTTGAAGCCTTCGACATCCGAGTTTCTGATCGCTTCCAGCATGTGAACCACGGCGGCCGCTTCCGGGGGTCGTTGGTCGCCGCCAAACCATCCGAGCGACTTGAGAAACCCCGAGACAATGCCAACGAGAATCAAGAGCAGGAAGATAGCTAACTGCGATCCACCGGGCCTTGCGAACAACCGGGCAAGCCATCCATCTTGTTTCACATCTTCAGGTCGGTCGTGATTGGGCCGGTCTTTAGTAGGCGACATGGACAGCCCTGTGCCAACTGGGCAGCCACACTTTGGGCACGCCGATGCCCGATCGGAGACCTGCCGTTGGCATTCCGGGCAAGTAATCAGGGCCATGGACGTGAACCCTCTATCGACGACTTAATAAGGCGCCTTTGGATCGCGAGGGATTGGCGTCGTATGGTTCGCCGTCCGTGAACGTTTACGAGCCGTTCCGCCCACGTCGCCGCACTACTGAGTATCCACACTGGCGCCGAGTCCCTACGGCTCGTACCGTTGTCGCGATGCACGGGTCTTCGAACCGCTACGGCTCGTACCGTTGTCGCTATCCACGGGGCGCCGCTGTTCCTACAGCCCGTCCTGTTGTCGATACGCGCGGGGCGTCCAACAACTCCGGCTCGGGCCATTGTCGCTAAAGTCCGGCGCCCGCAGGCGGCTGAGGTGGAGATCATTTCTCGTCCTTCTTTTCCGGCGGCTGCCACGGCTTGACGGGCTTTGGCAGCTTGAAATCATGCCGGATCACCGGTGCAACTTTGAATCCAGTAGGAGGTGTAGGTGTCCTGAAATAACTTGGCAGCATCCTGACCGCTGCCATCAAAAGAATGGCGCAGGCATAAGGTAACGGATTGTACCATCCTGATTTCTGTTTGGGCGAATCAGCCGCTGGCCCCTTCGATTGTGAAGCCGCCGCCTTATCCGGTCCAATCGGACCGCTGCCATGTACGAGTGCCGGCACGGCTTCTACAGGCACCCAAACGGCGGCTCCTTCATTCCACACCATGTCACGCGGCTGCAAAGCACCGGAGCGCACGAGCCGCTTGAGCTTCGCAAATTCGACAGGGCCGACTCGTGCACCATCTTTCGCGTAGTACCAGTTTCGGGACATGATAGCTCCTTCAGCACGATGCCACTGGCCACGATGGTCCCTCTATTTCCCCTTCGGCGGCGTGATTGTATCGTGAGTCTTTACGGTCAGCGTGCCAGTTATGGTAACGTCTACACGCTCGCCTTCTTCGATAACCGGGGGAAGCGTCATCTTGATCGGTCCCGTGACCTCGGACTCAACGTCAAGCGACGTCACGAGCGAATGGTAGGTGTGACCGGTCAAGCTCATTTCAATTTGAATTTCCTCTTTTTCTTCGCCCAGTACGGTCGCTTTGATCTCCATGTGCTGCTGGATCAGTGCGCAACTCTCGTTATTTACCGTGACGATGCGTTCCAAGGTGAAGGTCGCCGTTCCTTGAAAAGTCTGGGCGTCGTTCAAACCCGCGATTTTTCGTAACGCCGGACCGGTCACGGTCCATGACTCACCTGCCGCAATTCGTTTCTCAGGGTATTCGCTGCCCGATGGCCAGGACTGCAACAGACTGGCCTGAACCGGGTCTGGATTGCCTGCCTCCAATGTCGCGATCACTTTGCCAGCACCGTTCTGCACCAGCACCGATTTGCCCTCGAATGGGCCATTGACTTTGATTGTTTTTTCCGGCTTGCCTGGAAAAGCGATCCGGATGACACTCTTGTCGGAAATGTAGGTAATCTTTTGCTTGGCCGGTTCTTTGGCGCCTTCTTCGAGAACAAGCGTTTCTGTTATCTCTGTGTGCTCGCGGTTCACCTTCCCGGTCAAAGCCAGTCCAGCGCGGAAAAAGTGACAGTGCCGTCCACCATTGACGCTCGCGTTTCGCTGCGGATGATCGATCCCTTGGCAGGGTTGGCGTCAGTGAGCTTGTAGCCGGAAGGCCAGAAGATGAAGGCGAGCACAGCGCCGGCGATAGCGAGACACAGGAATGCTCCGCCGATCACAAGGGGAGTCCGCGTTCGCGGTTTTCGGATGCCGCTGCCGCTTCCTGGCCCACTTGGTGTCGGGTCGGGCGGGAATGGATGATTTGTTCTCGCATTCAGCAGCTGCCCCACGGATGTCCACACCTGACCGCCAACAGGACAAGCCGGCGTGTCTGACCCGATTTCCCCGGCGCGAAACTTGCCATGGAGAACAGCCATGTCGAATGGGCCTTGCGGCGCTTTGCCGATCATAAGCCAGAAGCGCTCGACCATCGTGGGTGGAAGCGAGCCGCCACCTGGTGGAGTTGGAATGCCTATGCGGGTGCCCTCGGCGACTTTCGGCCGCAGGGTCTCGCCGCGGCGTGGTTCGGCTTGCTTCGGCGTCGGAGTTGGCGGAGCTTCCGACAGGCGGATCGGCTTGATGCCGCCCTTGAAAAAGGGCGACAACGCATCGCCCACTTCTTTCGGCGTCTGATAGCGGTCGGCGGGCTTCTTCAGCAACATCCTGTCGATGATGCCGGCGAGGTTGCCCGGCACTTCCGGCCGAATCGCCTTCACCGATTTCGGCTTCTCGCGCCGATGGGCGTCGAGCAGGTTGATTTCACTGGCCCCGTCGAAGGGGGGCGCGCCGGTCAGCAGGAAATACAGGGTGCAGCCCAGGCTGTACAGGTCGGCGCGGATGTCGGCTCGGGCGGCGTCTTTGATCTGTTCCGGGGCGATGTAATGGGGAGTGCCCAGGACCGAGCCGGTACGGGTGGCGCCGAGACGGGTCGCGCCGGACGTGCGGGCCTTGGCTAGGCCGAAGTCGAGAATCTTGACCACGTGTTTGATGTGCGGCTGGATGCCTCGTGTCGTCACCATGAGATTCTGCGGCTTGATGTCGCGGTGGACCAGCCCCTTCTCGAAGGCATGCTGCAGGCCGCGGGTCGCCTGCTGGATATAGCCGCAGGCGTTGGGCACCGGCAGCGGGCCGAGCCTCTTGACGAGCCGCCCCAGGTCCTCGCCGGCGACGTATTCCATGACGAACACCAGCAGCCGGCCCGCCTGGAATGCCGTGTAGGCCTTGACGATGTTGGGGTGGTCAAGGGTGCCGGCGGCCCAGATTTCAGCCAGGAAGCGCTTGGTCGCGCCGGGTTCATCGAGCAGACTCGGACTGATGATCTTGAGCGCGACGTGCCGCTTCATCAACCGCTGGCGGGCTACATAGACGACGCCCATGCCGCCGCGACTCAGTTCGACGACGTCCTCGTATTCGGGATGGTTGAGCAATTCCGGCGGAATGACCGGTGGCATGGCAGGACGGGCGTGCGCGTCTTGCACCCGGCCCAGAAAGCTATCGGCCGAAAGCGAGGCGACGGTGTCGAAACAAGCAGAGCACGTGTCGATGTGCTTCAACACGGCCTCGGCCTTCGCGTCGTCGACGTTGCCATGCCCCAACGCGAACGCCTTCAGCACTTCGATGAGTGGGTGGGAGTCGCGAGTCGCAGCCATCGCCATGCCCTCCTACTACATATTCGCTTGTGAAAGAGGTACATCGCGCGTCAGCCGCATTCGAGAATGCGGCTGCGGCGAAATCATTTCTTGTCCGACTTTTCCGGCGGCTGCCACGGCTTGACGGGCGTTGGCAGCTTGAAATTAGGCGGCTGGAAGTTAGGCCGCGCTACCGGTGCAGCATTCATTGAAGGCAGATTATTGAGAGGCTCAAGAGCTTTGAGCACCTTGAGTGTTGCCACCGCGATGAAAAGAGTGACCCAGACGAAATACAAGCGATTGTACCATCCTGATTTCTGTTTGGGCGAATCAGCCGCTGGCCCCTTCGATTGTGAAGCCGCCGCCTTATCCGGTCCAATCGGACCGCTGCCATGTACGAGTGCCGGCACGGCTTCTACAGGCACCCAAACGGCGGCTCCTTCATTCCACACCATGTCACGCGGCTGCAAAGCACCGGATGCACGAGCCGCTTGAGCTTCGCAAATTCGACAGGGCCGACTCGTGCACCATCTTTCGCGTAGTACCAGTTTCGGGACATGATAGCTCCTTCAGCACGATGCCATTGGCCACGATGGTCCCTCTATTTCCCCTTCGGCGGCGTGAATGTGTTTTGACCGTTTACGGTCTGCGTGCCAGTTATGACACATTCTCGACGATTGCCGTGGAGGATTCCCCGGATCGTCTTTCTGACTGGGCCCGTGAACTCGGACTCAACGTCAAGCGACGTCGCCAACGAATGGTATATGTGACCGGTCAAGCTCTGCTCAATTTGAACTTCGACATTTTGAAGTTCGCCGTATTTTTCGTCCAGCGTCGTCGCCTTGACCTCCATATGCACCGCGATGAGCGCGCACCTTTCGTTATTTCGCGTGACGATGCGTTCCAAGGTGAAGGTCCCTGTTCCTTGAAAAGTCAGGGCGTCGTCGAGACCCGTGTATTTTCGTAACGCCGGACCAGTTACAGTCCATGACTCACCTAGCGCTATTCGTTTCTCAGGGTATGCGCTACCACCAGGACCAGATGGCCAGGACTCCTGAGCTTCGTCTGGCTTACCTCCCTCCAGGGTCGCGGTCAGTCTGCCGTCAACATTTTGCACCACCACCGATTTGCCCTCGAACGGGCTATTGATGTTATTTGTTATTTCCGGCTCATCGGGAAAAGCGACCCGTTCCACTGTCTTTTGCGCAATGACGGTGATTTTCTGCTTGGTCGGTTCTTTGACGCCTTCTTCGAGCACAAGAGTTTCCGTTATCTCTGTGACCTCAAGGTTCTCAGTCCCCGTCTTAGTCCAATGACCTTCGCTCAGGGTGCAACTGCCATTGACTATGGAAGCTCGCGTTTCGCAGCGGATGATCGAGCCCTTGGCCGGGTTGGCGTCAGTCAGCTTGTAGCCGGAAGGCCAAAACATGAAGGCGAGCACTGCGCCGGCGATAGCGAGACACAGGAATGCTGCGCCGAGCACAACCGGAGTCCGTGATCGCCGCTTTCGGATGCCACTGCCGCTTCTCGGCCCGCTTGGTGTCGGGTCGGGTGGGACTCGATGATTGGTTTTCGGATGCAGCAGCTGCCCCACGGTTGTCCACACCTGACCGCCAACAGGACAGGCCGGCGTGTCTGACTCGATTTCCCCGCCACGAAACTTGGCACGAAGAACAGCCATGTCGAATGGGCCTTGCGGCGCTTTGCCGATCATTACCCAAAATCGGTCGACCATCGTGGGTGGAATCGAGCCGCCACTTCGAATGCCTATTTGTGTACCCTCGGCGACTTTCGGCCGCAGGGTTTTGCGGCCTGGCTCAGCGTGCTTCGGCGTCGGCATTGGCGCAGCTTCCGATATGCGTATCGGCTTGATGCCGCCCTTGAAAAAGGGCGACAACAAGTCGACCACTTCTTGCGGCGTCTGATAGCGGTCGGCGGGTTTCTTCAGCAACAACCTGTCGATGATGGCGGCGAGGTCGCTCGGCACTTCCGGCCGAATCGCCTTCACCGATTTCGGCTTCTCGCGCCGATGGGCGTCGAATAGGTCGATCTCACTGGCCCCGTCGAAGGGAGGCGCGCCGGTCAGCAGGAAATACAGGGTGCAGCCCAGGCTGTACAGGTCGGCGCGGATATCGGCCCGGGCGGCGTCTACGATTTGCTCCGGGGCGATGTAATGGGGAGTGCCCAGGGCCGAGCCGGTACGGGTGGCGCCGAGACGGGTCTTGGCGGACGCGCGGGCCTTGGCCAGGCCGAAGTCGAGAATCTTGACGACGTGCTTGAGGTGCGGGGGCATGCCTCGCGCCGTTACCATCAGGTTCTGGGGCTTGATGTCGCGGTGGACCAGCTCCTTCTCGAAAGCATGCTGAAGACCGCGGGCCGCCTGCTGGACGTAGCCGCAGACGTTGGGCACCGGCAGCGGGCCGAGCCGCTTGACGAGTCGCCCCAGGTCCTCGCCGGCAACGTATTCCATGACGAACACCAGCAGCCGGCCCGCCTGGAATGCCGTGTGAGCCTTGACGATGTTGGGGTGGTCAAGGGTGGCGGCGGCCCAGATTTCCTTCAGGAAGCGCTTGGTCGCGTCGGGTTCATCGAGCAAACTCGGATTGATGACCTTGAGGGCAACGTGGCGCTTCATCAACCGCTGGCGGGCCACGTAGACGACGCCCATGCCGCCGCGATCCAGTTCGACGATGTCCTCGTATTCGGGATGGTTGAGCAGCTCCGGCGGAATGACCGATGGTGTGGCCGGCCGGGCGTGCGCGCCTTGCACCCGGCCCACAAAGCTATCGGCCGAAAGCGAGGCGACGGTGTCGAAACAGGCCGCGCACGTGGCCATGTGATTCGACACAGCTTCGGCCTTCGCGTCATCGAGGTTGCCATGCCCCAACGCGAACGCCTTCAGCACTTCGATGGGTGGGTGAGAGCCACGAGTCGCAGCCATCGCAAGTTCCTCCTGTTCGTGTCGGTGAGGATGGGATGAGCGCCATTGAGGCACTCCGGCGAACCCCTCGCTCAGGCTCTGCCGGTTTCCTCGTTGTATAGGCAGGCGGCAACCTTCCGGCAACACGCGGCTTACCGCGTCTGCAGTGCTGGAGCCAGTAGATTTCGGCGTTTCCAGTGCGGACCCGAATCCGCCGGCGAAACCGCCTGTATTCATAAAGGGCCGAATCGAGGAGTAGCATTTCGCGAAAAGCGCATCAATCCGTCAATTCGCCCGCTTCTTCGCGCAAGCGCTTGAGCACTCCGAACTTGGCCAGGACGATGACGTTGACAGTCATGGAATGCTCCTGGCCACCTCAGCTGCCGCGGCCCCGTTGTGGGCAAAGCGCGTGAATGCAAGCCACGTCGTGGCGTCGACGTCGGGCTGCACGATGGCAAGCTGCTACGGCAAGGACCGCGATCTCTTTCTCCTCGACATGGCTACTGAACACTTTGGCGTCGGCTAGTTCAGATTCGTATCAGCAAGACCGACGGAGCACATTGGCGGGGCGGGGTGCGGAGCCGCGTAGATCGACCTTTTCCCCGCGTCTCGGATGTATGGAAAGATGAAGTGAGACGCTACAAGCAGCAAGCAGCCTACACAGTTCGGATGCCGCAGCGGCAGCACCGTCTTCATGCCGCGGAAAAGCGCTGTATTCCCTTCTCGTCGTTGGCGAATTCCCTTTGCAGCACCTTGAGCGCGGCGGGCCGATTGTCTTTGGTGTCGGTGGCGTGGAAGACGACGCAGGTCCGACCGCTGCCGATGACGGTGGCGATGGCGTAGGTGCCCCAGGTTCTGGCCGATGAGGGTGGCGAGTTGCCCCGCCGACGACGAAGGCCCGGCCGGCTTCTTGGTGCCTCGGACTGAGCCAGGGCGACTGTCGAGTGGCATGTCGCCTTTCTGGAGGTCACCGGGTTGGCTAATGAGTGCAGCCCCTGATCAGCATTAGCACGACCAATTTCACCAGCACGACCAAGCATCCAACAGGCAGCCAGCCGCTCGATTCCGGCTCTTGGTCGCCCGTATCCTCTTGCTCAAAACCTCCTTTAGCCACCGCTGCGTCTGGGACGATAATCGGTTGGGCGCACTCAGGATTCGGGCAACAGACTTGCTTGCCCGCGTCTTTCGACTTGACCTTCACCCCCTTGTGGCAATGGGGACACCGGAACCGAATCCGATCCTGCTGGGTCATGGCATTGCTCGTGTTGAAAGGTTCCCGACACGTTCCAGACACCTTTATTGCTCTGCCACCCCGCGGTCCGGCGTGCCAGGTCAGCGGCGCAGCTCGGTTTTTCCGTCATAACGTACGTGCGTCTTCACCTCGACGCCTTCCTTCGTTTTCTGCAGCATTTGCCCGTCATGGGCCTCCTTGAGATCGTAGCCGCTCTCGAGCGACCGATAGGTGGTGGTTGACACATCGAGCGTCATCGTGCCGGAGTCCGTTTTGAAGGTGACCTGCCCCTTGCCCTCAATCACTGCGCACCGTTCACCCTGATATTGTTCGATTCGCACAAAAGTATTCCGAATCGAGCCAGAGGCCGATAAGATTGAACTCGAGGGGCCGAGCAGCTTCATCAAGGAGCTTGCCTTTTCGTCCCAGACGCAGCCTACCGCCTGTTTGCCCGCCGGGATATCTTCCTGATCATCCCAGCCCTGTTCCTCGGCCAGGGCGTCCTTCTGCTTTTGGTTCCCTCCGCTGTTGGCCAGCGAGTGACGCCAGCGGTCTCCGATCTTTTCCGACAATACGGTGCTTCCCGCGAGCGCCTCGTCCTCTTCATGTTTCCGCCCTGGCAAATTCTTGGTCCGGGTATTCTTGGTGTATTTTGTGCGAAACTTGGTTACCGATCGGCCGTCTACAGAATCGACCGTGATCTCTTCCTCCGTGGCATGAGTGATGGACACTTTGGCGTCGGCCAGGTCAGCTTCGAATCGAGCGGACTTATGCAGCATATCGCCGGGGCGGGGTGCGGGGCCACGAAGATCAACCTTTTCCCCGCGGAAAGAGGTCGCGTAGTTTCGGATGTACGGAAAGACGAAGTAAGACGCTACAAGCACCCCACACATGATCACGGCGCCGCTGATCACTCCCCTCGAAGTACTTCCGCCGGCGCCCTTGGAGGTTGGCCCGGAGCCATCGTCGGTGCGGTGCGGGGGCTCGCTATTTGGGTGCCCGCACGCTGGGCATATCGCGGCGGCGGTTGAGATCTTTCGCCCGCAGGCCTCACAGTTGACGAGGGGCATGGTGTCCTCCGGTGATGAACGTCATTACTTTTTTTTCTGTTGGTTATCGATCTGTTGCTTCAGATCATTTATTTGCTGGTATTCCTGGATTAGCTTCGCAAACTGTGCGACTGCCCCTGCTATGAGCAAAAGGACGGCAATAGTAGAGACTATCGTCCAGAACAGATTCCGCTTAATTCTCTTGGCAGGATTCTGGATAGGTGTATCCCCGGTGGTAAGGATGGGGTGGCCGCACCGCGGGCAACTGGGCGCTGTCTCGACACCTTGTTACCGCAGGCCGGGCAAGCAATGAGCGCCATACGAGCCATCCTCCTCAACGAACGCGAAGTTCAGCCGCCGGCCCGGCTGGCCGCTCGCAAATCGCAAAGTTCGGCAAGCGCGGAACGGCGGGCCGCTTAAACCGTCTGTCCATCATCGCGGGATTGGTTCCCGCTCTGACCAGGCTCCTTCCAGACTGGAAGGCCCAGCTGTTTTAGAGCTAACGAGCTAAAGGCGAAGAAGGCGAACGCTGCGATCAGCACCGGCAGGGAGATCAGGACGTGCAGGAGGCCCTCTGCCATCTCGCCGCCGGCGCCGCCACCGTGAAAGTCGATGCCGAGCCATTGGACCAAGGGGTCAGACAGCCATTGGTCATACAGAATAAACAAACCTGCGAAGGAACCGATGGTTACGAGGCTCAAGAGCCATCCCGCGAGTGTCAGCTTGGACCAGTGGCAACTCGCGGGGTCGTTGAGCTTTGACTCCCGGTGGCATTGATGGCAGCGGCCTTCGCGAAGCCTCAGGATATAGGCGGCGAACGGCTTACCGCATCCCAGGCACGGCTTCATCTGTTTGCTCGCTTGGTGACGGTAAACAAGGAGTGCGATCACTCCTCCAATGAGTCCCGCCACAGCAAGGATGAAACCGATCCCATCCCCCATGGAAGCTACTAGCGGACTCACCATTATCATGGTGATCCCCAGGACACCCCAAAACCGGCCGGGTGTTTTCTCCTGAGTTGGCTTTTCACGGTTCCGGTTCTCGAAGGGAATCTCTTTGGGGTGGCCGCAGTGCGAACAGCTTTGAGCCTGAACCGGTATTTGCATGCCGCAAGCAGGACACGCCATCACTGACCTGATTCGCTTCTCTTCACGAACGGCCGGATCAGGGAACGGCAAGCCCTTGAGGCTGCTCGCCGGTACCCACTGGGGCATGCCTTCCGTCCAGACGAGATCGGCAGGGAGCAACTGGCCACGCTGAGCAAGGGCTCGAAGTTGGGTCACGGAAATGGGAACGCCCGTGCGCTGCCCGTTGCGGGAGAGGTACCACGATTGAGCCATGATTTCGCTCCTGCGAATTGCGCGAGGACCTTGGCGGACTTCGGTTTTCCGGGAGACAGCACGGCGACTCAGTTTCAGCATCCGTCCGATTATCATAATCTGACCTGAAAACATCCGCGTCAACAGGTCGCAGGAGCGGGAGTGACGCTTATCGCACTCCACGCCCCTTTCGCGTAGCATCGTTAGACGTGTCGAGACAAGCCGAGCACGTGTCGATGTGCTTCAGCACGGCATCGGCCTTCGCGTCGTCGAGGTTGTGCCCCAACGCGAACTCCTTCAGCACGGCGATGGATGGGTGAGAGTCATGAGTCGCAGCCACCGCAAGTCCCTCCTGTTCGGGCCGGGGAGGATGGATGTGCGCACCCGAGCGCCATTGAGGTAATGCGGGCAGTGTCCTCGCTGGCGCCCGGGCTCGGATAGTTTCCTCGTTGTTTAGGCAGGCGGCAACCTTCCGGCCATACCTGGCTTACTGCATCTGGGCTGTCTGATGGAGCCAGTAGATGAAGTCGGCCAAGACAGCAGCGTCGGCGAGGTTCTCATCAATGTCGCGGAGGTCATTGATCAAGCGCTGCTTCGCCTTCTGCTGGGTCTGATCGAGCAGGTTCAGTCGGCCATCGACGGCGTTGGAAGTCAGGAGCCGAATATCACGGCGCTGGCGGGCGCTGAGCCGCGGAAACAGGTCGCGCAGTGCGCTCTCGATGGCGGCGTCCCTGACACCCCGCGCGACTTGCGCCGCAAAGATGTCTCCCGGGCCGGCGTTGGGCCCCTTGGCAGCCTCGTCGGCGATCCGATCGGCCACGATTGCGATGACGACCTTGCCGCCGGCTTGCTGGAGCTGCTCCTTGGTGGGGCCATTCTGCACCTGCTGGGCCTGGGCCAGGTTCGGCGCTGCCAGGAGACCGGACAGCACAAGAGCCAGCGAGCAGGACCAGCGAGAGTTCAGACGAGCGGAGTGAACGGCTTGCATGACGACCTCCTCGAAGTTGTGGATTTCGGCGTCTCCCGTGCGGGACCCGAGTCCCCCGGTGAAACCGCCTCTATCCATAAAGGGCCGATCGAGGGGCAGCATTTCGCGAAAAGAGAACTAATCCGTCAATTCGCCCGCTTCTTCACGCAAGCGCTTGAGCACTCGGAACTTGGCCAGGACGACGGCGTTGACGGTCATGGAAAGCTCCTGGGCCACCTCAGCTGCAGCGGCCCCGTCCAGGGCAAAGCGCGTGAATGCAAGCCAGGTCTTGGCGTCGAAGTCGGGCTGCACGATTGCAAGCAGCTTTTGCATGACGTGGTGATCGTGCTCCTGGTCCCACTGAGCGGACAGGTTGCTGGTTGAGTCTTTGAGCTGGTCGAGGTGAGCATCAACTTCATCGCCGCCGCCCACTTTCGGGAGTCGGGCGCGAGCCTTTCGCAGAGTGCGAACGCGGTTCACGGTGATTTGACGCAGCCAAGCGCGGAACGCCCCGTCTCGGCGTCGGTCGAATTTCGGCAGCTCGCGCACGAGAATGATGAGGACTTCTTGGGCCAGGTCGTCGGCGTCGTTGTCGATTCCGGGAACGCGCCGCAGCCAAGCCTGAATCAAGGGGAAGTAGATGTTGTGCAGCCGACGCCAGTCCGGAGCGTCCGGAGCGGCGACGCGAAGTCGGTTGAGCAGACTTAGGGATGTCGGTTCCACGGTCGATATTGTCTGAGGCAATGCGTCAGCGGAAAAAATCGCCACTTGGACTTCAAGTTATCATACTGCGGGAACCGGAAAAGGAGCACGGCGTAACCGCGCAGCCCTTTGGCGGAAGTACGCTCAGACGAGCTGCGCCCTCATTCGGGCAGGCCTCCTTTCACGTACTTTTTTTCACGTAGAGACCACACGTTCTTTGGGTAGTTCACCCACTCGTCCTCGTAGCGCCGCTCCATCTCCGCGATAATGGCACGGAAACGATCCTCCGAGATGAAGCCTGCAACGCGAGCGTTCGTCAGGTGTTGGAGCTCGCCGGTGAGAGCGGTCGCGAGGACTTGCTCGACGATGGCCCGCTCGATCTCCACGGTCAGGACTTCGTGGCCTTTCTTCTGCACCAGGCGCTCGCGGCCTCCGATCGCGTTCGTCATACACCCACGGAAGATGTTCGACAGGTTGTCCGAGCCATTGATCTGAAGGAGGCGGCCGTCGTCGGCGACGAGCCGGACAATCCCGAGGTCGCGCAGAGGCTGCATGTAACCTTCCTTCCCGAGTTTCTTGTAGCCGACGAGGCTCTGGAAATCCTCGCTGAGCACACGAGCGACCTTGTAGTACCGCACAGTGATGAGGAAGCGGTGGCCGCCCGCGGTCTTGCCTTCCCAAGCATCGTCCACGGACGCTCGGTCGCTGCCATCGACGACGCCCACGATCTCGAACTCCAGGTCGAACGGCGCTTTCAAATCAGGCAGAGCGCCTTTCAGCAGATTGAAGATCTGGCGAGGGGCATTTCCGTGGGTGCCCGTGTCGAACAGGAGCACTTTCCCCGACCGGTCGATCGTCGCGACCCAGTCGAGGAACACTGGCTTCACGCCCTCGAACGGCCAGTTCAGTCCGGGGAACAGGTGGTACTTCTCCCGCACCAGGTCGTACGCGGCTACGCCGTCGCGAACGGGCTGAAGCGCGAGAGCGTCCCATTCCTCCATGCTGAGCCGCGAGAGCGCCGATACGCCGCCAAGAGCGAAGGTCGCGACCCGGTAGGCGTCGTGTGTCCGCTTCGCGAGCTCGCCCTCGGCGTTCCTCAGGTCGATGAGGTCCGAGAGCGGTAGGTCGAACGTCGTCACGAAGCTCGTCGTCGCGATGGGGCGGATATTGTGTGGAGCGAGGCTCAGGTGCGACGTGTATGTCGTCGGTTGCGGCGTCTTGAAGTAGACTCGGCAGTCGGCGAGCGTGGGACATAGCTCACGCGCTCTGGCGAGGACGCGGTCCTGGGCGGCCCTACCCGCCGCAAGATTCGGCAGCGTTTGAATGACGATGCGGAGACTGCCGTCCTCGAAGTTCGGTTCGCAGCGGCACCGGTCGCCGAGCTCGCTTGTCCCGGCGGTGGTGAGCGGCGGAATCAGGTAGTTGTCGAGGTCTCGCATCCAGTGCATGGCATGAAACCTTTCGTGAGGGTAGGAGCAGCGCCTCCGACGGCAAGCGCGGACACGTGGGCTCAGCGGCCTATACGTCCGCAACCGCAATGCAGCGCCTCGTGCTGCCGTACATCCACCGGCAGTAGTGCGCCATCTCCCCGGTCGTTTCGTTCGTCGCGATGGCGTCGGCGTATGCCAGCGAAATGAGGTAATCTAGGTCGTGCTTGCGGTTTACCCAGCGCTTCAGCGCTTCCCTGCCCAGGGACTCGAAGGAGGGCTTCCCCTGGCGGAGGTAGTCACAGAGGATCGCGAGGAACGCCTTCGCGTGGTGCCAGGCTACCCACGTCTCATCGAGGCGGTCGAGCGGGAACGGGCAGTCGCCGCCCCCCACGTCGAGGAAACGCCGAATGTTCTCTGGGTTGTTCACGAGCCGCTGGCAGGGAGCATCGATCTCGGCGATAGGCTTACCTCGGACATGCGGCTCGAAGAGGCGCAGGTGCGCGGCACAGCGTGCGAGATCGCGGAACAGCGCGGGAACGGCCAGATCCTCGCGGACGTCTTGCTCTTCGCGCGTGACGGCGGCGATGTTGTCGGGGACGTACGCGCTCGGCCGCGCAGCACGTCGCGGAAGATGTGCGTCGTTTCCTCATGGAAGGGATTGCCGTAGGGACGGCCGTGCTCGCTCTCCATCCGCAGCATCACGCCGGTGTAGTGCCAGCAGTCCACGGCCTCGTGGCAGGGCATGAGCTTCATCTGGGTTGCAGGCCACTGTGCCTGATTGCTTGTGCTGCACAGCTCGAAGGCCATGTTGTCGATCAGGACAAGGCGGCAGCCCGACACCGCCAGTGCGCGGAACGTCGAGCCGTCGGGCGGACTAGAGCGAACGAAGCTCGTATCGACGATGACTCGACTTCCTCTGGATAGGGTTGTCATGAATTGCTCCTCCTTGAAGGTGGTCGCGAGCACACGGCAAGACACGGCGGGGCAGCACAAGGTTCGCCGTCACCTGCGCGGCTGGTTTCGTCCCGACATCTCTGCATTGTACCACGACCAAGCGGTGTTCAGGGTGGCGCAGGCGAGACCAGTCAACAGCGCACGGCCTCCTTGCTTGGGGAAGGCGACCGCACTCTGCAGTGGGCGAAGTGCCCGCTCCCGCCAAGGCCTGGTGACCGCCGAGGCGCACCAGAGGAAACGTCAGCTCGCTGGCTTTGGCGCCCCAATGCCCTGGCTTGCGCGTTGATTTCTTGCGCGCTCCGGCCCGACAACACCCAAGGCATCGAGAAGATCGGTGGATCAGACGATGTGACCTCGGTGAGCTGCTGATCGGAAGCGCGTGGCATTAGGCAGATTCGAGGAGGGGGCGGGCGATGCCCCTGCCTCGATCCAAGCTTTACCCCGCGTTTGCGGCTTTCATCGCCGCCTCCCGCATGTGGCCGACGTTCCCGGCGATGTGCGAGTAGTGGCGCATGACCATCTCGGTACTGGTGTGGCCGAGCAGCTCGGCGACCTGGGCGATGCCAACGCCGCCCACCAGCGCGTCCGTGGCGAAGCTGTGCCGGTAGGCGTAGGCGATCAGCCCTTTCAGGTGCGGCAGCTTCTGCCGCAGCCGCTTGAACCGGCAGCGGATGCCGTTTCGCGTGAACGGCCTTCCTCCCCTTGGGCCGCGGAACAGCGGACCATCGGAGTGCTTCGCCATCAGGCGCTTGGTCAGTTCGATCATGGCCGGCGTCAGGTAGACGATCCGCGGCTTGCCGGTTTTCTTGGCCGTCTTGTGGTCGGTGAACACCCAGACGCCCAGCTCCAGGTTGACGTGGGCGGCTGTAACGCGTGAGACCTCGCTCGGCCGACAGCCGGTTTCCTGCATGCCAAAGACGAAATCACGGAACGCCTGGTCGCGGATGGCGGTCATCACTTCCTGCCGCTCCTCTCGACTGAAGACGCGCTCGCGGAAAGTCTGCGGCGGCTTCTTCACCTTGCGGAGCGGATTGACGGCCAGCAGCCCTTCGCCCTCGGCCCAGTTGAAGGCCCGCTTGATGGCGATGACCGCACAGCGGCGGGCGCCCTTCCAGCCGGGATGAGCGTCGAGCCAGCGGCTGACGTGCAGGGGCTTCAGGTCCTGCGCCAGCAGCGTGCCGTACAGGTCGCAGAAATCTTGCAGGTACTGCTTGTACCAGCCGAAGGTGTCGGGGACGTGGTTCTTCTCGGAGTAGTCGAGGAAGAGGTCGCAGACGGTGGCGACGCGGAGCGTGTCGGCCTCGGGCAGCTTGCCCGATCCGCTGGCCATCAGCTTGTAGAAGGCTTGCTGGGCGGCCTTCTCGTTGTCGCGGCCCTTGGCGAGCTGGATTTTTCGGCCATTGAGCTGAACGTACCAGGCATCTTTCGATGCGCGATACCAGGGCTTGGTGGGGGAACGCACTGCCGGAACCTCCTGACTCTGTTGCGGATCACAGAGGGTGAGCCAGAAGGTTCATTTGTGGCTCGCGGCTGAGGCAACAGCCGCGAGCTACTCCATTATACGCACCGAGCGTTCTGGAGGCGCTTTCCGTGCCCTATTCCGTGCCCTCCGCCGGGCACGCCGACTTTCCATAAAAAAACCTCGCTGTAACTTGTTGTTACAGCGAGGCTTGCATGTCGGGGCGACTGGATTCGAACCAGCGACCTCCTGAACCCCATTCAGGCGTTCCATGCTCGATTTGACGCAAGGACTAGCTATTCCGACACTTACACTTTCCACTCTTCCCACATTTTACGCTCCGGAACCCACCGAGTCCATGCTTCCCGCCGAGTTTCCTGCAGTTTCCTGCAAGGATTCCTACACGCGATGGTGCGCGGAAGTAATCGTCCGGCGGTTCCTGCGGCAGGGAATCATTACTTCCTGCCGTTCCCTCGCCTGGCCGGTTTGGTTGGCGCCGGTGTCGGCCCTTCGAGGGCTGGCCTTGCGGCCTGCGTTTGGGCCAACTCGTAGAACTCGTGAAGTTTCGCTTGCAGCAACTCCTTGTCGGGCAGGCGGGTCTGGTGCTCAGCAACCAGGGCCGGCGATTCCCACACCTCGCTGCCCTCCTGTGACCATCGCTCAGCGGATGCTCTCCCCTTCGACAGCCGTTTTCGTACCGCCCCCATGCTGGCTGAAGCGAGGGCGGAGGGTCATCTTCTGAGGCCGGACCGTGAACCGCTGTTCAGTGGATCTCTGACTCCAGACCAACGCTTCGCCCGGCGCCAGGGCTGCTACCTGTGCGTCTGTCACGCCATCGAGCGCCGATATGGCCCCCTTCAAGTGTTTGAGCCACTGAGGCGAAGTCATCCGGTGAAGCAACAGAATGGAGGTCAGTTCGATCACTGCTCGGGGGACGGAGAGCGGGTCCTGGCTGGCGACGATGACGCTGGTTGCCTGGTGCCGCATTTCGCGAATGGTCTCGACGACCTGACCGACGAGGTCGGAGTCGGAGATGTACTTGTGAGCCTCGTCGAACACCACGAGCTTGTTGAACGACTTGCCCGCATGCTTGGATGCCGCGAAGATCCGCAGCATCACGACGAACAGCCCGAGGGCTTCGTCTTTCTCGATCCACTGGTCCCGAAGATCGACGATGACAGTGCGGCCGGGGCGGAGAAGCGAAGCCAGGCTTGCGCCTGTCGTCGATGTACGGCCGGGCTAGGTTGAGCCGGTCTTCCGCCAGTCGTCGAGTGGCTGGGGAAAGGTCCGCCTCGGAGAGTTCTGTATCGAGCCGAGCCACTGTCAACTGACCGCGGTGACGCCGCATGATTGACACCATTTGCCGGACGTAGAGCGAGTCGTTCCCGTAAGCCCCTAGCAGGAACTTCCACGCCTCCACGTCCAACTCGCCTGACCGGAACTTGATCGGTTCAACCTGGACGTTGGGGTATTCCCGACGGCGGTCTTCGACCCGGGCCTCGGGTGTGAGGAGGACAACGTCATTCAGACCGGTCGGGCGCGCCCCGTACTCCGTGGTCAGCCGCTCAACCTCCGCGGGCTTCACGTTAGGTCCGACGGCCGACACGAACTCGGGGGCGTAGGAGTCGGACTTGTGGTAATGGAACAGCACTGTCGCGAGGGGGGCCGGGAGACGGTTTACTCCATCGACCGCCTTCACTGCCATCTCTGCAATCACGCCGAGGGTGTAGGACTTCCCGAACCCCTGAACACCGAAGAGGCTGATCGTGTTACACCCTGTCAGGTCGATGGCGACTCGAGCGGGACCTACTTTTCCCAAAAGGCCGAACTGGCTGGTAAAGGTAGAGGCCCCGAGCAAAACATCGGCTTCCGTCGCGGTGATGACGGGAGGCAGGAGTAGCTTTTCGTCCGCCGGCCGCGATTCCGCAATGGCTGGCGGCGAAGCCTCGACAGATGGAGGCGGTACGGCCGGTGGAACTGGAGGCGAGGTTGAGGAGGCGGCGCTCGGTAGTGGGACGGGCGGGAGCAACCGATCCGGCGTTAACTCGGTAGCCGCTGGCTCCGGCCGAGCGGACGGAGCGGTTGGAGTCAGGAGAGTATGCGTTGTCGATGGAATACGGCGGCTTCGGTTCGGGTCGCCCGTTACTGACGACGCGAACGGATCGAACAGTGCGGGATCGAGTGGCGGAGGTGATGGGGGCGAGGGCGGACCAGTGCGTGAGTCGTCCCCAGACTCATCAGGACGGTTGTACCCCAGACTCGTCATCAACCGACAGGCCATGTCGTGCCCGATACGGTGGATCGGGAAGTCTGGCTCGTCTTCGTCCTTATGAATCCCCGACGAGTGACGGTGGAAGAGAACGCCCGTCTTCTCAACCTCTAGCCGATACCCGGCGTCTAAGATCGGTCAGGAAGGTCTGATAGGTGGCAGCGGTAGCCGGATGGATAAGGCCATAGCGCACACCGCGCTCGGTGTAGAACCGAAGGAGCGTCGAAAGCTCCTTAGCGACTAAGGCATGATCGACCCTGACGTCACCATTCGGTTCCGGATCGAATCGCGCCCGTAGCCGCTTCGCCGTGTTATCCGACTGTTCGGCCATCTCCTGATAAAGGGCCAACCGGGCGACCGTGGCCAAGTCCTCGCGGAATTTGACCTCAACGATATTGAATCGGATCACCCGCTCTGCCGGCCGGAACCCGACAAGCAACAAGTCGGCACGTTTGGCGCTAATACCGTCCTCGTCGCGCTTCGGCGGCGTGAACCACGCCCGGTGCGCGGTGGTCCGCCAACACACCCACGTATTCGAGCAGCCAGCGGGCAAGAAGCAGACCAACGACCTCAGCCGTTTGTGTGGTATTGGCGGCGAGCAAGCGGAGGGCCAGTTTGCCGGAGAGCGAACGGAGGGTGTCTACCACAACGCCGGGCATTGGGTCGGCGGAAGGTAGCCCGAATGCGTCGAGCGCCGGCCGGACGATCCGCTCGACTTCAGCAGGACGCCGGGTGGTGACGAACAGCTTCCTCCGATCTGGTTGCAGGTACTCAGGTGAGAAATCGAGCAGGTAGCCGGTATCGGCCGACTCCCTCCGATCATAGAACTCCACGCCGAGATTGCGGTCCAATGTAATCACCCAGTCGCTCACGTCGTGAACGGCACGCAGAAGAGCCTGGGTGCCGGTCGTCACACGAAGCGCCACGACGGGCGCGATACCCGTCGGTTGAGGCTTTCCGGTGGCTACGCCGGCGTGGGCAGACTGGGTTGCTACGAGACCGTCGAGAAAAAGACGCGTACTGTCCGTAGGCTTCGTGCCGGCGACTGGGTTCATCGCCTTGAGCCAGGCGGCCCCGGCCTCGTCAGGAACCTCGACGACCGTGGGTTCAACCACCAGCCCTCCGACGAACACGCTCCTCGGGTAGGCGCTCACATCGGATACGCGACACTGCAACCCGAATTGATCGGCAAGGATAGATACGTGCGCGGGGTAATCGCCGGGCTTTTCGATGAAGGAGCGCAACGGGTTGCGAGCGAAGACGAGCTTCGGGAACAAGTGGTTGGCCGCGGCGAGCGTGAACTCGTCATCACGCCCAACCTGCCGCTCCGGGTCGAGGAGTCCGTCCACCGCGTCGCCGGCACTCGTCTGTTCCGCTCCTGACGTGAACATCTGCACGTTGTAGCGCAGAGGCGGCGGGGTAAACCTGTGCGTCGACTGGCGCAGTTCCTCGATCTGTCGAAGAACGTCCGCAATCAATCGCCCGTCGCCGGTGCCGAACAGATTGATTCGCAGTTGCTCGGCGTAGGGGTGGAGCCGGAGGTATTCCCAAATGGGCGCTGCAACCGTGGCCGCATCGACATCGTCCGAGTCCGCCCGGCGGACTCCCAAGAGCGAGCAGACTGAGGCCCTGTGCTCCGAAAGGTCGGTGACCGTTCCCGGCGTGGACAGTTCCGGGGCGAAAAGGGTCCAGGCCGCGGTCAGCGGTCCGCTTTCCACATACCCCCGGCCCCGCTCGTCGAAGAGGACGGGGGGCACACTTGTCGGCCGGAGGGCAAGAAATTGGTCGATGATCCGAGGCCAGTCGTGAGCATCCCGGCCAGCCGCCCATGCCGCGATTAACTCGGCCGCCTGGATGGTATGTCGGGCGGCCCAGGCCAGCCGGATCGGGTGGGTTGGGGCGAGAAGGATGGCGCCGCCCGACACCCCCGCCTGGCTTGCGCCATTGCAGCTCGACCGTGTCGAAGGTAGCAAGGGGGGCCATGCCGTTGGTGCGATGGTCCGATGCCGCGGCCGGGTCGAACACATTCGCGGCGAGGGAGATGAACGCTTTCGTGTACTCATCTATCTGGTTGGCCAAGGGGCGCAGATCAACGGTCTCGACGATTCCGACGGCGTTGGCGTCCTGCGTCCCGCTCCCGCGCGTCTTGGGCTGGGACAAGATGGCGGCAAACACTGCCGTCCGGAGGCGGACGAACTCCGTAGCCACTGCCGAATCGGTCAGACGCGGTCCGGGCCGCCGTTCGATCTCGATGTCAGCCGCCATCTTCCCCCATCCGAAGTTGATCCGGTAAGCCCCGACATGGTCAGGAGAGTTGAGGATCACGTACTCCAGCTTTCGGGCCAAGGCCGGCAACATTATCTCGTAGCCCTGGAGGCCGTCGCTGGTGAGGCGGAAGTGAACGTCCCCTCTGGGGGACGCACCGGCAGCCTCTGCCCAAGCGCGAACCACGGCGCTCAGTTCTGGCAGTTCGGTCTCTTTCGCCCCAAGAGCGCGGGCCGTCGCTCGTGCCCAGGCGTCGAGAAGAGAGTTTACGCGGACTGTCCGCTGAACGGGCGGTTCGACCTCGGCTTCCCCGCGGGTGATGAGGAACAAGTCCGACTCATTCTCCCGGCGGGTTACCTCGCCCACCGTGATGGTGCGGCTCTGGTCTAAGACCGCGCCCGACTTGTCATAGGCGTGAACGCGCAGAAAGTACGTCCCTTCCTCGACGGCATCGAACTCGTCGGCCTTGAGAGTCCGGCGGATAGTAGCCAATCGCCCGGCCGGCCGTGAGTAACTGTTACTCTGCCAGACGGACGTCGGTGGATCTCCGGGGGCGAGAAGCTGAAATCGGAAGGTGGCCCATGCGTCTACCTGGGCGGGGCTAGGGATGGAGCGGAAGACGACCTTCAGTCCCTTCTTGGCGTCGTTCAGGTTCAGCACCGGAAGCGAGAGAGCGCCGCCAACCTCGTCTGCGGGTTGCATAGGGAGGTCGATTGAGTCAATAACGAGCCGCAAGTTCTGGGCGTCGGCCGATTCGGAAAACTTCCAGTTGTCGAGCGCGAGGGAGCGGGCGGCCGGGTCGCATGCAATACCAGCCGTCCAAACGGTAGGGGCGTCGGCCGTGCGGGTCCGGCAGTAGGTGAACAGAGGCGCCTGGACAGAGCCTTTGTCGAGGCGGAGCTTGGTGATCCTCTCTTGGAGCGGCACCTTGGCGTCGGCCAGCGCCGCGACCGCGTTCTTGTTCCGCGACAGCCAGAACCGTGTACTCGTCTGCGCGTGCAGCTCGAAATGTGGGATCAGCCCGAGTTCAAACAGCGCGCCGCCCGCCGCGTAGCCGTCCGCGCCGTTCTTGTGGATGGTCAGAAGATATCGGATGACCTGGTCCGGGTTCTGGATCACCCGCTCGGTCAGGCAATAGTCCAGCGTGTCCCGCACCCGCTCTTGGATCACCAAAGGCAGCGTGTTGAACAGGTCGTCACGCGCCGCTTGCTCCAAGTCCGTGAGTGACAACTCGGAAAACGTCGCGAGGTCGAGCGAGTCCTCCGCAGCGATCCGAAGCCCCGGCGGAATGAAAACAAGCAGAGGCTCGATGAGGAGGTTGCGGTACTCGATCAACTTCGTTGCCGTCGCCTCCCATTCGACGGTGGGCGAGCGGTCCACTACGACGCGAGCGACCCATCTCCCCTCCTCGTGTAGGGTGGCACACACCACATCGGCAACTTCCTTCGGCAGGCTGGTGATCCGCAGCCTTTGAGCTGGCCCGGCAGCGGCCAACTGCTTCCGCACGGACGGCAGGAGCAAACGGCCGAACAGGGCGTTCAGATCGATCTGGTCGGCCCGCACTAGGGAGCGAGATTCGTTCGTCATGTGCCCCTCCGCTGGTCGATCGGGTATCGTGGCTGGATCGTCTGCACGTTGTAGGCGTCACTCAGGTCGTCGTAGAACCCGATTTCTCGGAGTCGATCTTTCAGGCTGCGGACATTGTCTCGGAAGGCCCTATGCTCATCAAGCGTGACTGCACGCCCACCTGCAGAGATAATGAAACCGTAACGGGCCTCAACCCACCGGACGAAGTCATCGACGAGGATCGGCTCACTGTAGAATCGCTTACGACCTGACTGCTCATCCCAGCTCAGCACGGAGAGCTGCACGAACACTTCGAGAAGCCGACCGCCCAAGGACCACCGCCGCGGATTCGTCGCCGTCTTCCCCTGAGTCACACAGCCGAAAGTCGTGTTTTTCTGGAACAGCTTGTCGATAAGCTCGGTCAGATACTTGAGATGGTGCTTCTGCCTCACGTGGGTCACCAATTCGATGAACGCATCGAACGGCTGCAGGTCGGAGTTGATGATCGCGGTTTCTTCAGGGCTGATCGCCTCGTCCTTCCCTTCATTGCGTTCCTTCGCCTGCTGCAGCCGGATCCGGAAGAAGGCATCGAATTCGGGGGTAGGAGTGGCCGCGAACGTAAGGGCGTCCTGGGGAGTGTCGAAAACCTTCGTTCCGGGATTCGCCTTGGCGTAGCGCATGAGCTGGTTGATCGAAAACAGTGCCCTCGTGAGATCGGTAAGGCGTGCGTACTCGGCGGCAGCACTCGCCTGAGCGAGTTGGGCCATCCGCGACTTGTAATCCGACCCCATGTCTACTACGAGGCTCAGGGTGTACGGGCAACCGTCGAATGGGGTACGGCGCCCCCCATTGACAGGGCATGCCGACGGAGCGCACGAGGGATGTGCCTTCCGGTCAGTCACCCATCCGCTGAGCTGCCTTGATTGGCGGAGGATGTAAAGCCCGACGTGGAGTCCGAGTATGGTCTTGAGGTAGTCGATCAGGACCGGCCGCGGAGTAACATCCTGGTAAGCCAATAGCCGTTGCACGTCGTCACAGAGCAGGCGAGCCTGCCCGACACAGGTCGGAGGATATGGGGCGACTTTGGTGTTAGACGGGTGGAGATCGTCGAGTTGCTCGACGAGTTTGAGCACCGTGAGGGTTTCCAGGTCGAGCGGGGACGTGCCATCGTACCGCCCGGCGTGGGCGTCGTGCCCGCGGTTGAGGTACGTCTTCAGGTCATTCAAGGTCGTCCGCTCCCCCGCCTCCAACATCGAGTAGATCGTGTCGGATACGTTGTAATCGCGGCAGTGTTTGGTGATCCGCACCTTGTGGGCGTCGAGGTGGAGTGGACGGAGAGAGGAAACGGCCTCGCGCTCGGTGCCGCGATTGACGAGGTCGAAGATGTCACTCTCCAGCCACCCACGGGCGACCTCCTTGTGCTCCTCGAAGCCGATCACACCCGGCATCTGTGATAGGGTCTGGAGGTGGTAGACGACCCGCTCGGCGTCCACCTTTTGCCGTCCGCCACCGGCCGGGCGGGTGCCGTTGCACCTGAGAAGAATGAACAGATTAATCAGCACCCGGTCCAGGTCAATGTTCTTTGGGTCGGGGTAGAACACTTTCGGGTTGCGTAGTTCTTGGTCGGCCGCTTCAAACTTCACGACATGGCCTCCTGTCCGGCTTCGGCGGTGCGGCGGCGCGTAAGCGTCAGGCGAATGCCTGTATCTTTAGTGGCGGTCGCTACCAATTCGTAGAAACTCTCGTCGTCCGGCGTGAGCAGTACCCTGTCGAACGGCAAGTTGAGCAACTCGTTGCGGAAGATGAGCAGGTTGACGAACCGCCCTTGGAGGTCGGCCGGGCTGGGCCGGTAACCTCCGCGAATGAGAGAGAGCATTTCAAGCAGGTCAATGGTCAGTCGCAGCCGAGCCGTGCAGCCGTCGGCGTCTGCGACCAGCTCGATCGAGTCCGGTTCGTATTCGAGGTATCTCCCGAGGGGGCCGATCTCGCTCACAACTACGCGGAGCAGGCTGCGGTCGAAGAGACGGAAGCTTCGGACGGACGGCTGGCGAACGCGCGAAATCCGCAGCGCCAGGAAGTCGTGGGCGATCGAGCGGTCGCGAAGCCCCTCGGCGAGGGTCATTGCCTCCAGTACGCGGTCTTTGAGTTCCTCCAGAGCGCATTGCCTTGTCGTTTCGTCTGGCGCAGCGAGCAGGTTTTCGAGTAGATGGACCGACTGGTAAGGGATCATGTTCCGCCACCCCTCATCCCGTCGCTCGAAGAACGCCCATCGCCGGAGTCGGGCGATCGCATGTCGCCGCTTGCGGAACAACTCCGGGAGTTCCAGGTTCTCCCCCGCCCTGGGCTGCTGGAGCGCCCAACGGAAGGTCACGTGCCGGGCATATCCCGGCTGAGCACAGGTGTCGCGCGTCTCGAACGTCATCCACGGAACGGCCGTTGTCGGATCTCGATCCAACGCCGCGTCGGTCGCGGGAGAATCGACAAGACCAACATCGATCTGCCGGAGTAGTTTCACCAGCCGATCATCGACTCCGCCGATTGCGGGTGGATCGTCCCCGGCGAAAGCATTCGGGTAGTAGAGCTTGGACAGCCGATCGGCGGCCATCGAGGATGTGTCCGAGAGTACCTTTGCCACTTCCGCGCAATCATGATCGCGGAGGAGCAACCAGGACAGCGACGACCGCAGGTCGCGCATGGTGATGTGCTGCATCCGGCGCAGATGGACCACCTCGTAGAGCCGCCGAACGCGGTCGCGGACAGGCGGTCCAGAGGCCCGGTCCCGCAGGCTGTCCGCGTTGTGTTTGATCGGGCAGCGGTCTTTAAGGGTGCAGCCTTCGCATGGCGCCCACACCTCGTCCTGGAGCATGGCGGCGAGCTGCTTCTCCACGAGAGACTCACGCCCGCCAGCGGTCACCGCCCGTAGGTTCAGGTTGACGACCAACAGGCGCGGAGGTCCGGTCGCCTCACCGCTCAGAGCATTCGGTACGGCCGCCCTCAATCCAGCGAGCTTCACAGACGATTCGCCGTGCAGAAGGAAGTCGAGGAGACGCCCTTCGTTGATAGCGACGAGCCGGACTTCTTTGTCGTCCATCCCTCCAACCGGATCGCCCGCGAACGGCTCAAAAAACTCCTCCAGAACATTCTGATTCGCGGTATCACCCTCGTCTTGCGATCCGTCGTAGTTCGTCCGATACGTGAGTCCGTGGGCGGTCCACATAGTTCCGTTTTTGGTCGGCAGCGGTGTGACCGTTGTACCGAGTCGCCGAACGTGGTCTTCGACCTGCTGGAGGAAGGCCGTCTTGCCGTCTCCGGCGTTGCCCGTCACGATCACCAGCCGGAAGTCCCCGGCTACGATTGCTGGCACAAGGTACTCGTCGAGGCGAGTTTTCACGTAGGTCAGGCGGGCGATGTCATCGAGCCCCCGCGTACCCGAGTTCGACACCCGAGCCTGGCTATAGAGGGTTCGCAGGCGGGTGACGTAAGGGTTGTAATTCGACCGGTCCTTCTCGTCGGGAAGAAGGGTAAGACCGTGGAATGTTGCCGCAACCGACGGCGACGGCGGCGGTGTTCTCATCGCCATCACCTCGGACAGGGCGGCTCGCATCTCATCGGCCGTTTGGAACCGCCCGGTGGATGCAGGGTTGACAGCCTTCAACAGAAAGTCCGCGAGATCCGCTGCGATGTCTGATTCGACCTCCCGGGGATCAACCGGGTCGCCCGCGGTCGGACTGTTGTTGGGGAACGGGTGCTGGTGCATGACCAGTTCGTAGAGCACCACTCCGAGGGAAAACAGGTCCGCGTCTGGTTGCCACTCCGGTCGCCCGCGGTCGGGAGCCCAGTAGCGCGGGGTGCCACCGAACCCGGCCGCGTCGGCAACCTTGGTCGCGAGGTTGAAGTCGATCAGCTTAGGGTCGTGGGACGGTAGTTGAAGGATAATGTTCGCGGGCTTGATGTCCCGATGAAGAAACCCCTCACCGATCACGCCGTCGGGTTTGGGGTGGAGGGCTTCCAGGCCTTCGAGAAGCTTCATCCCGATCTGCCGGATGTCGGCCCACGCCAGTGTCTTTTTTCCGTCGCAGTAGTCCGTCAGCGGTTCGCCGTCTACGAACTCGCTGAGCACGAAGGGCAGCGATAGTGGCGGCGACAACCGGCCCAGCCACTCAATCTTCATGATGTAGGGGTGGACCGGGAGGTATCGTCCGACGGCATTGTACTCGTTCTGGATCAGGTCGGCGTCTTCCGGCTTGGACAGGACCTTCATCGCGTAGATGCGGTTCTGGTCGAGATTCAGAACCTTGTAGACGCGCGAGAAGCCGCCCTTGCCGAGCACGTTGAGCACGCGATACTGACCATCTATAATCTCGTCTTTCTTGTACGCCTTGTCCGAGTGCGAGGTCGTACTGACTGTGGAAGACTGGGCAGGCTTCGGTTCGGCGGAACTGCCGAGGAACTCGCGAAGTGTCGCGAGTACTGCGGTAGGCGTCGGGCGAGCCTTCGGATCAGTGACATTCAGCAGTTGTCGGACAAGATCATCGAGTTTCGCTGGCACACCCTCTCGGTATTGGCTCGGCAGCTTGGCCGGAACGCCGCCGGCCTTAAGTGCGTCAGCGGGATCCGCAAACGGAACAACATCAGTCAGCAGGTGGTAGAGGAGCACCCCGAGGGAGTACATGTCGGCGCTGGGTCCGTGGCGTACTGCGTGCTGTCCCGCAATTCGGGAGCGAGGTAGGCCGGATTGCCCTTGCGGCTCTCCGTGGCGGCGTAGACTGTCTTGGTATCGGGAATATAGGAGCGGTCGAAGTCGGTCAAGCGGGGTTGCCGGTCGGCCGCAATGAGGATGGTCTCCGGGCAGACGTTTCGGTGAACCAGTTTCTGGGCATGAACTGCCTCCAGCGCATTGGCCACACCCGCGGCGATGGAGATGCGCTCCCGGAGGGTCAGCCGGTCTCGCACGCTGTTGGCCAAGAAGCCGTGCAGCGTGCCGTGGTCGGACCACTCCGTCGCCTCGAAGAACAGGTTCTCCTCGGGGATCTCATTGAAGTCCAGGATCTGGAGCAGATTTGGGTGCCGGCCTATGCGAGCCAGTGCCTCGGTCGGGCGGCGGATCACGACGAGTTGCTGCTCTCGCTCGGTTGGACCGGAGTACGGCGACAGGCGCCATGTCCGCACGCGGTACGGTGTCTTATCGGGTACAAGTGCGCGGCGGGCCAGATATTCCCCTCCCTCGTCGGTCGCCTGTAAAGTCTCGGTGATTTCGTATCCGGCAATCCGACGACGGGTCTGCTGGCTGGCGGGCGGCCCAGGCCCCCTGCAACTGGGAAACGATGCTCTGATGGAGTGGCGCGACGTCCGAAGGGTGCTTGAGGAGGGCCCTATTCTGGAGGATGCCGACCGACCGCTTCAGGTTAGCCGTCTGCTCAGCCCAGTTGCCCCGGAGGAAAAGCTGCGTCTGGTCAGGGACCACAAATACGGGGTTGAACCACACCCTGGACGCGAGGGTGCCGAGTCGCGACTTGAGCACCTTGCACTTGTGATCGGCGAGCCAGAGCGGACACTTCCGCGGCGTCTGGTTCAGAAGCCACTCGCCGTCGTCGCCGCTGATGCGGCCGTACCACTCCTTGGCCTCGACGACATAGCCCGCGTGCGGGGCAAGAACCACCACGTCGTACTCGAACGTGTCACCGCGTTGCTCCTTGATGCTAAAGTTCGGAATGACGAGGTAGCCGTCCGGAAGGCTGTTCAAAAACGTGTTTACAACCAGTGACTCGAACTGGTTAACCGGACCACTTCCGGTCGGCGAGTGGATCAGGCGAGCCATGACGGGAGTACCTCCTGCTCGATGATCCGGACAGCCTCTTGCTCGGCCGCGTCTGACGCAGCCCGCGCCACGATGGACGCGCGGCACATGTTTCGAGACCGAAGCCAGCCGATCATTGGAAAGGGTCGGGTATGGAAGGGCCGCCAGAAGACGCGTGTGCATCATTGGGATGCTGGTTCCGATGGCTGTACTCTTGAGCAGATGAAACCCGATCCGCGAAGACAAAAAAGCGAGGAGGAAATCGTGGTGTTCCGGTTTCGGAATGACACGCAAGATGTCTTGCGTGATCCCGCACTTGTAAAGACCGAACGCGGCGGTTTCAACATGCCCGAAGAGGCTTCCTTCCGACATCTGGCCATGACTCGCGACGATCAGAGCGTGGCTGGGAACGTACAGAAGGCGTTTGTTGATCCGAGGCTCGACGATTCGGCGGGATACCGTACGGATGGCAAACACGTCGCGCTGGTCGAGAAAGTCTATACCGTAGGGCTTCTCGCACGGAGTCCGAGTGAACCGCGGGCCGTTATAAATACCGTTTGACTCCAGAAGATCGCCGATTTTCAATTTCCAATGCCGGTCGAGCAGCGCACGGGCTGACCCGAGGGAGGCGTGGTTCCGAGCAGAAATAGTCTCGAACGGACCACCAGCTTGAACCCAGCGCCTTGCGTTCGTCGCACTGTGCAAGAGCCTCCTGCACTTCTGGAATCTCTTCAATGATCTGGCGACCAGCTTGGATCTCGCGGAGATACTTCTCGCGTTCCTGGACCGCAGTGCGAATCGACTTTGCAATCTTCTGCTTGACTGCTGGTTCTGCATCCGGAATGCAGAGCTTGCGAACTGCGCTTATCCAGAAACGAAGTAGTTTCGTCCCGTAACTGGTCGAACGCATCAAAGACGTCCCAATATCGCCGCACAAAAATGCGTAGACATACAGATTCTCTACAGATCCCGGCTCCGAGAATGTGAGGGCGAGGGCATCGGGGCCGACGTACTTCCCTTCCAGCCGCGCGTCCTGCGATGATCGATCGGCCATAGAGTTCCGTTTCTCCCAGCGTTCCCGCACCCGCGATCAGCACCTGCCACCTTTGAACTTGGTGTCGCTCCGGCCTTGTCATGGAATCGGATCGAACGACTCGGCCGGCTGGTTCGGCCGAGAACATGTCCGACTGGGAGATCAGCTCGACACCCTGCGAAGGGTGACAATCAATGCGAGTGAACACCGTGCCGTATGCCGGGCCAACCGCCGAGACCATCTCGCCGAGTCGAGTGCTCTTTTTTCGATCGCGTGGCTGTCGGAAGCACTCCAAGAACGGGGAATAGTTCAGGGCGCGGAAAGTATCGACTGAGGTATTACCTACGGCAAAAGCACTCCGCATGTTTATTCACCTCCGACCGTCTGTCCGGCGAGATGCCGGCGATATTGCTCGACAACCCACGGGAAATCATCCGCGAGTACCCGTTCTGGCCGGCGATACTCCTTCTCTTCGACCGTCCCACCTGGTATCGGCCGGCGTTCGAGAATCCGGCTGACCGGCATTAGCTCAATGCCGTCCGGTCCGCGGACGTATCGCGTCTCGCCTCTGCGTCCATGCCCACATTGTTCCGGGATCGCCATGAACACAGGTCGCTGTTTCGGCTGTCCTCCTTGGAGGAATCGCAACTCGTCCGGGTGGCGGCGGCGAAGGAACACGCAACTCGCTTGAACAGACACCTGTGGCAGGAATGTCTCCGCGGGCAGGTCCACACTGGCGAGTAGTTCCATTTGCTGGAGCATCCACCAGCGCACGAACTCCATCCGCCCACCGGGGTTCCCGAGAATACCGTTGGGCAGCACGATCGCCATCTGGCCGGTGCCCGGTTTGAGGAAGCGACAGCACCGCTCAATGAACAAGATCTCGGGGGGCACCTTTTTCTCCGGCTTCTCGGTGCAGGTCCAGCCAACTCCCGACTTCGTCCAGCCTTTGCCGAGGTCGTAGGTCCGGAGTACTCTCGGGTCGGACACCGGGATCTTCGATCCGAACGGCGGGTTCGTGAACACAAAATCGAAACTGTCGAACCCCTTCCGAGTCTCGGTCTTCTTCTCGAATTGGCCCATCTCCGGCACAAGCAACTCGGGGACACCGAACTCCAGGCTGTTGAAGTTGAAGATGTTCCCGTGCCCATCGTCGTTCATGACCATGTTCATTCGGGCGGCCTTGCGGAGGTCGGCATCGACATCGATGCCGTACAGACACCGCCGGGCGTACTCTCGCATTTTCGCTTCAACCCGCTTCTGCTCGCGCGGAGTTGGTAGACGGGCCTGTTCCGGTGTCAGTCCGGAATCGATCAGGAACTGCCGCCGCAGATGCGACATAACGACGACCAGGAACCCCCCAGATCCGCAGGCGGGGTCAAGTACCTTGTGATCCTTCTTCGGGTCGAGCATCTCGACCATCATCCGGATCACATTCCGCGGGGTAAAGAACTGGCCTCGCTCCCGCTTCAGCGTCGTCGAAGTAATCGCTTCGTAGGCCGTCCCTTTCGCGTCAGTGTCCGTTCCCAGAAGGTCGTAGCGGCCTAACTCCGCGGCCAGGTAGGCCACGTCAGCGTGGCTCAGCGAAATCCTCTCCTCGCCCTCGAAGACATCCTTGTACGGCGAGTCCTTCCCAGTCTTTACTTCCTCGAACAGCTCCGCAATGCGCTCGGCGACGGCCTTCTGGCCGTCCGGCTTGTTGGCTTCGGTGGCACCCACGAAGAAGAGGCGCCGCGACTGTCTTTCGTCGTGAATCTTGCAGAAAATCAAGTAGAGCAACTGCCAGAACGCCTTGTCGCCTCGCATTGAGCGGTTGCCGTACAGGTAGTCGTGGCACCGACGGAAGGCCCGGAGAAGAGACTCTTTCGTCGCGACGCGAAGAGGCCGCCGGTCAGCAGTCTCCAGGTCTTGAAGCGTCTCGTCCGGCGCGGGAAAGTCGGTCAGGGTCGTCGCGACTGCCGCTCCCGCGCGGTTCCAGGTCCGCATCCGGAACGACATCTCTTCGCCATTCGTCCAGACCCCGAAAACCTGGTCACGATCATCGGACAGGTTGGCCAAGATTTCGTCGAGCAGCGCGATGGCGGCATCGTCTGCCTTAGCCGACGGCTTGATGGCGGCCACCCGGATTACGTTCTCGACCACGTGAGTCTTTCCGGCCTCGAACACGGCTAGGGAGACCGTCCGGTTCCGCTGCTTGGTGCGGTTCGTCCCTAAGTCAGTGTACTCACACGGGATTCGGAAATCCCGTTCCATGTCCTCGAACTCGATTCGGTATTCCCGGTGAAGCTGCTCGATGAACGCCTGGAGCGTTTCCTCTGCGTCTGTCGCGGCGACGTGCTCGTTGGTCAGCCGACAGACGAGCTGACCTTCTGGTACGACATCCTCGCCCTCTCCTGTGGTCTCGCCTTCAACCGGTTCCAGAGGGAGCGCATCTTCGGGCTCCGGCGGCCTGCCAGAGGCGGTTTTTTTGGGCCGTGGCATGGAGAGTCTTGGAAAGAGAGTAGGTCAGTAAGTAAGAATCTCCCAAAAACTACCCTACTTTTAGGCAATTAGTGACGAATCGCTCGAAAACGCCTTCCGCACAACATACGGCCGGATAGAGTCTTCGGGAATTTCCGCAGATCTGAACTTTGCTGCTCGACTCCACTGGCCCTCCAGTCGCAGAAAAATCTAGTTTCAGATGGAGAGTTTACCAGGAAACGCAAAGAAGGAAACTCAGTTGTCAACGGTGATTCGGATTGACGCAGCTTCTACCTCTCTCGTTTTTCCACCGCTCTTGCCGCCGCCCGCGCCGTGCGCAGGGCGTACCTTGGCCCGTTCTCCCGAGCCTTGTCGCTCTCCTGCATGAGCCGGTCGGCGGTTTCCTCGATGCCCCACCCCCCCCAGGCGATCGCCAGCATGCAGAACGCGAAATCCGCTTTGCTTCGGTCCGTTCGCCCTTCTTTCTGAGCATTCGGGTGCTCCAGACAGCGTTGGTAGCTCGGCCAGCCTCTGGGGCCGTCGCGCCGGGAACTGCGAACCACCACCAGCGTTACTTTCTCCACCGGTGCCACGACGCCAAGGCCCTCCAGGTCGGCCTACGTCACGATCCTGCCGGGGCTGGCGTGGACCATCTCGACGCGCGGGAACGTGGGCTCGTACTTCTCTTTGAGGTTGATGCTGCCGCTGACGCGGGTGGCCCCGGATGCGGTCCGATCGTCCCCCTTGCTCCTTTCCTGAGCCGCTAGGCAAAATCCTCGTCGGCATCGGCAACAGCGACCCATGCCTGATGGTTGCCGGGGCTGGTGAGCAGGATCACGAACGACACCGGCCGAGTTGCGACAGCTCCGGCTGCCGGACGATCTCGCGCCGTGGAACAGGGCCGTGCTGGCGTTCCTGCTGGCACTGCCACCGGAGTCGCGGATCGTGCTGTTCTGGTGTCAGCGCCGTCCGTGCCCCGAATTGCTTGCAGAAACCCCTTGCGCTTCCTAGACGACTCGTCTATCCTCCTTGCCAAAATCGACAACGGCAGGGAGGCCAGCATGAAACACTACATCGGAGAACGCACGCCAGAAGGCTGTACTGTTGAGGTTCTGGATAGCAGCAACCCGAATGGCGGCTACGCACTCGATCCGCGTCACGACCTTCGCAATCACAGTCCGGACGGCTTCAATTTTGGCTACGGCGGCTCTGGTCCGGCTCAGTTGAGCCTCGCGCTTCTGGCCGACGCCCTGGGCAACGACGCGAAAGCCCAGCAATGGTATCAGGACTTCAAATTCAAGGTAATCGCTCGCCTCGAAGGCGACCATTTCGAGCTCAGCCAGGAAGACATCATCCAGACGGTCGCGAATCTGGCCGAGGCGAGAGGACGGTGATGACCCCCGCTGAACTCCGCACCATCTGCGAGGAACTGGGCAAGGAACGACTCGCCAATCTGCTCAAATGGACCGTCCGCACGATGGATCGCAAGCTTTCGGGCCAGCACAAAATCACGAAGGCCAACGAGGTGGCGGTACTGGCCGCGCAATTCGCAATGCGGTTGGTGGTCAGTTAGCCCCTTCCGCTCGCTGCTCTCGACTCGCGTGCGATCCTCTGCTGGTGTATTCCATCTGGCACATCCTCATCCCCTGAATCGACGGCCTTTTCCGCCCGGCGCCTGATCCTCGCCGTCACTGGTTCTTCCGCTGAAATCTGCCGCTTCTCGGTCCGCTGGGGTGCGGTCTCGACAACCTGCCCGGCCCTGAGTGCTTTAATCTCCTCGGCGATCTCGGCGGAGCCTGGTTGCTTTTCCTCGCCTTCAACTGGCGTTCGGTCGGAAAGGCTGATCTTCAGCCTGTCTCGGAGAGCGGCGAGCTTTGTCATGTACTCATCGTGTGGGAAGGCTTTACCCAGCCTGGCGTGATAATCCCGAAGCTGGTTCTCTGCGACGGTCAGGTCTTGCTGGGTGACAGCACAGGCGCGAGGGTATTCTTCGGCCAACCGTTGAACAGCATTCATGACCGTGCGCGGGCCGTTGTGGTCGCGGGAAAGCGAGTCTTTCCGCAGGGTCTCACCTTCGACGTACACTTCTGGCGACCATGAAGGATCGAGGATGATGCCGAAGCGCAAGCCCTTATACATCCCGAGCGGGAACCGACGTGACTGCATGACGCGGCTTGGAAGTGATTCGAGGGCCACACCGAGGCCGCCGATCACATCGTCACGCAGCAAGGACCGGCCGTTGACGGCAACGGGGTCATTGGCGCGCGTCTTCAAGGTTTCCATATCCACCGTGAGGCCAGCAAGTCGCTCCGTTAGCCTGGTGATGGTTTCCGGCAGTGTCTTCACGTTCCGCCGTGCCAAAAACTGTTCGTCGGCGTGATTGCGTTTCAAGACAGTGAGTCTTTGCAACTCAGCATCGGTCTCTGCTAGGACAAGGACCGCTGGATTGCCGGACGCGATCGCTTTCACCTCGGCATAGCTCATTTCCTGGCCGCCGATGTCTTCGGCGCGGCGCACCGAAGTGTTCCCCGTCATGATCTGATTGATGAACTTGGCCTTCGTCTCCAGTGTCTGCCACATAAAGGCGTCGAAGCTTCCTTCGGTAACGTAGCGATAGATCGCCACTTCTTCGTTTTCATTTCCTTGCCGGAGAATACGGCCATCACGTTGTTCAACATCTGCCGGGCGCCACGGAGCGTCCGCATCGTGCTTCGCTATCAATCGCCTCTGGGCATTCGTACCTGTCCCCATTTTCTGCGTCGATCCGAGCAACAACCGCACCGTCCCCTGGCGTACCTTCTCGAAGAGCGCCTGTTTCTTCGCATCGGAGTCGGCATCACCGATGGTCGCGATCTGTGCGCGGGGAATGCCCCTAGCGACGAGCTTCTCCATGATCTCATCATAGACCGAGTAACCCCACGGTGTTGGATGCACGCCCATGTCGCAAAAAACCATCTGGGTGCTGCGCTTGGGTGCAGTCCGTTCCCATATGCGGTAGACGTTTTCAATGAGGGCGTTGATCTTCGATCCGGGAAAGTCCCGAGCTGCGGGATCGAGCATCCTGGCATCCAGGCCAAGCTTTCGGCCATCCGTGGTGATGGCGAGGGCATTGTCTTCCCGCGGATCCACGCCGCCGTTGCGAATCCGCTCGTAGCGCTTTACGAGTTCCTGCTGGATTTCCTGCTGCTCCTCGGACATCGGGCAAGCGACAACCTGTGGCTTGCCGCCTTCAAGTCGGGGTCTGGGCAGGTTGAGCATTTCCGCAGTCTGGACGTCGGAGAATGCTCGAAACATCTGCTGAAGCTCAGGAATATTCTGGAATTGAGCGAAACGACTCCGGGGCTTCAGGGTTCTTCCATCGGGCGAAATCTCCATTGCATCGACAACCTGCCCATATTGAGCAGCCCAAGCGTCGAAATGTTCGATGCCCCGGCTCCGCAGCCCCTCGGGATCGAGGAAACGCTGGATCGTATACATCTCACAAAGGCTGTTGCTGATAGGAGTGCCGGTGGCGAACGTCACTCCATGTCCAGGGTGTCGCTCGTGGAGATAGCGGCATTTCATGTAAAGGTCGAAGGCTCGCTCCGAACCGCCGGTTTGAATGCCTGCAACGCGGTCCATCTTAGTTACTATCTCTAAATTCTTTGCATAGTGGCTTTCGTCGATGAATAGATGGTCCACTCCAAGCTCGTCAAACACAAGCCCGCTATCTTTCTTGTCCTGGGCGAGCAGGTCTTTCAACTTCTCCACACGCTGAACTTTTTGCTTCTCCAGCGTCTTGATGATGTTGCGATTCCCTTTGCCTTTGGCGCTCGCATTGTCGCGAATCAGCTGGTCGTATTCCTCGATCTGCTCCAGAAGGAACTTCTCCTGGTAGTCCTTCGACATCGCAATCCTCTCGAAGCTGCTATGGGTAACAATGATCCCGTCCCAGTCGCCGGAAGCAATCTTGGCAGTAAGGAACTTGCGACGGTCTTTGGTGAAATCGTCCTTGGAAGCGACAAGAATCTTGGCGTTGGGATAGAGCTGTAGAAACTCTCGCGAGTATTGCTCAAGCATATGGTTCGGAACCACGAACATAGGTTTGTGAATCAGCCCGGCTTGCTTCATCTTCATCCCGGCCGCGATTTTGATGCTGGTCTTACCAGCACCTACGCAATGTGCGAGCAGCGTATTCCCGGCGCTCATGATTCGCCAGATTGCATCCTTCTGGTGTTGGCGAAGGTGAAATGCCTCGCTCATCCCCGGAAAGTCGAGATGCGAGCCGTCGAACAGCCTCGGACGCAAATTGTTGTAGGTGTCGTTGTAGGTCCGAACGAGGCGTTCCGTCCGGTCGGGATCAGAGAAAACCCAGCCCTTGAACGTATCTTTGATCTGGCGCTGCTTCTCTTTCGCCTTCAGCGTTTCCTCGGGGTTGATGACGCGCTTGTCGGGGTCTTCGGGGTCAGGGTCGTAGATCGTGGGGGATTTTTGATTCAACGCGAGGTCAAACAGCCACGTTCCGTTCGCGCGCGTCGTTCCGAAGTCTGATTTCGCGGCGACCGATTGCTCGGCGGCGTAGCCGGCGTCCAGGCTCCAGAGTGCATCCTGCTTGACGTGGGCGACGGTGACAGTTGACGGTTCGACTTGAAACAACTCTGCGGCGAAAGCCTGAATGTCGCTCGTAGGTATCCACGGCGCGCCGAGATTAGCGTCGATGTCGCCGGGTAGCACGTCCTCCGGCTGGACCCTGGCCAGCGCCTGGGCGTTGCGCTGATATTCCGGAGCGGCGGCCTCGGCCTGGGCAAGCTTCGAGCGGACATTGCCGGATAGGTAGGCGTCGGCCGTCTGCCAGATCTTCGTCTCGGGGTCGAGATAGATCAGGTCGCCCAGTTCGGCGATGACCTTTTCCTCGGGCTTGCCGTACAGCTCAACGATGAACGGCAGATCAACGGCCCCGCGCTGATTGAGGGAAACGAGCAATCCCTCCTCGGCGTTCTTGACATGCGTGACGGGTGGTTTCTTGCCCACCACGTCCTGCTTCATGATCGCGGCCTTGGTGGCTTTTCCGGTCGTCTCGTCGTACTCTTCCAGGCTCATAACGAGCATGGCATCGGGGTCTTCGCGGAACTTCGCCAGATTGGGCATCCGGCGGATGGTGGTGCCGTCTTTCGTCTCGGAGAAAGTGGTCTTGTTGATCGGGCCGTAAGCGGAGGTGAAGCGGTCATATGCCCAGTTGAGGTCGCGTCGTGCGCTGTTCCGCTCCTGCTCCGGCCAGCCCTCGTTCTGTGACTGGAGGACGCGACGGGCCTTGTCGCGCAGGCCGATCAGGTCTCCCATCCGCCTGCCGAACATGGCACCCCCGGCCCAGAGTTGGGAGCCGCCATAGACAACGGGAACGGCCTGGCCGTCAACGAGTTGGCGAATGACCCGGTCGTCGCCGACGAAGAAACTGCCTTCGGATATGTGGGGAAGAGGTGGAGGGGTGAATGGCGTCTGGATGCGATTCAAGTCGGTTTTTTGCGGATTTTCCGTAGAAATCGCGGTTTGATCGCCTCGTATGCCCGGATTAGTCTCCGGCAACCTGCTGATGGCCTCCCGAAGCTGTTCAGCCAGATTGCCGTTACCCGTAACGCTATAGCCCTCTCCATAAAGGGTGTCCTTACGGTTGAGCTTGCCGAGGATCATTTCAGGATGGTTCTGAAAATACTGGTTGATCGAAATGTCGGCCCCTTCGATACAAACAGGGGCGGTTTGTATCCATTCGGGATCGCAATGTTTACAAACTTCGCCCTTCTCCCGTTTCCGCAAGAACACGATGTCGGTGACGACGGCCGTCCCCTCACGCTTGAAAGCATCCGAAGGAAGGCGGATCGCCCCAAGAAAGTCGGCGCGTTCGGAGAGGTACTCGCGGATCGCGGCATTCTGTTTGTCTAACGTGAAATGCGAAGTCACGAGGGCAAGGACACCGCCGGGCTTGAGCGAGTCAACTGACTTGGCGAAAAAGTAGTCATGGAGGGAGAAGCGGTGGCCGTGATGGTCCATCTTCACGTCGGCGAAGGGGACGTTGCCAATCACGGCGTCGAGCTGGGGGAGGCGGGAATCACGGAAGTTCTCGATGCGGATGTCGGCCTCGGGGTGGAGGCGCGGGCTATGCGGCCGGAGATGCCATCGAGTTCAACGCCGACGAAGTGGTAGCCGGGTCGGATGAACGAGCCAACGCCGCACCCCGGTTCGAGGATGGCGGCTCCCGGAGAAACGCCGAGACGAGCCAGTGCCTGGTGCATGGACGAGATGACGGCGGGGGAGGTGTAGAAGGCGTTGAAGGTGGTGCGTTTGGCCGAGTCGTATTCCTGCGGGGTGAGCAACGACTTCAATTCCTCGCCGGTCTCCTCCCAGCCTTCCTTGTAACGGCCGGTTACAGGATTCGGGAATATGGAGAGGGCGACGGGGCCGAAACCGCCGAAGCGGGCGATGGTCTGTTTCTCCTGGGGAGTTGCCGGACGTTTCTCCTGCTCGATCTGCTTGAGGGTTCGGATGGCGGTGATGATGTCGTGAGCTTTGGCCTTCTGGCCGGTGGGAATGATGAGAGCATCGAGGGCGAGGGCAAGTTGCATGTGATCTTCTCCGTTTTCCAGCCCCGTCATTGGAGCCTGATGGCACGGAAGAGAATCAGCACCGTCCGGAAGCGCAGCGTCCTGGCCAGCGGGTAATGGGGTGGGGTCCCCGTTCCCGCTTGCCTGGTCCGGCGGGCTGATTACCGTGCCGGAGAAGGCTTCATCGGGGTCTGGAGGATCGAAAAGAGTTCGCTGGCGTGTTGCCCGAACGCGGGAGACGTGGGAACCTTTCGGAGGTGGAGCGCCGATGCGATTTACGAACGGCTCTGGGGGCGGAGCCTCGGCTGGTTCTTCTGGCTTCTGGTCGAAGTCCAGGAGTCTTTGAATAGGTCGTGGCGTCTTCGGGCGCATTGGGAACGATGATTTGTTGCCCGACAGTGGTACTTGGAAATAGAGGTTGGTGCAACCGATTTGACGGCCGTTTGGCCATGAATGCCCTGTCTTGCGCAGCCGTCGTCGTCGGTCGGGGGTCGGGGTAAAGGGCCGTCACCGCGCAGGACGCGCGGTAAAATGCGGCCCGGCCCGACACCTGACCAGAGACGAGGGCGAGCAGGCGTTTGCGCACGCAGCTTGAGTCAGAGGGAGGTGGGGAGGGGGGATTTAGGTATTTCGTGCATCTGGAGAAACCTGCCGGAAGCCGACTTACTGCCTCGGTGCTGCGTTGGGGAAACTCGGCGGGCAGTAGGTTTCGCCTGGAACGCAGGTGCAAGCATTCAGGGCGAGCAACCCACCGCAAACGACGATGAGGGCGACAAGACCTATCAGGCGGTTAAAGAGGCGATCCTGGCATTCTCCGGAGGTCATTGGGCCTCGCGTCTGAGTCTGGCATAATCGAGCAGTACACCGATTAGGATCGAATCCGGCGGAAGTTTTTTCTCTTCCGCGAGAATCTGCTGTTGCTCCTGAGGAGTCCATGCCTTGACCGCAATGTGCTCAGGAGGTGGAGGCGTAGAACAGCAGGCAGATAGGAGAAGAGGCAGAGCGAAGAACGAGAGACGTTTCACAGTTCGCCCTTTTCAAGTGTCTTTTCCAGTTCGTCGCGGGTCGTCGGTGCATTCGCAACGTCTTGCGTTTTGACCTTGGCTTCATGTTTCGCCCAAAGTGTGTCGGCCATTTGAGCGAACCCAAACAACCGGCACAACAAGGAGAGAATGGAAAAGATCGTCACGCAGCGACGGGTTCTGGAGCCGGGGCCGGTACAGGCGCTGGCGCCGCGTTAGCGACGATAGCCTGATCCGATGCGGTCAGCGTACCGGCAGCAACCTTGCCGATCTGTAAGTGCTCTGAACGGTCAGGAGAGTTTTTCCGGCATCCTGTGCCGCAATCGTCTCAGACTTCGCCAGAAGATCGGTGAACATCGTGGCCCCGATGGAGCCAAACGAAGCGCCCGACGCGAGACCTGCCGCAGCAGCGATGCCGTCAGTCAGGATTAACTTGCCATCGTCCGATGCGAATTGCTGGAAGAAACTCTTGAGAACTGGTTCAACATCTGTGCTGAAAACGCCCTTGATGCTTTCCCAGATGCTTTCAAAATCTTGTTCTACGCTAGAGAATATGCTCATAGTAAATCCTTTCTGTGGTTGGTAGTTCGACAACACCTTATCCTGATCCACTGCTTCGGGCAATCAGGAATTAGGCCGAAATGGAGGAAAGAAACAAGTCGCGTTCAGCAAGCTCGTCGGCTCACCAGGCCGGGCAGCTTTCGTCCGGCAGCGTAGACCCAGCGGCAAAATTCGTCCGCTGCCGCACTATAGTCATTCGCGTTAAGCTTGGTCCCGAGTGTCCCAACCAGGGGTGCCGTTCCCTCGTTGAAGCAGAGCGAGCTGAGGGCAGAGAACTGATTGTCGTTCAAAGGAACTCTTATGTGATAGGTGACGTAGCCGCCGAAGCGCGTGAGGTCTTTCAGGAGAAGTTCCGTCGCGTCTTCATCCGTGAGTTCCGAGAAAGTCTCGCCCGGAATGACAACATGGCCATAGCCGACCGTCCGGATGCCGACCGGGTCAGGCGATGGAGTGGGGACAAAACCCTCGAACTTTTTCACGAGGGCAATTCCTTCTGATGTGATCTGATTCATCGTTTATCAGCCTTTCTGTCCAGCTTCTGGTCGAGGTTCATAAACCAGCTCTTCATGTCATCGCGCAGCTGGCTGACCTCCTGGCGCTGGGTGTGGTCGCTTCAGCATCGCGAATTATGCGGCAAGACAAGAGGAAGCAGCCGCGGTCGCCTGAGGACTCTCCTTTTCGACCGGTCGGCGAGCGGCCCCCCGCGGTTCGGGCCAGTCACGCGCAGCCAACTCTGTTGCGAACGCGGCCTCCCAAATCCCGCTCAGATAGAGCACACGCAAATCCAGAATCACCTGGCCGGACTCGCGCTGCCAACGCATCCCCGAGCGTTTGAAGCGTTGCGTGAACACCGTTTTGCAGGCCGCTTCCGTGACACCGCTGCCGATCGGTAGGCCACGCCGCCTATAGCCCTGATAATCCATCAAGCGGCGATGACGACGCACATAGCGATACGCTTTCCAGAACTCTGCCTGCTGCCCCTTGGTGGCGTGGCGGCGACCCAAGTGCTGCGTCGCGGAGCGCAGCACCTGGGCCGCTCCCTGGGGTCGATCCCGCAGCCAGCGCCGCATCTTCGCGAACCACTGCGTTCCGGCTGCCGTCTCGGCGCCGAACAAGGCGTCGGCCATCTTGCAGAGGTAGGTGCATACGTGATAGAAATCGAGCACCCATTCCCAGGTCAACGGCGTGCCAGCACGCGGATGCTTCATCTTGTTCAGCACGCCGCCGATAGTAATCATCCGGCGCCGAGCCTTTGTCCGTGATATAGGCCAGACGCGGCACGGGCCGCTGCCAAGCCAGCAGCGTCGCCGTCACCAAGGCCGTCAAGGCCCGGGTGAGCGTCGCTTGCTTTTCCTCCGGCATTTGGCCCAAGTAAATCGTGCCCAGCCGCCGACGCCCCCGATCATACACGCTTACCGTGGCCGTGCTGGCTTCCTTGTAGCCGCCCTGACGCATGGGCACCATGATGCCGTCACGTCCCACCGCCAACACCGGACGATTCCGGCCACGCGACTGCTCCGCCTGCGTCAGCCACGCCAGCAGCCGCGTCTTTTGCAAGTCGGCCACAAACGGCAACAGCGCCTGGCGAAAGCCTGCCAAGGCCGCCCGCAGCCGATCATTCGACCAGACCAGACCGTGCTCGCGCCGCAGCCAGGCCCGCGTTTCGGTTTGCGTTTGCTCCACCGACAGCCGTGCCACGCGTTCCAACAGCGCCGGCGTGGCCGTTCCCGCACCGATACCCAAACGCAAGAGCAGCGGGTGCAAGCCCGGTTCGCCGTCCTCTTCATTCAAGTAGTAAAACGACCGCACGGTGATCGTGCCGAAACGCGTGGCGATACGTGCTGGCGTCTTCTTGTTGAGGCGATAGGTCTCCTTGTGATAACGCATCTTGCTCGGCACCACCTGCTTATCGTCGGCTTCCAAGCGGTTGGCTTCGCGTTCGATAAGTTGGCGACAGGCCTCCGCCGCGGCGGCGTGGAGCGCGTTCTCCAGTTCCAGGAAGCGCTGCGGCGTGACAGGTTCGCTCCGGAAACGCTCGACAATGTCGTCCACGCCTTTCTGAAAGACGTCGACCGGTTCGCTGGGCGTCGCGACCGCGGGGATTGCCTCTGTCCGCAGGCCGCTCTGGCGAGTAATCTTGACGACCATGGGGATTCCTTTCCCTGGGAGTGGGTGATGCTTCTCCCATTGTGCGGAAAGGATCCTCATTTTTCATGGACCAGTTCTGCCGCTCTCCGGTTTCCTGAACGACGATTTCTTCGAGAATGTCTGATGCTGTGGCGACTGCACCCCTGGCGCTGAGCTTGCACCAGTCCGTCGATTTTGTTCTGCACGGCAGTGTTGGACTGCATGGCATCGGCCTTTACCTCGGCAATGTCCTTTTCGCGTTGGAGGTTCTCGACTTTGAGGATGTTGATGTCGCCGACCATCCCGTACCACAGGGTGCAGTCGCCACAGCATCAGACATTCTCGAAGAAATCGTCGTTCAGGAAACCGGAGAGCGGCAGAACTGGTCCATGAAAAATGAGGATCCTTTCCGCACAATGGGAGAAGCATCACCCACTCCCAGGGAAAGGAATCCCCATGGTCGTCAAGATTACTCGCCAGAGCGGCCTGCGGACAGAGGCAATCCCCGCGGTCGCGACGCCCAGCGAACCGGTCGACGTCTTTCAGAAAGGCGTGGACGACATTGTCGAGCGTTTCCGGAGCGAACCTGTCACGCCGCAGCGCTTCCTGGAACTGGAGAACGCGCTCCACGCCGCCGCGGCGGAGGCCTGTCGCCAACTTATCGAACGCGAAGCCAACCGCTTGGAAGCCGACGATAAGCAGGTGGTGCCGAGCAAGATGCGTTATCACAAGGAGACCTATCGCCTCAACAAGAAGACGCCAGCACGTATCGCCACGCGTTTCGGCACGATCACCGTGCGGTCGTTTTACTACTTGAATGAAGAGGACGGCGAACCGGGCTTGCACCCGCTGCTCTTGCGTTTGGGTATCGGTGCGGGAACGGCCACGCCGGCGCTGTTGGAACGCGTGGCACGGCTGTCGGTGGAGCAAACGCAAACCGAAACGCGGGCCTGGCTGCGGCGCGAGCACGGTCTGGTCTGGTCGAATGATCGGCTGCGGGCGGCCTTGGCAGGCTTTCGCCAGGCCTGTTGCCGTTTGTGGCCGACTTGCAAAAGACGCGGCTGCTGGCGTGGCTGACGCAGGCGGAGCAGTCGCGTGGCCGGAATCGTCCGGTGTTGGCGGTGGGACGTGACGGCATCATGGTGCCCATGCGTCAGGGCGGCTACAAGGAAGCCAGCACGGCCACGGTAAGCGTGTATGATCGGGGGCGTCGGCGGCTGGGCACGATTTACTTGGGCCAAATGCCGGAGGAAAAGCAAGCGACGCTCACCCGGGCCTTGACGGCCTTGGTGACGGCGACGCTGCTGGCTTGGCAGCGGCCCGTGCCGCGTCTGGCCTATATCACGGACAAAGGCTCGGCGCCGGATGATTACTATCGGCGCGTGCTGAACAAGATGAAGCATCCGCGTGCTGGCACGCCGTTGACCTGGGAATGGGTGCTCGATTTCTATCACGTATGCACCTACCTCTGCAAGATGGCCGACGCCTTGTTCGGCGCCGAGACGGCAGCCGGAACGCAGTGGTTCGCGAAGATGCGGCGCTGGCTGCGGGATCGACCCCAGGGAGCGGCCCAGGTGCTGCGCTCCGCGACGCAGCACTTGGGTCGCCGCCACGCCACCAAGGGGCAGCAGGCAGAGTTCTGGAAAGCGTATCGCTATGTGCGTCGTCATCGCCGCTTGATGGATTATCAGGGCTATAGGCGGCGTGGCCTACCGATCGGCAGCGGTGTCACGGAAGCGGCCTGCAAAACGGTGTTCACGCAACGCTTCAAACGCTCGGGGATGCGTTGGCAGCGCGAGTCCGGCCAGGTGATTCTGGATTTGCGTGTGCTCTATCTGAGCGGGATTTGGGAGGCCGCGTTCGCAACAGAGTTGGCTGCGCGTGACTGGCCCGAACCGCGGGGGGCCGCTCGCCGACCGGTCGAAAAGGAGAGTCCTCAGGCGACCGCGGCTGCTTCCTCTTGTCTTGCCGCATAATTCGCGATGCTGAAGCGACCACACCCGTACCACATGCCGAGAGTACAGATGATGATGCTGCAGGCAGTGATGAGGTGGCCAGCGTGAATCGTTGGGTCGAATGATAGCCAGCGGGGCGACTTTTCTTCCATGCGAGGTTCCTTTCCTGAGTTCGGTGCGTCTCAACGATTGATGATGGTAATATGAGATTCAGTTATCGGATCAGAACCCGCAATTAGCGTTCACGGTAACCGTACCCGGATCCTGGTGGAAGGCCGCGCCCATGTCGGGGTAGCCGGTCGTGCTTGCGCCGGGCCATGCCCGTGGGATGCCGCCGTTACGCACCGCGCCGCCCGCGCCCGCCGTCGCGTTCAGGGCAAAGTTCCCGGTTCCTGCGGAGACAAAGGGGTTGCCGGTCAGGATGACGTCGTTAACCGTGACATAAGGAGAAGTGCCGGTGGACTGGCTCAGGAAATTCATATTGGAGCGAGTGCCGGAAGTGTTGTTATAGAACGCGTTTCCGTCGTAAAATGGTGAATTCGCATTTGCGGTGGGAAAAGCAATACCGAAGCCGGCGTTGTTCACCAGTAAGTTGTCGACGATGATTGGTTTGGTAGCGATCGAAGTCGTGAAGTTAATACCATTTCGACCGCAATTATAAGCCGTATTACTCTGAAGCACCGGAGCGCTATTGTTGGGGGCGGTTATTTGATAGCAATCAGAAGTCGCGCCTGCCATATTGGCGACAATGTTGTTCTGGGCAGTTCCCTGAGAGGAAAATTGGATTCCAATCCCGTTCCCATCATGCACATACGAGCCGATGATAAAACTGTGATTGGAATTGCCTTTGATTCCTTCAAGTGCGTTGACTGTTCCGCCCGTTACCTCGCACTCGAAACATGCCGAGTCGGAGCCGAGCGTAATACCAATGGAGTCATAGTTCTTAACCGTCAGGTTATACAGAACATCGTCCGTCCCGGTTACGCTGATGCCATTCGTGCCCGATCCACTGGAATCATCGACGATGATATTTCTCAGGAAGACGGGTCCGCCTGTGAAGGAAAGTGCCGTGGACGCAGTTCCCGTGAAGGACAGTTTCGGGCGGTTGGCACTGCCGATCGAGGAATCGAGATCGCCGCGCGTCGTCTTGTAGCCGATGACGCTGATGGTGCTTACCGAAGACGACACAGCGGTGCTCGAACTCAACGTGGTGTCGTTCTTCCACCAAGCCACATTCGAGGTAGAAATACCGCGTGATCCCAGCAGTTCGGTGAGACTGGCCAATGCCCCGCCGATGTTGATCGTCATGCCTGTCGAAGCGGCGATAGACGTGTCGATGGTGATGGTGGTGGAGTTTGTCCAGCCACTTATCGCGCGGCGTTGGGCGGCAATCGAGCCAGTGCCGCCGCTGAAGTAAGCGACGCTGCCGATGATGTCATGGGTAAAATTGCAATCTGAACAGGTGATCGTTGTTGAGCCGTTGGCGACGGCGAGAACGGAGCTGCCGTTACTACCGCCATTGACGTTTGCCGCGTTCTGCTGGGTGTAATCCAGACCCCAGTATATCGTGAACGAACCCGCAGTCGTGCTTACTGCGGCCGGGGACAGATTCAGCGTTGCCTTCCCGGAAGAAACCGCGTTAATCTGGTAGTATCCGAGTGTCCATCCGGTCCCGGCCGTCACCTGAATCCAGCGCCCGATGTCGGCGGAGGTGAAGCCATAGCCAGCGGAGGTAACCTGCAAGGCGTTGGAGGCGTCCACAGCGAGGTCGGTCTTACTGGAATTGGTGCTCACACCGAGCGCAAATCCGCCGCCGTTAGTGTCGGAACCGTTGCCGCGAACTTCCCATACGGTGGCATTATTCAAAGACGCGAACGCTACTGCCGGATAGATGGCAAGCAAAAGGAAAAGCGTAATGATTCTCATATCAGTAACTACTCGTTAGGGTGACGGTACAGGAGCCGCCAGCGACACCGGAGCCTATTTGATCGACATCGATTCGCAAAAGATCGCCAGCATTGAATGTGGTAGTATCGAAACTGGTTTGGCTCCCCGCTACTTGGCCTGCAGCAATCTGTATTTTGTTGGCTGGCGTGGAATTCCAAAGCGATGTGAAGCTCGATCCATTATTCGTAGATTTCAAAATATCAAATATTAAGGCCTGTCCGGTCGGGCCAGTTTTGCATACGGCATTTGCTTTGGTTATGATGCCGGCAGCTGGCAATATCACCCAATTAGTTTGATCGTTTGCAACCGTCAACGTGCCAAATATCGCAAAAGTGTTGGAATGCGCACTTACGCAGGTGTGCGCTCCCCATGCACCCCCAGAACCCACCAAGCAATCACCATCGACTTCTGCCACACCCGTTGGCGTTGTGGTTCCTTGGCTGACATAGAGGGATCCGGAGGAAATGGAATTGAAGCCGGGCGCAAAGCTCAACGCACCAGTGCCATCAGTAATAGTTACGTTTCCATTGCTTCCACCGTTAGGAGGAAGGGTTATATTAAAATTAGAAAATGATGAAGATGGAGCCAGTAAGCCAAGTTTTCCGCCTCCAAGACCATCAATGATTAATTCTCCCGCTGTTGTTCCTGACAGGCCAATCTCAAAAGTTCCAAGGGTACCAGATGGAGTATTCCCACCTAAGCCCCAGCCACCGGAAGAATTTATGTTAAAATCAGTTGCCCCAGTAATTTCCCAAGGGCAGCCACTTGTGCGAACCTTAAGGATAGCTGGCGGTGTGCCGAGAACCCAGTTAAATAAAGAATTATTATAACTTTTACCAGATCCTCCGGAACCTCCGGTGCAAAACAGGTCACCGCTATCAATTTCATAATCCGTGCCCGGTGCAACGGTGCTGTAAACAATATAATCAGGCGTGCTTGAGGATACCGATGGAAATTGCACATTTGATAAATGCAAGCGGCCTTGATTGGCCGCACCTGTAACCAGAATATTAGCCTGATAGGTTGCCTTGATGGTTTCCGAACTCACCGATTGGCTTGCATTGATATTATACGTTCCGGCTCCACCTGTGCCACCGCTGAAAGACGTGATATATGTTCCTGCCGTCACCCCCGCTCCAGTAAGAGTTTGCAGTGGGTGAACTGAGCAACCGCCAGAGGTTGAGGCAATGGTAAGAACCGTACCGGAAATAGAGGATGTGGTATTACACCTGTCATTCTCTCCATTGTTTTGCATCATACCACCGGTCATGCTGAAATCCACCCAACCAGCTCCCAGATTGATGCCGGGACCGTTGTTAAACTGGAATTCCACGCCTTCCAAATGCGTTCCTACGCAACCACCGCAAATTAATCCGCCACCCGGTACGGTGCCATAAGAGGGATTTAAGGTATTGCCGTTTTCTTCAAATCTGGTTGCATCCCAGCGAGTGGACGCGCTTTTGGAATCCCGGTGTTCCCGGTAAACCAAGATAAACACCACCATGGAAATTCCCGCTGAAGGTGCTGCCTATATCCTGCCAATCGGAAAAAGCGCCATACATTCCATAACCATTATTAGCAAACTGGTTACCATGGCCCTGGCCAAAAATATGCGCGGTTGGTGTTGCCCCGTAGGCTACACCAAAACCCACGGGACAGCTTTGAATGGTCATTTTATCTATTATTATGCCATCGCTGTAACCATCGGTTCCGGTGGCTGTTCCTATACATGCCATCACGCCATCATTGGCTTGGGAAGCATGTGCCAGATAAGGAAACACCACACCCTTAACACCGAATCCGGAAAGGGCTATACTGTAAGCGCCATTTCCTAAATTTATTCCGTAATGATATGTATCTTCGGCATATCCTGTTTCCAGAATATAAAGAATGGGCTGCACATCAGGCGTGTAATTATAACCAAGATTTGACATAAATCCGGTAGTGTTGGACGCATTGCTTGGCGTCCAGTTACGCACACCGCAATGATAGGGTACGACCATCGTAATGCCTGTAGTGGCGCTCACCTGCGAAGCAGCGGTAAATGCAGCCGTATCATCATGCCCAAAAACAGCATATCCTGAGGAAGTTGTTGCGTTTGGCGTTACACTTAGCGTTGCGGTGTTGGCATTCGTATCAACGGAAACTATCGTGCCTGTATCCACCCCAAGCGTTCCGGATGCACCGTTATTTATGGATATGGTGCTATTTACATCTGTTGGACTAAAGGTATAACCACTTATGGAAATAACAGGGCTGCTTGCCGTGGTGGAAAGAACCCCCGATCCATTGCGACCATCAAAATATTGTGTATTGCATACGGCGCCATAGTTGCGCGGGTCGATAACACTGCTGGAGGGATTTTTTACATATTGAATCTGGCCTTCAAAGGCATCGCGTATATGCTGTTCGCCTGATATAGCGAGATTAAGTGTGCTCGCCAAATCCGTGGTGGAATTCATGTACTGGCGAATATCAACAAAATTAACGTTTAGGCCATCATTTTTGAAGCTAGCCACATCAGCGCGGAACATTTGATCGTAGGTTTGCCCGAAGGATGAAAACGCATCGTTTTGCAGATAAGGCATTCCGGCTTCAAACAAGGTTGGTCCGCCACCATAGTATGAAACATTAGGCGGTGTACCAACCCCAAGAATATAAACATTATTTGACGAACTGGTGCTTGATGTCACTGTAAATGTTAGGGTATGTGTACCGGATGGTGTGAAGGGGATACGGATTAAAGATTCCGAAAAAGCATCACCGGAACCATCTCCTGTAGGTGGATTTACCGATCCGGTATTTACTGAAACAGCAGCATTACTATCAAGCTGATAAGTGAATGTTCCTCCATCGCTATCATGCACTTTGTACCATGCATAAACAGGCTTCCCATAGCTGGTGAAGGTGCAGGTAAGGGTACTGCCATTGGTATCTGATTTAACGCCTATCGTGCCACCGAATGATGAATCATTGGCCCATGTGCCTGCCTGTACGCATGAGGCGTTTTGCGCCACAGTTTTAAATTGCGCGGGTACACCAAGCCATGACAACAAAGCTCTATTGCAATTATGCACGTCCGTTTCATGGGGAACGTTGCCAGCGCCATAATTTACATCACCATTGGATGGCAGGAATAAATACAAAGGATTTCCGGTGTTACCGGGTTGTTGCGCGAAACCATTACCTAAATCTATGGAATCACACGTAAAGGTTTGATCCTGGCCTTTATTGGTGTATCCGGCATTCATATCACCGGATATCAGGGTGCCGTAATCGGTGCCGGGAGGTGGTGTGTTTGGTGCAAGGGTATTATGATCTCCGAAGGCAATAACAGTACCAGCCTGCAATGCAGGGATACCACGCACTAAAGATGGATTGAGCCCGTTCGCATTCTTGCCAGAAATGGCCTGCCCCACGATGTCGATGCGCAGGAATCTCGGCATTCCGTTGCGGTAGACGTCGAAATCAGTGACCGCTGCCCCGTTGTTACCGGGCTCACTTTTGGCGTCGCCGCCCACGATCTCCACATCCTCGTTGGTCGTTCCGGCGGTGTTGAAATCCAGGACGTAAGGAGGCGTGGTGGCATTGGGCGAACCGAGCGGGGCCGTGTTGCCCTCGCTGTAGTTGGTGTAGAAGTTCACGTTCGCGAGGTGGAGTCCGGTTGAGCCGGTCCCGCCGTTGAAACAGATGTGCGCATCCTTTCCCGCCGTGGTGCTGCCGCTGTAAGAGCCGCCTCCGTTGGCATTGCCGCGAAACCAACCACCCGTGATATTGATGTCCGACCAGAACGTGTTCAGGTCGAGACCGCAAAAGGAGTTGGCATCGAACTGGTTGCCATCGAAGTTGATGGTGCTGCCGCTCTTGATGACCACGCCCTCGCTGTTGAACTCGAAGCGGTTAAACTCGATCCGTCCAGCGGACGATGCGCCGGGCGCTCCCTCCTGCGGCCCGATCACCATGCCCCCGGCGCTGCCGTAGGTCCCGAAAGCCCCGTTCGAGTTGAAGTTGTTGCCGATGATCTGCTGGTCGCTGAGCGGCCCGTAGATGCCCGCGCTGTTGGCCGTGAAGTTGCTGAACCGCACCACTGCGAAGATGTACCCCGAGTTGCCGCCGATGGGTGCGCCGAAGCCGACAATGCCGGAGTTGAATGTCATGTACTGGGCGACGATGCCAGGGCTTTGGCCCCCGCCGGCGCCCGAAGACCCGTTGGCGCCGATCAGCACAGGGACGGCGAGGAAGCCCAGGCTGTTCGCTCCCGGTACGTTGGTGGTGATCTCAAACCCTTCAAAGAATTGCTGGTTCTTGCCACTGATGTTGATGCCGAAAGCGGGGGCCGCTCCCGTGGGCGCGATGACACGCAGGATCGGTTTCGTTCCTTGCCCCTGAAAGCCGTAATTCTGCAGGAACCCCTGGCCGATAAGTTGCGCGCCTTCAGTCAGTTGTGTGCCGCTGGACTGGCTGCCATAGATTGTGCAACCATCCGGTACGACGACATAGCCGCCGGTGGCCACGGCTGCGGTACTGGCGGCAAGCAGCCCCGCCGAGTCGTCATGGGCGACAATCAGGGTGTTCCCCGAGGGCGGGGCGACGTTCAAGGTAATGGTGCCACCGGTGCCGCTATTGACGCCGGTGACCGTGAATTGCGAGGTATTCAGTACGGTGGCGCTACCGGTGCCATTAGTCGGCTCGTAAAACACCATGAAATTGCTATTATCGGTGGGCGAGCTGCCGGTGAACGGGATAGTGTAACTGAAGGTGGTGGTCGAACCATTGCCTGTGAACGTGTTGTACCCACCGCAAATCGCACCATACGCCGGGTCGCGTGGATCATAGGACGTGCCGTTGGCGATCTTGTTGTGGGCGGCATAGGCTGCCGCAGTGTACTCCGTCAAAGGTCCGAAGTTGGTAGCATCCTTTTTGACCTGGATATCTCCTGCGTCCCTGCCGGGCCAATGTTGCCCGCCAATGCCGGTGATACGGCTACGAAAGCCGCAAGTACAAGATACAGAAACTTCTTCATTGCAAAACCCATCCTAAAATGCTGTCTAATAAGGTAAGTGAGCCGCCCGGCGTGCTAATCGTAACTGAGGGCAGTGTGTTGTTAATGTCGCCGCTGGCCGCAGCAATGATGATCGGATGGACGTCGGAATTTCCAAAGAAGTCCATGATGATGATGACTTGCAAACTGCCGGTGCTGGCCGGAATGGTCTGGAGTTTTGTCGCTGCTGCGGCGCTGTTCCACAGGATCAGCCCGTCGCTGGTCGTGGCTATGTCTGATGAGCCCGAACCGATAGCGCGGTCCGAGCTGATGAATCCGCCACCGCCGCTTTGGTCTACCCAGTGCGTGTTGTAATTTGTGCCATCGATCTTCGCCAGAACTTGCCCGACTGTCCCACCCGTGGGGACGCCTTGCCCGGCGGGACCTGCCGGCCCGGTAATGTTCGCGACGATGGAATAAGCTCCCCCGGCTTTCTGGTACACGTTGCCTGCGACGTCATCGAGGTAGAAGTCGCCGTTAATTCCTAAACCATTTGAAGGTGCTCCACTGCCATTTCGCCAGACTGATCCCGGTGCGCCAGTGGCTCCGGTGGAACCAGCCGGACCAGTGATATTGGCGACAATCGAATAGGTGCCCAACGCCTTCTGGTAGACATTCCCGGTGGCATCATCGAGGTAATAGTCGCCGTTGATCCCCAACCCATTGGATGGCGCCCCCGAGCCGTTTCTCCAGACGGAACCTGGCGCACCGGGCGACCCGGTCGGGCCTTCGATATTTGCCACGACCGAATAGACGCCCGCAGCCTTCTGGTACACGTCTCCGTTGGCGTCGTTCAGGTAATAATCGCCGTTGATGCCCAACCCATTGGAAGGCGCTCCGCTGCCATTTCGCCAGACTGATCCCGGCGCCCCTGACGGGCCAGAGGGGCCCGCTGGTCCCTCAATGTTGGCGACAATCGAATACGCACCTGTCGCTTTTAGATATACATCGCCAGTAGTATCATTCAGATAGTAATCGCCGTTTACTCCCAGAGAATTGGAAGGAGCGCCCGCACCGTTGCGCCACACGGAGCCGGGAGCACCCTGGATGCCCGCCATCTGGACGGTGATTTGCGTTGGTGTCCCAGAAACCGTTGTCATATTGTCGTCACCTCACCGCTCACGTTGAAGAAGCCTTGCAGGAGCCGGAATGGCTCGCCACCGGCGTCGACCAATTTCAAATCGTAGACGTACTGGCCTGGTATCAGGCCGTCCGAGACGAATACGGGCGTGATCGTGCCCGCCGGTCCGTCGATCACCAGACCGCCGTTCTCCGTTGTGAGTGTGAGTACGGCCGTGGGGTCGCCGATATGCACCCGAACCTGCATGGCCGCAGTGCAGCCCGTCAGGTCGAGTACGTTGCCGTCACCGCCCTTGATCAGGAAGGACTCCATTAGCGCTGCCCCCTGTTCGACGGGAATGTTGTAGATTCCGGCGGTCATCTTCCGTCTCTACAGCTTGATCATCGCGTTGAGGAACGCGGTTGGCTGCATGGTGTTGTGGCCCGTCCCGGAACCCGTAGCGGAGTTGCTCACCGTGATTCCGGTCGTGGAAGAACCTGTGGGTGGATTTGCTACGAATGGCGGTTCATTATTGGCATCTGAATAATATTTATCGCTGGAAGAGGTTGCCGTGCCGGCAACTTCTTTGAATGGCGCAGCAATATGCGTATGCCCCGGATCCGTGACAGTCGCCGTATGGCTATGGCTGGCTAGTTCAGCCGTGATAAGCACATGGTTTTCTTCGCCGAAGCTTTCGCCGAGCGTGCGTGCCGTCAGGCCGGAACCAGTCCCTGCGACTGCCAAGGCCCGGCCCAGCATCGCCGGCAGGGTGATCGTCTTGTCCGCGGCGAAATCCGCAGCCGCGTTGGCCCCGCGCCCGCCGGAGACCGGGGCGTAGGTGTTGCTTATGCCGTTCCACAGCATCTCGAAGAGGGCCATCGTGTCAGCGTTGGCGCGGTTGGTCGCCCCCGATGAGGCGCTGCCGATGGTGCCGTCGTTGCAGAACACCCAGCCTGTACTGGGCGTGGGCTGCATGGTCATCATAACCATGCCCGTCGTGAACGTGCTGCCGAGGCTGTCGGCGATCCAGTTGGCAGACGGCGGTGTGTCGGTGTTGGAGTTCGATATCGACGTGTAAGCCACTCCGCCGAGATACGCACGGTCGTACATCGAATAGGAATACGGCGTGCCGCCGTTCATGGTGGTGGTGATGAACGGCGGGGTTCCCACCTGCTGGTACTGCTGGAGCGCCGAGGTGATGTCATAGAATAGCTGGTTCATCGACGTGCGGGTGATAAGGATGCCGCCCGAACCGACCGGCGTGCTGTAGCCGATAGGGTAGCCCTGGTCGTAGCTGACGGTGCCGCCGCCTTGAACAGGATCAGGAACCGCTACCTTGTCGCCGGCAACCGCGAATACCGTATCGAAATACCCGTTTATTGGCATGTCATCATCCTCCAAAATTACCGTTGTCGAAATTCAAATCTCCCGTCGCGAAGCCCCAGTGGGGCACCGTCGCGTCAAAATACGCGGAGGCCACCCCGGCGGGGCGCGGCAGGATGTCGTAGTTGTCGAAGAGGTAGCGCAGGTCCGCCGTGAGCGGTAAGTCGAAGATGTAGCCCTGCGTCATGTTGCCGTAATCCTCCAGCCACGCGGCCCCGAGGCCGGAGAATACGTGTTTCAGCATCCGGTTGGTTTCGGGAACGGTGCCGCTGCTCGTCAGCTGGAAGTAACGCAGTTGCAAGGCGATCCGCTTGGTGCCGATGGGCAGTTCGTAGGTGTTGCCGTTGTTGTCGCCGAAATTGCTGTTGTCGAAGTTGAAGCCCGTCTGCTCGTCGAAGCCGAATATCGGGCCGGTGATCAGGGGCGAGGTGTTGAAGAAAAGCGGCAACCCCAGCAGGATCGACCAGACGGCCAGACCGAACTCGTTGGCCGTGGCCAGATCGAAGACATCCGCGTACCAGTCGTTCCAGAACTGCGTCTGGTTGGCATCGTACCACTCGGCCTTGGCATCGAGCAGTTCCTGCAAGTTGGCGGCCTCGTTGTATTGCCACAGCAGGGCCTTTAGCAGGTCAACGCTGAAGTCAAAACTCTGGATGTCCTGGGCCATCAGGAGATCACGACGGTGACGTACGACACCTGGGTCGCGGCTATTTCGTTAACGGCGATGGGGATGGCGTTGGTCGAATACGAGACCGAGCTTTCCAGGCTGATCTCCACCTTGCTGAGGTAGTATCCGGGGTATTCCGACGTGATGGCACCGGCGATCTCGAACGGGGAGACATCCGCACCTACCACGAAGCCGGCGAGGCCGTTGATTGTCCCGGTGGCGTAGTCGAGGATCGCCTGGGTGATGTTCTGCACGTTGCCGTTGGTCGTCGTTACCCGGACCAGGATGCCGATGGGTGTGGGCCGGTCGAACTGGACGGCGTAGGTCTGGCCGCTGGCCGGTTCCACGACTCTCACGGTCGTGCCGCCGTTCCAGGCGCAGCCGGAACTCTTGTTCTCCAGCAGGGCTGCGGCCACGTCGAGGTCCGATCCACCCGCTACGCAGGCGTAGATCGAGTGCGAGACCATGCTGATGCCGTTGATCGTCTGGGTCGTGGCCGCGACATTTTCCTGAAATGTCAGGCTGGTGACTCCTGAGACGTTGTGGAGGGCCGAGGTGATGGCCTCCGGCAGCGAGACGGCCTGAAACGCCAGCGTGTTCTGCCGGAGTGCCCGCGCCGCCTGGTCACTTTGCGTCGTGGTTCCCAGCGTGGTGGCGGAGGCCGGGCTGCCACTGGCGTTGTTCGTGACGGTTTCCCAGCCGAGTACGTTGCTGACGATGACATTCAAGGCACTTCCCGCGCACGGGATCGGCCCGTAAGTCACCGAGGCGAAGTTGACCGTGGCCGTTCCGCCGGGACTGATTGTCACGGTGGAAAGGGAAGAGAACTGGTCTCCTGCTGCCGTTGCTGCCAGCGAACCGGCAGAGACGACTGTCCCCGACACCCCGGCCAGGGTCACGTTCGTTACCAGAGTCTGCGTGGCCACGGCGCGCTGCATCCCGGTCAGAGCCAGGATAGCGTCGAGGAATACCCCTCCGGCGATATTTGGGTTGATCTGGTTGGCCACGGCAGCATTGTTGTTCACCGCCTCCGCGCACGCCAGTGTTTCGGCGGCGATGAGGACACCCTGGGGTGTGTCGGGGGTTACGACCAGATCGGCGCCGAAGACTCCCTGGTACTCGCTCTGGACGTCGGCCAGCAGCCCGGACGTGTCGGGCACGACAACTCCCGTGGCCGTCAGGTACTCATAGTCAGCCATTTACTGTCCCCTGTCCGAATTGTGTGGTGATGTTGGCCGTATAATTCACGGTGTTCCCTTTGACGGCAAGCGTGAGCGACGTGACCTGTTCGACCCCAGGTACGTTCTGTAACGTGTTCAGGATGTAGGACTTCCAGATACCGTACTCGGGAGTGCCAATCCACAACGCCTGGAAGTTCGGGATTCCCGAATCGGTTGCCAGCACCATCTCGTTTAACTGCGCTTCGTGGCCGTGGCGCAGGCGGCCTCGACCGCGGCGATGCCGGAGAGCACGACGAGGTTGCCATCGGGTCCGAGATAGAGATCATTGGATGCGTTGGTCCCGAAACTTCTCGTCATACGGGCACTCCCGTGTCCCCACCGCCGGTGGTTACTCCGCCGTGGACGTGACTTTCCAGACTGATTGATCCTGCCGTGATGTCTCCAGTGGCGATAACATTGCCGTTGATCTGGCACGGAGTCGATGAGCTTTCGGAGTTCTGCACGTTGATGGTTCCGTCGATGGTGACGTCACCCGTGAAGGTGGCGGTCGGAGTGTCGAAAAGGATGCTTGGGGCAGTGATCTTCACCTTGTCCGGCCAGAGGGCAATGCGGACACTCCCGTCGAAGTTCTGCAGGACGGCGTTCGACTCGTCTTCGGAGTTGATAGTCACCCCCTTCATGAAAGTGTCGGGGAAGAACACCGCGTCCTCGAAGCTGTGCTTGCGCTGTGTGTTCGGCGCGCTGGACTGGTAAGTCTGTTTGAAGAGGGAAATGTCCCGGTCGCTGGCCTTGATCCAACCGAGGTCGCCGGTCTTGACGGGAAAACGCAGGACGAAGCCACCTGCTCCCCACTGCGCGACCGGAACGCTGGCTACCTGGGCTCGGTTGACGACCACGTTTTCGGTGGTCACTACCACGATCAGGGGCTGCACCTGGGCGCGGTTCGTGCCCGCGTCGTAGGCAATCACCTGGGCAGGCAGCATGTCATCGACGTGCTGGAGGAATTTCCCGAGGACAATCCGCAGCATCCCGGCCATGGTGCCGTTGTCGGACTGATTGCGTGAGGCCGGTGAATAATCGGTCACTGAGTGCCTCCGAGGTAGCGATCCGGCGTGAGGCAGGATAGGATGTACCAGAACGGAGTGTCGCGGTTGGCCACCTCGAAGTTGATCTGCGTCACATAATAAATCCCGTTGGCCGCCGGATTGATGAGGCTATCGATCTTCACCGGCCGCTGGTTGCCGAGTTTAATCCTCGGGTCGAGCATCGTCTTGACCACGACCCCGAATTCCGTCACCTGTGGCACTCCCACCATCCCGGTGTTAGCGCTGATCAGGATCGGGTCTTGTGTCGAATTGGGTACGGCGTCCTGCACCATTAACGTGTTCCCGTCGATGAACGCCTTGACCCCGCCCATCTGGTTAAGTTTCTCGACCTGCTTTAGCGCAGCCCCAGTGAAGGAGTAGTTGTCGATCTGTTTGTCGTTCGTGACCTGGAAGTCCAGCCCGACACCGAGGCTGTCGGCCACACTCTGCGCGATGGACCGCAGGGTGGCAATGGACGACTGGTTGATGCCGATAATTAGACCCATCGCCCCTTGCAGGGTCTGGGCCCGGAGCGCCACGCCGATGTCGGGCGGCTGCGTCACGTCCGTGCTGATGACGTTGCCCTGGTAAAGGATGAACGTGCCGTAGGACTCACGCCCGGCGCTGAGAACCATGTTGACGGGCGGGTTCTGGCCGATCTTGAGTGGCGATGCCTGCGTCAGGATGTTGTTGCGCTGCGTGGGGGTCAGGTTATAGATCACGACCTCGCAATCCGCCGGGATGGAGGTGTCGTACTTCCGGCCGTTGGCATAGATGGACACGCCGGAGTATTCGACGGTGCCGGTGGCCAGCTCCAGGGTGAGGGTCAAGAGCCTCGGATCGAAGGCGTTCGTCACGCGAGTACATATCCTTGCGGTGCGAACCGCAGCGGCAGAGCCGCGATCGGGTTGAAATAGCCCTGCGTGATTCGTATCGGCGTGGGAGTACGGATCGCCGCCAGTTGCGCAGCGCTGAAGTAAAGCAGCGTTTGATTGACGTTGAACAGGAGATAGTCCGGCAACTGATTATTGGCCGTGATGAAGACGAAATTCCCCGCCTCCTCGTAACGCGACGGGATGAGGCGCATACCAGCTACCGCACGGATATTCTCGATGACCTGGCTGCCGTTGAGTGCCAGACTTACCGACATGACGCCATTGGTCAGCCGTATAGCGATGTCCCAGTTGTTGTTGTCGAGTACGACGCTCGATTCCTGATTCGGTACTGCGGATAAGGGGATGACTTGCATTTACCAGGCCCCTGTCGCGCCGGTGTTCCAGCTACCCGTCGCTCCGGTAAACGACTTTGGCTGCTGCAAGCCGCTTTGCACCGTGTTCTGGTTGGCAGGGTCCGCCGGGCTGTAATTTGCCGGCAATGTCTGCACCGCGCCGGGGATGAAATAAATCACCTGCCGGAAGTGGAGTAGCATCGTGATGGCGTTGAACAATTCCGGGTCTTCCTCGTGCGGCATGTCGGCGATGATCATGTTGTCGTAAACATTGACCGGCGTTTTCACCGTGAGCAACGTCGGCGCGAGGAAGTCCGTTTTGATCTGCTGATAGGTTTCCGAATAGAACTGGGCGGGGATAATGAGCGGTATCTCGATTTCCACCGGGTTGATGATGTGGTGGTCGGCGAGCACGACACCCGTTTCCGCGGGATGCTCCATGATTCGTGAGGTTTCGCGCAGGCTGGCTTTCAACGGTCGGGCGTTGACGTAGACCTGGTTGAAGCCGTTGTAAATGCCCACGATGTCGAGGAGCGAACCGAAAAGGTACTGTAAAGCGGCTTCCCCGGCTGTTTCCAGATTGGTAATCAGTGCATCACTCATCTGGCAACCCCGTCATCCCAGGCGCTGACCGTAAGCCTGAGCTGATTCTGGAGGGCGCTGCCCAGACCCGCGGCGATACCGTTGGCATCCGTCGCCTGTGTGTAGACGTTGATGTCGCCGGTTTTGACGCTGTTAGTCCGAGTGCTCCCACTGCTGAAGGATCCGATGGCGGGGCTGCCAAAAGCCAGTTTTCCCGCAAGGATCGCCCGTTTGGTCGCTTCGGAACTCAGGGCCGCTCCCGAGTAGGGTCTCTCGAATTGCCGCGTCAGGATGTCTGATGCCGATCCGGCATCGCCCGAGGCCTTGACCTGGGCGGCGATTCCCGTCTGTTCAGCTTCCCACGCGGCGGCCTTTCGTTGGTCGGCGGCACTCGCCGTGGCGACGTCGATGCCCGTGGCCGCAAGGATCTTCTGGCGGCGTGCCTCGCTCCACTGGTAGAGACCATAATGTCCCTGGTTGTAGGCCCGTGGGTTGCCGCTGCTCTCACTTTGTTCCTGCGCCGCCCAGGCTGCCGCCTGCTCGCGGCTGTAGCCCTGCGACGTCCAGAAATCGATGGCATTCTGGTTGCCGGGTGAAGATTTCCCTTTGCCGAAATAACTCTTGATCGCGTCCTGCTCCTTGCCGAGCAAGTACCACGCGCCCCCTGCGATACCAGCGGCGGCCAAACCTATTCCGGTCGCTCCGAGTCCGCCGGCGGCAGCTGCACTGCCTCCCAGGCCGAGCGCACGGCCAATGGCCCCGGCAACCCATTTGGCGCCGTATCCTCCGGCGATCGTCCCGCCGACGGCAAGGGCCGTGCTGCCTCCTGGCACGTTGGTTATGCCGTGCAAAATCTCGCCGAACTTGTGCAACGCCGGAATAATCACGCCTGACAGCTCGGCGCCCATAGTGCCGAAAGCCCGGTTCAATTCCTGCGTGGCGTCCACTTCGGCCTGTTTCAGGTCGCGCAGTTTCGCCTGCTGTTCCGGTGATAGCGCAGCGGCCTGCCCTTGTGCAAGAGCCCTCTGGTAGTCGGTGCCGGATGATTCCGCGAGCGCGATGATTCCAGTATCGGAAATGCCGAGCTGCTGGAGCAACAACGCCTTCCCCGCCGGAGTGCCGCGCTGGGCGAGGTCTTTTCGTAACGCTCCGAGTAACTGGGTCGGGTCGGCTGTCTTTAGCCCCTTGGAGCTGTAATACTGGAACAAGGACTGGTAAGCGCCGAGAGCGCCTTCCTGCGTGCCTCCAGCATGTTCGCCGGCTGCTGCGAAGGCCGCCAGGGCTGAGCCGTTCTGGCCGAGTATCCCGGCAGTGACGCGGAGCGCGGAGTTGAAGTCGGTGACGTTCTTGACGCCCGACTTGATGGCACTGAAGGCGAAGAGAGATGTCCCCGCCGCGGCTGCCGCCTCGATGGTCTTGACGAAGGATGTCCCAAGCTTCTCTTGCTGGTCGGTCGTTTCCTTCAGGCTCTTGGCAAGCTCCTTGTGGCGGGCAACCGCCTCTTTCAGGTCCTTGGTTTCCTGCTCTGAACGCTTCTTGCCCTTGTCCTTCAGCGATTCGATCTGCTTTTCGAGGGCGGCGACGTCGGTCTGGGTCTGCTTGGCATCGTTCTTGAACAGCAAATAGAATGTGTCGAGAACGGTCATTTCTTCTTCCTTGCGTGTTCCTGTGCGAGCCAGTCGTTATAACGTCCGATCATGATGCATTCCCAGAGGATGAACGCATCCTCTACGGAATAGATGGTTCGGAGCTCGTGGTAGGTTGCGAGTCTGCCGGAGACGATTGCGCCAATAACGGAGTCAACATTTCGGTAATCTTCTGAAGGGACTTCTGAGCGACATCGGCCAAGGAAGCGGAGAGAGTCCCTTTGCGAAAAAAACTGCAATTCTTCTCCATCATGGCCATCTCGATCTTCGCCAGCATCTCCCAGGTGGGGACGTGGTTGTCCACAAGCGCGCGGGTGCTGAGTTGAACCTGCTTACCGTTGCTCTCGGCCGCGACGAACGACATGAGTTTGAGCATGACTTCCTCGCTGACGGCGTAATCGCCAATTTTGGGAAGAGCGCTGGTGGGGTATTTGGCGATGATTTCCCGGCCCTGAACGGCTGGGAATTTGGAGAGCGTGTACGTGTGAGGCACGCCCTTGTCGTCTACGAGGATGAGTTCGGAGGGGTCCAGAAGGTCCGTCATACTAACCTACGTTGCTCTGGAAGGAAAAGGCGTACGAACGGGTCTTCACCCGGCCCGCGCTGCTTATGCTCTTCCCGAACGGCGCATCGGTCATGACCCCACCTGTCAAGGTGATCTGTGTGCCGTCGGGATAGACCACGTTTGCCGTGATGGTGTCGTTGACGACGGCCTTGCCCTGGCTCACGCGGTTGGCGTTGGCCAGAAGATAGAGGTTGATGTCGTCCTGCGATCCCGGGATTACGTTAAGGACCATCGGCAACGGAATAGCCTTTGCCCACTTGATGAGGTCGCCATTTAGTCCCATCGCCGCGTCGCCGATCTTGACCGAGGCAAAGTCCAGCGGGTCCGAGTCGTCAGCGAACTGCGTGACCTGGAAACCGACTGGAAAAGTTGTGGTGGCGATGATCGTCACAATGACGCCAAAGCCGGAAATGTTCTGCACCATGAGAGTGATCCTTTGCTAGATTAAGATGTCCGTGCCCTGCACCAGCCGCACGATGTCGTCTTTGCTATATATCAACGTGTACACGATCTTGTATTCGGTGACGCTATTCACTACATAGGGCTGGATCTGAGCGTCTACCCAGTAGCCGATGTTCTGCACCTGCTTCCAGGCGCTGGCATCACCCGTGGCGTTGGTGATGTAGAGCTGCTGCGTGGCGCTCAGAGTCTTCCCGACGGAGATCGTGCCATTCAGGAGCGCTTGATTGATGACCGTTTGCAGGATGGCCAGCACCTGCGAGCGGCCCTGGGCATTGGCGGGGACCTGGTTAAGCGCCAGCAGGAGGGTCATGATCGAGGCGGCGGCAGCGTCTTTGAACCACAACTCATTGGCGTAAACGTTCTGATCGGATGGCTGTGTCGAAGTGCCGAACATAACGCCGCGCTGATAGAAGCTGATCAGCTGCCCGGCTGTCTGTGTCTGCCCGTAATAGTTCACGAGCAGTGCGTCGTAGGTATTGGCGGCGGCATCCGTCGTCACGGACGGGGTCAGGTTGAATTGCTGGAACATATAGTTCTGCACCGTGCCGCGTTTGGTGTAATCGGTTGCGGCGAGGATCATCGACGGGACCATTTCCGGGTATTCGCCCGAGAGCGGGGCGAGCGTCAGCGTGCAACCGCCTGTGGTCAGGAGCGCGGCACTCCAGGCGGAGGCGTTCGCGGCTGATACCGGGATCGTGTAGAGGAACTGGATGTTGGGATTCAGGGCATTGTTCCAGGAGGCAGCGGCCTCGATGTTCGACAAAGAGACGGCCAGTGCCGAGGTGTACAGGAACGAGCCGAAATTGTTGGTGACCGTGAGCAACTGCGTCAGGTTATCGGCGATCAGCTGAGCCGCGGTACCGTTGGAGAGGATCGCGCTGGCGCTGAGCCAGCCTAGCGGACCGGCGAGGTCGTTGCTGACCGCAGCGGTTACGGCTATGGTGTCAATTCCCGTTGAGCCGCTGGTCAGGTCGAAGCAGCCACGGGTCGAATCGTAGGTTACCGTTGCGCCGGTCCATGCCGCGCCACCCGCGCTATATGCCTGAATAGCGGTTTGAAGATCGGCAGCGACCGCCGCTAGACTCCCTGCAGCCGATAGATTGATGCCAGTGAGTGTGTGTGTGAACCCTCCCATCGTCAGGTCGAGCTGACCGCTGCTGATCGCGGTGAAAGTAGAGAGCAGGTACGTGCCTGGCGTGCCGAATATGTGATCGGCTGTCGCGGCGTCGTTGTTCCAGAACCAGAAGCTTATCTGCTGCGGCGAGGAGATGGCCTTGCTGACCCAGCCAAAATAGAACAACGCCCGGAGGTATTCTTCCGAAGCCGTGCCGAAATACGTCCCCACGGCAGCGGCCGAAGTGAACGACAGGAATTGCCCCGTTGGTACGAGCGGGTTGCCGGTGATGACCAGTGCGCCGAGATTGCGCACCCCGACATTGGCTCCGGCACCGATGCCCGATGTTATATCGACGTAGCGGGATAAGCTTATAGACATGGGGTTCCCCTTATACAGTTAAAATGTTCAGCACGGTTTCGGTTATGACCGGAGTTGTGGTGGTGATGATCTGCGAGTGACTGATGGTGAAGTCCAGCGAAGGGCAGGCTTCGTTCTGCTGCCGGTCGTCGAGGAAGTAAGGGTTACGCACCTCGGATATGTGCTCGATACCCACACCCTCTGCTTCAAATGACGCGATGGTCACACTGCTTTGCAGAATGGAGGCGATCAGGTTCAGAATATCGGAGGCGGTGTACTGCGTCGGCGTCTTCGGGTTCTGCGTTGCCAGCGCGCTGATCTGGAAGGTGGTTTCGTATATTTGCTGCTCGGTGTGGACCATCCGGTCGGTCTCCCAGACGTCGCTGCGGGAGACGAATCCCACCCGCCTGTCACCGATCTTGTAGAGATAGGCGGTCGGCTGGGTGTTTGTGCCCTGGAGGGTCGGCTGGAAGGCCTGTTTGATCGGCGTCCCCGGTATCCCCGCGGCGGATTCTCCAGCGATGATTGTCGAAATGACGATGGCTATGAGGGCGTTATCCAGCATTGGGAACTTTCAGGTTGCTATTTAACGATTACCCCGGTAGGGTCTGGGGATTAATGTTTCTTAATCGATAGGAGTATTTATGGAATCCGTAACCGACTTGTTTTCGCAACCTCTGGCGTGGCTATTGCTCACTGCGTATTTCTTCCCGACTATTCTGGCAATCCTGGGCAGAAGCTCCGGATGGGCGGCTTGCTTCTGGGTCAACCTGTTTTTCGGGTGGACTTTTATTGGTTGGGTCATTTGCCTTATTCTCGCCAACGGTCCGACCAACGCTCAACTGGCGATTCGCGACCAGATTACTCTTGCGTGCAACGAGTTCTACCTGCGCGAGCAGGATAAAGCTAACAGGTCCTGAATCAGGGCGTATTAGGCACTTGGACGCACAGTACGGCATTCCACCCGTCGATTGAGACCCACGGCGTCACAGAGACGCACTGGTAGGTATTGCCGTTGAAAACGATCTGGTCGCCGGACACGTCGCGGGCCACGTCGATCACGTTCTTCGACACATAGACATTGATGTAATTGCGCTGGAAGTCCAATCCGTACTGCTGAAAGAGTGAACGGGGAATGGGCTGCACGCTCCCCTGTAAAGTGACTTGAGGTGCGTAGCAAGTAACGTCCTGACCAATGTCATTGGGCGTGCGGGAGGAGAATGCGTAGTAGGTAAAGGATGATTTGCCAATGATCTGCAGCGCGGTCGCTAATATGTTCGCGCCGGGGATCATTTCGTTTCCGTCGTGTGCGTGAGCGTGGTGATGGCGAGTTTGGTGTCGATCAAGGGCTTGTCAGGCGTGCCCGAAGCGAGCTGGTAGCCCGGGTGTTTCACTCGGGCCGCTGCTTGCCCAACGATGGCGCCGGTAATCTTCAGATTGGGATCCTTGTGCCGCATGGCCCGAAGTTCGAGGGTGACGGGAGAAAGCGGTGGTGAGGTGATGTGGTTGATGGTTTCCTTGACATCTTCCTGGGCCCGTTCGCCGAGTCCCTCCATCACGTCTCTGGCCGAGAGTGATCCTTTGAGAACGGCTTTGGCTCCCTGGGCCGCGTACTCGCTCCAGGCTTTTTTTTCTTTCGCTACGGTCGTGCGGAAGAAGGGCCGTGGTGGAATGGGGCCGTGGCCGAATTCGTTCACTGCCATTGTGTAGGCGACCGGAATGCCGTTTTCATATTTAGCGCCGGGGAACCAGCCTACCTTCGTCTCGATGCCGTCGAGACTGCTTGAGAGCGACGTTGATCTTGTCGAACGCGCTGCCCATCTACATCCCGTTGCCAAACTGGAATCCGGCACGTCCGGGGACTCCGGACGCGGCGTAGAAGCCTCCGACACTTGCGACTTGCAGCAGTGCCAGCAACTGCTGGCCGTAAGGCGTTTGATTGAGCCAGTATTGCCACTGGTTAGGGGCGGGAGGGGGCTCAAGCGTGACGCTGATCTTGTCGATTGTGGCGCCGACGGTCACTCCTGGAGTGTTCCCTGACTGGATCAACCCAGACAGGGTGAGCAGGTGCGCCGTCATCAGGTTCAGGGCAAGAGTCTGCTGAGCAACGCTCATTCCTCCTGTGTAGCAACCGCCGGTGCGATCGCTGACGTAGGCCGTGGCTGTGTCCCAGTACACCTGGATCATGGCCGGCAGGAACTGGGCGGTCTTCGGCGAGTAGGCGGGAAACAGCGCCCGGAAGGCGTCGTCGTTGTATGGAATGATTCCCATTACGAGCCTTTTTTACTTCTTGCCGGCGACGGGCTTGATCTTTTCCCTGTCGCCGTCATCCTTGAAGTCCTGCGGGACGATGGGGCAGGCGTCGGTTTTCTGGTCGTGCGTGACCATTTCGGCGGCGGCCACCTCGGGATTCACCTCGGCCTTCCGCACGGTGATGTAGCCGTTGGCGATGTGCTGCTTGAAATGCAGGTCATCTTTCAGCCACTCATAGTCCTCATCGGAAATGCTCGTGTGGACGCCCAGTGGCGTGCTGATCTGTTTTCGGTTCATGCCGGACCCGCCGTTTATCAACACTGACCGTTCCCCGATGTTGAGGTCTTTCTGGGGAGCCTGGCGATATTTGATATAACGGTTTGCATTCGCCATTGTGCTGAAGACATGGTACATAACTTACTCCTTATGCTGTTACGGGATCATTCCTAACGAATCGGTATTGACTGCAATGTAGACCACATCCAGCCCTTGTTGTCAAAGGTCGGTTGCGGCCCACATTGACTCAATAGGTCCGGTTCCTAGATCCCCGTCCAGCGAGTTACGGCATAAGGCCGCTTCGTCATAATCCCCGCCGTGGCATTGGAGTAATCTTCCTCGTAGCCCTTGGGAAGCTGCTGCACGCCCAGCACCTGGAACTTGGCAGGCACGAGCTGTGCGAACGTGCGCCCGTCGTCGGTGGAGAGGTCATTGACAGCGTCGGCGAACAGGTAGAACACGTTGGCGCCGCCGTTGGCGCTGTTGAGCTGCGGGGCCGACACGATGCGAACCTTTTTGATAGGTCTGCGTCAGCCAGTCGCGCACCGAGATGCCGAAGTCGGAAGTCACCGACAGGTAGTCCACGGCGTTGGTCGGCAGCGCCAGTACCATTGAGCGTGGTCTCAGGGTCGATGGTGTCCTGCGACTGCGTGCGGAGCTGAACGATGGCGGTTCGGATGTCGGCGCGTGATCTCCAGGAAGGTCTTGGTGGACCAGAGCGTCGAACTGCCCGTGCCTGTGGCGGCCACGGTCATGTAAGCCGGCAGGTTCGGGTCGTTCAGGAAGCCGTAGGTGAAGTTGTTGCCGGAGTTGTAGCCGTAGAAGCCCACGGCGTTGCGCTGCTGCTCCAGAGCAAGGCCGGCCGACTCGCGTTTCGATTCGGCGGCTGTTGACCATGATGCGGGCGGCACGCTTTTCTTCCAGGATGCCGACGCGCATGCCCAGCTCAAAGCGGACGACGGTGCGGGTCACCCAGTTTTCGTTCCAGCTCGACAGCGGCACGTTGGTCAGATCGCCATAAGGGACGGCGCGTGCCGGTGTTTTCGATGATGCCCTGGACGACTTCTTCGTCTTCCCAGCTACCGGCGGTGTTGATGCCGATGATCTCGTCGATCTTGCGGGCGGCGGTCATGACCTTGACGAAGCCCGGCAGGAACTGCTGGAGGAACTGGAGCTGGACGGGGATGCTGGCCTGGGTCACGTTCCCCTGGATCGAGTCCATGCCGAAGCCGGCGTCGATGATCTTGTCGAAGCCGCCGAGGCCGATGCGGTTGCAGGTCTTCGTAGTCTTCGACGTTGGTGAAGTTCGAGCGGTCGGACGCTCTTGCCATCCAACGCGGAGTGAGTGATAGTTTGCATTGTGTTATCTCCTTGATGATGGGTTGGATGGTTTAGTTAGTGAGCTTGATGACGGCGAGGCCGCCGCCGGTGTTGGTGGTGTAGCGGTCCACGACGCAGTCGCGGCACGAACAGGTTGCTCGGGCCGGTCATGGCTTCGGGCTGCCCGAGATGCACCGTCTGGCCGCTGGTGTTCAGCGTGTAAGTTCCAGTGCCGCCGGTGCCGCAGCCGAACGCCGTGATGACGGTGTTCGCCGCGACGCCAGTGCCGAAAACCTGCTGTGCCGACATGCTACTTCGACCAGAAGTCAGCGTGGTGATGGTGCAGCGTGTCCACGCCAGCACGATGTGGTGATGTAGGCTGCGGATGCGGCGAAGGCCAGGTCGCGGGACGTTCGGCAGCCGTCATGGCTTGCTGAACTCACTGTCTGCTCGTTGATCGACTGAGGTTGTAGGTCCCGGTATAGCCGGTGCCTGTGCCCAGGGATGAGATGTAGGTGCCCCCAGCGACACCAGCACCGCGTGATCAACTGCCCGACGCCAAGCCGTCCAGCGGAAACGGCCGAGACGGTCAGCACGTCGTTGACGCCGGCCGATCCACCGGGCGCGATTGATGCCGGTGAACTTCGTCGTCGGCGTGATGCTGTTGAGGTTGCCGGTCAGCGGATCGTAGGTGACCAGGTCGCCGACATTGGCCGGGCCCGGGAGGTTCGACGAAGAAGTAGCCCATCGTGGCAAGGAAGCCGATGGAATAGTCGGGCAGGGTGATCGTCGGGTTCGAGCGGGCCGGTCGGTCGTGCCGTAGGAAGCATAGTCCTTGGAGTTGACCAGGATGCCGGCAAAGACGCCCGTGCCGCCGACGGTGGCGGTGCCCGCGACGGCGCTGTTGCCCGATGGTTCGGGGTTGCCGCCGCTGGTGACGGTGAAGGCGTTGCCGATGATATTCGGCGTGCCGCTGGAAAAGAGGTTGTACGGCTCAGCGCGCAGCGGGCCGTCGAAGGCCATATCGCCCACGACGCCGAGCGCCGACCAGATGTTAACGGTGGATTGGAAAGTGGCAACCATGTTGGTGTCTCCTTGGTTGATGGTGTGAGCTTAGTTTCTGGTTGATGTAAGCGTCGATTTCGCCGGACCGTTTCGCCTTGGCAGTCCAGGGCGAAGCCGACGGTCGATGCCTTCTTGGCGGCGAAGAAGGCGTTGAGCGCCGTTTCCTCGTGACCTGCGGGGCAAGTCAGGCCCAGCTTGTCGATGCCGTAGCGGGTGACCTCGTCCAGCGTCTTGTCGGCGTGGTCGAAGGTGCCGATATGCTTGGAGAGCTTTCCGGCGAGTTCGTCGCGGCGGGAGATTTCGCTCAGCAGCGACTTGTGCGCGTCCTTCTTGAACGAGTCCAGTGCGGAGGTGACGGTCTTGAGCTCGGCGCTGACGCGCTTCAGCTCGGCGGCGTCCATGCCTTCTTTCTTCTTCTCCTTTTCCTCGCTTCTTCTTGGCCTTCTTCGTCTCTCGTCGCGCTTTCTTGTCTTCGTCTTCTTCCTCGTCGATGCCCTTACAGTCTCCTCGATGCGATCCTTGGCCTCTTGTCTTTCTTCGGCAGCCTCGTCCTCGGCTTTTTTCTTTTCTTCTTCCTTCATCTTTTCTTCCTCGGCATCCTTGGCCATCAGCGTGTCCAGCATCCTTGCATTCCTTCAGCTCGTCCTCGGCCTTCTTGAGGCGGTCTTTCAGTTCTTCGTCGGCCATAGTCTTCTCCTTTGAGTTGTCGAGCGCCAGATCGAAATGATCGAACGCCATGTGGTTATCCAGAACGGCAACGTCGCACCGCGCCGCATCGACGAGCGCGAGGTGGTTGCCTCGCAGATTTCTTTGGATGTAGTCATACATTTGTCCGTCAAAGATACCGGACGCCTTTTCGTAGATGCACCTGTAGCCCAGCGAAGGGCCGTCTTGCCGCTCTCGATCATGCGGGAAAGGGTTTCGCTGAATATCCTCAGCGGCGCGTAGAGCACGCCGTCCTCGAACACCACGTCCTCGCCGGTCGTGCCGTGGACGCCCTTTTCCTCGGCGGGAACCAGCCCTGCTTCGGGTGGCCCCAGCATGGTGTGGTCATTTACGATGGGGATGAGCTTGAAGCTCTCCAGCGTCTCGGGGGTGAATTCCTCGGCGGGGCGGTAGACGTTGTAGATCTTGTCCGGCTCCGGCGCACCGATGCTACGTCCCAGGTACTGGAACACGCCCGAGCGAGAAATCGGATTCTTCTCGATGGTGGTAAAGCCGTTGATGTCTGCCTTCGCGGGCCGTTTCGGCCGCGTCCATCGTATGCCGGTTGGCCGTGTACGCCTTGAGCGTCTTGGCGACGCCAGGATGCAGCGGTTGCGGTAGTGAGGCCAAGTCGGCCCAGACGAAGCCGGTATGTTCGTCGTTCAGGACGGGATCGGTCTTCTCGATGTGTGGCGAGGAAGGTGGTGAACTCCACCTCGCCGTTGTCCGTACGGTCGATCTGCTCCAGGTCGGCGGGCGAGATGCCGGTTTCTTCTTGCGACTCGCGGCGGGCCGCCTGGTCGGGCGTTTCCTCGCCTTCCAGCTTGCCGCCGGGGAATGCCCAGGTGCCGTCTTCGTGTTCCTTGCCGGTGCGTTTCAGCAGAAGGACAGAGTTGCCGCTGACGTACAGGATGCCGGCGGCGCGAATTGCAGAGTCCTTGCCCGCAACGCTATAAGCGATGGCCTCCGCCTGTTTCGGGTCTTTCCCAGCTTCGATCTCGGTCTTGATGTTGTGGCCGATGGCGGCTTCTGAGGAGCCTTCTTCAAGTGGCATACTATTCGACCGCCACGCCTATGCAAAACCGTGGAACGCATGGCTCGAAACCCAACAGCACCAGAGGGATGTTGATTGCCTTCAGTAGCCACAGGTGCTTGATCCAGATGCGGACATTGATTGTGTCGATCACCATTTACTTCTCTCCAAAGTTCAAAATCGGTTGTTGCCTGCAATTACAGTTGATGAGCTGTCCCGGATGCCCGCGAACCACGGGTTTTTTCGTCAATCACGGGCGGGTCGTCGTAACGGCAGATTTGCCCATCCATTTCCTTGTGCAGCTTGCGCGGATGTCGCGATCCAGCGGTATGCCGCCAGATATATTCCTTTATGCCTATCGCCTGCATTCGGGCCCGGCTCAGCGAACTGAACGCCTTCTTCGTCTGGTCCTGGGCGATCAGCCTCGCCCGTCTCAGCGTGATTCCCTTGTGCTTTTGCAGGTAGGGAACGAGGTCCTGCATCCCGTTACCAGTGGTGATCGACCGCATCACCGCGCCCTGCACGCCGACCAGATACTGGGCCGGGATGGACTTGATGAGTCCGACGTTCTCCGTCACCGTGGCGCTCAGAATGTCGTTCAGCGGGCCGGAGGTGATGGTCTTCGTCGGAAGCGTCAGTTCGTCGCTCAGATGGCGGATGCTTGACTTGACCGCGATGTCGCTTGATTTGTTCGATTCACTCGGCGAACCGCTCGGCCATCGGCTTTGAGAGCGAGGCGAACAGATCGGTGTATTTCTTGATGAGCGCGTTGGTCAGGATTCGGGCCTGGCTCGAAATGCTGGCGTCCTGGGCGAAGAATGCCTCGGCGTGTTCGGTCTTGAAGAGCTTCCTCAGCTCCAGATCGGTTTCGGCGGTCATCCGGTCGATCAGGACGCGAAGGGCGGTGTAGTAGCGCTGCTCGATGGCGGCGGAGGGATTGAGCGGCTTTCCCTTGACGATGCCCTTGCGAGCATTGTTCGACCAAGGCGTCTTGCGGACGTTCGGCATTACTCTGCCGTTTCATCCTCGTCCGGGTTGATTTCCGACGCCGATGACTGCTCCGCCATTTCCTGGGCAAATTCCCGATCCCCCGGACCTCCCGGCACCACAGACTCGATGCCGTTGTACCCCGAGTCGAGGTCGTTGATGAGCCTCTCACGGATGTCAGTTCCGTCAATTGCTCCAGCCTGAACGAGTGTGTCGTCCGTCTGGGCCTTCTTCAGGTTGATCTCGGCCTGCTCGGCCGCCGTTGGTGAGTCAACTGGCTTCCAGGCCACTTCAGTGTTGAACGGCTGCATTTTGAACTTCGGCGCGACGTGCGAGCGGATGAGCAACAGGTGGTGCCGGTTGACCAGCGGCGACAGGTCGTGCTGCTGGATGCTTTCCAGCGTTTCGTGGTAGCTGCTTTCCTCGTACTCGCCGGAAGCATTGAACCCTTTCGGGCTGGTGCCGAGCAATTTCGTGGCTGGTACGCCCGCGGCGGCGGCGACGAGTTGGTACTGCGTCATGATGACGGCATCCAGATCGGCCAGTGACGTATCGAACTGCTGCACCTCGTCGTCCTCGCCGATGATTTTGACGCCGTAGTTGTTCATGCAGCTGCGTCCAGAAGGCCATTCTGGCGTTGAACGCGTCCTGATTGGCAACCGCCTGCGTGATGTCGCACTTGAGCACCGTGAGTCGCTTGGTCATGGCCAGCATCGGCGCTTCGTTCGCGGTACGTTCAGCGGCGTAGACCCGCTCGGAAATCAATTGGGGGACTGGCAGGCCGCCGTAGAGGTAGGCGGGCTTCAGAATGTCCGGCAGGTTGCCGTTGCGGAAGATGACCAGATGCGTGCGGTGGACACGCTTGCCGTTGATACGCCACCAGGTCGGCTCGTAGAAGTCCGGAGCCGCCGGATTTGCCGCAGCATCGCCTCCGAGTTCCGGCGTGATCCAGTAGGGGTCGATCTGGCTGATGCCCTTGTAGCTGCCTGACCGTACCCCGTCGGGATTGAAGGGCTTGGTGTAGTAGTCGTGCGTCGCTGGAATCGACCCGGAACAGTGCCACGCGGATGCCGAACACCCGCCCAAGGTCGGATGAACTCGACACAGTTGCGGCTGATCTCGAATTTCTTGTCCTGCTCGCGGATGTAATCGAGTACTTCCGCATCGACTTCGGTGCCGTCGTTGACGCTGACCTCGTAGCCGTTGCGCGAGGCGTCCTTGGCGGGCATCGAGCACGCCTTGTCGACCAGCCAGTTCTGGCTGATGATCGCCGCAGTCTGGTAGCCGATGAATCCCTGGCCGCAGTACCACGCGAATTGCGTTTCGGGGATGTAACCACCCAGCCCGATGCCGTTGCGCAACTTGACCGAGGTCAGGTCGGCGTTGTCCATCGCGATGGCGTTGCCGTTTTCATCGACTGGCTTCAGGTCGTCGATCGTCCGCTGGAACGTTAGTGCCGCATGCTCCTGCATGCCGCTTCATCCGCTTGACAGGGTTTTCCCTGATCGTGAAGTCGCCTTCGGTGGAGAAGAAGCTGTTACGCTGCGGCGTGGAAGCCGGGGCAACTGGCTGTTTTTTTCTAAAGCCACATGAAAATCCTACGTTACATCAAAAAACGATTTCGGCTTGGCGGCCAGCATGTCGGTGATGGCATCGCACATCGGGTCGATCTGGTCGTCGTGCGCGTGGCTGTCGTCGGCGGTGAACGCCTCGCATTCGACCAGGAAGTCGCTCACGAACGGGGCGTCCTCCGGCAGCACGACGAAGCCGGCGTCGATGAACGACACGGCGTCCATGACGCGGGTCAGTTTGTCCTTGTTCCGCTCCACTCCGCGGACGGGTATCCGCTCGGTGCGCTTGATCTCCTGGATCAGGCCCGTGCCGCTGGACTTGTCCTCGACGACCAGTTCGCGAAGCGCGCCCTGGCCGGTGACGGCGTGGTGCTTGTTCCAGAAGTCGATGGCCTGGCGTTTCAGCTCGGGGGCCTCCCACTTGCCTCGCGAGCAGGTCGAGCAGGTGTATCTTCTTGTCCTCGCCGTAGCCCCAGCACTCGAACACGGTGTAGTCGTTCCGTTCGGCGGTCTTCTGGGCAGTGTCGGCGTAGATCTTGCGGTAGAGGATCTCGGGGCGGATTCGCCCTCGGGAACCACTGCCCCTTGATGATGTTGCCGCCGATGGCGCGCGGTGCTTGCTGGTACTGGCTGGAGAAGACGAACCGGCTGACGATGTTGCCGTCGGCGTCCGCTCCCTTGCCGGCTTCCAGGGCCAGCATGTCTTCCAGCGGCTCCTTGTAGGGCCAGTAGGAGAACCGGCCCTTGTCGTCTCTGCGGTTCGCCTGTGACCAGCGCGCGGAGCTTTTCCGGCAGCGTGGCGAGGTAGTCGTCGTCGATCAGGGCCGGGATGGTGACGTATTCCCACTTGCCGGGGAAGTTGCCGCCCTTGATGAAGCCGGTTGGGTCGTTCTCGCCCACCCGCTGCATGATCAGGATCACGGGCGTGGCGGGGTTCGCCTTGCGGGACTTAACCGTGCTGAGCAGCTGCCGGTTGGCCGCCTTGATGGCCGCAGGACTGTAGGCTTCATCGGCCTTGAGCAGGTCGTCGAGAATGATCGCGCCCTGGAAGCCCTCGGCCATGTGCCCGGCGCGGAAGCCGGTGATCTGGCCGCCGAGCGACACGGCGTAGACGCCGCCGGCCTTCTTGCCGTCGACGATGACGTTCCAGCGTTTCTTGGCCTTGGCATCGTCGGCGATCTGCAAGGGCCACAGGGCCTGGTACTCGTCGCTCTGGACGATGTCGCGGGCCGTCTGCGAGTTGAGCAGGGCGAGGTCGTCGCCGGAGGTGATGTGCAGGAAGCGGGCGTTCGGGTTGAGGGCCAGGCCGCGGGCGATGAGGTTGATGACCGCCATCTCGGTCTTTGAGCTAGCCCGGCGGCACGTTGATGACCAGGTTCTGGCACTTCCCGTCGATCACCCGCTGGATCGCGTCGGCGATCAGGTAGTGGTGCCAGTTGACGATGAACTTGATGCCCTGGCGGTGCTTGAAGAAGTAGCGCGTGAAGAACAGGTGGTCCAGCTCGCACTCGGCCTTGATGACGCTGCGGCGTATTTCTTCGAGGGTTGCCTTGGGGCTCAGAACTCATCCCGCACTTGCTGGACGATCGATTTCACCAGGTCGGTGGTGACGTTCAGCGTTACGGCATTGGCGTTTACGGGGTTTTCTGGGTCGTTTGAAAGGACAGTCTTGTCGCCGTATTTCTTGGGGACCATCTTCGACATGATCCATTTCCGGGTGTCGATTTGCAGTCTGGCTCGGGCAATAGCCGAATGATTTACCCTGGAAATGCCATCCTCTTCGGTGCCGAGCAGTACCTGGACGTCGTCAGTGCAGTTGTCAGAGATTTCGATTATTTCTTCTTGGTGAACTTCGGCTTGAGCCTCACGTGCGAGCGCGTATTGCTGGCGAAACCCCTCGTTCTTTGCAAGCCAGCGCATAACGGTTTTCAAATCCGGCATTCCGTCATCACGACAAATAGAGCGCAGACTTTCGGGCTTATCATCCATGCCGCAGACCATGCGTTCGCAGATGGTGCTGGCTATTTCCTCGCTGTAATCCGACGGGCGGCCTGTCATATAACTAAAAAACCGGACTGAGCCGGTGATGAAATGTGTCTGAAAACAAGATTCCGGACGTGCGAAATCGGCTTTGCAACTACGAGATTATAGTGTTTATGATGGATGGTCAAGCGTTTTATTGAGCGCATCGTCCGCCTCCCGGTTTATCTCGTTCATTGCCTTGCCCACGGTCTTGAATGCGTCGATGAACCCCTTCTGGTTATGCTGGAAGGCCGCCAGGTGCCTCGCTTTCGGGCGAATGGCTACAATGCAGTCCATTGCGGAAAGGAAGTCCTGGTCGGTGCGGCGCAGGAGTTTGCTGTAACGGTCTTCCTTACTCCATGCGGCTGGGTTGTCCGTCCCTTTGCCACCCGATTTCTCGGGATCGAGTTGTGACAAAAACGCCGCCCTCCAGTCCCTGTAGAGGTTTCCGTGATGCTCCGCACCCTGGTCGAGCAGTTCCAGGGAGATCGCCAGATGCAGGATGGACTGATTCCTAAGCCCGGCTCCCACGATGATCCCGTGCTTGATCCTGACCCACGCGGTCGCCGACTCGAACACCCCGTCCGCGCGCGGTATCTCGATGCCGTTGCGTTCTGACCAACCGGCCGGCACAGAATCCTCAACGTGACTGACATGATGGACCACAGTCGGGATAGCGGACTGACGGATCAATCTGCTGACGCTACGACGCAACTCATCGATTTCATCCAGGGACGCCTTGAGTGCCGCCCTGAGGTCGGGCTTACTGGCTGTGTCCACGTTGATTCCCTGCATCCCCACCCCTTGTGCTGTTGAGGAATAGTGCCACAGGATGTAGGGAGTTGTCCAGCGGGGAGTTTATGGGATTTTTATGCGAGAACGTCAAGACAGGAGCAGTGTAACGGTGGCAAGATGCTCTTGCTCGTAGCCGTAAATCGGTTCCCAGACTTTCCGACTGAGCGTGTGAATGCCTTGCTCTCCCCGGTGGTGATGATGGCAAAGGCCGATCACCTTCATATGGTTCTTGCGGCCACCTTTCCCGGTTCCGGTGTGGTGTATTTCAGGGTTCTTCGCCTTGCAGCCTTTGGCCTTGCAGCCGAGACTTCGGACTTTCTCCCAGTGCCGCCGTTCCGCAGAATTCGGTGGTCGGCTGTGGCTCTTGCGCTTCTGGCCTTTGGCGTAAACTGGCTGGCCGGTTAGGTTCACGCAATGTCCTCCAAAGTCAGACCGTAGCCTTGCAGGAATGCGATCGTGTCGTCTTCGCTCGCTCCGCCATCCCTCATCGCCTTTGCAGTTGCGACCACCTTTTGCTCGGTGGATAGTACGGGTCGCTCAAGTCTCCTCGCCATCCTGGCCTCGGCCAGCAGTCGCTTTAGTTCGCTTAACTGGCCCAGCAAGTCCGAGACGTCGCTGCGGAGTCTTACGTTCTCCTGCTGAATCTCCTGGTTACGGTTTGGGTCATTGTGCATGGACCACGACTCATTCTGCATTTGGTCCCATTCTCGCAGCATGGCCCAATCTTGCGGGGAGCGATCCTGACCGTCCTTTTTGCGGATGGCGATTATGTCCGACTCCTTTAGCGGTGGCTTGCCGTTGCGGCGGATAAGCGCGACGAGGTCTGCGGTCGTCGGGAACTCCTGGCTCCTCTGTGCGTGGGTGCGGAAAGCCAGCAACACGGTTTCAGGCGAGAAGTCGGCCAGGTCGGTTAGCATGACCCGCGTGATGCTTCCGAGCGACTCCGGCTCCTTGCCGTAGGTTTTCATGGCATGGAACCGCTCGTGTATCTCCTTGGCGACGAGTAACTTGGCCTTGTCATCCTCCCGCAACGTCAACGCCGCAGTCCCTGAGTCCTTCGAGGATTGCATCTCGCGCCCTGTCTGCCTTGTTTCGCTTGGGATGATTTGCGTGGGGCTGACAGCGTTCCCACTCAAAAGCGTTTCTGTAACCTGCGATATAGTCTGCATATTGCTTACCTTTCGATTGGCAGTAGTTTTTGAATTGGTCGAGGATGAAGTTTTCGTCGTGCATCAGGTATCGTCCCTGTGCCCGCTTCTCCGAGAGCCAGTCGGAGATGTGGTCAACAGAAAGCTGTTCCAATGTGATTTTATGCTTTCTGGGGGTAGGGGGTATTACTTCTGTCTCTGCCTCTTTACTATCTGTCTCTGTCTCTGGGGTAGCATTTTGCTCGTTATTCGATAGCATCTTGCTAGCATCTTGCAGGCAATCTATGAACCCTTTGTCTAGTAAGTATTTTATCGCTTTCTTGAAATCAGGTATGGCCATGCGAAGCCGGAAGGCTATTTTCTCATCCGGCCCTTCGATGATACCGCTGTTGGGGTCTTTGTTGTCGCTGGCAAGAAGCCAAAGCATAGGCGCTACGCGCTCTGCTAGCATCAGGCATGCAATGGAAGTCGTAATCGTCAAGAAGGCCTTTATAGAGCCGAATCCAAGGGGGGCTTCGGTCCTTGTAATGCTGGAAGAGATGCCAGTTCTTTACGCGGTATTGGGTCATAAGCCTCCTTCGTGGCTGTCCTTCATGGGAGACGGGGCAGGCGGTGAAGGTTCCGCTTTTCAAGAGCTACTCTAGCCCCGCTCATATTCGCACAACTCGGGAGTCGATGCGAATATGCTTATACCACAAGAGGAGGTGTCTTTACGAGTATTTTATATCTAAGACTGGTTAACCGTATTGCTTATTTACGAGCGCGGATTTGTTAAGGTGATTAACCGTCAATCTCACGATCAGGCATAAAGAATGGCTTGTCGTTGCGTTGGATGATTGTAACGGGCAACGAGGCCACGCCTTCCGAGTCATCTACCCTAAACCAGCCACTTGTGGTCTCGTAAATGCAGAGCCAGCCATCAGCGTCGGTTCCCACATCGGGTTCCTGCGGTTTAAGAAGCGGCAGGCTTTCTGAATCGACATAGAGCTTGTAGCCACCCGCCCCTCGGACGTGGATCAGGCTCTCCCGATCCCACTTCCCAAACCGACGCTCGAATTCCATCCCGAAGTCGATGGCCATGCAGTAGGCGTGGTGGGCGCGGCTGGCTGGGAAGAAGAAGCGGGACATGCTTCAGTCCTTTTCAAAGAGTCGGTTCTGGCCCGGTTGGGCGCAGGCAGTCAGAAGGCTGACTGTCAGTAGGCAAGCGATTGTCTTCTTCATGGTATTACTCCTTTGGTTGTATTGATTCAGATAGCCATCTTGCCACAAGGCGGATGACCTGTTCTTCCGTTTCTACTATGCTCTTGTCGCCTCGCCAGTTGTCCCACCAGTTCTGCTGGTCGGGTGTAAGTTTTCGCCGAGATGGTGATTTCGCCCCGTCTTTCACTTCTACGACGTGAGATTGGCCACGGTAGCCTACGAGCAGATCGAGGACACCTTGGCCGACGGTATGCAGGGGTTGCACAGAGCAGCCGAGCTTGCGGAAACATGCGACGATTGTCGGTTGATTCTCATCAATGCTGGCGGCCCGCCTCATTCCTGATGGCTGGCCTTGTCCAGCTTGGCCACCTTCGCTTCCAGCGTCTTGATGCGTTCGAGGTGCGCGTTGCGGTCATGCCAGTGCAGACTGTTGTAATGGTCGATGATAGCGAAGAAGGCGTCGTCCTTCTGCATCCCCTTCTTGAGGAACGTCTGGTAGAGCTGCCTGGACTCGTTACTCACGGTTCAGCGCCTTTACGAGTTTGCCAATAGACTTGTCGCGGAACTTGCATTTCTCTTTCCGCATCCTCCAGATCGTGACGCGGCTGAGCCCGGTCTGTTTCACAATTTCGGCTTCTGACTTCCACTTTTCATCTGCAAGCTTGAGCAATTCCTTGGTGTCTAGCAGCATGTACTATTGTTTCACTTTCTTGTTGCGCGAGTGGTATTGATCTGATAACAACATGCCTAAGTGATGTTTCAATGTCAACAACTGAATGGAGTCAATAATGAGTGACGAAGAACAAACCATGCCGATCACTTCTCAGGAGCAAGGCTTTCTTGCGATCATCGAGCGAGCTGCTATGAACCCAGACATTGATGTTGAAAAGCTGGAACGCATGATGGCGATGCAGGAGCGCATCATGGCGAAGAACGCTGAAATGTCCTTTAATCAGTCCATGTCACGCCTTGCTCAGAAGATGCCACGCATCGTTAAAGGTGGATCGGTGGGCTACAAGGAGGATAAAAACAAAAAAGACAGTGCAGTTGTCGAAGCATTCCGGTTTGCCAGATATGAGGATATAGATGCCATCGTCAGGCCGCTTTTGGTCGATGAAGGGTTCTCCTTATCGTTTAACACCGAGCAGCGCGAGGGCGGCGGCTGCATAATGCACGGCACCCTCTCGCATGTCGATGGCCATAGCCGAACCGCTTCGATTCCTCTTGCATTGGACACCTCCGGTGGCAAGAACAACATTCAGGCAATGGGTTCGACAACTTCATACGGCCGTCGTTACACGATGTGTATGTTGCTAAATATTGTCACTGTCGGAGAAGACGATGATGGCAAGGGTGATGACGACATTTTGAACAACGAAAAGGCTGTTGAAATTGACTTGCTCATCGGCGAGGTTAAGGCCGATAAGGCCAAGTTCCTCAAGTTTATGGGCGTCGATGATGTGCGGCACATCAAGTCAACGGACTACCAGAAGGCCATCAATGCCCTCACAGCCAAGAAACAAGCAGCTAAGTAAGGAAAATTGCCCATGAACGAACTCATCACACTCGATACCCTCCAGCCATTGCAGGTCTTCACCGAGAACGGCCTCGACCCTTTAATCGACAAGGTTGAGAAAGAGGCCCGCTCTATCCTGCTGGACATTTCGACCGAGAAGGGACGGAAGGAAATTGCCTCGCTGGCACACAAGATCGCTAAGTCGAAAACTGCCTTGGACAAGATGGGAAAGGACCTCGTCTCCGGATGGAAGGAGCAGGCGAAGAAGGTGGACACAGAGCGCTCCAAGGCGTGGGACCGGCTCGAAGCTCTCCAAAAGGAAATACGTCAGCCACTGACAGATTGGGAAGACAGGGAAAAGGCCAGGATCGCCACGCACGAAGCGAAACTGGCTGAGATCGAATCCGGAGGGCGGGCTACGCTCGAAAACTGGCAGACACTCTCCGTCGAGGCGATGAATGATCGGCTGAAGGAGATCGAGGCAGAAGCCGCTGTCGATTGGCAGGAATTCTGTGTTCGGGCGAAGCAGGCGATTGCCGAGGCTGTTGCAAGCATCCGTTCAGCTCTTCAAAGGCGGGAAGCCCACGACAAGGAGCAAGCCGAACTTGCCCGCCTTCGTAGGGAAGAAGCCGAACGGAAGCAGCGGGAACATGAAGAGCGTCTGAAAGCGGAAGCAGCCGCAAAGGCGAAAGCAGAGGCTGAGGAAAATGCCAAGAAGGCCGCAGAGGCGGAAGCTGAGCGAGTCAAGGCTGAACAGGAAAAGGCAGAGAAGGAGCGTCTTCGTATCCAGCGGGAGAAGGAAGAAGCGGAAGCGCGGGCGAATAAAGCGGAGGAAGACCGCCTTGCAGCCATCCAGAAGGCGGAAGCGGAGCGAAAGACTGCTGAAGAAAAGGCCGAAAAGGAGCGTGTCGCAGTCTGCTGAACAGACGAAGCGTGCTAAAGAGGAGGCCGATCAGCGTGTTGCAAAGGCAGAATCTGAACGGAAGGAATCCGAAGAGCGCGCAAAAGTGGCTGCTATAGCCGCAGCCGAACAAGCTAAGAAGGATGCCGACCTGGCCGCGCAGCGCGAACGGGAGAAGATCGAGGCTGAAAAGAGGGCAGAGGCCGTAGCAACCGCGAAGCGTGAAGCGGACAAGAAGCACAAAGCCAAAGTGAACAATGAATCTCTGGCCGCTTTCGTCAAGGCGGGTGTGTCGGAAGACGTCGCGAAGAAGGTCATTGAGGCCATTGCCAAGAGCTGGTCCCCCACATCTCGATTCAGTATTGAGGGGGCAGCCATGATAGTTCACGACGTTCAACAGGCCAGTCCAGAATGGCTTGTGTGCCGCCTCGGTATCCCGACCGCCTCAGAGTTCGACAAGATCATCACCGCTGGGGGTCAGGCATCGAAGCAGGCCGGTGCATACGCCGACCGTCTTCTCGCCGAGATTATGGTCGGTAAGCCTGTCGAGACCTTCAAGGGAAACGCTTGGACTGAGCGAGGCAACGAGCTTGAGCCAGATGCAGCTGCGTTTTACGAGCTTCAACGCGATGTCGAAGCGGTTTCGGTAGGGTTCTGCACCGATGATGCCCGAACGATGGGTGCCAGTCCTGACCGCCTGATTGGCGATGACGGCCTGCTGGAGATCAAATGTCCAGCGCCTCATACACACGTCAAGACACTGCTCGATCAAACCCTTGACCGAGACCACTATCCGCAGATTCAGGGTCAGCTCCTGGTGACAGGACGGAAGTGGGTAGACATCATCTCGTATCATCCAGAAATGCCCTCGCTGATACTTCGTGTTGATCGAGATGAAGCATACCTATCCAGTATGCGGAAACTTCTGGGTGACTTCCAACGTGAACTCCAGACGAAACGCGGGAAGATGGTAATAATGGGATACATGAAGCTTTAATTGATTAACCAACAAAAGGAGATGAGAATGTCAGGAAGCGTTAATAAGGTAATACTCGTAGGCACTCTGGGAAAAGACCCGGAAATTCGGTCCACACAGGATGGTCGGGAGATTGCCAACTTATCCGTGGCCACTTCGGAAAGCTGGAAAGACAAGAATCCCGGCGAGAAAAAAGAGCGGACTGAATGGAATCGTGTCGTAATTTTCAATGAAGGATTGGCGAAGGTTGCCAAGAACTACTTGAAAAAAGGCTCCAAGGTTTATCTTGAAGGCCAGTTGCAGACAAGAAAATGGACCGACAATCAAGGCCAGGACAAGTATTCGACCGAGGTTGTCTTGCAAAACTTTGGCGGGACGCTGGTGATGTTGAATAAAGTTGAGCGTGACGAGGAAGCAGCGGAGTCGAAGGGGCAGGAAGCATCAGCGGCGGTTTTTGACGACGGCGACACTATCCCGTTTTAGCCATGACAAGTCGTGAATGGATAGTCCAGATCAGCAACGCCGGGCACTTGCCGGGTCAAGTGCATCGGGAGTTCGACGACCTGGTGCGTTCCTTCGCTGGGAAAAGGATTACGATCAAGCTCTCTCCATACAAGAAGAAGCGATCTCTCAACCAGAACGCATATCTTTGGTCTGTCGTCTATGGGCGTATCGTGGACGTGTTCCGCGAGGCCGGGAACAACGTCGATGCGGATGACGTTCATGCCTACTGCAAGGACATCGTCGGCAAGCTCAAGCAAGTTTTCGTCACGCCGGACGGCGAGGTTCTGACCGGGCCGGGATCAACCGCGAAGCTCAGCACGATGGAGTTCGAGGTATACGTCGAGAAGGTAAGGGCATGGGCCGCGGAGACGCTCGGAATCGCTATTCCGTTGCCGAATGAAGTCAGTTAACCAACCAACAGAAAGGAATGCGGCATGAAGAAAGGACATAATCGAGTTGGGGGCGTGGCCGTCGATCAGCTCAAGTCAATTATAGCCAGAGTTGAAAAACTTGAAGAAGAGAAAGCTGGGTTGTCGGCCGATATTCGCGACGTTTTCGCAGAGGCCAAGGGAAATGGATTTGACTGCCCAGCCATCAAGAAGATCATCAAGCTACGCAAGATGGATGCTCAGGATCGAGAAGAGGCGGAAACCACCCTGGAGACCTATTGCCGGGCTTTGGGCATGACTCCCGACTTGTTTGACGGGGAGGATGCAGCATGACCGGCGAGGTCTATGAATCCGGTAGCCGCCGTGCGGAAGTGGTCGGTCAGACCGTCAGCTTCTTACGGGTAACTGGGCACGTCAGGCGGTCACTTCAGGCTGTCTGGTGGATCGAGTGCGAAGATGCGAAACGAGCGCGGGCACTGGCGAAGCGTTGGGCCTTCAAGGGCAAGCTTGGCAAAGCCGTTCTGCATTAACGGCACATCTCTTCTATAAACCGCTCCCGCGCAGCCTCCTGCCTGTCCAGCGCGTCCTTGAACCTCTTCTGGTGGTCCGGGTTCGTCGAATCGCGGTGAAGCATTACCTCGCGGAAGTGTTCCTTGGCCTGCTGATATTCCTGCCGCGCCACCTCAAGACGGTTGTGCTCGTGCGTGAAGACGCGGAGGACGGTCATACATGCCAGGCCCGAGGTCCGAGCTGCTCTGCCCCGCTCGCCTTCATCAGAGAATTCGCGGCCTTCATGATCGCGATGAGATTCGCCGGGCAGCCATCCAACCAGTATCCTGACGGCTTCTCGACGAGCCGCTTTCCCAGCCACGTCTTCGCGATGGCCAGTGGGTTCGCTTTCTCCCTTGGCGCAGGACGAGATTCCTCCTTTGGTGGTACAGGCGAACGCGGCCTGTGGTTTGTCGGGAGTCCGAGCCGCACGCGGTGATCGTGGATTGTCGATTTGTCGAAGCCCATCGCGTCACCGATCTCCTGGTCGGTGCGCCGCCACTTCTGGTTCAACTCCGTGAGGGTGAGGTCGTGGATGGCGGGGTTATAGCGTCGGGTCACGACTTGGCTCCCACGTTACGCTGGGGGTAGGCGCCGCGGGCATAACCTGGCGGATACTTCGTGATCCGCACGCCGTTCTCGACCACGATCATGGGTTTTGCGAACGCGGCATACGAGCTGAGCATCTTGAACATGATGTGGCAGTCGGCCACGCTCTTGCGTAGTTTCTTTGCGGTTTGATACGTCACGCCCGCCCTTGCTGCCATCTCCATCAGATCATCCTTCTGCTTTTGCGTCCACGTCGGCTGTTTCCATCGCTTCTTGCCCTTCGCCGCCGTTATCGAAGGGCACGGGCTTCCCCCAGGTGAGTGGCTGCCTTACCGTCTGCCGACGCAACACGCTTCGATGAGTTGTACTTCTTCTCCAGCACCATCATGATCGCTTCTGGCATCCGCTTGTTCTCGATTGCCCGGTACGCCCGTGCGTCCTTTTCCAGCTGATCGAGGTCGATCTCCCGAAGGGTTGCAATCATCCTTTCCCGGTCGGTGTCAGGGTGTCTCTTGATCCATTCCGCCATCGCCTTGATGAGGCTGGCGCGAAGGCAGCCGGGCTTGTCGGCGTAAGCATCGGGGATGACGGTCAGTGCCCAGACAATCTGCTTCTCGCTGTAGCAGTCGATCATCTTGAGCAGCGTTCCGATGGCCTGTGTCGTCCTGGGCGGGCAGACCTTGTTGCCCAGCGGATGGGCCGGAACCTCGACGTTCGCTTTTTTCAGGATGGTGGCAATGCTTGCGGCGGTCGCATCACCGGCGACCACGGCCGCCCGGTATTCGCTGAGCGAATTCAGCTTGATCCGCCGGCTGTTCACCTCGACGAAGTGGCTGGCCTGCTTCTGTGCTTCACGGGGGCTGACGACGATGCATGGAAGCTCAGCGATCCCACCGTGCCCCTCTGCGGCGCGGAAGCGGTGCTGGCCATCGATGATGGCGTACTGAGGCGGCTTCGCCTTGGCGAGCTGGCAGACGATCAGCGCCCCGCATGATGCCCAGTTGAAGTTCTGCTGGATGTAGTTGATGTTCTTCAAGGATGCGTCGTTCTTGGCTGACCGCTGGTATTCCTCCGGAATGTAAAGCTCCGTCAGCTTGATCCACTTCAGTTCCGGCTTTTCTTTTAGGTCGCTCGTCATTTGCTTGTTCTTTCTCTCTTGCTGCTTCGTTTCACCGACGGTTGCGGCTCGGCGCCTTCGGCGTATGCCGCCGGCTCGATGACGGGAAGCCTTCCAGTTGGGTCGATCTGCCGCATGACGAACGCCACAGCACAGATGATTTCGTCGTTGAATTCGTCTTTGGGTGGACGGCCGGGGTATCGGCGTTGCCATTCGGCGCGGAGATGGGGAATGTAGTCGCGGGGTTTGCGGATCATTTTTCTACTTTCGGTTTCTCAGCGGCCTCGTCAAGGACGCGGTTTAATATATAGCTTACTGACCTGTCGTCGGCAGCAGCCATCGCCTTGTATTTATCCAAGGTGCTGGATTTTATGCGTATTGTGAATGGCTCTCGTTGTGTCATCTGTTGTCATACAAAGTTATTGACTGTCTGTTTTAGTTGTGCCATAGTCGGTGGTATCAAGTCAAGCAACAATTCAGGGGTTCAACCATGTACGCAGTATCAATCACATACTATCCAGGCTCCCAGCGTGAGTTCAGCTACGATGAAACACTTCCGACTCTCGAAGCCGCTGTCGACCAGATTCAGTATTGGGCCAAAGGCGGGTATCGTTGCCGTGCTTGGATCAACAACAAGGAAGTGCGGATGTTGAACGGCTATGTTGTGGATGACTCAGGTGCGGCATTTTGCACAAACCCAGTTTGGCACGAAGTATTCGCCAAGCCCTTAGAGAGGGTCAGTCTCCTTACTGAGACGCAACTGCTGCAACGGATGCACGATGACATGCGGCGCATGTTCCGCCCCCAGCCCACACGCGGCTCGGCTCCGCAGAATCCGGCAACGCTGGCGGAGAGGGGCGATTTATGAGGACGCTTCAGGAAGAACTGGTGCGTGCCCTCACGAAATTCATGGAACTGGAACCCCAGCGTGCGGTCCAGCTGCCTTACGAGATGGCTGTGTACGACACTGGCCGTGCCGCCCTTGAAAGGGCCAAAAGGGAGGGTGTATGATTCGCTGCCTTTTCTTTGCTATAGCCCTGCTATCCATCGACCCGGTTACCGACTGGCTCGTTGACAGGCAATTCAGCGTCACCGAATACGGCTACAGCCAGCGCGACGTATCCGGCATGAGCAAACTGATCGACCGCGAGACGCACCCGAAGCCCGTCCGGCATAAGGGCTGGACAGTCGCAGACGCGCGCGCAGCATTACAAAAACTTGGCTTGGAGGTATGAGAATGACAATAAGCGATTTGATCTTTTTGATTCTGGTTCCATCGTTTGCACTGATTTTGCTCGGCCTGTGCATCTCCCATCACCGGGATTGCTGGGAGAAAATGACTGAGGAAGAAAAGGCGGAAGACTACGAGCTGGGTTTGTGGTAAACGGGTAATGGCTGTCAGAAGGGAAGGCATATGGAGATAGATAAAGCGTTAAACGAGATCAAACGATTGCTGGATGAAAAGCAGGAGTTGTTGGAGGCATTGCAAGGCTTGATCGCCCATCTCGGGCCGGATGGGTACATTCCGAATGCGGGTGCGCTCGCTACGGCCAAAGCACGAGCCGCCATCGCCAAAGCCACGGCATCACAGGGGGTGGTATGAACCAAGTCGTAGGATTGATAAGCTGTGGAATCTGCTTCTGTGCCAACACTTACATGGCGAAGCACACCAAGCAGCCGTGGCTAAGAACGGCAGCACTGTTAACAGCAACCCTTTGCGTTGTGGGGATGTGCTTGGACATCATCGTGTTGTCCATCGTTTCAATGATTTAACGGTCCAATAAACAAGGAGGTTTTATGCACCACATCTACACAATCAACCCACCACGACATCAGCCCGAATGGGCAAACGATAACGAGCCTCCAGTGAAACGGCGTCCCATTGGCCTCGTCCATATCATGGTGGCCATCGTCGCCCTGTGCGTGGCCGCGAAGCTGATGGGGATCGTATGACGGCCCCGGATAACCTCCGCAACATTGGCGACGAAGTCATGGTTTTTGATGAGCATGGCAATTACGAGCTACGGGGTAAGATTGTCGGCGTTCATCGCATCTCCCCTCCTATCTATGACGTTCACCCCAACCGTGCTGAAAGCTTGAGCAAGCGTATTTGCGGCATTCCAGAATCCCGGCTGCGGAGCGTCGCTAAGCAGATCCTCGCCTACGAGCGCAAGCTCCCCGGTGAACCAAAACACATTCTCGACCATGCTTGACGCGGACCGCCTCGCGGAGATTACCGCCCTGTGCGACCGTCCGACAGGCAACCCCGAGGCCGAGCGATACCGCGCCATGTGCGGTGAGCTTCTCGACCAGGTAGCCGAACTGGCCGAGATGGACATGACCCACGTCAGGCGGCTTATCACTGAGCACGGGCAGTTGAAGAACGACGATCTGGTTGACACAGGCAGAAAAACCGAGTCATGGTTACGGACGATTGCAGCAACCGTTCACAGTCCTAACAGGAGAAGGTAGATGACGCTTGATCCGGTGAACTGGAAGTCCGTGGCGTTCCTTGCAGGGCTGGCTACTGTCCAGTGCGGGTCCATCCTTACCCTGGTCAAGTTTTACGAACTCCGTGACCAGCAGGCGGCCCGATGAACAGCCTTTCTTACACGATGACCCTTCTTGCCTTCTTTGGAGTCGCGGCCTTGATGCTGATGGTCAATCTTGAGCAGTCGCAGGGGATCGGGCGGTGATTTTCCAAACTGAAAGTGAGGTGAGATGAAAGACGTAGTGTATTTAGGATCGGCCCCGGCTATGGAAGATTGTGCCCAGGTGGGCCAGCCCGATTACCCGGAAGCCAGCAAGGCGGAATGTCGGGCTTTCATTCAGGCCATCAAGCGTGTGTGCGGTGAGCCGCCGGACGGGGCGGTGTTGACGATCAAGAGCCAACCCCATGATTTTGGCCAATATCGGGAAGTGGCCGTGGTCTATGACGCTGAGAATCAAGCCGCAGCCGACTACGCCGACAAGTGCGATAGGCAGGCTCCAGGGACATGGGCCGAGGCGAACATGGAAGCGCCCGTGACCAGAGGGCTGCGGCGTTGAACCGCCTCTGTATCGTCGCCCTTCTGCTCGCCGCGCTCGTCGGGCTGACCATCCATTCCTATCCAGCGATCTTCTCAGGCCAGGCGCTCCCAGTGGCGGCAGACGAACTGATGCAGATGAATCCGGATTGAGGATTTTGGCCATTTCAGGCGATTTGTGAGGTATTTCAGGACGATGGAACCGGTCCAGGCCATTTTCGCAATCGCGGAAGGAGATGTGTGATACTACCTTGAAAATCCTGACTTCACGAAATCCGCGACTTGCTCCCTCCCCTCCAAACAGCAAAAAGGGCCGGTTTGGTTCCGGCCCTGTGCGGGTTTGTTGTCCGTCTTGTTGCTGCCCTGCCTGCTACCAGACGGGCGGGTCTACCTCGTCCAGAATGGCCTTTGCCCAGTCCAACCGCTCGATCTTGGCGGTAGATTCCACCTCGTTGCGGATGGACGCCATCCCCTCTGGGTTGATGTAGGCGTTGGGGGTTCCCCGAAGGAGGGAAAGGACTGCCCCTATACCCCAGAGTGTTTGGTGCAACTCGTTCAAGTCGGACAGCTCGCCCGTGTATTCGCGGCCTAACGCAATCTCCATGTCGCTGCTCACCGCTTCATGCAGCAGCTTCATGCGGCGGCCCAGCCGGTTCGCTTCGATGACGAGCCGGTTGTAGTCCAGTGCGGGGTTGTCGGTCATGGCTGCCCCCGCTTCGCATAGGCGTTCAGTGCTTCCACGATCAGCTTGGCATCGGCCTTCGCCGCGGCAACTCCGCTTCCGTCATCGAACAGCGACAGTGCAAGGATGTTGCAAATCACGCCCCGATCCGGGCGGCGGATGGCGATATCGAACCCAGCGGCATGGGTGCTGGTGGTGGCGTGATAGCGTTTGCGTGGTTTCATGGGTGGTCCCTTTCTGCTTGGGCGTTCAACGCCTCGGCGATTCGCTTTGCCGCGTTGTATGCCTCATTGATCGCGGCAATGACGTCATCCCCGATTAGGCCGAGGGTGGTGCAGATGATCTTGTCGTCTGGCGAGCGGACAGCAATATCTATCGCTCCGTCATGGCGGCAGATGGGTGTTGCGTAGTAGCGTTTGGTCCTGATCATAGTCTGTCCTTTCCTTCGTTGGTTATCCAAGTAAGCAGGCCGCTTGTGGCCTCGCTTACTTGGATGGACAGCATTCTTGAGCGGGTGAGGCAGGAAAGGGGTGGAGCGGAGGTTATTTTGGCTCGCGAGGAATGCCCGAAGGGCAGGGGAAAATAACCGGAGTGGAAGCGAAGCCTTGCCCCTTGTAGGCCGAGGGCTGCCGCCCTGCTTACTTGAATTGCTGCGGGCCGGACTCGAAACCGGCTTGGGGTCGTGGATCACCCATTCTTCCTGGTAGCAGGAATACACACCCACGCCAGCTTCCTGTCTTTTGCGTTCGTACCAGAGCGGGTCCATCCCCGCCGCCGCAGCATTCCGACAGGAGCACACCTGCCGCGTTCGTGCAACAAGTTCCGCGATAGGGATAGGAGCGGTCGCGCGAGCGAGTGCGCCAGCACGGAACCCGCGAATAGCCCGACCCGAAGGGATCGCCCATTGCCTCCTTGCCTATGATTGGGCATCCTGCTATAGGGGTTGCTCATGTTGAGAACGCATTGGCTAACAAGTCCCTCAGCCGCAAAGGCATATTTTAAGTCGGCTGACTATTACGCCACGTCTCCTGGCGAATGGCTGGGCAAAGGCGCGGCCATGCTTGGGCTTGAGAATCCCGCCCGTGCTGAGGACTTTGACAAGCTCTGTGACAACATCGACCCCCGCACCGGGCAGAAGCTCCGCCCACTCGCCAGAGAAGGCGAGCGTGTTGGCATGGATCTCACCTTCAACGCGACCAAATCTGTGAGCCTGGCCCGCGAACTCGCAGGCCCTGACAACGCTGGTGACCCAAGGATTGAAGAAGCTCACCGCGAAGCCGTCCGCTACGTCATGGAGAAAATCGAGTCAGAGATTCAGACCCGTGTCCGTGGTGGAAGGGATGGGGACAGGGTAACGGGAAACATGGTGGCTTGGCATGTGACCCACAGGGACACCAGAATCAACGCCGACGACCAACACCCGGATATGTCGTTACATTCACACGTATTTGTGCTGAACACGACTTACGACCATGTGGAGGACAAGTGGAAGGCCTGCCAGATGGGCCAGATCAAACATGACGCTCCCTATTTCGAGAGCTTGTACCACAACCGCCTCGCCTCCAACCTCAAAGACCTGGGCTACGGCATCCGCCGGGACGCCAAGGCATTCGAGATCAACGGCATCTCCCGCGAGACGATCGAGAAGTTCAGCCGCCGCCGGGAGTACATCAAGGCCGTTGCCGACAAGCTGGGCATCACCAGCCAGAAGGGTATGGACAAACTCGGCGCGACAACCCGCCTCGGCAAGACCAAGGAACTCGCTGACGACCTGAACGGGTATTATGTCAGCCGACTCACTGACAAGGAAAAGCAGCAGTTTACCAGTCTGATCGGTCAGCCGTCCTACCAGTCGAATGAAGAGAAGGCAGTACAGTATGCCATCGCACATGAGTTTTACACGAAGAGCGTGGTTGAAGAGCGGAAGCTCTATGAGACGGCCATCCGTCATGGCATCGGGTCAATGACGCCAGAGGCGATTCAGGCCGAGGCGCGGAAACAAGGTGTCCTGCTGAAAGACGGACAGGCAACCACAAAAGCCGTCCTGGCCGAAGAAAGCCGCATCATCGACTTCGCCCGTGAGGGGAAGGGGACAATGCGGCCGATGGGTTCCCCCGTAGAGAACAGGACGAATACTGCCACACTCCCCACATTGAGTCAACAAAAAGGCCGCCCCGACGAATCGAAGCGGCCTCTGGATCATATGAATGGCGAATCGGGGTTAAAGCTTCATAAACAACTCCATCGCAGCGGTTCAGACGAAAGCGTCGGTGTGCAGGCCAATACTGCCACACTCTCCCCCGAACAGCAAGCGATGGTTTCTCACGTCCTGAAGTCCACTGATCGCGTTGTCCTCGTCATCGGCGATGCCGGCACCGGCAAGACCCGCTCGATCAAATCTGCATTTCAGGAGATCGACCGCCCCATCGAGATGCTCGCCCCTTCCGCCGACGCTTCCCGTGGCGTACTCCGCGATGAAGGCTTCAGCAAAGCCGATACGGTGGCCTCTTTCCTCATGGATGAGAAACGTCAGGCAGGTGTGAAGAACGGCGTCCTCTGGATCGACGAAGCTGGGCTGCTCGCCATCAAGGACTTGTCTCGCCTCACCGAGATCGCCAAGCAACAGAACGCCCGCATCGTCCTGCAAGGAGATCCAAAGCAGCACCGCTCGGTCGTCCGCCACGGCAACATGATGAACGTCCTGCAGGAGTACGCCGGTTTACCAGTCGGCCGCCTCACCGAAATCTGGCGCCAGCAGCACAAGGGTTACAAGGCGGTCGTCTCAGACATCGCCTCTGGTAAATCTGCTGACGGATTCGACAAGCTCAACGACCTGGGCTGGGTCAAGCACGTCGAGGGCAACACACCTCTGGTGGATGATTACTTCGAGGCCCTGCGGACGAAGAAATCCGATCAGGCAGAAAAGGACCGCGTCATCATCATCGCCCCTACCCATTTGGAGGGCCAGGAGATCACCGCGGAGATCCGCAATCGGCTGAAGGATGAAGGCAAGCTCAAGGATGAGAAGACCTTTGACCAGCTCGTTCCCCTGAACTGGACCGAAGCCGAACGCGGTGATGTCGAGCGGTACGATGGGACTGAGGTCATGCAGTTCCACCGCAACTCCGGCACGTTCAAGGCCGGGCAGGTGGTGAAGGTCTCGGAGTGGAAGAAGGGCGACCACTTCAAGAGTGCGGAGCATTTCTCCGTCTACCGGCCCCAGAAGACGTCGCTCGCTGCTGGGGACCAGGTTCGCTTCACCGCCAACGGCAAGACACTCGACGACCACAAGCTCAACAACGGTTCCGTCTACAAGATCAAGGGCTTTGACAAGAAGGACAACATCATCCTCGACAACGGCTGGACCGTCGGGAAGAACTTCCGGCACCTGTCTCATGGGTATGTGAGCACGTCGCACGCTTCGCAGGGAAAAACCGTGGATAAGGTTCTGGTGGCGATGGGGTCAGAGTCGCGTGGAGCGATCAACGCCGAGCAATTTTACGTTTCCGTCTCACGCGGCCGTGAAGCGACCAAGATCTACACCGACATGGCGGCTGCCGAGCTACGCGACGTTATTCAGAAGACTGACTCAAGGAAAAGTGCGACGGAATTGATGAAGCCGAAGCCCAAGCCAAAACGACAAGGGATGGTCCGGTCGTTCTTGAAGAAAGCCCGCGAGCGATTCAAATCCTTGCAGGCTGGCTTGGTTGGTGATACACGAGAAAAAACACGCGAAAAGGAGCGAGCGTATGCAGGACAAGAACGTTGACAGCCTGAGCAACATCCTGAGCCGGACGGCTACGGTGGGGACACCTTCCAATGGACACGCCGCTCCACCGGAAGAGTCCGACGCTCTCACTCTGGCCGAAATGAGCGGCACCGCCATGCGGCCCGCGAACAAGAACCTCACCCGGCTCCATGTCATCAAGAAAGACGGCAAGGTCTTCACGTTCCAGTATCATTTCCTGGACGCGAGGAGCACCTTCGAGGGCGGCGCCTTCACCCTGCTGTTCTGCGGAGCCAAGCACTGGGAGCTGACAGTCAAGGGCCACGGACCGAAATTCTGGATGGTCTACGATTTTCTGACGCTGCACAGGTGGCCGTACCTGCGTGAGGCGGTCAGGGACATGGCGGACGAGGGGGAAACCGTGTTCACGTCGATTGAGATTAAAGACGTCACGCCGAAGCCGGAATAGGCGGATCTTCGTATTCGGAATAAAACGTCCGATGAAACCGCTTGCGCGAACCTCCGCGCTGGGGCAGAGTGTCCGGATTGGTGTGGGGTAGAGCATCGGCAGCTCGCCTGGCTCATAACCAGGAGGTAGATGGTTCAATTCCATCCCCCGCTACCAACTAACAAAGGAACACGCTCATGTCATCAAGTAGTCGATCTACGAATTCCGCCTCGGAAGGGTGGCAGAGCGGTAATGCGGCACGTTGCTAACGTGTAGCCTGCCGTCAGGCAGCGAGAGTTCGATCCTCTCCCCTTCCGCCATTCGGAAGGTGCCGCTGTGTTGGACGGCAGCTGGTCTCGAAAACCAGAGGGGACCGCAAGGTCAGGGGTTCGACTCCTCCACCTTCCGCCATACTTCTTCTTGACAATCTACACGCATCGTCGACCGAAGCTCTGCACAGCAGACTGCCCCCAGTTCACCGCGACACTCATCGCATTTTCCGCCACCGCGCCGATACAATGCACATGCCCCAATCGCCGAGACCAACATGCACCCCCAAGAAGCCGCCCTCCTAGAAGCCATCCACGCCGAACCGCGCGATGTACCTGCGGTTGATCTACGCCGACTGGCTTCTCGACCACGGTTCGCCGGAATGGGCAGAGTTCATCCAGATGTCCGTGGCTGGTTACGACTCGCCATTGGGCGACAAGCTCCGCCGCGAAGTTGAGACCGGACTGCCTCCGCGTATGGAGTTCTGGCACTGGAACGCGGGGATGCCTGTCGTTGCGTGTCGGCTCACAGCCAGCAAGATGCCTGAGCCTGCCCCGAACTACTGGTACCGCGGCCAGTTGTGTTGTAAGTCTCCCACCGAACTGTCCGAAGTCCTCCAGCACCCGTTCATGGATTATGTCCACGATCTTCTCATAGGGTTTACGTTTAGCGTAGCCTACGCTGAGGCTCTGGCAGCATCGCTGAACCCAAGCCGGGTGACGGACGTGACACTTGCACGGATACGGGAAGCGGACCGCAAGGCGGTTTCCGAAATCATCGCCCCACTCTGGGCGGCTGGTACGAACGTCTGGCGGTCGAAGATGCCGTGCCGGGATTGAGGTCACCTGCGACGCGGCTTCGGTACGTACCCTTGTTCGCGGATCTGGTCGGCAAAAAGCGGATTAGCCTCGGCCTCCTTTTCCACGGCCTTTTCTTGCCTGCGTTCACGCATCGCTACCAATTCGTCTGCGGATTTCGGCTCGTACAGCGGGAAGTCGGCCCAACAGAGTGAATAGCGATGAGTGTGATGGAACACGCCAGCCTTGTCGGTGAATCCGCGCGTCGAATGCGGTTCCAGAAGCATCGAGCCAAAGCCTTCCTCATATGAAGCACATTCATGCACGCGGCCTTCGGCATCAACGGTGAAATGGCGCTGACGGCCAATCGAGTTCTTGACCGTGTAGACGGTATAGGCTGGTTTGGGACGCTCGCCCGTGTGGCGGCAACGGTCTTCCTCCTCCTTCTCGATTAGCTCATGACGATGGGAAGGAAGCCACCCTGGCCCGAACTTCCCCATCGCCCACCGCAGGACCTGATTGTAGCGGTTCTGGAACTCCTCAGCTATTCTGCGGCGGGTTTCGGAGTTATCAAGGTCCTGTGGGGTGGGACTGGTCATGCGACGGAGAAGCTGAACAGATCAGGTTCGGCTTCCTCCTTCTTAGCTGGGGAGAGAATCACTTGCGGTAGGTTCTGGTTGGGTAGAATCCTTGAGCAAGCTATCGCGTAGTATTCCGGCTCCTGCTCGATACCGATGAACTGGAATCCTTCCACCAAGGCCGCCTTGCCAGTGCTGCCGCTGCCCATAAATGGATCGAGTACAGTGCCTCCGGGCGGAGTTATGAGGCGGCAGAGATAGCGCATCAGATCGGATGGCTTGACAGTGGGGTGAGTGTTGCCTTCCTGACGGTCCTTCTTACTCGCTTTGGCACAGTAGAAGAAACGGGCAGCCGAACCAGTGTCGTCGCGCGGGATAGCAGCAGGTCGTTCGTTGTAGAGGCCGAACGTATTCCGTGTCTTGCTTGATGGTTCGGTTCCTGTCACGGTCCCAGACTGGCCGGGGGCATTTGGGAAAGCGGCTAACACCTCATCGCTGCCATCGTGGATGACGTTCGCGGGCCAGCGACCGGCGGGATGACTCTCGAACTGTGCCGGTTTGTCTGCGGCACCATAAATGCCCCCACTACTGCTACCCAGAGCCACGTTTCTGCTTGTCTTTATCGGCTCACAAGGAATCCGACAGCCATCCACGTTGATCGCTCCTGTCCCATGTCTGAGCACGTTCTCGGCCACGGTGCCGATTAGCGGCTTCCTCGCCACAACGATTGGCTCATGGGCTGGTTTCAGGGCGGTTCCCCAGCCCTCCCACTCCTTCGCGGCATGCGTGGAGGGAGTAGTTATTGCCGATAGGTCAATGTTCTCCGTTGCACCGACATAGTTGCCGCCACGTATATCTCGTCTTGGAGTGGCGGCGCGGTCTTTTCGCCTGCCGATGATCTCGCGTTCGGCTCCCGCTGCCTTATCGAAAGCTTTTGATACATCAAGCGATTTCGGAAATCCCGATCCGTAAAGCCACATGATTTGGTCGCGAATCTCAAACCCGGCGTCCTCGATGGCACAGGCCATGCGGTGATAAGTCCGACTGCCACTGAAAGCGAGCAAATGTCCGCCCGGCTTCAGCACCCGGAGACATTCCCGCCAGACTGCCTGATCGTAAGCGATGCCGCTGGCGTCCCATTTTTTGCCCATGAAGCCCAACTCATAGGGCGGATCGGTCACGATTGAATCAAGCGAACGGTCAGGAAGCGATTTCATGACCTCGCGGCAATCACCACAGTGTAGAGTGCCTTGGCCGATCTGTACGGGGTCTTTCATGGCCGACCCGCGTTCACCGCTACCGTGGCGTTCGTTTCCACCAGCGCCTGCTCGTAGTAGCTGTAAGCCAGTTTTCTGACTTCCTCACTGTCAGGCCATCCGCCGCACGCCCTGGCCACAGTGACATAGGCAGTAAAGGAGCAAGCGTGGAACAGGTCGTCGAGGATGTTGGGTTCTGGAGTCACGCTCCCCTCCCTTCCCTCATCGCCACCACGTCCCGATACAGTTCAGGCTTGTAGTGTTGGAGCGTCCTGAGCGCAGCGTCAATGTCCTCTGGCTTGAAGAATTGGGGGAACGCAACGCAGACGACTGACCAATCGGCGTCTTCTTCAAACCAACGTCCAGGCCCAGCCTGCGGTCCGCCAAACGGGACGAAATCCCGCAGCGGCTTCGGCATCGAAGCAACACGCGCGGGTGACAGCCAGATCCCACCATGACTTGGTGTTGAGTAGCTAATGATTCCGGGGGCGATTTCGGTCACGGAGTCTGCAATTCCCCAAGGGGTCTCGACGGGCGCCTGCTTCCGTTCCGGGTAACGCGAGAACTCGCAGTAATACTTGTCACCGTCCTTGCTGAACTTGGCTGTGATGTCGTCGAAGGTGAATTCCCTCATGAAGAACGTGTTGCCGCGCCATCCAAGAGGTGGAAGCATCTCAAGGAACTCTCGGTGGACGTCTCCGTCGATCTCCCAGCGATTGCCGATCAGACACGGCAGGTCACCTTCGGGAACCTCGGCACCGATATGCTTGGCGTATTCAGCGTACTCGGCTGAATGGCGGTAGGCGTTTAGTCGCTCGAAGTGGTTCTTCCTGATTGCATCGTGGGTCATGCTGGCCTCCCAAGGATGATTGAGCGCCACGCCTCGAACACAGTGTCCAGAAAATCCCGTTTTTCGGCGGAAAGGTCATCTTTCTCTCTCAGGGAGGAAGCCATCAGTATCCAAGCCTTGAACACGTCATCGTGGTGCAAAGGTTTGCCCGTCATGCCATTCATGGCATGCCATAGCTGCGAGTAGCTTCCATCAGAATGGGTAATACACGAAACGAAGATTAGGTCTTGAGTGAGTCCCTCGTTCTCTCCCGCGTCCTGCTTTCCGAAGCGACCCGACTCGATCCGATAGCGGATGAAGTACGGTTGATCTGGGATCTGCTTGAGGAGCGCTACCCGCTCACTGATTCGATCGTTTGTGTTTGGCTCAATAGTCATATCGCGATTCCTTTCGTTGCGGCTCTATTGGTGGTTAGCAAAATATCAATCGTTCGCCCTCTGCTGCGGCAAGCTCCATGCCTTCCGCAAGCTTCAAGGCAGACACTTTGTCGTATTCATCATTGGGCCACGCCGTGACCATTTCGCGGAGACGAGGAGCTATTGTCGCGCATTGTTCCGGTGACAGATCGCCATCGCAGTCTGAATGATCCAGCAAATCCTTGATTGGGTCATGCACTTGATCCCAGGAGAGATCGCCTCCGAAGCCGATCATGTCGTTCAGGTTGAATCCGAGTATTTGGGCCAACCGCTGGCGGAAGTTGTTGAAGCCGCCATACGACCAGCGTGCCTGTCCGTGTGAAAAATCAATTCCCATATGAAGTCCCTTTCAGGTTGGTGGGCGAGGCACCATGCCCCGCCCGGTTGATGATTACGCTGCCTCGGATTCCTTGCGGGCTTTGGCATCGGCCCGACGCTGGATCTTGATCCATGCGTAAGCTTCGCGGAGCAGTTCGGCCATTGCCAGCAGGTCGTCCGCATTCATCGAATCTGTCTCTTTCCAGGTCTCGTCGCCGTTCTTGTAGCTGCGGGTTGGATTGACCGTGTAGTAATTGCCTCGCTCGCCGTGGTTTCTCCAAATCGTTACTTTGAGGCATCCGTCCTGAATTTTGTGTGCGGGTGTGTTTGTCATGTTCTTTCCTTTCTTTGGTTGTTCGACCCCGCCTATCGGGGCCGTATGGGAAACGTCCGGGCCAGCTTCAGGCGGCCCGTGCAAGCTGAGAATTGGAGGGGCCACGCAGTGGAGGAACCGATTCTCTGCTTGGCGTAGCGCACGCGGGGCGACGGCTGGCTCAGTTTTCCCAGATGAAGGCCCTGTTGCGGGAGGCGGAATGAAAAGGGGAAGGGCAGGTGTCACGACAAAACCAGCCACACAATCCAGACAGCTTCGAGGCAGCAGATCAGGAGCAGCCAGCGGGCGGCCTGGTGGAACTTGGCGGCTTCACCCACGAGACGGCGGAGGTCGGATGGGTTGAGGTCGGAGATGTCGGTCATTTCGGACGCTTCCTCCCCGCCTTAGCCGTTTGTTTCCGCAGCCAATCGGCCACTTTCTTCGGAACCGGGCTTTCACCGGACTTCCAACGGCGGATGGTTCGATCCTCTCGGACAAGTCTGCGAGCCAGCTTACTTTGCCAGCCCTGTCCGTACAACGCCTCGCCAACCGCCTTAAACTCTCTTGGAGTCATAAATCTCTACTATCTTTTTCGCGATATAAACCATGTCTTGGTCAGTGCCACATCCCTTCATGTTGTTGATCGCGTGAAGAACGAATCGGCAATTCTCCTTCGTATACCCCTTTTCCGGGACAATCCTGTCCACTGTGGGAGAAAAAGGCGTGACGACTCTTGACCCAAATTGCGTAAAAGGAATACCCGTAATCGCGCATTTGCCGGTCCATGTTTCCTGCGCCCATTCAATGTCGAGATCAAACGGAACTCCTTTCTTCTCTGCTCTCAATCGAGCAGCATAGAAGCAAACCCAAGGTCTTCTCAGTCTTCGTTTGAGCGATTTCTTGCTTTTCCACTCTGGGTTTTTCAATTCCCACGCCCTGATCGCTTCTCTCGCACACTTCAAACAAACCCTTGAACTCACAAGGCGCTCGAAAATATGACCATTCTTGCACGGCACGCCGGTAAAGTACCGTTTCTTTCCGGCGGCCAGTGCATCTTGAAGTGTGACAATATCCATCGGCCATTGTTAGCATGCAATTCTATTGGTGTAAATCGATTACTGCCATAGAGATTTGACAGCCCGCGCCGTAGAGCGATTCACAGAGAATTGAAAACTCCGCGTTGGTCATTTAATGCAGTTTCACATCGGCAGGTTTCGCATCAGGCAGCTTGCCCTTACCCATCCACGATGCTAAATTGTCGGTGATTCCCTGCGGTACGACTACCCAATTCGGCAGATCAAGCTTTCCGTCCCACTTTGTGGAAGCAGTCTTCATGGCATCAGCCTGTGCGTTGATGAAGTTGATGTTCACCATTGCCTGCTCAAACGGGATAGCGGCCATACGCTGTGTTTTGGCCTCGGTCTCTTTGGTAGCCAGGAATACACCGTCGATCGCGGCTTGGATCTTTGGGTCGTAGGTCAAGCCCTCGGCGTATCCTACGAATGATACCGTAATGCCCATTGGAAGGAACGTTTCCTTCACCTCCTTCTCAACCTGGGCGATGACCTCGGCCTTGTGTGCCGCAGCCTCCACGAGAGGAAGCTTGCCGAACTCGCGGGCGAGTACGGCTTGCACCTTGTGACGAACGTTGTCATCCACCACTTCCGCCAGACTGCGGGCATGAATTACCGAAGCGAATCTTGCCTCATTATCAGTGTCGGCAATTTCCTGCTTATGTGAACCGAACCAGTAAACGAACTTTGCTGCGTCTTCCTCCTTGACGAAGGCTGAGATGACGATGCCAGTGCTGACATTGATGGACTCGGCGCTCTCGAAGTGGAAGCCTTGGTCTTTCACGTCAGTACCACGCGCAGGGGTCGATACCCATTCGCGAGTGGAAGGGGTGCGGTCCACGATCAGGAGGCGGGCGCCGGGGACGTAGAAATCGGCCCAGACGCTGGAACCTTCGAGCTTAACGTGTGGGATGGTGACGCGCTTCATCGCCACCTTATTGACGTTGAGGTAATCCTCGGACATGAACGAAGCCTGCTTTTCCTTGTTCGCGCCAGTCTCAGGAATGAGAAAAGCGGTCTGGTTTGGAAGGATCTCGACGACTTCGGTGTAGTCGGTTTTGGAATAGTAAGCGCTACCGGATTCGGGAAACGCCGCCACGCACAGCAAGAGGCAGGCCGTCGGCGTAAATAGTTTCTTTAGCTCGCTTTTCCACACCAACGCAAGCCCAGCGAGTAGCGCCAAGAGGGCCAATGCGTTAGGGCTGAAATGGTTAAGAAGATTTATTTCATACATCGATTGGGCATAGGCTGAGTTGCTATCCGCCAGTTGATCGGCAGCGAGCGATCCCACGGCAGGAGTCTTGGCGATGTTGTAGAAGTCTCCTATCGTTGCCGAAAAAACCCAGAAAGCCGTTAGCAGAATGAACGAAAGGCATATTCGTCTTTTCATAAAGTCTCCATCAATCGCAGGACGGAATTGCCCATGCGTGGCGAGACGGTAGCGCGGGCATATGTCCGAGTCAAGCGGTTTGTTGAGGCGGCTTGAAAGCGAGCGGCGTAGACTCCGGCTTGAAAGGAGGAGGGGCAAGTGATGGGGGAATGATAGGCGTGTCGGAGCAGTGAGGCCGCAGGCGCTGCCGAAAGCCACGGAAGAGTAACTGTGACCGGCCCATCCATCAGATGGTGCCAAGATACCAGCCATCGGTCGTGGCCTCATATTCCGTTGCCCAGCCGTTGTGCGCAGTTAGATTCCGAGCGTAGGTCTCGTTCTTAACGTAGACCTTGATGCCCTCGGCAACGATGTCGAGAACAACATAGCCGGCCTGGTTATTGGTGAGGATCGTGAGGCCCCGATCGCGCCATCGTTGATGGGCATGGTGCCGGGTGAGGGCATTTCCGAACAGCGTCAGCCTTGGATTGACGACCTTTAGGAAGGCATAGTCCCTACCCGAGTGACGGCCGTGGTGTGGTGCGATCAGCACGTCCAGGTCTTTGATTTGCTCCGACCAATTCTCAAGCAAGTGCTTCCATGTATGGTCCTCGGAATCCCCGCAGAACATGATCTTCCGATCCGGATTAGATGTACTATATGTGAAGACATATGAGGAGTCATTCCAGTTATTGCGCTTGTTGCCCGCTTGCACCAGCGCGGGCGTCGGTGCGAGTATTTTGACTCCCTCGTCCTTGAAATACTCGTGCGCGTTTCCCCGAATAGTAGACGAGTCGCTTTGGGGAACTGCTTGGGCTTGTGTCACGTAGATTCTTGTAGAATTCCCAGTCAGCGCCTTGTGCTGGCCGCGAGTCGAAGTTATGAGGCGGGAACTCTTTCGTGTTGGCAGTGTCCCAGAAATTCCACACATCGAAAGCGTTGAAAAGGTCACGGACGCCGCCGAGATGGTCCATATCCGGGTGCGTCAAGATGAAACGGAAAATCTTATCAACTGCGATCTTCTGAAGGTACTCGATGGGGTTGTCGTGTTCGTATTTCTGCTGGAAGTTCCCGGGGACTGGCTCCCACGATTCCCTCGCGTAGGTACTCATCTTGACGACCCTGTTCAGAGTGGGAGCGGTGGCGCAATTCACGTCGATCACAGAGACGCTGCCTGAGCCATGCTGGATGATCGAGCACGCACCGTTTTTCACGTTTAGGTAATGGATGCGCCTGGGCATGGGGGGGCTACTCCTTCTTGGCGTCCAGAGGCTTTTTCTTTAGTTCGGGGAGAGTGATGAATACTTCCTGCGTGTAGAGGCGATAGAACTTCAAATAGCGGTAGAGCATCCCGATCGCCCCGACGACACATAGGAACGCAAATCCGACCTTGTTCCAACTTATTCGCGGGAGCCGTGAAAAAAGTACCAGGGGCCGCTTGCCGAAATGACCAGCGCTGCGACGATCAATGCGAAACTGATATTGCGGCAGAACCCGTAGAGGTTCAGGAAGGCAGTCAGGCGTTCGAGCGCGGCTTTATCCTGCTTCACGACGGCGAATGCATACAAATACAGGTCACGTCCTGGCGCATTCAACCCTTCTGACTCGGTGGCCTTCAGAATCCGCTCTTGCGTCTTTTGTGGCAGCGGTTTGAAGAAGCCGGGAAAGATGCGAGACCAAAACCCGTTCTTGGCATCTGCCGCCCGGAAGAGCAGTTCTTCTGAAGGGCCGAGCAGCTTTCGTGCGAACCGGTTTTCGATGAGGTCGCTGGAGAGGTTCGCAGAGATGTGGCCGATGATGTAGGCCATCGTGACATAGAGGGCGATGTGGCCCGGTTTCCAATCGCGTTCGACAAGCCATTGCCCGTCGAAGCCGAACTCCGCGGCGGCGAGGATGAGAAAGCCGGACGCGAGGTATCCGAAAATGTCATATGCCGAGAATGGCAAGTTCACGCGCCACCCCTCCAATCAACATGCTTTTGATGATCGATCGCGAGCCTTCCCTGCGGACGCACCTACTCATCGATCCGCCTCACGGAGAGGTTCGCCAGAGTCTGGAGGTGCGAATCGATGTCCTTTGGGTTGAAGGTGAATCTGATCTTACCGATCTGCCAAGGATCACCATTCGGGCCGTCGGCGCTGTAGACCAGCACTACCCATCCCCCGGCATCTGCTTCGCCGTCAGTCCAGACCCGTTGATACTTGATGTCGTCCGAGAGGGCGTCAATGAGGTATTCTGGGTCGATGACCTGTACTTCGACGTTCAAGGGACCGTTGGCGTTGCCTGCAAGGAGCCTCGTTGTCCTTTTCCCTCCCGACCTGGTTTTGGACCCTTTCGCCATGAACGATCCTCCCGGAGAGTGCCAAAATCAACCATCCTACCTTGCTATTCTAGCCAACCAGCAGCTAGTTCACAATGTCGGTAGGCGACAGCGACATAGGCCACCGTCCGCTGGAAGTCATGGCACTCCATACCCTTGCGCCGATTGGTGGCTGTCCAGGGCGTGCTTCCAGTTCGTCGCGATCCTTCGTTGTGCCTCTTCCAGCGTCATTCGGGCATGCATACGAGTCGATGTAGGGCGTTTTCGACGTGGTCTTTATCGTGAGCGTTGTCCGCCCCGGTCCACGGCTCGGGCCAGAAATTGGCGTGAAAGTCGCAACTACGGCCTGGGCCAGGGCACCCACCGATGGAAATGGGGATGAGATGGTCTCCCTCGTATTCACGCGGATCATCGCCACCGAGGCCGTACTCCTGCATTACCTGACGCTTCATCGGATTCGTCACGCTCACCGGCGGCCTGACGCTCTTGCTGTACCCCGGCACGCAGATCGTCTGGTGGATGTTCGCCTGGGTCACAGCGGGATCGACAGCTCCAGGGGTGCAAGCGGGATCGGGGAGTCCGTCAACGCTGGAGCAGGCGAAGGCTGGCGTGGCTAGCAGGGTTAGGATGAGGAAGAGCGGGCGCGTCGTCATTTCGGTACCCATATCAGGTAGGCAAGAAAGACCAGAAAGGTGAGGACGGTAATACAGTGGCCGATGTTGAGATACTGTCCTTCAAGGGCGTGCGAAGATGCCGCTCAATATCTTCAGGTGTGGGAGATGCCGCGATAACTGCTTGCACTGCTCTATCTCCGCTAACAGCCACCCGACGATCTCGCCGAGGTTGTCGCGTGCCTCCAGCCGGTAAACACCGTCGTTATGGGCACCGAGCATGTTCTTGATCTTGTCGAGGGTGAGGTCAGTCATGCTATCGCCCTCAGCTTCCTTGCGGTTTTATCGAATGCTTCTGGATTGCTGGCAATCAACTCGCCGTACACGTCGATCACGACCGGGGCAAACAGCGAGGCGGCCGCTTTCATGCTGGCGACACCGGAGTGCGTGCAGAACACGGCCACGTCAGCCTTGATCTGGCCCGCGAACTCATCTGCCGCTCCGAACAGGTAACTCACGTTCTTGGGCTTGTTCGCCAGTAAGGCCGCGAGAAAGCAGGATGCCCATACCGGATTAGCCTCGATGCAATAGACCCTCTTGGCGATGAAGCCCATGTGCATCGCCAGAAGGCCGATTCCACCGCCGATCTCAACGACGACCTTGCCCTCGATCTGAGGGGCGATGGAGAGTGCGACCAGTGAGGCGGTTTCATCGTCTGTCACGGTCAGTACCCCAAGCGATTCGATGCCGTGGCGTTTCGAGTAGTCCAGCAGTACGTCAGAGCCTTCAAAGGCTTCGTAGGCGTCATCCAGTAAGCTTGTTAGCGATGGCTCAGTCATGGTCCATGATTCCTTTCTCTGTGCAACGGCTCAAATTGGCCACGTTGACCTTGCTCGGCAAGTCCATCCCTCCCCAGTCGATAACCGCCAGTGTGGTTTCGCCGTACTGCTTCAACTCCGTGACCGTGCCTCTGCCCTGTGGCAAATCGCCCGTAAAACACGAGATTGACTGCAAGAAGCGGCGTGAATAGCAAACGCGATCCCCTACCTTGATGGACTGCACCCGGCCCTGCCAACTCATACGTGCGCCCCGATGGCGACCATAAACCCGTCGATGTCGTGGTGGCTTATGTGGCTGCCGAACCACGGGTGGCTGTTGTCGTCGAAGAACGGGGCACAGAACGCCGCCTCGGTCCGCATGACAGCGACGTGGTCTTCGTCACCGCCGTGAGGGGAGAGGGCTTGCAGCTCGGCGGGTGCGTCCTGAAACGGCCAGATGATGCAGCCGGTGAGGGGGATGAGGGAGTGCCAGTCGGTCATGCCGGACTCCCCGCGTCAGCGCCCAGAGGGAGCGAAGCGTCCGCAGGACCGAACGTAGTGGAGTCCCGGCGGAAGCGGCCCTGAAAGGGAGACGCCCAGATCATCTTCCTCTCCCTTGTTCGGGTTCTTTCAGCATTTTCTCTGCCTTCGCAATCGCCTCCCCCGCCTTTTCACGTAGTCCCAACGGCACGACAACCTCCATCATCGGCCTGCCGTTATCATCAATCTCGAACGCAGGTGCCTCCTGGTAATCCTTGAGCCGGCGGACAGCCGTCCACAGCAAGCCCCGCAAAAGTGCATTCTCTACTTTGAGCTGATCGGGATCGGAGGTCATCTTCCCCTCCCCCGCTCGGACTCAATCCGGGCCACGGCCTGGATGACGTCCTCCTGGCTCATCTCCCAGTGGTCGCCTTCGAGCGGCGAGATCACCTTTGCCTTGAAGCGTTGGTAAAGCCGCTGAGCACGTTCGTCATCGCCGAGGGCATCTGCAAGCAGGGCGAGGCTCAATTGCGCGGGGCCGGACCCGAATAAGACCAAGAAAAACCGCTTGGGCTGTGGTTCCGCAGATCAAACCTCGGATCGAGGGCATAGCCCCCACCCGGCGCTTGACTGTCGATCACGTCCACCTCGCACCCATTCTCTGTTCTGGTCCCTACATAGTGCTTCACGTCACCTCTCTTTCTGGCGGTTCTCGCCGGTTACGGGCCTCGGTTCCTTGGTCATGGTGTCGCATCCTTGGATAAAGTGGGTGGTCGGTACTCATGCGTAGTGAAGATGCTCTCAGGCCAGAGCAGGCCCCGAAATTTGCGGGTTCGCCGCTCTATGCGGCAGAGCCAATAACGGCGCATCAGATAACCATCTACGACGGGGACTGGCCACCAAGCAAACACGGGATGCCACGGTCCCCATTTATCGTCGATTGGAGTTGTATCAGCGGCAATCCACTTCATGTTCCCTCCTGATCTGTTGCTTGCGATAACGCCTTTTGCAACGCGCTCAGCACCTCGATAAGCTGAGGCAATCGCTTCCTGTCGATAGAGAACATGGGCTCATAGAATGGAACGTACTGCTTGTAGCCGACAGTGATCTGATGCTCATTAGCTTCGGCAAGGAAGTTGAAATCCTTGGCAATTGTCACCTTCCTTTTGTTTTCAATGACTTCCACCTTAACCATGTCTATCCCCATCTTCTATTCCATAGCTCTTGAACACCTGCGCCCATTCACCCTTGGTAAGGTAAACGCCAGCGTAGGGGTTAGATGCCAATTCCCACGGGCCTGAGGCACTATCGCCATGGAAGCGTAGCAGTTGCATCCCGTGATCGGCTCCGTTATCGCCTTTCATGACCGAATGGGTAACGATAATGTGGGTCTTCGTCCGGCCAAACGGCTCGCCACGATCAAGCTGGCCAGTTTGTGGGTTATACACGCCAAGCCAGCCCGACTCTTCGATCAACACAAAGTAATGTCCCTTGTTGGTAAATTGACGCTCAGTCATCACGACCCCGCCTCGGTTGCTCTGGTGGTTGTGGTAGGGGCATCCAGTGCGTCGGCTCTTGGCCATCCATGCCGCCCCAGCCGATGTCGCCCATGTCATGCCACCGATCAGTTACCCGGCAATAAGAAGCCACCGCTTGCGTCTCTTCATCGGTTATTAGCACCTCAGTCCCATCCTTCGGGGCCGTCTCGATAGGCTGCCAACCCGATTCCCGCTTGGTTAAAGCATTGGCAAGGCGCATCGCAATACATGTAGGAACCCAACTTTCGTTCTTTGCCCATGCCTCTTGCACGGCCTCTATGACTATAGGCAAATCATCCGGCTGTTCGGTTTTAGCGGCTTCTATGGCGGCGTCTATCTGCTCTATCAATCTAGTTTGCCAGCCGGTACGAGGAGCACCTGACCACCATTGTTCGACTATCTCTTGTCCCTTAGTCTTCATGGTATTTCACTCCCCATGCTTATAGTTTACGAAATAGCGGCGGATAGCTTGTATGCACCAATCGTATGGAGCTGATGGCGTATAAACTCTTGTAACCTTGTTTCGCTCGGTTTGGATTTCAGCAATTAGGGGGTTAACATCAACCGACACCGGCTTGGGTGTATACACTTCTAGCGCTTTTCGCATCGACCAGACTTGCGCGGCAGCAGTATGAGGGTGATAAACCAAACCTCCCTTATATTGAGCCATCAAGCTCTCGTAAATGGCACAAACGCCCTCAATGTTATCAGGTATCTCACATGGGGAGCCAGTATTACACGCATCACCCAACTTTGGCAGGGTAGTAATCCCGGAGTCCGAAGGCTCCAACCCATGCGTTTGTGTCTCTTCCTTACGGACAGGGACATCCCCCATATCAAAATCATCGCCAAGCACCTGCGTAATCTCACGCACGATCCGGCCAGTAAGTTCTTTTGTCCCCGATGCCAGTATGCCACGGACGCGGAAGAGAGTGTTGCGGAGGTCTGAATCCGGTGTTGGGTGAGTAACGACGATATCAAATACGTCTTCCAGCGGGACCATGCGGCATTTATCTCCTCTGCCTTTGGTAATTCCAAGCTGATATAGCTTTTCATGGAGCGATGAATCGGGCGATGGGTGGAGTACCTCATGCTTGCGAATTATCGGATAAGCAATCTCAATCGCGTCACTAGCGGCTTTGTTTGCATCAGAAAGATCATAGCCGACTTTCAGATATTGATCGCGGATCTTCTCAATCAGTGGTGAAGGGATTGGCGGTTCAAACGTGTCAGTCATTTCTAGGTTCCGTCCAAAGTAGAATGTTAATAAGTAACGCAGCGATCAATGATAGTCGTTCAGCAATGGCGTCGTCATGACGAAAACCTCTCTCATCCATTTCTTTCAGTGCAGCCACATAACGTTTTGTATTCCCTGTCATACAGTTCTCCCTATCAGCGATCCGGTCACTTCTTCCTCCATACTGTCCGGCAGACACTTATACCAGAAAACCATGACGTCATCCAAAATCCTAAAGCGGCTGGGCCGGTAAGAAAGCTGAGGAAGATCGTGCAGGTGCTAATCTTGCCAAAGTCTTTTGCGTGGATCGCAACCGTTACCCATGCGCTGGCATACCAGCAAATATACAGATCAATCATTTCTTTGAAGCCCCTTTCATAACCATGTACTTTTCGCCGCAGACACATTCCATTTCCTGTCCAGCCATGCTGATTTCGTAATCGTCGCACGGATCGCCGCAATATGGACACTCGTGAGAATACAGTGTGCTGCGGTACGCTGTCTCCCTTGCGGTTTTCTGGTGCTTGATGCTCGTGTCGTTTGCGCTCATTTTACAAACTCCTCAAAAGGCATACCTAGCCAATCCAATATCTTTACCAGCGATGCAACGTCAGGGTTCTTTCGATGGGACACGACTCGGCAGAGTGTGGAGTTGGACACTCCAATTGCCCTTGCTCCCTCATTCTGACCGTTGCGCTCGCGGAATAGCTTTGCGTTGACTGCCTGAGCGAATTTCTCATTGTCAAAGGACTTCTCGACTATCAGGCTGTTGCTCATGGGTTTGCTCCAAACATTTTTTCAGTCATAGCCTTCATTTGTTCACAAGCATACTCGTAGGTGACAGGGTATTGCCAATCGCTGAATCCATACGGCGTAACCCATCCTTTTCTTTTAATCTCAACGTCCGTGCCGTCCATAAGCTCAGGATGCGCTATGTCGGCATGGGACTTAGCATGTGCCGAGGTGATAAACTTCTTGCCGCAATAATGGCATTTAACTTTCATTGCTTCCGATCTTTCAAAAACTCGCGCATCTTACCCGCAAGTTCGCCCGCAAGTGTGTAGACCATATCGGTTCGTCCGGCACATGCAGCCTTGTATGGCGTAACATTCTCTGTACGCACATGGTGGTCAAGGCCGTTATCATCGACATAAATTATCTCAATAAAGTTCTTCATCACTCAACCCTTTGTTCTGTCTTGTAGATAGCCAACTATCATGTTATGTGCCGTGGCAATATTCCTAGCGGCGTGAACAGTCATAATGGCGCTGATTTTTTTCTTTGACTGCATATCAACTATCCACGCCTTATTAGGGTTTCCGCTGCAAAGCACTTTCCATGTATAGTCATCCATTATCCACTCCTGATTCCCTCGTCCGTTGCTCTAGTTCTTTCCGTATCACTTCTCTAATCCTTCCTGCCACCATCGGCCTAATCACCCGTTCGCCAGTCAGCCAATATTGGACTGTCCTTACATTGCATGGTAGGAGGCGGGATAACTGGCTTTGCCACCCCGCCCCAAGCTTTGCCCCAAGCTGTTCAAGCTGCTTTGGCGTCACGCAGTCTCCAATATCCATAGACGCAACGTTCTGGCTCGTAAGCCCACCCATTGCCATTAGCCAACCATTTTGCACTCTTAGGTATAGGACCGGGATAATGTGGCGGATAAATAGTAGCTCCCCGACTCCTGCTTGGATTGAACATATCGTGAACCACACCATCTATAACTGCGGTATAATGCTTGGCGACCTGTACAACTAGGCGTCCGGCAGGCAGTTCCTTTGCATTTAGATGCATCTTGCAGCCGCTTCCTATCTGCATGGTGGAAACCCACTCGAATCCGATAGAGGTCATATAATCCCGAAACCATTTACGGCGTACATTAACACCATTGCGAGCCGAGCTTTTGACCTTGCTCCGCTTCGTGAGCTTTTGTTCGCGGCACCCCTCAGACAAAGCGTCATACACTTCCTGATACGGGCGGCCAGAAACGATAGCAATAGAACGCGCCACACAATCACCAGTCGTACCCTTAAATCCAGCAGCAGCTCTGCCGCCATCATTAAGTTGAAACTGCATTACTTCCATAAAACCTCACTTTCGATGCGTGCTTAATTGCCCAACATCATAAGTAGTCTAGCATAAGAACATTGTTCGTACAAGCGTTATTATTATACTTATAATACATTATATTACCAATATGGTTAAATAACATTAACTACAATCGACATTTACGCTGTTGCTGTTATCACGTCGTGCCAGCACCACCGAAGTGCGGTCCCGACAGTATCCGGGTCCAACGAACCCCAGACATCCTCCAAGCGATGATCCCATTTCCCTTCGGTGGGGTCGTAGCCGCAGACACACTTGACCCAGACATCGCAGCAATCCTCGGCGCATTGGTCAGAGTGGGCGACGAAGCTGGTGTTTTGGCCGCACTTAGGGCATCTTGCTATATCCGAGCCTGGCTTGATGTTGAACGCACGTTTCGATGTCATAGCCTCTCCTGTTAAAGCTCCCGAACAGACAGGCACTCAAGCTTACCTAAGCTTTCTTCGCCTTCCTTGAAGTTGACCATGGACGTCTCGGCATCAACCGTATCCTCTGCGTCAACTTGGTATTTTTCCCAGGTTCCGCAGTGGATACAGCGGTTTTTGACTTCATGCCTTTTCATATTCACTCCCGATCCGTTAATTCGTTGATCGTCTCTCCGATCCGTCAAGCCTTGCACTTTAGCGGCTTTCCAGAGCACGACACTATCCGGGCCTTGTTCGTGCGATACTTATACCTGTAAAGGCCAAACCCGGAGTATTACGCTGCCAGCTTTTCGCGCAGGGCGTAGCCCTCATGCGGCCATAACTGGCGGATAGCGTCCTCACGCGCAAACTTCCTGCCCAGTTCAGCATTAAAGTTTTCTGTTGATGCCGGAGCGCTTTTTCCGATGACGGTAAAGCCGTTTTTCATTACGAGGATAGAGACGGTGAGGATTTTCAACTCGTCCATAATCGGAGCATCTCCAACAGCCTTATCAGCGGTAAAGCTGTATTCAGCGGCAATCTTATCTTCAATAGATTGCAGGGTGACGCGAGGGGCAACCGCTACAGCAGCGGCGAGATCGTCAGAAACTTGCAGGCTAGATTTATCAGTCATAGAAACTTCCTTTATTGAAATATCGGGAGCCGCCCGACTCGGTTTATAATGAGCATTGCACTCGTCCGTATGCCCGGAATCCTGAAACTCCCTACAGTCACATTCTCGTATTGCCATTTTAACCTCCAATACCCAAACCGTTATTCTGGCGTGTTCACGCTGCCCCGAGCTGCTTCTGGGTTTCTTCCAGCTGCCGCTTCAGCTTTTCTTCCTGCTCTTGCAGCCTATGCCTCTTGAGCTTCTCGGCTGCGTCGCAATACCAAGTGTTCAGCGCATCCAAAAGCGGCTCTATATGTTCGTCCGTGACGTAAAAAGTCGTGTTTAGCTTGTCAGCAAAGAACAAATCCACTGGCTTGACGTACTCGTACAGGTCGAACTCCTGATGCGTATCAAACAGATCAATGGTGTTAATATAAATGCTGAAGAGATGGAGGCTATATTCTCTATCCTTCGGCAGGTTCATTACATAGCGCGGGCCTCCATTGCGGTAGAAGCTGCGGCAGATGCCCCATGACAGGCGAATCTTCTTATAACGATCACCAATCTTTATGTGATCTTCTTCGCCCGTAATCTTCGAGTTAAGAATGGTGTCGGATAAGACTGGAACACGGGCAGCAAATGCCTCTGCTTTGTCCATTTTCTCTTTGAGTGCGTTCAGTTCGTCTTCGTATTCTTTTCTCATAATTAATCTTCCCTACTGAATTCTTTCATCAGGCTTGCTGTTCAGAAGTTTCAACCTCGAACGTCATACGCTCGCCATTGGTTGCCTTGACCAGTGACACGGTTGGTGCTTTGCCAGTGGCGAATAGCACATTGGTAAAATAATACTGCACCACCGTTTTCATCGTCGCCTGATTGAGCGTCATCGTGTTATTGCCTTCCATGATTTCTACCCTCCTGATGTTTCTGATCGTCGTTCTCAATACCGCACGTCCGGCTTTGCCAAAGCCTCGAACCGATGTTGACGTATGAGCTTCTCTATTTCCAATTCCATCCTACGTGACACCTCCGGGATTTCGCCCGTTGCTACCCTCAAGACGGTGGATACCGAATACCCAATGTCTTCAGCCAGCCTCGCCATCCACTGTTCGCCATATTTTCTTTTGCCGAACTTTATCACCTCGTCGCGGGTCATGATGCGATCCTTCTTTGTGCTTCGTGTGGCGAACCAGCGAATATCGTCACAGTGACCGGCCCGCTCCGCATCGGTCCCGTCATCTGGCCGTGCAGCGCCGCCCGTTCCTTCGTGTTCAGATCTGCGCCATTTCGCGATGATGTATTCACCGTGCAGGATACCGCGTGGGTCGCCGCGCTGGTTAGAGCCAACAGAAAATCCCCGCTCACTGAGGAATGCTTCGGCCTTATACATAGCCTCGAAGTCTTCAACTCCTGCGAATGTGAAGGTTTGCGGATGTTGTGAATGAGCCTTTGTCATGTAAGCTTCCTTGTCTGATGTGATAGCAGCACATTTGCATATGCAAGTCTTCGGTCAAGAACTTTATTTGTGCCGCAACCATCAAATCGCTTGCGCCAACCTCCCTCCTGTGGCTTCATTCCCCCGTTTCACGTCCTCGGATGTTTTTATTTCTCGTTCGCCAATCTCTCAGGAGGTGTGAGGTGAGGAGTGTCAGGCCACTACTGGTCGAAGGCAACATGAAGTTGTCTCAGTCGGTATTTCATTTTGATGTTCCGGCTGGTCTTACATGCCCTGGCAAAAGCAAGCTTTGCTATCGCCGGTGCTACGCTCGCCGGAACCGCTTCGCCTATCCACAGGTGAAGGAGCGGCTCCAGTGGAGCTACGAACAGTCCAAATGCGGTGATTTCGTCGAACGCATGTCCGATGAACTCTACCGCAAGGGTGTTCTCTTGATGCGATGGCATGTTGCTGGGGATATTTACAGCCCCGGTTATGCCCGCAAGATGCTCGAAATCGTCGGACGGTCCCTTCACACCACGTTCTGGCTTTACACCCGGAGACTGGCGCGTGAAGACGATCTTCCCGATGGTCAAGGCTCTTAGCCTCATGCCAAACATGAAGTTATGGCTGTCTGCCGATGCCGAAACGGGCTTTCCCGATGAAGTCCCGGCTCACGCCAGGGTTGCGTGGATGCAGACTGAGGCGGGGGAAGATATGGATGATGCCGACCTGGTGTTCCTCGATCATCCCCTGCGAAAGAAGAGCATCCCGCTGACCGTCATCGACAAGGTATGCCCTGCGGAAACGCCGGATGGCAAGCGGCGGGGAACTACCTGCGCGACGTGTCGCACATGTCTGGACCGACTGACGACTGACCAGCCCTGCTCTTTCCCGCAAGGGGGAGTGGGGCTGGCACAAAACAGCTTGCGCGAACGCAACTCCTCGTATACCGTTCGCGAGCTGGTAACCAATATCTCGACGGCCGTTCCGCGCAGCAGGCGTGGGTTACCAGCATAATCATGCGTCTGTTGCGCGGAGGGGCTGGATGAGAATGACTTATGGCCGATTACACTTTGAAGCATGCGCTGATCGACATCGGATTCCTTGTCGGTTACTTGAAAATGGCAATCGTCAGCAAACAAATCGCTGATGAGGACGAGGGCTTGTGGTACTTGCTCGAACAAGTTGATGACTTGGCTGTCAAGGGGAGGCTTCACGACAATCAATCTCCTGAAGAAGCCGACCGCATGCTGGTTATGTCTGTCGGGGAACTGAAGGGTCGAATTTGGCATACTCCGGTTGCTCACGCTGTGTCCGATGCTATAGACCGGCTTTCATTGCACTATGCAAATCACTGGATTGGAGCCGATGAGGCTGCCGACAACCTGCAGCCTGTTGAAGCTCTTGGCGATAAACTTTCTGACCATCAACGACATCAACTGACAGGAGCAGCGATCAATACCGACGAAGACACGTCGAGTCCGGAGTTCGCCGAAAGGATCGGTGCCCCGCTGGAAGGGGTCGTTAGCTACTGGCAATCGCTGGGTGTGATCGAGGAGGACGAAGCCGTCGAATTGCTGAATAACGCCGCAGGAGCAGCACAGAAATCGGCACCAACACCCCGCAACACCCGCGAATGGACGCCGGAACAGCGAGCGGCCGCAGCCGAGCGTGCCAAGGGGCAGAAGAAACCACCCTTCGATAATGATCTGGAGTCCGTGAAGGCCGACTTCGATTCTGGCATGCCCCTTGACCGCATCGGCAGGAAGTTTGGGTGCAGCGGCAGCCATATCCGCAACTTCCTATCGAAGCACGGCATCGACCCTCGCCGGAAGGCTGGAGGTGCTGGAAAGAACCCTGATCCACTCGGCTCCGAGCAACCAGTGGAAGAGGAACCGGCTGTCGAGCAGGTTATTGAGCACGAAGAAGACCAACTTGCCCGTGACTGGCATTCCATTCCGCGGGCCGAATACGAGTGGAAGCAGGAAGAGCGGGAGCGAGTAATCGAGCTACGGGCAACCGGCATCAGTTGGGCCAAGATCGGGGAAATGATGGGTCGCACCGGTTCATCCTGCTCGGCAATGTATCACCATCTCAAACACAAAGATCCTTCGCTGGAAGTAAAATCGCTTACACAGGAAGAATTTAACGCCAACGTGTCGGCTGGTGCAACTGAGGCTTGGGCTGAGCGAGGCCGGAGAATCACCGACGATGACCTGGAAACGGTTCGGGAGATGGTAGCCCAAGGCAGGTCAATGAATGTCATCGGCAACCACTTCAATTGTGGTCACCAGAGCGTCATCAACTTCTGCACTAAGCACAATATCGAACGTACAGACCCACCTGCCGGGCTTACACAGAATGACATTCCTGCGGTTCAGGAAATGCTCGACAAGGATTGCGATTACGAAGCCATCGGAGAGTGGTTCGGCTGTGACGCTGAGAGAGTGCGTCAATTCTGCCAGGATCACCGGCTGATTCCTGCCAAGTTGCAGGAAGAGGTGACCAATCGCTACAAGGCGCGGCAGGCTGGCATGGCGAGTCAGACGCAGGTAGCCGTCGAAGAAAACGCCATCACTGCGTCGCCTCATCAAGACAGTCCCGCTTCCCGCTGGAAACCAAGCCCAATCGACCCCGGAGACTGGCCTGATATTCAGCGAATGCTCGCCGCAGGTCAGACCCGCGAGGCCATTGCCGGTGATTACGACGTGAGTATCGAGGATCTGGAAGGCTTCATCGAACAGCAACTGGAGGCAACAAGGGCTCGCCGAACCGCAAAGGAGCCGCCCTTGGGGGAAGCCCGCGCCGCTCCCGAGCTAAACGGGCGGTGCGAGGAGAAGGATAGCGATGCCGCGAAGGTTGAGGCGTTTCTGCGAGAGCGGGGTGTTACCCGTTGTCAGTCCGTTGCAATCGATATTGGCGCGCCTGTGCGAGGCGGTCCTGACGATTCGGTCTCGGATTGGCTAAATCGCCGACGGGACGCTCCAGAAACGGATGAGTCGAAACTGGCGAAAGCGAAACTGGTCATCATGCTGAGAAACCTCGGCGGCCAGCCGGTTGAGATGTATGGAAACAGGTCTGCTTGTATAGCCCATCTTCGCCTCACTGCATCCCGCTGGTTCTTTGAGCGTAGCGACTTTAACTGGTGGTGCGAAGCGGCGGGATTCGAGCCAGAGTATGTGCGCGAAAATGCTCGGAGGATTTACGAGCACGGATTGCCTGCGAAACAGAAATCAACCGCTGACATCAATGCCTACATGCGCACATATCAGAAACGCAAACGACGCAATCTCGGATGAATACTGGGCACGTCTCTATACAAAGAAAAAGGCGACCAACAGGCCGCCCTTCTCCTCTATAACCGAATCTATTTAGCGGCCTTGTGCTGCTCCCGGTACAAACGGCTCCATGCCATTGGCCTCCCGGATCTGATTCACAATCTCCCTGAAGACTTCCTCGGCATGAGCGTGATTGCGCCATTCGTTGCCGGGTTCCATTCCAATCACCCACGCGCCTTTTGCGAAGTCAGAAACTGCACGGTTTTCCCAGTGGAATCCTGCCTCCTTGAGCTGTCCCCTAATTTCCTCTCCGGGGTTCTCGGTGAACTGTATCCACATATCCGCGTGCTGCTTGCTGCGTAGAAGGCGAGCCTGCGGCCCCTTCGGATCTTCGCTGAGGCTGATGGTGTGGCCGCCAAAGGGATCGGCAAGCGGTTTGAAGTCTTTCCTCTTCACGCCAGTTGCGTAACCGTTTCCTGCCGCTGATTCACGTCGTGTGCTGGACGGATTGGCGATATGTGCTGTCACAGGCTCTTCGGAGGGCATCCCCATCGTCTCAGCCACCGACTGAACGATCTGGGCGGCCTGCTCCGGTCGGTTCTGCATCTCCTCGGCGCGGGCGGCTATCTGTTGGTCGAACACATCTGGCGCTTCTGCGACGGCTGTTTCAGATGCTTCTGCTGTCTTGCTACGTGATCTTGCCATTGGGTATCCTTTCGTTTGGTTAAACCTGCCTGCCATGCCAAACGATCACGGCAGGCAGGCCCGAAAGGATTAGCGCAAGACGAAGTGGCTGTCAACCATCTGGAGGCAATCGCTTAATCAAATCGAAAGATGATTGTTGCATCAGTATACAAATGGGCTTTCTGCTCTCGGCTCAGAATCTAGTTGCAATTTTGCTCAAGTTTAGTTGAAGGAAGATGTGTCGACAACGCTGGTAAAATTATGGCCAGTTTCATGAGCATTATATTGTGTCGGAGCTATATAGATAATCCATGAGGTTCCATCCCTGGCATTGTGTTCGACAGAACCCGACCAGCTGATGGAAAAGCCACTCCTCCCGTATGCGAAATAAGTCTCAAGCTTTTCGGGATTAGGAAGCAAAACTGATTTATTATCAGTCGCATTACCCCTTTCCGGGCTTTCTACAGTAATTGATTTAATGCTATGCTCAGCCAGTTTTCCGCTCATAAAAGCGGACATCACAAGCTCGGCATCTTTCTTATTTAATTCGATCTCGATATGCACACTTCTGATTCGTTCATCATTGATGACAATCGGCCCTTGCGTCTGTGCTTCCGAGCCAATTTGATAAACAATCGTGATGCTATCTTTATTATCCAGAACGCTTCGCGGCAGATTAAGAATCAGAGTTATTGTGCCCTCTCTTTTAGTCGCTGCCCTTTGAGGCGCTTTTTCCACTATCTCGCAACCCTCAGCCGGATTGCCAGCAACTAGGTCTATCGGAAGCACACCAAGGCTTTTTGCGACTCTTTCGATCTGCTTCTTGAATTTTGGTTCGCCTTTTTCCATCTTTTTTATCGTACTTGGATCAACGTCGGACATCACTGCCAGCTCTTCAACTGTCAAACCTTTCTTCTTGCGAAGATCGGCGACCTTGTCCCCATTAGGGATCAAAGTTCGCGCCCGAATCTGTGCGAAATCTGTCATCGCGGCTCATCTTCTCAATAACTTTTAGACTTCTCGCAAACACCCTAGAGACTTTTAGAAGAAACGCCATGATTGCTCTTGTGAAGCGGATTGAACGATGGCGATTCCGGCTACGGAAGGGTCCATCTTACTCCCCCTGCCGTTATCGGGCAACCAGCTTTCCGCGAATCCGATCAGTTCGCCCCACAAACGTGTGTGCGCCACAGGTGTCGCGCCGAGGAGGACTCCATGACCGAAGTTTCCGCCGTCGTTCCATCCACGCCGCAACCTGCAGTTCGGGCCGTCGTGAAGCGATGCGTCCGTGATCTGAAGGTCCGGGCGAACGTCCGCAAGACCTTCCCGTGCGAGGCCGATCTGCGTGCTCTGGCCCGGTCCGTCATCAAGCGCCAGCTTCATCCTTTCGTCATCCTGCCGGAGGATTTCATTCTTGACGGCGAGTGTCGGCACCGGGGCCTGATGCTTGAAAACCCCATGTATTTGGTGGATTGCATCTATGTGGATCGGGAAATCGCCCCCGCCGAAATCACCGAGATGCAGCCTGATCTCGGCTATGCACTCCACCAGTCTGTCCGGCTTCGACCAGGCCGTGGCCAGCAAGGAGTGGATGGAGAAAACGCCGGGCGCCACGGCGAAAGATCTAGCCGCGAAGATCGACCGCGATCCGTCGATGTTGACCCGCCTTCTCTCGCTGTGGAAGACGATTCCCCCGGTGGTGAAGGCTGCAGCCGAGGGAAAGATCGGTCCGAAAGCGTGGTATTCGATCAGCCTCCTGGCGGAAGCGGACCAGGCGGGCGTACTTGAGATGCACCTCGCGCACGTTCCGGCAGCGCAGATCGTCGAACTCAGCCGCCAGAAGCGAAAGCCCTCGTCCGCCGGTTCCACGGTCAAGGTCAGCCGCATCAAGTGCGAGGTGCCGGGCAAGGGTGTGACGGTGGTGGTCAGCGGCGAGGCGATCTCTCTCGACGACATGATCGAGGCGATGGCCGAACTGACCAAGGAGGCCAAGAAGGCGAGCGAGCGCGGGCTGGACGCCAAGACGTTCGAGCGTGTCTGTCGCGACCTGGCCAAGAAGGGGTAACTCAGTCGGGAATCTTAACCGAACACGTACCACAAGCAAAGGAAACCATCAATGTCCATCGCATGTGTCGTCGGTTCTGTCCTCATCGCCACTGTGGCCTTCCTCATTGGCTTCCCCCTCGGCGCGTTCGTGGGGTGGGGCTTGAGCCGCATGGTCATGGTCGATCCGCGGGAATGGTCGGAAGCGGACCTTGACGGGGCATTTGAGACGTTCAACCAGAGCGAGAGGAAGCGCGGCCCCGCCATGAAGGACGGCGCCAACTCGGGAGAACGTAATGTCCAGTGAATCTCTGCGTCATGATGCGGCCTGGGCGACCGCCGTGTCGATCGTCGAAGTGTTCGCTCCTCTGCTTCGGGAAGAGGAGCAACGCGAGGCGTTCGCGGAAATTTACGCCCGCGTGAAGGCGGGGATCGAATGTTTCGAGATCAAAGCAGAGCGGATGCACCAGCGGCTCAAGCCGTCATGCAATTAGGGGGACGTATGCGAAACAACGACGACGCGATGCTCACTGTGGTCGTCTGGGCGGCCATCATCTTCGCAGTGGCCTGCTACTTCCGCCGGAAACAGTCGGCACGGACCGCCTACGGCACGGCCGCGTGGATGACCGACGAGGCGCTCGAAGAAATGGGGGATGCTTGCGGACACGGGCCTTATCCTCGGCCGAACCTTCGCCGGGAAGCTAATCCGCATACCGCGCTACTGCCACCTCCTGCTTGTGGGTACGCCTGGGTCCGGGAAGGGGCTAACCCTCATTGCCAATTTGCTGACGTACCGCAAGGGATCGGTCGTCGTGTTCGACAAGGGGGATCTCTATCAGGCCACGGCGGGGTATCGATGGAAGAAGTTGGGAAACAACATCGTCAGGTTGGCGCCATACGTCGACAACGCCGACAGGCTAAATCCCCTCGATCTGATTCTGAAGGAAAGTCCGAGACTAATCGATGATGCGAAAGCAATGGCTGAGTCTCTGGTCGTGCGTCAAGGTACAGAAAGCGATCCGTTCTGGAATGACCGCGGCGCACAAATTCTTACGGGCATTCTCGTCTACGTGCTGCTGCGTTTCTCTAGTACCCGACAGGACGTTGAACAGCGTGCAGGACATTGCCAGTAGCCCTATGGCACTGGCGGCGGTCGCCGACGGCTGAGGAAATTGCAGGGTATCCCGCGCCGCATGGGCGATCAGATCGGGACCCTGTTTGAAATGTCAAAGACACGCGCCGCCGATGGCTCGGAAGTTACGGTCACCAAGCTGACCAAGGAAGGACTGGCGTAGTCAGCACGATCCAGCGCCATCTTTCCTTCCTGGATAGTCCCGCTGTGTCGAAGTCGGTGGAAGCCAGCACGTTCGACGTACGCAGCCTTCTAAAGCCGGGGATGTCGCTCTATATCCAGCTCCCCGGCGACCAGCTCGAAGCCCAGCGGGGATGGCTGCGGTGCGTTATCAGCGTCCTGAGCCGTGAGATTGGCTCGTCGGGCAACGAGGACGAGGGCGAAGTGCTGTTCCTCCTCGACGAGGCCAGTGCTCTTGGCTCGCTCCCCGCAATCGAGGAAGCGCTTGTTAGAGGAAGGTCGGCTGGCGTCCGGTGTTTCCTTGCGTACCAGTCGGACTCGCAGGTTCAGGCGGCCTTCAAGGACAAGCAGACTCTCCTGTACGACGCCTGCAGCACCCAGATATACCTCGGCGGGTGCAGCCTGGAGACGGCCGAGCGAATCAACAAGATGTGCGGCGACTACACGGCGGCTAACCGCCGGATACGGCACCAATGCGGGTTCCTCGCACTCGCAAAGCTCACAGGGCAGTTCTACGACCGGGACAAACAACGGGACATCGACCAACTACTCGCAGCACGGCCGCGCCCTCATCCGGACAGAAGAAGTGCTGACGATGAGCGACGACAACGTGATCGCCTTTGGACGGGGATTGCCAGGGCCGATCCTCGCGCGGCGGATCAAGTGGTACGAAGACCCGCTGTTCATTACGCGGCCCAAAAAACAAAGGAGGTGTGACTGGAATACATGTTCGTGGATTCTCTGGTTCATCCTGGTGATCGCCATGATCGGCAAGGCGATTCACGCCAAGGTCAACGGCTATGGGTACTGGGCACCAAAACGCAAGAGGTGAGCAATGGCAAAATTCGGTGAAGGTCACGTCGATGCTATGGCGCGGCTCGGGCTGGCCGAACTGCGCAACGCATTCAACCCGTCACGTGAGTCCGTGGCTGACAAGGATATGGGCCTCTATGGCTCGGCCACGCAAGGAGAAATCGCTGATTCCCGTAAGGACCCGAGAAAGATTCGATGAGCGACATCCGCGCGGCTGCGCAACAGAAGGAAAAGGAGAACGAGCAGGCCAGGGACGGCCCCGAGCAGGATCGCGGCATGGAGCGATAGCCTCAGAATCGTGCACCGGCGGCGCGTGCCGCCGGGGGCCTTCCCAACACTCAGGAGCATGACATGAGTTTCCGCGACACCTCTTCAATGCGTCAGATGCTATGGGCCACCGTGCCAGTGGTTCTTGTGGTCGGCGCCTTCATTCTCCATCTGGCGAGAGACTTCAGTAACACGCCGCGCCCTACTCGTATCGTACTGTCGCCCCGCAAGAAGGCGGACATCCGGCTGGCTGAAGCGAACCTGAAAGCTCAGTCGGCTCTGGACGCGAGACTGAAGAAACTGGCCGCGTTTTTCAGCCGTGGTCAAAGTGGCGCTCGGGATTTCGCAGAGGAAACCCTGTCCTTGTCAGGAAAGTTGGCGCTGGTGAAGGGAACGGTGGGATCGGGCAACCATGAGAAGTTTCTGGCGGAGGCATTCGCCAAGCACGTTTTCTCCGGCGACGACATCAAGAGGGAAGTGGATGCTGCCATCAAAGGATTCATCATCGACCTTGAAGACATCGAGAGCGCGATGCTGGTTGATCTTCGTGTCGATCTGGCCGACGGTCCTAAGCAAGACCTCCCAGCACACCTGCGAAGTGACGAAGCTTTCAAAACGGAGTACGAGCGTTTCAGAGTTCAGGCGGTCAAGAAGCTGAACGCCAACATGAGCGTGACGATCGCCCGTGAGACGGGGTTATTTGTTGCCAGCGACCTGGCCGCGCAGGTGGGGCTGCGCGTCGTCCGGTTCGTGGCCGCTGAACTGGGCGTCGAAGCGGGAATTCTCGGCGCTGGTGCCGCTTCGTCTGTCGCCACGCTTGGCATAGGGCTGATAGCCGCGGTGATACTTGATGCCGTCCTCGATGCTGTGTTCAGGGCGGCTGGATACGACCCTGCCGGGGAGATTGCCGGGAAGGTGAAGGCGTCAATCTCCAACGTCCAGAAGGTTATGATCGACGGAAAAGGCGGCCTTCGCCATGAGATGCAGAAGCTTAACACAGCAAGAGCGGCATTGCGGCAAGAGATCGTCAACAACCTGATTGAAGGGGGCAAGCGATGAAGAAGATTCTGGCCATGCTCGTGATGAGCTGGCTGCTTCTACCCGGCACTGCGCGGGCTGACGTCAAGAGCAAGGCGGTACAGGAACTGGCCGAGGCCATGTTCGCCAAGTTCGGGGCGGCGGCGGGGAAAAGTGCCCCGGCACTGGCCCAGCGGATCGAGGGCTTCGCGGCCCGCTACGGCGACGAGGCGCTGGTGGCATTGCGGAAGGTTGGGCCGGGCACGTTCACCCTAGTCGAGGCGGCTGGCAAAGATGGAGCCAAGGCTATCAGAATTTTGGCCACCCACGGCGAAGCAGGAGCAACCCGCGTGCTGAACAGGCCCCAGGCTATGTCGCAGTACCTTCGCTACGGCGATGATGCTGCGACCGTCCTAGTCCGACATCCCGGAGTTGCAGAAAAGATGATCGAGCGTGGTGGCCCTAACGCGGTCAGGGCACTGAGTACCGTCACTCCACAGAACGGTCGTCGGCTCGCGATGGTACTCGAAGGCGAACTGGCGAACTGCGGGAAACATTCCGAACTGTTGGAAGTGATTGCGCACTGGGGAGACCGAGCCGCCGTATACGTTTGGGAAAATAAGGGCGCGCTCATGGTTGCGGCGGCTCTGACCGCTTTCTTACGGCACCCGGAGCCGTTTCTCGACGGGACCAAGGACATCACCAAGACCGTCGGCGAAGCTGCTGTGAAACCGCTTGCCGAGGTTCCCGCTACGGCCGTCAAGGGTATCGCAGCAGGCACCAACTGGACGGTGGTGATTCTCGTCGTCCTGGCTGCTACGTCCTGCTACGTCCTGGTCCGCCGGCGAGGCCAGAGGGTCGAGCTGGTGATGACTGCTCCAGCCTGTTCCGCCGTTACAGCCGTTGCCTGTTGCGGTGCCACCGCAGTCTCTCCCGCCACTGCCCGAAGCCCCGAAGACGCCAGCGATTCCATCTCAAACCAAGGAGATTCAGCCATGTCATTCTTCGTGAACTGGTTTCTGGGGCCGTTCGAGCGGATGTCGGATGTCCAGCGATTGATAGCGCTCGTCGCCCTGGTGTCGATCCCGTTCATCGCCCGCGAGATCCAGTGCTGGTGGCTTGGAACGGGGCGGATCGCCAGCCGCATCGCCAAGACCAACGAGCAGATTGAAGCGATGCAAAAGGCCATCGACAAGGGCAACACGGAACTGGCCAAGGTCAATGTCGCACTGGAAAAGATCGCGGCCAAAAAGTCGTGAACACCGCTCACTGGTGAAACATGGAACGGCGGGGACATTCACCCGCCATCTTTCTGAGGCAAGAAATGCTCTGCCACGAGTTCAACTGTGTGAAGTGCCGACAACGCCTTCGATTTCAAGCGGGCCTTGTCCGGCCGAAGGTGAAGTGTCCGAAGTGCGGGGTGACGTTCCGCCTCGCCGGTAATGGGAAGCTCCGGTTCCTGGGGCCGCGGGTCGAACGGATGAAGATGTTCATGTATCGGAGCCGGAACTGAGGCGGATAGAAGGGCGCAGACATTTCGCGGGCGTGGCAATTCCCAATGAAACCACGGTAAATGACACGAGAATCGAGATGCAGTCATGGACAAAGGGACTAAGACCGCTCGTATCGACTGGCGTGGGGCGGATCTGCGTGGGGCTAATCTGACCGGCATGGATCTGAGCGGAGTTGATTTTCGTGCCGCTGATCTGCGCGGCGTTAACTTCTCCGGTTCCATGCTGCAATATGCCGACTTCCGGGCGGCGCAGGTACAGGCGCAAATTTCCAAAACGCAAACCTTTACGGGGCAAAGATGCAAGGCATTGAAGCAGAGCAAGCCGATTTTCGCGGTGCGGATATGCGATACACGAACTTGGGTGGCGCCTACCTGCAAGGTGCCCTAATGCCTGTTCAGCAATCGAGGGATACGCTTAAGTCCCTGTTTGAGCGTGCGGACAATACTCAAGCGAAAGAGGTAGAGAAATCAAAAACCAAAGATATTGGGATCGAGAGGTAAACCATGATCTCGAAGGCAAGCATGCGGACAACACTTAATCCGGACATCGCCATGCGAGCGGCATTCAGGCTGACGGATGCAACGGCGACATTCCTCCGTCAGGATGAGCAGGACGAGTTCTTTCAGCGGGGACTCAGGATCGTGCGGAGCTGCTCGAACAGAGGCGGACGCAACTCGGAGAACCGAGCAGGAATTGAGGTGCAGCGTGTTGACGGTCAAGGCGGCAGCTCAAAAGATCGGAGTCAGCGAAAGCCTCATTTACGAATGGTGCGGCGAAGGATCACTCGTTCATTATCGCTTCGGCAGGAAGGGGCGACGAGGTAAGGTCATGATCGAAGACGCCGACCTCGATGCCTTCATGGTCGCGTGCAAGCAAGAAGTCCGTCAGACTGTCCCGACGCTCAAGCACATCAAACTTACCTGAAGCTACTCACACGCGACACGGGTAGGCCGGCTGGCTTACCAGCGCCCTTGTCGTCAGGAAGACGGCGGGGGCTTATTCGACAGCGTGGAGGCTTCGTCTCCCGTTGGCGAGCAAGACGAATAGCACCTCTTGCCGCGGTTATGTATGATGAACAAGGGGAAAGGCGATCAAACACCGACCGCCTGACGACGCCAGGGCAGTCTTGGGATCTCTCGGCCGGGAAAAGAAAATCAAGGGACCCAGGTACAAAAACGCCCCCCATCCTCTTACTCTACTTCACCCTTCCTCCAATTTACCCTCCTACCACTTACCCTAATACTGGTGTCTGACTTTCGCCCCCTAACCCGGGCACATTCACGCCCCCGGCACCAGGTGCATTTTTGCCCCTTCGGTCCGTCTTCCCCACTGTACCGCATGCCCTTAAACTGAAGATGTGATGGCAACGAGTCCCTGGAAAGAAAGACCCAAGCATGCCGAAAATCCAGACCAAACCGTCCGCAGCGAGGAAGAAACCTTGGCCCGACTTCACCAAGAAATTCGGCCCCACCGTCCGCAAGGCCGGCGTGACAGCCGTGCCCACGGTGCTGCTGAATGGGCTGGCAGAGATGAAGATCAAGCCCATCCAGCTGGCCATCTTGTTGCAAATGATCGCCTGCTGGGGTGACAAGGGGCCGCACCCGTTCCCGCGGCGTAGCGTCATGATGAAGGCCATCGGGTGCGATAAGCGAACTCTCGACCGCGCCATTACGGAGATGGTGGAGGCGGGTCTGATTGAAAAGAACAAGCGCTTTCGCCCGAAGCGCCAGACCTCGAACGAATACGACCTCACCGGCCTGATCGAACGACTGAAGATGCTCGCTGTCAGGGCGATCAAGAGGCGTGAGCGCCTGAAGGCAACGCGAGAAGCGGCTGCCATCGGCAACTGAAAACGACCGCGGGCGGGTGCCGCGTCAACGGCCCCGCCCGCGTCAATGTCGTTCATGCCCCGGCAGGCGCAACCGTGCGCTAACAGCGGGTGCGTCAGGGGCAGGAAAGGGGGTGATGAGCCTTCAACAGGGTGCTGTGGTTCTACCAGACGCTGACCCGTGGCCAGTTTCAGATGACGACCGGGGTCGGGAAGTGCGTCTACTAGGTTTCCAACTTCCCGCTGTGCCTCGCCCCGCTCCGGGGGCAAAAACCCCCGGAGCACTTTGTCATCTTACGTTCCTGCGGCTAGGCCTGCAAGAAACCTTCCGCTGTCTAGCCGCCCGTCGCTTTCTTCGCCGCCTCGTGCATCGTCTTCATGTTCCCGGCCAGGTGGGCGTAGTGGCTTGCCACCATCTACGTGTCTACATGGCCCATCAATTCCGCGACATGGGCGATGCCGACGCCGTTGACAAGGGCCTGCGTGGCGAAGCTGTGGCGCGCCGTGTAGGAGATGACCCCCTTCAGGTGCGGCAGCTTCTCCCGCAGCCGCCTGAACCGGCAGCGGACACCGTTGCGGCTGAAGCCCTTGTGGTTCGCGGTTGCCGCGAAACAGCGGCCCTTCGGGATACTTCTCGACCAGCTTACGGGTCAACTCGATCATGGCGGCGTTCAGGTAGATGATTCGCTGCTTGTTCGTCCGCTTCGCCGTCTTGTGCTCCTTGAAGACCCAGACGCCCAGTTCGAGATTGACGTGGCGGCGGTCACTTTCCGGCACTTCCCCGGCCTGGCGCCGGTTTCCATCATGGCGAAGACGAAATCGCGGAACGGCTGGTCCCTGATCGTGACCATGATCTCCTGCCGCTCCTCCGGCGTCAGCACGCGGTCGCGGTGGCGTTGGGGTGGCTTCTTCACCGATTTGATCGGGTTGGGCTGCAGCAGCCCCTCGGCGTCGGCCCAGTTGAAAGCCCGCTTGACCGCGATGATCGGCGTTGCGGCGGCTACCCTTCCAGCCGGGATGAGCGTCCAGCCAGCGGGTGACGTGCAGCGGTTTCAGATCGCGGCCGAGCAGCGTGCCGTACACCTCGCAGAAATCCTGGAGGAAGTCGCGGTAGCCGCGGTATGTGCCGGCGGCATGGTGCTTCTGGGAATAGTCGAGGAACAGATCACAGACGGTGCAGACTCGCAGCGTCTCGGCATGCAGGCAGCTTGCGGTCGGACGTCGCCATCAGGCGGTGGTACGCCTGTTCGATTTCCTGCGGCGGGCGGGGCGGCGGATCGCCGCGCTTGCGTTTGCGGGGCGGCGGGATGCCTTCGGGGTGCTTGCCGAGAAGGTTCTGTTCGCCGTTGATCTCCACGTACCAGCGTGCTTCGCGGCCCGGTACCACGGGTGATGCGGACGCATGAGCAGCTCTCCCGTTTCCACGGGTAAGCCGGATAGCTTGCTCAGCGAGCCATCGGCGGAGCCGTCCGCCGAGGTCTCTTGCGTCATTTCCTGCGGAACCGAGGGGTTTCCTGCAGAGTTTCCTGCAAATCCATTCTAGCAGGCAAAAAACAAGGGCTGGCGTAACTCGTTGTCACGTCAGCCCTTGCGTTAGTCGGGGCGAGAGGATTCGAACCTCCGACCTCCTGAACCCCATTAACGGGATCGAGGCCGCTCCCAGCCGCCGAATTTCACAAACACAAGCCTTCTAAAGACTTACAGATTCCACTCATCACACATTTTACACGGATCACAGGGCAAAAGCAAGGATTCGCCCACATTTTCCAGGCTTTTCCGTGCCCAAGCGTGCCCGGTCGGCCGCAGTTTCGGGGCCGCTTTATTGTACCGGAGTGGCAACGCGCGGCCACCGCCAATCCGGAACGACGTGCGAACTTGGACAACAAGGTTGGACGATGGTGGTACGGTGTATCCCAGGCGGTTCGATGCGTCGGTCGATTTGACCGTCGGATTGCTGCCATTCCGCGAGGACGCTCACAGCGCATAGAATGTTGGGGAATCGGGGGCCTTGACGCGGAGGTACCCAAATGCGATCAGTCGATGTCGCCGACATTCTAAAGTCGCCTCGGAATCCTGCAGGGAGAACCCCCTCATGGCGGATCGTCGGACGAATCGGCGGCCTGTGCATTTCTCTCGCTCGTGCGAGACCGCAACGCCTGCGCGACGCTCGTTGGAGACTTGTTTCCGAATGGAATTCGCCCCGATCAGGCGTTCATTGAGCAGCTCGGAGAACTGCAAGCCCACTTCGGCTACACCCCCATCGGCAACGAAGGGATCGGGCTCGTCTGGTCACAGGCGGTGCGTACCCTTACTTCCGAAGACCAGCAAGCGATGCTGCGCCTTCGTGGGCCAAGCTGGTCACGAGGTGTTCAAACTCCTCGGGAGCCTCTGGGTGGTAATTCGAGACCACGCCTTTCCGGCCAGCTTTCACGCTGAGTGGATGACAGATCTAGTTCGAGTCGTTGAACGCGACTATATGCAGCACGGTGCTTGGATTGCCATTCGTTCATTGTGCATGTTACATGCGGATACGGCTTTAGACGTGCTGCGCCTGCTGCCCGTGCAGGCCGACGACCCAAGGCTTTCGATCGCCGGATTCATGCTGGGGGTCTTACGTGCGGGCCCCATCACAGAGCCACGCGACCGCGCGATTCGAGAGACCGAGGCCTTCTTCAATGGCCATGTGGATGCACGATTCCGAGGCGTAATCGCGCACTCCTGGGTTGCCACGGTGCGCGAACGAGCGCTGACGCAGGACGAACTCGATGCGCTCTTCGCTCGCGCCGGAAACTCACCCGAGGACCGAAACACGGTCATGTCCGTCGTGTGCCACCTGCTGAGTCTCTTTCCGGACGTGTACGGTGACTCCGCGGGGGTGCCGGCGGTGGATCGATTCGCAAGCGTCCCCGTTGATTTCGGCCGATGCCAAACATGCTGTCGTTTGCGCAGTTCAAGCAATCCTGCGCTCCACTGCCGACAGCCCGGACGTTCCGGCGGATGGTTGCAACTGGTTGCTGGCAATTCAGCCGGTGAGCCCGGACCGCATCGGATCGTGGCAGAGCATCGCCACCGCGCTCTGCAGCATCTTGAAAAAAAATCGCGAGCGGTTCATGCATACCTTCGAGGGCCTTTGCGAGAGCGCAGCGGCAACGCTGCACGGCCTGATGCACCGGGGACAGCTGCAGCGGCTCCACAATGAGATGGGCAGCGCCGGCGTAGACGCTCTCGCAGGGCGGCTCTGCGTTTCGCGCGACTCGGACACTCGAAGGTTCGGACTCTTCCTATTCGACTCGCTGGGGATGCCCATTTTTCCGCAGGACGCACTCACCTCCAGCACCCTAGCCGGTCGTCTGCTCTTCTACGAGTTGCAAAGGCTGATGCTCTCGCCGAAAGGCACCGCCCGGATTCTCGTGGCGGTCGCTTCGTCCGCCGAGGCTGCAACCAATGGGTTCAGGGACGAAGTCTTTGAAGAACTGAAGCTCCAAGCCCACAACTTCTCCGGCGAATGCCGAGCAGAACTCACTGCACAGGGCGCAACCATTCCACTGGTAAAGAAGGCATTGGACGAGCTGGCAAACTACTTCATTGATCTGGATCGCGCCCACAAAGCCGGGATCAACGGCATGGAGGTGACCGGGCACCGCCGGGCTTTAGTCGCGTACCGGCGGCGATTCGCCCGGCAGGTCACCAAGAGCGCGGAGGCGCACTCCGCCATTCTCAGAATGGTGAAGAACACGCGGTTGCTCTACGGGCGTGCGACGAGCCAATTCCTCGGCGGCCTGCTGGGGGACGCGATGGAACTCGCTGAATCGTCATTCTCGATGGAGATGCCCATTATCGACCTTAGCGATCCCGAAGAGATGGCAATGCGTCGCCTGCACGCATCTACTGCCATCGAGCGGCTGTTGGAGCCTCTTCAGAATGACACCCTCTCGGAGCCCGCTCATGAGTGACGAATTCCGGACGTCGTTCCTGACGTACTACATCCACAGCCTTGGGGAGCGGACGCGGGACGAGAAGCGGGGAACGAAGTTCGGGTTCGACTGGATCATCTACAACCTCGCTCTGGCGGAGGACTGGACTCCCCACCGACTTCCGTTCTTGCGTACCGGCAGCAGCGAGACATCGACGACGAAAACCGAAGCGGAATTCGGCGTGGATTTGGCCTTCCTGTCTGCCGATCTGAAGACCCTTCGGGTGTTTGTGCTGAAAGACGAGGTTCTGAACAACGCGAACTGGGGTACCAAGAATTTCGACATCGACCTCCGCAATGCGCAGCGCGCCCGATCTCTCGCGACCGGAACTAGGCACCGTTACGCAAGTCGAGGTGATTCTTGCGTACAACAAAGACGAGGATCGGAATGGCATCGAACTCTTCGACCGACGCGTTGCATCGCTGGGGACTCGCGTCGGCGATCACGTCTCGTTGCAGTTCGACCGGTGGAACCTGACGGCAATCGTCAGCCGCGTTATGGCCTCGCTGCTGACACCTTCTCTATTGCCACAGCGCTTTTATAGCCACTTCTCATACATCTGTCGCGGCAGGTCGCTGACTTCCGCCACGGGTCTGATGAGTGGACACATCAACTGATTCCCAACTGGCGTCGATTCCTGGGGAGTCTTTTGGCGGAGAACGCGGACGAACGCTGCGTCCGATTGCTTCCCGTCGCGCTGCTCATCCTGCAAGAACACGGCAAGGACAACCCGACCTTCGAGACTGCATGGATTGATCTCATCGAATGGGGGATGCTAGCCGCGTGGCGCGTGGTTCAAGCTCGCGCGAAGAGGGACGCCATAGGCGCGGCCGTGTGGCAGATGTGGAACGAGTTCTATGTAGCGGAATTGGAGCGATACTACGGGGCTCACGCGAGTGACCTGCAAGTCCGCCACAGCCTCGATATTCGCCTGTCGGGCAGCTTCGTCGATACGATCGCAACGGCCGTCGTCGCTCACTGGCACGTCACGCGTCTCGGGATTCTCGGCATCGCCTATACGGAGTGTCTGCCCGAGGAAACCGCGGACGGCGCTCGCCCCCGTCAGGAGGCGTGCATCGTTGTATCGAACTGGCTCGTGGGACTGCTCATGGCGAATCCTTCCGCCCTGCGTCCGCTCATTGACCTTCATCACATCGAATTGTTCCTGACTTGGTTGTGCCTGTGGCAGGCAGGCCGCATCGCTGACATCGTGAGGTGGCTGACGGTCCTTTCTAACTGGTTGTTGATGCGTGCTCCGGCTTGGGACAAATCCCGTTCATCGAAGGTGGCAATGCGACGGAATTGGTGTTTGAGTACGTTGCGAGCGGAGAGAAGCCGGACGAATTCTGCGATACCAGTTCCGTGTACCTGACGTGCTTGATGGAGCTGATCTCGCACTGCCGCCAGGACACCGCGACGTGCTTCTGGAGAGCGTGTACAGGCGACTGGTCCTCGGTCGCGCGGACTGCGGCACGCAGATGGAGCGCGCTGCGCGCAATCGATCTCATGACCTGGATTCCGCCAACCGACTGGGGAGACCGCGTTCTGACACAGTCACTCGATCATGAGGGCGAATGTACCACAGTTTATTTGGCCCATTTCCATGGGACCGAACCGTCTACAGGGAGTCACATCGCGGACGCCCTCAGCAATCTTGTCGCGGAAACCAGGAAGAAGCGGGAATTCAAGTATGCTGAGGGCCTGCCAACGGCCGTCTCGGTACTTGCGTGTTCCAAGCACCGGTCTCCCCTTCCACCAGAGTTCTGGCGAGCGCTTGCATTCCCCCGGAAAACCGAGCCGCAGGGTATATGACCGTTGCTGGCGCAGTGACCGGCGTTCGGTGGGGGCCTTTCCTCGTCGGCTGTGCGCAGTGGTGTCCGCTCTCCGGCCGCCGCCGCCCATCGCCCCAGCTTTTTCGCCGGGGTCCCAAGGTCGGGCCAGGGATGCCCGAGCTTGGGCGGCGGAAAAGCTGAAAGGCGGCCGCAACGTTACGGCTTCTATTCGGTCTTCTGCCCGTTTATACGTCCCCGGCCTGGTTGATGCGATTTTCCAGGTCCGCCAGGGTCGCAAGGATGTCGTCGAAGGGGGCCGGCTCGGAGAGATACATGTCCCGCATCGCCTGGTAATCACGCCGCAGCGCAGGCAGACGCTCGGCCGGTGGGACGAGGCGAAAGGTTCCCGGCTTTGCGAGGTCGTAGTTCGCCCACGAACTGCCAAAGAACTGCCCCTTCCATGCTACGACCCGGTTGCGGAGGTCATGCTGGTCGATTGCCTTGCTCGCGGTCGGATGCCGGGCCAGCGCCGCCGTGTCCGCGTAGTGGCGGGAGAACCGGTCGGGCGTCGGCTTCTCGGCCGGCCGGTGATACTCGGTGTGGAGGATCGTCGCCTTTTCCCAGAAGCTCCGCTCCACTTCCAGGGCCACGACTTCGCACTGCCAGTCGGGGAATGCCTCGGGGAGGACTTCGGCCACCCACGGCCGCACCGGATGGCGGCCGACCGGTTGCTGGTCGGTGAGCGAGCCGAATTCCAGCTTCACCGAGCGTTTGAGGTACTCGAACCCCGCCGGCTGCGACGATGGGTAGTGGAACAGGAGCACCGGCGAGTTCGTGTTGGCGTCCGTCAGGAACTCGAACCACCCGCCGTCGCGCTTCCCGAGCACTGCCTCCGCGGCCGCTTCCAGAGCGGGCGCGATCTGCGTCTTCACCGCGCTCGCGCAGGCGGCCTCGGCCTTCGTCATCCATTTATTCGCCTGGTTCCGGCTCGTCCCCGCCTCCGGGAGTTTCAGAAACTCCGGCGACAGCGACAGGTCGATGTCTTCCGAGAACCGCTCGATGACGCCGAACACCTTCGATAGCGATGTGCCGCCCTTGAACACCAGGCTGCCGGCGAACTCCGACTCGAACAGAATGCCCAGCAGCCAGCACACCCAGAAATCCTTCTCCAGGACCACCGGCGATACGTTCCGCCGGATCGCCGCCTGATCGATGTACAGGCGGCGTTCGTCGGTCGGGAGTTCGAGGAAGCTGAGCCTCATGCGTCCTCCTCGGCCAGTTCGCGGAAGATCGGGTGCATCCAGGCCGGGGCGAGCCTTAGATCCTTCACGAGTTCCCGCCGCTTGTCAGCCGGGAGCGTCCGCTTCAGGTGCTCGCGCCGCTCCGGGGTCACGTGCTCCTCGCCCAGCTCGCGAAGTGCCTGGATCAGGAGGCCGCTCAGCCGCCCCGCCGCCGCCATGTTCCGCGGGGTCGTCCGCCGGAGCTGGATCGTCGTCGGGCCGATCTTTACCGTCCGGCTCGGGCCATCGGTCAGGAAGACCGCTTTGGCCGGCACCTGTTCGGACAAGCCGAGGATGTTGGCCGCGTAGGCCCCGGCAGGCTGGAGCCGGGTGCGGTCGCGGCCGGCCAGAGCCTGGGCCACGGCGTCGGCGGACGGCGAGAGCAGACCGAGTACCGGGTGCTCTTTCGGGAAGTCGTACACCCCGCGGGCCAGGCGGCGTATCGTTCCTTTCCGGGCGAGCCGGTGCAGGGCAAGATCGACCGCTTCACGGCTGCCGAGGTCCAGGAAGTCTCCCGGAACGAACACAGAACCACGTCCGCGCCCGTGGATGCGGGCAAGTATCTGTGAATCAATGCTTTGCGTCGTTTTTCTCGTGCCAGTCATGTAAGGAATTCTAGCCTGTTTTCCTTACAAGATCAAGAGCTATTTGCGCCGCCGGACGCCCCCGCTCAGGCGCGAGAAAACGGCCGCAGGCTGCCTGCGATCCACCCCCGCAACAGGGAAAAGCTACTAGCCGGGGGGCCCAGGGGCGGCAATGAGTACCCCCGGTCGCCGGCACGGAGGCGGCGAAATCTTGTAAGGATGCAGACCGGGTCGCGGGTCAGGAATCGATCTTGACCGCGAGATTCACCCGCAGGTCGTCGAGCATCTGCCTCGGCAAGGGTACGAAACTGGTGCCGTCATCCTCCCCCTCGCTGTCGGGATCGAGCCAGAAAGCGCCCGACTCCTGGTCGGCGGTCGGGTCGCCTCCGGTCAGAATGTCGAAGACTTGGGCACGGGTACGCAGGCGCTCGAACATGCGCTCGTCATAGGTGCCGGCCAGGTACGGCATCGCGATGTCCAGGCCGGGGAGCTGGTCCTCCGGAAGATGGCCGGCTATTTTTCCTCTCCCGTGACGCCTTGCTGCCGATGCGGTCGGTCCGTCCTGTCCTCTGCTCAATCGCGGCGGGGTTCCAGCCGAGGTCGTAATGCACCACATGTCGGCAATGCCGGTGCAAGTCGATCCCCTCCTGTCCTACCGCCGTGCAGACGAGGATTTCTGGAAGTAATGGAGTGTTGAAGCCGCTGAAGATGGCATCGCGGTCACCTCCGCTCGATCCGGTCACCAGGACCACCGAGGTGGCCGTGGTTCTCATGGCGTATCGCAGGTGTGCTTGCCGCTCCTCCTCGCCCATCTCCGACAATTCGTGGAGGAACTCCTCGACACGCGCCGCGACCGGCTCCAATTGTGCGGCCCCCGGCTGCATCTGGTGAAAGCCGCGGAGAAGGCTTTCGCTCCAGGTTTCATCCTCTCCCCGGAAAACGTCTCTCGGCAGCCGGAGGAGGATGTCCTCCCGGAGAAAGGCGCGCATTACGGCGTCCAGCACCTCGGCCCGTTGCCGCCAGTTCCACCCATCCCCCTGACATGTTACGTCGAAGATCAGTTTCCGCATCCGTCGAATCCGCTCCTGGCCGGCCTGGTCGATGAGCTGGAGGGCGTCCCCCAACGGCAGAAACAGGTTGGGGCCAGAAAGCAGCGTGTCCACGATCCGCGGGCGATTCCCGAGCGGCTGTGCCTCCAGTGCGCGCAGCGCCATCTTGCAAAAGGGCGGGATCCGGTTCGGGTTGCAGTTCGTAGACTGCTGCCAAGCTGGTCCGGGCCACCTGTTCGGAGGGCCTGCTGTCGTCTTCCCGCTCGGCCCCACGGTCCGCGGCTTGCGGACTCTCCCCGTAGCGGAAGCGCACCCAATCTTCCCCCGCAATCTGCCCGAGCAGCTCCTTCGTCGCGGCAAGCTTGTCAGACGGCAACTCAAGGGGAGCCGCGGAGGAGTCGGGCCGCCAGAACATGCTCAATGGCCCGGCTCAGGAAAACGCGGTCGGGGCGCTCGAAGTCGCGGAAGAGGGGCCGGCCGTTGTGGATGGCCCGCGCACAGAGACCAGCGAGCGCAGCCAGGTCTTCTCCGGTCAACGCTGGCAAGCTGTACTCGATGCTCGTCAGCCATCCGAGCAAGACCCGGTCGAGGAAGAGCGGGACGCCCGATCCCTCGCGGGCCGTGAGGGATCGACGGAATTGCTGCATCGCTTTGTCAGCGTCGAAGTCACCTCCCGTCTCCGTTCCGCGTGACGCGAATAGCGCTTTCCGTGCTGCCCGCAGGCGGCGTTCAACGCCCTGGGAGAGTATGCGGTAAAGCGTCTCGGCGGTCGGGACGCGGAAACAGAAGATCAACGATTTCTCGCCCTCGTCCCATCGCCGCAAAACTTCGGCGACCACCGTTTCGACCTTCGGGTGCGTAGCATCGCGCGGGTTGTCTTCCTTCCCGTGCCCTGTGATCCGCTTCAGGATATCAAGCAGGTTGTGTTGGTCCGCCCGGAGCGCCGATTCCACGGCCTTGCCCCCTGCACTACTTTGCCAGAGGGTCGTGTAACATCCCGTCAGGTCCATTCCCAGCGTGGTTCGATGCCTGCCGCGGCTCATTTCTGCAACCACCTTCATCAGCAGGTACTGTGCAAGTTCCCCGTGCGGCGGCATCGGGCGGCCCGGTGCCAGGTGTAACTGGCTGCGGTCGGGACGGAACGCCTGGCCATTGGCATCAGCCGGATACTCCCTGCCAACCCAGTAACGGCGGTGCTCGGTCCGGCGCCGATGCCGGACGATCAGACGGAGCCATGACCTCATGGAGGCGCAGGTTGGCGTCATGGAGTTGGACGGCTCTGACGAAAAACGGGCGCAGCGCACCGGGCACCCTTTGCAAAGCCTCCTGTCGTTCTTCGCCGGATGCGCCGCGCAGCCCGCCCCATTGCCTCTCGATCTCCTGGGTACGGGGGTCTTCCTCGGCTGGTAGTTGGCCCGGCGTGGCCGAGAACTTTGGGTCCAGGCGAGCCATCTGTTCGGCCAGCGCTCCCCACTCTCGCGAGAAGGCCCGCCCCGCTTCCTCCGAGGCGTTCATCGCTTCCGCAAGCTGGTCGCGTCGTCCCCGGAGCGACTCGACGCGGTCGGCACCGATCGCGGGCTCCATGCTATCCCCCGTGGCGAGCACCTCCAGCAACTCGTCCCGGTGCAGCTGGAACGGCGTCGCGGTCAACAACAGCAGCCGGCGGGCGAGCGGTGCGAGATACCGGCGAAAGGCTTGACAATCTTGCCGCTGGGAGTGACGCCAGTGGTGGGCCTCGTCGGCGATGACCAGGGGAAGATCCAACTTCATGTTCTTCAACAGGGTGGGGATCAGCTCCCGGTAGAGGTCGAGAAGCCGGTCCTTGAACCCGTTGAAATACCATTCGGCATGGCCTTTCCGGTCAGCGACCCACTTGCAGTAGGGCAGCAGGCCGCGCGGCTCGACCTCGCCCTCTGCGCAGTCGTTCGCCGCCGTCGTACAAAAAGCCTTCCCCCTCCGGCGTAAGGGCGTACTGGTCCAGGGCCTTTGCGATCTCGGTGTACGTGAACGGTGTCTGCTCGTAGACATTCTGGAGAGACGGGGGCCATTCCCACTTCGTGCGTTGCGAAGGGGACAGGTATGCCTCGTGCTCGCGGAAGTCCCAGAGATCGACCTCGTATTCCCCCGTGCCCACACGCCGAGCCAGTCCAGCCCAGCTGGAGAACCCGCGAACCTCGGCCGCACGCCGAACCATGTGGTAGCGTTCTTCCTTGCTCAGTTTGTTACCCCACCAGCGAAATAGACAGGCGGTCAGAAAACGGAGACGTTCCCCGGCGTCCTTCATGCGGCGGGTGAAAGATGTTTCCCTGACAGACGATGACGCAAGGGGCCTTAGCGGGGTCGCGGCGAAGATCGTGTGCCCGGCTAAGGCTCTCGACTGAGATCCTCCGGCGTCGTGCAGATCCGGGATTGGAACCAGCGGGTCGCGTCGGCGTTCCGTGAACAGCGCGTGCGAAAAGCCTCTACCTCCCGATTCCATTTCTCCGTCAGGGCATGGTTACCTGCAGGCGTGACGACCACGACGGCGCGGTAGCATTTCTTCAGACTCGGGTGGTTGCTCTTCACTCGGCTTGTGCCGCAGAACATCCAGAATAGCGTAAGCCGTCGCCAAGGCCACGAATGTCTTCCCCATCCCAACCTCGTCGGCCAGCAACTGAATCTCGCTCCGCGACTCAGGCGATCCGAAGAAAGCTTCCGAGAGCTTGTTCACTGAGGCTGGCTGACGCTGGGGATCTTCGTCGGACATGCGTTTCTGGTCACGCCCGAGGTCAACCACACTGTCAAGGCGAGGGATCATGGGAGGGTGTCCTCCGTGGAGGAATCGGGTTGTGTCGCGGTAACAGGAGATGTGTCCTTTAGGACAATGCTCGCCCATTGCTTGGCAAGGGGCAGCGGCAGCGAGGCCGTGACATAACGGGAGAAATCGCGGTCGCTGCAGGTCTGGCGAAAATCCTCCCGCTCCCCGGCACTTCCCGCAAAGGACAGAAGACGGGCGAGTCCGCGCGCACGGACTTCTTCCAGCGCCTCCCGTTCACCTTGCGAAAGAGCCTCCTCCCCCTCCAATTGCAGTCCGGCGACGACCTGAATCAGTTCAACGAATTGGAACGCGGCGGCGGTCGGGGATCGTCGGCCAGCACGAAAGGCCTGTAGTACCTGCTCGGCCAGACTAACCGGGCTGAAATCGCCGACCAGTGCCTGCTCAAACGCCCGTGGTGAGCGCATCGATTGCCGCAGCGTTTCGGCCAGACCGAACAGGCTCTCCACGAAGTCGCGGAGGAGATAGCTCTGAAGCTGGCGTAGTCGCTCGGCCTCCTGGGGCGTCGGGGCTGCGCGCCCGTCAGTGCCAGTGCTGCCCGCTGCTCCAGCAATTCGATGAGATCCTCCTCGCTCATCCGGCCGTGGAAATAAGCAAGTAGTTGTTGCTCGTCCGGACGCGCCCCTAGCACGCTGGGAAGACCCGCCTTACTGTCTTCGTCGATGTTGACGGGAAAGCGGACGGAGGCGGATGGCTCGCCCCAGATCACCTGTACCGCGCGGCTGGTAAGCACCCGGCGTAGAGACTGGGCCTCAACTGGAATTCTGATCGGATTGGCCTCATGCTCCGCACTTGCGACCACGTTCAATAGCGGCTTCCAAGGCTCACCGGGTTCGGAGACGACGGAGATGGCGAAAGCCGGGTGTGGCCCTTGACGCGGAACGATGCGTAACGCGCCCACCGGGTCGGGGCCGTCGTGCCAACGGACTTCGATTTCGATGCGAGCGATAAAGTCAGGCCAGGGCGAGTCGCTGTCCTCCTCCGGCGTTGGCTGCCTGGAACTGGCCCTCCTGGCACGAGGCCAGATCAACGATACCGTCCTCGGCGAGCGGGCGCATCCAGGCCTCCGGGTCCACCGCTGCCGCGGGCAGGGTGAGGAGCACGCATGCTTCGATGTTTGCTGCCTCCGGCCGAGCGCCTACACCTAAACCCTTTCGCGTGAAGTTGGCTGACCCGATGAGGATGACAGCTGTATTCGGACCGCGCAGCAGCACCCACTTCGCGTGCAGCTCACGGTGATCGTCAGCCATGCCCTCCGGGATTTCCTCCCGCAGAGCCTCCAGCCGTGCTGCGGCGATGGTGCCATTGCGAATGGGAAAGCCGCCTTCGTACAGACGGCGTGCAAGCTGGAATGGGAACATCGGCCGGGCTTTTTCTCCCGGCGAATCGGCACACGTCATGATCCGCAACCGGGCATTATCCAGGCTGGCACCGCGCCCGGTGAGGCCACGGACAATCGCCTCGAACGGAGTTTCTCCGCCAGTGGCGTCTGGCCAAAATGGTGAGCAGACGCACCAGTCCAAAAGGGGCTCGCCATCCGGCCACGCCTCCACGAGTGCTTGCCATAGCGGCCGGGGGCCGCCGCCGAACACCACCTCTATCTTGTGGCCCGTGGGGAGTGCTTCCGGCAACGTCCAACCTTCCGCCTGGCGAATGGCCGCGACAAACGCTTTCCGCAGCGGCTGGGTGCTCAGCTCGCCCAAGACCCTGGACCAGCCGTCCAGCGCATGGCGAAGCACTTGAACGGGGAGAGTCCCTCCTTTTTTGAAGTCGAGGACAACCGCGACCTCTCTCTGCCTTCGGTAGCCTTCGTGGGTGAGGTTGGCCGAGGCGATCACGAGACGGATTAACCTCTTCCGGTGGATCAGGACGATCTTGGCGTGGTTTGTTCGGTGGCCAATCGGGAGGATGTCGATCTGTAGGCTTGGTCGGCCGCCCTCGGCGAGGGCGTGCGAGTCGGCGACGAGAGCCGAGTACGTCTCCTTGAGTTTACGTTCCATCGCCACCGGGATGGCGTAGCCGCGGTCGCGCACGCCGCCGAGCCCGAGAACGGTGGGGAGGAAATCCTGCTCGAAGAAATTGTCGAGTGATAGGCCGTATGTCGAGCAGACCAATGAGACGAGCGGGCCGTCCGCGTCCATTGGCCGGACGGCATCGATGAGAGGAAAAACAGTGATTTTAGTGGCCTTCGCCATGCACGATGCCCGTTCAGACAATGTCGCATGCCTGGATGAATGCAAGGGCACTTCCAGTGCGATAGGGGTGCCGGCCCACGTCCTTCCAGCCCGGTGGTCAGCTGCGATGCGGCCAGCCGATGCCGCTGGGCCTTCAACTGAACCTTGTCGCCGCCTGTCAGTTGCATCCAGGCGGCTTTCGGCAAACCCTTATCGAACTTGCCGGACTGGACCTGACCGTGACGCCGGAGAACGAGCCGCATTACCTCAGAGGCGTCAACCGGCTGGCGAAGAACATCGTCAGCGAGCGCGAGGATTCCCGACTCACGCAAGACGGCTTCCAATTCAACCGCTGTCGTCGGATTGACCTCGCGGGATGCTTGCAGGCTCGTCCGCAGATCGGCTGCGCTCTTGCGAATCGCCTGGTCCGCTTCAACTACCGGCTCCCTGCTGGCCAGATCGGCAAGGCTCGCCTCGATTTCATCGGAGGCGGCACCTCGAATACGCTCGAAGAGGAAAAGCACGCCCTGGTAGAACTGCTCGAACGGTTCGAGTATCAGGAGCGTCGCGCCGATCTGAGTCAGGCAGATCGAAGGAGTCCCCAGTTCATCGAACGTTCCGCTACTCAGCTCATTTGCCAGACTACGGAGAAGTTCCCCTTCATCATAGCCGGGCTGTGGATTCAGCTTTGCGAGCATTCGTAGGGCTGCCCACCGAACATGGTCAGGGTGGTCGGCTTCCTCGCCACCCCGCAATGCCTCGGCCAGCATAGCGCCCTCCTGAGTTGTAAAGGCTCCGATATGAGCGCGGTCTCCCCATTCCCGGAGGGTATCGAGCGACAACCTCGCATCTTCGTCATGGACCGAAATACCTGGGTACGGACTTGGAAACGCGTCGGCCAACGCTTCACCGAGAGGCCGCAATGTAAAGGTCTGCATCGACGCCAGGTGGCATTCTTCGAGGAACGTCGAATAAATGCCGATGCCGCCATAACGGACCTGGTTGGACAGCAGGTTGAAGGAGCCGGTCTGGATGTATTTTTCGCGCCGGAAAGTATGTCGAGCCGACGGTTCACGTAGCGAATGCCGCGCAGGCCCCTGATCGATTCTTGGCCAATGATCGGGTCTCGGGAAACGAGTCCACAGGCGATAGCCCACGCGCGCTCAAAGGATTTGACCAGCGATAACCGCTCTTGCCGGCCCTTGGAGGATGCAATCCCCGGTTCGTGGCGGTAGTGGGCTTGAACAGCGCAGAGCGCAGCACAGAGCATCGACACATATCGCGGGATGGTGGTGACAGTCGTGAAACTCGGGAGGAATCGGTCGGCGAGGGCCAGATAGCCGCGGGCGAAGCCGAGAGGGTCAAGACTGCCGCTGGCCAGGTCGAGGGGATCGTATGTTGTCCAGAATGCCTGAAGAGGTTGCTCGATCAGCAGGCCTCCGCTTAATGTCGTTGCTGTGCGGCTCACGGTTCATACTCCGGCAGTTGGGAGAAATCGGCTTGTGCCGGCTTGTGCCCTGATCGCGAAGTTTGCGAGCGGCGGCGCGGGCACCTCGGAAAAGTGCCACAGGTCGGGCACTGGTGTCAAATGGCTGATTCGAGACCTGAGCAGAACCTGCTGCTTCCTGCGCGGAGGCAATTTCCCGGCAACAGAGAAAGGCTAGCCGGGGGGCCGGGGGACGGCAATGAGTGCTCCCAGGTCGCCGGCATGGACGCGGCGAAATCTTGCAGGAATGCGGACCGGCGCCATGCACGATGGACCCATCTCAGGCGACCCGCGGCTCTTGCCTGTCATTCCTGCATCAGCAAAAAACGTGCGCACACCCGTCCACTGGCCGCCTATAATGGAAGGATGGCATTGCATACCCGGACCAGAAGCCGCAGGGTCGGCAACCCAGAGGGTCGAGGGGTGGACAAAGATGTTCAGATCGCTCTAATCAGCGCCGGCTCCGCCATCGTTGGCGGCGTTATCGGTGCCCTGGGCTTGGTGGGGAGCCAGCAGCACCAACAAGATTCAGAAACAGCTCGCCGACAGCAATCTTGCGTTCCAGAAAAAACTTGCCGAGGATAGCGCCAACGCGCAGCGAAGGGCGATGATCGAAGCGATGGTCCTGAAGCTGAGCGAATTCGCGATCACTTATCCGACCCTTGAAAAAGATGCTTATTGCACCGCCTACCCGAACTGTCCTGGGGACCCGAACGGGAAGGAGCGGTACGAGAGCTACTGCGTTTACGTGTTCAACACCCTCGGAGCGGCCTTCGATTTCTGCGGCGGCGACAAGAAAAAAATGAGCGAGTTCATCGGTGTCGAAGAACTGGTCCGGCGACACCACCGGTGCTGGCTAGCCGACCGTGACAACCTCGGCCATGACGAGCCGTTCCGGCAGTACATCCACGGGATCATGGACGATCTGAAAAAGCGGGGGGAAATCAAGTGAAACGGTATGCGTTGCTGATCGAGGCGTCCGAAGTCCCTGACGAGGACCTCCTGGAGGGCGTGAAGGCCGACGTCCAGGCCTACCGGAATTGGCTGTACTCAAAGCCGGGCGGCGACTGGTTCGACAGTGAAATCAAGATTCTGCACACTCCGACGGTCAGCGAGCTGAAGAAGGCGCTTCAATCGGCAGGAAAGGTCGATTACGCCTTTGTGGCGTTCTCGGGCCACGGATTCCACAGCAAGGAACTCGACCTGACCAAACTCTGCCTCCGGGACGGGCGCATGACGGTTCGGGAAATCATCCCGGATGCGGCCAGGTGCGCGGTGGTGGTGGACGCCTGCCGAAACGTGATGCCTGAGATTTTCACGAAGTCGTTCCAGCTTTCCCTAAACGAGGCCCAGAGATACGCCAAGTTCGCAGAAGAACGGAATTTCCGGCAGGATTTTGAGAACCTGGTCGCGAGAGCTGAGAAGGGCACTGTCTTCCTTTACTCCTGCGACCTCGACGAATCGGCAGGCGAATCTCGGCTTGGCGGCTACTTCAGCCGGTTTCTCGTGGACGCCGGAAACGCCTTTGGCGACGGAAACACCGACGGCAGCAAATGGTTTTCCGTGAAGGGTGCCTTCAAGGATGCGGCGGAAGCTACGACGCTCAGGAACAGGCAACAGCACCCGAAATTCGAGCCTGGGCGGCGTTTGGTGCATTTCCCCTTCGGGGTATAACGACTGAAGCAGGGTGAGAACTGGACCGACTGCTGAACATTTCTCGTGCGCCCCGTGTCGTGCGAATCGCATGCAGGTTCGGAGACTCCTCAAGCGCCGTTTTTTTTCGGCAGTCACCGGGTTTCGGGGTTAGGTGCATAAGCGGGATGAGCGGCGCGAATTCCGTTTCACGCCGCTCGAGTCGTTGCAGGCGATTACGTTGCCATTACCGTCGCGTGCGGCAGGCTGTGCTTCCAGGTTTTGAACCAGCGGTCACGCGGACCCGCCGCCGGCTTGTAGGTCTGCGACTGGTTGAAACGGCGGCGGCTCAAATAGTCGATCAGCTCGTGCTTGTTGACGATCAGGACCCGTGTGATCCGGTCCACGTGGTCGCTTGACACGCTCCAGCGCATCAGCACGTCACGGTTGTTGCGATATTCTTCGCGGATCTCATCGTGTTCCTCGGCGGGAATGTAGATGTTGCGGAAATCGTTGTCGCAGAGAAAGCAGAGAATGCGCGAAGCAAGGGCACGCTGCTGACCTGCGAAATCCCAGATCGTGACGTAACCCTCCTGGTCCTCGCTGGGGATTGTCGCCGTCCACGGTTCCGGGATTTTGATGTAGGGCAGCTTGATGCCGTGCCGTACCCAGATCGCATCCCCGATGGCCTGGGCGGTGGGGCGGAATCGCGAGTACAACTCGACGCCGTGGTTGGTGTAGCCGGAGAGCCGGATTACACATTCCGCTGCTACCGTGCGATGCAGGCCGTCGAGGTCGCCTGGCCGGAGAAGGTAGTCAGCGATGCCACGGGTTGTCAGCTTCCAGTCGTCAATCATGCCATGATCGAGGTTATCATCGATGCTTGTCCGCATGGACTGGAGGAAGGTTTCCACCTCGGTGTCGGTGAGCGCCCGGAGGCGAGGAAAGTAGTCCTTGGCGATCTCCTCGACCCGTGTGCGGGCGAGGTCGGCGTAGCCCATGTGATAGGAGGTGATGCCCTGGGTTTCCAGAAACGCAAGGAAGCGGTCGATAGCCTGCTGGCGGTTGAAGCTGGTCATGACTTCTCCTTCGGTAGAGGATTCCTGGACGGAGGGCAGGTCAACGAGCCTGCACACAATGCTCTTGTTCATCGCCTGGGCATAGCGGCGCAGCGTGCTGATTGTCGGGTTTGCCTCGGGGTCATTCTCCATGCGGCTGATAAACGACGTGTCGATTTCTGAACGGCTCTGCACGTCCGCGTGGCGTAGGCCGAGCCGTTCTCGCTCCTGCTTTAGCATCTTGCCAATTTCGGCGATGTCCGTTTCCTGGGGGGGAGGCGGAGCCGCCGGGGGCGGTACAGGCTGGCCGCGTGCGCCCGCAGCTGGGAGAGAAGAGACTTGACGCTTGGCTGATCCATTCATGACTCCTTTTACGATGGCCAATGATCGTGTCCGTTGGGCATGAGTGATGCACAAATGGATTATACGCAATGCGTCAATGGGAAGCTGCGCAAAATCCATAAAATGTTACAAGATCGTGTTTGAGCTGTTTCTTGTCCGAGACGCTTTTCCTAGAAAGGGACCGACAGCGGACGAAAATCGGCGCATCGTCGAAGTGGGCTACGAAGGGGTAAACCCGTTCAATTTTGCAGGAAAAATGGACTCTGTAGCACCGGCAGTGACCGAACCGGGCAATGGCCGCCGCGAATGGCCACAAAAAAGCACAAAAAGTCACAAAAACCGTGCGGACACCACCCCGGAAAGCAGGGTTGTTCCTTCCGTTTCCTTTTCGTGCCTTTTCGTGCTTTTTTGTGGCCATTCCTCGCTGCACTGTTCCGGCGACTGCACTGCGGGTACTACAGTGTCGAAAAATGCCAGTTTTTCTTGAGTAGCGCAATTTCCCCGGCAACAGAGAAAGGCTAGCCGGGGGGACCGGGGGACTGCAATGAGTGCTCCGGGACTGCAATGAGTGCTCCCCGGTCGCCGGCATGGGCGCGGCGAAATCTTGCACGGATGCGGAATCGAGCGGCGGCATTCCACCGACAGCCTGTCGTTGAACAGATCGTTCCTGGAGGCACTTCGATGCCAATATTTGTGTTGTGAGTGCAAATCGTTCCCTGACAGGGAACGATTAGATATTGAAAGAAAAAACCTTGACGAACAAATCTTTTGAGTGCAAAATGTTCCCTGAGAGGGAACGAAATGACGACAAAACAGAATAGCCCAAGCAAAACGCTGGGCCCCAGGTCCGCGCTCGCTGGTGACGACGCTGCACGAGCGGGGACGCCTGATCTTCACCCTCGCCGATGCTCAGAGCATCACCGGGCCTGAAGGGAATCTCCGCGCGGACCCTGGTGCATAAACTGGTTGGTCGCGGGGTGGCGACGCGGCTTCGGCCTGGGGTCTTCCAGCTGGTCCCTGCTGGAACTAGGCCGGGAAAGCGAATACCTCGGCAACCCATACGTCGTAGCCCGGGAACTGATGGGAGGCAAGCCGTACTATCTTTCGCACGCCTCGGCAATGGACATCCACGACATGGTGACGCAGCCGCAGCTCGTCGTGTGCGTGACTTCGCCCAAGGCGATGCGGGGCCGCTCCGTCCTCGGAACGGAATTCCGGTTCATCCGCTGCAAGCCGGAACACTTCTTCGGGACAACGGACCATTGGGTGAACAAGCAGGAGAAAGTCACCGTCAGCGACCTGGAGCGCACCGTGCTGGACGGCTTGCGGCAGCCGGAATATTGCGGCGGAGTAACCGAGGTGGCGAAGGGCCTGTGGATTCGTCGGAGCCGACGTGGATGTGGGCCGGCTCGTCGAATATGCCCTGCGTCTCAACGTGGGTGCCGTAATGCGGCGTCTCGGCTTCCTGATGGAGGTCTATGACCTCGGCACTGTGGCCGACAGGGAACGGCTGCGTGAGCATGCGGGCGAGAACTATTCGCTCCTTGATCCGGTCATGCCGCCTCAGGGAAAGTACACCGGCACGATGGCACTTGCGGCTCAACGTGGACCCGGACGAATTTCGCGCCGTGATAGGAACGTAAAGCATGATTCCGCAACGCAACCTTGCCCTGCTCTCGAACCGCCTGGCTCATGGCGGCGGGCGACGCATACCAGAGGCCGTCCTGGAGCGGGATTACTGCCTGGCGTGGTTTCTGATCGGGCTTTCGCGGACGCCGCTCCGCGAGCGGCTGGCTTTCAAGGGCGGGACGGCACTCAAGCGATGCTACTTTGGTGACTACAGGTTTTCGGAGGATCTGGACTTTACGCTCAGGGCCGATGTGCCATTCGACGTGATCCGCCAGGAACTTGAGCCGGTGTTCGCCGAAGTGGGCCGGGCTGGAGGCGTAACGATCCGGTTCGCCCATGAGGATAAGCAGTCCCACCAAAACAGCCATACCTTCTACCTCAGCTACGAAGGGCCGCTCCCGGCTACCGCCAGGCCCAAGGAGGTCAAGGTAGACATCACGATCAAGGAGGAGATCGTTTTCCCGCTCGAATCGCGGAGAGTCCTGCGCGCTTACGATGAGTATGCAGGATTTGCCGGAAGATGCTGAGATTCTGGCCTATTCGCTGAGTGAAATCGCCGCCGAAAAAGTGGTTGCCCTGCTCGATCCGGCACGGAACGAACCGCGTGACCTCTATGACATCTGGTTTCTGACATCGAACGGGCACATTGATTTGCGCGACTTGATCGCATGCGATGGAGAAGAAATGGGCATTCCGGAAGAAGAAACCCGCCGACGCCCGCGGGGCTCTTGAGTCGAAGGAAGCTCGCTACAAGAAGCTCTGGGACGTGCGTCTGGCAGCACAGATGGCCGAGTTGCCGGAATTCGCCGAGGTATTTCGGTCAGTCCGCCGGGCACTTCGGGAAGCGGATATCATTGGGAAGTGATCCGTCACGAAAGAGTGGCCTGACACGATAGGCGGGGAGAATCATCAATGGCCGCAGGGCGATTGACCGAAGGTAAACCGGCCAAACAACGCCTCAGTTTTCAGGGGCTCACGCCTGCTTCCGAAGCAGCATCGCGGTCAAAACGCGCCAACCGGAAAACGGATTCGCTGCACGAAATTCTGCTACGCCGCGAACTTACAAAGCTGGGGCTTCGGTATCGCACATATGTCGGCGATCTGCCGGGTAATCCGGATATTGTCTTCCGCACGGCGAAAGTCGCGGTTTTCTGCGACGGGGATTTCTGGCATGGCCGGAACTGGGCACGGCTGAGGCGTAACTTGCTGCGCCGTCACAACGCAGCGTACTGGATTGCCAAAATCGCCAGGAACCGCCAGAGGGACCGGGAGGTAACCAGGGAGTTGGTGCGGGCCGGATGGCAGGTACTGCGAATCTGGGAGACCGACATTCTCCGCAATCCCTTTGCAATCGCTTGCTCGATTCAGGCGCTGGTGAATGAACGATGGTTGGAGTTGGCTGCCCGTCATCCGTCCGAGCGAGGGACGGCGGCTCGGAAGAGACCGCTTGCCTGAATCAAGCCGTCGGGATACGGCATCGGATGCTGCGTCAGGTCCACGCGGAAATGCACGGCCGATACCTCCGGCGGGGCGGGAGATGCAACCGAAGGAATGACGGCGGCGTCGATGAAGCGAAAAGACTGGATGCCGTGTTGCAGATCGAAGCGTGTAGCCTGCATCGCCCGCCAATCCTGGCCCAGCGTTTGGGCGACGAGACTATCCAGGCGAATCAGAAGGTCAGGGTTGGTAACCCGTGCCCGGATGGAATCAACCAGATCATTGAGGCTGGTGCCGCCCTGTGTGCGTTCGGCAAGAAGGGATGCGATCAGAACCCTGACTTGCGCGATGGGCCGCAGCTGCTCCAGCGAAAAATGATGCCATCGCAGTCCGCCCGATGCCGCTTTTACGTCCAGGCGGTGTATCCCATGAGCAAAGTCGAATTTCTCCTCGGGAATCGCATGCCACGCGCCAAGCAAACATGCCGGGTCACTGGATCTGGCAATGAGGAACAGCTCGGCCCATAACCCGGCTACTGCTTTTTGAGGCGGATCGGCCATGCGCCGGAAAAGATCAACCAGCTTTTGCACGGCCGCGCTGATCTGATCGCGGGATGGGCTTTGACCCAGAGATGCAACGATAGGGTGCAGGCACCGCAGGAAATATTCATGGATTGCCCTGTCCGTGTCGGTGCAACGAATGACCGATAAGGTTCTTTGCTGCTCGCCTTGATCTCCGGTCTGGACGCGGCAATTCACAAGATGGATCACGCACAGATGCTCAAGTACCAGCGGCGCCGCCGTGCCGGGCAAGGCATTGTCAGCCTGGACGAGCAGAACCGGGTTCCCGGAGGTGTCCTTTCCGATGGCGCAGGCCGAATAGCCAGCGACGGGTTGGGCGCAGAATCGTCCCAGGCCCACATTCGCCGGAGGAACGGCTAGGGTGTCGAAGAGTTGAACCAGGTCGGGGAAAGACCGGCTCATGGCCCTCCCTGGGGCTGAAGCAATGTGTCACGCGCCATCGCGGCCGGAATCCAGACGGCCAGCTGCGGCACGTTCCCGGCGACAAGCTCGTTCGGCTCGCCGAGGTCGAGATAGTGCAGTTGAACGGTGATGCCCAGGGCTCCCCTGACATCTCGGTCGCCGGGGTATGTCTCCTGGCGTTGAGCGCCGGTTCCGGCGTATTGCTTGCCTTGAAAAAGCTCCCTGATACTGCCGCGTCGAATGACTCTGCCGTCGTTGTCGATGACCTCCGGGTCGTAAGCTCGGCGCCGACGATTTCCTTCCGCCATCAGGAACACCGTGCATGTCTCGTTTGGATTCGCGATCAGATGAAGCTGGATCAGCCGGAGCAGTGGGCCGAACTGCACGGAGTCATCAAGCCGGGAGACGCGGTAGCGAGTGAGCAATTCCTCGTGGACGGCCTGCAACGAAATGCCGCGCAAGACGAGATTGCGGTGGCTGCCCTGCCGCAGGTCAAGACCGTCATACGCGCCGAACGGATGGGCGTCCCTGAATGTGTCGAATAGCGTGCGATTCGCCTCGACGGCTTCGGTGGCATCATGAGGGCCGTCCGGATATACCCAGTCATCGCCGAGGCGGATACGCTGATATGCGATGTTGATGACGTTATCGCGCGTAGGCCGGAGCTGGCGGCTGAGGAAAAACTCACGCCGCCAGTCCGTGAGCGGGCGGCCAGTTAGGCTGAACTGACTCAGCTCGCTGTGAATGTCCTCCTCGTGCTCGACATAATTTCGGAAGGCGCGGCGAACGTCTGGGCCAAGAAAGATCCGGCACAATCCGAGATAGTCTCGCTTATAGCCGAAGAAGCGGGCACGCTGCTGAACCGTATCGGCGTTGCCGATGCCCAGTCCCCTGGGCATGTAGGTGACGGTGAGGCCTTCGACGGTAAACCCGCGGTCCATCGCCTGCCCACCGACCAGAATCCAGGAGTAGTTTTCTCCCCAGTTGATCTGCGGCGTGCGACGATTGCCGCGAGTATTGATCTCGCGAATGAACGTCTGTGAGATGGACTGCCGAAGGCGGGAAAGAACCTGCTCGAAACTCGGAATGTTCGGGATTGTTGCTGCAATGTCGGCATGAGCGGCGCGAAACTGCCGGATCAGGTCAATCTTGTCTGGGTCGTCATCGGGCAGGTCAATGACCTGGCGCCATTGGTCACGAGAGGCAGTTACCCATGTGTAGAATTGCCGATGCGGGTCGGTTCGCTGGGAAGGATGCACCATCATGGAGCAATTGCGATCGGGCTGGCCCTGGAGGTAGCCGATAGCCACGCCGGTGAAAAAGAGCCGCATTGCTTCAAGTAGCGTAGCGGGTGGCGCGTTGAGCGGGTTGTTTGCCGATGGAATCTGATTATTCGGAATGTCCCGGACCAGATTGGGTTGATGGAGAAAGAACTCGGCGCCGCCGACATAGCCAGCGCCGGGATTGAGAATTTCGGCGAAGCCAGGCGAAAGAACATCGACGATGCTGATGAGCAACGGAGCCTGCGGCGTGGCCGTGAACTGGAGATAGGAATGATGCGGCAACGCCGCCTTGAGGGCGAGCAGCCGACGGTACGTTGTGCTTTCCTGCCCCTGGTTCACAAGCGTGTTCATTCCCGCCTGGTCGCCCTCGTCGTCAATAATCAGCGTCGGCACATTCTGGACATTGACCTGGCGAAGCACATCAATCAGGTTCTGAAGGTGCTGATGATGCTTCATCACGGTGATGAGGACGGTTCGCCGCTCCTCCGGTGTGGCGGTGGGTGAATTCCATTGCTGAAGCGTTTCGCGGATCATCACATGGCTATCTTCCCGGAGCTTCGGCTGGGAGATATGCCGCCAGGGATTGTTGCGTGGGCGGATTTCCAGGCGGAGGGCGTCGATCAGGCGATCCCTGGTCTGGCAGAATAGCGGCTCGGTCGTTCCGGCGATGACGATTACCATACGGTAGCCGTTATCCCGCGCAGCGCCGCAAGCGTGGTGAAGGAGGTCGTCTTACCGCTTTGGACGTAGCCGATGACCAACCCGGTTTGCGACGTTGCCGATTCGATGGGCGGAACACAACGCCGCAAAACGCGAAGGGCTTCGTCGATGATCTGTTGGCGTGCTTGAGTCGGTAATACGAGGCCGTTCGCTTCCGGGCCGGGCGTCGGATTCCAGCCTCCGGCGGCAGGTGCATTGGGAAGGATATCGACGATCAGGGGAGCTGGATTGCCAGCGGGGCTCATGACAGTTGGCCTCCTACGGGTTGCTCAGCGCATCCCTCAAAAGATCGTTGATGTTCCGGCGAAATGTTCCCGCCATTGCCACGCCGGCATCTCGCGCAGCGGTCTCGGCCAGTCCGATGGCGGCAGCCACGCGCAGCAACGGCTCGATGCTAGCCACGTCGGTCCCGCCGAATCGATCCATGAAAGGATGGGCCAGCGAGAGACGAACACAGATGCAGCGCCGCTCGACGGCTCCGTCGCGAACGTTGGCGCGGTCGCTAAGGCTTACCCAATCGCCAACGGCTGGATCGGTGGTAAGCTCTATGATAATGCGCAGGGCTGCCCCCTCAGCTCGACATCAATGGTACGCTCCGTGGCCAGCGATTGTGTTGGCGGAAGCTGGTCCGGCGGCGGTGCCGGGTCGGGGCCGGCATTGATTTCGCGTTCGAGCACTTCCGGAACTTCTCGCTCGATGACTCCGGCCGTGCGGTCGGCGGCGGTGCGAGCGCCGCCTCATAGGAACGTTGCGACGGCCGGACGCGGTGACCTTCGGCCTGGGCGAGCAGCGGTATCGGCTCGGCGTCGAGATGCTCGGCAAGCAGCTCAAGGAAAACCTCTTCATGTTCCTGCCAGCGGAAACCGTCCTTGGTGTGACTCACCTCGAAGCCTTCAAGATGCAACTCTCCGAAGAGGCGCTGATAGGTGTAGCTGTTCGATTGGCCGAAAACCGCAAGGGGCCGGTAGCCTTCGTCTCCGCTTCCCTGAATCAAGCGATTGCGGCGGAAGAGTGAAAAGCCGGCAGACGAAACGGATGCTTTCTCCCGGAGTGCCGCAAAGCCCGTGGCCCGCAAGCCGTCCCCAAAATCGAACTCAATCTCTTTTCGCCATAGGCGAGCGGGTTCCCCCGGCGTGCGATAGAACGGCGCAGTTCAAGACTGGCGGCAATTCGTATTGCAAGGGCTCGCCATTGAAGGTGAGCACGAGACTGCCGTCTCGGAGAAACACGCGATAAATGCCTGCGAGGTGCTCCTTGATTTTCCCGATGGTCCTTCCCTGGGGCGTATTGTGAAGACCGTTCAGGATCAGTTCGGTGTAATGATCGTCCGTGCCAGCCGGGCGAGTTGCGATGGCAAGTTCTTCGGTCCGGTTCCGAACGATGTCGGCTACGTCGAATGAAACCGTTTTCTCAAGCGGCTCGCTTCAGCGCCGACGTTCGGACGGACCATTGAACGGCGAACCAGCAAGCCGCGCTCTTCATGCCCATGCCGAACTCGGAAAGCCCAGAGCGGTCCGGCGGCACTTCTGCCGGTTTGAATGCCCTACCGTAATCCCTCGCCGAGATTCCTGCGGCATTGTCGCGGACGATGATCCTGCCCGGCGCATCGGATTCGAGAATGATGTCAACGCGAAGCTGCGTACTGTCGCCGTGGATTGCTTGAAGTGCCTGCCGGTTGGCAAGGAAGCTCTGAACGGAGTTGTCAACGAATTCGGCAAACGCGAACCACGGCTTGTAGTTCAAATGCCGCAAGACGGAGAGAATGCTCACCTCCGGGCGGATGTTGATCCGGGTGCTGACACTCTGTCGGGCCATGTTGCATTCTCTTGTTGAGGCAGTTCATTTTGTCCTTGCGGCTACTCCGTTGCCGTTTTGTGAATGTCCTCCCCGGCCGCTTCCGTTGCGGCCGTTGGCTGCGCCGTGGATGAGCGCTTTTGCGATCAGCTCCACAACATCCGTGTTGACCGCGTTTCCCAAAGCCTTGAAGGCGGCGGTCTGCGTCGCTGGCAGGTGCTTTAGGTCACCAAGGCTCTGTAGATGGGCACATTCGCGGAGTCATGTAACGTTTTTGCCAGGCGATGATCGGAACCTGCGTGGTTGTCATCGCGACCAGCGATGGGGAGCTGGACGGTTTCTTGATTCGGACGCCCGAGGCCCGAAACTGGACCACGTAAGCCCAGATGTCACGTTCCCCTCCCTTGCAATTCCATTCAAGTTTCTGGAGGCTTGAGGGGAACTCGAAAAGTTCCGGCATCCACGGATCGATCCAGTCACGGTTGTCGCTGTAGAGGGTGCGATTCTGGCGGATGAACTGGATTTTCCAGTCGGGAAACCTATCCTCCTCGACCCGTGCGTGCGAGGGAAGGCGCATCCATCCGCTCCTCAAACGGAAAAAGGCTCAGCTTAATGCCGTGGCTTCCACGATAGTGGCCAAGGCGCTTGGCGCCGACAGCATGCGGCGTCTCGTCGATATAGGGATAGGTCGCTCCGAACTCCATCGACCAGATCGGGAAGGTCGGAAGATGCTTTTTCTTCGGAAATCGCCGCACAAACTTCTGCCAGACATTCAGGCATTTGACCACGTATTCGGGAATCGGCTTGGCATCCTTCGGATGATCCTCCAGCGCATCCACGATGGACATTGCGGGGTTCGGCGTCTCCGTGGGCCACATAAAATCATCCAGTCCGTCGCGGCTCCCGACAATGTAGATCCGGTCACGGACCTGGGGAATCCCGAACTGGTGCGGAGAAAACCGGTGCTCGCGGGTATCGTAGCCGGCGCAGCGAAGCCGGTGACGCATGCTCTTCCACGTTGCTCCGCCCTCATGGCGTGCGAGGTTGGGAACATTCTCCAGGATGAGGTATTTCGGCTTTCGGAGCCGGAGCACCTGCATGACGTAATCGAAGAGGTCGCCATTGCGGGGACATTTCAGGCCCTCCTGGCTGCCGGCCTTTGAGAACGGCTGGCAGGGAAAACCGGCGCAAAGGATGTCGTGTGCCGGGACGTTGGTAATCTGGACATTTCGGATGTCGCCCTTCGCCTCCAGTCCGAAATTCTTCTTATAGAGTTCTTGAAGGCCGGGTTCGATCTCGGATGCGAAAACGCAACGGTGGCCCAATCGTTTGAGGGCCACATGGAATCCCCCCAGCCCGGCGAAAAGATCGACGAACTTCATTGAAGCACCCAGGCTGCACAAACGTCCCTGTCGGCAGCGCAAGGAGACCGATCCCCGCGTTCATTCTGCAAAGGAAATGGTATCAAATTTGCGGGTGGCCCGCCAGCCAGGTTTCCGGTGTGAGAGATGTAGCCGCCTGTACAGTCATGCGTCTTGGCGAATCTACGGGGGACTCGGTCCGTCGTCCTTCTGCCGCTCCATCGCGATGCGTTCCTGGAACGTCAGCTCTGGCTTTTTGACTGAATCCTGTACCGATGCTGAGTGCGGTGCAGCTGCTTCCACCGATGCGGTCGCGCCAGCTGCATCAGCTGCGGGAACCGCCTCCGTCCGCCGGCGGATGCGGGTGGTGACCGGTTCCTCGGCGGCGGCCAGCTTACGCTGGGCGCGCTGCGGCGTAACCTCGATGGTGTTGGCGGCCTTGAGCCCCTTGATCCTGGCGGCCAGTTCGGAAACCACCTCCTTCGCGTCGTCGCCTTGGGCCGTGGCGGACAGCCCGGCCTTGAGCCGGTCGCGCAGGCTCGTCAGCTCGGACAGGTATTCCTCGTGTGGGAAAGGCTTGCCCAGGCGGGCTTGATAGTCGCGCAGCTGGCCTTCGGCGATGGAAAGCTCCTGCCGGGCCTTCGTGCATTCGGAGCTGTAGGCACCAGCCAGCCGTTCCAGGGCATTCAGGATGGCTCGCGGTCCGTGATGGTCGCGTGAGAGCGTGTCCTGGCGGGTCGCTGCTCCTTCGAGATATACCTCGGGTGCCCATTGCGGGTTGAGCACCATTCCGAACCGCAGGCCACGATAGGTGCCCAGCGGAAAGCGCCGCGTCTGCATGACCCTTTCCGGCAAGCGGCGCACGGCATCGGCGAGCGCGGCTTGCGCGTCGTCGCGGGAATAGGACCGGTCGCCGATGGTCATCCGGTCGTCTTCATGAGCCTTGGCCGTGGCTTGGTCCGCGATGAGGCTCTTCAATCGTTCCGACAGGCCGGCAACACTCCTCGGCAAATCCCGCACGCTGCGGCGGGCAACGTATTGCTCGTCGAGGTGGTTCTTCTTGAGCAGCGTGAGCCTTTGCAATTCACCGTCGGCTTCGGCGAGCGTCAGGACGGCCGGGTTGCCTGACGCGATTGCCTTGACCTCGGCATAAGAGAGTTCCTGGCCGCCGATGTCGTCGGCGCGGCGGAGGGCGTTGTCGCCGCTCATCACCTGGTTGATGAACCGGGCCTTGGTTTCGAGGGCCTGCCACATATAGGCGTCGAAGGAGCCTTCGGTGACGTAGCGGTAGATGGCGACTTCCTCGTTCTGGTTGCCCTGGCGCAGGATGCGGCCTTCGCGTTGCTCGACCTCGGCCGGCTTCCACGGCGCGTCGAGGTGGTGCAGGGCGACGAGCCGCTTCTGCACGTTGGTGCCGGTGCCCATTTTCTGTGTGCTGCCGAGCAGCACGCGGACAGTGCCTTGCCGGACTTTCTCGAAAAGAGCCTGTTTCTTGGCGTCGGAATCGGCCTCGCCGATGGCGGAGATCTGCTCAGCCGGGATGCCGCGTGCAATAAGCTTCTTGATGATGTCGTCGTAGGGCGAGTAGCCCCAGGGCGTCGGATTGACGCCGATGTCGGCGAAGATCATCTGAGTGCCGCGGTTGGTCGCGGTCTTCTCCCAGATGGCGACGACGTTTTCGACAAGCCGGTTGACTTTCGATTCCGGAAAGTCCGGTGCCGTGGCCGAGAGCATTCGTGCGTCGGTGGCGAGCTTGCGGCCGTCGGTGGTGATGTTGAGGGCGTTATCGACGCGCGGATCTACTTTCTGGGAGCGAAGCCGCTCGTAGCGTTCGACCAGTTCATCTTGCAGATCGCGCTGCTCGTCGGACATCGGGCAGGCGACGATGATGGGCTTGCCGGTTTCCAGCTTCGGTCGCGGCAGGTCGAGCATCTCCGCCGTCTGCACGTCGGAGAAAGCGCGGAACATCTGCTGAAGCTCCGGCAGGTTGGTGAAACGGGCGAACCGGCTTCGCGGCCTCAAGCTGGCGCCGTCCGGGGAAATCTCCATCGTGTCGATGACTTCACCGAACGTGGCCGCCCAGGCGTCGAAATGCTCCAATCCGCGGTCGGCAAGCCCCTTGGGATCGAGGAAACGCTGCATCGTGTACATCTCGACCATCGTGTTCGAGATCGGCGTGCCGGTGGCAAACGTGACGCCGTGGCCGGGATGCTGCTCGCCCAGGTAACGGGCTTTCATGTACACGTCGAAGGCCCGCTCGCTGCCCCCGGTCTGGATGCCGGCGACGCGCTCCATCTTGGTCGGCGTTTCGAGATTCTTGAAGTAGTGGGCTTCGTCGATGAAGATGTGATCGACGCCGAGTTCATCGAAGACGAGGCCGTCATCCTTCTTGTCCCCGGCCAGCAGGTCCTTCAGGCGCTCGGCCCTGGCCGCTTTCTGTTTCTCGATTGTCTTGATGAGATTGCGGTTGTTGCCCTTGGCTCCGGCATGCTCGCGAAGAAGCTGGTCGTATTCGGCGATTTGCTCCAGCAGGAACTTTTCCTGGTAGTCGCGGGACATGCCGATGCGCTCGAACGACGAATGGGTCACGATGATGCCGTCCCAATCGCCGCTGGCGATCTTGGCGGTCAGGAACTTGCGGCGGTCACGCGTCAGGTCTTCCTTGGCGGCGACCAGCAGCCTGGCGTTCGGATAGAGCTGCATGAATTCGCGGGCGAACTGCTCCAGTAGGTGGTTGGGCACGACGTACATCGGCTTCTTGATGAGGCCGGCCTGCTTCATCTTCATGCCGGTGGCGGCCATCGTGTAGGTCTTGCCGGCCCCGACGCAGTGGGCCAGCAGCGTGTTGCCGCTGCTCATGCCGCGCCATACGGCGTCGTTCTGGTGCGGCCGCAGGCGGATGGCCTGGCTCATGCCGGGATAATCGAGGTGTGAGCCGTCGAAGAGACGCGGCCGCAAATTGTTGTACGTGTCGTTGTAAATCCGCACGAGGCGCTCGGTGCGGTGCGGATCGGTGAAAACCCAGGCGCGGAAGCGTTCCTTGATAAGCTTCTGCTTCTCGCGGGCGGCCATCGTCGCTTCCTGGTTGACAACGCGCTCCTCGCGGTCGCCGGCCTGGATAGTGTCGTAGATGGTGGGCGACTTCATGTTGAGCGCCAGCTCCAGCAGCCAGGTGCCGTTGGCTCGCGACGTGCCGAATTCGGAGGTGGCGGCGACGGACTGCTTTGGCGGCGTAGTCGGCCTCCAGGCTCCAGACGGCATCCTTTTTCAGGTGGGCGACAGGGACGGAAGAGGGAGCGACCTTGAACAGCTCGGCGGCGAATGCCTGGATGTCGGGCTCGGGTATCCACGGAGCGCCCAGCCCGGCGTCGATGTCGCCCGGCAATACATCTTCGGGCTGCACGTGCCGCAAGGCCGCGACATTGCGGGCAAAGGGCGGCCCGGCGGCTTGGGCGGCGGCGAGCTTGGCGCGCACGTTGCCGGAGAGATAGGCATCGGCGGTTTGCCACTGCTCGCGCTTCCGGATCGGGAAAGATGAGATCGCCCAGCTCGGCGATGACTTCGTTTCTCGGCTTGCCGTAGAGTTGCGAAATGAACGGCAAATCGACCGCGCCGCGCTGGTTTAAGGATACGAGCAAGCCTTCCTCGGCGCTCTTGACGGCGGTGACGGGCGGGGTCTTGCCGACGACGTCCTTCGTCATGATGGCCGCCTTGGCGGCCTTGCCGGTCACCTCGTCGTAATCCTCCAGCGACATGACGAGCATGGCGTCCGGGTCCTCCCGGAACTTGACGAGATTGGGCATCCGCCGGATGACGCTGCCGTCCGTGGTTTCGCTGAAAGTGGTCTTGTTGATCGGGCCGTAGGCGGCGACGAAGCGGTCATAGGCCCAGCCCAGTTCACGGCGGGCGTCGGCCCTGGCTTGCTCGGGCCAGCCCTCGTTCTGCGATTGCAGGACGCGGCGGGCGCGGTCGCGCAGGCCGATCAGGGCGGCCAGGCGCCTGTCCGAGTCATGGCGCCGCCCGCCCAGAGCTCGTGCCGCCATAGACGACCGGGACGGCTTCGCCCGCGGGCGAGCTGGTGGATGACGCCGTCGTCGCGACGAAGAAACTGCCCTCGGTGATGTGGCGTTCCAGCGGCGGAGGCGTGAATGCTGACGCGAGGCTCGTCCTGGGTCGGTCGGATGCCTCGATCGGCGCGAATTCGCGGCAAGCGGGCGATCGCGGCCTTGAGCTGCCCGGCCAGGTCGCCGTTGCCGGTGACGCTGTAGCCTTCGCCGTAGAGCGTGTCCTTACGGCTCCAGTTGCCGAGGACCATGTCGGGATGGTTCAGGAAGTAGCGGTTGACCGGAACCTCTGCGCCATCAATCTCCAGCGGGGCGATGCCCAGCCAGTCGGGATCGACGTGGCGGGCCGGTTCGCCCCGGTCACGCTTGCGAAGGAAAATGATGTCGGTCACTACGGCGGTTCCTTCCCGCTTGAACGCATCCGATGGCAGGCGGATCGCGCCGACGAAGTCGGCCTTGGCGGCCAGATATTCGCGGATTGCGGCATTCTGCTTGTCCAGCGTGAAATGCGTCGTGACCATTGCCAGCACGCCGCCGGGCTTCAGGGCGTCGATGGACTTGGCGAAGAAGTAATCGTGCAGGCGAGAGCTTTTGCCCGTGATAGTCGAGCTTCAGGTCGGCGAACGGGCACGTTGCCGACCACCGCGTCGATGCGGTCCTCGGGCAGGCGTGGTGTCGCGGAAGTTCTCGATGCGGATGTCCTGGCCGGGATGCAGCAGCCTTGGCGATGCGGCCGGAGATGGAATCCAGCTCGACGCCGATGAAGCGCATACCGTCCGGTGCCCTGGCCCATGAAATTGCCGATGCCGCAGCCTGGCTCCAGCACGGTGGCATTGGCGGGAATGCCCAGGCGGGCGATCGCCTCGTGGATGGCGTCGATGACCAGTGGGGAGGTGTAGAAGGCGTTGAAAGTGGTGCGCTTGGCAGCTGGCGTATTCTTCTGGCGTGAGCAGTGACTTGCAGTTCCTCGCCGAGAGCCTGCCAGTCGGCGTCCTTGTACGGCCGGTGACGGGATCGGGGAAAATCGAGAGGGCGACCGGCCCGAAGCCGGCGAAACGGGCGAGGAGTTGCTTTTCCTCCGGCGTGGCCGGCCGCTGTTCCTGCTCGATGGTTTTCAGGGTGCGGATGGCGGCGAGGATGTCGCGTGGCCTTTGCCTTCTCGCCCGCTGGCGATGTGCAGAGGCGGGCAGAGGCTGGCCGCTGGATGTGGTCACAGCCGGGAGAGTTGATCGAGGCAGCGGGTGCGGATGTTGCTGGCGACGCCGGCCGGCAGCTGCGTCGTTTGTTGCTTCTGGCTGCGGGTCGTGCCGGGGCGGGCTCGGCGTCGGGGGGCAAGTCAAACAGGGAGCGTTGGCGGCTCTGCGGGAGGCCTTTACCCGCGCGGCGTGCGAGGTTTGCGGATGAAGAGCATAGCTGCGTCGAGGAACTGGCTGGCGCTCTCTTCCATCTGAGACGCGCTGGGCAAACGATCCTCCATTCCTTGAGGGCGAACTCCAGCGCTTCCGAAGAGAGCAGGGTCCTGTTGCTGCCCGGCCGCATCTGGGAGAGAAACTCCGTCCAGGCCTGGTGGCTGGCTTTCAGCTCCGTCGCGTAGTGCTCCATCGTCATGAGGAGCTTGCGTTCCTTGCGGAGCTGGTCGTGAATCTCCGGCTGTTGTTGCAGGAGTTCGAGAACTATCGTTTTGTACTGCATAATGCTCTCCTTCGGGTTTGAGGGTTGCGTTGCCGTAGGCTCAGCCGGCTTGGCTGGCTCAGGCGGGAAATAATGAGGGTTGTCGCCAGTTGGGCGGTTTGCTTGCCATAGTCAGAAGCCATTGGCCCTCCCGTGTTCGTGGTGGCTGCGCCGGTAGCCGTGGTCCGTGTCCGTGGCCCGCTGGACCTGGCGGGGGAAGGATACGACAAAGGCTGGTTGTGCCGAGCCGCTTCCCCCTCCCCACGCGGGTATCTGTCCGGGCGCATCATCGTGACCTGCCGTGTTCGGTGTGCCCGAACAAGTCTTTCATGAGGTGGGCCGCCGCCGACCCGGCCATGATAATCATCGAGCCGATGGCGACAGTTTGCAGGATCATGGCGAGGCGCTCGTTCTTGCAATCCCTGGCCATGCCCTGGGCATGCGCGCCGATGTCCTGCAGATTGTAGATCGGGACGGTCATGTGAGCCCCCGTCTAAAAAGGCACCTCTTGACCCGGCTCGATTCCCTTCTCCTGGCGGATCATCTGGCGCACTTCCTGATAGAGTTGCTCCGCCTCGATGCGCGTACTCAAAGCGGAATCAGGACGGATCGGATGCGTCCATACCCTGTCCGCAGGATTCCAGCGGTAGCCGGCTTCCTTCATGCGGTTGATAACCGCTTGGCTGGGTTTTGCATCAGGACTGCCGTCCCCGAACTTGATGGCCATCTGCCGGTCCTGCCTGCTCTCGAACAAGCTCACGCCGGCAAGGTAGTCGGTGGCAACGCCGAACGGGTCGGGAATAGTCCCTCGCTGTTTTTGCCCAACCCTATCGGCGAAGGTGCGGCTTCTGCCGGTTTCGGCAACCGGAGACTCCGTAGCGGCGGCGGCATCGACCGGTGTCGAGGCGGGTGGCTCCGCGACTGCGGTGCCTGTTTCCGCTGTCGGCGAGTCAGGGGTGACATTGGTGTTATCGGTTGATGGTGTTTCGTCTGATTTGCGTTTGCGTGACATAAAAACCTCCGTGATGTGATGAGGGAAAATCATTAACCCTCATTAACGGATGGTAGCACTTCGCATCTTCGTCGCGCAACCAGATGACATGCAGAAAACGTAGGATTTCTGCGGGTTTCAGCCGGTTTCGTGCGCTGCTGTCCGACGAAATCCTGCGGGCTTGTGCGACGCAATTCCGACATTGTTTTGGCGTGGCGAGTGCCTGCGGACGCCAATGTTGCCGGGCGGCTTCCCCCGGCTGGAACCGTTCCAGCCGGCCTATGCTGTGCATAGGGGAGACGCCTGTACGTTAAATTGCATTAACCTGTTCGCAGAATCTGCTGACTTTTGCCATCTGGGGGTCCTGTTGGCATCAGACCCTGGGGGCGTGTGGCACCTGGTGTCGTGAGGGCGCGAGCCTCGGCTTTTTGCCCGGCCAGGCCGCCGTCCGCCAGTTACGTCGGTCGCGCGGGAAGTTGGGGATGATGCAGCCGAGCGGCGGTATCGACCGGTGCTCGGAACTTTGGTGTGATTGTGCTTGGCTAGCGTCGGCCGGGGGGCGACCTGCCGCGCGGAAGAGCTAAGCTTTGGTGAGGTTGGTGATGCTGAGTCGCCTCGGCGGGCCAAGCGTGTCCCATTCGACATCGGCCAGCGATTGGCCGTCGTGGGTGTGGAATATGCCGATCACTTTGCCGCAGGCGCCCTCTAGCGGTTCGCCCGTGCTGAGCCTGTAGGCGACACGGTCGCCAACCTGGACTTCATCAACGGCACTATCGAAAATCGGCATGGGGCATCTGGTTTGATTGTCAAACCATATAGTGCCCCAGCACCACCATGTCAATCAGACAGGCCGTCGCTGCTTGTTCCAAGCGCTGGCGTCCTGGTGGTTCCTTTCCCGGCATTTGCGCCAGCGGGATAAGACACGCCATAAACCTGGCGATGTCATGCTAACCGGTAGCGTATGGTAGTCGGGTCCATGTTATCGGGGAAAAATGCCACTATCTTGACCTGGCTGCCGGCGACGCGGTAGATGATGCCGTAAGGAAACCGCCGCACGAGCGCCCGCCGGACATCGAGGAACAGGATTTGATAAAGGAAAGGATTGTGCATTATGCGATCAATGGCTTCGTCGAGACACAATATGAAATCGGCAGCCAGGCCGGGCCGAATGCGGCCGTACCAGTTGACCGCATCGGCAAAGTCGGCTTCGGCCAGGTCGGAGACTTCGAGGACATAGCTCATCCCTTGTGCAGGACGCGGTCCTTTACGTCTTCCCAGGAGGAATAGGAAACCTCGCCGCGATCGGCTGCGGCCAGGCGTCGCTCGATTTCTTGCTGCTGCGCCGGGGTCAAAGGCTGGGATGCCTGGGCGGGGGCCAAACTATCCCACAGCTCCTGAACAAGCAGGATGCGTTCAGCAGGCGTGAGGTTGGTTATGTCTATGCCAGTGGTCATGATTTGATACTAGCGCAGGTCGGGGCTCTTGTCAAAAACGGAGCCACGATCTGGCCGAAGACGAGCTTGCGTACTTGGTCCCACGGAGCGCCGAGGAATCAGTATTCGCGACCAGTAATCCGGGTGAAGATTTCCTCGGCATGTTCGCGCGTGTCGAAGTCGCCGATGGCCTGCACGCCCTCGCCGGGGATGTGGCCGTAGACAGTCCAGAAATGCGCGTCACAGGGTTCGCAAGGCTCGATGAAGGTGATGCCAGGCTGGTCGGGCTCGAAATACCGGCGGCATGGCTGGATCTCATACTCGTCAAAGCGGACCGGCAAGCCTGGCGCCGACGCCGGTGACCGGCGACGGGCACCTGCGCGGTAGGCAGTTATGAGAGCGGCCCTGATCTGCCAGACGGCAACATTGTGGAAATCCAGACCATCATCCATGCGGCTCTCAAGTGTCGGGATGCCGATATGCTCGCTGGCGATTCTGGTGAAGAGCTTTTCGGGAAGTGTCATAGGCTTTACTCCTTTCAATGTGGTTAGGCGGTTTTCTCGAAGATCATGCAAACATCATGCAGGCCGGGGATGAAGACGCTGCGGTAGACCTTCTTGCGCTGCTGGCACCATGCGAGAAGCGGATTATGTCGGTACAGTGCTGCTTCAGCCCGCACTCAAACGCTAGGCGTTTTGTGTGCCAGACGAGGGGGACGAAACCGGCTTTGAAATCGTTGTAGTCGCCCATCAAAATGGCCAGCTTGCCGCCGTGGCTCCAGAGTGCCGGCACAGTTTTCGATGAGCAGCCGGTAGCGTTGCAGGAACGCCTCCAGGGTGGGCGTCCGCGACAGGTCTCTCGGATCGTCAGTGTAGAGCTTCTGTCGCCAGTAGGGAGGATGAATCCAGGCGAACTGGAAGCAGCCGCGGGGGAACTGCGATGCGTCGCAGGCGTCCTGGCCCTGGTGCAGGTCGCTGGACCAGCAATAAATCGTCAGTTCGTTGCACACGTCGCGGCAAGTGCCGCTCCCGGTCATTGGGTCGAACACCGAATGAACGCGGAAGTACCGGAGCAAGTCCTTGATGAGGTTGCCGCCGCAATTGCCCGCATAACTGCGGTCTCCATATTCGCCGGCGCGGTGAAAATGGTAGAGGCTGGTCAAGTGGGGCACCGGACTGGCGTTGCGTGGTGCCAGCGGCAGCCTGGCGTAGACGGGTTGATTCGGCTCGGGTGGGGCCGAGGGTGCAAACCGCTTGCATCGTGCTGCGAAGAAGGGATTGATGGTTTCTACTGCGTACGTCATGGGCGTTTCCTTTCGTCGGGTTGGGAGTCGTTGGTTTCGGCGAGCCTTTCGTTGACTCGGCGTACTTGGTCAGGCGTGAGCGGCTCGGACTCGAAATCCATGACCAGTGGCCTGTCCGGTGGGCAGTCCCAGTCTTCGACGAAGACGGTGACGGGGGCCGTGCCAGTGACTTCCGCCACCAGGCCACCTTGAACGGTGATGACAATAATTGGTTTCATGGTCATGCTCCGTTCTGGCTGGCGTTTCCGATGGCTTGGCGCAAAGACGCCTCATAGTGATCGCCCCGCCAAGAATTGGAACCGAAAGCGATATCACCGGCGGCGAGTTTGACAATGTCGAGCACGGCACAGTGGTGCGGTTCGCCGAAGACGATGCCAACCTTTCGGCTACCTTCCGGGCCGCAGTCATCGAAAATGACCGCGTGGAAGGGTGCGCCGCATATGCCGTTGCGGTGGGAAGCGATGTCGATGATCTTGAGTTTCATGGTTGCCTCCTCTCAATTCAGGTCACGGGCTTGAGAAATGCGGAGTTCGGCGAATTGTCGTTCCAACTCGTCGAAGTCGTTGTCGAAGGCGGCATCGCAGGCACCGTCGAATTCCTCGATGGCGGCCGTAACGCGGAACAATTCAGAAGCGGCGTTGTGGTAATGTTGCATGGTCGGTGTCCTTTTCAGGTTGTGGGCGGGCTTGCGCCCGCCCGATGTTGAAGTCCATTACTCTTTCTTTTCCGAAGCGACGCGGAGGCTGATGCGGCCGTCCAGGGGCACGACATCGAGCTGCACGTTGAAGCCCTTGCCGTCGGCATGTGCCCAGGCGCTGCCGATGCGCGTCCAGAAGCTCTTCTGGCCTTCGCGGTCACGCACGTGGTAGGCGACGTGGCTGGGCGGTTTGCCCGCGGGTTTGGTTTCGGTATTGGTGCCTGACATAATCTGTCTCCTTCTTTCGGTTTTCAGCCCCGCTCATCGGGGCCTTACATGCACGCCCAGGAAGCGGCCGTAGAGGGGCGCAGCGAAGCGGAGCGCACCGGTCAAGCGAAAGGCCGAGGCTCCCGCAGGGAAACGGTCTTGGCAGCTTGACCGCGCCCGGCGGCTGCTTCACAGTGCATGTAATTAAGGCCACGTTGCGGGGTTGAATCGGAGGAGAGACAGGCCGTTCGGACGAAACGCCGGAACCGAACATGGGCTAAAGCGCAGAAACACGGCACCAAGGGCAGGAGCTGATTAGCCAGGCGAATGAGGACGGCAAGTGGGGCGATGGCTACGTCAGGCGGCATACGGCCGCAGGCGGCCGCCCACAATGGCCACGCCAGCCGTGGAGGAGGAAAAGAGGTGGTGGCGACCTGGGGCGCGTTCGCATCTACCGCAACGCCACGGCCCGTGAAAGATGATGGCCACATGAAAAAACAATCGCAAGTTCGTTTCGGTACGGTATAGTCGCAAGATCGAGTACGATTGAGGGCAAAGACGAGTCCATGAAGCTTTATCACGGCTGTTCCGCCAAGGACCTGCGCTCCATTCTGACCAATGGGTTATGCCCGCGCTTGGATAAGCAATCCAACTGGGAGAAGAATCCCAGCCGTTCTGATATGATCTATCTGACGGTCGCGTACCCTTTCTACTACGCCCTTTGCCATGACGGACTTGCCGGGGTCGTCGAGATTGAAGCCACGGGGTTGGATCCGACGCGTTTTTTTCCGGACGAAGATTTTCTGACCAACGCGATTAGCATGCACGGCGGCAAGGCACTCGAACCGAGCTGGCAAGAAGACATCCGGGATATGCTGCACATCTATGGAGATTATTGGAAGGAAAGCCTCCGGCACCAGGGAAACTGCTGCTATCAAGGAACGATTTCGGCGCGATTTATTACCCGATACTGTATCTTCGATCCGAACGCGCGGCCAGTGTTGGCAGAGGAGATCAGCGGTGATCCGTGCATAAACCTGGGGAACTATGAGACGAAGGGCACGTCGTATCAACAGTTGGTGGCCTGGATGTTCGGAGATCGGAAAGTGCTGCCGATGGTGGCCGAGGCCAAAGAACACATCGACATTCTGCGGCGTTCAAAAATGGATGCGGAGTATCTGGAGGACGCGAAGAAGTGGCTGGCCCTGTGGAAAAAAGAATCCCGTGACAGAACAGGGATCGACGTGTGGCAACATGGACGTGCGGCAGTTCACGACACAATGGTTTGAGAACAGCCGCTATTTCTTTGCGGCAGCGCGTTTAAGGTAATTGGCCCACCATTGCATCATTTTCCGGCGTTCCGGCAGATATTGGGCATGGTTGTAGGCGGCCCGCACGCTATTGGGTTCGGTGTGAGCAAGCTGCCGTTCGATCACATCGGCGTGGAAACCGTGCTCGTTGAGAATCGTGCTGGCCGTGCTACGAAAGCCGTGGCCGGTGGCGCGCGAATGATAGCCCATACGATACAGGGCAAACAGCATGGTGTTCTCGCTCATGAACGTGGCGGGATTCCGCTGATTCGGGAAAATGAACTCCCGATTGCCGGAGTGTTTCTCCAACTCGCGGAGAACGGCAAGGGCCTGTTTCGACAGCGGTACAACGTGCGGCTCCCGCATCTTCATGCGTTCGGGGGGAATGCGCCATTCGGCCTTGTCCCAATCAATCTCGCTCCATCGCGCCGCCCGCAATTCGCCGCTGCGGACGAAGGTCAGCAGCAGGAAGCGTAACGCCAACTTGGTCTGTGGATCGCCATCATAGGCTTCGAGCGTCTTCAGGTAAGCCGGGAGTTCGTTCTCCTTGAGATAGGAACGATGTTTGACGACCGGGGTCTTGAGGGCACCGCGCAAGTCGGGAACTGGGTTTCGTACCGCGCGCCCCGTGGCGATGGCATACATGAAAATTTGTCCGCAGATTTGCATCGCCCGCTGCGCGGTTTCCAAAGTACCCTTCTCCTCAATCACGCGAAGCATGGCGAGGACCTCCGGCGGAGTAATGTCGGCGATGGGGCGATGGCCGAGCTTTGGAAGAATATGTTTTTCGAGACGATCGAGTTTGACCTCAGTCGTGATCGATGCCCATTGGTGCCGGCGTTTTTCGAGCCACTCCCGCGCGACCGCTTCAAAAGTGTTCGCGGCTTTCAAGGTTGCGACGTGCTTGGCTTCTTTCTTCGCTTGGCCGGGGTCGGTGCCGGCGGCGATCAGCTTGCGTGCCTGGGCGCGGCGCTCACGGGCGTCGGCCAAAGGAACATCTGGATATACTCCCAAGGCGAGCAGCTTCTCCTTGTTGGCGAAGAAGTACCTCAGCCGCCAGTATTTGCTGCCGGAAGGTGCGACCAATAAGAATAGGCCTTCGCCATCAGCAAGTTTGTAGGGCTTGTGTTTTGGCTTGGCGTTGCGAACCTTGGCATCGGTGAGGGACATGGGGTATATTTCAAGACATGGGGTACAACTGGACCGATTTATATCCCTAATGTACCCCGAATGTCAACGACTTTTTGCGGACGCGACCGGCCGATTGATTCTTGGGAAAGCGGCTCTTACTCTGTGTTTGGCGAATTTCACCGGGTGTAAACGAATGTTAACTTGGTGCCCCCGGTCGGATCCGCATTGAGCGAATAACATGCTGACATATAATGGGTTTTTCCAGCGGCGAGAACACATATACCCCACTTTTATACCCCTTGTTCAGCGTGTGGAATGGAGGGGTAGGAATGGGTAGGAGTTGAGAGGACTCACAGTTGAGAATCAAGTCACTGCCATTGCTACATTTCTTAGTGTGGCGATGTTACATCAACCCCCGAAATGACCCCCAGATGTTTTCGGTGGGCCGCACGATGAAAAGCGATTCGCGTGCCACCACGATACCGGATAACCGTCGTACTTGCAACAGTCGATGGTGTCACATTTTAGCTATGGGATTCAGAGGACTGACAGGTAAGAACGGGAGGATTCTCGCGGTATACCATCGGAAGGCTTGGACTGGCATGGTGGGGTATGGTCGGGTCTTAGGTCTTAGGTCATCACCCGAACATACCTTCGGCATTTTTGTCGTAGTCGCCACGTTTCTTATTTTCCTCTTCCCAGTATTCAAGGAGAGCAGCCGGGTCGAGCTTGCGGGTGCTTGAGCCTACCCCGAGCAACAGCAGCAGGAGATCGTACAGCACCTGGCTGAACATGAGCGCATAGCTGACACCGAATGCGCCGCTGATCATGGCTCCGGGCACGATTACTCCTTTTACTATCTCTTTAATGATGACGCCTTCGCTGCTATCCGCGCTGTTGCTCAGCGTATTGAGCTGCTGGTGCAGGAAGCCCATATCCGGCACAAGCGGGAGAGCCGCGGGCGGCGGTAGCGTGGGGAACAGCACTGGCGGCGGGTCTGGTGGCAACGCAGTAAGCGGCGTGGGCGCAGAAGCAAGCCGCGGTATGGGAGATGGCACCGGTGACGGCGTGGGGATGGGCGTCGGCGTAGGCGTTGGCATAGGCGTAGGGATAGGCGTCGGGTTCGGAGAGGGTGCCGGGCTCGGAGACGGTGACGGGCTTGGTGATGGTGATGGTGACGGCGAAGGTGACGGGCTCGGAGTAGGTGGCGTCGGGGTCGGCGATGGCGACGGGCTCGGAGATGGCGACGGGCTCGGAGATGGCGACGGGCTAGGAGATGGTGACGGGCTAGGCGATGGTGATGGCGATGGCGACGGGCTCGGAGATGGCGAACTACTGTTGTAGAACCACGTGTTGCCGCTTTCGCCGGTAGTCGTGGAATAGGAGGTGTTGTAAACGGTGGTGGTGGGATTCATGACGCTGGCACCCTCGGTATCGCTGGAGTCTTGTGTTGAATAAACACGCCAGAAGCCGCCGGCACCTGTAGTAAGCGGCGAATTGGATCCGGAGTTGTTTACGAAATCCCCGCCGGAAGCCGCCAGGGTGATTTCATAGCCGGAGGTCGCCGTGCCGGTAATGGTCGCACCATTATCGAGCTGGATGTTGCCCGAACTGCTCACGGCAAGAAGCGCGTTGCCACCAATAGTTTGTGCACCGGCAAACTCAATCGTGCCACTGCCGTTATTGAATGTTACCGGGCTGCTCCACGTATTGGCGCCAACACTCAATGTGGCAGTGTCGGATGTCTTACCGATAACGAGGCCCGCCCAGTCATTCTGAATGTATCCCTGCTCGGTTGAGGTAAGATAGAGGCCGCTCGATGTGCCGTCCGCGATGTGGATGGCCTGTCCGGCCGTAGAAGGCTGAATGGTCAGCGTGCCTGTGCCAAAAACATTGCCGCCGAAGGTAAGGTTGTCCGAAGTGACCGTAAGATTATTGAGCGGATGCGAGCTACCTGCCTGACCGACGAAATCTGCCGTGCCCGTGCCGTCGCTAACAGTGAGGTTGCGCGGTGCCACACCATCGCCGTCGACAGTGGATCCAAAGGTGATGTTGCTATTGGTGCTGCTCAGCGTGGCCTTGGCGCCGATGACCGCCGGGCCGGTATAGGTCTGGTTGCCGCCGGTGGTCACGTTGCCGTCAACGTCAATATCCGTGCTGCTGGTCGCAGCCAGCGAGGCCAGCTTGGCGCCCGTGCCGACATTGCCGCCGAAGGTAATCAATCCGCTGCCAGCGGTGATGGCCAGCGAATGCGTGTTGGCGACGCTGTCATCGACCGTCGAGGTAAAGTCAACCGCACCGTTGCCGCTGCTGCTATTGAGTGTGGCATTGGCGCCGCTCACCGCCGGTCCGGTATAGGTCTGGTTGCCGCCGGTGGTCACGTTGCCGTCAATATCAATACCGGTGCTGCTGGTGGTAGCCAGCGAGGAAAGCTTGGCGCCCGTGCCGACATTGCCGCCGAAGGTAATCAATCCGCTGCCAGCGGTGATGGCCAGCGAATGCGTGTTGGCGACGCTGTCATCGACCGTCGAGGTAAAGTCAACCGCACCGTTGCCGCTGCTGCTATTGAGTGTGGCATTGGCGCCAATCACCGCCGCTCCGGTATAGGTCTGGTTGCCGCCGGTGGTCACGTTACCGTCAACGTCAATATCCGTGCTGCTGGTCGCAGCCAGCGAGGCCAGCTTGGCGCCGGTGCCGACATTACCGCCGAAGGTGATAAGCCCAGAACCGGCATTGACAGTGAACGAGTGGGTGTTGGCAACGCTGTCGTCTACTATCGAGGTGAAGTCAACCGCGCCGTTGCCGCTGGAGCTGTTGAACGCGGCATTGGCGCCAATGACGGTGGGACCGGTATATGTCTGGTTGCCGCCGGTGGTCACGTTGCCGTGAACGTCAATATCCGTGCTGCTGGTCGCAGCCAGCGAGGCCAGCTTGGCGCCCGTGCCGACATTGCCGCCGAAGGTAATCAATCCGCTGCCGGCGGTGATGGCCAGCGAATGCGTGTTGGCGACGCTGTCATCGACCGTCGAGGTAAAGTCAACCGCGCCGTTACTGGTGGTGCTGCTCAGCGTAGCGTTGGTGCCGATCACCGCCGCTCCGGTATAGGTCTGGTTGCCGCCGGTGGTCACGTTACCGTCAATATTAATACCGGTGCTGCTGGTCGCGGCCAGCGATGCCAGCTTGACGCCCGTGCCGACATTGCCGCCGAAGGTGATGAGACCGCTGCCGGCGGTGAGCGTCAACGAGTGCGTGTTGGCAACGCTGTCATCCACCGTCGAGGTAAAGTGAATTGCGCCGTTACTGGTGGTGCTGCTCAGCGTAGCGTTGGCACCGACCACCACCGGTCCGGTATATGTCTGGTTGCCGCCGGTGGTCACGTTGCCATCAATATCGATATCGGTGCTGCTGGTGGCGGCGAGGGAGGCGAGCTTGGCACCGGTGCCGACATTACCGCCGAAAGTGATAAGACCAGATCCGGCATTGACAGTGAGCGAGTGGGTGTTGGCCGAGCTATCATCGACCGTCGAGGTGAAGTCGATGGCGCCGTTGCCGCTGCTGACGGTGGCACCAGTGTTCACATTCACCGTATCGCTGAAGGTGAAGGCTGTGCCGGAGGCATCGCTCGATGTCACGCTGCTGTCGAGTGTGATCTTGTTGCTGCCGCTGATAGTGGTGAAGGTGGTGGGGCCGGTGAAGGTATAGGCCGTTTTGATGTCCTCTGCACCGGTGTTCACCGCATCTCCGATAGTGAGCGAGGTATAGGTCAAATCCCCCAGAATGCCATCGGTAAGCTGCAAGTCGCAAGTTCCACCGCAGGTGGCGCTGGTGCCTATACCTATCGAAGTACTGGAATTATAGGGCTTGATGGTGATATTGCCATTGCCGCCAGTATTGGTGATACTGGTGCTGGAACCAAGGCTTAAGCCACCGACGATCAGCGTGAGGCCGCCACTGGAACTGCTGATGGTGTTGGAACCCATAGTGGTGAGTGTGCCGGCAACGGTGAGCGTATGGCCGTCCACATCCATGGTCGAGCCGGTATTCAACGTCAGGTTTTTGACGGCGGCGGCGACGTCCAATACCGGCTCACGGGTGGCACCGCTGCCGATGGCGTCGATGGTGGCGTTATTCGACAGGCCGGGTACGGCGTTACCGCTCCAGTTGCCGGTCGCGTCCCAGACCGTGGAAACCGCGCCGGTCCAGATATAAGAAAGAGGCATATCGGCGGCGGGATTGCGCAGGAGCGGATAGGTGATGCCAGGGATGATGTACCAGATAGTGGTATTATCGGGATTACTACTGCTGATGCTCCACCCGGCACCGCTGAAGGTGGCAAGCGTCTGCATCTGCGCCGTGGTCTCGCCCGTCCCGCCGGCGCTGGTAGCCTGGCCGCTGGTTTGCGTGTCCCAAAAGCTGTTGTTGACGGTGCCGGTGCTACTACCAACCAGCCCGCCGACACTGCTGAAGCCGCTGACCGCTCCGGTGGAGTAGCTGTTGCTGATGGTGCTGGCGTTATACCCCACCAGCCCGCCGACTTCTTCAGTGCCGCTGACCGATCCGGTAGCGTAGCTGTTGCTGATGGTGCCGAAGCTCTCCCCCACCAGCCCGCCGGCACCCTCGCTGCCAAAGCTGCCGCTGACCGATCCGGTGGCGTAGCTGGTGCTGATGGTGCAGCCGGTGTCATTATACCCCACCAGCCCGCCGAAATAAAAGTTGTTGGAGCCATCGTCAGTGACCGTTCCCGTGGCATAGCTGTTGCTGATGCTGCCACCGCTGCCGTTAAAATTGATGTTGTACCCCACCAGCCCGCCGATCCCTTGACCGCCGCCGGTGCTGGTGACCGATGCGGTGGAATAGCTGTTGTTGATGTTGCCGCCGTCGGTGTTCACCCCCACCAGCCCGCCGATCCCTTGACCGCCGCCGGTGCTGCCGCCGCTGACCGATCCGGTGGCGTAGCTGTTGCTGATGATGCCGCCGCCGGTGTTATCCGCCGCCAGCCCGCCGACATAGGAGCTGCCGGTGACCGATGCGGCCGTCAGACCGATGTCATTGATGTTGCTACCGTTGGCCACGGCGAACAGGCCAACGATATTGCTCGACGGAGTATTGATGGTCAGGTTTGAGACCACATGCCCCAACCCTTCGAAGTTCCCGGTGAAGAAGGCTATGGGCGCAAACCCTGCGCCTGAGTTCCAACCGGAGGTAGCTGTGGCGTCGATATCGGCGCCCAGCGCGTAGTTGCCGGAGAGGTTGCCGTTGATGCCCTGGAGGTCGGTGCCGGTGGTGCTGCCCTGGGCGCCGAGGGTGGTGATGATAATGTAGCTATTGCCGTTGATGGTGATGTCCGTGCCGGAGGCCATATTGACCTGCCCCGCAAAGCCATTAGCTACTCCGGAAGCGAACGCCATGCTCAGGCTGCCGCCGGACACCGCGCTCTCGCCGCCGTTGGCGGTGGCGGTGTTGATAATGAGTGCGGCGGTACTGGTTGCCGTCATCGCCACAGATGTTGGGACACCCGATGCGTTGGCGCCCACCACCACATTGTCCGCGGCGGTGAGGGTCAGGGTGTTGACGCTCCAGCTCACGTTGTCATCGACATAAATGCTGCCGGTGCCGCTGGGATTGGTGGTGCCGCTGGAGGAGAGAATGGTGACGTTGCCGCTGGCCAGGTTGCTGCTCAGCGTGAAGCCGGTCATGTCGCCGCCGCTCGATGCGATCGCAAAATCCTCGGGATCGAGCAGCCAGTCGCCGGCGCTGCCGCCAGGCGCCAGCGTGTCGACCCGGGCATTGTTGCCGACGGTCAGCGTGACATGCCCCGAAGTTTCGACGTAGCCGCCGTTACCACCATTGGGTCCGCCTTTGGCTTCGATGGTGCCGTAGAACTGCGTGACGATGTCCGACCACACGGCGACCTGTCCGCCGTCGCCGTCATCGGTGGCGCTGGCGAGGATCAGCGTGTGTTCGTCGACAGTGGTGTATTGCGAGCGGCGTGTCGTGCCCAGCCCGTGGAAGTTGCCGCCGACTAAGATCGTGCCGCCGCCGAACGGCCCCTGCGAGGAGAGCAACGCTCCCAGCAGCATCACGTCATTGCTGGCCAGCACATTGATGCTACCGCCGGTGGTGGCGCCGTCGGCGATGTAGCTGCCCGAGGCGTAGACCGAAGCCTCGTCGCCACCCTCGATGGTGATGCTGCCGCCCGTGCCGGTGATGCCTTCGGCCTGGATGGTGGCCAGCGCGCTGTCGCTGTATTGCGTTGTGGCGAAGATATCGATGCTGCCGCCGGTGGCACCGTTGGCTGATACCTTGGCGTCGATACTGACGTTATCGGCATTGATGGTCACCGTACCACCCGTACCATTACTGCCGCTGGCGTTGATCTGTGTTGCTGCATCGGCCGAGACATTTTGCGTGGCGCTGATGGCAATCGTACCGCCGGTCTGTCCCTGCGTGCTTATCTGCGCACCGGTCAGGCTGACGTTGTCGGCGGAGAGAGTAACAGAACCGCCCTGTCCCTCCTGCGAGGTCGCCTGATAGCGCCGGAAGCGGCGAGTACGCTGCCTGCGTTCGTAGCGCCGCTGATGCTGATGCTGCCGCCGGCGCCCTGTACTGCATTGGCGGTGATGGTGGAGTTGCTTGTATCACTGTAGCTGTGATTGAACGTAACACCCACCTGCCCACCACCGGCCTGCCCGTCGGCATGGATGGCGCCCTGCTGCTGCACGTTGTCCGCATGCATGGTGACCCAGCCGCCGCGCTCGCCGCTGTTTAACCCCGACGCACTGATCGTGCCGGTGTTGGTAACGGTGCCTCCGGCCGTGGCGTTATTAATCGCGATGCTGCCGATCTGCTGCCCGACCGTGTTCGCCTGCAGCGTCCCCGAGTTGGTAATCAGGCTGTCGACCACACCCCGTGCCGCCGCCGCCGTAATCTCGATCGTGCCGCCGTCGGCATTGATCGTACCGCTGTTGGCGATCAGCTGCTGCTGGAGCGCTCCCGTCACCGCCACCGACGTAATCCCGTCACCGGCTAAATCCAGCGTGAACGTATCGCCCGAGGCCAGCTGTACCTTGCCCAGCCGGGCCGTGATGATGCCGCTGTTTTGCACCTGCGGCGCAATGAGTCCCACCAGACCCGCCTGCGCCGCCGTGATCTGCCCCTGGTTCAAGATCAGCGCATTGCTGCTACCCGGCTTGTTGAACACCGGCCTGGATTGCATCATGAACGCATTGTCGTCCACATCCGACGCCGAGACGATCAGGCTGTTCACATTCACCTGCGACGTCCGGCCGAACACGATGCCGTTCGGGTTGATCAGGATGACGTTGCCGTTGGCAAGCAGCGATCCCTCAATGGCGCTCGGTTTGTTCTCGCTGATGCGGTTGAGCGCCACCGCCCCCGCCGACGGCTGCACGAACTGCGTCGTCTCTCCCGGCGCGATGTCGAAACTGTTCCAGTTCAGGATGGCCTTGCCCGTCGTCTGCTGAATCGTCTCGGTGTTGCCGTTGTTCGTAATCGACGCACTCCCCTGCGCCACCGACCCGCCTTGCGGATTACCCCACGCCGGGTACGCAGCCACCATCCCGCACAACACCGTCGTGCATAGCAACTTTGATGAGATTTTTGGCGGCTTCCGGCTCATCCATCATTATATCCTTCAACTGGTTAATTATGGGTAATATAATGGTTAATGGGTGGTTAATCTTATGGACGAATTACTGGGCGGCTTTACGCACTGTCTAGCGCTCCGATATGCTTCTTTACGAAGGCGGTGGATTGAAATTGCTTTACTTCTCCGAGCATGTTACCGTGCTATTAATCGACATGTCGTTTGATGCCATGGAATAAGCAATGAAAGGCTATTATATTAATCAACATACATTCCGATTGATGGTGCTAACTGCATGTATGGCACTTGCTTGCGTTTTGTTTGTTTCAAACGCCGCAGCCCAGAGTTCTTGCCCGTCCGGGACTGCCCTTACTACATTCATGAATCAGCCTGCTTGCGGTGCTCCGGCTATAACAATTCCAGCTGGAACCGGCTGTCCGGCAGGTTATAGTGGTGGATATGCGTTCTCCCAATTCTGCTGCCCCAACGCAACGAATTTCTTAGAGCCTAATTTCCCTAACGGCACTGCTATGTGCTACGTTACCAGTGATGCTACACCGACTCAGTTACCGGAAATGCCTTCAGCCCTGATACCATTATTCCTTCTGGCGGCAGCAGGAATGGTGTTTTATTTCCGCCGCAGATTAATGAGGCAGTAACACCTGAAAAACCACTTCCAGCATATCAGAGCATTAGTCAGTGCGTAAAGCCTGTGGCAAGCGGTCGGCGTCTTTGCGCCGACCGCTGGTGACCTTGGCCGCGATGAAGACCGCTTTAGTGGGTCTGAGGTTGCGCCGACAGGTCTTTTATGAGTTGCCGAATTTCCTCGGCTCGCCAAGCTGTGCACCGTGGCGACAGCTTGACACCCTTGGGATAGCGTCCTGATCTGACGCCCTCCCACCAGCAGGTCTTGCCGACCGGAATGACGGTCAGAACCTGCCGCAGCCGTAGGAAGCCGGTTTCTGGAATGTCGTACATAGGGTGACCTCCTTGTAAGGAGAATATTACCACATTTTTACACTTCCGCGCAAGAGTCTCGCTGGGCGTTTCTGCGAGTTGATGGAGTGGTGCGGTGCAGCACGTCGCCATACCCAAGTGTCCGGGGTGAGACGGGCTAATTCGGGGGAATTCATCGGCAGCCGTGATGCACCGCCTGCGTGATAATTAGGTGATGTTGCTGTCGTATTGCGGGAGAGCGTATTCCTAAAACCCTAGGCTTTCCGCGGGGTAGCAAAACTGTGTTAACATTCAGTTAACGAATCTGTGGTAGCATAAAATGAGGCATGATCCGCATCTCGCAACAGGATAATGCCAAGGGCGCCAAGTCGTATTACGCGGCGGCCGATTACTACAGTGAAGGCCAGGAATTGGTCGGCCGCTGGGGCGGCAAAGGCGCGTCACGTTTGGGGCTTGAAGGAACGGTTGATAAGCTCTCCTTCGAGCGGCTGTGTGACAACCTCCACCCCAAGACGGGCGAGCAGCTCACCGTGCGAACGCGGTCCGAGCGGCGAGTAGGTTACGACTTCACCTTCAGCGTGCCCAAGAGCGTGTCGCTGCTCTACGCGATGAGCGGCGACCAGGCCATTCTGAATGCTTTCCGCGGGGCGGTCGATGACACTATGCGCGACATGGAAGCCGAGATGAAAACCCGCGTCCGCAAGAAGGGCCAGGACATTGACCGCACGACGGGGAACATGGTCTGGGCGGAGTTCATCCATACCACCTCGCGCCCGTCGATGGCGTTCCCGATCCGCAGCTGCACGCCCACTGCTTTGCGTTCAACACCACCTGGGACAAGGAAGAAGGGCGGTGGAAAGCCGGGCAGTTTGCGGACCTCAAGAGGGATTCCCCATACTTCCAGGCGGCGTTCCGCGTGCGACTGGCCAACCGGCTACAGGATCTGGGCTTCGGCGTCGAGAGAAAACGGGATGATTTCGAGATTGCGGGTATCACGAAGGATGTGCTTGGGCGCTTCTCGCGGCGCACAGCGATCATCGAGAAAGTGGCGGCGGAAAAGGGCATCACCAATCCCGACCGCAAGGCGGAACTGGGTGCCGAGACGCGCGAGAAGAAGGACAAGACGCTGACCTCGGAAGAGCTGCGGAAAGAATGGCGGGACCGGCTCAGCGGTGGCGAGTGGGAGTCGCTTCGGTCCGTGTACCACCGCGAGCGGAAACTCGCCAGGCCAGGGCGGGGCGAGGCGCTGGCGGTCGATCACGCCCTGGAGCACAGCTTCGTCAGAGAAGCGGTGGTGCCGGAGAGGAAACTCGCGACTGAAGCCTTGAAACGCGGCATCGGCTCAGTGACGGTCGAGGGCGTGGCCAAAGAGATGACGAAGCGGCCGTTGATCCGCAGCGAGATTGACGGCCGGCCGATGGCAACCACGAAAGAGATGCTGGCGCTGGAGGCAAAGGTCATCGACTTCGCCCGCCGGGGCCGGGGAACCTGCCGGCCGCTGGGCGATCCTGAGCGTCCCTGCTCGCGCGACTGGTTTAACGAGGGGCAGAAGGCAGCGGTGCGGCACGTGCTTGGTTCCCGCGACCGCGTGATGATTATCCGCGGCGTGGCCGGCACCGGCAAGACAACGCTCGAACAGGAAATCGGCGAGGCGCTGGCCGAGGCCGGCAAGCCGGTCGTTGCCATCGCTCAATCGGTAAAGGCGAGCCGTGAGGTCTTACGGCAGGAAGCTGGATTCGCCACGGCCGATACCGTGGCGATGTTTCTGGGGAACGAGGAAATGCAGGAGTCGGCCAGGGGCGGCGTCATCCTCGTCGATGAGGCAAGCCAGCTCGGCACGCGCGACATGCTGGAGGTATTCAACCGGGCCGAGGCGCTCGGCGCTCGTGTAATTCTCGTGGGCGACCGCGGACAGCACCGGTCGGTAACGGCCGGCGAGCCGCTGAAGCTCCTGGCGGACAAGGCAGGGCTCAAGACCGCTGCGGTCACTGAGATACTGCGCCAGCAGGGCGACTACAAGAAGGCCGCCCAGTCGCTGAGCGAGGGCAGAATCGGCGAAGGATTCGAGGAGCTGGACCGGCTCGGCTGGATCAGGGAAGTAGTAGGAAGCGATCGGTATCAACAGCTCGCCGACGTCTATCTGGCCGCTGCCGCAGAAAAGAAAAAGGACGGCAAGGCGAAATCCGCCCTCGTCGTCTCGCCCACGCACGCCGAGGCAGCTAAGATCGCGAAGGCCATCCGCGACGGCCTCAAGGCGGTAGGCAAACTTGAGAAGGAACGCGTTGTTCAGGCCTGGGTGCCGGCGCACCTGACGGATGCCGAGAAAGCCGACGCGACGCAATACGAGCCGGGTGATTTGATTCAGTTTCAGCAGAACGCTCCGGGCTTCAAGAAAGGATCGAGACTGATCGTGGGCGACGACGGCAAGGTGCCGACGAATCTGGCCCACCGGTTCGAGGTGTACCGGCCGGCCCAGCTCGCCCTTGGCGTGGGCGACCGCGTGCGCGTAACCGCCGGCGGCAAGACCAAAGACGGCAACCGGCTCAATAACGGCACGCTGCTGACCGTTCAGGGATTCACCAAGCGGGGCGACATCATCGTCGATCACGGCTGGGTCATCGACAAGGATTGGGGCCACCTTGCCCAAGGTTACTGCATCACCAGCCATGCGAGCCAGGGCGCAACGGTGGACAAGGTGTTCATTGGAATGTCCAGTGAATCCTTCCCAGCGACAAACGACCGCACGGCTTACGTTGCAGTCACAAGGGGCCGGGAGCAGGTGCAGATTTTCACCGATGACCGGGCTGGGCTGCTCAAGGCGGTCGCTCGCCCGGATGCGGCGCTGTCGGCAACCGAGCTATCTGAAGCGGGTCAAAAGAAGTTGGACACGGACCGAGCCAAACGGAAGCTCCGCGGCCGTGGCCTGACGCGACCGGGCGCAATGCAGCCAGACTTGGCCAGGAATGCAGCGATTGAACGAGGACCAGACTATGAACGATGAACCGATGCAAGAGGATCGCCTGCGCCGGAAGACAGGCACGTCCGGGCTCGATGCTTACCTGAAACGCAAGGAGCCGGAGACTGATAACAGCGTTGCCGCGTGCAAAGCGTTCGGCTATTTGCGCGGCATCCGTGATACGGCCACGTCGGTGGAGTTTCGCCTCCGAGACGGCAACAGCATGTTTTTTCCCTACGGCATGATGGGTCCGTGGAAGTACAACCCATCGGAGGGGCTGCTGCTGAAATTCTCCGGCGATGTCGTATACCTCGTCCTCATCCGCGGCAGCAATCTGGCCAAGCCGCTCAACGATGGTGCAATCAACCTCACGCAGGCAGGCCTGCAACGACATCGGATACTCTGGATCGCAGAAATGACCGAAGAAGAAATCCAACAAGTCGGCGAGTCGGGACCGACCATCGACAGCATCACCATTGCGGAATTCGAGACCCAAGAGGAACTGCGTGAATGGCTTCGCAAAAAAGTACCGGCGTTCCTACCACCAGAGTAAATCGACAAACGCATCAGCTCCCGCAGTCATCCGTTGCATGGGTCGGGTTTCGCATTTGCGAGGCGGACGGCTTCGGCCACCTTCGGACCGTCTTCAGGAGCAATTCTGGGCGGCGTTCTTACGGGCAGGGCGGCACGGGCGAATGTTGTAGGCAGCCATCGTAATGGGCCGGTGCGGCCTCTGGCCAGTCATCGAGGAACCGGCAACGGAGGAGCGGCGAGAAGCTGCTGTTGCTTCTTGCGCTTTCCTTCTAACCATAATCACCTCCATGTTGCGGGTTAGCAGGAGGCTTCTAGCAGAGAGTTATGCTTCCGGCAAGCACGAAGGTTGGCGGCAAGCGGCACATTTTACAATCAATACTCGATATGGCCTCTCTTGCCTTCTTCATATACGCGCGCCTCATTTCGGCTAACAGATATTGATACGATTGCCGATTCAGGATCACAAGGCTCTATGGTTACTCGTTTGGAAAAGACCGTTTTCCCGTTCACTTCCACTGCAATCACATGAGTACCGAATGATATAGCCCCGATTACGGGCGTGGTCATTTTGTTCATGGCGATCCAAGCGGGGTCCAACACTTGTGACGTCATGCCCCCGTTGGAATGCAAACATCGTATAATCTTTTTTCCATCGATGAATATCTCAATGTACTCGCCGTCTTTCCAGTCTAATGGAGGTATTAATGGAGCTGGGAGGAAGTAGGCTTTTAGCCCCTTTGGGGCATCAAGAGTGGGCTCACTAGCTCGGCTACCAACCGTAAATGAGTATCCGTTCGGTCCAGCGAAGAACCCCACGACATTAGGCCAGCAAATGATGGCAATAAGGTTCATGAGCAAGGCAATGAGGGGCAGAACAAGCCTGCTACCAGCAGCGAAGCTGAAATACAGGCTGGCCGCAGCAAGGATAAGGCCGCCAACGTACCAAGGGCATGCATAGACCGGAATGACGCCAGTAAAGCTGAGGCACACGGAAGCGGCGGCGAGGATTTGTGCAGAAAGCCGAAGGCGTCCGAATGAAAGAGACGGTGTAGGCGGTGTCGGCACCGACGCACCTTCGATTGGGTCGATAGCCTTAACGCCAATCACTCGGAGATGCTTCATCGTTCCAGCACTTATCGCTTCTTGAAGAGTACGAATCTCATCATCAGTGAGTTTGACCAAGATTTCCACACATCCCTCCCTTGTACCGTCAAGTGTAATCGATTGCTTTCGGTTGAGAATGATCGTGACGGCTTTTAATATGGTCGTTAATTCTTCTTGACTCAATGAATGGGCATCGATTTTTATTGCTGAGTTTCTGGTCGTGGCAACGGTGGCAACGCTACTGCCTTCATCTTTCGGCGTGGCGATTTCATTCATTATAGCCTCGCAGGGCATCCAGCCGAGCGCGATCACTTGTGGTTCAGTCTTTAGTGCTTTCGCTAGTTCTTCAACTTTTTGCGATGTGGCAAGGCCGCCGTCACGCCACCTTCGGAGCGACTTTGGGTCCACATCGGCTTTTGTTGCCAACGAACTCCAATTCAGCCGGGGCCGGTGCTCTTTCATGAGGCGCTCTATCGCCTCGAAGTCAAGTTGGTAGCCGTCTGGCACGCCCACCGGATTCCCCCTGGATTCCCTATCGATTCCCTCTTTCGCGCCCTTTTCGATGCCCCAATGCAGATGCGTAAACTCTGTTAGGCTTGAATCGTACTCATTGCACCGAGTCTCTCTCATGCCATCGATACTCACCAAGCCGGTCGAGTTTTTTCTTGCCGATCCATCAAATCCGCGCAAGGATTTCCCGGAAGGGGAACTGCGGTTCCTTGGGGCATCGCTCGCCAAAAAACAGCTTGTGCCCTTGATCGCCCGGAAGTCCGGCGTCCTGGTGGACGGCGAGCGGCGCTGGCGGGCGGCGAAGCTGGTCGGGCTGAAGACGCTCGACTGCTATCTGGTCGATGATACTGCGAAGGAAGGGGAGATCAAGGAAATTCAGCTGGTCACGGCCCTGCACCGGGCAGACCTGCGGCCCTACGAGGTGTATCTGGGCTTCGTGGAATGGCTGCGTGCCCATGCAGGCAGAACCGGGAAAGACCTGGCGGCGGCGATTGACCGATCCGAGGCGTCCGTCTCGATGACGCTCTCGTTGCACCGCTGCATCCCGGCCGTCAAGGAAGCGGCGAAGGAAGGCAAAATCGGCCTGAAGGACTGGTACGCGATTTCGCAGGGAAACGAGCAGCAGCAGGTTGAAATGCTGGCCGCGAAGCTGAACGATACATCCACAGCTGACCTGAAGCGGGTCGACGCCGCGTAACCGCTCTCATTCCAACAAGTTGGCCGTTTCATTCGGGGCACCGCGGCGAAGGACGGAAAAGACAGGATCGAAGAAGGAAACAGCGGGAGGACGCATCATGACCAGCGACCGATTAGACGTGGTTTCCAAAGGTCTTCCACCGGAAGATTGGCGACTGCTAATCGAACGGGTTACAAGAATGCTGCACGCGCGGTTCGATATCGCCTGTGAAGATGCTGAGGATGCGGTTCAAGATGCGATTTGCCGCGTGCTGCAAACCAAAGACATTCGCCGGTCGCTGAAAGGCCTGTTGCGCACGGTGGCGACGAACGCAGCTTGTGACCAACTCCGCCAAGTGCAATACGAACGCAAAAGATTGGGCCGACGCGTACCACTGGATGTTTCGGATAAGGTGGTCGATCCTTCGAGAGAAGAAAAACACCAGCTGCTACTCGACGCGGTGCAGCACGCGTTCGCTCAATTGCCGGCATACGAACAGTCGGTAGTCTGGCAAAAAGCCGCGGGTACCAAGTTTACGGAAATCGCCGCCGGTCTCGGCGTGCCTGAGCACCGTGTGAGGCGATCGTACAATCGAGCTATTATCCTCGTGCGAGAAGCGCTTGCTCGCAAAGGTCAATAAACGGTTGACGATCTCGTAACACGTGACGGTGCTGCACGGCATCATTATTTGCCTTTAGGGCCGCCCGGACCGGTCTTAAATGCTTCGCGGACAAGCCAGTTCAGCCCCTCCTTGGTCTGGCGTTCAACTTCTTGTGCGTCCGTAGCTTGGTTTAGTTGAAAAGGATTTACTAGAACCGGGCCTTCCGGTGTCTCTTGATAGGAAGAAAGGAGTATATCACGCAGAATCGGGGGATGAACTTCGCACGTGCGCGGATGCAGAAAACCGCCTTTGAGGCGCTCAATACTGTCGGGGACCGCGTCCTGCGGATTTCCGCGAGCGATAGCCAATAGCGTGCGGAAGTCTTCTGGAGATTTATCAAGCAGTGCTTGTAGCTGAAGCACGGCGAAATGTCCTCCTACGACATTGATTTCCCCTCCACTCTTGAGCTTGAATTTGTCTTTGGGTCCTTTCGTCAGATGCTCCTCCACTACCACGGTATTTGCCACCACAGCCCGACATTTTTCAGTGTCGGTTGCAACCTCGGCTTCCAACTCTGTCTTCACTTTCCACCGCTGATTCGAGTTTGGCACGGCACGCTCCGATGGTAAAGGTAACCGCGGAGAAGTCAAGAACAACCATATCAGAAAACTACCTTTTTGAGAAGCCAGCGCCGTTCGGCGCCAATTGTCCGTCCATGTTGATGAGCGGAGAAATTGTGAGCGGTCCGAGAAATGAAACATGGATAGCCGGTCGTTGACTCATGACGCTGCTTGGCAATTGGCCAAGGAAATTGTCGAGGTCTTTGCCGGCTGCCTGCGCGAGGAAGAGCAGCATGACGCCTTTGTCGAGGTCTATACGCGGCTGAAGGCCGGCCTGGAAGATTTTCAGGACCGGACGACGAACCAAATGCAATTGCGGATGCGGCCGGGACTGAATTAGTTGTTTGCAGGAAAGGCTGTTGCGATGCACGAGGACGACCAACGGGTGATTCTGCTTTTCATTGGCGCTCTGATCCTGCTTGCGGCGTTGGCACGGCGCGGCTGGCGGCCTTCGTCCACCGCGTTCGGGACCGCGAGTTGGGCGAGCGAGGAGGTGCTCATGCGGGCCAGGATGCTCGGCAATGCCGGGCTGATCCTCGGGCGCACGATGAGCGGCAAGTTAATTCGCGTAGCGGATTTTACACACGGGCTTCTGGTCGGTGCGACTGGAGCGGGCAAAGGCGTTTCCATCATCATTCCCAACCTGTTCGTTTATTTCCGGGGGTCGGTGGTGGTGTTCGACTGCAAGGGGGATTTGTTCGCGACGGTCGGTGAACGGTGCGCAGCCAAGGGTGAGCACCTCGTCCAGTTGGCGCCATTCAACGACGGCAAAGACCGCTTCAATCCTCTGGATTTGATTCAGCCGGGCAGTCCCACACTGATCGACTCGGCGAGGGCGATGGCGGAGGCGCTGGTGGTACGTACTGGATTGGAGAACGACCCCCACTGGAACGATAAATCCGTACAGGTGGTGTGCGCCATCCTCGTCTTGGTGCTGATGACGTTCGAGGGCGAGGACCGCAGCCTCAACTCGGTGCAAGAGATCGCCAGCGACCCGAGTTTGCTGTCCGCCGCTGCCAACAAACTGCGACAGATTGGAGGCATCCCGGCGCGTATGGGCAACCAGCTCATGACTCTGTTCGACAACGAACGCGCCGGCACGCTCAGCAAGGAAGGAGCCGGAGTACTCAGCACCGTCGCGCGGCACCTTTCGTTCCTCGACAGCGAGTTGGTAGCAGAGTCGGTGGCACGCAGCACATTCGACGCGACGTGTCTGCTCAAGGCCGGCACGACGCTTTTCCTAACTATTCCGCCTGACCAGCTTGAGGCCCAAAAAGGCCTGCTGCGCTGCTGGGTTTCGACGCTGGTGCGGATGATCGGCGCCGCTGGGAATGAACGGGCCGCGGAAGTCCTGCTCCTGCTCGATGAGGCGTCGGCACTTGGCGGTCTCTCGGCCGTCGAGGAAGCGCTGGTGCGCGGCCGCAGCGCGGGGGTGAGAATGCTCCTGGCCTACCAGTCGGACAGCCAGGTCCAGGCGGCGTTCAAGGACAAGCCGGCGCTGCTGTACGACAACTGCACGACGCAAATCTACCTGGGTGCCAGCAGTATTGAGACCGCAGAGCGGATTTCCAAAAGCCTGGGCGACTGGACACAGATGCTGGAATCCTACGGCGAGAACACTGGCACGTCGAACAGTGACGGCAGCGCAGGAAGCCAGAGCCAGCAAAGGAGCCAAGGCAGGAGTTTGAACTACTCGGTCAATGCCCGGGCGCTCCTTCAGCCGGCCGAGGTGTTGCGCTTAAGCGGTGACAAGCTGATCGCCTTTGTGCGGGGAGTACCGCCGATCCTGGCGCGGCGCATCAAGTGGTACAGCGACCCGGCCTTTTCGGCGGGGGCCAATAGCGCCAAGGGCGTGCTGTGGTGGGCACTGGCGGCGGCGGGTGTGGCCCTCGTCGTGTGGAGATTGATGAGCAGGTAGGGGAACGTTCGATCCGTGATAACCCGTGGACAGGAGAAACAGCGATGAGCGATCGAAAAATCGGAGCCGGCCATGCCGAAGCGATGTTTCGGCTGGGCCTCAAGGAATTGCGCAATGCGGCCAACCCGTCTCGCGAAAGCGTTGCCGATACGGAAATCGGCTTGGCTGGTACGCAGACCCAAGGCGAAATCGCCGAAGCACGCGGCGGTCCCGGCGAGGGGCCGGAGCAGGAATCATCGAAGACTACGTCTCTGGACGAGCTGCGCAAGGAGGCCGACAAGCGCAGCGCGACGACGACCGGGGCGACGACCACGCCCAGGAGCGCGGCGGCATGGAGCGATAACGGACACCAAGTTTCTTACCTGGAGGAAAACTGCCATGATCCGCTTGCACACGCTGATTGGCGTCTTTTGTGTTGCTGTGGCCGCTTCGCCGGCCGACCTGTTCGCCCAATTCGGTAACGGCGCGCCGGGAGCCGATCCCCGAACGCGGCGTGCCGCCCGCGAGCAAGCCGTTGCCAGTGTCGGTCCGATTGCGCGGGACTTCGTTGAGACCTACGGCGACGAGGCCGTGGCCGCCCTGTTCGCGTGCTCCAGGCCGGTGGCCGTCAAGCTGGCCGCGTATCACGCCAGCGGCGACCTCGGCAAGCTTCCGAGGCCGCGCGACCTGCTCCTGGCCATCGCACGGCCGGGTTGCGGCGATGACGTTACCCTGTGGGCCATCGGCCATGCAGCGGAACTCGCCGACCGGGACAGCTTCGACGCCTACCTGATAAACCCGCTGGAATACGCGTTGGGTCTTAAACCGCTCGCTACGGGAACCGCTGAAATGCGAGCGCGGCGGCTGCAACAGGCCGCGGCGCCGATAGGGCCAGTGGCGCCGCCGATGGCGAAAAGTTGGGAGGAAATGGCGCCTGAGACGAAGCTGTGCATCACAGCGGGCGTCTTCCTGATCGGTGCAGTCGCCATTGTGATGTGGCGGCGGAGGCAAGCCGCGGCACTGTAGGCATGCACGCATCTGCCGGGGCGAGAGCCTCTTATACGGGTGAGAGGTCGATATGGCTCGGGAAGATTCATTCTTGGTTTGGTGCTGCGCTTACGGCGCCTACATGGCACCGGCCCCCGACCCCTTAGGCCGGGGAGCCAACGACAAGTTACCAAAACATGCTCCTGGTCATGCCTCGCACGGTGCGAGGCATGACCAAGGGCAAGACATCGAAAGGTAAGGAGGGTTTGCAATGGGAATGGTTTCTTTTCAGTGTCCGCACTGCGGCGACGTGCTCGAAGCTCCGGCGCATATGGACGGCGAAACTCACCCCTGCCCGAACTGCGGTCGGCCGGTGACGCTGCAGGTGATTACCACAAAGGATGCCGTGAAGGCTGGCATGGTGGCCGGGGGAGTTGCCGCCCTGCTGTCAATCTTCTTCGGCGGTGACAACTAACCTGGGGCGGTGGCGCCCACCCGCACTTTTTCAAGAGGAGGTTGCAATGGGAATGATACTCACCGGCAATTGCGTGAATTGCGGGGGATACATCGAAGGCGATCCGCAATGCGCCGGGGAACTGCGTCGGTGTCCGCACTGCGGGGCGCTGCTCCGCATCAATGTGCCGAGTACGCAGGAGGCCGTGGAAGCTGGCGTGATGATGGGCAGGATTCATGAGCGCGGCATGAGTTGGCTGCGCCGTCTGCTCGGCTGGCGCAACTGATCCGAGCGGGGTCGCCCACCCGCATTTTTCGCGAAAGGAGAGAATCATGCTGTTTGCGTTTCAACTCGCCGACCCCTGTACGGTATTCACGGTCTGCGTGCTGTTCTACGGATGGCTGATGTGGAAGGTTTGCAGTAACAAAACCGTCCAGAAAGGCGCAAAAACGGGCTTCTGGTGGTGGTTGAACAGTTAGGAGCAATCATGCTCACCATTTTGCTTACCGCTGTGATTCTCACGGCGTTTTACATAGCTCTCGCGGTCGTCGCCCTGGCCTAACTGGGGCGACGGCTGTGATGGTGTAAGAAAGATTTCTCGTGATCTCGGAGGCAATTTCATGGCGACGACTCTGACAACCAAGCCGCTGGATTTCTTCAAGCCTGATCCGGGCAACCCGCGGCGATTCTCGTCACCCGACGAGCTGCGGGAGCTGCGCGACTCGCTCATAAAGAAGCAGCTGGTGCCGCTCCTGGCCCGGCCCGATGGGGCGATCATCGACGGATTTAGACGCTGGTCGGCGGCAAAACTCGACGGCAAGCCGGAGAAGCTTGATGTCATCATTACCGATGAGCCGCTGACGCCGGCCCAGGTCAAGGAAATCCAGCTGGTCACGTCCTTGCACCGCGCCGACCTGAAGCCCTACGAACAATTCGCGGGCTGTCGCGATTGGCTGGTGCTCAATCCGGGAGCGACAGTGGCGGAACTGGCGGCGAAAATCTCCCGCGACCCGTCGATGCTGACGCGCATCTTGTCGCTGTCGAAATGCGTTCCGGCCGTACAAGCGGCGGCTGCCGAGAACAAGCTTGGCCCTTCGGAATGGTATGCGATTGCGAAGGTGCCGGAGGCGCAACAGGAAGCCGTGCTCGTGGCGAAGCTGGCCGGCGCCAGCCGCGATGAAATCGAACAGCGGAGCCGAAAGATTCGCAATGGCGAGGCTCCCGGCATCAAGGTCAACAAGCTCAAGATTCCGCTGGGGCGGCAAGGCCGGTCGGTCACGATCGCAGGCAACAACTTGTCGCTCGACGATGCTATCGACATCCTCCAGGAAACGCTAAAACTGGCGCGGAAGGCCCAGGGCGAGAACCTGGACGGAAAGACTTGGGTGCAGGTGATGAGGCAAAAGGCGAAAGCGGGATAGCGGCGGCGTTCCGCGTGGACGCCCAGCATGGGCGCGCGTGCGGAGGTCATCGAACCTGGGGGAACACAATGCTCGTTGCGATTCTGGTGACGTTCGTGTTGACAACCGTGTTGTATGCGGGACTCGGCGTGTGGGGACTCATGCGAGTGATTCGGCATCTGAAAACGGACCGCGCAGCAGTGCAGGTCATGATTGAGCATGTGCTGATGCCGATGCTTGGCCGCAAGTCCGAGCAAGTTGAGAAGAGGAAGCCGATGCCCAGGGAAGCAAGGCTGTGCTGAGTGTTGCAATCATGCCGATGGGCATGCCGGGAACGCGATTTTCGAGGAAATGGGTTTCCGGCGGTGGGGCAAAGGGAGTCCATCCATGACCGATGACACGATCATCCTCAAGGAATTACGCGAATTGAAGGCCATGCTCATCGTCCTGGTCGAGGGACAGACAGTCAAGGACTGGTACGAGGTCGAGGAGTTTGCGCGGCTTGTCGGCAAGGCGGCGTTTACGGTGCGTGAATGGTGCCGCCTCGGTCGCGTCTACGCGGAGAAAAAGCTTTCGGGGCGTGGTGCCTACGCCCGTTGGGTACTGCCCCACGCCGAGGTTCTGCGTTACCAAAAGGAAGGGTTGCTTCCTACGCAAAGATCCGCGTGATCCCGCTGGCTGATGGAAGGGCAAAGACAAGAACATCGAGAGGTAAGGTGCGGCGATGTTGACGGTCAAACAAGTGGCGGCAAGGCTTCGCGTCTCGGACAGTCTCGTCTACAGCTGGTGCGAGGATCATCTGCTGCCGCATTTTCGCATGGGCGGCAAAGGCAAGCGCGGGAAAATCCTGATCGACGAGGCTGAACTGGATGCGTTCCTGCAAAGCCGGAAGGTCGAAATCGGCGCAGGCGAATCCGTGGACCTCGACCTGAAGCACATCACCCTGAGCCAGTAGCGGCGTTTGTCTTCGCCATTCCGCTGTGGCCGTGGTTCCCACGGGCGCGGAAGTACCCGTCAATGTCGCCAGATTTCATCACGAGAGAGCAGAGGGTGGGCCATCAGGTTCACTCGAAGCCCTCGGCCGAGGCAACGGCCGAGGGTTTTTTCATTGAACGAGAAAGCCCCCGGATGTCCGGGGGCTTTCCTATAGATCATCTCTCTCCGGGTCTCCCCGGATGCTCATGCTGAATGCGGGTCAGCACGCAGCGGCGCGGCGCGCTGTCCACCAAGGAAGCACAGCAAGAGCCAGTCCTTGAGCACCCGGCCAGTTCGTCGTCAGTCTCAAGAAATCGGGAATTCCCGTGCTTGTATCGGTCGTCGTACTCAAGATTCTGGGCGAGCGGGCTCGGGAGGTAGACGAGCTGGCAGTGGCGCAATATCTCCTGGGCGACCTCGCTCCACGTGTTCTCGCCACCCACTGGAACCCTGGCCTGCTGGGCATCGACGATCCAATAGGCTTGGGTCTGAACGGCAGCCTTCGCGATCCTCTCGCACTCCTGGCGGACCTCGCGGGAGTTGTCTAAGTTACCCGAAAGGACGATCTTTCCGTTGAGAAGTTGGGCCTTGAACGAGATGGGTGCACGCATAGTACCTCCCTTCTCTCGGGGATGACGAATACGCTCGTTGCTCTAGCGGGAGCAGGGAGGCGCAGTATGTCATAATCATCGGTCTTCCAGGCCAGAAAGTCAAGTAGAGCCTGGCTTTCCGCTTCTTGATTCTCGTTGGGAACCACAGATGCTTCAGATTCGACAAGATTGCTCACGATTATTCAGGATACTCCATAGGGATTCTAGTAGATGCCCCAGACGCGGCGATGGGGTCGAGTCGAGAGCAACAACGCAATAAGCGCGGATGTTGCCATTGCCTTGCCGACGCCGACTCGATACGATTCAGGTATGAGACCAAGGGGAGCGTGCGTCCATGGTCGAAAAAAAAAGCTTGTTCCCGTTCGAGCTGACCCATGAGGTGACTGCTGGCGGCGTGTCTGACCTCGTCGGGGCAGTGACCGTCGAGAGTGATCGGCAGGTAGAGGAGAAGGCGTTCCAGGACGCGGACCAGATCGACGAATTCCGGATGGCGTGCGATGGCGCTTGGCTGCTGGCGGCATGTACCTACGATTCATCGAGGAACTACAGCAGGAAACGCTCGACGAGACGGCGCAGCAGATTTTCCGTGACCTGTGCCGGCGCGTGGCGCGGACTCGGAACTACAGCGAGGACGACTTCCAGAGCGCTCTGCTGGCGACCCACGACCGGACACGCTTGCCGTGGGGGTTCAACAGCCTGCGCCTGGCCCACGGACGGGCGCAGCGCAAACCGATGCGGCTGCTGCATCCGGACCTCGCGGGCGGCGCCCTTCCGACCTTGCTGGCTGGAATCGCCCAGGAATTGAGCCAGATGCAGAAGGGTAGCGATCCGATCCTCATGCCGGTGGACAGCCTCCGCGCCATGCTCGGACAGAGAAAGCTGGTCGTTGGTGGGGCGATCATGCGTTTGATGCAGGCTGGACTTCTGGAACAGACCAGCAAGCGGCACGGCACTGGTAGGGCACGCGAGTTCAAATGGAAGGGAGTCGAGGGCAAGGATTTCCTGTTCCTCAACGAGTCTGGATCGACGGGCGCTGAGGAGGACTAGGGGAGATGCTGTATGCGACGGTTTTCTGAGGTCGAGGCCGATGAGACTCGCTCCGATCGGATGCGAATCATGCAGAATTGGGTCCGCAAGTTCGTCTGCGTGGTCAAGGAACGCCAGCTCGTCGTGGGCAACCGCATCGACCACGTGTCCGACCAGCCCGTGACGCCGGCGCAGTTCGAGGCTAAGGATCGGGCTTGCGCACGTCTGCCCATTCGTTCAGACGTCCCTCGACCACGATCAGTACTGGATAGAGGAGTCGGCCCTCGGAGAAGATCAGGACGCCATCGAGGCGCTGCTGCGCAAGCAGATGAGTGATTTCCTCGTCACGGATCCGGCGTACGATCCGATGGAAACCGCCAACCCCGTCGCCGCCCCCGACGGCGTCATTTACAAGACCTTCATGACGATCTTCCCGAAGCTAAACCCCGCGCGTGGAAAGTTCCCGCTGTTCGACGCCATCCACCAGAATCTCAAGCCAGAGTTCATGGCCCGCGGCATGATGATCGGCCAGTTCTACAACGGCTGCCCCTACGAGCAGGGAGCCATCTACGCACCCGAGTTCAAGAGCGTTATTCTTTCGTCGCCAACGCCTTCGTTCGCCATTCGCTACATGGTGAGCCAGGACAAGATCTTCAACCTGATTGAGGACAACCCGGCGTGGATCAAGGAAACGCACCGGCGGTACTTCCCCGAAGGTTGAGGTCACACCCGCCCCGTCTTCCGTGCCTAGTCCAGAAGCGCGGAGCCGATCGCACATGCACCCCCGCACCACCGGTCGGGGGTCGTCCTTGCTGGCGTCGCGGACGAACTTGGAGATCACAGGCAGATCGAGAGGATGCCGCTCGCGCCTTTAGAGCGCGGCGACGTCGGCGCCCAGTGCTTCGTTAGTAGCAAGTCATCTCCTATGAGGTTACCGACTTTGGCATTGCGCGCCTCAGTCCCGCACACGAATGGCGTTTTCCAACGCCCCTCTTGTGGGCGTGGCGTGAACTTGCCATTCTTTTGCAGCAGCCGGCAGACGCGTGATAAACAAGGCGATTGGACCGGCATCCTGCCGGTCCTGTCTCCCTCCGACCTTAATCACGTCACCCACCGCTTGCGGCTTTCGTCGCCGCGTCACGCATGTGGCGGACGTTCCCGGCGATGTGCGAGTAGTGCCGCATTACCATGTCGGTGCTGGTGTGCCCGAGCAACTCGGCGACCTGGGCGATTCCCACGCCGCCGACCAGCGCGTCGGTGGCGAAGCTGTGGCGATAGGCGTAGGCGATCAAACCCTTCAGGTGGGGTAGCTTCTCCCGCAGGCGCTTGAAGCGGCAGCGGATGCCGTTGCGGGTGAAGGGCTTCCCTCCACGCGGGCCGCGGAATAGCGGGCCGTCGGGATGCTTTGCCATCAGCCTCCCGGTGAGTTCCACCATCGCCGGGGTGAGATAGACGATCCGCGGCTTGCCGGTCTTCTTGACCGTCTTGTGGTCGGCGAACGCCCAGACACCCAGTTCCAGATCGACGTTGTCTGCCGAGACGCGGGAAACCTCGCTCGGCCGGCATCCGGTTTCCTGCATGGCGAAGACGAAATCGCGGAACGCCTGATCGCGGATGGTTGCGACCACTTCCTGCCGCTCCTCGCGGCTGAAGACACGCTCGCGGAAAGTCTGCGGCGGCTTCTTGACCTTGCGAAGCGGGTTGACGGCGAGCAAGCCCTCGCCCTCGGCCCAGTTGAAAGACCGCTTGATGGCGATCACCGCGCAGCGGCGGGCGCCCTTCCAGCCGGGATGGCTATCGAGCCAGCGGCTGACGTGCAGCGGTTTCAGGTCCGGCACCAGCAGCGTGCCGTACTGGTTGCAGAAATCCTGAAGGTAGTCCTTGTACCAGCGGAAGGTATCCGGGACGTGGTGTTTCTGCGAGTAGTCGAGAAACAGGTCGCAGATGGTGGCGACGCGGATCGTGTCGGCATCGGGAAGCTTGCCCGACCCGTTGGCCATCAGCTTGTAGAACGCCTCGCGGGCTTCCTTTTCGTTGTCGCGGCCCTTGGCCAACCGGACCTGGCGGCCGTTGACCTCGACGTACCAGGCGTCTTTCGATGCGCGATACCAGGGCTTCGTGGGAGTACGCACTGCCGAACCTCCTGACTCTGTTGCGGTAACAGAGGGTGAGCCAGAAGGTTTCACTTGCGGTCCGCGGCTGAGGCAACAGCCGCGGGCTATTCCATTTTACGCACCGAGCGTTCAGGAAAAGCATTCCCTGCCCGATTCCCTGCCCTCCGCGGGGCAGGCCGACATTTCCATAAAAAAACCTCGCTGTAACTTGTTGTTACAGCGAGGCTTGCAAAGTCGGGGCGAGAGGATTCGAACCTCCGACCTCCTGAACCCCATTCAGGCGCGCTAGCCAAACTGCGCCACGCCCCGAAACTCTCTAACCGTTCGATAAATCAGCACTTGCGTTAAGTGAGGTAAGCCTCTCGGCCCTTCGACGCTCCACACATTGTAGGTGTATTTGACGCCTTTTACAAGGTCATCGCCGACGCCTTTCGCGCCAGGCCTGTCCCCAGACACTGGCAGTCACGGGCACATGAGCCCTGGACTTTACCCGCTAACGCAACGACGCGATTCTTCCAGATCGAGCCGAACACCAACACGCTGTCGAAATCTTCCGGCGGGGAGAAGAGTGACTGAAAGCAGACAGTTCCTAGCTTTCAGTAAACGCCTCCCCACCGGAGGATTTTAGCTCACCAAGTATGGCACGTCACTTCTTCGCCACAAACAGCTTCTCAATCTCCGCATCGCTCATCGTCTCGGCGCCGGCCACGTCGATGATGAGCGCGGTGCCGCTCGGCGTCATCCACACGAGCCGCTGGCCTAGCGCGAACACGTCCTTCAGCTCCGCGTGGCGTTCCAGCATCCGGAAGTACGCCGTGCTCAGCGCCTTCACTTTCACGCTCGGCGGGGTGCCGGCGTAGGTCTCATCGACCCAGAGGCCGCCGACGTCGATGCAGCGACGTCCGGCCACCTGCTTCGATTGGGTCGCTGTCAGCCGATCGGTCGAACGCAACTCGTTCAGCTGAATGGCGAAATCAACGCCGTTCTTACCGGTCTGAATTTCGTCGGTTGAGGTGGCGATTCCCGTCTGTCCGTTTCCGCCGCGCTCGAAGATGCGCAGGGTATTGCTCTGAGCCGAGGCACCGACCGGCGGCGCAGGCCGATCGGGGCATAGTTGATACGCCCGCTGGTCGGAGCTGCTAAAGCAGGAGAGGGAATTGCCGGCGGTGTCATCGGTACGATGGCTTCGGGCTCAAGATAGCCTCCGACATTAATCGGAGTGGTTTGAAGCTGATAGCCTTGATTTTCGTATCCGAACACGTTGCGAACTGGCGCCGTCTGCGCCACCGGCACGTTGTCCGGCACCACCAGGTAGCTGGTGTACGGCGTCGTGATGCCGTGCTTCTTGGCCAGCGTCACGACCTCGTCCACCAATTCCTTCTTCTCGCCGTTGCTGGCGGATCTGGTCGAGCAGGTAGCCGACCTTGCGCCGCGCCCACAGATCCTCGACGAACGCCTTGTCGTCGTCGGTCTTCGCCGGGAAGTTGACCTCGTAGACGAACTCCCTGGTCTCGTTGCCGACGTGCCGGTCAGCGTGATAGCGGCGTGGCCGTTGCCGTTGTACCGGCCCAGGACGACGAGCTGGCCGCCGTGGAACAGGTCGGGCAGCTGGTTCGGGATACATCTCCGTCAGCGTCACGTTCGCTGCCGGCCGTCAGCTTCAGGTTGGTCAGCACCGGATGGCTGATCTTGGCGTACAGGCCGCTCACCTTGACCTCGATGTCCTCCTCCGGCCGGACGTAGGTGCTGACGGCCCGGGTCTTGTCGGCCAGCTGGTCGAGCAGGGCGGCGTTGACGTCGTCGCCGACGCCGAAGGTGAAGATGCGCGTGTTGGCCGTGTTGCGGTCGCATGACGTTGCTTGAGGATCTTCTCCGGGTTGGTCTCGCCGACGGTCGGCTGGCCGTCGGTGAAGAAGACGACGGTGAACGGCCGGTTCGGTGTCGGCCGGCCGCAGATCCAGGGCGCGCCGCAGGGCGGCGTCGATGGCGGTGCCGCCGGTCGCTTCCAGCTCGTCGACCCACTTCTTCGCCAGTGCACCTGCGTCGTTGTCGGCCGGCTCGCAGGCCGTCGGCGTACCGGTTGACCGTCGTGGCGAAGTTCATCACGGCGAAGCGGTCGTTCGGCGCCAGGTTGTCGAGGCAGAACTTCAGCGCCTTCTGCGCCTGCTCCATCTTGACGCCCTGCATGCTGCCGGAGGTGTCGAGGACGAAGACCATGTCGCGCGGCACCTCGCTGCGCTCTTCGACAGCTCCGCCGCGCGGCGACACCAGCAGCATGAAGTGCCGTCGCGTCACTGGCGATCGGGCCGATGCGTCAGCGCGGTCAGGCCGACGTCCTTGTCGCCGAGCGTGTAGAAGAGCTGGAAATCCTTGTCGAGCGACGGCCTGCTCGCTCTCGAAAGTGCACGGTCGCCTCGTGGTCGCCGTGCCGGCTTGACCGTGACGGCGTGCGTCGGGCTGTAGACGTTCTGGACGGCGTGCTGCGACTTCAGCGTGGCCGTCGAGCGTGAACTTCTCCAGCGTGGTCGGCGGCCTTGCCGTCGGTCTTCAGCGGATAGATGTACTCGATCAAGTCCGGTATCGCTGCGCGGCGACGACGGTGAAGCTGACCGTCACCTTCTGGTCGCCGTGGGCCGGCACGGGGAAGACGCGCAGCCGCAGCAGGTTGTTGCCCATGTATTCGAGCAGGCCGGGGTCCTGCGTGCGGCGGACGATGTCGGTGTAGATCTGGCGGGCCTTGTCGGCCTCGACCATTTCGCCGGGGACTTCCTTGCCGTCGACCCACATGGTGAACTTGTTGACGCTGGCGCCCTTGGGCACCGGGAAGATGTAGGTGGCTTCGAGCGGCCTGTCGGTGGGGTTGCGGAAGACCTGCGTGACCTGGGTGACGGCGACCTGTTCGTCGATGGTGACCTCGACGTTGTGGCGGACCATCGCCAGCGGCGGCACGTCCGTGTTGGTGGGGATGAGCAGTCCGGCAGACTGAACCGGCCCGGCGACGACGAAACCGGCCAGGAGAGCGGGAAACCAGCGCGGCATCCGTTATCCTCTCGTGAAAGGGAATGGGATATGGCGGGAGGGGCGACGAGAGGGCAATAACGGGAGAGAGTGGGAGATGCAAGAGCAAAATGCCGCCACTACCCGTTTAGCCGCGAGCTTTTGCGAGCGCTCACAAGCGCTCGCAAAAGCTCGCGGCTAAACGGGTAGTGGCGGCACGCGATCAGCGCGGCCGGTAGGCCCCCAGCTGACCCGCCTGCGCACTGCCGGGCCGACCCGGTTGCGGATAATACGACGAATAGTAATTGAACGCCGTCGGATGCCCCGTGCGGTCCAGCGGCCTGCCAGCTCGAGGTCGCCGATTGTCGCGGCGGATTGCTGATCGATTTCCTGGATCTTGGTTTGAAGGTAGTTGAAGTTCGACCGACGCTGGAACTCGGGAACCGTGCCCAGGAAGTAATTCGCCGCCGGGTCGCCGCCGCGCAGCAGGTTGAGGTAAGGGCTAAGACCGGTGTTGTTCTGGTACTGGGGGCTGTAACCCGGCATGGAGGGGTACGGATAATACTGTGCCGAAACCGGACCCACGTGGATCGCCAGCAGCCACACCAGGGTTGCCGCGCTGACGACGAATTGCCTTTTCATTGCCATCCTCCTCGGTGCCGACCGATTGTTGCCGTCTCCCCTTCCAGCGTAAAGCCGCGGGACTCGCTGTCAAGCAGGAAGTGGCGAGAGGCGCCCGATTTCAGGCGCCCCCCCTCGTCACAATTCCGATTCTCATTACAGACCGCCACCGGCGCCGCCGTTGCCCTTGATCGTTTGGACCGTGCTGGCACCAAGCAAGGTCACACCGAGCAGCTTCTCGATCGGGTTGACGACTTTGGTGACGCCGTTGTTGAATGCCAACAGCAGGTCGGCCTTCACGTAGAGGCGGTCATAGGGACGCATCTGGTAGTTCGTCCTACCCGAGCCCACTTGGGTGATGCCGCGCCAGTCGATCGGCAGAATGCACGGGTGGTCCGCCTCGGCCGGAGTGGCGCGGGCGACCCACATGTTCTTTCTCGAGGAAACCTCGGGCAGGCCGCCGATCTGGCTCATGGCGTCCAGAACGGTTTCGTTGCCGGTGAATGGCAGCCGGAACACGCGCTGGCCATAGCCGCCGCCGTCGATGACGATGAAGTAAAACTTGCTGTTGAAGGCCAGCACATCCACTTGCAATTCGCGCTTGATGTCCTCGATGGTCAAATCGGTATCCTTGGCCGCAGGATTGGCGATGTCCTTGGGATCCCTGCCCTTCACGCGGCGGGCCAGGAGGGCGGCGGCAACCACGTCGCGGGCCTGTTCCAGGGTATGGCCGGCCAGGAACACTTCGCCGTAAATGCCCATGTTAACAAAGCCGTCCATCTTAACCAGGTGCTGCCCGTCCAGCGGCTGTGTCGGCAGCGAGATGGCTTTGCTGGCCCGGATGAGCAGGATGTCCGGCGGCTCGATGACGTAGGGCGGCATCGGCTGCTTGTCGAACTCACGCGGCACGGGCAGAGTGGCGATGGGCCGCGGCGGATGGAAGAGCGACACCGTCGAAACGTGGCTGTCAGCCTCGACGTGGGCAGACGCCGTGGTCGGAAATAACCGCGGTTGAGAGGCCGGTACACTATCCGCGGTGAACCGTGCTTGCGGGCCTGGAGCAGGAATCGACTGTGCCTGGACGGTCTGAATCGGGCCTGGCTCTCCCGGCACCAGCGGTTCGGAGCTGGCTCGCACAATCGGACGCCAGGCGCTGGGCGACACCGCATCCCTCTCCACCGTTCTGTCCACCGGGGCGGGTTCCTGAGTCGTCGGCCGCAACATCATGACGATGGGGCCGTTGAAGATCGGTCCCGACGACGGCGAGCTGGTTGGCCTCGAGTCGGCGACGGGATGCAGGATGGTCGCGCCGGAATCGGCTCGCGGCGAGTCAATACGCAGCGACTGGCACCCGCCGCCTGCCGCGCAGACGCCCAGCAAGGCCCCAATTCCAGCCAAAAGCGGTCCTTTGCTTCTGACAGGCATGTCCTTATACCTCGTCTCGGGGTTGAATCGAGCGTCATTCGCGGCGCGCGGTCCGTTCCGGGTAAACGGCTCCGGAGAAGTGGTAGCCCGGTGAACGGACTGTTCCATCCTCTCTCGCCGTTGTTATCGGAATTCCCCAGCGTCTCTCGTGAACCCGCCTTTCCTTTTCTGCCGCGTCGCCGCAGATCAGACGCCGGTGCGACCTGCACAAAGGACGCGGATTGCCACAACGAGTCAGAAGTCAGAAGGGGCGATAGATGGTACAACAAACTGAGTACGGAGTACCGAGTACCGGGTACTGAGTACCGAGTACTGAGGCGAGCGGCAGGTTCTAAGTTCCCGTAGCCGAAGTCGCCAGACTTCGGGTTTGGACGCCCCACCCGAAGTCTGGCGACTTCGGCTACGGGTAAATCATTTCCCGCCGTTCGCCTGAGTACTGAGTACCGGGTGCTGAGTACCCGGTACTCAGTACTCAGTACTCAGTACCGAGTACTCGGCATCACCCCTGACCCCTGACCCCTGCCTATGTGCCTACTTGCACTCTTTTTTCGTGTCGTGGAAGACGCCCCGGTCATCGCGGGGGCGAATCGGGAAGAGGATTATGCGCGCGGCGGCGATCCGCCCGAGATGCTCGATGGGGCGGTGAGTGCGATCGCCGGCACTGATCCGGCGGCGGGCGGCACCTGGTTCGGCGTCAATGCGTGCGGCGTGCTGATCGCCGTCACCAACCGCCGCAAACAGCGCCGACCCTCGACGCCACGCAGTCGTGGTCTGTTCGCGCGCGACTTATTGACGTTGCCCACGGCGAAGGCCGCCGCCGATGCCGCGACGCATGAACTGGACACCGGAAGTTACGACGGCTGCAATATCGTCTGCGCCGACGCTGCCGACGCGATCGTTATTCACGCCGGCGATTGGCTGCGCGTCCGGCTGTTGCCGCCGGGGCTGCATGTCCTGGCAAACCGCGACGTGAACGACGACGCCGATCCGCGGGTGTGCCACGCCGCCTGGTGGCTGGTCCAGCGCCGCTACGCGGGGGCCGAGCACTGTCTGCTGGCGCTGCGTGAACTATGCGGCCAGACCGGCAACGGCGGCCCGGCGATCTGTCTGCGCGGCGAAACGCGCGGCACCGTCTCCAGCAGCGCCGTCGCCTTGCGACGCCCGCTGGAGCGCAGCCTCTATCTGCACGCCCAGGGACCGCCGGACCGCACGCCGTTTGCGGATTATTCGCATCTGTTTCAGGAGATGAGGCGCGACGTTTAGCCGCGACCCGATAGGGGAGCGCGTCACCCGGAGCGCTCCCCTATCGGGTCGCGGCTAGGGTCTGTTTGGCAATAGGATTTCTACCTGGCAAGTAGGCGAAAATCACCGTATTTCGGAGGTATACGCGGCCCCCGAAAGGCATCAAACTCCTATTGCCAAACAGACCCTAAACAGAATCTTGATTGATTTCGAGCAGATCTTCCAGCGCCATCTCACCTGGACCGTGCTCGGGAAACAGCCGCAGGGGATCGCGCGGTCTGCCGGTCACGAGGAACGACCACTGGTACAATCGTTGTTTCGGCGCCGGTGTGCGGATTTCGCCGAGCTTCATTATCAGGACGCCCGCCAGCGACCAGCGGTCCTTCGCTGCCAGCTTGAGCACCGCCTCACGCCCCACAGCCAGGAGGCTGCTGTTCGGCCGGCACTCTTCGAGAAAGGATCCCTCGGCGCGTATCGGACCCATGAGGAACGGCGAGTCGCTCGTCTGTCTATCGAGGACTCGCGCCTTCTCCACCGTCAGCACCACGTCGCGGACTGTCCCGATGCGCCGCGCTGGACCTTCGCCGACAACGAACGTCGCGGTGGGAAAGGTATGCTGCATTGCTCACGACTCCAACTTCTTCAGCGCGTCTGAGTGCGGCCTCGCGCACGTCTTTCTCGGCGCTCTCGCTCGAGCTGCTTCAGACGTTCGCGCACCACGGTGACGTCGTCGCCCAATACTGCGGCGCCGAGATTGCCGAGCGTGTCGATGGCGGCGAAGCGCACCTCCAGCAGCGGATCATCCGTTGCCTGGCGCAGCAGGACGACGACCTCTTTCGTCTCGGAGCCGAGTTCCTTGCCGATGCTGGCGAAGGAGCGCACCGCCATGTAGCGGACGAACTTGTCCTTGTCCTTGGCGGCCTTCTTGAGCGCGGGAATGGCGGCCACGGCGTTCGGCCCGAGTTGATCGAGGGCGGCCACGGCGGCGCTGCGTAGTTCGAGCAGCGAACCTTCGTCGGTCAGCAGTTTGGCGAGCAGCGGGACGGCAGGGCCGGCGTCCTTGCCGAACTTGGCCATCACCTCCATGATTGCCTTGCGAATGTCCAGCGGCGCCTTGTCGTCGGCCAGCACCTTCTGCAAGGCCGGCAGCGCGACGCTGGCTTCCGGCGGCCCGATCTTGCCGAGCGCCTGGGTACACCAGACGCGCGTCGTGCGCTCGTTCTTCTCGTCCTCGACCGCCTCGCGCAGGGCGGTCACGGCCTCGACGGCATCACGGCCGAGCTTGAACAGAGTCGAGGCCGCAGCATCTCGGGCAGGAGGATACGGATCCTTCAGCCGTTCGATCAGCGTCGGCACGGCCGCCTGCACATCTCCCGGATTCAGCTTGGCCAACGCGGTCGCCGCCTCGGCACGGACGCTTCCGGATGGGTCGGTACGCAGAGCGCCGAACAGGGCCTCGCGGCCGGGACTGAAGTCCTGCTTCTCGGCAACGCACTTGGCACTAATCAGACCGAGTCCCCGGGCGGCGTCGGCGCGAACGATGTCCTCGGGATCCTTCTGCAACGCCGCCACGAGCGCGGGCAGCACCTTCTTACTTTTGGCCGGACCGAGAATGCCATAAAGAACCAGCAGCGCACCGCGGCGGTTCTTCGTCGTCTGCCGCCAGACGAGCGAGTGGTCGGCCGCGGCACCCAGAGCGTGCAGCGCCAGGCGGCGCTGGCCGATTTCGCGGGAGCCGTCGAGCATCGCCACCCACTCCGACACGGTCTTGTTGTCGTATTTCGGTTCCTCATCTCCCGGCGCGGCGGAGAGTGCGGCAGGCTGAATGGCCAGGACGAGAAAAACCAGCGCGGAGAGCAGACGCAACATCGGTAACTCCTCGGAAAGCGGCGGCGACGGCGAAAGCAGTCTCTGATGAAGATAACGACCGAACTGTCATTTCGCAACGGGTTGGGGCGGTTTAACCGCGAGACGTCAGTGAGTGTCGGTTCGTTCAGTGCTCGCCGAAGTCGCGCGGCTTGACAATCCACTGTTTCCCGCCAGGCGTCATTTTCGGCACATCTGAACTTTTTGGATTCCTCCGCACATTCGCAAGAACCGTCATCTTGAACCAATTACGTGAGCTAAGATTGCTAGCGCCGGAGACTCGACAGCCCCACCGCGGAACAGCCCGGCCCGGACGATGGACAGGAGGGTCCATCTCCTGACAGTAATACGAGACACGAGAGGCAACAGGCCGCGTCTCCGCCGGATGGCTGGGAAAGTCATCTTCGGCGGCACGCTCCCGGCACCATCCTCCCCCGGTGCCGGTTCGAGACCCTGCTATGGCCATCGACAATATCGACTCCTTCCTCACCGTTCTCCGCCGGGTGGGCTTGCTCGCTCCTGAACAGGTCGAAGAGATCGAGCGCGAACTCGTTCCGGAGTATCGCGATCCGCTCGATCTCGCCGATTACCTCGTGCAGATCGAATGGCTCACCTCCTACCAGTGCCGCTGCCTGTTCGAGGGCACCTGGGATACCCTGACCCTCGGCCAGTATCAGCTGCTCGCACGGCTCGGCGAAGGGGGCGTCAGCGAAGTGTTTCAGGCGTGGGACAGCCTCAAGGGACAGTTGGTGGCCCTCAAGGTGTTGCGCCGCGACCTGGCCTCGCAGCAGGAAGGTGTTCGCCAGTTCCAGCGCGAATTGGAGGTGGTGACGCGCCTGTCGCATCCGAACGTCATCAAGACCTTCGACGCTCAGCAAACCAACGGCGTCTACAGCTTCGCGATGGAGTTCGTGCAAGGCGTCGATCTGCATCGCTACGTGACGACTTACGGACCGCTGCCTGTGGAGCAAGCCTGCGATTTCGTCCGGCAGGCGGCCCAGGGGTTGCAGCACGCCCACCAGATGGGACTGGTGCATCGCGACGTGAAGCCGGCGAATCTGTTTCTCATCAACCCTCCGCAAGGGAACAAGGCGCCGCCAGGACCATCCGGACGCCGCCAGGCCGACCCGCTGCTGAAGATCCTCGACTGGGGTTTGGCTCGGATGTTGCCCTTCCCCGGCCGGGAAGCGGCCGCGGCCAGCCAGGATGAAGCGGAGAAGGGATTGCTGATCGGCACCGCCGACTTCGTGGCGCCGGAACAGGCCCGCGATCCAAGCCTGGTCGATACGCGCGCCGACATTTACAGCCTCGGCTGTACGCTGTTCTTCCTGCTGACCGGCCGACCGCCCTTCGAGGGCAACTCGCTCATGCACAAACTGATGCTGCACCAGGAGGCCGAGCCAATGCCGCTACGGCAGCTGCGCCCGGACGTGCCGGAGGAGTTAGAAGCCCTCGTCAAGCGCATGATGGCCAAGCGGCCGGAAGATCGTTTCCAGATCCCGCTGCTGGTCGTGGCGCCGCTGCGGCGTTTCTGCCCCTCCGCTTTGAGCGGCGTCGGCAGCCTGATCCGTCCAACGGGAACAGCGTTCGGGTCGAAGCCCTCGACCCTGCCGGCCTTAAACCTTCCCGCGCAGGAACCAGCAAAACCGTCGAGTTCGGCCATGCTCGTGCGGCCGCCCAGTGTGGGTGGGACGAAGCGTCCGCCGACCGCCGTGGCGCTGAAACGGCCTGGGTAGGTAAAGCGACACTCGAAAACCATCCCGTTTACGTTTCGCAGTGGAATCAGAACGCGAAACGTAAACGGTTTCGTTCACTTCCCCTGCCTGTTCTTATCCAGCGACACGCACACCAACTCCTTGTCGTTCCGCGCGAACACGCACTTCTCGGCGAAGGCAGGATGGCTCCAGACCACTTTGCGGCCAAACGCTTCATTCGTCGGTTCGAGGATCTTCGCCCGGCTGACCTCGTCGTAACCGTTGACGCTCAGTTTCGCAATGATGAGATGACCCGTCTCGCTCATCAGGAAAAAGCGGTCGCCGTTCTTGACGAGGAACGCCGTGCCTGAACTCGCCTGCCCAGCACCAGTGGTCGGCGCGAACGTCTCCCACAGGTGCTCGCCGGTCTCTAACTTCACCGCCCGAAACTGCCCCGGCTGATCCACGCCGTACAAGATGCTGTCCTCGATGAACGGCGTGTTGTTGACCGGCGATAGCCCGACGCGGATGCTGCCGCGCCAGACCACCTCGGCGGCCGGTTTGTCGGCGGCCAGCTTCAGCAGCGCCGATTTGCCGCCGATGCCGCCGGCGAAGAGGTAGTTGCCGTGCAGGCGCGGGGCCATGATCGACATGCCGTAGTCCGGCTTGAGCGGCACCGACCAGTACAGCTGGCCCGTCTCCGGATCGAGGCTGTTCATCGCCTCCGAGTGCCAGATCAGCAGCTGCCGCTTGCCGCCCGCCTCGATCAAGGTCGGCGGGCTGTAGCCCGGTTCCTTCACGGACAGCGCTTTCCAGAGTTCCTTCCCTGTGTCCTTGTCGAAGGCGACGGCAGTAGACCCCTCGCCGCCGACGAGGCAGATCAGCTTGTCGCCGTCCACCAGCGGATGGCCGCAGAAGCCCCAAATCGGCGGCTCGGTGTGGTATTCCTTCTTCAGATCTTTCGACCAGACCAGTGTGCCCTTGGCCGCATCGAGGCAGTTCAGGTTGCCCATCGCGCCAAGCGTGTAGACCTTGCCGCCGTGAACGGTCGGCGTGCAGCGCGGACCGGCGGGATAGGAAATCTTGTAAGGGCAGTCGTACTTGAACTCCCACACAGGCTTGCCATCGGCGGCGTTGAAGCACAAGACGCGCTCGTGGCCGTTCAGGTCGCTGCGGGCGCCGGGGTTGTTGCTGCGTTTGCCGTCGGTGACGTAATCGGTAACGTAAACGCGGCCGGCAGCGACGGCGGGACCGGCGTAGCCGCCGTCGATCGGTTGACGCCAGTGTACTTTGGGGCCGTCCGCGGGGAACTTCTCGATCAGTCCCGACTCGCGCCAGACGCCGTCGCGCTTCGGCCCCAGCCACTGCGGCCAGTCGTCGCCGCGCCGGAAGAAGCAACGGCGGCGAGGAGGACGACGCTCATCAACTTGAACGTGGTCATGGTTTTTTCGCTCCGTGAAGAGAGGACAGGTTGCGGGCGCCCGGTCGCATACTCGCGCACGCCTTCTGCTTGTAATACTATCCACATGAGCAATGGCACGGCGAGCCAGCGGCGCCAGCCAAGGACGAGCGGCTCGTCCTTGGCTGGCGCCGCTGGCTCGCCGTGCAGTACGCTCCGGGGAGACCATCATGCTGCCGACGACCGTCCTGCTGACCGCACTGCTTCCGTCCGCCGACGCGCCGCGCTGGCTGACCGATTATGAGCAGGCACGCAAAGACGCGCCCGCCGCTGGCAAGCCGATCTTCATCGTCTTCCGCTGCGAATTCTGACCCGATTGCAATGACTTCGACGGGCAGGTTGCTCGTCTGGACAAGGAGATCGCAAACGTCGCACAGCAGTTCATCCTGCTGCGGCTGACGAGCATGCGCCGCGTCGATCTCGACCTCTTCGACTTCGATTACGATCTCACCTGGATGGGCTTCTTCGTCAGCGCCGAGGAAAAGGTGTACGGCCGCTACGGAGGACGCGACGCGTCGTCGCCGGACAGCCGGGTCTCACTGATCGGGCTGCGCCGCGCCTTGGAGGCCGCCCTCGCCACTCATCGCCGCGACGGGCCGGGGCAACCGCGGCCTGGCAACCGCGAACCGAACATTGTCGATCGGCTCGCGGCGGCGAAACGGCTGCCGGACAAGGCCTGCGTCCACTGCCACCAGGTCTACGACTTTCGCCGTGAGGAGCTGCAGAAGGCGGGCAAATGGCGCCGGCAGGAACTCTGGGTGTATCCCCAGTCGGAAAACGTCGGCATCTCGCTCGATGTGGAGGCAGGCAACCGCATCGTGAAAGTGGCGGACGGCTCGGCGGCAGCCCGCCTCGGTCTGCGCGCCGGTGACCGGCTCAGCCGCGTCGGCGAGGTGCCGGCCGTCTCGTTCGCCGACGTCCAATACGGTCTACACCGGGCCCCGCCGTCCGGGGAACTTCCCGTCGTCTGGCAGCGTGACGGCCGCGAGCACACCGGCCGACTGGCGCTGGCCGAGGGTTGGCGAACGACGGACATTTCCTGGCGCTGGTCGCTCCGCGGCCTCGATCCGCCGCCCTGGGTTCACGGCGAGGACCTGCCCGCAGCCGAGAAGAAGGCCCTGGGGCTGAGCGAACAGCGGCTGGCATTGCGGCAGGGAGCGTTCGTCCCGGAACCGGCGACAAGAGCCGGCATCCGCCAGAACGACGTGATCGTCGGCGTGGACGGCAAGGACCTGGAGATGACCGCCCGGCAGTTCGGCGTCTACATTCGTCTCAATTACAAGGTCGGCGATCAGGTAACGTACAATCTGCTGCGCGACGGCAAGCGGATCGACGTACATCTGAAGCTGGTAGGCCGCGGACCGTGACCCGGACTTGTTCAGAAAGCGGCAGGAAATCGTGTATCCGGCAGACGGGTTCGCAGCCCGTCCACCGCGCGACCCGGACCGATTGCCAAGCCGGGCATCTCTGCGCCCCTTTCATAATTTTTGCCACACTTGCAGGAGGATATCGACTGAGCATCGCTCATCCCGCCCGACAGCGTGGCACGGTGATTCGCCCTCGATGAGAGTGGTCGTCGCATCGAGATCGAGCCAGGGGTTGCGGTGCCGGACCTTGCCTGATCGGTTGCTCGAGGCTCACCGAATAACTTGCAGTTTCGGCAACACTTTTCGCTAGATGCCAACGCGAGTACGAAGGGCAGTCCGAAGGTCCGTGACTTCCGCGGGAATTGCTCCGTTGGCCCGTTGCCAGCGAGCAACGGATCGAGCCAAGTCCCGGTCGCGTTCGGCTGGTGAAGGTGTTGTCCCCCCAGGAGGCGTGTACAGCCAATAGTGCAACTCGCGGACAAGTGCCTTGCCAGAATAGGTTGTCCGCCATTGGCCGTTCCCCAATTCGGCCGCGGCGGTCGCATACGCCGAGGTTAATCGACGCGTAATTTCTCCTGTTGCGGTTATTGTTGTCGCGAACCCCGCCAGGTTGATGTACCACCCCGAACTGCAGACTAACAGCTCGGCTTCAGCCTGGTTGTGGACAACGGCATGGCTGGGGAAGTCCTTTACTGTCTGGGCGCGAAGGTCAGCAAGGACCTGGCGACAGGCCATCCACCAGACCATTCGAGCCGCGAAAGTGTGGAGACGAGTGGCTACGTTGGCGGCCGAGCGGCCCCCATTATTCAGGTCACACGCTTCCAGATGGCTCGCATCCAGCATGTAGTTCTCGACCTCATGCACCTCCGGAACGAAGATCGGACTGGCTGTCGCGTTGGACCACGTGGGCCGGTTCGTGTGTCCGAGATCCCGGTCCACGAAGCCAAAGATATGACGGTGGCCGTCCGACTGCGCACTGCGTACCACGGTGCGGATTCCCTCGTGACCTCCGCCGACCCGAAAGGCGATGTCCGCGTCCTGCCAGCACTCGTCAAGGTACGTGCTGGTTACTAGGTCCTCGACCCATAGGATGATCGGCCGGCCATAAAGCGCGGTCAGATCGGGCGACGGACTCATCCGGCCACCCCGCTCGGCTTGGCCTTCCAGGCCACATTACGGGGGTCGCCTGGTGGAAGGAGCAAGTGACGCTGGAAGGAATAGACGGAATCGAACACCTCAGGCGAATGTGTCGCAACGATGATCTGGACACGCGGGAGGAATCGCCGAATTGCCCGCAGCATCATTGTGTGCCACTGCGGATCAAGGTGCAGCTCGGGCTCATCAATGACAACCACGCCTTCGTTGAACTTCGCGCAGGAACGCTCCGAAGAACGCGAACAATTCCAGTTGCCCTGAACTCAGAGAATCCAACGGAAGCCGCGACGTTCCAGGTCCGAGAAGAAATACGTCGAACCCCGCGTCGGGATCGTCGCTCACGGGATCGACACTAAAGGATTGCTCGCGCCCTGGGTGAAATGACTTCCACATCTCGTTGAGTTTCCACAAGGAGGTCACGAATAAGGATGTGGTATTCGGTTGCTCTGGACCGCTCATGAACGAGTGCGCCTTGGCATTGATGAGGAACTGCTTCACAAGCCAGAGCCGGTTCTCTTCCGTGTCGATTGGCCGCTTCCCGCGACGGCCCGCCGTAACTGGAACAGACCCCACCAATCGCGGCGCACGCCAAGAGGAGAAGTAGAGACACGGCAGCTCGCGGGAGGCACGAAGGTGGCGAGGGGATCGCTCGGGAAGGTCAGCATCCCGCATTGTCACTTCAGCCTTTTCTATTCCTCTCTGCACCCACGCGGTAATCCGAAAAGACGAGTTCCCCGTATGGACGAGTGGAGATTTCGCAGCATCCCGAATCAATTCGGGATGTCCGAGGACCAGAAGACACGCCTCAAGAACCGAGGTCTTCCCGCTACCATTAGGTCCGGCCAGTACGGCGATGTCGGAAGCATTCTCGCCGGCGTCCAGAAACTTTAATTCAAGGGAGCGCGTGCCGCGGAAGTTCTCAACGATTATTTCGCGTATCCCGATCGGGATTGGAGGCGATACGGCGGGCATGACAGCTACCTCCCGGTCACAGGAAACATTTGGATTGGGGGGACACTTCAACGGTTTCCTGGTTTCGTAATGCCTCGTCACTTCCGTTTTATCACCGCTACCTCTGCGCGCGGCTGGCGCAGGACCGAAAAGACGATGCAAATCGAGAATCATTCGCGCTGCGCACCGTATCGAGCCGCGCCGCTTTCTCCTCTATTCCGATTTGAGCGCGAGCCTACTTAGGATGAGTGCCAGGAACTCCTCGGTGAGTTCCATTAGTATTCGGTGCAACGTTTGAAAATGACGTTCTTCCGTAGGATGTTCGGCCAATCCTAGCCAGCGGTATTTCGCGGCCAACTCGGCCCAGGACTTTTGGATCTCCCTGTCCCTGCCGTGATCGGCGTCGTGACGCAACCATTTGTTCCGTAAATGCTTCACGCACCAGATCAGATCGCATTCAGCTTCTGTTAACGGGCCACCGTTTTTGTCGAGAAAGCGAAGGTTATCCTTGCCCGCTCCTTCGTAAAGAATGAAGTAAAGGCCATCGACGATGTCGGCAAAACGCTGCCGGTCCGTGGGAACAAGCCACGGAAGATCGGCGAACACCGCCATCAGACGGGTTGTGGGCTTGAAGATTTCGATCCCAGCCGCCGATGTCTTCGCGGCTTCGTTGCACAGCGCCACCAAGCTCAATACCCGCCGGCTGTTCTCCGCCACGCGCACGGTTGGCGAAAGTGCCGCCAATCTCGTCCCAGCACAGTCCTCGTCGAAGGTCTCAACGTCAAGCAGTTCCCTCTGCTGTCTCCAGGGGGCGTCCAAATTCCGAGGGTGGTCCATCTCGTCTTGGTCAACTGGCGCCCTAATAAATCGATTCAAGGCGTCGGTCATGCCGCGAATTGAAACCCCGCCAGGTCCACGCTAGCCCGCAGTCGGGCAGCAACTTCCGCGGGCGGGTTGGTAGAGAGGCGATGAACCGTTTGCCTTACAAATTCCGCGAACGCCCTCGGAGCTTCTAACAGTCGCGCAGAGAAGGTCGTCGAGATACCAGCCAGTTCAGGGCGCTGGAAGGCGCGGCCCATCTCCGCGATGAGACCACGCGTGTGGATCATCCGTTTCATCTGCGCGTGTTCCGCTAACGCTTGGTCCACATACTGGGGCACACGTGCCATATCCGCCAACGCGCGACGTTCCTGAACCAACGCCCCGACCATCTGTGAAGCGCGCACCAGTTCGGCCCGCGCAGATCCGCATAGGCCCGGGTGGGCGCTATCGCCCGTTCCATCCGCCCGCGCTCCTCCAGGAATGAAGCGATGATTGCTTTTTCGTTGTCGGCCATCGTATCCATGAGTATGCCACCGGGTGCGCAGCTTGGTCGTGTTTGGGTCCCAGCCCTTTGAAACGCTGCAAAATTTTTCTACCCTCGCTATTAGACTTTATCAGTAATAAGGAAAAGAGCGTTATAGGCATCGCACGGTGTGTGAAAACAGCCACTTTTTCCTGGGAAAATTGCGCCTTATTGGGGTCTGTCAAGGGCGATCCCCTTATTACCGATAAAGTCTATTATATCCCAATTTAAGGAGTTCTGTAAGCCGGATTAGAGTAGCTCCGAGCACGTGGGACTAGGAAACCAGCGCCCTGCACTCCACCCCCTCCCGCCGAAACCGCTCCAGCATCTCCACCTGCTGCTTCTCATCCCGGCACGTCACCAGCACCAGCCACTGCTCCGGCACGTCCACGATCCCCGGCCGTTCCGCCGCCGCGCTCGGCGCCGCCAGCTCCGGGTTGGCCGCCGCGTCCCACGCCGCTTGCAGGTCGGCGTTCGACACCGGCGTCAGCTCCATCAAGCGATCGCGCAGCTGCTCCTGCGTCTGGGCCAGCGCGGCCAGCGGGTCGATGCTCAACAGCAGCGCCCGCGCCTCATCGTCGTTGACGTCGAGGATCTCCACGTCCACCTCCATGTCGGGGTCGAGGTCGCGGCGCAGATGGCCGTCGAGCAGCTTCAGCCGGCCGTCGGGCATCTCATAGGCCAGCAGGCTGCGGGCGAAGCCGACCTCCTCATACAGCGCTAGGAGCGCGGCCCGCTGCACGTCGGGGTGCAGGCGGAAGTTCAGTTCGTGCGGCACCAGGTCGCCGGCGCGGACACGGCGGTGAGCCTTGATGCGGTTGCGGATGGTGGTGTTCATGGCGGGTCTCCGGTTGATTTTGTGAGCACGCGGCGCAAGCAAGTGCGGCGTTCCGCACTTGTTGCGCACCGCGTGCTCACGGGATTGCTACAACGGCCTCCACAGCGCTTCGTTGTCCAGGCGCAGCCACGGGCGCTCTTGCGCGGTGTGGGCGCCGGCCCTTCCGCCGGTTTTTCGCCGTCGCCGTGACCGCGGTTGCGGGCCATCTGCCGGGCGTCCAGCCGGCTCACCAGGTAACGCAGCGCCGCCAGCGCGTGATTCTGCTCGTCCACCGGCGCCTCGGCGTGGCGGTCGCCGGCGTCGTCGCTGTAGCGGTACAGCGCCGCCTCGGCGAGGAGGTTGGGGCAGCGGCCTTCCACAACCCGCAGCGTGCCGTTCTCCAGCCGGGCGCTGACCGCAGCGATGCCGGGCCTCAGCGCGTTGTCGCCCTCCTGCACCACAAAGCCGGCGCAGCGCAACTCGCAGCGCTCGGTCGCTCCGGACGGGTCGGCGTACCAGGTCACGTCGCGCGGCAGGTGTTGGGCGTGGTAGCTCAACGGCTTCTGCCGGGCATAGTGTTCGCCGGTCAAGTACAGGACGCCGTCGCGGTCGAGGACGCCCCAGATAGCCGCGAACGGGTTGCGGAAGCCGAAGTCGATGCCGCCGACCTTGCGGCCACCCCGTACCGCCGACATTCCTGTCGGCTCGCCACCCGTGCCGACAGGAATGTCGGCGGTACGGCAGACGCACCGCGCGAAGTCAGGGTAGACCAGTCCCTCCAGCGCCTCGAACGAGCAGCCGTACTCCTGGCGGAACCACGACGCGCCCATCGCACGCCGCTCGCCGGCCAGGAACTCCGGCGTGATCCGGCTGATGCGCTCGGCGGGGACCTCGATGCGTGCCCAGTCGGCGCCGCCGTTGGCCCAGGCATCGTGGAAGAAGCCGCGTTTGCCGTAGGGGGTGGACAGGCAGATCAGTCGGCCGTTGCACACCGCCAGCATCGGCCGCACCGCGCGGTACAGGTCGTCGGGTACGCGGGCCGCCTCGTCGATGATGAGCAGGTTGATGCGCGAATAGCCGCGGATCGTTTCCTCCTTGCACGGCAGGCAGACGATCCGGCTGAGGTTTTCGAGACTGCAACTCCTCCGTCGTTTGTCGCTCTTTCATGGGTGATTTGAGGCGGCGATAGAAGTCGGTGACGATGCGGAACAACTCTGCGGACTGCCGCAGGCTGCGCGAAACGAGCAGCACCTTGGTGCCCGGAACGAACATCGCCTCGACGAGGCCAAGCAGGGCGACGACGGTGGACTTGCCCGCCTGCCGGCAGCAGTTGAGCAACAGCCGTCGATGCCCGGCCTCCAGCACCTCGACCTGCCACGGATCGGGTTCCAGGCCAAGCTTGCGCATGAGGCGAACGGCATCGGAACCGACGGAATGCGATGGCGTATCCATGCGTGCGCTCTCATTCTCAAGCGAGCCCGCAGCGCCAAGCAAGGGCGAGCGGCATGGTTTCTAACACAATCCCGCTCGCCCTTGCTTGGCGCGGCGGGCTCGCGTGATCATAACTGCGGAGGGTCGTTCAGCAGGCCCAGCGGATCGCGGAACCACACCTCCATCTGACCGGGCAGCCAGTAGCGGTATGGGTCGTCGCTGGTTCCGCGGCCGTCGCGCTTCACCCGGCCGTCCGACACCGCCCGCTCCAGCCAGCGCCACAGCGTTTGCGACGACGGACGTTCTTGCTCCGCCGGCCAGGCTTCCAGAATCTCCGGACGGGTCAACTTGCGGCGCGTCACGGTCAGCACCGTTTGCAGGCCCGGCCAGTTGCGGGCCAGGAACTCCTTTTCAGCGCTGCCGTGGGAGACATAATCCGTCCCCGTGGCGTTCAGCTCAATCACGTGGTTGGGCAGCGTCTCGGGAAACCGCGAAAAGGCACGCAGCCGGCGCCGGCGGTCCTCCGGCGATGAGTCGGCTGCGCAACTCATCTCGATGAGGATATCCGCATGGCCGCCCAGGGCGCCGCTGCCGCGCGACAGCACACCGTCGGGGCCGCCGGACTTGCGCGGATGGTGCATCAGCAACACGACCATTCCGGCAGCCGTCAACCGGCGCAACGGCAACAGCGCGGACAGGACGGCCGCGGCGCTGTTCTCGTCCCGGCCCGGCAGGAACGCCGCCAGCGGGTCGATCACCGCCAGCGTCAAGCCATGTTCGGCGCCCAGCCGGAGCAGGCGATCAATCAGCCCCTCCCACTCGGCGGCCGTCGGCTTGTTTGCGAAGGGGCGGCACAGCCAGCAGACGTGTTGCCCGAAGTCGAGCAGTTGGCCGCGCTGGCCCCACAGTTCTCGCGGCTCCTCCGACACCACCACCGCCCGGCCCGGCACCACCGGTAGCCCCGCCAATGTCCCGCCCGCTCCGAGCCGGGAAAGAAGAACCGAGAGGAGCGTCGTCTTGCCGCCCTTCCACTGGCCGGTCAGCAGCGTCATGGCGCCGCGCCGGATCAGCCGCGCCACAGCCAGGGCATAGCCGTCGCGCCCTGGGGCGTCAGATCCGCCTTCCAAAGCAGCGGACACGGCTCAGACATCGAGGCCGACGAAAGATCAGACATGGTCGCTCTCCATAACGCGATGGACAGAGAATCCCCGCCGCGCAAACGGACCGTCGCCGTCCGACCGTTATTCTCAGTGAACGCGCGCATCCTATCGTCGTTTGGCGATTGGTAAGAGAGCAATATCGGTGTTTGTTGAGAGAGATTAGCGATCCGCAAAGTGGCTGTTACGATACGGCCAAAAATGACCCAAAGACTGTTACGCCATTTAATGAATATGCGCCAAACCCAGGAAACACGCAAATCGCATAACAGTTTTGACCTTCCGGCGGCCCCACTGTTACGCGTTATGAGATGGTCACCCGCAGATCGCGTCTGCGCAGGAGCAAAGGGACGCGCGCTGGAGGAGTGTACGCTGCGGGGATTCTAGCCCTGCGTCGTCGCATCGTACAGAACGGAAACTACGCTGGTCCGCGCGAACAGAATTGATTCCCAGAATCGGCGCGTGACAAACAACCTGTCCTGCGTGCCTTCCAAAAGATGCGAGTCTTGTCCCTCTGATTCCGCCTGCCCGGGAGGCTCCGACATGATGGTACGCACTGCGCTGACACTCCTCGGCTTGACCGTGCTGGCTCCGCGGCTTCTGGCCGCCGAGCCGCCGCGCATCCTCGATGTCCGTACACAGGAAGTCGATCGCATCACGTACTTCCAGGTCCGCGTGGAGCTACCGGCAGACCTGCGCTTGCCCGGTTTCGACACCGGCAAACCGTTCTCGGAAGCGGACCGGCGTAAGTTCGCCCGGTTGCCGCACCTGGTCTCCACCGACGGCAAGACTCGTGCGGTGTACTATCGCTACAAGTCGGCCCAGCCGTATCTCAGCTTCTTCGGCCAGACGTTGACCGATGGCAAAGCCCGGTTCGTGTTGCAGTATCCTTTGGAAGAGACACCGGGAAAGGACAAACTCAGCCTCGCCGAACTGGTGCGGTCGCCGGGAATGGCCGAGGTACACCTCGAAGTCGATTTCGCCACGGCGCGGAAAGTGCCGATCCCAGCCGCGGCTGACCCGACCGACCTGCACATCTCCCTCGACGACCTGCGCGGCCTCTGGGCCTTGCACCAGGCGGCTCATTTCGCCGTGCTGGAGACCCAAGTGCTGGACTTCAACTTCTACAGTTTTGCGCGAGGCGACGAGCCGGAAGTATGGCGTCCTCGGTTCTCCGTGGGTGAAACGACAGATGGCCGATCCGGAGCATCGCCTCTACGAGATCACCACCGGAGCTGACGCGATCGCGGAAACGCTGCAAATCCATCGCCTGGTACATCCGGAAGCCCGCAGCCGGGGCGCCGCGGACCATCGACCTCGAGCGCGTCCGGGCGATCGATGTGCCGGAGCAGCCCTTCGAGAAGATGCTGGCGGGCAAACGGCCAAACGTGGAGCCGATCGCTCGCCTCACGCCGCGCGACAACTGGTACGTCCACTTCAAGAGCATCGGCAAGTTCATCGAGGCCAGCGAACTGCTCGACGAATGGGGCACCAACGTAACTCGCGTTTATGAGGTGCGGAGCCGCGATTATCGGTTGAAGGAGCGCTATGAGACGCAACTCTGCCTGCGCAGCACGGTGCTGGCGAAGACGCTCGGCCCGGCCCTGGTGAAGAGCATGGCTGTCACGGGCAGCGACCCCTACCTCCGCGAAGGCACTGACGTCACGGTGATCTTCCAGGTGGCCGATCGCGCTCTGTTTTTGGCCGCGGCGGACGTCTACCTCACCGAAGCACGGGAGGCACACCACGGCCAACTCCGCGAGGGCAAGGATGAGTATCGCAAGGTGGCCATCGAGAGCTTAGTTACACCGCTGCGTGAGATCAGTCTGCATCGGGCGGTTTTCGGTGAGTTCGTCGTCTACTCCAATTCGCCGGCCGGTCTCCGCCGCGTCATCGACGCGCACCAGGGATTGACCACGTCCCTGGCCGACTCAGCCGATTTCCAGTACATGCGCACGGTCTTTCCGCTGCACGACAAGGAGGAAGACGGCTTCGTCTTCCTGTCCGATGCGTTCATCCGCCGGCTCGTGGGGCCTGCCAGCCGGATCAAGGAACGACGCCGGCTCGAAGCCCTGACCAGCTTGCAAATGCTGACCAACGCGGCGCTGTTCACGGCGTGGGAGACCGGGAAGCTACCGGCGGATCACGCCAGCGCCCTCGCCGGCGCCGGTCTCAAGCCGGCCGATGTCGCCATCCCCGACGGGAAGCTCCTCACCTGGGACGCGAAACAACAGGTGGCGATCTCCGACGTGTATAACACGATGCACTTTGCCACGCCGCTGATTGAACTGCCGATCGACGAGGTTACTGCTCAGGAGGAGCGCGAGTACGGTTGGTTCCGCGATTCGTACCTGAAACTCTGGACCGGCTTCTTTGATCCCATCGCCATGCGCTACAGCCTTGACAAGAAGCGGATTCGCGTGGAGACGCACATCTTGCCGGTGGTGGGCACGCCGGTCTATCGCTCGCTTGCCTCCATGCCGTTGGGAAAGATGTCGGCAAAGGTGCCGCCCAACTCCATGGCGGAACTTGCGTTCAATATGAACGCCGGCGCCAAAGAGGGTAGGATGACCATTCATATTGACGAAGGAGCGTTGATCCGAGAGATCATCGAGCGGCTCATTCGATGGGAAGCCGATCCAAACGGGAATGGCCAACGTGAGTATGAACAGTCGTTCTGGAAGCTGCCCTGGGCAATCGGCTTACATCCGTGCGGGGAAAGCGATCCCGATTTCAAACAGATCGTCCCGTTCATACCGCAATATCTGGGCGAAGGAGGAACCAAGGATATTCGCCATAAGGGTATGACGATCACCGAAATTCCGATTGCGGCCGAGAAATACCGTCAGATGTTCGGCTTCATGGATGCGACGCCTGATGTCAAGGAGAGTGCCTTTGCAGGAATTTTCGCTTTGGTGCCACGGAAAGAGGCCCCGACCGCGCTCTACGCCGCGACAATCGACAAGTCGCTCTATCTCGCCACCAATTCTGAGCCGATCAAGACGCTCATCGACCAGGCCCAGGCCAAGAAGGAAGACGGCGGCAAGGAACCGGCGGAGCGTGAAATCAACATGCGGCTCACGTTGTCACCGGAAAAGGCACGAGCCCCGGCTGGTCTGCTGTTCGAGTACGAAGACCACGCATTGACCTTGCTCAACAACGAGGTCTGGAACTGCTTCTACCAGACCGGCATCCTGAGCCCCGATGCGCCGGAGAAGGAGCGGCTGGCGACCGCACGCCGCTTCCTCGGCTACATCCCGGTGAGTCCGAGCGGCTCGGCGTATGAACGCGATCCGAAGACGGGTGAGATGGTCAATCGCCGGCACGGCACGTATCGCCAACCGTTGCTGCACAAGGACGTCGAGAACGATTCGGACCTCGGTCGCTTTCTCGACCAGCTTCGGACGATCCGAGCCGAATTACGCTTCCAGGACAATGGGATTCATGCGTGGGTGACGATCGAACGGAAATAAGGTTGGTGAGTGGTGAGTGGTGAGTGGTGAGTGGTGAGTGGTGAGTGGAGCATATGGGTCTTAGAAGTCCCGTTTGCCGTATTCACCACTTACTAATTCTCCAGCGCTGGGTTGGTAGGTCGGGCTTCCCAGCCCGACCGAGCCATCCCAAATTGACGGAAATCGGGCAATCGCGGTCGGCCTGGGAAGGCCGACCTACCAACCCAGCGCTGTAGAACTAACCGGCGATGGAATAACCAAGGGGGACAAACCATGTACGGGAATCGCTTGGCAACAATGCTGGCCCTGGCCATGATCGCGCCGGCGATCGCATTCGAGGAAGCGGCGCCCATCTCAAAGAAGACCCCCGAGTTCACAGTCTCGGGGCCGATCACCTGTTTGAACCTGGCCGTTTACTTGATCCACGGCGAGGACGTCATCCCAGGCAAAAACTATCTGACGCTTCAGGAAGCGTTGGAGACGAACAAAATTGTAGTCCACGAGACGGGAACGGTAGGGGAGTTAAGCGTCGAGAACGTCTCCCGCGACCAGGAAGTGTTCATCCAATCGGGCGACATCGTGAAGGGCGGCCGGCAGGACCGCGTGCTGGCCTTCGATCTGATCGTGCCGCCGCAGTCCGGCCGCGTGGCGTTGAATTCCTTCTGTGTGGAGTCGGGTCGCTGGACACAGCGAGGTACGGAAGACTCGGCCCGTTTCAGCATGTCGAGCGGCCAGCTCCCCGGCAAGGGTTTGCGGCTGGCCGTCAGCTCCGCGCGGCAGCAGAGCCAGGTGTGGGAGAAGGTCAAAGAGCAGCAAGACAAATTGAGTCAGACTCTGAAGAAAAACCTGGCCGACCCCAAATCCCCTAGCAGTCTGCAACTGACTCTCGAGGACAAGGATCTTCTGGCCAAGATCGACGCCTACGTGAGCAAGCTTGAGAAGGCTCCGGAGGACAAGAAAAAGGTCATCGGTTTCGCCCTCGCCATCAATGGCAAGGTGGAAAGCGCGGAGATTTACGGTTCCGCGGCTCTGCTCCGGAAGATGTGGCCGAAGATGTTGCGAGCCGCGGCCATCGACGCGTTCAGCGATCTCCATCCCGGCAAGAGGTTCGAGCCTGCCGACGTCGATGCGATCCTGGCATTTCTCGGCGACGCGGACAAAAACCAGCACACCGAAACCTCGACGAAGGTCAGCGACCGCATTCAGGTCACCGTCCGAGCAACCACGAACAGCGTCTCCCTCGAGACCCGCGATAGCAATTACCAGGGGAGCGTCATTCATCGCAGCGTGATTGCGAAGTGACGGCGACGTGTTGCGGCTCTCGAAACCGCCGGCCCAACTCAGTAGTTCTTATGGTGACAGATTGTCGATTCCCCCAGCTCGCCAATCTGTCGCCGTGGCTGTGGAACTACCAAGGAGTTGCGATGTTCCTGCGACATGTTCGTCTGTCCGGCATCTCCTGGCTCGTTTTTCTGCTCCTGGGGCTGTCGCATTCCGTTCTCCGCGCCGCTCCCTTTGACTGGCCGCAGTGGGGCGGCCCTGACCGCAACGCCATGTCGAAGGAGACCGGCCTGCTTCAGATCTGGCCCAAGGGCGGCCCGCAGCTGGTCTGGAAGGTGCGCGGCCTCGGCATCGGCCATAGCACACCTTCCATCGCTGACGGCCGCATCTTCGCCATGGGCAACCGCGACCAAACGGAATACGTCGTCTGCCTCGACGAGCAGGGCGGCAAGGAACTCTGGGCGTCGGCGGTCGGTCCCGTGCGCCGTGAAACCAACGACGACCCGCCGGGACCACGCTGCACACCGACGGTGGCTGGCAAACTTGTTTATGCCCTGGGGCGCAGCGGCGACCTGGTCTGCCTGGAGACCGCCACCGGCAAAGAAGTCTGGCGCAAAGATCTCCGCAAAGACTTCGGCGGCCAGGTAGGCCCGTTCAATTACTGTGAGTCGCCGTTAGTTGATGGCGAGCGGTTGCTCTGCACTCCCGGCGGCAAGATCAGTTGTCGTCGCCCTCGACAAGAAGACCGGTGCCGTCCTCTGGCAAACCGAAGTGCGCGACGGCCGCGCTGGTTACGCTTCGCCCATCATCGTCGAGTTTGGAGGTACGCGCCAGTACATCCATCTCCTGAGCAGCGGCCTGGTCGGTATCGCGGCGGCCGACGGCAAGCTCTTGTGGCGCCACAACAAGCCCTCGAGCAAGAACAACGCCTGCACGCCGATTTTTCACGACGGTTATGTGTTCGCCACCTCCGGCTACGATCCCCCTACCGCCCTGGTCCAACTCAGCAGTCCGGAAACAGGGACCTTCCGGGTGGAAGAAGTCTACTTCACCCAGAAAATGGCCACCTCCTACGGCGGCATGGTGTTGATCGATGGCAATCTATACGGCAGCATCGGCGACATGCTGGCTTGCGTCGAGTTGAAGACTGGAGACGTCCGGTGGAAGGAGCGTACACCCGGTAAAGGCTCCATCGCCTGGGCCGACGGCCGGCTCTACTACCGCAACGAGAAAAGCGGCGCGACCTTTCTGGTGGAGCCTAACCCGAAGGAGTATGTGGAGCAGGGCCGTTTCGACCAGCCCGAGCGCAGCAAACTGCCGGCGTGGGCGCATCCGGTCATCGCCAACGGCCGACTGTACCTCCGCGACCACGACCTGCTGCTTTGCTATGAACTAAGAAAGACAACGGCCCGGTAGAAGGCTGAGGCGAGCGGCGGGGAAAACCTGTAATCGAAATTGGCGTGGTGCCTTCTCATGGCGATACCCCGAGTCCTGATCTTACGAGCCCCCGGCACAACTGCGACGCAGAGGCTCAGTTCGCCTTTGAGCAGGCGGGAGCAGTCGCCGAGCGCGTTCACGTCAACCGGCTCCGCGAGAAACCGACGCTGCTGAAACGCTATCAGGTGCTTGTCGTCCCAGGCGGGTTCACCTACGGCGACGATGTGGCCGCCGGCAAAATCCTCGCTAACCAGCTCGCTCACTTTCTCGGCGACGCGCTCCGAGCATTCCGGGATGCCGAGAAGCTGATCCTCGGCATTTGCAATGGTTTTCAGGCGATCCTCAAGGCCGGACTGCTGATGCCGCCGGACGAGGACGGACCCGTCGCCACGCTGGCCCACAACACCTGTGGCCAGTTCCAGGATCGCTGGATCTACCTCCAGGCAGCGCCGGGTAAATGCCCGTTCCTCACCGGTATTGACCGGATGCACGTCCCCGTGGCCCACGGTGAAGGACGGTTTATCTGCCGGGAAGAGTGGCTCCTGCACGGTCTGGAACAGACTGGGCAGATCGTCCTCCGTTATGTCGATGAGCAGGGTCGATCCGACGGTTTTCCCGTCAATCCGAACGGTTCGCAAGGCAACGTCGCTGGATTGTGCGACGCCACGGGGCGCGTCCTCGGCCTGATGCCGCACCCTGAGCGCCATGTGCTGCCGACGCAGCATCCACGGTGGACGCGGCTGGGGTTGGCGACGGAGGGGGACGGCATGGCGCTGTTCCGTAATGCGGTGCGATTTTTTGTGTGATCTATGTTTAGCCGCGAGCTTTTGCGAGCGCTGGACAGTCGAGCGCTCGCAAAAGCTCGCGGCTAAACAATTCGGGACCGTCATGGACTTCAACCTCGACGAAATCACAGCGTTTGAGCGATTGCTTGTCCTCGCACTCGACGAGGACCTCGGCGCCAACGGCAACCTGACCAGTCAAGCCCTTATTCCGGCGGACTTACCCGGAGCCGCTGTTCTCGTCGCTCGGACCAACGGCGTCGTTGCCGGGCTGCCCGCCGCTCGCCACACCTTCGCTCGCATCGATTCCGAGTTGTCGTTCGAGCAACTGGTTGACGATGGACACGCCGTTCAGCCCGGCACTCAACTCGGTACGATTCGCGGCCGGATGGCTTCGATCCTCACGGGCGAACGCACGGCCCTGAATTTCATGCAACGGCTCAGCGGCATCGCAACGCTGACACGTCGTCACGCGGATGTCGTTGCGGGGTTGCCGGTCAAACTGCTCGACACGCGCAAGATGACACCGGGCTGGCGACTTCTGGAGAAGTACGCCGTGCGCTGCGGCGGCGGACATAATCATCGTGTCGGGCTTTACGATGGCATTCTCATCAAAGACAACCACCTCGCCGCGCTCGGTCCCAGTCCGAATGCTGTGATGGAGGCCATTCGCCGGGCACGTATACAATTCGGTACGAAGTACCCGCTTGAGGTGGAGGTGGATAACCTCGATCAATTCGATCGGCGCTCACGATGAACCCCGACATGGTTCTGCTCGACAACATGTCGCTTGCTGATCTTCGTGAATCGGTGCGGCGGCGCAACGTGGTCGCGCCCGGCGTCCGGCTCGAAGCCTCGGGCGGCGTCAATCTGGCCACGCTGCGCGGCATCGCCGAAACCGGCGTCGATCGCATCAGCGTCGGCGCTCTGACGCATTCCGCCGTCGCCCTCGACATCGCTCTGGATTACCTGGCATGACGCATCCGCGTGCAGAATGGACGCTCGATACGCAGCGGCTCGGCCGGCGGGTCCTGGTCTTCGACTGCCTGCCCAGCACGAACGATCACGCGGCCAAAATGGCCTCCGACCCGGCAAACGACGGCGTGGCGATCCTTGCCGACACACAGTCGTCTGGGCGCGGCCAGCATGGCAGAACGTGGACCGCGGCTCCCGGCTCCAGCGTACTATTGTCGTTGTTGCTGTTTCCGCCGGAGCAGCTGCGACGGCCGGCGATCCTCACCGCCTGGGCCGCCGTCGCCGTGTGCCGGACGATCCAGCAAACGATCGGCATTCCGGCGCATCAAATGGCCGAACGACGTTCTGGTCCGCGGCAAGAAGGTCTGCGGCATCCTGATCGAGCAGGGACGCGGCACAGTCGTCGGCGTCGGTCTGAACGTGCGTCAGACCAGCGAGGAGTTCGCCGCCGCGCAGCTTTCCGACGCCGCTTCGTTGGCGCAGTTCGTCCCATCGTCTCCTGAAACCGCCGACGTTACCCGACAGATGCTCAGGCAATTGGACGAGGAGTTTTGCTCCTTACTTGCGGGGAACCTGGCAGCGCTCGAATCGTCCTGGAACGGGCACCTGGGTCTGCTCGGCCAACCAGTGATTGTGGAGTGTCACGAAAAAGTTCTCCACGGCCGGCTGCGGGAGCTTACTTTTGCAGGCATCGAACTGGAACGGTTGGGAGAACCGGTATTGTCGCTGCCACCAGAAAAGGTGCTGCATTTATCGCGCAGTTGAAGCGAACCATCCAGTCACGGTTCACAGTGACATCCCAGCGCTACGCACTCCCATTCTGGCAGCTGTAGCCTCGTGCGGTCACAGCGGGAAAGGAATTGCGTCTCTGGTATAATGGGAGAGTGCAACCCTTTCCATGTTATGCGAGAACCGGAGCCAACCGTGCCGCGCGGAACTCGAACCCCAGCGAAGATACGCTCGGCCAACGGACGCTCCCCCTCCATCGTGCCACGCGCCATCCCCGGACCGTCCGCTGAGTGGGAACAAATGAAGGCGCGCTGCCGCAACCTCAGCCCGCACGACGCTGTCATGGAGTGTGCTTATCTCAGTGCTCAGTACCGCGAAATGTGGCGAAGTATGTCACCCGTTCAACCCGATTTTCGGCAAATTATCCTGGCCTTGCAGGCGAAGAAGGTCCCGTTCGTCCTCACGGGGGCCTACGGCATCAGCACCTGGACCGGGAGGCCGCGAGCGACCCACGACGTGGACATCCTCGTCAAGGCCGGTCGAAACCAGGCGCGCGCGGTTAACGCACTGAAGGCGCTGTACCCTGCGCTGGAGGTTCGCACGTCCCGCGGGGTGGTCGGTTTTTTTATGCCGGGCGAGACGGAGTCGGTGATCGATGTGACATACCCGCATCGAGCGGACAACGAGGTGACGCTGCAAACCGCGATCTGGATCGAGAAAGACGGACTGGAATACCGCATTCCGGCGCTGGAGGCCGCCCTCGCCAACAAATACGGGGCGTCCCTGCACCCCTATCGAGACGCCGGGAAAAGGGCGAGGATCTGGTCGATTTCTATTTCATGGTCAAGCACTCCCTGGATGAGGGACGAACGCCGATCAACCTGGAGGCGCTTGCCGATTTGGGCGAGAAAGTATGGCCGGGCGGCGGCGGTAAGGAAATCCTGCAATTCGTCGAACAGGCCAGGGCCGGACGAGTGCCGTCGCTGGTTCCGCCGAAACAACCCGCGGAGTAACGCCGAACGATGACCGCCGCGCCATGAAAAAAAGACCCCCCGCTGCCTGCTCTGGGTAGTGCCGGTACCCAAGGCCGCGTGGCGGGGGAAGGGAGTGCGAGGTGAGGAAACGAGTGGTGACAGGCCGTAACGCGGACTAAGGAAAGGTGATTTCAAAACAACCGTGGGACTCCCACGCCACGCTTTTTCTGAGCGGCCAGGAAGTCATGCACCAGGCGACGCACCATCTCCCCAGCGGTCACGCCGCGCTGAAATGCGGTCTCCTCCAGCTCCGACGCCTGCATGGCGGGAAGCAGCAGTGACAACTCCACCACGTCCTCGAACGCGGAAGAGGTTTCAGGTTCGGAAGGGCCACAGAGAACTTCGAGCATGACGCATTTCCTTGTAGTATGGGGCGGGTCACAGTCGTGATTGTCTTCCCTTCATGGACTCACAACGGGCTGTCGGGTTCGTTCTTTTCTCGATGCCGCGGGTTCAACTCATGCCGGCGAGTACCGGCCGCCGGGGCACGCGCTGACTATCCAACGTCGCTTTCGTGGACTCAAAACGGGCCAGCAAGTCGTCATGCTCCAGGTCGGCAATGGAGTCCACGATGAGGTCGGGGCGAAAAGCGTAGCGTTTCAGGTCGTCCTCGCGGGTGCTGCCGCTTAGGGCCAGGACGGTCTTGAAACCGAGCTGCACGCCGCCGAGGATGTCGGTGTCCATCGTGTCGCCGATCATCACGGTCTGGTCGGTGGTCAGACCGAGTTCCTTGCGTGCAGCCCGCATCATCACGGGGCTGGGTTTGCCGACGCTGAAGGCCCGGATACCGCTGGCCGCTTCGAGCATGGCTACGAGTGCGCCGCACCCAGGTCGAGTGCCGTTCTGGGTTGGACAGTTGGGATCGAGGTTAGTGGCGACGAGTTTCGCTCCGCTCATGAGCATGTTAAGGGCAGCCTCGGCCATCTCGAATGTGAACGTCCGCCCTTCGCCAACGACCACGTAATCCGGGTCGCGATCGACGATGGAATAACCGTTGCCGTGGAGCGCCGTCAACAATCCACCCTCGCCGATGACGTAGGCCGTGCCATCGGGTTTCTGCTGGGCCAGGAAACGGGCCGTCGCCATGGCACAGGTGAAGACGTGTTCCTCCTCCACATCCATGCCCATCCGCTGCAGACGAGTAGCCACATCACGCCGGGTCCGCTGACTGTTGTTGGTCAGGAAGAGAAACGGCACCTTGCGCGAACGCAGTTCCTGAATGAAGCGATCTGCACCGGGGATCAGTTCGTGACCCCGGTAAACGACACCATCCATATCGATTAGATAGCCTAGCATGGTTCCGTGCCCCCTGGGTTCCTTGTGCGTTTCGTGGCGGCCTGAACGCGGAGAGGAACGGGAGAGCCGGCCTGTTGCGTTCTCATCCATCGCAAACTCCGTACCGGTCGCCGTTCCATTCTCGATTCCAGATCGCAACCACCATAGAAACATAGACTTATGGTTGAGGACCGCGATTCTTGAATGAGCTTGGCCTCCAGCGGTCGTCATTCCATTCGCTCGCTTTTCGTGCAGCAGTTGATCGAAAGCGTGCAATCCAACGTGCCAGCGCGGTTCCGTGATAGCGGTTGTCGAGGTAGAATGTAGCCGGGATATGAGGAGATCGAATGGCGAAGAAAAAAAAAGTGCGTGTAGATCTACGAAAGAACCGCTCCAAGCCGCCGCGTGAACGGCAGTGGACCCGTGGCTTCGAGGAGCACGGCTTCACCGAGGAATCGACCCGATCAGGAGAACGTGTGCGGGCCAAAGGCGATCTCTCGCGGCGGCGGACCATCGTCCAGGAGTCGGCAGGCGGAGCGGTCGGCGACGATCCCGAAATGCCGGGTGTCGATACGGCGGTGTGCGTTCCCGGCCGCGTGCTGCGCGTCCACGGCTTGTTCAGCATCGTCGAGGCGGCAGACGGCCGGCTGTTCCGCTGTGCCGTGCGGCGGGTCTTGCGCACGATGGCGACGGACGAACGCAGCCTCGTTACCACAGGGGATCGCGTTTGGCTGCGACCCGCGAAAGCGACCGATACACCAGCCCCGAGCGCGAGCGAGGGAGCCGAGGCGCCGGACCCGCGCTTGCGGTTGGGGCTGGTCCAGTCCTCGAAGGTGTGATCGAGCGCGTCGAGCCGCGCCACGGCATCTTGACCCGGGCTTCGCGGCAGCGCGAACACGTCCTCGTCGCCAACGTCGATCAGGTCCTCATTGTCGTCTCGCTGGTCGAGCCGGAGCTGAAGCCGCACCTGATCGATCGTTACCTCGCCAGCGCCGAGCAGGGCGGCATCAAGCCGATCGTCTGCCTCAACAAGTCGGACCTGGTCGAGCCGGCGGGTTATCAGCCGTTGGTCGGCCTCTACAGCCAGCTCGGTATCTCGACACTACTGACCAGCGCCAAAACGGCGTGGGCATCGCGGCACTGAGGGCCTGGCTGCACGGCAAACAGACGGTCTTTTCCGGGCAGAGCGGCGTCGGCAAATCGTCGCTGCTGAACGCGCTACAACCGGGCTTGGGCCTGAAGGTGCGCGAGGTCAGCGACGTCAACCAGAAGGGCAAGCACACGACGACAACGGCCGAGCTGATCCGTCTGGAGTTCGGCGGCTGGGTGGTGGACACGCCTGGCATCCGGCAGTTTGAGCTATGGGACATTCGGCCGGAGGAGATGGAGGGCTTCTTCCCCGAGTTTCGTCCATTCGTGCCGTTGTGCGACTTCCCCGACTGCACGCATACGCATGAAGAGAACTGCGCGGTGAAGCGCGCCGTGGAGCGCCGGCAGATCAGCGCGTCGCGGTATCACAGCTACATGGGGATGTTCGCGGGGGAGAAGGCGTGAGCGTGGTTTACGGTTGCCGGACCGACAACCACTTCACCACCTCTTCCGCCGCCGCTTGATCGCGCACGCTCAACCGCTCCTCTGCCTTGACCAGCCGATACACTTCCACCGTGAACCCGAACGCCTCGCGCATCTCCGTCTCGCCGAGTTTCTTCCCCTGTGGCGACACGGCCCCCGCAACCAGTAAACGGCGCGGCGCGGCCAGTGCCGCCAGCTGCGGAATGTCGGCGACCCGCAAGATCCCTGGTGCCAGCAAGCCCATGCGCGTTCCAGCTGCGTAAGCGTGCTCCGTGACGAAAGTCGCCAGGGTATCGACGGCCGCGGTTACGGCGACCTCTTGAAGAGCTGCCGCCGCCAGCGCGACGACGCCCGCCTGGCCGATGCCGACGACGGTTAGGTGATCGGTGAGATAGCCGGGCTGTGCGGCCATCCACCCGAGCAGACAGCGCACATCGAAACCACACTGACCCAGCAAAGGCCGTCCGATCCATAGCGAGTGTTCCGCGCTATTATGATCCGGAGCGGCGCCGACCGCGTCGCCAGTCGGTTTGCTGTCGCCGGTCGCCCGCAGGTCCGGAGCGACAACTGCCCATCCCGCGTTCACCAGCGCCGCGGCCAGTGGATGCTTCAGTGCCTCCGCGCCGCCGTCAAGGTGCAGCAGTAGACAGGCCGGCACCTTACCGATGCGGTTGCTCCGCTTGAAGCGCACGCGGGCAGACAACTCCAGCCCCGCTTCTACCGGCAGCGTCAACGGCACCGTGGTTATGCCTTCCTCCACGCTCGGCGGACCGAGCTTGCCGCCGGGTTTCAACATCATCGGGAAACCGCCGAGGATCTCCTCGGCCAAGGCAGCACGCATGACGACGGTCCGCCCTTCCCACGCCTCTTTGTGGTCCGGCACCTTCCGCACCGGGGCCAGCAGCCGTCCCGCTTCCTTCGCCGCGTAAGTCGCCGGATAGACGAAACCCGGCGGCCGTTTACCGTCGGGGAAGCAGCTCAGGTTCTCGATCGTGTCGAGCTCGTACTTCGGCTCCGGAATCGATTCGCCCTTGCCTTCGTTCTTGAGCCAGTGCGTCATCCAACCGTACATGGTCTCGCGCATCGGCTGGTTGTAGGCGTGGCCCGACTCGAAGACGGCGTGCTTTAACTTCTCCTCCGCATTGTGGAGTTTGAAGATCGCCATTGTCCGTTCCAGGCTCTTTTTTGCCTCGCCGACACTGAACTGGAAGGCGTCCTTCGTGGCGCTGACGACCATCAGTGCCCGTGGGGCTACGAGGCCGAGAACGTCGCCCTCTTCCGTGAACCGCAACGCACCGGGCAGCACCTCGCAGACGCAGCACGCCGCCTGGAGATACGACTGATACCGGCCGATCGAACAGACCGGTACGACGGCCTTGAAGCGCTCGTCGAGTGCGCCGGCGTACATCGTCTGGTTGCCGCCGCCGGACGCGCCGGTGATCCCGAGCCGTTCGCCGTCCACTTCGGGCCGGGTGAGGAGGTAATCGACCATCCGGCGATTGTCGTAGACTTGAAGACCGACCAGCGTCTGACCAGCCGGCCAGAGCGTACTGCCAATGAGGGCACCGTGATAACCGCCCTTCGCCGAATCGGGGTGCCGCTCGCCGGCGCCGAAGGCATCGATCACGAGGACGAAGAAACCGAGCTTCACGAGCCCGAGGTTGCGGGCCTGGACGACCGGATCGCGCCGCGCCCCGCCCAGTGGCCGTGAACGGAGAGGACCGCGGGGATCTTACCTTTGACAGTCTCCGGAACGTAAGCATGAGCAGTGGCCCAGACGTCGGGTCGGGTCTGGATAAGCAGTTTTTCGATGCGGTAGCCGTCACGCTTCAGAACGCCGACTTCGCGCGGCTCCAGCGGACACGGTTTCTCGGGAAACGGTCCCATGGCGGCGAACATCGCTTCGCGCAATTTCTTGCGCCGGTCATCCCATTCCTTGCGGTTGCTGGGAGGGTTATCCCGCGCCCGCAGAGCGCAGGCCCTGTTCGAGGATGAAGGCGTTGAAGGTGGTCGAGTCCGGCATCGAATCGCTCCTGTGTGGCTGCTGGAATCTCGTTCGCGGTCTGCGCAGTGGTTGCAGTCCGCGTGAATCGTTCATTCTACTATGTCCGAGATTGGCGAACCGACCGCTCACTTGATCTTTCCTGGGACGCGGCCTCCGGGTATAGTCCGCCGTTGGGCGCGTCAGGAAGATACCGCCCACACGTCGTTACAAGGGAGGCAGCCGTGTACGTCGCTTGTTCGACATTGTGCTTTGGCAGCCGGTCGCTTGAAGACGCCCTGGGCATCATCGCTCAGTTGCAGTTCAATAAATTCGACGCGGCCATCCACGAAGGTGGTCGGCAATTACGGCCGTCCGAGGTGGCCGAGGACGTCACCCGCGCCGCTGCCCGGCTGCGCTATAATCCCGGTCTGGCGCCGTGCCGCCTTCTCCGTCGAGATCGAGGCCAAGTCGGATGCCGAGTTCACGCGGCAGTTCAAGGCGGTCTCGCGCCTGGCCCGCCTGTCGATGGTGCCGCTCATCTCGATAGCCGCCGCGCGCTCCGGCAGCGATCGCGATGCCGAGGTGAAACGTCTCAAGCAGCTCGCCTCCCTGACGGCCGCCGACGGCGTGCTGCTGGCCGTGGACACGCGCACCGGCACGCTGACCGAAGACCCCGACGCCGCGGTCTGGCTCTGCGAGCAGGTTCCCAGCCTCGGTCTGACACTCGACGCCAGTCATTACCTCACGGGGCCGCACCAGGGCAAGGGCTACGATCAGGTCTTTCCCTACGTTCGCCACATGCACCTGCGCGACACCGGCCGGGGAACGAACCAGTTCCAGGTGCGTGTCGGCCAGGGTGAAATCGAGTACGGCCGTCTCATCGCCCAGCTCGAACGGCAGGATTATGAACGGGCACTCACCGTGGACATCCGCGATATTCCCGACTCTCCTTTTGCGATGGAGCCGGAAGTGCGCAAGTTGAAGTATCTGCTGGAAAGCCTGGTGTGAGGGGCGGCGCAGGAGCCGCGCACGAAGTAAGCGGAGCTTGAGGTCCGCTTACTTCGTGCGCGGCTCTTTTCGATGCGGAGGCCGTCATGCACGAAGGCGCCATCGAAATCCTGCCGCTCGATGAATCAAATCGGACGCTGCTCGATAATGTGCATCCCTCGGATTGGATCAATCCAGAGCCGAGGCCGTGCTACAACCTCGTGGTGATCGGCGGTGGGACGGCTGGTCTTGTGAGCGCAGCAGGGGCCGCGGGGCTGGGTGCCCGGGTAGCTCTCGTCGAACGCCAGCTGCTGGGCGGCGACTGCCTGAATGTCGGTTGTGTGCCGTCGAAGGCGGTGCTGCGTGCGGCGCGGGCCGCTGCCGAGGTTCGCCGGGCCGGCTCATTTGGCATCCACGTCCCCGACGGTGTGACGGTTGATTTCGCAGCCCTGATGGCGCGGCATGCGCCGTCTGCGCGCCGCTGTCAGCGTTCACGACTCGGCGGCGCGTTTCCGAAGTCTCGGCGTCGATGTCTATCTCGGCGACGGCCGTTTCACTTCCCCGGACACTCTCGAAGTAGCGGGCAAAACACTGCGTTTCAAGCGGGCCATCGTCGCCACCGGCGCCCGCGCGTCCCGACCGGCCGTGCCGGGACTCGAAGCGGCCGGTTATCTCACCAACGAGAACGTCTTCAACCTCACCGTGATGCCGCGCCGACTGGCGGTGCTAGGCGCCGGCCCGATCGGTTGCGAGTTGGCCCAGGCATTCGCACGCTTCGGCAGTGAGGTGCATCTGCTCGGCAAACATCCGAACCTGCTGCCGCGCGAGGACAAGGACGCGGCGGCGATCGTCGAGCGTTCCCTGGCCCGTGACGGCGTTCGCTTCCGAGGCGATTTCACCCTGGAATGTGTGCGGAACCTGGGATCGGAAAAGGTCCTGGAAGGCCGCGGCGCGGAGCCGATCCACGTCGATGCCATCCTGGTCGGCATCGGTCGAACGCCGAACGTCGAGACACTGAACCTGGAAGCGGCGGCAGTTGCGTACACGGAACAGGGCGTCACGGTCAACGATCGGTTGCAGACCAGCAATCACCGCATCTTCGCCGCCGGCGACGTCTGTTCGCGCTTCCAGTTCACTCACGCCGCCGACGCTTTGGCGCGCGTGCGCATCCAGAACGCGCTCTTCTTCGGCCGGGCGAAAGCCAGCGCCCTGACGATCCCGTGGTGTACCTACACCGACCCGGAGATCGCTCACGTCGGTGTGTACCCCCATGAGGCGGAAGAGCAGGGGATCGCCCTCGACACCTATACGCAGGAGATGAGCTTCGTCGATCGCGCGATCCTGGACGGCGAGACCGAGGGGTTCGTCAAGGTCCACGTCACGAAAGGCACCGACCGCATCCGGGGCGCGACGATCGTCGCGCGCCATGCGGGAGAGATGATCTCAGAGGTGACGCTGGCGATGGTCGGCAACCTGGGTCTGAAGACGCTGGCGAACACGATCCACCCCTATCCGACGCAGGCCGAGGCGCTGCGTAAGATCGGCGACGCCTACAATCGCTCGCGCGTGACTCCGTTCGTCAGAAGGATGTTCGAGCGTTGGTTTCGCTGGACACGGTGACGTAGCTGAGCACGCCGCGCCAGCAAGTGACCACCCACTTGCTGGCGCGGCGTGCTCAGGATCATGCGAGTATGTCCGTGAGCGCCGCGTCGATCGTTGGAAACTTATACGCATACCCCAGCGCCATCGGCTTCCGCGGCAATACGCGCTGGCCCGTCGTGAGGATGCTCGCCACCTGTCCGAAGCGGAGGTGCATGGCGAATGCCGGGATCGGAAAGATCGTCGGACGATGCAACGCACGGCCCAGCGCCTTGGTGAAGTCGTAGTTCGTCACCGGGTTTGGCGCGGTCCCGTTGAGCGGTCCTTTGGCCTCGGGGTGATCGAGACCGAGCCGGAACAGACCGACCATGTCCTCGTGATGAATCCAGCTCATGTACTGCCGGCCGCTGCTGACTTTGCCGCCGACACACAATTTGAACGGCGTCAGCATCTTCGCCAGCGCTCCTCCCTCCTTGTCCAGCACGATCCCGACGCGCACCAACCCGGTGCGAACGCCGGCCTTTTCCGCCTCCCGCGCCTCCTTCTCCCAGTCGATGCAGATCGTGGCGAGGAAGTCGCTGCCGTGTGGACTGTTCTCGTCCAACTCCTCGTCGCCGGTCGGCCCGTAGATGCCGATGGCCGAGGCGCTCACCAGCACTTTCGGTGTGCCGTCAGTGCGCGTGGGTTTGCGTGCTATCGCAGCCGCCACGTTTCGTGTACCGACGGTGCGGCTATCGTGGAGCAGCTGCTTGAAGTCGTGCTCCAGCGCCGCGCGAAGATGTTCTCTCCTGCAAGGTGGATGACGCCATCGCAGTCGGCGGCGGCGTCCTGCCACGGTCCCGTCTTCATCGGATCGCCGTGAACGACCTCGGCACCGGGAAAGCGCGACTGAACGAGGTCCGCCGGCTGGCGTGTCAACATCACGACCCGATCGCCGCGGCCAAGCAGTTGCTTGACGAGCCGTGTGCCGACCAAACCCGTGCCGCCGGTGACGAAGACGCGCATGATGATGCCTCAGCTTCTCCCCTCTCCCCGGTACTCCGGGGAGAGGGGTTGGGGGTGAGGGGCGAGCCGCGGAGCAGTGTTCTGGTCATCACCCCTCACCCCCAACCCCTCTCCCCGGAGTACCGGGGAGAGGGGGGTAGCGCTGTGATACTCGACGGGGAACTTCACTCCTCCCGCAGCGCATAAAATCCTGCCTCGCGTTCCTGAAGCCGCGAGGTGCCGGCGATGATCCGGCCGTCGCCGGTGAACATCATGCCCTGAAAAATCTGCTCCGTCCGCGGGAACTTGACCGTGAACTGGATCGAATGCGTCGGCTTGCCGATCTGGCCGTACACATCGTATTTCGCCCCGTCGCGGTCGGAATAATAGGAACCAGTGACGGTTTTGTCTTCCTCGACCTTGAGCACCAGCTTGCCGGAGCGGCGGCCGTCGTCGTAGAGCTTGAACGTGCCGGTGAAGTAACTCGCTTGAAACGTATCGCCGACGACGAGCTTCGGCCCCTTTTTCGGCTCGACGTCCGGAATCGCTTTCGTGACGAGATACAGCTTCGCCTTGCCGATCGGCCGGGCCACGATCTTGTCGCCCTCGATGACGAATTGCAGATCGCCGCCGAGTTCCTCCGGCACGACCTGACCCAGGTCGAGGCTCAGCCGGAAGTCGGGGAACAACGCCAGGTTCTTGCCCGAAGCGAGGATCGTCTGCTCCTCACCTTCCTTGTAAGTGACGTAGCGATCGATCAGCAGCATCCGGACCATCTTGTCGGTGCCGACGACCTTTTGGCCCGCCGACTCGACGAGCAGCTTGGCGAGGCGGTTTTCGTTGGTGCGGACGATGAGGAACGCGGCCGAGATGTTCTGCAGAACGCGATCGTTATCGCCAATCTGCTCCCGCGTCAGCTCCTTCAACTCCTTGACGTGTTCGTCCGAGAGCGCCTTGGCGAGGACCGGATTGAGGTAGTGGTCGAAGACGTCGGCACGAGCGGGCCGGACGGCGACGAGACAGGCGAGCAGGACCAGCGGCGACAGGCTACGGCACATGAGAGCGGTCTCCAGCAAGAGAAACGGGCTTCGGCGCAAGTGTAGCGGATTACGAGGCGGACTGCCACGGCGGTGTTGTCCTCCCCTTGCCGGGCTGCCTATATAATGGAGGTTGAAGGCGACCACAAGGATTCGATTTCAAGAAAGGCAGAGAGCCATGGCGAGCGGAAACGTACTGGATCTGACGACCGAGAACTGGGAACAGGAAGTGGCGAAGAGCGACAAGCCCGTGCTGGTGGACTTCTGGGCCGTCTGGTGCGGCCCCTGCCGGATGCTGACTCCGACGATCGAAAAGCTCGCCGATCAGTTCGCCGGCAAGGTCAAGGTCGGCAAGCTGAACACGGACGAGAGCAGCGAGATCGCCATCAAGTACGGCATCTCGTCGATCCCGGCCGTGCTGATCTTCAAGGGCGGCGACGACCAGCCGGTTGAGCGCACCGTCGGTGTCCGGCCGGAGGCCGAGTTCGTCAAGATGATTAACCGTGTTTTGGGCGTGTGAGTGGCACATCCCATCGTTTAGCCGCGAGCTTTTGCGAGCACTTGCACGAAGAAGCGCTCGCAAAAGCTCGCGGCTAAACAATCCATCACCATCCCAGCGCCTTTCGCAGGTCATCCAGACCGCCGCGCAGCGCGTCGTCGTGCGTGGGGAAGGTGGCGCCGCCGTCGAAGCGCTTGCCATTGGTGGTCTGCGACACACGACAGGCGTATTTGCCCCCGGCCGGGATGGGCGCGAGCAAATACTGCGGCTGGCCGTTACAGTAGACGGCGGCCGAATGCCCGTCCTTGCTCGCTTTCAACTCGCAGCCGCGTAAAGTCAGCCAATCTGGTGTCGGCAGCGACATTATCATTCTCCATCTGGTTGGTCCCGCGAGCCGAGCGGGGCCGGATTGGGGGATCATTCCGGCAGCGGCTTGCCCTTCGTCTCCGGGGCGAACGGTAGTATCGCCAGGCCGACGAGGAAGATCGAACACATCGTGATGCCTGCGTAACGGAACGCCAAGAGCTTATCGCCGCTACACTGCGTGACGAAAAACGCTTGCAGCGGTCCCTGGGCGAACGTACCGGCGGCGGCAACGAACCGCGCTCCGTTGTAGCACACCGAGGTCCCTGTGCTCCGCAGCCGGGTCGGGAACAGCTCCGGGAAGTAGATCGCGTAGCCGCCGAACAGCGCGAGCTGGCAGAAACCCATGATCGGGATCATCCAGAAGATGTCGCCGATGCTACTGAACTTCCAGAACACGAACGCGGTGCTGGCCAGCGCCAGCACGAAGGAGATGGCGAAGGCCGGTCTGCGGCCGATGCGGTGCGTGAACCGACTGAAAGCGTAGATGCCGAAGAAAGCGCCGATGTTGAACGTGATCGACGTTAATGAAGCGTAGATGTCCTCCCAGAACTTTGCTTCCTTCTTCAGTCCGTCAACCACAGGCTTCAGAGCCTCTTCCGCCTTCTTGACGGTCGCTTCGTCATGCCCCTCCGCTTTGAGCCGCGCAGTTTCTGCATCCATGTCCTTCTGGGCTTGCCTGGCTTTCTGAGATTCATGGTTCTCCGCCTGGAAAATAGCCCGTGTGAGGTCGATGCTGAAGAACCCGATGGCCCACAGGCCGATGATACCAGAGGATGCCAGCACGAGGCCGACGAGCGCATGCCGCGCCCAGCGCCGGTCTCGAAACAATTCCCCTCCGTAAGCGCCCATGCGTTCGCGCAGACTTTTTTCGGCGGCCAACTGCTTCCACTTCTCCGGCTCCTTCAGGCGGCGCATGATGATCAAGACGAGCAGGGCCGGGACTGTGCCGACCACGAACATCACCCGCCAAGATTCCTGGATCGTTCCGGCACGGACGAGAAAAGCCAGTACGATGCCGACCAGGGCAGCTGTGACGTTGCCGAACGCCGATAAGGCCTGGAGCCAGCCCAGGGCGAACGGCCGGGCACGGTCCGGGATTGTCTCGGCGACCAGCGACACGCCGACCGCGAACTGGCCTCCGACACCGAGTCCCGTCAGGAACCGATAGAGTGCGAAATCCCAGAAGCCCGTCGAGATGGCACTTAGGCCGGTGAACACCGAGTACAGGAGGATGGTGAAAACCATCGACCGCGCCCGGCCGAACAGGTCCGCGACGATGCCGAAGCCGACGCCTCCAACCCCCCAGCCCAGGAGGAAAATAGCCGTGGCGTATTTGCCGTACTCATCGACCTCCTTCTCGGCGACCAGGGCTTGCATGGCCGGCCGGCGGGCGAGGTTGAAGAGCTGCTGATCCATGCAGTCGAGCAACCAGCCCAGGACGCAAACAGTGAGGACGAACCAGTGATAGCGGCTGAGCAGCTTGTGCCACGGCACGTCCGGCGCCGGATCACCGGGGAGGAGTTTCCCAGGATCGGAGGGGCGCGGTGTGGAACTGATATCGTGCATAGCGGTTCGGCGGCTCGGGAGGGATGGCGGCACCAGGGCTGAGCTTAGGTATATGCGGCGTGGCCGAAATCAGCCAGTTTGGCCGCGCGTGCTACTCTGCGTGCTGGCGGCTAAGTCGTGGTTCCAACCTGGCGAACCGGCTGCGTAAGCGGCGGTTTTGACAGCACCGTCGCTCACGTTTCCGGCTCGGATGAGCATTCATCCAGGATCAATTTCACGCGCGGATTGCCGAGCGCCGACTTGCGCAGCGCCGCCATGCCGACTTCCGTGATGTCGTTATGGCTCAGATCGATCTCGCGCAGTGAGCCGAGATGCGCCGACGCGGCGAGGTCTTTCACGCCGTCGTCGCCGATGCGGTTGTTGCGCAGGTTCAGGCGGACGAGCTTACCGAGACGCGGCGAACGGGCCAGGATCTGCACGCCGAGGTTGCCGACCTGGTTGCCGTGCAAGTCGAGGTCGCGGAGGTTGTTGAGGCTCGGAGAAGTAAGAAGTGCTTTGAGGCCGAAGTGGCGGATGCCGTTGGCGGCGAGAAGGAACGTCTGCAAGGCGATCAAGTGCGTCGACGCGGCCAACCCCTTTGCGCCGTCGTCACCGATTTCCGTGGCGCTGAGATCCAAAGTCTTTAATGTCCGCAGGTTCGGCGATGCCGCAAGAACCGTCACCGCCGCGGGACTCAGTCGATTGTGCGACAGGTGAAGTGACAGCAGTCGGGTTAGATGTTTGGACGAGGCCAAGGCGGCGGCGCCCGCGGCGCCGAGACGAACGCCGTGGAGGTCGAGGTCTTCGAGACGAGCAAGATATTCCGTGGAGGCCAGTCGTTCGACTCCCTCACTACCGATAGGGTTGTTGGCAAGCGAGAGATTAGTCAGATCTCGGAGCTGGGCGCAATGGCCAACGCCCGAACACCGGCGTCGGAGATCCCGTTCGCATCCAAGCCGAGACATTCCAGGTGCGTGAGTCGTTTCGACACGGTGAGCATTTCAACGCCGATCGAACCCAGATTGTTCTCGGCGAGTTCCAAATGCGTCAAGCTATTAAGATGACCACACTCGGCCAATGCCTCGGCACCATTGGCACCAATGCCACAGCGAGACAGGAGAAGACCGGTCAAGTGTTGAAGGTGTGTTGCCCCTGTCAGGACTCTGATTCCTTCCGTACCAACCGGGTTCGCGCCGAAGAAAAACTGACGGAGGTTGGATAGATGAGGTGACAGGATCATGGGAGAAACTTGAGCCGCAGTCAGATTGTCGTAACCGAGAATTAGTCGGCGAATCAATGACAGAGAATGCGACTCGGCCAGAAGCGGCCCCTGGTCCCCGATTTCGTCGATCTGAATTGTCTGCACCGGATGTGTTTTGAAAAACGTGTCCGCATGTTCCAGAAATGCGCTTGCCGAGAGAGCCACCGCGTTCAGCATTCCGCGCAGATAACGAGGCGGGAATTCAGGCTCGCGCAGATGTACACCAACCGGGCCGAGCCAGTCACTTTCTCGCGCTGCAAGCAATCGTCTCCAGCGTTCGTCCAACTCGACTTTGCGAGGATCAAACTCCGGCAACCGCTCCGCCTCACACTGCACCCGAATAAACTCCGCCCGGTCCGCCTCGCCGCGATCGTCGAGCCAATCGGCGTAGATCAGCCGCGGCGTGTCGTCGTCCGGTGCCTCGCGGATGGCGGCGAGGAATCCTTGTTCGTCCGGCATCGGGGATCATCCCTCAACCGTTTAGCCGCGAGCTTTTGCGAGCGCTGTGGCGACGCTCGCAAAAGCTCGCGGCTAAACGAAATTACTTCGGCTTCACCGTCACCGTCACCGGCAGCGCCGCGACGTACACCGTGGCCGTGGCCTCTTGCTTGCCTTCGGGATCGCGATGGTACGGCACCTGACCCTGCGCCCGCACCACGAAACTGTACGTCCCCGGCGGCAAGCCGTTGCGCAGGTCCAGCGATACCGTGCCGTTATCGTTCAACGTGTACGGCTGGTTGTTGTTCAACGTCACCTGCTGCCGGTCTATCGGGTTCAGCAGCGTCACCTGTACGGCGCCTTTGAACTCGCCGGCAACGCGGGTCAGCTTCAGCGTCAACGTCACCTTTCCGCCCGCTTTCACTTCCGTGACGTCCGCCTTCGCTTCGAGCTGGAATGGCGCACCGTCGCGCACCGCCAGGACAAGGTTGCGTGAGAGCCGGGAGACGGTCGGCGTGTTTTGCTGGTTCGCGCCAACGCTCCAGGTCACGTCGGCCGGGCGTGCTTCCACTTCAACTTCCTTGTCGCCGATCTTCGCTCGTCCCTTGACCGTGATGCTGCCGGTCCACGGCGCCGCGTTCGGAGCCGCCGTCAGAACGAGTCCGCCGCGCGTCGCACCCGTACCGATGATCTGTGGCGGGCAGGTCACACCGGGCGGCAGCCCTTCCGCGGTCAGCGCGATCTCGCCGTTGAAGCCGTCTTGCCGCCACACCAGCACGGAATACGCCTGCGACGTGCCCTTCTGCAAGAGCTGCCCTTCGGGGCCGTAGGTCGTGGGCGGCATCACGATCAGGCGAAAATCAGGCTTCTCCGGCGTGATGCGCACCCGATAGAGATGCCGCGGTCCCGCCTGGGTGTCGGCTTCTCGGCTCGACACCTGCATCAAGTAGGTAGTGTCCTCCGTCGCCGTCAGCTTGTAGCGCTGGGGATCGTCCGATGCACGAGTAAAACTGCTGCGGATGCAGGATGTCCGGGTTGTCGTCGAACTCCTGGACATTCTTGGACTTCTCCTGGCGTAACGTGAAGTACATGTCGAGCGTCGAGCCGAGCCGGTCGCCGTAGACTTCGATGCTGTAGGTCTCACCCTTCTTGACTTCGAAGCGATACCAGTCGCGGTCGCGCAACTTCTCGATACGGCCGGCAATCTCACACGGGATCTTCACGGTCTGAGCGGTGTCGGCGGTGTCGTTCGCTCCATTGTCGAGTACGATCGGTGCCGTGGCGTAGGTGAGCAGATAGGGATTCGACGAGCCGGTCGCGTTCTTCAGCACCAGCTCGAAGCCGTCCATGCCGGACGTGCGCGGCGAAACGTGGCCGTGGAAAGCGAGACGCTGGACCGCCTTCGGATCGGCCGGCGGCTTGACCGTGACCGTCGCGCTCTCCAATACCTTGCCGTCGATCACCGCCGACGGGTCGAGGACGCCGCCGGGCAGGTTGCGGCCATACACGGTCACCTTCGTCTCCTTGCCCGGTTCGACCATCGGCGGGAACACGGCATCGATCCACGGAGCCGTCGAGATCGACAGGCGGTAGAAGTATTCGGGGCCGCCGAGCGTGTAGGTGAAGGAGATCACGCGGACGTAGTATTCGCCGTCGGCCGGCAGCGTGGCGTCCAGAAGGGCGTCGGTCCCCTGGTAATCGCGGTTGAACCCCAGCGGGGAGCCGGCGCGAGTGTACAGTTGAATCTGGGGCTGGAGCTTACTGTCGATGCTCGACGCCAGGCAGCTGACGACGACGCGCTGGCCCTTCTTGCCCTCGAACAGGTAGTAATCGACGTCGGTCGGCGTGCTGATCGTGCCGGTGATGGAGCAGTTGAGCGGCACCTTCTGGGCCTCGCCGACGTCGTTGTTCGGCTCCTTCTCCTCGATTTCTTGCAGGTCGCCGATCGCAAAGGCGCGGGTTGCTTACTCCCCATTTACTGACGAGGCGGACGTCGCAAATCCCGGTCGGCGTGTTGGCGGGGACAGTGACCTTGAATCGCGCCGTGACCGTCTGACCCTTATTCCTGCCCCGCTTCATCGTCGGCGTCGGCGGAGCGCTGACGAGTTCCGCCTTGATGCCGGGTACACTGAAAAGCAGCCCCTCGGCCGTGTCGAGGTCCTCACCCTCGAACGCAATCTCGGTCGTCGTGCCGGCCTTAACGCCGTTGGCTCCGAGGATGAAGAGCCGTGGCGTTGGTAGCGATGGCGCCAGCTGCGGCTGCGACCAGACGCTGCCGGGGCATGTCAGTTCGAGCAGCGCCGCGAGCAGAACGAGGCCGGCGGCGCGGCGGAGATGGCGAAGCAAACGGTTGCTCTTCATGGATGGTCCCCCCTGGATGGGCTTTGCGGCTCAACTGCCCGGAGGACGAATTTTCAATTCGTCCACGATCCGGACGAATTGAAAATTCGTCCTCCAGATGTCTTCCTGAGCCTCTCCGCAGCGTAATCGGCCGGGAGGCGTGGGGCAAGAGGAAAGCTGAAGGAACGACTTTTCCGTGACAAACGTCCGTCGAGGCATTACACTAATTTTAGTAAGAAGCTGCCGCCGCGGATGGCGGTCAACTATACGGAGCGAGGCAGGTTCCAACCAACGCACGAACCGCCCGAGCCTGGAGTCGTCAGTTCACTGTCGGAGGTATCTTCCGTGAGTATCGTTCGCATCGGCCTGGCTGAGACCAAGAATTTCGCTAACGGTTATGAAGCCATCTTCGGGAAGAAGAAGTCCAAGAAGGACGAGAAGCCCGCCGCCAAGGCCAGTGCCGGCAAGAAGAAGAAAAGCGGCAAGAAAAAGAAGTAGCGACTGCGTCGTCAGGGCTAGTTTTTTGGGTTATCCCGCTGAGAACTGATAACTGTGTTCAAAAAGAGCTTTCAGTTATCAGTTCTCAGCTATCAGCGGGATAACTCGAAGTCTGTTTCGCGCAGTAATCGTGTAACGCAAGAGTCAACGCGGCACCGGAGCGATCAGCAGCTTCTGAAGTGTGGCGGGGTCCGCACCGAAGTCGTTCGGATCCCCCGACCGCAGCTGGGTCGGCGTCAATTTGGGGACAGGCGTCTCCATCGCCTTGGGATCGGCGAGCGGTACACGCAGTTTGTTTTTACCAAACTTCGACCAGTCGGCGAGGTCGATCTTCTGTTCCGCCTCTCCCGTCTGCCAGTGCGTCAAGAGCGTGTCGAACGTACCGAAGGCGTTTGGCTTTTCTGACTCCCACACCAGCTTTTCTTTCAGTTTTTCCTTCACACTTTCCGTGTCTCCATCGCTGTCCTTCGATTCGAAGCGGATCAACGGCTGGCGGTTATCCCGGGGTAGGAAGAGACATTCGGCGGCCACGATTTGATGCAGCGGCAGCTTGTCGATGTCTGTCACGTTCTTGCCCTGGACGTGCAGCAAATGTTCGCCGAGGAACGTCGTCGTCCGTTCCAGGCGCAGCACCGATGGTTGTGCGGAGGGAGCGGTGTTGCCGGCGATGTACACATGGCACAACGATCCGGTGAGGGCGATGAGCGACCGGGTTGCCTCCAGGTCGAAAGGCCGGCCTGTGTGATTCGCGATCAGGTCCCCGGTGCCGCGAACGAAGCAGTTTGTGAACGACAGGTGCGGTTTCAAACCGTCCACGCGCGGCGTCGGCGGATCCATCTTCATGGCACTGCTCGGATCGGGCAGCAACACCATCGACAGCGGCGTCGATCCGAACACGCCCTGGTCCAGCGTCACGACGCAATCCTTGAACGACGCCTGACCGTCGCCCAGCATCGTGAGGAACGACTGCGAACGGAATGCCTTGCGGGGACGCAGCAGAATCTCCAAACCCTCGAACTGAACCTTGCCGCCGTGGAGGCGGAACAGGGAAGAGTCCAGGTCTTCGGAAGCGTCCAGAGTCAGGATCGGTTTGTAGTCGGGCGCCGGCTTGATCGTCAGGTCAATCTTGGCATTTTCGAGCCGAATCGTCCGTTCAGTCAACTCTCCATTGTGGCGGATGAAAATCGTGTCACCGGGTAACGCGCTGTTGACAGCATCCTCCAGCGTCGAATAAATGCCCCACTGACTGTCTTTCTTGTCAGGCCCGGTATCGACATAAAGTTTCTTGCTTACTTCGGGCTTGGCTCGTTTTACCGCGTCCGGCAATCCTTTCGCCAGGAACTCCCCTCCCAGGACCTCGACGCCGATCAGATGCTCCCCAGGTCGATCACTCGGGCGCAGCTCTTCCATGTCCCGGTAGGGCTGGAAGGCTTGGACTGCTTCGGCAGGCCGCGCTAGATACCTCACGTCCTTGAAGGGGATGAAATCGAGTGCGATGGCGCTGGCATCCGAGGCGTTGCGGCCGGCGAGGTAATTCTGGAACTCCCTGAGATTGATCTTGCTGGCCCCATTTTCCGGTACGGCGAGGTAGGTATCGAGGACGTATCCGTTGTCCCTGCCAGAATAATCGACCGCGTCGGAGTTGTTGGGAAGGCGAATCAACGTCGCTCCGTCGCCCTTCGGCAGATTTCGCTGGATGCGTGCGAACAGACACGAATCGGTGGTCAAGCGGGCCTGCGAATCGGGCAGCAAAGCGAACACCGTGGAGTGCTCGCCCAGCATGACCGAGCAATGCTCCAGGGCCAACGCTTCTTTGCCTCCCTCCAGGCAGAAGGTCGTGGCGTGCGGTCCGAACGGGCAGTTGTTCGCTCGAATGGAAACGGGGCCTTTGCGGCAGACAGCATTCTGACCGCCGACCTCCACGGGTTCGTCCTTCACCTGGAGTCTCCGGTATCCCAGGAAGAAATCCTGAGACAACTCCAGTTTCGGTTGATTCCCATCCGCCACCACAAGGAGCGAGGTCAGCTCGTTCGCCTCTTTTGGATTGGCCTGGACGAAGAGACACCCGGTTACTTGATGCGTATCGCCGATCTCGAGCTGCAGGCCGACCAGCGTCGCGGTGCAAACCTTGGCATCCACGAGGAAGCGGATCCCGTTGATCGTGGCACGATGCGCTCGGACGGTGAGGGCGGCGCAGGGGGTTACCGGCCCGCCGACGTAATCCAGTTGGATCGTCGGCCGCGTTTGGGGATTCTTCGGCTCGATCGTCACCCGATCAGCATTGACGACCAACCCGTTGAATGACTTGTCGCGCACTTCGAGCTTCACGTCGTTGGCGAGTTTAATGTGGATGTTGCGAGCGTCCCGGTTGTCGTTCAACCAGGCGATCAGCTTCTCGGCCGTCACGTCGTCCGCGTCGAAGAGTCGTTCGGCCTGGGGTGTTTCATCGGGCGTCCGCACGATTCGCGGACTGACTTCCGGAGGCGGTTTATCTCTACGGCCGTCTTTCTTGACTTCTTTCGGATCCTCGTGCCGTTCCACCACGGGAGGCCGCGTCGTTTTGTTGGTGGGCGTGGGCGTGGTCGTCGGCTGCTCCAGAGACCAGAGCAACGCCGCTACCGCCGCCACGGCCAGCGCGACGAGCAGATAGGGCCGACCGCCGCCGGTCCGCGGCAGCGGCGTCTCGACGAAGAGTACGCCTTCCGGCACCTCGGCGCCGACCTGCAAATGCTTGGCCGCCGTCAGCAAGTGCTGCACCAACTCCCCGGCGTTTTGGTAGCGGGCGCGCGGGTTCTTGGCCATCATGCGATCGAGGATCAGGGCCACCTCGTCGGGTAGGCCGGGCACCAGTTCTCTGCGGATCGGTCGGCGGGACGTGCTGGTGATGGTGCAGTTTCTTGGCGGCCGTCCCCTCCGGCACCGGCGCCCGGCCCGTCATCATGTGATAGAACGTGCAGCCGAGCGAATAGATGTCGCTGCGCACGTCGGCGTCGCGCGGCTCCAGGGCCTGCTCCGGCGAGATGTAATCGAAGGTGCCGAGGGTGACGCCGGACTGCGTCAGGCCCTCGTCCTGCTGCGGCCCCAGGCTGCGGGCCAGGCCCATGTCCACGAGCTTGGCCCGGCCCGACGGCGTGATGATGATGTTCGACGGCTTGATGTCGCGGTGGACGACGCCGCGCTCGGCGGCATGAGCCAAGCCCGGCCGCGACCTGAAGCACATACGGCAGCGCTTCGCCGACCGGCAGCCGGCCGCGGTGTTCGAGGATGGTGCGCAGGTTGTCGCCCTCGACGAACTCGAAGGCGATGAAGTGCAGCCGTTGGTCCTCGCCGCAGAAGAAGACGCGGGCGATGTTCTCGTGATCGAGCTTGGCGGCGCTGCGGGCCTCCTGGTGGAAGCGCAGGACGTTCTCGGGATCGGTGGCCATGTCGGGGGGCAGGATCTTCAGTGCGACGATGCGGTCGAGTTGGGTATCGCGGGCCCGCAGCACGGCGGCCATGCCGCCGACGCCGATTTGCTCCAGCAACTCGAAGTGGGCCAGCCGCCGGCCGCGGATGCCTTCGTTATTCAGCAAGGCCGGTTTCGGAGAGTTCTTCGAGATGATGGTGGGGCAATCGTCGGTCGGTTCTGCCGCCGCTCCTAAAACGTCTTCGCTGGAACCGAGCACCGGAATGGCGTGATCGGTCGGCGGCGCAGCTCCGGACCCGTTCGGCATGAGCCGAATCTGCTCGGTTTGACCGCGGGCGTTCGGAGCGCGGCTCGGACATGAACGACTCCAGGGCCTTATCCGGTCCTACACGCACTTCCTTGTTGCACTCGCACACCGTTGCCGCACGAGAGCGGACCGCCGAACTTCCTGGGAGGATGGACGAATCCTCGATCGCCTTTTGGAGAGGCCGGTCAATTCCCCATTCTTGCCGTGAGACATGACGACCGGAGAACGGGGCATCTTCGCGACGTAGTCTGAATATTACTTGCGAAGGACGCCTCTGTCAATTGCGCAACTGGCGCAATCGTTCCCGGCTTCACCATCTTCAGGTACTGGACCCTCGCAATTGGGCGGCGATCGGCTATAGTGTTGACGAATGAGGGACGAAAAAGTTTCCGCTTTGGCGAGCGGCAGGTTCTAAGTTCCCGTAGCCGAAGTCGCCAGACTTCGGGTTTGGACGCCCCACCCGAAGTCTGGCGACTTCGGCTACGGGTAAATCATTTCCCGCCGTTTGCCTTTCTACCCCGGTGCCGTCGATGTCGCTCCTGGCGTCGTTCCTGCTGATGCTGACCTCGGCCCATGCGCCGCCTCCGCAGCCCGAAGAACGCGCACTGACTTTCCTGTCCTGTGAAGTGGAGAGCTGGCGCGGGAAGAACAAATGTTTCTCGTGCCACAATAACGGCGACGGCGCCCGCGCCCTGTATACCGCGGTGCGCCTCAAACGGCCCGTGCCAGCGGAAGCACTGGCGGAGACGACGCGCTGGCTGGCCCATCCGGAGGGTTGGGACAAGAACGGCGGCGAAGGTCCGTTCAACGACAAGAAACTGGCCCGTCTCCAGTTCGCCGCGGCCCTCGTCGAGGCGCTGGACGCCGGTCTGATAACCGAGCGCGAGCCGCTGCGGAAGGCCGCGGCCTGGGTGGCGGAGTCTCAGGAGAAGGACGGCAGCTGGCAGACGGAGGCGGACGACGGGATCGGTTCTCCCGCAACGCACGGGGCCGTCCTGGCGACCTACCTCGCGCGCGGACTTTGTCCCGAGCCGACGCGGCCAAGTACTCGAAGGCGATCGCGCGCGCCGATGCCTGGGCGCGGGGCAAGCCGGTGAAAAGGGTGATCGAAGCGGCTGGCATGCTGCTGACGCTGGACGGCGCCGACGATGAAGCAGCGCCACGCAGCGCACGAAATGTCTCGAGCTGATCCGCAAAGGCGAATCGAAGGCGGGCGGCTGGGGGCCCTACGTCTACTCCGCGCCGGAAGTGTTCGACACCGCCGTGGTCCTGCTGGCCCTATCTCGCCAGTCGCCGACGGACGACACGTGCGCCTGGATGCGTCGCGGCCGGGCCTACCTGATCGCCGAGCAGCGCGCCGACGGCAGCTGGCCCGAAACGACACGGCCCAGCGGCGCCGATAGCTATGCGGAGCGAATTTCGACCGCGGGTCTGGGCGACGATGGCGCTGATGGCGACCGCGCCGGAGAAGGGGAAATAGTCGTCTGGCCGCAATCCTAGTCCCCTCGCCCCGGTACTCCGGGGAGAGGGGGGGGGAAGGGCAAGATAAAGGGGACGCGGCTCGATAATACGAATCAACTGATTCGTATTATCGAGCCGCGTCCCCTTTTCGCTTCCTGAATACTGTCGGTATTTTTCGGCAAGCGCCGCGAGAGCGTCACTCGCTCTTTTCCGGCTTCGACCTCGGATGAAGTACTGGACTTGCCGCGACGATGACGAGTCGCCGTTCTTCCAACACACCGTAGCGCATGCCAAGAGGACGCACGGTTCTTATCCAAACCTGACCCGGTTCCTTCGTCAGATCGACTCTTGCATGGGCCTCACCTTGGGAGCGGGTAGTGGGCGGCCTTCTGACTCAAAATGGGCTATCACGTCTTCGATCACTTTGCACAGATCCGCGTAGACTTTTTTCGGATCAGCGCCGTGAATCCCCGTGATCAGGTCGGGGCATTTGCCGATGTACGTATTGTCTTCCTCGCTCCATTCGACCCATTTGTGATATTGATCGCTCTTTTTCATGCTTGAACCTCCTCGATCGCTCGGCGGACCTGTTTCTCCTGGTAGGGCTTTGCATTATCGCCGAGTTTTCCGCTGCGGGTGACAGCGCCACGATAACGAGGTTGCACGAACTTTCGGTGCGATCCCTTGCCTCCTGGAATCTCCCCGAAGCCCGCTGCCTTCAAGTCTCGAAGCAATTCGTGAATTGTCCTGGCCATCGCCCGTCCGACCGTCCGGCTCAATTATTCACGATGACCCCTTTTTCCCTCACGGAGATGCGCCCCCTTCATGCATGTTGGCTGCCGGCCTTCGAACAGACCCGTCGTAAATGATCGAAATAACCAACCTCGATGAGTTCCAATACAGAAGACTTCATCTCTGCCAGGGTAATCTCTGGGATCACCACGAGCCCCGGTTCCGCCACAAACCGGCCAAATCCAGACCTAATGCGTCCATCGAGTTCCTCGCGAATCGCATCGGGATCGTAGAAGTAGACAGGAAACGCTTCATTGTCCGCCAGCTCGACGACCACATCGCCTCGATAACCGTGAGGAGCCAGGTCTCGGTCATCCACATCGTGGGCAAACACGAGCCGTGGGTAATCTGCGTCCTGGCGAAGTGGGATTATCATTATTCAAGCTCCACCTGATTTAACAACTCTTGGAACCGCTCCGAGGTCATCGGCTGCTTGGCAGTAATTCCGTAGTGTCCGGGATCTTTTCCTTGTTGAATGATCTGAAGTTCGTCGGGGATGCTCTTCACGCGCGGAGCCGAATTGAACCTGCCGAGCAGTTTCTGTTGATCGACGTGGACTGACAACCCTGATTTTTCTGGGATCACCAAACCGGTTTATTTGTCAACCTTGATGTCAACGTTCGGCCGCGCCATCTTGGTTCCATCACCCCGATAGACCGGCGTCTTTGTGCAGTCCAGACCTCCCTTGTGTGCAAGAATAGCGAACTCCGAGACATAGGAAATAATTGGCGTTAGTCGAACTGCCGCTATCCTTTTCCGGCGCAGCGATCGGCCCCGCTATCGTGCGTTAGGATAAAAAAGATACGTCCCGGATCGGGAGTCATTTCTAGCGGCGAGTCGTGCAAAAAGACTCCCGACCCCTTTTCCCCTCCCTTTGTGGTTTTCGTTTGATGGGCGTACATCGCTGCACACGACTGTCGTATTCATTCTGCCAGCCTCTCCAGAAGTGAGCGAGCTTGTGCCTCCGTCACGGGTTTTCCCGGCCTGCTTAAGTGATGGGCCAAGTTCGTGATGGTCGCGTCAAACTCGGCCTGTGTGATTTTACCCTGTTTTAGAAGGTTGCGGAAGTGGGCCGCAGCATCAAGTTCTCGAAGCTCGAACGCAGTGAAAACCCCTGGCAAATCCTTATTCCAGTTACCCGCCCTGGCCCAATCCAGATGGCGTAATTCTTCGAGTACATCGGCCCGAGTCGCTGTAGCAGGGTCTCTGAAGACGAGAACTGTAGTCCCTGTTTTCTCATTGAAGCCTGTGACCGAATTCGTGGGGACCCCCGTTCTTTTCTCTGCTTCGGCCAAGATGTCCAGGGCTTTCTGCCCGACCACCGGATTTGGATCGGTGGCGAATATCACCGCTGCGTCTTTGCTCTTGTTGATGTCACTGGCCAAAGTTCGCCGTTCGGTTTCACCAAAAGCCGGGCTGGCACTCCGAGCATCGGATGGCGATAGGCTCATTTCAGGGAACGCTCGTAATGGTTTGGCAACCTTATCCGGAAAATCGGTGTCAGTTCATCATTTCATCCCGAAAAGATGCACTGATACCGTTTTTTGATAGTCCACGGGGACCTCAGCGAATAATTTTGCACTTGGGGAGAGCTTCGTTCAACTCCTTTACGCCCGCGGCCGTCACTTTTGTGCCGCCAATGTAAAGATACAAGAGTTGCTTGAGTTCTTTCAACTCCTTCAAGCCCGTATCCGTTACTTGAGTCTGTCGAAGGACTACATGCGTCAGTTGTTTGAGTTCCTTCAGTTCCCTTAAGCCGGCGTCTGTTATCTTTGTCTCAGAAAGATCGAGCACACTGAGCTCTTTGAGTTCTTTCAACTGGTTCAAGCCCGCATCTGTTACTTTGGTTCTCTCAAGGGTCAGTGCCGAGAGTTGCTTGAGTTCTTTCAAATCTTTGAGTCCCGCGTCCGTGGTTTCCGTTCCAAGGCTCAATGCCGAGAGTTGCCTAAGTTCCTTTACGGAGGCGGGTGTAACTCGGGTGCCGTGGAGGAAAAGTGCTGCGAGTTGCTTGAGTTCCTTCAACTCCTTCAGGCCATTGTCTGTCACCTTAGTTGATGCGAGGTTTAGCATTGAAAGTTGCTTGAATTCATTCAATTCGGTTAGACCCGCGTCGGTCACATCAGTGCCGCCGAGGTCCAGATCCGTTAGATGCTTGAGTCCCTTCAATTCTTTCAAGTCCGCGTCCGTCGCCTTGGTGCCGCCTAGATTAACTCCTATCACCGGTTTGCCCGGCTGCGTGTCGTCCCGTGTAATAGTGCCGCCGAGTTTCTGGATCATTTTTACGGCGTCGGCCTCTTCGGCCCGCGCTGGGCTAGACACGATAACGATCGCTGCCAGTACAGGGGACCAACGCATAAGCATTCTCCCGGGGAAGAAAGTGAGTCGAGATACGTCTGATTATTTCGCCCAGTCGGGGGAATATTCGAGTTCTAGGCTGCGTGTCCCGCCCTTCTGAGGCAGCAAAGGTGCCAGGACCGGCTGGGCGGAACACACAGCCTAGAACTGTGCTCGCCTTCCCCAGCATTAGAACGGAAGCCAACTGTCAACTGTCTCTCCTCCTTGTACCATCACCGCACCACCCCGTCAACAAAAAACCGACCGAACACGGCACACCACCGCACCCCGATTTTGCTCTCCACCCAACGCACCCGCCTCCGGTAATCTGCGCGGTAACTGTCGCCCGCCACCCCGCACCCCGAGGCACCCCATGTCCACTCAATCCACCGGCCCGCGCACCGACGCCGGCAAGGAACGCTCCTCCATGAACGCCGCCACGCACGGCCTCTGCTCCGAGAAGACCGTCCTCCCCTGCGAGGACGCCGACGCCTGGCAGACCTTCCGCGCCGCCATCCTCGCCGAGCTCGAACCGATCGGCACCCTCGAAAACGAATACGCCGGCCGCATCGCCCTGCACCACTGGCGCCTCCGCCGCGTCGCCCGCTTCGAGGGCACCCTGACCAGCGATCTGCATGAGGCCGCCACCAGCAAAGCCGCCGGCGCCATGATCGGACTCAGCCCCAGCGATCCCTCCTGGCAAACCATGCTTCAGGCTCACCGCGATCTTGAAAACCACAAGGAAGACCTGGCCGGCCGGCAAGCGGCGCGCGACCTCGTCCAGCAGCTGCCGACCATGCCCGACGCCGCCGTGCTCGATCCGGACCTGGTCCTCTACCTCATCCACATGCTCGGCAAAACGTCCGTCATCGAGATCAAGGAGCCGGTCACCGCGGAGATCATGCGCCGCGAACTGCCCAGGACCGCGGAGAAACCGCTTGCTGAAACGCTGGCCGAGCTGACGGCGGGCTGCGAGGAGGACATCCAGGAGACAACGGAAGAGATGGCGGCCACAAAGCGGCGCTTCGATCGCGTCGCGCACCAGATGGCCGCGCACATCGAATTGCAGGGGCACGATCACCTGATCCTGCACAAGCCGGAGCTGGATCGCCTGGTGCGTTACGAGGCCCACGTCAACCGTCAGCTGCGGCACGCCCAGGAAGCGCTGGACAAGCTCCAGGCAAAGCGCCGCGCCAGGGAGGAAGAATCGTGTGGGGCAGACATTCCTGTCTGCCAGCCACACGGGCAGCCAGGAATGTCTGCCCCACCTGTCCCCGAAGCCATCGCGCGCCGCTCGCAACTGCCGCCGCAACCGGCCGAAGCGAGTTCGTTCCGCAGTTACGACGACGTGCTGGCGACTCTCGCCCAGCCGCCGCGCTTCCAGTCGTGGCCTGACGGTGCTCTCTGTGGCTCCAGTGCCGTCGCCGAGGAGTTCGTTCCGCAGTTTTCGACCCCGCAGCACAACGGCGTCCCTGTGCAGGCGGGTCCGCGCGAATCCTCGTGAGTCGCGGCCCGTGATTTCGTGCAAGTTGATGACGTCTTTCGTCCCACGGCAGCGTCCGTTGCAGTCGTGCGGCGCAAGCGGAGCGGCCGCGGTCCGCGCGTTCCTTCACCGCTTTCCTACCAGGTCTGCCCGAATCAGGAGTATGACGGTCAGGGTGATGAGGAGGAGGACCAGGTTCATCGCACAGAGCAGTAGGCCCGTCAGCGGAAGGGCACGCGGGGCATTGGTTCGGCCCGCCCATTGCAACCCGCGGATACCGAACCACAGCCCACTGAGCGGCACCGGCAGCAATGCCGCCCAGCTCATAATCAGCACGGTGAAGAGAGTGGCGCACGTCGTTCTGGTCGAGTTTCCCGCCGAACGTGGCATAAGCAGCAAACCCGGTGCCCGCCGCAATACTGCCGATGGGGACGCCGATCGGAAGGATCAGACCGAGCACAATCGACCCGATCCCCCACGCCGAAGCGTGGCCTGACTCGTCTGGCGTCTCGACGGTCGGTGAACTGATACTGGCACTCGGCATGGGAGGTCTCTCCGGTCGAAAGCCTTCCTCTCGTGAGCTGGACATGGGACACCCCGGCTGCCCGGATTCGGGTCGCAGGACTAAAATCATGCAGCTTCGAGTCCCGTCAACGTGCCCGTGCCCGATCCGAACGTGTCGATCTCCAGTCCGAGGCGCTGGAGCATCGAGGTAAACAGGTTGCAAAGCCGGTTGTTCTTGTCGGCGTCGAACGCCACATGACGACCGTGCTTGAAGCCGCCGCCGGCGAGCAGGATCGGCAGGTTCCGCGTGTCGTGGGAGTTGGCGTTGCCCAGGTTGCTGCCGAACAGCACCATCGTGTTGTCCAGCAGAGCCGTGCCCCGCTCATTCTTGAGCTTGAGTTTGCCGAGCAAGTCGCGCACGACTCGCATTTCCGCCTCTTCGATCAGGCGGAGCTGCTGGATCTTGGCCGGGTCGCGGCCGTGATGCGACAGGTTGTGGTGGTCGATCGTCACGCCGGGGACCGGCGGCACGCTGTTGGCCCCTTGCAACATGATGGTCACCAACCGCGTCGAATCGGTCTGGAGCGCGAGCGGAATCAGGTCGAACAACAACTGCATCCGGCCGATCAGGTCGTTGCCGTCATTGATGTCGGTCGGCGGTTTCTTGTCGATCTTGGGCTTGGGCTTTTGTGCCCAGGCTTCGGACTTGACGAGCCTTTTCTCGAGTTCGCGAACCGAGGAGAGATACTCGTCGAGCTTCTCCCGATCGGCCGTGCCGACGCGTTGCGTGAAGCTTTGCACCTCGTCTTGCACCGTGTCCATGATGCTTTGCCCCTCGCGGAGCTTCTGGACCTGCTGCTTCACTTCGGCCGGCGTGCCGTCGAGGAAGAGCTTGGCGAACACGCGGGAAGGCCGGCTCTCCGCGGGAATCATCACGCCGCCGCGCGTATACGAAAGGCTCGGTGTGCCCGTGCCCAAGACCAACGACGGCAACCGCGTCTCCAGGCCGATGGTCTCGGCCAGCCAACTGGTCGAGCGAGACGGTATTCTTGAAGCCGCCCAGGCCCGGAAACCGCGCCGACGTCAGCCAGGTCATCTCCGACGTGTGGCCGTTGGCGCCGGTCTGGTCGGGATGCGACAGCCCCGAGAAAACCGTGAAATCGCGTCGATAGTCCTTGAGGATTTCGAGGTACGGCGTCAGCTTGTAATCGGCTCCGGTCTCGTTCGGAAACAGAAACGGAGCGTGCAGGCCGAGCGACGTGCAGATGCAGACCATGTTCTTCCGGGACGCGGTACTGGCCGCCTTCACGCCCGGTAGAAAGGCATCCAGCAACGGCAACGCCAGCGCGACACCCGAACCCCGGAGAAACTTGCGTCGGTGCATCGCCGCAGAAGAACTGGGAGTTTTCATCGTTTACGGACCTTTGTCTGAACGAGTCAAGCGATTCGAGACTACTCGCCGGAGACGACTGTACGGAGAGCTACCATTCTTATCCTCCCCGCGCTTCGGAGCAAGGCAAAAAGTACAATGTCCACTATAGAACTACTACTTTCCGTTCACACCTTCGAGGCACGATCACCTCTCTTCGATCCGATACAGATTGCCTTCCGTCCGCAGGAACAGCGCCCCATCGGCGACGGCAAACGAGGCCAGTGTGCGCTCGCCCATCTCATTCCGGCCGAGGAGCTTGAAGGTTTTGCCGGCCTGCAAGACGAACGTCTGACCCTTCTCGCTCTGGCAATAAATGCGGCCGTCGGCCAGGATCGGCGAGGAGGAGAACCGATCGTTCAGCCGTTCGGACCAGTGGACGGTACCGGTCTTGGCATCCAGACAACTGGCGTAGCCGTCGTCCGAGAGGGTGTAGAGTTCATCGCCGTCGAGCAGCGGCGACGGCGTCAACGGCACGCGCTTGTTCGTCGTCCAGGCGACGTGCGAGTCCGTCACATCGCCGTTGCCGTCAGGTCGAATCGCCAACAGCGACGCCGGCGGATCATAGCCGGCGCAGACGAAAAGCAAGCCGTGTCCGAACACCGGCCGCGGCACCACCGAGTAGCCCTTGTAGCGGACGCGCCAGATTTCCTTGCCGTCGGCCGGATCGTAGGCGTAAACGGCGTTGGACCCCGGCAGGACAATCTGCTTCTTGCCTTTCACCTCGATGACCAGCGGCGTGCAGAACGAGAAGGTCTTGGCGGCCGTGACGGTCCGCGTGGTCTTCCAGCTGACTTTCCCGGTGTTGCGGTCCAGTGCGATCACGAACGGCTTGTCCGCGCCGTCGCAGGAAAACACCAGCTTGTCCTCGACAAGCACCGGCGAGCCGCCGTTGCCGTGGACCGGGTTGTACTTCACGTCGGTCTGCTGCCAGAGGACTTTGCCGTCGGTATCGAGGCAGGCGCTGCCCATGTGTCCGAAGTGGACGTAGAGCTTGCCGTCGGCAAAGATCGGCGTCGGGCTGGCCTGGCTGTTCTTCGTGTGGCCGCGCGGCGCCGACGCTCCGGGAGCGAACACCTCGACATTCCACACGATGCGACCGCTCTTGGCTTCGAGGCAGAGTACGCGCAGAGACGGTCCCTCCGATTTGCCAGCCGCGGCGACGGCACTGGTGAGGTAGATGCGGCCGGCGACGACGACCGGCGACGACCAGCCGAGGCCGGGAATCGCCTGTTTCCAGACGACATTGCGCGTCGGCGACCATTCCAGCGGAAGTTTGCCTTCGCGCACCTGACCCTGGCCCGTCGGCCCGCGGAACTCGGTCCAGTCCGCGGCATGGGCCGAAAGTACGCACAGGACAACGCTCGCACTGAGCGGAAGGAAGGATCGTGAGGACATGGCGCGCTCGCTAGGTGGGAGGTTCAGTGAGTCAGGGCGATATTGTAGGGACGTCGCCGACCACCGACTCATTCGCGCCGGAAAATGACTGTGGGTTCAAAGTTGTAGGGTGGGTCGAGTCTTCGAGACCCACCGGGACTTACTCAGCCCGGTGGGTCTCGAAGACTCGACCCACCCTACGATAGCCGTCAATCAATCATGAAGAAATCGCGCGGGCTGCGGACGTAGGGATGGCTCGGAAACGCCCTCTGGGCGGCCGGCGAATTGGCGCAGCCGGGGATCGGGAGCATCCCCTGGAACGGCGGAAACGGCGGGGTGACACAGTAGCCCGGCCCGTAAACCAGGCCGCAGTTGTTCGGCGTGTAGAAGCCGCCGCTGCGCATGTCCGGCGCGCTCAGGGGAGGCACGGGGCAGTAGTAGGGGAGCGGACGGACGGGAAAGGGATATTGCGCCTGTGCCACGGAGGCGCTGACACCAGCCAGAAGCAGCGCCGCGAAGCAGGTCAATAGGGGTTTCATCGCGTCTCCATACGTTGGGGTGGGATCCGGAGGAGGCACGAAGCCTCCCGGCGGAAGGATACCCCACGTTGGAGAAATTGGTTGAGTTTCCGGCGCAAGACCGCGAAGAATCCGCGGGCGGACAGGAGGAAGAAAACACCGTTGAGCGTCGTGCGGGGTAATATTCTTGCGAGTCCGCAGCGCCAAGCAAGGACGAGCGGCTCGTCCTTGCTTGGCGCTGCGGACTCGCGAACTGACGCCCTTCCGGAACAGTCGAGAAATGCCGTGAGGCCGGCATCGCTGGGCTGCGACACCGGCCTCGATCGGACGAGCAGGGGGAATGAGGAGAACCGCCGGTACGAACGAATCACGGACCGTAGCCGCCGCCATAACCGGGCATACCCATCGGGCCGCAACCGGGGCCGGCGGGCGGGCCATACATGGCACCACTGGGAGCCGCCCAGGACATGTTCGGCGTGACGACTACCGGGGCGTAGTTGACCCGGCCGCCGCCGTAACCGCCGCAACCGGTGTTGATCGCGTAGCCGTGGTTCTTGTAGTAGGCCACCCAGTCGATGTGATCTAGGGCGGCGTAATAGTTTTTCAGGGCGTCGTAGTAATCGTGCCAGAACTTCTGGAGCCGTTCCTCCTCGGGGGTCAAGCACTTGTAGCGCTTGGCGAAGATGTTCCACCATGGCTGATAGCCGCTGTAGCCGATCTGGCTCCAGCCGGCCTGGGCGCGCGGACCACTCCCCAAAATCAGGCCGATCACAGCACAGGCGAGCAAGACGATCCGTTTCATCGCGACTCCTTTCAAGGGTCTGGCCCGAAGCGGTTTCGCGGGCCCGGGCGGTCTCCTACCGCCATTTCCTATGGACCCCGCGGTCCGGGTTGCCAGCGGGGGCGAACCGGTCTGCGGGCACTGCGATGCGGCTAGGTCTCGTTCAGGAGTGCCGCATCCGACACCCCTAGAATCGGCCGACGGCACCTGGTTTAACGAGAAAAACGCCTTTCCCTGCCGCGTGCCGCGCTTCTCCCTTGCGCCTTTCAGGTATAATCGGTAAAGTTTTCCCAGATTGCCGGAGATCGCACATGACCCCCGCGAGCCGCGACCGTGAGGAGCGCCGTCAACAAAGGAACCTCACGGTCGCGGCTCGTTAAACCCCCAAATTGTGCGGATCTTCTGCTACCCTCTTGTCTGGGTAGAGTGGCTCGGATACGCTGTGCTGCAACTCGATCTTCCTCCGGCAAGGGAACTTCCGATCATGGCCGAATGGTACTACGCCCGCAACAACCAGCGTCTGGGTCCGGTGTCGATGGAGCAGTTGAAGCAACTCGCCGCCTCTGGACAGCTCAGTCCGGCCGATCTCGTCTGGAAAGACGGCATGGCCAACTGGGCCGCCGCCAGTACGATTGCGGGACTTTTTGCCGCCTCCGCCCCGGCGCCAGCCCCGATTGCAGCGCCTCGTCCTCCCGCTGCCCCAACCACCGCGCCGGCTCCGGGCATCTCTCCCGACGACGTGGTTTCCCTGCCGTTGAGTTCCGGCTCCTCCGGCCCGTCGATCGTGGACACGGCCATGCTGATCGCCATGCGCACAGTGTCGGCGGACCTCGATACGCTGACGGTGTCCGAGCCGGAGAAGGCGGAACTGTCGAAGGCGGGGATTGCCGGGGACACGGCGCAGCGCGTACCTGGTGTGGCGGCGCAGCATGTTGTGGCTGGCAGTCGTGCCGTTGACGTTTGCGGGCATTTCGCTGGTGATCGACTCGGCGATTTACACGTTTGAGCAGCTGAGCGGCCCTGGCGTCCTCCTGGAGGTGTTGCGTATACTGACACTGCTTGCCCTTCCGGGGGCTGCAGCTCTGGCGGCGTTGAACTGGAGCAAGCCGCAGTTCTCCAAGCTCATGACGAATCTGGCTTTCGCGGTCTGCTTCGGGTTGCCTCTGGTGATCCTCCTGATGCCGCCAACGTGGTACATGTCACTGTCGACGGCAGGGCTGATGGTGCCCTCGATAACGATGACGTTGGTGAGCATCATGCCGGGGCTTGTTCGAGCGAGCCTGCGAGGACGGTCTCTACTGCCCGAGTCGGCGGTGGCAGGATTGGTAGTCCCGATGGTCGCTTTATCGTCGGCGCTATTTTTCTTCGGCTTTTTATTCGGGCCGTTCTCCATCATCAAATTCGCGGTCCTCGGGATGTTATTCGGTCTGTTGATCGTGCTGGCACCTCTGAGTTACGTCATCGGTGCCAAAGCATCATTGCGGCCGATTGCCACTGCTGCCGACAAGAGTTCCTTCGTGCTCTGGCAATGGATTTACTATGGCCTGTGCGGCGGCGCCGCGTTCGTCCTGATTGTCCAACTTCTGACGGAGAGCCGATCGCTCGGGTTATACGGTGTCTGGACCGGTATTCTGCTGTTCCTCGACTTTCTCGGCCGGTCGTTGTTCGCCACGGTGGTCGCGGCTCAGTTCATTCTGTCGTTAATTCGCTCAGCGACGTTGACGCAGCAACAACTCGCCAAGACGGATCAGGGTTCGGCGCATGGATCGCCGCCTGAGCGAGCTGGAGCCGATCGTCGGGAAGATGTAGACTTACGAGCCGCGACTGCCGGGGATCTCTGCTCAGCGCTCCCTGATGGTCACGGCTGATACAAAACTTCTTATCCGCGCCGCAGCCCGCGGCATTGCACTAGATCTGTGCCGGCAGTATCCTGGTAACGGGCGACGCACAGGAACTCCCGATGATCCCGGAGTTTAACGATGATGGCTACCTCCCTCCGGGGATCCATCCTGCGACGCTTGACGAAATCGCCTCCTGTTTCGGACAGGAATCAGAGATGCGACAGGCCGAGATGGAGTCGCTTCGCTGGTTAGTCGGCTTGGCTCGTCGGGCGGGCGTGCAACGGATCGTTGTGAACGGCAGCTTCGCGACGGACAAGTACGAACCGAACGACGTCGATTGTGTCCTCCTGATCGGGCTGGATTTCCCGCGCGATGCGCAGGCCGTAGCCGAGTTGCTCACCGGGCTGCCGTTCGTTAACATGGAACTGGTTGATGAGGAGAACTTCAGGAGATTCACCGACAGAATATTCGCCAGCGACCGGGACTTTGTCCCGAAGGGAATGTTGGAGATCACCGAATGAGCATTGAGAACCGGCGCCAGCTGCGGAACACGCGGGAGAAGCTGGAAGAACTCGAACAGGCCTACGAGGAAACCCGGCAGCGCCGGCTGAAAACGAGCTCGTTCGCGAACTTACGCTCCGCTCACTCAAGAAGCGCATCAATCAGTTCAAGGAAGAAATCATACGTTTCGAAGCCCACACCAGGCCGGTGGCGCCGAAGGAATGATCCGCGGAGTTCCTGTCATGGCCTCGTCAACCTACGCCGACGTGCGCAAAGGGCAGGTGATCGTCGGCGACGGCGGTCAGCTCTTCACGGTCGTCGATAAGAACCTGAACACGCCCGGGAACTGGCGCGCCATTCTGCATCTCAAGCTGAAGAACCTCAAGACCGGCGCCGTTCAGTTGCTGCGCTTCCAGCCCGACGACAAGGTCGAAGTGGCGTATCTCGATCGCCGGCCGATGCAGTACGCCTACCAGGACGGCGAAGATTACGTCTTCATGGACAAGGAGACGTTCGACCAGACGCCGTTGCACAAGGACTGGGTCGGCGATCAGATCCTCTATCTCCGGGAGAACGAGGACGCCGAGGTTGTCTTCTACGAAAGCAAACCGATCAGCCTGGAGCTGCCGCAGCAGGTGCAATTGCGCGTCGTCGAAACGGAACCGTCGATGAAGGGAGCAACCGCACAGGCGCAGTACAAGTCGGCTACGATGGAAACGGGACTGAAGATCCTGGTGCCGCCATTCGTCGAGGCCGGGGAACTGATCGCCATTGATACGCGGAACGGCGAGTATCTGAGCCGCGTGCTGAAGTGAGTTGTCGTTTAGCCGCGAGCTTTTGCGAGCGCTTCACCAAGCGCTCACAAAAGCTCGCGGCTAAACAAAACGCCTGATCCCGCATGGCCGCGTCATTTCGCTTACTCCATCCCGTCGCGCTGGCTCCGATGGAGGAGCATACCAATCCGCCCTTTCGCCTGCTGATGAAGCAGCACGGCGCCGGCCTCGTCTGCACCGAACGCATCGACGCCGCTGACGTGGCCCGGCGCGATCGCCGGGCGCTGCGCCTTCTGATAACGACGCCGCAGGAAGCGCCGCGTGCCGGCCAGATCAGTGGATCGGACCCCGCCGTCTTCGCCGCCGCGGCCCGCATCGTCGAGGAACAAGGGTTCGACTTCGTCGATCTCAATTTCGAGTGCCCGATTCGCCGCTTGCTGAATCGAGGTGAGGGCGGGGCCTTGCTGGCCGATCCGCCGCGTGTGGCCATCCTCGTCGCCGCGGTCGTTCGTGCCGTGTCCATCGGCGTGACGTTGAAGATCCGCAGCGGTCCGGATGCGGCGAACGAGACGGCCGTCGAGATCGCGCGTCGTGCCGAGGATGCCGGAGCGGCCGCGGTGGACGTCCACGCCCGCAGCGTGGCCCAGGCTTACGCCGGCGGCCCGGATTGGGGCGTCGTGGCGCGCGTGAAGGCGGCGGTGTCGATCCCGGTGCTCGGCAGCGGCGGCGTGCGCGAACCGGTCGATGTGGTGCGTTTCCTACGTGAAACCGAAGGCCGATGGCGTGGCGATCGGCCGCGGCTGTCTCGGCAATCCGTGGATCTTTCGGCAAGCGCGAGCACTGCTGCGGGGCGAACCGCCGGGCCGGCCGCCGACATCGGCCGAACGCGGCAAGGCGCTGCTGCAACTGGTCGAAGGCGAATTCCGCTATTACGGAGTGGTGCCCGCGCTGCGCCGGCTGGCGCGGACGAGCTGCTACTTCGCCCGGTGGCTGCCGGAGTTCGCCGCCTTCCGTGATGCCGTGCAGCAGGTGCGCGACCTGAACGCTTTTCGCCGTCTGGTGCGCGAACACTTCGGTTGATTGGCGCCAACATTCACGGTTTCAGCGAGGCGATGGCGCGGGCGAGGCGACCGGGATCGGCTTCGATGGCGTCTAGCATGGTGATGGCGTCGGTCGAACGCCGGATGACATCAAGTGCAGCGAGGCGAGTCCTGAAGGCTGGATGAGGTAAAAGGTCGTAGTGCGCCGTGTTGCGCAGTTGGACGAGGTCGTCCAGTTCGAAGCCGAGAAACTTTACATCCGGGTCGGTGGCGAATGTCAAAATAAGCCGTACGTCCGCATGAACCCTTTGTTTTGGAGGTACGGGGCGACCCCACCGTTTCAGCGCATCACGGCATTCGAGCATCAGCGCGTAATATGCGCTGACGACAGCTGTACGCCAATGGGCAGCGGTGTGCCCGGCTGCATCGTCACGGGCCGGAGCCAGGAATTCTCTACCCTTCATGGAATTCTCGTGGTTCGTATGAAAACGTGAAATGCTGGAGAACGGTCGGCGGAAACGTTGCGATCAGCCAGTTAAATAGGTGATCCCTGGTGCGGTCAGCGGGATCATAAGGGCGCCTACTGTTCGCCATGATGTGGACGCCCGGTTCGCTACCAGTGTCATATGGATCGCGCCACTCGACCACTATGCTTTTCAGCTCCGGGATGTTCGCTCGCGCAGAACTCCAGCATCTGCTCGAATTCCGTCTGCATGCCCAGTTCGGCGATGCGCTCGGTAGCTTTCGGCTCGATCGTCACGGGAACGGTCGCTGTCTCGATCATCTCGTAGTCCTCCACGAACCTCCGCAAGTCTAACGAATCGACCACAGCGCCGCGAGGCCAATCCCGCCATCGCTTTTTCACGGCTCGCATTCCGCGTTCCTGCTTGCGGTTGGCGGATTCCTCGGTATAGTCAGGCGCATCGTTCCCGACATTCTCCCGAGCGGATCACACGAAAGGACGAACGCCATGGGCTTCAAGCAGACGTCAACTCACCGCTTCGGCAAGGGGTCGTACCACCAGATCGGCCTGGTCCGCGGCCAGTTCGGCAACGTGCCGGAGGCGAGCTGGATCAAGTTCATCGCGGACGCCGGCTTCGACGGCTGGGAAGAAGCGAGCTGGGAGCTGGACCTGCGCCAGTGCGACACCGACGCCGGCGCCGCGGCCTACGCCAAGAAGCGCGTCGATCTCGCCAAGAAGCACGGGCTGGAAATCTTCACCGTCGCCACGCATCTTCAGGGCCAGGTGCTGGGCGATGAGCCGAGCGCCAAGACGCTGCAGTTCCTCGGCAAGGGCGAGGCGCGGGCCGCGTACAAGGCCTGGCGCGACAAGGGCAACCAGCCGCCGCGCACCGATCCGTACTTCGTCCCCGCCGGAAGTCGGCAAGTTGATGCACCAGGAAGCGACGCGCGACCTGCTGGCCTGCGTGCGCTTCGCCGGGCACCTCGGCAAGCTGCAAAACCGCAAGGTGGCGCTGCCCGGCTTCGTCGGCTCGCCGGCCGACTGCTGGAGCCACTGGTTCCTCTTCCCGCCGCTGCCGGACAGCATCGAGGGCCACGCGATTCCCGATGTGCGCGAGGTCAGCCTGCAACTGCTGGTCGAGCGCTTCGGCCCGGTGCTCGACCTGTGCAAGCAGTATGGCGTCACGTTCGACCTGGAATGCCATCCGAGCGAGCGGGCGATGGGCGATCTGGAATCGGCCAGCGACTACCTCAAGGCGATGGACAAGGCCGGCTATCAGAACGTGGTCGGCTTCAACCTCGACGGCTCGCACATGGAATGGCAGAACGTGTCGGTGGTGCAGTTCATCCGCGAGTTCAGCGAGCGCATCCACTGCGCCCACGTCAAGGGGGTGTGGGTGGCGCGCGAGCACTGCCGCGGCCGGACGGCTGGGCGGTCATCGGCCGATGGGCCACTGGGCCAACGGCTGGAACTTCGTCACCGCCGGCACCGCCCGCGACGCCAACTCGCTGGAAGAGATCTTCATCGAGCTGAACCGCGTCGGCTTCGACGGCGCCGTGTCGATCGAATGGGAAGACAACGACGCCGAGCAGCACGCCGGGGCGAAGACGGCCCTGGCCAACGCCCGCCGCGCCGACAATCCGCCGAGCGGGATGCGGCACGACGAGATGCTGAAGGGGTGAGTCGGGAAACGGTATGCTTATAATAGGAATGGGGTCGGCCTCATGGCCGACCCCGACCGTGTAGAGGAGATATTACCATGCCGAACGACGCCGAACTTGCCGCCTACGCCGAGCGGCTCCCGCCAATCTATCGGGACATTCTCGCCGCCTTTCCAGAGATTGAGCCTGGGCGAAGGGCTGGCGATGGGCTAGCATTTCCGACACTGGCGGTGCATTTCATCAATTGCGGAATCGCGCATGGGCAGGAGGAGGTCGAGGAAGCCTGTCGGCAATTGGCAGGCGGGGGGATTGTGACGATCCGCAATGGTTTTTTTGCCTACCCCACCGAGTTAGGCGAGCGCCTGATCGCGGTTTTAACCGGCAAGCGAGCAGCTCCTAAGGTCCGTGTACCCGAACTGCCTCTACCCCCGCGCTGAGTCGGAGCCGTCATGTTCTGGCAGGTCACGTCATTCCCGAAGTGCGATTACCATGTATTCCTCTCGCACTGCGCCTCGAATTAGGGGCCCGCTGGTGTATCCCGTCTACGACGAACTCCAGAGGTGCGGCATTATCCCCTGGCTAGACCGAGAGGACTACTACTACGGCCGCGACTCCCGAACGGCACTGCGTGATGGGTTGTTAAGATCACGGCATATAGTGTTCTTCGTCACTCTCGCGATGATGGACTACCGCCGCGGCTGGTGTCCAATGGAGTTGGCCTACGCGGATCTCCTTCAAACCAACCTGTTCTATGCGGGAGGTACGCTCCTCAATCTTGAACTGCCACTTTTCTTCCTGGACCGGGCCGACCCGGAACTCCCGCGGACAATTTGGGGTGCGTTGCGGGATCGGGGACATTTTCACCACCCGAGCGACGGTGACCCGGTCGCCTGGGCCGTGAACCAAATTGTTGCGTTTCTGCGGCGGGAACAGAAGTTGGTCCTGGATTTACGAAGGTGCTCAAGCGCGGTCAACCAGTGCATGATCAGCTCAAGAGCCGCAAGGGATTGATCGAACGAGTGACCAGGTTCGACCCAAGACCGATCCCGTAAAGATGCTAAAGGGGTGATCGAATCTCTCCATTACCGGCTTGTTGTGTGTTTCGATAAGCCGCAAGCGGCAGATCAACTCGTGCTTCGCGTCTCACCCGAATCCGCCGAAACAATAATCCTCCCACCGAACCACCCTGCCGCGATCGTAGGTTATAATCACATTAACGGGCGACACTCTCCCAATCCCCCGTACTCGAACCGCTCTTCCCTCCCCTCATGAGGACGGTTCGCGCCGCTACTGGAACGCGGCGAACGAGAATCGACAGAACATCCCCCTCAACAAAACGCTTCGGTCCCGGAGCAATCCCCATCCGGACACCGATTGCGGAGAGGTTCCCGTCATGTGCGGCATCATCGGCTACATCGGGCCCCGCGAGGCGCAACCCGTCTTGCTCGAAGGCCTGCGCCGCCTGGAATATCGCGGCTACGACAGCGCCGGCGTCGCCACGCTTGCCGGCTCGCGCCTGCACGTCCGCAAGCGCGCGGGCCGGTTGGCGAACCTGGCCGGCAAGCTCGCCGAGCAGCCGGCCCCGGGCGGCGTCGGCATCGGCCACACGCGCTGGGCGACGCATGGTCCCGCGAACGACCGCAATGCCCACCCCCACGTCGGCGGCGACGGCGCCGTCGTCCTCGTCCACAACGGCGTCATCGAGAACTACACCGCCCTCAAACGACAGCTGCAAGACGAAGGGGCGGTCTTCCGCAGCGACACGGATACCGAGGTCGTCGCCCATCTCATCGCCAAGTATCTCGAAGACGATCTGGCCGCTGCGGTCGCCACCGTGCTGCCGCTTCTGAAGGGCACCTACGGCCTGGCGGTGATCAGTCCGCGCGATCCCGGCGTTCTGGTCGGCGCCCGGCTCGGCAGTCCGCTCGTGGTCGGCATCGGCGACGGCGAGTGCTTCCTGGCCAGCGATCCGTCGGCTCTCGCCGGCTTCGCCGAGCAAGGTCGTCTACCTGGACGACCGGCAAGTCTGCGCCCTGCGGCCCGGCACCTGGAAGGTCCTCGATCGCGAACGGCTGCCGGTCGATCCGCTGGTCCACGTCCTCGACGGCACGACCGCCGACGTCGAACTCGGGCACTTACGACCACTACATGCTCAAGGAGATCTACGAGCAACCGGAGGCGGTGGAGAACGCCCTGCGCGGCCGGCTCGACGAGGCCGACGGCACGGCCCACTTCGGCGGCCTCAACCTCGACACGCAGCGGCTGCGGCAGATCGACCGCGTCATCCTGACGGCCTGCGGCACCAGCTATCACGCCGGCCTTGTCGGCGAGTTCCTGTTCGAGGACTTCGCGCGCATGCCGGTCGAGGTGGAGTACGCCAGCGAGTTCCGCTACCGCAACCCGCCCATCGACCGCAACACGATCGTCGTCGCCATCACCCAATCCGGCGAGACGGCCGACACGTTGGCGGCGCTGCGCGAAGCGAAACGCAAGGGACATCCGACCCTGGCGATCTGCAACGTCGTCGGCTCGAGCATCGCCCGCGAGGCGGACGGCGGCGTCTACCTGCACGCCGGGCCGGAGATCGGCGTCGCCAGCACCAAGGCGTTCACCAATCAGGTCGCCGTCCTTGCCATGCTCGCCCTGTACTTCGGCCGCATGCGCCATCTCTCGCCGTTGCAGGGCGGCCGCATGATCCGCGAGCTTGCAGGCGCTGCCCGACCTGCTGCGGCGGACGCTGGATGCGAACGATCACATCCGCTCCGTCGCCGAGAAATACGCCCATGCCGACGACTTCCTCTACCTGGGCCGGCGCTATCTCTATCCCGGTGGCGCTGGAAGGGGCACTGAAGCTGAAGGAAATCTCGCTACATCCACGCGGAGGGCTATCCCGCCGGCGGAGATGAAGCACGGCCCCATCGCCCTGATCGACGAGGACACGCCCTCCGTGTTCCTCGTGCCGCGGGGCCCGATGTTCGACAAGACGTTCAGCAACCTGGAAGAGGTCAAGGCCCGCGGCGGCCCGGTGATCGCCGTGGCGACCGAGGGCGACGAGGAGACGGCGTCGCGCGTCGACGACGTTCTGTACATCCCGGAGACGCCGGATTACCTGCAACCGATCGTCGCCGCGGTGCCGTTGCAGCTGCTGGCGTACCACATCGCGTTGTTGCGAGGCCGCGACGTGGACAAGCCGCGTAACCTGGCCAAGAGCGTGACGGTGGAGTGAACACGTATTAGCCCCGAGCTTGCTGCGAGGGACGTGCCAATGGCCCCCGCGAAAGCTCGCGGGCTAAACGACTCGGGATCGGAATGGAGATATCGCATGAAGGTCTGTGTCTATGAAGACGCCGGCGTCGGCAACCTGGCTCCGCTGAGCCTGACGCGGCCCGCTGTTCGATCTGCGCTGCGGCACCGGCACGCTTCTGGATCGCCAGCAGACGCTACTTCGCCGGCGCCGACCTCGGCGTGCAGGTTCGTCCCGGCCTGGCCGCGTCTGACGCGGCTGACGCACCCGGACTTCCGGTCAACGATCCGGCCTGGCTGCAGCGCGCGGAGATGTGCGTCTTCGTCAACGCCCGCTGGCTGGCCCCGGCGGCCGGTGCCGGAGTCTTCCAGCGCCTGCGGTATCGGCGTTGTCGGCGATCAGGTCGCCTGGAGCGTCGTTCCCGCAGCCGACCTCGACGCCGCGGCCGATCCGGTCGGCAGCCTGGCGAGTTCGAGGAGCGGACGGCGTGCGTTCAGCCGGCGGGCGGCGCGATCATCGACCACCCCTGGCATCTCGTCGATCGCAACGGCGAAGCCATCCGTGAGGACTTCGTCCACTGGTCGAAGCGAGACGCGTCGGCGGCGCTTGCCCGGCGTCACGGTGCTCGGCTCGGTCGACCAGGTCTTCGTCGATCCCTCGGCGCGCGTGGAACCACAGGTCGTCCTGGACGTGACGGCACGGGCCGGTCGTGATCGACGCCGGCGCGGTCGTGCAGGCGTTCAGCCGGCTGGAAGGGCCGTGCTACGTCGGGCCGAACAGCCAGGTTTTGGCGGCGAAGGTGCGCGGCGGCACGTCGCTGGGCCGGGGCTGCCGGGTCGGCGGCGAGGTCGAGGCGAGCGTACTGCACGGCTTCGTCAACAAGTATCACGATGGCTTCGTCGGCCACTCCTATGTCGGCGGCTGGGTGAACTTCGGCGCCGGCACCCAGATCAGCGACCTGCGCAACGACTACGGTCCGATCAGTGTTTTCCTCGGCGGCGAAGAAGGTCGACACCGGGCTCAGTCAAGGTCGGGGCGTACCTCGGCGACTACACGCGGACGAGCATCGGGGCGCTGCTCAACGCCGGCACGGTGGTCGGGCCGTTCGGCCAGCTGCTGGCCAACGGCGGCCTGCTGCCGCGCTCGGTGCCGCCGTTCTGCCAGCTCGAACACGGCCGCATTCAGGAACGCAGCGACCTGCGTCTGATGTTCGAGGCCGCGGCAACCGGCGTCGGCCGGCGCGACCGCGAATGGACCGACACGCACGCCGAGTTCTTCTTCCAGCTGTACGTGCAGACGGAAGCCGAGCGGCGACAAAGCGATCCGCGAGAGCGAGCAACGGCGGATGCGGCGGGTGGTGTGAGAAAAAAAAGTGGGGAAATCCAATCGCGTTTACGTTTCGCGGCACCATGCGGTGCGCGAAACGTAAACGAGCTGCGGCTCACTTCAGCTTCATTCTCGCCTGACTTAACAAACCGGTTGCCTGGAAATCGCCCGGCTTCTCCTTCAGCGCGCGATCTCGTAAGCGGTGACCGCGTCGTTATATCGCTTGGCGATCATCGCCTGCTGCCCCTCGGACATCGCCTTGGAGTATTTCGCGTTCCTCAACCCTTCGAATGCCCTCACGTTGTCCGGGTCCAGCTTCAACACATCGCGGTAGGCCCTGATCGCATCGCTGTACTGGAAGCTGGCCTGAGCCTGCGCACCCAGGGCCAGCAAGCCGCTTGATCTCGACGATCCGCAGCACCGCGGCGTCGTCGAGCTGCTTGATGGCAAGTAGCCCGCGAGGCGCGGTGGGATCATTCGGCGAAACGCAATGCCTCGTTGAAATTGAAACGGGCGTCGGCGATGCGGCCGGCTGCCAGTGCAGCCTGGCCCAGATCGAGGAAACGCTGCAAAGCCTGCCGCGGCGAGCAGGGCCGTCATCGGTCCCTGCTGCGCAGAGCGATCCCGCGCAGGGCCGCTGGGTCGTTGGGGATCAGCAGCAACGCGGCCTGGTAGTTCTTCAACGCCTCCTCGAACCGTTGCAGCTGCATGGCGTTTTCGCCCTGGACCATCAACTGCCGGTAGTCCGTTTTGACCTTGGCGAGCGCCTTGGTTGCTTCATCCAGGCCCTGCTGCGCGTCGCGGTCGTCGGGCATGATCTTCAGCGCTTTCTGGAAGGCATCGATCGCCTGATCGAAGAGCTGCATTTTTCGTGCGTCGCGGCCCTGTGCAATCAGCCCCTGGACTTCGGCCTGTTTCTTTGCTTTATCCTGAGCGGCATCGAGCAGATCCTCGGCTTTCTTCATGCCCTTGATGGCGTCCGGACTGCCCGGAATGACACCCAGGGCGGCGACAAAGTTGTTCTTCGCCGCCAGGTAATCCTGCTTCGCCAATGCCGCGTTGCCGGCGTCCATGTAAAACTGGAAGGCCAATCCCTTCTGTTTGGCTTTCTCTTCGTCGGACAGAAATTGACCGATCTCGATCAGCGCCTTTGAGGCTGGGCCGTCATTGGGCATGACGAGCAACGCTGCCTGAAATCTCTGTGCGGCAATGGTGTAATTCTTGTCGTCCTTCGCCGTCATGCCCTCGGCCATCAGCTGGTCGTACTGCATCTTCTTCTTTTTCTGCATCTCATCGTTCTGCGCCTGGCGGTGATCGCCGTCTGCGCCTCACCAAGCCGGCCCTTGCCTCCGAGTTATCCGGGAAGAGATTCAGTGCGTCGCCATAGACCGCCAGAGCGTCGTCGTAGCGTTCTCTTCCAACGCTTTCTTGCCCTTTTCCATCAGCCGCTCGAAGTCCTTCCTCTTCTTCTCCAGTTTCTCCTTCTCCTCGTTGGCGGCGAGTTGTTCCTTCAGCTTCCGGTTCTCCTCCTCCAGCTTCTTGTTGCGCTCGTCGTCGCCGTTTTTGTCCTTCGGCTCCTTCGGTTCGTCTTTCACGACGGCGGGCGGCTCTGTCTTCTTGTGCATGAGCAGGCCCGCGGTCACACCGCCGCCGACGAGGACCAGAGCCGCCACTCCGGCGAGGACGATGACCGGGGTTCGATCGCGCGAAGCCGATTCCGGAAGAGGCAGGGGCGGTGGGGAAAGCGAATCCTGGAGGTAGGAGGGAAGCGTTGAGTTCGCGGCGATGAATTCAGTCCCGCACTGCGGGCAGCGAACTTGCTTGTCGATGGGGAACGGCCGAGAGGAACGTAACGCAGCTTTGCACCGCGGGCAGGAAACGGCTTGCGTGGACATGATGCGGTTCCTCGGTCGATCCGGGGCGATTTGCGGGCATCCCCTCACAATAATACCATTCTCGCCGGAAGGGGCGGTTCGCGTCAAGCAGCAAAGAGGATCTTATGACAGGGAATGCGCACGGTGGTAGAACTTGCGCAGTCGCTAGGGTAATCCATGAGCCTCAGCTGTCGGGGAGCTTTTGCGAAAGGAAGCTGCGAAGCGCTCCCTAACGGTCGAAGCTCGTAGCTGCTGGTCCCGCACTTTCTCCAACGCACAGCCCCCAGACATAAACTCGGTATTCGGCGTCAGTGGCCATACGGAGAACGTCGCCCGGAATCTCCGCGGTATCGCCTTCGAGAGTCGGATGATCCGCCATCGTCGGCACCAGGATCGCCCCTCGCGTATCCGGATCAATCCGCACCAACGGCCAATCGGGTTGACCGGGACGATCTTGCCAGAGTTCCTGGCTTCGTAGTTCTGCAACGTCGCCATTGCGAAATCGAACCCGAAGCCGTTCGGTATTCGGATCGTAAGTAACTGAATCGAGCAAAAAGAATTCGCCGCGCATCCAACGGACGCTTGAGAGATTCATTGTCATCTCCGAATGAACTCATTTCCGCGGCCTACTTGACCTTGGAGACCGGCTGATCGGGGTGCGCAGGATTCGGAATCAACCGCCGGTTCTTGAAGTCGGGCAACAGGTCGAGCTTCGCAAGCACCGTTTGCCCGATCAGCACTTCGTCGCCGCGAACCAGGGCTTCCTCTACCGTGTCGCGGCCGAGAATCTCGATGATGATCGCTTCTGACACTCCGACTGACTCTCGCCTTCCGTCAGCGTATTCGGCGATGCGCTGACCCCATGTCTGAAGGCCGAGCTGCTGAAGGACGTGAACGGGAATGACTGTCCGCACGGCACCGGTATCGACCAGCGCGTCGGCCTCGTAGCTCCGCACTTGAGCAGCAGTAATCTGCCCACGACGAGCCAGTGCTTCATCGGCGGCGTTGGTGAGCCGGACTCTTGACCGCACTTCACCCATTGTGTTCATCCTGTCTCCTGGTGAAACATTTGATCTCTCTCATGTTAACTCAATCTCTCCAAGCGTCCAAGCATCGGCCGCGTGTCTTTGAGACGACCAAGGCAATCCCTACGATACACTGCATCGCCTCCATACCGCCGAGGATGTGCCAACTATGCCGGAGGAGACTCCCTCACCGCCCTCGCCGATTCACAAGCTCCTCGTCGCCAACCGCAGCGAGATCGCCATCCGCGTTTTTCGCACGGCAACCGAGCTCGGCATCCGCACGGTCGCCATCTTCTCGCATGAGGATCGCTTCGCCCTGCACCGCTTCAAGGCCGACGAAACCTATCGCATCGGCAAACCCGGCGAGCCGATCCGCGCTTACCTCGACATTCCGGGCATCGTCGCACTGGCGAAACAGCACGAGGTCGATGCCATTCACCCCGGCTACGGCTTTCTCTCCGAGAACCCCGCGTTCGCCAGGGCCTGTCGTGAAGCCAAACTGAACTTCATCGGCCCGCGCACGGAAATCCTCGAACAGCTCGGCGACAAGGTCGTGGCCCGGCAGATTGCGGATCAGGCCAAGGTGCCGATCCTCGCCGGCAGTCCGGAGGCGATCCGCAACAACGCCGAGGCACAAGAGCTGGCAGCACAGCTCGGCTACCCGATCATCGTCAAGGCGGCGATGGGCGGTGGAGGACGCGGTATGCGCGTCGCCCTCACCCCGGATAAATTGGACGACGCCCTGGATGCCGCCCGCCGCGAGGCAGGCAGCGCCTTCGGCATCCCCGACGTCTTCCTCGAAAAGTACATTCTCCATGCCCGACACATCGAGGTTCAGCTGCTGGGCGACCGGCACGGCAACCTCGTCCACCTGTTCGAGCGCGATTGTTCCATCCAACGGCGGCATCAAAAGGTGGTGGAGATCGCTCCGGCCCCGGCGCTCGATCCGCAACTCCGGAAACGGATCCTCGATGCCGCGCTCGCCATCGGCCGAGCGGTCCGCCTCGACAATGCCGGCACGGTCGAGTTCCTAGTCGATACCGACACGAACGCTTTCTACTTCATCGAGGTCAATCCGCGTATTCAGGTGGAGCATACCGTCACCGAGGAAGTGACCGGCATACGACATCGTCAAGGTCCAGCTCATGGTCGCTCAGGGGCGTCCACTGAGCGACCCAGAGATCGGTCTGGGCCGGCAGGAAGATGTCGTCACGCACGGTTATGCCGTCCAGTGCCGCGTGACGACGGAAGACCCCGCGAATAACTTCCTACCCGACTACGGCAAGCTCACCAACTATCGCTCGGCCAGCGGCATGGGCATCCGCCTCGATGCGGGCACGGCGTTCACCGGAGCGGTAATCACCCCGTTCTACGATTCGATGCTGGTGAAGATGACCGCCCACGGTCTTCGCTTCGTGGATGCCGCTCGGCGGATGCGCCGCAGTCTGCTGGAGTTCCGCGTGCGCGGCGTCAAGACGAACATACCGTTCCTGCTCAATCTCATTACGCACCCCGCCTTCCTGGCCGGCGGCTGCACCACGCGTTTCATCGACAAGACGCCCGAGTTGTTCCACCTCCTCCAGCGTCAGGACCGGGCGACGAAGCTGCTGGCGTACATCGGGAACATCATCGTCAACGGCCACCCGGACGTCGCGGCGCGTTAGCCCGACGCGCAAGCGAGGGACAAGTGCCGTGTCCCTCGCTTGCGCGTCGGGCTAACGAAACGCCGCCCCGCCGGTACCCGCAACATGCTCCGCGCTCTGGGAGCGGAGAAGTTCAGCCGGTGGGTCTGCGAACAGGAGCGTCTGCTCGTCACCGACACCACGTTCCGCGACGCTCATCAATCGCTGCTGGCGACACGGATGCGCAGCTTCGACATGCTCCAGATCGCACCGTTCTACGCGGCCCGGCTGTCGGGGCTGTTCTCCCTGGAAATGTGGGGCGGAGCGACGTTCGATACGGCCATGCGTTTCCTCAAGGAGTCGCCGTGGCAGCGGCTCGCCGACCTACGCGAGAAGGTGCCGAACCTGCTCTTCCAGATGCTGCTGCGTCGGCCAGCGCGGTCGGCTACACGAACTATCCCGACAACGTCGTGCAGGCGTTCGTCAAGGAATCCGCATCGGCAGGAATCGACCTCTTCCGAATCTTCGACGCTCTGAACGGGTTGCCGAACCTCCAGCTCGCCATCGAGGCGGTTCGCGAAACGGGGATGCTCTGCGAGGCCGCGGTCTGCTACACCGGCGACATTCTCAATCCGAAACGAACCAAGTACAACCTCGCCTACTACGTCGATCTGGCGAAAGAGCTGGAAAAACGCGGCGCCAACCTGCTCGCCATCAAGGACATGGCCGGTCTGTGCAAGCCGTTCGCCGCGCGGACACTAGTGCGGGCGCTGCGGCAGGAGATCGGCATTCCGATCCACTTCCACACGCACGACTGCGCCGGCGGCCAGATCGCCAGCCTCCTGATGGCGGCCGAGGAGGGTGTTTCCATCGTCGATACGGCCATGGCGCCGCTGGCCGGGCACGACCAGCCAGCCGAGCCTCAACGCCCTGGTGGAAGCGATGCGTTTCCAGCGCCGCGACACGGGCCTGGCCGACGCTCCCTTGCAACAAGTCGCGGATTACTGGGCCGCGGTGCGAAAGCTCTACGCGCCGTTCGAGACCGGGCAGCTAGCCCCGCAGGCCGACGTTTACGAGAACGAGATGCCGGGCGGGCAGTACACGAACCTGTATGCCCAGGCGTCGTCGTTGGGCCTGGCGGAGCGCTGGCGCGACGTGTGCCGGATGTACGCCGAGGTCAATCGCCTGTTCGGCGACATCGTCAAGGTGACGCCGACCTCGAAAGTCGTCGGCGACATGGCCCTGTTCATGGTCGGCAACAACCTGACCCCCGACGACGTGCTGAACGGGACGCGCGATCTGGCGTTCCCCGAGTCGGTGGTGGAGTTCTTCGAAGGCCGGCTCGGCGAACCGCCGGGCGGTTTCCCCGAGAAACTGCAAAGGCGAGTGCTGCGCGGCCGAACGCCGATCAAGGGCCGGCCGGGTGCCATTCTCCCGCCGGCCGACTTTGCCGCCACGCGCGCCGCCCTGGAGCAGCAGGTCGGCCGGTCGGTCGATGATCGGGAAGTCGTGACCTATCTCCTCTATCCCCGCGTCTTCCCCGACCTGGCGGCTCACCAGGCGACTTATTCCGACACCAGCGTTCTACCGACGCCGGTGTTCTTCTTCGGCATGGAGCCGGGCGAGGAAGTGAGCATCGACATCGAAATGGGCAAGACGCTCATCCTGAAATTCCTCACCGTCGGCGAGCCGCACGCCGACGGCACGCGGACGGTGTTCTTCGAGCTGAACGGTCAGCCGCGCGAGGTGGTCGTTCTGGATCGGTCGTTGGTCGGCAAGACCGCGGTGCGCCGCAAGGCGGAGGCCGGCAATCCGCAGCACGTCGGTTCGCCGATGCCGGGCCTGGTGGTGCGCGTGCCGGTTGTGCCCGGAGAGCAGGTGGTCGCCGGTCAAAAGCTGGTGATGCTCGAGGCGATGAAGATGGAGACGACCGTGCATGCCCCGTGTGCCGGCGTCGTTGCAGAGGTGCTGGTGCAGGCGGGGAAGCAGGTGGAGACGGGGGATTTGCTGGTGCGGTTGGAGGGGTGAGGAAGCGGCGCTTTCTCGACGGTGGAAGAGCATTATCCTATTGCCACATGGCTTTGTTACGTAATTGGAGTCACCGACCGAGGAATAGGGACTTACGGCGAATCTGCGACCGAGGAATAAGGACTTACGGTGACGCAGCTGCAATTCGTAACAAAGCCATTTCATCCCGAAAAATGAACTGACACCGATTTTCCGCGGGCGAAATGATGAACTGACACCGATTTTCCTCCAGCTGCGGGATGAGGAAGCCGCTGGGTCTGGAGACGACCGCGGAGAGAGCCGTTATTCGACGTGAAAGTACCCCGCCTCGTCTGTGAGTTCTTTGAGTGATCTATACCAACTTCCTGAAGCTCCGTATTGGTCGTCCTCAACGAAGACGAGCCCCCAACATAGAGCCACGGACCCATACCCTTCTTCTGAATAAGCTAATGCGACTTTCTGGCCTGGGATCATGAAAAAGATCCAGAGATTACCTTCGGCATCCCCACGACCTGTTTGGAACGTGCGCCGCTCGCGGATCGGATTAGTCAGCCCGTTTTTTATTTCGCATCGAAGGCGGGGCGACTCCAGAGTCTCGATCGCCCCGTTCACCACTGCCAATATACGTTCCGACTCGTTGGACCCCATGAACACATCCTCCTATGGCCTTGATGGGTTTGGGATGGGCGGACCAAATATGGCGTTGAGTTCGGCGACTGTTAATCCGACAATCGTTACATGGTACGGGTTCCGCGCGTCTCCGGCGAGTTGCTATGACGTTGCCGCCTGCACCTTGAATTACCTCGGTAGTGGTTACGCGAACTTGTCCATTCGGAATTCCGGCGGATAACGCCGCAACCGTTAGCCCTGGCTCGCTACTCGCCGAAGAACCGCTGATGGTTACGCCGTTCTCGTCAAGCTCGTCGATTCGCCAGGCCGAGCCCGTCCCGCCCTTGACGACGTAAGCATTGTGCGCCCACGCCGCGAATCCCCATCCTTCCTCTCCCACAAAGTACGTATGGTCCTCCGCCACCCGCAGATTGTACACCGCCTCGAACAGCCCCGTGTCGTACACTTCCTCCACCGCCGTCCAGCCACCCGCCAGTGTACTGATCCAGTCCCCCGCGACTAGCGCCCCGGCCGCCGTCCAACCCTTGCGGAACACATAGAACGGATGCTCCGGCGTCGTGCGAATCAGCTGGCCGTCCACATGCAGGTGCAGCACATTGCCCGTGCGCACGAACTTCTCTTCGACCACCCGCGCCACCACCGGCGCCGCGGGATCGTTCTCGTCCCGCGCATAGACCAGGTTGCCCGGCTGAATGTCCTCGACATTCCGATAACCCTGCGGCGTCCATAGCTTCGTCCCCATCGCGAAGCAGCCCTGACCCAGTGCCTGGCAAGCATTGTTCTGAATGTCCGCGATCAGCTTGTTCGCCGCATTGGTGTACGCTGTCTGCAAGGCGCTGGCGTTCGCTGACGTCGCTGTTGAATACTGGACTGCCGCCCCCCTGAACGTGTCCAGGTCGGCGGCCGCCGACTTGGTGCTGAAACTGCTCGCCGTCAGCAGCGTCACCGAGCCATTCGGCCCACTCACCTGCACCTTCAGCGTCCCACCCGTCTGCGTCACGTACAGCGTGTACTGCGTCGTCGAACCGGCCGGGCTTACGAATGTCTGCGCCGGCGCCAGCGACCCCGTTTGCGCCCCCGCGTTGTTGCCGCCGCCCAGCACGCTCGCCAGTTTGTTCGCCAACGCCTTCAGTGCCTTGTTCACCTGCGTCGGCACATAGCTCAACGCCGAACGCACCCCCTGCGGCAGCGACGCCAAACCCAATTGGCTCGCCGCAAAGCTCAGCACCACCGGCAGGGCCGACGTCAACGCCGCCGTCAGCGCGTTGGTGAAGGCCGACAGGTTGTAGTTGCACAGGCTGCGGAAGCGCAGTGAGGAACGCCTGAAACACGCTGCCGATCTGGTCGAGGTTGTTCAGCACCCACGACGCACCGTTGTAGATGGCCGTCAGCACGCCGGCGCCGGCGCAAACAACGCGGCCAGCTTGAGTGGCACCTGGGTCATGGCCGTGGACAGTTGGCCCAGCACCGCGCTCAGCAGATTGCTCGGATTGGGCAACATGCTGAGGATGGACGAGAGGTTCACGCCGTACTGCGTGCCCAGCGCTTGCAGTTGATTCGGCAGGTTCGTGAGGAAGTTAACGAGCGACAGCGGGTCCGATTGGTTGTAGTTGGCGAGCAAAGTATTGATGACGGTGTTGGCAATGCTGTTGCCGGCGCCGAGGGCCTGGCGAAGGGTGTTGGCGACATTGGCCCAGGTCAGGCCGGAGAACTGGAGCAGAAAGGCGGAGACGTCGGTCGAGTTGGTGAAGCCGGCGAACGCCGCCGCGGTATTGGAGCCGGCGAGCCAGGTGAGGAAACCCTGGAAGAGTGCGCCACTGCCGGACGTGAGGTCGCTGAAGAAAGTGCGCACCGAGCCGGTGAGGCCGCCCATCAACGTACTGAGAAAACCGCTGGCATTTTGGACCACGGCGGAGACGACGCTCCCCGCTTGACCGATGAACCGCGTGGCAAGGTCCTTGATGAGCTTGAGGGCCCCGAGGATGCGCTGGCCCAACGTCGGTGTCAGCGGCGTCGTCACGATGAGCGTCTGCTGCTGATTCAGGGCCGTGACGTCGATCTCTTGATCCTTGGGGAACCCGTTCGGGAAAGGGACGCTCCAGGCGTTGTAGAACGTGTCCGTGAGGAGGGTGTGATTGGGTGGCCCAAAGGTGTTCTGGCTCACGTCATAAACTTTGACTTCCAGGATGGGCACATAACCCGAAGGCGGGGCGCCGTACAAGGGCGTGTCGACTTGCACCTGGAAGGAAATAGCGGCGTTGTCGGTGATGGAAACGCCTGGGATAGTGGCGTTGCCGAACTCGTTGTAGTTCAGCGGTTTGCTGAAGTCAGGAGGTACGGCGGTGCCCGACGGCAGCAGGGCGGTGGGCATCATCATGTTGTTTAGGTTCTGGCCGCTGGGCGGGCTGTTGGGGTCGCCCAGGTAATCGGTGGCCCACAACCCGCCGTCGCCGGTCACGACGGCATCGAGCGCATACGTAGGACTCTGATCGCCGAATTTGTCGACGACGTACGCCTGAATCCGATGGACGCTGCCGACGGTGTAATTGGGGAGATAAATCTGTGGCTGCGTGGTCACGGATTGGGCGCCGTCAACGGTCCAATAATAGGTCAAGCCGTCGAACGGTGCTGCCGTGTTCACGTAGAAGACGATGGGATCATTGATGGCGATGACCTCATCCTTCGACCCGTCCGGGTTTACTCCGAAAACAGTACGAAAGGGATAGGTTTCGTTGATTCCCGTCTTCACGCCTCCGGTCGGCGACACGGGCGTGACCACGACGTTGACGATGGAGTCGCTGCTCTGCCCGCCGTCGTCCTGGACGCGAATGTCGGCATTGAAGCCGCTGGGCGACGCGGTGTCATAGACGTGGGTAAAGGTGAACGAGCCGTTGCACTACTTCTTCTTGAATTCAAAGTTTTGCGCCCCCTCCAAGATCAGTTGCTTGTCCGTGATCGACTTGATCGTCATGATTGAAAACCCCTTCTTACCCGGCGTATTCACAGTCACAGTGATCTTCGTGTTGTCCAGAGTATAAGTGGCCTCTTCCGTTTCGATCTTGCCGGCCCGCTGGTCTATTCGAGTGGATTTGCCGTCATCAGCGAACTCCATCGTCATAGAGACGCCATTCGGAAGCACCTTGCCGTTGATCTTGATCGCTTCCCATGTGCCGATGAGCTTCTCCTTGATGGTTTTCTCCGCTACCTTCATGGGACCGGGGGAATTATCCTTATTCGACGAGTCCCCCGGTTGATTTTTAATCGATGAGTCCCCCGATTTGGTGGAACCGGATTTGCCGCAGCCAGCCAGCACGACAAGAAAGCACATGACCCATACGAGTCGATTCGAACGCACTTTTCTTCTCCTATGCAGATATTTCCAGAGCGACCATAGCCCAAGAGAAAAGGATTAGGAATCGACTCCCGCCCCTTTTATTTCCCGAAAAAGTCCATTAGTCAGTATATAACTCAGATCGAAGTCGAAGCATAAGGTTCAGATGAGCGAAATAGGGATCAAGAATAGCCACCATTTCCAGAAACGGTTTAGCCTCTGGGTTTTCCGCAGTCTGTGGATTGTAGAAAAATGATAAGTCTTGCTTAGGAATTGATGTCTTGATGCTAAGAAAACCTGTGTATTACGCCGGCACGAAAGTTGCTCAATAATGCTAAAGGGGAAAGCAAGAGGACGAGAAAACCCAAGAGGGAGAGCAGTCATGGCAATCGAACTGCCTGACGCCCGCGAGTTGTCTGATGAGTCCCTCCAGGTCATTCGCCTGCGTGCCTTGCATGGCATCGAACTGGGCTTTTCCGAGACGGACCTGGCTAACCTTTTAGGTGTTTGCCACGAGACCATCAGTCGCTGGTGGACTGCCTACTGTGCCCATGGCCTGCATTCGCTGCCTGGGGGTCGTACGGGCAGACCTTTGGGCTCTGGACGCTTCTTGGCTGAGCAGCAGGCCGACCGCATCCAGGGGCTGATCGACAACCATTCTCCGGAACAACTGGGGATTGCTCAGGCCCTGTGGACTCGTCGCGCCGTCCAAGAACTGATCCGCAAGGAGTTCGACATCGACTTGGCGGAACGAACGGTCGGTCAGTACCTGCGCCGCTGGGGTTACACCTCCAAGAAGCCCGCACGGCATTCGCGCAAGCAGGAACCGGACGATGTCCAACAGTGGCTGGAGGAGACGTACCCCGCGATCGAAGAGCAGGCGGACAGGGAGAATGCGGAGATTCTCTGGACGGACGAGGTGGGTGTCGATGCGGATCACCACCCTGGTTACGGCTATGCGCGCGAAGGAGAGCGCGCCACGATGGAGGTGCCAGGACCGCACATCCGGGTGAACCAGATCAGCGCCATCAGCAACGAGGGAACGGTGCGCTTCATGACCTACAAGGGATCGCTGAACGCGGCGGTGTTCCTGGTATTCCTGAAGAAGCTGATCGAGGGAGCCAACCGCAAGGTCCTCCTGATCGCAGACCGGTTGCAAGCACACAAGACACCTGAGGTGATTGCCTGGCTGGAGGCGCACAAGGACCAGATCGAGGTGTTCTACTTGCCTGCCTACTCGCCTGAGATGAACCCAGTGGAATACCTCAATGATGACATGAAGGGTGCGGTGAACAAGGCGGGCCTGCCAAACGACAGAGGAACCTTAGCCAGTCGTATCCTGGATTTTATGGACTGCTTAGCCCACATCCCCGAACATGTTATCAGTTATTTTTTCCACCCTAGTGTTCAATACGCCGCGCCTATTGAACTTTGATCTTATTTCAAGCCGGCGTAATATGACACGGGCGGAGTAGTAACGACTGATCCATCGACAAGAGAAAAAAACTGCTCACTGAGCTCAATAATGTCGCGGTTGTCCCATGGAAAAAGACATCCAGACATAAGATGGCGATACGGAGGGTACTCGGATAGAAGTTCAGCCGTGTAATGTCCGCCTGGATCGAGAGTCCGAACATGCCAGCCGGCTGGCCACTGCCGCCACAGGATTGTGATAACCTGATCGTTCATGCCGTTAGGTCCTTTTTCGATACGTTACGTTGTTCAGAGTTTTCTTTGGAGACAGCGCTGTTTCCACGGCTGAGTGGAACAAAGAATAGGGGCAAAGAATAGGGGATATCGTAGATTGTTTCGGGGTTCGGGGGAAATGTACGATGTCCCTTTTCGCTTTTTCGTTTTCCTTTTATTTTTCGATTTGCTTACGATATTGTGGCCAGCGGACGAAGTAGCATTCGCTACACATGGACTTCACCAGTGAAAACCAATCAAGTGCATCCTCCGTGGCTATATGTAGATCTTTGACGCCATGTTGCTGAGCAAACTCCGTAGTAATGGTTACATAGAAATCGACCAGATCACCGTTCATCAGTGTCACTATAACGACCGGTGTGTTAGATTCACCCACCGATTTTGGTTTAGAGATCAGGTCGGGAGATACCAGGCAACATGGCTGATCTCCGTGGACCGAACACCGAAGCATCATCAGATTAGCCCCCTGTAGTCTTGTTGGCAAAAAATCGGTAAAGCACTAACGCTTTCATTTGATTAGCCCTACTTGTGTCGTTAGTCACTGGACGACTGGGAAGTCCTGTAATGCCTGCGGCTGTTAAGACGTCGTACACATACACAGTGCAACTCCTAAACCAGATATCATAGGGACCTGTTACTCCAAGTCCGACCTGGGTCTGTTCATATGCTATAGCGGCCAGAGCTGCGGAGTTGGAGATGGTTATCTTGTATCCCTGTCCAATTTCCGTCATTCCTCCTGTCCATAGAGCCGCGTAGGCATCTGTTCCAATCCCACCCATCTGATGAGTTTCATAACTCACTCCATTGTCAGTGATGATCTCGACACTGAAGTGCTTGGTATTTGGTAATCCATTATCCCACTGGTGGACGATCGCATAGGCGTTATGCGCCCACACCCCGAACGCCCAGTTCTCATCCCCCACAAAATACGTGTGATCCTCCGCCACCCGCAGATTGTATACCGCCTCGAACAGCCCCGTATCGTACAGCTCCTCCACCACCACCCAGCCACCCGCTAGCGTACTGATCCAGTCGCCTTCGACCAGCGCCCCGGCTTGCGTCCACCCCTTGCGGAACACGTAGAACGGATGCTCCGGCGTCGTGCGAATCAGCTGACCGTCTACGTGCAGGTGCAGTACATTGCCGGTGCGCAACGAAGCGCTCTTCCACTACCCGCGCCGCGACTGGTGCCGACGGATCGTTCTCATCGCGCACATACACGAGGTCGCCCGGCTGAATGTCCTCCACGTTGCGATAGCCCTGTGGCGTCCACAGCTTCGTGCCGGCCGCGAAGCAGCCCTGACCCAGTGCCTGGCAAGCATTGTTCTGAATGTCCGCGATCAGCTTGTTCGCCGCGTTGGTGTACGCCGTCAGCAGAGCGCTGGTGTTCGCCGGCGTCGCCGTTGAATAGCGGACCGCCGCCGCAGCGAAAGCATCCAAGTCAGCGGCCGCAGTCTTCGTGGTAGCGCCTGCCGCCTTCAATAGCGTTACCGATTGCACGCCGTTGCAGTTCGGACCACTCACCTGCACCTTGAGATTGCCCGCCGTCCCCGTAGCGCACAGCGTAAACTGCGTCGTGGAATTCGCCGGCAGCACAAATGTTTGGGCCGGCGCCAGCGACCCCGTTTCGCCCCCGCGTTGTTGCCGCCGCCCAGCACGCTCGCCAGTTTGTTCGCCAGTGCCTTCAGCGCCTTGTTCACCTGCGTCGGCACATAGCTCAATGCCGAACGCACGCCCTGCGGCAGCGATGCCAAACCCAACTGGCTCGCCGCGAAACTCAGCACCACCGGCAGGGCCGACGTCAACGCCGCCGTCAGCGCGTTGGTGAAGGCCGACAGACTGTAGCTGCACAGCTGCGGGATGGCATTGAGAAACGCTGTGAACACGCTGCCGATCTGGTCGAGGTTGTTCAGCACCCACGAGGCACCGTTGTAGATGGCCGTCAGCACCCCGGCACCCGGCGCAAAGAGCGCGGCCAGCTTGAGCGGCACCTGGGTCATGGGCGTTAACAAAGTTGCCAGTTCAAGCTTGGATCGATCTGCCCGTGATGAAAGAAGTATTCCGCGGCTTGAAGAGCTTGCTCGCGATTTACAACGAACCGCCGCGGCAAGAACGTCTCAACGCCTCCTAGAATAATCCTCGTCGCGTCATCACTAAGATCAGGCCCAAGAAGATCATACGGCCCCATGTCCTCGCCGATCATGGAGACACAGAATCGGTCCGGCCCTCCCCCAACGGTCATTGCATATCGCTTGGGGCCATCCAATGACATTTCCGTGCAGCGGTCGCCATCTAGCCGTTCGAGGTAGTTGTAGACCTGATCCCAGCTTGGATTCTCGATTGATTCGTCTAGGCGACATTGGCCTTGGATGCCCCCTGAGTTGACTTTTGTTTTGTACTGCGATAGCGATGCACTAGTAGGCCGTCAGGTTTGAATTACCGGGTACAACTTTCGGAGCTTGATGCGGGCTTCGGCCGTCGTGAACTGCCAGGTCACGCCGACTTGTCGCTCGTTGCGTTCGTCTTCCCACGCCGACACTTCCCGTCGTAATTGCTCGGCGTTGTCGATCCGTTGATCCAGGCACTGCCCGGACAGCACGCTCAATTCGATCTCCGCCATGTTCAGCCAACTGCCGTGCTTGGGCGTGTGATGGATCTCCAGACGCTCGATGATGCGCCGGGCCTGTTCCGCCGGGAACGCTTCGTACAGCGACGCCGCCTTGTGCGTGTTCAGGTTGTCCATCACCAGCACCACCTTCTCGGCGTCGGGATGGACGTCCTCCACCAGCCAGCGCACCACCTCGGCGAAATCCTTCGCCGTCCGCCGCTCGGTCACGTGGACGGCCCGCCAACCCAGCAGCGGCTCCGATACCATGAACAGGTTGGCCGTGCCGTTGCGGCTGTACTCGTAATCGAAGCGTTCGGGCTGGCCGGGTTCGGCCGGCAGCGGCTGCACGACTTCGCCGATCAATTGCTTGCTGGCCTCGTCCAGACAGACCAACGGCCGCTTCTCGTCGTAGGGCCGGTGGTAGACCTCCAGCACGTCCTCCATCGCACAGACGAACTCGGCGTCGCCCTCCGGCGGGATGCACCACTGCTCCTTCAGGTGCGGCTTGAGTTCGTTTTTTTTAGCACCTGCCGCACCGTCTCCGTGGAGATGGCGTCCACGACCTGCAACTCGACCAGGCGGTCGGCCAGCAAACGCAGGGTCCAGGCGGCCCGCCCTCGGGGCGGCTGGAGCAGGCCAGGGCGATCAGGCGGGCCTCGCCGGCGCCGTCCAGCTTCCGCTCCCGGCTGGGCCGGTCTTGCTTCTTGCGCACCAGAGCGGCTTCCAACCCTTGCTCGACGAAGCGCTGCCGGACCTGCTCGACCGTGGTCCGGTTGACCTCGACGGCTTCGGCGATACGGACATCCGTCCAGGCCGGCCCGTCGGCGGAGGCATCGGCCTTGAGGAGGATGCGGGCGTGAGCCAGTTTCAGGGCCGAAGCCTTGCCGGCGGCGATCAGGTCGTGCAGGAACTGGCGTTCGTCGGCGGTGAGCGTGACCTTGTACTTCTTCATGGCGGAATCCTCCCGGTTCCGCCCAAGCATAGGGATGCAGCTGCACTCGGCAAGTCAAAGCTGTTGGCCTACTAGTCGTTTTCCACATTGCTCTGTCCCTCTTTCCATTGTTTGTGTGCCAGTCTGCCGAGCAGCTCATAGGCTAATCGGCCCGATCGATCCGCTCGGGCACCAGATAGTGACGCTAACCGCACCGAAAATGCGGGCCGCGTTTTCAATACCTCGACCGAAAAGGGGTCAGGTTTGGTTTTCAGAAACCCAACCTGAGCCCTTTTTCTTCCCCACCAGCGCGGCGCACAAAGCGGTCAGGTTGGGTTTTCGGAAACCCAACCTGACCCCTTTTCGGTCTTTTCGACGTTGCGGTAGCCCTGTGGCGTCCACAGCTTGGTTCCCGCCGCGAAACAGCCAACCGGAGAAAAGGGGTCAGGTTGGGTTTTGGAAAACCCAACCTGACCCCTTTTCTCGCCATCAGCCGTCGAACCAAAACACAAACCTGACCCGCCCGTCGCCGCGGTTGGCTTCGATTTCACTGGCAAGCCGTAGGACAAGCTGAAACTCCCAATCGGAATCAGTCAACTTCACCGAGGCGTATTCCAGGGCCCGAGACATTTCATCCGGAAAAAGCCAACTCGAAGAGTGCCAATCAGGATGCGAGACGCGTGGGCGCGCTGGTCGATCAACGAGGTTGCACCGCTCGGGGGCGTAATGCGACAACCCTGCTTTGATCCATTCCTCCGCAGCAGAGGGCGAAACGGACGGCCAAACCCAATGGCTTAAGCTTTCAGCATCATAGGCAATGTCGGCGTAGTTTGCCACATTAACAAGGCGAAAATATCGATAGTATACTGCGTCGCTCACGGGTTCAGGAATTCCCCTGCTAGGGAACAAACGCCGGCATTCATCAACGTGACCCACGGACCTCGACCTCGTGCCGGCTAGAGCGTCAAATACACCATAGTTGCGGCGAACAAATAGCTCCGCCTTCGCAAAAGAGCGAATGCCCGCCGACGAACCAAATGCGGGCGATTCATCGGAGTAGTCCGTTTCGAGAAAGAGGTGAATGTCGGTGCCCATCGTATCCTCAATTCCTGAGGGTCCGGAAGATATCGTTGAGTTGATTCAGCAGAGCGTACCAATCAACGCCTGTAAACATCGAACTTGCCGTTATCGTGACGCCCGCTGCACCCACGACATTCACGCTCTGATTCAAGCCGGTGACCTCGGTTGGGAAGAGTTGATCTCCTCCGGGAACGATGTTGAAGCCAGTCATCGAAGCTGGATTCTTCAACTCAACCGCGATGGCAACAGGCTTCGCAGCGTTAGCCGTGTTCACGAGAACGAAATCCCCGAGCCCTTTCCCTTGCGCCGCGTAGTATACCGTGAGATGAGTCGCTTTGCTGAAGATAGCCGACAAGAAAGCGCGCTCATTTGCGGTGACACCGCCACCGGGCGGATTCGAGTTTGAAGGGGTCAGCAGGGTTAACCCGCAGACATTATGCGCCCCACACCCCGAACCCCCACGTCTCATCCCCCACAAAGTACGTGTGGTCCTCCGCCACCCGCAGATTGTACACCGCCTCGAACAGCCCCGTGTCGTACACTTCCTCCACCGCCGTCCAGCCACCCGCCAGTGTACTGATCCAGTCCCCCGCGACTAGCGCTCCGGCCGCCGTCCAACCCTTGCGGAACACATAGAACGGATGCTCCGGCGTCGTGCGAATCAGCTGGCCGTCCACATGCAGGTGCAGCACATTGCCCGTGGCCACGAACCGCTCTTCCACCACCCGCACCACCACCGGCGCTGCGGGATCGTTCTCGTCCCGCGCATAGACCAGGTTGCCCGACTGAATGTCCTCGACATTCCGATAACCCTGCGGCGTCCATAGCTTCGTCCCCATCGCGAAGCAGCCCTGACCCAGTGCCTGGCAAGCATTGTTCTGAATGTCCGCGATCAGCTTGTTCGCCGCGTTGGTGTACGCCGTTAGCAACGCGCTGCTGTTGGCCGGCGTCGCCGTCGAGTATTTCGTCGCCGCCGCGGCATAGGCATCCAGATCGGCGGCAGCGCCCTTTGTCGTGAAGCTTGCCGCCGTCAGCAGCGTCACCGAGCTATTCGGCCCACTCACCTGCACCTTGAGCGTCCCACCCGTCTGCGTCACGTACAGGGTGTACTGCGTCGTCGAACCGGTGGGGTACATGAATGTCTGCGCCGGCGCCAGCGCCCCGGTCTGCGCCCCGGCGTTGTTGCCACCGCCCATCACGCTGGCCAGCTTGCTCACCAACGCCCGCAACGCCTGGTTCACCTGCGTCGGCACGTAACTCAACGCCGAGCGGATGCCCTGCGGCAGCGACGCCAGCCCCAGCTGACTGGCGGCGAAGCTCAGCACTACCGGCAACACCGACTCCAACGCCGACGTCAGTGCCGACGTCAAACCCGAGAGGTTGTAGTCGCACAACTGCGGAATGGCGTTGAGGAAGGCCTGGAACACGCTGCCGATCTGGTCGAGGTTGTTCAGCACCCACGAGGCCCCGTTGTAGATCGCTTTGAGCACCCCGGCCCCCGGCGCGAACAGCGCCGCCAGCTTGAGCGGCACCTGCGTCATGGCCGTCGTCAGTTGCGACATCACCGCGGTCATCAACTGGCTGGGGTTGGGTAGCAGGCTCAGCACCGAGGACAGGTTCAGGCCGCTGTACTGGCTGGCCAGCACTTGCAGCTGGTTGGGCAGGTTGGTGAGGAAGTTCACCAGCGACAGCGGGCTAGTCTGGTCATAGTTGGCGAGGAGGGTATTGATCAGACTATTGGCGACGGAGTTGCCGGCGCCGAGACCTGGCGCAGCACGGTCGTGATATTGGCCCACGTCAGTCCGGAGAATTGTAGCAGGAACGCCGAGACGTCGGTCGAGTTGGCGAAGCTGGCGAAGGCAGCTGTAGCACTGGGGCCGCCGAGCCAGGTCAAGAAACTATTGATGAGGCTGGAGCCGGAGGGTCCGTTGTTGCCGCCGATCAGGTCGCTGAAAAACTGGCGGACGGAGCCGGTGAGGCCGCCCATAAGCGTGTTGAGGAAGCCGCTCGGGTTGGAGATCACGGCGGAGACGATGTTCCCCGCCTGACCGGCGAAACGCGTGGCGATGTCCTTGATCGCCTTGAGGGCCCCGAGGATGCGCTGGCCCAACGTCGGTGTCAGCGGCGTCGTCACGATGAGCGTCTGCTGCTGATTCAGGGCCGTGACGTCGATCTCTTGATCCTTGGGGAACCCGTTCGGGAAAGGGACGCTCCAGGCGTTGTAGAACGTGTCCGTGAGGAGGGTGTGATTGGGTGGCCCAAAGGTGTTCTGGCTCACGTCATAAACTTTGACTTCCAGGATGGGCACATAACCCGAAGGAGGGGCGCCGTACAAGGGCGTGTCGACTTGCACCTGGAAGGAAATAGCGGCGTTGTCGGTGATGGAAACGCCTGGGATAGTGGCGTTGCCGAACTCGTTGTAGTTCAGCGGTTTGCTGAAGTCAGGAGGTACGGCGGTGCCCGACGGCAGCAGGGCGGTGGGCATCATCATGTTGTTTAGGTTCTGGCCGCTGGGCGGGCTGTTGGGGTCGCCCAGGTAATCGGTGGCCCACAACCCGCCGTCGCCGGTCACGACGGCATCGAGCGCCATACGTAGGACTCTGATCGCCGAATTTGTCGACGACGTACGCCTGAATCCGATGGACGCTGCCGACGGTGTAATTGGGGAGATAAATCTGTGGCTGCGTGGTCACGGATTGGGCGCCGTCAACGGTCCAATAATAGGTCAAGCCGTCGAACGCTGCTGCCGTGTTCACGTAGAAGACGATGGGATCATTGATGGCGATGACCTCATCCTTCGACCCGTCCGGGTTTACTCCGAAAACAGTACGAAAGGGATAGGTTTCGTTGATTCCCGTCTTCACGCCTCCGGTCGGCGACACGGGCGTGACCACGACGTTGACGATGGAGTCGCTGCTCTGGCCGCCGTCGTCCTGGACGCGAATGTCGGCATTGAAGCCGTTGGGCGCCGCGTTGTTGTAGACGTGGGTGAAGGTGAACGAGCCACCGCCGGCCGGGCTCAGGTCTTGCGGATTGACGGGCACGAAAGTGCCGGTGCCCTGCCAGTCGGCGTCGAAAAATGACACGGTGTCAGGAACGCTCCTGGCACCATGTCCTCTCAGTTCGCTGATAGCTCCGTCAGTATGATCGTTCCGCTCGACAGATTGTCGGGATGGTGATCTGCATAACTATCAGTTACCAGACTAGCGAAATACCTGTTTGAACTGGAAAATGCGCAAGGTGGATTACCGTTCATGTGCCCTTTGCAATACCCGATAGATCGTCCAGACACTATATCTTAAACGCCGGTGATATTAGGACTACCATCGTCCTTACCATTGCAGTAGGTAATGACTGCTCGAGCGCCATCATTCGACAGTTGGATATTATACCATTGACCATCGCAATCCAATTTCTGGATCAAGTCGCCTCCTTTCCAAACCACCAGGAACCTAGGTTTAACGCCAGCGAATGCATAGCCGTTCTCCGCTAGGAACATTAGCATTCCGGCTTCGAACGATTGGATGGAACACAGTCGCATTGGACCCTTTTCACTATCAACGATCGCGATTGAGGGCCCGTTATGATTTTCTATTATTGCCAGGCATACATTTCCATTGGCTGCGCGAGCGAGGTGAAAGTCTTGAACATCGACGGAAAACCTGGCTACTTCGACCCCTGCGACGTTGAAAGTGGAATACCAGTGACTTGCAACCAGTCCGCGAAATGATGCGGACACGATACGCAAATAGACAAAGTCATTAATCTTTCGAAGCCGAAGGACTCGGATTGCGCGATCGGAATGCCCTTCGATCACACAACTTGTTCGCAATTGATAGGTAGCGGGATCAAAACATGAGATCAACTCGCTCGTGCAAAGAACTATGTTGTCAGTCGAGACAAATAGATCGACCGGATCTTCGTCGTGAATCCGAGGTATGCCACGAATAAGGATTTCTTGATTGAGCGCGTCTTTCGTGAAATCAATATGGATAATCCGGTCGTCTACGACCACCCCGATCCCGTCGACATCATCTAGCAATGAGACCTTGGCCACGTCTCCTTGACTGATGGAGAACATCACCTGGCGGGTTGGTACACTCCACACCTGTAGGGAACCATTGTCCCCATGTATTATTAGGTACTTGTCATCACTCGAGAAAAACATAGTCGCCCCGTATTGCCTAACACCGGGCAAATGATAGGTCTGAAGGACAGGGTGTCCGGAAAAATAACTCGGGCCAATTGCCATTAGAGAATCCTCCAGTTGTCGCAGATGGGTGTCGTCAAAGCTTCGAGGGCCAGACCGGAGTCACCCCCCTAGGTTAGGCGCTAAATCCAAGCTGCGCGTACTGATTCATGAGAACCGATCCTGGCTGGTTTGTTACATAGGGAATGACGTAGTAAATGATGACTTGTCCAGGTTGGCCTTTTAATAAAGCATCGAGCTGCATCAGACAGTCGTGCTGGCCTGGCCCACTAGCACAAGGCGATTGTTCAGTGAATATACTGAGCACTGGGCTATTGGCATTGGGGATATTGAACGCTTTCAACGCATCAATCAGATGCTCCTCAGCATGGCCTGATCGGTTGCTGACGTATGCACCCCACAGACGATTGGCTATAGCGTAGGCGATGTTTTTCTCTCCGCTTGTCCAGCCATGTTCCTGGCGGTAGGTCCACGCAGCTTGTGCGTATGCCATCCCAACGGTATCACTTGTCTGAATCTGCTCCATCACGAGGCATGCATTATGCGCCCACACCCCGAACGCCCAGTTCTCATCCCCCACGAAGTAAGTGTGGTCCTCCGCCACACGTAGATTGTACACCGCCTCGAACATCCCCGTGTCGTACAACTCCTCCACCACCACCCAGCCACCCGCTAGCGTACTGATCCAGTCGCCTTCGACCAGCGCCCCGGCTTGCGTCCACCCCTTGCGGAACACGTAGAACGGATGCTCCGGCGTCGTGCGAATCAGCTGACCGTCTACGTGCAGGTGCAGCACATTGCCGGTGCGCACGAAGCGCTCTTCCACTACCCGCGCCGCGACTGGTGCCGACGGATCGTTCTCATCGCGCGCATACACGAGGTCGCCCGGCTGAATGTCCTCGACATTCCGATAACCCTGCGGCGTCCATAGCTTCGTCCCCATCGCGAAGCAGCCCTGACCCAGTGCCTGGCAAGCATTGTTCTGAATGTCCGCGATCAGCTTGTTCGCCGCGTTGGTGTACGCCGTTAGCAACGCGCTGCTGTTGGCCGACGTCGCCGTCGAGTATTTCGTCGCGGCCGCGGCATAAGCGTCCAGGTCGTTGGCCGCCGTCTTGCTCCCCTGGAAGCTTGCCGCCGTCAGCAGCGTTACCGAATTGTTCGGCCCGCTCACCTGCACCTTCAGCGTGCCGCCCGTTTGCGTCACGTACAGCGTGTACTGCGTCGTCGAACCGGCCGGGCTTACGAACGTCTGCGCCGGCGCCAGCGACCCCGTTTGCGCCCCCGCGTTGTTGCCGCCGCCCAGCACGCTCGCCAGTTTGTTCGCCAACGCCTTCAGCGCCTTGTTCACCTGCGTCGGCACATAGCTCAATGCCGAACGCACCCCCTGCGGCAGCGCCGCCAAACCCAATTGGCTCGCCGCAAAGCTCAGCACCACCGGCAGGGCCGACGTCAACGCCGCCGTCAGCGCGTTGGTGAAGGCCGACAGGTTGTAGTTGCACAGCTGCGGAAGCGCATCGAGGAACGCCTGAAACACGCTGCCGATCTGGTCGAGGTTGTTCAGCACCCACGACGCACCGTTGTAAATGGCCGTCAGCACGCCGGCACCGGGCGTGAACAACGCGGCCAGCTTGAGCGGCACCTGGGTCATGGCGGTGGAGAGTTGGCCGAGCACCGCGCTCAGCAGATTACTCGGATTGGGTAACATGCTGAGGATGGACGATAGGTTCACGCCGTACTGAGTGCCCAGCGCTTGCAGTTGGTTCGGCAGGTTCGTGAGGAAGTTGACCAGCGACAGCGGGTCCGATTGGATGTAGTTCGCCAGCAAGGTATTGATGACGGTGTTGGCAATGCTGTTGCCGGCGCCGAGGGCCTGGCGAAGGGTGTTGGCGACTTTGGCCCAGGTCAGGCCGGAGAACTGGAGCAGAAAGGCGGAGACGTCGGTCGAGTTGGTGAAACCGGCGAACGCCGCCGCGGTATTGGAGCCGGCGAGCCAGGTGAGGAAACCCTGGAAGAGTGCGCCACTGCCGGACGTGAGGTCGCTGAAGAAAGTGCGCACCGAGCCGGTGAGGCCGCCCATCAACGTACTGAGAAAACCGCTGGCATTTTGGACCACGGCGGAGACGACGCTGCCGGCTTGACCGATGAACCGCGTGGCAAGGTCCTTGATGAGCTTGAGGGCCCCGAGGATGCGCTGGCCCAACGTCGGTGTCAGCGGCGTCGTCACGATGAGCGTCTGCTGCTGATTCAGGGCCGTGACGTCGATCTCGCGATCCTTGGGGAACCCGTTCGGGAAAGGGACGCTCCAGGCGTTGTAGAACGTGTCCGTGAGGAGGGTGTGATTGGGTGGCCCAAAGGTGTTCTGGCTCACGTCATAAACTTTGACTTCCAGGATGGGCACATAACCCGAAGGAGGGGCGCCGTACAAGGGCGTGTCGACTTGCACCTGGAAGGAAATAGCGGCGTTGTCGGTGATGGAAACGCCTGGGATAGTGGCGTTGCCGAACTCGTTGTAGTTCAGCGGTTTGCTGAAGTCAGGAGGTACAGCGGTGCCCGACGGCAGCAGGGCGGTGGGCATCATCATGTTGTTTAAGTTCTGGCCGCTGGGCGGGCTGTTGGGGTCGCCCAGGTAATCGGTGGCCCACAACCCGCCGTCGCCGGTCACGACGGCATCGAGCGCATACGTAGGACTCGGATCGCCGAATTTGTCGACGAAGTACGCCTGAATCCGATGGACGCTGCCGACGGTGTAATTGGGCAGATAAATCTGTGGCTGCGTGGTCACGGATTGGGCGCCGTCAACGGTCCAATAATAGGTCAAGCCGTCGAACGCTGCTGCCGTGTTCACGTAGAAGACGATGGGATCATTGATGGCGATGACCTCATCCTTCGACCCGTCCGGGTTTACTCCGAAAACAGTACGAAAGGGATAGGTTTCGTTGATTCCCGTCTTCACGCCTCCGGTCGGCGACACGGGCGTGACCACGACGTTGACGATGGAGTCGCTGCTCTGGCCGCCGTCGTCCTGGACGCGAATGTCGGCATTGAAGCCGTTGGGCGACGCGTTGTTGTAAACGTGGGTGAAGGTGAACGAGCCACCGCCGGCCGGGCTCAAGTCTTGCGGATTGACGGGCACGAAAGTGCCGGTGCCCTGCCAGTCGGCGTAGACGGCGACGGTGTCGGAGCTATCGGGATCGGCCGGAGTGATGGTGAAGGTCTCGGTGCCGCCCTGGTTGATGGTCCCGGAACCGCTGACGGTAGCGGTGGGCGCGACCTCGTTGACGGTGACCTGGAAACCGTCCTCGGCGGTCATGCCGTTGTTGTCGGTGACGCTGACGAGGACGTCGTAATTGACGAAATGGGGAAAGTTTTATTTGCGAAGACGAAAAGAGGTAAGATTCATTTTCAAGAAAAATGAACCTGGCACCTTTGGTGCCTTCAAGCCCGCTTGAACTTCACATCCTTCCCCAGGATTGACATGGTGAGTTCGCTTTTCGTAACCGAGACCTTCGACTGGTCGACCTGGTCCTTTCCGAAGCGCGTTGACCGGATTTCAATGATGTCCTTGCTTGTCCATTTGTACTTTCCCGTGATGAGGTTATTGGGGAAGCTGATCTTGCGTCGCCGTCTTTCGTGAACTCAGCGATGTAGGTGATGTCGCTCCCCGTCTTGGCGTCCTTCTCCTTGGCAGCCCATTTCCCGATAATCAGATCCTTTGGGTCCTCCTGGGCCTGCTGGTCCTTCGTGCTCTTGCTGCAACCGCTGACAGAAAGCAACAGGGCATTGACGCAGAGGACGGTCACGAACTTCTTCACGGCATTTCCTCCTCGGCCGGGCAGGTTCAGGGAACGACGCGCCTGAAATCGAACACATTGGTGCCGGTGTTCACACACTGTCGCAACTCGTCATCCGAAACTTCTTCATCGATGACAAACTGCGGAAAGCGCGGCGGGCCCCAAGCTAGAAACGTGTCGAGAGGGATGTTCATGATTGTTGATTCCAACTTAGTATCGTAAGTAGGTATGTCACGATACGTGCCGTGATAGAGCTTGAGCCAAATCGAATTGCCACTCAATTGCAAGAGCTTGGCGAAACAATACGGGGTAGCCGGATCACCACTAAATGTCAAGTAGATCCCGCCTGGGTGCAAGGTCTCGCTGATCGGGTTGGGCACTTCCGAATAGTTGCTCATGCGCAGTTCATCTCCACCTTCGTGCAAAGTTATTGCCCGCTGTACATTCCACTGGCTTGCCACCAGTTCATGAGGCGCTGATTGGACGCCGTATCATTTGTCCCGATAGTCGCGCCCCAGTAGATAGTGAAGTTGCCGGCGATTGCCTCCATCCCAGGAATTGGACCCAAGAGGCAATTGCGGCACGGCACATGCTCCGAAAAGGCGGCGAGAACCTTGGTCACACCAGCGGCCTTGAACCAAGCAAGCATCTGGACTTCGGAGTGGTTCGAGGACGGGCTAGTGCCGAAAGTTACATGCGTTTGGATTCCGCTGCTCGTAACCGCCTGCACTACGAAGAAATTCCCCGAGAACCTCGTTGGGATATTGCTCCCGAGCACATGTTCACCATTTACCTGCTCCTCTCGGGCCGCCCTCGCAGATGCCGCGACCGAAATCACTGCAAGCACGGCCTGGGGAAGTCCGGTGATCGGGGTCGCCGTGACTTGCTGGTAATAGGTGTTATGCGCCCACACCCCGAACGCCCACGTCTCATCCCCCACGAAGTACGTGTGGTCCTCCGCCACCCGCAGGTTGTACACCTCCTCATAGATGCCCGTGTCGTACAGCTCCTCCACCACCACCCAGCCACCCGCTAGCGTACTGATCCAGTCGCCTTCGACCGCGCCCCGGCTTGCGTCCACCCCTTGCGGAACACGTAGAACGGATGCTCCGGCGTCGTGCGAATCAGCTCGCCCTGAACATGCAGGTGCAGCACATTGCCGGTACGCACGAACTTGTCTTCCACGATCCGAGCCACCACCGGCGCCGCAGGATCGTTCTCGTTGCGCATAGACCAGGTCGCCGGGTTGAATGTCCTCCACGTTGCGGTAACCCTGCGGCGTCCACAGCTTGGTCCCGGCCGCGAAGCAACCTTGACCCAACGCCTGGTTGGCTCGCCGCAAAACTCAGCACAACGGGCAGAGCGGACGTCAGCGCCGACGTGAGCGCCGGCGTCAAACCGGACAGGTTGTAGTTGCACAACTGCGGAATCGCGTTGAGGAACGCCTGGAACACGCTGCATGGCGGTGGACAGCTGGGCCAGCACGGCAGTGTCGAAAAAGTCCATTAGTCAGAATACAACTCAGCTCGAAGTCGTAGCATAAGGTTCAGATGAGCGAAATAGGGATCAAGAATAGCCACTATTTCCAGGAACGGTTTAGCCTCTGGGTTTTCCGAAGTCTGTGGATTGTAGAAAAACGATAAGCCTTGCTTAGGAGTTGATGTCTTGATGCTAAGAAACCCCGTGTATGACACGGGCGGAGTAGGAACGATTGTTGCGGCAAGAGAAGAAAACTGCTCGCTGAGCTCAATGACTTCGCGGTTGTCCCAGGGAAATAGACATCCAGACGTGAGGTGGCGATACGGCGGGTACTCGGAAAGTAGTTCAGCCGTGTAATGGCCGCCTGGATCGAGAGTCCGAACATGCCAACCGGCTGGCCACTGCCGCCACAGGACTGCGATAACCTTATCGTTCATACCGTTTGGTCCCTTTGGCGATAACCCTTTTTCCCCGGCGAAGCGGCGTGGCCCTCATTGTGCTTCAGAATTGAATTACTTGGACTGCTACCAGCGCTGGAGGCCCGTTCAGTACTGTGAGTGAGATCTTGTATGCGTATGCAGTTCCGCTAGGGCTTGCCGGGTTCGAATGCGGATATCTCGGCCGGTATGTGGTAATGTCGTTCGGGAAATTGACCTTAACGATCACCTGGGTTTCTTGCTCAGCTTGTTGGATTTGAGCTGCATTAGTTCCCGCCAGTGCAATCAGGTAGGTCCGAAAACCAACAGCTTCCGTTTGCGTTTCCCAGAACCATTTATATGCGGGGTCTACCGTACCACCTGGAGGGTCCGTCCACACCGGATTCGTCCCTGAAACCTGGGCATACTCAGCTAGCGACATCGCCCGGTATCCGTAAGTATTATGCGCCCACACCCCGAACCCCCACCCCTCCTCCCCCACAAAGTACGTATGGTACTCCGCCACCCGCACATTGTACACCGCCTCGAACAGCCCCGTATCGTACAGTTCCTCCACCACCACCCAGCCACCCGCTAGCGTACTGATCCAGTCGCCTTCGACCAGCGCCCCGGCTTGCGTCCACCCCTTGCGGAACACGTAGAACGGATGCTCCGGCGTCGTGCGAATCAGCTCGCCGGCCACGTGCAAGTGCAGCACATTCCCCGTCCGCTCGAACCGCTCTTCCACCACCCGCACCACCACCGGTGCCGCCGGATCGTTCTCGTCCCGCGCATAGACCAGGTCACCCGGCTGAATGTCCTCGACGTTGCGATAGCCCTGCGGCGTCCACAGCTTCGTCCCCGCCGCGAAGCAGCCCTGACCCAGTGCCTGGCAAGCATTGTTCTGAATGTCCGCGATCAGCTTGTTCGCCGCATTGGTGTACGCCGTAAGCAACGCGCTGCTGTTGGCCGACGTCGCCGTCGAGTATTTCGTCGCGGCCGCGGCATAAGCGTCCAGGTCGTTGGCCGCCGTCTTGCTCCCCTGGAAGCTTGCCGCCGTCAGCAGCGTTACCGAATTGTTCGGCCCGCTCACCTGCACCTTCAGCGTGCCGCCCGTTTGCGTCACGTACAGCGTGTACTGCGTCGTCGAACCGGCCGGGCTTACGAACGTCTGCGCCGGCGCCAGCGACCCCGTTTGCGCCCCGCGTTGTTGCCGCCGCCCAGCACGCTCGCCAGTTTGTTCGCCAACGCCTTCAGCGCCTTGTTCACCTGCGTCGGCACATAGCTCAATGCCGAACGCACCCCCTGCGGCAGCGCCGCCAAACCCAATTGGCTCGCCGCAAAGCTCAGCACCACCGGCAGGGCCGACGTCAACGCCGCCGTCAGCGCGTTGGTGAAGGCCGACAGGTTGTAGTTGCACAGCTGCGGAAGCGCATCGAGGAACGCCTGAAACACGCTGCCGATTTGGTCGAGGTTGTTCAGCACCCACGACGCACCGTTGTAGATGGCCGTCAGCACGCCGGCGCCGGCGCAACAACGCGGCCAGCTTGAGCGGCACCTGGGTCATGGCGGTGGAGAGTTGGCCGAGCACCGCGCTCAGCAGATTACTCGGATTGGGTAACATGCTGAGGATGGACGATAGGTTCACGCCGTACTGAGTGCCCAGGCTTGCAGTTGGTTCGGCAGGTTCGTGAGGAAGTTGACCAGCGACAGCGGGTCCGATTGGATGTAGTTCGCCAGCAAGGTATTGATGACGGTGTTGGCAATGCTGTTGCCGGCGCCGAGGGCCTGGCGAAGGGTGTTGGCGACATTGGCCCAGGTCAGGCCGGAGAACTGGAGCAGAAAGGCGGAGACGTCGGTCGAGTTGGTGAAACCGGCGAACGCCGCCGCGGTATTGGTGCCGGCGAGCCAGGTCAAGAAGCTCTGGAAGAGCGTGCGGTTGCCGGAGGTGAGGTCGCTGAAGAACTAGCGGGCGGAGCCGGTGAGGCCGCCCATGAGCGTGTTGAGGAAGCCGTTCGGGTTCGCGATCACGGCGGCGAAAATCGTTGTCTGTTCATTTTTTCAGGATGAAATGATGAACTGACAACGGTTTGTTCCCCCCGGTTTGTTCCCTTTGTCTTATTTTTTCTTTTCTTTTTCACGTTCTACAATTTCTGCAAGAGCTGCTTGTGCGATATTGCATACTTCTCGCCCTTCTTCATCATGGCCATGATCGTTGAGGGCCATTTGTAACACAGGCAGATTCTCGTTTAGACCGCACCTTCCCAGGTAGATCGCACACCACAATCGAACGATAGCCTCTGGATGCGTTAATAGCATGTTGCTAGCGTGGGACAACCCCACCGGACTTTCAGCTTTCCATAAAGTGTAGAGAGCGTCGGTGAGGAATTGTGAATTGGGATCTCCTAATATCTGGAGTGCAAGTCCATTCGCCAACTTAGGATCGTACTCTCGAAGCGGATTCATCATTCGCGCTTGAATACGACCTGTGTGGGATTGCGCGATTTCCCGAAGCATATTTAATACCTCGGAACGAGGCAAGGTGGGCAGTTCCCTAACAGCTTGAAGGTACATACTGTGGTCATCGCTCTCTAGACGCTGGCGAATGGTGTTCATATTATCCTTGGGTTTGTTACTACGCATTGCCCCAGCTCGCACGCATACTACCAGGCCAAACAATGTTGTAATAATGTTGCTGGGTGAAGTAAGATCTGCACTGATTGTTGCATGGGCCACTAGGATTGCTGATGCCGATAACTGCGGCTGTTGGCTGTTGCATGTATAGGGCCATTTCGGCATGTATATTGCCGGAGGTGTGGATTGGCACCCATCCGGCTGCGGTGGCATCAGCCATGAAGTTATTCACTTGCGCCTGAGTGAACTGTTGCGGCCCATTTCCAATGTTGGCGTATAGAGCCACATATTGCGTGTTGCCAACCATTGTCACAGCCACCGTAGCACCGTTTCGGTTGCCATCAGGTAATGTTTCCCACCAACCAGAAGCCAATGTAGCGTACCCATCGCCCTGCACGCGGACCGATGGATTGGACAATCCCAGGTATGCATTATGCGCCCACACCCCGAACGCCCAGTTCTCATCCCCCACGAAGTACGTATGATCCTCCGCCACCCGCAGATTGTACACCGCCTCGAACATCCCTGTATCGTACAGTTCCTCCACCACCACCCAGCCACCCGCTAGCGTACTGATCCAGTCGCCCTCGACCAGCGACCCGGCTTGCGTCCACCCCTTACGGAACACATAGAACGGATGCTCCGGCGTCGTGCGAATCAACTCGCCGGCCACGTGCAGGTGCAGTACATTGCCCGTCCGCTCGAACCGCTCTTCCACCACCCGCACCACCACCGGCGCTGCGGGATCATTCTCGTCGCGCGCATACACCAGGTCGCCCGGCTGAATGTCCTCGACGTTTCGATAGCCCTGCGGCGTCCACAGCTTCGTCCCCGCCGCGAAACAGCCTTGACCCAACGCCTGGCAAGCGTTCGCCTGAATGTCCGCGATCAACTTGTTCGCCGCGTTGGTGTACGCCGTCAGCAGAGCGCTGGTGTTCGCCGGCGTCGCCGTTGAATAGCGGACCGCCGCCGCAGCGAAAGCATCCAAGTCAGCGGCCGCAGTCTTCGTGGTAGCGCCTGCCGCCTTCAATAGCGTTACCGATTGCACGCCGTTGCAGTTCGGACCACTCACCTGCACCTTGAGATTGCCCGCCGTCCCCGTAGCGCACAGCGTAAACTGCGTCGTGGAATTCGCCGGCAGCACAAATGTTTGGGCCGGCGCCAGCGACCCCGTTTGCGCCCCGCGTTGTTGCCGCCGCGCAGGACGCTGGCCAGCTTGCTCGCCAACTCCTTCAGCGCCTTGTTCACTTGCGTCGGCACATAGCTCAATGCCGAACGCACGCCCTGCGGCAGCGATGCCAAACCCAACTGGCTCGCCGCAAAGCTCAGCACCACCGGCAGCGCCGACGTCAGCGCCGACGTCAACGCGTTGGTGAAGGCCGACAGGTTGTAGTTGCACAGCTGGGGGATCGCATTGAGAAACGCCGTGAAGACGCTGCCGATCTGGTCGAGGTTGTTCAGCACCCACGACGCACCGTTGTAGATGGCCGTCAGCACGCCGGCACCGGGCGTGAACAACGCGGCCAGCTTGAGTGGCACCTGCGTCATGGCGGTGGAGAGTTGGCCGAGCACCGCGCTCAGCAGGTTACTCGGATTGGGTAACATGCTGAGGATGGACGATAGGTTCACGCCGTACTGAGTGCCCAGCGCTTGTAGTTGGTTCGGCAGGTTCGTGAGGAAGTTAACGAGCGACAGCGGGTCCGATTGGTTGTAGTTGGCGAGCAGAGTATTGATGACAGGGAAAATCGGTGACAGTTCATCTTTTCATCCTGAAAAAATGAACTGACCCGATTTTCCCCCGATTTCCCCCCCATTTTCCCCTGCCCGAAATATGATTGTCACCCGCTGTTCAGTCACATCGCGCCGAGGTTTCACCGCTAGAAATCGCGACCCGCATGCCGATATATCGCACCCGCTCTCGAGGAAGTACATGGGCTCTCCCACCGGAACATAGCATCCCGCTACTGCAATACGAGTTGAAGCAGCCACCACGAATGATCTTCGCAATCCCGTCCGGCGGACCGGACCAGTCAAATTGCGCTTCATAGGGATAATCATCTGCCCAGTCTTGGCACCACTCGCATACGTTTCCGTGGAGGTCATAGAATCCCCACGCATTTGCAGCCTTTTCACCGACAGGATGGCAGCGACCACCACTGTTACCAACATACCACGCCGCTTCGCTGAGAGCTTCCTCGCCATCGCCAGTATAGAATTCAGAGGCAGTATTTGCCCGACAAGCGAATTCCCATTGCGCTTCAGTCGGCAGCGCGAATCGATACGATTCGGGAAGAGCAGTGCAGAAGAGAGTATTCAACTTCTCTACTAGGGCCAATGCGTCTTGCCAACTTACGCTTTCAACTGGACATGTCAGACAACCGATCTGTTTGCTTGGTTGCGCGCCCATTATTGCTTGCCACTGTGTCTGAGTTACAGGGAACATTCCGAGCCAGTAGCCTCTAGTGATTGTCACCTGGAAAGCGCCATCTATAAGTTCCCCGTTCGGTTTTGATGGGGGCCCCTGCATCGTAAACGAGCCAGGTCGTACCCACACGAAAGGAAACTCGCCCCAGGGCCCACACGGCGGAGCATGCGTTATGCGAGCGTCTTTCCCGATAGCGAGGCGACTGATGTTCGTCATGTTATGTCCTCGGCGGCAGCACACCAATCACGACAGCCCGACCGAAGGCAGCCATGAGAGCTTGCACTACGGGTTGCTGTAAATTCTGGCCGTTGAACACTTCGGGCGCATCGATGTTACCGTACCTAGGCGTGTTTACAATGCCGGATCGGAAAAAGACGGAAAGCGACCCGTCGGAGTTAATCGTGACAGCAAATCCGACATCACTTGCTCCGTTGTCTGAGACGGCTCGATCGAGCATCGCCTCCACCAAGGCGTGACCTCCTCGCCTGTCGACCCTCGGTGAAGGGACAGTGCCGTCCGAGTATGTCGTGTTTCCACTCGCACAGAGGATGAACACTCCGGCCGCGATGTTATACACACCAGAGAAGCTCGCGCCCGTTGTGTACTTGTTCAGTTCGGCTTGATTTGTAGACGGAGGCCGAGCGTTAGTCATGTAAGCATTATGCCGCCACACCCCGAACGCCCAGTTCTCATCCCCCACGAAGTAAGTGTGGTCCTCCGCCACACGTAGATTGTACACCGCCTCGAACATCCCCGTGTCGTACAACTCCTCCACCACCACCCAGCCACCCGCTAGCGTACTGATCCAGTCGCCTTCGACCAGCGCCCCGGCTTGCGTCCACCCCTTGCGGAACACGTAGAACGGATGCTCCGGCGTCGTGCGAATCAGCTCGCCGGCCACGTGCAAGTGCAGCACATTCCCCGTCCGCTCGAACCGCTCTTCCACCACCCGCACCACCACCGGTGCCGCCGGATCGTTCTCGTCCCGCGCATAGACCAGGTCACCCGGCTGAATGTCCTCGACGTTGCGATAGCCCTGCGGCGTCCACAGCTTCGTCCCCGCCGCGAAGCAGCCCTGACCCAGTGCCTGGCAAGCATTGTTCTGAATGTCCGCGATCAGCTTGTTCGCCGCATTGGTGTACGCCGTAAGCAACGCGCTGCTGTTGGCCGACGTCGCCGTCGAGTATTTCGTCGCGGCCGCGGCATAAGCGTCCAGGTCGTTGGCCGCCGTCTTGCTCCCCTGGAAGCTTGCCGCCGTCAGCAGCGTTACCGAATTGTTCGGCCCGCTCACCTGCACCTTCAGCGTGCCGCCCGTTTGCGTCACGTACAGCGTGTACTGCGTCGTCGAACCGGCCGGGCTTACGAACGTCTGCGCCGGCGCCAGCGACCCCGTTTGCCCCCCGCGTTGTTGCCGCCGCCCAGCACGCTCGCCAGTTTGTTCGCCAACGCCTTCAGCGCCTTGTTCACCTGCGTCGGCACATAGCTCAATGCCGAACGCACCCCCTGCGGCAGCGCCGCCAAACCCAATTGGCTCGCCGCAAAGCTCAGCACCACCGGCAGGGCCGACGTCAACGCCGCCGTCAGCGCGTTGGTGAAGGCCGACAGGTTGTAGTTGCACAGCTGCGGAAGCGCATCGAGGAACGCCTGAAACACGCTGCCGATCTGGTCGAGGTTGTTCAGCACCCACGACGCACCGTTGTAAATGGCCGTCAGCACGCCGGCACCGGGCGTGAACAACGCGGCCAGCTTGAGCGGCACCTGGGTCATGGCGGTGGAGAGTTGGCCGAGCACCGCGCTGAGCAGATTACTCGGATTGGGTAACATGCTGAGGATGGACGATAGGTTCACGCCGTACTGAGTGCCCAGCGCTTGCAGTTGGTTCGGCAGGTTCGTGAGGAAGTTGACCAGCGACAGCGGGTCCGATTGGATGTAGTTCGCCAGCAAGGTATTGATGACGGTGTTGGCAATGCTGTTGCCGGCGCCGAGGGCCTGGCGAAGGGTGTTGGCGACTTTGGCCCAGGTCAGGCCGGAGAACTGGAGCAGAAAGGCGGAGACGTCGGTCGAGTTGGTGAAGCCGGCGAACGCCGCCGCGGTATTGGAGCCGGCGAGCCAGGTGAGGAAACCCTGGAAGAGTGCGCCACTGCCGGACGTGAGGTCGCTGAAGAAAGTGCGCACCGAGCCGGTGAGGCCGCCCATCAACGTACTGAGAAAACCGCTGGCATTTTGGACCACGGCGGAGACGACGCTGCCGGCTTGACCGATGAACCGCGTGGCAAGGTCCTTGATGAGCTTGAGGGCCCCGAGGATGCGCTGGCCCAACGTCGGTGTCAGCGGCGTCGTCACGATGAGCGTCTGCTGCTGATTCAGGGCCGTGACGTCGATCTCTTGATCCTTGGGGAACCCGTTCGGGAAAGGGACGCTCCAGGCGTTGTAGAACGTGTCCGTGAGGAGGGTGTGATTGGGTGGCCCAAAGGTGTTCTGGCTCACGTCATAAACTTTGACTTCCAGGATGGGCACATAACCCGAAGGAGGGGCGCCGTACAAGGGCGTGTCGACTTGCACCTGGAAGGAAATAGCGGCGTTGTCGGTGATGGAAACGCCTGGGATAGTGGCGTTGCCGAACTCGTTGTAGTTCAGCGGTTTGCTGAAGTCAGGAGGTACGGCGGTGCCCGACGGCAGCAGGGCGGTGGGCATCATCATGTTGTTTAGGTTCTGGCCGCTGGGCGGGCTGTTGGGGTTGCCCAGGTAATCGGTGGCCCACAACCCGCCGTCGCCGGTCACGACGGCATCGAGCGCATACGTAGGACTCTGATCGCCGAATTTGTCGACGACGTACGCCTGAATCCGATGGACGCTGCCGACGGTGTAATTGGGCAGATAAATCTGTGGCTGCGTGGTCACGGATTGGGCGCCGTCAACGGTCCAATAATAGGTCAAGCCGTCGAACGCTGCTGCCGTGTTCACGTAGAAGACGATGGGATCGTTGATGGCGATGACCTCATCCTTCGACCCGTCCGGGTTTACTCCGAAAACAGTACGAAAGGGATAGGTTTCGTTGATTCCCGTCTTCACGCCTCCGGTCGGCGACACGGGCGTGACCACGACGTTGACGATGGAGTCGCTGCTCTGGCCGCCATCGTCCTGGACGCGAATGTCGGCATTGAAGCCGTTGGGCGCCGCGTTGTTGTAAACGTGGGTGAAGGTGAACGAGCCACCGCCGGCCGGGCTCAAGTCTTGCGGATTGACGGGCACGAAAGTGCCGGTGCCCTGCCAGTCGGCGTAGACGGCGACGGTGTCGGAGCTATCGGGATCGGCCGGAGTGATGGTGAAGGTCTCGGTGCCGCGCTATTTCTTTTTGAAGTCAAAGTTCTGCGCACCCTTCACTATGAGTTGCTTGTCCGTGATCGACTGGATCATCATGATCGAAAAGCCTTTCTTGGTTGCCGTATTCACCGTCACGGTGATCTTCATGTTGTCCAGCATGTAGGTGGCCTCTTCCGTTTCGGTCTTGCCGGCTCTCTGATCGATTCGAATACATTTGCCGTCGTTAGTGAACTCCATGGTTACTGAGACACCCTTTGCAGGCGGTTGATCGTTGATCTTTACCGCCTCCCAGGTCCCGATTAGCTTCTCCTTGACCGTTGCCTCCGCTATCTTCGTCGGTCCGGGGAGGCTATCCCAACGCGACGAGTCCCCCGGCTTAGTGGACCCGGATTTACCGCAGCCGGTCAGCGCGATGAGAAAGCACATGATCCCTACGAGCCGTATAGAATGCACGTTTCTTCTCCTCCTATGCGAACCAGTCCCGGGCGATCACCGCCTTATCTCTCTCATTCTGGGAGATTCAGCGGAATATGCCGGGACATGATTTCGTCGATAATCTTGGGGATGAAGTCACGAATCGGCCTGCCCTCGTAATCTGTTGCGGTTTCGGTCTCAGCGAGACGGTGCAAGAGTGGGACACACTTAATCGTACCGACTGCGCCGGAAGGCTTGGATTGCAGCGAAGCGTACTTCGGAATCCGATTCCGATTCGAGGTGTTGTAATATGGTCAGCTCGCTATAGGAATCACCGATCTCCAGTAGAACCTCGCAGGCCACTCTTCGCACGGCAGGATTTGGGTCTTGAAAGAATTCAAAGGTCATTTTCACTGCAAGCGGTGGGATCAACCGAGAAAGCAAATCAAGGGCTTCACAGCGAACCTCGTCGTTTTCTTTTCTCGCCGCATGCAGGATGAATCCAACAACAGTTCCGATATCGCCCTCCGCCGCTAACCTGGCAGCTGCACCAACGCTGCTACCGGGCCGCCGCATAGTCGAGATTAAGCGTAGCAGACCTTCATAACCAGCAATCATGACAATGCTCCTACCTTGAACGCTCACGCCGGACTGATTCTTAGGGACGGCGTATTCAGTTATATCGCCTTGTCGGTTGGCCACCAGACGTTCGCAAAGCCGGCGGATGCGAAATACTGAACACAGGCCGAGCAACAACCACCAGGGTTCGAGATGCCAATTACCCCAGTGAAGCCGGAATTCGATCCATAGTTGTTGTAGATGTATTTCTCAGCGTGGACGCCGCCTGATGCCTGGAAGGCCACTCCTCCCATATGGCTTGCGAATGTCTCGATTGCTTCATACGCCGTCTGGCTGCCGTAGACGGCGAAGACATATTTCTCGCTTCCGTCGATCATAGCTTGCGAGACGGCGACCGTGGCGTTTCTGCTCAGCCGTGGGATGTCGGTGAACGCTTGCTGAGCGAGCAAAGCATAAATCTGACCCTGCCGAGAAAGGCTTTGATTAGCTCCAGGCAACGAACCGAAGCAAGCATTATGCGCCCACACCCCGAACGCCCACGTCTCATCCCCCACGAAGTACGTATGGTCCTCCGCCACCCGCACATTGTACACCGCCTCGAACAGCCCCGTATCGTACAGTTCCTCCACCACCACCCAGCCACCCGCTAGCGTACTGATCCAGTCGCCTTCGACCAGCGCCCGGCTTGCGTCCACCCCTTGCGGAACACGTAGAACGGATGCTCCGGCGTCGTGCGAATCAGCTCGCCGGCCACGTGCAAGTGCAGCACATTCCCCGTCCGCTCGAACCGCTCTTCCACCACCCGCACCACCACCGGTGCCGCCGGATCGTTCTCGTCCGCATAGACCAGGTCACCCGGCTGAATGTCCTCGACGTTGCGATAGCCCTGCGGCGTCCACAGCTTCGTCCCCGCCGCGAAGCAGCCCTGACCCAGTGCCTGGCAAGCATTGTTCTGAATGTCCGCGATCAGCTTGTTCGCCGCATTGGTGTACGCCGTAAGCAACGCGCTGCTGTTGGCCGACGTCGCCGTCGAGTATTTCGTCGCGGCCGCGGCATAAGCGTCCAGGTCGTTGGCCGCCGTCTTGCTCCCCTGGAAGCTTGCCGCCGTCAGCAGCGTTACCGAATTGTTCGGCCCGCTCACCTGCACCTTCAGCGTGCCGCCCGTTTGCGTCACGTACAGCGTGTACTGCGTCGTCGAACCGGCCGGGCTTACGAACGTCTGCGCCGGCGCCAGCGACCCCGTTTGCGCCCCCGCGTTGTTGCCGCCGCCCAGCACGCTCGCCAGTTTGTTCGCCAACGCCTTCAGCGCCTTGTTCACCTGCGTCGGCACATAGCTCAATGCCGAACGCACCCCCTGCGGCAGCGCCGCCAAACCCAATTGGCTCGCCGCAAAGCTCAGCACCACCGGCAGGGCCGACGTCAACGCCGCCGTCAGCGCGTTGGTGAAGGCCGACAGGTTGTAGTTGCACAGCTGCGGAAGCGCATCGAGGAACGCCTGAAACACGCTGCCGATCTGGTCGAGGTTGTTCAGCACCCACGACGCACCGTTGTAAATGGCCGTCAGCACGCCGGCACCGGGCGTGAACAACGCGGCCAGCTTGAGCGGCACCTGGGTCATGGCGGTGGAGAGTTGGCCGAGCACCGCGCTCAGCAGATTACTCGGATTGGGTAACATGCTGAGGATGGACGATAGGTTCACGCCGTACTGAGTGCCCAGCGCTTGCAGTTGGTTCGGCAGGTTCGTGAGGAAGTTGACCAGCGACAGCGGGTCCGATTGGATGTAGTTCGCCAGCAAGGTATTGATGACGGTGTTGGCAATGCTGTTGCCGGCGCCGAGGGCCTGGCGAAGGGTGTTGGCGACTTTGGCCCAGGTCAGGCCGGAGAACTGGAGCAGAAAGGCGGAGACGTCGGTCGAGTTGGTGAAGCCGGCGAACGCCGCCGCGGTATTGGAGCCGGCGAGCCAGGTGAGGAAACCCTGGAAGAGTGCGCCACTGCCGGACGTGAGGTCGCTGAAGAAAGTGCGCACCGAGCCGGTGAGGCCGCCCATCAACGTACTGAGAAAACCGCTGGCATTTTGGACCACGGCGGAGACGACGCTGCCGGCTTGACCGATGAACCGCGTGGCAAGGTCCTTGATGAGCTTGAGGGCCCCGAGGATGCGCTGGCCCAACGTCGGTGTCAGCGGCGTCGTCACGATGAGCGTCTGCTGCTGATTCAGGGCCGTGACGTCGATCTCTTGATCCTTGGGGAACCCGTTCGGGAAAGGGACGCTCCAGGCGTTGTAGAACGTGTCCGTGAGGAGGGTGTGATTGGGTGGCCCAAAGGTGTTCTGGCTCACGTCATAAACTTTGACTTCCAGGATGGGCACATAACCCGAAGGAGGGGCGCCGTACAAGGGCGTGTCGACTTGCACCTGGAAGGAAATAGCGGCGTTGTCGGTGATGGAAACGCCTGGGATAGTGGCGTTGCCGAACTCGTTGTAGTTCAGCGGTTTGCTGAAGTCAGGAGGTACGGCGGTGCCCGACGGCAGCAGGGCGGTGGGCATCATCATGTTGTTTAGGTTCTGGCCGCTGGGCGGGCTGTTGGGGTCGCCCAGGTAATCGGTGGCCCACAACCCGCCGTCGCCGGTCACGACGGCATCGAGCGCATACGTAGGACTCTGATCGCCGAATTTGTCGACGACGTACGCCTGAATCCGATGGACGCTGCCGACGGTGTAATTGGGCAGATAAATCTGTGGCTGCGTGGTCACGGATTGGGCGCCGTCAACGGTCCAATAATAGGTCAAGCCGTCGAACGCTGCTGCCGTGTTCACGTAGAAGACGATGGGATCGTTGATGGCGATGACCTCATCCTTCGACCCGTCCGGGTTTACTCCGAAAACAGTACGAAAGGGATAGGTTTCGTTGATTCCCGTCTTCACGCCTCCGGTCGGCGACACGGGCGTGACCACGACGTTGACGATGGAGTCGCTGCTCTGGCCGCCATCGTCCTGGACGCGAATGTCGGCATTGAAGCCGTTGGGCGCCGCGTTGTTGTAAACGTGGGTGAAGGTGAACGAGCCACCGCCGGCCGGGCTCAAGTCTTGCGGATTGACGGGCACGAAAGTGCCGGTGCCCTGCCAGTCGGCGTAGACGGCGACGGTGTCGGAGCTATCGGGATCGGCCGGAGTGATGGTGAAGGTCTCGGTGCCGCCCTGGTTGATGGTCCCGGAACCGCTGACGGTAGCGGTGGGCGCGACCTCGTTGACGGTGACCTGGAAACCGTCCTCGGCGGTCATGCCGTTGGTGTCGGTAACCGTGACGAGGACGTCGACCTCGCCGAAATGGGCGAAGGTGTAGGTGGGCGTCAGCGTGGTTAGCGCCGGATCGGTGACGAAATCGCCGCCGTCGAAGCTGAACTGCCACTGGACGGAGGCGATGCCGCTGGCATCGGTGGCGCTGGCTTGCAGCTGCACGGCGGTGCCGGCATCGACGGTCATGTCACTGGGGACGGTCAGTTGCGGCGGCGGCGGATCGACCTCGACGTCCACGGTGATGATCGACACCTGTCCGGAGGACGGATCGGTCAGCTGTGCCGCCACCGTGATGTCGCCGGTGGTGTTGAGCGTGGTCGTGGCCGTTGCGCCGCTGGCGGTGGAGTCGGGGATGAAGTTCTGGCCGTCGTAGTTGAAATCCCACTGGACGGTGTACGCCGGCGCGGGGTTGGCGACGGTCATCACGTTGAATGTGGCCGTGTCGCCGACGGTGTAGCTGTCGCTGTCCGGCTCGATCCACACCTGGCTTTGGTTGCTCGAACCGCCGGAATCCGCGGCGTTGACGGTCCAGTCGAAGGTCTGCTGGTCGCTGTAAGTGCCGTCCACCACGGAGATGGTGACCACGTAAGGAGTGCTGCTCGCCGTTCCGGGATCGATCGTACCGGTGATCTGGTCCACTGTCGGATCGAAGGAGAGGCTGTCGGGCAGGCCGGTCACAGTGATCGTCGGCGAACCACCTGTCGTGTCGTCCACCGTGATTGGCAGAGAGACGTCGTCGCCCTCGCTGTTCGTTTTGCGCCGGGATTTTCGATCGATACCGACGGAGCCGCCGTCACGACCCAGGCGAAAGGCTCGGTGTCGGTGTGGGAGTCGTCGCTCGCGGTGACGGTGCAGTTGAAGGGACCGTCTTCCGCCGCTCCCGCGGCGATCGTCCCGGAAATGATCCCGGTCCCGCCGATGGTCAGACCGTCCGGTAAGCCTTGTGCGTATAGGTCGCGGCCGAGCCGTCGCCGCCGTTGGTCATCAGCTGCAAGGAAACCTGATCGCCTTCGCGGTTGACCTGATCGCCCGGATTGGTGAGGAACCCAGCGACCGTAAGCGTGAAAGCCTGGTTTGTTGAGCCGGCATCGTTCGTGGCATACACCATGATTTGGTAGGAGCCGATGTCGTTCGAAGTCGGCGCGCCGCTGAGCGTGGCCGTGCCGTCGCCATTATTCACGAACAGGACGCCGAGGGGCAGGGCGCCGGCTTCGTCCAGCGTTGCCGTCGGTGCGCCGGTCGTCGTGAATTGGAACGAACTGCCGGTGTTGGGGAGGAATGTGGCGGAAGCGTTGCTGGTGATAGCAGGCGCCTGTTGAACGGTGAGCGTGAAGTCCTGGTTGGCATCCGGGTCGACATCATTGGTGGCGTTGATCGTGAAATCGTAGGTGCCGGCCGAACCGGCAGGCGGCGTCCCGTACAGCTCGGCGGTGCGGTCGCCGTTGTCGGAGAAAGTAAGCCAACTGGGCAAGGTTCCGGATACCGATAGGGTCGGCGTCGGGGTGCCGTTGGTAGCGATATCATAGTAGTCGGCCGATCCCACAACGAACGTCGTGTTGGCGCTGCTCGTGAATACCGGTTCCTCATTGATCGTTTCGTCGAGTACATCCGACGTGCTGGAATTGTAATTGCTGTCGCCCGAGTAGTCAGCGGTCAGGCTATAGACGTCGACATCCTGGTAGTTGGTCAGGAAGGTCGCGGAGCCGGTGTTATCCAGCGGCACCGTGGCGAGTGCCCCGGCGATACTGTCCATGAAGGTGATGCTGCCGGTCGGGGTGGTGCCCGGTCCAGTCACTGTCGCGCTGTACTGAATCATGTCGCCGATCCGCGCCGGGTTCGGCGTGGAAGTCAGCGTGGTCGTCGTATCCGCCATGTTCACCATTTGAATGACGGTATTCGACGTGTCGGCGTCATAGTTATCGTCGCCGCTATATTCGGCCGTGATGGAATGATTGCCAGCGGTCAGCGCCGTGGTGGTGAAGGAAGCGGTTCCCGAACCGTCGAGAGTCTCCATGTCCAGAGCTGTGCTGCCGTCGTAGAAGGTGACACTTCCCGTCGGCGTGACACCCGGACCGATCACTACGGTTGAGAAAGTTACCGAGTCCCCGTAAACCGAGGAGTTCTCGGACGATTCGAGTGTGCTTGTAGAGGCGGCTTCGTTGACGGTCTGGTTCACGGCACTGGACGTACTCGCATTGTAGTTCCCATCACCCGCGTAGACGGCCGTGATAGTGTGCTGCGCCGACGCTGAGATCCGAGGTCGTGAAAAAGGCAGTGCCGGAGCCATCGAGCCCAGCGTAGTCCAGCGCAGTGCTGCCGTCGTAGAAGGTAATGTTTCCCGTAGGCGTTCCACTCGGACCGCTCACTACGGCTGAGAACGTCACCGAGTCGCAGTAATCCGACGGGTTCTCCGACGATGTGATTGTGGTCGTGGACGCGGCTTGGTTGACCGTCTGGTTTACGGTATTGGACGTACTCGCATAGTAGTTCCCATCACCCGCATAGTTCGCCGTTATCGTATGCGAACCGACGCTGAGGTCCGAGGTCGTGAACGTGGCATCGCCCGAGCCGTCGAGCGTTTCCGTATCCACGATATTGCCACCGTCAGAGAAGGTGACGGTGCCGGTGGGCGTGCCGGCGGGGCCGGTGACGTTCACGCTGAACGTCACCGAGTCGCCGACCGTCGAGGGGTTCTCCGACGACGTCAGCGTGGTCGTCGAGTTGGCCAATAGGAGCGGATCGTCGGAGCTGGCGAGGTACGTGTTGTCCCCGCTGTACACGGCCGAGATGTCGTGGCGGCCCGGTATAAGGTTCGCGGTGGTCAGCGCGGCCGTGCCCGTGCCGTCCAGCCCCTCGGTGCCCAGCGCGGTGGCGCCGTCGAAGAAGGCGACGGTGCCCGTCGGAGTGCCGGCGGGGCCGGTCACGTTCGCCGTGAACGTGATCGGTCCGGCGAAAGACGACGCATTGGGGGACAGGGTGAGCGTCGTCGTCGAGTTTAGCTTTGCCAGGGCCGAGCCGATATCGGGAGACGTCGTTGGGCCGGCAGCGCCGAACAAGCTCGTGTTGGCTCCGGCGGGAATGGACGCGGAAGATTGGCTGGCGTTCGGAGAGTTGGTTGGGCTGGGGGCGGGAATCATCGGGCTGGGTGTCAGAGGGCTGCCGCCGCCACTCGACGGGTCGGTTGGCGCCGCAGCGCCGCTTGCCCCCGCCGTGGATTCGCCGGCGTTCGGGGTTGTGCCGGCTCCCGCGCCGCCGGCTGGGCCGCCGCTACCACCGTCCGAACCGCCCGCAGAGGGGCTGATCGGCGCCCCTTGACTTCCTGATGCGGGAGGCGCCGGTTCGTCCGGGAAGGGCGACGTGAGCGTCGTCATCCAGTCTTGCAAGAGCGGATCGGCGAACGGGTCGGCTTCGATGTCGCTCGTGGTCTGGGCTTCAGGAACGGCCGCAGCGGTGGCTTCGGCGGCGAGCGTAAGGGTGGAAACGGTGTTCGTGATCGGCTCGGCAGCGGGTGCGGCGGCGTCGAGAAATGAGCTCTCCGGCGGAGCAGCCTCCGCGACGTTCCGAAGGCTGGACTCCGACCCGGCCAGAACTTCAGGCGCGGGATTCGACACGGTTCCCCAACCCTGGGCCATCACGTTGCCCGGTGTCAGCTGCGCGAACGAGGCACCGAGGATGGACGACTGAAGGACGCCGAACGGATCATTAGGCATCAGGAGCGCTTCGAGCTGCTCTAGGAACGGGCGGCAGGTTTGTGGTTTGCCGCTGGTCGTTCCCTGGCGTGGCGCCGCGGTCCAGTTCCACGGACTGAGCCAGCTCCACAGGGGAACGCGGCTGATCCACGTGAACCGAAAGAAGGACGAGAGCCGGGCAAGGCGCACCAGAACGCACCATGAGGTGCTCACTCTTGCTACTGGGACACGAGTGCAGCGTCATGGTGCGAACATCCTATCGCCTGGCCCATGCGCTCCATCATCCCGATGTAGGCGCAGGACCGATCTGCGGATTTCTTCCCTGCCTAATGCAGAGAATACATCGACACCGTTCGAGTGGGATTGTCCTCGTCTCAGATCAAGAACAAGGGCGATTATGGCCAGGCCCTCACGATGTGCAAGCTCATTCTGGTCATAATTCCTGATTTTCTTGGAGAAATATTGCGAAAATTATGATCGGGGGCGAATATTATTGCCGTGGCATAATTTGTTTCGGTTTGCTCAGTCCCCAGACGCACTTTCAGCGTTCTCCGGTCGTTCGAGCGAAGCGATCGATCTCGTCCCAACGGTTGCTGAAGCTACCTGAGCCGTGTACGTCGTGGGTAGCCCAAATTGGAGAAAAAGGCGCACGACACAGCGCCACGATCCTGGAGGTGTGGGCGTCAGGTTCATGCGGGGGCCAGAATGGCCGCAATGCGGATAATAGCGATCTCTAATCGGGCTGTTACGCGCTGGCCGAAAACGGGTTGAAAACGGGTATATGATTTTAATGAATTGGCGCGAACGCTAGGAAAGACGCAAACCTTGTAACAGTTGTTGCCTTCAGCTCGCCACCTTGTTATGTGTTACGAGCTCGGCATCGGTCAGTTTTGTAGAAAAAAATGCCGTCAGAAGACACGCACCGCGTTCCTTGCTCTGCCGCGATCCGTTCGACGGAACCCAAGCCTCAAACGACGATCATTTCTGCAACTCGCCCCGCCATCCCTTCACGCGCTCCGACTCGCCTTCCAGCCGTGCCAGCCGCTCCACTAGCGGACGCGCTTCGTCGCGGTGGCCGTGCCCTAGCAGGTTGGCGATGTGATGCGCAGATACTCCGGATTCATCGCGTCCAGCTTCAGCAGCTCGTCCATCAGCTCGCGGACGCGCGGCCAGTCGCGCTGCGATGCCTCGTAGAGGCGTGCCAGACGGAACAATTCGTCCGGCTCCAACGGCTGAACGGCGCGCGATTCTTCCAGTGTCTTCAGCGCTGCCGTGAGCTTGTCCGGCAACGTCGCGTCGATGAACGACCGTGCCCGAACGTCGGCAACCGACTCACGGCCGTTTTGGCGGTTCCGCTCCAACCACGCTACGGCGGCCTTGTGGTTGGCCTCGCCGCCGCGGTCGGCCAGCAGCAGGGCCAGCTGTCGCCGCGCCCACGCCAGGCTCGCCTCCGGCGCCACCACCGTCGGCCCAACCATCTTCAGCAGCAACGGCTCGGCCTTCGCGGCTCGATCCAGGCGGATGTACAGGCTCGCCAGGTGTTGCAGCCGTAGGGCCTCGTTCTTGCGCTGCTCCAGGGATGCGACGAAGTTCTCCTCGGCCTCCTTCATCCGGCCCAGTGCTTCGTAACAGACACCGAGGGCGAACGGCTGTTGCTCCGGCGGCAAGCGGCGGCGCATCTCGTCGATGACGGCCTCCGCCTGCTGGGGCCGATTGTCGTGGGCCAGGTATGTCGCCAGCACCAGCCAGGCGTCGAGCGGATCGTAGCGCTGGACCTTCTTCTCGGCGTCCCAGGCGCGGTCGATCGCGGTGCGGAATACCGCCTCGGCCCGGTTGGCCTGGCCGGCGGCGGCGTACACCTGGCCCAGCCAGATCAGCCGCGACGGGTCGGTCGCGTCTTCTGGTACGGCAAGGTTGGCCAGGACGACGGCCCGCTCGAAGTTGCGCACTCGCAAAGCGATTTCGGAACCGGCGCGCGCGAAGGCACCGCGTGGGATCAGCTGCTGCTGGGCCTTGCGCAGTACCTCGTCGGCTTCCGCAAACCGGCCGCGCTCCGCCAGTAGTTGCACGAGCCGCTGCACAGCCGGAAGCTGCCGCTCACCGAGATCGAAGGCACGCTGGTAGCCTTTCATTGCCTCGGCGGTGTCGCCGGCCACGTCGTTGAGGAAAGCCTGCAACAGTGCCGCCCGGCCCCAACTGGGACGCAGCCGCGCCACCGTCGCCAGCGTGGCACGGGCTTCGTCCAGACCGGAGCGATCGCCGCGCACGGCCTTCGCAATGCGCTGGGCCGCCTCGGCATAGCGCCACCACACGCCGTCGTCGCCGCCCTCCAGCTTCTTCAATCTGCGGACTACGTCAGCGAGCAGGGCGTCGTTCTTGCCGAGGAGCGCCAGGTCGAGCAGTCGGACCCAGTCGCCGAAGTCGCCGGGTCGGCCGTCGCCTAGCTTTTGCAGCAGCTGGCGGCAAAGACGATCGCCCTCGGCCACGTTCCCAAGCCGATAATGCATCTCGGCCAGCGCTGCCTCAATGCGGGCGCGATCGGCCGGCTTGAATCGGTCCAGTCCCGTTTCCTGGGCGTGGAGCAAGGCATTCGCCGCTGCCGTTTCGTCGCCGGACCAGCACTCCAGTGCCGCCACGCGCAAGTCGGCCGTGTCGCCGAGCCGGGCACGGGCCTGGTCGAGGACCTCTGCCGCCTGCTTGAACTTCCCGCGCCGCGCGGCCAGACGGACACGGGCCGACCAAAGCTCGGCCTCCTTCGGCCGATCGGCGACCGCCTTCGCCAGCACGGCGTCGGCATCGTCGGCGCGGTCCAGGGCCATCTGCACGTCGGCGCAGCTGGGCCACCGGCACCACCTGGCTGGAGTTGGCGGCGGCCCTGTCCAGTGCGGTTCTAACTTTGTCCCAATCGCGGCGGGCGGGGACCAGGGTCATCGCGTGCTGGAACAGGGCGCGGGCGAGCAGCGTCCAGGCTTCGTCCGGCGGCAGCGGCAGCCGCGTCGCCTCGCTCAGCTGCTCCGTAGCCGCATCGGTCGCACCGGTCGCCAACAGCGTCGCACCGAGTTGCACGCGCGCGCGGACCAGTCCGGCGCCAGCTCCACCGCCTTCTGGTAGGCAGCGCAGCTGCCGATCGCCGTTGCCGATCTGCTGGTACGCCTGTCCCAGGCACAGGCAGATGTGGGCGGCCAGTCCCGGCGCCAGGACCACTTGCCGCAGGGTCTCTTCCAGCTCTTTCGCGGCTTCGAGCGGGCGGTGCTGGTTGAGCAGCAGCCGGGCCGTAAGGAAGTTCGCCAGGCCGGGCTGACCGCCGTGTTCGCGCAACTCGGCGATGATGTTCGCAACTTCCTCGAATTGGTTCTGCTGCAAGAACGCTTCGGTGAGCAGATAGTTCAGCTCCGGATCGGCGGGCGCATGCTTCAGGGCTGCCCGCAACGTGGGGACCGCTGCGTCCGCCCGTGCTTGCTGAAGCTCGAGTGTAGCCAGGCCGGCATACATGGCGGGGTCGTCCTCGTGGGCCGAAACGCCCTTCATCCACCACATGCGGGCGTCTTCGAGGTTGCCTTGCCGCTGGGCCAAGTCCGCCAATGCCAGCAGAATGCGGGCGTCCTTCGGGTCCAACTTGTGGGCTTCGGCCAGATCGCGGCCCGCTTCCGTCAGCGACCCGCCGCCTAGCCGGTACGTGGCGCGTTCCAGGTACGCCGTCGCCTCCGTGGGGTTGGCCCGGACCATTGCGTCCATCACCGCGTCGCCCTCGTCCGATTGCGACCGGCGCAGGAGCCAGGCCAACCCCACCGCTGCCTCGATGCGCTTCGGATCTTTCTCGACGGCCTTGCGATATTGCTCCCGCGCCCGGGCCGGTTCGCCGTCCGCCGCTAGACAGCGCCCGAGCAGCTCGAACGACTCGCTATCCTCCGGCCGGGTCTGCACCAGCAGCTCCGCGTGCTGGCGTGCCTCGGTGTTCCAACCCGCTTCCTTCGGGACGAAGCGACCCAAGTCCAGGTACAGCTCGATGACCCGGCGGCGGATCGCGTCGCGCTTACGATCGCGGGCCAGCACTTTCTCGAAAATCGAGGCGATGCGCGCACGGGCCGCGTCCGTCGTGGCGGTCTTGTCCAGCAGGAGGCCGTAGCGCGCCAGGGCGTCGGTGTCGAAGGTGTTGATCGTGAGGTAGCGTTTGAGGTACTCGGCCGCATGATCGGGTTTCCCGGCGGCTTCTTCCTGATCTACCTGGGCAAGCAGGGTGCGGGCGTGCCGCTTCATCTGGGCGCTGTGCGCGAAGTGGACCGCCCCGGCCGACACGGCTAACGTGCCGACGATCCAGGCCAGGAGCTTCCAGTTGAGCCGTCGTGTGCGCATGATGATCCCCGGAGACGAAAGAGTGCGCGAACGCTCAAATATAGGGCAAGAATGGCCGGAAGGGAGGAAACAGCGTAGGGTGGGTCGCGTCTTCGAGACCCACCGGGAGTAGCACATGGCTCCCGGTGGGTCTCGAAGACGCGACCCACCCTACCGCATCCGCGAGTCGTAGCTTTTTTTCGTGGCTATTCCACCACCTTCTTGCGCCGCTTCAAGAATAGGAAGGCGGGCAGACCGAGCAGCGCCGTGACCACCGCGGCTGGCTCCGGAATCACATGCACCGGAACATGGTGGTGGTTCGACTGGTGCTGCTGCTGTTGCTGCTGTTGCTGCTGTTGCTGCTTCTGTTTCTGTTGTTGCTGTTGTAGCTGCAACTGGTTTTGCTGCTGTGCCACCGTAACGTTCACGTTCACCGTGTTGTTGCTCGGAGTGGGTGTGGGTGTGGGTGTGGGCGTCGGCGTCGGTTGCTGCTGCTGTTGTTGCTGCTGGTTCGTCTGAGTGGGGTTCTGGCTCTGGGTCTGACCGCCGCCGCCGGTGCTGGGCGTTCCACCGCCGCCGCCGCCCGTGGAACCGGTCGGTGCGGTGCCGAAGGCGCCGATACCTCCGCCAGGGAAACCGCCTGTACCACCGCCTGTACCGCCCGTCGTCGTGCCTGTAGTGACACCGCCCGATAGCGGGAAGGACACGCCGCCCGCCGCCCCTGATCCCGATTCAAAGGCAACCGGAACCGGAACGCCGCCGTCCGCCTGGATGTTGGCTGGAGTCACCTGTCCTGTACCCGTGGGGACGACGTCCGAAGACACGCCGCGTACGCGAACCGCGTCATACATCGGCGGGTCGTTGGAGGTGAAGCCGAACAGCGTGCTACGTTCTTTCTTGTTGAGCGGTCCATCCACGGGATCCGTGAAGTCCGCCCGAATGGCTGCGTAACGGTCTCCTTCGGATTCCGGGTCGCGCCCACCGAACCCGACGTCCGCGCCGTAGGCGACCGGTGCGACGGCCCCGAACGGCATGCCGATGGTCGGCATGGCGTACCCCGGACTGTAGAGCGACGCCGACGGCAGGAAGGTGTTCGCCGTTGCCAGCGAGGACGGATAGTACTGTGCGCCGTACCCGAAAGGCATCCCGTAGGCAAACGGGGAGCCGATGTACGGACCAGCCAGGATCGGAGCCACGCCCATATTCAGGGCGCCGAAGCGGGTGGGCAGTTCCGGACGCGGGGCGCCCTTGAAGTTGGCCGACCGCATCAGGACGACGCCGTCGGGAACACGACCCTTTTCTTCGGCGAGCGGATCATCCGCGGTAGGCTTGGCCTCGTTGTTGACGCGCATCCCAGGCATCATGATCGGCGATTTCGGCATCGGATAGTGCTTGGCCGGGCTCCGGAACATCCGTTCTGGAGCGAGGTTGCCGACGTCCGGGTGATCGGTCGATACGGGGATGACGACGCTCTTCTTCTTGTCCTTGGGATCCTCGATGGGAACGGCGAAGCTGATGCCCATGATCGCGTTGCCCTTGTCCTGCTTCTCGAAGTGGCCCCATGACGTAATCCGGCTGGGGTCCACCAGCAGGCGGATGGTGACGCTCTGAATCTTGCCCTGTCCTTCCTTCCGATCGTTCAGAGGCTGATAGACGTACAGGTAGCGGGCGGTACGATCGAGGCCGGTGAGCGGCGGCCGGTCGAATCGACGCCCGGCTTGAACATACTGTCGAGGTTCTTGGAGCCGGTGCTCCAGGGGTCGGTGCCTTCGCCCTCGGCCAGGTCGTAGACGCGGAAATAGATCGTCCCGCCGATGGCCTTCTTTTCATCGAGAGCGACGGGGATGATCTTGCCTTCCTTGAGTTCGTCCGGCGGATCGCCCGGCCGAGTGTAGCCTGTGAACTTGTCGAGTCCGTCGGCCTGCGAGCCGGCCGGAGTAACGGCGACGACGAGCGCGGCCAACGTTAGGAGCAGCGACCGTTGCAGCAGCCGGGAACCCCAGAAAGTGGTCTTCATGAGTGTGCTTCTCTCTTCCCGAGTGTCGATACCATGTCCATAGAAAAAACTCTCGCGCCCACGGCGACGACCGGGAGACGACCGGGAGCGGAGCGGGGGGACTCCGCTTCCCACCCGTAGAGGAGATCATGGGGATTCGGGTGGATCGAAGCTAATCCTTGCAAATCGCGGTCCATATCTTGCCAAAGTGCGAATGAGTGGGAAAAATGTGCTTGCCGATCGCAGCTGTTATCGCACCTCGTTCAGAATGTCGTGCCGATGTTTCCGGAGGTTAACACCGTTAACAAGTGCGCGTTAACACCGCTATCAAGGATTGCGCACCACGACACTCGTCGCCGGACGCACCAGAACGAGGCGCATGGTCGGTCCGAAGTGCTCGTCCCGGACAACTTCGAAGTCCCTTTTCAGCCCGGCGATGATGCGCGGCTCTTCGGCGAGCACATCGCTATTGGTGCCGTAGAAGATCAGCCAGAAGCCGGCGCGTTCGCCGTGGAATCGGTCGAAGTAACCGGCCTTCCGCCAGACGTCTCCCTCGTTGCCGAACGGCTCGACCAGCCGGTGCCGCGGTTGGTCGCGGCGATAGTAAGCGAACGGATCCTCACCGATGTCCTCGTAGAAGTAAGCCGGCAGGTCGGGGGCGACCTCGGCAACGTGCTGGGCGAGGGTTCGCCAATCCGTCTTGTGTTTGACCAGGTAGGTGCGCGCTTGGCCGCCGGCATCAGCACCGCCAGGGTCAGCCCCATCACGCCGAGCAGAACGTGAGAGCGGGTTCGCAAACCGGCGTCCACGGCCAGGGCCAGCAGCATCATCAACGCCGTGAAGGTGACGCTGAGGTAATGCGAGCTAATCATCGGCACGCGCAGGGAGATCAGCACGACCAGGGCCGGCAGCCCGATCACGAAAGCGGGCAACAACCGGGGCCAGGCTCGGCCGCGCGTCAGGAGCCAGGCGGCGGGCAGGTAGACCATCAGCGCCACGAGTACCACCGAGGCCAGCACGGCGATGCGGCCGGCTTCCTTCCAGACCAGGGTCCGACCGATTATGCTGAACGCCGGCATCATGCCCAGATGCTCCCACCAGATCCCCTTGGCTCGTCCCTCGCCGCGGCGGATCTGCTCCAGCACGCTGGGCACATAGTGGACGAAGCACAGGGCAACCACGACCGCGACCACTCCCAGCCGTAGCACGGCCGTCCAGCGCCGTTGTCTCCAGGCCCACGCCAGCAGGTAGAGGCCGAGGACAGTCAGCACGAAGAAGCCGTAGTAATGCACGTGGACCATGACGATGCCGGCCAGCGCGAAGCCAACCCAGGCGGCGGGACGGTCGTTCCGTTCGATGAAGGCAACGGCGGCCAGGACGAGCGTCGCCAGCGTCACCAGCAGCGCGAAGCAGCGTGCCTCCTGCCCCAGGTAAACGAGCGGCGGACACACCGCCACCAGCAAACAGGCCATCCAACCGGCCCGCCGCGACGCCCCCACGGCCCCAGCCAGCAGCCACACCGCCGGCACGCTGAGGGCGCCCATCACCGCCGAAAACGCGCACGCCGTCTCGATGGTGTGCGACCCAAACATCTCCATCCAGCGCGCAGGAGCATGAAGTAACCGGCCGGGTTGCTCGGCTCGAGCTGCCGCCCCGTCAGCATGTCGAGGTAGCCGCCGGCGGCCATGTCCAGGGTACAGGTTTCGTCGTACCAGATGCTTTCGTGGCCCAGGCCGATAAGCCGCAACCCCGCGGCGAGGGCCGTGAGGGACAACACCACGAGGACATTGCTCCCCGTGGCGGACTTCGACGGCTGCGGATAGGTGGGGGAACTCATGGTTCGGGTCTCGTTCAACACTTCTTGAACAGCCCCGAGCGCAAGCGAGAGGGCCGGGCCTGCTTTCATCCCCTCGCTTGCGCTCCGGGCTGGGTGTGAGCCGCAGGTGTGGACGGCTCAGTCTTAAACGGTGCGGTGGTCTGGCCACACCCAGGCCACTTAATCCTACCCGTGCGGGGCCGTCCCCGTGCGGAAACGCTTGCTCGAAGCTCCCGGAAGGGAGCCTATGCAGCCGGCAGCGGTCGGCAACGGCCGCTGACGGAGGGGCCAGGCAAGCGTAGCTCGGGAGGGGTCACGTTTCGGCCGGGTCGGTAGGCCACGCTCTCCAGCCTGCCGAAGCCTCGCGGAAGAGGAACCGTCCTCTTCCCCTCGCAGCATCCACGACGGTCGGCGCTGCGAACCGACACGGTGACTGGTGATCTCGCCTGGGCACAACGGCTGACCACACTGACCGGTGAAAGTCCCACGCCGTCCCGGCTCACGCCGGGTAAGCCGGACCCATAAGCACTGCGAAACGGTCCGGGCACGCGGCGGTGCGAGCGTCTCTCCCCAACGAGACGCCGCTTCAGGGATGGCAGCATCTCCGGAGTAGCCCGCCCAGGGGCGAAAGGAGGTTCCGTGTTCGCGGAGGCACACGCGCAGGACCATGAGGACAGTTAGCCCCTTCGGGACGGCACGATGACCGCTCGGCCCTCTTCCGAAACCCGCTGGGCTGGCTAAGAAACATCCTCCACGGGCCTGTAGGCCGAACGCCTCCAGGGTCTCGGTTTCATGGGGTTCCATTGGAAAGGGCCTAGCGTGGCCAAGATCAAGCACCATTCGTTGACGGGACGGATCACCCTGCCCCTGCTGCACCGCGCCTTCCGCAACGTCCGGCGGAATCGGGGGGCGGCGGGAATGGACAAGGTGAGCATCGCGGCCTTCGAGATCAACCTCGAAGACAACCTGCTCGCCCTGATGCGCCGCCTGAAGGATGGGTCTTATCAACCCCTCCCCTTGCGGCGTGTCCATATTCCCAAGGGGCCGGGCCAGACACGCCCGCTGGGGATCCCCGCCGTCCGCGACCGGGTGGCCCAGGAGGTGGTTCGCCTCCTCCTGAGCCCGCTCTTCGAGCGGCTGTTTCACGAGGATTCGTATGGGTTCAGGCCGGGCCGCAACTGCCATAGGGCCGTGCGACAAAGTCCTGGAACTCCATCAGCAAGGGCACACCCAGGTGCTCGACGCTGACATCAAGGGGTTCTTCGACAACTTGCCGCACGCCGTCATCATGGCCGGCGTGGCCGCGGAAGTGGCCGACGGCACCATTCTCGACCTGGTCGAGCGATTTCTCAAGGCCGGGGTGATGGAGGAGGGCGTGTTCCAACCGACCACGGGCGGCACGCCTCAGGGAGGGGTCATATCCCCCTTGCTGGCCAACATCGCTCTCAACAGCCTCGACTGGCAGCTCCACGACGCTGGCTACCGCTTCGTGCGTTATGCCGACGACTTCGTGGTCCTCTGCCGGACCGCGGTTCAGGTCCAAGAGGCACACGCCTTGGTGCAACGTCATCTGACCTCCCTCGGACTCACCCTGAGTGCCGAAAAGACCAAGACGACCCAGTTCCGGGACGGCTTCGCTTTCCTGGGCTTCGCCATCTCGGCCTGGAGTGTCACGATGCGTCCCAAGTCGGTGGAGAAATTCAAGGGCAAGGTCCGCGAACTGACGCCCCGGCACCACAACCTGGACGCATCGGTCATCAAGAAACTGAACTCGGTCATTCGGGGCACGGCGAACTATTTCGCCACCTCGTTTTCCCACGTCGGCGACCTCTTTCGCGGCTTGGACCGCTGGATGCGCATGCGTCTCCGGTGTATGAAGTACCAGCGTAAAAGTCGCGCCGACAACGGGCGGTTTCGGCTGGTCTATTTCCGTCGCTTGGGTCTTGGTTCCTTGTCCGACTCCGGCCTGCTCCGTTGTAGGAGACCGTGCATCCTCCCCGCAAGGGGCAAGCGTCATGGCGTCGCCCGGTGCCCGAAAGGGGCACGCCGGTAAATCGGGGGAATTAACCCCCGTGCGACAACGGGGAGGGAGGGGAATGGCCCCCTCCCTTACCCACTTTTTGAAACCACGTCTTAACCGCGACTCGTCAGGGAAGCGCGTTCCTCGTGCTCTTCATCCGGATCGCGGTTAAACGCCGGAGAAGGCTCCGAGTCGGTGCCGCGGCGGACCGAGCCGACGATGTAGGTCGGCCGGCCCTTCACCTCCAGGAAGATGCGCCGCACGTACTCGCCGATGATTCCCAGGCTGAGAAGCTGCACGGAACTCATGAAAAGCACCACGATGATCGTGCTGGCCCAGCCGCGCGGCGTGGCCTGGTTGGACAGCGCGTCGGTGAAGGCCCAGACCGACAGCCCCACGGCCATCAGCGCCGTGAGAAAGCCGAGGTAGGTCACGAGATGCAGCGGATAGCCGCTGAAGCTGACCAGGCCGTCCACCGCCAGGCGCAACCAGGCGCGGAGCGTGTACTTCGGCTGACCGGCTTCGCGCGGCCCGCTCATATTGCAGCCCCACCTGGCGGAAGCCGACAAACGTCCGCAGGCCGCGGACGAAGCGCTGTTGCTCGGGCAAGTGCGTCAGCACATCCACGACCTTGCGGTCCATCAGGCAGAAATCGCCGCTGTCCAGGGGAATATCCAGGTCGCTGATGGCCCGCATCAGCCGATAGAAAGTTGCGTAGGCCAGGCGTTTGAACAGCCCTTCCTTGCGTTTGGTGCGGACCGCGTAGACGACGTCGTTGCCCTGCCGCCAGAGGTCGATGAACTGGCCGAGCACCTCGGGAGGATCCTGCAGGTCGCCGTCCATGATGACGACGCCCCGTCCGCGCGCGTGCTCGATGCCAGCGCTGATCGCCGGCTGGTGGCCGAAATTGCGGCTGAGGTGCAGGACGACAACATTCGGGTCGCCCGCCTGGATGGCGTCGAGCAGGGCCGGCGTGCGGTCGCGGCTGCCGTCATTGACGAACACCAGCTCATAGGTGACGTCCGCCGCCCGCAGCGCGAGCGTGAGACGGCGGTGGACCTCGGCGGCGTTCTCTTCCTCGTTGTAGAACGGAACGACCACACTCAGCTCGGGCGGCCCTTCCAGTCGGGAATCGGGCGGCAGCCGATCTTCGTAGGGGATCGTTTCAGGCTCGGGAGACAATGCCACATGGCCGTTGTTCATGATGCACTTGCCTTTCATTGTGAGGCTCCAACATCCGTTTAGCCGCGACCCGGGAGGGGAGCGCGGCCAGCAACGCGCTCCCCTAACGGGTCGCGGCTAAACGACGGCACCGCCATCCGCGGCGTCGCATACTTCACCTTGTGCCACGATCGCCCCGCTCGGCCCGAAGCCCACACCCAGAACGCCGCCCAGCTCGCTGCGTTCAGCAGCAGAAACGATCCGGCAGCCGATACCAGCCGCGAGCGCGCCGCCGCCGTTCCCCACAAGCCCAGCAGTCCGAGGCCGTACCCCGCCGCCTGGCACCAGAACGCCGCCTGATAGATCGGCCCCTTTGCCAGCAGACTCAACGGCAGCAGCGCCAGCAGGGCCCACGGCACCAGGAGGCGCAACAGCTTGTGCGACACCAGCTGTAGCCAGATCGGGTTGCGCGACGGCAGCAGGGCCGACGGCAGCAGCGTCATCAGCTGGAAATTGCCGCTCAGGGTGCGGACCTTGCGGCGAAACTCGTCGGCGGTGCGCGGCGGCAGCCGATCGAAAGCGTGCGCCCGCGGCTCCATCACGACGCGCCGCCCGCCCAGCGCCACGCATAGCGGCCAGTACACGTCGTCGAGGATCGTACCCGGCGGGATGGCCCTGAACAGCTCACGGCGCACCGCACTGATGGCCCCGGTGGCGCCGACCGTCGACCAAACCCGACTCTCCTGCCGGCGCAGCCATTTCTCCATTCGCCAGTACACGCCGACGCCGGCCAATACGCCGGGGCTGCGCTCCAGGACGAGGTTGCCGGTGACCGCTCCAACTTCCGCGTCGGCGAAGTTCTCCAGCAGTCGCCGCAGGGCATCCGGCGCCCACGTCTGGCGCACGTCGGTGAACACGAGGATGTCCGCTGTCGCCGACTGACAGCCGGCTGTCAGACACGCGGCCTTGCCGATCCTCTCCGGCATCTCGATCACGCGCACGCCCCGGCCGGCAAATGACCGGGCAATCGCGGCGGTGGCGTCGGTCGACCCGTCGGAAACGAGGACGATCTCGCCCGAAACCTCTGAGCCGTCGAGCAGGTTCGTCAACTCGTTCAGCCGCCGTTCAATGCGCTCCGCCTCGTTGTGGGCACAAACGATGAACGCAATCGGCGCGGCACCGGACCGAGAGAGCGAACCGGCCGGCAGCGCAGTTTCGCCCAGCCGCCAAGCAGCAGCGGATAGCCGGCGTAGGTACAGACGACGCACGCCAGGCAGAGCCAGAAGGCGATCTCGATGCCGGACATGGATGCTCCATTTGCCGCTTATCGCGTTTCTTTCTCCCCTCTCCCCGGATTACCGGGGCGAGGGGAGAAGTGCCGTACCGCAAGCGGCACCTCCCGTCAGCCGCTCGAACAACCGCAGATACTGTTCCGCCTGCGCCGCGCAGGTGAACTCGTCGCAGACCCGTTGCCGGCCGCGCTCACCCATCGCCCTGCGCTCGCTCTCATTCCGCAGCACCTCGGTGATCCGGTCGGCCAGCGCCGCGGGATCGGCCGGCGGCACCAGGAAGCCGCCGGCGCCGTCCTCGACCACCTCCGGTGTACCGCCGACAGCCGTCGCCACCACGGGCACTCCGGCCGCCTGCCTCCAGCACGTTGACCGGCAGCCCCTCCGTGTGCGATGAACTCACCGCCGCGTCGCACCACGGCAGAAAGTGCTCCAGATCGGTACGGAAGCCGGCGAAGATGAAACGCTCCGCAAGGCCGCGCTCACGTACAAGCCGCTCCAGGTCGCCGCGCAACGGTCCTTCGCCGAACAGGACAAAACCGATGCTGTCGTCATCGCGCTTCACCAGCGCCGCCGCTTCGATCAGATGGTCGAACCCCTTTTCCGGACTCAGCCGGCCGGCGGCGACGACAACGCGAGCCGGCGGCGACGGAAAGAAGCCGAGCAACTGCCGCCGATAATCCGGATCGGGATTGTCGAACTTCCCGGCGTCAACGGCGTTGCGGATGACCACGACGCGTTCCGGCCGCACGCCGATCCGGCGAACTTTCTCGGCCTGTGCTTCCGAAACGCAGACGACGGCGTCCAGGCGCCGCATCACTCGTCGATCGAGCCACTCGTAGAGCCGGGCCCGCCAGTTGGCTGCCGTCCAGCCGTGGGCGATGGCCACGACCGGCACGCCCGCGCGTCGTGCTGCCAGCCAACCGAGGATGTCCGGCTTGTAACCGTTGCAGCACAGCACGTCGGCCCGCACACGCCGCAGATGGTCGGCCACTTCACCGGCCGCCCGCACGATGTGCGGAAAAGTTGGATCGCAGCTCCACGGCCTCGAAACCTGCTGCCGCGGCACGGTCGAGAAGCGGCCGCGCCCGCCCTCCTTCCGCGAAAGAGAGGAACACGGAACGGCACGACGCCGGCAGCGCGCACGCCAGGCCCAACACCACGCGCTCCGGACCGCCGTAGGACGGCGACGCCATTAACTGGACGACATTCATCTTCACGCTTCGTTAACCGCTTTTCTCCCCTCTCCCCGTACTCAGGGGAGAGGGGTCGGGGGTGAGGGGTCGAGCGGCAGAACTTAGTCAGGTGCCTCACCCCTCACCCCCGACCCCTCTCCCCTGAGTACAGGGGAGAGGGGAGAAAGAAGATCGCGCAGCGGGCAACAAACGAGTATAGGTCACGCCGCCACGGCGGAGGTCGCGGTTTCTTCCCGGCCGCGAATTTCTCGCCAGAAGTCGAACAGCAGAGCGACCACCGTCTGCCGGGCAAAACCGAACAGAAAGCCGATGTACGCCAGCATCCCCACAACGATCGACAACGGCAACCGCACCCGGATCGACGCACCTTCCCCGAGACCGTACTGGACGGCCAGCACGACCAGGCTCATGAACAGCACCGCGGCGACAACGGGAAACTGCGCCGACACAGCGCGGATAGCGTGATGCCGGTCGTATGCCGTGTGCAATGCACGAAGGCGGCGATCAGCAGCGGATACAGCACCAACCACGCGAAACAGATTCCGCCCAGACCCAGGTAGTATCCGCCCACGACGAACCCCGCCGGCAGCAGCAGCACGTTGGCGAACGAGCCTTTCACGTTCAGATCCGGCCGGCCGAGGCGCGTTGAGCAGCGGCGGAAAAGAATTCATCACCACCATGATCGAGCCGACCAGGCACAGCAGCTGAAACGGCCGAACCGCCTCGATCCATTTCGTGCCGAGCAGCACGATAAAGGCGTCGCCCGCCACCAGGGCCATCCCCGTCAGGACCGGAACACCGAGAACCGACAGCAGCACCGTCAGCCGCAAATACGAATCGCGGAGCCGCGGCCGATCGCCCTGGAGACGGCAGTAGACGGGATAGATGACCTGGTTGACGTTGTCCGTCAGCTTCTGCACCGGCAGCGACATCAGTTGGAACGCCAGCGAATAGTAGCCGAGGACGGTCTGGCCCAGCAGCTTGCCGACCACCGCGAAATCGGCGTTGCTGTAGACGTACCACAGCAAGCTCGACAGCGTGATGTGGATGCAGAAACTGAGGAGCGATCCGGCCCCCGCCCGGCCGGCACAGCCGCGGCCGCCAACCGGCGAACCAGGCCAGCAGCACCGCCTCGATCGATCGCGCCGCCAGCACGCCCACCACCAGCGACCAGTATTCAAACCCGGCGACGGCCAGGATCAGCACCACCGTCGATTGCAGCAGCGCCGAAAACACGTTCACAAACGATTGCGTGCCCAGGGAATGATCGCGGGCCAGGAGAGCCCCCGGCACGGACCGGAACGGGATCAGCAGTGTCGTCAGGGCCAGGACGCGCAGGAACCACTCGAATTTCGGCGTGTCGAGGAAAGCCGCGATGGGCCCCGCACTGACGAACATCACTGCGTAGAAGACGACCGACAGGCAGACGGTGACGGTGAAGCCCTCGGCCACATGCGCGCTTGCAGATCCTTCTTCTGGACGAGTGCTCTGCCCATGCCGGCATCGGTGAGCAGATCGGTCAGGGAGACGAAGATCATCCCGGAGGTCATCAGTCCGTAGTCGGAGGGATCGAGCAGGCGGGCCACGATAAACGTGATGGGCCATTGGATGAGCTGCGTCAACAACCGGGCCGCGATGAACAATACCCCGCCGCGCGCGACGCGTGCGCGCCAGGTTGCCGCGCTGTCCGGAGCTGGCGAGGTCGGTGGACATCGATCTTCCTTGAGTGTGAGCACGCAGCGCCAGCAAGTGCGGCACTTGCTGGCGCTGCGTGCTCAATTTGGGTCAGACGCGGACGAACGACACCCGCACAAACACGTACATGGCTGCCAGAAAAGCGAACGACACCACGCACAGCGTTCGCAAGAGGCGGCCGTCAACGCGGTCCTCCGGCGCCGGCGGATCAGTCGGCGCCAAGCGCGCCGTCACGTCGCCGACGGCCAGGAACATCACGGTCGGCACCAGGTAGGCGAGCGACAGACTCATCATGCCGGCGAAATAGGCGGCGCACATCCCGCCCACGTAGGGGACGAACCGGCGCATCTCCGGATCGGTGACGACCGCCCGATCAGCGCGCCGGCGCAGCAACTGCCGCAGCGATAGAAAACAGGCGCCGAGGAAAAAGGTCCCGCCAAACACGCCCAGCTCGGCGAAGACGTGCAAGTACGAGTTGTGGGCCACCAGCCGCGAATCTCTGGTGAATTCGTTCATTCCGACGCCGAACAGTGGGGATCGCTTGATTTTCTCCAGGGCGTCGGCCCAGACCTGGATGCGCTCCTGGGCAGTGCCGCTTCCCGTCGAAATGGCCGTTTGCCGTGAACCGCCGAGGACGAGCAGCGCCGGAATCACCAGCACCAGCAATAACCAGGCGCGTTTGCCGTAGCGCATCACCACCACGAAGCCCACGCCAACGAGCAGCGCGAGAAACCCGCCGCGCGAGCGGGTCATCTGGATGGCATACACCAACAGTGTCAGAGGCCCAAGCCAGAACAAGCGCAGACTGCTCCGCGTGGAGTCCAGCAAGCGCGCCAGACCCAACGGCACGGCCATCGCCAGGATGATGCAGAAATCGTTCGGGTCGTGAACGATGCCGGCGCCGCGCAACCGGATGATCCCCGGCTCGGCACCGCGGTCGTCGGAATCCGTCAGCGCCTCCACCGTGGGCAAGCTGATGAAGTCGTGGAATTGCAGCACGCTCAACGCCGCCAGGATGATCGTGGACCACAGAACGACACCCATCACGTTTCGCAACCGCGAGGTCGTGGTAATCAGACCGGTGAAGAGCAGGTAATAGAGCACGGTCTTGGAATAGGCGAAGCCCAGGGTCACACCGGTGACGACGTTGAAGACCGCGAGGTGCGAAAGCATCATGGCCAGAAGAAAGCCGAAGACGCAGAGCGTGATCGGCCTCATCTCCAGGATGTTGAGCCGCAACTGTTCCAGGACGGTTGGAAACCCCACGGCGAGGCAGGCGAGAATGATGTACAGGTATATTTCAAGCCCATAGAGGTCCTCATCGGGGATCAGCTCCATCGGCCGAACGAACAGCACGAAGTTGAGGCACAGGAAGATGAGGAACGCGATCGCGTAACGGTCCGGCGGCGCGACGTCGGCCGGCGCTGCCGGCACCAACGGTCGGACGATGTAGCGCACCGGTTTTGGGGAGAAGGTCAGTTTCATGACCGCGGGGTTCCTATTGTTTAGCCGCGAGCTTTTGCGAGCGCTATGCATCAGCGCTCGCAAAAGCTCGCGGCTAAACGGGACAACTCATCCAACGCCCACCAAACTATGGCTCGTGAACGGCGGGCAGGTCATGAAATCCGGCCGTTCGACGCCGAACAGCTCCAGCAGGGCCGGGGCGATCGACCGCAGGCTGACCTTGTCCTCATGCACCAGGTGCTCGCGGCTGGGCTGGCGTATCCACAACATGCCGTCCGGATGATGGAAGCCGCTCTTGACGATGTCCACCTTGTAGAAGACGTCGAAGAACGGCAGCCGCGTCCCGGTCCGGCCGACGGTCAGAACCGCGTCCGGCGGCACCACGTCGTTGGCCGCACATTGCACCATCAAGTCCAACCCTTGCAGCCCGGCCAGGAAAGCCCGACGTTCGCCCAGCCGCACCTCGCTCAGCTGGTGGAGCGTCCGCTCGGCCGCGGTCAGGTTGTCAAACCGCAGTACGAATTGCTCCGACATCACCGGGTGATACGAAAACCCCGCACCCAGGCCGAGCTGTTCGCTCAGCACCTGCGGTTCCTTGATCCGGTAGAGATGCTTGCCGCCGGCAGCTTCCATCTTCAGATAAGGCTGCTGGCTCAACCCGGTGCAGAAGACGAGCGTCGTCTCCGGACCGGCCAGGCGCAGGAATCGGCCCAGCAGGTCGTCCATGTTCTGGTAGCCGAACAGGATGGCGTTCTGATGCTCCGCGCGCTCCTGGTCGGAAGGTTTGTTGTCGAAGGCTTCAGGCTCCATCGCACGCCAGTAGACGTGCTGGAAATGGGCCGTGCTGTTCAGGAAGAAGGTGGCGAAGTGCGGCTTGTGCTTGCGGTAGTAGCGCCGGAACAGATCCCATTGCAGATGATCCAGCAGAATCGAGCGTTTCCAGCGATCCCGCTTGCGGATCTTTTCCGTCCAGAGCTGTTTGACGAACTTGCTTGCGGTGCGCACCGACAGGCCGTGCGTGGCCATGAACCACATGAACTTGAGGGCGTCGCGTTTGGAAACGGCCAAGTTCTCGTTCGTGTGTTCCTGGACCATACCGCGCACGAAATGGTAGTAGCGTTCGAACTCGCCCTGCGGATACGGTGCGATGGCCGTGGACCAGGGATCGGGCAGCAGGTAGCCGTTCAACGGCCTATCGTGCCGCGGGTTCATGCTGCCGCAGATCCAGACGCGATAGCCGGCCTCCGACAGCAGGTCCCAAACGGCCGGCGACTGTACCTTGTGCCCGTCCGAAAGACGCTTGACCCCATGCTCGCTCGCAGACAGGCCGCTATGCACCGTCACCCACTGGACCCAGGGATTGAGGTCTTCCCCTTCACACTCGGCATCGGTCACGTAGATGTGCGACTCGTCGTGCAAGCGCTGGAAGTTGGGCAAACGGCCTTCGCCCATGAAGTGCTCCATGAGCCGCGGCGTCAGCTCATTGAACTCCAGCACGATGACGGACTGGGTCTGCATTAGGGATAATCTCCTTCGTTTAGCCGCGAGCGTTCCCCGAGCGTTTGGTTTCAAGCGCTCGCGGAACGCTTGCGGCTAAACAGGGTCCGCGCCAACAACCGGCGCCGCAGCGCCAAATAAACGCCGCCGCCGACCACCTTGGCCACCTTCTTGACGTTCCAGGCCAGCGTCTGCCGCCAGCGCGCCAGCCGGCCCGTGATCAGCCGTGCCGCCGCCTGTGCCGACATGCCGCGGTAAACCGTGCAGCGCCCCACAACGAGGCAACCGCCGACCGTCGCCACTCCCGTCGTCGGTTCGGAGTTGAACAGCAGCGTGTATCCTGCTTTCTCTGCCGTTTCCGCGACCGTCCGCGAATAGAAACCGCCCGGCACCGACGCTGTCCGCACCGGTTCGCCCAGGATGTCCTCCAGCTTCTCCCTACTGCGGCGCCATTCGTCGAGCAGCCGATCGCGGCTGCAAGCCGACATCCGCTCCGGATGGCTGCACGAATGGCTGCCGATCACATGGCCGCGGCGGCGCAGCTCCCGCACCTGACCTGCATTAAGGAACGTCGAATCGCCGATACGATCCGTCGTCACGAAGAAGAAGCCGCGCCAGCCGTGCTTCTCGAGCAGGTCCGCCGTCGGCTCCAGGGTACTCGCGCCGCCGTCGTCGAAGGTCAACAGCCAGGATGCGGGGCCACTCCAGAGAGCGAGCGCATCCGCATTTCCCCCCTCTCCCCCTGTACTCAGGGGGAGAGGGGTTGGGGGTGAGGGGGCTAGCACGGTCCGAGACCCCTCACCCCCAACCCCTCTCCCCTGAGTACAGGGGAGAGGGGAGAGATTTATCGCGACCCCTCTCCCCTGAGTACAGGAAAGAGGGGAGTTGCCTCCACAGACCTCCGCCAGCGCATTCAGGTGTTCGGCGAAGTCGGCCCGCGTCAGCTTGTAACGGGCCGCTCCGGGGCCGGGGAAGCCACTGGCATCGTCACAACCCGGCTCGACGACGTCGTGGTAGAGGACTGCGATTGCCATGACCGTCTCCGCCTCGCCTGTCGTTGCCACGTCCAGTACGCCGTCAGCCACGGTTGGCCCCATTCGCCCGACGCCCGGCCCTTTGTCTCCAGCGGCTGCGAATCACCTTCCGCGATGGCCCGGAACTTGTCGGCCAGCAGGTCGAGGTTGTCGAATACGACCCGGTGCTGGATGACAACGTGCGAATCGACGGCCTCGTCGTAGTCGCAGTGGTAGTAGCCGTGGACCGGGCCGGTATCGACGCCGCGGTCGATCTTCAGCAGCGTCATGCCGACGCGCTCCAGGTCGTTGCGGGCCAGCGCCCAGAAACAGCCGTGAGCGTTGCGATACTCCGGACAGACGCCGGGGTGCATCACCAGGGTGCCGTGCGTCGGTATCGTGAAAACCGCGGGTTTCAGCAGGCTCTTGCAGCGGGCCACCATCAGCGTCGGCGCCGATTCACGGACGAAGCGCTCCACCTCCGGCGTGTTCGGACTCGGCGCGTGCAGCACCTTCGTGTCGGCGGTAAGCGGCGGATAGGCGGCAGACAGCTCCGCCAGTTTCTTCGTCTCCCAGGCCCGATCGCGGTGCTGGAGGAACAGCCGGTACCAGAGCCGAAAGGCGAACACGTCGAGCAAGCGCAGCGCCCCGACCCGGCGGTATTCACGCTTGAGCCGACGCCACAACCGTTGCCGCGGTTCGTGCAGGACGACGATGCCGGCCAGGTCGGTAAACGACGCCAGCCAGCGTGCCAGCCCTTCACGGTTGAGCAGATCGTCGGCGTGACAGATCAGCACCGTTCGCATGACGCCTCCAGCAACAAATCCGAAATCCGAAATCCGAAATCCGAAATCCGAAATCCGAAATCAGCGATCAGAATGAAGCCGGATGCGTGGCTGGTGTTTTTTTTTCGGATTTCGGATTTCGGATTTCGGATTTTTGAGTCGCTGCGCTCTCCCACACCCGTTCCAGCCGGTCCGCTTGCACGGACCAGTCGTACTGTTCCAGCACGAACCGGCTGCGCCGTCTCCCGCACTCGAACCGGCTGGCGAATGGCGTCGATCAGCGCCTGTGCCAGACCATCGCTTCCCTCGGCGGCGATATAATCCTCGCCGGACCGCAGTCGTAATCCCTCCGCTCCGACGGCCGTCGATACCACCGGCAGCCCGCTCGCCAACGCTTCGAGGATCTTCAGCCGTGACCCGCCCCCGATGCGCAACGGCACCACCATGACGCCGCTCCCGGCGAGGAACGGCCGCACGTCTGGTACGTCGGCGTGCAGTTCCACGCCGGGACACGCTTGGATGCGTTCGGCCATTCCCGGCGGCGGTCGTCGGCCGACGATTTGTAGCCGCGCCGCTGGACACGCCTGTCGAACTCGTGGAAAGACGTCCGCCAGCAGCCAATCGACCGCGTCGAGGTTCGGCCGCCAGTCGAAGCTGCCGAGGAACAGGATCGTCAGCGGCTCGCGCTGCCCCGATAGCCCCTCGAACGCGGCCCGGTCGATGCCGTTCTCGACCACCTCGACGCGCTCGACGCCTAGCTGCGTGCGCATCAGGTTGGCGTCTTCTTCACTGACGGCGACGACGCGCGTGGCCTCGCCGAAGACGCGCCGCTCGAAGCGCTCGAACTTCCGCCATTGCCGCCGGATGTACCAGCGCCGCAGCCAGTGCCGTTCCGTTTCGTGATAGCGCTGCCAGATGAGCGTATCGACGTTGGGCGCGTCGATCACTCGCGGCAGCGCGACGCCCGGCTCGAGTACCTCGACGAGACCGGGCCAGGAGAAGTAGACGAGGTCCGCCTTCTCCGGCCGCACGTGCTCGCCGACCGCCGCTCGCAGCGCCGGCCCCAGCATGGTGTTGACCGAATAAGGCCGTGCGGAAAGCAGGTTCCCGGCCAGACGCACATAGAAGCCGAGGCCGGACTTACGCGGCACCACGTCTTCGTAAAGGATCGGTTCGATGCCGTGGTCGCGCAGAAAGTCGGTCGCCGTCTTCGCCTCGGGTGAACCGTCACGGCCGCGGCAAACGTAGGTGAGGCGATGCCGTTTCGCCAGCGGCAGCATCAGATGCAGCGAGCGCAGCCGTTTGCCGGAGGTCGGCGGATACGGCAAATCGCAATCGACGATGACGACACGCATCGGCGTTCCTTCCTCGCACCCGGGAAACCGGGCGGGTGGGGCGTCGCCGAAGTCTAGCTCAAAAATGACGTGGCGGTATTAACCCGCGCGATGCCGTGAACGGTTGCGATATAAGATGGAGCGAAGGCTCGGGTAGAGTCGAGGAGTGACGCGGTGGAGTAGGTGAGGTCTTGCGTGTTGCCGACCCTTTCGGTTACCGGTGCCCGAATCACCCACCGTGCCCCGTTTCCACTCCCCGCTCATCGAACCGGACGGGCGGATTTCCCACATCCGGCTCTCGGACAAGGACTCATGCTTTCGCACACAAGAAGTGACGCCGGTGAGACCGCAGGTCGATCAGGCCCACTACGGTGCTCCGGGGCGGGAAGTCCTTGGGGAGGTAGCGCCCCTGACAGCCAGACCGCAACAGGTAGAAAATGGCATCCACAACGTCGCGCAGGTCGGTTTTACGAGGACGGCCTCCGGGGTACACGGGGATGGAGGACTTGACGAGCGACCACTGCGCGTCGGTCAAGTCGCTAGGGTATTGTTGAGTTCGCATACCCTCTTCTACTTAGCTGTGCAGCTGGAGACCCACTTATCGGTCAGTTTCTTTGTGTCGCGTCGCATTATTGCCAGAAACGGCCCCAAACATCATTTGGTGCTAGGTGCCTCTGGAGGGCAATATCACCCGTAACGTACTGGACACAATACTGGACAAAACGATGGTGTGTTCACACCATCGTTACACTGAGTGAAATATTTTCATACTTCGTTGACAGTGTATTATGCCCATTGAAGGGCATCTTGCCCCCTTCATCGCCACTCAACGCCTCGTCAACTCCCCTTCAAAACTTTAGAACTAGCCACAACCTGCACGTTGACTGGGATTAACAGAGTGTATTGACGAATCGCCTTCAAAAACGTGAAGAATTCTCTTGACTTCCGAGCCCGAAGTGTGAACGACCGTTGCAGCTTGACCCGTCGCATATACTTCCGGCTCTGATCGGTGACTGGCCTACTTCAACTCCCGCACGAACAGGCTACGGAATTCGACCTCACCCTCGGGCTTCAGCATGATCGCGCCCTTTTCTGCCAGTCGAGCTGGTTTGGTCTCGTTGAGAACCTTGCCGGAGGCCGACGTGAGCCGGAGCGTATCTCCCTGGAGGGAAAGCCGCAGCCGTTCCCATTTCTTGGACGTAATCGGGATGCTCACGAATACGGCCGTATCCTTGCCGCCTTCGCGTATGGTGAACGTGCATCCGGTTTCCTTGGCGCCATCCTTCGCCGCCGACCGATAATCGACGATCCACTCCACGTCACCGTACACCGTCTGCGTACTTAGCGCCTCGCCCTTGCCGTCGTAGTGCAGCACGCCATCCCGCACCGTCCAGTGCTTCTTCGCCTCCTCATCCGCCTTCCACCCCGCCAGGTCGAGTCCGGTGAAGATATTCTTGAATCCCTTGTCCACGTCCGCGATCTCCTCCGGCTTCGGATTCGTACTCGGCAATTCCTTGATCTTCACATTGCGGAACCGGCACTCCGACCCTTCCGACTCCAGCGCGAGATAGCCCTTGCGCGGACTGCACTTGCTTACGCTGGACACAACCTTGCCGTTGACGTTCAGCTTGATGACGCCGTCGTTCGCCTCGACGATGTAGTGGTTCCATTCGCGTTCGCCCTTGGCCCGATTCTCGTTCGGCAGACAGCGCGCCCAGCCGTCGGGGTGCGGTCTTTCGGGAACGCACGTTGCACCCCAGATGCTGAAGAGGTCGCCCTGGCTGGTGGCCGTGATCTCGCCCTTCTTGTTCTTGTAGGTGAGATTCACGAGCACCTGCACCTCGATGCCGCGCGTGTAGCCGGTGCCGACGGCGGGAATCGGATCGGCCCAGACGAAGAAACCGCTGTTGCCGACGGCGCCGGGCTTCTCCGGAATGTGCATCCACTCGAAGTCGGCGATGAAGTTTTCGTACTGCTTCGTCGTGCGCAGAAAGCCGGTCGGCTTCCCGGTGGTGATGACTTCGCCGTCCTTGACGAAGAAGGTGCCGGGGGCGCAGTTAACGTTGATCCAGCCGGTCAGGTCCTTGCCGTTGAACATCGGCACGAAACCGTCGTCCTGCTTCTCTTCGGCGGAGAACGGTACTACGGCGGCTAGGACGAACAGGACAGAGGCGGCACAGCGGAGACGAGTCATGATGATCCCTCCCTTCGGATGGTGTTTGCAGTGTCGAGTTGTGGCGTGGTCGTTCGGCGGAGCCTGGTTTGGAACCGTCCCTTTCAGGTGCGCCGTTTGGTCTCACTCCTCCATCAGTGCTCCGTCCGGTCTAACTATTCGGGTTGCCGGAATCCTGGATTTCAGCGAACCTTCCCGTAACAAGGAGGTTCCCGATGAACAAAAAGCATATTGTACGGCTCGCGGATGAAGAGCGAAAGAAATGGGCACGAGGTCGTCCGGATCGAGAAGTTCCGCGACGACCTCGTTGAGGTCAATCTCGGGCTCATGGCCCTGATCGGCCGGCACGAAACAACCAAGCACGGCGCCCGTTGCCGTGCGAACAAGGATCGGGTCAGTCGAGCTTGGACTGGCAGACAATTCCTGGGCCAACGCCTGAAAGAACTCCGCCTTCTCGGCGACGGAGCAGCACGTGAGGCTCTTGAGCAGCTTGTTCTCCATTCATCATCCTCCTTCGTAGGATAGGAGAATAGCATTCCACCCTGGGGCGCGGCTGCGTCCATTCGGGTTGGCTTCAAGGGAGAACGTATGTCCCGGCGTTTCGTCGAACAACTGGCCGACGGCGATTCCGTCGAGGAGGTCTACCTCGTCGTCGATAAGCAGCTACGGGCCAACCGCAACGGCAACCTCTACATCCAGACGGACCTGCGTGATCGCAGCGGCACCATCAACGCCCGGCTCTGGAACGCCGGCGACCAACAGTTCCGGTCCTTCGACGTCGGCGATTTCCTCTTCGTCAAGGGCAAGGTCCAACTCTTTCAGGGCACGCTCCAGCTAATCCTCAACAGCCTCGACCGCATCGACCCCGCGCCGCGTCGAGCTGGCCGACTTCCTGCCGCACACGACGCAGGACATCAGCAAACTCTACGAACGCCTGTGCCGGTTCCTGCGCGGCCTCGGCAATCCGCACCTGCGAGCGCTGGCCGAGTGCTACCTGATGGACCACGACTTCGTGCAGGCGTTCTGCCGCGCCCCGGCCGGCGTGCGCGTCCATCACGCCTACATCGGCGGCCTGCTGGAGCATGTCGTCACGCTGATGGACGGTGCCGACCGCCTCGCGCCGCTCTATCCCGACCTCGACGGCAACCTGCTCAAGATGGGCGTCTTCCTACACGACTCGGGAAAGGTGCGCGAGCTGACTTTCGACCGCTCCTTCGCCTACAGCGATGAAGGGCAACTGGTCGGCCATCTGGTTATCGGCGTCGAGATGCTGAACGAGCGCGTGCGCAAAGTGCCGGACCTGACCGGCGAACCGTTTCCTGTTGAGCTGCTCCTGCGGTTGAAGCACCTGATCCTGAGCCATCACGGGACGGGCGAGTTCGGCAGCCCGAAGGTGCCGATGACGCCGGAAGCGATCGCCCTGCACTATCTCGATAACTTCGATGCCAAGCTGCACATCTTCACTCGTGAAATCCGCGAAGACGGCAATGCGTCGGCCGCGTGGACGCCGTTCAACGCGACGCTGCAACGGCGGCTGTTCAAGGGCGGCCCCGGCCGGGGTGACGGCGCGGCGGAGGACGAATCGAATTAATACCGTTTAGCCGCGAGCTTTTGCGAGCGTCCTTAAAAACGCTCGCAGAAGCTCGCGGCTAAACGGGGAATGATCGACCATGCCATCGTTTGAAGACCAGATCCTCGCCGCCGTCAGCCGCAAGGGGTACGCGCCGCTCAAGCCGAAGGCGCTAGCCCGCAAGCTCGGCGTCGCCGCGGACCACTACCGCGACTTCCGCCGCGCCCTCAAGGATCTGCTGCGCGATGGGCGAGTCGAACTGGCCAAGAACCACACGCTCCGTCCGGCCGAGCCGCACGGCACCTTCGTCGGCACCTTTCGCAGCACGAGCAGTGGCACCGGCTACGTCCGGCCGCATCCCGTCGAGGGAACCGCTGGCCCCGACGTGCGCCTGCGCGAAGGCGACGCCCTGGATGCGGCTACCGGCGATACCGTCCTGGTTCGTATCCTGCGTAAACCGGCTCACCGCGACGCGCCGCCGGCCGGTCGGGTCGTTCGTGTCCTGGAACGCGCCACGCGCCACTTTGTCGGCACCTATTTCGAACGCGACGGCGAAGGTCTCGTTCGCGTCGATGGCACGGTCTTCAGCCACAGTGTTTTCGTCGGCGATCCGGGAGCTAAGGGGGCGAAGCCGAACGACAAGGTCGTCCTCGAAATGCTCCGCTTTCCAGGACCGGATGACCGCGGCGAAGGCGTCATTGTCGAGGTGCTCGGGCCGCACGGGCAACCCGGTGTCGATACGCTCTCGGTGATCCGAGCGTTTAATCTGCCGGACGTCTTCCCCGAGGCAGTCCTGGAGGAGGCACGTCAGGCGGCGCTCGGCTTCCGCGAGACGGACCTCGACGGCCGGGAGGACTTCACCAACGATCTCGTCGTCACAATCGATCCGGCCGACGCCCGCGACTTCGACGACGCCGTCGGCTTGACGCACGACGAGCAGACGGGCCACTGGCGGCTGAGCGTCCATATCGCCGACGTGGCTCACTTCGCCCCGGCGGGCGGCGAGCTGGACCGTGAGGCCCGTAAGCGCGCGACCAGCGTCTACTTGCCGCAGCGCGTCATTCCGATGTTCCCCGAGGTCATCTCCAACGGCCTCGCCAGCCTGCAACAGGGGCGGCTGCGCTACGTCAAGAGCGTGCAGATCGACTTCACGGCGCACGGGCAGAAGACCGCGGTGCGCTTCGCTAACGGGGCGATCAAGGTGCGGCGGCGGTTCACCTATGAGGAGGTGATGGCGATATTGGACGCTCCTTCCCCCCTCTCCCCCGTACTCGGGGGAGAGGGGTCGGGGGTGAGGGGAGAGGAGACAGGACACCGTCACAGGCAGTCTCCTGCCGCTCCCCCCCTCACCCCCCACCCCTCTCCCCCGTACTCGGGGGAGAGGGGAGCAATTCCTTCCCCCCTCTCCCCCGTACTCGGGGGAGAGGGGTCGGGGGTGAGGGGAGAGGAGACAGGACACCGTCACAGGCAGTCTCCTGCTACATCCCCCCTCACTCCCGACCCCTCTCCCCCGAGTACGGGGGAGAGGGGAGCAATTCCTTCCCCCCTCTCCCCCGTACTCGGGGGAGAGGGGTCGGGGGTGAGGGGGGAAGCGCGGCAACCAGTCGATTCGGACATCCACGCTCTCTTATTACGGATGCGCGACCTGGCGATGCTCCTGCGTAAGCGGCGACTGCGGCGCGGGGCCCTGGAACTGAACATGCCCGAGGTCGAGCTGGAGTACGACGAGCAGGGGCGCGTCAACGGCGGACACTTCGCCAAGCACGACGTCAGCCATCAGCTCATCGAGGAGTTCATGCTGGCGGCCAACGAGGCGGTGGCAGAGCATTTCGCCGGCCTCGGGGTGCCGTTCCTGCGCCGCGTCCATCCCGCTCCGGAGCCGCTCAAGCTCCGTGCGTTCGCCGAATTCGCCCGCAGCCTCGGCTACAAGATGGACAGTCCAGCCGACCGCTTCGCCTTGCAGCGCATCCTCGACCGTTCCGCCGACAAACCCGACGTCCACGCCGTTCACTATTCCCTGTTGCGCAGTCTAAAGCAAGCCGTCTACAGCCCGACGGAGGAGGGCCACTACGCCCTGGCCAGCGACAACTATTGCCACTTCACTTCGCCGATTCGCCGTTATCCCGATCTGACGGTGCATCGACTCCTGGGCCGTTGGCTGCGCACGGGCAAGGCGGGCAGCGATGAATCGGAACTGGCGGCGCTCGGCGACCATTGCAGCAAGATGGAACGCCGCGCCGACCTCGCCGAGCGCGAACTCATCAAGCTGAGGTTGCTGACGTATCTGAGCGAGCGTATCGGGCTGGAAATGGAGGTCATCATCACCGGCGTCGCCGACTACGGCTTCTTCGGCCAGGCCGAGACGCTGCCGGTTGAGGGCCTCGTCCACATCAGTACGCTGCCGGATGATTACTATTACTTCGAGGAGGAAACGCACAGCCTGATCGGCCGTCGTTCAGGCCGGCGCTACCGCCTCGGCGACCGCGTGCATGCTACCGTGGTGCGCGTCGATTTGCAGCGGCGCAACTCGACCTGCGCGTGGTGCCGGCGCAGCGCCGCCGCGCAAAGGGAAAGGGAAACGGTTCGAGTAACCTGCGTTTCCTGACATGATCGAAAATGTGAACTATGGTATCGAAAGGAGCACTCCGCGCTTCACTGACGCTCCGACTGCGCCGCCGACCGAGGAGGAGTAATGCTGCTCGCGTCCTGTCCGCAAATCACGGAGGTCAGCCGCGCGGCGTCATCCGACCACGTCCGGCGCGGCGGCTCGACGACCGGCGACAAGCGTTTGCAGCGCGTGCTCTACGCCATCGCCCTCGATCCATCGCGCAAGTTCGGATCGATGGAAGAGCAGATCTACCTCCTCGCCCAAGCTTTTCATGAGCATGGCAGCCTCTTCGTGCCGCTCTTCAGCGCGACCCCCGACCCCGGTACGCAGCGGCGTTACCACGATGCCGGCCTCGAAACAGCGTTCCTCGATCTGGCGCAGTTCCGGCCGGCCGCACTGGAGCGACTGGTGGATCTGGTCCGTCGTCTGCGCATCGAAGTCGTTCACTGGAACTTCTTCTCGCCCTACGTGAACCCCTATCTTTGGAGCCTGTCGGTCCTGACGCCCCAGGTGCGCCACTTCTTCACCGACCATAACTCGCGTACTGGACCGGTGGTCCCAGCCGGAGCGGGGTGGCGCGGTCGGTTGAAACGACTGTTTCTGCAGCGCTATGGCCGAGTCGTCGGCGTCAGCGATTACGTGGTGGACTGCATGCGCCGCCAGGACGTCTGGCCGATGCTGCCGAAGAGTTTGCACTACTTCATCAACACCGACCGGTTCGCGCCCGATCCGGCCGTGCGGGCGGAACTGCGGCAGCGCATCGGCGACGATGACGGTTTCATCCTGGTGACGGTCGCTTACCTGATCGCGGCCAAGGGAGTGGACGTCGTGCTCCGCGCCGTCGCCGAACTGCCGCCGCGGGTGCGTCTTTGGGTCGTCGGCGACGGTCCGGAATCCGGCACCTTGCAAGCGCTGGCGCCAGACCTGGGTGTGCAGGAGCGCGTACGCTTTCTCGGCTTGCAGAGCCTCGTCCAGCCGTTTTTGCAGGCAGCCGACGCCTTCGTCTGCCCGTCGCGCTGGGCCGAGGCCGCAGGTCTGGTCAACCTGGAAGCCCAGGCAACCGGATTGCCGGTCCTGGCCAGCGACGTCGGCGGCATTCCTGAATATGTCGCCGACGGCCGAAGCGGCTTCCTGTTCCCGGTCGGCGATCATGCCCGCCTTGCTAAACACTTGCGGCAGTTGGTGGACGATCCGGAACGATGCCGAACGATGGGCGGCGCGGCACGCGAACGCGCTTGCCGGGACTTCTCGGTCGAGGCTCGTTTGAGTGATTTTCTGGCCCTGTACGCTGGTTAGCCGCGACCCGGTAGGGGAGCGCGAGCCACGCGCTCCCCTACCGGGTCGCGGCTAAACGGCCGGCGGAGGACTTTCATGACATTGCTCGCTGAACAGGGACCAAAGACCCGTTGTGCCCTGGCTCGGGAACTCGAAACACGCGGGATCGTCGTCATTCCGGACCTGCTCGAGCCGGAACAACTGGCCGCGATGCAGCAGGCTTTCGACGCTCGGCTCCGCCAACCACGCTGGAACAACGTGGACGGCTACGAAAAGACCGAGCGCTACCGCCACATGATCCAGGACGTGCTTACGCTGACTCAGGGTTTCGTCGACCTCGCCCTGCATCCGCGCCTCAAGGAGACGATGCGCGACTACATCGGCGACAGTTTCGCGCTGGTCGAGGCCAAGGGCTGGTTGTCGCTGCCGACGAAGCGCGACTTCCACGGCTGGCACGGCGACGCGTGGTACGATCAGACGAAGGTGCGGCACATTCCACGCGAGGTCAAGCTGGGGCTGTATCTGACCGACGTCCCCCTCACCCTACCCTCTCCCCCAGGGGGGGGAGAGGGTAGGGTGAGGGGGAGTAGCGGGGCGTTTAACTACGTCGCCGGTAGTCATGGCAAGCAGGCGCCGCGGGCGGTGCGCAACCACGAACTCACGGCCGTCCTTCGCCCACCTTTCGGTTCCGGCCAGATCGTCGAGGTCACTGGCCGGGCCGGCACCGCCTTCCTGTTCGACACGTCCGGCATTCACCGCCAGAGTGTGCCGATCCTGGAGCCGCGCCGAGCCGTGTTTCTGAACTATCACGACCCGAAGGTCCCGCTCCAGGCCGAGGACGTGGAGTATTACCGTTATCATCCGCTGTTGCTGAACGCGGCGTTTCTCGGCGGATTGACGGAGGAGGACCAGCGCATCCTCGGTTTCGGCGACAAGACAAACTATCTGGAAGGATTCGAGCGGCAAGCAGGCCATCGCTGGTTTCGGGCGCTGATCCGCAAGGCGTACGACCTGAAACTGTGGGCTGGGGACGTTAGCGGCCGCGTGACCGGACGACTGAAACGGCTTGTCGGTAGGGGTTAATCGGTCGCTTGCGGCTAAGCTCGACTTCTGCCCTTTTCGGGTGGCGTAGCAAGCGAGGAGCCTTCGTGGTGCAATGAGGGTAGATCAATGCCCTCGTTGACTGCCAGGACGCTCCCCTGTCCAGTAGAACCACTCCCGCACGGCGCCGCGTACCGCTCGTCCTCCGCGACGCTGCCGGGACCTTGATCAGTCCCGGTGCCGTGACCGCAAACGCCGGCGCCGCCAGACCCATAAAGCCAAAGTCGCCCGCCGTCGCCTCCCACAGCTGCACCAGGCCGTTCCCCAACCGGCAGGTGGCCTGGTAGGGCGGAGATCGTCGCGGTGGTCAGTGGCGTGGGCCAGTGGTACAAGTCGGGCGAAGGCTTGGTGGCGGTGCGCTGGGTCTTCGTCCACGACGTGACGGGCACGCACCGGGATGGCTACTTCATGACGACCGACGTGGGCATGACGGCCACGGCCGTGATCGAGACCTACACGAGTCGCTGGAACCTGGAAACGACCTTCCAGGAGATGCGTTCGGGGCTGGGTCTGGAAACCACGCGCGGCTGGAAGGAGCGGACGGTGTTGCGTGTGGCAGCGTGTCTGTTCGGGATGTACACGCTGGTGGCTGCGTTGTACAGTCGCTTGCCGCGGCGTTACGTGGGGCGGTGGGCCGTGTCGTGGCCGGGCAAGCGGGATGTGACGTTCGGCGACGCGCAGACGGCGGTGGTTGTGGGTGGAATGGGTTTTTGCAATCCCTGGCTACAAGGGGGTCTTTGCAAAACTATCCCGGCCGTTTCGCTCGCTGCTGTTGCACGTCCTTGCTCCAGTTACGTGAGCCACGGATAATGGGCAGAAGTCGAGCTTAGCAGTCGCACCTTCCTAAGCCGCAAGCGGCCCTGCGGTCATCCCATCTGTTTCTTCGCCGCCGCGACCAGTTCCATCAGGTGCCCCTCGGAATCGCGGTCGTTCCGTTTGCCGCGCCTCGACCAGCCCTTCCTCGGCAAAACGCAGCGCCCTGGCTCCCTGCTTCAGCGCGATCATCGCTTCGGCTGCGGAGGTGCGGAATTTCATCTCGGAGGGCGTTCGCTCGATCAAACGCCGGAAGACGTCTTCCGCCTGGTCCGCTTCGCCCCGCCGGGCGTGGACCTGGCCGCGGCGCAGCTCGTAATCGTTTCGCCGGTGCCCCTCGTTGTGGGTGCAATCCTGACTCTCGCCCTCGTTGACGAAGTCCAGAGCCGCGTCGAGTTCGTTGTCCTTCAGCGCTCGCTGAGTCAAGTACGAAAAGAGAGAATAACGATCCGGTTTCTCCGCTTTCGGTTTTCGGCCGGTGAGCGTCTTGCCGAAGCGCTTCGCCAGGTCGTCGGCATCGAGCCTCTGCGCCGCCTGGAAAGCCTGCTCGAGCTGCTCGTCGGTCAGCGTTTCGACCTGGAGCGCCGCCAGTTCCGGGGTACCCATCGCGGCGACGTCCGTTGAGCCTGTCGTCACTGCCGCAGCCGGGGCATCCGGGATCAGACCGAGCTTACGGCGGAGGCGGTCGTAGTCGTAGCTGGCCAGAAGCCCGTTCGCAGCACAGTCCTGCATGAACTGGATCACGCCGCGCAGCTTCTTGCGGAGCACCGGGAAGCCGGCCGCGTCCAACGGGGTGTTTCCCGACAGCGACCGGCGCGGCTTGTTGACCCACGTCCCCTCGTAATAGTTCGCCGCATGTTCCCGCACACGCCGTGCCCCTTCCTCCCCCGTCACGCCCATGGGGAAGGAGAGCGCGTCCGCGACGATCTCGGTAAACTGTGGGGTTGACCGCCGTTCCTGCGTTTCGGCGACGCTGAGACTCACGCGGCCCCTCATCTCCTCGCGCAGCCGGCCGACGGCGTCCTTGTCGGCGCCCCATACCCGAACAATCGAGTGGGCGACAACGAAGTAACCGGCCAGGCGGCGCGACGTCCGACGGGGCCGAACCGGCGGTGATGATCCCGGTCTGGCTATACTCGAGTACCAGGGCGAAGAACGTATTCTCGGGCGGGTTCGGCGGGACGATCAGGCGGTTGGCGGCATGCCATTCTCCGAGGAGTTTGGTCACCGCGTCAGGATTTCTCATCTGAAAAGCAAACGCGTACTCGTGGTAATCGCTCTCGTCGTCGAGTCCATCGCCGAAGCGCAGCAGTTCCATCAGAGTTGCCGCGGTGGTTGCCCGGTCTTCGTCCGACTCCAACTCGAGATAGTGGTTTAGAGCTTCGAGAGCGGCCCGGTTGTCGCCGAGCCAGGCGCGGGACAGGCCGAGGTTGAACCAGGCGGAAGCATCGCCGGGATCCTGCTTGGTCAGACCGTCGAACAGGCGGGCCAAGTCGCCGAGACGCGGCGTTGCAGCGCCGGCGAGCGCTTTATCCCAGGCCGCACGACGATCGCCGGCTAGTCTCGGCGCAGGCGGCAGCAGCGCATACTCGTACCGCGCTACCGCGGGCAGACGACTATTCGGACCGAAATCGGTTTCGAAGAGCTCACGGACCTGCTCATCGCTGGGATCGCACTGGGTGATGATGCGCAGCGCCGCTCGTGCCGCCAGGGCTCGATGCAGCTTCATTTCGCATTGGAAGATGAGCGTATAGACTTCGGAGAGGTATTCGCGCGCGTCCGGAGCGTAGGCATCGGCGGCTTTGCGGGCCAGCAGCAAGGCGCCGGCGACTTCGCCTTCATGGTACCGGAACTGGCCGCGCAACAGCAGCCCGAACGGGTAGTTGGGATTGATCGCGAACGCTTTCTGCAGCGCGTCCTCGGCTTCGTCCAGTTTGCCGTTGGCAGCCAACAGCTGCGCCTGGCGGCCCCACGCCTCCGTATTCTGTGCATGTTTGGCGACGGTCTCGGCCATCAGGCGGAGGGCCATCTCGTGCTGGCCTTGCCTCTCCTGCTCGAAGGCCCGCTCGATTTCACGGTAGATCGGTTCGCAGCACCACTTGAATTTCTTGCCGCTGCCGCAAGGGCATGAGGCGTAGAGGTCGATTGGCATGGAATCATCTCGTCCTGAGGCGACGGGACCGTGGCGATGGGATCAACATAGCAGAACGCTGCCGGAGCGGGAACTACTGGTTCGTCTGGTGAGTGGTGAGTGGTGAATGGTGAGTAAGTGGGCCGCGCACCAACTCTCGTTTGGTGCGCGGCCCATTTACTCACCACTCACCACTCACCACTCACCACTCACCAAACGCCATCTCAGTTGACAGTTGATTCTTTGTGTCCCATCTTTCTGCTAGAGCGTTAGTGACGCTCGGGCGGTCTCGTTCCCCTGGCCTATCTCCCTGCCAGCCGCCTGGCGACGCGATCCCCTTCGCCGAATAACCTGGATAAATCTCCGCGCGGTTCGCCCCGCGCCCTCACCTCAGACAAAGGATTTCGCAGTCATGTTGACGACTGACCTCGGCGCCTGCGAATGGTTCGTGTGGGACTTGCGGCGGAGCAATCTGATCGACCGCGGCCAACTCGATCAGATCATCGGCGAGTTCCTCGGCACAAACCCCGGCGCCGAGCCGCCCGCCCTGGCCCTGTTCCTCGTGACGCGCGGCATCCTGACCGACTTCCAGGCCGAACGCCTCCTCCAGGGCAAGACGCAGGGCTTCGTCCTCGGCCCGTTCACGCTGACCGACGCCCTCGGCACCGGCAGCATGGGCACCGTGTACAAGGCCCAGTCGAAGAACGACAACCAGTTCTACGCCGTCAAAGTGCTGCCGCGGCGTAGCATGTGGAACGTCCGCATCGCCCGCCGCAAGGTTCGCGCTGTTCGAGCAGTGCCAGCACGCGGCGGTCGTGCCGTTCATCGACGTCGGCACGGCCGGCGGCATGCACTACCTCGCCTGGCCGCTGGTCGAAGGCACGACGCTGGACAAGCTCGTCGAGAAGGAGGGACCGCTGTCGCCGGAACGGGCGGCCCTGTACGTCGTCCAGGCGGCCGAGGGACTGGAGCTGTGCCACCAGCAGAAGCTGTTTCACGGCCTGCTCAAGCCGTCGAACCTGATGCTCGGCACCGACGGCCAGGTGCGCATCCTCGACTTCGGCATCGGTTGTCTGCTGGCCGAGACCGAAGGCGAGTCGCTGGTGGACACCATGTCCACGGCCAACTCGGTGAACAGCGGTCTCGATTGTGCCAGTCCCGAAAGCATCATGGACCCGACGAACCTGACGCCGCTGGGCGATCAGTATAGCCTGGGTTGCGTGCTGTACTTCCTGGTGGCCGGCCGTTACCCGTTCCCGGATGGAACGGCGGTCGAGAAGATGATGGCCCATCAGCACAAGCAGCCGCCGTCGATTCGAGCAGCTGGTGCCGAAGTTGCCGGAGGGATTCGCGGCGATCATCGAGAAACTGATGGCGAAGACGCCGAGCGAGCGCTACGCTTCGTGCGGCGAGTTGGTGGAAGCCCTACGGCCTTTTGCGACTTTGGTGGCGCCGCAACCACGCCGCTCGTCGCACCCGGTCCGGACGCTGTCGCGGCCGGAATCCGCGGGAACCACCGAGGCTACCTCCGCGGACCCAGGTGCTCCATCTGAGCAGGCATCCGCCCCGTCGGTTCCGCAGTCCTTGACGCCGGTCCGGCCCATATTACGCATCAACTCGCCGCTGCCGCCTCGATCGCCATCGAAAGATGGAAATCTGCGTTCGACAGCGGGAAACAAGCCCGCTGCCAGGGCCAATGCCCTGTTGCGGCCGGGTGCCAAGTCCGCTCCCGGCACATCGTTGCGTCCGGCCGTTTCTCCGCCCAGCCCGCAACCGTCTCCGGAGCCGCCGTCCCCGGCGAAGCCGGCTGACTCTATTCCCGCCCCGGAGCCGGAGATCAATTCCGAAGCAGCCCCGCAACCCGCCAAAACGACGGGACAGCGTCTTGGTACAGCTGGCGTCCTGCTCGTCGCTCTTGCCGCCGGCGTCCTGGCGTGGCTGGTTAGCTCGCTGATTCCGTTCAAGATCTAAGGGCTAGAACGAGCCGCGACCGCGAGGGAGCGATCTTGGGTCGCTCCCTCGCGGTCGCAGCTCGTTAAGACAGTTTCCGCCAGCTGTCGTCACTTCTTCCGTTTGAATTCGATCGCCCCTCGATCATCGGACGTCACAAGTTCCGTCTCGGTCAACTTCTTGATCGTGATGTTGTGCGTTACTTCCTTGTCGTCCGTCTTCAGGACCACCGTGAGCTTGTCCCCGGTGATTTTGTAGGTGCCCTCGCGGAGGACGGTCATCCCGTCCCGCTGAGCGGTGATCTTCAGTTTGCCTTCCTTGGCGAATTCGGCAAGTGCGCCAACCCCCAAAGTGTCCTTTCCGGCTTTGGTCGCTTCCCAGACGCCGAGGATCAGTTTGGCGTTGTCGGGCTTGTCGTCCGCCGGCGCGGCAATCGTGGTCTCACACAGAAGCAGACAGCACAACAGCTGACGCAGCGCAGTTCATTCGAGCCTCTTGTTCTGCGACGCCCGGTTCGCTTACGGTTCGCGCATCAACTCAGCTGCGCGAAACGTAAACGATCGTCTTAACCAGTCGGTTCATGGGAACGAGGGACTCAGCTCTTCTTCTTGAACGTGACTCCCTTGCCTCCCTCATTCTCCGTGACCAGTTCCTTGTCGCTGATCTTCTTGATCGTGATGGTGTGTTTCACTTCGTTGTCGCCCATCTTCATGGCGATGGTGAACTTGTCGCCGTCGAGCTTGAAAGTGCCATCGTGAGCCACCTCCTTACCGTCCATCTTGATTGTGACCTTCATCTTTCCATCCTTGGCGAACTCGACGACGGCACCGACCGGCAGCGTGCCCTCGTCGGCTTTGGTCGCTTCCCAGCTGCCGAGCAGCAGCTTGGCGTTATCCTTCTTCTCCTCGGCGCGGGCGCCGACGGTCAACGCCAACACGACCACTCCACCCACCAGCAAACGCAGCTTGTTCATCCGATGCTCCCTTTCTGAGACGAAACCGCGGCTCCGACGTGGGCCGCTTATCGAGGGATAGGTGTACGAACGGCGAAACGGCGGACAAGTCGAGAGGTCGAAAAAGGACGGGCCGTGCACGGCATCAGTCCGGCGTGCGGCCCAGCATGATTTGGCAGCGCGGCTCACTTCTTCCGTTTGAACTCAACGACCTTGCTTTCCTCGTTGGCGGCGACCATTTCCGTCTCGGAGATCTTCTTGATCGTGATCGTGAACGTCGCCTCTTTATCGCCCATCTTCGTGGTGATCGCGATTTTGGCGCCGTCCACTTTGTAGGTGCCTTCGTGAACCTCGTCTTTACTGTCCTTCTTGGGCGTGACCTTCATCTTGCCGTCCTTGGCGAACTCGACGACGGCTCCGACCGGCAGCGTGCCCGGGTCGGCCTTGGTCGCTTCCCAGCTGCCGAGGAGCAGCTTCGCATTGTCCTTTTTCTCCTCGGCCCGGGCACCGGCAGTCAGCCCGACTACCATAACTCCGGCTACCAGCAGACGCAGCACGTTCATCCGAACCTCGCTTTCCGAGATTGTACCGCAGCTCCAACGTGGGCTGCTTGTCGAGAGACAGCATATGGGTTGCCGAAGGCGGGCAAGGTGGAAACGTAACGGCAACTGCTGGTTACTTGAACCGGACACCGCATTTCGGACAACTGTCGGGACTTACACCCCTCCCCAGATAGGACCGACACGCGGGACACCGCCAGATTGCGAAAATCGGTAGAAATCCCACGAGTATGATCCCGAGACCGCCGTAATACAGGAAGTTCTCCGGAATGCCGTAGTCTTCGATGTTGATCCACGCCTTGTGGTGCAGCACCATGACAAGGAAAACAGCGCAAAGCGGGATCGCAAGAACGATCACGCACGCCTTGCGAACGGCGAGAGAATACTCGGTTGCGCCAGGAGGTTGCCTCACCGTCATGCTGATTCCCCTCGCTTCACAAGTTAGGATAGACCCACAATGCCAGCACCAGGCCAATCGCAAACATTCCGAGCCCGCACCAGAACAGACGATCACCCAGCTTGCTCTCCGCTTTGTTGCTCCCGAACAGCCACAGCAGATGAACGGTCTTTTCAATGAACTGTCCGAGGAAGAACATCGGGATGCCGATGAGCAAGCAGATCACCATTATCCACAGTACGAAGTCTTTCATGGCACCCAGTGGGAACGAGACGAGCGGTCCGTATTTTCCCGCGCTGAAATCCGCACGTCAAGCCCCTGAAAGCGGATCATTTTTTCGCTCCGATGCAATACAGATGCTTGTCGGAACGCAGAAAGATCGCGCCCCCGGAGATCGCCGGTGTCGCTAGAATCGTTTCGCCGACGGAGTTGACGGCCAGCACTTCCGGCTTGTCGCCGAGCTTGATGACGGTCGTCTTGCCATCCTCGCTGACGACGTACAGTTTGCCGTCGGCGAGGACGGGCGACGCCGAGAACGGACCGGCCGCGCGCTGCTTCCACACCTCCTTGCCGTCCTTCGCGCCGAGGCAGGTGACGCCGGTCTGGCTGAGACCGTAGATTCGGTCCTGGTGATACACGGCCGAGGTGTAGCCGAGCGACAGTTTCGCCTTCCATTCCGGCGCCGGCGTGCTGCCGTTGGGTGATGGCTTCAGAGCCAGAAACTCGTTGCCGGGAACGAACACCATCCCGCCGCCGCTGAATGGCGAGGACACCTCGGACAGTTTCTCCCCGTTGCCGCCGAACGACCAGTTCACTTTGCCGGTCTCCACGTCGTAGGACGTGAGTTCACGCGGCGTCTGGAAGAGGGCCTCGGCGCGCTGACCGTCGGTAAGCACGAGCGGGGTGACCCAGTTGATGTCGCGCGTGCGTTCCTGTTTCCAGCGATTGCGGCCGGTTTTGGTATCCAAACCGGCGACGAACGATTCGCCGGCATTCACCATCGGCAACAACAGCGTGTCCTTGAACACCACCGGCGACGCGGCCATGCCGACCTGGTTCGTGATGGTCGGATAGTCGCCGACCAGCGACCGATACCACACCAGGTTGCCGTCGAAGTCGAAGGCGGCGAGGTCGCCGGTGCCGAACAGGGCGAAGACGTGCTTGCCGTCGGTCGCCGGTGTATTGGCCGCCATGCACGACTTCGGATGGCAGGACGTGTCCCCCGTCGGAGCGAACTGCCGCTCCCACAGCTTCTTGCCGGTCGCGGCGTCGAAAGCCAGGACGTGCAACCGGGCGTTCAGGTAACCGCTGCTGGCCGTGATGAACACCTTCCCGCCGGAGATGACCGGGTTCGACAGACCGCGGCCCGGCAGCTCCGCCTTCCAGCGCAGCCCCGCGGTGTCACTCCACTCGACGGGCAGGTTCTTCTCGTCGGATACCGACGTCCCTCCCGGACCGCGGAATTGCGTCCACTCGCCGGCTCGAACGGATCCACCGACGAAAAGGACAGCGATGAGGGCGATCGCTTTATTGCGACATGATGATTGATCTCCGGATAGAGGGCGAACGGGATGTTCGTGTCTCCCCTCTCCCCTGTACTCAGGGGAGAGGGGTTGGGGGTGAGGGGTAAGGCACCGGCCTGCGTTCTGGCCTTCACCCCTCACCCCCGGCCCCTCTCCCCTGAGTACGGGGAGAGGGGAGAACTGCGTCGAGACTGCTCACCGGATAGAGGGCGAACGGGATGTTCGTGTCTCACCTCTCCCCTGTACTCAGGGGAGAGGGGTTGGGGGTGAGGGGTAAGGCACCGGCCTGCGTTCTGGCCTTCACCCCTCACCCCCGGCCCCTCTCCCCTGAGTACGGGGAGAGGGGAGAACTGCTCACTTCTTCGTCTGCGTAAACGGCACCGCCTGGCCCACAGCGTCGGTCAGTCGTACCTGGAAGATCCACGACTGCACCAGACCTCCTCCTGTTCGTTCTGGCACACCTTGATGAGGATTTCGTTCTTCCCCTTCTTCAGCGTGCCCGAACCGACGTGCTGGTCGAGGCGCATCCCGTGATGATATTCGTCGCGGAAGTAAATCTCCTTGCCGTTGAGGAACATCTTGACCGCGTTGAACGAGCCGGCCCGCACCTGCACCGGCCGTTCTTCCGGCGATTCGACGACGGCATAAGCGTAGGCGATGCTGCCTTTCAGTTTGCCGATCGCCTCGTTGAGATCGACCTTGCCGTACTTGTCCGTCGTCGTGACCGGCTTCCAGCGGACTTCTTGATCCTTCTTGCCCTTGTAGACGGCCGACAGATCGACGCCCTTTTCCGGCGCGTAAGCGATCTTGAAGCCGGCCATCTCGACGTTGTCGAACGGCGTGGCGAGGTGCCAATTGCGGATGAAACCGAAATGAGCCAGCAGATCGACTTCTCAGCCCAGCGCTCCAGCGCCTTGGCGATCTCATCGACCTGATCCTGATCGACGGCACCGGTCAGCGCCTTGTGGAAGCCAATCGTCGCGGCTTCCTTGTCGCCCTTGTCGAGGGCCATCTGGGCGGCGGTCAAGAAGTAAGAGACGGCGTCACGCCGCAGCTCATGACCAGGGTCGAGTAACATGCCGGGTAACAGGCGGTCCGGCGCAGTTTTGTCCGCGCTGACAAGCAGCTCGTAAGCGATGCGCCGCGGAGCGGGCGTGTGTTTCGTGTCCTTCACGAACTTCTCCAGCTCGGCGAGCGGCAACGGCTTCCCCGCGGCCGCGGCCTTCTCGGCGATGGCGTCACCGATGCTGCGCAGCCAGTTTGCCTGGAGTCCGTTCGCTCCGTCCATCGCGGCGAGGATAACCGGCAGCGCTTCGGGACCGGATGCCGCCAGTTCCTTCCATGCTTTTGCGGACTCCTCGTTGCCCTTGCCTTCGGCGCCCACGGCGGTGAGCCGTTTCAGCAGGGCGGCCGTATCGGCGGCTTGCGTCAGAGGCGAGGCCAGCACGACGGCCAGCGCCGCCAGTCCCCACCATTGCGTTCGATTCATGGCAGACATCTCCTCTAGGATCCGGTTCGCCCCACGGGTGTGCGGCTCAGGTAGATTCTCCGAGACAGGGGAGGGCGTGTCCACCCGGCGGTGCGGTCCACAAAGCGACACGCGGTCAAATTTCGCGCAATCTCCTTGTTTACTCGCCGCGCCGATGGGATAGACTGGCGGCTCACTACCAACGCTCCGACCGAGGATTAACCATGAAGAAGACCCTGCTCGTCATCCTTACTATCGGCGCCGTCTCCGCGGCCGTCGCCGTGTCGCGCAACGAGGTGCCGTCTCCCGCGTCGAACAACGTGCAGGTCACCGTCGAAGGCCGCAACCCCTGGACGCACCTGCGCCTGAACAACGACCCCGACGAGTTCCACTTCGCCATCGTCAGCGATCGCACCGGCGGTCATCGTGCCCGCATCTTTTCCGCAGGCCGTCGAGCAGATCAATCTGATGCAGCCGGAATTCGTCCTGTCCGTCGGCGACCTGATCGAGGGCTACACCGAGAACCCCGAGCGCAGCTCGCCGAGCAGTGGAAGGAGTTCCAGGGCTACGTCCACAAGCTGCAAATGCCGTTCTTCTACGTTCCCGGCAACCATGACCTCGCCAACAAGTACGAGGAGAAGGCGTGGAAGGAGAAGTTCGGCCGGCGCTACTACTCGTTTATTTATCGCAATGTGCTGTTCCTCGATCCTGAGTTCCGAGGACAACCCCGGCAAGGAGGGCAAGGAAGGCTTCATCGCACCAGAGCAGATCGAGTTCGTGAAGAAGACGCTGGACGATAACGCTGACGCGCGCTGGACGGTCGTCGCAGTCCATCGGCCGCTGTGGGCGCAGGCCAACCTGCCGAGCAACGGCTGGCTGGAGGTGGAGAAGGCGCTGGCCGGCCGCAAGCACACCGTTTTCGCCGGCCATATTCACCACTTTCAGCAAGTTCGTCCGCAACGGCGCCAACTACTATCAGCTCGCCACGACCGGCGGCGCCAGCCGGATGCGCGGCCTGGAGTATGGCGAGTTCGATCAGATTGCGTGGGTGACGATGAAGAACGACGGCCCGATCATTGTCCAACCTGCCTGCTCGACGGCATCTTCGCCGAGGACATGAGCCGGCCGATAACGGACGAGGATGGGGTGCCGATCAACAACCGCAAAGCGACCCATCCAGTCGCCGGCCAGGTGCTGCTCGACGGCTGTCCGCTGCCGGGGAGCATGGTCGTCTTCAGCCTGGCCTCGGCGGACGGCAAGAAGTTCACCCGTCTGGGCGATGCCCGGATCGAAGCGGACGGTTCCTTCGTCCTGAGCAGTTACCGGTCCGGCGACGGCGCACCGGTCGGCGACTACGCGGTGACGGTAACGCCGGGCTTCTCGCTCGTCGAGAGGCCAGGCAAACCGGGGCCGAACTCGGTGCCGGAGAAATATCGGAAGACGGAGACGACACCGCTCAAGGCGACGGTGAAGGAAGGCAAGAACACGTTCACGTTCGAGTTGACGCGCTGAGGTTATCACGTTTAGCCGCGAGCTTTTGCGAGCGTTAGAGTGTCCAGCGCTCGCAGAAGCTCGCGGCTAAACGGGGCTCCTACTTATCCACCCACCCCGCGACATTGTCCAGGTCGGCCCGCGCTCCGACGAAGCGCGTCCAGTCGCGCCGCACCAGGTCGGCGTAACCCAGTGCGAAGGCCAGGACACGCTGCGAGAACATGTCGGCGTCAGCCAGTTCCGCGAGAGGGTTGGTTGCTCCGATGGCCCTTGCCGCCGAGCGCGCGTGGATGCGCGCCAGGATCGTGGCCTGCACCCGCGCTACACCCGCCAGGTCTGCCGGTTTTTTCAGCGCTTTCGCGTCCACCCGGCTATCGTGCGGGCCGATCTCCCGCGCCTGGAATGACATCGCCCCGTCGATGGCGTAACCGAGATGGATGCTGCTCGCACCTTGCGATTGCCGTTCCACCGCCGCCACGCGCTCGGCTCGGCCCAGCAGCGCTTCCGGCGTCGTGTCTCGACCGCGGTAGACGTCGTAAGCAGACGGCCGCGATTCCTTGAATTCGATCAGCACGTTGCGATTCTCGGCATCGCCTTTGCCATCCAGAAGAACGACGTAACGCAACCGGCTCATGCTGCCGACACCGGACACGCGCCCGCACACGTCGTCCACCTTGTAGAAGTCCTTCCGGTCGCCGTTGACCGGCTCATGCCGCGTCTTGTAATCGTTCAGCAGCCGCAGCGCCTGGTCGCGCTCGTTATCGGACAGATTGAAATAGTGCGGTGAACGGCGCAGTTGGCGCTTACCGTTCTGCTTCTCCGTCAGCTTCGAGATGAATTCGCCGCGCTTCGCCGCAGCCGCGTTCTGGATGAGCTGATCGACCGGTGGGCAGTTGGTCAGGTTGTTTTCTTGGAAGTCGAGGCCATTCGCTTTCCCCTTCGTAACCAGCCGCCGCACCGTTTCGGTGTAGGACGAGATGCCGGACAACGCCGCTGTCACGACGTCAGCCAGCGGGTCCTTGCGTTCCTGCGCCGCCAGGACGTAGCTGACGGCGAGACGGCCCACGTCGATGTCGAAACGGCCGCTCGTCACCTCGTCGAAGTCGTTGACGTCGTAATGGATCACGCCGTCGTCGGCCTTGTAGGTGCCATAGTTCTCGGAATGGATGTCGCCGATGATGTCCATCTCGGCGCCCTCGCCGGTGAGGACCGGCAACGGGTCGTGAGTCTTGTTCAGGACGTCCCGAGCAAACAGGTGAAAGGTGCCGCGGAAGAAGGCGAAGGGACTCTCGGCCATGCGGGCCACCTTGAAGCGGATCAACTCCGCATGGCGGCGAGCGAATGGACGGTTGAATTCCATGAACTCGGTGACGGGGTCGCGCATTGGATGGTAACCTTCTCGTGCGCCGGCTGATCGGGGTTGCCGCCGTGGCCTTTCGCCCGACCTATCCGGGGCCGCCCTAGAGGCAAACATTTGCTCTCGGTGCCATTGTCCACGCCACAGCCTCGCATGTCCAGCCGCCGTTCGGACACGCCGCCGGACCCGAACGTGCGTTTTTTGCAGGGCTTGCAGCTGGCCGATTGAACAATCGGGAACTCGCAATGCGATCGATCGGCACCACGCGCCCGTACCTCTCTTTCTATTGACACCAAGTCCACAAATCCGGATTGCTGGCTTTTGCGCAGACTCTCGCACAAGTGACTACGGACGTCGCTGATTTACGTTCATTTCGGCCCACGCAGTTCGTGGGCAAATGGAGGATTGCGAAAATGCGAAGAATGGTAAATCGGCCGGCCCAAGCTGCCATCTTGCTTGCCTCTCTCGCATTGTGCGCGGGTTGCCAACTCATTCATGGCTACGAAACAGTAACAGTAACGGTGCGCGACGTCGACACCAACCAGCCGGTGGCCGGCGCGAGCGTCGGTATTGCCTATCTTTACATGCTCGATCCGTTTGCGCCCGACGGATCAGCGGGCAATACCGACGCAAACGGCAAGGTCCGACTCGAACTCGCCACACGCACCAGTCATGCAACTATTATCCAAAGCGAAGCCCCTGGTTATTTGCGCCAAGAGATTCATTTGGGTCAGCACAAAGGCGGTCCTGACATTGGTGAGGACGAAAAACCGGTCCGGGAATATCTCGTGTATCTTTTTTCAGGCAAACCCACAGTGGACTTGATATTTCCCAACGACTTCCGCGGTCTGGTCCGACTTGATTTTGTGCCGTTGGCGGAAAAAGATTGGGTTGCCGGGCAACGCCGTTTCCCGGTTCAGGTGCCAGCAAGCGGTCTTGCGGAACTCAAAGGGCCCGCACCATTATTAGAACACCAAATTGCCACGAACATCGAAGGGCATTTCGTAGATGGAACCCGCCTGAATTCGGCCGTCAAAGACGACGATCCGGCAATCGGGCTGCGCTGGCTGGTTTGCACCAACGATGCTCAGTTTTTCGTCGTAGGCACCAGTGAGGACTACGAAATCGCCAAAAACATCGTCTATAGGCGCATCGACACGTTCGCGTGGACCACAGACTATGACAGCATTGCGGCATGGACAAAACACCAAAAAGATCAGAAGTAGTCTTCGATGCCTTTTCCACCTACGGTACGCATGCCATTGGCCGACGACGCTGCATTCCGGCACGTCGTAATGGATCACGCTGGACGGCCCTTGGCTCCCGGCCGCATTCACCCCGGATACTCCGCTGCACCGCGCCCTCATCCCAGCGGATCGCCAAACTGATGCGCCTCGATTGTCCCCGCGGGCCTATCGAGCCACAGCAAGCGCTTGTAATGGTAATCGCCGCGCACCGCCAGCGACGAGTAGCCGCTGCCGACGGCGACTTTCCAGAGCGTCTTCGGCGGGTAAGTCTTCCAGTCGAGGTTGAGTCCTTTCTCGTCCGAGATGCCATTGCGATGAGGGCCGAGCAATTGCGGCCAGGAAGTTTCCGGCTCTGCGGCCCGGACGGCGAAAGCACTCAGAACCAGGGCCACGAAGACGGCCGTCCCAAGTGCGGCTCGGTTCATGGTTTTTCGTTCCCTCGCTCTCGTGTTCGGGGCAGGTGATGGAAGAGCTTCCCGGTTTACGTTTCGCGGGATGTGATGCGCAGCATGGCGCGAATCGTAAACCGAGAAGTGGCGCAGCGCCAGTCCTCAATCGAGTCCCAGGTACTCCGTCGGCACGGCCCGGAACACCTCCTCGATGCTGGTCTCTCCGCGAGCCACCTTGATCAGGGCCGACAGGCGGAACGGGATCAATCCCTCCTCGATGGCCTTGGGACCGATGATCTGCAACGGCTGGCGTTCGAGGATCAGTCGGCGGATGGAGGGCGTGACGGTCAGGACCTCGAAAACGGCGGTACGTCCCGAGAAGCCGAGTTGGCGGCAACCGGCGCAGCCGAGCGGGCCGTACAGGTCGTTACCTTCCCCCGGCGCCAGAAAGCGGCGCACTTCGTCAAAGGTGTTCGGGGAGTCGGACAAGTCGATGCGCACCCGGCACTCCTGGCACAGCGTCCGCAACAACCGTTGCGAGACGACGCCCAGCAGCGAGCTGGTCAGGAAATGCGGATGGACGCCGAGGTTAATCATGCTTGGAATGGCGCCCGCGGCGATCGGGGCGTGCAACGTCGCCAGCACCAGATGACCGCTGTTGGCGGCCCGCACCGCCGTCTCCGCCGTCACCGGGTCGCGGACCTCGCCGACCATGATCACGTCCGGCGCCTGCCGCAGCACGCTGCGCAACAATTCGGGGAAACCGACGTCGAGTCGTGTGTTCACCTGAGACTGGCGGATACCTTCCACGGCGTATTCGATCGGGTCCTCGATCGTGTTGATCTTGCGCGTCCCGTTATGGGAGCTGCGCAAGCAGGCATACAAGGTGGTGGTCTTGCCGGAACCGGTCGGCCCGGTGACCAGGATCAGACCGCTGGGGTTGTTGAGCAGAGCCAGCAGTTGGTTGTGATCGTGCCGCAACAAGCCCAGGTGGTTGATGTCCAGCAGGCGCGTATCCCTGTCCAGCAAGCGCAAAGTAAAGTCTTCCCCGTGCAGAGTGGGCATGGAGTTGATACGCAGATCGAGCGGGGAGGTCCCTGAGCCTTGGTGGAACCAACGCCCGTCGAGAGGACGGCGTTTCTCGGCGACGTCGAGACCGGCCAAGGCCTTGATGTGGGCCATGCACCGGCGTCCCTGGTCCAGCGCCAGGAACGAGATCGGCCGCAGGATGCCCAGGTGCCGTCCCGCGACGGCGACATGGTTCTCGTTCGTACATAAGAACAGATCGCTCACCCCGATGCGGGCGGCGTGCTCGATGAGGTCGGACACGGCCTTTTCCGGCGGTAAGTTGGTGACGTCCAGGTGCAAGGGGTTGACGGTGCTCACGGCTTGGCCTCCTTCGAGGCAACGGCCAGCTGGCGGGCGGCGGTTTCGTCGTCGGCCAGATGAAAGACCCGGTTCATGCGAAGAAGCAGCAACGTCTGCTTCACGAGAGGCGGCACCGAGTGAATGATCAGTTTACCGCCCCGTTCCACGAAATGCTTGTGACAGCGCAGCAGCCAGCCGATGCCGTGCGAGTCGATGTAGTTCGTCCTTTCCATGTCGAAGAGGACGCAGCCGGCAAAGTCGCGGTTTGCCAGGATTTTTTCGAGAGGATCGGGCTTGCCGATCAGTTTGTCCATGGTCACGTCTCCCTCGCAGTGGATGCGGATCAGGAGATCGTCGCGGGTCCCCAGGGTCAATTTCATTCGTCGGCCTCGATCGAGGAGTGCAAGGCCCTCCGATCCCGTCTCTCCGCGAACGATCGGGAGAGAGGAGGGCGGCGGATCGTGAATCAACATACCACACTCGCCGGAAAAAGCGAGGGGTTGCGCAGTTCTTCCGTGCGGCGGCGCGGCCGACGCCTCACGCACTGCGGTCGCCGAACTGGTGGGCCTCCATCGTCCCAGCCGGCCAGTCGAGACATAGAAGCCGCTTGAAGTGATAGTCGCTGCCGACGTTGTAGCCGTGAATCGCCCCCAGCAGGTTCGCGCGCTCCCGGTGCGTGTGGCCACAGAAGGCGAAGGCAATGCGGTCGGAACGCCGCGTCAGCACATCCTCCATCGCCTGGTTGCCGCAGAAGGCATCCCAGAGAAAGCTTTCCAGTGTCTCCGGCAGGCCGTGACGCGGAAAACCGAGGCCGTAAAACGGCGGGTGATGCGTGACGACGATGGCCTTCTCGGCGGCAGATAGCGCTTCGTCGAGCTGCCGTTCCAGAGCCGCCACGACGCGCGTCGTAAAGCCGACGTCGTCCAGCGGCCAGCGGACGAAGTTGGCGTCGTTGTGCCGGCCGCGCGGGAAGCGCTTGCTTTTCAGACGATATTCCTCGGCCGGATACTTCGCGCGGAGGCCGGCCAGCGCCCAGGAGTAATCGTACCAGTTGATGCTGCCGACCAGGGCGAGATCGGGCCCGAGCAGCAGCGGAGCGGCGTCGAGGAAGTGAAAGCCTGCTTCCCTGGCCATCCGCGGCAGTTCGATCTCGTACATTTTGAGCGAATCGAGATCGGGATCGTCGGGCCGCACCCAAATGTCGTGATTGCCGGGAACAAGGACTTTCCGGCTCGGCAGATCGGCGAACAGGCCGAGACACTCGGCGAACATCGGGCCGGTGCCGATGTCGCCGGCGAGAATGAGAACATCCGGCGGATGGGCGCGCACGAAGTCGGCCAGCAGCCGCGTTTCGTCGCCGCCGCGGCGATGTCCCCAGTGCAAATCGGCGGTCACAGCGATGGAAAGGCCCATTGGCGGACTCCGCGCCGCACTCGATTGCCGCTTGCGTCTTAGCAATACCGATGAAGCTAACTTGCGGGTACCCTGGCGCGGATCTACATACCGCTCATAGTCCAGGAACCTCCTCGTCAGCGTCGTCGGGCATCGAATCTGGTTCCGAAGCTTCCTCTGGTCGCGGCGTTCGCCGGACAACAAACGACTCTCCGCAGATGGACGCCGTAAATCGTGTACGCTCCATCTTGAGCAAGAGTTCCGGTAACTCCTCGGGAGTCGCTGGCACCTCTGCCAACACGGCTTGCAGGGGCGTATGAACGTACTGGTCCAGAAAGCGGCTCATCGTCGAGCCGGCCAGGGACCGGAGGTATGTCCAGGCATGGTCGCCAACGTGTGCCTCGCCGCCTTCGGCAACAAACTTGGCCTGGAGTTCGGTGAGCTTGATGTTGGGTGTCGGGTCCAGAACTACAAGAACCGGTGTGTAGCCGCTTGCCTTGCAGTCAGATGGGAAATCCAATTCTTCTTTCCAGCGGCCCTGGCCGGATGCCGCGATTGTCACGCGCATCTTGATTTCGTGAGCCTTTTTGCCGAGGACACAGTCCACCTGTCGCCCCTTCTCTGGGTCGCTCTTGCGCCGGACGGGACTCTTCTTGGAAGGAGCTGGCGTTCCGCCGATGGCCCGCGCGATGATCGGCTCGAAAGCATACTCAGTTTCCTGCGCGGCTCGATTGTCGATGTCGTACAACCACTTCCGCCAAAGGATGAAGGGTGTCAGGGCCTTCGAGCCGACACAGCCGTATTGCAACAAACCCCTTGGACCGACTTGATCGATCGTTGGCACGGGCTGGGTCTGGAGTATCCGCTCGTACTCGAGCCGCGCCTTGTGAAGCGCAGCGAGACAATCGAAGTAGGCGTCGGCGTCTTGGTCCAGTTTGACAAGCTGCTCGAAGAGTTCAAGAAATCTCGGCTCCGACAGACGAAGGGACTCTAGCGAGGGCGTTCCGAAGAATGGTGGAAGATCAGATTTGGCCAGGCGCAATTTGCCCCGCAAGCGCAGATCGGTTGCGACCACCGCAACGAGGTAAGCACATTGCTCGTCGTCCAATGCCACCCCTTGCTTGGAACCGCCAACCGACTGAGCCTTATTGATGATGCTCTTCTGCGTCACCGTCAGTCCCACGGAAACAACTCCTTCTGTGTGAATTCCCGGGTGCGGAACGTTGATCGGACCGTCTGGGTCACCCGTTCCAGGATCGGGCTCATCCCATTTGAAAGCGTTGGCACAAAACTCAGCAGCTGCCCCTTGTCGCCTTGCGGTTTCGCAACCAGGAGGTCCGCTGCCAGAACACGGGCGATGACGGTCGCAAGACGGGGAGGCACTGCATTCCCAATCAGCTGCGCTTGCTCGGCACATGTCCCTCGAAAGCGGAAATCGTCGGAGAATGTCTGTATTCTGGCGCATTCCCGAAGCGTCAAATTTCTATCTGCGCAAGGATGCAGAAACTCAGATTGCGCACCGCCTGTGATAGCTTTCGAGGGTTCGTCAGCCACCAAACGGCGAACGCCCGATGGCGCCCCACCGCGCCTCTCCGTGGGTGTGCCATCCATCACCCGCCTATAGGCGCGGCGGCGGTAGCTGTCGTGCCACAACTCCGTCGGCAAATCCCGCATCGTTTGGCCCGGTTTCAAGGCATTCGCTCGTTGCAGATCGACCCCGACGAGTGGTCGGAAGAAATGGCCAGGCGGATTCCCCGGCTCCTCTGTGTCGGGCGACAAAAGTCCAGCGAGTGCCTCCTGAAGCGTGGGAGTGCGCGGGAGACGTGTGGCCGCCAAGTTCGCGCCGGGTGCTCCATGTGCGGAGTGGGTTGGCTCAGGGAAAGACGGCTCCCACCCCAAGCCGCCGATGGCAATCACTCGCTTTCGGTGCTGGGGTACACCATAGTTAGCGGCATTGACCTTGCGAAGGTGAATCCGATAGCCCGCTGCGACCAACGGAATCAGCAAATCAAACACCCGTTTGCCGCCCTCAGCGGTTAGAAACCCCTCCACGTTTTCAAAGACGAATACCCGAGGCCGTTTCCTTGCGACGATCTGCGCAAAGCTTGTCACCAGCGCGTTTCTCTTGTCACCGACCCGTCGCATCCCCGCCGACGAAAAACCTTGACAAGGGGGGCCGCCAGCTATGACCGTTGCTTCCGGCGGGTCAGTATCCCCGGCAATGGGCTGGCAGAGTACATGCTCGCCCAGATTTGCCCTGTAGGTCCGGACTGCTGCTTCGTTATTATCAGCAGCCCAGACAACGTTGAACCCCGCGGCGCGAAAGCCCAGGGACAGCCCGCCGGCACCGCAGAACAGGTCCACAACTGAAAGTGGTGGATGCATCGCTTCCTCGAACCGTGGTAGAGTCCTGGCTCCGTTTGTGCCGGCAGTAGACCATCCTGGACCACATGCCTGCCGGGCGAACTACTGTCCAGCCGTAAACGGCAAGAATCTTGAAACTACCACGCACGGAGAGGGGTATTCACCCTCATAGCAATAGTCAACGCCGACGCGACCCGCAACAGGAGTCCACGATGCGTGCCACTCGATTCCTCACTGGCGGCCTGATCTGCCTGGCTCTCCTGACCGCGACACGGGCCAAAGCCGAAACGCCCCCGAGCCGCCTCATCCCCGCCCAGGCCGATTTGGTTGTCGAGGTCGGTCATCCACGCCAACTCGTCGAAACCGTCACGAAACTCGACAGCTTCAAGCAGGTCCAGCAGTTTCCCGCCGTCAAGGAAGTCTTCGAGTCCACGCAGTATCGCCGCTTCTACCAGTTCGTCGCCTACTACGAAAAAGAACTCGGCGCCGACTGGCCGGTACTGCTCGACAAACTCGCCGGCGGTGGGGCGGCTCTGGGCGTCAAGTTCCTGCCGGAGGGGCCCCTCACGCTGCTCGCCATTCAGGGCACGGACGAAGAGACGATGAAACGTTTCGTCGAGCTCGCCGTCAAGGTCATCGAGCAAGAGATCAACCGCCAGGAAGCGAAGGGCAAACTGGAGACGACGAAGTACGAGGGCATCGACGTCTACTCCATCGGCAAGGGATTCCATCTCGCCCTGTCCGGCAAGGCGCTGCTCATCAGCAACAACACGATCGCCATGCACGGCGGCCTCGACCTGCTGACGGGGAAGGAAAATAAGTGCGTCGCGGACCTGCCGACTTACGCCGACGCGGCCAAGCTGCTGCCGAAGAAGTCGATGGTGAAGTTGTGGCTGAGCCTCGAAGAGATCCACAAGCGTCCGGAACTCAAGGAAGCATACAAGAACCCGCGCGACCCCAACCTGACGGTCATCCTCGGCCACTACATCGACGTGTTCTCCCGTTCGCCGTTTCTGTGTGCCTCCTTCGGCAAAGAGGGCGACACGTATCTGACGACGATTCGCCTACCAGCCGGCCGAACCGGCATGGGGCCGGAGAAGTTCCTGCACATTCCGGCGGAAGGCAAGACCGGCACGTGCCCGCTGCTGGAGCCGAAGGGCGTGATCTACAGCAACAGCTTCTTCCTCGACTTCGCCAAGATCTGGGAGGAGCGCGTTGCGCTCTTCGGCGAACAGAACGCCACGGCCCTTGAGAATGTGGACAAGCAGTCGAGCAAGCTGCCGTTTGGGAACCTTCAGCTGAGCAAGCTGCTGACGCAATCGGGACCGTATCACCGCATCATCGTCGCCAATCAGCCGAAGGTGGCCTACAAGAAGACGCCGAAGATCAATCTCCCGGCGTTCGCCTTCATCACCGAGATGCGCGACCCGGACAAGTTCAGCAAGACGGTCGAGGCGGCCCTGCGCGGCGCCGCCCTGCTTGGCGGCAGTCAGTTCGGTCTTCAGCTCGCCGAGGAGAAGTACAAGGACGTGCAAATCGTCGCCTTCCGCTTCGATGAGGAGAAGGAGATCAAGCAGGATGTGAACGACATTCGCTTCAACTTCACCCCCTCCTTCGTCCGCGTCGGCGATCAGTTCGTCATCTGCTCGACCCTCGACCTGTGCCGCGAGTTGGTCGATATGCTCCAGGCCGAAGCGAAAGCACCGGCGAAGATCACCCGCACTACCTCCACGGACAAGTTCTACTCCTCCGGTATCGCCGACATCCTGCAAGTGTTCGAGGAGCAGCTGGTAACGCAGGGCGTTCTCGACCAGGCCATTCCCGTCGAGGAGTCGAAGGCCCAGATCAAGGCGTTCATCAAGCTCGTCCGCGGCATGGGATCGTTCACGGAAGAGTTCACGTTTGAAGAGAAAACGATGCGTCTCGACTTCCGGGCGAAGGCGGCGAAGTGACACCTGTTCGCCGCTTGCGGCTTAGATGCCGTTTCAAAACCCCGTACCGCCGACATTCCTGTCGGCACGGGCCGGCAAGAATGCCGGCGGTACAGATTTGGCAAGCGCTGCGTGCTAAGCCGCAAGCGGCAGACCGTGGAGATATCGACACATGGCAGACACCGCGAAACCCCTCGACCCACGCTCGGCGTGGGAACCGTATCGCCCCAGCAAGAACGCCCCCTGGGACGTCAAGCGCGTCGGGCACCTCTATCGCCGATCGGCGTTTGGTGCGACGAATGCACAACTCGAGCAGGGCCTGAAGGACGGGCCGGACAAGACCATCGACCGTCTTCTCGCCGGCGGCCCCGGCCAGGAGGAGTTTGAGAAGACGACCGGCGACCTGGCCGAGAGCATCGCCAAGGGCAACAACGGCGGCCAGCTGCGGGCCTGGTGGCTGAACCGCATGTTGTACAGTCCGCACCCGCTGCAAGAGAAGATCACGCTCTTCTGGCACAACCACTTCGCCACCAGCAACGCGAAGGTACAGAATGCCCGCTTCATGCTCGGCCAGTACGAGTTGATGAAACGCCACGCCCTCGGCAGCTTCGAGAAGATGCTGCAAGAGATGTCCAAAGACCCGGCCATGATGGTCTGGCTCGACACGCGCGGCAGCAAGAAGGGCAATGCGAACGAGAACTACGCTCGGGAGGTGATGGAGCTGTTCTCACTCGGCGTGGGCAACTACACCGAAACCGACATTCGCGAAGCCGCACGCGCTTTCACTGGCTGGGACATCCAGGGCAACGCGGCTGTCTACAGTGCCGACGCTCACGACGACGGCGAGAAGAAAGTTTTGGGCCAGACCGGCAAGTTCAAGGGCGAGGACATCGTCCGCATCTGCCTCGAACAGCCGTCCTGCCCGAAGTTCATCATCACGAAATTCTTCCGCTTCATGGTGAGCGATACGCTCGCACCGACCGCGGAACTGATCGACCCCCTGGCCGCCCAGTTCAAATCGAGCGGCTACGACTTCGGCACGATCGTCAAGACGGTCCTGCGCTCGAACCTGTTCTTCTCGGAGCAGGCTTATCGCACTCGCATCAAGTCGCCGGTCGAGTTCGCGCTGGGCATCGTCCATGCTCTGGAAGGCAGGATCGGCACAACGCAGATCGCGGCGGAGCTGGAGAAGCTGGGCCAAAACGTGTTCTTCCCACCATCGGTCAAGGGCTGGGACGGCGGCCCAACATGGCTCAACGGCCAAACGCTGCTGTTCCGCCAGAACCTGGGCCTGGCCCTGACCTCTACCGAGGACGTCCGCTTCAACAATCGCGTCGATCCGGCGAAGGTCGTCGTGAAGTATGGCCGTAAAACCGACGCGGAGATCCTCGACTTCTTCCTGACGCTGTTGCTTCAAAACGACGTGCCGGCCGAAACGCGAACTCGTCTGGCGGAGTATCAGAAGAAGGTCCACGATACCGATCTCCCCGTATACTGGACGAAAGAAGACGTGACCGCCCATCGTATCCGGGCACTGTGCCACCTGGTGTTGTCGTTGCCGGAGTTCCAACTGGATTGATCGTTCGTTTAGCCGCGAGCTTCTGCGAGCGCGATGCTCAGCGCTCGCAGAAGCTCGCGGCTAAACGAATATCACTCGTGGAGAAGATCCCATGACCCATCGTCGCGATTTCCTGAAGGCGTCGCTGGCCGGCACCGGACTGGTGACCTGGGGCCTGAGCGTGCCGCGTTTCCTGGCCCAGACCGCCGCCGCGGCTCCCAGCGCCGACAAGGCCGGTGCCAAGGACACCATCCTCGTCGTCGTCGAGCTGAACGGCGGCAACGACGGTCTCAATACCGTCATTCCGTTCAAGGACCCCGAATACGCCAAGCTGCGGCCGACGCTGAAACAACCCGAGTCGCAGATCAAGAAGCTGAACGACGAAGTGGGCCTGCACCCGCAGCTGTCGGGTCTCGCCGACATCTACAACGAAGGTGCGTTGGCCGTCGTTCAAGGCGTCGGCTATCCGAACCCGACGCAGTCGCACTTCGACTCAATGGACATCTGGCAGTCCGCCACGACCGAGAAGAACCGGACCGAGGGTTGGATCGGCAAGGCGCTGAAGGGAATGCCACTCGGTGCGCCGTCGTTCCACATCAAGGGCGCCAATGAGAAATCGCCGCTAGCCCTGGAAGGCGTGCCGCCCGCGCTCCGTCCATCTCCTCGCTGGAAGAGTTCCAGCTGCAAATGGCGGCGGCGAGTGGAGCCGACAAGAAGGACCAGCGCGCCGTGATCGAGGGCGCGGTGAAGACCGCGGAGAAGCAGCCCGGCCTGCTCGATTTCGTGTCCCGGACGGCGGCGAATACCTATGCCAGCAGCCGGCGCTTGCAGGAGATCGGCAAGAACTATCAACCGAAGGCGGCGTATCCGATCCAGTTCGAGTTGGCCAATCGCCTGAAGCTGGCCGCCCAGCTGATCGACGCCGACCTCGGCGCCCGCATCTTCTACGTCTCCCTGGGGGGCTTCGACACGCACAGCGGCCAGGCCCAGCAACACGCCATCCTGATGCTGCACCTGTCGAGCGCGATCAGCGCCTTCTACAAGGACCTGGCGGCTCGCGGCCACAAGGATCGGCTGCTCATCATGACCTTCTCGGAGTTCGGCCGGCGTGCGAAGGAGAACGGCAGCCGCGGTACCGATCACGGCTCCGCGGCACCGATGTTCCTCGTCGGCGGCAAGGTCAAAGGCGGCGTGATCGGCAAGCATCCGAGCCTGACCGACATCCCGATGAGCAACTTGCTGCACCACACCGATTTCCGTCAGGTGTATGCGACCGTGATGGACAAGTGGCTCGGCGTCGATAGCAAGGCCGTCCTCGGCGGCAAGTACGAGCCGATCGATGTGCTGAAGGCGTGATCCGCATAACCGCTTGCGGCTTAGCAATCCTGCTAAGCCGCAAGCGGCGGTCAGTGGATGATCCGCACCCGCCGTCCTTCCACCCGCAACCGTCCCTCCGCAAACAGTCGGATCGCTTCCGGATACGCCTCGCACTCTTTAGCGAAGACCCGAGCAGCCAGCGTTTCAGCCGAATCGTCGTCGCGCACCTCGACGGTGCGCTGCACGATGATCGGGCCGTGATCGTACTCATTGTCGGCGAAGTGGACCGTGCAACCGCTGACTTTCACACCCATTTCCAGTGCTGCCTGGTGGACGCGCGCTCCGTAGAACCCCTTGCCACAGAAGGCGGGGATCAGCGCCGGGTGGATGTTCAGTACGCGGTGCGAGAAGTCCTCGGGAATGACGACGAGTTGCAGAAACCCGGCCATGCACACCAGGTCCGCTCCTGCAGCGCGGCACGGCTCAAAGATGTGCTGGCTGAACTCCTCGCTCGAACCGCACTTCTTCCGTTCGACGACGTCGGTAGGAATCCCGGCCCGTCGCGCACGGTCCAGGCCGAAAGCGTCTGGAACGTTCGCTACGACGGTCACCACCTCTGCCCGCAGCCGGCCGTCGGCAATCCGATCGAGTAGGTTCTGCAACGTGGTGCCGGAGCCGGAGAGCAGCACGGCCAATCGCATCGGTCGATTCATGGTTTCGCCTCTATTGCTGTTCATAGCATAGGCCGCGCAATCCGAAAAATCGTCATGTTCGGCACCGTCATTGCCGATAACAAGAGGAGGGCCAAATCGCGATTGCGGACGGATTGCGTCCAGTATCTTACTCTCCGTCACGGAGGATCCGGTGATGCGTCGCACCTTTTTTCTGCTTGGTGTACTGCTCAGTGGTCGCATGGTCCTGGCCCAGACACCGGTGCCGACGCCCTCTTTCCGATCTCCGGCAAGCTCCTTATCCCCCCCGATCTCTAACGCTACGACCTCATCGATGGGCGTGCCGAACGCTTCCGGTGCGACTTCGGACCCGCCCGCCGCGCTCACGGAGAACCTGACCACGTTTGATGGATCGCACATTCAACTGGTCTGGCAGGATCAGACGTGGAAGTTCGTCGCCGGCGGCACCGTGGTGAAGGACTTCGGCCGGCGCGAATCGGACGCCCGGCAAGCCCTGCGGTTGATCCACAACCTGGGACTGACGCAGCATGGCACCGTCGGTTCGCCGGTAGCGCTGATGGAATACTGGTTGAGCGACGGCCACACCCCGATGGGATTTGCTACCGGGATGAGGACACTGGCGATCGACTCGGCGAGTCTGAAGGCGGAGCAGAGGCTGGGCCAGTGGGTCGTGCGCGATCGGCTGCGCGTCTGGTTCAACTTCGGCCTGCGCGGCGACGAGGCCCAGCAAGCGCTGCTGGTGATGCAGAAATATGGATTCACGCAGGTGGCGACGGTCGGAGGACCGACGCCGACGATGATGGTCTTCCTGGGTAACCCAGTACGTCCCGGTTCCGGCGCTGCGACGTTCAAGCCGCCGGCGACGATGCCGAACGACGCGGCGACGGCGGCGGCGGCGCTGGCCGGGTACGTTCCGCCCACCCTGCCGGCGCTGCGGAACGTTGCCGCCCAGCCCAATCAGCCGACGGTCCCGTTTGGCCAGGGGCCGGTGCAAAGCCTCGGCGCCGCTCAGCCGCTGACGTTTCTGCGCGGTGCCCCGCCGGAGCCGCCTGGTCTGACCGACCGTGTGTCGTTCGACTGGCGTCAGGCCGCGGTACGGCAGGAGCAGGGACACTGGAAGGTGGCGGCCGGCAGCCATGTCCTCGCCGATTTCGGCACCAATCAACACGCGGCCGTCGAAGCGCTCAAAACGGTGCAGTATTACCACTTCACCGAACAATGCCAGGTGGGTCAACCGTCGCCGTCGTGCTCGTATTTTCTGGTGGGAGGCCAGGCGCCGCGCGGCATCCCGTTCGGCCTGGAGAACCACCCGATCGACACGGCACACCTGGCGGTCCAGCAAGTCGGTCAGAAGTACGAGCTGGTGGCCAGCGGCCAGACCGTTCTGCAATGCGGTCAGCGTCCGGAGGAGGCCCATCACATGCTCGATGTGGTGCAACGGCTGCGGTTCGATCACGTCTGCCACGTCGGCGGCCCGGAGGAGCCGGGGATGACGTTTCTGGTGCAGGCGCGGTGAGTCAACCGCGCCGGCGTTTCGGCATCTTCTTCGATGCGGCGCCCGGCAACCCGAACGCGACGCTGACCTCTTCGAGGGTCTTTGCCTTGAAAGCCCGGTCGAACCACTGGCTCATGACACGGGCGTCTATCTGGGTGTTGAGCGCTGTTACCAGATCCGTAGGGATGAGCGGGAAACTTCGACTGCAACACCAGGATTGCCTTCTCACGCAGGACTTTTAGCTCCCTTTGGTCGCCTGCCTTTTCCTGCCATTCCCGAACGACTTCCGATTCTTCTACTTCTTCCATGTCCAGGTCCTCCAGCTAGGGCGACAAAACCAACGCTGCCGTCCAGAGCGTATATCACCTGAATAGCGTGACCGGTCAGGTGTCGACAGCAAACCGTTAGCGCCGGCGTTTCGGCGTCCTCTTCGAGGCGGCGCCTGGCAACCCGAACGCGATGCGGACCTCGTCGAGTGTCTTTGCTCTCAACGCCCGGTCGAACCATTGGCTCATCGTCACATTGTCATTTTGGTTCCTGAGAGCCTTTTCGAGATCCGACGGGATTGGATCGGTGAATTTCTCCTGCAAGACGAGCGATACCTTCTCGCGCAGCGCAGCCAAGGCGCTTCTTTGCGACCCTGATTCCGTCCCTGTTCCAGCCATTCCATCACGACTTCCGATTCTTCCACGTTCAGGCCCTCCAGTATGGGCGACCACGCTTGCAACCGCTTGGTTAGACCCGCGAACACTTTGGCCAATCCGCCATACTCGCGGCGCTTCTGCTCGTTCGGCTCGCGCAGGACTAACCGCTTCCACTCGGCGGCCACCTCCGGTTCCTCGGCGCCCTTCAGCAGCGGCCCCCACGCCAGCAGCGCCCGTGATATTTCACCGCGCTCGATCTCGGCGAACAGAACGCGGGCATCTGTCTCCGCAAAGGTAAGCACGCGGCTTTTTGTCCACAAGCCCAATTCGCCGAATTCGTCCGGCGCCATGCTCCATTCTGCGTCCGGAACGGGGCCGGTCAGATAGATCAGTGCCGTCACCACACGATAGGCGACCAGCGGGCGCGTATGATAGGGCACCTCACGGTGAACGCGCAGGGCGTACTCGGCCAGACGTGGATACACCTCGCCGCGCGGCGTGGTCATGAACTCGACGACGGCCGCCACCGGTGCCGCATCGCCGCGCCGGCGCTCGAAGTGGGCCACCGTGTCACAACGGCGGTCCGGTTCACCGGGGAAGGCGACATTCTGCGTGTCCACCCAGCCCGCCCAGCGCCAGGCCACCATCGCGGACCGAAACAGCCAGGCGAGGAAGCCCGCGGCGTCCAGGTTGCGGGCGGCATAGCGCGCTGCCTGATCGAACGAGTTCATGTGTGCATCTCACCGCGTGTAGGCATGGCCATTCGCCGCCTCACTCCTTGTTCCCCGTGCGCGTCACCACACAACCCGCTTCGATGAACCACGCCCCCTGCTTGTTGCCGGTCAGGTCGCAGTGTTCGACCACGCCGCCGCCGCCCTTATGGACGTACACCGCTTGAAAAGCGTGTCCGGTCAGGCGGCAGCGGCGGACCGTCAGCCGGGCGTTCTCCTTGATCTCCACCGCCGTCAGCGCGTTGTTGACGATCTGGCAATCCTCCAGCAGCCCGGTGCCCTTCTCCCACACCATGACGCCGCCTTCCTGACCGTCGCGGATCGTGCAGCGGCGCAGCGTTGGGTTGCCGGTGCGGGCGATGGCCACGCCGGCCAGCTTGTTGCCGCTCAGATCGCAGTCTTCTACCGTGGCGAGGCCGCCTTCCCAGACGTACAGGCCGCTGGTCCGACCGTCGTGGATCTTGCAACGGCGCAGGATCGGCCGGGCGCCTTGCTTCGATTCGACGCCGGCCATGCCGTTGCCGAAGACGTCGCAGTCCTCGATCACCGGACCGGCGTGATCGTACAGGTAGAAGCCGGTGTTCACGTTGTCTGAAACACGGCAGCGGCGAACCATCGGACACGCACCCTGCTTCATCTCGACTCCGGCCAGTTCGTTGGCGAAGACTTCACAATCCTCGATCTTCCCCGCTGAATCGCCCCAGACGTAGAGACCGCTGGTCTTGCCGTGATGGATCTTGCAGCGGCGCAGCGTCGGCGTTGCACCCTCCTTGATCTCGATGCCGGCCAGGGCGTTGCCGTACACGTCGCACTCTTCCAGGATGCCGGCGGCGTGGTCGGCGATTAGCACGCCGCCGGTCTTGCCGTCGTGGACCTTGCAGCGGCGCAGCAGCGGCGCAGCCCCCTGCTTGATCTCGACGCCGGCCAGCGTGTTGCCGTATACCTCGCAGTCCTCGACGGTGCCACGCGCACGATCGGAGAAGAAGAGGCCGACCTCCTTGCCGTCGTGGATCGTGCAGCGGCGCAGCACCGGGTCAGCCCCCGCTCCGTGAACGCCGACACAGCCGAGCGAATCGGAGGTGACGCGGCACTGCTCCAGCACGAGTTGGCCGCGCGGTACGTCGATGGCGTAGAACCGCTTGTTCGTCGTCCCCGCCAGGCAGCGGAAAGTCACGTTGCGCACCACGGCGTAGTCGGTGGCCATTCGCAGACAATTCCCCTCCGCATTCTGCACAATGACCTCGCCGCCCGTCTCGCCGACGATCTCCACCGGCCGATCGAGGACCAGCCCTTCGTTGTAAAGACCGGGCTGGACGAGGATGCGCGCCCAGGCGCCGCCTCGCGCACAGCGGCGCCGAGGCTGGTGTAATGGCCGCGGCCCAGGCGCGATACGGTGATGGTTGACTCCGTGTTTAGCCGCGAGCGTTCCGCGAGCGTTGGTTCAGCGCTCGCGGAACGCTCGCGGCTGCTCGGCGGTGGCGAAGCCCCGAGAATCGACTCCAGTTCTTTCGCCAAAACGGCGGCATCAGTCGGCCGATCGCCCGGTTCGTCCTCGAAGCAGCTGGCGAGCAGATCGAGCAGCTTGTCCGACAAACCTTGTTCGGCGAGGCGGCGTGTCCAGCGTGTGCCGCCGGGCCGGCCCGTCGAGAGGTCGCCGGTCAGCATCTGATACCAGATGACGCCGAGAGCATGAACGTCGTCGCGCGGATCGGCATCGTCGCCGCGCATCTGCTGCGGCGAGGCGTACAGCGGCGTGTGCGGCGCCGCGCACCGCCGTGGCCAGGAACGCCTCGCGCCGGACTGGCTGCGCGAGGCGGTCGAGCGCACGCCGAGCAGAGATGGCGCCGATGCCGAAGTCGGCGACGCGGACGGCGAGCCGGCTGTCGGTGCCGCGCTGCACCAGGACGTTCGCCGGCTTCAGGTCGCGGTGAACGATCCCCTTGCCGTGTGCAAACGCCACGATGCCGGCCAGGTCGCGCAGCAGCCGCGTGGCGTGGGACAGCACCGGGTTGACGGCCGCCGCCGCCAACGACGGGCCGACGTTCTGATGCCAGCTGCGGACCACCCCCGCCAAGTCGCCGCCCTCGACGTACTCGTATTCCAGACACGGCGGGTCGCAATTGAGGTACGTGTGCCGCAACTCGACGATGCCGGGGTGCCGGCCGTGGCGCATGACGCGGTCCAGAATGGCGGCCTCGTTCCGCAGGACGCGTGCCGCTGTCCCATCGAGACAGAACTTGAGCGCAACCGGCGGCGCAGCTGGGGACGTGCGGATTGCGGGCCTTCCAGACCTCGCCGAAGCCGCCGGTGCCGAGCATCTCGACCAACTCCCAGTCGCCGACGCCCGGCGGTCGGTCGCCCGGTTTGAAGCGCGGCAGGCGTGCCGGCAGCAGCGCAGCAGATCCTCGGGCCGGTCGAATTCCAGTCCCGCGGGGACGGTCTGTCCACCGGGATCGGCCGGGCGGCGCATCGACTGGCGGATGACGCCGGGGATCAGTTCGAGGTAGATCGACAGCGCTTTCTGCACCTCCGGCGACTGATCGGCCGCGGCCTCGGCGACGACAGCCGCGGCGGCGGCGTAGATGTCCTCCGGCGGCGCCTGGGCCAGCTGCTGGATTTCATCGCGCATCTCTTCCGGCTTGCGACCGCGGCCCCAGCCCTTCCAGATGTCCTGGGCCATGTCGGGCAGCACTTCGACGGCGAAATCCCCTGCGACACCCCCGCCGACAGCATTGAGCGCGGCCTTGACAACAAAGCGCAGAAAAGCGAGCGGTGTGCGCATGGTGGAACTCCGACGATGAGATCGTGACGGCCTCCACTATACCGCGGGACGTGGCTGTTGTCAGGGGTGCTCTGCCGCAACGCGAACGGTGGATAGCTGCCTTCGTCTTGGAGATGGCGGCGCTTCGAGGTGCTGCTGCCGAGACAGTTCAATGACGGCCGTGAGGTGCCCGCCGTGTGGATTCCCGAGGCCGCTCAAGGCGTGGCTGTCACCCACAAACGGCGCACTTCGTCAGGGTTTGCCGCGGTTTCGAGAGCTTTGAGGATGGCCTCCAGGGTCTCTTCCTCGTGAATTTCGCGTATCTCGGGCATTAACTTGACACCCTCGTCGCCAAATCGGACCCTCAACAAGGACGTGATGCCGAGCCGCATGCCTTCGCGGCGCGCAGCTCGCTCAATACTTGTGACGAATGGCATACGTTTCTCCTCTTGAATCTTGTCCACGTCTTGTCGGAACACCTCGGCCAGCGGAGGGGGCAGTTCCATCAACCAGTCGATGAGGCGAAACAGTTCGCGCACATCTTTCGCCGTGAAGCCACGCTCGTAGAGGCCGCGCACCAGGCGCAGTTTCCAGGCATGTCGGTCGGTAGGGTTACCCCGCGTCTGGCGCGCCTTCAGGTGGGCCAGGACCACTTTCGCGAACGGGTTGTCGCTTGCCTCCAACAGCGCTTCCCGCGCCGCGAAATCGAGCAGTTTCACATGGGGGAAACGGATGCCGGCCTCACAGCCGAATAGCTCGCTGCGATACTCGTTGGGCCGCCAGTCCGGGTCGTCGTCGGCCAACACGGCTAGACTGGCAACCCTTCTATTGTACCGATCGAAGACGCGGTAGTTGTAGACGTACATGCGCTCGGGAAAGTCGCCGTCGCGCGTCGTCTGGACTTCGACATGGATCAGCACCCAACATTCGCTGCCGTCCCTCCGCCAGACCTTGACGAGTTTATCGACGTAGCGCCGCCCCACCTCGGCCGGACGCACCACCTGCTGAAACTCCTTGTCCAGCGACTCGTAACCGCGCGACCAGTCGATTTGGGCGTGAATGTGCGGGAACAGCAACGCCAGGAAGGCCTCGAAGTACACGTCCAACGCCTCTTTCCAGGGACTGTCGTAATCGGCGGACACGGCTGCACTCCTTATTGCTTGCTCCCGTTTCGCCGCGGTTCGATCCGTCCCCCGATTTCTCGCCTGGATTGCTTCAAGACGAGCGCCGATCCACCCCCGCCATTAGACCAGCGACCGACAGGTCTTCGTCGAGTTCCGGCCAGTGCAAGCCGATCCCGCCGCCGCCGATCTCATAGCGCGCTCGCTGCTGAGGCGTGGCGTCCCGCAGTATTGGGAACCACACGAGCGGCACGCCAAGTACGCGCCCGTCTGTGAACGTGACGTGCATCATGGTGTCATCGAATTCGACAGCCTTGGCCAAGGCTGTGACCGGTACATAAGCCCGCTGGTACTCGGGCTTCTTGCTCCGCACGGGGGCTGTCGGCTTAGCATCTGAAATTTATTAACTGTCCCATTTGACCTTTTCGGCACGGAATGAGGTGGATAAGCTAGGCGGCTCTGGGAAAACTGATTTTCACCTGGCAGGACGCCGTCATGCTTACCCTTCCTTCCGCCGCCGTCAAACAGGCGATGCGCTTTACCTATGCCTCTCTCAATGAACGTCAGCGGCGTCTCTATGCGGCCACGGAGTCTCTCAAACTGGAACACGGCGGCATCACCTACAACGCTCGACTCTTCGACTGCCATCGCAAAACGATCCAGCGGGGCCTGGCGGAGTTGCAAAGTGGCGCTGTGCTGCTGCCGCCCAACCAGGCGCAAAAAAAGGGGTGGTCGGCGTTCCTGTTTGTCCCTGTTCCCCGGGCTCGACGAAGCCTTCTTGACAATCGTCGATCCCTGCACCGCAGGCGATCCCGATCAAGAAAGCGCGCTGTGGACCAATCTCTCGCGTGCGCAAATCGCTCTGGAACTGCGGCAGCTTGGCTTTCGCGTCAGCGTTCCTGTCGTGGCACAGCTCCTCAAGCGGCATCGCCTGGGCCGGCGCAAGGCCCGCAAAACGCTGCCCTTGGGAGAACATGCCTGTCGCGATCGGCAGTTTCAGATCATCACCAGCTACCGCGGCAACTTCATGAATTCGTCCGATCCCATCGTCAGCATCGACACGAAACACAAGGAATTCCTGGGGCTGTTGTTTCGCATTGGCAGACTCTACGCGCGACATGCCCAGAAAGCTCTCGACCACGATTTCCCCAGTGCGGCCACCGGTGTGATCTATCCGCACGGCCTCTACGATGTCAAACGAAACCTCGGGCACCTGAACCTGGGCCTCAGCCACGATACCAGCCGGTTCGCCTGCGACAGTATCGCGTATTGGTGGCAGACGCATGGTCGTTCCGCCTATCCCCAGGCACGTCGCCTGCTGCTTCTGTGCGACGGCGGCGGCAGCAACGCCAGCAATCGTTACGTCTTCAAGTACCACCTGGAACAGCTGGCCGACCGCACGGGACTGGAACTGCGCGTCGCCCATTACCCGCCTTACTGCTCCAAGTACAACGCTATCGAGCACCGTCTGTTTCCACATGTCACACGTGCCTGCCAGGGCTTGCTACTGACTTCCCTGAAGGTTGCCGTCGACGCCATGGGGAAAACAAGCACCAAGACCGGCCTAAAAACCACGGTCCACGTGCTGGACGGAGAGTATCCGCTCAAAGAAGGTTACCCAGAAGGCTACCCCGAAACGATGAAAATCCGCTTCGACGAAGAACTCCCCACATGGAATTACCGTGCCATTCCCGCGAAATGGGACAGTTAATAAATTTCAGATGCTTACTGCTCCAAGTACAACGCTATCGAGCACCGTCTGTTTCCACATGTCACACGTGCCTGCCAGGGCTTGCTACTGACTTCCCTGAAGGTCGCCGTCGACGCCATGGGGAAAACAAGCACCAAGACCGGCCTAAAAACCACGGTCCACGTGCTGGACGGAGAGTATCCGCTCAAAGAAGGTTACCCAGAAGGCTACCCCGAAACGATGAAAATCCGCTTCGACGAAGAACTCCCCACATGGAATTACCGTGCCATTCCCGCGAAATGGGACAGTTAATAAATTTCAATGACCCGGTAGAAGGCTAAAGCCACTGGACGACCGTGCGCTTATACTATACTGATGTCGCCTGCTCTCTGGGATAGACTCTGATCGCCTGTTCTTCGGGATGGACTCCGATGCGTTTTACCTGGCCAGCTGACACGCCGTTCACCCAACGTATCTTGACGGTCGAACAGCAAACCTGCGCCACTGCTCACGCACCCTTCATGTCTGCGATCATCGCCGTCACCGCCTCTTCACCCTGCCGGGGCCAGTCGAACGGATCTGCAAGTTGGCCCGCTGTCCCGATCCTGCTTGCTCTGGTCATGCCCATACGCTCAGTCCCCAGGCCGAAGCCCAGATCACCTTGCCCTGGTGGACCATCGGTTGGGACGTCTTCTGCTGGCTCGGCTATCGCCGCTTTGCACAACACTGGTCCATCCCCCAACTGCGCCACGAACTGCGTGACAGCTATCGCATCACCCTGTCCGAGGATGCTCTCGCTGGCTATCTGCGCCGCTATCAGACCATGGTCGCCGCACGCCACCAGGATGCCTCCCAACTGGCCGCCGCCTACCAGAACAGCGACGCCCTGGTCTTGACCATCGATGGCTTGCAACCGGAGAAGGGACACGAAACCCTCTACGTCGTACGCGAACTGCAAGGCAAACGCGTGTGGTTCGCCGAACCACTGCTGTCCAGCACCACGGCCGAGATCCAACGGCTGATCGTTCAGGCCAAACAGTGGGCCGAGCAGTTGGGCAAACCGGTGGTCCTGTGGATGTCGGACAAACAGGAGGCGTTCGTGCAGGCCATGGCCGCCGAGTTTCCCAAGGTGCCGCACCGCTATTGCCAGAATCATTTTCTGCGTGACGTGGCCAAACCCATGCTGGCCGCCGATAGCCATGCCAAGGTGCAGATGCGCCGCAAGGTCCGGGGCTTGCGTACCATCGAACGGGACATTTTGGCCGAGCAGCAGGCGGCTGCCGCGGCGACCAGCAGGCGCGGTGTCCCCGTCGCCGCTGGAGCAGCTGGCGACCGGGGCTGCTCCCCTCCCTCCGCCAGCACCGCGGCAGCGCCGCGCCGGCTGCGGCGGTGGTGTTGGACTACTGTGCCGCGGTGCGCGGCATCCTCAATGACGATCAAGGTGGGCCGCTGGAACCACCTGGTTTGCGCATGGCCGATGCCCTGAGCGAAGTCCGTGCCTCCTTGCAACGCAACCTGGAGGCGAAAAAAGGGGGTCGCGCGGAGACACACCTGAAGCGACTGGCTGGCTGTATCGACCGCGGCCTCGCGGCGGTGGCGTCGGTTCAGGAGGAGATCCGCGGTCAGGTGCAAGAGATCCGCAAGATCGCGGCGGCGGTGGACCCGCGTCGTGGCCCGAATCGGCAGCGGCGGCGGCGTTTTCGACGCTTGCAGCGTCGACTGCGCCAGCCCGGATCGGCTCCGTCGTCAGATGGCGGCGGTCATGGCCGCTTTCGTCGTGGGTCTGTTTGCAGGCGGCGATCTGGCCGAGTTGGCGGTGGACAATTTAGATTTGGAGCGGTGGTTTCGGTTACCCAAGGGCCACGAACGCCGGATCCACGGTCATCGCCATGCGGGCGTGCGTCTGGTGCATGAAGGGGCGACCCTGATCCCGGTGCTGGACGCCCACCGGGACCGAGAGCAACCCTATGGTGCTGCGGACCTGCTGACGTATCGAGATGCCGAACCGCCGCCAGTGGAAACGCAAACGTGCCAACGGCGGACGGTCATGCGCCGGGCTCGTTCCAGGAAGAAACGGCCTGGTTTACTCGCCGAACTGGAAAGGCGCTACGGCGACTCGCCTTAGCTTTCTACCGGGTCGTTGATAAATTTCAGATGCTTACGCTTGCACGCTGTCACCTGGCCACGCCCCTCCCGCCGCGACGACTGGCACCACGCCCGCCACCGACCAGCGGTGGCCACATGACACACGCCGTAGACGCTGTACCTCCGCCACGCTCGCCGTGATGCTGGCAGGTGCCTGGCCGGCTCACGATTGCAAGCCATCGCATCGCTACCGCGCCAGTCTACGGCCACACCCCTCCCGCCGCAACCACTGGCGCCGCGCTCGCCACCGACCAGCGGCGGCACCTCGTCATCGGCCGCAGGCGCTGTACCGCCGCCACGATCGCCGTGATGGTGGCCGGTGCCGCGTCGGCTCGACATCGGCGGTCAAGCCGGCGAGCGCGTTGTGACATTCGTTCGAGACGTTGTGGCAGAGCCTGCGGTTGGACTTCCGTGCGTGCAGCGAGTAGGTGTAGAATCAGTCGTCGTACCGGCCTTCAAGGGGAGGGAACCATGCTGTTTCGTCACATGCTTGTTGCGTTCATGCTAACTTCGGCAAACATTTCGACCCCAACAGGCCACGCGGACGAACCGTCCGGCCGACAGCCTACCGACGGAAAACCGAACGACCGAATCCGCCGCGATGGCACCAGCATCATCTTTAGTCAGGACGCCACCGATGAAGACCTTGAACGATTCAAGAACGTAACAGGGATCACGTCCTTGAGTGGAGGCGTAACGATTTCCGAGGCTGCGGGCCCATTTATCACTGACGCGGGCCTGGCGCACATCGCTTCCTTCACCGAACTCCGTGTCCTCCGCCTTTCCGAGTTGCAGATTGGCGACGCTGGACTTGCCCACTTTGCCCGCCTCAGCAAGCTTGAGATTCTCGACCTTGACAGTACGAAAGTTACCGACGCCGGCCTGGCTCACCTGGCGGGGCTGACGCAGTTGCGGGAGTTATGGCTGGACGGCCTACCCCTGTCCGATGCGGGCATGGTCCACCTGCGTGGTCTGACGAAGTTGAGAGGTCTCCGCTTTTACAATGCGCCGATCACGGACGCTGGCCTCCTGAACTTCAAAGACATGACTGGTCTCGAAGACCTCCAACTTGGTCGCTCGCTGATTACTGACATGGGGATGCCGGTTATCGCAGGAATGAAGAAGCTCAAGACTTTGGATCTGCGCACCAAGGTCACGGACGCTGGGCTGGTACATCTGGAGGGATTGTCGGAACTGACCTGGCTGTGTCTGGATGGCACCGGGATCGGTGACGCTGGGCTTGCGCACATCAGAAAGCTTGACAAGCTGGAATGGCTGCTTCTGGATTGGACGAAGACTACGGATGCAGGGTTGCGATTGCTGAAGGACCTGCCCAGGCTCAACACGCTGTATTTGTCTGGGACGCAGGTCACTGATGCCGGGTTGGAATCGGTGGCTGAAATGGCGAAACTGGAGAGCCTGAAGCTGAACGAGACGAAGGTGACCGACGATGGACTCTTGAAGTTGAAGGGGATGAAGAAGCTGAGGTACGTTGAACTCCACCAAACTGGTGTGACCGACAAGGGCATCGAACGATTCAGGGCGGCGTCACCACAAGTCGAGTTGGTCACACGGAGGAATTATTGAGAAGGCTTGGCGGCTGACGCTGTACAGCCGCCACGCTCGCCGTGATGCTGGCAGGCGCCGCGTCGGCTCATGCTGTCACGCCGTCGCCCGGCCACTCCCCTCCCGCCGCAACCACTGGCCCCGCGCCCGCCACCGACCAGCGGCGGCATCGCGACACTCGCCGCAGCCGCTGTACTGCCGCCGTGATGCTGGCAGACGCCGGGTCGGCTCACGCTGGCAAGCCATCGCCCGGCCACTCCCCTCCCGCCGCAACCACCGGCGCCGCGCCCGCCACCGACCAGTGGCGGCAACCCGACACGCGCCGCAGGCGCTATCCGGCATAAACGAGATCGGCGGAGGGAGGGCTTTTGCGAAAGACGGGGCGAGGGTTACAATATCCACGGCTGTCCGAAGTGCCGACAAGGGCACGCCTTGCTAATGCTGGAGGCTCGGACAAATCTTTCCCTCGGGAGCGATGTTCATGTTCGAGCGCATCAAACGCTGGTTCTCGCGCTTCCGTCGAGAGGCGGCGGTTCAGGAACAACTCGATCGGCTGCGGGAACGCCTTCCGGTGCCTCTTTTCTGGCTGTTCGGCAAGACACAGAGCGGTAAGACGTCGGTCGTCAAGTTCCTGACGGCGCTGACGATGCCGAGGTCGGCCGCGGCTTCAAGCCCTGCACTCGCTACTCGCGCTTCTATCACTTCCCCACGGCGGAGGCCCCGCTGCTCACCTTTCTCGACACGCGCGGCCTCGATGAGCCGGGTTACGATCCCATCGAGGACCTCGCGCGCTTCAACACGCAGGCTCACCTCGTGCTGGTCACGGTCAAGAGCCTCGATCACGCTCAGGAGAATGTCCTCACGCATCTGCATACCCTTCGCCGTGCCCAGCCCTCTCGGCCGATCGTCCTGGCTCTCACCTGTCTGCACGAGGCATATCCCCAGCAGCAGCACCCGCAGCCGTACCCCTTCACCACCGACGGCGATCCGCTGCCGACTGTGCCGCCCCTGCCCGACGACTTGACGCGCAACCTCACGGCCCAGCGCCGCCGTTTCGAGGGGCTGGTGGACCGCGTGGTGCCCATCGACCTGACGCCGCCGGGCGAGGGCTTCACCGACCCGAATTACGGCTGCGAGCGGCTGCGCCAGGTGCTGGTCGATCTGCTGCCGGCGGCCTTGCGTCAGACCATGCTGACGCTACACGGCGCGGTCCGGGAACTTGAGGACGTCAGCGCCCGCCACGCCCTGCCGCACATCGTCGGCTACAGCAGCCTGGCCGCGAGCTGCCGGCGCGATCCCGGTCCCGCTGGTCGATCTGGTGCTGATCTCCGGCATCCAATCGCGCATGGTCTATCATCTGGCCCGGCTCTACGGACAACCGCTGACCGCGCGACGATTCCTGGAACTGGCCGGCACGCTGGGCGTGGGCATCCTCTTCCGCCAGGCGACACGGGAGATGCTCAAGTTCATCCCGTTCGTGGGCGAAGTGGCGGGCGGTGCGCTGGCGGGCGCCTCGACATTCGCCCTCGGCAAGGCGTTCTGCTTCTATTTCCAATCCGTCCATCAGGGCCATGTTCCCCAACCGGCGGACCTCCGCCGCTACTACAAGGAGCAGCTCGAAAAGATCGAACTATCGTGGCGGCGCATGGCTGACGACCGCAAGAAGGTGGGAGAGACCAAAACGGTTCCGGGCAATCCGTCGCCGGGGGTTGTCCCATGAGCCGACTGAGGATCGCCGTCGTGATCGTCCTGCTCCTGGGCCCGTTCTTGCTGCTGGCGGGACTGGGTTGCTACTTCCTTTGGACGTCCAGTCTCGGTTTCATCGTCTGGTGGGTGCTGGGCGCCTGCTTCGCCGTCGGTTACTGGCTGGCGTGGCGCTGGCAAAGCAAGCAGCTCTTGCTGCAACCCGACGTATCCGGCTTGCCGATGCACTGGACAGAGCGCGACCGTCAGGCGTGGCACCTCGTGGAGGCTCGGGCCAAAGCCGCCGCCGAGTTGGAACAGGCCAAACTCACCGATCCGCAGCAGTTCCTGGCGACGGCCCAGGAGATGGTCGGCGAATTGGCCGCATTCTATCATCCGAACGCGCACGACCCCCTCGGCAGCTTGACCGTACCCGAGCTGCTGGCCGCGTTCGAGCTGGCGGCCGGCGACCTGGCGGAGTTGATGGACCGTTACGTCCCCGGCGGACACTTACTGAGCATCGATGATTTCCGCCGTGCCCGGCGTGTGTACGGTTGGTATCAATCGGCCAGTAACTTCTATTGGATCGTGTCCGCCGTGTTTGCGCCGATGAACACCGGACTGCGTTTTCTCGCTTCGCGCTACGGCTCCTCCCTCCCCCTCGGGCTGCTGCAACAGAACCTTCTCGTGTGGTTCTACGTGCAGTTCGTCCATCGCCTCGGGACCTACCTCATCGACCTGAACAGCGGCCGCTTGCGTGTCGGCGGCGTGCGCTATCGGGAACTGAAAGCCCGCATGTCGGCGGCCGCGGAAGGCGCTGCGGTGCCGGCTGGAGAGGTCGAAGTCGAGCCTGTGCCGCTGGTGGTCGTCACGCTGTTCGGGCAGGTGAAGACCGGCAAGTCGAGCCTCATCAACGCCCTTCTGGGAGACCAGCGTGCCGCGACCGACGTACTGCCCGTCACCAACGGCGTGGAGCGCTGATCGAGCTGCGGCCCGGCATGCCGGCACGGCTGGAGTTGCTCGACACGGTCGGTTATGGCAATGCCGGCCCGAAGGCCGATGAAGTGAAGGCGACGCGGGAGGCGGCTCAGCATTCGGATCTCCTGCTGTTGGTCGTGCATGCGGTCAACCCGGCACGGCAGGCCGATCTCGACCTGCTGGCGTCGTTGAATACCTGGTTCGCGGAGCACCCTGAACTCAAGCGGCCGCCCCTGCTGGTCGTGATGACGCACATCGACCTGCTGTCGCCGTCGCTGGAGTGGTCGCCGCCGTATCACTGGCAGCAGCCCACTCGGCCCAAGGAGGAGACCATCCACGACGCGGCGGCGACGGTGATGGAACAGCTTGGCGAATACGTGACGGACATCGTGCCGATCTGCACCGCGGCCGGGAAAGTGTACGGCATCGCGGAGGAGCTGCTGCCGGCGGTGGCCGGTCTGATGGACGAGGCACGAGGCGTGGCCCTGCTGCGTGCGCTGCGGGCGGAAGCCGACTCCGGGAAGGTGTTGAAGATCTTCCGCCAGGCTGCTGGATACGGGCAAGGGTTTGGCGCTCGTCACCTGGCGAAGTTTGAAACGCGGTGTGCGCGAGCCCAAGGCGGATGGGTAGAGGTTCGACGGTCGGCGCGCACCGCGAACGCTCCTGCCTGGGTCTATTCCCGCGATCGTATTCGGCTTCGGTTTCTCAGGAGGTATCGGGAGGTCTAATCCGAGTGGGGACCACGTCGGCCGGCGCGGGCCAAAAATGCCGAACGAAGTCCGGCCGGGCACGCCGACTGCTATGCGAAGCGCCGGTTGGCGGCGCGATGGCGAAATTGCCAAACGAAGTCCGAGCCCTCTGAGCACGCAGCGCCAGCAAGTGTGCGCGCTGCTGCACTTGCTGGCGCCGCGTGCTTACAACCCGGAGGACACAACTACCAAACGAAGTCCCCATGATGCCATCGGACCGGTTGCCGGACGAAGCCAGCCCGTTTGTCTGATCGAAACTGCGAAACGAACTGGGTGCGCTCATCGCGGACGATCGGCTGTGGTCGTCATGCCGGGGGACGAAGCGCGGCAATGTGACGGCGGCGAGCAGCGTCAGATGCAGTGGCACAAGCATGGCGGACCTCGGTGCGCAGAGCGGACGGGCGATTGTTGTTTGGCCAGGCTACCGCAAGCGCAGGTTGGGGGAGAGGAGTATTGCGGATTCCGCTGGTGAAGCGAGGGGAGGCGTTTGATTCCTTTCTTTCCAGGGCAAAAAGAGCTGCGTCCGATGCGTCATCTTTTCTTTCTCGCGCTTGCGGCCGACCCGTTGATGCAGTAGTCTGGCACCCATGACGGCTCACCCCCTCGCCACCTATCTGAATGACTGCCGCTCGCGCCGCGGGACCGGTGCGACCACTCCGGAAACGAGCCTTTACTCGCCACTCGAAGCACTACTCAACGCCGCCGGCCACACGCTCAAGCCGCGCGTGCCGCTGCTTCATGAACCTGAAAAATCAGGGCGACGGCATGCCCGACGGCGGACTGTTTACGCCGGACCAGATCACGCGCGGCGCCGAGGAACCGCCCGCCGGCCAGGCGCCCGGCTCGCGGCGTTATCGAGTGCAAGAAGCCGCACGACGACGTGCTTGACCGTTGCCGAAACGGCGCAGGTGTCGCAGTACTGGAGCCGTTACAACCAGGTCCTCGTTACGAATTACCGCGAATTCCTGCTCCTGGGCCGCGACGACGCCGGCCGGCCCGTGCGCCACGAGTTCTACCGCCTCGGCACCGAGCGCGAGTTCTGGCAGACGGCCGGTCGACGCCACCGTGACCGAGCACGGCGACCGGCTGCTCGACTTCTTCAAGCGCTGCCTGCGCCGGCCGGCCCCGCTGACCGACCCGAAGGACGTCGCCTGGTTCCTCGCCAGCTATGCCCGAGACGCGCGCGGCCGGGTCGAGCATACCGCCGCCCAACGGGTCATGGAGACGGTGCGCAAGGCCCTCGAAGACGCGCTCGGCCTCAAGGTGACGGACATCAAGGGCGAGCGCTTCTTCCAGTCCACGTTGGTGCAGACCCTCTTCTACGGCGTGTTCGCGGCCTGGGTCTTGTGGCACCGCTCGCACCTGGCCGCCACCGAGCGGTTCGACTGGGAAAAAACGCCCCATTACCTCCATGTGCCGATCCTGCGCAAGCTGTTCCGCGAATTGACCGACCCGGCCAACCTCGACGCCTGGGACAACCTGACCGAAGTGATGAACTGGACGGCCGACACACTCAACCGCGTGGAGCGTGGCGCCTTCTTCGAGAAATTCAAGGACGCCGAGGCCGTGCAGTACTTCTACGAGCCGTTCCTGGAGGCGTTCGACCCGGAGCTGCGCAAGCAGCTCGGCGTCTGGTACACGCCGCCGGAGATCGTCAAGTACATGGTCGCGCGGGTCGATCAGGTGCTGCGTTCCGACTTCGGCCGGGCGGATGGTCTGGCCGACCCCGATGTGTTTGTCCTCGACCCTTGCTGCGGCACCGGGGCGTATCTCGTCGAGGTGCTGAACACGATCGCGGCCACGCTAGCGGATAAGGGGGAGGACGCCCTTCTCGCCGGCCGGCTCAAGCAGGCGGCCACCGACCGCGTGTTTGGGTTCGAAATCCTGCCGGCCCCGTTCGTCGTAGCCCACTTACAGATCGGCCTATTCCTCCAGCAGCACGACACCGCCCTGGACGACCGCCGCCACGAACGGGCCGCCGTCTTTCTGACGAACGCGCTGACCGGTTGGAAACCGCCGACCGGGCCGCGGCAACGGCTGATGTTCCCGGAGATGGAAGAGGAGCGCGATAAGGCGGACCACGTCAAGCAGGCGGCGAAGATCCTGGTGGTGCTCGGTAACCCGCCGTACAACGGTTTCGCCGGGCTGCCCGCCGAAGAGGAAGCCGGGCTGGTCGAGCCGTACCGCACGACGAAGGAGGTGCCGAAGCCGCAGGGGCAGGGGCGGAACGATTTGTACGTGCGCTTCTTCCGCGTCGCCGAGCGCTGCATCACCGAACGGCACGCGAAGCACGGGATCGTCTGTTACATCTCGAATTACTCGTGGCTGGATGGCCTGTCGCATACCGGGATGCGCGAGCGGTTTCTCGACGAGTTCGATCAGGTGTGGATCGACTCGCTGAACGGGGATAAGTACAAAAATGGCAAGACGACGCCGAGCGGCGATTCTGATCCGAGTGTCTTTAGCACAGCACAGAACCGGGAAGGTATTCAGGTTGGCACTGCCGTTACCTTGCTCGCCAGGACCCCGCGCCACAAAGGACCAGCTAAAGTCCGGTTCCGGGACTTCTGGGGAGAGAGCAAACGCCAGGACCTCCTTTCGAGCGGGGTGAGCTTCCGGGCCAACAAGTACAACACGGTCAAGCCGGTGCCGGCACTCTGGCTCGCATTCCGGCCGCTGGAAATGGAGGCCAGCTACCCAAGCTGGCCGTTGCTAACTGAGATCTTTCCGGCGTCCTTCCCTGGCGTCCAGACCAAACAAGACCAACTCGTCGTGGAGATCGATAAGGCGGTGTTGTTATCGCGCATGACCGATTACTTCAATGCGTCGGTATCGGATGCCGAATTGGCGAGAATTCACCCGCGGTCTATGGACGGCACGCACGCATGTGATCCAGTGCCGACTCGCGCCTTCTTGGTCAGAAGGGGTTTCTTGTCGCAGTACGTCGTCAGGTTTGTTTACCGGCCATTCGATATGCGCTGGGTGTACTGGGAGCCCGAGACTTCTCTTCTGGGTAGAAAAAGTCCAGAGCTGTTCGCTCACTTTCTGGCTGGGAATGTCTTCTTCACATTGCGCCAGAAGGCTGAGCGCGATCGTGAAGGAAGCCCATTTTTCGTAACGGGCCGCCTGGCGGATTGGCATCTCACGCGTCCGGGCAGCTTGTGTTTTCCCCTCATTCTGTGCGCCGGAAGGACTCACTGCCCTTCGACGGGCGGGAGGCTGAATGCGATCGCATTCCCAACCTGACGGATGAAGGCGCAACTACCTTCGCGGTCTTGGCATTTGCGACCTTGATCAAGACGAAAGCAAATACAGCATCCCGTGGATGCATGTCATAGCCATCGGCCATTCCCCAGAATACTTGGGTGAGAACGAAGATGGGCTTTGGCAAGACTGGCCGCGTGTGCCAATGCCGGCGGTGCGCCCCGATCTTCTTTCGTCCGCCGACCTGGGCCGGCGGGTTGCGGCCCTGCTCGCCCCGGAGACACCGGTGGATGGCGTGACGAGCGGCAAACCGCGGCCCGAACTGCGGCCGCTCGGCGTTGCGACGCGGGTCGGCGGCGGCCAGCTCCGCGACACCGACTTCGCCGTCACCGCCCGCTGGGGCATCACCGGCAAGGGCGGCGTCACCATGCCGGGCAAGGGCAAGACCGTCGTGCGCGCCTTCTCAGCGGAAGAGGCCGCCGCCCTCGGCGAATCCGGCGTGCGTCTCGTCGGCCCCGACACGCTGGACGTCTACCTGAACGACGCGGCCTACTGGCGCAACGTGCCGCGCCGAGTGTGGGAATACAGGCTGGGCGGCTACCAGGTGCTCAAAAAGTGGCTATCGTACCGCGAACAGGCGATTCTCGGCCGGCCGCTGACGGTGGACGAGGTTCGGCTACGTCACGCAGGTGGTGCGCCGCATCGCGGCGCTGGTGGTGCTGGGGCCGGAACTGGACACTAACTATCGGCGGGTGAAGGCGGCTTCCTACACTTGGCCTCGATAAAGCCGCGGTCGGCGGGTGCCCAGTAGCGGAACTTCGCGAGACGTGCATACAATTACGAAAAGCATCCGATCGATCCACACTTCAGCACGAGGAGAACGATGGCAAATAAGCAAGAAGCCGCTCGGAAACTGGCGCAGGCGCATTACCTCGTTGAGGAGGGATTGGTCGGCGTGTTCAGAATCGTCAGCAAGGCGGAAACAGATGCGGAACCGATCAAGCTGCTCGAAGTCAATCGGGATACCGTTCCGACGGGCATCATGCCGCTGGGCTTCGACGCGGCGCCGGAGCGGGGAATACCCTATCCGTCGGTCATTGTCGAAGTGACCCCGGAAGAGTATCGGCAGATTCAGTCCGCCGTGTTGCGCCTGCCGAATGGCTGGCAGATCGCGGAAGAAATCCCGAACGAGAATGCCGGCGTTCCGGTGGAGTGATCCGCAATGGCAACACCGGATGAATGGGGCCGCGCCTACGCTCAGCAAGCGCGGGTGGATCTGGACGCTTGGGACCACCTCCAGGGATCGACTCTGCCGGAGTGCCAAAAACTGCACTTCATGCAAATGGCCTGTGAGAAGTTGGCGAAAGCGCACCTTTGCAAAGCGGGAACTCCTCCCGAAGACCTCCAAGGCAGCCACGCCTACGTCTCCGGGAACTTGCCTATCATTGTGCGCTATCAACTCCAACTCACCAACGCCAAGCCGGCTGTCGTTCGCAGTATCCTCCGCTTCGCCAAACGACTGTCACGAGAAATCGAGTTGCTATCACCGGCTGTCGATGATGGAGGAAGACGGCCTGACAACTGCGAATACCCGTGGGAAGACGCCACGAAGAAACTGTGGATTCCGGCGCTCCATAAGTTCTTTGCCAACCAACTGCTCTTTGAACCGCACGGTCGAACCGTTCTCAAACTGATCCGAGCAGCTATTCTCCGACTCGCGGCTTGACTCTTCTTTTCAACGGATCGCGGCGCCGTGGCAGCCGCCCTCGCTTTGCACACGAGTGCAAGCGGTCACACCGGCGGCAGTTGCCGCTCGCACGCCTCGAAAACCCGGCCCAGCATCCCGCTCACCAACGCCGGGTCGCTCACGGCGTAAGCTCGGCCCTTCGCGGACCCCCGATCTCGACGGCCCGTTTCTCGGTGGCAAGGCTGCGCATACAATTACGGTGGAAATGTTCGCGGCCCGGCAATGCAGCTAAGACGATGTAGTTGGGCAGGCGTCGCGAACTCTTCAGCGTTGCACGGAGTGTCACATGGCGGCCTTTACCACCAAGGACGGCGTACCGGTTACGCCGCTGGAATACGCGGAGTTCGACAGTCAGCTCGAACTCGAATGCCGTGCCTGCCACAAGAAGGCCAAGTACGCGGTCGGTCGGATATTCATCAATTCGGGCGCGATGCGGCGCGCCCTTGCCAAGGAGATCCCTTACGAGGAGGCGGTCTTCTTTTCCGGCTACTTCCGCTGCAAGAAGTGCGGCCTGGGCGGGCCATGGGACATACCGCGATCCACACAGACGCGCCTCACGCTGCTGCAAGTCATGTCTGCGGACGGGCATTCGACTTTGCCAATCCACCCCGGTGAGCTTAGGCTCTTCGACGGCACAGTGTGTCATTCCGCCGGTGAGGGAGAAGCGTATCTCCAGCGCCTCATCGACGCCGATCCGGCAAACTACTTTTTGTGGAGCCGCCTGGGAAATCTGTTCAACGTCGCGGAAGAGCCGGATCGGGCGTTCCCCACATTTCAGAAAGCGGTCGGCCTGAACCCGCAGGACGTCGAGTCCCATCACTCCCTGGCCGAAATCTACCGGTGCGCGGGCAGATGGATGAGGCCGCCGCCCACTATCACGAGGTGCTGCTCCACGCCCGGAATGCGCCGCCGCGCACGCGAGAGAAGCCCGAGTTGTTGAAGAACGTGGTCCGGCACACGCTGGAGTGTTTGCTAGAGCTTCACGAGCAGAGCGGAAAACGCATCGAGTTCCTCCCCGCCCGTGCGCCCCACCTTTGTGATGACCGTGCCCCGAACAATCCGGTTCTCATGCTCAAGACCTTTGACCTGTCGAACGAGAATGGGTGGGAACAACTCACACGCTCCTTTCTGAGCGGCGGTCCGGCCGGTCACGCCGCGACCGCACCGCCGCCGCGGGAGCCGGCCGTTTTGAGCCGTCGGATCCCGTCGCTCACCGCGAAGACCCGCGTGGGCCGGAACGATCCGTGTCCGTGTGGCAGCGGCAAGAAGTACAAGAAATGCTGCATGCGGTAGTGCGGGTGGTGGCACGGGCCCACTGACACCGACTTCCTCCACACCGACTTCCGCCACGTCATACCGGAGGCAGTTGCCCCTCGCATGCCTCGAATACCCGGCCCAGCATTCCGCTCACCAACGCCGGGTCGCTCACCACGTAGTCAGCCGAGGAAGCAACGGGAACGCAGCTCTATTTGAGATGAGCTGCGTCCCCCTTGCTCCGTTTAAGTAGTGTACCTGCCGGCCTTCTCCATCTCCGACGATTTGCTGTTGGCAAGCAACACCCGACTGAACCAGCGCAGCCGCAGGTTGAAGAACTTGATACGAAATTCCAGACCTGTGGTCATCAAAAGCGCGTGGGTGAAGACCTTCGTACCCCGCTTCTGCTCCAGGTCGAATTCGTCGTACAGAACGTGTGGCGTGCAAGACTCGTCGTGCGGCTGCTGGGTCTTGTGCAATAGGCAGGTCGCGCGGCCGATGAGAGTGTACCGCAATTCCAAACCTTCTGCCGATTCACTGGCGTTCTTGGCAAGACGGAACGTGATTCTGTACCTCGATCGACACTGCGAACCGCTCCCCGATTCGACAATCCCGCGATCAGGGGTTGCTATTTGCGACACGCCGGGGTATATTTAGATTGTTCTTGTACGGTTTGCAGAGCTTTCATGGCCGCGACGACCTTTCTGTTGTCCTCCCATTCGCATCTCTCTCATCCCGATTCGCAAGATTACTGAAGCACTTTCATGCGACGGGATATGCCCGCTGTGGGCCTTGCTCGTGTTGCGTGATTCACTGAAGGAGGCCCATTGTGGCTACGAAACTGTACGTCGGCAATCTCACCTATGGCATGACCGACACCGATCTGCAAAACCTGTTCGCGGCACACGGCACCGTCCGCTCCGCCCAGGTCATCATGGACCGCGACACCGGCCGCTCGAAGGGTTTCGCCTTCGTCGAGATGGAGAGCGCGGACCAGGCCCAAGCGGCCATCAAGGCGATGAACGGCCAGGACATCAACGGCCGGGCGCTCACCGTCAACGAAGCTCGGCCGCGCGAAGAGCGCACGGGTGGCGGTAGCCGCGGCGGATACGCCGGCAGCCGCCGCTAAAAGGCCGTGGTTTCAATACTCTGTACCGCCGACATTCCTGTCGGCCCGTGCCGGCAAGAATGCCGGCGGTACGAGGGCAGAACTCCGTCCAAGCCGTCGTGGCTTCTCAAACACCCTGCCCGGCCACACGGCCGGGCAGGGTGTTTGCATTTCCGGGACGCACTTCGACGAAAACGATTTGCCTTGCGGCGGCGCGATTTGCTACGTTGATAGTCAATATCGCCGTTTGCCTCCGAGACCGTCATGGCCGCCGCCGATCTGTCCGCCTACTGCACCGACCTCGCCCGCCGCGCCAGGGACGCCGGCCGTCTCCTCGCCACCATCTCGGGCGCTGCCAAGGATCGCTGGCTCCAGCGCCGCCGCTGCCCTGACCGATCGCGGCGCCGAAATCCTCGCCGCCAATGAACGTGACGTCGCCGCCGCGCCCGGGCTTCGGCCTCGGTGCCGCCCAGATCGACCGGCTGCGCCTCACCCCGCCGCGCCTCAAGACTGCTGCCGACGGGCTGCGCGAAGTCGCCGCCCTGCCCGATCCCGTCGGCCAGGTGCGCGAGAGCCGGGTTCGGCCCAACGGCCTGGAAGTCCACAAGGTCGGCGTGCCGCTCGGCGTCATCCTCTTCATCTACGAGTCGCGGCCCAACGTCACCGTCGATGCGGCGGCCCTGTGCGTCAAGAGCGGCAACGCCGTCATCCTTCGCGGCGGCAAGGAAGCGCAGCACTCCAACGCCGCCCTGCACCGCGTCCTCGCCGACACGCCTGACCGAGTGCGGCCTGCCCGCCGACGCCGTGCAGCTGGTGGCGACGACCGACCGCGACGCCGTCGGCCATCTGCTGAAGTTGAACGACTTCATCGACCTGGCCATTCCGCGCGGCGGCGAGGGCCTGATCCGCCGCGTCGCCGACGAAGCGACGAATGCCGGTCCTCAAGCACTACAAGGGCAACTGCCACGTCTACGTCGAGAAGACAGCCGACCTCGACATGGCCGAGCGCATCGTCGTCAACGCCAAGTGCCAGCGGCCGGGCGTCTGCAACGCGGCCGAGAGCCTGCTCATCGACGCCGCCATCGCCGAGACGTTTCTGCCCCGGCTGGCGGCGGCGCTGCAGGCGCAACGGCGTCGAGCTGCGCGGCTGTCCGGAGACGTGCCGGCTGGTGCCCGAGCGCGAAGCCGGCGACCGAGGCGGATTACGCCGACGGAGTATCTCGACCTGATCCTGTCCGTCAAGGTCGTGGCCGGCCTGGAGGAGGCGATCGCCCACATCAACCGCTACGGCTCGCAGCACACCGACGCCATCGTGACCAACGACCTGGACGGCGGCGCGGCGTTTCACGGCGGCGGTGGATTCCGCGGCGGTGCTGGTCAACGCCAGCACGCGCTTCAACGACGGCTACGAACTCGGCCTCGGCGCGGAAATCGGCATCAGCACGGATAAATTCCATGCCCGCGGGCCGTGCGGTCTGCTAGAATTGACGAGTTACAAGTACGTCGTCTACGGCGACGGACAGGTGCGGGCGAATAAGCGACGGTTCGAGAGGTCGTGAGGCAGAGCGATCCTCACCCCCGACGCCTCTGAGACCGAGGCGAGCGAGCAAGAGGACATCCTGGCCATGACGTACGCGGTGGTCATCCTGGCCATGCTGCTGCCGATGCTGCTGGCGGCCGCTTCCTGCTGGCCCGGCACCTGCATCGCCGGCAGTATCTCAACGACGAACTGTCGCCGGTCAGCCGGCAGCACATCGACCTGTTCCAGGGCGGCCAGCTCAACGAGGCGGCCGTCGAATCGGCCAAGGCGCGCTTCCGCGATCTGCTGGAACGCGGCGAAGTGGCGGCCGTCGAGGCCAGCCTGCGCGCCGGCATGCAATACGTCGTCCAGGTCCGCGCCCTGGCCGAGCTCGGCACCGACGACGCCGGCCGCATCCTCGAACGCCAGCTGCAGCGCCGCCTGACCGACGACCAGATCGAGCAATCGTGGTACTGGATCGACCTGGCCAACGGCCTGCGCAGCCTGAACCGTGCGCAGAGTCTGCCGCATCTGCTGCGCTGTGCCGAGGCGGCCGGCGACATTCCGCTGGGCCATTTCTTCGCCGCCGAGACGATCTGCTTCCTCGGCTTCGCCGGCTATCTGTTGCAGCCGAATCGCCGCTGGGCCGGGCTGCCCTGCGCGTCTTCCATCGCGCCCTGGAAGGGTTGCGCTGCGGCGTTCAGCCGGGCGTCGTCGCCGAGGCCCGCGTCGGCGAGATGGTCGAGAGCCTGTGGGACAACCGCCGCGACGAGGTCGATCCGCTGGCGGTGCGCGTCTTCATGGAAGCGCTGCGGTTGCTGCGGCGGGCCCCGCACGCCGAGACGCATGCTGGCCGGCGAGCCGTCGGAGTCAGGAGGCGTTCGGCTGGCAGATGTCGCACCTGGCGGCCCTGGAAGCCGGCCCTGCTCGACTACCTGGACGAGGCCCCGGCGCTGCTGTGCCGCCGTCTGCCGGGCGATCGCCGCCGACCGAGCAGCGCGACATGCTTGCTGGCCCTGGCCGACCTGCGGGCCGAGGCGCGCCGTCGCCGTCCTGCCGCTGCTGGCGCGCCGGACTATCCGCACGCCGAGCTGGCCCTGGAGGTGCTGACCTGGTCGACCGACCCGCGCGTTGGGCCGGCTGCTGCGCGCAGTTGATCCTGGAACGCGTGCCGCTGGTGCGGCGGGCCCAGAAGCGCCGCCGGGCCATCGCCGCCGCGCCGGCCGTCGGTCCCCGCCGAGGTGCCGTACCGCGGCCGTCCTGCGGCGCCTGCGCGGCCATCCCTCGCCGGAGACCGAAGGCTTCCTGCTGGTGGCCGCCCACGATTGGGACCCGACCTACCGCGCCGCCGCCGTCAGCAGTCTCGGCTGGTGGGAGCCGTTGCACCGCACAGGAGTGCTGCTGACGCTGCAAGAGGCGCGCCGCGATCCCAATCCCGAAGTGCGCCAGGCCGCCCGGGCCGCCCTGGCCCGACTCGGCGAACGGCAGGCGCTGCAGTGGTTCCGCCAGACGCTGACCAGCGAGGATCCGCACCGCGTTCACGAGACGATCCAGACGATCGCCGACCGAGAGCCTGACGCTGCTGTGGCCCGACCTGGACCGCCTCGCCGACGCCGAGGACGCCGACGTGGCCCACCATGCCCGCGAAGCGCTGGAGCGGATGAGCGAGGAGATGGAAGGGCGGCGGAAGTAAAACAGGGACCGTCATCAAGGTTCTCGGTGATAACACATGGAAAGCGCATTGTCGAGCGAGCGAACCGATCTCACCGTGTTCGCAAGGGACTACCCGGAAGCGCTTCTAATCGTGGAGGTGAAACCTGCCGCCGCCGCCCCACCTGACGAGGACTCATCGGTGAAGCACGTCGCCCGACGCATGTGGGGAGCGAACTGCCACTACGGCCTTGTGATGACACCCGCGACGACTTACGTTCTTCGCGATGACTTCAACTCCTCCGGCCCAGAGGCAATGCACGTTACCGATGTTCTCTCAACAGCGAAGCTCCTCAGCCGTGTGGCGTTCTCAGGTACGGCGCCAATTCCACAACCACAACTGGCCTTCTTTGCTCGGGAATGGCTCCAGCAGCTGACCAGTTTTCAGGAGGCAGCGCTCCCGGATGACGCCGACGTGGTGCGCGGATTCTTCCCGGATCTCGTTGCTGCGGTGGCTGACGGAAGAGTTGTGACTGAGGTCAGTGCTTGATGAACTCGGCACACGTCTTCGTGGAGACGAATTTCTTGTTCGGCATCTTCCAAATGCCGATGAAGTCGCCATGCAGACGCACTCGCTACTTCCACAGAGACTTGCTCCTCTTGGATTTCTGGGGAGACCGGCAATTCCACCGAATTGACTTCGTTGTCAACGACGAAAATGCTCCCATAGCTGTCCTCATCATCGTCTATGTGGAGCACCAATAGCAGTAGGCTCTGCTAACCACGTCGAGCGAGACGAGTGTTGCCAGTCGAAGATGGAGACGACGATGTACGACCCGTGTGCCGGCGCGGCTCTGGGAAGAGGAGGCGGATCACGTCCAGTTGCTTATCCAGGGCCATGACGGCGTGTTTCGCCTCAAGGCGGACCATCCGGAGTACGACCGTGTCCGCGCCCTGCTGGATGTGGCGGTGCGGCAAAAGGTCCGCGTGTCGCGTGTCGCGTGTGGTTCTTAGCTCAGAAGGCCGATTTGTCTTTGGTGGATGTCCTGCCGCCCTGATGTGCGCCAGTAGGCAAGTAGTGCCGCTGTTCGGGCATGAGCTGCGTCCCTGCGTCCCCTTTGCCCTCTGAACGCTTCTCCTTTCAGGAGAAGCGTCTTACCTGCTTGTCGCAAGAGCACTTCGGGTAGGCTCACACAGCCGAAAGGTTAGGACCAAATCGGGAATGTAAACCGTGAATGTGTCAGCTGGCTCCCGCAAGGGGGCCTTCACCAAGCCCCGTAATTTGAACCGGAAACCGGCGCCCGTCGTCGAGTTCGATTACGTAGACACCTGTTTGAAGGTGTACCTGCTGTAGCGTATTGAAGCTGCCGACGAACTGGCTTGATCGCTCGTGAAAGTTGTAGATCGCGACGTCGGAAACCAAAACATCGTCACTCCACAATCGCCCCATTAGTCTGTACACACGTTATCTCCTGACAGGGCGACGATCGGGCAAACCTGCTGTCATTATAGCAGCAGTCCGCCGTGTGCAAGACCTCATCGGCCCGAAGAAGGGCAAATGTGCGCTTAAGGGGACCGAGTGATTTTCCGCTGGATATTCACGCTGTCCCCTTAACCAGCCTCGCTGTCCCCTTAACCAGCCTCGCCATCAAATGGCACTCACACGGGAGCGGTAAAGAATGTCGGGAACGGCTCGAAAGGCTTACCCTCGAAATTCACGAGATACAGATAAAGAAGAAGCCTACCGAACCCGTCAACGATGTCGAGGTGCTCTGCGTCCTGAGTAAGCAATGGCATCTGATAGCTATTCAAGACGCCGCCCAGGCTGGCGTTCCGCCAGCGGAGGTAGTTCTTCATCTGACTCGTGTCGGCGTTTTTCGGCTGGTCGCAGAAGAAACCAGTTTCGTGCGCACGTCGAGAGATGTTGACCAAGAAATCACCATCGGCTTGAGGATCGGCCAGCAGTGATTTCTCCAAGAGCCACGTGTCGCTCTTGTGCATCCAGAGTCGCTCAAGCTCATCGACATTCGTAACCTCACGGATCGTCCACATGAGTCGTCTCTGGTCACGAAAAGGAAACTTGGAGGGGTATTTCCTCAGAAGTTCTGCTTTCAGCATGTTCGACGCTGGAAGCGCGTCATCCTTGTGATTCACGAGGATTTGCCTGATCCAGAACGACAGGAGATACTCGGCTGGGTCACACGCTGCGCACTGAATCCATCATGGCATCTTTTTCGATGGGCAACGAACATGGCGGACGAAGGCCTGGGTACAGAAGGTATTCTACTTGCCGACCGGAACGCGGACCACGCGGAAACCCCGGTCGTCAACGCGTTCGTCGGGGCGGGGACCGTGGCGGAATGCGGCGCGGCAAAATTCCGCGGGGGAGTGCCAGCTGCCGACGCCGATCCGCATGGCTATCGTCGCCATGATCGGAGCGGCCGGGAAGTAACGAACGAACTTCGGAGGCATCGGCGTTCTGATTCTCACCAGGAACGAGAAAAAGGGGTAACATGATGTAGTTTCTGGACACTTTCGAGTAGCTTTTGTCCGAATTGGATTCGTGGCACTTGTCGAGTGCAGCTGGTTTCCTCATCCTCGCAACAGACCACCGATGACGTATTTCGCGGCCTCGGTAATATGCGCAGCTTCCACCCGGTCACTCCCGGCCAAGTCGGCTACAGTGCGCGCGACCTTCGCCAGTCGGTCAACCGACCTTGTTGAGAGCGAATGTTGCTCGACCGTCTCCTTGAAGAAATCGTAACCCGCCGGGGAGAAGTTGCACAACTCTTGAACCCGCGCGGCAGGGATCGCGGCATTGAATGGAATGTCTGTACCGGTAAACCGCTGCAGCTGGCGTTCACGGGCTGCTTGTACTCTTTCCCGTAACTTCGGGGACAGGTCCATCTCCGGCTTTGCAAAACGGTCTTCGTGAGACACTGTTGTCATCTCCACCTGTAAGTCGATACGGTCGAGAATAGGCCCACTGATCTTCTTCTGATACAGCTTCACGGCGCTCACCTTACAGGTACACTTCGGCGTCCCGTACCAGCCGCACTTGCATGGGTTCATCGCCGCTACCAACGTGAAGCGACAGGGGTACGTCAGGCTTCCACCAACCCGGGAGATACACACTTCCCCTGTCTCCATCGGCTGGCGCAAGGCATCCAGCGTTGACGCGCTAAACTCGGGAATCTCGTCGAGGAAGAGTACCCCAAGGTGAGCCAGGGTGATTTCACCCGGCCGCGGGATTTTGTTACCGCCTCCGACCAGGGCCTGTTTGGAAATAGTGTGGTGAACCGAACGCATGGGCTGCCGGTGACACGACCACCCCATCCTTTTCGAGTGCGCCGTATGTCGAATACGCTTTCGTAAGCTGGACCATCTCCTCTTTGGTCAAACGCGGGAGGATTCCGGGTAAGGCGCTTGCGAGCAGCGATTTCCCCTCACCCGGCGGTCCAATCAACAGTAGGTTGTGTCCGCCGGCCGCCGCAACGCAGGCCGCTCCCTTGGCACGAGTCTGGCCCCGGATGGCGCCGAAGTCTACCGCTCGGGGGATCACGCTCTCGTAACCGCTACCCCCGCGTGACACCGCGTTTTCGAGTTTTCGCTTGCCCTGAAAGAAGTCGATGACTTCATCAAGCGTCGAGACACCGAAGATGTGGCACCGCTCGTGACCCGGCTTGGCAAGGATCATGGCGGATTCTTTTTCGTTCCCGGCGGGCACGATTAGGTCCTGGCCCGGCTTAGCGCAGTAGGCGATGGATAGCGATCCCGGTACGCGCCTCACTTCCGCGTGAATGCCGACTTCGCCGAACAGGATGAAATTGCCCTGACGGTGTTCCCCGAGTTCCGGCAGAATGCCGGCCGCCTGTAATAAAATCACCGCGAGGGGTAGATCAAGCCAGGTTCCCTCCTTGAGCAGGCCGGCGGGAACCAGATTGACCAGGATCTCGACTTGCGGTTCAGGCAGGTTCAGTTTCGCAAAGGCCCCAGAGAGTCGGTCCATCGCCTCGCTTATTGCTCCCCGCGCCATCCCCGAAACGCGGGCTGCTCTGCGCCACGGCTGAGGTTTCGATAACCCGCGCAAGGCCCGACCTTGAACCTCCACTACGTACCCGTCCAACCCGAGGATGATACCGCCGTTAACCGAGTGGTCGAGTTCAAGGAGTCTGCTGATTTCCTTGTCCGTCATCGCCCGTGAGCGCGGGCTGGGTTTGAAACTCGGAGGAATCTCCGGCAACAGTGAAACCAACTCACGGGCATCATCGAGAGCAACGGGCGCGACAACAGCTACTCCTCCTGAGCCAGCGAAGCGTGTGCATCGCTTCTGATAGTTTCTCGACAATTGCTTCAGGTAGCCCGCCGCTTCTTGCTGGGCTTGTTGTGGTAAGTGCCCGAGCTCGGTGCGAACGATCTCGCCGACCTGCTCGTCAATTTCTCCGTCAGCGGCGTTCGCCACTTGCAATGTCGTTCGGCGTTGGTCATCCCGAGATTGCCCTCTCCACCAGCCGCTCACAGTCTCGAAGATGACGTCGCCCAACGGCAGCCCACCCGCTGCAGTGTTGAGGGCGTGCTTCGACAGAGCCTTAGCGACGATACGCAGTAGTGAGAATGTGATGGACATAGACGCACAGTGTCACGCCGCGGTTGTGAGTTGTCAATCTTTTTCCTTGATCGGTGAGTTGTTCATGCGAGATGGGCAACTCTTGCTCAACTCAAAAGCCAAAGCGGCGCATCGGCGACGGACCGAGCAAGAACGAAGGGGACACTCATGATTTCAGAAATCATGAATGTCCCCTTTCCTGTTCACGCGTGGGGCAGGATGAGGGTGCGGAGGGGTATGGCGAATGAGGGATCTGGGCGGACGCTTGCCGACAGAGCTACCTACCCCGGCCCAGGTGCTGGCTCCGTTCCCGCTGGTGGTGCAGGGGTTGCGACCGGGGCGTTCAGGTCGCGGCGCGTCAGGAACCGGTAGAGCTGGGCCTGTAGTCCGGTGACGCCCACGGGTGCGAGCGAAGCACGCCTGGTGCCGACGACGTCAAGCACGTTGGGGTCGAGACAGGTCACTAACCGGAAATCGGCGTAGCCTTCTTCCAGGCCGAGTTCATCGTCCGCTGGCAGGAAGAAGTAGTTGAAGTTCCTGTTTTCCCGAATCGTCGGGCGGTCGTCCTCGTGGACGCCTGCCATCGGTCGGACGATGGCTACCAGGCAATGGTCTTCTTCGTGAACCAAATCGCAGTCGTAATTGAGGACGATGGCCCGAGTAAACCTGGAGAGGGTCGGAAGGTACTCGCCCTCCTTCACATGGAATGGTTCCAAAATGATCGTCTTTCCGGGCGTGCGAGCGTCTGGCGTTTTGCCTTCTTGCGGAGGATACGGAAAAGGTGACCACAGCTGCCGATCACCCCGCCCAGTAATCCGGCGAATGATTTCGAGCGGCATAGTCAAACGAGCATGGGGGACACCGTCAACAATGTCCCCCTGGCTCAGTTCTGCGTCCGGCACGCGGTACAGTGGTCCGGGCATGGAGCCTCCGCACCTCAGAATGCCTTGCTGTAGTCCGGTTTGTGCTTGAGAGGTACGCTCGCCTGTGCGGCAGGCCGACTCACCTGATCGAGTTCCTTAGCCGTCTGCTCCAGGCTGAGAGTCCGAGCCGAGTGGGCCTGGATGTCCTCCAGCAGTTCGTCCTCGTCTTCCATCTCCTGGGCTTGCGGCTCTGGTGATGTCCAGGCATCCAGAATCTGGCGGGCCTCGCGGAAGTAGCGACGGAATTCGCGCCCACCCTCCACCGCCCCGTATTCGGTCTCCAGTTCATCCAGCCGGCGCATTACCCGCTTGCACGGTCGGAGCCACCATACAAACCGTTCTTTGAATGACTGCTCCTCCTGCAGATCGAACTTCTCGGTCTCTCGGATGACCCGATCGCGCCAGGTCCAGTATCGGTCGTGGATGGCCTGGAAGAGTGCGAGGCCGACCGCGAGCTTGTCCTCGAACTCCCACAGGCTCTTTTTCACTTCTTCGTGGTCCGTCTTCCAGGACTCCTCGTAAATTGCGAGTTGTTTCCCGAGAGGGTCTGATCTTGGCGACATGGTTCTATTCCTCCTCGCAGGGACAGGAGGGACGACACACTCCACTATCGAATTAACAGTTGAACACTAGCTCATAAAAGCCGCTGGCACGTTGCGACTATCGGGGGGTAGTAATGAGCAGAGGTGTACCCCTGTCTCATTATACCGGCTTGACGCGAGGGCGACAGCGCCGGACTATTACCTCCAGACACGCTTTGAGGTGTCTGGTTCAGAACAGGGTATGACATTCCTGGTCCGTTGGCGTCTCGCCCGAAGAAAATCATCCTTCGTGAAACGGGCCAGACGGACATCCTGGTTCGATTCGACAGTGCGCGAATCTCTACGAAGTCGATTGTCGAGAAAGAGTGCATGTAGCGGTCAATGCCTGGTCGGTCAATGCCGTTTCATGTTCGTCAAATGACACATTCCGCGAACTCGGCCGCGACCACGCAGTTTTCGCATCGACGGGGCTTTGCGGCTGAACTGCTAAACGGGCCGACCTGCTCCCTGGTTGCCGTTTTGTCTACGGAGGGGGTGTGCCAGGGGGTCCGTAGACGCAATTCCACAAGGGATTGGCCCCGCACGACTTGGGGCGAACGATTTCGTCTACGCCCTCGGAACCACAACGGAGTCGAGATGGGGAAGGACACTCGCAACCCTCCCCTCGCCACGTTGAGCCGCAAAGCCGTCGGGAGGCGCCCCCCTGTTACGGGTTACGAGTACCTAAAGCGGGTAGATTTGAACCCGCCGCTCGCCTACATCGTCTTGTCGCCGTCCCGTTCCGCCGCTACGCTGGAGTGATCGAACCCGCTCCCGCTCGCCCTCCTCCTGTCTTTTTTTCGTGCGGCAGCAATCCGACGCTCTTCGATCCTCGTCTGGTAGGGTGACGGTATGAGCAGACCTGCCACGAGCGTGTGTGTCCCGACAACCACGACGGCCGCCGAACTCGCCAGTGCGCCCGCCGACGTGCTGTTGCGCACCTTCAATGACCTGCGCAACGAGTTGGTCAGCACCCTCTGGTACGTCCTCGGCAATCAGGAAGACGCCAAGGACGCCGCCCAGGAAGCCTTCCTCCGCTGCTGGCGGAGCATGGACAGCCTGGCCGACGTGCAGAACCTGCGAGCCTGGATCTTCCGCGTCGGTCTAAACGTCGCCAAGGATCTACAACGGAGTGCCTGGCGGCGCCGTGTGAAGCCGCTGGTGGGAGCCGAGACGATGCCGATGATGGATACCACTTCGCCGACGGCCGGGCTGGAAGATCAGGAATGCTTGCAACAATTGCGGCAGGCCCTGCTGCATCTCCGTCCCGAGGAGAAAGAGGTCTTCCTCCTCCGCCAGAACGGCGAATTGACCTACGAACAGATCGCCGAGATACACGACCGTCCCGTGGGGACCGTGAAAACCCAGATGCGCAGCGCTCTCCAGAAACTGCGTAAGGTGTTGACGCCCAACTGAGAGATTGCCGCTTGCGGCCTGGCAAAAATGCGAAGCCGCAAGCGACAATACGGACCGTGGAGTGAGCCATGCACAGCTGCGAAGCCGCCCAGAATCTGTTGCTGGAATACGTTTTCGACCTCCTGGACGATGGCGAACGCCTCGCCGTTCAGGAGCACCTGGCTGGCTGCGCCGCCTGCAGTGCCGCGCTGGCCCGGACCCAGCAACAACAGCGTCTCCTCGCCGCCGCTGCCCGGCTCGAATGCTCGGACGTGCACTTCGAGCCGCCGACTCCGGAAGTGGTGCCGCCTGCCGAGAAGACCGCGACCGTCCTGCCGCTGCCACGCCGTGCGCCCGATTCGCTGGCGGCGCTGGACCATCGCCGCCACGATCCTCGTCGCGCTCGGCATTCCAGGCTGGTTCCTGGGTAACGCCATATCGGATGCGATCCACGCCAAGAACCAAGTCGCCGAGGCGGATCGAGTGGTTGACGTCGTCGCCGCCGACACCCGCAAGGCTATCGAGACGGCCCGGACCGAGGATCGCGTCGCTGCCGCATTGGCCGAGGCCAAGCTCCGCGATGCGACCGAGCAGATGCAGAAGATCGAGGCCGAGCTGCGCCAGATGAATCAGCGCCGCCAGGAGGCCATCGACACCGCCGTCAATGCCCAGCGCGAACGGCAACTGAAGTTGGTCGTCACCGGCCCCGGCACCATTCAGTCCGGCGCGCCGAACGAGTTTCAGGTCCAGACGTTCAACCTGAACAACCAGCCGACCGACGCTGCAGTTGAGGTCTTCGTCTCCACCGAGGCCGACAAACGCAGCGAGATCCCGGTCGTCCCGGTCGTTGAGAAAGGCAAGCGAAAGATTGGGGCCTATCGCCTCACGCTGCCGGCCGACCTGCCCCTGCGGCCCGGATCACGGCCGACGCTGCTCGTCCATGCCAAGCGCGATGCCGGCGCCCAGACCGAGCTGAGCGAGACGCTGGAGCTGGCTCGTTCCACCTACATCACCCATCTCGTGACCGACAAGCCGATGTACCAGCCCGGCGAGAAGGTGTACTTCCGCTCGCTGACACTTGACCGCGCTTCTCTGCGGCCGACCGAGGAGAACTTCCACCTCATCTACCGCATCAGCAGCAGCCTGGTGCGGGATCAGGTCATCGCCGAGGGGACGACGGCGCTGCTGGCCGATGACGCGGCCGGCAAGAATCGCACGGCGGTCAAGGGGCCGGACGGCAAACCGTTGCGCGGCGTCGGTGCCGGTGTTCTCCAGCTGTCGGAAGGCGCGGACGGCGGCGAGTACATCCTTAGCGTTGAGGACGCCGCGGGCCGATTTCCCCGGCAGGAGCGGCGCTTCATCGTCAATCGCTATCAAAAGCACGTCCTGGAAAAGAAGCTGGACTTCAACCGGAAGTCCTACGGCGCCGGCGAGGAAGTACAGGCCCAATGCACGGCCAAGAGCGCCAACGGCCCGGTGAAGAACGCGAAGGTCGAGGCCACGGTCGTCATCGACGGCAAGAGCTACGGGGCAGATGGCAAGTTGAGCGACAAGCCGATCGTCTTCCGTACTGACGACGAGGGTGCGGTGACGGTGCGCTTCAAGCTGCCCGCGGCCATCGACAAGGGCCAGGCGACGCTGTCCGTGAAGTTCGATCCCTTCGCCGAGACGCTGCCACGGACGATCCCCATTGTCCTGAAGAAACTACAGCTCGAGTTCTTCCCCGAGGGCGGCGATCTGGTGGCGGGGCTGCCGAACCGCGTCTACTTCCAGGTGCGAACGACGCTCGGCAAGCCGGCTGACCTGCGCGGCCGGCTCCTCGAAGACGGCAAACCTCTCGACGTGGCCGTGGCGACGCTGACCGACGACAAGGAGCCGGGCGTCAACCAGGGCATGGGCCAATTCGAGTTCACCCCAAAGGCCGGCAGCCGTTATGCCCTGAAGGTCGATTCGCCGATCGGCATCACCGACGACTATGTCTTGCCGGGCGTGCGGCCGGACGGCGTCATCCTGACCGCGCCGGACGGTCTCGTCGCGGCCGGGCAGCCGATCCGCGTTACCGTCCGTTCCACAAAGCCGCAAAACCTCATGGTCGGCGCCTACTGTCGCGGCCGGTTGCTCGACTCGGTCCATCTGGAGAAGGGGCAGACCGAGGCCGTGCTGAATCCGACGAGCGGCGATGGCGGCGTCTGCCGCGTCACTGTCTTCGAGGAGTCGCCCGCCAACGCTAACCGCCGCGAATTGAAGCCCGTGGCCGAACGGCTGATCTACCGTCAGCCCGTCGAACGGTTGAAGGTCGCTCTGCGGACGGATCGCGACAGCTACGTTCCCGGCCAGTCGGTCAAGATGTCCGTCGAGGCGCTCGACGAGAAGGACCACCCCGCCGCTGTTGTGGTGATGCTCGCCGTCGTGGACAAGAGCGTGCTGGCGATGGCCGACGAGAAGACCGCCCGCACGATGCCGACGCACTTCCTGCTGACCACCGAGGTGCGCCGCTCCGAGGACCTGGAATACGCCGACTTCCTGCTGGGACCTCATCCCCTGGCCGCGAAGGCGCTCGATCTGCTGCTCGGCACGCAAGGGTGGCGACGCTTCGCCGAGCAGAACCCAGCCGAGTTCCGCAAGAACCTGAAGGATCCGGGCGACGTTCACGAAGCCGATCGCCTGTTGGTTTCCATCGGCCAATCGATGCCGTTGACGCGCGACTTTGCCCGCGAGGAGATCGAGAAAGTCTGCGCGAAGCTCGATCCCGACATCGACGCCCTTGCGGTCAAGTACGAGGAAGCCGGAGAGGCGGCCGAAGCGGCACAGACCGCCGCGGCGAAAGCTGCAACCGAGCGGGCCAAAGTGAGGCAGATCGCCGAAGCGAAGGCCAACGACGAACACACGGCCGCCGTGGCGACGCTCGTGAAGAGCCGGGAAGCGTGGGAGGAAATTCGCGGCAGCCTGTTCCCCGGTCTGACGGCTGGTCTCGTCGTGCTGCTCCTCGTCGGCTTCTTCCTCGCTCTGTCCCGTGAGCCGCGACGGGCCATCCCGTATTACGTCGGCATGGCGGCTTGCACGGTGTTCGTGGCCGTCCTGGCCCTGAGCTGGGGTCCGACGAAGGATGGCGACCGCCAGGATGAATCGCGGATGGCGATGGCTGGCAAGAAGGACGGCGCCGACATGATGTTTGAAGACAAGAAGAAGATGGTCGAGAAAATGCAGAGAGGGCTGTGGGATGAAAGGATAGACTTGGGTGGTCGCGGTCGGAACGGGTTGAGGGAATTCGAGGACAGGATGGCCGACAAGGATGTGGCCGGCAACGCCGTACCCCAAGCGCCGGCCAAACCGGGAGGGTTCGGTGAGCGCTTCCCCGGCAAGGGTGGCGAGGGGAAGAAGGCCGAAGCCGACGCGATGAATCTAGCGAAGGCCGACGGCAAGGAGCAGGTGGAGTTCGCGGCTCAGAAACAGAAACGCGGTGCAGCGCTGCCACCGGATGCAGTGCGGGGCGAGTTCCAGCAACTTGCTCTCGCCCAGGCGGCTGGTCAGCTGGCCGACGGCGTGATGGCCGACCGGGCGCGGATGCTGCCCTTTGGTGCCATGCCACTCAACCGGAATCAAGAAAACTTCCGGCGCGTAGCCGAGGGGATTGCCGGCCGTCAGGGGCGCCAGGAGATTCCAGCCCTCGTCGTCCGCGAATACGCTCACAAACATAGCGACAAGGGCACCGCGGCCGAACGCCAGGACTTCACGGAGACGCTCTACTGGCATCCCGTCCTCGTCCTGCCGGACGGCAAGACCGACGTCTCCTTCGCATTGAGCGACTCGGTTACGCGCTTCGAGGCGACCGCGTTCGTCCACACCGTTGACGGCCGGCTCGGTGCTGCCACGACCGTCTTCGACTCCAAGCTGCCGTTCACGCTCCATCCCAAAACACCGTTGGAAGTGACGGCTAGCGACAAGATCGCGCTGCCCGTCAACATCGCCAACAACACCGGGGCCGCCCGTTCCGTGGAGTTGACGCTCAAGCAGTACGACGGTCTGAACCTGCTCGAAGGCAAGACGAGTGAAAGGTTCCAGGTCCAGGGTGAGTCGGCCCGCAAATTCTATCTCTTCCGCCCGTCGCTCCAGCAAGGCGAGGCCGTGGTGGCCTTCGAGGGTCAGACCAACGGGTTCGTCGCCGACGCGGTCCGCAACACCTTCCGTATCGTCCCCGATGGTTTTCCCCGCGTCGCTTCCCTCAGCGACACGCTGGAAGGCAGCGCCTCGCACACGCTGAAGCTGACGGAGGAGCCGATTCCCGGCACGCTGCAACTGTCCGTGCAGGTGTTCCCGTCCACGATGGCCGACCTGCAAAAAGGCCTGGAATCGCTGCTCCGCGAGCCGGGCGGCTGCTTCGAGCAGACCTCGACGGCCAGCTACCCCAACGTGCTGATCCTCGACTACCTGGATTCGTCGAAGCAGGCGAAACCAGAAGTCGAGAAACATGCGCGGGAGTTGCTCGGCCGCGGCTATCAAAAGCTGACCTCCTTCGAGTGCCAAAACGCCCAGAAGAAGGGCCGCGAGGGTTACGAATGGTTCGGCGGCACCGCTCCGCCGCACGAGGCCCTGACCGCTTATGGCCTGCTTCAGTTCCGCGACATGGCCCGCTTCCAGGAAGTGGACCCGGCCATGCTGCGTCGCACGCAGGAGTTCCTGATGTCCCGCCGCGACGGCAAGGGCGGCTTCCTCCGCAACGACCGGGCGCTCGACACCTTTGGTCGGGCGTCAAAGCAAATCACCGACGCTTACATCGTCTGGGCGATGACGGAATCGGGTTGCGACGACAGCCTGAAAACGGAGCTTGACGCCCTGCTCAAAACGGCGGCCGGCTCGAAGGACCCGTACTTCCTCAGCCTGGTGGCGAACGGCCTCATCAACAAGGGCCGGACCGCCGAGGCCCTCCCGCTCCTCAAGACCGTGGCCGGCGCCCAGAAGGACGACGGCCGGCTCGACGGACTGGAGATGAGCATTACCAGCTCGCGCGGCCGGGACCTTCAGATCGAGACGACGGCCCTGGCGATCCTCGGTTGGTTGAAGGCCAACCCCGGTGAATTCGTCAAGCCGGTGAAGAGCGCCGTCGAGTGGATCGGCAAGCAGCGCGGCGGCTACGGCGGTTTCGGCTCGACGCAGTCCACGATCATGGCCCTCAAGGCGCTGATCGCCCACACGAAATTGGCGCCGCGCAACATCAAGGCCGGCGAGCTAACCTTCTTCGTCGGCGACAAGCAAGCGGCGAAAACGGCGTTCAAGACCGGCGTGTCCGACACCATCGTGCTGCCGCTGCCGAACGCCGAGCAGTGGCTGAAGCAGGGCGACAACAAGCTGCGCATCGAGATGACCGGCGGCAATGTTCTGCCGTTCACGCTGTCATGGTCGTACCAGACGCGCAAGCCGGCCGACACCGGCAACTGTCCGCTGCGCCTGGAGACCGCCCTGGCGAAAACGAACGTCCGAGAAGGCGACGTGGTGCGACTGACCGCGAAGCTGAAGAACGTGTCGAAGGACGGCCAGGGCATGGCGCATGGCTGTCATCGGTCTACCCGGAGGCTTGACGATCCCGGAGGACATGAAGCAGCTGAAGGAATACGCGAAAGTTCCCGAGGACGGCTCGCGCCCGCTGATCGCGGCGTTTGAGATTCGCGGCCGGGAGCTGGTGCTGTACTGGCGCGACCTGCAAGCGGGGCAGCAGATCGAGGTGCCGATCGACCTCGTGTGCCGCGTTCCCGGCGAGTACACTGGACCTGCAAGCCGGGCCTATTTATACTACAACGCCGAGAGCAAATGCTGGATTTCGCCGCTGAGCGTGGCGATCGCACCGGGCGACTGAGGAGTGTACGGCCGACGACCTCGGCGACTTGAGGATCTCCCATGTTGACCGAGGTCATCTCTGATCCGAGGGCATGGACGGCGGCCACAATAGACGCCCCTCGCACCTGGTACTACCCACTGCCCGATGTGTGCATCCACGCGCTCGAGCAGGTTCGCGACTCCCATCAGCCCCTTGACGTGACGGCGATTCAACTGCCGCATTCCCTGCATTCCGCCTGCGCTGAAGCCCTTCGTCCCGTGCGTGATGCCCTCGAACGAGGTCGCGGCTATGCCATCATTGAGGGACCACGCGGCGAACGGCTCGGTGCCCCCCGTGCCCAGTTGCTGTACTGGATCGTCGGTCTAGGCCTGGGTCGGCCCGTCGCACAAAACATCCAAGGAACCTTGCTCTACGACGTCCGCGACACAGGTCAAGACCTCTCCAAAGGAGCCCGCTTCTCGGTCACCAACTACGAGAGCAGTTTCCACACCGATAACTCTTTTGGCACGGACATCCTCGATTACGTGGGGCTACTCTGTCAGCAAACGGCCAAAACGGGCGGCCGCAGCCAGGTGCTCAGCGGCTTCACCGTGCATAACGAGTTGCTAAGCCGACGTCCCGACGCTGTGGAAACCCTCTACCAGTCTTTCCATTTCGATCGACGGGGTGGGGTTCGAGAGGGGGAAACGCCCACGATCCGGTTCCCCATCATCCACTGGGATGGGTCGAAGCTGGTTTTTCGTTATCTGCGCTACTGGATCGAGGCGGGGCACGAAAAGGTTGGGCAGCCGTTGTCCGCAGTTCAAGGACTGGCTCTTAATATCCTGGACGAGTTCCTCAATCGCTCGGACTTGCGTGCCGAGTTCGATCTGAAACCGGGGGAAATGTTGTTTATCAACAACCGCTGGATCTTCCACAACCGTACAGCGTTTGAGGATCACCTGGAGTCGGAACGCAGGCGGCACCTCGCTCGCATGTGGCTGAAAGAGAGGTAATCCAGTGCGCAGACGGATACCGCGCGTCTCTGGGAGAATCCTCGTTCCTGTCTTATTCAAAAAAGCGAACGACGGTGCGTGCCATGGTAGACTCATTCTTGTATTTGCGTAAATCATTGCTGATTATAGAGTTACTCTGTTCTATTCGATATAAATGCTGAGAACTGAATGTCTTCCCCGCCTTTCTGTGCAAATGGAGAGCGACGTTTATGTGAAATCCGCCTTTTTTTTCCTGGGGGAATAGTTCAGAATGCGATGGTCTTACTCTCTCTGATTCTTTGCCAGCCCTACAGTGGATCATCGAACAGCCGATGCGGTTCGGATGGAGATTCGTAGATGCGCCGGTGTGAAGTTGGTTCGTGTTTCCAGATTGATCAGTATTTGAAAGTGAAGGGAAGGAGACAATATGGATTTCAATCTGGTCGAGGACTGGGATGTTGACGTGACTCTGTTCGTGCCGTGCTACAATGAGGAAAAAAACATCATTCCGACGATCGAAAAAATTGTAGAGTCTTGTAAGCAGGTGAATTGCACCTACGAAATTCTCGTTATCGATGATGCTTCAACGGATCGATCGGTGGAAGAGGTGCGCAGGTTTCGGTCATCGCACAGTAGTGTTCCTATTCGTCTAATCTGTAATTCGATCAATCGTGGTCTGGCGAGGAACTTTGCAGAAGGCGCTCATCTAGGCCGAGGGAAGTATTATCGAATCGTTTGCGGTGATGATGTCGAACCGATCGCGACGCAGGTTGCAATTCTGACCAAAATGGGACAAGCCGATCTGGTAATTCCCTATCCGATCAAAGTTCAAAACAAGAGTTGGTTGAGGAAATTGCTGTCCCGAACATATACTCGTATCGTCAATTTAGTGAGTGGTTTCCGGTTGCCTTACTGGAACGGTTGGCGCTGTATCTTCGTCATCACGTGATGTGTTGGCATCCTAATACGCGCGGTTTCGGATTTCAGGCTCGGTTAGTGTCTCGATTGTTGGCTCTTGGATGCACATTTGTGGAAATCGGTTGCACATACAATGAACGCCGTCATTCAACATCGAATGCCCTCACGTTACGGAATTTAGCATCCGTGATCAATTGTTTGTGGTCGATCTTACTTCAGCGTTTGTCGACTCCGATGAACAATGGCGATCGGAACACGGATGTCCAAAAGAATGATACTCTGTTGGAGATCGAGCATCGATCCTTATCTGTTGCTACAAGTGAAGTAGACCTTTCCAACCGACATTCTTCTCAGTAGTTAGATTCGTCTATCGAATTGAAAGAGACAAGAAGTAAAATGGGGTCGGTGCGGGGTCCTTCGTTTAGGGTGAAGAGTAGGGAGACGGGTTAAAGATGTTCGCATCAGGTTCTATAGTGAAGATGAATCGCCATAGCGGTCTCTTCACCGCCTATCGCTGCGGGTTTATTATCTATTGTCTTCTGTACCTCATGTTAGTCCTCTGGTTTGGTTTGATCGACGTCTATCATACCCATTTTTTCTCAGGTTCACGCTGGCTTTACCTGGGATATAACATCTTTCGGATAATCTACCTTTTTTATCTTTCGTTCATATTGTTCTTCATCGGGCGAACGCTTCTTCGACTGCTTGAACGTCGCGGTGTTGTAATCAATCTCAAGCTGGTCGATGAGTTTGTGCTTTGTTTCTTTTCCGGCGGTTCTATTCTTGCCTTATTCATGTTTAGTATCGGCTATTGCAATCTGTTCTATCGATCTTGTGCCATTTTGATTACCAGTCCGCTGGTTATTCTTTCCTATGCGGATGTGATGAATTTTAGTTCTAAAGTATGGCGTGAAAGCATTAGCAAATGGATCGGCGATACCAACGTCATTCGCGCGTCGCTAAGGTGGGCGGCGCTTGTTTGCGTAATGTTTCTGGCAATATTGTTGTTGATTGTGAAAGGGTTGCCTCCGGGAGGTGGTGGTGATTACTATACGCACTATTACCCCTACTTTAAGCATGTCGTGGAGTCACATAGTCTTTGGCCAAATGATGTTTGGTATCATTACTACGTATCCAAAGGTGCGTCCCTGGCATTCCTGAGCATTCTTATCACCGATCTACAAGCGCCTGAACTCCTCACTTATCTTTTTTTTATTGTTTCCGCTCTTGCGTTATTCTCGATCGTGAAAAAATACGCCAACAATATCTTTGTTCCGCTTGCAGCAGCAGCTGCGTACATCGCCGCATTCATTAACACGAACGATCCCGCTCCGATCGCCGAATGGGGGTTATTTCAAAAGCACCACGAATTCACGGCCTCATTGATTGCGTCAGTCGTTTGGGCTTTGGTGCATTTCAAATGTGCCGAAGGTCGATCCTGTTTGTTATGGACCGTCTGCACTTCTTTGTTCGTAACCCATGCTGTCCTGTTCGCACCGACGGTTTTTCCGCTTCTTGCAATTAGTCTTTTTCTGATGATTATCGGCGCTTACGTTTCAAGGCAAATGGTCATGGCTCGAAGTTTTATTATTATTGGCTCGGTAGCAACGCTCGTGTTGGGGTCTCTGTTGAGCAGCAATTATTTGCTTACCGGGCTTTCGGAAGTTACGCCGTTTCGTACACACTGGCGCCTCGCGAATCAGGCCAAGTTCAGCGAATGGTGGAGTCCTTACCTCATGGTTCTGTTGGAAGAGGGTTCGGGATCCACCATGGGAGAAATCCATATCGTCGAGCCCGCGAACATGACTCGGTATGGTTTCATTAAACAACTGATTAGAGTCCACACAGCTTATTATTTTGTTCCGCAATGGCTATTTCCTCGATATGTATATTATATTATTATATGTATAGCTATCGCAGTCATTTTGCTAATTGGTCGAAGAGTTCCATTTTCGTTTTGGCGTTTGTGCGTCCCAGTTGGTGGAACACTGTTAGCGGCCATAGTTCTCAGTCAGTTTGTAACCCAACCGGTTTCGGCATACCGTTTCTATTCGTTTACGATTTTTTTCATAATAACTGGCTGCGTCTGCACTTGGTGTATATTGTTTCGTCTATTACCCAACCGACATTTTATTGGGTTCACATCCTATCTCATGCCAGCTGCTCTTGTCGCATATATCACTTTACACACGTACCGATCGGTGCCACTAACTGAATATCAACATTGTCGCAATTTCGCACTTGGTCGTTCGAGTCTGGGTGAGGCGTTCGCTTATCGCAATGCAATTTTTCCTCCCGCTGTAGCGATCCGAACTGTTGTCGGACATGACACCCGGGTTTACACATTCAATCTCAACAATTATTGTACGGCACCAGGATGCGAGTTGGAGTCGTTTGTCTCATTCGCTCTACATCGCGATTGGCATGAGATAATGTTTGAATCTCCGGAACGAGCCAGAGAACTTCTGAAAAAACAGGGACTAAATTATTTTTTGATCGATTTCAACAAAGAAGTGTTAGATATTATTCATTATTCGCCGCTTTTTTCCGCTGATAATATCTTCGACTATTTGGGTGTTGCATGGCAAGAAGGAGATGTATACCTGTTAACCTGGATAGGACAGGGTACAGAACAGTTGCCAATAGACTTTCTTTGTCAGTATAATGAAGATTATTATGAAAAACCTTTCAAGTGCCGTTCGTTGTATCAGCGAGTGAAACTAATATACGAGATGAACAAAGACTATCATTATCCAATCCACCGAGATCCGTCGTTACTTCCTTTGAAAGACGTATGGCAATGATACAATGACGATAGTAATGGTAGAGTTCAGTCCGATAGGACGTCGCAGATCTTCGATAAGTACGACCGATGTTTGTTTTTCCAGGAGATAACATGAAGGCAGCTGTGTTAATCGAAGTGAATGCCCCTTTAGAGATCTGCGATATCACTCACTCGAAACTCGATGTTGGTCAAGTACTCGTACAAGTCGCTTACAGTGGAATCTGCGGCAAGCAAATCGATGAGATCTCCGGTCGTCGTCCAGACCCATATCTACCTCATCTACTCGGCCATGAGGGCGGCGGTATCGTGCTGGAAACCGGCCCAGGCGTTCGTAAAGTAAAACCGGGCGATCATGTTGTTCTTCACTGGATCAAGGGTAGCGGTATTGATTCAGAGACGCCAAAATTTCATTTCAAGAGTAATAACAAGCCGGTGAACGCCGGTTGTGTCACAACTTTTAGCGACGTCACAATTGCATCCGAAAACCGACTCACCAAAATTCCAGAGAATGTCGGTTTCGACATTGCCGCATTGCTCGGCTGCGCTGTCACCACGGGATTAGGTATCGTTTTCAATAACGCGGAGATGAAACCAGGTGAATCCATTGCGGTGTTTGGTGTTGGTGGTATGGGGCTGAACGTTATTCAAGGAGCATCTCTTGTCACAGCTCATCCTATCATCGCTATCGATTTATTAGAATCCAAATTGGATGTGGTGCGCTTTTTCGGCGCGACTCATACCATCAACGCGGCGACAGATAACATTAGCAAATTAATTGAAGTCTACACCAATGGTCGTGGTTGTGATGTGTGTGTGGATACGACCGGTAACCGGATAGCTCGGGAATCTGCTTACGAAGCGACTTCTCCAAAAGGTAGAACCATTTTTGCCGGAGTACCGCATGCAGGAGAAAAGATCTCTATCGATTCATTTCCTATTCACTTTGGTCGAAAACTGATCGGCTCGCACGGAGGCGAGACAAAACCTGATGAGGACATAACTCGATACCTTAAGCTGGCGGAACTCGGCAAGCTGCAACTTGAACAACTTATTACTCATAGATTTTCATTGGAGCAAATTAATGATGCGATCCAAGTCGTCCGTTCTGGCTTTGCGAACCGCTGTATCATTCAAATGAAATATGCTGAAGATAAAGTGATTAATAAGGTCGCATGAAAACGGGATATAATGGATTTCCATTACAAGGAATCTTTATTAATGTGGATATTCTTATTATAACGTCTCGGAGCTGAACTCGATGCGTTTGCTGATCAATACTCATTGTTTGTCAGATACGAAAACCGGCATCGGCCATTACACGCAGAATCTGGTAGGAAGTCTACGCAAACAGGCACGTTTTGATACTATCGATACATTTCCTGGATTTTGGTTTCGTGTCGCACGTCGGGGTTGGACAAGAGCGCGATCTTGGTTGTCATCAGAAATATCATCAGCGACAGGCGATAATTATACAAAAATACAATATACGTATTTTCAGCGTCTCTTTCGTTTAATTTGCAAATCGCATCGATATGATCTGTACCATGAACCCAATTATATTCCTTTATCCGATGAAATTCCCGTAGTCACTACTTTACACGATTTATCTGTTCTTCTTCACCCGCAATGGCACCCGGCTAATCGCATAAGATATTTTGAAAGAATGATTCACAAATGCTTAAGCGGCTGTGTGCATTTTCTTTCTGTTTCTCGATTCGGTCGTCAAGAAGTAATTAACTTGTTAGGTCTTCGTCCCGATCAAGTAACTAATATTTATCAAGGAATTCGTCCGGAAATGGTACCGCTGCCTGAATATCAAGTAAAAGAGACACTTCGGCGACTCGGTTTACCGATTCGATATCTTCTTTACGTCGGAACCATCGAACCTCGAAAAAACGTGGCAACGTTATTACGCGCGTACGTCCAATTGCCAGCGTCTGTACGAGATAAATATCCTCTTATTCTCGTAGGTAGTTGGGGCTGGAACTCAGACGACGTCCGAACATTATTATCAGCATATCGACATATGAATGTACACTACATAGGATATGTATCAGACAAGTATTTACCCATCTTGTATAATGGCGCACGAGCCCTATTATTTCCTTCGTTTTATGAGGGTTTCGGGTTGCCGCCTGTGGAAATGCTAGCTTGTGGAGGAGCTGTACTAGGCAGCACAGCTAGTGCTTTAGTCGAAACAATAGGTAATCAGGCGCATCTCGTAGATCCACTTGACCTAGATGAATGGCGTCAAGGAATGTTACGAGTGACGACTGATGACGAATGGTGGTTCAAATTAAGATGCGGAGCCCAGGAAATCGCACGCTCTTTCACTTGGAAAGTATGCGCTGATCAGACACTTAATGTTTATCGCAGACTCTGTAAGAATAAATGATCCCAATTTGCTCATTTCTATCATAACACTTTCAAACTACGAAACAGTACGATCGAGTCCAGGTACATTCTTCTCGGACGAGGTGATACGTTGTTCCTAACGCGCGAATGCCGCTCGGCGGACGACTTGACCGGTCGTAGGAATAAAAACCGATAGTTCAGAAGGCATGTGTCGTTTGTTTTCCATATTAATCAGGTTCTCTTTTTTCGTCACGGTAACGTCTCGATTGTCACCGCCATGACCACAGGAGCCGTAGCGTCCGGACCCTTGACGAACTCGATCTCCTTGATCGACTCCGTCCGCTTCGGAGTCACGGCGAGATAGCGAATTGCTGGCCTGCGCAAGCCGGAACGCGAACTTCGAGCCCGGCACGTCCACCCGGCGGATGTAGTCCGCGAAGTGTTCGCCGTTCTTCAGTTCGTGGTCCTCCGTCTTGCCGTCCGCGTAGTGCAAGCCGCACGATCAGCGACACCGCTACCCTTATCGCTGGCCGGGTAGCCCCAGCCGCTCACGCCGCTCAGCAGATGGATCGCCTTCGCCGGGCATATTGCACGGCAGCTTCACCGATTTCGGCATGGTCGGCGGAATCTTGCCGCTTGGGCGAATGAAGCATGCACGGCGTTCTTCACCCGGTCGCCGTGCGGATCGGTCAGCAGGAACGGCACACCCTCGAACGTCTTCGGCGACCAGTCGGCGAAGATCAGCCGCTCCGCCGTCCGCGGTCTCGCTGTAGAACATGCCCTTCGTCGTCACGACCGTGGCCACTTTGTCCAGCGGCAGCGGCAGGTACTTGCCGCGTTGCGTCAGAAACTCCAGCAGATTGACAAGGTCCTCCTCCGACATCTGCTTCTCGAAGCCGTCCGGCATCAGTGACTTCGGCGTCTCCTTCAAGCGGCTCGATGTTGTCGCGCTGGATGACGTGCCGCTTCGCCTGGGCATCGACCAGCTCGATGGTGGTCTTCGTCTCGGACGCGAGCAAGCCGAGGATGACTTCGACCGTCGTTGGTCTCGACGCGATATTGGCGGTAGTTGCCTTCGACGCTTCGGCTCGGGTCCATGATCTCGACGAGCAGATGGTCCTTGGGATGGACCGCCATGCCGGTCAGATCGGGACCGATCTTGTTGCCTTCGCCGGTGTGCGATGTGGCAGGCGGTGCAGTGCTTCTTGAAAACGAGCCTGCCGGCGTCGGCGTCGCCTGTCTTCTTCGTGAGCGAGCAACAGTTGATCGATGACCTTCTGCCGATCCGGGTTCGATCGAGCCGCCGCTGCGTCGCCAGCAGCTTCCTCGTCGCGGTCGGCGATGGCGGCGTCCGGATGCGTCGGTCAGCGCCTGCTTCTGATCCAGCGTCAGGTCGGTCAGCTGCGCTTCGCCCTTTTCCACCGCGTCGAGGAAGGCACGGGTCGCCGTCGGGCCGGGCAATGATGCACGCGCAGGGCGGCCGTCGGGCGGCCGGCGGCAGGCTCCCAGGCGCTTGACCAGGGCCGGGCCGACGGCGTCGGAGGTGCTGTCGCCCACCGCATCGAGGAGGGCCGACGCTCAGCTCCGGCGAGATGTCGCGGCGAGACGGCGTCCAGGAGTGACTCAAGGACCGCAGTCGTCCGCGGGCCGCGGAACTCGATCGAGCTGACGAGCCGCGGCGGCGCGGTCGTCGTCGCCTGCCTTGTCGTCGGCGACGGTTGTCGAGCAGCGACTTGATGATCGCCGTCGGCGCTTTTCTCGAACGCCTTGCTGCCCCAGGCGCCGGCCAGCTTCACGAGATCGCCTTTGGCATGCCGGTCGGCAGGCGTACCAGCATCTGACCGAGGATCGTTTCTCGGTTTCTCCGTCGATCAGCTGCCGCGCTTGTTCCTGGGCCAACCCTTCGCCAGGCCGGGATGATCGAGGCTGCGGCCGTCTTCAGTCGGCATCGACCAGCGACGGTCACGAGCTTCGCCGATGGGCTTGTCCGGACCGCCGCGCGCGCCTAGTGTGCGGCGACAATGCCCACGACGTCCGATTGCCGTGCGGTCGAGCGGCGGCCTTCTGTCGCCGCGGCCAGGCCTTCAGGAACGGCAGGCTGTGCGCCGCCGCGGCGCTGGTCAGGGCGTCGGGCAGCCAGCGGTCGGCGAGGTTCGTCGGATCGAGCAGCGCCTTCGCGACGGCCGCGCCGGCCTCGGCATTCTCCGGCATGTTCGGCCAGCAGCCAGCAATGCTGCCAGACGCACATTCGGGTCGCGGTCGTTCGAGCAGCCGCGTTCGAGGATCGCCTTCGCGGTGCTCTCTGATCGCGCGGCAACACCGCGACGGCGTTGCGGCGCACGCCGGCCGACTGGTGCTTCAGAGCCGCCACGGCAGCCGCGGTCGCCTTCGCATTGCTTGCCGTCCAGCGCACCGAGGCCGTGCAGCGTCCACAGGGCGTGAATCACGCCCGACATTCAGGCCGATCTCATCGACGCGATTGCGTCGCCAGCCAGGTCGATCAGCGCGGGCACCACGTCCTGCTTGCCGCGCTCGACCAGCAGCCGCTGGGCGTGTTGCCGCCAGAACATGTTGTCGTTCTTCAGGTCGCGACCAGCTTCGCGGGGTCGGCGTCCTTGAGCGTGAATGCGGCTTGTGGCTTCGCACCTTCTCGGCACCAGCCGATAGATGCGGCCGTGCTTCTTGTCGCGCAGCTCGGTTTCGTAGGCGTCGCCGTTGCCGGTCTTGAAGCCGGGCGGCGTCGGGTTGTGCTGCACGATGAAGTTGTACCAGTCGATCACCCAGACGTTGCCGTCGGGGCCGACCTCCGCCATGATCGGAGCGCACCATTCGTCGTCGCTGGCCAGCAGGTTCCAGGCGTTGCGCGAGTGGAAGTCGGTGCCGTTCTGCTCGAGGACGAGCGTCGCCGCCGAGATGGCCGGTCGGCTCGGTCACGAAGGCGGTGCGGTTCCAGTACTCCTGCGGATAGGTGCGGGCCGTGTAGAGCGCGTGGCCCGCGGCGGCGGTGAACTGGCCGTGCCAGTCCACCTGGCGCACCTTGTCGGTGATCGGCTGGAAGTCGGGCGCTGTCGGCGATCGTCGGCAGCACGGACGACGTCCAGCCGCGCACCGACTCGTAATAGCGGTTCGGGATCGGCAGATAGACGCTCGGGTTGCCGTTGGCCGTCGAGCCGAAGAGCAAGCCCTTCCTCGCTGAAGCCGACGCCCCAGGAGTTGTTGTTGGTGCTGCGCAGGAATTCCAGCTGCGAACCGTCCGCCTTGAAACGATAGAAGCCCTGGCCGAAGCGATGGCGTCTCGCCGCCGACGCGTGCCGGCGAAGCCGGAGTAGCCGACGCATGCCGTAGATCCAGTTGTCGAGCCCGTAGCTGCAGGTTGCTCGGCCCGGCGTGCGTGTCGCGCGTGCCCCAGCCGCTGAACAGCACCTTGCGCACGTCCGCCTTGTCGTCGCCCTTGGTGGCCTTGAGGAACAGCGTGTGCGGCGCCTGGTGGACGATGACGCCGCCGTTGGCGAAGATCAGGCTCGTCGGAATGCTGAGCTTGTCGGCGAAGACGGTGACCTTGTCGGCCTTGCCGTCGCCGTCGGTGTCCTCGCAGATGACGATGCGGTCGCGGCCCTTGCCTTCCGGCTTGCAGTTCGTTGGGATAATCGAGCGTGACGGCGACCCACAGCCGGCCGCGTTCGTCCCAGTTCATGCAGATCGGCTTGCCGCCGAGCTGCTCGTCGGTGGCGAACAGTTTCAGCTCGAAATCGGCCGGGATGGACCATGTGCTTCATCGACTCGTCGCCGGCAGCGGCTTCTGCATCTTCGTCAGCGGCTCGGCCGGCTCCCCGCCCCGGCGCGTAGAACGGCACCTTCGCCTCGACGTACTCGAACGGCTTCACGTCCTTGCGCAAGCTCGGTCATCTTCGGCTGGTAGTTGGACGGCTCGGCAATCCGCCTACGGAATCGTCGCAGGCAGGGACCGCGGCGAGGTCTGCCCGACGGCCCAGCGGATGCCGCGTTCGACCAGGTTCTGGAAGCCGGGGTTGCCCCAGGTGCGTTCGTCGTGGCCCCAGGCGGTGTAGAAGACGCGGCCCTTGCCCTGCGTCCGCACCCACGTCCACGGCTCCTTCTTGTCTCCCTCGACGCGGTATTCCAGCACGGTGCGGTCCTTTCTCGTTGTGCTTGGTGTGGACGTAGGTTTCGTCCCAGCTCTCGAAGCCGTGGAAGCCCTTCATGATCGGATGGTCCGGCTCGGCGATGATCGTGCGGAAGGTGCCGGTGCCGTGCTTCTGGAACTGGGCGCCGACCAGCTCGACGTATTTCGGCGAGTTGAGGAAGCAGTACGAAGCGCAGTGCAGCGGAATGAAGCCCTTGCCGCCGGCGACGTAATCCAGCAGGGCCTTTTCCTGCTCCGGTGTCGATCTTGGTGGTGTTGGCGTAGATGAGCAGGCCGTCGTAGCCGGCGAGCGTCTTCGGATTGAGGGCCGCGACGTTGTCGGTGTACTCCAGTTCGATGCCGCGGGCCGCGAGGACGGGCTGAATCTGGCGGAAGCGGTCGGCGGGCTTGTGATGGCCGTTGTCGCCGAGGAAGAGGATCTTGATGGGTTTCGGCTTCTCCGCCGCGACGAGGGTACTGCTCAGCAGCGGGAGTATGGCGGTAAGTACGAAGACACGGCACATGGCAGTGATCCTGATAGATGACGTGGTGCGTGGCGGTGGGCGAACGGCTTGAGACAGGCGTCGCCCACAATGGCAGTGTAAGCGCGAGGTGTTGTGGCGGCGAGAGGCGGGCCGTCAGTCGTTCGGGGAATTCTGGGCGAGGGGGCAAGGGGCGGCAGACCACTACTCGGTACTCGGTACTCGACTCAAGGGTGGATATTCCGGAAGTCAAGTACCCGACCGAGGAATACTCGTGTGACCATCACTTGATCGGGTATCCTTGCCACAACCAGAGCAGGGCTTCCGGGAGAGTCTGTCTCACGACTTTGCCGTCAACATGACCAGCGCCTTCCGCGAACACGTAGCGGTAGTGATATTTCTTGTCCTTTAACACGGCGGCCATGCGTTGGTTGGCGAGTACCCAGTTGTGCAAGGACTTTTCGTCCCTGTTGTAACCGTTGTCCTTTTCGCCTACTTCCATCCACACTCTCAAGGGCTTGGGATCGCTCTTGGGGATAAGGTTTTCGTGATATTCCCAGGCTCCGTGCGGAGACTTGGGGTTCATCGGCGATTGCTGATCGACATAGGTTCCGGAATAGGTCAGGACGCGATGGTATAGGTCTGGACGGAACCAGGCCATCGTGAACGCTGCGGCTCCCCCCGAACTGCCGCCCATCGTCGCTCGGCCGTCCGGGTCCTTTGTGAACATCACCTTGTAATCCTTTTCGATTCGAGGCAGCACCTCGGTCTCGATAAAGACGGCGTAGACTTCCGACACGGTGTCATATTCAAGACCTCGTTCACTTCCCTTGCCGTCGCCGCCGCCCGAGGAAATGAAAATCGCGATCATCGGCGGCAGACGACGGTCGATAATCATATTGTCCAGAATCTTGGGGAGGATGTCCTTGGTCATCCCGTCCTGGATGACAATGAACGGCGCGGGCGTGTCTCTGACATATTGGCTCGGAACATAAACCGATACCTTGCGCTTGTAGGCTCCTTTGAGGCCGGGATATATTTTGCTGTCTGTTGAATCCATCGTGAAATCATGGAGAGTTCCCTTGGGAACTCCCTCTTTGACCGTCAACTCCGGGGCGTTGCTGTACTGGGGGCCCGATTTTGAAGTCCCCATCGGGGAGTGCTTCTTTCGGAAGTGAGGTCTTCCCGTCTGGAACCTCGACAGCGGATGCAAGGTCCAAAACCGGCGTCAGGGAAAGAAGAGCGACGACGCAAGCGAACCGTGTGAGAGTCTTCATTTAGCCCTTTCGCAACGAGAGTGTGTGCCTTCAGGCGATCGGCTTAGAGTAATCAATTGACTACTTCAACAATCCACTGTCGCCAAGCCACTCCGTGAAGCGTTCAGGCCAACGGGCGGCGGCGCTGGGTTTGGCGTCGTGCCGGTAGCCGAAACCGTGCCCGGCGTTGGCGAAGATGTGCAGCTCGGCGGGGATTTTCGCGGCCTTGTATTTCAGGTACAAGGTGGCCAGGCCTTCGGCGATGTCGGGGCGGTCGTTGTAACCGGCCGCGAGGAACACCGGAGGCATGCCCGGCTCAACCTTGAAGCTGCCGGAACTGCCCGGATAAATGAGGGCCTGGAAATCGGGCCGACTGCTGTGCCGCTCGATGGGATCGGCCGCGTCCTTGTTGCCGGGATCGTTCTTCATGGCCGCGTAGGCAGCCAGTTCGCCGCCCGCGGAAAAACCGAGGATGCCGATGCGGTCCGTCTTGAGGTGCCATTCGCCGGCTCGACTGCGGACGAGGCGGATGGCCCGGCGTGTGTCGGCCATCGCGTGATCCTGAACGGTGTAGGTGCTGCCTTTCTCACGAGCGAGACGATATTTCAGCACGAAGGCCGCGATGCCGCGATCGCGAAACCACTCGGCCAACGCATAGCCCTCATGGCCCAGACAGAGTTTGGAGTGGCCGCCGCCTGGGCAGATGATGACGGCCGTGCCGGTCGATTTGTCGGCGTCGGGAACGTAAGGGGTGAGCGTGGGATTGTGAACGTTGCAGACATTGGAGCCGATCGATTTCCTCGGCTTCGGCCATGCGCGCTTCGGAACCGGGAGCGCCTTTGGGCCAAAGCGGCAGGGCCTCGGGCAGGTTTTTCGGCAGCTGGGCGAAGGTTGGTGCAGCGGTGAAAAGAATCGCAATCGCGACAAAGTACACTCGCATGGCGTCTCCTTGATTTTCAGCCTTGGGACCTATGAGAGAATACTGGATACGACTTTGACACCTCAAGTCGGTGTACGCGGCTTGACGCTACTTGAACAGCGGCAAAATCGAAACTTTTGTTACAATCAAGTTAGGGCCACCGCCTTCGGGTTCCCATGTTGAAATGGTCACAGCCAGACCCAACCTTGAGTAGACGTTGTAGCAAGTTCCAGGCACCGATGAAGGTGCGGGTTGGCATACCAAGAATGTCGAACGCTTCTCGATGCGTCATCCCCTTTTGTACGAGGCTCCCGAGCACAGCACCCTTGGCTCGCATCAACACCGCCGTCACCGTCTCTGTGACTTGGGAGACGGTGCCCGGTTCCGGACCGCTCGGCACTTCCCCGGCAACAGCATCGGCGCGAACAACCCCTGTAAAAAGAGCCACCGCCAGGAAGGCAAGCAGGAACTTCCTCATTGGGTTACCTCCGTCTGTGGGATGGGGAGCGAACGTAGCGCCCATTATTGGACCGAGGCGCGGGCGGGTCAATGGCGTTAAAGTGTGCAAAAAACAGTTACGTTGCTGTCTCAGATAACTCTTCTTCGCTTGACGATTCGCGTTTTGCCATCGGTGATCAGCGGCGGGCTGCCGCCGCGACGCGCTCCGCCGCGAGTTCGCGCGGGTGGCGTTTCGCCGCGCGGCGCGGCAGCGACGTGAGCACGACGCAAATGGTTTCGCTCGCCGGGTCGGCCCAGCAGAGCGTGCCCGTTGAGCCGGTATGGCCGAAGGTTCGCTCCGAACATCCGGGACTGCCGGACCCTTTGCCGACGCCGAATCCCAACCCGCGCGGTGTGAATCCCTCCGGATTGTGGTTCTTGATCATCAGCCGCGCCGTCTCGGGCTTCACGACCTTGCCGCGGGCCCCCATGAACTCGCCCAGAAACCTGGCAAGGTCCGGCGCGGAAGCGTGCGTCCCTCCCCAGGGAGCGCCCAGCTTCCGCCAGTAGGGACTGTTCCAATCCCACTCCTTGGCCTGCGGATCGCCGCTCCCCGATTCGGGCGCGGCGCCTTCCATCTGGCAGGAGACCATCTCTTCCAGCTTGAACCGTCCGAGTCCCTGGGCCGAGTGCTTCATGCCCAGGGGCTGAAAGACAGTGCGATCGACGAGCGTGAGAATGTCCGACCCGCTGATGAGCTCCGCAATCCGCGCGGCGAGCAAGATCCCCATGCTCGAGTACTGGTACCGGGCGCCGGGGGCGAAATCGAGGCGCGTGCGAATGGCCTGTGCGGCGAACTCCGTCAGCGGCGCGTGCTGCTTGCGCAGCTCGTTGTTATTGGCCAGCTGATCGGGCAAGCCGGAGACGTGCGTCAGCAGGTGACGAATCGTCACCTCGTCCCGTCCGTCGCCCGTGAATGCGGGCAAGAACTTCTTCACGCGGTCATCGAGCTGAAACTTCCCTTGATCGAACAGGGTCATGACGGCAGTCACGTTGATCGGCTTGGAAATGGAGCCGAGCAAGAACATCGCGTCGCCCGAGGCGGCCTTGCCGAAGTGGCGCGTGAACGACTCGTCCTTCTGAACCACGTGCAGCACGGCCGCGTCCACTTGCTTCGCCGCCGTGGCCCGCTCGAGCACTTCGGCCGCGTCATCCCACCGCTCCCGGCGCAGGGCCGCGAACAAGGGGGAAGCGGTCGCAAAGGCCAGGGCCGTCCCAAGAAACGTGCGTCGCTTCATCATGCCAGTTCCTCCGCGGTTCCCTCACCGGTCCAGGCCGAACGCGCGCTCCAGCGCGGCAATCTCCGTCAGTAGCCTCGTGACGTTGCGGTTCACCCACATGCTCTTGTGATCGCAACTGTCCTTGCGGTAGTCCGCCGCCTCGCGGAGCAGCGCCTGCTGCCACTCTTGCCAGTGTGCCCGCAGGCGCGGGAACGACTCGCCCCAGTTCTTGGCGGCGCGATTCAGCAGCCGCTTGATGCGCCACCACGGGGACGCCGACGTGAAGGTCGCGGCGCCCTGCGCCAGCGCCTCGGGTACGGCAGCGTCCACAAAAAAGGGCAGGAAGATCGAGATGCACGGCGTGACGAGACTGCACCAGGCGATGACGCCGTCCTTGTGCAGATGCGCCACCATGCTGGCCGCGGTCTGGCCGGTGCCGGGGTGGACGCAGAGGGTCGGGCCGAAGTCGCCGGGCGCCTTTCGCGTCGGCCGCGCCTCCGTGATCGCGCAGCATGGCCATCATGTCCGCCACGCCGATGCGGCCCGCGCGCTCCTCCAGCAGCTGCCGGCTGCGCTGGCAGCGGGTCCGGCCGCTGGTTTGCGGGTGCGTCGGTGTACTCGCCCAGGTCACGGGCGAAGTCCAGCCCCTTCCGGCCACGCAGCGCACTGCTGGCGAGGTCAAAGTCGCTGCCCAGGCAAGGCGCATTCGAGATCGAGTAGACGCCCTGGATTCGCCGGGCGGCCCAGTCCCGGCCGCTCGTCTCCAGCACCCACGCCTCGCCCGGATCGGCCAGAATGAACGAGCTATCGTAGCACGCCGCCTTCGGATCGTTGTGCCGCGGCGAGCCCCCCTGGCCGTGTTTCTCCAGCAGCGCCGTCATCACGTCCAGGGCCTCGCGGGCCGTGCCGCCGCGCTCCAGGCCCAGGCGGATCAGGTCCATCCCCAACAGCCCGACCTGCTGCCGCGCCGCCGTCGTCCAGATCGCTTCATTGCCGATGACCACGCCGCGCTCATTCACGCCGTGCTCGAAGCCCCAGAGCCAGAACGGCTGACTGCCCAGGACGCGATAGGTGTGGCGTACTTGCGGCAGGTCACATACTGACAGCGCACCGTCGCACCCTTTTCCCAGTCGCGTGCCGGATAAATCCGCAGGTGCTGGCATTCATCGGGCAGGCGATCGCTGTTCTTGGCGAAGATCACGCTGCGATCCGCCGTGCCCGTCGCCGTCGCCACCAGCGTATCGCAGCCAAACAGGTCTTCGCGAGAGGTCGGCATGGTACACCTTGCAAGCTTCACCGAGGAGCGGTCCTGCGAGTAACATACCGAGAGCGTCCGCCCCGGACCATCCCGCCACGGCAGACGCACCTTCAAGTCAAAGGAAAAACATTGCTTGCAGTTGAGAACCTCCAACACGGCCTGAACCCATCTTAGCGGTTTTTCTCGGATAGTTCGTTCGTCTGAAAGGATCCCTCTGCTTTGCGCGAGTAAATCCCTGACTGTTTGCCAGTTCGCGAGTAGGCTATGTACGGGCGCAAAGTGACCTTGGCTGCCTAGCAGGAACCGCGTAGGCAGCCGGGTGCCGTACAAACCGCTGCCCCTCCAGACGCTCGAACTCCCACAGCAGGCCAGTCGATACCACTCCGTAGACCGCTGGCGGCCGTTCGCGGTTCGCTCGCCTTGGTTAGCCCGACGCGCGAGCGAGGGTGTTCGCGTTGCAAAGCGACGAACCCTCGCTGGCGCGTCGGGCTAACAGCGCAGTCGTCAATACAGCTCCGCCGGATGCAACAGCGCCTCCAGCACCTCGTCCGGCGCCGGTTTGTACGCAGCGCGGCTCCATCGACGACGACGCCCGTCCCTGGCTCAAACTGCGGACTTTATCGGCGTAATCGAACATCGACCGCAGCGCCACCTCCGCCTCAACCACGCGCAGTTTGCCGCGCGTCAGGATCTCGCGAATCTCCGCCGCCGAGAGTGCAGGTCGGCGGTGATCGGCCCGAGGTACTCTTCCGGCACCGTCACCTCCAGCCGCATCACCGGTTCCATAAGCACGATGTTGTCACGCATCGCCTTGTGAACGGCGTCGGTGCCGGCGGCCAGGAACGCGGTTTCGTTCGAGAACTGCTCTTCCATCTCGGCGTCGAGGAGCGTCGCCCGGACGTTCATCACCGGGAAGCCTAGCTCTCCGGACGACAGCGCCCCACGCACCCCTTGTTCCGCCGAGGCGACGAACAATGGCGGCAACGGCGAATCGTCCGGCAGGCTTGTCACGACCTGGATCGACGGCTCGCCCTGCTTCGGAGTGACTGGCTCAAAAGAAACGCGCACCTTGGCGAACAGACCTTGAGTGCCGGCCTGGCGCACACACTCGCCGACGACCGCGATGGGCCGGCGAATCGTCTCGCGGAAGCTGACACGCGGGTTGCGCACTTTCACCTTCAGCTTGAAATCGCGCTCCATCCGGTGCCGTTTGATCTCCAGGTGCAGCGTGCCCATGCCGCTCATCAGCGTCTCGCCGGTGTTGGGGTCGAGGTTCCAGTGGAACGTCGGATCCTCTTTTCTCAGCAGATTGAGGACGTCGGTCAACTTCTGCTTGTCGGCCGACGACTCCGGCTCGATCGACTGACTGATGACCGACTCGGCGAAGAGGATGCGCTCCAACAAGATCGGGTGCAGCGGATCGCAGAGCGTGTCGCCGGTGATCGACTCGCGCAGACCGATGACCGCCACGATGTCGCCGGCGACAGCTTCGGTCTGCTCGCGCAGGTCGGTCGGGTCGGCCATCGTGTGGTAGATCTTGCTGAGCAGTTCCTTGCAGTCCTTGCCGGGGTTGTAGGGCCGGCTCTGGGGCTTGAGGGTGCCGGAGTAGATCCGCAGGTAGTACAGCTCGCGATTCTCGTTGGCGACGATCTTGAACACGAGGGCGGAGAGCGGTTCCTTGGGGTCCGGGTTGCGCTTCTCCTCCTTGTCCTTTTTCTTCGGATTGCTGCCGGTCACTGCCGGCCGATCGAGCGGGTTCGGTAGATACCAGGTCACGGCGTCGAGCAGCGTCTGGATGCCGATGTGTTCGCGGCCGGAACCGCACAGCACCGGCTGAATCTGCCGCTTCAACGTCTGCTCGCGGATGACGGCCCGCAGGGTGTCCAGCGGGATGTCCTTGCCGTCGAGGTACGCGCTGGTGATACGGTCCTGGTCGTCGAAGGCGGTGAGGCGATCGAACAGCTTTTCGCGCCAAGCCTGCACGTCGAGGAGGACCTCTGCCGGAATCGGCTCGCTGCGGATGGTCTTGCCCTTCGTCGCCGGATCGAAGAACAGCGCCTTCATCTCGATCAGGTCGATGATGCCGCGGAACGGCGTGGCACTGTCCTTGATCGAACCCGAGCCGATGGGCATGTTGAGCGGCACGGGATTGCCTTCCAGGCGCTCGCGGACCTGCTCCACGGCATTCTCGAAATTGGCGCCGACGACGTCCATCTTGTTGATGAAAACGAGGCGCGGCACCGCATACTTGTTGGCCTGGCGCCAGACGGTTTCGGACTGAGCTTCGACGCCCTTCTGAGCGTCGAAGACGACAACGCAGCCGTCCAGCACGCGCAACGAGCGTTCGACCTCGGCGGTGAAATCGACGTGGCCGGGGGTGTCGATCAGGTTGACGGTGCAGTCGCGCCACTGGAACGGAATGCAGGCGCTGTAGATCGTGATGCCGCGTTCGCGCTCCTCCTCGTCGTAGTCGGTTTCGGTGTTGCCGGCGTCCACGGTGCCGAGCTTGTGCGTGGCGCCGGAGTAATACAGGATATGCTCCGTGGTCGTGGTCTTGCCGGCATCGATGTGCGCAATGACACCGATGTTGCGAATCTTGCTCAGATCAATGGTTTTGGCAGCAGCGGCGGCGGCCATGGCCGGGTTCTCCTCGCTCGTCCCTTGTCGAACTAGGTGCATTCTAACGAACTTGCCGCGTGCGGCTTGTAAACAATCGCCCAACGGGAGTGAAAGGATGCAACAACAGTGGACAGACTCGATGATTATCGCTTGATCGGCGTCGTCGAGAGATAAGCGTGCCAGTCACCTTTTACTGGCAGGGCCGGACGATATAACGACCACGGTGAGTGCCGCAGACGTCATCATGCACGAGAATATCGAGGAATCTTACATGAAACGCAACTCCCTTTTCCTGCTTTTGGTTCTCCTCGGCCTCGGACTTCGCCCCGCTCTCGGAGGCGGCCAGCCGCCCACGGACGAGAAGAAGTACGCCCCGATGCCCTGGCATCTGGTCGATACTTGGTGGGACATCGGCCAGGATACGCCCTTCGAGAGCCTGGCCGTGGACGTGACGATCAGCGACGACGTACCGTCCTCGGTCAATCTCTACATCGCACCCATCGGTTTGGGCCATCTTAGCAAGACGCCCTTCTACGGCGGCGTCCAGACGCAGGCGGACGGCTACACCAAGAAAGACCCGAAGCTCCGCACCCTCGGCCCCGGCTTCCTCTTCTCGATGTGGGGCGAACGCAGCCACGACGCTATCCGACCCTCGGACGGCGGGTTCTTCCAAAGTTCGGGCCACGAAGGGGATTTCGTGAGCGTGCGCCGTCCGTTCGAGTGGAAGAAGGGCAAGTACACCTATCGGCTGATACGGATGGACGAGCAGATGATCGACGGGAAGCAGTACACCTGGGTCGGAGCGTTCGTGTACTCACACGAGAAAGACGAGAACGTGTTCGTCGGCGCTTTGCGGTTCAAAGGCGAGAAGTTGGTCCTCGACCGCAAAGTGGCGAACTTCGTGGAGGTCTACGGAAGCCGCAAGCCGGTCGCCGACATCCCGAAGGTGACGGTGACGTTCGGTCCGCCCGTGGTCAACGGGAGCGCCGCCAAGCATCCCACGGCCGAAGCGATCTACCCGAAGGGCGTTCCGGACTACGCCGAGGCCGTGGCGAAGGACGGCTCCCTGGTCATCAACTGTAGGCCAACCTGTCGAGGGCAGGAACAAGCGCCGGCTGAAGCTGATTGAAGGCGAGAAATAGCTGATAATACGACGATCTTCGAGGGCAACATCAGCCTCTGTCGCTCGCCTTCGCCCACACGCTGAGATAGGCGATGGCCCGGTCGTGGGCATGGTTCAAACGGGGCACCGGCGGGGTCACACCGTGGTAGGACGGATTTGCAATCCGTCCGCCAACGCCCGGACGGATTGCAAATCCGTCCTACCACGGTGTCATCCGCCTCTGAACCATGCCCGGTCGAGCGCCTCAGGCGGCCTTGCTTATCTTGGCGGCAGGCTGGTGCTTCCAGCGGCGATGCAGCCAGAAATATTGTTCCGGATGACGGCGCACCAGTCGTTCCAGCGCGGACGTGAAGCGTTGTGTGATCGCACGCACGGCGTTGGGATGGTCGGCGTACTCTTCCGGCAGGATCAGGTCCTCGGCAACGATCTGGTAGCGCATCGGTTCGCCGACCTTCGGGATGCCTACGACGAGCAGCGCCGCGTTGTACTGCAGGGCCAGAAGTGCGACGGCCTTGTGCGTCGAGGCCTGTCTGCCAAAGAATTCCACGTACAAACCGCGCCGTCCCGCATCCTGATCGCCCAGCGTCGCCAGCGCTCCCTTCTCGGCGAGAACCTTCTGGATACGGCCGTAGTCGTCGTTCTTGTCGAGAATGGTCTGCCCGGTTCGCTGCCGAAAGCGGGCGAGGAAGCGATCGAGGTACGGGTTATCGATGCGCCGGGCGATGGCATAGGTGGAGAAGCCGAACAAACCCATGGCGTAGCCGGCCAGCTCCCAGTTGCCGAAGTGGCCGGTGACGATTAACACGGGCCGATCCGACAACAGCGATCCGATTATGCGGTCTCCCCGGATAACCTCCACGTGTGACTTCCAGGTGCCGGCCGAGAGGAGCCGCGGCAGATGGATGATCTCGACGATCAAGCGCGAGAAGTGACGATAGACGGCCCGCACGATGCCATCTCGTTCGATAGGGCTGAACTGAGTCGCCAAAGGCATGTCGAAGGTTTTCCTCGGCCACGAGACGGTGCCGGCGATCGACGCGATACGCCAACCAGGCAAGCCAATCGGCTACGCCGCACGCCAGGCGGAACGGCATGGCCTGGATCATGCCGACGAGGAAGCGAACGACAAGGTAGACGAGGTAGTCCGCGATCTTCGAGCGCTGTTTCATGGTGCCAGTCCTTTGGCCAACTTTCGTCCGTGCAATTTCGCATCCTGCAAACCGAAACAGTTATCCGTTGGCAGGGGGACCATTTGCGCCTTTAGGTATCGGCATCGGTAACTCCTCCACTCGAACGACATGGAGAAGTGAACAATGTTTAGCGCGATCCGGGAAGCCGCCAGCAGCGTCGGATGTGATGCCGACAATGACTCGGCTCTGAAGGACCATGACCATTTCGGGATGTCGAACGTCGAAGGTTCGCCCATCGGTCATGTAGACGCGGAGTGGGCGAAAGGGTTGTTGCCTTAACAACTCGCGGAAATCTTCCGGTCGCATAGTTCGTTACCTCCCTTCCAACAATTCTACCGTCATCCCCGTTTCCGCGGAACGGTAAATCGCCTGGATCAGCTCGACCGCTCTTCGTCCCTCGCGGCCATCCACGAGCGGAGCGGTGTTCGATTCGATCGCCTTTACGAAGTCCGCGAGCTGGCCGGGCGTGGTAGACGTGGGAAATCGCCGCCGGATTGCTCGATCCGCCCGACGCACCGACCTTCTGCGCGAAGCGCTCCTTGACACGCTTGTCGTCCTCCGTCTCCGGCTGAAAGTCCCAGCGCAGGACGTCCTCCTGTTCGATGACGGCCGTGCCGCGGTCGCCGTGAATGCCGATGGTCTTCGGCAGCCCCGGATAGACGCTTGTCGTGGCCTGGATGACGCCGAGGGCGCCGTTCTTGAAACGTAGACAGGCGACGGCGGTGTCTTCGACCTCGATGCGCTCGTGGGCCAGTGTCGCCGTAAAGCCGGCGACGTGCGTGGCCGGCCCCATCATCCACAGCAGCAGATCGACATTGTGGATCGCCTGGTTCATCATCGCCCCGCCGCCGTCCAGCGCCCGGGTGCCTTTCCAGCCGCCCTCATCGTAATACGCCTGGGACCGCCACCATTTGCAGGTCGTCTCGCCCAGCGTCAGTCGGCCGAAGCGGCCCGCATCCACCGCCGCCTTGAGTGTCACGTTGGCGTCGGCGAAGCGCGAGGGAAAGATGGTGCAGAGCTTGACGCGCTTCTTTTCGCAAGCCTCGATGATACGGTCGCAGCGCTCGGCGGTGATCTCCAGCGGCTTCTCGACGACGACGTGTTTGCCGGCCTCCGCTGCGGCGACTGCCGGTTCCAGATGGGCGCCGCTCGGCGTCGTGATGATGACGGCGTGAACGTCCGGCCGTTTCAGCGCGTCGGCAAGGTCGGTGTAGAGGTCGCACTTCAGACCCAGTTCATCGGCCATTTTCTTCGCGGCAGTCTGACTGCGACTGACCAGTGCGACGAGGTTCGCCCCCGGAACGTCCGCGATGGCGCGGACGTGAAAGCGGGCGATCATGCCGCAGCCGACGATGGCAGAAATTGACGGACATGAGGAGAGGTCTCCATATAGCCCCCAGCAAATCGGGGGATGTCGCACCCCCGGCAATCCGAGGGCTATATGAATCAAGTCGAATCCCGATACAGCGTCGCCGCCCGCCACAGATATTGCAGCCCGCTCAGCAGCGTGGAAGCCAGCATGGCATACAGCAGCGCAGTCCCGCAGCGCACGGCAGCCAATTGTGCGGCGAAACCGAGCGCCTCGGGCCAGGCGGTGCGACCGATCAACTCGAGGAACACGGCGATGACGGCCATACACTGCAAGCCCATCTTCAGCTTGCCGAGCCAGTCGGAGCCGAAACGTGCGCCGACCGCCTCCATGTAGCTGCGCAGACTCGTGATGACCATCTCGCGGCCGACGACGACCGTGACCATCCACGGCATCAGCCAGCGTTCCTCGGGGCGGAACCCAGCGGCAGCAGAAAGATGTAGCACGCCGCACATCAGCAGCTTGTCCACGAGCGGATCGAGGTTGCGGCCGAGCGTGCTGGTCAGGTTGTGCAACCGGGCGAGATAGCCGTCGAGCCAGTCGGTAAACGCGGCGACGAGGAAGACGCCGAGGCACCAGCCCCACCACTCGACGGCGATGAGACCGAACAACACCAGCGCCAGGACGAACCGGGCCAGCGTGAGCTGGTTCGGCACGTTCCAGACCGACGCCTGGGGTCGCATCACCGTCGCCATGGAGCCCCCGCTTGCCGTTATCGCGAACAAGATCGCGCCCGAAGCGCCCGCGCCAGCAAATCGTAGCCGTCCGCCCCCGTCACCTTCGCCGTGACGATGTCGCCCGCGGCCAGTTTCTTGCCCTTCAACCGCACCGTGCAGTCGATGTCCGGCGCGTCGGCGTGGCTGCGGCCGACGACGTGGTTCGGTGCCTCGGGGTCGGGACCGTCCACGATCACCTCGATTTCCTTGCCGACCTGTCCCTGGGCATGGGCGAATGCGACCTCCTGCTGCACTTCCATCAGGCGGTTGCGCCGCGCGGTCTTCACTTCCTCCGGCAGATGGCCGTCGAGACGCGTCGCTGGAGTGTCCGGTTCGTAGGAGTACGGGAAGACGCCCAGGCGCTCGAATTTCGCTGTTTGGGTGAATTCGACCAACTCCTCGAACTCCGGATCCGTCTCGCCGGGGAAGCCGACGATAAACGTCGTGCGCATGGACAGACCCTGGATCGCGTGCCGCAGTTTCTCCAGCAGTTCAACGGTTGCCTGGCGGTTGACGCGCCGCTGCATTCGTTTCAGGACGCGGTCGTTGATGTGCTGGAGCGGCATGTCGAGATAGGGGATGATCTTCTTCGCCGTCGCCAGCACGTCGATCAGTTCGTCGGTGAAGTAGATCGGGTAGGCGTAGAGGACACGAATCCACTCGATGCCGTCCACCTTCTCCAGCTCGCGCAAGCAGTTCGGCACAGCGCACCCGGCCGTAGAGATCGAGGCCGTAATACGTCGTATCCTGGGCGACGAGGATCAGCTCGCGCACGCCGTCGGCGGCCAGCTCGCGGGCCTCGCGAATGACTTCCTCGATCGGCTTGGTGACGTGCTTGCCGCGCATGCCGGGAATGGCGCAGAAGGTGCAAGTGCGATCGCAGCCCTCGGAGATCTTCAAATAGGCATAATGCCGCGGCGTGATGCGGAGGCGGGCCGTGTCTTCCTGGGCCTTGACCGGAGCGGGACGGAAGAGCGAGCGCTGCTCGTCGCGGTTGCGTTTGGACAGGGCGCGGTTGACGACCGGCACGATCTCCTCGCGGCCGAAGACGCCGACGATGTGATCGACGCCGGGCACTTCGGCGAGGAGGTCGTCCTTCTTGCGTTCGGCGAGACAGCCGGCGACGACGACGGCACCGACGCGGCCCTGCTCTTTCAGTGCCAGCATCTCGCGGATGACGCCGAGCGATTCCTGCCGAGCCGGTTCGATGAAGCCGCAGGTGTTGACGACGACGACGTCGGCGCCGTCGGCGTCCGGCGTGAGCACGAAGCCGTCCTGGGCGAGCTTGCCGAGCATGCGCTCGGAATCGACGAGGTTCTTCGGGCAGCCGAGGCTGACGAAGGCGTAGGTGCGAGGATTCGTCATCGTGTTTCCAGTCACTCCGGGCCGATTGATCTGAACGGGGACAGCGATTAGCTGCCCGAATTCACGGGGGCATCCAGCGGCGCGATCGATTCGATCAGAAGTAGGGAGATTTTCTCCCATTTCTGCGGTCCGTTCGGATCACTGTCGGGAGGAGCATAAACCGTGACGGTGCTCCGACCCATCTGAACAAATTCGGGGTGTCGAACTTCAAATGACCGACCACTCGCCGTGTGGATACGGAACGGCCGGAACGGCTCGGCAAAAATGACTAACATCACTTCTCGAGGTGTCATCATGGCTGCTGCCTCCTTCTTCCTTCGTCGTACTGGGTAGTGTTGTTCTAGCGTTCCTGCGCAAGGCGTGTCAAGTTGCGAGAGGTTTCGCACGGATCAGGGCACGCCGTGTGGAGGTCGCGGGTTCAGCTCAATCCCGGTGACTACCACTTCGAGACCATTCGAGGCGTAGTGAAATCCCACGCACAACAGATCGATGGGGATTTCTCTTCTGGTTGGATAACCTGGCTTCGGTGCGGGATTGCCCTGATTGGGGGGACCTATACCGAGAACAGGGTCGATTTTACCGCTAGCCCGCGTTATCGCATTTCGCAGATAGGGATTCTTCACAAGCAGGTCCAGTAACGGATCGTCTGCGACCTGAGTCGCCTTGACTTGAAAACGATAGGGCGGCATCGCGGGACCTCGGAAGATGCATGCTTACTGTTGGTTCGTCTGGTCTGCGTCGGCTGGATGCGTGGCGTTGAACCAGGCACAGATGTCACTCAGACTCCGTCCATTCTTCGCCGCTTCGGTCGCTTCTTCCTCGGTAGCGTAACCAGGATTGAAAGGCCTCGGATGCTCTTCCACCCACTTCGCATACGGGACGAAATACCCGACAACCACGCCGTTGGGATCTAGGAACGTGCTTTCCTCCTTCTGTCCCTCCGCTCACCGAACAACGAGGGTATGGACCATCTCGACTTGCTCCTCCCTCGATAGGCCCGGGGTGAACTGTCGAACGTTATCACGCATGACGCACCTCCTTCACCATCGGACGGCTCGAACACTGCGATTGTAGTCGAATCTCCGCACTGCCACAATGCGTGCCGACCGTTGACAGCGGCCGTTGCGAATGCTTACTCTGTCAGGAGGTTTCCGCCCGTTCAGAGGTTATCATGCGCAACCACCATCTCCTCGGTCTGCTCTGTCTCGCGCTGGTCGGGGCCGCCGCCTGGGTGGGCCGGAAAGAGGATGCCCCCGCGGCCCCGCGCTGGGTCGAGGTCGCGCCGGGTGTGCTGCGTTCGCCGGGACTGCCGGCAAGCTACGCCCTCGTCTCCGGTGACACGGCGATGCTGATCGATGCGGCGTGCAATCCCGACGGACTACGGGAGCACGGCGTCAAGAAAATCGAAACGGTCCTGCTCACGCATCACCACCGCGACAGTGCCGCGTTCGCCAGCCGTTACCTCGCCGACAAGGTGCCAGTGCGAGCGCCGAAAGCGTCGGCGGAGTGGCTGACGCCGGAGGGCGTCCGCAAATACTGGAAGGACTCGCTGCCGCTGCGCAGCTCGCGCACCGCTTATCTGGTCCTGCCCGAGGGACTCGACGGCATCGACTGCTCGCTGGAAGACGGCCAGACGATCGACTGGAAAGGCTGGACTATCCGCGTCGTCGCCACGCCGGGCCATTCGCGCGATCACGTCGCCTACGCCGTTCGCAAGGGGAAGGACGGACCGCTGCTCGTCTTCTGCGGCGATGCGCTCGCGGAACCCGGCAAGCTGTGGTCGCCCTACACGACCGACTGGGACCACTGGACCGACGCCGGCCTGCAGCCGACGGCCGAGTCGCTCCGCAAACTCGCCGAGCTGAAACCGGACGTGCTGCTGCCGGCGCACGGCCCCGTCATCGAAAAGGATTGCGCCGACGAACTGACGCTGGACCGCCGACGCCGTGCAGGAGATGGCGTTCCTCAAGAGCTTCGAGCGCTTCACCAAGCGACGCGCTGAAGGACGCGCCGCAGTACGCCTTCCTCGCCAAGGAGCAGGCCGAGTCGAACGGCTCGAAGCCGTGGTCGCGCGTCTCCGAGCACCTGTGGCTGACCGGCAACACCTATGTGCTGCGTCTCGAAGGACAACGCCTGCCTGGTCGTCGATCCGTGGGACCCGCACAGCGCGAAGCAGTTCCCGAAGCTGAAGGCGGACCAGAAGCTCGGCCCGATGGAGGTCGTGCTGTGCAGCCACGCCCACTTCGACCATTACGACGGCATCTACTCGCTGCTCGATCGCGAGAAGTGCGAGGTGTGGACGCTCGACCGCGTCGCGGTGCCGGTGGCCGATCCGTTCCTGTTGCGGCACCGTTCCTCGACGCCCGGCCGGTGAAGATCGACCGCCGCTTCAAGGACGGCGAGACCGCTGACATGGCGCGAATACCGCCTCCGCTTCCGCCATCTGCCGGGCCAGACCGAGTTCACGATGGGCGTCGAGACGGTGATCGACGGCAAGCGCTGCTTCTTCACGGCGGACAACTTCTTCCATCAGGACCAGTTCAGCGGCACCGGCGGCTGGATGGGCCTGAACCGGAGTTGGCCGCTGCCCTACGCCGCGAGCGCCCAGAAGGTGCTGGACGCCGCCCCGGACTGGGTGCTGGCCGAGCACGGCGGCCCGTTCGAGTTCAACGCCGAGGACTTCCGCCGCCGCGTCCAGTGGGGCAAGGTCAGCGCGAAGGCGGCCGATGCGCTGTGCGTCAGCGGCAACCATCGCGTCGACTGGGACCCGCACCGCGTTCACGTTGAGCCGTTGGTTCAGAAGGCGAAACCCGGCGCGACGATCAAGGCGACGCTGGTCGTAACCAACCCGACGGTACGTCGGCAGAAGCTGGACGTTACGCTGGAAAGTCGCGGGTTGCTGAGCGAGACGCTGAAAAACTCTCGATTGGTCCCGATTGGGCCGTGGGAGGTCTTTCCAGCGGCTGGCGAAACGCTATCCATCGACGTGATGTTCCGCCTGAGCGAGAAAATCGCCGCGGGACGCCACGTGTTCCCCCTGCGCGTGATGGACGGGGACCGCATCGACGGGAGCGATGCGTTTATGGTGGTGGATGTGGCGCCGTGAGACCAACTCGTCGCGCGCGACCACACCACGGATCCCTCAGCGGCAGCACCACTCAATGAGCCAGGTCGCCCGAACCTTCCGGCGGCTCGCGGTTGCCGTAGAAGCTGTAGAGCACCGGCATCAGGTAGCGCGTCAGGAACAGCGTCGTGATCATGCCGCCGACCACCACGATCGCCAAAGGCCGTTGCGTCTGGGCGCCGATCTTCGTGGACAGCGCCGCCGGCAGTAAACCCAGAATGGCCGTCAACGCCGTCATCATCACGGGACGCACCCGCTTCTCCGCTCCCTGGAGGATGGCCTCGCGCAGCGGCACCCCGTGGGCACGAAGGGCATTGAACGACGAGATCAGCAGCAGGCCGTCCATGATCGCCACGCCGAACAGCGACACAAACCCGACCGCTCCCGAGATGCTGAAATTGGTGTCGGTCAACCACAACGCCCAGATCCCACCCAGCGACAGGGCGATGACGTTGCTGAACACGACCACGGCGTCGATCAACGATCGAAACGCCATGAACAGCAGGATGAAGATCAGCGTCAAGGACAACGGGATGATGAGCAGCAGCCGTCCCTCGGCTTCTTCCATCTCCTCGAACTCGCCGCTCCACACCATTTTATAGGGCGATTTCACGATCGTTGACGTCGCCCGTTGGGCCTCAGTCACGGCACTACCCAGGTCGCGGCCGCGCACGCTGAACTTGATGGCAATCAGTCGGGTGCCCTGTTCGCGGTAGATCGTCGAGGCACCGGCTCGCAAATACGGACCGCCGGGGTTCGGCGTGCCGTCCTCGCCCACCGGACTCACCAGGTTCCTTAGCCGCATTCGCGGAGTAATCTCGATAGGGTTCCTTGTGTCGACCAGACTGCCTACTTTTGAAGGGGACGCCAGGCCGGAACCCGTCGAACTGGGGGTGAAGCCGGGGCCTTGCACCAACACGACCTGGTTGTTGACGATGTCCACCGGGATGTCCAGAATCGACGTCTCACTGCTGCGCCGCCACTTCGGCCAGCGCACCGACACGTCGAAGAGCTTCTCGCCCTCGATCATGGTGGTCAGCGCCTTGCCACCCAGGGCACTGGCGATCACGTTGTTGACGTCCTGCACCTGGACGCCGAACTTCTCGCACTTCTTCGGATCGACGCGGAACTCGAGGTTCGACTGGCCGCGGATGTCGAAGATGCCCACTTCTCGGACGCCGTCCACCTTCTCGAGGTCCTGCTTGACTTCTTCGGCCAGCTTCTGGAGTTTCCCCAGGTCCGGTCCGAAGATCTTGACCGAGTTATCGCCCTTGATGCCGGACAACGATTCCATCACGTTGTCGCGGATGTTCTGCGAAAAATTCCAGTCGATGCCGGGGAGCTTGGCCTCCAGCTCCTCGTTCATGTCGTTAATCAGCTCCACCTTGGTGCGCGGTCGATGGCTGCCCCAGAGCAAGCGGCGGAAGCCGTGCTGTTCGATCATGGGCGGCCACTCGCGCTGCGGCTTGAGCGGCACGAAGTACTCGGAGTTGTAGAAACCCGTCGGATCGGTGCCGTCGTCGGGACGGCCGAGCTGGTTGACGACCGTTTCCACCTCGGGGTAAGTGAGCATGACGGCCCGGGCCTCGGCGGAGACTACCGCTCCCCGCTCCAGCGTGGTGTTGAGCGAGCTGGTGCCGCGAATCCACAGGTTGCCCTCTTCCAGCTCCGGCATGAACTCCCGTCCCAGATGGGGAACCAGGAAGCCGGTCCCCACGATCAGGCCGCACATGATGAGGATCGTGATGCCGCGGTATTTCAGGCAGCGGTTCAGCTGGCCGAGGTAGCTCTTCTTCATCAGACGGACCAGGAAGTTGTCCGGAACCGGCTTCAGGTTCTTGAAGAAGAACAGGCACAGAACCGGGGTCAGGGTAACCGCCAGAAGCAGGGCCCCGCCCAGGGCGAACGCATAGGTGTCGGCCATCGGGCCGAAGAGCTGGCCCTCCGGCCCGCGCATCGTGAACAGGGGGATGAAGGCGCAGACCATGATGAGGGTCGAGAAGAGCAACGCCCGCTGAATCTCACCGGAGGAGCGCAGAATGCGATCCTTGAGCGGCAATTCCGAATTCTCGCCCGTCGCCAGGTGTCGATAGACGTTCTCCACCATGATGACCGACGAATCGACGATGATGCCGAAGTCCACGGCCCCGATGGACAGCAGGTTGGCCGACTTGCCGCGGATAAACAGCATCGAGAAGGCAAACAGCAACGCCAGCGGAATGTTGAGCGCCACGATCAGTGCCGTCCGCACGTTGCTCAGGAACATGAACAGGATGACCGTTACCAGCATGATACCGACGAACAGGTTTTCGCGGACCGTCTCGGTGGTGATGCCGATCAGCTCGGTGCGGTCGTAATACGGCTCGATCTGGACGCCGGGCAACATGCGGCCCGATTCGGGATCGTTCAGCTCCTTGACCTTGTTCTCCACGTCCTTGAGGGCCGGCAGCGAATCCTCGCCCTTGCGCAGCAGGACGATGCACTGGATCTTGTCCGGCTGGTCGTAACCGATGAGGGTGCCGTCGTCGTCGTACAGCGGATAGGGGATATAGCCCTCTTTCTTGTCGAGCCGTTTGCTGTGGCCGACCATGCCCAGGCGGGTTTGATTGCTCACGACCACGCCGCGTTGTCCCGGTAGTTCGTTGGGATCGAGCCGGCCGCCTTCGACTACGTCCTCGATGCGGACGGGCCGATTGTTGAAGGAGGCGATGACCAGCGCGCGAATCTCGCTGATACGGCGTCTCTCCTCGTCGCGGAGGATCTTGGCGGCGGCTCGGGCGATCCGGCGGCGCTGCGCCTCGCGCAGCTCGGCCACGTCGGGGCGCTTGTCCTTGATCGCTTGCTTCAGCTCTTCCTCCGCGATCTGGTCCGGGTCTTTCATGCCGACGACTTTGCGCACCGGGTCCTCGGCGCCGCTGAACATACCGACGCTGCGCACCGACAGGGCGGTGTGGCCCTGGTTGACGATGTCGCCGCCGACGGTCTGGTTGCTCGCGGTGATAGCCTGCTGGAGCTGCGCGAGCGTGATGCCGTAGCGGCGCATCCGGTCCGGATCGGGATGGATTTCGTAACGGCGGACCGTGCCGCCGCTGCTGCTGACGTCCACGATGCGCGGCACCCGGCGGAACTCGCGCTCCAGCACCCAGTCCTGCATCGCCTTGAGGTCGTTCAGCGTATAGATGTCGCGGCCTAGCTCGTCCTTGGGGCAGTCCAGCGTGTAGCGATAGATCTCACCCGTCGGCGACTCGGGGGATAGCTGCGGTGCGACGCCGGGCGGCAACGGTTGTGTGAATTGCAGGCGATTGATGACTTCCTGCCGAGCCGCGTTGTAATCGACGCCGTAATCGAACTGGATGCGCAGATGCGCCAGGCCGAACAGCGACTTGGTGCGGACGTATTTCAACCCCGGCATGCCGGCGAGGGTGACTTCGAGCGGGATGGTCACCTGCCGTTCGACTTCCTCGGCCGACGCACCGTTATCGGGCGCCACCACCTCGACGATGGGCGGGGCGGGATCGGGATAGGCTTCGACGTTGACGTGCAGGAACGCATAAACGCCGAGGCCGATCAGGGCCGCGGCAACCAGGACCACGATAAGCGGATTGTCGAGGGACCAGGAGACGAGCTTGCGAATCATGAAACCTCTCCACCAGCCGCCGGTGGTCCGTCCGGGCTGTGTTTAGCCGCGACCCGATAGGGAGCGCGGGGGGCACGTCACTCCGCACTCCCCTATCGGGTCGCGGCTAAACAACACCGCGATCACTTCTCGTTGCGGCTAGCTTCCATCTCAAGCACTTTGGCCTTCAACTCCAGCGCGCCGACGGCCAGCACCTTGTCCTTTTCCGTCAGCAACTCCTTCGGCAGCAGTCCCTGTTTGAGTTCCTCCTTGCGCTCCTCTTCTTCCTTCTTCCTCTCCTCCTCCGCTTCCTTCTTTTCCTCCTCGGTCACGGGTTCCTGCTTCGGAACCGCCTTGCTGCGGATGAACACCGATTTCTCGTAGCGGCTCACCACCTCGACGCGCCGCATGGTGTACTGTTGCTTCGCCGCGTCAGTCTGGACGAAGACGACGCTCTGCCGGCCGTCCTCGACCAGGGCGTCCATCGGGATCTCGACGACATCGTCCGGCATCAGGAGTTCGACGGTTGCCGTCGCAAACTGACCGGCCCGGATCTTGCCGTCGGGGTTGGGGATGTAGCCCTTGACGAAGGCCGTGTGCTGGTTGGGATCGATGATCTGACCGATCTCGGTGATCGTCCCCTTCAGCCCTTTTTTGGGATCGGCGCCGACCGTGTGGATGGTCCACTTCCGGCGCGTGCCGGGCAGTCGGTACAACTCCGGCAGATCGTCCTCCGGGCAGTTGACCTGCACGATCAGCTGATCGACGCGGGCGACCGTCAGCAGGTTGACGGTGTTGTCTACCACCAGCTCGCCCTTGTTCACGTTCCGTTCGATGACGACCGCCGTGTCGGACATCTTCGGGTTGGTCGTCTTGAAATCCGGCGCCTTGAGGACGACTTTGGCCCATTCATCGTGCTTCCTGGTCCACTCGGCTTCCGGCATTTCCTGACGCCGGCCTTCGGCGATGTCGAGCTGTTTCGCTTCTTTCTCGACCGCGTCGATGTCCGTCTGATCGACGCCCCAAGTCAGCAGGGTGTTGCGGGCGCGGCGCTCGGCACTGCGATCGGTGTCGAGATTGCGCCGTGCAGTCCACAGGTAGATGTCCGGCAGCGAGCCGCGGGCCTTCTCAGCCTTGTCCAGGATCACCTCGTCGAGGCGCTTCTGCACGATGGCCTCGAAGAGGTCGTTTTTCTTGTTGCCGACGTCGGCGCTGAAGAAGGTGCCGAGAGTCATACCCGGCGTGACCTTGTCGCCCATCCGCAACTCGCGCTTTTCGGGTGGCACCGAGGGAGTCTTCAGCGGTTCGTCCACTTCCGCGAGCGACACCACCTGGGCGGGAGCGAAACGGCGGCGGATGCGCATGAGGCGGTCCGGATCGAGAGCGGTCGAGCCGGGGATCACCAGTTCCCGTTTGTGCGTGGGCAGCTTCGCCTGGACCACTCCTTCCTGGCCATGCTGGCGGATCCCGAGCGCGCGGCGAACCTCTTCGGGAATCTCCACGGTGTAGGGACCAACCAGCTTGATAGGGGTCGGTTGGCGCGGAGCCGAGTGCTGTTTGGGCTGGTCTGCCTTCGCCTGCCAGGGATGGATGTCGAGAACGAAGACCGCGAACGCCAGGACCAGGGCGACGGCGACGATGCTGCCGAGAACGAATTTGAAGACACGAACCATGCTCCCCTCCTCGATCGAAACAGGCGTCGCTACACCGCTTCAGCCATCTGGGTAAGGATGGACAAAATGCGAGACAGGCGTGATCGGAGATTATACAGGAGCATCTAGCGTGCCGTGAGCGAAGAGGCGGAATGGTCTTGGCCGTAAGCTGTTACTAAAAAGTCAGATATGACGACACAGTGTCTGGATCGGCGAGGGGGGACGGGAGTGGAGTCGCCTGCTTCGAGGGCGAAGATGTCCAGTTCTTGTACAGCGGCTAACCGGAAGTGTCGGCGACCGGAGTTTGCAGACCGCTGGGGGGGGTGCGCGAGTACGATGCCGTGGTGCGCGAGTACGATGCCGGGGGTCCGCGAGTACGATGCCGGGGGTCCGCGAGTACGCGACCCCCGTCTGGGCTATGCAACCCCTTCGGGGTAAATGGCCGAAACCTACCTTCACGCCGGGGGGTGCGCGATGACGCGACCCCCGGCGGTTTGGCAGCCCGGTGCTGGCTCAGAAATTGATCGACAACCGGATGACGATCTCATTCACGCTCAGCTCGGCAGCTGTGCCGTCATTGCTGATCTTCCCGATGTTCCACCAATATTCGTACTCGTAGCCGACGAAGAGCTGGGTCTGGGGATATTGCGACGGCTTCCAGGCCACGCCGGCCTGGAAGTTTACGATCGGCACATCCTGCGAGCCGGAGTAATGATCCGCCAGGCTTCCGCCCAGCGTGGTATCTTCAAAAAAGCCCTGGCGGATGCGGCCCAGCAGCGTCGCCCCGTCGATGCTGCCGACGAAGGACAATCCCGTCCCTGAAATCTTGCGCTGCAGCTCGACGCCGGCGTGGGGGCCGATGCCCCAGTAACTGTTGGTAAAGCGTTGCTCGAAGACGGTGCTGCCGGCCGCGGCGAGGGCGGTCGGCTCGTCGGCCTGCGAGTCGTAGTAGAGGTAAGCCAGCCGCACGCCGAAATGCCACTTCATGTCCCAGTACGGCAAGAGCGAGAACTCACGGCTCAGGTAGTCCGCGTCGATCTGACTGAAATCCAACCGGGTGCGCAGCGCGGCCGGACCATCGAGGCCCGCCGTGGTATCGGTGCCGTCGGTCCCCAGGCCGCGGTAACTGAGCGCGAACTCGCCGAATGCGGACGGCAGACGATAGCCGGCTTGCAAGCGCGGAGCGACGGTCCAGTCCAGGCCTGCGGCGGGCAGGAAGATCACATTCGGGATCGTTCCGGGTGGGGCGCCTGCGTTCGTCTGCACGCCCTTGATGTGCGGCCCCGCTGCTCCGACCTCGGCGTCGAAGAACCAGCCCGGCTGAGGATAGTCCGGCGGGTCCAGCAAGGGATCATGTACGAAATAAGGCTCCGGTTGGTCGGCACAGCCGTACTGTGCCGTGGGGGCCGGTTTCATCAGCGACGGAGGAGCATCGGGAGGGTGTGGAAATCCCGGCAAAGGATCGAACGCCGGCGCCGTCTGCCCTGATTTCTGATCGGACGAGGGCGCGGGCGCCTGGGCTGATGTTGTCGCCGTCGGGAGCGCTCCTCCCAGGATAGCCAGTGCGAGCAGACGACGAAACTTGCGAAACATGGAAGGACTCCTATGAACGGGTCACAACAGAGATTGTGACCGTCGCTTCCTGTCGAATGCGGTCTGGTTGGCGCCGTGGGCAGACATTCTGTCTGCCTCTCCTCGGCAGACAAGAATGTCTGCCCCACCGCGCCACCTAGTTGACGCTGGGCGAGGTTGGACTCGCCGATCCTGGGGGCGACCAGAGCGTGGGCAACTGTCGGGGCTGGAAGGTCGCAGGAGGATTCGGGAGCGGGGGCGTGGTGGACGCCGGGGTCGTGGCCGCCGGGGTCGAAGTCTTGTTTGTGCGATCGGCCGAGGGCGACGGCGTCGGCAGCATGATCGCCTGGTCGGGCACCGGTTCCATGCGTCGAATCTCGGCCGGCTGTGCGGGTGCCACATGCTGAGCGGCACACGCCGCCGGGTGGCAGCACGGCAGCAACGGCAGGCTGTCGAGGTCCGGCAGCGGCGCCAAGTCATGCTTCTCGGCCAGCTGGAACAGGTCGTCCGTTTGCAGCAGGTCCGCCACGCTCACCACCGCGGACCAGACCTGGCCGAGGCTCGTGAGGTACGTGGCCACGTTCGTCGCCAGTGCCTGTTGTGCGGTTACCATATCGACGAACCCCACGGTGCCACTGACATAGTAGCGGGCGAAGACGCCGCGGTAGGTGAGCACCTGATCTGGTAAGATGTACTTGCGGTAGTCTTCCAGGGTGTCGAGGCTCGTCTTGTAATTCGTGTAGGCATTGCCCAGGGTGTTCGTCAGGTTCACTTCGACGCGGTGCGGCTCTTCAAGAGCACGCCCCAGGGCGGCCTCGGCGGCGTAGATGTTCCCCTTGTTCGTGTCCCAGAGCGGTATCGGCAGCCCGACCGAAACCGTATGCACGTACTTCTCAGGTGCCAGGGCATATTCTTTGAGGAACGCCACATTCACGTCCACATCGGGAAACGGCGTCACCTGGGCCAGCTTGAGGTTGTAGCGCGCCTTGTCGATGCCGTTTTTGGCCGTTAGCACGTCCGAGTGATTCTGGAGGGCGTGGGCCAGGACGCGGTCATACTCGTAGTAAGGGATGAAGGCGTCGATGCGGCCGGCTACCTCGCTCAGAGGCAGCTGGCGCAGGCCGATGATGGCGACGAGCTGCCTCCAGTTGTAGATGTAGGTCTGAATCGCTACCTTGTAGGCCAGCCGAGCGGACCGAGCCTGGGCGCGTAAGGTGGCCGGTTCGTACGGGGCCGCGGAGCCTACCTCCAGTAATTTCTCCTGGAGGCGGTACACCTCGTCGGTGAACTCGGCCAGCGCCTTGTTGACGCGGACGGTCTCCTTGGACACGAGGACGGCGAAGTAGTTGTTGCGCACCTGGGTTGAGAGGTCGCTGCGCGCCCGCTTCAGGGCCAGCTCGGCATTCTCGAAGTCCTTCTGGGCGGCGGCGGTAGCCAGCCGGAGTTTGCCGAACGTCTTGATCGGCTGGTCGAAGGAGCCGCCCCAGACGCCGGCGGTGCTGCCGTCGTTGGATGGCTGGACTTGCAGGGAGACCGTCGGATTCGGATAAGCGCCGGCCTGGATGAGGTTGCCCCGTGCCTGTTGCACGTCGAAGGCAGCTTGGCGCAGCGTCGGGCTGTTGGCCGCGGCAATCTGTTGCAGCGCCGCGAGAGTGTACGGCTGGCCGTCCGGCCCCGGTTCCGGCTTCGGATCAGCAGGAAGTTCGGGGAGCGGCGGGTAGAGGGCCTGAGCCGCTTTCGCTTTTTCCGGATCGGTCTTCGGCCACCCATCTTTTTTCGTGATGTCCACAGTCTCCGTGCCGGGAATGGCAGCCGGGATCTTGATCCGCTCCTTGAAATTCTGGAGGTCCGCCCCGGGCTGAAGCGGCTGCAACAGAGTTGTTGTCTGTACGTCGGTATACGCCACCGGCACCAGTTGATCGCTCCGGCCCGGATCGACCTTCGCTTCATGGCTGGACCCGGTCTGGGGAGCAGGCGCCGACTGTACCGGAGAGGGTTGCGTGTCAAAGGGCTGAGCGACCAGTTTGCTCACGGCCTCATCCGTCCTCTCCCGCGCGGAATAGAGACATCCGGCGGCCAGCAACGGCCCGACGAGCAGCAGCAACCTGAATCGGAGCATGGCTGAAATCTCCCGACCCGCGACAGGATGTGAGCGCCTGTCCACCAGATAATACGGTGCAAGACAACGGTTGTGACGGTTCTATCGGTTGTCTGGCCTCTGCCTCTCAATTTTTCTTGGCGAGAATAAAAGATTTGTTAAAGATCGGGTCGCAGGACTGTATGTATTCTGCACAGCCTGTACATGTTGTGTACAATCGGGATGCCGCTTGCGGGCATGGTTCAAAGGCGGGTAACACCGTGGTAGGACGGATTTGCAATCCGTCCGGGCGATAGCGGACGGATTGCAAATCCGTCCTACCACGGTGTTACCCCTTCGGTGCCCATTTGAACCATGCAGCTTGCGGCATAGCGAAGGTGTGCTAAGCCGCAAGCGGCGAGACCTTACAGGAGCCGTTCCGTGGTTTCCCCCTTGGTTCTGCGTCTGACGGCGCCTCTGGTGATCGTCAGCCTGCTCCTGCTCGGCGTGGGTGTCGGGGCAGTCTCGTTATCTCCATATTCAGAAGACCGTCTCGCAAGGACTGCGGGCCAACGTGTCCAGCATGCGCGCCGCCGAGGAGGTTGAGATCTTGATCCGCGAGATGCGTACCCAGTTCGACCGCTTCCTGCTGCGAGGCAATCGCCGCAATCTCCAGGTCAGCGAGACGTTCCGGCAGGAGATGAACCACTGGCTGAGAGTCGCCGAGAACTGGAGCATCTCTTCCGTGGAGAAGGACTACACCTCCCGGGCGCGGCGCGGCTATCAGCGGTTTCTTGAAGAGGTAGACACGCTCGCGGACAAAGCCCCGCAGGAGGATTTGGGACCGGCAGTCCGGAAACTCATCGAAGAGGTGATGGTGCCGGAAATCCTCGACCCGATCCACAAATACCTCGATCTCAACGAGGAGGAGGTGGAAGAGTCGCTCGCCGAGAATCAGCAATTGGCGGATCGGCTCGTTTACGGCCTGTTGTCGCTGGGGATCTGCGGTTGCGGGGCCGGACTGGTAGCAGGCTTCGGCATCGCGCGCGGCGTCAGCCGATCGCTGATCCAGTTGAGCGTGCCGATCCGAGCGGCCGCAGGCCATCTGGAAACGGTGGTCGGACCGTTCACCGTAGCCGGTGCAGGTACGGACCTCGGTCAGCTGGAGGGGGTCCTGCGCTCCATTGCCGACCGCATCGGGGCCGTGGTTGAACGGTTGCGGCAGAGCGAGCGCGAGGTGCTGCGGTCGGAACAATTGGCGGCGCTGGGGCAGATGGCCGCCGGGATGGCACACGAATTGCGAAACCCCCTCACTTCCATGAAACTGCTGGTTCAATCTGCGCGGCGCAGGATCCCGCGGAGGTTGCCAGCCGGGACATGGGAGAGGTGCCGGCCGGTTACCTGAGCGGGCGCGACCTGCACATCCTGGAGGAAGAGATCAGTCGGTTGGAGGATCTCTTGCATTCGTTCCTCCAGTTCGCCGGCCGCCCAAGGTGGAACGGCGTGAGGTCAATCTCAATGAATTGGTGGAGCAGACGGTCCATCTAGTGTCGGCGCGGGCGGAGCAATGCGGCATCCGCATCGAGTACCGGTTGCCGGAGCCGCCACTCCTGTTCCCGGTGGATTCCGGGCAGTTCCGCCAGGTCCTGCTCAACCTGCTGCTGAACGCGCTGGACGCGGTGACGTCGAAGGGCCTGGTCTGCATAACCGTCAAGCAGGAAGAGGAGGGTTCGTTGCGTCTCGAAGTGAGCGACACGGGTCGCGGCTTGCCTCCCGATCTCGGAGGCCGGATTTTCGCTCCGTTCGTGACCACGAAGGAAACGGGACTGGGGCTGGGGCTGTCGATCACCAAGCGCATCGTCGAGGCGCATGGCGGCTCGATTAGCGGAGCCAATCGCCCGGAAGGCGGGGCGGTCTTTACTGTCATCTTGCCGTGCGAAGCGCCGATGGCAGCCTAAGCCCGCCGCGCAAGCAAGGGTGAAGCCAGGGAGGAAACCATGCCGACCCTGCTCGTGGTGGACGACGAGCCGAATGTGCTCTACTCGATCGAGAAGAGCTTCCATTCGCACAGCCTGACGGTCCTGACGGCGCCGACCGCGGCGCAGGGCCTGGACCTGGTCAAGCGGCAGAAGCCGGACGCCGTGATCCTCGACGTGCGCCTGGCGGACATGTCGGGGCTGGAGGCGTTCGACCGCATCCGCGAGATCGATCCGCGCTTGCCGGTCATCATCATCACGGCCTTCGCGGCGACCGAGACGGCCATCGAAGCCATGAAACGCGGTGCGTTCGAGTATCTGCTCAAACCGCTCGATTTTCATCAGCTGCAGGAGGTGGTGCAGCGGGCACTGGAACTGAGCCGATTCCGCCACGTTCCTCCGGTCATGGACGACGGACCGGCCGATGACACCGCGGACCGCATTGTCGGCCGATCGCCGGCCATGCAGGAAATCTACAAGGCCATCGGCCGCGTCGCTTCCCGTGATGTGACCGTGCTGATTACCGGCGAAAGCGGCACCGGCAAGGAGCTGGTCGCCCGCGCCTTGTTTCACCACAGTGGCCGGGTGGCGGCCCCGTTCCTCGTCATCAACTGCGCCGCCATTCCCGAGACGCTGCTGGAGAGCGAGCTGTTCGGCCACGAGCGCGGCGCCTTCACCGGCGCCGATCGCCGGCGCATCGGCAAGTTCGAGCAGGCCGACCGGGGCACGCTGTTCCTGGACGAGATCGGCGACATGAACGCCGCCACGCAGGCCAAGCTGCTGCGCGTGTTGCAGGAGCAGCGTTTCGAACGTCTGGGTGCCAACGAAACCATTCAGACCGACGTGCAACTGATCGCCGCCACGAACAAGGACCTGACGGCCGAGGTCGCGGCCGGCCGGTTCCGAGCCGATCTTTACTACCGTCTCAACGATTTTCAGATCCACATTCCACCCCTGCGGGAACGGCGCGAGGACATCCCCTTACTGATCGACTACTACCTCAACCAATTCGGCCGTACGCTCGGCCGGACCATTCGTACCATTCTTCCGGAGGTTCGATCCTGTCTGGAAGCGTTCGACTGGCCGGGAAACGTGCGCCAGTTGCAAAGCGTCCTCAAGTACGCGGTGATTCACGCAGCGGGCGAAGTGATTACACCGGACTGCCTGCCCGAGAACCTGCGGCCGAACGCGACGGCGGCGGCATCGGCACCATCCGTGCCGGCGTCAGGACACGACGTCGGCTTCCTCACCACCAGCCTGCTGCACGCCGGGGAGTCCGATCTCTATCGGCGTATCTGCACCGAGGTGGACCGGGTCGTTCTGGCTATCGTCTTGCGGCACGTACACGGCAACCAGGTGCAGGCCAGCGAGTTGCTCGGCATCTCACGGACGACGCTGCGCAGCCAAACTCCGCGTCCTGAGTTCGCACACGGATAAGCCCTTTTTCCCCGAAACGGACCTCGGCGAAGGTTAACACTACAGCACCACTCCCCTCGCCCCGGTACTCCGGGGCGAGGGGTCGGGGGCTTTCAAGGGTAGAGTTCTTGGTCGCGTAGCGACCTTCTGATGGTAGGCAGGCCTTTCAAGGCCTGCGCATAAGAAGGCAAGAAGCGTGTGGCGTCGCGTTAGCGACGCCTGAAACGCGCCCCCTCAAGTGTCGCTACGCGACACCGGAGTACTTTCGCCACTTTTTCCGGGCGTTGAAACGCCCGGCTACCGTCACAGGGTCGCTACGCGACCAAGAACTCAACCCCTGAAAGGAGGTCGGGGGTGAGGGGGGAACGACCGGGCTGTGTTCTGTCCCTCACCCCTCACCCCTCACCCCATAGGCGTTAACTTAAGGGGGATTGCTAGGACTTTCGCCCGGCAGAGTGTCGGAAAAACACTGGATTTTCCTATCCCTCTCGGAGATCCGACCCTTAAGTTAACGCCTATGACCCCTCACCCCCTCTCCTCTGAGTACCGGGGCGAGGGGAGAATTCAGCCGCGTTTCGCTCGGGACGAACGATCCGGCCCTGTCTTGTCCACCCTCTCGATCCCCTGATACGCATTCTCCCAGCGCACCTTCGGAACGTGGAGCCGGAACGCGCGAACCAACTCGACGATGCGGCCGAGATAGAGCGATGCCCGAATGACGCGGCCGTCTGTGCTCAGCAGAATGAACCAGAGGCACGCCTGCGAAAACTGCACCTCGACGACCTCGTCCCAATGGATGAAGATGCGGCCGCGCCAGGGCGAGTCGAGTTGAACGCCCTCGTTGGAAATCACCAGGCGGACGCGAAACGTTTCGAGCAGCATGAGGCTAATCAAGATCGACACGAAGAGGAGCAGTACGAGGAGCGCCCACGCCGCTTCTTTCTCGTCTGAGAAGATGAACGCCAGGACGACGAGAGCGGCGGGAATGAGCGCGAGGAACAGAGCGAAGCCGCGCATGAACTTGCCGTGGTGCAAGATCTCCAGACCCGGCACCGGCTCGATGGGAGAGAGTTGGCGCCCGGCGATGAGCGCGAACGCTACATACGCCACGGCGGCTCCCAGGAGAATTGCGATCAGACCTTCGTTCACGAGTGAAGCCCCTCGATTTCGATTTATTGTTTCGCGCAGAGGAAGAAAGGGGGACACAGCTGAATGCCACTCGGTCAAGGCGGGCGAGTTTCGCGCAGCAGAGGCGCACCGTTCTCGGCCGGGCGATGGCACGGAAGGATGAAATGGGCGGAACGAACCCCAGAGCGAAGCCGCGAGCGGCGCGGACGGGTCACGAGGAGCCGGCCGAATCGGGCATTACCGGTGTACCGTTGCGGTGCGGAGCCGAAATCTGCGGAACGAACTCCTGCGCACTCTCCGGAGCACGGCCCGGCCAGGGTTCGTTGCGCGGCGGCTGGGCAAGGGCAGTCAGGACATCGTCGTAACTGCGAAACGAATTCGGCGCCGTTGGCGTCGGCTCCGGCGGCAGTTGCGAACGCCGCGCGATTGCCTCGGGGACCGATGGCGGTGCGGCCGTTTCTGCGGAACGAACTGGCGGCGCGGCGGCTGCCTCGTCCCTGGCGCGGCGCTTCGCCTGGAGCTTCTCCAGCGCGTCCATGGCGCGCTTCAGCTGCCGTTCGGCGTGGGCCTCGTAGCGCACCAGACGGTCCAGTTCCGGCTTGTGCAGGATCAGGTGATCGTGCCCCTGCAATTCGATGTGCGCGGCCATCTGGTGCGCGACGCGGTCGAAGCGCCGCTTTGTGGCCGCCATCTCCTCCGTCGTCTCCTGGATGTCCTCCTCGCATCCCGCCGTCAGCTCGGCCAGCGTTTCGGGCAACGATTTCTCAGCCGTCTTCGGCAGCTCGCAGCGCATGATCTCCGCAGTGACCGGCTCCTTGATTTCGCACACCGATGTCTTGCCGAGCATGTGGACGAGGTAGAGGACCAGCGCCGAATCGACCACGGCGGCGGTGGGCATGGTCGGCAGCTGCTGGACCAGGTCACGCGCCGCTTGCTGGCCGGCGAGGTCTTCCTTGTGGTTTTCGAGATCACGATGGGCCTGGAGCATGGCCTGCCAGGACGGGTCATTCGGGCTGAGGCCGATCATGGCGCCGGCGGCCTTGCTGGTGGCGGCCTCGTGCAGATCGCTGGTAACGGTGCCTTCAAAGCGCGCGACGCGGCGGAGGCGCGAGTGGTGCAGCGCAATGCGGCCGGCGTATTCGTTTTCGAGGGTGCCGACCGGTTCGAGTTCGGTGATGATGGCGGCGCGGAAGGATTGCCAGGCGTCGGCATCCTCGCAGGGGAGGACGGTCTTTTCGGAGCAGAGGCCGTGGGTGGTCGCGTTCATGGAGGAGCGTTCCTTGCCGGCGTCGGTGCGCGGGCCGGTGGATGCGGTGGACATGGTGGTGCCTCACGGTTGGTGGTAGCGGGCGACAATTGGGGTGGAGAGTACCGGAGGCGCGTAGCTTGGGTGGAGAGCAGGTTGCGGGAAAAGTTGCCGTCGCCGATTTTTCGTTGACGGCGACACGACTGAGCCGGTAGAAGAGTGGGTATGCGGCAGTGCAAGCGGAGAGGCCGAGCATCGGGAGTGGATCTCGCCAGCCGACCTGGTCAGGTTGTGCATGTCCAATGTTGGCGCCACTGGTCGAATGCTATACTGGTCGAATGCTATAACGAGACAGGCGCACCCGCCCTGTCCACACGGCCATAATGCCTGGCGAGTCGTGGAGTAAATCCGAAAAAGAGGTGCGTCCCCTTTCTTTCCTTTTCTTTCTGCCTTATCCGACCGAGGGAGACAAGCATGACTCCGGATGAAATCGGCCAGAGGCTGCACGACCGGGCGACGCGCTGCGACACGCTAACCGCTGAGGAGGAAGAGCGCTTGCGGCGCTGGTACGTCGATCACGACCAGGAAGAAATGGCGCAATTGAACGCGGCGCCGGTCCCGAGCCGGTTGGCCGATCTCCAGGCACGGGTGCAACAAGCGACGACCCAGGTCGTCGTGCAGGCGCAGCGCATCGAGGCGCTGACGGCTGAAAACGCCAAGCTGCGCCAGGAGATTGCGTCGTTGCAACGTCTGCTGTCGGCGAAACTGACGGGACAACCTGCATGACGGTCGCGCGGGAGGATGTCGAACTTGTCCGAACCCGAGCAGGCTTCGCGTGCGAGTATTGCGGCGTGACCGAAACGGACTGCGGCGGTCCGTTGACGGTCGATCACCATTGCCCGCAAGCGCACGGCGGCGCCGACGTTCCGGCCAACCTGGTGTACTGCTGCTGGCGGTGTAATCTGCACAAAGCGGCCTACTGGCCGTCTGGGCCGGGGGATTCCGTCCTGTGGAATCCCCGGGACGCTGCCCGCGATCGCCACCTGTTGCTGCTCGCCGACGGCCGCCTCCACCCACGGACTCCCACGGGAGAGTTCACGCTGGCGCGACTTCGGTTGAACCGGCCGGCCCTGGTTGCTCATCGCGCTCGGCGACTTTCTCAAGTCGTCGAGCAGGGCATTCTGGAGCGCCACCGCGACCTCCTGACGCTTCTGGAGCAGATGCAACAACGTCACGCGGCGTTGCTCGAAGATCATCGCGCGCTGCTGCAAGAGCAACGCGACCTGATCCGTCTGCTCACCTCAACGAGCAAGTGATCGGAGGAGCGAGGAGTATCAGACGAAAAGGGGAAGCGCTCGCCGCAGACCGGCGCCCGGTTTTTCCTTGACGGGTTGGAGGCGGGGGCATTAGTAACGACCGCCGTGCAGCCCGAAGGCGCGAGAAGGCGGCGCGGAAGGTCTGCCACTCGGCGGCGTCCTCGCAGGGGAGGACGGTCTTCTCGGAGCAGAGGCCGTGCGTGGCGGCATACTGAAACGGAAGCTGACATCTTTTCCTCTCCCCGATTTTCGTTGACAGCGGGGTGACGGCGGATTAGAAGGAAGGCACAAAGGAGTGCGAGGGTGGCTACTGAGTGCGCCGGGAGCCATACCAATAAAGGGAAAGCCATACCTATACAGGCGCCCGGTGCATAGCGACAAGTCGCCGGTGCATAGCGACAAGTCGCCGGTGCATAGCGACAAGTCGCCGGTGCGTAGCTGCAAGTCACTGGTGCATAGCGACAAGTCGCCGGTGCATAGCCAGACAGGCAAGAGCCATAGCCGTTCGGCGCCGGTCAGGCTAATTACAATGTTCGGCGAAGAACAGACAGCCAATGGAAAACCAGACAGGCAAGGCTGTGACCGGCAGTTGCCTCGGTGGTCTCCTGGGCGCCATCCCAGGAGTGTTCCTCGGGGGCTGGATCGCCGTGGCCATCTTTAATGGGGTCTCTGAGCCGCCGGAGCCGCGGAACCACATGCACTTCTTCGACGCCGAAGATTTGGCCAGGCTCGGCTATTCCCTGCTGTGGCTCGTTGTGGGCGCGGTTTGCGGTGGGATCCTCGGGGCCCTCGGCGGCAGCATGCTTGGTGTCATCTCGGCCAGTCCGGATCCCGATTCGCAGGACAGCGCGGGGAGGGCAGCCGGGCCTACTGGACTGCCGGGGAGGACCGGGCCCCGCGACGGGGACTCGGACCGTCCAGGGGCACCCCAACCTCAGGTCAAGGTCCGCTGCCGCAAGTGTGAGGCGCTCAACGACGAAACTGTAAGATTCTGCAATCAGTGTGGGGCAGCGATCTGAGGTCATCAGGAGCCGAACCCATATATGGACACTAAAGTCAAGGCGCGCACCCCGGAATTCCCGTCTTGACTCACTGCGGTTTGGAGCTAGGGCATCGAGTCGCTGAGCGACCGGCCTTCGTGGCGACACCGCGAGGTTCTGTCATTGCGGTTACCGTCGCGGTCAGGAAGAACCACACCAGGGGTCCTGGTCCTGCCGGCGGCACCAAACACATATAGGGGATCGGCCAGCACACCTTTTGCCTCGGTGTGCCGACTGCGACGTCCGCAGACGCCACGTCCCAGAAACTCCTCCGTGCCCCCCGACGGCCAGGCAAAGTCGCGGGATCGATTGCACGCGGTTGGCAGTGTGTCGTCAGTGGGCGGAATCGAGACCGCCTCACTGCGGGCTAGACACAACGGCCACCGCATCGTCCCAGTTCGGTAACAGCTCGGCGGGAGGGCCGCCTTCAGGAAAGTCACGCTCATGCTCGGTCTGGTCTCTAATAACTCCGGACGCCGTGCCGCCGGCCAATCAAAGTGGCGAGGTCGGGAACAGTGACGCACTGAAGCTTCGCGGGCTCACAGGCCCAGTAGTTGCGTACGTTCGCAGCTTCCTTGGTGGCGTTCGTCCCTGTCTTGCCTCAGTTCGGCCTACCAGCTCGACGGCACGGTCCGGAGTTTTCGCACGGCTGCGGCGGGCTGCGGGCGGTCCGCCACGGGATGTCAATGTTCAAGCGGCGGCACAGGTCCAGGGCGGCCTCATACAAGGGCAGCCGGGTCGCGGCCGTCCACAGGTCCAGGGCATTGCCGTGAGCGCCGAGCTGAAACACTGCCAACAGTGGCGTTCCAGGTGGGCGGCGAAGGAACGACTGTTGGGCGAGCGTGAGCCGTGTACCGGGCAGGGGCCACGCACTTGGTTTTGCGCTTGGTTGGTCGGCACGAAACCAAGCAATTCCAACACCTGACCTAAGCGCACCCGGCGGCGCAGGGCGAGGTAGTCTATGCCAGGCATCACCGTCTCCTTGGTTCGGGACAGAGAAGAGGAACCCGTACTTGGGACCGTCACTGTCCGAGGAACCTTTGGAGATCGAAGGCGACGCCGCGGTGCAGCAGCAGGTAAACGGCCCGGCCCAGCTTGGCGGCCAGGATGCCGAGCGTCTTCTTCTTGCCGTGCTTTTTCTCACGGCGTTGCTGCCAGAGGAGAAAAGGTGTCAGGAACCTTTTTCATATCAGCAAAGGTTCAGCCACGCATAATTTGCCCTCGAGCAGAAATGATCGAACACCCAAACAAGCACATCAGGGAAGCAATCAAGTACGCCCTGAAAAAAGGCTGGCGTTTGCTCAAAGCTGGTCCGCGAGCCCATGTTTGGGGACAGTTATTCTGTCCGTTCGCCCGTCGAGGCGGGTGCATCATTCGGGTCTTCTCTACGCCAAGAAACCCGGAAAACCACGCCCGACGGATTTGCGACGAAGTCGACAACTGTCCGCACGCCTGAAGCAAGGACGGGAGGAGCCAAACGATGAAGAGAAAAAAGACCTACGGATTTTCCGTGATCTTGGCTGCACGCACTCTCCGTGTTGAAGAGTGTGAGGCGCTTTATGAAGCCGGTTGCGACGATGGCACCATTGTGAGCCGCAACCGGGTTACCTTCATCGCTTTCGACCGGAAAGCGGATTCGCTGGAAGAGGCGATTCGATCAGCGACCGCCGACGTGCGTGCAGCCGGGTTCGAAGTAGTACGGGTGGAAATGCCCGCCCTGGTTTAACGACGGGAAGTGACCGTTCCCTAGGCGGCCAGGCAGCAGAGCCGGTCGTTCGGCGGCTAGAGCGAAGGCGCTTCGATGGCGATTCCAAAGAAGTCGAAAACGTAGAAAAATCGGTGTCAGTTCATGTTTTCGGGATGCCGGATGCCGGGATACCGCCAATCCGACATTGGCCACCTCAGCCGCCGAACGCGACGGCCCGGGCACAGACCTCGAGTGAATCGTGGAATCGGTATACCTCGAAACAACGTTCATCAGCTACCTCGTGGCTCGTCCGAGCGGGGATTTGTTAGTCGCCGCGCATCAGAAAACGACTCAGGACTGGTGGGCCACGCGGCGCGATCAGTTCACGTGCTACATGTCTCAGACAGTAATTGATGAGGCCGCGGCGGGGGATCCGACCGAAGCCCAAAAAAGGCTCGCAGTCCTCGCTACACTGACGGCCCTCGACGTGACGCCCGAAGCCGGAGCGCTTGCTCAGGCTATCCTGACTAGCGGCGTGTTACCGTCGAGTGCGGCCCGCGACGCCGTGCATGTGGCGGTCGCGGCCATCCACAGCGTGGATTACCTCCTCACCTGGAACTGCAAGCACTTGGCAAACGCACAGATGATGCGGAGAATAGAGTCAGTATGTCAGGCGCACGGGCACAGGATGCCGATCATTTGCACACCCGAGGAGCTGATGGGAGGATAGTTCCGATGTGGGAAGATCCTATCGTCGCGGAAGTTCATCGCACCCGCCAAGAACTCGCCGCGAAGTTCGATTTTGATGTTAACGCGATCGTCGCCGACATTCGCAAGCGGCAGGCCGCCCTCGGCTCGCGGCTCGTCTCGCTAGCGAAATCCGCCGAACCATGCGCTACACCTGACCGCGGCGGCAACAGCGGTTTTTCAGCGGTACCGCCTCAGCAGTCGCCGCGGCAGGTGAGCTAGAAAGGGGAAAGGGGAGGCAGCTCTTTTTGGAAATGAGATGCTTCCCGGTCCTGACCCTTTCTTGCATGGGCTCCTCATTGGCGTCACACTCGACCATCCGCGGGCCGCACTTCGATCACCGTCGGCCCGTCGTGGTCCAGCGCGGTGCCGAGAGCCCGCTCGAAGTCGGCATCATCCAGGGCGTGATGATACGCCACGCCGAACGCCTGTGCGAACTGGCCGAAGTCGGGGTTCTTCAAATCGACCGCGATGAAACGGTCCGCGTACCGCGCGTGTTGCGTGGCCCGGATCAGTGTCAGGCTGTTGTCGTTGACGAGCACGACCACGATCGGCAGCCGTTCCTGCACCGCCGTCGCCAACTCCATCCCGCTCATCAGGAAGCCGCCGTCGCCGACAACCGCGACCACCGCGCGTCCGGGGAACGCTGCCTTGGCCCCCAGCGCGGCCGGGATGCCGAAGCCCATCGCCACCGCTCCGGCCGGGTGCAGAAAGGTGCGTGGCTGGTCCAGCGGAAACTCGGCCATCAGAATGTACGCCAACCGCGTGACGTCGGCGGAGAGGATGCCGTCGGCGGGCAGACGGCGGCGGAATGCCCCTAATAAGTCCATCCCCGGTAATCGCCACGGCTCGTTTCCGGCTTGCCGTTTCGCCCTGGTGCCCATACGTCGCGCTTTCCTGGCGGCAGCGCGTCCAGCAGTCCACAGAGCGCAGCGCCGGCATCGGCGTTGATCCCCAGGACGACGGGATAGTGGCGGCCGAGTTCCGCCGGATCGACGTCTATTTGGACGAGCTGGGCCGGCGGCTTCAAGAGCCAGCTGCCGGTCGCCATTTGCGTGAAACGGCAGCCAATGGCGAGCAGTCCGTCGGCGGCGGCGAACAGCGGCGAGAACAGCGATGCCATGTTGCTGAGATCCGAGGTAGCCCGTACCCACGGCATCCCGGCGGCGAGCGGATGGCTCGACGGCAGGGCGCATTTACCCATCGCGGTGTGCGACACCGGGGCGCCGAGGCGTTCGGCCAGTCGGGCCAACTCCATCTCGGCGCCGGCCGACACGACACCGCCGCCCGCAAGAATCAGCGGCCGTTTCCACCCTGCCAGCAACCGAGCCAGCGTGTCGATCTCGCCGGTTGAAACAACCCGCGGAACCGGCGGCGGCGGCAAGAGCGGCCAGGGGGCGAGCGACACCTCGGTCCGGAGCACGTTGACGGGCACCTCGAACAGGACGGGGCCAGGACGATCGCTGGTAAGAGAACGCCAGGCCAGATCGAGAGTAGGCACGACGTCCGCCGGTGATTCGACGCGGAGCTGCGCTTGGTAAAGTAGCGTGCGGCGGAGAGCTGATCGTTTTCGTGGTAGGAGCCGGAGCGCAGGCCGCGGCCGGAACTCGGCACCTGGCCGCTGACGAGCAGGACCGGCGTCGAATCCGTGTGGGCGGCGGCGAGCGGCGTGGCGGCGTTGTAGAAACCTGGCCCGCACACCGCCAGGCAGACACCCGGTTTTCCCGTGGCCCGCGCGAAACCGTCGGCCATAAAACACGCCGCCTGTTCGTGCCGTGCCAGATAGTGGCGCAGACGCGGCTCCCGATAGATGGCGTCGTAGATCGGCGTCAGCTGCCCGCCGGGATAGCCGAAGACGTGCCGGACGCCGTGTTCGACCAGGCGGCGCACCAGCAGATCCGCGGCGGGAACGGGAGAAGATGGTTCGGTCATGGCCAGATACCCGACAGTCGTGGGCGCTACGCGGATAGTGTATAGGGTCTCCTTGTGCCACGATGCTAGGCATCCTTGCTTTTTTCTTGCACAGCGTATCATTCCACCAGGTGTCGTGATATGGTTTATCCATGGCCTCTCATTCGCCCGACCGATTTTGCCCAGTTTGCTGTATCTCGCATATTCAGAGACATTTGCGTCGTGTCGCTGCCGTCGGGCACACGCATTTCACCGAACCGCCCGGAGGGTTTCTCGGAATCGGCACGCCCCTTGCCGTCTTCTTCTCGATGATTTCTCCGCAGGGACTGTTTCAAACGGGGCATCGGAGTGGTAACACAGTGGTAGGACGGATTTGCAATCCGTCCGCCATCGCTCGGACGGATTGCAAATCCGTCCTACCACGGTGTTACCCGCCTCTGAACCATGCCCCCTCAGGAACCATTCATGCCTTCGTGAGGCCATCCTCTCCATGAAACGAATCGGCATCTTGACCGCGGGCGGCGATACTCCCGCGTTGAACGCCACCATCAAAGGGGCTGTCCTGCGAGCCAGTCAGCGGCGGGTGGAGTTGTTCGGCTTCATTAAAGGGTTCAGTAGCCTCTTCAATCCCCGCGTGCCGCATGTTCGCCTCAATCCCCTGTTTACCCCAATCCCGGAGTTGGATGCGACCCTGGGCGGCACGCTCATCGGAGCCTCGCGCGACTACGTCGATGCCGAGGACCGCGCCACCCTCGCCGAGGTCGTGGATCGGCTGCAGCGCTTGCACATCGACGGACTGATCTGTATCGGCGGCGACGGCACGCTTAACGGGATGCAGGCCCTGTCCGAATATCTGCCCACGGTTCTGGCCCCCAAGACCATCGATAACGACCTGGGACTGAACTACCGGCACGAGCCGGACGAGTGGACTCGCACTCCGTGTGCCGAACCACCCGGTTATCGGTACACCCGAACGACCTCGCCGGGCAAATTCGATCTGGAACAGATGGTGAATTACGCGACGCCGGGGTTCGCTACCGCGGTGTTCGTGTCGGCCTCGGGCATTCAACGCCTCCGCACCACGGCCGAGAGCCATCGCCGCATCGCTATCATTGAGGTCATGGGCCGGCACTCCGGCTACCTGGCCCTCGGCTCGGCCTACGGTCAACCCGACATCGTGCTCGTTCCCGAGGCAACCCTCAACTTGGACCGCCTGGTCGAACGTGTGATCGAGGTCTACGAGCGGCAAAAGAATGTGGTGATCGTTTGCGGCGAAGGCATCGTGGATGAAAACGGCCGGGAACTGGGTTCGGAAACGGTGTCCACCGATCCGGCCGGCAACAAGGTACTGTCAGGTGCGGCCGAGGCCCTGCGGCATATCCTGATCCAGCGGCTGGGGGACAGCTATTTCACCAGCAAGCGCCGCAACGAATCGGCGCGGGCGGCGATCTTTACGAGAAAAGTCGGCCACACGCAACGCGGCGGCCGGCCCATTTATTTCGATCACTTCTATGGCACGCAGCTTGGCGGCCACGCGGTCGATCTGCTGCTCGAGGGGCACGCCAACGCCGTCGCCGTCCTGCAATGGAACTGCGAGCGCGGCTTCACCATCGACGGCATCAGCGCCAACGATTTTCGCGACCGCTTTGGTCTCATCCACGCCCGCCGTCTGCATCCGTCCTTCTACGATCGCGACAACCTACGGCCGTCGCGTACCGGCATCGACTACCTGCTGCCCATCTTCAATAACGCTATCAGCTCCGAAGATCTGGAGGTCATTCGCAAGTCGCTGTTCCATCCCGGCAACCTGACCCAGCCGTATCATTCCATCAACATCGATGTCAACAAACGCATTTGCTATTTGGATTGATAATCAACCAAAGGTGCCAGCGTGCTTACCTCGGCAACAGCGGCCAGCGACCAGCACAGCGTCAGCGAACCTCGCAAGGACGACTCGCGCACCGGCGAAGTTCGCGCGCAGGTAGTTCACAACGCCCTCAGCTCCGACATTCATTTCCTGGCGGACCTGCTGGGCCGGTCGATTCGCCGGTTAGCGGGCGAACAGGCCTTCGCCCTGGTGGAAGAAATTCGCGGTGCGACCAGGGAGCTGCGCGCCCGGCCGTCGGTGGAGGCGGCCCGCCGGCTGCGCGACCGCCTGGCAGAACTCGACCTGCCCGCCCTTCGAACTCTCATCCGCGCCTTCAGCATTTATTTCGACTTGATCAACCTGGCGGAACAACGTGCCCGCCTTCGCGCCTTGCGTTTCCGTGCCCTGAGCATGGACACTCCCTCGCAGGACAGTCTCGAAGGGGCCTTTCTGGAGCTGCGCCAGCGCGGCGTAAGCCCCGAGCAAATCGCCGCTTTCTCGAACACCGCGCTGATCGCGCCGGTGTTCACGGCCCATCCCAGCGAGGCCCGGCGCCGCACCCTGTACGAGAAATTGCAAACCATCTCGCACATCCTGGACCGGCTGGAATACAGCCAACTCCTGCCCTCGGAGCGGGAGACGGCCATCGCCGAGATAGCCGAGGAAGTGGAAACGTTCTGGCTGACCGCTATGGTTCGCGGCGTACGCCCCAAAGTCCTCGATGAGGTGCGCCAGGGACTCGCCGTCGCCGAGAGTCTGTCCGACGTGGTTCCCCGCGTGTACCACGACCTGGAAACAGCCCTGGGGCGGGTTTATCCACAGTTGAACGGCAAGCCAATCGCCGGCTTGCTACGCTTCGGATCCTGGATCGGCGGCGACCGCGACGGCAATCCCAACGTTAACCATACGGTCACGGTCGAGACGATCCGGTTGCAGCAGGAGGCCATCCTGCGTTACTATCTGGTCCGGGTCGAGGAACTCGGCCAGCGTTTGAGTCACGCCGCCAGCATTATCCAACCCGGTCCCGAATTTCAGGCGTCGTTGCGCCGCGACGCCGAACTGTTGCCCGATCTTGCCATTCGCACCAGCCACGAGCCGTATCGCGTCAAATGCCGGGTCATCGCTGCTCGGCTTCAGCGTACTCTCGATCGTGTGAAGACGCTTCAGGTGCAGTGGCTCGCCGAGGACAGTGTACCCCCGCCCGCGGTGTACATGCGCCGGCAAGACCTGCTCGCCGACCTGAATGCGATGGTCAGCGATCTGCATCGTGCGGGAGCCGATGCCGCTGGCGCGGGACGCCTTTCCGACCTGGTTCGCCTGGTCGATGTCTTCGGTTTGCACATGCTGACCCTGGACATTCGCCAGCATAGCAAGCAGCAAGGGCGGGCGCTGGAAGAGATCCTCGCCTGGGCGGGGATCTGCCCCGCTTACCTGAAGCTATCCGCCAATGAGCGGTTCGACTGTCTCGCACGGGTTCTGGAGCAACAGCGGCCGCTGCTGCCCGCCCATTTGCCCTTCACGCCGCCGACGCGCGAACTGGTGATGACCTTCCGCTCGATCGCCGCACTTCTGGAGCAACAATGCCCGGAAGCGATCGAGAACTATATCATCAGCGGGACGAGTGAGCCGGCCCATTTACTGGAGGTGCTTCTGCTGTGTCGGGAGTCGCGGTTGTTCCGGCCAGCCGAAGACATCAGCCGGCTCAACATCATCCCCCTCTTCGAATCGATGGCTCCGTTGCAGAACGCCTCGACCATCATGCAACGCCTCTTCCATCTGCCGATCTACCGCAAACACCTGAGCTGCGCGGGAACGTGCAGGAGGCCATGCTCGGCTATTCGGACAGCAACAAAGAAGCCGGCTTTCTGCAATCAGCCTGGTCCCTGTACCAGGCGCAACGGGATCTGGCCGACACCGGGAAGCGCACGGGAATCACGGTGCAACTATTTCACGGCCGAGGCGGCGCCATTGGTCGCGGCGGCGGGCCGGCTAACCGCGCCATCCTCGCCCAACCGCACGGCACTCTTCACGGCCGACTACGTTTCACCGAGCAAGGCGAGGTCATCGCCGATCGCTATGGCTCGGCGGGAATCGCCGGCCGCCATCTTGAACAGATTGTCAACGCCGTTGTCCGCTCCAGCTTTGCCACTCAAGAAGATCGTCCACCTCCGCCCTGGGAACGGATTCTGCAACGGCTGGCCGACGCGCTTGCCGTCATTACCAGGTACTCGTATACGAAACGCCTGAGTTCCTCACCTACTTTGAGCAGGCCACGCCCATCGCCGAGATCGGCCAACTCAAGATCGGCTCGCGGCCGCCGCGCCGCGCCGCGGCGGAAGGAACCGGCCGGCCGGACGCCACCGACGCTTCCAATCCTCATGGCATCGACTCGTTGCGGGCCATCCCGTGGGTCTTTAGCTGGATGCAGAGCCGTCATACCCTGCCCGGCTGGTATGGGCTGGGCAGCGCCGTTCTCGAATATCTCGCCGATCATCCCGAGGAGCGCGAAACGCTCCAGCTCATGTACACGCGCTGGCCTTTCTGGCAGACCTTGATCGACAATGTTCAGATGATCCTCGCCAAAGCCGACATGGCCATCGCCCGCCTTTACGCTGATCTCGTCGTCGACCAAGCCCTGGCCGACAGGATTTACAACAAGATCGCCGTCGAGTATGACCGGACCGTGGAGGTGATCGGCATGATCACCGGACAGCCGGAACTGCTCGATCGCGTTCCCATCTTGAAGCGCTCGATCGAACGCCGCAATCCGTATATCGACCCGCTCAGCTTCATCCAGTTGGTGTTGTTGCGGCGTCTGCGGAGTGGAAGCGAGCCTCCGGAGGAGTTGTTGACCGCGGCGCTGGAAAGCATCAATGGAATCGCAGCGGGGTTGAAGAACACCGGCTGAGCGGTTCAGCAGTTCGATGGGTCAGAGCCGCGCACGGAGTAAGCGGGCTGCGCAGCCCGCTTACTCCGTGGCGCGGCTCTAACGGGTATGCTTATGCTGCCGCTCGCCTAATACTACAGCGCTACTCCCCTCTCCCCGGTACTCCGGGGAGAGGGGTCGGGGGTGAGGGGAAGAGCGGCAGAATAGCGTCTCGCTCCTATTCCCCTCACCCCCGACCCCTCTCCCCGGAGTACCGGGGAGAGGGGGGATACAGCAGCTTTCATGCTGCGTAGCGCTGTAGTACTCAGCGCTGACGCCATCGCCGATGACATAGTCGTGCTTCCTCGTAACACCGCAATCGGCGGTGCATCTCTCGGATTCATTTCAGTCCCATGTACCCCGATGCCGATGGGAAGCGGTGCGCGGGTTCTTTCCGCCGACACGCTCCTCTGCTTGCGCCGCAGGAAAGGATGGTGCGGAGTGCATCTTGCTGCAAGGTTGGCCCCGCTCCTGCTCGTTCTCCCCGCTTCGAGCCTGCCGGCCAGGGACATGGCATGCGCCCGTCCTCCCCGGCGGCATCACCGATCCTGCCGGCCGTATCGGCTTCCTTCTCAACCCGGCCGGAGCGATCGACGCCGTCGATCTGGTCACCGGCGAGGTGCTCTGGACCGCTGACGGTCGCCGTCCGCTGTTTGCGTTCGGCGAGCGTCTCTACGCTCTGACGGCGGAAGGTAATCATCCGCATGTGCGCGCCTTCGACCTCAACAACCGCGGCGCACGCGTGTTCGAGTCCGATGCGCTGACGCTGCCGGAAGGGGCATCCGTCCTCGACGGTCCCGACCGCAGTTTCACGGTGCGCTGCCAGCTGGAGAAAGGCGAATTACTCCTGTCGTGGGAGACCCGCCAGCAGCGCGAGAGCCGGAATGCAACGGGCATGGCGCACATCGACCTTCGCAGCGCGCAAGTGACGACGGCGGCCGCGGAACCAGCCCCCGCCGATCCGGCGCCAACCTCTACCAAGAGCTAGAGCGGCTCTCGATCCGCTGGCAGGGCGTTTCCGGCAAGCAATACAAGGCGCTGGTCCTGGAGCAGGGACCGGAGCGGCAGCAGTTCGTCCTACGCTCGTGGGACCTGGAGACGGGCAAGGCCAATCCGCCGCGCGAGCTACTCTCCGGTCACCGTTTGACGCTGCTCCCGACCGTCGATGATCGCTTCCTCTGTCTGCGCGACGCCGCGGGTCCGGAACTCAAGCCCGAGCCGAGAGCGGCGCAGACGATCGGCTGGTCGATCTTCGCAGTGGCGACCGGAGAACTGGCCGCTCGGGCGCCGTTCGAGCCGGGCACTCAGGCCGCTGCACTCATCGGGCCGCGCGTCTACGTCCAGGTAGCCGGGCCGATCCGCGGACCGATCCATCGGGGGTTCGTACATTCCCGTTCACTCAAGGCCATCGACGTGAGGACGGGCAGGACGCTGTGGGAGCGGCCGGTGGAGGGCAAACCAGTGACGCCGCCGTGAACCCAATCGGTACGCGGCTAGCGGCTTAGGAACGATGACGAAATAACTTCCGTGCCAAATGAAATCTTGGCCGGAGTCCTTCTCGGTCGCGTAGCGACCTTCTGACGGTAGCCGGGCGTTTCAACGCCCGGTTCCGATCAGCAGGAAAAGTGTGTGTCGCGTAGCGACACGTGAACTGCCCCGGCTGGTGCGACGTCTCTAACGTCGCTACGCGACGCCACCGGATGGCTCGGTCGAAATACCGGCCTTGAAAGGCCGGTCTACCGTCAGAGGGTCGCTACGCGACCGAGAGAGTAGCGTTTGGCACGGAAGTTATTTCGTCAACGTTCCTTAGCGTGGACACGTTGCTAACCTGGATCGCGTACGGCCCCGAGAAATGGCGGGCGCGCTGTTCGCACCAGCCTGACGCGCAAGCGAAGGTAACTACCTGTCACACCTTCGCTTGCCGCGTCAGGCTGGTGTCGGACGGTGCGCAATTCAGGCTAAGCCGCTAGCGGCGAGACCGGTCAGATCCCGTCCACGAAGCGCCCGGATTGAATACCCGCCGCGGGTCCAGCTTGTCTTTCACCTGGCGCATCAGCGGCCAGTCGCCGCGCGGCACACCCCAGACCGGCAATGTCGCCTTCCACGCCGCCGGACAGCGCGTCAGCACGACGTTGCCCCGAGCGGCGACGGCGGTGCTGTGCCATTGCCGCACACTGAGCCGCACCTCTTCCAGGAGCGGTTCGCCGAGGAGATGAGCCGCGCACGATGCCCGATCCGGCGTGTGCCTGCAGCGCGATTCCGGGGTGCTGTGCCTCCGCCGTCAGCAAGAAACCTGCCGTCGCGGCCGGGAGAAGGTTCGCCTTGAACGAGAGCATCGTGTCCATTGGAAACGTGAACTCGACCAGCGCCTGCCACAACGGATCGCCTGCCGAACCGGCGCAGGCTTCGACACCCATGACGCGCCCGCCGGCGACCTCCGTTAACAACTGCTGTACCTGCCAGTTGATCGCCTCCTCACGATCCTCGTAGCCGACCAGGACGACCCAGGGGGCCGACGGCAACGCAAACCCCGCCGTGGTCGATACTGCCCTCGCCGCCGGCGTGTTTATGACATCCACGCAGATCGGCCGCGTTCGGCTGGCGTGCAGGCGGTCGAGCAGCGGGCCGAGGTCCGGTCCACGCAGCCAGGCGCAGCAACGTCGTCGCCTCGGGCATCGGCCGCACCTTCAAGGTGACCTGGCTGATGATGCCGAGCGTGCCCAGCGCACCGATGTGCAGCTTGCACAGGTCGTAGCCGGCCACGTTCTTGACGACGCGCCCGCCGGCCTTCGTCTCCTGACCCTCGTCGTTGATCGTGGTGATGCCGATGACGTAGTCGCGCAGCGTGCCGAAGCCAAAACGGCGCGGTCCGCTGACGTTGGCCGCAAGTACACCGCCTAGGGTTGCCCGATCGGCACGGGGCACATCGACGGGTAAACGCTGCTTCTCCGTAGCCAGCAGTTTCTGGAGCGCGGCCAACGTGATGCCGGCCTGAACGGTCACGGTCATGTCGCGCGCGGGGTAGTCGATCACGCCGGTCAAGGCCGTCAGATCGACACCCGACCGGGCCGAGTCGGCGGCAGACCCAGGTCCAGCATGGTACGGCCGCCGAGCGGATACAGAGCGGTTCCCGAGGCAGCCGCGCGGCGAACGAGATCGCCGACCTCCGCGGCCGAACCGGGGCGAACGACGGGAATGGGGCCGAAGTCGTCGATGAGGCAGGAAGTGGGATCCACGATGTTCGAGCCTGTGCCGGCGGAGTGGGAAGGCGACGCAGTCAACGTAGAGAGGGCGCCGGGGTCGTCTACAACCGGGCGCTTCGCAAACTGGTCTGGGTCCGCGCCGTTCTTGTCGCTATACTCGGCCGCTTCAGCGGAGCATCCGCCGTTGGCTCGTCTGGAGAAATGCGATGAACACCGACCCGATCGGCAATTTCGAGAAGCTCGCCAACGAACAGGGCGAGAGCAGCATCCTCGGCGAATTCTGGCTGTTCCTGCGCCACAACAAGAAGCTGTGGTTGCTGCCGATTGTGCTGACGATCCTGCTGTTCGGCCTGCTGGTCCTGGTTTCCGGCACCGGCGCGGCGCCGTTCCTCTACACGCTGTTTTGAGCCGTTGACGGTTCGCGGCAGCTCCGCGAAACGTAGACGATTCCTGCATGGAGTCAAACCCATGTCCGTGTCCATTGCCGCGCCCCTCCGCTGGCGAGACCTACGGCGATCCGTCAAGATCTGCGTCGTCGCCTTCGTCGCTCTGCTGGTCGCAGGCGTTCTCGAAGTGGGTTCGCGCATCTACTGGCGAGCGGTCAAGGACGTGGCGACGGTGCGGCACGACGCCATCTTCCGCACCTTCTATCCCGAAATGGACGAGGCCCATATCGACGCCGTCGCGCCCTACCACGGCGACGACACCTACGAGGTGCTGCTGCTCGGCGGCTCCGTCCTACACCAGCTCTTCGGCGATCTGAGCCAGCGCCTCCGGACGGGACTGGAGCAGAAACTTGGCCGGAAAGTACATGTTGCCAACCTCGCTAACCTGGGGCTTACTTCGCGCGACAGCCTCAACAAGTACGCGCACCTGTCCGACAAACGCTTCGACCTCGTCATCGCCTACGAAGGCATCAACGATGTGAAGCTCAACAACACGCCGCCCGGCGCGTACCGGGCCGACTACTCGCACCACACGCGCTTTGCGCAGATCAAGACTCTGCGGAAACATAAGGAACTGCCCTACCTGGCCTTCCCCTACACGACCTACTATCTGACGTCGAGCCTGCTCGATCGGCTGCACCTCACGAACCGTCCCCGGCCGGAGCTTGTCCAGCACGGCGACGCGATCCGCACGCCGCCGGCCTTCGAGGCGAACATGGAAGCTCTCACTCGGCTCGCTCACCAGCGCGGCGATCGGCTCGTGCTGCTGACCTGCGCAGCCACATCCCCGCGAACTACACCGAGGAGGCATTTCAGGCGAAAACGCTCGATTACCAGGGCCACGCCATGTCGGTGCTGACGTGGGGCAAGGCCGATAACGTGCGTAAAACGCTCGCGCTGCACAACGACGCCACGCGCCGCGTCGCCGCGCGCCATCCCGAGACGATCCTCATCGACCTGGCGCGGCTGATGCCGCACAACGGCGCCTGCTTCGCGGACCCGTGTCATCTCACGGAGGAGGGGCGCCGGCGGTTTGCCGAGATTGTGCTGGCGAATGAGGCGTCTGCTGCTGGGCGGGCCGATCGCTGAACCGCGGTTTCATAATCCTTTATTTATTACGCCCGCAGCACAAGCACGGGCCGCCAACGCTTGCGCCTGCGGACTCAGTTCTAAAACCACGTCTAAACCGCAAGCGGCGAGCCGAACCTCTTCTCAACCTGAGCAATCGGGTTAGAATGATGGTGTTCCTCCCCAGGAGAGATCGTATGGCACGAGCGAAAGTCGAAAGCAACGGGCACGGGCGGTTGGAAGAGGCGTTGGCAACGATGCTTCAGAACACGGCGATCCTGGTTCAGACACAGGCGGCGTTCGTCGCTCAGTTGGCCAAGACCGATCGTGACATGGCGGAGTTGAAGCAGATTGCCGATGCACGCTTTGCACGGATCGAGTCCATCCTGCTGGAGCACAGCCGTATCCTTGCCGACCACAGCCGAATCTTGCAAGCATTGCCCGAAGCGATCCGTGAGAAAATCGGTTTCAAGGTGCCTGAAAAGCCGAAACCCGCCGAATAAGTCAGGTCAGTCACAGCGCCGCCCGTCTCCCCGCCTTGCTCGGCTCGATGCAAGCTCCGGCCGTCGGCAGCATCTTCCGCGGACTGCAACGGCCCTCCGGGTTGAACGCCGTCCGCAGCCGCACCATCATCGCCAGGTCCTCCGGCGCGAACAGCTTCGGCATGAAGTCGATCTTCTCGACGCCGATGCCGTGCTCGCCCGTCACGCTGCCGCCGACGCGGATGCACTCCTCCAGAATCTCGTGGCTTGCCGCCAGCACGCGCTGGACCTGGGCGGCATCGCGTTCGTCGAACAGCAGGATCGGGTGGATGTTGCCGTCGCCGGCATGGAAGACATTGCAGATCGCAATTTCGATGCTTTTCGCCGATGCGGCGAATCGCGCGGAGAATGTGCGGCAGCTTGGTCCGCGGCACGACGCCGTCCTGCGTGCAGTAGCTCGGTGCCAGCCGGCCGACGGCGCCGAACGCCTGTTTCCGCGATTTCCACAGCAGCAGCCGTTCGGCGTCGGTGTTGGCCCGGCGCACCTCACGGGCGGCGTTACGCTTCGCGATGTCCTCGATACGCAGTCGCGTCGGCCTCCAGGCCCGCTTCCAGGCCGTCCACCTCCATGATGAGGACGGCGCCGGCGTCGAGTGGGAAGCCGAAATGGAACGCCTCCTCAACCGCGTTCAGGATCGGCGTGTCGAGCATTTCCAGAGCGGCCGGGATGATGCCGGCGCCGATGATGTCGCTGATGGTGTTGGTCGCGTCGTCCACCGTCTCGAAGACGCCGAGCAGACGTGCGATACGCTTCCGGGTTGCGCGTGATGCGCACCCAGATCTTCGTGACGACGCCCAGCGTCCCCTCGGAGCCGACGAGCACGCCGGTCAGGTCGTAGCCGGGGTTGTCCTCCGCCGGGCCGCCGGTCTCGATGATACGGCCATCGGGCAACACGACCTCGACGCCGAGGACGTGATTGACCGTGACGCCGTACTTGAGCGTGTGCGGGCCGCCGGAATTGGTGGCCGCGTTGCCGCCGATGGTGCAGGCCCCCTGGCTGGACGGGTCGGGAGCGAAGTGGTAGCCGTGCGGCTTCAGGTGGTTGGTCAGCCACAGGTTGACGACGCCCGGCTCGACGACGGCGTAGCGATTGCGGTAATCGACTTCGAGGATTCGTTTCATCCGGGCCAGCGAGATAACGACGCCGCCGCCGACGGGCAGGCAGCCGCCGGCGAGGCTGGTGCCGGCGCGCGCGGCAGGAAGGGAACGTCGAGCTCGTTGCAGACGCGGACGATCTGCGCAACTTCGTCGGTCGAGATGGGGAAGACAACGACGTCCGGCCGATTCTTCTCGATGGTGAAGCCGTCGCATTCGTAGACGAGCAACTCGCCCGGCGAAGCGATGAGGCGCTCGCGGCCGACGATGGCGGTGAGACGTGGAACCAGGGTAGACACTGCTGTGGTGGTCATGGCGCTATTCTACTTTCACTGTCTGGATTGGCGAACCGGCTGCGTAAGCGGCCGGGTTTAGCGGCTCCTTGATCTACACCACCGACATTTCGCCGAGCAGACTCACACTTGTCGCTCGTTGACCCGGTGCCGTTGGGCGGGTAAACTCCCGGTATGGACTACACACAATTCATCACGATCGAGCCGAGTAAGCGCAGCGGTCAACCGTGCATCCGCGGTATGCGCATCACCGTTCGAGACGTGTTGGAGTACCTCGCTGGCGGCATGACCGTCCCGGAATTGCTCGACGACTTCCCTGAGCTGACCGTTGACGATATCCGGACCTGTCTTGCCTATGCCGCCGGCCTCATGCCGAGGCCCGCCGCGTGAGCCTGCTGTTCGACCAGAACTTGTCCCGGAGGCGGGCGGCGCGATTGGCGAAGGAGTTCCCCGGCTCGGAGCAGGTAATGTTGGCGGGGTTAGCCACGGCCGATGATCGAACCGTGTGGACCTACGCAGCGGCGCATGGATTGGCGGTGGTGTCGAAGGACGAGGATTTCCAGAAGCTGTCGGCGGTGCTTGGGCCGCCCCCAAAAGTGATATGGCTGCGAGTGGGTAACGGTCCGACCCGGAATATCGAAGTGTTGCTGCGCTCGCGGGCGGCAGACATCCGCGATTCCTGGCGGATCCAGCGTCGGCACTTCTTGAGTTACCGTAGCGGTCCGAATGGAAAGGGGACGTCGGCGAGTTCGTGTTCGAGGATGCCGACGGGTTCGAGTTCCTGAACGACGCCGTCGTGAAAGGCGTCCCAGGCGGCGGGGTCTTCGCAGGGGAGGACGGGGCGTTCGGAACAGAGGCTGTGCGTGGCGGCATTGGCAGAGGAGCGTTCCTTGCCGGCGTCGGTGCGCGGGCCGGTCGCATGGGTGGACATGAGGTGCCTCGCGGTTGGGGGTTGGGGCGACAATTGGGGTGAAGACTACCGGAGGCGCGTGCGTTGGGTCGAGAGCAGAATCAGGGCGAGAATGTGCGCAAGTCAGCGGTGTTTTGATTGACGTGCTCGTGGCACCGGGGTACAAAAATGGTGTCAAGCTCCTTGTGGTCGGGCTATCGGGGATACTCGTGCCGAATCCCGGTGGGAAGGTTCCAGGGGCGGGTGCGGGTGGGCACGGCCGAGCATCGAGCGTCGGAAACGTCACCGGGATGACTCGAGCCGAGGTTGACGCCGCTTTAACCGACCAAGGTGCGGCACGACACGTTACGGCGGGCGGCTACACTCACTACCGATTTCCGGACGGATCGCAGGTATTTATCCGACCTGACGGCCGAGTGGGCCGGATTGCCGCCCCGCAACCCGATCCGGCCACCGGCAAGCGGACGAACCGCGGTCAGCGGCTGGACCAGGACGGCCGGCCAACCAACAGCGGCGACAGCGTCCTGGACTGAATCATCAAGGCCAGGAAGGGAGCCATCGAATGGATTACCACCGACTTGGGCTTGGGAATGCTTCCTCGCTCGTCCAATCGGTCCGGATCGCTGACTGGGGTGCGATTGTCCTGGTGGACTGCATTTACGACCCGTTGGGGGAACGCAAGCATTATCAGTTGTCGTTCCGGGGCTGCATACAACTGAGGATCGACATGATGCCCGACGCAGATGTTCAAGAACAGGAGGCGGACTTAATCGGCATCAGCCTGGGCCAAGAGGGAGGTCGCCAACCCGCAGTCCTGACGACGGACCTGTTTGAACTGCATGTCACTTATCAGCAGTTTCAGTGCATCAAGGACGGGGGAGCAGAAACGGAACAAAGGGCAGGTTCCTGCTTGAAGAAGGAAAAGGGAGGAATAGGGGTCAGTTAAGGAATCCAGGGGACAGCGGCGATGGTTTCGTGGGAAATGTACGATGTCCCCTTTTCTTTTTTTGGACGGATAGCAGTGTGCTCAGCAACACCCTCAAGGGCACTTTCAATACGCTGATTAATCCGTAGTCCGAAATAAAAAGGAATCCTGGACCAAGAAACACTGCATTACTGAACATGGGATTACGCCGCGACGTGTTGAATCATGCTGATTGGCGGGATCGGTATCCGTCCTGGGGTTTTTCATCGGCGAATTAATGCCCGGACGGTTAATATCATAGATAGATCGTGCCTCGAATTCGCGAATAACGCAATGCAAATGGGGGCCAAAATGTTCTCGTCCATTCTCATGGTCGGATACCTCCTACCGTGCGGTAACGCGCCGTATGGACCCTCGGTTCTTCCCGCACAATCTCACACTGAACCCGCTACGATCGGATCCGATCCTCGGGATTTCACTGCTAAGAGCGTAATCTCTGGCATCCATGTCGGAATGCGTGGGGTTGAAGTAGCCAAGCTGCTAAAGCGATACCAAATTAAATACATTTCTTATTGTATTCAGCGGGAGCCTGGAATGACCGATCATTGCTGGGAGATTGGTGTTAATATCACCTTTGACCCGCCGGGAAATGTCATTCAGGTAACGTGGCACGGGAAAGTCGTTCTCCAATCTGCCGATTATGACATGGCCGTGAAAATTGCCCGGTAATGCGGTGGTTGGCGTTTTCTCGACGAAAGCTATATGCGCACAAAGGGGTCAGCGTAGAATGCCATTCGGATAAGGCAAAAATGGATCGGCCTGCGAGTCCGCAGCGCCAAGCAAGGACGAGCGGGAAACGTCGGAAACGCTTCTGCGCGTCCTTGCTTGGCATGCGGACTCGCAGAACTGCCTTATCCGAATGGCGTTCGGGTCAGCGTAGAATGCCATTCGGATAGCGAACCGCCACGGCCGCCCGTCGTGTTTCCGCTGGCGCCGCGGGGGTGGAGGGAGGCAGCGGAAACACATCCACGCAAGGCTACGCCGGCAAGGAAGTTACGCCGATGGCTTGTGTTTCCGCGGTTGACGCCGGCAGAAACACAGTGAGGGCAGGCTCCAGGCGGCCTAACCGGAAGCGACCCGGTTCCGCGCCGCAGACCCGAGGAAATGAGGCGATCATGTCAGGAATCTATCTGGCAAGGCGCGCCTTGTAAGATCATTTTCTATCGCAGGCGAGATGATTCAGTTAGCTCCAGCATCGCAAAAGCTCGCGGCTAAACGACGAGCCGCCCCATCCCTACAAATACCATTCTTCACGGTGGTTCAAGCGCCGCGCCGCGGTGTCCTTACTCCCAGGGAAGGGATGTTTTCCCTCGGAGACAGGCTCATGGCACCCGATACCGACCGGGAACAGCGACTCGACGAGGTCATCGCCGATTACCTCGATGCCGTCGCCGCCGGCCGCGCTCCGGATCGGCAAGAACTGCTCGGCCGCAATCCCGACCTGGCCAGCGAGCTGCTCACCTTCTTTCGCGATCAGGATCGCCTCGAAGGCGTGATGGCACCCCTCCGTGCCGCACCGCAATCCACGGCCAGCTGGGCCGGCGGAACTGCAAACCAGTCGGCCGAACCGCTCGGCCCTGGTTCGCGCTTCGGCGAATACGAGATCGTCGATGTCATCGCCCGCAGCGGTATGGGCATCGTTTACCGGGCCACGCAGTTCCTCGGGACGACCGAGCCGCGGCCGTCGCGCGTCGTCGCCCTGAAGATGATCCGGGCCGGCCGCTGGGCAAGCTCGGCCGACGTGCAGCGCTTTCAACTCGAAGCGGAGGCAGCCGCCAGCCTGGAGCACGCCAACATCGTCCCCATCTATGACGTCGGTATCCACGAAGGGCAGCCCTATCTCAGCATGAAGCTGATCGACGGCGGCAGCCTGGCCGAGCATGTCCGCGACAAGCGGCCGCCGGTCGCCGAGGCCGTTCGACTGGTTGCCGTCGTTGCCCGTGCGGTCGATTTCGCCCATCAGCGCGGCATCTTGCATCGCGATCTCAAGCCGGCCAATGTGCTGCTCGACGGCGATAATCGGCCGTATCTCACCGACTTCGGACTGGCCAAGTGGGTTGACCGCGAACAGGATCTGACGCCGTCGGGCATCGCGGTCGGCACGCCGAGTTACATGGCGCCCGAACAAGCGTTTCCTGCCCGTGCCGGCGTGGCCTCCGCCGCCGCGGGACTGACGACACGGGCCGATGTCTACGGCCTCGGCGCCGTGCTCTTCGAGCTGTTGACCGGCCGGCCGCCGTTCCGCGGCGACACACCGCTGGATACGCTGCTGGAAGTGCTGGAGAAGCCGGCGCCGCAGCCGCGCGGCCTGGTTCCGGCGCTGGATCGCGATCTGGAGATTATCTGCCTGAAATGTCTCGAAAAAGATCCTGCCCAGCGTTATGCCACTGCCGCGGAACTGGCCGACGACCTGGAACGCTACCTCCGCGGCGAGCCGATCAATGCCCGGCCGTCCGGGATGCTGGAGCGTGCCTGGCGGCGCGTCAAACGGCAGCCGGTGGTCTTTAGCCTGTTGCTGGCCCTGGGGCTATCGCTGATCGGCGGCATCGCGGCGGTCACCTGGCAATGGCGCCGGGCGGAGGACAACCTGGCCCAGAAACAAGTGGAGTGGCAGCGGGCCGAGACGCTTCTGATCGAGAAGGAAGAGCAGCGCCTCAAGGCACAGAAACACGCGAACGAGGCGAACGAGGCGCGGCAAAAGGCCGAACAGGAGTATCAGCGGTTCAACACGGCCGTGAGCGACTTCTGCCAGCGGACCACGACCAGTGGGGTAAGCGATCCGTCGTCGCTCGCTCTCAAGCGCAGCCTCCTCCAGGCAGCGCTGCCCCATTTCGAGGGCTTCGTGAAGCGGCGCGGTCATGATGAAGTCGTCGAGAACAACCTGGCCCTGACGTACCTGTTCCTCGGCGAGATGGACGCGAAGCCCGACGCCAGCCTGGCGCTGTATCAGAAGGCCCGGACCCTGCTCGAAGGACTCGTCGCCAACCATCCCAATGAGCGGCGCATCGGCAACCTCGCCCTGGCCCACTACCGCATCGGCGTCCTGCTCGACGAGAAGGGGCGGCGCGACGAGGCCGCCGTCAACTACGAACGGACGTGCGCGCTGATAAAGCCGCTGTGCGACGTGGAGCGCCCCAACGTCGAGGACATCGGGCTACTGGCGAGTGCGTTTAACCGGCTCGGCTACTACCACACCGACGCCAAGCGCGACGACCGCGCCGAGGAATGCTTTGAGCGCCACGTCGCGCTGTGCAAGCAGGTGACCCGGCTGGGGCTGGACCGACCTGATGACCGCCGCAAGATCGCCGACGGCATTCTGAACGTCGCCCACAGCCTGGCGCGCGCCGGCCGGCGCGAAACGGCTCACCAGAAGTACGGCGAAGCCATCGAGGCGTTCCGGCCGCTGCTGACCCCCACGTCGCCGGTAGGCTGGCACGTCAACGCTCACAATGCCCTGGAGAACTTCGCCGACACCGGTCCCGGCCGCGCCGCGCTGGCCCGCGAGCTGTCCGCCAGCCACCGCGCTGCCGGCCACGCCTACCGCAGCGCCAGGCGGCGAGCTTCTTGAGAAGGGCGATGGCGGCAAGCCGGGTTGCGTCAGCGCCGGGAGCGGCAATGTGTTCGAGGATCTCAATAACTCGGAGTCTCTGCAATTCCCTCCCGGTGAAGCCGGTACTTCTTTCTTCAAGCAGCAGGTCGATGCGGCGCCGCAATTCCACGGATGGCTTGCTCTGAAGCGCCTTCTTCAGGTACACATCTGCCTCATCCAATATCAATCCGAGTTCTTCAGCGGCCCGTTCACGATCGGCAAACTCGTCGCTATCCAAGTCCCGAATCCAGCGCTGAATCGCTTGAACCTCGGTTCGCGCATAAAGCCTGCTCTGATCCTCCAGGATGGAAACCGTCTTTTTCGGAGCGGCGAGGAGCGCTCGGATGGAGGCGTAGCCTTGCTCGGCATCCTTGCCGGCCAGATTCTTGAAGTGGGCCATTAAGTCGTTAGGTGTCGATTCACGGAGAATGGAAGAGTTCCGCGTCCGCGGTCTGGTCGCATCCCAGACGAGCGCGGCGGTGTCATCTCCTCCTGACACGACCAAGCGGCCGTCCGCGGAAATGGCTAAGCTTCGCGTTCGTCCTCGATGCCCGAGAAAGTGGCCTCGTTCTCTGCCGGTTTCCGTCTCCCAGAGCGTGATGATCTGTTCGTCCGGCTTGTCCCCGGAGTCTCCAACGGTAATAACCATTTTGCCGTCTCTCGATACGCGCGGCTGCGTCGATCGCGTAGTATTTCTCAACTCTCTTGCCGAATCGCCGCAGTTCCTTGCCCTCGATCGCATCGACAACAGCAATTTCCTCGGCGGGCGGATCACAACGAGGATCGAAATCTCCATGCGGACCTTTCGCCGTCACCGCGGCAATGAGCCTCCGGCCATCCGCGCTGAACTTAACGCTGGGATTGCTGCCGTAGACGCGGCCAATCTTTAGAACTTCCTTGCCGTCCGCGGCGTTCCTCAAGGTTCCGTCGGAGCAAACCATCTTGTCGCCGGCTGGGGAAAGAGCAAGCGGCTGGTGATAGGCGCCGTCCGCAATCTCACGGATGACCTTGCCCGTAGTGAGATCGTGGAAGCGGGCGGATGTTCCCTTGAGATCGACCGAGAAGGCCGTCTTCCCGTCGTCGGCAACGCCCTTCCAAAACTCATTGGGGCCTTGCAATTTCAGCCGGCTCACTACCTCGCCGGTTCTTGGATCCCAAATTCGCAAGATTCGATCGTCATTCCAATTCCCGCACCAGATCACCCGCTGTCCATCGCTCGAAAAGGAAACATGAGGCCACCGACCCGGATGCCCTTCAAACCGGAACAAGTGCTTTCCGGAGCTTCTTTCCCAAAGATGAATGACGCCGTCCTGGCCGGCAGTGGCGACGGTATTGCCGTCCGGCGAGATGGCGACCGAGGAAATGGGCGAGCCGTGGCCTGCGTGCAGAATCTCCTTGCCCTGAGCGACATCCCAAAGCCGAACAATGTTATCCCCGCTCCAAGGATCTCCGCCCGCGCTGGCGAGCTTCGAGCCGTCCGGAGAGAACACAAGAAACGTGGGAAAATGGCCACCATCGCAGGCCAGCGTGTGCAGCTTCTTGCCGCTCTCGACGTCCCAAAGATCGATCCGGCCCCGTTCTCTGAAGGTGGCAAGTATTTTCCCGTTGGGAGAAAAACTCACGAAGATATTGGTCGACCATCCCCACGGGCTCGTTGACTTGGTTTCTCCCTCTTTCTTGAAGCGCCAAATTTCCTTGACGCCGTTCGCATCGAACAATCGGATCGACGCGTCCTCATATCCCCATACGGCCAGGGGGCCACCGTTGGGTGCAAAAATCGCATTGAGAGAACGCTGCGTCTTCAGTTCGTCTCTTAGTTGGCGGACTTCCTTGCCCTGGGCGAGATCCCAGAGGCGGCAATAGCCATCCCAGGTACCACATGCGAGGAGTTTGCTGTCGGACGAGAACGCAACTTTCCCAACACCTTCCGCGAAAGTCACTTTGTGAACCAGTTTTCGCGTTGCGACATCCCAAATGTGAACCGACTTGTCACCGGTTCCCGTCGCCAAGAGAGAACTATCATTGGAGAAAACCAGTTGGCCGATCCTGTCACTGTCTCTGGCGAGTGAGCCGAATTCCCGGCCCGAACTCGGATCGCACAGCCGGACGGTCAGGTCGTCAAGAGCCACGGCCAGCGTTTTTCCATCGGGTGAAAGCGCCAAGCGATGGCAGTAGTCCTTCGTGAAGAAACGCCGGACTTCTTTGCCCTCGGCCACGTCCCAGACGTGAACGCCGCTATACAAGTCGGAGGCGAGGATCGACTTGCCGTCGCTCGAAAATACGGCTCCCGAGATGGGGTGGCCATGCCGCATCCGCACCGTTCCCAAGCGCGCAAGCGCTCCTTCGGGCAGTGGGTCGCCGTGCAAATCCAAACGCGGTTGTTTCGGCTTCGTGGACTCGGCGTTCGTTGGGTTTGCCTCGGCGATCCTTGCCGGCGGTTCCGCAGGTTGCTGGCGTTGAGCCGGCAGTCGGTGAGCAAGAGTCCCGATGCCCGTCGCGATCGCAAGAGTGAGGAGAGGCACGGTAGCCGTCTTCATTTGGCTTTTCAACATGGTCTTGGCTGCTCCTTTCACCACGCGCGGCCACAGAGGCGGAGAAGAGGTCGGTTGACGATGGGCTTGCGATCGTCATCAATACGGAAGGGACGGCCGTATTGTTCGAGGCGAAAGGGGTCAGGAACGAACGCCATTCGGATAAAAGCCAGCCGCGGCCTGCGAGCCCGCAGCGCCAAGCAAGGGTGAGCAACAACCGAGGAATAGAAACACCTGCTCGCCCTTGCTTGGCGCTGCGGGCTCGCAGGAATGCCTTAACCGAATGCCATTCGTTCCTGACACTTTTTTCTCCGCACTCACACAGTCAGCGTCCCCGTGCGGATCAGGTACGCCAACCGGACGCGCTGCTCGGCGTTCAGCAGCGCGTGGATGCGCTGCACCGCCTTTACAACCGCGTCGCGCAGCCGTTCGGCGCTTTTCAGGCGCAAGTCGCCGCCCTCAGCGGCACGGTCGGCGGCGAAGGTCTGCGCGGAGACGGCGTCGGCGAAGGCGGCCAGGGTGCGGCGGCGGTCCACCTCGGCCTGGGCGCGTTCCGTCTTCAGATCGTCGAGGATGCGGGCCAGTTCGCTCACCTGGCGGTCGTCCAGGTCGAGCTTGTGAGCCAGGAAGCGCAGCGGCCGGCGGACGCCGAAACCGCCGCCGCCAAAGCAGTCATCGTCCATCTCTTCGGCGGAGCCTCCCCAGGTGTGGCCGGCGGAAGCGTGGCCGCGCCCGGACGTGCAGTGGTGGTGGAACAGGACGGCGTGCGGGACGCAGCGCCAAAACATGAGACCCGGAAACATGACGTTCCTCCTTTGCGCGGGGCACTCGCGCCCGCGGGGATTTACGGCGTGGGCCACGTGCCTCACGCCACCGTCATCATAACCGCGGCCGGGGGACGGTCAAGGCGTCGTGATTCTGCAGCAAGATGTTAGGCAGACCAGGAGAACTTCCCCTCGGACTTCTCCGGAACCGAACTGGGAACTGGCAGCAAGCGCTGAGGCCGTGCGACCTTGACCTGGCGGAACCGTAGCAACAACTCCCATCCGTTGCTCAGTAGAATGTCATGGCAAAATACCAGCGGCTGCCCGTTCCCCGTTTTGGTTCCCCTTGGGCGCGATGTCTTCTGCCTCACGGGTTTTGCGGGACCAATCTCGTCATACATCCAACTCACATACTCGGTCCGATACTGCTCCGGGAAGGACGCGGTGTTGACCCTCGGCTCCTCCACGAGCGAGTACGACAGGACGATTAAATCGCCGTCACCCGATTCGGGCAGCAGCGTTATCGACAGATTGTCGCGCACCTGGAAGATGCACAGGATCTCGGCGTCGTGCAGTAAAGGCAGAACCGCAAGTTTCCGCACGGCGGCGGGCAACTTCGGCAGCGTCTTGTTCAGGGCCACGGTGTAATGCTCTGCTGCACGGTCCCATTCTTGCGGAGCGCTCCGGTCTTTCAGGTTCTGGAGTCGCACGAAGAGTTCCGGAGTGAAGTACTGCATACGGCTCAAACCGCCTTCTTAATCGCTGTCTCGTAGAAGGAATGCCCGCGCGGCAAGCGCTTTCGTTGCTGGAAGTGCGGCAAGGCTTGCGGCCCGGCACTGACCGGGTGCGGTCGATGGTGCGTCCACGGTCCGACGGCTGCCTCGATGTCAGCTGCCAGGAGGAAATTATCCGTCTCATCCGCGTCACAGACAACGATGTCCAGGCCGCGTTGTCTTCGGGCCTCGGCCTGGATCTTCGTGATTCCCGCTCCCTTGATGACGGCTCCCGTACCATCGGTAGCCCGTGTCGCCTCATATACTACCGGCGAGGGCTTTGCTCCGGATGATCCGAGATCGGCCATCGGGTCATTCTACCTCATCCAATTCGTTTTAATCATATTTCTTGATCCTATAAGCGTTCGTCATAACATCAATGCCTTGCGCCGGCGGCAACTAATCCAACATATCCCCCTTCTTGCGTCGTCTCGCCAAACGCCCCACCCCAGGGTTGCGTCCGCCATCTCCGGCCCTACAACAATCCCCTAACGAGATTCCGCGGCGGCGGTCCTTGCTAGCGCTGCGGGCTCAATGAACCACACAACCGCGGGAACTCTCTCATGAGCGTCGATCCTTCCGTGACGGGCTGGCTGCACGATAACCACGCTGCTCTGGTGCGCGACCTGGCCGATCTCGTCGCGGTCCGCAGCATTAGCACCGATGGCCAGCACCAGAAGGAAATCGGCGACAGCGCCGCCTTAACCGGCGAGCAGATGACGCGGGCCGGCTTACAGAACGTCGCCATTCTGAAGACGGCCGACTCCAATCCCTACGCTTATGGCGAATGGCTCGGCGCTCCCGGCAAACCGACCGTGTTCCTTTACGCCCATCACGACGTGCAGCCGGTCAATGACGTCGGCGACGCGAAGTGGGCATCGGACCCGTGGCTGCTGACGCCGCGCGAGGGCCGGCTGTTCGGCCGCGGTGCCGCCGACGACAAGGGAGCCATCACCGCGCAACTCGGCGCCATCATGGCCTACCTCAAGACGAAGGGCAGCCTGCCGGTTAACGTGAAGGTGCTGGTCGAGGGCGAGGAGGAGGTCGGCTCGTCGAATCTGATGGGCTTCTTCCAGGAACATCGCGATCGACTGATGTCGGACGTGATCGTCGTCTGCGATACCGAGAACATCGACACCGGTCTGCCGAGCATTACCTACGCGCTGCGCGGCATCGTGGCCGCACTGGTCGAGGTGCGCAGCGCCGCGATGCCGGTCCACAGCGGCATGGCCGGCGGCGCCCTGGCGGATGCGGCGCTGGCCTTGAACGTCATTCTCGCTCGGCTCTACGCAAAGAATGGCAAGCTGCCGGTGCCGGGCCTTTACGATCGCGTTCGCCAATTGACCACGGCCGAACGGCGGGCCATGAAGAAGATTCCGATCAAGGAAGAGAAGCTCCGGAAGGAGTTCGGCATCCTGCCTGGCGTCGCCTTCGCCACGATGAAGGGCAAGACCATCTACGAGCAAACGTGGCGTCTCCCGGCCGTGACGATCATCGCCCAGGAAGCTAGCTCGATCGCCAACGCCTCCAACCAGGTGCTGCCGAAGGCGGCCGCGATCGTGAGTTGCCGGATTGTGCCGGACCAGGATCCGGACGAAGTGTTCGCCCAGCTCAAAGCGGTGCTGACCGCCGATCCGCCGTGGGGCGTCGAAGTGAGCGTCAAGCCGAACGGGGCCGTGAAGTGGTGGATGACCGATCCGCAGGGACCGGCGTTCGAGGCAGCGGTAAAGGCGATGCACACTGGCTTCGGCCAGAAACCGCTGAAGATCGGTTGCGGCGGCAGCATCGGCTTCGTCGGCCCGCTGGCGGAGTTGTTCGGCGGGGCGCCGGCATTGCTGCTGGGCATCGAGGACCCGATCAGCAACGCCCACGCGCCCAATGAGAGCCTGCACGAAGGCGACTGGCAGAGCCTGATGAAGTCGCTGGCGGCGCTGTTCGCCAACCTCGGCGACCTGCCGGACGGGCGCGTGAAGTCCAATCCAGTCGTTGCTGAAACTCAAGCGGCGGCTCCTTCAATGGATCCTAACGAGCCGCGACCGTCAGAAGAGCGCTCCTGACGGTTCGGCTCCTTCAATGGATCTTAACGAGCCGCGACCGTCAGGGAGCGCTCCTGACGGTCGCGGCTCGATCAACCCTTGAAACGTCTCTCGCTCCGGCGGCGTTCACCGGTTATAATCCATCCTTCACCGCGCCCAGGGGGGCACGACAGCGTTCCCCTTCTCCAGACACCCTTGGCCACGGCGGGGTTTATCCCCGCCGTGCGGCCCTCTGGGATAAACCCGGCGGCTCGCCCCAGGGTGTCCTGAGAAAGGCGGGGCGCTGACTGCGCCCCCGCTCCGCCACGACGCAGGAGGACCTTCCGACCATGTCGCGCCGCAACCTCTACTGGCTGCTGGGCATTGCCGCCGTTTCGTTGCTCGGTTTCGCCGTCTCCTACAGCGCCCCAACGCACGAGAAGGAGCGAGATTACGAGCTGGTCCGCCTCGTCGTGGACGTGATGCACGAGGTCGATCAGAAGTACGTCGTCGAACTCGACAGCGACCGCAAGCGGAAGCTGATCGAGGACATGATTAACGGCGGTCTCGAACGGCTCGATCCGCACTCGACGTACATCAATTCCAAGGAATACAAGCACTTCGAGAAGACCAACAAGGGCAAGTTCGGCGGCATCGGCATCCAGGTCGGCTACGATCGGCAGAACCGCGGCCAGCTGACCGTCATCAGCCCCATCCCCGGCACGCCCGCCTACGAGGCGCGCACGCCCAACGGCGAGGCGATCCTTGCCGGCGACGCCATCCTCAAGATCGACGGCAAATCGACGGAAACCATGCGCGTCAACGACGCCGTCGATCTGATCCAGGGCGACCCCGGCCAAAAGGTCGTTCTCACCGTCATCCACGAGGGCGGCAAGGAGCCGTTCGACATGCCCATCGTTCGCGCCGAGATCAAAGTGCAGAGCATCATGGGCTATTTGCGCAACCGGGACAATCCGGAGAAGTGGGACTATCTCTTGCCCACGACCAGAATCGGCTACGTCCGCCTCACCGGCTTCAGCGAGAAGACGAGCCAGGAGCTGATCGAGGCGCTGAAAGCCATGAAGGCCGAGGCGAAACCCGACGAGCTGCGCGGCCTGATCCTCGACCTCCGGAACGATCCCGGCGGTCTGCTGTCCCAGGCGGTGGCCGTCAGCAACCTGTTCCTGAAAGAAGGCGAGCGCATCGTCAGCACGAAGGGGCGGAACAGCCGCGACGATGTCTACGACGCCCGATCGGAAGAGGAATTGTTGAAGACGATCTACCGCGGCGACGACCAGGAAGCGAAATTATGTGCCGCGGCGAAGGGCGTGTCGTTGCTGCCGGCGGAGCGTTATCCGATGGTGGTGCTGGTCAACAAGCACAGCGCCAGCGCCAGCGAGATCGTGGCCGCGGCGCTCCAGGACAACAACCGGGCGGTGGTTGTCGGCGAACGCAGTTACGGTAAGGGCAGCGTGCAGAACATCATCATGATGAAGGAGAAAGAGCCGAGCGCCCTGAAGCTGACAACAGCCAGCTACTGGCGGCCCAGCGGCAAGAACATCCACCGCTTTCCCGACAGCAAGGAAACCGACGAATGGGGTGTGAAGCCGACTCCGGGCCTGGAAGTGCCGATGAAGGACGAGGAGCGCTACGAATACATGCAGTACCGTAGCGAACTGGATGTCGTGCGCACCAAACCGAGGCCGCGGAAAGTGCCGGAACGGATCGGAACCTTCACCGTGCCGCCGCCGAACATCTCCGGTGATCCGGCGAATTGTCCCGTGCTGCTCAAGATGCCCTGGGGGACGACCTGGTCCGACGCCGTCAAGCAGGCGAAAGGACCGGAAGGGTTCAAGGACCGCGTGTTGGAGAAGGCGAAGGAGTATCTGCGCGAGAAGAAGTAGACAACCCCTGTTTAGCCGCGACCCGAGAGGGGAGCGCTCACCACGCGCTCCCCTCTCGGGTCGTGGCTAAACGATCACCCTGTTTGTACCCTGTCGTGTCCGACCTCGTCATCCTCTTTGAAGACAACCATTGCCTCGCCGTCGCCAAGCCGGCGGCGCTGCTGACGCAGGGAGTGCCGCCCGGCATTCCGACGCTGGAGGCGATGGCGAAAGCCTACCTCAAGGCGACATACCACAAGACCGGCAACGTCTATCTCGGCATCCCACACCGGCTCGATCGGCCCGTGTCCGGCGTCGTCGTCTTCGCGCGGAACACGAAAGCCGCCCGCCGCCTTGCCGAACAGTTTCACGACCGTGAGGTCCGCAAGGTCTACTGGGCCATCGTCGAGGCCGGCGCCGACGGATCGCTGCCGCCCGAGGCGGGAACCTGGGAGGATTGGCTGCTCAAGGTCAAGGAGGAATCGCGCACCGAAGTTGCGACGGCCGACACGCCAGGAGCACGGCGTGCGGTGTTGCGCTTCCGGCGCCTGGAACTGCGGGACGGCGGGGCGTTGCTGGAGATCGAGCCGAAGACGGGACGGATGCACCAGATCCGCGTGCAGACGGCCTTGCGCGGCTGGCCGATACGCGGCGACGTGCAGTATGGTGCGAAACAGCCGTTCGGGCCGCCGGTGGAGTTGGCGCGCGACCGCATCATCGCGCTGCACGCCCGGAGTCTGACGTTCCTGCACCCGATTCGATACGAACCGGTGACCGTCACGGCGCCGCTGCCGGCGGCGTGGGGATAAACGACTGCCATTTGCGGCTTAGCAGCTGCTAATGGCCCGCGCAGGAACAAGGTGTGCAATTTCTGTAGGACGGATTTCCAATCCGTCCGGTTCACACGGACGGATTGGAAATCCGTCCTACAGAAATTGACCAGGTTACTGTTGCGCGGATCCTAAGCCGCAAGCAACGACAGGGATCACTTCGTCGCCTTCTGCGCTAGATACAGCGACCCGAGCTTTTCCAATTCGGTCGTCGGCAAGTCCATCCGCCACGATTGCAGGGCACTGTCACGGTCGCCGCTCCGTAGTTCGGCGCGACCCAGCATCCGGGCGGCGGCGCCGGGGGCATTGCCGGCCAGCTGAGCCGTGGCGCGTGCAGCGCTGTTCGCAAGCTGCTCGGCGAACTCGATCCGCGCAGACGTCGCTCTTTGCGGCATAGCGTGTGCCGTTATAGGCTTCGAGATACTGCTGCCAGGCATTCACGGCTTCCCGCCAAGCATCGAGGGCCTTCTCCGCCAGGACCGTATTCTGCGGGCTTAACTCGGATTGCAATTGCAGCCTCTCCGCCTGCGTCTGTTTACTCAGCGCGAGCTGGAAGCAGACTGCCAACCGCAACGGCCAGGCCCGTGTTCCGAACAGGGCGACCCGGATGCTCCGGGCATCGTTCCAGAGTTCGGTGATCTTCGCGTTAGCTTCCTCCAGCTTTAGCGCATTGCCGGCTGCCCGCTGTTGGTCGGCGTAGGCCGTTTCACCTCGTTTGCGCCATTCCTCAACTTCCTTGCCGAATTCCTTGTTCTTGTTCTCCTGACTCAGGGCGTTTTGCATGTCCTGGCAGTTCGTGCGGATGTCGACCAGCTCGGGAATCGCCTCGTTGAGGCGGCCGCGCAGTTGATCGTCGCGCGCATGGTGCGGCTCCAGTGCGATTTGCACGAACGGCTCGGCGTAATAGATCCGGACGCCCCGACCCAGGCCGACCTGCGGCGGGAACTGGTTCTCATTTCGGAAGTACTCCGGCATGGCCCCCCAGGGCACAATGTCAAGCGTAAAGCGCTCACGGCGCGATGGTTTCGACACATCGATCCCGCCTTCATCCGGCGGCAGGAAACGCCGCAGCACGCCCGCGCCGCTTGACTTGCCATCATTCCACGCCCGCACCACCGCGTTCGGCCCGATCTGGTCCTTCGCCGCCGTGGTCAGGCGTTTCCACTCCTCCGCGGCATCCGCCGCGAGCCGGATTTTCACCGCCGGCGCCAGCAATTCGCACTCCAACATGCCTATCCGCGGCGCCAGGGCCGACAGCGCGCAGACGTAGCGCAGCTCCGCTTTGGCCGCCTGTTCGGGAGTCACGTCGTAGCGGTGGGCATCCGAAACCGTGAGCTGGCTCAGGACGGTTGGGTCGGTACACGCGGCCTTGAGCGTGGCGATTCCTTCTCCTTTCGGCCCCGGCAACGGTAAGCCCAGACGCGGATCGAAGAGGTAGACGTCCGGTTTGTCGTGGACGAGGACGCCGCACGCCCAGAGCCGCATGTCGCCGTCTTTGTCGGGACACCAGACGAGACAGCCGGTTAACCGTTCGTCCGCCGTCCCGACCTGCCGCAGCAGCTCCAGGAAAGCGAGGGCGCAGTTCCAGGGCCGTGCCCCAGCCGCGGCGGAACAGATACTGCGGCGGCAACAAGGGGGCGTCGAACTTCTCCTGACGAACCTGGGAGACGGTCCAGCGAAACGCCGCCTCGGCCTGGCGCAGCGGCGACGGCCGGCGCTGTTCCTCCGCGGTACCGAGGACCTCCACGTCCAGTGATGCCGCCGCCTCGCGCAGCAGGAAGCAGCTTTCGAGATAATGATTGTCCAGTTGCGTGAAGCTCTCCGTATTGAGTTCCGCCAGTTCGCCGCCGTCGAGGTTGAAGCGTTCGCGCAGGTCGGTGCGTTCCGCTTCCGTCAGCGGCGAAGCCCGGCGTTTGTCGTTCTTGGTGAGGTAGGTATTGAGCTGCCGGAGAGCGGAGCGGCATGAGTCGAGGTGGGTATCCCGGCTCAGGCTTAGCCGGGCCGACTCCAGCGAGTCCTCGGTCGTTTTGCCCTTGCCCGACTTTGACGGGCGTGACGCGGCTGTGCCGAACGCAAGGTAAAGAACGAAGACGACGACCGCCGCTCCGCCGCCGAGGAGATACCAGCGCATCCGGCTCTTGACTTCCGGTTCCGGGTCGAACATGGTCATCCAGAAGCTCCCGAGTGACGACCCTGAGCCCGCAGCGCCAGCAAGGGTGCCCCCTTGCTGGCGCTGCGGGCTCAGGGAGTAATCTATGCCAGTGCCTCCCGCAAGCGCAAACGGCGCTCCAGCAGCGCAGGCAGATCGTTCAGCGCGATCATGTTCGGCCCATCGCTGAGGGCGTCGTCGGGCGTGGGATGCGTTTCGAGGAACAGGCCGTCGCAGCCCGCCGCCACGGCCGCGCGGGCGAGGTACGGCACCATGCGCCGGTCGCCGCCGCTGCTGGAACGCGGAGCGCCGGTGCCGGCCGTCTGCCCCGGTCCGCCTGCCCCCGGCATCTGTACGCTGTGAGTGGCGTCAAAGATCGTCGGACAGCCCAGATCTTGCATCCACGGAATAGCGCGCATGTCGTTGACCAGGTAGCCGTAGCCGAACGTGCTGCCCCGCTCGGTGAGCAGCAGCCGGCGATTGCCGATCTCGGCCATCTTGGCGACAACGTGGCGCATGTCCCACGGAGCCATGAACTGTCCCTTCTTCACGTTGACCGCCAAGCCGGTCCGGCCGACCGCCTCGATCAGATCGGTTTGCCGGGCCAGGAACGCCGGCACCTGGATCAGATCGACGACCTCCGCAATCGCCGACGCCTGGCTCGTCTCATGGATGTCGGTCGTGACCGGCAGTCCGGTCTGGCGCTTGACGGCGGCGAGTGTCTTCAGGCCGTCGCGCAGACCGGGACCGCGGAACGACTTGCCCGAAGAGCGATTGGCCTTGTCGAACGACGCCTTGAACACCACCTGTAAGCCGAGACGCTCTTTGAGGCCGGCCAGCGTCTCGGCGATGCGCAGCGTCAAATCGTGCGATTCGATGACGCAGGGGCCGAGGATGAACAGTAACGGCGCGCCGGCGCCGATGGAATAAGGGCCGATGGTTACGGGTTTAACGGCAGGCATGAGGGATCCTCCCGATGTCGTTTAGCCGCGAGCTTTTGCGAGCGCTGGGTGAAGCGCTCGCGGCTAAACGAGGTGAAGCGCTCGCAAAAGCTCGCGGCTAAACGAAGATCACTTCTTCAACTCCACAGGCAGCTGATCGATCTTCGCGGCGAGGATGAAGTCGTTTTCCGTCAAGCCGCCGACGGCGTGCGTCGAGAGTTCGATGGCGACGTTCCGGTATCCGGTCACGTGCAGGTCGGGGTGATGGTCTTCCGCCTCGGCAACGTCGCCGACGCGGCGAAAGAAGTCAAGAGCGGTGACGAAATCCTTGACACGCCACTCGCGCCGCAGACGTTTGCCGTCGTCGGTCAAGCGCCACGACGGCACGGCGGCAAGATGATCGCGGACTTGCTCGGCCTTCAGTGCCGGGACGCCGCTCTCACACGAGACACAGTGCTTGCGAATCAGCTCGGCGGTTTGCATGACAAAACCCTCCCTCGTTTAGCCGGGAGCTTTTGCGAGCGTTGAGTCAGCGCTCGCAAAAGCTCGCGGCTAAACACCAGAATTATTCTACCAACTTGACCTGCATGCATTTCGCCCGTCGTGCTTGGCGCCGCGGCGAGCATCTTCGCGCCTCTTACGTCCCTTACGCAATCGGCAGAGTCCCTCGCACCGCCGACTGCCAAGATTTCCCTGAATCTCGTCCGGCTTCTCGACGATACAAGAAGTAGAACGCAGGGAGTGAGCAACTGAACAGTGGCTCGCCTCCCCCAAACTCGACAGACAACCGAGATGAACAAGCGGCAGCGACGCCGCGCGGGGGGAAGCCGGCTGTGATTCAGCTGCGGATCGCCTTGCAGAGTTTGGAGAACCCGTCGTGTTCGGGGTTTCTCGTCCAAGCATGGACGGCCCCGCGGGTTGATTCGCACATATCCTTTAGCGTAGAATGCCTGGCGTCGCGGCCGAACCACCCGCATATCCGGTCCGCCGTCAGGGGAGAAAGACCCATGTTCCGTCACGGCTCAACCTGTCTGGAAGGCCCGGTTACCAAGTCGCGCCCCTGGTGGGCACCGACCGAGGCCGATACCGAAATCCGTCACGACCTGGTCGCGCGCAGTCCGCCGGGAGATTGCGGCGGGGGAGTACGACACTCCCGAAAAGATGGAGAAGGCGTTGGATCGACTCTTCGCGAGCCTGGAGTTTGCGTGAACCTTACCGATTATCTTCTCCCCTCTCCCCTGTACTCAGGGGAGAGGGGTCGGGGGTGAGGGGTGAGGCACCTGGCTGTGTCCTGGAGTTTACCCCTCACCCCCGAGCTCTCTCCCCTGAGTACAGGGGAGAGGGGAGACGTATGCGCGAGCCGCAAGCAGCCGTTTCCGATTCGCTTGCTATAATGAGAATCGAGAATCATTCTTGATTCATCCGCGTTAGCGAACCGAGGAGCCAGGGCCGTGCTATTGCCAGCGGTCACAGTATCGCAGAGTCCGGAAGACAAGTTCCGCGAATACCTGTCGAGCCGATCCAAGCCCCAACGGTATACGGGTCAACAGCGGGACATGGTCCGCTATATCTTCAGCCAGCACAACCATTTCGACGCCGACCAGCTCATCGACGACATGAAGAAGGCCGGCCTGGAGGTCAGCCGGGCGACGGTGTATCGCACCCTCAACAAGCTGGTCGATGCCGGCCTGCTGCGCCGTCTGGAGATTGGGCCGCGCATGTGCTACGAGCACGATTACGGCTATCCGCAGCACGAACACATGCACTGCGACCTGTGCGGGAAGATGATCGAATTTCAGAACCCTGCCATCGAAGCCGCGGTGCGCGAAGTGTGTCGGCAGCATCAGTTCAACGCATCCGGACATACGTTCATCATCCGCGGCATCTGCGACGAGTGCAATCGAGCGCGGGTGAGCAAGCGGCGGCTGGATTTAATTTGACTGTGCTTGTGGGGCAGACAATCCTGTCTGCCAGGTGGGTTTGGCAGACCTTGCCACGGATTGCGTTACGGATTGCGAGATCCGTTACAGGCGATTGCGATGCGTTACACTATGCCCTTGTGGTAGGCCGCGTCAGGAGATTCACTTCCTACGCGATGGCCGCCGCGAAATCGGCTGGACTGAGTGGCTGCGTCTTGGAGTCACGGATGAAGATGACACGGCAAACATTGTTCACCTTCGCATAATCAAACTCGCTGTGGTCGGCCGTTACGACGGGCACGCCGTGCTTGTTAGCCAGCGCTGCCGCGTAGCAATCCATGAGTGCCATCGTTTTGCCGGCGAAGTTTATTGTGTAGCGGATCTTGGCCGCTTCCCTCCAGAATGCAGCATCCATGTCCGACTCTTCGCCGACGCCGATGGCGCGAATTCTGGCTATCAAAGCGTCAACGTCGGCCTCGCTGTTGGTCTTTCGTGCAATATGCCAGACTTCGCACCAGTTGACGGAATGCATTCGGCAAGCGTTGGCCGGTTTAGCCAGGATTGCGGCCACCACATCCCAGCCTACCTCTTTGTTTAGGTACGCAATTGCCGCGCAGGCGTCGAATACATGAGTAGGCTTCATCGGTCTTCTATCGCCGCGTCCATGTACTTTTCTTGCATGTATTGGTCAGAAGAAACAAGGGGATACGTCCCTGGCAAGGAGTAAATCAACTTCTTCCGCGCCTCGACTACCTCCTGATACGTCTGGCTTGCTCCACTTGCTTTGACTTGGATAGCGGGACCGTTGGCTGCTTTCGGTCCTGCCGAAGAGTCGCCGGAGGCGGAGGGGACGATGAAGATCACAACCGCGCCGCCGGCGGCCGAAACGTCTTTGTCCGGCAGTTGACGAGAGAAGTTCATTTTGGACCTTCTTTTTTCCCTTCGTCCTGTGGCGCTTCGGTCTTGGGCAACTGAATCGGCCCGTAAGTCGCTTCATGCTCCTCCACCATTTTGGTCAACCAGACCGCCAGTTCTTTCAGGAATGGCACAGACGTGTAGACTGAGGCCATGACTCGTCTGTCAACGCCGTTCTTAACCAAGGTATCCGGTGAGGGGAAGCCCCTTCCCTCCGTGTCGGTGTACTCGACGATAGGAGTCTCCGTCATTGTAGAAGTCTATTCGGAAATGGTAGTTGGCGACGAATCCACCGGCTGCGGCATGGGTATAAAACGCCTTGTAGTCCTCTGCCTTCTTCACGTTGAACGGCGCGATGTGGGTCTTTCCGTCCTTGTCGATGAAGATGTATTGCAAGGCCACGAACCTCACTTTTTGGGCGATTAGTCGCCGAATCTTCTCAGGAAGATTATCCATATCCCGGCGACGCTCCCGATGCGTCGCCGGAACGGCGACTGTTCGTTCCCACTAGCTCCTCAATCGTAGTCCCCACGGCATCGGCGAACCGCCGCAGTACCGAGATAGGAGGGTCGGCGGTTCAAAGGAATTGCCAGACGGATTGCCGAGCCGTCTCCGGCGGGCAACCCATGTTCAAGCCGAGACTTCGGAGCGACAGCAATGCACCACTTTAATACCAGAATGATATATCAATGATGTCATTGCTGTCCACTGCTATCCACTGCAATCATTTGCAACACCTTGCAACCGCTCGGTGAGAACAGCAACAGCCGTCCGGTAATCCGTTACAGACGCCGTCAATCCGTATCATTACAGGAATCCGTGGTAAAGTCGGGTTGGCAGACAAGAATGTCTGCCCCACCAAGCGAACAGCAACCATCCTCGAAGGATTGCCGACTATGATTCTGTCTTTCTCCCGGCGGTTCCTTGTCATCCTTCTTCCTCTCTGCCTGATCGCCGCCGAACCGAAGCCGCTCGAGTTTCACATCACGTTCGACAAGAGCGTTTCCGACAAGCCGTTCACCGGCCGCGTCTACGTGATGTTGTCGAAGAGCAACTTCAAGGGGCCGCCGAGTGGTCCGAGCTGGTTCAGTCCCGAACCGTTTTTCGCCAGGGATGTGAAGGACTGGAAGCCGGGCGATCCGCTGGTGATCGGCGGCGATGCCCTCTCGTGTCCTACGCCGCTCAAAGACCTCAAAGCCGGCGAGTATTCCGTCATCGCCATCATGGACTTCGATCGTGCGATCAGTTTTGCCAGGTCGGAGGGCAACGGTCACAGCCAGCCGATCCGCAAGGAATTGAACGCCGCGACGACCGGCCCCATCGCGCTGACGATCGACCAGGTCTTCCACGAGCGAGCGTTTCCGGAGAGTGGGCGCGTCAAGCTCGTCGAGATCGAGAGTAAACTGCTGAGCGAGTTTCACAAGCGGCCGATCAAGCTCCGTGCCGGCGTGTCGTTGCCGCCGTCCTTCGCCTACGTTCCGACGAAGCAGTACCCGATCCTCTATGAGATTCCGGGTTTCAGCGGCACCCACTTCGGGGCGTTCTCTCCGCGGCCGAACATCGACGGGGACGAGTTCCTGTACGTCGTCCTGGACCCGAACTGCCGGCTCGGCCATCACGTCTTCGCCGATTCCGCCAACAACGGGCCCTGTGGCCAGGCGCTGATCGAGGAGCTGATCCCCGTTATCGAGAAGAAGTACCGTGCCCTCGGAACCCCAAGTTCTCGGGTCGCTCACCGGCCATTCGTCCGGCGGCTGGAGCAGTCTGTGGCTGCAAGTCGCCTATCCCGATTTCTTCGGCGGCGTCTGGTCCACGGCTCCCGATCCGGTCGATTTCCGCGATTTCCAGATGATCGACCTGTACAAGCCGGGCACGAACATGTTCACCGACGCCGAGGGCAAACCGCGGCCGATCGCGCGCAGCGGCAACCGGCCGAGCCTGTTCTACAAGGGCTTTTCCGACATGGAAGAAGTGATGGGCCACGGCGGACAATTGCAGTCGTTCGAGGCCGTGTTCAGCCCGCGCGGCGCGGACGGCCGGCCGAAAAAGCTCTGGGACCGCAAGACCGGTGCCGTCGATCCGGCCGTGGCGATGGAGTGGGAGAAGTACGACATCCGCCTCGTGCTGGAACGGAACTGGAAAACGCTGGGACCGAAGCTGGCGGGCAAGATCCACGTCTACATGGGCGACGCCGACACGTTCTATCTCGAAGGGGCGACGAAGTTATTGCAGAAGTCGCTGCGGGATCTCGGCAGCGACGCCGTGGTGGAACTGTTCCCCGGCAAGAACCACGGCAGTCTGATGGATCGGACACTGCGCGAACGCATCGGGAAGGAGATGGCCGAACTGTTCCGTAAGTCGCAGAAATAACAGCATCGTTTAGCCGCGAGCTTCTGCGAGCGCTGGAGTGACCAGCGGCTAAACGGGAACGGATTTGCGACCCATGCGTTTCGACACCCTGGCCCTGGTCGGCGTCGGCTTGCTCGGCGGTTCCATCGGCCTGGCGGCGCGGCGGCGCGGAGTCGTCCGGCGAGTGGTCGGCACCGATCACGATCCGGCTGCACTGGGCCGTGCCGTTTCCCGCGGCATCCTGGATGCGTCCTGCGCCGATCTGGCCGGGGTTGTTGCCGCGGCCGACCTCGTCGTTTTTTGCACCCCCGTGGATCGCATCGGCCCGCAGATCCTCGCCGCCGCGCCGCACTGCCGGCCCGGTACTCTTCTCTCGGACGTCGGCAGCACCAAGGCAGGGATCGTGCGGCTGGTCGAAGGCCGATTGCCTGCCGGCGTCGTCTTCGTCGGCAGTCATCCACTCGCCGGGTCGGAAAAGCATGGTCACGAAAACGCCGACGCCGGCCTCTTCGACGGCCGGCTCGTCGTCCTGACACCTTGCGGCGAAGAGGTGGGGCAGACATTCCTGTCTGCCGCGGAGGATCGGCAGACAGGAATGTCTGCCCCACCTCTTCTCGGGTCGCCGATTTCTGGAAGGCGCTCGGGGCTGATGTGCGTGTCCTGGATGCCGTCGAACACGATCGCGCCCTGGCCCTGACCAGTCATCTACCGCACCTGGTCTCGTCCGCCCTCGCCGGCACCGTCCCCGCCGAGCTGATCGACCTCACCGCCACCGGCTTCCGCGATGCCACGCGCCTTGCCGCCGGCTGTCCCGACGTCTGGACTCCCATCTTCGACGCCAACCGCGAAGCCTTGCTGGCCGCCCTCGACGCTTACCGCGACCGCCTCGATCTCTACCGCCGTGCGCTGGCGAGCGGCGACCGCGCTGCCATCGAGAAACTGCTCACCGAGGGCAAGCAGAGGCGCGACGAGCTGCCCGGGCGGGGCGCGAATAGCGATCGAGAGCTGAAGTCCTGCGAGCCCGCAGCGCCAAGCAAGGACGAGCCGCTCGTCCTTGCTTGGCGCTGCGGGCTCGCAGGCTGCTATTTTGCCACACCGCAAATCTCCTGTCCGACGAGAATGGCGGGTGCTGAATTATCCGGTTCTGCCTGAAAAAACGCATGTTTTAGCTGTGACAAGTCTAAATCCCGCAGCGATTTTGCCAAGCCAGAAATCGCGGCCTACAGTTCTGCTGACCATCCCATGAATCGACGCCGCACTAGCCCTCTGCGGTGCCTTGACCTGGAACCCAAACTTGCACCGTTGGGCCGGCGGGCCGCGCCTGTCCGACGAAAGGCCGCACGGAGAGCCCTGGGCCTACGAACCACTCTTGGAGGTCCTGTGCGATGACGAATCGTGTTTTCCCGTCCCGGCGCCGGCCTTCGTTCCGTCCCAACCTGGAACAGCTCGAAACCCGCAACCTGATGTCGGCCCCGGCGCCTGTGATCCCGCCGAACGACACGCTGCCCAATTCGCAGATCCTCGGCAATCTCAATAACGCCTCCGCCACACCGGTGAGCGGGGAACTCGGGAACGGACCAGCCGGCGCTGCCGACGTCAACTGGTATCAGTTCACGCTTTCCCCGCTTTCCGGTCCGGCGGAGGTTCACATCTCGGCCACGGCGGACGACAGCGCCGGCCTCGATGCCGTGCTGAGCCTGTACAATTCGGATCCGGGAAACACCTTCGACCCGAGCGTCATGCTCGACGGCCATCGCCTCTTGACGCAGGTCGTCGGTGCGAACGGCGTGGCCACCTTGGACCAGGACCTCGCGCCCGGAACGTACTACGTCGCCGTCAGCGGCAAGGGCAATCAGTACTTCTACCCGCTCCTGGCGGACAGCGGGCTGGACGGCGAGACGGGCGGCTACCTGCTCCAGGCTTCCGGCATCACGCTCGTCAACCCGCCGCTGCTGCTGTACTCCGACCTGGATTCGCTTGCCATGAAGGACGCGGCGGGCAATCCGATCGTGGACGGGAACGGCAACCCGGTCCTCGCCAGCTCGCCGCTGGTGCTGCACTTCGATACCAGCGTCCCGCTCGACCCGGCTTCCGATCCGCACATCTTCGACGACTACGGCGACGACTATACCGGCGGCTTCTACATCAGCCAGGTCGCCGACGAGCTGGAGATCATGCCCTACAAGGCGCTGCCCCCCGATACGAACCCGTACACGGTCATCGTCTACAACTCCGACGATTCGGCCATTCAGTTCCAGGTGTCGTTCGTGGTTGCCGGCATCGAGGGGAACGTCAACGCGACCATTGCCGACGACACCCTGGGCGGCGCACAACCTCGGAAACGTGACCAACGGCCAGATCGTCCAGGCGGCGGGAGTCATCGGCACCGATCCGTTCTACGATCCGGTCAACGATTACGGCAACCCCAATGGCGGGAACCAGGCCAACCAGGTGGACCTTTACACCTTCCAGGTCAGCGGCAGCGGCCTCTACGCCCTCGACGCCGAGGTGTTCGCCGGCCGCATCGGTTCGTCGCTGGAACCGGCGCTCACCCTTTTCGGTTACGACGCCGACGGCAACCTGATCGCCCTCGCCGGCAATAACGGCAGCGGCAACGACACGGTGGCGGAATCGGACGTCGGAGCCGGCAATCATACGGTGCCGTTGTTCACCGACCCCGTTTTGTTCGCCAGCCTCACCCCAGGCGATTACGTCCTGGCCGTCTCCACAACGAACAACTACGCAAACCCGCTCCTCGGCAAGTTGCCCGGAGAGAATGGCGTGTTCGACCCCAACGTCTCGCACAGCGGCACCAACGGCAGCGGATCGCTGGGCAACTACGTCCTGAACCTGCGCGTCCAGGCCGCGGAAACCGCGCCGCAGGTCGTCTCGGCCACGGTCAGTTCCGGCGGCGCCTCCAGCGACGCGGTCACCGGTTACCCCACCAGTGTGAACATCCAGTTCAGCGGCCCGGTCAACCTCCGCCAGCTGGCGTTCGATGCGTTCGAGGAAAATCTGCCCGGCAATCTGTCGCCGATCTTTATCACCGACGCCAACGGCAACACTTACTACCCGCGCTTGCAGAGCTACAACGACAGCACTTACGACGCCTCCTTCTACCTGCTCGACCGGCTGCCCAACGGCGACTACACGCTGCACATCTCCGGACCCGACGGCCTGACCGACTTCAGCGGCACGCCCATCCTCGGCAACGCGCTGGACGGCGATTACGTCGTCGGCTTCACCGTCAGCGATGCCCCGGCACTCGGTCTCGACGTGGCCAGCAAGCCCGGCATTGATTCCGTCGCCAAGGCGCAGAACCTGGGCGTGATCTTCGGCCACGAGTTCGAGCAGCAGTTCACCGTCTCGGCCAACAAGCCGGCCGGCACCACCGACTATTACGCTTTCCAGGTGCTGGAGAGCACAACTACTCCTTCGCGCTGAGCGGGACGGGACGGACGGTGTTCACCACGCCGGAACTCGTCGATGCCGCCGGAAACGTGCTGGCGGGAACGCAGAGCATCCATGACGGCATCCTGGACGTCTTCCTCAATGCGGGCACGACGTATTACCTCCGCGTGGAGGGATCGACCAGCGCGTCGAGGTCGGTTTACGATCTCGTTTTCTCGATCGGGACCGGCAACGAAAACCCGACGCCGTTGCCGTTGACGGTCGGTGCGGCGCCGGCCTTGCGGTTACAGCTGGTGAGCAACGTTCCGCCGCCGATTCCGCCGCTGCCGCCGTCCGGCCCCACGCTACCTTCGCTGCCGACGCCGCCGGGACTGCCGATCAGCGTGGTGACGACGACCACGCAGTCAACCGATCCGGGAGCATCGGACGGCACGGGTTCTTCCGGGCTCATCAACCCCCTGCCGGATATTGCCAACGCACTCGCCGCCAGCCCTCTGGGCGGTACACGCTCTCCGGGGACGACGCCTGACGCCATGCCGCAAGTCGTGCTGTTCAATCTGACGGCGCCGGCCATCGTGACGACCGGCGCTGCCGCGACGAACGGAACGTCGCTTGCCGGCGGCGTGTCGGGAGATGAGTCCGTGGACGGTTTCTTCGGCCGAATCACGGCTTCCTGGCAGCGCCTCACGGAGATGACGACGCAGGTGAAAGATGTATTGTTCAGCTCGGACATTCTGCTGCGATCGTCCTCTTTTTCTGGGAATGAGGAGCAAGAACCGCAACCGCAACCCGTTCCCGATGAGGATCCGGACGAAGAGGCCGCGGTCGTCGTCCCGGTTGTGCCGAGTGCAGACGCGCGTGTCAACCCCGACCGGCGATCCGCGCTCGACGGCCTCTGGACGCTCGGCTTCGGCCTCGCGGGCAGCCTCGGGATGCGCGGCAGAGTAAAGGATGAGAAGAAGACATGGCGCCGCGCCGCGCCCTTCGGACGCCGGTGAGACCATGAGCGAACGACTGCACCAGAATCCGGTCGATTCGATCGACCCCGAGCGGTCGGCTCGACACGCCGAGCCGGACTTTCTCGACACGCGCCGCCGCAAGCGCGAGCTACTGGACGAGATGAGTACCAGCTGGGAGGAGGGCCGCCCCGTCCGCGCCGAGGAGCTGCTGCCGCGCTGGCCGGCACATCCGACCGGTGAAAACGACGTGGCCAGCCTGCTCTTCGAGGAATACCAGCAGCGCCGGCAGCGGGGAGACGAGGCGAGTCTTTCCGAGATCGGCAGCCGTTTTCCCGAACAGCAGGACTCGCTCAACTCCTTGATGCGTGCCCATGACGTGTTGCGTTCCGTCGGCGGCTCGAGCAAGAGCGGTCCCCGTCTGTCGCTGCCGGCCGTCGGCGATGAGCTGTTCGGTTTTCGGATGCGCCACGAACTGGGCCGCGGAGCGTTCGCCTGTGTGTTCATGGCCGAGCAAGAGCACCTGGCCGGCCGGCCCGTCGTCCTCAAGGTGTCGGCGGTGGAAGGCAACGAGCCGCAGACGCTGGCCCAGTTGCAGCACACGCACATTGTGCCGATCTACTCGGTGCATGAGAACGTCGCCGCCGGCATTCGGGCCGTGTGCATGCCCTACTTCGGCGGGGCCAGCCTGTCGGCCGTGCTGCACGCCGCCTGGGACGAGACGCCGCTGCCCACACACGGCGCACAACTGGTGCGCGCGCTGGAAATGGTTCAGGCGCCGCCGTGGGAGCCGAAGCAAGCGGACCCCACCGTGGGGCAGACATTCCTGTCTGCCAAAGTGCAGGCAGATAGGAATGTCTGCCCCACGCCGCTCGCCTGGATGCGGAGCAATAGCTTTGTGCGCACTTCGGCGAAGCTCGTCGCGCAACTGGCGGACGGGCTGGACCATGCCCATGAACGCGGCATTCTCCATCGCGACATCAAGCCGTCGAACATCCTCCTGGCCGGCGACGGCACGCCGATGCTGCTCGACTTCAACCTCTCCGAGGACGTCCATTCGTCGAACGCGCAGCGCCTCCGCCACGCTCGGCGGCACCGTATCGTACATGTCGCCGGAGCACCTTCGCGCCCTGGCTGCCCGCGATCCGGTTCTGGCACGCAAGGTCGATCATCGCTCCGACATTTATTCGATGGGCATGGTGCTGTATGAGATGCTCGTCGGCCAAAGCCCGTTCAAGCAGAGCGCCAGTTATTCGCCCATTCCGACGTTGATCGAGGCGATGGCCGTCGAGCGCGGCGAAGCGTCGCCGTCCCTGCGGCAGAAACGGCCCGATGCGCCGTGGGACCTGGAAAGCATTGTCCGCAAGTGCCTCGATCCGAACCCGGAGCGGCGCTACCAGCGGGCCGCGCATCTCGCCGAGGACCTCGAAGCGTATCTCACCGACATGCCTTTGCGACGCGCCCCGCAGCTGAGCCGCGCAGAGCGCGGCCGCAAATGGCTGCGGCGCCGCCCGCGGTTGACCTCGTCCGGATCGGTGGCCACAGTGGCGGCAGCCCTGCTGCTGACTGCCGGGGCCGCTCTCCTGGGCGTGCGCGGCCATCTCGCCAGTGCCGAGACGCAGGTGGAGGCCAACCAGGTGCGCGACAAACTGCACCGGAACGACGCCGGCACACTGCGCCGCCCTCTGCCTGGTCAACGTCGCCGACGCTCACAACAAGAACCTGCATCAGGGCGCCGAGGTGTGCGAAAAGACGCTCAAGCTGTTCGGCGTGCTCGACGGGTCGGACTGGGCCAGCGATCCAGCGTTGCATCACCTGAACCAGGAGGAACGCGAGCGCCTGGCCGAGAACACACGCGAGCTTCTGTTGCTGCTGGCCTGGGCGCGCATGCGCAGCGCGCCGGATGACAAGGCAGTTTTGCGTGACGCGCTGGCACTGGTGGAGCGCGCGGAGGCCGTCCCTGACCTGGCTCCGACACCCGCCCTGCTGGAGGAGCGTGCCGAGTACCTCGAAAAGTTGGGCGAAAAAGCGGAAGCCGACGCCGCTCGCAAGAAGGCAAAGGAGCTGGCCCCGACCACGGCCCGCGATCACTACCTGCTGGCCACGACGCACATCCGCGCCGGCCGCTTCGACCAGGCGCTGAAAGCACTGGACGAGGCGATCCGGCTGAATCCACGGCACTACTGGTCGTGGGTTCAGCGCGGCCTGGTCTACCTCGACCGACGCGACTTCGTCGGCTCCATCGGCGATTTCGGAGTTTGCATCGGCCTGGACCCGCATTTTGCCTGGGGTTACTTCAATCGCGCCTATGCGTTCGAGCAAAGCGGCAACAAGGTAAAGGCCATCGCCGATTACACTGCGGCCATCGCCTGCGATCCCGGCTTTGTCATGGCCTACCAGAACCGGGCCACGATCCGGATCGAGCTGGGAGAACTCGACAAAGCGCTGGCCGATCTGGACAAGGCCATTGCGCTGCGCTCCGACGAGTCCGCGGTCCATGCCGCCCGCGCCCTGGCGCTGGAGAAACTGCGGCGCTACGACGAGGCGGAAACCGCCTTTGCAGCCGCACTGGTCAAGGCGGACACGGAAAAAACGAGACCGGGCGAAGAGGAACCGGCTCTGCGCATCCGTTGGACGTATGGCTTCTCCATCTCGGAGCGAAAGCCGGACCTGGCCCGGAAGCTGTTCGAGGAAGTGGTGGCTCGCAATGCCAGCCATCCGCAAGCCCTCTATGGTCTGGCGATGCTCCTGATGGGCCAGGACAAGAACGACGATGCGCTGCCGTTGTTCGACCGGGCGCTGAAGGCCGACCCGCGCTTCACGCACGCCCGCCGTTTCCGGGCCGTAGTGCTGGCCCGTGGTCACCAGTTCGAGGAGGCGCTCAAGGACCTGAAGTCGTGCCTGGATTCGGAAAAACCAACTTCCGGCGCGACGCTCTACGCGGCGGCCTGTGTCGCTTCCCTGATCGCCGAGGCGACGCCGCCGAATGATGACGCCGCCGTTCGTCGGACTGTTCAGCAAGCGTTCGCTTACCTCAATGCGGCGTTTCACCAGGGCTACGGACCGGGCCGGGTGGACGGCGATCCCGATCTTGCGTTCGTGCGCGGCTTCCCGGAGTGCCGGCGCTTCCTGAAGAAATGAGCTATGGTTTAGTAATCAGCGCTCGCGCTGAAGCGACGGTTCTACTCCCCCCTCTCCCCTGTACTCAGGGGAGAGGGGTTGGGGGTGAGGGGTGAGGCACTTGACTGAGTTCTGCCGCTCACCCCTCACCCCCAACCCCTCTCCCCTGAGTACAGGGGAGAGGGGAGCAGCGCCATCGGTTCGCCCGACTGCCGTCCAAGCAGGCGGGCCGGTTGCCCCACGTAGACGGCCCCCAAGGAGAGACGCGTGCTCGCCGCTTTGATGCCCCCCCGTCCGAAAGCGATGCCCCGCCAGTTCACGTTGACGGAGCAGTCCCATGCCTTGAATATCGTTCTCCGCAAGGAATTCGGCATTCCGTTCGTCTTTTACCACGCTTCGACCGGGGCCGCGGTTCCCGATCGCATCTCCGGCCCCTCCGACTCGTGGTCGAACTGCAACCCGGATGCGCTCCCGGCTTATCTGCCGCCGGAAGAAGTGATGCGGTTGGCAGCCGATACGCAGCCGGAAGTCACCATCCTGGCTCATGGCCGCTACCAGCTGACGATGATCTTCTACGACAACGGCAAACCGCTCGTCGTCGCCGCCGGGCTGTTCGTCGGGTTGGCCAAGACGGGGAACGATACGGAGCGCGAGCAAACGTGGTTGCAGCAATGGCTGGAATCGGTCAGCGAGCGGCTGCGTCTGACGGAGCAGATCACGCGGCAGCAGCGGTCCACGGACGATCAGCACAGTCAAGCCAAGTCGGCCTGGGAAGGATTGCTGGCCGTGGACCAGGTGGTGCGACGGTTGCGCATCCACAAGGAACCAACGCGCAATCGGCAACGCATCCTCGAGGCAGCCCACGGCGTGCTGGGGTCGCAGGCGCTCGTCTGGGTGTCGAAGGATCCGAATGCGGCCATGCAGGTTGCGGGCGAACCGTGTTTGTCCCAGTTGGAGTGCCGTAACTTGACCGCGGTTCTGGCGAAGAACAGCGACCTCCAGGCGAACGGTCATTTGCTGTGCCATCAGACCGGTGGGACGGATTTCAAATCCGTCCTACCTCCGAGTGGGACGGATTTCAAATCCGTCCTATCTCCGAGTGGGACGGATTTCAAATCCGTCCTACCGCCGAGTGGGACGGAGGGGCAATCCGTCCTACAGAGCTTTCCAGCCCTGACCAGTCTCTTGGCCTTTGCGATCAACGATGTGGAATCTCCGGGCTATGTTCTGGCGTTGAACAAGAAGGGTGGTTCGGAGGGCCGGAGCCGCGAGCCGAGCGGTGCCTCTGCCGAGACGGCTCCGCATTTCCGTCGCGGCGACGCGGCGCTGCTGACCCCGTTTGTCGCCCTGCTGCGGTTGCACGCCGGGGCATCCGCGCGCTATCTGGACCTGAAGGATCTCATGGTCGGCATGGCACGATCGCTGACGTCGGCGATCGACGCCAAGGACTCCTACACCTACGGCCACAGCGAGCGCGTGGCGCGGATCGGCGTTGAGCTGGGACGCGGCCTCGGACTGGAAGGCGACGATCTGAGCGACATTTACCTGTCCGGCTTGCTGCACGACGTCGGCAAGATCGGCATCCGCGACGACGTGCTGCGGAAAGTGGACCCGTTGACGACGGAAGAGTTCGAGCATATCAAGCAGCACGTGACCATCGGCTACACGATCCTGGCCGATCTGAAGCCGATTCGCAACCTATTGCCCGGTGTGCTGTACCATCACGAGCGCTGGGACGGCAAGGGTTACCCCGACGGTCTCAGCGGCGAGGGGATACCGCTGCTGGCCCGCATCCTCGCCGTGGCCGACGCCTATGATGCGATGAGCACGAATCGGCCGTATCGGGAGTCGATCCCCTGCCGCGAGGTGGAGGAGCGTCTCACGAAGGGCGCGGGGACGCAGTGGGATGCCCGGGTCGTCGATGCCTTTCAGCGCTGCCGCCAGAAGATCCGCGCCATCCGCCAGCGCGGCGTCGGCGAGTCGCTGCGCACAGCCCTGGACGCGGCTTTGCGCACCGACGACATTGACAATTCGGTGGTGCTTTGAGGTTTGATTGAGTACCGAGTACTGAGTACCGAGTACCGAGTACCGAATACCGAGTACTGAGGACTGAGGACTGAGGACTGAGGACTGAGGACTGAGGACTGAGCACTCAGTACTGAGTACCGAGTATCGTGTACTCGGTACTCAGTACTCGGTACTCGGTACTCGGTACTCCGCATGAAGCCACGCACCACGCAAAAGGACCGGCGGCATGAGCGAATCGAATCCGTCGTCTCCTCGCGAAACTCAAGTACTCGCCGTCGTTGCCGTCGTCGTCTCTCTGTTCGCGGTGTACGCCGTCCGTTCCGCCGACCCCGACCTGTGGGGGCACCTTCGATACGGCAAGCAGATTCTCGACAACGGCGGCCGCGTCGGTGCCGATCCGTTCGCTTATACCACGACGGACCATGTCTGGAACGATCACGAATACCTCGCCCAGATGGCACTCTGGCTCGTCTATGCCGGCGGCGGAACGCTGGGACTCATCGTTCTGAAATGCGTCCTCGGCTGCGCGACGGTCTATCTCCTCTATCGGCTGCTGCGGCTCGGCAGCGACGATGCGCGTCTCTGGGCGCCGCTGCTGATCCTGCTCGCCGCCTGTCTATCGCGCTGGCTGGTCTTTCGGCCGCAGCTGTTTACCTTTCTGCTGATCGCCGTCTTCGTGCTGATCCTGTTTCGACATCTGCTCGGCCGGCCGGCGCTGCTCTGGCTGTTGCCGGTGTTGCTGCCGCTCTGGGTCAACCTGCACGGCGGCTTCCTCGCCGGCCTCGGCGTGATCGGACTTGCTCTACTATTGCGGACATTACAGAGCGCAAATCGGCACAGTTGGCACATCGGCTCCATTTTCCATGACGCCTTGCCGTTGACGCTCACCCTGGTTGCGTGCGTTGCGGGCAGCTTGCTCAATCCGCTCGGCTGGCGGTTGTGGCCGTACCTGCGCACCGAACTCGGCTATGCGGATAATCGCGTCTACATCAAGGAATGGCAGCCGATCTGGCTGGTCCTGGACACCTGGCCGGGATTATTGCCGTTCGGCATCCTGCTCGCTGTCATCGTTATCCTGGGCGTCCGAGCGTGGCTCCAGGGCCGCCGCATTGCCGACCTGCCGGCGTGGGTTTGGCTGCTGAGCTGTCTACCGTTGACGCTGATGGCGTTCAGCTCCAATCGCCACGTTCCCGTGGCGCTGTTCTGGATGGCCCCCGTCGTCGGCCTTCTCGTCGGCCGAGCGAAGGTTGCTGAGGAATCCGCAATCCCCCCGGCCTGGCTTGCCGTTACGGGATTGGCCGGCATCGTCGCGCTGCTGACGATCTATGCCGCGCTGCTCGATCCGCGGCCGCGCATCTTCCTCGGTCCGTCGGCGTTCGGGACGACGAGGCCGGACCGAGCCGCGGCGTTCCTGAAAGCGAATCGTCTGCAAGGCAAACTGTACACGCCGTTGTGGTGGGGATCGTACCTGACGTGGCAGCTCTATCCGGAGGTGCTCGTGTCCATCGACGGCCGCAACGTCACACTGTTCGCGCGGGACACGGTGACCGCGAACTTCCGCTTCTATACCGATCAGCGGCCCGAAGCTCGACATTCCGTGGCGGGACGCGGCCGACTATCTCCTCGTTCCGGGAGACACGCCGGGACTCGCTGCCGTCCGCGCCGATGACCGCTGGGCCATGCTGTACGAAGACAAAGATGCCGTGCTGTTTGTGCGGGCCGACGATCGAAAGTTGCTCGACAAACGCGATCGTGGTGAATTGCAAGCGCCGGCGGAAGAAGTCGCGGTGTACTTCCAGTAACACAGTAGATCGTGCTTCGTCAGAGCTAGGTTTTTTTTCCGTCCCGCTGATAGCTGAGAGCTGAAAACTGAGGGCTGTGTTCAAAAAGAGCTGTCAGTTTTCAGCTCTCAGCTATCAGCAAGACAACTACCGTCCGTGTGTCAATTGTGCCATCAACCCTTAATCCCATAGTCGCAGACTGAGGCCTGCGACTACAGGGTAAGTTTCCTCCTGTCGCCCGCCTAATCAATAGCGGAACTCGATCCCGACGTCCAAACCCTGTGCCCAGAAACCGCTTTCCTTGAACGGCACGGTCGGCCGATTCTGGCCGGTAGACTGCTCGCCATTCTTCAGGGCGAAGTTGGGGATCGTCGCCGCATCCAGAACGGTGTCGATCTGATCGCCCGGCCGCACCACGTCGCTCCAGTAGAGGAAGTTGTAGCCGATGAACGCGCGCATGTGGTCGGTGAGCTGGTAGCCGATGTTCAGGTCGAGTTCCGGCACGACACTGAAGCGCGTACGCGTCTGGCTGCCGATGTTCGACGGCAGCGCGAGCAGGTCGCCGGGTTTGTTCAGCGCGCTGTTGGGGAGGAAGGTCTGTTCGCCATTAACGATCACTTCTTCCGAGGTGGCGCCCAGGGCCAGCTTGAATTTGCCTTCCAGCGACCAGGAGCCCCAGCACTTTGTGCCGTCGATGCCTATCTGACCGCCGTAAAAGCGATTCTTCGTGTGGAAGTCGTCGAACGCAGCGGCAGTCTGATTGCGCAGATCGCCCTGGTTGATCTGCGGTCCCAGGGTGGCTGCGTCGCTCAGCGCGATATTCTCGGCGATGTTCAGGTCCTCATCAAGATCGAGGAAACGAAAGCCGGCGATCAGATCGACGCGGTAATCGCAACCGCAGCAGAGCTTGGTGCGGTAGTCGGCCTCGGCGCCGAAGAAACGGCTCGGGGCGTTGACGGCGATGGAGCCGGTTGCCAGGCCGGGAAATGACACGAACTCGACGTTCTGCTGGCCGGTGTTCAACTCGAAAAACGGCCGAGCGATGACCGGGTTCTGTGCCGTGTTCGTGCTAAAGTGGTCGGTCTTCTGGCCCAGGTAGAAGACGCTGGCCTGGATGCCGTCCTCTTGCCACATGTCGAACCAGGTACCGGCGGTGAGGCGCAGACCGGAGCGGAGGTTGCCGCCGAGGTCGGAGTCGCCGAGCAAGATGCGGGTGCTGTCCTGACCGAGGACGCCTGCAACGGGGCTGCCGACCGATCCGGTCGTTACCAACGGTGGGATGTGGTAGGAACGCAAGGCCCAGGCGAGGTATTCGGCCGTGACGAAGTAATGGCAATGCAGCGGATCGGGCACCGGGCCATCGACCGGCGCCACCACTGAGGCCGGAGCGGGGTAGAACCCTGTCGGCAGCGGCGCGGGGTTGCTGTCCGGTGCTTTCTTCGGGACCGGGCCTAATTCCGGTGTACCGGTTACATCCTGGACCGTCTGAGTGGCGCTGCCGGTTAGCGTGCCACTGGCTGGCGTGCCACTGGCTGGTGCGCCGTGCTCGCTGGCAAAACCGGTGACTTCCTCGATCAACCCCGGCTCGTCGGGTGGGTTGCCGGTCACCTCGGACCAGGTGGGCAGCGCGGGCGGCGTCTGCTTTGCCGGGGCCGGCGCCGCAGGCGTTTCGAAGGAAACCGGGGCCAGCTGGGGAGAACCCGGAGCGGCCGGCGGCACCGGCCGGGCGATGGCGATGGGACGACCGAGAGACGCGGCCGGACCGGCGGGACAGGGGATCAACTCCGCGCCCGTCAACGTCACCGGTGCCGGCTGCGGAGCAACCGCGTGCCAGTCCACGTCCTCGGCAACGAGTCGCGCCGCGCAGCCGCCCAGCGACAACACCAGTCCGCCCAGTCCGCCCAACCACACGCCTCGTTTCATGACGGCGCACTCCCTGACGGGCACACCGATCGACTCGGGAGCCAAATCGGCTCCACGGCCGGGGGGTTCCCGACTCTTCTCCATAGAACAGTTCGGCTAACCGGCACAACCAACAAAAGTGATTCCCTCGGCAAATCCGCGCTAAGGCGAGCGGCAGGTTCTAAGTTCCCGTAGCCGAAGTCGCCAGACTTCGGGTTTCGACGCCCCACCCGAAGTCTGGCGACTTCGGCTACGGGTAAATCATTTCCCGCCGTTCGCCTAACCGGAATGGTGTGTTGGCAAGCGGCGTGGGTTGGACTTCACCCGGCAATGCCATCTGTGGTAGAAGCGGAATCCGGAATCGACGTCCCGCTTCCTGCTGCAACACCCTCATGAATCATGGGACGATCAAAAGAGAAAGGACTTCTCACTATGGCGGCAATCTACATAGAACGGCGCCGACTGCGCGTTCCTGGCGGCTTTCGTCCTCGGAATGATCTGGTGCGGACCGAACCTCGGCGCTTTCGAGACGACTACGGCGAAACAGCCGGTCCAGGTCGGTCACGCAGGAGCGCTGAAGCGTCAATGACGGGATCGATGAGGAAAACGGGGCGGTCGAGGTGGACCAGGCAATTCGTCTGCAGCTCCTGTCCGCCATCCTGATCGTGTCCGGAGATGACAGTTCGAGCACCTCCAACACCGTTTCCAGCTCCACGATAACCACGCAGACGACCGGAACAACGGGTGACGGCGGCGGCATCCACATTCAGGGTGGTCCTTCTCCGACGGCGCCGGAACCCGCGAGCCTGGTGCTGGGCGCCGTTGGGACGGGGCTGGCGCTGGTCGTCGGCGCGGTGCGGCGCCGGCGAAAGAACGTCGCGGCTGAATAAGGTTCATCCGTTCTTTACTAGCCCGTCGCGCAAGCGACGGGCTGCCGACAACACTGAGTTCGACAAGCCCATGACCGCAAATCCCTATGACCAGGCGTGTCGCTATCTCGCCAAGCTGGAGCCGGCCGCGTTTCTCGCCTGGCTCCTCGGTCTGGAGCCGGCGTCCTTCCGTTTCCGCCGCTGGCTCGACGCCCGCCGTGTGCGTTTTCCCGGCGAACCGGATCGCACCTGTGACACGGTCGCTTTCGTGGAACACGTGGCCGCGGGTCAGCAACCGTGGGCGATGCCGGTCGAGTTCCAGATCGAACCCGATCCGGACATGTTCGGCCGTCTGCTCGGCTACCTCGGCGTGCTGTGGCTCGAAGAACGGCCGTCGGAGACGCGCGGCGATCGCTTCTGTCTGGGCGCCGTTGTTGTCAACCTGACGGGTAATGGCAACAGTTCTCGTGAGATGAACTGGCCCGAAGCCGGCGTGTTGACGCATCTCGGCGTCCGCGAGCGCAACCTGGCGCGTGAGGACGCGCGGACGACTCTCGACGCGATCATCGCAGGGATTGTACCCGAGGTAGTGCTTCCTTTGATTCCGCTGATGCAACGGGGCGGTGAAGCGGGTATCATCGTCGATTGGGTGACACGCGCGTTGGCCGTTCCCGACGCCCGGCGTCGCGCCGACCTGGGCGGTCTGGCCCTGGTCTTCGCCGAAGCCGCCGGCTGCGCGGACGCATGGAAGAAAGCGCTGGAGGGATGGAACGTGATTCAGTCGAAACAGGTACTTGAGTGGCAGGCTCAGACGCGCTCGGAAATGCTGCTCGAAGCATTACAGGAGCGTGTCGGCCCCTTGCCGAACGAGGTGGTCGGGCGAGTGAAGAACGAGCGCGATGACGCCTTGTTACGGCGCTGGTTCAAACTAGCGCTCCGGGCAACGACTTTGGAGCAGTTCCTCCGCGAAAGCGGTATGGCCACGAATGGGGCATGATCCCGATCGAAGTGGAATGGATCGTGATTCAATCGAAGCAAGTACTCGAGTGGCAGGAACAGGCTCGCACCACGGCCTGCACGGAAACGTGCGCCGCGAATCTGCTGGAAGCATTGGAGGTGCGGCTCGGCCCTGTGCCGCAGTCGCTGGTGGAGCGCGTGCGGGGCGAGTCCGACGATGTCGTTTTGCAGCGCTGGTTCAAACTGGCGCTCCGTGCGGCCACTCTCGATCAATTTCTGCAAGCCAGCGGAATGACGAACAACGGAAAGTGAGATCCACGGAACGGATGGTTGGCGACCGTCAATCAGCAGAACATTGAGCCGGATCGAATGCGCGCCGCTTCTCCTCCGGATGGCGTCGGAACCAACTGGCGACCAGCAGCACGCCGTCGGTTTCGGCCAAGCTGAGCGGACCAGGCACGACACGACCGGGAGCGAACACTTCCGCCAGCAGCACCGCGGCCGAGCGGCGACTTGTGTCATCAGCCGGTTTCGGCAGCGCCGCCGCCACACGGCCGCGGCGGATCAAGTACCACACTTCCGTCCCCTCACGACCGGCGACCGGATAGACAAACGAATGTTCGCCGGCCTCGCGCAACCGGGCCAGGTGCCGCGTCAGCCAGTGCAGCGCCTGCCACCGATCGCGCAGAGCGGCCGCGCGCTCGAACTGCATGGCCGCCGCCGCCGCGTGCATGTCTCGTTCGAGAATCTCCAGCGGCGACGTATCGACGCCTTCGAGGAAGCCACGGGCAGCGTGGGCGGCGGCGTTGTAATCGCTTCGGGTGCAGACGGCGGCACACGGGGCCAGGCAGCTGCCGATCTCGTGGCGGATGCAGCCGGGGGCACGCACCATCGGGAACAGCTCGTGCTGATCGGCGAAGGTCATCGACTGCGCCTGCGGACAGTCGCGCAGGCGGAACCAGTCGTTGATGCGCCGCACCGCTTCACGGGCCGTGTGCCCGGCCGGCACTGGACCATAAACGACCTGGGCCGTGGACGCCGGCCGCGCCGCGAGGAAGGCGTAGGGCGCCGGCTGCCGGCCGAGACAGACGTAGACACGCCGAGGACGGCGCGGCTGGCCCTGCACGTTGAAGCGCGGCTGCCAACGGCGGATCAATTCCAGCTCGCGCAGCAGGGCAGCGAACTCGCTCGATCCCACTTCCCAAGCCAGCAGCCGCGTCTCGTGGAGGATGTGTCCCGCCTTGGGTTCCCGGCTGTTGGGCCGAAAGTAGCTCAGCAACCGGGCGCGAAGGTCCTTCGCCTTGCCGACGTAGATCAGCTCGCCGCGGCGATCGGCCATGCCGTACACGCCCGGCAGCCGCGGACAGTCGGCTCGCACCCTTTCGCGCAGCCGGGACGGCCGGCGGCCGGGGACGGCGACTGCGGCCGGCATCGTGTCTCGAAACAGTTGATTCGGCCCGAACCCCGTGAAGACGTGGCGTGCGAAGAGTCCTTTCACCGCGGTTCCTTCCTGGTGTCGAAGCGAGAGATTGGGACGATGGCGCCGGTGCAGCTGATTATAGCGGCGGCGAGAGGAGAAACCGCTCGGAATCTGAAGTGGACACTTGACTACTGTTCAAATAAGCACTATTCTTAACAGCGACGTCAACGGGGACGTCGGCGCCGGAGCCGCCCAGGCTGGGACAATGGGGCGGCTCCGGTTTGCTCATTTATGGGGCGCAATTATCGTTTAGCCGAACGGCGGGAAATGATTTACCCGTAGCCGAAGTCGCGTAACTTCTCAAAAACTCCGAAGTGCATGAGGGGGCACCGCTGCCCAGCCAGGCGGTGTGCTTGGCCGTTCCTATGGGCTTGAATGAAAGTCTATATCGGCGCGGGACTGGCCGCTTTCTTGCGGACCAATTCCGGTAAAGAAAGTATCTTGCCCACCGGCGTAATCCGGTCACGAAGGTAGGACAGGAACCGAACGCCCAGTTTCTTGCACGTCGCTTTCAAACTCAAAAAGCTGTCGCGGCAACGCTGGCCCAGCGTGCCGCGCGTCCCGGCACTGATCTTCCGCTTCGTCGCCCAGTCGCGGAAGTCGCGTTCGGCCGTGTTCGTGTGCAGCGCCAGGTCCGGACGGTCCAGCACCCGGAGCAGATCCGCTTTCTTGTCGGCCATCCGCGCCAACGCCGCGTTGCGTTCCGGCCAGCAAGTCGTGCGGCCGACCAGGGCATCGAAACGCGTTCGCAAGCCCTCGGCCTGGTCGAGCGTCGGCGCCAGGCGATACGCCGTCAGGTCGGCGTAGAGTTGCCATAGGGCGGTCAGCACCGCGGCTAACGCCTGGCTTTGCTCGCTGCCGCACGGCGTGAGTTTGGCCAAGTTGCGTTCCTGGTGAATCCAGCACCGCCCATGAACGAACCGCGCGTAGATCGCCGAGCCGTCGCTGACGATGCCCAAGTCCGGCGACACGCCGTGGGCGATCGCGCTGCCCAGCAAGGCCGCCGCCGTCAGCGTCTGGCGCTGCTTGGCGTTGGCGATGCCCAGCCCATCCCAATGCTGATTCCAGGGCGACGCATCCGCGAAGGTCTGTTCGACGAACGCCACGACCGTTCGTGCCGCGGCGGCGGGTTCCTCGGCTTGCAGCAAGCGCAAGACCTTGGCGGGCAACCCTTGTTCTTTCAGGTACGCCCAAGCATGCTCATGGAGCACGTAATCGCGGTGGCCGCAACGCAGCACGTCCAGGAATTTGCTCCGCTCTTTCGTGTCACTGCTGTGAAACGACGTGAAGAATTCGTTGCAGAGGCACAGACACGAGCCGTATTGGCCCTGATGCGGCGCCCCCGAGTCGTCGACGCCTAGGCTCGTGAAGACTTGCAAGGCCGTCGGCAACAAAGCGTCCTTCTCCGCATGAAACGCCTCGTGCTGCGCGGTCAAAAGGCTGTTGACCTGTCCCGCCGAAATGTCGACGCCGTAATCCCGCAGTTCCTCGAGAAGCCGGCTCTGCGGAACGTGGGCCGCGTAATGCTGCTGGAGCATGAAAGTAAGCAAGCCGGGGCCGAACTGCCCGCGAATGCCCGCCGGCAGTTCGCCGCGGATCAGGTCGCCGGCCGGCGTCCGCCACGTCTCCAGCACATAGCGGGTGTTGTGCGTTTCGACGATCAGATCCTGCACCACGAACGGATCACGCCGCACGAGCGTCGCGCCGGGCGGCAGGTCCTTCGGCGGCACAGGAATCTCTTCGTGAATCAGCAGATCCTTGGTCTTGGAGCGTTTCGCCGAGCCGGGCCGCTTGCCGTCGGGCGAAGGAGCCGCGGCCGGCTTGCTGAGCGCGCTGGGCTTGCTGTTCGACGTAGGCTTCTTGGGACCCTGGAGACGAGCGACTTCCGCTTCGAGGGCCGCGATGCGTTGCGCTTGTTGTTCGATGCGACGGGACTGTTGTTCGATCACTTCCAAAAACAGACGCACGAGGGGCGTCTTATCGTCGCCGCGGATGGCCGAAACCACCTGCGGCCATCCCGAAGCCACCACTTCCGGAGCCTGCTCGCCCAGGCGGTTGTCGCTTCCCTCAGTCCTTGTGAAAAGGTCCATAGGGCCAGGTTAGGAATATCGCCTTCAATCAGCTGCGCCCCCAGCCCAGAATTTTCCGTTTTTCTTCCCCAAGCGGCATTTCGCTCAACGAGCGTTCAGTAGAATGGGAGTTATTGAGAACTAACCAAAATTCGGTTCCTGCGATTCGACGGTGTGAGTGAAGGGACTGGCGAGAAGTATAACGCGGTGAAAGACGAATGGATCGCGGGGCCGATTCCGCGACAGATCGAAGAGGTAAGCAAGACCCTCGATTCCCAGATCCGAAAGTTCGCGGCACTAGCACCAAACGGTAATAATTAAAGATCTCAAATATCCGCATTGTCCGAGGACTATGAAAACCACGAGAAATCACCAAATAGACCGATGCCACGATGAAAAAGCGTTCAATCATTCACGAAACGCGGTGTTTCGGCTGGAAAACCGCTTGGGCGACATCAAGACGTCGCGTCTGACCATCTGATTAACGAGCTTTTTCATCTACCGGTGAGATCGGCTACTATTGATATCTTTAATTATTACCGTTTGGTGCTAGCACCAAATGGTGTTTGGAGCCGTTTCTGGCAAGAATGCGACGCGACACTAACCCGACTGCGCTAGCGAGGGAGCCCCCAAACCCCTCGCTAGCGCGTCGGGTTAGTGTCGCTTCTCAAAGTTGACACGAACGCCCCGGTTTACCGTTTGGTGCTAGGAAGAGACAATAAATTCCAGACACTTCCAGAATACCCGCAACCGGCATGGTACGAAGCAATCGTTAACGCTTGCGTGCATCGATCTTATCACATGAAGAACATGAACATCTTCGTGAAGATGTTCGATGACCGCCTAGAGATCGATAGTCCAGGGCCTTTTCCGCCTCCAGTCACTCCGGAGAATATCTATGACATACAACATTCCAGAAATCCATTTCTCATGGAATCGATGCACTATCTGGATTTCGTGAAGTGCGCGAACGAAGGCGTTCGTCGAAGGCGTTCCACGATGCTTGAAATGGACCTGCCCGCGCCGGCGTTTTCACAATCTGAAGTCAGCGGCGCTAAGGTCCGGGTCGTTCTGCGCAATAACATCGCGGTTCGGAAGGCATGGGTGGATTCCGACGTGGCGGCGATTATCGGCGCTGCCATCGCTGCTACCTTGTCGGAAAATGAGAAGCAAATCCTGAATTTCGTAGCAATCCACCAGCACATCCACGTCAGCGAAGCCCAGCGACTTACGGCCCACAATTGGCACACCTCAAGGAAACTTCTGCTGCGACTGTGCGAGCGCGGAATTCTGGAATACGTTCACGAGGGTTCGGAAGGAGAAGTTGACAGGAAGGCTCATTTCGTCCTACGGGCAAAAAAACGGAAAACTGCCAACCGCAATCCGTAACAGCCGGTCGCAATCCGTAACGTAACAGGGATCCGTAACACGGGGCTTTGCAACGTAACTCCCGAATGAAACGAAACGGGCGAATCGCGTCCGGTCTGTAACGAAACGGCTTTCAGGAAGCAGACGGCGGATTGGGCAACTCCAGCTCGATACCGAGATCATTGGTCATGGCCGACAGGTCCAGCAGCGCTTGTTTGAACTGATCGACCGGGTTCGGCCGCGACGGCTGGATATGTGGATGGCCGCAGAAGCGGCATTGGCCGCAGTCTAGGGCAAGACCGAGCTGGTCAACAGGCGCCTCAATGACGACCTTGTTGCACTTCTTGCAGCGCACACGAATCACCTTCAATTCGGTCAGGTCGAAGCGAAGCATTTTCTGGCCCATCGGGTGTGATCCTCCCCGAGCAGTCTATTCCCGGAACGGCACACGGAGTCCGGCCGCTTCTAATTCGACCGCAGCAATCGTCCGCAAGCGCTCGCGTATCCAGACCGTGAGCGGCGCTCCGGCAAGTCGAGCCGCGTCCGCAAACCCTTCCTTTTCGCGCGCCGCAAGGCGCAGCAACAGACTTTCACTCTTCGTCTCACCAGCTTCTTTGGGCGGCCGTCCGCGCCCTCGTTTATTGGTAGCCATGTCTGCGATTGTATATCCAGAAAATACTTGCGTCAATCCCCACCTACTGAGCTACTTCCATTATTTATCGGATATACAATATACGAGTCAAATTGCACTACCGGGAACGGATGCGACGAAGGCGATGCCGACATGGACATGCGAGAACTGAAGGCTCTGGAAATCGCCGCACGGTCGCGGATCACTTTTGACGGAGAGGCGTGGCTCGTGCCCTCGCAGTCCAGCCCGACGACAACATACCGTTGCACCTCCGGCGAACGGCCGTCCTGCACTTGCGAGGACTGGACGCTCCGTCAGCCGCTCTTGTGCAAGCACATCATCGCGGCCCGGCTGGTGAGCGAGCGCGACCACGGCGGCACCGCGTCGCCGATGGCCACGAAGGAAGTCCCGAAGCGGAAGACGTACGCGCAGAACTGGCCGCTCTACAACCTGGCGCAGCAGACCGAGAAACACCGCTTTCAAATACTCATGCAAGACCTCTGCCGTGGTGTCAAGGAACTGCCGCAACCGAAGACGGGACGGCGCTCGCACCTGACGCGCGACTCGATTTTCGCCATGTGCTTCAAGGTCTTCTCAACCTTTTCCAGCCGGCGCTTTCAGGGCGACCTGGACGATGCCTACGCGAAGGGTCACCTGTCGAACACCGTCCCCGGAATCAAGGTCGCGCACTTCATGGAGGACGCGGCGTTCACGCCGATCTTGAAAGACCTGATTTGTCAGACCAGCTTGCCGCTCCGCCAAGTCGAGACGGTGTTCGCCCCCGACAGCACGGGCTTTTCCACGTCGCGCTTCGTACGCTGGTATGACGAAAAATACGGTGCGGAGCGATCAGGCCGAATGTGGGTGAAGGCCCACATTATTACGGGCGTGACCACCAACATTATTACCGCCGTCACGATCCTGGACAAAGACGCAGCCGATTGTCCGCAGTTCAAGCCGCTTGTGGAAGCGACGGCGAAAAACTTCACCGTGAAGGAAGTACCGGCCGACAAGGCTTACCTCTCGCACGACAACCTGACGCAAGTGGATGCGCTCGGCGGGACGGCATTCGTCCCGTTCAAGTCGAACAGCGTAGCCGGCGAACCGGGATCGCTCTGGGAGAAGATGTTCCACTTCTACGGCTTCCGCAAGGAACAATTCCTGAAGCACGATCACCAGCGGTCGAACGTCGAAAGCACGATCAACATGGTCAAGTCGAAATTCCGGGACCATGTGCGCAGCAAGACCGATTCCGCGATGACGAACGAGGTCTTGTGCAAGCTGCTCTGTCACAACGTCGTTGTCGTTCACCAGTCCCACATTGAACTCGGCATCGAGCCGACGTTCTGGCCCGACAAGCCGTCGGTGCCGTTGACCATTCTAACGTTCGCTCGACCCTGTTGAGGAGAATCGCCATGCGAGTGTATTACCGTACCGTCCGTGCTGCGCCGGTCTGCCGTCACGACCTACGAAGCAACCCGCGTTGTCTTCTGCTGTGCCGCGATGGAACGGCAATGGGTAAGGTTGATCGGCTTCGGCGTGCGTGGGTGCGCGCGGTCCACCAGCAAGGATGTGAACCTGTTCACGGATCGGGTGCAGACGAACGGTAAGACCGTCCTGGAAGTGGAGGCGATTGCGTTCGGTCCCTGGTGCGGAGAGGCAGTCGAGACCGTGCCGCGTGAAGTGAACGGCGCCTCGCCGCTCGGCAACGAATGGCTCACAAGCGTCTTGTCCCGATAATCAGCTGCTCCACGTCTTGCTTCGCCAGTTTGATTTCTTCATCGGCCGCCACACGCAGTTCTACGGCCCTTGAAAGATGATCGGCGATGCCTTTCATAATCTGTTTCTGAACTTGCTGGGGAGGCAGCGGAACTTGCAGATCGCCGATTTCCCCCTGGTTGATATTGTTCATCATGATCTGCCTTGATGTTGCGTCTACCTGCTGGCGTCCCAAAGGCGAGTTCAAGAACCAGGCGAGAAAATCGGCCTCCAATCTTGCGGGGTCGGGACGAAGCCGGATCAAGTATGAGGCATAGACGAATTCGCCGCTTTCGTGAAAGGCGGCGCATGTCCCCACCAAATCACGGCTTCCGCTTGTGCGGATAATCAGCACGTCGAGACTGTCTCACGCTGCCTTCCCGGCTGTGGACAGTTTGCTCCGTAGCTGTTCAGGTGTTAATTTGAGCACGTCCCATCAGCTCATGCCCTCCGGCCACTGGACTCCCAGTCGCTCGTAGGGTGTGGTCTGGCGGCGGCAACCGCTCTCGAACGTATGGCAGTTCCAGTACAGCCGCTTGAGATCCAACAGACCTTGCGTCATCCGGCGGTGGCCGGCTTGCTGCATGCGCAGCACGCTCTTGACACATTCCACCAAGCTGCTGGCCCGATACGCACGATGCAGAATGTCGCGGTGCGCCATGACGGCTTGTTGGCCCTCCGCGCCCGCGTGTTGAGTTCCCCCGTCGGTGTGAACAACGGCAAGGCCGCCTTGGTTGTTTGCCACAGCCGTTCCTGCTCTTGCCAGTGGTCCATCGCCTTTTCCGCTTGCCGCCAGGCGTATTGGGCGCGCTGCGTCGGACCAGTCCGCTTGTGCCCCGGACGGCTGCACAGCGCCAACTCTTGGTCCGCTGCCTCCGCCGCGGCAAAGGCCTGGCGTGCTTGCATCGCTGCTTTACGCAAGCCCACGCCGCCGCCCCATAAGGCGTGGAAATGATCCCCTTGATCCACGAACAACTCCTGCCCGCGTTTCTGCCGCTGGGCCTTCACCAAAGCCACGCCCTTTTCCAGACCGGTCCCCCCATCCCGTGTTACCTGCTCCAGTTGCGGCAGCGCCGCGAACTCCCGTTCCCAAGCGCTGCCACTAGCTAACCCTCAAAAACCCGTACTGTTGAGACAGAGTCAGTCGGCGTCCACCACCTCCGTATAGCCCCGGTTCACCAGACTATGCACCGCTCGGACCGCGTCCAGCGCTCCACGCTCCGGACGGTACGCGTACTGCTCCGGCTGGAGGTCGGTCTCGAAGATCGGTTCCAAGACCAGCACCGCCGCCATCTGCACCACGCGATCGCGGATCGTCGGGATGCCCAACGGCCGCTGCTTCCCGTCCCCTTTCGGTATCCATACCCGACGCACCGCCTGCGGTTGATACGTCTTCTGCCCGCAGGTCTTCCGACAGTCGCGCCAACCATCGGCCCCAACCCGAAGTCCGCCTCGATGTCCGCGAAGGTCTGACCATCCACCCCCGCCTTGCCCCGGTTGGCCCGGCAGCGGGCGTAGGCTTCGGCCAGCACGTCTCCGCGGTACACCTTGTCGTACAACTCTGGTGGAACCGATACGTCGGCGCGCTCTTCGCTTTGGCACGCAACGCTTCTTGCAGCTTTCCAACCTTGTTGGCTTCTGGAGGTGTCAGGCTCATCGCCAATCTCCCGGCTGTCCGCCGCTTCCTCGTTGCCCTTGAACTGAGGCTCCTTCCCTCCACCGGCATTACTCGGCTTCCGACGGTACTTCGAGCCTCTCCGCCACCCCGGGCAACCCGGCCTGTCCCTCACGAGCGTCCGGTTGATGGTCGTGCCACCGTTGTCGGGGTTTCCCGTGTTTCGTGACCTCCCCGTCCTGCACACATGCTGTCGCCACTTACCCCGGCGAGTCCGTCGTTGGCTTCGTTCGTCCACAACGACGTCAGTGGCCTTCCCCACGGTTCGACTGGGTCGGCTCTCGCATTACGCTTTTCGAGGCTTGCTCGGCGTTCACTTGCGTTACGGCCTGCGTGCTCGCGGGATCGCTCACCGATCCTTTCCACCGAAGGCTCCGTCCGGCTCGTTGCCTCCCCGGACGCTTCGGTTGCTACGGGCTAGAACGACAGTTGCCCGGTGGGATTCGCACCCACTGAGGACTCACGACTTTCACGGCGCACCGAACCGGCTGCGTCAGCGGCCGCGTTTTTACGGCCGTACCCGGCCGCTGACGCAGCCGGTTCGCCAATCCTACTACTTCAGCTCCGCACGTTTCGCAGGCCAGGCCTCGGAAGGTTCCGCTTTCCAAACCTTGACGTCGTCGAACCAGGCGTACTGCCCGTAGTTGATAAGCACCAGCCGCGGCTTCTCGACCTTCAGGCCGTCGTCCGTCGAAGTAGAGCGGCGGTTGATCGTCCACCTGGGCGACCATCTCGGAGCCATGCACCTCCACCAGAGCATGATGCCACGTTCCGGTGTCGAGCTTCATCTTGCGAACGTCCTTCTTGCCGTCCCACTTCATGATCTCGAAGCCCTCCGGCGTGGCGATGGCGCGGGCCACGTGCCCCTTTGGGTTTTCGAGTCCGATCGCCAGCATCTTCGCGCCGTCCAGCTTGAACGAAAACTGAATCACGAAGTCCTGTGCCTTCAGCGGCCCGAGCGAACCCGTCGATAGCTCCGAGTGGTGATTGTCCGCCGGCAGCTCGGCACACTTCAGCTGGCCGCCGGAGACCTCGAATTTGCCGGTGATGCGGAACCAGGCCTTGCCGTAGTTGCCGCTGTCGAAATTGTCCTCCAGCAGCAGCTCGCCGGGTTTGCACATGATCGGCTTCGGCATGGCCACGGTCTTCGGCACGGGCTTCGGAACCGGTTTGGCGTTCGGATCGAAGAGGTTCGGCATCGCGCCGGAGCTGTCGCCGAGCTTCTCGACCGTGATCTCCATGCGGTTGAGCATCGACAGCCAGAGATTGCTGAGCGGCGTTTCGTTCTTGAAGCGGAGGTGACGGCCGGGCGACAACGTGCCGCAGCCGCCGCCGGCCAGCACGATCGGCAGATTTTCGTGGTTGTGCGCGTTGCCGTCGTGAATGCCGCTGCCGTAGGCGATCATCGAGTGATCGAGCAGAGTGCCGTCGCCTTCCTGCACCGCGTTCAGTCGGCCGAGCAGGTAGGCGAGCTGGCGGGTGTGGAAGATGTTGATCCGTTGCAGCTTTGCTTGCTTCGCCGCATCGCCGCCGTGGTGCGATAGATCGTGATGGCCCTCCGGCACCTGGATGAACGGATACGGCTTGTTGCTCGCCTCGTTCGCCAGGACAAACGTGGCGACGCGGGTCACGTCGGCCTGAAACGCCAGCACGATCAGGTCGCACATCAGGCGGAGGTGCTCCTCGTACACGGCCGGGATTGCCGTCGGCGCGGGATAGTCCGGCGTCTTGATCGGCGGCAGCTTCTCCGCGCGTTCGATGCGCAGCTCGATGTCGCGGATGGCTGCGAAATACTCGTCGAGCTTCCGCACGTCGTTCGCGCCGAGCTGGTTGGCGAGGCTTTTGGAATCCTCGCGGACGTAGTCGAGAATGCTCTTCTGCCGGGCGTCGCGCCGGGCTTTCGCCGGGTCTTTGGAGGACGCGAAGAGCCGTTCGAAGACGAGCTTCGGATTCACTTCCTTCGGCAACGGCTGCGTCGCCGAGCGCCACGACATGGTGGACGAGTAGACGCAGCTATAGCCGGAGTCGCAGTTGCCGGCCATCGCTCCGGCCTCGGTGCCGATTTCGAGCGAGGCGAGTCGGGTCTTGTCACCGACTCGTGCCGCTCCGAGTTGGTCGACCGAAACGCCGGCGCGGATATCGGTGCCGTCGGTCTTCTTCGGATGGGTGCCGGTGAGAAATGCGGACAGCGCCCGCGCGTGATCGCCGCCGCCGTCGCCGTGTGGCCGGGCCCCATCGGCGGTCAGGCCGGTCAGTACGAGCAGCTTGTCCTTCACCGCGGCGAGCGGTTCGAGAATCGGCGGCAGCTCGAAGTTGCTTCCCTCCTGCTTCGGCGTCCAGTCGGCCATGTGAACACCGTTGGGAACGTAGAGGAACGCCATGCGATTGGGCGCGACCGTCTTGGGGGCGACGTTCTCCGCCCAGGAAGTCAGCAAGCCCATCGCTTCCAGCCACGGCAGCGCGAGGGAGACGCCGACGCCACGTAAGGCGGTGCGGCGGGAGATGAGTTTGGAAAGGGTGTTCATGGAGGTTTCCCAATTCATTCTAAATCGGCCACCCGCCGTCATCGTGTGCTTGCTTCCCAGCGAATGGTGAGTTCGACCGTAAGCATCAGGACGGCAAGCCAGAGTACCAAGTTCACAAAGAACAGCCACACGAGTTGGTTGAACGTCCGGTCCAACTTGGCCCAGACCGGTTCGCTTTTCAGGTCGCTTGGCTTCGTCATAGTCACCTCTTCGCCGCCGTGGTTCATGATCGTAGGATTAGGTCATCGTCGGCGGGGTTGTCCCAGCACCGCTTGAGGGAAGATATCCATTTCTGCATGGCGTCATGGCGATCCCTGTGTACCAGGATGAACTCCTCCTGGGTGCGGGGATCGACCACCAGCGGCGGCTGTTCCGCGCGAGCGACGGCCTCCGCCTAGTGTTCGGTCAGTTCAATCATGAGTGGCTCCTTTTCGGCATCATAACAGCCGCGGGAAAACGGTTCCAGTCGAGGCGAATTGACCCTTTATTCCTCGACATGGCGTCAATCGAAATCTCTCCGTCTATGCCCCCGCTCGTCTTCACGCTACCACGGTCCGGCTTTCCATGAACGACGTCCGGAGGCCAGAGATCCTTTGGTGAACCCACCCTGGCAAGGCTCTTCCTCCCGAATGAACCTCAAGTAGCGAGGCCAATAGTTATTGTCCGACGTCATCGCCAGCGGGTCGATGGCTTGTATCTCGCCTGCCAATCGATCGACATCGCGCGGCCACGTCGCCATATCTCGTTTACGTTCCGACGACCAAGTAATCACCGCAAGCAGCGCGGAACAGAAATGCGCCACGGTGGTGTTCGCGAATTCGATCGGTTCCTTCAGTTCGATATCGATCCGGACAATGTAACCGTTCTCTTGATGGATACACCACCAAGCTGATCCATTACAGAAAAACTCATCTCCCAACATCCAGTACACGGACCAGTTCGAAGGAAGCGGCGGGCCGACGGTCTCTTCGTCGAGCACAGTGCTCAGGCTCGACGCAAGGCGGCAGAAGGTAATCTTGATCTCAGAATGACCCTCATGACAGGTGACAAGAGCAGGCAACCCCGCACGTACAAGAAACGCGCATGCTTCGGCCGGAATAGCTGCTGAGGCGTGCTCCGCGGGTAACCGCACCAGCGCGTCAGAATGCCATTTAACGGCAAACTCGTCTGCAGAAACCGGCCGCATAATGTATTTGCCTTCAATCTACCGAATACGCCCCTCATCTCATCACTGTGTTCCACGTCGCCTCCGAAACGCATTGCTCTACACGATCTGTTTTGACCTCATCCCCGTGGCCGGTCTGCTCCAGCGACTGGCTCGATCTCTATTTGCTGCCGCGAGCAGTTCCGTTGGATGAGCCGACGGGCCGCCTCCAAAAGTTGCTCGTCCTCCACCTCCCATACGCCTCTGTCGTCATCACGACCGGCGGCGAGCGCCAGGTTGGCAATGAGCTGGCCGAGGCGCCAATCCGGGAAAAGGAGAGCGCAACTCGGTCACGGCTTCAATCAGCGCATCCGATACAGGTGTAATCATGGAACGACATCTCCAATCGACACGTAAGCGGCCACCGGCACAGCAAGGATGTCGATTACCTCGACAGTGACGGTTACCCCCGGAAGAAGCATCGCAACCCGCGTTGCCCGCGTCGCACCATCGTTGAGGACCAACGCGCCGTCCGAGCCTTGGCTTACCTCCAGCGGCGGCATCCCCTGCACGGAATTACCGAACGCGGCAATTTGCCGATGCAGCTTGTAGGGGTCGGCCCCAGTCCGCCGGGAGTTCGGCAGCCGCAATGTTCGTGGATTGACATCGAGGAACACCCGCGGGTTCATCACGCCAGTATACCGAAACGCCGGTCAAATCAGCAGTCAAATCACGGCCTCCCGCGCCGCTTCCGAAACGCATCGCTCTGCACGATCGCCTTGACGAGCGTCGAGAACTTGTACTCGCCCGCCGGCATCGCTTTCACGATGCGTTCGACTGTTGGCCGATCGTAGTGCTCCAATCCGCGGCCGCAAGCTGAGCCTCGTGGTGCTTCTGCCGACCGGTCGCCATGTGCGGATCCACGCTCATCTTTTCCAGGTCGGCGATCGCCTTTTCGCTGAAGTAGCCCGTGTCCGGAGTGTTCGGCACCGGCATCGTCGACATGGCATTCTCACACGTTCGTCGCTTGGGGCACAGCCTTCGCTCATTCTTCAAGGAATCCCCTCTACTTCGCATCGTCCAGAACGCGCCGCTTCACCTCGGCGATCTTCTGCACGGTGAGCCAACTCCGAAGCAGGTAGCCGCTCCGGCGGAGATTTTCCGGCGTCGGCTCAGCGGCGGGACTGACGCCGCCCTGACTCGCGGTCAGGTGAATCCGATCCACCAGCGTTCCGAACCAGTCCTCCGGACGACGAGTCAGGATCTCGCGCTCCAGGTCGAGGACCGGGATGCCGCGCTCCTTCGCCAGCGCACGCAACGCCTCGTTGAACTGGCGCGTCCGCTCCAATTGGGCCTTGAACGGCGGGATCGTGTTCAGGATCGGGATGGCCTTGCGGTCGAGAATCAGGTCGAGCATCTTCGCCATGTTCTTGCGATAGTCGTCGAGCGCGACGCCATCCTCGATGTCGTAGATCCCACACTCGATGGTGACGATGCGGGGTTTGTACTCGTCGAGGAGCTTCTCCAGCGTCGGCAGGCCGCGCTTGCCGCCGTCGAACAGCATGGCGGACTTCAGCCCGCTCTCGGCGGTGTAGGCCCGATAGTGGACGACCTCCATCCGGCACAGCCACCAGCCGTCGGTCTTGTCTCTGGCGTCGGTGTGCATCCACTTCAGAATGGCCGCGTCCTCGGCTGTCTTGCCCTTGCCGCTGCGCCCCACGTTCCGTAGGGGTTGGCGATTGTCATGGAACCGCCAACGTGGAGCACCACTCCTTCCTGGCCTCTAAAGTTGGCCGCCACTTTCTTCATCGGCCCGGCATAGTCCCAGCCCTCGGGCAGCGGCGCGACTCGATCGGGTTCCGCCGCGATCAGCCGAAATGCTCCGACCACGACAAGCAAGGACAGCAGGGAAAGCGTGGTCGTTAATCGAGGTGCCATGGAAGGATTCCTCACTTTGGGGTATTCGTGCATCAGCGCGGCTCGCCAAGGTTCCAGCGCTCTTTTCTATTCATTCACGTGCCTTCGACTTCCACCGGCGATTCGCGCTGACGTGTTCGGTGGTGAGAATTATTTGGATCGGTGGCAACCATCGCGACGCGGTCCTCGTCCTTGCGAGCGACCGTTGGCCGACCCGGACAGGCGAGATAGACTTACCGAATCGAACCGACGACGCGAACGAGGACAACGAACATGCCGACACTTCCACAGACTGCCGTGCCTGAACGCGGCCAACCCAATCGCCGCGAGTTCCTTGGGACCGTCGCCGCTCTCGGCGGCTGGACTGTTCTGGCAGGAGAATTCCGCCGGCCCCGGTTGCGATCGCGGAGAGTGGCAAACCGCGCCTGCCGATCGTTGCGGGCAGCGTGAAGGAACCGGTCGAGGAACTGGGACGCTACCTCCGGCGCATCGCGGACGCCGACTTCAAGGTCGAAAAGGAGGCCGGCAAGACTGGCGGTCTGTACGTCGGCCTGGTCTCGGACTTTCCCGCGCTGAAAATCGAGAAGGCGGACGAGCTGGGTGACGAAGGCTTCCTGCTGCGGACCGACGGCACCAACGTGCTGCTGATCGGCAACGGTCCGCTGGGCGTCCAGCACGCCGTGACCACGTTCCTGCACAAACTCGGTTGCCGCTGGTTCTTCCCCGGCGCGGTGTGGGAGGTTGTTCCCGCGCGCAAGAATCTGGAGGTGAGCTGCAACGAACGGCAGGTCCCGAGCTTCTCGATCGGCCGGCACATGTTCTACGGCTTCGGCGCCTTCGGCCCGTGCGACAAGGACTTCAAGGAATGGAACCGCCACAACCGCATGGGCGGGCCGGGACCGATCGGCATGGGGCACACCTGGTTCGGCCTGAACGCGGCCAACGATTTCGCGGCTCATCCGGAATGGTTCGCCCTCGTCGCGGGCAAGCGTAAAGCCTCGAAGCCCTGCTACGCGCACCCGGACGTTATCAAGCAGGGCATACACCACGCCCTGGAACACGCGGCCGCCGGCTCGACGCTGGTCTCCCTCAGCCCGCCCGACGGTCTCGACTTCTGCGAATGCGAGCGCTGCCTGGAGGTTTGCCAGGGCGGAGCGACGTACAAGAAGCACCTCTCGATTTTCGCCAAGAGGCCGGACGGCGTGGTGGTGAGCGTGGCGTCGGAGACGGTCTTCGGCTTCGTCAACCAGGTGGCCGCGGCGGTGGCGGCGAAATACCCCAAGACGCGCGTCGGCTGCATGGCCTACAGCGCCTATTCGGAGCCGCCGTCGTTCAAGCTGCATGCCAACGTGTTCGTCCAGGCGACCACGGCCTATCGCCGGACGGACCTGACCCTGGCCGAGCAGCTCTCCACGTTTCACGACCGGGGCTGCCAGGCGGGCCTCCGCGAGTATTTCAGCGTCTACCAGTGGGACTGGGACGTGAAGCCGCCCCAGGGCCAGATGGCGCCGGCGAAGATGCGCGACGTGTTCGCCAAGTATCACGAGTACGGCGTGCGCTGCGTCAACGCCGAGGCGTCGAATAACTGGGGGCCGCGCGGACTGAGCTACTACCTGGCCGCCAACGTGATGTGGAACACGAAGGCCGACACCGACGCCCTGCTGCACGACTTCTACACGAGCGCGTTCGGCCCCGCCGCGGAGGCGATGAAGCGCTTCTACCGCCACTGGTATGGCGCCGCCGCCCTGGAAGGGACGGAGGCACCGGCCCAGGAAACGGGCGAGCGTGCCGAAGAGCTGGTGTCGAAGGCTAAACTCAAGGACTTGTTCAAGGATTTGGATGAGGCGGCGAAGCTCACGAAAGACCGGCCCGATTGCCTGGCCCGTGTCGATCACCTGCGGATGTACTTCCACTACCTGATGCTGCGACACCGAACCACGGAGGCCGGCGCCGCCAAGGATTTGGCAACGAACAAGGAAGCGATCCTCGACGCCGTTCGTGCCGAGACGATGTTCGGCGCCCGGCTGACGTACACCAACATGATCCACTCCCGTCCGTTGCTCGGCAAAGCCTTCGACCGGCGGTTCAAGAAGTTCGAGGCACTGCTCAAGGCGGTGCCCGAAGCGCAGACGGCGAACAAGGGCTGGCGCGCGCTTGGCCAGCCGCCGAGTCATGCCGAGGTGGAGGCATTCTGGGAAGGAGATCGCACGGCGCTGAGTGGAAACTAGCGGCACGGAGGGCGACTCGCGGATGTGCCTTTCCCGGCGACGAAGGCGAGCGGCAGGAAGAAGATCGGCTATTCCTGCCTCACCGCAGTATGACCCGCAGATTGGCCATGCGGTGGCCGCGCACCGATCCCCGGTAGATCTCGAACGCGCCGAGGACGCCGAGAAATCCCGAGTCGATCTTGCTCTCGCTCCCTTCGGGAAGCAACATCGCCGGCGTCAACTCACGCCGTGGCAAGCAGCCACGCAGGTTTTCGCAGACCGTCTCGGCATGGCGGCGCAGGGCTGCGCCGCGATCCTGGCGGCGGCGCACGACGGCGTCCAGGTCCTGATTCCAGAACAGGGCGAACTCGCCGAAGGTGTCCAGACCGCGCTGGACCAGCCCACGGAGGAGCGGGAAATCGACCGGCGCACTGCGGTTGCCGACTTCGCCGTAGACGTCCAGGTTCAGGACGCCGACGTTGGCCAACTCGGCCGCGTCGAGGCGCTCGTACAGGTTGCCGGCTACCCATTTCAGATCGGGCCGGCGCTGCCGAAAACCGTCGATGCGGGCCGGGTCGAGATCGATGCCGACGAAGCCGCCGGGCGCGAGGACGCCTTCGCGCTCGAGCAGATCGAGGGTCAGGAAGCCGGTTTCGCCCATCAGTTCGCACCAGTCGCAGCGCAGCCGGTTGCGGTCGCCGTCTTCCCAGAGGAGGTGAGCGGCTTCGCGCAGGACGCGGAGGTTGCCTTCGCGGCAGGCCATCTTTGCGGGGTTGTCGAAGGCGTCGGATTGGCGGTCGGAGAGGGAAGTCATGTCCACGGGCCTTTCGAGTCTGCCTGTTCTTACGGAGTCGGTTGAACGAGAAACGGGTTAACCAAGGACAGACTGTCGATGGACCGCGGTGCTCCAGACGTTGGTATCAATCGCGTTCATGCAGGTCGTCGCGCGTTGGGCAAAGGCCGGCCGAGCAGAACGAGGATGATCGGGCGAGCGTCAAGAATTGATCGAGTGCGGCGGCGCGCGCCTTTTCCCGGTCGGCATCGTGCGGATCGACAGTCACGACGAGTTCGGCCTGTCCGGTCGGAACCTCGAAGCCAATCACCTCATTGTCGGAGTGGTAATCCTGCTCCGCCATCGCTGCCGCCGCGGCCAGGATGGCCTGTCGCTGCTCCCGCGGCAGCCTCCGAAGCTCAGCCGGAGTCAGGCGGGGAGCCGGGATCGGTTTCGCCTCTGTCTCCGGCGCTTCACGGACAATCACCTCGACGCACGTGCCATCCGCTAATTGATGGCCGTTGTCGAGGACGATGACGCCATTGTGAACGTGGCCTTCGAAGTTCATGGTGGTACTCCGACAGCATTGTAAAGCGGTTGCCTCGTTCCTGCCAGCTGCGAATCGGTGGGCGTATCAAGGCCATGCTGCATGAGGGCAACGCTTGGTATAATAGGGACAGCCGTTTCGCCGATTCGTCTGATGGAGATGCCGTGAAAACGCAAACTGTCCGGATCGTCGATCTCGGCCGTGGCCCGCAGATTGAAGGCCATTGGCTGACGGTGATGGATGTCTTCTACTACCTGCATCGCGGCTACGATTTCGACTTTATCCATCGCGCCATGCCCAGCCTTCTGCGTGAGGAATTCGACGCCGTCGTTGAGTACGTGAACCAGCACCGCGATGAGCTGGTCGAGAAGGACCGCCGCGCCTCCGGGAAAAGCGGCAGCTTCGGCTGGCGGAGCAAGCGGAGAAGAACGGTGGTCAGGCATCGGCGGGCAAGATGACGAAATGTCCCAACCCGCGGCTGAATCGCTCGAAAGTGTCGCTCATCCACCGTGAACAGACGCTGAATCTTCAGACGCTCTGCCGTCGCCACAACGCTTGCGTCTGCGAGGCCGATAGACAGGGCGCGATACTGGAGAATAAGTTCCCGGCACCGGACCAAGTCTTCGGCGGAAGGAGCGATGAGGGTGAATGCGCCGGATTCAACGCTCTCCAGGAAATCCACCGCCGCGTCGATTCCTAGGCGGGTCGTAAGCAAGTAATCGATCTCGGCCAATAGGATCAGCGGCAGGAACAACGGCCCGGCTTCGGTTTCCACGACGCCTTTGGCGTCTGCGTGGTAGCGGTCGTCGGCATCGAACAGGGCATAGATCGCGCCGGTATCACAAATCAGGGCCATAATCCTTCCTTGACGGCTTCGCGGATCAGGTCGCGCGCCTTTTCGGACACATCGGACTTGCCGCTGTGGTACATACCCAGACCCTTCGGCAAGGGCCGAGCCGTTTGGACGTACGCGGCCAGGGCTTCGCGCACGATATCGGTCTCGCTTCTTTTCTGCGCGGCGGCCAGGCGGCGAAGCACCGCGGCCATGTCGTCTTCGAGTTGGACGGTGATCGCAGTCAAGTTTGGTCTCCGTCGATGTCGCGCCGGTTGGGCATTTGGCCTATTATACACTCGATCATCGAGCAAGGAAGCCTCTCATCCGGCCACCGTGCGACAGCGGCGCGTCTTGCAAGTCATCGATGACGTGGGCATCACTCGCCCCGGCACTGGTAAACCGGGAGCCGGACTTCCCGGACAACGGTTCACCATCAAGGACAAGCAACCATGAGCCAGCACCTTCAATTTCTCATCGCGGAACTGGCGAAAGACTTCGGCAAAACGGCGTGCTGGCGGGTTCTTTGCCAGGAGCAGAACGCAACCACCGAAGCCGCGCAGATCCAATTGGCCGAACAAGTGCTGGCCGAGCCGCCGATGGACACGGTGGGGGGCCGGTTATTCGCAATGGGCCCGACTGCACGGCGCGAAGGATCAGCCCGCCCCGCCGTACAAGCTCACAGGTTTCTAACCAAGTGAGCGGCTCGGTGGGACGAAGGCCATTTTCGCCGGGTTGTCGAAGGCGTCGTGTTGGTGGTCGGAGAGGTCGGGCATCGTCTCGGTGCCTCTCAAGGCGTAAGAAGATCGTCCAGGATGACGAGTGGCAGACCAGGGACACCCCGGTAGCCGTAATCGTTCGTAACGAAGAGGACGCAGCTAGCCTGTCGAGACGTTGCCGCGTGAATCGCGTCCGGCGTTTTCAGTTTTGTCGTCGCACGCAATTCGGCCGCTTCCCGCAGAATGGGATGAGTGATGGGTAGAAGGCGCGTTTGGGATTGTTGAAAAAGCTGCTCATAGGCGGTCACGAGGGCCGCATCTCCGGCTCTCATTGGTGCGATCAAGGTTTCCATGAGCGCCAGGTCGCTGCTGACGATTTCGATGGACTTTCCTTTGGCCGCTTGCCAAAGAGGTTGCAGAAGCGGCCAGTATACGGGATGCTTTTCGACGCTGTAGATGATCGGGTTCGCATCGAGGTACACAAGGCCGGCTCCCGGAACGATTAGCGTTCCCACGCGTCCTTCTCCTCCCGCAGGTGTCGCTCGTATTCTTCCCAGGTTTTGAAAGCGCGCGGACCCGGCGGTAGCGATTCGAGGAACTCAAGCACCGATCCGAATCGCGGCTCAGGTTTTGCTGGCAGTACGACGATCACCTCAACCTTGGCGCCGTCGGGAAGTTCCGGGGCGGTTATTTCGAGGCGATGGCCAGGCAGGACCGTGGTTTCCAGGCGTAGTGCTGCTTGCATGGGGCTTACCTCCTCGACTGAATCTTACGTTTTCGGTAGCACCAGCGGAAGGGCGATTCGCGGCGGTTGCCTTCCCGGCAGTATTCGCATCGGCGACCCGCACGCTGCCGGACTGCCGTTGCCAACGAGTCGTTCATTGGGCACCCGTGAGCGAGCTACTTTTTCAGGGCCTGGCGTGCTTTCGACTGAAGGATGGCGAGTAGGTGTCCCACCTTGATGTAGTTGTGCAGTTCTTCCTTGTCCTCGGCAGAGAGAGCGGCCTCCTGGTTGCCGACCGCCAGTTCATGCATCCGCGCCTTGTCCTGTTCGCCGAAGGTCAAGCCCAGGACGTAGCGGGCCAGTTCGGGAGACAGGGCTTGCCGGCCATTGGCGAACACGCGCCCGAAGATAGCGGCCTCGCTCTTCTCCAGAATCGGTTCGGTGGTTGGCATGGTCGTTCCTCGTCTGGCGGCTGCGAGGTTAGTTTACGACAAAAAGGGCGATCCGCGGAGCGGGAGTTTCACGGAGGGCGTTCCCACACAGGAGTTTCGGAACGAGAGGAATGGTCACGCGTATCTAACGCGCAGCGCCGGTCTGAGTTCAGGGTAGTGCTCGGCAATGAGAAAAAGTGCGCAATCGAATCGAGACCCGCGCAACACCTGAATCCGGTGATTCCATGTATGCTGTATTCCGACTAATTTCAGAAGACCGGTGTCCCAATTGTCCATTTGAGAAGGATCTTCGAAGAGCCGCCAGATTCCACAGCCGCTGATCCCCTCCGGGTGGAATATTGGCCGCGGCTTCCCATCGTGGTCGGTCGTATCTTCCGGCACAAAATCCAGCGCGATCTCAAGGTCGCCGTCGTAACCCGGCAACTCTCCACGTTGGCCTTGATACACGGTGGAGATATAAGGAAGAATGCCATAAGCCAGGGTATTTGTGTTCTCTTCCAGCGTGCTACCCATTTTCGGATAGCCGAACACAAGATAGCGGCCACTGACTAGGTGTCGGTCGTGGACTTCGATCTCAGATAAACGCACAGGGCGACGATGTCGAAGGCGAGCAGTCGCTTCAGCAGGAAGCTCAGCAATAGCTAGGTCGAGCCAATCTACAGCACGATCACCTCCCGGAGCCTTCGACTTATACACTCGCCACATGGAAATGTCGAGGAAGGGGGCAGCCGGGTCACAAGTATGTATGACCGCGCGATCGCCAAGCCGCAAGACCTCCTCCACTACGTCGAATACGTGGGCAGCGGAGATCGCGAACGTCCTATCGCCGATCTGTAGCAACACTCCCGTCCCGAAGAGCACCTGGCCGCCCTTCGCCAACTGGTAGAAAGGGAATGTCCTTTTCAACAACTCATCCGTGATATTCTTGCGGACCCTGCGCAGAAAGACGAGCCGCCGCTCCTTGTCCTTCACACTCTCCTTTTTCATAGCTCCTCCCCACGATTACGCGCTGACCGCCGACATCGCGCCAAGTCATGATGTCGGACGGTCTCGCCTTTCTATTATGAGGCGTGCCAATGACGAGCCCCCTGGCAAACCACGTGTCCCACGATTGAGACAGTGATCTATAGCTAACCAGGTCTCACCCGGCGCGTCAAGTATGGGACCGGTCTTCTGTTTCGGCCATTGGCCAGTACGTCGGAAATGAGCGTCGGCCCATATGAGAATCTGGTCCACGGATAGCGGCGGCGGACTGAGACGGTTTCTGACGCTGCGACATTCGTCTAGCAGCTTTGCTAAGGACGAACCGCCGGGAAGCCCGCGAAGGCCAACTATCAAAGCGTTGTTCACATTTGCCCACGTTTCATCGGGAGCATCGTCAATCCGTCCCGATTTGGACTTTGGCCACCCACCCATGCGGCCGTGAAAGGCATCGGCCCAAGCAAGAATCTGTTCTACCGTCAGCGTCGGGAGGTTCATGTTGTTTCGCCGGTCGCGCTTTTCTTGCAACAACCTCGCTAGGGAAGAACCTCCCGGAAGACCGCGGAGACCGGTTAGTAGCGCATTGTCGACATTCCCCCAGGTTTCATTTGGGGCATCGATGATATCGCCCTGGTTCCGTGTCGGCCAGTGGCCGGTACGTTGACGATATGCGTCCGCCCAAGAAAGAATCTGCTCCACCGTCAGCATTGGCTGATTAGAGCGATTTGGCACGCCGCGCTTTTCTTCCAACAACTTGGCCAGTGACGAACCGCCCGGAAGGCCACGATTGCCCTTTACAAGGGCAACTTGGACCCCTTTCCACGATTGGCCCGGGACAGAAAAGACCGGCCCGGTAGAATCCCTTGGCCAGTCACCGGTGCGGCTGTGGTGTGCGTCAGCCCAGTTCAGAATCTTTTCCTCAGACAGCAGTGGAAGATTCTTGTGATTCCGCGCTCCCCGATGCTCGGCTAGAAACTTGGCTAACGACGTACCGCCCGGCAAGGTCCGAAGACCCATTCTCAGAGCCTGAGAAACATTGAACCAAGTCTCGCCGGGCGCATCGACAACTGCCCCAGACTGTTCGTTCGGCCATCGATTAGCGCGTTGGTAATGCGCGTCCGCCCAGGATAGTACCTGTTCTTCCGTTAGAGAGGGGAGGTTTTGAAGATTGCGGCGATCGCGTTTTTCTTCCAACAACTTTGCCAACGATGAATTACCTGGAAGGCCGCGAAGGCCTTTTAGAAGTGCCTGGTGGATTCCTCCCCATGTTTCGCCGGGAGCGTCAATCACTGGACCAGAAATCTGCATTGGCCATTTACCGGTGCGTGCATAGTGAGAGTCTGCCCAAGCAAGAACCTGGTTCTCGGTCAATCCTGGGAGATCCCCTCGATTCCGCACGCCGCGATGGTCAGAAAGTAAGGCGGCCAACGAAGAACCGCCCGGAAGCCCGCGAAATCCCCTTTGAAGAGCTGCGGAGATATTTGCCCACGTTTCGCCAGATGTTTCCGAGACGACACCAGATTCTTCGGTTGGCCACCGTCCCTCACGTTCATGGTGGGCATCCGCCCACGCCAGAATCTGCTCCTCCGTCAACGGCCTCGGCGCCGCATCCCGCAACCGCTGGGCAAACTCCCGCATCTGCCCGCCCGTGACCCCATGAACCTGCCGCCCCACGCTCTCCAGCACCGCCGAGTCCTTCAGCGTCACATCTCGAAATTCTTCCAGCACGACCGCGAACGCCTCCGCCATCGCCTTCTTCACCATCGGGTCGATCCGCAACGCGTTTCGCGATCTCCTGCTGAATCGCTTCCCGAACGGCGTCGCCGGTCAGATGTCGGCCTGAGCCGCGAGAATCTCCGCCGCGACGCGCTGGAGCGCCGCTTCGGGCAAGTCGGGCCGCGTTTTCGCCGCCAGTTGCACCACTTCGCCGACCGTCGGTTCGCCGCCGTTGCTGATGATCTGTTCGCGCGCACTGGCCATCACCAACTCGACCTCGGCGCGAACCTCCGGGTCCAGCGGCTCATCCGCCTCGTTCTCGGCATCGGCCGCGGCGGGATTGTCGGCGCGGGAGCCCAGCGCGGCCTCGATCCCGCGGCGAACCTCGCGCAGCACGATCCATTCCTGGCCGACTTCGTGATCGGCCAGGAAGCAGCACGTCAAGAGGGCGTGCCGGCTGTGGTCGAGGGACAGATCGGCCAGGGCCGCGCCGCCGCCGCACGGGACGAAAAAGACCAGCCTGGCCCGGTCCCGCTGGGCGGCGGGATAGTCCGTCGCCCTTGAGCCGCATCGCCCGGCCCAGGAACTGGACCACGGTATTCAGCGAGCCCGGCATCCCCACGCAGTAGACCGCACTGCACACCGGCCAGTCGGTCCCTTCCAGCACCCGCTGGATGCCCACCATGACGTCGAAGGCGGACGTGGCATAGGTGCGGTTCTTCTCGGCTTCGAGGGCGGTCAGGAACCGCTGCTTGTCCGCGGCGCCGGTCCCGGTGGCGTCGAGAACCCTGGCGCCCTGCGACGGCGAGGGCTTGCATCAGGCGGCTGACCAGTTCCCCGCTGCGTGCCGCCCTGCATCGGCGGCACGCGGACAATGGCCTTCGGTTTGCCATCCTCCAGCCAGCGGCGGCAAATCGCCGCGACCAACCCGTCGAAATAGGAACTCGGCGGCGCCTCTTCGCCGGTGAACTGGCCGGCCGTGATCGCGTCGCCCGGTTGACCGAGGGCCACGATTTCGCTTTCGAGGTGCCGCGGGGCAAACCCTTCCGCCATGTGTTCCGCCAGGGAGCGGCGGAACGCCCGCATGCCGTCGAGCCTGACCGGACGGCCGTCGCCGCGGTACGGCGTGGCCGTGAAGAAGAACAGTTGTCCGCCGCGCTCGCGCCACAGCGCCACGATCTGCGACAGGCCATCGGCCGAGGCGTGGTGGGCCTCGTCAATGAAAAGGGCCTTGCCGGAGAGGTCGTCGGGCAGGTCGCTCCGGCGTGAGCCGGTTCAGGGCCGCGTGGGTGCAGGCAAAGGCGTGGTCGAGCGGTCCGGGCTGGCGGAGGTAGTGCGATGACCCGCTTCACGGAGCCGAGCCCGCTTTCCCGCGCTCCCTTGATCAGCCGTGCTCGGAGCACCTGAATCGCCGGAACAGCCACGCCCGGGCAATCGGGAAAGGCGATGAGCTGGTAATCGCGCTTGACGAAGCCCTGCTCGATCTGCTCCTGCGGCGCCGAGATCACCGCATGGGTGAACCGCTGTCCCAGGTGCATGGCCACCAGGGTGACGATCTGCACCGTCTTGCCCGAACCGGTGGGCTGTTCGACCAGCACGTCTTCGGCGGCCCGGCAGACGTCGGTCACCAATCGCACCTGGTACGGACGCAGATTCTTGGTGGTGGGTTCCATGATGGACATTATACCTGCACGGGCGCAGGGGGTGTCCAGCGGGGTGCGGAAATGAATCGACCCAGGTCGATCTGGTGTCAACGTTTAGGGTAACAGATTTCGTCTACGGGGGGTCTGAACCTATCGTAGACGAACTTCCACACCACAGACGATTGCGGCGAAGGCCTTGTCGAAATCGATCACCTCGATGCGACAGCAAACGTCCGCTCGATGCGTGTGACATTTCCCTGCCTGTCCTTGATCGCGACCGTCAGCTTGCCCTTCGGCAACACCGTGACGGCTCGGGCCAGTTTCAGCTCCCACACTCCCCGTGTCAGCGGTCGGAACTTCGTCGCCAGGTTCTCGCCCGCAGGAACGCCGTCGATCGGAAAGTCGGCCACGATCTGGAAGCTCTCCATGTCCAAACCCGAGTCGCCGTCGTACATGCCGACCAGGATACGCGTGAGCGCTTCGTTCACGCCGGCGCGGGGATAGGTCAGCGTCAGCGTCGGGCGCTGGTCGTCGAGCATCCAGCCGAAGCCGCGCTTGTCCGGTTTGGCGGGATCGAAGTCGAGGTCAATCGGGCAGCCCAGGTCGATCCAGCGGACGAGCGTCAGGCGGTCTTCGTCCGTCAGGGCCGCGACCTTGATTTTCTTGCCGTCCGGTACGACGTAGGTGCCAGCCACGGCCTCCGACGGCGGCATGGCGCTGCCGGTGTAGCCGACCTGGGCCTGCTCGCGGTTTTTCGGCGTGTCTTCGACCGGCTTGCCGTGATGCCGCAGCGAAGCAGGATCGCCGGGAACGGTCTCATGCGGGAAGTCGTCGTTCTGCCAACCGTCCAGCCGGCGGCCAAAGACTTTCCAGATCAACAGACTACGCCGCGATTGCATCAGGCGGACGTAGCGCGAGCCGCCCAGATTCGTCCAGCCGTTGCGGTTCAACGGCGTGTGGCCGTATTTCCCTGTGTTGTCGGCGGCGAGGCGAGCGTAGGTTCCGGGCACCTTGATCTCGAACCCCAGGCCGGCGGGATTCTGGGTCTTCACGATGCTGTCGTCGTCCAGCACCAGGTTGCCGGCGGGTTTCGCGGCTTTCTGCGAATGGCAGGCGACGCAACTGCGGTTAAGGATCGGTTTCACGTCGCGGAAATACTCCACGTTTTGCAGCGTCGGCGCGAATCGCAGACCGGACTTGTCCTGGCTGTCCCACTTCTTGCCGGACTGGTCGTTCGCCTTCGTCGTCAGCATCGGTGTCTGCTTCGTCAGGTCGAAGACGGCGTAGTCGGGCTTCGCCGCGGCGGTGTCCTTGAAGAGCGTCGGCTTCTGGCTGTGGGCGTGGCAACCGCCGCAGTCGTTGCGGATTTCACCGGGCCGAACCTGGTGCCACGTCTGGGCCATGTTCAGCACCATGCCGTGCTTGTCCAGCGTCTGAAAGGTCCAGGCGACGTCGGCCGGGACTTTGACCAGAAAGCTGGTGTCGGGGTTGCCGTCGGGATCGACTGGCTGCGTGTCGCCCTTGAACTTGCGCACCGGGAATTTCCGCCCAGGATGCGCATGCGCTGCGCTTGGCGCGTGGTTGTAGAAGGTCCGGCCGCCCTGCGGCCGGTTCTCGGAGGTCGGCTCCAGCAGCCAGGATGCGAATCGCATGAATGTCGTCGTTGGCGTACAGGCCGGCGTCGGAACCCTGCACGGACCAGTTGTGCGACGTGTCGTGGCCGCGCTGGCCGCCCGGGTCCTTGTCGCCGGCGAAATCCGCAGTGACGCTGCCAGGCTTGACGACGCCGTAGGGATAGCTCTCACGCTTGTAGAGAGTCGAGGTGCCGACGAGACCGAACGGCGTGCCCTCCGGCAGGTGCGGCGAGCGCTGGCCGTCGTTGGCCAGCGGCGTGAGGCGGCGCGGCTCATCCACGCCGTGAATGCGCTGGTAGGGAACCAAAGCCCGCGGCCACTGCTCGTGATACTTCGGATCGTTCTTGATAAGCAGCATTTGCCCAGGCTCATCGATCGGCTTGCCGGACTTGATCAGATAGATGCCGCTGTCAAACGCCGGCTTGTGCCGGGCGTAGCTGTTGATCGAACCGGCCGACCAGACCGTTAGCAGGTGGTTGTCCGGAGCGCCCGACGGGTGCGTGACCTTGCCGACGCGCGGCGAATCGTTCTTGTCGGCGACCGACGGCTCCGACGGCCAGTCGCCCTTGAGGACGAACGGCGTCAGCGCCTCGATGCCGTGCGGGCTGAAGGGGAAGTGAATGTACTTGCCCCGGCCGTCCGATTGGCGACCGTGGCGCAGGGCAGCGTTGGCGGGATCGTTCATGAATCCCGGCCCGAAGGCGGGATAGCCGTCCGGCGGCTGCGGCGGGAACTTGAGATAGGTGCCGAAGCCGAAGTTGTTGAGGTTATAGTACGATTCGACGACGATGCTGCCGTCCGAAAGCTGGGTCTGGAAATGGGTGGAGTCCGCCGTGCCGTTGCCGATCTCGAACGCGCTGAACAGCGGCCCCCAGCGCGTGCCGTCGGGGTGAATCGACCAGAGGCCCCACAAGTGATGACTACGCAACCCCTCGGATTCGAGCGAGCTAAACGCGATCCGGCCGTCCTTCAGGATGGTCGGGTGCAACGCCATACCGAGGTTCAGGTGGCCGATGCATTCCACGTTGGCTGCCGTCGTCGTCCATGATGAATAGCTGTAGGGCGAGGGCGTTCGGCGCGTATCCGGGGTTGGTCGCCTTGAAGGCGTTGCGATCGCTCACGAAGACCAGCTTGCCGCCGGGAACTGGACACGGTCCGAGGTTGTGGACGCCCCAGGCGGGCAGCGGCGTCTTTGACCAGTCGGCCGCTCCGGTGTTGGGCGTGAAGACCTGTTGCGTGAGCTGAACGATCTTCCGCGTCGGAACGTGGATCTTGTAGATGTCCGAGCCTTTGTGGTTCTTGGCATCGTGGAACTTGGCGAAGTAGACCGTGTTGCCGTCGAAGGAGACGTATGGATCGGCGATCGACTCGTTCTCCTTCACAGGCACCAGCACCTCCTCTTTCCCATCGGGGTGGAGGAGCACGAGGTCGGCCCCGGGTTCCATAGTGTCGCGGATCGCCGACCTCGGCCCATTTCGACTTGCCGTCGGCCTCCCGGCGCGGCGCCCGCACGTACACGATGTCGTAGTCGTACTTGACCGTCTTGTCGGTCGAGATGTGCGGCGGGTCGATGCTGATCGCGCCGAGATAGCGCATCGGAGCCGGCGAAGCATCTGGTTTTTGTGCGGGTTTCTGAGCGATGGCCAGACCGACGCCTAATGCGGCCAGCAGCACGCCGCCCGCAAGATAGTGTTGGAAGATCTTTCGGCGAGTGAGCATGTCACGAACCTCGTCGGGCAGGAGGGATGCAATACGGGGCGGGAGTGTAGCGGGAGCAGACACCGTCGTGTACCAGATTACTCGCATCGGCTTCGCAGTGCAACAAAGTTCGGGCGACGGGAGAGGATCAATTCCCTCCACCCATGCGACCGACGACAGAGCAACATATTCCCTCCGGTATTCGTCTAAGCTGTGGAGGGAGATCTGTCGCTCGAAGGAGAGATCCCATGAAGTGCTCACCCCGGCTGGCAGTGGCCGCCTTTGCCTTCGTTTGCCTCGGGATCAGGCTCGGCGGAGCGGTCGGGCAGGACCGCAAGATTCCGCCCGATCAACGCGCAGTGCATGCTCTTTCGATAAACTGCCCAGGGGAGTTATCGCGAAGGTCGGCGATCCTTTCAAAGAGGGTTTGAAGATTCAACATGCAGAGGGCGGGTTATGTTATCCTATGCTCCTGCTCTTTGACAAGGACACGACGATCATCTTCGCGGATCGAAAGAAAGCAACTGTCGCCGACCTGAAACCCGGACGGTGGATCAGCTTCAAGAACCGCGCTAACCTGGAGCCAATGGGCATTTCCCGAGCGCGGGTGGAACTGGTCGTCCTCGATCTACCGGACGACGGCGGTAAATTCCCTGTCAATTCGTTGGCCGTGTCGCGCGACCGCAAATGGATCGCCACAGTCGGGACGACCTTTGGCGTCGCTCCGCCGGTGATTCGCGTCGTGCTCGTCAATGCTGAGACCAGCCAGGTAGTGCGCGAACTGGAATGCGACGCCATTCCGATCAACAAGCTCGTCTTCTCGCCGGACGGCAAGCTGCTTTATGGAGGCGTCGATCTGTTCAATTACGGCAACCATTTTTTCCACGGGATCGGTGCGCTCTTGGTCTGGGACGTCGCCACGGGCAAATCCATCAAGGAAATGGGAGGTGTGTGGGCCCTCAGCCCCGACGGCAGGCATTTGGCGCTCGTCAACAACTTCGTGGACATTGACCCGGGCCACGAGGGACGAAAAGCTATGCCCCCCAGTTTCACGCTGCAGGTCCTCGATACGACGACCTGGAAGCAAGTAGCCCGGCTGTATGAAGAGAATGCCACAATGCCCGCGTTATGCTTCTCTCCCGACGGGAAGACGTTGGCCCTGTCCGTCAGACCGTACGACATTCGCCTGTGGGACTGGCAAGCGGGCAAGGACAGACTGCGCATCGAGGCCACGAAATGGAAGGAAGCAACCACCAAAATGTGGGGCGACGGCTGCGTCCCGTATCTTGAGTTCAGCCCGGACGGCTCCCTGCTGGCGTCGATGACGGACGTGCTGCCGGAGTACTACGAGATGCCGCGCAAAATCGATCTTTGGGACGCATCCACGGGCAAGTTGGTCCGGAGCCTGGAAGTAGGCCAATACCGACCCTTGTATCTGACCTTCACGCCCAAAGGGGACCAGTTTGCGCTGATCGAACAGGCGAAATTCCGCCTGGTCGATGACGTTTCGGGGAAGACGACCAAGGAATTCAATTGCCAGGTCGGAAGCTGGGTGGGTCTGGCTCCGGCACTGTACCGCGATGGCCTGTGCCGGAGCAGCGCCGAAAGCGGCGCCCGTGTTTGAGAGTTTGTGGAACCTCACGGGTGGCGCCGGCATCGAAGCCCGCAAATCGCCTCGAGAGCCGTAACTGTCAGGACGTGATGCCCTGACTCCCCTGCGACCTCCTTGTTCTCCGTGTTTCTCGGTGTCGACATCAAATGGGCGAACCGGATGGGTACTCCGATTCCGTCACACTCCAGCGCGTCAGCCGGGTTTCGAAGTTGCGTTCGGCTTTCAGCTTCTCCGCCCTCGCGTCGTCCTCCGCTGACCACTCCGTGGCGTCGAGATATCCGAGTTCGCAGGCCGCAAAGGTTCCTGCCACTGAAGTAACACCGCTTTTTCCGCGGCGTCAGTGCATACGACGTCATCCACAAATATCGGATCGCATGAGGGGCGCCAGTGCAAACAGATCGGTGACTACGCCTATGGCGATAAAAAGGTAGATCCATACCTGGATGTCGCCAGGCACGCCCCGAAACTGGAGCGTTGACTGTCCGTTCCGATGCTGAGAATTCCACTTTTGTAGTCGTTTGAGCGCACGCAACAAGAATACCAAGCCAAGCAGATAGGCATCGACTCAGATTACAGCTCCAACACCGAGCGTATCTCTTTAACCAACCTATCGACAGCGCCTCTCCTGTGTGCCACAATGCGTTGCCCTAACTCGCGGAGGTCGTCATGGCCCCAGACCCGACCCCGACCGGTTCCATTGCGCTGCCCACATTTGGCGCGTATCGCGTCTTGCCCAAGCTCGGCCAGGGCGGCATGGGCGCCGTCTACCTGGGCGCGACGACAAGCGCGACCGCGACGTCGCCATCAAGGTTTTACCGCGACGGTTCTTCCGTCGCTGACGCTTCCGGCTCGGAAGATATTGCCGATTATCGTCGTGCGTTCTGCCAGATCCGTCATGCAAAGTGCAAGATGGGTGGACTTTCCTGTTTATAACGGGAATGTCACTCAGGCGGACTACAGAATCCTTGTCGAATATGCCGATATTTCAACGTACCCAGCCGCCGCCCCTACACTCCGATCAAACAGTCGGAGCGACATGTCTCGCTTGGGAGGGATTCCGTCCATGCTTCCTCATTTCCTCATCGGGATCACGTTGACGGTCGGCCAGGTACGATCGGCTTCCATGCCTACCGAGTTACCCCCGTTCAACGATCCGAGTCCGGCGCTCTTGCAAAGGATCGGCACGATTGAACCAGCGTCCCCGCCCGTGGCGCCGCCGTGGACAAGCCCCGAACTGCCGCCCACCACGCCTCCCAAGAAAAACGGCGCGGCGAACGGCGACAAGGACAAGAAAGAGGAGATGGGAAGTACGGTGGATGGCGGGGGCGGCTTCCTCCACGGGTTCTTCAAAGCCTACAAGGATGAGTTCTTTCCCAAAGACCTGAAACGGTACGGCGACGACCACAAAAAAGAAGGGGACGACAAGAAAAAAGAGGAAGAGAAGAAGCCAGACGACGAACCCGCGCCGGAGCCAGAGCGGCGCGCCACGCCGTCGCCGTGGTGGTCGCCGCCGTTTCCCGGTCACGAGTTCCAGGGTTACCCACTTCTCGGCGTCCCGGCGGACTCCGCCGATTACCCCATCATGAAGGGACTTTATGCCACCCCCTGGGGAGATGCCATCAAGGACAGCAGGATTACGTTCGACGGCTGGATCACCACGTCCGGCAACTTCAGCACGGCGAAGGAATCCAACGTTCCGTCGTCGTACTGGATCGTCCCGAACCACCTTGAACTCGACCAGCTCGTGTTCAAACTGGAGCGCGTGCCGGACACGGTGCAGACCGATCACATCGACTATGGTTTCCGCTTCATCAGCCTGTACGGCATGGATTATCGCTACACCACGGCCGGGGGTTGGGGCAGCGACCAGTTGCTCGAGCACAATCTCCTGTACGGGTGGGATCCCACCGAAGCCTATGTCAACGTCTACATCCCTGGTTTCCTGGGCGGCACCGACATTCGTGTCGGCCGCTGGATCGCTTGCCCGGACATTGAAACGCAGTACGCTCCGGACAACTACATGGGCAGCCACTCGATCCTGTTCACTTACGATTCCTATACCAACACCGGCGTCATGGTGACCCAAAAGATCAACGACCAGTGGATGGTCCAAGGCGCCGCCATGTCAGGTACGGACATGGCTCCGTGGTATCAAAGGCTCCTTGCTTACGGGTGCTTTCGGCGTCCGCTATGTGACCAAGGACAACAATGACGGCTTCTACACGTGGCTGAACGCCATCAATAGTGCCCAGTTCCGCCATTTCGAGGAATATGGTCAGCCGCTCGGGCACGACAACTTCAACTATATCGTGACCACGTGGGAGCATCGGTTCACGGACGATGGTTCCATCCACACGAAGACCGAAGCCTACTACATGTGGCAGAACAACGCTGAGGTCGGCGGGACGCCGGGAGTCGGTCCGGTCGAGCCGTTCGGCGGCGGCGGCGGCGACGGAACGCTGATTCCCGGCTATACCCAAGCGTGGGGCGTGCTCAACTACACGATGTTCGCGCTCTCCCAGCAGGATTACTTAACGGTGCGCAACGAGGTCTACCGGGATGATTCGGGCTTCCGAACCGGAACGCCGGGGACGTACACCAGCCACACGATCGGCTTGAGCCACAACTTTAACGCACTGTTCCAAATTCGGCCCGAAATCGGTTACTACCGCAACTGGGACGAACCGGCGTTCGACAACCAGACCACACGCGGCATCTGGCTTTATGGGTTCGACATGACGCTGCGGTTCTAATATCCGGCCGCTTGCGGCTTAGCAGTCTTTGCCAAGCCGCAAGCGGCGGAAATGTTAGGCGAGCGGCAGGTTCTAAATTCCCGTAGCCGAAGTCGCCAGACTTCGGGTTTGGACGCCCCACCCGAAGTCTGGCGACTTCGGCTACGGGTAAATCATTTCCCGCCGTTCGCCTTACGCATCGTAGTACAAATAGAACTCATACGGATGCGGCCGCAGACGCACCGCCTCGCACTCTTTTTCGCGCTTGTACCAGATCCACGTGCTGATGACGTCCGGCGTGAACACGTCGCCGTGCAGTAGGAAGTCGTGATCCTTCTCCAGGTTTCGCAGCGCCTCTTCCAGCGACAACGGCGTCTTCGGCACCTTCGACAGTTCCTCCGGTTCGAGATCGTAGATGTCCTTGTCGAGCGGTTCGCCGGGCGCGATCTTGTTCTTGATGCCGTCGAGCATGGCCATCAGCATGGCGGAGAAGGCGAGATACGGATTGCTGGCGCTGTCCGGAATCCGATATTCGAGCCGCTTGGCCTGCGAGTGCGGCGAATAGACAGGAATGCGGATGGCGGCCGAGCGGTTGCGACGGCTGTAAGCGAGGTTGATCGGAGCCTCGTAGCCCGGCACCAGGCGTTTGTAGCTGTTCGTCGTCGGATTGGTGACGGCGCACAGGGCCGGCGAATGCCGCAGCAGGCCGCCGATGGCGTACATGGCCGTTTCACTCATCCCGGCGTAGCGCGAGCCGGCGAAGAGGTTCTTGTGATCCTTCCACAGCGACGTATGGACGTGCATGCCGGAGCCGTTGTCGAGGAAGATCGGCTTGGGCATGAACGTCGCCGTCTTGTTGTTCTTGCGGGCCACGTTCTTGACGATGTACTTGTACTTGAGGACGTTGTCGGCCATCTCGACCAGCGGGGCGTAGCGCATGTCGATCTCGCCCTGGCCGCCGGTGGCGACTTCGTGGTGCTGCCTTTCGATCTGGAGGCCGCACTCGATCATGGCGAGCAGCATCTCCGTGCGCAAATCGTGCGTGGCGTCGGACGGTGGGCAGGGGAAGTAGCCTTCGCGGTAACGCAGCTTGTGGCCGAGGTTCGGCTTCTCGTCGCGGCCGGTGTTCCAGGCGCCCTCCGCGCTGTCGAGGAAGTAGTAGCCGGAACTCTGCGTTTGATCGAAGCGAACGTCGTCGAACACGAAGAATTGCAGCTCCGGCCCGAAGTTGGCGGTGTCGGCGATCCCGGTGGACTTCATGTAGTTGACGGCCTTGCGTGCCACGTTGCGCGGATCGCGGGTGTAGTCCTCCTTCGTCAGCGGGTCCTGGATGTTGCACAGCAGTGTCAGCGTCTTTTCGCGGCAAAACGGGTCGAGGAAAGCGGTGGCGGCATCGGGCAGAACGAGCATGTCGGATTCGTTGATCGGCCTGCCAGCCGCGGATGCTGGAGCCGTTGAAGCCGAGACCTTCCTCGAAGACTTGCTGCGTCAGCCCCTCGGCCGGGATGGTGAAATGCTGCCACAGGCCGGGGAAGTCCATGAAGCGCAGATCGACGGCGCGAACTTCTTTTTCGCGGATCAGGGCGAGGACTTGGGTTGGCGTCACTAGCAGAACTCCGAATACGGGCAGCCGGCTGACACAAGAAGCGTTATACGGAGATGAAGGCGAGCGCCAATGGAACCTGGGGTCACCGTCCCGGTTCCGCAGGCAGCTCCACGCCGCGATATACCTCGGCAAGCGGCACACGAACCGGGACGGAAACGAACTCGAACGGTCGGTTGGCGTCGGTGAACACGGTCAATAGCCAGCTCTCATCCGGTTGCCGAACGTAGCGTTCCATGAGCATGCGATCCTGGGCGACGAGGATGTATTCCTTCAGCGATGGAATTTGGCGATAGTGTGCGAACTTGACGCCCCGGTCGTATTTCTCGGTCGAGTCGGAGAGTACTTCGACGAGGGCGCGCGGGTTGAGCAGCGTGTCGCGCTCGGCGTCTTCGAGCTGGGGCTTGTCGCAAATAATGATGATATCGGGATAAGTGTAGAGTCCTGTGGCGTCGATCTTGACGCGCAGATCGCTCGTCAAGACCCGGCCCTGATCATCCTTGAGTTGCGAACCACACGAGTATGCCAGATTAGACTTAACCAATGCGTGAACGAGATTCGTCCGAGCCATCGCAAAAACTTCGCCGCGATAATACTCGCTACGGAACTCCGCGAGCCGTTCCTGGGCCAGGTATTCTTGAGCCGTCAGCAGTTTTTTCGGATCGGCAGACATCGTGTTCCCTCCGGGGACTATTCTACCACGAGTCAACGTGTTGGCGATTCTGCTTTTGCCGCGCGGCTCCGTATCATTCGGGAGAAATGACGTACGGACCAATCGGATCGGATTCGGTATAGGACGACGCCGTTCCTGTGCTAAAATGACCGCATGACCAGGAATCGCAGAGATCGTCGGAATGCCGCCCCAGAGCCTCCGTATTATCGCGGGGCCGACGTTCCGATGTCCGTGATTCGTCGTTTCGCGCACCAGGTGGCAGATCGCTTCAATCCCGACAAGATCATACTGTTCGGCTCTTATGCCTACGGCACGCCTCATGAAGACAGCGATGTGGACATCCTCGTGGTCATGCCGGCACGCAATGAACTCGATCGTGCGCTCCAAATCAGCTCCAGCATCGAGGCGCCGTTCCCACTCGATATACTGGTCCGAACTCCGGAGAACCTGACTTGGCGCGTCGCGGAAGGCGATTGGTTCCTGCGCGAGGTGATATCCAGGGGCAAAGTCCTGTATGAAAAAGATGACGAAGGAGTGGGTGCGAAAAGCCGAGGACGATTACCGGTTGGCGGTAAAAATCGCGCGGTCGGGAGGAGTTCCATGATCAATTGTGCTTCCACTGCCAGCAAAGCGCGGAGAAGTACTTGAAGGCGCTCCTCCAGGAGCTTGGAGTGCCCGTACCACGAATTCACGATTTGCTGGCCCTGCGAATGTTATTATTGCCGCACCATGCCTCGATTCGGTCCTTGCGACGCGGTCTCGATTTGCTGACTCGATTCGCCATCAGTCCACGCTATCCCCAGTTCAACGCCACCAAGCGCCAGTCGAAATCCGCCTTCCGCTGGGCAACTAAAGTGCGCAACGTTTGTCGTAATCTGCTCGGCATCAAACCTCCCAGGCGCCGCAGGAAAACCTAACCCGCGAGAGTGACAGACTCATGTTGCGCGTTCTTCTCACCGGCGGCTACGGCTTCTTCGGCGCCTGGATCGTGCGCAACCTGATCGAGCGCGGCGACGAGACGTTCGTCTATGACCTGAAGGAAGACCCACACCGCCTGCGCCTCATCATGCCCGAGGAACAGGTGCGGCGCGTCATCTTCGTACCCGGCGACGTGACCGATCAGACGGGACTCAAGAAGGCCATCGACGCACACAAGATCTCGCACGTCGTCCACCTGGCCGGGTTGCAAGTGCCGACGTGCCGGGCGAATCCCGTGCTCGGCGCGAAGGTGAACGTGCTCGGCACACTGGCCGTCTTCGAGGCGGTGCGCGAATCGCAGCCACAGGTGCAACGGCTCGTCTACGCCAGCTCCGCCGCGGTCTTCGGACCGCCGGAAGCCTATCCACCCGGACCGCTGGCCGACGACGTGAAGCTGGTCCCCGCAACGCACTACGGTTTCTTCAAGTGCTGCAACGAAGGCAACGCCCGCATTTACTACCAGGATCACGGCCTGTCGAGCATCGGTTTACGGCCCTGGACGGTTTACGGCGTCGGCCGCGACATCGGCATGACCAGCGAACCGACCCGGGCGATCAAGGCGCTGGCTCTCGGCCGGCCGTACCACATCAGTTACGGCGGCTGGCAGGATTTGCAGTACATCGACGACGTGGCAAAGACGTTCGTCCGTTGCCTGGAGGCTCCGTATCAGGGGGCGAAGTCGTACAACCTGCGCGGCGACGTGGTCGATTTGCCGGCTTTCCATCGCGGCTTTGTGCCAGGTTGACGCCGCGGCAGCGCGGCTGATAACCTACGGCGACCGGCAGATCGGTATCGCCTACGATCTCGACGACGCGGCGATTCAGCACGACATCGGTCCATTACCGAAGACGCCGCTGGTGGAGGGCATCCATCGCACGCTGGCGTTGTTCAAGCAACTGCACGCGGACGGAAGGCTCGATGCGAGTGAGTTGATTTGAATTGTTTAGCCGCGAGCTTTTGCGAGCGCTGCCGCGGCAGCGCTCGCAAAAGCTCGCGGCTAAACAGGTTCCCACGATGTATGATGGTAATGGACACCCCCGATCCGAAGGTGCCATTTTCATGCCTTCCGACACAATCCCGATCCGCGTGGTGCTCGCCAAGGTGGGTCTCGACGGCCACGACCGCGGTATCAAGGTCGTGGCCCGCGCCCTGCGTGATGCGGGCATGCAGGTCATCTACGCCGGTCTGTGGCAGACGCCGGAGGCCGTCGTTCGCACCGTCTCCGACGAGGATGCCGCCTGGGTCGGACTCAGCATCCTCAGCGGCGCCCACATGACGCTGGTGCCGCGCGTCCTGCAACTGCTGCGCGACGCCGGTCTCGGCCACGTCGGCGTTCTCATCGGCGGCATCATCCCCGAGATCGACATTCCGAAGCTCCTCGACATGGGCGTCGCCAAGGTGTTCGGCCCCGGCACTGCTCTTCCGGACATCGTCGCCTTTCTCCGCGAACGCAGCGGGGCCGCCCATGCTTGACGAACTGCTCGAACGCTTCCGGCACGGCGATCGGCTGGCCCTATCACGCCTGGTCAGTCTGATCGCGCGCGGCGAACAGACCGAGGCGATCCTGGGTGGTGTGGGTCAGCCCCTCACCCCTACCCCTCTCCCCCGAGGGGCGAGGGGGGCAATCGGTTCCCCTCGCCCCTCGGGGGAGAGGGGTAGGGGTGAGGGGCCTGCGCGGGTGGTTGCGATCACCGGCGGCGGCGGCGTGGGCAAAAGCACGCTGGTCGGCAAGCTGATCGAGGAGGCCCGCGCGGACGGTCAGACGGTCGCCGTGCTCGCCTGTGATCCGCAGAGTCCGCTGACCGGCGGCGCTCTGCTCGGCGACCGGTTCCGGATGTCGGCGCGCCCCGACGACGACGGCGTCTTTATCCGTAGTCTCGCCGCGGCCGGGGGGCACGGAGCCTTGGCCGAGCACCTCGGCCCGCTGATCCAACTGATGGAATCGTTCGGTTTCGATCTGGTGCTGATCGAGACGGTCGGCGCGGGCCAGGGTGATACGGTGGTGCGCGGCCTCGCCGACGTGCTGGTGCTGCTGCTGCAACCGGAGACCGGCGACGACTTGCAATGGGAGAAGGCCGGCCTGTTCGAGGTCGCCGACATGATCGTGATCCACAAGGCCGACATGCCCGGCGCCGAGCGCGTCGAGGCGCAGGTGCTGACCACGCTCGGGTTGACGATGGGGCCGGCTCCCAAAGTGCTGCGCGTCAGCGCCCGAACGGGACAGGGACTGGCGGAGTTGTGGCAGACCGTCAAGACGTCGCCGTTGCGACGCGGCGGGCGCGGCGACGAGCGCGAATTGTTGCGGCTGGCGCAGGAACTGGCGGCGTCGCGCTTCGAGTCGGCCGAGCGGCGGACGGCAGTCGGCCAGCTTGTCGAAAGATGGCGGCGCGGCGAGATCGCTTCGGTGGATGCAGCGAAGGAACTGCTGCGGATTCTAGCGTCGAACAGTGCGTAGAGTCAGTATCACACGAACCACTACTCTACGATTGATTTCGATGGCTCACACCACGGAGTTCATCGCTGCGGACAATCCCCTCGGACGGGCTGGGAGCCGGTTCCTCTTCATGCGAAACCAGCTCGAGTATCGACTCCTCAAATCCTCCTTCCACATCGCGATCAAGCCATTTCTCATTGAGTAAGCGAATGACAAGGACCACTACCGGAAGGGTCAGGACCAGGGCGACCAGAATCTTGACTACAAGGGCGATCACGCCGATGCCCTCCATCCCCAAGCCAAATCCCCACATTTTTCACCTCAAGACGCTCGTCGAGAAGAGTCTGTTGCTACGTCTATTATTTCTGTTCCGGCACCGCGAAAAGCTGTGTGAAATACCGCTCTCCCTTCGCCGTCACGCCAATCCCAATGCCGATTTCGATGAATTCCTTGTGCAGGATGTGCTTACGGTGGTCCGCCGATTTCATCCACTTGTCCATCATACTCTCCACCGTGAAGCCCTTGGCGCACCCAGCCGACATTCTCTCCGACATATTCCCACTTGTAACCGCCATCGGTTGCCCGCTCGGCGGGTCTTTTGCCGTCGAGGATGTGATCCATCTTCCCCTGTTTCGCCATGTTCTCCGAGTGGCCGAGCGCCACCTTGCACAGGATCGGATTGATCGTCAGCGGTGGCAATTTCGCCTTCGCACGCTCCGCATTGGTCATGTCCAGGATCGCCTTCACGTCGGCGGACAGCTCCGGCTTCGGCGGCTCCTTCTTCTCCTTATCGTCCGCCGAACTGAGGCGAACGGACAACAGCAAGATGACGGACATCGACAGCAGCGCGAATGTGCGTTTCATGGGAGTGATCCTTGTGAGGAATTCAGCGGGAAGGGACGCCGAATACTTGGGTATAGTAGAACTCGCCCTTTCCGGTACGCGCGGCACCGATGCCGATTTCGGTGAACCTTTTGTTGAGAATGTTGGCCTTGTGCGGTTTCGAGTCCATCCAGCCCTTCATGATCTCATCGGCGGCGAACATCCCTTCGGTCCAGAATATGTTCTCCCCGCACAGCGCGAAGCGGTATCCCGCAGACTTGACGCGATCCGAAGGCGTCTTGCCCTCAAGCACGTGTTCAAACATGCCGGTCTTTGCCATGTTGGCCGAGTGAGCGCGCGCAACCCGAGACAGCACGGGGTTGATCTTGAGCAGCGGCAGATTTTCCTTCGCCCGCTCCTTGTTGGTGAGTTCCACGAGGGATTTCTCCTCGGCAGTCGATTCGTCCTTCGCAGGTTCTTTCTTATCCTGCGCCGACGCCGCAACACAGACGGCAAACCAGCAGGCAGCGAAGAGGACGGTGAAGCGACGCATCCGGGTTCCTCCAATGCAAGACGCGCGGGTGAGTGTGGCGACATTCTAACATGAGACGGGTGGGATCGGCGAGCTTCATTTGCCGCTTGCGGGTTAGCAGTTGCCAATGCGAAGCCGCAAGCGGCGGCCGTAGCTCGCCATTGACGGCACCGCGACACTCTGGCATGATCTCGTCCAAGCGAACGGATTCCCCACGTCCGAGGCCGCCTTCGATGGAACGTGCCGCGCCGTTGAACTTGCGCTCCGATCTGCCGGGTTCGCTACGTGCCTGGCCGCCGTTCCTCTGGTCGCGCGTCCTCTTCCCCGGAGAACCAATCTCCCTACCAGGTCGTCCCTCTCTCGTCGCCCTTTTCACTCTGATCGTTCTGCCGGCCGTGCTGCTTTATCCCTACCTGTCGTTCCCGCTGCTGGAACCGGACGAGAGCCGCTACGCCGAGATCCCGCGTGAGATGCTGCAGCGCGGCGACCCGATCGTGCCGGTCCTCCAGGGCGAGCCGTATCTCGACAAGCCGCCGCTGCTCTACTGGCTCGTCGCGGCCAGTTATCGGCTCTTCGGCGTGTCGGAATGGGCAGCGCGACTACCCTCGGCACTGGCGGTGCATGGCACGATCCTGCTGATCTACCTGCTCGGCCGGCGCGTTCTCGGCGAACGATCCGCCTTCGTTGGGGCGATGGCGCTGGCCCTGGCGCCGGGGTTCGTCACCATCGGCCGGATGCTGATCCTGGACGGCCTGCTCACGTTCTGGACGACACTCGCCCTGTTCGCCGCCTTTGAAGCGTTGCGAGGCGACCGCCTTCACGCGGGTTGGTGGTTGACCGCCGCGGCGGCTTGCGGGTTCGGCGTTTTGACGAAGGGGCCGATCGCCGTGGTGCTCGTCGCTCCGCCGCTGTGGATGTATCGGCGGCTGACAGGGCGCGGGTGTGCTGTCGGGGGACGCGCTCTGCTCGGATTCGCCGCCGTGATGCTGGCCGTGGCGCTGCCGTGGTACGTCGCCCTGACCTGGCGGATTCCCGGCTTTTTCCGCTATTTCTTCTGGGAGCACCATGTCGTCCGCTACCTGTCGTCGTTCGCCCATGAGCACGGCGTCTGGTTCTACGCTCCGGTAATGCTGCTCGGTTTGCTGCCGGCGTCGCTGTTCATCGTCCCGTTCGTCCGTTTCCTCGGATCGAATGGTTCCGCGCAACGGCGCACACCCGAACTCGGCTTCCACCTGCTCGCCGGCGGCTGGTGCGTCCTGTTTTTCTCGCTCTCGTCGTGCAAGCTGCCAACTTACGTTCTGCCCGCGCTGCCGCCGTTCGCCCTGGTCTTCGGGCACTTTCTCGCCACCAGCTCCTGGCGCACATCGCGGTTGCCGGCTGTCGCGGCGACGACGGCTTTTGTGATGCTGGTGGTGGCTCATCACGTCGCGCTGCCGTGGTATGCCACTTACCGCTCGCCGATGGCCCAGCCGGAGGCCGTGCGTGAACTGTGCGCCGATCCGGTGGTGCCGGTCGTGTGCTACCCGCGCAACTGCGACTCGGTCAGCTTCTATCTGCGGCGCGACGATTTGCGGGCTTATCGCAGCAAGGAGATCGAGGACCTGCGCGACCTGGTTCGACTGCATCCGCGCACCGTGATCCTCTGCACGCATCGTCATTCGCTGGCCGCACTGGATGAACTACTGCCGCCGGAGGTCGGTATCGCCGCGTCGCGCCATTTCGGTCTGGCCGACATCCCGGGTGTGCCGCGGCGCTGGATGAAGCCGCTGACGAAGTTGATGGGCGAGACGGCGATGGGCCTGGCCGACGTGGCGGTCATTGAATGCCTGCCGCCGGGACAAACGCGGCCACAGCGCGGCGCGGAGAATCTTACGTCACTGCCCTCGAAGAATAGAACGCGGATGACACGGATGTAGCGGATCTGCGCGGATCGGATCAATTCGTATCAGGGACGGGATCGATCACACGAATTGCTTTACGATCATTTGTGTAGACCTTGCGTTTGAACTGCGGTTTCTTTCCGAAGTTCAGTAGCAGACCGACTTCAATCTCAGTGGCCTTGAGATAATTGAGCAGTTGTGCTTCGTGGGCGTCGTTGAAGGATTCTGCCGCTTTCAATTCGAGCATGACAGAGTTGGCTACGATGACGTCTGCGAAGTACTCGCCGACGATTTCCCCTTCGAATCGCACTTGCAACGCAAGCTGTTGCTTCACCTCAAATCCCCATTTCCGCAAGGTCATCACCAGGGCGTTCTCGTAGACTTTTTCGAGGAAACCGAAGCCCAGATTGTTGTAAACATGGTAGAACGCCTTGATGATCCGGTCCGTCACCTCAGCGTACAACAGTTTCTCTTGCGGCACGAGACACCTCCTCGAACGGTGGTTGTGTTGTTGCTTCCTCTTTTTTTACCTACATCAGATCCGCGCTGATCCGTTTCATCCGCGTTATCCGCGTTCTATTGAGAGCGAGGATTCAGTTGACGCTCAGCGCTCCCAGGTACGACGAGAACAGCCGGAAGATCGCCCAGATTATCATGCAGCCGACGAGAATCCAGATACCGTAACCGGCCGCGCTCGTCAGGGTGGACAGGCGCCGGCCGGACTCCTCGTGATAGTGCTCGCCCTGATGCCGCAGCACCTCCGTCAGACGGCCGCTCTCCTCGCCGACCGCCAGAATATGCACGAACTCCTCTGGAAAGAGCTGCGTCGCTGCCAGGGTGCTCGTCAGGTCGGCGCCCGCCTCGACAGACAGTTCCACCATGCCGATCTTTGCCGGAAACGCCTCGTTTCCGGTAGCGCGAAAGGCCAACTTCAATGCCTTCGCGATCGGCATTCCCGTCTCGAACGTCAAGCGCAGCGCCAGGCAAAACCGTGCCAGGGCCAGGGATTGCAGACAGGGACCGAGCGCGGGGACTCGCAGGAGGAGGCCGTCCACCGCCGCGCTCTGCTTCAGCGCCCGTGTGAGGAGGAAATAGAGGCCGACGATCGCCGCCAGCGTGCCGAAAACGACGCAGAGGAAAATCATCGCTCCACTTGCACCGGAGAGGCCGAGGCCGAGCGGATCGTATGGCGGATCATTCGGTCCCTGTCTCCCCTTGATGATGCCGAGGAAGAAGATCAGCGCCGCCAGAACGAAGACGGCCGCGAAGAACTGGAACGCCGGCCAGGTGATCTGGCTGAGGAACTGTCGCCGCAGCTGTAGCTGGCGGGTGCAGTATTTCTCCAGCTCCGCGAACACCTCGGCCAACATGCCGGACGCCTCGCCGACGTCGATTAGGGCCAACATCAACGGCGGAAAAGCGTCGGCTTCGCGCTGCAGCGCTTTGGCCAGGCTGTGGCCGCGCTTCAATTCCGCCGCGACGCGCTCCGCCACGGCCCGCAGCGGTGCCGGCCCCTTCTTCGCCTGGTGCTGGAAAGCGTCGGCTACCGTCAGCCCCGCACCGAGGTAGTGGCGCAGATCACGGCACAGGCTCGACAGGTGCGGCAACGACAACCGTTTCGAGAGTAACATGGCACGGTTCCGGAAAGAGGGCGACGACCGCCGTCATTGTACAATGAAGCCATGACCACCTACGATCCGCGTTACCTCGCCGGCGTCTTGTTTTTCAACGCCGGCGATTTCTTCGAGGCGCATGAAGTGTGGGAAGACTTGTGGGCCGAAAGCCACGGCGATGACCGGCGCTTCGTGCAGGGGCTGATTCAGGCGGCCGTCGGGTTGTTCCACTTCAGCTCCGGCAACCTTGGCGGGGCGGCCAAGCTGTATCGCACCAGCCGCGAGTACATGGCCCCGGTCGGCTCGCCCTTCTGGGGCCTGGATGTACACGATTTCTGGAGGCGCATGGAGGCGTGTTTCCGTCCGGTGCTGGGGCCGCAGGAACCGGAGCGCTCGTCCCGGCCCGATCCGGCCCTGATCCCGAACATTGCGCTCGAACCGCCGCCGGAATCGTGGCCCGACCCGGAGGAGTTCATCCACGACGACGAGGAATGAGACGCCGGAGCCTGAGCCATGCCCACGTTTCGCTGCCCAAAGTGCCGAACGCCGCTCAACACCGACGGTTCCCAGCCGACCGTTCCCTGTTCGCAGTGCGGACAGCTGTGCGCCATCCCCAAACAAGTCACCGCTCCGAAATCCAACCTGATCCAGGCCGCTCCACCGCCGCCGCCCAGACCGATCGAGCCTGAGCCGATCGTGCTGGAAGAAGTCATCGAACCCGACGACGACGTTCTGGATGTCGTCCCAGCGGCACCGGAGAACGAGGACGTGCTCGACATCGTCGAGGTTGCGGACGAGCGGTCGCAGCGCAATCGGCCAAGGAAACCTCGCAAAAAAGGACCGGAGTACAAGAAGCCAATCTGGTACAAGGACGACGACGAACGCAGCTCGGGGTGGTTCACTCCGGAGAGCATCACGACGGGAATCCTGTGCTTGTTCGGCCTCTGTTTGATGATGGCGACAGGATTTCTTAACTCCGGCGGCACACTCCTGCTGGTTTACGGCGTCCTGTTGCAGCTCATCGGCATTATCTGGGGAATCTTCCTTTCGGGGAACGACGGTGAAGGGATCCGAGCGATTTTCTGGGTCTATCGCTGGATTTACCTCTTAGGGAACCTCGATCGCGGCTGGTGTCCACTGGCGATCGAGATCGCTGGACTTTTCTTTATGGTGATTGGCTTGGCATTCCGGTGAGACGGAACCACGAGAGCCGTTCTGCCGACCACGACGAGGCGGAAGATTCATCCGCCCCTTCTCCGCAATGAGCCGGACCGCTACGTTGACTATCCGGCCGGCGACAACGATGGCTTCCCGATAGGTTTCGCAGTGTTGTAATCTGTGAACGAGCCGCGTGGAGAGACCGATGGCTGAGACGATCCAGTGCCATTCCTGTTCCAAAAAATTCAAACTACCGGCCAACGTGACGCCGGGACAGAAGTTCCGCTGTCCCGGCTGCAAAACCGTTCTCACCGTCCCCGAACCGGAACCAGAGGAAGAACCGGTCGATCTGGGAGAGGCTGAAGCGGAGGAAGAGGATGTGGTCGATGTGGTGGAGGCACCGCCGCCGCCTCGGCGCCCCGAGCCGCCGCCTGAAGAGATCGAAGACGAACCCGCAGAAAAGCGCGGCGGCGGAGAGTCCGACGCCGATGCCTGGCCGCTCGTCGGTCAGGCGCGAACATGCACCTGATCGCTCACGCCGCCTATCTGGCCGGCCTGCTGCTACTGCTGATCGTGTTTTTCATCGGCTCCTCGCCGACGACGATTGACCCGGAGATGATGCGCACCCCGTCAGGAGCCAAGGCTGGCCCTGGCGTCTGCGCAGGCCAAGGGTACGTTCGTGGACATCATGTCGATGCTGATGAACCTCGCCTGGCTCGGCGGCTACATGACGGCGATCCTCGCCGTTGGGTTATTCGTGGCGGCCCCGTGGCGGCACGGGTCGCGCGGCCTGGCTGTCGCCCTGCTCGCTTTGACCTTCCTGTCCGTCGAAAGGAACGCGACGCCGCTGGTCTTCATGGGCACATCGTTCGAAGGGCCGATGTCGGCGCTCACCTCGTTCCTGCTGGAGGCCGCACGCCTGACGGCGCTGGCCCTATTCATGCAGAGCGTCGGCCGCAACGTCCGCAACTCGTCGCTCGCCAGCACCTCCGGCCTCCTGTCGATCATCACTCCCGCGGCCGTGGGAGGCATGTTTTTTCTCTGCTACATCATCGTCCGACTGGCAACACCAGGTGAGACGATGATGAAAATCATCTTCTGCCTGCTCATCCTCAGCCTGGCCGGAGTGGCCGGCTGGAGCCTCGCACTCCTCCTGTCCATGACCAGCGCGGTGCGGCGCAAGGGGCGGCGCTGAGAACTTCGACCTCGTTTGTCCGCGACCCGATAGGGGAGCGCGTCGACCGACGCGCTCCCCTATCGGGTCGCGGAGAAACAGAAAGGATCACCCATGCAGCTCGGCTTCGTCAGCGCCGTCCTCGGCGATCTGTCTCTGGAACAGGTGCTCTCCTTCGCTCGTGACGAAGGCTTCGGCTGCGTCGAACTGATGTGCTGGCCGCCCGGCGGGTCGGAGCGCCGTTACGCAGGTGTCAGCCATCTCGACGTGACCGACCTGAGCGAGGCGCGCGTCGGCCAGGTCCGCGCCCTTGTACAGAAATATGGTGTCGCCATCTCCGGGCTGGGCTACTATCCGAATCCACTCGATGCCGACGCGGGACATCGCCGGTTCGTGGCCGATCATCTGAGGAAGGTGATCGACGCGGCGCCGAAGCTTGGCGTGTCGGTCGTGAACACGTTTATCGGCCGGGATCACACGCTGTCGGTGGATGCCAACTGGCCGAGAGTGCGCGAAGTGTGGCCGGAGATCGTCAAGCACGCCGAGCAGCGCGGCGTCAAGATCGGCATCGAAAACTGCCCGATGCTATTCTCGAAAGACGAATGGCCGGGCGGCAAGAACCTCGCCTTCTCGCCTGTAATCTGGCGGCAGCTATTCGCGGAGTTTCCCACGCTGGGGCTTAACTTCGACCCGTCACACCTCATCTTCCAGTTCATCGACTATGTGCGTTGTATGCGCGAGTTCGGCAAACGCATCGTCCACTTCCACGCGAAGGACACACGGCTCGATCCGGACCGGCTGTACGATGTAGGTATCCTCGGACTGGGCTGGCACACCGCGAAGCTACCTGGGATGGGAGACGTGAACTGGGGGGCGTTATTCGCGGCGTTGACCGACGCCGGCTACAAAGGGGCCGTGTGTATCGAGGTCGAGGACCGGGCGTATGAGGGATCGCTGGAGGACCGCAAGCGGGCGGTGCGGCAGAGCAAACGTTACCTGGAGCAATGGGTGTGTTAACCTGGATTATTCACCACAAAGGCACAAAGGACACAAAAGACTTTATCAGTAATAAGGAAAAGAGCGTTATAGGCATCGCACGGTGTGTGAAAACAGCCACTTTTTCCTGGGAAAATTGCGCCTTATTGGGGTCTGTCAAGGGCGATCCCCTTATTACCGATAAAGTCTAAAGAAAGACCGAGGGAGAAATAACGCTCTTCGTTTGCGCACGGAGGAACATGAATGGTTCGATGGCTCCTCTCCCATCTTCCCGGTCGCTATTCCTTCGTGTCCTTTGTGCCTTTGTGGTGAGTGATCCGGGCTAGGGCTTGGCATCGAGGACACCGGATGCTAGATCGGTTTGCGGCAACAGCTCGTTACAAAATCCCATACTCCGCAAACACTTCGCGCACACTCCGGCCGTTCGCCAACTCCTCGCGCACCTTGTTCTCGCCGGTCGCTTTCTCCAGAGCGCGGCCGAACGCGGCGTCGGCCATCTGCGCCGGCACCGCGACCACGCCGTCGCTGTCGCCGAAGATCCAGTCGCCGGGCCGCACCACACAGCTGCCGAGACGGATCGGTTGACCGTGACTGATGGCGTCGAGCCGGCCTTTCGAGTCGAGCGGACTGAACCCGGCGGCGAACACGGGGAAGTCCATCGCCAGGATGCGGGAGGCGTCGCGCGTCAGGCCGTCCATCACCACACCGACCGCCCCGCGCGCCCGTGCTGCCGTCGAGAGCAGTTCGCCCCACAAGGCACTGCCGCGCTCGCCGCTCGTCGTCGCCACCAAGACCGCGCCGGGTTGCAGCGCGTCGATGCAGTCCATTTCGACGGCGTAGGGATGGTCCGGTTCCGCAGCCACCGGCACGGCGCAGAGCGTGGCGGCTCGACCGAGGATCTTCCAACCGGGCTTCAACGGCCGCACCTCCGGCGGAAGGGCGCTGTTGCGATGACCGAGGGCGTCCAGGACATCGGCCAGAAGAGCACTGGAAAGCAGTTCACGGGCATTGGTGGAGAAGGGTTGGTCGGACATGGAGGGTGCCTCACAACAGGTACACAGTCCCGAGTACACAGTACGGAGTACCGAGTACAGCGTGAGTCGTTTGTACTCCGCACTCCGCTCTCCGCACGGAATTGGTCAATGTGAAAGAAATGTGACGGCCCGCTCTTGCTTCGACCTGGTGGAATTGGTTGAATGTTACATATCGACCTACCAGGGAGACGACTCGACCGCGCGCCATCTCTCCCTTTTCCACGATCGACCTGCCGCCTTTTCTCTCCGAGGTGTCAGAAAAGGGTGAGTCAATCGTCGTACCTTCACGCGGGATTGTCGAACCCTGCGTGAGTCCTGTTCTCGTCTCAGGAGCCGACACTCATGCGAGCAGCCTTCCGCACCGCCGCCGTTCTGGGCGGCCTGCTGAGTCTGGCCAGCGCCAGCTCGGTCCGCGCCGATGAAATCCCGGCGGAGTACCGTGAATCCGTTGCCAAGGGTCTCAAGTGGATGGCCGAGCAACAGGCCAAGGACGGCCACTGGGAAGCGTTCGGCGGCAACTATCCCATCACGATGACCGCGATGGGCGGCATGTCCCTGCTCATGGAAGGCAGCACCCTCCGCGAGGGTAAGTACAAGGACAACCTCCGACGGGCCACCGACTGGCTCATGTCCAAAGCGCAGCCAAATGGCCATGCTCGGCAACCCAGCCATCCCCGGTGAGGCCGGCCGCTACATGTACGGCCACGGCTTCGCCATGATGTTCCTCGCCTGCGTCTACGGCGAAGAGGACGACACCGATAAACGCAAGAAGCTGGAAGAGATCCTGGTCAAGGCGGCCAAGTTCTCCCGCGATGCCCAGACGAACCGCGGCGGCTGGGGTTACCTGTCGGCGAAGGAAGGCAACAACTTCGACGAAGGCTCCGTCACCATCACGCAGATGCAGGGTCTGCGAGCCGCTCGTAATGCCGGCATCGCCGTGCCGCCGGAAGCGATCAAGGATGGCGCTGGGCTACCTCAAGGCTTCGACCAACGGCCAGGGCGGCGTCATCTACAGCCTCGGCGGCGGCGGCGGCGGCGACGGTCGCCCCGCTCTGACCGCGGCGGCCATCTCCTGCGGCTTCAGCGGCGGCGACTACAACTCACCGCTCGTCAAGCAGTGGTTCAAGTTCTGCAAGACGGCGGTGCCCCACCTCGGCGGCGGCCGCTTCGGCCACGACGAATACACCCACTACTACTACGCCCAGGCCATGTACATCCTCGGCGAGGACGGCTGGGCCAAGCTCTTCCCCGACTCCAAGGCCGACGATCGCCTGACCTGGTCGAAGTACCGCAAGGAAACGTTCGAGAACATGAAGCGCAGCCAGGGCGCCGACGGTTCGTGGACCGGCGGCCATGTCGGTCCCGTGTTCATCACCGCCGTCCATTTGAGCATCATGCAGCTGGACAACGCCGTTGTGCCGCTGTACATGCGCTGAATCGTGAGTGGTGAGTGGTGAGTGGTCCATGAAAACCATTTTCCACTCACCACTCACCCACTCACCACTCACCCCCCCTTAGACGAGACCCGCATGAGCGACCAGAAAATCTCCGCCGGCACCGGTTCGAAGCACGAGCAACCCGTCAATCTCGGAGCAGTCACCGCCCCGACCCCCGACCTCCGGCAGGAGGACATGGAGTCGGTCCGCCGACTCAAGGAAGCCTTCGCCGACCTCAAGAACCAGCTCGGCCGGGTCATCGTCGGTCAGGATCTGGTGATCGAGGAACTCCTCATCGCCCTGTTCAGTCGGGGCCACTGCATCCTGGAAGGCGTGCCCGGTCTGGCCAAGACCTTGATGATCTCGACCCTGTCGAAGTGCCTCTCGCTGGCCTTCAGCCGCATCCAGTTCACTCCTGACTTGATGCCGTCCGACATCACCGGCACCGAGGTCATCGAAGAAAACCGCTCGACCGGTGCGCGTGAGTTCAAGTTCATCCAGGGCCCGCTCTTCGCCAACATCGTCCTGGCCGACGAAATCAACCGCACGCCGCCCAAGACGCAGGCCGCCCTCCTCGAAGCCATGCAGGAGCGTCAGGTCACCGTCGGCCGCGTCCGCCATCGCCTCGACGATCCGTTCTTCGTGCTGGCCACACAGAACCCGATCGAGCAGGAAGGCACGTATCCGCTGCCCGAAGCGCAGCAGGACCGCTTCATGTTCAAGGTCTTCGTCAAGTATCCGAAGTTCGACGAGGAATTCGAGATCGCCCGGCGCACAACCGCGCTGGCGATGGAAGAGGTCCGTCCCGTCCTCAGCGGCGACCAGATCCTCGAATTGCAGAAACTGGTCCGCAAGGTGCCGGTGAGCGATCACGTCATCCGCTTCACGCTGGCCCTGGTGCGGCAGACACGTCTCGGCGAGCCGGGCGTGCCGAAGTTCATCCGCGACTGGCTGTCCTGGGGTGCGGGTCCCCGTGCGGTGCAGTATCTGATCCTCGGCGGCAAGGCCCGGGCGCTGCTGCACGGCCGTGTTCACGTCCAGACCGACGACATCCAGGCGCTGGCCTATCCCGTATTGCGGCACCGCATCCTGACCAACTTCACCGCCGCGTCCGAAGGCATCTCGCCGGACGTGGTCGTCAAGAAGCTGATCGAAGAGACGCCCAGCAAGGAGAGCGACCTGTCGCGCGACGAGCGCTTCCGGAAGATCTTCGCGTCGTAAAGCGAGCCGCGGGAGTGACTGGCGATGGCCTCGGGTGAACCGGTCGTCCTGCTTCGACATGGCACCACGAGGCAGCGAGCAGAGTCGATACTCCGCGCTGGTCCGAACCCGGCATTCAGAGAGCATGGTGCCACAGACTGCGCGGAGGCTTTTTCCACAGCACGGATTGCGCAGGAATCGTATCCTCAAGGTTCTCCTGAGACGGTCGCTGCCGGCAAAGCTCTGCTGTTCCCCAATGAAGGTGGACCAGCATTTGTGGAGATCGAAGTGCCTGTGTCCATTGTCCGCCTGGCGGACCTTCAAGGGGAGGTCCGATTCGAACCAGGGTTCGGCCTGGAGGAACTTCTCACGGCGTGGCCGTCGCTTACCAAGAGGATTGTGATTCCATGAACGCCAGCGACAAGATTCGTGAACTGGTAGCTACTTACATCTCGGACCCCCACAAGGCCGAAGTTGTTGGCTTTGTGGACGCGCTCCTCGAGCTTGCCTCCGAGGTGGGCAGTATTGGATGCAGGCTTGAGAATGAGCGAGCCTTGCGGTTTCAAATTCAGGAAGAAACGGAGTTCGACGTGGTGTTGATCCGCGCGAAGACGATCTTGCGTATGGCCTGTGCCCGTTTGGCTGTTCTCTGTCACGAGAGCGGCGACAAGGACGTGTCGCTCTATGGAGGGGCAGGAATAATCAAGAAGATCATGCCGTTCCTGACTCCGCGGAATTCGTCCGCTGCCTCCAGGTCTGTTCCCGCGGTAGTCGGTGCTGGCGGTGGCTTGGATCATCCGCCCGAGCCTGACGGGCGCGAGTCATTATGCCATGAGCGGCAGGTCGATTGGGTCGTTCGTTTCGAGAACACGATGTCCAGGCAGGCGTTCACCATTCACCAAACGACCGATTGAGGAAACTCCCCCGTGGCAGCCACCAAACCAGCAGACGATCCGCGCCGATTCCTTCATCCGACCGCCATCGCCAAGATCACCCGCCTCGAGCTGCGGGCCAGGCAGGTCGTCGAAGGTTTCATCTCGGGCATGCACCGCAGTCCGTTCTTCGGCCATTCCATCGAGTTCAAGCAGCACCGCGAATACACGGCCGGCGATGACATTCGCTATCTCGATTGGAAAGTCTGGTCCAAGACCGACCGCTTCTACATCAAACAGTTCGAGGAGGAAACGAACCTCCGCACCACGCTGGTGGTGGACGTCAGCGAGTCGATGCACTATGGCCGCGGGGCGCTCAACAAGTACGGCTACGGCTGCACTGCCGCCGCTTGCCTCGCCTACCTGCTGTTGCGCCAGCAGGACTCCTGCGGCTGCATCACCTTCGATTCGGACGTGCGCGTCATCGTGCCGGCCCGCAGCCAAAACACGCACATCGACGCCATCGTCAAGGCCATGGACGTGAGCCGGCCGCGCGAAAAGACCGACATGGAGAAGATCCTGCGCCGCGTCGCCGAGACGGTCCACAGCCGCGGCCTGATCGTCATCGTCTCGGACCTGCTCATCGACCGCGAACCGCTGTTCCGCGCCCTGGAAATGCTCTGTCATCGCAAGCACGACATCCTCGTGTTCCACGTCATGGATGAGGATGAGATGACCTTCCCGTTCACCGGCACGACACGCTTCGAGGGGATGGAAGAATTGCCGCACCTGCTCTGCGATCCGCGGGCGCTGCGCGACGGCTACATGGAAGCGCTGGAAGAGTACCTCGTCGAGGTGCGCCGCGGCTGCACCCGGCTGGGCATCGACTACCAGCTGGTCAAGACGAACGACTACATCGACGCGGTGCTGGCGAAGTTCTTGCATCATCGCATGGACGTCCGCTCTCACCCGAAGGCGAACACGGGACATCAGTAAGCGCGTTCTCGTTTAGCCGCGAGCTTTTGCGAGCGCTGCGTTGAGCGCTCGCAAAAGCTCGCGGCTAAACGAATTCATTTGGTGGCACGATGGAATTCTTCCTCAATCCCTGGTACATGGCCGCGGGCGGCGCGCTGGTCAGTTCGCCCATCGTCATCCACCTCATCAACCGCATGCGCTTCAAGCGCCTGCGCTGGGCGGCGATGGAGTTCCTGCTCAAGTCGCAGAAGCGCAATCGGCGCCGGCTCATCATCGAGCAGCTCATCCTGCTCCTGCTGCGCATCCTCATCGTTCTGATGGTCGCCCTGGTCGTCGCCCGCTGGATCTACGGCGGCGATTCGTCCGCGACCGGTACCGCCCACATGGTCGTCATCGACGACACGCTGAGCATGCGCGATCGCTGGAAGGACAATGCCGGCGAGCACTCCGCCTGGTCGGTGGCCCGCGAACAGGTCATGCTGCTCGCCAAGAACGCCGCCCTGGCCAATTCCATCCAGGAAATGCGGATCGTACTCCTCTCCGACCTGGAACATCCGATCTTCGATGAACGGCTCAGCGATAAATCGGAGGAACAGATCGGCAAACTGCTCGACGAGAAGAAGGCCACGTTCCTGCATATCTCGCCCTTGCCGGGGTTGGAAGAGGGTTACAAATATCTGCACGCGGCACCGCAAGGGCAGAAGGTGCTGCACTTCGTCAGCGATTTCCGCGAATCCGACTGGGACTCCGGACCCGATGTGGCGAAGATCGACCAGAAGATCGCCTCGATCCGTACCGATCAGATCAACGTCATCCTGATCGACACAGCCGCCGACCCTTCGCGTTCTCAGACGCGCAGTGGCACCCCTAAATGCCACGACAACATCGCCATTATCGACTTTCGGCCCAACAGCCGGGTGGTTGCCGAGAACTCGGATGTTGTTTTCACCGTTACTCTCTTCAACTTTGGGAAGTCCGAGAGGCAGGACGTGACGCTCGACATTTATGTCGATGGCAAGGAGCGATACGAAGGGCATAAGCAGTTCGCGCGATCCAATCGCAGCAGCGCATCGAGGAGAAGGTCACGCTGTCCTTCCAGAAAGTCAAGAACGGGCCGGAGTATGCCAGAGTACGCGCACAGATTAAGACTAACGATAGCCCCCTCGCAGAGGACGACGTGCGCGACGTGGTCGTTGATCTGCGCAAGCGCGTGCCGATCCTGATTATCGACGGCACCGGCACCGCGGGGCCGGACGATCCCCAGTACGACATCGGCGATTTCAGGACGCTCAACGCCGCCCTCGCCGCCGGCAAGGCCTACGAGCCGAAGCGCGAAACCGTGGACGCGCTGGAGAAGCTCGAACTCTACGATTTCCCGACGATCTACCTGCTCGACGTGCCGCCGATCACAAACGAGGTGGTGCTGGACAAGCTCCAGAAATACACCGAGAAAGGCGGCAACCTCGTTTACTTCCTCGGTCCGAAAACGCAGGCGTCGTTTCTCAACGATTTGCATTACAAACGCGCCGGGCTTTTCCCCGTCCCGCTCCAGCCAAAACCCGTCGATACGCTCAGTGTGCTGCTGGACACCGAAGGCCGCCGGGATCAACTGATTGCCTGGATCAAGAAGAACGAGGGGAAGGAAACGCCGACCGAGGACGATCTGAAACGGCTGATGCGGCGCATCTGGATCCAGGGCTGGGACCCGCTCGAGGAGAAGCAGGACGAGAACAGGCCGCCGCGAATTCTTCAGGGCAAGATCCTGTTCCGCGACAAGGACCATCCCTTCGTCTCGAAAGAATCGAACGGCCTGGCCACGCCGCCGCTCGGCCCGATGGACTTCGACAATCTGCTCATCAGCTACTACTACGAGCCGAAAGGCCGATCCGAGTGGCAGGTGCCCGAACAAGAGGTCGTGGAAGTGGTCACCATGCCGCAAATCCGCAGCTCGATCGCCCAGTTCAAAAAAGAGGCGCAGGAACTGCGCCAGACGGTACAGGACAAGGCGGATGCGCTTGGAGCGACCGATAGCGATTACGCCAAGCAGAAGGCGCTGATTCCATTCTACCGCAAGAAGATCCGCGAGGCATTGGATCACGACTCGCTGGCCATGCTCGATCAGGCGCTGGAGCACATGCTCGAGGACGCCGGTGACGAGAGGAACCCAGACCGGCCGGACATGCCGAAGCTCTGGGGGCATCCACAGATGAAGTCCACCAAGGAGAACATCGTCCGTTTGCGCGACAAGGTCCGCTACGGCGACGGCCTGGTCTACGCCCGGAAGTACGTTGGCCGGGACGACAAGAACAAACGGGGCGGTTACACCGTCGCCGTACTCACTACCGCCGGCACTTCCTCGTCGGAAAAAAATAACATCCCGAAGTGGAACGAATGGGGTGACGGTCCGGCCAAGTGGTCGTATCCGAACTTCGTCCGCCCGATGCAGACGTTCCTGAACAGCCAGGGCGACAGTCTCAACCGCGTCCTCGATCCACGGGAAAAGTTCGAGACGTCGTTCGAGAAGAATCGCTACAAGCCCGATGTGAAGGTGACCTTCACCCCGCAAGAGCAGCCGAAGGTCGAGGACGGCAAGCCCGTTCCCCCCGCCAAGCCGAAAGACCTGCCGACGCGCAAGCTGGAGTCGAAGGACGACCGCCAGTGGCTCACGTTCGCCGAGGCGAAGGAACCGGGCATCTACAATTTCGAGCTTATGCCGGAGAGGGGTAGCGAGGCGGACGTGCTGTCGCTGTCCTACAACGTAGACGCCGAGGCCGAGGGCAACCTTACCCGGACTGAAACCGACAAACTAGAGAAAAAGGACCTGAAAGACTCGAAAAAGGGCAGTCTTATCGTCCTGGGGCCTGGCGATAGTTTCGAGCGTTTTAAGAACCGCGAGCCGGACGTGTCGGAGTTGCCCTGGATCTATGTGGTGTTGCTGCTGCTGCTGCTCGCCGAGCAGGCGATGGCGGTGCATCTGAGTTTCCACCTGAAGAGCGGCGAAGGCACGGCGGCGCCCGGCGCACCGGTACGGGTGGCGGCGTAATAGGAAATTCTGCCCCCCCTCTCCCCGGTACTCCGGGGAGAGGGGTCGGGGGTGAGGGGTGCGCGGCTGGGCACTGTTCTGGTTCTCACCCCTCACCCCCGGCCCCTCTCCCCGGAGTACCGGGGAGAGGGGAGACCTGATGTACTCCCTCTCGCCGGTACTCCGGGAGGGGGGAGATGGCGGCCAGAACGGACCACCTGAAGGACGATAGACAGCCATGAGCGACACCCTGAACACCACGGTCCAAGAGTTCGTCTTTCGCCGCGCGCCGTCGCTCGTACCGTTCTTCCGCAAGGGAACGGCGCTGGATCGCGACGATCTCTGGGTGCTGCTGCCCGCGGGAGCCGTCTTCTTGTTGGCGCTCTTCTACGTTGGCTGGATGTACTACCGGGACAGCCGCAGCGTCGGCCCCTGGTGGGCCAGCTTCCTCGGGCTGCTGCGCGGCACGGTCTGGGGCTTCCTCGCCTTCGTCTTTCTCTTGCCCGCGACCCAGAATTACGACCGATCGGTGACCCGTTCCAAGGCGGTGTTGCTGTTCGACACGTCGCTGAGCATGATCGACACGCGCGACGATCCACCCATCGAGGGGCAAGACCCGCTCAAGCTGCCGACCCGCCAGGACAAGGTGCTGGCGTTCCTCAAGAACGACAAGATTGAGTTCATGAAGCGGTTGACCGACGTCAACACCATCACCGCCTACCGTTTCGGCTCGAATCTGGACGAAGGTCCCTATCAATTCGCCGACGGCCGTTTCTTCAACAAGGCGGAGTGGGAAGACCTGGCCCGCCACCCCGAGAAGCGCCGCGATCTGCCGCCTGAGATGGCGATGCCGAACGAGTTCTGGGCCGCATGGCTCAAGCCATCGGCCCACCTGAGGCCGCCGGACGACTGGGACAAAATCAAGAAGGACGAGTTCGTCAAGTCGAACTACCTGCCGCCGGCCGACTGGGACGAGAAACGCAAGGCGGCGTTCGTCAAGCCGTTAATCAAGGACGGCGACGACTGGTCCGAGACGGACCGGGAGCGCTTCGCCGAGCTCGCGCGCTACAACACGCGCATGCACCTCGAAAAAGGCCTCTTCGACGGCACCAACCTCTACCAGTCGCTGTCCGACACTTTGGCCCGCGAGCAGAACAACCTGACGCGCACCATCGTCCTCGTCAGCGATGGCCGCAGCCATCTCGGCTCGCCCGAGGCCATCGAAGACATCAAGCGCAAGGCCAAGGAAAAGAAGATCCCGATCATCGTCATCGGCATCGGCTCCACCCGGCCCAAGGCCCGCATCGAGGTCGCCGACGTTCGCCATCCCAAGCAGATCCAGCCGGACGATTCCTTCCGTGTCGTCGCGGAGATCAAGGGCGAGGGCCTGCCGCCCGAATACCCGATCGACGTTCTGCTGGAGGTCACGAAGGTCAAGACCGTGGAGGCGATCAAGGACGGGATGCCGGTCAAGATTGAGACGAAGCAGGACATCACCGTCGTCGAGCAACGGCCGCCGAAGAAGCGCAACCCGGATGAGAAGCCGAAGGAGGACGAGAAGGAGCCGCCGCTGGAAGAGGTCAAGCTCGGCCAAACGCTGGTCCTCAAACCGGCGCAGCAGCCGAAGTTCGATAACAGTCCCCGGCCGCGCACCGCCGTCGAGTTCCAGATCGAGGCCGCGATCCTGGCCCAGGTGGCAGCCAAGACGCCGGAAGAAGACCTGGCAACCGTGATGAAGAACAAGTCGCTTTCCGTCGCCCTGGCCTCCCTCAAAGGCAAGTCCGACGACGAGCGGAAGGAGTTCGAGCGGAAGTTCGAGAAGATCAAGAAATGGGGCCTCGGCGAGACGGCGAAGGATGAGGAGTACCGCTTCCGGGTCGTCGTCCCGACGAAGCACCCGCTGGATACCACTCCGGGCCGCGATCACCTGGAAAAGACGGGCGGTATCCGCGTGCTGAAGAAGCCGTTGAGCGTGCTGATCTTCACCAGCTCGGCGTCGAAGGATTACCAGTTCCTCCGTGAGCTGCTGATCCGCGAGACGCAGAAAGACCTGGCCCGCCTCACCCTGGTCTTCCAGACGACGGACGCAAAAGATTCTACCCATCCGATCGGCGTGGTTCACGGCGTTCCGGAGCGGCGACTTGCTGACCGCGTTCCCGACCGCCTATCAGCCCGACAAGGAGAACAACAAACCCGAGTCGGACGAGGCGATCAACGACCTGGCGTCCTACGACGTGATCGTGGCCCTCGATCCCGACTGGACGCGCCTGACGGAACAGAACGGCAAGAACATTGCCAAGTGGGTCGAGAACGGCGGCGGCCTGATCGTCCTGGGCGGCCCGCTCTTCACCAAGCGCCTGGCCCGGCCCGGCGACTTCAGGACCAAGCTGCAACCGATCATCGACGTGCTGCCGGTCATCCTCAAGGACATCGACGTGGTCGAGGTGGACCGCAAGCCGGACCAGCCGTGGGACCTGGAGTTCACCGGGGCCACGCAGGAGCTGGAGTTCCTACGGCTGACCGACGAACCGATGTCGAAGGTGCCGTTCCTCGAGGACTGGCGGGCGATGTACGGCCGCAGCCTTGACCCGGACCGGAAGTACCAGAACGGCTTCTACAGCTACTACCCCGTGAAGAAGGCGACGCCCGGCAGCCAGGTCCTGGCCACCTTCGGCGACCCGAAAGCCAAGACGGACGACCTGTTGCCGATGCCGTATTTCGTCATCACCGATTCGCGGTCGCCGAAGCGCGTGGTCTGGATCGGCTCGACCGAGACGTGGCGGCTGCGGCAAGCCAAGGAGGCCTATCACGAGCGATTCTGGACCAAGCTGCTCCGCTACGCCGGCGCCCGCACCCAGGGGAAGATCAACAAGCAGCTGGTGCTGGAGTTGGGCGGCCCGTACAAAACGGACAACGTCATCCAGGTCGAGGCCAAGGCGATGGGCAGCGACGGCACTCCGGTCACGACGGGTGAGCTGCAACTGACGCTGAAGCCGCGCGGTTTGCCCGGCGGCAAGGTGGAGCTTGAACACAAGCTGAAACCGAAGACCGGCACCGACGTCTTCTCGGTCCAGTTCCGCATTCCGGTGCCCGGCACCTTCGACGTGGAGCTGACCATGCCGGAACGGCCGGGACTGGCGGAAACCGGCACGCTGGTGATCGAATCGTCGAACCTGGAGAAGGACGACACCCGGCCCGACTTCGAGACGCTGTACAAGCTCGCCAGCGACCTGGAGGACGTGAAGAACCGCTTCGCCGGCCACGAGAAAGACTACGACGAGCTGCTGAAACGGCTGGCCCGGCCGAAGGTCGAAGGCGAGTCGGAGAAGGCCAAGACCCTCGACAAGGAGAAGCCGCGGCTGTTCTTCGATCTGAACAACGGCGAGCTGATCCCGAATTGCATCGACAAGGACGAGTCGGTGCAGACCAGCCGCGGCAAACCGGAAGACATTTGGGACAAGCCGATGTTCACCATCCCCGAATTCAACTTCCTGGGAAAATGGCCGATGGGACCCATCCCGGTCGCCTGGATCCTGGTGGTGGTGGTCGGCCTGCTATCCATGGAATGGCTGATCCGTAAGCTGTTGCGGCTGGCGTGATACATTCCCCTCCGCCCCGGTACTTTGGTGAGAGGGGAGTTCCTGCTCCCCTCGCCCCGGTACTCCGGGGAGAGGGGTCGGGGGTGAGGGGAGAGAGCCAGAATAGTGCCCTGCCGCTCACCCCTCACCCCCGACCCCTCTCCCCGGAGTACCGGGGCGAGGGGGGAAGAACGACGATTGACTGACATCCCTTGCAAGCAGGTTCCTCATGGCTACGATCACCCCGCCGCGCCGCTCCGACAACCTGGCCCAGGTCCACGAGCGCGTGCGCAGTCCGTTGGATCGGCTGCGTAAATACATCCGCGTTTACGTCTGGCTCGAAGGCGCCGCCGTATTTATGCTCTTCCTCGCCCTGTGGTTCTGGATCGGCCTGCTGCTCGATTACGGCAGCTTCAAGCTGTTCAACGGCTTGGATTGGGTGCGTGTTCTGCCGTGGTGGATTCGGCTCAGCCTGCTCGTTGTGCTGTCCGGCACTGCGGCGGCCCTGGTGGCGTTCAAGGTCGTGCGCCGTCTCTTCAAGGAGTTCAAGGACGCCGCCCTCGCCCTGCTGCTGGAGCGACGTTTCCCCGACCTGCTCGGCGATCGGCTCATCACCGCCGTCGAGCTGTCCGACCCGGACGCCTGCGCCGCCCTCGGCTTTTCGCCGGCCATGATCCGCGAGACGATCCACGAGGCCGCCGAGCGCGTCGAGAAAGTGCCGGTGCGCGAGGTCTTCGACTGGCGCCGCCTGATTCTCCGCGGCCTGGCTGTCGTCCTGCTCACGGTCGTCGCCGCCGGGGCCGCGTTCGGCGGTTTCGCCCTCTTCGCCAAGACGGCCAGACACGGTGTGTACCAGTTCCGGAACATCGCCGCGATCTGGTTCGAACGCAACATCCTGCTGAAAAACGTCTACTGGCCGCGGTGCGCCCACCTGATCCTTGAGGAGCCGTCCGCGGCGCACCTGCGCATTGCCCGCGACGATCCGGCGCCCGTGGCCCGCGTCCTCGCGCCTGAGGTACGTCCTGGCCGACACCGCCGCGCCGGAAGGCTGGCGCGCCCTGACGTGGCAAGACCTTGAGGACCGCCCCGACTTGATCGGCTCCGACCTGCCCGGCAAGCCGCCCGGCGACTGGACGCCGGCCTTCGGCGACAGCATCACTCTCGACGAGGTCGAGGTCCACCTCAACAGCTTCGACGTGCGCCAGGAAGCCGACGGCAAGAAACTCGCCGCGAAGTGGAACATCGCCGACAAGAAGGTGGAAAGCGGCTGGCGGCCGTTGCGCTGGTCCGACCTGAAGCCCGAACACATCGGCGGCTTCGCGGTGCCGACGCTCTCCGCCAGCTGGGACAACACTGCCGGCCCGATTAACGCCGCCATGATCTTCGGCCTGGGCGGCTCCGGCCCGAGCTTCGCGCCGCTTCAGGCCGCCGTCGTTGCCCGCATCGGCCCGATCTTCCAGGACGCCGAGCTGGATGCCATCGAGACGCGTCTCGCCAAGATCGTCGAAGATGGGATCACACTCCACTTCCACGGCAAGGCGATCCACTTCATCCAGGGCGACGTCGTGCAGCGTTTCAGCCCGCTGACCGTGCCGGGCGCCGCCGTCGCCAGCCTCGGTCTCGGCGGCTACTCCGGCGCGGCACTGCTGAACGGCTTTGCCGAGACGAAGTCGCCGCGCGAGTCGAAGGAAGTCGGCCTGGCGTACATCTTCAGCCGGCTCGAACGATTGACGGCCCTGCGCGGCGTCATCGAGAAGGTAGCCGAGCGCGCCGCCGACCCTGCCATGGGCCGCACGCTTCGTGAGTTGGTGCTGCCGCGGGAAGTTTACCTCCACGCCGCGGGGGCCAACAACACTACCAGCGTCACCCTCAAGCCGAACGGCGACAACACTTATTCCGGCACATTCAAGGACCTGAAGGTCGAGACGACGAGCTATTACGCCGAGGCCGAGGACGCCGAGACCGAGAAGCGGCTCATCACCGTGTTGCCACCGCCGGCGCTCGACTCCCTGATCTGTTACCAGAGCCACCCGGCCTACCTCTACTATCGGCCGGAGATGAAGAGAGACGAGCTGATCGATTTACTCGGCATCAAGTCCGAAACGGACCTTAAGGCCGAGCTGAAGAAATTGAAAACTCTCAAGGGCGTCAAGCAGAAGATGACGAAGCTCGACTTTTCCTCGACGTCCGGCAGCGCCACCCGCATCACGCAGGTGCCGGCCGGCAGCGACGTGGTCCTGGAAGGCTCGATCAACAAGACGTTCAAGAACAGCTCAAAATCGTTGAAAGCCGGCAACCCTCCCGCCCTGCAGGTCGTCGCCCGCGGCGGCTCGATCCTGAACTACACCGACCTGTCCTGGGACGGCAAGGAGTTCAAGGTCGCCTTCAAGGACGTGCGCGAACGGCAGGAGTTCACGTTCATCTTCTTCGACGTAGACGGCGTGAAGGGCCAGCGCCAGATGGAGATCAGCACCAAGCCCGACGCCGAGCCGGCGATCGAGAGCTTCGAGCCGGAAATCGTGCGCAAGACGCCGGAGGGTTACAAGATCACGGCGAGCGCCCGCATCCCGTTCCGCGGCGTCGTGATGGACGGCCAGGGTCTGGCACGCGTCCGTTATGCCTGGACCGTCGAGCGCGACGAGATCGGCTCCGCGGGGCTGAAGGCCGGCACCGCGATGATCTTCGGCCTGACGCTGAAATTGCCGGTCGAACCAGAGGCGCCGATCAGTGCTGCCGATACGCGCTATCGCACCATGCCCCAGTTTCTCCGCGAGATGCTTCCGGACCTAGATGTCAAGGGACCCGGCTCGGCTTTCTTAACGCCGGATGCCGGGCGGACATGCTCAAGGCCGTGCAGGATCCTGGTTTCCGCACGCCTTCCGGCCGCAATACCGCCCTGTTGTCGCGCTTCACCATCAAGCCGGACGACTGGATTCATCCGCTCAACCCGACCGAGGCGCGGACCAAGTGGAAATACCCCGACGCCTCCGACGAGACGAAGGCGCCCTGTACTGCGACTTCCCGGTGTACGCGCTGGACCTGAAGGAAGCCGCCAACAAGGTGCAGAAGCACTACAAGCTGCGGCTCTGGGTCGAGGCGGTCGATACCGACGTCGATAGCGACGCCGACAAGGACGGCACGCCGAAGCCGCACGTCTTCTCCACGAATCGGTTCACCTTCCGCATCGTCTCCGAGAGCGTGCTGCTGTCCGAAATCGCCCGTGAGGAAGACGAGCAGCGCAAGAAGTTCCTGGAGATGTTCGAGAACCTCCAGAACCGCGAGATCAAGCTCATCGAGATCTGCTCGATGCTGGACCGCGGCGCGTTCAAGGACCCCGAGCTGCCGATGGAACTGCAGCAGCAGCTGAACGGCATGGTCGGCAGCCTGGCCGTGACCAGTTCGCAGCTGGAGAAGGCCAAAGAAGTGGTGATCAACGTCCGCAAGGACTACGAGCGCATCCTGAAAGAGCTGCGGATCAACCAGGTCGAGACGGGCAGCATGATTGCCCGCGTGAACACCGGTATCGTGGAGCCGTTGCTCCAGGCCGAGGCCACGGAATTCCCCGAGGCGCTGAAGGCCATCGCCGAGTTCAGCAACGTCCTGCGCGAGGCCAGCAAGATCAACAACGTCCGCGTGGACCAGATCACCACGGAGAGCCGCAAGAACGCGGCCAAAACAGCACAGATTCGTATCCAGGAGCTGAAGGACAAGTTGCGCACCGTCCTCGACGCGATGGACAAGATCTCCGGTCTCAACGAGCTGATCCGGAAGCTGGTGGAGATCGAGTCGAGCGAGAAGGCGCAGGAAGAACTCTACCAGCGGCTCAAGGACGAGCTGATCCGGAAGGAACTCGAAGGGTTGGACCCGAAGAAGCCGTGAGCAGCTGGAAGCGATCGCTCGTTAAGGTTTCGCGCGGCGAATCAGCCTGCGACCTGGAAATGAGAAGAATTCGCTACCTCTTTACCGCGAAGGGGTTGTATAACAGAACCAGGTGTGGAATCGACTCGCAGTACCGGCGACATGTGTGCCACCGGCAGAAAAAGGTTCATGGATTTCTCACACCTGTTGGCGCGAACGCGGCGAATCGTCTTGTATTGCGGCGAGGGGAAGCACTCCTCACCGCCCCGACGATGACAGGGAACGCTCAACTTTATGAGTGCGTCTCTCGTCGGATGGAGTGAAGTGGGTCACTGGACGAAGGGCCGAAGATCTTCGATTCTTCGACATTGGGGGAGGTAACCTTTCATGACACGCCGATTCCTGGCCTCGCTGTGCGTGACGGCCATGGGGTTCGTCCTGGCGCTTCAAGCAGCCGAGCCTGCCAAGCCCGACACCAAGGGCAAGAACGACGCGGCCCAGCTGAAAGACGAGGCCGCTCTCAAGCAGGACCAGCTCAAACGCCAGTTCGAGGACTTCAAGCGCACCCTCCTCCAGGTGCAGAAACGGCTCGAAAACAGCACCAACCCCAGCGACCGCGAAAAGGCGAAGGTCCTCGAAGCGGCCATGAAAAAGGCCAGCGAGCAAGGCATCGACGCCAAGTTCCTCGCGATCATCGACGCCATCAAGAAGGACGAAACCTTCAAGGCCTACGATAACCTCGAAGCCCTCATCTCCAAGAACCAGGAGCTGCGCAAAGACCTCAAGGACCTGATCGACCTGCTCCAACGCGACGACCGCGACGCGCAGCTGCGGGAAGATAGCGAGCGGATGCAGAAGATGCTCGAGAAGATCCGCGAGCTGATCGCCAAGGAAGAGCGCGTCCGCACTCAGATCGAGCTAGGCCGCGAGAAGGCCGAACAACTCGAAAAGGCCCAGGAACGAGTTCGGAAGGAGACCGAAAACGTCCTGACCAAGGGGAAGCCGAAGGAAGACGCCGGCGACAAGAAGAACACGCCGAAGGGCGAGGGCAAGACCCCCGGCAAGGACGGTAAGGACAACGGCAAGGCCGAGGCGAAGGAAGATACCAAGTCCAACAAGGGCGATAACAAGACCGAAAACGGCACCAGTAAGGAAGGCAAAGAAGGCAAGGATCCGAAGGCCGCGGAAGGCAAGGAAAGCAAGGAAGGTAAGGACGGCAAGAGCGGCGAAGCCAAGGACAACAAGGGCGCCGAGGGTAAGGAAGGCAAGCCCGGCGAGAATAAAGAAGGCAAGCCCGGCGACCCGAAGGAAGGCAAGACGGGCGAAGGTAAGGAAGGCAAAGAAGGCAAGGACCCGAAGGGCGCCGAGGGTAAGGAAAGCAAGAGCGGCGAGAACAAGGCGGGTCCGAAGGGCGCCGAAGGCAAGGACAACAAGGCCGGCGAAAGCAAAGAAGGCAAGCCCGGCGAAGGCAAGGAAGGTAAGCCCGGCGAGAATAAAGAAGGCAAGCCAGGCGATCCGAAGAGCGGCGACAGTAAGGGCAAGGAAGGCAAAGAGGGCGATCCCAAGAGTGGCCAGGGCAAGGAAGGCAAGCCCGGCGAAGGTAAGGAAGGTAAACCCGGCGAAGGCAAAGAAGCAAAGCCGGTGAAGGCAAGGACGGTAAGGGTGGCGAAGGCAAGGAAGGCAAGCCCGGCGAGAACAAAGAAGGCAAGCCCGGCGACGGCAAGGCCGGTCAGGGTAAGGAAGGCAAGTCCGGCGATCCGAAGGATGGCCAGGGCAAGGAAGGCAAGGGCGGCGAAGCGAAGGACAGCAAGGCCGGCGAAGGCAAGGACGGCAAGGGCGGCGAAGGTAAGGAAGGCAAGCCCGGCGAGAACAAACCCGGCAAGCCCGGCGACGGCAAAGCTGGCGAAGGGAAAGACGCCAACGGCAAGCCCGGCGAGCCGAAGACCGGCAAGCCGAGCGAAGGCAAGCCTGGCGATCCGAAGTCTGGCAAACCTGGTGAGCCGAAGACCGGCAAGCCCAGCATGGGCGAGCCTAAAGGCGGCAAGCCGAATGCCGAAGGCAAGCCCGGCGATCCCAAGGGCGGCAAGCCCGGTGACGGCAAGCCCGGCGATCCCAAGGGAGGCAAGCCGAGCGAAGGCAAGCCCGGTGAGCCGAAGGAAAGCAAGCCCGGCGATCCCAAGCCCAGCGACAGCAAGGGCAAGAGCGAGGGCAAGGGCGACAGCAAGCCCGGCGATCCGAAGAGCGGCAAGCCCAGCAGCGGCGAAGGCAAGCCCAGCGAAAGCAAGCCCAGCCAGGGCAAGCCGAGCCAGGGTCAACCCAGCCAGGGTAAGGGCGAGCCGCCACCTCCCGGTGGCCAGTCGCCTCCCCCCGACAGCCCGCAGCCCAATCCGGATGCTGCCCAGGTGAAGAAGCAGATTGAGGACTCGGCCAAGTATCAGAAGAAGGCCGAGGAGGAGATCAAAGACAAGAAGAACCCGGAAGCCGCCGACTCTGCCGACAAGGCGATCGAAGCCCTGAAACAGGCCGAGAAGAAGCTCGAAGACCTGCTGGCCCAGCTGCGGGAAGAAGAGCTGGAACGGCTGCTCGGCAAGCTCGAAGGCCGCTGCCGTCTGATGCTCGAAATGCAGATCGAGGTCCGCGACGCGACGGTCGAGCTGCACACCAAGTACGGCAGCAAGAAGCTAGACGCGGTGCAGAAAAACGCCCTGGGTCAGGGCGCGGCTATCCAGGCCGACAAGGAAGACGAGATCGTCAAGGAGGCCGACAAGGCTCTCGGTCTGCTCCAGGCGGAAGGCTCGGCGGTCGCTTTCGCCAAGGTGTTCGAGCAGGTCCGCAAGGACATGAAGATCGTCGAGGCCAACCTGAAGCGCACCGACGTGGCCGAGAACACCCAGGCCGTCGAGGAAGACATCATCAACACGCTGAAGGAGATGATCGAGGCGCTCAAGCAGGCCAAGAAGGACCAGGACCAGAAGCCGAAGAAGCCGATGCCGCCGCCGCCCCCCGGCATGCCGCCCAAGCCGCAGGATCAGAAGCTGATCAGCGACCTGGCTGAGCTGAAGATGATCCGCTCCATGCAGCAGCGCATCAACACCCGGACTGAGCTCTACGGCAAGCAGATCCCGAAGGACCAGGAGACGGTGCCGCCTCCCGAAACCGCGACCACGGTCGAGGAGCAGAAGAAACTGCGCGACATTCAGGATCAGCTGAAGGACCTGGGTGGACGTCAGGGCGAGTTGTCGAAGGTTGCCAACGACATCAGCACAGGCAAGAACGAGAAACGCTAACGCTGTGAGCACGCAGCGCAAGCAAGTGCTTAACTCCGGTTTGCCGCTTGCGGTTTAGAGGAAAATCCACTAAACTGCAAGCGGCGGACCTCTCCTTACTTGACCGAAACTCTGTCCCACGTTTCAGGGGGAACACTCGTGAGATCGTCTCGCTGGCTGCTGGCCCCCGCTTTTGCCCTGCTGTTCATTGCAGGACCGACGCGGGCCGCCGATAAGACACCCTCGAAGGAGATCGCCTCCTTCGGTTCGCTGCAATCTCCGACGGTCGAGGAGGCCAAGGCCCAGGCTCAGGCCTGGTACACCCGCGCCGGCGGCAAGGATCAGGCCCGGTTCAACGCCATCTGGGGCACCGATCGTCCGACGCTGGACAAGGTTGCCGACACGCTGGCCCTCGGCAGCCCCGAGGCCGCGAAGCTCCTGAAACAAGCCCGCGACACCGCCAACCTCCCGCCGGAAGGCGTTCCCAGCCTCATCAAGGACAAGAAGGTTGACACGTATCTCCGCTCCAACCTCGGCCTGGCTTATGCCAAGGCGCTGGCCAATCGCCGCATCTTCGATGAAGCGCAGCTAACCCTTGCGTCGATCAAGGCCGAAGACGTGGTCGATCCGGCGCTTACTTCTTCACCAAGGCGGTTGCCGAGTACAGTCTGATGGCCCGTCTCGAAGCGTCGGCCGCGGTGTCCCGGCTGATCGAAGACGTATCGGATGCCCCCGAGCGCTACATCGCGGTGGCAGCCCTGATGAAGTTCGACATGCTGAGCTGGCAGGACAACGACCTCGGCTGGGTAGCCCGCAAAATGAACGTCATCGCCGATCGTCTCGACATCGTCCGCGGCGGCGAGAAGACGCGCAAGATGCAGAAGGAAGTGCTGGTCCGCCTCGAAGAGATGATCAAGGAAGCGGAAAACAAGCAGAAGCAACAACAGCAGGGTCCGCCGAAGGACGGACCGCCGAAGGACGGTCCTCCCCAGGACAACGGCGGCCAGTGCCCTCCGGGTGGTCCCCCGAAGGACGGCAACGGTAACGGCACCAACCAGCCGAGCAACCCATTGCAGGACAGCCAGATCGCGCAGAACTCCGGCAAGGGTGAGATCAATCAGAAGGAAAAGAGCAAGGTGACCGAGCAGTGGGGCAACCTTCAGGAGAAGGACCGCGCCAAGGCCATGCTCGAGTTGACCCGCGAACTGCCTCGTGAGATGCGCGAGTCGGTCGATATCTTCATCAAGAAGCTGGGCGAGAAGGAAGCCGGCAACAAGTGATTCGTTTAGCCGCGAGCTTTTGCGAGCGCTGAGGTTCAGCGCTCGCAAAAGCTCGCGGCTAAACAACACGAACGGGCTGCGGTCGCGGTCTGGCGCCGTCGGCCGCAGCCCGTTCGTCGTTTTCGCTGTTTAGCCGCGAGTGCTATAGCTCTCAACGCTCGCGGAACGCTCGCGGCTAAACGATCCCCCCTTGACGTGAGGCCGACGATGCCCCTCTACCGATCCCTTCTAGCATTAGCGCTGGTGGTGTCGTTCAGTCAGGCCGCTGAGTTGCGCACCCTCGACGGCAAGACATACAACGGAGAGGTCGTCAAGATAACCGACAAGGAAGTGGTCTTTTCCGCCAAAATGCCGACTCCGGGTGAGGTCACGCGGCCGATCGAGCAAATTCTGCATCTCGATCTCGGCGGCAAGGACGCCTTCCCCAGCGACGCCAAGTACACCGACGTCGAGTTGAACGACGGTACGATCTTGCATTGCTCCAGTTGCCGCTTCCAGGGCGAGAACATCATCTTCACGCTTCTGCTAACCGGGCAGGAAATCAAGCTGCCGATGTCCGCGGTGAGCAACATCCTTACCGATGCGCAGACTGAGAAGTATCGCCGCGACTGGACCGATCGTATCAAGAAGAAGGGCAAGACAGCCATCCTCGCCAAGCTCAACGAGGGTGTTGTCAATCCGTTGCCTGGGATCATTGGGAAAGCCAGCGAGGATGGCAGGACCATCGATTTCACGCTGCGGGGCACCGGCGAAGTGCGAGCGGTCCCGTTCATGGCGGAGAAGGAGAAGAACATTCATGGTTTGATCTTCTTCCACGACCTCGATCCCAACGCCAAGCCGCCGCTCTGTAAGCTGCACGACGCCTTCCGCGACGTTGTGATGGTTGCCAGCGTGGAGCAATCCCCGGACGGCACGAGCCTCACCGTCACGACGCCGTCCGGCGCGAAGTTGCTCTACCCGCTGGCGAAGCTGGCGATGCTCGACTACAGCAACGGCAAGCTGGTCTACCTCTCGGACATCACTCCGGACCGCCTGGTCGAGTTCTCGACGGAGGACCGCATCGACCATTACAAGCGCGATCGCAACATGGACGGTAAGGATCCGATCCGGATACAGAACATCGTCTATCCGAAGGGCTTGTCGATTCATGCCGACGCCCGGCTGGACTTTGACCTGAACGGCGAGTTCAACGTGTTCAAGGCCGTCGTGGGCATCGACGACGTCGTGGGAGGCGTCCTCGGCCCGGTGAAATTGCGCATCGAGGCCGACGGCAAGGAACTCTACTCGCGGACGTTCGACCGCAAGACCTGGAAGTCCGACCAGCGCGACATCATCGAGAAGAACATCAAGGACGTGCAGACGCTGCGCATCGAGGTGACGAGCGGCGACCTGCTGACGCTGGGCAAACACCTGGTGCTGGCGGATGTGAAAGTGACCAAGTAACGGCAATGCTGTCTTCCTCCCCTCTCCCCTGTACTCAGGGGAGAGGGGTCGGGGGTGAGGGGTGAGGACCAGAAAACTGCTCAGTCGCTCACCCCTCACCCCCGACCCCTCTCCCCTGAGTACAGGGGAGAGGGGGGACAGAGAAACGCTTCTTCCGAGCGAGAGGATCCCCATGAGTCTTCACCCCAAGATCGTGCTGCCCATCGCGCTGGCGGCCGTGCTGCTTCCCTTCGTTCTCTCCAGCAAGGCCGAGTCGCTCACCGGTCTCGACAAGCGCCTGCTCGATGCCGAGGAGAAACGCGTCGCCGTCATCGAGAAGGTCAAGCCGTCGGTCGTCGCCGTCTTCTGCGCAACCCGACCGGCAGCGTGCAAGGCGGCGGCTCCGGCGTCCTCATCAGCGAGGACGGCTACGCCCTGACCAACTTCCACGTCGTCGCCGGTCGCCGGCCGGTCATGCAGTGCGGCCTGGCCGACGGCATCCTCTACGACGCCGTGCTGGTCGGCCTGGACAAGGTCGGCGACGTGGCCCTCATCAAGCTGCTGCCGCAAGAAGGACAGGCCGGCGACAAGTTCCCGTTCGCCAGCGCTGGGCGACAGCGACAAGGTGCAAGGCCGGCGACTGGTCGCTGGCGATGGGCAACCCGTTCCTGCTGGCCACCGACTTCACGCCGACCGTCACCTTCGGCCTGATCAGCGGCGTCCATCGCTATCAGTACCCGGCAGGCACGCTGCTCGAATACACCGACTGCATCCAGATCGACACGTCGATCAACCCCGGCAACTCCGGCGGCCCGCTGTTCAACATGGACGGCGAGCTGATCGGCATCAACGGCCGCGGCTCGTTCGACAAGCGCGGCCGGATCAACTCCGGCGTCGGCTACGCCATCTCGATCAACCAGATCAAGAACTTCCTGGGCCATCTGCGCGCCGGCCTCGACACCGATCACGCCTCGCTCGGCGCCATCGTCGAGAGCGACGCCGAAGAAGACGATCGCCAGCAAGCTGATCGGTTCGAGCGATGATTCCAAGCGATGCCACGCGCCGCGGCCTGGAACCCGGCGACGAACTGGTGTCCTTCGCCGGCCGGCCGATGACGAGCGTCAACCAGTACAAGAACATGCTCGGCATCTTCCCCAAGGGCTGGCGCGTGCCGATGGTCTATCGCCACAACAATGAACGGCAGCGAGATCCTGGTCCGGCTCATGGGCGTCAGTCGCCAAGAGCTCAAGGACGCCGAACAATCCTCCCGCTGGTCCAGCCGGGCCGGGCGGTCCGGCTCGGCCGATCCCCAATTCGCCGGCCAAGACGCTGTACGAGGCGAAGGAAGGCTTCGCAATTACTACTTCAACAAGCTGGAGCGCGACGAGCTTCTGAAGAGCTTCGCCTCCCACGGCAAGTTCGACGACATGAAGGGCAACTGGGTCATCAATGCCGGCGGCACGGTCAAGGGCAAGCGCGCCGTGAGCAAGATCACCATCGAGCACAAAGGCGCCAAGGACAAGATCAACGACGCGGTCCATTCGATTGTCGACGGTCTGACGGACGATCTGGAACCGCTGGCCGAAAAGCAGGATCCGGATGCGCTCAAAGGTCCGTCCGGCAGCGGCGGCCTGATACTCGCTCTGTACCACTACCGCCAGTTGCTGGCGTATGGCGAGAAGGGCTTCGGCGGCCGGCTCACGCACGGCGGCAGCGAGCCGTTCTACCTGCCGCCGCCCGAGAAAGATCGACCCAACTACAAGGACCTGCGCGTCGATTGCGACGTGCTCCGCGGCGAATTCGCCGGTAAGCCGACCAAGTGGTACTTCGTCCGCAAGGACGAGAAGCGCACCGCGAACGGGAAAGTCTACACCCTCCAGAAGGGCCAGCTGCTCGGCTTCGAGACGCAGGTCAACGACAACGAGGACCCGTGCGAGGTGTACCTGCTCGACTACGAGAAGAGCGACGGCCGCATGTTGCCGCCGCGAAATCCACGTGCGTTACAAGGACAGCAACTACGCGGTCTTCACGGACGTGCAGTTTGAGCTGTCGAAGTGAGTACTGAGTACCGGGTACTGAGCAGTGAGTACTCAGTGCCCAGTACTCAGTACTCAGTACTGTTCTCCGGCGATGTCCCGGTAGGAGAACACACCCATGATCCGACTACCCTTCGGTGGCGCTGTCCTGGCGGCCGCCTTTGTCTGCAATAGTTCCGTCCTGTGCGCCGACGATTCGTTCGCTCCGATCTCGGCCGAGATCAACAAGAAGGTCGTCAAGCTGTTCGGCTCCGGCGGCATCAAGGGACTGGCGTCCTACGGCACCGGCATCCTCGTGTCGGCCGACGGCTACATCCTGACCGTCAACAGCCACATGCTCGACACGCAGGATCTGCGCGTGCATCTGTGGGACGGCTCGCGCTACCACGGCGAGGTCATCGCCTCCGAACCGGAGCTGGACGTGGCCCTGGTCAAGATCGGCAGCATCAAGGAAAAGCTTGACGACCCATTGCTCTTCTACGACATCAGGGAAGCCGCCAAACGGCCGCTGGCGGAGTCCGGCACCGGTGTGCTGGCGCTTCAGCAACCATGTACCAGATCGCCACGCGCGACGAGCCGATGTCGGTGCAGCACGGCGTCATCACGGCCTACGCACGGCTCTACGGCAAGATCGGCGTTCACGACGCCACCTACACCGGCCAGGTCTACGTGCTCGATGCCATCACGAACAACCCCGGTGCGGCCGGCGGTCCCGTCACGACGCGGAAGGGCGAGTTGCTCGGCCTCATCGGCAAGGAGCTGCGCAACGAGCTGACCAACACCTGGATCAACTACGCCATACCGATCGGGGCGAAGACGAAGGTCAAGCAGGCGGCCGACGACAAGGAGATCGAAGTCTCGGCGTTGGACCTGCTCGATCTGAAGAAGGATTACAACAAGAAGATCAAGTCGATCGACCCGTCGAAGAAGAAGGAAGGCAAGGGCGGCTACCTGGGCATCGTGCTGATGCCGAACGTCGTCGAGCGGACGCCGCCGTATGTCGATGACGTTCTCCCGAACACGCCGGCACACAAGGCCGGTTTCAAGCCGGACGACCTGATCGTCTACGTCGATGGTCTGCCGGCGCCGAGCATCGACATCTACAACCAGTTGATCTCCAGCTACGGCCCCGGCAACCCGGTGCGCATCGAGGTGCAGCGCGGCGATAAGCTGGTCACCATCCCGGTCAAGCTCGACAAGGAACCGAAGAAGGAAACGCCGCCGAAGGATAAGTGAGAGTACCGAGTACTCAGTGCTAACCGCGAACACCGCCGAGGAACTAATAATGACCAGGCTGATCCCCCTGCTTTCTCTCACACTAGCCGCACTGGCCCTCACCACCACCACCACCCGCGCCGCCGAGGACCTCGACGATTTGCAGGAAAAGGCGCGGATGGCGGCCATCGCCAAGGTCGCGCCGTCCGTGGTGCAGATCATCACCTCCGGCGGCACCGAGATCATCGGCGGTCCGCGCGGCGTCCGCAAGGGCATCGGTCCGACCAGCGGCGTCGTCGTCACCGCCGACGGCTACATCATCTCCAGCGCCTTCAACTTCGCCAATAAACCGTCCTCGATCATTGTGGTCATTCCCGGTCACAAGGAGACGAAAGTCGCCAAGGTCGTCGCCACCGATCAGACGCGCATGTTGACACTCCTCAAGGTGGAAGAGGCTGGCCTGGTTGTGCCGGCCTACGTCCCGAAGGCGGACATCAAGATCGGCCACACGTCCCTCGCCCTGGGACGAACGTTCAATGCCAACGTCACCGATGAGCTGCCGTCGGTTCACGTCGGCATCATCAGCGCCAAGGATCGCATCTGGGGCAAGGCGATCCAGACCGACGCCAAGACATCGCCGGCTAACTACGGCGGTCCGCTGGTCGAACTGACCGGCCGGGTCCAGGGCGTTATCGTACCGGCTTCGCCGCGGGCCGTCGGCGAGACGGCTGGCTTCGAGTGGTATGAATCGGGCATCGGTTTCGCCATTCCGTTCGAGGACATCCTGGCCGTGCTACCGCGTCTGAAATTGGGCAAGGACCTCAATCGCGGCATCATGGGCGTCAACATGAAGAGCCAGGACGAATACGGCACCCTGCCGATCATCGGTGCCGTGCTGCACGGCTCGGCCGCCGAGAAGGCCGGTATCAAGACCGACGATCTCATCACCCACATCGGCGGCAAAGCGGTCGTCAGCTATGCCCAGGTGCAGCACCAGCTCGGCACCAAATACGAAGGCGATACCGTCGAGGTAAAGATCAAACGCGGCGACAAGGAACTCGATCCGATCAAGGTTACGCTGGGCAGTATCGTCGCCGGGACTGGCCAGGCAACCATGGGCATCCTTCCGGTGCGCGATGACCCGGAGCCGGGCGTCGAGATCCGTTTCGTGTATCCGAAGAGTCCCGCCGAGACGGCCGGCCTGAAGATCGGCGACCGCCTGATGAAAGTCGGCCGTAAGGCTGCCCCGATGGCGCCGATGGTCATGGTGGACGTCAAGGGGCGTAACGAGCTGCACGGTCTGCTCGATCCGCTGCCCCCGGACACCGAACTGACGTTCGAGGTCAAGCGCAAGGGCGGCGAGAAGACGGAGCAGATCAAGGTCACGCTGGCCGCGCTGACGGATGAGGTGCCGGTGAAGCTGCCCGAGTTCGCCACCAAGAAGATGGCGCACGGCAAAGCCGCACCCAAGCTGGCGAAAGACCCGGAAACCGGCCTCCTGAAGCGAACGAGCGCCGACGGTGCGAACAACTACTGGGTCTTCGTGCCGACCAATTACAACCCGGACGTCTCCTACTCCGTGGTGGTCTGGCTCCACCCTCTCGGCCGCAACAAGCAAGACGACATCGACAGTTTTACCGACGCCTGGGAAGGCTACTGTGAAGACAACAACGTCATTCTGATCGGCCCAGCCGCCGCGAACGATCCACCGGGTTGGACGCCGGGCGAGTCCGAATTCGTGCAGGAGGCGGTAAAGTCGGTGTCGGAGCAGTACACCGTCGACCGCCGCCGGATCGTCGCTCACGGGATGGGTATCGGCGGTCAGATGGCGTTCTACCTCGGTTTCAACAAGCGCGACCTCTTCCGCGGCGTGGCCACCACCGGCGCGGCCCTGGGCAGCAATCCGAAGGAGCGGATTGCCAATCAGCCGTTGGCGTTCTTCCTGGTCGTCGGCGAGAAGGACGTGCTGAAGGACCCCGTCAAGACCACGAAGGACAAGTTAACCGAGCACAAGTTCCCGGTGATCCACCGCGAGATTCCGAACCTCGGCCACGAGTACATGAACCGCAAGACGTTGGACGAAGTGGTTCGCTGGCTCGATTCGCTCGATCGGTTGTGAGATGTGCGCCTGGGCCGGAACGAGTTCTCACGGAGCGGAGGGAGTCTGCGGGTCGAGTTCCGCGAACAGCTGACGTAACGGCAGCGTGAACCCCGGTAGGACGTCTCCACCGTCCAGCGTCTGGCCCTCGTTCAGCACGACGGACCGATCGGTTGCAGTGTAGACCTCGACCGTACGAGTTTCCGGATCGACGAACCAGTCGAGCTGAACGCCGCTGCTGAAGTAGTCGCGCAATTTCTGGTCCATTTCTTCGTCGGTGTTGCTGCGGCTGAGGATTTCGACGGCCAGGTTCGGCGCCAGATCGGGAATCGGTTCGTCGGGCAAGCGCCGGCCGGGCAGGCGATCCCAGGAAATGAACGCCACGTCGGGAATGCGGACCAGACCGGGCGCAAGACGCATCAAACCGTCGGCGCCCGATACCGTTCCGCTCTTCTGTCCCATGACGAAAAATTTCAGGAACGCACCAAGCGTAAAGGCCAGACACGACTCGCGCATCCCCATGGTTTTCGCCACCAGAACGCCATCTACCAGTTCACACTACTTCCCTTCCTTCGCCAGTACATCGAGAACGTCTTGCTCGGTGGCCTCACCGGGCATCGGGTTGAAGCGGATGCGCCACAACGGCATCGGGCCGAAACGGCCTCCTAATTCTGCAGCCGTCCACGTCTTCGGTTGCACCGCAATCGTCATCGCTCGCCTCCATCGCATGACCAGAGATTCAATCACCCCTTCGCCGCAATCAGCTCTTCCAGATGCGTCTTCACCCCGTCGGCCAGCACTTCGAGATTGTAACCGCCCTCCAAACAGCTGACGAGCCGACCCTTGGCGTGCGTGCGCGCCACGTCGAGGACTAACTTCGTGAGAATGGTAAAGTCCTCGACCTCCAGGCCGAGCGAGCCGATGGGGTCTTTGGCATGGGCGTCGAAGCCGGCGCTGACCAGAACCAGCTCCGGCTTGACCTGGTCCGCCGCCTTCTCCAGTGCCTTGGCGAACGCAGCATGATAGTCCTTGCGCACGTGCCGAAGCGCACCGGCACGTTCAGCGTGTGGCCCAGTCCCTTGCCGCGGCCCGTTTCGTCGGCGGCGCCGGTGCCGGGATAAAAGCCCATGCCGTAGCGGTGGATGCTCAGGAACGTCACTCCCGGGTCTTCGTAAAAGACGTCCTGGGTGCCGTTGCCGTGATGCACGTCGAAATCGACGATGAGGACCTTCGTCAACCCGTGAGCCTTGCGGGCATGACGTGCGGCGAGGGCGACGTTGTTGAACAGGCAGAAGCCCATGCTCCGCGTCGGCGTGGCGTGGTGGCCCGGAGGGCGCACCAGGCACAAGGCGTTGCGGTCGGTGCCCTTGACGACGGCATCGACGGCGGCGATGCAGGCTCCCGCCGCGGCGAGGGCCACGCTGAACGAGTCCTTGCTGACGACGGTGTCGGCGTCGATCCGGCCGCCGCCGTGCTCCGCGATCTGCTTCGCCGCCTGCACCTGCTTGGCATCGTGGACGGCGCGGACCGCCTCTTCGGTCAACGGCTTGTATTCGCCGGCCTGGCACATCTTGTCGAGGCCCGCCTTCAGCAGCCTGGTGGTGACGGCACGCAGGCGGTCGGCCTTTTCGGGATGATCGCCGGTGTCGTGTTTGAGGAACAGCGGATCGGTGTAAAGGATGGTCATGATACCCTCGGCTGTTGCGTTGGCAGAGAGGTTCATTCTACGTCGCCGCGCGGAGGGTGCAACGCATCCTGCCGCTTGTGGGTTAGCCCGCGGCGCCAGCAAGGGTGGCCCTTGCTGGCGCCGCGGGCTAACGGGCTAACCCGCAAGCGGCATGACATTGACCCGCGGTGCCGTCTGCGCGATAGTACCACCTGAGCCGTCGCCGCAGGAGTCCGCCGCATGAACGCCAGCCTCCGAGCCTTGCTGACCGGTATCGTTGACTACGCCGGCCTGTTTCCTCCGGCGAAATTACCTCTCGACCAGGCGATCCGCAATTACGCGCGCTACCGCAAATATCCCGACGCCTGGATGCTCGGCCGATTCATCTGTCCGGCGGCGCGGCTGGCAGAGTTGACGCCGTTCGTCGAGGAGTTGTTCAACGTCGAGATGCCCCTGTCGGTGTCGGCACTGGGTAGAGGCGGCAACGCGCGCTCCGAGTTTCACGCCGGCCTCGACGCGGATTTGCGCGACGTGGCAGCGTTTCGGAAACGGCACAGCGCGACGTCGTGGTCGAGGTGCTGGAGACGCGGCTGCCGCCAGACGGTTTACCGCCCGTGGTGCCGTGTCGAGAGACGCGGCAGATGCTCGACGATGCCGCCGCGGCGACCGACTCGAACAACCTGACGTTGTTTATCGAAGTCTCTCCCGGACCGCACTGGCAAGAAGCGGCGGCGGGGACGTTCGCGGCTCTGAGTGCGCTCAACGCCCGCCGAGACCTGGCGACGCCGGCACCGCATCCGGTCGGTTTCAAGCTACGCTGCGGCGGTGTCGAGGCGTCGGCGTTCCCGTCGGCCAAGCACATCGCCTTCGCCCTGACCGCGAGTGTTCCGCTCAAGGCAACGGCAGGATTGCACCATCCCATTCGGCGTTTCGATGCCGGCATAGGCGTGAGGATGCACGGCTTCGTCAACGTGTTCGTCGCCGGCATCCTGGCTCACGTCCACCATTTGCGGTCCGACGCGGTCGAGGCGATCCTGCTCGACGAGACGCCGACCAACTTCCTCTTCGACGACGACGGCCTGCGCTGGGGCGACCTGCACGTCATGACCGACGAGGTGCGGGCGGCGCGGCGGCAGGCCGTGCTGTCGTTCGGCAGTTGCAGCTTCGACGAGCCGCGCGACGACCTGCGTGCGCTGGGCTGGCTATGAAATCAAACCTTGTCGTTGAGCGTTGCCCCTCCTCCGGGTTACAATAATTCACAGGAGGGATCAGCAATGTTGGAAATCATCGATGCCACGTATCCTGGACCGCGCGGCGTTCCGCTCAGCGAGCTGCCGCGCGGACTGGTGCCGCCTCCACGTTACGTCCTAGAAGAGATCGAATGGCTGAAAGCGCGCAGCCGGGCGCCCTGGCCGCGGGACTACGAGGTGCTCGAAATCAACTATCTGACGCTGTTCTATTACTACGAGAACATCCTCGTGGCCTACCGTCGGACCGAGAACGGGCCAGAAGTACTCGCGGTCGGTGGTGAGGAAGTTGGCGAGTTTGTCGACCAAACGCCGCAAGAGGTTCTGTCAACCGTCTCCATCACGGTGCCCGGATGAACCGACTCGAACTCACGTTGCTGAGCCGACATCTCACGGTTACCGGTGACGAACTTGTCCGTTCTGAGATCGAGTTATCGCTCAAGACAGGTAAAGGGAAATGGACCCCAGCAACATTCCGAGTTGACCCCGGCACGGAAATGACGAGCATGCTGGCCTGGCAAGCGCGGCGCTTGGGCCTCCCCATGCCAATCCAGCCGACGCGCGGAATAGGACACGCCCAGGCGAACCTGGAGATCCGCTCTGGACTGATTCGTGCGAGAGTCGTCGGCATGGATGCGACAGAATATGTGTTCCCCTGTTTCTTCCTCGGAGATCCGAATGTGGTTCCGGGTGCTTCGAGTCCCGCTTTCCTCCGACACAATCTCCTGGGACTAACTCGGGTTGTCGATCAACTTCGCCTGATCTTTGAAGACGAGCATGATCCCGCGTTCCCTCACGGCAAACTGATCGTCGAGAAGATTTGAGCTGCACCCATGAACTCCACCAACGACCCCGCGCTGCGTTCCTTCGTCCCGGTGGCGCCGGCGTCGCACTTTCCGATCCAGAACCTTCCCTACGGTGTCTTCCGCCGTCGCGGCAGCAACGAACCTCACGTCGGTGTCGCCATCGGCGACAACGTCCTCGACCTGACGCTTCTCGAACAACGCGGCCTCCTCGTGACGGCACAGCGCGTCTTTCAGGACGGCAAGCTCAACCCGTTCCTTGTCCGCGGTCGATCTGCCTGGTCCGAAATGCGGAAGCGCATCAGCCAGTTGCTGCGTGACGACGAACCGCTGCTGCGCGACAATGCCGCCCTCCGCGAACAAGTTCTCATTCCGCAGGCCGAGATCGAGATGCTACTGCCCGCGGAGATCGGCGATTACACCGACTTCTACTCGTCGCGCGAACACGCCACGAACGTCGGCACCATGCTGCGTGGTCCCGAGCACGCCCTGATGCCGAATTGGCTGCACCTGCCCGTCGCCTACCACGGGCGGGCTAGCTCGATCGTGGTCGGCGGCACTCCGGTGCGTCGGCCGTGCGGCCAGAGCAAACCCGAGAAGGCCGACGCGCCCATCTTCGGCCCGAGCCGATCGCTCGACTTCGAGCTGGAGGTCGCCGCATTCGTCGGCCCCGGGAACGACCTCGGAAAACCGATCCCCATCGCCGCGGCGTACGATCACCTCTTCGGACTCGTGCTGCTCAATGACTGGAGCGCGCGCGACATCCAGGCGTGGGAATACATTCCACTCGGGCCGTTCCTCGCCAAGAACTTCGCCACGTCGATCTCGCCGTGGGTAGTGCCGCTGGAGGCCCTGGAGCCGTTCCGCACTGCAGGACCTATTCAGCAGCCGGCACCCTTGCCGTATTTGCAACAGCAGGGTGAAACCACCTGCGACATTCAGCTGGAAGTCGCGCTGCAAAGTGCGAAGATGGATCGCCCACACATCATCTGCCGGACGAACTATAAATACCTGTACTGGAGCCTGGCGCAGCAGCTGGCGCACCACACGATCAACGGCTGCAATTTGCGCAGCGGGGACCTGCTGGCGTCGGGCACGGTCAGCGGGCCGACGCCGGACTCCTTCGGGAGTATGTTGGAGCTGGCCTGGCGCGGTACGAAGCCCCTGACGCTGCCCGGCGGCGAGCAGCGCAGATTCTTGGAAGACGGCGACACGGTGACGATGACAGGTTGGTGTCAGGGCGATGGGTACCGTGTCGGTTTCGGGACCGTGACGGGAACGGTGCTGCCGGCGCTAGGTTGAGTGCCGAGTGAGAGTTACGGAGCAGAAACATTCCCGCGCGGAATTTTCGAGTCCTCCACGCGATCTCATCGTCCTCTCACCCGGTTCGGGATAAAAAGGCAACAGGAGTGGCGGCAATCGCCCTCTTTGCGGCTCCTGAAAGACAGAGGGTCGTGCGATGGCTGCAAACGAACAGGGTCCTGACGAACTCCTGTTCCTCGCGCGGTCGGGGGAAGACGACGGCGCCCTGGGACGGCTGCTGGAACGGTATCGGGCCTATCTCACGCTGTTGGCCCGAGTACAGATCGGCCGTCGTCTCCAGGGTAAGTCGGATGCCGCCGACATGGTGCAGGAGGCATTCCTCGAAGCGGCCCGCCACTTCGCTCAGTTTCGAGGCCAGACGGAGCCGGAACTCGCCGCGTGGCTCAGACAGATCCTCGCAACCTGTCTAGCCCACCTGGTCCGCCGCTATTACGGCACCCAGGCACGCGACATCCGTCTGGAACGCACCTTGGAAGATGAACTCGATCAATCTTCACGGGCGATCGACCGGGGACTGGTCGCCGATCAGAGTTCGCCCAGCCAGAGCGCCAGCCGCCGCGAACAGTCGGTGCTGCTGGCCGACGCCCTCGATTGTCTGCCGCCCGACTACCGCGAAGTCATCATCCTCCGGCACCTCGAAGGATTGACTTTCCCGGAGGTCGCGGCCCGAATGAGGCGCAGCCTGGATAGTGTGGAAAAACTCTGGGTCCGTGCCCTGCCGCGCTTGCGGCAGGCGCTGGGGACACGGCCATGAAAAAAACCGAAGCATACCGCCCCTCCCGGGACGATGAATCGAACAACGAAGATCCGCGCCTGGTGGAAGCGGTGCGCGAATATCAGGCGATCCTCGACCGAGGCGGCCGGCCTAACCGGCGCGAATTCCTGGCCCGTTACCCCGACATCGCTTCCGACCTGGCCGAGTGCCTGGATGGGTTGGAGTTCCTGAACTCGGCGGCACCGCGCTTGCAACCCCTGGAAACCTCCGCTGCGGCGGTCGCTCCGGTCCACCCGGATGGCACCCTGGGTGACTTTCACCTGATGCGCGAAATCGGCCGCGGCGGGATGGGCGTCGTCTACGAAGCGGTGCAGATCTCTCTTGCTCGCCGCGTCGCCCTCAAGGTGCTGCCGTTCGCTTCCACCCTCGACGCCCGCCAGTTGCAACGCTTTGAGAATGAGGCCCGCGCTGCCGCTCACTTGCATCACTCCAATATCGTCCCCGTGTTCGCCGTCGGCTGCGAACGCGGCGTCCATTATTACGCGATGCAACTCATTGAAGGCCGGACGCTCGCCACGGTGATCGACCATTTGCGGAAGACGCCAAGGCCCTCCAAACCCACGGCCGAGACGGTCGAGGGCGCGGCGTCGGTGACGAGCCAGTCGGTCGAAAGCAAGACCTTCTTTCGCAGAGCGGCGTTGCTTGGCGTCCAGGCGGCCGAGGCGCTGGAGTATGCCCACCAGATGGGTGTCGTCCACCGCGACGTCAAGCCGGCCAATCTGCTGCTCGACCGCCGCAGCAACCTCTGGGTGACCGATTTCGGCCTCGCTCGCTTCCAATCGAGTCCCACGCTGACGGCTCCTGGCGAAACCGTCGGGACACTGCGGTACATGAGCCCCGAACAGGCCGCGGGCAAGCCGGTGATCGACCCACGCAGCGACGTCTATTCCCTCGGCGCCACCTTGTACGAACTGCTGACGCAACAGCCGGCCTTCCCGTCGCGCGATCGCCAGGAATGCATGCGGCAGATCCTCGACGAAGAACCGACCGCTCCGCACAAGCTGAACCCCGCGTTGCCGCCGGAGTTGGAGACGATCGTCCTGAAGGCGATGGCGAAATTGCCCGAGGAGCGTTACGGCAGTGCGAAAGAGCTGGCCGAGGACCTGCACCGTTTCCTGGAAGATCGGCCGGTACAGGCGCGGCCGCCGGGATTGGGGGAACGCGCTGCGAAGTGGGCGCGGCGACACCGTCGCGTCGTTACCACCGCGGTGCTAGCCCTGGCGATGGCGGTCCTGGTGTTGGGGGTGACCACCTGGCGCGTCTCGCGCCGAGGATCGGGCGCTGAAAGCATTGGCGGAGTTGAAGACACAAGAAGAAAAAACCCGCGCCACGAACGAGGCGCTCAAGAAGGAACAGGCACTCACCTCCACCGCCCTGGACATGGAAGAGGAACAGCACGATCGGGCCGAGAGCAACTACCAGGAGAGCGCGCAAGGTGCTGGACCTGCTCACCAAGCTTGGGAGGGACGAGCTCGGTAAAAAAGAACTCGCCAACATCCCCGAAGTGAAAGAATTGCGCAAGCGGTTGCTGAAAGAACTGCTCGCTTATTACGAGGACTTCATCACACAGCAGGATGAGTTGTCTGTCACCGAGGAGTTGGTCGAGACGCAGTTACAGGTCGCGGAGCTGCTCAAGGAGATCGGCGAGGATGTGCGGTCGCAAGCCGTGTTTGATAAAGCGTGGCACAACTGGCAACACTGCCCCAGTGCTCAGAACCGGCCTCCTCCCGCTGGTTTCGCCGGGCCGGGTGGCCCACAACGCGGCTTCCCCCGGCTCCTCTTGCTCGCTCAGCCCGCCGTGCAGCAGGACCTGAAACTCTCGCCGTGGCAGAAAAATGATCTGTCCTCGTATATTAATTTCCAGCCGGGACGCATGGGGAAAGCTCCGATCGATCCTGAGAAAGTGCTCGCAGAAACGCTGACGACGAAGCAATACGAGCGGCTGCTGCAAATCAGCCGGCAACTCAGAGGACCGCAGGCTATTCTCGATCCCGAATCGGTGAAAGGCCTTGACTTGACGGAGAAGCAGAAGAAGGAGATCGAAACCCTGCTGACACCAAAGCGCGAGACTTGGCCGCGCCCAGGCAGCCATAGCCCTGGACCGATTATGGTCGGTCTGGGTGGCAAGCGCGGCGAGCTGGGACGGCGCGAAAGCGGCGGCTCGCCAGCGATGGGAACGCAATTCCGCCCGGAAATGGACGGGAAGCAACTGAACGAACTGGCACTGAAGGTTCTCACTCCCGAACAGCAGACCAAATGGGAGAGGATGCTCGGCGCACTCTTCCACTGCGAGAACCGTCCCGGTCCTCCACGCCGCGACAACCCGCCGTACGGCCACTGAGGCTATCCGAGCCTGATCGACAAGCTGGGCACACAGCGGTCCGCGCTTGTCGATTAGGCCCCGACGAACAGACACTCACCCGCCCCGTATCGATCCCGGTTTCGCTTTCCAGCGGCATGATGCGCTATTCGCTGGCAGTCCTCTCCAGAGTGTAACCTGGGGATATCCGTTGTACGAGGAGAACACATATGCAAGACCTACGCAGGATAGGTTTGGGGTTGGGAGCAGCGTTGCTTCTGACTGCCAGCCTACCGGCAGCCGAGACCGCTCCGCCACGCGATGGCGCACGCGACACTCGGCAGATCCAACCCGATCGCTCGCGCGGCGGTTTTGGCTTCCCCGACTGGGACAGCCGCTCCGGCCGATACGATCCTTCGCGCGGGACGATCCCCGTGATGCCGACCGAAAGGCCGACGGCAATCGCGGTGGGCGAACCGCTCCAGATGCGCGTCAGCCCTCGGGCCAACCCGGTGGCTTCGGCCCTCCAGGGTTTGGTGGTCGTCCAGGTGGCCCGGCTCCCGATCGTTCCCGCGAACAGCCGAGGGCAGACGACCGGCGCGGTACGCCGCCAGGCCCTTCGACGGGGCGCTCTCCGAGCCAGGAAGAGATGCGGCGCCTGCTTGAGTCTTACATGCGCGAGATGGCGAATCGCGGCAATCCGCGTGATCAGGCTAGGCCATCGACCGGAAGACCCGGCGAGCGCACGCCACCGATGGCACGCGGCGATTGGCGTGGGCCAGGTCCCGGTGGTCCGGGTGGCCGCGGTCAACCATCGTTCCGTCCCGATCCGCGCGGCGGTCACGATCGGCCGATGGCACGCGGCAACGAGCGTGGCGGCCGTGGACAACCGTCTTTCCGCCCCGAACCGCACGGCGGTCGCGGCCAGCCGTCCTTCCGTGGTCCCAGCCGGGGCGGTCCGTCCGCTCAGCAGCATGGTCGGAGCGGTCGCGGCCAGCCGTCCTTCCGTGGTCCTAGCCACGGCGGTCGTTCCGCTCAGCATGGTCGGAGCGGTCGCGGCCAACCGTCCTTCCGTGGGAACACGCGCGGCGGACATGGTCACCAGGCTTTCGGTCGTGGTGGTCACGGGGCACGCGGTCACGCAGCCTTCGGTCGCGGCGGTCACGGTCACTGTGGGAACAGAGGCGGAGCCGGTCACTCCTTCCGCAGCGGCGGTCGTTCGGGACCGGGTTTCGGCCATCAAGGTGGTTCCAGCCGCGGACGCGGCGATCCCGGCGTGGTCGCACATGGGACGTGGCAACCCATTTGGTGCCGGTCGTGGCTTCCGCGGCGCTCCGTCCGGCCGTCCCGGCATGAGGGGGCAGCACGGCAGTAGCCGCGGTTCCTTCGGGCCGGCTTCGTTCGCACGCTTCGGCGGGCACTCCGGCCCCTCGATGCACGGCGGTCAGCACGGCTTCAGCGGTTGGGGTTCCCAGTTTGATCGCCGCGGTTGGGACGGCGGCCATCGGCAACCGCCCATGCACGCGCAGGTTCGGTCGGGCGCTGGTAATTCCCTCCGCAGTCGAGTAACATCTAGTTAACGAGAGCAAGCGGGTCGTCGGAATAGTTCCCGGCGGCCCGCTCCTTTCTTGTCACCCGGCGTTGTTCATGAGGGTGTCATGCGGCGAATCAATCTGCGCACCATCGCTCCGGTTCTGATTGGACTCACGGTGCTTACGCTTCTCTTCTATCAGGAGTTGGCCCACGGACTCTTCGGCGAGTCGTCGGCGCCGGTGCTCGTCGCTGCGGAACCAAACCCGGATGACAAGTCCGATCCTTCCGAAACCGTCAAGGCGCTCGCCGACACGCTGAAAGACAAGGATCCGGAGGTTCGCAAGTCGGCGGCCCTGTCGCTGGGCCGTATCGGTAAGGACGCGAAGACCGCCGTGCCCGCCCTGATCGTCGTGCTCAAGGATCCCGAGGTGGACGTGCGCGGTGCGGCCGCGCTCGCCCTGGGACGCATCGGCAAGGACGCGGTCAGTGCCGCCGCCGCCCTGGGAGAGTTGCTCAAGGACAAGGACCGAGACGTGCGCGGCGCCGCTGCCCTGGCCCTGACGCGCCTCGGCCGCGATGGTCGTGCCGCCATCCCCGGTCTGCTCGCCGCTACCAAAGGTGAGGATCGGCAACTGCAAATGTACGCGCAGCGGCGCTCTGGTCGTGATGGAAGAAGAGCCGAGCACGCAGCTCCGCCACCTGGCCGATGCGCTGTCCGACAAGGAAGCCGAGATCCGCGGCACGGCGGCCTACGTCCTCGGCGAGCTGGGGCCGCAAGCGCGCGAGGCAATCCCGGCCCTGACGGATGCGCTCAAGGACAAGGAACCCGAAGTGCGCATGGCAGCCGTGCGGGCAATCGGCGAGATGGGGACATACGCCAAGCCGGTGATCCCGGCGCTGGCCGCGGTGCTGAAGGATGAGAAGGTCAGCGTCGCTACCGTGGCGGCCATGACGCTGGCTGATCTCGGCCCCGATGCCGCGGCCGCCGTGCCCGCGCTGACCGAGGCGCTGAAGAGCAAGGAAATCGAGCTGCGCGGCGCTGCCGTCTTCGCTCTCGGCGAGATCGGTGGAGCCGCCCGCACCGCCGTCACCGCCCTGACGCTGGCGCTGAAGGACGAGGACGCCGACGTTCGCAAGGCCGTCACCATCGCGCTCGGCAAGATCCAGAGCGCGGACAAATAACTCGCTTTAGCTAACTACAAACCGTTCGCTGAAGAGACTCGTTCCCTATCTCTCTGAGGACCGACTCATGACTCGCAATTGGCACATGCTCCGGAACGCGGCGGCCCTCGGTGCCGCGTTGCTGTTCTTAGTCGCCGTGGCGGCTCAGCCGCCACGCGGCCGAGACGACGGGAAAAAGGCAGAACCCGCCAAGGAAGACCCAGCCGTCGAAGCCTGGGTGAAGACGTTGGCCGAAAAGCTGACCGACAAGAACGAGGCGGTGCGCAACAGCGCCCGTGCGGCGATTGTCTCCATCGGCGAAGCGTCGCTGCCGGTGCTGAAGAAAATGGCCGATGGCAAGGATGAAGCCGCCGCGAGCGCTGCCAAAAGCCTGATTGCTCGGATAGAAGGACGTAACCGCTTCGGGTTCGGCGGCCGCGGTTTCCCCGGCCGCCCCGATACGCAACCGGACCGACCGCGTGGTCCCGGCGGCAATGCTGAGCCCGGCATCGGTCTGTTCAACCGGCTCATAAAAGATCTCGACCTCACGGACAAGCAGAAGGACAAGGTCAAGGGCATCGCCGTCGCGTCGGAGAAGAAGATGCGCGATGCGCTTGAGAAGGCGCACGACGGCGGTCGGGGCGACTTTGCCAAGATCCGCGACACGATGAAGACGATCCAGGAAGACATGCTCAAGGGGTTGAAGGACGTCCTGACGGCGGAACAGTTTAAGAAGGCCGAGAAGGCTCTGGAGGGTGGTTTCGGCTCCTTCGGCGGTAGTGGCCGTGGCCCCTTCGGCCGCGGCGGCGATCTACCCGGCGGCCCGCGCGGCCCCGATCGAACGCCCGCTCCGCCGACCGGTCCCGGCGTCAGCAGCCCGCTGCTCCTCGCACCGGCTGTCAAGGATCTCGACTTAACCGACAAGCAAAAGGACAAGGTCAAGGAAGTCGCCGAGAAACACGATAAAAAAGTCAGCGACCTGTTCGCCAAGGCCGCCGAGGCAAAAACGCGGCCCGACTTCGAGGCGATCGGTAAGATCCTCGCCGACTCGATGAAGGAGCTGAAAAGCATCCTCACGGCTGACCAATTCAAGAAGCTCGAAAAAGCGATGACGCAGCCCAGCCAGACCGACGCTCCCTCACGCGGCGAGCGGCGGCCGCGGACGGATTTCTAACCCATCTCGCTTCGTGTTCACGTTTCGCGCCGCGGCGCGGAACGTGAACGCCAAGCATCTTTTCGGATCCTTCGACTCCGCCAAAACGGTCAGCGTCCCGTCTGCGTCTCCTTTTTTCGGCAGCATGCCGTTGTTCGGAACGACGCCACAGATAGCCTAGTCGATGGGCTGATCCACTGTTCTGTTCCGCGGACAGTCCTTTCGCCAAAGTCGCCGCCAAATGAACTTTATCAAGCGACCAATGCCCCAAATTACGGCACCGATGAAGCCACCGATAACAGCGCCGATAAATGCACCAGGAAGGTCCATAAGTTTGTAATCCGCCGAACAAGTTCATCAATTATTTGTCCTTCGTCCCGCCGGTAGACATCGCCCACAGCCGGATCGTCTTGTCGAAACTCCCCGTGGCCAGGGTCTTGCCGTCCGGGGAATACGCCAGGCACCGGACCATCTCGTCATGTCCCGTGAGAACGCTGAGTTCGTTGCCCGTGGTAGCGTCCCATAACCGGATCGTGTTGTCGAAACTTGCCGAGGCCAGGACCTTGCCGTCTGGCTCCGATGCTTCTGGCGATCAGCGCTGCCATCAGCCTCGTCTCCGGAGCCATCGCCTGAAACCTACCCGCCATCCGGGCCGCACGGTTGGAACCGAGTGCCGCGCTTCGTTGTCAACCCTTGCGTCCGGCAACCAGGAACAATGTCAGGGCCAGCGAGAACCGCCCCGCCCGGTCGGCTTCCTGCAAATGACGCAACCACAGGGACGCCTCGTCTGCGGATACGACGTTGGCGCCGCGAGCGCGGCGAACGCTGGCCTCGATTTGAAACACATCGTTCCACTGAGCGTACGCCGTCATGCGCAGCGTAATGGGGACGACCGTGACGGCTTGCAGGCCGAGTTCCTGGAACAGACCCGGCAATTGGCGGCCGATCCAGCCGTTCGGGATCGAGTCGCACCAATAATCGAGGAGCTTGCGTGTCAGCCCGCGATAGGGACTATCGACGATGGCCGTCTCCATGTCGAATTCGCCGGTGACGATATGCCCGCCGGGCCGTGTCACGCGCACCATCTCCCGGACCGCTTGCTGCGGCTGGTCCATGAACATGAGGACGCGGTCCGTGCGGCTGGCGTCGAAGCTGTTGTCGGGCCAATCGAGCTTGGCAGCATCACCGACGAGGAACTCGACCGGCAAGGCCGTCGCCGCGCTGCGTCGGCACGCTTCGGCAATCAGCCGTTCGCTGAGGTCGGTGCCCACGACGCGCCCCTGGGGACCGACCTTCGCACCCAGCATCAGCGTCACGTCGCCGACGCCGCAGCCGACATCGAGGATATGCTGGCCCGGCTGGACCGCCAGGAGTTCGATGCTGCGCGGTTTCTGCTGGTCACGGAAGAAAGGCCAGGCATTGATCGTGTCCAGTAACTGGACGAATTGGTCGGGGTCCGGGGTCCGATCGACGTGTGAAAAGCCGCTCAGGTCAGTCTTGTGCATGGTTGCCCTCAATCACATCGCCGCTCGCGGCTTCACACGCCCTTGCTAAACAGCGGTGATAGAATCTCATCGTAGGGTGGGTCGAGTCTTCGAGACCCACCAGCGCTGCTGGCTACAATCAGCCAGCGCGAAGGCGCAGGGACAACGGTTCGCCTCGACGTCAGGAAAAGATGGTGGGATTCACACCGGCGGCAACCGTAGCAGTCCCTTGACGGCCTGCCCCCGCGTCACCGGCATGGGTTGGTTCAAGCGCGTGTGGACGATCGCCTCGGGATCCAGCCCCATCGCGGTGAAGAGCGTCGCGGTCAGGTCTTCCATTGACACCGGATCGCGAGTTGGGCTCCGGCCCGCGAATCGGAGGCGCCGTGTACCATGCCCGGCCGCGTCAGTCCTCCAGCCAGGACACCGGAAAAGCACTTCGGATAGTGATCGCGGCCCGTGGCATCGACGCCGCCGCCGAGATTCTGGCCGATTTTCGGCGAGCGGCCAAACTCTCCACCCAGGAAAACCACGGTGTCTTCGAGCATACCGCGATCGAGCAGATCCTGGAGCAACGCGGAATACGCCATGTCCAGCGGGGGCAGCAAGTCTTTCTTCAACTGGTTGAAGTTGTTGAGATGCGTGTCCCAGATGTGATTGCTGGTTTCGCCGTCTTTCGCCTTGCGGCAGTAGTTCACCGTCACCATCCGGCAGCCCGCCTCAATCAGCCGTCGAGCCAGCAGACAACTCTGACCGAACGTCGAGCGGCCATAGCGGTCGCGGACGTTTTGCGGCTCAGCCTCCAGGTTGAACGCGGCCTGCCCCTTGCCGCTGTTGATCAACTCGAAGGCGCGTTGCCGATGCACCGTCATGGCCTGTGCGGAAGCATCCAGGACGGCACCGCGCCGGTCCAGGGTCGCCAGTAACTCGCGCCGTCCATCCAGGCGCTCGAGGGGCACTCCGACCGCCGGCTTCATCCCCTCGACCTGAAAAGTGCGCTCGTTGGGATCCTGGGTGATGACCATCGGATCCCACGCGGTGCCCAGCCAGCCGCCCGTCTGTCCCTTGAGGTTCGAGTTCTGTCCATAGACGCGCGCGGGCAGCATGACCGCAGGAGGCAAGCCCACAGCGGTCGGCGACAGCCTGGCGGCCAGCGAACCCAGAGCAGGGGAATCGTCGGCTTTCGGCGCCCCCTCGGCGGCAGTTTCCGCCTTCGGATCGACGCCCGTGAGGAGGTAGCTCCCCGCCGGTTGGTGGATAAACCTATTGTGATTCAGGGTGCGGATGATCGAGTAATGCTGGGCCAGCGCGGCCATCCGGGGCAGATGTTCGACGATGAAGGTACCGGGCACGCTGGTCTGAATCGGCTTGAATTCGCCGCGTATCTCAGCCGGCGCGTGCGGTTTCATGTCGAAGGTGTCGATATGGCTGGCCCCGCCCCAGAGAAAGAGGAAGATGCACGACTTGGCCCGGTTCTTGCCACGAGCCATCGCTTCCGCCTGCCAGAGTCCCGGTAGCGACAGACCGAACGCACCCAGGGCGCCGACCTGCAAGAACCGGCGTCGTGACGGGTTAAACCGCGACATCGAAGGCCTCTTCGGCTCTGGTGAAACTTCTGGTTTCGATTAAACAATAACAGATGTAGTCTACACTCGTTGAGCGGTGGGTTCAATCGTTGTTGTTGCCGCCGCACGGGAGATCGGAAAATTAGAAGTGGTGCCCCGCCCTTCTCGATGCCAACGCGCAATTCGCTGTTCCGGTTCTATCGTTTTTGCGCGACGGTAGGGCATGGTTCCCGATCGGCGAGAAGTATGTGCAAGCAAAACAAGCAAGTCTGAGAATCGCGATTCGATCATTTATTTTGATAAACACGAGTTGCCCTGGTTTGCGCACGGCGGAGGGAAACGGCGGCGCGCTTTTCAACCAAGCCTGACGTGCCAGCGAAGGGAACTACCCTCCCTTCGCTGGCGCGTCAGGCTGGTATGCGACGGGAGTTGTCCACTATGAAGTATCGCCCCGGTTCTGGCTTCGCTTTCGTGCTGGGCGCTTCTCTCTGGACCGCGGCGATCCTGGCTGGTTTCTATCGCCTCATGGAGTATGGGGCAACACCGGGAGAACGGGTAAGTTCTGCCGCGCACTGGCCGGCCGGGAGCCAGCTGGTTCCCCACTCCGGGCGAGCCAATCTTGTGATGTTCCTTCATCCGCGTTGTTCCTGTTCGGGAGCCTCGGTCGATGAACTGGCGGAATTGATGGCCCGCAGCGCTGAGTCGATCGCCGCCCAGGTCCTTGTTTTCAAACCAGGAAATGTGTCGGCCAACTGGGAGCGAACCGAGTTGTGGGACGCTGCCGCGATCCCCGGCGTCCAGGTCTTCGCCGACGAGGAGGGCACACGCGCCCGGCAGTTCGGTGCCTCGACGTCGGGACACACGTTTCTGTTCGATAGAGACGGACGCTTGCTCTTCAGCGGCGGCTTGACCCGCGCACGCGGGCAAACCGGGGACAGCGTTGGCTGCTCCTCGATCCTCGCGCTCTTGACCAGCGGCGAGAGGTATCAAGCCGAGACGCCGGTTTTCGGATGCGCCCTGTGCAATTCGCCGCCTCGAAACGGCTGACGGGAGGGAATGATGCCGGACCGGGACCCGAACACGACCTTGCGCGCTGAGAGCTGTTTCGCCAGCAGTGGCGCGCCATCGCCGAGCACACGGATCGACTGTTCTGCGGTCTCCTCGTGTTCGAGTGGCTCGCAGCCATCGCCGCGGCCTTGTGGATCTCTCCCCTGACCTGGATCGGGGCCGCTAGCCAAACGCACATTCATGTCTGGGCCGCGATTCTCCTGGGCGGCACGATCATCAGTTTACCTGTTGGACTCGTCCTGATTAGACCCGGGCAACCATCTACTCGCCATTTCGTGGGGGCCGCCCAGATGCTCATGGGTGCCTTGCTGATCCATCTAACGGGAGGGCGGATCGAAACGCACTTCCACCTCTTCGGCTCGCTGGCCTTCCTGGCGATCTACCGGGATTGGCGCGTCCTTGTCTCTGCTTCGGCGGTTGTCGCCGTGGATCACTTTGTCCGCGGCCTCCTGTGGCCGCAGTCGGTGTACGGCGTGCTGGTCGGCAGTGAATGGCGCTGGTTGGAACATGCCGGCTGGGTGGTCTTTGAAGACCTGTTCCTCATCAACTCCTGCATTCGCGGCGTCCGGGAAATGCGGAGCATGGCCGATCGCCAGGCCGAAGTTGAAGCCGCACGAGAAAAGATCGAAGACAAGGTGCGCCAACGCACGGCCGAGTTGCAGACGCTGAACAAGGCGTTCGAGGCAGCAGCCATGGAGGCTCGGCAGAGCGCGGAGAAATACCAGCATACGCTCAACGCCGCCGCCGATGCGATCATCTGCATTGACGAGCTGGGCATGGTTCTGGAGGTCAACCGGGCTGCCGAGATGCTCTTCGAGTATCCGTGCGCGGAGTTGTTGGGCACTCCGCTTACCATGATCGTTCCTGACTGCTCGCAGGCACAACACCAGACCGGATTGATGCACTTCCTGAACGCGGGCCAACGACTGCTCCCTCGCTGGCACGGGATCGAGCTGCCCGGCCGTACCAAGAGCGGCAAAGAAATACCGCTCGAGTTATCGCTGTCTCTTTTGGTGGCAGACGGCAAAAAATACTTGACCGGCGTCCTCCGGGACATCAGCGATCGCAAGCATGCGGAGGCGATCCTGGACGAGCAAAACAGGCTGGCGACCCTGGTCGCGGAGGTCAGCGCCGCTCTGAACAAGCAAAAGCGTTTACGCGAGATGCTTCAGGACTGCGCCGAAGCAATCGTCCAATGCCTCGACGCAGCGTTAACGCGCATCTGGACACTGAACGACGCGGAGCGCACACCCGAACTCCGAGCCAGCGCGGGGATGGACAGCCCCCAAGGGCGCATTCCTACAGGGACCATGAAAATCGGCCTCGTCGCGCAGGAGCGTATACCGCAGCATACCAACGCGGTGGTTGGCGACCCGCGCATCGGCGACCAGGAGTGGGCCCGCCGCGAAGGCCTCGTTGCGTTCGCCAGCTATCCGTTGATCGTGGAGGGTCGGCTGCTTGGGGTGCTCGCGCTGTTCGCCCGTCGGGCGTTGCCCGAAACGACTCTGGGCACGCTCGCGTCGGTGGCGGACCAGATCGCGATGGGCATTGACCGAAAAGGAACCGAATCCGCCGCGCGGCGCGTGCATGAGGAAAACCGGCGTTTGCTGGCCTCGATCCCGTCGATTCTGATCAGTATTGACGTCGGCGGCCGGATAACCGAGTGGAATCCTGCCGCCGAGATCACGTTCGGCATTCCCGCAGCCACGGCCCGCGGCAAGAAGCTGGCACGCCTCTCGATCGCATGGAGCGATAAACAGCTGGACCAAGCTGCGCAAAGTTGCCTGGCATCGCGGCGCCCGTTCAACCTCGACAATTTTCCGTTCCAACGCCCGGACGGCAACGCCGGGTTCCTCAGCATTTCGATTACCGCGGTCGCCGGGAAGGACGAAAGCTGCCCGCAAGGCCTCTTGCTGCTCTGCACCGACGTCACGGAACGCCGCAGCCTGGAGACGCAGTTGGCGCATGCGCAAAAGTTGGAATCCATCGGTCAGCTGGCAGCCGGCATCGCCCACGAGATCAATACGCCTATCCAGTACGTGGGCGACAACGTCAACTTCCTGCGCGATGCTTTTGCCGACATCCACGGAGTGCTGAACGCTCAAGGAAAGTTGGTAGTCCAGGCCAAATGCGGCCCCCTCGACGCCAGTGCTCTCGCCGAGGCGGACCAGGCCATAGCTCGGGCCGATCTCGAATTCTTGACCGAAGAAGTACCGCGCGCGATCGATCAAGCTCTGGAGGGCATCGGCCGAGTGGCCAAGATCGTGCGGGCCATGAAAGAGTTCTCTCACCCGGACGACGACGCTAAAGTAGCCGGCGACCTAAACAAGCTGATCGAAAACACCATTACGGTGGCGCGCAACGAGTGGAAGTACGTCGCCGACGTGGTCACCGATTTCGACTCCTGTCTGCCGCTCGTCCCCTGTTTGGCCGGGGAGTTCAATCAGGTAATCCTCAATCTGATCGTCAACGCCGCCCACGCCATCGGCAACCGAAACAAGGGCGACACCTCCCAGAAGGGGCAGATCACCATTGCCACGCGCGCCATTCCCCAGGCCGCGGAAATCCGCATTACGGACACGGGCACGGGGATTCCCGAGAAGATCCGCTCCAAGGTGTTTGACCCGTTCTTCACGACGAAACCGGTGGGCAAGGGGACGGGCCAAGGAACTCGCGATCGCCCATGCGGTGATCGTCAAGAAACACAGTGGAACGTTGAACTTCCAAACCGTCGAAGGAGAAGGCACCACATTTATTATCCAACTGCCGCTCACCGTTGCGAACGGAACGAAGCGAGATTCACGCGTACTTGCGCTGCCAAACCTCCAAGCGGTGCCACAACCCGTATAAGCCGAGGCCCGTCATGAACCAGAGAATCCTGTTCGTCGATGATGAGCCGAACGTCCTGGGCGGCCTGCGCCGGATGCTCCGTCCTCTGCGGCATGAATGGGACACGGAATTCGCGGAGGGCGGCGCGGAAGCCCTTGCGGTGCTCGAGAAGGAGCGTTTTGACGTCATCGTGTCCGACATGCGCATGCCGGGGATGACGGGGGACCAACTGCTGGATGAAGTCCGCAATCGCTACCCGCACATGGTCCGCATCGTCCTCACGGGACAGTGCGACAAGGACTCCGGGCTGCGGGCGCTGCGCGTGGCTCATCGGATGCTCAACAAGCCCTGCAACCCGGACACGCTGAAACACACGGTCGCCAGCACCTGCTGCCTGCAGAACCTGCTAATGCAGGAGTCAATCCGGGCGCTGGTGACGCATACGGCTTCCATTTCCAGCCTCCCGAGCCTCTATGCCGAAGTGATGACGGAGTTGGACGACGTTGAACCGTCGCTCGAACAAGCTCGCCGCCATCATCGCCAAGGACATCGGCATGTCGGCCAAAATCATGCAAGTCGTGAATTCAGCCTTCTATGGCTTCCGTCGGGAGATCACCAATCCCAGACAAGCGATCGGCCAGCTCGGCACCGAGACGCTGCGCATGTTAGTGTTAGCGGTCGGCATTTTCTCGACCTACTCCAGTGCCAAGCCGAGCCCTCTCTCGATCGACGCCCTTTGGCGTCATTGCCAGGCAACGGGTGAACTGGCGCGCCATTGCGAAGGACCAGACCAAGGACGTGCGCGTGATCGAGGATGCCGCGATGGCGGGATTGCTGCACGAGGTCGGCAAGCTCGTCCTCTTGGAGTGTATGTCGTCCGAGTATGCCCAAGCCGCTCAGCAAGCCGCGGCCACAAACGAACCACTCTGGCAGGTCGAACAGCGCGCGTTCGGCGCAGTCTCACGCCGAGGTAGGAGGGTACCTGTTACAGTTGTGGGGCCTGCCAATCGGGATCGTTGAGGCGGTCGCCTGGCACCACCGGCCGAACGATAGCCTGACGACCACGTTTTGCCCCCTGACGGCGGTTCATGTCGCCGATGCCTTGACGGAAGAAACCGTGAGCGAGTCGAACCTCGACCTCGATTATCTGAGTCGCTTAGGATTGCAGGAACGCGTGCCCTGCTGGCAGGACATGGCGGGAGCTAAACGGGAGGCCCAGATACCGCGATGAACGGGCTGAATACGAAGATCCTCTGCGTGGATGACGACCCAAATATCCTTGCCGGCTATGGACGGCAGCTGCGCAAGGAATTCAGTCTCGACACCGCTCTGGGGGGCGAAGCGGGCCTGGAACTCCTGCACAGTCGGGGTCCCTTTGCGGTCGTCGTCTCGGACATGCGCATGCCGGGAATGTCGGGTGTCGAATTCCTGCGCCGCGTTCGCGAACGCGCGCCGGAGAGCGTGCGGATCATGCTGACCGGCAACCATGACCAGCAAACGGCCATGGATGCGATCAACGAAGGGCACATTTTCCGCTTCCTGACCAAGCCCTGTCCCTCGCCGGAGTTGGCTAGCGTATTGCGGGCGGGTCTGGAGCAGTACCGACTCGTGACCGCGGAGAAGGAGCTGCTCGAGCAGACCCTCCGGGGCAGTATTCAGGTAATGGCCGAGGTGCTGTCGTTGACCAACCCGATGGCGTTCGGACGGGCGGTGCGCATCCAGCGCCTGGTTCGCAAGGTAGCCGAATTGCTGAAAGTAGAAGACCTCTGGCAACTCGACGTCGCCGCGCTACTCTCCCAGATCGGTTGTGTTACTGTCCCCGAGTCCATTTTGGCGAAAGTCTACGGGGGACAGGATTTGCCCGGGGACGAACGGCAAATGTATGAGAGGCACCCCGAGGTCGGATCCGCCCTGATTGCCAAGATCCCGCGCTTACAAGAAGTCGGTTACATCGTTGCCTGCCAGGACAAACATTTTGACAATCCCGCCGCCAAAGACGGCAGGACGGAGACAGCGATTCCTCTCGGCGCGGATTCTAAAAGCGGCCCTGGATTTCGACTGCCTGGAGTGTCGCGGCCACGACAAGATCACGGTTGCCAAGACGCTGATGGGCCGGGCCGGATGGTACGACCCGGCCGTACTCGAGGCGCTGGACGCCATCGCACGCACGGAAACGCCATACGTACGAAAGTCGGTGAGACTTCTCGAACTGCGCACCGGCATGGTCGTGGAGGAAGGGGTGTTTCTTGAAAGCGGCGGTTTATTGGTCGGGAATGGACAGGAGATTACGGGAACGATCCTCCTCCGACTTCAGAACCTGCAAGCCCGCAACAGGATTCGCCAGCCCATTGTCGTTCGAACCGCGGCTGCTAGCTGATTGATTGGGAGAATTCAATGGCACACACGGTACTGCTGGTGGATGACGATCTCGGCGTTCTACAATCCCTGGTCCGAAGATGGCGAAAGGAATCGTTTCGGCTGCGTACCGCGACTTCGGCCGAGGATGCTCTCGGCCTTCTGGCTGCGGCTCCCATAGACCTGATCGTCAGTGACTGTCGGATGCCGGGCATGTCCGGAAGCGAGCTCCTGGCGCAAGTAGCCAGGCAGTACCCGAATTGCATACGCATCATGCTTACTGGCCAGCCCAGCCTGGATATGGCCATCGGCGCCATCAACAACGGCGCGGTCTACCGATTCCTGACGAAGCCCTACGATGCCGAGGCGCTGGGTCGAATCATCCGCGAAGCCCTGGAGAAAAAGGAAACAGACACTTCAAAGCGCCCTTGAAGTCCCGCACTGCACACTCGATGCCGGCGTTACGGCCATGATCTCTCCCGGTGTCGAGAAGGTCTTCTTCAAGCCGGATCTTTTCGACGCGCTGCTCTTTGTAGATTTCCCGGAAGCGATGAGTGGTAAATCATAGAAAGGCCACTTGCGACGAATCGCAAGCGGCCTTTCAGTGGAGGCGCGGGGGATGGAAAAGCCGCGATTCGTTGTTGACGCAAACATTTTAATAGTAACATCTTGCGTCGATGGCATTTTCCAGATTAGTCAAAACCGGACTGATTTTCAGAACGGTTTCAGAACACCGCACGCCGTCTTACGGTGGCAGAATCGGCCCGCCGATCCGAGGAAATCAGGTCACGCCTCGCCCCCCGAAGGCCAGACGAAGGGCTGTTCATCGCCCTGGTGGTAGACGCAGGGGGCCGGTGATCGTGCTTTCCTCGGCTTTGTAAACCATGTCGGTAGCGATCCTGTCCCCCTCTCGCACTTCCGACCTACTGACCCCAGTCGCAGACGGCTAGATTGAACGGAGGATCTTGCGACTTGATCGAGGGCCGAATCATGCGGGACAGCGTCCTTTTCGTCGAATTAGGCATCGACGCGACGAACGACGACATCCTTGCCCAGATGAAGACGATGAAGGCTTGCCGCGAAGACGGCAGCTACGGCCATGTCGTCTGCACCGTGCGAGGGTTCGACGATGACAAGCGTCACCTCTTCGAGATCCCCAAAGTCAGAGCGTTCTGCCGGCGAGTGGTGAACCTCGGATTCGTTTCCTACCTCGATTTCACGACGACGTTCGACGAGACGGTGCCGGCCATCGCGAAAGACGGCTGGGGTGCTGCCGAGGTCTGGCTCTGCGGCGAGGGGCGGCTGCGGAGCCAGATGCCGCTGACCGAAGAATTGATCGATGAATTGAAACTTGTTGTGCGCAAATCGAACGAGAAAGCGGATGCGGCCATCGGGCCGATGAGATGATCGATCTGAGCAAGTCACCCCATCAATCCCCTCGGTCCGGTGATTCGTTTGGCTGTGCGTCATGCTCCTGCAAACGGCGTGCAGCTGGCGCTTCGCCGCTACCCGTGCCGGCCCCTTGAGGAATGGCATCGATCAGCTAGTTCCGTGGTTTGCCTTGCATGCGGGTCGGACAACCTTGTCAGGAGAATCATATTCTGATCTATGACACAGCCGAAAACCGACGACACGGAGGCCACGTCGCCCTCGCCTGACAAAATCCGACCGTTGCTGCGTCCGAACCCGCCGTAACCCTCTGGTGTCTCATGCACAGAGGCCGTCGTCACGATGATGGGCTTGTTGACTTGCCTGTGGGCAGGGAGGTAGGTGATGCTTCTCCGCGAGGTGACGGTCGAGAATTTTCGGGGCATCGAGAAGGCAACAGTCAGCCTCCGGCGCACTACAGTCCTCATTGGCGAGAACAACTGCGGCAAGACCAGCTTCATCGATGCGGTCCGGCTGGCACTGGATCGCGGCGTGGCTCGCAAGGGAAACCCGTTCGATGATTACGACCACTACCTTGCAGCGAAAGGCGCACAGCCGAGCGACAGCAAACGGTTGGCCGTTACCTTGACGTTCGGAGAGGTGAAGCAGGACGAGTGGAGCGATGAGATCGCTCAGATGCTCGCCGACGTGATTGTCATCGGCGCAGAGGATCTGCGCAGGTGAATCTCCGAGTGACCAGCGAGTTTGACCCATCGGCGGGGGATTTCGTCACCGATTGGGAGTTCTTGAACGCAGTCGGCAATGCCCTGCCGCCGAAGGCCAAGCGGCCTGCGCTCCTGTACGCTCTACATCAACTTGCCCCGGTCTTCTACCTCTCGGCGGTAAGGGATGGGGCGAAGGAGTTCCAGCCCCGCTCGGCGTTCTGGGGTCGTTTCCTCCGCAATCCTTCCATGCCCGCCGGGGTCCGGGCGAAACTGGAGAAGGAACTGGCAGCCCTTAACGCCAAGATCATCGAAGCCGAGCCTCGCTTGCAGGCGGTGCAGAACACGCTGGCGAAGGCCCAGGAGGTCGTGGCGTTGTCGGACACCGACACCGTCACAATTGAGGCGCTACCGGCGCATCTGGGACATTTTCACCAGGGCGCAGGTCATCGTCAGCGGGTCGAATGGGGCGAGCATTCCGCTCGGTCGGCACGGTTCTGGAACGCAGAGTTTATCGGTTATTTTCCTATTTGAAGCCTTCCTTACGATGATGCTTGCCCAGACCTACGGGGAGGATAGTGAGGCGATCCTTGCCATCGAAGAGCCGGAAGCGCACCTGCACCCTCGCGATCCGTTCCTTGTGGCGCACCCTGGATGGACAGTCAGGGCAGAAGATAATCGCTACGCACTCCGGGGATTTGCTCGCCGAAGCACCACTCTCCGCTATTCGCCGCTTTCACCGCGTAGGAGGCAAGCTAGAGGTGCGACAAGTGCGTTCGGAGACGCTCACTGCCGACGACGCCCGCAAACTCCACTTCCACCTGCAAAAGACTCGGGGCGAGTTGCTGTTCGCTCGGTGCTGGCTGATGGCTGAAGGGGCGACTGAGTATTGGGTCTTTTCGGAAACCGCCCGGATTCTGGGAATCGACTTGGAACGAGTTGGTATCCGCATCGTCACCTACCGACAGGTCGAGGCCGAACCGTTTGTCAAGGTCGCAGATGACCTGGGTATCTGCTGGCACTGCGTCGTTGACGGGGACGCCTGTGGAAAGCGGACGAGGCAGACACTCCTCCATCACCTCAAGACTCGCGAGGAAAAGGATCTCCTCACCATACTTCCCGCCGATAACGTGGAACTGCTTCTGTGCAAGCATGGCTTCGGACACGTCTACCATGATCAGATGGCGACGCAGAAGAAGCACCTACTCACCGCCAGCCCGAACGACCCGAATTACTGGAAACAGGTTCTCGATTGTTTGCCGAATCGGTTTTGCAAGGAACAGGCGGCGATTGATGTCATGGTTGAGATGAAGAGGAAGGGGAAGTCTGTCGTGCCTCCGGTGCTGGCAGACATTGTCAACCGCGTGGTCACCATTGCCGGCGCATAAGGGAAGCACATGCTGGATTTCGACAGTCTGAACAACAATCAGCGCCGAGCCGTGGAATGGGCCGGCGGTCCGCTTCTTGTACTGGCCGGTCCTGGCTCGGGGAAAACCCGCGTGTTAACCATGCGCATCGCGCGAGTGCTGCTCGGCTCACCGGATGAATCGTACCGCGTACTGGGCCTAACGTTCACCAGTAAGGCGGCGGCTGAGATGCGGTCGCGGGTGAACGAGTTTGTCCCGCCGGAAGCCCAGGACCGGGCGCTGTTGACCACGTTCCACTCGTTCTGCGGGGAAGTCCTCCGCCAACACGGGAGCCATGTCGGCATCAGGCCAGACTTCAAGATACTTACCCAGCAGGCCGACAGGGAAGCGGTGCTTCTTGACGCCATCAATGAACTGCGAAGCCGTGTCATGGGAGTTCAGGATTCCGACGTGGGTCGCCTCCCAGCATTGGAGACACTCATGGACGAGTTCGTGCCGGGGGAACAGGTCGTCGCTCGATTCCGAGACAGGGAGACGGGGCGCATTGTCGGGGCGCTTACCCAGAGTATCAGCGACAACTGCTCGCCCAGAACTGCGTCGATTACTCATCACTGCTTTTTTTTACTTTTCAGTTGTTGATCGCGCGTCCGGCGGTCGCCAAGCAACTCCGCGCCGTCTACCGCCATTTCTGCGTGGATGAGTTCCAAGACACGAACTTCGCCCAATACCAGATTCTCCGCCTCGTCGCGGGAGATAAGCCGAAGAACTTGTTCGTAGTGGCGGACGACGACCAGATCATCTACCAGTGGAACGGCGCGAGTCCGGAGCGGCTCGTCGAGCTACGCAACGACTACAGCATGGAGGTTGTCCAACTGCCGACGAACTACCGCTGCCCGCCGGATGTAATCACACTGGCGAACAATTTGATTCAGTGCAACCTCAGCAGGTCGCCGGACAAGGAGCCACTGACTGCCGCCAAGTCGGACGATGGACAAGAGGTTGTCCGAGTCCTCCATTTCGGCACTCTCGAAGAAGAGCTTGAATGGGTGGCTGGACACATCGAGGCGAGGGGCGAGGAAGAGTGGGGACGGTGCGTCGTCTTGGGCCGGAACAGGAAGCTCCTTGAAGCGGCAGCCCAAAGTCTAACAAATCTTGGACTCCAAGCCGTCCTGCCAGTCCGCAAGAACGAGTTCGAGAGTCCGCCTTTCCGCTGGCTCCACGCCGCACTCCGTTTGGCGAACGCGCGGAGTGACCGCGAGCAACTCCGCCGGGTCTGTAAGGCGTTTCACGAACTGGAGGGTCTGAACATCCGGGTCGAGAAGGTGGCGACCGATTCGTCCCTCGAAGGGGCCGACTACCTGCGAGGCTGGTTGGCAGAAGCGCTGGCCCGAGACGAGATGGAAGCGGACACACGGATCTTCCTCAAAGAGAGCGATGGAATTCTCGGGGTGAAGGGAGAGTACCTCACGTTCATCGGCGCGGCGTTTTCTTGGTTCGAGGCTCTTGCCCTGCGCTCCTCCGTTGTGGCGAGTGACGAGTTCGCCGACTATGAGACAGAGAGGAACGCTTGGCAGGAGTTGCAAGCGGCAACCCTCGACAGATACGGGCGCGACCAAACGAGCCTTCGGGTGTTGTTGCAGGAATTCGACCTCTCACCGAAGTCCCCACCTGTGCCGCCCGATGCGGTGCGGTGCTACACGATCCACACCGCGAAAGGGATGGAATTCCCACACGTTTACCTGATTGGGTTGGTGGAGGAGGTGCTGCCCTCTTTCCAGAGCATGAAAAAAGGGGATGCGAGTGCCGACATGCAAGAGGAGCGGCGCAATTGCTTTGTAGCCATCACCCGGACGCAAGAGTCGCTCACCCTAACTCATTGCCAGCGGCAAGGGGGATGGCGGAGGCAGCCCTCCCGCTTTCTTTCGGAGATGGGCTTGGGCATGTGAACAGCACAGCCCGGCATGTTCTTGGTGATTTGCTCGAAATACTCAAACGGCGTCCTTCTCTAGCGACAACGGACCACTCTACGATCAACGGGGCGGCACCGACACCGTCTGCTTCGACAGCGCGGCGGGCCTGTGCGGACGGAAGGGTTCCTAATACGAAGGAGGCTTCCGCGAGCCGTGTCTGGTCCGCTGGTAGGGGCGCATCGCTGCGGGCGGCACCAGCGACCGCGTCACCGGGTTCGAGGATTGGCTCCCCCCACTGCTCGAACTCAGCGGTGTCAAGACGCCCGTCGATCTCGATGGTATCAGTTTCGCTCCAACCCTCCTTGGCAAGAAGTAGGAGCCGCGTCCGTTCCTCTACCGCGAGTCGCCGAGGTACGGGGGCCAGCAGTGTGGCCGTGAGGCAACTGGAAGGCGCTGCGACGGAACTTGAACCTCGGCCCGAAGGCGACGGACCAGAAGCCCGACGAGATCGAACGGTACGACCTCGCCTCCGACCCTGGTGAAAAGAACGATGTGGCCGACACGAACCCCGAGGTCGTGATCAAGCTCCGTGTCATCATGGTGAAGCAGCATGTGAAGTGTGACCTGTTTTCGAGTTCACCGCGCGAGAATGACATGAAACATGCCAGCAAACGATTCTGGAGAATCACGCTGATTGATCGAGGGAATGATACAGTGATTGGCGAGATTCCGACAACGCACATTACTTCGGAGCGGATAATCGGGTTGATGAAGATGGTATACGCGAAATACTTTCTGACGCCCGAAGAGATCGTGAAGTCTCATCTTAGAGGGAACACAAAAGACCATTACGATCATTTCCGCGTTATGCGGTTTGAATCGGAAGATCCCATTTCCTACTGGATTCCTTGTGGCTCATCTGGCGTTCGCGCTGTCATTGTCCGTCCAGAGGATCAGGAGCAAACGCCGCGATAGGTGCCGATAGGTGCGAAGGCCGTGTGGACGCGGCTAATCCACAGTCGAAATCTCCGGTCTGGAGACATCATCATTTTGACGCTGGGTCGCGTGACATTCAGCCTTGTCACGCCTTGACTTGTCACCTGGGTGCGATTGACGCAGACCCATTCGAGATTCTGGGATCGGCAACAGCCACAACGGGGTGAATGTCGGAGGCTGGCCTGGACGACTGGGCTATGCCGGCCTCCGACCGCACCTCCTTTATCAGCCCTCGATCAAGCGATACCGAAGCCGGTACGATCCTGGCACCGCTTCATTCTTTGCCAGAAACCCAGCAATCCACTGGGCCAGAGCTTGCTCGGGCGGCAGCGGTTGGTCGTCTTTCTGACCGTGACCGTCGATCAACACCGCCTGCTCGAACTCGTCGGTCCAGTTCTCGAAGACGGTGTACTCCTGCTGACGGCCTCGACCTGCTGATGCTGTTTTCCTCATCAGGAACAGCATGACCTCTTTTTCCTCGCCATTGGCGCGAAGCCTCTCGCCCTCCGCGAAGGCGACGAACGACAGTAAGCCTTCGGCCACCATGTCCTGAATCCAGTCACCGACGCGCCGCTTTGCTTCCTCAATGGGCATCGGGCTGTCCAGGGGCTGGGGGAACGCCACCACGACAAACTTGCTTTCCATGTGAACTCCGCGTTTGAGTTGAATTGAACGCCACAGACGCCGCCGCCACTGGTGGGCCTCGCGGTAAGCATGGCGAAATGATGAATCGGTTGGTTGCGCACATGGAAGCCCCGTGACTCGCGAACGAGCGTTGGGGCTTGCCACGGCAAAAAGTGAGCGACGAAATGCGACTCGGCATCCGAAGCAAGCCGGTCAGATCTCTACAGACATTATCAACAAAAAGTGGGGATCTGTAAAGTGACCAAGGGAAAAATATCATCCGTTGAATGATAGCGAGGGCGACGGCCTCGGCGGAGACGCTGACTACCTTGCTGGCACGCTGCCACGAAGCTGTGCAAGGCTAGAGGTGACCGCAGAACCAGAAGGTGGCCCAGATCCGCTCGAACTCGTCGTGCTTGATCAGAACGTGCGGGTCGGGCGTCAGTTCGAGGTAATCGTCCGTCATCGTGGGCAGTTCGACCACTGCCCATTTACCGGACAGATCAAGAGGTGGGCGTGAAGGAATACGCGGCATGTCTCTTGACTCCATTGAAGTACCGAAGCGAATCACGCTTTTCGTCGCACCACCACGAACCACGCCTTCGGCCCGCCCTCGCTGAAGGTGAAGTCCTTCAAATCGGGCCGGACCTCGAACCGTCGATGGCTCGATGGACTCGACCTTCCAGCCCTTGGCGAAGGCGGCGTGCAATCTCCTTCCGTGACACCCGCCTCGGCCCCTGCGTCCCTGGCTCCTCGTCGCTGAAGCAGAGCAGGAACAACCGACCGCCCGGCTTCAAGACCGTCGCCAGCCCTTCGACGTAGCGCCGCCGGTCGTCGTCGCTGAAGACGTGGAACAGTCCGCTGTCGATCACGCTGTCGAAAACTTCGGGAAGGTCTTTCAGGGCCAGGGCGTCCATGACCAGGAACGTCGCCGTCAGGCCCCGCTCGGCTGCCTTGCGCCTCGCCCGCTGGATCGGCTCTTCCAGGAAGTCGATGCCCGTGACCTTGTGGCCCCGGCTGGCGAAGAAGAGGGCGTTGTCGCCGGTGCCGCAGCCGGCGTCGAGGATGCGACCCGGTGATCTGGTCGGCCACGTCGATGAACGCCTTCTGCGGCCTGCCGATGTCCCAGGGCGGCTTGCCCGGCGTAAGCGGATTCAAAGTCTGATCGCTTCGGCACGTCAGTCATGGTCGTACTCCGAAAAGCTATTCTGCTTCACGTCGCAGCCGGAATCCCAGGTCGATAAGCCCCGCCGACCGCTGTTGTGCTTCGGCTTCTCGGCGGCAGCGGTCGCAGATGACCCGGCCCTCAACTCCCGATGAATGCTCCTCGCAGGCGGGCTTGAGGCACACTTCGCACTCCCGGTAGAACCATGTGTCCCGGTCCCTGGGGTCCACCTTCAAGATCGGCTGGAGTTTTCGGCTGCAACCATCGACGCTACACTTCACGAAGGGCATGGAGATTCCCCCCTTACTCCGATGCGGGTGCGACTTTTTGGCTCAGGCAGTTCGGGCAGTACCAGGGGCGGGCGTCTTGACGGGTTTCGGGCTTCTTTTGCGGCACTTGGCGCAGCGGTAGCGTTTGCCCTTCACGGCGGTTTTCGGGCGCACCTTTTTTCCGGTCCTGGGAAAGTTCTTCGCCATCGAAGCCTCACCTATGCTTCCTTCCGGTCCTGCCGCAGCTTCATGCAGGTGCTTGCCGCCTTTGCCACCAGCTTGCCGGTCTGGTCCTTGACCTCGCACTCGACGTATCCCAAAGTGCTTCCCGCCTTCACGACCCTGGCTTCGGCGGTCAGGGTTGCTTTCCGAACGGCTCCGAGGAAATTGATCTTCAACTCGATGGTCGTGAACGTCTCGCCTTCCGCCAGGGTAGCGGCGTAGGCGAATCCCATCGCTGCGTCGGCCAGATCGCAGTAGATGCCGCCGTGCAGCGTACCCATCGGATTGTGGTGGCGCTCGTCGGCCTCCATCTCGAAGATCGCATGACCCGGTTCGATGGACTTCAGCACGAAGCCAATCAATCGGCTGACCGGGGGCGGCGGTAGTTGAATCATGGCTTGCTCCTTTCCTTCATCGACTCGGCCAATCGCAGGATTTGCCGCCGCATCTCGGCGGCGGGCAAATGCACTTTCTGGCCGTGGCCGGGCAACACCCACTCGAAGCGATAATCCGCCAGCCGCTCCATCGACTCGGCCTGCTGCGGCCACGAATACCAGCAGTAATCCTCGGAGGCCGAAAGTTGCTGCTCGTCCCGGTCCCAATCCAGGTGGTCGCCGGTGAAGAGAAAGCGGTCCTGGAAGAGCAGGACGCAGTGCCCCTTCGTGTGGCCCGGCGTCGGGATGGCGAGAAAACCCGGAGCCAACTCCCACGGCCCGTCGCCGTCGAGGACGACTTCCGCACCGGGCTGCGACGACAACTCGTCTCGATGGATGATGCGGCGGCTCCTGAAATGCTCGGCGAAACGCTCGGCATCGGCCACGTCGTCTCGGTGGGTCAGGAAGATGTGGGCGATGCCGCCCAGCGCCTCCAACTGCTGCACCAGCGGCGTGACGAACTTCGGCGAGTCGATCAGCCAGTTGCCATGCGGGTGCCGGATGAAGTAGCTGTTGCCGCCATACGACTTCGGGGAGTTGTAGCCGCAGTAATAGACCGGCTCCTCGACGACGAGCGGGAAGTCCTTCATCACCGCCTTCACGTCGTCGTCGCCGAGGCAGCCGATGGACCCGGTGGGACAGGCCAGCAACGCCTGCAACGCTTGTCGCCGGTCGGCGCTGGAAACCGGCTGGGCCTTGACGAAGGACGTTGCAGCGGCTTCACCGAAGACCGAAGGAGCGATCTGCCGACAGGCATCGCAGTCGATGCAGGTCGAATCCACGAAGAAATCGCCAGGGACGTTTTCCGGCACTCGTTTCTTGGGGTTTGCCATGATCGAGCCTCCCTTATCATCATTCTACCCTCACGAACTCGGCGTGGACGCCCTCGGCACTTGTCAGTCGGTCGATCCCGTCTCGTATCGCTAAACTAACCGCACGGAGGGGGGATCATGACGAATTTCATCTGCAAGGGAGACTCCGATGGACTTGCAACTGACGAACAAGAAGGCGCTGGTTACTGGCTCGACGGCTGGGATCGGCTTTGCCATTGCTTCGCTTCTTGGCTCAGGAGGGTGCATCAGTCGTCGTGAACGGTCGCTCGCAGCAACGGGTCGATGATGCCCTCCAGCGAATCCGAAACGAGAACAAGAACGCCCAGGTGACAGGAATAGCCGCCGACCTCGGCACGAAGGAGGGCGTGGCCCTGTTGACCGGCCAATTGACGGCGGTGGACATCCTGGTAAACAACCTCGGCATCTTCGAGCCGAAGCTCTTTCCCGAAATCACCGACGAGGACTGGCTGCGGTTCTTCGAGGTCAACGTCCTCAGCGGCGTCCGGTTGAGCCGGTTCTACCTGCCAAAGATGCTTCAGAAGAATTGGGGCCGGATCGTTTTCATGTCCAGCGAGTCGGCTCTGAATACCCCGGTGGAGATGATCCACTACGGCGTCACGAAGACGGCGCAGATCGCCCTGGCCCGTGGTCTGGCCGAGACGACGGCGGGGACGAACGTAACGGTCAACTCGGTGCTGCCCGGCCCGACCCGCTCGGAGGGCGTCGAGCGATTCGTTCAGGACATGGCGAAGGGGCAAGGTGGGGATGAGAGGGCCGTCGAGAAGGAGTTCTTCCGCTCGGTGCGCCCCTCCTCGCTGTTGAAGCGATTTGAAACACCGGAAGAAGTGGCTGCGATGGTCGCCTATGTGTGCAGCCCACGGGCCTCGGCCACAAACGGGGCGGCGCTGCGTGTCGATGGCGGCGTGGTGAAGTCCATCGTGTGAGAGGAAACTATGAAATCATCAACTGCTCGGCCAACCAGCAATCGGGAAGAGATCGCCCGGCTGGAGGACATCCCGAACGTCGGCCCCGCCATCGCCGCCGACCTGCGCCAGTTGGGGATCGCCACGCCCGACGAGTTGCCCGGACGTGACCCCCGTATGCGTTGTACGACGACCTGTGCCACATCACCGGCCAACGCCACGACCCGTGCGTACTCGATACCTTCATCGCCGCCGTCCGCTACATGGAGGGAGGCCGAAGAAGCCGTGGTGGAAGTACACGGCGGAACGCAAGCGTGAGATGGCGGCTCGGAGTGTAGCGAATCGCTAGACCAGGAACGATCATGCGGAGCTTGTGCGAGTCCTGCGGGAACGTCCGGGCGGTCTGCACGGAGAGGTCCAGGTTCTTGCTGTGCGAGTTGTCGGTCACGATCTCCTCATACCCGAAGTACCCGCCCCAGCCGGTCGTGCGCTGCGACGGCTACCGCCCCCGAAATGATGCCGACGACGGCGAACCGGGGGATCGGTGCGAAGTCGGTTGACGGTCGGGACGATCCGGGAAAGGTCCGTCACGAAAATGCTGCCGATGCATCACGACCCGCATTTCACCTTCCGGTTCGCTGACGACCGGATCATTCCTCGTTTTCACCTGGAGAGCATGGACGCCGAAAGGCGAGTCACGGTCTTCAAGATCGACCCGGCCACGGGCGAGCGCCTGGGCCTGTTGATGACGGCGAGGGTGGGCGAAGGCGGCTGGGTGGACCTCCCGGAGCCGATCACCGTGCGGGCTGGTGAACCCTCATTGCCGTGTCGGAAGAAGCTGCCTGACCGAATTCCTGACGTGGGCGGGGGTGCGATGATCTTCCGGCTGTCTCAAAAGCTGAACGGCAAGATCAAGGTGGGGACGCTGCCGACGCTCCCCCTGGACGACAACTCGCTGGCCGACTGGTCGGCTGCTTTGTTCGTCGCCAGGCGCACGCAGTACATCCTCCTCAGCAACACGAAGTCGCTCTACTCCACGGTCTTACCCGGCAAGGGCATCACCAGCGGCAGCGCTTTTATCGAGCGGGCGTTGAGCGGCATCCGGGAGTTCTTGCAACAAGACGGTCAGGATGCGGTCTGCGACAGCCTCATCGCCCCGGCCAGCGCCACGGTGCGGTACGCCAAGGCGCTGAACCGTTCGGTCACGGGGTCCATGAATGACCTGACGAGACATGCGGCGTTCTGGCTGGCAGAAGGCGATGTTTCGTCATCTGAGGTTGGCTTCCGGCTGAACGAAATCCCGATGTCGGCGCTAAAGCACGACGGCTTATCCCACGGCTTTCCACGAGACGTGTTCAAGGCGTTAGTGAGCGAGCTTTGATACCTTGCGACTCTTCGGCGTTGCCTGCGCCTGTCTGATCGGATCGGCTGCTGGTTAGCCCTTCACAGCGCCGAAGGCCGCAAAGCAGACGTGCTTGAGCAGGACATCCACCTGGGCGAAGCCGACCTGCCGCAGCAGGTCCAGTTGGAACAGCAGCGGTCGGGGCGTGTCTTCCTTCTCGACGTAGGCGAACACATGGTCCCGGTAGGCTTCGTCTTTCAGCCGGATCAGGTACTCGCCGTACTGCCGCCGCATGAGTTGCTGGACAGCGGGGATCGAACTCTCGACCAGATCGAACACCCACACCGAGCCTCCAGGCCGCAGCGCCCGGTGGAACGCTGCGAAGACATCCCGCCACTCCGAGTCGGTGCGCAGGTGGTGAAGGACCGCAGCGGCCAGAACGATGTCGAACCCCTGGTCGGGGAGGTCGATCTTCCGGATGTCGCCCTGGATAGTCTTGATGCTGCCCGTAGTCGCCCGCCCCACCCGCTCCGTGGCCCGGTCCAGCATGGGCTGGCTTAGGTCGATCAGCGTGACATCGAGGTTGGGAAGCTGCTCCAGCAGCTTGAGGGTGTAATTCCCGGCCCCGCAGCCCACGTCGAGGATGTGGCGAGCGTGGAGCGTGGTCGCTGCTGCGGCCTGTGCGACCAGCGCCATCGCCAGCGGCGCATCGACCGTGGCCGACTGGCCGGTTTCGAGGTTGGCGAACCGCTCCACGTCGGCGTCGAACCGCTGCCGAATTTCATCGACCGTCGATTTCATCGCACCTCCAGGAACGGATGAGTTGCCGGTTTCTTCTTTTCCGCATCGCCCGGTCGCTCATCGCTTCTTCACCGCACGAGCATATTGGATCGGCAGAATATCCTGGGCCTTCTCGTCGCCAAGGTCCAAAGCGGCGTGGTAGGGCCAGTAAGGATCACGCAGCATCTCTCTTGCCAGCACTACCAGATCAGCGTGTTGATCCTTAATGACCTCTTCTGCCTGCTGCGGTTCGGTGATCTGCCAGCCAACAGCAGTGGGAATGGCGGCTTCCTTTCGGATGCGGCTGGCTGCCGGAATCATGAACCCCGGCCCCCACGGAACCTTCGAGATGTCCGGCGTGACGGAGCCGTGGCTCACATCGAGCAGATCAAGCCCGGCAGACTTCAACCGGCGCACCAGTTCGACCGAATCATCGACGGTCACACCGCCCTCGATCCAGTCCGTCACCGAGAGGCGAACGGTCAATGGAAAGCGTTCGGGCCAGACCTTGCGGACGGCGGTGAACGTCTCCAGGAGGAACCGAATCCGATTCTCGAAGCTGCCGCCGTATTTGTCGGTCCTTTTGTTGGCGAGCGGCGAGTAGAACTCGTGGGCGAGATAGCCATGAGCGTAATGCAACTCCAGCCACTCGAACCCAGCCGCCAGCGCTCGCTTCGCCGCAGCGACAAACGCCTCCTGAATGCTCACGATGTCTTGGACCGTCATCTCTCGTGGAACTTTCGTGAGATTGCCGCCGAAGGGGACCGCCGATGGTGCAATGATGTCCCAGCCGCCCTTGTCCGTCTCGATGTGCTTGTTGCCCTCCCACGGCTTGCTGGCGCTGGCCTTACGTCCGGCGTGGGCGAGTTGGATGCCGGGTGCTGCTCCGTGATGCTTGAGGAAGCGGCTGATGCGGGCGAACGGCTCTACATGGTCATCGAGATAGATGCCGCTGTCGGCGGGACTGATCCGGCCTTCGGGCGTAACGGCAGTGGCTTCGACCATCACCAGCCCAGCACCGCCCACAGCACGGGAACCGAGATGAACGAAGTGCCAATCGTTCGGGAAGCCGTTGTCCGACGAATACTGGCACATCGGCGAGACGGCGATGCGATTCCGCAGCACTACATCCTTTAGCCGGAACTCCTGAAACAAACTCGCCATCTCTGTTGCCTCTCGTTCTTGTGCATTGCGTTTTTGGTTCGTGCCTGGGTTTTATCCACGCATGGCCTTCGTTATTCCGTGATCTCCCGGATGACTCGGCACGGATTCCCCGCAGCGAACACGCCATCCGGGATGTCCCTCGTCACAACGCTCCCCGCCCCGATGACGGACTTCGAGCCGATCTTCACGCCGGGGCAGATGATCGCCCCGCCGGCGACCCACACATCCGAGCCGATCTCGATGGGCTTGGCGAACTCCTGCTTGCGCCGCAGTTCGGCGTTCATCGGGTGCGTGGCAGTGTAGATTTGCACCGCAGGTCCGAACAGCGTGAAGTCCCCGATCTTCACCACGCACACGTCGAGGACGACGCAGTTGAAGTTGAAGAATACCCGCTGGCCCAACAGGATGTTCGACCCGTAGTCGCAGAAGAACGGCGGCTGCATCCAGACCGATTCACCGCCTCGACCGAAAAGTTGCTTCAAGATCGAGCGACGAGTTTCCTGGTCCCGCTCACGGGTCGCATTCAAGTCCTGGCACAAGTCCCTGGCATGGTCCCTGGCCTGAACGAGTTCGGGATCGAGTGGGTCGTACAGTTCCCCAGCCAGCATCTTCTCTTTTTCGGTTCGCAAGATTGCCTCCTCCGTTCACCCTGCTTCATTTCGCTGGCAACTTCTTCACGAACTTCGTCGCCCGCTCGATCCAATCTTTCAACTGGTCGTCGTCCTCGACGCCCTCCGACTCGACCACCACCCAATTCCTCATCGGCCTGCCGGTGATGTCGAACGCCCGAACGTGCGGCTCCCGCAGCGCCACTTCCCCCTCGTCAGGACCGAGGCGGGCGATCAGGCCATCCTTCCAGACCCCCGCCAGGGCATTGCCGTTGAGGAAGAAGCAGAGGCAGCCGAACATCTTCTTCTCCTCGATGTTCTTGCGGCGGGCCAAGGCGTCACGGATGCGACCAGCGAGGGATTCGTCAAAGGCCATTGGTGACTCCGTTCATTCCTTTCTCAAGTCGTTGTAGCACCGGAGCAGCCGCCGACCGACCCTCGGCTGGCACGGTCAGCTTCGCCACGTCCTCGACACCCGTGGAGATCGCATCGGATCTGCCTCATTTCTTGTACCGATACACCCACATGACGCCGTTGTCGTTGCTGTCGCCAGCGACGTGGCAGAAGTAGGCGTTCAACTCCCGGTCGTAACAGGTGTTGGCAGCAAATTGAAACTTCGGGCCGTCCGCCGGGAAGGGAAGCGGGTCTGCCCATGAATTCGTTTTCGGGTCGTACACATAGATTCCCGTTGTCTTGCCCTTGAAGTGGATCGCCACGACAACGTCGAGGCGAGCGTCGTATTCGTAGAACGCGGCGTTCGTGTTGGCTGCCGCCGGTGCGGCCCCGGTGGGTTTCAGGTGGCTCCACGAATTGCTCTCGATGTCGTAGGCCATGAGTCCCTCATCCTTTGAGCCGTCACCGTCGTTTCGGTAAATCCGGTTCCTCTTGGAGTCGTAGCAGCCGCAGGCATCGTAACCCTTGGGGGCCGGTCCTTTCGGCTTCGCGTCGATCCACTGGTTCTTCGCGGGATCGAAAATCGCCACGGTGTCGGAACCCACGGCGAAGAATTGCTTCTTCGAGGGGAGATAGTGGAGTTGGGGAAAGCCTCCCGCGTTGATGGCCATCGAGTTGTTCGCCGGGGATCGCTCGAACTTGCCCGACGCCACGTCGTAGAACCACGGGGAGAAGACCGCCTTCTTTTTGCCTTTCGATCTGCTCTTCGAGCAGTTTCAACCCCTCGTCCATCTGTTTCTCGCCGCCCAGGAAGTATCGGGGAATCGGATTGGCCGACCAACTGACAAAGGCGAACTTCTTCCGGTCGGAATCGTAGGTCGAGATACCCCCAGGCATGGACCAACGTGTGGAGAGGTATGGGCTGTTTTTCGTTGTCGATCAACTGCCCATTGTCATCGATGAGCAGTTCCTTGTCCTTCACTCGCTGCGTGAAGGTCTTCGTGTTCATTCCGGGGTAGAGGCAGATCCAGGCGTGTGTGTTGATGTCGTAGAACCAGAGGTCGTCCATGCTGTGGCCATCGGGCTTGACGTAGGCGTGGACGCCTTCGCCGAAGAGGAAGGCTCCGCGCAGGTCCGGTGCGAGGATCAGGGCTTTTGCACCCCACGCACTGCCCCGTGCCTTGCCCCATTTCGGATCTGCGGCGGGGACGCCGAGATTCAGCCACTGGTTGTCGCCCATCGCTTTGATCTTCTCGATGTGCGCACCGGGCTTGCTGGGCAGTTCGGCGAGCGGCCCCTTCTTGTCCTGGGCGAACGCAGGCAGGCTGACGGTGAAGAACGCGGCCAGCACGATTGCACAGGAACGGATCATGAAGAAGCTCCTTTTGAGCGTCAATCTGGCGTGTGCTTGTCAAATGCGACGGCCAAGGTTGCCGTCGAATGCCACAAGTGGCTCCTCGTCCGGGCAGCCTGACGCTCGGCTACCGAGTATCTTATCTGGATGGCGAGGAAGGACCGCAAGCCGAGGTCGAAGACGCCCGGCGAGACGTGGTTCGTTTACATCGTGCGTTGTGGCGACGGCACACTCTACACCGGCATCACGAAGGACGTGAGCCGTCGATGCCAGCAGCACAACTCGCACCCGTTAGCAGAGGGTTGAACCTATGAAATACAACACCGACCCCGTTTTTGTGGGCATCGACACCATCAAGAAGAAGCAGAAGGAGCAGTTGACGCAATTCGAGGCGTGGGCAGTTCAGGATCTATGGGGTAAATTCCACCACAACCACTACGACTGGTGGATGTTCCCGATTGATACGAAAAGCAGCTATGGTCTTGCCTGGACCGTTTACGAGGGTGACATCGCCCGGCTGAAGCAGGACAGCGAGTACATCGAGAACTACCTGAAAGGCGTCCGTCTGCTGGCACTTTCATGGGGATGGGATTTGGCGGCGCAGGACTACATCGCCAATCCCAAGCCCGAGCAAAGCTGGCAGCAGTGGCCCATCCGCCTGCACAAAGCTGCCAAGTCGCTGAAACTGTTTGGCTTCGACACGGAGTTCACCTCCCTGAAGAAATATGCGACGGACCTGATGAAGCGGGGCGAGGCCATGACCTACAACGGTAGGGACTTGAGCAAGCTGTTCAAGTAGGACTACTCTACGTCTTCATTGGTGTCGCCACGGCCCCCAGCGCATCGCCGACCGTCGAGCCGATCAGAGTTCCCTGCGACGGTTGTTCATGACTTATTCGCCTCGGCAATGGCACTGGCTCGTTACCCAGCCGGTTTGACGTGAATGTACAACTTCGCTGGTGGCTGCTCGAAATACTTGAGCAACGCAGGACACAGCCAGCCTTCCATACCCTTCTCGGGCCACCGATACACGTTGCCACCACCTTCTTCTCTGTCCCAGTCCAGCACGATCTGGGCGTCGGGGAAGAAGCCCGCTGAGAAGACTGCGAGGAAGCCTTGATTGGCGTTCGGGATTTGGGCGGTCGCACGATCAATCATCGTGTCCGCGCCGCCGACGAAGGGTTCTTTGACCAGCCCCACGTTGGGGTCGTCAAAAACCCACATGCCTTCCCACTTATACGGCTTGATGACGAAGATCGAGTTTTTCATGCCGCCTCCAGCTTCATAGGCCGATTCCTTGAAGCTCTTGTCGTTGGTCACGTCTTCTTCTTCCCGACGCCGGTCGAAGCTCGTTTCAACGCCTTCTTCGTCCCCGCCTTGGCTCGCCGCCATACGAACGGCAGATCATCGCCTAGGTGATAACGCATCGTGCCGGTGATCGTGTCGTCCTTCGCGTTATACCCGGCATCGGCGGCGGCACCGCTGATCTCGTCGCCCTCGTCGGTCCCTACGAAGGTGAAGAAGATCGCAGCTGCATGTGTCCAGACCTCGTCCACCCTGCCGTCGATCTCGCCCTCTTGCGCACCGAACTGGAAGGTCGCCGAGAACCGCTCGAACTCGTCGTGGGTGATCAGGACGTGCGGGTCGGGCGACAGTCCCAGGTAGTCGTCCGACATCGACGGCAGTTCGACTACGATCCATTTGCCGGACAGATCAAGAGGTGGGCGAGAGGGAATACGCGGCATGTCTCTTCGCTCCATTGAAGTACCGACGCGAATCACGCTGTTCGCCGCACCACCACGAACCACGCCTTCGGACCACCCTCGCTGAAGGTGAAGTTCTTCAAATCGGGCCGGACCTCGAACCTCGACGGCTCGATGCTCTCGACTTTCCAGCCCTCGGCGAAAGCGTCTTGGATTTCCTTCGCAGACACCCGCCTCGGCCCTTGCGTCCCTGGCTCCTCGTCACTGAAGCAGAGCAGGAACAGCCGACCGCTCGGCTTCAACACCGCCGCCAGCCCTTCGACGTAGCGGCGGCGGTCGTCGTCGTTGAAGACGTGGAACAGGCCGCTGTCGATCACGTTGTCGAACCGCTCGGTCCAGACCTTCAGTGCCAGGGTACTGCACCTGTCGCTCACTTCAATGGATTGGGGCGGTGGCCGGACGGCGGGAAGAGAAAAATGACCCGGCAGGGCGTTCGAGCCTTGCGGCCTACCAGACCTGCCGGGCCGGGGTATCATTTGGCCGAACCGCCTTGCGACGGCCCAACACGGGACGACCACCTGGACTTTGCACCCTGGCACGCTCCGCAGGTGTCAGCCGGCGGATTCTGGCAAGGCAAGGTACTCGCCGGACGGAAACCATTGTTGTTGTTACGGTTCGCCGGCGCATTGTTGTTACGGTTGGCAGAACGCACGTTCGACGCTTAATTGTTGAACGAGCCGCCACGCAACACACGGCTATACGGTCGTCGCCCTCTGGAAACTGATTGTATCGAAAAGATGGCAACGCAGCCGATAAGTGTTCGCTTGCTGGGCGTGGCCGTTCCAACTCATGAGACGCTGGTAGACTTCTGCAAAGGTAACACGGCCTGCCGCATACTCCTCCTGCATTCCCCGGACCCGGCGACAGAACCGCCTGACGTTTTCCTTGGGCAGCAGCCGATGCGTGGGGAAGACCCGATAGCCGAGGAACCGGATGCCGCTCTTGACCGGAAACACCACGCTCTTCTTCGGGTGAAGCTGCAAGCGCAGATCAACCAGAAACTCTCTGATCTGTTCTCGCACGTCGGCCAGGTGGCTCTTATCGTCCGAGAACACCAGGAAGTCATCGACGTAGCGGACGTAGCCCTTGATCCCCAGCCGTTCCTTGACGAAGTGATCGAGCGGATCGAGGTACACGTTGGCGAAGAACTGGCTGGTCTGGTTGCCGATGGGAATGCCACGTCGCCGCTCGCCGGGAGTGAACAGATCGTCGCCGGGAAAGTAGTTCTGGATTTCTTCCTGCGGGTTGCTGTGGTCGATAATCTGATTCACCAGCCACAGCACATCCTTGTCCTTGATCTTGCGGGCCACCAAAGCCTTCAAGATTTCGTGGTCCAGCGATGGGAAGAACTTCTGGATGTCGGCCTTAAGAACGTAGCGGAAGCGGTGGGCGAACTGCTGGCAGCGGACCACGGCGGCGTGTGTCCCTTTGCCCTTGCGACAGGCGTAGGAGTCGGCAATGAAGGTCCGCTCGTAAATCGGCTCCAATACACTTGTCAGAGCGTGGTGAACGACACGATCCCGGTACGGAGCCGCACTGATCTGTCGCTTCTTGGGTTCGTAGATGAAAAAGCTGCGATCGGCTCCAGGTCGATAAGTCTTGGTGGTCAGTTCTTCATGCAGCTTCCATAATGCCCGTTCCTGATCGAAGTGAAATGCGGCCACGGCAGGGCGGAAGCGTTTGCCTCGCCGGGCTGTGTCAGCTGCGCCCAGCAACGCCTCGAAGCTAATGACCTGCTCCCACAAGTTGCCGTGGCGTTTCATGGTTTACTACTGCTCTTGAGCCACCCACCCACCAATTTGCCGATCTCGTCAATCGCCTTGGCTGCGAAGGCGTAGCTATCCACCTTGAGGCACTGCAAGTCTTTGGCGAGCCGCATCTGAAAGCGCAGGATTTCGAGTATGAGGTTGGCTTGTTCCAGCAAGGGCTGACGTTGCTTGTTGTACTTCGCCCGGATGAGGATTTCCAGCAGGTCGTAAAGGTTCCGTTCAATGCGTTCGCCCAGCACAAAGCGGTGATTGCGGGGAAACTTGCCCGTGTGATTGCAACTCCACAAGATAAGGTCATACGCCTTCGTAATGACCGTCAATTCTTCGTGTCGCTTTAGCTCGGCCATGACAACCCACCGTAGTGTACAGATGCTTTAATTGCATTTTTCGTTTTCGACCCCTTCGGGGTAGGTGTTAAAGCAGTAAAGGAATTAAGGGGTAAAAGTCCTCGCCGGACGGAAACCGTTGCTGTTGAGGCGGCTCGCCGGCGCATCGTTGTTACGGTTGGCAGAACGCACGTTCGACGCTTAAAGGTCGAACGAGCCGCCACGCAACACACGGCTACCTGTACTAGAGATCACCAGGCCGCCTTCTTTGTCTTCCACCGGTTTATCACCTTCACCAACAGGATATTCGTCATAAGGCTCCTGACACCAAGTAAAGCAGTTGCCCTGCACATCAAAGAGGCCGAAATCATTCGGCTTCCTCGTTCCCACCCGGTGGATCAGTTCATTCGAGTTTTTCGTGTACCACGCATAGTTCCCCAGCAACGCATCCGTCTCCCCATAATACCGACTGGTTACCGCCAGCGCACGGGTCGCATACTCCATCTCTGCTTCTGTCGGCAGACGGTAGCCCGTCAAACTTAAATAGTCCGTCTTCAATTTCGTTTCTTTGCCCTTGATCTCATAGCACCACTGTTCTTCCTCGATTCCCTCAGCCTTACTCAGCATATTGCAATATGCCGCCGCCATGTACCAATTGATGCCCACGACTGGCAAATCGGGGTGCCGGGTGTACTTCTCGCCGATTTCGTACTTGTCTTCCGTCAGGCTCCGATATTCCGCCAATGTCACCGACTTGGCGGCAAGCGCAAACGTCCGACCGATACGCCGCTGGTGTTGAACCTCATAGGAATTATGATCTTTTTCGGTTTTCGGAGAACCCATTTGATAAGTTACCGGGCCGGGAATTACAACCATCGTCTGACCCTGACCATTGACATACCACTGTGGCAGCGTTTTCTCTTTCTCCTTCGTGAGTAACTGCTTGATACCGTCCAGCCGCTTCTCTCGTTGCTCTTTGTCCTGCCTCCACTCCTCGTTCTCCTGTTTCAGCCAAGCCTCCTGGTTCCAGGTCCGAAACAACCATTCAGCCGACGCATGAACTCCAGGATCGGTGTCGGTGCGATAAATTATCCGCAACTTCGGCAGCAACCCCTGACGATCCTCCTGCGAAAACTCCGTCTCGCCGAACTCACCCAAACTCAGGAGCAAGGCTCGACGAATCGTCAGGTCTGGCTCTTCGTCCAGCCGTTTGACGATGACCTTGGCGTCCACCCCCAGCGGACTCAGGCGATGAATGAGATAGCTTCGCACCCTCGGATCGGGACTGTGCCGGAACAGCGGCCACACCTTCTCCGGTTGGTTCATCCTCAGCAGGGCCACCGCTGCATTAGCTTGCCGCTTTGCCAGCTTCTCTCGCTTGTCGTCCGAGGAGGACAGGTCTGCTGGCAGTTTCGTGTCGATCACGGTGGTCAGCAGGGGTAAGCCCTTGTCGCCCTGTTCCTTGAACTTCGGATAGATGACGGCGAACTGCTTTTCGTCAGCGTCCATCAGCAGATCGGCCAAAACCTGCGACTGGTCGGCGGCGTAGTCAGCCAGAATGTTCGTAGCCAGGCTGCGTTCGGCGGTGCGTTCTGGCTGTTGTTCTCGGAAGATTTCGGACAGCCGAGGAAGAAGTCGGTTCTTCACAGGTCGGAATGCTTCGCTCCATTGACCCAAGAAGACCGGGTTTTCCAGCACCAGATCATTCACGACCAGACCGCCTGCCTTCGCCCACTTGTCACTCTCCGGGTCATACTTCGCCAACGCCGAGGCCGCTCGCAGCCGTTGCGCTTCCTTCCCCTTCGCCGGTTCCTCGACGACGGACCACAGTTTGTCTAGTAGGACATCCTTGTGCGGTGCCAGAGCGTCACGGATCACCGGCACTTCGTTCGGGGCGGCGTCGAGCAATCGACCGTAGAGATATTTGACCTGCGTGGTATCCACCGGCAACAGAGCGAGACTGGCGTGGAGTTGCTTGCGGTCATCCTTGCTGGCTTCGGCCTGGGCAGCGGCATCACGTAGCAGCGGGTCGATCCACCGTCGATAGGAAGCCATGTCCTGTACGATGGTCGGGACTTCATTGGTGTTAGCGTCCAGCAATCTCCTTCGCAAAGCGTGGGCCTGCAACCGACCGTGGCCTTCGTAACCGGCAAGGCCGAGTAGGGCGACTACGACGACGAAGACCAACCCTCGCACCGCATGGTAACGGGTCGCCTTTCGCATCATCTTCCGCTGCGGCGGCGTCCAGTGCTTCTTCGCCGTCAGCCAACGGATACTCAGCCATTGCCGCAGCGACGGCAGTTGTCGGTTCTCTTGGCGAGCGTTCCACACCGCCGACCGATCCGCCAACAACAATTCAGCCCGGCCCCGCCTCGTTTCCTTCTGCTTGCGGGTCAGCCAGTCCCGTAGCGACGGCACCAGATAGTCATGCGTCAGTTGGTAGTATTTCTCGCCCGCTTTCATTGAAGAGGCGGAAGCCTCCTCTTTACCTTCCGGGTCGGTCGGCGTGATGAGGCGAACTTCGCTGTCGAGAATGCGGATCAGTTCATCGAAATCCTTCGGACGACCGGAGTAGCCCGATGCTTCCAGCAACTCGGCATACGACCGCATGTGGCCCTTGATGTCGGTGCCGGATTCCGGCAAGAGAGCCTTCAGGACACCCCTCGCCGCTTTCTGGTGATAGCGGTGTTCCGGTGGTGCCGTTGCCGCACTGAATGTCTCTTCGAGGAAAGTCACTCCGACCCCTTCGGTGCCGCCGACTTCCTTCAACGAGGCGGGCGTCCACGCTTTGCCTTTCATCATCTCGGCAAACAGGGCCAGCCGGACTGAGATGATTTTGCCGTCCTGAGCTAAACCCATCACGGCCTGATTCAAGAACTCCTTTTGGTCTTTGGTCGTGTCGCCACTATTTTCGGGAAGTTTACCGAAGGCCCGCCCAAACGCTGCCAGCACTTTTCGGGCGTGGTCTTTATCGAAAAGATCGGCCAACGCACTGTTCTGACCCTCGACGAGTCGGATTTCCAAATCCCGCAGAAATCGGCTGACGGCCAACCAGAAGTCGTCTCGCACCATCACGACGCACTGCACCCGCCCTCCGTCGCACTGCCGCAGGGCTTGCACCAGTTCGGTGTTTTGTTCTTCCTTCTTGGCGTGGAGCCATTGCTCGAACTGATCGAGGACGATCACCACCTTCTTCCCCACGCCCTGGCCCCGACGCAGTGCGGCCAGTGTCTCTTTCAGCCCCAGGTTGTCAGGCAGGACAGGAATGCGTTTACGCAGACCGTTCAGCAGCCGTGTTTCTGTCTCGCTGGCTGTGGCTTCGATGTAAACAGCGACCACCGAGTCAGCCGGGTGCAGTCGCCACAGCATCAGACATTCTCGAAGAAATCGTCGTTCAGGAAACCGGAGAGCGGCAGAACTGGTCCATGAAAAATGAGGATCCTTTCCGCACAATGGGAGAAGCATCACCCACTCCCAGGGAAAGGAATCCCCATGGTCGTCAAGATTACTCGCCAGAGCGGCCTGCGGACAGAGGCAATCCCCGCGGTCGCGACGCCCAGCGAACCGGTCGACGTCTTTCAGAAAGGCGTGGACGACATTGTCGAGCGTTTCCGGAGCGAACCTGTCACGCCGCAGCGCTTCCTGGAACTGGAGAACGCGCTCCACGCCGCCGCGGCGGAGGCCTGTCGCCAACTTATCGAACGCGAAGCCAACCGCTTGGAAGCCGACGATAAGCAGGTGGTGCCGAGCAAGATGCGTTATCACAAGGAGACCTATCGCCTCAACAAGAAGACGCCAGCACGTATCGCCACGCGTTTCGGCACGATCACCGTGCGGTCGTTTTACTACTTGAATGAAGAGGACGGCGAACCGGGCTTGCACCCGCTGCTCTTGCGTTTGGGTATCGGTGCGGGAACGGCCACGCCGGCGCTGTTGGAACGCGTGGCACGGCTGTCGGTGGAGCAAACGCAAACCGAAACGCGGGCCTGGCTGCGGCGCGAGCACGGTCTGGTCTGGTCGAATGATCGGCTGCGGGCGGCCTTGGCAGGCTTTCGCCAGGCGCTGTTGCCGTTTGTGGCCGACTTGCAAAAGACGCGGCTGCTGGCGTGGCTGACGCAGGCGGAGCAGTCGCGTGGCCGGAATCGTCCGGTGTTGGCGGTGGGACGTGACGGCATCATGGTGCCCATGCGTCAGGGCGGCTACAAGGAAGCCAGCACGGCCACGGTAAGCGTGTATGATCGGGGGCGTCGGCGGCTGGGCACGATTTACTTGGGCCAAATGCCGGAGGAAAAGCAAGCGACGCTCACCCGGGCCTTGACGGCCTTGGTGACGGCGACGCTGCTGGCTTGGCAGCGGCCCGTGCCGCGTCTGGCCTATATCACGGACAAAGGCTCGGCGCCGGATGATTACTATCGGCGCGTGCTGAACAAGATGAAGCATCCGCGTGCTGGCACGCCGTTGACCTGGGAATGGGTGCTCGATTTCTATCACGTATGCACCTACCTCTGCAAGATGGCCGACGCCTTGTTCGGCGCCGAGACGGCAGCCGGAACGCAGTGGTTCGCGAAGATGCGGCGCTGGCTGCGGGATCGACCCCAGGGAGCGGCCCAGGTGCTGCGCTCCGCGACGCAGCACTTGGGTCGCCGCCACGCCACCAAGGGGCAGCAGGCAGAGTTCTGGAAAGCGTATCGCTATGTGCGTCGTCATCGCCGCTTGATGGATTATCAGGGCTATAGGCGGCGTGGCCTACCGATCGGCAGCGGTGTCACGGAAGCGGCCTGCAAAACGGTGTTCACGCAACGCTTCAAACGCTCGGGGATGCGTTGGCAGCGCGAGTCCGGCCAGGTGATTCTGGATTTGCGTGTGCTCTATCTGAGCGGGATTTGGGAGGCCGCGTTCGCAACAGAGTTGGCTGCGCGTGACTGGCCCGAACCGCGGGGGGCCGCTCGCCGACCGGTCGAAAAGGAGAGTCCTCAGGCGACCGCGGCTGCTTCCTCTTGTCTTGCCGCATAATTCGCGATGCTGAAGCGACCACACCAGCGTGTTCCCGCCCTTCGGCGGTAAGAATTCTCCTGCTCTGCTCGTCCTTCGTGATGAGGTTTGCACGAACAAGGAAGCTCTCTGTGACTTCACTGATGGTTCGAGCCGGAAGTCCTAAACGGCTGGCGATCATTCCCAACCGCGTCGGACCTTCGAGCAAAATGCTGAGGTACTGTTGCTCGGTCGGCCCCAGGCCCAGGTGGTCGATGCCTTCAAGTGCGCAGGCTCGTTCCAGATTCGCCACGGTGACGACTTCGCCAGCGTCGGCCCTCGAACATCGCCGTGCCGATTGAAGCAATCTCAAAACGAGTCGAGGCGTTCCACGACTGCGTACCGCCGCCATCTGAAACACTTCGGGTTCCACTTCCCAACCGAGAGCAGCGGCCCGCATACGGGCGATCCTTTCCAGATCCTCGGGTTCGTAGAACTGGAATCGAAGCGTCAACCGCATTCGATCTCGCAACGGCTGGAGAAGCTGGAATTCATCCGTAGTGGCGAGCAGCAGCGTGAAGTCCTGAATCGGGATAGCGACCGGCGTGCTACCCTTGCGGCTCCCTTGAAGCAGAATGCGCCGCTGGTCGATGGCCAAGTACAGGGCGGTCTGCAAGCTCTTGTCGAGTTCGTGGGCTTCATCAATGAACACCACGGCTCGGTTGGTCGCCTGCAACAGCAAGGCGTTCAAATCGGCAACGCCATTGAGTGACTGGCCCAGGATGTCCAGAAAGTCGGTTCCCATTTCGGCGGCGATAATCTGGGCAGTGGTTGTCTTGCCGCCGCCCGGAAATCCGACTAAGAGAGCGTGATCGAATTTCTTGTTGTCTTGCTGGGCGCTATCCGAGCGCCACGACAATCTGTTCTTTCACTCCCGGCTGACCTATCAGATGGTTTACCGAGGTCGGACGGGCTTCGTTGATGTCCGTGGGACGATCTTCGTTCATCGCTACTTCTCCATCTTTACGCCGCAATAAGGGCGACCACGCCCATCTTCTGCACCCAGCGGCGGGCCTGGGCCACGTTCTCGAACGCCGCGTGACATTCTCCGTCTCGAAGAACGTCCACCGCCAGAACCCGACCGTCCGGCAAGGCCACAGGTTCGGCCTTGGTGCGAATCTCCATGCTGCCGAAGCGGTACGCAGGATGCTGCCAAAGCACTCGCCCGCCGGAACTTTGCCGGATGCGAACGATGCAGTGGTCGAGCAATGCGCCACCGCCCAAACTGCGGCTGTTGGCGATGAGCAGCGACACCTTGATCGGTCCCATGCTTCGTCCGATGTAGCCGTGGCTCTCGAACTCTTCGAGCCAGTCCAGGCCGGCGTTCGGCCCGTCCGTGTGACCCAGGCTGACGTGCAGCCGGGTCCGATTCAATCGGGCATTATCAAGCACCCGGATCACTTCATCCGGCGTGCGAATGTCGTAGCTCGTCCCGTTGATCACCTTGTAAGTTTTCATGACCCGTACACGCTCCACATTCACTGTCTCGAAAACTGCGTGTCGTGATCGCGGCGATCAAGCCGTGGCCTCCGTCTTCATCGACGGCGTTTTCATGGGGAACTCGGCCAGCATCAACGGGAACTTGGGATGGTTCAGGAGCATCGGCACGTCATCCCAGGTCGCTTCAAAGCAATCAGGGTCATCCTCAACCGGGTCCATGATGAGAGCGAAGTCCTTGTCCTCAAGGGCGATGGTCGGGACGAACGAGTGATGCCCGCCCCAATGCTTGGCGAAGCAGTACATGACGATGCTGTTGTTCTTGAGGCTGACGACGCCTTGATCGTCGCCCCAGATGACGTGAACCAAGTCGATGTCTTTGCGTTTCATGTTTTCCTCGGGATGGGCAACTCTACACGCGGCAGGGTTGCCCGTCTCGAAAGAATTAGTCCTCTTCGTCGTCCTCTTCGTCCCGAACGATCTTCTTGCCGGCCTTGAGATCCGTCACGACCTGCGCGAAAGCCGGTTCGATCTCCGGTGAGTAGACGACGTAATCGTCCAGGCCAATTTCCATGCACTCGGCGACGGTCGCTTCCCAGGCGGCATCGCTGGGTTCCTTCTCGTCCGGCAGGTTGTCCAGATCGTAGTCACCGCTCAGACGATACTCAACCGGGATGGCGTTGAATTGCGCCAGCGTCACCATGACGATCAGAATGGGATTGTGACAGCCGCCGCGATTGAAGCTGATGGCCCGCACGTTGCTGCCCTTTTGCTCGGCCACGGCATTTAACGCCCGGACATAGACGTTGCGGCAGAGTTCGGCGTCACGCGGCACGGAGCCTCCGTCGCCGAACCCGTACTTATCGTTCATTTCTTCCCAATACTGCATGACTGAATCCTCTTGTGTGTGAAACCAGGGCAACCCTGCACGCGGCATGGTTGCGACCAGCGATAATTTGACGGGGTAGCTTTGCCACGACTGATCTTCAATAGGCTGCGTGAGTATCACCACTACACGCACCCCTAACAACCGTCTCGAAAATTGCTACAGGTTGTTGCCCACCGCTTCCAGCATCGTTTCGATGCCTTCGACGTACTTCGGGTCATCCACCTTGATGCCGCCTGCGGCATGGGCCAGAACGATGCTTTCCACGGCATCCAAGACCGCGTTGTACTGCAAACGACCAAGAACGTCGTCCTCACTCTCGTCGTTGTTGTCGTCGGCTCCCTGCGAACCGTCGCAGGAGCAGTTGCAGTCGGGTTCCGAACAGGACGGGCAGACCTCACGCGGCAATCCCGATTCGATTGAACCGCCGCCATCCTTGACAACGACGGACAGCAAGTTGCCGCAGACGAGCAGATCAAACGCCTTCGGTCCTTTGGGGTTTGCATACGACACAAAGGCTTCGATCCCGGCGTCATTGAGCCATTCGGTCACTTCGTCCTCGGCGTCCCCGTTCGGGTCATGGACCTTGACCTCGTACAAGCCAGGGGCCATCTCCTTGACCTCGCAGCCGTGATCTTCGACGGCGTCGGTCACCGATTCGAGATTCACGGGGTGCTTCGCCTCATTTGTGTCAACGTAAACGTGAACCATCATGATCGTGTCCTCGCCGGATTTAAGGGCAACCCTACACGCGACAGGTTTTCTTGTCTCGAAAAGAGTGTTACTTGAAATCGTCCACCTTGACGATGCTGATCTTGACCGGCATTTCCTTCGTCGCCGCCGTCTCGGTCAGCATTTCGCTCATTTCTTCCTCTCGGAAAGCGTCCTGATGTCGAGCTTGTCAACGGGAACGATGTGAATGGGCCTCAACTCAGCGGCGTCCCATCCGGTGCGAAGGAAAACGGTGCCGAATACGATCATGTGGTCGGCATCGCCAGGAATTGGCTCCACTTCAACGACTCGACCGCTGCATTTCACAGTTGCTTGCATCATCGCACCCCGAAGGCGTGAGCCTCTTCCAGGGTCAGGTAAAGGTCCGTCGCTCGGTCGTAATACTGGCCTGTTGATCGCGGTTTGAAACAGGGCCACTTTCGCGGCTTGAGACCGGGCCAGGCCGAGTTGCCCGGCGATCGAGATTTGCAACCGCTTCCTCCGACGCTGCCGCCCGGTCACTTGGCGTTGATCCACGGCACGGCGCAGCCGGCCCGCTGGCACAAGTCCACAGCTGCAGCGTACAGGCTCTGCTGAGTCGCAGCGGCGAACAGCTCCAGGTGGTTGCCTGCCGAACCGCACCGAAAGCAGCGATAGACTCGCTTCTTGACGTTGGCGGAAAAGCTCCGGCTCCTAGTCGATGTGGACCCATGTATGGGGCAGGCCCCGCGCATCTCATCCCCGGACGCTTCCTGGACCACGAAACCCAGTAGTTCCAAGACCTGCGCCATGGAGACAAGAGAACGGACTTCTTGAAATCGGATGCCCGCCATTGTTCAATTCGTGGACGAAGGAAACGTGCCAAGTGGGATTACCGAACTCGACGCTCGAACAGAGAAGAGGAGCGCCCGTCAGGCCGACGGTGAAGCGCAGGCCGGTGCGGACCACGTAGGCGGTGGCGTAGGCATGGAAGTGGGTGGTGCCGCTCTTGGCTTGGGAGCGGTAGATCTCATCGGGGTGTTTCATGGGCTGGCCGTGGTAAGGGATGAGAGTCAGGTCGATGGCCAGCGGTTGTCGGTGGCGGCGCAGGGTGTGGGGCAGATCGCCCTGCAAGGCGCGGTTGAGGCGGCGTTGCAGTTCGGCGTAGGCGGGCAGGCCGGCCAGGAGGGCATCGTGGACGGCGGTGTCCGAGGGGGCGTTGGCGAGGGAGGCGCAGGCCGCGGCCAGGGAGCAGATCCGTGCGGCGGCGTACAGCAGGACGGTCCAGAGGCGCATGGCGCGACACTTGGGACCGTGGTCCTTGAGCCGGAGATACTTTTGCAGCCGCATTTCGGCGTAGACTTGGACGTCGATGGCGGTGATGGTAAAGTAGGTGGTGCGCATGGTCCCCTGCTGGGATGACGTTGTTGCCACAAGTCATTCTCAGAAGGGGCCTTGCGTTTGTCGATCCCTCGCCGGCCAGATTGCAGCTGAACCGGAATCTACTGAGTCTGGCTTCCACATTCCCGCAATCAGCCCATTGCGACCGTGATTGCCCCCTGCTAGAATCGTCCCGTTCCCCGACCGAATCAGCCCCGAACGAGTCTGCCCGCTCATGAACAATCCAGGCGATCTTCCCGAAGCAATCTCACCGCCAACGAGAGACGATACGTCTATTCTGGCCGCTCCTCTCCCACCTGATCACCCCCAGCAGATCGGTCGCTACCGCATCGAGAAGATCCTGGGCGAAGGCGGGTTCGGTCGGGTCTACCTCGCTCATGACGACCAGTTGAAACGGCCCGTGGCGATCAAGGTTCCACGTCGAGAGCGATTTTCCCAGAAAGAAGCCGAGGCATATCTGACCGAAGCCCGTGTACTCGCCAGTCTCGATCACGCTAACATCGTGCCGGTTTACGATTTCGGCACCACGGACGGTCTGTGCTACGTCGTCTCGAAATTGATCGAGGGCTGCGACCTTGCCACGAAGATTCAGGAGGCTCGTCCGTCGCACACTCAGGCGACAGAACTGATGGCAACGGTCGCTGAAGCACTCCACTACGCCCATCGCAAGGGACTCGTTCACAGAGACATCAAGCCCGCCAACATCCTCATCGACACCAGCGATAAACCGTATGTTGCAGATTTCGGGCTGGCTCTGAAGGAGGAAAACTTCGGCAAAGGAGCCAAGTTTGCTGGCACTCCCGCTTACATGAGTCCCGAACAGGCCCGTGGCGAAGGGCATCGTGTGGATGGCCGCAGCGACATCTTCAGCCTGGGCGTGGTACTCTACGAGTTGCTGGTCGGGCGGCGTCCTTTCCTGGGTCCATCGCAGTCAGAACTGTTGGAGCAAATTACGTCCATCGAAGTTCGGCCACCTCGACAGGTGGATGATGCCGTCCCCAAGGAACTGGAAAGAATCTGCTTGAAGTCCCTCTCGAAACGAGCCTCGGAGCGGTACACCACTGGCAAGGACATGGCCGACGATCTGCGGCACTTTTTGGTACACGCAGCAGTCGGCCAGTCAGTTGCAGTTCAGGTTGCTGCGCCTGCTTTTCTTCAACCAACGCCAACACCCAGCCCGACCGCAATACCGCTTGCCACGCCAACACCGATTACACCAGTCAGGCCATCTTCCGATAGTCAGCCCATCAAGATCGTCCCGAAGGGTCTGCGTTCCTTCGACGCCCACGATGCCGACTTCTTCCTCGAATTGCTCCCCGGCCCCAGAGATCGTGATGGGCTGCCCGATAGTATTCGTTTCTGGAAGACACGCATTGAGGAGATGGACGCCGACAACACGTTCTCGGTGGGCCTGATCTATGGGCCTTCGGGATGTGGCAAGTCGTCGCTGATGAAGGCCGGTCTGTTGCCCCGCTTGGCTGACTGGGTGTGGTCGCTTCAGCATCGCGAATTATGCGGCAAGACAAGAGGAAGCAGCCGCGGTCGCCTGAGGACTCTCCTTTTCGACCGGTCGGCGAGCGGCCCCCCGCGGTTCGGGCCAGTCACGCGCAGCCAACTCTGTTGCGAACGCGGCCTCCCAAATCCCGCTCAGATAGAGCACACGCAAATCCAGAATCACCTGGCCGGACTCGCGCTGCCAACGCATCCCCGAGCGTTTGAAGCGTTGCGTGAACACCGTTTTGCAGGCCGCTTCCGTGACACCGCTGCCGATCGGTAGGCCACGCCGCCTATAGCCCTGATAATCCATCAAGCGGCGATGACGACGCACATAGCGATACGCTTTCCAGAACTCTGCCTGCTGCCCCTTGGTGGCGTGGCGGCGACCCAAGTGCTGCGTCGCGGAGCGCAGCACCTGGGCCGCTCCCTGGGGTCGATCCCGCAGCCAGCGCCGCATCTTCGCGAACCACTGCGTTCCGGCTGCCGTCTCGGCGCCGAACAAGGCGTCGGCCATCTTGCAGAGGTAGGTGCATACGTGATAGAAATCGAGCACCCATTCCCAGGTCAACGGCGTGCCAGCACGCGGATGCTTCATCTTGTTCAGCACGCGCCGATAGTAATCATCCGGCGCCGAGCCTTTGTCCGTGATATAGGCCAGACGCGGCACGGGCCGCTGCCAAGCCAGCAGCGTCGCCGTCACCAAGGCCGTCAAGGCCCGGGTGAGCGTCGCTTGCTTTTCCTCCGGCATTTGGCCCAAGTAAATCGTGCCCAGCCGCCGACGCCCCCGATCATACACGCTTACCGTGGCCGTGCTGGCTTCCTTGTAGCCGCCCTGACGCATGGGCACCATGATGCCGTCACGTCCCACCGCCAACACCGGACGATTCCGGCCACGCGACTGCTCCGCCTGCGTCAGCCACGCCAGCAGCCGCGTCTTTTGCAAGTCGGCCACAAACGGCAACAGCGCCTGGCGAAAGCCTGCCAAGGCCGCCCGCAGCCGATCATTCGACCAGACCAGACCGTGCTCGCGCCGCAGCCAGGCCCGCGTTTCGGTTTGCGTTTGCTCCACCGACAGCCGTGCCACGCGTTCCAACAGCGCCGGCGTGGCCGTTCCCGCACCGATACCCAAACGCAAGAGCAGCGGGTGCAAGCCCGGTTCGCCGTCCTCTTCATTCAAGTAGTAAAACGACCGCACGGTGATCGTGCCGAAACGCGTGGCGATACGTGCTGGCGTCTTCTTGTTGAGGCGATAGGTCTCCTTGTGATAACGCATCTTGCTCGGCACCACCTGCTTATCGTCGGCTTCCAAGCGGTTGGCTTCGCGTTCGATAAGTTGGCGACAGGCCTCCGCCGCGGCGGCGTGGAGCGCGTTCTCCAGTTCCAGGAAGCGCTGCGGCGTGACAGGTTCGCTCCGGAAACGCTCGACAATGTCGTCCACGCCTTTCTGAAAGACGTCGACCGGTTCGCTGGGCGTCGCGACCGCGGGGATTGCCTCTGTCCGCAGGCCGCTCTGGCGAGTAATCTTGACGACCATGGGGATTCCTTTCCCTGGGAGTGGGTGATGCTTCTCCCATTGTGCGGAAAGGATCCTCATTTTTCATGGACCAGTTCTGCCGCTCTCCGGTTTCCTGAACGACGATTTCTTCGAGAATGTCTGATGCTGTGGCGACTGCACCCGTGGGAGTGGGGGTGTTTGTCCAAAACAGCTTCGCATTCCCGGTTGGAAAAGTAGAAACATGCACCACACGCCGACCGATATTCCGGCCATTGCACCGATTAACGCCAGCCCGACAGGAAAGCCCGGACCGAAAAGCCATAACCAATCAGTCATCACCAGGACGCTCGCCGCTAGGCCGATTTGCCACTCTTTAAGCATCGTCATGCGCAGGGTTGCCAGAAGTGCTGCCACAGTATTGAAGAAAAACAGGGCAAGCGCAACTGGGCTACCATTCAAGTCGCCCTTTGCCATCACAAATACAGCGAAAAGTGAGAGAGGAAGAGCCAGTCCCGTCACGATCAACATGCCGATGGCGGGATACGTCAGCTTCTGAGCCAACTCCTGGGCTGGAAGCTGGCTATTTTCCAACGGGAGTTCCAGGGGCGGCGGACCAGCCGACAGATTCGGCGGACTGGGCGCAAGCGATGGCACGGCAGGAGGCGTCGGCAACAGGTTCTGGATCGAACTGGCTGTGACCCATGCCGGCATCCCGTTCTTCCAGACCATAGCGGTCGAAGCCAGTTCGCCGGAAGTCGCAAGTTGCCGAAGCTTCGACCACGCTACCGGCCCTGCCCGTTGCCCTTTCTGGGTGTGGTAGTGCCATTCGGCCACTTCAGCAGCGACCGACGCAGTTAGCGGGACCGAGGCTGGCAGCTGCGGGGCGATGGTGGCGGGTGGAGGTGGCGGTGCAGTTGCCGCTGGTGCTGCGAACAGCCCTTTCACTTGAGAAGCGGGCATCCATTGCCCGCCGTCGCCTCTGGACGCCCAGTCGAGGGGCAGCACCTGACCCTTTTTGGCCATCTCCACCAGTTGCGTGGAGGTGAAAGGGCCGTACCGCTGTTCGTTGCGTTTGATGTACCAGCCGTCCGCCATTGCATTTCCCCTCAGAAAGCAGACCGAGTGGACACGATCCCTACTCGGAGAGCGAGAACGAGCGTCGGAAAAGGGCCACGCCTTTCCAAAAAGGTGGGCATGGCACTGCTGTTTATTGATGAGAAGTAGTAAGCGGCAGAGGTGAGCAGAGATCAACAATGAGTCGGGAGCGCACACCAAGGCCGCTCCAGAGACGCCCGCCAAGGCGTACCGATGAACAGCACTTGGCGGCGCTCCCTTGCGGGAGCGCGCCAAGCACTGCCTCATCGGTACAAGACCCTTGCGGGTCAGGTTGGCGGTTTCTCTGAAGGCAGAACTCGACGCACTTCTCAGTGCGTCAACAAACAAGTTTTTACCGCAGCCGATGTTTGGCCACGGGGAAGTCGCTCTTTTTCTCCTGTTGCGAGACAGAGGTTCGTGGTGGTCGGAACAGCTTGTGTTTAGACCACGGGGCAGTTTATAGCCCGGCATCGACGAAAGCAAGAGGCGGCTCGCCAGAAGGGCGACCGACGAAACGGAGCCAAGTTTTTCTCGAAAACTGTGGCCCCTTTCTCAAGGCTGTCTTCGCTCACGGTATAGGAGGTGCTGTCGCGTGCGGACGGACTGCTGCTGGTCGCTGGAAGAGGGCGTAGGATAGACTCCACGGCGACAGGTCGGCTGCCGCCCTTGCCCGGAACCTTTTGGCGGCTCACCCATGCACGCCGGCGACACGACCTTGCAGCGACTGCTGGACGACGCCTGCTTGAACCAGCCTGATGCCTACCGCGAACTGCTGTTGCGAGCCTGCGAGCGGCTGAGACTGCTGGCCAGGAAGCGGCTGAAGGGCTTCCCAGCCCTGCGGCGATGGGTTGAAACGGACGACGTGCTGCAACAGGCGATGCTCCGACTGCATCGATCCTTGAAGGAGATGAAGCCGGCCACCGTCAAGGACTTCTTCGCCCTGGCCGCTCTCCAAACGCGAAGGGAACTTCACGACCTTCAACGTCACCACTTCGGACCCGAAGGCGATGGTGCGAACCATCACACGGATGGTGCCGGTAAAGCTGCTGACGACGAGGGCGGGCAGCTGCTGGCTGCCGCCGAAGACGCAGAGGTGCCGGTCGGCTGGGACCGCCTCCATGAATTGGTTGAGTCCTTGCCGGCTGACGAGCAGGCCATCGTGGATCTGCTCTTCATCCATGACTTGACGCAGGAGGAAGCGGCTCAGGTTCTCAATTGTTCCGTTCGCACCGTCAAACGCCGCTGGCAGGAAGCACGAATCCGTCTTCAGCGAGCCATCGAGAGCGGAGACAACAGCAATGACCGAGGATGACAGACTGGCTGACTTGTTGTTGACGTGGGAGGAGTCGAAGGAACGTGGCCAGGATGTCAGCCCCGAGGAGTTGTGCCGCGTCTGCCCGGAGTTGCTCGACGCCCTGAAGGAGCGTATCCGCCTGCTCGAACACGCCGGCTGGCTGACACCGGCGGCACCGTCCTCGCCGCCCAAGCGGATGCTTGCAGGCCGCTATCGGCTGGACGCTCTACTCGGAGAGGGTGGATACGGTCAGGTCTGGAAGGCGTTTGACGAACAACTGCAACGCGCAGTCGCCCTGAAAGTGCCGAAGCCTTCTCGCAGAATCGAGGCGGAACAAATCGACCAGCTGCTGGGCGAGGCCCGTCGCGTTGCTCGGCTCAGGAACCCTGGCATCGTGACGGTCCACGATGTCGTGAAAGAGGGTGCAGGCTACTTCACCGTCTCGGACCTGATCGACGGCGTGACGCTGGCCGAGCGACTTCGCCAGGGCAAGCCGACCGTCGAGGAGTCGGTGAAGCTGGTCGCCCAGGTCGCCCGCGTCATTGACTACGCTCACCGCGAGGGCGTCGTCCACCGCGATCTGAAGCCGGCAAACATCTTCCTCGACGCCGCCAGCCAACCTCACGTCGGTGACTTCGGGCTTGCTCGGTCCCAACAAGAAATGCTCGACGGCAGCGACCGCCGTGCGACCCTTGCCTACGGCAGCCCCGAACAACTGGAGGGGAAGCCTCTCGACGGTCGGGCGGACATCTGGTCGCTCGGCGTCGTCCTGTACGAAATGCTCACGGGCCGCATGCCGTTCAATGACGAGAATCCCGTGCGGCTAAAAGAAATGATCTGCACGGAGAACCCGCCTCTGCTGGACGGCGTCCCGAGGCCGGTCGTTGACGTGTGCTTGCGCTGTCTGGCCAAGCGGCCTGACCAACGCTTCGCCAGCGGGCATGAATTGGCTGAAGCCTTGGAGCGAGCCTTGCGAGGCCAGCCCCGTCGATGGGGCCGTTGGTTGGCCGGCGTCGGCTGCCTGTTGTTGGCTGGCGGACTCCTGACCTGGGCATGGTTGCCGCCCCGACCTGGGAATCTGGAAACAAAAACCCCACAGACAAGCCCGCGTGACGTTCCCAAAGAACCGACCACAGTGCCACCGGCCCGCGATGACTCCTTTCGCATTCTTCGCGGCCACAAGGGCGTTGTCCGCTGTGTGGCCGTCACCGCTGATGGCAACCTCATCGCCAGCGGAGGCGACGACGCAACTTTGCGGCTGTGGCTGGTGGAAGAAAGTAAAGACGCCAGTGCTGTTCTCAGCCACGATGGAGCGGTAACCGCTACGGCGGTCGCTCCTAGCGGAGACGCCGTCCTCGCTGGCACCGCCAGAGGCTCGGTGGTGTTGTGGGGATTGCCTGCGCGAGGAGTGCGGCATCGGGCAGCAGGCGAGGTTGGGCTTGTGGGGACCACTGCCGGCGGCTTCTGGTCCGCCATCGCTGCTCTCGCTCCCCGTCCCGACCGCCCCTGGCGAGTGTGCGAATTCACTGGCAACGACGGCCCGATCCAGGCCGTCGCCGTCTCGCGCAATAGCCGGTTCGTTGCCTGGGTAGGTAAGAACAAGATCGAGATATGGGAGGCAGGCGGCACGCAGCCGTTGACCGTTGCTCAAGCCCCTGGAGAAGTCGTCCACTTCTTCGCCTTCTCAGGCGACATGCTTGTGACTGCATTCGGGTACGGGGCCGAGCGGAAGGTGACGACGCGGTCCTGGGCGGTGATCAGGGTCAACGACCGTTGGGTAGCCGCCCCTCGCGGCACGGGGAAAAACCTCGAACTGTTCGATGACGTGAAGTCGGTCACCATGTCTGGCAAGGGTGATGTGGTGCTGATCACCCAATCCACGGCGGTGCGGGTATTCACGCGGGAGGCCAAAGGCCCGGCTCTGCTGTTGGTGGGGTCTTTCGAGAGTCCAAAGGCGGGCTTGCTCAGGTCGGCACTCTCGCCCGGTAACACATGGGCATTGTCGGTCGGTGAGGACCGCGTGTTGCCGCTCTGGGCGACCAGCAATCAAGTCGAACTGGCTGCTTTCAAAGGCCACACGCAGGCAATCACCGGCCTTGCCGTGAGCGAGGACGGTGGCACCGCTGCGACTGCCTCGGAGGATGGAACTGTCCGACTTTGGAGGACGCCCTCATTCGACCGAGAAGTGGCCGAGCGGGTTCTCGTCCTGGGGGGCGCGGTGACGGTCGAAGAGCGAGGCGGCGATAAGCAGTCGAAAGTTCGGAAGCCGTCCGAATTGCCGAGCGGGAACTTCCGGCTCGTCGAGGTCGATCTTCGCCGGGTCGATCAGATCGCGGACAAGGATGTGGATCAGGTGCAAGCTCTGACCGCCCTGCGCAGCCTGAAGCTGCCCGAGATCGACAAGACCTTCCTGCTCGGTCACGAATACACCGGCCTGGACAACTACAACGCCCTGCTCGGTCTGCGGATCAAGACCCTTGATGGCAACGCCTTCACCGGCGAGCATCTCATTCTCGGCCCGGACCACGCCATCAAGCACCAAGCAAGGGTCCGTGGGACCATCATCGACGGCCAGATCCGCTACGCCTACGCCAAAGCCGACATCGTGAAGGACGGCGGTTTCGCCCCTGTCCGGGTCAGCGGCACCATAACGCGAACGCGGCTCAAGGCCGATCTGGAGTTGGTGGACAGCAACCTTCGGGCGACTGTCGTCATGAAGGCTGCGCAGGCCAAGTAGTTCTTTCAGTTGTTGCCCGGCAAGAAATCTTCCGGCTCGATGCCCTTCAGCAGTTTGCTCAAGTCAAGTTGGGAGTTGTCGTGAACGTCGTGGTCGGCGACAGCGAATTGAAGCTGCCATCCCTCGATCAGCCGCCAAGCCTCGTCAAGAGACGTGCAAACGCGACTGGCGAGGACGCGGTCTTCCTCCTCGGCGACTGTCGTGAGAAAGGCGTGAAAGACGATGCCCCAACGGTTCAGGTAGATGTGTTTCATGCTGATGTCCTCGACTGGTAGGCCGAGCGACCTGGGCGGCAGTCGCCCAGGTCGAGGTTGATGGTGCTGCTCAGACGGCAACCAATGGATACATGTTCCATCTCGGCAAGTCTCGAAAACCGTGCGAGCGCATCCACGGCTCAATTTTTGAGACGAGGTCTTGACCGACGTGTGGAAGTAGAGTCCGAATTCCCCGAGGCAAAACCGGCGGACGAGGAGTGAGCGAAAGAGGTCGGCCTGGATCTGCGGGTTTGCGGGTAAGTTCAATGAACTTGGCCCGAAGGTTGACAAAGTGACGATCTGTCACAGCCTCCGTGTATCCTTGAAGTTCCCTGGTTGTCCCGACGACGAAGCTCGGAGAATCGTGGCTCACGTTTGCAAGGTCGGGCCGAGTCGGGCAGACTTCTACGATTCCGACAATCCCTCTCGTTGCTGAACCAGTCTTCTGATCAAAGGCTTCAAACCCCCGACGCCTTCATGCCCTTTGGCAAGGTCCAGGGGCAATTCTCTGTCGTCGGTGCAGCCGTGACCATCCAGGGTGATTATCTTGACTCGTCATCCTTGTTATGTTTGCATGCGTGCCGTCTGTTGATCTTGATACCTCTTGATCCATCGACGTACCGTTTCCCTGGACACGTTCACTTTCTCGGCGACCAGGGCAACGCGGTCGCCAGCCAGATACAACTCGATGATGCGGTCGATGGTGCCGGGACTGATGTTCGCACCGCCGAGCTTTTCATGGACGGGAAAGGGTTCCGTAACACTGCTGAAAACTTGCTCCAGCTTCTCGCGAAGTTTATCGGTGGCGGCATGCAGATCCGCGAACCGTTCGTTGGTGTAGGCGTTGATTTCGCCCTCGCACGGTTCGCCGTGAGAGAGCATCAGTTCCGCCAGATAGTCGCCGGCATTCTGTCGGACCCAGTTCGAGGCGGTTTTACGCAGCTTGTTGAACGACAGCCGGCGGAAGTTGATGTGATCCTTGCAAACTCGATTCAGCAGCCGCGTCCACGCTTTGGCGATCTGCGTGTTCCTTTGCCCCTCGACCTTCAACGGCGTTCCTTCCTTGGTCAAGACGAGGAACGGCTCCCTGGACTGCGGTCGGTGGGTCAACAGCCAGTCGATGACTCCAACTGTCACGTCCCACAGTCGCCATTCGCCGTAGACGGTCGTCTTGCCACGCTGACGCATAATCCACGAATCTCGGTTGTCGCTCGTCAGCTTCAGAGCATCAGCATGGGGGTGCTTGGTCTTCGGGAGGATCTCGTCGCGTCGGAGCGTAGCGACTTCTGCCATGCCGAACGCGGTGTTCAACGCCAGGGTCATCAGACAGCGTTCCCACGGGGTGCCGTATTTCCAGAGCGTCATCAACTCAGGAAGGTCGTAGGTAGCCACCCGGACGGGACCGCTTCTGCTGGTGTCCCGCCTAACCCTGATCGGCTTGACGGCGTAGTCGCGGGGCTTTTCCCAAAAAAACTCGTCGGCTTCGTGGAGCCAGTTGAGGAACTGCCGGAACTCCTTGATCACTGTCGAGGCGTACTTTCTCGAAATAGGGATCGTCGTCTGCACGCCGCCGGGGGTCTTCTTCGGAGGGCGAGCAGCCAGGATGTTCAGCAGTTCGGTGATCTTCTTCATCTTCAGATCACAGATCCGCACGTCCGGCATGTGGTCTGCGCAAAACTCGATCTGGTCGATCTTGACCTTGCCCCAGTCGGTGAGGCGAGACTTGTCGGCGATCAAGTACATGGGGTTCGTCTTGATGGACGCGACGTAAGCACGGATGGCTTCGTACAGCGTCTGGGAGCCGCCGGTTTCGAGCAATTCCCGTCCCAAGCTGATGAGTTTCTGGGCTTCCTTCCGGCGAATCTGAACGCCACGCTCATGGGCGGCTTGATCGCGGAGTTGGAGACGAACACCAGGGACGACTTCTTGCCAGCCGTTCAGGATGCCCACCACCATGTCAGGGATGTTGCCTGCCTCGATCTCGACGTAGATGGTCGTCTCGCCAGCCGCGATCTCCTTGGCGAATGGCAAGCCCGACTTCGTCCCAGGCGGGTTGTTTGCCCATCTCGCGGGCGAGATCGACGGAGTGTTCCCAGAGTTGATCAATTAGGGCGGCACGGGTAACAGCCTGGGCGGGATTCCGTCCCAGCATGAACTTCGGCTGGCTGCGTGAGCCAGCGGCGGTGTATCCGATGTTGGCGTAGAACCGACCGTCGTCAAGTTGTTTCGGTGTACCCATGTTCCACCCAGGAGCGTGAAGGATCCTCACCAGAAGGGTGGATTCTAGTGGATACCTGTTCTGATTACCATGTCCGTAGCAGGGTTTTCAGAACGATTTCAGAACAGAAACAGGCTTTCAGAACGACTTGGGCATAGGGCAAATCGCCATAATATCAAGCAGAAAGGCCACTTGCGACGAATCGCAAGTGGCCTTTCAGTGGAGGCGCGGGGAATTGAACCCCGGTCCCGAAGCAGCTAGGCGTGAACATCTACGTGTGTAGCCGGTCGATTTCGGACGGCCGACGCCTTGCGGAATCGCCGTCCATGTTCGCCCCTCGGCCCCCCGATCGGCAGGGTGGCCTCGGCGCTATTCGGTTGTGGAGTTTAGTTCTCGCCGCCACCGTCGCAGTTGGCCTTGCGGCCTTCTTCAAGCGAGAACGAGCCTGACTTAGCGTCCGAGCCGAAGACTTTCAGGCGAAGTCTCCGGACTACGGGGCGGCCCGTTTAGGCCGCCATGGAGAACTGCGGTTCAGCAGTTAATGTGCGATCAGCTTTTAACGTGGCCAACTGATCAACCACGACACGCCACCCACGCTTCGTCATACCCGGTCGAAACCAGATCGCCCCCGGAGAGGAATACGACGCGGACTTCCTCTTGCTTCATTATAGGGCGAGCGGTCGGGAAGGAACAAGGCCAGCCCGTTAGCCCGCCGCGCAAGCAAGGCTTGCGCGGCGGGCTAACGGGCTGGCTTTTTCCACAATTCCACGGCCGACTTCGCTGGGAAACCGTTGACCGTCAGCTCCGGGCCGCGCAGTCGGATCTCCAGAGTATTCGGCATCAACCAGCGCGGATCGTCGGCGCGGTAGCGGTCGCTGAGAAAGTGGATCTGCTGATTCGCTGAGCCGATCCACCGACGGCGTGACTCCGGCTGCTCGCGCAAATACGGTCCATCGACGAGAATGTCGGTCAGCGCGAGCAGCTGGTGAACCGCCGGGTCGGGCAGTCGGTGCGCCTCGTCCAGAGTGTAGCCGCTGAAAACCATGACCGTCCGGCCGCGCACGCACGGCCTGAGCCAGAAGGACAGCACCGGCGGCGTGCGCCAACGGTTCGCCGCCGAGCAGCGTAATGCCCTCAATACCATGCAATCGGGCCGATTCCTCGACATGCGCGATCACATCATCCACCGGAATCGACTGCCCGCCCTCGAAGGGCAACATCTCCGGATTGCAGCAGCCGGGGCAGCGCAACGGGCATCCCTGGAACCAAAGGGCGAAGTGCCGCCCCGGCCCCTCGGCCTCCGTCACCGGCACAATCTGCGCGATTTGCAGGAAGCCCTCGAGCATGGTCGCACTCCTTCACGGCATTTTACGAGGATCCGTTGTCGTTTAGCCGCGAGACACCGGCGAGCGCGAGCAGCACGCTCGCCGGTGTCTCGCGGCTAAACGACAATCAGCGCACTCGCACCACGCCAGGACCACCCTCCGCACCCTCGCAGTCGATCTCGCGGTCCAGGAAGCGGCGGATCACGGCGATGTTCGTCGTCAGATGGCGTGTGACCTGCGTGACGCGGTACTCGGACGGCCCTTCCGCCAGAGCCAGAGGCAGCACGAGTTGGTCGGCGCTATGGCTATCCACCAGCGCGGGACCGCCCTCCAGGTAAGCGATGACCTCGTCCACCACGTCGTCGGCGACGCGCTGAGCCGGCTTGCCGCGCTCGCCGACGGCGCAGAACAGCGTCGGCGCCGGCACGGTGTTCAACTCGACCGCGATCACGGAACCGGTGCCGCCCTCCCAGCTCTCCTCGACCAGGTCCACGTCGAGGCCGTACTGCTCCAGGCGCATGCGCGCCCGGCGGGCTTGACGGCGGGCGATCGCACCATCCAGCCCAGCGACCGCACTGAAGCCGGTCGCCTTGACCGGGCCGCGGTCGCGCAGCGTGATGCCATGCAAGCGCGACACCGGCTGGATCGACGCCTCGACGATGCCGCCGCCGCGCGGATAGAAACCAGGCCGAACGAGTTTCAGCGACAATTTGACTCCGCATTCCGCCAGGTAGCGCCGCCACGTGGCGTCGAGGAAGTGGAAGCAGGGACTGGTGCGGACGTGCGTGCCGCCGATCAGGGTCAGCTCACTCGGGGCGCCGCCGCGCAGGGCCAGCGGGAGATAGACGGTGTGGAGGACCAGGGCGGTTGCCCCGGCCGTCCCGATGTCGAAACGATACTTCCCCGGCGACACCGGGCCCGGCTCGAAGACGAGATCGCTGCTGCCTGGTGAGGCACCGCGCAGGCTGCGCTCGACCGATGGCCGCCGCGGCACGGACGCTCTGGAGGTGCTGTGGCTGCAAACCCGGTTTCGAGCGACCAGCGCGGACGTTGCGCAGGTGGAAGCCGCGGCCGGTCAGCAGCGCCAGGGCGAGCCCGGTCCGCAGAATCTGGCCGCCGCCTTCGCCGAAGGAGCCGTCAAGTTCGAGAAGCGTTTCGCTCATTCTTTCCAGGAGAGCAAAAGCCGCGGGAAAGTTCACGCGGAAAGCGCCTTGCCGCTTGTGGCTTGGACGTGGTTTCCAAACCTCGTACCGCCGACATTCCTGTCGGCAACGGCCGGCAAGAATGCCGGCGGTACAGGATTTCCAAACCTCGTACCGCCGACATTCTTGTCGGCACCGGCCGGCAAGAATGCCGGCGGTACAGGATTTCCAAACCTCGTACCGCCGACATTCTTGTCGGCACCGGCCGGCAAGAATGCCGGCGGTACAGGATTTCCAAACCTCGTACCGCCGACATTCCTGTCGGCACCGGCCGGCAAGAATGCCGGCGGTACAGGATTTCCAAACCTCGTACCGCCGACATTCCTGTCGGCAACGGCCGGCAAGAATGCCGGCGGTACAGGATTTCCAAACCTCGTACCGCCGACATTCCTGTCGGCACAGGCCGGCAAGAATGCCGGCAGTACAGGATTTCCAAACCTCGTACCGCCGACATTCCTGTCGGCACAGGCCGGCAAGAATGCCGGCAGTACAGGATTTCCAAACCTCGTACCGCCGACATTCCTGTCGGCACAGGCCGGCAAGAATGCCGGCGGTACAGGATTTCCAAACCTCGTACCGCCGACATTCCTGTCGGCACAGGCCGGCAAGAATGCCGGCGGTACAGGATTTCCAAACCTCGTACCGCCGACATTCCTGTCGGCACAGGCCGGCAAGAATGCCGGCGGTACAGGATTTCCAAACCTCGTACCGCCGACATTCCTGTCGGCACAGGCCGGCAAGAATGCCGGCAGTACAGGATTTCCAAACCTCGTACCGCCGACATTCCTGTCGGCACAGGCCGGCAAGAATGCCGGCAGTACAGGATTTCCAAACCTCGTACCGCCGACATTCCTGTCGGCACAGGCCGGCAAGAATGCCGGCAGTACAGGATTTGAAACCACGTCTTAGCATGGGGCGAGTGCTAAGCCGCAAGCGGCGCATTCAATCCTGTGCCAGCATCTCGACCGCGTTGCCTGATGGGTCCTGCACATAGCAGGATCGCGTCCCGTCGCGGTGCGTCTTCAGCGGGCCGTACTGAGCCGCCTCGGAGTGGACGAAGCCGAGGTGCGGCGGATGCTGCTGGGGTATGACCAGAGCCAGCTTCAGATTGGCGAAATCGAGCATCGCCCAGGTGTCGTCCTGGTAGCTGACCTTGCACTGAAAGTTCGTCCGATACCACTCCACCGCGGACGCCACGTCCTTCACGGCGATGGCGATGTGATGGATGGAATCGAGCAATGCGACTGGCGGTTTGTCGGCCATGATGTACCTCTCCCTTGCGGCGCGAATCCGTATTTCCTTATTGTAGGTGATACGAGGCGCTTTCTTGTTTAGCCGCGAGCTTTTGCGAGCGCTCGCTTGCAAGCGCTCGCAAAAGCTCGCGGCTAAACGGAACAGATGCGCCAATGAAAGGGAACGCCCCATGCTCCCGAATGAGGCCGAGGCCCTTGCCGCCAAGCGTGCCGCGATGCGCGAGGAGTTCTTCGCTCGCCATTTCCTGCTCGGCGGCTGGCTCGGCGGCACGGACACCTACAAACGCTCCATGTGGGCCGCCGTGCCGGATGTGGCCCTGGCCCGGGCCGGCTACGGGCTGACGATGCGCCGCGGTCTGCCGGAGCCGGGGGCCGACAACTGGCTCATCATGGCCGGCCACGAAGCCATGCTCGCCCAGTGGTTCCATCGGCCACTCCAGCGCCCCGATATTGAACTGGCCGGACACTGGTTCACGCAGCACGCCGCCGAGCGGGCGTTCCCCAAGGAGTTGTGGCGGTCGCTCCTCGACAGTCAGCGCGGCGAGGACATCTATCTTCCCGTGGACGTGTGGGGCTTTCCCGGCGGCCAGACTTTCCTCGCCGGTGGACCGTGCCTGTTCTTCGAGGGGCCGGGGGGCATCGTGTCGTACCTCGAACCGGCGATGTGTCGCTACTTCGCTCCGATCATCCAGGCGACGAAGGCCCGGCTGATGAAGCTGGCGACGCCGCGCGACGCCGAGTTCGGCCTGCGCTCGGCCCCGAACGAACTGACGAATCTGGTGCTGTTGCTGGCGCGCTACGTCGGCGGCCGGGGACGGCTCACGTCCAACGACACCGCGGAGTTCCTCTATCCGGAATTGTTTCGCACCGTCGGCACCATCGGCCACGAGATGATGTGTGCTGCCCAGTCGTTCCAGCGGCCGCTCGGTGAGGCCGAGTACGAGATGATGCACCGCTTCGTCAGTGCCTTCGGCCAGGCGTCGTTGCTGTGCGATCTGGTGGACGCCGAGACGGTCGGGCTGGAGAACGCCCTGCGTGTCATGCGGCGCACCCCGAAACGGACCGTGTCGGCATCCGCGTCGATTCCGGCGACGTGGCGGAGCAATGCGTACTGTACTTCCGCGCGATGAAGGAAGCAGGCATCACGCCGCGGATGATCGTCTTCGAGGACGAGGTAACGCCAGAGTCGGTGAAGAAGGTGTACGACCATTTCCGCACGGCGACGGGCGAGGAGCCGACGATGCTCTTTCCCGGAGCGGGCGGCTACTGGTGGCGGCTGGTGCATCGAGACACACTGGCCGCGGCGTTCAAGCGCACGGCGACGGAGGATCGGCCAAACGTGAAGTTCTCGAACTCGCCGGGCAAGGAGTCGCTGGGCGGCTACCTGCGCGTCTATGGCCGCGATGACGTGCTGGTGATCGCGGATCGTTCCGAAACGCCGGCCGGCGAACCGCTGTTCGTGCAGCTGGTGAAACAGGGCCGTATCGTCTACCGCGAGAGCTTTGAGGAGCAGGCCGACCGCGCCGACCGCACGTGGGGCCGCTACAAGCGTTGGGAATTATCAGAGAAGGTGCGCGGCTATCAGGAGCGCTTCCGGGCGATGCGCGAGAGCGAAGTGGCGGAAGCCCGGCGACGGTTGGCTCAAATAGGAGAAGTCGTTTAGCCGCGAGCTTTTGCGAGCGCTGGGACGTCCAGCGCCGGGACCTCCATCGCTGGCAAAAGCTCGCGGCTAAACGAAGACAGCATGATCATCACCCTGCTCTCCACCGTTTCCTCGTTATCGTTCGCCGAACGCCTGGCGACCCACCTCGGCGTCGCCGTCCAAACCGTGGGCCGCGAGCAGTTTCCGGACGGCGAGCGCTACCTGCGTCTGCCGCTTGCCGATCGCTTCGCCCTGGTCGGCCAGAGCGTGGTGATTGTCGGCGCCACGGACAGCACCGCCAGCCTCGACGACCTGTATCGTCTCGGCTGCACCGCGGTCAAGGAGGCGCGCGCACGCTGGTACTGGTCGTGCCGTACTTCGGCTACTCGACGATGGAGCGAGCCGTGCAGCCCGGCGAGGCGGTGACGGCGAAGGTCATCGCCCGCCAGCTGTCGGGCATTCCACGGGCGCCGCGCGGCAACTGGGTACTGCTGATGGACCTGCACGGCCGCCGGCATCGTCCACTATTTCGAGGGCGATACCGTCGCCCTGGAGCTGTACGCCGAGTCAAAGGTGGTGCCGGCCATCGAGCGCTTGGGATTGGCGAAACTCTGCCTTGCGTCCACCGACATGGGCCGGGCGAAGTGGGTCGAGAAGTTCGCCAATCGTCTGCACACCCCCGTCGCGCTGATCCACAAGAAGCGCGTCAGCGGTTCGGCGACGCAGATCAACGCCGTGGTCGGCGACGTGGCCGGGCGCGACGTAGTCATCTTCGACGACATGATTCGGTCCGGCGGCTCCGCGATCCAGGCGGTCGAGGCGTACCTTGCGTGCGGCGCCGCCTCGGTGCATCTGGTGGCGACGCATCTGGTGCTGCCCGGCGACGCGATTGCAAGGCTGGAGGCGGCGCCGCTGCGCGCTGTCGTCGGCACCGACACGCATCCGAATCATCGGCTTGTCGAGAGTCGGCCGCGCTGGCAGGTGGTGTCGGTGGCGGAACTGTTTGCGGATGTGGTGGGGAAGCTGGTGGGATGAATGTCGCTCCGGCGCTCCGTTCCTGGACAAGACCCGCGGTCGTGATCGTCAATCGCCCGTTTGCGGCTCCGACTTCGGAAGGAGTACGGGAATCTCTGCGACAATGACAATGCGCCTGTCATCGAGGACCCCGTAGCGCATGGCGAGGGGGCGAATGATCCCGATCCACACTTGACCCGCCTCCTGCGTCAACTCGACGAGTGGCTCTCCAAATTGGGGGTAGAGACACAGCCGTCGGTGAAATTCCTTCAACGCCGCAACAAACACCTCGCCGTCGCCGCGCTCCCGGGAAATGTCCGCCAGGGCCAGCAACCGCTGCCGCACTCGTTCCGAATACACGACTTGATACAGCAATGGTCCGGGTGCGGCAGTGCTCACTTGGACCTCGCTCTCGCTTCCAACTCGGCGATGAAGTCTTCCAACCGCAGACCTCCCTTGGCGTCGATTTCGCGGACGTGCGCCAGGAATTCTTCTTCGTTGAATGTTTGCCGCGCCCATTCCAGGATGTCGGGCGGGATCCTTTCGCGCGGGAAGGGTTCAGACTGACTGGACTGATCGGGTTTCATCGGTGGCTCCCTCGGCACAATCTCGATACCACCGCAATTATACGTCATCGGAAGGCCCGACACGAGGGCAACGGGTCGGTTTGCCGGAGCGCCACTCGGCTCGAATATTCACGAAGTCTCCCATTGTTCGCCCCCACGGCCACTGCTACCCCCACCGGCGGGTTTCGATCCGGCGGCAACTCGCCGGTCGGTCCGCGCAACGTCAGCACGTCCGGCTCCCACGATCCAGTAATCTGTTCGGCCAGGGCATAATGATCCGGCGGCAGCAGCCCGGCGTTCAGGACGCGCGCGATTTCGCCGATCCATTCCAGATGGAAATGGTGGAAAATGCCGGCGTCAACGCGGGTCCAGTCGTGGATGGGCATCGAGTGCTCCTGTACTTGGAGGGACGAGGTCCGGACCCAGCAGTGATGCCGTCATGACCGTCCTGTCTCACCGCCTGGCCGCGCGGCGGGTAAGGCGACGTATCTCATGTGCCGCGAAAAAAAATCCGTCCCACATGCGTTCCCCCGCCATTCTCTTCGGGACTATTTTCTCGGGGCCACATCGCATTGTAACAAGATGCTGTTCGTGAACGTGTTCTTGAGGGAAGTGACCCTCACGTCGTACATTTCCTCCCCGAGTTGAGCAATGCCTTCAAGTGCCCAAAGCTCCTCCCAATGATCTCTACGCTGAAATTGTCTGCGGTCAGCAGCGCCGAAGGTCAGTTTATCTGGCTCCTTGCCAAGTTTCTCTTTGAAGGTTTTCCGGGTGATGTCTTCAGCCTCATTGATTCTGCCGCGCGGTGCATAAACCGGGACGATATACACCACGACATACAGAAACATCGCCAGCCCGGCGGCGAGACCCGCCCACTTGATGATTCGGCGTTGACCAGGTGTCAACCATTTGGATCTGTGTCCGGGCACGGTGGATTCAAGAAACTGGGTCAACACCTCCTTGTAATCCTCCGTCTTCCGCTGACGGTCGGGCGATTTCTCTGAGCGCCATACTTTGCAAGTTCCACGTGCGGAGAAAGTTGCTAGGAGTTCGCCACCGCGGTATTACGCCGGCACGAAAGTTGCTCAATAATGCTAAAGGGGAAAGCAAGAGGACGAGAAAACCCAAGAGGGAGAGCAGTCATGGCAATCGAACTGCCTGACGCCCGCGAGTTGTCTGATGAGTCCCTCCAGGTCATTCGCCTGCGTGCCTTGCATGGCATCGAACTGGGCTTTTCCGAGACGGACCTGGCTAACCTTTTAGGTGTTTGCCACGAGACCATCAGTCGCTGGTGGACTGCCTATTGTGCCCATGGCCTGCATTCGCTGCCTGGGGGTCGTACGGGCAGACCTTTGGGCTCTGGACGCTTCTTGGCTGAGCAGCAGGCCGACCGCATCCAGGGGTTGATCGACAACCATTCTCCGGAACAACTGGGGATTGCTCAGGCCTTGTGGACTCGTCGCGCCGTCCAAGAACTGATCCGCAAGGAGTTCGACATCGACTTGGCGGAACGAACGGTCGGTCAGTACCTGCGCCGCTGGGGTTACACCTCCAAGAAGCCCGCACGGCATTCGCGCAAGCAGGAACCGGACGAGGTCCAACAGTGGCTGGAGGAGACGTACCCCGCGATCGAAGAGCAGGCGGACAGGGAGAATGCGGAGATTCTCTGGACGGACGAGGTGGGTGTCGATGCGGATCACCACCCCGGTTACGGCTATGCGCGTGAAGGAGAGCGCGCCACCATGGAGGTGCCAGGACCGCACATCCGGGTGAACCAGATCAGCGCCATCAGCAACGAGGGAACGGTGCGCTTCATGACCTACAAGGGATCGCTGAACGCGGCGGTGTTCCTGGTATTCCTGAAGAAGCTGATCGAGGGAGCCAACCGCAAGGTCCTCCTGATCGCAGACCGGTTGCAAGCACACAAGACACCTGAGGTGATTGCCTGGCTGGAGGCGCCAAGGACCAGATCGAGGTGTTCTACTTGCCTGCCTACTCGCCTGAGATGAACCCAGTGGAATACCTCAATGATGACATGAAGGGTGCGGTGAACAAGGCGGGCCTGCCAAACGACAGAGGAACCTTAGCCAGTCGTATCCTGGATTTTATGGACTGCTTAGCCCACATCCCCGAACATGTTATCAGTTATTTTTTCCACCCTAGTGTTCAATACGCCGCGCCTATTGAACTTTGATCTTATTTCAAGCCGGCGTAATACGGAGGGAGGATGACGCCCGTATGAGTCCGATATCGTTCCCATCGATGCCTTGCTTCCAGCTCATTCAGGGGAGGCATCACGAGTACGATTTTGCTGGGGTTGTTCATGCGACAGAGTTGCCGCACCTCCCAGGCGAGTCCATCCTCGCCCTTGATTTCTCCCATAATCATTACGACCAACTTGCAGTCGCGAAGCCATTGATCGACGGCATCTTTCCACGCTTCATGCCTCACATACTCTCTCGCCGCGCCGAGTGGCGCAATCCGTTCTCCCGGCCGTCCGATCGCTATTACAGGACCAAGCCGGGAAATTATGGACGTAATGACCTCCTCCAGGATTACTGGTTGGGGGAAAAATGTCATACCTTTCTGTGGCGTTTCGATCACCAATTCGTCATCAACGAACGATCGAAGGAGTAATATCGGATCACGTTGATCTGAGGCTAACACTTGGTAAGCCGTTGCTGCTTTCAGCCTTTTCCCGAAGCGTGCGATTGCAACTCCGGCGGATCCCAGAAAAAGAACAATAAGGTGCTGAAGGGAAGAGAGCGCTGGTTTGCGAAGGTAAAGATCCGTTACCTGGCCATAGATTACGAAGGTCGGGGCGGCCAAGAGAAGGCAATGCACAGAATAATGAGTGTGTATCGCAGCACGAGGCCTAATCGGCGCAACACGCCGGCGGGTATTGTTCCGTGATTCGTCCGATCACCGGTCGGAGCGGAGTGTTGCGAGCGTTCGGCATTCCCGGTCCTATGATTTATCTCAGCAGCTGAGATATGCGCCGTACGGCGATTCACGTCTGGACCTTCAGCTTGCCGTTCCTTGTACTGCGGCCGCGGGTCCTTCTCTGCCGACTCCGATCCCTCCGCTGAATCAGTGATCGATTTAAGTACCCAGCGAGGGATCTGCTTTCCGCACGCTTCGCACCATCCAACTTCCAGTTCCTCGGGTGGAATGACCGCGTTGCAGAAAAGGCATGAAACGGTTTGCATTGGGATTTTGCTCTTCGTGAAGTCATGTGGGTGAATTCTGCTGCTTCGGCACTGTGCAGGTGAGGATTCTCAGCCGGAGGTACTGCTCATTCCGCAAGCCGTAGGCCCGACTCTGAACGGCGCTGAGCTTTTTCCAGGGGGTGCCGTCGCTCCATTCCCTGGAAATATCGGGGAAAGAAACGACTTTTCGCGGAAAACCACGATGACTTACATCCTTTCCTGGTGAATCGCTTGCAATCCGCCAGGAAAATGCGGCGTTTTTCGGTGTTCAATCTCCAGGCAGGTGAACGAAATACTGGCATATTTCGGTGCCCAATCCCGAAGATGGCACATAAAAGCCGCTGTCCACCACGGCAAGAATGCGGAAATCGCGTGCCAAAGAGAGTGAAAGCACGCCGGTTTTTGCCAGTGTTTCTGCCAAGTGTAGAGGTTTTTTGATGTAGATTGCCCATTTTCTCAAAGTTTTTCAGGGAATGGAGCGATTGCACCCTTTCCAGGTTCCCAAACTCCTGATTGGGAACCCCATTCAAAAAACTCTGTTTCCCGCACCTAATCTTGTCCGTGAAAAACTAATGCCTCGGATGCGTCCCCTTTCCATTTTGCCGTATTCAACAGGAGGCTGCTGGCTTCAGCATGGACTCAATCCAGATACGCCCGCTTCGCCGCCCGTGGTACGTCTCCTCCAGGTCGATCACGATGGCCTGATGGACGCTCAGCGGCAGCGGGAGCGCGGGCAGCGGCTGGCCGACCCGCAGCGGGCGGCGCCACAGGCCCACGAGGCTGCCCATGTCGTCGCCGACCGGGACGACCTCGCCGACGCGGTAGGCCGCGGCGAACGGCGGCGGCAGCGGCGGCAGTTCCAGACCCAGGCCGCTCGTGATGGCGTCCGAGAACGAGAAGCCCTTCGGGCGCGGCAGCACATCGACCAGCAGCAGATGCACGCCCAGGCGGAGGTAGCCCAGGTAGCGGTTGGAGTACGTCTCCTTCGCGTCGGCACGGTCCTTGTTGCGCGGCGAGACGAGCTCGATGGCGGCGATGAGCTGGCCGTGGAAATCGATGTGGACGGCCCGTTGCGGGTCGAGGCGGAAGGCGACGCTCGCTTCCAGGTCCGGCTCCAGGACGGCGGTATCGGTCGCCACCGCCTCGGCAGCCGGCCGAGGCTCCCATTGCCGGACGCTGACATCGGGCTTGCCGTTGCCCGAGTCCACCGTCAGGGAGGGCACGCCGCCGAGAAACGCCTTGTACCCCTCCGGGAGTCGCTCTTGCACGTACTCCACCAGGTACGTCAACCACAGCGGATGGACGCTGTCCCAGCCCCGTTCGTCCGTCCAATCGTGCAGCGGCATGGCTCGGCCCTCCCTCGCCGAGAATCAAAGGACACGCAGCTTTTTTTCAGCCCCTAACGGCACGGTACGTGTAGTCCATACCGGAAATCTACCCATCCGACGGCGCCGGGTCAACGAGCGATCTGCGTGCGACACCTTGTCGAACATTTGAGAACTGGGGCACGCTCAGCCGAGCAGGGCCCGGAACTGCTCACGATCCAGATTGCAGTCCCGAAGGATCTTACTCATCAATCCCGGTCCGATCGTTTCGCCCGCGTGGACTGGGACCATGGTCGTACGGCCATCGGGGTGTCGCAAGAAGCGATGGCTGCTACGAATCCGCACCACGGAAAACCCGACGCTCAAGCGCTTGGATCACCTCCGCCCCGGTCAACGCTGGTAGCTTGCCACTCATGCTGGGACACTCACGCGCTGGACGCCGACAAACTCGAGCCCGCCGTTCTCCTCGGCTCTAACCTCCAGGCACAAGGTGATCGCCTCCCGCACTCGGTCCATCAGTTCGTCGAGCGAACGGGCCTGAGTATGGCATCCTGGCAGCGCCGGGACGGAGGCGACATAGTATCCTTCCTCATCGCGTTCGATCACCACACTAAACTCGCGGCTCATAAAGCCTCCGTTGGAGGTGCCGATGCTGTTTTTTCCCCACCGAAATAGCATATCTGTCAGCCGAACCGTGTGCAATTGGCTTTTATCAATCGGATCACCGTCTTCATCGTGCATTCCGCTGCATCCCGACATCCGCCTCCCATCGGCGGCGTTCCCTGCTTGACTCCCTCCCCTCTCGCGCATTCAATCTCCACATCGCCCCGACTTCGACCGCAATCGAGACCCCTCCCATGACGGCACCGACCTACGAGAAGCTCACTCCTCCGAAAGCCGGCACGCGCGTCACCGTCGATGCCGGCGGCCGCTGGAACATTCCCGACGATCCCATCGTCTGCCTGCTGCGCGGCGACGGCATCGGCCGCGACGTCGGCAGCGTTCCCGGCATCACCGCCTGTGCCGTCAAGGTTCTCGACGCCGCCGTCGCCAAGGCCTATGGCGGCAAGAAGAAGATCGACTGGTTCGACGTTCATGCCGGCGACGTGGCCCGCGAGATGTACTATCCGCAGGTCAAGGACGAGCAGGTCGGCACGCTCAGCGAGGAGCAGCAGCGCCAGCTCTACCTGCCCGACGACACGCTCAAGGCGTTCGAGTATCTACAGCCTCGGCCTCAAAGGGCCGCTGACCACGCCCATCGGCGGCGGCTTCCGCAGCATCAACGTCTACCTCCGCATCCGCTTCGACCTCTATGCCTGCGTCCGGCCGGTGCGCTACTTCAAGGGCGTCGAGGCGCCGAACAAACGGGCCGACAAGGTCGACATGGTCATCTTCCGCGAGAACACCGAGGACGTGTACTGCGGCATCGAGTTCAAGAGCGACTCCGACAAGGCGAAGAAGGTGATCGGCCTGCTCAAGGAGATGGGCTACAACGTCGTGCCCTCGTCCGGCATCGGCATCAAGCCGATGAGTCCGGAGGGCAGCAAACGCCTCATCCGCATGGCGATCCAGTACGCCCTCGACAAGAAGCTGCCCAGCGTGACGCTGATGCACAAGGGCAACATCATGAAGTTCACCGAGGGCGCTTCAAGGAATGGGGCTACGAATTGGCCAGCGAGGAGTTCCGCGCCAGACCGTCAGCGAGGACGAGGTGACGAAGGGCGCCGACGCGAAGGGCAAGGTGCTCATCAAGGACCGCATCGCCGACAGCATGTTCCAGCAGATTCAGCTGCGGCCCGACGAATACAGCGTGGTGGCGACGCCGAACCTCAACGGCGATTACCTCTCCGACGCGGCGGCGGCGCTGACCGGCGGCCTCGGCCTGGCGGCGGGCGCCAACATCGGCGACAAGGCGGCGATGTTCGAGGCGACGCACGGCACGGCGCCGAAGTACACCGGCCAGAACAAGGCCAATCCCGGCGCCGTGCTGCTGTCGGGCGCGATGCTGCTGGAGCATCTCGGCTGGCACGAGGCGGCCAAGCTGGTGAACCGGGGCCTCGAAGCCACGTTCGCGGAGAGCGAGGAGACGGCGCAGAAGGGACCGGGCGGCAAGCTGTACGTGACCTACGACATCGCCCGGCAGTTCCCCGGCTACGGCGAAAAGGCCGGCGCGAGCAGTGCGGAGTTCGCGGAGCGGATCATCCATCACATGCAGCGGATGTGATGGCCATCCATTGGGAATGAAGCATGAAGTTCAGCGAACTCGTCCGCCTGCTGGAAGCCAATGGCTTTTCCATCGTCAAGCAGAAGGGCGCCGTTCGCTACTATGGGAAAGCGGGCTGGCCAAGACTGATTCGTCTGGATTATCATGGAACCAAGCAAGTGCCCACGGGTACCTTTCATGCAATCCTGAAGGCAGCCGGCATCTCCAAGCCGTGAGAGGTGAACGATGATCGACCTCCCCTATTCCCTGGTCATCGAAGCAACTCTGGAACCGGACTATTTCGGTTTTTACTCCCCAGAACTGGAAGGATTTTCGGGGATAGGTCATTCGATCGAAGATTGCCTCGATCAGGCCCGATGGGGGATGAAAGAACATCTTGCAGCACTGGCCGAGCAACAGTTGCCGATCCCCCCGGTGAACCCGCAACCTACCGTGCTCATTGTTAACGAAGCACCGGACTCTTCGTCGGCAGACATCGCTGCTATCAGGAATTAAACGCGACGGCACCTATGAACCCGAATCAACTGACGATGCGGGAGTGGACCAACCCCGCGGCCGAGAACCAGCCGAACCTCGTTCGGCTGACGGCGGATTCGCTAACGTTTGCCACGGTTCCGGCGGCGGATATCGAAAAACGCGCCGCGCTGGACGCCGCTGCGGCAAAGGGCCGCGTCATCCCTCTGGCGGTCGTCACGCGGCTCGAAGGGTCTCAGGACGGAGCGGACTTCACGGTTCATTTCCGAGAGAGTGACGAAAAGACGGCCAAGGCGGCCGTGACGCTGAAGGACCGGGAAAGTCGGGACGAGCTGCTTGACGCCGTGCAGCGCCGGCTTGGCCCCGGCTGGGAGCGTATCGAGGGGCGTGAAGGCGTCGCAACGATTCTGCTCGGTCTGCTCGGCGTCCTGGCTATCGGCGCGTTGCTCACCTGGCTTGCCCACGACGAGGCGCAGAGCGGACGCCGGCCAACCACTTCGCGGCGGCGGTAAGTCATGGCTCTTCAACGTGATCGTCCGGGGAGTGGCGCATGTGATCGGCGCTACCGGCGTGCTGGCTCTGGGCTGTATCGTGTGCGTGTTGATCGCGTTTTTCGGGCTGAAAGCGATAATAAATCCCGGCGTTCGGCTGATCGTGCAGCGCCTCTCGGATCGGTGACGGTCAGGTCAATCATCCGAGCCGGAAGCGTCAGCGACGGATTCCAATCGTCGCTGACGCTTCCAGCTCGGTCAGACATCGGTGTTTCATGACCATCCACCTCCTCACCGCCGATCGCCTGTTCGACGGCCACGAGTTCGTTGCGAATGCGTCCATCCGTGTAGCCGACGGCGTCATCGTCGGGGCCGACGAAGGTCCCGTGGAGCGGCACGACTTTCCCGGCTGCACCATCCTGCCCGGATTGATTGATACCCACGTTCATCTCGTGTTCTCGGCCCTCGACACGCACTCCGCCATCGTCGAACGGGTGCGACATGAGACGCATGATGAGCTGCTGACCCGCGCCCTGGCGAATGCCGGTGCGGCGCTGCGGGCCGGCGTCACCACGGTGCGCGACTGCGGCGGCAAGGCGAACGTCGTGCAGCGGGCGCGCGATCTGATCCGGCGTGGTGCGGCTGAGGGCGCCGACATCCTCGCTTGTGGAATGCCGATCACGACGACGCTCGGCCATTGTCACTGGCTCGGCCTTGTCGCCGACGGTGAGGCGGCCGCAGTGCAGGCTGCCGAACGGATGCTTGCGGAGGACGCCAACTTCCTCAAGGTGATGGCAACCGGCGGCAACATGACGCCCACTTCCGATCCGTTCCGCGCTCAGTACGACGCCGCGACACTCCGCCGGATCGTCGAAGTCGGCACGAAGGCGCAGCGACACACCGCCGCCCATGTGCTCAGTCATGCGGGGCTGCCGGGGGCCGTCGCCGCGGGGGTTCGCACCATCGAACACTGCGACTGGCGCCGGCGGCCTCCGTCTCATTACGAATTCGATCCCGAACTCGCTCGACAGATGATCGACCAACAGCAGTACGCCGGCATCACGATGCACGGTATCACGCGCCGCGCCTTTCTGCCGCGCGCCGCCGAACTCTATGCCGAGATGATGCCGCATCTCGACGCCCGCTTTGCGTGCGAGCGGCGCATGATCGACTTCGGCGTCCCGTTCACACTGCACAGCGACGCCGGGGTGCGGTTGACACCCATCGACAAGTTCGCGCTCGGGTTGCGGGCGGCGGCGCTGGAGTTGCGATTGACCGTGCGCGAAGTGCTTACCGCCGCGACGCGCACGCCGGCCGAAGCTCTGGGACTGTCGGATCGCGGCACGATCGCACCAGGGAAACGTGCCGATTTACTCGTCGTTGCGGGAAATCCACTGACGGACCTGGCGTGTCTGGAAAACGTGCGGGTGGTGATAAAGGCGGGGCAATGGAAGTTTCGAGGAAGAGTGGATGAGCACCCAGAATCAGCGTAGATAGCAGCGGCTCCTACTCAGCAGGTCAGCCGAAAGACCGCGGCCGGGAGAACACGGAAGCCGAGTCGAGCTTCGCCTCAACGGTAGCGCGTTGAATTCGCGTCACAAAACCGATACTCTTTCCTTCAACATTGGGACCAATTCCGACCTGCCCCCAGGGACCTCTCCATGTGCCGATTCGCGCTGCCACTCTCAATCTTGCTGGTCGTCTGCGCACCGATCCAAGCCGCCGACACCCGGCCGAACATCCTCTACATCATGGCCGACGACCACGCCGCCCACGCCATCAGCGCCTACGGCAGCAAGATCAACAAGACGCCCAACATCGACCGCATCGCCAAGGAAGGCATGCGCTTCAACAACTGCCTCGTCACCAACTCGATCTGCACGCCGAGCCGGGCCGCCATCCTCACCGGCAAATACTCCCACATCAACGGCGTGCCGGTCTTCAACCACTTCGACGGCAGCCAGCCGACGCTTGCCAAGTATCTGCAAACGGCCGGCTATCACACCGGCATGATCGGCAAATGGCACCTCGGCAGCGACCCGACCGGCTTCGACTACTGGAACATCCTGCCCGGCCAGGGCGTCTATCACAATCCGGTCTTCATCGACACCGGCAGGCGCAAGAAGCACACCGGCTACGTCACCGACGTCATCACCGACCTCGCGCTCGACTTCCTCAAGAATCGGCCCAAGGACAAGCCGTTCTTCCTCATGTGCCATCACAAGGCGCCGCACCGGCCCTGGGAGCCGGATGCGAAGCACGCCAAGATGTTCGAGAACGTCGCAGATTCCCGAGCCGGAGACGTTCAACGACGACTACGCCACACGCTCCGACGCCGCCCGCGAAGCCACCATGCGCATCGACCGCGACCTGAACGCCCGACGACCTCAAGCAGAAGCCGCCCGAAGGACTGACCGGCGAGGCAGCTCAAGAAGTGGAAGTATCAGCGCTACATGCGCGACTATCTGGCCTGCGTCGCCTCGGTCGACGACAACGTCGGCCGGCTGCTCGACTACCTCGACAAGAACGGGCTGGCGGAGAACACCATCGTCATCTACACGTCCGACCAGGGCTTTTTCCTCGGCGATCACGACTGGTTCGACAAGCGCTTCATGTACGAGGAATCGCTGCAAGATGCCGTTCCTGGTCCGCTGGCCGGGCAAGGTCAAGGCCGGGCACGGTCAACGACGGCATGATCCTCAACGTCGATTTCGCGCCGACGCTGCTCGACGCCGCCGGCGAGAAGGTCCCCGCCGACATGCAGGGCCGCAGCTTCCTGCCGCTGCTGAAGGGCGACACGCCGAAGGACTGGCGCACGTCGATGTACTATCGCTACTACCACTATCCGATGCACCACCGGTCCAGCCGCACTACGGCGTCCGCACCGAGCGCTACAAGCTGATCTACTTCAACAAGATCGACCAGTGGGAGCTGTTCGACCTGGAGAAGGACCCGCAGGAGATGAAGAACCTGTACGCCGACCCGGCCCATGCCGAGACGGTCAAGAAGCTCAAGGCGGAGATGTATCGGCTGAAGAAGGAACTGAAGGACGAGAACCAGTTCGAGAACGAGCTGCCGAAGGACGACGTCGATGGGCCGCCGAAGAAGTGAGCGGACGTCTCACGGTATCAGGTCGGTTACTGGGACGGTGCCGACCGTGTTGCCGTCGAGCACTATCGGCACGTTGTCGCCCGGCTGATAGATCTGGAACGAGCCGTAAGACGGCACGGCGGTCGGGCCGGTGGGTTGGCTGTAGACCTCGATCCGTCGGTCAACCAGATTGATGATCCAGTAATAGGGAATGTCGCCGCGCGCGTAGATGCGTGTCTTGTCGCGCTGGTCGCGCAGCAACGAGGAATCCGCGGCCTCGATTAGCAAGCCGATGTCTGCGCCGGTGGGGTGGCGAGTGAAATAAAATCTGGAGTTGCCGCGAGCGAGGGCAATGTCTGGCTCGGGCTGACTATCGGTGAGAACGACCGTTAGTTGAACGCGAAGGCACCACCCTTTGGGGACGCTGATACCCAGTGTTTCCGTGATCAACCCGATCGTACCATCATGACGAGGATTACGCGGCATTTTAAGTACCACATAGTTTTCGAGCAGTTCGACCTTGTCCTCTGAGGTTAGGATGCCTGTTTCGACCATCCGCTGATAGCGTGCGACGGAGAACCGAGGGATCGACGCATCGAGTCCGTAGGTAACGGGTTGAGATGTGGTCGAAGTCATGAAACAGTTCCTCCGCTTTTCCCAGACGGGATTATACGTCATTCTCGGGCAGCGGCACAATACGGACAGTCAAACGGTCGATCGGGGAATTCGCGTCCGCAGGCTGGAAAGCAACCATGCAAACCAGATCGGGACGACGAAGTAGAAAATGCACGACCCGAGAATGAGCCCGCCCAGAAGCGCGGGCATGTCCGCTTGAACCGCCTTCGTGGCGACAAGGACGATGACGATCGGTCCGATGAGGGCGACTACGAGGAAGCACAGGAAGCGACCTCCCAGGCGATCGTCTCCGACAGCGCGAGCGATGCCGCGGAGCAACATGCACAGGCTTATGAAGATGCCAAGCATGTTGACGCCGATGCCGATCGCCAGGCCGAGCGACACGAGCATCAGTTTGCGGAGATCAGTAGGATCGATCTGAAACTCCCGGAGCAGCAACAATTCACCCGCTGCGCAGGCTGAGTACCCACAGGATTGCACAGGTCAGATACGTGGCCGTGAACGCTGCCGTGACGCAGGAGAAGAAGCGTACCTCGGCATGACGCGGCGCCAGACAACACAGAACGATGCCGCCGAAGATCAGGAGAGCGATGGCCAAGTGGATGTACAGGAATGGGACATGCTCGATCACGGGTCCGACACGCACTCCGCGCCACGCCAGGAAGATTGCCAGAAGTTCGGTCACATTGGAGAGGATGACGCCGACGACTCCAACGTGCAACGAGATGATGCCGTAGAAAACCCACTGCCAGTCCTTTCGGACCGGACCGACGCGGGCTCCATAGAAGGATCCATCCGAGGATCGTGAGCCGAGATAGCGGGAAGAGGGCTTGATCTGGCAATTCGCGCACGTGCTGACACCGATCTCGTCGCCGAACAGTTTTACGCCGCAATACTTACAGGTCAGGCCCATCGAAGCGTCTCCCTCGAAGCGGGTCCGTGCGTCACAACACGCCCTTCGTCGAAGGCACACCCGGCGACCGCGGATCGGTTTCGACGGCTGCCCGCAGCGCGCGGGCGCTCGCCTTGAAAACGGCTTCGATGATGTGATGCGTGTTCTTGCCGTGATGCAGGACGACGTGCAGGGCGAAACCGCCGGCGCTGGAGACGGCACGCCAGAACTCTTCCGCCAGCTGCGAATTGAAGGTGCCAAGCGTCTCGATTGGCACCTCGGCCTTCCAGACGCAGAACGGCCGGCCGCACAGATCGACGGCGGCGGTGACGAGCGTTTCGTCCATCGGCACCGTCGCGTCGCCGTAGCGGCGGATGCCGGCCTTATCGCCGAGAGCCTGCACCAGAGCTTTGCCGAAACAGATGCCGACGTCCTCGACGGTGTGATGGGCGTCCACGTGCAGATCGCCGGCCGCCTTGACGGTCAGGTCGATCAGGCTGTGCCGGGCCAACAAGGTGAGCATGTGATCGAAGAAGCCGACGCCGGTGACGAGATCGGCGCGGCCCGTACCGTCCAGGTTGAGTGACAGGTCGATCTTCGTTTCGCCGGTTTCGCGGCGGATGGCAGCGGTGCGTGGCATCTCATCCTCATTCATTCACCACAAAGACACAAAGGACACAAAGGAAGACAAGGGAAAAAGGGAAACGAGAAAGCTGGCTCTCTCTTCCTCCTTTTTGTCTTTCTTTGTGTCCTTCGTGCCTTTGTGGTGAATCTTCTGCTCAGTGTTCGCCCTGTTCGGCCAACCAGCGCTCGGCGTCGAGTGCCGCCATGCAGCCGGTGCCCGCGGCCGTCACGGCCTGTTTGTAATAGCTGTCTGCCACGTCGCCGGCCGCGAAGACACCCTCGACGCTGGTATTCGTCCGCTGCGGCTGTCGTCCAGAGAATGTATCCCTTGTCGTCCAGTTTCAGCTGGCCGGCCAGGAAATCGGTGTTCGGCGTGTGACCGATCGCCAGGAAAACGCCGCTCACCGGAATCTCTTCTGTCGCGGTATCCACCGTGCTCTTGAGGCGCACACCGGTCACGCCGTCCTTCTCGGTGCCGAGCACCTCGGCAAGCGCGCGGTTCCATTTCGGCGTGATCTTCTTGTTGCTCAGCGCCCGCTGCTGCATGATCTTGCTGGCCCGCAGCTGATCGCGGCGATGAACCAGGAATACCGTGCTGGCGAACTTGGTCAGGTACGTCCCCTCTTCGACCGCCGAGTCGCCGCCGCCGACGACCACCAGCGGCTTGTTGCGGAAGCGCGGCAGCGCCCCGTCGCACACGGCACAGGCCGAGACGCCGTGGTTCTTGTAGTTGTCCTCCGACGGCAACCCGAGATAATTCGCCCGTGCTCCCGTCGCCACGATTACGGCTTTCGCTTCGATCGTCTGACCTTCCAGCGACGTCAGCTTGAAGGGACGCCGCGAGAGGTCAACCTTGACGATGTCGTCGGTGACGATGCGCGTGCCGAAGTTGACGGCCTGTTGCCGCATGAGTTGCATCAGTTCCGGACCGCTGGCGCCGTGGCCTTCGCTGGGCGGAACGGTAGGCTCGACGATCTTCCGGTAAGGCACTCGCCAGGTACGCTTCGAGGTTGCCCGCGGGAAAGCCGGGATAATTCTCAACCTCTGTCGTCAGGTTGAGCTGGCCCAGGGGCAGCGTGCCCTTGGTTTGGTTGTCCTGCGTGACCGCCCCCTCGAACACCAGCGGATTCAGGTTCGCCCGTGCGGCGTAAATGGCCGCTGTCCAGCCCGCGGGTCCGGAGCCGACGATCACGACTTGTTCCGACATACCCTCTCCCTCTTTCCACAGGCCAGACCCCGGCGTGCTTGTCACAGTGTCTACATTCTAGGTTACGACCCTGGCGGGTCAACGACAGACGGTGTCCGCCGCAGGCGCAGGCACATGGGTGTTCTCAATCGTTGATTGGCAGCAGATCGGTAGTCAGTGGAAGAGATGAACTCGTGGACCGACCGTAACTCAGCGGAGAGTGGGCGATGCCCACTTGACCCCTCGCCCACCTGGATGATAGTATCAGGAAGGAGGTAAACTCATGGTCACCAAAATCGTCGATAAAAAGGGGCGGGTTACTCTCGGCACTCACCTCGCGGGTCGGACGGTCATCCTGGATGATACCGACCCGAATCAGATCGTTATCACGCTGGCCCGGGTGATCCCGGAGCGCGAGACCTGGCTGTACAATAACCCGGAAGCACTTAACTCCCTCCGAGCGGGACTTGCCCAAGCGGCGGACGGCCAACTCATCCGCAACGGGCCGGACCTCGCCGCCGATGCCGAACTCGCGGCGCAAATGCAAGATCCGTGATGGAAATGTGCCGCCGCTTGTCGGCCATCTTCGAGGGAGGATTGCGGATGTTCTCCATCCAATGGACATCGAATGCCGCGGCCACGTACAATGAGCTGAAAAGCAAAGCGGAAGCCAGCCTGAAGGCTCGGAAGGCGAAGCGTAAATCGAAAGCGACTCCTGAGGAGGGTCTCTTCAAGCAGATCCACAAGACCATTGATCTACTCAGAGGGAATCCAAGACACCCGGGGTTGCGTACACACGAATACGACTCGATCCAGAACCCGTTCGACGATGAGGAAAAAGTGTTTGAAGCGTATGCTCAGAACAACACGCCGGGCCTTACCGAGTCTTCTGGTGTTATGGCCCAGGAAAAAAAGAGATACCGATCATCGCAATCACCCCTCACCCGTAGCCCATTGAACTGTAAGGGCAACCGACGACCAGCGGCCGCTTGCGGCTTAGCAGGAGGGATTGCTAAGCCGCAAGCGGCGCTAATGGCGGCGCCATGAAACACCTCACCGACCTCCGCGAAATCCTCCGCTATGTGCCGCAGTTCCGCGATCGTGCTTTCGTCATCGCCATTGACGGGGCTGTCGTAGAGGACGAGAACTTCCGCAACCTGCTGACCGATGTGGCCCTCCTGCGTAGTCTGCGCATCCGCGTGGCGCTGATCCACGGGGCCGGTCACCAGATCCGCCGCCTTGCCGAGCAGAGTGGACTGTCGGCGTCCAATTTCGACGGCACCGGCGTCACCGACGCGCCGACACTTCAACTCGCCCTGAATGCCGCCACACGGGTCACTCACGAGATCCTCGAAGGACTGTCCGCCACTGACCTGTACGGCGCCTGCACCAATGCGGTCGTCGCCCACCCCAGCCGGGATCTTGGCCGGGGTCGATCAGCAGCACACCGGCCGGGTCGAGCGCGTCGAAAGCGGCTTGCTCCAGGCATTACTCGAGCGCGACATCATCCCCGTCATCCCGCCCATCGGCTGCGACGGCGAGGGCCGTTCGTATCGGCTGAACTCCGACACGGTCGCGGTCGAGATCGCACGCGCCCTGCATGCCGTCAAGCTGATTTACCTGACCACGTTCGAGGGGGTCCCCTGCGGAGAGCGGAGTGAAGAAAGCGGTAGTCCAGCAGCCGCGGAGGAGTCGCCGACGATCCACAAACAGCTGTCCGTACAAGAGGCCGAGGACATTCTGAAGGATGCCTCGGCGACACTCCGCACTCCGCATTCCGCACTCCGCACTCCTCCCGTGCCGCCGTTATTGCTGCCCAAGCTGGAACAAGCCGTTCGGGCCGCACGCGGCGGAATCGAGCGCATCCACATCATCGATGGCCGCGTCGAGGAGGGGCTGCTCGCGGAAGTGTTCAGCAATGAAGGCATCGGCACGCTGGTCCATGCCGACGAGTACCAGTCCATCCGCCAGGCCTTCCGCAAAGATGCGCGGGTCATCCACAACCTAATCCAGGCAAGCGTGGAGAGCGACGAGTTGGTTCGCCGCACCCGCGCCGACATCGAACGGCAGATCGACGACTTCTTTGTCTTCGAGGTGGATCGCAACCCCGTGGCCTGTGCCGCGCTGCACCGGTACCCGGAGCAGAAGCGGGCGGAATTGGCCTGTGTACGCGTCGATCCGCGCTACGAGAACCAGGGCATCGGCGGCAAGTTGATGGCATACGCGGAGGGTCGGGCGCGGCAGCTCGGCGTCGAGGTGCTGTTCTGCCTTTCGACGCAGGCGTTCAACTATTTCCAACAGAAGGGCGGCTTCGCGCTCGGCTCGCCGGACGACCTACCACCGACACGCCGCGAGCGCTACGATCGCAGCGGCCGGCGGTCGATGGTGCTGGTGAAACGGTTGACGTGAGTGGTGAGTGGTGAGTGGTGAGTGGTGAGTGGTGAGTGGTTTTTCGCTTGACACCGGTGATCCACCGCGTAAGTTCATGGTGCGTTTTTTATTCGCACCACCATAACCTCGCGGCCTGACCGGTTCACTGGACTTGTGTACCGAGGGCCGGGTTCAATAATCATGTCCTACGAAATCGTCTGCCCCGCCTGTTCGCGACGCCTGGCAGTGCAAGAAAGCCACATCGGCAAGATGGTTCGTTGTCCCAGCTGCCAGCAAACGTGCGTCGTCCCGGATTTCCGCGCTCCGGCGCCGCCCCCGATCGAGCCGCCTCTCGCAAAAGTGGAGCCGCCCCGCGTCCGGCGCGACGACGACTACGACGACCGGCCGCGCAGACCCCGCCGCGACGATGACGATTACGACGACCGGCCGCGCCGACCGCGCCGACGCGACGAAAGCTCCGGCATGGCTGTCGCCTCACTCGTCCTCGGCATCGTGGGGCTTGTCACGCTCTGCATTCCATACGTCAACTTCCTGGGTCTGATCTGCGCGATCCTTGGGTTGATCTTCGGCATCAACAGCATGGGGCACCCCAACGGCGGCGGCATGGCCATAGCCGGCCTGGTCCTGAGCATCATCACTCTGGTGATCTGGGTCGTGGTCATCCTCTTCGTGTTCGCGCTCGGCTACCACATCTGGACATTCGGGGGATACTAAGACCGCAGCGTGGCGCAGGTAAACTCTTCCGTGCCGGATAACCTTGCTGGCGTTGCGGGATGGAAGAGCGCGAGCGGCGTCATCCTGTAACGGCGCCGTTTTTCTTCTTGCCTTCCGCCGCCGACTGGAGATAATGCTTCTAACTCGTTCCAGCTCTTTGACGGGATGAGCCGGCAACTCTGAAACCGGCTCGTTCAAGGATGAACCATCGTCGGTAGCGTCTCCTAAAGAGGAACATCACATGGCCCCGACTGCACTTCCGCCCCTCGAGAAGCTCGATCCGGCTCAGGCGTGGCAAGCCTGGCAACCGTCCGGCGAGGAGCCGTTCAATCTCAAATGGGCGGGACACCTGTACCGCCGAGCCACGTTCGGCGGCACGCTGGCGGAGCTGCACTACGCCGTCAGCGAAAAAGCGGGGCTCAACGCCACGCTCGACCGCCTCTTCAGCGGTGAGAAATTTGCCTTTCGTCCCGATCAAATCCGCGGATTCGGTGAGACGGTCGCCAGGACCAACAACGTCTTCGAGTTGCGTGGGGCGTGGTGGTTCTACTTTATCCTCAACAGCGGCCACCCGCTCCGCGAGAAGATGACCCTCTTCTGGCACAACCATTTCGCCACCAGCATCAACAAGGTGAAACGCACCCAGCTGATGATGCGGCAGAACGATCTGTTGCGCCGGCACGCGCCTCGGCAAGTTCGGGCCGTTCCTACTCGAAATGAGCAAGGATCCGGCCATGCTCATCTGGCTCGACTCGAACAGCAATGTGAAGGCCCATCCCAACGAGAACTACGCCCGTGAGGTGATGGAACTCTTCTCGCTGGGAGTCGGGCACTATACTGAGAAAGACATCCGCGAAGCCGCGCGTGCCTTCACCGGCTGGCACACCGACGGCGAGAGCTACGAGTTCAACCCCGGCTTCCACGACACCGACACCAAGACGGTTCTCGGCAAGACCGGCCTATGGGACGGCGGCGACATTGTCCGTATCCTCCTTGAAGAACCGAACTGCGCCCGCTTCCTGGTACGCAAGCTCTATCGGAACTTCGTAAGCGAAAATCTGGAGCCTCCTGACTCGTTCCTTGAACCGCTGTGCGACCAGCTGCGTAAGAGCGGTTACGACATCGCCTTCGTCCTTCGCACCATGCTGAGTTCACGGCACTTCTTTTCTGGCTACGCATTCCGACAGCGCATCAAGAACCCCGTGGAGTTCGCTGTTGGCGCCATCCGAAGCGTGGCGACAGGACAAATTCCGCCGTCGGTGCTGGTCAAGCAGCTGGAAGCGATGGGCCAGGATCTCTTCGCGCCGCCAAACGTCAAGGGCTGGTACGGTGCCCAGGCGTGGCTCAACACCTCGACGATCCTCACGCGGCAGAACTTCGGCCAGGCCGTGGCGATGGGTACTATCTGGAACAATGTTCCCACCAGCGGCCCGGGTCGGTTCGAGGTTGAAGTTCCCGAAGTGGACGAAGTGCCTCCACCACCAACCGGCAAACCGGACGATCCGAAGCGGCCCAAACGGCCCGCTCGTCCCGAGGAACCGCCGCCGCCGAAGGAATTCGACCCGGCTCGCGTCATCCACGAAGAGAAGGCGACGAAGGCCGAGCAGATCGTCCGCGTTCTGCTGGACACGCATCTGCCGGGCGGCGTTAGCAAGTCGGCCGAGGCGAAACTGATCGCGTTCATCGAGTCGGGCAAGCCGACCGGCCCGGCGCTCGACCGCCGTGTGCGCGAGGCAGTCCACGCTATCATGTGCATGCCGGAATATCAGCTGGCATGACGATTCGGCCGCTCGCGGCTTAGCAGAGAGTGCTAAGGCGGCGTCCAAGAATAAGTTCCAAGTTTGTAGCGGAAGTCGCCAGACTTCCGGGGAGTTTCCAACGCTACACCGGAAGTCTGGCGACTTCCGCTACGAAGTTATTCCTGGACGCGCCCTAAGCCGCAAGCGGCGAAGAGATACGACATTCATTCATCCCTTGTCCCCATACGGAGAGGTGCTCCCATGCTGACCCGTCGTGAGATGCTGACTCAAACGCTGAAGGGCACGTCGCTGCTGACGTTCGGCGCCGTCGTTCCGCAGTTCGTCGCCAACACCGCTCTCGCCGCCGAGACCGGCAAGGACAACATTCTCGTCATCGTCGAGCTGACCGGCGGCAACGACGGTCTCAACACCGTCATTCCGCACGCCGACGACCTGTACCACAAAAATCGGCCGACCCTGCACTTCACTAAGGAACAGGTCGTCAAGGTGAGCGACGAGATCGGCCTCCACCCCGCCATGCGCAGCTTCGAGCGGCTGCTCCAACAGAACATGCTCGCGGTCGTTCAGGGCGTCGGCTATCCGAACCCCGATCGCTCGCACTTCGAGGCGATGGACATCTGGCAGTCGGCCGATCCGAAACGCGGGATGAAGAGCGGCTGGCTCGGTCGTGCCGCGGCCAACCTCCAGGATACGCACGGCAACGTGCCGATCATGAACATCGGACCGAATCGTCTGCCGCTGGCCGTGCAAGGCTCCCAGGGCGGTGCGGTCAGCATCAACACCCAGCAGCCGTACAAGCTCGACCTCGGCGGTGGCGCCGACGAGCGCCAAAGGCGCGCCGGTCGCTCATCGAAGACCTGGCGAAACCGGAGAAGGACGCGGACGACAGCCTGATCCAGTTCGTCGCCCGCCGCCAGGTGCAGACGCTCCTCACCGTGGACAAGCTGCAGGAAGTGCTCCGCAACCAGCAGCAGGAACAGCCGAATTTCGGTCAGGACGGCCGACGCTTCTTCGGCCCCGGCTCGCTGCCACAACGGCTCAACCTCGTGGCCCAACTCATCCAGCGCAACTTCGGTACGCGCGTCTTCTACGTCGTCAAGGACGGCTTCGACACGCATTCCGACCAGGGACCGATGCACCAGAACCTGCTGTCGGAGGTCGCCAACGGCATCACGCAGTTCTTCGACCAGCTCAAGCAGTCCGGCAACGATCAACGCGTGCGCCTGCTGACGTTCTCGGAGTTCGGCCGGCGCGTGCAGGAGAACGGCAGCAAGGGCACCGACCACGGTGCCGGCTCCTGCCTGTTCGTCGCCGGGCCGAAGATGAAGAAGGGCGGCCTGGTCGGCACCCATCCGAGCCTGAAGGACCTGGACAGCGGCGACCTGAAGTGGAACATCGACTTCCGGCAGGTCTACGCCACGCTGCTCGACCACTGGCTCGGCTGCGACAGCAAGACGGTGCTGGCCGGCACATTCGCGCATCTGGACCAGTTGAAGGGTTGATCCGTCCGCCGCTTGCGGCTTAGCACGACGCCGTTTGCGGCTTGGCGACTTTGCTAAGCCGCAAGCGGCGTTCTTGTTGGAGGTTCTCCTGCATGACCACTCACTCGTCGCCATTCCGCCGGCGCGCGTTTACTCTTTACGAACTGCTCACCGCGATCGCCATCCTTTCGTTGCTGCTCGGCCTGATGCTGCCGGCGGTCGGTAACGCTCGTCTCGCCGCGGCGCGCAGTCAATCGGCGAACAACCTCAAACAAATCGGCATTGCCGCGCACAACTACTACGCCGCGAACAATGTCCTGCCGCCCGGCTGCGACAAGAACAACTTTTCCGCCGCTGCCTATCTCTTACCCTACATCGAACAGGCCAGTCTCTACAACTTGATCGACTTCACCAAGTCGATTGACGCCAAGGAGAACGCGGCGGCTCGTAAAATTGTCGTCAAGACCTTCCTCAACTCGTCGGACCCGGTTCAGTCGATCAGCATGGACTTCGGCCCGACGAACTATCTCTTCAACGCCGGCGCACAATTCTCTCTGACCGACAATGACGGCTTGTTCTATCAGGACTCGAAGATCCGATTCGTCGATGTGACCGACGGTCTCAGCAACACCATTCTGGCCGCCGAGACGCTCAAGGGCGACAGCATGGTTCGGGCGATGGACGTCAAGCGCCAACACGTCCTCCTGAAGAAAGCCGCCCTGAAGGACCTCAAGGACGAGACGGGGGTAAAGGACTTCAAGGACGACAAGAACATCGCCGCGGACCGCTGTGCGAGTTGGATGGACGGCCGCTTTCTGCAAGGCACGTTCACCGGCACGCGCAGTTCACAACGACGAGAAGCCCGATGTATCGTGTGAAGGCTTCGGAGGTCTCTCGGGACTGCGAAGCCTGACCGGCGTAGTGAAGGTCGGCATGGCCGACGGCAGCATTCGCACGGTTACCAAGTCGCTGGGCCTGGAGACGTGGAAACGCCTGGCAGCACGCAACGATGGGCAGCCGATTCCGGCCGATTTCTAAGGATTTATTCAGGTGAGCACGCAGCGCCAGCAAGTGCCCACTTGCTGGCGCTGCGTGCTCAGTTTGTGAGGAGGTCCCATGCGCCGCACCGCCTTCACGCTCTACGAACTGCTGGCCGCCATGTCCGCGGCCGCCCTGCTTCTTGGCCTCGCGCCTCCCGCCGTGCTGCGCGTCCAGGAACGATCGTATCGTTCCAGGTCGCAGAACAATCTCAAGCAGCTCGCCCTCGCTGCGCATGCTTCTTACGATTCCTTCGGCCACTTTCCTGCCGGAAACGACAAGAACAATTTCTCCGCCGCGGCGTATCTGCTGCCGTTTGTCGAACAGCAAAATGTCTACAACTTGATCGACTTCACGAAACCGATGGATGGCGGAGGGGGCAACGCCGACGCACGCCGGATCATCATCAAAACGTTCCTCAGTCCGCTTGACCCGGTGCGGTCGGTCAGTGCCGATTACGGAGCCACGAACTATCTCTTCAATGCCGGCTCGCAATACTCGCTGACCGATAACGACGGCATTTTCTACCAGGAATCGAAGACGCAGTTTGCGGATATTCTCGATGGCACGAGCAACACGCTGATGATCGGCGAAACGCTGAAAGGCGACGGCGGCGTCCGGGCGATGGATGTGAAACGGCAACACGTCGCGCTGAAGAAAACCGCATTGGCCGGGCTGACGGCGGACTCCGGCGTGCAGGAGTTCAAGGACGACAAGATGATCGCCGCCGACCGCTGCGCCAGCTGGATGGACGGCCGTTTTCTGGAAGGCACGTTCAACTCGGCACGGATGGCGAACGACTCGAGGCCCGACGTGACCTGTGAAGGGTTTGGCGGCCTGTCAGGGCTGCGGACAACGAACGATCTAGTCAACATCGCGCTGTGCGACGGCAGTGTGCGGGCCATCAACGTTGCCATATCGGCGAAGGTCTGGAAGGCGCTGGCGACGCGCAATAGCGGCGAGGTGATTCCGGAGTTCTGAGATTGCCGCAATCCATTTTGAGCCCGCAGCGCCAGCAAGGGCATCTCTCTTGCTGGCGCTGCGAGCTCAGTTCGTGAGGAATTCCCATGCGCCGCACCGCCTTCACGCTGTACGAACTGCTCGCCGCGATGTCCGCCGCGGCTCTGCTCCTCGGCCTCGCGCCTCCCGCCGTCCTAAAGATTCGGGAGCGAGCTCAGCGCTCCACTTCGCAGAACAATCTTAAGCAACTCGCCTTCGCTGCCCAAGCTTTTTACGACGAGATAGGCCTCTTACCGTCGGGAAACGACGAAAACAATTTCTCCGCCGCGGTATATCTCCTGCCGTATATCGAACAAGGAGACCTCTATACACTGATCGACGTCAAACAATCGATCGACGCCAAGGAGAACACCGCCGCACGGCGCATCATCGTCAAGACGTTCCTCAGCCCGCTCGATCCGGTTCGCTCGGTTAGTGCCGATTACGGAGCCACGAATTATCTCTTCAACGCTGGCTCGCAATATTCGTTGACCGACAACGACGGTATCTTCTACCAGGGATCGAAGACCCAGCTCACGGACATCACCGACGGTCTCAGCAACACGCTAATGATCGGCGAAACGCTGAAGGGCGACGGCGGCGTGAGGACCATGGACGTAAACCGGCAGCACGTCGCGCTGAAGAAAGCGGCGCTCGCCGGGCTGACGGCGGACTCCGGCGTGCAGGACTTCAAGGACGACAAGAACCTCGCCGCCGACCGTTGCGCCAGCTGGATGGACGGTCGTTTTCTGCAAGGCACATTCAATTCGGCACGCATGGCGAACGACCCGAGGCCCGACGTGACCTGTGAAGGGTTCGGCGGTTTGTCTGGGCTCCGGACGACGAATAATCTGGTCAATGTCGCAATGTGCGATGGTAGTGTGCGGGCCATCAACGTTGCCATATCGGCGAAGGTCTGGAAGGCGCTGGCGACACGCAATGGCGGCGAGGTGATTCCGGAGTTCTGAGATTGCCGCTTGCGGTTAAGCTCGACTTCTGCCCATTATCCGTGGCTCACGTAACTGGAGCAAGGACGTGCAACAGCAGCGAGCGAAACGGCCGGGATAGTTTTGCAAAGACCCCCTTGTAGCCAGGGATTGCAAAAAACCCATTCCACCCACAACCACCGCCGCACCGCCGTCAGCGCATCGCCGAACGTCACATCCCGCTTGCCCGGCCACGACACGGCCCACCGCCCCACGTAACGCCGCGGCAAGCGACTGTACAACGCGGCCACCAGCGTGTACAACCCGAACAGACACGGTGCCACACGCCACACCGTCCGCTCCTTCCAGCCGCACGTGGTTTCCAGACCCAGCCCCGACCGCATCTCCTGGAAGGTCGTTTCCAGGTTCCAGCGACCCGTGTAGGTCTCGATCACGGCCGTGGCCGTCATGCCCACGTCGGTCGTCATGAAGTAGCCATCGCGGTGCGTGCCCGTCACGTCGTGGACGAAGACCCAGCGCACCGCCACCAAGCCTTCGCCCGCCTTGTACCACTGGCCCACGCCACTGACCACCGCTACGTCGCGACGACCGCCGCCCTACCAGGCCGCCTGCCGGTTGGGGAACGGCCCGGTGCAGCTGTGGGAGGCGATGGCGGGCGACTTTGGCTTTATGGGTCTGGCGGCGCCGGCGTTTGCGGTCACGGCACCGGGACTGATCGAGGTCCCGGCAACGAGGGCATTGATCTACCCTCGTTGCACCACGAAGGCTCCTCTCTTGCTACGCCACCCGAAAAGGGCAGAAGTCGAGCTTAGTAGCCGAGTCCCACAGAGCCGCAAGCGGCTCCATTCTGTCGCTTTTCTTCTGGACAGTTTCCTATCCCCGGTTATACTCCGCAGTTGAATCATCTTCATTCGTTCGATCCCGTCCCCGCACGCGCTCTCAGGAGGAGGCGACAATGTTCGCGCAACTGTTCCGGCGTCGGGCGGGCTTCACGCTCATCGAGTTGCTCGTCGTCATCGCCATCATCGCCGTCCTGATCGCCCTGCTGTTGCCGGCGATTCAGAAAGTGCGTGAAGCATCTGCCCGCACGCAATGTCAGAACAACCTGAAGCAACTCGGCGTCGCCTTGCACAACTACCTGGGCGTCATGGGCTACTTCCCGCCCTACGGCTTCGACTTCACTTCCAACCCCGATCCCGCCAATCCGTACGGCGCCCAAACAACGGGACACAGCGTTCTCACCGAGATTTTGTCCTACGTTGAGCAGCAAAACCTCGCTACACTCGCCAACCTGAATTACTCGGTCTACGATCCGGCCAACCTGCCGCCGGTAATACCTCTCGGCCATTGTACCGCCGGTCAGGCGAATCTAAGTGTCCTCACCTGTCCCTCAACGCCTGCGCATCCCGTTGATTACGGCTACTACATCTACCAGAACTTTGATGCATTAGGAGTGCCGTCAAGCATCGGCTGTCCGCTCGGCGGCACCGATTACGCGGCGGTCGGAGGAGTCACCCAGACGTTCTGGACCACCGAGGCTGGATACCCGCTGGCGGCGCTCGCCAACCAGGGCACTCTAGCGACCAATCAATGGGGAACCATCAATGTGGGCATGAACGGCGCCCTGGGCCAGAAAAGCTACAACACACGGCCCGCGGACATCTCGGATGGCCTGTCGAACACGCTGATGCTCGCGGAATGCGCCGGCCGTCAGACCGAGTACATCCTGAATGTCGCTCAGGTCACCGCCAACCCTCCGACCTATAGCGGGACGACTCCCCCCGGGTGGTATCGTAGAGCCTGGGCGGATTACGACACGTTTCTGATTATCTCCGGTTTCAACACCGCCGGAACGACCGTGGACGGCGGTTCCTGCTCCATCAATTGCAACAACAACAGCCAGCTCTACAGCTTCCACAGCGGTGGAGTCAACGCCCTCCGGTGCGACGGCGGCGTCTTTTTCATGCGCAGAACCATCCGGCCTGCCGCCCTGGCCGCCCTCATCAGCCGATCGGGTGGCGACGAAGTCGATGCGAGCCAGTTCTGAGGGATCGTGTTAACCGTGTCGGCTTCGGACTTCTGCCGAGCTGCCAAACACGGCAACTCGCGCTTCTGTACATTTCTCCACATGGCCAGCGCATCTCCGACATCTCCTCGAATTGAATCCTATAGTTGCACGAGGACCATTTCGGTTTTCGGCCGCGGTCCGTTTCTCGGGCCGGGACGGAAGGAGAATAGAGCAATGCAGATGAACTGGCGGCGTGGCGTGGTGGTGTTGCTGTTTTTCGCAGCCGGCCTTTCAGGCTGCCGTAAAAGCGAGGTTGTCCCTGAAGCTGAACCCGAAGATGTGACTCGCCTCGGCGACAAGACGCCGATCGACCTGAGCGAGTGGTTGAGCTGGCCGCGGGACAAGCTCGCCGCGGAAGTGCAAGCGATCCGCGACACCGCCGTCAACCAGCAAAAGGCGGCGCGCGAAACGTTGGATAGCGCCGGCCTCCTGCCGAGTTTGCGGCTATCCGTCGCAGCGCCGGTGCTGGATAAAGCCGAGTTCGCCGCCGATCCGGGGTTCAGCCGGCCGCCGTACCTCGCCGGCAAGTTCGACGCCGACCTCGCTTTGCACCTGGCGCACTCGGCGACCACGACGTTGCGGTGCAGCTCGCCGACCCCGCCGATAATAAACTGATCGAGGCGATCGACGGCTGGCGCACCGAGAAGAACTACCCTGTGGAGTGGACGCAGCTGGTCGGCCTCCATTTACAGCTGGCCGAACTGAAGCTGGCACACGGCGAACAGGCCGACGCACTCGAAGGAGCGACTGAGCTGGTGCTGCTGCACAAGCAGCTGATGGCTCTGCTCGACAAGAAAGCGGCCGCCGGTCCTCTCGGCGCCGCGCTGCTGCCGATCGGCCGCGGAGCTTTATCCCAGGCTGTCGTCGCCTGGCGCGACGGCGCGCAGAAGAAGCCGGTCCTCGCCGATGATGTGGCGGCTGCTCTCAAGGACTGGGGCGCATTTCCTACCGGCAGGGCCCAGCGTCGCCCCCGGCGCCGCGCGGCGAGTCCGTCGCTCGGTTGATGGGCAGCCTCGTCCAGGGCCGGACCATCATCGCTCAGACGGAGAACGCCGTTCGCCGCAGTCTCAACCTGCTCGGCCTGGCCGTCGTCCACGAGGACGTGCAGAACGTCGTCGCCTTCCTCGACGCCGACGGCAAGCTGGTCGAGTTGCTCTTCGTTTACAAGGAAGGCTCAAAACGCATCTTCCAGGAGCCTATCGACCTCGCACGGAACCTGGTCGATCTCGACTTCACGGCGTCGGAACTGAAGACAGCAGGACGGCTGCCGAGCCAGTCGTTTACCAATATCGGCCTGACTTATGCGGTGACCTTGACCCGCGGCAGCAGCGCTCTCGGAGCGTTCGTCCGCGTCGGCGCCGAGAAGGCGCCCGCGGCGCCGAGCCTGAAATTGGACCCGCGTGAATTCGGCCTGCTGAGCCTCGATCGTTCCTTTGAACGCAACCGCATCGGTCTCGCGCCGGAGGCCGACCCCGCCAAGAAACTCCAGATCACCAAGCCCGAAGCCCTCGCGAAGATTCGCCTGGTGGTGACCGATCCATGGCCGGCCGCCGTGATCGTCGAACGCAAGGGCGAGACCAGTCTCGTGGAGTCGATGACGTTCCGCTGGTCGGCCGATCGCAACTTGAACCTTGTCGCTCTCAGCAAATTGGTTCTGCCGCTGTGGTCCGCTTTCGGCCCGGCCCGGATCGAGAGTATCGAAAGCACGACCCAGGGCCATCTCGCTTTCGTGTGGGAAAACGAGAACACGCGGCTCACGCTGCGTCTGCCCTATGAACCGTCGGAAGCTCCTCGGCTGGAGGTCACGGATCGCCGCGGCGACGCTGGCATCAAAGATCGGCTCAAAGTAACCGCGAATAACGACATGAAGGATCGCGACGCCCGCTGGGAGGCCGAGAACTGGCTGAAGCACGTGGACCGCACCCTGCCGGGCGCCGGCGTGGAGCAGATCCAGTTCGGTCAGTCGAAGGCGGAAGTGGAAAAGATCCTGAAGGGCTTCCCCGAATCACGCATGGCGCCGATGGACGATGGCGGCCTCAATCTGATCTTCTACAGCAATCCAGCGGCTGGCGTCACCTTCTGGCCGCGCAGGTATTCGTCCGCTTCGATAAGGAGGAAAAAGTCGCCGAGGTGCGTGTCCGCTACCAGGATGGCACGTCGCCGCCGACGAAGGATCGGCCGACTCTGTTCGACCACCTGAAGAAAGCCAACGGCACTCCCGAGAAAGTGACCCCGACCTGGACTGGCATCTGGAGCGATCTGCCCGGCCATCACAGCGTCTCGGAATTCCGCTGGCTCGACGACCGCTCGCTGATGACCTTCCAGCGCGACGCCGTCACGACTGAGGTGGCCCTGCGCAACTGCCCCCGCGAGTTCCCCCTGGGTGAGAACGTGTTGCCGCTGTCGTTCTGCTCGCGCGGCGTCAAGGCACTCGTCGTTCTGGGCAACGAACGTGCGGCCGTGCTTAAGCACTGGAACGTCGAGAAGCCAAAGATGGTTGGCAACGCCGTGCTGCTGACGCCGGCGGACGGCCCGTTCGACGCTTTTCTCGTCTATTTCGAGGACGGGGACGCGGGCAAAGCAGTCAAGATCTTGGGTCAGTATCGCACCCGCCTGCAAGGGACGGACGCAACCGCGATGATCACGGAGGTGTGGCGCAACGACATGGATCATCTCGGCGCCGTGCGGCGTCAGGACGTCGCGAAACCGCCACAGCTGCAAGCCTGGAACTGGCACGACGACGTGACGCGCGTCCGCGTTTTCGGCCAGCAAACAGAAACCGGCCCGCGCATGTACTGCGAGTGGCGCGAACTGCCGATCCCGGTGGAAAAGACGGCGAAGCGCTGACGCTTCCCGGCGGCAAGAGGCGATGTACCCGTAATCGCGGGCTTCTGTCCTCGACTACGGGTATCCCTTTTTGTGCCGGTCGCCTAATACTACAGCGCTACGCAGCATTAAAGCTGCTGTATTCCCCCCTCTCCCCGGTACTCCGGGGAGAGGGGTGGGGGTGAGGGGAAGAGGAGCGAGACGCTATTCTGCCGCTCATCCCCTCACCCCCGACCCCTCTCCCCGGAGTACCGGGGAGAGGGGAGTAGCACTGTAGTACTAAACGCTATTTCGGCCCATATTTTCCCGCCAATTCTTTCCATCCGTTGCTGGCGCAGGATTGGACCGAGACGCGGGTCTTTCACGATCCGGTTCTGCCAAAATCGCTCCTGCTCCATCCTGCCGGGAAGCACCCATCGCTTTCTCTAGGAGGCTCACGGCCTCGGCCTGGTATCGTACCACGGGAGTCTTTTCCCCGCGGTTGCCGATGGCGAAGCTGTAGATGCAAGCCAACTCCAGAAACAGCTCCGGCGTCGGCGCTCCCACCCGCTCCGCCTCTCGGGCCGCCTCCTCGGCCTCGAGCATCTTGCCGCGCAGGATCGCGCCACGGCCCGGCCGCACAGCGCGTCGGCGTACTTCCCGTCCAGCCGCAGGGCAGCATCGAAATTCGCCAGCGCCGGGAGCACTGCCTCCTGGCCCAGATACGCCCTGCCAAGTAAACTGTGCGTCTCCGCATCCGCTCCCAGGTCGAGAGCACGGTCGAGCGCCCGCACGGCGTCGTCCAGCTTGCCGAGGCGCAGATCGATCAGACCGCGCAGTCCGGAGGATGGCTGTCGTCTTCAGCCCGCCTTTCTCGAAGTAGGAATCCAGCGCCTTTCCCGCGTCGGCGAATTGCTCCAGTCGAACCAGCGCTTCGGCCCACGCACATGTGCCGGGTGAAGTCGGCATCCACGTCCAGAACCGCCTTGCAGTCCGCCAGCGCAGCTTCGGCCTCATTCGTCTTGAGCTTCAGCTCGGCCCGGTCCACAAGCGCTTCCATCCAGAGTTTCGTGCCTGGCTGCGCAGCATGAGGCATTTCTCGCAGTCCAGACGCGCGGCCTTCGTGTCGCCGCGGACGACCTGCATCCGCGACCGAACGGCGTACAGGTAGGGGTAATCCGGCAACAGGTTCACGGCCTGGTTCATCTCCTTGATGGCGTCGTCGCGCTTGTCCTGGTTCTGATACACAAAGGCCAGGGTGACGTGAGCCCGGTACGACTCTTTCCGGAGTTCGATCGCCTTGGTCAACTCACGCTCGGCATCAACCCAGCGTTTGCGCAGAACCCAGATGTAACTGCGATTGACGAGCACCTCGGCACGGGAAGGATCATCCGCGGCGGCGGCATAGGCGTTCTTGAAATCGGCATCGGACTCCGCGAATTTGCCCGACCCGGCCCGCGCGAGCGAGCGGTACATCAGCAAGACCGGCGCACCCGGCAGCTGGTCCAGGCAGCGTTGCAGCTGTTCGTCGGCCAACGCCCAGCGTTGATCGCGCAGATTGCTCAGGGCGGCGAGGTACTGGCTCCACAAGCGATTCGGCTCGTTCGGAGATACCCGCTCGCAGACGGCAGCGGCCAGGGAGAACTCCCCCTTGCGGTAATGCGCTAGGGCCGACTCGAACAGGTCGATCGTCGAATCCGGTGCGATCCGGGCGGCGTGACCACGTTCCGCCTGCGCAGTCCTCATCTTCGCCCAGCAGTTCGTGGCAGCGCGCACGCAGGACGTGGAACGACCGCGTCCTGGGTAGTTGATAGGCTTCCACCAGCGCGGCCGCATGGTCGAGCAAGTCCAGCGCATGCCGCGGATTCGGTTTGGCCTCGTTGGCGTTGGGATCGGGGGCCAACACGACCTCGGCCCAGGCCAGCAGGATCAGGTAGCATTCCGCCGCCACGGCCCTGAGCTGCGCCGGCTCCACGCTCCCCTGAAAGCGTTTCCAGCCTTCGGGGAAGTCCGCGGGCTTCATCGTCTTCGGATCCAGACCGAGTTGTGCCAGCGCTGCCGGCGCCGCACGGCGGACGCTGGCCTGGTTGGCGACGGCGTCCTCATCGCGGAAATTGACGGCGTGCAGCATGACCTCGCCGCGCGGCTCGCCGAAACCCTGGACGCGCTCATTGAAGTCCTTGAGCGTGGCCTTACGCTTCTCCTCAAGCTCCTTATCCGCGGTCCGCCGCTGCTTTTCTTCATTCCCCTTCCTGATCTCTTCATCGCGTCTCTTGTTCTCGGTGTCGATCTTCTTCAGCACACGCTCGCGCCACGGCTTCGATACTCGGCCTCAGCCCTACGTCCTCCGCGTCCGGATCGTTGTCGAGAATGGCCTGTGCCTGGTCGAGATGCTGCTTGGCGACAGCAAACTTGTCGAGTGCTTCGGCCTGTTCCGCCGCGGCTGCTTCGGCCTGTTCCGCCGCGGCGCACAGCTCATACAATTTCGCCGTCACGTCCTGCTGGTGCGTCACCTTGCGGGTGAGGGCGGCGGCTTGCGATTCCTTGTACAGTCCGAAGAAGATCGCCCCGACGGCGCCGGTCACGAAAGCCAGGACAACGGCCGCGACCGCCGCCGCTTTGGCCGGCTCGCGCCGCGCCCACTTCCAGGCCCGTTCCCAGGCTGGCACAGGCCGGGCCAGGATCGGCTGATTGTTCAGGAAGCGGCGCAGGTCGTCGGCCAGCTTCCTGGCGCTGCCATAACGCTGCCGCGGCTCCTTGCGCAGCCCCTTGAGGCAGATGATTTCGAGATCGTGCGGCAGGTTCGGTTGCAGCCGTCTCGGCGGCACCGGTTCTTGCGATCGGACCTGTTCGAGCGTGTCCAGGAGCGAGGCGCCTTTGAACGGCGGCCGGCCGGTCAGCAGGTCGTACAGCATGGCCGCCAGGGCGTAAACGTCGGCAGCCGGCCCGATGTCGCGGATGCGCCCGGCGGCCTGTTCGGGCGCCATGTACGACGGCGTGCCCATGACGTCGCCGGTGCGGCTCAGTTCCGGAGCCGCATCCATCGACTTGGCCAGGCCGAAGTCGGTGATCTTCGGCGTGTAATCGGCTAGCCCTCGGTTTGCCTGTGAGATGCCGGACTGTTCGCCCGACAAGCCGGTGGCGCGGTGCAGCAGCACGTTGGCGGGCTTCAGGTCGCGGTGGATGATGCCGGCCTGGTGGGCGGCGTGCATGGCCTCCGCCAGCACCGCCACCAGTGCGGCTGCCTGTTCGACGGGTTGCGGCGCGCCTCGGATAGCGGTCGAGGCTGCCGCCTTCGATGAACTCCAGAGCGAAGAACGGCTTGCCCTCGACCTCGCCGACCTCAAAAAGCTGCACGATGTTGGGATGCTGGAGGCGAGCGACGATCTCGGCCTCCTGCTGGAACCGTGCCAGCTGCTCCCAGCCGGCATGACTGCCTGCCAGGATCATCTTCAGCGCGACGGTGCGTCTCAGAGTGCGATGGACGGCCTTGTAGACGACACCCATGCCGCCGCGGCCCAGCTCTTCCAGGATCACGTACTCCCCCACCATGCGCGGGCTGCTGCTCGCCGCGGTTCGTCCACCTCGGCTCGGTGTTGCTATCGGAGCAGAGGGGACCACCTGGGTACGCGGACCTGTCGAATCGCGTGAGAGGATCACTCCGGGGTCGGAGCCGACGAGCGCGGCAGGGGAAGGCCCCGCTTCGGCGACGGTGTGCTGGACAGCTACGGTTGCCACTCGGACGATCGGCTCCGGCGACTCCGGCAATTCTGTCGAGGGCGGCATGGGACCGTCGGCGGGCTTTATCAACGTAATCGGGATCGAGTCGTCGGTTGAATCATTCATGATGGACCTCGCGTCACGCAGACTGTGGGCGAGCGGCGAGGTTTGTCCTCGCTGGGCTGCCGGGATTGATACGATGGCTCGCCCGAGTGTTGCTTTTCTGCGTTCCAGTAAGCGATTGTGATACCCGACCGAGCTTTCACTGCTCGTGACGAACACGGCCCCCAATTTGCCGGCAGCAACTACATTAACCCTGCTGCGCGAGCGCGTCAACAAGCGGCGAAGCGTCGCGGAGTTTTTTCACCAGCGGGAAAGCTATGTTGGATGGGGGGTTGGTAACTTCTCCATGACGAGTGCCACCGGCGTCCCTCCGGTGAAATCACTACGAGGACCACGTCCATGACCGACGAGAAGACCAGGGCTAACGGCAGTACGACGGAACCGTGGGTGGAAGTGAGCGGTTCGCCGCACCTGGCCGCCTGGATGGCCGAGCAGAACGTCAGCCTGGCGTTCACCACCTATCAGACGGGCAAGCTGTTCTTCCTGGGCCGCCACGCCGACGGCCGGCTCACCGTCTTCGAGCGCACCTTCAATCGCTGCATGGGCCTGTGGGGCGACGGACAAACGCTCTGGATGAGCAGCCTCTATCAGCTCTGGCGGTTCGAGAACGCGCTGCACCCGGCGAACTGCACCAGGGCTACGACCGCTTCTACGTCCCTCGCATCGGCTATACGACCGGCGACCTGGACGTCCACGACATTGCCATCGATCGCACCGGGCGGCCGTTGTTCGTGGCCACGCATTTCGGCTGCCTGGCCACCCTGAGCGAGCGCTACAGTTTCACGCCGTTGTGGCGGCCGCCGTTCCTGAGCAAGCTGACGGCCGAGGATCGCTGCCACCTCAACGGTCTGGCGCTGCAGGACGGCCTGCCGCGCTATGTCACCGTGGTCAGCCGCAGCGACGTCGTCGATGGCTGGCGCGACCGGCGGCACGACGGCGGCTGCGTCCTGGAGGTGCCGAGTGGCCGGGTTGTGGCGTCGGGCCTGTCGATGCCGCACTCGCCGCGGCTGTATCGCGGACGGTTGTGGGTTCACAACTCCGGCACCGGGATGTTCGGTAGCGTCGATCCGCAGACCGGCACCTTCACGCCGCTGACGTTCTGTCCCGGTTACCTGCGCGGTCTGGCGTTTGCGGGCGATTACGCGGTGGTCGGTCTATCGCGTCCCCGAGCCGACAAGACCTTCGGCGGTCTGGCGCTGGAGCAGGAGTTGGCCCAGCGCAACGCGGAGGCGCGGTGTGGCTTGATGGTCGTCGATCTACGCGACGGCTCCATCGCCCACTGGCTGCGCGTCGAAGGCATGATGCGCGAACTGTACGACGTGGTTGTGCTGCCGGGCGTGACTCGGCCGTCGGCGGTCGGCTTCAAGACGGATGAGATTCAACGGACCATTGCGATCGGCGATCCCGGGGTGCTGTGAGCGGGGTGTGGCAGCGTCGTCAGCCCGATCGGCGCTGCGTCGCCAGACGAAATCGGTTACGATCTTGGCGAAGGAGGTGTCCCATGAGTCCGCGGGGAAGACCGACCGTCCATTACACCGAACTGCGCGACACGGCGGATGTGCGCTCGATCACGAATGGCACACGTACCTACGCGAGATGCCGCGGTGGCTGGCGGAGGGGAAGGAAGGGAAGTTTGTCCTCATCAAGGGGACCGAGGTTATCGGTATCTTCGACAGCTCCGAAGCCGCCGATGAAGTCGCCGTGCAGCGCTTCCTGATGCAAGACGTCCTGATCCACCAGATCCGGGAGCGCGAGCCTATCTACCGAACTCGAGCGGTCAAGTAATCATGGCACAACTCGTGTTCCCGCTCAGCCCCGATGGACCGACGCTGGAGGTCGTCATTGGCCTGCCCGGCGCATCCCTCGCAGCGCTTCAATCCTCTGGCCAAGCGATGCCGTTGCCAGTCCGTGCGCGCGCCCTGCTAGACACCGGCTGCGACGTGACGGCCGTAGCTCCGTGGGTCCATCTTCAACAAAACCTTCCGCTATATGGCCGGGCCGGGACCCAGACAGCCGGCGGATCGGTCAAGGTGAATGTCTATCAAGTCAGCCTGAGCATCTCCGGCAGTGCCGGCGCCGCGGGTCCGATGTTCGTCCGGCCGACGCTGCTGGTCACGGAACTGGCGCACGTGCCGCCCGATCTCGATGTCCTTGTCGGCCTGGACATCCTGTTCGAGATTGTCACGCTGATCGATGGCCCCGGACGACAATTCAGCGTTACGTTTTGAGAGGGAAGTGGACCGATGCTGTGACACCCGCCGAAGTCGATTCGCAGCTTCACTTTATGGTTAGAAGGCTGTCCGGCCAGGATCGATTCTCGCTTTTTTGCAACTTTTTCGTTAGGTTCGCGTGCAGCACTCCGAACGAAATGGATTGCCAACAAACTGGCGAAGCAGCTTGGCAGAAAGGAAGGGCGCATAGCTTTCGGGTGGAACACCGCCTGTCAATAGCTCGGAGTACATCATTGCAAAATCCGCAAAATAAGCAGCACGCTTCAATAGTTCGCGGGGCTCGATATCCCAATTAGTTTCGTGCGAATGCAGCAGGACACGAAGATGTTGCTTCGGCATGCTTCTTAATTGGTCCACCCATTGCTCAATCGCCTCGGGATCGCAGTTGTAATCGATGTTAAACGCCGCGCCTTCCACATAATAGTTGATCCTATTCAGTTCTTTGGCGTCAATCTCGCCGACGAGGTATTGTTCACCAATTTCGATTCCCCAACGGATATCCTCATCAGGTATGAGTTCCCAGATAGCACGGCAGCAAGCCAAGTAATAGCGATGGAGATTATATTTTAGTATCCGCACATCCCGATGCGGTTGACGCCAGAGAGCCTCAAGCATCCGGTAAGCGTCGGTCGTCTCGTACCACCACAATTCGTCCATGTCCTTTAATCTCTTGGGTCGGGTCAGGAGGCTCGGCCACCCGAACTAGCTCCTCAGAACATTATTCGAGCAAATTTCACTCCTTCCCCTTCAGAAACCGAATCCGATCGCGCGAGACCCATTCATCCCACGAGCTGTCATCGTCCACATAACTGATGTAGTAACGCTCGCCGCTCTGCTTCACCAACTCGGCCTTGTACCATTTGCCTTTCCACTCGACCTCGACCAGCTTCAGCGGGTCCGGAGGCGCCTTGATGCGCGTGGCCAGGACCCACTCGTTCCAGTGGTCGTCCCAGCCGGGGTACGTGATGTAGTGGAAGTCGCCCTCGACCTTCAAAATCCTGGCCGGCCACAGCGTGCCGCCCCACGAGACTTGCACGTCCTGACCTTCCTTGTAACGGCGAAAAACCATCTCGTCGAGCTGATCGGCCGGCAGCCGGACCTCGCTTCGATCCGCATAGTGGTAGAGGGAAACTGTGTAGCGCCCGTCGCCGTTGCCGACGATGCGGCCGATGTCCTTCTTGCCCTCGACCCTGGCCCAGACGTACTGCTTCAGAGCGAACGGCGGTGCCACGGTTTTCGGCAGCTTTCGGTTGGTATCGACCGCGGCCAGCTTCCAATCCTCCGGGAAGCCGAAGCGGCGGTAACCGTGCCGCTGCGACTCGCGGAACTGCATGGCCGCGGCTACTTCCCGGGCGGTTTCCACCAGCGTGATGCTGCCGTCGCCGTCGGCGTCGAAGAGCGGATTACCCTGGAGGGCGTCGATAATTGCCTGGGTGAAAGTCCAGTTGCCGGTGGAGATGTTGCTGCGGTCGGCCGAGGTCAGGCTGGCGGCCTCGACACCGGTCTTGCTCAGTTCCTCGGCCGCCTGGGCTAACCCGCCGGAGTGGCAGCAGTCGGCCAGCAGCAGCACGCGCCGGCCCTTGAAGTGCTTCTGCAACAGCGGAGCGAACGAATTCATCTCCAGGTAGTTCTCTTCTCTCCCGGCGGCGCAATCGTAGTTGCAGAAGCCGATACGGCCCTCCTTGCCCAGCATCGCCCCGTGGCCGGCGTAGTAGAAGATGAACGTCGAGCCGGGTTTGGCACGCGCCAGTATCGTCTCCAGGGCGGCGCGGATGTTCTTCAAGGTGCCCTGGTCGTCGAGCAGAAGTTTGAGCTGGTCGCGCGGCACGCCGCGCTTGACGAGGGTGTCGTACAGACTCCTGATCCTTGCGATGCTCCGGCGAGAACGACTGGAGATGGTCGCCGGGCCAGCGCAGTACGCCGACGATGACACCGTACGTGTTGGCTGGCTCCAACTCCGCGGCTGGCGCCGACACGGGGAGGAGGAACAGCAGCGCGATGATGGTGATGGGAAATCGGTATCGAAACATGGAGATGGTCCTTCCCGCGCTGGCGATTTTCAGAGCCGGAAGCGATGATTGAGGCGCGACCGTCGCTTACTTACGCTTCCGGCTCTGAAAATCCTATCCGTTGAACAGTGCGTCGATCACTGCACCGCGGTTCAGCTGCACGGGTCGATTCTGCCGGTCGCGCACTTCCGATGCGGGATCGATGCCCAGGACGTGATACACCGTGGCGCCGACGTCATCCGGAGAGTAGGGCGGTGTGATGGGATAGCCGCCGATCTTGTCCGACTTGCCGATCACGCTGGCCGCCGCGGACGCCGGCGCCGGCGAACAGGCCGAAGAAGCACGGCCCCCAGTGATCGCGGCCCGAGCCGTTGATCTTCGGCGATCGGCCGAACTCGCCCAGCATCAGCACCAGCGTGTCGTCGAGCAAGACCCCGTCCTTCCAGGTCGTCGAGGAGGGCGGCGACGCCCTGATCCAGCGGCGGCAGCAGGCGATTCTTGAGCGTCGGGAAGTTGTTGCCGTGGGTGTCCCAGTTCTGCACGCGGCCCATGTTGGCCTGGACGACCGGAACGCCGGCCTGCACCAGCCGGCGCGCCAGCAGCAGCGACTGGCCGAAAGCGTGCCGGCCATACCGATCGCGCACGGCGGCCGGTTCGCGGTCGATCTCGAACGCCTGGCCGACCTTGCCCGTGGTCAGGACCGAGAACGCCAGTTGCTGCTGATCCGTCAGCCGGCGGCACTCGGCCAGTTCGGCAAACTGCCTCTGCTGCCGATTGACCTGGTCGAGAAGCCCGCGCCGATCGTCGAGTCGCTGGACGTCGATTCCCGGCACCAGGCAGAGGTCGTCCACGCGAAAGTCGGCGTATTCGGGTCGCGCGTCGACCTGCAACGGATCGTGTTTGGCCCCGAGGAAGCCGGCGTGCTGTCCCGGCCAGGTCAGCGGCCCTTCCATGAGGAACGTCGGCAGGTTGACGCCGCCGGGAATGCCGTCGTTGCGCGGCCGGAGGTAATTGAGTGCGGAGGAGTAGCACGGCCAATCGTCGCGCGAGGCCACCTTGTCGAAGAACGCACCCGGCATCTGGTGGCCGGTCAGGACGTGGTGCGTCGCGACGAGATGGTTGTTCTCGCGGTGGGACAGCGAACGCACCACGGCGTACTTGTCGGCGCGTGCCGCCAGCTGCGGCAGATGTTCGCATATCTGGATGCCCGGCACCGTCGTGGCGATCGGCTTGAATTCGCCGCGGATTTCCGGCGGCGCGTCCGGCTTCATGTCGAACGTATCGTGATGGCTGGCGGCGCCGGTGAGAAAGACCAGGATCATCGACTTCGGCCGCTTCCCGGGTTTCGCGCCGGGCCGATTCGCCGCGGCTAGGACGGACGGCAAGCCCACGCCGAGCAGACCCGAGTAACCGACCTGGAGCAGTTCGCGGCGGTTGATGCCGATGGTATGGTGGTGAGTGAGGGTGGGAGCAAAGGTCATCGCGAACTCCATTGCGGCAAAAGGTGGGACCGCGTGTCGGAGAGATGGAGATAGTGTACTACGGGGTGACGTAGCGGACAACGGCATCTCGGTCGTTGTGGCGTTTTCGGCGCAGAGTTTTCGGCTACGATATCCGGCAGGAGAAGATCATGCTGGTGCGGTGGATCGACTGGAAGCGGAACCTTCTGGCCGAGCATGACGTGGACTGGGAAGAAGCGGGAACGGTCGTCCACAAGGCGAAAATAGTCCTAACTTTTTTTCTGTTCCGAACATGAACATCTTCCGCATCCTCTGGGACGAACCGGATGATCCCGATGGCAATGTTCAGCACATCGCTGAGCACGGTTTAACCATCGAGGATGTCGAGGACGTGCTGTCTAATCCGACCAGCGAAGGCAATAGCGCTTCCACCGGGCGGCCGTGTGTCTGGGGCTACACGCTCGAGAGCATCTACATCATTGTCGTCTATGAAGATATCGATCAGGACACGATCCGCGTCGTCACGGCGTATGAAGTTCCTGAATCTCGGTAAGGGTCAACTCATGAGCAAGAAAATCGAACGCGTATTTCGAAAGGGCCGGCTGTCGGCGGACGAAGTCGCTCGCGATGAGGAAATTCGCAGCAAAGTGCAAGCGGAGTTTCCACCCGCGATGCCGAACGGCAACGTGTCGGGGCGGCTCAGCCTAGCCCTCAAGGACGCACTTCGAGCCAGCAATAAGTCAATGGATCAGATCGCGCAGGATGCCGGCGTCTCACAGATCGTCGTGTCGCGCTTCCTCTCTGGCGAACGCGACATCCGTATGGCCACGGCGGACAAGTTGGCCGAGGCTCGACTTGAAGCTGGCTACAACTTCGTGACTCGCGGTCCAGGGAAGATGGCTGTGAAGGCGACGCCATTGTCATGGCGACGACTAGACCGAGCGGACGACGACAGCGTCGGCTTCAATCACGGCGGTCACGGTCGTATTCGTCGTCATCGCGGGCGCGGCGGCGCTGCGGCGCCGGTCGAGGTCCTCATCATCGGGGCGCGAGCGCAGCATCCGCGCCAGCAGCAGTCCGCCGCCGACCAACAACGCCGCCCCGAGGACGACCACGCCGAGGATGATCGCACCGGTTTTGTAAGCTTCAGGGTTCCCCGAACCTCTAGCGTTTGTCGGCCCCGAGCCGGAGAACATGCCGCCCACCCCGAGGCGGGCGCCGCATCTGGGGCAGACCTCCACGCTCGGTTTGACGTCACCGCGGCCCAACTCAGCACCGCAGCGCGAGCAGGACCAGACGGTGACAAACATCGGCACTTGCGGCTGGATGGGCGGCGGCGGGATGAACGGCTGCGGATTGGGATTCGGGATGAACGGCTGCGGATTGGGGTTCGGCCGGGGAATCGGGTTCTGGCCGGGACGCTGACCGTAAACGGCGTGCAGGCCGAACAGCACCACCGGCAAAGCGAGTGCCACGATTAGCCAGGTCTTCTTGCGGCGGGCAGTAGAACGCATGGGTGCAACTCTTGAGGATGCAGCATCGGTCAACGGCACGATCGTATCCCGACCTCGTCGCTCCGTCAATGGGGTGGCGGCGATGCAAATACTCACAAGACGCGCTCCAGTGCCGTCCGGAACGCCGCCGCCGATTTGAAGATCAGGGCCGGATCGTCCATCAGTGCCAGGTCGATGACGGCGGCCAGTTCCTTCGGCAGCGCGGGGTTGCGCTTGCACAGCGGCACCGGCTCGGTCATCGCCACCACCACGATGCGATTGGACTTCGGCGGAAAATCGCGCGGGGGACGACCGGTCAGCAGATAGTAGAATGTCGCGGCGACGGCCCAGACGTCCACCTCCGGCTCGGCACGCTTGTAGTCGGTGGCCTGCTGCGCGCGCCATGAACTCGGGGGTGCCGCCGATCACGCCGCTGATCGTCAGGCCGCTTTCGCCGGCCGACTCGAACGCCTTGGCCAGGCCGAAGTCGCCGATCTTGGCGACGCGCTTTCCGCCAACCGTCGTCAGGAAGATATTGTGCGGCTTCAGATCGCGGTGGACTAAGCCGCGGCCGGGACCGTCGGTGCCGTCCTTGCGTCGCACGTGCGGAATCGTCGCCTGGTGGGCGTACTCTAGCCCGCTTAGCACTTGAAGGGTGATCTCCGCGGCTTCTTTCACGGGAAGCGGGCCGTGCTGCTTGCACAGGGCGTCGAGGCTGCCGCCGTCGCAATACTCCATCGTGAAGTACCAGTGGTTCGGCAGAAAATCCGACTCGCGCAGCTCGACGACGTGAGGATGGCGCAGCGCCTTGGTGTTCTCGATCTCGCGCTCGAACATCAGTTGCGCCGCCCGCTGGCGTGCCGTCACCTGGTGCCGCAGCACTTTGAGAGCGAGCGTCTCTCCCGTCGCCTCGTTCCGGACCAGGTAGACGATGCCCATGCCGCCGCGACCCAGCTCGCGCTCGATGCGGTAACCGGGGACCACGATCTCCACGGCGTTGGCAGCCAGGCCCATCTCCAGCACGTGCTTCATCACCTCGACGCGCGGCGGCTGGCAGGCCGGACAGAGCCGCGGTCCGGGACTGTCTTCGGGTAGGGCGTTCATCTCCTTGCCGCAGCTCGAACAAGCCACCAACACTTTCTGGAGCGCTTCCCAGCGTCCAGGGCCGCAGCGGGCGGTCGGACTTGATCGAGGGTGGGGTCCGTTGGCAACGGCCTCACCTCGGCTGCGGCGGCTAGTGGCGCGGCGGCATCGCCCATTTCGGGAGGGCGAGGCGCCTGCCGAACCGCTACTTCCGGCTCGGCGGGAGCCTCGCCCTCCCGAATGAGGGCCGCTGGCGCCTCCGCGACGGCGACTATGGCCGGAATCTCGCCGTGCCACTGCTCTGCCAGGGCCAGGCGGACGTCGCGCACCGCGGCGTCGGCCTCCAGTTCGGCGGCGCGGCGCAGATGGCGCACGGCGGGCTCGCGTTTGCCGGCCGTATAGAGCATCCGTGCCATGTGATCGAGGATGAGCGGCTGCTCGCCGAACTCCAGCGCCTTGCGGAAAGCGGCCACGGCCTTCTGATACTGGTTGTTCCAGCGGTGATAGCACTGGGCCAGCAAATGATAGATGTCCTGCCCCGGCGCCACCTTCGCCGCCGACTCCAGCTCCTCGACGGCGTGGGCGAACGAGCCGTTGCGGAAGTAGACGATGCCGCGCGCGTAGTCGGCGCGCGGACTGCCGGGCACGATCCACAGCGCCTTGTCGAGCAGCTCGCAGGCCGCGATCAGGTCGGCAGCGCGGCCGCCGGGAGGATAGCGGTGCAGGGCGTCGGCGATGAGGCCGTCGGCTACGTCGTCCGGCCAGCGGCAGGCGCGCAATTCCTCGGCCAGTGCCTGCGCACTGGTGAAACGTGCCGCTGGGTTGACACGCACCGCGCGGGCGATGGCCGACGAGAGCCGTGGCGGCATCAGGCGGTTGCGCGTGCGCGGCTCGGGCAGATGATCGTCGAGCGACTCGCCTTTGATGGCGCGCTGCAGGTCGTCGCCGTCCAGCGGCGGCCGGCCGGTCAGCAGGTAGCACAGCGTCGCGCCCAGCGCGTAGATGTCATCGGCGGGATTGGGGACGTGTCCACCGGCCAGGAACTGCGGCGATAGGAACGGCATCTGCGGCGCCAGGGCCTCCAGCAGCTCGCCACGCTCTTCGGCACGGACGGCGAGGAGTGGAGCCAGGCCGGTTTCGTGAAGGCGCGGCGGCCGGCCGGGAGCCAGCGTGATCGAGAACGGCGTCAGGCAGCCGATGGTTAACCCCGCCGCGTGACAGGCCGAAAGCACGTCGCAGACTGCCGCCGCTGCCTCGCACAGTTCCTGCAGCGCCTCGATACGTTCCAGCGCCTGGCCGGCGAAGCGCTCCGCCAGCGTCGGCTGAGCCGGAGCCCGCGAAACGATCACCGCCACTGATTCGTTCGCTGGATAGTCCAGCACTGGCTCGACATTGGCGAGGTTCAGTCGTTCCAGCCTCTGGCTTTGCTGACGAAGATCGGCCCCAGAGATGCCGGTGCAGACAAGGCGGACGGCGACGCGCTCTTTCGTCACGCCGTCCTCGCACAAGATCCGGCCGTCGTCACAGGGGCCAAGCCGGGTGTAGCGCGGCGGCAGCGGGTTGAGCCGGGCGTTGAGGCGGCGCAGGTCGGCGAGCATCTCGGCGGCGCCGCCATAACGGGCTCCCACATCCGTCGCCAACGCCTTGAGGACAATCCGGCCCAGCTCTACCGGCACGTCCGGCACCAGGTCGCGCGGTGGGCGCGGCGTCGATTTCATCCGTTCGGCGAACGTCATGAACGGCAGCTGACCGGTCACCGTCTCATAGATGACAATGGCCAGCGAGTAGAGGTCCGACTGCACCGTGGCCCGGCTCTGGTAGCATTCCGGGTCCATGTAGATCAGCTTGCCGGCGAACGAAACCAGGGCGGTCGTCCGGTCGATGACGCGGGCGATGCCGAAGTCGGTCAGACGGGCCGAGCCGGTCTGTTCGTCGATGAGGATGTTGTCGGGGCTGACGTCGCGGTGAATCATGCGCACGGCGGCGCCCTGGAAGCCGTGGGCCGCTTCCAGCCCGGAGCAGACGTCCATGGCGATGCGCACGGCCTCGGCCACCGGCAGCTTGTGGCCGCTGCCGTTGTAGACGACGTTACCGTTTTCGTCCATGTCCATGCGCAGCTGGCCCAGCCGTGCGCACAGGCTGGTGCCGCCGTAATCCATGTTGAGGTAGAAGCGCTCCTCGACGGCGCCGTTCCAGGGCATTTTGACCATGCCGTACTGGTTGAGACGGATGATGTTCGGATGGAGCAGCTTGCTGAGCAGTCGAAGGTTGGCACCCTCTTGTTTCAGCGCCTCGGTGGTGGCCCGCTCCTTGGGCAGCTTGAAGACCTTCTGATCGCCCTCGACGGTATCTTCGACGAGCAGGGCGAGGCCGAACGCTCCCTCCCCGAGTTTTTTCAGGGGCCGGAACTGGTACAGGCAGGCGAAGAAGGCGTCGATTTCGGCTTGGGTGTCGTACATCGCAAACTTTCTTCCGCCGCTTGCGGCTTAGAAGCCGTTTCAAAACCGGCGAGCCGAGCTGCGTAAGCAGCCGGGTTGCAACATGAGAGGCCGGGTTGCTGCGTGCGTCATCTACCCGGCCCCTTACGGGGCTCGGCTCGCCGGAATCGCTTCCGGCGGCGCTACGGGCTGCTCCGCCAGCTCCCGCGCCTTATCGTACGCCGCCTGGGTCGCCGGACAGCGCTTCAGCTCCAGCGCGCGAGACAGTACCTCCGCGGCCTCACGATAGCGGCCGAGCTGACCGAGAACCCGGCCGTAAGCGTCGAGATACTCGACCGTGTCCGGACCGAACACGACGGCACGGAGCAGCAACTCCGCCGCCGGTGCCGTAGCTCCTTGCCGCAGATGGTCCAGCCCGGCTTCGTAGGACTGACGGCCCCAATTGTGGTAGTTCACCCACGTCGTCAGCGTTTCCCGGCACTTCGGACAGCGACTCTCCTGAGTTTCGTAATCGCAGTACGGGCACTTCATCCATTTCCCCTTTCGTCGAAAGTCACGCAAACGACGCGGTCGCTGAGCCGGTCGGGCACGATCAGAAGCGCGTCGAGCAGGGCCAAACCGCCGCCCTCGAAAGACGCGCCGCCTGTCCCTTCAAAGACGCCGGTCAGCCGGCCGGCGGCGGAGAAGCGGCGGACGCGCAACCGGCTCCGGTCGATGACGAAGAGCGTACCGTCGTCGGCCACCTGGAGGTCGGCGGCGTCGGCCAGCAGGTCGCCCGGCTGATCCTTGTGCGGCCACGAATCCAGCGGCGCACCGTCCGGCGACAGCTTGACGATGCCGGGGCGCCTGCCGTCGAGGACGTAGCAATTCTGGCTGCGGTCGAGAGCCACCGCCAGCGGTTCCATGAACCGGCCATGTGCGCCGAGGTCCGTCACCTGCCACCACACGACGCCTTCCCCCGACAGCTTTTGCACGCGCCGGTTGAAGGTGTCGGCGATGCAGACGAAGCCGTCGTCGTCGGCTGCGACGCCGTGCGGTTGAGCCAACTCGCCGTCGCCTGAGCCAGTCGAGCCGAGGAAGCGCGCGAAGGTGCCGTCGGCTTCCCACACGGCGATCCGGTCATTGGCCGCATCGCAGACATAGACGCGGCCACTGCTGTCGATCGACAGGTCCTGCGGATCGTCCACCTGGCCGTCGCCGTTCCCGGTCGGAATCGTGAACCAGTCGTCGAGCCGTTTGCCCTGCCGATCGAGGCGTAGGAGCCGGTAGTCCTGCGGCGTATCGAGGATGACGATCTCACCGCCGGGTGTGACGGCGGCGTGGCCCGGCCAGGTCAGGGGCGCCGCTTCCGTGGACTCGACGCGCCACACCTGGCGGCCGACAGGGACCGAAGGGGCGACGGCTGACTTCACGGCGGCGGGCGCGGCGGTAGTGGGGCGACGTGCGGTCGATTGCGTCGCGCCCAGCATCAGCGCTTTCTGGCACGCCGGACAGAATCCGCCGACGTCGAGCGTGGCGGATTCGTTGGAACACAGGCGGCATTTCATGGCGGCCCTCCCGTCGTGCAGCCGCGAGCTTTTGCGAGCGCTTCACCCGGCGCTCGCAAAAGCTCGCGGCTAAACGAATCCCTACGCATACTTCCGCCGCAACTCGTCCAGCTTCGCCTTGAGGCGTTTCCCCTCGTCGGCGATGCGGTTATACGACGCCCACATGCCGTCTGTGTCGTTGTTGCGCTCCTGGTGGCGGAACTGCTTCGACAGGTCGTCGAGGCCGACGCGGATCTGCTCCACCCCAGCCCGTTCCTCCGGCCGGAGACGGTTGCCGATCTGCGTCAACAGGTTCTCCACCTGCTGGTAGATGTGTATCTGCGAACTCGGCGATTTCAGGTCCACCGTGACCGTGCCGGAACGATTCACGCTCGGCACCTCCAACTTGGCCGTCAGCATGGAACTCTCGTCGATCGTGAAATGCACCACCACCTGCTCGTTCGCCGGTAAGTTGGGCGGCAGTTTCAGGCTGATCTCGGCCAGTTTCGTGTTCAGGCTGGCGACGGGTAGATCGCCCTCCAGCACGCTGCCGACCAGTTCCGGCTGGTTCTCGCGGTTCGTGCCGAAGTGGTCGGCGCTGGACACCGCCGGTAGCTCGGTCTGCGGCTGAATGATGACCGACACGGCCTCCGCCATATTGCGGTTGTTCCCCAGGCCCATGATGCACGACACGCTCAGCGCGTGCGACCGGACCGGTGCCGGCGGCGGCGGCAGGTCCAGAGGCGGCAGGGCCGTCGGGTCGAACACGACCGGCTCCGGATCGATCGAGGCCCGCGTGCCGTCCGGGGCCACAGCCATGATCGACAACGCGTTCATCCCCTGCTTGAGCGGCACCTGCGCTTTGTAGTAACCCTCCTCGTTGGCCGTCACGTTGACCGGTGAGCCGCCGCCGGACACTTTGACCTGGCTGCGCGGACTCGTCCGGCCGCTCACCGAGAGCCGCTCGTCCGGCGTTTTCTCCGGGATGCGGCTGCCGACGGTGACGATGTGCCGCTTCGTTCCCGTGGCGCCGGAGTCGGACAACAGGCTGGCCGCGGCGCCGAGGGCGACGGCCAGGTCCGGGTTGACCGTCTTGTTCGGCTCCTTGCCGAAGAAGTCGCGCACCGTTTCCTGCACCAGCGGCACATAGGTCGAACCTCCGACCAGCAGCACGGTGTCGATGTCGCGCTTGGTATACTTGGCGTGGGCGAGGGCCTTCTCCACTTCCTTGAAGCTGCCGGTGATGAGGTCCTGGATCATCGCGTTGAACTCTTCACGCTTGATCGTTACCTCGATGCCGAGAGGCCGGCCGCCGGTCTCCAGCACCTTCGGGATGCTGACGCGAACGCCGTTGCGCTTGCTCAGCTCGATCTTGGTGCGCTCCGCCTCGCGCTTCAACACGGAGCGGGCGGCCGGATCCTTGTCGTAGTCGATCGTGTGATTGTGCTGCTTCTTGAACTGGTCGCGCAGGAAGTCCATGAGGCGTTGGTCGAAGTCGTCGCCGCCGAGGAAGTTGTTGCCGAAAACCGCCTTCGTGGTCAGCGTGCCGGCGAAACATTCGACGATGGTCACGTCGAAGGTGCCGCCGCCGAGATCGTAGACGAGAATCTTCTCGTCCTCGCGCGGCCCATAGGCCATGATGGCGGCGGACGGTTCGGCCAGCAGCTGCTGCACCTTCAGCCCGGCCAGCTCGCCGGCGCGGCGTGTGGCGTCGATGGCGGCCATCTGGAAGTAAGCGGGGATGGTGATGATGGCCTCGGTCACCGGTTCGCCGGTCTTGTCCTCGACCTGCTTCTTGAGCACCTTGAGGATCTCGGCCGACACGTCTTCCGGCAGCCAGGCGTTGCGGCCGACGGTGAGCCGTTCCTTCGTGCCCATCTTCCGCTTGACCGACAGGACGGTCTTGAAGTTCACCGGATCGTTCTTGGCTGGCCCACCGACGATCAGCTCTTCCAGGTCCGGGTCCCAACCCACGGCCGAGGGGAGAGTGCGGTTGCCCTGGTCATCCTCCACAACCGTGGGACGGCCCTTCATGATGGCGACCGCCGAGTTGGTCGTTCCCAGGTCGATACCGACTGCGCTCATGGCGTTTGCTCCTCGTCGATTCGTTTACGTTATGCTTTGCAGGGCCGCACCCCGTAGGGTGGGTCGAGTCTTCGAGACCCACCGACTGGGAGCCAGCCGTTCTGGTGGGTCTCGAAGACTCGACCCACCCTACCATACGGGCCTGAAACCACGTCTAAGCCGCAAGCGGCGACATTTATGACACCAACACTTCACCGTTCTGCACCGGGATCAGCTTGCCTCCCCAGCGGGCGACCCATAGTCCGCGGATCTCCTTCGCTACCACCAGCCGGCCATCAGTCGCCTGGTTCTTGACCGCAACCCAGCGCTTGATCGCCTGGCCGTCCTCCAGTTTCGCCGTGCGAAGGTCCTCGCCGATCAGTGGGACGTGGTAGACGTCCCGGCTCTCCAGTTCGCGGATGGCCCAGGTGACGAGCCGGCCGAACGCGTCGAACCATTCCCGCGCCACCTGTGCCGCCGTGAGCGGCGGCGGCGAGTCATCTTGTGGGACGGATTTCAAATCCGTCCTACCTTCTTGTGGGACGGATTTCAAATCCGTCGTTTCCTGTGGGACGGATTTCAAATCCGTCCTACCTTCTTGTGGGACGGATTTCAAATCCGTCGTTTCCTGTGGGACGGATTTCAAATCCGTCCTACCTTCTTGTGGGACGGATTTCAAATCCGTCGTTTCCTGTGGGACGGATTTCAAATCCGTCCTACTTGCCGCTTCCTCCGCCGGCGTTTGGATCTGCGGCGGAATTGCTTCAGTCGGAACCTGCGATGCCTGTGGGCGCAATAAGGCGCCAATCCAGCCCCAGAAGCCGCCGGTGTTTGGATCTTCGGCAACCGGTGGGTTCAAAGCGGCAACGGCCGGAGCGACGGCCACCGCTGCGGGATCGGCCGGCGGGACGACCACCGTGGCGACGACGGCCGGGGCGTCAGTCAGCGGCGCGGGGGTCGCCGGAACTGTCGGCTCAGGAGCAGCGGCTGGCGCTTCCAACTCGGCAAGGTTTCGCCGAGCGTCTTCCACGAGCCGCCGCAGCTCGTCAATGACGGTCACCGTCGTCTTGATGACCTCGCGTGTCTTTTTCTGCTCGGCGTCGTTCTGGTCTTCGGCCTTGCATTTCAACTCGTAGGCCGTGCGGCTCACCCGTCTCAACAGGGCTTGCATTCCCCAGATGTCCTGGAGATGGTTCAGCGCCTCCGCCGCGTTCAACGGACGCGCCGCGGACGTATCGACCTGGAACTCATCGGGATAGGGAGACGGATTCATGCGGTTTCCCTCGGCGGTGGAAATCGTCTGTCGTTTCGAGCGCCATCTCCCCCCTCTCCCCGGTACTCCGGGGAGAGGGGTCGGGGGTGAGGGGGTAGAACGTAGCCAGGTCGCTCACCCCTCACCCCCGACCCCTCTCCCCGGAGTACCGGGGAGAGGGGAGAAGAGGCGGCAATACTTCACAGCGCAGGCAGCAGCAACGGCAACCGAGCCGGCTGCGCGGAATACTCCTCGTTCAAGTCCAGCGGCTCGATCGCGTCTTGCGGGGCCGTCAGATCGTCGAGCGGCGGCATCAGATCGTCGGGACGGCGCGGTGCCGACAGCTGACCCAGTACCTCGCCGGTGTCGAGCGTGCCCGGCGTGAGCGTGTCGCCGTAGCCGACGCACAGGTCCTTGAAAATATCCTCGCTCAGCAGAAAGAAATCGAGCAGAACGCGGTCGTCCGGCTTCAGGAGCTGACTCCGGGCGTCGTCCAGGTTCTTGATGCGCGATGCCCGTTCGTTGGTGTCCTTGATCTTGCGGGCCTCGTTCTTGAGCTTGTTATAGGCCGCACCAATTTCGCGCGTCGTGGCCTTGAGACCCGAACGGAGACCCAGGACGTCGTACGGACTGGGGCTTAGATAGGGATCATATTTCTGCGTGGGCTTCATGCAAACCTCACATTTCGTTTAGCCGCGAGCTTCTGCGAGCGCTTTGAGAAGCGCTCGCAGAAGCTCGCGGCTAAACGAATCTCACTTCTTGATCGCCTGGAACACCAGCTCCAGCACCTTGTCCATGAGGATCGTCACCACCGGGACACGAATTCCGCCGGGGATCTGCTGGGCCCCCACCGCGAAGGCGATGACCGTGTTCCAGAGCACGTTGTCGATCATCGCCGCAGGAACGGCAGGCCGGAGGGCCACGACGAGCGGATGCCGATTGAACTGGCGCACAATCTCGTCGAGGACCGCCGTGCCCAGCCTTTGGATCTGCGTGGCGACGCCGCGGATCTCGTCGCTGGCATCGGCCGCTTCGCGCAGCAAGATCAGGAACGCCGCAGCATTCCCGGCCTTCAGCCGCGTCAGCCCCTCGTCGAGGACATGCTGCGACTTCATCGCTTTTTCGTTGGCGGCCAAATTCGCCAGGAGCGTGCCATACTCCGGGTTGCGGTCGATCTCGTCGTACACGAACTGAAACAACGAGCGCACTTTATCGAGGTTCTTCTTGGGGTCCAGAGTGTTGGCGATCGCATCGACGTTCACCAACTCCTTGAACAGGCGCAGGGCTTCGTCCTTGCCGGCGAGACCGACGGCGTCACGCCAGTAGTCGCGTGCCTCGTTGAACTGGAGGAGCCGCAGCCGATCGTCGCACATAGCGATGCACAAACCAGCCAGGCGCAGCACGACCTGCTTCTCCAATTCGTCGCTGGACATTTGCAGCTGGTACTCCTTGCCGCGGTTGTACTCAGCAACGTACTGGCTCCAGAACTGCTGCCGGGCGCGGATGTGCTTGCCCCAAAGCTCGTGAGCCTGCCGCAGAAAAGGCCTGGCCCTGCCGTGGTTGCCGTCCTTGGCCAACTCGTAGCCGCGGCGGTGGTGGGCGACGGTGCGCGAACGCAGCAGCAACGGATCGGTCCGCGTCTCGTCGTGCAGCTTGTCCAGCATCTCGATCAGCTTCTCATCGACGTCCATGCGCGCGTTCTCGGACGCCGCCTTGGCCAGCCGTAAATACTGGCGCAGGTCCATCTGCTCGCGGTCGTTGCGGATGGCCTTGTTGAGCACCTCGACGGCCCGTGGAAATTCGCCGGCACGACAGTGCTGATGCGTGATGCGCAGATACACCTGGGCGAGCAGACGCTTCGCCGCCCGGTTCTGAGTAGCCGCGGCGCCGGTCTCCTCGCCGCTCGTGTCCCACCACGAGGCCGGCACATCGGAAGACGCCTCGTTTCTTTCCAGGTACGGCAAGGCGGCAGGATAGTCGCCCTGCTCGGCGAGGAGGCAACCCAGGATCAGCTCGACGCCGGCGCCCTGATTAGCCGAGAAGAGTTTCTTGGCCAGCGCCTCGGCCTGTTCGCGGAAGCCGCCCTTGACGGCGTAGAGAATGGACTGACGGCAGACCTCGGCGTGATAGGGGTCGGCACTGCCGCCGCTGGCCGTGGCCACCGGCACCAGAAAGCCGACGGCGCCGCGATAGTCGTTTTCCGCTGCTGCCGCCTCGGCCCGTGCCAGGGCCGCCCGCCGCGCATACGGTCCGCCGCGGTCGGCAATCTGCTCCAGGCTTTTCAGCCCTTCCTCGCGCGCCGCCGTCCGGGCCGTGGCCACCGCCCAGCCAAAGCGCAGCATCATCCTCGGCTGGGAATTCGCGCTGCAACTCCCGATAGGCGCCGGCAGCATCGTCCCAGCGCTGCCCGTGGTAGAGCAGCGCCGCCAGCAGACGGCGCGATCGGCCATCGGGCAGGTGCTTCAGCGATTGTTCCACGAGCGGAATGGCCTGCGTCGCCGCGCTGGCCCCACCGCCGCGCAGCAGCCGCACCGCTTCTTGCCGATAGCAGCGTGAGAGGGCGCGGAGGACCGGCCCGCGCTGCGGATGGTCGCCCGTGTAGCCGCGCAACGCCGTCTCGAACGCCTTGACCGCTTGAAGGTAGCTGCCGGACCGCACCTGCTCTTCGCCGATGCGGACGAAGCAGGCGCAGCAGTTCATGCCGGCGCGGCGCGACAGGTCCTTCTGCCCCGCCTTCTTGGCCCGATCGTACACGCGGCGGAATGCCGGCAGCGCCTGCTTGAAGTCGCCGATCCGGAACAGGGCCACGCCGCGATAGAAGGAGTCCTCGCCGCCCTGTTTCTCCGACGGAGCGAGGACCGCGGCCGCCTCCCGGTAGCGGCGCTCGCCGATCCGGCACCGGCCCAGGGCCAGGCGAACCTGGCGCGGACGATGCTCGCGGCGCAGGCACTGGTCGAACAACTCGCCGGCCTGCGCATAGTCGCCGGTGTTGAACAGGGCGGCGGCGAGAAGATAGGTCGTTTCGAGGTTGTCCGGCTGGGCTTGGTGGAGATCGCGCGCCACGCCGCACGGCGACGTCGTGCTTGCCGGTCTGGCTGTACGCCTCCGCCAGGACGACCGCCAGTTCCGTGTCCGCGGGATCGTCGGTGTAGGCCTTCTCCAGCGCCGGCACGACCAGGGCGCTTGCCCCAGGGCGAGGGCGCCGCGGCCCTTGATCGCCAGGCAGCGCGATTTCAGGTCCGGCCGTGCCGTCCCTAACCTGTTCAGGATCCGCTCGGTGTCCTTGAATGCCCCCAGTTCGGTGAGGCGCCGGGCCGCTTCGAGGACCGTCTCGGCGTCGGCGTCGGCCGCGTCGGCCACGACGAGCAGCTCCTGCCTGGCTCGGTCCTTGTCGCCCAGGGCAAGGTAGCGCGTGCCCGTCCGAACCGGGCCGCCGTTAGCGCGGGTTGTTTCGTCGCCAGGGCGTCGTACACCTGACGAGCCAGGTCCGGTTTCTTTAGTTCGAGGTACGCTTGCCCCAGGTTCAGGCGCGGCCAGGCTTCTTTCGGCAGGAGCTTCTGGGCCGACTGGTTCCAGCGGACGCGGAGGCTCAGCTCTTCCGGCCGCATTCCCGGCGCCAGGGTACAGGCCTCGCGCAGCCGGGCGATGGAACGGTCGAACAGGTCGGCGCCGACCCTGTCCCGTCCATCGCCGCAGACTTCGACGTAGGCCTGAACCGCTTCGTCGCAGCGAACGCCGGTGACGAGATAGTAGGTGAGCAACCGCCGGCGCTGCACTCGACCGTCGGGCAGCAGCCGCCGCACGACGCTGAGGCGCTCTTCCGACTGGGCCAGCTGAGCCGTGCGCTGATCGAGGATGGCAAGGAAGACGAGCGCACGCGTATAGGCGTCGAGGCCGGTGGGGTTGAGCCGTAGCGACCTCGGGGACAGGAAGTTGCAGACCTCCTGGCAGAGTCGGCCGGCTTCCGCTGGTTGCGATTCGAGAAGGGTCGCCGCCTTGATCGCCTTGTCCAGACACTCCTGTTCGCGCAGCCGTTCCCATCGACGGTAGGCGTAGATGCCTCCCACGATCAGGCCGGCAATCACGATCAGGACGATTACTACGATCAAAGCGGGCATGACGACGCAATCCCCAGGCGGACCCCGTGCCGCCCCTCAGGGCACGCACTCTCTCAAGAGCGAATCACGGCGACGGTCACTTCCCTGTGGATGTGGACGAATTCCAGCACAACGAGACGGCACGCCGGGATCGGGTGTGACGAACCCCCGACATCTCTCCATTCGAGAACTTCACGGCAAATTGGAGGGGGAGTCAAGAAAAAACCGTGAAAAGAAAAGTGCCGCCTCTCTGGACGGCAAGAGCCTGTTCCAGAAGCAGATGACGTTTACAAGGCTCGACCGACGGAGAGCGCTTGTTGGCACGATTACGCCAGCGTTCTCTGACGGTCGCGGTTCTGTCACCGCGACCTCTCCCGGACGAGCCGGATGAGCGACCATTTCTCATTCCCACGAATCCGGTTGACAACGCCGCGACACGAACTACCTTTGTACAGACCCATCAAGCTCGGCTCGCAGGATTACCATGCCAAAAGAACTTCTCGCCAGGGAAACCGGCACCTCGGTCGATTGGCTCGGCGCCGAATGCCGCGTTTTCGAACGTCACGAGTGCGAATTACTCGCCCGCTGCCAACCGGCTTCAGGAGAAAACACCGGCATACGCTGGTCGGCCACCATCCTCGACATCTCGCTGGGAGGCGTCCGGTTGCTGGTTCGCCGGCGCTTCGAGCCGGGATCGGTCCTGGCCATCGAGTTCTCGGGGGGCGATGGCAGCCAGTCCTGCACCGGTCTGGCGAAGGTGGTCCACGTCGGTTGCCGGGACAGCAATTCCTGGGTGTTGGGATGCACGTTCTTCGGTGGACTGACCCAGGAGGAACTGGAAACGCTGGTGCCCACTGCGAAACAACGGCGAGCCTCCCGAACCGCGAAGCACCGGCCACCCCGGAACCGATCGCGTCGCGCGGCGCTGCGCAATCGGCTCCTCCTCCGGTTTAGGAAGAGCCTTCAGCGGTGTAGACCGCAATCCACTGTCGCCAGATCGAGGAGCGCTGGACGATCCCGTGCCAGCTGCTGGACCCTGACTCAACCGGCTTGCTGCAAAATCTGCGTAGTCCGGCCGCATCGCTACCGGCTTGCCCCCTTAATCCGCTCCGAGAAACCAGCACGATTCCGCTCCCACGGCCGACGAACGTCGGACGAATACAACGACATCCTCCGCACGCCCCAGCCACGAAGGATGGTCGCCATGCTCGATCCGGTCCGGCAGGAAGTCATCGCCCTGGCTGATACCGTCGTCGTGAAGGTCGGCACCAACGTGCTGACGCGCGCCGACGGTACGCTGGAACCGGCGCGCCTTCAGTCGCTGGCCGATCAGCTGCAGCGCATCCGCGCTGGCGGCCGCAAGGTCGCGCTGGTCAGTTCCGGGGCTATCGGGGCCGGCGTCGGCCGACTCGGCCTGTCCACCCGGCCGACCGATCTGCGCGCAACTTGCAAGCCTGTGCCGCCGTCGGCCAGGCGTTTCTCATGCGTGCCTACGAAGATTGCCTCGTTGGACACGGCATTCCGACCGCACAAATCCTGCTGACCGCCGGCGACTTCGACAACCGCGCCCGCTATCTCAATGTCCGCAACACCATCCTGACCCTGTTCGAGTGGGATTGCCTGCCGATCATCAACGAGAACGACACCGTCAGCGTCGCCGAGATCCGCTTCGGCGACAACGACCACCTGGCCGCGATGGTGACGAACCTGATCCGGGCGCCGCTGCTCGTCTTGCTCAGCAATCGTCGATGGTCTCTGCTCCGCCGACCCGCACGTCGATCCCACGGCAACAGTGCTTCAGACCGTGCCGAGCATCGACGCCGAGGTGCTGGAGAGGGCGGGCAGCACGAAGAGTGCGCTCGGTTCCGGCGGCATGAGGAGCAAGCTGCGGGCGGCCCGGTTGGCGACGGCGGCGGGCGAGTCGGTCATCATGGCCAACGGCGGCACCCCGGGCATTCTCGACGCGATTTTCGCCGCCGAGCCGATCGGTACGCTGTTCCTACCGCACGCCAGCAGTCTGCCGTCGTGGAAGCGCTGGCTCGGCTACACCGCCCAGCCGCGCGGCCGGCTCGTCGTGGACGCCGGGCGCGGAAGGCGATCGAGAAGCAGGGCCGTAGTCTCTTGCCGATCGGCGTCGTGCAGGTGGCCGGCTCATTTCACAAGGGCGACGTGGTGTCGATTTGCGACCCCGACGGTGCGGAATTCGCGCGCGGCTTGACGAACTACGCCTCGGGAGCGGCGGACAAGATACGCGGGCTGAGGACGGACCAGATCGCGGAGGTGCTGGGGGCGTGTCCGTATGAGGAGGTGGTGCATCGGGATAATCTGGCGGTGATTGTGTGATGGAGCGGCGTCATGGCGCGAGTTTTTCTGACCGGGATCGTGTATCATGGGACGGATGAGTCATCCGGCGCGAGCATCCGGCAGGATGGACTCGACGTCGATCTTTGGGCGGCGGCGGGCGGCTCGGCCGTCTTCGACGACAAGGGCTTTTCTGTCACGACGGTGTGGTCCACGGCTGAAGCATGGGCCCGTGACCGCGCTCGGGAACGAGGCGGTCGTCCTCAAGGGGATGTTGTGCAAGCGGACGCCTCACGATTACCGCTCCAATCCGGGTCGTCGGGAAGCTGGACGGACTCGGACGAGTATTTCATCCTACCCGAGGACTTTCCTCTCGTCGGCCCCGGCGTCTTTCAATGAGGAGGGAGCGATGGGAATGTACAACCTCAGTCTGTTTCGCCACAGCAGCGGTGTGGCTTTCGATCCCCACAGGGTGATCGCCAAAGCACGGGCTTGGTTTCCTGAAGCCGTGTTCCTTCCTGGCGACAAAGCCGCCGAAGAGTTGCACCACGCCGAAGCATTCTTCGCCGAAGAGTTGCGGAAGGATCCAGACGGTCCCGGCAGCAACGTGATCGCGTCGCTGCGCCGAAAGGCCTACTCCTATGGCCCGGCTTTCGCATTCCGGATTCCCGTCGAGGGGGGCGATCCCGTCAGGGCTACCGCGCGCACGTCAGGCGTCCATTTCTTGTTTCAGGAGCCGCTTGCCGAGCCGCTCCGGGAGCGGTTGCTGGGATTTCTCCGGTCGCTCGGAGTCGGCCGGTTGGACACTGCGGTCGAGGGGAAGCGCAGTCCGCACGTCCTCGGCGACCTGAACGGCCCGTCCGACTGCCTGCGCGATGACGGCCGCGTGCCGTGGATGGAGCCGATGCCCGCCGAGTCCGCCGCTTCGGAGGCCGGTTGATGAGCGCACGCACCATCCGTCTGCACACCCTTGGCTGCAAAGTCAACCAGTACGAGACGCAGTACGTCAAGGAGCTGCTGGAAGCGAACGGCTACGTCGAAGCCGCGGACGGTCGGCCGGCGGATCTGTGCGTCGTCAACACCTGCACCGTCACCGCCGAGGGCGACGCCAAGAGCCGGCAGACTGTTCGCCGCCTGCACAAGGATAATCCGCACGCCGCCATTGTCGTCATGGGCTGCTACGCCACGCGCGATCCCGACGCCGTCGGCCGGTTGCCCGGCGTCAGCCGCGTCATCACCGACAAGCAGCGTCTCGTCGAAGAGCTGGAGCCATACGGCGTCACCGTGCGGACAACGGGCATTTCGCGCTTCGACGATCATCAGCGGGCGTTCGTCAAGGTGCAGGATGGGTGCCTGCTCAATTGCAGCTTCTGCATCATTCCGTCGGTGCGGCCTGTCGTACGCAGCCGGCCTCTGGACGAAATAACGGCTGAGGTGTCGCGCTTGATCGCGGCGGGCTATCCCGAGGTCGTGCTGACGGGCATCCACCTCGGCCATTACGGCATCGACCTGAGCCGCGGCCGACCGAAGAGCGAATGGATGCGGCTGCCCCAATTGCTCGACGCTCTGGGCCGGATGCCGGGCGACTTTCGTATTCGGCTCAGCAGCCTCGAAGCGGCCGAGGCGCGCGACGACCTCATCCGCGCAATGGCCGACAATCCGCGCGTCTGTCCGCACCTCCATCTGTGTCTGCAAAGCGGCTCCGATCGCATCCTGGCGGCGATGAAGCGGCGCTATCGTCGCGCCGGCTTCCTTGAACGGGTACGGCGGATCCGGATGGCGCTGGACTGGCCGGCACTGACGACGGACGTGATCGTCGGCTTCCCCGGCGAAACCGACGCTGACTTCGCCGAGACGCTGCGCACGGTGCGCGAGGCCGGCTTCTGCAAGGTCCACATCTTTTCGTATAGCCCGCGCGGGCACACCGGCGGCGACGACGATGAAGGAGACGGTGCCGCCGGCCGTGGTCGCCGAACGCTGCGAACAGCTGCGGGAGTTGGAACACGAGTTAACGGAGAGATATTGTCGAGATTTGATCGGCCGCACGCTCGATGTCCTGGTTGAGGGTGCCGACAACAACCGGCCCGGCTTCGTCCGCGGAACGTCGTGTCGGTCGGTGCCGGTGGCATTGCCAGGCTACCTGCCGGCGCTGCTTCGCTGTCGAGTGCCGGTCCGGGTGATGGAGTTCACCGGCGGCATCCTCGTCGGCGAACCGGAGGCGGAGGGGGAATATCCGATCGCGCCGCCGTCGTTCCAGCCACACCGAATGCCGCTGGACATGGTGAGCTGACGTTTACACTCGCTGCCAGCCGATTCCTTCATGCCCGAACACGAACGTCTCCGGATGCAGCAATTCCGCCAGGATCTCCAGCGATTCGACCAATCTCGGCCCGGGGCGGTTGAAGAACTGGTTGCCATCGGCGACGAATGCCCGGCCGGAACTGACCGCTTGCAACCGCGGCCACTCCGGATGGCCGGTCAAGACGGACAGGTCACGCCGGGTTCGGGCCATGTCGAAGCCGCACGGCAGCAGCACAATCACGTCGGGGTCGGCGGCGGTGAGCTGCTCCCACGTCATCCACGGCGAATGTTTGCCCGCGGCGCCGAACAGGTTGATGCCGCCAGCCAACCCGACCAGTTCCGGCATCCAATTGCCCGCGGCCATCAGGGGATCGAGCCATTCGATGCAGGCCACCGTCGGTCGTGACGGCAACCGGTTCGCCGTGTCGGAGATCGCGTTGACCCGTTGTCGCAGCCGGCCGACCACTTCGCGGCCGCGCTCCGGTTCGCCGAGTTCCACGGCAACCAACTCGATGTCGTCCCAAATGTCGGCCAGAGCGTTCGGACTCAGCGAAATCAGCTTCGGACACCTCCGCAGCCACGTACACACCGTCCGCTCGACCTCGCGCAGACTGACGGCACAGACCTCGCAATGGGCCTGCGTGACGATCACGTCGGCTTCCAGGTTTTGCAGCTTCTCGCCATCGACGCGGTAGACCGACAGCGACTCCTGCACGATCGCCTTGACGCGCTGATCGATCTCGTAGCTGGTGCCGTCGGGGTCGAACTTCGGTCTGGTGACGATGGGGAGCCGCTTGACCGACTCGGGAAAATCGCATTCGTGGGAGCGAGCCACGAGATGGTCCTCGAAGCCGAGCGCGCAAACGATCTCGGTGGCGCTGGCGATTAGCGAGACGATGCGCGGCATGACCCGGGTTCCTCGTTTAGCCGCGAGTTTCTGCGAGCGCTTTACCTCAGCGCTCGCAGAACGCTCGCGGCTAAACGTTATTTCACCGCTACCACTTCGACCTTGATCTTGTCGAGCACGCGCAGCACCGACAGGAGCGGAGCCATCGTCTGCGTGTTGTGCCAGCTGTGATCGCTGACTTTCAGGTGCGTCGGGCCGATGCCGCCCTGGCCGAGCGTCGCGTCCAGCGACATCCACTGGTCGAGGATATACACCTCCGTCCACATGTGGAACGCCAGCACCGGCCCCTTGTCGCGGTCCACGGTGTAGACCAGGCCGAGCGCAGTCCGCGACGGCAGCCCGGCGGCCCGGCACATCGCCGCTGTCAGCATGGCGTGTTGCCGGCAGTCGCCCTTGAGGTCGCGCAATCTGGCTGGCCGTGGCGAACACCACGTCGCTCGTCCCTCTCATGTTCTCATGCACCCATTTCTCGATGCGCTGCGCCTTGCCCCACGCATCGGTTTCGGTGCCTATCGCCCGCTTGGTCAGCGCCATCACGGTAGCGTCGTCGCTGTTCAGGAAGTGATTGGCGGTCCGGTGCTCGTCCGACACCTTCTGCGGTGCATCGATGATGGAATAGTTGCGCTGCGCCCGCACGCGCAGGTTGAAGGTCTTGTCATTCGCGTTCTCGACCGACTGGCGGAAATCGCGCATGAACGCGGTCGCCGGAGCGTCGTCATCGGTCATGGTGATGTGGTACACGACTTCGGTGCGCTCGAAAGGCCGGTCGATGGGCTTGTTCAGCGGAATCAACGTCGTCAGCAGCAGGTCCGGCAGCAGCTCCGGCGCCGTGCCTTCCTCCATCGCCGCCGCTTTCGTCGTCCGGAAAGTGATGATGCGGCCAAGCCCCGGCATCCGCGTCTCGGATCGGACGACGTTCCAATCGCCGTCCAACCACGATACCACTTTCGGCAGCTGCAATAACGCTCCGCCGACATCGACCTTGTCCGGTAAGGCTTCCGTCCGAAGCAGCGACCGCTTGACACGCTCGGCCTTTCCCTTCAGGTCGTCCTTCTTGACCTCAAGCAGGTCCGTCTCCTCTGCGTCCTTCACGGCGACGTTGACCTTGAACGCCTTCTCGATGCTCAGCTCGTAGTTGGTGAAATCGAAGCGGTCGCCGGGCTTGACCTTCTTCTCCTTCCAGACCCGGTCCTGGGCATATAGTCCGAGGGCGGTTGCGTCCCACGGCAGCCGTTTCAGCTCGCGGTTGTCGTCGCCGCGCATCACGAGTTTGTCGCCCTCCACACGGCCGGTGACCGTCAGAGCCTTGTCGCCGGTGTACATGGTGACCGCGACACCGGCGACCTTGCCGTCGGCCGTTTCCTCGACGCCGTTGTCCATCTTCAGCTCGACCACCTTGCCGTCGCGCTTGACCTTCAGGCTCATGGTCTGCGTGGTGACGAAGAGCTTCTTGCCGTCGCGCTCGGTCTCGACGACGAGGGTGTGGAAATAACCGGCCTTCACACCTTCGAGGTAGGCGGCGTCCCAATATTCCCGGACCACCTTCGACGGCTTGACCTGTGCCCGCACGGAAGGGACGAAGAGGACGAGGACGAAGATGCTCCAGATGCGAGTCGTGCGGCGCATGACGGCTCCTTTCAATCAGAGTGAACTCGGGTCGCGGGGATATTGTAGGATGCGGCCGATTGCGGCGTCATTTCCCCTCGATCACGACGGTCGCACCTTCGGCGAGCGCCGCAGCGTTTTCGGCGATGAATATGTCCTTCTCGGTCACGTTCAGCACCTCGATCAGTCCGTCCGCCACGGCGCCGATGCGCACCGGCACATGCACCGTCTTGCCATCCACGACCTGCACCACGTAGGCATCCTTCCCTTCGCCGGCCACCACCGACGCCGGCAGCGTCAACACCTTCGGCTGCGTGAGTGAAATCGCGGCGACGACATACATCTCCGTGCGCAACCTGCCGTCGGGATTGGGCAGATCGACTCCGACTCCAAGGGACGGGGCGGGACGATCGCAGCCGGTAATGATGAGGAGGAGTGGAAGACAAAATAACGAGCGGTGCATGAAGTTCGCCCTCGTTCGGGATCGCGGAGCCGGGCCGGGTGATCCATGAGTGTCCAGCATACCCGAAATGGGACTGTCCGGTCTACTTTCCTTCCTCCGCGACCGCGAAGACCGCCTTGACCTGATGACGACACTCACTGTGGCCTCCGGTCGCAGACGCTGCCGGTTCGCCTTTCGCTTGAGGGACACGTCCACGACCGCCATCGTGTCGTTGCCGAAGACGTCCACTACCTTCACCCTAACGTTTGGACCGCTCCGGCTTCCGGTTCGGTCCCTGGTCGATCCCTCCAACCTGTGGTCACTCGTCGAACTGCACGTCTCCGTTCTGGTCCTTCACGTATTTCGGTACTATCGCTTCGCGGGTGATCTTCCTGCTTTGCGCAGCTCTGGACGGCGGCGCGAGGGTGAAATTACCGAACGAAGTCTTTCGTAGGGCAGGTGGCCCGCCTGCTCCCGATCGGCGCAGGCCAAATGCCGGCACCACGAAACTGCCAAACGAACTCCCTGCGGCGCCGTCGGTGTGCTCGGCAGGCCCAGTCTGTCCGGTTGTGTCGTTGAATCTACCAAACGAAGTCCCGACGATGCCATCGGACCGATGGCCGATGGAAGCCGTCCCGGTTGTCTCATCCAAACTGCGAAACGAACTGGGCGCGCTTATCTCGGAGGGCCGACTTTGCTCGTCGCGCTGGAGGAGGAAGCGCGGGAGGGTGACGGCGACGAGCAGCGTCAGGATCCGTGGCACAGGCATGGCGGACCTCGGCGCGCAGAGCGGACGGGCGATTGTTGTTGCGCCAGGCTACCGCAAGCATGCACGTTGTGGGGAGGGGAGTTTTTCTTCTTTCCATCCATCGACCCGCCTCTTGTGGTATCGTTCCAATTGACGACACAGCGCAAACAAGGACTGTCCATGCAGCACACGCATCTACCCTCCCATGAGTCAGCGATTCTCAGCCGGATTGCGGGCCGCGAAGAACCCTTGCTGTCGTCGTCGGCCGCGAAGGGAATACTCTCGCTGGGATTCAGTGATGCCGACAAGGACCGGATGCACGCACTCGTCTGCAAGGCGCGCGCCGGCACGCTAACCGCCGACGAAAAGCTCGAAGTCGAAGCCTACCGCCTCGTCAACAGCTTGCTCGGCATCCTGAAGTCGATAGCTCGTCGCGCCCTTAAACGACGCGGCACGAATGGGAAGGCAAAGACCCACTGACGACGGAGGAGCGGCAATGAGTACAGCACCGGTCAAGCCAACGTCGGGCGGCGCCGCCGAAACGGTGGCGGAATGCTTCCGGCGTCTTTCGTCCGCGTGGCATCGGGATACGGTCTACCTATCCTCGATGGACGACGCGGCGAGCCATCCAGCGTATCAGGAAATCGCACGCCTCGGCTCCGAGGTGGTGCCCTTGCTCCTACGCCATCTGGAGGAGAATCATACCCACTGGTTTGCCGCCCTGGAAGCGATTACCGGAGCGCAGCCGGTGCCGGCCGCAGCTGCGGGCAACATTCCTGCTATTGTCGAAGCCTGGCTGCGCTGGGCGAAAGCAAACGGCTACTGATGGTGAGCCCGCTCGAACAGGTGTTTCCCGGCCTGGCCGGGAGCGATTACCGTCTGACAAGCCCGCGTGACGGCGACTACAACTGCATCGCGTGGGCCGCCGGCGACACGCGCAAGTGGTGGTGGCCCGGTAGCGACTTTGCCAAGGAGTATTGGCCTCCCGGAGTGCCGCGCAAACGCACGCTCGACGCCTTTGTGGCGGCGTTTGCTACGCTCGGATATGCGATCTGCGAGGGCGATGGTCCGGAAGCGGGTTCCGAGAGAATCGCCCTGTTCGCGCATGCCGACGCCAGACCGACCCACGCCGCCCGGCAACTTCCTTCCGGCCGATGGACGAGCAAACTCGGCACAGCGGAGGACATCGAGCACGGGCTGCGGGAGTCGGAGGGAGTGCTGTACGGTTCTGTTGTGCTGGTGATGAAACGGGCACTCGTTGGAGCCGCAGGGGATGTCGGGGGAGGCAGGTCCTGACAATGGCGGGCGATGCGGTTCGGCGTTGGAATCCACGATGTACTCTTTTCCACTTTCCGATTTTGACGGGCTCGTAGAATAAAATGGGGTTGTCCGGTCCTTTTCCTCTTTCCCTTTCCTGTCACGGGGTCAGAGGCAAGAGGAAAGTAGGTCCCCTGGTATGTGGGTTTTACTGAAGAAATAACCCTCCCCTACCCGCCAGCTGTCACAATGGGATGAGCCCTGGTATGTGGGTTTTACTGAAGAAATAACCCTCCCCTACCCGCCAGCTGTCACAATGGGATGAGCCCTGGTATGTGGGTTTTACTGAAAAATAACCCTCTCCGGACCTGCCAGCTGCGAGAATGGGATGAGCCCTCTCTCTGTTCTCGGAGGCAGGTCTCATGGCCACCACACGTACCCGCAAACGCCCGTCCGTCACGTCGTCCGACCGCACCGCGTCGGCAAGCCGCGCGGCGTGCTCCATCCACGCGTCCAGCAGGTCGGTCCCGAACACTTCGGCATCGTCTGCTTCGACTGTGCCAAGGCCCGCTCCAAGTTCCTCCTCGCCGACTTCTACGGCCGCGTCCTCATCCCACCCACCACCGTCGCCCACAACCGTCCCGACCTCGACGCCGCCGTCGCCCAGGTCCGCCACGCCTTCGCCGAGCACCAACTCCGCGACGGCCTCGTCGCCATCGAACGCACCGGCCGCTATCACCGCCTCGTCCAACGCACCTTCGCCGCCGCCGGCTTCGAGACGCGCATCCTCCATCCCTTCGTCACCAAGCAGTATCGCCAGCCCGTCGATCCCGGCAACAAGACCGACGACACCGACCTGGCCGCCATCCACCGCGCCACCGTCACCGGCTGCGCCCTCCTCGAAGCCACCCGCGACGAAGCCTGGACCACCCTGCAACTGCTCATCCGCCAACGCCGCGACCTCGTCCGCAAAGGCGCCGCCCTCAACTGCCAGATCCGCGAACACCTCGAAGCCGCCTTGCCCGGCTTCGCCGCCTGCTTCGACAAGCTCTGGGACAGCCCGATCCCCTGGCACCTGCTCCAGCACTTTCCCACCGCCGACGCAACTGCGCGACGCCGGAGTGACAACCCTATGTCAGTCGCTGCGCCAGGCCGGCATCCGCTTCCAGCAACGCACCGTGCAGACCGTCCTCGACTGGGCCGAACAGGCCGCGCCCGGCGACGTCGCCGCCGACCAGCACCGCCGCATCGCCCTGGCCTACTACCGACGATCGCCAGCAAAAAACCCAGGAAATCCAGGCCCTGGAACGCGACATCGCCGGCCGACTGGTGCAGACGCCCTACGTCCTGCTGCTGTCCTTCCCCGGCATCAACGTCGTCAGCGCCGCCGACTTCGCCGGCGAGATGGGACCCATCGAACACTACGCCAACGCCAAGTCCATCACCGGCCGCGCCGGCCTGCGCCCGTCCCGTTATCAGAGCGACCAAGTAGACAAAGCCAACGGCCCGCTGGTCCGCCACTGCAACCGCTCCCTGCGCGCCGCCATCCTCGGCATCGCCGACAACCTGATCGTCTGCAACCACCACTTCCAGGCGTCTGGCGACGCAGTGGGCGGCCCAGGGCAAAGACCCGCGGCACACGCGCGTCAAGGTCGGCCTGCGCTTCTGTCGCATCGCCTTCCAGATGGTCGCCGGCCGGCAGGTGTTTCGCCATCCGTGCCATCCAGGGCCGCCACTACATCCTCGACAAGCTGACCGCCTTCCATCGCGACCACGACACCGGCATGGCCGAGGTGCTGCGCGACCTGCAAGCGGCCGTCGGCCAGATGCCGCCACGCGAACACGCCGCCGAGGCCCGGCCGCTGCACGAGGAACTACAGAAGATCCAGGACGGTCGGCGGCGTGGTCCCCAACTGCTCGGGCGACATCCTGCCGATCGTGTTGGCACGCCTGGGGGTCGGCGTGGTACAATCAGAAGAGTCAGGGGAGTAGACCTCCACCGCATCAGGTTCGCGAGCCGAGAACGCCTTATCGTCCCCAAGGGGCAAACCCTTAGAAAAGCATGGCGCTCTCTCGGATCACCAACGCCTGATACGGCACCGTGGGGTCACTCCCCTGATATACCAGTATGGCGAGACGGTGATCGTACCAACGAGAGAGGCAGGCTCGTGAAACCGATTACGGCTACTCCGCAGACTCTTTAATGAAGCCGTTGCGGGACGGTGGCGTACACCGTCCGTAGATTGCCGGCTCATCTCATTGGAGCATGGCACTCTATTGTTCGCTGCCCATCAAGGAAATCTCTGCTTTCTTGACAAACGCGAAGGACACTTCTTCGGAAAGTAAGGAGGACAAAAACGCCTTCGCTGCAGGAAGGATTCTCGCAGGCGCGGTCCTGGGGTTCTTCGGTGGCGCCTTCTGCTACGCTTGCGCGGCATTCGAACAATCGCGCATTGTCGAGAGCCTTGGCGAGCATACGGGGGCCCCCGTCGTTTTCGGACTGGGCGGTGCGCTGATTGGGGGGCGATCGGTTCGGCGCGTGTCCGGAAGCTCCAAGAAATGAGAGGGGAGGAGAGCCGAATTCTCCTTGTTCCGTGTCACGCGCCGCCGGATCGTCGCTTCGGCTCCAACGGTGTGTGGCGACTGCTCGGGTTGTTTGACACTGGGAGATGCTTCTGTCCGACCGTCCTAGTAGTACAGCGCAATTATCTAGCCAGTATTCCGCAACCACTGCTGCCGCTCGCGCCGGCGCCGTCTGGCGTGGCATTCCCGTGCGATCCGGTTGCCTCTTGCCGCCACGCCGATAACGCCAGGACATGGGACACGAGCGAGCGCGGGGCCGCGACCGCCAACACCGCTTGCAGCAGTCGCCGTACGTCAGGCACAGTCATTCCGGTCGGCGTTTTTTTTTCCCCAACCGCTGCTGCTCCAGCACCAGGAACCACAACGCCAGCATCGACAGGGTCATGTGGTGCTGCCAACCCCGCCAACCGCGCACTTCATAATCATCCAGACCGACTTCCTGCTTGCCACGCAGGAAACTGTCCTCAACCGTCCAGCGACTGTGCCCCACCTGGACCATGGTCAGCAGCGGACAACGACGCTCGGCGTTGCTCAAGTAATATTTGACGGGCGTCTGTTGCTCACGCCGCCGCTCGAACACCAACCACAACTCCGGGCCCGGCAAATCGTCGCGCTCGACGATGAAGCGGACGCGGGCAAACTCCGCCTGCTGTGGCCCTTGGCTGCCCTCCCGAAACGTGTAACGCTGCCAGGACGTGGCGGGCAAACTGGCCAGGAGCGCTTCCGCCGTCTGTGGTTCCGGTTCCCCCGACCGCACGCGTCGTTTGTGCCGCGGTCGCCCGTTGCGACCCGTCGTCGGCTCGTCCACTGCCGGTCGCTCCAACCAACCACGCACGCTCTTGGGAACCTCGCCGATATAGTGCTCCCCACGTTCCTCCAGGTCGCGCAGGAAGTCGGGATCCTTGCCATATTACGCCGGCTTCAAATAAGATCAAAGTTCAATAGGCGCGGCGTATTGAACACTAGGGTGGAAAAAATAACTGATAACATGTTCGGGGATGTGGGCTAATAGTACAGCGCAGTCGCTCAAGTCGACAGCGCAAACTAATTGGTTAGACAGCGCAATCAGCCCATTATGATTCAATGAATTACAGCCACCAGATGGGTAGCAGTAAACCTTGACGGAGGGCCGTAGTGATTAAAGACAACGAAGCTCTCTGAATTCATGGCGTTTCTCGAATTATTGATTGCGGAGTGCTACTGAAACAATTGCGCTGTCAACTTGAGGACTGCGCTGTACTACTAAGCAGTCCATAAAATCCAGGATACGACTGGCTAAGGTTCCTCTGTCGTTTGGCAAGCCCGCCTTGTTCACCGCACCCTTCATGTCATCATTGAGGTATTCCACTGGGTTCATCTCAGGCGAGTAGGCAGGCAAGTAGAACACCTCGATCTGGTCCTTGCGCCCTCCAGCCAGGCAATCACCTCAGGTGTCTTGTGTGCTTGCAACCGGTCTGCGATCAGGAGGACCTTGCGGTTGGCTCCCTCGATCAGCTTCTTCAGGAATACCAGGAACACCGCCGCGTTCAGCGATCCCTTGTAGGTCATGAAGCGCACCGTTCCCTCGTTGCTGATGGCGCTGATCTGGTTCACCCGGATGTGCGGTCCTGGCACCTCCATGGTGGCGCGCTCTCCTTCACGCGCATAGCCGTAACCGGGGTGGTGATCCGCATCGACACCCACCTCGTCCGTCCAGAGAATCTCTGCATTCTCCCTGTCCGCCTGCTCTTCGATCGCGGGGTACGTCTCCTCCAGCCACTGTTGGACCTCGTCCGGTTCCTGCTTGCGCGAATGCCGTGCGGGCTTCTTGGAGGTGTAACCCCAGCGGCGCAGGTACTGACCGACCGTTCGTTCCGCCAAGTCGATGTCGAACTCCTTGCGGATCAGTTCTTGGACGGCGCGACGAGTCCACAAGGCCTGAGCAATCCCCAGTTGTTCCGGAGAATGGTTGTCGATCAGCCCCTGGATGCGGTCGGCCTGCTGCTCAGCCAAGAAGCGTCCAGAGCCCAAAGGTCTGCCCGTACGACCCCCAGGCAGCGAATGCAGGCCATGGGCACAATAGGCAGTCCACCAGCGACTGATGGTCTCGTGGCAAACACCTAAAAGGTTAGCCAAGTCCGTCTCGGAAAAGCCCAGTTCGATGCCATGCAAGGCACGCAGGCGAATGACCTGGAGGGACTCATCAGACAACTCGCGGGCGTCAGGCAGTTCGATTGCCATGACTGCTCTCCCTCTTGGGTTTTCTCGTCCTCTTGCTTTCCCCTTTAGCATTATTGAGCAACTTTCGTGCCGGCGTAATAGCCCTCATCGAACGTCACCCAACCGTGGCGAACCAGCGGCCCGACCTGACGCAGCAGTTCCGAGGCCAATTCGGGTTTGGTCCGAAAGACGACGTCCTCAGGGACGCCCGCTTCCTGGCGGCGCGCGCGGTCGTTGGCCCAGTCCTCGCCGAGGTACAGGCGCGTGTCCAGCAACGTGTGCCCCCCAGGGCCGGCGTAGCTGAGGTAAACGGCAACCTGCCCGTTGGCGATCTTGCCGACCGACCCGCAATACTGCCGGGCCACACCCACACTCTTGTCGCCACATTTGACGAAGCTGCTCTCGTCCACGACCAAGACGCCATTGTTGGCATCGCCCAGTTCGGCATCGACCCAGCACGCCAGTTCGTGACGCAGGGGTTGATCGGGCCAGGGCGACTGGCTGAGGAAGACCTGGGTCATGCGCACCTGGGTGGGCGTGCCGTGGACCTTCAGGGCGATGGCCTCGGCCGTCTTGGTACTCTCGGCGTCGAGCAACAAGCCGCGGAGATAAGCCGCCGCCCGAGCGGGGCGGCTGTCGTCGCCCAGGAGGGGGGCGAACCGTTGCACGAAGTTCTCGAAACGTGGCAAGGACTGACGCAGGTCCGCAGGAGTCATGGGCCACCGGCACAGGCGAAGGATGTTTGCAGCTGGACAGCAGCTGCCTCCTTTCTAAACTAGAAAGTGCCCGTTGCGCCGACTACAAACATTCGTTGCGCTGTACTATTATCTAACCCTCAAAAACCCGTACTGTTGAGACAGAGTTCTCATCTTTTTTCAAGATTATGTGGAAAACATCATCAAAAAGGCGGAAAACAGGGTTCCGCGCGGAAAAGCGGCGGAAACAGACAAGGGGGGACAAAGACAGGGGGAGCAGGGCTGCAAGGGGGCAGGGCTGCAAGATAGGCTGTTGACGATTGGATCGACCACACGATACCGAAGTGTCGCCAGAAGCATTTCGCAATGACTGTCTTGCCTGTGGGGAAGGGACTGCCGGATGGCCATTGCGACCGTGAACAGGAGTGGCCAAGCTTGTGGCCAGCTGGCCCGAACCAGCACAGCGCCCCCGGCAGCCCTCTCCCCCACTGGCCCGGCGCCAGCCGGCGCATGAAAAGAGCCGGCTGGCGCCGGGCCAGTGGGGGAACGGAGCTTGGGACCGGTCATTTCGGCTTTCGGCGCCCGGTGCTATTGCCAGCCGTCCCGCGCCGCAAGAGTCGCCTGACTTCCTCGATGCCGCGACATTTGCCGCCCAGATGAATGACCGCATGGCAGTTGGGACATACCGGCCGCAGATCGGCAATCGGGTCCACTTCGTACTCCGCGCCAATCGCCGACAGCGACTTAACGTGGTGGACGTGAATGAACCCGTCGGCGAACGGCCCGTACACGGCGCCGAAGTTGAAGCCGCACACCACGCATGACGGCCCATAGTGGGCGATGCAGCGAGCACGAGCAATCGGGTTACGCTCATAGGCGTTGATGATGACCTGGCGGACGGTGCCCTCAATCAACGTATCCGACACCGTTACCTGGTCGGCGAGGATTTTCGCCGCCATTTCGGCAGCGGCCTTGTTGGTCGGCGTCGTGGGTGCGGCCTTTTCCGGCTTGGCGGTCTTTTGGACGCTGGCCTGCGGAGCCGACTTGGCGCGCTTGACCTGGTAGGGCGCCGGCGTGTCGAGCGGCGGCGAGATGTTGAGGATGCCTTCATCCTGAATCTCCGCCAGCTGTTCCAGCGTCAGCTTGTACTTTGCGGCCGTGGCGTCGAAGGTTTCCTGAAGGTTGAGCGAACCGCGGTCGCACATCGTATCGTCTTGAAGATCGACCAGCATCTTGAAAGCAGCCTTGCGCTGAGCGGCGGTGAGCTTGACAGTCTTGGTCGCGGTCATGGGAAACTCCTGAGTTTGTTCCAGAGTTCCATAGGTCCTAAAAAATCCCATTGCCGTCCTTGTCGTACTCGACGATTTCGACGTTGATTGCGACCGACTGATCGGCCGCGTTGCCCTGTGCATCCTGAAAGAATGCAGTGCTACGAACGCCGCCGTTCGGCGTCGCGCCTTCGATAGTTTCGGTTGTCATTTTGCCCTCTGTGGCGGCGGACTGACGGCAGCTATCGCTGTCCAACGATAGACATCGGGATTTGGAATCGGAGAACGTCCTTGCCTCCAAACGCTTTGGCCGGAAGCGTCAGCCGAAGATACTCTGCTTTTTCAACCGGCACCGCGAAAACGATGATGTCATTGACCGTCTTTTCAGGGTAGAGAGAAGTTGATGAGATTTGCCCCTTGACTTTCAATAGTCCAGCCCAATCTGGCCGGCGGTATGTGTTGTCAAAGTTATCGGTGAGCGTCGGGGCCTCATCTCTAAACAGTCCTTCCCATTCCGTGTTTCCCCACCCATGATATTCTTCTTTCTTCGTCTCGGAATTGTTCTTTATCGAAATGTAGATTTTGAGCATCTTGTCCTGGGATTCTGCGTCTTTGCGAAACTCCTCCAGTTGGACTGAACCGACGTTAACCGCTGTGATACGGACCTCGATGTTCCCGCTCTTTACTGAACCAGTTCTGGCATCAGTCCATACCGAAACATCCTGTTCAGGTATATCTTTCTGGCTCTTCCGGTTTTTTAGTGGGTGGATTTTCACTCCAGAAGCTGCTGAAGCCTCGTGATTTCCGGGGAAAATCCTCTTTCCCTCCGAGGGAAAAACGGCTCTTCCGGTTTTTTAGTGGGTGGATTTTCACTCCAGAAGCTGCTGAAGCCTCGTGATTTCCGGGGAAAATCCTCTTTCCCTCCGAGGGAAAAACTGTCATGCTTTTACGATGGCAAAATTCAAGCGACTCCTCGACCTGTTTCGCTTCCCCGGCTTCGTACCGCTGCCCACCATTCGAGGCGTCTTTGGCGACCCCTTGGCGGCAGTCATCACCCTCCAGCGCCGCCGAAAAAAAACAGTCTGCGGTGTCTGCGGCGCGGTGTATCCCAGCCACTACGACAAGCGGCCCCGACGCGTGCGCGATCTCTCCTCTGGGGACAAACGTTTCTATCTGCACTTCCTTCTGCGCCGCGTCCAGTGCATACCGTGTGGCGGCGTGAAGAACGAACAGTTGGACTGGCTGGCCGACAACCCCCCTGTACACCAAGCGGTTGGTCTTCTTCGTGGGCCGACGCTGCCGCGCGACCACCCTCAAGGAGGTGGCCGAGGAACTGTACCTCGATTGGGATGCCGTCAAGGAGTTGGACAAGCAATAGACGTTATCAGTAATAAGGATTTCGTTACCTTTTCAGCCTTCGTTTGCGTTTCTGCACCCGAAGGTTGTGTAATCCACAAGCCTCTTCCATGACGGTGTCCGAGACGCCCTCTTTCGTGTTCCGCAAGACATCTTTCACGATGCGGCGGGTGCCGTCGCTCCCTTCCCTGAGATTATGCAGCTTTTTTGAGTTTGTGGCCGCTGCGAACTCGTTTACTCGCCGATTGGGACACTGTCGGCTGAGGCTTGGTACGGAGGTAGGCCTCGTGGGCTGCCGGCCACACGCTGCTGAGCACCAGCACCCGCAGGTCCAGAATTACCTGACCACCCCCATGACTCCACGTCATCCCCGAACGCTTCAGGCGCTCCGTGAACACCGTCTTGCAGGCCGCCTCCGTCACGCCGCTGCCGATCGGCATACCCTGACCCCGATAGTCTGCGTACTGCATCCACACCGCGTGCTTGCGTAGATAGCGGTAGGCTTTCCAGTAGTCCGCCAGCGGCACCGTGCGGAGTTGGCGACGATGGTTGTAGTGCCCCATGGCCGACCGCACCACGTGGCTCACGCCGTGCTGCCGGTCACGCAGCCAACGACGCCATTTGGCAAACCAGCGCGCGGCCTCCTCCCCTTCGCCAAACAACGCGGTCGCCAGCTTGTTCACGTAGCCGCACGCGTGCCAGAAATCCACGACCCATTGCCACGTCAGCTGCTGTCCCGGATGCCACGGGTCGTCCAGGCGGCGCAGCACCTGCCGATAATACTCCTTCGGGTGCGTGCCGCCGTCGGTGACGTACGCCAGACGCGGCGCCGGCCGGCCGCTGCGCGTGCCACTGCCGCAGCACCTGGTCCAGGAGCGACGTCAGTTGCGCGGACAGCGTTCCCTGGCCCGCTTCGGGCATTTGCCCCAGGTAGACTGTGCCCAGACGCTTACCCTTCCGATCATACACCGACAGCGTGGCCGTGCTGCCCTCGTGGTAGCCGTCCTGGCGAATCGGTACGTGGACGCCATCGCGTCCCGCCGCCAGCACCGGCCGATGCTTGCCTTTGGAAGCAAAGGCTTTGCTGAGCAGTTCCAGCACCCGAGCTACCTGCGCTGGCTCGCGGAACGAGGCCAAGCCATCACGCAACGCCGTCGTCACCTTGCGTACACTCGTCACCGACCAGGACACGTTGTGCGTGCTCAGCAGCAGCTTGCGGACTGGCTCCTGCTCGTGCTCCACCGACCACAAGCCGACACGCTCCGCCAGGGCCGGGGTCGCCAGTCCGGCCTCGATGCCCAAGTGGAGCTCCAGCGGAAAGAGTGCCGGCTCGCCGGCTTCAACGGCTTCGTACAAATAGCGGCGCAGCTCGATTTCGCCGAACAACGTGCCGATCTGGTTGGGGCTCTTGGGCCGACGCCGATACTCCGCGCCCGCGCAACGCAGCCGCAAGGGGATGTCGTCGCGACAGGGAGGTTCGATGCGGTTGTACTCGTGCTCGACGAGGACACGGCCGGCTTCGCGCAACGCCGTCGCGATGCCGTTTTCCAAGGCGCAGGTAAGCTCTGGGGTGGGTGGTTGCTGGCGAAAAGCCTGCTGGAGGGCGAACAGTGCCAGGAGCGGCGGCAGCATCCTGGTGAGAAAGTCCTGGAAATCGTCGGCGGGGGCCATTGCCGTGGACGCGGTCGGGACGGTAGATTGAGGCATGAGGACTCCTTTCCTGGGTCAGGGGTTTTGGCGAACCACTGCCCAGGATAGGACCCTCTTGTCACGAAGCAAGCACCCAGTGGATGGGCCGACAACGACAGAATCTGCGAATCCTCCGGTTTATTCAGGGAATGGAGCGATTGCACCCGGCCGCACAGGTCCACTTCGGTTTTCGGCGTGAACCAGCGCAGGTCGAAATGATCTGGCTGCTTCACCAGAAATGCCGTCTCCGAGAGGTTCATCTCCCTGGCGACGGCCTGAAGCCAGCGGTCTTGCCTCCAGGCGGGAAGAAGGCAAACCGCAGCAGGGTTGCCGGCGAACGGGCGGTCGGTGAAGGCATCGACGTGAAAGAGGGGTATGGTCATTTACATCCTCGCCAAGAATGCCGCAGGAACAGCGTCGGTCAACCATACGCCGTTGACGGACAAGAAGAACTTGAAGCCTTGACCGTGCATCTTGGCGGCGTTCACCGGGAGAATTACCGGCTTACCACGCCTCGAACCGACTTTGCGAGCCGTCTCGATGTCCGTGGACAGATGGACGTGGTGCCGTCTGCCTTTCTTCAAGCCCACTTCCATGATCGAGGCGATGAATCGCTCGACCGTGCCGTGGTACAAGACATCAGGCGGCTGTTTTTCTTCGAGTTGAAGATCAACCTCGACGCTGTGCCCTTGATTCGCCCGGATAAGGTCGCCGGTGTCATCGAAGGAGAACCGCTTCTTGTCATTCGTTTCGACGCACTCGATCAGTTCATCGTAGGTGATCGTGAAGCCAGCCCGGTCGCTTGCCGCCAGAAGATTATCTACCGACACCCACCCTCCGGGCTGAAGCGTCAATCCCAGGGCGTCCGGAGCATGGCGCAGGTGCTTTGCCAGGAACTTGCTGATCGTCACCAAGTTGCGATCCATCGTTGTCTCCTGTTCGGGCGTCTGCCACAAATGACAGAAGCCCGCAGCAGCGTGTCGCCGCCACGGGCTGTTTTCGTTTCTTCGTGTCCAGGCGTCAATCCAGGAAGGCCACGTTCTTCATCGCCTTCGACTGGCCTTCGGTGTTCATCACGACCCGGTGCCAACCGTGCAGTGTGATCGTGGCGTGGTCGGCGTGGCGGACCCGGCCCTTGACGTAAACGCCCGGATTGCGCCGCATGGTGCGCCAGCCCCAGCCCTTCGCCTTCGGGTTGCCGGCCAGGATGCTCTCGTACTGCGCCTCGGTGACGCCATTCGGGTGCCTGGAGCAGACATAGACCGTCTCGCCGCCCGTGCGGTAGCAGAACTCGGCCCAATGTGGCTTGTCGCCGTTACCCCGGCGCAGTGGCTCGTTGGACAACACCAGCTTCTCGTCCTCGACGAAGCCAGGAACCGGCAGGAAGAACCACTCGCCTTGTCGGACGAAGGCGGCGTTCTTGCGGCGACTACGAGCCTTCGCTCCCAGCCGCTTGCCGGCCTGGGCGCTCAGAACCTCAGCGGGCTTGAGGGCTTCCTTGGCCTGGCGGACAGTGCCGACCGGGGCGGCTTCGGGGATGCTGGCGACGAACCAGTGGCGCTCGTCGTGGCCGCACAGGAACTTGCTCTTGTCCTTGCCTTCACGAACCAGGAGGAGCAGGTGGCGGTCGGTGGGCTGCACGTCGAGGACGGCGATTTCGGCTTCGGCCCCTGGCTGGCGGACGATCTCAAAGAACTCACCCTTGCGGTCGGCCTGCACGTCCAGGGAGATAACGCCCGACGTGCGGCTGCGGCGAGCCGGACGGTCGGCGATCTTCAGCCGAGCGCCATGCGTGCAAACTTGATGTCGAGAAGGTTCGTGTCCTTAAACCCCAGGACACAATGCGGGCAGGGCGGGTTCGCAGCAAGCCGGTCGATAGAATGGTCGATGCAGGTTGTTTTCCTGGTATTTCCGGGCTTTTGTGGTAACGGAACGTAGGCGGCGAGTTTCGTCTAACCGATCCACGCTACGTCCAGGAGTCGAGCCATGCGAGTCGTTTCGCTCGACCATCTTGTGTTGACCGTCCGCAGCGTCGAGGCGACATGCTCCTTTTATGCCGAAGTTGAAACGAAAGCCAAGGAGTTGATTGAGAACGTGTTGAAGCCCAGGCACGTTCTGCCGCCGCCGAAAGAGAAGCAGGGCAATTACATTATCGCCATTGGGGCGAAGTGGTACAGGGGTTACTTCTACTTGTTCACGACCTACGCCTGCCCAAGTCCGAACGCCCTCTCGCCCACGTTCGAGTGGCGATTCGCCCGGATGGAACCCCTCCGTGACGGCAAGTTTGCGCTTTACGCCATGCGTTATACCGGAAAGGAATGGGCTGGCGTTTTAGACGCTCTTTCGGTGGACGAGTGCATGAAGGCCATCAAAGACGACGAGTGGTTTGCGCTGTGAGCGTCAGGCAGGACCGAAACATTAACCTACAAATGATGAGGTTGTACCATGAGCGTTTCTGACGAGGAGCGGCGTGACGCCGAGAAGACGGGTGAACTTGTCCGCAAGAAGCTGATGGAAATCATGGATTTGCAGGCGGACATCGACGCCCTATTGCGAGATAAACATCCCACACCGTTCGGGTCGAAGAACTGGCAGTACGCCGACATCGAATCCTTGCAACGGCTTGTGACGATGACGGCGATCCAGTTCGTCCTTTTCGAGCCAGTGGAGAGGGTAAAGGGCAACGAGGAAGTCAAAGTCCGTGCAGAGAGTTTGGTGTCGATGCTCTCGGAGCAATTGAAGACGCTCAAGACGAAGAAATCCGATTGGTGAGGTATATGGACCAGAAGACCGTCGAGAAGCTGGAAGTGAAGATCGAGGAAGCCATCGCCGAGATCATCGTGAAGATGGGCCTCAAGAAGCTGCCGCTCCTTCCCGACCGCCACACCATGCACCTGATGGCGAAGGCTGCCGTAACGGTCTACGAGGCGGCGGTGGAGAATCAGCGACGAGAGGAAGACCAATGAGCATGGCGCATCAACCAACCCTAAGGAATCCCGGCAATGGCCGCACTGTGGCCGTCGTCGGCGACGTATATCGCTTCCTGGCGACCGGCGACGACACGAACGGCAAGTACGCCCTGTGGGAAGCCATCGTTCCTCCAGGCGGCGGGCCTCCCCCACACGTCCACAGCCGAGAGGAAGAAGGCTTCTACATCCTCGAAGGCGAGATCACGCTTCACGTCGGCGATGAGCGGATCGTGGCGACAGCAGGGATGTTCGCCAACATGCCGGTCGGGACGCCCCACTCCTTCAAGAACGAGAGCGGCACGCCCGCCAAGATGCTGATCTCGGTCGCACCTGCGGGCCTGGAGCAGATGTTCTTCGAGTTCGGCGTGCCGCTGCCTGAAGGTTCCACGACGGCCCTGCCGCCCACGAAGGAAGAGATCGAGAAGCTGCTGGCGGTCGCACCGAGGTACGGGATCGAGATCAGGCTGCCGCAGTCATGAGCCTGCTCGATGAACGGGCCGGGCGAGAAAGTAAACCAACGCCCCAACAGGCACGGCCCCTGGCCCCTCCAAGGCCGTCCACCACCAGGGCATCCCCGCTGCCAGATCGACGCCCGTGAAGACAATGCCGAGCAGTGCGAGGCACACACCAAAGAACCGCACCAGGGGACGGTAGCGATCCAGATCAGACGCCATCACCAGGCAAAGAGCGCCGACCAGGGCGTAGAAGGCCGAGAGGGAGCGGGCCAGGTACTCCACAATTGGGCCGGTTGGCATCTCGCCCAGCCCCAGCCAGCGATGCGTAGCGGCCATCCACGACCACGGCATAACCACGGGGACCAGGGCGAACAGGCTGCCGATGCCCAGGAGATAGCGAAAAAGGATCACCAGCACCTTGTCGGATTTCGTCATGGCCCATTACTCCTGGCCGTCTTCAAGCTGCGTCCTCGGTCTGCCCACACCGATAGAATACCGGCTGGTTGACCGACGAAAAATGTCGATGGGAGTCTCCGATGGCCTTCAGCGAAGCCCTGGCCGAGCGCATCCGACAAGCCCTGGCCCGGCGAAAGAACATCGAGGAGAAGAAGATGTTCGGCGGCTTCGGCTTCCTCCTGAACGGCAACATGCTCGTGGGCGTCTGGAAGGACTCCCTCTGCGTGCGGCTCGGCCCGGACGCAAGCTGAAGAGGCGCTGCATGGAACCGCACGTCAAGGAGTTCGACATCACCGGCAGGCCGATGAAGGGCTGGGTGCTGGTCGAGCCGGAAGGCGTCGAGGACGACGACCAGTTGAACGGCTGGATTCAGCGGGCGATGAAATTCGGGTCGTGTCCTATGAGGCTTGCCGAGCTTGCAGCTGCTTTCTAGGCTGCTTGCAGCTGCTCGGCCACTTTTCCGCTGAGCCTTGGACCGGCTGGAACCGCGTATGGACGACCTGAAAACCTTCTGCTGCCAGAACCCCGCACTGTCCCGACTACGGCCGCCGCGGCCTGGACAACCTCCGCGTCTGCTTCCGCAATGGCCCCAACAAAGAACGCCGCGTCCTGGCCTGCCGCACCTGCCAGAAACGCTTCTCCGAACGCAAAGGCACGCGCCCTGTACCGCTGCAAACTCCCCGAGGAGAAAGCCCTCTCGGTCCTCCAGCATTTGCAAGAGAAGTTGCGGCGTCCGGCAGACCAGTCGCCTGGTCGGGGTGAACAAGAACACGGTCGTGCGACTGGCCGTGGTCGCCGGCCAACACGCCCAAGAAGTCCACGACGAGCTCGTGGCTTTTTCCCCCTCAGACCCGCGAAGTGCAGTTCGATGAGAAGTGGTCGTTTGTCGGCAAGAAGGAGAAGCACTGCGACCCCGACGATCCCGCTGGCTCGGCGAAGAGGGCGATAACTGGGACCATGTGGCCTTTGACCCGGAACACCGCTTGGTGGTGAGCGTGGTGCCCGGCAAACGCACGGAGGACGCACACGCAACTGTTGGTGGACGACTTCAAGAAACGCACCGGCGGCCGGCTCATGAATCTGATGACGTCGGACGAGTATCCGGCGTACCAGACGGCGATCTTCGAGGCCTATGCGGAAGTCCGAGCAGCAGCCGCGCACAGGCCGGCCGGGACGACCCAAGAAGCCGGTGAAGGTGCTGCCCAAGAAGCTGAAGTATGCGACGGTCCACAAGGAGCGGAAGAACGGCCGGGTGGTGAAAGTGAGCAACGCGGGTGGTGTTCGGGACGCTAGCGGGCGGTGCTGGCGGCGTTGGCGTTGTCGCTGGTGAGTACGCTGGTGAACACGGTGTTCATCGAGCGGCACAACGGCAGCGACCGCAACCGGAACCGGCGGAAGGTACGGAAGACCTGTTGCTTTTCCAAGGACTGGGAGGTGCATGAGGCGATGACGTACTTCACGATGTACAGTTACAACTTTTGCTGGCCGGTGCGGACGTTGCGCGTGCAAGGTGGGCGAGCAGGAATATGAGCAGCGGACGCCGGCGATGGCGGCGGGACTGACGGACCACGTCTGGACCATCCAAGAGTGGGCCACCTACCCGGCCGTTAAGCGATTAAGAGATGGTTAATATATCTTGAAAAGCCGAGCAAACCTGATAGGACACGACCGATTGGCGAGCCTCCCGCGTAACGCGGGAGGCTCGGAAAAAATTACTTAAAGAGCGGCAACGCCCGGCCATCCGTAAGCGGATACGCCCGGCCGCTGCTATCGAGCAGCTGCACATCGAGCGGAATGCCCAACGCCTGGAAGATGGTGGCATGTACATCGGCGGGGCCGGTGGGCAGGTCGCCTGGGAAGGCCCCGAGGCGATCGGAGCTGCCGTAGACCTGGCCGCCGCGGATGCCGCCGCCGGCCAGGAAGATCGAATAGACGCCGGGATAATGGTCGCGCCCCGCATTCCCGTTGATGCGCGGCGTCCGGCCGAAATCGGTCAGCATCACCACCAGCGTTTCGTCGAAGCGGCCACGGACGGCCAGATCGGTCAAGCAGCGCGCTGACGGCCCGATCGAACGGCGGCAGCAAGTCGCGTTTCAAGCGGTTGAAGTTATTGCCGTGCGTGTCCCAGTGATCCCCCGCGCTGCCGTTGAGATCGCCGGCGGCACAGACGACCGTGACGATCGGCACGCCAGCCTCGACCAACCGCCGGGCCAGGAGCACGCTTTGGCCGCAGAGGTGATCGCCGTACATCTCACGCACGCCGAGCGGTTCGCGGTCGAGATTGAACGCGGCTTGCACGGTGGGGCTGACCAGCATGTCGGAGGCCATTTGTCGAAAATGGTCGTAGGAGTCGGTAGGTGTACTGAAGCCGTGATCGAGCAGGCTGCGCGAGGTTTTGCCTGGCGCGTCAGGCGCGGCATGTCAATGCCTTCGGCCCGCTGCAAAACCATCGCGCCGAGATCGCGGGAAATCCCGCCCCAAGGTCGGCCGCGATCGGGCCGGACGACGATCGGGTCCGCGGTCTGGCCGAGAAAGCCCGCGTTGTCACCCGCTTGCAGAGTGTTGTTATCCACCAGCGAATACGGCACCTGTATCGCACTGGGCAAACCGGCCGGCGCGGTGCGGAACCGGGAGACCATGGCGCCGAGGCAGGGCCAATCCTGGCGGGATGGCGGCAGATTGTCGGCGACCTCCGCGTTGCGGCGGTGGATGACCGGTGATGTTCCAGTACATCCCCTTGCCGTGCGCCGACGAGCGATGGTGCATCGAGCGAATGATGGCGAGCTTGTCCGTATGCTGGGCCAGTCGCGGCAAATGCTCGCCGATGCGGATGCCGGGCACGACCGTGGCGATGGGTCTGAACTCGCCGCGATATTCCACCGGCGCATCGGGCTTGGTATCCCACGTCTCGTGATGGCTCATGCCGCCCCAGCAGTAGAGGACGATACACGCCCGCGCCCGCTTTGAGCCAGATCCCGTCGCCCCCCGCGCCTGCTGCTGCAATCCAAGATAGCGGGTCAACGACAGCCCCAGGCCGCCCACACCGAGCTTCAGAAAAGCACGCCGTGCTACTTGGTTTGGCAGGGACATTCCGTGTTTCCCCATAAATCGGAAGGACGGCTTTGCACTTCAGGCAGATAGTTTATCTTGGGCGGGTTGCAACGGGATGTCAAGGACATTCCCATCTCTCTCGTACTACCGGACGAAAGGTTTCTTGCCAGGCTCAATCGTGGTAGACTCAAGGAGAGCGATCATGTGACGAACAAGGGTGCAATTGGTGCGACACGACACACAATGGCACGCGGCCAGGCGTGCCAGATGTCGTGCGGAACAGAATGGCAAATTCATCACACACAAGAGGAGATACGACAACAATGTATTACATCGACCCGCACCAATTAGCTCACTGGAACGGGAGCTAAATGGCTTGCCGGAGAAGGGGTTTACGTCGAATCGGGTCGAAACTGGAACGGGACGAATTGGCTCTTTTTTCCACCGTTTCCACGATATTCGGCACTTACTCGGCACGATTCTCCGGTGACGAGGAATGCGCACGAACCCCGCAGGTTCTTCGCACGTCTTTCCACAGGTATTCACCGCGAAGGCTACCCCGCGAGACAAGTAACAATGCTTCGAGAGCTACAGGACAGGTACGGCAGTTGGGTTACTCACGCACTGCTCCCGCCGACAAGTGCGACGGCCCGGATCGAATGGCCGGGTAAGGCCAGCTACCGGAGCGAAGCCGGGCTTTTTGTCGGGCCAGATGCCGCTCGATGGATGTGGTGCAGGCAGCCTCCGGGACATTCGAGCCTGCCGAAGGACTTCCGGGTCGAAGGGGTAAAGGCGACCGGAACAACGAGGGATGGCCGCAGCTTCAGCCTTACCAACTGCACTCCGTCCGCCCTCTCAATGGTCTGGTCTGTGGGCGCGGCAGCGACGGCCGATGTGCTGTTGCGTGTCGAGGATCAGGGATTGGTGTTGCCCGCGGGCGCTTCGATCTCGGGTCAGTGCGAGGCCAGGTGGACGGTCACCAACGCGATCTTCGCCGGTGACGAGATGCCGCCCGCCCCCGTGGCCGGTTCGCAGAGCCAGCGGCGGGATACTTTGCGGTTCCGGTTGCCGTCCCGGGACTGGGTGCTGCGATGGCTTCCCAGCTACGGTGATGCGGAGCGGGTCGCGCTGCTCAATGGTGTGGCGAAACAGCTACCCACCGCCGAGCTTGTAACCTCCCTCGGGGATGTTGCGGCGGTTGCTGCCGCTGAAGTTGAGGCCTACGCGGTAACAAGGTTGTTGTCACTGGCGACGGGAAGCTCGGTGGCTGGCGGCGTTCTTCGCCTCTTCCAGAACGGGCAAGTGGTGTCGGAGTCGTTCTTCGAGTGGCCGATGTACGGCGGAGCCGAGAGCGTCCAATTCAGCGGGTTTATTACCAATGACGGGCTACTCGGCTGCGCCCTGACGCGGTTCCTGAATGAGACCATCGGGGAATACCTTACCGATGATCCTGTTGTGGCATACTCCACAACGATCGGTTACCTCGAACAGGCGAGAACGTCGCAACTGATCGAGGCCAGGCTCGTACTGAGCATCCTTGCGTTGGAGTCGCTGACCTACCGGCTGTGCCTGCGGCTCGGCCGTACCCCGGAGCAGCTCGAAAAGACGAACATTCAACAAAAGCTGAATTCCATCCGTGGGCAGATGCGGATGGGCTTCATCGATAAGCGGTTTGCAGATGACGCCAGGGAATCGGTGCGCAATCCGCTCATGCACTCGGGTGTCATCCCGACCCTAACCATGCCGGAAAAAGTCCGGTGGTCGGACGATCTCTACGCTCTCGCCTTCCGCATGCTTCTGTTTCTGCTCGGCTACAAGGGTAAGTGGTACGACCCGAACAACGGTGGCTTGCCGACAAACGCCCCGACGCCGGCATGAGTCGGCCCGCCGTCCCTGAAGATTATCCAACTGCGAGGTCCACCATGTCCCGAGCTGTCCGGCTGGACCGAATCGTTCGGTCATCATTGCCGGTCAGACGCATTCAGCCAGGGCACCCTCCCACCGGCACGCGGTCAGGCTCCATCCTGGCATACCAGGATCGGCGGATTCTGCTCACCGCCGCTCACCATATCGCTCCTGGGGAAAACTGGATGATCGAGGTCAGGGCGAACCTTCATACCGGTCAAACCCAACTGTACAATCTCGGCGGACTGAACTTCTTTTATTCCGCCAACCTGGAGAATGGTGAGATCGCAGAAGTTGACCTGGCGTTCGCAGCTGTGCCCGCTGACCTTGTCACGTTCCACCAGGAAATCACCCCATTTGCGGGGCTGACTCGGGAAGTGCAGCGATACGATGTAGTGCTCGGACCGGCGGAGCTAAGCAAACGGGCGTCGTACGGGTTCTACGGCTACCCGGTCGAGGGGCTCGTCGGTCAAAACATGCTGGCCCAGAATCAGCGGCTGGAACCCGATCTGAAGTACGTGGGTGACGAGGACGACCTCCGGATCTTCAAACTTAACCATGCTCACCCTGGGCACGAGTACTATCACGGGTGCAGCGGGGCCGCGATCATCGACAAAAATGGACGGCTTGTCGGGGTGGTGGTCGGCGGAGACGAGGAGAACCACTACATCTTCGGCGTGAACCCCAGCGTCTACACTAACGCCATCGACGCGGTTATTGCTGGTTATTGCTCAGGATGAAAACCCGTAGGCCCTAGGTATTTCGGTGGGATTGGTTTGATCGCTTTCTCAGAAGGTGAACGCCTCATGCTTCACCGATGGCGAAGTTGATATTTATGTGGACGATCGGCGCGGAATGAAATTCGGCCAGTACCTGGCAGATACATCGTCCTGAGCATGTCCGCAACCTTCCTGGTCAGGCATGGCAAGGCGAACCGTCTTTGTTGGAGGGATGTCAGAAGAATGGGGGCCGGCTTACCGCGCCCTGTTGAACTCGGGGCTGACGCGAGGGATTGGCCATGCCTTACACGATCGCTGACTACACCCAGCTGGAGACGTCGCTGCTTGGGGTCGGCGGCCTTTGGCGCATGTTGCAAAAAGACCTACTCCAGATCATCGCCTCTCCGTTCCACTTCGATCAGGTGAAACGGCCCGAGTTGGGATGCGGCCCGAACCTATCGCTGATGATGGTCGCGCTGGGTGGTCTGGAGACGATGGCTACGCTCGCGAACATCGACGGACTTACCGGCAAAAACGCCACCGACACGGTCAAGCGGTTCGCCGACCGCTACTTTCCCGCGGTCAACTCCGGTTACGCGCGTCGCAAGGGTGAATCGCTGCCGATGCTCCTGTGGGACGCCTATCGCAACGGCGGCTTGCACAAGTATTTCCCGAAGAAGGATACCATCGCTGCTGCGTCCGGCCAGGTGAAGGTCACTTTCGGTCTGTCATGGCCGGAGACCAAGCCGCCCGATCCGAAACGGAGTCTATCGTTGGAGGAAATGCGCGCACGGCGCAAGGGGAAAACGGCCTTGGGCGGTCAGGGAACACGCCACCTTGCCGTCGAGATGCTTGCACCGGGGGAGGCGGCGTTCTGGGTATGTTCGCCGTACTTCGCGCTGGAGCTGGAAGATGTGGTGGAAAAGTGGGTGGGAGAACTGCCCGCTGATCCAACCCTACGGCAGTGGTTTGTCGATGGCGCAAACAAGCTGGACGAGGGGCTAAAGCTGGATAACCCGCCCGGGTCGCGAGCCTGCCTGACAAGCATGGTGGATGCCGCGGTTGCCGCTGCCGCTTCTGCTACCCCGGCAGCTTCGGGCTCTTGATGACCGGCCTTGCCATGCCCCGCACGCATACTGACTGAACCGGTGCCTGCCGAGGAGCGCACGGTGTGCTTCTCGTGGGTCGAGGTGAGTTACCGGCAACGATTCGGCGGGACGTTTCATCAGTCCATGCTCGCAACTTTGGCGAAGTTCGGGTTCCTCGTGCCCGACGACATGTCCGGTGGCGGCAATCGTCGGTATTATCGGCTGCGCGATCCTCAAATGATCCGTGAGTTGGTCGCAGAATTCGACCTGGCTTGATGCCAGTCAGATTTTGCGCTGCTGCGATTCCGTCGCCGTCGCTCGCCGGTATGGGGGTCGAAAAGGCCGCATCACGGCACGGACGCCGTGATAAAATGGCGGCCCGAACCCCGTGCCGGTGAGCAGAGGCGGCGATGTGGCGGGTTTTCCACGCGATTCTTGAGCCAGAGTGAGCCGGGCGGGGTCTTCCTTTCAACGGTCTCTGCCGTGATCGACCCCCATCATGGTCGGCATCCGGGACGGGGGGAGTTGGTTTGCGGCGGCAGCTTGGCTGGTATGAAGGCAAGTCGAAGCAGGACTGCTACTTGCGATTTTGTGCATCCCCCTAGTCATATCTGAAATCATTTGATCTGCGTCGCTTTTCGCATATGATCGGGGAATGAGCACTTCCTTCAAATAACTGGCCGTCTCGACAAGATGCGAGTCGAGGACTTCGACGTGCAGAATCCACGCTTCGTCGTCGAATTCGACTTTGCCAACAAAACCCTCTTAGTCCATCCTGGCGTCACGTCGTCAGTCCAAGCTGAATACGTATGGCCATCTCAACGCCGTGCATGTCGCTCGCGGACAGAGCTCCGACTCGGCCCGTACATTTTTCCTTTGCGACCGTTGTAAGCTGGTCCGCCATCGCCTTCGATTCCTGCCCGGCTACAAGGACTCTTGCATCGCAGGGAAAGAGTTTTTCAGTATTGTTGGAGAGCGGTACGACCTGGACCCGGTTGGCGTGAAGATTGGCAACATCATTGCTGACGATGATGGCGGGGCGGTTTTTTCGTACTTCTCCTCCCGAGCTACCTGCGAAGCTCACCCACCAGACCTCACCGCGACGCATCTAGACCATCTGACGCCAGTGCCTCGCACCATTCGTTTGCCTCGGCTTCGCGGGCTTCGTCTGCTGATATTGCTATGTACGCGGCCGCTAGCCAATCTGTCACGACGAACGGTCGGGCCAGGCCTTCAAGGAACTTGCCGATGTGGCCCCGACCGATGACGGCGTGAAGGCCGTCATATACCTGGTCGTCGATGGAAATGGTCAGTTTTCTGGTCATGAGCGTTTCTACGTATGTTCCTACGTAAAGAATGCCACAAGTCTGGCGCTGTTGTCAACCGGATAGTTGCATGACAGCTTTCCGCACCGGTAGCAGCGGCTGTGCTAGTAGGTAGTCAAGAAGAAAGTACAGGTTGCTGCGGAAGAAAGTGGCACCGTGATTTCTTGGGAGAGTGGCACTTGTGTCGATGCCACTTTGAACTATCATTGCAACGGCGGTCGCCCGGAACTGAAGCGTTAGTGTCGGCCCCCTGACACTTTGCCGTGACGGGAGCAGACGCGGCCTGACTGCGCTCGCGAGGTGCAGGCAGCTCGCCCGAGGTACGCATGAAACCCGACCTGCTCGCCGCGACCGAACCGGTGGCCGATACCCGACGCTCGCCGGGGCGGACGGGTCTTCTTGCGGTGCTGAAGCAGACCACCTTCCGCTCGCTACGGCACCGGAACTACCGCCTGTACTTCTACGGCCAGATCGTGTCGTTCACCGGGTCGTGGATGCAGACGGCGGCGATCATGTGGCTCATGTTCGACCGCACCGGCGACCCTCGCTGGCCATCGTGGTTGCTCGTCGCACAGGTCGGGCCGACCCTCTTACTCGGCACCTGGGGCGGCCACCTCGCCGACCGTGTGCCGAAGCGGCAACTCGTGTTCGCCACCCAGGCTGCGTTCCTCGTCAACGCCATGCTCCTGACGCTCTTCGTCGCCACCGGGCGCGCGGGCCCGGCGGTCGTCCTGGCCCTCCAGGTCGTCAGCGGCGTGGTGCATGCGATCGACCTGCCGGCCCGGCTGGCGTTCGTCCCGGATCTCGTGCCGAAGGAAGACCTCTTCAACGCGGTCGGGCTCAACGCGCTCGTATTCAACGCGGCGCGGGCCGTCGGGCCGTCGGTCGCCGGGGGTGTTGTTTCTCGCCGCCGACGAACTCGTGCCGGTTCTCTCCGACGGGGCGAACCCGGTCACCCTCGGGGCGGTCGGGTGCTTCGGGCTCAACGCCCTCAGCTTTCTGGCCGCGCTCTTTGCGCCTCCGGGGCATCCAGGTCGAGGACCAGCCAAGCCCGAAGGCGAACGGCCCGCGGCGGTCGGCGCTCGACGGCCTCCGCTACTTGTGTGCGCGGCCGGCACTCTGCGGGCTGGTCGGTTTCACACTGGTCATGTGCGTTTTCGGCTGGCCGGTGCTGGCGGCTTCTTGCCTGCATACACTCGGCTGATTCTCGGGCTGGCAGAAACGTCGTACAGCCTGCTGGTCAGTTCTTTTGGGGCCGGGCGCTCCTCGCGGCCGTGGCCGCCGCCACGTTCGGGACCATTGGTCGGCGGTCCGCGTTCCTGGTGCTCGGGGCGGCGGCCACGGCCGCGGGGCTACTGGGGCTGGCATGGGCCGGCACCCGACCGGTCGCGGCGGGCTGCTGCGGGTGTGTTGGGTTCGGGCTCATCCTGTTCCTCTCGACTGGCCAATCGGCCCTGCAGTTGGCCGTCCCGGACGAGATGCGCGGTCGGGTGATGGCGATCTGGGCGATAACGCTTAGCGGGAGCACCCCGCTCGGTCACCTGCTGGCTGGCGAGGGAGTGAGAGCGATCGGCGTGGAACGCGTATTCATGGCGATGGCAGCGGGGACGGGGTTCGTCGCGGCGGGGCTCGCAGTGCTCGTGGCCGGTCGGGGGCTCGGGAACTCCGGTGACGCGCAGAAGGAACTGCGGTGACGGCTCCGAGGGCGGCCGGCTTGCCGTCGGAATCTTGATCAGGTTTTCCGTCGGTTGGCCACTATTGCAGGAAGCGTTCGGTCCGAGTCGGGAACGCAATGACCGTCCGCCGAGTGCGCCGGACTCGCCGAACGTCACCGCCGACCACTTACGCTCCTGGTGTTCTTCCCCCGGCGGAATCACCCGAGGAGCGGCCCGTCCCCTGATTTCAATCCCCACACTCCGAGCGGCCGACCGCCGGATTACGACGCGGACTAGCCACGGGTTCTCGCACGGAGAACGACCAAGACAGGCGCGATGATGCGGCAGGGCCGCCGGCTCAGTCAGAAGAAAGCTGGCCTCGTCTCTGTGGCCAGGGCGGCGAACTTTGGAACCACCTCAAGTTCTTAAGCAAGACCCACGCGTACGGCCGCTGTCCACTTTATGGTCCGAGCCCTGCTTCGTTTCGGCGCTTTGGTGCGTGCGTCGAACCCGGCCACAAGATTACGGCGGGCGCGGCTCAGGGTGCGAGCAGCGCAAACGCGCCGAGCCGACGCCATGACTTCTTAACCAGACCGATGCCGACGCCGTCGCGACGCGATTTCTCAATTCTTGTGGTTGCGCACCGCGACGAAATCCCGTCTTGAATGCAGAAACGAGGAACAAAGTGAGTGACGACGTGAATTCGTTGTTGAGACTCCTGGACGAGCACGGGGCCGAACTCCTCGCCCTTCTCAGCCGGTTGACGCTACGCACGAACGTGGCGGAGGACCTCCTGCAGGAGCTGTTCCTCAAGCTCCGAGACGCGGCCGGTTTTGCCCGGGCGCATGACCCGAAAGCGTACGCGTTTCGCACGGCGGCCAATCTGGCGTTCGACTGGCGACGCACGCGGCGGCCGACCGAACCGCTGCGAACGGACCCGCCAGCGCCAGCCCGATCGCCGCTCGACGGCTTGGTCGACGCCGAAGACTTCGGCGAGATCCTCGACGCGCTTCAGGCTCTCCCCGGGCTCAGCCGGGACGTCCTGGTGATGCACTTTCTCGAACACAGGGAATACGCGGAGATTGCGGAAAGGCTCGGCAAGACGGAGCACCAGGTGCGCAGGCCTCTGTGCCAAGGCGCTCCGGCAGCTCCGGAACACGTTTCGGCCGGCTGTAAGCGACCCGGACAGAGGAGGCAGTCAGCAATGAACGAATTCTCACGTGACGAAGTGACCAACCGGCTCGAACGCCTGGGGAACGTTTCCCCGGACGACGAGACCAAGCGCCGGGCACTGGACCGAGTCCGCCGCACCCTCGCGGAGACGACTCGGCCGGTACCCAGCCCTGTTTCCTGGAAAAGGAGATATCTGATGCGTATCCTGGTTTCTTCCACCGCGGCATCCTTGCTCATTGTCGGAAGCCTCGCGCTGTTCGTCATGAACAGCACGCCAGCCATCGCCCTGGCCGACGTGGTAAAGGAGGCCGAGAAGCACAAGCTCGTGAAGTACAAGGTGATCCAGACAATCAATGACACACCGCCGGACAAAAGCACCCCCAGTCTCATGTACGCCGACCTGAAGGCACCACGGTATCGCGCAGAGTACAAAGGCCAAATCCAGGATGTGATCGATTCTGAGTGTGTGATTGTCCGCGACGGTAAGAAGGATCGGATCCTCAATGTCGTTACGGAGAAGATTGCGGCCGGGGTCAAGGAGGATGATGAGGTCCGCGACCTGGCTAAGAAGTTCGGCCTTCCCCGCATGGAGGCGATACTCGCTCGCTTCGGGGAGGATGCTGCTGCCGACCCGATCAAGAAGGCCAAGCCAATCCTCGACCTGCTGCACGAGTTGGAGCAACGCAAGGACGTGACGGCGACGAAGGACAAGATTGGCGGCAGGGACGCGGTCAAGTACTACCTGGAGGACGGCAAGAAGACGCACCAGTTGTGGGTGGACAAGGAGACCAAGTTGCCGATCCGTTATGAGTTCAAAATCCTCGATGTTCCCCCTGCTGAGCAAGTCAACTGGCTGTTCTTCGACTTCGAGTGGGACCCAGCGCTGCCGAAAGGGGTCAAGGACCTGGACGCACTCTTCGACACCACCCCGCCCAAGGGGTATAAGCTCGACGACCGGATCAAGGACGAGAAGTGACACCACGCCTAGCGAACGCCAGTTGCCCCGCCGCTTCGAGGTAAGCGGCGGGGCGTTGTTGCTCATATCCGGGGACCTCATCGCATCCTTCTAGGAGCCGTCCGTGCTGACCTTTTCCGACGCTTCCCCCACCCGCCGCGAGTTCCTCCGAGTCGGGGCCTTCGGTGCCGCCTTCACCCTGGCCGACCTGCTCCGAGCACGAGCCTCCGGCCCGCTCCGGAGCAAGCCGGCGCGGCCCAAGACGGCCGTCCTGATCTTCCTGGCCGGCGGTCCGTCACACCTCGACACTTACGACCTGAAACCCGACGCGCCGAAGGAATTCCGCGGCGAGTTCAATCCGATCAAAACCAACGTCCCCGGCATTGACATCTGCGAGCACTTCCCGCTCCAGGCTAAGATGTTTGACAAGCTCGCGCTCATCCGATCGGTTGTCGCCAAGGCCAACGAGCATTTCGACACAGAGGTGATGACGGGCTACTACTCCGAGAAGGCGGCCGGTCATCCATCGTTTGGTTCGATCGTCTCCAAGGTCCGGGGAATTGTAAACGGGATGCCCGGATTCATGAGTCTGCGAGGAGTTTCTCTCGGAACCGATCCCGGGTTCCTCGGTGCCGCTTACCGGCCGTTCTCTCCACTCGGCCCTACAGGCGCAGACTTGCGTCTGCCGAGCGGAGTGAACAAAGAGTGCCGAGGCGAGCAACAGGACCTGTTGAAGGCGTTCGACACGATCCGCCGGGATGTGGATGCGAGCGGCACAATGGCCGGGATGGACGCCTTCCAGCAACAAGCCGTTGAGCTGGTCACGTCCGGTCGTGTCCGCGATGCACTGAATGTCGCCAAGGAGCCAAGCGAGGTGCTGGAGAGGTACAGCGGGGTGGAGCAGTTCCTCCAAGCGCGCCGGCTCGCGGAAGCCGGTGTCGGGTGTGTGACGCTGACAGTCAGCGACGGGACCGGGTGGGATCATCACGACGACAGCTTCACGAAACTGAAGAAAAACATGCCGCTGGTGGATCGCGGTGTGTGTGTGCCTTGGTTGGCGACCTGCACGATCGGGGCCTGGCGGACGACGTGGTGGTCGTGATGTGGGGCGAGATGGGCCGGACGCCGCGGATCAACAACGGGGCCGGCCGGGACCACTGGCCGGCGGTGATGAGCGGCGCTGGTGGCTGGGGGTGGTCTGAAGATGGGTCAGGTAGTGGGTTCGACCACGTCCAAGGGGGAGCAGCCGAAGGACAAGCCGTACAGCGTCTCGCAGGTACTCGCCACCCTGTATCAGGCGGGTGCCGTCGCTCCCTTCCCTGAGATTATGCAGCTTTTTTGAGTTTATGGCCGCTGCGAACTCGTTTACTCGCCGATTGGGACACTGTCGGCTGAGGCTTGGTACGGAGGTAGGCCTCGTGGGCTGCCGGCCACACGCTGCTGAGCACCAGCACCCGCAGGTCCAGAATTACCTGACCACCCCCATGACTCCACGTCATCCCCGAACGCTTCAGGCGCTCCGTGAACACCGTCTTGCAGGCCGCCTCCGTCACGCCGCTGCCGATCGGCATACCCTGACCCCGATAGTCTGCGTACTGCATCCACACCGCGTGCTTGCGTAGATAGCGGTAGGCTTTCCAGTAGTCCGCCAGCGGCACCGTGCGGAGTTGGCGACGATGGTTGTAGTGCCCCATGGCCGACCGCACCACGTGGCTCACGCCGTGCTGCCGGTCACGCAGCCAACGACGCCATTTGGCAAACCAGCGCGCGGCCTCCTCCCCTTCGCCAAACAACGCGGTCGCCAGCTTGTTCACGTAGCCGCACGCGTGCCAGAAATCCACGACCCATTGCCACGTCAGCTGCTGTCCCGGATGCCACGGGTCGTCCAGGCGACGCAGCACCTGCCGATAATACTCCTTCGGGTGCGTGCCGCCGTCGGTGACGTACGCCAGACGCGGCGCCGGCCGGCCGCGCGCGTGCCACTGCCGCAGCACCTGGTCCAGGAGCGACGTCAGTTGCGCGGACAGCGTTCCCTGGCCCGCTTCGGGCATTTGCCCCAGGTAGACTGTGCCCAGACGCTTACCCTTCCGATCATACACCGACAGCGTGGCCGTGCTGCCCTCGTGGTAGCCGTCCTGGCGAATCGGTACGTGGACGCCATCGCGTCCCGCCGCCAGCACCGGCCGATGCTTGCCTTTGGAAGCAAAGGCTTTGCCGAGCAGTTCCAGCACCCGAGCTACCTGCGCTGGCTCGCGGAACGAGGCCAAGCCATCACGCAACGCCGTCGTCACCTTGCGTACACTCGTCACCGACCAGGACACGTTGTGCGTGCTCAGCAGCAGCTTGCGGACTGGCTCCTGCTCGTGCTCCACCGACCACAAGCCGACACGCTCCGCCAGGGCCGGGGTTGCCAGTCCGGCCTCGATGCCCAAGTGGAGCTCCAGCGGAAAGAGCGCCGGCTCGCCGGCTTCAACGGCTTCGTACAAATAGCGGCGCAGCTCGATTTCGCCGAACAGCGTGCCGATCTGGTTGGGGCTCTTGGGCCGACGCCGATACTCCGCGCCTGCGCAACGCAGCCGCAAGGGGATGTCGTCGCGACAGGGAGGTTCGATGCGGTTGTACTCGTGCTCGACGAGGACACGGCCGGCTTCGCGCAACGCCGTCGCGATGCCGTTTTCCAAGGCGCAGGTAAGCTCTGGGGTGGGTGGTTGCTGGCGAAAAGCCTGCTGGAGGGCGAACAGTGCCAGGAGCGGCGGCAGCATCCTGGTGAGAAAGTCCTGGAAATCGTCGGCGGGGGCCATTGCCGTGGACGCGGTCGGGACGGTAGATTGAGGCATGAGGACTCCTTTCCTGGGTCAGGGGTTTTGGCGAACCACTGCCCAGGATAGGACCCTCTTGTCACGAAGCAAGCACCCAGTGGATGGGCCGACAACGACAGAATCTGCGAATCCTCCGGTTTATTCAGGGAATGGAGCGATTGCACCCTCTGTCCTCGGCCGCCGGATCAGCGCCCTTCTCCATCAGCAGGCAAGCGAGGTTGGTATGGCCGTGCTTGGCAGCCAGATGCAGCGGTGTCTGCTGCCCTTTATCCCTTGCGTTTGGGGAAGTGCCCTTCTCCATCAGCAGGCGGGCGAGGTCGGTATGGCCGTTCCTGGCAGCCAGGTGTAGGGGCGTCTGCTGTTTTTCGTCTATTGCATTTGGGTAGGCGCCTGCGGCCAGGGCTGCTTGTGCGTCGGTTACCATTCCACGTCGTACAGCTTCAAAGAGTTTTTGTGTAGGCGTCATAATTCCTCCATGAAGGCGTTCCCGTGTTATTCTTGGCCATCAGCCGCAGATCTGCGGCTGGTCATTACCGCGCATCCTGGTGACGCGGCCAGCATGGCCCGGTTGGTCCTTGGCGGCATCTTGCAAGAGTTTCACGAGGTCGGTATGGCCGTTCCCTTCAGCCAGATGGAGCGGCGTTCGTTGCCAATCGTCTTTGGCCGTCAGGTCAGTGCCACTCTGGATCAGCAACCGGGCGAGATCGGCATGGCCGCCCTTGGTAGCCCAATGCAGCGGTGTCCGTTGCGATCTATCCTTGGCATTAAGGTCTGCGCCTTTCTCGATCAGCAACTGGGCGAGGTCGGCATGGCCAAACTCCGCAGCCCGATGCAGCGGCGTCCACTTCCGGTAGTCCTTGGTTTGAATCTCCGCGCCTTTCTCGATCAGCAACCGGGCGAGCTCGGTTCGACCTGCTTGAGCAGCCCAATGCAGGGGCGTCTGCTGCAACTCGTCCCTGGCGTTTGGGTCAGCGCCCTTCTCCATCAGCAGGCGAGCGAGGTCGGTATGGCCATTCTTCACCGCTTCCAGTAAGGTCATGCCGTTTTCACGCCTGGAGCGGCGCTCTGGCGTCTCAAGAATCAGCCCCTCGGACGTAAAATCGATGATTCCCTCGCGCTCGCTGGCGATTAACGCTGCCATCTCCGTGTCTCTGCCGAAGCGTTCCTGCGCCTTGTCCAGCAACTCCCTGTAAAGCCGGGGGTGCCGCACCTTCACCTGCTCCGCGAACGTCGGGTTGCTAAGCAGCGTCTGGGTGAGTTCCGGTTGCCGGCGGAAAAAGGCGGTGGCCTGGGGGTCACGCAATAAAACGGCCAGGCGGACCTCGTCCGGCCGGCGAGGAGCTGTCAGGGCCGCCCCATCATTACCCAGGGCCAGACCGGATAAGCGTTGATCCAGGTCGTCTGGCAGGGGAGGGGTTTCGAGAAAAGCGCGGAAGGCGATGGGGTGTGCGAAAATCGTTCCGAGGAAGCCGTGGTTGCTGATAATGAGTTTGACCAGGGCAGGGTCCGCCTTGAAGACCTGTTGCAGTGCCGTGGCGTCGCCGAAAAGTCGGGCAAAGGATTCCTTATCGGGTTCCGCGGCCGGGAGACTATCGTGTTGATTAGCCATGCCTCAGTCGCCGACCTGCGGTTCGTCATTGTCCCGTTTCCGCCGCTTGGCGACGCGGGCAGCATGGCCTTCTTGGTCCCTGGGGGCGTCCTGCAACCTTTTCACGAGGTCGGTATGATCGGTTCTAGCCCAATCATGGCCTTCTTGGTCCCTGGGGGCGTCCTGCAACCTTTTCACGAGGTCGGTATGATCGGTTCTAGCCCAATCATGGCCTTCTTGGTCCCTGGGGGCGTCCTGCAACCTTTTCACGAGGTCGGTATGATCGGTTCTAGCAGCCCAATGTGGCGGGGTGCGCCGCCATTCGTTGTTGAGGTCAGCGCCTTTCTCGATCAGCAACGCGGCGAGGTCGGTATGGCCATTCTCGGCAGCCCAATGCAGCGGAGTCTGCCGATCGTCGTCCTTGGCGTTTGGGTCAGCGTCTGCAGCCAGGGCTCCCTTCGCGGCCTCAAGATTGCCGCTCTTTGCGGCTTCAAAAAGTTGCTTTGTGGCTTCTTCAGGCGTCATAAGCTCCTCCGTGACTGTGTTTCAGTGTTGTTTATAGCCTTCATCCGCCAACCTGCGGCTCGTCATTGTCCCGTTCCTGTCGCTTAGCGACGCGGCCAGTGTGGCTGCCCTTTGCGACCCCTGCAACATCTTCATGAGGTCGGCATAGCCATTCCCGGCAGCATGGTTCAGCGGCGTCTCCTGCCATTGGTTCTTGGCATTGACATCGGCACCTTTTTTGAGCAGCAGCCGGACGAGGTCGGAGTTTCCCCTCTCGACTGCAAAATGCAGCGGAGTGCGCAGCCGGTCGTCCCTGGCGTTTGGGTCAGCGCCGTTGTCGAGCAGCAACTGGGCGAGGTCGATATGGTCGCGCCAGACAGCCCAATGCAGCGGCGTCTGCTCCAAGTGATCCTTGGCGGTTGGGGCAGCGTCTGCGGCCAGGGCTTCCTTCGCGGCCTCAAGATTGCCGCTCTTTGCGGCTTCAAAAAGTTGCTTTGTGGCTTCTTCTGGTGTCAATGTTGTTCTCCTTGATGTTAGCTCAGTACAGTATGAGGGAAAAGCATTAAGAAATGCTTACCTCAGCCGGTGGTTAAGCGCAACGACGGAAATGTGACATTTATCTGACAAGAAAACGTGTCAGGGAAAGGAAACGAACCACTGCAGGTATGAACATGGACATGCAGTATTGTCTGCCGGCGGCGGGTTGCGTGAACTGCCAATCCGTCAGAACTGGCTGCGCCCTTACACGAGCGTCTGACCGGAAGCAGACATCAGGCAGCGGAGGCTTTGGGCTGCACCTGGGTTCACGTCCAGAGCACCGGTGCGAGGTGTGGTTGGCTGTAACCAAACGAGTCATCGGCCGCTACGGCGTGCTACGTCCCGACTCGCCCATAACGTCGTTCAACGTCGCTTCCCCACCGGCGGCGTAGACGCCGACCGCCTTGCCGCGGAAGAGCATGTCCTTCTCGGCCCGGAAGCCGGTCTTCTCCGCGACGCGAACAGAGCGGACGTTTTCTGGGTCACTGAGAGCGATGAGCCGACGGAGGCACCGAATGTCGAAAACGTAACCCTGGACAGCCCCGGCGGCCTTGGTGGCGATCCCCCGACCCCAGTAGGACCTGGATAGCCCGTAACCGAGCTCGATCTCCTCGCGCCCGTCCATGTCAGGAAACAGGGTAAGACGGCAGAAACCGATCACCCTCCGCTCAACCCTGGGAACGACCGCCCGCGGGCGGAATCCGCACCTCTGGTAGTAATCTTCAAGGCATCCACTGATCCACTTTTGTGTCCACTCACGAGTCTGCGGGCCCCCCGAATCGCGTCACCTCGGGGTCGGCGAAAAGGGCGGCCATGTCGTCACCGTCTGCGACGTGGAAGTGCCGCAAGAGAAGGCGTTCCGTATCGGCGATAAGCATGGTGTGTCCCTTTACGATGGCCGGCGCACGCCCTCAGCCCACGAGACGGCGTACCAATAGGCGGCATCGGGCCGTTTCCCCCATTTACAGATCGCCTCCAGGCACTCTTCAAAGAACTCCGGCTCAAAATCGCCGAGACCGAGGATGGCTTCCCGTGCGCCTTGCAAGACCCGAACGAGGTTGTCGACGTAAGCCCAGAGTAGTTCGGGCTGCCCGCGCAAGCCCCAAAGAACAGCCAGGTGTTTCGGCGAGGGATCGCCTCCGCCTGCAGCAGGAGAGACACCAGGCGGTGGCCCACGCAGGCATCGTTGCCCACGCGCTCGTAGGTGCGCAGATAAGCCGACCAGAGCCGGCCGAACCCCGACGGTTCGGGCCACAGCCTATGAATGTCGTGGGCATCGTCCTCCAAGATGATCCGCCCTCCCGGGCGCACGGCACGGACCATCTCGCGGACCACCGCCACTGGGTCTGGAACGTGTTCGAGCAGGTAGCGGGCGTGGGCGACATCGAAAGTCCCCCACTCCGCATCGTGTAATGGGAGGCACCCAGCCTCACCTTGACGGAACTCGACGAGCCGTTGCTCGCCTGCCCCTTCAGCAAGTTTCCGCGCCACCACAAGCTGGTCTGCGCTCTGCTCGACGCCGATCACGGCACCTCGCGAGCCGACCCGTAAGGCCATGCCGCGGGCCAGTTGGCCGAGCCCACAGCCGACATCAATCACCTTCTCCCCACCTGCCAAGGCCATCTCCCGGAGCTGCGCTGTCGTTCAGCAACTCGTTCATGCGCCTAGCCGATCCTGCTCCTCCGGAGCGGTTCCATGAAGGTAGTGTGAGTTCCGGTTGTCGCTCGTAGCGCTCACTGTCGTCCCCGCCAACTCTCGAAAACTAGGATTCGCCTTCATACGAAGAGCCTCCACGCCATTCATGCTCTAGCATGCTCATGACACATACGCTCCAGTACCCTTCACCATGTCTCCGCGCCTCCCGTAACATCCCCTCGGGCCTGAACCCGACCCGCTCATAGCAAGCAATTGCAGCGCTGTTGAAATCGAAAACGTACAAGTCCACCCGGTGCAAGTGTAGGGCCTCGAATGCCACCTTGAGGGCTGCTTCAACCACCCGCTGGCCAATTCCTTGGCCGCGAAGCTGCTCGGGGCTGACGAGGACACGGCTTAATCGCGCAGAACGATTGCGGTGATCGATGCCGCCCAACTCGATATGACCAATGACCTCGCCGGTCCCTCCGTTCACCGCTCGGAAGGCGAGGGTCACGGGCGGTTCTTGCCGGCATGCCGCGAGGTGCCTTTCCAGCTGCGCTCGGTCAAGCGGAAAGGTAAACAGAGGCCCTGCCCATTGGAGAAGAAACTCCGGGCTGGGACTCCAGGCGACGAGCCGGTCAAAATTGGCCTCTGAGATCGGTTCTAACCGAATGTAGAACCCCACAGGCCTGTCTCCATGTGGTTTCGTGAACAATCCAGTCACTTATCGGCCAACCGTGCAGCCAACTGCTGTTTCACCCGCGGCCACTCCGCCGCGACGATGCTAAGACTGCGCCGTCCCGAACGCGGCGTCCTTGCGTAATCATGTGAGAGCGGCACACGCCCTCCCGGACCGCGCCGAGTTTCGTTATCGCCGCCTGCGACCGCTCGTTGAGGACATCGGTGACGAACGACACACGATTCATGCCGAGCGACTCGAAGGCGTGCGTCAGCAACAGCAGCTTGCTCTCCGCATTGACCTGGGTGCCCCATACTTTGGGGCTGTGCCAGGTGGACCCGATCTCGATCCGCCTGTGGCGCAGGTTGGGTTCGAGGAAGCTCGTACTTCCTACCAGCTGTTCGTCCGCGAGCCGACGGACGGCGAAGGGCACAAGTCGCCCTGCGTCCCGCTGGGCCAACGCCTCGTCGAACCACGTATCGAAATCCGGCCCCCTCGCCACGATAAGCGTGAATTGCCAGATGGCGCTCGTCGTCGGCCGCGCGTCGGAGTCCGTCTCTATGCGGCGCGGCCATCGGTTCAAGTTGAACCCACCCCCCGGCGAGAACCGGCATCGCGAAATCCATGACCATCCCCTCCTACGAAGTCCCCACGCCCGTCTGACGGCGCATCACGGCGACCTCCCTGTTGTGGCACTTCGCCCATTCCGTGAACTCCCAGCCCATCCGCGCATAATACACCTGTTGGCTGGCGGTCCACAGGTAGACGGTCGGGACGCCAAGGGCTCCCGCTTCCTCCACCGCCCGCGTAACCAGTCGGCGGCCGATGCCGCGGCCCCGCCATTCGGGAAGCACGTACACGCTGGCCAGCCAGGGGGTGAGCCGCTCCCAGCCGTCCAGGTCCACGACGAGCAGGCTGGCCGAGCCGAGCAGGCGATCCCCTTCGACGGCGAGGAAGGTGGTCGGGACCTGCCGGCGCCCGGTGTGACTCCGTAGCTCGGCGAGCGCCTGTTCGAGGGACCAGTCGGGCAACAGGTCCGCCCACTCGCGATGGTGCCAGCCGGCGAGGACCGGCGCCGCGTCCAGGCGGTCGGCGAGGTAGTTGATCTGCGTCAGCATGTCGTCCTGCCTGCGGGCAACAGCCGCATCAGGAAGAGCAATGGCCAGCCCAGATACTTACGGGCACGTTCCATCCGGTCTGCCAGGGCTTGGTCAACGGCGTGCTCACTCAAGTGGTCGAAGGCAAACCCCGCGCGGGCCGCCGCCAGAACGTAATCGCTCAACTGGTGGGCGAGACTGGCCGGGCGGACTTCACGGCCGCTCACGGGGTCCCGGAAGCGCGCCTGCACGCCCTGCAGCATCATCGCCGGATGCATCATCGAGACGACCACCGCCCCCGTGGGTCGGCAGACACGGTGCATCTCCCGGAAAAGACTACCCAGGTCGGCAATGTGATCGACGACCAGCCCGCACACGACCCGTTCAAAGGACCGGGGTGGGAAGGGCAGCGGCTCGGTCAAATCGTGGACCCGGAAGACGACGTCCACGTCCACGGCCTTCGCCCGCGCCGCGCCAGCATCGCCTGCGAGAAGTCCAGCGCCAGTACACGCGCCTCTGGCGGCGGCGAGCCAGACCGCGTGGCGTCCGGTCCCGCAGCCAAGATCCAGTACGGCCTGGTCCCGGACGTCGCCGAGTAAATGGCGCACCAGCGGCTCCTCGACGGCCACGAGGGGGTTGTCCTCGCTGTCGTAGATCTCCGCCCATCGATCGTACCCGTCCCTCGTGGGTAGATGATCGACCGGCGTTTCGGGGTTCAAGGCTTGGCCCGGTTGATTCATGGACAGGTTCCCCCATCGTGGATCTGCCGCACCAGCCCGTGAATGTCGCCCAGCACCCATCCCTCGACAACGTAACCTCCTGTGATCCGGAAGATCGCCGCGCCCGCGTAGCTTACGCGCCGTTCCGTCGCGCCGATGCCGAACAATTCGCCCTGATGCGTCCCGGTATATGTCAAGCGTGCTACCACCCTCTCATCCTCCGCGATTAGTTCTTCAACGTGGTTGTGGAAGTCGGGGAACGCGCGGCGGACGGTTCGCATGTATTCCTTGAAACCTTTCCGCCCCTGGACGGTCACGCCGAGCGACCCCCGGAAGATGACATCCTCGCCGATCAGTTCGTCTACGAGAGCAAAATCCCAGCGGTTCCACATCTCTTCGTAGTACCGGCGTACCGAGGCCTTGTTACGCTCCGCTGACATGAGAACCGTTCTCCTGCAAAGACTCCCAGCGGCGTTGACGTTGTGGACGTCTCCGAACATTAGGTCTGCCAAGCCAGGGCTTCGCCCCACGCTTCCGCTGCGAAGGCGTAGGGGTTCCTGCCCCATTCATCGAACTGCTGGCTCAACAACTGCAACATCGCCCGGTCTGTTAGACCCGCCTCCAGCAACTGAGCCGAAAACGACGAACTGCCGACCAAACGCGCGAGAAACGCAGCGTTCTGGCGAGTCTCAGCAGCTGTTTTCGTCCAGCAATCGTAGGATGCGGACGCCTGAATCCGGGAAAACCCCGACTCCCTGAGCCAGCGGACCTGATGCCGGCCCGCCCTGGGATGCGTACCGTTGTGCAGCATCAACCGCTCGAACAAGCTCGGAAACTGATCTAATGGCGCCGTCGCCGGCTCGATGATGAAGCCGCCAAAATCGGCATGGCGAGCGCCCACCACGCCAACTCCTTTGAGTACCCTGCGGACTTCGCGTAACGCCCTGACGGGGTCCGGGATATGCTCCAGCACGCCGTGCAGGAAGACGGCGTCGAAAGACTCGTCCGGGTACGGGATTGCGTAGAGGTTGGCTACCTCGAAACGCGCGTTGGACACGCCTCGTTCCGCCGCCTGTGTCCTGGCAAGGTCGATTTGGCTTTGCTCAGCGTCGATGCCGACAACCTCGGCTTGCCCAACGATCGCGGCAAAGTCGATGGTTATGGTGCCTGGCCCGCACCCCCCATCCAATAGCCGCATCCCCGGTCGCAGATGCGGCAGAAAAAAGCCGGCATGGGTTGACGCACGACGGGTGCTGAAGAAAGCCGTCGTCGAATCATCATAGCCGACCGTGTACACTTCCGAAGGGGTGCTCGGTTCGCTTGGTTTGGTCGCCTGCACTGTCACTACATCACTCCTGAACCAGTTGTTGCCGAGCCGTGAATTCCGGCAGCACCTTTGTCCTCACCACGGTGGTCCCAACAAGTCGAGCGTGCCGGTCACCGGCGCGGCCCCGCGCACTGGGTACACCATCACCCGATTGAACGTGAACTCTGACGGCTGCCCGCGCTGGGTGACCAGGAGCCGGCCGGAGAATTCCTGCCAGCCAAGCCGGCCGTAGTAGCCGACCAAGTGTGGTTCGCACACCAGCACGGCGAACGCGACGTCCGGCTGCTCACGGAGGAACTCGATGGCACGGCCGATCGCTTTCCCGGCGAACCCCTTTCGGCGGGCCGCCGGGTGCGTCTTGACCCCGCCGATACCGCCGACCCGGATGGGTACACCGTCGTCCAGAGCCGAGCGGAGGATAATGCCAATGAAGCAGACCAAAGTCCCGTCCACCGCCCTGACGAAAACACCCCACTCGGGTGCGGACCACTCCAGGTGACGTCCGGACCACGCAGCCGCCACCTCCGGTGGGTACACCGCTTGCGACAGGGCCGCTAGGCCGGCCCGTTCGGCGTCAGTCACGTCCGCCATCCGGCGCAGCACCATGTTCATCGGTGCCCTCCGCACCGCCGAAACACCCTGCGATTGCACCAAGTCCCACCTGTTGCCGTAGAGGTCGAGGAATACTGCGACCGTACCGAATTCCTCCCGCCGTGGTTCCTCTATGAAAGCGACCCCGCGAGATTTCATCTCGTGATAGTCGCGCCAGAAGTCGTCCGCGTGGAGGAACAGGAACACACGGCCACCCGTCTGGTTGCCGACCCGAGAGGCCTGCTCCGGGGTGACGGCCCGCGCCAGCAGCAGCGCGGTGCCGGTGCCACCCGGCGGGGCGACGAGAACCCATCGTTTGCCGTCTCCGAGCGGCTTGTCCTCCACTAAGGTGAAGCGCAGGCAGCCGGTGAAGAAGGCGATGGCCTCGTCGTAGTCCCGCACGACCAGCGACACGCACGCGATCGACTGTCCTACCACTTCACACCTCCATTTCAGTTCCCAGCGACCGAGCCGACCGCAGGCGTTTCAACTTGCCGCTCCGTGATGGGCAACGTCACTGCAACGGGGCGAACAACTCGGGCCGCCTATTTATCCGCATCGAGGTTGCGCGCAATCGAACCATGCGGTGATCCAGCTTGTAGTCAGCGGCTGCCCAGAACCCCGTTGCCCAGGGATGGTCGTTCAGCACCAGGACTGTTAAGCGCTTGGCTCCCTGGCTGGCCAGGCGTCGATGAACCACTGCGACCAGCTGTCGCGCGATGCCCTGCCGGCGAAAGGCCGGATGGACGGCCAGGCGATAGACATTGCCGCGCCAGCCGTCGAAGCCGCCGATGAGGAAGCCGACAAGTTGCGCGTGCCGCGCACGATGAGCACATTCGGAATCCTCGACTCGGGAAGGTTGAGGATGTTCAGCCAATCGGCCTTGGTAAGTTCTTTGAGCATGGGGCAGAACCCGTGGGTAAGTCAGGTGGAAGTAGTACGTTACCTATGAATTTGCGCCATCAACTCTGCGATCACTTTCTGGACGACATCAGCAGGGATGGCGAATGTCTGTAGGGGATCAGCACGGGCGATGTTGATGCCTATTACCTGGCCAGACCGATCGACCACCGGGCCACCACAGCGGTCAAAGTCAATGCCTCCATCGTGGCAAAAGACATTGGGAAAACCATTCCTGCGCACATTCCAGCGTGCTTGCGTCCACACCGCAGGCAATGGAACTGGGTGGTCGACGAGTGGAAGAAACACCTGCATGGTTTTGCCCTCACGCTCCACGGTCAGCTTGATCCACTCGCCTGTGAGCGCATCGGGTGCTTGTGTACGTTTGTCCCGGAGCCTTACGAATTCCTCCAGCGACGGAGTTGGCAGGTCGTCGAGGTGCGTAATGAGATCGCCGGCCTTTAGCAGCCCACGTGCCTCCTCGATATCGAGACGTAATGGCTGTCTTGGCACAAATTCGGCGAAGATCATGCCGCGCAATTCCTTGGGTGCTGACTTGCCGCTGATGGGGAGAGATCCCTTGATTCCGGCGTTCTTGACGGACAGCGCCCCCACGACACCGTAGTGAAGCGGTTGTGGGCCAGGGCCAACCGAAGCAATTAGTTGGCCAATGCGAGGTTCCTCCGACTTGCTCCAGCAAACGGCCGGCAGGCCTTTGGCAGCCACTTTCAAGAGCGCCAGGTCGTGTTCGCGTGACTCCGCCATCACCCTGGCTTCCAGCTTGGTGCCATCCGAAAACAGGCAAACGAGGCGATGCAGACCGCCAGGGCCTGTTAACGCCGTTCGCTTGGTCAACACCCACCCACCTTCGTCCGCGATGAGGCCGAGCGCGATCGTTTTGCCATCGCCCAGGACCTCGACTGTGCTGCGGCGAGCCACGCTCAGGACTTTGGCTAGCTCTTCCGCCGGCTCCCAGGCGCCCGGTAGATCTTTCCACCGATCGCGCCGTTCGGGCAAGTCTTTCTCGAACTCGATTACTTCGCCCGCGCGGAGCCGGTCGCGAAGCTTGACGAAATTCTCGACCGGGGAGTGCAAGTTGACTCCGGTTTTCAGCGATTCCATCGCTTGGTGAACACCCAACACATGCCCTTCGAGATCGAACAGCGGTCCCCCGGAGTCACCTGGCAGTATCCGACAGGAGCTTCGGATCTCGCCGAGCGGATGTGGCGAAAGTATCCGACCCAATCGTAACAGCGGCGGCTGACCGGGCTGGTGGACATTGGGCTGGCCGAGGGCCAAGCAGAAATCGCCTTTTTTCGTGGCGGACGGGCCGAGTGTTGCCGCAGGCCACTCACCCTTTTCGTCCAGAATGACCATGCCAACGTCTGCGGCAGTGTAGCGCGAAGCGTCATTGCGCATGCGCCACTGTTTGGCCGCTTGACCGATCCGAGGATTGTGGCCTTGACCTTCCTACCGTCCGCGAGTTCCACTGTCACCTTGGTTTTCGGGGCAAGGCCATGATGCGCGCAAGTGAGGATTTCCCCGGAAGGGCTGACGATCACACCGCTAAATCCGCCCTCGGACTTAGGGCCGACGATACGGACGACCGAAGGGGCGAGTTGGGCATAGAACTTCTGAAGCTTTTCCTCCAAGTTGGCGAGTTGTGTGGCATCCAGCCGCTTCAGGCCCGTCTCCCCGCCCAGCCCAACATCCGAGAGGCCCGGCAATACCTCCGCGCGCACGGTAAGGTCCACGAGCCGCAGGTCCAGGCCGTTCTCGGACCCGCCCGTGCTACCGCCAACCTTGATTCCGTTCAAATCGGCTCGGCCAATATCCATCGCGGCCACCGTTACGAACTCCGCGTTCTTCCCTTCGCTGACACGGCAGCGAAGCAGCGCGCCTTCACGCTCCATGCGCAGTTTGCCCGCGATTTCTGTGGCCGGAAGGCTTTTCAGCTGGTGGGTCCATTTGCCCTGGACGCGTTGGGCTCGATCCACCACGAACACCGTTTTTCCGTTGGGCAAGAGACGGTGTGCCAGCGAGACAGTGTTGTTTCCGTGCGGGTCAATCCAGGCATCCATGATTGCGCCGACACCATCGCCGGCATTCGGCTGATCCGCCTTCAAGATCTCGAACGAAACGGTGACCTCGAAATCACCCCGCATGGAGAAAATTGTAAAGAGGTCCGTGTCCTGGCGTTTGCCGTCGCCGGCAGGAAGCCGGATCAGGAGGCCCTTCTCGTCGCGGAGTACTTCTTCCAAACCTCCCTGGAGCAGGGTGTCAGGACTGTAGTCCGTGGTGCGGAAATCCAGGTGGAACTTGGCTTTCAATTGGCGCGGAGGCTGTGCCCCCACGGCATGCTCCATTGGCGCTGGCAGTATTCCTGCCGCTACGGCCGCGATTGCCAGGAATCCGAGACTCAGCCAGGTGAGCCGGACTGGGGCGTTCCGAATGGTAGAGATCGTCATGGTGGTTCCCTGTGAAGTAAGCAAGGGTGGGCAACGCTTGGGCAGTTCGCGCGGTTGGACATGGCGCCATCCGCCGCGAGTTCCCGTGTCAAGTGTGCGGGAAGAAACGGTCCTCGAAAACAAGGCCTGTGTAAAGCTGGACCAGGTCCGCACCGGCGTCGAACATGGCGCGTGCCGAGGCGGCGTCATCTATCCCCCCACACCATGACACATACGCTCCAGTACTCTCCACCGTGTTTCCACGCGTCCCGCAAGAACCCCTAATTCCCCGGCCCTTTCGGGGAGTAACCTGCCTTCTTCAATGCCTCGATGAGCTTGTCTTTGTCGAACCCGGTGTTCCGCCAGAGCACGGTCCCTTCTGGACTGATGAGATACGTCGTCGGGATGGCGTAGACTCCGTAGGCCGTGCCCAGCTTGGAGCCATCAAACTTGTCGCCCTCGAGGCCGACCGGGAGCTTCACACCGCGGTCCTTGACGTATTTGCGGACGTCGTCCCGCTCGTCCCCGAGGTTGACCGCGATGACCTCGATTGCCGCACGTTGAAGGTCGCTGTGTATCTCGCCCAGGTAGGCGAGTTCGGCCGCGCACGGCGGGCACGTACAGGACCAGAAGGTTACGAGCACATGCTTCTTTGCTCCGAGTACGTCCTTGGATTTGAACCCACCGCCTTCGATCAGCGGAACCTCGAAGGGCGGGGCCGGTTTCCCGGCGGCGAGCAAAGCAGCTTCAATATCGACTTGTTTGCCGCCACTCTCGACAACCCGTTCTCCGCGGTGGTCGGTGATGTGGACATCCTTCGGCACGGGGAGGCTCGACAAGTCGAACAGGTCGGCCGCATACTTGACGTCCCCCACCTTGATGCGGTCGGTCTCCATGTCGCACCGCCCCCACCAAGCCCGGCCGTCCCTCCTCGCCACGGTGCCAGTATCGCCGCCGAATCCAGTGGCCCGCTTGGGAAGAAACACGTCGGGGGCGACCTCGGCGAGTTCGATGCGGGACTCGTCGCGGTAGTCCACGGGCTGGCCGGGGCCGCCTCCCTCGGCTAGCTGCCGCACGACATGGTAACCGCGCTTCGGATCGACCCAGAACCGGTAGCGATACCGCGACTTCCCGCCAGGGGCGTCGTCGTTCTCGACGACGAGCAATCCGCTCTCTTCGTAGCACCGCAGAACACGGCGATTCCAGAAGTCCGCGTCCTTCCCCTGCGTAATCCGGTCGATGAGGATTTGGCAGACCTCTGCCACCGGACCGTCATTGAGCCCGTCGGGGACGTGCTCGTAGCCGAAGTAGCCGCTGGCCATTTTTTCCCACGTCCACCTTCGCGACATCCTTTCGCGATCGCGATTGTCGATTATCTCCAACGACGGTCCGTTGAGTCTGTAGAACGCCTTCCCATCCATGATTGCGTACGACGTTGCCAGGAACTCGGAGCCAGGAACGTTGTTGATGCAATGGACGTCATAGCG
>CAVXNL010000017.1:0-96980 GCA_963763045.1 uncultured Planctomycetaceae bacterium | reverse complement strand
GCTTTGACGGCCCGGCAGCGCACCCGCGTATCCGCATTTTGCAAGGCGGTCACAAGCGCCGGCGCCGCCAGGGTCGGCGCAGCCGGCGCCAGTTCCTCCAGGGTTTCTACCGCTCGCTCCCGGACAGAAGCGTGCTGGTCTTGCAGGAGCTTGGCCATCGCCGGGATGATGAGTCGACTCGATTGGCCAACCTCGCCAAGGGCGCGAGCCGCAGTGGCGCGGGCAAGAGGGTCGGCATCCTTGCAAAGAACCAGCAATGCTTCCTCCGCCTCGGTGGCCTCGAGGCCCATTTTGCCAATCGCAGCCGCCGCCGCGACACGGATCCCTGGTTCGCTGTCCCTCAGCGCGACGAGCAACACCGGCAACACCGGCTTGCCTACCGGGCCAGCCCTGCCGACCGCGGTGATCGCGTATAGCCGCAGATTCAGGTCCTTGCCCTTCAGCAATTCCGTCAAGGCACCGATCGCCGGTTTGCCGATACGGCCCAGCGCGAATGCCGCATAGCTGCGAACGTCTGGGTCTGTGTCTTTCAGAGCCTCGACGAGTGCCGCGACAGTGTCCTTGTCGCCGGCTTCCATCTGTCCAAGAGCCACGGCTGCCGCACGTCGTACCGCATCATCCTTGTCCTTCAGCGCCTCGACGACGGAGGGCGCGGACTTCGCGGCTGATGGACCGATCCGACCCAGAGCCGACGCGGCGAAGCGGCGTACTGCCGGTTCCCGATCCTTGAGCAGTTCGCCGAGTACGGTAGACGTGGGAGCCGCGTCTCGACCGATGCTTCCGAGCGCATAGGCGGCGGAACTGCGGACGTCCTTCTCGTCATCCTTCAGCGCTTCGGTCAGCGGGCGGATCGCGGCCTTCGCAGCGGGGCCGATCTCGCCGAGCGCCGCCGCAGCGGTCCCCCGGAGTTCCGCGTCCGTTTCCTTCGCGCCTCCATCAGCACCGGCACCACCTCACTGCCGGTGGACCCCATCCGTCCCCAACCCATCCGTCCCAGCGCATACAGGGCCGCCCGGCGAGTCGCCTTGTCTCCCCCGTTTTGTGCAAGATTCACGAGAGTCTGTACGGCGGGGCGCGCCGGTGAACCGATTGCCCCCAGCGCCTCCGCTGCCAGCTTCCTGGCATTGCGGTCCTTCTCCTTGAGGATACCCATCAGCACCGACACCGCGGGCCGGCCGATGTAGATCAGTGCCCGGGCGGCTTCACGGCGGACGTCGAGATCGTCGTCCAGCACCGCTTCGCCGAGGGTCGGGGCTGCCGCGCACGACTCGACGCCCATCTCGGCCAGCGCTTTCGCGGCGTCCTTGCGCGCCGCGGCGTCCTTCGCCTTCAGTGCCGCGACCAGTTCAGTCACGCGCCGTTCGTTGTCGGCAACCGTCTTCTCGTCCGCGCCGCGGACGAACGTCATCGCCAGAATCAGGCAGAATAGGCCGTAAATCCATCGTCGCATGAGTCGCTCCTGACGCAAGGCCATGCAAATCATCGTCACGATGCCGTCGGCGGGGCCGCTAACCAGGCGACGAACGCCGAGTGTTCCGGCGAGGCCAGCCCTTGACACAGCACCTCGGTCACGCGCGGCCCATCGTTGCGTAACAAAGCCGCCGGGTCGAGCCACAAACCGGGAAACACCTCCGAGCGGAAGATGCCATCGGAACCAGGCTGCATCTCCTGAAATCGGCCATCACAGCGCACGAACCACACCACGCGCTGCTGTCGCAGGACGACGACGACGTACTCGCGGACTCCGGTGCGCTCGTAGTCGTCGCGCTTCAGGTGCAGGTCGATGGCCACCGAACTGGACGCCACTTCCGCCATGAGTTCTGGGGCGCCGATGGTGTACTCGTCCTCTTCCCTCGTCTGGCCATGTCCGGGGGCGGTGATCAGCAAACATCCATCGGGTTGCGGCTCCGCTTCTTCGTCCAGGATAGCCGTTGTGTTGTCGAACGCCTCCGTCCCCGGAGTGGCGTTCTCGTACTCGACGAGCCAGTGCATTGTGTGTCCGTGATGTCGGCCGTGCGGTCGCTTCAATGGTAACGGCATGAACACGATCCCCCCGATAAGTTCGGCCCTGGTGCCCTCGGGCATCGCCTCGTAGCGTTCGTGGAACGTCTTCCGATCCAGCCGGTCGCCGGGTTCGAGAGGCGGAATCTCAGGCTCCTGCGCTTGCGGTTGGGGAGTTCGAGGTCGAGCGACTGGCATCGTGGACATGGCGGTTTCTCCGGATTGAGCGGGCAACCAGTTCCTCCTTGATCTGCTCCGCTGCCCCGATTATACACCAATAGAGGCAATACCCCAGCGTAGAGTGCATGAAAGCGGGTGCGTGATGAACGGCGGCACTTTCGACGTCATTGTAATCGGCCTCGGCGGTATGGGCTCGGCGGCGTTGTTCGAGTTGGCCCGGCGTGGACGCCGCGTCCTCGGACTCGAGCAGTTCGTCCCAGGCCACCACCAGGGTAGCTCACACGGCCAGACGCGCATCATCCGGCAGGCGTACTACGAGCATCCAGCCTACGTTCCGCTGGTTCTCCGTGCTTACGAACGCTGGTACGACCTGGAACAACGCCAGGGCATCCATCTACTGACGACGTGCCCGTGTCTTTCGATTGGCCCGCCAAGTGGCGAACTCGTACCAGGAGTGCGCCGATCGGCCGCGGAGCATTCCCTGCGGATCGAAAACCTGTCGGCTGAGGAGCTGCGCATGCGCTTCGCTGTGTTCCGCTATGGCGAGGAGTACTCCGCCGTCCTGGAGCCGACGGCGGGATTTCTCTTTGTCGAAGAGTGCGTCAAGGCTCATGTGCGCGAAGCCGAACGTCTGGGGGCCGTGGTCGGTGCGGATGAGCCTGTACTGTCCTGGAGCGCAACGGGGACCGGCGTCGAGGTGGCGACGGCGAAGGGTCGGTACGCCGCTGCGAAACTGGTGCTGACGGCGGGGCCGTGGGCGGGCGGACTGCTCAGCGCGGCACGGTGCGGCTCTGACCGTCATGCGGCAGGTGCCGCTCTGGTTCGGAACGCAAGACGACCGTTTGTTCCGGCGCGACGTCTTTCCGATCTTCATCGCGGAGACGCCGGAGGGCGAATTCTACGGACTCCCGGCGATCGACAGCAACGGCGTGAAGGTCGCGCGTCACTACGGAGCGCCGGAATTGTCCGGACCGACCGCGATCGACCGAACGGCCACCGAGGCCGACGAAGTGCCGGTACGCCATTTCCTGCGCGATCATATCCCAACCGCCGATGGACCGCGCCGCCGTGCCGCCGTGTGCATCTACACGCTGACGCCGGATCGGCATTTCATCATCGACCGGCATCCCGACCATGCGAACGTCGCCATCGCGGCCGGCTTCTCGGGGCACGGGTTCAAGTTTTCGTCGGTGGTGGGAGAAATCCTGGCAGATCTCACGGAAACGGGACGGACGGCGCTGCCGATCGAGTTGTTTCGCATCGGGCGGTTTGGTGACCCGCAGAGGAGATTAAGTTAGCCAAGCAGACCCTTTTCCCGCAGAGTTTTCTCAACCCACGCGTACTGATCAGCGGTCAACGGTGGAAGCGGCGGCGTTTGAGCGTACCGAACGCGGCGCCGGAACTGGGCGCTGTCGTAGGCGCGGTCGAGGAGCGATTGGAGGTCGATGGACACCGCGCGATCACCTGGCAAGAGTGGTATAGGAAGCTTCGGCAAACGATCGCCAAGGTGGATGGGAAAGACGTAGTAATCGCCGACCGGATAATCGAAGCGGCGCATGCAGACGTGATAATCGAACACCCCTGCCTTTTCCCGAGCGAAGTCCAGGGCCACGGCGGTGCTGTGCGTCCCTCCACGAAGCAGATCGATCTCCACTAAGTGGATTTTGCTATCAAGGAGGTCGCGCTGTTTCCTGCGATAGAGATCGCGTCCGCTCTCTCCGGGTGTTTTGTTCGACCTACTCAGGATTTCGACCGTCGTCACAAGACGATCTCCTTCAGGGAGAGAGTAGATTTCGACGAATGACTCATGCACTTCCTCGCCTGGGATATGGATTTGAATCGCCCCGGCCAATACTTCCTCCGCCACAGCCAAGCCGCCCTCCATCGTCGCAGTCCCGCCCTGGACCGGTCCAGACCGATAGAGATCGACATCCGGTCCGATAGGACGTTGTGGCGCCTCGAGCCAGACGCGCGAGCCGATCCCCGAATAGTATCTGTCAGGAAGCAACGCATTAAGCGTATCGCTAAGTCCGTAGATCAAACGCGGGTGGAGGTCTGGGAAATAGCGCGGACCTTCCAGATATGGGTCCATACCGGGAAACGGTGACGGCATCGTTCACCTCCTCGACAGTCGTTAGGGACCAGGCGCATTCAATTATACCAACTCCACGAGCCGTACAATACTCCGGCCGATCACTTCTTCGCCGGCTTCAGGAAATGCTCGAAGAACAGCGCGATCTGCTCGTTCGACTCCGGCGTCGGATCGTGGCCGGCACGGGTCGTCAGCGCGACGCGGTTCTTGTAACCGAGCAGATCGTTGACGGCGACGGCATGGTTCAGCGCCTTCCAGCGCTCGGCGTGGTCCTCGGAACCGCCGGAGACCAGGAACGGCCGCGGCGCCATCAGGGCGTGCAGTTCGTGCAGGTCGCGGCCTGTCTCGATCATCTTCTTGTACGGCCCGGTACGCGGATTCTCCTCGTTCGGGATGCCGGGCTTGCGTTCCTTGCCCGGCTCGAAACCGAGATACCAGCGCTCCCAGTAGTTGACGTTCGAGCGCTTCTCGTCGAAGACGATGCCGGGGTCGGACCAGACGGCGCAGGCGAACTTGTCGTACAGGCACGAGCCGAACATCGCCCATTTGCCGCCGTAGGAATGGCCGACGATGCCGATCCGTTTCGGGTCCATTTCCGGCAGCTCGGCCAGGGCGTTGTAACAGTTGGCCGCTTCGTAGCCGTGATACGACAACGGTTGCAACCGGCAGGTCTCCTTGTTCGGATAGTATGTCTCCGGGGTACTGCCGATCGACAGAGTGACGAAGCCGCGCTTCGCCAGAATCAGGGCGAAGTCGCGCATCGTCTTCTTGCCTTTGCCGATGCCGGTCTCCGGTTCGTAGAAGACGACGACCACGGCGGGGAACGGTCCCTTACCTTCGGGCACAAGGAGGTAGCCGTCGGTCGTCCGATCCGGGGCGATTTCGAGGCGCACGCGGTTCAAGGTGAATCCGTCGCCCTTGTCCTTGCCCAGGATTTCGATCTTCGGCTTGGCGATCAGCTGCGGCCACGGTCCCATCAGGTCGAACCATTGCTTGCGGATTTCCTGGCGGCGTTTGTCCCAATCGGCGGCGGTCTTCACGGGCGTGCCGTCGGCGAACAGCAGCGGCGAGCGGTACGTGCCGAAATCCTTCGCATATTCCGCTGGCGGACGGAAGAACGGCGCGAGCTTGGCGGGCAGCGGGTCGTCCGCATAGCTCGGACCGACGAACAGGGCGATGATCGTCGCAGTGAATAGAGAACGGTTCATGCTTGTTCCTCGTGAGTCTCCCCATTCCTTTGTACGGCGCTGCCTCCGGACTTTCTTCGGGCTGGTCGATGCCGCGTCGAGTAGAATGCAACCGTTTACCCGAGAGCCAGGCCGGCACGGTTCATCCCTCAACCGGTCCATCCTGACTCTGACGACCCCTCGAACTGGAGTGAGTCATGACTCATGACCCCGGCCGTGCGTTTCCCTCGATTCGGCTCCTGTTCATCGGCCTCGGAGCGGCGGCCGCGCTGGCTTTGTTCAGCGGCCACGCTGATTCGCAAAAGAAGGAAGCCCCGCCCAGTCCCAAAGACGGCACGAAAGTCGAGTGGGAGGGCTGGTCTTTCAACTGGGCGCTGCGGCGCACGGAGGGACTGGTCCTCACCGATGTACATTTCCGCGGCCGCAAAGTCCTCAAGTATGCGGGTATCGCCGAACTCTTCACCGTTTATGATCGGGGAAGTCCCCGGCCCATCGACATGAGTCAGAACGGCCTCGGTGAACCGCGGGCGCCCATCGTTCCAGGCCTCGATTGTTCGTCGGGAGAATGGTGCAAGGTGTTCGACGCCCAGGGCAAGGAGTGGGTCAAAGGCGCCTCCGCGATGGTCATGATGCACGAAGAGAAGACCGGTCCGAACTATCTCGGCCAGTTCGGCCGCGCCCGGCAAGACGCTGGTGCTCTGGTCGGCCGGCCATTTTTCCGGACCGCCGGACGGTTACACCTTCATCGTTCGCTGGAAATTCAAGGACGACGGCACGCTCATCCCGGAGGTCGGCGCCACCGGCGTTCCCCAGCACACGGGCACCGGCGACAGCTCGCCCACCGGGGCTTTCATCGGCCTGCGTGACAAGGAGAAAGTATTTGCCCCTTCGCATGTCCACAATTTCCTCTATCGGCTGGATTTCGACGTGGACGGCACCGAGAACACAGTCGAGGAGTTCAATTGGGAGAGGGACAAGGCCAATCCCGGCCAGGCGAGCTGCTCGTGGACGCCGATCCTGAAGGAAACGGGCCGGCCTTGCAACCCGGAGACGTTCCGCTCCTGGCGCGTCGTCAATTACAAGTCGAAGAACGCCCTGGGACATCCGCGCTCTACCAGCTGATTCCCGGCAACACGGGCATCTTCCGCGGCGATGCTTCCGAGAACGAGAAGTCGGCACAGGCCGATTTGTGGGTCACGCTCTACAAGCCGAACGAGTTCCCTCGCTCGAACACCGACGCGCGGACGGCCCTGGCAGCGCTGCCGAAATACGCCGACGGCGAATCGGTGGAGAACAAGGACGTCGTGCTCTGGTACTGGCTTAGCTGCCACCATTTCCCGCGCTCGGAAGATTGGCTGCATCAGCCGGTCATCTGGAAGAGCTTTGAGCTGATGCCGCGCGATTTCCTGGACGGCAGTCCGTTGAAACCACAGAAGTGAATGAGCGGCAGCGTCACAATTCGATGCGCGTACCCAAGACGTCGAGTAACCGCGCCAACCACTGCGGATGGGCCGGCCATGCAGCGGCGGTGACGAGGTTGCCATCGACATGGGCCGATTCGAAACCCACGTCGATCCAGCGTCCGCCGGCCGCCGTCACTTCGGGACCGACCGCGGGATACGCCGAACAACTCCGGCCGCGAACGACACCAGCCGCGGTAAGAATCTGCGATGCGTGGCAGATGGCGGCGATCGGCTTGTTGCGCTCGGCGAAGTGGCGCACCATCGCCAGCACCTGCTCGTTAAGCCGCAAGTATTCCGGAGCGCGGCCGCCGGGAAGAACGAGAGCGTCGTAATCCTCGGCGCGCACCTCGGCGAACGTGGCGTTGAGCGCGAAGTTGTGGCCCGGTTTCTCGCTATAGGTCTGGTCGCCCTCGAAGTCGTGGATCGCCGTCCGCACCTTGTCGCCCTTCTTCTTGCCGGGACAGACGGCATCGACGCGGTGGCCGACCATCGCGAGCGCCTGGAACGGCACCATCGCCTCGTAGTCTTCCACGAAATCGCCGACGATCATCAGGATCTTCTTCGCGGCCATGCCTGCTGTTCTCCTTACCGTTCCGATCCGTAGATGAATACCTTGTTGTCGTAGGCCACGGCCAGGCGATTGTCTTTCGGGCTGAAGGCGAGCGCCGTAGGCCGAGTCGGCACCTGCACGGTAAGCAACTCTTTTGGGTTCTGCACATCCCAAATGCGAACGGTATTGTCATCCCCGCAACTCGCCAGTCGCTTGCCGTCGGGGTTAAACGAGATGCACGTCACACCACCTGCGTGTCCTCGAAATTCTCCAATAAATGTGGGAGGTGGGCCACCCACATTACCCAGGGGCCGCCAGAGACGGATGGTGTTGTCCGAACTGGAGGTGGCGAGGATCCCGCTAGTGGGATAGTAGGCGAGGTCCGTCACGCTGTTCGCGTGCGGTGGAAACAAGGGCGTGTACTGAGTGCCATCGAACAGCGTCACCGAAGAAAGTTGTCCCGGATTGACGGCAGCGTAGCGGATACCCTGTGGATCGAGAGCGATAATGAGTGGCTGGCCGTCGCGGCCAAACCATTCGAGGTTTGGTTGGGGAAGAGGCTGACCCGAGCGCGCATCCAAGCGCCGTATTGTGCCGCTAGGCTCGATCATGAGGACGGAGACGCCATCCGAGGTATAGCAGAAATGGGGGAATTGCTGATTGATATTTGGACCTGTGCAAGGAATGGCCCGTGGCTGCTTTCGATCCCAGAAAGTCAGTCCCTCGCGAGTAGCCCAGGCCATGAGCTTGCCATCCGGGTGGAATGCAACCTGGCGTGTGGGCGGGACGTTGAATTCACGTAATCCTTGCACGAGGAAACCGTTGGACACTTGCCAGGCGCGAACCTCGCCCTGATTACCCTGAACTCCCGGCAGTGGGGCCGTGGCCGACGCGGCGAGAAACTGGCCGTCGGGGCTCCACGCCAGGGAGGTCACCGGTCCGTGGAACTGACCCATCAAGCGCGGCTCGATCCCATCTGCTCGCTGCCGCAGGATATACCACTCAGCGTTCCGCATCTTCTCCGGACAAGCGTCGAGAATCGATCGCGCGTCGCCGCGGGGGCGCCGCTCCAACATCGTCTCGGCCCGGGCGATGTTCTGGAAATACTCAGCGATGTCGGCGCGCTTGCGCAACCGTGCGACGTCCGCATTTGCCTTCAGGAGTTCTCCCCTGGTATTGTTCCGCTCCAGTTCGACTACCACCTTCTCCTGCCGCACCGTCTCGACGGCGCGGTTCCCCGACACGGTCGCCGCGATCATCCCGATCAGTCCGAGAACGGCAACGGCAACGGCGACGAACGCCATCGGGTTACGTGTCGACCACTGGCCGGAACGCACCAGGAAGTTCGCGTCGCGCGCCTGAGTCGGTCGGCCCTCGGCGGCGCGGCGCAGGTCGTCGGCCAGCTCGCGGGCGCTGGCATAGCGGCGGCGCGGCTGCTTGTGCAGACACTTGCGGAGGATGGCCTCGATGTCCGCCGAGACGCCGCTCCTGCGAAGCCGGGCGATCGGTAAGGGGTCGATGCTCTGGATCTGCTCCAGCGTCGTGGCCGGCGAGCTGCCCTTGAACGGCGGCTGTCCCGTCAGGCACTCGTAGAGGATCGCTCCGAGCGCATACACGTCGGTTGCCGTGCCGATCTCCTTCGACCGGCCCCACGCTTGCTCGGGGGTGAGGTAGCAGGGGAACCGGTCCTGCAATTCCTGATCGGTCACATCACCTTCGACGAGACGCGACTTCGCCAGACCGTAACCGGCGATTTTGGGAATGCACAGAACGGCGTGGACGGTGCAGGCCGGCGGTTCGGGAAGCTCCTTCGTCTTCTTGTCGGTGCGCTGCACGGCAAGGAGGACGGTCTGCGGTCGCAACCCGCGATGGATGACGCCCTTTTCGTGAGCGAAGTGGACGGCGCGGGCCAGCACTTCGACCAGCTCCAGGGCTTGCGGCACGGGCAACGGCTTGTTGGCGATCAGGGATCCCAGGTTCGGTCCTTCGACCGACTCCAGGGCGTTGTAGAACAGTTGCCGTTCGCGGTCGCCCGCCTCGAAGATGGCGACGATGTTGGGATGCGGCAGCTTGGCCAGGGCCGCGGCTTCGCTGCGCAGGCTGCCCCAGGCTTGCTGGCTCGGATCGTCGCGGGCCAGCACCGTTTTCAGGACGACGATCCGGTTGACGACGATCTGCCTGGCCCGATGCTGTCCGAGACCTGCCGTGCCCTTGCCGAGGTCATCGAGGACTTCGTAACCACCGACGACCGGTTTGCCGGCTTTGTCCTGGTAAGGCGGCGGCAGCGGCGTCGGGACAGGTGGAGGCAGCGGCCCGTCGGCGGTCTGCAAATCGAGCAAGGGGAGGACATCCGCGGGGGCGCCGCAGGTGGGACAGGCCGCCGAGCGCGGGCTGCCGTCGGCGGCCACGGTCGATTCCCAGAAGTGACCGCGTGCGCAGTTGAGCAACTTGAGGTGGGCAACATCTGTCGGCGGCGCAATCTCGGGCATCGGCGGCGGCCTCCGCGTGCGGGCATGATTCGATTATCGCAGTGATGGCGCGGCGGTCAAGTATGGTGTTTTCCGCTTGCGGCTTAGCGGTGTCGAGCTGCTAAGCCGCAAGCGGCGAACACGTCATCATCCCCAGCAGCGTCTCCGCCGCCACCCGCGCGAATTCCGCGTCGTTGATGTGCAGATCGAGTTCGACGAGTTTCACATGCGGACTCATCCACAAGCGTAGGCTCTCGAACAGCGCCAGGTCGGCCTCGGGCCACCAGAAAGCGCCGCCCTCCCGGTCCAGAGCCGAGACGCCGCGCAATGGAATCAACACCGTGGTTGGTCCCCGTGCGGCGCTTGCCTTGTGAGCGATCTCCTTGCCGAGACGATCATTTTCCTCGGGCGTCGTTCGCATCAGAGTGACGGTTGGATTGTGCTGATAGAAGCGCCGGCCGCGGAACTTCTCCGGTACGGTTTCCGGCGGGCCGAAGTTGACCATGTCGAGAGCGCCGACGGAGATAAGCTGCGGCACACCCCGCAACGCCGCGGCGGTCAACCGGTCCGGCCCGGCTGACAGGATGCCGCCGACGAGTTCGTCCGCCAGCTCCGTCGTGGTAATGTCCAACACGCCGCGGACCAGACCGTCGCTGATGAACGACTCCATCGTCTGCCCGCCGACGCCGGTTGCGTGGAACACCAGCACTTCAAAGCCGGCCGCCTCGATCTGTTTTCGCGCCGCCTCGACGCAGGGCGTGGTGACGCCGAACATCGTCGCGGTGACCAGCGGCTTGTCGTCTTGGATTTCGGATTTCGGATTTCGGATTTCGGATTTTGCTCGCATCATGCCGATCATCGCGTTCGCGGCGTTCGTGAAGACGGTGCGACTGATCCGGTTCAGGCCGCTGACGTCCACGACGGCGTTCAGCATCAGAATGTCGCGCACACCGACGTAGGGCCGCACCTGGCCGCTCGCCAGAGTGCTGACCATCAGCTTTGGCACGCCGAAGGGCAGGGCGCGCATCGCAGCGCTGCCGATGGTCGTCCCGGCCGAACCGCCGAGACTGAGGACCCCGGCCACTTCGCCGTGCGCATACATCTCGGCGGCAAGCTTGGCAGCCCCTTTCGCCGCCGCAGTCACCGCGTGCGCCACGGTTGCCAACCCGCCGCACGGAGTCGAGACTGGTACCGGCCGCACGATAGACTTGCTCCGCGGTCACCTCCGCCGGGTGGCGCGTGTGGCTGCACTCCGGCGTCGAGGACGATCACCGGCAACCCTGCCATTCGGAGCAGATCGCGGACGAAGAGGATCTCGGTTCCCTTGGTGTCGAGGGTCCCGATCAGCAGGATCGCCGGTCCAGGCATGGAGAGGCTCCGTTCGGTTGGTGAGGCGCCTACCATCCATTCGGCGTCGGCGCGATCCCGAGTTTGCCGCGGATGGCGCACGCCCATTGCCAGACGCTCGGATCGGTATCGATCTTGTCCACCTTGAACGTCTTGGTGATGGCGGGAGTGACCGACCGTGCGCTGCCGTCGCCCAGACCGACGTCGAGGGTCATTCCGGTGAACGAATGGGCCGTGTCGTCGATGACCGCGGGATCGGTCGAATCGAAGGTGACGCCGAACTGCGGATTGACGATGCTGGTCCACGGATCGTCGCCCTTGGCCGGCGGATAGACGTAGGTGCGCGTGGCTCCGGTGTCGTACCAGTAATGGCTCGACTTGGTCCCCGTCTTGGCGTAACGCTCCATGAACAGGATCGTGTTGCTCGTGCCTCTCTGGTTGAAGGCGGACGGATACCTGACAAGGGTATCCTTCTCACCGATCCCGAAGATGTTGGCGTTCGAGGCGTAACTCGTCAGGGCCGTGTTTTCCTTGACGCAGGATGGGTCGAACGGACAGAGATACGTCTTGATGGTAAGCGTTTCGGGCACCTTGGTCGGCTTGTCCATGTACGTCTTGTAGACGTTATCCTGTTCGATGTCGGGCAGCATGTGGAAGAAGATGGTGGCGTTGATCGTGCTACCCTCTGGGTAGACGCCGATCGAAGGAGGTATCGCGCCATTGTTGCGGCTGGCGCAGCCATGCATGGCGAGGCACATGTTCTTGAGGTTGTTGCGTGACTGCTGGCGCACCGCATTGAGGCGACCCTTGCCGATGGCCGGCAGGAACAGCGCGAACAGCAGAGAACCGAACGCCAGCAGCGTGAGCAGTTCGTATAGCGTGAAGCCGCGCCGACGAGTGACCGGGACGATCATGATAGGCTCCTTTCGAGAAGCGCGTGCAATGCGAGATGGACCATCCGTTCGGAATCGGGGCGACACGGAACGGCAGGGCTAGGATAGGCGCGACGGCGACCGGAAACAACGAGAGTAAACGTGGAACCAGTTTGCGCCGGGTGATGAATTGAATGCGCGGGCGGCGGAGGGGTGGAAGTTCACGCCCGCGGTTTGACGGTCAATCGGGCGAAGATGGCGAACGGCCGTCGGTCCTCTTCGCCTGATCGGCCCGTTGTTTTGACTGAAACCACCGCCGCGCTCCCCAGATGCCGAGGAATGCGAGAAGCGGGGACGAAAGGATCAGGATCACATGAATGCGGCGTTGGACGTTCGGCCCGATGCCTTCGTTTGGCAACCGCGTCAGCTCGATCGACCTCTTCTCATCCGATATCACAATCCGAAACGGGGCGACATATTGATCGTACAGGTTCCAGTCAAACGTAAAGAAGGGAATTTCATCCAGTATCTGTCCACGATGAGTTCCCTCCTTGTCGGCAAGCCGGAAGTCATCCCGCTCGGTTTTCATCTTCGGGACAGCACGCCGCGGAACCGCAATCAGCTGGATGTCCACAACACGGCGAGCACCCAGAGAGACGATTTGGTGGTCCTCGACTCTTACCAGGTTCAACGGTGTGCCGTAGGGATTCCCGGACGAGCTACGGTATTGAAGATAGAAAACGTAATCGGGGTAGTCGTCCAGGTTATCGAACCGTACTTGCGGCACAAAATTGAAACTGAAGGGGGCGCCCATGTCCGCGGCGACCGGCAGCGGGTAGAGCAGGAGGAGAGCGATAGCGACCGGTACGATAATTCGCGCAGACTGCATGGATCATCGCTCCATCGTTCGCTGCCGTTCGACGGGTTGCCTGCACAGCCAGCGTGTTACACTGTAACCGGAAACCAGAGTCTCTACCATGACTTCCGCAACATCCGCACGGAACCGACTTGCCCTGATGGCCCTGCTGGCCGTTTTCGCGTCAGTCCTTGTTCTATCAGGACGCCCAGGCACCACCGCTCCGCTGCCGGATCGTTCGCGACCGGTGTCGGCGACCATGTTCGGCGGCGGCCCGTCGCGCAACCTCGTCAACCTGATCGAAAAGAACCTGCCCGTCCAGTGGGATGTAAAGCCGGGAAATGAACAGAACGTCCTCTGGTCGGGCACGCTCGGCAGCAAGGCTTACGGTGGCCCGGTCATCTATGGAGGTAGGATCTTCATCGGCACGAATAACGGGTGCCCGCGCGATCCAAAGATTGCCGGCGACAAGGGGATTCTGATGTGCTTCGACGAGAAGACGGGCAAATTACTGTGGCAGGCGGTTCACGACAAATTGCCGTCGGGACGGTTCAACGATTGGCCAGAGGTCGGCATCGTTTCAACACCCGCCGTTGAAGACAATCGACTCTATTACGTCAGCAACCGCTGTGAGGTCATCTGTGCGGACGTTGCCAACGGAAAGGCCATCTGGAAACTCGATATGATCGGCGAGTTGAACGTCTATCCGCACTGTCTATCATCTTGCTCGCCGCTGCTGGTGGATGATCTGCTGTTTGTCGTCACCGGCAACGGCGTCGATCAGGGACACCGCAATGTGCCGCAGCCGACCGCGCCGAGCTTCCTTGCTCTCGACAAAAAAACGGGCAAAGTCGTTTGGTGGGACAGCTCACCCGGCGCGAACATACGGCACGGACAATGGTCTAATCCCGTCTTTGCCAAGGTGGGCAGTACGGCGATGGTCGTGTTCCCCGGCGGCGACGGCTGGCTCTACGCTTTTGATCCGCCGACGGGCAAACTGCTGTGGAAGTTCAATTGCAATCCAATCGGTGTGCCTCCGCGGGAGTGGAGCCACTTCGTCGCCACGCCGGTCGTGTGGGAAAACAAGCTGTATATCGGCGTCGGCGAAGATCCCGAGCTCGGCAAGGCAGTCGGTCATCTCTGGTGCGTTGATCTCGATCGCGCCGTCGAGACGGGGAGGACCAATCCCAACGCCGACGTCTCACCGGTCGGCAACAACTTTGATCCCCGCGCGAAAGTCAATGCAAACGCCGCGCTCGGATGGCACTTCGGCGGTCCGAATCCGGCGAAGAATCCACGGGCGTATCATTTTCGTCGCACGCTCAGCACCTGCGCCGTTCACGATGGCTTGCTTTACGCCGCGGAATACGAAGGCTGGCTGCACTGCCTCGACGCCCGCACCGGCGAAAAACTCTGGGATCACGACATGGAATGCGATACCTGGTCGTCCCCGTACTGGGTGGACGGGAAGGTCTATCTGGGCAATGAAAATGGTGAAATACTCATCTTCGAGCACGGCAGGCGGAAGAAGCTGCTCAACAAGGTCGAGATGGGAGACGCCACCCTCATCCGCGGAGCGCCGGTGGCCGCACAGGGGCTCCTCTATGTCGTCACGGAGAATCTCTGCAAGCTATAGCGCTCCGGGCACCATGAAGGATGAGAAGCGGCGAACAACGGGAAGACCGCGCAACTTGACCGGTGGGCGTCTTTTTTCCTCTCTCGTGCTTTGACCGGACGCCATCGAAACGGGTCGGACGCACGGATGAATGCACAACCAGCCGTCCCGTGCATGGAAATCATGCGACGTTCACCGACTCGGCGATGCGGGATTCGAGCTGACGCCCTTCCGCGGCGAGCGCTTGCAGCGGAACTATGCTCCGGGCGGGGCGCGCTTTCAGGTGCAACTGCTGGGATGAGAAAAAAGGAGGGGAAAGAGGTCGAGAGCTTCCGCCCCGTTTTCTCCTCTGGTCCACCACGAGCCTTCCGCCAGAAGCATGTCCAGTGCCGCGACGTTAACGGACGGAACACCGTAGGCGAAGAGGAGATCGTGCCATACGCAGCGTGACGGTGTCTGCCGCTCGGCGGGCTCGGTATCCTCCAGGCTTCCGTTGTCGGAAAGATGCAGCTCGTTGACGACCGGCGTCGCCTGGAGCAAGCGGGCCTGGTCGGCGAGGGTCAGCTCTGCGGCCGGAGCGTAGATGATGCCACCGTTAAGTTGCAGAACCGCGTTGTCGCTCAGCTCGATGGAACGGCTGTTGGCAGCGGGCTGGAAAAAGACGATCCCCGAGTATGTCCCAGTAGCGGGGCCTGTCAGGTAGACGACGGCCTGATCGCTTAACTGGATGGTACCGCCGGCGCTGTTGACGATGAGCACGCCGCTGCCGGAAACGCTGGCGTTGTCTTCGACCGTGAAGCCGCCGCCCGTGATGAGATAAACGCCGGGATTCAGAGTCAGGTGGGCGTCGCCGGTTAGACTGATGCCGCTGTAGAGTCCCGGGTTGAGCGTCTCCGCCGCATGACCGCTGAGAATTACCCATCCCTGCGAAGGGCCGGCGACGGTCGGCACGCTCAGTCCGCCGAGCGGGTTGGCCACAAAAGGAGCGCCCGTGACGGGGTGGGGGCTGAAGGAAGCTTGCCCGGAAGCGTGGGCGCCGCCGACCACCGAAATGTTCGCAGCCGTCACCTGCGCGTGCCCTGCCGCGCTCGCCGCCGTGACCGAATTCGAGTCCACCACGATGGTCCCGGTTATTTGGATGTCCGCGTTGTCCGAGAGACTCAGCGCCGCGCTAGCGCTCGCGTTGACGACATAGATCGAGTCGCTGGTCCTCCCCGTCACTCCGCTTGTACTCGTTAAAAAGTTGGCGCTGCCGCCGTAGGTGACGCTGACGGTCTGGCGTTCGGCCGGCACGGTTACAATCAGCGTGGCGCTGCCGCCGGACAGGTTGACGCTGCCCAGGTCCGTTCCTGTGGTGATGTCCTTGAAATCGACGCTGCCCGTGGGTGTTCCGCTGCCCGGAGCGTTGGCGGCGACCGTGGCCGTCAACGTCACCCGCGCCCCCAGTGACGACGCGGCAACGCTGGTAGTCGTGGCGTCCGGCTTGACGGTGAGCGTGCCGTTGACGAAGGCGAAAGTGTAATTGGCGGCGTGGAGCGTACCTAGGGCGGCCACGAGGGTGTAGGTGCCGACGGGGCTGGTCGTGGTCGCCGCAGTGGTCAAGCTGGCGCTGCCGCTAATCACAACGGCCGTGTCCCCGTTGACGAAGCCGGTGATCGTGTCCGTGAACAGCGGATTGACCTGACCGTATAGCTTCGAGGCATTGCTGGCCGTCACGGTCAGCAGCGCCGGTGCGATGGTGAAGCTGGCACTGGCGCTGCTGGCCGCGTAGTCGAGGCTGCCGGCGAACGTCGCCACCACGGTATACGTTCCAGCGTTTGCCGGTGCTCCGGGCAGAGCGGCGGCCCCCGCGTAGTAGGTGAGTGTGGGGCTGACCCCTTCCAGGCTGCTCGCCGCGGTGCCGCTAACGCCTGTAACCGTTGCCGTTGCCACATGGGCGGAGCCGTTATACGTCCCACCTCCCGCCGTGACGCTGATGACAGCCGACGCTCGGTTCACAACCTGGACAGCGCCGGGGCTGGAACTGTCCGCGAACGTGCTCGGCTGGCTGCTCAAATAGACGGCTTCGAGCGTGTGCGAGCCGGCAGTGAGACCGGACACGACGATACTGGCCTGATCGAGCCCGCCGGTCAGTTGCAGGTTGGCGGTTCCAAGATTTTGTCCCATCGTCACATCCTCGAATTCCACGATGCCGGTTGGCGTGTTGCCGCTGATGGCGGTGAGTGTTGCGGTGAGCGTAACGGCTTGACCGAAAGTCGAGGGATTGGGCGATGAAGCGAGCGTTGTCACGGTGGGGCTTAGGGTGCCGCTCAAGACCAGCGCCGTCGGGGTACCCGCCGGGACATACGCCGCCGTCAGCAGTGGCTCGCCGCCGAGCGAAGGCAGGTTATAAGTAGCGAAGTCGCCGTTCTCGGAGGCGAAATCCAGGACGGTGTAGCTGTCGGTGAACAGCGGCGTGTAGCCATTGACGGTCGTGACGGTCAAAGTGCCCGCGACAGCCGCGAACCCCGTCACGACCAGAGTCCCGAAGGCGCCGCTGGACGAGGAGCCGCCGACCGGGATTTGAAGCGTGCCTCCGCTCTCCTGCGTGTAACCGCCGTTGACGGTGATGGTCTCGCCGAGGCCGGGACTGACCGTGCCGCCGCTGTTGACCAGGTTGCCGTCCACGGTGCCGACGCCCAACAGGATGCCGCCCAGAAGGCTCAGAGCGGCGGGCGGCATTGCCGTCCAGGTCGGCTCCTGAGACGGCACCCCCTCGCCCAACGAGCCGTCGTTGTGGTTGGCGGTTGCGTCGTGAGCGATGTTTCCCGTCCCCTCGGCGAAGTTCCACGAAGCGACCAGGCCGGGTTCGGTGCCCTGGAGCGGGACGTTCAAGTCGGTCTGAATCTGGGCCGGGGTTTCGACCACGTTCCAGACGCTGACGTCGGTGATGAGGCCGTTAAAGTATCGGCCGGGGAAGACGTAATTCCAGCCGATGGTCAGCGGGTTGGGGTTCATGGTGCGGGCAAAATCACCGGACTGCGAGGCGTCGAGTTCGCCGTTGACGAAGATCTGGAGTTGCCCCGGCTGTCCCGCCTGGAACGTCGCGGCGATGTGATACCACTGCCCGGCCTGGAGGACCGTGTTGGAAACGACGGAGTCGGGGAACTCGTCGCCGGCGTAGAAGTGGATCCGGTTGTCCGTCTCGATCTGCAGGTCGAGGTCGTTGCCAAACTCCGACTTGGACACGATCTCCATGATGTGGCCGGCCGCCGAGGGCAGTTGATCGAGATACACCCAGGCTTCGATCGTCGCCTGCGAAGTCAGGGCCTGGCTATCCAGGGTGGGGCTGCTGGGCACTTCCACAAAGTCGCTGGTCCCGTTGAACGAGAGGGCATGGCCCTGCGACGGACCGAAGTTCGCCAGATTGCCACCTTGCAAGCTGGTCGTGCCGCCGGTCTGGGTGTACGGGGCTGTTAGCGTGCTGCCCGAGCCGATAACGACGGTCCCGGCGTTACTGAACGGATTGGCCGAGATGAAATTCCAGCCATTTTCGAGGGTAAAGTTGCCGCCGGTAGCGTTGTTGGTCAGCGCGGCCAAGGCGTCGGTGGTGCCGCTATAGAAGCCCGAATTGCTCCCATTGACGACGAGGGTCGCGGCGTTGGTCGTGATGCCGCTCGCAAACCCATCGAGTGTTCCCCCGGCGACCGCCTCCCAGGTGCCCCCGGTCAACGTGCCGGAGGAGAGGTTGGTCAGAGTCCCCGGGTCGAGGACGGTAGCGCCGCTGTTCAGGGCCGCCACGGTGCCGTCGTTGGTGAAGGTGCCGGCCGGATCGATGACGACCGTCCCGCCCACCACGTCGCTCTGGATGGTGCCGAGGTTGACGAAAGCGGCCGACGCCAGGCCGACGGAGCCGCTCTGCCCCCGGAGAATGATCCCCGAGCCGAGGGTCAGGGCCTGCCCGCTCAGCTGCTGGCCGAACTGGTTGGCGGCGCTGGCGCCGAGAACGATGTCGCCGGTGCCGGCCACGCTGGCCGCGGGAGCATTGAGGAACAGGCTGCCCGCGCTGCTGCCGTTGCCGAGGTCGATTTCGCCGTTGTCGATCACCTGCGGTCCGCCGCTCGCCGCGGTGCTAAGCGGAGCTGTTCCCCACAACTTGCAGTTTCGCCCCGGCACCGAGGCTGAGCGTGTTTACGGTATCGGACCCGACAGCGTGGCTGACCGTGACGGAGCCATCGATGACCACGTCGTCGCCCGCGCCCGGCAGCGTGCCGGTGCTCCAGTTGGCAACCGTACTCCAGATGCCGGCAGCGCCGCCCATCCAGGTGATGGTGGCCGGAACCAGACGGTTCTCCAATTCCTCAAGACGAGGCCGGAGCCGCACACGCGCGGCGACACGTCGTGGACGGCGGCCCTGTGGGGCCCGGAGATGGACGTTCAGACGATTCAACCAGGAACGGATCATGACACACTCCCTTGAAATGCGCACCGGGTGCTTGGCCGTCCAATCCACGAACGTGGGATCTGGCGGCGCAGTGCGGACCTTGGTGGGTCGGTCGGACGACCGCCCGGGGCCAGGGGGGGGCTGGCATGAGGAGATCGGACGGGGATACGGGACGGGCTACTCGATCCTGTTACGAGACCGGTTGGGACATTCTGTCCGCGGGCGGGGTGCGCCCAGAACCCACAAGGCGATAGAGATGGGCCAGCCCCGAAAGGGGTAGATCGTGCGGGCGCTGTAACTTACTTCGCCGCCAACGATAGTCAAATGAGTTGTTCACGCGCAAGCCCATAATTTTGCTGTGCGTTTTGACGGCGTGAGAAAAATCGTGTCCGGAAAGAAAAATGGAGGAAAAAGGTGGGAAGCCCGATGCCGTTTTCAGCTCGCCGGCAGCATTCCCAGTTTGCCGCGCTCACCGGACTCGCCGTCGGCCAGCTGTAATCGTAGGCCGCCAGCTGGTCGATGGGACCGATGCGCGGAACTCTTCGGGTTCCCCGAGGCCGATCGGCACATCGCTGCGATTGCAGTACCGTTGTCAGCATGTAGAGGCGGCACACTGGCCGGTCTGGCTGTTGCCCCTGGCCGCGCGGTTGTCGTCTCAGAGGAGTCGCGCGAGTTGTGGGGACAGCGCGGTGAGCTGTTCGATTTCGGCCGGCACGTCTGCTGGCTCTGTCGCCCCTTCACCCACAAGTCGAACACCGCCGAATGGGAACGACTGATCAACCGCCTCGTTCGGCTCGGAAAAGAACACGGCCTGACGCTGGTGGTCATCGATCCGCTGATTGCGTTCCTGCCCGGCCGCGACGAGAACAGCGCCACGGCAATCATGGCCGCGCTGCTACCCCTGCGCCGGCTTACGGCAGCCGGGATGGCCGTGTTGCTGCTCCACCACCCACGCAAGGGCCGCGGCCAGGACGGCCAACTGTCGCGCGGCAGCGGCGCCTTGACCGGCCATGTGGACATCCTTATCGAATGGGGCTGGTGCAACGGCCCATCCTCGAAGGATCGTCGCCGCCGACTCCGCTCCTTCTCGCGCTTCGGCGAGACGATTCCCGAACAAGTAATCGAACTGGACGCGGCGGGGACTGACTACCTCATGCAGAGTCCTTCGGATCCGCTGGCCATCAGTTGGCCCGGCCTGGATGTCGTGTTGACGAGAACCCGCCACAAGATGACCCGCCCGGAGATCCTGGAGGATTGGCCGCCGGAGCACGAACGACCATCCACCCATACGTTCAGATCTCCGGACAAGGGCCGCGGAATCCAGGCAACTTATCGCATTCTCTGCCGAAACTACGACGAAATCTGTGAGCAGTTCTTGGAACCAATCGCCCAGGCAGTCCGTCGCATAGGACCTGAGCACTTCCTCTCCTTCTCCTCTTTATCCCAACACCGAAACCAACGCTTCCCACGCACGTATTCCTAGCAATCCCATCCTGTGGTTCGACGATTGTGACGGCTATCGTGTTATCTTCTGCCGTCATGAGATTCTCTATCGTGTCGCGCTCGACGATTCGGCCCATCTGGCCCTTGTGGCTGTGACCCTGCGCCTCCGTAAGACGGCGACGCAGATCGCGATTGCCAAAGCCTTTGGCCACGCGGTGGCTACCCAACGCCGTTGGGAAACACGCTACGCGGAGTACGGCAGCGCCGGCTTACAACCCAAGTCGTCGTCTGGCCGGCCTGCCAAGCTCGACCGCGGCCAACGCGCCTTCGTTCAACGTTGGTTCCAGCAAGGCGTGAGTAACCACGAAATGGCCAGGCGTCTGGCCGTCCGTGAAACCACCATCCGCCGCGCACTCCGAAAGGCTGGCTTGCGGCGACAGACTCTGCCCGAGCCCGCGTTGCCCTTCGACGATGCCAACGCCACCTTGGCCGCGTCAGCGACCGCGCCGGCTCCGGTTGCCGGCGTTGCTCCCGTGGACGAGCCTGCTCCGGTCACCGTGGTCCCAGGGGAAGTCATCGCGCCGACCGCTACGGGGATCAACGCCGACCCGACCGCTGCCAACAACGTTCCAGCCGCTGTGTTCACCATCGACCGTGATCCGACCGACCGCTCCGGGGATCGCGCCCTGGCCCGCCTGGGCTTGCTCCAGGATGCTGCACCCTTGTTCGACGACCACGAGGAACTGCCGCGGGCGGGCGTGCTCCTGGCCGTGCCCGTGCTGCAGGCGCATGGGGGCCTGGAAGTCTTCACACGCCTGTATGGTTCGCTCGGGCCGGCCTTTTATGGCCTGCGGACCACGGTGCTCAGCTTGGTCCTGATGGCCCTCTTGCGGATCAAGCGGCCGGAAAACCTCAAGGAATACTCCCCGCACAACCTGGGGCAGTTGCTGGGGCTGGACCGCATTGCCGAAGTGAAAACCATGCGTCGCAAGCTGACGCTGCTGGCCGGGCGGGGCCAAGGACGCGAATTGATGAACGAACGGGCACGCTTGCGGATCAGCCAAGACGAGGATCGGCTGGCTTTTCTCTACCTGGACGGGCACATGCGCGAGTACAGCGGCCAGGAAGCCCTGGCCAAGGCTAAGAAGGCGCAGCGGGCGGTGGCGACCACCGCGGCGACCGACACCTGGTTGCACGATGCCGACGGCACGCCGTTGTTGGTGGTCACCAGCGAAATGAATGCTGGCTTGACGCAGGTGCTGGAAGCGATCGTCGCCGATGCCAAGGAGTGGCTGCCGGTGGGTCAGCGGCTGACGGTGCTGTTCGATCGTGGCGGCTGGAGCGTGAAGCTGTTTGCCCGGCTGCAGGCCCTGGGGGTGGACCTCATCACCTACCGCAAGGGGAAACGCCAGGCGCTAGCCCGTACGCATTTCAGCGAACACAAGGTGCTTGAGGACGGCAAGGAGAAGTCGTACTGGCTGTACGATCAACCGCGGGTGCGCGTGGGCCGCTGGCGGCCGCATCGGCAGAAACGGCGTGCCGCGGGGGAGCCGAAGTATCTGCGGCGTCGCGGGAGCAGGCCCTGTCGGAGCAATTCCGCCAACTACCGCAGCGGGTGTCCGCCCAAGGTTTGAAGACACTGACAAAGGAAAAGAAACTGATTGTGGATGCCATCAAGATCATCGCTTATCAATGCGAGACGGCGTTGCTGGATCGGTTGCGTCCGCACTATGCCCGCGCCGACGACGAAGGCCGGACGTTGTTACACGCGGCCTTCCAGGCGAGCGCAAAAATGGAAGCAACCGAGGCCGAACTCAAGATAACGATTGCCGCCCAATCCTCGCCGCATCGCAGTGAAGCCTTGGCGCGGTTATGTCGCGCGTTGGATGCGGAGGGAGTTTACTATCCCGGCAGTAGCTTGCGTGTCTGCTTGGCCGTCGCGGGTCAATAACCGCTCACCGTTTCGGGGGCTCGTGTCAGGAGTTCTGAACTTCTCGTTTCCGGCACGAGAATACCAGCCGATTCCATACGCGCGGTCAGGTCGATGATGAATCGTCGGATGGAATCCCCATCGAGCGGTTGTCGCTCTGCGGCGTCGCAAAGGATGCCGGGGAACGCGGCATCGAAAAGTAGCTCTTCGGGTTTTTTAGTGGGTGATTTTCATAGTTTTGGCAGCATACAGGTGAGGATTTTCAGTCGAAGGTACTCCTCGTCTCGGAATCCGTAGGCTCGTCGCTGAATCACGCGGATCTTGTTGTTCATGCCCTCGACGAAACCGAGAGGCACTTTGTTCGCCTCTTGGCAGTAGGCATCGATGCCGTCCCAGTGGTCTTCGATCATTCGGGCGAATTTCTGGAACGGCTCCAACCTTTGCCAGCGTAGTGCATCCCACCACTGTCGAAGAAACGCCTCGCCCACCCAGGCGTCTGGTAGTCCCACAGTTGGTCGAACGACTCCTTCAGCAGGTAGGCTTTGTGCAAGCGCTTGTTGGCCCGGAACAACAGTTGGAGGCGCCTTGCGCCCTCGGCCTTGAGATTCCCCCAATGCGACAGGAGGGTATACCTCTGCCCTTTGATGAACCGCCGGTCTTCGCCAACCAAGCGAGCGTATTCCTGTTTGCGGACCTTGTCCATCGCCTCGCCCAGGTGCATCAGATATGGAACTTGTCGTAGAGGATCGTGGCTTGCGGAGCGTTCCCTCCTTGAGGGTGGAATCGCGGAATGCCTTCCACATGTCCATGACGGCCAATCGAATTTTGCCGCATTTTTCCGGGCCCAGCCAGGCGAAGAACTCGTCCAGGCTCGCTTCGGAGCGGTCCTTTCCACCGAACCAAATCGGCCGGCCGCGTTCCAAATCGCTGACCACGATGCGATACTGGTGTCCTTTGGCGATGGAGATTTCGTCGATGCCGATGACCCGGGGACCGGGACTCCCGGCACGTTGCAGTTGTTCGCGCATGTACTGCTTTTCGAGCTCCTTGACGGCATGCCAATCGAGGTACAGCTCCTCGGCCACCTCCTTGATGGTGGTCTTGCGGCATCGTCGGCCCACGAAGAAGGCGAACCGCTTGGTGTACAGCGGATTGTCGGCCAGCCAGTCGAGCCGTTCGTTCTTCACGCCGCCACACCGAGAGCACGGGACTCGGCGCAGAAGGAAGGGGAGATAGACGCGCTTGTCCCCGCAGGAGAGATCGCGAACCCGACGTCGCCGCTTGTCGTAGTGGCTGCGATATACCGCGCCACAGACGCCGCAGACCGTTTTTTTCGGCGGCGCTGGAGGGTGATGACCACCGCCATGGGGTCGCCGAAGACGCCTCGAACCCTGGGCAGAGGCACGAAGCCGGGGAAACGATAGAGGTCGTGGAGCTGCTTGAATTTTGCCATCGTGAAAGCGTGACAGTTTTTCCCTCGGAGGGAAAGAGGAGTTTTCCCGGAAATCACGTGGGTTCTGCAGCTTGGAGTGAAAAGCCTACCCACTAAAAAACCCGAAGAGCCGACTTTTGAAGCACGCATGCAGATGATCTCCGGTGAGGAAATGGGGGCGAGTCAACAACGACGAATAGAACGGAGGCCCGGATACTCACCGGGCCTCTTTGCGATCAGGGTTGGTTGAACTCGATCTTCTTTTCATCGCTCGTCTCGGAGGCGGCAACCTTCAGCTTGTAGGGCTTGCCGGTTTCGACCGCCGCCCCGTTCATGTGGAATTTGACGGTATAGGTCGTCGAACCGCCTGGCTTCATCAAAAAGGCGTCGGCAAACCGTGCCGGCGTGTCGTTGCCCACGGGTGGACTCGTGATGGCCTTGCCGTCAGGGCCGAGGAAGGTGAACTCCAGGGTCTTCTTGCTCGCCACGATGTCCTTTTTTGCCGTTGTTCTTCACGGTCAATTCCGCCGTGAACTCGCATGTCTTCGTCCCCGGCTTGTCGGCCTTGAACGCCTTCACGTCGGAAACCTTCAGGTCCAGCGACACGTCCCCGCCTGCCGCCGTTGCCGCCAGAGCCAGCACCGCTAGGTCAGACATCAGACTCTTCATCGGTTTTCCTCTCCCGAAAGAGACGAGCCAGCAAGAAAGCCCGACGTGGGCAACTCTCCCGATCAGTTCACAATACACTATCAGTTCTCTAAACAGTATGTCAAGAGTATTGCCAGTTGATTTCACCTTACCGAAGCCATAGACTATGCATAAGTTTGCGGCGAGCGGCGTCCTGGGGAATACGCCTGGAAGGGAAACATGCAGACATCTGGCGTCGGCGAACGAATAAAGAAGCGGCGGCTGGAACTCGAATGGACCCAGGACCAGTTGGCCCAAAAAGCCGGGATTTCCAAGAGTTTTTTGTCCGACCTGGAGAACGGCAAGCGGAGCGTCGGGGCCGACAACCTGCTCGACATCGCCCGTGCCTTGGGCGTTTCCCTCGACTTCCTGATGACCGGCGAGGCGAGCGAGGACCAGCAGACCGAGGTTCCGATCCCGGCGTCCCTGGCCCGGTTCGCTGCCGAAGAAGGGCTTTCGTTCCGGCAAACGCTTGATGCTGCTGGACATGCAGAAGCAGATCGTCGCCCACCGCAGCGCCAAGAAGAAGGACGGCCTGGAGTCGGTGGACTGGCGGAAGTTCTACGAGGGCGTGAAGGAGTTCCTGGAGGACGAATGAGCCGACTGGAACACGCCACTGAAATCGCCGACCTCGCCGCCGACCTCGGCCTGGCCGGTGCCGCCAACCCCGTGGAGGCGATCCTGCGCCACTGCCGCAGCCGCATCGACGGCTGGGTGGCCGAGGCCCGTGGCGTGACGACCATCGGCCAGCTTGAAGCCCTCGTCACCCGGAAGCTCCAGATGGTCTTCGAGGAGATCCGGTCGGACGCCGACTTCGCCCGCATCAAGCGACCAGTACGCCAGGGCGAAGAAAGACCCCGTGTTCGCCACCATGCGGTTCCGGTTCGACGACGCCGAGAACCCGACCTACGGGGCGCTGGTGAAGCGGAAGAACGTCGGCGACGACGCCCCGGATCGGTTCGTGGCCGTGATCGACTGCCGGGGCGGCAAGCTGGCCCGGCGCTTTTTCACCCGATGGCACGAGATCGCCCACCGGCTGACGACGCACGCCGACCAGGGCGCAACGGAGCCGGCCTACCGCTCGGAGCATGACCCCATCGAGAGGATGATGGACGAGATCGCCGGCCACGTCGGCTTCTACGGGCCGTTCTTCGAGCCGGTGTTCCGTGACGGCGCACGCCGGCAAGGCGCTGCTGACGTTCGAGCACGGTGAAGGCGGTCCTCGACGGCGGCTTCCCGGAGGCCAGCTTCCAGGCCACGCTGAACGCCTGCGCCAAGCGGCTGCCGACGCCGGTGATGTACCTGGAGGCGGCGCATGGGCCACAAGGCGGTCGTGAAGCGGGAGATCGAGGACGACTCGCCCAGGCTGTTCGCCTTCGAGGAGCCGCCGCCTGAGTTGCGGGCCGTCCGTGCCGTGGCGAACGAGGCGGCGCAGGCCGAGAAGTTCGTGATCCCGCACGAACATGCGGGTGCCGGAATCCGTCGGTGATCCGCTCGCTGTTCGAGGCGGACGGCGAGCGAGACGCCGCCAGCCGAGAAGACCTGGGCACCTGGTCGGACTCGAAGGGCAAGAGGCTGGAGGGGCGTGCCGTCGCCGTCGAGGCCCGCAAGGTGGCCGACCGGGTGATCGCCATCGTGCAGCCGGTCGAGCCGGTGCGTCCGAAAGCCGCAGCGACCGAAGGTGAAGGGTTGTTCGAGGAGTGAGTTGGGGCTGATGGATCAGCCTATCTACTCACATTCCGCACCTGCGTTTGAAGGTTTTCAGGTCGCCCGGCGGGATGCCCAAGAGTAGCAGCAGCCTGCGTTGAATGTCGCCGGGATCTGCCAACCGCCGCGAGACCTTGCCACGATGTTTGATGATCACGATGCACAGCATGCTGAAACACTCCAGCAGCGACGGCCCCGTCGGGGCCGGACTCGGACGATGCTCCGGATACAGTCCGTACAACGGCTTGCCTTTCAGGTTCCGCCGCACTTGCCGCTCCAGCAACGCCAGCACCATCAACGCCCACACCAGGATGCACAACAGTCCCGCGATCCGCTCCGGTTTCTCCAAGAACATGGGCGTCACCGCCAGCGGCCCTTTCAAGTGATGCATGCGCCGCTCCACCTGGATCTGTTCCTTGTGCTTCCGCAACACCTGCGGCAACGGGCACTGCTTCTTCTTCAAGTTCGTCTTCAGCACGAACACCCCTTCCAGGAGCTTCCACTCCGCGAGAGCCTGGGCATCGATCTGCCATTGCAGCCGCAGCACGCCCGAGCGTTCCTTCAGTTCGTAGGCGAACAGTTTGCCTTCCGTGTACTTGGCCCGTGCCGCCTCCAGCCGGCGACGGACGGCTTCCGGGGTTTTCAGGCTGTACTTGTTCAGGTTGCGTTCGACCGCTTCAAACTCCTTACTGATCTTGGCCACGTGCCGCTCGCGCGTGCTGGCTTCCTGACGTTCCTTGGCCTGACTCCACACGAACACCTGGCGATAGTCCAGCTTCGTCGGCCGCCCGGCGTGGTGGCCTACCAGCCGGTCGGGCAACTCGAAGCCCTGGTACTGGTCGCGCTGCTCCGGCGGCAGGTGCTCCTGGCTCTTGGGACAGTAAGCCACGGGGCGGAGTTGCTTGCGCTGCCGCAAGAAGAGTTGCTGCAACGCCGTGGTCGAAGGCGCCGCCGCAGACGAACTTGCCGCGGGCAGCTCCGATGGCCAGCAGGTTCTCGGGCGTGTCCAGTTTGGTGTCGGCGATGTACAGCTCCCACTTCTTGGGCAGCAGGGCGCGCAGCCGCCGCAGGTTGTCCAGGTGCGTCGTGGCTTCCGCCGTGTTGCCGTCCAGAGCCACGTGGCCGACGGGCACGCCGCCATCCCCCGTGACGTTCAGCCCCAGTTGCACTTGCTTGATGTTCTTGCGCCCGCTCTTGGCATGCCCATAAGTCGGCCGCGGTGCGGGCGGACGCTGTCCCTCCGGAATGTCTCGGTCATAGGCCCCGTACAGTTCCACGCTGGTGATGTCGTAGTGGATCTGCGACACGTCCAGCTTGAACTTCTTGACAGCCCGGAGCACCAGTCCCGCTTGGATCGGCTCGGCATGGGCCGCGAGCCGCTCCAGCGCTCGTCCCAGGCGATCGTCGTTGAGTTGCCCCGCTTCCAGGCCGTAGTACCTGTTCAGGCCGGTCTGCTGTGTCCAGTCATCGATACGAAACAATGCCTTGGGGTTGAGCAGCCGGTTGCTGACCAGCACCGCCACGATGGTGCCGAGCGGCACCTCGCCTTCCCACGGCACCAGTTCATCGACGAGGTCGGCCAGTTGCAGGCGTTCCAGGTAATTGCTGATGACCGGCAGCGCGCACCACGATCTTGGTGTCAAAACGCGTCGCGGCATCCATGCCAAGCACTCCGTAGCAATCCGAGCGAAGAGTCGGGATTGCCCAGAATGCCATGACACGGCTATCTTGTCACGAGCAACCCGCCGAGGGGTGCGGAACGTGAGTAGCTACGCCGTCCTGCGCAAGCTGCTGCGGGGGCTGCTACCCGTGATGCGGGGCCATGCCAAGACGTTCGTGGAGGGGCCGGTGGATTACACCGATCTGCGCACGGAGTTCATCGGCCTCATCTACGAAGGTCTGCTCGATTACCGGCTGAAGCGCACGGATGAGAAGATCGGCCCGCAGGTCTTCCTCAACCTTGGTCGAGAACCCGTGCTGCCGTTGGCCCGGCTCGAAGACATGCTTACGAACGACAAGAAGACTCTCAAGGATTTGCTGACCACGCTGCGGAAGGAAAAGGTCACGGCCAGCACCGCCACCGAAGAAGAGGAAACCGAAGAGAAGGAAGCCGACGAGCCGGAGGAAAGCGAAGACACCGCTCCTGTTGAAGAAGCCGTAGTCGTGGTCGAAGCGAGCGGCCAGCAAGAAGGACGCCGGGCAGCCAACTTCCTCGATGCCGCGGTATCGGCCAAACGCTGGGCGAGGGAAGCGGTGAAGCTGGCCGGGTTAGTGCGCAAGCAGGGCAAGAAAGAGTCCGATAGCCAGTATCAGGAGGAAGTCGAAGCCGAGGCGACGAGGCTCATCAACCGTGTGGTGGCCACCGGCGAGTTTTATCTCGTCCGGGCCGGGAACACTCGCAAGGGCACGGGCACCTTTTACACACGCCCGCAACTTGCCGTGCCGACAGTCCACCGGACCCTGGAGCCGCTTTGTGCTATCGACCGGGGAGAGGGGCTGGGGGTGGGGAACACGCCTGGTCCCGAAAGAGCCGGAGGTCATCCTCGGACTAAAAGTGTGCGATCCAGCGTGCGGCAGTGCATCGTTCCTGGTGGCCGCACTGCACTACATGACCGATGCCCTCTACAAGTCGTTGTGCCATCACCGGAAACTGGACGACCCGGAACGGGCCAAGAAGCTGACGTTGCCTTACGGTCGGCTGCGCACGGCGAAGACCGAAGAAGAACTCGTGCCATTTCCGCCCGACGAGCCGCAGCGAGGCGACACCTTTCCCGACCGCATCAAGGCCCTGTTGCGGCGGCATGTAGTCGAGCGCTGTATCTACGGCGTGGACATCAACCCGCTCGCCGTGGAATTTGCTCGTGTGTCGCTGTGGGTGGAAACGCTCGATCCCGATTTGCCCTTCTCTTTTCTCGACCACAAGATCAAGGTCGGCAACTCGTTGGTTGGGTGCTGGCTGGACCGGGTGCTGGACTATCCGCTCAAGGCGTGGGAGCGAGAAGGTGGCGACGGCAAGGACGGACCACGCACGCAGGCCATCGAGACATTCCTCAAGGGCGAGAAGATTGGCAGCAAGCGGTCGGGCGATGGCCGGATCAAGAAGGAAATGCGTGAGGTCATCGAGAGCCAGTTCCGAGGCCAGGCCAGCATGTTCGAGGATCAGGCCGTGACCACCGATCAGGTGGTGGCCAGCGCTCGTAGCGAGTACGAATTCCTGCACAACTTGCCGATCCACGACACGGATGAACGAGAGCAGTATTACCGGGAACGCGTCGAAGGCAGTCCGGCGCTGCAACAACTGAAACAGGGCATGGACGAATGGTGTGCCCTCTGGTTCTGGCCCGCCAACCCAGCGTCGATGGCTCATGTCCCGACCCCAAAGACATTTCATGAACTGTTGGCCGAGCGTGCCGCCATTGTTCAGCGTCTGGCTGCGGACTTGAAGTTCTTCCATTGGGAACTAGCCTTTCCCGACGTGTTCACGGGGCAGCGCAGCGGTTTCGATGCGATGGTTGGCAATCCGCCCTGAGATGTGATGAAACCGAACTCGCAGGAGTTCTTCACCGATTTCGACCCGCTCTACTAGAGAGAAAAAAATAATTAGACAACCATATATTAATAGCCAAGAAGAGTAAAATTGACGGAGGAGGAGTATTAAAAAAAAAAAACTAGTTTTATTTTTGGTCCGCACCTATGACAAGCAAGCCGCCCTCCGTAAGCAGAAGGAACTCTTCGCCACGATGCCGACCGTGGCTGAGCAATGGGACGAACACATCGCCCGTTTCAAAGCCCTGGGGAATTGGGCCAGATATGCCTCCGATCCATTCGATCTGGCCCTGGCACGAGGGAAGGAAGGCACAGGCTTGGCAGCGGTTTGGGCCAAGCACCGTCAAGGACGAGTTGGCTTTGCTGATGCCCAGCATCTTTTCCGTCTCCAGGGCAGTGCAGACCTCAACTCATACAAGATGTTTGCTGAGGTCTTCTGGACATTGCTTCAGCCTGAAGGTCGTCTTGGTGTGATTCTGCCCACTGGCATTTATTCCGACTTCGGCACGAAGCACTTGCGGGAAGAACTGCTGTTGCGAGTTGCGAGGGCGGCTCGACTTCCTTTATGCGTTCCAGAACGAGAGGCGAGTATTTGCCGCCGCTCACCACGCCTTTATGCAGGTTGTGGTTCTCGCCACTAGAGGCGGTAGCACGCAGTCCTTCTGCACCCGGTTCCGCATGGGCGTAGGTGACACGGCCTACGCCTCACAGCCTGCCTGAATTATTGTCCAGCGCTTGATTTGGTCAAGGGATGACGCCTACGATTCTCCTCGGGAAGCCCGGTTCCTTCCAGGAGGAGAAGAATGGCCCTACCACACGTCTCGGTTGCCAAGCACTTCGCCCGGCTCCGCGACCCCCGCCGCAACCACCGCAAACAGCACCTCCTGATCGACATCATTGTCATCGCCCTCTGCGCCGTCATCTGCGGCGCCAATGACTGGCAGCAGATCGTCACCTTCGGCCAACGGCGTCACGACTGGCTCAAGACGTTTCTGGCTCTCCCCAACGGCATCCCCTCCCACGACACGTTTGAACGCCTCTTCGATCGCCTCGATCCCCAAGCGTTTCTGGGCTGCTTCCAGAGTTGGGTCGAGTTCTTGACGCACGCCCTGGGCTTGAAGCACGTCGCCATCGATGGCAAGACCCTACGTCATTCCGGCAAGGCCACCACGAAGTTGAAGCCACTACAAGGGGCCACCGCCCACGGTTATCCGAACCAACTGTGGACTTTGGACTGTGGACTGCTGCTCGTGTCGCCCACATGATCCAGCGGCACTTCGGGATCGAGTATCACCCGGACCATGTCCGAAAACTGCTCCGGGATCGGTTGAACTGGACCAGTCACAAACCACAAGTGCGGGCACGGGAACGCAACGACAAGGAGGTGGAACGCTGGAAAGCCGATGAGTTCCCCCGAATCCTTCGGCGAAGCCTGGCGGCGCAAGGCCCACGTCGCTTTCTTGGACGAATCGGGCTTTATGCTGAGGCCGCTGGTCCGGCGGACCTTGGCACCCCGTGGTCAGCGTGTGGTCCTGCCTTGCTCGGCCAAACATGACCGCATCTCGGCCATCAGTTGTGTCACTCTCAGTCCCGCAGGCGATGCAGGTTGGCTTGTACTTTTGGTTGTTGCTCAATCAGAATTTCCACGGTGAAGAGGTGGTGGACTTTCTGGAGTACCTGACGGACAAGTGCCTGGGGAGTGGACGGTGGTATGGGACCGCAACAACATTCACAGTCGCTCGTCCGGTGGTCCGAGCCTGGTTGGCCAAGCACCCGCAGGTGGTCGTCGAGGACTTTCCCTCTCATGACCCAGATGCCAACCCGGATGAATGGGTTTGGAGTTGGGCGAAATACGGTAAATTGTGCAACCTGTGTCCTGCGGATGTGGAGGAGCTATTCGACTATGTGATATATGCACTCGTGGACATCAAACACGATTGCCACATGCTTGCCTCATTTGTTATGGATGCAGGCGTTCCTCTTCACCTTTCATAGTGTCTTTAGAAATGCCGGACGCAGTAACGGCACAAAGAGCGATGACGATGATGTCGATCAGGAGGTGCCGTTTGCGGTGGTTGCGACGGGGATCGCGGAGTCGTGCGAAGTACTTGGCGACTGCGAGAGCGGATAGGGCCATGATTCTTCTCCCTGAAGGAATGAAGCTTTCCGAGAAGAATCGTAGGCGTCCCCCTTGACCAAATCAAGCGGTGGACAATAATTCAGGCAGGTTGTGATGCGTAGGCCGTGCTCGAACCGCCAAGATCATCAACGACGATTACCAGGCCCTTCTGAAAAGCCTTGGCGTCGAACATCTTGTGCTGGACAAAACCAAAGAAGGGACTGGCGGCGGGGTCCGCGTGGCGACGATGCACCGAGTCAAGGGCCTGGAGTTTCCGGTGATGATCCTCGCCGGGGTGAACAGCAAGGTCATGCCGCTGCGGATCGCTGCCGTCCAGGGCGACCCGACTGCCAGGAAAGAACACGAGGACCGTGAGCGGTCGTTGCTGTTCGTGGCGGCGACCAGGGCCAGGGACCAGTTGATAGTGACCTCGTGGGGAACGCCGAGTCCGTTCCTTGCCCGTTGTGCAGATCGGCCTCGATAAGTCATCAAAACCGAGTGAAATATGGCACGCATCGAGAATCACAAGTACACCGTGGCGGAAGCCTTCCAGGAGTGCTTCTACATTGTGCCGGACTACCAGCGGGAATATGTCTGGACCGACAAGGAGGTTCAGCAACTCCTGGAAGACATTGATGAGCAGATCGACACCGGCTCCGACAAGGAGTATTTCGTCGGCATGATTCTCGTCTCGACGGGATCGCAAAAGAATCACTTCGAGGTCATCGACGGCCAGCAGCGACTCACGACGTTCTACCTGCTCATGTGTGCAATGCGCTATCGGTTTAGGGGGACTCCACAGCATCAGGCGATCAACGGCCTGATCTCGGCGAGCTACGCAACGAGGGACGGCGACATCAAGACCAGCCTGAAGCTGGAACCCCGATACGAGAATGCCGACGAGTTGATGCAGTGTCTTGTGGCACAGGATGACGAGCCAGTGAAGGTGCGCCACGCAGTCCAGCAGGTGGGCATCGCTCAGTTTGGATCGTTGGACAACCTGCTGAACGCCTACGCCACGGTCTATCGCTACTTGCTCGACAACTACGAGGACCAAACCAGCCTCAAGAAGTTGTGGGGCTACTTGGCGAACAACGTCGTTTTCATTCAGATTTCAACGGATGTTAGCAGCACCCTGAAAATCTTCGAGACGATCAACGAGCGGGGTGTCGGTCTGAACCCGATGGACCTGCTCAAGAACCTGCTGTTCACCCAGGTCGCTCAGAAGGACTTCACCAAGCTCAAGAACGAGTGGAAGAAGATCACGGCCCCGCTCGAAAAGGCGAAGGAGAAACCGCTCCGCTTTCTTCGCTATTTCCTGATGGCGAATTACAAGATCACGACCAAAGACTCGCTGATTCGTGAGGATGAAATCTACGACTGGTTCGTAACCGAAGATAACGCCAAGTTGTGCGAGTATTACCTCGGCATCCAAGTTGCTCACTAATTCCATCGTAGCATTTCACATCGCCGATGGAGGTTGTTATCATGGCCCTCACCTTGCCCGACGCAAGGCAGTTGTCCGACGATGTCCTGGAGGCGTTGCGTTTGCGGGCTATCAACGGCTGCGAATTGGGCTTCACCGAAGCCACCTCGCCGACCTGCTCGGCGTCTCCCGGGAGACCGTCTGCCGCTGGTGGTCGGTCTACACGCCCAGCGGCCTGGACGCACTGCCTCAGGAGAGCACCGGGCGACCCCTCGGTTCGGGCCGACTCCTCTCCGACCAGCAGGCCAGCGACGTCCAACGACTCCTGGACGAGAAAAACCCCGAAGACCTGGGTATCCCCGCACCGCTGTGGAAGCGGCGCGCCGTCCGTGACCTGATCCACAAGGAGTTCGGCATCCTCTTGCCGGTACGGACCGTGGGCAAGTATCTCAAACGTTGGGGCTACACGGCCAAGAAGCCGTGTCGCCGCGCCAAGAACCAAGACCCCGAGGAAGTCCGGCAGTGGCTGGAGGAGACCTACCCGGCCATCGAGAAGCGGGCCATCGAGGAGGGGCCGAGATCTACTGGTGCGATGAGACGGGCCGAAGGCGGACCAGCACCCCGGCTACGGCTACGCCCGGAAGGGACATCCGGCGACGATGGAAGTGCCCGACCCCCACATCGGCATGAACCAAATCTCGGCGATCAGCAACACGGGAGAGGTTCGCTTCATGACCTACGCCAGGACGATGAACGCCGCGTTGTTCCTGGTGTTCCTGGGCAGGCTGTTGCGGAGCAAGACGGGAAGTCTTCCTGATCGTGGACCGCTTCAAGGCCCATGACGCCGGCGGTGGAGGCGTGGGTGGCGGCCCACCCGAGCAGCTCGAGTGTTTCAGTTGCCCCGCTACGCCCCGGAACGCAACCCCGACGAGTACCTGAACAATGATCTGAAGGGCGGCGTAACGCCGAGGGCCTGCCGGACAGCACGGCAGATCTACGTTCCCGCATCCAAGGCTTCATGCAGAAGCTCGTTGCACTTCCCCGAGCATGTCAGGAGCTACTTTCAGCACCCCTCGCCCAGTATGCCGCTGGACATTAAGTGAGCATCTTTTCCGCCGAGGTAATACGAGGAGAAGCCATTCGAGTTTGTGCGGAAGATCATCCGTAACGTCGAGAGCTATCTCGCCTTCTCAGAGGGCCAAGGCAACGACGGCCACGCCAATATCCCAATGGCGAATCTCAAGAAGATGTGTGGCGGGGCTTTCAGTCTGCACTATTACGCCGGCTTCAAATAAGATCAAAGTTCAATAGGCGCGGCGTATTGAACACTAAGCATCTGAAATTTATTAACTGTCCCATTTGGCCTTTTTGGCACGGAGTTGGGTGGTAAGCTGGGCGGCTCTGGGAAAACGGATTTTTCACCTGGCAGGACGCCGTCATGATTACCCTTATTCCGCCGCCGTCGAGCAGGCGATGCGCTTTACCTATGCCTCTCTCAATGAACGCCAGCGTCGTCTGTATGCCGCCACGGAGGCCCTCAAACTCGGACACGGCGGCATCGCCTACATCGCTCAACTCTTCGATTGCCATCGCAAGACCATCCAGCGCGGCCTGGCGGATCTGCAAAGTCGGCGCTGCGCTGCTGCCGCCCAACCAGGCGCAAAAAAAGGGGTGGCCGACGTTGCTGTTTGTCGCTCTTTCCCGGGCTCGACGAAGCCTTCTTGAAAATCGTCGATCCCTGCACCGCAGGCGATCCCGATCAAGATGGCGTCCTTTGGACCAACCTCTCGCGTGCGCAAGATCGCTCAGGAACTTCGGCAGCTTGGCTTTCGCGTCAGTGTCACCGTGGTGGCCCAGCTCCTGAAACGCCATCGCTTGGGCCGTCGCAAGGCCTGCAAAACGCTGCCCCTGGGACACCATGCTTATCGCGATCGGCAGTTTCAGATCATCGCCAACTACCGCGCAACTTCATGAATTCGCCCGATCCCATCGTCAGCATGGACACCAAACACAAGGAATTCCTGGGGCTTTTGTTCCGCATTGGCCGGCTCTACACGCGAAGGCCAAGAAAGCTCTCGACCACGATTTTCCCAGTGCGGCGACCGGCGTGATCTATCCGCACGGCTTCTACGACGTCAAACGCAACCTCGGCCACCTGAATTTGGGCCTCAGCCACGACACCAGTCGGTTCGCCTGCGACAGCCTCGCCTATTGGTGGGAGACGCATGGCCGGCCCGCTTATCCCCAGGCACGACGCATGCTGCTTGCTGTGCGACGGCGGCGGCAGCAACGCCAGCAATCGCTACGTGTTCAAGTACCACCTGGAACAGCTGGCCGACCGCATGGGCCTGGAACTCCGCGTGGCCCATTACCCGCCGTATTGCTCCAAGTACAACCCCATCGAGCACCGCCTCTTTCCGCACGTGACGCGTGCCTGCCAAGGCTTGCTGCTGACCTCCCTGAAGGTCGCCGTCGAGGCCATGGCGAAAGCCAGCACAAAACAGGCCTGAAAACCACCGTCCATGTCCTCACCGGCGACTATCCGCTCAAAGAAGGCTACCCCGAAGAATACCCCGAAACGATGAAAATCCGCTTCGACGAAGAACTCCCCACATGGAATTACCGTGCCATTCCCGCGAAATGCGACAATTAATAAATTTCAGATGCTAACGAGGCTCCGCCTCAGACCGACGAGGCGTGTATTGGGCTTGCGGTCAATACAAAAGGCTCCGGTCGAGCCTATGGCGGGGTCTGCCGACGCAGCCCCAATTTTACCGCCGAAGGCGGTAGTGGTCCCGAAGGGACCGATGTCGACCGGAGCCAACCATGAGTGTACCACGCACCGTTGCCGATGTCATCCGCAAGCACGTGACCCTGGAAGTCGAAGGCATCGATCGCATGTACCTCAACGTCTACCAGCCGAAACTGCAAACCGACAGCGGCGTCGTGGCCTTCTTCCGCTTCCATCGCGAGCAGCCCGTTGCCTCGTCGGCTCTGATGGAACCGATGAGCAACGGCCTTCATCAGCGAACGTCGATGCCTTTGCCGAGGAGCAACGACGTCCCGCTCGTTCCCTTCGAAAAGGAGCAACGCAAGGACGATGTCGCCGCCGAATATCGGGCGCGTTTTTCAGAAGCACGAAGGCGTCCTCTTCCTCGGCAAGGCCCAGGAAAAGGTGCCGGTCTTCCGCACCGAGAAACGGACCAATGCGGACACGGGCAAGAAGTATCCCTGGATCGTCAAGTACCACGGCCGATGGTCAACCAGTTCTACTTCTACTGCATCGATGAAGACTTCGGCCCGTTCTTCCTCAAGTTCTGCACCTACTTCCCTTACAACGCCAAGCTGTGCATCAACGGCCACGAATACGTCAAGCGGCAACTGGCCAAGGAAGGCATCGCCTTCGAGGCCCTGGACAACGGCGTCCTCTCCTGCGCCAACCCGCAACGCTTGCAGCAACTCTGCGACGGCCTGTCCGCCGACCAAGATCGACGCCCTGTTGCGCAAGTGGCTGGAGCGCTTGCCGCATCCCTTCACCGCCGCCGATCGCAAGGCCGGCTATCGCTACGACGTGTCCATCCTGCAGGCCGAGTTCTCGCTGACCCAAGTTCTCGACCGCCCCCTGACGGGCCGCATCTTCTTCGAGGAAGTCATCCGCGAAAACCTGGACCTGGGCCGGCCCGACCAGGTGCAACTGATCTTCGACCGGCGCGTGACCAAGCGCACGCCGGGCCGCTTTCGCACGCGCGTCTTGACCGACGGCGTGATCCCGTCGCTGCACGTGGACTACAAGAGCACGCGAATCAAGCAATACCACAAGGAAGGCCGGGCCTTGCGCACCGAGACCACCATCAACAACACCCGCGACTTCGGCATCGGCAAGCGGCTGAAGAATCTTCCCGCTTTGCGGGAGATCGGCTTTCAAGCCAACCGACGTCTGTTGGACGTCCAACAACTCAGCCACGACTGCACGATCGGCGAAGACGCGTTCCGGCAGGTGAATGAACCGGTGGTGGTCGATGGTCAGCGGGCCAGCGCCTTGCGTTTTGCCGACCTGGCGGTGCAGGCCTTGTTCAGCGCGTTGCTGGTGTTTCGTCTGTTGCCTCGGGGTTTTTCCAACCGCGAACTTCGCGACCACTGGGCGCCCCTGCTGGGGAAAACGGCCCAGACCATCACCCCGGGGCAGATGACGTATCACCTGCGGCGCCTGCGTCTGCACGGCCTGATCGAACGGCTGCCCAAGACCCATCGTTACCGCGTGACCGACAGGGCTGGCGTACGGTCCTGTTCTGCACGCGTTGCTATATTACCCCGGCATGAAAGTTGCTCAATAATGCTCTTGGGGAAAGCAAGAGGACGAGAAAACCCAAGACGGAGAGCCGTCATGTCCATCCAATTGCCAGACGCCCGCCATTTGTCCGATGAAGCCCTTCAGGTGCTGCGCCTGCGTGCCTTGCGCGGCATCGAACTGGGCTACTCCGAGGTGGAACTCGCTGACCTGCTGGGCGTCCGCCACGAAACCATCAGCCGCTGGTGGACCGCCTACGCCGCCGAGGGCCTGCCCTCCCTGCCCGGCGGCCGCACGCGGCAGGCCGCTGGGCTCGGGCCGCTCCCTCTCCGACCAGCAGGCCCAGCGCATCAAGGAGCGCATCGACAATCACTCCCCGGAAAAGTTGGGGATCCCTCACGCCTTGTGGACCCGTCGCGCCGTTCGCGACTTGATCCGCCAGGAGTTCGGCATCGACTTGGCGGAGCGAACCGTCGGGCAGTACCTGCGCCGCTGGGGTTATACCTCCAAGAAACCCGTGCGGCATTCGCGTCAGCAGGACCCCGACGAGGTCCAACAGTGGCTGGAGGAGACCTACCCCGCCATCGAGGAGCAGGCGGACGCGAGAGGACGCCGAGATCCTCTGGACCGACGAGGTCGGCGTGGCGGCGGATCACCACCCCGGTTACGGCTATGCCCGTGTGGGCGAGCGCGCCACGATGGAGGTGCCGGGGCCGCACATCCGAGTGAACCAGATCTCGGCGATCAGCAACGAGGGGACGGTGCGGTTCATGACGTACAAGGGGGCGCTCAACGCGGCGGTGTTCCTGCTGTTCCTGCAGAAGCTGGTCGAGGGAGCCCGGCAGGAAGATCCTGCTGATCGCGGACCGGCTGCAAGCACACAAGACGCCGGAGGTGATGGCCTGGGTGGAGGCGCACAAGGACCAGATCGAGGTGTTCTACTTGCCGGCCTACTCGCCGGAGATGAACCCGGTGGAGTACCTGAACAACGACATGAAGGGCGCGGTGAACGAGGCTGGCCTGCCGGACGACGGGGGAACACTTGCACACACGAATCGTGGCATTCATGGGCAAATTGGCCAGCGTACCGAAACATGTAATCAGTTACTTCCTACATCCTTGGGTGCAATACGCCGCCCCTGTTGAACTTTGATCTTATTTCATGCCGGGGTAATAGCCGCCTGTTACGTCCGGGGTAACCGTTCACCCGGTAAAAACTGGCGCAGCTGCGGCGACGGGCTTCTGCTAGCCTCTGGCTATGCCAGAGCCGGAATGCCAAGGCTGTCGTGAGTTGCAAGGCCGTGTGGCCGAGCTTGGAGGCCCTGGTGCGTGAACTCCAAGCCAGCTGGGGATCAATGCCACCAATTCCTCGCTGCCGCCGTCGGCCAATCCACCGGAAGCACCCAAGCCGGTCGTCAAAAAACCCACCGGCCGTCAAGCCCGGCGGCCAACCCGGCCATCCCGGCGCATCTGCGGCTGCGCTGGCCTCGCCGACCAACTCAAAGAAATCATCCACTTTGTTCCCGACGTGCTGCGGCCGCTGTCAGGCTTCCCTGACCGGCGAGCCTGCGGCGGACGATCCGGAACCTGTTTGGCATCAAGTAGCCGAGTTGCCGCCGCGGCCGGTCGAAGTCACCGAATACCAAGCCCACGGCCGCACCTGTGGTGGCTGCGGCACCGTCACCTGGGCCAAAATTCCCGACGACGGTGCGTGCCCACGCCTATGGTCCGCGGCTGACGGCGATGGTGTCGTATCTGAGCGGCAGTCCCGCACGTCAGCAAGCGTGGCATTGAAGAACTGTCGAAACCGTCGTCGGTCTGCCGATCGCCTGGGAACGGTTGCCAACCTCGAACAAGAGATGAGCGCCGCCTTGGCGGTGTCCCATGCCGAGGCGCGGCAGGCGGTGCAGGACGCGGCCGTCAAACACGTCGATGAGACCGGCTGGAAGCAGGCCGGCCAGCGTTGTTGGCTGTGGGCGGCGGCCACGCTTCTCGTGGCTTGCTTTGTGATTCATCCCAGCCGCGGCGCGGTGGGCTTGGTCGCCTTGCTGGGCACAAGATCAAAGGGATCGTGTGCAGCGACCGCTGGTCGGTCTACGGCCGACTGCTGCGTGCGCCGACGGCAAGTGTGCTGGGCGCACCTGAAGCGCGACTTCCAGAAACTGGTGGACCGCGGCGGTGCCGCCCAAGCGCATCGGCGAGGCCGGCTTGGCCACCGCTGGAGTCGTTTTCGACTTGTGGCATGCTTTTCGCGGCGGTGGCTTGGACCGGCGCAACTGCGACGGCAAATCGCCGGCTGGCGCACAGATCTTTCGCGACCAGTTGCGGCAGGGGTGCGCTTGCAGCGACACGAGAAGCGGCCAGGTTTTGTGAAAACCTGTTGGCTGTGGAGCCGGCCCTGTGGACCTTCGTGGCACACGATGGCGTGGCGCCGACTAACAATCACATCGAACGGGTGTTGCGTTCGGCGGTGTTGTGGCGCAAGAATGCCTTCGGCTGCCATAGCGAAGCCGGCTGCCGCTTCGTCGAACGCATCTTGACGGCGGTGCAGACACTTCGCCTGCAAAAGCGACCGGTGTTGGAGTTTTTGCACCAAGCAGTGCTGGCCCATCGTCATGGCGAAGTCGCACCGAAACTGTTACCAACTGGGTGAACGGTTACCGTCCGGGATTGGCGCGCATCATCCCGGAAGAAGCGCCGGACGACTCGCCTTTGCGACGCCGCTTCGACGAGCTCGACGCGGCGATCGACCGCTTGATGGAAGAGCAGAAAATCGTCGCATGAAACTTGACTCATGCGCTACGGATTTCGGGATACAAGGAGCCTAGGCTGGTGTCCTGGTGACGAAAACGTAGAATACAATTCAGGCTGAATCCGTGTCGCAGTATGCCTGGAAAACCAGCGTTGTGTCAGAACCAGAGTTCAAGAGTTCGCCAGCGCGTCTGGTCCGGTTGTTTCGCCGCAGCCGGGACATCTGGAAGCAACGTGCCGCGGACAAGCAGCGGGCGTTGAAGAAACGTCGCATCACCGTCCGGGATCTCTCCGAAAGCCGTGATCACTGGAAGGCGGTCGCCCGGCAGCAGTCCCAGGAGATCGCCACGTTGCGACTCCAGCTCGAACAGGCACGCCAGGAACTTTCTGCGCCAGGGCGGATGCACACAGGCTCTTGCGGCGGGCAATTGCGCCTGCTGAGCTGTCTGCGCCGAAAGGTCACCGCCACTCGGTTCTGGTCATCCGCCTCTGCTTGCTTTGGTATCTCGACGCCCACGTCAGCCTGCGCGGCGTCAGCGAAATCCTCCTCAGTCTCGTCAGCATCCTTGGCGATGCGCTGCCGCTGAGCCTCCCCTACCACCAGACGGTCCGCTCCTGGTTGCTGCGTTGTGGCCTGTTCTTGCTCCGCCGCGATGTGTCCCCTCGCGATGACTGGGTGTGGATTCTCGACGGTACCATCCGCGTCGGCCAGAAGAAATGCCTGCTGATCCTTGGCGTTTCTCTGGAACAGCTCCAGGCTCGCCCCGGTGCCCTGGAGCATCATCAGGTCGTCGTTCTTGATCTGTGCGTCACTGCCCACTGCACCGGAGCCGACGTCGAGAAACGCTTGAAGACTCTGGCTGGGCGCGTCGGAGTGCCAAAGCAGATCGTCTCCGACCACGGCTCCGATTTGAGCAAAGGCGTCCGCCTGTTCCAGGCAGCTAACCCTGTGGTGGTCGATACTTACGACGTGACGCACAAGCTAGCATGCCTGGTCAAGGCCGAGTTGGAAGCGGACCCGCGCTGGGCGGAATTCCTGCGTTACTGCACGTCCAGTCTGTTCCAGTTGCAGCAAAGTCGTGGTGCCTTCCTGACCCCACCAGGGCCGCGTTCGCTGGAGCGTTACATGAACGTGGACAGGCACACGGAATGGGCGTCTCGGATGCTGGCAGTGCTGGACATGCCAGACAAAACCCTGGTGGCCGAATTACTGGCCTTGGATGAGCAAGAGGCCACCTCCTTCTTGGAGGAGAAACTCGGGTGGCTGCGCGACTTCCGCCAGGAAGTGGCCCGCTACCAGCGTCTCGTCGAAGCAGTCAAGCAGACCGAGGAGGAAGTGAAGAATGATGGCCTGACCCGGCGGACGGCGGCGCGGCTCTGGCAACAGATGCCTGCCCAACTGCGCCGCGACGCCAGTCTGAGAGAGTTCTTGAGGAGCCTGAAAGGTTACCTCGAGAAAGAAGGGAGCAAGGTGCCAGTGGGACAGTCGTGGCTGGGGACCAGCGACGTGATCGAGTCACTCTTCGGGAAATACAAGTGTTTCCTGGAGAAGTCTCCCGACGGTGAAGTTGGCGCGAGCGTGCTGGCCCTGCCTTTGCTCACCGTCGATCTGACGGCGGAGCTGGTTCATGAGGCGTTGCTCACTGTCAGCGCGCAAGACGTTCGCTCCTGGGCCGATGAAATCATCGGCCCCTCCAACTTGTCCAAAGTCTGCACTCTCTCCGCTGCCGTTGATCAGGCAACTCCCTCCTCTTGCGACGACACGGATTCGGGATGAAAAATGTTACGCCTCTGGGGCGTCAAGACACCAGCCTAGCCTCAATTTCCACAGAGGCCCATCCCCCCACGATTTCGGCAGCCGACTCCCCGTGATTCTCGCGGGATTTCGTTGACAAGCATGGGCAAATGCTGAGAGTGATAGTCATATACTCCGATTGTCATCTTCCCTTGCTGCTCTCTTCTCCTTCGCTTCCTTCCAAATCTCTTCGCCGTTATTCCCGCGAAAATAGCCACTACGACACTTTTCCTCAGCTGCGTTGCAGCTGCTTGACAGCTGCTGCATTTTCCCTAACATAGCGCGACTATGGCTATCACTACCAATAATCACCTATCGCACTTCCGGCCTCTCAATTCTTCCGCGCCCCCGAGGCTACACGCCAACGCCAGTACGAGGCCCTCCGCGCTTATTTTGTGGGCGCCGAGTCCGCTGCCATCGGCGCTGCCCAATTCGGCTACTCCACCCTCGCCTTCCGCAGCCTCTGCCACCAGTTCCGTGATGATCCTGTCTTCCGCGCCGGCTTCTTCCAAAGCCCTCGCCCTGGTCCTCGTCACGCCCCGGCCCGCGACCGTGTCCGCCAACTCGCCATCGCGCTGCGCAAACAGAACCTCTCCGTCTATGACATCCAACGGCAACTGGCGGCCGCCGGTCATGCCATCAGCGTCAACTCCCTCGCCCTCCTCCTCCGCGAAGAAGGCTTCGCACGCTTACCCCGCCGTCGTGACGACGAACGGCCTCCGGTCGTCAAGCCCATTGCCGCTGCCGTCGCCGACGTCCGCGCCTTGGCTTTGGGGCCTCGTTCCTTCGCCACGCGCTTGGGTGGCCTGTTCTTCTTTGTCCCCTTGATGCGTCTGCTCCGCCTGGACGATGTCGTCCGCCAGGCTCATTTGCCCGGGACCACCATGCTCCCCGCCACGCAGATCCTTCGTACGCTCCTGGCTCTCAAGCTCATCGGCAAAGAACGCAAAAGCCATGTCATGGACCTGGTCGATGACCCGGGCCTGGCCCTCTTTGCCGGCTTGAATGTGGTGCCCAAACGCTCCTGCTTGGCTGCCTACAGTGCGCGCATCGATGACCGGATCAGCCAGCGCCTGCTGGCCGCCTGGTTCGCCGAAGTGCCCCGTGCCGGCCTAACGCACGGCTCTTCCCTCGACCTGGATTTCCACACCGTGCCGGCCCACACCGACCGGGAACCTCTGGAAAAACACTACATTTCCAGCCGCAGTCGCGCTCAGCAGGGCCTTCTGACCTTCCTGACTCGCGACGCCAGCCAAGGCGTTCTGCGCTATGCGCCCGGTATCACACGAGCCGAACAAGCGGGCGAGATCTTGCGTTGCATCGATTTCTGGCAGGAACAAACGGGTGCGCCGCCTCAGGAAGTTGTCTTTGACTCCCGGCTGACCACCTACCCCTATCTGGATCGGCTCAACCAACGCCACATCCAGTTCATCACTCTGCGCCGGCGGACGCGGGCCATGCTGGCCGCCATCTGGAGCCGTCCGGCCTCCGCGTGGCAGCGGATCACCTTGCCGGCCCTGACGCGCAAGTACCGCACTCCCAAAGTGCTGGATGAGCGCATTACCTTGAAGGGCTATACAGGCCCACTGCGCCAGGTGACGGTGATCGACTGGGCCATGAGGAGCCGACGGTGCTGCTGACCAACAACCTGCGGAGCGGCTGTGCGGCTTTGGTGACGCGCTATGCCCAGCGGATGCTGGTGGAAAACAGCATTGCCGATGCGGTGCAGTTTTTTCACATCGATGCGCTGTCGTCGCTGGTCGGCTTGCGGGTCGATCTGGATCTGCAAGTCACGCTCATCGCCAGCTCGCTCTATCGGCTGTTGGCGGAGAAAGTTGGCGGTCTCTACCGACAAGCCGAGGCGAAAACGATCTTCCACCAACTGCTGGACGTGTCGGCGGACGTGGTCGTGGGGGAGGCACAGGTAGTGGCGACGATTCCCAAGCGGGCACACAACCCGTACTTGGTGGCGTCGAAGCTGGCCGATGAGCCGACGCCGATGCCGTGGTTCGGGAACAAGCAGTTGCACATCCGGTTTGCTTGACCGAGTGACAGCCACTCCTGAAAATGGTGGGTGAATGGGGTACTGTGGAAATTGTGGTTAGGAGCGTGAAATTCCCCAGCCTGTCCTCGTAATCGTCATAGTTCGCACCTGGGTTGCTGGCAGTAAAACTGTGCCGCAGGTCAGGTTCAGGCGTGTTCGGGAGGATGTGTTCGATCTCCAGCACCATGTAGTCATCAAGGGAACCAGGAGTCGTCACGCCCTTGTAGGCCATGTCCACGAATTGCGTCAGCTTCGCAAGTAGATCGCGTGTTCGGTACTGCTGCATCGACCGAATTGTGTAGTGCTTGAGTGCGTCGGTCAGTTCGTTGCTCTTGTCGCCCATGCTCGCTCGAAATCGCTTCTCGATGAACTCGTTTAACCGCTGCTTTTGCACAGCGGCATCCTTAGCCCGGCGATCTCCCGCAGTTCGTCGGCCCACTGCGAAAAACTGCGTTCAAGCTCCTTCGTCGGCGTCTTGGTGTAGATGTAGTAGAAAAGAAAACTCTCCAACTGCACGACGAAGTGATCGAAGAGTGGCTTTGGCAGGTTGGCGATTGGGGTCCATTCCCGAAAAGTGGTGCCGTTGATGACCTGAAAGCGCTATTCTAGCAGAGGAGCAGGGGCATGACACGAAAGGACTTCCTATGCGCTTCCGCCTCGACTCGAAGGCCGGCCTCGACGTACCGTCCCCCGACCAAGCCCTGGAACAAATCCACGTCATCTCGCGCCCAGCAGCAGGCCTGGGCCGACCAACTCGCCGCCGATCCCGCAACCTTCGCGCAGCCCGAACCCCAGATTCACCACGCCTTCGGGCAACTTGCCGACCGCCTCGTCGCCAGTCTGCTCGTGCAGGCCGCCCGCCAGCCAGCCCGCTCGCCCGGAGCTCGCTAAAAAAAGTAGCGGCAAGCCACGCGCCCCTTGCGTACGCCGAGACACGCTCGCTCGCCGTCCGCCTGCTGGGCGGCCTGGTCCTCTACGTCGCCACCCTCTACTGCGGCCCCGCCGCCCGCACCGGCAGGGGTCGTGGCAAGGAAGGCACGGGCCTGTACCCCGAGTTGGCTGTGCTCGGCTTCAGCGAAGGGGCCAGCGCTGGCGCTGCTCGGCCTGGTCGGTCGCCAGTGCGCCTTGCTCCCTTCCTACGAGTTCGCCCGCCAAGAATTGGCCGGGCGGGGCACGCCGCTGGACATCAAGGTGGTCCACCGCCTGGCGCGGACGCTGGGGGCCGCAGGTACTGACCACGCGCCGCCGCGACCTGCTGCGCTGGCGTGCTGGGCAGTTGCCGGCGGGCCAGGAACTGGCTGGCAAGCGCGTGGCCGCGATGGTGGATGGTGGCCGGGCGCGGCTGCGCAAGGTCACCCGCAAGCAGCGGGGCCGTGGGCAAAGAAGAAACAGCGGCGGCGGTACAAGGCGGACTGGCGTGAGCCGAAGTTGTTGATCCTCTTCGAGGTGGACGAACGTGGCCGGATGAAGGCCGGCACGCAGCCGTGGATCGACGGGACCTTCGGCGGCCCCGACGAGGCCATGGAATTGCTGGCCTTCCGGCTTTACAGTGGGTGGAATTCGGCTACTTTGACCCTCGGAGGGCCTAAATCATGCGGAATTCGACACTCTAGCATCACGGGTGATCAGATTCACCATCGGAACGAGCCTGGTGGAGGGTTTTCAGGCTGCAGGCGCGTTTGGGGGCCCGCTGTTCGCGGTGCATGTCCAGCGCCAGACGCTGTTCCACATGCTCTTTGGTCCTGACGCTGTAGATGCTCTTCTGTGCCTTGCGGAAGCGCCGGTTCGCCCTCTCCACCGCGTTACTCGTCGCTCCCAGCAGTTTGTCGTCCAGGAACTCCAGCGCCTTCTCCAGCGTTCGGGCTCTTCAACTTGTCCAGGCTCTGGCCCAACTTCTTGAACCGCCGCACGCGCTGCGCAACCTCTGGAGTTTCTTCAAGGCCGTCTGGGTCCTGCAGCGGCGGTCGAACAGCCGGTACACCTCCTCCATGATCTTGCGCAAGCGTCCGCAGTTGCGGGCCGACCGTACGTCAGCTTCCGCAACTGCTTCTGCTGGGCAGGGCTGAGGTGGTGGCGGACGAACAGATACCGATGCTCGAACAGTTCCGCCACGCACCGCTTGCCGATAAGCAATCAGCCAGGCCTGGCCCGTCCTGCTCTTTGCGGGGCCGGCCACGCGGTTGCTTGGGGATCTGCGGCGGTCATCTCCTTGCGGAGTTTCGCCAGCGTTGCAGGATCGCCCTGGTGATCTCCTTGAGGACGTGGAACTCGCAGATCTGGTGCGGCGCCGTCAGGCCACAACTCCTTGAGTACCTTGGGGTAAAGCGACGATCCGTCCGTGGTGATGCCGCGCACGCTCAGGCCGCGTTGGTCCAGTTGCCCCTTGAACTCCGTCAGGAAAGCGCGGACGTCGTCTTGCAGTCGGGTCGTGGTCCAGGACGCGGAAGGCCAGGCGGTTGTACCTGCGGTTGTCCACGACCGAGAGGATGCAGAAGGGGCCGTCGTAGACCTCGTCGATGGCCAGGTAGCCGGAGAAGTCAGCCAGCGCCTCGTCGAGGTAGGTGGTCGAGATGCTCGTCCACCTTTTTTTTCCCAGCCGCCTCGACCCAGTTCTGGATGGTGGCGGAGGGGACGAAGACGCGGTGGTCGCGCCAGAGGTGCCAACTGGCGGCTTGGTAGGGCAGGCCGTCCTCGGCTCACCAAGCGGACGGCCAACTGCTGGACGCGGCGGGTGTAAAGACACTTGGGCAAGGCCAAGTCAGACAGGTCGATGGCGAAGTGACGGCCGCAGTGGCGGCAGTGATGCTTGGAGTAGGTGACAACCAGATCGACAGGGCGGCCGGAGCGAGAGTCCCCCAGGTCGTGCAAGGTGCGCGAGGCTAACCGCATAGCGTCCCGCCGCGGTGGCCGCAGCGAGGACAACGGCGTGCTGGGTAGTTGCGGCTGCGGCGTTCGATACGGGGCTTGGGAAGGTCCTCGACGCGGTGATGCCCTCGGTGACGTCGGGGACGTACTCGCCTGGACCAAACATGGCTCGCCCTCCGTTCCTAACTGCCCTCCTATCTTCATTTTAGGCCTGGTCGGACCTTATTCGGTACACTGGCTATGCTACAGTCTCCGGAATTCTACGTTGTTCAACCAGATTCTGGGTGGAACGCCGCCATGGTCGGGTCGCAGCGTCGTTTCGGACATGGAGACGAAGACGGTCGACGTTCAGTCTGTCCCATCGCCGAGTAGCTTGCTTTCCTTGTCCCGATTGCGGGTCTGCCGTGCCGGTCTACGATCACGCTCCCACGCGGTCTTGGCGTCACTTGGATTGCGGGTCGTTGGTGACGATGGTGCATGCCCGCGTGCCGCGCGTGTCTTGTCCACAGCATGGGGTGCGGCGCGTGGACGTGTCCTGGGCGCTGCCGCGCTGCCAATTCACCAGGTCCTTCGAGCGCTGGGCCATTGATGTCCTGCGCGAAGCCGATGTTCAAGGAGCGACACGCTTGCTGCGCATCAGTTGGGACGAAGCTTGGCATCTTATGGAACGCGCCGTGTAGCGCGGTCAACGACGCAAGCAAAGACGGATTATTACCCACCTCGGAGTCGATGAGAAAGCGATCGCCAAGGGGCACAAATATTTCACGTTGGTATGCGATATCAACCGTTCCACGGTGGAGTATGTCGCCGAGGACCGCAAGCAATCCAGCCTCGACGAGTATTATGATACGCTGACGATTCGCCAACGGGCGGGTGTCGAGGCGGTAGCGATGGACATGTGGGAACCGTTCGTTTCCTCGACAAAAGCCTATATTCCGCGTGCCGCGGACAAGATCGTCTTCGACCGTTACCACATCATGGCGCATCTGGGGAAGGCGGTGGATACCGTCCGCAAGCAAGAGCACCGCCGGTTGACCGCCGCTGGAGACGATACCTTGAAGGGGAGCAAATACCTGTGGCTGTATGCCGAAGAGAATCTCCCGGAGCACCATAAGGAATGGTTTGCCGTGCTGAAGGAAATGCACCTTCAGACGGGTCGGGCCTGGGCACTGAAGGAAAGCTTGCGTGACCTGTGGAACTATCGGCGGCGTGGCTGGGGGGAACCCCATTGGAAACACTGGTATTGGTGGGCGACGCATTCGCGATTGCCTGCGATGGTGAAGGCGGCGCGGACGATCCGCAACCATCTTCCTCAGGTACTGAACTATTTTGCACATCGGATCACGAACGCCCTAAGTGAAGGGATGAACTCCCGGATCCAAGAGATTAAAAAAACGCCAACGGCTATCGCAACAAGGACAATTTCAAGGTGGCCATCTATTTCCATTGCGGCGGCCTAGGCTCCTTGTATCCCGAAATCCGTAGCGCATGAGTCAAGTTTCATGCGACGAATTTCTGCTCTTCCATCAAGCGGTCGATCGCCGCGTCGAGCTCGTCGAAGCGGCGTCGCAAAGGCGAGTCGTCCGGCGCTTCTTCCGGGATGATGCGCGCCAATCCCGGACGTAACAGGCGGCTATAGCAACGGGTGCAGAACAGCGCCGTGCGCCAGCCGCTGTCTGTCACGCGGTAACGATGAGTGTGGGGCAGCCGTGCGATGACGCCGTGTAAACGCAGGCGCCGCAGGTGGTAGGTCATCTGCCCTTGGGTCATGCTCCGGGCCTCTTGCCCCAGCAGGGGCGCCCAGTGGTCGCGCAGTTCGCGGTTGGAAAAACCCCGAGGTAACAGACGAAACACCAACAACGCGCTGAACAAGGCTTGCACCGCCACGTCGGCGAAACGCAGGGCGCTGGCACGTTGACCGTTCACCACCACCGGTTCGTTCACGTGCCGGAACGCGTCTTCGCCGATCGTGCAGTCGTGGCTGAGGCATTGGACGTGCAACAGACGTCGGTTGGCTTGAAAGCCGATCGCCCGCAGAGCGGGCAGATTCTCCAGCCGCTTGCCGATGCCGAAGTCGCGTGGGTTGTTGATGGTGGTCTCGGTGCGCAGGGCCCGGCCTTCCTTGTGGTATTGCTTGATGCCCGTGCTTTTGTAGTTCACGTGCAGCGACGGGGTCACGCCCGCGGTCAACACGCGCGTGCGAAAGGTTCCGGGCGTGCGCTGGGTGACGCGGCGGTCAACAATCATTTGCACTTTGTCGGGACGGCCCAGGTCGAGGTTTTCCCGAATGACTTCTTCAAAGAAGATGCGGCCGCTCACGGGGCGGTCCAGAACCTGCGTCAGGGAAAACTCGGTCTGGAGCATGGACAGGTCGTAACGGTAGCCCGCCGCGCGGTCGGCGGCGCTAAAAGGATGCGGCAAGCGCTGCAGCCACTTGCGCAACAGGGCGTCAATCTTGTCGGCGGTTAGACCGGCACAGATCTGCTGTAAGCGTTGCGGCTCGGCGCAGGAACGAATGCCATTGTCCAGCGGCTCAAAGGCAATGCCCGCCTTGACCAGTTGCCGCTTGACGTATGCGTGGCCGTTGAGGCACAGCTTGGCGTTGTACGGAAAATAGCTGGAGAATTTGAGGAAGAACGGGCCGAAGTCGTCATCGACGCAGTAGCAGTAATACTGGTTGACCATGGCCGTGGACTTGACGATCCAGGGGTACTTCGTGCCCGTGTCCGCATTGGTCCGTTTTTCGGTGCGGAAGACCGCTACCTTCTCCTGGGCTTTGCCGATGAAGAGTACCCCTTCGCTGCCAGAAAAATTGGCCCGATAGGCGGCGGCGACCTCATCCTTGCGTACGTCCTTGTCGAAGGTAAACAAGGGTACGTCGTTGTCCTGGGCAAAGGTTTCGAGGTTCTTGATGAAGGCCGTGCTGATCGGTTCCATGAGGGCCGAGGAGACCACAGGCTGCTGGCGATGGTAGCGAAAGAAGGTGATGACGCCGCGGTCGTGTTGCAGTTTCGGCTGGTAGACGTTGAGGTACATGCGGTCGATGCCTTCGACTTCGAGGGTGACGTGCTCGCGGATGACTTCGGCAACCGTGCGTGGTACACTCATGATTGGCTCCGGTTGACATCGGTCCCACGGGACCACCACCGCAACGCGGTAAACAAGAGGCTGCTTCGGCAACCTCGCTTTGGCTCAACCGGAGCCTTTTGTATTCACCGCAACGCCCAAGGAACACACGCCTCGTCGGTCTGAGGCGGAGCCTCGTTAGCATCTACCTATCGAAGAGTTGTTTATGCGCCGTGGCTTGCAAATGTGCGGCCAGGCCCTACATCGTTCCTGATAACTTGAGCGGCTCGATCAACTTCTTCAGGAGAGACCGATATCACATATTCCGGTCGTCCGGTTTCAGTAATGACGCGTCGATGGATTCGGATTCCAGTCGCAGTTGCAGCAGGTCGGCAACGCGGTCCGACTCCTCCTTGACGCAGACAACATAAACGTCTTCGAAGTTCATTGCACCGAGCAATTAATCAGGTATCACACCAATTCCCGAATCGGCAGCACCCCATCCTCGACCAGATACTGCGGCCTCCCATTCGGGTCGAAAAGCGCACCGCGCTCAGGTTCAGCCCGATGCTCGTGTAGAGCGTAGCGAAGATCTCCTGATGCGTCACCGGCCGCCGCACCGCGTACTCGCCGAGACGGTTGGTCGCGCCGATGACCTGGCCGGTCTTCATGCCGCCGCCGGCCAGCAGGGCGCAGCTGACCTGCGGCCAGTGATCGCGGCCGGCGTTGTTGTTGATGCGCGGCGTGCGGCCGAATTCGCCCCAGACCACCACCGACACATCGTCCAGACGGCCGCGCTCGTGCAGATCGGTCACCAGGGCCGCGACGGCCCGGTCGAGCAGCGGCATGTCCTTGCGGCCTTGCACGAAGTTCTTGCCATCGCCACCGTGCCAGTCCCAGCGGCTGAAGTTGAGCGTCACCACGCGCGCCCCGGCCTCGACCAGTCGGCGGGCGATGCAGAAGTTGCGCACCATGCGCGGGGCACCGTCGCGCTCGAAGGCCGGGTCGTCCACGCCGTAGCGGGCCAGCACCTCGGGCCGCTCCTTCGAGAGGTCGAGCGCGTCCTTCAGCTTCGACGAGGTGAGAATGCCCAGCGCCTGCTGGTTGAAGGCGTCCATGCCGTCCATGACGCCGCGCTGGTCGATGCTGCGGTCCAGACCGTCGAACGCCTTCATCAGGCCGACGCGATCCTGAAGGCGTTCCAGGGTCATGCCCTTGCAGGCGCCATGCCTTCCGCTTGCAGGTTCTTGTCCTTGCCGCCGACCAGGCGGAAGGGGGCGTGGGCCATGCCGAGGAAGCCGCCGTCGCCGGGATAGCCCCAGCGCCGCTCGCCGGTGGGATACATCAGCGTCAGGTGCGGCGGCACGGCCTGGTTGACGGGGCCTTGCACCTTCGACACCCAGGCGCCCAGCGCCGGCCAGAAGCCCATCTGCTGCGGCGTCTTCTTGCGGCCGGTCATGCACTGGAAGGCGTCGTGGTCGCCGCTGCAACCCGACGAGAGAGCGGATCGACGACGAACTTGTCCATCATGGCGGCGATGCGCGGGAAGTGCTCGCAGATCTCGATGCCGGGGACGTTGGTCTTGATCGGCTTGAACTCGCCGCGAATTCTGCCGGGGCATCGGGTTTGAGGTCCCACATGTCCTGATGCGGCGGGCCGCCGGGCAGGTAGACGTTGATGATCGCCTTGTGCGATGCTTGACTTGCCCGACTGCGCTTCGGCGGCCAGCAGGTTGGGCAGCGCCAGCGCGCCGCCGACCAGCGCGCCGCCGACGGTGAGGAAATCGCGGCGCGAGACACCGTCGCAGAAACCGCCGTTGCGGTGCGGTTTGCCGAAGATCGTCAACATGATGCTTCCCTTGCTCTTCCAGGATGGAGGTTCATCTATGGGGCGTTGTGGCGGGAGAGTTCGCGCCCCGGCGGGGTATCGTCACTATCTTCTATATCCGGTGGGCGACGCGGACTCAAGCGCTGCCCCTCAATGACACATAAAATGTCAATGTGTAAATGCCGGAACCTCCTGATTTACGATTCCGGTGGTGCTGCTCACCGTGAAACGAAACGAAGGATTTAGCCCCTATAATGAGGTGAGATGAGATCAATCGTGAAGGGAGGCGAAAATCATGAGCGACAAAATCGTGAAAACCGACGAGCAGTGGCGGGAGGAATTGACGCCGGAACAGTACCAGGTCGCGCGCCGCAAGGGGACCGAGCGCGCCTTCACCGGAGCGTACTGGGACACGAAGCAAGACGGCGTGTACGTCTGTGTCTGCTGCGGTCAACCGCTGTTTGACGCCGAGACGAAGTTCGACTCCGGCACCGGTTGGCCGAGCTTCTGGAAGCCGTTGACCGCGGAGGCCGTTGCGGCGGAAACTGATCGCGGTGGGTTCACGACGCGGACGGAGATCCTGTGCAGCCGCTGCGCCGCTCACCTCGGTCACGTCTTCGAAGACGGCCCGGCTCCTACCGGGCTGCGTTACTGCATGAACTCGGCGGCGCTGCGGCTCGTGGATCGGGATGGTGCGAAAGGCGGAACGTGAACCATGCAGCGAGCGGAAGTATTCGATTGGCAAGCCGTACACCAGGGGGTATAGTAGAGAGCGTATCGACCGGTCACATCGGGGAAGCCGGCCGCACAACGGAGGCAGTCTCTGTGCATCACCGACTTTTCACTCTGCGGGTGGCAACCGTCGTGCTGACCCTGGCCGTTTCCGATCCCGGCCGCGGTCAGCAACCGACGTCCGGCGCCGACGACTGGAAGTACGACATCGTCTACCGCAGGAAAGGGGAACCGTTCAAGGGCCTCATCCTGGAACAAAACGACCGCCACGTCGACATGATCGTTCTCGTCCGCAAGCCCGGCCGGCCGACGCTCCAGTTCAAGGAAGATGTCCCACGCAAGGACGTGGACCGCGTCGAGATGCTCGATCCCAAGGACCGCGACGTGCTGCAAAAGCGGGTCAAGGCATTGCGGAGGGAATACGACCTTCTCCGTGCCCGAACCAAGTTGCTCGACCCCGGCGCCAAACCGCCGACCGATGACGTGGAACTGCCCACGTTGAAACCCATGCCCTGGCCGCCGGAGCCAGGCCACAATGCTCTCAGCTATCAGTCCACGCACTTCCGCCTCATCTCCACCAGCAGTGAAACATTTACCCAACTCGCCGCCATCGATCTGGAGCATTTCTACAGCTGCTACACCGGCATGTTGCCGCCGCGCACCAATGCCCAGCCGACGACCATTCTGCTGACCGGAACGCTCGCCGAATATCAGGCGCTCCTACAGAAACACGATGCGAACTTCCTCAATCCAGCCTTCTTCGACGCGGCCCGGAACCAGGTCATCTGCGGCAGCGATTACCAGCGGCTCTTCGATCAGATGACCAAGATGATCGAATCCAACGCCAAACGCCGCAAGGAACTGGCCCAGACGGAAGCTGACCTGAAGATCGCTTACAAGGGCAAGCAGATACTTCCAGACCTGCTCGCCCAGATTGAGCAGGAACGTAATCACATCGACGCCGCGGCGAAGCGCAACTGGGACGGCTTTCATCAGCAAAACCGCCGGCTGTTTCGCCGCCTCTATCACGAAGCGTTTCACGCCTATCTGAACACGTTCGTCTATCCGCCGGAAGAAGGTGAGATGCCGCGCTGGTTCAACGAGGGCCTGGCGCAGATCTTCGAGGCCGGCATCTTCGAGGTGGACGGCCTTCGCATCGATCACGCCGAACCGGAGCAGGTGGACGCTCTGCGGAAGGCGTTGACGAACGACACGCTGCCGTCGGTCGCCGACCTTCTCAAGAGCGGACCAAAGCAGTTCCTGGTGGCCCACACGTCCGAAAAGCAGATGGCGGATCGCTTCTACATCGCCTCGTGGGGGTTGGCCCATTATCTGACGTTCGGCCGGCAGGTCCTGGGAACGAAGGCGATGGACGAGTACGTTCGTTCCCTGAAGCGCGGCACCGATCCGGTCGAGGCGTTCACGACGCTCGTCGACCACGCCGCTGCCGGCGTTCCAGAAAGACTTCCGCCAGTATCTCAACCAACTCCGGTCCGCTGAACGACGCTGAAACTTCTCTCTACCTCTTGCGGCTTAGCAATGCCCGATGGACGACCCACTGGATTTCGTCGACTTTGATGACGATGGTTTCTCCACAAACTCGAGAGTTGTTGCGACATCTACGGACCGGCCGGTTAGAGCCGGCGGATACCGCATACCTCGAACAAATGAAGGCCGAGGACCTGCTTGCCGACCTCGTCGAACGCTTCCCATTTCGTTTTCAGGATCGCCACCTGTCCAGGAAGTGGGAAGTGGGACTGGCGCGATCGCTCCACTTTGACCTCGCAGAACGATCCTCCCGCGGTCCGACGTTTCCGATATTTATGCTGGTGCCGAACCTCGGAGGCTGCCTGATGCTTAGCGGGGAGGAAAATCAAGTCACCGGGATCAGCTCATGTTCCCGCATCGTGGTCAAGTCGATCAGCCAAAGGTCCCACGATATTGCGCTGACGACCGGTCGTGGTTTCAAGATCGACCGGTTTCCAGATGGTTGGCAGATCAAACCGCTAGTCAAAAAGACAGTCGAACTCACAGAAGATTTCCTCCAGCAGCGCGGCTGGCAATTCGACTTGTTTCGACAAGTTGCGCTTCGATCCTGAGTTATCGGCGGAATGTCCCGTAACCGTTGCAACACATTCACTCGTCCTCATCCACGCCAAACGACTCGACCACTTCGTCATCGTCGCCTTTCGCCGTTACCGGCACGCGCACATCGCTGACGATTCCTTCAGCAGTGCCGCCGGCGTCACCTTGCGCAGCCGGCTCTCGGGCCGCAGGATGAGGCGATGGGCCAGCACCGGCTGCACCATGTGCTTCACGTCGTCGGGCAGTGACGAAGTCGCGTCCGTCGATCGCCGCCAGCGCCTGGGCCGTGCGGAACAGCGCGATCGAGGCCCGCGGGCTGCCGCCGAGCATCGACGTCCTCGTGCTCGCGCGTGCGCATGAACGATCTCCAGGATGTAACGGCGCACCTTGTCATCGACGTGGACCTCGCGCACCGCTTCCTGGCAGGCGACGAATTCGGCCGCGGTGACCACGGGATTCAGGTCGTCGATGGGATGGCCGTGCTGCAAGCGCTGCAGCATCTTGCCTTCCTCTTCGATGCTCGGATAGCCGAGGCTGAGTCGCATCAGGAAGCGGTCGAGCTGGGCTTCCGGCAGCGGAAATGTGCCTTCGTGATCGACGGGGTTCTGCGTGGCGATGACGAGGAAGGGCGGCTTGAGCGTGTAGGTCTGACCGTCCACGGTGACGCGGCGCTCGGCCATCGCTTCCAGCAGGGCGGACTGGGTGCGCGGCGTGGTGCGGTTGATTTCGTCGGCCAGCAGCGTCTGGGCGAAGATGGGGCCGGGGCGGAACTCGAACTCGGCCGTCTTCTGGTTGAAGACGCTGACGCCGGTGACGTCGGTCGGCAGCAGGTCGGGCGTGCACTGGATGCGCTTGAAGGTGCAGCCGACGCTGCGGGCCAGGGCGCGGGCCAGCATGGTCTTGGCGACGCCGGGCACGTCTTCGAGCAGGATATGCCCTTCGCAGAGATAGGCGACGAGGCAGAGGTTGATCTGCGCACGCTTGCCGATGATGACCTTCTCGATATTGGCGACGATTTTGCCGGCGAGCGCCGCCACGTCGGCTCGACGTCCTTCGCCGCCTTCTGCCTTTGACATGGGAAATGATCTCGCCGGAGTTTGCCGCGGACTGCGCTCGGGCGTCGTCCCACTGTTTCCCAAAGATACCGAGTTCCGCCAGCCGCCGCAACCGGGCTGGAATGTCTTCGCTTGCGTTTTACTGATCGCTGAGCGACTAGCGCTTTCGTGCCCAAACTCTGTTTGGGCACGCGCTTTGGCGAAACTCCGTTTCGCGTCAATGTAGAACCCTTACGCCACCCCGAGGACGTGAAACAGAGTTTCCGAGGTGCGTGCCCAAACAGAGTTTGGGCACGAGAGGCAATCCGTGAGGCACCTTCCACTCAGGTTCCTCTGGTGGTTTAACCACCGATTTGCTATTTCGGTCTGCATGAAACTCGCAACCCCTGGCTCATTCGTCTGCTGGCGTTTCTGGGAGCCGGCCTGATCCGCGTCTGGATGGGCACACTGCGTTATCGTGTTTTTTTCGCCGGCGGAGTGCATCATCCCACCGACCATCGGAAACAACGCTACCTGTATGCGTTCTGGCACGAAAGCCTTCTGGTGCCCGCCATGTTCCGCACGCGCCTCAGCATCCTGATCAGCCAGCACGCCGACGGCGAGCTGATTACCCGGGTATGCCGCCACCTCGGCTTCCGCGTGGTGCGCGGCTCCACGACACGCGGCGGCGGACCGGCCCTGTTCAACCTGCATCGAGAAAGCCGGATGGTGCATCTGGGCATCACGCCGGACGGTCCGCGCGGTCCGCGACGGCGCGTCCAGCCCGGCCTGATCTATTTGGCGTCGCTGACCCGCCTGCCCATCGTCGCGATTGGCGTCGGCTATTCCAACGCCTGGCGCGCCTGCACCTGGGATCGCTTCGCCGTGCCGAAACCGTTCAGCACCGCCTGCGGCGTCTGCGCCCGGCGATCCACATTCCGCCCCAGCTCAAGCGCGAAGAGTTGGAACAATATGTCCGGCTGGTCGAGGAGCAGATGCAGAAGGCCACCGACGCGGCCGAGCGCTGGCGCAGGGAGGCCCCAACCCGGCGGCAGACCCGGCATGGAACCAGCAGCCGCAGCGGAGAGCCAGTGCTTGAGCCATGTCGGAAGGGTGCCCTGGATTGCTCTTGTATCAACCCGAATGAATGCCTATCTTGTGCGTCGGTCCCAGGCAGGACGGGTTGCCAGGCATTCCGCTGCCTACGAGGGACACGCCAGGACGGCGCGCCCAAATTGGCCATTCCTTTTCAGGGAGTGAGGTCACAACCATGAATCGCGAAACGATTCGGCAAGTTCTGATCGAGCAGCTCAAAGCAGACAAGATCACGATTGTCGCGGGATTGGACGATCGCGTCAATCTGCGCGACGGACTGGGTCTCGACTCGATTGATGTGGTAGACCTGGTCATCAATCTCCAGACTCGGTTCGGCGTCGAGCTGAAGAGCGAGGAGTCTGGACAAGGTCGTGAACGTCGGCAACCTGCTCGATCTGCTCCAGACGAAGGTCGGCCCCACCGCGGCCGCCGCCTGATTGCAGGACGCCCGACACGTAGAACGAGGGCTGACAAGGTGGTCGGATTCCCGCCTCAACCCACTCGACGGCACAACGAGCTGCCTCCTTCGAGCGATCGGCGTCGTCGAGGCCTCGCCGGATGAACTGGGCGTCCTGCGCCGCCAGCCCAGCCCGGAAGGCGGCTTACAGATGCCTGCCAACCTGCTCAACCACGCCGATGCGCAGTCCGTGGCGGCGTTGGCCGCGGTCCTGCGCGATCCATGCGGGCGGTTTGCAGGAGCAATCGTTCGCCGACTGGGCGATCGTCGGTTCGCCGCGGTTTTCGGGACGAGCGTACCTCGTCGAGTCGCTGCAACAATTTCGTCGCCTGGGGCCGTTGAGCGTTTCACCCCTCATCATCCCCTACCTCTCGCTGCACGCCGTTTCCAGCATGATAAGTCTATGCTGCACTGTCACGGGCAGAGCCTCGGCGTGGGCGGGGGCAACAACGATTGTATGCAGGCACTACTGACGGGCCTGGCACTGCAAGGTGCGGGGAGCGTTCCCGGAGTCTGGGTGGTGGTCACGGGTTTGGACCCCGAGTTTGCGCCTCAAGACGGCGAGGCGGCGCAACCGGTCTGTCGGGCGGCCGCGCTGGCCCTGGTCCCCGAGGCAGCCGGCGTCGCACGGCCACCGCTTGCAGCTCGTTCGGACGTCGAGCCAGGCTGCTGTAGTGCCGCGTGCCACGAGCGTTACCGACCTGGTCCGTTTCCTGGCGGACGTCTCAACGACACCGCGGTCACTAAGCTGGCGCTGTGCCATGAACGGGGGCTGGGTCCTCGAAGTGCAAGCAGAGAATCCGGGAGCGGAACTCTCGACGCTGGCACGATCGGCTTGAGGTTCGGTGCAGGAAAGGCATCGAGCCGCGAGTCCGTAGCGCCAAGCAAGGACGAGCCGCTCGTCCTTGCTTGGCGCTGCGGACTCGCCGGAGCGGCGCCTGCTTTCTGGATCAGACTCGAAATAGTCATCGTTCGATGGAACAAATCGCCCATTCGGAGGGAGACCGAGCCGTGCCGACGAGAGACGCAGTCTGGATCACCGGCGTGGGCACCGCCAATCCTCTGGGCAACACCTACGAGACGACGGCCGACCATCTCCTTGCCGGGCGATCTTGCGTCCGATCTGTGACGCAGTTCGACGTCTCCAAGCACCGCTGCAAGATCATGGCGCCGATCGACGACGTCCCGGTTCCGTTCGGCTGGAGCGAGGCCGAGTTTCGCCGGTTTAGTTCATTCGAGCAGCTGCTGCTGTGGTGCTCTGCTCGTGCGCTGCAGGATGCGGGCTGGTGGGAAAAGCGCGGCGATAGTCGCGTCGGGCTGGTGCTCGGTCTCGGCGGGGAGTGGATTCGCACCTGGGAAGTGGACAATCGGGCCGGCGGCAATCGAGGCGCAATCCGCTCCAGGACCAGGAATCGGTCCTCGACGCCTTGCGCCGCCATCTGGGTCTGACCGGCCTGGCGGTGACGGTGGGAGCGGCCTGTGCGAGCGGCAATCATGCCCTGGCGGAGGCGCGGCGCTGGCTGCAGCTCGGTTGGGTCGATGCCTGTCTGACCGGGGCGTGCAACCTGGACGTCACGCCGATGTCCCTGGCCGCCTTCGGAAACCTCGGCGCCCTGGCGCGGGATAATGACAACCCGGAAAGGGCGTCGCGTCCCTTCGATCAGTCGCGCAACGGTTTTGTCATGGGCGACGGGGGAGCGATGTTCGTGCTTGAGTTCGCGGCCGGAGCGCGTCGCCGTGGCGCCCGGCCCTTCGCCGAGGTCGCCGGGTTCGGTGCCAGCAGCGACGCCTTCCACATGGTCACTCCCAGCTCCCATCCCGAACCCGCCGCCGGAGCCATGCGTTCGGCTCTGACGGATGCACAGGTTAATCCGGACGAAATCGACTACGTGAACGCCCACGCCACCAGTACCGTAATCGGCGATCGGTGCGAAAGCCGGGCGTTGCAGCTGGTCGCTGGGCGAGCCGCTTCGTCGGATACCCGTCAGCTCGACGAAGAGCATGACCGGCCATCTGCTCAGCGCCTCGGCCGCGGTGGAGGTCGTCGCTTGCTTGGTTGCCCTTGAACGCCAGGCCGTGCCGCCGACCATTAACCTCGACAACCCGGACCCGGAATGCGATCTCTGCCACGTTGCGAATCAGGCACGTCCGCACGATGTTCGTGTCGTGCTTTCCAACTCGTTCGGTTTCGGCGGTTGCAATACGACGCTGGTGCTGCGGAAAGCGGCGTAGCACTCTGCATTCGTTAGCCCGACGCGCCAGCGAGGGTTTCCCGAATCCACCCTCGCTGGCGCGTCGGGCTAATGCTCGTTGATTCGTTGCCGGGCCTTTAACCAAATCCATACCGGTTCGTCGTCGTGATCGCCGCGATGGCAGCCGTGACAGAACACCAGCCCCGCCGCCAGCGCCAGCAACAGCACAACCACCCAGCGCCGGCGCGGCGGCTCTTTTCGCGTCGGCAGCTCGATTCGGTGACAGCGCCGGGTCGAGGTGGTCTGCGTGGTCATTTCCTTCCTATCCTTCGGTGGTCGGCGAAGTACAATAAACAGGAACGAGGCGACAGGTTCAACCGGGATCCCGTGTGATCGAACAGGCACTCCTGACAGCCAACCACGACGGCGGCTTCACCTGCCGGGCGCGGTCGACCGGCTTCGGCGACGATTGGCTGCGAAACGCCGAAGAGATCTGCGCCGGTTTCGGCGTCCCACCCGTCCTGATCGCCTGTCCCGAGAGCCTGTTCGCCCTGCCCCTCGACCGCAGAAACGTCGTCGTTGTCCAGGCGGCCGGACAGGGCAAGGACGGGTTCGGCCCGCTGGCATTCCGCCTGCTCGTGGTGCCGACGTTCCTTTATGCCGATCTGCACGGCGATCTGTTTCGCATCGCTGGCGCTTATCCTCCGGACTGGAATGCCAGCGGCGATCTGCCGAACCTCGAATGGACTGAGGGCCCGCCGCCGCACCGCACGGTCGCCGATGTGCAGCGCGTACTCGACGTGCCGTACAGCGCCACGCTGCTGGGAGGGGTTCAAGCCCTGCTCGACGGCGGCCGGGTGGTCTTCGAGCGCACCGCTCCCGATCCTCACCTCGTCCGTTCCCTGTGGGCGCTGCTGCCTGTCAGCAACCGCTGCGAACTGTGGCCGGCGACGTTCGCCTTTGGCAACTCTCTCGGTTTCGATGTGGTCGTGGTGCCGCGGCGGACGGCCCGGAGTACGCCCGTTATGTCACCGAGGCTGTTGCCGGCGATTATCCCGAGGGGCGCTACGAGATGACCCTGCAGATCGCGGCCGAGTCGGGCCACCAGGAAAGCCTCGACATCCTTTTCGCTCGCCGCAGCCGCAGCCAGACCATGCGCCTCGGCTTGCTCCTGATCGCCCTGTTCTTCACCCTGCCGTTGATGAACCTGGTGTGCGATCCGCCTCCACCCGCTCGGAAACCGGAGTCGAAGGAACGGCAACCGCCGCCGGAGGAGAAGAAACCGTGAAGCCGATTGATGTGCGTTTCGCGGCCGACTCAGCGCCGATTCATCCGTTCACGCCTGGCATGATCGTGGATTTCGTCCAGCTCGTGCAGCAGAGATTCGAGCAGTTCCACCGTTTCGCCATGCATGTCCAACACCTTCTCGATGGCGTTTTGCAATGCGAGTAGAGACGGATAGGGGCTGCGCTTGCGGAGGGGCCGGCTGAGGTCACGTAGATCGGCAACGCAGCTGAGCCAGGTTGTGCCGAGCTTCTCGGTAGCGAGATCGCGCGTTCGCTTCTCGGCGTCGGTCATCAGGTCGCGGAGCGTGCAGACGACGGCCGGATCTCTCGATGGCCATGAGCGGCACCAGCGTGAGAAAGTGACACGGGCGGGAGGAAAATGGACGGCACAAGTCTCCCACCCGCTCGATAACTCGTGTATACTCCAGAACGAAGCGTGCTCGTCAAGCGCCGGCACGATTTTTTCGGTGACGTTACTCCATGCGCATCCTCCTCATTGCGGATATTCATGCCAACTGGGCGGCTCTCCGGAGCGTCGCGGCCGAGCCGCACGATATCTGCCTGTGCCTCGGCGATCTCGTCGAATACGGCGTCGAACCGGAGCCGTGCGTCGCCTGGGTGCGCGAACATGCCCGTTACTGTGTGCGCGGCAACCACGATCACGGAGCGGCGCAGAACGTCGCCATCAACTCCAAGGCCGGCTATCGCTTTCTGACAGCGGCGACGCGTACGCTGACCCGCCAGCAGCTGGCCGAGGATATGCTGCGCTACCTCGCGCGGCTGCCGGTGTCTCGAACGGTGACGGTGGGCGAGATCCGTTTCCTGCTGGTCCATGCGTCGCCGCGCGATCCCCTGGACGAATACGCGCCCGCCGACGCCGACTACTGGGCGCGGCGGTTGGAGAACATCGATGCCGACGTGGTCTGCGTGGGACACACGCACCAACCCTACGTCTTGCAGGTGGGCAACAAACTCGTCATCAATCCCGGCAGCGTCGGCCAGCCGCGCGACGGCGATCCGCGCGCTCCTGCGCTATCATCGAGGGGAACACGGTAGATTTCAAGCGCGTCGCGTATCCGATCGACGAAACGGTCGCGGCGATCCAGGCGGCGGCGCTACCCGACATCGCCAAGGACTATCTCATCGAAGTGCTGCGCACCGGAAACACGCCGTTGGCGAACGGTGCTTCGCGAACGGGAACGGCGGGTGAGGGTCCGGCTCGTTTAGCCGCGAGCTTTTGCGAGCGCGCGAAGCGCTCGCAAAAGCTCGCGGCTAAACGAAACGCGCCGATCCGCACGCAAAACGACCGACATTCCCTCGCTTGACGGCTTTCCCGACCCTGCTATAATTCTCGATGCGTCTATGGGAGAGCGATCGTCACGAGACGATGGCCTCCTGTCATGAATGGATTCACAACCCCCGTGCGACGGGATGTCGGCGGGGCCGGGCGCAACGGCAACTGAGTGCCGACTCGTTTCAGGCGACCAACTGCCTTCGGGCCGGTCGATACGATTCGCCGGTACTCGCCTGCCTGTGCATTCTCGACTGGACAAGATGTCTGGAACTCCAAACTCGGTTCCACACCCCTTGTCCCGTTCGCGCGGTTGCTGACCCTGAGGGATTCGGGTTGGGCCGACAGCTCTCCTCCGTTCCTCACAAGCTCCCGGCTGGCTCCTGGATGCGGGTGGCCCTTGGCAGACGACCGGGTCAAACAGGTCAAAGAGGCCAACGACATCGTTGACGTTGTCGGCAGCTATATCCCACTGCGCCAGGTAGGGCCGACCTACAAGGGCCTCTGTCCCTTCCACGAAGACCACCACCCCTCCTTTGACGTCGATCCGCGCCGCCAGCGTTATCGCTGCTGGGCCTGTCAGCGAACATGGCGACGTTTTCACCTTCGTCCAAAAGTATGACCAGGTCAGTTTTATCGAGGCGCTTGAATCTCTCGCCCGCCGGGCCGGCATTTCTCTCGAAAAAACTTCAACTTCGCCGCAAGCACGCTCCGCGCGCGCTTATGCTTGATATAGTCCGCTGGGCCGCCCAGCAGTATCACGAGTGCCTGCTCAACTCGCCGCTGGCCGAAGAGGCTCGCGTCTACGTCGGGCAGCGCGGCCTCAAGGGCGAGACGGTCCGCAAGTATCAGCTCGGGTTCGCTCCACGCACCGGCGAATGGCTAGTCCGCCGGGCCGAGGCCGCGGGTGTCTCGTCGGGCGTGTTGGAACAGGTCGGCATGATCGCCCCGCGGGAGCAGGGTCCTGGTTTCTACGACCGTTTTCGCGATCGTGTTCAGTTTCCGATCCGAAACGAGCGCGGGCAGACGGTGGGGTTCGGCGGACGGATCCTTCCCAATTCCCCTTCTTCGTCGAAGGTGGGCGAAATACTATAACTCCAGCGACACGCCGCTGTTCACCAAGAGCGAACAGTTGTACGGGATCGACCAGGCGCGAACCGTCGCGGAGAAGACCGGCTATCTCGCGGTCGTGGAAGGCTACACCGACGTGCTGATGGCGCATCAGATGGGCGTGTTGCCCGTCGTCGCCACGATGGGCACGGCCCTGAACGCCCGCCACGTTCAGAAACTGCGACACTTCGCCCCGCGTGTGGTGTTGGTATTTGATGCAGACGCCGGCGGCGACACCGGCGTCGATCGCGCCTTGGAACTCTTCGCCAGTCTCGACGTGGAACTGGCGATCGCAACGTTGCCGGACGGACTCGACCCCTGCGATCTGCTCGTGCAGCAAGGGCCGGAGCCGTTCCGCAAGGTCCTGGAAACGCGCGCTCGACGCGCTGGAGTTCAAGCTGAATCGGTGCTGGCCGCGGACGACACGGCCGGCATTGATGGAAAGCTGCGGGCCGTGGACGCGGTCCTTCGCATCATCGCCGCTGGCCCCGCGCCTGCCGGGACAGGTCGGCGACCTGAAGACGCAGCTGATCGTGACTCGTATCGCTCGGAGACTGACTCTCAAGGAGGAGACAGTATGGGCACGACTGGAAGAATGGCGCCGCCAGCGCGGCAGGCGAGACGGCCCCGAGAAAACCCACGGCTCCGGCCGGCGCCGAGGCCGCGCCGCACCGGCGAAACTGCTCCCCGAGGAGCGTGAGCTCCTCGAAGTGCTGCTCGCCGAACCGGCACTGGTACCGGCCGCGCGAATCGAGATTGCTCCCGAGGTGATTCAGCACCCCGGCCCTCGTCGGTTGCTCCAGGGTCTCTACGACCTGCTGGACGCCCACGAGGAGCCGACGCTCGACAACCTCCGGCCGAGCCTCGACAACGTGCGGCTGGAATCGTGGGCCTTGGAGCGGCAGGAACTGGGGAGCAAGAACACCGAGCGGGCGTCCTGGCTGCGGCAGATCATCGCTCGATTCCGAGAACGACGCCAGCAGCCCATGAAACAGGAAATACAAGGCAAGCTGCAAGCCGAACGCGATCATGCGACGGCTGTGGAACTGCTCCGGCAGCTGCAAAACCTATCCGGCGAGGGGGCTTCGCATCGATGACCGGTGAGCCGAGCCGCGTAAGCGGCCAGGTTTGCCGGGTTTGCCGCAAACACCCGGCCGCTTACGCGGCTCGGCTCGCGGTAAACACCGCCGCTGTCGAGCGCCCTCCGACTGAACACCAGCCCTGGCGCGTCCACCATGGCGCCGGGTCATTCCGAGGGAGGATTTGATGGACAAGATCGACGACGGCCTGAAGACTTTGCTCGAATCGGGCAAGGAAAAGGGCTATCTTGACCTACGACCAGGTCAACGACTATCTTCCCGACGACGACACCAACCCCGAGAAGATCGACCAGATCCTCATCATGCTCGAGGATCAGGGCATCGAGCTGATCGACGAGGCCGAGGCCGAGGAGCGCGAAGGGCGGCACCGCCGCCGCCGTCGACGACGAGGTCCGCGCCGAGCTGGACCTCAGCTTCATCGACGAGGAAGAGAGCCGCCGCATCGACGACCCGGTGCGCATGTACCTCACGCAGATGGGCGAGATCCCGCTGCTCAAGCGCAACAGGAAATCGCCCTGGCCAAGAAGATCGAGGTCACCCGCAAGCGCTTCCGCCGCAAAGTGCTGGAATGCGATTACGCCCTGCACCAAGTCGTGGACGTCCTCAAGCGCGTCCACACCGGCGACCTGCCCTTCGACCGCACGGTCAAGGTGTCGCTGACCGAGAACCTCGAAAAAGACAAGATCCTCCAGCGCATGCCGCACAACCTCAGGACGCTCGAACACCTGCTGGAACAGAACCGCGAAGACTTCGACCAGCATCCTCGACGCGCAACAGCCGGAGGAAGATCGCCGCCGCATGCGCCGCCAGCTCCGCCTCCGCCGCCGCAAGGCCGTCACGCTGGTCGAAGAGCTGTCGATCCGCACGCAGAAGGTCCAGCCGCTGATGAAGAAGCTGGAGCAGATCTCGGCGCGGATGGACGAGCTGGAAGCGCGAGATCGAGCGCCTCAAGGGCGACCGCACGCCAAGCGAAGACCGGGCCGAACCTGGAGAAGGAGCTGGCACGACTACATGATGCATCACGCTGGAGGAGCCGTGCAGCCTCCGCAAGCGCGTCGAGATCATCAAGAAGCGCTTCGCCGAATACGAACAGGCCAAGCGCGACCTGTCCGGCGGCAACCTGCGGCTGGTCGTCTCCATCGCCAAGAAGTACCGCAACCGCGGCCTGAGCTTCCTCGACCTGATCCAGGAAGGCAACACCGGCCTGATGCGGGCGGTGGACAAGTACGAATATCGCCGCGGCTACAAGTTCTGCACCTACGCGACCTGGTGGATTCGCCAGGCGATCACCCGGGCCATCGCCGACCAGGCCCGCACCATCCGCATCCCGGTCCACATGATCGAGACGATGTCGAAGCTGCGCAACGTCTCCAAGAAGCTGCTGCAGGAGATGGGCCGCGAGCCGACGATCGAGGAGACGGCCAAGGCGGCGCAGCATCAGCGTCGAGGAGACGCGGCGGGTGCTGAAGATCAGCCGGCATCCGATCAGCCTCGACCGGCCGGTCGGCGAGAGCGAGGACAGCTACTTCGGCGACTTCATCGAGGACGACAGCGCCGAATCGCCGGTCGCCGCCGCCACGCAGGAGATGCTCAAGGACAAGATCGAGCAGGTCCTGAAGACGCTGACCTACCGCGAGCGCGAGATCATCAAGCTGCGCTACGGCCTGGGCGACGGCTACACCTACACGCTGGAAGAAGTGGGCCGCATCTTCAAGGTGACGCGCGAGCGCGTCCGCCAGATCGAGGCCAAGGCGGTGCGCAAGCTGCAACATCCGGTGCGCAGCCGCCAGCTCGAGGGCTTCCTCGACGGCATCCGCCGCAGCTAACGGGATTCACCACGAAGACACAAAGGGCACAAAGAATACAAAACAGAGGGGAGCGAAGCATTGGTTCTCTCCTTTGTCTTCTTTGTGTCCTTCGTGCCTTTGTGGTGAACAGATTGACTGGAGTGTGCTTATGGCCGGTCCCGCCGTGCTGTTCCGCGAGATCCACCGCCTGCGCGCGCTTCGCCCACGAACTGAAGGAACAAATCGACCGTTTCCCCAAACAGGTCCTGGCCCAGCAGGCTAAGGTGAAGCGACAGGAAGACGCCCAACACGACGGTCTCGACACGATCAAGAAACTCAAGGTGGCCAGTCCACGAGAAAGAAGTCACACTCAAATCGACCAACAGCCAGGTCAAGAAGTACGAAGGCCAGCTCAACGAGATCAGCTCGAAAAAAGAATACGACGCCCTGCTCGCCGAGATTGCCGCGACCCGCAAGAAGAGCGTGCAACTGGAGGACGAGATTCTCGCGGAGATGACGGAGATCGACGAGCGCACCACGCGGTTGCCCGAATGGGAGCAGAACGTCGCCAAGGCGAAGCGAAGAGTTCATTCGCTGGGAGCAGACGGCCAAGACACGGCAGACCGAGTTGTCGGCGCAACAAACCGAGACACTCGACAAGCTGAAGGCGGCCGAGGCGCAGATTCCCGGAGAAAATTCGCCAGCAGTACAACCGCATCGTCGGATCGATGGGCCATGAGGGGATGGCCGCCGTCAAGAGCCACTCGTGCAGCAACTGCTCGACTGAGATCACCGCGCAGAACTACAACGAACTGCTTCAGGAACAATTCTTCGTCTGCAAGTCGTGCGGCCGTATCCTGTATCTGCCGGAGATGGCGCAACCGCTCGTGTAGAAGCTGTTTCATGACCGGCGAGCCGAGCCCCGTAAGGGGCCGGGTATCTGACGATAGGCCGCAACCCGGCTGCTTACGCAGCTCGGCTCGCAGGCTCTGACAGCCATGATAAATCCCACAGCGAGCTAAATGCACGAGAGTCGTCGAGGCCCACCACCTCCTTGTTTGCATCTCGCACGAAGCGTAAACTGTCCCCAGATCGCAATTCCAGGGGGGACAGCCATGATTACCATGCTGGGAAGCCCGCGGCGCTGCTGCGACGGTCTGACGCGGCGCGAAACCTTGAAGGCCGGCGCCCTGTCGATGCTCGGCGGCGCATTCAACCTGCCGAACCTCTTCGCCCTGGAACAAAGCCGCCCCGCCGAATCCCGCATTGGCAAGGCGAAAAGCGTCATCCTGCTCTACCTGCTCGGCGGGGCCGCCACGCAGGACATGTTCGACCTCAAGCCCGACGCTCCGGTCGGCGTCCGCAGCGAATTCAAGCCGATCGACACCACGGTGCCCGGCATCCGCATCTGCGAGCATCTGCCGCGCATGGCGAAGTGGATGCACCGCGCCGCGATCGTGCGTTCGGTCAATCACAAGGCCGGCTGCCACAACTGCCTGCCGCTATACACCGGCTGCGAGGTGCCGCAGCCCGATCAGCATCCGCGCGACACGCATCCGCCGAGCATGGGTTCCGTCTGCGAATACCTCAAGAAGCCGAACGGCGACTTCCCCGCCTACGTTTTCATGCCGTGCTGGCTCGGCTGGGGCCAGGCGTTCCGGCGCGGCGGTCCCTACGCCGGCTTCCTCGGCAAACGCTACGACGCCCTGACGACCGAGTGCTCTTCCGTATGCCGACAAGGGCGTCGACCCCGTCGGCCGGCAATCCCGCCCTCGTGCGCGGCACGCCGTTGTTGCCCGACAGCGCCCTGCCCGAAGAGATGACCCTCGACCGCTTGAACACGCGCCGCAGCTCTGCTCCAGCAACTCGACGACCAGTTGCCGCGCGTCGAGACGGAGACGGCCCGTGGCACTTATGATCGCACCCAACGGCGGGCTTTCGATCTGCTGACGTCCTCGAAGGTGCGTTCCGCGTTCGACCTGCAGGACGGAAGATCCGCGCCTGCTCGATCGCTACGGCAACACGCTGTTCGGCAACAGCACGGTCATCGCCCGCCGGCTCGTCGAGTCCGGCGTGCGCTTCGTCAACGTGACGTGGGACCTGTTCTGGGACCGCATCAAGATCGACTACGACGCCTGGGACACGCACCAGAAGAACTTCCCGATCCTGCGCGACAACAAGCTGCCGAACCTCGACCAGACGTACTCGGCCCTGATGGAGGACCTGGACAATCGCGGTCTGCTCGACGAGACGCTGGTGGTGCTGATGAGCGAGATGGGCCGGACGCCGCGCGTCAACGGCAACGGCGGCCGCGATCACTGGACGTACTGCTACGCCGTGCTGTTCGCCGGAGCGGGCATTCGCGGCGGCACGGTCTACGGCGCGTCCGACGCCCAGGCGGCCTACGTCAAGGACCGGCCGGTCAGCACGGCGGACTTGTGCGCGACGATCTATCACTGCCTCGGCATCGACCCGGACATGACGGTGCCGGACCGCAGCGGGCGGCCGGTGCCGGTGGGGCAGGGTGGGAACGCGATCCGCGAGATTCTGGCGTAACAAAAGGAAAAATCAGCATGGATACACAAACCCTGTTGGCGGTCCCACACCCAAGCGTACCAGCAGACGTTCTGGCTTTTGCACGGGAACAGGGCGTCGAGCACTACTTACCGGAATTGATCGAATTGATCCGGCAAGTCTACCCCAGCGCCACTCGGTTCGACATCTTTACTGAGGACGACCCCGAGATTGCCAACGACCGGCATATTGTATTTGAACTGGACGTCCCGATTGATGGGGAAACGGCTCGAGATGCGGACCTGAAGTGGCACGAAGGGGTATTCGAGATCGTTCCGGCCCCGCTCGTGTGCCACTTCCGCCTGAGTGCTGACTTGAGGCCGTGATGGACTTTCGCGAATACCTTAGTCTCGCGGAAACCCTGGCCGCCGGGACGACGGAGGCGGAGTGGCGTTCCGCTGTCAGCCGGGCCTATTATGCGGCTTTTCACGTCGCTCGGGAACTGCTTATCAGCCTGGGGTTCCGCGTACCGCAAGCCGAACGAGCCCACAGCTACCTGTGGCTACGGTTGGCGAACGCAGGCGCGGCTGACGTCCAAATAGCCGGAAATCGCCTGAATTCCCTACGTCGCCAACGGAACCGGGCCGATTACGACTCGCATCCGCCGCTGACCCAACGGACAGCCGCCAACGAGGTGAAGAATGCCGAAGACGTCATCCGAGCGCTGGACGCAGCGGCGATCGAACCGATCCGCACGCAGATCACCGATGCCATAAAGATCTACGAGCGCGATATCCTGCACGACGCTACCTGGCACCCCTGAACGAACACAACAACCGGATATGACTGTGCCGGATCGCAACGGCCGGCCGATGCCGGTGGGGCAGGGCGGAAACGCGATCCGCGAGATTCTGGCGTAATTTCACCTACCGAACCCAGAAACCCGCACCCAGCGTGCGGCGGGTTCGGCTACAATACCCATGAGACTCGCCCTTATCGCCGAGCGATCCTCGTGGAAGGGAGGACGCCGTGCCTTCGCCATTTCCGGGAATGAATCCGTACTTGGAACAGAATGATACGTGGGGAGACTTCCACACCAACTTTATCGTCCGGATGCGGGAAACCCTCAGCGCTCATGTGGGGCCGAACTACTTCGTCAAGATTGAAGTGCAGAAGATAATGCACGAACTCTCGGCTGAAGAGCGCCGTCAACCCGAAATGCCGGCCGTCGAAATAGAACGGCACTCCGCACTGGAAATCCGCGACCGGCGCAATCGTCGTGTCGTCACCGTCCTCGAACTGCTAAGCCCGTCGAACAAGACGCCGGGACCCGACCGCGACGACTACCTTGCCAAGCGGCGACAGGTACTGGCTGGAATGACGCATCTGGTCGAGATCGACCTGCGCAGGGGCGGGCACACGGCCGAACCTGCCGGAGTTGCCTCCCTGCGACTATTATGTGCTGGTGAGCCGTTACGAAGATCGGCCCAAGGTCCCGTTCTGGCCGATCGGGTTGCGCGATCCATTGCCATTCATTCCGGTGCCTTTGGCGGCCTCCGATGGGCCGGTTTCACTCGACCTTCGTTCTGTTCTCGATCGCGCTTACGATGCGGCCGTCTACGGCAAGTATATCTACGAAGAAACACCGGAACTGCCGCTTAACCCGGCGGATGAGGAGTGGGCGCGAACAGTCATTTCCAGGACGAGTTGATAGGGACGAAAAAACGGGCCGGGTCGAGGTGAGAGGTGCCTCCCACTTCGACCCGGCCCATTTTCTTCCCATTTGCCTTTCACGCGTCCACGGCTCACCTGTCACGGGCAGGCCATTTTGCCAACCGCTCCACTGCCGCCTTTGCCTCTTGGGTCAGCCGAGCGTCGGGATTTCCGCTCGCAAGACGCCGTAGCACACGCGCCGCCTCCGACGTGCCGAGATATTCCAACGCTTGGACGGCCCGAATTTCACGCAAGCACTCGGCCGACTTCGGCTGAAGTCGTTCCAACAGGGACTTCGTTTGCCGACGAACTTCCGGCGAGATGTCGCGCCGTCTGCTTACTTCCTCGAGAAACGACCTGGCCCCTTCGCGGAAGCTCTCCAGCTTTTTGGCCGCGTTCTCCCGTACCTCGAACGTGGGACTGTCGAGGTTCTTCAACAGGGCGGCGAACTGCTCCGACGTGGATACGGGGACCGGGTGCAGATGTTTGTTGAAAAGCGCGATGGCCACCGGCTCGTCGGTCGCCAGGCGGCCGATGGCCTTGTAGGCGCGAATCGTATTGGCGCTACCCAGGTCTTCCCAGAGATCGGACGGCTCTTCGGACCCGCGGGCCAAGGCGGAACAGTTCGCGGATCTCCCAGAGCAGGATCGATGAGTCTTCATCGCAGCCAACGGCCAGAGTGCGCCCATCTGGTGAGAAAACGGCCGAAGTGAATTCATTGTCCGAAAAATGACGGACCATGCGCCCGCTTGCCGCTTCCCAAAGCTGAAGATCAGTAGTGAGGACAACTCGAATCAGCAGCCTGCCGTCTGGGGAGACAACCAGAGAACCCAAAAGAGCATTTTCAGAATCATCACCATCATCAGGGTGGAGCGCTTTTACGCGCCGCTTGCCCACCATGTCCCAGACCACGAAGGTTTTCGTGTTCCAGGTGTAGAGCGTTTTACCATCCGGCGAAAAACAACGCACCCATTCAAAGTGCTGGAACTCGTCTTGCTCGTTCTTGCCCTGTGCTTCGATCTGATCCAGATGCTTGCCCGTGGCCGTGTCCCACAGGTCGACGCGCAACGGCAGGCTGCCCGTTGCCAGCGTCTTACCGCCGGGGGCGAACAGGACCCAACAGACCGCTTTTGTCCAGGGCCGATGGTCCAGTACGCGGATGAGCCTTCCCGTGGCAGTGTTCCACAGTTTCACCAAACCGTCATCGCAGGATGCGGCAAGCGCCGAGCCGTCGGGCAGGAAGTCGATGTCGGTCACCTTCGCGTCGTGGTCGCGGATCAGCTGCAGCATCTTGCCGCTGCACGTGTCACGGATATGCATGTTCTTACGTTCGGCAACGGCCCTTCGCTTGCCGTCTGCTGAATAGCGGAGAACCCACGGCCACTCCTGCCCTTCTTGGGGAAGGGTGAGCTGCTGCACTGGCGTTTCCGAGGAGAGCCGACTTGTACCGACGTTACAGCGAAAAATGGCACCTCCTGAGGACGATAGCAGAGTCTTGCCATCGGCAGAAAAGGCCAGCCAGTTCGGGGGAGACTGATGCCCCGGCTTGAGTAGCGATTGTCCCGTGTTCGCGTCCCAAAGGAGAAGGGAACTGCCGTCTCGAAAGTAGTTTGGCGAGGCGAGAACCATGCCATCGGGTGATAGGACAAGCTCGGTCATTTCGGGGTCCAGTCCTGGCAACGGAACTTTACGGATTCGTTGGCCGCTATGCACATCCCAGAAGTTTGTCATCTCAGCGGATGTGTCTGTTGCCAGCAAGGTCTTCCCATCGGAGGAGAAATCGAGTTTGTACCGGACATCCTTGTTCGGCTGATCAAATTGCTGTTTCTTGCCAGTGCGAACATCCCAGAGGAACAATCCGTCAGATCTGTCGTAAGCTGCGACATGACGACCATCAGGCGCCAGTGCGACACTTCCCGGGTATCCGATTGAGAATGTACAATGGACTTTGCCGGTCGCAAGATCGATCAAGCGTAGGTCGTAATCCCGGTTCGACGCCTGTGCCATGCTGGCTAACTTGGTTCCATCGGTGGTAAAGGCTATCGCCTGAATTTCCTTCTCGGGGCCGGCTATGGCGTTCGTCCATTTCCCCTCGGCCATGTCCCACAGGCGGACCACTCCCTTTTTCTCGCCGAAGGCGACTAACTTGTCATCCGGCGACACAGCCAGCGCCGTTATCGTGGCGCCGGGCACCTTCATCCGCAGAAGTTCCTCGGTGGACTCGATATCCCAGATGCTAATCTGCTCCTGATAAGGGGGTACGTTATACCCACGGATATTGAAAGGGTTCCCGGGATCTCAGTCCGTGCCGATTACGGTTCTGCCATCCGGCGTGAAGACAAAGTGGTCAAAGTAGAAAGGCACCTCCAGAGCAATCTTCGAGTGCCCTGTGGTGCGGTCCCAGTATTCCGCACCAGCGGTCGCTATCATTCGGCTATCCGGAGAGAAAGCGATGTTGTGAAAGCTGCCTGCCTTATGAAACCGTACTGTTCCCAGCCGCGCAATCGCCCCCGGCGGCAACGGATCGCCGTAGAGATCGACCGCCGGTGCGTTCGGCTCTCTCCGGACCGTGGGAACAGCCTGCCGCATCTCCGCACGAACGATCACGACCATCAACAGCAACAGACAGGAGATGCCAAGCAGGGATCGTAAACGTGGCTTCACGGCGACTCTCTTTGAGATTCAGGCTGCGCGATCAGGGTACACCTGTGAAGTATAGCCGTGAACGAATGCCCGTTCCAGGATCAAAAAAAGACACGGTTCCGAATCCGAAATGACCGACCCCCGCCTCACTTCCACCAGGGATCGCGGGACGGAAGCGGTCACAAATGCCAGGCCGCGGAAGCAGGATCCTCAATGGCATCCACGACCGCTTTCACCGAGCCTTGCCACCGAGTAAGACCGGCGAGATCGGCGAACCTGAGCGGAATAACGGCGGCCGGATTACTCGGCAATGCCGCCAGGAACCCACGGAACGCGGAGTGCCCCGTGCGAGGATCGGTCTTGAAATAGGCTTTGGCCAGCTTTTCCGTACACATCTGAAGGTAGTGTAATTCGTGACAGATACGGAATGTGAAGGGGCATACGCCGACCACGCCGCACCACATGCGTCGCACCGTCGTCCACCAACGGTATCCACGCGGGTGAAAGTGCCGGAAGACGGACCAGTCGGAGCGAGCTTGGCGATAGAACGCGGCCTGGCGGGCGTTCATTGCGCCCTCCGAGTCGTCTGCCTCCCTTCCAAACTCCAGCCAGTCGGGAGGAGGGCTGGGTTAGTCTGGATCTGGTTCCACTCGTCGGGAGTCACGTCCGCTACCCAAACTCGGAACGGGAGTTCTGTGACCGTCGGTGTCGTCTCTACCGGAACAATGGGGTTCCCTGCTTCGGGGAAAAGCCCGGTGTTGACCTCCAGCAACCGGACCTCATCGTTTGGGGCACCGGCAGGGAGGTGGACGACGAGGGTCAGACGTTTGTCAAAACCCAAATGTTGGCGGGCCAGCCACTCCGCGAATGCCGCCCGTTGTTTCGTGATTTCGCTCATCGTTGCATCCCTTCGACCGATCTCGACTGCCAAAACGGCAGCAATATGGATAAAAGCGCTCCGCAATGTCGCTGTTACGAGATGGCCGAAAACACGCCAAAGACTGTGACGCGTTGTTAATGAATATGCGCCAAATCCAGGAAATACGCAAATCACATAACAGTTTTGGAGTTCCGACCGCCTCGCTGTTAAGTGTTACGAGGTCTCCGGGTGCAGAACATTTCCGCGCCTGATCCGTGGGTTGTGATTAGACCGTCACCCCGCCTTCCGTATCCCGCCCGTCATCCGCTCCCAGATCGTCGGTTTCTTCTCGGCCTTTTTCGGCTTGGGCGGCGCCTCTTCCTCCGCGGCGCCCTTGTCCTTCTTCTTCCCTCCATTTTTGCGGCGGCGCTGGATCAGGAACTGCACCAAGATGCCCAGCACCGTCACGGTGCCGACGCCCCAGTTGAGCAGCGGCCCGTGCTTGGTGGCCAGGGCCACCACGTTGACGTTGCTGAACGACGCGGTCAGCAGCAAACCGGAATAACTCATCAGCAGCGTGCCGCCGAAGCTGGACAGGGCAATGACGCACGGCTGGTACAGCGCAATCCCCAGCAGACCGCCGGCGAGGAAGCAGGCGATCGGCTCCTCCCACGACGGTGCGATGGCGCTGGCCAGCCAGACGACGGAGCTGCCGGTGGCGATGAACAGAACGATGCGGAACAGGGCCAGCGACAGGGCGCCGATCGAGACCGCGAGCAGCAGTCCGGCGGCGAGCGGCTGCATCTCGTACTGCTTGCCGACAAACAGGCCGACGACTCCCGCGATCAGGGTAGCGCCCAGCACCACCCAAAAGCGATGTGTCAAGCCGCCGACAAACCAGAGCAGAGCGCCGACGAGAAGACACGTGATGGAAAGCGCGGGCTCCAGGCCGACGGCGGCGTCGAGAATGTCGGGGGCCACGAGCTGCATCGGCACATTCCCTTCATCGAGGTGGAAGGCGATTTTCTGGAGAGTAGCTGCAACGGCGGGGTTTTGTCAAGGCGTTGCTCAAAGTCCGAAATCCGAAATCCGAAATCCGAAAGAAGTCAGTCGCCTGTTTGTATTTCGATCTTTCGGATTTCGGATTTCGGATTTCGGATTTCGGATTTCGGATTTCGGATTTTCACTTCTTCCCGATGCAGTGCAGGTACTGCCGGCCCTTGAGGTAAATGTGACCGTCCGCCACGGCCGCTGACGGCGACGCCGACGCATCGGTGACGTCGCCCAGGTCGTTCGTCGCCAGCACTTCGAGCTTCGGCCCTGCCTTCAGGACAAACGTCTTACCCGCGTTGGCCAGGTAGATTCGGCCGTCCGGCGTCGTGAACGGACTGGACGCGGTCGAAACGCCTTCCAACCGTTCGCTGAAAACGACCTCGCCGGTCGCCAGCTTCCAGCATTTGAGCGTGGCCGGGTTATGCAGGCGATACATCAGGTCGCCGACGATCACCGGCGAGGAGAAGCCCTCCGGCACCTGTGGCACCGTCCATTTGCGGTGGGAATTCGTCGCATCGCCGGAACCGGTCGGATCGACGGCCACCGCCGAGCCGCCGCGGCCGCTGTCGAGGTAAACCACCCCGGCGCCGAAGATGGGCGATACCGTATCGCCCTTGCCGGCGCACCACCACAACACCTTGCCGCTGGCCGGATCGACGCCCTGCACCGCGTTCGACGCCGCCACGAGCAGCTGGTCCTTATCGCCGATGCGGGCCACGATCGGCGTGCTGTGGCTGAACTCGTTCTGCGGCCGTTTCTGCTCCCATTTCACGTCGCCCGTCTTGCGATCGAAGGCCACGAGCCGCGACGATCGCTTGACGCCGTCGCATTGCAGGATGACCGTGTCGCCGTACAACACCGGACTGCTGCCGAAAGCCACGTCGAACTCGAACGGCACGACCTCCTTGCGCCAAACCGGCTTGCCGTCGAGGTCGAGGGCCGCGATCACCGAGGAGCCGAAGACGACGTAGACGCGCTCACCGTCGCAGGCCGGCGTCGGCGCGGTGTAGCCGCCGCGCAGGTCGGTTAGCTTCCACGGACCGGGTGCAACCTTCACGTCCCAGAGCTGCTTGCCGTCCGCGGCGGCGTAAGCGACGACGTGATGCTCGGGGTAGTTCTTGCCGGGATCGACGCCTTCCGGCCAATAGCTCGCCGTGACGAAGACCTTACCCTTGACGACGATGGGGCTGGACTGGTTGCGGTCCTGTTTCGCCTTGCCGTCCTGGCCGGGAAGATGCACCTTCCACAACACGTTGTCGCCGGTCTTACCGTTCCAGCTCAGGGGCAGGTCTTTCTCGGCGCTGACGCCCTGGCCGGTCGGGCCGCGCCAACCGGGCCAGTCGCCGGCTGGCGCAGTGGATGGGACGAAGAGGACCGAGATGACCAATAGAAGAGATCGCGTTGGCATGGTTGTTCTGCCTGCATATTTACTTGGCCGGGTGTGGCTCGCCTATTGTTTAATCCCATACATCCCCAACTTCTGCTTGCATTCGTCGAGGATCTCCTTCGTCGCTGTCGCCCCGACCCGAGAAACACCGAGGGCGCGGACGGCCAGGACACGCTCATAGGATCGCACGCCGCCGGCCGCCTTCACCTGGACCTGCGGCGGCGCGAAATGACGCATCAACCGCAGGTCGTGGTCGGTGGCGCCGGCGTCGCCGTAGCCGGTCGAGGTCTTCACGAAATCGGCTCCGACCTCGCCGCACAGAATGCACAGGCGCTGCTTCTGCTCATCGTGCAGGAAACAATTCTCGAAGATCACCTTCACGATGGCGTTGCGTTCATGCGCGATCTCAACGACGGCCAGTACGTCGCCGCCCACGTAGTTCCAGTCGCCGCTCAACACCTTGCCGATGTTCACGACCATGTCCAGCTCGCGCGCGCCGTCGGCGATCGCCTGCTGGGCCTCCTCTACCTTGATCGTGGTGGCGTGACCGCCGTGCGGAAAGCCGATGGTGGTGCCGACGGCGACCGTCGAGCCGGCGAGGAGGTCGGCCGCCACCTTGACGGCGTAGGGTTTGATGCACACCGACGCCACGTCGTACTCGCGCCAGCCGGCAGCCATCTTCGAGTTCGGCATCGGTCATGGTCGGCTTCAGCAGCGAGTGATCGATCATCTTGGCGATGTCGTGATAGGTCGGAGTGGACATGGCGATTTCCTTGACAGCACTCGGAGAGAGCGATGAAGATAGGTTAGCGGATTGCACCGGGAGACGCCAGGAGTCGAACGATGTCTTGACACGATCCGACCGGCGGGGTACACGCCGACTCCTCATGTACCGTTCACGCTGTTGCGCGAAACGGAAACGGCAGAGGTCCTTGCGATGATCCGTTCTCGCCGTTTGGTTGTGGCCGTCGTCGCCGTCTTCGGGGCCGTCGCCGCAGGCTGCCGGACACCCGATCTGCCGCTGTGGAAGCCCACCGAGGCCGCGGCGAACGCCTACCGGGTCACGGTCATTCGCGGCGTGGCGTACCGCAGCGATCCCGAAGCCGACGATTATCGGCATCGGCTCGACCTGTACCTACCCGAGGGGAAGACCGGCTATCCCGTGGTGCTGCTGATTCACGGCGGCGCCTGGATGATCGGCGACAATCGCTCCTGCGGCCTCTACTCGTCGGTGGGCGAGTTCCTGGCGCGGCAGGGCATCGGTGCCGTGCTGCCCAATTACCGCCTGTCGCCGGGGGTGAAACATCCCGAACATATCAAGGACGTGGCCCGGGCGTTCGCCTGGACTCACGAACACATCGCCGGTTACGGCGGCCGACCGGATCGTCTCTTCCTCCTCGGCCATTCGGCGGGCGGACATCTCGTCTCCCTGCTGGCGACCGACCCGGAGTACCTGAGAGCGGAGGGATTGTCGCCGGAGGACGTGAAAGGTGTGATCGCGATCAGCGGCGTCTATCGCATTCCCGACGGCAAGCTGTCGGTCGCACTTGGTGGTTCGTCGCCGCTGTCGTTCAGCCTCGACGAGGTAGGCCCGGTGCGCGGTGCAGGCGGCTGGAGTTGGTCGAGACAACTCGGCTTGCCGGGCGTCCCGCTGAGTCTGAACGTGTTCGGCCCGGCGTTCGGCGACGACCCGCAAACGCGCGCGGCCGCGTCGCCGGTGAATCACGTGCGGCCCGGCCTGCCGCCGTTCCTGCTCCTGTCCGCCGAACACGACCTGCCGACACTACCCGGCATGGCGGAGGAGTTCCAGTGCGCTCTCTCTAAGCAGGGATGCGAGGCCCGGCTGCTGACGGTGCAGGATCGCAACCACAGCTCGATCATGTTCCAGGCGATCGAGCCGCAAGACCCTGTCGGGAATTTGGTGCTGGAGTTCATCCGCCGGCATTCATCCGGCGGATAGCTTGCCATTTGCGGTGGGGTTTGAACCATGACAGCGCTACGCAGCATGAAAGCTGCTGTATTCCCCCCTCTCCCCGGTACTCCGGGGAGAGGGGTCGGGGGTGAGGGGAAGAGGAGCGAGACGCTGTTCTGCCGCTCATCCCCTCACCCCCGACCCCTCTCCCCGGAGTACCGGGGAGAGGGGAGCAGCGCTGTAGTATTAAACCACCTCCACCACCGGCGAGCCGAGGACGTCCCAGCGCGGCGTAATTCCCAGGCCGGGCGCGGTCGCTGCGGCCATCCGGCCATTGACGCGCCGCGGTGCGCCGTCGGCGATGCTCACGGTGACGTAACTGTTGAAGTCGGTTGCGGTGAACAGGAACTCCGGCGGCGTGCTGTGGGCGAGATGGGCGATGGCCGCGGTCACGATGTCGCCGCCCCAGCTGTCTTCCAGCGTCATGGCCACGCCGAGCGCGACGCAAAGGTCGCGCGCTTGCCGGGTCTTGGTCAGGCCGCCGAGCTTGCTGATCTTGAGGTTCACCACGTCCATCGCCCGGTCCGCCTGGGCGCGGAGCAGGACGTCAAGCGAGTCGATCACCTCGTCGAGGACGAACGGATGATCGGTGTGCCGCCGGATGGACAGGCACTCTTCGTAGCTCAGACACGGCTGCTCAATGTACACGTCCACGTCGCGCACCGCTCGGACGACGCGCATCGCCTCGTGCATCAGCCAGCCGGTGTTGGCGTCAGCGATGAGGCGGTCGCCCGGTTGCAGCTTCACGGCCACCGCACGAATCCGAGCAATGTCGGTGTCCGGATCGCCGCCAACCTTGAGCTGGAAGCGTCGATAGCCCTCGGCTCGATAACCGGCGACGCGGTTCGCCATCTCCTCCGGCGACTCCTGCGAGATCGCCCGATACAGGCCGAAGTCGTCGTCGTAGCGCCCGCCCAGGAGGGTGCAGACCGGCTGGCCCGTGACCTTGCCGAGAATGTCCCAGCAAGCCATGTCGATGCCGGACTTGACGTAGGCGTGTCCCTTGAGCGCGGCGTCCATGCGGCGATTGAGTTTCGCCAATTCGAGCGGATTTTCGCCGAGAAGGTGCGGCCCCAACTCGGCAATGCCGGCGCGAACACCGTTGGCGTAGGCCGGCAGATAGAACGGGCCGAGTGGGCAGACTTCGCCGTGGCCGGTAACGCCCGCATCGGTCTCGACCTGGACGACGGTGGAGTCGAAGACGGTGACGGACTTGCCGCCCGACCACTTGTAGCTGCCCTCATGCAGCGGCAGATCGACCCGATAGGCGCGGATGCGTTTGATTTTCATGCGGAACCCAACCACAGAGAATCACGAAATCACGAAAGACGAAAATACGAAAAATAAGATATATACATCGTCGCATTCAACTGTTGGGGAATGCCCAGCCTCAGAACCATGTGCTCGCTTCCCTCCTTCTTTTTCGTTTTTTCGTCTTTCGTGATTTCGTGATTCTCTGCTGAATCATCCCACATCATCCTTGCCCCGGATCTGGGCCTTGAGGATGTGCTTGAGCCGATCCTCGATCTTCTTGTGCGTCTTGTCGATCTCCTTGTCGGTCAGCGTGCGGTCGTTGGCCTGGTACGTCAGCGCATAGGCGAGGCTCTTGTGACCGGCGCCGATGGTGCTCGCCGCGGTACAGATCGAACAGACGCACGCCGCGCAGCAAGTCGCCGCCGGCTGCGCGGATTTCGGCTGCTACACGCTCCGCCGATACGTCGTCCGTCACGACGAGAGCCACGTCGCGCAGTGCCGCCGGGAACGTGGAGATCGGCGTGTACTGGTAACGCGGCGGCAACGCGGCCCGCAACGCATCGACGTCCAGCTCGGCGACGAGCATCGACTTGCCGACCAGGTCCTTGTAGACGTCCTTATCGGCCTCCGCGAGTTGCTCCGGCAACCTTCGGGTGCAATTCGCCGAGGTGGCCGATTTCGCGATCGTTCGACATCAACACGGCGGAGCGGCCGGGGTGGAGAGCGGCCCAGCGTCGATTTGCGATACGACAGGCCGGGCAGGTGCAGCGTCTCCGTCAGCGACTCGATCACGCCCTTGAGGTCGAAGAAATCGAGCGGCGGATTCACGGTGCCCGGACGCTTCGCTCCAGAACTCCGGCTGCCGTTTGCCGCAGAGTACAATCGCCAGGCGGCGCGGTTCGTCCGGCAGCCGTTTGCCGGAGGCGCGGCAGATAGACGGCACCGATTTCGAAGAGCCGCACGTCGCCGGTGTGTTTCAGATTGGCGGCGAGCCACTCCAGCACGCCGGCCAGGACGGTGTGCCGCAGGTCCTTCCGCTCGGCTGCTGATCGGGTTGAGCAGCGCGACGTACTCGGCCGGCGGCGGCGATAGCGGCGCTTCGCTTCTCCGGGTCGTCAGCGAGTAGGTGATGCACTCCTGCAAGCCGGCGTTCACCAGCAGGTCGCGCACGCGCTCCTCGAACGCCAACTCCGGGATTACCGGTCTGCGGCGGCAGCCGATCGGCCAGCAGCGTCGCCGGCAACTTATCGTAGCCGGACAGCCGGGCGATCTCCTCGATCAGGTCGGCGGCACCTTCCTGGATGTCGAGACGGTGCGGCGGCACGGTCGACCTTGAGAGCGTCCGGCCCGGCCATCGTACCGCCGACATTCTTGTCGGTTTCGGCCAGTGCCGACAGGAATGTCGGCGGTACAGGCCGGCGGGTTCGACGGCGAATTCCAGCCCCTTCAGCAGTCGGGCCGCCTGATCCAGCGGCAGATCGATGCCGAGAATGCGGCGAATCTCGCTCCGTCTTCAGCGTGACGACCTGCGGCGGCCGCGGCGCGGGATAGCAGTCCACGATGCCCTTGCAGATCGTCGCGCCGGCGTATTGCCGCATCAACTCGGCGGCGCGTTCCAGGGCGGGCTTCACCATCTCGGGATGGATGCCGCGGCTGAAACGCTGACTGGCCTCGCTCGGCAGGTTCAGCGCCCGCATCGTCCGGCGGATCGACACGAAATCGAAATTCGCCGACTCCAGCAGCACGTTCGTGGTGGTGCTCGCCGACTTCCGTCTCCGCTCCGCCCATGACGCCGGCCAGCGCGATCGGCCCCGCCGTGTCGGCGATGACGAGCATGTCCGGCGTCAGCTTGCGTTCGACGTTATCCAGCGTCTTCAGCATCTTCGCCGGCCCGCGCCGGCCGAACGATGATCGTCGGCGTCTTGCCGCCGGCACGCTGGACGAGCTTGTCGTAATCGAAGGCGTGCAGCGGCTGGCCCCATTCGAGCATGACGTAGTTCGTCATGTCCACGACGTTGCTGATCGGCCGCATCCCGGCGTAGGTGAGGCGGCGTTTCATCCAGCCGGGTGCTGGGCCGATCTTCACGCCCTTCAGCAACGCCGCGGCGTATCGGGCCGACAATTTCGGATCTTCGATCTCGTACGCTTACCTGCCCGGCGATCGGCTCTCCTGACTCCTGCACTCCATGACTCCTGACTCCTGACTCCGCGGCAACCTCAGCCCCTGCCCCGGTCAGCGCCGCCACTTCGCGGGCCACGCCGATCATCGACAGGCAACGGGCCATGTTCGGCAGCACGTCGATTTCGATGACGACGTCGCCCATGAAGTCGGCGACGGGCATGCCGACCGGGGCGTCGTCTTCGAGCAGGATGATGCCTTCGTGCTCCTCGTCGATGCCCAGCTCGAATGACGAGCAGACCATCGCGTCGCTCGGTTCGCCGCGGATCTTGCTCGGCTTCAGCTCCTTCATCGCTCTTCGGCGTGGCGTGGCCGTCGAAGAGTACGGAGCCGGCCATGCCGAGGATCACTTTTTGCCCGGCGTCGCCCACGCTGATGTTCGGCGCGCCGGTGACCATCTTCTTGGTGCGGCCCTCGCCGTACTCGACGGTCGGCAGCTTGAGCTTGTCGGCGTTGGGATGCTTCTCGACCTGCACGACGCTGGCGATGACGATCTTATCGCGATCCCAGACGGGGCCGCGCTCTTCCGCCTTGACGCGCAGCCCGGCCGGCGTCGGCATGCCGATCGGCCGCGAACCGGCGACTTCCAGGCCGGCCAGCGTGAGGCGCTCGACCAGCTCGGCGGCGCGGTCCAGATCGACGGGGACGTAATCGGCAAGCCATTTCAGCGGGACTTTCATGAGACGGTCTCTGGTATTACGGGTCGAGCGACGATGGGGGCTTTGCTACGTAATTGTCCTCTGCTACACAATTCTGCGGTGCGCGGGCGGCGTGTTATGCAATTCACAGTCCTCAGTAAATTCGGGTAGACTCCCTGGGTTGCGTTGCTGTCAGTGGGCCGGGCCGCCAGGCGGCCGGAAGAACTGAACGAGGCAAATGCCACTATCCCGGACATAAACGAACTCGGAATCGCAAGTCACCACGGTTCCTGTAACCTTCCGAGCAAGCTCTATCGCAAAACAATCAGCTAGAGCGATACTGTAGCAGCCGCCCGTCGCCGGATTGCGTACCGTGGACGTAATCTGACCTCTGAGGCGAGCAACTTCCACCCAGAACGCCGTGTCGATATCGTCCCTAGGGAGAACGCCAGCATCCTTGGTCAACAACCGGATGGCTTCTTCAGCGTCGGCCTGGGTGAAGTATTTCATGTAGTAAGTGTAAAGCTCTCCAAGGTTGACGACGTGCGATACGCAGATATTTGTCGGATTGGTGAGGACGTTTTCTACCATATCGGCGCCGTTTTCGTCTTCCAAGTAGGCGATCATGGCGCAGGCGTCGATCACCATTATTGTCATAGTTAGTTTCCGTGGGCCGAGTCTTCATGCCTGTCGCGGAGAAACGCAGCCGTTCCCTTGTCACGCAAGTGACGGAACTTTCCTCGGACGGATCGAATTCTCTCGGCCGATGGCCTGAGCGTTACCACGGTTATTACAAGCCTGCCGCCGACGCATCCTGAAACCAGGGTATCATTCGTCGCAGTTTGATTCTGACTTTTCATCGCCTGTGTCCTTTGGCCGTTGCCATTTTGACTCAGACTTCCGGACGATTTGAGACAGAGCGCCTGTGTCATTTTGATTCCCTTTCAAGAACGGCCTCAATCGTAACATCACCGACGAGCTTATCGCCGACATACAGGCGGAAAAAGTAATCTCCGGGAGCCGGAAACGTGACTCCATGACATTCGAGGCACATGGACATCCAGTTCGTGCGCTCGGAGTGCCTGGGATGCGGTGGCGGCGTGAAGGTTCCGCGCAGCGTCGAAAAAATGGACTTGCCTTCGTGGTCAACGATTTCTCCGGCAAATTCGTGTTGCTTGTCACACTCTTCTGGATCGCACCGGAGACGAGCGATAAGCACTAGGGTGTGCTTTGTTGCCGGGAATTCGCTGCCAGTTACAACGTCGAATCCCCCGGCGATCACGTCGAATGTCCCATGTTCCAGCATATTTGCGGCGTCGGCCAGGAATGCGAATTCGAGCTTCATAACACCTCCCCGCTTTTCTCCCGTCAGGTTCGCATACGCCACTCTGGCAGGCTGTGGACTGAAGCAGTCACTTCGCGTTCCGCTCCCACTTCTTCGGGTTGTCCCAGCGCGGCGACTTGCACTCCGGGCAGACGCAAGGCCCCTCTGTGGCGAACTCTCAGTCGCCAGCGTAGGTACATGCTGCGAATCGGCAAGTCACCCTCTTTCGCTTGTGATGCCCGAGGGTCACGGTACGGAGATGGCCCTCGCTTGTAACGGATTAGCCTTTCCTTTACGCGATCCGCATCAAAGCCCCGATGCGGGTTGTTATACGGTCCGCCGTCCCGCCAGCTACGTTTAGCCGCGAGCGTTCCGCGAGCGCTTCACCAAGCGCTTACGGAACGCTCGCGGCTAAACTTATCGGCAGTTGATTCCGGCACGGCGCGGCATTACCATCAAGTCTGTGGATCATTGCGGCCTCAGCCGATTTGCCGCCTGCTCGTTCACAGGTTCTTCACGAAACCGCGGGCGGAAAATCGGCGAAGGAACCCTCCATGTCGTTCTCCTGCCGCACCTGTGGGCGCACCAACCCGCCCGAGGCGCTGTATTGCTATTTCGACGGCGTCGCTTTGGACGCCGCACATACCCGCGGTCCGGTCGCCGCGGGAGAGCAGCGGTTCCCCACGCCGTTCGTGATGCCGTCCGGCCGCTCTTGCGGCTCCTTCGATGAATTGGTCGTCGCCTGCGAAGCCGACTGGGACGCGGCCAGGAGCGTCCTGGAACAGGGATTTCTGGAAGGGTTCCTCGGCGGCCTGGGGCGCGTCGATCTGGCGATGGCCACCCGTCAGGCGGCCCGTTCGCCCGACCTCGACCACGGCCTCGACGAACTGCTGGCGAAGCTGCCGAGCACGATGCGCGAACCGGCCAAGCTCGAAGTCGCACAGCGGGAGATCGACCTCGGCGAAATGCCTTCCGGCAGCGAACATCGCGAGATATTGATCCTAAAGAACGTGGGCATGGGGCTGCTGCAAGGCACGGTTTCCTGCGGTGAAACGCCGTGGCTGGCGCTCGGTGATGCACCGTCCGGGCCGCAGAAGATGTTCCATTGTCGCGGCGAAATCGGCCTGCCCCTGCATGTCGTCGGCAAGGCGCTGCGGGCGAACGCCAAGCCGCTTCAGGGTAAACTGGTCGTCGAGTCGAATGGCGGCGTCCTTGAGATCCCCGTCCGGGTTAGCGTGCCCATCAAACCGTTCACCGAGGGAGTCCTCGCCGGCGCCGACACACCGCGCCAGCTTGCCGAAAAGGCCAAAAAGGTGCCCCGCGACGCCGCCGAGTTGTTTGCCAGCGGCGCCGTGGCGGCCTGGTACGAAGCGAACGGCTGGACCTATCCCGTGCAGGGTCCGCCGGCGACCGGTCTCGGCGCCGTGCAGCAGTTCTTCGAGGCGCTCGGCCTGGTCGCCGCCCCGACGGTGACCATCTCGACGGAAAACGTGCAATTCCGCGGCGCGCCCGGCGCGATGCTGGAGAAGATGATCCAAATCCAGACCACCGAGAAACGGCCGGTGTACGCCCACGCAGTCAGCAAGTCGGCGTGGTTGCTGATCGGTAAGGTGCAGCTGAAAGGCGCGACGGCGCACATCCCGTTGCTGATCGCATCGGTCCCGTCGATGCCGGGCGAAGAGTTGCAATCTCGTGTCGAAGTGGCCGCCAACGGCAACCAGAGTTTTACGGTCAATGTGCTCCTGACGATCACGGGAGGCGGCGTCCGCAATGTCCGCCCGGCCGCGGCAGTAGGAGTAGGCGCGGTCGTCCCGCTGTCCGACAACGTGGCCGTTCCGGCGCTGGAAGTGATGGCCGTCGCGTCCGCACCGCCGCCGCTGCCGTTCGCAGCGCCACCGCCGCTGCTGCCGTCCGCACCGCCGCCGCTGGTACAGTCCGCACCGCCGCCGCCGTTGCCCACGGCTGCTTCGCTGCGTCCGCCGCCGTTGGAGCCGCGGCCGATCAATCCGCCATCCTGGATACCGTCGCCGATCACCGAGACACCGCCGCCGGTCCCCGCCGCACCGTTCGACTTTGGGAGAACGGTGGACGTGGAGCCTGTCCAACTCCCCGTCGGCGGGCGGGGTGACGCGCGGCAACCCGCGGGCGCAGAGGCTGGCAGGTTGAAACACTTGCTGCCGCTGCTGCTGCTGGCACTCGGATTGGGCGGCATGTTGCTGCACGATTACTGGCTACCGGCGCGCGCGGATGATCCAAAACCTTCGTTCGATTCCCTGTTGGGCGGAACGGACGACGGGGCCGAGGTGGTCAAGGAGGCGCCGATCGATCCAGATCCGTACCTGGAAGTAAAGTTCCACGACGGACCAATCGGCGATGACCCCGAATATCTGAAGATGAAGAACCGCACCATGCGCTTCGGCCTGGTCATGCGGCGCGACATGGACGGAAAACCGCTGGATGCGAAGAACCTCCGCAAGTTGACCTACAGCCCGTGGGGACACAGCAACAATACGTGTATCCGCATCGACGACGATGGGAAGCCGCGCTCCGCTCAGGATTTCCTGTTCGGCGAAAATGGGCCGCCTCGTATGCCAATGGGCAAATGGATCGACGAGGGTAAACCTCTTGGAAAAGATCCATCGGGCCACAACCGCAACGGAATGATGTGCATCTGGCAGACTCTGCGGCCAGCCATCCGTATCACGCAGACAGTGGAACTCATACCGAGTGAGGTTCCCCCCGGCGCCAGCCGAGCGCCGGATCGACACCTGCTTGATCCGCTACGACCTGGTCAATGAAGACACTGAGATGCACCGGGTCGGCCTGCGGTTCCTGCTCGACACTTACATCGGCAACAACGACGGTGTGCCGTTCATCGTTCCAGGTTCAGAGAAGTTGTGTAACACGCAGCAGTCTTTTCCGACTAAGAAGACGGTGCCCGACTACATCGAAGCGTTGGAGAACGACGATCCGTTGAATCCCGGGACCGTGGCGCGTGCAGTTCCGGCTCGGGAAAAAGCTTGAGGCTCCCAGCCGCGTCTTCCTCGGCGGCTGGCCGGACAAGGATTGGCAAAAACTCAACCATCTGGAGGCCAAATCCCAGAATACGCTGTGGGAAGTCCCGCACATCACCATGCGCGGGGCGCGTACCGAATGGCCAAACGATCCAGCCGGACTCGGCAGTCGCGGTCTATTGGAACGTGGAGCCGCTCGAGCCGGGAAAGACCCGAACGGTGGGCTTCTCGTATGGGCTGGGCTCGGTGTCCAACAAGGAAGCGGTAGGACCGAAGCCGGGCAAGGAACCGGTCGGCAAGTGGTTGCTGACCGTCGGCGGCCGCATCGCGCGCGACTCCGAGTTCACGCTCACCGCCCTGGTGCAGAAACCGGCGAAGGATGAAAAACTGACGCTCTCGCTTCCGGACGGCCTGAAGCTTGCGGACGGATCCGAAGAGCAGGACGTACCGATGGTGGAGAAGGCCGCGCGCGATGTGAGTACGGTGTCGTGGAAAATCGTGCCGCGAAAAGCGGGCACCTTCGAGCTGACCGTGAAGTCGAGCAACCGGGGCAGTCAGAAGATCGCGGTCACGATCCGGCCGCGCGGAGTGTTTGATTGAGAGGATGGCTGGCCGGTGTCGCCGCTTGCGGCTTAGCACTCCTCCCCTCTCCCCGGTACGCCGGGGAGAGGGGTCGGGGGTGAGGGGTGAGGACCAGAACAGTGCTCCGCGGCTCACCCCTCACCCCCGACCCCTCTCCCCGGCGTACCGGGGAGAGGGGAGCAGGAAGAACCTCTCCCCGGTACTCCGGCGAGAGGGGAGCTTGGTCGAACAGCATGGGAGGCAGCGAACCATGTCCATTCTCGTCACGTGCGGTTGCGGGCAGTCGTATCCGATCAAGGAACAGTTCGCCGGCCAGCGCGTGAAGTGCCCTTCCTGTAATCGCATCCTGACCGTCCCCGGCACCGGCGTGATCCCCCTTCCCACCTCGACGCGGGCTGCTCCCGCCCAGCCGAACCCCTCCGACGACGTGGTCCAGCTTCCGCTGTCCGAATCGGTCCCGGCCCAAAAGCGTCCCATGCCTGTGTGCGCGCTGCCCGTGGAACCGGTCGTCGATCTGCCCGTCGTTGAGGACGACGATGCGCCGTCCTCGGTATCGTCCAGCCAAATCGTGCTGATTTTCGCCGTCGTCTTCGTGCTGCTGCTCGGCGGCGGCGGGGCCACGATCTGGTTCATTCTCCGCGACGACAAAAGCGATTCCTCCGCGGCGGCAACCGACAAGGACGACAAGAAGGAAGAGAAGAAGCAACCCGCCAACGAATCACGGCCCGACCGGAAGGACCTCAACCGCAAAGACACCGACAAGAAAGCACCCGATAAAAAAGAGCCGGATAAGAAAGAAGCCGACAAGAAGGAGCCGGAAGAAAAGATGCCGCCGGTGGCGGCTGGACCGTGGCAGGGCCATCACGCACGCATCCTCGGCGTCGGTTTCGCGCGACGGCAGATTGGCCATGTCTGGCTCAGGCGGCGAAGTGAAGATCAAAGAGAAGCAAGTCGGGGCGAGCGGCGAAGAGATGATTATCGAGAAGCGCGTCCCGGCCAGCGACACCACGCTGCGCCTCTGGGACCCTGCGACCGGCAAGGACTTGAAGCGACTCGACGGCTTTCCGCACGGCCTGTCGGTCGTGGCGTTTGACCCGACCGGGACGAACGCCGTCGTTACCGAGATCGCCGATGGGAAAGACGCGCGGCCCGGTGCGTTCGACCTCCATGTGTGGGACCTGGGCGGCAAGCGCGAAGTGCGCACCCTCAAGGGCCACGAGAAAGGCGTCCTCTGCGCGGCCTTCACGTTCGACGGCCGGCGCCTGGTCAGCGGCGGTCAGGACGCGCACTTGCGTTTGTGGGACGTGGAAACCGGCACACAGGTCGGCGACGGCTTTCCCCACCCGGGTTGGGTCACCGATCTGGCTCTCTCCAACGACGCTCGGCTTGCCGTCACGGCGTGCAGCGACCGCACCGTGCGAATTTACGACCTGAATGAGAAGAAGATGCTCAAGGCATTCCCGCGTCACCAGGACATCGTCTGGTGCGTGGCCATATCGCCTGACGGGAAGCTGGCCGCGTCAGGCGGTGGGGGTGATTACGATGCTACCCGGGGCGAGTTCGTGGCCGGTTCGCGCGATTACGAGATTCGGCTCTGGGACGTGGCGACCGGCCAGGAACTACGCCGCTTCACCGGCCACCAGAACGAGGTTCTCGCGCACTGGCCTTCTCGCAAGACAGTCGGCGTCTGCTCTCGGCTGGCTTCGACAAGACGGTACGGTTATGGCACGTCGCTTCGGGACGTGAGCTGGGCCGGTTCGAGGAACACAGGGATTTAGTGCAGTGTGCTGCGTTCTTCCCCGACGGCGGCCGGGCCCTCTCCGGCGGCTACGACCGGACATTGCGCGTCTGGATCTTGCCGCCCGACCTCGGCGACCTGGCCAAACGGCTGCAAGAACCAGGGGCCGATCGCGTCGAAATTCTGCGTGAGATCGCACGCTACGGTCCGGAGGCCAAGGACGTCGCCCCGGCCCTTCTCAAGCTGCTTGGCGACGCGGACCCCAACGTGAAGCGTGCGGCTCTGGAAACGCTGACCAAAGTTGGGACCGTCGGACTGGCGAACGTCAAGGCCCTGGTGCCGTTGCTGAAGGACGCCGGCTTCCCCGAAGGGCGCCAGTTCGCCCTCGATGCCCTAACCACTCTCGGCCGCGACGCCCAGCCGGCTCTGCCCGAGCTGCTGGCCCTGCTGAAGGACCGGAACACCGCGCAGCGACTCAAGGTGATCGGCGTCATCGCGGCCATCGGTGCCGATGCTCGGGCTACCGCCTATTCCCCGTTGCTGGGCTGCTGCTCGACCCGGAGATGGAGGTAGCGAAGGCCGCTGCCGATTCCCTGTCGAAACTGGGCAAACCGACGAAAGCCGAGTTGCCGACGCTGACGGGCTTCCTGACCGACAAGGGCGAGCCGATCCGCGAGTACGCCCTGGCTGCCGTCACGGACCTCGGCGACGAGGCCAAGGAGGCGCTGCCGGCGATCCTCAAAGTCCTTGAGAAAGACGACTCGGCCGCACTGCGCATGTTGGCTCTGGCGGCGCTGCTCAAGTTGCAGAACGACGGCAAGGCGCTGATCGTGCCGCTGACGAAGGCGCTGACCGACACCGATCCGAAGGTGGTCGTCAAGGCCGCCGAGTCGCTGGCCGCCCTGCCGCCCGAAACCGGCGTCTTGCCTGTCCTGCTCAAGGCGATGGAACATACCGACCCGGCGGTGCAGAAGATTGCCGACAACGCGCTGGAGAACTTCCCGTTCACCAAGGAACACGTCCAACAGATCAACGACGGCCTCCAGAGCAAGCGCGATCCGGTACGGTTGAGGATGCTCAAGGCGGCGGCGAAGTTCGGTCCCGACGGCACAGGCGCTTGCCCGGCCTGATCGAGGTGGTGAAGGCTTCGACCGGAGAGGTGCGCACGACGGCAATCAGCCTCCTGGGCGATCTCGGCCCAAAGGCGCAGAGGCCGGACCGGTTTTGTTGCCGCTGCTGAAGGAGGGCAACCGCAAGTCACGCCTGGCGATCTGCCTGGTGCTGGGCAAGATCGAAGCAGACGAGGCGAAGCAGGCCGTGCCGTTCCTCGTCGGCCTGCTGAAGGTGGACAACGAAGGAGACGCGGAAGCCGTCGAGATTCAGAATGCCGCGAAAGAAACGCTGGTCAAAATCGGCGAGCCGGCGATCAACGACTTGCTCAAGGCACTGACAAACGACTTCGCCGGCGGGAGCCTGATGACGCCGGAGGGTATCGGCCGAGCGACGGGTCGCCTGGCAGCGGTTCAGACGCTGGAGATGATCGGTGCGCCAGGGCGAACAAGAATGCGGTAAAATTGGTGCTGGCGAAGATGGAAGCGAACGATACCGTGCTCGTCATCCGCGCGGCCGCCCGCAAGGCACGCAATACGCTCCAGGAAGCGAAACCGTAGGACATCGACAATGTATTTCATCGGTTAGCCGCGACCCGAGAGGGGAGCGCGTCACCCGACGCGCTCGGCTTTGCATTTTAACTGCCTCCGCGCGACCGCTTGCGGCTAAACTGGCACGGTCTGCGGATAAACGCATTTGCCGCTACACAACGGAGACTCCGGGTATTATAGTGAAGGGTTTGGCCTGCTCAATTTTGAAATTGGTGGGCTTGGCCAAGACGAGCGAACATCCTCTTCGTCTCCAGTGTCGATTGTAACGAAGTCGCACGGATTTTGCACAATTCACTTTACCAGCGACCGCCACGGGCCGAAGATCGATCTTCCCGGAACGTGGTTCCGTCGATATGCTGAGAAGAGACCCGCGAGGGATCGCCATGAGTGGACCGCTGCGGGTTTGTCTGTGCCGGCAGATCATGAGCTACGGTTGCAAGACCGGAGCGCTGGCACGACGCCCTCTCTGGATGGAGACTATCGTGACTACGACAATTCAACACGCTCGCTCCATTCTCGCTGCCGAACATCACGCGCGGGAGACGATTCCTGATGGCATCGGCGCGTGGGACGATGAGTGCCCAAAAAGGATCGCTACCGTCCGGAAAGACTTCCAAGCCTTCATCCGATTTGCTGACAACCGAAACGAGTCGCTGAAAGCCGATCTCGACGAGTGGCGGTCGCAGGTGGTCTCCGGCGATAAGGAGTTCGACCACGACGAAGAGGCTGGGTACAAACAGGCGCTGTCCGCCCTGATCTCCTTCGCAGAGCTTCTCGACGAAAAGTACGAAACTTACCGCCAGAGAGGCATCAACCTTCACAAGTCTGGGGTGATCGGTATATTGCTTGAGCGGAAGAAGTGGTCAGAGAAGATGCTCCGTGACTGGAAGTCGCCGGAGTGGGAAGTAATCGGCATGCGCGCCGTCAAATGGGACAAGGAGCAGACACGGCACCTTATGAACAGGCTCTCCTCATGCGAATAAGCCAGGTTCCAATATCTCCCTAGTCCCAACGGTAATCCATCCCCAGAAGCCCAGGGAAGCCGCTGTCAGGATGAATGTCGGGATCGGGTAGGAACCTGCCTGGAGCAAAGACAAAGCCGCACGCCAGGTAAAGTTTCTGCGCCGCTTCCGCGTCAGGATGGACATACAGGGCCAGGAAGCGTTCAATATTCTGCCCGTTCTGTTGGCCTATTTGCGCTTCCTGCTGGAGATGGCGAACAATCTGGCGAGAGTATCTCCTTTCAGGATCGGTGATTCCTTTCGGGCACCTCCAGAAGTCTTCATGGAGCGCCAGCATCGGGATTTCCATTACCTTCAGCTGCGTCGTGCTACCATCCTCGCCAATGGTATCGATGTTGCCCTTTGTAAGGCTGCTGTAACCGACAAGCGGCCCTTGGTAGGCTCCGTGGGCCTCAAGATAGTAGAGCCAGACCTTCCATCGACGGCGAATCGCGTCAGCAGCCTGAGTTTTGATCCAGTCTGCGAGCGGCGTTTCGTGTGGCTTGGAACCACAGTGGAATGCCTGAACGTCAGGGCGGTTCATGTCTTCCTGCTTCATCCTGACGTGAATAAGCGTGTCCGATGCCATCCGCCCTCTCCTTCTCGCCGATGTCTTGCACTCCAGGACGCTTCCGCGCATAATGGTAGCTATGCCTAAACGTGCAAGCAAGAGAAAGCCGAAAATCCAGTTGTCACCTACCCAAGAGCAGGCGGCGACTATCACGGACGGCCTTCCGTCGGACCCAACTATTCCGTCCTTGCCGACCAGTAAGAATCCAGCCGCCGTTGCGCTCGGTCGGCTCGGCGGCAAGAAGGGCGGCCTTGCCCGCGCCGCCAAACTCAGCAAGAAACGCCGGAGCGAAATCGCCAAGAAGGCGGCGGCTGCTAGGTGGAAGAAGAGCTAACGAGGCTCCGCCTCAGACCGACGAGGCGTGTGTTCCTTGGGCGTTGCGGTGAATACAAAAGGCTCCGGTTGAGCCAAAGCGAGGTTGCCGAAGCAGCCTCTTGTTTACCGCGTTGCGGTGGTGGTCCCGTGGGACCGATGTCAACCGGAGCCAATCATGAGTGTACCACGCACGGTTGCCGAAGTCATCCGCGAGCACGTCACCCTCGAAGTCGAAGGCATCGACCGCATGTACCTCAACGTCTACCAGCCGAAACTGCAACACGACCGCGGCGTCATCACCTTCTTTCGCTACCATCGCCAGCAGCCTGTGGTCTCCTCGGCCCTCATGGAACCGATCAGCACGGCCTTCATCAAGAACCTCGAAACCTTTGCCCAGGACAACGACGTACCCTTGTTTACCTTCGACAAGGACGTACGCAAGGATGAGGTCGCCGCCGCCTATCGGGCCAATTTTTCTGGCAGCGAAGGGGTACTCTTCATCGGCAAAGCCCAGGAGAAGGTAGCGGTCTTCCGCACCGAAAAACGGACCAATGCGGACACGGGCACGAAGTACCCCTGGATCGTCAAGTCCACGGCCATGGTCAACCAGTATTACTGCTACTGCGTCGATGACGACTTCGGCCCGTTCTTCCTCAAATTCTCCAGCTATTTTCCGTACAACGCCAAGCTGTGCCTCAACGGCCACGCATACGTCAAGCGGCAACTGGTCAAGGCGGGCATTGCCTTTGAGCCGCTGGACAATGGCATTCGTTCCTGCGCCGAGCCGCAACGCTTACAGCAGATCTGTGCCGGTCTAACCGCCGACAAGATTGACGCCCTGTTGCGCAAGTGGCTGCAGCGCTTGCCGCATCCTTTTAGCGCCGCCGACCGCGCGGCGGGCTACCGTTACGACCTGTCCATGCTCCAGACCGAGTTTTCCCTGACGCAGGTTCTGGACCGCCCCGTGAGCGGCCGCATCTTCTTTGAAGAAGTCATTCGGGAAAACCTCGACCTGGGCCGTCCCGACAAAGTGCAAATGATTGTTGACCGCCGCGTCACCCAGCGCACGCCCGGAACCTTTCGCACGCGCGTGTTGACCGCGGGCGTGACCCCGTCGCTGCACGTGAACTACAAAAGCACGGGCATCAAGCAATACCACAAGGAAGGCCGGGCCCTGCGCACCGAGACCACCATCAACAACCCACGCGACTTCGGCATCGGCAAGCGGCTGGAGAATCTGCCCGCTCTGCGGGCGATCGGCTTTCAAGCCAACCGACGTCTGTTGCACGTCCAATGCCTCAGCCACGACTGCACGATCGGCGAAGACGCGTTCCGGCACGTGAACGAACCGGTGGTGGTGAACGGTCAACGTGCCAGCACCCTGCGTTTCGCCGACGTGGCGGTGCAAGCCTTGTTCAGCGCGTTGTTGGTGTTTCGTCTGTTACCTCGGGGTTTTTCCAACCGCGAACTGCGCGACCACTGGGCGCCCCTGCTGGGGCAAGAGGCCCGGACCATGACCCAAGGGCAGATGACCTACCACCTGCGGCGCCTGCGATTACACGGCGTCATCGCACGGCTGCCCCACACTCATCGTTACCGCGTGACAGACAGCGGCTGGCGCACGGCGCTGTTCTGCACCCGTTGCTATAGCCGCCTGTTACGTCCGGGATTGGCGCGCATCATCCCGGAAGAAGCGCCGGACGACTCGCCTTTGCGACGCCGCTTCAACGAGCTCGACGCGGCGATCGACCGCTTGATGGAAGAGCAGAAACTTCGTCGCATGAAACTTGACTCATGCGCTACGGATTTCGGGATACAAGGAGCCTAGTGGTTATTTCCTTCAGCCCAATCCCACAGTGGCAACGCCTGATAGGGTTTGTGGTATTCATCGACTAGAGCCTTGAAGTTGTCCCACGTCTTGGACATGCGCATTAGCGTCACTTCTGAGCCGAGAAGCAATTGCAGTTTCGGGTGGCCGACGTGTGGCGTGAGCCATTTGTAGTTCTTATCCTTCCTCCGACCACTTTCTGTGACGGGATTCTTGCGTTTCAACTCGTCCACGACTCCTGGCGCAAGACGGCAGTACACCAGATTATTGATGAGCGTCCCGAAGTAGCGTGGCCGCCTCATATCCGAGCGGAAAGGCACATCCCGCAAGCGGCATAGTTCTCGGAAGAAATCTACTGGGAAGCCCGATAGATAGGGCTGAAGCTCCTTTGCCACGAACTGTTCAAGAATCTTCGCAAGCGCATCCTTCGCCCGCACGTCTTGAAAGCCGGTGGCCTCATCAACCAGCGCTGTAATGCCGACTTCGGCCAGACCCCGGCTGATAATGTCAGCATTGGCAGCCACGATTATCTGCGCTTCCCCAATACGCCCGCATCACGCGCTTTAAGCCAGACATTGCAGATTTTGGGAAGCATCTCGGCAGGAATGCCCTTGTGTGGCCGTCCGCTGTTCGGGCCAGACGGTGGCCGATACCAGATTGGCTTTTTAAGCACCTCGCTTAACTCCGCATCCAGGTACGGGATAAGGTTTTTTTGGGCCACGAAAAGCGGCAGTTTTGCACCTCCGTCAGAAGCATCATTTACACCTCGGAGACTGCCGCTCCGAGTGACACCGAGAGCCTTCATCACGCCGCGCTCGTGTAAGACTCGAGTACCATCAGCCAGAACCGAACACGGCATCTCCAAGGTTTCGCCGCTCGGTGACGGGCTTGCGATCTTGATTATCCCGTTGTGTGGAGCGACCACTACATCCTTTTCCCATCTTGCCTTCGCGGCTTTCTGGGCTGCCTCCCGCCGCTGTTCCGGCGTCATGCCCTGTGCCCTCGCCTTGCCACCTTTGGCGCCGGCTTCCTGAACAGTGGCGGGTTCCGATGTTTCACCGATGCTGTCGTTCATGATCTTTTCTCCGCTTGAAGATGCTTGCCAGGGAGACACAGTGAGTATACAAAGCGCTACGCATTCTTGTCAAGTATGCGTAGCGCTTTGCATTGACTACTGACCTACTAAATACTTACCCGCTCAAGCATAATGGGAGGCAGAGAAAACATGACCTCCGAGAGCGGGTACAAAGTGGACCTCCGCGAACTGAAGGCTCTTGAACTCGCCGCCCGCGCTAAAATCACTTTCGACGGCGCGGCGTGGTCGGTTCCCTCGCAGACCAGTCCGGGCAGCAATTACCGCGTCCTCCTGACGCCCGCGCCCTGTTGCACCTGCGAAGACTTTCAGTTGACGAATAAACCGTGCAAGCACGTCATCGCGGCCTGTCTCGTTAGAGAGCGAACCGGCCTTGAAGACGCTCCGCCCATCGACACGACTTCCGTCCCGAAAAAGCCGACCCACCGACAGGTCTGGCCAGCTTACAACGGCGCACAGACGAACGAGAAAGACCACTTTCAGGAATTACTCGCCGATCTGTGCGCGGCCATTCCCGAACCGTCACCCAAGGGCGGGAGCAAGGGCGGACGACCGCCGGTTCCGCTCGGCGAGGCCATCTTTACCTGCGTCTTCAAGGTCTACAGCACCTTCTCCGCGCGGCGGTTCCAGTCTGACCTGCGCAAAGCCCACCGGCGCGGCCACATTCAAACCGAGCCGTGCGTGGACATCGCCTGGAAATATCTGAGGAAAGAAGCCGTGACGCCGATCCTGCACGGTCTGATCGTGCGCAGCAGTCTACCGCTCCGCTCGGTTGACGTAGACTTCGCCATCGACAGCAGCGGGTTTAGCACAAACAAATTCACGCGCTGGTTTGACGAGAAGTACGGCGTGACCCGCCAGAAAGCCGAATGGGTCAAGGTTCACCTGACCTGTGGCGTCAAGACGAACGTTGTCACGGCCGTTATCATCGGCGACAAGAATCTCGGTGACTGCCCGCAACTGCCGGCATTGACGAACAAGACGGCGGAGAACTTCACCATTCGGGAGATGAGCGCCGACAAGGCGTACCTGTCGGCCGACAACCTTCAGTTGATCGAGGCGCACGGCGGAGCGCCGTACATTCCGTTCAAGAGTAATTCGGTTCTCGGCAACACGCCGCTGTGGGACAAGATGTTCCACTACTTCAACCTGCACCGGGACGAATTCCTGGCGCATTACCACAAACGAAGCAACGTCGAATCGACCTTCTCCGCGATCAAGCGGAAACTCGGCGACGCGGTTCGGTCGCGGCACGACACGGCCATGAAGAATGAGGTACTCGCCAAGATCGTCTGCCACAACCTGATGTGCGTCATTCAGGAGTGGTATGAGCTGGGCATCGACCCGACCGATTGGGGCATGTCCGCCCGGAAGTCGGACGAACCAGCCGAGCCGTTGGCGATCCTGAAGTTTCCCGGCTAGAATGGTCTGCGGCTAAACGCCGCCAGTTGCGGATAAACCGGACAGGCGGCGCGAGTTAAAATGCAAAGCC
>CAVXNL010000016.1:0-14604 GCA_963763045.1 uncultured Planctomycetaceae bacterium | reverse complement strand
AATCGGGCAGCTCGTTTGAATAAACGGTATTCACAACCGGTCGTGGATTGACTCCGTGAGCAATCTGATGGCGCAAGGACATCGCATCGGCCAGACGTTGGATCGCCTGAGTTGAGGTGCAATTTTGCCAGGCCCAGGAAGTTTGAATGTCCTGAAGCCCAAGCGCATCGGAAATCAACATCCGAATGTTTTCCGTGTTCGGATTGTTGAACCTTCCCAACTGCCCGCGCACGGTGGCATTGAGTGCGGGCCAGAGGCCAACTGGCGGCGTCGGGGGACGGAGCACGCTCAGCGATTCGCGGATGAGTTCTTCTATGTATGCTTCCCAGGCAGAAACGCATGTGATAACCACGGCTCGATTGATAGCAGCGACGCGGAGCCGACGCCCACGAATTCCAGTGGGGAGCTGTCGGGAGGTAAAGCGCAGGTAGTTGGCATCGCGCAACAGTGAGCGAAGATGCCCGTTGTAGGCGTTTGATGCCATTGAAGATTCCCCAAGAAAACCGAACGAACACTATCGCTTCGGCACCTTGACTTTTTTCAGCGGCAGCTTGTCCACGTTGATCTTGTGCTTGCGAAGTTCGTCCAAGCTGTCCGACAGTTCGTCGGCTAACGTCACGATGTTCCACATCATCTGGGTTGCCGCGTCTTTTGAGTCGCCAACCGTATCATTCAAGCTCTCGTACTGTCCTGCCAGGTCGTCCATCCCGAAATCTTCGCGGCCAAGATGCTCCAGCAGTATCAGCTGATAAACCATGTCCCCCGAGAGTGTTGCCAGGAAATCCTCCAACCCCTTTTCCTCGGGCGGTGGCGGCGCAGTCTCCTCGTCAGGACCAACCAACGGATAATTCGGATGCCGCTTCGGGAGTTCGGTGTCATAGTACTCGCGAACCTTGCGAGAGAGACCGATCACGCGGTTAACAGCCTCGGATAGTTTCATTTCGCACTTCTTCCTTTCCAGAAGAAAAGTAGTCCTGATGTCTTGACGGCGAGGGAACCGCGGGGCTGTGTTGCCGCAGACACCGACACCATTCTTGTACCCGTGTCGCCGCGATGCGTCAATGAAAACAAGCATCGGGTAGTTCTGCTGTCCGAGAATGGCGAACCGGCTGCGTCAGCGGCTGGGTTTTCCGGCTCTACAAACGTCGCCGGTCAGGTGCAGCGCCTGGGTCGCCGCCCTGGGGCGGCTCATCGGCGGGCGGTTGCGGCCCCCGGGCCACATCCCAGACATACGCGCCGACCAGACAGCCAATCACCGCAAAAACCGCCAGCCCAGCCGTCCAGCGCGGATCCTGGAACAGACGCGGGTCGAACGCCAGCCCTGCCGCGAACATCGCGCCGCTGAGCAGCCCGGCGACGGCCATGCCGGCCATCCCCCCAAGCACCCCGGCCCGTCGCGGCCGCAGCGTGAACAGCCCGACCACGGCTCCCAACGGCACCGACGCGGCAGCGAACACCCACGGCGGGATCACGCCGAAGCCGCCGAGCGCCACGAACGGCAGGCACGCCAAGATGTGCGCATACGAGTACCGGGTAAGATGTTTGAGGTCTTCAGGCGAAATACCCTGCGCCATCTGCCCGCCTCCTTCGCCGATTTGTTGACGATCACGCTCGTGTCTTGCGGATAATTCTAGTGCATCGTCAAGTCCAAGCCAGTTGGTTGGCCGGCTGAGAGCTGAGAGCTGATAGCTGAAAGCTCGTTGTGAAAAAAAGCTGTCAGGTTCCGGCTCTCAGCTCTCAGCCAGACCTTCGACGATGCGTACTACGGATAGGCGCGCCGGTAGACTTTTCCGGTTGTATCAGATGTATCGGTTATCGCACTGGACGGATTTTGGTCATCTTTTGTATCCCCGTGTAGAAGCGGTTGCCATCCCGGCGAGCCGAGCCCCGTAAGGGGCCGGGTGGATGACGGTGGGCCGCGACCCGGCTGCTTACGCAGCTCGGCTCGCCGCCTCTGAACCGGCTTATTAACGATCGCCGCCGGCACTTGACGTACGATCGATGGTTCAATACGTTCTAAATGAATGGTCCCACCGCGCCCGCTGCCAACCATACCTTCCTCTTCCGCGAGTCTGCTGATGCGGACGATCCGATCCAGAAGGTTCTCCCCACCGCGCCCGCTATTCCGGGGGCTAGTCGCCGTTTTCGCGCTCACGATGCCCGCTCCCCTGAGAGCCGCCGAGATTGCGACCGGCGAGCGGATTTATCGCGCAATGTGCGCTTCCTGCCACGGCCCGACCGGCGAAGGCACGAAAGTCCACTTCCCGCGCCCGCTCATCGGCGACCAGTCGGTGAGCCAGCTCGCCAAGCTGATCGCCAGGACGATGCCTGAGGACGACCCCGGAGCGTGCATCGGCGCTGATGCGAACAAGGTCGCCGCCTACATCTACGACGCCTTCTACTCGACAACGGCCCGTGAACGCAACCGTCCGGCGCGTATCGAACTGGCCCGGTTGACGGTCCGCCAGTACCGCAACGCCGCGGCCGACCTGGTCGACGGGTTTCGCACCTCGGGAAAGTGGGACGATAAGAGAGGACTGCGGGCGGAGTATTTTTCCGGGCGCGGCTTTCGCAACGACAAGCGCGTGCTGGATCGGCTCGACCCGGAAGTCCGCTTCGATTTCGGCACCGACAGCCCGGTCGCCGGCAAGATCGAGCCGCACGAGTTTCTGATCCGCTGGGCCGGATCGGTGCTGGCCCCGGAGACCGGAGAGTACGAGTTCATCGTCCGCACCGAGCACTCCGCCCGGCTGTGGGTGAACGACACCAAGCGTCCGTTGATCGACGCCTGGGTGAAGTCGGGGAAAGACACGGAATATCGCGGCTCGATCTATCTGATCGCCGGCCGCGTTTATCCGCTGCGGCTGGAATACTCCAAGGCCAAACAGGGCGTCGATGACTCGAAGACGAACAAGACGAAGCCGCCGCCGGTGAAGTCGTCGATCGCGCTGGAGTGGCAAGCGCCGCACTCGACTGCCGAGGTAATCCCGGCGCGCAACCTATCGCCGAACACCTTCCCGGAATCGTTCGCCGTCACGACCGCCTTTCCGCCGGACGACCGCAGTTACGGCTGGGAGCGGGGCACGACGGTCTCCAAGGAATGGGACGCAGGCAACCACCGACGCGGCCCTGGAAACCGCCGGATACGTGGCGGCCCATCTCGCCGAACTATCCGGCGTCCGGGATACCGAAGCGAACCGGGTCACAAAACTCCGCGAATTCTGTCGCCGTTTCGCCGAACGAGCGTTTCGCCGACCGCTCACCGAAGAGCAGAAACGAGCGTTCATCGACCGGCAGTTCGAGGTCGCCAAGGATCCGGAGTTGGCCGTCAAGCGTGTCGTCCTGCTCGTCCTCAAGTCCCCGCGATTCCTCTACCGCGAAGTGGGCAGCGCTCCGGACGGCTATGAAGTGGCGGCCCGGTTATCTTTCGGTCTCTGGGATTCGCTGCCGGACCAGGAATTACTCGACGCGGCGGCTGCCGGCAAACTCGCCACCCGCGAACAGGTGGCCCGGCAGGCCGAACGGATGGTCGGCGACTTGCGGGCGCGATCCAAGCTGCGTGAGTTCTACAGCCACTGGCTGAAGATCGATCGCACTCCGGACCTCACCAAGGCCGCACAACGCTTCCCCGGTTTCGATTCCGGGATCATCTCCGATTTGCGGACCTCGCTCGACCTGTTCCTGGACGAAAGGGGCGGCAAGGACTCCGATTTCCGCCAGATGTTCCTGGACGATCGGATCTACCTGAATGGCCGGCTGGCGAAGTTCTACGGCGTCGATCTGCCGCCTGACGCGGCGTTCCAGAAAGTGAAATTGAACTCCGAACAGCGCGCCGGGATTCTCACGCATCCGTATCTGATGGCCGCCTTCGCCTACTCAAGTGAAAGCTCACCCATCCACCGGGGCGTCTTCATCGTGCGTGGGGTACTCGGTGTCGCGCTCCGCCCGCCTCCGGAGGCCGTCACGCCGTTGGCCGCTGATCTCCACCCGAACCTCAGCACTCGAGAGCGCGTATCCTTGCAAACACGCTCCACTAACTGCATGAGCTGTCACGGCGTCATCAATCCGCTGGGGTTCACCCTGGAACATTTCGACGCGGTGGGCCGATACCGCGAGAAGGACAACGGGAAACCGATCGACGCCACGGGGATGTATCTGACACGCTCCGGAAAGACGGTTACCTTTACCGGGGTCCGCGACCTCGCAACCTTCCTCGCCGGCAGCGAAGAAGTCCACCTGGCCTTCACCGAGCAACTGTTCCACCATCTGGTTCAGCAGCCGGTTCGGGCGTATGGTCCCGAACGGCTCGACGAACTGCGGCGATCCTTCGCCGCGAATGGGTTCAACGTGCAGAAACTGGCGGTGGAGGTAATGGCCTCGACCGCACGGACCGCCCGCCATTAGTTCCGTTTAGCCGCGTGCTTTTGCGAGCGCTGATTCTCAGCGCTCGCAAAAGCTCGCGGCTAAACATAGGAGAAACAACGTGTTCCGCACCACCACCCGCCGTGAGTTCATCCGCGACCTGGGTATCGGCAGCGCGGCGTTGCCGTTCCTGCTCAACCTGCCCGGTCTGGGATTTGCCAACCAGGCGCAGCGTAAACAGCGGCTGGTGGTCCTGTTCAGCCCCAACGGCATCATCCCGAACGCCTTCTGGCCCGAGGAGGAAGGGGCGAATTTCACGCTCAAGGCGAGCCTGACGCCGCTGGAGCCGTTCAAGGATCGGACGTTGATCCTGCACGGCGTCTGCGATCGGGTTCGCGGCGACGGCGACGCGCACATGCGCGGTATCGGCTGCCTGCTCACGGGAAGCGAGTTGTTCCCTGGCAACGTCCAGGGTGGATCGGACACTCCGGCCGGATGGGCGAGCGGCATCTCGATCGACCAGGAGATCAAGAATCATCTCCAGAAAGACGTCGCCACGCGCACGCGGTTCGGCTCGCTGGAGTTCGGCGTCATGGTTCCGGATCGGGCCGATACCTGGACGCGGATGGTCTACTCCGGTCCGAACAAGCCGATCGCTCCGATCGACGACCCGTATCAGATGTTCGCCAAGATGTACGGCCGGGCGAAGGACCGGGCGATCCTGAAGAGCGTGCTGGACGACGTGAAGGACGATCTGAAGAAAGTCGGTTCCGCGGTCAGTGCCGAGGATCGCCGTCTGCTCGACGAACACACCACGTTTGTCCGCGAGATGGAGCAGGAACTCCGTGCGGCCGAGAACGACAAGATCGGGCATCCGGTTCCCGAAGTGGAGCCGGGCGTCAAGAAGGAAAACGACAACATTCCGCGCATCAGCAAGATGCAAATCGACCTGATGGTGAACAGCTTCGCCGCCGACTTCGCCCGTGTCGCCACGCTCCAGATCACGAACTCGGTCGGCGGAGCGCAGATGCGCTGGCTCGGCGTCACGGAGGGCCATCACGAACTGTCGCACGAGCCGGACACGAACACGGCGGCACAGGAGAAGTTGACGAAGATCAACAAGTGGTACTGCGAGCAGATGGCGTACTTGGCCCAACGCCTGGCCACGACGCCGGAGCCGGGCGGTTCCGGTAGCCTGCTGGACAACACGCTCATCCTCTGGACCAACGAGCTGGGGAAGGGGAACTCGCACACGCTCGACAACATCCCGTTCGTCCTGGTCGGCAACGGTCTGAACTTCAAGATGGGCCGGTCGGTCAAGTATCAGCGAATGCCGCACAATCGCTTGCTGCTGGCCCTGGCACACGGCTTCGGCCATCGGATCGAACGCTTCGGCAACCGGGATCACTGCGCCGGCGGTCCGCTGCCGAACCTGACTTGATTGAAGTGCCGTTCCCGTTATTGCGGAGGATGCACTCGTCCTCCGCAATAACGGAAAGGCACCCTTGCTCCAGATAGTTCACCTCGGCTCCATCAACTCCCTACCATTCCAGCCTTCCAGCAACGTCTCTCCGGCTGGTTCTCTATCCATTTCATAAAATGGGAGTACCCGGGTCGATTTCGCCCTGGCTAACTCCGTTGCGGCACTGCAAACCGCGAGTCCGTAAAAACAACGGCCGATCATGAATTCGCGCACCTCGATTCTCGATCAATTGTTACCGCTCTTGCAACCGCGGCAAATCGAGCTGCACGAGAATGCCGCGGTCCTGGAAGTGAACGACATGACCCAGTTGGTGGAGCTGGCTTCCAATCCCAAGATCCGCCGTTACCTTCTGGCTCGGCTGTCGGACACGGTGGCGTTGATCGACCCGGGCCATCTGGACGCTCTCGCCAAGGCGCGTCCTGGCCGAGGGACAGACGCCGAAGATGGTGCAGGGGGTCGTAGCATGAGCGACAGCGCCGTTCACCTGAAGCACGTTCTGACACGCATCGAGCGGGTCGTTCTCAACCTGGATGGGTTGCACACCGATGAGCTGAAACGCGCCGCCCGGTTCTGGTTCGGCACGACGGCGTCGAACAAGTTTCGCAAGTTCGAGTGCTTAACCGCCTTGTCGGACCTGTTCAAGCATCCAGAGCGGATGGCGGACGGACTGCGGACCTTGCCGGAGAAACAACGCCAGGTGTTGGCAATTTGCAAGCGTTACGGCGGTGCGGTCTCCGGGACTTTGCTGCTCGCCGAAGTCTTGTCGCGGGGCCTGGTGAGCAAACCCAAACCGGCGCCCGGCATCTACGGCAGGCCGCGGACGGAGGACCCTGTTATCGACCTCTGTGCCAAGTTCCTCCTCATACGCCAGCAGTACGGCGAATACTCAAGCTACGGTCGCTTTAGTTATTTCTCGTCGATCTACGATATCGAATACCCGGATGTGGTTCTCCTGGCCGGGGTGCTCGATCACATCACGCCTGCATCCCCTCGACCCTGGGTTCCGTCGGCCCCAGCTCTCGCGCTTCCGGCCGCACCGTTCCGGCGGACAGCTGCTGAAGTCGCTCTCGACCTTTGGACCACTGCCCAATTCCTCGTCCAGTCCAGGTACTGGAAAACCAATCGGGGCGGTTCGCTCGTCAAAAGTATGCAGAAGCGGCTGAACAAGTCGTTTCCTCGGCCCAATCAAGATCCGCTCGGTATCCCCGAACCGGAAGCGCTCGATTATGAGATCTTGCGCGGTCTGGGCGTCGTGCAGGTGGACGAAGATCAGGGTTACCTCAACCAGAAGGCCTTGCAGCTCAGCCTGGACGAACCGTCTCCGCTGCAAGCCTGGCAATGGGTCCGCGCCTGGATGCAGGCACGGCTCTGGCAGGACGGCATCGGCTCGCTGTCCGACCGGGACAGCGATAGAGTGTCGGGAGGGATCAAATCGGGGCCGCTACGGACGGCACGAGAAATCGTCGTCTGGGCCTTGTGCCGGGTGGCGCACAGTTCCGCGGACTGGTTGGACCTGGAGACCTTCCTACTCGATCTGTGGGCCGCAGCCGGGGAACAGGGCCTGAATCCAATAGGGTATGCTTACTCCTGGAGTCCGGGGTTCAAGCTCGCCAAGGAGAAGCAACACATTCTCGATCAGACCGAGCGCCGCCGAGCCTTCTGGCTGGACGGCGCCGGCACCTGGGCGGCCAACGCGGTGATGGGAACCCTGGCACACCTGGGGTTGGTGGAACGTGGCCACACGGGATCGGAGCAGAACAGCCGTTTCTGCTTCCGCCTGACCGATCTTGGCAAAGCTGTGTTTGGCGCACCCGAGTTGACCGCGCCGGAACCAAGTGTCGATGCCAAGTTTCTGACCGTGCAGCCCAACTTCGACGTACTGGCCTATTTGGACGCCGCCGACATCAGCGCGGTTTGGCCGCTCATCCAGATGGCCCAGCGACTTCCAAGGGAAGCGGGGTTGTCCAGACGTTCGTCCTCACCCGCGAATCGGTCTACCAGGCGCTGGAATCGGGGCTGGGCATCGAAGCGATCCGCCGCTTCCTGCTGGAGCACAGCAAGACGGGCCTGCCGGACAACGTCGCGCTGTCCCTGGCCGAATGGGGCCGGAAGCGTGAAGCATTGGTCCTGCGCTCCGAGATTACCCTGGGGGCCTATCCTGCGGGGCAGGGCGACCGCCTGTCGAGCGCAGCAAATGCGATACGCATCGGCGAGCAGTTCGTGTTGCTGCCGAAGGGGGCGGCGCGGCGCCAGGGGAATCCTCGTTTGCGACGAAGGACGCGTTCCCTATTCCGCGTGGCGGGTAGATGAAACGGGGCGGATAGACGTTGACAAGGAAGCCGATGCCGTCGTTCTCGCTCGGCTGGGTCAGTTTGCGGACGCCGTCGATGGCGACTGGAAGATAACCGCCGCGTCGGTGCGGCGAGCGCGACCGGGGCATTCCAGCAGATCAGATCCTGGACTGGTTGCACGCTCACGTGGAAAACGAGCTGCCCGGCATCTTGGAGACGGCGCTGCGCAACTGGTCCAGCCCGGTCCGCGTGTTCCTCGGCAACCTGCTGTTGCTTCAAGTTACCCAGCCCCAGGCCTGCGCGACGGTCCTGACCAGCGCGCGGTTCCGACCGCTCTTCGTCGGCCACATTCCTCCCGACTGGTTCGTCGTCCGTCCGGACAAACGAGAGGAGTTAGACTCACTGCTCAAGGAACTGGGCTTCGCGCCGGTCGCCAATTGCAAGCTGACGGACTTGACGGCAGCAATCTCAGAAGAGGCTGAGGTGTCGGAGGCGACTGCCGGTCGTTCGGGCCGCCGGACGAAGGTAACGAAACCGCGGTGATCGGCGAACCGGCTGCGTCAGCGGCCGGGTGAGTGCAGAACCAGCAATAGAAACCTACCCGGCCGCTGACGCAGCCGGTTTGCCGATTGCTAACATGCCGCATGAACTCACGATCACACCGAGCGGCCATCTGGCATTGCTGGAGCAGTCTTCCGCAACGGAGGCCGCGGCCGGGCTGTCGAAGCCGCTCATTGCCGCCTTCGCCGATAGTGCGGCACGCGGACTGCTGCACCTGGCGACAAACGAATTGCAGGCCGCTCTGCCGCCGGCGCTGGATTATGTCCGGTCCTTTGCCCGAACCTATCTGACCCGGCTCTGCCAGACGCACGTCAACGAAGCGACCACCGACTTCCCACCCACGCCGCCGCCGTCGTCCGCGGAACTGGCGACCTGGATCTTGCAGGCGCCGCCGATGACCGGCCTGGAGTATCTGCGCGAGGAAACTCTGACCGGCTGGTGGACCGACCTGGACGCGCTGGTTCGCGACGAGATCCGGCAGCACGCCGGCGGCGCGCAGGCTTACCTGAGCGAAAAAAACCCTCTCTGGCGGTTCGTCGGCCGCGTCACGTTTCACCTGGCCGAGAACAAGCGCGATGCGGAGCATCCGTTCGCGTTTCTGGCGACGTATGCCAGCCGCCTGTCGGCCCAGGGGCGCGTGCAGCACGAGGCGCTCGGCCGGGCGCTGCAGCAATACGCGGGCGCCAAGAACCGGCAAGCGCTGCTCGCCCTGCTGGTGCCCATTCAACGGGCGGCCGAGCGCAGCGCCCTGGTGAAGGAGCTGGTCGATTCCGGCGACGTCTACCACCCGTTGGCGTGGTCGCCGCGCGAGGCACATCGCTTCTTGCAGGACATTCCGATCTTTGAAGAAAGCGGCTTGATCGTCCGCGTTCCCGATTGGTGGAAGCCCCATCATCCGCCGCGGCCGATCGTCAATGTGCGGATCGACGGCGACCCAGGACGCACGCTGGGGGTGGATGCCTTGCTCGATTTTTCGGTCGGCGTCACGCTGGACGGCGAGACGCTGAGCGAAGCCGAGCTGCGAGGAACTGCTGGCCTCGGTGGACGGGCTGGTTCGGCTCAAGGGCAAATGGGTGGAGGTCGACCGGGAGAATCTGGCCGAGGCGCTCCAGCATTGGCAAACCGTCGAACGCGACGTGCGCGCCGAGGGGCTTTCCTTTTTTGAAGGGATGCGCTTGCTGGCAGGCGCCTCGCTGGAGCGCGACGCCGCGGCGGCACTCCCGGAAACGACCCGTGCGTGGACGGGCTTGACGGCCGGCCCGCTGCTGGAAGCGACGCTGAGCCGGCTCCGATCGCCGGACGCGCAGTCTGGTCCGAACCCACCCGGATTGCGTGCCGAGCTGCGACCCTATCAGCGCAGCGGCGTGGCTGGCTGCGCTTCCTGACGCAGCTCGGCCTGGGCGCCTGCCTGGCCGACGACATGGGCCTGGGCAAGACCATCCAGGTGATCGCCCTGCTGCTCAGATTGCAGAGAGAACGCGCGGACGGCGAAGCCGGCAGCCCTCGTCTGCTGGTCGTGCCGGCCTCGCTGATCGCCAACTGGAAGGCGGAGATCGAACGGTTTGCGCCGTCCTTGACCTACGCGATCGCCCATCCCTCGGAAATGCCGTCGGGCAAGGAGACGCTCTCCGCCGCGGAGGTCGAGCGCTGCGATCTGGTCATCACCACCTACGGCATGCTGACGCGCCAGTCGTGGCTGCGCGAGCGCATCTGGAACCTGGCGATTCTCGACGAGGCCCAGGCCATCAAGAACGCCGGCACGCGCCAGGCGCGCGCGGCCAAGGAACTGCAAGGCCGCCGGCCGCATCGCCCTGACGGGCACGCCGGTCGAAAATCGGCTCTCGGATCTGTGGTCGCTGTTCGATTTCTTGAACCCCGGCCTGCTGGGCAGTGCCAAGGCTTTCGCCAACTTTGTCAAGAAGCTGGAAGCACGCAGCGACAGCCGTCGTATCAGCCGCTGCGGACGCTCGTGCAGCCGTACATTCTCCGGCGGTTGAAGACCGACAAGCGCGTGATCGCCGACCTGCCGGACAAGACCGAAGTGAAGGCCTATTGCGGCCTGACCCGGCAGCAGGCGGCCCTGTACGAGCAAGCGGTCCGCGATCTCAGCGACAAGCTGGAGAAGGCGGACGGCATCCAGCGGCGCGGCCTGGTGCTGGCCCAACTGATGCGGCTCAAGCAGATCTGCAATCATCCGGCCCAGATGCTCGGCCACGGCGACTACGACGCCGAAGCAGAGCGGCAAGTTCCAGCGCCTGGCCGAGCTGTGCGAGGAGCTGGCCCAGCGGCAGGAAAAGGCGCTCGTCTTCACGCAGTTCCGCGAGATCGCCGAGCCGCTGGCCGGGTTCCTGGAAGGCGTCTTCGGCCGGCCCGGCCTGGTGCTGCACGGCGGCACCGCGGTCGCCAAACGGCGCGAGCTGGTCGAGAGTTTCCAGCGCGAAAGCGGGCCGCCGTTCTTCGTGCTGTCGCTCAAAGCGGGCGGCACCGGCCTGAACCTGACGGCGGCGTCGCAGGTGATCCACTTCGACCGCTGGTGGAACCCGGCCGTGGAAAACCAGGCGACCGACCGCGCCTTCCGCATCGGCCAAAAGCGCAATGTGCTCGTGCACAAGTTCGTCTGCCGGGGCACCGTCGAAGAGCGGATCGACGCCCTGATCGCCGAGAAGACCGACCTGGCCCGCGACGTGGTCGAGGGCGGCGAGCGGCTGCTGACGGAGATGGACAACGACGAATTGCTGGAATTCGTGGCCCTGGATGTTCACAAAGCGCTGGAATCGTAATAGAGTACTGAGCAAATCGTCGCCCGAAGAGGAAGGAGTCTCCGATGTGGTATTCCATTTCGACCCTACGTCCCGGTGGCGAAGCGACGCGCCAAGGCCGCCCGCGAGGTCGAGAAGCGAAAGAAGAAAGGGCAGGCCGTCTCGCCGGTCGTCATTGAGGGCCGGACCATCGCGCACACGTTCTGGGGCAAGGCGTGGTGCGAGAACCTGGAATCCTACAGCGATTACGAAAACCGTCTGCCGCGCGGCCGCACCTATGTCCGCAACGGCTCGGTGGTGGACCTGCAGATTCAGCCGGGCAAGATCACGGCGCTGGTGAGCGGCTCGGAGCTTTACAAGATCGCCATCACCATCGCGCCGCTGCCGGAGAAACACTGGCGCGCCATCAAGTCGCGCTGCGCGGGCCAGATCGGCTCGCTCGTGGAACTGCTGCAAGGCCGGCTGTCGAAGGGCGTGATGGACATCGTGACGGCCCACGGAACGGCGGCCTGTTTCCCAAGCCGAGCGAGATCAAGATGTCGTGTTCCTGCCCGGACTGGGCCGGCATGTGCAAGCACGTCGCCGCCGTGCTGTACGGCGTGGGAGCGCGTCTCGATCAGCAGCCCGAATTGCTCTTCCTGCTCCGCAAAGTCGATCATCTGGAATTGATCGAGGAAGCCGTGCCGCGTGCCGGCAAGAAGACGTCCAGCGGAAAAAAGACGCTCGCCGAGAGCGATGTCGCCGGCGTCTTCGGGATCGAACTCGCGGAGCCAGAGACCAGCGACGCCGCACCGTCTTCCACGGAGAAGCCCGCGAAGCCGCGACGGCGCGTGGATCGCGGAACCGAAACGCGCGGTGCCCAAGCGGCTCAAGGCCGCGAAAGCGACAAAGGCTGGAAAAGCGGCGCTGCCGAAGACTACCAGCGCCTCACGTCGATCGCGGTGAGCAGCATCCGCCAGTCTCGACAGGGGAAGCTGAGGGGTCTTGACGGCTCGGTAAGGCGAACGGCGGGAAATGATTTACCCGTAGCCGAAGTCGCCAGACTTCGGGTGGGGCGTCCAATCCCGAAGTCTGGCGACTTCGGCTACGGGAACTTAGAACCTACCGCTCGCCTAAAGCCTGTGGCGGCACGTTTCCAACGTGCCGTAAGCCGACAAAACTGAGCAATCGGCACGTTGGAAATGTGCCGCCACAGGCTTTTTCGAGATGAGATTACCCAACGGTTGTGCCTCTTCCGGGCGTCTTTCTCCCGATTCCGCGAACACCTATCCAGTTCCCGGAAGAGGTCCTTTCGGCGTCCCATTCTCAGGCGATCAACTCCTTCATCGCCTCCGCCTCAATGACGTGCTGCGGCCGGCCGGTCGGGTCGTTGATGGTCGTCGTGTCCGGGTCGATGCCGAGGTTGTGATACAGCGTGGCGAAGATTTCGCCGGAAGTGGACGGGCCGATTGGCGGCGTATTCGCCGAGGCGGTTGGTCGCGCCGATGACCTGGCCGGTCTTCATGCCGCCGCCGGCCAGCATGGCGCAGCTGACCTGCGGCCAGTGGTCGCGGCCGGCGCCCTTGTTGATGCGCGGCGTGCGGCCGAACTCGCCCCAGGCGACCACGGTCACGTCGTTCGAGCATGCCGCGCACGTCCAGGTCTTCGATCAGGGCGCTGAGGCACTGATCGAGCTTGCCGCCGTGATCGCGGACCAGGTCGAAGTTCTTGCCGTGGCTGTCCCAGCGGCCGTAGGACAGCGTCACGCACGCGGACGCCGGCTTCGACCAGGCGGCGGGCCATCAGCAGTTGATCGTTGACCGTCGGGGCGCCGTCGTACTGGAACTTGTACGGCTTGCCGTCGCCGTAGCGTTGCGCGGACCTTGTCGGTCTCCCGGCTGACAGGTCGAGGGCGTCGAGCAGCCGGCTGGAGGTCAGCACGCCGAGGGCCCGCTGCGGTGACGGCGTCCAGCGCCGCTGATGCGCGCCGCTGGCGTCGATGTCGCGGCGCAGGCTGTCGAAGCTGGCCAGCAGCCGGCGGCGGTCGGCGAGCTGGTCGACGGTGATGCCGTTGAGCGTCATGTTGGCCATGCCGGGGCCGTCCGGCTTGAAGGCGGCGTAGGCGGGGCCGAGGAAGCCGGGCTGGCCCGGAGTCGGACCAGGGCATGTGCTGCGTCGGCGCGGCCAGGCCGACGAACGGCGGCACCGACGGATCGACCGGGCCTTGCACCTTGGCGGCGACGGCGCCGATGCTCGGCCGGCCGCCCATCGCTGCAGCAGATCGTGCGGGTCCAGCCGGTCATGCACTGGAACGCGTCGTGGCCGCCGCTGGCGCCGACGACGGAGCGGATGACCGCGCACTTGTCCATGCGGGCGGCGATGCGCGGAAAGACTTCGCCGATCTGGATGCCGGGGACGTTGGTGGCTGATCGGCTTGAACTCGCCGCGGATTTCGCGGCGGCGCTTCGGTCTTGATGTCCCACATGTCCTGGTGCGGCGGGCCGCCGCCGAGGAAGATATTGATGACGGCCTTGTGGCGTGGCGGCGGCCGGCGCCGGCTTTCGCCTCGGCGCGGAAGATGTCGGCGAGGGTGAGAGTCGTGGCGCCGAAGCTGAAGGCGCCGATCTGGAGGAAGCTGCGGCGGGTGACGCCGTCGCAGTACTTCGTCTTCTGGCCGAGGAGGGTCAACATGAGGATGCGGTCCTTTCCGGCGGGTGCTTCCGGCCGGCAAAGGGGGAGCCGGCCGAGGTGGGGTTCACCGCGATTCCAGGCGCCGACAGCCCCCCGTCGTGCGCAAATTCGGGATGCTTTTAGGCTACGCGGGACGGGAGGATGTGTCAAGCAGGAAGTTCTCGGAATCAAGGGCCTCACCGCAGAGGACGCAGGGGAACGCGGAGAAGAAAGGATCAAGAGTTGTTCGTGTTCCTCCGGGGTGATTTCCCTTGCAGCCTACGCCGTTGGGGTATCATCGAGTCATTTCCGTCTCACCTTCTCGGCGTCGGCGCCCCTTCGATTCAATGGAACGGACCCATGCCCTCGCTCTTCATCTCCTACCGCCGCACCGACAGCCCGGATACAGTCAAGCTCCTCCACGAACGGCTGAAGCGACGGCTGCCGCGCTGGGAGATCTTCTACGACCACGACAGCATTCCGCTGGGCGAGCAGTTCC
>CAVXNL010000015.1:0-362054 GCA_963763045.1 uncultured Planctomycetaceae bacterium | reverse complement strand
GATCGCGACCCGGTGGAAGTGCTCGCGGAAGAGTTCCGTAGCCGGCTGCGCCGCGGCGAGCGGCCCGAGGTCGAGGAGTACGCCCGCCGCGATCCGGACCTCGCCGAGCAAATCCGCGACCTCTTCCCGGCGCTGCTGATGGTCGAGGACCTCAAGGCGGCTGTCTCACCCGACCTGACGACCGCGGTGCATCCCCCTCCACGAACCGGCCTCGCCCCGTCCAACGCCTCGGCGATTTCCGAGTTCCTCGCGCGAAGTCGGTCGCGGCGGCATGGTTGTCGTGTACGAGGCCGAACAGGAATCGCTCGGCCGGCGCGTGGCCCTGAAGGTGTTGTCCTCTCAGGCCCTGGCCGACGACCGCCAGCGCCGCCGCTTCGACGCGAGGCCCGGGCGGTGGCACGGTTGCACCACACCAACATTGTGCCGGTCTACGGTGCCGGCGAGTGCGAGGGGACGCAGTACTTCGCCATGCAGTTCATCGCCGGGCTGGGACTCGACCAGGTGCTGACCGAGCTGCAGCGACAGCGGCGATCCCGAAACAACGGTGCGCATCCGAAGGAGGTCGCGCGTAACGGCTGGGACGGCGCCCGACGTGTCGGCGGCGGACCTGGCCCGGTCGCTGGCGACTGGCTGGCAGGCCCGACCCACTGAACTGCCGTTGCCCCTCTCATCGGACTCCTCGGCACGGCAATTCCGCCTCCCCCGCCGCCAACGACCGTCAGGCTGAGCGATACGAGCCGGACGTATTGGCTGAGTGTGACCCGGATCGGGCGCAGGTGGCGGACGCCCTGGACCACGCAGCCGGGCAGGGAGTCCTGCACCGCGACGTTAAGCCCTCCAACATCCTGCTCGACGCTCCCGGCAACGCCTGGGTCACTGATTTCGGGCTGGCGAAGGCCACCGCCGACGGCGACAACCTGACGCACACCGGCGACATCGTCGGGACGCTGCGGTACATGGCGCCGAACGCTTCGACGGCCGTTCGGACATTCGCTCCGACGTCTACGCCCTGGGCCTGACTCTGTACGAGATGCTGACCTTACGGCCGGCGTTCGCCGCCGGAGACCGCAACAGCCTCATCAAGGAAGTGACAACGGGCGATCCGCCGACGCCGCGTTCGCTGGACCGGTCGATCCCGCGCGACCTGGAGACAGTGGTGCTCAAGGCGATCGCGCGCGAACCGGAGCGGCGTTATCAGACGGCGGGGGAAATGGCTGAGGACCTGCACCGGTTCCTGGCGGACCGGCCGGTGCGGGCGCGGCGTGTGAGCATGGCGGAGCGTATCGCGCGCTGGTGCCGGCGCAACCCGGCAGTCGCCGGGCTGACGGCCGCAGTCGCCGTCCTGCTGATGATGGCGGCGCTCGGGTCGGCGCTGGCGGCGGCCCATTTCCGCAAGCTGGCCGTCACGGAGCACGATGCCCATGCCGCGGCAGTCGAGGCGCGCACCCACGCCGTCGATGCGCGATTACAGGTCGTCGCGGCACAGGAGGTTGCCGAAACCGCCCGCGTCGTCGAGAGAGACCAGCGGAAAAAGGCGGACGATGCCCGCGCCCGCGCCGACGAGGGGCAACGGACCGCTCAGGAGCAGCGGAAAAAGGCCGACGCCAGCTTTCTCCAAGCGCGCAGCGCGGCCGAGGAGTACCTCAACCGTGTAACCGAGGACCAGCTGCTCAGCATGCCGGGCTTGCAACCGCTGCGGCTCCAATTACTCACCTCGGCCGTCAAGTCCTACCAGGATCTGCTCGAGAAGCAGGACGACGCCGTACTGCGCAGCCGCCATCGCAGACATTCACTTCCGCACCGGCAAGATTTACCGTGAACTCGGCAAGGCGGACGAGGCCAAGATCGCCTACCAGAATGCACTCGCCGAGTACGAGCAACTGACCAAGGCCGACCCGAATAACGCCGCGCTGCAGTTCGGGCTGGCCCGGTCCCTCCACTACACGCGCGGCACAGTTCGGGCACTCCCTCTTCTGGAAAAGCTCGTTCAGAATGATTCTGAGAACCGGGGCTATCGAAATGAACTGGGCGACGTCCTGAACAGCCGGGCGCTCCAACGGTGGACTAAAGACGTCCCCGGATCGCTCGAGGACCACGAGCGCGACCTCGCCTTGCGCATTGAGCTGGTTCGCAGCGACCCGAACGACGTGGAAGCCCGAAACAGTCTCGGCGCCACGCTCAACAACATCGGCGTTCTGCTCCAGCGTGCAGGCCGGAATGAGGAAGCCTTGGCCCTCTACCTGCGGTCGGTTCAGCACATCGAGACGGCCTATGCCCGTGCGCCGCAGGTGATCCGCTATGGCCAATTCCTCGACACCGGTTACCACAATCTCGCGCTGATGAGCCAGCGGCTGGGCAGGAAGGAAGAGGCATTACGCTGGTACACGAAGACCCTGGCACACAGGCAAGACAGAGCCCGCGCCAACCCTGCGATTCCCGACCTGCAGGGCAAGGTGGCCGCCGGCGCCCTGGGAGCTCGGCGCGTACCAACGGCAGTGGTTCAGCCGCGAAGACGCGGATCGGTCGTTCCGTATCGCCCGTGCCGTCTTTGAAGCACTCCCCCGCCGGACGGCCGACGAGCTGTATAACCTGGCCGGCGTCCGCGCTGTCTCTTCGGCACTCGTCGCCGCGGAGAACGAGACTTCGTCTGACCCCAACGTGGTCGAAGGCCGCACGCTCGCCGACCAGGCGATGGATGCCCTCCGCCGTGCCATGGTCGCAGGGTACAGAAACGTCGCGCATGTGCAGAACAACAACAACCTGAAGACTCTGCGGAATCGAGGCGACTACAAGGAACTGGTCGCCAGTCTGGAGCGGATTCAGAAGGCCGAGGCGCGCCGGACGCCTGACGCCTGGCTTCAGGCGCAACAGGAACTGCTCGTCGTCAGCAAGCAACTGGAGACCGCCCATTCCGAGGACGAGATGGTCCTCGGCCCACTTGCCGATGGATACCAGCGAGTCGGAATCCTCCAGGTGGAACTAGGCCAGGCCGGGTCGGCCCAGTCGCTGGACCGTGCCGTGGCGGTGCGTGTGAAGCTGATCAAGGACCATCCCCGAGGCGCGACCTACCGCGAAGACCTCGTCAAGACGCACCTGGCCATCGGCGAGGCATACGCCAAGACGAACCGACTTCTCGAAGGAATGCGCGCCCGGCAGGACGCCCTGGCCGTTCTGGATGCCGCTGCCCGGGACGGTCTGCCGCGCGACCAGCTGAACACCTTGAAGGCGGCCACCTGCAATGTCGTCGCCGAAGCCCAGGCACAGTTGGGGCTGTGGCGCGAGGCCGCCGATCAGAGCGAAAAAGCGCTGGCGGCGAACGGCAGCGCGCCGGGGCAGGACAAGTTGTACTCGCGCCCGGCCGTGGCACGGCTTCGAGCCGGGGACCTCGCCGGCTATCGACGCGTCTGCGCGGCGCTGGCCGAGCACCTCAATGACAAGGATCCAGACGTGGCGCAGGCAGTGGTCCGGGCCTGCGTCGCCGGCGCCGAATCGGGAATCGACCCGTCCCGCCTCGTGAGCGCGGCGGAACGGGCGGCGGGTGAGCGGAAGTATCTGCGACGTCTCAACCTGGCGCTCGCCTGCGGCCGGGCCGGCAAGTGGGAACGCGCTCTTGCGGAGGCCGTCGAAGCAGGGCGAGACCCCGGATGGACGGGCCGAGTCCTCAGCTGGCCCGTGCTGGCCATCATGCACCACCGCCTCGGCCATGCCGGTCAGGCTCAATTCTGGCTCGCGCAATGCCGGAACTACTGGCAGCTAAACTGCCCACTCGCCGCCGACATCGCTGCCGCGTCCGTGATACCGCCGGCGACAGCGCCCTGGCAGGAAAAGTGGGAGCTGTGGCCAACGTTCGAGATTCTGTTCTTCGAGGCGGCGGCGCTGATTGACGGCTCACCCGCGGTGGAGGCGGCGGCAGATCACTTGCACCGCGGCCTGATATACGCCCGGCTCGGCGACAGCGAGCGCTCGGAAGAAGCGTTCCGGGCCGCCGCGGCGTTGCGCCCCCAGGACCCGCGGACCGCGCTGGTTCGCGCGCGCTTCCTGATCGAGACGGGCCAGGACAAGCGCGCGGCCGAGGAGGTTGAGCGTGCCGCGGCGCTGAAATCCCCTGACGCACGGCCATGGATCGAGTACGGCCGCTTCCTGGCGGGGCGCGGCCGGCACGAGGAAGCCGACGTCGTGTTCGCACGCGCCGCCGCCCTGACGCCGAACGAATTGAACCGCTTCCTGGAGATGGGCTGGTGGGTTGCCGGTCCGTATCCCGAGGGTTCCCGCCGTCCAGGTCCGGCCGAGACGTCTCTCGATCCGTCGAAACCGATCCCCGGCGACGACGCATCCGGCGAAGTGCGCTGGCAGCCGGCCCGGACCGGCTCGTGCGGAGTCGTCGATTTGCGAGCCGTCTTCCAGGCCGACAACGCCTCAGCTTACGCCCTGGCTTACGTTTGGTTGCCGGAGGAGCGCTCGGCCTCGCTCGTCATCGGCTGCGAAGGCAGCGTCCGCGTCTGGCTCAACGGCCGCCACGTCCTCGATGTCGATCGGGTCGAAACACTCCCGATCTGGCAGGACCGTGTTCCGGTGATGCTCCGCGCCGGTCGAAACACCGTGCTCGTGAAAGCCAGCCATGCGACCGGCGCTCATTCGCTGTGGGTGCGCCTCAGCGATAACCCCCTCGACCGCGGTTACGTCGCTGCCCGCCTGACGCAGTGGCACGAGGCCAGCGCCCTGTGGACGGCGGCCGCCGTGCGCGGCATGGTCGAGCATCCCAACACGCGCGTCTACCATGCGACCTTCATGCTGGCGGCCGGCAACGAAACGGGGTTCCGCCAGTACCGCGACGGCATCATCGAGCGCTACCGCCAGGCGCCGGACAATGCCTACGTCTTCGCCTACGGCGCCGCGATAGGTTCCGATCCGGTGCCCGACGTGCCCTGGCTGCAAGACCTCGGACGACGGATTGCGTTCGGCTCTTCCAACGTGCTCGCCACGCGCGGGCTAACGATGTACCGCGCCGGGCTGTTCGAAGATGCCATTGCCACTTACGCGCGGATTACCAACTTCGACGCCGAGCCGCGCGGCCTGGTCGGGCTGGCCCTGGCTCATCATCGCCTCGGTCATGCGGAGGAATCCAAACGCTGGCTGGCACAGGCGACGGACTGGTACGATGCGCATACCAAGACGGCGCTGGCCGCGCCGCACTTCCAACTACCCTGGGAAGCGTGGCAGTATTTCCCGCAGTTCCAGATCCTCTACCAAGAGGCCCGCACTGCGATCGAGGGTTCCGTTCCGAAAGGCGATCCGAACCTCGAAGCGCTCCAGGCTCGCGCCGCCGCGGACCTGAAGAAGCTCGACACCACGGCCCTGGATTACGACCTGGCCATCCTGCTCGAGGCCGACCGTAGCACGGCACTATCTCGAGCGCGGCAAGTTCCGGGCCGAGCGGAAGCAGTGGGATGAGGCCGCCGCCGATTTCGCCGCCGCGCACGACGCACTTCCGGACAAAGACATGAGACCGCGGATGGCGGTGTACGGCGCCGCGTTACCGTGGGATGACCTGATCGCCGCGTTGACTAAGCTGCGTCCCACAGACTCAAACTTGAAGGCGGTCGTGGCTGCCCGGAAATTCAACGCCCTGGGGAGCGGCCCGGCCGGAGTCGTCGTGGAAGGGAACCTCCTCCGCAACGGCAGCTTTGAGGAAGGGCCGGACCCGGTCCGATGGTTTACCTACGCGGTAGGCTCGACGGCAATTCCCGCGTGGACGGTCACCCGTGGGAGCGTCGATCTGCTCGGCCCCGTCTGGAAGGCTGCGCACGGCCGCCGGGCCATTGACATGGACGGGAACCAGCCGGGGACCATCCAGCAGGCCTTCCCTACCGTGGTCGGCCGGCACTACCGCGTCACGTTTAACCTCGCCGCCCAAACGTGGGGTGCGTCGCCGTTGGTCAAGCGCTTGCGCGTCCTGGCCGCGGGGAAGTGGGCCGACTTCGTGTTTGACGGCAGCGGCCATGACCCCGACAATCCGGGTTGGGTCGGAAAAAGCTGGGACTTCACCGCCACCGGCACCAGCACGACCCTGATTTTCATGAGCCTGAGCGCTTCGGGCAGCGACGGACCGCTGCTGGACAATGTCGCCGTCGTACCGGTGGGCGATGGCACGGCGAAGTAACGTTTAGCCGCGAGCTTTTGCGAGCGCTGACCTCTCAGCGCTCGCAAAAGCTCGCGGCTAAACGAAGTCGGCTGTATTGAGAGCCACACCATGAACGAGCCGATCTCGGATCGCGATCCCGTCGAAGTGCTCGCGGAGGAATTCCGCGAGCGCCTCCGCCGCGGCCAACACCCGGACATCGAGGAGTACGCCTGCCGCTACCCCGACCTTGCCGAGCAGATCCGCGACCTCTTTCCCGCGTTGCTCATGGTCGAGGGCCTCAAGGATGCCGCGCCGGTGGACTTGACCGTCGCCCCGGGCGCGGCCCGGGCCGGCGCTGGCGCCGCGGTGCCGGAGCGCCTGGGCGACTACCGCATCTTGCGCGAGATCGGCCGCGGCGGCATGGGCGTGGTGTACGAGGCCGAACAGGAATCGCTCGGTCGGCGCGTCGCCCTCAAGGTGTTGCTCGTGCAGATGGGAGCCGACCCACGGCTGCGCAAACGGTTCGAGCGTGAGGCTCGTTCCGCGGCCCGCCTGCACCATACCAACATCGTTCCGGTCTACGGCGTCGGCGAACAGGACGGCATGCTGTACTACGTCATGCAGTTCATCCAGGGACTCGGCCTCGATCGCGTGGTGACCGAGATGCGGTTGCTGCGTTTGCCCCAGGGAACCACGGCCGAAACGCTGACGGCAACGGAGCCGGCGGCGGACGTGGCGCGCGCGCTGGTAACGGGGTGCTTTGCCGTCCCGCTCGCGCCCTCCGCTCCCAACGAGGCGGAAGATCCCCCGCCCGCGCGGACCACGCCCAAACCGACGTCCGGTTCGCCAACCGCGGTTCCGATGAACGGCGCCGGTCAGGAATACTTTCGGAGCGTTGCGCATCGGCGCGCAGGTCGCGGACGCCTTGCACTGCGCAGCCGGACAGGGCGTGCTGCACCGCGACGTCAAGCCGTCCAACCTCCTGCTCGACGCCGGAGGGAATGTCTGGGTCACCGACTTCGGCCTGGCCAAGGCCGCCGCCGACGTCGAGAACCTCACGCACACCGCCGAGGTTGTCGGCACCCTGCGTTACATGGCGCCCGAGCGCTTCGACGGTCGATCGGATGTGCGCAGCGATGTGTACGCTCTCGGGCTGACGCTTTACGAACTGCTGACGTTGCGGCCGGCCTTCGACGGCGCCGACCCGGTAGCGGTCATGGGTCAGGTGATGGTGGACGACCCCGCCACGCCGCGCCTCCCTCGACCCGTCGATCCCGCGCGACCTCGAGACGGTAGTGCTGAAGGCGATGGCCCGCGAACCGGAGCGGCGTTATCAGACGGCAGGGGAAATGGCCGAGGACTTGAACCGCTTCCTGGAGGACCGTCCCATCCAGGCGCGGCGTGTGCGGTTGCGCGAACGCATGTGGCGCTGGTGCCGGCGCAACCCCGCGGCGGCCGCCCTCACCGCCGGGATCGCCTTCCTGCTCGTGGCCGGGGCGGCGGCCTCGACGGCGGCGGCAGTTCATGCCGGGCGCCTGCAGCAGCAGGAGCGTGCGGCCCGTGAGGAGGCGGTTCGAGAGCAGCAACAGGCGGAGCTGGACCTGGCCGAGGCGAAAAAGAAGCGCGCGACAGCCGAAGATGACCGCACTAGCGCGGCGGTGCTTCGGGCGAAGGCGGAGGCCGACCAGGCGGACGCCGAACAGAGCCGCCGCGCAACGACCGAGGCTGCCCGGCAGGCCGAATCGCATTCGCAGAAAGCGCGAGCCGTCGTCGATGACTTCGTGGCCCGCGTCAGCGACAGCCACGCCCTTCGCGGCCCCGAGATGCGCCGGCTGCGGCGCGTCCTCCTGGCGTCCGCCCTGCCCTTCTACCAGCAATTCATCGCCCAGCATACCGCCGACCCCGAGGCCCGCGCCTCTCTGGCCGGCGCCGATTTCCGCTGCGGTGAGATTCAGCGCGGCACCGGCAATACCGCCGAGGCTCGCAAGGAGTACCAGGCGGCGCTGGCGTCGTACCGCGCGCTCGCCGATGCGGATGTCCGCGACACCGACGTTCGCATCGGCCTGGCTCGCTGTCAGGCCGGACTCGGCGCTCACCAGGATGCGGTTCGAGCCTGGGAAAATCTTCTCAAAACTGATGACAAGAACGGCGCCTACCAGGCCGAGCTGGCCCGGTCCCTCACCGCCCAGGCCGAGCAGCTTGGCACGTCGAATCGCAAGGTGGAGGCACTACCGCTGTACGAACGGGCCGTGGGTCTCTGGACCGCCCTGGTCGAGGAAGACCCCGACAATGCTGCCACGCGCATCGACCTGGCGCGTACCATGTCTGGTTTCAGTCGGCTGCTCGCCGAGGAGGGTCGCGCGGCGGAGGCGGTGCGCCAACTCACCGCCGGTGTTCGGCACGCCGAGATAGCCGCTGACGGCAACCCCCTGCTGCTGGAGTACGGGCGCTTCCTTGCGTTCGCTTACGGGCAGCTGGCCGATCTCCAGCGCACTTCGGACCCGGAGGAGGCGTTGTCGTGGTGCGACAAGGCGGTGCAACGCTGGCGGACGCTGGCGGACGCCAACCCAACCCTCGCGACTTTGCACGCCGGCCTGCACGACAGCTACCTGCGCCTCGCCGCGTGCCGGCGCGACCGGGATCAGGATAAAGAAGCGGATGAAGCCGTGCGCACGGCGGCTGCCGTGCTCGATCGGCTGCCGCGCCAGACCGCGGAGGAGCAATTCCTCACCGGCTGCGTGCTGGCCCTGGTCGCCCGCGCCGCCGACAAGAACGACGCCGGGCCTGCGGGCGTAAAGGCCCTGGACGCGCTCCGAAAAGCCGTCGCGGCCGGGTACCGCGACCTCGACCGTCTCCGGGAAGACGAGGATCTCGACGTGTTGCGGCCCCGGCCCGAGTTCCGAGACCTGGTCGCCGCTGCCGAAAAGGCCGAGAAGGAACGGCTCGCGGCCCGGACGCCGGCCGTGATCGAGGCCGAGCGCCGCAAGGTCTTGCTCGCCAACCGGGAGGACGAGGCACTGGGAAGGTACGCCATAGGTTTGGCCCGGATCGGCGTTGGCAAGCACGACGCGGCAGCGGCATCCCTAGCGAAGTCTGCGGAGTTGCGCGAGGCCCTGCTGCGGGACGACGCGGGGAACGCCCGGCGGCACCGGGTGGAACTCTGCAAGACGCTCGCGGCACTGGGTCAGCTCCACTGGAATGCAGGCCGTCTCACCGAAGGAGCCCAAGCTTGGCAAAGGGCTGTGGATCTTTTCGAGAAAGCAACCGGAGAAGGGCCGCCCGACCAGCAACTGCTGACAAAGTTAGCCGGCGCTGCCCATCAACTCGCGAATCGTTACTGGGAACTGGGACTCTGGGACGATGCCGCAGACTTCTACGGGAAGGCGTTTGCTCTCCTCCCACCGATCGCCGTCCAGGACTGGCTCCGCCAGGCCCTCCTGCTGATGTACCGGGGCGACCTGGCTGCCTACCGCCGACACTGCGAGCAGATGCGGAGACGCTTTCCGCAAGATAACTTTCACGTGGTTCGTGCCGGCACGAGCGGGCCTGGCGCGATTGCGGACCTGGACGACTTGGTACGCCGGGCCAAACTGGACCTGGCAAAGTCGCCCAAAGGTCTTTCGCAAATCATGAACATGAGCATGGCCTTGTTACGGTCGGGCCGGCTGGAGGAGGCGCGGCAAATCTTTCGACAGGGCAGAGTCAGCGATAACTTTTGGGCCGTCCATTTCGCGCTGCTGTACCATACGGCAGGGCAATCGGACGAAGCACGTACGTGGCTCAAGCGGGGCGACCTCGTAGACGAGAACGCCTGGCTTGACGCCCTGGCCGAGAAGGTGGTCAAGCTTCCCGCCGGGTCTTCCCTCAACAACCTCGTGCGTTTCGAGATCATCCGGCGTGAAGCGCATGTGCGGCTCGACGGCAAGCCGCCCGAGAACCCCTGGCACCGCCTCCATGCCGCGCGCGTATATTTCATGCTCGGCCAGGTGGACAAAGCCGAGGCAGCGCTCAAGGCTGCGGCGGCCGCGCGGCCCGACGACGTGGGCGTCTTGCTGGCCCGAGCCAGGCTCCTCACTCAGCAAGGGTTGAACGACCGGTCTGAGGCCGACTTCGCCGCCGCCCAGAAGCTGCAATCAAGCGATCCGCTTCCCTGGATTCGGCACGGCCGATTTCTGGCTGAGAGCGGCCAACCTGAGCAGGCCGACACGGCGTTCGCCCGGGCCGCAACGCTTACGGCCGGCGAGGCCAACCGCTTCCTGGAGACCGGCTGGTGGGTCGTCGGCACCTATCCGGAGGAGCCAACGACGGCCTTCCCTCCCGAGTTCGATTCGGACCCGTCCCGACCGGCCGGCGCGTTCGGCAAGGCGGCCAATATTCCCTGGACATACGCGCCCGTTCAGCCGGATGGGCGTGTCGATGTCTCTCCATCGCTCCATGCCGCCGTCTATGCCCTGGCCTACGTCGCTTCTCCGGCCGAGCGGACGGCGACGATCCGCATTGGCGCCAGCGGTCCGGCTCGTCTGTGGCTCAATGGGCGGCTGGTGTACGAATCAACCGTGGCGCGGCCTATGGAAGCCGCTGCCGAACAGGTTCCGGTCGTGCTTCGCGCCGGCAGAAACACGCTACTGGTGAAGGTCGCCAGCCCCGGCGCTCCCCGGTTCTTCCGCTTGCGCTTCGACGACAGGCCGCTCGACCGGGCGTTCCATCGCGCGGACCTGGGCCTCTGGAGCGATGCGGTCGGCGAGTTCCGCTGCTGGTTGGAGCGGGTCGGTCCGGCGGAGGTCGAGGACCCGCAGGTCTGGCGTGCCTACCCTCTCTTGCTTTTGGCCGCGGGGGACACCGAGGGTTATCGCGGCCAGTGCGCCCACTTGCTCGAACGGTACGGTGAGAACCCGGACGCTACACCACGCTGGGCTTTGGCCTACGATCTCGCCCTGTCACCAGGCACCGTCGCCGACACAGCGTTCCTGGTGCAGTTGGCCGAGGAAAGCAGGAAGCTCAACGGGCGGGACCCTTCCCGCGCCCTGGTGCTCCTGCTGGCTCGCTACCGCGCCGGAGAGCACGAGTCAGCGCTGAAGGTCCTGGACGAGGCCCCTGAGTTCAAAGATTGGGCGCCGGCGTGGCCGGCGCTGGCGATGGTTCACCATCGCCTCGGTCGCGCGGGTGAAGCTCGCCAATGGCTGAAAAAGGCCGACGAGTGGTACGAGGGAGAGACGCGGACCCTTCTCGACAAGCCCGAGATCCGTCTGCCGCTGGGGAGCTGGTGGGACCTGGCCGCGTTCCAGGTTCTCCAGCGCGAGGCCCGGACGTTGATCGACGGCGCCGCCCCGAAGCAAACTGCTGCGGAAAAGGCCTTGCAAGACCGTGCCCGCACTCGGCTGAAGGAGGATCCGCTCACCGCCGAGTTCGACCACGCCCTGCTCTCCCAGCCGAACGAACCGCGTCTCTGGTTGGCCCGCAGCCGACGTCTAGCCGAACTGAAGCGGGATGCCGAGCCAGACTTCGCCCGCGCGATCGAGCTGAAGCCGAAGGACGCGGAGACGTGGATGGCGCGCGGCCGCATCCGCGCCGAACTGGGTCAGCTCGACCTGGCCGCCGCGGACCTTGACACCGCGCTCGGCCTGGCCGCCAACGGCACCCCGATCGCCGACGAGGTAGCACGCTGGGACGAGGTTTTCGAGCGCGTGGCCGCCCGCCGCCCCAGGGACAAGCAGTTGTTCGACCGGCGGGTGCAGTTCTGTGTAGCGCGGGGCCGGTGGCCGGAGGCGGCAGGAGCCATGAAGCGTATCGTCGAGCTTGCCCCCGCGGATGCGTGGACGCTGTTCATCGCCGCCCCGCTGTTGCTCGAAGGCGGTTACGTGGCAGAATACCGCAAAGTCTGCCGCGACATGATGACTCGGTTCAGCCGGACGGGCGAAGATACCCTTGCCGACCGAACCGCGAAAACCTGCCTTCTTCTCCCCGACGCGGTGGAAGACGCCGCGCCCGTCTGGCAGCTCGCGGAGCGGGCAACTGTCATCGGCGCGAAGAGCCAGTATTATCCGTGGTTCCAGTTTACCCGGGGTCTGGCGGACTACCGGGCAAAACAGTACTCGTCCTGTCTCGCCGTGCTCAAGAGCATTCCGCAGGACGGGAAGGAGCCGAGCCGGGAAGCCGCCGTGCATCTCGTGACGGCCATGGCGCACCACCGCCTGTCCCAGGTCGGGGATGCTCGCCAGGCGTTGCAGCGGGCGCGGTCCGTCATGGACCTGAACATGCCGCACTGCGATCGCGGCCAGATGTTCGACCACCAATGGCAGAACTGGCTGCGCTGCCAAATCCTCCTGCGCGAGGCCGCCGCCCTGATCGAAGAGAAGCCGGAGAAGAAACGAGCTGTAGGGGAAGTCGGAGGTGATCGTCGTCAAGAGATGCGGAGTAGTGAATACGATGTGGTAGCGGGACTGGTTCTACAGTAATCTACCTTTCGACGGGCGCAAGCCCTTGATGTCTCTTTCCGAAGTCTCATCGCAAGGAGTCCTCTCCATGTTCGCAGATAGCCGAACGAGTTTCCGGTGGAAAGTTATCGTTTCAGCCCTGGTGTTGCTGGGCGCGGCCCTCCTGCCAATCGCCCTGGCCGCCGAGGAGAAGAAGAACGAAAAGCTGGCCGAGCCGATCACCAAGGGCCAGCGCGTCTTCACCTGCGGGCACAGCTTTCACGTGTGGGTTCCCGGCATCGTGAGCCGATCTCTGCAAGAAGGCGGAGATCCCGGATCACGTGCAGATCGGCATTTCGTCGATCGGCGGCTCGCGCGTCATTCAGCACTGGGACATCGCCGAGGACAAGAACAAGGCCAAGGAAGCGCTGAAGACAGGCAAGGTGGACGTGCTGACCCTGTCGCCGATCTTCCTCCCCGACCCGGGCATCGAGAACTTCACCAAGTTGGCCCTGGAACACAACAAGGACATCCGCATCCTCGTCCAACCGATCTGGCTGCGCTGGGACATCTACGAGCCGACCACCAAACGTCCGAACAAGGTGGATCACAACGCGATCACCGGCGAGGAACTGCGGAAACGGCACGCGGTATATTTCAAGGAGATGGACGAGCACATCCGAGATCTGAACAAGAAACAAGGCAAGACGGTGCTGTTCGTGGTCCCGGCCGCTCAGGCCGTGATCGCTCTGCGCGAGAAGATCATCGCGGGCCAGGCGCCCGGGCTGAAAGAGCAGGAGGACCTGTTCACCGACGCCCTCGGCCACGGCAAACCGCCGCTGCAAGCCCTGGTCGCCTATTGCAATTACGCCGTGATCTACCGCCGCAGTCCGGTGGGCTTGCCCGTGCCCAACGTTCTGAAGCAGGCGAAGCTCGGCGACCAGGAGGAGAAACTCAACCGGCTGCTGCAAGAACTGGCGTGGGAAGCGGTCATCCAGCATCCGCTGAGCGGCGTCCGCGCGGAAACCCAGCCGTAATCCTGTTAAGGCGAGCGACAGGTTCTAAGTTCCCGTAGCCGAAGTCGCCAGACTTCGGGTTTGGACGCCCCACCCGAAGTCGGCAGGTTCTAAGTTCCCGTAGCCGAAGTCGCCAGACTTCGGGTTTGGACGCTCCACCCGAAGTCTGGCGACTTCGGCTACGGGTAAATCATTTCCCGCCGTAATCCTGTGAACTTCGATGTAAGACAAGGAGGAACGATCGGGAAGAACTCCAGTCATTCACGCCCCGCCTCTCCCTTCTCCCTCTGGAGCGTAATGCGCCCAAGCACCACGGTCGTCGCCACAACTCCGTAGCGATTGATGCGAGGTGCGTGGTGGACGAACAGCGCCTGCGGCGCGTGTCGTACTGCCGCCGCGGATCGGTGGCGGGCGCGGCGAGCGTGGCGAGTTAGGTCAAAACACGGTTATCCCTAATTCCCACATCATGGCGCTGGTTGGCGCAATCGGCGAGCGATGTAGACCCTCGCCGAGTACCGCGCCGATCCTCACTCTTCCCGATAGGGTTTGCCCTCCTCGTACAGCTTCAGACGCATCCTGGCCTCGTTCGTTTCCTGCTCGTTGCCCAAGCCGACCTCGACGGCCTTCTTCTCCCATTTGATCGCCTGCGCAAATCTCCGCTTTCGGCATAGGCAGCGGCAAGCGTGTCGAGCAGGGAGGCGTTTTTCCATTCCGATAGCTCGCAAGCCCTGGTCGCATACTCGACGGCTTTTTTGGCGTCACGAACGCCGTCCTTGGGGCAGACGGCTAGCGTCCAAGCGAGGCTGTTCCAGCCACGAGCCGATTTCGGATTGACCTCAACGGCCCTGGCATAGTCCGCGAGCGCCTGGTCATAGTTCTGTTGGCGCTTATGGACATTCCCCCGGCCCACGTAAGCGCTGTCGTACTTTGGGTCGAGGCGAATGGCTTCTGTATGTTCCTTTTTCGCCTTGTCAAATTCCTTCATCTCAAGATAGGTGGTTCCCCGATTAAGATAGCTCATTGCGGAGGTCGGGTTGAGCCGGATGGCCTCGTTTAGATCGGCCAGAGCCGCGTCGTATTCCTTCATCGCCAGCCGAACAATACCGCGATTGTTGAAGTAGAGAGCGTTTTGGGGTGAGAGGCGGATGGCCTCATCGAAATCCTTGACTGCCTTGTCGAACTCCTTCTTTACTCTCCAGACGTTGCCGCGATTGCAGTAGTAGGCTGCGACGGTCGGCCGAAGCCGGATCGCTTCCGTGTGATCTTTCAAGGCGAGGTCCGTCGCGCCGTTCGTCTGATGGGCAACGGCCCGGTAGGCGTAGGCGGTGGCATCTTCCTCGTTCAAGCGAATCCGTTCCGTGAAATAGGGTACAGCGTTCTCCAGCAGGACCGCATTGGCTTTGGAAGACCACCACTCCACGCCGTTCAGACGTAAGTTGATCCGGTCGCCGTCCTCCTTCACTACCGTAACGATGATGGAGGGGACTTGAACGATGCCGATCTCTTGGCCGTCCTGATCGACGCGGGGCATCTGGAAGTTACCCTGTTTCGGCATGATCCGCTTCCCGACCCACGACGGGCCCTCATCGGGTCGGGACCATGAGGACGACACGAGGAACGAGGAGAACAGGAGACAGGCGAGAGTGAGGCGAGCAGGCGTTCTCATGCTTTCCATGGCTTTCTCCTCATTCGAGGACCACGTTGGACTCAGGTGAAGCGAACCCAGCTTACATCCGATTGAGAACCAGGGCAAGCAATCTCCGCCTTCTGCATCGACGAGGTTTCGCTGGATGCTTCTGCCGGTATCTTCACAGGTCACGGCTACCTCTGATAGCATTCGGACCTGGGACCCCCGGTTCTACATCATTGACAACACAGCCCGGTCACGTATGCTGTCGGCGCGGTCGTGGGGATTCCACCTGTCTGACCTGTCAAGCACGTTCCTCCGCTTATTCACGGCGCCTCCGGTCAGCCATTGCTCAGGGCCATCGACCGCTCCCTCCCGCGCCCACCGACGGGTCTCGGAATGCGGCCGGCGGACAGGCCGACGAGCGTGACGCGGCTCGGCGTTGCATAGGCTAATCGGGGCCGATCGGCCTCATTTCTTCTCTGGCTGCGGAACCATCGGCGGATCGCCACCGGACAAGGCGCCGAACGCATAGGAATAACCTTGCCAACCCTTTTCGTTCGGCACCGCTTCCCATTTTTCACCGTCCCGACTACGGCTGATCTTGCTCGGCGGCCAGTCGTAGCCGTAGAGCCAGCCATGCACGAGCCGGATCTGTCTGGGAACCTTTCCCTCGACCAGAACCCACTTCCGGCCGTCTTGGGAATGTAAGACCCCCTTTTTTGTCGTCGCCAGGAACTCCTTACCTGTGAACTCGACGCACTCGATGTCCCCGCGGTCAAGGTTGGTCTCGTTGTTTTCCCACTTCTTGCCGTCCTTGCTCACGGCCAAAAGACCCGACTGGCCGCCCACCACGAAAACACCGTTTCCAAAGGTTACGCGGTGGATGCCGGGATTCTTATCCACTTGTCCGGACATTTGAGTGACGGTGATTTTTCCCGTTTTCGGCTCGAAGACGATCACTGGCCCGTAGTCCCCGGACCCGACGATCACGCCGTTCCCCTGTGCCGTGGCGCGAATCCAGTGCGTCTTGCTCGGCATCTCCGCCCGAGCCACCAACTCCCATTTCTCACCGTCGACAGTCTTGAAGACCGCCCCGCGGAGGTCCACCGCATACAGCACATCGTCCATGACTTCGAGGCCGAAGATGGGGGAACTGGCGGGTAGCACTCCATCGGACCAGCGTTCGCCGTCGCGGGTGGCCGTGAGACGCCCGCTGAAATACCCGCCGCCGGCATAAAACGCACCCTTGTAGCTCACCGCTACGTTCAGATCATTCTGGTCATGTTTGGGTTCACCCCAGGAGGCGTGTTTGTCCCAAGTCATGCCGTCGCGGGACAGCATCCGGTGTCCGCCATGTCCGACGGCGAGGTACCATTCGTTCGCCGCCTTGTCGGCGGAGGGATCGGCGGCGGAGGCCATCAGACAGGTCAACCCAAAAGCAAGGAACGTCGTCAGGGTTCGCGGAAGCAGTTCAGTAGCCCGCATCGAGAAACCTCCAGGGACTAATTGCCTCTGTAATCCATCATCGCGGTAAAGCTGAGTTGAGACTGGGTCACGGACCGCATCCAGCGGATAGGCCTACGAGCGTGACGCAGCCGGGCTCCGCGTAAGTCTCCACGTCATTGTAGCGGAAGCGCTCGGAGACGCTCACTACAGGCTGTGTCCGGCGGACAAGCAGAAGCGTGTGACGCGGTCGCGCTCCGAGCATGTCTCGACGTCGGCGACCAGGCCGGTGCGCTGGACGCGGGCGAGCGCCATGCCCGTCTCCGCATCGGCGTCCAGGCCGGCGAGTGTGACGACTGGACGGATACGCCGAGTACACCTACATGAACGGGTGAGACGAACTGAGATCGGCTTCCTGGAGCGAACAACCTATGCTGCACCGAACGCTGCTCTTCATGTTGTTCTTGCCATTCCCCCTCGCAGCAATCGCGGGGCTGAGAGCGGATGAACCGAAGAAAGCAGAACTGGAACGGGTCAATCTCTGGATTGAGCAGGCTCCGATCGGCGACGGCAAGTTCGAGAAATCCGCGGCGCGGATCACGGTCCACAAGCCGGCGAAGAGCAACGGGACGGCCATCGTCATCTGTCCTGGCGGCGGCTACGGTCGCCTGGTGATCGGACCCGAGGGTCACGGCATCGCCGCCTGGTTGAACCGGCACGGCATTACCGGAGTCGTGCTGGAATATCGCTTGCCGGCAGGTCGGCCCCTTGTGCCTCTCCTCGACGCCCAGCGGGCCATCCGCATGGTGCGGACCAACGCCAAGGCGTGGGGCATCGATCCGGCGAAGGTTGGCATCATGGGGTTCTCGGCGGGCGGCCACCTCGCATCGACCGCCGGAACCCATTTCGACGACGGCGATCCCAAAGCCGATGATCCGATCGCGAGGAAGAGCAGCCGGCCTGATTTCATGGTCCTGGTGTATCCCGTGGTCACGATGGGCGAGAAGACCCACCAGGGTTCCCGGAACAACCTCCTGGGTAAGAGCCCGGACGCGAAGCTGGTGGAATTTTTCTCCAACGAGAAGCAGGTGACGCCGAAAACCCCGCCCGCCTTCCTCGCCCATGCGAAGGATGACCGTGTCGTCGTTCCCGACAACAGCAAGGCGTTCCACGAAGCTCTGCAGACACAGAAAGTGCAGACGAAATACCTGGAGTTGCCCTCCGGCGGCCATGGCCTGAACGGCTACAAGGGAGCGATGTGGGACGCCTGGCAGGAACAGTCGCTGGCCTGGCTGGCCGAGATGAAGTTCATCCCCGCTCCTGCGGACAAGGGGAACTAGATGACCGTTTCACAAGTCCTTCGCCAGCGGTTTGCTTGTGTTGCCGCCGCTGTTCGGTGGCGGGCGCGGCGCCAGTGGTTGCGGCGGGAGGGGGCGCGCTTGTAGATTCTCGCAGCCGCGAGGCAGCTGCCGGGTAGTCTCTGCTATACTTGTATGAGTGGATGCGTGATATTAGCCTTACCGGAGTCAGCCTGATGTCTGCGTCTCGCGACCGTGGCCCCGACCTTCGCCTCGAACGGCTCAGCGACCGCGATGGCCGACGCCCCGACCATCTCAGCGAGGCCGCCCAGGTAGGCGCGCCTGTTGCGGGCGTATCAGTACGTGGAGTTCGCTGACAGCCTACCAGGCGCTCATCGACGCCGTGTTCATGGCGCCTGGCGCACTCGAATGGCTGTCCGGACTACGGCGAGCGGTCGCGGCGATGCTCGCCGACAAGAACTCGGCCCCGCGCATCTCGGCGTCACACGACGCAATCCACGCGGCCCCCGTCTCTAGCGGCCCTGATGGACGCCCCCGCACTTTCGACGCAACCTCCGGCTCAGCCGCCGAGTCGCTCTAGTCCGAAGCGACGTGGATATTCTCGACATCCGTTCCAGCCCCCGGAATCCGCGCAGTCAGAGGCTTGACGGGGTGAGCGGCGGCGCGGGAGGATTCTCCCTGGAACAGCCGCGACGGCGCCTGCAAGCATCGTGACGGATGTACAGCGCCCGCGGCGTGTGTCGCGGTTTCACCGCTGGTCGGTGGCGCGTGCGGCGCCAGGGGTTGAGGTGGTCCGGGCGTGGCTCGGCGCTGGCATACAAGCGCGAGCAGACTCGGCGCCTCCCGGCATCTCGGCGCTCGAGGCGGCGGTACAGCGCTTGCGGCGGTCGTGTTGCCGCCGCGGGTCGGTGGCGGGCGCGGCACCAGTGATCGCGGCAGCAGGGCGACTTGAGGTGGCCAAGGCCCGACTGCTCCTGTTGCCACCAGAACTCGATCGAGGGCATCGACCCACGTATCGCTGGTTCCTTTGTTGCCGAACATAAGCGTCAACGCGCCCGTCAGCAGCGGCAAGATTCCGAACGGAACTGCACAATGATCCAGGCTTGTGTTATTTGACGGCGGACTCTTTGTAAATTCCGCTGTTAGTCAGGTGCCTGTTCAAAAAGTCGGAATGTCACAAAGCGCTACTCGACTTATGTGATGGCCCTTGCGCAGCTCCGCGAGCTTTTCATTTCGTCCCTCCTATTTGGAAATCCTACCAACAGCTGCACCAGTTCCGCGCGTCGTTCGATCTTCGTGTCCGCCTCATCGCAGGCGTTGGGCACACTCTTTGCATCACATGTCGTGGGTTGTTATCCTGTTCCGTGGTGTCGCGTTACCATGTACACATTGCAATTTCTCTGGCACGGTCGTGCCTGGTATTTTCCCGGCGTCATTGCCGTCACGTTTAGCACCCTCCTCGTCAGCGTGCAATGGGGTTTGTTACTCGGCTTGTTCGATAGCGTGGCCAAGGTGATCGATCAGGCGCACGCCGACGTTTGGATCGGCAGTTACCGCGTCGCCAGCGTCGATCAGGCGGAGGCCATGCCCGAACGCTGGATGTCCCGGCTGATCGCTCAACCCGAAGTGGAATGGTGCGAACAATTCGTGCTCGGCCGCGAAATGTGGCACAAGCGGAACGGCGCCGCCGAGTTATGCGTGATCATAGGTTCGCGGCTCGAGGCAGACGCACTGGGCGCACCAACGTCGTTGACGCAGGAAATCCGCAACCGTCTGAGCGAACCGGGAGCGGTGGTGGTGGACGAGGCCGACTTGCCGGCTCTGGGAATAACGTACCTCGGCGATACAGCGGAGGTGTCCGGGCGGCGCGTGCGGGTGGTCGGACTGGTGCGCGGCCTGAAGGGACAGATTGGTGCCAACATCTGGTGTTCGATTCCAACAGCGCAAATGCTGTTGGGCTTGCGGCCCGATCAATCGAGCTTCTTTCTGGCGCGTTGCCGCAAGCCGGAAGACGCCGCCGCCCTGGCGAAACGCTTTCGGGGGGACGACCGGCTATCGGTCTTCACCAGCCAGGACTTCTCGTTGCAGTCGCGACTGTACTGGCTGACGAAGACGAAGGTGGGATTGGCGGTGGGTTGGGCGGCTCTCTTGGGTCTGCTCGTCGGGGTGGCCATCACGGCTCAGACCCTCTACGCAGCAGTGGCTGCCAGTTTACCTGGCTATGCCCTGCTTCGCGCGATGGGCATTCCGCGCCGTTGTCTCGCGTTCTCCGTTATTCTGCAGACGTTGGGGATCGGGTTGATGGGGACGGTCCTGGCGTTACCGGCGATCTTCCTCTTCGTCGGCGCCGCCGCATTGGTCGGCGCCGACGTATTCATGCCTTTCTGGCTGCTAGGCTGCGCCGTGTTGTTGACTCTGGTCGTGACCCTCTTCTCGGGTTTGGGCGCACTGCGCCTCGTCTTGTCGGTCGATCCGATCATCCTGTTGCATTGACTTCCCGGAGAGTGCGGTTGCCCGATCGCGCCATTCGGGCTAAGGACGCCTTCGACGGCGCTGCCTGCCTGCGCCTGGCCGGTTCCCGCCGCATGGACGTGGTGCTCTGGTTCCTCGGCGAGTGCTGGAAGGACCTCGGCATCCCCGAGCAGGTACAGTTCGACAATGCCCTTGAGTTGTCCGGCTGGGGGCCGGCGGCGCGCACGCTGTCGCGGGTGATCCGGCTGTGCTTGCGCTTCGCGCGAACCCCGAGTTCATCCCCGCTGGGGAGCCGCAGTTCAACGGCAGTGTGGAGAACTTCAATCGCTGGTTCCGAGAGCCGCTGTTCTAGCCACGCTTCCAGCGGTCCGGTGACCTGCGGCGCGAGTCACGCGCTATGAACTCAGTAGGCGCAGCCGGGGGGCAGCTTGCTGAGCATGGTGCTGATGTCGGCGTAGCGGATGTGGCCGGCGACGCTGCGGTTGACGGCGAGGGCGGCCGGGGCGGTGAGGATTCTCTGCGGCTTGGCCACGCCGTTGCCCTGGAGGAACGCAAGGTCCTCTGTCCAGGCGACGGCCTGGGCTATGACGTTGGTGAGGAAGGCGCCGAGGGCGGTTCCGTTGCCGTCGCCGAAGGAGCGGCCAGGAAATGGTGAGGGTGCCGGACAGCTCCCAGGCTTTCAACTCCATCTGACGGAACGCTGGCTCGGATTCGGTGCGGGTCTGGACCTCGGCGGCCCAGGTGAGCGTCAGGCCGCCGCTGAGCGGTGGCGATGCGGCGGGAGGGGCGTGGCCGGGCGATGGCATGCAAGTATGAGCCGACTCGGCACCTACCCGCATCGCGGCGCTCGTGGCGTCCGCAATATTGTGAATGAGTTTTTCGATAAGATTCTCAAAGTCGGGAAGTAATTCAGGGCGAGCAGACACGCAGGGAAGAGGTGAAGCGTGGTCAACGCCTCTCCTCCGGATGCCTTCCATGATCGAGCTAATCAATGTGACGCAGCATTACGGTATCCGGCCGGTGCTGAAGCGAATCTGCCTGCGGATCGAGGACGGCGAACTGGTCGTCATCGTGGGGCCGAACGGCATGGGCAAGACCACGCTGCTCGGCGTCATCGGCGGCGTCCTCCAGCCGCAGCATGGTCACGCGGCCATCAACGGCGTGCGCTGGCGGCAGTCCGTTGCGGACGAGGTGGCCCTCCGCAGCCTTGTGGTTTACCTGCCCGATCATCCCTGGTTGCCAGGTGCCCGAACCGGCCGAGAATTCCTCCTCAGCGTCGGCCGGCTGTACGACGTTCCAGACGATCGGCTCATGGCTCACGTCGAGCGCCTGCTGTCCGTCTTCGATCTGACCTCGCACAGTGACAGTCCGATTCGCAGGTATTCCAGCGGCCAGCAGAAGAAGATCGCCCTGTGCAGCGCCCTGGTGACGGAGGCGCCGGTGCTACTGCTTGATGAGCCGTTCTCCGGCGGACTCGATCCGGCAGGATTGCTGGCCCTGAAGCGCGTCCTGCAGTGGCGCGTCAAGGACGGGGCCACGGTGGTCCTGACGAGTCCCGTGCCGGAAATCGTCGAGGAGGTTGCCCAGCGAATCGTCATCCTCCGCGATGGGGAAGTTGTTGCCTTCGACACGCTGGAAGGTCTCCGCCGGCTGACGGGGCAGACCGGCTCGCTGGGAACGATCCTGGAGCGCCTGCTCTACCCGGAAACGATCGACAAGCTGAAAGACTATTTCGAGGGCTGGACGCCGTGATCCGCTGGGTGCGAGTCGTGTTGCCGTCGTTGGGCTATTTGGTTCTGTATGCCATCCTCTACGGCAGCGGTGCCGCTTTCGTACTTGGCGTGGAATGGTATTATAATGTGCGACTTCCGGAGGAATTGCGTCATCGCTTGACCACCTTCGTCCTCATCATCGCCGCGACTTGTTACGCGGTTTGGCGAGCGGCAGGTTTCCACCCGCTATTCAACCCCCAATACTCAAAGTGGCTCGCAGCCACACCCTGGACCAGCCTGAAGCCGCTCCCTCTAGGACCGGTGCATCTCGTCGCGCAAGACGTGTTGATTCTCGGTTCGGCCGTGCTGGCGGCGTGGTTCTACGGAGATGCGTGGGCCTTGTACGTCCCGGCGCTGTTCTTGGGATCCTACGCGGCGATTCTCGGTGGCACCCTGTTTTTCACCGGCGAGTGGCCGTGGGGTTACGCCGTGACTTTCCAGCTTGGGCTTCTCGTTTTGCTCTGGGACGATCTCCTGGTCTGCACGTGCGGAGCTCTCGTCACCTGTGCGGTCGCCAACCTTGGGCTGCGTCGGTCCCTGACACGGTTTCCCTGGGATGTAAAGTGGTATCGGGAGATGAAGGGAACTTGGTTGTCGAGGAACTCCTCTGAGAGCATTGATTGTGGCTCGCTCGGATGGCCGTTTGGCAAGCTGGCGCCAAAGATTCCCGGTCATGAGTTCCACATCCCTTGGCACCAAGCCTTCCTGATTGGTTTGTCGGTCGGTTGGGTGTTTTTTGTCGCCGCCTCACGAATCCCCGCTCCAGAGGAGCGGCGGAAGTTCCTCAGTGCGATATGGGCATTCGTCCTCTTACTTGGGCCGTCTTTTCGCCTGATTCGCTATACCATTTACCATCGGCCGCCGATCAGTTTTCTGGGCCGTCTGGCCACGGGCCGCTGGATCATTCCCGGCTACGATCGGATCCTTGTCGCCCCTCTCCTGGCATTGGCGTTCGGTGTCGCGCTGGTTCCCATCTGCTTCCAGGTCGGTCTGGATTCCCTTCTCGCCTATCCGATGGCAATCGGCACGTTCCTGTTCATCTGTCTGGGGATGGGCCCAAGCCTGGAGACCTGGAGGCTCACGGGAAATCACCGAATCGTTGAAGGACGGCAGCGACCGGACGCTGTTAAGGTCGGTTGAATGAAATCGGTGAAAGCGACGTGTGGCCAATTTCTGCTGAGGTGCGTCCTCGGTAAGGGTACCGAGCGAATACTGCGGGGAAACGAATGCCTGTCCTCCACCGGATCGCTCGTGCAAGTATGAGCCGACTCGGCACCTACCCGCATCACGGCGATCGTGGCGGGTGTACAGCGTCTGCGGCGCCAGTGGTTGCGGCGAGAGGGGTGGCCGGAGACTGACGCGGAGACTAGATGACAGCGTGCCAGCATGTTGCTCTCGCCGTTTGCGTACCCGCACTACATGACCTTCGCTCAGAGGCCCTGCTGCGGGCGGGCCTGAACAATATAGACCTCTTCCCCAACGCAAACCCCTTCCACGTCCTGCGGCCGGCCGAGCCTGTCTTCGAGAAACGAGGCGATCTCCGCCAGCCTCCTGCCGAGAGAGGGCGCGGCGTCCGGGCAGGCGGACAGCGGAATCCTCGAATAATCCAACCATTCCTGGGTAACGCCCTTGGCGCCGCTCTCGACCGCGGGCCGCAGGGCGACGCTGAAGCTGGCACAGGTCGAGAGGCTGGCACCGCCGGTCTTGCGGTCACACACCATGCGATACGGCGTCCCGGGCAGGCAGGAAGAGGCAAGGACCTCGCCCAGCCCCGCCGCCAGCTCCACCAGCGCCTCGTCACGGCTGCCGGTCAGAGGGTTGACGGTGTGCATGATGAAGGACAGGTCCGGGGTCACCAGCTCCTGAAGCAGCACGGCCATGTGAATCCCGGCGTGGGCGATCCCGGCCTGGATGCGGCTCACCGTGGCCCGCCGGGTCCACAGCGAGGCCCAGACCCGGGCGATCGCCGCCGGCGCCGCCGACGGCAGGGACGTTCACGACCGACTCGTACAGGCCGGCGCCGGCCAGGTGCTCCAGGTCCTCGCCGTTGGCACTCGAGCGCACCGCCAGGCGTGCGTCCGGACCGAAAAACGTGGTCACGGCCGTGCCAATGGCATCGGGTACGGAGAGGGCAAGCAGCAGCTTCCCGGAGGCGTCCGAGCAACTTCCCCAGCTCCTCGCGCGGTGTGTGCGGCAAACGCTCCTGCAAGGCGTCGTATTCGCCCCGGAGGGCGCGGGACTCGTCCAGGCACCGCTCCATCACGCCGAAGGGAAGCGCCAGCCCCCGCGGTGCCCGGAATAACCCGGCCGATTCGCCGGCCAGTTCCAGGAGCCGCCTGGCGCCTGCCGCCTTGGCGCCACAGGTCGGGGGTGTGGCCTGGTCGAGCGTGAGGACGCAGGGCTGCTCCGCCAGGATCGCGTCCGGGACGGTGACGGCCTGGCGTACCGGTTCCTCTGCCTCCGCTGGCGGAGATGGACGAGCCTCTTCCTGCACCGAGATCCCGTCGGCGCTGACGCGCAGGCGCACGTTCTTGCCGACGAGGTGCGCGAAGTCTTGCAAATGCTCTCGATCCGCGCACGCGGCAAAGGGAACGCGGGCCTGGCGGGCGCGGACGCCCAGGTGGGAGAGGTGCGGCAGAGGGTGACCCAGAGCGATGCCCTTCACGCCCCCGGGGATCTCCGCGTCGCCGTCCGCCTCCTCCAGCAGTACCAGAAGCGGGCCTTTCTCGTCTTCGACTTCTTCCAGGCTTCGCCGCGCGCACCAGCGTGCCGAACGCCTCGCCCGGAACGACCGCTTCCCACGGCGGCAGCCGCAGGGCAGCGCGCACCGCCTGCAAACCCACGTCCACGAGCCTGGAAAGCTGAAAGACCACGTGGCCGCGGACGTCCCCCTCGCAGAAGACCTTGACCGCGTGATCCGCGACCCCCAAGGCGGGGCCGAGTTCCTGGACGCGCGACTGAAACAGAGTGCTGATCCGGTCCGTGTAGCTCTCGGCCAGGCGGCGGGCGCGCGCGAGGCTGGCCAGGAGTCGCAGCAGGTGGAAGCGGTCGTCCGCGGCGAAACCGGCGGCCCACGCGGATAGTTCCGAACGCAGGGCGGCGCACTCCTCCGGCTCGATCAGGCCCAGGCGGAGGTTGTCGAGGGCCGCCGTCAGAGCTTGCAGAAAGTCTGCCCAGGCCCCTGGCCGGGTCAGATCCTGAAGTCGGTTGGCGCACTCACTGAGCAGGGTGAAGGCGTAATCTTCCAGGCCGATGTCCGCCAGCCGCAGCTGCGACCGCCGGAGCAGGTCCTCCCGCACCATTCTCCCGGCGAGGAGTTGCCGCAGGGCCGTGAGCCGGCCCAGTAAATCCAGCAACTGGGCATCGGAGGGCCGTCCTTCTCGTTTCAGGGTCAGGAAGGCGCCGACCGCCTCCGCGCCGGCCGCGTCCGACGAGCGGGCCAGAGTCCGCAAGCGCTTCTCCAGCGCGGTTGCGTTGAAGAACTCCTGGAGTTCTCCGTGGAAAACCTGGAACTCCTGGACGAACGCCGGCGCGTAGCCGGCGCCGGGAGCGGTGATGCGCCGGAGGATTTCTTCCGACGTCCGCAGGTCTTCCGGCCCGGCGCAGCGGTGCAGCTTGTTTTGCAGGCGCTGCTTGATTTCCCTCTTGAGGTCGGGCGGAATGTCGTTGCGGTGGGCGATGTCGCGGATGCGCGTCAGCGGCTCGGACCGGCGGAACTCTTCAGCCAACGACGGCAGGTACGGATAGATGCGGCGCAGGATCCAGGCCGTCTCCGGCGTGGACAGGCGCTCCAGGGCCGCCTCGATCCGCAGCGCCGCCTCGGCGTGGTGGTTGGGCCGGAAATGACGCCCGTCCTCCTCACACTTCAGCTCGCCGGTCGCCAGCAAGCGCAGGTAGATTGCGAGCGTTGCCAGCTGTCCGGGCATCGGCGCGAACGCCGGATCGGCGAAGCGGTCGCGGACCCACTGCAGCCGCTCGCGCCAGCTCCTCCGGCTTCGGTTGGCCTCGACCAGGGCGCGCGTGAAGTCCGCCTCCGCCTGCCCTCTCCCTTCCATCCCCTGCGGCTCGAACGCGAACGGCCCGGCATCGGCCAGGCCGGCATCGTCTGCATTCATCGGATGATCCTTTCCATATTTCCGTTGAGCTTCTGGCCGCGATGCCCGGTGAGGGATAACGCTGAAGCAGTTGTAGCCGGGCCGCGGCTTCGACACCGGCCACAACTCGGCCTTGCGGAACACGAACGCCAGCGCATTGCCGGGGTAATTGCCTACCAGGGTTTCGCCCATGACCGTACTATATCGTGGAAGCCAAGCGACGGCGTGCGGGAATCCCCTTGATCCCACCAGGGCCGGTCGCTCACGAAGCGATCACCGTACGCAGCCCGCCCCAATGACCCCGCGAGGAGGCAAGTGATGAAGGAGACGGCTCAATTAGCGGGCTTCGTTGCTGCCCACGCGATTCTTGGCGTTGCCGAAGGAAAATCTCTCGACGATGCCCTTACTCGTCATCGAGAAGGAAGATGGCAGCACGCAGTTCATTGAGGTCATGGGTAAATCCTCAAAGGACGCAGTGGCGAAAGGCGAGAGAATGATGAAAAAGCCTGTCTCGGGAGCCTGCCGCGCGGTCCTCGCCTTCGAAGCATTCCTGAATCTGCCACCGGGCAAGACCGATGCGATTTTTCTTCATGCGCTGCAGCTACCAACCCGAGCCGCAAGCAGTCTATGTCGCGGTTCCCTTCCGCGCGGCCAAAACTCCCGGCGGCTTCGCGGTGTTCCGCCCCAAGTTCATCGCGTATGAGGACGATCCCGTCCCGCCCGGTGCGCTCGACGCTTTCTTGCGCGGCGTCGCCCTGCACCCGCCCGGACAAAGCGTTTGGAATGCGCACCTGGACGAGAGCCGGTGACTCCTGAGCAAGGCCAAGGGGACATTCCAGAAAAATCAGCTGAACACGTATCCCCGATATAGCGCCTACGGTGGTTTTCGTGGTGCCGCCGCTGGTCGGCGGCGGGCGCGGCGCCAGCGGTTGCGGCGGTAGCGGCGTTGCCGCAGACTGACACGGCTCATCTCTGCATTCTAACCTATCCTTTAATAGCTTCTGTACCGATCGAACACCGCTTCCGAATCCGAGGAGCAGGTCGGGTGGTGCATCATCATGGACAAGCAACCGACGTTTTACCATGAACGCCACGGCGGCCGTACTTATTCCGAGGTCAGTATGGCGATCGAGGCGGAGTTAGTCTGCAAGGTCAGTCCGCTTCCCGGCCATTTCCTCCGGAGCGTACTGTACGGTTCGACCGGCAGGAAGATGGTGTAGCCTTCCCCCGAGCGTCTGGAGCTTCGACTGAAGCTCTGGTTTCGCCTGGTGATGGGTCCGCTGTGCTGCGGCGGGTTCGTATGATGTGCTTTTTCGGCGCCGCGGGCTCGTGGTCAGCGAGTATCCATTGCTGGCAATGCGGCGCGTTGGCGATCGCATACTTGATCGGTGGGCTGCAGCTTGGCGTGTCCGGTGATCGGTTGCCGGCCGATCTAGGGAGGTCGCTCAGCATCTGAATGGTCCGAAGGTCGCTGCCGGCCGAGTCATTGTGACGGGGCCATCTGGAGGTCACAATTCGTGACCTCCATTGTTCCAACTGTTCCCTTGGCAGCTGCGCCGCGAGATCGTTGGTATTATTGATTGCGGTCACTACTTCGGCGTTGCCGCGCGTTGCCGCAGGGCCTCGACGTCCTGCCAGAGTTGACGCCAGGCGGCACATTCGGTCTCGGGCAACTGGTTGATCGCGTCACGGACCGTAACGAGGTCGGCGTCCTGCTGCCAGTGCATGAGGCCTTGCCGCACGGTTGCCTTTGCGGCCGCCTGGTCGTTGTCGGCGAGCTTGGCGTACAGAGCGAGGTCGGCGCGCAGGTACAGCAGTGCCTGGCGGCGCAATCCGGCGCTGACCTTGTCGGGGAGGTTCTTCGCGTCCTGTGCCTGTCCCGCGGCGGCGAGGGCGGCGGAGCAAGCAGCGTCGTAACGGTGTCGATTCTGCAGGTCGGCGGCGAGTTCCGGCTCCATCAGGAAGGCGTCGGCCGCAAGACGCGCTGCAGTGGCATGAAGGCGCTTGACGGGAAGCATGCAGAGCGACGCGTACTCAAGGCACGCGGCGGGTGTTGCTGGTTGCAGGCCGCCATCGAGAAGACGCGGCAGGCGGCGATCGAGTTCGACCAGGCGCTCGGCGTCACGGACCCATCGCGCGGAGGGGTGGCGCCAACCGGGCGTCTTGACACCCAGTTCATGACCGCGCTGCAATTCTGTCAGTGCTGCCTCAAACTCTCCTAGCTGTCGCAACACCAAACCGTTATTGCAGTGAGCCTCGGGGTAGTCGGGCTTGAGCCGGATGGCTTCGCGGTACTCGGCGAGCGCCTCCGGTAGCTTGCCCTGGGTCTGGAGGGCGAGCCCGAGGTTGTAGTGAGCCTCGGGGTAGTCGGGCTTGAGCCGGATGACCTCGTTGTGTTCGGCCACCGCCTCCGCGATCTTACCCTGATCCTCGAGGGCGAACCCGAGGTTGACGTGGGCCCTGAGGAAGTCAGGCTTGAGGCGGATGGCCTCGCGGAACTCGGCGATCGCTTCCGGCAGCTTGCCCTTGCGATAGTAGACGAACCCCAGATTGTTCTTAGCATCGGGGAGGTTGGGGTTGAGGCGGATGGCCTCGTGGAACTCGGCGACCGCCTCCGGCAGCTTGTCCTGGTCCTGGAGAACGACGCCGAGATTGCAATGCGCCTCGGCATAGTCGGGCTTGAGCGCGATGGCAACGCGGTATGCGGCCAGAGACTCCGGCAGCTTGCCCTGAGCGTGGAGGACGTTCCCGAGGCCGTTGTGGAATTCGGGGTCGTCGGGCTTGAGCCGGATGGCCTCGTGGTACTCGGCGACCGCCTCCGGCAGCTTGCCCTGGCGATAGTGGGCGAACCCGAGGTTGCAATGCGCCTCGGGGAGGTTGGGCTTGAGCCGGATGGCCTCGCGGAACTCGGCGACCGCCTCCGGCAACTTTCCCTGGGCGTGGAGGACGATCCCGAGGTTGCAATGCGCCTCGGCATAGTCGGGCTTGAGCGCGATGGCAACACGGTACGCGGACAGCGCCTCCGGCAGATTGCCCTGGGCCTTGAGGGCGATCCCGCGGTTGTAATGGGCGTCGGGGTGGTAGGGATTGAGGAGGATGGCCTCGCGGAACTCGGCTAACGCCTCCGGAAGGTGGCCCTGGTCGGAGAGGACGCTCCCAAGGTTGTTGTGGATCACCGGTTCGTCGGGCTTGAGCCGGATGGCCTCGCGGTATTCGGCGACCGCCTCCGACAGCTTTCCCTGAACGCGGAGGGCGATCCCGAGGCCGTTGTGGGCTTCGGGCAAGTCGGGCTTGAGACGGATGGCCTCGTGGTACGCAGCCAGCGCCTCCGGCAGGTTGCCCAGGTTCTCGAGGACATTCCCCTTGTTGGTGTGGGCCTCGGGGTAGTTAGGCTTGAGCCGGATGGCCTCACGGTACTCGGCCACCGCCTCCGGTAGCTTGCCCTGGGTCTGAAGGGCGAGCCCGAGGTTGAAGTGAGCCGCAGGGTAGTCGGGCTTGAGCCGGATGGCCTCGCGGTATTCCGCTTCAGCCGCGGACAGCTCTTTGTTGTTGGACAGGGCATAACCGAGATAGACATGCAACTCCGGATGATCCGGTTGCCCCCGCAGCAGTTCCCGAAGGACGGCTTCACCCTCATCGCTCCGGTGCGCCGTGTTCAGCGCCTTCCCCAGGGCAACGCCGAATTCCGAGCGAATGGCCCGCGCCGCACGGTAGCATTCAATCGCCCGGTCGAGTCGCGGCGGTTGTCGGCGTTCGAGGAGTTCTCCCAGCGCCATTAACAACACCACTTCCCCTGGCCGGGCCGTCAGCGCCCTGCCCAGGACTTCTTCCGCGCTCCCTACGTCGCCGCTTCGAGAAAAGGCTCGGGCCAGGGCCAGCACAGTCAGCAACAGCGATTTTTCGTGGGGATCGATCCGGCCGGCCAGATCGCGCAGGCGCGTTCGATTCCTGCCGACTGCCTGGGCGACAGTACGGGACATAGGCGGTCCGGCCAGCGCAGCGGCGCCGAGCACTTCGTCCAACCGTCCGCGCCCCCCCATCCGCAGTAATCCCGACAGGTGGTGTCCTGCCGCTGCGAAGTCCGCCGCCCGCCGTTCGCGCTCCAGCTCACCCGAGGCAAGAAGGCCGCGCAGTTCGCGCCGTAGTTCGTTGGCATCGAGCCGGTCCGCCAGGTCGTGCAGCGCGCGCCAGTCGCCGGGCGGCTGGGCATCACGCCGCGCCTGCCACCACTCATCCAGGGCGGCCACCAGCTCCTGAACCACCGGCTCCGGCAGCGCCTGTAATTGCTTGAACGCTTCGTCGGGCCTGGCGACGTCGAATTCGGGGGCCCACGAGCGGAAGGCGAGGGCGAATTGCTCGTCGGCCGATGGTTCCGTCAGCGCGGTCATCAGGCCCGATTCGCTCCGTTCGTACTGCTTGACACCGCGCGGCTGGCGCACTTCAAGACAGGCGGTGAGCAGTCGCCGGCTTTTGCTCGCCGCTTCGAATTCCGTCTGCCTGCGCTGTTCCAGGGTGTCGATCTCGGTCTGAATACTGCCGCCGACCTTTGCCGTGCGGGCTACCGCGCGCGCCTTGTCCAGCGACGCCAGCGCCTCGGGATACAACTCCATGTTCGCCGTCCGCTTCGCCTGGTCGAGCCGTTCACGCGCATCCTCGAGCGCGAGCCGAATCCGCTGCGCCGCCTGCACCTGCTGCTGCTGCCACCACCAGCCGCCGCCGCCGGCGCCGAGCAGCAACAGGAAGACGGCCGCCGCTAGCGCCAGCGTCCGGCGCCGCTTCTCCCGCTCCACGATCGCCCGTTTCTTCTCCTCGATCGCGCGCACCACCGCTGCTGCCCGCTCCATTTCCGCCGTCCGCAGCCGCTCGGCGACGCCGGCCCGATAGGCCGCTATCTGTCCCGCCACTGCCGACCCGTCGCGCGGACGCCCGTCCACCTCCGGGGCCAGGCACGCTTTTGTCAGCTTCACCAACTCGGCGTCCGCCCCACATTCGTCCAACCGCTTGACCGCCTCCGTCAGGTTGCCGCGGCTGGCACGTGCCAGAACCTCATTCGCATTGCGGCCGATAAAAGGCGGCCGGCCCGTCAGGATCTCGCACAGGATGGCGCCCAGGCCGAACACGTCCGCCCGCTGGTCCAGCAGCTCGGTTTCGCCGCGGGCTTGCTCCGGCGGCATGTAGGCGGGCGTCCCCATGACCGTGCCGGCACGCGATGCCGCCCGGTCCGATGAGACGTTTAGCCGCGAGCGTTCCGCGAGCGCTGCCTCAGCGTTCGCCGGAGCCTCGGGGCCAAACGACAGCACCTTGGCCAGGCCCCAGTCCATGACCTGCACCTCGCCGAAGGCGCCGACCATCACGTTCGCGGGCTTCAGGTCCCGGTGGATGACACGGCGGTCGTGGGCATAGGCCAGCGTCTGACAGATCTGCTCGAAGATGGTCAGCAAGCGCAGCAGGTCGTCGGCCGGACTTTCTGCGCTCTTGCAGCAGGGCGGCGAGGGTGCGGCCCTTGACCAGCTTCATGGCGAAGAACGGACGGCCGTCGCTGTCGTCGCTCAGCTCGTAGACCGGGACGAGGCCGGGGTGTTGCAACTGGCCGCCGATTTGCGCCTCTTCGCGGAAGCGGCGCACGACGTCGGCGTTCTCCTTGTGGTTGGATAGCAGCACCTTGAGAGCGAGATCGCGGCCCAGCGCCGGATCGTGGCCGCGGAGAACGGCGCCCATGCCGCCGCGACCGATTTCTTCCTGGACCTTGAAGCGACCCAAAAATTGCACGGGTGCGGGCTCGTCCTTCCATTCAGCAGGCGGGACCGTCTCCGGGACACTTGCTGATGGATGCACGGGTGCGGACTCGTTCTTCCATTCAGCAGGTGGGACCGTTTCCGGGGCACCTGCTCGTGACGGTGGCGTGTCCAGGGTAACCGGCGTCGGTTGAAGTAGTTTCGCGGCCTTCAAGATCTGCTCGGTACACGAGAGAAGCTGCTCGGACATGACGCGTTCTCCGAATGGAGGATAAGAGTCGGCTGTGTCCGCTCATGGTCGGAGAGCAGGAATTCTTTCGATCCCACCTGGGTGAGTCGTGTAAGCGTGAGTCGAAACGACGACTGCCAGGCGACCGGGAGTGAACAATTCTAGTCTGCGATTCGGTTTGAGGCAGCGAAGAGGAGTGAGCGCGGTAACTTGGTGTAACGAACCATCGGCAGAGTATTATGGCAACTCAGGTTGGAGCGTACGATTGCGTTCCAACCGTTGAGCCTCAGGCCTGGGATACCGTTCTATTTGCCGTCAATGGAGGGACAGCTCAAGTTCGGCAGCGCATACCGAACCGTCTTCAGGCTAACAGATCCGGCAATCCGATTCGTCCTGGCCGGCCTGACGCGGCCCGCGTCGAACCTTCAACGCGATGAAACGAGAGGCTTCCCCGGCCCAAGGAATTCCGCGTGTGCCCCCCACCGCGCCGATACAACAGATCCTCAATCCATACCAGGCATCACAACGGCGCAGCCGGATGCCACCAAGGTCAGTCGAGCAAACGTGAGTCGCCACGGACCCTGCCGGCATCACGGCGATCGTGGCGGCGGTACAGCGCCTGCGGCGTGTGTCGTGATGCCGCCGCTGGCCGGTGGTGGGCGCGGCGTTCGTGGTTTCGGTGGGAGGGGCGTGCCCGTGTGTCTCCGCCGCTGGTCAGTGGCGGGCGCGGCGCCAGGAATTGCGGCGCAAGGGGTGTGGCCGGCGAGTAGACTGCCGCAGTAGCCGGACGACGGGCAGCGGGTTGCGTCAGGCGGACAGGCCGACGAGCGGGACGCGGCCGCGCATCGCGCTGGCTTCCCCGGCGCCGCAACGAAAGACGGGTCTTCAAGAGTCGCGCCCACCGGCCGTGCGGGGTACCAACCTGAACGACGCGGCGGAGCGCGACCCGCTGCATCGTATTCGCGATTCATGAGAATCCGATGAACCACGGGCTGCGTCGGTCGGATAGAAAAGGGCTAACGTCGGCCAGTCGCGCCTTCGACGGCCAGGCCGACAAGTATGACGTGGCCGAGATCCGCGCTCGTCTCGACGTCGGCGATCAGGCGAGCCAGTGGGACGCGGCCGAGCATCGCGCACGCCTCGTTGGCGACGGACAGGCCGGCACGGCGCAAGTCAACACGGTGTGCGACAGGGAAGGTTGAGGCGCGTCCGGAGCCGGAAGCCCCGGCAATCCGCGGGAGCACGAAGGTCGTCTTCACTAGCGTGGGAATAGCTCAGGACGCAATCGCGGGGAGAGAACGATGAAACGGTTCGTGATCGGTTTGGTGGCGGCGTTGGTAAGCGTGGCACTGGTGCGGGCGGACATCGCCGTGCCGCCGCCCAAAGGCAAGAAGTTCGTCGCCGTGACGCACTCGATCAAGCTGGACAAGGACATCAACGGCTACCTGTTCTTCACACGCCCGCTCGGCCTGCGCAACGGCAACTTCGAGAAGATCGAGCCGTCCGCCGATAAGGCGGTGACCCTTCCCGGCGGCGGCAAATTCGGGCTGCAACTGCTGGCGGTACCGGCCGCGTTGGCAAAAAAGTACGCCACGGAAAAGGAGCTGCTCACCGCTCTGACCGACAAGCTGGAGGGCGTGGCCAGCGCCCGTTTCGACCGCACGGCCCTGCTCCCGGAGACGGACGCGCGCAAGGACCTTACCGTGGAGCACATCATCACCGGCTTCGACGCGAAGAAGGGCATTCTGATGAAGGAAAATAGCGACGCTCCCAAAGCCCCGGACAAAGAGGAGTCAGCGTCTGCGCCGACCCGCGTTGGAACGGTGGTCAGCGGCCTGGCGCTCACCGCCGCCTTCGCCACGGGCGGCCTCTGGCTCGGGCGTCGCCGCAGAATCGGCTGAGGTTAACCTTGCCCGATGTTGCCGTTCGCCGAGAAGGAGATTGCAATGAAGCAGTGGTGGCGGCACGCCCTTCGGAGCACCTCAGAACGTGCCACCCCATCGCTGACAATGGCTTGTCACTGGCTCGGTTATTTTTGTGCAAATCCTTACTTCGTGCCCGACTTCTCCTGGGCCGGCAGCTTCGCCGCCAGTCCGGGCACGCCGTCCGCCCCGGCCGGTACCGTGATCGACGAACCGGTGAACGCCTCGTCGAGCGGCTCGTAACGCCCGCCAAGATACTGAGCCAGGAAAGCCTCCATCACCGCGTTAAACGCCAGGCGGTTCTGCGGCCGCGCAAAGCCGTGGCCCTCGTCGGGGAAGAGTACGTAGGTCACGGGGATCTTGCTGCTCCTGCATCGCCTTGACGATCTGGTCCGACTCCGCCTGTTTCACGCGCGGGTCGTTCGCCCCCTGGCCGATCAACAGCGGCCGGCGAATCTGGGCGACGCGCGTCAGCGGCGACCGCTCCTCAAGCAGCTTCTTGCCCTCGTCGGTCGTCGGATCGCCGACGCGATCCGTGAACATCTGAACCACCGGCGCCCAGTAGGGCGGAATGGTCTTCAGCAGCGTGATCAGGTTCGACGGCCCGACGATGTCCACGCCGCAGGCGAACTTCTCCGGCGTGAACGTCAGGCCGACCAGCGTCGCATAGCCGCCGTAGCTGCCGCCCATGATGGCCACCTTCCCGGTGTCGGCGATCTTCTCCTTGATGGCCCACTCGACCGCGTCGATCAGGTCGTTGTGCATCTTGCCGGCCCACTCGTGGTTGCCGGCGTTGACGAACTTCTTGCCGAAGCCGGTCGAGCCGCGGAAATTGACGCTCAACACTGCATAACCGCGGTTGGCGAGCAGCTGATGCATGGGGTCGAAGCCCCAGCTGTCGCGGGCCCACGGCCCGCCATGCACGTCCAGCACCAGCGGCAGCGGACTGCCGGGCCGGCCCGTCCCTTTCGGATCGGTGCCCGGCGGCAACGTCAGATAGCAGACCAGATCGAGGCCGTCGCGCGACTTCACCACGACGCGGGTGCATCTTCTGCAGCGGCAGTCCTTCCAGCGCCTTGCGATTGGTGAAGAGGAACTTCGCCTTCTTCGTCGGCCGATCGTACAGGAAATACTTCACTGGACCGTTGTCCATGACGAACGCGACTACCCAGCGCTGATCGTCGAGCGTGCGGCCTGGCAGGGCGATGTCGCCGTCGGCGAGTTTGTGCAGCTCCTCGAAATCGGCCTTCGACGGCCGGGTCCTTGAACTCCCAGCGCGTGCGTTCATAGGTGAACGATACCGCCTGGATCGTGTTGTCCGTCGGGTGCAGCAGGAGGCCGCCGGCGTCGGCGCGCGTGTCCTCGGCGATCAGCGTCTGCTTGCCGGTCTTCAGGTCGAGCGTGGTCAGCGCGCCAGTGTCCCGGCCGCGGCTGTCGATCAGATAGAGGACGTCGCCGGTCTTGTCGAAGCCGGCCGCGTGCGTCGTCAGCGTGTCGCCGATGCGGGGTCTTGAGGAATTCGGTCCAGCCGCCCTTGCCGTCCGGCTTCAGCATCTGCGTGCCGCCGTCGGGAACGAATTTCAGGGCGAAGCGAATGCGATAATCGTCGTCGGCCATGAAGCCGGCGAATTCGGTGTTCTTCTGCACCAGTTCCTTGTCGCCGGTCTTCGAGGTTCAGGCGATAGACGTCGTGGAACTGCGGGTCGCGGTCGTTGAGGCCGACGAGGATTTCGTCGGGAAACCGGTGGCTGACCCCCTCGATCTGGGCGCGGACCTTCGGCAGCGGCGTGAGGTCCTTGATCTCGCCGGAGTCGAGGTCGGCGCGATAGACGTGCCAGTTCTCGTCGCCGTCGGCGTCCTGGACGTAGAGAATCTGCGTGCTGGTATAGGCCCAGAAATAGCTGCGAATGCCGCGTTTCTTGTCATGAGTGACAGGCTTGGCCTCGTCGGGCCTCTCGGCGGGCCCGACCCAGACGTTCATGACGCCGTCCACCGGGGCGAGGTAGCTCAGGCGCTTGCCGTCGGGACTGATGCTGGGGGACGATTTATCCGGATTGCCGAAGAGGACCTTGCGAGGAATCAGAACCGGCTTTTCTTCGGCGGCGAATATGGGCACACGGATGACCACGATGGCGAGAATCGCCAGCAGAACGAAGCGGAGGGTCGGAAGATTTAGAAGCACGAGCGGTTTCTCCTGAGATTGGGGGTCGGACGGTCCTTGTGGACTTTATTATAGCGATTGGTGCATTTCCGCCCGGATCGGACCGTGCCGCTTTCCGCTCGTCCTCACCTTCTTGTCGCCCATCCCCTCCAGCGCCGATTCCGCACAACTCCTGTCCGCAGCACGGCGTGTTTTCGTATTGTTGGTACTTCAACCACTACGATCTTTGCAGGCCACAAACCCTGACCAAATTACTTATCTTTTCACGCCTTCATGAGTATTTTGCTCCTCCACACCCGACGCTCGCACTGCATATTTTACCAGATTTCTCCAGTGTGAACCTGGGTGTACCCATGCTCACGCGAAGCTCGTGAGAAACGATGCCCGCCATCCGGCTTGATCGTCGTTGGGCGAGCGTTGTCTCTGGCTTCCTTCCATAATCGTCCTTGCCACCCTTGATGAGAGACCTCCCTTGTCATTTCTCTTCTGGCTTTCGCTGTTGAAAAACGCCTGCCGCACCGTGATCGGCCACAAGGGCTATCGCCGCCGCGGGCAACGGAGGCAAGCACGCCCGTGGATGGAGATCCTGGAGGATCGCTGGGTGCCGACGCCCATTGTGGTCAACAGCCTGCTTGACAACGTCAACGACGCCATCATCACCAATACCACCACGACGCTGCGCGAGGCGATCAATTATGAGAACGCGAACGGCGGCGGCACGATTAGCTTCGACCCGACCCTGACCGCCAGCGGTCCGGCGACGATTGCCCTCTCAATTGACGGCGACGACACCTTCGGCCCCTCCGCCCTGCCGATCACCAGCAGCATCACCATCGAAGGCCCGACCGGGTCCAACGGCATCACCATCACCCAAAACACGAGTGGTAGCCTGCGCCTCTTTTACGTCGAGCAGGGCAGCCTGACGCTGGAGAATCTGACCCTCAGCGGCGGCCTCGCGCAGGGGGGCAACGGCTTTGGCAACGGCGGTGGAGCAGCGGGACTTGGCGGCGCGATCGTCAACGCCGGCACGCTCACGTTAATACAGGACACGCTCGCTAACAACCAAGCAGTCGGCGGCAGCGGCGGCACCGGCGGCGCCGGCGGCGGCGGTGGTTTGGGCGGCGACGCCAGCTCCTCCTCCCCCTTGGACGGCGGCGGTCCCAACGGCGGCGCAGGCGATCCCAACTCCGTCAGCGCCGGCGGCTTCGGCGGCGGCGGCGGCGGTGGCACGAATGGCGGGGGGGCCGGCGGCTTCGGCGGCGGCGGCGGTGCCTGCGGCGGTTCCGGCGGTTTCGGCGGCGGCGGCGGTGGTACGAATGGCGGTGGGGCCGGCGGCGGCGGCGACGGCGGATCGAATGGCGGCGGCGGCGGTGCGGGCCTCGGTGGGGCCATCTTCAACTACGGCGGAACCGTCGTCGTCACGAACTCGACCCTGGCCGACAACACGGCCCAGGGCGGTTCGGCAGGCGGCAATGGAGCAAGCTCCGGCGACGGCCTCGGCGGCGTCATCTTCAACCTCAACGGCACCGTCACCGTTACCGATGCCACCATCGCCGACAACACCGCGGACAACGGCGGCGCCATCTACAACCTCGGCGACAACGGCGAGCTCACTCAGTCCGGCCCCACGCTCCCCAGCACCACGGCTACCGTCACCCTCAACAACACCATCCTCGCCGGCTCCACCGGAGCAGTGGCCGATTATTTCCAGAACAGCGTCAATTCCGGCAGCGTCTCCAGCAGCGGCTCGAACAACATAGTCCAAAACGGCTCCTCATTCCAGGGAACAGCAGCCAACCTCGACCCCTTGCTCGATCCGAACGGCCTGCAATACAACAACGGCGCCCCGACGCAGACCCTCGCGCTGCAGTCTGGCAGCCCGGCCATCGATGCCGGCGACAATTCCCTCATCGCCACGGGCATCACCACCGACCAGGCCGGCCAGCCGCGTATCGAAGACGACACGGTGGATATCGGTGCTTTCGAGTTCCAGTACGCCACCACCACGACAGTCGCCGTTGTGGACGGCGTAAACGTCTCTCCAGTCTATGGCGATACACTCACCTTCAGCGCCACCATTACGGACGACGGCAGCAGCGCCGGCACCGCGACCGGCACCTTGGTGTTCTCCATCGACGGCACGCCGTTTGACACAGAGAACCTCGATTCGAACGGCCAGGCCGACAGCATCGGCATCGACACGTTAAATGCGACCGGCCACACGATTTCGGCCGTGTTCACGCCTTCGGGCTCCTTGATCGGCAGCACTGGCTCAACAACCTTCACCATCGCCCCGGCCGCGGCCACGATTACGGCAACCGACGAAACCACCACCTACACCGGTGCATCTCAGGCCTATCCGCTGAACGGCAGCGACGTGAGCGCCACCGGGGTGGGCGTGGGCGCTGATCCGACGCTGACCAGCTTCGATTACAGCTATGTTGACGCCAGCCTGGGCTACGGTCCGACCAGTGCGGCGCCGACGGCGGCAGGCACGTACACGGTGACGGTGACGTCGAACGACCCGAATTACACGGGCACAACCACGGCGACCTTCACCATCGACCCGGCCGCGGCCACGATTACGGCAATCCCCGAAAGCACCACCTACACCGGTGCGCCCCAGGCCTATCCGCTGACCGGCAGCGACGTGAGTGCCACGGACGGTGTCACCAGCGGCAGCGATCAAACACTCACCAGCTTCAATTACAGCTACACCGACACCAGCCTTGGCTACGGTCCGACCAGTGCGGCGCCGACGGCAGCGGGCACCTATACGGTGACGGTGACGTCGAACGATCCGAACTACACGGGCATAACCACGGCGACCTTCACTTTCGACCCGGCTTCGGCCACGATCACGGCAATCCCTGAAACCACCACGTACACGGGTGCGCCACAGGCCTATCCGCTGAACGGCAGCGACGTGAGCGCCACGGACGGTGTAACCAGCGGCAGCGATCAAACGCTCACCAGCTTCACTTACAGTTACGCCGACACCACCCTGGGCTACGGCCCGACCAGCGCGGCGCCGACCGCGGCGGGCACCTACACGGTGACGGTGACGTCGAACGACCCGAATTACACGGGCACAACCACGGCGACCTTCACCATCGACCCGGCTCCGGCCACGATCACGGCAGCCCCCGAAACCACCACCTACACTGGTGCGCCACAAGCTTATCCGCTGAACGGCAGCGACGTGAGCGCCACAGACAGCATCACCAGCGGCAGCGATCAAACGCTCACCAGCTTCAATTACAGCTACACCGACACCAGCCTGGGCTATGGCCCAACCAGTGCGGCGCCGACGGCGGCGGGTACGTACACGGTGACCGTGTCCTCGAACGACCCCAACTACACGGGCAGAACCACGGCGACCTTCACCATCGACCCGGCTCCGGCTACGATCACGGCAGCCCCCGAAACCACGATCTACACCGGTGCGCCTTCAGGCCTATCCACTGACCGGCAGCGACGTGAGCGCCACGGACGGTGTAACCAGCGGCAGCGATCAAACGCTCACCAGCTTCAACTACAGCTACGCCGACACCAGCCTGGGCTACGGTCCGACCAGTACAGCGCCGACGGCTGCGGGCACCTACACGGTCACGATGACGTCGAACGATCCCAACTACACGGGCACCACCACGGCGACTTTCACCATCGATCCGGCCACGGCCACGATCACGGCAGCCCCCGAAACTACCACCTACACCGGTGCGCCACAGGCCTATCCGCTGAATGGCAGCGACGTGAGCGCCACGGATGGTGTGACCAGCGGCAGCGATCAAACGCTTGCCAGCTTCAATTACAGTTACGCCGACGCCAGCCTGGGCTACGGTCCGACCAGTGCAGCACCGACGGCGGCGGGCACGTACACCGTGACGGTGACGTCAAACGATCCGAACTACACGGGCACAACCACGGCAACCTTCACCATCGACCCGGCCACGGCCACGATTACGGCAACCGACGAAACCACAACGTACACCGGTGCGCCCCAGGCCTATCCGCTGAATGGCAGCGACGTGAGCGCCACGGATGGTGTGACCAGCGGCAGCGATCAAACGCTTGCCAGCTTCAATTACAGTTACGCCGACGCCAGCCTGGGCTACGGTCCGACCAGTGCAGCACCGACGGCGGCGGGCACGTACACCGTGACGGTGACGTCAAACGATCCGAACTACACGGGCACAACCACGGCAACCTTCACCATCGACCCGGCCACGGCCACGATTACGGCAACCGACGAAACCACAACGTACACCGGTGCGCCTCAGGCCTATCCGCTGAACGGCAGCGACGTGAGCGCCACGGGCGTGGGTGTGGGCGCCGATCCGACGCTCACCAGCTTCAATTACAGCTATGTTGACGCCAGCCTGGGCTACGGTCCGACCAGCGCGGCGCCGACCGCGGCGGGCACCTACACGGTGACGGTGACGTCGAACGACCCCAACTACACGGGCACAACCACGGCGACTTTCACCATCGACCCGGCCACGGCTACGATTACGGCAGCCCCCGAAACCACCACTTACACCGGTGCGCCTCAGGCCTATCCGCTGAACGGCAGCGACGTGAGCGCCACGGACGGAGTGACCAGCGGCAGCGATCAAACGCTCACCAGCTTCAACTACAGTTACGCTGACACCAGCCTGGGCTATGGCCCGACCAGTGCGGCGCCGACCGCGGCGGGCACGTACACCGTGACGGTGACGTCGAACGACCCCAACTACATCGGCGCCACCACGGCGACCTTCACCATCGAACCGGCTACGGCCACGATTACGGCAATCCCCGAAACAACCACGTACACCGGTGCGCCACAGGCCTATCCGCTGACCGGCAGCGACGTGAGCGCCACGGACAGCGTAACCAGCGGCAGCGATCAAACGCTCACCAGCTTCAATTACAGCTATGTTGACGTCAGCCTGGGATACGGCCCGACCAGTGCGGCGCCCACGGCGGCAGGCACGTACACGGTGACGGTGACGTCGAACGACTCCAACTACACGGGCACGACCACGGCAACCTTCACCATTGACCCAGCTCCGGCCACGATCACGGCAACCGACGAAACCACCACTTACACCGGTACGCCACAAGCTTATCCGCTGAACGGCAGCGACGTGAGCGCCACAGACAGCATCACCAGCGGCAGCGATCAAACGCTCACCAGCTTCAATTACAGCTACACCGACACCAGCCTGGGCTATGGCCCAACCAGTGCGGCGCCGACGGCGGCGGGTACGTACACGGTGACCGTGTCCTCGAACGACCCCAACTATACGGGCACAACCACGGCGACCTTCACCATCGACCCGGCCGCGGCCACGATTACGGCAACCGACGAAACCACCACCTACACCGGGGCGCCCCAGGCCTATCCGCTGACCGGCAGCGACGTGAGCGCCACGGACAGTGTGACTAGCGGCAGCGATCAGACACTCACCAGCTTCAACTACAGCTATATTGACGCCGGCCTGGGCTACGGCCCGACCAGTGCGGCGCCGACAGCGGCGGGCACCTATACGGTGACGGTGACGTCGAACGATCCGAACTACACGGGTACAGCCACGGCAACCTTCACCATCGACCCGGCTTCGGCCACGATTACGGCAGCCCCCGAAACCACCACCTACACCGGCGCAGCCCAGGCCTATCCGCTGAACGGCAGCGACGTGAGCGCCACGGACAGCGTGACCAGTGGTAGCGATCAGACGCTCACCATCTTCAACTACAGTTACGCCGACGCCAGTCTGGGCTACGGCCCGACCAGTGCGGCGCCGACGGCAGCGGGCACGTACACCGTGACGGTGACGTCGAACGACCCCAACTACACGAGCACAACCACAGCGACCTTCACCATCGATCCGGCCACGGCCACGATCACGGCTATCCCCGAAACCACCACTTTCACCGGGCGCCCCAGGCCTATCCGTTGAACGGCAGCGACGTGAGCGCCACGGGCGTGGGGGTGGGTGCCGATCCGACACTGATCAGCTTCCACTACAGCTACGCTGACACCAGCCTCAGCTACGGTCCGACGAGTGCGGCGCCGACGGCGGCGGGCATCTACACAGTGACGGCGACGTCGAACGACCCCAACTACACGGGCACAACCACGGCCACCTTCACGATCGTCGGCATCCCGAGCGCCAATGGTCAGGCGGTGACCACTCCGGAAAACACCCCTCTGGCGGTGACCCTGACGGGCAGCGATCCGAACACGCCGGCCCTGCCGCTGACTTTTACGGTCACGGTCCAACCATCGTTCGGGTCGCTGTCGGGCACGCTTCCGAACCTGACCTACACGCCGAACCCCGGCCACTTAGGTGCGGATACCTTCCAGTTCACCGACAGCAACGGCACTGCCACCAGCACGGCGGCTACCGTGACGATCACCACGCTGCCGGTCAGTTCCCTGGACGGAACCAGCGTGACGCTCTCCTCGTCCGCACCCGTGTCGAACTTCGGACAGCCGGTGACCTTCACAGCTCTTATCACTCCCACGATATCGAACACTGCCCCAATTACCGGCATGGTGTACTTCTTCGATGGTTATACCCTCCTCGGCTCCCAAACCGTCAGTAACAGGACTGCGGCTCTCACGACGTCTTCCCTGAGCGTCGGCACGCATTCCACCATCACGGCGGCCTACGTCCCCGACGCCTCCGGGAGTGACAATTACAGCCCCAGCGGTCTGTCGGCCGATCTGAAGGAAACGATCCTGCCCCTGGATGGAACCAGCATCACGGTCTCTTCGTCCGCACCGACGTCGAAGTTCGGCCAGCCGGTGACCTTCACGGCTCTCATCGCTTCAAAGACCCCGAACGCTGCCCCAATTACCGGCACCGTGTACTTCTTCGATGGTTATACCTTCCTCGCCTCCCAGGCCGTCGGCAACAGTAGTGCGAAACTTCGCCACTTCCACCCTGGCTGTCGGGACGCACTCCGCCATCACGGCGGCCTACGTCCCTGACGCCTCCGGGAGCGTCACTTACAGCCCCAGCGGCCTCTCCGCCCCACTGACCGAGACGATCGTGCCTTCGGACGGGACCACAATATCCGTCACTTCAGTCTCTCCGACCTCGGTACTGGGCCAGCCGGCGACCTTCACCGCCCTCATCACGCCTACGTCGCCGAGCGGCGTCTCGCCGACCGGTACGGTGTACTTCTTCGACGGGTTTACTCTCCTCGGTTCCCAAACCGTCGGTAATAGCAGTGCGAGCCTCACCACGTCGGCCCTGGCTCTCGGGACACACGCCGCCATCACCGCGGCCTACGTCCCCGATGCCAACAGCAGTAGTTTCTTCAGCCCGAGCGGTCTCTCCGCACCCCTGACCGAAACGATCGTGTCCTCGATCGGAACCAGCATCACGGTCTCGTCGTCCTCTTCGACCTCGGTCATGGGTCAGCCGGTAACTTTCACGGCACTGATCACGCCAACGGACCCGACAAGCGTCGTGCCGACCGGCACGGTGTACTTCTTCGACGGGTACAGTCTCCTCGGCTCCCAAACCGTCAACGACGCGACGGTATCTCTCACGACGTCTTCCCTGAGTGTCGGCACCCATGCTGCCATCACCGCGGCCTACGTCCCCGATGCCGCCGGCAGTGCCACCTTCAGCCCCAGCGGTCTGTCGGCCGATCTGACGGAAACGATCCTGCCCCAGGACGGAACCAGCGTGACGTTGGCTTCTTCCGCACCCGTTGCGGTAATCGGCCAGTCGGTGACCTTCACGGCATTCCTCAACCTCGCAGCCCCAAGCAACGCGTCATCGACCGGCTTGGTCTACTTCTTTGACGGGATGAACCTTCTCGGCTCTCAGACCATCAGCAACGACATGGCGGCCCTCACGACGTCCTCCCTGACGCTCGGCACGCATGCCCACCTCACCGCCGCTTACGTTCCCGACGCCGCCGGCAGCGTCAACTTCCAGGCCAGCGGCCTGTCCGCCCCCCTGACCGAGACGATCGAGTCCGTGGACAACACCACCATAACGGTTTCCGCGTCCTCTCCCACTGCTGCCGTGGGTCAACCGGTGACCTTGACAGCAGTCATCGCACCCACGGCCGCTAACACCGCCGTGCCGACCGGCACGGTGTACTTCTTCGATGGTCTGACCCTCCTCGGCTCTCAGACCGTCAGTAACGGCATGGCGGCGCTGACGACATCTTCCCTGAGTGTCGGTACGCATTCCTCCATCACTGCCGCCTATGTACCGGATGCCGCCAGCACCGACGTGTTTGGCCCCAGCGGTCTCTCCGCACCCCTGACGGAGACGGTCCTCGCCAATCCGATGATCGTCCCCGCGGACAGCACAACGGTCACCCTCAAGTCGACCGCACCCCTGGCAATCGCAGGCCAGTCGATAACGTTCGCGGCGATCATCACTCCCACGACTTCTACCACCGCCGTACCGACCGGCACGGTGTACTTCTTCGACGGTCTGACTTTCCTCGGTTCCCAGACCGTCAGTAACGGCATGGCGGCGCTGACGACGTCTTCCCTGAGTGTCGGCACGCATTCTTCCATCACGGCCGCCTATGACCCCGATGCCGCCAGCTCAGCCAACTTCCAGCCGAGCGGCCTCTCCGCGCCCCTGACCGAGACGATCGGGCAAGTCCCGCAAACGCTAACGACCGTCTACTCTTCCCCGAACATCTCATACTTCGGCCAATCGGTGACCATTACGGCACTCGTTACTCCTGTGGCCGCGACGCGCCGTCCCGGTGGGCGGCGGCACGGTTTATTTCTTCGACGGGTTTACCCTTCTGGGGACCGGCACCGTCCAGAACGGTGTGGCGACCTTCACCACGTCCACGCTGAGCGTTGGCACTCACGCCGCCATCACCGCGGCCTACGACCCGGACGCTCTCAACAGCATCTATTTCGCTCCAAGCGGCCTGTCTGCTCCTTATCAACAAATCGTGAGCGCCGTGGGGTAGTAAGCGGCGGGAGGCGGTCTATTTGGGGGCAGCGGCGAGCAGTGAAAAGTCGATGAGATCATGCCGCGTGCCAGGCAGATTCGAACGAGTTCACGGGTGTCGGCGACCGATAAAGAAACGGGGTCAATGAGCCGGAAGGGTCAGATATGGCTGCCTCCAAAACGAGCCGGTGGCGAGAATTTCTGCGGTTCCTGAATGCCCTGGTCAACATCTTGCTCCGCTGGTGAACGCTGGGCTTCGCTTGACTGTACGCATTTCTCACCACTGTCTCCCCGCCTGCCGCGCACGTATCCACGTTGACATTGCCGAGCTGCTCGTGAACGCTCACGAAGCGCCACGAATTGCTTCCCGCGGACAAGACGGCGAGGACGCGGTACAGTTGCGGAAATGTGCGGATCACCTTGCGGCCGCCTCAAAGTGCAGCCCTTCCGGATTACGCGAGATCTCATGCGAACGCAACACAGTCTCAAGGGCCTGGCACAAGGACTGCCCCACGCCGCGTTGGCGGATCATGTGGATACACTCCCGTCTGCGAAAGAAAGCATCAATAACGCGCTTGTCCCAGTGCATGCCGGCGCCTTTTCGGAGCTCGGCCTCAACTTCGGCGGGTTCCAAGGCATCGCGGTAAGCTCGTTTGGTGCTCATCGCGTCGTAAGAATCGGCCACGGCGAGGATGCGGGCCAGCATCGGGATTTGCTCACCAGCCAAACCTTCTGGATACCCCTGCCCGTCCATGCGCTCATGATGGTAGAGCACGCCGGGTAAGAGGTTCCGCAGCGGTTGCAAGTCGGCCAGAATGTTATACCCGATCGTGACGTGCAGTTTCAGACGTTCCATTTCCGAAGCGTCCAGCGGACCGGTCTTGCACAGCAGAGCGTCCGGGATGCCGATCTTGCCGATGTCGTGGAGCAGCCCCGCAAGATAATTGTCGTTCAACTCGTCTTCTTGCAATCCCAACTCCTGCCCCAACTCCAGGGCAATGCGGGCCACGCGCTCACTGTGACCGAACGTGTAAGCGTCCTTGGCTTCAATCGCTGCCGTCAGCGAGCGCGTCAACCCGACCAGCAGCTCCTTGAGTTCCTCGTAGCGCTGCAAACTGCGCAGTTGCAGCTCGCACAGCGCCGCGAACGGCGCCAACACACCGGCGTCCGTCCTGCGGAATGAGGGGGTCCCGTCGCTCCCGGTTTTCCCCGAACCAGAGTCGAACGGCGGCTTCAGCTTGTTGAGCGCGATCACCCAACCCGCTTTTCCCTGATCGTTCACTGCGAAGGCGAGAAGGTTGCGGACCTGCGGAAATCGATTCGACCAGATGGAAGCCGCGTCGGCGTTCCAGATGATCGGCTTGCGCGGATCGGCGTCGGCGTGCCGCGACAGGAGTTCGGCAAGGTGCCGACAATCGGCGCCTGCCAAACACAAGTCGCCCTCGACATGCGGCGGGATGCCGGGTTGGGAGGGAACCCAGATCACACTCTCAACCTCGAGGAAAATTCGTGCCGTTTTCAGGATGGTCTTCCGATTCTTGTCCGGTTCCTTGTGGATGCGCACAAGGCGGATCACGTCGGTCAAGGCCAGGATCACTTCCCAGTGCGCTTGAGCTGGACCTCCTGGTCCGCCGCCGACCGACGTTGAGTAGCGTAGAGATCGTTCAGCCGCAAGCGATCGCCAAACGTCTGTAGCCATTTCTGCACCTGTTCCAATTCCCGAGACCGTTCCGACCCCGCGCCGACCAGGCTGCGCATGACGCCCAGGGCAACCAGCGCGGGCCGATCAGCCGCGAAGATTACCAGGGTAAGATGATTGTTCAAGTCGTCCAGCCGGTGGACGCGACACTGTCCGTCCAAGGCAGCCTGGCGAACGAAACTGATTTCCACTTCCCGTCGGGCGGCAGGGCTGTCGGCGGTGGTGAGCGACACTTCCTCGGCGCTATTTGCGTCAAAAATCCGGAAAGGAACCCCGAATTCGCCGGTCATGACCACGCCGAGTGCCTTCACCTCGGAATGAACGGAATGACGTTTCGTCGGCGCCATTAGTTGGCTTTTGGACATGATCAGTAGCCTTCCCCTCGGGAGCAAGCGCAGTGAACGCGACGGCGCTCGGTGCTCCTCATTTGTTACGGTTCAACGCGGCGAGACGCGGGCCGGCGGCAACGATCTGGGCGAACTCCGGGTGGTTGTGTATCCCTTTCAAATCCTGATCCGTGCCTGCGGTGGTGAGACCGTACCCGCGCACAAAAGCCGCACGCAGCATGTGCAACGCTTCCTGAGCGCTCTCCCCCGCTTTTTTCGGGTCGGCCTGTTCGACTTGAAGGGCGGCGACGCAGGCAGCCGCATAGTACGTCGCTCCGGACGGCAAGTCTTTACTCAAGCATACGTTGATGTCGAGCCGCGCCGCCTCGTAGTCGCCGCTCCGGGCCAACACGACGGCTCGAAAACGCCGCGCTTCTTCAAACGCCGGTGCATCCTCGAGGGCGCGGCTGAAGTAGCGGAGGGCTTCCCGCTGTTCTCCCTTCCGGTCGTGGAGCATGCCGCAACCGTACAGCGCCTCCGGATCATTGGGGCAGTCCCGCAATACATCGGTGAACGCCGCCTGTGCGCGGTCAGGCAGCCGGTCGGCGACCGCAAAACCGTAAGCTCGCCGAATGCGCAGCCGAACGGTTTGCGGTTCGGAAGCCTGCTGCGCGGTCTGCGCTGGCGAAAGCTTTGTCCGCCTCCTCGTGCCGTCCCAAGCCTTCCAGAGCGATGCCCAACCCGGAGTGGAGGGCCGCGTCGTCGCGGCCTGATTGCTCGACCCTCTCGAACGCTGCCAGCGCCTCGGAATACTGTTTGAGTTCGAGGTGCAGAATGCCGCAGTTGAGGCGAGCGGGGAGTAAGTCCGGATCGAGTTCCAGCGCTCGCCCGTAATCCACGAGAGCCACCTTGCGGTTACCGGCGGCGGTGAGAGCGACGGCACGGTTGTAATAACCCCAGGCGAACTGGGCGCAGCCCCACACAGGTCCCGAAGTCGCCGATCGCCGGGGCTGTTTCTCCCAGTTCCTGGTAGCACAATCCCCGCAGCATGCACGACCAGTAGTCTACCGGGCTGAGCCGCATCGCCTCGTTCAGGTGGGAAATCGCCTGCGAATACTTGTGTTCCCGTGCGCCGGTCATCGCTAGCAGATAGTGATCTCGTGCCATCGTTGCCGGGATCGAATCGGCGCGGGTCCGGGCATCCGATGCCGCGGAATCATTGCCCAGATGCTGGAAATACGCGGCCCGATCGATCCACAGCGCCTGGCAGGGAGACACGTCCGAAATCCGTTCGGCCCTGTCGAGTAAATCGAGAGCCTGGATCAGCGCCTCACGATCCCACTTTGCGAGTCGAACGCGCGCCCCAGCCAGCAGCAAGAGAAGATCACGCGCGTCCTCTGCCAGTCTGCGTCCGCTCTTGCGGATTAATTCGTTTCCAGTCCGGATGTTCCTCCCAGTCGGAGCGGTCGAGGATGTCGTACAGCGCCAGGGTATCACGACAGGCGGCCTCACCGAGCGCGAGGTGATCCCCAAGGTCGTTTTTCGTGTTCACATAGAAGAGCGCGAGGACCTTGCCTGCTTCAAACTTCCGCTTCCGTGCCTCGGCCTCGGAGACAACCAGGCGGTCGCTCGTGTGGATTAGCCGGGTGCGAATGCTCATGAGCGTCAGCGCAGTAAGGAGCAACACACAGGCAGAGACCGCGGCAACTGTCCCCGCCCAGGACAGTCGTGGATGGCGTCGAACCCATTTTTGTCCTCGCTCCCGCCAGCTCGAGTTCCGGCGCATGACGGAGCGAACGATCCTCCAGAAAGCAGCGTAGATCCTCGGCCAGGTGCTCGGCACGCTGGTAACGTTGCGACTGGATCGGCGGCCAGGCACTTGCGGACGATGCTCTCCAGACCCCACGGCATCTCCGGCCGATCCCTGCGCAGACCGAGGCGCCGCCTCGGCTCCGCTCCACTGCCATCGCCTCGATCTAGCATCGGCAGCGGCGATAGCTCGCGCTTTGATCGAACGGGCTGTGGCCGCTGAGCATCTCGGCCAATACCATGCCCAGCGAGTAGATGTCGGACGCGATGATCGACCTGGCGGATCAGCGCGGGCTGCGTAGCGCCAAAGCGCGGAGATGCTCGGGGGACATATACGCGAGCGTCCCACCCAGCATGGCGTGAGTCCCGGCCAACGAAGCTCCTGGGCCAGGTTGAAATCCAGCAGCATCGGCTGCCCGTCGGCGGCGAGCAGGATATTCGACGGCTTGATGTCCCGATGTAAGATGCCTCGCTGGTGAGCGTGATGCAAGCCCGTCGGCCAGCGCGGCGACGACCCAGGCCGTGGTGTGAATGTAAGAGAGTGGTGCGTACCGTGCCGCGAGGCGTTTGCTCCACGATGCCATCCGCGACAGGACCTTTGGCCACCGCTGGTTCCGACGACGCGCCTCGCGCTGCGGTCATCGTTTCGTCGAGCGCCCGCACCAATACCTCGCCTTTTCGAGGGAAGGCGGCCTCGTCCCAGACTTTCTTCAGCACCTCGGACAGGCTGGCACCGCCGAAATAGGGCATGCACAGGGCGCACAGCCCAGCCCGTTCGTTTTCGTGGACCGAAAAAATAGGGACGATGTTGGTATGCTGCAACTGCGCGAGTGTTTGCGGCTCGGTCCCCTCGATCTGTGAGATTTTGAGCACCACGGGCCGGCCGGCCAGATCGCGCTGGTTGGCCAGAAAAACCCGGGCGAAGGCTCCGCGTCCAAGTTCCCGGATCAGGTCGAATCCGAAAAGAAGCTCTCCAATTTCCGGCATCCGGAGGTACGTGTCGCCGTTCGCTGAGATCCCTATCGAGCGCAGCAGCTCGATGATTGCGCGCAATTTTGGCAACAGCTTCTGGCGAGGTAGTGGGTTGCTCGGCTGCAACGAAGGGAGCAATTTCGACGGCGCGCGTCCGGTGCAGGTGATCTTCAAACAGGAGACTGGCCACGTCCTGATCGCGGGTCGGGTCGGTGGGCCAGCGCTGCAAGATTTCGTCCGGCGAAACCGGCTCACCCTGTAGCCACGATTGGCGCAGTTCGGCAAGCAATTCCCGCTTTATTGTTCGTTGTTGGAGGAAATCGCACACGGGTTGCTGTCCGTCTGGACGATTCGGGTCCAACGGCCGTTCAAAATCAATTGGTACTGAGTCCTGCATGGCGGCGCTTTCGTCCTGTGATAATTTTTTCCAAGACGTGCCACGGTTGTGTCAGTGGTGGCACAAGCAACTCTCAATCGCCGGACGAAGTTTCTCCCTGCACCGGCGAAAGATTAATTCCCTTCTTGTTTTTCCGAGACGTTTTCGCGCCGTTGGCTGTGTGCCAGTTGAGAAAACGCAGCGCAACCAGCATCATGCTCAAGGCCACGATGGCAATCCGTCCGACCTGGCCCGGAAGGTGCCAGGTGCTCCCGCCGATGTTCGGCGTAGGCCCGTCGGCTGCGGCCGTCGATTGTTCAACGGAATCCTCGATGCTTACCGGCACAAAGGCGCCAGCTGGTCTCTGCTCCGGAACGGAGATCGACGGCGTGGAATTGCTCTTCTCGAAGTGCCACGACTCGATGCTCTTCGTGAGCGCATCCGAGTACTCGGCGATCGTCGTGCTGCCGGTAAGAGTAGCCCGAACCAACCCCCTCTCAATATCGGTCCCGCGCGCGACCAGATCGGACGACAACGCGGTCGAATGCGAAAGATGGAGATCACCGACTGACAGGGATTGATCATCGGATGCCGTCTCCTGGGCGCCGGACGAAAGCAGCGGACCGACATATTCAATCGCTGTAATCTGCGTTGGAGTACTGTTGGTTTCACGCAGGTAAACTCTTGTTCCGTTGCCGGGATCCGCGTTCGCTCCCAGCGCGAGATCGCTCAACGCCAGCACAACCGTGGACGGGATGGAGGCTGGCGGATTGGAAGCACTTGAGGTCGTTTGAACCGGGGGCGAGAATCCCGACGTTCCGTCATTAGGCGGCGTGGTGGTTCCGAGCGTACCTGGATTGTTCACGGGTCCAGTCGGAGGAAGAGGAGTTGTATCTACGGCCAGACGCAGGCGAAGTGCGGGAGCGGGGCCGGTGGTCAACGAAGTCGCCGGTTCGGGCGATCCCTGGAGCGAGAGGTTGAGCTGATAACTAACGTCGGCCGAAGCCGAGCCGGACCAGTCCACGCCGATGACATAGGTTCCCGGATCGAGATTGGCGAGCGCCCCATTCGCACCCTGTGGAATAATGGCCTGCTGCACGCCGTCGAGCCAGATGGTCGGCACCGCGTCCGCCGCCAGCCCCGACACGTCGGTCAGGATAAACTCGTAAGGATGCGATTGCAAGACCGTGATGGAATAGTAATCGGCAGCTGTCGTTTGTGTGGTGGTGCCCGAGCCGAGTGCGCGGTCGATCGTGACGGTGTTCTCCAACTCCATCGGGAAGAGGACGCCGAGCTGCTGCGGGTTGTTCGGATCGGGGTCTGCCGTTGAGTTCCAAAGCGTCGGATTGCCGGGTGTGCCGCGCGGGACCGTTGACGGTGAAAGGCACGAGGTAATCTCCAGTCGCCGGATCGTTGCCGACGAGAGGATTTCCGGCCAAATCCGTCAGACCGTTCGGTCCGGACAAGTGCAGCGTATAGGCGCCGTTCGGCAGGGCGTCGATCATCAGGAACGTCGCGATGTTGGTCGTCGGGTCGTAGGACGTCAGGCGGGGGTAGTATTCCGTGCCGTCGGCGGCCTGAATCGTCACCATCGGGATTTGCCCGGAAAACGTTTGCTGGTAGGCATTGAAAGCCAACTGTTGCAGATTCATCGGCTCGTCGAACTGCACGGTGAAAGTAGTAGGCGGACCGGACAGCTGCTCACCTGCCGTTATCTGGGTGGCGGCCACCTGGGGCGGCGCCGAACTTGGATCGATACGCAAGTTCAGCACATAGGGCCCCGTCGTGAAACCGCCGGAGCCGCTGTACGGCGTCTGCAAATCGTAGGTCGTGAACGCGCTGGTCACGACCAGGTAGTAATCGCCCGCCGTGACGCCTGCGTATAAAACCGGGTCCGTGTACAACGGCTCGGTGAAGTTGTTGGCGAGTACCGCATTGAGGGAACCGTCGTTAGTAGCGATCTGGTCCAACGTCCCATCCGCATCCAGGCGGTACAGCGTGACGGAGGGATCGAGTTGCGAGTCGATGCGGCCCGCGAACACTTCCGCGCCGAACGCATAGTTGCCCGAGCCGCTCACCTGGAAATGGTAGACATTCACACTGCCTGGATCGAACGGAATGGGGTCGGTCGAATCGTCGCCGATGACGCCGGCGATCTGAACCAGGCCCGCATTGGTCACGTCGCCCAGGTTCTGGGCAGTCGCCTGCGTATCGTCTGTACCGGGATTAGCGCCCGTGATGCCCTCGTTTCCCACCACCTGGAACATCGTCGTGAAATCCTGGCCGTCGGAGTGTGCCTGGGTCGCGCCGAGCGGGATGGGTATGGCATCCGCGGTCTGGATCACCTGGGCGTTCACGTCCTGGTTTCCGACAAGGACCAAACGGTAATAGCCGGGGGTCAACGGAGCAGGCGGCGTGATGTCGATTTCTTGGGTGTAATTGTCGTAGTTCACCGATGTGCCCAGCAGCTGCATTCCCGATGAATTCGTGAACGGGTCGGTCGGATCGTAATAGAGTTGGATGGTCGTATCGGCCTGAAGAGTCGAGGGGTCCACGGGACCGCTGAGCCCAGCGATGATGACCAGCGGCGACTCGGTTAGCACCGCCCCGTTGCTTGGTTCGGTGCGCAACACGATCGGTCCGTCGCCAAGCGCCTGGTTGACGGCCGTGGCATTGAGCGACAGCCGATAAGGGCCGGTGTCGCCGGAGTAACCGCTGCCTTCGAGATACGGATAGAAGTAGCTATTTCCCGACCCACTGACGGCCACGTCATAGACGCCGGCCGCGAGTGTGGTGTCGATCTCAGCTTGCCCGCTGTTCGTCGCCCCGTCGTCCTGAGCAATCAGGCGATTCCCCGCCGGATCGAGCGGATCGGTGTCGTACAAACTGAGGACAAAGGTAGACTGGCTGCCGCGTTGAGTGTTTTGCGCCTCGAGTTGAACCTGTGCGGACTGCGCGAGCGTGAACTGATAGAAATTCACATCCGCCGCACCGCCGGGACCGTTGCCGATCAAGCCGTTTTCAATCAGCGGCGTTCCAGGGGCGAGAACGCTGAGATTCAAGGCTTGATCGAGCGTTTCATGGAAATTCGGTGCGGCAGGCGGGGCGGACAACATGTTCCTCAGTTCCAGTTCTTCGAGGCTTGGACGAAACCATCGAGGGCGCCGATGTTTGCCAAGCGATCTCTGTGAAAGGAACTGAGGAACGAAACGCATGGATTATTCACCTGATAGCTGGATTAGGCGGGGAACTACTGCCCTGCCCGTGCCCGGAATCGGGCAGGGGCACGGGCATCAGAGTCCCAACTCCTTTATTGCGTCGAACTAATCTCCGTAGGTGTGTCGCGCTCCAAACATAGCTGATTTTTTCCCATGAAGTTGAACGCGACCACCGAGATTCCGAATTATCGCCCGCCCTCAAATATCGATGGTCAGCGGTGCGGAGAGCGGGCTTGAGATTCCTTGTGCGTCTGTCTCAAAGATCGTGATCGAATAGGTCCCACTCGCCAGCGGGGCAGAGGTGAACGACCAGATTCCAGCCGCATTGGCCACCGCCGTGCCAAGGATCGTGTTGCCGCTCACGATGGTCACCACCGTACCAGCTGGAGCCGTGCCGGTGAAAGTCGGCGTCGCGATCGTGTTTAAGCTGTCGTCGCTGTTCGCGATCAAGATGCCGCTGGCCGCCAGCTGCGGAGCGGCGGGTTGTAGAGTGCTGCCGTTGTTGATGGTCATCTGGAGCGCGGTCGAGCTGCCGCTGACGTTGCCGGCGAGATCGACCGCCCTGGCCGTGAAGCTGTACGTTCCGTTGGCGAGGGCGGACGTGGTGAAACTCCAGGAGCCGTTGCTGCCGACGGTAGTGCTGCCGATGGACTGGCCGTTGCTGTAGATTTGCACGGTGGTGTCTGCCTGCGCCGTGCCGAGCAGCGTCGGTGTATCGCCGTTGGTCGTGTAGCCCGAAATACCCGGCGACGGCGGCGCCACGGTGTCGATCGTCACGTTGTAGGTCGTCGATGGGCTGCTGTAGCTGCCCAACCCCAGCAATGCGGTAAGCCCCAGCAGAGGCGCGGCTTCGGCATAGAAGGTGTACGTACCCTCGGCGAAAGAATGATTGGTGTAATTGATGGTCCACCAGTTCGTAACCGCGAGCGTCGAACCGATCAATAGCGGCTGGCCGATGGTCCCGTTGGCATTGCGCTGGACCTCAAACAACTCTACCGAACTCAGGACCGGAGCCACACCCGAGAAGCTAATCCGCGGCGAATTGGTGACGCCGTCGCTGTTGCTGGCGCCGGTGTCCGGACTGATCTCCGTGATGACGGGAACGGAGTCGAGATAGACCACGGTCGTTCCCGAATTCTGTGCATAGCCGCCGCCGCCTTGCTCGGGATTCCCATTGGGTACCGTCGTGTTTGGCGAATGGACGGTCGGGGCCGCGTTGTTGCCGAAGCTAAACGTCAGGGCGTAGGCTCCCGTGCTGAAGGCAGTGCTATCGGTCCCCGACACCTTGACGTAGAATTGCTCTCCCGCTGTCACGCCAGTCACGCTCACCGACAGCGTAGCGCCAGTGTAATTGCCCAGGGCGGTGGCGCTGCCCAGCACCGTTTGCTGGTTGGCCGCGTACACCGTAAACTTCGGCGCCAACAGACTCAGCCCTGAGCTTTGGACGTCGACCGAAAGTGTGCCGCTCGTGCTCGCGGGAGCCGTGAACGTGAAATACTCCACTTCCGAGGTGGTGGTCATGTCCAGGCTCGGCAGCACTGCGGTCAGCGCGGTCGAGTTGATGTAGGAGTTGATATTGGCGGCGGCAGAAAAACTGGTGTTGGGCGTGGCCGCGGAGTCGAACGCATCGGGAGTGCGCGGATTGTTGTTGCTGTAGATGTTGCGAATGCCTGCTATGTCGTCGGACGCCAGACTACTTTTCACGCCGTTGTAGTTGGCGTACTCGACTGCGGCCGCGACGCTGCTCTCACCGAGGCCCAGGGCATGTCCGATTTCGTGAGTTGCCACGGTGAACAGGTCATACGTCGAGCCGACATTGAAGGGTTGGCCGGTGTTGAAGTCGACGTCGCCGGCGATGGAGTAATTGTTCGCCTGCGGCGGATAGGTGGTCAAGGCCACGACGCTGTTGCCGAAGTTGTAGCCGCCGATGCGGATGTCGCCGAAGCCCGGATTACCCTCTTGGTCGTTACCGCTGCCTTCGGGAGCGCCGTTGTCGGGAACGACTGTGAAATTGATGTTGGTTTGCTGTGCCCACGTCTGGGCCGCTTTCAGGATGATGTTTTGCCACTGGCCGTTCAAACGCGCATTGCTGTTGAACGTGGAAAACAGGTTGCTGCCGACTTGCTGCGTCCCGTTCGTCGCGAGAACGGTTCCGTCGGGGACGAAGCTGATGGTGATCAGCTGCGGGATCGGCCAGGCGTTGCCCGTGTTTGCGTAAGGGACCAGGCGGCTCTCCAGGCATTCCAGGGTCGGCGTGCAGCGCAGACGGGCAGGCCGTGACCGGGAAGGTCGAAGGTGGTTGCCCCAGAGCAGTTGTTTTAAGGAGCGAAGCCAGTTCATGTATGTGTGTCTCTGTAAAGTTTGGCGCGCAGTTCCGGTGGAATCGACCAATCGCCCGCGGACAGCTATTGGCTGCGCGAACTCGATTATTTTGCCTTGCCGCCGGAGGAAGGGAGTCCGGGACAGGCGCGATAGAATGTCGGGGGATACGTCGCACGAAGGGGGAGAAATGCGAGCGCGGGGAGTAGTCGTCGCCTCCACGAAGGAGGACGGACAGCTACGGCGAGCAATAGAGTTGGAGGGCAAGCAGAACGGTGATATTGAGCATGGAATACCTCTTCTCCAGGAATGAACCAGCATCGTGCGAACACACCGTGTTCGTCACTGTACTGGCCTTCACCCTTTCGGTAACCTGGCGACCCCTTTGGATATGGGGGCCCATGGCTTTGCGTCCCCGCCTCACGACGGGTTTGCTAGTATCGAGGATGAAGAGGTCTGTAAAACTACATTTCTTGGCGAGTCACGGCAGGTAGGGACTGTCCGGCTCTCATGTTTTTTTGTTCCGTTGGCTATAATGTACGTTGAAAAAAATCCACTGTCAAATGCAACAGACAGTTTTACCGTCGCTGTTGCCGCGAGCAATTTTCATCTGTCGGAAGTCCAATCCTTCGCTTGTGTGATCCACGTCTGCAACTCCTGCTCGCTCAGTGGGCCGATCAACTCGCACCCGCAGAAGTAGAGGAACTCAACGAGTGTTGTCCGCACGACGCGTGCCTTGAGAGTTCGGACTGCCGGCAACCCCCACGCTTGAACGTCCAGGAGCGTCCTCAGTTGTGGGAGGAACGGCATCGTAATGCCTATGCCGGCAATGGAGATGTTGTAGGCAATGCACCGCCAGGGTTCGGACCTTGCCGGCCCGACTGGCCAGACAAAACATCGTTGAAGTATCGCGTGTCGGTCAGCTGACCGCCGTTCAATCCCCACCGGAGATTTTGTGTGCGGTCCGGTCGAGCGGGTTGGTGTTGAGGGCATGGCGGCCTCTGTCGATCGTCTGAAGTTCGTGACCAAACCATAGGTCGAATTATACGATCGGGCAACCATGTTCTCCAGGGTCGATATGGAACGCACGCTCTAGCCAAACGTGCAACGGCAGTCTCCGCCAGAGCCGCGGATCATCAACGCCGCCCCTCTTCGATCAACTCGCGGATGCTCGCCTTGCTGCCCAGCGTTGGCCCTTCGGTGTCCCGGAAGTGCAGCATGTCCTTGACCAGCTGCGTGACATCCCTCTCAGGCATCTCTGGCGGCATCGTCAGCAGTGCCGCGGGTTTGCCATGCCGGGTAATGAGCACCTTTTTCCCAGCGCTACTTCATCGAGCAGTTGGGAAAAGTGCGTCCTTGCTTCGTAGAAACTGATCGTCGTCATTTATCTTTTCTCCTCATTTAGACCTGTCATTTCGACCAGTCTATCATAAAAGTCCGCTGAGCGCAATCAAAATGACCTTCCCGGCAGGATCGCGGCGATAACCAGGCCGGAGCTGCGACCGGCGACAAACCGGGAAACGGAAAGGGGACTTCGTGGATTTCAAGGCTGAATCGCTTCCCACGTCGTAGTCAGAACTGGCCTCCGCCGCCATCCCCTATGGCCCCAACGTGTGCCCCTTTCATCACCAGGACAACCGAGCCGTGCAGCGCTCCCTCCAACTCCCCCAACCCGTGCTCGGTGTCCTCCGCCGTGCCGAGTTTGCTCGTCCATAGGCCGGAAGGAAGTTCTCGCGCGGCGTGGGTCGGTCTACCGTCGGCAGGTGCGAACCAGGCGATTCTCTCGTAACCCGCCTCCACGAAATCCGCCAAACTCGCCTCCCCACAACGTGCTGCGCTTGCGGTAGCCTGGCGCAACCACAATCGCCCGTCCGCTCTGCGCGCCGAGGTCCGCCATGCCTGTGCCACTGCTTCTAACGCTGATCGCCGCCGTCACTCTGCTGCGCTTCGTCCCCCGGGGCGACGAGCCAAGCCTGCCATCCGAGATGAGCGCGTCCAGTTCGTTTCGTAGTTTCGACCTCTGGATTGTGAACACGCGGCGTAAGCAAGTGCGGCAGCGCGCACAGTTGCTTGCGAGGCGTGCTCAGAAGGCTCGGACTTCGTTTGGTAATTTCGCCATTGCGCTGCCGGCCGGCGCTCCGCAAAGCAGTCGGCGTGTCCGGCCGGAGTTCGTTCGGCAGATTTCATCTGCATCTCCCGCTGCCGCCGCTGTCCGCAACCGCTCGGCCGACACGTCATAGGCCGCACTGCGCGAATTGGATCGTCGAAACAGGCGGCGGAAAAAAAAACGCGGAAGCCCTAACCGGCGCCATTGCCGCCGCGTGCCCGAATGGCATGGTGGCTGTGGCAGAGGACGGCAGATACTGCGCGCCGCGGTAGTGGGGAAAGGCATCGCGGCCGAGGGGGGAAAGCGATGAGAGACAAAAAAATCATGCCACCTTTTCCTTGCCGACAGAGGAGAGGTGGCGTGCATCCGCCGGGTCCTCGGCCATCTGGTGGTCGATCTTGGTGAAGCTCATGTAAAGAAAGCGGGGGACGGATGGACCTTCATTCCGTCTGAATTGATTGAGTGTCTGACGGTTGTAGCCTCGCCCTGAAAGCTATCCACGCTCTTGCTCGAACCGGCAAACGGCACCGCGGGAGTTCTCATGAGTCAGTCATCGACACGCATTCACAACCTGGGCACCTATCAGGATGTCGTACCGTTCTACGATCTACACGCGCCGAAGGACCAGGAGGAACTCTTGGCGTTCTTCACGCATCTGGTCCAGCGACATGCCCGCCGTCCGGTGCGCGACCTTCTGGAATTCGGCTGTGGCACCGGTCGCGTTGCGCTGCCTCTGGTGCAGCGCGGCTATAATGTCGTCGCCACGGATGCCAGTGCTACCATGCTGGACTTTTGCGGCCGTCGGGCCGCAGGCGCTGGGACTCTCTCTGGACCTCCGCCAGGAATTGATGCAGGACTTTGCCGAAGCTGACCGGTACGACGCGCTCATCGCCATCTTTGGCGCGATCGCTTTCCTCGTTGACGACGAACCGCTGCAGCGCTTCTTCATGCTTGCAAGGCCCGCGCCGCGCCGGGCGGTTTCCTGCTCGTCGATGTTCCGAATGGGCTGACAGGGTTAGCGCAACCGTGGGCGGGTGTTTCGGCGGAGGTTTGTCAAGGTGATGGGATGACGTTGGAACGTTTTCTAAACCAGATTCCCGACGTCCTCCACGGTACTACTCGATACCGCGATACCGGCTTCGTGCGCACTGCGGAGGGTGTCCGCTGGTATCAGGAAGAGTACATCCTGCGTATCTTCAGCTTGCCGCTGTTGCGCCTACTGCTGAAGCCCGTCGGATTCCAGCGCATGACCTGTTACTGCAACTGGCGCGATCGCGAGCCGATGTTAGCGCCGTACTCCCGGCTGATTCTGGTTCTGGAGAAATGAGGAGGACGGCGGTCCGTGAAGCAAGCAGAAAACGCTGTTCCACTGTTTCCGCCGGCTCTGCATCCACGTTTTTTGTTACGGGTGGCGCTGACATGACAGGTCCTTCTCCCAAGAGGGCAGTGTGCTTCCTCTACTGGATTATACCTGCTTCAGCGTCCAGAATCACGATTGCCATAGTGCCGCGAAACCAACGGAAATGAACGCGGCCTGGCCGCCGGAGATGATAGTTTGTCCGGCGGCCAGGCCATAACGATCATTGTGCAATTCGGCTGAGCAGGCATCAGAAGTTCGATACCCGCGATGCCGCGGAGAGCTGTCCGGCGGAAGCACCGAAGAACCAACTGGCGCGGACACCGACCTGCCAGTCGAACGTCCGCTCTTCCTGGCCCCGTAGCGGCGGACGAAACCGAGCGACACGCTTACATTGTCGCCCAGTTGAGCGGTCAGGCCAGCCGTGAGGTTGATCTCGTCCAGGGAGGTGTTCGGATCGCCGATGGTGAACGTGCCGGCCTCAACCGAGTCGGCCTTGCCCATCGTCGAATTGTAGTGCAGCTCGAGGAACGGCGAGACCCCTCACCCCGCGGACCGCTCTTCCGAGCGATACAGCCAGTAGCCAACCTGGGCGTCGATCTGGAGCAGGTCCTGGTCTTTCAGCTGGCCGAACCGCGACAGGCCGCTGGTCAAGTCGGGGTTGGCGTCCACCTCGTTGCCGTTGGGATCAAAACCGACCTGAAGCCAGCTCTGGAAGAAGAAACGATCGCTCGGCGTCAGGAGCAGGGCGACGAAGGGTGTCAGGATCACCGCGTCGTCATGGATCTTGACGAGCGGAGTGCCGCCCAGGACCGACACGTTCACGTCGTCGGCAGTCGGCAGGGCCATGCCCAGACCGCCTGAGACGATCACTGTATCACTCTTGTAGAGCAAACACTTGAGGGTGACATTGACGTCGCCCAGCTCGATGTGGCCGCCGTTGTTGATACCGTCGCCGGAGATGTCATTGCTGACCGTCGAGGCGAACGGGACACGCGCACTTCAATCGACGCCATCTGGTCGAAGAAGGTCTTCTCGAACCCCGGCGAAAAGCGGTGAACGTTCACGCCCGTGGACGTCAGCTGGGCATTGTCGAAGTAGTCGTAATTGAAGATCACGCGATCGCGTGGCAGCGGACTGTTGTCGTCGGAGATCTTCGTCCGGCCCACCACGCCGCCGGCGCTCGGGGACGGAATCGTGACCACCAGGGGCGTCGAAATCAAGCTGTTCACAAGGAAGCTGTAGTTCGTAGTGAACGGTCCCGAGTTCATCAGGTTGTTCGGGTCCGGCGACACAGTGGCCCCATTCGGCGTAAAGGTAATAGGCAGAGCAGTCGAGCCGGAGGGAAGAGTATGCTGCAGCAACGGCTGCAACACCTGAGGACCCAGCACCTGGGTTAAGGAGTTGGCCACGAGGAGTTGGCTACTCGGCTGGATATTGGTTGTCGGTGGAATGAACATGGCCGACATCGCCGAACCCGTCAGGAGGGAGAACGGAGGCAAACTACCGATTTGGAGTGTAACAGGACCGGACGAAGGCCCAATCAGGGTGTTATTAGACCCGAGTTGCAGTTGGGGAAACATCGCCGAAGCATGTCCATTGAACTCGCTTGGCGTAATCAGGCTCAAGATGGAACGCGTCGCCGCGCCGCCGAACGCGTCGCCGTACATGTTCGGAGCGCTAAGGCCGGTTTCCTCACCGCCGCGGGCGCCGGCTCCCGCGTCAGCCACGTTGACGCTGGGCGGGGTCGTGGGATCGGGCTGGGGTATCGTCGGCGTAGTCGTCGGCGGGGTTGTGCTCGGGGCAGGGGTGGCGTACTGCGGGGTCGGACAGTTGCAGCTCGGCACGGTGCGCCAGCCCGAAGCCGGGACCACGGCTTGAGGGGTGCCGAGGGGTGCTTGCTGCGCACGCACGGCTGGCATGGTCACCGTCAAGGCGGTTCCGCAGAACAACGCCCGAATCATCGGTGACACGAAACGAACGGAGAGCATATCTTCCTCCTTGAAGAACGGAGCGGTAGAACGATGCGCGACGGATCGACGCTCTTCCCGAGGCGACTCGCGCAACGTGGGGAACTCAATTCATTCTGCTGACTCCTTACATCGGCTGAACGGAGGAGATGGGAGGAACACAAGTTTCGCAACGGGATCAGGGAATAGATGGGCTGGTGTCGAACTTCGGGATGAGGCAAGATAGGTAAAGGGGATAGCCGGATTTCTTCTCGATTCCCGATGGCGGGGTGTCTTCAACTGGGATGGCGGATAGGACGGGAAGACTTTTAGATACAGTCACAGCAGTTCCTCAACCGCTACCCGGACGCCAGGCAACCGCCAACTTCGACCTGCTGGCCGCGCCGCATGATCTGAACGTCGCCATACGTACTATCCGATTGCGGCCGGCGATAAACCTCAAGGCATCCGTCAGTGAGGTTTACGATCCAGTACTCCGCGATGCCCGCTTCGGCGTACAGCAGTCGTTTCACGTCCCGATCGTATTCGAGCGAAGAATCGGATACCTCGATCGCGAGGAGGACGTCGGCCGCAAGCGGTTTCCCGGAAGCGTAATAGTCTTCCCGCGGCCGCAGCAACGCCACGTCAGGCTCCGGCTCGCTATCCGTCAGGCGGATCGGATCCTGAACGCTAACGATGGCCAAGTCACCGACCCTGCGAGCAAACAGGCGATTCGTTCGCTTGACACAGGCGGCATGTTGATCGCCGATGGACATCTTGTCGATAATCTCCCCGCGGATCAGCTCGACACGATCGTTCTCCGTGAGAATCCCGCGTTCGATCATTTGCTCGTAGTCGTCCACGGAAAAGCGATGATGGACCCTGGTCAACGGCATAGATGGTCCCTCGGGTTCAATGCTCGATTTTCAACTTCTGTCGGGCGGCCGTCTACATTGTAAACAAGCGATGGGATCGTGTCATCATTAGTGAGCGGATGTGTCGCCGCTCGTTCGCACTGCCTGTAGAATCACGCCGAACCGGACGACCGATCCCGAACTCTGGCTCTTCCATGAATCCGACCCGCGATTGCCTGGTACCGACCTTTCACGCCGCGCTCGACTTTGCCGCGGCACAGGCCGAGCGCGTCCTCGCCACCTATCCCGGCTACACGCCGATGTACACGGTCGGCGGCCGTTGGAACCGCGAGGGCGAACGCTGGACGCACTGGTGCGAGGGCTTCTATCCCGGCATTTTCTGGCTGCTGCACAAGCACACCGGCGATCCGAAATGGCGCGAGGCCGCCGAGCGCTATAGCCGGCCGCTGGAGCCGCGCCGCCACGATCGCGCGGTTCACGACCTCGGCTTTCTATTTCTCTCGACCTATCTGCGCTGGTATCGCCTGACCGGGCGATGTCGCCCTGCGCGACGTGCTGATCGACGCAGGGCGGACGCTGGCTCTGCGGCGGCAGAAGGGCGGCTATCTCGCATCGTTCGTCGGGCCGCAGTCGCTGTTCATCGACGTGATGATGAACGTCGGCGTCATCTTCTGGGCCGCCAATGCTACGGGCGACGATGCGCTCCGCCAGGTCGCCCTCGAACACTGCCGGACGACGGCGCCTATCTCGTCCGGCCCGACGGCGGCACGGCCCATGAAGGTATTTTCGACCTGGAAACGGGACGATTCTTGCGGCAGACGACGCATCAGGGCTGGACAGGCGAGACGCACCTGGTCGCGCGGCCTGGCGTGGGCGTTGTACGGCTTCACCGCGGTGTATCGGCTCAGCGGCGAAGCCGAGTTTCTCGACGTGGCCCGTCGCTGCGCCGCCTTCTATCTGCGCCGCACGCCGCCGGGGTTGGTGCCGATCTGGGACTACGATCTGCCGGCGGAGGTGCCGCACCTGTGGGACAGCTCGGCGGCGCGCGATCACCGCGAGTGGGCTTATGGGACCTCAGTCGAAGCGGTGAGCGACGTTGCCGAGCAGGAGCGCTATCGGACGGCGGCACTGACCGATGCTGCAAACGCTCTGCACCGACGAGTTCCTGCCGCGTCACCGGCCGGAGTGGGAGGGCATCCTGATGCACGGCATCTACCACTATCACAAGAGACTCGGCGTCGATGAGTCGGTGGCGTGGGGCGATCACTTCTTCGTCGAGGCGCTGGTCAAGGCGGTGCATGGCCGGTCCGACGCAGCGTGGTGAGGAGGGAACATCGTCGCTTACGCTTCCGCTTGGGACCGGTTGTCGCCGCTCGTGACTCGCTTAGATCGGCCCTCGCAGGATCTCGATGGTGCTGCCGCTCATTCCGCCCATAACGCCACGAACGTAGTTGAAGCGAACCTGGTATTCACCGGGTTTGTCGAACGACAGATCGAATTCCTTCCGATCGCTCTCATGGCTTCCGACCCAGTGGGCAACCGCCACCGAGTAGCGTCCCGGCGAGAAAGGAACCTCGAAGTTGAAACCCTCGACGAGAGGCCCTGAGCCGAGCAAGCGATTGCCGAGGTAGAATTTCAAGATGTCGGAGCCGAAGACCTTACCGCCCATCAGGCCGTAGGTCGCCAGTTTGACATAACCACGAATCGCCTTCGCGGTCATGTGCGCGACGTTGTTCCCGGTCGGGACCATGAACCGGACCCTGGCTTGTGTCCCCGCGTTGATGTTCTGCATCGGGGGAGGACCCGAAATAGGCGGTGGGACAGGCGGCAGCGACGGACACAGGCCGGGGATGGAGCCGGCCTGCACCCAGGAACCGAGGCGAGCCGTCCAGACCTGATCGGTGTTCCGGATTATCCCGGCAGCGGTGCGGCTCAGCATTTCCTCGAACGGGATCGGGCCTTCCTGCTTGCCGTCCCGCGTATAATACCACTGCTCGGCAGTCGGCAGCGGCGGAGGGACGGCGGCTTTTTTGGTCATCGGCGTCGCTGCCTTGATGATCGCCCTTAATTCTTCCGCCACGACGTGGGCGTCGGCCGGCCGCTCGGCTGGGTCGTCTTCCAGGCAGCGCTCCAGCAGCCCGATCATGTCCGCCGTCGCACCGTGGTCGAGCAGCCGTTTCTTCCACGAACCGCCGCGCGGCGGCTCCTTGGTCGTGTCGCCGATCAGCATCTGATACCAGATGACGCCCAGGGAATAGACATCGTCGCGCAGGTCCGGGCTGCCGCCGCCGCGCTGCTGCGGCGAGGCATACAGCGGTGTGCAGCTGCCCACCGACTGGGTCAACGTGCTGTTCCGGATCGTCTCGCTCGCCGTGCGCTGGGCTTGCTCGGCAGCTAACCCGCCGATGCCGAAATCCAGCACTTTGAGAACGAAATGGTTCTCAACTTTTGTCGTTTTGACGTTGGCGGGCTTCAGGTCGCGGTGGACGACCGGCGGTTGGATGCGATGAGCGACACCGACGGCCTGGGCCAGGGAATAGAAAAGCCGCGTCATTTGCAGCGGCGAGGCTTGCCCGGCCCGGTGCAGGTCGGTGACGAGTTCGGCCAGGTCGCCGCCATCGACGTACTCGTACTCCAGGCATGGCGGATTGCATTCCAAATGAGCGTAGCGCAGTTCGACGATGCCGTGGTGCCGGCCCTGACGGCTGACGCGGTCGAGCAGTTCGACCTCCTTGCGGAGCATACGTGCCGCGGCCTCATCGGTACAGAACTTCAGTGCGACCGGCGGCGCATGCGGACGGGAGTGATGAACAGCCTTCCACACCTCGCCGAAACCGCCGACGCCGATCAACTCCTGGACGACGAGATCGGTTCCCGGCACCGGCCTGGAACCAGTTTGAAAACGCGGCATACGCTCCGGCAGCAGCAGCTTCAGGTCCTCAGCATGCCGGAGGGCCAAACCCGCGGGGACGGTCAGCCCGCGCGGATCGTCAGGCCGGCGCAGGGAACTCTGCACCCGGCCTGGAAGTTGATTGAGGTACATCCGCGCCGCCTGGCGCACCGCTTCCGGTTGCTCAGCACCCATCTCGGCCAGCAGCGAATCGACCTGGGCACGGTAATCGCGCACGTCCTGAACGATCCGCTCCAACTCGGTGTGAAGTTGGGCTTGCGGCGCCCGGAGGCGGGCCGGGTGGCGCATCCTTCAGCGGCTTGGGACCTGAGTCGTACCACTCCTCGAAGACCGAAGAGGCGATCGATCCGATGGGCACGACGCCGCCGCCGAGCGCGTTGCCGCCGTGTTTAAGTGTAAACTTGACCAGGGCACGGACAAACGAGAAGGGCATGACGCGGCTCCATCCACATCTTGCGGGGCGTCTGTTGAAACCAATCCAATACCGTCCGCGCGGCGAATCGTCAAGGAGAATCGAACGCGAGTCGCAGGATCTCACGGAGTATCATCCAACTGCCGCGGCGCATTCGCGGTGTCACGCGCCAGGAACTTCGCGCCGATGATCCACAGCACTCCGCCGAGAAGGATCATGCCCGAGACGGCGAAAAAGCCTGCATTCAGCTGCTGGGTGCGATTGCCGGGCGTGGCGTCCGCGATAAGCCCAATCACATAGGGAGAAATGGCGTCGCCGAGCAGGTGGATCACAAGGATGTTCAGGGCGAACGCCGGGGCTCGCAGAGAAGGGTGTGTGACATTGGCCAGGATCGTATTCGATGGCCCGGTGTTGAAGAACAAACAAAAGCAGGCCAGGAAGATCAGAACCCAGGCGTAGGGGAAAGGCGTGAACAGCACGGCAAGGAACAACGGAAGGCCGATGAGCATGGCCACACCGCTGACCAGAAAGTACGAGCCGGAGAAGCGCGGCCGCAGCCAGTCCCCAGCCAGTCCGCCCAGGATCGTTGCCGCCAGCCCCGAAACAACCACGATCATGCCGAACAGGTAGTTGAGGTGGGCGTTGAGAGTCTCCCGTTCCACCTTGATCTGCTCAGCAGACCAGGTCGGGTCGATCAACCACAAGCGCTCAAAGATGTATTTCGGCATCCAGACGGCGATGCCGCCCAGAGCAAACGTCATGCCGGCCATGCCAAGTGTGTCCAGCACATAGGAGGGGTTCTTCAGCAAGAGGAGGTAGTCCTTGAGGGCGACATGGCGCACGTTGCCTCCGACGTCCGATTGACCCCGTTGCGGCTCCGGCATGAAGAAACACCAGATGCCCAAGGCGATGCCGGGCGGCACCACCGAGTAGAAAGACCACGGCCAGCCGAGTTTACCGCCAATGGTGTAACCGAGCGCGCTGCCGACCGGGATGGCGACGTAGAACCACGCCAGGACCTGGCCGCGCTTCTCCACGGGATAGAGGTCGGAAATGACCGCGGGGGCAAGCGGGCCATAAGCCGCCTCACCGACGCCGACGAAACAGCGGGTCAGCAACATGGCGTAAAAACTGCCCGCCATGAGCGACCAGCCGCCGTTCGTGGCGGCCAGACCCGATGCGCCGCTAGCCAGACTCCACAGAATGACGCCAAGACCGATCAGGTGCCAGCGCCCATACGATCGGCAAGCCAGCCGAACAGGGGGGCGAAGACCATATAGGCGACCATGAAGGCGGTGGCGAGGAGTCCGATCTGCGCTTGAGTAACGGGTCGGCCAGCCGACGCGAAATCGTCCTCAATGTTGATGTTGTTCGCCGACAGAATTTGCCTGTCGATGTAGTTGAACAGATTGATGCCGATCAGCACGCCGAGTGCGAGCACTGCTCCTTTCACCGGCGCCTGTGCGACTGGAAGCGGCTTGACGCCTTGGTCGGACTTGAGCGGTTCGGACGGGAGGTTGCCGTTGGCGGTCATCGGGGGTCGTTCCTGACCGACCAGACCGCAGCGCCGACGACGGATACACGCCGCGCCAGCGCCAACCGCTTGTCGGTGACGGAGGATTGCTCCGCGACATGGTAAAGCGCCGCGCGACGTGGGGGAAGAGCAAAGTTTAGCCGCGACCCGGCAGGGGAGCGCTGGGTGCAGCGCTCCCCTGCCGGGTCGCGGCTAAACAATTGGATTATCGTTTACTGCTTTTCGTCGTCCGGCATCTCCGGAATGACGATGCTCATTCCCGGTGTCAGGGTGCCGTCGTCGCTGACGGCCGTGCGATTCGCACCCGCCAGGATCGCTTCCTTCTCCTCGGCGCCGTAGTATTGCCGGGCCAGCGTCTGAAACGTATCGCCTTCGCGAATCGTGTGACGGCGGCTGACGACTTGCGTTGGGGCATCCTGCTCCACCCGTGCCGTGGAGGTCGTCGGCGTCCGTTTCCCATTGCGCAGGGGGCGCGGAGCAGAATCGTTTTGCCCGGGTTGGACGATCGTCGCAGCGGGATCGGAGGTCGTGGCGGCCGATTCGGTGCGGTAATACATCACGGCGACGGCGATCACGAGGCCCACACCCACGGCCAGACCAAGCTTGGCGTCGTTCGGCATGAAAAGCCTCCCAGACGAGATAGGCGGGCGATGGCAGCCGTCCTGGCGCCGACAGGATTCTCTTCCCTCTCAACTATCCCCGTTCGCCGCGGCGGCGCCAACGGCACTTGAGCCAAAACGCCGCACTTCTACGGAAATGCAGCGTCACGAACGACAGGAATAGAAGACAACGACATGTGAGCGCCGACGGTGCAGATGGCAAACGATGCAAGTCCGCGTTTGCCGATTGTGCCGAAGAGGTGAAGTTGGATGGATTCGTTGAAACGCCGTCCTATCCTTATTTCGTCGTCGTGTTTTCGCCCCATTCCACCACGAGCCGCCGCACCAGCTCAATCGCCTCCTGCCGCGTGTTAATCGCGCAGTCCAGCTGTGCCTCGCGCACGGTGTCGAGCAGTCGCTTATACAGCGGTCCTGATTTCAACCCCATCTTCATCAGGTCGTGGCCGTTCAGCAGCGGTTCGGGATCGAGATCGTTCACCGTCCATTCCTGCAAGAGTTGTTCGCAATAGGCGACGTGCGACGTGTCCTTGTCGGAGGCCACCGCATCGGCGCGGTGCAGATCCAGCAGCTCGCGGATGCCGGGATGGATTAGCAGCACCTTGAGCTTGCTCGTCCGCATCTGCTTCACATCGGCCAGCACCTGGTGTTTCTCGACCAGCCATTCGATGCGTTCGCGCTCCTCGTTCGACAGCTTCAGACGCAAACAGATCTCCGACGCCATGCGCCGGCCGACATGTTCGTGGCCGTGAAACGTATACCGGTCCGGCGTGCGGCCGACGGTACGCGGTTTACCGACGTCGTGCAGCAAGGCGGCGAATGCCAGGGGAAACGACGGCGCGGACCCGAGGTGCTCGAGGACGCGCAGCACGTGTTCCCACAAGTCGCCGGCCGGTGCATCCGCGGGCACCGCGCCGGGCCGGCCTGGGACCGGCAGCGGTGGGCCGTCGGGGCGCGGCAATCCGTGCGGCAGACCGCGCATCGGCACCAGTTCCGGCATCACCACTTTCGCCAGTCCGAGATCGAAGAACAGACTCATGCCGCGCCCCGACGTGGATCGACGAGAATCTTGCGTAACTCCTCAGCCACGCGCTCGGCGCTGACGACCGTGATCTCCGGCGCCATGGCCTGGATGGCGTTCTTCGTGGCGGGGTCGAGAGTCAGGTCGAAGCGCGTCGTCATGCGGACCGCCCGCAGCATCCGTAGTTTGTCCTCGATGAAGCGCTGCCGGGGATCGCCGATGGCGCGTAGGAGGCCGGCTCGCAAATCGTCCTGGCCGTCGACGTAGTCGATCAGCTGATCGGCGAGCGGGTCGTAAAACATACCATTGATGGTGAAGTCGCGGCGGAGAGCGTCTTCTCGGGCGGAGGAGAAGACGACCGCGTCCGGGTGTCGGCCGTCGCTGTAAGACACATCGGAGCGGAACGTGGCGACCTGAACCGTGAAGTGGCCGTGGTCGTGCCGCGGGCCGATGACATCCACGACGCCGAAGCTCATGCCGACGGCAATCGTCCGGCGAAAGAGCGTGCGCACCTCTTCGGGCCGGGCGGAGGTAGCGACGTCGTGGTCCTTCGGGGTCAGGCCGAGCAGCTGGTCGCGGACGCAGCCCCCGGCCCAGAGCGCCTCGTGACCGGCTTCGCGCAAACGACGCACCACGTCCAGGGCGAAGGCGCGCTCGTCGGCGGCGTGCGACATGGGGACAGTCCTCCTTATCTCTTGTTTACGTTTCGCGCGAAACGTAAACAACCGCATCCGGTCCTCGGTTAGGAGAAATCATGACAGATCTGACACGCGTCTCCGGGGCGGAGGTTCGTCTGCAGGCGCGGACCGGCGCCTCTCCGGGCCGACGCCGGGGCTGGCGCTGGGTTATGTTCAAGCAAATCTCGTCGTCGTGCCGCGCGATCTGGCTTTCGATTTCCTGCTCTTCTGCCAGCGTAACCCGAAGCCGTGCCCGCTGCTGGACGTGACCGAACCCGGTTCCGCCGAGCCGCTCTTGGTCGCTCCCGGTGCCGACGTGCGGACCGATGTACCGCGCTACCGCGTCTTCCAGAATGGCGAACTGCTGGAAGAACCGACCGACCTGAAGCGCTGGTGGCGCAACGATCTCGTGGCGTTCGTGATCGGCTGTTCGTTTACGTTTGAGAGTGCTCTGATTGAAGCGGGCGTGCCGGTGCGGCACATCGAGCAGGACCGCAACGTGCCGATGTACCGGACCAACATCGCGTGCCGGCCGGCAGGCGTTTTCCGCGGGCCGCTGGTGGTGTCGATGCGTCCGATGACCCCGGCTCAGGCGATCACGGCGACGCGCGTCTGCACGCGCTTCCCGCGTGCTCACGGGGTTCCGGTTCACTTCGGCGACCCCGCGGCCATCGGTATTCGTGACGTAAACCGGCCGGATTTCGGTGATGCGGTGGACATGCATCCGGGAGAAACGCCGGTCTTCTGGGCATGCGGCGTCACCCCGCAAGCCGTGGCGATGGAGGCGAAACCGCCGCTGCTTCTGACCCACAAACCCGGACACATGTTCCTGACGGACCTGCGCGATACGGAGTTGGAAGGGGGGTAAACCTGCCGCTTGCAGTTTAGCAACTTGTGATTGCTAAGCCGCAAGCGGCGAAAGGAAACGGGTTACTTATCGAGCGGTCGAATCTCGATCGTGCGGAAGAACACTTCGGCCCCTTCGGACTGGAACAGGATCTTGCCCTTGGTGTGACTGCACTTGGTTGCGACATTGATGGGCCGGCCATTGAGAAGAACCGTAATCTTGTCGCCGTCGCAGATGCACTCCAGGCGGTTCCACTGGCCGACCGGCTTCTCAACGTCCTTCGCACCGCGGAAGCCTTTCACGTCTTTCCACTCGGGATCGCGGCCGAACCAGTTGACGCGCCGTTGGAACTCCACCGGCGTCCCGCCCGGCTTGTAGTACGGCTCGTTCTTCTTCTTCGCGCCGATGCCGGTCGGACGCATCTCCGATTCGACGGTGAGTTTCGGCAGATTCTTGTCCTTCACGGGAATGAGATCGCCGGTCCCGCCTTCGATCATCTGGCACTCGATCGACTCCAACCAGAGGCCATCGACTGCCCCGTCCGCCCCGACGCAGTGCAGCATGATGCCGCTGTCGCGCGGCGTTGTCCGCGCGCGGCTCCCACGTCTTCTCACCCCATTTGAACTCGACGATCAGGTGATAGTTCTCGTACTCCTTCTCGGTGATGAGGCGCGCCGAACACCTTGCCGCTGACGTGGATCATCCCGTCGTGAACCGTGAAGTCCTTTTCCGGATCGTTGTTCTTGCCGTAAGGCTTTTCGGCCTTCGCCGGGGGACCGAGGTAGGTGTAGAAGCCGCTCAGGTCCTTGCCGTTGAACAGCTTGATCAGCTTGTCGTCGTCCTTGCCGCCAGCGCCGGAAAGATCCAGGAAAAGACAGGTGAGCGGCAGCACCATCAAACCGAGGCCGAGCATGCGGTTCATCGCGGGTCCTCTCGAATTGGGAGTTGCTTGGTCTATCCACCCGGTGTTTTTCCCCGGATAGCCGCGGTTGGTAGAACCGCACGGGCTCCGCGTGGTTCTGCGAATCGCGGATAAACACTGATCGGTTCTCAATATCGGGAATGGACCCGGGGCCGATCCGATGCGTTTATCCTCGCTTGCAAAGCCGCGTAATGTGCCGCAGTACATCGCGGACCGAGATCATGCCGACGGGCAAGCCGTTCTTGACGACCGGCAGGTGCCGGTAGCCGCCGCTGTCCAGTTTATGCAGGACGAACGCCAGAGTGTCCGTCTCCCGAACCGTCTCGGGGCGGGGAGTCATAAAGGTGCTGACCGGCAAGCTGGCGTAATCGGCGGTGCCGGCAATCTTTGTCAGAAGGTCGCGCTCGCTGAAGATGCCGATCAACTTGCCGCAATCGTCCACGATCAACACCGCTCCGATGTCGCCGGCGAGCATGGTGCGGATGGCCTCGCCCACGGAGGCCCTCGCCGACAACGTCACCGGCTTGCGCCAATGCAACGCGCTGACACGATCGTCCATCAGGCTCTGCTCGACCCGGTCGCGCGCCCGAGGACGATCCCACTGCGTGAGGTCGTGCTGGCAGTTCTCGCACTGGGCGCTGCCGGGCACATTATCGTGATTGCAGGTCGGACAGATCATTGGACTTCCCACACATCCGCGGCGGCGAACAACTCTTCCAGCGTCCCACGTCCCCGCCGCGCAACGGCCTCGGCGAGTTGCCGCGCCGCCAGTTCGTCGTGCGTCGGCCGGCGTAGACTGCGGAAAACCCCGACGCTTTCCGGAAACTCGGGATAGGTCATCGAGCTGAGCAGGTACGCCAGCGTCGGCCGTTCCGCCTCTTCGTTGTGGATCAGGAGGTCGCCCAGTACGACGCCATTGCCGAGCGTCACGAGTTCCGGCTCCAGGCCGTTCAGGCGGACGCCGCGCGTTCTGGTCGTTGCCGTATACCAGCCGCTGACCGTGTTCGAGGTACAGGACGTTCTCCCCCTTCGCGGACTTATCGCTGGCGTAGTCGAAGACGCCGTCGTTGAAAATCTTGCAGTTCTGATAAATCTCGACGAATGCCGTGCCCCGGTGGCTCGCGGCACGATTGAGAATCGTGGTCAGGTGGTCGATGTCCACGTCTACCGTGCGCGCGACAAACGTGGCGCCGGCAGCGAGCGCGACAGCCAACGGCCGCAGAGGGTTCTCGAAGGAGCCGTCAGGTGTTGAGCGCGTCCGGGTACCGGGGCGAGAAGTCGGCGACGCCTGGCCCTTGGCCAGACCGTAAACTTCGTTGTTGATGAGCAGGATCTTGACGTCCACGTTGCGGCGCAGGGCGTGCAGCAGATGATTGCCGCCGGCCGACAACGCATCGCCGTCGCCGGTGACCACCCAGACGCTCAAGTCGGGTCGAAGCAATTTCAGACCCGTCGCAATGGTCAGGGCACGTCCGGGCATGGTTTGAAAGCCGTAGGTGTTCAGGTAATAGGGGAAGCGGCTGGCGCAACCGATGCCCGAGACGAACACCAGCTTCTCGCGGGGAATGCCCGACTCGGCCAGGGCTTTTTTCAGCTGGGCGAGGATGGAGAAATCGCCGCAGCCGGGGCACCAGCGCACCTCCTGGCCGGTCGCCAGGTCGGCGGTCGTCAGCGTCGTCAGCGGCGTCGCATCGGACATGGATGATCCCCATTGAACGGACTTGGTACGACAGTGCTACCTCCCGTCCCGGTATTCCGGGGCGAGGGGAGAATGGTTGGGTGAGATTATCCCCCCATCAACTCTCTAATCTTCGCCTCGATCTCGCTGACGAGGAACGGCTGCCCGCGCACTTTGTTGAAGCCGACTACGTCCACCAGGAACTCGGCACGCAGCAGCAAGCGCAATTGGCCGCAGTTCAATTCCGGCACCAGCACCTTTTTGAAACGATGCAGCACCTCCGCCGTGTTGCGCGGCAAGGGGTTGAGATAGCGCAAATGCGCGTGCGCGACGAGCCAACCCTCCTGACGAACTCGTTGAACTGCGGCAGCGATCGCGCCATGGCTGCTCCCCCAACCGATGACGAGAAGCGCACCCTCCGCGGGGCCGTCTACCTCCAGGAGAGGAATGGCGTCGGCGATATTCGCGATTTTCTGCGCACGTGTTCGCACCATCTGTTCGTGGTCGGCGGGGTCGTAGCTGACTTCACCGGTAACGTCCTCTTTTTCCTGACCGCCGATCCGATGTTCCAGGCCGGGTGTTCCCGGAACCGCCCAATCGCCGCACGAGTCGCGCATCGCGTTGGTAGGGCAGGAACACGGGCCGGCCGTCGAGTTCGCCGTTGGGCCGGTCGGCGTGCCGCACCGGGATCGGCGGCAACTCGTCCCGGTGTGGAATGCGCCATGGCTCACCGCCATTGGCGAGAAATCCATCCGAAAGCACGAAAACGGGGGTCATGAATCCCACGGCCAATCGAACCGCCTCATACACCGTGGCGAAGCAGTTCGCCGGAGACTGAGGGGCGAGGACCGGCACGGGACACTCGCCGTTGCGGCCGAACAGCGCCTGGAACAGGTCCGCCTGCTCAGTCTTCGTGGGTAAGCCGTTACTCGGGCCGCCGCGCTGCACATCGATCACCACGAGCGGTAGCTCGGTCATCACGGCGAGGCCGACTGCCTCGGAGTCGAGCGACAGGCCGCTGCTGTTGGTCGCGGTGGCGCCGATTCCGCCGGCAAAGGCGGCGCCGAGAGCGGCTCCAGCGGCAGCCGCCGCATCTTCGGCTTGAAACGTCTGTACGCCGAAGCGTTTCATTCCGGTGAGGTGATGAAACAGTTCCGACGACGGCAACGACGGTGCCGCGGCGAAAAGCAACGACAGATCGGCCACTTCGGCCGCGGCGATCAGTCCCAGGGCTGATGCCTCGGTTCCGGTCACTTTTCGATACCGGCCAGGCATGAGCGGCGCCGCCCCAACGCGGAAACGAAGCGGCAACACGCAGGCCGTCTCCGCGTAATTGTACCCGGCTTTCAGCGACCGGCTATTCGCCTCCAGCACGTCGAGATTGCGGCCGAACTTATCCTGGATCCAGCACAGCGTCGGCCCCAACGGCCGCTCGAACAGACAGTACACCAGGCCCAGCGCGAAGAAGTTGCGGCAGCGATCCGCCTCGCGCGGCGTCGGCCGCATTGGAGCCACGACGATGCGATTGATCGTCGTTATCGGCACCGCAGCCAAGTGGAAGGCGTCGAGAGACCCGTCCTCGAGCGGGTTGACGGTGTAACCGGCCTTCAGCCATTCTTCCTCGGTAAAGGTGTCCCGGTCCACAATCAGCACACCGTTGGGCTCGAGGTCGGGAAGGTTCGTTCGCAAGGCGGCCGGGTTCATGGCGACGAGGGCGTCGAGCCGATCGCCGTGGACATGGTTGGCGGCGTTGCCGAAATGAATCTGATACCCCGACACGCCCGCCAGAGAGCCGGAGGGCGCACGAATCTCAGCCGGGAACTCGGGCAAGGTGTACACGAAGTTGCCGGCCAGGGCCGAGGTGCGCCGCGAACTGATTGCCGGCCAGCTGCATTCCGTCGCCGGCGTCGCCCGACAGTCGGACGGTTGCCGACTCGCGCACTTCGACGGACACGTGCTTGCTAGCCTGTGGCGGCATGGCATGGCTCTGTCATGTGGGGAGAATCGCGTCGCCGCTTAACGGTCTGGCGGCGGTCGCCAAGCCGCGAGCGGTGAATCTCATGCCCCCTCCGCTTGCAGCGGGAAGACGTTCGGGTCCGGGGGGAGGTTGTAAATGGTGGCCGGGAAATGCTCGGCCAGGTAGTGGACAATGCGCTTTCGCCGATAGAACGCCGATGGGCTGGCCGGCGTTATCGACGACCGGCAGGTGCCGATAGCCGCCCGTCTCCATGTGCTTGAGAGCGAGGTTGATTGGCTCCTTGGGGCAAACAGTCACCGGGTCGGGAGTCATGAACAGACCAACGGGGTAAGCAAGCGACTGTCCCACCGCGAGAACGCGGCGCAGAAGATCGCGTTCCGTGAAGATGCCGACCAGCCGCGACTCCCTGGCACACCAGCAGACAACCGACGCGGTGTCGGCGCATCGAGGGCAACCGCCTCGGCAACCGGGCGGTCCGGAGCGATACTCCACGGCGGTGTCGGCCGCAGCCGGCACACACTCTCGACTTTCAGATTGCGGGCCAGTTCCATGAGAGCACGATCACTTGTCTGCAAGGGTCAGGGTCGGTTCGTTCGCGCCGGTCGGAGTTTACATCAACACGCCGGCATATGTGGATACCGCTGCTGCTATCCTAGTCTTCGGACCGGCGCCCGTCCGTCGACAGCCAAGCTCCGAACGAGGGGGTCAGCCGCGAAGGTGGGGAGGGTCCCGTCGAGCGTCCTGCCGGGAGGGAGGATGGTGGCCGGGGGAGGGGCGAGTCAGCGCGGTCGGTCCTCACGATTATTGTCGAGAACGCGGTGCCGGTCGGCAAGGGAATAGGGGTGCAGTGTCGACGCCACGCGCTTGCGTCTCTTGTTTTGCTGACGGTGCGGCGGGAACGGGGTTAATTCTTGTCTGGCTGAGAGTTGACAGCTTAGAGCTGTCAGCTCTCAGCCAGACACTTCCCCGCAAGAGCAGTTCGACAGAACAGCAACCGCTATTGAGCGTCTCAGCACTTCCGCACGACGCCGACGAGGATGCCCAGGATGCGATTGTCCGAACTGGGATCGAGGTAGATCGGCTGCATCTTGGAGTTCGCCGGGTCGAGCCGGACCTGTCCCTTGTCGCGGTTGAAGCGCTTCAACGTAACTTCGTTGTCGATCATGGCCACGACGCGGGCACCGTTCTCGGCCGTCGACTGATTGCGGATTACCACCCAGTCGCCGTCGTCGATGTGGTCTTCGATCATTGACTGACCCTGCACGCGCAGTGCATAGTTCTCGGGGTTGCAGAAGAGGTCGCCGAAGTTGAGGCGTTCGTTGCTCTCGACGGCCTGGATTGGCGTACCCGCGGCGACGTTGCCCAGCAGCGGCAACTCGGCCGCGGGGCCCGGATGGTAGTCCACCAGCTGGATCGCCCGTGCCTTGCCGCCCTGGCGGATAATCAGCCCCTTCTTGTCCAGTGCCTTGAGATGGCACATCACCCCGTTGGGCGACATGATGCCGAAGTGGTCGCCGATGTCGCGCACCGTCGGTCCGTAGCCCCGGGTCTCGATGAGCATACGGATGTAGTCGTAAATCTCGCGCTGCCGTTCGGTCAACTGACTGAAGTCTGGCATGATGGGTCCTCCCTCACTTTGGTTGAGTCCTTGTCCGTTTCCTTCGCGTGCGAACCGTAAACCAGGAAGGTGTTAGCCGGTGGTTCTTCTTTCGGTGCAGCTGTCTGCTTTCCTTCACCCTATCTGAACCTTAGTATAGAAGACGCCCGTACACAAGCCAAGAGTTTTTTTTTGAGAAATGACGCCGATCCGGTATGGTCAAACAAGGGGAAGCGTATCTGCCCCACGGAGGATTTCGGACGGATGACGACGCAGCCGACGCAACCATCCTGGTTTGCCGGGGCGCTGCGCGGATCTCGTCGAGCGCCGCGATCTGGATTCCGACCGGATGCGGGAACTCATGCGCGGCGTGCTCTCCGGAGCTTGCAGCGAAGCCGAAGTGGCGGCCCTGCTGATCGGGTTGCGGATGAAGGGCGAGACTGCCGACGAGATGGCCGCTGCCGCCGCGGTGATGCGCGAAACCATGATCCAGCTCGAAACGGGCCGCGACGATGTGCTAGACACCTGCGGCACCGGTGGCGATGGTTCCGGGACGTTCAACATCAGTACGGCAACGGCGTTCGTTGTTGCGGGAGCCGGCGTTCCGGTAGTGAAGCACGGCAACCGGGCGGTGACCAGCCGCTGCGGTAGTGCGGATGTGCTGGCTCTGCTCGGCGTCGAGGTCGGGGGCGATCCCGTTGCGTGTCGGCGAGCCTGGATCGGGCCGGCATGGCGTTCTGTTTCGCGCCGAATTTCCACCCTGCGCTGAAGCACGTCGGCGCAGTGCGCAGAAGATTGACGGTACGCACGATCTTCAACAGCCTCGGTCCGCTGGCGAACCCAGCGTGCGCACCTTATCAGCTGCTGGGTGTCGGACGGCTGGAGTGGCTGAACCGGATGGCCGAGGCGATGTCTCGACTCCGTGTCCGTCATGCGTTCCTGGTCTGTGGGCGCAACGGTCTCGACGAGGTCACGCTCTCGGCCCCGACAATGGTACGCGAAGTGCAAGAAACACAAATTACAGCGCATGAATGGACGGCCCGCGACTTCGGCCTGGAACCCTGTTCTCTCGATGATCTGCGCGTGAAGACGCCGGAGGAGAGCGCGGCGGTGATCCGATCGGTGTTGGCCGGTCAAGATGGGCCGGCTCTGCGCGTGGTCCTGGCGAACGCTGCTGCCGCGCTATTGGTAGCGGAGCGTGTCGGCAATCTAAGCGAGGGTGTAGAACGGGCCGCCGACGCGATTCACAGCGGGCGGGCCGAGCAGGTACTGGAACGGTTGATCGCTTGCGGCTCGGCGGATGCGACGGCCGCGCCGCTAGCGGCGATCTGAGTTTGGAGGAACGAACGACATGGCACGCAAGGTCGTCCTCGTGACCGATCTGGGTATCGACGGCGCCTTCGCCACGGCTCTGGCGCTGCACGACCCCGGCCTCGAAGTCCTCGGCGTCGCCGCCACGGCCGGCAACGTCACGGCCGAGGAGGCGACGCGTAACGTCCACGTCTTGATCGAGCAAACCGACCCGCCGCGCTGGCCGCGACTCGGTGCCGCCCTGCCGATCGTCTACGACGTCAACGCCGTCAACCTGCATGGCCCCGGTGGACTCGGCGGGGTTGCATTCCCCTGTGCCCAGCTCCACCATCAGCACCCGGCCGACAAGCTGATTATCGACCTGGTGCGCCAGAATCCGCACGAGGTCGCGGTCGTCCTGATGGGACCGGCGACGGCGTTCGCACGGGCCATGGACCGCGACGCAGAATTGGCCGGGCTGGTCGACCGGGTCGTATTCGTGGGCGGCAGCTGGCACGAGCCGGGCGATGCGAGCGCGGTGGCCGAGTTTCACTTCTACTGCGACCCCGCCGCCGCGCGGCAGGTGCTGAACTGCGGCGCACCGCTTACCCTCATTCCGCTGGACGTGACGCGCAAGCTCGTCTTCGCGCCTGCCGATCTGCTGCAAATGCCGTGGCCGCACACCGAGGTCCATCAGTTCTTGCGCCGCATCGTGCCATTCGGCATCGGGACCACCTCAAGCCTCTTCGGTGTCGAAGGGCTGTACTTGCACGACGTTCTCGCCCTGCTGCCGCTGACGCAGACCGGTATCGTCAGCACTCGTCCGGTGTATGCAGACGTGGAGACGCGCGGCGAGCTGACGCGGGGCATGAGCGTGTTCGATGTACGCTGGAGCTGCACGGCGAAGCCCAATATCGACCTCGCCGTCGGCGTCAATGTGCCGGAGGCACGCCAGTACATCCACAACACGCTGCAACAGCTCGGTGAAGAGGAGTGAGACCTGATTTCAAAACCAGCCCCGAGCGCAAGCGAGGAGTCGAGAGCCGTTAACCCCCTCGCTTGCGCTCGGGGCTGGTCAGGTAGTTTTTGCGTCAGCAGCTTCTTTTCAAAGATAATAATGTGCTGCCACGGCAACACGTCGATGGTCTGGACGTAGCGCAGCGGGAAATCGGCCATTTCTTTCCGCACCTGTTTCTCGCTCATCTTGTGGACGATCTTGATCGGCACCTTGACGTCCTCCATGCGGTATTCGACGAACACGAGTCGGCCGCCGGGCTTCAGTGCCTTGACCATCTCGACAGTCATTTCGTAGGGGTGCGAGAACTCGTGATAGACGTCCACGAGCAGGATCAGATCGACGCTGGCGGCCGACAATTTCGGGTCGGTCAAGGTGCCCAGGACCGTCTCGACGTTTTTTACCTTCTTCTCGGCCTTGCGCTTGTTGATGAGATCCAGCATTTCTTGCTGAATGTCCACGGCGAGGAGCTTGCCCTTGTCGCCGACGCGCTCGGCAATGCGAAAGGTGTAGTAGCCGCTGCCGGCGCCCACGTCGGCAACCACGTCGCCGGGTTTGAATTTCAGCGCATCCAGCAGTTTCGAGCAGTGTTCCTCTTTCTCGCGCTCGGGACGTTCGAGCCAGCTGGCGGCCTGGAAGCCCATCACCTGGGCGATCTCACGGCCCATGTAGAATTTGCCGATGCCGTCCGGATCGTGCTCGCGGCGCGTTTCGTCGCGCGGTTTCTCTTCGGGTTTTGGCGGTTCGGGTAAGGTACCCAGCAGAAAAAGAGAGATCCAGGAGTACAAGAGCACGGTCATGGTGGAGTTCCTTTCATGCAAAAGGCCGTGCTGCTTGTTTACGTTTCGCGCAAACGTAAACAAGCAGCACGGCCCCCCTGCTCGATGCCGCCACCGTCATTTTTTGGCGATAGACGCGATTTGGGAGGGCGAGGCTCCCGCCGAGCCGCTGCCCCCCTGGCTCGGCAGGAGCCTCGCCCTCCCAAATCAGGACACATCCGTCACTTCTTCGGCGGCGTCGGCATCTCGACGCCCGGCGGCAGCAGCGCCTTGATGAGCGTCCCGTTGGCTCCGTTGTACAGACGGACGATGCCTTCCTCGCCGCCCGCCGCAACGATGGCACCGTCGGGACTGACGCCGAGCGCGTACAGGAAATCGGTGCTGCCGCTGAAATTGCGGGTGTTGCCGCCGTTGTCGACGTTCCAGATACGCACCTGAGTGTCGCCGCTGCACGTGGCGAACTGCGTCGTCTTGCCGATGAACACCAGCCGCGTCACCTGCTTGCCGTGCGGCGGGGATCGTTCGCACCTGCTCGCCCTTCTCGAAGTCCCAGATCTTGACGACGTTGTCGGCGCCGGCGCTGGCCAGTATCTTGCCGTCGGCCTTCCAACCGACGTCCAGGACGTGATGGGTGTGTCCCTCGAACGCCTTGATGAACTTGCCGGACGGCATCTCCCACGTCTTCACGAACTTGTCGGCGCCGCAGCGTCGCCAGCATCTTGCCGTCCGGGACTGAAGCTGACGCCGAAGACGGTGTCGCTGTGGCCGTTCTTCAGGTCGAGTTCCAGCTTGCCGCTGGCGACGTCGAAGATCTTGATCTCGCCGTCCTCGGTGGGTGCGCCGCCGCCGGTGGCCAGCAGCTTGCCGTCCGGCGAAAAGGCCAGGGCGACGACGCGCTCGGCGAAGCCGGTGATGCGGTGCCGCAGCAATGCCGGTCTGCACGTCCCAGATGATGACTTCCTGGTAGCCGCCGCTGGCGATGTACTTGCCGTCGGGGCTGATGGCCAGCGACTCGACCAGCGACAGATGAGCGGCCTTGAGCGGTTTCTTGTCCGCCGTGGTCAGGTCCGGATCGACCAGGCTGCGGACGTAGGCGCCGCTGCCGGCGTCGTAGATGTGGATCTGGTTGCCGCGCGATGCGGCCACCATCGACTTGTCGGGGCTGATGGCGATGCCGCGCACCGGCTGCACGATGGCCGGCGGCGGAGTTGGGACCACGACCGTCTTCGGCGCGCATGCCGGTCGGCATCTTCGCCCCCTGGTCGATCCACAGCTTGATGAGGGCCAGCTCTTCCGGCGTCCAGCGGCTCTTCGCCCTTGGGCGGCATGAACGGCTCGCTCGGTCCGGCCCGCATTGCTTGATGAGCCGGCTCTCGGCCGATTTGCCCGGCACGACGGCGGGCCCGCTTTTGCCTCCCTTCATGAGGGAGTCGTACGTGCCCATGTCGAGCTTGCCTTCCTTCTTATTGCCGCTGTGGCAGTACTGGCACTTGTTGATGAGGATCGGCTCGATGTCCTTCTCGTAGGCCAACGGCTCCTTGAGCGTCGAGCCGGCACGACCTTGATCGGCGGCGGTTTCCAGTTGGGATCGTCGGCGGACAGCGGTGGACGGCACGAAGGCGAGAAGGCTGAGAATCGAGAAGGGATCGCATGGCGGAAACTCCGGCGGGGTGGGACACACTTCGCCACAAAGGCACAAAGGACGCAAAGAAAGCCGAGGGAAAAGAAAGAACCGGAAGGGCCTCTCTGCCGATCCACGATTTATTTTTCAGTTGTTTTCCTTTGTGTTCTTTATGCCTTGTGGTGAATCCATTTACTTGACAACATTGACGGCGAGCGGGGCATCGTGGACGATCGGCAGCGTGCCATTGTACATCGCCGTAGCGCGGACGATCAGGCCGGCGCGGTTGCCCGGCCGCGGCGTTGGCCGGCACCATCAGCGTCAGCTTCGCCTCGTTCTTGCCGGCCGGGATGACGACCTCGGCGGCAGTCACGCCCTGCACGTTCGGCGGAACGACCAACTGCACCTTGAACTCGCCGTCATAGTTGAACTGCCGCGTCACCGTGACGACCAGTTCCGTCGCCGCTCCGATCTTGGCGGTAGCGTTCGGCGCTGACAGGGCCACGGTGGCCACGGTCTTCGGCAGCACGGTGATGGTCACCGGTGTCGAGGGCAGCACGATGTTGGCGGGCTGTTTTTGCGGAGCTTTCGAGATCCTTGGTGAACGGCATCTGGGTCGTGCACCTTCAACACGATCGGTGTACGTTCCCGGCGGCGTGTTGGCGCCGACCTGAACGGCCAAAGTGCCATCCGGCTGCGGCGACCTGCAACGGCTGATTGTTGTTGATGGTCAATCCGACCGGCAGCTCGGCCACGGTCGCCTGTACCGTGACCGGATTTTTCAAGTCCGGCGAGTTGCGGGCCAGCTTTACGGTCAAGGTCGCCTTTTCGCCCTGGTGCAGCGTGGCTTTGTCCACGGTTGCCGTCAGGTTGAGCGGCGCCTTGTCGCGGACCGCCAGGATCAGGCCGTAATCGAGACGGCTGATGACAGGCGTCGGTTGCTGCTGCGGTTGTGCCAGCGGCCAGACCACGCTGCCGGACCGGGCCTCTCGCACCACCTTCTGGCCGAGAACGGTGGCGGTGCCCTTCACTTTGATCGGTCCGGTCCACGCCGCCGCGCCGTCGGCGGCACTGACGACCAGCGTGGTCTGGCGCAGGTTCCCCCCAGGACCTGCGGCTGGCAGGTAACGCCCGGCGGCAGTCCTTCCACGGTCAAGTGGATGTCGCCGGTAAAGCCGTCCTTGCGATAGCCGAAAACGGTGAACGATTGACTGCCGGCCTGGCCCAGCACGGCGCTGTCCGGCCGGGTGTTGGCCATCGGCATGGCCACGAGCTGGAAGTCCGGCTGATCGGCCGTGATCCGCACGCGGTAGAAGTGTTGCGGCCCGGCCAGCGTGTCCGCCAACCGGCTGCTGACCAGCAGGAGATACTTCCCGTCCGCCGGCACCGTGAAGCGGTAAACGGCCGGATCTTCCGAGCGCGAGTAGAACTTGGTGCTGAGAAAGTCCGGATTGTCCGCCGACTCGAAGATGTCGGCCTGCGTCTCGCCGTTCCGGAGCACGAAGTACATGTACGTCGGAGCGCCGAGGCGATCGCTCAGGATATCGATGTTCCAGATCTCGCCCTTTTTGGCGGTGAAAGCGTACCAATCGCGGTCGCGCTTCTTCTCGACGCGGCCGGCGATCTCGCAGGGCAGCGCGATCATCTGCGGCGTCATCGCGGTGCGGGCCGTCTCACTGTCGAGGACGATCGGGGCGGCGGAATAAGTGAGCAGAAACGGGTTCGACGAACCGATCGGGTTTTTCACGCGATACGCAAAGCCTTCCAGAGCGGCACTAGACGGCAGCAAATGGCCGTTGTACGTCAGCCCCTTCGCAGCCGGCGCGGTGATCGTCACGGTTATCTTTTCCAGCACTCGGCCGTCGATGATCGTCTTCGGATCGGGCTTACCACCGGGCAGATTGCGGCCGTAGATGGTCACCGGCGTCGCTTTGCCGGCCTCGACGACCGGTGGATGAATCGCGTCGATCCACGGTGCGATGCTGATGGTCAACCGATAGAAGTGGTCGGCCGTCCCCTGTGTGTGGGTGAACTCGTAGACCCGAACGAAGTAATCACCGTCTTCCGGCAGGGTGACGTCGGTGAGAGCGTCGTTCTGGTAATAGTTGCGGTTGAACGCCACCTGCCGATTCTTGCTGTCGTAGACCTCGATGGCGGGATGGCCCTTGCCGTCGATGGACGAGGCGAGGCAGCTGACGACGACGCGCTGCCCTTTCTTGCCGGCGAAGACGTAATAGTCCACATCGGTCGGTGTGCTGATGGCGCCGCTGATGGTCGAGTTCAACTCGACGCGCTGGGCCTGTTCCACATCATTGTTCGGCTCCTTCTCCAGCACTTCGGTCTGATCGCCGACAACGAAGATGCGCGGATTGCTGACGCCCCACTTGTTGACGAGCCGGGCGTCGTAGAACCCGACGGGTACGTCAGCGGCGACGGTGACCTTGAACTTGGTGATCGGCGCTTTGGCCGGCGGGTTCTTCGGTGGGTTCTTCGGATCGGGAGGTGGGGGAGGCGGCGGCTCGACCGGCACGGCCTTGATGCCGGGGTGGGTGAAGATCATCTGTTCGGGTTCATCGAGATCGACGCCGGTGAAGCCGACTTCGACAAACGTCCCCGCCTTGGCACCCGGCGGCGTTAGCGTATAGAGACGCGGGACGGGCAAGGCGCTGTCCAGCCCCGGTTGGGCTCGGCCGTCGTCGGCGCTGACGGTGAGGAAGGTCAGAGCAAGCAGACCGGGGAGGAGGAAACGGCGAGCGCGGGCCGAGAAACGGATCGGGGTCATGGTTGGTCCCCTAGGAGAATCAATAGTTGATCGGGCGGAGGTCGGCGGGGTTCAGTACGGCTTATGAGGGCTTGCGGAGGGCGGCTGGCAACCGCGGATGTCGGCGGGGGGCGACGTTGGGGAACGGGCGATTATTCATCGTATAGTAACGGCTGAAGCGGGAATGGTCAAGGAAGTTCTTGGAATAGTTTCGATTTGAGCTATCAACTGGTCGTGAACGGTTGTTGCGACTGACATGTGGGGCGGATAAGATAAAGTGTTGTACCTTCAAGCTCTCCACCGACGATAAAGCGAGAAAGCAGCATGGACCGGCCCAATCCTCTGAACCTGATCAAGTTCGGCAACGAGTGGATTGCAACCAACGGAGAACTTGCGACCGATGGCACCATCCGCTTTCCCACGGATGATCCTGCTGAAGAAGTGTTCCTCGGAGGCGAGCTGCCGCAGGTCAACATTCCGCCTCGCCAGAAACCGCAATGAGGATGGCTCTCTTCGCTCATCGGAAGTCGATCAGGAAGAACCGACTGAATCTTCCTGAACTCGGACCATTCGGTCCTGAGGTGCGCTGTCGAAATCCACTGGCGAAAAGGGTTTGGCTGAAAGCTGACAGCTTAAAGATGTCAGCTTTCAGTTAACACCGAGCGCCACCTCTCTACGGCTGATCAGCAGAGCTTCGGGATGGGCGGAGGAACCAAGGCTTGGTGCGCGGGACGCGCCACAAAGAGGTGGCCTTGACATCCAGGGGCGGTCGTGCGAGCTTTGGCATGTCACTTTCAACAAGACAGGAGGTCCGCCATGCATCACAGCATTCAGTCGCACGACAGCGGGAAGGCATCGGCAAGCCGCGGCGAACTTGTCTGCCGCGATCACTATGCGCCGAAAGATCGAGGGGACGCTGTCTTACCTGTCGAATCATCCTCCGCCCGCTCTCCTGTGAGAACCGCGAAAGTGCGCTGGTGGATTCTTTGGCTCGTCCTCTTCGCTTGCGTGGCTTTGTTCGAGAGCTTCGGCAGCGACATCGGCTTCCTCCCGGACAGCTGCCGCCCGGGCATTGGCGACGTAGAGCGAGCCCAGAGCAAGATTGCGAAGGGCATGTCCAAAGAAGAGGTGCGATCGTTGTTGGGCCGACCTCACCGGCAAGTAACGGACAAAACGAAGACGTTTTCCCAGTGGGACTACTGGGAAACCGTCTTCGTGGGGAGCGTTCTCCGGATAGAGTTCGGTCCCGACGATCGTGTGACTTCGAGCGCGTGGTGGGTAGACTGAATGAGTCCCGCGGAGTTGCCTCGTCGAGAGCTCTTAGAGTCTGTCCGGTAAGTGGGAGGGCGAGGCTCCTGCCGAGCCGGTAACGGCCTAAAACCCGGCTCGGCAGGAGCCTCGCCCTCCCGAAAACGGCCTTATCGGACAGTCTCTTACCGACGGGAGGGAGCAACTTCCAGCCGTGCCGCCCCCGTCTCACCGCGCATTTTGTCGTCATACATCGGATAGACGCACCCCGGCAACACCTGGCTGATCCCCGGCGTTTCGGCGCGTAGGAAGTAGATGAACTCGTGTCGTCCCGCCGGCAGCGCCGCGGCGAAGGCGCAGCACGCGGTCATCGCGGAACTCGACGTTGGCGAGGTTGGACGCGCCTTTGCCGTGCAGATGATCGTCGGCGAACTCGCAGCCGGATGGGCGGCGGTCCTCGATTAGAACGTAGCTCTGCGGCCGCTCCAGATCGATGCGCAGCCGTACGGCGAACGATTGGCCGGCTATAACCTTTCCCTGGAGCGGTCGGCCGTCGAGGGTCTCGAAAGTACGACTTAACTTGATGATGTCGCCGATCGGCTCGACCTTGTCCTGCCGCTGCGTCCCGACCGTCTCGACGGTGTAGTAGACTGCCGCGCCGCCCTCCGTGGCCATTGCGATTTCCAGCGGATCTTGAATCGGCAGCTGATCGCCTGCCCGGCGTGTACGGTAGACCAGCGCCTTCAGCTCGTCGGGCTTCGAGAGGTTCAGCGCCTCACGGCCGCCGATCGTGATACGTACTCCCTTTGCCGGCGCCTCGGCAGCGAGGAGCGGAACCAGCAGCGACAGGGCGTCGAGAGCGGCGGCGGTCGATTGCGTGCTATTCCAGCCGAGACCCGTTCGCAATTTCATCAACCGGCCGGCGCTGCGGTGGCACGAGGCGAGCGGCTCGGCGAAGGTAACCTGGGCCTTCAGCAGCAGGGCGATTTCCTCGGAAGTTTCGGGCTGCCAGCCGCGTACCGCGGCCCAGAGTCGATCCGCGACGTCCGGCAACCCGCCCATCTTGCAGGCCAGGGCGGTGAGGCAGCGCAGCTTCGGAGGGCGATTCTTTCACCAGTAACTGCTCGCCGAATTGCCGCAGCGCTGCGACTTCGACGGGGCCGGCGTGAGCGAGGGCGAGCCAGGCGCGGGCGGCGAGCGGCACATCCAGCTTGCCGTCGCGCAAAGCCGCATTGATCCACGCCGAGCCGCGGGCCAGCACGTCGACATCGACACGGACTCCGGCACCGGCGCAGCGAGCCAGGCCGTAAACGACGTAGATCGTCATGCGCGGATCGGTCTTGTCGTGTTCCCACCAGCCCCAACCGCCGTCCACATGCTGGAACTTGTAGAGCCGCGTCAGTCCCTGTTCCAGCACGACCGGCAGCTTCGCCTCGGCCTCCGGCGGCAGAGACAACGGACCACGCCGCGCCACCTCCTTGACCAGCACCGCGGGCAGGAAACGGCTCATCGACTGCTCGACACAGCCATAGGGGTAGTCGATCAGTCCGACGATGCCATCGAGCGCACGCGCCACGCTGTTCCGCGACAGGACGACACGCACGTCGCGCGCGGCGAAGCCCAACGGCAGGCGAACCTTCGTCGAATCGGTGAACGCGCCGTCGAAGCTGATCGAGCGTTCGCGTCCCAGCGGCTGCACCGCCACGGTCCGTGCCTCGGCATCGCCGTCGCCCTCGTCGGCGCAGCGGAATTTAACCGTGGTCGAGCCACCGTTTTTGAATTGCAACCACAGCCCGACGCGCACCAATTTGCCCGCAGGGACAGTGAGTCTACCGGTCCCCATGTCGCCGTCGCGTTTCCATCCGACCAGCGCGTTCGCTTCGAGTTGTCCGTCGATCGCGGCCCCCTGCACATCCCAGGACACCGTACAGACCCGATCGCGCGGCCCGTTGTTGTGGACTACTCCGATGGCTGCGAGGCGGTCGCCCTCCACGGCGAAGCGCGGCAGGATGACCTGCACGGCTAGCGGCAGTGACGATCGTACTTCGGCGCGACTGGTGCCGATTGCCGTCGTCTTCGTCAGGGCCACGGCGCTGAGCCGATAGCGAGTCAGTGAATCGGGCAGCTTGAACGTGGTGCGCAGCGTGCCGTCGGCGCCGGTTCGCAGCTGCGGTTGCCAGGTCGCCGTCTCCCGGAAATCGGAACGCAACCGTGCCAATGGGACGGTTGCAATGGGCATCTCACCCAAAGGCAACGAAAGCTCGCGCACAATGCCCCGAAGACTATCACGTCCCTCGCCCTCCTTGCCCTCCTTGGCGGATTGCATGGATTTCGCCATCGCCTCGATATCGTGACGTACACTATCTTTCGCCCGATCCGCGAGAATGGCCCACCGATTCCCGATGCTGCTGCGCCACGCCTTGACGTAAAAGCGCTGTGCCGGATGCGGGTCGTCGAAGATCGCGGCCAGCGACGAGAGTCGATCTTCACCGAAGGAGTAGACACTCTCATCAACCGCCGCCAGAGACACCTCAGCAGCTGTTGGCTTCCCCTCGCGATCCGTAACCTTGACGCGAACGTCCACCGTCTCGCCGGGCTTGAAATCCGCGCGATCAGTTTTCATCTCGACACGCAACGTCTCGCCGTGGGGCAGCGCCTTCGGATCGGTGACGTCGATGCGGCACGAGCGCGGATCGGTGCCGTCGTCGGCATCTTCCCGAATTTTTTCCGCACGTTCCCTGCCTTCCTCTTTCTTTCCTTGATCCGGCTTGACGACCTCTTCGCCCTCCAAGATGCGGCCGCGGAGATAGAAGTGCGGGAGCTGCCGGCGTTTGATCGGGATTTCGACGACGTGATAATGGCCGCGATTGCTGTCGGTCTTCGCCGTGAAGTAGTCGCAGACCGTGTAGCCTTCGGTCGTGAACAGCAGCCGGGCGCGTTTGGCGGGGACGTAAACGAGGACACGCAGCAACTCGCCGACCTTCGCGTCTTGCCGGTCGAACAGGGCTAGCAGGTGGGCACTGGGGTTGTCCAGCAGCGAGTTCGAGTAGCGCGCGGCCTGGTCGTTCGTGAGATCGACCCAACCGCGCAAGTTCGCGGTCAGCACGTCGTCCGTTTCATCGTCCGGCTTCTCGTCGAGTTTGCGGAGGAGCCGGTCCTGGCGCTTGCTCAGGGTGCGCGTCGGATGGTCGGCGCCGCCGTGGACGAAGACGTCGGTCTGGTCCTTGCCTGCCGTCAGCGTGTACCAACCGGGCGAAGGAAAGTGCAGCGTGGCCTTGCCGTCTTGCGGGACGAAGCGAAACGATTTCCGCCCGTGGTTACCGTCCTTGTCGCGCCAGACCTGTTCCGCCAGCACAATGCCGGCGGTCGTCGAGAAGATCAGCGGGTGGTCCTGCGGCACGAAACGCGGCAGCGAGCCGAGGCCGGTGCGCGGCCGCTCCAGTTCCTCGACACGGTACGGCAATACGCGGCTCACCGTGCGGCCGCTCTCATCATTCAGATCGCAGCGCACGACATAACGGCCGGGCGCCAGATCCTTGCTCGGCTCCAGTTTTACGACCGCCTTGCCCGTCGAATCAAGGACCGCTTCGGCGTCGGACAACGACCGAATGGAATCGGATCGCGTCAGCCGAACAGCGACCCGTCCGCCGGCGAGCGATTTGCCGAAGTAGTATTCGCCGGACAACTCGATGCGGATCGCCGCCGGCTTCTGCACCTTCTCCGGCACGCCCTTGACGTCGAGTTTGAAGGCCGGCAGCCGGTAATATTCGACGGAGCAAACATCGGGAACGATGCGCTGGATACCGGCGAGACGCAAACGCAGAGCGTAGGAGCCGACCGCTGCCTCGACGCTCAGTTTGACCTTGCCGACCGCCGTGCCGAACTCGTTGAGAGGCAACTCGCCGTCCGCAACGACACGGCCCTTCGGATCGAGCAGGTCGAACGGGATGGGTGTATCCAGCTTCGGCACTTCCATGCGAGTGGCGTACTCGAACTCCTCGGCGCGGAATGACGGCGGCCCATCTCGCTTCTCCGGATTGTCGGGAGCCAACCGGCGGATGATGACCTTGAACTGCACTTCCTGATCGGGCCGGTACGTCGGTCGATCGGTGTACGCCGCGATGACATGCCGGTCCGCATACAGCTGCACCTGACCGTCTTTCGCATCGGCTTTCTTCCCTTCGGACGGCTTCATGCTCCGGTCGCGTCTTTCCAGACGTTCCAGCGGCGAAAGGTAGATGCCCTCGAACACTCGGCCGAAGCCGCCAACCGCGAAACGGCCGTCCTTTTGCACGATCACCGCCCGATCACCGCGGGCGTATAGCTTGGCGAAAGCGACTCCTTCCACGTCCGTCACGGCAGTACCGAGCATATCCTGGCCATGCACGGTCGCCCCTATCACCGGCTGCTTGCCTTCTGTGTCCGCGACCGCCACGAAGACGCCATCGCGGCAGCGGCGCAGCGTGACGCTGAGCGGCTCGACGATTAGCGGGGCATAGGCGGTCTGTCCATGAGCCTCGACGGCGAGGATGTAGGCACCGGCCTCGGTCATGACCTTACCCGGCACCTCGACGATGCGGTTGCACTGCCACGACGACCAATGTCCGACACTCGGTCGATAGCCTTTGCTCAGTCGTTCGTGGTAGCGCTCGCAGGCATCATGGAAATAATCGCCGTCACCGGCGCGGTAATCGCGATCCTCGTCGTACTCGCGCCAGCGATCCCACCAGTATGACTTCGCAACCTTCAGGTCTGCGACGGCGGACTCGTCTTGCCAGATCGGGTCCTTCTTCAACATGTCCGGCATCGGTTCCTTGTCCGTGGAATACGCACTCAGTCCGTACTTGGCGTACTCCACCATCCTGTCCCAGTCCCGTTCCGCCCCTGGCATTCCTTCGTACTGCAAACCGTGGTCGTGGAAGACGAAGTCCTTGCCGATACGGTTCGTGACCCAGAGTAGGTCCTCCGGCTTGCGGACGCGGAAGAGCTTGCACCTCACGCGCTCGGCATTGCGCACGTCCAGCACAACGGGAACGGCCTTGCCCGAGCCGTAGGAGCCGGTCACGTCCAGCGTCAGCACGGTGTTATTGCGGCCGATCGCATCAACCCAGCGATGAGCCTGCCGGCCGAGATCGCCTGCGTGAATGACGGAAAGTAGCCGCACCGCCTCTGCAACATCCGGGTGTTGCGGATCCTTGAGATGCCAGGAGAAATCGCCTAGCGCGGCAGGTTTGGGGCCTTCGCCTCTGGGGTCTTGCTTCCATCCGGCGAGGGCCTTGCGAGCCGTCTCGCGCACCGCCGCAGGCACGTCGCCGACCATCCAGTCTTCCGAACCGAGCGCCTCGCTCCAGCGCCAGTGGTCCTCGCTGCCCCGGCGCTCTTTCTGGCGCATTTCCTTGACCTGTTCAGTTGCGGGGAGGACGAGAATCGGTGCGTGCCATTGCAGATGAGGGCGCAGGAGCTTCAGCGCGAGCAGGTAGCGTGCCTCCGGCGGCAGCTCCTGTTCGGGATAGGACGAAACGAGACGCGGCAGCAGTTCCAGCCGGCACGGCACTTCGGCCCGGAGGAAGTCGGAGAGGAGTGCTTTCTTGTCGTCGATCTTGCCGTCGCCGGCAAGCCCGGAGATAGCGAGAGAAAGGATCGCCAGGATGACGAGACCGAGTTTACGCGCGGCGCATGGTACTTACCTCCACGCCAGACAAGACGAGCGGGGCGGCGAAACCCCACGGTTCGCGGTACAATGAGAGATGTCGCCGGTCAAGGAGTGCTCTGCTACGGCACAAGCGACAGATTACGCGAGGATGTGCGATGTCCGATGTCCCCCCGACCGATCCCAGCGTCACCGCTCCGGCCGAGAAGGTCAAATCCTTCCCGACCACGCCCGGCGTTTATCTCATGAAGGACGCCAGCCGGCGTCGTCCTCTACGTCGGCAAGGCGAAGAACCTGCGCAACCGGGCCGCCCACTACTTCACCAAGGCCGCGCTGGAAGACCACCGCACCGCCGACCTCGTGCCGCTCATTGCCGACATCGACTACCTTCGAGCCGAAAGCGAAGTCGATGCCCTGCTGCTGGAATCCCGGCTCGTCAAGGACATTCAGCCGCGCTTCAACGTCGGCTTGAAGGACGACAAGACGTTTCCCTACTTGCAGATCCGCATGCGTGAGGACTATCCACGCGTCGAGTTCACCCGCACGCCGCGCCGCCGTGGTGTGCGGCTCTACGGTCCGTTCACCAGTGCCAAGAGCCTGAAGCACGCGATGAATGTGCTGCAACGGCTCTTCCAGTTCCGTAACCTGCACCCTCGACATCAAGGAAGACGATCCGCGCTGGCGCTGGTTCCGCCCTTGCCTGCTGCACAGCATCCGCCAGTGTACCGCCCCGTGCAATTTCCGCGTCACGAAGGAGGACTACCGCAAGCAGATCCGCAGGCTGCGCTGGTGCTGGAAGGGCAAAAAAGACCGTCTCCTCCGCGAGATGGAGCAAGGAGATGCAGGAGGCCAGCGCGGCCTTGCTGTTCGAGAAGGCGGCCCGTCTGCGCGATGACATCGAGGCGCTGAAAAAGCTCGGCCAGCGCGGCGATGTGAGCCGCGACGTGCAGCCGGAGGTTTTCCCCATCGACCCGAAGAAGGGGCTGCGCGGCCTGGGCAAGGTGCTCGGCCTGGCCCAGACGCCGCGGACCATCGAGGGCGTGGACATCGCTCACCTCGGCGGGCAGGACACGGTCGCGTCGCTGGTTCACTTCATCGACGGCTTGCCGTTCAAGCCGGGCTACCGCCGCTATCGCATCAAGTCGGTGGAGGGCGTCGATGATTTCGCTTCGATCCGCGAAGTGATCGCCCGCCGCTTTCGCCGCTGGCCGGGCAAGGAAGACGTCTTTCCCGACATGCTGCTCATCGACGGCGGCGTGGGCCAGCTCAACGCGGCCCGCGAGGTGCTGGAGCTGCTCGGCATCGAACCGCCGTGCCTGCTCTCGCTGGCCAAGCGCGAGGAGGAAATCTATCGGCCCGGGAGCGGAGAGCCGCTGCGCCTTGAGCCGGCACTCCGCGGCGCTGCGGCTTGTTACAATATGTCCGCGATGAAGCTCACCGCTTTGCGCAGCACTATCATCATCTGCTGCGGCAGAAGCGGATGAAGGATGATTGAGTAAGAACATTGCGAACTGCAATGCAAATGCCATTGCCCGGCGTCGGACCGAGCGTTCCCTGTATTCAATCTGCATTTTGCATCTTGCATCCGAGACGTTGCGATTGATTTCAAGGAGGAAATCGTTGCGCATCCTGCTGACCAACGATGACGGCATCTACGCGCCGGGCCTTCGGGCCATGCGCACGGAGCTTCATGCAGCTCGGCGAGGTGATCGTCATTGCGCCGGCGACGGAGCAGAGCGCCGTCGGCCATTCGGTTACGCTCACCACGCCGCTGGTCGTCCAGGAAGTACTCGACGAGGACGAAACGCCGCCTCGGTTGGGCCGTCGAGGGCCGTCCGGCGGACTGCGTCAAGCTGGCACTGAGGGAGCTGCTGCCCGCGCCGCCCGACCTGATCGTCAGCGGCCTCAACGCTGGGTCCAACGCGGGCATCAACGTCCTCTACTCCGGCACGGTCGCGGCGGCCATCGAGGGGGCGTTCTTCAAATGCACCAGCATCGCCTGTTCGCTGGAGTACGAGAAGGCCAAGCCGCTCGATTTCGCGCGCGCCGCGGCTTTGGCCCGGCAGGTCGTGGAGCAAATCCTCGCCCATCGCCCGCAGCAAGGGACGCTCTTCAACGTCAACATCCCCGATCTCGACAAGGGCCGGTGCTGCGGCATTCGCACGGTGCCGCAGAACGTGATCCCGTATGTGGAGGATCGTACGACCGGCCGAGTCGATCCGCGGGGCCGGATGTACTTCTGGACGACGCCCGAGTTTAGCTGTCCCACAGCCTCACCCGGACACCGACGTTGCCGCTCTCGCCGAGGGTTACATCACCGTGACGCCGTTGCAGTTCGACTTGACCCATAGGAAGATTGTTGCAAGAGATGGCGAGCTGGCCGTGGCGGCTGGAGAATGGCGAGGGGCAACGTGAGTCCTTTACGTTTCACCCGCAAACGTAAGCAAGAAGTGTACTCCTACTGCAAGCTGCGGGCTGCGGAAGAGCCACTGAATCGAGCAGACCGTCCTTCCGCGACGCTGGGCTCGTCGGCGAAGCGGACGCCGATTTGCACCAGGCCGTCGTCGAGTCTCGCAGCGGACGACTCCGACGAGGAGCCGATGCGGCTTGCCGACCTGGCTGCCGGAGACAATGACGGGCACTGTGCAGCCCACTCCTACTGGTTGAGTTGTGAGCAGGCAGAGACCCGCCACGGAAAGGTCTGCGCACAACGGCGGAGTGGAGCGAAAGGCCGACGGTGGCAACGAGCGGGTCGATACCAGGGCCGGTCACGTCCTGGCGGGTCCAGAGGCGTCGTTCAGACAGTGCGGTCTCAAATGGCGTCATCGGAGTACAACCTCTCAGGCTGCCGCTCTTCGGTGGCCGAAGAGTTGCGATCGGACGCGAACTCGGGAGAGGAAGCCGACTTCGCTCATCTGTGAAGAGGCTAAGTCGCCCACGACCGCCTGTCAAACGGAGCCGGAGGTTGAGCGGGGCATGATGCTCTCGCGAGCCGGCCTCTGCCGCGAAATCTCAGGCCGGGCCGCAGGGCGAGACGTGAAGAGAGTTGAATAGCGATTGGAAGGGTGGCCGGGGCTGAGGTACTCCGAAGCCCCGGAGGTAACGTCCGGGGCTTCGGAGTACCTCAGCCCCGGCCACCCAACCGCGAAGGGCGGGCGAGGGGAGAATGCGGGGGCAACCATGCGCGAATTGCTCAACGAGCTGATGGCTGCCGTGGATCAGCGCCGACCATGCGTCTTCTGCGCCGTGGTCGAGACGCGCGGCTCCACGCCGCACAAAGCCGGGGCGGCGATGCTCGTCTTTCCCGACGGCAGCCAGTCCGGCACCCTGGGCGGCGGCTGCGTCGAGGCGGACGTGAAACAGAAAGCGCTTCGGGTTCTGAACGACGCTCGTGGGACGGATTTGAAATCCGTCCCTAGCGGCGGGCGGGCCGAAGTGCTCACGTTCTCATCTCGACGACAACTACGGCTGGGACGACGGCTTGATCTGCGGCGGCCGCATGAGCATCCTCGCCGACTCGGTGCAGAGTCAGGCGACGGCCGACTACTACCGCCGTTATCGCGCTCGATCGAGGAGGGCCGTGGCTGCACCGAAGCCGTGGCCCTGGCCGAAGGCCACGGCGTGACGGCGGGCAGCCGCTACCTCTTCGACGCGCGGGGCAACCTGATCGGCCAGGTCAGCGACGCGCCGGTGCCCGACGACGGTGGTCCGCCAGCTTACACCATTGGCTCGCCGGCCGGGTCCCCGGCGCAGGGCGGATTCGCGTTCCTGCCGCACCTGCCGCGGGTGACGCTGCTGATCGTCGGCGGCGGCCACGTCGGAGCTGCCGTCGCGCGGCTGGCCGCCGACGTCGATTTCGAAATCTGGGTGCTCGACGATCGCGAACACTTCGCCAACCGCGAGCGGTTCCCGTCAGCACGCCGTCTGCTCGTCGGCGACATCGGCACGCAGCTCAAGGAGCTGCGACCACAGCTCGACGAATCGACTTACTGCCTCATCGTGACGCGCGGCCACAATCATGACGAAGAGGCACTCTATCACCTCGCCCCGACGCGGGCCGGCTACGTCGGCATGATCGGCAGCCGGCGGAAGATCAAGCTGATCTTCGAAGACCTAGTCGCCAAGGGGATTGCGCCGGAAGCACTGGCCAGGGTTCACGCGCCGCTGGGTTTCGACATCGGCTCGCAGACGGTGCCGGAAATCGCCGTCAGCATCGTGGCCGAACTGATCGCCTGCCGCAATCTCAACCAATCCGACCCGCGGCCCCGGCATCGCGTGACGCCCGGCACGGTGCGTCCATGATCTTCGCGCTGATTCCCGCTGCCGGCAAAAGCACCCGCATGGGCCGTCCCAAGCTGTCGCTGCGGATCTGTGAGCGCACTGTGCTGGAGTGCGTGATCGATGCCCTGCAGGCGGGCGGCGTCGAGCAGCACTCTCGTCGTGGTCGGTCCGCATGTTCCCGAGTTGATCCCGCTGGCCGAACTCGCCGGCGCAGCGGTATGTCGCCTGTCGGAAGAGACGCCCGACATGCGCGCCACCGTGGAACGCGGCCTCGATTGGATCGAAGAGAGCTGGCATCCGCAGCTCGAACGATAGCTGGTTTCTCGTCCCCGCCGATCATCCGACGCTCGACGCTACGGTGATTCGCCAGCTCGAAGTGCGCGGCAGGAGCAGCCGGAGAAGTCGATCTTCGTCCCGACGTTTAACAGCCGGCGCGGCCATCCAACCTTGATCGGCTGGCGACACGTGGCGAGGATTCTGGCTCACCCGGCAGGAGAAGGACTCAACACTTATTTGCGGAACTGTGCGAACGAGACGCACGAACTGGCGGCAACCAGCCCGGAAGTACTGCGCGATCTGGATACACCGCAGGATTACGATGCACTCCAGCGCCTGGGAATCCAATGCTACTGGATGAGTTCGCCGCGAAGTTCGATTGGAAGAAACAGCACAATCAGACTCGGCTGGTGAGCGACTGAGAGTTCGTCAAGCCGGCCTGCTCGGTTGGAGGAGCCTCGCGTCGTAGTCGTCGGCTTCGATGATGCCGCGAAGGTCGAGGAACGAGCGTGTCCGCAACAGGTCGCGCGGATGAACAAGCTCGTCGTCCCGGTAGAACCGGAACAGGAGCATCCCCTCCTTCGGGTTGTAAAGAACACGGCCCTTGGGAACAGCTTTCTCCATGAAGCCGAGTTGTTCGAGGAAGCCCCGAAACTCAATGAATGGGATCGGCCGCGTCTTCGTCATGAATTACCTCGCTCAGCTGCGCGACGATCTTGTCGCGGAAGCGTCCGAAACGCCGCACTGCCGCAGGAGTGACGACGTTCACGATGGGAATATGGATCGTAACGGTCCGGCCCGCCGAGAATAAGTTGAACCCTTTCCGGCGACGAAAGTAGCTCTGGACATACAACCAGTATGCCACATCCATTCGTGCATCATACACGATCAGGATCACGGGACGCAATTCGACGAGCCAAAGAATCAGATCGCTTCGTTCCACTCGGACGGTAACGTCCGTGTCGCCCAGGCGCCGGCGCAGTCGGTCAGTTGCTTTGAGCTGCATGAGAATTGCATCTTCTTCAGCTTCTCCTTTTCGGTTGAACGTCCTCAACTCCAGATCGATGCCGTAATCGTGCCTCATGCGCTCCACAACCCAACCACAGCGTAAGACGTGGCCCTCAACATGGTGGACACTGAGATCGGCGATGACATGTGGCGCGTCCGGCGTTTGCGTCTGATGATTGCCATTTATTGGGTTCACGTTTTTCTCTTCGTGCTCTATTTCCTCTTGGATGTAGTATAAAAGAAAAGAGAATGCCTGGTCCCGCGACCGCCAAGGAGATCGCCGTGCCCACAGCTATCGCTTGCCTGGATGACGTGACGATTGACCGCCTCCTCGCGGGAAAGCTCCCGCCGGCTCAGGCCGAGGCTGCCACCGCGCACTTGAGTGGTTGCGACTCGTGTGTTTTAACCGTCCCGCGCTGCCGGAGGAGAAGCTCGCCGAGGCCGTGCGCACCGCGCGCGGCTGCCGGTGCAGAGCCTCGAAGCGGCGCGCCTCAGCGCCTTCATCGCCAAGCTGATGCAGATCCGATCCGCCTCGAACACGATGAACAAACCGACGCTCGACAATCCTACCCTGGACGGCCCGGCGGCCCCATCTGCCGCGGCTACGACACAGGCGACCATCGGCCGTTACCGCATCGTGCGCGAGTTGGGACGCGGCGGCATGGGGACGGTCTACGAGGCGGAAGATCCGCAGTCTGCTGCGGCGCGTTGCCGTGAAGGTGCCGCAGTTCAGCGGAACGGGAGAGAAACAGACGGAGATGCGGCAGCGTTTTCTGCGCGAGGCTCGCGCCGCCGCCGCCGTCGATCACCCCTTCGTCTGCAAAATCTACGACGTCGGTGAGCAGGATGGCACACCGTTCGTGGTGATGGCGTTCATCGAAGGACCGACCCTGGCCGACCGTCTGACGAAGTTCCGCCGCGTCAGCGATCGCTCCGCCGTGGCCGTGACGCTGCGTATCGCCGAGGCCCTCATGGCCGTCCATGCTCACGGCATCATTCACCGCGATCTGAAGCCGGCCAACATCCTGATGCCGAAGGACAGCACGCCTATCCTCACCGATTTCGGCCTGGCCCATATCCACGCCGCTCCCGAACACCTCACCGGCGAGGGAGCGATCCTGGGTACGCCGGCTTACATGGCGCCCGAGCAGGTCTTGACCGATTTGGGTGCGGTGACGACGCGGACAGACCTCTACAGTCTCGGCGTCGTGATGTATCAGATGTTGACGAGCCGGTTGCCATTGGAGGGCAACGCGATGCAGATCATCGCGATGCACGTGGCACAGAAGTTAGGCCCCCCCGCGTCACAACTCCGGCCCGGCCTCGATCCGGCCCTCGATGCGATCCTCCACAGGGCGATGGCGTACCGCCCCGAGGATCGCTACCCCGACGTGGCCGCATTCACCCTGGCTCTGAAAGATTGGCTGAAAGCATCGGCGGCGCGCAGGGAGGAGCCAGTCGTCTCGATGTCGGTGGCTCTCGACTCTACGAGCACAACGCCGGGCCCGGAGCTTACCCATCCACCGCCGCTTCCGCCAACCGAAGCGCTGACCGTGACGCAACCGCCGTTGCTGCCGGTGAAGGGAAAGCCGCGCCGGCGCTGGGTTTGGCGCGTGGCTGCGCTCCTGATCATGGCGGGCGGCGGCGCGTTCGGAATGTACCATCTCCGCGAGAAACCGGTAAAAGATGAGACTCAGGCCGAAGATAGCCTGGCGGAGAAGACGGACAAGGGCAGGAATACTCCCACCGAACTGCCGAGGGAGGATGACAAGCCCAAGGACGACAAGAAGCCCACAGAGTCGGCGCAGCCGGACCAACCCCGGTTGCTCCTCGACGAGGATTTCCGGAAGGCATTCGACAGCAAGCACGCCCTGCCCGACGGCTGGAAGAGTGAAAAAGTGGGATCTTTGTCCGTGATGGCGGATGAAACTGGGACGATACCTGATAAAACTGTAAAGCAGAGGCCAGCCCTTCCGACTTTTCGGCCACACCTTCAGGTGAACCAAAGAACCGGCGACCATTTCATCACGCCGCCGCTCTCGGAGCCTCTGAAAGATGACTTTTTCATCGAGGGAGAGTTCGTGCTCGGAGCCTATCACACGTTGACGATTCAGATGACACCCGGCAAGGGCGCGGTCCTTCCCGTCACGATCTACTATGACGGCACGACGACCCTCGCCGCCGACCTGCCGACCGCCGCGTCAAAATGGGAGTACTACAAGAGCCATCGCTTTCGGATTGAGCGTGAAGGAAAGGCGGTGCTTGTGTATCTGGACGGCAAACGGCTGACGATCAAGGAGTTCCCCGAGCTTGCCTCCTTCGACACGATCCGCATTGGACTGACCGCCGGGAGCAATTCGACCAAGGCCAAATTGTACAACCTGAAGGTTAGCACTTTGCCGAAGTAGCGGCCCGATCGTTCCATAGAGCAAGGCGCGTTCAGCGCCGCCGCTTCGGCGTCTTTTTCGACGCGGTGCCGGCTCCGCAAAAGTAAGCGGCATTCGTCTCGTCCACAACCCCAATTCGCCAAAGTCGTCCGGCTCCATTCGGCATTGGGGGCCGGTCCGGTCAAATGGATCAACGCCGTGACGACTACTCCGCCGTGAACACGCAGATACCATTCTCGTAGCAGAAATCCCGTCCTCGCAATGGCGTATAGTCTTCCGACATTTCCTTCCCTTCGTGTGTTCCCCAGAATCGCGCGGTCCCCCGGGAAGGATTTAGTGAACCATCTCAGCCCCATTTCCCGATGTATGGGACAGTTCGACTAGACGCCGACTCGCCCTGAGACGGTTCGCCTTGCCCGGCTTGCCCGTTTGTGGTTTGATGTCCCCGCTTCGTGGACTTACTCCGTGCTCGATGACGGGTTGATAGCCCCTTGTTGCGAGATGATCTGGTATGAGCCAGTCCCCGATGCGGCAGTTAGCCGAGGCATTGCGCCAGAACGGACTGATCCGATTCTTCGATCATTTTGCCGAGCTGTTCCCGTCCGCCTCCGCTCACCTCAAGGACCTGATCGTCGAGCAGATCGGTCCGGACCGTCAAATGACCGTGATGGGAAGAACGGTCGTCAATTTCGGCTCCGACAGTTTCCTCGGCCTGGATCAGGATGCGCGCGTCAAGGAAGCCGTCAAGGCCGGGGTGGAGCGCTCGGGCGCCGACAACGGGGCCTCGCGGGCATTCTCCAGCGTGCAGGCCAATCTCGACGCGGAGGAAAAGCTGGCGAAGTGGCTCGGTACCGAAGCGACGCTCATTTATCCGTCGGTCACGCTCGCCAACATCGGCGCCCTCCCTGGACTCGTCGGGCGGCAGGATCTCCTCGTCGTCGATGAACAGGCGCATAATTCGATCCAGGAAGGGGCCAAAATCGCCCGGGCCAACGGCACCCGCGTCGAGACGTTTTCGCACTGCGATCCCGTCGCGCTGAGAAAAGTGCTGGATGAATGCGGCGACTATCGGGTGGCGGTCGTCGCCATCGACGGCGTCTACAGCATGACCGGCGAGTTGCCGCCGCTGGCCGAGTTGAACGACGTCTGCCTGGAACGCCGTGCCGTGCTGTACGTGGATGACGCGCACGCTTCCGGCGTCGTTGGACCGAAGGGCCGCGGCACCGTGTTCGGCGCCCTCGGCAGCTACGACAATACGCTGGTGATCGGTTCGCTGTCGAAAGGTTTCTCTTGCGCGGGGGCGTTCATCGGCTGCACGACCGAGTTCAAACGGCTGCTGAAGATGAAGTCGAACACCTACATCTTCGGCGGTCCGGTTGTGCCGCCCTATCTCGATGCCGTCTGCACCGTTTGCGACATCCTCATGTCCGATGAATATGAGGTGCTCATCGCTCGCCTTCACGGCAACATGAGCCGGTTGACCGAGGGCCTGAGGCGCCTCAACCTTGTCGTGCAGGGCGGCATGGTGCCGATCGTGTCGGTCCTGGCCGGCGACGAAGAGGACACGCTCAACGCGGGGCAGTTCCTCTTCGAGAAGGGGTTCTACGTCCAGTCGGTGACGTTCCCCGCGGTGCCGTACCACGCCGGCGTGCTGCGCATCCAGGTGAACGCCAATCACCTTCCCGAATCGGTGGACGGCCTGATCGACGCGATGGCGGCGCTGCAACGAGTCATCAAGCTGCCCAGCGCCGACTCGACGCCGCGACGCGCCGCCTGACATGTAGAGCAGTTACCGCAAAGGCACAAAGGACACGAGGGATCGTCTTCCCTTCGTGTCCTTTGTGCCTTTGCGGCGAACGAACTTTCACGCCGCCTTGGATGACGGGGGCTGGTTCAACTTGATTTCGAGGAGATTCAGCACGTCGCCGACGGTGGCGAGCTCGACCAACTCCTCATGGGACATGCGGATGTGGAAGCGGCGCTCGATCTGCGAGACGATGCTCACCACGTCCACGGAGTCGAGGCCCAGCCCTTCCCGAAGATTCACCTCGTCGGTGAGATCGGTGTGCTTCTCGCCGGTGTCGGCCTCGACCAGTTCGATCAGCGTTTGACGAATGGCGGTGCGGTCCATGCGGTTCACCTGCCTGACTAGAGGGACGTCCTTGCCCTGAGTACGATCCGACGGCACTCCACGGGAGGCCGCCGGGAGCGATAAGAGAACCAAGTTTCGGCCATTTTGGCAAGACCGATTCAGCAAGCGCTGCGCAATCCGATCGAATCCTTGACCCCGAGGTTGTCGTAGATCTGTCGAGTCGCGTCGGAGCGGTTCAGCGTGTAGAAGTGCAACCCGCGCACCTGATGGTGCAGCAGGTCGCGGCACTGCTCCGTCGCCCAGCTCACGCCGACCCGGGCCACGGCCTGATCGTCGGCACACCGACCGATCGCTCTTAATAGCGCCGCCGGGATGCGCGCCCCCAGTGCCAGCTCGGCCATCCGCACCAGTCCCGCCTTCGATGTGATCGGCATGATGCCGGCGACGATCGGCACTCGAATCCCCGCCAGGTCGCATCTCTCGCGGAAATCGTAGAAGTCGCGATTCTCGAAGAAAAGCTGCGTGCAGATGTAGTCGGCGCCGGCGTCCACTTTTTGCTTCAGGTAATCCATCTCCTTGAGCCGATTCGGCGTTCCGGGATGGCCCTCGGGAAACCCGGCGACACCGATGCCGAAACCGCGTGGATCGGGAGCTTTTTTCCGCGATCGAACGAAGCGCACCAGGCCCTCGGCGAACTGGAAAGCGTCGTTGGCGCGATCGTAGTTCGCCAGGTTGCGCGGCGGATCGCCGCCGAGAGCCAGAATGTTCTCGATGCCCGACGCGGCGTAGCGGTCGAGGATCGCTTCCAGCTCGGGCCAGGTGTGACAGACGCAGGTCAGGTGCGAGACGGCCGTCAGTTGCGTCTCGCGCTTGATGCGGACGACGAGATCGTGAGTGCGTTCGCGCGTCGAGCCGCCGGCTCCGTAGGTGACCGAGACGAACGACGGTTTCAGCTCCTGCAAACGGACAATGGCGGTGAACAGTTCTTCCGACGCTTCGTCGGTCTTCGGCGGGAAGAATTCAAAGCTGAACGTGGTCCGATGGGCGGAAAAGATGTCCCGTATGTGCATGAAATCACTCTCCGTGTGCGCGCGCGGTCCGTGATGGACTCGAAGTGGTATCTTTATCTCGATTCCGCCAAGGGGATCAAGAGCAAACCGCGACCGAGGTGAGTGGACTCTACGAAATCGGCGTGGCCCCATCCTCATGACAGGGCCACGCCGCACACAAAGGGAGGAACCGGACACTTCCTACTCTTCTTTCTGAACGCCAGCCGGCACGACTCCGGCCACCGAGCGGCCGCGGTCCATCGTCCGAGCGAACCACTCGGCGTTGCTCATCGACCGACTCGTTGGGCAACCAGGCTCACAGACCGGCACGCACACTGGGATCTGACGGTAGACCTTGTACGTCACGCAGTACGGCTCCATCGTGCAGGTCGTGTGCGGAACCTGGCAAACCCGCTCCTCGGGCACCATGCGGCAGGTCACGTACGGTACGCGGCAGACACGCTGCTCCGTCTCATAGCGGCAGCGCCGGCAATGGATGACTTGCGAGTGTTCTTCGCAGACCATCTTGCAGGTCGTGTAGGTTTCACACGCCACCTTCTGCTCCGGGACCATGTAACAGCGTTTGCAGGTAATCATGCGGCAATGATCCTGGCGAACCATGTGGCAGGTGGTGTAGGGGATGCACTGCACCTTCTGCTCCGGGATCATCTGGCAGTAGCGGCAGGTAATCATGCGTGTGTGGCACTCCGGCACCATCTTGCAAGTGGTGTAGGGAATGCACCGCACCTTCTGCTCCGGGACCATGTAGCAGCGTTTGCAGGTGATCATGCGGCAATGGTCCTGGCGCACCATCTTGCAGGTGGTGTAGGGAATGCACTGGACCTTCTGCTCCGGGATCATCTGGCAGTAGCGGCAGGTAATCATCCGCGTGTGGCACTCCGGCACCATCTTGCAGGTGGTGTAGGGAATGCACCGCACCTTCTGCTCCGGAACCATGTAGCAGCGTTTGCAGGTAATCATGCGGCAATGGTCCTGGCGCACCATGCGGCAGGTGGTGTACGGGATGCATTGCACCTTCTGCTCCGGCACCATGTAGCAGCGCTTGCAGGTAATCATCCGTGTGTGGCACTCCTCGACCATTCGGCTGGTCGTGTACGGCACCTGCTTCATCACCGTGTACGGCACCTGTTTACAGACGGTGTAGGTTTGCGTGTGCAGGTGCTCGCGCATCACGTAGTTGCAGCAGCGGATGGTCCGGCATTCCTGGCGCGGCTCCCAGACGCGGTTGCACACCGTCCGACCCGGGCACTGGACGCAGTAGCTAACCACCGGACCAGGGCAATAATGCGACGTGCAGGTGCAAGGGTCGAACGTGCATGTACCTGGCATTTGGCAGCACTTCTGCACCACCGGACCGGGGATGTACTGTTGCTCCACTCGCCAGCAGCCCGTGTTGACGACGATCTGCTTCTCCGTCCAAACCGGCTCATAAGTGCAGGTCTTGTAACAGGCCTGGCGCTCTTCCGTGACGGTCCGATAGCACGTTTCCGGCACCTGCATGATGTGTTGCTCGTAGACCGGCTTACAGGTCTTGTATGTCTGCGGCACCTGGTATTCCTGCCACACCGGGTGCATCACGGTGTACGGCACTTGTTTGACGTGATTCTCGTAGACCGGGTGATAGGTGCAATAGTACTGCGGCACCTGGTACTCTTGCACGACCGGTTTCATCACGGTGTACGGTTCTTGGCGAACGTGCTGTTCGTAAACCGGCCGATAGGTAACCCAATTTTGCGGCACCTGGTATTCGCGCCAGACGGGGTGCATCACGGTGTACGGCACCTGCTTGACGTGATTCTCGTAGACCGGGTGATAGGTGCAGTAATACTGCGGCACCTGGTATTCCTGCACGACCGGCTTCATGACCGTGTACGATTCCTGGCGGACGTGCTGTTCGTAGACCGGGCGATAGGTAACCCAATTTTGCGGCACCTGGTACTCGCGCCAGACCGGGTGCATCACGGTGTACGGCACCTGCTTGACGTGATTCTCGTAAACCGGGTGATACGTGCAGTAGTACTGCGGCACCTGGTATTCCTGCACGACCGGTTTCATCACGGTGTACGGCACCTGGCGGACGTGTTGCTCGTAGACCGGCCGCTGCACCGTGTATTTCTGCACGACGTCGTAGTCTTCGTACACGGGCCGGCAGACGGTGTACGACTGCTCACGGAAGCACTGCTCGTAGACCGGACGGCACACCGTGTAGCGATGTTCCTGCATCACGGTGCAGTACACCGGTCGATAGCAGGTGCGGGTCTGGTCCTCACAGACCGTCTGGTAGCAGACGCGATAACGGACGGTGGGCACGCAGCACTGTTCGGGACAGCCGCAGTCAACCGGATAGCAGCTTGCCCCGCAGTGCCCTGCTGATGCCGGACCAGCCGTGAACCCCACGACAAGCAGGGCGGCGGTCCACGATAACATGAAGCCAGGTCTCATCTCTGGGACTCCTCACTCGACAGGTTCCGATTCCTCGGTCGGCTGGAAAATCCCTGAAGTTGCCGACTCCGACCTGATGAAATGTGCCCGATGGCAGGGGTCGGGGTGAAGGAACATGAGAAAAAAGCGGCGGGATTTGGGAAGACTCGGCCGGCGCGGCGGGAGTCTGCCGCAGGCGCGGAGTATTCGGAGCCTCGCCACGGCCGATACAGTCGTCAGAACTTCCCTCTTCCACGCCATTTTATGGGGCAGGAAGGGACCTTTTTCCTCAGCAATCGTTCTGGTATACGCGGGCGAACTCGCCCGTCTCCGGTAACAGAGAAGGTGCTCATGGACGAAAACCTTCACTCCGACGCCTCCGGCTTGCCGTTGCAAGGACCGCATCGGCCGGCGCAGCACGTTGAGGCTCTACCCGCCGATTTTCTGCCGTTACGGCTGGTGCTGCAGCCCACCGGCGTGGTGGTCGAGCTGACCCACCAGGACATGATCGTCGGCCGCCACAGCGACGCCGACGTGCGGCTGCCGTTGCCCGACGTAAGTCGCCGGCATTGCCGATTCCTGTTCGGCAACGGGAACTGGGTCGTGATGGACCTGAACAGTCTGAACGGCGTCTTCGTCAACGAAGAACCGGTCGGCCAGGCGACCCTCAAGCAGGGCGACCGAGTCCGCATCGGCGGCTATATCTTCGCCGTGGACCTATCGCGCGAACGGAATCCGGTGCCGATCGAGTCCGAGGGACGGACCGGCGATCCAAAGCTGGCGCACAACCTCTTCCAGATGCGCCGTCCGCCCACGACGTTCACGCATCACCGCCGGGCGTCGTGAGATTGCTTTGTTTAGCCGCGAGCGTTTGACAAAGCGCTCGCCGCTAAACAAAGGCGCCTTCCTTGATACGATGACGGTATGGCCACGTCGAAGGTCCTCGACCGGGAAGAGTACATCGAGCAGGCGTACTTCTTCCGCGCGCTCCGCGAACGACTGGAAACTGCCTCGACGCAGGACCTGCTGGAGCATGTCCATCAGGAAATCCTGGCCACAACCCACTTGCCTTACGCCATTCAGTTCCTGGCCGGCGAGGTGAAACACAGCGGCCTGCTGTCGAGCGGTTTTTCCCTCCTGCCGCACTACTTCACGCCGTTCCAGGCGTTCGTCATTCGCGGCACCGAACAGGAAACGATGCGCTTTAGCCTCGATCTCGCCTTGTTGGTGCTGCAGCGCGAAGCCGAGTACCGGGCCGCCTCGGTGTCGAAGCCGGGGTTGTTCGTCTTCCAGTTCGAGACGCTGTGCCGTAATCGGCTCGGCTACGAACAGGGTCTGGCCTGCATGGCCGCCGACCCTGCCTACGACGCCGACTGGAAGACGTTTCTGGACAGTCTGCGCTTCCAGGTCGGAAACATCGACTTCGCCGAGCTGCTCTTTCTGCGGTCGGAATTGTATGCCGCCGAGCAACGACGCCGACAGCCGGACTATGTTCCGCCGGTGCCGCCGCTGTTCGGAGACAAGGAAGGGAAGATCGCCAAGGCGAACCTGGAACGCGATCCGCTTTATTTGTTCGGCGCCTTGCAGCGCCAGCTTGGCTATCCCGAGGTGCCCCGGCCGCGTACGCAGGACGACGTGTCTGTAAAGGTGGAGGTGCTACAGGTCAAGCTGGAGATGTTGACGAAGCGGCTCAGTCTGCTGGAGGGCGAGCTGCGCGGCCAGGTCGATCTGAGCCAGCTCGCCAAGCCGGAACTGCTATCGGATGACCCGGAAATCGAGGTTAAGTAGGGCGTTCTCCACGTTAGCCCGACGCGCCAGCAAGGAATCCCTTGCTGGCGCGTCGGGCTAAGATGAGGATCATCTCAAGCGGACGGCCGATAGCCGCCGAAGGAGCGCAGCACTTCGTACAGGTCGGGGGTGATGGCAACTTCGTCGTCCAGGAAGTCTTGCAGCCAGACATAATTATTCCGCTGGGCATAGGAGACGAGGGGTAGCAGATCGGCGAGACTGACCCGCACGGTCGCGGCCTGGGGTTCGTCAGTCTCTTGGGGAAGCGGGTAAACGCGAAGATGAGCGGCCATCCCAGTCCCTCCTTGCGCCAAGGCGCCCATACCTGGTGTCTGCGACGATAACGCTTCGATCCGAGAATCTTCGGCGCGCTTCGGACGAAGAGCGGGCCGTGTCCCCTCTCTCCTGATCGGCTGTCCTCCCTGTGGGCTTGGCAACATTCTTTCACTCAAGTGTGCCAGTCCCTGTCAAACTCCTGCGCGATTCCCCCACGCCATTGGCTCACCGCAGATTGCCCAGGTAGAATGATGGTGCTCTCGTACACGTTTCGCGCCGAATCCGGGTATCCACCTTGAAGTGGTCCTAACATGAAGTGGTTTCTCGCGGTTCTCGTGATCTTGCTGGCGGCACTACTGCTCGAATCGGGACTGCTGGCCTATGCAGCGTACGTCCTGATCGGTCTGCTGCTCGTCAGTCGAGCGCTGCGCGCAACTGGGTCGGTCAGCTTGCCGTGTCGCGCCGCTGCCGTCTTGCCGGCCGCGACGAGGAGGAGTCCATCCCCGACGGCCTGACGGCCGAGATCGGCGATCGAGTAGCGGTTCGATTGATCGTGCGCAACAACGGTTCGATACCGGTGCCGTGGGTGCTGCTCGAAGACATGCTGCCGCGTTTCGCCCTCGATCAGCGCTTTCCGCGTCTCAAGGTGGTCAAGGGCAAGCGCCTCCAGATCGGCATGTTGCGCGGCGGCCAGGAGACGACGATCCGCTACCAGATCGAGTGCCTGCAACGCGGTTACTATCAGATCGGACCGCTCGTCATGGAAAACGGCGATCTCTTCGGTCTACACCGTCGTTTCCGTGTCGATGCGCATCGACGCTTCCTCCTGGTCTACCCGAAGACAGTGCCGTTGCTCGGCTACGACCTGACCTCGCGCCGGCCGATCGGCGACGTGCGGCTGACGCACCGCCTCTACGAAGACCCGACACGCATCGCCGGGGTGCGGCCTTATGAGGCCGGCGATCCGTTGAACCGCGTTCACTGGCGGGCGACAGCACGAACTGGAGCGCTGCACTGCAAGGTTTACGAACCGTCGTGCCTGGCCGGGGCGACGCTCGTTCTCGACTTCCACGAAGCCGGCTATCACCCGCGCGGCGAGCCGTTTCGCTCCGAGTTGGCCATCACCGCGGCGGCATCACTGGCCAACGCCGTCTTCGAGATGGGACAACAAATCGGCCTCGTCACCAATGCCCGTGACGCCTCGGGCCGGCTGCGCGACTTCGACGCCGAGCGCGAGCTGGAAGCCGTGCCGAGGCGCAGGCGACCGCAGCGATGGCAGAGGAAGGAGAGAGCGTACGGCCGATGATTGTCCAGACGAAGCGCGGGGCGGAGCAGTTTCGCCGCATCCGTGAAACGCTGGCGCTGGCCGAGTTGACCGATGCGCTAACGTTGGCGGCACTGCTGCGCGAAACGGCGGGCCGATTGCCGCGTGACGCTACGGTGATCGCCGTGTTGCCGGGGGTGAGCATCGAAGCCGCGGTGGCTCTGGGCAGCCTACGCCGCTTGGGCTTGGCGGTCACAGTGGTGCTGGTGATGCTCGAAGACAATGCACTGGAGACGGCTTACAAGCGACTACTCAGCGCCAACCTGCGCGACGTGCGGCACCTGAAGAATGAGGCCGCGTTACCGGACCTGTGCCGGATGTCGGTGGATCGGTCGGCGCCGTATCAGCTGATGTGAGTTTCGTGTCCTCAACCGTGACAGAGTGAAGAAACTTTGCCGAAAGCAGAGACCCCGGACGCCATTTCGAGGGATCCGTGAATGTCCGACGTACCCCGCAAACGACGAACGCGCGAACACATCATCGCGGACCTCAGCGTTCACCACGTCGAAGGCCATGCGCTGCGCTGTGGCTGGGTGATCGAGAGAATCAGACACGATTACGGGATTGATCTTCAATTGGTTACGTTCGACCACGAAGGTCAAATCCAAGAAGGTGTGATCCTGATGCAACTCAAGGCGTCGGATCGACTGCGGGTTCGGACCGGACAGACGGTAGTTGTGTTCCGGATTGATCGCCGTGATTTGGCGCTGTGGTTGCGCCAGTTGCAGCCGGTAGTCTTCGTGTATGATAGTCGGAAGGACGTTGCGTACTGGGTGTATGTTCAGAGCTATTTCCAGCGTCTGAAGGGTTTCAACCTGTTCGCTGCCGGACAGACAGTCACGATCCGCCTGCCGACTGCGAATGTCCTTTCTCCGGCAGCGGTCCGAAGGTTTGCTCGATTCCGTGATCGTGTTTTCACCCAGACCGATGAGGTGGTCCATGACGAAAATGCGGCCGATCCCCTTCGCTGATTTCAAGGCCGTTATCGAAAGTCTGGGATTCGCCGAAAAGCGGGTTCCGAAGGGGCGCGTCTTCAAACATCCCGAAGAAGGATTGCTGATCTACCGCTTCTATCGCGACGACGAACCTGTCGATCTGGGCGATTTCGTTTATACGCGCAGGTTCCTCGATATGCGTGGAGTTATCGAGGCCGACGATTTCGACACGGCGCTCCTTCGAGCGAACACGCCGGCCTGAGCCGTGGTTGCCGGTTCGTTTTATCACACCAACTCCGCCACCTTCTCCCGATCGTCCAGCAGATACATCGGCCGCCCTTGATGATCCGGCAGCGTCGTCAATGGATCAATGCCTAGAACGTGGTACAGCGTCGCCAGCACGTTCTGCGGCGTGTAGGCTTGGCCCTTCGGTCGCTCGCCGCGGTTGTCTGTCGCCCCGATCACCTGTCCCGTCTGGAAGCCGCCGCCGGCCATCAAGGCGAAGCCGGACTGCGGCCAGTGATCGCGGCCGCCGGTTGTCCCGCGCTGTGTGCCGATCCGCGGCGTCCGGCCCATCTCGCCCCAGACCACCACCGCCACATCCTTCGCCAGGCCGCGCTCGTGCAGATCGGTGACCAGCGCGTGAATGGAGCGGTCGAGCTGCGGCACCACCGCCCGCAGGCACTCGAAGATGTGGTCGTGATGGTCCCAGTCGCCGTTGCACTTCTTCCGGTACATCGTGGTTCCGCGGCGTCAGCGTGACCACGGGCACCCCGGCCTCCACCAGGCGGCGGGCTTGCAGAAACTCGGTCCCCTTGCCGTATTGTTCACGCACGCTCTCCGGCTCCTTCGCCACGTCAAAGGCGTCGCGCGCCTTGTTGCTGACGATCATTTCCAGCGCCTGGGACGTGAAGGCGTCCATGCCGGCCATGCTGCCGCGCGCATCGTCGAGGTCGCGGCGGAGCACGTCGAATGAACGCAGCAGTTGGCGGCGGTCGGTCAAGCGCTCGACGGGCACCTCGCGCACCAGGCCGAGGTTCGTGGCTTTCGAGCCGGGGATGTACGCTTCGTGAGCCTTGCCGAGGAAGCCGGGATGGCCGACGTAGTTGGCGTCGCCGAGGTAGACGTAGGGCGGCAAGGCGCCGAGGATGCCGGCGTCGCTGCGCAGCTTGCTCACCACCGAGCCGATCGACGGCCGATTGCCTTTCAGGAAGCCGGTGTACAACTCCGGCGGCGTGTGGCCCTGCTGCTCGAACTTCATGTTGCGGATGATGGCCAGCTTGTCGGCGATCTTCGCCTGCAAGGGCATCAGCTCGCAGATGTCCATGCCGGGGACATTGGTCTTGATCGGCTTGAACTCGCCGCGATATTCGACGGGAGCGTCGGGCTTCAGGTCGTACAGATCGACATGGCTGGGGCCGCCGTTCAGATAGACCATGATGATCGGCCTTGCCGGCGTGGTGCTGGCCGCCCCGGCCTCGCAGACGGAGCAGGTCGGCCAGTGTCAGGCCGCCGACGCCGAGAGCGCCGACCTTGAGGAACTCACGGCGCGAAAGGCCGTCGCACAGGCGCTGTCGTGCCCCTGAGATCGTCAACATGAGAACGCCCCCGAAAACTCAATTGGTTTAGCCGCGAGCTTTTGCGAGCGCGGGTGAAGCGCTCGCAAAAGCTCGCGGCTAAACGGGTTGTCACGGCGCCTCGCCTACCGAGAAGGTCCGCTCGATGCGGCTGATGTTCCCCTGCCGGTCCTGCACCGACACTTCGAGCTTGCCGTTCGTCAGTCGGGTGATCGGCTTGGTCAGCTTCAGTTCCCAGACGCCCTGCGTCTTCGGCTTGAACTTGGCGGCCAGGTTCTGTCCCGCCGGACCCCGTCGAGGTCGAAGTCGGCCACCACCCGAAAGCTCTCCATGTCCAGGCCGGTGTCGTAATCGTGCATGCCGACCAGGATGCGCGTCAGTTCCGTGTTGGCCCGGCGCGAGGATAGGTGAGCGTCAACGTCGGCCGGTTGTCGTCCTGCAGCCAGCCGTTGCCGCGTGCCTCGGGTTTGGCCGGGTCGTAATCGAGATCGATCGGGCAGCCGAGGTCGATCCAGCGCACCAGGGTCGGCGATCCTCGTCGGTCAGCGGCGCGACCTTGATCTTCTTGCCGTCCGGCCCGTCGTAAGTGCCGGCCACGGCTTCCGGCGGCGGCATGACGCTGCCGGTGTAGGCGAGGTTGATCAGCCGGCGATTCTCGACGGCTTGTTGGCGAGCGGCTTGCCCTTGTACTGCAAGCGAATTCGGATCGCCCGGCACCGTCTCGGTGGCGAAGTCGTCGTTGCTCCAGCCGTCGAGTCGCTTGCCGAAAATCTTCCAGATGAGCAGGCTGCGCCGCGACTGGAACATGCGGACGTAGCGCGAAGCCTGCGGGTGCGACCAGTTGCCGACCGGCGACTTGTGGCCGAACTGGCCGGCGTGGTCGAGCGCCAGGCGGAAGTAGGTGCCCGGCACCTTCCCCGGCGGACCGGTCGACCAGACCGCCCAGCGATCTGCGGTCCTGGCATCAGTGCGTCGTCGTCCAGCACCAGGTTGCCGGCCGGCTTGTCGGACTTTCTGCGTGTGGCAGGCGACGCAGCTGCGGTCGAGGATCGGCTTGACGTCGCGGTAGTACTCGACGTTCTTGACGCCCTTCGTCGAAACGCAGGCCGGTTGTCGTCCTTCGCGTCCCACTTCTTGCCGGACTGGTCGTGCTTCTTCGTCGTCAGCAGCGGCGTCTGCTTCGTCAGGTCGAAGACCGGATAATCCGGCCTGGCGGCGGCGGTGTCCTCGAAGAGGGTCGGCTTCTGGCTGTGGGCATGGCAGCCGCCGCAGTCGTTGCGGATCTCGCCGGGCCGCACCTGGTGCCAGGTCTGGGCCATGTTCAGGACCATGCCGTTCTTGTCCAGCGTCTGGAACGTCCAGGCGACGTCGGCGGGGATCTTCACCAGGAAGCTGGTGTCGGGATTGCCGTCGGGGTCGAGGGGTTGGCTCGCGCTTCCCTTCGAGTCGCGGCCGAACTTGCGCACCGGGAACTCGCCGAGGATGCGCAGCCGTTCGTTGGCGACGTTCCACCAGCAGCCGTCTGGCCTTGGCCGGTGTAGCGCGGATCGGTGGTCGGCTCGGTGACCAGGATGCGGATGGCGTGGATGTCGCTGTTCTCGTAGCGGCCGGCGTCGGCCCCCTGGACGAACCAGTTGCCGGCGATGCCGGTGTAGGCCAGCGTGCCCAGTCCCTGGAACGGATCGTTGCCGCCCGCGATAGGTCGCCGTGACCTTGCCCGTCGGGAACGCCGCCGTGCGGATAGCTTTCGCGCTTGTACAGGCTGGACGTGCCGACCAGGCCGAACGGCGTTCCCTCCGGCAGGTGCGGCGAGCGCTTGCCGTCGTTGGCCAGCGGCGTCAAGCGGCTCGGCTCGTCGATGCCGTAGATGCGTTTGTAGGGGACCAGGGCGCGCGGCCACTGCTCGTTGTACTTCGGATCGTTCTTGATGAGCAGCATCTGGCCCGGTTCGTCGATCGCCTTGCCGGCCTTGATCAGGTAGATGCCGCTGTCGATGGCCGGCTTCTTGAGGCCGTTGTTGCTGTTGACCGGCCCCGGCGACCAGACCGTCAGCAGGTGATTGTCCGGCGCCCCGGAGGGATGCGTCACCTTGCCGACGCGCGGCGAATCGGGATTGCTCGGGATCCGAGAGCTGGGCCGGGGCGTCGAAGGCGTGCAGAAGGTGCGTCAGCCATTCCAGGCCGTGCGGGGTGAAGGGGATGCGATTGTAGTCCGATGCCGTTGTAGCCCAGGTTGCGCGGATCGCTTGTGCGACGCGGGACCGAAGAACGGCTCGCCCTCCGGAGCGGCCGGCGCCAGCTTGTAGTAGGTGCCGAAACCCAGGTTGTTCAGGTTGTAATACTCCTCGACGACGACGTTGCCGTCGGAGAGCTGCGTCATGAAGTGGAAGGCGGTGTCGCCCGAAGGGCCGAAGGCGCTGACCAGCGGCGCCCAGTTGGTGCCGTCCGGATGGATGGTCCACACGGCCCACAGGCGCAGGTCGCGCAGCCCCTGCGACTCGTAACTGGTGAACATGACCCGGCCGTCCTTGAGGATCGTCGGGTGCAGGGCGCTGTTGATGTTCAGATGGCCGATCAGCTCGACGTTGCTGCCGTCGTCGTCCATGACGAACAGTTGCAGCGTGGTCGGCGTGTAGCCCTTGGTCGGCTCGAAGCCGTTGCGGTTGCTGGTGAACATCACCTTGCCGCCCGGCAGCGGGCACGGGCCCAGGTTGTAGACGCCCGGAGTACGACGGTTCCTTGGCGACCACGCCGGTGTTCGGCGTGAAGACCTGCTGCGTCAGTTGCACGATCTTGCTGCGTCTTGACGTGGATCTTGAAGATGTCCGAACTCTGCGGAGGTCGGCTTCTCGGCGCCCGGTTTCTTGACGTTGTGGAATGCGGGCGTAGTAGACCGACTCGCCGTCGAAGGAGACGAACGGGTCGGTGATGGCGTCGTCGCCGGCGGCCACCAGGACTTCTTCGCTGCCGTCGGGATGCAGCAGCATCAGGTCGGAGCCCGGCTCGGCCCGCAGCGGAGCTGAACACCTCGGTCCAGGCGATCTGCTTGTCGTCCCCCTTGCGCGGCGCGCGGACGTAGACGATGTCGTAGTCGTACTTGACCGACGGCGTCCTTCGAGATGTGCGGCGGATCGATGTTGAGGACGCGGGCTTTCTTTTCCTGTCCGGTCAGTCCGCTGGAGATGACGGCGAAAACGGTTGCCGCGAGCAGCAACGCGAAGCGCTTCATGATTTTCTCCCGTTCATCAGTCGCAACGGGGCGTGGAGGGAAAGTCAGGCGGGGTTCAAGGCAAGCGTCGATCATAACGATAAGGGGCGGCGTCCATCGGGTCAAGCGAATAGTTCCACGAGCGGCTGTCCGCTGCTCGCCGGCCGGGTGAAACCGTCGGCACCGAGCCGTGTTTCCGGCGGCACGCCCAGCGCGTGGAAGAGCGTCGCTCCGAACCGCTCCGGCGTGACCGGGCTGTCCTTGACGTAGCCGCCCTGTGCATCGGACGCACCATGCACCCGGCCGCCGCGGATCCCGGCACCCGCCAGCAGCGCGGAATAGCAGGCCGGCCAATGATCGCGCCCGGCTTTCACGATTTTCGGCGAGCGGCCGAACTCGCCGACCAGCACGACGAGCGTATTCTCCAGTAAACCGCGCACTTCCAGGTCGATCAGCAACGCGGAAACCGCCTGGTCGAGGTTCGGCAGCGCCCACCCCAGCCCGAACGCGCCGGTTGCCGAAGATGCTGCCGAGGCCGGCGCCGTCGCCGTGCATGTCCCAGGTCTGCACATTGCGGAACTTCTCGGGGGGCGGTGTCCCAGCCCAGGCCGTCACGCTGACCAGGCGAACGCCCGCCTCGATGAGCCGACGAGCCATCAGCAGGTTCTGGCCGAGCGGGTGCCGGCCATAGCGGTCGCGCAACGGCACAGGTTCCTGGTCCAGGTCGAAAGCCCGTCGCGCTTCGGGTCCGGCGACGAGGTCCACGGCCCGCTCCTGAAAGCGCCGCATCCCGTCGTTCGAGGCGTCCAGGGTATTCAGGAGGTTCCAGCGTTGTTTCAGGCGAGCTTGCGAACTGTCCTGGGATGGATCGAACGCTGTGACGCGGAAGTTCGGTGCCGACGGGTTGTCGAGGTCGGTGCCGATGCGCAGCGGACTGTACTGCGCCCCCAGGAAACCGCCGGTGAGGTAGCGCGGCTGCACGTCGCCGGCCAGGTTCTGCACCCAGACATAGGACGGCACGTTGCGCGTGGAGGGTCGCACCTTCGCCATGATCGAGCCAAAGTACGGCGTCTCCGGAGTCGGCTGCGCATGACCCGTCATGCAGACGTGCATACCGCCGTCGTGGCCGCCGTTGCCGTGCGTCATCGACCGGACCAGACAGCAGCGGTCTGCGACAGAAGCGAGCCGAGGCAACAGTTCGCCGATGCGGATGCCGGGAATCGAGGTGGCGATCGGCTTAATAGGGGCCGCGGATTCCCTCCGGTGCGTCCGGTTTAGGATCGAACGAGTCGAGGTGCGAGCAGCCGCCGTACTGAACGATGAAGATGCACGATCGCTCCGAGTGATGCCGCGACGATTCCCCGGCGCAGAAGTTGCGGCAAGCTCAGACCGAGGGCGCCGATCCCACCGACCTGGAGCAACCGACGACGGGTCAGCGGGTAATCGTTCCGTTCCACACCGCCCATAGATCACCTCCCGGAGGACGAAACTCCGCGTGTTCGTGTTGAGTCTACCCGGTGGGCCGGCCGATGTCACGTCTCTCTGGTCAGGAATCAAGCAACGCCTTGTCTCGACTTCGGCTTCGTGCGACAATCCCTTCCTGAACCGAGGTGAGTCATGCCTGATTGCTCGTGCCCTCACTGTGCCGGCATTGTCCACATCCCGGATGATCTCGCCGGCCTAGTCGTCATCTGCCCATCGTGTGAGGGGGCCGTGGAAGCATCCCTGGCATCTCCGCTGGCTTCCGATGCGGTGGAGGACGCGGTCGAACCGGTGCCCCACATCTTGTACCTGCGAAAATCGCGCTCGATCGCAGGTTGGTGGGGAGGTGCCGCGTCCCTGCTCTCCGTGGCCGCCCTGGCGTTCTTCTTTTTACCTCTGGTCGAGATTCGCGGCAAAGTCGGTTCGAGCAAGGGTCACCTGGTTGCCGCACAATCCGGCCTTCAAGCGATCTGCGGCGAAGCGTCATCTGGTGAGGAGGGAGAAAGGGTCAGGTTGCGCGGTCTGCCGGCGGTTCCGGAAGAGGGCCTGAAAGCGTCGCTGATGATGATCGCTTATCCACCGGTGTTGCTTATCGGTGCCGTCTTCGCGCTGGTGCCGGTCAGCGCGGCGACGCGGTTCTCCGTAGCGTTCCTCTCGGGCGCGGTGGCCATCGGCTTACTGTTCGGCCAGATCCTCGTCGAGTTCCCGGTAGCCCCTCCCCTGATCGAGTTAACCGACGCCTGGGGTATCTCGATGTTCCTGGTTCATTACACGCCCTGGATGGGACTTTCATTCGTCTGTCTCGCCGTGGGGATCATCCTGGCCGCAGTAGAGTTCAGAGTCGCCAATCGCCCGCGGCCCTCGTAATTCGCGTCGTGTGCGGAATCGGCTCTTATAATGGAAAGAGAACATTGTGGTCCCTAAGATCAGGCGGATCGACGAATGACGATGAAGATAGTCCAATACCCCCATCCCGCGTTACGGCGTCCAGCCAAGCCCCTGACGGCGATCGACAAGAAGATCCACCTGCACGTCGGCGCGATGCTCGACCTGATGTACGAAGCCAAGGGGCTTGGTCTCGCCGCGACCCAGGTGGCTCTGCCGTATCAGCTGCTGGTCGTCAACGTCACCGGCGACCCGGAGCAAAAGGAGCGGGAAGCGGTGTACATCAACCCGACGATTGTGGACCGCAAGGGATCGCAGGAGGGCGATGAAGGCTGCCTGAGCTTCCCCGGCCTGTTTCAGAAAGTGCGCCGGGCGAAGACGGTGAAGGTGCATGCCTACAACATGCAGGGCGAGCTGCTGGAGATCACGGCGAACGACCTGGAGGCGCGAGCCTGGCAGCACGAGCTGGATCATCTGAACGGCGTCCTGTTCATCGACAAGATGGGACCGATCGCCAAGCTCTGTGCTCGCGGCGAGGTCAAAAGCTTCGAACGCGAATTCCGCAAGGCACAGGAGAAGGGAGAGATCCCGAAGGACATCGACATCCAGAAGCTGCTCGACGAACTGGAGGGGCAGGCGTGAGCAGCCCGGGATCAGGATGGTTGCCGACGCTTGACGTGTCGGACTTCGGTCCCGGCCAGCTGCACGTCGCCCAGGCGTTTGTGCAGGACAAGGTGTTCGCCATCGTGCGCGGGGACGATCCGTCGCTTCCTCTGCTACCGAATTTGACGTTTCCGGTTAACGATCCGTATCTTTATGTGTTCGTTCACGGCGGCGATGTGGCGTCGCGCTTTCAGAATCACGGCGATTTCCCTTCGCATGAGATTCCGGCTGCGGTTGTGGTGGAACTTCTAGTGAACCACTATGGGACTCGACTGAACGGAGGTATGGTCCGCCTCTGTGCTTGCTATGGCAACCTGGCCCGGCCAGGCGAACCGGCGACAATTGCACAGGTGTTGGCTCGATTGCTTCCTCAAGTTACTCTGCAGGGTTATCATGGAATTGTGCGCGTGCAGGTATCTCCGGCGGAGATTATTCTCAGCAACTCGGTCGTTTGGGATACTCTGGTCGGGCCGCTCGCTGTTGGTTCACCCGGGCCGTGGGAACCGATTTCGCCTTGAGAGGAGCATTAACGCGTGAATACCATTCCTCGTGTGAAACTCCGACCGATCGTTCGCTTTCGAGAATTTCCCCTTGGGACAATTCACGATCCGAGCCTGCGATCATTAATCGCCGACAGCCCCTGGCCCGAGCAGGAGAACGTCCTTGCCTATCTCCGTTCTGGATATATCTTCTCGATCGCGATGGGCGGCGCTGGGAGAGACCAGATCGATCGCTCCAGCCCTGTGTGTGCTGTGATCGACGGTCGAATCGTCGGCGGCTTGACGGAAATGACCGATGGCGAGTGGTACTGGCCCGCGGCCTTGATCTATTACGTCGAAAAGCACAACGTCTGCCTGCCGGCGGAATTCGTCGCACACGCGGCTGGCCACGACTGGCATGTAAACAAGGAAGTCATTTCCGAGGCCCGGTATGAATGTCCCTACTTCGAGCAATGATCCGACCGAGGCATCGACTTCATGCGAATCGTGATGATGGGCACCGGCCTGTTCGCCGAACCGACCTTCGAGGCGCTGCTCGCCGCGCCGCACCAGGTCGTCGGCCTCGTCACCCAGCCCGACCGCGTCGCCGGGCAGGAGCGCGGCTCCACGCGCCAAACCGGCCGCGGCATGAAGACCATTGCGGTCGAACGCGGCGTCCCCGTCCTTCAACCCGAGAGCATCAACACGCCGGACGGTGTCGCCTCCCTGAAGGCGATGAATCCGGAGCTGCTCGTCGTGGCGGCCTACGGACAGATCCTGTCGAAGGATGTCTTGGCGTCCACTCCGCTCGGCGGCGTCAACGTCCACGCGTCACTTCTTCCGAAGTACCGCGGTGCCGCTCCCATCGCCTGGGCCATTTACCACGGCGAGACGCACAGCGGCGTGACCATCATCCGCATGACCGTCGGCCTCGACGCCGGCGACATGCTTGCCCAGGAAGCCGTAGAGATCGGCGAGCAGGAGACGGCCGGCGAAGTCGAGGCCCGGTTGGCTCCGCACGGTGCGAAGTTGGCACTCGACGTCATCGCGCGAATGGAGAAGGGGCCAGTGCCGGGGACGAAGCAGGATCCCGCTCTCGTCACCAAAGCGCCGAAGCTGAAGAAGGAGAACGGCCTGATCGACTGGACGCGCTCCGCCCGGCAGGTGTGCAACCAGATCAGGGCGATGCAGCCGTGGCCAACAGCGTACACGTTCTTCCATCACGCCGGTCAACCGCCGCTGCGTCTCCTCATCATGAAAGCTTTGCCGGAGGAATCGCAGCTGGTGGCCACGCGGCCCGGATATGCCGAAATCTCGGGGACGCAGGCGCTGTTCGTCACGGCTGGAGGCGGCGGACGAGTGAAAATCCTGGAGCTGCAACCCGCCGGGAAGCGGCGGATGACAGCCGAGGAGTTCCTGCGCGGCCGGCGTCCAGGGCCGGATGACTTCTTCGGCTCGGAGATGCTATGAAGCCGGACCCGCCTCTTTTCCGCGGCCGACACGACGCCCGCAGCCTCGCCCTGCAAGTCCTGCTCGACTGCCGCCTGCACGACGCCTTCGTGCAGGAAATTCTCGACCGCCATCTGTCCGCCGCGCAACTGGTCGCCGCCGGATCGTCGTCTCGCCACCCACCTCGCTTACGGTGTCATGCGTCGGCGCGGCACGTTATTCGCGCTGCTGCGTCCACTGATCGCGCGCGAGCCGCACAAGGTCGAGACATGGCTGTGGGACGTGCTCGGTCTCGGTGCCTTCCAGCTTGCGTTCCTGCACCAGATCCCCGTTCACGCCGCCCTGCACGAGACCGTCGAACTAGCCGAGCGCGTTCGGCCGTCCCGGATCGAAGGGCTTCATCAACGGCGTGCTGCGGGCGCTCTCGACCGCTGTTGACCGACGCTACGGCTCCTGGCCCCGCCGCCGATGCCCTGCCCATCGAGGACGGGCGGTATCGTCGTCTCGCTCAGCCCATTTTTCCGGACCCGGCTGAGCTGCCGGTGCGCTACCTTTCGGCCGCGTTCGGGTTCCCGACGTGGTTGGCTGAGCGCTGGCAGACCCGCTTCGGCACGGAGGAGTGTCATCGTCTCGGCTTCTGGTTCGCCGGTCCCGCACCGCTGACGCTGCGCTGCAATCCGATGCGTATCGAGCGCGACGCATTCCTGGCCGCGTGTGCCGCGAAGGGCATCGACGCCGAGCCGGGTTCTTTTCCCCAAGCGGTGCGTCTGCGCGAACCGGCACCGGTACGAGAACTACCGGGATTTGCGGACGGCTGGTTCACGGTGCAGGACGAAACTTCGATGCGTGTCGCAGCAGCGCTGGCTCCGACGCCAGGAAGTCGCATCCTCGATCTGTGTGCGGCTCCGGGTGGGAAGGCGACGCATCTCGCCGAATTGATGCGCGACGAAGGCGAAGTGATCGCCTGCGATGTGGACGAACACCGGCTGCGAACTGTGGACGAGTTGGCGTGCCGCCTTGGACTGAAGTCGGTGAAGACCGGACTCGTCCATCCAGACGGCAACGGTGTTCCGTCCGGCCCGTTCGATGGCGTGTTGGTGGACGCGCCATGCAGCAACACCGGCGTTCTCGGCCGGCGTCCCGAGGTGCGCTGGCGGTTAAAGCCGGATGATTTGCGTCATCTCCCGGAGATGCAAACGCGGCTGTTGCGACTGGCTGTCGAGCGCGTTCGGCCCGGCGGCGCGGTGGTGTATGCGACGTGCAGCATCGAGCCGGAGGAGAATCGCAGCGTGATCGAAGCCGTGTTGCAAGCGACTCCGAACCTGACGTGCGAGGCGGAGCAAGAATCGGTGCCGGGTCGGCCGGCGGATGGCGGCTACTGGGCGAGGTTGCGACGGACGCTATGAGGACTGCTCCCCAAGAAGATCCGGCGACAGAAGTTGGTCCAGCGTGTACGGGCACTCGCCGGGAAACGTCTCGGCACTCATTCCTGTTTCAGCTGTTGCTCGCTCGACTGCATCGGTAAATGCCTCGGCGAGAACGGTTTCCGCGTGGTTCCGCAAGACACCACGGCCGAGTAGGGAGATTAGTTCCTGTCGTTGCTCGATGATGGTAGCGCGCGAACTCCGCGAGCGGTTGGCAGACTGATGCGTCCACTTTAAGACATGGGCGATCAACACGACTAGCCGACTTCTCACTTCACGCCGATCTCGTATGGCCATGTCTGTAAGAAACTCCGCGAGGTGGGGGTAGTCTAGGTCCGAACAGCGACCTTCCCGGATCAAGTCGGCCATGGCCTCCAGCCACGCCGTTTCGTCCTCTTCATACAGATCGGGGAGACTGGTGATCGTAGACTGTATCATTCTGCGCTCGGTTTTTATTAATTGGGTACAGGGTTATTGAGATCAACGACCCGGTAGATGGCTAGAGAAGGTGCCGCGGGCCGAGCGGCACCCAGGCCCCGCTCGGCTCGTGGGGTCTACCTTAGACTTCTACCGGATCGTTGATTGAGATACCAATTCGTTTCATTGTTCAATTGTAGTTTAAGAAATCGTAGCGTCTCCCGAAGCTTCTGCTGGCCAACGTGCTAGGATTCGGCTAATTGCCAGCAGGAGATGTTCACACCTGATCGCCGAACACTCGAAGTACCGTTCGCACTCAGCCCGCACGAGTTGCACCTCTGAATCGGACAGGTTCGCTACCGTGCTTTGACCGGGAGGCTTATCGAACGCCCGTATCCAGACCTCGTACCCATCCTGCGGAACAATGAACTCCTCCTGAACTGGTGGACTCAGTGCCTGGCACAACTCTTGGCCGAAAGCGATGAGGAAGTTGAGTGATAACTGCTCAGTCATGCTTCCTCTCCGCTTGCCGTTGCTACTTCACCCTCACGAACCCGCTAGCACGGTCACCGTCTTCTGGCTGCCTTCCACGCGCAACCGTTGCCCCGTCTTCAGCACCCGATGCACATCCGCCAACCCCGCCACCGCCGGCAGACCCAACTCCCTCGCCGAAACTGACATTGCTCATGGGCCAGGCGGCGTCTTGCGGAGGCGTTTGAGCTCGGCCGAAAGTTGGCGGATTTGCTCTTCAGCCTCCTGGCGTGCTTTGGACTCTTTCGCGCGCGCCTGCTCCGCTCGTTTACGCGCATTCGCTTCCTTCTGGCGTTCCGCCTCAGCAGCCTGCGCTTCGTCAGGTCGCAGATAGCCCTTCCCCGTCGCGGCATCGACAACGCGGAACTGGTTATCCGTGTCGATGATGATCCGGAACCCGAGCTTGCTGGTCACGCCGCCATCGGCATCCTGGGTGGTTTTCCAGGCGCGGTGCAGTCGCCGCATCAGTTGCAGGCGCTCGGGCAGGAACCGGCCCGTCAAGTCCGCCAGGATGTACTCGGCGACGCCCAGCTGGCCGTAGATCACCGGCTTATCGGTCCGGTCGCGCTGCTGGCCGGAGCGCTGCGACAGGATCTCGATGGTCAGCAACGGTGCCGGACCATCCGTGCCGATGCGGTACGAAGCGATATCTTCCGGCAGCGCCGCGAACGGTTCGACGACCATCGTGTCGGACGAGAAGTAGGCCGCTCGATCCCCCGGTGAGTAATAGCAGTCCAGGTTCGAGTAAACCTGATATTGGCCCCGTGGTTTCAAATGGGTTATGAGACCGGTCGTTATGATGAAGTCGGATCGCGTGTGCAGGTTGGCTTCGCCCATCTCATCCTGCCCTTCGTCTTCGTAGATGATCGGCATCGGTTTGCCGGCGAAGGTCCAGACGTCGTCGGGCGGAATGCGCGGTGGTATGGGACGCTTCGGCTTGATGCGCGAGGCAGCGCGTTGCGGCGTCATCGGCAAATCTCCTTGGGCAAGAAAGGAGGAAGTATTGTATCAGACCACCGTCAAGGCTTCCGCACAGCCGCCGGAACTCGGGCAAGCCGGAAACTGTTGTTGTTGTTCCGGTTCGACAGCGCAGTCCTGTTACGGTTCGCCGCCCGGCAGTTCTGGCCGTGATTGTTCCGGCTGCCGTTGCGGATCACCTGGTGCGTGCGTGCGAACAACTCACCGCTCCGTGCCGCTAACGATCCGCCGCCATAGTTGTACCCACCACGGAACAGCGGCACGAGGACGACGTTCGGCAAGGACGGTCAAGGGACGTTCGCCATCCTGCAAGGTTCCGCGAACCTGAATGCGCGGCGGCGAACCAACCACCAGCGGGCGCTCCGCCGTGAAGGAGAGCATCCGTTCGCAATTAGCGCGCGTGTCCGGATGAATGGCCGCGTCGGACTGAAGCGAGAAGACGGTGAGTTGGCCGAGAATTGCCTGGGTGGGATAAACCCGAAGACGGTGCTCTCCGATCCACAGGCCAGCCACAATGCCCACGATCAACTGGAAGAATTGTTCGCGCTCACCGATCAAGTTGGCATGACGGGCGTCCACATCGGCTACTCCGGTCTGCCCCGGTTCGCGGCGATCGATGCGAATACCCGCCGCTTGACAATCCTGTTGCGAGACGAGGACTCCGAAGCGCTTCTCAGGACGAGAGGGCGCCGTTTGCGTCAGCGCCGCGACGACTTCCAACTCTTCGATGGCATCGTTGACTCGATAAACGCTTGCCGGCTCGGGTGGTCGAATCGCGTCCCGTTTGACGTCGAAGCACTTCAGCAGACGTGCGAGCGGCGGTTGTTGTTCGAGCCAGCAGCTATGCAATCCCTGTTGGGCATAGACGCGGAGAAAACGCATCGTCGAAGTTCTCGATCGACCTGGAATGGTTTAGACACCGAGAACGGCGAGACGTTCCTGGCTCTCCGCGCGGAGGTCGGGATCGGAGTCGGAGGCCAAGTTTCGCAGCAGGGGCTGGACCTCACGCGGGCTGAAGTCGTTGATTCTTGCGAGGATGTCCGACCGGACGGCGACGGCGGGATGGGCCGTCAAGTCGGCCAATACACGTAAGCGCTCCTCGGCCGGCACACCGCGACAGCGTGCGATCAATCCCACAAAGAGTTCGCACTCCGGTCGGGGAGAAGCAGCCAACGAACAGAGAACGGGCCAGGCCGCCGCGCCCCACTCCTCAAGCAATGCGACGGCGTGCAGCAGATAGGCCTCACGACCCGTATGGTCGTACAGGCGAAAGGCGACGTCTGCGATCGCCGCGGGCGTAGAGCGCTGCAACAGCGCCTGGAACAGCGTCGCTCGTTCCGACGGTGCGGCGGCGAGCAACAGGGGCAGGAGTGTTTCCGCTGCGCGCAAATCGCTGCTACCGTTGCACCGCGTTGTCTCCGCATCGAGAGCGGCGAGTTGGGCTTGGACGAAGAGCGGTTCGGACGTGTTCGGGAAAGAGTTTGCCATCAGTGGCATCCTCAACGTGAACGCAGATGTAGGCCAAGACGGGATTTGATCCCACGCCGAGTGTGCATTCTACGCGGTTCAGACTGTTGCTGCCACGGTAGTTCCTCCGCGACCACCCGCTCCGCACGCCGCTCCGGCTCGGCGGCCTCCGTCTCCGCTCGCTCCGACTCCGGCCGCCGAACGAGGAAAAAGGTGTCAGACGCCAATCACAGATCGGACCTGCTGGAGCGTTTTCGCGGCAACGGCGGCGTCGAACCAGCGGTCGAGTACGGTCAGGTCGGTCGTGGCACGGATCGTCTCCTCCAGTTCCGCGGGCACCGTACCGAACCGCAGTTCCAACAGACGCAGCAGTTTCCGAGCGGCGTCCTTTGCTTCACCCTCGGCCATCCACTCCAGCACTTGTAACGATTGCTCCATGTTCCACCCCTCCAGTGCTTTCTTCCAGACGGCGCGGCGGCCGGCTGCTTCGGCGAAGACGATCGCCAACGCCGCGTAGTCACTGCGTTTTCGTGAGTCCGGTTCCGCGGCGGCCAACTCTCTCCAGCGCGCCATGATACCCGCTTCGCCGCCGCCCGTCATCAGCGGAATCCACGGCAGAACGCACCGCGAAACATTGCCGCGACCGATGGCACGCAGTTCGGACCGGGCACTCCGGTCGGCCAGGTTGAGCTCGAGCACCGTCAAGCAGGTTCGCAAGTGGGCCTTCGGCCAGAGAAAATCGCGGGAAGTGTTGCTCCTGCCCGTGAGATTGACAAGCACAGCCGCCACGGCATAGCGATCCTCATCGCCTCCAGCGGGTCGGACTTCCAGCCACAGCGCCCCGAGATATCCGAGGAACCGCCCGAACATTTCGGGATCGGGTCGCAGCTGGAATTCGACCGGCAGCGCCCACGATCGGCTGCGGTCATCGACAAGGTGGGCGACGGTATCGCATGTTCGGTCGGGCTGGCCGGGAAACGTCAGCGTGCGCGCATTCAGCCAGCCGCGAAAGCCTGGCTCACAACGCAGCAACCAGCGCAGAAAGCTGGGCGGGTCGAGGTTGATGGTGTAACGGCTCGCTTTGTCATAGGGGTTCTTCTGCGACATTGGGGAGGTTCCGCCCAAAACTGCGCCACAACAACGCCACCAGCCCACCGTCTCGAGGTCAAACCGTCTGGCCCAACCGCGGAAAAAAACGTGACGACGAGCGTCTTGAAACGCTGGTCGGGGTCGGGGGCGTCTTACTCCGGCATTGCGTTTCCTTCTGAGCGCTCATGAAAGAAACGACCGCCTGGAGCGTTCGCATTTGCTACTAACACCAGGCGGCCTCGTTGCTCTTTTGTCCGCCGCGAAGGCGGAACGGGAAGACAGCCGGTTCCGTCGGGCAAGCTCTCCGCATAGCCGGCGGAGCTCGGGCAAGACGGAAGCCGAGGTTGTTGTTCCGGTTCGTCGGCGCGTTCCTGTTGCGGTTCGCCGCCCGGCAGTTCGAGCCGTTGTTGTTCCAGCTGCCGCCCCGGATCACCCGGTCCGAGCCCTTGGGCCGCCCACCGCCAACTTTTGTAGCACTGCCGTCCGAAACCGCCAACTCGATAGGCCTAGTGTCTGGGTGAACGCCATCAGGGCCGTGGCGCGTTGCTGCAAGGAGGCTTCGCCGAGAAGCCCGGCCGCATGAGCTTTTTGAAGCTGCGTCAATTTGCGGCGGAACCGTATTCGGCTTCGCCGCGCCAGGATCATGTGTTCCCGAAAAAGACGGCAGCCAAGAAAATCCATGCCGTGGTCCGTCCGGTTCAGGTATGGCCAGGGCTTCACGTTCAGCTGCAACTCTTTCCTCAGAAAATCCGTGCCGGCGCCCAGGGCATCCTCCAGCCGTGCCTGCGAATCGCTCCACAACACCATGTCGTCCATGTAGCGGACGTAACCGCGAACCCCAAGGTCCTCCTTCACGAAGCGGTCGAACCAGCCCAGGTAGAAGTTGGCGAAGTGCTGCGATGTCAGGCTGCCGATCGGAATGCCGCGGCCCGCAGCGCCCCGGAAGGAGCCAATAATGCGACGAAACAAGGCCAGCAAGCGCGCGTCCTTGAAGCGTCGCGCCAGACGTTCATATAACGCATCGTGCGGAATGCTGTCGAAATACTTGCGGATGTCGAGTTTCAGGAAGAACGGGTAACGCCGCGCGAACTTCTGGCGCGCTGAAGCGCCGGCAGACGTCCGCGCCCGGTTCGGCACGCGAACGTGTCGGCGATCAGCCAGCGGTCAAACACCGGCTCGCACACGTTCATGAGGCCGTGGTGCAGAACCCGTTCGGCAAAGCAAGGCGCCGTGATGATGCGCTCTTTTGGGTCGTGGATGATGAACTGGCGGTAGCGGCCGACCGGAAAGGTGCCGGCCAACAGCAGCCGGGCCATCTCGTCAAGGTTTGCGTCCAGCCGCAGCGCGTATTGCTGGGTGTCCTTGCGGTCGCGCTTGCCGCGCAAGGCTTTGTGAAACGCCAGCCGAAGGTTGTCGCGCTCAGCGATCCGCTCAAGCAGATTGCCCGTCCGTTTCATGGGGGTCTTTCCATATTGTCGTCAGGAGCGTAAGCATCCGGCCGCCGTACTTTTCGATGCGGGTATCGCCGACGCCGGCGATCTTCTCCAGGGCGGCCTTCGTGGTCGCTCGCCCTTCCACCATTCGAGCGAGTTGTTCGTTGGTGAAAATCGTGTAGACGGGGACGCCCTCGGCTTGCGCGATTTCCTTGCGAAGATCACGCAGCCGGGCGAAGACCGCGAAGTCCTCCGGTTTAAGCGTTTCGCGATAGTCGATCTTGGCCTTGCCGCTGGGCACACGGCTGCCGTTGTATGCGCCCGCGCCAGGCGGAGCGCCTTCCAGATAGTCGATGCAAAACGCCCAGAAGGACGACGCGCCCTGATCCACCCAGCGCCGGTCCACCGTCAGAATCTTGTGGCCGCGCAAAAACGAGACTGTAGCATCGAAGGTGAGGAAGTGAGACCCCTGCCGGCTTGTCCGGCAGGTGAAGCAGTTCGCCAGCTAACCGGACGGAGCAAACGTGTCCCGTCGACCCCTGCCGGCTTGTCCGGCAGGTGAAGCAGTTCGCCAGCTAACCGGACGGAGCAAACGTGTCCCGTCGACCCCTGCCGGCTTGTCCGGCAGATGAAGCAGTTCGCCAGCTAACCGGACGGAGCAAACGTGTCCCGTCGACCCCTGCCGGCTTGTCCGGCAGATGAAGCAGTTCGCCAGCTAACCGATTAGCTCCCGGAACTGCTTCACCTGCCGGACGAGCCGGCAGGGGTCGAGTGCAAATCCGCGGTTAAGCTGCTTTTTAGCCGCTGAACTGCTTCACCTGCCGAACGAGCCGGCAGGGGTCGAGCGCAAATCCGCGGTTAAGCTGCTTTTTAGCCGCTGAACTGCTTCACCTGCCGGACGAGCCGGCAGGGGTCGAGGCAAATCCGCGGTTAAGCTGCTTTTTAGCCGCTGAACTGCTTCACCTGCCGGACGAGCCGGCAGGGGTCGAGCGCAAATCCGCGGTTAAGCTGCTTTTTAGCCGCTGAACTGCTTCACCTGCCGGACGAGCCGGCAGGGGTCGAGCGCAAATCCGCGGTTAAGCTGCTTTTTAGCCGCTGAACTGCTTCACCTGCCGGACGAGCCGGCAGGGGTCGGGCGCAAATCCGCGGTTAAGCTGCTTTTTAGCCGCTGAACTGCTTCACCTGCCGGACGAGCCGGCAGGGGTCGAGCGCAAATCCGCGGTTAAGCTGCTTTTTAGCCGCTGAACTGCTTCACCTGCCGGACGAGCCGGCAGGGGTCTCACTTCCTCACCCTTGATGCTACAGTCTCGCAAAAACGCATTCATTTCCTCCTGCGCCTGTCCACTATCCTGGATCGGCACCGTAAAGATGCGATACGCCATTTCTGAACACCAGTACACTTAACAAAATCGCATTTTTTCGCCAGGGGCTCCGCCCCTGGACCCCGTTTCCCTCTGCTATGCCGCTCCGCGAACGGCGGCTCCGCCCTCCGCTCCGGTACGATGGCTGCGTCCGCTCCGCTCCGCGTCGCTCCCGCACCCATCGACCTCCGCTCCGGGCTACGCCGCCGTTCGCTCCGCTATGCTCGCCTCACTTGCCAGACGGGACCCGGGCGAGCCGAAAGCCGAGGTAGTCGTACCGGACCGACGGCGCGTGCCAGATGCGGAACGACGCCAGGCAGAAGGAGCCGAGGTCGATTCCAGCCGCCGCCCCGGATCACCCGGAACGAGCCCTCTTCATCTTGGCACCACTGCCACAGGTTGCCGTGCATGTGGGTTAATCCTAGTTTATTCGGCTTGTACTGATTCGAGTCTACCGGCACGGGGCGGCCGAGATAGGAGTCCGACTTCACGCCTTTCCCGAACGGATAACGACCGTCGAAATTGGCTTGCCCAGCGGACAGATCGTCGGTCGGTTTGTCAAAGTAGAAGTGATGCGAACATTCCTCCTCAGAAGTAGCCCCTCCACGACAAGCATATTCCCATTCCGCCTCCGTCGGCAAGCGGTACGGTCATCCACTGCCGCGCTCTTTTTCGTTCAGCTTCTTGATGTAATCCTGCACCATGTTCCACGACACGTTTTCCACGGGGAAGCGTTTCAGGTCATCCTCGGAGATATTCTCCACGTCTTTCGCATATTCGCCGCCGCGCCGGAATTTGCTGGGATACTTTTCGTCGCCGTCCATCAACGCCGCCCATTGCTCCTGCGTCACAGTATGGACGGCAATCTCGAAGTCTTCCTTGATTTGAGTCCGCTTACCGGGTTTGCCCGGGGCCGTCCCAGCCCATGTAGAACGTGCCTTTGGACAGCTTGACAAACTTCATCCCCAGTGGGGCGTCTGTCTTCGGTGTGGCCGGCTGCTTTTTCTCGACGATAACACGTACGTCCGCCGTGGTCTTGACGCCGTCCGCTTCCGCCACGACGCGAACGCTGTGTTCCCCCGTTGTCATCGCGCTATCAGCGGCGAGATCAAGAGTGACCCCGCTCTTACCCGCGTCTATGGTTGTCGCGGTCGCGGTCAGTCCCGCTACCAAACGTTCCATGCGCAGGGTTACCGGCCCAAGGCAATTTGTTCGCTCAACCTGGACATTCAGCGGCACGACATCGCCGGCCTTAATAGAAAGTTGCGGCGGAACCCTCAGTCGCAAGGCCGGTGCCGGACGTGGTTCGACCAGCGGGGCCTTGTCCTTCATGGGATCGATAAGCGGTTCGACCGGCGGGGCTTTGTCCTTCTTGGGATCGATAAGCGGCGGGGGATCACTCTTACGGGCCATTTCGGTTGAGGGTGTGTTGCCGCGCCAGCTGCGCAGGATCGAGGGCGCTGCCAGAAGCGTCGCGATCACCAGCACGACCCCACCGACGCCGAGCCACACCTCCCACGGAATCGATCGGCGGTTAGTCCGCTGCTTCGAGCGCGGCGGTTTCTTGGTGGGCGAGAGCGGCCGGTGCATTGTCGAGAGCGTGTCGTCGATCGGCGGCCGGTCATCGGTGCCGTGCCGTTCGGGGTGCTTTGTCTCCTCACCGGCTGCGGGAACCCACGTCGGCAGCGCCGGCGGATCCGGCAGTGGCGGCGGCGGGGCCACGTCGCTCTTGCTCGGCGGACGTTGCACCGTCGCCAGAGACTCCGCGAAGACCGTGCAGTTCGGCCACCGCTTCTCAGGCTCCTTCTCCAACGCCCGCGCCACCGTCGGCCGCTCGGCCTCCGGCAGCATCGACAGGTCCGGCGGCCTCTGCAAGTGGCCGATCGTCAGCTGCGCCGCGTTGCCGTTGAACGGCATCCGTCCGCCGCGCAGCAGACAGTAACTCACCGCCAGCGAATACTGGTCCGACCAGCGCGTCAGCTTTTCGCCGAACAATTCCGGCGGCGCGTAGGTCAGCGTCATCTTCGAACTGGCGTTGGTCAGCGTGTGCTTCAACACCTTGATAAGTCCGAAGTCGGCGATCTTGACCGTGCCGCCGACCAGCATCAGGTTCTGCGGCTTGACGTCACGGTGTTGCAGGAACGTCATCTTGCCGTCGGCGCCGGGCCGCGCCTCGCCGAGATAGTCGAGACCACGGGCAGCGTCGCGCAGATAGCCGAGCAGCTCTTCACGCGGGATGCCGCGCTGTTTGGCGGCGTGGCACTCCTCGAAGCGGTCCATCAGCGATTTGTCGCCCAGCTCCATCGCCATGATCAAGAAACCATCGCGCTCCCAGGCGCCGAAGACGGGCAGCAGGTGGGCGTGGCGCAGGCCCTTGATCGTCTCCAGCGCACGGCGTTCGACATCGCCCGCTTTGCCTTCGAGGCGCACGAACTTGATGGCGACATCGAAGCCGCCGGGACCGGTGGCCCGCCAGACCTCGCCGAAGCCGCCGCGGCCGAGCAGCGCTTTCAGCTCGTAATCGGGCAGCGGCGCCGCACCGGGAGCCGGTACAAAAGAGGCAGACGGCGACGACATGAGGCGGCCTCCCGGCTAGTTGGGATGAGATGATGTGATGATACCCGCTGCTGGAGAGCGTCGCCACTCTTTTATACAATCGACCAATCGGACGCACGCCGACCCACCGAACAGCTTTCCGCTTTGTAGCTCAGCTGCGGTTATTAAACCGCATGGGCGGGAAATGCCCGCAGGGAAATTACCCCTGGGAGCATTCGTCCGAATCGATTACACCTCGGTGCCGCCGTACCCGGCGGTATAACGGAATCGAAAATTGGAGCGTTGTCGTGTGTTACGAGATGCCCGAAAAAGTGTTACGAGGCGGGTTCATCTGTTATGCGATTTCGATATTCTCCGCGTTTCAGCTACTTCTAAACAGATATTGCGGTGAAAGAGGGTGAAAGGGGGTGTCCCTGTTATGTGTTACGAGATGGTAAAAGGAACGGGAAATCTACACAGGGGGCATGGCACACGACGCGCCCAACGGCCGACGTTCCTTCCGGTTGAGGCGACAGATGTTGTCTTCGCAGTCCCACCGCCGCCAGAAACAAAGCTTAACCAGATGACGAATCCAGCACCGTCACCGTCCCCCGGCTGCCGTCCACGCGCAGCCGTTGCCCCGTCTTCAGCTTCCGATGCACGTCTGCCAACCCCGCCACCGCCGGCAGACCGAACTCGCGCGCCACAATCGCCCCGTGCGACAACACGCCGCCCGTCTCCATCACCAGGCCCTTCGCCCCGACGAAGAGCGGCACCCACGCCGGATCGGTCGAGGGACAGACGAGAATGTACGGCTCGGCCGGCACCTCGCCCGTCGGCTCCGTCAGAACCAGCGCCGGTCCTTCGGCGACACCCGCTGACAGCGGCACTCCTTGAAGATGGTCCGTTCCCGTCAGCGTCGGCGCCCGGCCGATGGCGTCCAGGTCGTCGCTGAAGAGCACCTGCGGCACTTCCAGGCTCAGTGCCAGCGATCGGCGGCGGCGTCTTTCCGCGATCGTCTTCGAGAAATCATCACCGGCCACGAGACGCGGCAGATCCTCCGGCGTCAGGAAGAAAACGCCGCCGTTGAGTCGATACCGCCGATCGAGTTCCAGCAGAACACGCCGTGCGACAGCCAGCCCCTTGATGATATAATGCTTCGCCGTCTCGCGCAGGGCCAGGTGCGTCCGCAGCGCATCCAGCTCGGTCCGCAGTGCGGCCGACCGCGCGGGAGTCAGTTTGGCGAGGATGACGAGCCGCTCCCAGGTCGTTTCGAGGTTTGCTGGAGTGGACACGGCCAGGTGAGCCGAGGCACAGAGCCGATTCAGCGCGACGTGATCCTCCGACCAGCGCGGCGCGGCCAACTCCATCTCGTGACTGCATCGATGGCCGAACGTATTCAGGAAAGTCTCGCGGTCGATCTTCCCGGCGGCGAGATTGCGCACGGCGCCGGGAACGTCGCTATCGGCATCGGGATGGACGCCCATGATGAGATCGCGCACCGCCGCCTTGGCGCCGCGGCCCCAGGGCGCGGACCAGTTTCCCCTCCAGACCGGCCATCAGCAGCGCCGCCAACGCCGTCGGTTTCAGGCTCTCGCGTCCGAACTCGTCGATCGCCGGTCCTGTCCAGTGTGCCAACAGTTCGAGGAGGGCATCCAGCGACAGTCCGGTCAAATCCCGCCGCAATGCTTCCGAGGCGGCGCGGTCGAACGCCGGCAGGATCTTATCGCGGAACTCTTGCGGAAAAGTGCGGGCCAGTTCCTGCTGACGGATCACGGCGCGGGTCTGGCTCATCACCAGCCGCGGCATGGTGAACGGGAAGAACAACCAGAAGCGCCAGCCGAGACGCGAATGGTTGATACGCGGCGTCGGGTACAGGGCCTTGTGCGGGGCGGCCTTCAGTTCGTCGAAGGGGTACTCGAAAGGGATCGAGCGGTAATGCGTGCGTGCCTCGCGGCTGAGGTTGCAATACGGCCGGCCGCAGACAAGGTCGAAGAAGCCATCGTCGTCCAGGCAGGGGTCTGGGTCGAAGCCGAGATCGCGGTACATCAGCCCGAAGCCGCCGCGGCCGGACATGAAGCGGCGCACCACCGCCCACGTCATCGGCGTCGGTTCGGGCAGCACCTCGGCGAGGTTGAACTTCGCCCAGACCGTGCCGCCCAGCTCGGCCCGGCGCCGTAGATTGTCGATCTCCTCGCACCGCACCTGTTCGCGCTCGGCCGCACTGGCCACGGTGATCGGACGGGCCTGCAGCAGCCAGAAGCGACCCTCGGCATAGGCCCACTCCACGTCGCGCGGTGCGCCGTAAAACGCCTCGACCTTCCGCCCCAGTTCCGCCAGCTCGGCCAACTGTCCGTCGTTGAGACAGGCAGCCGATTGCTTCTCGACCGGTACCGGCTGCGTGCCGTCCGCGGTCACCATGACCGTTTTGCTTGCGATGTGCCGATCGCAAACAACGCCGGTCACGCGGTCGAGATGATAGCGATCCGGGGTGACCCGGCCGGAGACGACCGCCTCGCCCAGGCCCCACGACGCCTCAACCAGCATCTTGCGGCCTTCCTGATCGAGCGGATCGTGCGTGAACAGGACGCCGGCAACCTCGGCGTCAATGAGTTGCTGGACGACGACCCCCATCGCCAGGCCGTCGTCGGCGATCCCCTGCTTCTTGCGGTAAGCGACGGCTCGGTCGGTGTCCAGCGACGCCCAGCAGCGGGCGACGGCATCCCGCACGGCGTCATCGCCGCGGACTCCGAGGAAGGTCTCCTGCTGTCCGGCGAACGACGCTTCGCTCCCGTCTTCAGCCGTGGCGGAGGAGCGCACGGCGACGATCCCACCGCCCAGGCCGCGATAAGCGTCGAGCAGCGATCCGACCAGGTCGGTGTGATCGGCGAGCGGCCGGCCTCGTGTTCGGCGGTAGGCGGCGGTGGTGACGCAGAAGCCCGGCGGCACCGGCAGGCCAGCCCCGGTCATGAGGCCGAGGCTCAGGCCCTTGCCGCCGACGGTGTCCACGTCGTTGGGGCCGATTTGATCGAAAGTGCGAAGGTCGGACATCATTTTCCCACTTGTTTAGCCGCGAGCTTCTGCGAGCGCTGTCATAAAACGCTCGCAGAAGCTCGCGGCTAAACGAATTAACTCACGGCCTGCTCTCCACAATCACATCGTCCTCAGCCCCGAGCAGTCGATCCTCGAAACAGAACACCGCCGGGCTGGGCGCATCCTGGCTGCCGAGCGTCGCCCCGAAGACCAGGTGCCGCTTCTCGCCTTGTTTGTCATGCCCGACGACGGCCAGCGCCGGCGATGACCACAACGTCACGGCCAACCGGCCGCCGTTGGTCAGATCGTTCTTCCAGCAAATGGCCCCGGTGTTCGGCTCCAGGCCGTATACCTGTCCTTCCGATCCCAGGACGTAGACGGCGTTCGCCAGGCCGCCTGCTCCGGATCTTGCGACCGCCGCGGCCGACACGACCGGAGTGCCCAGGTCGCGCTTCCAGTGGAGCTTGCCCGTCTGGCGATCCAGGCAATAGAGGTTGCCATCGCGACAACCGCACCAGACGCGACAGCGATCAACCGTCGGCCGGCACAGAACGCCGTCCGCCGTGTCGAACCGCCATACTTTCTCGCCGTCGGATGCGTTCACGCACAGCACGGCACCGACCGGCTTCTCGTCGGCGCTATCGAAATGGCCGTTGCCGATGCCGAAGTAGATGAACTCACCCGCCAGCACCGGCGAACCCCAGGCCGGTACGTCGATCTTGTGCTTCCATAGTTCCTTGCCCGTCTCGGCATCGACGCAGAGGATGGCCGTCTCCTTGTGAACGTCGCCCTCGCCGGCACCGACATAAAGCCGGTTTTGATGCACGACGGGATTGGCGTCGATGTGCAGGCCGTTGTAGTGCCACTTCTCCTCACCAGTGGCGGCGTCGAGGCAGTACAAGCCGTCGTCGCCGGCGCCGATGTAGACCTTGCCCCCGATCACAAACGGACTGGACTCGGTGTGGCTGCCCGTCGGGAACGACCACACTTCCTTGCCTGTCGCCGCATTGAGGCAGTAGACCATACAGTTCGAGTCCTGGTGGTACCCTTCGCCGATGTAGAGCTTGCCTTCGACCAGGACCGGCGAGGAAATGGAGACGTGTTTCATGAACTTCAGCGTCCTGCGCGTGTCCCAGATGGGCTTGCCGGTCACGCGATCCAGGCAAAAAACGACGCCCTGCGTGCCGAGGGTGGCGCCGATGTAAACGCGGTCGCCGACGACAAGTGGAGAAGATTCGATCTGACCACCGGTATCGGGCCGGAACATCCATACTTTCTCGCCGCCCTGCACGGGAAACCGTTCATTCACGGCCTTGCCCGGTCCAACGCCGCGTGGCTCCAGCGCGCCGGCGAGCGCCGTGCAGACCACAGCCATCGCTGTCAGGATCACCACCTCCGTCGCCAGAGCCGGCGCTCGGGTTGAGTCCGCGGCGGTCGGTGCCGCCACGGCCGGTTTTGCGACAACGGCGACAGCAACCACCGTCCCGCCGGACGTGGCGGAGTAAGGAGAGGCGGAATGTCCGTTACCGGACGGGGCACTCGGTGTCCACAGGTCGAGTTCTTCCCAGGGCGTTTCCTGCCGCGACTCCCGGCGTGCCAGGGCGACGAAGGCCATGCCGACTATCGATGCAATCGCCATCGGCGCCAGGATCAACCACGACGGACTTGTCAGCTTCACGCCGAGTTTCCAGCAGACGGCCAACGTACCGAACGAAATCAGGGCCAGGACGCCGAGGACGATCAGTTCGGCACGAGTCGGTGCCGGCGGTGCCTCGCCTGTCCGCAACCGCTGGATATGGCGCTGCCACGCCCAGGCGGCGCTGAGTACGATAATGACGGTAATCATGAGCCACTGGGCGAGGTTGCCGCCCCATACGGACGTGGCGAAGTGATGGCCCCACAGCCAGTACACGAAAATGATGGTGCTGGCGGTACTCAGTCCCGAAATGAGGGCGAACCAGCGCCGCCAACCCCCGAACCAGGTCGGGAAGATCATCGCCAGGATCGCCAGCGGACCGCCGATGATGACGCTCGGAATGACGGCGAAAGTTGGGCCTATGGTGATGATGGGGCGAGGAGCAGTCCGCTCCGAGTCGCGGCGAAGCAACGCTTCTTCCTCTTTCTTTTCCTCCGGCTTCACCTCGGGTCCGACGCCGGGTTTCTCCTTTTCATCCCACGGCGGCGGGGCCTTCTTGCCCGAAAGACCGTCAATGACCGCCTGACGTATCTCGGCAGTGGTGCCCTTGAACGTGCGGCGCAAGTAAGGCTCAATTTCCGTGAACAACCAGCGCGGCGCGTCAGCCCCGTCTGGAGTCTTGCCGATCATCGTGAACCAGGTGCCGTTCGTGTAGACGCGTGCAAGGTAATCACCATCCTTGAGGTCTTTGATGAACAGCACGATGGGCAGTTTCACCGCGAGCCGTTTCTTCAGGACGGGAATTTGCTCATCGGCCGTCTTGAGTCTGCTCTTGAGGTTCACCGGCAGCCGCGCAAATGGCGCCTTTTCCTTCAGATGCTCATCCACCGTCAAGATCATCGTGAGCTTGTCGGGGTCGAATGAGTCAATCTTCGCAACGAGAATAAAGGCCCTCTCCTTGTCCGCCAGGATGGCGGCAAGCGGCATCGGTGCGGTGATGACGGCGTTTGTCGGCGTGGCGAGCAGAACGAGGCCCAGGAACAATCCCCCCGCCCAGGCATATCGTCGCATGTTGGTTCCTCTCGTATGGCTTGATAGAGCGATCCAGCGGGGCAGCGTCTCGCCATCATAGCGGGATTGAGATTGAATCGCCAGAGTTGAGACGTGAACAGGGGGGTGAAAGCGCGTGGCTCCGTACGCCTCCTCGATCGAGTCGCGGCTTGGTCGCGAGCGCCCTGGCTCAACCCTTGCTACGAAAAAGAGGACTGGTGTAATTCTCCGATTTGACAGTCTCGACTTCGTGTCCCAAGTTGGTTACGGACACCAACCGAGGCCAGGAGCACGAGGCAGCCGATGTTCGCGATCAATTGCCAAAGTTGCCCGTATCAACTCGTCACCAATCCGGGTGAGCCCATTCCGCCCTGGTGCCCACGCTGCGGGGCGGATCTCAAGGTGCAGCCAGCGCCGGCCGCGCCTTCTCCGGCCGAAGTGGACGCGGCGTCCAAAAAATGGAACGACCGGTCCGCACCGAGCAGCGCTCTCGCCACCACCCCGGCGGCATCAGCCGCACTCCAAAATGATCCGTCCCAGCCGCCTCCGCCGCTTCGTTCTGTCTCACGCGAGCGCTATGCGCCAATGCCGTCCCCATCGCCACGGCCGCGCAGCGGGTCGGCCATCGGTATGTGGGTGGGGCTGTTCGTCCTTACCGGCGTGGTATCGGCGGTGTCGCGGCCGCTCATCAGCAATCTGCTGTTCCCTGTTGACCCCGTCACCGGGGAACCGACTCTCAAGTTACCGACGGCAGAGGGGTTCAAAGGTACGCCCGTAGCCCCCATCCAGTGGGCTCCACCGCCCACGCAGCCAGTTATTCAGGTGCCGGCCACGGGGGTTGTGCCGATGCGGCCGCCGGCTAATCCCATGCCGGGGTTTGGGCCTCCGCCCACGCTTATTATCCGCGTGCCGCATCGATAAACGCAGACGACGATTCCGCTTTCGCTTCGCGGGAGTAACAGCTCAACACTTCCTGGTTTGCAGTCCTTTCTGTGCATCCGACGACCCTCCCGCTGCGTTGGCGAGGTGTTGGGCCGGTGCTGTGGAGGAAGTCGTTCGCCATGCCAGTCTACCTGCCCTCAGGCTGGCACGGCGGACACGTACCTGGCCGCGCCGCCACAGTCGATCCTGCAATTATTGCCAGAAACTGCTCCCCACACGCCCCACCTGAACCACTCCGGCACGTCTTCATCAAACTCACGAACGTGTCCCGGCAACGCCAGCCCGCCTCATGGCGAAAGAGAACGTGACGTGGGGCGCACCGCGCCGAACTGCACTTGGTTGGGTACGACGTCGCCGAATCGATCGTTGCCAAGTACATGCCGAAAGGCAAGAAACCGACGTCGCAAACGTGGAAAACTATTCTCAAGAACCATGTCGGCTGCCTGGCCTCAATGGATTTCTTCGTCGTACCGACCGTTACGTTCAAGCTGGTGTATGGGTTCGTGATTTTGCTTCACGAACGACGCCGTGTTGTTCATTTCAATGTGACATCGCAATCGACAGCTCAGTGGGTTACACAGCAGTTGCGCGAAGCGTTCCCTTTCGACACGGCGCCGCGCTACCTGATCCGCGATCGAAAAGAAAAGAAAGTCCGTGAGCCTCCTCCGGGAAATCTTCGGCCAGGCGATCCTCGTGATAAGCGGTCAGTGCCGCAGGATGTACCAAAACCTTGAGCCAAAGCCGGAGGGGACAATCTTTTCTAAGAGGTCAAAGCCTCAGGGGTCAGACAGAGCTCCTCACGACGCAACCACCATTATGACAGGTGGCTGAATCGATCATACGAGGGGACAGCCCCCTTTTCTTTTTCCTTTTCTTCTTTTTCTTCTCGCGCTGGGTTCGACGATCCAGTTCGCGCGGTCCGGGTTAGGACGTGTCGGCTGGGCGGATGCGGGCAGGAGAGGCTCCGGGAGACGCGGAGGAAATCTGCTGAACGAACTCCGGCCGGATACGCCAACTGCTTTGCGGAGCGCCGGCTGGCGGCGCGGTGGCGTAATTACCAAACGAACCCCCTGCGGCGCCGTCGGAGCGCTCGACAGGGTGGGCGTGCCCCGTTGTGGTGTTGAAATTACCAAACGAAGTGGCCGCGATGCCATCGGTCCGGTTGCCGAAGGAAGCCATCCCGGTTGTCTGATCGAAACTGCGAAACGAACTGGGGCGCTCGTCTCGGGCGGCCGACTTTGGTTGTCGTGGCGGGGGACGAAGCGCGGCGGCGTGACGGCGGCGATCAGCGTCACAATCAGTGGCACAGGCATGGCGACCTCGGCGCGCAGAGCGGACGGGTGATTGTTGTTGCGCCAGGCTACCGCAAGCGCGTACCTTGTGGGGAGGCGAGTATTGTGGATGTCGCAGGTGAACAAAGGGGAGGCGTTTGATGCTCGGACAGTGATTTCGATGCGTCCCCTATCCCTTTCGGTGAGGTGCTGCAGCCGGCCTCACGCACTTCGATTTTGAAATCGCGCAAATTTCTCCGGATTTCATGTCCACTTTTTTGCCCGAATTGCAATAGGAGCATAATAGGCGAGTATGCACTGTCATTCTGTCCTCACTCTCAACAGGAGACGCTGCCATGCCTATCGTGATCCGTGAAGATTCGATGAAGGAGATTTCGGCCCTACCGAACTGGAAGGCCGATGACGGGGAACTGTGGTGGCTCGGGAACTGCATCAAGCGGTTCAAGAATGATGCCCGACTCCAGCGGGCCTTGCTGGACGCCTTGGAGGCGGCCGACTGGTGTAAACGGCTGGCCGATCTGGTGAAGGCAGGGACCGCACTGCCAAACAAGAAAAGCCTGCAAAACGCGGTGAAAAACATGAAGCGGAGCCTGCCGAAGGGGAGCATTCGCTTCGCCATGGATGGGACCGCCTGCGGGGTGCGCTGGTTTGCGGACGGATGAGAACCGGGATTGCTACCCCAACGTGACCCCGATGCTACCCCAACGAGACTATTGACAAGTGGAGAGGAGGGCGCCTAAGATCATCTCCGTCAAGTCACGATGCGTTGCCGGGCGGTCTCTGGGATGAACGGGTGGAAGCTCATTTCAAGATCCTTGGAGGTAGGATGATCGTGCGCAGTCTGTCGTTCCTGAAGCCTTTCTTCTCTTCCACCGTGCGCGGTTGTCCTGTCTCTTATTTTGTCTGAAATATCTCCCACTGCTGCCTCGCATCGGCCTGGTATCTTTCGGCGCTGCGCAGGCTGATGCCCATCCTCGTGGCGAGTTCTGGGAGGCTCACTCCAGCCAGACGCCCTCGCACGATCAGTTTCTGATACACCATCAATTTCTTAAGGAAAGCTTCGTACTTTTCATTGAAGGTCGCATTGGCCACGGGATCGTCGCCGACAGCCTGGCAATCGTGAAGTATGATGTCGAACGGCTCAACCCGCTTCAGCGATCGCTTTGCCGCCGTGATATGGAAATGATAGGCGTTGAGGAATTCGTATTTGGTGAGCGTCAGAATAAAACTCAGCAGTTCCTCGCCGTCTGCACAAGTCCAGCCCTTGTCCAGCTTGGCGAAAAACGACATCCAGGTCTCCTGTAACATGTCGAAGGAATCGAGGACTTGCCGTAATTCATGATGAGGAGTGAGATAGTGTCGGCGGATCACCTTCAAGATGCGCGGACTCCACTCTTCGACGAAGAGACGTGCGGACTCCTGGCAACAGCTGCGAATGCGGTTCAGCGTTTCCTCCAATTCATTGGCGGACGGCGGAAATCCGGGGGGTGGTGGACGCACTGAAGTGTCTTCGGATGGCATGGAGAGGCTCCGAAGGAAAACAGTTATGTGTAAAATGGCAGGTTTACGTTATCGCGGGGCGGTCACCGTGTCAAGGGGGGCATAATCGACTGCGAAGATTTCAGGGCTGGAAAATTTGCGGTGCGAGTTGTTAATGGCCAGCGACATGAGGAAATATAAACAATTATTTCCAGATTTCATGTCGCCTGAGCGAAGTTTTCGACTTTTATGAATATAGAGAGATACTTTTCTTCGCGAAACGAGGTTAGTGGCGGTCAAGACTCTGCAAGGGGAGGGAACAAAAGATGAACCCGTGCCGCATCGCTCTGGGATTGATTTTCTTTATCCTCCCAATACTGTCCACGCAATCGCTATCTGCCCGTGACAAAGCTGCGGAGGCCGAGACAGTTCGCCGGCTCATCCGGCAACTCGGCTCGGAAGATTTCGAGGTGCGCGAGAAGGCGGTCAGGCAGCTGGTCGAACGCGGTCAGGCGGTGATGGAGGCGCTCGAATCGGCCAGCCATTCGAAAGATCCTGAAATCGCTCGGCTCGCTAGGGAGTGCATAAATCGGATTGATCCCTCTCTCGAATTGCGGCCCCAGGTCATGGCCTGGATCAAGCAACTCCGGTCGCCCGACGAGGAGGTGCGGGACGAGGCCGTAAGTTGGCTCCGCAAGCTGGGACCGAAGCTGGCGCCGTTCGTGGAGGCCGTGGCGGATGTCCTGGATGATCCGAATGTCGAGGTTCGTAACCGGGCGGCGTGTGTCCTCGGCGCCGCGGGAGCCAGTGCCGAGAAGGCCCTTCCCAAATTACTGAGCGTTCTCAAAGACAAGACCCCGGGCACAAAAATGCTTCGGGTAGGAGTCATGCAAGCTCTTGAGGACATGGGTACCCCTGGCCGGCCGGCCGTCCCCATCCTACTCCAGATTCTTGAGACGGAAGAGCCGGAAATGCAGAGGGCAGCGGCGGTGTTCCTTGGGAACCCAACGTGGGCGGACGACCGAGTAGGGCCGGCGCTGTCGAAGGCGCTTTGCCAGAGCAAGGATTGGGATGTCCAATTCTCGGCGGCCCAATCTCTCGCTTATCTCCGCAAGGAACCGGAGAAGACTATTTCCGCCATTGTTCAGTTGCTGAATAGCCGTTCATTCAAGACTCTAGAGGAGAAACTGGATAAACGAAGCTTAGTAGAATGCCTGGGTGAATACGGTACTCTGGCCGAACCATCTATACCCTGCCTGATACGAATCATACAGGACTGGAAGCAGGACGAATTGGTACGACAAGAGACACTTAGGACCTTGATCCGCATCGGGCCTGCCGCTCAGAGAGCGGTACCGAGATTGAAAAACGTGAAGGATACACTTTCGGATGCTGAGAAGGATCAAATCCTCCGGCAACTTCTAATCAATTGAACAGGTGACTTGAAGACGACAGCCCGGTGGCTAGTTTAAGAAAAGAAAAGGGGACATTCATGTTTTTTCGGCCGCTTTACGAGGCCGACCGCGCGGACGCAGGCTTGACCCTAGACCCAGCCGCTCCGCTGCCTGGCGCACCCACGCATCTTCGCCAAACGGGCGGCAGCGCTCAACGCATTGCTGGAGCGCGGATAGTTCGGCCGCGCTGGCGGGGCTGTTCACCCATGTCACCCAGTTCGGCGGTCGCGGCAATGGGCCGGCGTCGAGGAAAGCGGCCGGGCGACTGGCGGCGATACCGTACAGGCTCGACCACGGCCAGTCCTCCGCCCGCTGGCTGAGGCCGGCGCAGCGGGTTGCGCTCGACGTAACGCAGCACCGTCAGGAGGTGTTCGTCCGCCTCGATAGGGAATGCTTTGAAGCGGCCTTGCCACAGGTGGCCGTCGGAGTGGTAGTGCTTGTGGTAGCGGCGCACATGGGCGGTCAGCAGCCAGTGTAGGCCGCGACTGAGGTCGCCGTCGCCCCGCGGCCAAAGGACGAGATGAAAGTGATTGGGCATCAGGCAGTAGGCCAGGGGGCGCAGGGCTACCTCACGACAGACTTCGGCCAGTGCCTTGAGGAAGGCGGCGTAATCGCCGTCTTTGTGAAAGACCGTGCGACGCCCATTGCCTCGATTGAGGACGTGGTAACAGAAGCCGCCAACGGATGCACGGGCAGTACGTGGCATGAGAATGAGGATAACGGGGGACCATCAGCCGGGCAAGGGATAAATATGAATGTCCCCTTTTCTTCTCCGCTGACCCCTTTTCCCTACCTGACCCCTTTTCCCTACCTATTTGGGATCGTTCAATCCATCGGAACCGGGTCAAGGCGGATGACGTTCTTGCCCCCCGAAGCAATGGTCCGACCGTCCGGAGAGAACGCCAAACAGTTGACGGCTGGAATTCCCGTGCGGACTTCAGCGAGCTTTTTCCCCGACGGTAACTGCCAGAGATGCACCGATCCGGTATCGGTGCCGGTGGCCATGGTCTTGCCATCGGGCGAGATCGCGACACTGAGCACCTCCCAATCCACTTTGGAATCCCGCCCTCCGAATACATGAAGCGATTTGCCCGTTCTCATGTCCCAGACACGGATTGGCTCCCCACCCCCCATCAGGGACGACACGAGCGTCTGGCCATCGGTAGAAAACGCCATCAACCACGGGGCCGTGCAGGCGCCTCCTTTTTGTTTCCATTTCAGGGTCTGCGCCAAACGGCCGGTGGCGACGTCCCATAGCCAGATGGTGTTCGTGGAGCCCGGCTCCATGCTACCCTCACACGCTGCGGCTATCTTCCCGTTGGGAGAGAACAGGATACCCTGGTCGGAGACGAGCAAACCGCTGTCTTCATTCGCACGGAATTTACCTTCGAAGGCGCGGATGGTCTTGCCCGTGTCCTGGTCCGCCAGGAGAAACTGATCCCCGTTGCCCGCGAAATACGCGAAAGTCTTACCGTCCGGTGCGGGGGTCGCCATATTGTACGATTTTTTTTTATCGCCAGGCGTTTCTTCAAGGCGCTTACCCGGAGACGGAATCAATCCGCAGTACTGGCTTGAGAGTGCCACCCGACCCGATGAAAAACGTCGTGCTATCTGGGCCGAATAGCATGTTCAAGTCATGGGGCCCACGGTCGCTGTGAATCAGTGTTTTGCTAGTTCCTGCGACGAGGTCCCAGCGCACGAGCTTGCCACCAAAATCGCAGGAAATTAGGGCTTTCCCCGAATGCGAAACCGAGAGCCCCATGACGGTGCCATCGAGGTGGTACTCCACGTTCTTCCGAGGGGGGAGAGGGGCCGGATAGCGCGCGCTGGTCGGCACAACGAGAACGACGCAGCTGAGAATCACCGGCCAAAGTAGGGCACGCATCGAGTTACTTCCCCCAGAAACCTGCCTTCCCGGCGTGTGCTGAAAATTGGAAATGAGCCGCACCGCCCAATTCCTGTCGCCCCTGACCTGTCGTCACTATATGATAAGTGCTTCACCCGTACAACACTTGAGGAGCCGCCCCAATGCGGTTATTGAACACCTTCCTGCGGTATGTAGGGTTCCGCCGTAAGCCGCTCGCCATGAAAGCGCGGACGCCTCGCTCGTCGTACCGCCGATTCGTCCCTTGCCTCGAGGTTCTCGAGGATCGGAATCTCCTTGCGGCAAGCCAAATTTCGACGACGGCCATTCTGCCGCAGCTTATGACGAACGTCAATGGCACACTGTTTTTCTCAGCTATTCAGATGAAGCCGGCAAACCTCGGCGCGAACTCTGGACAAGCAACGGCGCTCCGACGGGAACGGCTCTGCTGAAGGACATCCGCACAGGTGCTCCAGACTCCATCAAAGTGCAGAACTACAACTTGCAAACAGCGGCTGCTTCGGGAGGAATCTTCTTCTTCGCCGCAACGAATAGCGCGGCTGATCCTACGCTATGGATGAGCGATGGCACAGTAAACGGCACGACTGCCATAGCGCCAATAGGAAATGATCCCGTTCCCCGCAATCCGCAACTCTTGACCGACGTGAGCGGCACGCTCTTTTTCAAGGCCAGTACTGGCACTGGCATGGGTCTGTGGAAAGCAACGAAGAACGGTGCGACGCTAATCAAGACATTTACATCGAATGTCAACTCAGTGCTTAACCTCACCAATGTGGCCGGCGTCTTGTTCTTCGTCGGCAACGATGGCACGGGTTCGACGGTATGGATGAGCGACGGCACTCCCAATGGGACCAAGCCCGTTCCCAACGCACCCGTGCTTCCCAAAGGCCCAGCTCCGAACCAACTTGCAAGCGTAAACGGCAAATTGTACTTCGGAGCAGTAAACAGGACCGGCAGCGCGGTTCTCTGGACGGCAACTCCAACCGGTGCCCAACTCGTGACGAATCTGCCAACCGGCTGGACCCTGGCCGACCCAGAAAAGATTGTCGCTGCAGGGAACAAAGTATTCTTCGCTGCCGTCACGACAAACCCAACCGGCCAATCCTTGGGAAATGAGCTCTGGGTATCGGACGCGACTGGAACCCATTTGGTCAAGGACATATACGGCGGGGAGGCAAGCAGCATCGACGCGTCTGCGCTCACTCCTGTCAATCAGATGGTCACTCTTGCCGGAAAGGTGTATTTCCGGGCCGACGACGGCACCAACGGGGCGCAACTCTGGGTGAGCGACGGCGATCCGGCAAACGACCATACCTACATGATCAAGAACCTCGGCAAGAATGCCAAGCCCACCAACCTTACTGTTTTCGACGGCAAAGTGTTCTTCATTGCCGATGACGGTAACGGCAGGCAGCTCTGGATGACCGATGGGACCGCAGGCGGCACCCAATTGGTCACCACTGCCCAGGGAAAGCCGATCAACAATCCAACGCAGATGACGGTGTCGGGCAAATATCTGTTCATCGCCACTCCGACCGGACTGTGGGAGTACCAGAGCGACGTAAAGAAGGGTAAGGGAGGGGCGCTACCGGGCGCGGCGCCCTCATCACTCCGGGTGGCACGGGCACGGCCGGAGTTTTCGAGGTCCCTGGCAACTACACGCAGCGTGCGGATGATACGCTGGATGTCGAGCTTGGCGGTCGGACTGCCGTTTCGGGTTACGACCAGATCTCGGTGTCGGGCAACATCAGCCTCAACGGTTTCCTAAACCTCTCACTACTAGGGAACTTTATCCCGAGCGCCGGCGACACATTCACCATCCTCAACAACCTCCTTGGGTCGCCCGTCACCGGCACCTTTGTTACCTTGGACCAGAACGGCGATTTGGTGCCATTGGACGACGGGGCGATCGTTACCACTGCCGACCCCAGCGGCCTTAACCCGAACGGTTGGTCGTTCGTAATCCACTATAATGTTGGGCCGGACAGCGACGTAACCCTAACCGCGCTGCCGCGAGACCCTGAAGAGATCAACACGGCAGTCACGGTCGTCTCCTCCTCCAACTACACCAGCGACGGGGACTCGGTAACCTTTACGGCAACTGTCTCTGCCTCGGACAGTTCGGTGCCGACCGGCACTGTGTCGTTCTTCGACGGCGCTGCTGCCCTGGGCAGTCCAGTGAGCCTCAACGAAGCCGGGTCCGCCGTTTTCACGACAAATGCTCTCGCACACGGCGACGACGATATCACTGCGCTCTACGCCGGAATCAACGGCAGTTATGCTCCTGCCGTTTCTGACCCAATCACGGCTCAGGTCGGAGAGAACCTGTGGGTCGGGCTTGGCGGTGATAACGACTGGAACGATGCGGCGAATTGGGTGCGCGGCGATGTCCCGACCAGCAGTGACGACGTAGACATTCCGGCGGGGTATACCGTTAATATCTCGTCCGGCACGGTCTCGGTCCAGAGCTTGCTTTGCGCTGGCACCCTTAATGTTACCGGGGGCACGCTGAGCTTGAGCGACATGTCCACAGTGACCAACACCGGGAGTATAGCGTTGTCGCCAGGGACGACGCTGGAACTGAACGACGGTGCCATGCTCCTTAACTACGGCAGCATTTCGTTGAGCGACGGCTCCGCCGTCACCAGCGCAACGTCAGATGGCTCCTTCGACAACGAAGGCACCTTCAGCATCGCCAGCAGCGCCACGGCCACCGTCGGCGTGGCGTTCATCAACGACAGCAGCATCAGCGGCTCCAGCGGTTCCCTCACGTTCCAGTCGGCCGACTTCACCATGCTCGACGGCAGCAGCGTCCAGGCCGTCACCTTCGACGATGAGGCGCTTTACCTCGCTTACGGCGATTCGGCCACCGCGACCGACTCCACCTTCACCGACACCACGTTCGACGGCGGCGGCACGCTGACCCTGTCCGGCACACCCACCATCAGCGGCACCAACACTTGGTCCGTTGACCTGGATGTGTCGGGGACGCTCGACCTCTCCAGCGGCACACTTACCCTCAACGACGCCGCCACAATCGGCACGCTCAACCTCAGCGGCGGCACCCTGACCGGCTCCGGCGACATCTCCGTGTCCGACGCCTTCAACTGGACGGGCGGCACGCTGGCCGGCGCCGGGCAGTTCACCATCCCCGGCGCCAACCTTTCGGCCTCTGGGACGCTTGTGCTGGACGGCGCGACGCTGGTCAATAACGGCAGCGTCACGGTCGAGAGCGACACGACCCTCGAGATCGACGACGCGGCAACGGTTGTCAACAACGACGACTTCTCCGTCGACAGCGGCGCGGCCCTGACCTCGGCGACCAGCGATGGCTCCTTCGACAACGAGGGCACGTTCAACGGCGGCGGCACGGTCGGTATCGCCGTCACCAACGATGGCTACGCTGCCGACCTCACCTTCACCAACGACGTCACCCTCCTGGACGGAAGCAGCGTCGATGCCGTGTCCTTCGAGTACAACACGCTGTACCTCTCCTCCGGCGCCACGGCGAGCGCTGCCGATTCGTACTTCGATTCCACGACGATCAGCGGCAACGGGACGCTGGAGCTGTCCGGCACGAGCACGTTCGACAACGTCAACACCTGGGCCTCCGGCCTCTATGTGCCGACCGAACTGGACTTCAGCAGCGGCACACTCGACATTGGCGGCGCGTCCACCATCGAGACACTCGATCTCAGCGGTGGCACGCTCAGCTTCGGCGGCGCGTCCACGATCGATATGCTTTACCTCACCGGCGGCACGCTCAATGTCGGCGGCACGTCCACGATCGATACCATCGGCATCGACAGCGGCACGCTCAATGTCGGCGGCGCAGCGACGATCGGTTCGATCGATCTCAGCGGCGGCGCAGTCAGCTTCGGGCATGCCACGACCATCAGCAGCCTCGAGATGAGCGGCGGCACCATCTCCGGCGCCGGCGCCGTCACTCTCACCGATTCCCTCTATGCCTCCGGCGGCACCCTGGCCGGCACCGGGCAGTTCACCATCGGCAGCGGCACCACTGCCGAAATCGACGCTTCGACGTTCATCGTGGACGGCCAGTCGATCGTCAACAACGGCACAATCGAAGTCGATGGAAGCGCCAACCTCGAGCTGGACAGCGGAGCCGCTCTCGTCAACAACGGCAGCCTCGTCCTTGATAGCAGCTCCTCCGTGTACAACGAATCGGGCTCCGCCTCCCTCGACAACGAAGGCTCCATTACCGGCTCGGGCGCGATCGTGGGCATCGCCGTGACCAATGAGGGCTCCATCGACGGGGCCATCGCCCTCGCCTCAGGAAGTTTCACGTTCGTCAACGAAAGCAGCACGGCGAACATCAGCTTCAACGACGAAACGCTGTACCTCGCGTCCGGCCACACGGCCGATGGCAGCGGCTTGACGTTCACCAGTACCACGCTGGACGGCGGCGGGACCCTGCACCTATCTGGCACCACCGTGTTCCTTGGCACCAACACTTGGACCGCCAACGTGACGAACTACGGTACGCTGGACATCGGCGACAGCGGCTCCGACTACGGCACGCTGGCCATCACCGGCAACTTCACGAACGACTCGGGCGGCACGCTCAACGTCCAGCTCGGCGGGACGACGGCCGGCAGCAGCTACGACCAGCTGACCGTGAGCGGCGCCGCAAGCCTGGACGGCACCTTGAACATCGCCGTGGCGAGCGGCTATACACCGGGGTCGAGCGACACTTTTTCGCCAGTGACGTATGCGTCGTCCACCGGTAGCTTCGCCACGATCAACGGGTTGGATCAGGGGTCGTACTCGTTCACGACCAGCTATGATTCGAGCGCGTTCACGCTCGGCGTATCGTCCTGACAACGGAAGAGGAACCGCCGTTACTTCTTGCTCGCCTCGCCGGACCCATCCGCCGGTCGGTGCCGCGGAATCTCGGACTTGAAGTCGCCGAGGCTGACCCACTTTGTGCGCCGGTCGAGGTCCACCTCCGCGACGGCGACGGTACCCCACTCCCGGGCCTGGGCCAGGACCTTGCCGGTGTGGTCGAAAACCGCGGAAATCATCCAGTTGCGCGACACGTCCTCGTATGTGCTGCTGACGACGTAGACGTGATTCTCACAGGCACGGGCGGCGGCCAGCATCGGGTTGCAGCCCCAGACGGGCCAGGCGATTACTTCGGCGCCGTTGTTGGTCAGTTCGCGGGCGACCTCCGGGAAGAAGCCGTCGTAGCAGACCATCAGGCCGACCTTGCCGAAGCGCGTCGGGAAGACGGGATACTCGGAGCCCGGCGCGATGCCGCCTTCGATTTCGCCGCGCGGCAGGCAGACCTTGCGATACTTGCCGACGATCTTGCCGTCCGGGCCGATCAGCACGGCGACGTTGTAGACAAGATGGCCGTCGCGCTCGAACAGGCCGGGGACGAGGTAGATGTTGTGCTTTTTCGCCAGCTGGCCGAAGTACTCGGTCGAGGGGCCGGGGATCGGTTCCGCCACGTCGGCAAACGGCTTGCCGAGGTTGACGAAGGTGAGCGTCTCGCCCAGCACGACCAGGTCGGCCTTCTGCCGGGCGGCCTCGGCGATGAACGGCTCGTACATGCGGCAGTTGTCTTGCGGCGTCCGGCCGCCCTTCGGCTTGAAGTGGACCGTCGCCAGCCGAACCGTGCGCGGCGCCGGCGCGGCGGTTTCGGTCAACGCCACGTTGCTCCAGCGCACCGCGCCGCCGGGCGCCCAGCGCAGGTGCAGCTCGACGATCAGCTGCGTCGCCTTCGACGGAGCCTGGTACGTATCGGACATTTCCGTCCAGCCCTGGCGATCGACTTCTTTCGTGGTCGGAAACTCCGTCTCGGCCATCGCGGTCGCGCCGCGCAGGTAATCGGTCACACCCGGATTGTCGAGCGCGACCTTCTTGCCCTGGGCGTCGCGCCAGTGCAATTCGGCGACGATGCTGCGCCGCGGCACGGCCACGCCCTTCGCCTGGTAACCGGCCGTAAAGCGATAGTGTTTGCCGCCGGTGACGGGAAAGGTCTTCGTCCAGCAGCCGGCCAGGCCCTCGCGCTGATCGGCCTTGATGACGAAGATTCCCTTCGGATCGTAGGCGAACTCGGGTCGAATCTCTTCGCGGAGAGGCGACCGTCCAGCCATCGGGAGCGCGCGGCGTTTTGGGAGCCGGACCGTCGGGCACAACGCCCGGTAAGGTGGACACGATGAGGAACGCGCCGGCGAGCGCGAGCGCCGGTACGAGAACGACGAAATTGGGACGACGGATTACCGGGACATCACACATTGGTTCGCTCCTTTCAGACGCTTGCGGATTAGCGGTGTCTTCTGCGAAGCCGCAAGCGGAAGACTGCGAAGCCGCAAGCGGCCGTCACTTCACCAGCCGCGCATCGACCCAGTTGACGTGCGCCTGCACATCGCCGCGCCGGCCGAAATCCACTATCAGCGTCAACTCCTTGACGCCGGTCACGTTCGTGGCGATCGTCAGAGGGGCGTCGCGCGCCGTCAGTTCGCGGTCGGGGCCGATGTCGAGCGGCTTGTCGTCGGCGAGGACGCGCACCCGGGCGCTGCCGTCGCGCCCCGCATGTGGGTCCAGCCCAACCACCGCCTCGAAACGCTGGTAGCCGCCATCCAGACGGTAAGTAACACGGCTGCGCGGGTGCATTCCTAACCCCTTATCGTAGACGCCGTCGCCGAGACGCAATTCACGGCCGGATGCACTACCGTCGGCGACCAGGGGCCAGCGCACGTCGAGGAACGATTCCGACTCATATTTCGCCGGTTTGAGATCGGACAGGTAGACGGCCTTGCCCTGGAAGACGTCGAGGGCCGCCACACGACGCAACGGCACGCTGACCGTCGCGCCGAACGTCGTGGTACACGTCAGGGTATCGCCGTCGGTGCATGACGCCTTCGTAAGAGACAGACGGGTGCCGTCGGCCCGGCCCGGTGTGAAGAGCGCGAGACGAGCATAGACGCCGCGCGGACGGTTGCGGTCCGCCAGCTCGCTGCTCAAGACAACTGCCGCCACGCGGTTCAATTCAACGGTCACCCGCTTCTTGTCCACCTCGACCTCGATGCCACGGTTGTCGATCCCGTCCAGTGTTCCTTCGACCACGTCGCCATTCAGCAGAAGGATCGCATCGCGCATGCGCGCGCCGTTGACCAGTCGCCGCAGCGCCTCGACCGCGGGGCCGCTTGGCGTCTCACGCCACCAGACGGCGACGTGGGCCAGCGGCAAGCTCAGCTCCTTGCCATCGTTCAGATCGGAATGCCGGAAGCGGAAACGCTCGCCGATCAGGCGCACGTCCTCAACCGGGATACGATCGCCGTTGGTCAGGAGAACGTGCGGTCCGTCGGGCAAGGGCGGCAAACCCATTCCGGGGCGGCGCAGCGAGAGGAGATCGCCGGCGGCTACTTTCTCACCCTTCTTCAGCTGCACGGACCAGTCGGGAGCGAGTTCGTGCAGAGAACCTTCAAGTAGTTTGCCCGCGGCGGTGTGGACGATGAAGACAGGATCGGCGGCGCGAGTGGCCGAGATAAGTTCAGCAGCGAAAATTGCAGCGAGCAGGAAGTACCGAGTACGCAGTACCATGGCACCATAGCTCTACCGTTTAGCCGCGAGACCCAGCGCTCGCAGAAGCTCGCGGCTAAACAGATCACTCTACTTCTGCAAAATCGGCAGATAATTATTCGGAACCTGAAGGATCAAGCATGCCATCGCCGTGCCGTAGTGGCGGCAGATCTGGTCCGCCCAGCTGCCGTCGGCGGGTCCCTGATTGTTGAGCAGTTCGTCGCGGATGGCGGGGAACCACTTAGCCCAGCGGTCGCCGCCGGCGGTGTACATCGCTTGCACGGCGTAGTAGTGGCCGTAGAAATAGTGGATGTCCGGCCGGTAGCCGAAATCGCCGCGGCCGCCGCTGCCGGGCCGGCTCTGCATCATGAAATTCAGGCCGAGTTGAATCTCATCGCCTTCGTAGATGCCGGCGCTGTACAGGGCCACGACGCCGGCTGCCGTGCGCGCGAACGCCTGCTGCGGCCCCATCATGCCGCCCTGGAGCATGTAGCGGAACCAGCCTTCGCGCTTGTCCTGGCACTTCTTGACGTACTTGACGCACTTGTCGATTTTGTCCTTGGGCACGTCCACGCCGGCATTGCGAGCCGGCGCAGGGCCATGATCTGGCAGATGGTGACCGAGATGTCCGCCTCGCGGCTGCCCGGCGTATAGCGCCACCCGCCTTCGTCGTTCTGACTGTCAACAATCAGCTTGACCGCGCGGTGCAGGGTTCCTCGAGCTTCCTCGCGCAGGGTCTTGTCCTGCACCATGCCGGACACCTCGGCGAGGAAGAGCGTGCCGAAACCGTGGCCGTACATCGGACCGTGGGGCGTGCCATTGGGATAATGCAAGTAGCCGCCGCCGGGCCGCATCTTATCCTCTTGACGGAGCACGTAGCGTAGGGCATCCGTCACGACCTGGCCGTAGGGGCCACGGTTCGGCTGATGGCCGGCGGCCATAAACGCCAGCGCGCCGAGACTGGTGACGGCGACGTTGCCGGAATAGGCGTTGGTGCCGAACGAGCCGTCGCGGTGACGGTGGCCGGAAAGGTAGGAGAGGCCGCGGTCGATGGCCTGATCGGTGCGTTCCGAGAACATCCCCTTGGCGGCCGAACCGTCCGGCAGCGCGTCGCGGTCCGGCTTGGCGCCCTCACCGGGAAACGCGAGACAGGTCCCGGCGGTTGCGAAAGCCACTCCGCCGCGCGAAAGAAATTGACGTCGCGTCCACATGGCTCAGTCCTTCTTATTGCGACCCTGTTTGGCGAGGTTGCGGTAGTATTCCCGAATCAGCTCTTGATGCTTGGGCATGAACGATTCGCTCGCCGACAACGCCTTCATCTGCGCCCGCAGTGACTCGGGGAGGTGACCCCACTGACCCTTCTCATCTTCTCCGTTCGGCGGCTTCGGCGGCTCGTTCTTGTCCCCGGTGACACCCCTGCCGGTGGTGCCGACGCCCTCTTTGCTGCCGTCGTTTCCGCCTTTCATGGGGTTCATGCCGCCAGGGTTCATCCCGGTTTTGTCCATGCCGCCCTGGTTCATCGGTTGACGGTCTTGCTGGCCCTGGTTGTCGGAACCGCCGTTGCCGCTGCTGCCACCGCTCGGCGGCGGATTCTCGGCCATCTTAATGAGGGAATCGAGATCCTTGATGATGTCGTCCTTGAGCTGGCGTGTACCTTCGTTCAACTCCTTGTTGATGAGCCGATCCTCTACGGACTTCATGTTGCGCGAGATGCGTTCGAGGACTTCCTTCTCATCCTCCTTCGCGCCGGACCCGGCTCGACGTCCTTCGGCAGGTCGTCCTTGGCCGGGTCATCCTTGGCCTTGTCGTCCTTGGGCAGATCGTCCTTGGGTTTATCGTCCTTCGGCTGATTCGGGACCGGCTGTTTGTTCTTCTTCTTGAGGCGCACCGGAGCGTCGCCGTCGTCGGGTTTGGGATCGTCGGCGCCGACCGCGAAACCGGCGAGGCAGACGCCGAACACAAAGAGTGGAAGGAATCGGCGTTTCATTTCTTCTTCTCCTCGTCGGGTTTCGGCTTCGGGTCTGCAGCTTTGTCGCCGGTCGGTTCGCCTGGAGGACGCCGCATTTCCTCCAGCAGCTTCGCGCACGTCCTGCTGATCGCGGATGATGGAATTGTACTCTGTCTTCCCCGCGTCTGAAAGCTTATTCAGCTCGGGATGCTGTTTTTTGAACTCCTCGGAGCGTTTGTTCACGTCGAGCTGTAGCGCCTTCAGTAACTTCAGCTGCGCGATGGGCGGCAGGCCGTTTTGCGGCGGCGGCGGGCCATCTTCCGGCGGGTTGTCGCCTTCCGGCGGGTTGTTCGGCTGTTTCTGCGGCTGCGGAGGCGGCGCGTCGAGCTGTGACTTCACGGCGGCGATCACCTGCTCCAGGCGTTGCAGAGCTTCCTTCTGCTGTCTGGTTAGGTCCGCATCGGGCAGCTTCTCAGGTCGGCTGTTCCCCTGTTTGTCCGGCTCTTCTTGCTGCGATTCCTGCACCATGTCCTCCGCGCGTTGGCCGCCTGGGCCATCGCCTCGGCGGAGCGCTGCAACATGCGAGCGAAGACGGGAGTTTGGGCCAGATCCTCCGGAATGACCTTCTCCGTCTCGTCCTTCACGACGTTCTGGCCGTCGCGCAATCCGAGTAGACTTCCCCGCAGGCCGCGTGACCAGGCGCCGGCGTCCTTGACGTCCTTCTGGATTCGTGCCGCTTCGGTGTTGAGCGCCGCCTGCCGATCGCGCAGCCGTTCGATGACTTCCAGGATGCGCGTCGAGCTGCTCGCGTTCGAGGACCTCCTGTTCGCGCTGGCGGGCGCGTTTCATCTCGCGCTGCGCCTCGTTGAGCCGATCGAGCATCTCCTCGGGATTCTTCGCCCCCTTCTCCAGAGCCTGGCGGTGGCGCTCGGCCCGGCCTTCGCGCGATAGCCGCTTGGCGAGGTCCTGGGCTTTCTGCTGCAATTCCTCCTGCTCCCGCTGCAAACGTTTCAACTCTTCCTTGCGTTCCTCGGGATTGAGATCGCCCTTGCCTTCCTGCAATTCCTTCATGCTGCTTACGCAGCTTTTCCTGGTCCTCGCGCAGTTTCTCCAATTCCCTCTCGGCCTGGCGCATGCGCTTGACGAGCTGTTCCTGTTCGGCCTCGCTCTGCCTGCCGAGTTTGCGGGCCAGGTTGTCCAGAGCTTCGGCGGCCTTCTTCTGATTCTTGCCGGCGTCGTTCAGGTTATTCTCGGCGATCTGCTGGCGTGACTCGCGCATCTTTTCGAGAAGTTTTTCCGTCTCGGCCTGGTCGGCGGCGTCCTTCAGTTTTTTCGACAGTTCCTTCTCCGTATTCTCGCGGCGGTCGGCCTCCTGGCGCATCCGCTGCAGAAGTTTCTCGGCGCGGTCTTCCAGTTCCCGCTGCGCTTCGCGCATCGCCTTCAACTCCTCGCGTTCGGCCTGGCTTAACTCGTTCATCTGCTTGCCGCGCGTCTTTCGGCTCCAGCTCCTGCATGCGCGATTCGAGTTGCCGCTGAGCGTCGAGCAGGTCGCGGGCCTCGCCCTTGATCTCGGCGACGACGCTGCTCGGCTCCAACCGGCCGAGGAGATCGCTGAGCGTCTTCTCTACTTCCTCCTGACGGCGCCGCGCGGCGTTGATAGGCTCGGCAGCCTTCGACTCCTTGAGCAACTTCTCCGCCTCGCGTTTGGCGATTTCGGACTGCTGGCGAAGTTTACCGGCGTCCTCCTTCAGCTCCTTCGCCTGTTCCCTGGTCCGCTTGATTTCTTCGAGCATCTTCTCCTTTTTGCGCGGATCGTCGGCCTTGTCGGCGGCTTTCGTCTTCGCATCCGCCTCGGCCGTCAGGTTCTTCGCTTTCAGCTCAAGCTCCTCCGCCTGGCGTTCGGCGGAACGAGCCTTATCCGTGGCCTGGGCCGATTGCTCCAGCTGTTGCCGGGCGCGGGCGAGCTGCTGCTCGGCCTGGACGAGGTCGTTTTCCGCCAGTCGTTCCAGCTCGCGTTCGACATGGCGCATCCGGTCGCGCATCGGCGAGTTCTGCATTCCGTTCTGCTTGAGGGATTCCTGGAGACGCTGCACCTGGCCGCGCAACTGGTCCTGCTTCTCACCGAAGCGGTCGCGCAGCTCGCGCTGCACCTGTTCGGCCTGCGCAGCTGCTCCAGCTCGGCGGGCGTCATCGGCTCGTTCTGTTTGATGCGATTTTCGGCACGAGTCACCTGCTGCACGGCCGCCTGTTCCTTGTCGCGCTGCTCCCGGAGAATGTTCTGGATGACGGTCAAATCGCGGTTCAGATCGCGTTCCAGGCCGCTGTGGTCCACGATGGTCAGACGAATCTCGGGGCTGGCGCCGGGGGCCTTGTTCGCGCTCACGTCGTCGAAATCATCGGCGCACACCTGGAGGATCAGCACGTCGTTGGGCCGGAGCGCGGTGCCGTCGAGATGCTTGAACTGGGCGATCGGGAGCGGCATCTCGAACTCCAGGCGCGTCGGCCGCAATCGGGGCGGCCCGGCGACGATGTCCATCCGTGTCGCCGGAGTGGTCAGTTTCGCCGGATCTTTTGTGTGATCGTAATAGACCCAGTCACGCGGTGTTTCATCTTCGGCGGTGCGGTAGCGCAGGTAGACGGAGCGCAGGGCGAACACGGGATCTTCGGCGACCACGCTTAATGTCAATTTCGCGTTCGGCAGCACACTGAGAACGTCCCGGCTGGCCGATGGTCGTTCGAGCCGAACGATCGGTTGCGGGTCCTGGCGCAGTGCAACTCGAAGACGCGGGGAACCGAGCGGAGTCCGGTGTCGTCTTCAAGAACCAGCACGTAGAGGCCGGCAACGCGCGGATAAAGCGGACGGCGAACCGGGTCGCGTCCTCATCCAGCATTGCCGATACCTGACTCCACACGGTTTCGCCGCCGATGGCCAGGGTGGCTGCCGAGAGCGGCCCGGCGAGGTCGGTGGCGCCGAGGGGGGCCAGGATCGCCGATTGTTTAGCGAAGGGGAGGTCGGGGACATACTCGATCCACGCGCGAGCCAGGGGGCGATTAGCGGCGGCGAACAGGGTGACGACCGTGCCGGCGATGGCCTCGACATTGCCGGTACCGGGCGCCAGCCACTGCTCGACGCCGCTGTTGTCGCGGTCCATTCGAGCGAGAAGGGCGTCGATGTGCGGCGCCTGGGCCGGCTCCCGCCGTTCCGCCTTCAGGGTGAAGGCGCGGCACGGTTTCCAGATCGGTATAAGGGGGCACGTCGAGGCGCACCCACGGCGACGGTTGGCCGTCGATCGGCGTCAGTTCCGGCGGCGGCACCACCTTCACGTCGAACCACTTGCTTTCGGCGTCGTTGGCGAGAACCTGAAACTTGAAACTGGCGGATACTTCGTCCGGCTTCCAGCGCTTGTACAGCTTGGAATGCCCGTCGCCCGGCGTGAGGCGGATCGTCTCACGGCGCTCGGGGAAGTTGTCGTAGCGGAAGACAACGGTGGCGGTGTCGGGGAGGACGCCCTTGACCTTGCCGCGCAACTCGAAACCCTCGTTGCGTCCGATGCGCGTCCGCGGCGTTTCGAGTTCCAACTGCGTCAGACGCGGCCAGTCGCTGACGCCGAAGGGCACGGCGAGGCGAACAAGGGCGGTGGCGGCGGTGGCGGGAAAGAGGACCAGTAGAGTGACGGCCAGCGCGACGGCGACGACGGCTGCCCCGCTGGCCAGGCGCAGGCCGCGCGTATCGACCACGCGGTTGAAATCGAAGGCGTTGGCCCGTGTCGAGCGCGCGCCGGATGGCCTCACGGCGAACGGCCGCCGATTCGCCGGCCGGCGTCTCCGTCTGGTTGAGAAACTCGACCATGCTGGCCAGGGAGTCGTTGAGGATGGGGTAGCGTTCCTCGACGCGCAGGGCCAGCGAGAGGTCATCGGAGCGGGCCGAGAGGGGTTGAAAGAGGAAGCGATAGGCGAGAATGGCGGCGCCGGCGAGAGCGGCGACGAGGGCGGCAGCGCGGACGAGGCCGGGGAGGCGATATTTCCAGTCGAGGAAGCCGTCTGCCGCCGCAGTCAACACGAGCAGCGCGAGCAGCCAGCCGGCGCCGCGGAAGGTAGCGACGAGGCGCATCCGCCGGCGCAGGGCCGCGAGACGCTGGCGGAGGATGCCCTCTTCCGGAAGCGGACGGGTGGCGGTGGACATCGAAATCTCCCTCACAACGACGAGTCTTCCTGTCTGGCCCCCCTCTCCCCGGTACTCCGGGGAGAGGGGTTGGGGGTGAGGGGTGAGACGCAGGGCAGTGTTCTGGTCCTCACCCCTCACCCCCAACCCCTCTCCCCGGAGTACCGGGGAGAGGGGAGTGGATGCTCATTCTGTTTTCCGTTGCGTTTTTCGTTGTTCGCACTCTATATAAATCGCTTCCATTACCGCTTCGAGATCGTCATAGACCTCTGTGTTCCAGAACCGCAGTATCTTCAATCCCTGCACTTCCAGGAACTTCTGACGCTGGACATCATGCAACTCACGGCCTAGATGCGTCTCTCCATCAATTTCAATGCTGAGCGAGCAGGAAGCACAGTAGAAATCCACAATGAATGGGCCAATGATGTGCTGACGGCGAAACTTGAATCCGGCACATCGACGATCTAGGAGTTCGCGCCACAGTCTCTTCTCGGCGGGAGTCAATTCACGACGTAGTTCTCTCGCGCGTTCGATCAGAGAGTCTGTCGGGTTGCCCATGTCCTCACCCCTCACCCCCGACCCCTCTCCCCTGAGTACAGGGGAGAGGGGAGAAAGAATCGCTCCACTATAACAAATTCTTCTGCTTCCGAATCAACCATTCCGTCGTCAGCAAGCCCAGCGCGATCAGGAAGCACGTGACCCCGTTCCACAGTAGCAGCGGCGCCCCCGCCGGGCTGCGCGGTCCGGGTTCACCCTTGGGCAGCTCTTCGGGCACCTTGTCGGCGTCGGCGAGGGTGAAGAAGCCGCCGCCGGTGTCCTCGGCCGCCTGCTTCATCTCGGCTGCGTTCATGCGCAGGCCGTACATCTCGTCCGGGGGACCAACCACACGGCACTCGGCTCGTGGGACGTAGTTCGCCGATTCCAACTTCGCCTTCCAGGTCTGCGGAATCTCCATCGAGAACTTGTATTCTCCCTCCGGTGTCTGCGTCACCACTTCTTCAAACGTGGCCCGGCTGCCCGGCATCAGCGACAGCGTCAGTTCGCGCCGCTCCACTCCCGATACGCCGCGCCGCTCCATCTTGACGGTCACCGTCGTGTCTTTCTTCAACGTGCCGTCGGCCTGCTGAAGGCTCTCCGGCAGAGCGGCGTCCTCGGGGAAGCGTACCGTCAGGCGGATCGGCTCGCCGCGGCGGTACGGAGTCTGGCGATCGAGGTCGAGGCGGACGCGGCCCAACCGGCTGCGGGCCATGTAGCGCATCGCCTGGATCCAGAATTTGTTGTAGTGTTGCTGGTCCTCGCGCCAGCCCCAGCGCCATGTCTCATTCATCCCGAAGAACATCGTCCGGCCGGCGCCGACGAACAGCTGCACCACCAACGGATGACCACCCTGGGCCGGCTTGTCCACCTGTGCACGCCGGGGTGCATCGCCAGTACCTCGGCCGCCCGTTTCGCCCGGTAGCCCTCCGCATACCAGTACAGCTCGCGCATCTTCTTCCAGACTTCCTCTTTTTCTTTTTCGTCGGTAAAGGGACGGAAGATCGGATGGCCGCGACCTACCGGCGTCAGCTCCGGCCGGTAACCTTTTGTGAGATTGCGATCGATCTCGTCCGGGTTGCGGTCGGCGATCACCTCGACGGGGAGAACGTCCTTGAGCGGCGAGTCCTTGTAGGCGAACGGGGCATAACGCTCACCGGCGATCATCAGCAAGCCGCCGCCGCGCTTGGAGACGAAGTTCTTCAGGTTCGTGAGGAACTCCTGCATCTTCTCGGGGTCCTTGGCCGGTTTAGGGTTTACGTCGCCGAGGATGACGACGTGGTAGCCCTCCAACTCCTTCTCCGTCGGGAAGTCGGACAGCACGCGCCATTCCCCGTCAACATCCTTGCCCTCCATCTGCTGATAACCGGCGTCGGCTTCCATGAGCCGGACACGCAGCTTGATCGTCTTGTTACCCTTCACGCGGTTGCTCTCGCGCTCCAGCAACGTCTTGAGGAAGTGGTACTCGTAGCGACGATAGCCCTCGATGTACAGCACCTTGATCGTGACCGACTCGCGCACCGAAACGACATGCTCGATGCGGTTGTTGTCCTTCTCGACCTCGCCTTCCTGCACCGGTGTCTCGATCTCGAAGGTCTTCTCACCCGGTTCCTTGGGCTGATACGTGAACCGCACTTTCGCCGGCGTGCCGTTGCCGTCGAGGGCTACGTCCTTTTCGTCCAGCTTCTTTCCGCCCTTCTCGCGCAGGGTAACCTTTACCGATTTGAGGTCCTTGTAACCCTTGGCGACGACGTTCACGTCGAAATCGAGGAGGTCGTTAACGAGCACGGTGTCCTCGGCTTTGAGACCTTGCAGCGAGACGTCGCGGATCTCGTGGGCGTCGCCGAGACCGACGAAGAAAAGCGGCACTCCCGCCTCGGCGGCCATCTGCGACGCCTGGGCGAGGGTCTCCTCGCCTTCCGTGGTGACGCCGTCGGTAAGCATTACGACGGCCGCCAGACCGTTGCCGCGGAAGTCCTTGACGACTTGGCGCACCGCGGCGCCGAGATGGCTGGCGTCGTTCTTTTTCGAGGCGTTCAGCGACAGGACCGACTTCAACCCGTCTTTCAGCTGACCCGGCTCGGTCATGCTGGCCACGCGCACCGTCTGGTTGGAACAGCGATAGATGTGGACCTTGAACTCGCGCTGGGTCAGCAGCGATGCCAGCCAACGGCCGTCTTCGCGCGACAGCAGGGCGCAGACGCAGCTGCAGCCGTTCCACGTCGTCGCCTTCACGGGCCGCGTCCAGCGTCTCGGCCTCTTGACGCAGGTTCGTCGCTTGCTCGCGCAGCGTCTCGGCGTCCTTGAGCAGCCGGTCTTTCTGCTCGGTGTCGGTAGCGGCCTTCGCGGCCTCGTCCTTCACCTTTGCGGCTTCATCTTTTCTGCCGGCCAACTCGGCCTTGACTCGGGCCATGCGCTCAGCTTCCTGGGCCAGCCTGTCGGCGGCGGCGCGGTCGCGCGGGTCGCCGTAACGCTCCTTCGCGCTCATGCTGAGCGAGTCGTCGATCAGCACGACGAGGTTCGGCCAGCCCTGGCGATCGAACCAGAGCCGGAGTTGCGGCAGCAGCACGGCCAACAGCATCGCCAGGAGGCCGAGCCGCAATCCGCCGAGAAGGAAGCGATCGCGCGTCGTCGCTCGACCGCGCTCGTGACGGTAGACGAACACGACCATTGCCAGCGCCGCGATACCGACGATGCCAGCCAGCCACAGGTCGAGTTTGTCGTCCCAAAAGTACGACGTGTATTCCAGCCGCCACATCGGTCTTTCGCCCGGTGATGGTTCCGGCACCTTGAGCGTGTGCTCGAACCAGCGGCGCATCCCCTCCGGCGCGAAACCGAGGAAATCGCGCGTCCAGGCATCGTGGACGAGGATGGCGCCGATGCCGATCAGGAAGGTGGCCAACACCCAGGGCGCGAACAGCACCGCCCAGTCCTTCGCCGTCCTTTTCTTTTCGATCTTCTCCTCTTCGATTGGAGCGGTGGTGTGATGCGCGAAGACCCAGGCGAGGATTACCTCCGCAAGTACCAGGCCGAGGACGACGAGGAGCAGCCAGTGCGCAATTGTCGTGCCGAGCGGCTGGAAGATGACTTCCTCCATCGAGTTGCTGTCGGCGGGTCGGGCCACGCGCTGCGCCGGCTCGCGCACCACTTGAAGATAATCGAGGCGCGGGATAGGCCTTCGACAACTCCTCCCGAGTCGTCCGCTTCAGATCGCATTCGGTGGAGACGCGGTCGTCGTTCCGCACCGGGACGTTGACCGCGAAGAGATGCTCCTCCGATCGCCCGCCGATGGTGACGATAATGCGGTAGATGCCGCTGATTTCGGTGTCGGCGAAACGCAGATGGCTGCCGTCCTCGAAGTCGGTAACGGTCGGTTTTTCCTTCTTACGATCGGGAGTGTGGACGACGGCCTCGACGCCGCGTGCCGGGGTGTTGAGGAACAGCTCCAGCGGCCGGCCGGCATCCACGGTCTGCTCGCGCAGCCGGCCGGAGGCAGCGTAGTTCAGCATTTCCTGCATCAGAGCGGGGTAGCCGTGCGTGATCGGCCAATTGCTCCAATCGGCGTTGACCGGGCCGGCGATCAGGAGAACATGGCCGCGCATTCGGGCTGCTGCCGCGGCCGCCTTCCGGGTTGTCTTGCCATCGTTGAGAAGCGGCGGCTGCCAGTCCAGGAGGAACGGCCCTCCGTCCGGAGCATCGAGCCCGCGTGCCTCCCTATCTTTTCCCGGAATCTGGTCGGCGACGAGACTAAGGATTTTGCGAGGCTTGACGATGTCCGATGTCCGCTCTCCAAGCCCCCAATACCGCTCGAACCGCGGGACGAGTAGGCCTTTGTACTCCTCGCCCTCGCTGAATGCCTTCAGGAGCGGTTCCTTTTTCGGGTCACCCTCGATGCCGAGTTTGAAGTAATACGCGGCATTTCCGGTTCGCGGACCCAGCAGCGGCATCGGGAGGAGGCCGTTGCCCTCGCGGAAGAGAACGCGGTTGTATTCGTCCTTCTGCACCTGATCGCCGAGGGCGATCACCAGACCGCCGCCGCGGCGCACGTAGGCTTCGAGCCGTCTCGCTACCGTTTCCGAGATCATCGGCACATCGCAGAGGTAGATGCAATCGAAGTACGCCAGGTCGTGCTTGGCCGGTCCATACTTCTCCTCGGCGAGATCGGCTGGCGTGATGACGGTCGGCCGGGCCGGGACGTTGGCCGGCGGCGTCTTACCGTCCTCAAAGGGATTGAGCGCCACGCGTAACCATTCCGCCGATTGGTCGAAACGCTCGCCGAACGGCTTGCCGTTGACGAGCAACACTGGTGTGTCCTTGCGGACGCGGATGACCGCGCTGCGAACGTCGTCGAGGGCTAGGCCGTCGTTTTCGACCTGAATCTGCACGACGTAATCGCCGGGTTTGTCGAAACGGTACTGGAAGGAGATCGGCTCATCCTGTCCCGCCCCGACGAGTACATTGTTGCGTTCGTCCTTGGGAGTGCCGAGATCGAAGTCGGCGTCGCTCTCCGGTCCCGGACCGCGGGCGACGAAGAGCTTGACCTTCACCTTCTCGCGCGCCGTCGCACCGTAGTTGTGCAGGTTGAACTTGACGATCGCCTTCCGTTCGGTCGTGGCCACGTCGGAATCCAGCGTCAGGCCGGTGACGGCAAGATTGGCGGCATCGTCCTGGCCGACGTCTACGAAGACAGTATCGACCCTGCGTTCCTTGAATGTCTGGAGCAGGCTGTTGAGTGCCGGCGACTGCGGAGCGATCCACGTCGAATGCTGCAAGTCGGTGAAGAAGAAGACCTCCTTGCGGGTATACTTCGGCGGCGAGTCCTTGAGCAGCGTGACCACGGACGTGAGCGTCGAGCCCAGGTCGGCGCCGGTGTGCGGCTGGCGCAGCTTCTCGATCTCGGCAACGACCTTCTCGACGCTCTCCGATGGTTCGGAGACGACAAGCCGGCCGGCGCTGCTCATCAGCACGACGCTGAAGGCATCGCCGCCCGGTGCGTCGCGGACGACCTGAGCCGCCAGAGCGCAGGCGCGCTCGAAGTTGGTCTTCTCGTTGTCGCCGCGGAAGGCCATCGAGAACGAGCCGTCGAGGACGATGATCTTGTGAGCGCGGCGGCCGCTGTGAGACAGCGATTTGACGGCATTGGGGAGCAGTGTGCCGCCAGGCGGCCTCGGCCCAGGGCGTGACGGCGATCATGGCCAGCACCAGCAGCAGCAGCAGCAGGCAGCGCATGACGAGGAGCAGCAGCTGTTCGAGCCGCATCCGCCGGGAGTTCTTCTTCTGCGCGGCAAGGAGAAAGCGCATGGCCGCCCAGACGACGACTTTGAAACGCTTGCGATTGAGCAGATGGATGATGATGGGGACCGACACCGCCCCGGCGGCGACAGCGGCGGCGGTGGCCGGTGCCTCGAACAAGATGGCGAACAAAGGCAGTGCGAGGGCTAATAGCACGGGTCCGGTCTCCGCGATCGCCTCTGAGCACGCAGCAAGCACATGGGGCACTTGCTTGCTGCGTGCTCAGAACCGTTACTTCTTCCTTGCCAGTCGATGCGCCAGGTAGCCCGACAGGGCGATCCCCAGCGAGTGGTCCGTTCGCAGTTGAACGTAGTCGATGTTCTGCATCAGACAGCCGCGCTGAAGCTCCGCGACAAAGGCGTTCACCTGTTCGAGATACCCGTCGCGCAGCGACCGCGGATCGGTCAGCAGCTCCGGCGTCTGCTCCAGGCCGCGGAACAGCGTGGCGTCCTGGAACGGAAACTCCAGCTCTGCCCGATCCAGGACGTGCAGCACAATGACCTCGTGTCGTCGATGCCGCAGGTGTTTCAACCCCATCAGCACATCTCCGACCTCATCGAAAAGGTCGCTGAGGATGACGATGATGCCGCGGCGCGGATGCGCTCGGCCAGGTCGTTCAGGATCGGGGCGAGGGCGGTTCGTTCCCGGCCGACACCCTTGTTGAGGATGTTGACCAGCGACTTCATGTGCGACCCCTGCGACGATGGCCGGAGATAATGGCGCACCTGGTTATCGTACACGGCCAGGCCGACGGAGTCTTGCTGGTGCAGCGTCAGATAGCCCAGAGACGCGGCGGCCATGCAAGCGTAATCGTACTTGCTGACGAGAGGCAGTCCGTCGGCGCCCGTCGGTCCGGAGCTGTACTGCATCGACTCGCTGTTATCGACGAGCAGCCAGAGCGAGAGGTTCGTTTCCTCCTCGTACTGCTTGAGGTAGAAGCGGCCCGTGCGGCTGTAAACCTTCCAGTCGAGGTGCTTGAGATCGTCGCCGGGGACGTATTCGCGGTGCTGGGCGAACTCGACGGAGAAGCCGTGATAGGGGCTTTTGTGCATACCGGATAGGTAACCCTCGACGATCAGCCGGGCCTGTAATTCCAGGCTGCCGACCTTGGCAAGGGCGACGGGATCGAGGTATTGGTGTGCGTTTGTGGTCACGGGCAATGGCCCTCAACTCGCGGAACTAGGGATGCTCAACAGCCAGGCGTTGAAGAGCCAGACCACCTTTTGCTCTGGATACAGAGCGAAGGCGACGACCAAGGGCGCGACCGCGGCGTGGCGAATTTCGGTCGGTTGTCCGTGAAGGTGGTAGAGCGGTTCGCCGATTACATCGGGATCCTGGTGAAGCCTTTTCCTGATGGTTCGGAACGCGGGGACGAACTTGTTTACCGCCTGTTCCCGGAAATCGCGCAACAATTCCATTGTCACTCCGGACACGGAGAGTTGCCAACCTGCGTGGCCGTTTCCTGAGGTCGGCGACATTACGCGGCTCCGCTCTCGGGTGGCAACTCGTCTCCTTCGAATTCGCGGAGAACGTCTTCAAGAGAGACGTCGTCCGGGTCGCCCGGCACGTGGGCTTCGACTTCAGCCACCAACTCCGGCGTGAAGTGCGCCGCGCTGATCTTCGCGTGGAATTCGGGCTGTTCAGCCGCGATCTGCCGCCCGAGCCTGGCCGCCGTCAGTTTGACCGCCTCGTCAATAACTTCGCGGACCTGATCGACGGTGGTCGGCGACCCGCTGGCTAATCGTCGGGCGAACTGCAATCCAATCAGGACGCCAAGATTGACTGAGTAATTGGTGCCGAATGGGACGCACCGCTCCAGCAGAGCGCGAACTCTTGCCGACAGGCGTGCGGCCAGAGCCGGATCGAGAACGTGTTGTTGTTCGGCCATCGATATACCCTCCGCTGTTCGTTGTCGGCGCTGGAACATCGCCCGCAATTCCCGCACCTCACTGAGTATTTGTCGGGCGTTGCGGTAGCGTCCCCGGTCTTGGCACGCGCGGCAATTCGGCCGGGTGGTTCATGCGATCTTGTTCGTAGAGGGCCCACGGCACCAACTCGGGCGGGATGGGACCTTCCGTCATGTCGCCCGGCTGGTCGATGAGGATCTCTTCAACGTCGAGACTGGTGAACCGCGGGTATTCTTTTTCCCTGCTCGAAATATCGGCTGGATTGTTCATGACGATTTCCTCCGCTGGACCACGTTAAAGAATGCAAGGGCCAGTTGCTCCCGTTCTGCGGCAAGGCTAACTTCGTACTTCCCGAACGCCTTGAAGATAAGACCCCGAACACGAATCCGTAGTCGATAGTCGCTGAGGCGATCCTTGAATGTGATACGGGCCGACGTCGTGTACACCTTCGCCAGGTCAGCCACGCGATGGATCAACACGGTCACCTCGACCTCTCCCATCCCGTCACCGACCATCGCGTGAACCAGGAACTCGAACGGATCAGACGGAACCCGCTCGACTTCCAGTCGGGTGAAACAGTTGACGAGGGTGTAATTCCGGGTTCCCTCCTCGACTATCATCTGCTGGCACAACTGAAGTCCGCGTACTGTCGGTCGGTGTTTCATTTCCATCCCTCGTTTATCGGGCCTCACCCTGCCGGCGCCGCTTCCGCCTTCTCATTCGGATCGCGCGGTACGATGTCGATCAACCGCCGCACGATGTCGTCCGGCTTCACTCCCTCGGCCTCGGCGTTGAAGTTGGTGATGATGCGATGACGCAACACCGGCAGCGCCACCGAACGCACGTCCTCGCAGGAGACGTAGTATCGGCCATGCAGCACCGCCCGCGCTTTCGCGGCCAGGATCAGGAACTGCGACGCGCGCGGCCCCGCGCCCCAGGTCACGTAATCGCGGATGAAGTCGGGGATCTCGGGATCCTTCACCTTCGCCGCCGGCGCCCCTTGCACCTGCGGCGTCTTGCTGGCGACCCGACTACCCTTGCGCGTCAAGCGGGTGAACTTCATCGCATAGCGGATCACGTACGGCGCCACCGGCACCTTGCGAACGATGTCCTGCATCTCCAGGATGTCCGTCGCCGACAGCATCTTCTCGACGCGCGGGAAGTGCGTCGAGGTTGTCATCTCGACGATACGGAACTCCTCCTCTTCCTCGGGATAGTCCACCAGGATGTTGAACATGAAGCGGTCCTGCTGCGCCTCGGGCAGCGGATAGGTGCCTTCCTGTTCGATCGGGTTCTGCGTCGCCAGGACGAAGAACGGATCGGGCAGTTTGTGGCGGGTGCCGCCGACGGTGACCTGGCGCTCCTGCATGGCTTCGAGCAAGGCGGCCTGCGTCTTTGGCGGCGTGCGGTTGATCTCGTCGGCCAAGACGACGTTGGCGAAGATCGGGCCGTGCAGGAACTTGAACAGCCGTTGGCCCGTCGTCTTGTCCTCCTGCAGCACCTCGGTGCCGGTGATGTCGGACGGCATCAGGTCGGGCGTGAACTGGATGCGGCTGAAGCTAAGGCTCAGCGAGTCGGCGAGCGTGCGGATCATCAACGTCTTCGCCAGGCCGGGCACGCCGACCAGCAGGCAGTGGCCCTTGGCGAAGATGGCGATCAGCAGCTTCTTCGAGGACACGTTCCTGGCCGACGATGGCCTTGCTCATCTCCTTGCGGATCCGGCGATAGCCGTCGTTGAGGCGCTCGATGGCCGACAGATCGCCCTCGATGCGCGGCCATGCTTCCTGAGAGGTTGGCATCGGATCGGGAACGGGCGGAGGAACTGCAACCGGGACGGCTCGGGGAGCTGCCGGCGCGGTCTCGGAGTTGGGGACGGGGAGGAAGCCCTGGCGGAGGGCATCTCTTCGACGGGTTCGAGGAGGGGGAGCGGATCATCGTCGCCGCCGGACAGCCACGTCCCGCAGCCGCAGAGCCGCCGTCCACCCGCCGGAACTTGCACCAAAAGCCCACACGTTTTGCAGCGTACGTTCATGAACGATTCGTTCCGTTTGGTTTAGCCGCGAGCTTCTGCGAGCGCTGGACTGTCCAGCGCTCGCGGTCAACTCGTAACTCGTAACACTGGGGCGCCTGGAGACTGAAAACTGTTATGCGATCTGCGCCTTTCCTGGGTTTGGCGCGTATTCGTGAGAATCGCGTAACAGTTTTTGGTCGTTTTCGGCCTTCTCGTAACACTCGCCGCCCGAGTGTTATACTCCGTAGTACATTACGCGTTGTTACTCCCTGGCCCTCAATCCCCATGCCTGGCCGCCAATCGTCACCACGAGACCGCCGCGCGTAGAGATGACGGTCATCCCGGCATCCCCTGACCGTTGCCCCACTTCCACGACCGGCCACAGCGATGGTTCAGCCGGATAGGTACGCCATCGCATCGGGCCGGCAGGAAAGTTCCAGCGCTGCACGATGCGACCCGTCGCCGGATCGAAGGCGAGCAGCGGACAACCGGAACCGGGTCGCTCTTCGGGCGGCAGACATATACCCCATTGTACCGCCCCGAACGGGGAGCGGAATTGAAATTGCCACTCAGGGATCCGGGCGGGGTGGACGATGAGGAAATGGCCCTCTCTGGATACTCGCCAGGATGCAGCCATTCGTGGAAATTGTTTCTCCCAGAGCAAATTACCGTCGGCCAGCGACAGCGCGATGAGTTTCGATCCCTGCGGAAGGTACACGGCATCCTTATCGAGACCCCAGTCGGTCGGTGGCAGCGTGTCGGCAGCGAGAAGAGGCATCGTTGCCCATAAAGGTTTTCCCGTATTGGCATCCAGACGCTGCAAGCGCGCACCGAGGCTTGTTTGCGTTAGGACGAGAATGGTGTCCCTCCACCGCGCAACCCGTAGTTGTGGCGGATCGCCTGAGACCATCGACGAGGGAGTGATTGTCGTTGTCCACACCTCACGGCCGGTCCGGCCCTCGAGGGCGACGATACGGCGGCCGCTCTCGATGACGACGGCTTTGTATTCAGCCAAGGCGGGCGGGGCAGTCGGCCACGGTTCCGGGGACGGCGCATCGTCGAGCGTGCGGCCGGTTTCGGCATCGAGGAGCCAGCGACGGCCCGTGGCGGTTTGGATCAGGACACGGTACTCGCCGACATGAAAGTTCGGGCGAAATCCTCCTACGGTTGGAAGAAAGGCTCGCGCCAGGTGCCTCGCGCTGCCACGCCACCCGGCCAGTCCTGGTGCTGATAGCCACCAAGCGGCCCTCTTCAAGAAAGAAGAGGTGCCACATGCCATCCCGAAAATGGGCCGATTTCGCCGCGAAGGACCAGGCAAGAAGGCCGTCGTCGAACCGGACCGCGCCAACGCCGTGCGGACTGCCGATCACAAGGAAGGGAAAGTGCTCAGCGATCCGCTCTGGCACGAACGGCAGCGCGGTACGCCAGCACAGCTCACCCGTTCTCTCTGAGCGGCAGCGCAACCAACCGCCGTGTTCCGGCGAACTGGACCGCTCAACTGTGAAGAAAAGGGCTCCGCCGAGTTTGCCCATCCGATCAACTCCGGCCAGCACCTCCTCACCAGCGCCGAACGTGACTTGCCATGAGCGGAACAGCGGCGACGGGGGTGGGGGCTCCAGTGGAAAATCGCCCACGCCCCATGCGCGCAATCAGCGCCACAACAACGCCTCCACATCATCTTCCGGGCCGGGGTCTCGGCGCAGGCGATCAGAAGCATGTTCCTCTGCGTGCTCCCGCCCGGACTTCGAGTAGAGATCGATCAACTCCCGAAGCGCTACCCGGCGCGTGACGGCATTGGGGTAATCGACCGTCAGCCGCTCCAGCGCCGCGGCTCGTTCCGTCCCTTTCGGCGCACCGTCGTATTGGGCCCGTGTCCGCTTCTCAATCGCCGCATACGCCGCCGCTCCGTGCTTCTTGATGAGCGTTCGGATTCGATCCTCCGCCATCTGGCCCGCCGTACACGGCAACCCAGAGTCACGCGGCACACGGACTCCGCGCAGTTCCGCATCGTCGATCAACGCTTGCCAGGCCGCGACCGCACCGGCGGCATCGCCGAACCGCTCGAGCTGTTCGGCCAACAATCGCCGTGCCTGTACTCGCAGCATCGGCGAATACTCCGTACCAACGGCTTTTCCGATATAGCCTTCCGCGTCGTCGCGCTTGCCGTTATCCGCAGCCGACCGTGCCGCGGTCAACAGCGTTGCGTGCCGGGCCTTCCGCGCCTCTTCGCGGAACGCGGGTTCTCGCTTCGCCAGTCGCTCCGCCTTCTCCAGGCTTTTCATCGCCGCGTCAAATAATCCGGCGTCCGCCTCCGCAATACCCAGTTCCAGCGCCGCTTCGGCCGATTCCGGCTCGCGCTCGGCATCACGGCGCCGCTCCTCCAGATGCTTCGCCGGCGGGGCGAAGACCGTCAGCGTCGCCTTTCGGCGACGATCAGACAACCGCGGGCAAACGCCAGGTTGCCTTTCGGCACCGAATGCAGGAAGTCGGGATCTTCGGCGAGTCGGCCGTCCTCCTGCTTCACCAGCAGCACGCCGCGCTGCGTCGGCCACAGGACAAGATCGCCAAGCAGCAGACCGCGGCCCATCGGCGGCAGTTCGCCGGCATCGGGGGCGGTCCAGATGACAGCACCGGTTGCAGCGTCCACGGCACGCAGCGCACTTCCCGTCGTGAAGATAAGCCGGCCACGACCGACGCCGAGCAGATGCACAACCTCGGCGATTTTGCGTTCCCACATAGTCCGACCCGTCGCCGGATCGAGGCAGAGAAGCCGATCCGAGTCGGACGGCGCGACGTAGAGACGGCCGGCAGTGCTGAGGCACGGTGTCAGGTCGCGCTGCTGCGGCCGATCGATGCCGGGCAGTTCTGGCCCGACGATCGGAGCGAGAACGGGATAGCGAATCGACCAGGCCCGGCGGCCGGTCACTGCGTCGAGGGCGACCACGGCGCCGGAGTGAGAGCAGTACACGATGTTCGGCCCCGCCAGCGTTAGCAGATGATGGCGCAGACGCCGTTCACCGCCGAGCAGTTCGCTTGTCTCGCACACGTCGCGGCTCCAGCGCAGCGGCGGCGTGCCCCTCGCTTCCAGGGCGTAGCACTGAATTGCAGTAACGGTCTTGTCGTCGGTGCAGCGCGTGGCGGCGACGAAGACCTGGCCATCCTGCACCAATGGCGCGCCCTCGAATACGCCCATTTCACGCGGTAGCGGCGCGCGACCCCAACGCACTCGCCGCCCATCCGGCCCTTCTTCGAGATCGAGACACACGAGCAGGCTATCGGCATCGCCCTCCTTCTTGGGGTCGCGGAGATCCCGTATTTCCTGCGTGCCGAGGCGGGCCAGAACGCAATCATCGGCCACGGTCAGTGTGTAGCGCAAATCGGGCGGCGCGGGCAGTGACAGATTGATATTCAGGTTGGGCCGAAGACGAACCGCGTCGTACCAATCCTCGCTGCGGCCGGTGCGCAGATCATGCACCGTCACCGTGCGGGCGTCGGCGACGATCAACTTGTCATCGACGAGGACGGGATGAAACGCCATCGAACGGGCCGATTTACGGTCGGTGCCGTCCAACTGCGGTAGCTGTGGAGCGTCGATGCGCGCCCGGCTATCGAGGCCGAAACACCATGTCGGGCGGCGACACAGAGCGCCGAGGCGGTCCGTCTGCCGGGACGTGGCGGGAATCAGCGGACCGCGGCCCGGATCGCCGCCGAACGTGGGCCAGTCGCGCTCGGTGGACCCATCCGGTCGGCGCAGCCCCGCGGCGACGGCCTTCAGCACGTCGGCGTAGCGGCCCTCGCGCCCGGCGAGTTTGCCCGCGGCGTCGGGATGCCGCTTGCGATAGGCGGCCAGAGCATCGTCCCAGCCGGGATCGTCGCGGAAGAGACCGGCGAGCAACTGCTTGGCTTGTGTTCGGGCAGCGTCGGTCTCCGGATCGGGATAGACGAGGTCGCCTTTGTCTTCACGCAACGGGGTAAGGATGCTCCACCAGTATTCGGCCTCATCGAATCGGCCGCGCTCGAACGCCAGATCGCCGAGGCGCGTCGAGCGCCCGTTCCGCAGCGCGCGTACAGAACGCCTCATCCACGATCCGGCGGAGCAGGCGTACGTCATGCTCGGCCAGTCCTTGTTCCAGCCATTTGCGAGCCTGCCCTTCCACTCGCGTCCGGTAGAGGCGAAGCACCTCCGGCGGCGAGGATGCGAGCAGGCGCTGGCAGACAACCCGCGCCTGAAGAGCGCGCGCCCGCTCCCAGCGGCACCAACTCATCGCCCGCTGTTTCGATGACGCTCTGCATCGCCGTGATGGCCGCGTCCCACTTCCTGGCGTCGAGCTGCTGCCGGATATCCTCAATCTTCCCCGCAACCGCTCGTGATTCCCCCGAGAGCACGACCCGATCCTCGGCGCGGAGAGCGTCGGTTCCACAGAAAAGGCAGACGATCGGAAGCAAGCGGCGCATGGTGGACCTCGTACGGGGCGCACAAGGCGATTATACCGCGCGCGTGGGTGGAGTCGCGTCCAAGTCGTTTTCAATCGTGGGGCGAGCGGACCGCTCGCCTGCATTTCGGAACCAAAGTCGCTTGTTTTTTCGAGATGCCGAGCCGCGCGCAATCGGTCGAAGCGATTCTCCGCCAGGGCTTGGCCATCCGCGCGAAGCCGCAGCCAGCAGATTCTCCGATACAGTGATCCTCACCCGTTCGGGTCGTCGAGCAATTGCTGCAAGCGCTCGCCGAGCGGCGGCGGCAAGCGGGCGGGCCAGGTCGCGTCCAGAAGGCCGACGCCGATCATGTCGCGCAGGTGAGTGCGGTCCTTATCACGCCAGGCGCTCAACTTCATCCGCACCAGTGCTTCGAGATTGGCGACTTGAAAATCGACGGCTCGTTCCGACTCGTCGATATCCGGCAAAGTGTTCTCGTCGTCCTGCCGAACTTTTTCCCCGCGCAAAAGAGATGGATCCCGCCGCTCGGTTTGCCTTGCGGCCCGTCGATGAACAGGTCAATGTCGAGGAGTTGATGATAAACGAAGCCGGCTGCTTCGAGCGCGGCTCGGGCGGCGGGCATATCGCGACGCCGGACCAATAGATCGACGTCGCGCGTATTGCGGATGGCGTCCTCATCGATCCTGGCGACCCACTCGGCGACGGCGTTGCCGCCGACCACGGCGTAAGGTACGCCGGCCGCGTCGAGCGCGGGTGGCCCTGCGCAGCCGCTCTTTGACCTTTTCCGCTGCCATGAGCGCCCTCTCCCAACCGCTGAGTTCAACTGCCGCTTCTGCCATGACAAACGCTCCCCGCGAGGTCTTCAATTACCGCTACCGACGAGCGGTGGCAACACGCCAACCGTGGATCCCTCACCCGTTCGGGTCGTCGAGCAATTGCTGCAAGCGCTCGCCGAGCGGCGGCGGGAAGCGGGCGGGCCAGGTGGCATCCAGGAGGCCGACGCCGATGAGATCCAATAAGTGAACCTGATCCTTACGCCGGTAGGCGATCAACTTCATCCGCACCAGTGCTTCGAGATTGGCCACTTGAAATTCGACGGATCGTTCCGATTCGTTGATGTCCGGAAAAGTCTGGTCGGAATCCGCCCGAGCTTTCTCGCCGGCGAAGAGGAGGTGAACGGCTTCACTTGGACGGCCCTGGGGTCCATCGATGAACATATCGATGTCGAGGAGCTGGTGATAGACGAACCCGGCACCTTCGAGCGCGGTTCGGGCGGCACCGAGGTCGGGGCGCCGCACTAGCAAATCGACATCGCGCGTATTGCGAACGGCTCCCTCATCGACCCGAGCGACCCACTCGGCGACGGCGTTGCCACCGACGACGGCGTAGGGTACACCGGCCGCGTCGAGCGCGGGTGGCCCTGCGCAGCCGCTCTTTGACCCTTTCCGCTGCCATGAGCGCCCTCTCCCAACCGTTGATCTGAACTGCCGTTTCTGCCATGATAAACGCTCCCTGCGAGGTCTTCAATTATCAGAGTATGACACCGGCGGCGACGGCTTCAACGTCCACATCGTCAGGCCAACTCCAGCCCGGAAAGCGTTCCCTTGCCGGAGCCGAACTGATCGGTCTCGACCCCCATCCGCTGGAGCAGCGACACGTACAGCTTGCACAACGGCGTATTGTTCTCCGGGTCGAAGGCGAGGTGCTGGCCGTGCTTGAAGCCGCCCCCGGCCAGGATGATCGGCAGGTTCTTGCAGTTGTGGCTGGACGCGTTCCCCATCGCGCTGCCGAACATCACCGCCGTGCGGTCGAGCAAGGTTTCGTCGCCTTCCTTCGCTTGCCGCATTTTGCCGAGGAAGCCGCCGACGGCCTCCATCTGCCGGGTCTGCACGATCTTGAGCTGAGCCAGCTTCTCCGGGTCCTGCCCGTGGTGCGACAGGCTGTGATATTCGATCGACACGCCTGGGATCGGCTGGACGGAGTTCGATCCGCCGACGTAGAGGGTGACGAACCGGGTGGAGTCGGTCTGGAACGCCAGATGAACGAGGTCGAGCATCAGCTTCAGCCGGGTGACGTCGTCGTTCGGATCGGCGACGTCTTTCGGCGGAGCGTAGTCAACCTTCGGCTTCGGCTTTTTGGCCCATTCCTGACCGCTGACCAGCCGCTGCTCCACGTCGCGGACGGCCGAGAAATACTGGTCCAGCCGCTCCCGATCGGGTTCGCTGACCGCGGCCTGGAGCCGTTTGGCCGGGCCGAGCACCGCATCCATCACGCTCTGCCCGTCCTCCAGCCGACGAACCTGCGCGGCCACCTGCGCCGCGGTGCCGTTCACGAACAGTCTTGGCGAACACGGCCGACGGCTTCGTCTCCGGCGGGATCAGCACTCCGGACCGGCTGAAGGAAATGCTCCCGGTCCGGCTACCGAGCGACAGGGACGGGAAGCGCGTGTCCGGCTTCAGCTTTTCGACCAGGAGCTGGTCGAGCGAAATCGTGTTGCGGAAGCTGGGCGACCCTGGTTGGCGGGCGGAAGTCAGGAACGTGCTATCGCTGGCATGGCCGAGGGTCACCTCGGGGTGCGACGTCCCGCTGACGATCGTCATCCGGTCCCGGACGTCTTTCCCCAATGCCTCCAGGTACGGAGTCGAAGCGTAGCCGCGGCCGGTTTCCTTGGGGAAGAGGTTCGGGCCGTGGAGGCCGAGGGCGAAATTCATGGCCACCAAACGCCGCGGCGGCGGAGCAGCGGTGGCCGCCGACGCCCGGTTGATGCCCATCGACTCCAGCAGCGGCAGGGCCAGCGATACGCCGGCGGCGCGGAGGAACGTCCGGCGGGTGAGATGTCGGCTGGTCATGTCATTTGCTCCGGAAAGTGGGACTTTGAACGATCGTGTGGATCAATGTGCGGAAACCGTAATTCTTGCGTCCGAATGTCGGCGAGGATCGTATCCACGGCCGCACGGTCGGCGAACTCCAGCCCGTGGCCAGTGCCGTAGACCAGCAGTTTTTCGGTCAGGCCGCGAGCGAACTGGTCGGGGTTTTCGAGCAGCAGCTTCTTGAATCCGTCGATGTCGGCGAACTTCCGACCGCCGGGCAGCTCGTCGGCGGCCTGGACGTTCGGCCCTTTGCCGACGCCGCGGATCAGCCCCTTGGAGGTGGTCAGCCGCACCTGAGTTCGACCAGGACCGGGAACGACTCGATAGTATTCCCGCCAGCCGCCGATCACGTCGAAGTTTTCCAGGGCGTTGCCCGCCGGATCGATCTTGGCGTGGCAGGCGGCGCAGCTTTCGATCGAGCGGTGTTTGGCCAACTGCTCGCGGATGGTCTTCGCCCCACGGATGTCCGGCTCGATGGCCGGCACGTCCTTGGGCGGGGGCGGCGGCGGTGTGCCGAGGATGCGGTCCAGCACCCACGCTCCGCGCGTCACCGGCGACGTGTTCGTCCCGTTGGCCGTCACCTTCAGCACCGCCGCCTGGGTCATGCACGCCGCCGCGATGGCTACCCGGCGGCAGCGGCACCTTGCGGAAGGCGTACCCGCTGACGCCAGGGATGCCGTACAGCTCGGCCAGCCGCTCGTTCAGCATCGACCAGTCGGAGTGGACGAACTCCAGCACGACTGCGGTCGCCCTTGAGGATCTCCTCGAAGAACAGGTACGTCTCCTGCGGCATCGAGAGTTCGAGGAGGTCGTCGAAATCGGGATAGAGCTTCTTGTCGGGGATGGTCGCCTTCAGGTTCCGCAGGCTGAGCCACTGGCCGGTGAAGTTCTTCGGTGAACGCTTCGGCCTTCGGGTCGTTCGAGCATCCGTTCGACCTGGGCCTTCAGCACCTCCGGCTTGCCGAGTTCTCCCTTGGCAGCGAGCTGCGAGCAGGGCGTCGTCCGGGGTGGTGCTCCAGAGGAAGTACGACAGCCGGGCAGCCAGGTCGAAGTCGCTCAACCGGCCTCCCCTCACCCTGCCCTCTCCCCCTCGGTTGGGGGCGAGGGTGATAGGTAGAGGAAATCCGGGCTGCACAGAACGGCCTTCAGTCCGACGCGGAGGGCGGCCTCGAACGTGTAACCCTTGTCGAGACGCGACTTCACCACGGCGACATACGGAGCCAGCTCGACGTCGGCGACCGGCCGGCGGAAGGCTCGTGGAGCGAAGCGGCGCAGGATCGTCCCGGCGTCGGCCAGGGTTCCCTTGACCGGGTCCACGTCGCCAAGCATCCGGGTGGCGGCGGTCGGCGGCCAGACGTCCACGAACGGCCCTTCCACCTCGATCCACTGGACGGCCAACCCCGGGCCGGAGTAATTGTCCGCGACTTTGGCGTACACGTTCGGCAGTCCGTGCGGATAGATGCGGATCGTCTCCCTCGACCCCATCCGCTCCGTGAACTCGAGGACGGCTGGCTTATCGGTCACGTCGTGTGCCCCGAGCGACCGGGTGGTGAGTGCCTGCTGCCCTCTGCTGAAGTCGCCGGCGTAGAAGAGGAGCGTCATCCCCTTGCCGTGACGGATGGCATTGGCCGAGATGCGGATTCGGTACAACCCCGCGCCAGCGGTCGTGGCTTCCCGAAGCGGTTTCGACGCTTCGTTCTCGCCCAGGAAAATGACCTCGTCCTCCCGGATTACGGTGCTGTACCCGTAGCGCGGCATCGGACGATTCGTTTTGGTCAGCTCCTTGGCGAGCGGGACCAGGCTGAGGTGCTGCTTGGTCGCCCGCGGTTTCGACCCTTTCACGAACACTGCGTCGAGGGCGGCGTCGGCCGATTCCAGGTAGCGCTCCAGCAAGGTGGGCGAGAGATCGAGGGCGGCGTCGATGTTGTCGAACCCGCTGGCGATCCCGTCTTCGGGCAGCGTCTCGATGTCGATCTCGGCCCCGAACAGGTCGCGGAGCGTGTTGACGTACTCGACGCGGTTGAGCCGGCGTAGTCGGGTCCGTCCCTCGGCCGCGGCCTTCTTCGCCTGGTGAGCGATCAGACCGGCCGTCCCCCACGACGCCACGGCTTTGCGCTCCGCGGCGGTCGGTCGTGGTTTGCCCTCGGGCGGCATCGACTCTTCGGCCAGTCGCTTCAGGACGTTCGCCCAGGCGTCGCCATTGGCGGCAAAGTCCGCGGTGAGCTTATCGAGAGCAAGATCGCCCTTCGGTTTGGCTCCGCTGTGGCACCCGAAGCAATACGTCTTCAGGACCGGGGCGACGGTCGTGGCAAACGCCCGATCCGCTGGTTCGGCTGCGGAACCCTGGCTGGCGGTAGCGAACAGCAATGTGTGCGCGACAAGGATAAGTGCGGGTTTCATCATGGGAATGCAGGATCTTCGCAGGAGAAGGGCGAGGTATGATCCAGGGTATCGAATCAACGCTGATTATAGCCGAGCGGCAGGAAATCGTGTACCCGGAGGACGGATTGGCAATCCGTCCTCTGATGCCCAATGCTGAATCCCTATTCGGTTATACCATCGCGTAACACATAACAGGGACACCCTGTTTCAACTCCCAGAACTATTAGGAGGTAACCGAAACGCGGAGAATATCGAGATCGCGCAACAGATTACCCCACCTCGTAACACTTTTTCGGGCATGTCGTAACACTCGACGACACTCGGATTTTCGATTTCGTTATACCGGCTGGCAGTCGCCGTTTCGGCTTATTCTTGCACGAACGAGCCTTGTGGAATCGAGGCGTCCGTGGTACCGAAGGTTGCGCGCTACGTCGCTGCGCTCCGCGAACGGCGGCTCCGCCCTCCGCTCCGGTACGATGGGTGCGTCCGCTCCGCGTCGCTCCCGCACCCATCGACCTCCGCTCCGGGCTACGCCGCCGTTCGCTCCGCTCTGATGGTCTTACTTGCTCTGGGACGGAACTCGGGCAAGACGGAAGCCCAGGTTGATGTGCCGGTACGTCGGCTCGTACCAGTTGCGGAACGCCGCCCTGCAGTAGGAGCCGAAGTCGTTCCAGCAGCCACCCCGGAGCACCCGGGCCGAGCCACCTTCTTCGTACAGGTTATCGCACCACTGCCACACGTTGCCGTGCATGTCGTACAGCCCCAGCTTGTTCGGCTTGTAGGAACCGACCTTCGTGGTGCGCTCCAGATACTTCCCCTTCGGCGCATTGCCGAATGGAAAGTTGCCGTTGAAGTTGGCCTGGTCGGACGAGATGTCGTTGGTAGGTTTTTCCAAGTAGAAGTGGAATGAGCAATCGGCTTCAGATGTAGCCCCGCCGCGACAAGCATATTCCCACTCCGCCGCCGACGGCAAGCGGTACGTCCAGCCCTTACTACGCTCTTTCTCGTTCAACTTCTGGATGAATGCCTGCGCATCCTCCCACGATACTTGCTCCACCGGGAATTGCTTCAGGTCCGCATCGACGATGTCCTTGACCCTGTCCTTGCCGCCGCCGTCGCGCGCGAAACAACTCGGATTGTTGCCCATCACCGCCTGCCACTGCCCCTGCGTCACTGTGTGAATGGCGACCTCGAAGTCCTCCTTGATCTCGGTCTTCGTGCCATTTTTCTTGCCATCCCAGCCCATGTAGAACGTCGCCTTCGGCAGGCGCACGAACTTCATCCCCAGCGGGCCGTCCCGCGGATCTTTACGTGGTGGCAGTGGGGCGCCGAGAGCGGCCAGCAACCCGGTCAGCGCGGTGAGGACGAAAGACGCCAACAGGAGGCGATAGGACTTCATGATCGGATCTCCTTCATCGGGCTGCGCTAGTTTACCGCCACGCCTCTGCCGCCGCAACGTCTGGGGCCTTAGCTGCCACCGAACAGCGACGGCAATACGACTCCCGCCTCGGTCGCGTAGCGACCTTCTGACGGTAGCCGGGCGTTTCAACGCCCGGTTCCGATCAGCAGGAAAAGTGGGTGTCGCGTAGCGACACGTGAGCTTCCCCGGCTGGTGCGACGTCTCAAGCGTCGCTATGCGACGCTACCGGATGGCTCGGTCGAAATACCGGCCTTGAAAGGCCGGTCTACCGTCAGAGGGTCGCTACGCGACCGAGAGCGTAGCGTTTGGCACGGAAGTTATTTCGTCAATGTTCCTTACCGGCGCAACAAGTGGCACCGTGCTCGCCGAACCGATTCGCGGTGGCAAAACGACACGTGGCTATCCGAGTTGCAGGGTGGGCTTTTCACATCCCGCTTCGGATAAAATGTGGATGGCGGAAATCCCTGGCCGATCGAATGTGGCTGGGGTACTAACCGTTTGCTTCCAGTTTTGAAGAAACGCCCCGTCCAGGAGGAGAAGCGAGGATGACTGTCAGCGCGCACGAAGCAATTGTCTCCGAACTCGGCAACGGCCTGTCGGTCGCCAGCGTTCACGACGGCAACCGACTGACGTTCGTCGTCGGCCTGAAGACCGGCTCCGAATGCGTCCTCCACTGGGGGCTGAGCCGCGACCGTGGCGCCTGGCAACGGCCCCCCGATGACTGTTGGCCGCAGGGCACCAGCGCCTTCAATGCCCAGGCGGTCGACACACCGTTCCGCGTCAACCCGAAGGGCGACAAGGAAGTGGCGATCCATCTGGAGCTGCCCTGCCGGTGGGACAATCTGCTCTTCGTCCTCTTCTTTCCCAGGGAAAAGCGCTGGCTCAACAACGGCGGCAAAGACTTCTCCATCCGGCTTCCCAAAGCCGACGGCGCCGCGCGGTCGCCGGAAGAGGCGCTGACGTCCTGGGTTCAGGACTCCGGGGCCGCCCGCCAGGTGTTACCCCTGGACGGAGGCGGGCAGCTCGCCGTGGCCTCCTGGTCAACCTCCGAGGCTGTTCGCGTCCGCATGGCTTGCGATGCCTCGCCACCCCTGTTACTCCACTGGGGGCTGGCCTGGCAATTCCGGCAGGAATGGCGCCTGCCGTCGGAGAACTTTCGTCCCGCCGGTACGGCAATCTTCGACCCGAAGGCCGCGCGCACCCCTTTCGGAGAGCGTGACGGACTGCGTTACCTGGAGTTGGATTTCCCGATGGTCGGCGAGCCTCCGGATTCAACCGGGAGGCTCAGACCGCGTGGACTGAACTTCGTCCTGTATGAACCGGAGACTGCCGGTTGGCTGAAAAGCGGCGGCAAGGACATGTACCTCCCGCTGTGTGGAGGACCGGTGGATCCGCGGCTGTCCTCTCCGAAACTCAGGGACCTGGCCGAGCAGATTGTCGACGCCGAGATGGGCGCCTCGTACTGGACCCTGATGCACCGGTTCAACCTGTGTCACGACCTGCTGGCAGGCGTGCCGGATGACCAGGACGCGCTGGCGCTCCTCTTCGCCTGGCTGCGTTTCAGCGCCATCCGCCAGCTCGACTGGCAGCGGCAGTTCAACACCAAGCCGCGCGAACTCAGTCACGCCCAGGACCGGCTCACCACGCGGCTGGCCGGCATCTGGAGGCGCCAGACGCCGCGCACGGCTGCGGGCGTGCCGCTTGTGGTTGCGCCTGATGCTCACGACGCTGGGCCGCGGCGGCGAGGGCCAGCGGGTCCGCGACGAGATCCTCCAGATCATGCACCGCAATCACATCAAGGAGACCAGCGGCCATTTCGTGGAGGAGTGGCACCAGAAGCTCCACAACAACACGACGCCCGACGACGTTGTCATCTGCGAGGCCTACCTCGCCTTCCTGAAAAGCAACGGCGACCTGGCGACCGTTCTACCGGACCCTGGAGGAGGGCGGCGTCACGCGCGAGCGGCTGAAGAGCTTCGAGCGCCCGATCAAGAGCGACCCCGACGTTCTTCGCCGACAAGAAGGACGCGCTGATCAAGGAGTTCGAGAAGTTCCTGCGGATCCTCAAATCGGTGCATTCCGGGACGGACCTGGAAAGCGCCGCCGCGGCCGCACACGGCCGGCTGGACGACGGGTCAGAAGAAGAGACTCGATGCTCTCCTCGCACTGCGGCACAAGCAACCGGCTGTGGAAGAGCTTGCGGCCGCGGTCACGTCGGCGCGAGAAGGCCTGGCGGAAGCGCTGCCGGACGGCCAAGGACGACGCCGCGCTGCGCGACCTGCTCTTTCTCGACCTGGCGCTGGAAGAGTTCCTGCGCGGCGTGATCGAACGACAGAACCTCAGCCAATTCGTCACGGGACGAGCTGGTGCTGCTGGTCCGCGAAACGATGCGGAATCTCATGCTTGTCGATCGACGCACCCGGAGCTGGCCCTCTGCGCCGGCCACTGGGAGGCGCTGCTTGTCCGACCGCGCGACGGCCGGGACTGGGCGCTGCACGCCAAGAGCGTGGCCGACCGCGCGGCGCGCTGGGTTGCTGGGTTTCACCGACGACCTGTACCGTCGTTTGCAGCCCAAGGCCGAGTTCCTGGGGACCGCGTTCGAGGCAGACTCGTGGACCGTGCCGCTGTTCAGCGAGGAGGTCATCCGCGGCGGTCCGGCCTTCGCCCTGGCGCTGCTGCTGCGCCACCTCGACCCGCTGCTGCGGAAGGCGGCGGGCCTGGGCGGCTGGCAGGTCATCAGCCCCGCATCGGCTATCGGGCGGGCTGCGCGTGGTGGACCGCCTGCTCGACGTGCAGGCCGAGCGCTTCCCGGAAGCCACCGTGCTGGTCGCGGACGCCGTCAGCGGCAACGAGGAGATTCCCGAGGGCGTGACGGCGGTCATCACCACGGACGCGCCGGACCTGGTTTCCCACGTGGCGGTGCGGGCCCGCAACGCCCACGTCCTCTTCGCCACCTGCTTCGAGCCGGAGACCTACGCACGCCTCAAAGCTTGCGGGACAGGACCCTGGCGCTGCACGTCACTCCCGGCGGCGACGTGGAGTACCGAAGAGAAAGCGGATGGCGAAAGTCAGGAGCCAGGAACGCGGCCCCGAGCGTTCTTCCGTATCTGCCCGTCGTCTGCCGCCTGCCGTCTTCTCGTCCTGGGTGGTGACACAGGACCAGTTCACGCCGGAGATCGTGGGCGGCAAGTCGAACAACCTGAACGGGCTGCGCGGCCGGCTGCCGACTGGATTCACTTGCCGACCTCCATCGCCCTGCCCTTCGGCGTTTGCGAAAAAACGCTGGAGCATGACAGCAACCGCGAGCTGCGCCGGGAGGTATGAAGCGCTGGTGGCGGCAGCGGAGCACAACCCGTCCGAAACGCTGGCTCGCCTGCGGGCGCTGCTGCTGGAAGCGACGGCGCCGCCGGAACTGCAGGAGACGCTGCTGGAAGTCTGGCAGCGCGTCGGGTCTGCCGCCGCTTGCCGTGGGAGCAGGCTTGGCACGCCATCCGGCGCGTCTGGGCCTCCAAGTGGAACGACCGGGCGTACCTCTCGCGCCGCGCCCGCGGCATTCCTCACGACAGCCTGCGGATGGCGGTGCTCATCCAGCAGGTCGTGGAGGCCGATTACGCCTACGTGATCCACACCGCCAACCCGCTCACCGGCAACCGCGACGAGCTTTACGCCGAGGTGGTGCTGGGGCTGGGCGAAACCCTGGTCGGCAATTACCCCGGCCGGGCGCTGGGGTTCGTCTGCCGCAAGGCCGACCTTGCGGCCGGACATCATCTCGTACCCCGGCAAGAGTCGTGGGCCTCTACGGCAAGGGCGTGATCTTCCGCTCCGACTCCAACGGCGAGGATCTGGAGGGCTTCGCCGGGGCGGGGCTGTATGATAGCTTCCTGGCGGAGGAGCCCGAACACCGGCTGCTCGATTACCGGGGCGAGAAACTGGTCTGGGACCAGAGCTTCCGCGACGACCTGCTCCGCTCCATCGCCCGCGTCGGGCTGGAAGTGGAGCGGGTGCTCGGCTCGCCGCAGGACGTCGAGGGGGCGGTGGCCGGCGGGAAGTTCCATGTCGTCCAGACCCGGCCCCAGGTGGGGCTGAGTTTGAAGATGACAAGGTGCAAGGGACAAGGTGACCTAACATCGATCGGTCACCTTGTCACCTTGTCATCCTCGAGTGAGGCCGTCATGAGCCAGCGCATCCGCATCGGCAACCAGACCGCCATCTCCTGCGCGGACCGCATGGAGCCCTTCGAGTTCGCCCTGCGCCACGGCTTCGGACGCCTTCGAGTGGTTCGCCGACAAGAAGTGGAATCGCCGACGGCAGCGCCGCCGGCTGGGACGAGCCGGACATGGACGGCGCCACGCGCGCCTGGATCCGCGACACCGGCAAGGCCCGCGACGTGCTCTTCACCGTGCATGCGCCCTGGCAGGCCAACCCGCTGCACGCCGAGCGGCGTCGAACTGCTGCTGCGCAGCCTGGATTTCGCCCGCGACATCGGCGCCGACCTGGTCAACCTGCACCTCTACATGGACGACGGCGCGGCGAGTTACGTGCGGTCGCTGGAGCCGGTGATCCGCCGTGCGGCCGCTGCGGGGCTGCGGCTCAGCATCGAGAACACGCCGCACACGACGCCGGAGGACTTCAACCAGACCTTCGCCTGCCTGCGCGAACTGGACGCGGCCCCACCCGAAGCCGTCGGCATGTGTCTGGACATTGGCCACGCCAACCTGTGCGAGGCGACGCACAACGACTTACCTCCGCTACCTCGACGCCCTGAGCCCGGAGTTGCCCCTCATCCACCTGCACGTTCACGAGAATTACGGCGACGCCGACAGCTCACCTGACGCTGTTCACGGGGCCCGCTCGGCTGAACGACGCGGGCGTGCGGGCCTTTGTCGAACGTCTGCGCCGGCGCGAGCTACCGTGGCGCGCTGATCCTGGAGCAATGGCCCCGACCGCCGGAGTTGCTGGTCGAAGCCGCGACCCGGCTGCAATTTCTTTTGGATTGCCCCTCCTCGGCCATCGCGGCCAGCAGCAAACAGGAAAGCGGCCGATAGGCGTTTACCTCGGTCCGGCATGCCAACCCGACGCGCCAGCGAGGGAACTCTCAAACACCTCGCTGGCGCGTCGGGTTAATGTCGCGTCTCAGTGTTGACACGAACACTTCGTTCACCGTGTGGTGATCGTGGGGGGCGAAAGCGATAACCCGATTCGACGCCATGACCGATCACGGGAAAGAAATGCGACGGATTCTGTTTGTACGGAGGGATGTCGGGGAAGTACAATCTCCGAGGTACGAGTGCGGCTGGATCGAACTCCCATCGCCGCGCCGCAGGGGACGCGGTGCAGTATTGTGTCGAGTTCGAGTATGATGTCGGATCCGCCGGTTCTCTCCACGATCTCTCCGAAGACGGCCCGCCAGGGAAGTTTCTCATGTTTCCGCTTACGTTCGTGATCGCAGCGCTTTCCCAGAATGCTCCCGCTCCGCCCAATACCTCGGTGGGCACTCCGCAGGTTCGTCAGACGGTCGAAAAAAGCCTGGCGTTCCTGGAAAAGAATGGGCTGGAATGGGAGACGACGAAGTGCGTCAGCTGTCATCACGGCCCGTGGATGATGTGGAGCGGCTACGAGGCCAAAAAACGCGGCTTTACCATCAACGAAAAGTCACTGGAACAAGTGCGCGTCACCGCGTTGAAGGCTTACAGCAAGCACCCCACCCTGCGGCCGACCAATCGAGCTGTGCTCAACGACCTCAGCATCAATGTCATCTATCTCCCCTTCGGCATGGGGGCCGCGGGGGAGCCTGATGCCGAGACGGCGAAGTTCTTCGACAAGGCCGCGGCCCATCTGCTCGAACAGCAGAAGGAAAATGGCTCGTGGCAGGTATTCATCACCAAGGCACCAGATGGCCTGATGGCGCCGCTTATCGACCGCGACGATGTGACCACCCTGTGGGCGCTGTTGGCCCTGAACTATCGCGAACCTTCCGACATTTCCAAGGACGTCCTCGACAAGAGCAAGGCGAAGGGCCTGAAATTCTTGAGCGACCATCCACCCAGTGACGATCTTCAATCCCTGGTACTCCGTATCCTGCTCAACAAACGCCTGGGCAAAACGGCTGAGGTGCAAGCCCTCGTCGAGCAACTGTTGACCTTACAGAAGGACGACGGCGGTTGGAGCCAGACCAAGAAGCTCCGCAGCGATGCGCTGGGCACCGGCCAGGCCCTGGTGGCGCTATCCACGGCTGGCCTGACGGCCAAGGACCCGGCCGTCGCGAAAGCATGGAGCTACTTGATCGAGAACCAGAAGCCGGATGGATCCTGGTTTGTCCAGTCGCGGGCGTATCAGAGACCCGAGTTCAGCAGCTACATGGGCACCGCCTGGGCCACGCTCGCGTTGGTGCGAACGCTCCCGGTAGAGTAAGAATGCCGGGGTGCGCACCGTCCTGCCGACTCGGTAACCGTGTCCAAGAGGAATGACAAGCCCGGGTTCAGCGCGGCCGTGAAAGCGTTCAACTTAGTGGCTGTCGCGATCGGGTCGGTCTGGAAAACGACAATATCGGGCGACGAGAGGATCAACCATGTCATTGAACATTCGCACGATTGGTTTCAGTCTGATCGCCGTGATCGCTGTTGCCGTCGCTGCGCGTGGCGAAGAAAAAAAGGTTTACAGTGGGGCGTGTGGAGCGGCGGTGGACGATTTCTTTGCGAATGAAGTCTGGGTTAAGGTCGGCGCAGACCTGCCTGAAATGCCATACCCTGGACGGCAAAGCCGAAAACAGCCAGTTCATTTTGAAAGACCCCGACCGCAGCGTGGGGGGCGAAAAGGACGAGGCGCTGCGCCATAACCGGGACGCCTTCGTCGCATGGCGCGGTTAAAGGAAGGCGACCAATCCCGGCTGCTGCTGAAAGTAGTCGGCGAGCTCGACCACGGCGGCAAAGTACGCTCAAGCCGGACTCGGCGGGCTATCGCGTTCTTGCGGAATTCGTCCGCCGGTTGTACGCCCCGCCAAAGACGGACTCGCGCATCGCCTCCGAAGACAAGAACGCGCCGCCGTTCTTCGACGGCGTCGTGATGCTGGACGACCGGAGACTGCTCCGGCGCGTCACGCTGTCGCTGGCCGGCCGGCTTCCGACCGAGGCCGAACTGGCCGCGGTCGCCAAGGAGGGCCGGAAGGCGCTGCCTGCGTGCTCGACGCGGTGATGAAGGAGGACGCCTTCTACGACCGGCTCCGCGAAGGGTTCAACGACATCTTCCTCACGCGTCGGCTTCGATGGCAACGCGGACCAGACGGTGCTGTCCTACGAGCACTTCAGCAAGACGCGCCACTGGTATCAGAAGTTCGACCTGAGCCACATCGCCGACGAGAAGGACCGACAGCAGGCCGGCTACAAGCTCGCCGCCGACTACCGCAAGGCCCTGCTCGGCGAGCCGATGAAGCTGGTCGAGCACATCGTCCGCAACGATCGGCCGTTCACCGAGATCGTGACCGCCGATTACATCATGGTCACGCCCTACACGGCCCGCGGCTACGGCATCTTCGACGAGGTGCAAGCCCAAGTTCAAGAACCCGGACGACCCCTTCGAATACATCCCGGTGAAGCTCAAGGCGCTCGTCGGGCGGAACCGGAGCGAGGACCAGGAATCGGCGACGGGCTTCTATCCGCACGCGGGCCTGCTGAGCACGTTCCAGTACCTGCGCCGCTATCCGACGACCGAGACGAACCGCAACCGCCTGCGCGCCCGGATGTACTATCAGCATTTCCTCGGCGTCGATGTGCTGGAACTGGCCGCCCGCGTCTCGGATGCCGCCGCGGTCACGGCGAAGTATCACGATCCCGACGATGCAGGCCTCGGAATGCGTCGTCTGCCACAAGACGATCGACCCGGTCGCCGGCCTGTTCCAGGACTACTGGAAGTTTCGACAGGGCGTCTACGGCAGGCGCAAGGGAGGCTGGTTCACGGACATGTTCGCCGCCGGCTTCGAGGGCGAAGACCTGCCGGCGACGGAGCGCTGGCGGGCGCTGCAATGGCTCGGCGAACGCACCGCGAAGGACCCGCGCTTTGCCGTCGCCATGGTCGAGCACGTCTACTACATCCTGACCGGCCGCAAGGTGCTGCTGCCGCCGAAGGACCTGGACGACCCGCTCTATCGCCGCCAAGCGCCGCGCCTACCAGGAACAGCGCCAGCAGATCGAAGCGATCGCCGTCCGCTTCGCGCAGACCGGCTTCAATCTCAAGAGCGTCTTCAAGGACTGGATCGTCTCCGACTTCTACCGCGCCGACGGCCTGGCCACCGCGGCGGCCAATCCGCAACGGCGGGCGGAGCTGGACGACGTCGGCCTGGTCCGGATGCTCGCGCCCGAGCAGGTCGAGCGGAAGGTGGCGGCCGTCTTCGGGCAGCCCTGGGGCAAGTTGAACGACCAGCTGGCGATGCTCTACGGCGGCATCGACTCGAAGGAAGTGACCGAGCGCGCCGCCGACCCGAGCGGCGCGATGGGCGCGATCCAGCGCATCCTCGCCAACGACGTGGCGTGCAAGCAAACGTCGCTGCGACTTCGCCGTCCGCCGGCCGAGCGCCGGCTGTTCCCGAGCATCGAGCCGGACGTGCTTCCCGGCGCCTCGCCCGAGGCGGACGCGAAGATCCGCCGGGCGATCGTCCATCTGCATCGAGCGGGTCCTGGGCCGCTACGACGCGGTGGACTCGCCGGAGGTGGAGCGCACCTTCGAGCTCTTCGCCGGCATCGTCGCCGACGCCGCCGAGCGCAAAGGCATCGACGCCGCAAGAGAACTACTCTTGCCGCCAGGGACTGCTCGCGCCCGTCCCCGACCCGAATTACACGATCCGCGCCTGGCGTGCCGTGGTCACCTACCTGCTGCGCCGGCCCGAATTCCTTTACGAGTAATCACCATGCGACGCGATTTCCTCAAACTCTGCGGCCTGGCCGGTCTCGGCCTGCCTGCCCCGGCGGCGCTTCGTCGCTGCTCGGCGCGCGCGGACGAAGGAAGAGCCGCCTTACGACGGGCCGTACTACGTCGTCTTCAACGCCTCCGGCGGCTGGGACACGACCTACCTCATGGACCCCAAGGGCATCGGCGGCATCAACCGCCTCTACCAGGAAGGCGACATCCTCACCAAGGGGCAGCACAAGTTCGCCCCGACCGCGAAACACATCCAAGGCCGGGATGAGCAACGAGGACTTCTACGCCGAGTTCGGCAACGAGCTGCTCGTCGCTCAACGGGCTCGACTACTCGGTCAACAACCACTCCCCCGGCGCCCGCTACATGGCGACCGGCAAGCTCGACAGCCTGGCCTACCCGACGTTCGCCGCCCTGGTCGCCGCCTGCCAGGGGCCGGCCTGCCCGCTGTCGTTCCTGACCTTCGGCAACTACTCGGCCACCGGCAACCTCGTGGCCATGTCGCGCGTTCCCTACCTGCCAGTCGCTGCAGGAGCATCGCCAACGCCGACGCCGTCGAGGGCAACGCGCGGTCGCCCTACCACGACGACTTCGCCCTCGACCGCATCGAGCAGGCGCTGCGCGACGAGAACGAAGCCCGCGCCGCCCAGCCGCGCCTGCCGCGGCAGGAACGCGCCGAGAACATGCTCTACGCGGCCCAGGTCAACTCGAAGGCCCTGCAGCGGGTCACCCCCTACATCCCGACGACCATCCCCAAGGAACGCCTGTCGCAGCAGGCCGAGATCGCCCTGGCCTCGTTCAAGGCCGGCGTCTGCGTCTCCGCGAACCTGACCATCGGCCAGTTCGACAGCCACGCCAACAACGACGTCGACCAGATGAAGCTGATCCCCGAGTTCCTCGCCGGCATCGCCTACCTGATCCGCCGGGCCGAGGAGCTGAAGATCCGCGACAAGCTCGTCGTCGTCGTCCAGAGCGAGATGGGCCGGACGCCGACCTACAACAACGGCAACGGCAAGGACCACTGGTCCATCGGCTCGGTCATGTTCCTCGGCCGCGGCATCCAGGGCAACCGCGTCATCGGCGCCACCGACGAGAAGCAGTTCCACGTCCCGCTCAATCCGCAAACCCTGGCCTGCGACAAGGACAAGGGCATCCGCGTGCGCCCCGAGCACATCCACGAGCGCTCCGCGCAATTCGCCGGCATCGCCGACCATCCCTTCAGCAAGAAGTTCCCGCTCGGAGTTCTCGATAAGGAAAAGCTCCAGGGCTTCTGGGGATGAGCACGCTTCCAGGAGCGTTGCACAGAGGATGTCAGGCGTTTTCGACTTGTGGCGTTTATCGGGTGAAACTCGGCCATTTTCGTCGGGCCGATCGGGGGCTTGGTTCAAAAGTCGCGTGGCACGGCGGTAGGACGGATTGGCAATCCGTCCTACTATTCGGTTACCCCTCCGGCGCCTCGTTTGGACAATGCTCCGATCTGGTTGACGACCTCTGTCCACTCGGCGAGAATGTGCGAGTGTTCGCGGTAGTCCGGCCGCCAATTTTCCCCTTTCCTGGAAGCAGGATTGCATGTCCAACCATGACGCGACGCCTTCCGGCGCGGCCACGATCTGGGTGCCAAAACGCCTGGGCTGGCGTTCCCCCTCCGATCAGTGGCTTCGAGAGGCCGAGCGCATCCTCGAACTCGACCGCCGCTTGCCGGACGTCCTCGACGGCAAGACCGAACTGGCAACCGCCGTCGAGCAAATCGAGTTCGCCAGACTTTGCGACTTGAAGCACCTCTACGCCGCCGCCCGTTTTTATGCGGCCGCGTTCGAGGCGGATGCGGCTTTGGCCGGTGATCTGGTTCAGCTGAACCGCTACCTCGCCGCCTGGTGTGCCGTCCTCGCCGCTACCGGCAAAGACGAAGGGACCAAACCGGTCGACGAACCGGCGCGTGTCCGCTTGCGCAACCAGGCACTCGGCTGGCTGCGTGCCGCCCTCGCCGCCTGGGCCAAGCGCCTGGACGGCAACAAGCCCGAAGATCGCACTTCGGTGGAGCTCCAGATGCAGCACTGGCAGAAAAACGCCGATCTCGCCGCGATGCGCGATGCCGACGGCCTTGCCAAGCTACCCAAGGTCGAACGCGACGACTGGAGAAAACTATGGCAGGAAGTCGAGATCCTTCACCAACAGGCCGCCGAGTCAAGGTAGCTACTTCTCTTCCGCACCTCCGTTTCGCTTTTTCTACATTTTTCTGTTCATGTCACTTGTGATCACGTGGCCCGCCACTCACCTTGTTGTGCGGGTATCCTTGCAGTATCCACGTGATCTTGTTTCAACTCGTGATATGGCGCCTATTCGCCACGCGGAGATTTTTTTGCGCGGATGTCCTCTCGACCCTCACGCATCCGATCATTCTGGGAGAGGGGCCGCTCGGGCGGCGGTCCGAACAGCACAACCGAGGATGTTTCCTCAGGCAGGAGAGTACACAATGCGCGCGTTCTCGAATCGGCCACTGCGGTGGCTGGCCGCCCGTGCCGATTCGCCCCGTTCAGAGCAGCCGCACCGCCGCCAAACGCCCAGACGCCAGCCACCGCAGTGCCGATCGAACGCGCGCATGTGTACTGCCTGAGAACACCTCGGTGGCTGTTCACCGCCGCCCAGCGCCCCTCTCCCAGCCAGCACGCGTGAGGTCGAGAGACACCGCGCGAAAAAAATCTCCGCGTGCGAATAGCGCATATCACGAGTTGAACAAGATCACGTGACAGCTGCAAGATACCCGCACAACAAGTGAGTGCGCTACGTGATCACAATACATAACAGAAAAATGTAAAAAAGCGAAGCGAGGCGGAGAGAGTAGCTACCTTACTCGCGCCAAGATCTCACTTCCTGCCATAAATCTCCATCGTCGCGTTACCTCGTAGCTTGCAAGCCTTGTTCGCATGCGCATCGCGCGAGATCGCGTTTTCTGCCAGGCTGCATCTAAAATTTACCGAAGGCGATCTTCGGCTTGTGCCGTCCAGCACTCGCTGCTGCGGCCGCCTCGCTGCCTGCCAAGCGCCTACGCAACAAGCCCAAATCGCACTTCTAGCTCCAATGCAGCACTCAAAAAACCCATCTCGCCGCGATGCGCGATGCCGACGGCCTTGCCAAGCTACCCATAACGCACACTGGAGAAAACTATGGCAGGAAGTCGAGATCCTTCACCAACAGGCCGCCGAGTCAAGGTAGCTACTTCTCTTCCGCACCTCCGTTTCGCTTTTTCTACATTTTTCTGTTCATGTCACTTGTGATCACGTGGCCCGCCACTCACCTTGTTGTGCGGGTATCCTTGCAGTATCCACGTGATCTTGTTTCAACTCGTGATATGCGCCTATTCGCCACGCGGAGATTTTTTTGCGCGGATGTCCTCTCGACCCTCACGCATCCGATCATTCTGGGAGAGGGGCCGCTCGGGCGGCGGTCCGAACAGCACAACCGAGGATGTTTCCTCAGGGCAGGAGAGTACACAATGTGCGCGTTCTCGAATCGGCCACTGCGGTGGCTGGCCGTCCTGGGCGTTCTGGCCGGCAGTTTTGGACTGCCTCTGAACGGGGCGAATCCGGCACGGGCGGCCGAACAACTGGCGAACCTGAAGAAGATCGACCGCGAACTCGAATCTCTCATCGCCGCCAAGTCCAAGAAGAAACACCACCACAAGAAGCACCATCATAAGAAGAAGGCGGCGGCGTCTTCTTCGCCGTCGTCGTCCACAACTCCCGTCGCGAAGAAGAAGCATCACAACAAGAAGCACCACAACAAGAAGAAAAAGAAGACAACTTCGGTCCGCCAGCTGGAGCAACAGCTCGATAACATCCTCAACCGCGATCTTGGCAAGAAGAGCTAAAGGACGTGGACCGCCGCTCCGCGGAGCGGCGGTCTACATCACGGGAGTACCGATCATGTCGCACCGTATCGCGCTGGCGCTCACAATTGGATTCTGCTTGTCGTCCCGCTCCGACGCTGCCGATGTGAAGCGGCTCTCACTGAGCAACCTGAGTCTGGAAGTCGCGGCGCTGCGAACGTTGCATCGTTTCCAGTTGACGCCGCCGCAGATGGAGGCTCTGCAGAAGCTCGCCGCGGAAACCGTGCCGAAGCCGGCACCGCGGCAGGACGGCAAGGGCAGCGCCAAGCTGCGACAGACTCTGATCGACATGCACGATGCCCTTTTGCGCGGCGATGGCGCGCGCATCGACCGCCTCGAAGAGCAACTCGACGAGCTACTCGACGCGGACGATACCGACCTCGACGACGAGGTGGAGTTGGGCGCCGCCGCCCGCCGCCGCGCCCCCGAGGTGCTGCTCACAAGCCCGCGCCAGTTCGGCGCGTTCATCATCAATCTCACCGAAGAGCTACCCGATCCCCTGGAACGGCTGCTCGGTGCCCTGGACCAGGTCGGCAAACTGAAGGATGACGAGTGGAATGAGCTTTCGGAGGAAATCGTGGACGAACTCAGTTGGCAGCTCGGCGGCCTCGATGCGGACCGCAGTCGATTCGTCGCCGAGCGTGTGGGCCAGTATCTGAGAACGGTTCGCTCGCTGAATGAACGAGAGTTCAAGAAACAACGGCCGGAGCTGGAGAAGGCGGCGCGGCGATATGTCGGCCAGGTGCCTGCCGCGGCGGTGCTGCACAATGTCGCCGAGCATACGCTCGCCGAGCTGTTGTCCAATCCTGCGCCTGTCGGCGGCGCTCGATGCTCGGCTGAAACGATGAGGGTTTCGCGCGAGACGGTTGCGCGAAACGCAAGCACGCGCCTCTTCCGTCTGCTAAACTGTCGTTGCCGGGGTTCGACGGTTCGGCTTTCCTTACCGGGAGACGGACTTGGATAGCAGCGACGAGTTTGAGAAGCTGATCGGGCGCGTTCGGTCCGGCGACGCAGCAGCGGCGACGAGCCTGGTGGCGCAGTATGAGCCGGCCGTGCGGCGTGCGGTCCGTATCTGGATGCTCAACGCTCGGCTCCGCCGATCAGTCGATTCGATCGACATCTGCCAGTCGGTCCTGGCCAGCTTCTTCGTCCGCACGGCCCTCGGCCAATTCCACGTTTCGACACCCGGCCAGCTCGTCAAATTGCTGGTGTCGATGGCCCGCAACAAAGTGGCCGATCAGATTCGGCGCGAGCAGGCCGATTGCCGCGACAATCGCCGGCTCGAACCGGGCGACGTGAGCGATCGTGAGGTGGTCGGCGGCGGCCCTTCCCCGAGCCGTTAGCCAGCGGCTCGGGAATTGCTGGCCGAGTTCCGCCGGCGCATGTCGGATGAGGAACGCCAGCTGGCCGATCGACGTGCCCTCGGGCGGGATGGCCCGAGATCGCCGCCGAGCTGGGCGGCCGGCCTGACGCCCTGCGCAAGAAGCTGGATCGGACCCTCAATCGCATCGCCCGTGAGCTAGGGCTGGACGACTTCGCTCATGAGTAACTCCGCCGACGATCTGCTCGTCCGCGTCCTGCTGGACCAGTCTGAACGCTGGCGCCGCGGCCAGCCCCTTTACGTCGAAGCTTATCTGCAACGGCATCCCGCTCTGAGCGAGGACACGGAGAAAGTTCTCGATCTGATTTCCAACGAGATTTACCTGCGCAAGTCCGCGCGGCGAGGCACCCAGGCCTCGAGGAGTATCGCCAGCGCTTTCCGGCGCTGATCGATCCGATCGAGATTCAGTTTCAGTTGCACGAAGCGGTCGGCTCGCAAAGCCGCGAGTCGATTGTCCCTGGGCGTACGCCGCTTGATCCCGAGCTTTCGCCGCCGAAAATCCCCGGCTACGAGGTGATCGCGGAGATTGGCCGCGGTGGTATGGGCGTCGTTTACAAAGCACGGCAGCGCAGTCTGCGGCGTATTGTGGCCCTGAAGGTGCTGCGCTTCGAGGGCAAGAACGCCGACCCGCTGCGGCCGCGTTTCGGGCCGAGGCGGTGGCGGTGGCCCGATTGCAGCATCCGAACATCGTGCAGATCTTTGAAGTGGGCGAACACGAAGGCCGGCCCTACCTCGCTCTGGAATTGGTCGAGGGACGCAGCCTGGCCGATCGGCTCAACGGTCCGCCGACACCGGAGCGCGAGGCAGCCCAACTCATCGAGACGCTGGCCCGCGCGATCCACCACGCCCATCAGCACGGCATCGTTCACCGCGATCTGAAACCGGCGAACATCTTGTTGGTGAGTGGTGGAGTGGTGAGTGGTGAGTGGTCCACCACTCACCACTCACCACTCACCACTCACCAACCCAAGATCACCGACTTCGGTCTCGCCAAACGTCTCGGCGGAAGTACGCCTGACCCGGTTGGGCGACGTTCTTGGTACGCCGAGCTACATGGCCCCGGAGCAGGCGCGCGGCAAGGACGAGGTCGGAGTCAGTGCCGACGTCTACTCGCTCGGCGCCATCCTGTACGAGATGCTGACGGGTCGGCCGCCGTTCCGAGAAGACACGGCACTGGCCACCTTGCTGCTCGTGGATTCCGCGGAACCGACGGCACCGACCGCACTGCGAGCGGGGTTGGCGCCGGACCTGGAAGCGATCTGCCTGCGCTGTTTACGGAAGAATCCTGCCGAGCGCTACGCCACGGCGGCGGCGCTGGCCGACGACCTGGCTCGTTTTTTGGCCGTGCGACCGGTTGCAGCGCGGCCCGTCGGCGTGGGCACTCGTGTCGTCAAGTGGACCCGGCGTGCGCCGGCGCAGGCCGCGCTGATTGTCGGCAGCATTCTCGGAGGCGTCCTGCTGCTGGCGGCGATCCTGTTTCACGGCGAACTCATGCGGCAAGAGCGCGATCGTGCCGTGGCCGGTCAGCGTGAGGCCGCCGAGCTGTGCCGAGGCCGAGACGCAGCGCGACGCAGTCCGCGCGGCGATGCGAACGACGGAGGCCCAGCGCGATGAGATCCGTCAGGCCAGAACGGCGATCGAGCGTGAGACATACCGTCGTCTCGAACAAGCGCGGCGCGGGCTGTACGCCCAGCAGCTCACGGAAGCCCTCACCGCCTGGCGCCACGATCCCGACCGGACGCGCCATCTGCTTCAGGACACCGCGCCTGTCCGCTCGACCTGCGTGACTTCACCTGGGGCCTTCTCAGCAACACTCAAGAAAGGCGGTCATTGAGCTGCGGGGCCACTGTGGTTTCCGTCGCCGTCGCGCCGGACGGCCGAACCCTGGCAACAGGCGCGGCCGATGGGACCGTGCGAATCCTGGACACGGAAACGAGCCGTGAGCCGATCGTTCTCTCCGCCCACACCGGCCGAGTCTGCACCGTGGCATTCGCTCCGAAAGGCAAGGTGCTCGCCACGGCCGGCGCGGACCGTGTCGTTCGTCTCTGGGACTGGTCCGGCAAACCGCAGCGGACGCTGAGCGGCCATCGTGGGCCAGTCTTCGCCGTCGCCTTTGCACCGGGAGGTGATGCTCTCGCCTCCGCGGGGGAAACAGGCGAGATCCGCGTGTGGAACACGACAACCGGCAAAGAACTCTTCCATCAGTTTGCCCATCGAACGGCGATCCACACGCTCACCTTCAGCCCGGACGGCAAGACTTTGATCTCGGCCGGAGAAGATCGCCTGGTCAGACTGTGGGACGTGGAGACGCATCAGCCGCGCGGCGGCCTGGCGGGGCACACGAGGCGGATCTATTCGGCGGCCTTTTCGCCGGACGGCAAGACCCTGGCCTCGGCCGGCGCCGACGGAACCGTGCGCCTCTGGGATGCAGCGACGGGGGCCGCCCGGATCACGCTCTCGGGACATACAGGCCACGCGTACACCGTGGCCTTTGCCCCGGACGGCCAAACGCTCGCCTCGGGAGCCGAGGGAGTCGCCGTCTTCGCGCAGGAGCCGACCGGCGAAGTGAAGCTGTGGAATCCGGCCAGCGGTCAGCCCCTGGGCACGGTTACCTCAACCGCCAGCGTCCTCTCGCTCGCCTTCTTTCCGGACGGCAACCGCCTAGCTTTCGCCAGCGGGACGAACGTGGAACTGGACCAGGCCTGCGCGGACGCTGGAGCGCGCCACTTTCCGCGGACACACCGGTCCTGTGCTGGCGCTGGCCTTCGCGCCGGACGGGCGGACGATCGCCACCGGCGGTTTCGATCAGCTTGTGAAACTCAGCGACGCCACGACGGGGACGGTCCGACACACCTTGAAGGGGCACACCGGTCCCGTGGCCGCGGTCGCGGTCCAGCCGCACGGCGTCGTCGCGGCGTCGGGCAGTGCCGATGGCACGCTGCGTCTCTGGGACGCTGTCACGGGTAAGGAGCGGAAGACCGTAGAAGCCCATCGCTTCGGCGTGGTCTGCATGATGTTTGCCGCGGACGGCGGCCTCCTCGCCACGGGCGGCCAGGATCGTCTCGTGAAATTGTGGAACCCCCTCGACGGCGCATTACGTCGCACGCTGACCGGCCATATGGACACCGTCACCTGCGTCGCCTTCGCGCCGGACGGCAAGATCATAGCCTCGGGCAGCGGCGATGGCACCGTGCGGCTGTGGCAACCGACGACGGGCGAACTGCTGCGCACGATTCCGGTTCCGGGCGACGGCGTACAGGCTTTGGCGTTCGCGCCGGACGGCCGGATGCTGGCAACGGGCGGCCCCGATGGGCTCGTGCGGCTCTGGAACGCGGCCACGGGGAAGGAACAACTCAGCCTGCCGGGGCATCGCGGAACGGTCTGGAGCCTGGATTTCTCACCGGACGGCAAAACCCTGGCGGCGGGAGCGGGACCGGAGGATGCCGCTCAACTCCAGTCGGCAGGCGAAGTGCGTCTCTGGGATCCGGTCGTCGGCCAGCTGCGTGCCGTCCTAACGGGTCATGCCCAGGCCGTGGTAGCCGTGGCGTTCAGTCCGGACGGCCGAACGCTGGCGTCCGCCAGTCTGGACCAGACCGTGAAGCTGTGGGACGCCGGACCGGCTGACGTGCCGATTGTTCTGCCCGCTCACTCCTTCCCTCTCCGAGCGCTGGCCGTCTCGGGCGATGGACGGCTGCTGCTGTCGGCGGCCGGCGGTGCTGCCGCGTCTGCCGAACCCGCCGGGGTCGTGACTTTGTGGGACGCCGCCACGGGCAAGGAAAAGGTCACGATCACGGGACACAGTGGGGCCGTCAGCTCTCTGGCGTTCAGTGCCGACGGCCAGGCGGGTGCCTCGGGAACCAACACCGGCGAGATTCTTCTCTGGAACGCCGCCACGGGCAAGGAGAACGGTCCGCTGTTGCGCCGGCACACGGGGCCGGTTCTGGCGCTCGCTTTCGATCCGGTCGGCAAGCTGCTGGCGTCAGGCGGCTGGGACGGCACGGTGCGGCTGCTGGTCGCGGACGGCGGCAAGGAGCGGGCGGTCCTGCGCGGCCACAGCGGGCCGGTGTTGACGGTGGCCGTCAGTCTCGACGGCGGCACCGTCGCTTCCGGCGGACGGGACGGGACTGTTCGGCTCTGGGACGCGGACACGGGGAAGGAGCGATTCACGCTGCGGGGGCACACCGGGCCGGTGCAAGCCCTGGCCTTCGCTCCGAACGGTAAACTGCTGGCTTCGGGTGCCGGATCGAGCGACCGCCTACATCGGAGCCGGGTCGGTGAAGTCATGTTTTGGGACGCCGCGACGGGCAAAAGCCAGGCCACGATTCAGGCCCATCCATTGCCGGTTGCCGCTCTCGCCTTCACCGCGGACGGTCGCACCTTGCTGACGGCCAGCGAACGAGGGCCATCCGGGGCGGGCGAGATCAAGGCATGGGACACGGAGACCAACAAGGAGAAGGCGGTACATCCCTGGCCGGCGAAAGCCCGCGTGCTGACTGCCCTGACGGCTCGCGGCCGACCGCTGCTGTTGTGCGATCGCGGCGACGGGCCGTTCGTCTGGGATGCAGCGGCGAGCACGGAACGCCCCCTGGTGGCGTATCACGCCGGACCGATATACACCGCCGCGTTCAGTCCCGACGGGTACACTGTCGCCACGGGCATGCCGGCCCCGTGAAAGAGTCCGCACGATCCGGCGAAGCCCGCGTCTGGGATGCGGTTACCGGCGAACTGCTGGCCACGTTGCGCAAGCTGTCCGCTGAGGTCCGGGCCGCGGCGCTGACTGCGGACGGCTCAACCGCCGTGACCGGCAACAGTGATGGGACCGCCCGGTTGTGGGACCCGCTCACCGGCCGTGTGAACTTCGTCCTCCAGGGACACCGCGGTTCCGTCGAGACCGTGGCGTTCGCGCGCCGGACGGCCGTACCGTGGCCACCGGAGGCGCGGACCAGACGGCGAAACTATGGGACACGGCCACCGGTCAGTTGCTCGCCAAGCTGACCGGACACACCGGAGCGGTCGTCGCCGTTGCATACCTTCCCGACGGACACTCTCTTGTCTCGGCGGGAGAAGACGGAACGGTGCGATTCTGGGATGCCGCCACGGGACGAGAGCAGGACGGACGGTTCGAGCAGAATGGCCCGCTTCGCGCACTGGCGATGGCGTCGGACGGTCATACGATGGCAACCCTCGGTCGAGACGGAACGGTGCTGCTCTGGCGGACAGGTCGAGCGCAAACCGGTCGGCATCATTGGAGGAGTGACCAACCCGATGGTGGCGCTGGCATTTGCCCCCGATGGCCGAACTCTGGCCACGAGCAACCGCGAAGGGAAGCAGCGGCGCTGGGACGTGGCAACGGCGCGGCAACTGGCCGAGTTGTCGGATCACGAACGCGGGAGTAGCTGTCTGCTGTTCTGTCCCGATGGCCGACGTCTGATATCCGGCGGCGCGGATCGAACGGTTCGGATAGGGAGCGTGCGATCGCCGTGATGTTAGCAGGCGCCGGATCCGCTCACGCGGCTACACCGTCGTCTTGCTACCCCGTCAGTCTACGGTCCCGCCCCTCCAGCCGCAACCATTGGCGCCGCGGCCCCACCGACCGACGGTGGCATGACACCCGCCGCAGGCGCTGTACGCCGACACGAACGCCACAGAACCGGGTACGGCCGCTTCGTGCCCATCTTCCCTTGCGGCGCGATGGTGACGTGCGCGGTGCGTGCCGGCGTCACGCTTCGTGATGACGAATAGGTCGGGAAGCCCGCAAGGGACCTATCAGGGTTTCTACGTGCAACGCGGCAATGTGCCGGAGAAGCCTAGATGACGGGAGAGGACGGGAAGTAAAGAGCGGGCGACCGGATTCGAACCGGCGACGTCCAGCTTGGGAAGACCGCACGAAGTCGAGCCGAAAAGCCCGGAAAGGCTTCTCCTCAAGCATGTTACGGAAAGGCGGGACCGTTTGCAAGCATGGTTGTACGCTTGCGAGGAATTGCGAGGAATCACAGTATCTGCCGTAATCCGTGGGACCGATTTCCGTAGTCCTCCGTAGTCACCAAGTCGCGGTGAGCAGCGGACGGGTTAGGACTGGACGCCACCGCCACCACGACCGCGGTACGGCGGGGACAGACGGTCACCCGTCCTTGCGAGGTCTTCCGCGCCGGGCCAACGATTTTTTTTTGCAACTCCGCGAGGGGGTTGCCGCGACTTTCCCCTCACCACCTTCTCGCGCCGGCCGGGGGGGGCGTGGGGTGCTGCCACTCGGTGCCGCTCACTTCCGGCGCGTCCGCTTGCGTTTGCCTGCTGCTGGCGCCGCGGCCGTGTCGCTGGCCGTCTCACCCGTCGATCCTTCACCAGACACAACGCCAGGGGTTTTCCTCGGCCTGCCGCGGCCAGCTGCCTCCCGAGCTGCCGGCGGCGTGGTGAACGCCTCCACGCTGACGCCGAGGGCCACGGCAAGAGCAAGGACTGAATCCCATGCTGGCATCCGTTCGCGGCGCTCCAGCCGGGCAAGCCCGTCCTTCGTGATGCCGGCCTTCGTGGCGAGCTGGTCCTGCGTAAGCCCGCGCTCCTCCCGCAGTTCCCGCAGCCGGCCGCTGAACCAATCAGGATTCATCGCGTTCGCTCCGCTGTCGATGGTCCATTCCCCCTTCAGTGTAACACCGCATTTCCAGAAAAATAGTCCACTCGACCGATTTTCTTGTCCGGTATTGTAGATCATTCGGCATATTAAAGTGTCGGGCGGGTGACCCGGCAAACCCCAACAAGTGAGGTCTGAAATGTCCACTCCCAAGCGTCCGGCTCGCACGGTGCAGGTCCAGGGCAACGTCAAGCGCGACGGCTTCGGCGTCCTCATCCTCACCATCGGCGACACGGCCACGGAGTACGGCGTCGAACGCATCGCAGCCGACTTCGGCTATCGGGCCTTCAACCTGGTTAAGCGTGTCGCCGATCCCAGCGAGGAAGTCCCGCTGTACAGCGTCATTCTGGACGATGACAACGGCCATTCCTGCGACTGCAAGGGCGGCACCTACTCGACACCGCGGACGGGCAAGCCGTGCAAGCACGTGGCCGCCCTCGAAGCACTCCGGGACCGCAACCTGATCTAACCTCGCTGCTCCCCGGCACCATTCGCCCGGTGCCGGGCTTCTGGTGGATACCGAACACTCATTCTGATCCAACACAACCCGAACCGATGGAGTCTACCATGCACAAGTCGAATCTCATCCTGCACTGTGGCGCTGCTGCCGCGACCCGCGAACAGATCGCCGCGGCTTTCACGCCGGAACGTACCGCGTCGTGGGTGCCGATCAAGCACGCAAGTCTCCTCGACGGCGTTCAAGCCGCTCTGGAGCGCACTGGCCTCTCCGTCGTCACCGAAGCTCACGGCCTCACCCGCGACGGCGCTCGCTACTTCGGCCTGTTGCAAGTCGCCAACGGCCACAACGCGGACGACTTCGGCCTCGTCGTCGGCCTGCGGAACAGTCACGATAAGTCGTTCCCGGCCGGCCTCGCCGTCGGCGCGTCCGTGTTCGTCTGCGACAACCTGTCTTTCTCGTCGGAAGTGAAGCTCTCCCGCAAGCACACGGCCTATATCGAACGCGATCTGACGCAGCTGATCGAGCGGGCCGTCGGACAACTCGGCACGCAACGGCGGACGCAGGACGAGCGGTTCCTGAGCTACAAGTCGCACGAACTGACGGACGGGCAGGCTCACGATTTGATCGTGCAGGCGCTGGACGCGCGGGTCGTCCCGGTGACCGCGATCCCGGACGTGTTGAAGGAATGGCGCGAACCGCGTCACCCGGAGTTCCGCGAGGGGCGGACGGCCTGGCGGCTGTTCAACAGCTTCACCGAAGCGTTGAAGGGCAACCTCGACGCTCTTCCGCGACGGACGCAGGCGCTGCACGGGCTCCTTGATTCGACGTGCGGCCTGATCGTGAACCGGAACGCCGAAGCGCTGCCGTTCAACGCTCTGGCAATGGCCATCTGAGACGACACCGAACCAGCCGGGGCAAGGATGCCCCTCTTCTCCTTCAACGCCAAACCTAACATGAGGCAATCCCATGAATGCCACCGAAACCTTGCAAGCCCTGTCCAGCCCCTTCGACCTGGGCGACGTGCATTTCAAACCGCAGCACGTCAGCGGCAACCGCTGCCTCGCCGTGGCCTATCTCGACGCTCGCGCCGTCATGGATCGGCTTGACGCCGTGTGCGGTCTGAACTGGCAAGACGCTTACGAAGTGCTGCCGGGCGGCTCCGTTCTCTGCCGGCTCCAGGTTCTCGTCGATGGTCAGTGGATCACGAAGACGGACGTCGGCTCACCCAGCGAACAGCCGGACGACGGCGACAAGATGAAAGCCGCGTTCTCGGACGCTCTGAAACGCGCCGCGGTCAAGCTCGGCATCGGCCGCTACCTGTACCGCCTGCCGAAGCAATGGGTTGACTTCGATCCGCAGAAGAAGCAAATCAAGGCGGCGCCCTCTCTGCCCGCGTGGGCCTTGCCGACGAAGAGTCAACCGGCCGCGACCGTCACCCATGAACAGGCAAAGGTACTGCAACGGCTGTTGCAGGCGGACCGCCGGATCGACCCGGCCAAGTTCCTTGCGTGGTGCCAGGTCAAGCGACTGTCGGCGATTCCGGCCGGCCTATTTGGGGAAGCGCTCGCCGCCCTGAACAATCCGCCGGCGTCCATGCGCCGCGATGCGGCGTGAGCCGTGAGCGATCCCGCCAAACCGGGCCGGCGGGTCAGCTGCCAGCCCGGTCTGGCGTTCCTGGTTATCGCCCCTTCGGAGGAATCCATCATGTTTGACTGGTTGAAACGGTCCGCGGCCGGCTCCACGGAACGGAGTCGCCGCCAGCGCTCGAATGCCGCGGCGAACCGGAAAACGGGCGCCGCCGCAAGGCGAGCGCGTGAACCCACCGGGCCGTCGCGCCGCCGGGCGCGACGGCCCTCACCTGTTCATCGGGATTGCAGGTCGAAAGGCTTCGGAGTTTTCGAGAAAGATGTACTCCGTCCCTCTGGACACGATTTCCTCACTACAATCGGGTTGTTCAAGAAGAACCTCGATTGCCAGCGCCCAATCGTCGTTCAAGGTCTGCGATGAATCGGTCTTTCCTGATGAGCAGTCCATTTTTAATTCTCGGCGATTCGTTCAGTAATATCCACTCGCACCCATTCCGACGGAACTCTTCGATCATGTCTGGCACGCTGGGGAATGTAACCTTTTCGTTTGATGGATTTGGCTCATTCGCCAAGAAGTCGTGAACTCTCGGTTCGGTGGAAAACAACATGAGGGCAGTTGCATTGCCACTTCGCAGAGTGAGTTCCAGGGAAAGCAACCAACCCGATTCGATTTGGACCGGCAACCCTTCTATGATCCGAATGTTCTCCCGCTGGGTGATGGCGTAGAGCCGTTCGTGAAGTTCAATGTATTCGGGATAAAGGCATTCAAGCCGCTCGGTCATTGTCGCTACTCCTGTGGCGGGCAAGCCTGCCTGTCTCACGCGCAGGAGTAGTACGTCGTAAGGCAGGCAGGTCAGCCGGGTAGCTACTCCCGGCGTCCCGCTGAGTAGTATGCTACTCGCGCCTGACCGGGCATGCAACTCTCCCGGCGCGTCAACTCCCGGCGGCGTTCGCGTCCTCAAGCGCCGATGCCCTTCTCCGCCTCGCCCGGTCGGAAGCCCGGCCGAAGTGCAAAACGCCGTCCGCCATCTAGCGGGATCGTCTCGCCGTGCGTAGACTGCCGGATGGCCTGACCGGCGCAGCGCCGGTCGCCGTTGCTCACCAAACCGAGGAGAACGAAGACGAGATTCCACCGTGACCGCAAAGACGGCCGCGGCGACAATCTGTTGCGTGACAAGCCTGCTTTCAGAGAAACCGCCAACCTGGGCTTCGGCCCTTGTATTCAGCAAAAGCAGTGCCTTGACCCACGCCCCGCAAGGGGCGTCGGGCCGGGTGCTGTTCTGTACTGCCCCTTGGCGGGGGCCTCTGGAGCGGCCTCGTGTTCGGCGCTCCTATTTTTTTGCGCTCCCGCCACTCGCGGAGAACAGCCGTGCCCATTCGAGCCCACTGCCCGCACTGCATCACCCCCTGTATGGTCGCGGACCAGAATCTCGGCGTCGCCGTCCGCTGCCACAAGTGCGGCCAGGCGTTCACCGTGCAGCCGACGGTACTCACCAGCAAGCCGCCAACAACCGAACCCATCCCGCAAACGGCCGGAACCCTGCGGCTCGACGTGGCCGGCTTCACATCCATCGGCCGGGAGCGCACTCGCAACGAGGACAGCTTCCTCGTGCAGCATCTCACCTGGTCGGACCTGAACGAGAATCACCAGACTGCACTCGTCATCGTCGCCGACGGCATGGGCGGACACGCCGGCGGCGATCAAGCCGCGCGCCTGGCGCTGCGGACAATCGGCATGATCCTGGCGCCGGTGCTGACCGGCGCCCTCAATATCGAGCGGCTCGACGTCACGCGGGCCGGCCTGGCGAAATCAGTCGATGCGGTGATCAAGGAAGCGAACCGCGTCGTCCAGCAGGCGGCCGCGGCGGATCGACGGTACAAGGGCATGGGCGCGACGGCCGCCGTCGTGGTCATCTGGAACGGGCGCGTGGTCATCGGGCACGTCGGCGATTGCCGGGTTTACCACCAGCAGGCCGGGCAGTTGAAACAGGTGACGCGCGATCAGACGCTCGTCAACCGCATGGTGGAACTCGGCCAGTTGACGCCGGAGGAAGCGAAGGGCCACGAAGCCGGCAATCAGGTCTTGCAAGCCATCGGTGCGCGGCCGACCATCGAACCCGCTCCGTACAAGATGAAGCTCGTCTCCGGCGACTGGCTGCTCGTCGCGTGTGACGGCCTCCACGGTCAGGTGGAGGATCGCACCATTCAAACCAACGTGCTGAAGGCGCCGCCGTCGGCCGCCCTTCTGGCCGGCCGGCTCGTGGACCTGGCGGACCAATCCGGCGGTATCGACAACTGCACCGTTGTTGCCGTGCGCTGCTACTAACGGACGAAGAAAACCCAGCACAGGGAGTCAACGCCATGTCTGAACCGACCTCCGCGGAGTTGCTGACGTTCCTTCGGGAGAACGGCTTCCTGAGCGCCCAGCAAACGCAGCAGCTGTCGGCCTCTGGCGCCGACAGCAAGACCCTGACTCGCGACCTGGTGGCGCGCGGCTGGCGCTCGACCTATCAGGCGAATCAGCTCGTTCAAGGGCGCGGCGCTGGCCTCGTCCTCGGCCCGTACCGGGTTCTGGACAAGCTCGGCGAGGGAGGCATGGGCCAGGTCTTCAAGGCGCAGCATGTCGGGATGGATCGCGTCGTCGCGCTCAAGGTCATCCCCGTGCAGTTCGTGTCGAACCCGGTCGCCGTGGAGCGCTTCCGCGCGAGGTGCGCGCCGTCGCCAAGCTGTCCCATGCGAATATCGTCACCGCGTTTGACGTCGGACAGTCCGGCGAGACGCATTACATGGCGATGGAGCATCTGGACGGCATCGACCTGGCGAAGCTGGTCCAGCAATCGGGGCCGGTGCCGATCTCGAACGCTTGTGAGTACGTCCGTCAGGCGGCCGTGGGGTTGCAGCACGCGCACGAGAGGGGACTGGTTCACCGGGACATCAAGCCGGGCAACCTGATGGTGGTGCGGCCCGGTCCCGACGAACCGCCGGTTATCAAGATTCTGGATTTCGGCCTGGCGCGCGTTTCGAGCGAAACCCCGCAAGGCGTGCGCCTGACCCAGCTGGGCAAGATCGTGGGGACGGTGGACTACATTGCCCCGGAACAGGCGCAGAACGCGCAGACCGCCGACATCCGCGCCGATGTCTACAGCCTCGGCTGCATGCTCTTCTATCTGCTGACCGCCCGACCGCCGTTCCTCGGCGAAAGCCATGTGACGAAGCTGGGCGCGCGCATCCTGGGGGACGTGCCTTCGGTGCGGAAAGTCCGGGCAGAAGTCTCGCCCGCCCTGGAAGGCGTCGTCGGCAAGATGATGGCGACGGACCCGGCAGCGCGGTATCAGACGCCGGGTGAAGTCGCGAAGGCGCTGGAGCCTTTCTGCGTGAACGGCAAACCCGCGCAATGCGGCGCCGGCCGCCGACAAGCCGGCACCGGCCGTGGAAAAGACAGCGCCGGGAAGTCCGTTCGAGTTCACGCGGGCTGGATCGGCTGTCGTGCGGCCGCCGCGGTCCCGGCCAGGCGTGCCGAAATGGGTCTGGATTGCGGGCGGTGCCGCGGCCGCGGCTGTGGTGGTCGCCATCGTCATCGGCGCGTGCTGGCCGAAGAAGGCGCCGGACGGGTCGCAGGTGGTTGAGAAGAATCCCGGCGGCGACAAGCCGAAGGATTCGGACCGCAAGAAGGCCATGGGCGACGACTCAGACCCCAAGAAGGACAAGGGCAACGGCACCGAACGGCCGGCGCCGCTCCCGCGTCTGGTGGCGTTGCCGAAACTGACGCTGCCCGCCCGCGGCTCCGCGCATCTGGACGTTCAGGTCGATCGCCAGGGCTACGTCGGCCCGATCGCGCTTCGGATCGAAAACCTTCCTCCGGGCGTAACCTGTTCGCGTACCGCCACGGTTCCCGCCGGCGAATCGACCGGCCGGCTCGACTTCACGACGGACGGTACGGCGGCGGAGGGCGCCACGGCTGTCGAGGTCATCGCGCTGGCCGACGCGCACACCGCGGACCGGCAGGCGCTTGCTCTCGTCATTCCGGCCAAGGAACTAACAGTGCGCCCCAAGAGCCACCGCCTCTACCTAAAGATATCGTGAACTCTATCGGGATGCGTCTGCGGCGAATTCCGGCCGGCGAATTCCTCATGGGGTCTCCGGATTCAGAACTGGGACGTGGACCGGAAGAGTCGCTACATAAGGTCAGGATTACCCGAACGTTCTACATGGGGGCGTTTGAAGTCACCCAGGGCCAGTACCAGAAAGTGGCCGGCACCAATCCGGCGCGACACAAGAGCGGCGGCCCGGATTATCCGATCGATTGCGTGACGTGGGAGCAGGCGCAGGCGTTCTGCAAGAAGCTCTCGGACTTGCCGGACGAACGAGCGGCCGGCCGGGTGTATCGCCTCCCCACAGAGGCCGAATGGGAATACGCATGTCGCGGGGGCACCGCGACGCCCTTTCATTTTGGCGCGTCGCCGTCGGGGCAGCAGGCCCGGTTCAACGGCGCGCCTCAGGAAACACCGACGAAGGTGGGCTCGTTCCCCCCCGAACGCGTTCGGTCTTTATGACATGCACGGCAACGTCTGGGAGTGGTGTGACGACTATTTCAGTCCGGACTATTACAAATCCGCTCCCCTGGATGACCCGCGGAATACCACGAAGGCGCCGGATCGCGTCCTCCGCGGCGGCTCATTCAATTGGCGTTCCTCAGATTGTCGAGCCGCGAGCCGCGCCCACTATACTCCGGACAGCGCGAACATCGGCAGCGGCTTCAGGGTCGTCTTTACCGATCCAGAGGAACGAGTTCCAGTCGTGCCGACCACCTGGAAAAGTCTGGCCAACATGCCTACCGCGCGTTCCGTGCTCGCTGCGGTAACGGGTCCCGATGGTCGCATCTACGCCATCGGCGGATTGAACGCTGGCGGCAGCCTTGGCACCGTTGAGGTTTATGACCCAAGTACCAACAAGTGGACCACAGTCGCACCAATGCCCACGGCGCGCAATCACCTGGCAGCCGCAGTGGGGCCGGATAATCTCATCTACGCCCTCGGTGGCGTCGACGGCGCGAATGTCGTGGAAGTCTACAATCCTAACGGCGACAAATGGACCAAGCTCGCCCCCATGCCTACCTCCCGTCATGGGTTGGCAGCCGTAACCGGCCCCGACGGCCGAATCTACGCCATTGGGGGAAATGGACCGGGCGGGACCCTGAATACTGTGGAAGCCTATGACACGAAGTCGCACACCTGGACTACTGTTGCTCCCATGCCCACCGCCCGTGTCTACCTCGCAGCCGCAATGGGGCCGGATGGTCGAATCTATGCTATCGGGGGGTTCCAAGAACGTGGCGGCAAGCGTCTCAATACCGTGGAAGCCTACGACACCAAAGCGAACAAGTGGATTACCGTCGCAAACATACCGACAGCGCGTAACGCGCTGGCAGCCGCAACAGCCCCCGACGGCCGAATCTACGCCATCGGAGGGCATTCCAATGGCGGAACTCTCAACGTCGTGGAAGCCTACGAGCCGAGCACCAACAAGTGGACTACCGTCGTGGGCATGCTGACCGTGCGTGGTCAACTGGCGGCGTCTACAGGTCGCGATGGTCGCATCTACGCCATCGGCGGAGGAGGCACGGTGCCCTTTCTGAATACCGTGGAGGCCCTGAGTGTCTCCAGCAGAACACCGTAACGCCAAACGCGGGCATCGTGCGGTCCGCTTCAGTTGCCCGGCATCGATGCGGAACAACGACCACGGCTTCCGCGTGGTCCGTGTTCCTGTCGGCAAGTAGTTGCTGAAAAATAGCTAGCTATGCGCCGGGCCAACGAAATTTCTGTGCAATTCCGTGAGAGGGTTCACGGCGCAAACGACCGTACCTCCTGGTCGTGTACCGGGGGGGTGGGTTGGGACCTCCTCACCACTGCTGCGCCCGCCCGCCCCACGGCTCCTCGAAAAACGCCCCCCGCATCGCAGGGACGGGCGGCATGTAGCCCGCCACGGCCGGACAGCCCGACGTCGCCACGATACAGCCGAAATCCGGGTCGGTAACCGGCTGGACACATGCGAGCCTTTGCAGCGCCAGAGATGCCGCGTCGATCTGGTCGTCATGCGTCCCGAGCGGGAACGTCTCGGCCTCGTCCAGAAAATCCTTGTTCCACGGGCCGCGCACCAGCTTGACCGCGCCGCCCTCGGCCTGGGCCGCCAACGGCCCCGCGCGATCGGCCTTGCTGCCGGTGGAGTGCACGCCGTAGAAGTTGAACCCGCAGAGCAGGCGGAGATAGAAGTCCGTCACGGTCTTGCCGCTGCTTCCCGGCTCCTGCTCCATGCAGATCGCCACGCCGCGCCCGTCCTGAACCGCCGTTCGACACACTAACTCTTGCACTTGCTGCGGTGTGCCGCGCAGGCGGCGAACGTCGAGGATGTAAAGCGTCCGGTCCTGGGCCTTGGCCAGCAGCACGCCGGCGGTCCAGTCGGGGTCGTTGGCCTTCGCCTCGTCCTTCGGCGTCGCCGCCAGGTCCCACGCGCGGACGCAACCGATCAGCGGCGGCGACTTGTCCACGATGCCGAACCACTTGCGCCGGAACATCACGCCGCCCGCGTCGATGAACAGCCCCTCCAACTCCTGCGCGGAGAGCGCACTGGTGTAATGGTGCCGCAGGGTGCTGTCAAACCGGGGCGGGAGGAAAGGGTTGTCCTGGGTGCGGGCGTGAAAGAGCGCCGTGTCCGGCCGGCCCATGCCGAACGTCTCATAGGTCCAGTGCAGCCGGCCCTTGGGGGTGAATGTGGCCGACAGCCAGCCCTGTTCGCCGCCTTCCCGCAAACGGCCGATGGCCACGTCGAAGGCTTCCTTCGTCATGAGCGACGCCTCATCCATCCACACGCCGGAGAGGTTGGGGCCGCGCAGGCGGTCGGGTTCGTCGGCGGAGCGGAACAGGACCTCGGCCCCGGTCCGCAGTCGGATCGACGGCGGAGCGGAGCGCTTGACGTCGCCGGGGCTGACGATGCCCAGCTCCTCGGCGAGCGCGAGGAAGCCGCGAAACGTGGCATCGGCCAGCATGGAGTAGGTTGGCGCGATGACGAGGTAGAGACGGCAGGGCTTGGCGCGGCGGATCAGGTCGAAGGCGCCGGCCCACGTCTTTCCCGAACCGATGCCTCCGCAGAAGGCGCGGTAGATGGCGTCACTGCGGAGGAAGTCCTGCTGTGCCTGATGAAGTCGGACCTTCCGCGACGACGGTTCTGCTGTCATGGTTGACAACCTCCTCGATGACGTTCTCCGGTCGGGTCGGCTCGCTGCCGACGACCTCCTCGATGATGTTCAGGACGACGGCGCCGCCGCCCTTGCCGCTAACCTCGCTCTTCTTCGCCGGGTACAGGTCTTGAAGCGCTGCCATGTCCGCCAGGACACGGAGCGCTGTGGACACGTCCCCCATGTTCAACGCCTTGGCGTACATGTTGTGGCGCTGGCCGATGTGCCGCTGGAGTGCCTTCTTGCGGCTCTCCCGGCTGGACTCGGCCATGAGGCGGTCGGCTCGCTGAGAGTACCGCCAGAGGGTACGCTCGGAAACCGGCTTGCCTCCCTCTGGGATTGTCCAGGGCGCCTCGCCGGCGGCCTCCTTCTCCGCCACATACCGCCGCACTTCAAAGAACTGGGCGCCGTCCAGTTTGATCTGGAGGATTTCCTCAACCCGTTGCCGGACTGTCGTTTTCGTCGGCTTCATGGCGGCTCACAAGGTCGTCGATCCATGTGGCGTGAAAATCATGCAATGCGGCGTCGCGGAACAGGGCGAATTGCTCGCGGTTGCTATTGGTCCTTAAGTTCGCACTGCCCTCTAAAGCGTAGCGCCTGCCGTCAGCTGTCGCAAGTGTAACAACCTTGGCATGGCTTCGCGCGGCGGCCGCCTTCTGGCCTCGGTCGCGGAACTCGGACAGCGTCTCCTCCCACAATTCCCGGTTGTGGTCGCGGAAGAAAGCGCTGCACAACAGCGTCAACGCCTTGATCTTGCCGGAGTCGAGTAGGGCCAGCATCTCGGCAAGGTTGCGGCCGTTGTAGCTCAACGTTGCGACCCGCGCCTGCTCGATGATGCCGAGACGGTCGATCAGCACGGCGACAAGGTGCATCAAATCGTAGCGGCCGGTCATGACGGCGTGGAGGCTCTCGCCCTCGGCCGGGATGACCTTCAGCACGTCGTCGGCCTCGGCCAGCTGAGCGGTTCGTCGTGATGCCGCACGGCCGATGATCGGCACGGGCAAGGCATCATCGGCCGGCTTGCGGCCGAACTGAATTCGGGGAGCGTTGAATCTGTTCACGATCCGAACGGCGCCCCCTTACCGCGATAGTAGCCGTAGGTCTTGCTCTTGCTCTTCACCTTGCTGCCCTTCGTGCGTTTGCCATGTGCCTTCCGCACGTTGGCTCCGAAGTTGAAGGACGTGCCCTTGAATCTGATCTTTGCCATGATGCTGCCTCCTCTGGTTTGGTTCGCCTATCCGGTCCCGGCGCCAGCAGATCAGCCTCCGCGCCGGGTCGGGCCGAAAATCGTCATCACGTCTGGAGGGACCCGCCGTAGGAATTTGCCTACCGCCGTATTGCGCAGTGGCCGGGGGTGCCGCCCTCAACTTCCGCCCCACGTTCGGGCTTGCTTCACCTCGACTTCGACTGGCACGGGAGCGGTCAGCGGGGCCATTGCGTCCACCATTGCCGTCTTCAGCCAGATCGCCGCGGCGTCGGCCTCATCGGCGTCGGTCTCGACAACGATCTCGTCGTGAACGATCAGCAGGGGGAACGCTCCGGGTGCCTGGCCGCGCCGCTCCCACAGCAGGGCCAGTGCCAGCTTCAAGCCGTCCGCTCCGGTGCCCTGTACGGGAGTGTTCAGCTGCTCGGTGAACCGCTTCACGTTGAGGCGACGCCGGCCGGCAAGCGTCCGCGTCTCGACGGCCTCGGATCGACCGACGCGACGGTGCCAAGCGGCCAGACCGGGATAGGTGCGGAAGAAAGCATCGCGGTAGCGGCGGGCTTCCCGCTCGGTCAGGTCCAGACCGTATTGCGATTTGGCGTATAGCCGGAATCCCTTCGCCCCCATGCCGTACAGCAACCCGAAGTTGAGGGCCTTCGCGAGCTGCCGATTTCCTTTCGATACCTCGGCGATTCCCAGCACGTTACGGGCGGTGAGGGTATGCAGGTCCTCGCCGCGGCGGTAGGCGTCCAGCAGGGCCGCGTCGCCGGATACCTTCGCCGCAATCCGCAGCTCGATCTGGGAATAGTCCGCCTTCACCAGCACGCGGCCGGGTAGGGCGACGACGCAACGGCGGTAGTCGCCGCGGGGCAGCTGCTGCATGTTCGGGTCGCTGCAACTCATCCGGCCCGATGCCGCGCCGATCTGTTTCCAGGTGGGGTAAACGCGGCCGTCCTCGGCGACGTGTGCAAGCCAGTCGGTCCCGTAGGTGCCGCCTCGTTTATTGGCCAGACGGTAGCGGCGCAGCAGCTGAGCGAGGGGATGATCGACGGCGGCCAGCGTCTCGTCGGCGGTGTCCGCGACCTCGCAACCGATAAGGGCCAGCACTTCCTTCGCTTGCTGTGTGCTGTCCCAGTTCCAGGGCGTGAACATCTCACCGGGCCGCGGTGGCGCTGCCTGCTGCAACTCCTGGCGTAGCCGCTCGGCCTCGGCATAGGCGGCGCGAGCCAGTGACGACCAGCTGTCACGGTCAAGGGCCACGCCGTGCGCCCCGGTCCAGACCAGAGCGGGGAGGCAACGCTGCTCGATCTCAGCAACCCCGGTTAGACCGGTTTTCTCGATCTCGGTGGTGAGAACCTTCAGCAGCGGGACCAGCACGTCAACGTCCGCCGCGGCGTAGGTCAGTTGGGCGTCGGTCAAGGTGCCTGACCAGTCGCTTTTCTGGTGCGTCTTGTCGAGCTGGAGGTGAAGCCAGCGGGCGCAGCAGTCGGCCAGACCGTACTTCTCGAACGTGCCGGCCGTCAGGAGCTGCGCGAGCAGCATCGTATCGTTGACCTTCTTCGCGGGGATGAACCGCAGGCGGCACAGGAACGCCAGGTCAAAGGCGGCGTTGTGCAGGACCAGTTCCTTGTCGGCCAGTAGCTCCCACAGCGGGACCGGGTCCACGGCGAAGCAATCGACCAGATAGGCGAACGTCCCGCCGTCGATGGTATCCACGGCCACGGAGAGCAGGCGAACGCGGTCGGTGCGAGGGTTCAGGCCGGTTGTCTCCACGTCCAGGGCAACGACGGCGGTTTCGTCCAGGGCCATCCGCACCGTCGCCAGACTGGCCGCGTCCTTCACCAGCAGGTACGAGGGGCTTTTCTCGTTTACCTCGTTTATCTCGTACTGCCGGGGCGTGGGCAGCGGAGTCTCGACGTGGCCGTTGCCCTGCACTTTGATCCGGGAATATGCCTTCCGGGCCAGTTCTAGCAGGCTCATTTTCCAGTACCGCCTTACGAGATAAACGAGAAAGACGAGAAAAGCCCCCTACCGCTTCCTGGCCACGGCGAACCAGCGTTCAGCGGGTCGGCCTCCGGTCTGTTGCCGTTCGCACCGGGCGAGACGGTGTTGCAGTAGCAAGCCCAGCGCCCGGCCGATGCGTTGGGAAGACTGGTTGCGGCCGAAGAAGTTCAGCAGGTCGTTGCGCGTCAGACCGTCCGGGGAACTCCGCAGCAGGCGCAGCAGGTCGTCGGCTACCGGGTCGCCCAGGTCGTCGCCGAAGACGTGGTAGACCGATCGCTCGGCATAGTCCCACAGTGCCAGGGCCGCCAGCAGGTGCGGTGCCCCGATGACGGCCGAACGGTCCAGCAGAGCGTAGAGCATTGCCAGCCGCAGGACGTGGGCTTCGGCTCGGGCCAGCAGGGCGCCGGCCAGTCCGGGCTTGCCCTCCGACAGCGTGCCGTAGACCTCGCACCAGAGGACGCGAGCCTCATCGTCGCGCCGCATATCTCCCGCCGTCCGGGCGAACGCCAGCGCCTCGACCAGTTCGCCGCGGAGTGCGGTCATCGCCGCCGGGTCAACCCGGCCGCCCTCGGGCAGGAGTTTGCTGCGGTCGGTGCATATCCAGAGGAACCGATTCGCGAATCCGTTCGCCGTCTCGGTCTGCGTCAGGTAGCGGCGAAGCTCCTCGCTCGTGATGTGGCCGATCATGCTGACGTGCGCTCCCGTGGCGCGTGCCGGGGAGTTCTTGGTCAGGCTGCGGAGGTTGTTGCCGTCCCACGCCTGGCGCAGGATCGCGGACAAGGTGTTACCCTGCCGCTCCGTCTGCTTCAGCACGTTGGCAAACTCCGGCTCGTAGACCAGCAGGCGCTTGTCCTCAACGCCGGGGTCCGCCTCGACCTCCTCATAGCGGGCAGCCTGGCCGCGCTCCTTGATGCGCTCTCGTTTGGAGATCGGATCGCGGACGCCCAGATAATCCCCTCGCCGGAGGACGCGCCGCTCTGCACACGTTCGTCGGCCCATTGCTCCTCGGCCTCGCGCATGAGACGGAAGACGTGTCCCCAGCTGGTGCCCTTTCTGGCCTTGCTGGTCTTGCCGACGAGGACGGCGAACTCGTTACCGTGGTGCCGGTCGGCCTCGACCGTGAAGTGAGCAGCGCGGGCGATGACGTTGCCGAACGCCGTCAGCGTTTGCACCAGCAGGGCCGCCGGGTCGGCCTCGCTCGCCGGCTCGATGGTGCGGACGATGCGACCGGCCAGACCGTGAAACGCTTCCGCGCCGGCGGGTCGGGCCAGGGCGTCGGTTCGGGCATGGGCAGTTCATCCACGCTGGACGTGGTGGTGATTCCAAGCCAATCACGCACCTTGTCAACGACCTCGGGTCCGAACTGACCGAGCCTCTTTGCCACGGTCGGCCATCCGGTGACTTTCTCGCCGGCCTCAATCTTGCGGCCGGCGGGCGCCGCCTTTGCCGCGCGCATCCTCGGCTCTTCATCGCTGGCGGCCACGGCGACGGCCTCGACGAATTGCTCGACTTTCTCCTGCTCCCATCCGGAACGGGTTAGGCCGCCGGCAAGCGCCATCGCGGTTTCGTCTCTGCTACCCTTGCTCGGCCAGTGCCGGGCCAGGATCGCCGCGGCCGCCACCTCGCGTACGGCGCGCTGCAGGTCGTCCAGAGCCACGTCGGCGGGATCGGCGAACGTCTCCCAGCGAATCGCCTCGCCGGTCTCCCTGTGCAGGGAGGGCGGGTAGACCGTCAACCCGCCGGTACCGCGCAACTCGATCAGCATGGCGCCGTCCAGGTCGCTGTACTTCTCCGCCGCGGTGTCGAGCGGCCAGTCGGTGCGATAGATGCGGTGCGAATGTGGAGCTGACTTGCGGCCAAATACCCAGCCGGTCGCGGGCAGCAGCAGCGGTGCGACGGCGACGGCCTCGGCACAGTCCAGGTCCGCGTCGGCGGTGTTGTCGGACGGCGCACCGTTCAAGACGCCGACGTTGCGTGCTTGGTCAGCTGGGAAGTGCTGGTCGATGGTGTCGAGCGTCAGCCGCTCTTGGGGCCAGCCGGGGCGGCCGGGATCCTTGCTTCGGGGCGGCATCTCGACCGGAGCCAGACCCTTCGCCAGGTAGACCTCGACGGCAGGGCGGGCCGTCGTTGGGAATCCGTTGCGCATCGCCGCGGTCGTACTCATCGGGGGTCCCTCCGCTCGCGGCGCAGGTCCGGCAGCAGGCGCTCGTACTCGTCGCTGAGCAGGTAGGCGCTCTGGTCGTCGAAGTCCCGGCAAGCCAGGCCGCCGGAAACGCTTCCCAGCACGACGGCCAATCCCGTGATGCCGTTCCTGGCGATCGTGCTCCGCAGCGTCGTCTCGTCGGCCCGCTGCTTCTGAAACGGCTTCCACAAGCCGGCTGCTTTTTTGCCCTTCACGCCGATGATCGACCAGCCGCGGTCCTTGAAGGACAGCGCTTCGGCGAGCAGGTTGCCGCGCCAGACAGTGATGATAGCATTGGGGTAGTCACGTACCTGATTCCTCCGAATCGCAGCGCGCGCCGCACGATGTCACCCGTGCGGCGTTGCTGTTGAGTCTCATATCCCCGCGCGTGCCAGATGTTTCGCCGCGCGCTCACTGGATCGCTGCCGCTGCCCCGGCGTGCGCGGCGTTGGAATGGGATCGGCGCCGGTGTCTGTCCGAGGTGTCAGCGCCTCGACGAATTGCTGTAGCGCGGCGCGGCTGGTAACCCACTTCGCGCCGCAGCGGACGCCGGCGAGCTTGACGCGCCGGCCGTCGGGCGCCGTCGCCCCGTGCATGATCCAGCGGAGTACGGTAGAGAGATGAGGACGGCTGCCGTTGCGGCCGCGCGGCAGGATGCGGCAGGCCTCGGTCAGCGTCATGGTGTCGGGACTGGTGATGTCGATAGACATTGCTGCTAACCTCGCATGGTGTGTCGTTGGCGACTACACGCGAGGCTAGCAGCGGCAGGGGGATAGGTTCAAAAGGGAAAAGCGGACGGATGCGCATCCGTCCGCTTTTTTGATGCGCTCTTGCGCTAGCAAGTTGGTTTCGTCGCCGTTGCGTAACGACGGCGGACTGCATCGTCGGCTTTACGATGCTCCGCCTTGGTGGCAGGATGCCGGAAATGCCAGTTGGGGTTAAGCATTGCCAACGCCTCGCGGACCTGTCGCCAGGTGCGCCGCGTTTTGTCGGCCAGCAACTCATCGTGCAGGCGAACAATCGCGCTGTTCAAAGCCGCGTCTGCTGACCTGCCCTTCCTGAACGGAGCCCGCCCGGTCGCCTCCGCCTTGCCGAGCATATCTACTAGCGAAGTGGCCATCTCGATGACTACATGGCCCCCTGAAGGGAACATCGCTTCCGGAGGGAGGTTGACGGTGGGAAGGTTGAACCTGACCCCGGTGAGCGTCTCAGGGCCGTCGGGTGGGGGAGCTGCCTGACGGAGATGAGTCAGGTCCGGCTCGGCTAGATCATACCTGGCAAGGATTTCCCTCAGCTGGTCAAGAGTCACCTTCTCACGTGGCGGTGTTTGCGTTCGGCGTGAACGTGCCATGCTGGTGCTTCTCCCAGCGCTTCAAAGGAAGTGGCGGAAGCGGTTGAAGCTTCCCGCTTGTCGGCTGGCCGGCCTATCCGCCACCTGGATTCTACTCACCCGATTTCCGCCATGATCTCTTGTGCCTTCCCCATGTCGCGTTCGGCGTAGATTTGCGTCGTCTCCACCTTCGTGTGTCCAAGGATGACCTTTGCCGCTTCGACGCCGTACTTGGCCCGGATCGCTGTCGCCGCCGTGTGCCGGAGCTGCAACGGGGACCACAACGGAACGCCGGCCTTCTGACAGGCACGCACGACAGCAAGGCGATAGCTGCGGCGGTTGTACCGTTCTGCGGGCACGCGGCGGGGGTTGGCCTTGCGCCGTCGCTTCAGCTCTGAAGGCGTCCGCTTGGTCTTGCGCTGTTCGGCCCGGCGGTTCCGCAAGTCCTCGACGTAGGCCCGCGGGCTAAACAGGTATGCCTCCAGGTTGGTCGTCAGGAACGGTTTGATGACCTCCTGCGCCTGTGGTCCGATGAAGATGACGCGCTCTTGGCCGCGGTGCTGGTTCTTGTGCTTGTGCGGCCGGAAGGTCCAAACTGGCCCGGTCAGGTTAAGGTCGATGGCCCGCATCACCATGACCTCACCAGGCCGACACCCTGTCAGCTGCTGCAACTCCACCATTGCCCGCACCGGGGCCGGCAGGAAAGGAAGCGCGGCGTCAATGTCGCGGTCAGGGGCGGGCCGCACCGCGGGCGCCTCCCTGGCCTCGCAACGGCCACGCTGGAGACCCGGTACGGTGCGGAGGGCCTCGTAGACGCCGGACGGGATCAGCTGGAAGGAGACGGCCCACTTGAAGACGCCGCCGGACGCGGTTGACGCGAGCGTTGACCACTCCGCGGGACAGACCCGATTTCGTCAGGTCTTCCTGCACCGCCCGCAGTGCAAGGGGGCCGAACGCCGCGGCGCGTTCGTGGCCGTAGAGACGGCGGAGGGGCTTGAGGGCGGAGCGGAGGTTGTCCAACTCCTGACCGGGCTCGCCCTGCTCGTTGCGGTAGTAGCGTTCGGCCCACTGCCAGTAGTTCAGGATCAGTTCGGCGACGGTCGGACCGTCCCCACCGTTTGCGTTCGAGAGGCGCCGGCCGTTGGCGAGCCACTCGGCGATGAGCCGATCGTATTCGGCCCGGCTCTCCGGGGTGCCGAATTGCCCGAGATAGTGGTCGGTTCCGTCGATCCGGACGACGGCCTGACCGCTGGCCTTGTGAAGACAGTAGGATGGGGTCCGCAGATTGCGGTTGCTCATGGTGCAGCACCTTTTCCGTAATTACGGAGAAGGAATCCATTCCGGGCTGCACCATTCACTGTGAATGGGTACGCTTAACTTGCGTTCGACCAATGACTTCCGTCTAGAGCGGGCGATGGGATTCGAACCCACGACGTCCAGCTTGGGAAGCTAGCATTCTACCACTGAATTACGCCCGCTTGTCGATCTTTACCCTATCATCCGCCGCTCGGGTTAGCAACAGAATTCCCGTAATATTTTGAGCCTGCCTGATGCTCACGTCCGGTTCGATGCGCGGGGAGTGGAAACGGGAGCCTGAGGCAGCACGAGGCGTGACACTAGAAGGGGATCATTCCGGGGACGGGCGACGCAGTCTCACCGCACCAGTCCTCGACTCTACCGTGCAACGTACACAGATCAGGTGTCCGTCTCTTCTTTTCCCTCTTCCGATCCCGTAGAATAATTACCGGCTGACCACTCATGGCGGGTGGTTCGCTGTCGAGTTGTGAAAGCTCACCGAAACCGTTGCCGACGGTTGGTGGGCTTTCTTCGTTTTCGGGGTTCCGCATGGAAACCACTATCGACGCCGATGTCCTGTTCCACCGCTACGGCGAGCTGCAAGGCTACGTCGGTTGGACCGATGCCGATGCGCGCCGGGTCCAGGCCGCTGGGCCGTTGCTCGAACAGTCCTTCACGGCCCTCATCGACGACTTCTACGCGGAGATCGAACGCCATCCCGAAGCGCGCAAAGTCATCATCGGCGGAGCGGCGCAGATCGAACGGCTCAAGGGCACGCTCCTGGCGTGGATCCGCCAATTGTTCTCGGGCTGCTATGACAGCGCCTACGTCGTCCGGCGCTGGCGTGTCGGCCGGCGACACGTCGAGATCGGCCTCGACCAGGTGTTCACCAATGTCGCCCTGTCCCGGATGCGCGGCGGCATGGTGCGGGCGCTGCACGAACGCTGGTCGGGCACGAAGGAGGATTTGCAGGCCGCGCTGCACTCGCTCAACACGCTGCTGGACCTCGATCTGGCGATCATCGAGGATGCCTACCAGGCGGAATACATCCTCCGCCAGCAGCGCAGCGAGCGGCTGGCGGCGATCGGTCAGGTGGCCGGCGGCATCGCCCACGAGCTGCGCAACCCCCTCAACGTGGTGAAGACGTCCGTCTATTACCTGCTCAATGCCCGCAACCCGACGCCGGAAAAGAAGGCGGAGCATCTCCAGCGCATCGAGCGGCAGGTCCTGCTCGCGGACGGCGTCATCACGGCGTGTCCAACTTTGCTCGGTTGCCGGTCCCCAACCTGCGCCCTTTCTCCGTCGCGCAGTGCGTGCAGGAGGCCCTGGATAGCAATCCGCTCCCCGAGAACTGTACGCTGACGCTCGACTGTCCGCCGTCGCTGCCGACCGTTCTGGCCGACATCGACCAGATTCGCATCGTGCTGGGCAACCTGATCCGCAATGCCCGCGAAGCCATGTCCCAGGGCGGGCGCCTGACCATCTCCTGCCGCCGGATGGGCGACGTCGTGGAAGTGGCGGTTACCGACACGGGCGTCGGCATCTTGACGGAGCACCTCAACCGGCTCATGGAACCACTGTATTCGACCAAGGCACGCGGGCTGGGGTTGGGTCTGGCGATCGCTCGCGCCATTCTGGACAAGAATAAGGGAAGTATGCACGTGGCCAGCGAGCCGGGCCGGGGCAGTACGTTCACGGTGCGACTGGCCGCGCTGTTCGACGAGGGAGCCACCTGACCATGATGCATTCCAATCCCACGCTCCTCATCGTGGACGACGATGTGGACACTTGCCGCAACCTGACCGACATCCTCACCGACTTGGGCTATCACGTCGATACGGCTCACGACGGTCCCTCCGCGTTGGAGCTGGTGCGGAAGAAGACCTACGACGTTGCCCTGCTCGATCTGAAGATGCCGGGCATGGATGGGTTGGAGTTGTATCGTGAGATCAAGAAGCTGCAAGCCGGGACTGTGGCGATGGTGGTGACGGCCTACGCCACGAGCGAAACGGCGGCGGCGGCGCTTACCGCTGGGGCGTGGCAGGTCCTGTCGAAGCCGGTGGACTTTCCGAAGATGCTGGCGCTGGTGGATAAAGCCCTCGGCCAGCCTCTCGTGATGATCGTCGATGACGATCCCGACCTGTGCGATAGCCTCTGGGATTTGCTGCGTGAGCGCGGCTACCGCGTCTGTCTGGCTCACGATGAAACCCAGGCCGCGGAACGCCTCAAGGATCGAGGTTTCAAGGTCGTCCTGATCGACATGAAGCTGCCGCGCGGCGATGGCACTTCGGTGTTCCGGCTGGTGCGCGAAACTAATCCGCAGGCGCGCACCATCGTCATCACCGGCCACCGTTCGGAACTGGACCAGCTGGTGCAGAAGGTCGTGGCCGAAGGCGCCGACGCGGTTTGCTACAAACCATTCGACGTGGCCCGGTTGCTGAACACGCTGGACCATTTGACGAAGGAGTAGATCGCCTCTCCGCTGCTTGCGGCTTAGCGGAAGAGCCTGCTAAGCCGCTCGCGGCGGAGAGGCGCAACCAGGTGTGTACATGGCGGCTCTCTTTTCCTTGCACATCCTCGTGGTGGACGACGACGCCGATACCCGCACCAATCTGTCCGACGTGCTGGAGCTGGATGGTTACAGAGTCGAAACGGCGGCCACGATGGTACAGACCCTCGACCGGCATAACTGGGAGCAGATCGACGTCGTTATCCTGGACCGGCGCCTGCCCGACGGCAGCCGCGGAGGAATTGCTGCCGCGGCTCAAGCAGCTCGCTCCCCAGGCGGCCGTCGTCATTGTGACCGGCTACGCCGACCTGGAAGGGGCCATCGCCGCCATTCGCCAAGGGGCAGCCGATTATCTCCTCAAGCCGGTCAACCTCGACCTACTGAGGCCTCGCCTGGCCGGCATCGCCGAACGCAAGCGCACCAGGCCACGATCGCCCATCTCAACATGGACATTCAACGGCGCGTTCGCGACATGCGCACGCTGTTGGACGTCATTCCCATCGGCATTGCCATCGCGGAAGATCCCGAGTGCCGGAGCATCCGCGTCAACAATTCCTTTGCGCGGTTGTTACGCATCTCCCCCGAAGCCAACGCATCGCTCGGATGCCTCCCGAGGAACGGCCCTCTTACAAGGTTTATCGAGACGGCAAGGAATTGCCGGCGGCGGAACTCCCCTTGCAGCTGGCCGCAGCCCGGGGCATGGAGGTGCGCGACGTGGAACTCGACATCCTCTTCCCCGACGGCTGCATCGCCAATCTCTTCGGCCACGCCGCGCCGCTCCTCGACGAACAAGGCCAAAGCCGCGGAGCGGTCGGCGCCTTTCTCGACGTCACCGAGCGGAAGAATGCCCAGGAGCGGCTCCTGCAAACGGAGCGTCTTGCCGCCATCGGGCAGATGGTGACGGGCCTGGCCCACGAGAGCGGCAACGCTCTGGCGCGCAGCCAGGCGTGCCTGGAGATGCTGGCGATGGAGGTGGAGGACCGGGCGGAAGCAATGGACCTGGTGGGCCGAGTCCAGCAGGCGCAGAACCACCTGCAGCAGCTGTACGAGGAGGTACGCGGTTATGCCGCTCCTCTCAGGTTGGACCGCGACACGCTGAACGTGCAGACCACCTGGCGCCAGGTATGGACGAACCTGGAGCTGCTGCGCAAGGGCCGCACGGCGATCTTGCGCGAGCTGACCGACGGCGTCGATCTGAACTGCTCGTTCGACCTGTTTCGCATGCAGCAGGTGTTCCGGAACATCCTGGAGAACGCCCTGGCCGCCTGCCGCGATCCGGTTGAGATCACCATCACCTGCTCCGAGGTATCTCTGAAGGGGCGGCCTGCTCTGCGGATTGCGGTGCGCGACAACGGTCCCGGTCTGAACGCCGAGCAGCGCCAGCGCATTTTCGAGCCGTTCTACACAACCAAGACGAAGGGCACCGGTCTTGGCATGGCGATTGCTAAACGAATCGTCGAAGCTCACGGGGGTCGGATCGCGGTGGGGACCGGTTCCGATCGAGGGGCGGAAATCGTCCTCACTTTGCCGCGGGAAGGGCCATGACTCAGTCCTTGCGAATTGTGGTCGCGGATGACGAGCCGGACATGCGCGATTACTTCAAGAAGGTCCTGCCCCGTCTCGGCCACAGGGTCGTCGCGGCGGCGGAGAACGGCAAGGAGCTGGTCGAGCAGTGCCGGACGCACCAGCCGGACCTCGTGATTACGGACATCAGAATGCCGGACATGGACGGCATCGACGCGGCCGTGGCGCTGTACAAGGAGCGTCCCCTGCCCATCATTCTCGTTTCCGCGTACCACGATTCGGAGCTGATCCGGCGTGCGGAAGCGGACCACGTCATGGGCTATCTCGTCAAACCGATCAAGCAAGCCGACTTGGGACCCGTCATCGTTCTGGCAACGCGGCGGTTCGAGCAGTTCCAGGCGCTGCTCCAGGAAACAGCCGACTTGCGGCGGGCGCTGGAGGATCGCAAACTCGTCGAACGGGCCAAGGGCATCCTGATGCAGAAGGTCAATCTGGGCGAACAGGATGCCTTCCGCCGACTACAGAAGCTGGCGAGTGACAAAAACCTGAAGCTGGCCGAGCTGGCCCGGATGATCGTGACGGCGGACGAGGCGTTTCAGGTGTAGAGAGAACCTTAACGAGCCGTGACCGTCAGGGAACGCCCGGAGCGCTCCCTGACGGTCGCGGCTCTTTGTGGAACGGCCTCATCCCGCATGCGCCGCCTGTGCTTGGGCCGGCTTGTGGGCCTGGAAGCGGCGCAGTGCTTGCTCGATCAGCTCCGCACACTCGTCCACCGAGAAGCGCGCGGTGTTGAGGAGGACGTCGTACAGCGTCGGGTCCGTGGTGTCCTTGTGAAAGTGATCGTTCACGAAGTTCTGGCGATCGCGGTCGATGGTTTCGACCCGCCGCGCCGCATCCTCGTGCCCCAGTCCGTTGCGCTGCTGCATGTCGGCGATGCGGTCGGCGAGCGGGGCGACCAGGCGAACGCGCAGTGTCTTCTCGGGAGGCAGAAAGTGGGCCAGGCCGCGGCCGACGAGGATGCACTCTCCGTGTGCGGCCAGCGACAGCACGACCTTCGTGAGGTTGAACAGGTAGGCCCCCGCGCTCACCGAGTGTTCCGTGGCGAACGCTTCCAGATACCCGGTCAGCCAGTTCGTGCGTTTCTCATCCACGCTTTCGAGGAGGCGGGCGCTCAAGCCCATCTGTTCCGCGATGTGGCGGAGCAGTTCGCGGTCGTAGACGGCCCAGCCGAGCCGCTCGCCGAGCCTGGCGGCGATGGCCGAAGCGTTGGTGCCTGCTGCGCGGCTGATCGCGATGGTACACGCAGCTGGGCTGGAACTGCCTGCTGTCGTGCGGTCCTCTGTCGCTCGTCGCGCTTGCCAGTGTGCCTCGGCATTGAGGACTCCGGCTTCCAGGTGTGCTGATGGATTCAGGAAGGACATGGTAACCCCTTTGCCACTACGCCGGGAGGGCGTCTTCTGCGTCGGGAGGGAAGACCAGAGTTTCCCGGCGAAAGTGATTGCGCTGCGGGCCCTCTCAATCTTCATTGTATTCCGAACGACTCACCGCAGAGGTCGCAGAGGACCGCAAAAGACGGGTGAGCGGAAAACACTCCAGATTGCGTAATATCCGCCGCACAGTTGGAGTGAGAGCAGTTCGAGTGCCAAACGCTCGAGACCATTCGAGTTTTCGGGAATCGTGCGATGTATGGGAAAAATGCGGCAAACGGACAGGTACTGGCGCCCCGGTTCCGCTCAGTGAATGTGCGGACGTTATCAGCCGCGACCGTGAGGGAGCGATCCCTCACGGTCACGGCTCGTGAAAACGCTTACTTCGCCGCCTTCACGCGCTCCAACGTGAGAATGGTGTGGATACCGTCCTCCCGGAAGCGGAGATCGGCCCGCGCCGAACGGAGTGTCTCCAGCAGGCCGTTCAACGGCGAATTATCGGCAGTCGCCCGGTTCAGCACCGGCTTCCGGAACGAACCGTGGCGCTCGTTGACCACCTCGTCGTACTTGGCGTCGTAACGGAACGCGGTCCCATCCGGACTGACCGGGACGAAACCGAGATAGCGGTACGCCGCCGCCACAGCCTGGTCGGCCGGGGCGTCCGGCGCGACAATGCCGCAGCGATAGAACGCATACCAGATCGGCAGCGAGGTGCGCGCCTGCTCGAATGTCTGCAACTCGAGGTAGCGCTTCAGCAGCCCTTTCGTATTCTCGGCGGCGCCCGGGGCCAGGTACAGCGACGAGTTGACGTCCACCGTCTTCGCCTTGCCTTCCTTCTTCGCTGTGGCGGTATCGATCAACTCGCGCATCATCTCCTCATTCAGGCTGACGTAGAAGGCGCCTTCGACCATCGCGTAGTAAACGGCCGGCAGGAACGGCTCCCTGGCCTGGCGCGGCTCTTCGCGCATTCATCATCTGACGGCCCGCTCGGGTCGCCTGGACGCGGACGATGGCGATGCCTTTGTACTCCTTTTCCAGCGGCGCCCACGTCAGCGCCCCCGGCAGCGACAGCATCGCCGAGGTGCGCAGCGTCGTCAGCGCCGCCGTCAACGACAGCGGATTCTTGACGTCGAAGCCGATGGCCACCGGCAGCGTCCAGACGAGGCGGGCCACCTCTTCGATGTCCGTCTGCTCGCCGCTGTCCGCCTTCTCGGCCAGCTTGACCAGCTTTTCGTAATTCGGGCTGTCGTCGAGCCGCACCAGGAACCATTCGCCAACCGGATCGACGGCCCAGGCCAGCATGGCCATCAGGCCGAACTCCGACAACGGCCCGCGCCCGCCGGGCCCGACGCCGAACCAGCCGCCGCGCTCGTTGGCGTCGGTGCTCAGGTGCATCAGGTACTGCATCATCGTCTTCGACGACAGCGCGGCCGGGTCAAAGCTCACGGTCCCCTTGCCGGTGACCGGCGCAGGTTGTTGTACGCGCTGTTCTCGATCAGCGGCAGGATGTACGTGTCGAGCTTCACCTTGCCGTCGCGCAGCGAAACGCGCATGCCGATCGGGTCGAAGTACTGGCGCCACAGGCCGAGGTACTCCAGGCGGAAGCGGCGATATTCCTCCGCCTCGGTCCGCGTCACCCCGCCGACCGGTAGCTCGACCAGCGGCGTGGCGAAGTGAATGGTGTTGTACACGTCGGAGACGGCCGCCAGCTTCTCCGGGTTCCAGATGGCCGGTTTGCCCTCCGGCATCGGCAGCTCTTCGACTTTCAATCCCGCCGCCTGAAGGATGTTCGGCGTCGAGACCGGAGCCTTGCCGGTTTCCCACGCGGTCAGCATGGCGCCGTGCGTCAGCATGTGCAGACTGGCGAGGGCTTCGAGCCGGCGGCGTTCCTTGATCTTACTGGCCGGGCCGACCAGGTTGCGGATGAACGGATCGGACAGGAACGCGAAACCATCCTCGTCCTTGTCGTCGTAGCGGAAGATGGTGCGCATGTACTGGAAGTCGAGCGATTCGGCCAGTTTCTTGCTGCGGCCCTGAGCGGCGTCCAGCACACGGCGGATGCCGACCGGCGAGTTGGCGTAGATCACCACGTCGTCGAGACTGGCTCGGTGGAGACTCACTTCGCGCAGTGGGGTCACGAAGCTCTCGATGGTGATGCCGTTGTGTTCGGCCCGGCTCTCCTTGAGCTGGTCGCCGAACTTCTTGCGGGCGTCCACCAGGAATGGAGCGACGGCACTGAGGAACAGTTGACGGTCAATCACCTGGAAGAGGATCGCCACGTCGGAGCCTTCGCGGATGTAGGCGTCGTTGCCGGTGATGCCGATGCCCTTGATGACGAGCGGCCCGAGCGTCTTGCCCAGAGCCGTGCTGCGCAGACAGAGTTGCTGTTCGTAGCGCTCCTTCAGACGGTGATCGCGGCTGGTGACTTCGTAAGCCCGCGTCAGGGTCGTGCCCCACTGGTCCATCAACTCGGTGAACTCGATGAACCGGTCCATGTGCTTGAAATGGATGTAATAGTTGTCGTGCGGCACCAGGTTGGCGAACTTCTCCGGCGCCGGCTTCTTGTCGCCCATCATCTTCTGCCAGGGATGCTCGGCGATGTCGATCCCCTGGATTTTGTCGATTGGAACGGATCGCTGTTCCTCTTTCGGCGGGGCCACCGCGTTCATGCGCCGCAGTTGCAGCGATTCGGTGATCGCCGCGGCGCCGGTGGTGGTTTCGTAGAGTTCGCGGTCGAAGAGGCCATCGCCGCGCGGTCCGCCGCGGTTCTGCCAGCGATTCCACGACCGCCCCGTCTGGTTGCTCTGACCCTCCACCCCGAACTTGCGGGCAGTGGCGGTGGCGGCGAAACCGTAGAAGCCGAACTCGGTGACCTCATTATCGAGATCCACGAACTGCTCCGCCTGGGCGACGGCCCACAGCCCTTCGAGGTCGTCGCGCACCGGCGGCTCGTGCCAATTCTCCCGACCCTTGACCGGCTTCGCGGTGCGTTCGCCGGCTTCTTTGGGGTTCGGCACGACCTTCGCCGTGGCGAAGTCGAGGACGACCTCCATCTCCTTCCAGACCGGCGGCGGCGGCCTGCGCGACAGGCGGCCAATGCCGGGCAGCGTCTTCCCCGCCACCGGGTAAAGCAACTTCAGTTTCACTTCACCCTTGGCGTCGGACCGGCCGATGAACTCCAGTCCTTGCACCGACACCGGCTGCCGCGGTTGACGCGGCCGTTCTTTCTCCTTCACGTCGTCCTTCTTGGGTTCGTCCTTGAGCTTGGTATCTGCGGGCGGTGGCGGCGTCACCGCTTCGGGGGGTTCAACCGGGACGCCGAAGCGATCGGGGTTGCGCCAGTCGCGGTTGAAGCGCTCGCAGACGAAGCGCACCTGACCGTCGGCGGAAATGAGTTTCGGCGCCAGCGACGGCGACGGTTCGGCGAACCACCCGCCGCGATCGAAACGGCCGCGGTCCGGCATGAGATTGCGCGGCGGTTCCAGGCGGACGTGGAAGTACGTGACGTCGCCGACTTTCTGGATGCGCAGCTCCTGCACCGGCGAAGGGGCGGTTTTTTCCGGTGCGGCGGGGAGTTTGAGGAGGAAGCCGACGGTCAGGATCAGCGCGAGACAACCGAGGCGGGTGCGGTTCATCGGTGAATTCCTTTCGAGGTGACGGGACGGACATCCGGAGTAGTACGGGTTTTTGTTATAGTATGGATTGTCGTCGGGATTTGTGGATTGCGAAGCTGGAATCGCAGGCCACCTGACGCCTTCGATCCCAGCCGCTAGATGAACGGGAGACAGCAACATGTCCAAACTGAAGTTCCGCCTGGAGACTTCGTTCGACGAGAAGGGGGAACCAGTCGCCGCCTATTTGCGAATCCGCGAGCGGAAAGTAGCCGAAACGAGAGAAGCAATCGCAGGCGTCTTGTTCGCCTATTACCGTGCCGAGCGTCTGTTGCTCTCGATCGAATCGTTCGCGGAGTGCCATGTAACCAAACTACATCATCTCTCAAAACACTAACCCAAAACCATTCACCACTTCTTACAAAAAAAAACACTTCACCAATTAATTATTACATAAATTCTATAACATACTATAACCAAATCCCTTTTAGCCCCCTTTCGGCGGCATGGTTCAAAAGGAAAAACGTGGTGTAACACCGTGGTAAAACAGATTTGCAATCCATCCGAAACTATTCGGACTGATTGCAAATCCGTCCTACCACTGTGATTCTCGCTTTGAACGATGCCGCCGCCTGTAAGCGCACGGCCGCTAAACGGCCGACTTGGTAAAGCAACTTACAATCTACACAACAATTAACTAACAACACACCCCTTTCTACAAAAAACAACAAACAAACTATCAATTCACATTCCAAGAAACAATACAATATCAACCACAACACACTCCCCCAACAATACAATACCAAACAACAAACACCCTCAACACCAAAAATAATAAACACAACACCTACATTACTACTCTCTTTACAACTTCTCTAACAAATTCACAAATAAACAACACAATTCACCCTTCTCGTCGAATGAGTCCTCGAGACGGAACTTCAGTTTGCACATGTTACGTCCTCATTCATCTAGCAACTACAAATCAAAAACGTAACCTACTATACCAACTTTAAACTCCACAAATCCACACAATCCATACTATAACAAAAACCATATCAAAAAAAATTCACCGATAAACCGCACCCGCCGCGGTTTGACGCGCGACCGTCATCTTTCTCCTCTAATCCCACCACACCAAAAAAAACCACCCCTACACCAATACAAAAGCTACACATCCAAAAAAATCAACACATCACGTACTTCCACGTCCTCCTACACATGCCGCTACATCCTACCACGACACGCTGTATCATCGCGGCCGGTGGTTATCCATACCACTAACACCAAACTCATTACCACCACATCAAACACCTCCTACAGCACTACAACCCCTGGCGCAACCCACGCTTCGGGGGGTTCAACCGGGACGCCGAAGCGATCGGGTTGCGCCAGGTCGCGTTGAAGCGCTCGCAGACGAGGCGCACCTGACCGTCGGCGGAAATCGAGTTTCGGCGCCAGCGACGGCGACGGTTCGGCGAACCACCCGCCGCGATCGAAACGGCCGCGGTCCGGCATGAGATCGCGCGGCGGTTCCAGGCGGACGTGGAAGTACGTGACGTCGCCGACTTTCTGGATGCGCAGCTCCTGCACCGGCGAAGGGGCGGTTTTTTCCGGTGCGGCGGGGAGTTTGAGGAGGAAGCCGACGGTCAGGATCAGCGCGAGACAACCGAGGCGGGTGCGGTTCATCGGTGAATTCCTTTCGAGGTGACGGGACGGACATCCGGAGTAGTACGGGTTTTTGTTATAGTATGGATTGTCGTCGGGATTTGTGGATTGCGAAGCTGGAATCGCAGGCCACCTGACGCCTTCGATCCCAGCCGCTAGATGAACGGGAGACAGCAACATGTCCAAACTGAAGTTCCGCCTGGAGACTTCGTTCGACGAGAAGGGGGAACCAGTCGCCGCCTATTTGCGAATCCGCGAGGGGAAAGTAGCCGAAACGAGAGAAGCAAGCGCAGGCGTCGTGTTCGCCGATTACGGTGCCGAGGGTCTGTTGCTCGGGATCGAATTGTTGGGGGAGTGCGGTGTGGCCGTACTGGATCGTCTCTCGGAACGCGAACCCGAAACCGTTCGCCGCTTCTTGCAGAAAGGGGCACGTCGCCAGTTAATTGTTGCGTAGATTCTGTAACGTGCTGGAACCAAGTCCCGTTTAGCGGCCGTTCCGGCGGCATGGTCCAAATGGGGCACCGTGGAGTAACACCGTGGTAGGACGGATTTGCAATCCGTCCGCCACAGCCCGGACGGATTGCAAATCCGTCCTACCACGGTGACACCCGCCTTTGAACCATGCCGTTCCGGCTGTTATGCGAACGGCCGCCAAACGGGAACGATCACTTCACCGGCTGCGGCGGCTTGAGATACTTCGCTAGAAAGCGATACACCTCCGCCCGCGATTCCTTCGCCAGCTTCGTGTCGATCCGGTTGAACTCGTGCCCACCCGGAGCGTCCTTGTAGACCCGATGCTCAAACCTCTTCTCGGCCGCCTTCAGCGACTTGATGAGATGCTCCACCTCCAGCACGTTCACGTCCTCGTCGTTGGTGGTCGTGTGAATCAGCAGCGGCGTCTGCAATTTCTCGGCATTCCAGGCCGGCGACCGGCGGCGGTACTCGTTGACGTCCTCCTCGGCCGTCTTGCCGATGTGGTATGGGGCCGAGAACAGGTCGCGGTAGCCCTGATCCTTGTAGCCCATCCGCGCCACTAGATCGCACACCGGGACGCCGGCATAACCCGCCTGGTAATCCTTCGGATGCGCGAACAGGTTCATCAGCGCGATCAAACCGCCGTGGCTCCAGCCGATGATGCCGACCCGTTGCGGATCGATGGTGTCGTGGTTCTCCAGCATCCATTGCTTGCCGGCGAAAACGTCCTCGACTTCCAGGCCGCCGTAGTCGATCAGCTGCCAGAAATCCTTCCCGTAGCCGGTGCTGCCGCGATACTCCGGCGCCAGGACCGCGTAGCCCTGCTGCACTAGCTCGCGCAGGATATGGATGTGGCTGCTGTCGAAGTTGCCGTGGACGCCGCCGTGAACCAGGATCACGAGCGGCAGCTTGGTCCCCGGTGTCTGCTTCCGCGGGAGGATGGTATAGGCGCTGAGGATCACGGGGTTGCCCGCCCCCTGTGCCGTCGAGTTCTTGATGACGCGCGGCGGCGGACCGGTGTAGCGAATCTTGTCCACCTCCGCGACGTCTTCAAGACGGTGGAACAGCATCTGGTCTTCCATGAGCCGCGTCAGGGATTCCTCGGTGAACTGATGCGCCTCCGCCAGATCGTGCAACTGCTGCCGCAAGGGATCGACGGGCGCTTCCGCCGGGCGCGGTTGCGTTCGCCCGGTGGCGACAGCCAATATGCCGATGACGATGATGCCCGCGAACACCTGTCGAGACATGGGTTCTCCTGTGATCTGCGTGAACGAGAGAGGCCATCCCGCTTCGGGACTTCTAAGATTCTCAGGGAATCGTATCTCTCTCACCAGGTTTGGGCAGGCGGCTCGCTTGCTCACCGAGCTTTTGTAAGGAGTTCCCATGTTCCGCAGTGCCGCGTCTCGCTTCTTTACCGCATCGGTGGTCGGCGTCATGCTTTTCGCGCCGGCTGTGCTGCGCCGAGGAGAAGAAGGACAACCCTTCCGCAAAACCGCTCGACCGCAATAACGATCGCCACAAGAAATTCCTGGAAATCGCCAAGAAGGGCGACGTGGACGTACTGTTCCTGGGCGACTCGATCACGCAGGGCTGGGAAGGGTCCGGCAAGGAAGCGTGGAAGAAGAATTTCGAGCCGCTCAAGGCCGCCAACTTCGGTATCGGCGGCGATCAGACCGGCCACGTTCTCTGGCGGCTCACGGAGGGCAAGGAGTTGGAAGGTATTCAGCCGAAGGTCGCGGTCATCATGATCGGCACCAACAACACGGGCGGCCACAGCGCCGAGAACATCGCCGGCGGCATTACTGCCATCGTCGAGGAGCTGCGCAAGCAGCGGCCGAACTGCAAGATCCTGCTGCTGGGCGTTTTCCCGCGACAGCGCCAACGCCACCGACGCCATCCGCGGCAAGATCAAGGACATCAACACTCGCATCTCCAAGCTCGATGACGGCAAGAACGTCGTCTACAAGGACATCGGTGAGAAGTTCCTCGACAAGGAAGGTGGACTGAGCCAGGACATCATGCCCGACCGGTTGCACCTGTCGGCAAAGGGCTACGCCATCTGGGCCGAAGCCATCCTGCCGGACGTTCAGAAAATGCTGAAGTGAGCGAAGCGCCACCGTCGTTTAGTCGAACGGCGGGAAATGATTTACCCGTAGCCGAAGTCGCCAGACTTCGGGTGGGGCGTCCAAACCCGAAGTCTGGCGACTTCGGCTACGGAAACTTAGAACCTGCCGCTCGCCTTACGTTTCGCGCTGCCTTCCGCCGCGCGAAGCGTAAACGGTCGTTCAGAAATATCTTCGTAGGACAGAACCACTCGCGGACAGAAGTCCGGCGTCATGGGTGGCACGTGCTGAGGGTACTCCGACAATCTATTCCGCTTTCACTTCGGTGATGATAACTCGCACCACCACCGGCGGCGGGGCCGGCGGAGCGACAACCGGTGCGGGAGCGGGTGTCGGTACGAGATGCAGTCCATTTGCCTCGACCTGTTCGAGAGGCGCGGGAACCCGGTTCGGTTGCAGCGAATTGGTCTGCACAATCGGCGCCGACGTCTCGGCGATGTGCTTGGGGATCAGCTCCACATGCGCATCGAAGGGCGGCAGGTCCGGACCGATCACGACAGCCGGAACAGCAGGCCGCACGACGGGCGGGGCCGGCGGTAAGATCGGTTCGGCGGCGACGAACGGAACCGGGATGATCGGCGACGGTACCGAGGGCGGTGTAATCGGCGACGGAGCGGCTGCGGCCGGTTTCGTGCCCTCCTCAGAGGGTAGCGTTCTCGGTCCAACCGGCATGGGCATGGGAACCGACGGGACAATGTGTGCCGGCTCGGGGTTAACCGGCAAGGTCGGTATCGGAGCAGCGACAACCGGTGCCGGTACTACTGCGGGCGGCGGCGGCGCGATGGATGTCGGCACCAACGGCGGCGTTGGAGCCACAGGAGCGGGTGAGACTGATTCGAGCGGCGCTGCAACTGGTGGCGACACGATCACGGGTTTCGGCTCCGGCTCGACGACGGGCGCTGCTACCGTCACCACGGGGGGCGGTGGTGCGGCGGGCAGTTCCTTTTCCGGCTCGGGCGGCTGCAACTTCGCCAACACGCTCCGAACCGGCGGTCGGACGGCGACGACGTCCTTCCCCTCTCCGAGAGCGCTCTTGACGGGCAGCGCCGCGGAGGGCGGCAGCGGGGTCGGCAACGGCGGCAACGCATCTGCCTTCGCCTCGGCTGTTGCTGGAGGCGGCTGCGGGGGAGGCGGAGTCTTGTCTGCCTCGGAATCCACCCGGGACATCGGCGCGATCGGCGGTAGAGGCTCCCCCTTGACCAAGTAGTTGGCCGGCGGCGGAACTGGCGGGAGTGTCGGCGCTGGCGAAACCGTCGGGAGTGTCGGCGCAGCGGGCGGTGACGGCAGAGGCGGTGGTGCGGCGGGCGGGCCGTCTGCCTTGGTAATTGCTGAAGGAGCCATCGGTGGGATCGGTTCAGGTGCCCGCGGTATCGATCGGGCGGGCGGGAGCTCGAAGACCGATAACGGTTTCTGGTGCGCAATCGGGGGTGGGGCGGCAGGCTCATCCGCATTCGGCAAGGAGCGCGAGCGTGCGGCAACCTGCTCTCCCTCGACGGCGTGGGGCGGCAGCATCGCGTCGGCGAGTTCACACCGCAGCGGGTATTTCGGCTCCATTGGATCGACCGGCTTCGATGTCGGGGGCAGAGGCGGAACGGGTGCATCATTCCGAGCTTGCACGGTTCTGGCATCGGGATTTGCCGGAGGAGTCGCCATGATCGCGGCGAACATTTGGGCGTCTCCTCCTTACGACCGAGACGGCTGAGCGTCTGCGCGAGGTGGATCTTCGCCCGGTCATTGTTCGGATCGATCGCCAAAGCCGCTCGCAACGACTTTTCCGCGGCAGCCAGATCGCCCCGCTGCTCCGCAGCGATCCCCATGTTGATGAGGACTTCCGGATCATGCGAATTGAGGGGCTTGGCGGACACCGTGATGGCTCCGGGAGCAACCGGCGCCGCGTCCTTGGCGAGTGCCTGGTTCTTTGCAGGAATCGGCTCGAAGAGCGAGAGCCTCGGCGACGGATTCTTGGCCGCACTTGGATCGCCATACCGGGCTTCGGTCGTCAGATCGCTACTGTCGGCGAGGGCGAGGTGAGCCATCTGGTCCACCATGTCTTGGCGGATCTGGTCCGTCGAAGCGGGTTGAACGGCTTGCGTCTGCTGCGCCGACTGCGCGGGAACGGACTGTTTACCGCCTGCACAGCCTGACAGCAGGCCGAACAGGAGAAACACCGCCTTTCCGCGGAAATCGCGCAGGCTCATCACGTCACCTCGCTGGGCGAGAGATTATCGATCCGCCGTGTCGGTCGATCAAAAGAGGCTTCCGGATGTATCGACAGATCGCGGGAGAGTATTTGCCGAAGTTGCACGAAAAACGCAAGTGGAGATTCGGCGCGGCGACATCAGGAACCAGCCCGAATACGTGGATTGCCCAGGTTAATGCTGCCGTACCGAGCGCCGGATTGCCGGAAGCCCCCGCTCGACCTAGTTTAGACGTGGTTTCAATACGAGAACCAAATGGTGGGGGAGCAGTATTCGGTAAAGAATGGAACAAAGCGATCAGGTGCGCGGCGGGGCTTGTTCCCGCCAGCCGGACCGCCGGGACAATCCCGGCGGCTCGCTCAACGGTCGCTCCTCATCCGTAACACCAAAGGCCTCATTCATCGTTGGGTGCCAACCCGAAGCGTAGCGAGGGGGCGCAAAGCGGGCCTCTTCGCTTGCGATCGGGCCTGGTCAAGAAGTATTGAAACTTCATCTTGGCGCCGGGAACCCAGCGTCCCGATTCCCCGAGCGGTCGGGGTCTGGTCGAAGTCCGAGCGTTGCCGCTCGAGGGGATGAATTCATCCGTATCCTGCTCGCCGCATCCGAAGTGGTTGGTTTCGCCAAGACCGGCGGATTGGCCGACGTTGTCGGTGCCCTGCCCGCCGCACTGGCTCGCCGTGGTCACGATTGCGCGGTCATCATGCCGCTATACCGCGCGGTGCGCGATTCCGGCCGGCCGCTCCAATTGACCGAGCACACATTCCGTATTCCCGTCGGCTCCTGGACGCCCCAAGGCCGGTTATGGCGCTCGACGCTGCCCGACTCCGACGTGCCGGTCTTCCTCGTCGAGCAAGCGGATTACTTCGACCGCGATGACTCCAAAGAAGGACGCGGCCTGTATCACTACACCGAACCGGGCGGCGGGCGGCGCGACTACTACGACAATTGCGGCCGATTCGTCTTCTTCTGCCGGGCTGTCCTCGAAGCGCTTCGCCTCCTCGAGTTCTGGCCCGACGTGCTGCACGGCAACGACTGGCAGACCGGGCTGGTTCCGGTTTATCTGCGCGAGGACTACGCCCGAATCTCTAACCACGAAACCCGCGAGCGCTTCGCCCATATCCGAACGCTCTGCACGATTCACAATGTCGCCTACCAGGGCAACTTCTGGGCGCACGACATGAAACTGGCTGGCCTCGACTGGCGGCTGTTCAATTATCACCAGCTCGAGTTCTACAACCATCTCAGCTTCCTCAAGGCGGGCATCGTCTTCAGCGACTTCGTCAGCACGGTCAGCCCGACCTACGCGCGGGAGATCCAGACGCCGTATTTCGGCTGCGGCCTGCAAGGCACGCTGTCGGCCCGCGCCGATCGGCTTACGGGCATCGTCAACGGCGTCGATTACAGCGTCTGGAACCCGGCCGCCGATCGGCATCTGCCGGCGAATTACGCACCGGATGCAATCGACCCCGGCAAGCCGCACTGCAAGAAAGTATTACAACAGCACTTCGGCCTGCCCGAGAAACCGGCGACGCCGCTGCTCGGGGTGATCGCACGCCTGGCCGAACAGAAAGGCATCGACCTGATCTGTCCCGTCGCCCATACGGTACTGCAACAGGACGTGCAGCTCGTCGTGCTCGGCGACGGCGCCACCCACTATCAGCACATGCTGCAGGACCTCCAACGCCGCTTCCCGAACCAGGTCGGCTTGCTGCTGGGCTTCGACGAGACGCTGGCGCATCTGATCGAAGCGGGTGCCGACGCCTTCCTGATGCCGAGCCTGTACGAACCGTCGGGGCTGAATCAGTTGTACAGCCTGAAGTATGGCACCCCGCCAATCGTCCGAGCGACGGGCGGCCTGGCCGATACCGTAACGGACACCAACCCGAAAACGCTGGCAGAAGGTAGGGCGACCGGGTTCAGTTTCGGCGCGTATTCCTGCGAGGCTTTCCAGGATGCCGTCTGGCGTGCTCTGACGTTGTACCGCACCCAGCCGGATCAGTGGCGCGAAGTCATGCGCAACGGCATGAAGCAGGACTGGTCGTGGGACCGGAGCGCGGCGGAGTATGAGCGGTTGTACGAACGACTATCGAACGAACGCAGGTAACGGAGGGGAATTGCAAATTGCAAATTGCAAATTGCAAATTGACGGAGGTTTCGAGAGTATGGCCGACTATCGAGATGGGTCAGCGATCAATTTGCAATTTGCAATTTGCAATTTGCAATTTGCAATTTCCGTTATTGGGAAGGGAGTGGCCTCATGGCCGAGGTAAGACTCGCCTTCCTCTGGCACCAGCATCAGCCGTATTACCCGGATGATGTTGCCGGCGAAAACCCGATGCCGTGGGTGCGCCTGCACGGTGTCAAGGACTACTGCGGCATGGCCCTGCACCTGCTCGAGTTCCCCGAGCTTCGCTGCACCATCAATCTGGTCCCCAGCCTGCTGATGCAATTGCAAGCGTACACGGAACGCGGCGCCAGCGACCGTTTTCTGGATGCGACGCGCGTACCGGCTGACTCGTTACAGGAGAGCGATTGCCTGTTCCTGCTCGACCATTTCTTCATGGCCAATGCGGAGTACATGATCCGACCGTTCCCGCGTTACGCCGAGATGTATCAAATGCGCGGCCTGGGACGCAACACCGCCCGGGAAAGCCTGCGCCGCTTCCGAGAGCGCGACCTGCGCGACCTGCAAGTCTGGTTCAACCTCGCCTGGGTCCACCCCCTGCTCGTGGAGCGGGATGACACGCTGCGCAGTCTGCGCGACAAGGGCCGCAATTACACCGAGGAGGACAAAGCCGTCCTGCTCGACAAGCACCTGGAAATCCTGCGACAGGTCGTTCCCCTGCACAAGAAACTCGCCGACAGCGGCCAGGTCGAACTGACGACGACGCCGTTTTTCCATCCGATCTTGCCGCTGCTGTTCGACAAGAAGCTGGCCCGTGAGGCGATGCCGGACGTGAAACTGCCGCGGTACAACGGCGGTTATCCGGAGGACGCCGAGCTGCACGTCCGTCGGGCCGTCGAGTTTCACACGCGCACTTTCGGCACCCCGCCGCGCGGCATGTGGCCGGCCGAGGGATCCGTGTGCCAGACGATGGTGCCGTTGCTGGCGAAGCACGGCATCCAATGGATCGCAACCGACGAGGAGATCCTGAACGCTTCGCTGCACGGCGCGGTGAGCCGCGACGGGAAAGGCCACGTCCGCGACCCCGCGAAGCTCTATCGGCCTTATACGGTGCGCGAAGGCGACGCCGGGCTGGGCATCGTGTTTCGCGATCACGCCCTGAGCGACCTGATCGGCTTCCACTACCAGCGCAGCGACCCGGACGCGGCCGCAGACAGTTTCGTAGGGAACTTGCATGGCATCGGTCAGGCCATCCAGTCCGACGAACCGGCGCTGGTGAGCGTGATCCTCGACGGCGAAAATTGCTGGGAGCACTACCCCGGCGGCGGCGTGGCGTTTCTCCGCGCCCTGTACGATCGGTGTCTGCGCACACCTGGCGTCAAGCCGGTTCGGATCGGCGAGCATTTGCAGGCGCATCCACCGCGGGAGACGCTGCCGAGACTGTTCGCGGGCAGCTGGATCAGCCACAACTTCGCCATCTGGGTCGGGCACGACGAGGACAACCGGGCATGGGATGCTTTGCACGCGGCGCGGCAGCACCTCAGAGACAAGGAGACAGGGAGACAAGGAGACAAGGAGACAAAACAGAACGCCTCGTCTTCTCTCTCCTTGTCTCCTTGTCTCCCTCTCTCCTTGTCTGCATACGAGCGGGCCTGGGAAGAGCTGTACATCGCCGAGGGCAGCGACTGGTTCTGGTGGTACGGCGACGATCATTCCAGCGCCCAGGACGCCTTGTTCGACTACCTGTTCCGCAAGCACTTGCAGAATGTGTACACGCTCCTGGGGGACGCGCCGCCGCCGGAGTTAAGCCAGCCCATTAGCCGCCGTGTTCATCGCGCCATACACAGTCAGCCGCGCGCGTTCCTGGATGTGCATATTGACGGCCGATACACTTTCTTCGAGTGGGTCTCCGCCGGTCGCTACGCTTGCCAGAATGAGCGAGGCACTATGGCGATGGCCGTGCAAGGCCCTCTGCGCGAGCTGCACTTCGGGTTCGACATGAACCGGCTGCTGATCCGCATTGATTGCGATACGCCGGCTCGGAGCGCTCTCGCCGATTTCGATGCCCTGCGCATCGTTTTCATGGAGCCGGCCGGATTCGAGGTCCTCGTGCATCAGCCGGGACGTGCGGATCAACAGGTGGAATTGCTGCGCCCGAATGGCAGCAAGGACGCAGTGGCGGGACTGGAAGTCGGCATCGATCACATTGCCGAGCTGGCCGTTCCGTTCGATGCGCTCGGTGTCCCGGAGGAGGCATCGGTGCAATTTGCCGTCGAGCTGCTGCGCGGCGATCAAGGTCTGGATCGGGCGCCGCGCGAGGGGGTCATCAGCTTGACTCGGCCGTCGCCGGCGTTCGAGCAGATTATGTGGGATGTGTGAAGTGGTGAGTGGTGAGTGGTGAGTGGTGAGTGGTCAGCCAAATGAAAACCCAAGCCTGTCGCTGACCACTCACCACTCACCACTCACCAGACAATTGTGGAGCGCGACGTGAGTGATCTCGGCGAACAGAACGATCGTTCGCTGCGTGGCTTCGCCTCTTTTCTGCGGAGTTTGCCGATGCCGGAACTGCGTAAAGATCCCATCGTGGGCCGCTGGGTCATCATCGCCACGGACCGGGCCAAGCGCCCCGTCGCTCCCAAGGCGGAACCGCTGCCGGCCGCCACGGTCTGTCCGTTCTGCTCGGGCAACGAGGTCTATACGCCGCACGAAATCCTGGCTTACCGGGAGCGCAACACCAAGCCCGACGAACCGGGATGGCGCGTCCGGGTCGTGCCGAACAAGTTTCCGGCCCTGCAAATTGAAGGCGACTTGCAGAAACGCGGCGATGGCATCTACGACAAGATGAACGGCATCGGCGCCCACGAGGTCATCCTCGAATGTCCATTCCACGAAATCAGCATGGCCAAGCTCACCGAGGAAAACATCCGCGAAATCCTGTGGGTGTACCGCGATCGGCTCGTCGATCTGAAGAAAGATCCGCGGCTGGTTTACGGCATGGTTTTCAAGAACGTCGGAGCAGTGGCCGGCGCTTCGGTGGAACATTCGCACTCGCAACTGATCGTGACGCCGATCGTACCGATCAACGTGCTGGAAGAGATGAATGGTGCTTTGGAGTTCTTTGGCTACCGCGGCCGCTGCATCTTCTGCGACATGATTCACCAGGAACTCGGGGCCGAGAAGCGTATCGTGCTGGACACACCCAACTTCGTCAGCTTCTGTCCCTACGCCAGCCGTTTTCCATTCGAGACGTGGATCCTGCCGAAACACCACAACAGCCACTACGAAAACATCCAGAAGAACGAGGTGGACGAGCTAGGCATGGTGCTGAAGACGATCCTGCTGAAACTGGAGACGGCGCTGGATCGACCGTCCTACAACTACATCATCCACACGGCTCCGTTCGACACGCAGAACCTGCCGCATTATCACTGGCACATGGAAATCATCCCCCGGCTGACCCGCGTGGCCGGTTTCGAGTGGGGCACCGGCTTCTACATCAATCCCGTACCGCCGGAGCAGTCGGCACAGTTCCTCCAGGAGACGGAGGTGGATCTCTCGGCCACGCCGAAGCGGCAGGCGCCCACCGCACCGCCGTCCTGACGCGGCCACATCGACCGCGAGTTCTCAGGGCTTGTCCTTCAGTGACTTCTCCAGGGCGGCGATACGCTCTCTCAACCGCTTCACTTCGGACCGTAGCTGCTTGACTTCCTCGTCCAACTCGGCGATCGCCGGTTGCCATTCCGGTTTTTTCGGCGTCTCGACGTTTACCTTCAGGGCTGGCTGGAGCAGCCCCAACTCCGCGGGTTCCTTCGTCTTGTCTTTCAGCGTGATCTGGACGGCGAACCAGTACAGCCCGTCGTCTGCCGCCAGGTAGCGGAACGAATCCTCATCCGGACCGATGACGCCGGCTTCTTTCCAGGTCTTCCCCTGGTCGGTCGAGACGAACAGTGCGATCTGCTCGATCTCAGCGCGACGGCTTTCGACCTGCACCGGCACGCGGAAAGCGCGGTGCTGGATCGTGTAGACGCTCGGGTCCACCGGCACCTGTTCGGGAGCGAGTGGAGAAACCAGGCAGCCGAGGAAAACAGCCAACAGAGACATGACGGGAGGACCCTCCTGGACGAATCCCGATCCGGGCGACGAGCATCGAACCGGTCTCATAGCGTGTCGATCGGAATAGGTCAATGCGGAACGGTCACGATTTCGGCCTGGTTCAAACGGGGCACCGGAGGGGCAACACACTGGTAGGACGGATTTGCAAATCCGTCCTACCAGTGTGTTGCCCCTCCGGTGCCCCGTTTGAACCAGGCCCTCTTTTCGATTGACTCCGCGTCAGAAACCGCATACCCTTGAGATTAGTTCTCCCTCCACGGGGGGCCCGCCGCCTGCTGCCAGCCCTATCCCACCTTCGGGTCATCGGCTCTGGACGCGCGGGGAAAAACAGGAGTGAGAGATGATGAACCTGCTTGGGTCCCGCAACGGGACCAACTGCGACGGCACTAGCCGCCGCGACTTCCTCAAGGTCGGTGCGCTCGGCCTCGGCGGCCTTGCTCTGCCCGACCTGCTCCGCGCCTGCGCTGCTGCGGCGACCACGACCGGCCAGCCGACCCGCAACACCTCGGTCGTCTGGCTCTGGCTGGGCGGCGGTCCGACCCACATCGAAACCTTCGATCCCAAGATGTCCGCGCCGGTCGAATTCCGCTCGACCGTCGGCGCCGTCCAGACCAACGTCGCCGGCATCGAGCTTGGCGGCGTCTTCCCGCAGATGGCGCAAGTCGCCGACAAGATGGCGTTCGTGCGCTCCTTCGCGCACCGCAACAGCGGCCACGGCGGCGGCACGCACTGGGTGATGACCGGCTACGACTTCCCGCCGGCCGACAACGGCAGGCGCCGATCAAGCCCGGCCTCGGCTCCATCCTGGCCCGTTACCGCGGCCCGAACAACGCCGACCACCGGCCTGCCGACCTATGTTCGCATCGGCGGCATCCTCGGCGACGGCCCGGCCTGGCTCGGCTCGCCGTATGCCCCGTTCGACATCGGCGGCAACGCCCGCAGCAACATGAACCTGAAGGTCGCCCTGGACGGCCTCGACGACCGCCGCAAGCTGCTCAAGGGCTTCGACACCCTCGACCGCGACCTCGACCGCAGCGGCCTGATGTCGGGCCTCGACAGCTTCGAGACGCAGGCGTTCGACCTGATCCTGAGCCGGGCGCGCGAGGCGTTCGACGTGACCCGCGAAGATCCGCGAACCCGCGATCGCCTACGGCAACGGACTCGGCCAGCAGATGCTGATGGCCCGCCGGTTGTGCGAGGCTGGCGTCGGCTTCGTCACGCTCCATTTCGGCGGCTGGGACATGCACGGCGGCATCGCCATGGCGATGAAGCAGCTCGGCCCGCAGGTGGATCACGCGGTGTCGGCGTTCGTCGAGGACACGGCCGAGCGCGGCCTGGATCAGGACATCCTGCTGGTCATCACCGGCGAGTTCGGCCGCACGCCGCGCATCAACGGCGGTGCCGGCCGCGACCACTGGGCGCCGCTGTCCACGCTGGCGCTGGCCGGCGGCGGGCTGAAGATGGGCCAGGTCGTCGGCGAGTCGAACTCCCGCGCCGAGGTGCCGAAAACGACGCCGATCACGCCGCAGGACCTGATGGCGACGGTGTTCCACGTCCTCGGCATCCCGCAGGACCTGCACTACAAGGACCAGGGCGGCCGTCCGGTGCCGATGATCGACGGCAGCAAGCCGATCGCGGAGCTCGCTTTAAGAACGAACGTCCCGGCTCGATCTATCGTTTCGCGCGCACAGCGCGAAACGATAAATCGGCAGGACGATTCGAGCGCCTCTCCTTTTTGACACACCACGTCCCTGAGCTATGCTTGTCGCGCCGACACCTGAACTCCAGGAGATCGAAGCGATGGCTCGGGTCTGTCCGCAGTGCGCGTTCTACACGGACAACGGCGAGACAACCTGCCCCACGTGCCACGTCGCCATGCAGCTGACGTTCCTGCCGCCGCCGGGACAGCCGGCCGTTCCACTGCCGAAGATCGACATGGAACCGGCTCCGGCCCCGATGCGACACCGTCCGCGCGAAACCGCCTCGTCGCAAATCCTCGATATGTTCGGCTGGATGTTTCGCGGTTATCGCACCAACCGCTACCTTGTCTCCACCGTGTTGGGCGCCGTTTTCATCGCCGGCGGCGCGCTCTTCGGCTGGGGGACGGGGTCGGTAGAACGTCGATTCGACCGCATCGTTGTCGGCATGGACGAGCAAGAGGTGCGGAACATCCTGTCGCCACCGAACCGCGGCCGCCGTTGGCGCACACCGGATTGGTACAACAGGCCGGTCCTCAACACAAACGGCTATGCCACTTTCACGCACACCGAGGCCGGTGGGACGATCCTCGTCGAATTCATGAACGGCCGGGTGATGCGCAAGTCTTTCGAAACACCAGAAACCGCATCGCGTTGAAGGAATGACGCATTTGAGCTACGAGTTGGCAGTACAACCTTCCTACCCTCACACCTTCGACGCCGCGGCCGCCGACTGGAACTTATTCATCGCCGCCGCCTTACCCGGCACCCACGCCATACAGGCGTTGAGGATCACGGCACGAAACGAATCCGGCTCCGGCACCGCGACCAGCTTCAGCTTCACCTGGTCCTTCGACACGATCTCCAGATCGCCGCAGCGAAAGAACTCGTTAAGTCCGGAGAGACGCACCTCGTCGATGTCGGCGAGGGCTACCTCCGCGATCGGCTTTGGCTTCAGACCTCTCTGGATCATCACCCGGCGGTTCGTCAACGTGTAACGGCGGCAGATGAACGGCGACAGCTTCTTGCCGAACAGCGGAGCGAGGATCATCCATCCCAGCGGCGCGAGAAAGATGCTCTTGATGAGCGCGGCGGCGAGTCCGCTCAGACCGGGAGTCGAAGCCAGGGACGGCCACGCTTCACGGATGGGCGCCTTGCCGAGTTGCGGCGGCATCACGCCGGTGAACGGCTGTCTCGACACCGGCAAGGGGAGGAAGGCCGGCTTGCTCGGTGCGACGGCGGTCGGTTCCTGGTGCGGCGTCGCGGTGAACCCGGTCGGAGGGTGTTCGTGTTCCATGATGGTCGGCATGAGAGTAACGGAGGCAAAGCGATCACGCGTCTATTGATACGGAGCCGGCGCCGCTCTGCCAAGTGAGCGGCGCGGTAGGTCCGGCGAGCCGAGCCGGACCGTTCGGTACCGCTCGGTACCGCTCGGTTCGCGGCACCTACTTCGGCTGCCGACTTTGGTGAGCGATCTGTGTTCCACTATACTGAATCGAGGAAATCGGCTGAGTCGCTCCTCTTGCGTGGAGATCGTTCCCTTGTCACACAAGCGGAAATCCTCCCCCTATGGTCATCCCACCCTATCGGCAGAGACACTGCGCCGCGCGTGGAGAGGGCCGTAGCGGAAGTACGGTTCCAACAGGCGCTCGACTTGGCCAAGCAGCTCTACAAGCACGAGCCGACGCCGCACAACCTCGACTTGTTGAAGAAGTGCTACCTCGGGCGGGCGCAGCAGTTACATGGCTCAGGCTACGACCGGGACGCGGCGACGACACTGGAGGCGGCTGTCCGGATCGATCCCGGCAACCCCGCCTGGCTGGAACAGGTGGCCGCGGAGCTGGCGGCCTGCAGCGCCGGACACAAGGCGCTGGAATTGCTCAAACAGGTGCCGTCGGCCTCCATCGGGCCGGCCGTTCTTGCCCGCGCCGCCGACGCCGCCGTCCAGCACGAAGCCGCCGGCAAGACGCAGCTGCCTTCCGAGCTGCACGCCGAGTTTGACCGGCTTCTCCTGGCGTTCAAACAAGTCGAGGCGGGACAGGACGAGGCGGCAAAAGAGACGCTCCAGGGCTTCGGGTTGAAGTCGCCGTTCGTCGAATGGAAGCTGTTCCTGCGTGGCTTGCAGGCCTACTACCAGAACGACGACGCCCGCGCCCTGGAGAACTGGGGCCGATTAAGCCCCGAGCGCGTACCGAGCCGCCTGGCTGCTCCGTTCCGCGGTCAGATCGATCCGGCATTCCGCCAGAGCCAGCCGGTCGAAACGCAGGCCGCACTCAAGAACCAGTTCGATCGGTTGCAAGGGTCCGTGGTGGCCGATCAGTTACGGCACCTGCGGACAACCCTGGCCGATACCCAGGGCCGAACTTTCGCTAACGCCTTTCGCCAGGTCGAGGCGCTGCTGCCGGCGCTGCGTGTGGAGGCCCCGCAGCTGATCCCCCGGCTGGCGGCCTGCTGCTACTGGGCGGTGATGGAAACCGGTCCCGACGACGCGCTCCGCTACAAGCGCGTCTTCGGTCCGCCGCACGACGATCCGAACTTTCATCGTATCTCGGCGCTGGCCTACGAGCGCGGCGGTGAGCTGGAGGAGGCGCACGAGGCCTGGCAGCAATACGAAAAGGAGATCGTCGCCGCCCCGCCTGCCGTCTGGCCGCCTGAGCTGGCCGCTCGTGCCCGCGCTCTGATCTGGCAGCGCCTGGGCAAGAATGCCGCCGCGGTCCCCAGCGATCAAGCGATGAGGATCATCCCGCGCCGACCTGCGCGAGGAAATGGACATGCCGGACCCGCTAACCCCGAACGCCGAGCAATGCTTCAACCGTGCCATCGCGCTCGCCCCCGATCTGCTGGAATCTTACGAGGCTCTGTCCGCACACTACCAGCTCGAACAGCGCCCGGACGAGGCCGAGAAAGCCGCCCGCAAGCTGCTGGAACGCTTCCCCGATCACATTCCGACCCTGACGACGCTCGGGGAAAACCTGCACAACAAGCAAGATTATCCCGAGGCCCTGGAACTATTCCAAAAGGCGTTGAAGGCAAACCCACTCGATCGCCACCTCCGCGCCCAGGTGAGCGTCGCCCACGTCGGCTGCGCCCGGCTGCTCATCGAGAACAATCGCTGCGACGAAGCACGCCCGCACCTCCAATCGGCCCTGACGTTTCACGACGACCCCGAAGACAGCCAGATTCGCTGTCGCTGGGCGTCGTTGGAGTTCAAGGCGGGCAACCCCGACGCGGCCGAGGAACAACTGCGCGAGGCCCGAGCACATGTCGGGGCCGACTTCCCGGTGTCATTTCGGATGCTCACCGAGTGCGTGCGCATCAAACTGGACAAGAAGCTCAAGGCCCGCTTCGACAAGGAGGTCAAGGCAGGCTTCGCAGCCCCGCCGACGGTCCCGGCGGTGGTCGGCCTGCTGGAGTTCGCGGCGTCGCTGAAGAGCGGCGAGATCACCTACTACGGCCAGAAAACGCACGAGAAGAAGATCCTGACCTACGCGGAAAAAGCCAGCCGTCTCGATTTCACCGAACAACAGTACGTGGACGCGATCACCGGGCTAACGGGGCTGGACGCCTGGAAGCAGGCACAGAGTTTCGCGGAGCGGGCCGAGCGGAAATATGCGAACAACCCCGAATTCCTGATGTTACTCGCCCGCATTTACCTGCGCCCGACCGCCGGCGTCAGGGAGCGATTTATCAGGCTCAACCGCTGATTGCCCGCGCCGAGAAACTCGTCCGCGATCTGCCCAAGGAAGACCAACGGAAAGAGCGATTGACGAAAGAGCTCGCCGACCTCCAGCAACTGACCCAGATGCTCGACCCGTGGGGCGGCGGCTTCGGCTTCCCGGACCTGTTCGGCGGGTTCGACGACGGTTTCGAGGATGACGATGACGACGATGAGTTCTAATATTCCAGCGCTACTCCCCTCGCCTCGGTACTCCGGGGAGAGGGGTCGGGGGTGAGGGGGCGTGAGCCATCACATTGCTCCGCGACTCACCCCTCACCCCCGACCCCTCTCCCCGGAGTACCGAGGCGAGGGGAGAAAGTGCCGTTCTTACAGTGCTCAGTGTTGTAGTGCTGAATCGAGGTGACAGGTGGACGACCCCTATGCTGTCCTCGGGTTGCCGCCCGATTGCGACGACGACACGATCCGCCGCCGCTACCTGGAACTGGTGCGGCAGTTCTCGCCGGAACACCATCCGGAGCGCTTCGCCGCCGTTCGCTCCGCATACGAGAAGTTGCGCGACGTAAACACCCGGTTGCGTTATCGGCTGTTCGAGGCGGGCAAGCGCGAGACCATTGACGCCATCCTGGAGGAGATCGCATGTCGGAGCCCCCGCCGCCGGGTGCCGCTGAAGTCGCTGTTGGCAATCCTGCGCAAGCCCTGACAGGCGAGGCCATCGACACCATACTCGCCGAGTTCCGTTCCTGGCTCGGCTCCCTCCCCGCGGGCGCTCCGTTGCCGCCGGCTCCGGAAGAAGATGAGCCGGACTTGCACACGCTGCTCGGCCAATTCATCGCTCTCCGGCACGAGGTCAACCTTCAGACAAAGGCGACCCGCGGCCAGCAGGAGCAGACGGCCGAGGCACTGTCCATGATGCGCGAGGCTCTGGGGAGTCTGGACCAGTCCGTCACAGCCGCGCGCGAGACGAAGCAGTCTTCGACCGACGAGCAGTTGCGTCCTCTGTTGAAGACGCTGGTGGACCTTTACGACGCGCTTGCCCTGGCCAGCCGCGAGGTCCAGCGCATGCAGGACGGCCTCGTTCCGTTGTTGGAACAGATGGCGGCTCCGGTCGAGGAACTCGCCGCGAAGACAACGCCGGAGCCGTCTCTGCTTCCTGCCGCGCCGTCGTGGTGGCGCCGTTTATTCGGCACTCACCGAACAGTCGCAACGGCGCTCTCCGAGGAGATTGCCCTGCTGCGCAACGAAGTGCGAGAAGAACGCCGGCTTCGAGTCGAGCAGGCCAGTCGGGCGGCGTGAGACCGCCGAGAGTGCGCGGACGGCGGCGGAGCGCGTACGGCAAGCCGTCGGTTCCCTGGTGACCGGCTATGGCATGGGCTTGCAACGGATCGAACGGGCACTGCGGCAGCACGGTCTGGAGACGATCGCCGCCGTGGGTGAGCCCTTCGACCCGGAACTCATGGAAGTGGTGGAAGCGGTGGCCGGCAGCGGCTGTCCGTCGGGCGAGGTGCTGGACGAGGTCCGGCGCGGCTACCAGTGGAACGGCCGGGTCTTTCGCTATGCCCAGGTGCGCGTGGCCAGGGGATGAGCGGGACTCCGCCTGGCGTCGTTTTTCGCGGTCCATAAAACAACCCCGGTTCCGTCTCACACCGGGAGGCTCCGTCGATGGCCGCCGAACATTGGATCGCCGACCGCATGCGCCACATCGAAGCGTCCGGTGTCCGCAGGATCTTCGAATTGGCGAAGTCGTTAAAGGATCCCGTCAATCTCAGCATCGGCCAGCCCGAGTTCGACGTGCCGGAACCGATCAAGGCCGCCGCCCGCGCCGCCCTCGACCGCGGCGACAATGGTTACACGGTGACCCAGGGCATCCCGGAACTCCGTGACAAGATCCGCACCGACCTGCGCCGCCGCTACCCGCACGCAGACCGCGACGTCTTCCTCACGAGCGGGACCAGTGGCGGACTGACCCTCGCCTTTTGCTGCACGGTCAACCCCGGCGACGAGGTCATTGTTTTCGATCCGTACTTCGTCTCCTATCCGCACCTCGTCACCCTCGCCGGCGGCACAACGGTGTACGTCGATACGTATCCCGACTTCGGCCTGAACCTGGATCGGGTGCGTGCCGCCCTGACGCCGCGTACCAAGGCGATCCTCGTCAACAGTCCGGCCAACCCGACCGGACGCGTTTATCCACCGGAACAGCTGCGCGACCTGGCCCACCTGTGCCACGAACGACAGATTTTATTGCTGAGCGACGAGGTCTACAGCGCCTTCTGCTACGATCAGCCGTTCCATAGTCCCGCTGAGTTTAACGAAGACGTGGTCGTCTTCGACGGCTTCAGTAAGGCGTATGGCATGACCGGTTGGCGTCTCGGTTACACCCACGGACCGCGGCGGCTGATGGAGGAGATGGCGAAGTTGCAGCAGTCCACGTATGTCTGCGCTCCCAGCATCGTGCAGCACGCCGGCCTCGCTGCCTGGGAGTTCGACGTCTCCGGCATCGTTGCCAACTACCGCCGCAAGCGCGACCGCCTCGTCCAAGGGTTGAAGGACCGTTATGAGATGGCCAAACTGGAGGGAGCGTTCTACCTGTTCGCCAAGGCGCCGGGCGGCGACGCCACTGCCTTCGTCGAGAAAGCGATTCGCAATAACCTGCTCATCATTCCCGGTTCTTCGTTCAGCCGGCGCGACACATACTTCCGCCTCAGTTTCGCCGCGGAAGACCATGTGCTGGACCGCGGTATCGAGATTCTGAACCGGCTGGCGCGATAAGAAGAACAGGGAGGGAGAGATATGCCACACAAGAGCACAATGCAGCCGAGCGCAGACCGCATCACCCGGCCCCGCACGAACGGTTGGTTGACTGCTGCCGATCTGCTGCACGACCTAGGAGACATAAGTCCGGAAAGGCTCCGTCTACGTCCCCCCCCGGGTAAGGCTACGGAGCGCGATTTGATTCGCATTCAGTCGGACGAAAAGCGGCATTACGAATTGATCGGCGGCGTTCTAGTCGAGAAAATCATGGGCACTCCACAATCGTGCGTGGCAGGGGATCTGCACTTCGAGATGAAGCTTTATCTGCGTGACAATGATCGTGGCTTCACGATGTTACCGGACGGCCCAACGCGTCTTTGGAAGGGTCTTATCCGCATACCGGATCTGTCGTTCGTTTCGTGGGAGAAGATGCCGCGGAAGGAGTACCCTTCAACGCCAATCGCCGATGTCGTACCCAATCTGGCCGTGGAAGTCTTGAGCGACAAAAACAAGCCCCCGGAAATGGAACGCAAGCGCAAGGAATACTTCCTTGCAGGTGTCGAACTCGTCTGGGAAGTCGATCCGTTCAAGCGCACCGTGGACGTCTACACCGCGCCGGATGAGGTCACGACGCTCGGCGAAGACGACACGCTCGACGGCGGAACCGTATTGCCCGGTTTCTCGCTGCCACTGCGGCAACTTTTCGCCCGCGTTCCCGAGAACCTCCGCCGCCGTCCTGCGAAGAAGCGGAAGAAGAAGTGATCGAGAATCGCAGTACGTTTGCATTCAGTCCGGAAATTAGGTGCCAAGTGCGTGCCGCCTGGATATAGTTCGTTCTACAACCAATTCACTCAGTGGAGAGATCCTTCATGGCCGACATGGCTCAAGCAATCACCTCGGCACCGGTCGCGTCCTCGGCGGTCAGCCCGCCGGGCTCCGGGCATCATGGTCATCTTCGGGGCGTCCGGCGATCTGACGAAACGCCTGCTCATGCCGGCGATCTTCAACCTGGCCTGCGACGGCTTCTTGCCGGACCAGTTCGCCATCATCGGCAGTGCCATGGACGCGATGACGACCGACCAGTTCCGCGAGCGCATGACCGCCGACATCAAGAAGTTCAACACCCGTCCCGACTTCGATCAGGCCGTCTGGGACAAGCTCTGTTCCCGCCTGTATTACACGCCGGGCAAGTTCGACGACCTGGATGCCTTCCAGCGCCTGTCCGCCATCGTCAAGAAGCTTGACGCCGAATACAAGGCGAACGGCAACGTCCTGTTCTACTTCGCCGTACCGCCCTGGGCGTTCGGGCTGATCTCGGTCAACCTGGAGAAGGCCGGCTTCAAGGAGGGCGCAGGCTGGCGGCGCATCATCGTCGAGAAGCCGTTCGGCACCGACCTGCACCTCGGCCCGTGCGCTCAACAAGGAGATCCTCTCCTACTGGGACGAGAACCAGATTTACCGCGTCGATCACTACCTCGGCAAGGAGACGGTGCAGAACCTGCTCGCCTTCCGCTTCTCCAACGGCATGTACGAGCCGCTCTGGAACAAGAACTACATCGACCACATCCAGTTCAACGTGACCGAGGTCGTCGATGTGGAAGGCCGCGGCAAATACTACGATGGCGTCGGCGTGCTGCGCGACATGATGCAGAACCACATGTTTCAGATGCTCGCCTACGTGTGCATGGAGCCGCCCTGTTCCTTCACGCCGGACGACGTGCGCAACGAGAAGGCCAAGATTCTCCAGTCCGTCCGCATCCTGAAACCGGACCGAGGTGAAGACCCACACGGTGCGCGGGCAGTACGGACCCTCCTATGACGACAAGGGCAGCGTCAGCAAGCCGGGCTATCGGCAGGAGCCGGACGTCAACCCGCAGTCGGCCACGGAGACGTTTGCCGCCTACAAAATGCTGATCGACAACTGGCGCTGGGAGGGCGTGCCGATCTACATGCGGTCGGGCAAGGGACTGTGGAAACGCGGCACCGAGATCGTCGTGCAGTTCAAGAAAGCGCCGAGCGCGATCTTCCGTGGGACGGCGGTCGAGAAGCTGACGGCCAATCGCATCATCTTCCACGTCCAGCCGCGCCAGGCCATCGAGACGCTGTTCCAGGCGAAGATCCCCGGCCCGACGACGCAGCTGCAAACCGTCCACATGCGGTTCGAATACGGCGAGTCGTTCAAGGCGGCCCGCTACACCGGTTACGAGGTGATGATCTACAGCTGCATGAACGGCGACGCGACGCTGTTCTCGCGCACCGACTTCGTCGAGGCGGCGTGGCAGGTCGCCCAGCCGTTGCTGGACCACTGGTCCTCGACGCCGGCGACGGAATTTCCGAACTACCAGCGCGGCACCTGGGGGCCAAAGGCGGCCAGCGAACTGATCGAGCGCGACGGCCGGCGCTGGTTCGAGGTCATTACCACCGAAGTTTTGGAGCGCTGCGATCTGTTCAAGGGCGCCGAACTGCAATTCCTCAATGCCCTCATCATGGCGTTGCGGCCGGTCGTCGCCTCGCCTGGGGAGATGATTATCAAGAAGGACGACATCGGCAACGAGATGTTCCTGATCTGCCGCGGCGAGGTCGAGGTGCTGGACGGCCAGGGCAGGATCTTGAACACGCTGAAAGACGGCGGTTTCTTCGGCGAGATCGGCGTGCTAATGTCCACGGTGCGCACCGCTTCGGTTCGCGCCAAGACACTCTGCGACCTGTTCGTGCTGGAGAAGGCCGAGTTTAGCCGCATTCTGCGCGAACAACCGAAGTTCGCGGAGAAGGTGATGAAAGTGGCGAAGGAGCGCTACCATGTGTTACTGGCCACGGACCAGCTGGTGGCGCAGTCGTGAATTGTTTAGCCGCGAGCTTTTGCGAGCGCTGGGTGAAGCGCTCGCAGAAGCTCGCGGCTAAACGGCTCACTTCGGCAGCGCTCGTTTGAGCAGCGCCTGAATCACCTCGGCCGTGCGCTCGATCGCCGCATTGAGGAAGCGCTGCCCTTTCTCCGCCGTCGCCAACTCGGGATAGCCGACCGCTCCGTGATCGGTGCGCTGGAACATGTCTTCGGCGACGTACAGGCCGCGCAGCACCGGGTCTTCTTTCGGCGGATCGTTCCGGATCGCCTCGCGCCGCACCAGCTCCGGGCGCAGGGCCAGCATCATCGACGTCTCGAATTCGCAAGCGTGGCCCATGTTTTTACGCGGCCCCTCCGCCAGCGCCGCCAACTCCGTCGCCGCCAGGTCCCAGTACGAAGCCGCGGTGAGAATTCGGTCGGGATAATCCGGCTGCAGCAGCCGCAGCGCGACCTGCATCGTGTCGATGTTGCCGCCGTGGCCGTTGAGGAGCAGGATGCGTTGATAGCCGTCGTCGAGCAGCGGGATCAGCAGATCGCAGAGCATGTCGATGTGCGTGTCCACCTCGGCCGAGAGAGTCGCGCCGAAGCGCAGATGATGGGCGCTGGCGCCGAACCAGAGCGTCGGCAGCAGCAGCACTTCGCGCGGCAGTTTCCGCTCGACGCCCTCCGCCACACCGGTGACGAGGACGGTATCGGTGATGGTCGGCAGATGATGGCTGTGCTGCTCGCAGGCCGCGATCGGGGTAACGACGACGGTTGTGTCGCGCGGCACTTCACGCAGCAGGGGGAAGGTCATCTCGGCGAATTTCATCGCGCGATTCTCCATTGGTGCCGCTTGCGGCTTAGACGCGGTTTCAAAACCGTGTACCGCCGGCATTCTTGCCGGCCCGTGCCGACAGGAATGTCGGCGGTACGGGGTTTTGAAACCACGACTTAGCAAGGAAGAATGCTAAGCCGCAAGCGGAATCAGTATCTCGGTACTCCAGAATCCACGTACAGCGACCAGGCATCGATCCCTCCGGCGAGCGAGACGACGTCCGGAAAGCCGAGTCGCTCCAGCAGCACCGCACCGGTCAGGCTGCGGATGCCATGATGGCAATACGCCACAATCAGGGCTTCCGCCGGTGGTGTCACTTCACCGGCGCGTGCCGCGAACTGGTCGAGCGGCAACAGTAAACTGTCCGGTAGAACGGCCGTCTCGTGTTCCCACGGTTGGCGGACGTCTACCAGATAAACCGGTTCGTTGGCGTCGAGCCGGGCCTTCAGTTGCAGTACGGTGATCTGTCGGGGCATCCGGGAACCTCGGCGGAGGAATGGGCTTGCGATACGCGGTCTGTGGTAAACTGTAGGGAAAGCCATCCGTGAAGGAGAGTGAGCCATGACGAAACCGCGCATCTGCGTGGTCGGTTCCTGCAACCTCGACCTGACGTTTCGCACCGCACGCTTGCCGAAGCCCGGCGAAACCCTGGCCGGACAGTCGATGCAGCTCGACGTTCGGCGGCAAGGGTGCCAATCAGGCCGTCATGGCCGCTCGCCTCGGCGCCGCGGTCTCGATCGTCGGCCGCGTCGGAGCGGACCTGTTCGGCGATCACATCCTCGGCAATTTCAAAAGTGAGGGCATCGACGTCCTCCACGTCGCGCCGCGATGCCGGACACGCAACGGGTGTCGCTGCCATCGTGGTGGACGACACGGCCCGAAACTCCATCCTCATCGTCGCTGGGGCCAACGGTGCCATGACGCCCGACGACGCTCGTGCTGCGGCAGCCGCCATCCAGACCGCCGACGTGCTGCTGTGCCAGCTCGAAGTGCCGGTCGAGACGACCGAGGAGGCGTTGCGCATCGCCAAGGCCGGCGGCGTCCGCACCATCCTCAACCCGGCGCCGGCGGCGCAGCTTCCCGACAAGTTGCTCGCCCTCGCCGATTACTGTGTGCCGAATGAAACCGAGATCGAGACGCTGACGGGACTGCCTGCGAAGACCGCCGCGGAGGCCAAAAAAGCGGCCCTGGTACTCCGGAAGCGCGGCCCCGGCGTGGTGCTGTTGACACGGGGCGATCAGGGCGTCGTGATTGCCGACGGACCGGAGACCACACTGGTCCCGTCGGTTCGCGTGAAAGCAGTCGATCCGACCGGCGCCGGCGACGCGTTCATCGGGGCCTTCGCCGTCTTCCTCATCGAGGGGAAGCCTCCCGAGGAGGCCGTTCGCCGCGCCGCCGCCGTCGCCGCCTTGACGGTGACGAAGCCCGGCGCTCAACCATCGTTTCCATCACGGGCCGAGGCAACGGCGTTCTTGCAAGCGAATTGGCTGACGTGACATCGTTAGCTCGCCGCGCAAGCAAGGGATTCCCTTGCTTACGCGGCGGACTTTCGGGCAGCGCTCAATCATATATCGTCAGGAGAAGAATCATGGTCATGCTGTTCTGAATGGAGTGCGCCACCATCGACGGCAGCAGCGAGCCGCGCCACTCGCGCGTCAGGGTGAACGCCGTTGCCAGTGCCATCAGCGGCGGGACGCCAAGCCAACCTTGCGGATGGATGACCGCGAAAACAAAGCTCGTCAGCGCAGTCGCGGCGGCGATGCTCCAGACCTTGCCCCAGCGGTAGCCGGCCTCGCGCAGGTGGCGATACAGAACGCCGCGGAACATGGTCTCCTCGACCAGAGGGGCAACCACCGAGGCCAGGAACAACACCTGAACTCGGAGCCACCAGTCTCCATTGACGATCCACTCAGCGGCCGGGTGACTCGGCGTTGTTTCGGGAACACCTGGAGCCAGCTGCTCGCAGGGCCATCAAGAAGATCGTTACCAGCGCCCCGATGAACAACAGAGGCAAACCCGCGGCATAACAACCCAGACCGCATACGACCTCGATGACCGCATTTTGCCCCGGATGTAACCCGACGTCATGGCGCACACGCTGCCAGCGAACGCCGCGGATCATCGGCCACGCCAGCGCTGCCAGGGTCAGCAGCGTGGCGATCCCGGAGAGCAGCAAGCGCGATCGCCCGGCCGGAATCCAGGAAGCCGCGTATCCCAATCCGAGAAAGAGCAGCATCCATACCGCGAACGTCTCGGCGTAGATCGCCCCATGCTGAGGGATAGCGCGCAGCCGCAATTGCAGCTGGCCGAGCACTACGAAGATGCCCCACAGGACCAGGAGGCACAGTCCCACAAACCCCGTGAAGGCCAGTGCGAAGACGACGAGCAGCAGCTGCGGGTTGAGATGCTGGGCGTCGATGTTCGGTTTCGCCAACGCGGGCAGAGCCTCGGTCGGGCGGGTATGCCACCAGACCTCGAACACGCACACCGCAAGGATGATGATCCAGGCGAGGATCGCGTTGCCGCGTCGGCGGCCCAGAACGGCTGGCGCTTTGTTGGTTGTCATTTCCCCGGCAGTTCCCAGACGGGATCGAATTCTTCCGGTGCCTCAACCATCAAGTTGACGGCCCGCGCCAACAGGATCAGCGACGGCCCGTCGTTCGGGTGACTGATCATCAGCGTTCCGAGACACCGGCCGGCTTCGCGGAAGCGCTGCTCCTCGAAATGAACCAGCGCTTCCTCGTAGACCGACTTCAGGTTCAGCCAGCCCGGCGTGCCCTCCGGCGCCAACTCGTATAGGTTGACTGGCTGCTCGATATTCACGACGCGCACCTTGCAGAGCCGGCGAGAGAAGAACGTGTCGTCCAGCCGGTTCTTGCTGGACTCGGTAATGAGCAGCCGGCAGCGCAGGTACTTCGTCGCCCCCTGGACGCGGCTGGCGAGGTTGACGGAGTTGCCGAGCGGGCCGTATTTGAACTTGTGCCGTGAACCGGTGTTGCCGACGCGGGCGATACCGGTGTTGACGCCGATGCCCAGCGACATCGGTTCGCCGAGTTTCTCCTGCCAGCGGGCGTTTAGCTTCGAGAGCGTGTTGAGCATGTCCAGCGCGGCACGGCAGGCCAGCAGAGCGTGATCGGCCTGCTCCTCGGGCGCGCCCCACATGGCCAGCAGTTCGTCGCCGATGTAATCGACCAGGACGCCGCGATGAGCCAGGACGCAGTCGGACAGCGCGCCCATCACGTCGCCGATCCATTCCACGGTGCCGCCGGGGCCGAGGCGTTCGCTGATGCGGCTGAAGCCGCGGATGTCGCAGAAGAGCAGCGAGACTTCGGAGTCGCGCCCTTTGAGCAGATCGGGATTCGCCGTCAGCTGCCGCGATAGCTCCGGTGTGAAAAATTGCTTGAAGCGCACATCGGCTTCAACGGCGGCCTTTTCCTGCTCGATGCGGGCCAGTCCAGTGGCCACGCTGCTGGCGAGCAGTTCGACGAGCATCGCCTCCAGCTTGGTGATGCGGCCGGTCTTGTGCGTCAAGCTGTCTTCGCGACATTCGCCGTAGAGGCGCACCGATCACGTTTCCGGTGCGGTCGAGGATCGGCCCCGGCGACGACCACGTCCACGCCCAGGAGACTCTCGGCCGATACGTTGTCGGGTTCGTCGGCCGACTGCCAGAAAGTCTTCTTCTCGTAACAGATGTGCTGGAGGACATTCTGGCTCGGCTTCCAGCCCAGCCTGATCTCGACGTCAGACGCTGTTTGCACGGCCACCTGGGACCAGACGCCGTCCTCCAGCAGCAGCACGCGCCCGGAGTCGAGGCCGACGATGTCCACCACGGCACGGGCCGCCTTGAAGAAGAAATCCGACGAGTTGGCGGCGCTCTGCATGACCTCCATTGTCGTTTTCAGCCAGTCGAGTAGGTTTTCCAGCTCGACGCTGGTGCCGTCGTCAGAGTCGGGAAGCGCGTGACGTTGAGGTTCGCTTCGCCCGGTGACGGCGTGTTTGAGGACAACGAGCGGAGGATCGACTCGCGCCGGGGCTGGGCCTCGACGCGGACCTGTTTACGGCCGATTTGCAAGACGGCGGGCAGAGCCAACTCGCGGTTGCCCCCGGCGGGGACCTCGTTGCCGTCGTGAAGCCGGATCGGCACCTTGGCGCTGAGGTTCGTAAGGCGGAACCGCGAACCTTCGAGCGGTTCGAGGAGGGCGTGGCGGCGCGACAGGGTATCCTCGTCCAGGCGAGCGATGACGGCGCGCCAGCGGCCGGAACCGAGCGGCCGGGCCGAGTACAATTCCTCTCCGGCGTCGCTCTGCCGGCCGAGTTCTACCGGCGACCCGAACTCGCGGTCGAAAAGATCCGGCTCCACTCGAATCCGAATGACCGGCATAACAGACTCCTTGAGACGAGCGGCTGAATCCCTTCTTTGCTTACGTTGCGCAACATTTACTCTGGCGGAACGTAAACGTGCTAAACTTTCACTTCGCTTCCTCCCACAACCTCACGCCGCCGATGAAGGCATGGCTATTATCGCCGGGGCGTGAGTTGGGCGGCAGCTCGCGTGAGCCGTTTGACGTTGCCGCCGCCGAGGACGACGTAATCGGCGACCATCGCGGCCTTGAGCCGGGCGACCACGTCATGAACCGACGCCTTCCACTTGCTGTTGCCGCGCCGCTTGCGCGACGGCCTCGCCGATGTACTGCTCGAACGACTTTCCCTTTTTGTAGGGCAGATGGCCGATTTCCAGCGGGGCGATCACTGCCGTCGATGATCAAGCACGATCCCAGGCCCGGTGCCCAGGCCGAGGAACAGCATGCGGCCGCCCTCGTAGCTGCCCAGCGCCTGCATGGCCGCGTCGTTGATGATCTTGACCGGCTTGCCGAAGGCAGTCGGCGAAATCGAAGCCGACCCAGCCGCGGCCCAGGTTGACCGGCTCCAGCAGGATCTTGCCCTTTACGATCGGACCGGGGTAGCCGATGCGTGACCGCCTCGTAGTCCCAGTCCGGAGATAGCTGGCGGATGCCCTCGACCATATGGCCGGGGTCATTTCCTTCCCCGAGGGGAACTTGCGCACCTCGTCACCGGTGCTGATCTTGAACTTGATGTTGGTGCCGCCGATGTCTACGACCAGGATTTTCATCGAAACCTCACGGATCGTATGTTGCTAGTGCGGCCCGACGCCGGGCATGCCCTCAGAGATTATCTACGATTTTCCTGGACGGAATGCCTCCCCGTTAAATCTCTCATGATCGGAAAAGTCGATCATGGCGACGGAATAATCGTTACCGTATAACAGAGCTACTCCCTGGGAGAAGAGGAGTCGTCTTGCCTCGCCCCGGAGTACCGGAACGAGGGGGAACATTGCCCCCTGACCGTCCGACATCAACTCTCCATTCCGCGAGGTCGCCGTCATGAGCCTGGCTGCGCCTCGTCTGTCGCCGGAAGAACTGACTGCCCTGCGGCCGCTGCAGCGCCAGTTCCCGACGCTCGACGCCGTCCTCGCCGAGATCGCCCGCGCTCGGCTGAATTGACGCTGCCCAAGGGGACGATCCACGTCATCAGCGACATTCACGGCGACGACACGAAGCTGCGGCACGTCATCAACAACGCCTCCGGCATGCTGCGGCCGCTGGTCGAGCAGGTCTTCGGCCGGCCGCATGACCGCCGCCGAGCTCCAGGAGTTCCTGACGCTGATCTTCTATCCGCGCGAGACGCTGGAACGCCTCGCACCGACGCTCGAGCGATCCCGGCGGCGCTGCGCCCGTTCTGCCGCCGCGTGTTTCCGGCAGCTGTTCGAGCTGGTCCGCATCCTGTCCCGGCGCTACACCCTGGTCCACGCCACCCGTGTCTTCCCGCCCGACTACCGCGAGCTGTTCCAGGAGCTGCTGCACGAGCCGAGCGGCGAGCGCGGCCCGGCGTACTACGACGCGCTCATCGACTCGCTGATCGCCCACGACCGCGCCCTGGAAGTGATCCGGCTGACGGTGCGCGTCGTCCGCAACCTGGCGATCGACGAGCTCGTCATCGGCGGCGATTGCTGGGACCGCGGGCCGCGCGGCGACCGGGTCGTCGATTACCTGATGCGCCAGCCGAACGTCGTCGTTCACCTGGGGCAATCACGACGCCGCCTGGCTCGGCGCCTGCCTCGGCCCCGAGGCGCTGATCGCCCACGTCCTGCGCATCTCGCTCCGCTACCGCCGGCTGTCGCAGCTGGAGGAGGGCTACGGCATCCCCGTCCAGCCGCTGGAGCACCTCGTCCGCACGAGTCTACGCCGACGACCCGGCGGCCTGCTTCATGCCCAAGGGCGAAGGACTGCGCGATCGACTGACGATGGCCCGCATGCAGAAGGCCGCGGCGGTCATGCAGTTCAAGCTGGAAGGCCAGATGATCGCGCGCAACCCGCAATGGGGCCTGGCGTCGCGCCGGCTGCTGCACACCATCGACCCGACGGCCGGCACCATCGAGGTCGACGGCAAGACCTATCCGCTGAAGGACAAGTCGTTTCCCGACGTCGACCCGGCCCGACCCTACGATCTGTCGCGCCGAGGAGCAGAAGTGCATGACCCGGCTGCGGCAATCGTTCCTGGCGAGCCAGAAGCTGTGGGACCACATGCAGTTCCTGCTCGAACACGGCTCGATGTACCTGGTCCGCGACGATCACCTGATCTTCCACGGCTGCGTGCCGGTGGACGACAAGGGCGAGTTTCTGCCGCTGGAAGTCGACGGCAAGCCGCGTGCCGGCAAGGCGCTGTTCGACGCCCTCGACGACGTGCTGGCCCGCGTCGCTCGACCAGCCGACCGACCGCGACCGCGACCTGATGTGGTATCTGTGGTGCGGCCCGCGCTCGCCGCTGTTCGGCAAGGACCGCATCACGACGCTGGAGAACGACCTGATCGCGGACGAAGGAGACGCACGTCGAGACGAAGAACCCGTATTTCACGCTGATCCACGAAGTCGCCGTTCTGCGACCGCATCCTGAAGGAGTTCGGCGTCGACCCGCGCGCGGCCTGATCGTCAACGGCCACGTGCCGGTGAAGATCGAGAAGGGCGAGTCGCCGATGAAGCGCAGCGGCAAGGCGATCACCATCGACGGCGCGTTCTCGCGAGCCTACGGCGACCACGGCTACACGCTGGTGCTGGAGCCGGAGCGGACGCTGCTGGCCAAGCACCATCACTTCGAGTCGGTCGAGGCGGCGGTGCGCGACGGCGTGGACATCATCCCAACGGTGGAGGTCGTGCGCCAGTGGGACCGCGTGCGCACCGTGGCCGACACGGAACGCGGCGACGAGATCCGCCGCACCATCGCCTGGCTGGAGAAACTAGAGCGGGCGTATCGGGGCAACCATTTGCGGCAGGGGGCGTGACCATCTATCCTGAACGGGTGAAAGCGACTAGGCGCTTTTCGTCGGCGGAGGCAGGGGGCAGAATTCGTGCCGGATCCGAACCCGATTTCATAAGGTGAGTGCATCGTGCTAACAACGACCATTCCTCTCGAAGTTGACTCGGAGACCGCGCGAGCCTTCTCTGCAACGCCGGTCGAGGACCGGCGCAAGCTACAACTCCTGTTGTGCCTCCGCCTGCGCGAGTTAACCGAACGGCCCGCACGGCCGCTAAAGGAAATCATGGACGCTGTCGGCCGTTTTGCCGAGCGCGCGGCCTGACCCCGACGATTCTCGACTCGCTGCTCGCGCCATGAATGAACTCCGAATCGTCGTTGACACGGGCGTCACCGTGAATGCGGTGCTGCTCCTCCGTTCTGTGCCACGGCAGGCGTTTGACGTCGCCGCAGCTCGAGGGAGCCTGCTGGTATCCGAGGCGACAGTCACTGAGTTGGATGAAGTCTTGCGGCGTCCGAAGTTCGACAAATACATACCGGAGGAGCAGCGGCTGGAGTTTCTCGCGGCTCTGGTGCCGCAGGCGGAGTTGGTGGACATTACGGAGACGATAATCGCCTGCCGTGATGCGACGGACAACAAATTCCTGGAGCTGGCCGTCAGCGGTCGGGCAAGCCATATACTCAGTGGTGACGGCGACCTACTTGCCCTGCATCCGTTCCGCGGAATTGCCGTGCTCACGCCGCAGGCATTTCTCACGAGCCTTCAGGAGAGCGGAGCGCGATCTATTACGACCTCAGATTATCTCCAATCGCCACAGCAGGGTGGCGAGGAGCGAGCAGGGGCGCTGCACCGTCTCCCCGCAGCCAATCGTTCCAGGAAACATCATGACCTTCCCATCGCTGATCCAGTTCAACACCCGCGTCATCCTGAACGAGCTTTCCCGCGTCCTCCGACGGCGGGCGACGCTGGACGATCTGCCGGACGCTTTCCTCGATCGCTTCGCCGGCACAAGGGTTCGACTGGGTCTGGCCGCTCGGCGTCTGGCAGATCGGGGCCGGCGGGCCGACAAGTCTCGCGTACCCAGCCGGACTGGCTGCGCGACTTCCGACACGTTCTGCCCGACCTGGCTGAGGACGACATTTGTGGCTCGCCCTTCGCCATCACCGGCTACGAGCTGAACACCGACTTCGGCGACGCTGAATCGCTGCCGCGGCTGCGCGAACGACTGCGGAAACGCGGCCAGAAACTGCTGCTCGACTTCGTGCCTAATCACAGCGGTCTCGATCATCCGTGGACGAAGACGCACCCCGAGTTCTACATCCGCGGCACGCCGGACGACCTGGCCCGTGAACCGCACAACTGGTATCGACTGCCGCCGCAATCCGGCGGCCAGATCCTGGCCTACGGCCGCGATCCGTACTTCCCCGGCTGGCCCGACACGCTCCAACTCAACTATCGCCATCCCGGCTTGCGAGCGGCGAAGATCGGCGAACTGCTGAAAATCGCCGAACGCTGCGACGGCGTGCGCTGCGACATGGCGATGCTGGTGTTGCCCGAGGTCTTTCAGAACACCTGGGGCGTCGCTCGCTGCCGGCGGACGGTTCGGCTCCAGTCGATTCGCCGTTCTGGGCGGAGGCCATCAGCCGCGTCAAGCAGGTCCGGCCCGGCTTCGTGTTCATGGCCGAGGCGTACTGGGATCTCGAATATCGCTTGCAGCAGCAGGGTTTCGATTACACCTACGACAAGCGGCTGTACGACCGCCTTCGCGCCGGGCAGACCGGGCCGGTCCGCGGCCATCTGTGCGCCGACGCCGAGTATCAGCGGAAGTCGGTCCGCTTCCTCGAAAACCACGACGAGCCGCGCGCCGCGGCCGTGTTCCCTCTCGGGCAGCACCGCGCCGCCGCGGTGATGACGTTCTTCGTGCCGGGGCTGCGCTTCTTCCACGAAGGCCAACTCGAGGGCCGGCGCGTCCATGTTTCGATGCACCTCGGCCGGCGGCCCGTCGAACCGGTAACGCGGAGTTGCAGGCGTTTTACGGGAAGCTGCTGGAGTGCCTGAAGCGGCCGGAATTGCGGACCGGGCAGTGGGCGCAGCGCGAGGTCGTGCCGGCATGGGACGGCAATCCGACCTGGGACCAGTTCATTGCGTTCACCTGGGACGGTGGTTCGCGGCCAGCGTCTGCTGGCGTGCGTCCATTACGGGCCGACGCAGGGGCAGTGCCGCGTCCGCCTGCCGCTGCCGGACCTGCGGGGCAAGAAGGTGCAGCTGCAGCGATCTGTTGTCGCCGGCCCGGTACGAACGCGTCGGCGACTGACTCTGAACGACCGCGGCCTGTTTCTCGATATGCCGCCGTGGGGGTATCACCTGTTTGAGATGGTGGATGTTGTTTAGCCGTGAGCGGTCGCGGTTATTCATTACGGAGGCACCGAGTATGATTTTACGTCTTGCCGCGCCTGCTTTTCCTTGTCGTCGCGGGGGAGTCCGCCGGCGCGGCGGACAAGCCCGCCGGTCGTGAATGGAACAAATACCCCGCCGTCGTCGAGATCGACACGACGCACGACGTCTACGCGGTCGGCGATGTTCACGGCGACTACGAACGTCTGGTCACGCTCCTCGTGGCGGCGAAAGTCATCTCCGCCGACCCTGGGCCGCCGGAAAAAGTCCAGTGGAGGGCCGGTAAAGCACTCCTCGTCTGCACCGGCGACATCATCGACAAGTGGGGCCAATCGGTGCGGCGTCATCGCCCTGTTGCGGGCTTTGCAGGCTGAGGCGGCGAAGGCCGGCGGGCGCGTCGTTGTCACGCTTGGCAACCACGAGGCCGAGTTCCTCGCCGACCCGCTGAACAAGAAAGCGGCCGATTTCATCAAAGAGATGAAGACCAGCGGCCTCAAGCCGGAGGATGTGGCCGCCGGGAAGGACGCTCTGGGCATCGGCGAGTGGCTGCGGTCGCTGCCGGCCGCCGCGCGCGTCAACGACTGGTTTTTCGCCCACGCTGGCAACACGCATAACCGGACGCTGCCGAAGCTGCGCGAGGATCTACAGGGCGGGCATCGACCAGAGCGGCTTCAAGGCCGCCGTGCTGCAAGATCCCAATTCGCTGCTCCTGGCGCGAATGCATCCGCATCCCTGGTGGGAGACGAAGGGCGATAGTGCCGCAGTCAGTCGGGAGAAGTTGGCCAAGTGCGTCTACGCACTTGGGGTCAAGCATCTCGTCATCGGCCATCAGCCCGGGCGACGTCACCTTTGCCGACAAGGCGACGCGGCCGGCGGGTGAACTGGCGCAGCACTTCGACGGGCTGATCTTCCTCATCGACACCGGCATGAGCCGCGGGGTCGGCAATAGCACGGGGGCGTTGCTGCACCTTCATCAGGGCAACAAGAAGACGCGGGCCGTCCGTATCCTTTCGTCGGGCGAAGCCGCGAGATCTGGGCAGGGCCTTGAGGCACGAGCGTAATCGCGCCGTCATTCCAGTGGATAGAGCGGCCGACGTATGTGGCGGTAGTCGAACCGCGCCGGGTTGACGGCGGTCATGCCCGGCGTGTCCACCGCGATGATCGTTCGGCCCACGGGCTTGTAAGCCGCCTTGTACGCAATCGCCGCCTTGACGACCAGGATGCGCTGCGTGCTGCGGCTGGATGCCCAGGCACGTCAGCTGGCCGAGGCTGAACGGTGGATGCCGCAGCGATGTCAGCACGAGCAGGTTGCGGCTCGGCAGTCTCGACCAGCGCCGTTGTGCCCCATGTGATTGACGCGCTTGCCGCCGTGACGCACTTCCGGTTCGACATAAGTGCCGTCGTGCAGGACACGAACCCGGCCGGTCACCGCGACGGGATCGCCGTGCAGCCGGTCCACCTTGCCGCCGACGGTCAACGCCACGTCGGCCCCGACCCCCGCCGCGGCGCAGGCTCTCACTTCGTCCGGGGCGTACAGACAGACGACGCGTCGGTCGCTCCCTGCCGCAGCAATTCGGCCAGCAAAACCGTGCCGTCGGCCGCCGAACCGCCGCCGACGTTGTCGCCGGTATCGACCAGGACCACCGGTATCCGCTCCGCCTGCAGCGCCTGCGCTCACCGCCTCGGCGACGGCCGGCAATCGCGGACGACAACCTGATCGCGCAATATCCCACAATGCCGCGGCTAGCCGATCCGCTTCACGCCGTGCCTGGTCCGGCATCGTCGTCGGTCACCACCAAGACCGGCTGGCCCCATCTGCGGCACGTCGGCATAGGCGAAGCCCGGCAGCAGCTGACGGCGAGGATGCCGGGCTGTCTGTTCGAGATTGCGCGGGCCTCGGCCATGAAGCGATCGCAACGGCTCGCTGCGAGGTGTCTTGCGCCATGATGTTGACGATGAGCGGCGGCTTGGCGAGTGCCATGCACGGCCGCACTTCACCGCGAACAGCGGCGCACCAGCAACTTCGCCGCGCGCTGGCCGCACTCGCGCTGATCGACGTGCGGATTGGTGCGATAGGCGACAGCGAAGTCGCAATGGTCAACGAGACGCTGCGACACGTTGCCGTGCAGGTCGAGGGTTACGACGATGGGAACGTCTGGCCCCAACGCTCGCCGCAATCGGCTGAGGATCTCGCCGTCGGCGTCGGGTTGCGACTCCGCGACCATCGCGCCGTGCAGGGCCAGCAGCAGGCCGTCGGGCCGATCTTCGCGGAGTTCGGCGATCAGACAAGTCGTGATTTCGTCGAAAACGGCATCGGTCGACCGGGTCCGGCCGGTGTGGCCCAGGCCATGACGAGCGGCACCGGCTCGAAGCCCTCGACGCCGGCCGCTTCGAGGAAGCCGCCGACCTCGTGATGCGCATCGCGCCACTCGTCGAGCAAGGTCGGCGCCGAAGGCCAGGCTCTGCGCGACGAAGGCGGCGCGGCCGGTGCGCAGCGGGTTGAACGTGTTCGATTCGTGCATGAAACCGGCGACGGCGATGCGCATGACGGCTCCCGTAGGTCATGGGTGCCAGGTGACATTGCGGAGAACGTTTTTCTCGTAGTCTTTCATGGCATCGGTGATCTGCGAGCGGATCGGCACTACGGCGGCGTCATCCAGCGCCTGCATGATCAATTCGGCGTGAGCAATCGCACTCCACGCATCCTTTGAATTTACAGTCCGGCGCATGAGATAATCTGCTTGGTTCCGCGAGCGCCGCAAATCCTTCAGATCGCTACCAGCCTTGATGGTCGGATGATGACCACAATTCTGCAAGCGCAACCAGAGATACCCGTGGGCTTGTTCCGCGTTCGGAACAGTGAATCCGAGGCTGGTCATCAGGTCGCAAGCAACGTGGAACACGGCGTAGTAAGCCCGGCTGATGGCAGTCCGCCAATCCTCCTCTTCGGATGCGGCCGCCAGTCGCCGTGCCAGATCAAGGAACTTGCGCGGGTTCATGATTCGTGGACCATATCCAGTCCGAAGGCGTGAATATGCGTCGTGGGGCAGCGTTCAATAAGCCCATCGGTCCACGCGCTATGAGTGGCGATCATCTGGTCAACTTCCATGTCGCCGACATCGACCTCGAACACGATCGTGCAGACGTCGCACAGTTCGGGATCGACATCGAGGACAACGCGGATGGTTCGGCCGGGGTAGATAACGCGAACCAGGTCGTACAAGGTCGGCAGGTACTCGGTGACTTCCTTCTCGGCGGCGAACGCGAGCACCTCTGGCGACAGGTCGGGAACGGCAAGCGTCGGCGTCATGTCAGTCTCCCTGGAACGGTGAGAACATCTCCTCTGAAATTACCAAAAGCCGCCGAGACTGTCGGCGCGAACTCAACGGTCTCACGGCAGTTTATTGTATATTCCCAGCCAACCGAGGCATCGACCGCTCCGCGCGCACCGCGGACGCGGTTGCCTGACTCGATTCGGCTGTCGTCCACGCCACGTCAGGACGTATCGCAAAGGTGAACGCGTCCGGGGATTTGGTCGGGACGTGCGACCGACGAAAAATGCCGAACGAACTCGACAACGGTCCAGGAACGGTACAGCACAGCGCCCTCCAAATTACTGAACGAACTCGATGCGCTACCGGCGTCGAAATTACCGAACGAACTCCGCCCGAGCGTGACGGTCAAATTACCAAACGAAGTGGGCGCGAGCGCCTCAGGCTGTGGCAGGAAGTGTGGTCCGCTTGTGGACTGTTCAGGAGTCGGCCGAAGTTTGGCGGTATCCAGCAACGATGCGAGAAGCAGCGTCAGCAACGGAACGAACGCGGGTGCCGCGGAGACGGGGTTGGACATGGTGAGCCTCGGGTGAGAGACCAGGAGCGATAATCAGCCCGCAGACTACCGGAGCCGCGTGCGTTGGGGGAGGCGAGAGTTGCACCTGAACCGGTCCTGTCACCTGTTTTACGTCAGCGCACGGCGGCGACTGCCCGCGATCCGCTCATCCCTTCTGGGCGGATCGGACCCAGCGCACATCTCGAAAAACCTGTGAGCGGGCGCGAAACCCGAAGAAAATCGAGAGTTTGCCGAATAATCTCCCGATGGCGCGAACTTTGCACAGTGGGGAAGCAACCGCGGCCGGACGGACCGGGCCGCTGGGCGCTAGTCGTGGACCTCTTCCCCGAACTGGAGTATCGGCCATGCGTGTTGCCACCAAGCCCTTTAACAGTCTCACGGCCGCCGACCTGATGTCGCGCGAAGTGACGACGATTCCTCGGCATCTGTCGCTCCGCACCGCCGCGCACCTGTTGTCGCAGGCACGCGTCTCAGGGGCGCCGGTCATCGACGCCTGCGGTTCCTGTGTCGGCGTCATTTCGTCCACCGACTTCGTCCACTGGGCCGAGGGAAACCAATCCGTCCGACAAGATGCCGGGCACTCCTCCTGTGCCTGCTCCGAGTGGCAGGTCTTCGAGCCGGAGGATCTGCCGACCGAGGAAGTGGGCTGCTACATGACGGCAGACCCGGTGACGGTGACGCCGAACTTGCGCATCGGCGAGTTGGCGCGCATGATGATCGACGCCCACATCCACCGGGTCATCGTCGTGGATGAAGAGAATCGCCCCGTGGGCATCGTGTCCAGCACCGACATCCTGGCAGCGGTGGCGGTTTCCTCCGAATCCCGACCGTGAGGACTCGATTGTGCAGAAGAAGCACAGCCGGAACAGGCCGAATCGACGAAGGATGAGAACAGCACTCACTTGAAGGGAGGTGGCGTATGTGGCGAAATGTAATGGTGGTAGCGCTGGCGGCAATGGCCTTGATTCTGGCCCCGGCGACGCGCGGCTACGACGAGAAACCGTCTGAAAAGCAGAGCGAGCTGATGAAACGCAAGCTGAAGGAATCGCAGAAGGTGCTGGAGGGACTGGCACTGAACGACTTCGACACGATCCGCAAGCACGCCGAGGAACTGCTGCTCATCAGCAAGACCGCCGAATGGCGCGTGCTGAAGACGGTGGACTACGAGATGTTCAGCAACTCGTTCCAGCGTTCGGCCAACGACCTGATCAAGAACGCCAAGGAGAAGAACCTCGACGCCTCGGCCCTATCCTACGTCGAGATGACACTGACCTGCGTCAAGTGCCACAAGCACGTTCGCGAGGAGCGGAAGATTACGTTCGAGGAGCCGATCCACTGATTTCGTTTAGCCGCGCGCTTCTGCGAGCGCTTTGATCAGCGCTCGCAGAAGCTCGCGGCTAAACGAAGCCCAACTCACTCCGCCGTTCGCACGGTCACTTCGTTCTTCACTTCGCGGATGCCGGGGATCAGGCTCACCAGGTCTTCCGCGATCCGCCGTTCGTCCCGGTCCTCGACACTGCCGAGCAGCACCACAACCGGACCGTCCATCTTGACGCGGACCTTGTTGCCGTTCGTTTGCAATCGGTCCGAGCGCTCGATGGCGCCGCGCACTTCGGCTTCGATCGCCGTCAGGTTGGCGGGCGGGAGCTTGAAACCCGGAGAGGTATAGTAGGAAGGAACCCTACGGATGTTGTAGGTAGAGGCGGCATACGGCGTGCCGGAAGCGACCGGCTGGACGGTTGCCGTCCCCGTGGAGCTGTTCCCGGTGAACTTGCCGATGTTCGAGATGGACGAGGTAACGTTAAACATCGCCGTGCCGTACTGGGTCGACCGAATGACGCTCGGATTGGCCGAACTCGCAGCGAACGTGGTCAATCCTTGGTAACCCTGCGAGATAGGAGTGACGTAGGACGGGCCGAGGAACGTACTGCCGCCGACACTGTTCGCACTCGACGTGGTACCCGAACCGCTAACGGTGCCGATGCCCGAACTGCCGAGACCGCTGCTACTGGGCTGCTGCCGCCGCTGCTGCCCAGGAAACTGCTGCCGCTACTACCGCCGCTGCTGCCGAAACTGCTGCCGCTGCCCATACTGCTGCCGCTGCCGGCACTGCTGCCGCTGCCGCCGGTGGTGCCGCTGCTCGACGACAGGAAGCTCTGAGCGGATGCTGGCGCCACGGCGATTAAGAGCGCGAACCCAACCGCGACGGGAACCGACCGGCGAAGGAGCTGGATCGACACGGCGTCACCTCGTTTTATGCCTCGGCCGCTTGCGGCTCGGGAACTCTGGTTGTAAACCGCGCGCCGCCAACTAAATTATTGACAGCGCGGCCCGCAGTTGCAAAGACAATTCTACAACCGCGCCGCGCCGTCCGCCAGATTAAACCCCGACCGACGGCCAAGGACTCACAATCCGCCCCGGAGGAAAAACCGATGCCCGCGCTCCATCTCGCCACCTTCAGCGCCGACGTCACTCCGCCGGAGGGCCACCCTCTCTGCGGCGGCTGGATCGAACCGGTCCGCGGCGTCGATGATCCGCTGCGGGCGCTGGGCGTCATCCTGCTCGGAGCCGGCGCCCCGGTCGTCCTCTGTGCCGTGGACTGGTGCGGCATCCGCAACGACGCCCACCTTGCCTGGCGGCAGGCACTCGCCAAATCCGCACATACCACCATCGACCGCGTCGCTGTTCAGACGGTCCATCCGCATAACGCCCCCTTCGCCGACACCGGGGCGCAAAAGCTAATCGAAGCGACACCCGGCGCTCCGCAATCGCTCGACCTGAAGTTCCATGCGCGGGCCGTGGAGGAGGTGGCGCGAAACGTCAACAAAGCGCTGGAGAAGACGACAGAGTTCACGCACATCGGCGTCGGTCAGGCGAAAGTCGAAGACGTCGCGTCGAACCGGCGCATCGTCGGTCCGGAAGGCAAAGTCATCGCCACCCGGTACAGCGGGACGAAGGATGCGAAGATTCGCGCCTATCCGGAGGGCTTGATCGATCCGTGGCTGAAGACGCTGAGCTTCTGGAACGGCGAGCGCCCTCTCGCCGCGCTGCACTACTACGCCACGCATCCGATGAGCTATTACGGCGACGGCCGGGTTAGCGCCGACTTTTGCGGACTGGCCCGGCAGAAACGGCAGCTGGAGGACGGCCGCGTCTTTCAAATCTACTTCAACGGTTGTGCCGGCAATGTGACCGCCGGCAAGTACAACGACGGTTCCAAGGAGAATCGGCCGGTGCTGCGCGATCGTATTCACAGCGCGATGGTCGCGGCCTGGAAGGCGACGGAACGCCACGCCGTCGCTACCTTCGATTGGCGTGTCGAGCCGGTGAAGCTGCCGCCGCGGACCGAGAAATCGTTCGGCGAAGAGGCGAGCAAGGAAGCCCTGAACGACGCCAAGGCCGCCAAGGCGAAGCGCGGTAACGCCGCCTTCCAGCTGGCGTGGCTGAAGCGGCTCGATCGGCCGATCGACTTCACCTGCCTGGACCTGGGCAAGGCGCTGGTCCTGCATCTGCCGGGCGAGCCGTTCATCGAATACCAGTTGAAGGCGCAGGAGCTGCGCAAGGATCGTTTTGTCTGCGTGGCCGGTTATGGCGACGACGGGCCGGGGTACATTCCGACGAATCAAGCGTTTCTCGAAGGTGGGTACGAGCCGACGGTGGCGCTGGCGGCACCGAGCGAGGGGGTGATGGTGAAGGCGATGGGGAAGTTGTTGAAGGCGGAGTGAGTGCGGCCTGAGCCCCGTCGAGCCGCGTCGTTTCGCTTATCTGGTTTTCGCTTGGCGAGAGCTTGAAAATCGGCGACGAAGCGGAGATGATATGGTTTTGTGGCACCTGATCGGTGGCGCCGAAAAGGGAATCGCTCCATGTCCACCAATCCCCCTGTGATGATCAGCAGCACGGCCCGTGATCTGCCGGCACACCGAGAAGAAGCCAAAACTGCCTGCCTCGCAGCTGGCTTTTTCCCCACGATGATGGAACATCTACCAGCCTCCCCGACGATGCCATCGTCGCCTCCCTTCGGATGGTGGACGCGGCAACTGTCTACCTTGGCATCTTCGCGCACCGCTACGGATACATTCCGCCCGGTTACCCGATCTCGATAACGGAAATGGAGTACAATAGGGCTATCGAACGCAAGATTCATCGGTGCATCTTTACTCATGCACGATGACCATCTCATCAAGATAGCCGATGTCGAATTTGGGCCCTCAGCGAGGAAGCTGAACAATTTGAAGAAACGGCTCGCCGGCGAACAAATAGTCGCCTTTTTCAAGTCGCCGGTGGACTTGCGGTACTGGATCCACCACAGTCTGTCGGTATACCGGGACGCCGAGAGCCGAAGCAAGACTACTCAACGACGACGACCACCCAAGAACCCGTGATGAAATAAGTCGGAGAATTACTGCAATGCCAACAGTCAGCGAACGCAAGAAGTCTCTGGTAATGAAGGCGCTGGGCGGCCCCGCGCCCACGTGGCGAACCGTTTCCAGCGTTGCCGAGGAAACGGGGCTCGATCCCCAGACCGTGCGGCACATCATCGCGGAGTGCGGAGAGGAGATCATTCGGTCCAAAGTGCCCGCGGTCAGCGGGGAAGATCTTTATACGACGCACGCCAAGCTGAAGCCCCTGGTCCTCAAGGCGCTGGAGAACCCGCGCTATGCTTGGCGGACGATCCTCGGAATTGCCACGGAAACCAGGCTGGATGTGCGAACGATCGAGGAAGTTCTCGCTTCGGCCGGCGATCAAGTGATTAAATCAGACCTGCTCTCGGAGGAGGGCGACGAGCTTTTTACAACGTCCACTGCCGCTCGAGCGAAATCCGCATCCGGATGACCGGAACAGGATAGTCGACGGTGGAGCTGGCGGCACCGAGCGAGGGGGTGATGGTGAAGGCGATGGGGAAGTTGTTGAAGGCGGAGTGAATTGACGTGTGGTACTTCTCTAAGAGATGACACCATTGCGAGCCGGCGCGTCCGACCGGAGTCTTGCCTCCATTGGCCGACGCCCGCCGGCTCGCCAGACGCTCCGCAATGCACGTTAGTTGCGCGGCAATTTCTGAATCGACAGAGTCGCACCGAGCATCGGTCCATTCTTTACGTCGATGAAATACCCATCACGGACGATTCGGCGCCGGCCATCCATGTTGCGGGGAATCTGGGGCAACTTGCCGATCTGTCTTCCCTCCTTTGCGTCCATGAGCACCTCTTCGCAGATGAGCCAGCCACTATTGTCGTGCAACCACTGGAGATGTCCTCGCGTCTGACTCGTCGAATTCCTGTCGACAGGTGCTGGGATCTGCCTTGCAAAGACACATGCACCGGATTTCATGTTCCAACAATACACAGTTTTTTCCAGGGGACCGATTGCGATCAGCGCCGCCAGGAATTGACCGTCCGGTGAAAAAGCAATTCCCCAGCAGCGATCCGGAAACCCGGGCGCACTTAATTCCGCAGCCACTGCACCGGTCGCCACATCGATGAGAACAAACTGCCGTGCTCCTGACAGTCGTCGGCCAGCGAGATAACGACCATCGGGACTCAACGCTATCTCGTTTGGCAACCCGTAGACATTCTGGGCGAACGTACGCGTCTCTCCCGTCTGCGAGTCGAGGATTTGGAATGTCGCAGCCTGACCACCGCTTTGGCCGAGCAAGACTTGCCCACCAGGCAAGAAATCGACGAAGTGATAGCCGCCTTTTCCTGAAGGGTCGCGAAGATCCTTGGCGATCCGCTCACCTTTCACCATCGACCAGACGTTGAGATTGCCGGTTGTAACATCGGTCACGGCGAAGAGCGTTCCGTCGGCACTGAGCGCCAGCGGAGATTGCATGCTCGTTTCGTTTATTGCCACTCCAAACGGTTCGAACGTTCGAATGTCGTAAACACGCTTCAGGAAGGCATTCGTCTTCGGGTCCTTTTGCGTCACGAGAATGTACGGACTTGAAACAGAGGGAAAGAGGACAGACCGGCCAGCACCAACCGTGATACTGCCTTTGAGGTCTGCGGGCAATTCATAGGTCGGAGGTGGATTTATTGTGATGTTCCACTTTCCGATTGGATCAGGGGTTCTTCCCTCTGGTCCTTTCTTGTCATCCTTTTTATCGCTTGGCGTTCCGCTCGGTTTGACGAGATTGCCGTCATTTTTCGGATTCTTCTGTTGCTCAACCTTCTTCTTGGCCGCGTTCTGAGCCGCCCACAGCTCATCCATGCCGATGCCCAGCTCCGTCAGCTGCGTCTTGTATTTCGCTTTGAGCTTCTCCTGTTCATCCTCCGTGAGTTTCATCTGCTCGAGTGTCAGCATGATTGCCAGTGCCTTCATCGACGCCTCGAGCTGTTTCTCGGGAGTCTTGCCTGCCTTGGCCTCCTTCGTCAGTTTGATGAGTTCTTTGATCTCCGGCTCACCCCGCAAGGTCGGCCCGCCTGAGAGAAGAACGGCAGCCACAATGCCGCCCACGACCAGCAGAGCGGCCGCGCTGCCGCCGATGATCCACCCCATCGGCAGCTTCTTCTTCCTCTTCCTCGGTCGCGGATCATCGTCGTCATCCTCGTCGCGCCGGCGCTTCTGCCGCGGTTCATCGTCCCCATCCCGCACTGCCGCCGCGCGCACCTTCGCCTTGGAACCGTCTTTCTTCTTCGGCGCGGGCTCAGTCACGCCGTCGTCGCTACCGTTTGGCACGGCGAGGAGCGTCTGGCACTTCTTGCAGCGAATCTTCTTGCCGGCCAGGGTGTCGAGCAAGTTGTATTCCTCTTCGCAATCGGTACAACGAACGCGGATGGGCATGGTAGCTTTCCCTCGCTCTCTGCGTAGATCGGTCTGTTGGCACAGGATAGCGAACGCAGGCAACATTATCCCCGCTCCAAGTGGCGAGTCAATCTTTTTCTCGTATCAAGGGCCTCGACGCCTCGACGGCCATTGCATAAGTTCGGGGTAATTAGATCGAGAAGGTGAGGCTCCTACTGAGCCGGGGTGCGTAGCTCGGCTCGCCATCCCGGATCGACTCATTTCATGTCAACGGACCGATGAAACGGTCATCTGGGCGTAGAGAGGGCCAATACAGCCTCAATCGTCTCACCCGGCACAATGCGAATCATTTGCTTGATCTCGAACGGCGGCCGAAATGTCAGCCGTGCGACCTGCCAGGAGTCCGAATCCAGTTCTCGTTCCATCGTGCGCCAGTCCGGGAGCCAGCAGACCAGTTCGTAATCGCCCGGCGGCACCTGCGGCAGGAGGTAGCGGCCCGCGGCGTCCGTTCGCACGTAATACGGATGCTCGGCGACGAAGAGATAGGCCCGCGCCCAGAAGTAACCGGCGGCACTGCTCAACTCCACGACTCCGGGTCGATCGAAGACACGAGGGTGCGGCTTCTCGGCATCCGGAAAGGCGAGCGTGAAGAAGGCGTCTCCCCGCGCCCGAACCGAATGGAACACGGACTGCCGTGATACGAACTCGACCGCCTCGCCGCGGCGCACAAAACCGGTCCGGGCCTCGGCGTCTCCCTGGCGGACACGATAATCGAAGTCGCGCAGCTCGACGCGCACCGGCGGCAGGTCCCACGGCCGGCTGCGCTTCGGTTCGACGGTACGGAGGAAGACGACGGCCTCGGCAACGCTGCGGCTTTTCGCGTCGATGCGCGGCGCGTTGGGGTTGAAACGCAGATGTCTCTCGCCGTTCGCTGCTTCTCCGTTGGGACAGTCCGGGCGCGAAACGCCGGCACTTGCGGCACCGCGCCCTCCCAGACGACCCTGCCGGCAACCGCGCCGGCCGCAGTGGGATCGAACAATTCCGCGAGGGCCAGCGGCTCGGGAGGCGGCGCGTCGGTCTGAGGAGCGTCGTCACAACCGGCGGCCAGAGTCATGAGCAGACATGCGTGGATCAACCGCGTGCGTCCATTCACAAAGGGTCCGTCCTGAAAAAGAGCATGGCATCGCCGGGCGCACGATGGTAGTCTGTAGGCTGCTTGCTTCGTGGCAGAACAATCTGCTAAGCCGCAAGCGGCAACTTCTGGATGCAGGGTATCACATTCATGCCAACCACCGCCACGCGAGGTTACCTGGTCCGACGTGTGCAGGACGCGCCGACGGTGCAGTGTCCGTGCGGCCTCAGCACTCGCCCGCTGACCGCCGACGACGGCGGCGTCTGTAACCTGCACGTCACCTTCATCACCGATTCGGTGCGACACCATCACCGCGCCTGCACGGAGGTTTACTACATTCTGGAGGGGCAGGGCAAGATGGAATTGAACGACGACGTGATCGACGTCGAACCGGGCATGGTCATCTACATCGAGCCGTACACGTGGCATCGGTTGTACAGTCCGCAGGGCGTTCGGACCATCGTCGTGGGAGTGCCGGCGTATCGGATGGACGATGAGTTTTTTGAGATGTGAGATTCAAGGAGTGGTAGCAAGCGAGCGAAGTTCGGTGACCATTGTGGAAGGCGGCATGGGTCGGGCAAAGCGAAATGGGGTCAGGAGTCGCCTAACGCAGCGACTCTTGACCCGATTTCACCGCACTACTTGCGCTCTTTGAAGACCGGCCACAATTCCTCGGGCGGAACCCCGAAAGCCTCGGCCAGTCGCACCACCGTGCGTTTCTGGGGGCGGCAGTTGCGCTGGAGCATCATCGAAATCGCCGGTTGGCCGATCCCCATTTTCTGGGCGAGTTCCTCCTGTGTAATGCCCTTTTTTTCGATCAGCGAGCGCAGACGCTCCGCGAAGGTGGCTTCTTCTTGGTCCATCCGCGCCAGAACATCGCGCACCTCGGGACTGATGTCCTTGGCGATCCCTTCTGCATCCTCAAGATCCAAACCCGGCAAGCCGCGGGCATCGACGTTGGGGAACAGAATCTCGGCTAGCAAAGCGAGCGTAGAATAGCGCTCGCCCTCGTCAAGCTCGCTGCTGTTCAGTTGCTTGAACAGACCGATCGCTTCCTCGCGGAGGTCTTCATCGCACTCAGCGAGCGCCAGGACGACTGGCGACGCGGCCTGTAGAGCTGATGCCTTCAAGACTGCATCAGCGGAGTTGCCGATCAGGGCCATCGCCTTATCAAGTGACTTGGTCGCCATGTTTACATACCGTAAGCTGTTGTAAAAGAGGGTTCCGAAGCAAAGTCCATCACGTGTAACACCGCTTCTTGAGGAGCAGCCTTGATGTTCGGAACCGTGAGATTTCGTTCGTTGTCCAGTAATCCCGCTTTTTGGGCAGTGCTTCCAGCACCCAAATGATCTTCATCGGTCTGCTCTCGAGCAGGACCGGCGTCCAGTCTTTTGGCGGATCGAAAAAGACGATACGAATGTTCGAGTGTTGCCCTATTTCGTCGTCCAAGCGGAGTTCGTAGATCCCGAGTCCCGCTAAACTCTTGATGCTCTCAAATGTATGGTCAAACAGCATCCCAGCAGGATGCAGGTGCCGCTCGTCCCAGAAGCGGAGTTTGAGTGCTTGCCTGCGAACCTCGAACTTGTCACCCGTTTTGTCCCAAAAGCTGCGAATCGACTGCAACCCGTGCCGCGTAAACCGCACGAAATTACATCCGGTGAGCATCGTCGAGTTTCCTCCCCCTGACTGCATCGGTCGCTGCCGCCCGTCATCCATCAAGAATAGTATCACAGAAATATGTGATGGTCAATGCCTAATATCACATTTTCGGACCCACCAAAACTGTGTCGTCCCGTACGGTCCGTCGCCTACTGGCCGGGGAAATCGGGCTTGGATCTGCCCAAGCCGTCGATGCCTTGTTCATTCAACGAAAGTGTATCGGCCGCAATTCGCCCGTCGCAACGGCAACGCAATCCCGTCACTCGTCCGTCGTCTTCTCCTCCCCCAGCGCGGCGATAGTCCATGTTCCACGCCGAGCTGATCGCAGATGCGCCCGACGATGAAATCGACCGCATCCGCCAGTGACCGCGGCCGGGTGTAGAACGCAGGCATGGCTGGCAAGACGACGGCACCGGCCTCCGCGCACGCCGTCAGGTTGCGCAGCTGGATCAGGTGCAGCGGTGTTTCGCGCGGGACGAGGATCAGTTTCCGCTTCTCTTTCAGATGCACGTCGGCGGCACGGTGGATCAGGTTCTGCGACAGGCCGTGCGCGACGGCGGCGGCTGTGCCCATGCTGCACGGGCAGATCACCATGCCGCCCGTGAGGAACGAACCACTGGCGATGCCGGCCTTGAAGTCGCGGTAATCGTGGTACAGGACGCGATCCAGCGGCAGCTTGTCGGCCGCGTCGCCCAACAGGGTACGCGGCTCGAAACGGCCGAGGCGGACGGTGCGGTCCATCTCGTGTTCGATCACCTCGGCCGCCGCGGGGCTGAGCGTTAGATGAACAGTACGGCCGGCGCGTAGCAGCACCTCCAGGAGGCGGACGCCGTAGGGGGAACCGCTGGCGCCGGTGAAAGCGAGAACGAGATCGGTGGCGGCCATTGTGGTGCTTCACTCATGGAATAACATAAATCCGGCGACTCGGCCGCGGACGTCGCCGGGTCGAGACTCTCCGATAGTTGTAGCGGCCTTCCGTCTTTCGAGGGTCGGTGCTACAATCCTTAGGCGAGCGGCAGGTTCTAAGTTCCCGTAGCCGAAGTCGCCAGACTTCGGGTTTGGACGCCCCACCCGAAGTCTGGCGACTTCCGCTACGGGTAAATCATTTCCCGCCGTTCGCCTTAGCGTGTGATTACCTGTCCCGTGCCGTGAAGCTACATGCCGGACGCCGACCGACTGGTTACGACTCTTCGCCGCGCCGTTGCTGCCTTCCGCGTCACACCGGGGCGGCGCGGCCGGATCGTCGCGCTCCCGGCCGGCGTCGAAGTGTTCATCGCCGGCGATCTGCACGGCAACGTCGAGAACTTCCGCGTCCTCCTCAAACGGGCAGACCTCGCCAAAAACCCGCGGCGGCATTTCGTCCTGCAAGAGGTGGTCCACGGCACCTTCCGCTATCCGCTCGGCGGCGATAAATCGCACCAACTGCTCGACCTGACCGCGGCCCTCAAGTGCCAGTATCCGGACCGCGTCCACTTTCTGCTCGGCAATCACGAGCTGGCCCAGTGGACCAACCGCCGCATCGCCAAGAACGACGACGATTTGCTGGAACTATTCAAGGCCGGCGTCGATCTGACCTACGGCGAGCGCTCCGGCGAGGTGTACGCATTGTATCTGGAGTTGTTCGCCGTGGTGCCGTTGGCCCTCCGCACCGGCAACCGCGTCTTCCTCAGCCACAGCCTGCCGAACGCTCATCGCCTGGAGGCCTTCGACCCGGCGATGCTGGAGCGCAACGTCCTCGCTGAGGCCGAAATGGGGACGGGCGGTGCGGTGCATTCCCTGGTCTGGGGCCGCGACACCAGCCCGGAGAACGTCGCCGCGTTTCTCAAGAAGATGGACGCCAACCTGCTCATCACGGGACACATTCCCTGCGAAAAGGGCTTCGATGTGCCCAACGATCGGCAGCTGATCCTCGACAGTCTCGGCCTTCCCGGTGCGTACTGCCTGTTTCCGACCGATCGCCCATTGACGCACGCTGAACTCGTGCAGTGTGTGCAGATGTTGTGATCGTTCGCCGTTGAGCACGCAGCGCAAGCAAGCCCACTTGCTTGCGCTGCGTGCTCAAGAAAGATTTGTTTGCGATAACCATGAACGCCACGCCGCCGGAGGCCCTCGGGCCGAGCATCCGCGAAGAAGTCTTCATCGACGAGCATACGTTCCTGATCGAACGGCCCGGCGAGTCCGATCGGCTGTTCGATCATCCGGCGGTGCGCTCCGCGTTCGCCGCGGACGACTATCTGCCCTACTGGGCCGACCTCTGGCCGGCCGCCCGCATGTTGGCCAAGGTGATCGTCCGGGAGACGTGGCCCACGGGTCTGGAAGCGCTGGAGATTGGTTGCGGCCTCGGTCTGCCGGGGATCGCGGCACTGGCGCGGGGTCTGCGCGTTACCTTCAGCGACTACGACGCCACGGCTCTGCGTTTCGCGGCCGACAACGCACGCCTCAACGGCTTCACAGAGTTCACGACGCTGCCAATGGACTGGCGTGAGCCACCAGAGGGCGTGCAGTTTCCGCTCTTGCTGGCGTCGGACCTCCTCTACGAGATGCGCAACGTGCCGCCACTGGTGGAGTTGATCAAACGCCTGCTGCGTCCGGACGGCCAGTGTCTGCTGACCGACGGGGATCGTGTACCGTCCTACGTGTTGCGCGACATGCTGGCGGCGGAGGGGCTGCCGTTCACGACGCAGACGCTGCGTGCCGGTGAACCGGGCGGCCGGCACATGAAGGGGACGCTGTACCGAATCCGGCGCCGATGAGTACCGCTCCGGGTTTCGCTCCGAGCCACAATTTGCTTGCGGCGCCTGTCTCTCTAAGGTATGGTTTAGTAGCCTATCCTCTCTGGCGATAACTGAATTGTCTTCGACCCAATTCGATGCGTGCGTGCGTTGGTGTCCCTTCAGGCCTCGGAGTCGAGAGAATGCCCGTCCTTGTGGCTTGCTCGTGCGGCAAACAATTGCGAGTGCCGGATGAAGTCGTCGGCCGGAATGTTCGTTGCCCGGTCTGCAAGGCGATCATCCTGGCCACTCCGTCCGCGACTCCGACCATCCAGACGGCGGCGTCCTCGTCAAGCGACACCGATGCGTCCATGGTTCGTTTCACCTGCGGCGCGTGCGGCAAGGAGATGCAGGCCCTCGCCGAGTACGGCGGTCAGGAGACGGGCTGTCCCGCCTGCAACGCCGGCGTGATCATTCCAGTCCGGGGCGGCACGGCGTCCGTGATTCCTGCCCGACCTCCCGCCGTGCTTCAGCCCCCCGCGCCGGACTTGACTGCTCCCCTTGGCGACGAGACACCGTCGGCGCGGCGGCTTCGACCGGCCCGTCGCAGACGCCGCGTCTTGCTCTGGGTGCTGATCGCGTTGCTGCTCGGCGGCGGCAGCTTCGGCGCCTGGTTCTTGTTCTTCCGCGATACCACGCCACCCGATTTGGCTCTCATCCCAGCGGATGCCGGCGGATTCGTCAGCGTCCGCGCGCCGAACTCTGGAAGACCAACACTCTCGTTCGCCTGCGCAACATGTATCCCGAAATGGCTAATGAGATTGCTCAGCGGCAGACCGACTTTGGCCTCGCGCTCACGGACTGCGAGCGCATCACCCTCGTGTTCAAGGACGTGGAATCCTCCCGAGATTTCGATGCCGCCGTGCGTCTCGACAAGGAGCGAAAGGTGATCTGGTGGACGATCTTCCTCGCCCCAGCGGATCGCCCCTTCGACCGGAAGAAACTGCTCGACAAGATCCTACCCAAAGCGCCCGAGCAAACCTACCAGGGCCGAGCATACCATAAGCAAAGCGGCAACGATCCGAACTGGGCACTTTACTTCCACAGCGATCGCGTCTTCGTCCTCGGGCCGGAGTGGGGGGTCCGGGCCTGCATCGAGCAGGTCGCCAATCCGAAGACCGAGGGACCGTTGAAAGCCGCAATCAAGGCGGCGACCGGGAAGCACCACCTCGTTGCCGGCATCGTTCCGCCGGCCAGGACGGTCGAGCAGTGGAAGAAAGATCGGCCCGAGGAGTTGAAAAAATACGACATGCTGCTCGGCGCCCAGTCGCTGCTGGCAACCGGCACTCTGAACGGAACGCTGGAACTGGAGCTGACCCTGGCCTTCGCCGACGCCGCACGGGCAGAGGAGGCCAAACCGCTCGCCGAGTCGCTGAAGAACCTTCTCGTCGATAAGCTCGAGGATGCCAGGACTCCAACGGGCGGCATCAAATTGCCGCCGGAGGAAAGCGACTTCTTCGAGCGCCTCGTCAAAACGCTGAAAAACACGGCCGTGGAGCAAAAGAAGGACGCCGTGGTCGTGCAGATGAAATGCGACGTTCTGAGCCAGTCCCCGACGCTCAAGGTGGTCATCGACAAGATCCGCGGGGCCGTGCATCTGGCGCAGCGCAAGGAAAATCTGCGGAAACTCGGAGAGGCACTGAACGAGTATCAGAAGACCAACAAGCAGCATCTCCCGGCGCGGGCGATCTACAAGCGCGATGGGAACAACAAACCGATCGAGCCGCCGCTGCTGAGCTGGCGCGTCGAACTCCTGCCGTACCTGGGTGAACAGGAGCTGTATAAACAGTTCAAATTGAATGAACGGTGGGACAGCAAAGACAACAAACTGCTGCTCACCAAGATGCCGAAAGTTTACCGGATGCCCGGTCAGTCGGCCGGCGATCCGAAGACGTACTATCAGGTCTTCACCGGCCAGCAGACGCCGTTCGAGGGGTCGAAGGAGTTTTCCTTGAAGGACGTCAAGGACGGCCTGGACAAGACCCTCGGCATCGTGGAAGCTCCCGTCGGCGTGGAGTGGACCAAACCGAGCGACATCGAGTTCAATGCCAACGATAAAGCCGGATTTCCGAGCGCGGGCATCGGTCGAAAAGAGTTGCCGGAGATCGGCGTCCTCATGCTGGATGGTAGTGTTCGCACGATCTCGAAGCGAAGCGACCTTCTGCAACCGCTCCGCCTGAAAGCGCTGATTACACCGAACGCAGCGAAGCCGTTCAAATTCGAGGACTGATCCGAGATACGAAAACGACCGATCATCTGCAATTCAGCACATCCGCCGCCGTGATGTTCCCGTCGTGTAGCGCCGAAGCGACGAGAACAGCCTTTACGCCGGCATCCCGCAGTCGGTGCAGATCGGTTGCGTTCCGAATGCCGCCGCCCGCCCACACTTCCAGGTCGGGATAAGTTTCGGTCAACCGTGTACACAACGTCTCCGTCCCGGTGCCGGCGCCGACTCCGACACGCGCAAGATCGAGCACCAGGATGCGCCGCGCTCCCAGGGCGATCGACCGCTCGGCAATCGACCAGGCGTCTTGCCCGTCCCAGGCCGTCCGGTTCCCCATCGGAACGCCGCCACGCAAATCGAGGGAGAACACCGCGCGATCGCCATGAACCTTGAGGATGTCCGCCAGCGCGGCAGGCCCCACAACCGTCTCCAGGCCGACCACGAGGCCGACGCCTGCCTTCACCAATTCATCGGCCCGTTCCCGATCGCGCACCCCGGCATCGACCCACAAGCGGAAGCCGAGCTGCGACAGAGTGCGGTAGATCGGTAACGACGGAGCAGCGCCGGCGATGGCGTCGAGATCGGCGAGGTACAGTTCGGACAGGCCGAAGTGGAGACGGAAAGCTTCGCCCACCGTCGCCGGCTCCGCGGAACCGGCGAGACGACTGACGACGGGACGGTACTCGGCCCGCCGCCCCGCCATGCCGCGCACCACGACGCCGTTGAGCAGATCGAGGACGGGAAGAATGTGCATCCGTATTACAAGCCCTCGCTGGCGCTCGGGGCTGATGACGATCTTTCGTGCCGGGTTTTCACAACTTGCGGATGTAAGTAGTCACCGCGTCGCGGACCTGATGGAGGACCACGATGTACCAGACGAAGAGGCCCAGGCCGGCGATGCCCGCGATGCAGAACAACGCCATGCCGATCAGAGCCGTGCCCTGTGCCGTTCTGGCGCCGCTGATGGCGTTGCCGCCCATCGCCATGTTGAAGGAGGCCCCGAGCATGAACATCATCATGAAGAAGATCAGCAAGCACACGAGGATCAATCCGCCGGTCGCGATCATGAGTGTCGTCACGGTCGAGGCCAGGCCGTCCCGGCGCATCGCCAGGCAGAGGCAGCGCAAGTAGAAGAAGAATAGAATCGCGGCGGCGAGCGTGACCAATCCTGCCAAAAGCCCCATGACGCCGTTGGCGTTATTGGCGAGCAGGGCGGTGGGTGAATAGCCACTGTTCACATATTCCACGCCGACGATCAGACTGACGATGTTGGCAATCAGGGTTAAACCGGCACCAGTGGCGGACGTGATGAAGGTCGCGATCGCAAGTCCGCGTACCGGGTTGTTTCGCTTCTGCGGCGTGGCCATTGCGTAGCCGTGCCCGGTAACGTTGAATCCCATGGAAACCAGACCGATCAACTGCACGATGACGCTCAACGCCATGGCGCGCGGTCCCGACACTTTGTAAACCGCTCAAACTGGTGGAAGAGACCGCGCTCAAACCCACAAGCATTCCGCCGAGGATGCCGATGCCGACGCTGCCCAGGTAGACCCAGATGGAGATGATGATCCAGGTGAGTCCCAGCCTCACTTTTTTCCAGGCGTCGCGCAGCGAGCGCGGTGAGTCGTTGCGGCCGTCGTCGTACTCGTCCTGGTCGCGGCGGCGGCGGGGTCGATCGTCCTCGTCCTGGTCACGGCGGCGGCGCGGCCGATCGTCGTCGTCTTCGGAACGATTGGGACGCCGCTCGACGGCGACGCTCTGTGGGACCGGCGGCGGCCTCCGCCGCTGGCGACGCTGGCCGTGAAATTGATGCCGCAACTGGGACACTTGACCTTGTGGCCGAGTAGGTCGTCCGGCACGCGCAACTTGCGGCCACAATCGGGACAGGCGATGATTTCAGGCATGACACCCTCGACGGAGCGGCGACAAAGGTTTGGACGGACTTGTTCCTCGTTTCCGTTTCGCGGAACGCATGTCACTCTATGCTATCGCCTCAGCCGAGACAAAACCACAACAGCAGCCAACCGCTGCCAAACAGGAAGCCGAACACCAGACCGGTGATGCCGTTCGCGCCCCATCTCCGTATCCTTGCGGCCGTGGGCGTCGAGGTAGCCGTTCTGCATCGCCTCCAGATCGTTGTTCGCCAGGACCCAGGCGATGATGCCGACGGGGATGGCGGCCAGGGCGGGCAGGCCGACGCACAGGGAAAAGATGCCAAACGCCAGGCTCACGTTTCCGAGATTGGCGATCATCCTCCCCGATGAGGCCGAGCCTCATCCCGCACCAGCCGTCCGGGTCGGCGCTGGCGCCGGAGATCCGTATCCTCCTCGAACTCCTCCTCGCAGTGCGGGCACAGGGTTGCCTCCCAGCGGCACACCGCCGGCCGCAGCCGGGGCAGAACGGCAAGTCCTCCTCCGGTTCGACGAGGAACGATCGCGGCGGCAAGGCCACGTCGAGGCGCCGCGGCGGCAGCGCGCTCGGCATCGGGCCAGCCAGGCGATTCGGCGTGGCGCCGCGGCCGCGCCGGCGGCTCGGGCGATCGTGGCGGCTCACTCGACGGCACCGCATCCAGGGGCGGCAGCCGTTCGACGGGCGGCGTCTCGGAAGCTGCGATCTCGAAGCGCTCGCCGCAACTCACGCAGCGCAGCCGCTGCCCCGGAGCAGCCAGCAGCATCTGAATCCGGCAGCCGCAGTTCGGGCAAGAGACGAAGTCAGGCATGGAGCCATTGTAGTATCGTGGAGGGTAACGGCGGACACACTCCCTCGCCCGGCTTCATGAGGACGTTATGTATTTCCTGCTCACGAATGACGACGGCATCGATGCACCAGGACTGGAGGCGCTGCTCGTCGCGGCCCGGCAGCTCGGCGAGGTCCGCGTCGTGGCTCCGGCGCTCGGGGCACTCCGGCTGCGGACATCGGGTCACCACCGAGGCTCCCTTCCGCGTGCGGCAGCTGGCGCCCGGCCGCTGCGCCGTCGAAGGGACGCCGGCCGACTGTGTGCGCGTCGCCCTGCACGATCTGGCGCCGGAACCGACGCTGGTCCTCGCCGGCATCAACGCGGGCGGCAACCTCGGCGCCGACGTCTATCACTCGGGTACCGTCGCTGCCGTTCGCGAAGCCGTTCTGCACGGCCGCATGGGGATCGCCGTGTCCCAGTATCGCCGCCGCGGCGTGCCCTTCGACTGGGACCGCGCCGCCGTGCTCGTCCTGCCGGTCCTGCGCGACACCTTGACCGGCCGCATCGCCGGGCTCTTCTGGAACGTCAACCTGCCGCATCTCGCCCGACGCTCCGGCGCCGGAGGTCGTTTCTGCCCCCTCGACCCGGCCCGCTGCCGCTCCGCTTCCGCCGCGAGGCCGACGGCTTTCACTACGAAGGCGACTATCACGCCCGTCCCGTCGCGCCGGCAGCGACGTGGACGCCTGTTTCAGCGGTAAGATCGCGGTTTCGCGGCTGCAACTGGGCTGAAGAAAGCATTACTGAGCACGCGGGCAAGCGAGTGGACGCTTGCTTGCGCTGCGTATCAATTCGCCGACTTTACCGGTTGTATCGAACGGCTCAAGTTTACCGATTGTGCGGCCGATTCAATGAGAAGGGGACCGCATGTCGTTGGGGGACGCGATCATGAAGAGCAGATGGCTGGGCATGGCACTGATCGCTGCCGGGCTGGGAGTCCGGCACAGCGACATGGGCAACAGGGGCGCCGCCGATGATGCCGACGCCGGTCGGTGCCGCTCAACTCCCCGAGCCGTTTCCCATCACCGAGCCGCTGCCGCCGATGATGCCGGGCCCGCTCAATACGTACACCGCCCCGGCCGGCCCGCCCGACGCCCTGAGTTTGCCGGCCGGTCATTCCAGTGCCTTCCAGACGGAGAACTTTGTCCCCGAGAGTGGTTTCTATTTCCACGTGGGGAGCCTCGGCATGACGCGCCAGGGCTACGGCCAGAAGCTCATGTCCGTGGAAGATCCAACTGGTATCGATACCGGCCTCGCCACGGGCGCCACCCTTCCGTTCACGCGACCTGCGGATGTGGCTCAACATGTCCAGTGGGGAACACTGCGCCACCATCGGTTATCTCTGGGGGACGAGGCCATCGAGGCCAGCGCGTTTCTACATCGGACCGGCGAATATCGGCAAAATCTACGCCACCCGCGGCCTGATCGACGGTTTCTTCTTCAACCCGCCGCTCGGTTTCGAGGGCGACAACGGTCTCTGGCTCCAGGCGGACTCCATGGAGTTTCAACAGTCCACGGCGCTGGGCAGTTTCGAGGTCAACTATCGCTGCAGCAACCCGGCCGTCACCAATGCCGACCTCATCATCGGCATCCGCTACATCGACCTCATGGATCAGATCAACATCCTTACGGATGACGATGGCCTGACTTTCCTGCCGGCTGACCCCCGACGCATGGCGGTCTACGAGGTGGTTGTGCAATAACACTTCGTCGGGCCGCAGATCGGCTTCGAGTACGACAAATTGGTCTACAAGTTTGTGTCCTGTCGGCCTCACGTTCAAGGCCGCGGTTGGCCCCAACTATGCCAATACCGACGTCCGCCTGTTCCGGGGCGACGGCTTCTTCGGCTTCGAAGGCCAGCGGAACACGGTCCAGCCTGTCAGCGAGTTCCTCGAATTGAATACCTTCCTTGAGTTCCATTACACGGAGAAATGCCGGGTGAAAGCCTGCTACAACGTGATGTGGATGGCGGGGGTTACCATGGTGCAGGACCAGATCGACTTCAATCTGGAAGATCATCAGGGCACGGATAACCGCCACGGCAGCGTGTACTGGTACGGGCCGTCGATCGAGGTCGAGTTCCTTTTCTGAAACAATTGCCGCTTGCACTTTCTCCCCTCTCCCCGGAGTACCGGGGAGAGGGTAGTCGCGCTGGAATACTACCCCTCTCCCCGGAGTACCGGGGAGAGGGGAGTCCGCTGGAATACTACCCCCGGAAAACCCAGCGCACCATCTCCCCCAGCCGCGCTCCCTTGCCCTGCATCAGCAGGCCGACGCGGAAGATGCGGCCGGCGGCCCAGACGCACGCCAACGTCGTCGCCAGCACGCCGATCGTACCCCAAGCACCGGCTGCCACCACGGCATGCCCGGCGGCATCGCCAGCCGGGCGATCATCAGCATCGGCGTCGCGAACGGGAAGAACGACAGACCGGTGACGACCGGACTGTTCGGCTCCTGCAGCACGCTGCCCAGCAGGAACATCGGCATCGTCGCCAGCAGCATCACCGGCCACAGCAGATTTTGCGTCTCCTTCATGTCCGTGCAGGCGGCGCCGATGGCGATGAACAGCGAGCCGTACATCAGTCGCCGCCAGCGTCTGGAAGAGCAGGAACCACGCCAGCAGGCTCGGCGGCGACGTATCCGCGAAGCCGTAGTGCTGGGCCGCCCAGTAGACGCCCGCCCAGGTATACGCGCCGCGATGGTCAGCGACACGCCGGTCATGCCGAGCAGCTTGCCGAGCATCAGCTGGAACGGCCGCACCGAGCCGAGCAGCACCTCGGCGATGCGCTGCATCTTCTCCTCGACGACGCCCTGCATCAGCGGCGTCGGCGCTCATCATCACGACCATGAACATCAGCAGCATCAGCGCCATCGGGACGGCGATGGGAGCAAAACGGCTCGATTCGGTGGCGTCCTTGACCTCGCCCGTGCCGGTGTCCCGTTTGGACAGACCCTTCTCCGACATCGGCACCGGCGCCAGAATTTCTGCGCATTTCAGCCACGCTCAGTTGCGGCTGCGTCCGGGCAGTGCGCTCTTTCTGAACCAGGTCCGTCACGGCCTTGGTCGGCCAGCCTGCGGGAAGTCGCGGTGCGTGGGCCGATTGGTCTGATAGCGGAAGTCGTAGAGCGATACTTTATCGTCGGCCGGCGGCGGCTGTTCGCCCACGTCCGGGCCGAGCTCGATGAAACCGATCAGAGTCCCTCTGCGGACCCGGTCGGAAAGCGTGGCCCGCCAGTCCTTGATCGCCTCTTCCGTGTCCTTCTCCACGACGATCCGTTCGACGACGAAGCCGCGAGAGGACCTGCTTCGTCTTCGTCTCCGGATCGAGCAGTTTCTCGCGGTTGTGTTTCTCCACCTCCTCCGTGATCGCGGAGTAGAATCGGCCGTCGCTGGAGCGATCGATGACGGCGAAGTGTTTTTCGCTCGTGTCGCGGAAGTCCTTGAGGAAGTGCTGGACGAGAATGCTGCCGCCCATGAGCAAGGGCATGAGCAGGAGGCCGATGACGAACGCCTTGGTCCGTACCGCGGCGCAGTACTCGCGGACGGCGACTACCCAGACTTTGCGCATTCGCGCGATTCCTCAGGTTCGTCCTCGACTCGGTCAGTCGCTGACGAATTTGCAGCAAGGAAGCATTGCAACCGCAGCAGCGAACGAATGTTAGGCGAACGGCGGGAAATGATTTACCCGTAGTTGAAGTCGCCAGACTTCGGGTGGGGCGTCCAAACCCGAAGTCTGGCGAGTTCGGCTACGGGAACTTAGAACCTGCCGCTCGCCTTACAATTTCATTTCTCGCCTTCAGGTGTGCTATCGTCGCTTTCTACTGCCTCTGCGGGGGCCCTTGGGGCTTCTGTTTAGTCAAGGTCTTGATGGGCGCCCCACCGGGATCGCCACCGGGATGTTCCTGTGGCTTTGTGGCTGGCTTATCTGAAGGAGGTTCGACAGCTTTCGCGAGTTTCTTCGTTGAACGCCGCGGAACTCGGGGGCTTGCCGGGCTTCTCTTTTTCGACGTCCCTTCCCGCCGGTATCGGAGAGACTTACTTCGCTTCGTCGCCAGCAGCCGCCTCTTGCGTAATGTCCAGAGCAGAAAGATCAAGAATGCAAGGAGAAGGATGATCGTAAACGCTATCCAAGGGACACGCGTATGTTCATTTGCCTGCAAACTGGCAACGAAGAAACCTGCAAACGCGCTGAAGAAACACGCAGAAATGAAGAATAGAATTTCGTAATCGGCGAGTGCAGTCGCCTCCACCATCTTGATTTCGACGGTTTCGGGGACGGAGAGGGTGATTGAAATATCGTCCCCAGGAGCTGGATTGTCACTCGGCTCGCTCCCTTTGTCCATGTTCTCGACCGGCTCGTTGCTACTGCTGGCGTTGCTCGACATCATGAACCCTCTTGTCGATCATGCCCCAGTATTTACCAGGCAGCCACCCCCTGTATTTGCCGCCCTTCATAAGTGGGCTAGCAACGAACGATACTTTCTTCTTGTGCGTGGTTGCGACTTCCTTGAACCTATCTATCAAAATGAGCCGGTCCAATTCCGATCTTGCTCGGACGATGTAAAAGTTGCGTAAGGGCCTTACCCATGAATAACCGCTGAGGCATTCACGGAGGCGGGATGCAATGGCCGATTTGGCGAGTCCTTGACCCTTGATCTCCCAGGACACAATGAAGTGCATGATGGAACCCCGACTTCATCGAGAATCAGAGCGACTACTCGCTCAACCTGCACGATCAGAGAAGACGCTGGTTTCTCACTGACCTCGACATTGTGACTGCTATCAAGCGTACCATTTGAGGGAGAGGAGGGCAACGGCAAGAGAGGGGCCGCCGCGCTTTGCCGTCTGTCCAATTTGGGGAGATCCCGCGAATCCATGCCGCCGGAATGATGACAATATTCGCTATCCGTACACTGGACCTGTTGAAATCCTCAATCGCGGAAATCCGAGCTGCATCATGCTGACCCCTGCTGAACTCGCCGTTCTCCTCGATTCCGACCGCGCTGTCCTCGATGTGCAAACCACCGCGGCCGGGCCGGGCGGGAAGCTGCCGTTGACCGAAGAATTGCTGCGCGAAGCGCCGAGCGGCGACCTGTTCGGCTGGACGCAGAACGCCGGCATGGGCTGGAACCCTGCCGAGCTGGGACGCCGCGAGTTCCTGATCCTCAGCACCTCCGGCGGACTGCGCGACGCCGACGGAACGCCGATCGCGCTCGGCTATCACACCGGCCACTGGGAAGTCGGCCTGCTGATGAAGGCGGCGGCGACCGAGCTGAAGGCGCTCGGCTGCGTCCCGTTCGCCGGCTTCTGCACCGACCCGTGCGACGGCCGGACGCAGGGGACGACCGGCATGATGGACAGCCTGCCGTATCGCAACGACGCCGCGATGGTCCTGCGCCGGCTGATCCGCTCGCTGCCGACGCGGGCCGGGGTGCTGGGCGTCGCCACCTGCGACAAGGGACTGCCGGCGATGATGATGGCCCTGGCCGCGTGCGCGACTTGCCCACGGTGCTGGTCCCCGGCGGCGTCACGCTGCCGCCGGCACAGGGGGAGGACGCGGGCAAGATCCAGACCATCGGCGCCCGTTTCGCGCACGGCCAGATCTCGCTGGAAGAGGCGGCCGAGCTGGGTTGCAAGGCGTGCGCCTCGCCCGGCGGCGGCTGTCAGTTCCTCGGCACCGCGGCCACGGCCCAGGTCGTCGGCGAGGCGCTGGGCCTGGCGCTGCCGCACTCCGCGCTGGCGCCGTCCGGCCAGCCGATCTGGCTCGACATGGCCCGGCGCTCCGCCCGCGCTGCAGTGCGGCTCCAGAGCCGAAAGATCCACACCCGCCACATCCTCACCGACGCCGCCATCCGCAACGCGATGACGGTCCACGCGGCGTTCGGCGGCTCGACGAACCTGCTGCTGCACATCCCCGCCGTCGCCCATCAGGCCGGGTTGCGCCGGCCGACGGTCGACGACTGGAACGCCATCAATCGCCAGGTGCCGCGCCTGGTGGACGCCTTGCCGAACGGCCCGGTCGGCCATCCGACGGTGCGCGTCTTCCTCGCCGGCGGCGTGCCGGAGGTGATGCTGCACCTGCGCCGCCTCGGCTTGCTCGAACTCGACGCCCTGACCGTCGCCGGCGAGCCGCTCGGCCGCGTGCTCGATTGGTGGGAACATTCCGAACGGCGGACGCTGCTGCGCGAAGTCCTGCTCCGCAAAGACGGCATCGACCCGGATGAGGTCATCATGAGTCCCGACCAGGCGAAAGCACGCGGCCTGACCTCGACGGTGACGTTCCCGCGCGGCAACCTCGCCCCGGAAGGCTCGGTCATCAAGAGCACCGCGATCGACCCGAGCGTGGTGGACGCGGACGGCGTCTATCGCAAGATCGGCCCGGCGCGGGTGTTCACGAGCGAGAAGGCCGCCATCGCCGCGATCAAGAGCCACGGACCCGAGCGCGTCCAACCCGGCGACGTGCTGGTCCTGATCTGTCGCGGTCCGATCGGTTCCGGCATGGAAGAGACGTATCAGATCACGTCCGCGCTGAAGCATCTGAGCTGGGGCAAGCAGGTCGCCGTCGTCACGGATGCCCGGTTCAGCGGCGTCTCGACGGGAGCCTGCATCGGCCACGTGGGGCCGGAGGCGCTGGCGGGCGGCCCCATCGGCAAGGTGCGCGACGGCGACCGCATCCAGATCGTCGTCGACCGCAATCGGCTGGACGGCACGGTCGATCTGGTGGGTGAAGCGAACGGCCCACTGTTCGGCCCGGAGCAGGGGGCGGAGGTGCTGGCCCGTCGGGACCCGCGGCCGGACCTCGCCCCGGACCCGAACCTGCCGGACGATACCCGGCTCTGGGCGGCGCTGCAGCGCGTCAGCGGCGGCACCTGGGGCGGCTGCGTGTACGATGTGGAGGCGATCGTGAATGCGCTGGGGTTCGCTGCTTACGGCTTCGCAAAGGAATGCTAAGAATCCGCTTCAGAACGGCGAGCCGAGCTGCGTAAGCAGCCGGGTTGCGGCCAGGCGTAGTGTACCCGGCCCCTTACGGGGCTCGGCTCGCCGGTTTTGAAACAGCTTCATTGCCGCTAGCAGCAGTTGGTTCACACGTCCGTCTTCAGCAGACCGTGGAGAAGGCATTCGATGGCCTTCGCCAGAGAGTCCGTTTCACCGTCCGGCACCGGATGCAGTGAGCGCGTTCGCTGCCTGTCCCAACCCCGCGTGCAGCAACTGCCGGGCGCCGACTCGCGGGTCCAGCGAACGCCGGAAGACGCCCGCCTGCTGCCCTTCCGCGATCAACCCCGCCAGAAACGTCTCACAGTCGAGGAAGAACGCACGCAATGGTTCCGCAATTTCTTCGCAGTCGCAATCGGCCAACGATCGGTGCAGGACGCGGAACTCCGGCGCATCGGATGTCATGCCGCCCAGGTAGAGTTCCGCAATGGTATGGATTTTGGCCAGCGGATCGGGCAAAGCCGCCGTTTCCGTTTGCCAAGGTGTGAGAGTAGCGGCGCGTACTTCTTCCAGCACGCCGCGGAAAAGGGTTGCCTTGTTCTCGAAGTACCTCGTCAGGACCAGTTCGGATACACCGGCAGCCTCGACCACCAACTCCAGCGTGGTGCCGTGGTAGCCGCGCTCGGCGAACACCTGCACCGCCAGTGCCAGCAGCTGGCTTTTGCGCTCGGTGCGCGTTCAGACGCGCAGTTTCAGGACGACGGCGTTGCGGCACGGTCCTCGGCATCCCGTACTCCTTTCGAGGTTAGACGGGGAACGGATGCTCTCTCATCATACCGGTTGCGGCAAGCGAATGGACAGGTCAGTTGGCGAAAGCGTTCGCAGGAGACGGTTCAGGCATCTGAGCAGGTTGTTCACATGGATCAAGTCGCTCGCCAACCGTCTCTCATTGCCGGTTCGGTCGCTCATCAGCGCTTGGGTATGCCTCGGCAGAGCAATTCCGCGAGGAACACGTCCGCGGATGGATCGGCTTTCACGGCTGTCCAATTGAGGAAGGCCACTTCCGCCCGAGTCACATCAGTCTGCGCCCGTGTTTGAATAACCACCGTCGCAGTGTCGTAATCGGCTCGGTGCCTTGCCTGTTGGAGCACTAAGAATTCAACGGCAATGTTCCGAACCCCTGCTGCAACGATCTGACCATCGAGAACTAACAACCCAACCGCATTCGGGATAAGATTGTCATAGTCCTGGCAAACCCGCCGCATGATATTGTGATCGAAGGATCTCGCCACTCGCGGTCGTAACGCCGCCACAGCCACGAGCCGGGTAGTGGCTTCATGGACCAAAAGATGAAAGAGAGCATAATAGGCCGTTGAGACCGCCCGCCGCAGGTTGCCCTCCACTGGCGCTCCCGGGTTCCTGTCCACTAATTCTCTGGCCAGGGCTAACAACTCGTCGTGCAGGGCCATAGCGCATTCCGCTCACCTGGACTTATACTCGAATGCGGTGCTGAACTGAAGGAACGGGAATCGTTTCACGCCGGCAGCGTACAGCGCCTGCCGAACTGTTTGCGTCATCTGTGACGCCGCACGGCCCATCTCTTTTGGCGTTGCGGCACTTTCATCCGCGTAGATGTTGACTGTGATAAGCGGATCTCCCGCCCAATCACTCCCCAGTTCATAATCCCAGTTCAGCACCCACGGCGGGAACTCGACTCTCCGCAGTGCCTTCGCCACTACGGTGCCCTCGTCGGGGATGGCGAGGTAGATTTGGAGGATCGCCAACAGTTTTTCAAACGCCGCTGCTCCGTTGCGATTCTGCTCTGTGGTGGCAGGTTTGTTCGCAGGCACTTGTTTTGCCACCTCCATGAAATCTCGAATTGCCGTCTGTAGGTCACGCTGCTTGTCGGGGCCTAGTTCCGGAAAATCGGCGGCGTTGAACCCCGCGACCGAGCGCGGGGTCAGCCAGATCGCCGCCCGCGCCAATTGTTGGCTCACTGATTGCGGGTCAAGATGGTTGCCATCCGTCTCGATGCGCGGGTGAACGAACAGGTTGCGTGCGATTCGGAAGTTGTTCAAGAACTCCTGCTTCGACATGACACTCTCCTCACCCATTTCTCCTCGGAGGGCAGGCACAGCCATTATACACCGTCGGTTCCACCCTCGACACGCTCCGGCGTTTGCTCATATCCTTTCTCCTCCGGCGTCCTCGTCAGAACAGCGTTTTTCGCCGCCCGCAGCAGAACCAGGTACAGCACACACACCCCGGCCAGCGCGCTCTCGAAAACGGCCAGCCGGACGTTCGTTCCGTTGAGGGCATGCGCGATCCACAGGCCCCCGGCAAACGCAACGGTTGCCGCCGTGATACCGGTCAGCAGGGCAATTCCGGGCCGTTTGACGAACTGCATGATCCGAGCGATCGCCCACAAAAACATCAACTCGACAACCAGCGCGGAGCCGACGCTGCCCAGCGGACGCCGACCATGACCGACGATAACTTCGCATCCGGACCGACGAAATTGTCTGGAATGGTCAGCAGCGCCAGCATGACGGCAATCGCCGTACTGGCGCAGGCGATGCCCATCCACAGCCGCGCGCTCCGGTCCGCGGCGGCACGCGGTAGCAGCAGAGCCGGCCGATCACGAACAGGATGCCGGTCGCTCCCACGGCCAAGTATGTCAGGAGGAAGCCGACCCACGCCAGGTTGTCTCGCGCCAGCGCCAGAACCACCAACGTTCCGAGCGCCTGCATCAACACGATTAGGGTGCCGCAGCGCTGCAGGTCCAGGCCGCGCGCCACCGTGATCCATGCGCGGGCGACCGGCGTCGGCTTCCACTGCGGCGGCGGCGCGTGCGGCACCACCACCGTCGGTCGCGGCGGGGAAGCATCGGCGTCCAGTTCGACGGCCACGAACCGCGGCGGTTCGATCGGCTCGGCGACGACCGGCTCTTCTTCGTAATCGACGAAGGGTTTCATCTCCGACTGGCAACTGGGGCAGAGCGTCCTCTCCGTAGCGAACGCCTCGAAGACGTTCACGACCATCTGGCAGTTCGGACAGGCCAGCTGCTGCGGCATGGCGCGGACTCCGGATTGCTCCCCTCTCCCCGGTACTCCGGGGAGAGGGGTCGGGGGTGAGGGGTGAGCCGCGCGATAGCGGTCTGGTCCTCACCCCTCACCCCCGACCCCTCTCCCCGGAGTACCGGGGAGAGGGGAGGAGGCATACCCCCCTTTCCCCGTAGTACCGGGGAGAGGGGAGAAGAACGCGTCACCCCGGTTTCGGCCGTTCCCACGTCGGATCGTAGTCGAGCGAGAAGATCTGCTGAATGCGCTCAGCACGGCCGCCGTTCGGATCGAGCAGCATCGTCAGTGCCGCGCGGACCTTCGCCAGGCGCGCGTCGGCGCTGACGGCGCCGGCTCCCGTGCCGCGGTCGATCCGGTCGAGGATGGCCGCCACGTCCAGGATTTTGCAGCGCGCTTCCAGAAAATAGGCATCGAGTGCCTTACCGGCTGGCAATGGGGCGGCGGCGGGGCGCGAACCGTTGCTGTGATTTTTCATGGCTTGGTGATCGCGAAGAGACGTTTGTGTTCGAGACTGACTAGCTCGTTCAGGCTCCCCGAGCGGAAGCCTTCCAGATCCAGCGTGACGTAGCGGAAACCGAGTTCCTTCAGCCGCCGCGCGAGACCGGCACGGACCGCGGCATCGGCGAGGCGCGGCAACTCCGACACCGGCACCTCGATGCGGGCCAACTCACCCTCGTGCAGCCGTACCCGGCACTCGCGCAGCCCCAGGTCGTGCAGGTACACTTCGGCGGCTTCGACACGGGCGGTGCGTTCGCGCGTCACCTCGACGCCGGGGGCGAGCCGGCTCGACAGGCACGGCGACGCCGGTTTGTCCCAGGTCGGCAGCTGCCAGGCGCGGGCCAGGGCGCGGACGTCGGCCTTGGTGAAACCCGCTTCCTGGAGCGGATGACGCACTCGATGTTCCGCCGCCGCCTTCAGACCGGGCCGATAGTCGCCGGCGTCGTCGAGGTTGGCCCCGCTGCAAATGACCGCGATGCCCAGATCGGGCAGCAGTTGACCGATGCGCTCGTAAAGCTCGCTCTTGCAGAAATAGCAGCGGCTGCCGTCGTTGCGGACGTAATCGGGATCGCCGAACTCTTCGGTGCTGACGAGCAGATGACGAATGCCGATCCGTGCCGCTAACTGTTGCGCGTTGTCGATCTCGGCCCGCGGCACGCTCGGGCTATCCGCGGTGACGGCGACGGCCTTGTCGCCGAGAGCGAAGACAGCTGCCTGCGCGACGACGGTACTGTCGATACCGCCGCTGAAGGCGACAGCTGTCGTGTTCAGGCTGCGCAGCATGTCGAGCAGCCGGTCATGTTTTTCGGCGAGTTCGGGCGTCAGGTCGAGGAGAGCGATCGGCTTCATGAGCAAGTCCGCCGGAAAAAAGCGGGCAATGAAGATGATACACGGCTACAGGCACGTTCTCAAGCGCAGACGACGTTGTGCGAGCATATCCGTACGACAGGCGGTTCCGAGCGGCCTTTTTCCCAAAAAAAGAGGCGTGGAGCCAATCCGGGCACTTGCAGCAAGTGATTTTACACAAAGAATTTGCGACTGGTCGTTGAAACCGCCCGGAGCGGTTCTGGTTTTTTTGGGAAAAGACTCTTGCAATCAAAAAAAAAGATGGTCTATTAGCATTATTAACGTTATTGCGGTCATGGGCGTTCGTGAAACGCTCGATCCCAGAGCCGCAAGATTCGTATCTTTCTCATCCGTAGTTCCTCTACGAAAGGAATGTGCTGTGAACCGCTCTACCGCGCGTCGCACGGGCTTCACGCTGATCGAGTTGCTGGTGGTGATCGCGATCATCGCCGTGCTCATCGGCCTGTTGCTCCCCGCTGTCCAGAAGGTCCGCGAAGCCGCGGCCCGTATGCAGTCCACGAACAACCTGAAGCAGATGGGCCTCGCTATTCACGGCTTCGCCAGTCGTAATAACGGTGCCTGCCCGCCGTCCATCGGCTCGTACCCCTCCGGCAGTCCTCTTTGGGGTTCGATGTTCTACCACATCCTGTCCGACATCGAGCAGGACAACGTCTACAAACAGTATTCGCTCGATATGTGTTCGCAAGCCGGCCAGACGTCCACCGCTTCGATCACCGCGGCGAACGGTGGTGTCGCCAGTACCGGTGTGGTTAACATCAAGACCTACGTGGCTCCTCTCGATCCGTCCAATCCAGGAACCCTGGGACTTACGAGCTATGCTTCGAACGCTCTCGTTTTCGGTCTCGGCGGCTCGAACGCCTCCGTTTCCTATCCGAGCGCGTTCAACCAGAAAGGCACCTCGAACACCGTCCTGTTCATGGAGCGTTTCGCCACGATCGCCAACACCACCAACTCCATCACCGCTACTCACATATGGTGGAATAATGCACTGACCATCTCCACTACAGGCAACGCGTCGAATTACCTGTATGGTAACGGCAGCACGATCCTCCTGACCACAGTCTCGTTCTACTACCCCTTGCCTACCTCAGCGGCACAAAACGGCTACGGTCAGCCGGCTCTGAACACCGCGATGGTGAATGGCGCGTCCAATACCAATAATATACCCCTGTTCGGCTATAACCCTTCGACCGTGGTGAGTGACCAATGCCCGCATGGGTTCTCCTCGACCACCATGCAAGTCGGCTTGGGTGACGGTAGCGCCCGTACCATCAGCACGAACATCACGGCGGCCAATGTCGTAGCGGGGCAGGGTGGTACCCCGGCAGGTACAACCGTCTGGCAGTGGGCTTGCACCGTAAGCGGTGTCATCGGTGTTTGCCCGACCCCATCCGGCTGGTAAAGCCGTTTTCTCCACCAGAGAGTTCGCTCCGTGTGTGGATCGGTCCGATGTGAGTAACAGGCGGCCTTCGGGAACCAACCCGGAGGCCGCTTTTTTTTTCCAACGACCCGGTAGAAGGTGAAAGCACAACGACCCGGTCGCAAGCTAAACTAGCCGGATTTGGGAGGGCGAGGCTCCCGCCGAGCCGGGATCCCTGGCTCGGCGGGAGCCTCGCCCTCCCGACGTTTAGGCGAGCGGCAGGTTCTAAGTTCCCGTAGCCGAAGTCGCCAGACTTCGGGTTTGGACGCCCCACCCGAAGTCTGGCGACTTCGGCTACGAGTAAATCATTTCCCGCCGTTCGCCTTAGCATTCGACCGGGTCGTTGTTGATAAGATGCGAGAGCTTCTCATTCCCACGCAGGGGGGCGCGGGAACGAGGAAGCTGCACAACTGGTCGGAGTCACGGCGCCGCGATGCCCTCGATGATCACGATGATCGGCGTGTCCTGCAAATCGGTCTTGATCTTGACCTCGTGCTTGAAGGCGCCGGCCTGCGACGGACTCACCTGCAACGTCACGGTCTGATAGGTGTTCGGCGCGGCACCCGGTTCGGCGCCAAGCGTGACCACGGGCGGGCCTTCGATGCCGGTGACGCGGAACGGCTTGTTGCCGCGCACCACCACACGCCGCGTCAGCGCCTCGCCCGTTTTCACTTCGCCCAAGCGCAGCTCCGACGGTGCCACGGTTAGCGGCGACAGGACGCTGCCATCCACCAGCACCGGCACCAGCGCAGCGTTCGGATCGTTGGTTTTGAGATAGACGAACTCCTTGAACGGCCCTGGCGCCGCGTCGGGCTTGAGCGTCACTTTGACCTGGTAACCGACCTGGCCCGGCCGACGATACATTTCCTTCACTTCCGCGGAAAAAGGTGCTTCCTTGGGTGCGGTTACGTCGCTGACCTGCCAGGGCAGTTTGCCGGCGTATTCGACGGCCACTATGGCACTCGGTGTCAAACCGCGGGCCACGGTGCCGAACGCGACCTGGCCGGGGTTGAAGACGATGTCCGCCCGGCTCGTCGCCGTGACTTTCAGCTCGGCGGTGGAGACGAAATCGGGGCCGACCGTCACGCGGATGTTGACGGTCTTGAAACCGGTGAACTTGTGGGCGTCCATCTCCACGTCGAGGGTCACCGTCTCGCGCGGCTCCAGGACGCGCTTGGACGGCGTCGCCGTCACGCAGCCGCAGCCCGGCACGCAGCCGGTAATCTCCATGCGGACGGCGTAGATGTTGGTGATGGTGAAGCGATGGAACAGTTGCGCGCCGAGCGGCACCGTGCCGAACTCGTGGACGAGATTGCCGTCCTTGAACATCTTCTCCGCCCAGGCCTGCTGCTGAGCGGGTGTCGCGCTCGCACCGGCCGCCATCACGATCAGCGCCAGAAGTCCGTTTCTCATGATCTGCCAGCCTCTCCTTCGAGCCGTAAAATCGACCAGCGGGATCATAGCGTGCGAGGCGGAACGGAGGAAGACGGATTCTGAGGTTCCGTTGATCCGTTTAGCCGCGAGCTTTTGCGAGCGCTGGACTCAGCGCTCGCAAAAGCTCGCGGCTAAACAGTGTAAAATAGGAGGATCACTCATGTCCGCGGACCTGGCAACTCTGGCGAAGACGGCGTTGATCGGACAACTGGAGGGATTAGCGAAGGCGGTGCGCGAGTTGACCGCGCCGCTGAGCGACGGGCAATTCTGGACCAAACCGCTCGAGCCGAGCAACTCGTGCGGGCACCTCGTGCTGCACCTGACCGGCAACCTCAGCCATTTCGTCGGGGCCCAACTCGGCGGCACTGGCTACGTCCGCGATCGGGAGCGCGAGTTTACCGAGGCCGCGCCGCCGTCGAAGGACGAAGCCCTGAATCGTCTGGACGAAGCGGTGGCGCTGTTCCGCCGCGTCGTCGCGGGATTGGACGCGGAGCGCCTGGCTGGGCCGCACCCCGAGGCCCGGTTCGCCAACGTCCTTGACGCGCTGGTGTTTCTGGTGGCGCACTTCGCCATCCATCGCGGGCAAATGTCGTATCTCGTGCGGCTGGTGAAGATGGATCGTTAAGCGGCGGCGAGGTAGAATACAGGAACGTCGCCGATCCGTACATGAGGGTGTCATGGCAATACAGCTCACTCCCGAACAACGTCAGGCGGTGCGCGAAGGCCGGCCGGTCGAGGTGCATGATCCGGAAGGCGATTTGCGCGGCGTGTTGATCTCGGCCCAGGAGAATGCGCGCTTTCATCCGCCGGCTCCGCCTTCCTCTGCTCCCGAGAGGAAGACACCCGCCGTGAGTCTTCCCGTGCGACTCGCGGACCTGCCGATAACTTCGGAGCTGCGGCAGCAAATCGAGGTGGCTTGCAAAGAGCACTGGTATTCGGGAGGAATGGACCGTGACATGATCGAGCACCAACTCAAGCTGAAGTACTACTTTCCCAATCGAATTGTCGGCCTTCTCGAAACCCCTGATGGCTATTCTGCAATCGCGGCAGGCATCGACTACGAGGACTTCGAGTTGCAACTTAAGTCTTTTCCGGCCGAGGTACGGCTTCAAGTCGTTCCCTGGCCGGTCGTGGTGAACGCGAATGAAGACAGCATGATAGGTTAATGTTCCTCAATGAGCATTAGAATCCCGCTCGCCAAGAACCGTTCGGGTGACGTCTCCAGTCCGTTGCCTTTCCTTGTCGTTCGCGTGCAAGGCGAGACCGGAGAATGGCTGCATTTGCCGTTCAAAGTCGATACAGGCGCCGACGTCGCTGCGATTCCTGTCAGCATAGCGCGATCGCGGGGCATTCCCTACGAGGAAACGCGTCCTGGCTGGGCTGGCGGCATGGTTGGCCGCACCAAAAAGTATCGCGACACTATTCTCATCCGAATCGGTGACCGAGAACACCTCTGGGTATGTGACTTCATTATGGAGCCGCCCGCTTCACAAGGAAGTTCCGGTCCAGTTCCATTCTCGGTTCTCGGCCGTGCCGGACTTCTCGATGAATATGCGATTTCGCTGGACTCCGGCTACTTGATCCTGACACACCTCGGCCCGATCCGGCGCTCTGGCGCCGTCTCCGCGAACGAATCTGGAAGATGTTCGGCCTCACCCACGACTTGCGCAAACCGATCTGATCGGCTCCTGTTCCAGCCGAACCTTCGACACGTCGTCCAGCAACACAGTCACGTTTCCGGCGGTGCTGTGTTCATTGTGGCGACAGCGGCCAACCCAATTTCGACACAGACCTTCTTCCGCTGTCCGCAGCGGCAGGCTAGAATACACGAACGTCGCCGATCCGCGAACGAGGGCGTCATGGCAATACAGCTCACTCCCGAACAGCGTCAGGCGGTGCGCGAAGGCCGGCCGGTCGAGGTGCATGATCCGGAAGACGATCTGCGGGCGGTCATGGTCTCGTCGGATGAATTCCAGCGGATGCGACGTTCCCTTTCGCTGGAATTGGCCGAGAAACCCGACCTGAGACCGCCCGTATGGCTGCGCGACCTGACGCTTCCTCCCGATGTTCAAGAGCACGTTCAGCGGCGCTGCCGTATACGCCGGTTCTCCTCCACGGTCGATCGCCGGCGACTTGAAGAAGAAGTCAAGTTGCAATACTTCTTCGGCGGACTCGGAGTCGGCTACCTCGTCACCGAGAGCGGACGTGTGGTCGTTGCGGTGGGGCCGTGGTACGGCGATGAACTCGATCGGCAACTCGACAGCATGGGGATTGCCCAGAGACGCGAGGTGGTTCTCGACTGCCCTGCGCGGTGGAATGAAGTGGTCAGTCAGCACCTGGGGTTTTCATCCGATGACACTACGAATCCCGTTGACCGATCGCCAGTCGGGTGACCGGGATTGCCCGGAGCCGCGATTGCTCGTTCATGTCCGCGACAAACATGGGACGCTTGCCCCGATCTGGTTCGTCGTTGATACCGGCTCGGATGTATCGGCAATGCCCATCAGTCTCGCCAAACGCGAGGGGATCCCGTTCCATGAGGGCCATCCCGGCATCGCTCGCGGTCTTGTGGGACACACGGCAAAGTTCTGCTATTGTGCTCGACTCACTATCGAGGGACGAGAGTATTCCTGGCCTTGCGATTTCATCGTCGATCCTGCAGACGGAGCCTCAAATCCTCGCGCCGTTATCGGACGTGCCGGTCTTCTTGACGAGTTCGCAGTCACGCTCGACGATGGTTATCTCCTCTTGACCCGTCTCGGGCCAGTTCGTCGTTTGTGGCGTCGGATACGCAAACGATTGTGGGAGATGCTCGGCCTTGTCCACGATGAATTGAAGCCGGTCTGATCGCCGCACACTATTCCCCTATGAGTTGAGGCGCACTACCATCGCCGCCGCAGCGCATCCTGACAGTACCCGTGCAATCCCAGGTCGATCAGCTCCTGCTCCAGTCGTTCCTTCGACGGGTCGTCCAGCGACCGGGCCAACTCGTCCAGTAGCATATCGGCGAAGCGTTCACGGGCGCGCTTCAAGTTCTGCCGCGCCCACTCCGGCGTCAGCGGCCGGCCCAGTTTCGCGCTCAGCCGTTCCGCCATCTCCGCCGACGAGAGGTCAGGTTCCTCCGCACGCAGACGCAACACATCGTAGAACGACTGCCCCCCGGCTTGGCTGGCCTCGTCCAGCGCCTGCCAGGCCCGGCCGAGGACCTCGGCGCGCCAGCTCGCCAGGAATTCCTGTTCGGAGTAGTACAGGTCCGGCTTGTTCGGATCGGCATATTCCTGTTGCGGCAGCGGTGCCGGGCCGGCGCGGCGGCGGTTCTGGTAATCGACGATGAGATGATAGAGGGCGGTCTTGACGAAGTCGCGGAAACGGCCGCGCTGCGGATCGGCATTGCGGAAGTCGCCGCGCAGAAAGCGCAGCGAGAAGTCCTGAAACAGATCGTCGGCGGCGTGCGGATCGCGTAGCGCCCCGAGCAGGTAGCGATAGACGGCACCGCTGTAGCGCTCCATCAGCTCCTGTTTGGCGCGATCGACCGCCGCACCGCTGCCCTGATGGGCCTGGCGCACGACGGTCCAGTGCGTGGCGATGTCGGCGAGATTCGGGGAGGGACGGATGTGGCGGTCGTCCATGGGGATCAGGAGTCAGGGATCAGGAGTCAGGGATCAGGAGTCAGGAGCCGCGATTCCTGACCCCTGACTCCTGATCCCTGACTCCTGTTACGACAATTCGCCCACCCGATAGCGGATGAACTTGACGAGTTTAAGCCCGGCCGACTGGAGCAGCTGGCCGACGGTTTTCGAGTCGTCCTTGACGAACGGCTGTTCGACGAGGACGTTCTCGGCCAGCCAGGTCTTGATTTTGCCCTCGGCGATCTTCTCGAGGATGTTGGCCGGCTTGTTGGCGTTCTTCGGGTCGGCGGCGATCTGCGCCTTGGCGATCTCCGTCTCCTTGGCGATCGTCTCGGCCGACACTTCCTCGCGCCGCGCAGCCAGCGGATTCCGCGCGGTGACGTGCATGCACACGTCGCGCAGCAGCTGGACGTCGCCCTTGGCGCCTTCAACCAACAGCAGAACCCCGACCGAACCGTCGTGATGTACATAGCTGCCGAGCAGGCCGGTCAGGCGCGTCAGCCGGGCCGGCTTCATGCTCTCGCGCAACATGCCGATTGTCTCGGTGATCCGCTCCGTCACCTTCGGCAAGGCCAGCAGTTGGGCGACGGTGTCCACCCCGTGGACGACGGCTTCCTTGACTACGTCGTTCGCCAGGGCCACGAACTGCTCGCTCTTGGCGACCGGCGCGCTTTCGCAGCGCATTTCGAGGATGGCGCCGACCTGTTTGGCCTCGTCGATGAAAATGGCGATGCGCCCCTCGGCGGTCTCGCGGTCGGCCTTGGCGACGACGATATTCTTGTTCTTTTCGCGGAGAATGGTGACGGCCTTCTCCATGTCGCCGTTGGCTTCGGTAAGGGCTTTTTTGCAATCCATCATCGGCGCGTTGGTACGGTCGCGCAGCTTCTTGACGGCGGCAGCGGTAATCTCCATGACTGGACCTCTACAAAGCTTCCTCGTTTAGCCGCGAGCTTCTGCGAGCGCTTGAAGCGAAGCGCTCGCGGCTAAACGAATATAAGTATGGACACCGCGAGGGACATGCGGTTCGGTTTACGGATGGAATTGTCACGACACCCCTGCGGGTGCGGGCTGTGGGCGCGGGCGCGGGCCGGCTTGCGGTTCGGGAGGCAGCGCCGCCCGGCCTTCCAGCACGGCGTCGGCCAGCTTGCCCAGCACCAGTTCGATCGAGCGGATGCTGTCGTCGTTGCCGGGAATGGGCAGATCGACCACGTCGGGATCGCTGTCGGTGTCGATAAGGGCCACGACGGCGACACCCATGCGCTGGGCCTCCTTGACCGCGATGTGCTCGCGCTTGGGATCGATGACGACCATCGCATCCGGCAGACGGGTCATGTCGCGGATGCCGGACAGGTTGCGATGGATCTTGGCCAGCTCGCGGTTCAGCGTGGCGACCATCTTCTTGCTGTAGCCGCGGATCACGGCCGTGTCGGGCGCGCGCGTCAGGTCGAGTTTGCCGGACTCGGGGTTGAGCATGGTCTTCATGTAGGCCGGCAGATTGACCTTGGCCGCGTTCTCGCCGGCCGGCAGCCACATTCCTTCGAGCTCCTGGAGCCGTTTCAGTCGATCGCGGATGGTGCGGTAGTTCGTGAGGGTGCCGCCCAGCCAGCGCTCGTTGACGAACGGCATACCGGCGCGAGCGGCCTCGCGCTCGACGGCCTCTTTCGCCTGGCGCTTGGTGCCGACGATCAGCACCAGACTGCCGGAGCCGGCCACCTTGGCGAGAAAGCGATAGCCGCGGAGCAGCCCGCGCACCGTTTCGCGCAGATCGATGATGTGGATGAGGTTCCGCTTGCCGTAGATGTACGGCCGCATTTTCGGATTCCAGCGGCTGGCGCGATGCCCGAAGTGGACGCCGGCTTCAATCAGGTCCTTGACCGCGACAATGGCCACGCACTACCCTCCCATTTTTTCTTCGGCCCGTCGTCGGGGATGTTGCGACGTAAATGACACCCGATGCCGATTGACCGCGGCAAACGACGGCCCCCCTCCCCAGCACACGGGGGAAAAGGAAGAAGGTCATCGTAGCAGGGTGAGGGGCGGGGGTAAAGGGTTCTATGGCGAAAAAGGGGTGACACCGCGGCTTACGAACTCCCTTTTTCACTCTGCTTTGGTGTACAATTCAGGAATGAGCGAGTCCGAACGGTGGAGCCCGTAGCGTGAACAGGTCGAACTGCGGCAGCTTGCCGAAGACCGGATTCTCGACGCTGAGCGGCTGCTCGCGGCCGGAAGGTGGTCCGGCGCCTATTACTTGGCTGGCTACGCTGTCGAGTGTGGGCTGAAGGCCTGCATCATGGCTTACGTCGAAAGTACGGGCGTCATCTTTGACGACAAGAAGTACGCCGAGAAGTGCTGGACTCACGACCTCAAAGACCTGCTGGTGCTGGCGAACCTGAAGACGACGATGGATGTCGATAAAACGGCGAACCTCGCTCTGTCTGACAACTGGGATGTGGCCACGGCCTGGCAGGAGACGAGCCGATACGAACAAAAGACACAGGTACAGGCGCAGACCCTGTACGATGCGATCGCCACTGTCCCTGACGGAGTGCTCCCATGGCTACGGATACGCTGGTAGAGAACCAGATTGACTACGGCCAGAAGCTGGTCGATCAACTGGCGCAGTTGGGGTTCGAGGTGGCGGCTGGGTGCTGGCTCAAGACCAGCGTGGATGGCCGTTGGCGCTTTCTACCTCGTGTCGCCGATCGTTGAAACCGAAGGGCTAGCCCAGGCCTACCGACGACTCCACCCGCTGATCCGGCAGATACCACAGCCTTTCTCCTTCGACCCCGTTGGGGTCCAACTTCTCGGCCCGACGGACCCGATAGCCAGGGACGTCCTCGCCGCCCTCCGACTGATTCCAGGTCCTCGGGTAAGCCCCAGGCGTTGGGACGGAATATGGCTCGGCAATCGCAGCATCGAGGGGGCGTATCTCTATTCGCCGCCGGATGGTGTCGCCGTCTGATATGCAGGAAAAAGGGGAGATATTCACGTCTCCTCTTCTCACGCTTGCACATCTTTTAACTTTCTCCCAATCCGATTTCTCTTGCTGCCGACTTCGAAAACCGATACCGTCGCGGGCGCGTCGGTATCGTGGCTGCGGACGATCCGTATAGTTTGGGAGGTTTGGGATGCAACGACTTCGGCTCGGAATAGGGCTGGCGCTGGCTGCCCTCATTGCAAGCCTGACCGCGACCGCAGGGGACGAGCAACTGACGCTGTACAAGGGCAAGTCGATCGCGGCATGGGTGGCGGCGGTGAAGGAACCATCCGGCCGATTCAACGTCGACGCAATCCGTGTGTTGGCGGAACTCGGGCCGGATGCTCGAGACGCGGTGCCTGTACTGATTGAATCTCTCAATGATAAGGAGGCGTTTTGGGATGCCGCCGACACATTAGCTGCGATCGGACCGGATGCGAAGGCCGCCATCCCGGCGCTGATCGCGCACATCCGGAAGCCGCAGAACGATAGCTTCGCTTATCGTCCACAGGTGTGCAAAACCCTGGCGCGAATTGGAGAGCCAGCCCTTCCGTCGCTCAAGGAGATGATTAAGGAAAAAGACGTAATGGGTGAGTACGCCGCCCTCGCCATGGGCGATATGGGCGAAGCAGGCATGACCGCGTTGATCGCCGTTCTCTGCGATAAAGCAGCAACCGTTGCGCGCACATGCCGCAAGTGCAATGGCTTCGATGAACCCGGGAGCGAAAGAAGCTCTTGTCCCACTGATCCAGGCACTGTCGGATGACGACCCGGTGGTCCGAAGAGAAGCCGCTTCCGCCCTGGGCGCGATCGGTCCGGAAGCGAAGGAGGCCGTGCCCTATCTCAAGCTCTTTCTGCGGAAGGAACAGGACAGGGACATGCGTATCACAGCTATTCGCGCTCTGGGAGGCGTCAGTGATGACGCTGCATTTCTGATTGAGTTGTCGAAGGACAACGATCAAGGAATTCGCAACGCTGCAATCGGGGTGCTAAGGGAGTTCCATCCTGCTGCGACCGCGCCATTCTTAATCGATGCGCTGAAAGACAAGAACAAGGACGTTCGCCAAATTGCCGCCCGAAAACTCGGAAACTGGGGGCAGTCGGCCAGTCCCGCTGTGCCTGCACTCACTGCGGCACTGAAAGACAATGACTGGGAAGTGCGGCAAGCGGCGAGCGAAGCGCTCGGAAATATTGGCCCGGCGGCCGCGGACGCGGTGCCGGCGCTAGTCGATGCTCTGAAGGACAAGAATCCTGATGTTCGTGTCACCATTGCCGATGCGCTGAGCAAGATCGATCCGGAGAACCAAGCGCCGATCCCGGTTCTCCTGGCCGCCCTCACAGGAAAGGAGATCCGCCTGCGGTTCGACGCTGCCAAAGCACTCGGTCTGTACGGCCAGACTGTCACGGCTCCCGTGGTGGAGGCCCTGGGAAGCGCGGATGCCGGAGTTCGTGCGGCTGCGCTCTGTGCGCTGGGTGAAGTGGAGCCGGGGACGAAGGCGACGGTCCGCTTGCTTATCGCCGCTCTCTCCGACAAGGACGAGGAGGTGCGCCGCATCGCGGTTCTGCTTCTGGCCCAGTTCGCTCCCGCGGCGAAGGAAGCCGTTGAGCCTCTGACCGCGGCGCTCAAAGACGACAGCTGGGAGGTCCGAGCTGGAGCAGTCTCTCGCGTTGGGGCGGATCGGCGCGCCGGCCCGAGATGCCGTTCCGTCTTTGATAACCGTTTTGAAGGAGGCGTATGAGTGGGGGGGCGCCGGTGGAGCGCCAGAAAAAGTCGGGGAGGGTACAGTGCCGGGGTTGTTGAGGTGCGGGGCAACGCCGCTTTTGCTCTCGGCCGGATTGGGAGAGACGCGAAAGAGGCGTCGGCAGCACTCGTCACCGCTCTCGGGGACAAGGAACATCAAGTCCGCAATGCCGCCGCCTGGGCGCTGGCCCGAGTCGGACCGGACCCGAAGCTAGCGGTACGTCCCTTGATCGCATTACTTCAGGATACAGAATGTGCGGCGCTGGCCCTGGGTGAGATAGGTCCCGAGGCGCGGGAAGCCGTCGCTCCACTGGCGGACGCTTTGCGGTATGGTTGGGGAGATGTAAAAGGCAGTGCAGCATGGGCGTTGGGCCGGATTGGACCGGAAGCGAAAGCCGCAGTACCCGCCCTGCACCGCTTTCTCAACACTCCTGCGCCGCACCGCGGCGCATGAACTTCGGCGTCCAAACAGGAATTCAATTTCCAGAGGATCCCCCGTTGGGACCTGTCATGCCTCCTCTTTACAGTCTCCTGAAAAACGACGAGCGCGATGCCCGCGGCGAGGCAGCTGCCGCTCTCAAGCAGCTCGATCATTCCGCGGCCCCATAAGGCGAGCGGCAGGACAAAAACTACCAGCGGGAGAGGGTCTCAACCGGGTGGTAATACGGAGTATACGCGCTTGGGGGCGAAGTTGTTACGAGATGGCCCAAAACGACCCAAAAACTGTTTCGCGATTCTCATAAATATGCGCAAACCCTAGGGAAGGCGCAAATCGCATAACAGTTTTCAGTCGGGAGAGCGCCCCCCTGTTACGGGTTACGAGATACCTAAAACGGGTAGATTTGAACCCGCCGCTTGCCTCAGTGAACGACCGTGTCCGCGGTTGATGACGGGACCGTATTAGCGCCGGCTACCTCGAAACGGCCACTCGCGTCGCTAACGCCAAGCTCGCTAATCCGTCCGCAAGCCGTCGTTCATCGCCGCGACGATCTCCAGACTGATGTCCATGCCTGGAGCGATATAGAGCGGCACGCACGCACCCGCTTGCATCTTGCGGGCAACGTTTGCGCTGCTCCAGAAACTCGCCGGCTCCGTCTTGTCGTCCGCATCGTTGTAGTGTAGCACCAACTCCAGGTCGTGCGCCTTGGCGTAACGCTGTGCGGCGCTATGCACCTCCTTGTAAAGGATCACCACCATGTCGTCGCTTTTCTTGGTGAGACCATTTTTGGCATCGGTGGTGTTGTCCTCTAAATCGCGTTTGAGCTGTTTCAGTTTCTTCTCGATTTCTGCCTTCTTCACGGCATCCAGGTCCTTGTCTTCAGACTGCTTTGTCAGCCTTTCGATCTGTCGGCGCAAGTCCTTATCGATCTTCTGAAAGCTGCTCCACCTCCGTCTTGATCTCCGCCTGGAAGTTCAGGTACTTCTGATAGTGTTTGATGACGTAGCTCAGGTTGATGAGAGCGACGCGGGTTCGCGGCAGGGGCGGCTTCTTCGGCTCCGACCAGGATCGGCCGGCGAATACCAGCACGACGAGGATGAGCGCAATACCTCCTGCACGCAGCAGACCGTTCATGGTGCTTCTCCTGTGGGACCGCCTCCTCGGTTGGGCTGTCCATTACAGCGCGACCGTTCCGAGTGGGGCCAATCTATCGCCGATTTGAAAAGGTGGTAATGCGCCGGTGCGTAAATTGAAGATGACAGCTTTCCCTTGCCGCCAGCGTGATTCTGGGGTTGGTTCCAGAGGCATCACCCCGCTGGCGGAAACCACTCCGGATGCGCCGCCCGATACGCTGCCCACTGCTCCGCCGCCCAGCGCTGGTCCTCATTGCGGAGGCGCGGCGAGCAAGGCTGGTCGTACAGTACGCGGAACATGTAGCCACCCTCGTCGTAGACCTGCTCCAGGATCTTCTGAAGTTCGAGCGGCGCGTCGGCATCGGGGTCGCACAGAGGAATGCGGAGGACCGGTAGACGCTCGCGCAAACGACCGGGAAACAGCTCAAAACGCTTGCGGTTCGGCCAGCGGTTCACACTGCTGAGATAGTTGAACGGGCCATGCTCACGGGCAGCCGCCAGGGGGACTGCGAGAACATGCCGACCGCGGCGCAGCAGGTCGATTTCGACAAGATGGCACTCGCTGCCCAACGTCTCGCGCTGCTTCGCTCGATACGCATCGCGTCCTACCCCCGCAGCCTTGTTGGACGGGCTGACGACCTCCAGAACCGTAACGACCTTCATCGCGAGATAGGTATCGAGGATCTCAACGAAGTGTTCACGCACTTCCAGCGGTATCGGCTCTTCCTCGGCCTCCTCGACATCGACAATGACCGGAACTGTAAAGGTCGTTCCCGTCGCCTTCGGAGAGCGGTTCCCCGTCCCTTGCTGTACCCAGACGTCGGGGATCCGATACTGATCCTCGATGAAGACGCGATCCTCGATGGAAGCAACGTAGCGCGGCCGCAGCAGGCGCGTCAGTTGATTGGCGATCGCGACGATCAATCGCGCATGGACGCTCGGCCACAGGGCCGGATGCTCCAGATATGGGTCCATGCCCGGAAACGGCGTGTTCATCGATCGTCCTCCGTCAGGATGCCGACCTCAAATCTCTGTTCGCCAAACATCGTCCGCAGCCAGGCGATCCTGCGCGGCATGGCGGACGCGAAGGACGTTCAACGTCTGCCCGTCGATCGTGAACAGAATGCGCGTACACGTGGGGTTGCCGGCCGTAAAGCAGCTGGCGCAGGTCCCGGCCGAGGTCGGTCGCTTCGTCGGCAAGGGGACAACGGTCGAGGCTGTTCGCCAGTTTCCGGATCGCATTCAGGACTCCTGCGTGCCAGCGCCAGCACCCGACGGTGACCGATTTCTTCGCCACAGGGTTGCGGCCCGAATGTCGGCCATCGCCCGATGGAAAATATGAATGGTGTGCGGCACGGTCACTCCGGAGGAACAGCGGGTAGATCAAGTTCCGCGGCAAGTTTGGCCATGAATTCTTCAAACGGCATCCCCCGCCCCGTCTTGACGTCCTCCAGTGCTTCGCGCAGAATCGCCAGTTCCTGTGCGCGGTCGTACGGCTCCGGCGGCGGATGACAGTCCGCGTCGCCGGTTACCTCGATCTGCACCCGCGCTCCCTCGGGGTGTTTCGCCCCGCCGTCCAGAACAATAGCGCCATTGACCACGGTGCCTTCAACGGTCATCGCTCGTCCTCCAGAATCGCGCCCGTCCTGATCGTAACATGAAACGAAGAACCGCGAAACAACCGATCAATACGCCGCCCGCAGAATCCCTTCCAGATCCTCCACCGTCACCGCCCGTGGGTTGACGCGCAGAATGCGCTTCACCGCGAACGCCTTCTCGGCGAACGGCCGCAACTGCTCCTCCTTCACGCCCAGTTCGCGCAACCGCAGCGGAATGCCGATGTCGGCCCGCAGCCGTTCCACCGCCGTCACCGCGCATTCGGCGTCCTCTCTCTCACTCAGCAACCGGGCAATGGAAAAAACGGCCGTTGAGGATCCAGCGCCCCACTGGTGCCCAAAATCAGTGCATAACGTCCTGGAATGATCGCTACCTCGGCGGATCAAAGGTAAAGCCAGGGAACAAATCTTTCAGCGACAACTTCGGATCGGCGAGGGAAAATCGCTTCCCCGCCTCCAATTCCTTTCCGTGTTTCTCCAGGAACTTCACCCAAAACTCCTTGCAGGTAAGACCCGTCGCCGCGTCCAACATGTCGCGGGTCGGGCTGCTGTAACTGGAACGATCGGACAGGACGAACGACGCGAGATGATCGAGACACTCCGCGGTCATCCCTTCTTCATCCAGCCGACCAACCAGCACCGTTATCCGGCTCAAGCGAATATCCAAGGCCCAGGCAGCGTTACAGGCCGCGTTCAGCAACCACTTCTCCCGAGCCGATCCCATTACCTGGAGGACCGCTTCCCGCAATTCGGGTGCTTTGGTCTTTTCCGCCACGCGGCACGCTGCGGTCTGAACGTCGACGTCCTTGTCCGTGAGCAACTGCCGCAAAAGCTTGAGGAGAGCCCGTGAGGGTGGGAGGGGAAGGTTGTCCAGCGCCGCCTCGCGTACATAGGGCAGCTCGTGTTGGAGCAACCGGGTGTAATGCGTTTCCCATTCGGCCGGATGGAATTGCGGACGAGAGCCGATCGCGCTGGCGAACACGAGCATCTCGCCTGCCGAGCGTGGAAGCAGTGGCGGCTGTATTCTGCGCCTGGGTCATCAGGCGCGCTGCCCGCATCAACTCCTGGCAGGCGCCGCGCGGGCGCGGGTAAACGTGCTCCTGCAACGGCAAGTCCTTGGCCTGGAGAGCGGCGCGCTCTAGCCCCTTTATCAGGGCGGGGAGGTCTTCCGCGTCGCCGACGCATTCCAGAACGAAAGCGCCGCACTGGAGACTCTCCACGTCCTCGCGGTCAAGCAGCCGTCGTCCTACCTTCCGGACGGCTGGTGCGAAGTCCGCCCGCCAGCTTTGGCCTGAGAGCCAACGGCGTTGGTATTCGGCGTCGTTGTCGAAGTGGTTTCGTTTGCCGATCTTGGCCTCCAACTGCGGATCCGGCAGACGTGCGTTCAGGGTCTGCAAAACCTTACGGGCGAATCCGGCGTCGGGCTGGTCGAGCAACCGGATCAGCGTCGCGGTCGCCGCGGGAGTGGGCAGGTGCCCGATGGCTTCCAAGGCCCGTTCGTCGCCATTTTCCGCGCGGGCAGTCAGGATCGGCAAATAGACCGGATAAGCCAGCGCCGAGAAGTCGGCAAAGGGTTCGCGTTTTTGCCCCGAAGTGCCACCGAAGTCCGCGGGCAATCGATACATTTCCTCGACGACCTTGCGTGCCTGGTCCGGCGTCGGCATCACCAGAGTGATCGTCCCCGTGGCGATGGGGTGCTTCCGGCCTCCCCTCCACCCGAGGTCATGCGTCACCTGGAGCTGGTAGACGCCTGGCTTCTCGAACCGGCAGTAGCGGTTCAGCCTCAACGACTCGTAATGCTTTGTCCCCGGAGTCAACCTGGGCGAGTGGCCGATGCCCCCCATGCAAAAACCGGACGGATCGGGGTCGGGAACTTCTTTGCCCTGCGCATCGGTCGCCCTGACCGAAAACCGCAGGGCGCGGGAGGCGCCGCGATAATCCCCTCCCAGGTCGATGTGGAAGACGCCGCCGCCGGTGTTCTCGATGCAGAAATGCACCAGGATGTTTTCACCCAGGAAATACTGCTTCCGGTCGAGGACAAGAGAGACCTTCGCGTTTGGTGGGACCGGGGTTCCCCGCTCGTCTTTGCGCGCTGCCGAATCAGCATCCTCCGCCGAGAGGTTGAATGAACGGGGTTCCTTCCGAACGGCGCCCATTGCATCCCAGATTAAGACCGTTCCGTCTTCGCTCCCCGAGGCAAGCATCTTCCCGTCCAGAGAGAACACCAGACAATTAACGCCATCGCGGTGTCCCGTGAACGGGACGGCCTCCTTGCCGGTAAGGAGTTCGGCGTGGTGAATCGCCGAACCATAGCTGGTCCAGGCAATGGTTTTGCCGTCCGGGGAAAAAGCGCCACCGGGAGGCGTCCCCGCGCCCGAGGGCGCCGCGTTCCATTTTGGTCGCCACGTCCCAAAGGCGGAGCCGGTCGCCGCCGCACGAAGCCAGCATCCTGCCATCGGGCGAAAAGGCCACGAACGGACAATTGTTCGGTTTCGCAGAGAGCGATTGGTTGTTCGCGAGGTGCAGGTCATGGAGGTAGACATTCCCGCCATAGCTCGCGACCCCGAGGGCCTTGGCCTCGGGAGAGTAGACGAGGCAGGAGATCGAAATAGCCGCGTCGTTCATCCTCGCTGTTGCGATTGGGGGGAGTTCGTTCCCCGTCGCGAGGTCCCAGGCGCGGAGCATGTAGCTCCACGCGATGAAGGTTGTGCCATCCGGGGAAAAGCACAGGGGAAACACTTCCTGACTGCCCACGGGGAGTCGTCGCAACTCCTTGCCCGTGGTCGCGTCCCAGAGGACGATTGGTCCCTCTTTGTCCGAGGCGGCCAGCATCTTGCCATCCGGGGAAAACGCGAGGCGCCGAGCAGGGCGATCAGGTACCCGTAGCTGGCGCATCTCCTTGCGGGAGGCGACGTCCCACAGGCGGATCAGCTTATCGTCACCCGCGGACGCCAAGACCTTGCCGTCGGGGGAAAACACGACCGCGCGCACCGCGCCCTGCCAGGACCGGAGGTCTCCCAGTCGGGCGATTGCCCGACCGGGCAGCAGTTCATCGGGGTCATCACGGTCATCAATCCGGGCCGCGGGCGCTTCGTCGCCGACCTGGTCACGTTCTGGGAGAGCGGGCTGGTTTTTCATGGACTGCCCAACCGCGAGGTACAAACAAGCAATCCCAGTCAGGCACAGGAACCATCGCGTCATGAGACCCTCCCGCTCCTTGAAACAAAGGGATGACCGCCAAGCCGCGCACGGCAAACCTTCAAAACGCCGCCCGCAGAATCCCCTCCAGATCCTCCACCGTCACCGCCCGTGGGTTGACGCGCAGAATGCGTTTCACCGCGAACGCCTTCTCGGCGAACGGCCGCAACTGCTCCTCCTTCACTCCCAGTTCGCGCAGCCGCAACGGAATGCCGATGTCGGCGCGCAGCCGTTCCACCGCCGTCACCGCGCGTTCGGCGTCCTCGCTCTCGCCCAGTAGCCGGGCGATGGCGGCGAAGCGCTCGCGCCGCGCCGGCAGGTTGAAACGCATCACGTAGGGCAGCAGCAGACCGTTGCCGGCGCCGTGCGAGCAGTGGACCGCGGCGCCGATCGGGTACTCCAGCGCATGTACCGCGGCGACGCCGACGTTGGAGAACGCCATCCCCGCCGTCGTCGCCGCCAGGGCCATGCCTTCTCGCGCCTCGGCGTCCTGACCATTGGCCACGGCCCGTGCAGGTATTTGCCGATCAGCGCGATCGCCTTCTCCGCCAGCATGTCGCCGAAGGGGTGGGCGCCCTGGTAGACGGAGCACTCGCCGTGCGGCAGCGGGAAGTGGGCGTTGTCCACGGCGGTATAGGCCTCGATGGCGTGGGTCAGGGCGTCGATGCCGCTGTCGGCCGTCACCTTCGGCGGACAGCTGTGCGTCAGCAGCGGATCGACGACGGCGACGCGCGGCCGCAGGAAATTGCTGAGAATGCCGACCTTCATGTGCTGATCGGTGTCGGTCAGCACGGACGCGGCGGACACCTCGGAGCCGGTGCCGGCGGTCGTCGGCACACAGACGACGGGCAGGACGGGGCCGCGAATCTTGTCGTCGCCGACGTAATCGCGCAGATGGCCGCCGTGCGCGGTGACGATGGCGGTCGACCTTGGCGAGGTCCATGTTGCTGCCGCCGCCGAGGCCAAGCACCGCGTCCGGATAGAATTCGCGGGCAGCGCTCATGCAGTTGGCAGCCGCCTGGAGGGATGGTTCCGGTTCGCCGCCGGAGAAGATCTCGACGGCGACGCCGGCTTCGTTGAGCGGCGCGTGGACGTATTCGACGAGTCCGCCCTTGAGCAGCACCTTATCGGTAACGACGAGGACGCGCTTGAAGCCGTGGCGGATGGCGACGTCGCCGAGTTGCTGCGTGGCGCCGGGACCGAAGACGAGTGAGCCGGCCGTGTGGAAGGACCAGGTAGTGCGCATGAGGACTCCGGGGAGAAGGCGGGCGCATTCGGGGTATTGTCGCTCGTGGGCCAACCGACGGGAAGCGAGCGCCCAGCTCAGAAAGGTGTCCCAGGAGGTAGAGGCAACGCGGCAGCCTTCAGCAAACCGACCGAAGTTACAGTCTTCTCTACAAAATCCAACCAACCTGTGAACCGACGCAGCAACTCATCGAAGGTCATACAAAGGACCTGCTTCATCTGAAATCCGACGTTCTCGTTCCGCCACGCTAGCCGCTGCCTCTCACCCTCGTTGAGGTGCTTGTCCCTGCCGATCACCAGCACAGTCTCGTAGTGTATCTCATACCGGCCGAACCGCGCCAGCAAATCGGCACTCGGCGAACGGGTGTCGAGCTTGTGAGCCCAGTCGATGATCTGGCTCCAGCCGTGTTCAAAGCGCGGTCCCCATTCTCGGGTGGCCTTTTGCCCTTTTTTCTTGAAGACGCTGTCCTCCCGCGCATCCTCAAATTCGACCAGGCAGTAGGTGCCTTGATCCCACTCGCCGACTGCGAGGTCACACGCAAAATCTCCAAAGATGTCAAACTCCCAGGCGATGCGGTCGGCCAACCCGATACGCCGGTTGAACATCCCGAATAGGACGGCCATCTGCGGACGGTCCCGGAAGAAAGGCAGAATGTCGTTCTGCTCGGACAACTCGTCCTTGCTGCCCAGGCAGGTTCGAAACTCTTCTACCTGCGCCCGACACTGGAGATAATCAAAGGCAATCGTAGCGAGGGTTTTCATCCGGCTTTGCTCCCGGCGCGGTATTTCTCCAGGAACAAGCGCAAAGTTTCCTCGCGCACAACGTCTGCAAGCTCAATCTCTCCGGAATCGCGTGATCGGATGAACGCCCGCAATTCGGAAGTCACTGGAACAAGGTAGATCGGCTCGCCTGTGCCGACACGGATTGCCTCTTCCATCCGCCACGACGATGGATCCCGCGCCACAAGGGCATCCACGGCCAGCAGCGCCTGCAACTGATCCCGATCGGGGAGAGACATGAATGCTGTGCGGGCCTGATCGTTAATCTTGAACTTCGGTTGAAGAGCCTCTTGGCGGTTAGGCGATGACTCGATGCATTTCAGCACACGAGAACCGTTGCCATTGATGACCCACACGTAGGGCAACTGCTGCTGCGGCGTACTCTGAATTGGCAATGTCTGTTGAGGCACGCCTTGAATTGGCAAACGCTGCTGCGGCGTACCTTGAATTGGCAGTTTCTGCTGAGGCACGCCTTGAATTGGCAACGCCGGCTGTGGTGCGCTACCATTGGTCGGCGCCGAATATCCTGGATCGACAAGACCGAGGTCCGTCAGCCGCTGCAAGATCCCCGCCATCCGCGCGTCCACGTCCTTGATGTAGCCGGCCTTCTGCAGGTAACGGAGTAACCAGTACACGGCGGGAGAATCGACTTGCTCGGCTAGTTTTGGGATGGCGTCGTGCGGTACGAGGTCAGCTGGCATTCGATGCCCTCCAAGCGGTGACTGTCGCAATGCTGCTCTGATAGCAACCTCTTCGCATGATACCTTCCCGCGTTGGCCGCGCCTATGGTGCGACTGGCACGAAGTTATCGGAGTTCGGCGACAAGCAAGGCGTCACCTGGAGACTCCTTCGCCTTGCGAACCAATGGTTAAACGGCGCTCGTTCCCGGCAGCAACCGCACCGCATTCTCCCGATACACCATCCGCAGCACGTCCGCCGGCAGATCGAGGCCGTGCAGCGTCGGCGTCGCCGGGCCGTTCTCCGGACGCTCGTAATCCGGATCGTCGATCGGACTCGGGCCGACCCAGGCGCTTTCCCACAGCGTGCGATGGCACCAGTAACGGCTGACGTAGTGATCGCGCACCAGGCCGTGGCGCGTCACCAGGTCGGAGCCGAACAGGAAGCGCTCCGGCTTACGGCAGATGAGCGAGCGGATGGCGTCACGATGGGCCGACACCTCGCGCACCTGCCATTTCGTCGCGCTCATGTCGAAGTACAGGTGCGGATAGCGCTCCAGCAGCGCCTCCAGGTGATCGGCATGTTCCGGATCGCCGCCCATGTGCGCCGCCGATCCATGTCAGGTCGGGGAACTCCTCCAGCATCCGCCGGAGTGGAACGTACTGGTCCGGCTTGGTGCCGAACTTGGCGGCGTCGGCGTAGGTGGTGCGAAACCAGCGATCCGGGTCCGCCACATGGACCATCACGATGCGGACACCGGCGGAGCGCGCCGGCGGGCGGCGGCGATGCGCCACGGGGCATCGACAAACAGACCACGGTCCCGGCCGCGCGGCGCCGACCAGAACTTGATGATCTCGACGCCCTGCTCCAGGAAGCGCTCCAGCAACTGCTCCGCCACTTCGTCCGGTTCTTCCAACTTCTTGACGATGCTGCCGTTGAAGCCGATTCGGGCGCCGAAGCGCTGGCGCAGCGGCGGGATGTCCTCCGGCGGGCACATGCTGTAGATGCGCTCGACGCCGAATTCGCGGGCCACGTCGAGCATGATCTCGGCCGCGGCGAGATCGCTGGGAGTGCCGTCCGTGTCCGGCGGTTTGGTCCGGGTGACGTGGGCGTGAATGTCGATCAACGGCGGCACGTCGGCACGGAGATGACTGCGTGCGCCGAAGTCGAGGCCGGTCATGTTGTGTTCGGGAGTGGACATAGGAACCCGGAAGTCAGAGATCCGATTGATCGTTCAGACGCGCGGCGGAGTCGAAACTACCCGCGGAGGATATCCCATAACACATAACAGGGGGGCGGCGGCCGACCGAAAAGTGTTATGCGATGCGCGTCTTTTCTAGGTTTCGTGCATATTGATGAGAATCGCGCAACAGAATTTGGGTCGTTTTGGGGCATCTTGTAACATCCGCTCTATCAGTCGTTATACTCCGTAGTACCACCCTTGCTGGCGTCGTGCTCGTCTTCGCGCGCAGGGCGCGAACCGATCAACCGGGTGTGCTACCACAAAAATACCCCCAGCAAATTCGAGTAATCGTCCGTCCAAATGTCGTCGGTCCAGACACCCTTTTTCTGCCTCGTCATCCGCCGCCAGGTGGCCTTCAGAATCGAGCCTTCCGGCCAGTCTTTCGGGTCTCCCTCGATCACGGTGGTGGGCAGCGGCGGCCAGTCTTGCATGATCCGCATCATCTCCCACAGATGCGCCTGGCGATCGGATCGAGAGGGGCGGCGGCGAGCCGGGCAAAGGTGTCCCGCAGCGCCGTGCGTTCCCGATCTGTCATCAAGTCGTCGAGGTACGAATCCTGCCGGGCCAGCACCACCCACGTCGCTTCCGATTTACCAATCGTCTCGCGGTCCAGCTGACTGCCCTCCTCGCCGCTCTGTATGTAAGCGACCAGTCCCTCCGCTTTGGCGATGTTCGCCAGCACGGGAGCCAGCTCGAGATACCGGTTGGAGACGTGGTACGTCAGCACACCCTTCTCGCGCACCATCCGCATGAAGAGTTGGACCGCCTCGCGCGTGATCAGATGGATCGGAATGGCGTCGGAACTGAAGGCATCGACCGCCAGCACGCTGTACTTGTCCTGCTCCGGCGGTGTTGGGTGTTTGTCCAGGTACCGCTCGATCTCCAGCCGGGCGTCGCCGAGCACCAGGGAGACCTGCACGCCGCGTGCCTTGGCGTCCTGGATGAAGGAGAAGTAATCGCGCCGGTTGTAGGAGATGTCCGCCACAGCCTGGTCGATGTCGTAGAAGACGACGTCCTGCCCGGTTCGGCCATAAGCCGCCAGCGACCCGGTGCCGAGGCCAATGACGCCCATGCGATCCGCGGCGAAGCGGTTGAATGTCTGCATGACCGGACCGATGGGGCCGGTGCGGTGATAGTACGTCAGTGCCTGGTGTGAGTAGTCGTAAGCCTGAAGCACGGAAACGAAGGTGAAGGCACCACTTAGGCCGTCCTGGCCGACCGTGGTCCCGACGCCGGCCGCGAGCATCTGCGGCAATTCGTACTGGTGGATCAGGTATTGCTTGCCGTGCAGCGTCGTGCCGTGAACGAGCCGATGACTGAGCAGCTTGTCAATGCGCGAATGATCGTAAGCCTTGAGAACGGCAACGAAGTTGAAGGCGCCGCTCAGGCCGTCCTGACCGATCGTGGTCCCCACGCCGGCCGCGAGCAATTGCGGTAGTTCGTACTGGTGGATCAAGAACTGATGGCCGTCCGGCGTCGTGTCGTGAACGAGCCGATGACTCAAGAACTTTTCAACAAAGTCCGAACCACCGACGAAAGCGGTGTCTTCCTTCAACTCGACCCGGAGGACGCCGTAGTAGCTGCGATGCTCGTAGATAGTGTTTTCCACGAACAGGCTCGAGAACGCGCCGGTGAGCAGGATGGCGCCGACGCCCAGGCCGAAGCGCAGCGAACGTTCGACGAAGGTATAGCAGAGCACCGCCGGCAGACCGAAAGTCAGGATAACGCGGAACTGTTTGTCCGTGATCGGCAGGTGGATGGCCAACCCCTTGATGCGATAAGTCAGCGCCTCGGCGTCCAGCCCCCACACCAGGCCGACCGTCAGCAACAGCAACCCCAGCGGCAGGGCAATGTCGAGGGTGCGTTCGGACCGCTTGACGCGCGACCGCCAGACGTAGTAAGCACCGCCGGCCAGGGGGGCGAGGACGGCGGTGAGCAGCCAGCCCCACCCGCCGGACCGGAGCCGCCCGAACGGTATGTTGCCGTCCTGCACCCGCAGCAGAAACAGGACGGCGCCAACGACCGCGAACAGGCCAAGAAGGAAGAGGTCGGCGTAACGGCCCCACTTGCTCGGCTCCTCTGTTTCCTCTCCCGGCACCAGCGGCGGCAGCAGGATACAGGCGAGAACCATCGCCAGCCGATACTCGGCCAGCGAGTTGAAGATCACCGGCGCGATCAGGGCGTTGAAGATGCCGCCCAGCACGCCGCCGACCGACATCCATATGTAGAATTCAGTCAAAAACTTCGTCGGCGGCCGATCGCGCACCATCTCGCCGTGGCACACCATCGCCACCACGAACATCAGCAGCAGGTGCAGCCCGATGTTGTAACCGATCGGGAGCTTGATGTCCGACAGCATCGTGAACACCAGCAGCAGCACCAGCAGCGGCATGGACAGGATCATGGCCTGGTGGACCGAGCGCGGAATCTTGGCGAACACGAGCATGAAGCTGAGCAAGTACAGAGCCAACGGCGGGACCCACAACAGCGGAATGGCCGCGATGTCGGTCGTAATGTAGGTGGTGACGCCCATCAGCAGACTGGACGGCACAAACGCCAGCAGGATCCAGCGCAGCCGCCGCCCCAGGGTGACCGCGCCGATGAGGGCCGTCTCGCCCGCCTCCGGCTGCTTCGCCGCCGGCTGCTCGACGATCTGTTCCGGCCGATCGCCCTTCCGGAACCGCCCCTTCCCCGGTGGTCTGCCGGGCGACGATTTGATCGAGCGCGCTTCACCGGCTGCCATCGCGGGATCGCTCGCAGGCGCCGACTCCAGTTTGGCCTGGCCGGATTTCCAGAGCAGCACGGCGCAGGTGCCGGTCAGCAGGATGTACAGCCCATAGCCGATGGCCCAGTTGAACGCCTGGTTCCGCAGCGGCAGGAACGGTTCGACCAGGACCGGATAGCCGACCAGCGCCAACATGCTGCCCGAGTTACTGGCCGTCGAGAGGAAGTACGGATCGCGGGCCGACGGATGGTCGGTGCTGGAGAACCACTGTTGCAGCAGCGGCGACGTGGTGCTGACGACGAAGAACGGCAATCCAACAGCACAGAGCAGCACGAGCAGCGCACCGGCGGCCGGGTTGCCGCCGCCGACGATGAGGCCCTTGTTGACGGCAATCGGCCCGGCGACGGCGAACAGCAGCAGCGGCAGGACGAGCACGGCGAGATGCACGGCGGCCTGGCGGCGGACGCCGAGCCAGCGCGTGGTGGCGTGGGCGTAGGCATAGCCGGCCAGCAGCATGGCCTGGAAGAACACCATGCAGGTGTTCCACACTTCCGGTGTGCCGCCTAGCAGCGGCAGGATCATCTTGCCGATCATCGGCTGAACGAGAAACAGCAGCGTCGCACTGGTGAAGAGCGTCAGCGCAAAAGCGATGAGCATGACGAGGGGAAAGCGCGACACAAGAGTACCTCCGCGAGAAACCGCGCCGGCGCGGCTTCTCAGGCAGAAGTTGTAGCGAATTGACGGGGAAAGGGAACGGCCGCTTGCGGTTTCAACCCCTCGGACCTCCGGCATTCTTGCCGGCCCGTGCCGACAGGAATGTCGGCGGTACGAGGGGTTGAATCCGCTGCTTAGCACGCGTGTTAAGCAGCAAGCGGCCGTCAATGTCAGCGCTACGGTTCTTTCGGCTGCTTCTTCGCCTCTTCCGTTTCGTCAGATTGGACCAGATCGGGATTAACGCGGCACAGGGACATGCCCTCGAACTCCACGCTCTCGACGAACAAGGGCGTCTTATTCTTGATGTACTCGGCCACTTCTTCTCTCGTGGCGTTGTCGCGCAATTCGACCGGCTTCTGTTCGGTGTTCATAGTTCTACTGTGACAGATGGCGAGCCTCCCGCGTGAGCGGGGGGAGAAAGTGTGGCAAGCGCCGCGGTTGCCTCCCCCCGCTCACGCGGGAGGCTCGCAAAAATCAGCAACCTGTCGCAGTAGAAATTTGGCCTACGGTTCTTTCGGCTGCTTCTTCGCCTCTTCCTCTTTCTTCTTGTACTCCTCCTCCAGGTTCTCGCGCTCGTAGTGCCAGATCTTCAGCCACTTCCGGTCGAACGCTCGACTGGCGCGCGTGTTCACCCAGGTCACGTCGTTGTCGGTGTCGTGGCAACTACGGCAGAAACTCTCGGCACGCAGCAGACGCTTCTCGCGGTCCACGGCGGCTTCGGGACCGTCCGGCGTTCGCCACGGGTTCATCACCGTCGCGCCACCTTGCCGCCAGCGGAGCCTGCCTGCCGTCGGTGATGGCTTGCTGGGCCGCGCGGTGCTCGCTGCCGGGACCGTGGCAGCTCTCGCAGCCGACGTTCAGCAGCTTCGGCGTCATCTTCTCGTCGCGGAAACCCGTCTTGTAGCCGAAACCCACCGTGTGGCAGACGATGCACTCCGGATCGAACTGGTTGAGCGACGGGTACTTGGCGTCCACCAGGTTCTGGTAGGCGTGGCTGTGCGGCGTCTTCGTCCACTTCTTGTAGGCGTCGCTGTGGCAGCCTTTGCACGATTCGGTGCCGATGTACTGCGGGGCGTGGCCCCTTGCCGACCTCGATGTAGTTCGGATGCGTAACCTGCGGATAGCGGGCGAGGTAGTCCTGATCCTTCAGATCCTGCTTGTATTTCTGCATCAGGCTGGACGATCTCTTGCTTCTCCTCGGACCCCTTCGGCGTTTTGAAACTCTCGTCCAGCTCGACGAACTGATACTTCAGATCGAAGGGTCGAGTCGGCCGGCCTGTCTTCCACACGCCGAGGACGCCGACGTAACGGCCCTTGTGGCCGACGCTCACGATCGAGGTGTTCTTGTAGACGATCGGCGTGGACCGCGGTTCGTCGCTCTCGCTCAGACAGAGGATCACGTTGAACTGCGGGAACTTGTCGATCAGCTCGTAGACCTCGGGCTTGTCGCCCTTCATGCCGTGGACCGCGTCGCCCTGAAAAAGCAGCACGCGGAAGTCGGCGTTCTTGGCGGCCATCTCCTTCAAGACGTTCGGCACGGAGGCGCCTCCCGTGGCGAACGTGAAGATCGGGTCCTTTTTTTCGAGTTCCTCGTAGATCATCGGTCCCGTCAGTCCGCCGATACCAACGTTCACACCGGCTCCTGGAACGGGCTTGACGACGAACGAGTGGATGACGTCCTTGAACGCGCCCTCCTTGTGGGCGAAGTTGGCCGACAGGATCGGCGGCTGCGGCTCGTTCAGCGCCCACTCGCCGAAGATGGTGTCGAGCGACAGGGCCGATTCGTACTTGCCGAAGCTGGCGGCCGCATACTTCATCAGCTTCAAGCTATCCATCGAATACTTGTACTTGATGAGTCCCTGGATGTTCGGCAGCCCGGCCGGACCCTGGATTTGCGGCACGTCGCCGAGATCGACGGGCAGGACGGTCCAGCCCTTGGCCTTGATGCAGCTGGAGCAAGATCCAGCGCCGCTCCAGACCGCCTTTTTGCGGGCTGGAGCAACCGCACGGCATCAGGTAGCCGTGCTGCTCGCCGCTGAGCAGCAGGACGAAATCGGGTTTGGTCCAGCCCTGGAACAGCTGGGGCGGCAGTTTGACGTCCGAAGCCTGGGATGGCGGTTTGACGTTCGGGGCGAGCGGTGCCTCGAAGTAGCGAGCCAGTCCGAGGCTCGTGAGACCGCTGACCAGCGCCAGACCGATGGCCGCGAGCTTGAACTTCAGGTTCCAAGCCGGAGGAGCAGCGGACCGGGTTGGCCCTCGGACACGTTCGGCTGATCGTTCGACGTCATGAACTGCCTTCCTCCGTTCGGGAACAATCGCTCCATCTTCTCCCCTCTTCCCTGTACTCAGGGGAGAGGGGTCGGGTATCCCGTCTCCCCTCTCCCCTGTACTCAGGGGAGAGGGGTCGGGGGTGAGGGGTGGGGCGTCTAACTGTGTTCTGCCCCTCACCCCTCACCCCCGACCCCTCTCCCCTGAGTACAGGGGAGAGGGGAGTAATATCGCGGCTTCAATCCGTCGCCGAGCCTTCCACCGGGATGCGCGTCGCTCGGGCCTTCGAGTCACCGGCCGGCCGGACATACACGGCACTGTCGCGGTACTCCTCCGGCGTGTGGCGCGGGAAACGGCCAATCGCTTCGTTCTTCTTCACGCTCACCTTCAACTGCCAGGTGGTCGCGGCCTCCTCCGGCCCCGGTGTCAACTCGGCTTTCAGGAAATCGGCCGTCCGCGTCCGGTCCACCTCTAACTTCTTCGTTTGCTCGCTCGTCAACCGCAACACCACGTCCCGTGAACCATCCTTGGCGCGGAAAGAACCGAGGTCCACGCGGCCCGCGGTTGCGCCTTGCACCTGCACGTCGCCCTGGATCTCTCCCACCACCTCAACGATTTTCGTATCGCGGGCCTCGCCGTCCAGCTGCAGCTCCACGCGGCGGCGGAACGGTCCGGCATCGATCGGTTTGCCGTCCTCCGTCTGACCGCGCAGCGTGATCGGGACGTCATAGACCACACCCAGGGTCCGTTCCTTGAGCAGCGGAGCCAGGGCTGTGTATTCCTTCTCGTCGATGCGTTTGGGTTGGCCGATCACGAGCGGCTCGACCGTTCCCTCGCGGCCGCCGAGGACCCGAGTCGTCAACTTGAGGGAGTCCCGCGTCACCGACCAGCAGCGGATCGAAATCGTACGCGGGAGCTTCGAGGCGTCGATCGATTCGAACGGCTGCATCTTCTCGATCACCTTCAACGGCTCGTGGTACTGCAAACGCGCCTCCAATATCTCGGTCTGGCCGGCGTGCAGAGAATTCAGCCACAGCGTTAGGCTGACCAGAGGCTTGTTATCGCTCTTCCATGCCATGCGGACCCAACCGACCTGTTGGGGAGCAACCGACACACTGTCGTCGGTTCTCCTCTTCAAGGTGCTTACCGTCGCCATCTTCTCCAGATTCGCTTCCTGCCCGGGCGCCATTTTCGAGCCGGAAGGGAGCAAATAAACCTGGGTCGAAGCCATGCACCCGCAGGACGTATCGAACAGGCCGATCGTCACGGGCTTATCGTTCTTGTTCTCAAACCAGAAATCGACCCCCGGTACTTCTTTCTTCGCCTCCACATCGAGGGGCGGCGGCGACTTCGTCGGGTCGCCGTCATCCTGCGGCGGCTGCTTGGTTGTGAGAAACGTCAGCTTCAACTGCTGGTTCGCACCACCCTTGTCGGGAATTACGTCCGGCTCCTGGTTGTTGCTCACGCCGAAGGTGGTCAGGGCATAGGTGATGCCGAACACCATCAGCGCGAGGACGACGCCGGCAACGATCCACTTCCCCGATGACGACGGCGGAGCTACCGAGGGCGGTGGAGCAACATCTGGAACGCTCATGGGTACACTCGGTTGGGTGGCCTAACAGGGTGCAAGACCGGCCTTCATTCTAACCCGGTCGCAGGGGTAATCAAGGCGGATGAGGGCAATCTGCCCCCCTCGCCCCGGTACTCCGGGGAGAGGGGTTGTCGGCACTCGCCCCTCACCCCCAACCCCTCTCCCCGGAGTACCGGGGCGAGGGGGGCAGATCCGCCGTCACATCCCCACCCCTCGTACGCCGGGCAACTCATCCCCGTTCGCCATTTTCACTTTCTGACCCATGCCGTTCCGTTGATCCTGAACGCATCGTCCTGCTGTGAAGGTCGCAACGCCATGAACCCGATCCGCTTTGCATCCTCCTCAAAGACGTTTGCACGGAGATCAAGGACGAAATCGACATCGTCACCAGATACGCCCTCGTTAGCTGACGGGATTGATGGTGTTTCTGTTCCTGCACAACTGGCGGAGCGTCATCGTCGTAGAGCTGAACATTCCGCTGGCGCTGGTCGCCTGTTTGCCGCGACGCTGACGACGCTGCTGGTGCTGACGGCCGTTTTTGCCCTGGTGATGGGACCGGCGGGCACTCAATCGGAGTCGATCGATCCGGATGATCCGGTGCGTGCGAATTTCGATGGGGTAGCGGTATGTGTACGCAGCGCCAGCAAGTGTCACAACACTTGCTGGCGCTGCGTGCTCAGGAAGAGCGCTTGCGCTCAACTCTCCTCGTACTGCGCGATGCGATTGACGCTTTCCTCGACGTCCTCGCCGATGTCTTCGGCGAGGCGATACTGCATCAGGAAAGCGTCCTCGCCGCTGTCTTCGTAGAAGGATCGCAGCACCTTCACGGCCTTGAATCCCTGCGTCCGGAAGAACAGCTGGGCCGTCAGGTTCGTCTCGCGCACCTCCAGCGTGATGCGCGTCCGGCGGTGGCTCGACAGCTTGCTGATCAGCTTCGCCACCATCTGGTTGCCGATGGCGCCGCGGCGGCAGGTCGGATGCACGGCGAAGTTGAGGATGTGCAGCTTCGCCTTGTGCAGTTCGTAGATCATGAAGCCGACGACGCGCTTCGCCCTGCTCGGCCACCATGCCGATGCAGTTGCGCTGGCGCAGACAGCGCAGGAAGTCCTCCTCGGTCCAGGCGAACTCGAAGCTCTCCTGTTCGGTCTGAAGGACTTCGGGCATGTCGCGGCGAATCATCCAGCGAATGTGGACCCGAACCTGCTCCTTCTCCGTCCGGTTCGCGTTCATTCCGACTCTCCTCCCCCTGCACCGGCGTCCGGCGCCCTCGTCCGTGTGAGGCTCCGCACCCCCGCGCAAACTCCGTCAACGATCCGGCGGCGTTGAAGTTCGGTCCGGTTTCAACGCGCCGGGAGATTAGCAACTCTCCCCGAACCACTCAAGTCCGATCCCGTTCCCGCTCGCGCAACAAGTCAGCAACGGGAGCGGCCTCCAGTAGATTGTCGTCTCAGGTGTGCTTCAAAAGAATGAGGAGAAAGTGGGGGAATCCTTCCCCCGTTACAGCCTTCCTGGCTGTAGTCTCCGGAAAAATTTGGGGGCAGAAATCAGCAGTATGGAGAGAGTAGGATACCCGCCCGAAAGCCGACTGGCAACCAAATCTTTTCCAAAAGTTTATTATTGTCCGGCTCCTCACATTCGATCCTCGAACCGTTTGTCCCACGAGTCATGACTTTCAGGGAGCACTTCCTGTCGGTCGCGGCTCGTTTTCAACCGTTGTCGTATGTTCGGTTCGGGTGTCGCTCATGCCGTCGGCGTTCAGCAGCGCCGTCCACTTCCAGACGCCGACCAACCGCGATCGGGCCTTGAGGGTGACGCTCCGCGGTTCCCCCGGCTGGAGCGAGCCGAGCGACCAGGCGACGCTGCGTGTCGGTGCATCGAAGGTGCCGCCCTCACTGGTGCCGAGGACGTCGAAGCCATCCGGCACCATCTGCGTTAGTCTGACGTTCGCCGCCGGGGTAGGACCACGATTGACCACCTCCAGGCGGACGTCGGTATCCTGGGAAGCTGCCGCCCGGTCGAGCGCGTCGATCTTCACGATCAGCGTCGAGTCGGTGACTTCCACCGTGGTCCGCGACTGGGCTTTTCGACCGCCGTCCGCACAGGCCGTCACCTCATTCGTCATGCTGCCGGCCCGGGTGGCAACCACTTCCAGTGGGAATATCTTCGTTTCACCGGGTGCGATGGTGCCGACGTCGGCTTCGAGCTTGGCGCCCTGCAGATGCTGGAAACCCGGAGGCAACAGGTCCTGCAACACCACGTGCGTCAACGGGTAGTTGGCGTGGTTGACCACCTGGATCTGTATGGCGACCGTGGAGCCGCGCTGCGCTGTGCTGGCGCAATCTGGAGGACAGTGAACGGCACTGGGGCGTCGTGTGCCGGTTCGATAGGGCGAGGCTCCTGCTGAGCCGCGGGCGATGACGGCGGCTGAACCGGGGGCACTGGCGGCGGCTGAACCGCGGGTGACGACGGCGGTTGAACTGCGGGCACCGGCTCCGGCTGAACCGTGGGCGGTGACGGCGGCTGAACCGCGGGCACGGTCGGCGGCTGGACCGCGGGCACGGACGGCGGCTGAACGGATCCCATCGGCTCGGCGGGAGCCTCGACCTCCCGCTTCTGGACCACCTGCGGTTGGACGATCTGCGTTCGCGGTCCCGCACTGATGAAGCTCGCCGTCGGGGTAAGCGTCATCTTGGTCAGTGTGCCGGGCTGAATCTCGATGCGGATACGACGCTGGCCGTTTCCTTCCAGGGTGCCGAGGTTCCAGACGAGTCGGCCGTCCTGCACCTCCGGGACGGGGTCGGCACTGCGAAGGCCCGCCCCGGCCGGTAACTGTTCCTCGATCCGCACGCCAGTCAGCGGGACCGGCCCCGGGTTGCGCACCATGATCTCATAAGGCAGCGTCTCCCCGGCCGAGGATTGTGCCGGTCCCAGCACCTGCACCGCGAGCGCCGCTCCCTGGATTGGTCCGGCAGCCGGCGCCGAGCTGGCGATCTGGAGGTCGGCGGCTGCTTCGTGGGGCGGTGGCGCTTCAGGGTGGAAGGCGGTCCGTTGCACCGCGGCGGCCGACGGCGCGGGCGGTGGCGGCGGGCTATCGGGTACGGGCACCGACGGCGCGGGCGGAGGCACCACCGGCGAAACCGCTGCCGGCATGGGCGCAGGTATCACCCGCGTACTCGTGGCGATCACCGGCGGCTGGCTGGGTGGTTGAGCGTCGCCGATCCGCGGCGCGCTCAGTAAGCCCGCGGCGAGCAGGAGCCAGGTGAGATGGCGCTTGCGGTTCGGCACGGTCGATCACTCCTCCACACGGTATTTCCCGCGGCACTTTTCCACGGGGTACTTGTGTACGTTCTTCGCCATCTTGCGCCGGACGCTTTCGCTCAGGTCAAGCCCCAGGGCATTGCAGAGCGCCAGAACGACGCCGGTCACGTCGGCGATCTCGTCGGCGACCTGTTCGCGCAGCGTTGGATCTTCGACCGCCTTCCGAGAGGAGTCGTTGTCGATCCAGAGGAAGTGCTCCATCAGCTCGGCCGCCTCGCAGGCCAGGGCCATGACGAGGTTCTTCGGGCTATGGAACTGCTCCCATTCACGTTCGCTGACGAAGCGCGCCAGGCGTCGCGCAGCTCGGCGACAGACGTCGCGGCGTCGGACACGGTTTTCGCCTCCAGGTGTTTGCTGACTGCATGTGAGAGGCGGGAATATATCGGCTCGTGGAACGGCGTCAAGCGGAAGTGTCTCGCGCAAATCCGAAATCCGAAATCCGAAATCCGAAACAACACAACACATGTCTGTTTCGGATTTCGGATTTCGGATTTACATCGCCACCCGAAACTTCGCTACTGCTTCCGGGTTCAGCTCCAGCCCCAACCCCGGACGCGGCGGCGGCACGAGTTTGCCTTTTTCGATGTGCGGCGGATCGACGAACAGCGGCACCAGCCACGGCATGTATTCGACCGACGTGACGCCCGGCAGACCGCAGGCGAGATGGACACCGATCTCCGGCAGCAGATGCGGCGACACCGGAATGTGATGCTGACTGGCCAGGGCCGCCACGCGCAGCCAGCCGGTGATGCCTCCGACCCGCGTCACGTCCGGCTGCACCACCGCCAGGGCCTGTTTCTCCAGGTACGAACGGAACTCGTCGAGGCCGAACAGCATCTCACCAGCGGCCAGCGGTACAGTCAGGCTCTCCGAGAGGCGGACGTGGCCGTTCACGTCTTCGCAGGTGATTGGCTCCTCGAACCAGGCGGCGCCGACCTCTTCCTCGAAGAACTGGCCCATCGCCAGGGCGGTGGCGAAGTCGTAGCGCTCGTTGGCATCGACGGCCAGCCAGACGTCGTCGCCCCAGTGATCGCGCAGCCGTTGGAGGCGCGGCACATCGGCCGCGGGATCGGCGCCGACTTTCACCTTGATCCCCATCATCTTGCGATCGAGATACGGCTGCGACGCCTCGATGATCTCGGAGGGGCTCATCCACAACCAGGCGGTGTCGGAGCCGTAGACCGCCGTCGCCTCCCGCGCGCCGCCGAGCAGCTTGTACAGCGGCAGGTTCGCCGCCTTGCCCTTGAGGTCCCACAGCGCCACGTCAAACGCCGAGTACGCCTGCTGCACCAGTCCGCGCCGGCCGACGGTCTGTAGCCGCCAGTAGACCTTCGAGTCGAGGCGTTCGTGATCCATCGGGTCTTCGCCGGCCAGCAGCGGGGCAATGTCATCGACGGCGACGGCGTGGAGCGCACGGCCGCTGCCTTGGAGGGTGTAAGCGAAACCGAGGCCCTTCAGGCCGGCGTCGGTGTCCAGTTCGACGACGAGGGCGACGATGTGGTTGAGCCGGCCGCCGGATTGCTCGTTCGGCGAGGCGCACGGCCGGGACAGGGGGACGTGGAGGAGGTGGCAGTCGATGTGGGTGATGCGCATGGGTGTTTCGAGGTTGTTTAGCCGCGAGCTTCTGCGAGCGTTGTCTCCGCGCTCCGCGCTCGCAGAAGCTCGCGGCTAAACGGGGAGCGATTAATGGGGCGCGCCTCCACCGGCGGGCTGCGGTGGCAAGCCGTTCATCAGTTTGCCCACCGTGCTTCGGCTCATGCCGTAACCGAAGTAGATCACCAGTCCGATCGCCAGCCAGACGACGAGACGAATCCAGGTGTCCAGCTGCAAGAACAGCATCATACTCAGGTTGATCAGGATACCGAGCGGGGCGACGATCCAGATCAACGGCGCACGGAAGGGACGAACGGCGTTGGGCCTCTGAAACCGCAGCATGAACACCGCGGCGCAAACGATGACGAAGGCCATCAGAGTGCCAATGTTGACCATCTCTTCCAGCACGCTGATCGGCGTGAAAGCGGCCACGACAGCGATGATCCCGCCGGTTAGCATCGTCGAGATGTGCGGCGTCCGGAAGCGCGGATGAATGGCCCCGAAGATAGACGGCGGCAGCAGCCCGTCGCGCGCCATCGCCAGGAAGATGCGAGCTTGGCTGAGGAAGGTAATCAGCAGCACGCTCGTCAGACCGGCCAGGGCGCCGATGGCGATCAACCCCGCCGCTGCTTTCAGCAGAGCGCTGCCCTTCTCCTCAGCCTTGAGATCAAACGCCGACGCGATCGCCGCATCGGGGTTGATGTTTTGGTATTTCGCCATCCCAGTTAGAACGGCTGCCACGGCGATGTAGAGGACCGTGCAGATCAGCAGCGACGCCAGAATGGCGATCGGCACGTCGCGCTGCGGTTTCTTGGCTTCTTCCGAATGCGTCGAGATGGCGTCGAAGCCGATATAGGCGAAGAACACCAGTGAGGCGCCGAAGACAATGCCGGCCAGGCCGTAGGGAGCGAAAGGCGAGCGTACCTTGTCGTCGATCTCGGCAAGCTGTTTGTTGAAGCCCATGAGCCCGAGAATGCCCCACTTCTCCGTTATGGACTTGGTGATGCCCTCCTGATTCTTGTCGAATAATCGCTGGGCGATCTCCTCGTCCTTTGGCGTCAACGGGAAGTAGCGATTCTTCACGTTGCGCTTCACCAGACCTTCCGCGTAGTCTTTCAGTTCTTTGTCGGCCTCTTCCTGCGTCATGCTCTTTGATGCGACCTTCGCGTCCAGTTCCAGTTCCTTGTCGCGATACTTCGAGGTAGCGAGATCTTTTTTCAACTCTTCGAGCTTCTTTTCTTTCGCTTCGCCCGTCAGTCCTTTCGTCTCACGCGCGATCTTGGCCAGCGCGAGGACATTTGCGGTCAGCTCCTCTGTCCGCTTCTCGGCCTGCTTTTTGGGAAGTCCTTCCGTCTCCTTCTCCAGGTCCTTGGCGATCAACTCGGGGAGTTTGACGTCCTCGGGATAATTGCGCTCGTGTGGATCGACGCCGGTCCAGTTGCTCGGATCGATGAAAGCGATTCCGACGAAGATGACGAAGAGTACGACGCCCACCTTGACCGCGACGAGGATGGCGTTCGTCGTCGCGCTTTCCCGGATGCCGATAACCAAGATCACCGTCACGACGAGCGTGATGAGCATGGCGGGCAGATTGAGGAACGAAGTAAAATGTGAAGAAAATGGGTCGGCAATGAGGAAGGCCGGTACTTCTGGTAATTTCAAGATATGGAGGAGTTTGTTCAGGTATTGTGCCCAGCCGGCGGCAACGACGGCACAGGCCATCGCGTATTCGAGAACGAGGTCCCAACCGATGATCCAGGCGAGCAGCTCGCCAAGAGTGGCATAAGCGTAGGTGTAGGCGCTGCCGGCGACGGGAGCCATCGAGGCGAACTCGGCATAGCAGAGGGCGGCGAACAGGCAGCCGAGGCCGGCGAAGACGAACGAGAGCATGATGGCCGGCCCGGCGTCGTTGGCGGCGACGCGGCCCGTCATCACGAAGATGCCCGAGCCGATGATGGCGCCGATGCCGAGCGACGTCAGAGTGATCGGCCCGAGGATGCGCCGCAGCCGATTGTCGCCCTCGGCCTCCGCGTGGAGCATCTCGAGCGACTTCCTCGCAAACAGCTGTTTGAACATGCAATCCCTCGTAGCCGTGTCCCCGCGCTTGCGCTCGGGGCTAGTCCCTTGTGTCCAGTATCAGCGTCACCGGCCCTTCGTTGACCAATTCGACTCGCATCGTAGCGCCGAATCGCCCCGTCTCCACCGGCACGCCTTGCGCCCGCAGCGCGTTGACGAACATCTCATACAACGGCACGGCGATCTCCGACCCGGCGGCCCCGATGAAGCTCGGCCGTCGGCCCTTGCGGCAGTCGCCGTAGAGCGTGAACTGGCTGACGACCAGCACGCCGCCGCCCACCTCGGCGACACTGCGATTCATCTTATCGGCTGCGTCGGGAAAGATACGCAGGCCGACGATCTTGTCCGCCAGTTTACGCACGTCGGCCGCGGTGTCGTCCGGCGCGACGCCCAGCAGCACCAGCAGACCGCGCTCGACAGCCCCGACGACTGACTCGTCGATGACCACACTGGCGCGCGAGACGCGTTGCAGGACGGCACGCATGGGATTCCTCGCACGGACGCTATCGGAGGACCGGTCGATGATTATATGGAGCAGCGCGGTCGCCGTTTAGCCGCGAGCTTCTGCGAGCGTTGTCCCCACGCTCGCGGAACGCTTGCGGCTAAACGGGCGGCTTGCGACCCGCGACCAGGTGTGTTACAACGAACTCAGCAGACGAACAGCCCACGTCTGTCGAACGAAGCGGAGGAATCGGCGGACCATCATGCGAAAAGGCGTACCCGTTTCTCCCGGCGTCGCCGTCGCTCGCGCTTTCTGCGTCGATCCGGCGTTGGCGCGACGCGAACCGGCCTACATCGAGACCGCCGACTTGGCCGGCGAAGTGCATCGCTTCGAGCAGGCCTGTGCTGCGGCCGCGCGCGAGCTGGATGCCGCCGTTGCGCGCATGGGCAAGCAGATCGGCGAGGACCAGGCTGGCATCTTCCGCGCCCATCGCGCTCGCTGCGCGATCCGGGCCTGTTCAACAAGGTCGCGTCCGTCATCCACACGCGCCAGGTCGATGCCGTCACCGCTCTGAGCCTGACCATCGACGAATACGCCGACCTGTTCAGCAAACTGTCCGACGCTTTCCTGCGCGAGCGGCTCGCCGACCTGCGCGACGTGGCCGACCGCATCGTCGCCCAACTCACGGCCAAGGAACCGCCGCCGCTGGTCGATACGGCCGAACCGGTCATCCTCGTCGCTCCGGAGATTCTGCCGTCGCACGCCCTGCGCTTCGATCGCAAACAGATCGCCGGCATCCTGACCGAAACGGGAGGAGCGACCGGCCACGCCGCCATCCTCGCCCGCTCGCTCGGCATTCCCGCCATTTCGGGTCTGCCGGGCCTGATGAAGACGGTCCACACCGGCGACCTGCTCGCCCTCGATGGCCGCGGCGGCCACGTCTACCTGAACCCCGGCCCCGAGGTCGAGTCGGCGTATCGCAAGTTGCAGCGCGAGTACGTCGCCCTGTACGACAGCCTGGCCGAGAACCGCGAGCTGGCGGCGGTAACGCCGTGCGGCATGGCCATCGACCTGCTGGCCAACGTCAACGGCCCGGCCGACGCCGCACTGGCGTGCCGCTCCGGCGCCGTCGGCGTCGGTCTGTACCGCACCGAGTTCCTGTTCCTGACGCATCCGTCCATTCCCGACGAAGAGGAACAGCTCGCAACCTACCGCGGCGTCATCGAAGCGTCGCCGAACCGGACCGTCACCATCCGCACGCTCGATCTTGGCGGCGACAAGCAGGTGCCATACCTCGGCACGCAGGGCGAAAGCAACCCGTTCCTGGGCTTCCGCAGTATTCGCCTCATCTCGGCCTACCCGGAGTTCTTTCACACGCAACTGCGGGCCATTCTCCGCGCGGCGCAGTTCGGCCGCGTCGGCGTCATGTTCCCGATGATCAGCATGTTGGAAGAGGTGCAACGGCTCAAGAAGATGGTGGAGCGCATCCGGCTCGGCCTGCAAAAGGCCGGGGTGCCGCATGGCGACGCGCTGCCGCTGGGTGTGATGCTCGAAGTGCCGGCGGCGGCGCTCTGCATCGAGGATATCCTGGAAGAGGTCGATTTCGTCAGCATCGGCTCGAACGATCTGACCCAGTACCTGATGGCCGCCGACCGCGACAATCCGCGCGTGGCACACCTATGCGAGCCGTACAACCCGGCCCTGATGCGGCTGCTGAGCCGGGTCATCCGGGCCTGCAATGAGCATGGCAAACCGGTGACGCTGTGCGGGGAAATGGCGTCGCGGCCGCGCTGTATCCTGCCGCTGCTGGGCATGGGCCTGCACCGCCTGAGTATGAGCCCGGCGTTTGTACCGTCGATCAAGGAGCTGGTGCGGCGCACGACCAAGCCCGTGGCGGAGAAGATCGCCCAGCGCGTCCTGACCATGCGCACCGTCGGCGAGATTCGCGGCTATCTGACGAACAAGGTGCGCGAGATCTGGCCCGATGCGAAGATGCTGGACGTGAGCCGGTGATTTATCATTTCGCGAACGCCGCAATTCAACTCCAGTAAACTTTGATCGAGACCTGGTGCTGAATGTCGTCCACGGTAACTTCGGCGAACTCGGCCCCGCCTCCCGGCGTGATCTTGAAACGGCGGAACCCGGGCGATGGCATCGTCATGACCGCCTCACGTGTTCCGGGCGAGTTCTGGAGCCACTCTTCGATATCCTCCGGCGGTGCGACGAAAAAGGTCCGGAACTCACGCGTGAACATGTTTCCGTGCGTGGTGATGGTGAGCTGGTGAGCCGACGACGGGAACGAGGCGAGACGCCCCCATTCCAGCGTGCAGTCGATGGCGGAAGACCGGTTACGGGAAGAGTAGGGCGACAGCAAGGAATACGCCAGCCACGAGGCCCCAGCGGCACCAAAGACAATGACGACCGGAAGGAAAAGGCGCCTGGTTCGGGTCTTCATCGTCTCTCACTCCGGATACGTCCTCCACCGCCGAACCGATGAATCAGCGCGCACATCACCCCTTCTTCTGCGCTTCCTGCAAATACTTGCGAAATGCCTCCAGGTTGTAAGACAGGAACAGGAACGCGTGGTGCAGCGCCTGGTAGTGCTCGTTGTCCGGATCGTCGTCATCCTGGTAGTCCTTGCGTAACTCGTACAACTTGGCCAGCATCTGGTCCGCCGTCAGCATCGCTCACCTCCGCGAAGAATGCGGTACCGCCGGCATTCTTGCCGGCCCATGCCGGCAAGAATGCCGGCGGTACAATCTTCTATCATCATGATAGGAGGTCCCGCCATGCCCCGCTTCCGCCCCGTCGATCCTCGCCTCGCCGGAGTGCCGATCACTCTCGACGCCGTGCGCCGCTTCGCCGCCGAGACGATCGCGCCGCCGCACTTCTTCGTTGCGCCGGACCTCCATCTCGAATGGACCCATCTCGACCGCGAGGAGACGGCGTGGGAGATTTTCCGCGGCCGGCTGCTCGATGCGGCGCAGACGCGGTTACGAGCCGCGTTTGAGGCGTGGAGCATCCACGAGACGACTCCGGAAGGCTGTTCCGCCGAGCCGGTGTTGTCGCTGAAGCTGGACGCGGCGGCCAGTGTGCTGTACGTGGTGCGCGGCCTGGAGTGCTACGTCTGGGAAGGGTACGATTCCGGCGGCGGCGTCATCCTCAGCCGCGAACGCCGCAAGTGGGTGCGCGAGCTGGTGGCGACGCTGCGGTTCGATCAGCTCGCTGACCTCGACGAGCTGCGCGACGAGATGATCTGCGGCTTGTATCACGCAGTCGTCGGCACGAGCCGGCTGCCGCTGACTTCCGTCGAGGCGCCGCTGCCGGCGTTTTCGTTTGGGCGGCTGTTTTATTGCTTTCGTGAGAACGCAACGGAAGGGGGACCGTTGCGGACGTGGCGCACACTGGTGCAGGACATGCTCCGCGCAAATCTCCCCAGGGCAGAACAAGCGCATCTGCTGGAGACATTCCTCCATTGCGTGCGGTTGGAGGAGATGAGCGCGGCAGCAGAAGAATTCATGGCGATGTGGAGTTCCCTGGAGGGGATACGGAGCGTTTTCTTTCTCCTGGAGGACCTGTTCAATGGCGTGTCCCTGTCTCCGTGGACGGACCTGGCGGAAAAGTTGCTGGCCTTCATCCGAGTGATGTATCCTTCGGAGCCGCTGCCGGATTTTGAGGTAATCGACATCCTCGGTTACATGCTACGCCAAATCAGCCGGCACTTGACTTCCTACGATTTGATCACGTTTCACCACCGCGGCGCCAATTACCCGGATGCTTTACTGCTCGAGATGGTGTTGAAGGAATACCTCGGATTTGCCGAGCGTTTTCCGATTTGTTTCCTCGATCCACCGGATGAGGACGACGTTTGGCGTAGAGGGATACGTTTGCGCCGGCGTTCCCTGCGACAAGCGTGGCTAATGCGGCAGCGTTACGAAGGTCATCCCGTCCCCGACGCGCCGACCTCCCCCGGTGAAAACATCCGCGTTCTGCCCTGTTCCCATTCGCGTGTCCCGGAAGAGCAAGTTCTTCAAACGAACCGGCGCACACGCCGGTTGTATGACGGTGATCCCTTAGCCAAGTATTTAGGGCCGCGCAGCGCCGAGGTGTTGCGGCAAAGTATCGAAGATCTGCGTCGCCCAGCCGAACTGCGTGAACTGGGTGTCGGCATCTTCTTGGACCGCCCGCTGGCAGCCGACAAGACTCCCGGCGAACCGGACGCTTCGCCGTTGTTTGCCGGCATCGCGTTCAGCCGCGCCATCGCGGTGCAGCGCATTCACGCCCTCGCAAGGGAGGAAATCTTTGCCGAACAGAAACCGCTGCTGGACGAATGTCTCCGCACGCTGCTGGAGACGCCGCCGCGCGGGCTGCCGCTGGATCGCATCGGCGGCGCGTCGCGGCCCGGTGGTGTGAGTCTCACCGATGCCCGACTCGCCGCATCGGACTTTGAGTTCCTCCAGTCGACCTTGAGTGGGTCCATCACTCTTCTTCACTTGTTCGATTTTTCACCGATGACGGAGCGATTCGGCGATGTGTTCCCACAGATCACCCGGCCGTTGTTCGTGCGCAATCCATCGGGGTTAGGCTTACTTGTGTACGACAACCGGCAGCGCTTGCGAATGGAAATGGATGTGGACAGGACAGAGCGATATATCCGGCGGGGCGGCATCGAATATCCGGCCGGCGGACTGCTCGTGACGCGCGTTTGGGAGGAGACGGCAGACGGGTCATTGCGCGAACACGATTTGCGGTCGGCGCCGATCCGGTTGCCGCCGTCCGCGCGCTGAATGGAGTTTGCGGCATGGTTCAAAAGCGGGTAGCACCGTGGTAGGACGGATTTGCAATCCGTCCGGGCTAAACGGACGGATTGCAAATCCGTCCTACCACGACGGTGCCGCCCGGCTTTGAACCATGCGCCCGCCAGCCGCTCCCCTTGCAGAACGCCGTCAACTCCGCCTCGGCAACCATGATCGGCACGATCCTGTCAAGATGGGTAATACCGGGAAGTGCGTCGGTCCGTAAGGTCTGCGCGACCGAATGGGGACGAGGAAACTGGGGTGGACGAGAGAAAATCGCTGTTTGGCGACGCAGCGTCTGGCCGAACTAATTTGACGGGAGACTGGATAATTTCCCGGCAGGACGCAACCCGACCCACACCTCGATTCCTATCCCGCCGCCCGGCGGCGACCTCCAGCACGAAGCTGGTGGACGCCGGGCCTGCCCCGCCGGAACTTCATATACACCCGTGATACGGGGAGGACGAATAGCAATGAAACGCTTATGGAAGAGCCTGGCCCTGTCGCTGAGTGTGATGGCGACGGGTGCCCGCGGCCAGGAAGTCCCCGCTCCGACGCAACCGGCCGCAATGATCGGCCGACCGGTGGCGCTCATCGGCCGGCCGGTGCCGATGACCCAGCCTGCCGCTCCGCCGGTTTACGACCCCCGCTTGCAACCGGCTTCGTACAACAACGGCGACGGTACTCAGATCATCGTGCGCGGTTCGGCGCCCGACGCCGTCCCAGGAACGCCTACCTCCAACTGGCGCCCACTCGATCCCGTCAATCAGGCGATGTTCGGGTGGCGATCTCCTGGCGATGAGCTTGCGCCTCAGCCCCTCCCCACGGGAGCGCCTTCGGTGGTTGTCGTACCCAGCGCTCCCGGCCCGGTTACCTCCGATCACATAATTGCCCCGCCGGTCACGAGCGGACCGGTACTAAGCAGCGGTGATTGCGGCTGCGGCGCCAACGCCGGAGGTTCGGGCCACTGCGGTTTGCTGGGTTGCGGCGGCGGGCTGTTCGGCTTTGGACATTTCGATGGCGGTCAGACGTCGTCGTGCTTCGAATCCTGCGCGGGCGACTGCGATGGCTGCTATCGGAACGATCGGTTCTACGCCAAGGGGGAATTCCTCCTCTGGTCTATCAAGGGCAGTCCAACTCCGCCGCTCGTCACCATGAGCAACGTCGGGGTCGGGAACATGCTCACTCAGGGATCCCTCACGAATTCAACCGTCCTTTTCGGCGGATCGAACGAATCCGGCGGCGGAGTCCCCGGCGGGCGCTTCACGGCGGGTTATTGGTTCACCGACGACCATCTGCTCGGCGTTGAAGGCAGCTTCTTCATCTTGGGACAGAAGAACGGAGGAGCCACGACTTCGAGTAACGGAGGGCCTGACGATCCGCAGATTGGCCGTCCGGCCACTTTCGTGGCCCAACCCGCGGGTTTTCCTGCAAGTACCTTCGGCAATCTCACCGGACCCGGCCGCGAGTTGGTCGCTGGCGTTCAGTTGTTCCCGGATGGGACCACCGGCACGCTGGCCGGTCGCGTGATCGTCGGAACCAGCAGCAGTTTGTGGGCGCGGATGCGAACCTTCGCACCAACCTGGCGTGTGGACCGACCTTCTACCTCGATGCGCTCGCCGGCTTCCGCACCCTAGAGTTGGATGAAAGCCTCACCGTGAATGAGTCGCTCCGCGTCGCTTCGACCAGCGACAACGACCCGACACGAAATGGCACAATGTTCCAGGTGAACGACAGCTTCGGAACCAAGAACCAATTCTATGGCGGCCAAATTGGCCTGGCCGGAGAATGGCGCTTTGCCAACAGTTGGAGCCTCGGTTTGGATGCCAAACTCGGGATCGGTGCCACCGAGCAGACCGTGGACATCAACGGCTTCAACTCCACGACCTCGCCCACCGGCATGGTTTCATCGTCCGCCAACGGTTTGTTGACGCGGACTGGGCCGATGGGAAATATCGGCCACAATGTTCGCAGCGAGTTTAGCATCGTGCCGGAGATTGGTCTGAACCTCGGCTATCAGTTGACCGATCACGTGCGCCTGTTCGTCGGATACGATTTCCTGTACTGGACCAACGTAGTCCGGCCGGGGAGCCAGGTTGACACCGGGATCGATCCGAATCAGGTTCTCGCGAATCCCGCTAATTCGCCGGGAGCCAACCGCCCGGCCTTCTCCTTCCACAACACCGACTTCTGGGCTCAGGGCGTGAACGTTGGTGTTGAGTTCCGGTGGTAAGGTACCGCGATTCAGAAGCGATCAGGTGCCGCTTGCGGTTTGGCAACTTCTGCCAGGCCGCAAGCGGCAATCGTTTTGCCCCCTCTCGCAAATCCCGCACTCTCGTCATCCTCATCAGTTCGCGCGTGTACCGCGGTCTAGTTGTCTTGCATGGTCTCATTCTCTTGCCCCAGCTGCGCCGATTAGTATCACCGGACGCCGCTTCATTGCTATACATCTCGATTTTCGCAGCCACCCACGCTTGCCGTATCCCGGCACGGACTGCCGTCCGCGGAACCAACAGGAGGAATCTGGGACATGTTCCACTCGTTCTGGCGATTGCTCGCGCGCAGCCTGCGCCCGTCTGGGCCGGCTCAGTCCCGCAGCACGCGCAAACAGGCTCATCCGGCTCTCGAAGCCCTCGAAGACCGCTGGATGCCCAACGCTACCACCATCGGCGGCTTCGTCTATGACGACGCCAACAACAACGGCATCATGGACTCAAACGAAACCGGCGTCGGCGGCGTCGGCATCAGTCTGTATCACACCGACGGCACCCTGGTCGCCAGCACCACGACCGACGCCAACGGTCAGTACGTCTTCGCCAGCGATCCGACCGTAAATGTCCAGCCGACGTCCGCGGAAGTCGATGCCACGTTCCCCAGTCAGCCCACGGACTGGTCGAATTCCCAGAGCATCGCCCAGTTCGACCCGTCGCTGGGCACGCTGACGTCGGTTGAGATCATTAGCACGGGCACTCTCAACACGGACGTCCAGGTAGAGAATGCTGCGCCGCCGCCCTCGACGACGCCACAGTCGGCGAACGTGGATGTCCAGGTGGCTGGCCAGTTCACTCTAAGCTCCAACGGCACCGCCCTGGTGCAGTCGTCCACGAATACGCTCGACGACCGGACCGACCTCGGGCCCTACGACGGCAGCTCGGACTTCACGGGGCCGGATAGCCACGACTTCTCAGCGCAGCAGGCGACGGCCAATGGGACAGTCACCTTGAACGCCAGCAGCCAGGACCTGTCGGCGTTCATCGGCACCGGCACTCTCCAGCTGAACGAGACTGCCGCCGTCACCTCGACCGATTCGGGCAGCGGCAACTTCGAGCAGAGCATCCGCTCGACGGCCGACGGCAGTGTACGCATCATTTACAACTACACTCCCTCGAACGGGTTGCAGACCGGCGACTATTACGTCGAAAAGACGACCGAGCCGAGTGGCTACCTCGACGGTCAGGTGACGACCGACAACATCACCCCATTGCCGAATAGCTACGGCCAGACGAAGATCAACGTGACTCTCAGCGGTTCTGGCAGTTCGCTCACCAACAACTTCGCCGAGGTGCCGCCGGCGAGCCTGGCGGGCAACGTCTACCACGACCTGAACGCCAACGGTTCTTTGGACCCGGGCGAACCGGGACTGGGAGCAACCGTGACGCTAACCGGAACGGATGTGGTCGGCCACACCGTCAGCGTGAACCAGCAGACAAGCTCCGACGGTTCGTACAGCTTCAACAATCTGTACCCGGGCACCAATTACACCATTACCGAGACGACCCCGCCCAGCGGCTACCTCGCTCCAAGCGTCTCGGTCGGCAGCCAGGGCGGCACCGCCACCGCGACCGCTGTCACGCAAATCAATCTCGGAGCGGGGGTGAATGGCACGAACAACAACTTCGGCCACGTCCTCCCGTCGAGCCTGGCCGGCAACGTTTACGTCGATGTGAACAGCCAGGGCGTGATTGAACCGGGCGACCCGCCGCTGGCCAACGTTGGTATCACCCTGACGGGGATCGACAACCTGGGCAACGCGGTTTTCCTGACCACGAACACGGCGGCCGATGGCTCGTACAGCTTTGGCACCCTGCGACCCGGCAGCTACACGATCAGCAAGGCGCCGCCGCCCGGGTACCTCAATGGTGTCGATACACCCGGCAGTCTTGGCGGCACGACGGCGAACGATCAGCTGTTCGTGTCGATCGGGGAGAACCAGAACGGGATCAGCTACAACTTCGGAGAGGTGACGGTGCCGTTGCCTCCGCCTCCGCCGAATCCGAACGGCGGCGGTCCCCCGGTTCCGCCGCCTTCACCGCCGACCGTACCGTCCCCACCGCCGGACAATCCATTCAGTAAACTGTGGTTCCTCAGCTGATAGCCACAGAGAACTGACTTCCCCGTTTACGTTGCGAGCACGGCATGGTTCAAAGGCGGGTAACACACTGGTAGGACGGATTTGCAATCCGTCCGGGCGATGGCGGCGGACGGATTGCAAATCCGTCTTACCAGTGTGTTACCCCTCCGGTGCCCCGTTTGAACCAGGCCGCGAACACATGCCGTGCGACGTAGACGGGGAAGTCAGAATTTCTACTCGTCGATGCGCAGGAGCGACTCGCCGAAGCAAACCGGGTCGTACTAAACCGTAAACGTCCTCCCCTCCGCCAGCCGTGCTTGTAGTTCCTTGCACGGTTCAAACCGTTTCCCGCGCCGCGCCGCCAACCCCGTCAGCGCTTCGACCACCGCGGACAGGCCGCGCTCGTCGGCGTAGCGCAGCGGTCCACCCCGGTGCGGCGCCCAGCCGGTGCCCAACACCATCGCCAGGTCGATCGCCTCCGCACTCTCGGCCACTCCTTCGGACAGGGCCAACGCCGCTTCGTTCACCATCAGCAACACCATCCGCTCGCGCGCCTCGGCAAGGCGTGCTTCCAGTCCCAGCGCCCGCGCCACCGCATCGGTGCCAGCGCGCAGCAGGTTCTCGGCCAGGGCGTTCGGCGTCGCGGACTTCTTCTTGTGTACATAGAAGCCGCGGCCGCTTTTCTGGCCGAGCCAGCCGTTCGAACGCATTTTCTCGAAGGCGTCGTTCGTCTCGAAGCGGCCGGTGAGGATCGGCTGCATCGCCACGGCCACCTGCGCCGCCACGTCGAGGCCGATCTGGTCCAGCAATGCGAGCGGCCCCATCGGCATCCCGAAGCGGCACATCACCGCGTCGATCGGCACGATCTTCAGCCCCTCGGCGACCAGCAGCGCCGCCTCGTTGAGGTACGGCATCAGCACGCGATTGACGATGAAGCCAGGACTGTCGCGCACCACCACCGGCGTCTTGCCGAGCGCGATGCTCCACTGACGCAGCAACTCGACGGCGCTCGGGTCCGTCCTCGGAGCGCGGGCCACCTCGATCAACGGCATCTTGTGGACTGGGTTGAAGAAATGCAGCCCGGCAACGCGCTCGGGATGCGTCAACCCTTCCTGCAACACCGCAACCGACAGCGAGGAAGTGTTCGTCGCCAGAATGGTGGTCGGTTGGGTCCGTGCGTCGAGTTCGCGGAAGATGGCTCGCTTCGCCTCGGGATTCTCCGTCGCTGCCTCGACGACCACGTCCAGGGAGTCGAAGCCGTCCCAGGCGAGCGTACCCTTCACGCCGGCCAGGCGCCGGTGGGCGTCGTCTTCCGTCAGCAGGCCCCGTTCGACCGCGGGGTGAACAGGTCCGATATGCGCGTGATGCCGGCCCCGAGCGCTTCCTCATTCACCTCGCGCACCACGACCTGACAGCCCTTGAGCGCCGCAAGCTGAGCGATGCCGGCCCCCATAACGCCGGCACCGATGATCCCGACCCGGCGGACATCCGGCAGTCTGTCGCCGATTTTCCTAGCCTCTTCGCGGCGGAAGAAGAGACCGATGAGGTTACGGCACGGGGCGCTGACCGCGAGTCGGCCCGCACTCTCTCTCGCGCTTGAGACCGGCCGCGACGCCCTCCTTGATGCCGGTCCGCACCGCGTCCAGCGCCTCCCAGGGGCCGGGCATATCGTCCCAGACGCGCTTGCGCAGCAGCCGTGCCGTGCCGCGGAACAGCAGGCGCCGGCCGAGCGGGTTCGATTCGAGAAACCATTGCCGCCAGGTACGCAGCGGCAGACGGATCAGCGGCCGCTTGCCGTTCTGCACCGCGATGGCGGAAATGTGGACAATCTGCCCGCGCAGCTCCCGTTCGCCGGATGCGATCACGTCGGCGAGGCCCCACTTCAGCGCTTCACGGGCGTCGAGTCGCCGGCCGCCGAGGATCATCTGCAGCGCCCGTTCCAGGCCGACAATGCGTGGCAGCCGTTGTGTTCCGCCCCAGCCCGGCAGCAGACCCAACTCGACTTCCGGCAGGCCGAGCTGCGTGTTCGGCTTGTCGAAAACGAGGCGATAGTCGCACGCCAGGGCCAGCTCCAGGCCGCCGCCCAGACACGGTCCGTGAAGCGCGGCGACCGTCGGCATCGGCAGCGCCGCCAGTTTGTCGAACAGCTTCTGCCCGCGTGCCGACACCGCTTCGGCCTCGGCGGTGGTCTTGATGTCAAGGAATTCGTGCAGATCGGCCCCGGCGACGAACCCGGAAGATTTACCGCTGCGAACGAATACCAGCGGTGCCGTGTGTTCGGCCGCGAGACGATCGAACGCGGCGTCGAGGTCGGCGAGGAGTTCGGCATTGAGGACGTTGACACTGCGGCCGGGGACGTCGATCCGGAGCATGAGCGTACCGTCGGTATCGCGCTCAATGACGACGGATTTCGACTCGAACAGAGCCATGCGTTTCTCCCCGCATTCGTTTAGCCGCGAGCTTTTGCGAGCGCTGAGGCATCAGCCGCTAATGCCTCAGCGCTCGCAAAAGCTCGCGGCTAAACAAACACTGCATATCGCGCCACGATCGCCTTGGCGGTGCGCAGCCCGTCCACCGCGGCGCTGACGATCCCGCCCGCATAGCCAGCGCCCTCGCCGACTGGATACAGCCCCGCCAGCCCCGGCGTCTCGCGCGATGTCTCGTCCCTCGGGATGCGCACCGGCGCGCTGCCGCGCGACTCCGGGCCGACCAGTGTCGCCTCCGGCAGGAAGCGGCCGCGCCACATCTTGTCCAGGATTGGCAGCCCATGCTTCAACGCTTTGACGATCAGCGGCGGCACCAACTCGGCGACGGCAGCCGAGACGACGCCGCGCGGATAGCTGCTCGGCATCGTCCCGTCGGAGCGGCGTTCGGCGAGGAAATCGGTCGCGCGCTGGATCGGACAGCGATATTCGTGCCGGCCCGCATCGAACGCCCGGCGCTCGTAGTGCTGCTGAAGCCGCACGCCGGCCAGCACGTCGCTGCCGCCGAAGTCCTTCGGCTCAACCGTCACGACCAGTCCGCTATTGGCGAACGGCGAATCGTGCCGCGACAGGCTCATGCCGTTGGTGCAGAACGCCCCCGACTCCGACACGCTCGGCATCACGTAACCGCCAGCGCACATGCAGAAGGAGAAGACGTTCGTCCGCCCGCGCGCCACGACTTCGTAGCTGGCCGCGCCGATGCGATCCTCCAGCTGGGTTCGACCATATTGCACCCGGTTCACCGTCTCCTGCGTATGTTCGACGCGCAGTCCCATCTGAAACGGCTTCTGCGTCATCGGCACGCCGTGGCGCACCAGCATCTCGTAGGTATCGCGCGCACTGTGGCCGATGGCGAGGACGGCGACCGTCGCGGGAATGTAGCCAGAGGAAGTGTGGAGGCCGCGCAAACCCCTCACCCCCGACCCCTCTCCCCTGAGTACAGGGGAGAGGGGAGAAGGACCGAGGTCGAGATCCTCGACGCGGCAGGAGAAGCGCACCTCGCCGCCCAGCGCTTCGATGCGCCGGCGGATGGCCTTGACGACCGCGGGCAACCGATTGCTGCCGAGGTGCGGCCGAGCGTCGTACAGGACCGATGGTTTGCCTTTGCACTCGGCGAAGAGACGCAGTACGCGGTTCACATCGGGGCCGCTGTTGCGATAGGTCAGCTTGCCGTCGCTGAAGGTGCCGGCGCCGCCCTCGCCGAACAGGTAGTTGCTCTCCGGATTGTGCGGCCCACCCTCGTCGAAGGCACGGACGTCGTGGATGCGATCGCGCACCGGCCGGCCGCGCTCCAGTACCAGCGGACGATAGCCCTGTTCGGCAAGGAAATACGCCGCCGCCAACCCGCCTGGTCCGGAACCGACGACGACCGGCCGATGCACCAACGGCACGTGGCCGGGCGGCGGCATCTCGAACGGAGGTTCCTGATATAGTTCAAGCCGAACCCCGGCCGGCACCGATCGCGACGCGGCGAGGACGAGACGCTCCTCGTCCTCCGGCACGACGACCTCGGCGGTGTAGACGAACTGGAGATGCGTCTTGTCCCGAGCGTCGAGGCTCTTGCGCAGGATGCGCCAGCGGACAATCTCCGCCGGAGCCAGGCCCAGCAACCGGGCCAGACGCTCGGGGAGGACGCTTTCGGGTTCGTCGAGTTTCAAGTGTAGGTTCGCGATGCGCAGGGCCATACCGTTCATGGTAAGGCGGGGAGAAAGCGCGACAAGGACGTCTTAGCGAGCCTCCCGCGTCAGCGGGGGAGTGAGTGGCAATCGCCGCGCATCCTCCCCCCGCTGACGCGGGAGGCTCGCTGAGCACGAATGCTCCGCTCGCCCAGCTTGACGATGCGTCCGCGTTTTGCGATGCTTGAGATATTATTCGTTTAACGCTCCCTGTTCTGGAGAGTCGGCCATGAGTACACCGACCGTTTCTGTTCTGCCGACCGCGCCGCCTGCTATCCCGGCCGGCCAAACTGCCAATGTCCCAATGCCGCCCCAAAACCTGCCGGAAACGGATGGTGAGAAATTGGACTCGAGTTGGCACCGCGACGCGATCAACCTCCTCGTCGAGTTGATTCGCTTCCTGTTCCTGGGTCGTACCGACTTTTTCGCCGGCGGCAACATGTTCCTCTACTACAGCACAAGGCAAATGCGCAACCGCGACTTCAATGGGCCGGACGTCTTCCTCGTCAAGGACGTGGACGGCTCCTACGACCGCCAGTACTGGGCCGTCTGGGACGAAGACGGTCGTTATCCCAACCTGATTATCGAGTTGCTGTCGCCGACAACCGCGGTCGTCGATCGGACCACCAAGAAGGACGTATACGAACGGACGTTCCACACGCCGGAGTATTTCCTGTACGACCCGGAGTCGCATACGCTGCAAGGCTGGCGGCTCGACCAACACCTGCGTTACGCGCCGATCATAGCCAACGAGCAGGGGCGGACGTGGAGCGAACAACTCGGTGTCTGGCTCGGGACGTGGAAGGGCCGGTTCCAGAACGGAATAGAGCACGTCTGGCTGCGGTTCTTCACCACGGACGGCGAACTGGTGCCGCTGTTCGCGGAGAAGGCGGAAGCTGAGCTGGCGCGGATGAAAGCCTTCCTCGCGGAGAAGGGGTTGACGATTCCGGATTCGAAATGAAACGCACCAACAATGAAGGGTTCGCAAATCAATCAGACTTCCCAACCCTTTCCGCTATCAATCTGCAAACTGAGGCATCTCATTGCAAAAAGTTGTCGTCTCCTGGAGCGGCGGAAAGGACAGCGCCCTCGCCCTGTTCGAGATCGCCGACCGCTGCGAAGTCGTGGCTCTGCTGACGACCGTGACCGACGGCTACGACCGCATCAGCATGCACGGCGTTCGCACCGCGCTTCTCGAACAACAGGCGGCGGCGCTTGGTCGGCCGCTGGAGATCGTGCGCATTCCGCCGAGCTGTTCCAACAATGATTATGAAGAGCGGATGCGCACCGCATTGACTCGGCATCGGGCGTTCGGTGTCGAAGGCGTCGTTTGCGGCGACATCTTTCTGGAGGACGTGCGTCGGTACCGCGAAGAGCGGCTCTTCCGCGACGGACTCAAGGGCGTCTTTCCAATCTGGGGGCACGACAGCCGTACTCTGGCCCGACGTTTCATCGATCTCGGTTTCCGGGCCGTCTTGTGTTGCGTCGATACCCAAGCGTTGGCGCCCGAGTTCGCGGGCCGGCTCTTTGACGACGCCCTGCTCGCCGATCTGCCGGCCGCAGCTGATCCGTGCGGCGAGAACGGCGAGTTTCACACCTTCGTCTTCGACGGGCCGATCTTCGCCGCTCCGGTGCCCTGGTCCCTCGGCGAGTACACGCTGCGCGAGGGCGCTTCGGCTACCGCGATCTGCTGCCGGTTGCGAGTTAATCGCGGTTTCAGCGGCTTCTACCCACCGGACCCCGAGAGGATGAACGCCGCCCAGTCCCGCACCAGAGCCGCCTTCTTCGGTCTCCCTCCCTTCGGCGGCGGAGTCGTCACGCGCCTCACCGTCTTGTCGAAGTCGGGTCCGCGGCCACGGGCCAGTTCCTTCACGTCGCCGGGATTGCGGTACAGGGCCAGTTGCGCCCGCCGCAGCGCTTCCATCGGCGAACGCTCGGCAACCCACAGCTCGTGATAGAACACGGCCATCAGGGCGGCGGTGGCGTCGTCGTCCACCTTCCACAGGCTGGCGACCACGTTGCGGCAGCCGCCCAGGTGGAAGGCGCGCTGCAGCCCGAAGACACCTTCGCCGTTCATGCCCTCGCCCAGCCCGGTCTCGCACGCCGACAGCACGGCCACGTCCAGCGTGCGCAGGTCCAGCCCAGCGATGGCCTCCGCGGTTAGCATCCCGCCGTCGGCCGGCGCGTCCTTACCCTTGAGGTTGGCCCCGGTCAGCACCAGACCGGTATGCGTCAACGGATGCCGCGCTCCCGCCCCCAGCCGTTCAAAGCCGGAGTGGCCCTTGACGCCCAGCAGGAACTCCTTCTCGTCGAAGAGATACTTGCGCTCCGCCGTCTCGGGCGCGGCGAAAAAGCCATGCGTGGCCAGGTGTGCCCAACGCGCCTGGGGCAGGTCGAGATAGAGTTGTGTGGCGCTGGCCGAGGCGGCGGAGCGTTGCAGCACCTTGGGAGGCTTCGGCAGTGCGCCGGCCAGAGCGGCTATGGCGGCAACCTCACGGGCGCTGCCGGGCAGGTCGGGCCAGACGCCGTCCTTGCCGCTGCGCTGAGCGGGGCGAACGTCGGCCAGGTCGTCGGGCCGGCGGGCCGCGTCGGGAGCCTGATCGTAGCGCGGGCCGCCCAGGGCCAGCACGGCGTCCTCGGCGGTGCGCTCCTTGTCCTTGCGGAGGAGGCGCTTGAGCAGGGCGGGACCGTGCGGCACCAGGGCGAGAGCGTGGTCCTCCAGCAGGACGGTGCCCTTGTCGCGCCCCGGCAGAGCGGCCCACGGCAGCGCGCTCAGGTCGCCGTCGGGACAGAGATAGACGGTGCTGCCGGGCGTGTCAGGCAGGTGCTTGGCGAGCTTGTCCCAGACCAGGTGGCGCAGCTCGGCGGCGCTCGGACTGTCGAGACCCTGGGCGATGTCCTTGCGCCAGGCGGCGAGGGCTTTCTCGATGGTTTCGGCGCGGCCTAGCTCGACGCGGACCACTTTGGCCCCCTTGCGGAGGATGAAGGCAGCGTAGTGTGGACGCCGGTCCTTCTCACCCTTGGGCCGGTGGAGATAGCGAAAGAGATCGACGAAGGCAGCGTCAGCGGAAAGGCGGTCGATCAGGTCGGTGGAGGGGGTCTGGGCTTCCTTCAACTCGGGGATCCTGGCTGCCAACTGCTTCTCCAGGGTTTCCTTGCGGTCGGTCAGCTCCTTGAGCCGTCGGTCGCGTTCCTTGTCTTGTTGGTCCGGGCCGAGGATCTGTCGGGCCAACTCGCGGCGGACGTCGAGCAGTTCCTGAAGTTTGCCGCGATCAGCGTCGTCGGTCAAGGAATGGAGGAGGCGTTGACGGCTTTCGATCGCGCGAGCCAGCGCGGCCTTGCCCTGCCAGAGGACGGCGTAGGCGTCGGCGGGCGAGGCGTCGGGTAGGTTGGCGGTGACTGACAGGAAGAATTCACGAGTCTCGGGAAGTTGGGCGAGGAAGTTGAGGGTTTCGGCCTCGGCGGCGGCACGGGCGAAGGCGTCGGCCAGCCGCTGAAACATGGTCAGGCTGTCGCGGAGAAACGGCTCGGCCTTCTCATACTCACCCCGCGCCTCCAGCAGCACGCCCAGGTTAAACAGGCCTATTGCCAGTTCAGGGTGGCCGTTCTTGTAGCGTCCCTCGGGGTACAATCGCTGGAACATCGCCAGGGCATCGCGGTAGAAGGGCTCAGCCTTGGTCAACGCCCCTTGCGCTTGTAGAAGGTATCCCAGGTTGTTCAGGCTATTTGCCAGTTCAGGGTGGCCGTCCTTGTAGCGTGCCTCGGGGTAGAGGCGCTGACGCATCGCAAGGGCGTCGCGATAAAAGGGCTCAGCCTTGGTCAACTCCCCTTGCGCTTGCAGAAGGTAGCCCAGGCTGTTCAGGCTGCTCGCAAGGTCAGGGTGGCCGTCCTTGTAGCGTGCCTCGGGGTAAAGGCGCTGGTGCATCGCCAGGGCGTCGCGGTGGTAAGGCTCCGCCTTGGTCAACTCCCCTGCGCCTGCAGCAGGCTGCCCAGGTTGTTCAGGCTAGTGGCGAGGTCGGGGTGGCCGTCCTTGTAGCGTGCCTCGGGGTAGAGGCGCTGGCGCATCGCCAGGGCGTCGCGGAAAAAGGGCTCAGCCTTGGTCAACTCCCCTTGCGCTCGCAGAAGGTAGCCCATGTTGTTCAGGCTGCCCGCAAGGACAAGGTGGCCGTCCTTGTAGCGTGCCTCGGGGTAGAGGCGCTGACACATCGCCAGGGCGTCGCGGAAAAAGGGCTCAGCCTTGGTCAACTCCCCTTGCGCCTCGCAGAAGGTAGCCCATGTTGTTCAGGCTGCCCGCAAGGTCAAGGTGGCCGTCCTTGTAGCGTGCCTCGGGGTAGAGGCGCTGGCGCATCGCCAGGGCGTCGCGGTAATAGGGCTCAGCCTTGGTCAACTCCCCTTGCGCTTGTAGCAGTGTGCCCAGGTTGTTCAGGCTGCTCGCAAGGTCAAGGTGGCCGTCTTTGTAGCGTGTCTCGGGGTAAAGGCGCTGCCGCATTGCCAGGGCGTCGCGGTAATAGGGCTCAGCCTTGGTCAACTCCCCTTGCGCTTGTAGAAGGTATCCCAGGTTGTTCAGGCTATTTGCCAGTTCAGGGTGGCCGTCCTTGTAGCGTGCCTCGGGGTATAATCGCTGGAGCATCGCCAGGGCATCGCGGTAGAAGGGCTCAGCCTTGGTCAACTCCCCTTGCGCTTGCAGAAGGTAGCCCATGTTGTTCAGGCTCCTCGCCAGTTCAGGGTGGCCGTCCTTGTAGCGTGCCTCGGGGTAAAGGCGCTGATACATTGCCAGGGCGTCGCGGTAAAAGGGCTCAGCCTTGGTCAACTCCCCTTGCGCTTGCAGAAGCAGGCCGCCCAGGTTGTTCAGGCTCATCGCAAGGTCAGGGTGGCCGTCTTTATAGTGTGTCTCAGGGTAGAGGCGCTGGCGCATCGCCAGAGCGTCGCGGTAATAGGGTTCGGCCTTGGTCAACTCCCCTCGCGCTTGCAGAAGGTAGCCCAGGTTGTTCAGGCTGGTCGCAAGGTCAGGGTGGCCGTCCTTGTAGCGTGCCTCGGGGTAAAGGCGCTGATACATTGCCAGGGCGTCGCGGTAAGAAGGGCTCGGCCTTGGTCAACTCCCCTGCGCTTGCAGAAGGCAGCCCAGGTTGTTCAGGCTGGTCGGCAAGGTCAGGGTGGCCGTCTTTATAGTGTGTCTCAGGGTAGAGGCGCTGGCGCATCGCCAGAGCGTCGCGGTAATAGGGTTCGGCCTTGGTCAACTCCCCTCGCGCTTGCAGAAGGTAGCCCAGGTTGTTCAGGCTGGTCGCAAGTTCAGGGTGGCCGTCTTTATAGTGTGTCTCAGGGTAAAGGCGCTGGCGCATCGCCAGGGCGTCGCGGTAATAGGGTTCGGCCTTGGTCAACTCCCCTCGCGCTTGCAGAAGGTAGCCCAGGATGTTCAGGCTGGTCGCAAGGTCAGGGTGGCCGTCCTTATAGTGTGTCTCGAGGATAAAGGCGCTGGCGCATCGCCAGGGCGTCGCGATAATAGTGCTCGGCCTTGTCCAGTTCGCCCCGCGCCTTTAGCAGCGTGCCGAGGTTGTACAGGCAGTTGGCCAGGTTGCGGTGTCCGTCGGGGAAGGAATCCGTGGGATAAAGCTGCCTGTAAGTAGCCAGGAGTTGTTCCGATAGGCGGATCGCCTCATCAAACCGTCTCTTTTGGTAATGCTCGCCAATTTGCCGGTTCAGTTCTGCGGCCTGTTTCTCCAGTTTGATGCGCTCCGTGTCGCTCAATTCCTGTGTCTCGTCCTGCCGGTGGGTCGCCTGGATGCCGACGCCTGCTCCGATCGACCCGAGCAGCGCCAGAACCATAGCCCACGTCACCATTCGTCGCATCGCGCCCATGAGCAACCCTCCCCGTGATAGATTCGTGCCGCCGATGACCCACGCCGCGTAAACGCTTTCGGCTCGGACAAGAATCCGATGGTGCCCTTACCGTCGGCGTCCGCCCGTTCGACCCGACGCCGAAGGGCCGAGCAACTCCTGCCAGCTGGCGGCACTGCGTATCCGTGTCAGCATTTCTTTCACCCGTGCCAGGTCACTCAGGCGCTGATGCGTGCGGCCGCGCGCGTCGGGAGGTCCGAACGCCTCGTCGCCGAGGTGTCGCAGCGCTTCTTTCAGGCCGTGCAACTCACCTTTGACCTGACCTTTGGCCAGACCTTCCGACAGACCTTTGGCACGACTTTCCGACAGACCTTCCGCCAGAATCGCCTGATACGTCGATGACACGCGCATGGATAGCACTCCTCGAAAAAGTTCATCTGCCAGCGCCGGCGAGTGGCGCAAGCCCAGCAGGATGTACGCGGAACCCCACAGCAATGGTGCCAGCCGGCGATTCTGCGGACTGCGCAACCGCTGTTTCATCTCCTATATTATTCTCGGAAACTCGGATTAATCACCACAAAGGCACAAAGAACACAAAGAAAGGCGGGAAAGACAGTTTAAGCAAGATGCTCATCTGGACTGCTGCACCTGCCCTCTCGGACTTTTCCGCTTCTCCTTGTGTTTGTCTTTCTTTGTGCCCTTTGTGCCTTTGTGGTGAATGATCCTTGTTATCGACTCACCGCCCCTGATTGGCGAAACTGACCGCCATCACGTAGTCGAAGTGCCGTCCCAGCAACCGTTCCTTGATCCGCTGCTGCGTCGTCAGCACCGGGTCGTCACGCTTCTTCACATCGAACATACCTTCCCGGCCGCGACGGTTTCGCACCACCACGCCGTTTTCGAACCACGCCGTCGCCTTCAGTTCCTGCGCCGCTGGTCGTGGCAGCGGACTCAGTTCCGCGACTAGGTCCACGTCCAGCGGCAGCGGCGTCTCCCGGGCGAGCAGGACCAGGGTTTCCATCCCCGGCGTCCCCTTCGACACCTGGTAGAACTCGTCCAGCGCCTCGGGCCGCCGAACCTTCGCGACCGGGCGCTCCTCCGCCGGGCGCTCCTCCCAGTGGCCGGGCTGCCACGGGTAGACCGGCTGCACCTTGCCGTCGGTGTCGATCCAGAGCACGTACACGTAAGCCTTCCGATTCAGTTCCGCTTCGATGGAGACCTCATCGCCCGGCCGAAGCGGCATCGCTCCAGGATCGTCGAGGAAGATGTTCTGGCGTCTCGGATTGCCGTCCTCATAAATTAGGATGTCGATGCTCCCCTTCAACGGCGGTAGCCCTTTCACCGAATCCGGTTGTGGCATCGGGTCCCCGGCGTGCGGGATCCCCCGATGCGGCGGTATCACGAAGACAGCCGCTAATACGGCCAACACTCCCGCGCCCGCTCCAGCCAGAAACCAGCGCCGCCCGAATCGGCGCCAGCGTCGCTGTTGCTGCATGGGTAGCGATCGCAGGTTCTGTGATGCCACGGAAGATGTGGACGGACCTAGACGCGGCGTGGGATTGGGTAGCGACGTCGTCGGACCTAGAGGCGGCGTGGGATTGGGCGGTGCGGTCGTCGACTCGCAGGAAGGCAGGGTTTTCTCGATCTCGCGCAGTTCCTCGACCACAACCCGCGCGGATTCCGAGCGATCGTCGGGATCCTTCGCCAGGAGCCGCATCACCAGCTTCGACAGCGCTTGGGGCACCGCCGGGTTCAGTTTCCGCGGCGCGTCCGGTTGGTGCAATTCGAGCCGGCGCAGCACCGCCATCGTATCGCGAGCCATAAACGGCGACCCGCCCGTCAGCAGCTGGTACAGCACACAGCCGAGGCTGAACAGGTCGCAGCGCCCATCCACCTCGTCGCCGCGTGCCTGTTCGGGAGCCATATACGCCGGCGTGCCCAGCAACGCCCCCGGCTGCGTCAGCGGCGTATCGCCGGATTGCAGCCGGGCCAGGCCGAAGTCCAGCACGCGCACGTGCCAGCCGTCTTCCGTCGTCTCCAGCCAGAGATTCGCCGGCTTAACGTCGCGGTGTACCAGGCCGCGCTGGTGCGCGGCCGTTAGCCCCTCGGCCGTCTCCCGACCGATCCGCACGGCCTCGGCCAGGGTCAGCCCCGGCCGTCGGCGCAGTCGATCGTGCAGTGACTCGCCCGCCAGCAATCGCATGGCCAGGAACAGCACGCCGTTGACCTCATCCGCCTCGTACACCGGCACCACGCGCTCGTGTTCCACCAGAGCCACGGCACGGGCTTCGCGCAGGAAGCGCTCCCGCAGATTCTCGGCAACGATCTCGGGACGCATCACCTTGAGGGCCACCTTTCGGCCCAATCTCTCGTCCTCGGCCAGCAGCACCACGCCCATGCCACCGCGACCCAGTTCTTTCAGCACTCGGTACTTTCCGAGCCGACCCAACTCGTCAGGTGCTTGTGGTGGCGATAGGAAAGGCAGCTCGCCCTTCGCGGCAGGCGGAGCAGCGCCATCGGTGATACGCGGTTCGTCGAGAGTCACCGTGGAGACGGCCGACGGTAGTTCGCGCGTCGAAAGAGTACCGGTGATGGCAGGCGCCGCCGAGACCGGCAGCGACGGCGATGGCCCGTTCGATCTCGATGGCCTCATAGGCCGGCTCGCGCAATTCGGCGGACCTCCGCGCTCAGCGACTCCTCCAACGAGTTGATAATCGACGTGGCACTGCCCTGGCAGTGCGGACAGCCCGCAACGTGGGCCTTCTCGTCCGGAGTTGCAACACCGTCGAGGTAGGCCAGCAGACGCTCACGGTTGGGGCACTCGATCATCGCAATCCTTCTCTGTGCGGTGTCTTCTACCAAGAAGAACGCCGGCGCCGTTTCGCGCCACGCCGGTTTTCCGGGCTGATTATTCCAGCAAATGGCGCAACCGCCGCAGGACACGGAGTTTAGCGAGCCGCACGGCCCCAACAGTCAAGCCCGTCGCTTCGGCGGTTTCCTCTGCGCTACGGCCCTCGACCGCCGTGAGCCAGAACGCCTTCCACGTGGACTCCGTAACCTCCGCGCGAACCACGTCCACTGTGCGGCGCAGCTCCAGGTCGCGGAACTGTGGGTCCACCGCGACCTCGTCGAGCGTCCGATCCCCGAGCAGGGCGAGCGCGTTGCCATCAAGGAGCGTCGGTTGACGTGCTTCGCGGCGACGGTGGTCAGCGATGCGCGTGCGGGTGATGGTGGAGAGGAAGGCACGAAAGCGTCCGCTGCCTCGGTCCTGGCGGAACGAGCCGATGTGGCAGCGCAAGGTAAGGAAGACTTCCTGCACCACGTTATCGGCGTCGGCATCCTGCAAGCCGGCGCGGCGGCACCAGCGCGCCAACACGGGTGCATACAGCGATACCAAGCGGGCCCAGCCGTTCGGTGAGTCGTCCTGCACCGAGCGCAGCAGGTTCCAGGACGTGTCCGGCGCCAGCGCGGAAAGTGGAGGCGACATTGGCGAACCTTAGGCCGAGTCTGAGCAGGCGTCCGTTCGCGGCCAAAAACGGTTTTACCAATCGACCGCAGTGCGGAAGGAAGTCAACCGAGTAACCGATTGAAATGGGAGTCTATCATAGTCGCGCCTGCGGCAACAGCAGTTCGAGTCTCATTTTTCGCCGAACCAGCCGCTCCTCAGTCGCCTTCCTCCTCGGCCGGCGGCGCGCAGTTCGACAGCGCCACATTACTCAGCACATCCTCGATATGACGATCGCGCGCCGCATCGCTGACAACCAGGAACGACCAGTCCTGCACTCCCGCTGCGTTTGGTTCCGTTGGTATTTCGTCCTCAACTCGTGTGCGGGGATTGTCGTTTCCGGCCGGGGGCGCCGTCTTGCCGAGCAGGTTGGCCACGCGGTCGGCGAAGTTGTCCGACGCGTGCCAGCCCGCCATGATCGACTGAAACGCCTCATCGCCGGCGCTCGCCTCCAGCGCGGCGTCCAACGAAGTGTCGCCGAGGGCCTCCTCCACCAGTCGTTCGGAGCCGAACCCGGCGACCAGCAGGCTGCGACCGCGGCCGCCGATCTGCAACGCGTTGCCCGCGCCGCCGATCAGGATGTTGCCGTCGCTGCCGTCCAGCCGCACAGCGTCGTCGGTGGGCAGCGGCTCGACGTTGCGACTGTCCAGATACTCTCCGTCAACCGTGGTGGTATCCGTACAGCACCACAGTGCGCCGGCGCTCGTCGGTTGCATTTCCGCGGCGACCGTCGTCACGATCGACCGCGACATCGGCCCATTACCCAGCGCGGCGGCCGCCAGCGCGGTCGAGGCATCGGCTCCCGAGCGCGTTCGATTCGAGCGCCAGCGGAATGCTCGCCGTCGCCGGTCGCGGCGGCACGGCCACCGGCGCTACCGTTCGTTCCACCGGTGACGCGGCGGCCACCATCGGCAGCGGCGGCGTCGAGTTGGTCGCCAAGGCGGAAACCGTCTCGTTGACGCGGCCCGCGTTCACGCCGTTGGCAAGGCCCGCCAGCGGCACGAACTCCGCATCGAACACGTTGATCATGCTGTTGATGACATTCGTGGTTACCGCGGGGTTGTTCGTCGAGCTGTTCACACCGCCGTTGCCGGTCACCGTCACCGTGCGGCCGGAGACGTCGGCTTGGCCGTTCGTGTACGAGACCAGATCGGGGATCAGTAGATTGGCCACCGGGCTGCCCAGGCCGGTCACCAGGTTGTAGCCGGCGCCGGCGTTGTACAGACCGTTGGTGCCGGTCGTGATCGCGTTGAAATCGCTCTGCGGCACGCTGTACAGGGCTTGCTGAGCCTCGGTCGGGCTGGCCGTTCCCAGCGTTGCTTCGCCAGCCTCGGCGCGTCCCTGGTCGGCCAGCACGATCAGGCCCGCCCACGACGGTGCCGACAGACTGGTGCCGCCCACCACGGCCCACGGGTTGTCGCCGGGCAGGTTGTACGGATCGGCGATCCACGCGCCCGTGTCCGGATCGGCCACCATCGACACGTCGGGGGTGGACCGATAGCCCGTGTTCTGCACGTTCAACTGCCAGGCCGGCTCGGCTTCGTACAAGCTCAGGCCGCCGCCGCTGCCGATGAACTGACCGTTGCCCGCCGCCTCCGTGCTGCTGCCCCAACCCGTCTCGGAGTTGTACGAGTCGTCGGCGTTGACCGAGAGACTCGTGCCGCCGACCGCCACGACATTCGGCGAAAACGCGGGATATTCCGGATCGGCCGTGCCGTAGTCGCCGGTGCTGGCCACGAACGTCACCCCCTGGTGGCCGGCCGGCGTGGTCAGGTAGCTGTCGTACAGCGCCTCGTCCTGGGCGGTGATGGCCTGCCCTTCGGCCAGGCCCCAGCTCATGGACACGACCGAGACGCCCGGTTGGCTGGCGGCCGTCGCCACGCTGCTCATCAGATCGGACAGCGACTGGCTGTTGGCTTCCACCAGGACGATGTTGGCCCCCGGAGCGATGGCGTGGACCCATTCCACGTCGAGCGCTTCTTCCATCTCCCAGTTGCCGGTGCCGGCTCCGGTCGGGTCGGTGATCGGCAAATTCGTGCTTTGACCTTGCTGATTCAGCACGGTCAGGAACGACGACGCCGGGCCGTACTGCTGGAACAGGTTCGGGCCGGAGGCGGTCAGGCCGAACTGGAGGTCGAAGGTGTCGAGAGCCTGGTAGATGGCCGGGTCGTCGTAGGCATCGACGATGGCGATGGTCTGGCCGGTGCCGTCGAGGGACAGGTCGTTGAGGCCGTAGGCGGTGCGGATCTGGGCCGGGGTGTAGACGGTTGAGCCGTCGGAGGTGACCGCGTTGAGAATGGTGTTGCCGCTGATGTTCACAGTGTTGACGTCGAGCGAGCCCTTGAACTGGCCGTTGCCGCTAATGCTCAGCGCCGCCGTCGGAGCATAAATTACGCCGCCGGGCATGACGATGCCGTTGCCGCTCAGCGAGATGACCTTCGTGTTGGCGCCAGGCTGGTAAATCAAGATGCCCGCGTAGGTGCCGGTGGTCTCCGGTGTCAGGCTGATGTTGCCGTTGCCGCTGAGCGTCACGCTGCCGTAGGTGCCGCTGCTGCTGCCGGCGTTGTAGATCATGACGCCGGTCCCGGAGACGCTGTTGGTGCCGGTCGTCGAGACGCTGCCGTTGCCGCTGACCGAAAAGCCGCCGCCCTGGATGATGTAAGTGCCCGCGGTCATGGTCAGATTGCCGTTGCCCGAGACGGCGATCGACGAGTAGATGCCCGGGTTGATGGTTTGCGAGCTGTTCCCCGAGAGGTTGACCGCAGGGTAGTTCGTCAGGCCGGTCGTCGAGGGAGCGGCGAGGCTGGCCAGCGGGTCGCTGAACGAGGCCGCGCCGGTGACCGTGGTGCTGAGATGAGCGTTGCCGCTGGTGAGCGTTTTGCCGACCACCAAGATACCGCTGGCGGAGATGATGGCGTTGCCGCTGGCGTTGATGGCCGAGGTCGAGTTGGAATCGACGTCGACGACGCCGGTGAGCTGGATCTGAGCGTTACCCGACAGGGTGAGGGCGCCGGCGGCAGTGCCGTTGAGGACATAGATCGACGGGTTGGCGAACGCGTTCCCGCTCGCCGAGTTGACGACCTGGCTAAGCGGAGTCGCCAACGTGCTGTTGACGAAATTGCCGTCGCCGCCGTAGTTGACCGTGATGCTCTGTGTGCCGACGCTGAGGGAACTGGTGCTGAAGGTGGCCACTAGGTTGCCGCCGACAACGGAATTGGTACCCGTCCCCAGCGATGTGCCGTCATCGAGGAAGGTCACTGTGCCGGTCGGCGTGCCGCTGCCAGGGGAGTTAGCGCTGACGGTCGCGGTGAAGGTCACCGACTGGCCCGAGTTGGACGGGTTGAGCGAAGAGGCGACGGTGGTGGTGGTGCTGTCCTTGCTGACGGTAAGGGTGCCGGTGGCGTAGGTGATGGTGTAGTTGCTGGCCGTGAAGGTGCCGCCGGTGGCCGCATTGGCGTAATCGTGTAACTGCCTGCCGCCGCCGTCGCCGCGCCGCCGTTGTTACTGACCGCCAGGGTCACTGTGCCGATCGTTTGACCATTCTGCAAGCCGCTGCTGGTAAACAGCATGCTGCCGCTGCCAAAGGTCAGCGTCTGGCCATACGCCTTGGTCTCGGGGCTGGCCGTCACGGTCAACGCCGCCGCCGTGATGACGTAGTTGTTCGGCGTCGGGTTGTTGAAATTCAGCAAGTAGTTGCTGTTGGTGCTGCTCAGCACCAGCGCGCCGACCGTTTGCGTATAGGTGCCCACATTCAGCACCGAGGTTGTGGTCGAGCCGTTGAAGGCCAGCGACCCGCTCAGCGTCACCCCCGCCGAAGTGATCGTCTGGTTATTGACGAAGCCGGTAATCGAATAATTGCCCGTGGCGTCCGAGTAGGTCGTGTTGTTCAGCGCCACACCGGTGTAGGGTGTCGATACGGCGTCCGGCGTCACCGTCAAGGCCGCCGCCGTGATCACGTAATTGTGCGGCGTCGGGTTGCTGAAGGTCATCGAGTAGTTGCTATTGGTGCTGCTCAACGCCAGCGTGCCGACTGCCTGGGTGTAGGTGCCCGCATTCAGCACCGAGGTCGCTGTCGAGCCGTTGAAGGCCAGCGACCCGCTCAGCGTCACCCCCGCCGAAGTGATGGTCTGGTTATTGACGAAGCCGGTAATCGAATAATTGCCCGTGGCGTCCGAGTAGGTTGTGTTGTTCAGCGCCACACCGGTGTAGGGTGTCGATACGGCGTCCGGCGTCACCGTCAAGGCCGCCGCCGTAATCACGTAATTGTGTGGCGTCGGGTTGCTGAAGGTCATCGAGTAGTTGCTATTGGTGCTACTCAACGCCAGCGTGCCGACTGCCTGAGTGTAGGTGCCCGCATTCAGCACCGAGGTCGCTGTCGAGCCGTTGAAGGCCAGCGACCCGCTCAGCGTCACCCCCGCCGTACTGATCGTCTGGTTATTGACGAAGCCGGTAATCGAATAATTGCCCGTGGCGTCCGAGTAGGTCGTGTTGTTCAGCGCCACACCGGTGTAGGGTGTCGATACGGCGTCCGGCGTCACCGTCAAGGCCGCCTTGGCGATGTTGTCGGTGATGGTCGTGTCGGCAACGCAGTTGTAGTTGGTGCCGCCGTTGAAGAACCAGTAATCGCTGGCGTAGGTGCCGGCGTTGGTGTGCGTCGTGTTGCTCAGGTCGAGCGTCGTGCCGAGGGCCGCGCCGCCGGCGTCCACACCGGTCACCGTCGCCGTGGCGGTGTGAGCCGCGGCATTGTAAGTCGTGGTAGCACTGGTGTAGGGCGTGACCACGATGGTGGCGTTGGCCTTGGCGATGCTATCGGTGATGGACGTATCGCCGACGCTGTTGTAGTTGGTGCCGCCGTTGAAGAACCAGTAATCGCTGGCGTAGGTGCCGGCGTTGGTGTGCGTCGTGTTGCTCAGGTCGAGCGTCGTGCCGAGGGCCGCGCCGCCGGCGTCCACACCGGTCACCGTCGCCGTGGCGGTGTGAGCCGCGGCATTGTAAGTCGTGGTAGCACTGGTGTAGGGCGTGACCACGATGGTGGCGTTGGCCTTGGCGATGCTATCGGTGATGGACGTATCGCCGACGCTGTTGTAGTTGGTGCCGCCGTTGAAGAACCAGTAATCGCTGGCGTAGGTGCCGGCATTGGTGTGCGTCGTGTTGCTCAAGTCGAGCGTCGTGCCGAGGGCCGCGCCGCTGGCGTCCACACCGGTCACCGTCGCCGTGGCCGTGTGTGCCGCGGCATTGTAAGTCGTGGTAGCACTGGTGTAGGGCGTGACCACGATGGTGGCGTTGGCCTTGGCGATGCTGTCGGTGATGGTGGTATCGGCGACGCAGTTGTAGTTGGTGCCGCCGTTGAAGAACCAGTAATCGCTGGCGTAGGTGCCGGCGTTGGTGTGCGTCGTGTTGCTCAGGTCGATCGTCGTGCCGAGGGCTGCGCCGCCGGCGTCCACACCGGTCACCGTCGCCGTGGCGGTGTGAGCCGCGGCATTGTAAGTTGTGGTAGCGCTGGTGTAGGGCGTGACCACGATGGTGGCGTTGGCCTTGGCGATGCTGTCGGTGATGGTCGTGTCGGCAACGCAGTTGTAGTTGGTGCCGCCGTTGAAGAACCAGTAATCGCTGGCGTAGGTGCCGGCGTTGGTGTGCGTCGTGTTGCTCAGGTCGAGCGTCGTGCCGAGGGCCGCGCCGTTCGCGTCCACACCGGTCACCGTCGCCGTGGCCGTGTGGGCCGTGCCGTCATACGTCACGTTGTACGGCATCACCACGATCGTCGCATTGGCCTTGGCGATGCTATCGGTGATGGTGGTATCGGCAACGCAGTTGTAGTTGGTGCCGCCGTTGAAGAACCAGTAATCGCTGGTGTAAGTGCCGGCGTTGGTGTGCGTCGTGTTGCTCAGGTCGAGCGTCGTGCCGAGGGCCGCGCCGCTGGCGTCCACACCGGTCACCGTCGCCGTGGCCGTGTAGGCCGCGGCATCGTAAGTCGCGGTCGCGCTCGTGTACGGCGTGACCACGATGACGGCGTTGGCCTTGGCGATGCTGTCGTTGACCATGCCGCTGGCGTTGTTGTAGTTGCCGGTGACGTCGGTGAACGTCCAGGTGTCGCCGGTGTACGTGCCGGCGTTGGTGTGCGTGGTGCCGCTCAGGTTGAGGCCGCTCAAGGCAACGCCGCCGACGCCCGTGACCGTCCCGGTCGCGGTGTAGGCCGTGCCGTTATAGGTGGCTGTGGCGCTGGTGTACGGCGTGACCACGATGATGGCGTTGGCCTTGGCGATGTTGAAGTAAGCGGTGCCATCAGCGCCGGCATAATTGCGGTTGTCGCTGGCATAGTGCGCGTCCACCTCGTAACTGCCGGCGTTGACCGGCGGCGTCGTCGAGGAAGCGTAGGACGTGCCGTTGACCCCGACGTACGTGAACAACAACGCTTGGCTGTCGCTGCTCATGCTGGCCAGCGTGCCGTCGCCAGCCACTCCAGTAACTGTGGTGGCGGTAGCCGCGAAAGCGCTGCCGTCGTACGTTCCGCCCGCATCCGTCACGCTCACCGTCGGCGTCGCCGCGACCACGGTCAGCGGGCCGGAAACGTAAGTGATCTTGTAATTGCTGTCCACGATGCCGCTGCCCGTGACGGCGTAATTGTTGCCGACGTTGCTGGTTGTCTTCGTGGAGTAGGTCAACGTTGGCGCCGCGGAGAAGCTGGCGGCCGTGTCGCCGTTCACCAGACCGGTATAGACCGGGGTTGGCGTCGGTGCCGGCGAGCCGTAGACCTGTGTTTCGGCGGGCAAGGTGACGGTCAGAGGGGCCGGGGTGATGGTCAACGTGCCGACGACATATTGGATCGAGTAATTGCCGTCCACCGCGCCGCTGGCCGTGATGAGGTACGTGCCGACGGGACTGTTCGCCGTGGCCGTGGTTGTCAGCGTCGGCGCCGTGGTCAAGCTGGAAGCTGAGTTGCTGCCAACGAAACCACTGTAGCTGGCGGTCAGCGTCGGCAAGGTGCCGCCGTAGACCATCGTCTGGTTGTCGGCGGTGATGACCAGCGGCGGCGCCAGGACGCTGAACGTGCCGGCGCTGTAGGTGATCGTGTAATTGCCGTCCACGGCGCCGCTGGCCGTGATGGGGTAACTACCGACGATGCTCGTCGCCGTCGCCGTGGTCGTCAGCGTCGGCGGCGTGGTCAGGTTGGCTGCCGTCTCGCCGTTGACGAAACCGCTGTAGCTGGCGGTCAATGCCGGCACGGACCCGCCAAAGTTCATCGTCTGGTTGTTCGCGGTGACGGTCAAGGAAGCAGGATTGACGGTCAACGCACCGCTGTTCAAGGCCACGTTGTAGTTGGATGCGAGACCGGTGCCGTTGCCCAACGTGCCGGTGATGGCGTAGCTGCCGGCATTGGCCGTGGCCGTAGCGCCGGTGCTGCTGTAGACGATGGCCAGCGTTTCGCCGTTGACATTGGTGCCGATCGTCGCCGGTAGATCGTGAGCCAGGTTGGCGGGACTGCCGTAGGTCTGGCTGTCCGTGCCGATGGTGTAGCTGAAGGCAGCGGGGTTGACGGTCAACGTGCCGGGGGTGATGGTCACGCGGTAGTTGGCCGGATTGCCGGTCCCGCTCGCTAGCTGGGCGGTAATGGCATAGCTGCCGACACCGGCGGTGGCTGTGTCGCCGCTGCTGGTGTAGACAAGGTCGAGACATTCGCCGTGGACGTGAGTAGCGACGGTCGCCGGCAGATCGTGAGCCAGGTCGGCGGGGCTGCCGTAGGTCTGGCTGTCCGTGCCGATGGCAACGGTCAGCGGCGCCTGGCCGATGGTGAAGGGGACGGCAGCGCTGTTGGCACTGGTATAGTCGGTGTTGCCGGCGAACTGGGCGACGACCGTGTAACTACCGGCATTGATCGGAGCGCTGCTCAAGGCCGTGCTGCCCTGGTAGTACGAGTACGTCACCAAGGAACTGCCGAGGCTGGCGCTGGACACACCGGTCACTGTGGCGGCGGTGGCCGCGAAGGCGCTGCCGTTATAAGTTCCGCCGGCATCGGCTACCGTTACGCTCGGCGTGGCCTGGCCGATCGTGAAGTTGATGCTGGCGCTGACGACGCCGTAAGAGGCCGTCACGCTGTAGGTCCCGGCGTTGACGGGGGCGCTGCTTCCCAGGGACGTGCCGCCCAGGTAGTAGGTAAGCGTCGGCGTGACGCCGGTCAGGAGGTAGCCGTCGGCGTCGGTCACCGTCGCGCTGGCCGGGAAGGCCATGCCGTTGTAGGTGCCGCCGTTGTCCGTCAAGTTGATGCCGCCGCCGACCGTGAAGGAATACGAGTCCACGGCACTGTGGTTGCCGGCCTGGTCGATGTCGTACACGGAGATGGTGTGCTGCGATCCTGGACTCAAGACGGAAGTGGTGAAGCTGCTGCCCGCGGTCAGCGCGCCGCCGTCCAGGCTGGCCTCGAACGTCAGGGCGCTCGGTGCGCTGATGTTATCGCTGCCGGTGAAGCTGAAGCTGTAGGTGTCGCCGGAGATGGACGGCGTGATGCTGGTCACCGTGGGCGGTGTCGTGTCCACGGTAAAGGTGGTGGCCGCGCTGTAGCCGATGTTGCCCGCCGCGTCGGACTGCGCCGTCTGGGCTGTGTAGGTGCCATCGGCCAGCGCCGGGTTGGCCATCGCCGTGTAACTGCCGTTCGCACCAACGTTGGCCGTCAGCGTCTCGACCGGCGCGCCGCTGGTAGTGGTGCCGCTGTAGAGGGCGACGGTCACCGTGCTGGCGTCGGCGGAGCTGCTGCTGCTGGCGAGCACGGTCCCCGCGCTGCCGCTGAACGTGGGCGTGCTGCTGTTGAGGAACGACGGCTCGGCGTTGAGGCTACCCATCGGCGGCGTGAGGCTCACCGTCGGTGGAGTCGTGTCCACCGTAAAGGTGGTCGCAGCGCTATAGCCGATGTTGCACGCCCGGTCGGACTGGGATGCCACGGCTGTGTAGGTGCCCTGAGCCAGTGCCATGCTGGTCGGGACCGCGACGGAGTAACTGCCGCCCACTCCGACCGTGGCCGTCAGCGTCTCGAACGGCGCGCCGCTGGTAGTGCTGCCGCTGTAGATGGAGACGGTCACCGAGCCTAGGTCGGCGGCACTGGTGGTGCTCGCGGCCACGGTCCCCGCGATGCCGCTGAAGGTGGGCGTGGTGTTGTTGAGGAACGATGGCTCGGCGTTGAGGCTCACTGTCGGCGGCGTCAGGTCGATCGTCCAGGTTGAAGCCGTTGATTCAGCCAGGACGACGTCGCCCGTGGTATCGAGGACGTCGAACTGGAAGGTATGCTGGCCTGCGGTGAGGCCGGTCAGCGTGACCGTGGCCTGGTTCGTACTGGTGTAGGACACCGACAGCTCACTGCCCGGCGTACCCGGTGTGACCGGGTTGCCGTTGAGCAGGAACTTGGTGTCTAGCTGGGCCAGCGGCGTGAGGTTGTTGGCGACGTCGATCTGGAAACTGGCCGTGGTGCTGTTGGTGTAGGCCGGAGGGGGTGCGGCGATCGAGAGCGTTGGCGCGGCGCTAAAGATCGTGTCGGTGCCGGTGGTCTGGTTGGACGCCGCGAACGTGTACATGAACAGTTCGTAGGTGCCGTGCTCGGCATCGTAGAACGCGGCCGGGTTGTAGTTCGCCGAGCCAGCAGTGTGGAGTGACGGGTCGCTCTCGTTGTCCTCGTAGGCATTCACCTCGACGGTGTAGGTTCCTGTTGACGGCAGCGTCACGTCGAAGATGGACGAATCGGACGGCTCGAACTGGTCGTCGTTGTGCGCCACCACCGAGCCGTCCGGCCCATAGACCGTCAGCACGGTGTCGAACGGATCCTTGATCGACGTGATCGAAGCCGACATGACCTGGAAGCTCATCAACTGGCCTTTTTGACCCGTGAAGCTGTAGTAATTGGGGCGCTCTGCGTGAGAGTGGTTGAGGCCCCCGTCGTGTAGTAATCCGCCATCCCGAGGGGCGCGGTGTTTGCCGTCAGTCCAGTGGGCACGGCCACGTTGCCGCTCACCGGCGTTGTGCCGCCGAGGTAGCCGTCGATGTTGACGGCGGACACGGCAAATTTCATATCGGAATCGAAACCGCTGGTGATCGAGTCCGGCACGCTCAGGGTGTACAGGCTCACGGGCTGGGCGTAGACCGTGGTTGTCTCGTTGGTATCGAAGCTATCGATTTCCACCGGATCGACTTGGTCGGGAGAGGCGGGGACGGTTGCCGGCAGGATACCCGAATTCCAACCCGCCGGACCGGAGGTATTGGAGCCGACCGTGGTGCCGTCGGTGATGAACGCCAGACTGATGGCGTCGCGGGCGCCGAACTGGGCTTGCCCGTCGGCAGCGTCCTCCAGGGTGGAACCGACCGACGCCGGCGACGCCATGACGTCGTCGACGGTGGCGAAGGCGCCGACCAGGCCGGCGTAAGCGGGGTAGTACTTGTCGGCGCCGGGGGGGCTGGAGATGCCGAAGCCGATCGGGCTGAAGGAATCCATGTGCTCCAGGCCGAGCGTGTGCCCGATCTCGTGGGAGGCAATGGTGGTGGACATGTTGTCGAAATCCGCGGTGGTGTCCGGCACCTGGCCCGAGCCGTTGCCCAGGAAGCCGTTGACGTCCACCTGCACCGTGGTGTCGAGATTCAGGTTGCCGAAATCGACCTCGCTGGACAGACCGCCCGCCGACGGGATCGTAATGGCAGCGGTCGCGGCGGCTGCCGAACTGTCGCCGCCGCCGGAGAAGGTGACGGTGGGAGGCGACGAGTAGCCGCTGCCGGGGTTGGTAATGGTGATGCTCACGACCTGCCCGGCGCTGTGCCCGAGCCGAGGACAGCGGTCCCCGTGGCCGTGGTGCCGCCGGTGGGGGCGCACTGAAAGTCACGGTCGGGGCGGACGTGTAGCCGTTGCCGCCGTCGGTGATGGCGACCGCCGACACCGCCGTGCCGGGCTGCAGGGGCGTGCTGTTGAAGTAGACGGTGGCATAGTTGCCGCTGGCGAGGACCGCGGACGGAATGTCGGCAACGCTCGCCACCGAGTAACCCAGGGCTTGCAACTGGCGCTTTCCGCTGGGCCTCCGCCGGATCGAGACTGATCTGGACCGTGCCGCCGAATGCTGCGTAGATATTCCGCATGCCCTGGAGGACCGCTACCTGGTCGGCGGCGTAGTAGGTGTGCTCGGTCTCCCCGGGCAACAGGACGAAGGGAAAGTCGTGTCGGTGCCGCTGAAATTGAGGACGACCCACTGGACTTGGGGATTCGCGGGGGCGCGGCGGCCACGGCGTCGGGATTCGGATCAGGCAGGGCGGCCCCCTGGAGGTCGCCGGAGCCGTTACCGACGATGGTGTCGGACGCCGGGCCGCCGATGACGTTGGTGACGGCGCCGCCGCTGGGCAAGGTCAGTATCAGGTTCGGATTCACCTGCTCGCCATGCCTGTCTTCGTCAGATTGAGGTTGATGCCGCCAACACCCTCGAAGTTCGAGAAATCGACCGTGTCGCCCGTCGAGCCGGCGGGTTCGGTGAGGGTGACGTTCCCGAAGCTGCTTGCAGAACCGCCGACGAAATAGAAGGTGTCGTTGTTGCCGTCGCCGTTGACGTGCGGCCGTTCACCCGACCGCGAGCCGGCCGTCAATCCCAGCAGGGTTGGGTCTTCGATGATGAAGTTGCTGGAGTTGCCGGTGGTGGTGAAGTTGCCCAGCGTGCCGCCGACGATGGTGCTGTCGCCGCCCACGGTGACGTTGAGCTGATAGGCGTGGCCGATAGACGCGGACGGCGACCTGCTCGCCATTGGAACTGAGCGGGCGTGATTTGGTCGGTGAACAGGCTGCCGGTGCCGAGGTTGAAGTTGGAGAACAGGCCGCCGGTTGCCCGTTACCGGTGCCGGGCAGATTGACCGTGGTTTGTAACAGGTTCAGGGACGCACCCGTGTCCACTTGCTGCAACTCAGCCGCATTGAGGCTGGTGAGGCTGGTCAGGGCTGCCGGCGTGTTCGTCAGGAAGGTGGCCAGGGCGGCCGGATCGTCCGCCAGGAACGTGGTCAACTCGCGCTCGGATTCCTGGCCAGGTACGTGGTCAGCACGGCCGGATCGTCCGCCAGGAACGTGCCCAACGCCGTCGCATCGCTGCCCAGGAAGGAGGGCAGAGGCGAGGATCGTCCACCAGGAACGTGCCCAACGCCGTCGCATCGCTGCCCAGGAACGGGCCCAGGCCGCTGGGATCGTCGGCCAGGAACGTGCTCAACGCCGTCGCATCGCCCGACAAGTACGTCGTCAGCGCCGCCGGATCGTCGGCCAGGAACGTGCCCAACGCCGTCGCATTGCCCGCCAGGTACGTCGTCAACGCCGCCGGATCGTCGGCCAGGAACGTG
>CAVXNL010000014.1:0-27596 GCA_963763045.1 uncultured Planctomycetaceae bacterium | reverse complement strand
AGTAAGAGGCCGCGGAATCGCTGTCTCAATCGAGCCACGAAATTCAATCGCAGTCGCCGAATCGAAGTCGGCGTGAGCCGTCTTGGTTCCGTGGAAGTCCCTCGCAGCGCAGCACAGTTATTGCGTTGCTCAATGCCCGATGTAGGGATCGTACGGATTTGATCGGCGCAAGTCCGTTGCTTGGCAGTCCTCACGCGGTACAAGCAGGGCGGATCCCGCATTTCGGCTAGCTGCTCGTTTTATCTCCTGATTCTAATTGGACTTAAATCGGGTCGGTGGAATAATCGGTAGTTGCGATTTCCTCGACTCATCCTCTTATCCCGCCTGGGTTTAAGTGGGGTCGGTGGAATAATCGGACCCCGTGTGTCTGTCGCCCGATCTCTTTATGAGAAAACAAGTTAAGGTGGGTCGGTGGACTATTCGGAAAATTCGACATGCGGATTGGTGAGTTAGGAAGCCGGGATTACCGTCTTTGGCTCACCGGCGGCTGATGGAAACTTGGCCCTGCAGCGTATCGCGCATCCCACCAGTTTTGTCGTGCAAACTGCCTCACCTTAAGGGTTACATGAGGAACCCAGGAAAGCAGGAGGGAAGATCAATGCGGTTGGAACGCGAAGCCCTGACCGAGCGAATCATCGGAGCGGCGATCGAAGTGCACCGGCGCTCGGTCCGGGTTTTCTCGAATCGGTTTACGAGAAGGCCCTGATCATCGAGGTGTCCTGAGTCTGTTCCTGCCTTCTTGCATTCCTTATTCAGATTGAGTGCTCGGGGCAACAACCAGGGCGACTGCAAATCACACCGATCGTCCACCTCGAGCAATTCCAGAACCCCGCGACGCGAGACGTCCGACGACTCTCACAGAATTACCTGGGGCCGGCTCGCTCCTGAAGCTGCACCTCGATCTCGGTCATGCGGACTTCCAATCCAGAGTACTTGGAGACGGCCATCATGTCGGAAAAAATGGCCCGGCACGCCCTGAGCCGGACCGAGTCCGACTCGGAGTTCTTGGCGATCGAGGCGATTCCATCGGCCGCCCAAGTGCAACGCTTGGTCATCCGGCCGACCGCCCGATCCAGCGTGCGGCGGCGAAATGACTCGACCGTTTTGCGGACGACTGGGTCCTTGGCCCACCTGTAAGCCGTCATTTTGGCCACGTCATGGTCCCGCGCCCACTTTGCGGCGGAAACACCCTGCGCAAGTGCAAGGGCGAGTTGGGCTTTCGTACCTCTTGGATGTTCTTCAGCCATGTTACTAAACGGTACTAAGTGGTACTAAATTCAAAAAAATCCCCGTCTCTCCCCACTCGCGGTTCTCAGCCCGGGGCCGAGGCTGGCCGGCGCGCCCTCGAAGGGCAAAAGAATTCGAAATATGGCGGAACAACGAGCCGAGCTCGCGGCATCGACACGCCTTTCGGATATGTCGCACCGGGTCGCGAGCAGGAGCCGACTGAGATGGTCCCGAGACTCCCTTTTGTCAGTGCACAGCACCGTGCGTGAGTCTCCAATACACTCGCGGTCCTCTAAGCTGCCCACTGCCGACAGGGCAGTCGCAAGCAGCGCCACAAAGACTATATGTTGCGCCTGGGCGGAATTGTGGACTCGGCAGATGGGGTAATTTGCAGATTTGTTCCGGATTCCAGCGGTTGCAGCGATAAGAATGATCGTGACGAATGGAGCAAGATTACGGGGATTATGGATAGGGCTGTGATAACGTGGCTTCAGTCGGTTTCCAGCCGGTAGCAACTGTATCTTCGGCAACGGTTACCCTGAGCACAGCGCGGAAGCCACCCCTTGTCAAGTCCCGAATCAACGCCAAAATTTGCCGTAACTTGAGCATAATCTTGTTGTTATGTCATGCCCATGCGTGTATCGAAATTGGCTTCGTGCGTCTCATTTTCGAACGGGTGCCTCCGGCTACCGTAGTGTCGCAACCCGGTTGTGCTGCTCGCACAGGCAAATCGTTCGAAGCGAGCGCATGCTCGAGACCGGCCGTCGCGCCATCTCCCAAACGTCTGAGGCCTGGGCGCCAAGCTCCGAGCCATCGCTCTATGTAACTGCACCGCACTGTACGTGAGTCTCCAAAGCATTCGCGGTCCGTTCAGCCCACTGCCGACCGGCCACTCGCGAGCGAGCGCCACAGCTCGAATATGCTGCGCCATCGGCGGAGTTGCGCACTCGGCCGATGGGGTAATTTGCAGATTTGTTCCGGATTCCAGCGGTTACAACGATAAATACGATTGCGAAGAATGGACCGGCGGGGCGCGCATTTCTCAGGGAACGGGCAGCGGGCGGGAAGGCAGGGGAACTGCTACCTCTGGATACTCATGGTCAGTTGGTCGTGCCTGTGCCAAGCAATGAACGCCCGCTGACATCAGACTTGCCTGCCGTTGGCTGCCCGCGCTTGACAGGCCGCCCCGCATGGGGTATTTGACTCTATAGGAAATTTCCTATAGCATGGAGGAGTGCGGAACGTTGGCAGACGAGGACGAGGCGGATGAGCTTGAAACGCCGGTGCTGCGGCCGCTGGTGTGGCTGGGCAACTCGCTGCGGAACCTGCGGGCCTTTCCCGCCGAGGCGAAGAAGATCATCGGCGACGAGCTGCAACTGATCCAGTTCGGCGGCATGCCCAGGGACGCCAAGCCGTTCAAGGGCGTCGGCAGCGGCGTGTTCGAGATCGCCCTGCGGCACGACGCCGAGGCATACCGCACGGTGCTGGCCGTGCAGCTCGGCAGGAACATCTACGTGCTGCATGCCTTTCAGAAGAAGTCGAAGAAGGGCATCGCCACGCCGAAACCGGATGTGGATTTGATCAAACAGCGATACAAAGAGGCGAAGGAGCTGGCGGAACATGAGCAAGACGAGCAATAACGGCCACAGGGGAATCGAGCACGAGGAAGGCTCCGGCAACGTCTTCGCCGATTTGGGCCTGCCCGACGCCGACGAGCGGCTGGCCCGGTCGAAGCTGGGCTTTCACGTCTATAAGCTGCTCGCCGACCGGGAGCTCACGCAGCGGGAGATCGCCGCCTTGCTCGGCATCAAGCAGCCGGAGGTATCCCACCTGATGAACGGGCATTTCAACCGCTTCACCACCGACAAGCTGCTCGACTTCCTCAAGCGGCTGGACCGCAAGGTGACGATCCAGATCAGCCCGCACCACCCCGGCGAACCCTATCAGGAGGTAGGCTTCGGCCTGTGAGAACCGTCAGTGTTCATCGCAGAGGATGTTTGGTGATGTGTTCCGGACTCAACAAACTTCGTCTTCGTTCCATCCGTACCCGCCTGGCGAGGATAGCTCGGCGGGTTTTGGTGCCCTGATCGGCCATACTGCTGACTCACGTTATTTATGCAGCATCGTTGATCTTCGGCATCAACTGGCATCTTGTCCTTCGGAATCGCCGCCCGAAGGAATCGCATCTGCTGTTTTGCCATCCTGGCCAGTGCTGCAACCAGCTCGGTCAAGGACGTCGACTCCGGCAGGGGATCAGGTTTCGTCTTCATTCGGCTTCTCAGAACAAGCGGTTGCCGCTTGCCGACCCATGGAGGGCTTGCAGCTTCCGAGAGGCATCCTAATTTGGAGCACGGACAACGTACACCCGCCACTCGCAAAGACCGCGGTGCCGCGCAGACGCTCGGCTGTTCGAGCAGGGAGTCGTAAGATCGCGCGAACCTCGGCAGTCGAAGCTTGCCGAGATTGTCCAATCTGCGGTCGGGAATAGGAATGTCCCCTTTGGATGACTCCAACATTTCTCCGCACAAGCCCATCGTCGTTTTCGACGGTCGGCTTTTTACTGGAAGTCACGGGCCTTTCACCCGGCAAGCCGAGTTCAAACGCCGTCTTGTTTTGTGAGGGTTTCCGGGACAAGTTCGCTGCAAGTCGTTTGCTTGCCTCAAATTCCTGTGGTTCAAAAATGGGCTTCCCGATGATATCGGAAGTCGATCCTGATAAAATCCGCCATGTTCCAAGGGAACGGCGCACCCTGCCCGTCTTTCTTGTGGGAAACGACTGCCAACGTGAACGACTCAAATCCTCACGATGTGACGCAGGACCATCAGCGAAATCCGATCCAGACGGATGAAGGTTCGCCCGCCAAACATCTCCAGCGGATCGGTCGCTACCGCATCGAGAAGGTGCTGGGCAAAGGCGGCTTCGGCCTCGTCTATCTGGCCCACGACGAGCAATTGAAGCGGCCCGTCGCCATCAAGGTGCCGCACGCCAAGCTGATCTCGAAGCCCGAAGATGCCGAGGCATATCTGGCCGAAGCCCGCACGGTCGCCAATCTCGATCATCCCCACATCGTCCCCGTCTACGATGTCGGCAGCACCGAGGACTGTCCCTGCTTCGTCGTCTCGAAGTACATCGACGGCACCGACCTCGCCACGAAGCTCGAAGCAGCAGCGACTCCAGTACCGGGAAGCCGCCGAACTGGTGGCGACGGTGGCCGAGGCTCTGCATCACGCCCACAAGCAGGGGCTCGTCCATCGGGACGTCAAGCCGGGCAACATCCTGCTCGACAACGACGGCAAGCCGTTCGTCGCGGATTTCGGGCTGGCACTGCGGGAAGAAGACGTGGGCAAAGGACCAAGTACGCCGGGACGCCCGCCTACATGAGTCCTGAACAAGCCCGTGGCGAAGGGCATCGGGTCGATGGCCGCAGCGACATTTTCAGCCTGGGCGTCGTCTTCTACGAGTTGCTGGTCGGTCGCCAGCCGTTCCGGGGTGATTCGCAAGCGGAACTGATGGAGCAGGTGACGAGTTTCGAGCCCCGCCCGCCTCGCGCAATATGATGACAGCATCCCGAAAGAACTGGATCGCATCTGCCTGAAAGCCCTGTCGAAGCGAGCCTCGGAGCGCTACTCCACCGGCCAAGGATATGGCCGATGATCTGCGGCACTTCCTGCCCGAGCAAACGGTCAACCAGCAGTCCGGCACGTCTCCAAGTGGGATTGCCGCGGTCGCTTCGGCCACGTCCGCTCTGCAAGCCGCCTCCACTTCGATTGCGTCCGATGCGGTATCCGGTGCCTTAACGGCGAACGACGCCGACCTCGGACAGCCAGCCCATCAAGATCGTGCCGAAAGGCTTGCGGTCCTTCGACGAACATGATGCCGACTTCTTTCTGGAACTGCTGCCCGGTCCACGTGATCGAGAAGGACTGCCGGACAGTATCCGGTTCTGGAAGACCCGCATCGAGGAAACGGACGCGGACAACACGTTCACCGTGGGCTTGATCTACGGGCCATCCGGCTGCGGCAAATCGTCGCTGGTGAAGGCGGGCCTGCTGCCTCGGCTGTCCGACGACGTGATTGCCGTCTACGTCGAGGCCACGCGCCGAGGAAACAGAAGCCCGCTTGCTGAATGGCCTGCGGAAAGCGCTGTCCCGCCCTGCCTGACAACCTGGGTCTGAAAGAAACGCTGGCGGCACTGCGCCGGGGCAAGGCATTCCGCTCGGCAAGAAAGTGCTGATCGTCCTTGACCAGTTCGAGCAATGGCTGCACGCCAAGAAGGAAGAGGAAAACACGGACCTCGTTCAAGCCTTGCGGCAGTGCGATGGCGGCCGGGTACAGTGCATCGTCATGGTGCGCGATGACTTCTGGATGGCGGCGACCCGCTTCATGCGGGAGTTGGAGATTCGACTTCTTGAAGGCCAGAACTCTGCGGCGGTCGATCTCTTCGACATGGATCACGCCCGGAAGGTATTGGCGGCCTTCGGGCGTGCCTTCGGCAAACTGCCAGAGAACGCCAGCGAAACAGAGAAGGAGCAAAAGGAGTTCCTCAAGCAGGCCGTGTCCGGCTTGGCTCAGGAAGGCAAGGTCATCTCCGTCCGGCTGGCCCTGTTTGCGGAGATGATGAAGGGCAAGGCGTGGACGCCTGCCTCCTTGAAAGCCGTGGGTGGCACCGAAGGCGTCGGCATCACGTTCCTTGAGGAGACATTCAGTGCGGCCACCGCTCCTCCGGAACACCGCTATCACCAGAAAGCAGCCCGAGCCGATCTGAAAGTGCTGTTGCCGGAAACCGGCAGCGACATCAAGGGCCACATGCGGTCTTACGCCGAATTGCTGGAAGCAAGTCGGCTACGGAAGTCGTCCCAAGGACTTCGATGACCTGATCCGCATTCTCGACAACGAAATTCGCCTCATCACGCCGACCGACCCCGAAGGCAAGGAGACAGACGGCGACTCCGTTCTCCAGACGAAGCCGGGGCAGAAATACTACCAACTGACCCACGATTATCTGGTTCACTCGATACGGGAGTGGCTGACACGCAAGCAGAAGGAAACTCGCCGGGGCCGGGCCGAACTGCTGCTGGCGGATCGGGCAGCGGTATGGAATGCCCGCCCGGAGAACCGGCAACTGCCGTCCCTGCTGCAATGGTTGCAAATCAGCTGGCTCACGGCGAAGAAGAACTGGACGCCGCCGCAGAGGAAGATGATGCGGCAAGGCACGCGGTATCATGCGGTGCGGGGTGCCGTCGTCGCTGTCCTGCTGGCGCTGGTCGACTGCACGGGCTGGCCATTCGAGATCGGGTCGAGGAACAGCGGAAAGCAACCCATGCCGCCGGTCTGGTGCAAAGCCTGCTCAATGCCGACACCGCACAGGTGCCAGCCATCGTCGCCGAGATGTCCGAGCTATCGGCACTGGACCGATCCGCTGCTTACGTGAAGAGAGCGACAAGGCAGAGGCCAACGTCCCGGCAAAAACTGCACGCCAGCCTTGCCCTGTTGCCGGTGGACGCAGACTCAAGTCAATTACCTTTATGATCGGCTGCTCGACGCCCAGCCCCATGAAGTGCCGGTCATCCGTGACGCATTGGCTCCGCACAAGGACGGATTGCTCGACAAGCTGTGGGCCGTCGTGGAAACACCGGAGAAGGGCAAGGAATCGCAACGGCTGCGAGCGGCGGCGGCGCTGGCGAAGTACGACCCGGAGAGCGAGAAGTGGGCGACCGTTCAAGAGGCCGTAGGCAACGATCTGGTGGCTGTGCCTGCCTTGCACTTGTCCTTGTGGATGGAAGTCGCTGCGTCCCGTGCGAACGAAGTTGCTCCCGCAGTTGTCGGCTGTCTATCGAGATTCCGGTCGCCGGGAAACCGAGCGATCCTTGGCAACCGACATCTTGGCCGACTACGCTGCCGACAATCCGCAAGTGCTGGCCGATCTGCTGATGGACGCCGACGACAAGCAGTTCGCCGTGATCTATCCGAAGTTCAAGGACCGCAGCGAGCAGGGCTTGCCGCTGTTGACCGGCGAAATCAACAAGAAGCTCCCGTCCGACCTGCCATCCTCGGATGAAAAACGGGAAAAGCTGGCGAAGCGGCAGGCGAATGCGGCGGTGGCGTTGCTGCAGGATGAACCAGCCTGAGAAGGTCTGGCCGCTCTTGAAGCACAGCTCCCGATCCAAGAGTGCGGAGCTACCTGATCCATCGGCTGGGTCCGATGGGTGCAGACGCCGAGGCGCTCATCAAGCGATTGGATGAGGAACCGGACCTCACGATTCGCCGGGCGTTGCTCCTGAGCCTGGGGGAGTTCAACGAAAAGGAACTGCCACCTGCCAGCCGCACATCCCTGCTGCCGAAGTTACAGACAATCTACCGCACCGACGCTGATCCTGGCCTTCATGCGGCGGCGGAATGGCTGCTGAGGACATGGAAACAGGAAGCGTGGCTGAACCAGGTGAATGAGGAATGGGCGAAGGACAAGGAGCAGCAGGCAAAGCGTCTGGAAGGCATCCAGCAGCAACTCAAGGCGAGCCGAGCGGCGTCAGCCCCCGGAATACCGCCGCAGTGGTACGTCAACGGTCAGGGTCAGACGATGGTGGTGATCCCCGGCCCGGTGGAGTTCGTGATGGGATCGCCGACGACTGAAGCCGGGCGTGGGCCAAATGAGAATCAACACCAGCGGCGCATCGGTCGGACGTTTGCTCTGGCAGCGAAGTCTGTGACGTTGGCGGAATACCAGCGCTTTGATCCCGGCTACGGGGGCGAAACCAAGCAATGGTCCCCGACCGGCGATTGCCCGGTGCTGGGCATAAGCTGGTTTCAGGCAGCGGCATACTGCAACTGGTTGAGCAAACAGGAGGGGTTGCCGGAGAGCGAATGGTGCTATGTGCCGCTGCGAGACGACGTCCGTTTGGCGGCGACACGTGGGTCTGTGGGTTCGCCGTGGGTCGCAGTTGACGGGACGGACCCGGAATACAAAGTGGGGATGGAGCTGGCGGCGAACTATCTGAAACGCAGCGGCTATCGTCTGCCTACGGAAACGGAGATGGAATTTGCGACACGAGCGGGGTCGGTGACATCCCGATACTACGGGGAGACGGAAGAGCTATTGCCGAAGTATGCGTGGTACAACAAGAACGGGCAGGACCGGTCCTGGCCGGTGGGGAGTAAGAAGCCGAATGATTTCGGCTTGTTCGACGTGCATGGCAATGTCTTCACCTGGTGCCAGGAGCGCATCCAAGCGTACCCCAACTCAAAGGAAAACGAGACTAATGAAGATAAAGAAGATATACTAAGTATAAGTCTGGATAACCGTGTGTTGCGTGGCGGCTCGTTCGCCGTTCAGGCGTCGATCGTGCGTTCTGCCTTCCGGAAGGGCGTTGTGCCGACGTATCGGAGCGACGGCGACGTCGGGTTGCGTCCGGCGAGGACTCTTACGCCTTAATCGCCTTACCCCTCACTGGCTTGCGCGAATCATCTCGTAGCGATCGTCCTGTGGAGCTTCGCGATGTCAGCCTTTGTTTTTGGTTTTCAGTCGGTCAGTTATTTACCGGACGGTGGCGACGTCCCGATCGGAGTCGGGCTACAAGATCAGCGGGCGACGGAAGCACGATCGCGATTTTTTGGCCCGTGCACGCGGACGACAATCTGATCGCACGCTCGCGCCAAGAAGATAGGCAAAAGGAGAGCTCCGCGGTAGCTTGACGGTTGACCCCGCCGCCAACTCCCACCCTCACCGAATCAGATCGATGATCGCAGCCCTGACGGAAGGCGTCAGGCAGTGCCAGCTTGCGACCAACTCCCGGAGTGCCTCAGCCTCCCGGCCCATTTCCGGCCGGCCACTAAGCGTCGTGTCGTAACCACATTTAGGGCAAATCGTTACGGAAACAGGGACGCGGGTGCAATTCCCGCCGCCTCCACTAATAGCCACTTACGAGTTGTCGTAAGTGGCTATTTTTATTGATGTTGCGACAACTTAATTGGTCGCGATGGACGCGGGTTCCAACCCGCCACTGTCGTTATCATGCCTCACACGCCAGCTCATTGTAAGCGCCCGTCCACGGTGGGACTTAGGGGGATTACATTCGAGGCCGTTCGAATCCAGGAAGCTCCATCGGAAGGGAGCTTGGCCGCCGGAATTGCAGACAATGTGCAACCCAAGTTCGCTCTTGGAATCATGCTGTCCCGCAAGTATTCAAACTGCGTACCGTACTGCCAGAGGGTTTTGTCGCCTTTGCCGTAAACCACTTCCCTGGCAGGTCTTTTCGCCGTTCAAACGCGACTCGCTGGTGGTATTTCGAAACCGCTCTGCTAAAATCACTCCATTCTCAGAATCGTTGCGATGATGACCAAACGGCTATGGAGATTCGGCACCGCGAAGGGGGCCGAATGACCCATGAAAACCTGCCCCGCCTGCTCCGCCGAAAACAACGCTGACAGCAAGTTCTGCTCGGCCTGCGGCGGCGTGCTCGTGCCGGGGCCGGAGGCAACGGTCGATCACAACCCTCCGAAGAACGCAAGCGCTTCCCCGTCGATTTCCGACCCGGATTCGTCCGCTCATGGCCGGTTCCTGCCGGGAACCAAAATCGCCGGCCGCTATCGCATCGTGTCCCTCGCCGGCCGGGGCGGCATGGGAGAGGTCTATCGCGCCGATGACTTGAAGCTCGGTCATCCGGTGGCGCTCAAATTCCTGCCGCGCGGCGTCGCCGAGAGTTCGAGGCGCTTTCAGTTATTTGTGAGCGAGGTGCGCTTGTCCCGGCAGCTCGCTCATCCCAACGTTTGCCGGGTCTATGACATCGACGAGGTGGATGGCCAGCACTTTCTGTCGATGGAGTACATCGACGGCGAGGATCTGAAAGGTTTGCTGCGCCGCATCGGGCGTTTGCCCAGGGACAAGGGCATCGAGATTGCCCAGCAGCTTTGCGCGGGTCTGGCGGCGGCTCACGAGAAGGGGGTGTTGCACCGGGATCTGAAGCCGGCCAACGTCATGATCGATGGCCGGGGCCAGGCGCGCATCACCGACTTCGGCCTGGCACGCCTGGAGGACAGTGCAAGTGGCGTCGGCGAGATTGCCGGCACGCCGGCCTACATGGCGCCCGAACAATTGGCGCACGGCGAGACGACGATCCAGAGCGACCTCTACTCGCTGGGGCTGATCCTCTACGAAGCGTTCACGGGCCAACCGGTGCACAAGAGCGGCTCGATCGAGGAGTTGAATCGAGCGCACGCAGCATCGTCGCCGCGTCCCCCGGCCGAACTGGTGGCCGACCTCGACCCGGCCGTCGAACGCGCGATCCTGCATTCCCTCCAAAAAGACCCCCGCCAGCGTCCCGCTTCCGCGCGGGCTGTGGCCGATGCGCTGGTTGCACGGGAAACCCCGTCGCCAGGATCGCCGCCGCGCGAATCACCACCGGAAGGCAAGCCGTCCTTGGCCGTCCTTCCGTTCGTGAACATGAACGCCGACCACGAGAACGAGTTTCTCAGCGACGGCATCACCGAGGACCTCATCATGGCCCTCTCGCGGCTGAAAGACCTGCGCGTGCCGGCACGCACGTCGTCGTTCGCCTTCAAGGGGAAGAACGAGGACATCCGGCGCATTGGGCAGTTGCTCAACGTGGAGACGGTGCTGGAAGGCAGCGTGCGCAAGTCGGGCAACAGGCTGCGCGTGACCGCCCAGCTCGTGAAGGTGCGCGACGGCTTCCATCTCTGGAGCGAGCGCTACGACCGCGAGATGAAGGACGTGTTCGACATCCAGGACGACATCAGCCGCGCCATCGTCGCCGCGCTGGAGGTGCAGTTGGGCGGCCAGGCGGACGCGAAACTCGTGCGGCCCCAGACCGCCAGCATGGAGGCTTACGAGCTATGTGTCAAAGGCCGCGGCCATTGGAACCAACGCGGCCTCGGGCTAAAGAAGGCGCTGCATTTTTTCGAGCTGGCGCTGCTGGAAGATCCCAACTACGCGCTGGCCTGGAGCGGCTTGGCCGATGCCTACTTCCTGCTCGGTTTTTATGATTTCCTGCCGTTTCGCGAGGCTCTTGCCAAAGCGAAGACCGCGGCGGAGAAGGCGGTCGCTTTGGACGACAATTCCGCCGAGGCCCACTGTTCACTCGGCGTCGTGCTTGGCTGGTGCGACTGGGACTGGTACGGGTCCGAACAGCACTTGCTGAAGGCCCTGGAATTGAATTCGAACTACACTCCGGCCCGCTACTGGTATGGGTGGCTTCTGATCCTTATGGGACGTGACCAGGAATCCATCGCCCAGAATCGACGTGCCGTGGAAGGCGACCCGCTCTCCAGAGCAGCCCACGCTATACCTCGGCATGTCGTTTAACTCCCTGAGATGGTTCGCCGAGGCGCTCCCGCCGCTGCGCCGCTCTCTGGAACTCGACCCGAATTTTGCCATCAGTCACTGGCAGCTAGGCCGGGCATACTGGTTCCTGGGAGATCGCGAGGCGGCGCTCGTGGAATTGCACCGGGCCGTTGAGCTTTCCGGACGGTTGCCCCTGTTCTTATCCACACTGGGTCAGGCGCTGGCGCTCTCCGGGGAGGTAGGCCAAGCGCGGCAGATTCAACGCGAACTGGCCGAGCGCACGATCCCCGCCCCCACACGTCCGTATTTCCTGTCTCATCTCCATGCCGCCCTGGGAGAAAATGACCTGGCCTTCGCCGCCCTGGAACAGGCGTTGGTCGAGCGTGAGTTCTTCCTGGCGTGGTTGCCCGTTCGGCGCAGCCACATCGAGCTCATGAGCTTGGAATCGGACCCACGCTGGCCGGTGTTCATCGAGAAAGTGAAAGCGGCAGTGCAGGCCGGTGCCAGCGCGACGATCTGAAAGACTCACCAATATGAATGTTACACTTCGCCGCGGCAAGCCGGACGACGCGGGGTGTGTGGCGCATCTGCTACGAGGCGTTCAAGACGATCGCGGAGGCACATCATTTCACGCCGGACTTCCCGTCGGCTGACGTGCCGGTCGAACTCCTGACTCGGATGCTGGGTCACGCCGGTTTCTACGCCGTCGTGGCCGAACTTGGCGGCAAGGTAGTCGGCAGCAACTTCCTTGACGAACGTAACTGCATCGCCGGTGTCGGGCCGATTACCGTCGATCCCACTGTCCAGAACAAAACGATCGGGGGCGCGAGCCGGGGAATCCCGGCTCGCGTTAATGGTGTCAGTTTATTTTATTCTCCGAGCCTCCGCCTGCGGCACGCTGGGGTCTACTGGCGCGAGCCGCGGAATCCCGGCTCGCGTTAATGGGGGCGTCGCGTTACGAAACTCATCGATCACGAACGGCTTGTTGTTCTCGAAGACGACGAGATCCATCGGTCAGCTCCTGGAGGAACGAGATTTCTTCACCGAGGGAGAGACACCCAGTTTGCGGAACTCGGCTTCACCCTGTTGAACACGGGCGGCCTCGAGTGCATCGACGAGCGTGAGCAACTGCCGCTGCCAGCGTACGAGCTGGCGCGGGCCTGACGACAGCGGCGATAGGCATGGGTCATCGTTCGCAGCGATCCGAGCTGCTCGGGTGGAGGCGAGATGTTCCGCGGCCGTCCCTGACCGCGATAAGACAGGACCGTGCTTTCGGGGTCGTTAATGGGGTCAGTTTATTTTATTCTCCGAGCCTCCGCCTGCGGCACCTGAGGTGAACCGGGCGCAGAGCCCAGGAATCCCGGCTCGCGTTAATGGGCGCCTCGCGTTACGGAATTCATCGGTTGGCGGACAAAAAAGTGCATAAGTGATCAGTGTCATCGCCGCGATTTTCAGACCCCGTGAGCCGATGCGAAGCTTCTGCTGGCGAAGTTCATCGTGTGCTCCGGCCAACCCCATTTGGGGTTTCGGGCTGGCCTCGGGGGGCGACCCGGCATACCTTGAATGGCGGCGGAGGGATACAGGCTCTAGCGGTCGATCTCGTTCAACCCCTGCTTCATCCTGAGCTGCAGGAACGAGCGGTACGGCACCATTTCCCCGCGGCCGTTCTTGACGAACCGATTCGAGAAATCCTCGGCGACCCTCTCGAATGTCCCCTCGGCCTGGACATCGCCGCCCATGACGACGGGTAGGTTCTCCATCGCATCCGCGATCGACACCCCTTTCTGCATGGCGACGTCGTTGTTGATGACCAGCTCATATCTGCGGGTAGTGGCCGGCGAGGAAGGTGAAGAGGCCCTCCAGGTTCTTGCGGTTCAACAGGTCATCCATGAACGTCTCGGCCCCACTTCCGGGCCGCCTGTCGTTGTTCGAGTTCGTCTTGTCCAGGACGCGTACGGAGAAACCCCCGGCCGCGACGAAGACCGAAACCGCGGGCGGCTCGAAGAACTCGAGATGGACATTCATCGTCCGGCATTTTTCCTCGAGCGTCTCGATGATCTGGCGCGAGGTCAGCTTGCGGTCGGACCGGTCCTTCAAATGGATGAGACAGGTCCCCGCGTCCGAGCCGCGGTCCTCCGTCCGGATCTGGTAACCCGCCAGCGAGGAGACCGAGGTGATCCCGTCGATGCAGCTCGGACTGAGCGACGCCTGAGCGACGTTGCTTGTGAGATCGACGTCGATATGCTCCGCCACCCATTCGGCGCCACCCGGGCGTGCTGGGAGCCACCGGGAACATCCCACTCGTAGGTGATCCAGCCCCCCGCCGCCCGGATGGCCGCCACCGCCTTCCCTGGACGCGTGCACGCTCCAGCCACCGGCCCAGGCAGCCCCCGACCGCCAGGACCACGAGGATCAGGCCCCTCACGCTGAGACGCAGGTAACGCCACCAGGGCCGCTTGCGGGGTGTTTCCATACCACCAGCATCCGCCTTGAGCTGGCTGGAGTTGAGGGCCGATGTGTGCATCCGCTGAACCCCGTTCCCCTCGGCGGCCCGGCTCCGCCCGCCGCCTTGGGGATGGCGGGCTGACTTCCGCCAGTCGCCAGGTGCCCGGACCTATGCATGGACCGCCACGTGAGCAACCGTTGGAGCTCCCCCTACTCCTCCGATGCTTCGTCAGCGGTCATGGGCCGTTCCTGAGTGACTGGACGTGGCAGCATCGAATACGCGGCAGAAGTTACCGCCGCCAAGCTTGCCGATTTCGGCCCCCGTAATCCTTGCTTCAACATCTCTGCTACAACCACATAATAAAACCCAGCTTTCTGGTCGCCCCAGGCCTTGTTGGTGCTGCCGCCCATCCGGCCGCCCCCTGCCCCGGACCGCCCCCCTTCTTCTGAGCCGCACCACGGCCTTCTTCTGAGCCGGGCCCCCCCGGACCCGCCGGGCGGCCACCGGGTCCGGTGCCGCCTGGAATGAGTTTTGAGTCGGTGCCGATGCAGACGTTGTCGATTCCAGCGGCATTGACCATCTCTCGGACCGCCTGAATGTACTCTGCGGGGGTATTTCCCTGATGCGTCCACACTCCCACCACGCCGCCCGCATCGGCGATGGTCTTTGCGTGCTCCTTGGTGATAAGACGGGACTGCATCCCTGGCCCGTACCCCATTGCTGGCAAGTCTGTTTTGAGGGCGGTGTGTGAGAAACCACTGGCTTGGTCGACAATTTGAGTGCAGCCGTGACTGTGGGGATGTCAGCGTGGGTCAGGTCGATCAAGATTCCCAGCGGTTGCATTCCTTGACGACGCTCGCACCGAACTCGGTCAGCCCGCCGAGGTGAGGCTTCGTGTAAATGTCTCCCAGAGGCGGGGAAGCGTCGTTGTCGTGGAGCAACCCCAGCACGCGAAGTCCTCGCTTGTACGCCTCTTCCACTCGCTCCAGCTTGCCTTCGAGAAAATGGCCTCCCTCGACGGCCTGGACGACGGTCGGCTGGCCTTTGTCGTGTGCGGCCTTCAGGTCTTTGAAGTTCAAGGCTCGCTGATGCGATTCCGGGCGAGCTGGGCATCCATCGACTTCATCGCATTCAGGAATCGATCGTAGGCGACGCCCGGCTCGCCGAGGCTCTGGCGATCGACAGCGAACGTCGCACAGATTGCCGACAAACCTGACCGTTTCATCTCGCCGACGAGGTCGATGTCCGGCCCGGGTACTTCGGCCGCTGTGAGTGGCAGGTCGATATGGTTGTGAGTATCAACCCCGATTGTACTGGCCACGAGCTCCGCCACACGCGGGTCAACGTCATCGGCGGCCCGAGCACTTGATGACCGCAAGACCATCGCCCCACTCATTGCGGCGACGGTGGCCAAAAAGTCTCGTCGTGAACAAAGTGCTCTCATGTTTTGCTCCGATTCTCGCCGTGGGAAGTTCTCAAGCGGACGATACTTTGCTCACAACAGAATCCGCCAATCTTACGAAGGTAGCGTCAGGTAGCACCGCCGTGGTTGGGAAAAACCTTAAACTTTCTTTCATGAGGTCCATCAGTCAGCTCCTGGAGGAACGAGATCTCCTGGTTCAAATGCGGGTAACAGCGCCGGGTGGCTGGGGTCGGCGACCGGAGGTCGACGCCCCCGGGTCCGACGCCCGCGCCGGGGGCTCGCTGGCTGTGCCAGCTCGACCCCAGCCACCCAGAGTTTGTCACCCGCCATGGCTTGCTATTTCGACAAAGGCGCAGTTCGATCAGGGCCTCCCGCCAGCCGGGAGACGCGCCGCCGAGGCTTCTCCGTTCCCGGAAGCGCATCGGCAACCCGATCCGAGTTAGCTATGGTGTCCCCGGAATTCCAGGAGCGAAAAGTGGCACCTATGCGGACAATCGTGCTTCTAATCTCCGCTTCTTGGCGGAGAAAGAGATTTGCCGTGCGGAGAATAGCTGCTATTATCTCCGCAGAAAATGCGGAGAATAGCGATGTACATCCACGAAAGAGACGATTGGCCCAGGTTCCACTGGGATCAGGACGGGCTGGCGAACCAGCTTGCGGCGGTGCGTCACCGGCAGGGCCGGCTTATCGGCAGGATGGAAGGCCTCGGCTTCCGGCTCCGCGAGGAGGCCGTCCTCGAGCACCTTGACCCAGGACGTCCTGAAATCGAGCGAGATCGAGGGGGAGATCCTCGACATCGACCAGGTGCGCTCCTCCCTCGCACGCCGACTTGGGCTCGATATCGGGGCACTGACGCCCGCCGACCGGCATGTCGAAGGCGTCGTCGAGATGATGCTCGACGCCACCCAGAAATACCAGGACCCGCTGACGGAGGAACGCCTGTTCGGCTGGCACGCCGCCCTGTTCCCGACCGGACGCAGCGGCATGCAGAAGATCAGGGTCGGTGCCTGGCGGGACGACAGCTCAGGCCCCATGCAGGTCGTCTCGGGGCCGATCGGCAAGGAGCGGGTCCACTACCAGGCGCCGCCGGCCGACCGGCTCCCGGCGGAGATGTCGCAGTTCCTGGACTGGTTCAACGGGCCGGCCTCGATCGATCCGGTGCTCAAAGCCGCCCTGGCGCATCTCTGGTTCGTGACCATCCACCCCTTCGACGACGGCAACGGGCGCATCGCCCGTGCGATCGCCGACCTGGCGCTGGCACGTTCCGAGCAGAGCCCGAAACGCTTCTACAGCATGTCCGCCCAGATCCGGCTGGAGCGGAACGACTATTACGACATCCTGGAACGGACCCAGAAGGGCACGCTGGATGTCACCGCGTGGATGCAGTGGTTCCTCGGCTGCCTGGACCGCGCCTTCGACGGCGCGGAGGCCACGCTGGCGAGCGTGCTCCGGAAAGCCCGGTTCTGGGAAGCTCACGCCGGGGAGTCGTTCAACGACCGGCAGCGGAAGATCGTCAACCGCCTGCTCGACGGGTTCGAGGGCAAGCTCACCTCGTCGAAATGGGCGAAGCTTGCCAAGTGCTCCCAGGACACGGCCAACCGCGACATCAACGACCTGGTCAAACGCGGCATACTGGCGAAGGATGCGGCCGGAGGCCGGAGCACGAGCTACTCGCTCATCGAACCGGCGGGGAAGACCGCACCAGAGCCATGATCGTCATGAAGGGACACGAACACTCAGTTCTCTCGTCCGACTCTCGGCATCGTCTCCGTGGCGGGGAGGGCTTCGGGGCAGGGCAGAGGTTTCCGGGAGCGGGGCGGGCAATGGTTCGTTCGGGCCACCTCCGGGCGGGACATCGGGGGCGATATTGACGGCCGGCCTGCTTCGATCACTGCGGACCTCGGCGGAGGCACCATGCCCGTGCTGCTTGCGGATCTGCCAGCCGCCGCCCAGCGCCCGATACAACAGGATCAGATTCAGGGCGATGTTGCCCTCGGCCTGGGCTGCCGCGTCCTGCTGCGTCACCCGGAAGTTAACCGCGGTGAAGATCTGGTTGTAGTAGGTCAGACTGGTGACGCCCTGCGGCAGATAGCCGACGGCAAACTGACCGTAGTAATAGTCGGTTACCTCGACGGCATCATTGGCACTTTCGGTCAAGTATTTGGCCTGGTCCAGCGACTGCAAATAGGCCACCAGGGAGTTTTCGGCGTCTTGATTGGCGTTCAACAGGGTTTGTTGGTACGCCCGGACAAACTGTTGATATCTATCATTTTGGATGCGCACGTTGGCCAGGAGACGCCCGTAGTTGAGAATGTTCCACGTCAGACTTGGACCGACGCTGCTGATCAACGACTGCTGGTTGAACAGCAGTACCGAAGTGGTTCGCCGCCAGGCCGATGGTGCCGTTGATGCCTATGTGGGGTAAGAGCTGGGCCTCGGAAATGCCGATCTGGGCGGACTGAATTCGCAACTGCTGTTCCATCGCAAGTACGTCGGGGCGGTGCAAGAGCACCTCGCCGGGTATGGCCAGCACGACCGTGTCGTCCAGAGCGCGGGGAATTCGCACCACGCGCTTGCGCGGATCCTTGGGATCGGGTACGGTGGCGTCGCCTAGCTCGCGAAGCAGGTCCTGCACGGGGATTCCCAGAAGGACGCAGAGCCCGTTGTTGGCCTGGCGCAAGGAGATTTCCAAGGGCGGGATCAACGCCCTGGTATTATCCAGGTTGGATTTGAGCTGAAAATACGCGGGCTTGGAGGTCGCGATGCCCTCCTTGTACTGCTTGAAAAGCATATCGACCAAGGGCTCCTGCAAGGCCACGTTCTGTCTTGCCAGCTCAAGTCGCCTTTGTAAGATGCGCACCTCCACGTACTCGGTGGCCACGTTAGCCAGAAACTGCACCACCATCTCGTCATAGTTGTGCATGGACTGGTCGAGGTTGGCGTTGGCCGCTTCGAGGTTCCGGCGGAACAGGCCCCAGAAATCCAGCTCCCAGGAGAGGTTCAAACTGCTGCCCCAATTGTCAAAGAATCGGCTGGTCCGTTTGGGAATGCCGATGCCCGCCCCGCCGCTGCCGACCGCACTGTTGAGCAAGGGACTTGTGCCGGTCACAGTTGTGCCGGCAGCGGCGGCTCCGGCGCCGAATGACCGCGGCCCCGGCAATCGGCGTGGACGGCGTGGACAGGCCCGAAACTGCGGCCGACGGCGCCAGGGCCGTGCCGAATGCCGGGCCACCCGCCGGAAAGGTGGCAGAATTGCGACTCAACTGGCCGTGGGCGTAGCCCGCAGTCATGTTTTGGGCCTGCGGAAGCAGTTCGCTGAAGGCGATGTACCGCTGCATCCGGGCTTGGTCAATCAACAGGCCGGCCTCCAGCAGACTCAGGTTCCGCGCATTCGCCTGTTGAATCAACCTGGTCAGGACGGGATCGCCAAACACATCCCACCAGCTCGCCAGGTTGGGCGATCCCATGGCCACGTGAGGATCGTTTTCATCGATCCAGCGCTCGGGCAACGGCGCCGCTGGCCGGTGATAATTGGGGCCAACCTTGTAGCCATTATGGACATATTCCGCGATGCTCGTGATGCAGCCGGCCTGCAACAGCGCGACCCCCGCCAGGGCACAGAAGGATAGCAGCGAAGCCGCTCGCTGAATCGGACCTCGTCTTCCGGAGCCAAAGCTCATTGGAGGCCCTTCTGATCCGTGTCGTTTCCACCTAAGGCCACGCTCGTGGGCCTGGCGGCCATCCACGGAAGAGGCCCGCGCGCCGCACGACAGAGGGCTCCTTGTGATTGCATGAGCGCGAACTGTGGGTATCAAAAGAAAGCCGCATGATTGCTGTAATCGTCAAAACCGGAATGCTGAGTTGAATCAATCGGCAGATTTGGTCAGGAACCGCTGAATGAGATAGTAAAACACCGGCGTCAGGAAGACACCGAACAGCGTCACACCGAGCATGCCGCTGAACACGGCCACGCCCAGGGAGCGACGCATCTCCGCGCCGGCGCCCTGCGCGATCACCAGCGGGACGACGCCGAAAATGAAGGCAAAGGAGGTCATCAGGATCGGCCGCAAGCGCAGCCGCGCCGCCTCCGTCACGGCCTCGCGCAACGGCACTCCGGCTTCTTGCTGCTGCCGGGCGAACTCGACGATCAGAATGGCGTTCTTGCTGGCCAGGCCCACCAGGACCACGAAGCCGATCTGCGTGAAGATCGTCACCTCCATCCGTTCGAGCTGCATGCCGACGATCGAACAGAGCAGGCACAACGGCACCACGAGGATGATGGCCAGCGGCAACGTCCAGCTCTCGTACTGGGCCGCCAGCACCAGAAAAACAAAAGCCACCGCCAGCCCAAACGCATACAGCGCGCTGTTGCCGGCTTGCAATTGCAGGTACATCAGCTCGGTCCAATCGTAAGCCATTGACCGCGGCATTTCCTCGCGGACGATCGTTTGCATGAGCTTTCGCGGCCTGTCCCGAACTGGCGCCCGGCGCCGGGTTGCCCGTGATGGCCGTGGCCGAGTACAGATTGTAGCGCAGCACGGCCACCGGCCCACTCGTGTCGCGCACGTCCATCACGGCGCCCAGCCGGACCATCTGTCCCTGATTGTTCCGCACCTGCAACTGCCAGGATGTCGTCCACCCGATCGCGAAAACGTTGGTCGGCCTGGACATTGACCTGCCAGGTGCGGCCGAACTCGTTGAAGTTGTTGACGTAGTACGAGCCCAGGTAATACCTGCAGCGTGTTGAAGATGTCGCTGACTTGCACGCCCAGGGCCAGGCACTGGGAGCGGTCGATGTCCAGGTACAGCCAGGGCGTGTCCACCCGTGAGCCGTTGAATACACCCTGCAACTCGCGCGTTTGGTTGCGCGCGCGCACTGATCCGGTCGCCGACCCGTTGCAGTTCGTTCAGGCCGAGGTTGCCGCGATCCTCGATGATGATTTTGAAGCCGCCGGTGGTGCCCAGGCCCTCGACCGGTGGGGCGCCGAACGCCTGCACGATCGCCCCCCGCACCGCAGTGCGACAACGGCTCCTCGATGGCGGCGCCGATGGCGGCGGCCGTCCGGTCCCGGCTTTCCCGCTCGGCGAACGGCTTCAGCAGGACGTACATGGAGCCCAGGTTGGGCGCGTTGGCGTTCAGGATCAGCGATTGGCCGGAGACGCCGACCGTGTGCTCGACCCCCGGCGTGTCCCGGGCAATCTGCTCGATGCGGGCCATGAGGCGTTCCGTGCGCTCGACGGAGGCGGCATCGGGCAACTGCACGTTGAGGAGCAGGTATCCTTTGTCCTGCTCGGGGATGAAGCCGGTGGGCACGGTGGCCAGTTGCCAGCCGGTGAGCCCCAGCAGACCGCCATACAGCAGCAGGACGATCAGGCTCACGCGCAGGACGCCGCTGACCGTCGCGCCGTAGAACGCCGTCAACCGATCGAAGGCCCGGTTGAAGATCCCGAAGAACCAACCCAGGGCAACATTGACCGGCCGAATGATCAACCAGCCCGCCAGGCCGCCGAGGAGCGCACCGGGAATGAAGGCGACCAGCAGATCAACCGACCACGCAGCCCGCAGGCCCGGAAAGCGAGCGGCCAGGAACTGCCGCGCCAGCCAGACGCTGAGCAGCCCGCCCACCACGCCGAAGATCCACCACGGCAGAGCTTCCTTCGTCAGGCGGCCTGTCTGCGTGTCCGGCCTCGTTGTCTTCCTGGCTGGCGGCTTGCTCGCTCTTGAAGATCAGCACGGCGCGCGAGGGCGTCATCGTCAGGGCGTTGATGGCCGAGATGATCGTGGAAACGGCGATGGTCACGGCGAACTGGCGGAAGAACTGGCCCGTGATCCCGCCCAGGAAACAGCACGGAATGAACACCGAGGCCAGCACGAGCGTGATGGCCAGCACCGGCCCGGTGATCTCGTCCATCGCCTTGATGGTGGCGCTGCGCACGTCGAGCCCGGTCGCGATCTGCCGTTCGATGTTTTCCAGGACGACGATGGCGTCGTCCACGACGATGCCGATCGCCAGCACCAAGCCGAACAGCGTAAGGTTGTTGAGCGTGAAGCCCAGCAGGGACATGACCGCGAAAGTGCCGATCAGCGACACCGGCACGTCGATCATCGGCAGGATCATCGCCTTCCAGTCCTGGAGGAATACGAGCACGACGATGGCCACCAGGATCACCGCATCGCGCAGCGTGGCAAAGACCTCATCGACGGATTCGCGGATGAAGGGAGTCGTGTCATAAACGATCTGGTAGTCCATCCCCACGGGGAAGTGGGACTTCAGCTCCTCCATCTTCGCGTAAACGCCCTGCGCGGTGTTCAGGGCGTTGGAGCCCGGCAACTGGAAGATGGACATGGCGACCGACGGCTGCCCATCCAGGGTGCAGGTCTGTTCGTACTGCTGCGAGCCCAGTTGGACGCCCAGTTGATCCAGCTCCGGGCGATGCTCGATGCCGCCCTCCTTCATCACCAGATCGCCCAGGTGAAGCGACCCGCTCGTAGCCGCCCTTGATCTCGGCGGCAGCCAGTTGCAAGGCCGACGGGGGCTCGATTCCCGTGTAGGTCGCCAACCAGGTCAGGGTCTGGCCGTTGCTCGGGCTTGGCGTCCGGGTCTTCCTTGATCGAAACCGGCCGCGGCTCGAGGGCGGCAACCACGGCGTCGGCCCGCAGCCCCCGGCGGGCCAGCTTGGCCGGATCGAACCGCAGCCGCATCACGTATTCGTCGTCCCGCACCACGTCGCGCAGGCGAACCATGCCGGTGACCGGGGGCGTCGGCCCGTTGAGGTTGATCGCGCTCGTCTGCTGGCTCATCGGGCCGCTGGTCCCGGCAACCGTCGCGCCCGGGGGGGCGGTCGAGGGAGAAGGATTGGCGCCCGTCGAAGTCGTTGACTGGCCCTGAGCCGTCTTGACGATGATGTCGGCGAACTGATCCGGATCGGTGAGCCGGCCCAGGGTATTGATGGTGAGCTGGAATTGCTGGGCCCGGCTGGGGTTGGGCGGCTGTCCGATCTGCCCGGCCGCCACCTGGAGGTTCTGCTGGGCGATGGCGGTGACCACGTCCCCGGCGGTCAAGTTCAGGGCCGCCAGCTTGTCGGGATCGAGCCAGGCGCGCATGCTGTAGTCGCGCTGACCGAAGTAGGTGATGTCGGCGACCCCGGGAACGCGGCCCAGCTCATCCTTGAGATAGATGGTGGCGTAATTGCTGAGAAACGTGGCGTCGTAGCGGTGGTCCGGCGAAACCAGGTTGACGATCATCATCGTCGTCGGCGTCGTCTTCTTCACGCTGATGCCCTCGGTCTGCACCAGCAGCGGAATGACCGGCAGGGCCAGCGACACGCGATTCTGCACCAGCACCTGGGCCATGTCCGAGTTCGTGCCCGGCTTGAAGGTCACCAGCAGGTTGTAGGCGCCGTCGTTGGTGCAGCGCGACGACATGTAGAGCATGCCCTCGACGCCGCTGACCTGCTCCTCGATGGGCGCCGCCACGATGTCGCGCACCGTGGTGGCGTTGGCCCCGGGATACACCGTGGTCACCAGCACGGCCGGCGGCGTCACGTTCGGGATATTGCGTGATCGGCAAGGTCGATCACGGCCACGCCCCCCGCGAGCACGATGACCAGCGAGATCACGACCGCGAAGATGGGCCGATCGATGAAAAAGCGTGCAATCACGGCCGTCTCCTTGTCTGCGTCCGCGTGCGGATTTGCCGATGAATGCCGAGCACGGCCAGCACCGCCAGGATGCCGGCGCAGGCCCCGCCGACCAGCGCCCACGGCAGCGCCACGAGCCGAGCTTCGCGAACAAGTAACCGCCGGCCAGTCCGAGGACGCCGCCCAGCATCGTGGAACCAAGCCAACCGGTGGCGGCGACGGCCAGGAACAGCCGGGTCACCCCGAGCTCGAGGATCACGTAGAAGAACACCGGCGTCAGGAAGATGCCGAACAAGGTGACGCCGAGCATGCCGCTAAAAACGGTCGTCCCCAGCGAACGACGCATCTCCGCCCCGGCCCCCGCGGCGACGACCAGCGGCAGGACGCCGAACACAAACGCCGAACGAAGTCATCAAGATCGGCCGCAACCGCAGCCGCGACGCCTCGAGCGTGGCCGCGAATACCGACTGGCCTTCATGGTGCAGTTGCCGGGCGTACTCGACGACCAGGATGGCGTTCTTGCATGCCAGGCCGACCAGCACCACCAGACCGATCTGCACGAAAATGTTCACGTCGCGATGCGTCCACAGCACGCCGGCCACCGAACAGAGCAGGCAGAGCGGCACCACCAAAATAACCGCCAGCGGCAGCGACCAGTTTTCATAGAGCGCGGCCAGGGTCAGGAAAACGCTGAGGACGGCCAGGCCGAAGACGACCAGCGTGGTGTTGCCGGCGCGGATCTGCAAAAACATCAGCTCGGTCCACTCCGTTTTCATGGCCAGGGGCAACGACTGGTCGGCCAGTCGATCAACGGTCTGGATGGTTTCGCCGGTGCTGAAATCCGGCGGCACGCGTGCCGTTGACTGCCGCCGCGGTGTACAGGTTGTAGCGCGTGATCAGGATGGGCCCGCCCACCTCGCGTACGTCGGCCAGCGCTCCCAGCGAGACCATTTGGCCGGCATTATTTCGGACCTCGATCAGGTGCAGGTTCGTCGACCCGATCGCGATACGCATGCGTCTGCCTGGAGGTTGACCTGCCAGTGCCGGCCGAACTCGTTGAAGTTATTGACGTAGAGCGAGCCCAGGTAGATGTCGAGCGACTGATTGACGTCGTTGAGCGCCACGCCGAGCGAAGCGACCTGGGCCCGATCGATGTCCAGGAAGAGTTGCGGCGTGTTGGAGCGGAATTGCGTGGTCGCATTGCGCATCCCGGGCTGCGCTTGCACTTTCCGGATGAGGGCGTCCGTCTGGGCCTGCAAGGCCGTCGGCCCCAGACCGCCCCGATCCTCGACCATGAACTTGTAGCCGCCGGCAGCGCCGATGCCCGGCAGCGGCGCCGCCGGGAAAGCGGTGACCTCGGCATCCGGTATCCGCCGGCGCCACTCTTGCCGCAACTTTGCCATGATGGCCTTGTCGGTCAGCGCCGGGTCGCGCCGTTCGGCGAACGGCTTGAGGACGACGAACATCGAGGCGAAGTTGGGACTGTTGGCCTGCAAGAGGAACGAGAGGCCGGAGATGCTGACCGTGTGTTCGACACCCGGCGACTCGTGAGTGATTTTCTCGACCAGCGCGACGGCGTCGCGCGTTCGATCTGCAGCGACGCCGAATCGGGCGTCTGGATGTTCACGATAAAGCGCCCCATGTCCTGCTCCGGAATGAAACCGGTGGGTGCTCGCGTGAAGATCACGAAGGTCAAGACGACCAGCACGCCATAGACCAGCAACACGGTCGGGCTGTGGTGCAGCGCTTGCCCGATCGTCCAGCCGTACCCCCCGGTGATCCGGTCGAAGCCCGCGTTGAAACCGCGGAAGCACCAGCCGAGGACGGCGTTCACCGGCCGGATGACAAACCAACCCACCAGGCCGCCGAGAGGGCGCCGGGAAGGAAGGCGGCCAGCAAGTCAACCGACCATGCAGCCCACAGGCCGGGAAAGCGACCGGCCAGGAACCGCCGCGCCAGCCAGACGCTCAGCAGGCCGCCCGGCACGCCGAAGATCCACCACGGAAGAGCTTCCTTGGCGGTATTTTTGCCTTCACCGTGCCGCGCCTGTCTGGTGAAGATCAGCACGGCCCGAGAAGGCGTCATGGTCACGGCGTTGAAGGCCGAGATCATGGTCGATACCGCAATCGTCACGGCGAACTGGTAAAAGAAGTGGCCGGTGATGCCGCTGAGGAACGCGCACGGCACGAACACGGCGCAGAGCACCAGGCCCACCGCGATGATCGGGCCGGTCACTTCGTCCATCGCCTTGAGCGTGGCCGTGCGTGGATCGTGTCCGCGCGCCATCATGCGCTCGATGTTTTCCAGCACGACAATGGCGTCGTCCACGACGATGCCGATGGCCAGCACCAGGCCGAACAGCGAGATGTTGTTCAGGCTGAAGCCCAGCACCGCCATGACCGCGAAGGTGCCGATGATCGACACCGGGACGTCGATCATCGGCAGGATCATGGCACGCCAGTCTTGCAGGAAGAGCAGGACAACCACGCCGACCAGCGCCACGGCCTCCAGCAGCGTATGCACCACGTCCTCGATCGATTCACGGATAAACGGCGTGGTGTCGTAGCCGACGTCATAGTCCACATCGAAGGGAAAGCGTTGCTTTCAATTCCTCCATTTTGGCTTTGACGCGGTTGGCAACGTCCAGCGCATTGGTGCCGGGCAGTTGCCAGATGGCCAGGCCCACGGAAGGATGCTGATCGAAGGTGCAAGCCTGGGTGTAGCTCTGAGCGCCCAGTTCGACGCGGGCCACGTCGCGCAGACGCACGATGCTGGCGGTGGGCGCGGTCGGCCCGGTCGTTCCGCCTGTGGGTGTGCCGGTGCTGCTCACGCCGGCGGTCGAGTTGGTAAGCACGAGGTTGTTCGCCAGGCTGGCCGGGGAACTGACGGAAGTCGTCGCGCCGCCGCCGCTCTGGGCCCCGCCGGCCGTCGAGGCGCCGCCGCCGCTCTGGGCGCCCCCCGTTGTCCCGCCCGTGCTCGAGCCGCCCCCAGCCGTAGGACGGTTGCACTGCCGCCCCCCAACGACGTGGGAGTTGCCCCGCTGGAACCGGTGGCGCCGCCGCCGGCGGCCGGCAGCGTAACGGACGGGACCGGCGAGGCGAAGCTCGCCGACGGGACCGTCGCGAGAGCGGCGCCGGCCGTCGATCCCGTGCTGTTCCCGCCGCCTGGCGACGTCGTACTCCCGGGTGGGAGCAGCGGATTGGCGCCGGGGGGAGTGGGGAGCCCGTAGCTGCCCGATGAGGATGAGGACGGGGCAGTAACGCTGGCCCGCGGCGGCTGCTGGCCCGGAGCGGTCTTGATGATGATGTCGCCGAATTGTTCCGGCGTCGTCAGTCGGCCCAGCGTGTCGATCGGCAGTTGCGACGGATTGCGTGCGGGAGGCCGGCGGCTGCCCGACCTGGCCGGCGGGTGCGTCCAGGTTCTGGCTCAGAACGGCGTTGGCCACGTCGTTGGCCGTCATGCTGAGCGACGCTAACTTCTGCGGATCGAGCCAGGCGCGGATGCTGTAGTCGCGCTCGCCGAGGTAGGTGATGTCCGAAACGCCGTCGATCCGCAAGAGTTCGTCCTTGACGTTGATCGTGGCGTAATTGCTCAGGTAAAGGTCGTCGTGCAGGCCGTGGGGCGAGAAGAAGTTGACCACCATCAAGATGTCGGGGGTCTTCTTCCGAATCAGGATTCCCTGGTTCTGGACCGAGGTGGGAAGCTGATACATGGCCAGGGCCACGCGGTTCTGAACCATGACCAAGGCGGTGTTGGTGTCCGTGCCGATGTCAAACGTGACGGTCAGCGTGTAAGAGCCGTCGTTGCCGGACTGCGAGGACATGTACAGCATGTGATCGATGCCGTTGACCTGCTGTTCGATCGGCGCGGCGACGGTGTCCGCCACCACCCGGGCGCTGGCGCCCGGGTACTGGATCGACACCTGCACTCCGGGCGGCGTGATCTGCGGATACTGCGCGACCGGCAACGTGAAGAGCGCGATCGCACCCGCAAGGGCAATGGCGATGGACAGCACGGTCGCAAAGATCGGCCGATCGATGAAGAAGCGCGTGAGCATGTCAGCGTCTCATGGTGGTCGATTCGAACGACGGCATCGTCGTTTGCTCTGTCTTTACCTGCATGTTCGGCCGGAATTGCTGGATCGCCCCCACGACGACCCAATCGTCCTCTGTCAGGCCGCTCGAGATCGCGCGGAGACCGTCCGGCTGGAGGGCCCCGGTGACGACCTGGCGGTATTCGGTCTTGTTCGCCGCATTGACGACGTAAACGTACTTCTGCCCCTGATCGGATTGAATGGCCCGATCGATGACGAGCAAGGCCGGGTGCGGTGGGCCGAGCGGCAGCCGAATCCGTACGAACATGCCGGGCGACATCAAGCGAACGCCGTTGGGCGGCTTGGGGTTGGCGAACACGCCGCGCACGGCGATGCTGCCGGTGTTGGGATTGAGCTGGTTATTGGAAAAGTTGATATAGCCCTTGTACGGATACGTCTGTTCGCCCGGCATTCCCAGAAGGACCGGGATCTGCGGCTCGTTTGATGGCGAAGCGCGGCGTGAGGGCAGCCT
>CAVXNL010000013.1:0-470539 GCA_963763045.1 uncultured Planctomycetaceae bacterium | reverse complement strand
CTGGAAACGCGGCACAGTCGGCCACACCAAGCCTGCATTTACAACCTCGATCTCTAAGAAAAGCAAAATTCGATATCTGCCTAAATCTCGTAGAAGAAGCCGACTTTGGATAGGCGACGAGAAGGAGTCCGGATTGTTTACACTGCAGGCCCGACTCATCGACTGACCTCCGCTATCGCGGAGCGGATAGTCTGGAAGTCGCGGAAGAGAGAGTGTCGCCAATTCAACCGGTGAGGACGTGACCGCTGCTTCTGTCCTAAGAGAAAAAACACGGCAGCGGAAGTCATCCGCTTGGTGCGTGGCGCCTCAAATATCGCATCGAATGCCGGTATCTGTCCGGAACGTACTGGGCGAGCAGGGTGACAAACTCTTCGGGCGCAGACATACTCCGAACGAGAATCTTCATTCGAGTATTTTTGCTCAGATATACAACTTCATTGATGCTCAATCCCGCAAAGTTGACTTGTTGACGCCCACTTGGACAGGTTCCCGCGAGGGTTTTCAGCAACTCCTAGCCGATCCGGTCGTATCCGACTTCCTTTTTCCAATAACACAGACTTTGCAGGCACTCGTGTCTCCCGACTCTAAGCCGTAAAAACACGACGGCTTCTCTTTGCTTCCGGAATCTTGCCAGCTCCAAACCTGTTCGCGTGTGGACAGAAATGTTCGGGACTGAACGGCGATTGATCCGAGGCCGTCAAGCCCAGTCGGCCTAAATGCCAGAACTTATGGCGGTTAGAATCAATGCTTGATTGGTAAGAAACGTGCTGCAGACCTCCTTGGGATTTCTGAGCTGATCGGGAAGGTTGCTCAATGGATAGCATTCTTCATGATCTCCGGTTCGCTTTCCGCCAGCTGCACAAGAACTCAGGATTCACTCTGGTTTGCGTGATTACGCTGGCCCTTGGGATCGGCGCCAACACCGCGATCTTTACAGTTATAAATGCCGTGCTGCTCCGTCCCTTGCCATATGCAAATCCGGGCGAATTGGTGACGTGGCGCGATAACGAATCCCTCCCGGATGTTGAAGATATCCGCGCCAAGGCAATAGCAGTTTTTTCCTCCGGCGGAGCCGTCAACCCTGAGCCCATGGATTACACCGGCGGAGCCGAGCCACTGGGAGTGCACGCGGGATTTGTGGATGCGGGGCTGTTCCAGGTACTGGGCGTCCCGGCAATGTTAGGGCCGCACTCTCTCCTCAGGCGAAGACCGCCGGGGAGGGCCCCGCGTCGTTGTACTTGCCTACCCTTTCTGGCGGGACCACCTCGGGAGTGACCCGAATATCGTCGGCAAGTCGATGACCCTCAGCGGCAACGCGTTATACGGTGATCGGAGTGATGCCAAAGAGCTTTGCGGCGCCGGAATTCAACCTCGACGTCTTCGTTTCGCTGTGGGTAGCTTACCCTGAAGCAGCCGCGTATCGCGGCGTCCACTTCATGCGTTCCTACTGGCGGCTCAAGCCGGGTATCACGCTGGAACAGGCCCGAGCGGGCATGGCTGCAATCGATGCCAGACTCGGAAAGAACTATCCAAGCGAGGAAAGGGGCCGCCACGCAGTGCCTGTACACCTACAAGAATTAGTAACGGGAAACGTAAGGCCGGCTCTTCACGTACTTTTCGGAGCAGTTTGGGTAGTGTTGCTGATTGCCTGCGCGAATTTCGCTGGCCTTCTGATGGCTCGCAGTGTGACACGTCGGCGCGAAATGGTATCAAGAGCAGCGCTTGGAGGCAGCCGACGCCGCCTGATACTGCCAGGCGCTGACCGAAAGCATTTTGTCTGGCCGTCGCTGGGTGGGGCTGCAGGCATGGTGTTTGCGAAGTTGGCGACCGATCTGCTATTGCGGCCAAACCGGCGGCGCTGGCTCACCTGAGCGGCATTTCGATGGATTCCAGAGTCCTGTCTTTTTGCCGTAATGATTTCGACCTTGACTGGACTGATCTTCGGCTTGGCGCCGGCATGGAGCGCCTCGGGCGCGGATGTGGCCGATGCTCTGAAACAGGAAGGGCGGACCGCGACTGTCGGACCGATGGCCTAGGCTTCCGCAAGATTCTTGTGGCGGGGCAGCTCGCTCTGGCATCATTCTCCTTGCCGGAGCGGGTTTGCTGATCAAGAGCTTCGCGCGTCTTCATTGCGGTGGATCCCGGCTTTAATCCAGACCACTTGACCTCCATCCCAATTCAGTTGCCCGCCACAGCGCTACGATGAGATCGCGAAGCAGACCCGGTTCCGGCGCGAGCTTTTGGCGAGGTTGAACTCTCTTCCCGGAGTTGAGGCTGCGATGGTCGGCGACGTTCCCCTTAACGGTAACGAGCTGACACACAACCTCGTCATCGAGGGGCGACAGCCCGACCCGGCCGGGGCCGAACCCGAAGTAGACACGATTTGCGTGATGGGAGACTACTTCGGCGTGATGCAGATTCCGCTCCGCGCGGGCCGCGAGCTTTGACGGAAATGGACCGGGAGGACCACCCGCTTGTGGCCGTCGTCAACGAAGCCTTGGTTCGCGAACTCTTCGCCGGTCAAAACCCGATCGGCCAGCGGATTCGTTGGGCTCGCGATACCGATTCTTCAAGATGGATGACCATTGTCGGCGTCGTCGGAGACGTGAAGCAGTCCTCTCTTGCCGATACCAGCTTACCCGGCCGTATTCACGCCCTTTTCGCAGTCGAATGAGGCATGGAGGCGCTGGATGTCGGTCGTGGTGCGGGCACCGGACAATTCTGCGAGTCTTGTACCGGCGATCAAGCGTCAGATATGGTCTCTCGATAATCGCATCCCGGTAGATCATGTTGTAAGCATGGACGCAATGCTGAACTTGTCTCTCAGCGAGCGCCGCTTCAACATGGCATTGCTCGTACCCTCTTCGCCAGCCTGGCGGCAATCCTGGCGTCCGTGGGCATCTATAGTGTGATGTCGTATACCGTCAGCCAGAGGACTCACGAAATTGGTATTCGCATGGCTGTCGGCGCGCGCCGCAGCGATGTGTGGAAGTTGGTCTTGGGTCAAGGCGCCCGTCTTGCGGTAATTGGACTTAGCAGCCGGAATACTAGGCGCGTTCGCATTCACTCGTCTGATGGCAAGCCTCCTTTTCGATGTCACTCCTACCGACCCAGTCACCATTGCCACCGTGACGCTCTTGATGATGGTTGTCGTTCTGCTGGCCTGTTATATTCCTGCGCGGCGAGCCATCAAAATCGATCCGACACAGTCGCTGCGCTACGAATAACCGTTCGTTCTTAACGACAGAACGAATGTAGGAGAGGGGAGCGCGAGGTCCTTGGCATGCAAGGATCCCGTCGAGAACTGACCCGCCCGTCGTCACTCGTATCCTCAGCCTCCACGGTCTGTCAGCGCCGTGGATTTCATCGAAGATACCTCGGTTCCAGAGGCCCTGAATCAACCCTGGCTAAGGACTTGACTCCACGCCCGCCCAGAGCGTCAATGTGCATACCGGCACTCTCTCCGCAGTGGTTTCTTGCCGGCCGAGGTCAGCTTGCACGAGGACGTCTCACAGAGAATTGCATCCTTACCAGCTCTGAACAAGGCCCAACTCCTTGTCGTCTGGCGGGAGAACTTCAGCCATCCCCCTCCCCCAAAACTGAGGAAAGAGTTGATGGTGCCTGTCCTTGCCTACCGGATCCAGGAGAAGGAGTTCGGTGGCTTGTCGCACCAGGCCCGCAAGAAGCTCGAAGAACTGGCCCGGACAGCCAGTACCCGAAAGCGGCAACCCAGTGCTGTCCAAGATGGAACGCGGCTCGTGCGGACCTGGCGGGGAGAGGTGCACGAGGTCAGCGTCACCGACTCCGGTTATGTCTATCGAAGTCAGCAGTATTCGAGTCTCTCCCGGATCGCGCGCGAGATCACCGGAACCCAGTGGTCTGGTCCATTGTTCTTCGGCACCAAAAAGAAACCATGACACCTCTCTCTCGCATCCGCTGCGCCATCTATACCAGAAAATCCTCCGAGGAGGGCCTCGAGCAGTCCTTCAACTCCCTTGATGCGCAGCGAGAGGCCTGCGAAGCCTATGTTCTGAGCCAGAAGCAGGAAGGCTGGCTCCCGATCCCCACTCCATATGACGACGGAGGCTACTCGGGCGGGAATATGGAGCGACCGGCTCTCAAACGCCTGCTCGCCGATATCGCCGCCAAGCGAGTCGATACCGTCGTGGTTTACAAAGTCGACCGCCTTACCCGATCGCTAGCTGACTTTGCCAAGATTGTGGAAGCCTTCGACCGCCAGGGCATCAGCTTTGTCTCCGTCACCCAGCAATTCAACACCACCACCTCCATGGGACGGTTGACGCTGAATGTTCTGCTCTCGTTTGCGCAGTTTGAACGCGAGGTGACCGGGGAGCGGATTCGAGATAAGATCGCCGCCTCCAAGCGCAAAGGAATGTGGATGGGCGGAGTCGTTCCCTTAGGCTATACGCTCAAAGACCGGCATCTGATCGTCGACCCCGAAGAGGCTGAACTGGTCAACCGAATCTTTGATCTCTACCTGAAACTGGGCTGTGTTTCGAAGCTCCGGGAAGTTCTGGAGCGTGATGGCGTTCGCAGCAAACAGCGGACCAGCGGAACAGGCAGAAGCTCAGGCGGGGTCGTCTATTCTCGCGGCGCTCTTTATGGAATGCTTCAGAACCGCATTTACCTGGGCGAGATCACGCATAAGAAGTCCTCCTACCCAGGACAACATCAAGCCATCATCGACCAGGCTCGCTGGGACCAGGTACAAGCCACAGTTCCGAGCCAACCTGCAGGCGGAACGAAAACGACCCAGGACGACAGAGCGTAGTCTGCTGACGGGATTGCTCTATGACGCTGTAGGCAACCGCTTCACGCCCTCCCACTGTTCCAAGAAGGGCCTGCAGGTACCGGTACTATCTCTCTCAGGCAGTAATCCAGGGTAAGGACCGTCAGAATTGCTCGGGGCCCCTGCGGTTGCCGGCTGAGGAGATCGAGGCCTTGGTCCTTTCACAATTAAGAGCTCTCCTGGGATCTCCCCAGCAGTTGCTCGATCTTCTGGTCGCGCCTTCGGCGACGTCGCTCGAAGTAGAACGGAGCCTGAAGAGTCTTGAGCGAACTGTCGGCTCTTCAGAGATCCCCAGAAAGCTGTTGCGGACCGCGGTAAGCCGGATCGTTGTCCACGACGACCGCGTCGAGCTGCGTCTCGACAAGCGCCAACTGACTCAGGCAGTTCTTGGGCACGAGACTGAGCTGCCAGTTCCCTCCCCCGTCGACGGTGCCGATGCGCCGATCATCCTTAGCGAGATGGCCAGGTTTGGCCGCAATGGACGCGGCGGTCGCTTTCAGCTGGCGCCGGGCTCGAATCACTTACGGCCTCATCCGTCACCCTCCCTCATCACCGCCGTGGCCCGGGCCCACCATTGGGTTGGTCGTATATTACGCGGCGAATCGGACAGTCAACGAACTCTTGCCAAGGAGACATGTCTCGATGAACGCTATATCGGTCGGATCCTCCCGCTGGCCTTTCTCGCACCGGACCTGGTTGAATCAATCCTCGAGGGTCGACATCCGCCGGATCTTAGCCTCGAAACCCTCCGCTCGGCCCTTCCGAACAGCTGGGATGAGCAGAGAACTCAGTTCGGATTGGTCCCAAGTCAACTCTCCGGCCGCACAGGTCGCAGTGTAGTTTCCAATACGAAGATTGCAATTTACCATTGGACCTTCGCCGCAATCGGAGTGTGCATGCGTATCAAGTCCGTTAGCCTGTTCCTCGCCCTCGTCTCGGCTTTGTTTCTCCATGCTGAAGCGCAGACGCAGAACCCCACCATATGGCGTATCGGAACCTTCGATCGTTCTTCCGCCGAGTTCGCCGATGGATTGCCGCAGAAGCCGGTAACATTTGTGATCGGCAGAGACCAGCCTGAGAGGAGCTGGTACGCTTCTGCGCCGGCGGCCGCGCCCGACGGCCATTCCGATGCGGCATCCGCTCCGCGAACAATTCAGTTTTCTCTCACCGCCAAGCCGGTAGTTGGGTACCGCCTTCGGGTCTCCCTGCTCGTCGAACAAGCCGGAATGGCCGCACTCCGCGTTTCGATCAATGGCCGTTCAGGCACGTTCTATCTGCATCCTGAGCTCGACTACACCATGGGAGACGGCATGGACGCCTTCAATCCGGCATTTGCGCACGCGGATATCGACTTCAACTTCGCCGGAAGCTATCTGCACGAGGGAGAAAACAACATCTCCCTGCAGACGGTCGCCGCAGTCGACAAGGAGATTCCGGACGCCGGTTTCACCTACGACGCCATCGAGCTCGACCAGTCGACTGCGCCGTCCGCTTCTCCGCAGGCAAAGGCTGAGCCTACCATCTTTTTTGAGCAGCACGAAGGCTCCCTCACCGAACAATTAAATGTCTTTGTGCGCTACCGCGAACGCCCGCGCGCAGGAACGGTATCTCTTGAAGTTGCAGGACATCATTACGATCACGCCTTGCGCGCCTATCAGGATTTTGGCGAAGAACGACTCGAAATCCCCGTTCCTGAATTTCAAGCCGATACTCCAGCGACCATCACGGTAAACCTGAACGGGCACGCAACGCATTTCCGCCAGATCCTCCAGCCGCAAAAGAAGTGGACGCTTTACCTCGTGCCGCATGTCCACCTTGATGTGGGCTACTCGGACTACCAGGCAAAAGTCGCAACCATCCAGAGCCGCATCCTGGACGAGGCGATGGATTTGACGGCAAAGCATCCGGCATTTCGCTTCAGCACCGACGGCGAGTGGAACCTTGAGCAGTATCTGAGTACGCGCACGCCGGAGGAAAAGCAGCGAATTCAGCAGGCCATCCGGCAGGAGCAGCTTTTCATTCCTGCTCAGTACGCGAACCTGCTTACCGGCTTCCCCACGGCGGAAACACTAATTCGCTCGCTTTATCCCAGCGCGGATTTCAGCCGCGAAAACAAAACGTCCTTCAACTTCGCCAACATCACGGACGTTCCGTCGTACTCGTGGTCGTACGCGTCGGTGCTGGCGTCGGCAGGACTCACTTACTTTGCAGCCGCCAGCAACAACGATCGCGCTCCTGTCCTGCTGCAGGGTCACCTGAACGAAAATTCGCCGATGTACTGGGAGGGCCCGGACGGGAAAAAAGTCTTGCTCTGGTACTCGCGACACTATATGCAGATGCAATTCCTCTTCGGTCTGCCCCCACTCGTGGAAACTGGTGAAGAAATCCTGCCGACCTTCATGCAGATGTACGAGCGCCCTGGCTATCACGCCAACGCAACTATCCTTTTCGGCACTCAGGTTGAGAACACGGACCTGTTTCCTCAGCAGGCCGAATTGGCCGACGAATGGAACGCTCGCTATGCGTATCCGCGAATCGAGTACTCCGGCTTCCACCACGCTCTCGCCGAAATCGGGAAGCAATTCGGCGATAACATCCCGACGATACGCGGCGACGGCGGTCCGTACTGGGAAGACGGAATCGGTTCCGACGCGTACTACGCAGCACTGGAGCGTGAGAACGAGAGCCGCGGGCCCTCGGCGGAGAAGCTGATGACCATCAGCGCAGTCATCAATCCGCGACTTGCCGTGGATCACGACGCGCTGAGTGAAATGTGGAAGAACATGGTGCTGATGGACGAGCACACCTGGACCTCGTGGAACAGCGTCTCCGACCCCGCCAGCCAGGAAGCTGTCCAGCAGATGCACGTCAAGCATCTGCGTGCGCTGACTGCTGAAAATCTTCGCGATCACCTCGTTCGCAGCGGTATGGCCAGTATCGTGAATTCAATGTCCACGAAGGTCGGCAGCGTGATTGTGTTTAATACCTTGAACTGGAAGCGCGACGGGCTCGTCAGCATCGACCTCGACAAGGGATCCGAAATCGTGGACCAGACCACAGGACAGATTGTTCCTTATTCCTTAATAAAGGAGGGGAACAACTCCAATCGGATCGCATTTGTTGCGCAACAAGTGCCCGCCATCGGCTATAAGGCTTACTTCGTCCGGCCGTCGACAAAGCCGATCGGCGCTGCCGAAACTGCCCACAGTACCACCCTCGAAAGCCCGTACTACCGCGTCGAGCTTGATCCTTCATCGGGCGCGGTGCGCAGCATCTTCGACAAGCAATTGCAAAAGGAACTGGTCGATCAAAACAGCCCGTATCGCTTTGGCCAATATCTCTACGTGAGCGGTGGCGATAAGGAACCAAACAGCATTCTGCAGTACCGCGAAGTCTCGCCCAAGCCGGAATTGCAGATTCACCCCGCCGCAAACGGACGCGTTGTCGCGATTGAACGCACCCCTTACGGATGGCGCGCGAAACTGGAAAGCTCGTCGGAGAACACTCCGCGCATCACGAGCGAAATACGCCTCTTTGAAAACGAGAAAAAGATCGAGCTTGTCGAAGACGTGACAAAGAAAGATGTGCTTGCGAAAGAAGCTGTGTACTTTGCGTTTCCCTTGGCGATGAGTCACCCCCAATTTCAGTACGAGATTCAAAGTGGCGTCGTCGATCCCTCCAAGGACATGTATCCGGGCGCAGGGCACGAATGGTTCTCCGTCCAGCACTGGGTTTCCGTACAGCAGGATGGCGCCTCTGGAACTGTAATGCCTCTGGACACGCCCCTGCTCACGCTCGGTGACATCAACCGCGGAGCATGGCCGACGCAATTTGGCGATCGCCCCGGCAACATCTTCGCTTATGCGATGAACAATTACTGGCACACCAATTACCGCGCCAGTCAGGGTGGAAACTTCCGCTTCCGCTTCGTCGTTACGAGCGCCGCTTCTACGGATCCCATCGCGCTCAGCCGCATGGGATGGGAAGAAGAAACGCCCTTTGAAGTCGATGAAGTTCAGTCACAGGACCAGGCAATCGAGTTGCCTCGGCCATTGAGTGGCCAACAAGGATCATTCCTCACCATCGACGATCCCGACGTGGTTCTCTCCACCTGGAAGGCCGCCGAAGACGGTGATGGGACCATCCTGCGCCTGATCGATCTTGGCGCCGCACCGCGAACCGTTAACATCTCGACGCCGTTGCTTGCCATCGACAAAGCCTTCGAAACCGATGCGGTCGAACGCAACCAGAAGCCCCTCGAGATCCATTCGGGCGCCGTCTCGGTTGAAATTCATTCCCACGAGATCGTCACGATTCGACTTTTCCGGAAAGCCCTTGCCGCGTCCGCCGACTGAGTAGAAGAGATGGAATCTATTCCGAGTTCCGGGCGAATTACCGGCTGCCGGGACATCTGGCTTTTCATCACTCCGGGATGGGATCTGCAGGAGGACAGGTGTACGAGATGCCGACCATTCGGCCGAGTGGTTCTCTTTCCGTTGTCAGTGAGTGTGTTGGCGATTTTGCGTGAATCCACCAACATTCCCCACGGCTGCGCGTTTACGCCTGAGAAGCACGCGGAACCCGTGCTCGATGAGTCCTATAAGAGGGGATGTCAAGAAAAAAATTTCCTTCCTCTCCGAGAGGAGACGGATGTGGCTTGCATCCAGCCCAGTCTCTGTTCAGGAGAGGCTGTGGGCTCGCCGCGTATGCCGGATAGACCAAGCAGTCTGCGATTTGTACTCGACGGTTTCATGACGCCAAGGTCATTCGACGCCTTCGGTTCTGGAAACTACGCAAGCAAACGCGGTGGCCTTAGTGGGCCAACCATGGTCCTATCTGAGACTCGAGGCCTACAGCTTTTTTTGGTTGTGCGAGGGGGCATAAGGTGACTCTGGAGACTCGGTGCTGAACGACGGCACGCGGGCCTGACTCATTGATTGATACTCTGCCTCGACCCCGAGCGTCGCAAGAACCGATTGGCTAACCATCGGGGAAGTAAACCTGGGCCTGCCTGGTTGCTGTAGACGCTCAAGCTGCTTGCGATTTCAGATGTTCTGCGTCGAAATGTTCTCCTTTTTTCCAAAGTGTCAGGTAATGGCCGCGATCTTGCGTGCGAGCGTGAGGCGAGCCATTTCCGGCTTCATCCCCTTGGCTAGCAATCCTGTGTAAAAGTCCTGCAGCGGCCCCGCGCAACGACTGGCGCTCAGGGCCGTACTTTTGAAGATCCTCTTCATCTCGTGGTTGTGATTTTGATTCAGGCCACGGATCTGTTGTGGCTTTTTGGAACGTTGCAGTTGTCCGTCCACATAACGATGCTGCGCGCTGTCGTGGGTCTCCACTCCCAGACCACTGTAGGTCCACAGCTGCCGCTTGCTGCGGAACCGGTGGGGCGTCTGCATCAGGGCCAGCAAAAGGGCCGCCCGCAGCGGGCCGATCAAGGGAATCTGGCGCAAGATTTTCACCCCCTGATGTTTCCGGCTCTCAGCTAAAAGCTCTCCTCGCACCGTGTGCCGCACCACCGACAGTCCATCCAGCTGCTGATAGAACAGCTCTGCTCGGCGGCGCACGCCGGGCGGCGCAATCCTGCTCAGCCATCGCTCCCGATGGCGTGGGGCATAGACCTGCGTACCCGAGCAGGGAATGCCCCAGCTTCGATACAGCGCCTTGAGCCGGCTCATCACCCGCGCCTGGTCTTTGCTGACGGTCAGATAACGACGCGCCAACTCCCGCAATGTCCGCAGTCCGTTTTCTCCGTGGTAGACCGCGCGCAGCAGTCCGGCGCGCAACAGCTCAGCCAGCTTCCGCGCATCCACCTTGTCACTCTTGTTGCCTTCTTTCAACAAGGCGTTGCGGCGCGGATTGCAGACCACGATTTCCTCGACCTGGGGTTTGAGCACATCGTACAGCCAGGCCGTCCAGGTCCCTTCTTCCAACGTCACATGCAGCTCGCCCCGCAAACCGTGTAGGAACTCCAGCAGGGTGGCTGCTTTGGTTTCGATGATGGATTCCATCACCAGCTTGCCCACGCTGTTCAAAACAGCAATCGACGTTGCATCCTTGTGAACGTCGAGTCCGATATACTTCTTCAAATTGCTACTCATCTGGGTAGCCTCCTGGGGGGAGGGGATGCGTGCCAACGTGATCTTCCCCCAAGGTCAAACTGCCATGCTCCAGGACCAATCGCGAACAAGCGTCTCCCCGCTCAGTGCACTATAATCAGCCCGAGCTGAGCGGAGGACAGGGCCATGCTGGGAAGCAACCCGAGCGCCGACTCAGTGGCCTCGACCGATCGAAAAGGGGATGCTTCGGCATCCCTTTTCACCTGCCCGTAGACGAACCTATCGGGAGAGGCATCAAAGCGCTAAATCCTGGGGGTGCGGGGGCAAAGCCCCTGCCTGCTTCCGCTCCGAAAGCCGGCGTCCTCTGATAATGCGTACGTTGGACCGTACCGCCAGTCACACCTATTCGTCCCAATTGCGCTCAACTGAAAGGTCCAGGCTGAGACGCGCATCATTGACGGCTTTTCGCAAGAACGAGGTTATTCCGTTCATGACCATATGTAGGGCGCTGTCGCCGTCCTTCTTCATGACCGATTCGTGGCTTTACGTTGGATCCAACGGCTTGCGCACGAGAATGAGGAAGGATACTAATTGCTTGATGGGCATGAGCGCGAGGGTTGTTTTCCTCGAGCATTTAAACTCGGTGTGCGGTGCCGCCTTGAAAGGGTCGAGGGTGCAAATCGATGAGAGACTACGGAAAGGTCGTATTTCTTGTTGTCGTGGCGCTTTTGACGTCTTTGAGCTTACAGGCGCAGTGGAAGACAAGATGGGAGTATGAGGGGGCGAAAGGCCCCGATCACTGGAGTGAATTGGATCCGGCGTACGCTTCGTGCAACACCGGCGTGGCACAGTCTCCGATTGACATCGAAGCTTCGGAAAAAGCTGTACTTCCCGCACTACGCTTCGAATCGAGGAGCGGACCGCTCAAATATATCGTGAACAACGGTTACACGATCCGCGTGAACTACCATGACGCGGCGGGAACCGGGAATCTTCTAACCGTCGGGGACAAAACGTACCAACTGACGCAATTCCACTTTCACCGTCCCAGCGAAGAGTACATACACGGGAAAGCATACGATATGGTCGCTCACTTGATGTACCAGTCCAGCGATGGAAATGTCGTTGGCGTGGCAGTTCTTTTGAAAGCGGGCAAAGCGAATGAGACCATTCAGCGGATCTGGGAACATATGCCGACATCCGAGAGCAAGGTGTTACCGGATTTCTCCCATCAAGAGGAGATGATTCCCGGTGTCGAGATTAATCCTGCGGGGCTGGTGCCTAAGGACGTTTCTTATTACACGTACATGGGCTCGGTGACGGCTCCGCCCTGCACGGAGGGTGTTCGGTGGTTTGTGTTGAAGACACCTGCCGACATTTCGCCGGAACAGATCGGGGCATTCGACAAGCTCTTTCCACATGATGTGCGACCCATCCAACCGCTCAACGGACGTGTGGTTAAGGAGAGCCAGTAATCTCACGACCTCGGTAACTAGATTCGGGAGGTTTCTGTGTGGTTTCGTTCGGCGATCCTGGTTCCCTCCGACCCGGACGAGTCCGGAACAATGAGACGAAATGCCGCACTAACGACGTTGTGTCACAACTCATCCTCGGTCATTATGTGTCCCAAACAACAATGCACTGCACATTCGCGCCGTTTTATCCTCGGCATTCTGCGAGCCGGGGTCTTCCTCAACATTTGTTACTGCGTCTCGCTTCCCGCACTCGTTGCAATGCCTTCTACAGGAGTTACCGTTCAAGGCCCTGGCGTCCCCCCAAATCTCGGATTTGCGTGCTGCGATCAAGGGATCGAGGAGATGCAGGCCCTGTTCAACAATCAAGATGTGATCGCAGATTTGAAGGATCTGCATGCTGAAGTTGCGATTCCCATTCTCGATTTCAGTCCGGAGCGCGCTGCGGCAGTGCATCGCCTGAATCAGGCTGGAATTCCGGTAATCGCCGGTCTCCTGCTACCGAAGGAGGGCTACTATTTCACCGCGGACAACGAGCCTGCGGCCGCACTACGCTTTGCCGCGTTCGACGCATGGAGCCGCAACCAGGGCTTACGCTGGAATGGAGTTGGACTCGACATTGAGCCCAACTTTGCGGAGCTGGCGACACTCAGGAGCCATCCCTGGCGGCTGTTTACCACGCTTCTGTGGCGCGCCGTCGACGTACAGCGCATGCGCCGCGCAAAACGAGCGTATTCCGCGCTTATCGCCAACATGCGGGCGCTAGGCTATTTTGTTCAGACCTATCAACTGCCAATCCTCCCCGTCGAACGCCACGCCCACTCCTCTTTACTGGACCGTCTGCTCGGCACCGTCGACGTTCGCGGCGATCAGGAAGTCTTGATGCTGTACACCAGCTATGCTCCGCCGCCTGTCGGAGCGGCGATCATCTGGAAGCTTGGCCCGGATGCCCAGGCTATCGCCATTGGCGTCACCGACGGCGATCCCCGCGCAAACCCCGCCGTGCTGAATTGGAGTAGGTTTTCCCGCGATTTGATCGTCGCGGGACATTTCTCCCATCTCATCGGCGTGTATAACCTCGAAGGCTGCGTGCGCCAGGGCTTCCTGTCTCGCCTGAAGACAATGAATTGGAATCAGTCCGTTACCATCCCGGCGGATGCCATACGTAGAGCCGATCACCGCCTGCTACTGCTCGGGTTGATCCTGTGGATCAGTTCGCATTTTCTATATCTCGTTGTCGTGCTCGTGCTGATCATCGCTTTGATCGCATGGCGCTGGCGCATCCACAAAATGAAAAGGAAGCTATCGGTCGTCAATTAGACTTCGCCGGTTGACATAGCCCAGCGCGCCTGCTTAGGCGGACCACAGGGGGCCCGGGGCCGTCTTCCTTGTTGTCGATGGAACCAGACAGGGTTTTGTGGCGGATCCGTGCGCACTCCATTGTTGCTAACAGGGCAATTGCACTCATTGAGCCATTCGGATCGGCCTATGCCTCTGCAAGTTGCCGAATAACGTCAGTACTCTATCGGAGCTGCTCCGCGGGAACAGGCTTGTTAGTAGAAGGAGAGAGAGCGGAGCAGGTCGGATAGAGCGGTTTGAAGGAAGGCGCTGGTGCGGTCGGGAGAAGATGTTGGCTATGGGCTTTTGATTCCTTTAAGCTGGGCCGATGGAGTAAGTGAAGTCCGGCAAGCGGAGCGAGAGCTTCTCTGCATCGACCCGCACTTGGATGCGGAGAAGGTGCGGCGCCCGGCGTAGAGCGGGTAAAAGGCGCTATTTTTGGGCATGAGGCACAGCTCTAGTGAGTGTGCTGCGGAGCACACGGTGAGCGCGGCTTGGAGCTGACGGTTAGGAGGTGTCAAGCAGGTATGCCTTCTTTCGTTCCGCGAAGAAGAGTTGTGCGACCGAGAGCTGTTCGATGAGGTGCATGAGTCCATGACAGCGCGGGCATCTTCCTAGCGTGGTCTTCGCGATGAAAGGTGTTTCGGTAGGCGTCGCCTGGTGGAGCAGAGCGCGGCAGAGTGGCAACATCCGGGCTCGTCTGCGATTGGCGAGGAAGCCGAAATAGCGGATGCGCGGAAAGCCTCGCGGCAGCACATGCTCGAGGAATCGGCGCAGGAACTCTTCGGGAGCAAGTGTCATGGTGCACTGCTTGCTGTGGTGAGCATAGTCCTTCCAGCGGAAGCGGACTTCGGAAGCTGAGACCGAGAGCAGGCGATGGTTGGAGATGGCGACGCGGTGGGTATAGCGAGCCAGATAATGCAGCACGTGCTCGGGGCCGCCGAAGGGTGGCTTGGCATAGACGACCCAGTCTTGGTGATAAAGCGTGCGCAGGAAGACGGCGAAGCACTTCTCTTCCTGGAGCGGCATGCACTCGCCGAAGAAGCGCAACTGATGGCGGGCAAAGAACCGTCGCAATCCGGCGACGAACTTGCCTCGAAAGACGCGGCTGAGCACCTTGACGGGCAGGAAGAAGTTAGAAGGCGCAGCTATCCAGCGTGTATGATCCGGCGACAGTCCGCCACCGGGAACGACGCAGTGGATGTGCGGATGTGGAATAAGGGTCTGTCCCCAGGTGTGCAGGATGGACAAGAAGCCTAGCCGGCGCCGAGATGCCTGGGATCGGCTGCGACTTCCAGCAGCGTGGCGGCGCATGCTTCGAACAGCAAGGAAAACAACTGCCGCTTGTTCTGCCACATCAATGGCACAAGCGTATGTGGCACGCTGAAGACCAGGTGGTAGTAGCCGACGGCCAGCAGTTCCTGCTGTCGCTTGGCCAGCCACTGATCGCGAGCGCCGGTCTGGCATTTCGGGCAGTGCCGGTTGCGGCAGGAGTTATACGATATGGCCTGATGTCCGCAGCTCAGGCACGCATCGCGATGACCACCGAGCGCAGCGGTACGGCAGCGCACGATCGCATCCAGCACCTTGCGTTGCGGCCAGGTCAACGAGGCGCTGTACTGTTGCCGGAAGCTGTCACCACTGATGCGAATGATGTCGGCCACCTCGAAGGGCGGCCGGCTCATCGCTTCCTGTCCTGCGGTTCGGTGCGAAGCGCGATCTGCTCCAGCGGGTTGATGGCCGCATGGAGGTGACGCCGCGAGAGCTGGAGATAGACAGTTGTATCCTCGAGCCGCTCATGGCCCATCAGCAGCTGAATGGTGCGCAGGTCGGCGCCGGCTTCGAGCAGGTGCGTGGCAAAGCTGTGCCGCAGCGTATGCGGATGGATCTTCTTCTCGAGTCCGGCGCGCGTAGCCGCGGTGTGGCAGGCGTGCCAGACGGTCTTATCCGATATGGGCTGGTCCACGCCCCGCTGGCCCGCGGTGCTGGGAAAAAGATAGCCGCGCGGCTTCTTCCATCGCCACCAGCTGCGCAGCTCTTCGAGCAGCTTCGGGGAGAGCGGCACATCCCGGTCCCGCGCGCCCTTGCCCTGGCGAATGTGAATCACCATGCGCTGGCTGTCGATGTCCTCGACCTTGATCTGTGCCGCTTCGGTCCTGCGTACTCCGGTGGAATAGAGCAGCACAAGAATCATGCGATACAAGCGGTTGGGTGCGGCATCGATCAGCCTCACGACTTCATCCTGGCTGAGCACGGTCGGCAGCTTGTGTGGCACCTTGGGGAAGATGAGATCGTCGAAGGCCAGATCACGCCGCCTCAGCGTGCGCTTATACAAGAACCGCAGCGCCGAGACGCGGACCTCAACGGTGCTGGGCTCGAGCTTCTTCACCTGCAGCAGGTATCGCTGATAGCGGCGCAGGTGCTCAGGCCCCAGTCGCTCCGGTGAGCAATGGAAGTGTTCGGCAAACTGTTGGACCGCACCGAGGTAGCCGCGGATCGTAGACGGTGAGTAGTTGCGCCGCTGAAGCTCGTACAGCATGCGCTGGCGAAGTGGGGTCATGGGAATCTCCTTCCAATGACCACTCACCCTAACCCTGCATGACTCCCTTGGCTACACCACCACTCTCAGTCCGCCGCGCCAGCGGCTTCGTTCAAACCGGCTACTCGTACAGTCGCACTCGTTAGCTGACAAGTGTACGACAAGCCGACTACACGTCCATGTGGCTCGGGTTCCATTGTCGATGAGTGAATTGGCGATTTCGCACTAACGAGATGGTTCCAGGTTGACCGGTGCTGGACATCACACTTGTCGATTGCACCGAACTCAACCTCGTTACTGCAATTCTGCGTGCGGCTGCGCGGCTTTGGCGTCGATTGTCAACGAACCGTCGCTGAGACCGGTGCTTTTCGCGGTCAGGCTGATGGCGCCGGCTTGTCGTGACGCACGAATCACGACCATTGCACGACCCTGGAAAAGCTTGCGCTGATTGCTGTGGTACGAGTCTGCGTCCTGTCCGTCTCCGTTCCCAACGGCCGCGATCGTGCCGGGCCCGTTGATCTCGAACTGAACTTCCTGATCCGCATGTAGATCGGGCCGACCATTCGCATCCACAACTTCGACCGTCACGAACGAAAGGTCTTCGCCGTCTGCCTGGAGGACTGTTCGGTCTGCGGCCACGCGCAGCTTGGCCGCTTTTTCCGCTGTTGTCAGTACGCTCCCTGCAACAAGGCGATCTCCCCGCAGGCCCAGCGCCTTCAGCGTCCCTGGCGCGTACGGTACGGAAAACACCGCCTTGAACTCCTGCTCGCGGCCCGTTGGCTTTTCGCCGATGAGCTTGTCATTCAAGAACAGTTGCACCTTTTCTGCGCCAGAATAGACCTCCACTTCCAGTTCCTTACCTTCCTCTCCAGGCCAGGTCCAGGTGGGTAGCGTGGGGTAGTTGGCCCACATGATCGCAATGATCTTTTTGCCTTCCGGCTCGGGCAGCCGGACTGTGGCGTAGACGCGATCGCCTCCGTTCCAGATGATGTCGCGATAGTATGATTGCGGCTTTCGGAAACCGGTCAGGTCGAGATCGCCGCAGGTCGCCGCGTGCCATGGATAAGGATGGAAGAACAACTCCATCATGGCCTTTGCATTTGGATCGTTGTTGTTTGCCATGTCGGCCATCACGTCTTTTCCGTTGGCCATTCCCGTGAACATCTGGTCAATCATCCCCGTGCTCGACATCGCGCCTGACATCCCCTCCGCCATCTTTGCCTGTTGCGGTGTGCCGTATTGCCACGCACCGATGCCCGATTCGCCCAGATAGTCCATGGCGGTCCACGTTAGGTCGCCAAGCACATACGGATTATCGTGCGAGATCTGCCACAGGGGAAAAGCTTTCGACGGCCAGGACTCGGTAGTTAACATGATGCGCGAGGGCAACTGCTGGTGGTCCTTCTGGTAGGTGGGAAGTATGTTGTAGTTGTAGCCTGTGATATCCAATTGCGAGAACACGGCCTGCGCGGTGGGCTTGGTCGTTGTGCCCGGAAACGCCAGCGTCAGCGGGCGCGTGTTGTCGAGCGCCCGCACTTGGTCGGCAACCTGCTTGCCGAGCACTCTGCCGCGATCCACTTCGAGCTCGGGGATCTCGTTGCCTATTCCCCAGATCACGATCGACGGATGATTGCGGTCCCTCAGCACCATCGAGGAAACGTCCCGCTTCCACCATTCATCGAAATCGCTGCCGTAATCGAACTTGGCCTTATGCGCCTGCCATACGTCGAACGGCTCATCCAGAACCAGCAGGCCAAGGCGGTCGCATGCGTCCAGAAACCCGGACGAAGGCGGATTGTGCGCCGTGCGCACCGCATTCATGCCCGCAGCCTTCAGCAGTTCCACTCTGCGTTCTTCCGCACGATCAAAGGCCGCAGCGCCGAGAGGTCCGTTGTCGTGATGAACGCTGCCGCCGGTCAGCTTGATGGCTTTGCCATTGAGCAGCAGTCCCTTGTCCGCAAACCAGGCAAGCGTACGGATTCCGAATGGAGTGGTCACCTGGTCGATCACTTTCCCATCTTTGCGAATCGTAGAGACCGCGTGGTACAGCGTGGGCGATTCCGGAGACCATAGCCCGGGGTTCGCTACAGCGATTTCCTGCGCGGCCTCGTCTTCCTTGCTCGGCGCAATGCTCAGTGTCGATTTCGCGCTCCCGACTTTGTTCCCCATCTTGTCGAGCAGCACCGTTTCCAGGGTGATTCCCACGGCATCAGAAGACTCATTCGCCACCCGCGTGCGGATTGAGACCTTCGCCGAACTGCTCGTCGCCTCCGACGTGGTAACAAAAACTCCCCAGTGCGCCACATGTGTGGAATCAGTTACGATAATACGAACGTGCCTGTAGATACCTGAGCCGCTGTACCAGCGGCTGTTCGGCTGCGCCGAGTTGTCCACGCGCACAGCCAGCACATTCACATCTGCAAAATTCATCTGTGGCGTGAGGTCGAATGTGAAAGCGGTGTAGCCATAAGGATGGGTTCCCAGCTTGTGTCCGTTAAAGTACACGGTAGCATCGCGATACACGCCGTCAAATTCAACGCTCACGCGCTTACCGTTCCAATTTGCGGGGGCGTGAAACGCCTTGCGATACCAACCGATGCCACCGGGGAAGAACCCTCCGCCTGAGCCGCTCGGATTGTCCTTGTCGGGCTTACTCTCGATGCTCCAGTCATGGGGTAAATCGACTGCGCGCCAAGACGCATCCACAAACATAGGGGTCTCTGCTCCGCTCGGATCACCGAGGAAGAACTTCCATCCGGCATCGGCCGCGAGTTCCTGCCTGGGCAAACTGGTGTCTGCCGCATTCAGCAACACAGGAACGAAACATGCGAGGAGTGCGGTGAAAACAATCGGTCTGTGAGACGGGAGCTTCATGAGAACCTCTTTTTGGTGCGGCCGGCGCCGCTCCTCTGCGCCCTTCGCGGGCGCAGAGGAGTTTCTGGGGCACGCAATCCCAGCAGCAGCACGCGGATTGTTTCGCGGAACATAAGGTCGATGGGCTTGCCGTATTCCTTCTTGACTTTGTCTCCCAAAGAGGCAAGACGGCGCTGAGCGCCGATCACCGCATTGATGACGGCGTGCATCGTGAGATCGGGGTCGAGGTCTCGGCGAAGAGAGCCATCAGCAATTCCATCGCGGATCAAATCGGTGAAAACCTGAAAGCCTTCGGGATTGATTTGCGATTCCAGTGTGATAAGCCGTTCCGCTGGCCAGTCGCGTGCGTACATAGCGTCGAATTGTGCCATGAAGCGCACATCGATCTGGTGGTTCACCAGTTCATCGGCCAGGAACTCCAAAAGCGCGGTGAGCCGTGCCATCGCATTCGGTGCGCCCTCCAGCGCCTGCTTTGCCCGCCCACTCGCCTCCCGCATCAACTCGCCCAAAATCGCCCAGACGATGTCATCCTTATTTGAGAAATACTGATACATCGTTGAAGGCTGGACGCCGCTGGCCGCGGTGATTTCGGCCATCGTGACGCGATCGATTCCGCGCTGAACAAACAGTTTTGAGGCAGCATCGAGGATGCGGCGGCGTTGCCGCTCGCGGTGAGCATAGTATGCGGTCGTCGTCTTCTCTGCTTTCTTTCGAGGCATGCTTCAACGCTTCAATCCGTAGTGATATTACGAATTTGAAATATTAGTTCGAATTTATCTCAAACGAGAGTCGAAGTCAAAAACAAAGAATTCATGCCCATCTGAAAGACCATAGCGCGAGCTCTGAAGTAGGAACGATCTCGGTGGTGGCTCTTAAGTCCTTTGCCTTGGCGCTGTTTCGGCATTCAATGTCGACATTTTTCTCAACTGTGACTTCAGGCCGAGTTACTCATCGAGCCGTTCGATCCATCCATGTCCCGGCAAGTTGCCGAGAAACGTCAGGACTCTATCGGAGCTGCTCCGCAGGGGCGAGTGTGTGGTGTAGCAGTAGCGTGAGAGCGGAGCAGGTCGGATAGAGCGGTTTGAAGGAAGGCGCTGGTGCGGTCGGGGGAAGATGTTGTCTATGGGCTTTTGATTCCTTGAGGCTGGGCCGATGCAGTAAGTGAAGTCGGGCAAGCGGAGCGAGAGCTTCTCTGCATCGACCCGCAGTTGGATGCGTAGAAGGTGCGGCGCCCGGCGTAGAGCGGGTAAAAGGCGCTATTTTTGGGCATGAGGCACAGCTCTAGTAAGCATGCTGGGAAGCACACGGTGAGCGCCGCTTGGAGCTGGCGGCTAGGAAGAGTCAAGCTGATATGCCTCCTTTGGTTCCGCGAAGAAGATCTGTGCGACCGAGAGCCGTGCGACAAGGTGCATGCGTCCATGACAGTGCGGGCACTCCCATAGTGTGGGCCTTGCGATAAGAGGTGTTTCCCCTGAAGGAGCCTGGTGGAGCAGAGCGCGGCAGAGTGGCAGCATGCGGGCTCGTCTGCGGTTGGCGAGGAAGCCGAAGTAGCGAATGCGGGGAAAGCCTCGCGGCAGCACATGCTGTACGAAGCGGCGCAGGAACTCTTCGGAAGCAAGTATCATCGTGCGCTGCTTGCTGCCGTGGGCATAGTCCTTCCAGTGGAAGCGGACCTCAGCAGCTGAGACCGAGAGCAGGCGATGGTTGGAGATGGCGACACGGTGGGTGTAGCGAGCCAGATAATGCAGCACGTGCTCGGGGCCGCCGAAGGGCGGTTTGGCATAGACCACCCAGTCTTGCCGATAAAGCGTGCGCAGGAAGAGGGCGAAGTGCTTCTCCTCATGAAGCGGCATGCACTCGCCGAAGAAGCGCAACTGATCGCGGGCAAAGAGCCGCCGCAGTCCGGCGACGAACTTGCCGCGGAAGACGCGGCTGAGCACCTTGACGGGCAGGAAGAAGTTAGAGGGCGCAGATATCCAGCGTGTGTGATCCGGCGACAGTCCGCCACCGGGAACGACGCAGTTCTCGGCGTTCTCCGATGCGCCGCCGTTGCCTGTGCCGGTGCCGCAACTGCAGCCCGAAGCCGGCTCCCCAGTCGCCCTGGTTCTGGCCGAAACCACCGCCGGCCCGGGAGCCCTGGCCCCCGGCGTGCGCCTGGACCTCTCAGCGACCCCTTTCGCCCCTTGCGTTTACGACGGCGAGCCGATTTTCGCCGACCTCGATCGCCCGACCGAACCGGCCCCCGAGGACAAAGGGAAGTCCGGGGCTGGTGGACGCGGTCTATCCGGCATCTTCCGAATCGCGGCCTCGAGGACGGAACGGCACACGCGGCACGCCAAACTCTCTCTGGGGATTCGCGGCGCCGCCTGCTACTGTGCCGTGCCGCTGCGGGCCGGCGACCGGACGGTCGGCGTGCTACACAGCGTCTGCCTACGGCCCAGCGGTTTCAGTGCCGATCAGGTGCAACTATTCCATCTCGTCGCCGATCTCCTGGGGCCGGCGATCTCCAACTGCCAGCTGTTCGGCCGGCTCAGCTCCGCCTACGAGGTGTTGCGGCAGACGCAGCACCAGCTGGTGCAGACGGAGAAGATGTGCTGTGCTGGGCGAACTGGCCGGCGGCATGGCTCACGAGTTCAACAACACCCTGTGCGGCGCCCTCGGTTTCCTCGAACTGACGCTTGCAGTAACGGACTGCCCCCCGCCGTGCGCAGCCACCTCGAGTGGGTGCATCTGCTGCCTCGACGCCGCTCAGACGGTCAGCCGCGTGCAGGACTTCGCCCGCCGGAGATGCGACGGTTCGATCCACCTCCTCGACCTGGACGCCCTGGTGCGACAGACCATTGAGGTAACCCGACACAAATGGGAGAGCCTGGACCATGCCCGCGGCACGCCTATCCATGTCGCGGTGCATACCGACGCGAAGGCACACGTGAACGGCAGCCCCAACGAACTTGCGCGAGGTGCTCACGAACCTGGTGTTCAATGCGGTGGACGCCATGCCGGAGGGCGGCACGTTGACCGTGCGGCACTCTGCAGGGTGAGGGACCGTCGATCTTCTTCTCCGTGAGCGACACCGGCACCGGCATTGCCGAAGCGGTCCATGACCGCCGGCTGTTCGAGCCGTTTTTCACCACCAAGGGCGAGCGCGGCAACGGGCTGGGTCTGAGCGTGTTGTTCGGCATCGTCCGGCGGCACGGTGTCCGATCTCGGTCGAGTCCCAGCCGAACCACGGAGCGACTTTTGACGGTCCGTCTGCCGGCGTTCGCTCCTCGGGTAGCGACGCGGAACATCCGCGGCGAAACGCTCAACGTGCCTGCGTTGCGTCCTCCGCAAACCGCTCCACGCAAGAGCCTGCGCGTCCTGGTCGTGGACGACCAGGAGAGCATTCGCCACTACCTCGGCGCCGGGTTGACGAACAGGGCCATCGGCCGGTAGTGGCCGGCAGTGTCGGCGAGGCACTGGACGTCTTCAACCGCGAGCATTTCGACGTCGTGCTGACCGATCTCGGCATGCCCGAGGTGAGCGGTGAGGAGCTGGCCGGGCGGTGCGCCGTCAGTCGCCTTCGACTCCGGTGATCGTCCTGACGGGCTGGGCCGATCAGCTCCAGGCCGAAGGAACTGCCCTGGAAGGTGTCGATCGCGTCCTGGCCAAACCCATCACCCTATCGACCCTGGCAACCACATTGACCGCGGTATGCGGGTAGTTTATCACTTCCTCGGTTTCCTTTTCCTGCTGAACCGTCCTGCCGGTGACTCCCACCTGGTCCTCTCGGGATCTTTCGTTGCGTGATGGCTGTGCAGGGTATACCACTCCACCCTTTCATTTTTTCCTTGCGTCGAGGTTGTGAGACTTGTATCGTATTATGGTGTTAGGTATTCTTGATAGTATGGGTAATCCGACCAGACGCCGCGCCTGAATCAACGGGACAGACGAACGGCTATCGGTCGCCAACCACCAGAAAAACATACCGCACCCGCCGATAATCTCGACTTTGGTCCACACGAACGGGTCCATCGTGCGTCGAGGAGTAGGTGAGCGGGAGTTCCACGAACCTGCCGAGCCGCGCTGGCTCAATCGGCGGGGATTCCGTTCCCGTCTCTCGAATTGCGTTGCCCTCAAAATACCACCAAGAGTCATAAACCCCCGAGTTTCTCATGGCGCCGTTCTCCTGGTTCCGCTGGCTGCGTTCCCTGTGCAACTTCCGGGGCAAGACGTATCGGAAGCCGAAACGCTGGTTGAAACTGGAGTACCTCGAAACCCGTCTCGCTCCCGCCACCTACACCTGGAGCGGCCTCGGCGGCAACACCACTTGGAACAACCCCAACAACTGGGTCAACCACGTCGCTCCCACGACGACTACGTCCGCCGATAGCCTCGTCTTCAACAACACTCCCGCTGCAGCTCTGCGCACCACGAACAACAACATCGCCACGATCGACGTCGGTTCCATCACGATCTCGGGCACCGGCTACACTCTCAACGGGATGCAGCTGACCCTCGGGAATACGATCACCGGCGGCGGCACTCTCAACCTTGCCGCTCTCGCCGCCACCATCGGCCTGAATGTCGAACTCGGCGGCAGCAACGCCAATGCCAAGGATTACTTCAGCGCCGGCAGCGGCGATACCCTGACCATGACCAATGCCGCCCACCTGGCCGGCGTGCCGAACTCATCAGCAACGGCGTCGGCACCGTGGTCTTCACTGCCGACAACAGCACCACCTTCAACGGTCCGATCGACATCCTGGCCGGCGTTCTGTCCATCACCAACGCCAACTCCCTCGGCAATGCCTCCGCCACCAACAAGGTCACGGTGGAAACGAATGCCACCCTCCAGGTGGACAACAGCGGCGGCACCATCACCGCCCCCATCAAACAAACCCTATTGGTGAACGGCGTCGGCTCCACCAACAACGGTGCCCTGCTGTACAAGAATGGCGGCCTGAACAACGACGCCACCTGGTCCGGTCCGATCACGATGGACAGCAATGCGACCTTCGGCGTCACGTCCTTCGTTGGCAACCTTGTCACGGGCAGCGGTGAAGGCACGTTCACCATCGCAAACACCATCAGCGACAACAGCACGGGGCACAATCTGACCAAGGAAGGCACCGGCGAACTCATCTTCACCGCGGCCAACACGTACCGCGGCAGCACAACGATCAACAACGGCATCCTCGACATCGAGAATTCCAAGGCACTCGGTTTGGGCGACGGCACCGCGGCCTCCGGTACAGTCGTCAACAGCACCCCGCTGGAATCCGGCACCCTCGAGATCGACGGTTCTACCGCTCCCGGCGGCGGCATCACAGTCTCCAACGAACTGCTCACCCTCAACGGTGCCGGCTACTTCAATGCTGCATTAGGAATCGGCACTCCGGATGGTGGGGCATTGGATAGCTTCAACGGCAACAACACCTGGGCGGGCAACATCATCCTGGGCAATCCTCCCGCTACACCAGGCGTCTTCCCGACCGTCGTCATCGGCGTCGGCAATACGACAACCGGCGTCGGCCATTCTACAGTGATCACGACCTTGACGGTAAGCGGGGTCGTTGGCGTCCCCGACGCACAGCCCGGTTCCATCCAAAGCCCGAACGGAGCCTACCCCCTCCAGAAGGTGGGAGTTGGAACGCTCATCTTCACCACGGCCAACAGCTACACGGGCAAGACCACGATCTCCGCCGGCATTCTGGAGATCGAGGATTCGATGGCGCTCGGCACCACCCTCGGCACGGTGGCAGCTCCCGACGTCGTCGTTACCAAAGGCGGCACCCTGGAGCTGGCGGACGACGCCCGCATCCAGCAGAACTCCCCCGACTCGGTGACCGGGTTCACAAACAAGCTCACGGTCCCGTATGTGATCTCGCTCAACGATCTCGGCTCCAACGCACAGGGCGCCCTGTTCAGCCTCGACGGTATCAACACCTACGCTGGGCAAGTCATCCTCGCCACCATCTCCCCCCCCTCCCCACTTGCTCCGAACGGAGACGCGATCGGTGTTGCTCCTCCCGCGGTTTCGACGGGTGCGCCGAACAACTACGACATCCCCTCGTCCGGCTATTACGACAGTAACGGCAACAGCGCGGCACTGGACGACAGCTTGACGGTCAACAGCATTAGCGGCGGCATCTCCGATTTGGGCACGGTCAACCCGGGCAGTTACGCCAAGCTGAACAAGCTCGGTCGAGGTCAACTGATCCTGCCCAACGCCAACACTTATCTGGGTCCGACCGACATCGAAATGGGTTGGGTCACCATCGGTAGCGACGATGCGCCTGGGTGTTCCGGATAACACGGTTGCCCTCACCGCTCAACCGATCGTCACAGTCCAGTTGGGGGCTGCCTTGCACTTGCTGCCTCTCACTGGGAACATCACGCTGACCAACCCCTTCTCCCTCACCGGACACGGTATCACCAACAATTTCTACCCCCTCATCAATCAGGAAGGGGCGATCGAAAACCTGGCCGGCATCAATACCATCACCGGCAACATCATGCTCATGGGCCCGGTTGGCGTCGGGGTCGAACAGATCTATCAAGCCAACGATCCTACCTCTGCCAATTACAGCAACCCGCTTGCGAACAATGTCGCCAGCCAGCTCACTTTGTCTGGAACGCAGAGCGGCGGCGCCTCGTCCAGTCGGTACTCCTCAATGGCGGGTTCGAGACGGGCGATTTCACCGACTGGGTTCTGTCGGGCAACACCGGCTTTACGGGTGTGGATAATGGCCTCACGGGCGCCGCTCCCGGGCCTCATTCCGGTAATTTCGCCGCCTTTCTGGGACCGATCGGGTCGGACGGCTTCTTGACGCAAAACGTCCCCACGACGGTCGGGCAGCAGTACGTCTTCAGCTACTTCCTGGAGAGCGACGGCGGCACGCCGAACGACTTCACGGCGACGGTCAACGGTAACACGGTGTTCACCGTGACGAACCTTGCCGCCCAACCGTACACGCTCTATTCGTTCACTTTCACTGCGACTTCCGCTTCTACGGCCATCCAGTTCGCCTTCCGCGACGATCCGGGATACCTCTACCTGGACGACGTAAGCGTGGTTCTCGTCGGTGTTCCCACCCCCGGCGGTATCGACAAGCTCGGCTCCGGACGCCTGGTCATCACAGGGCCTGGCATCTTCATCGGCAACGTGAACGTCGAGGAAGGCGTCCTGCTCGACCAGAACGACACCGGCTTGGGCACGGCTAATATGACCGTGGTCAACCCCGGCACGGCGCTGGAACTGGGCAGCACCACCGTCCTCCAGGGCGGTATTCAGGGGGGACTCCAGACCGCGACCGAAAACGTTGTACTGAACGGTTCGGGCAACACCACCTTCGGAGACGCCGCGCCCCTGGTCGTTCTCCCGGCGAGCAACAACACCGTTCCCGTCGGCGGCATCCCCAACCTGCTGGGCGGCCCGCTCAACGACCCGATCATCCTGACCAGCGATCAATGGGCGGGAAACGTCAGCCTCAACACCAGCTTCCAGGTGGACTTCAACGGCACGCTGGGCGGCGTTGCCCAACCCACACTGACTTCTTCGACTGTGTCCCTCCTCGGGACCATGCCCACCATCACCACCGTTCCCACGACCATCGGCGGCCCATCGCTCGTGACCGGCACCACTCCGAACGCAGCCGAGAACATCACGTTCGGCGGCACGATCACCGGCGGCTCGTTCACGCTCACCTACAACAACCTGACCACGGGCGTCAACGTGACGACGGCCCCGATCACCTGGACCGATGACGCCCCCACGTTAGCTGCCAACATTCAGGCCGCCCTGGTTGCGGCCCTGGGCACCACGGCTGCCAACCTCTCGGTCACGCCGATCGACGGCACGGTTAACCTGGCGGCGAACACCCAATTGACCGTGACCGGCGTCGTGGATGACAACGCTGCCATCACCAACTTCATCGGCGGCTCCGACCTGACGATCATGGGCGGCGGGGAACTGGTCCTGTCCGGCGCCAACACCTACAACGGCACCACCTACGTCGCCCAGGGTGTGCTGACCATCGAAAACGATCAGGCGCTGGGTGCCGACGGTATCGCGGATGTGCAAACCATCACGACCACCGGCAGCCCGTCGTTCACCTTGACCTTCAATGGCCAATCGACAACTTCCGCTGCCACTCTGACCGGCAACTCCGCCGTCGACGCCGCCAATATCCAGACCGCGCTGAACAATCTCTCGACCATCGCCGGCGGAGCCGGCTCGACGGACACGGCCGGATTCGTGACCGTGACCGGCGATCCGACCGACAGCATTTTCACGGTCACTTTCGACGGCAGCCTGTTCGGCTTCGCCCAGCCAGACCTCACCTTCACGCCCACCGCCGCCAGCGGACCAGGAACCGTCACCATCGCGAAGGTCGAGACTGGTGCGGGCGCGACGGTTGTAGCCAACGGCGCCTCCTTGCAATTGCAGGGCAATATCACGGTCGCGGGTGAACCGCTGCTCATGCAGGGAGCCGGTCTCGCCCAGTCGGCTGCCGCGCCGCAGCAGTGGTTCCAGGTCGGCCCAGCGCTTGCCGGAGTCACTGCGGTTGACGACGTGCCGACGACCCAGAACGTCGTACTGGCCGGCACCAGCGCGCACCTGTTCCAATTCAACCCTGCCACGGGAACATGGACGCAGCTGCTCAACACGGGAAATGTCGCCGCCAACCAGCTCAACGCCGTTATCGATCCCACCTCGCCGGTCGGCTACGACATCTATTCCATCCAGGGCGTCGTCATTCCAGGCGGTCTAGTGGAGTCGAGCAACGACTACGCTACTGGCGCCAATGAAATAGATTTCTTCGGCCAACACTTCGCGATGGACCAGGTCAATCCACAGCGTGTCGTGGACTACAATCCGTTCGCTGTCGGCGATATGGAGGAGACGCTAGAAGGGACGACCGTAACTGCCGGCGTTCCACCGGCAGGATTCATGAGCCTGATGCTGAACCCGGCAAACCCTAATCTGTTTAGTTACATGTTCGGGTTGGCTAATTTCCAGGGACCATTCGACCCTGATCCTAACTTCCCGGATGTCAGCGACCAGGGGGCGAATTCGTACGTTCCCGGTACCATCTATGTTGCGAAACCCACGTTCGTTTCCCCGGTGAACCAGGTCTACGTCACGAAGGACAGCGGCCTGCACTGGCAAAACGAGAGCGCCGGCCTCCCCGCAAACATCAACATTGTCCAGGTCGTCGTCGATCCGCGCGACCAGGACAATGTTTACGTAATCGACGGTACAGATTTCGGGGGCAATGGCGCGGCAGCGGCCACTGCTGGCGACGTCGTGTACCAGCTTAACTACAACGCCACCAGCGAAACCTATTCCTGGGTCAACATCTCCGCCGGCCTGCCCGACGTGCCCGCCAATGCACTGACGATCGATCCACGCACCGGCGCGCTGTACGTCGGCACGAACGATGGAATCTATACCCTCCAGAATGGCGGCAGCGCTACTTCCGCCGCGACCGGCAACTGGACGCAGTTGGGCGTCGGTTTGCTCTCGACTCCCGTGGCGGCCCTCTCGCTGGACCAGACCAACAACGAGTTGACGGTAGGCGCCAACCTGACCGGTGCGATCACCGGTGCCACCAATGCCAGTCCCATCGTCATCACTACCGCCAGCACTGCCGGTTTGACCACCGGCGAGTTGGTTACTATTGCCGGTGTCGGAGGCAACACGAACGCCAACGGCGTCTGGAGCATCGACGTCCTCAGCAATACCACCTTCTCGTTGACAGGCTCTGTCGGCAATGCCCTGTATACCGCGGGCGGCACCTGGACCGCCCAAGTCGATGGCGTCTACCAGCTCTCCCTGGACAGCCCGCAGGCCAACGGCGGCGCGTTCGTTGCCGTCAGCGGCCAGTCCAGTTGGACGGGTCCCGTGGTTCTCGCCGGGGCCACCACTCTCGGCGCCAACGGTTCGCAGGCCATTCAGAACGGGCTCACCGCGGCGCAGCTCACTATCACCGGCACCATCAGCGATCTCAATCCCGGCACCAATCCGCTGCTCACCAAGACCGGCGACGGCAATGTCGTCTTCGCCGGCGCCAATGTCTACGGCGGCGAGACTCTCGTCAGCCAGGGCAACCTCGTCGTCGATAATCCCAACGCCCTCAGCGGCACCTTCACCCTCGTCACCAGCGGCGCTGCCCTCGAACTCGAAACCAGCCTCCTTAACAAGGAACCGATCACCCTCAACGGCGACGGCATTCCCTTCGACGGCCATAACACCGGCGCCCTGCGCAGCATCAGCAATACCAACGACTACAACGGCACCATTACCCTCGCCTCCAACTCCACCATCGGCGTCGATACCGGCAGCACGCTCACCATCGGCGACGCGCTCGGCAACGGCACCATCACCGGCGCGGGCTTCAGCCTGGTCAAGGAACTTACCGGCACCCTCAACCTCGCCGATAACAACTCCTACGGCGGCGCCGGCTCCTTCGTCCTGATCGACGATCCCGGCAACCCGCCCGGCACCACCTACCCCAGCGGCACCCTCGTCGCCCAGGGTATCCTCAACGTCCAGAGTTCCGGCGCCCTCGGCGCTGCCGGCAACACCACCACCGTCCTCGACGGTGCGCTGCTGCAACTGGAAGCCACGCAACAAGTCCTCACGCTGACCAACGCGGTCGCCGCCAGCACCACCTTCACGCTGACCTTCGACGGCGCGACCACCACGCCGATCACCTACACCGGCGTCGCCGCCACCGATCAGGCAGCCATCGCCAGCGCCCTCAACAGCCTCGCCACCATCGGCGGCCTGGTCGGCGGGTTGGTGTCGGTCCTGGCTAACGGGGCCGACAACGCCTTCACCGTCACCTTCGGCGCCAACCTGGTCGGCAGCACTCTGCCGCTGACCGCCAACGTCACGGCCGGCACAGCGACGGCGACCGTCGCCACCGGCAGCATCAACGTGCCGATCAACGAGAACTTCCGCCTGACCGGCACCGGCATTCAGAACAGCGGCGCCCTGCAAAACGTCGCCGGCTCCAACACGATCAACGGCAACGTCACCCTGGCCCAGGACGCCAACTTCTCGCCGAGCACCACGCCCTCCACCACCGTGGCCCTCGGCATCGGCACCGACACGGAAAGCCCCAGCCCCAATAGCGGCGACAGCCTGACCATCAACGGCGTCATCAGCCAGGCGGCCGGCACCACCGCCGGGCTGAACAAGGTCGGGCCCGATCTGCTGATCCTCAACCCCAGCGGCGGCAACAACACCTACGGCGGCGTGACCACCGTGTCCAGCGGCATCCTGCGCATCCAGCAGTCCGGGGCACTGGGTACGGCGGGCGGTGTGCCCACCAACGGCACCGTCGTTTTGGCCGGCGCCGCCCTGCAACTGGACGGCAGCGTCACGGCACTGAACGTCAGCGGCGAGACGCTGATCCTCAACGGCACGGGCAGCAACAGCGCCGGCGCCTTGGAGAACGTCGCCGGCAGCAGCAACGTCTGGGCCGGCCCCATCATCCTCGGCACCGGCCAAAACGACTCCGTGGGCGCCGACACGGGCACGCTGCTGACCGTCACCGGCAACGTGCAGGACCCGGTGTTGCAGCAGTTCATCACCCTGACCGGGGCGGTGGCCAGCACGACTACTTTCACGCTGACCTTCAACGGCGCCACCACGGCCGCCATTCCCTACAGCGGCATGGCCGCCGCCGACGCGGCCGCCGTCCTGGCCGCCCTCAACGGCCTGCCGACCATCAGCAGCGGCGGCGGTTTCGTGTCGGTCACGGCCAACGCAGCCGACACCACCTACACGGTCAACTTCCTGGGCACGCTGACCGGGCAGACCCTGCCGCTGCTGAACGCCGTCGTCACCACGCTGCCGGGCGTGGCCGCCGTGACCGGCAGCCTGGGCGCGACGCCGCCGGCCAACCTCGTCAAGAGCGGCAACGGCACGGTCGATTTCGCGAGCGCCAACAGCTACACCGGCACGACGTTCATCAACGCCGGCGCCTTGCGGATCCAGAACGCCGGGGCGCTGGGCAGCACCAGCATCGCCGAGGTGCAGCAGGTGGGCCTGACCGGCGCCACGGCCGGCACCACCCAGTTCAAGCTGTCGTTCAACGGCGTGGCGACGGCCCCGATCCTGTTCACGGGAACGGCGGCCAACGCCACTGCCGTCCAGACGGTGCTGAACGCGCTGTCCACCATCAAGAACAGCGGCGGCACGGTGACCAATGTGACCGTGTCGGGGACCGTGTTCACCGTGACGTTCGGCGGCAGCCTGGCCGGGGTCGATAACGTGCCGCTCCTGGGCGCGGCGATCGTGACGGCTCCGGGCACGGCGTCGGTGAGCGTGGCCACACCGGGCGTCGGTCTGACGGCGACGGTGCAGACGGTGTCCTTGACGGGCGCGGTTGCCAATAGCACCAAGTTCAAGCTGAGCTTCGACGGCCAGACGACGGCGACGCTCACCTACACGGGCAATCCCACGGTGGACGTGCCGGCGGTGCAGAACGCGTTGAATGGGTTGTCGGTGCTCGGCGGCGTGGGCGGCGCGGTCAGCGTGGCCGAGACGGGGACGGTGTTCACGCTGACCTTCCTGGGCAACCTGGTCGGTACGGCCCAACCGCTGGTGACGGCTACCATCGTCGGCGGTCCGGGCATCACGCCGGCCTCGGCCCTGGTGACCGCCGGCGCCGGCGGGACCATCGTCAACTCGACGGTGGTGCAGACGCTGACCATCCCGACCGGCACGGCGCCGTTCACCCTGACCTTCAACGGAGCGACCACGGGGACGCTGACGCTCACCGGCAGCGGCAGCACCGACGCCGCGGCCCTGGCCGCGGCCCTCAACGGCCTGTCGTCGATCGGCGGCCTGACCAATCCCGGCAGCGTGACGGTGATGCCGACCCGACCGACACGCTCTTCACGGTCACCTTCGGCGGCAGCCTGGCCGAGTCGTTCGTGACGACGCCGCTGACGGCCAGCGCCCCGGCATCGTCGTGGCCATCCCCGGCGCCACGCTGGCCTTGCAGAGCGGCATCACGGTGTCGTCGGAGCCGCTGACGCTGTTCGGCACCGGCATCAACGGCGCCGGTTCGTTGGAGAACGTCGTGCCGACGGGCGCGAGCAACAACAGCACCTGGCAGGGTCTGATCACCCTGGCGGGCAACGCCTCGGTGGGCGCCGACGGCAGCACGACGCTGACGCTGAATCGGCCGATCGTCGATAACGGCAGCGGCTTCGGCCTGAGCAAGGTCGGCACGGGCACGGTGCAGGAGACGGGCAGCCTGAGCAACACGTACACCGGCCTGACCAACGTCGCCAACGGCACGCTGCTGCTCAACACCACGGGCGGTGCGCTGGCGGTGCCGGGCAACCTGACGGTCGGCGCCGGCACGGGCGCCGGCAGCGCCGTCGTGCAGGAACTGTCAAGCAGCTCCATCGCGGCGACGGCGACGGTGGCGGTCACCAACGCCGGCGTCTACGACCTGGGTTCCAACACCGTCAATCCGGTGCAGACGCTGGCCGCGTTGAACGTGACCGACGGCGTCGTCAACGTCCCCGGCACCAGCAGCGTGCTCACCACCGGCGCCCTGAACATGGTGGGCGGCGCCCTCAACCTGACGGGCGCGGCCAGCCAGTTGACGCTGACCGGCAATGTGACAGCGATGTCCAACGGCACCGGCACGGCGACGATCGAGGGCAGCGGCACCGTGCTATTGGCCCCGACGGCAGCGCCGACCCTGGTGAGGGTCACGGCCGGGACGCAGCCGGTCGATCTGGCCATCGGCGCGTTGCTCACCGGCAACAGCGGTCTGACGCTGCTGGGCACCGGCGTCCTGCAACTGGACAACAACGAGGCGTACACCGGCACCACGACCCTGACGGGCGGCACGCTGCTGGCCGACGGCATCCCGGGCACCGCCACCGACGTGGTCAACGCCGTCACCCTCAACGGCGGCACGCTGGGCGGCTACGGCACGGTGGGCCAGGTCACGACCACGGCATTGGGCGGCGTGGTGTCGCCGGGCGACTTCAACCCGGTCAACGTGGCCAACAACACGGGCGTGCTGACCAGCAACACGACGGGCCTCGCCGGCACGGAGACATGGAACAGCGCCACGACGTTCAACGCGACGCTCAACAACGACGATCCGTCGGTGGCCAATCCGCTGCCGTCGGCGCTGCTGACGGTCAACGGCAACCTGAACCTGAACAACGCCAACCTGACGGGCACGGCCGCCGCGACCATCCCGCTGAACAACTCGGCTACGAGCCTGCCGACGCAGTTCACGATCATCCAGGTGCCGTTCGGCGACCAGATCAGCGGCACCTTCGCGGTTGCCAACGTGAACGACCCGATGGCCTACTTCTTCAGCGGCCAGAAGTACGACGTCACCTACAACGAAGGCCCGGGCATCCCGAACAGCGTCGTGCTGACCAAGACGTTGAGCGATCTGTCGCTGAACGTGGTGTCGTCGTCGGGTCCGACGGCGACGTCGGTGTACGGCCAGGACGTGTCGTTCGCGTTGACGGTCGTGCCGGAAACGGGCACGGCCATTCTGCCGGCGGGCGAGCCGGTGACCTGGACCCTGACCGGCCAGACCACCGGGCTGACCGTCACCGAGACGACGTTCCTGTCCACGACGGGCCAGACGACCTTCGACCCGCAACTCGACCCGAACGCGGTGTACTCGATTCCGTCGGACATCGCGACGCTGCCGCCGGACGTGTACACGGTGGCCGTGGACTACGCCGGCGACAACAGCTTCAACCCGGCCCTGGGCGGCCTGTTCTTCCCCGGCCAGACGGTCAACGTCAACCCGACAACCGTGACGGTGTCCACGGCGACCAGCCCGGTGTTCGGCCAGCCGATCGCGCTGACGGCGACGGTCAACCCGCGGGTGACGCCGTCCACGCCGGGCGCGGTGTTCCCGTCGGGCCTGGCCACGTTCGTGATCGACCCGGGTACGGTGCAGCAGCAGACGTTCGCCGGCGTGACGGTCAGCAACGGCCAGGCGTCGCTCACGCTGAACAACCTGGCGGCCGGGCCGCACACGGTGGCAGTGTCCTACGTCGATACGACGGACAACTTCTTCGGACCGGGCAGCACCACCGGCAACTTCAACCTGAACGTCCAGCAAGACACGGTGGTGGTCACGCCCACGGCCACGCCGACGTCGGCGACGCTGAACACGCCGGTGACCTTCGCGGCGACGGTGCAGACGGCGTCGGCCGGTTCGACCGGCACGCCGACGGGCACGGTGAAGTTCTACGACGGGTCGGTGACGCCGACGCATCTGCTGGGGACGGCCACGCTGGTGTTCCAGAGCGTGAACACGGCGGTGGCGACGCTGCCGGCACTGAGCACGCTGGCGGTGGGCAACCACAACATCATCGCGGTCTATTCGGGCGACACCAACTACCGGGCCAACCAGAACACGCTGCCGTTCACGGTGGCCGGAGCCCAGGCGAGCGTGTTGCTGACGCCGCTGACGCGGGCGACGTTCTTCGGCCAGACGGCGAGTTTCACGGCGACGGTCAGCCCGGTGGCGGCCGGTTCGCCGACGCCGACGGGGACGGTGACGTTCGTGATCGATAGCGGGGTGCAGACGGTGGTGCAGAGCCTCAACGGCTTCGGCCAGACGACGTTGTCGATCAACACGCTGGCGGCAAGCGCGCAACCGCACAGCATCAGCGCCACGTACAACGGCAACAGCAACTACGGTTCGAGCAGCACGACGGCAGCCGGCACGGCGTACTTGACGGTGTCCCAGGACAACAGCAGCACGGTGGTGCAGGCCTCGACGAACACGGCGGTGTTCGGTCAGCCGGTGACGTTGTCGGCGACGGTAACGGCGCGTGGCGCCCGGCATCGGCTCGCCGACGGGCAGCGTGACGTTCTTCAGCGGCCCGATCGTCAACAACGACATCCTGGGCACCGCGTCGCTGGTGAACGGGACGGCCGTCATCAGCCCGGCGCTTACCAATCTGGCCGTGGGCAGCCAGACGATCTTCGCCGAGTACAACGGCGACGCGAACTTTGCGGTCAGCACTTCGCCCGCTTTCAACGAGACGGTGAACCCGGACAACACGGCGACGGCCCTGGCGGTAGCGCCGACGACGGCGGTGTTCGGTCAGTCGGTGACGCTGACGGCGACGGTGACGGCCGCCGCGCCGGGCGGGGACACCGGACGGCCTGGTGCTGTTCAAGGACGGCGCGACGGTGCTGAACCCGGGCGGTACGCTGCTGAACAGCAACGGCCAGGCGCCGTTCACGACGCAGGTGCCGCTGACGATCGGCTCGCACAGTTTCACGGCCAGTTACAGCGACACGTTGGACGGCAACTTCCTGGGCAGCAACTCGCCGGCGACGAGCTTCACGGTGACCCCGTCGGGGACGACCACGCAGTTGCAGTCGTCGCTGATGCCGTCGATCTTCGGTCAAGCGGTGACGTTCACGGCCACGGTGACGCCGAGCGGGTCCGGTTCGGGGACGCCGACCGGGAGCGTGACGTTCCTGAACGGGACGCAGTTATTGGGGACGGTGGCGTTGCTCAACGGGACGGCCAGCTTCCCGACGCAGACGCCGCTGGCGGCGGGTTCGCACAGCATCACGGCCCAGTACAGCGGCGACCAGCATTTCCTGACCAGCACGTCGGCCGTGCTGAGCCAGACCGTGAACCTGGACAGCACCACCATTGGCATCACGTCGTCGGCGCCGTCGATCGGCCTGGGCCAGTCGGTGACGTTCACGGCGACGGTTTTGGCGGTGACGACCAACACGACACCGACGGGGAGTGTGACGTTCATCGACGGCGTGGTGGGCACGGGAACGCCGCTGGCGACGGTGGCCCTGGTGAACGGGGTGGCGACGTTGAGCACGACGACCCTGCCGCGTGGAACGCTGACGATCACGGCGGAGTACACGGGCAGTGCCAACTTCCTGCCGCACACGGCCAGTCTGACGGAGACAGTGCTGAGCCCGAGCACGACAGCCTTGACGGAGTCGGTGCCGTCCACGACGCTGGGCAGTCCGGTGACGTTCACGGCGACGGTGACGGCGACGCCTCCGGGCGCGGGAACGCCGATGGGGACGGTGCAGTTCTTCGACGGCACGACGCCCCTCGGCGGCGCCGTCACCCTGAGCGGCATCGTCGGCAACGACACGGCGACGTTGACGACGACCGCGTTGACCGCGGGGACGCACACGATCACGGCGCAGTACAGCGGCAGCACGACGTTCGTGATGTCCACGAGTTCGCCGCCGTTCAACTTCGTCGTGGGCATGGGCAGCACCAGCACGGTGCTGAACGTGAGTCCGGCGGCGTCGGTGGCGGGTCAGAACGTGACGCTGACGGCGACGGTGAGCACGATGGTGTCGGCGGGGGTGGCGGTGCCGAGCGGTACGGTGACGTTCCTGGACGGGACGACGACGCTGGGCACGGGTACGGTGATGAGCGGCGGCGTGGCGACGTTCAGCACGATGACGCTGCCGGTAGGCAGCAACAGCTTGACGGCGGTGTACAGCGGCGACACGAACTTTGCGACGAGCACGTTGCCGTCGGCCACGGCGACGGTGAGCCAGGCGAACACGACCACCGCGGTGAGCGCGGCTCCGGGCAGCCCGGACGTGTTCGGCACGACGGTGAACCTGACGGCGATGGTGAGCGACACGACAACGAACGGCGGCGTGCCGACGGGCGGCGTGGTGACGTTCACGGATGGGACGTTGATGCTGGGGACGGCCAACCTGATGAACGGCACGGCGGTGCTGCCCACGATGGCGTTGCCGGTGGGGATGAACCAGACGATCACGGCGACCTACGGCGGCACGAGCAGCTTCGGCGGCAGCACCGGGACGCTGACGAACTACACGGTGAGTGCGGCGGCGACCGGGACGACGCTCGGTGTGGCTCCGGCCAGTCCGTCGTTGTTCGGTCAGTCGGTGACGCTGACGGCGACGGTGTCCTCCACCAGCGGCGGGACGCCGACGGGCAACGTGACCTTCATGGACGGGGCGACGACGCTGGGCAGCGGGACGCTGAGCGGCGGCGTGGCGACGCTGGCGACGACGGCGACGCAATTGGCGGTGGGTGCGCACAGCTTCACGGCGGTGTACGGCACGACGGCGAGCTTTGCGGGCAGCACTTCGAGTGCGACGCCGTACACGGTGGTCAAGGCCGGCACGAGCACCGTGCTGAGCGGCTTCCCGAGTCCGTCGGCGGCGGGCAGTCCGGTGACGTTCACGGCGACGGTGACCGCGGCGACGGGAGCGAGCACGGCGGGCGGCACGGTCAGCTTCTTCCTGGACGGCTCGGGCACGGCGGCCGGGACCGGGGTGGTGAACGCCTCGGGCGTGGCGACATTCACGACCAGCGCGTTGACGGCGGGTTCGCACACGGCGGTGGCGGTGTTCGGCGCGACGAGCAACTTCACGGCGAGCACGTTGAACACGGTGACGCAGGTGGTGCAGAGCGGCGTGGCGACGACGACGACGGTCAGCGGCCCGACCAGCGGGGTGTTCGACCAGACGCTGACGTTCACGATCACGGTGACGGGCGCGAGCGGCGCCCCGAGCGGCAATGTGCAGTTGATCGTGGACGGGACGCTGCAAACGGCGACGGCGACGCTGAACACGACGACGCACCAGGCGACGCTGAGCCTGAGCACCCTGAGTGTGGGCAGCCACACGGTCAGTGCGCAGTACGACGGCAGCGGTAGTTTCGTGCCGAGCGTGGCGGCGACGCCGGTACATGTGACGGTGGGCACGGCCGGGACGACGACGACGGTGACGTCGTCGTCGCCGACGTCGGTGATCAACCAATCGGTAACGTTCACGGCGACGGTGGCCCCGCAAGCGGGCGGCACGCCGACGGGCACGGTGCAGTTCTTCGACGGCACGACGGCGTTGAGCGGCGCGGTGACGCTGAGCGGCGGCGTGGCGACGTTCACGACGTCGAGTCTGGCGATTGCGACGCACAACATCACGGCCCAGTACGTGCCGGACGCGGCGTCGAGCGGGAAGTTTGCGGGGAGCACATCGGCGGTGTTGACGCAGACGGTGACGCCGGTGGTGGTGCAGTTAGGCTCGTCGCTGGCGAACAACAGCACGGTGTCGGCGGGCGCGACGTTCAACCTGTCGGTATCGGCGCAGAACTCAGCGGGCCAGACGGTGTCGAACTTCAGCGGCACGGCGACGATCACGGTGCTGAGCATGCCGGCGGGCGCGATTGTGTCGGGCACGCTGACGGTGACGTTCGTGAACGGCGTGGCGACGTTCAAGGGCCTGAAGCTGTCGAAGGTGGGGACCTACATGATCGAGATCAGCGTCCCGGGCGGTCCGATGCTAACGCTGACGATCAACGCGGCGGCCGGCGGTCGTGGCGTGGGGTGAGAGCGGTAGAGGCAACAAACAACCAGCCCGCGGCGCCGGCAGGAGTCATCTCCTGCGGGAGACGCGGGCTGGTTGAGTTGAGTAAACTTGCTTCGTTGCGAGCGCTGCGAGGGTTCAACAGCAGCCGCAGCAGACCGGCATGTTGTTCATCATCACGCAGCACATGCAGCCGGCCTTCATCATGCCCGACATGCAGTCGCAGCAGGATTGAATCATCTCGCAGCACTTGGCGTCGCCGCTGGTGCAGGTGATGCAGACACCCTTGTCGGTCATCTCGCACTTGCACATCCCCATCGTCAGGTTGCAGCAGCAGACCATCATGCCGTTCATCATCATGCAGCAGCTGCACATGCCGCCGGTCAGCATGGTGCAGAGGTTCTGCATCATGCTGCAACCCATTTTGTCGTCGCAGGAGCAGGTCATCTTCATGCCGCCGGCGCACTTCTCGAACTTCATTGTGCAGCGCGGCATCATCATCATGTTCATGCCGCCGGGCATCCCGACGCCGGCGCCGGGCGATGCCATGCCCGTTGCTCCCATGCCCGTCATCGCCGACCGCTCGACCATCATCGTACTCACCATGCTCGCCATCCTTCCATGTTTGCCCGGCCTTCTCGTTCAGGCCGAAGGAGACCGTTCACAAGACGGTAACAAGTCCACGGTGACAAGATAGGCAGGTTGATCCTACGTTGGCAAGCATATTCTGCCGGGCGCGGGCGATTCGGATCGTTACTGTGTTATCTCTCCCCCAGGGAAAGGGTTACGTTTGGGGTCTAACATTACTTGTTCAGTAAACATAACGTAATGATGAATCTGCGCATTCACCGGGGAAAAAGCTCACTTGAAAAACATCACTATGTCGATCATAATTATCATCATATGGAAGATTCAGCCGATCTTCCACGCTACGAACCAAGGAACCCGAACCATGTCTCGCCATCGTTTCGCACACCGGATGCAATCCGAATCGCTGCCGGAAACCGGCGCCTTCACAACGACCGTCGGCGGGTTTGTGATGTGTCCGGCGGCCCTGCGACCTGCGACGATGTGCGAATGTTTGGCGTGGCAGCAGTTGTTCGAGCGGGCGTATCGAGAAGCTCAGGCTGTCGTGCGTCCGTCACGTCTGGAACGATTGCAGGCCACCGCGGTGAATTGATTCATGCCGAAAGCCCAGGGACATCCGTCCCTGGGCTTATCTTAACTGCACATTTCCACTTGCCGGCTCAGCAAACGAAACCCGCAGGCGAGCATCACCAGACAGGCGTGGTGATGGAAGCCGCGCCACGATCGCCCCTCGAAGTCGTTCAGCCCCAACTCCTCGAAGAGCAAACGCTGCTCCCGCCGGCCTTCTTCGCACCAGTTCCCGACGTGTGAACCTTCCTCCGGCGTGTAGGTTGCCAATCCCTCGGCCGTAATGCCCGGACCAGCGACGACCGACCGCGCCGGCCAGCCCTCCTCGCGCAGTCTCCTCGAGCAGATCGAGCGCAACGGTGCCGCGACTCTGCGGCAGCCGGTACGCCGCGGGGACGCCGGCTTCGTCGAGACGCGCCGGGTCGAGCAGCCAGGCGCGCGGCAGGTAGAGGCGCAGGGCAAGGGGGTATACGCCGTTTGGCCCGGCGTGCGACACGGCCACAGCGATCTGGCAGTTGTGCTTGCCGCCGAGGGCGTTGCTGTACTGCCGCTGCACGCCGACGGAGTGCCGGCCCTGTTTGACGAACGGGACCTCTTCCACCAGCAGCACTCCCTCGACGCCGGCGAGTCGGTCGTTCATCTGTTCGCGGTGCCGGCGACTGACGAGGTTCTCGTCCCAGGGGCTTTGGTTGACGAAGTTTTGCAGCGCCTGAGTGACGTCCTCGATGTCGAGGGCGGGGCCACCGTCCAAGCGGCGCGCCAGGCCGACGACGTTTTTCCGTCCGCCGGTGGACAGGAGACCTTGCACGTAGGCCGTTGCCCAGCGTAAGCGGTCACGGCGGCCGAAAGCGGCCTGGAAGCGTTCGAGATACGCTGGCAGAGAGATTTGCGGCGGGTTATCGCGATCGATCATGGGAGCCGTTCCGTGGGCAAATCTGGATTCTCCCCCGCTTCCACAGGAAGCTCGCCTCGGAAGCGAGCCTCCCGCGTGAGCGGGGAGAAGTTCTTCCTCAATACGGGTTAAGAATCGTCTGGCCGTCGTTGCGAACGATGAGGTACGTCAGCGTTTGCAGATCGATCGACGTGCTGAGCGCCTGGACGCTGCCGTCGCAGAAGACGAACTGGCTAATGCCGGGATGCGGGCCGCCAAAGCTGGTGTTGGCCAGGTTGCCGTTCTGGTCGTTGGGCGATCGCAGGGGGCGCTGGTCGCCATTGGTGTCGATGCCGGCCATGCGGCGAATCGAGTTGTTCTGGCCGCCGAAAATGCTGCGGTCCTCGTTCATGCCGCGCAGCGAATCAGGGCGAATGTGCTTCTCCCCGAACATGAGGGTGTTGCTGGTGCCGTCGGTGATGAGCGAGAGCGTCAGTTGTCCCTGCCAGGGGGTTCTCACGATCGGGTTGCCGCTGGCGTCCGTGGTCGTGCTCTGAGCCATGTTGGCGGTGGGGATGATGGCCCCGTTGGAGGTTGATCCATCGGCACCGGTCCCGAAGCAGGCCGCGTAATCGCTGAGACCGCCGCCGGCGGGCACGAAGTCGCCGATGCTCAGTACGAACTCAGGCCGCGACGGGCAGTGATAGACCTTCAACTGCGCCTGGTACGCCGCGGGGATCTGTTGGGAAGCGGGGTAGCGCAGGTCCCACAAGTTATACTGGGCCGTCTGCTCTAGCTGCGGCAACAGCAACACGCCCCAGGGGGCCCAGCCGTCCGGGTCGAGCGAATTCCCGCCGATCCAGGACGGCGGCAGGAACTGGTAGACGTCGTGGAAGTTCTGGGCGGCGAGGCCGATCTGCTTGAGATTGTTGGCGCACTGGCCGCGAGCGGCGGCCTCACGCACCATTTGCACGGCGGGCAGGAGCAGACCGATCAGCACGGCGATAATTGCGATGACGATCAGCAACTCGATGAGGGTGAACCCTCGGCGAAAGCGCGGCAAATCACCGCGCAGCGACACGATACGCATGAGATCCCTCCTTCAGGGGTCTGGCACGCGTCTCCGGTCTTCCGGTCAACGACGCAGATTTGGGGAGAAAGGGAAGGCCTCCCGCTCGGCGGGTGGGCCAAAAGAGTGAGCGAAACAAGGGGACGATCAGGTGGTCAGCGGTGGACGATCGCTCTTGCCGCGCTGATAGCGACGGCGGTCCGTGCGGTCCACTTGCACGATGACGCCGTCCTGCACCAGCAGCGTTACGGAGCCGAAACGCAGGGAGCGCAGCGCGTCCTCGATCTGGCGCCACGCCCAGCTCAGGTTGGTGTCGCTCAGGTTCTCGGCCACCTGGTCAGTCATCGGACGAACCTCCCTTGGGTGTATGGTGGTCAATTTGCTGGCGTTTTGTGAACCGTGGACCGCCGCACTCTCCACTCGCCAGCCCCATGCTGGGAAGGAGACGGCGGCTCATCGCCGAGACGGCAGCACCTCCGGCCGGTCGGCAGCCGCCTCGACGAGGGTGGTTCGCAGTGTGCGCCAGAGATCGAGTTCCAGGTCGATGAAGGCGCCGCGGGTGCCGTGACGGAGGGCCACACGGTATGCAGCGGCCGCCAGTTCGGCGACCACGTCCTCGGTGAGAGTCACAGACGGAATGTTGGCTGCGACCATGAGAGAATGCTCCTGTTCGGTTGCCGTGGATGTTCCGCCTTCAATTGTGCGAAACGTCAACGGGAAAACTCGCTTTCACCCCACACGAAGGAACGTGGCTGAATCCGCAAGTTGCGCGATCCGTTACGGGATAACTCACTTCCCCTGCTAAATCCGCTCGAAGACGCAGTCATGTCAAAAGAGGCGTTTCAGGGCTGCCGCCGTGGTGAACGAAAAAAGCCCGAGAGCTGTCTTCTCCCGGGCCTGATGGTTCCAAGGACGTCGTCACGACCCATCCGGTCCACGACGCCTTACCCTCCGACTGCGGGAACGCCCACCTTTACACCGGCAGACCGAGCAGCAATTGTTCATCATGTTTGTCATGTTAGTAATTATCGGAGAGCGAGGGGAAATGTCAAGAGAGATTCCGAAAAAAATTTGCGTTCTTGTTGTTCTTGCGGAGCGGGAGAACCCGCCGCCAAGCCGCAACCGGCAAATACAATGTGTCAGGAGGTGTTTCGTGACGAATGTCTGCGTTTTCTGCGGCTCGCGCAGCGGTAGTCCGGCGGTATATGCCGACGCGGCCCGGCATCTGGGCACACTGCTCGCCGGTCGTGGCGTGGGACTGGTCTACGGTGCCGGCCACATCGGTTTGATGGGCGTGCTTGCCGATGCTGCCCTTGCAGCTGGGGGACGGGTCATCGGCGTGATTCCCAAGAAACTTGTGGACCGCGAGTCTGCGCACCACGCGCTGACCGAACTGCTCGTCGTAGACACGATGCACCAGCGCAAGGCGCTGATGGCCGAGCGCTCCGATGCCTTCCTCGCTCTGCCCGGCGGTTATGGGACGCTCGACGAGACGTTTGAGATTCTGACGTCGGCTCAACTCGGTCTGCACGCCAAGCCGGTTGGTCTGCTGAACGTGGCGGGTTTCTTCGACGGTCTGCTGGCCTGGCTCGATCACGCTGGGCGCGAAGGGTTTCTCAAGCCGAAACACCGCGACCTGTTGGCGGTGGACGACGACGCGGACAGGTTGCTGCATCGGTTGCAGGTTGCCGAGTAAGACTCCGAAGGTGGCCGGCGTCAGCCCCAATACTTGGTATACGTTCAGAGCAGAGCAGGATCGAAATCTTGACTGTATCCTGTTGCTTTCCCGCGGCTGCGATTCTTCAATTCAGCTTGGGGAACCCCAGCAGTTTGTATTTCGATGTTCCGTTGCCCTGATCGCGGACAAACCATCTGAACATGACCACGCCTTGCGGGTCGAGTTCCAGGAGAATAATCTCGTTCTTGTTCTTCCACTTCAGGGTCGTGGTATCGTTCCCGACGCCCTTCGGGACTGGGTCGTGCAGCGCCCGAAACACTTCGGCCCGCGATACCCTCTCGCCCTTGCCCAGGATCTTCTCGACGTCCTCCCGGCTCATCCGTTGCTTGATCTGGTCGAAGTTATCCTCGGTTGCCTTTTCCGTGTCACTGCTGCCACCGATGCTACCACCGCCACTACCGCTGCCGCTACCGCCGCCGCGGAGCAGGACGACGAGCAAGACCGCGCCGGCGATCAGCAGCACGCCGCCCACCGATAGGCCGATGATCAGCCCTTTGTTGCTGCTCTTTCGCTTGCGCCGCGGCCGGTCGTCGTCCTCGTCGCGCCGCCGTTTGCGCACGGGTCGATCCTCTGCCGCCTCTTCTTCGGCGTCGCGCCGGCTCGGCGCAGCGCGGGCCTGTTCCGGCTTGTTTTCTCTGCGTGGCTGCACTTTCCCCTCGGAGCGGGCCATCGCTGCGGGGACGGCGAGCACGCCAGTGCATTTGGGGCATTTCACCTTGCGTCCGGCGAATTGGTCACCGATGTTCAATGTGGCCCCACACGAATCGCAAACGAGAGAGATCGGCATTGAACGACTCGCGCTTGAAGGTTCTGGATTTCCGATAATGGGCCGATACGGCAGGGTGGTACGCCCTGCAGAGGACAGGAGTAATTCAGGGCGTGCCGCTTGCCGTATTGGTTAGATTAGCAATCTTGAATATCCCCCGTTGCCTTCGTCGCCATCGAGTAGTGGCGGGCAAGCGTCCCTGCCCGTAAGAGTCCGTGAACTCACGCCGTCTTCTTCTTCCGCGCCGCGGCTTTCTTCGGCTGCTGGCGTCTGGCGTTCGACGGAACCGGGTGTGTATCCTGGACGTCCTCGGCGGACAGTACCAATCGTTTGCCGATCGCCGCGGCATAGCGCCACAGCGTATCCAGGGTCGGATTTGGGGTGTGACCGTTCTCCAGCCGAGACATGCCGGCTGGTCGATGCCGCAGCGGGCCGATACGACCGCCAAGGTCAAGCCTGCCTTCTCGCGTGACGCCTTGAGAAGCCGGAGCAAGTCTTGCGCAGGGCGGCTGATGACGTCGAGACCGAGTCGTGCCGCCGCGCCGCTGGCGATCAACTCCTCGGGACCGGGATGCCAGTCCCGGAACGCCTCTCGGATTGCCTGGTGCTGGGCCCGCTGCTCCGGGCTCCATTGGATCGTTTTGCGCCCCTTCTCGTTCATCGTTTCTTCCTCCGTCGTTTGGATTGGGCAGACGGCGGCGCCTCAAACGCGGCAATCACATACACTTGTGGCAGTGCTTCGTCCACGATCTCGAAAACCACGGCCAGATGTTTCCCCGTGGTCGTCCAGCCGAATACCGTGGGGCGCCCGCTGCTCCGGCTGGCCACGGCGGCTTCGTAGCAGTCCCGAATCACTTCCTCCGCCTCCTCGATCGTGATGCCATGTTCGGCGATGTGCTGGACGTTTCCTTCCGGGTTATCTGTCAGATCCCAGATGCACTCGATATTCGCCACCGTGCGTCCTCCTGTCGTCTTGTGTTATTCTACAAGGAAAAAGCCGTTCGTAGAGAGAAGCGCAGCGGCTCTCACTCAAATGACTTCAAGATTGCCCCGTGCGCAGCGGCAACGACAATCCTTCCTTGGTCCAGCACGCTCCACAAAATCGAGAATCCGCAGCTTGATAGGTTCTCCTTCCGCCTTCCGGCGGCCGCCGCTATCATAAGGGCAGGGAGTACCATCATGGCCGAATCCTTCACCGTTCGCGTCACCAAGGACTATCTCGTCTTCTGCTCCGGCCATTTCATCAGCTACGAAGGCGACAAGTGCGAACGGCTGCACGGCCACAACTACCGCGCCGCCGTCGAGGTTGTTGGCGGCCTGGATCAGAACCACTACGTCTTCGACTTCATCGCCCTCAAGCACCGCACCAAGGCGATCACCGACGAACTCGATCACCGCATGATGCTGGCGACGCGCAATCCGTTCATCCAGATCGAGGAAGGGCCGCGCGGCGTCCACGTGCAGTACAAGGACCGCGAATGGCTGTTCCCGCGCGGCGACTGCGTGCTGCTGCCGATCGAGAACACGACGGCGGAGCTGCTGGCCCGCTACATCGGCGGACGGCTGTTGGAAGACCTGCAACATCATCACAATTACCGTCCCGCGGTATTGCGCGTGCAGATCGAGGAGAACATCGGACAGTCCGCCACGTATGAATGGCGGGCGTAGTAATTCGTTGTTTAGCCGCGAGCTTTTGCGAGCGCTTGAGTCAAGCGCTCGCAAAAGCTCGCGGCTAAACGGGAGGTTGCACAACCATGAAACGACTGAATCTCGCCCTTATTTGCCTGGTCCTCTGTGTCGGCGGTTGGTACGTCGTCAGCCCGTTGCTACGTGGACAGGTTGCCGCACCTGTCTTACCGCCGCGCGAACCGATGTCGTTCCGCGACGTGGCCAAGAAGGTGCTGCCGGCCGTCGTCAGCATCGAAGTGCGCTCCGGCGCCCGGCAGCAGCCGCGCGGCGCCGACCGAGATGACCCGAACCAGCTTGGCTTTGGCAGCGGGTTTCTCGTCGATCCGAAGGGCGTCATCGTCACCAATTTCCACGTCGTCGAGGGAGCCGAGCGCGTCGAGGTGACGCTGGCCGACGGTCGCAAATTCGTCTCGAAGGATGTCAAGGCCGATCCGAAAACGGACGTCGCCGTCATCCGCATCGAGGCGAAAGGGGCGCTGCCGTTCCTGACGTTCGGCGATAGCGACGCGATGGAGATCGGCGACCGCGTTCTGGCCGTCGGCGCTCCGTTCGGACTGACCGGGTCGGTCACCGCCGGCATCGTCAGTGCCAAGAGCCGCAGCCTGCGCCTCAACCAGTACGAGGACTTCATCCAGACCGACGCGGCCATCAACCCCGGCAACAGCGGCGGCCCGTTGGTGAACCTCGACGGCCAGGTGATCGCCGTCAACTCCGCGATCAAGAGCAAGAGCGGCGGCTTCCAGGGCGTCGGGCTGGCCATTGCGTCGAACATGGTCAAGAACGTGCAGGACCAGCTGCTGCGCGACGGTGTGGTGCGTCGCGGCTACCTCGGCGTGCAGGTCAAGGAGGTGGACAGTGCCGAGGTGGCGGCCCGGCTCGGCCTCGATCGGCCGCACGGCCTGCTGGTGACGCATCTCTACGAAACTAGCCCGGCGGCGAAAGCCGGGTTGCGGGCCGGCGACGTGATCCTGAGCCTGAACGGCAAGGAGCCGGCCGACACACGGCAACTGCAGCGCATCGTCGCCGGCTTGCCGCTGGGCAAGCCGGTGGAGGTGGCCGTGATGCGCGACGGCAAACCGGCGACGCTGCGCGTGACCATCGAGGAGCAGCCGGACGATTTCGGCTCATCCCGTGTGCCGCTGCAACGAGAGCTGGACGGCGTGCGCAACCCGGTGAAGCTCGACAAGCTCGGCTTCGACGCGGCAGACCTGACGGCCGAGGCCGCCGCTGCCCTCGGCTTCCGCGAGGGGACGAAAGGCGCGGTGATCTCGCGCGTCCAACCGGGCGGCGTGGCGGCACTGGCGGGACTGAAGCCGGGAATGCTCATTATGCGCGTCGAGAAGACGGCGGTGGCGTCGTCGTCGGCGCTGGTCGAGGCGCTGAACGGGGCCGCGCTGGACCGGGGCGTGCTGCTGCAAGTGCAGTCGCCGCAGGGCGGCACCAACTTCGTGGTGCTGAAGGTTGGCGAGTGACGGGAGAATAATACGCTGCTCGCTATGGACGCGTGTTACGCTGTGGGTGATTGTTGCCGGGAGAACGGATCATGCGACAACGCTCGGCCGAGAAGAAAACCCGCAAGCCCGTACCGCCGCGGAAGGTGAACCCCTTCCCTTACGGCTGGCGCGACGTGCAGCGAGTCGCCTCCGATGGGCAGATGGAATCGGTACAAGCTCCCTTGACCCTGGAGGACGTGTTGCATCCGCAAGAGGGGGACGTCATCTTGGAAAACTACCTCCATCAGCGCGAATGCCGCTATCTGACCGACGTGGCCGAGTCGCGCCTGTCGCGGTTGCGGTGCGCGGTGGTTCTCTCGGACCAGGGTGTTGACTGGAGTGTCGAAGGGTTGCGCCACGTTTGCCCTGATGTGTGCATCGTCGAGAACCTGCGCCGCGAACTGGCTCCCAGGACCGTCATCCTCGACGTAGTAGCCCACGGCGCCCGCGTGCTGGCGGCAATCGAGATCGTCTCGCCGACCACGCGCGTCAACGACGTGGAGACGAAGTTCGCCATCTATCACCGGGTCGGTGTGAGGTTATACGTTGTTGTTGATCAAGAGGCGCGAAGATGGGCCGCGCGAGTTGAAGGCGTATCGGTGGACTCCGCAACGCTACGCGCGCGTGCGGCCGGACAAGAACGGCCGTCTGGCGATCAAGCAGTTGGGGATCAGCCTCGGACTGATTGATGAGCGAGTGTGGGCGTTCGACCTGGAGACCGGCGAGCGGATTCCGGACGCGGCGGAGATGACGGAGCGACTGGCAGACTCCGAACAGAGAGTCCGCGAGCTCGAAGCCGAACTCCGCCGTCTACGCGGTGAATCAGCCGACTGAGAACCGTCAGAGCTTTTTCCGCCGCGTGTAGTTGCGTTTGCGCCGCGTCGGCGGTTGCTCCCGGACCCAGCGCAGAAAGCCTTCCAGTTCCGGCGCTTTGCGCAGCTTGGCCAGCGTCGGATACATCGCCGGCAGTGTTCCATTCGTGAAAGACAGCTTGCACACCGCGCTTCGCAGACTTACGTCAAATTCTCTCTCATCGTGTAACAGATAGCAGTGGGGCGCCCCCGCGGCCCAAAACTGTTGCGAGTCTCTCTAAACGTGGAGAATTTTGAAATCGCATATCAGTTTTGGCCAGCGTGTAACAGTTTTTCGATCGTTTTGGGCCATCGCATAACAGCCTGTTAGCCCACGCTAATTTGTCGTAAGTCCCAATGCGCCCGCTAGCGCTCCGGGCACGCTGGCCCATCACGCGACTCATTCTCTACTCGATCACCGTCGCCGCTCCCGCGCCTGTGCCGTGCAGCGCCTCCTGTTCATGCTGCGCCGCCTGTGCGCTCGGGGACCGAGTTGCCGGATTGTGGAGGCAGCCGCGGCACGCAGGTTCTCGTCTTTGGAATGGAGCGCACGCAACAAGTCCGGCTGCGCGGCAAGTGCGGCGTTGCCGAATTCGCCCAGAAGATACGTTGCCCGGATGCGTACCGCAGCCCGCGGATGCGCCATGGCCGTTCGCAAGTGCGGCACCGCAGCGGCGCCGTGCTTCTTCAACAAATTCCAGGCGTTGCCCCCAATGTTGGAATCGTCCAGTACGTCGATGAGCGCCTGAGCAGAGGGCAATCCTTTATCCGAGAGGGATTCGAGAGCCCCCATGGCAAAGTTGTTCACACCGCCGTTGCGGTCTTTCAGAGCAGCGGCCAAATGGATGATAACAGTCTTCGCATCTGCGGCGTCCATGGGGATGATTCCGAGTGACTGGGCAACCCTGGCCCGAACGCCTTGGTCTTCATCCTCGTGGAGCATGCGGATGAGAGCCGGCAAGGTTCGCTTGCCATCGGGAACAGCGGTCAACGCTTGAACAACGCAATAACGTACCCGGTCATCGTCGTCCGTCAGAGCCTTCGCCAGCACCGGTGCGGCGCCTTCGGCCGCTGTGCCCATTTCTCGCAATTCCTGGACTGCCCGAAGGCGATCCACCGGCTCCAGATGGCGCAGCGCGTGCAGGACGATCGGCAGCGCGTCCTTCGTCTGCTTGTCGATGCTCCGAACGGCCAGCGCCGCGGAGAAACGCAGGTTCATGTCGTCATGCTTCAACAGCGGCCGCAGTACCGGCAGAGCGGTGAGCGCCGCGGGGCCTTGCATTCTGAGAGCCTCCACAGCCGCGCGTTGGGTGTCGCCGTCCTTTCGGCGAACGGTGCGGATTAGCGGCTCAACCGCCGCTGGACCGAAATTGCCCAGCAAACGGGCGGCGTTATCGCGAATCTGCGGTTCGCGACGTTCCAACTGGGTCAACAACGCCGGGACGGCATCTGGAGCGATGGCGAAGAAGATCGGATCAACCCGGTCAGAATTCATGTTCTCGTCGGCCCAAAATGCTGCGATCTCAGGAATACACGCCGCAGCGGCCTCGCCGAGTTCGCCGAGCTCTTGCATGGCCACCAACCTGACTTCGACTTTCGGGTCCTTGATGCCTTCGCGCAGGACGGGCAGAACAACGGCGGCCTTGCCGTCGATTTGCCAGAGCGCGGCACGCGGCCTGGACGCGCACCATCGGCTCGGGGTCGTCAAGCGCCAGCAACAGTTCGGGCGATGCTCCTCGGGCTTCCCGTCCAATCTCCGCCAGAATCTTCACGGCCTTGGTCCGCAGATGAACAGTGCCCGTAAGCAGGGCGTGGGCCAACGGCTTCACGACGTTGGCGGTCTTGGCGTTGTGAATCTGCTGGAGAATGTCGGCCGCCGCCACGCTATCCCAGGAGCCCTCCGCGCCCAGGCTTTCGAGGAGCGCGGCGAGCACTGCGCTTCTCTCGATTTCGCCAGGCCGACCAGCGCTTTCGCCGCTTGCTCACGACGCCATTGGTCTTGTTGCTTTCGCGTACCACCAATCTGGTTGACGAGAATGGCGACGTTAGCCTGGAACAGCAACGGTACGATTTCGGGAGTTGCTTCGCCCAAGTTCACCAGGGCAATGGCCGCCCAGGTGCGTGCCGGCCATTCCGTCTCGTTCGGCAGACGCTCCAGTTCTTCTTTGATGAGACGCCGCAATGCCGGAACCACCGGCCGAACCGACGGACCCATTCCGGCCAGCAGCTCAGCAGCGTTCGCGCGAAACGCTTTGTCCTCGTTTTGGAGTGCCTTCGCCAGGACTGGCACGAGCGTTTCCTTCAGCTTGGCGTCCCCGAGTACAAACTTCTCGAACTCACTGGCCGTCGGAGTTCCATACCGAGGATCGCACGCCTGTTCACACAGAATCTTGATGTCGGTTTCGTCGAGCGGCTCGCCGGCTCGAACGAGGGCACGGACAGCCAATCCGCGCAGTAAATCATTTTGACCCGGTTCTGCGAGGCGGCGCAGGTGCGTTACGGCTGGAATCGGCAGAGCACCGGCGTGGAACAGCGCTTCGGCCGCAGCGGCCTTGACCGCGATGTTGTCGTCATCGAGCGCGCGCACCAGCTCCGGCACGCCCTTGGCACCGAGTCGCTGAAATGCGCTCAGCACATGGCTATACGTATCATAGTCCTCGCTCCATTTCCTCTCGATCCAGGGATTTCGCAATGCTTCAACCAGAACGGGCAAAACGCTCCCAGAATCAGCCCGCAACTCGAGCAACAGCTCGGCGGCTCGAACGCGGGTATTCATGGCGATCCCTGGCTCTTCCGTCGTTGCCGCCTTGTAACGGAGCAATTCCCTTAGTGCCGGCACGGCAGCACGGGCGTGACCGAGTTGGATTAACAACTTGGCGGACCATAAACGCAATCCCAGGTGGTCGTCGGTCAAGTTCTTAACCAGGGCGGGAACTGCGGCTCTTGCAGCTTCCCCGATTTGCGAGAGGTAAATTAGGCTGTAACACTTCCTCTGCAAGTCTGTCGAAGACAGACTCTCGCATATCGCGGCGACGCCTGCGGGATCCTTCGCAACTTCCCACAACGCTTCGGCGGCGGCAATGCGCACCCCAAAAGCCGGGTCCGTTAATGCCTTGACCAGTGCCGGGGCCGATTCTTTGGCGGGAGTGCCGATTTGAGCGAGAGCCCTTGCGGCAACAACGCGTTGAGTCGGCTTTGGAGTGCTCAGAAAGCGAGTGACCTGTTCGATGCCGTCCGCGCCGATGTGAGCCAGCGCATACGCTGCCCGATCTTGCTCTTCCTCATCTCCCGTGTGGAAGATTTCGATCAGCGTGGGAATTGTCGAGGCGCCTTTGGGGCCGAATTGGCCGATCACCACCATCGCTTCGTAGCGTGTGGCTTTGACCGGGGATTTCAACCGGCCGATCCACGCGCTGAGCGGCCAGCCTCCGTAAATAGGCTCGGCTCGTAGCGAACCGCCGAGGAAGAACCCGGACAGGACCAGAACGGCACGGGGAATCGCCTTCATGGCGTGCTCCTGGGTGCGGGGATGTGGTTCATTTTCCTGTGCGGAGTGTATCCGATCCGGCCGTCGCGGTCAGCGTCAAATGCGTAGTTCATCCGTTTGCCGCTTGAGAGAAATAGCGAGCCGAGCGGCGTGAGCCGCCGGTTACCGGCCGTAACCGGTTCTAACCGGCGGCTTACGCCGCTCGGCTCGCCAGCTCTTATTTCGTCGGCCGCAATCGCACCATGTCGAGCCACTGATGCGCTTCGATGTTCAGCCGGCCGACGGTGTTCGGCTGCTCGGCCCAGAACGCCAGGCCCAGCGCCACCGGCTGCTTGCCGACCTGCGCCCGGCCGGCGACGAGAATCCAGTGCGACGGCTCGCCTTCCACCTCGAAAGTTTGCGTCATCTGGTTGAACGTGGCGCCGAAGCCGTGATGGCTGAGCTGCGGCGGCCAGACGCGCACCCGCGGCTTATCGTCGCGCGCCACCTGACCGAGGCCCGGCACCACCAGATCGAGCATCGCCTCCACCGACGTCGGGTCGATCGGCTGCTTGCCGACGGGCGCCACAACCACCAGCCGCAGCCGCGTCGCCACGTTATAGACCGCGGCGACGTTCGCCCCCGGCGGCCGATTGAGCGGCGGATACCGGCTCAGGTCCTCGCTCGTTTCTTCCTGTTGAAAGACGCCGGTTTTCTGCTTCTTGCCGCCGCGGAACAGGCTGCGCAGCATCAGCCATAACACCAGTAGCGCCAGCAGAGCCGCGCCCGCCAGGATGCCCCACCAGGCTTCGAGGGGTAGTCGGTTGCGGAGGTCGGCCGGTATCCAGTCGGTCAGCGGCGCCAGTTGCTTTCGCAGTTCGTCCACGGTGAGGCTCCTTCGTTGCGGCTCAGGTATCCCGTATAATGGTGAGCGAAACCCGCCCCGCGTTCAAGTACCCTTTGCCACAAGGAGAGTGTTTCATGTACGCCTTAATGCTGTCCTGCCTCGTCGGCGCCGAGCCGGCCGACTGGGAAAAAGCTGAAGCCGCCCATCTCAAGAATATCCGCCAGGTCACGAAGGACTTCGTCCGCGCCGGCGAAGGCTATTTTTCTCCCGACGGCAAGACGATCATTTTCCAGGCCGAGGAGAAGGACAGCGGCAACCCGTTCTACCAGATCTTCACGATGGACCTGGCGACCGGCCGCACGGTTCGCGTCAGCCCCGGCGTCGGCAAGACGACGTGCAGCTTCTTCGCGCCGGACGGCAAGAAGATCATCTTCGCCAGCAGCCATCTCGATCCCGATGCGAAGAAGAAGTACAAGGAGGAATACGACCTGCGCGAGGAGGACCGCAAGGCGGGCAAGCGCCGCACCTATCGCTGGGACTTCGAGCCGCACATGTCGATCTTCGAGGCCAACCCGGACGGCACCGAGCTGAAGCGCCTGACCGACGTACACGGCTACAACGCCGAGGGCAGCTATTCGCCGGACGGCAAGCAGATCGTCTTCTGCTCCAACCGCGGCGGCGAGGAGAACCTCGAACTGTACATCATGGACCGCGACGGCAAGCACGTGCGGCAGTTGACGCACGCGCCGAAATGCTACAACGGCGGTCCGTTTTTCTCGCCGGACGGCAAGAAGGTCATCTTCCGCAGCGATCGCAAGAAGAAGGACCACCTGCAACTGTTCGTCATCAACGTGGACGGCAGCGGCGAGAAGGCGCTGACCGACGACCTGAACTGGGTGCAGTGGGGCCCGTACTGGTACAAGGACAGCCGGCACATCATCTACGCCGGCGCCGATCACAGCGTCATGGGCCGGCCGAACTACGACCTGTATTGGATGGACATCGAAACGGGTACGAAAGTGCGGATCACTCACGCTCCGGGGGCCGACGTGCTGCCGGTGTTCAGCCCGGATTACAAGAAGCTGATGTGGACGTCGACGCGCGACGGCCGGCAGCCGGCGCAACTCTGGATCGCGGATTTCACGCCGCCGAAGGAGTGAGGACGAATCGACAAGAGGATAAGGTCTACCCCGTTTACGTTCCGCGCGAGGATGCTCTTGCGGCATGGTTCAAAGGCGGGTAACACCGTGGTAGGACGGATTGGCAATCCGTCCGATATTACCCGGACGGATTGCCAATCCGTCCTACCACGGTGTTACCCCTCCGGTGCCCCGTTTGAACCATGCCGCTCGTGCGAAACGTAAACGGGATGCGGATGCCGATGGGCACGATCAGCGATACTTACGGCAGCGTCACGTTCTTCAGCGTGAACGGGATGTCGATGGCAACGCTCTTGCTGCCGGAGAAGACAAGCTTCGCCGGTTTCTGGTCCTTCGCCGGCTGGAACGCCATGATGTGCTCGGCGACGAGGCCACGCGTAGCATCCCGGCGGAAGTTCACGTTCGTGCCGATGACCTGGATGGTATTGCCTTTCTCGTCCTCCATCGTCACGCCGGTATCGATCTGGAACGGCATAAAAGCGGGGCCGCCGAGACCACCCGCACCGACGGCGATCCCACCGGGCTTGGCTTGGACCTGGAACTGAAAGCCAGCGCCTGGTGCGCGCTGGCCGCGCACTGCGCGGCGGTGCGGGATTCGGCATGATCTGGATGCCGCCTGGAATGCCGAAAGGATTGAACCCGTTGGCCGGGAAGACGTTGGCCGGTGCTTCCAGCTCGAACTTCACGGTAATCTGACCGTTGGCGGCTTTCACCACCTGAAGAATCTTGAGCTTGCCGCCTTCCGTCCCCTTGAACTCCTTGCCGGCCGCGAACATGATCCTGTCGGCCGTGATGACGGCGGCCGGCGGAGTCAGCACCTCGGCCGCGATCACGCCGGTCAGCTCTTTCAGAGACTTCGCGGCCTTTTCACCCTTCTTGAGACGCACAGGCGTCATCTGATCCATGCCGCCGAAGAAGAAGTTCGGCATGCGCCCGATGGCCGGCAGGCCGGGAGCACCTTTGGGGAGTGCCGGTGCTTCGGGAACAGGGTCGGCCGCCTGAGTCAGGTTTTGCCCCTGATCGTCCACCGCTTTCGCGATGCGGACATTGACGAGCTGGAGAATTTGCAACTTCGGTTCGGCAGAAACCTTGAGTCCGAGGAGAATCTCCTTCTCTTTGGCCGGGCCGAAGAACTCGGCCTTCTCCATCACTTTCACGCGGATCGCGCTGGTGGTGTCAACCGGCATTGCCTTGGCCTTGCCGTCCAGGAGGATGATCTGGCCAGGCATCCCGCCGTTAAAGCCGAAGCCGATCACACCGGCGCCGCCGCCAAAGCCAATTGCGCCGGGGACGGGACCGCCGAGGACGCCAATGGCCGGCGGGGGAGCGGCGGGGGCTTGCGCCGGTGCGGCCTGGAACTGTGCGAAGGCGGCGCCTGGAACCGCGCCGCGTTTCACGCCTGGCTGTGGCTCATCCTTCTGCGGTTGCTTCTCTTCCTTCGCCGGAGGAGCTTTCGGGATGGGTAAGGGACCCGGGCCGACACCAATGCCGCCGAACCCGCCGAACCCACCTAATCCCTGCAGCGGATCCATCTCTTTTAGCCCGGCCTGATCGCAGAACAGCTCGAACGCTTGCCAGAAGGTGACTTCGCCCGTGTCGAGGGAGATCTTGCGATCCTTCAGCTTCCCCTCCGGATCGAGGATCTGAATGGGGTAGCCGCTCTTCTTGGCGAAGTCGGCGACCGCTTCGGTGACCGGTGTCTCCTTGTAGATCAGCCGGAGCTTTTTCGGGGCCAGCAGACTCGCGGCCACGCCGCGTTTCTCGATCTTGGCAACCAGGTCCGCGGCCCGCTTGCTGATTTCCACGTCCTTGCTCGCACGCGCCTTCTTCAGTGCTTCAAGGGCCGGGACGCCGATCGCATCGAGTTCGACGGTGGCCTTCTCACGATCGCCGAAATCGTCGCCGCCGAGCCTGTCGATCAACTTTTCGATCTTCTTGGCATCGACCGGTTCGGCCGCGCCCGTCGGAATGACGATCAGGATGCCCAGCCCCAGAAAAACGATCAGGGCCAGACCGGGGAAACGATTCCGCATCTCACTATCTCCCTAAAACGTTGTGGATATCGGTGGGCGGTGCAAAGGGCGATTTGGCGGTTCCCTGTTCCAAGAAACAACCCGAACGTCGGTCGTTTGTTGGCGCCGTTTCGATCCGGTTGGGGAACGAGACAAGACACAGACGTAACAGATCACCGAACGGATTGCAAGAAAAACGTGAAACGGACGAGAAGAATGGAAGCACTTGCTGTGTGGGCCATCAGAGTTTCAATCGCTCACCGGCGCGGACCTGCCGGACCTTCTCGAGGATCTCCTTGCCGCCGCCGTTGTAGACCAGGTCGCCCAGATCGGCGAGCGTTTCCAGGTCGATGTCGGGGTTCGTCTTCACCATCAGGATGAAGTCGTGGGCGTCCTGATATTTTTTTTCATCTTCGCGTGTCGGACTAACCATCGGGGCAAATTTCATTGCCAGCGCCAGTTCAAGCGAAGGAATGAAATAGGTCTGTCCTTCGGATTCCACGGCGTGCTTGTGCTTCAGCGCAACACGGAATAGTGGCTCGTGTGGTTTGATGACGTCAATCAAGACTTTCTTGGATTCGCGATCGCGGAGACGGATAACGACACCCTTGTCCTCAGCGTCCAGATGGGGAAAGGCCGCGAGTAAGGCGCGAGCGGCTTTTTTACTCCGCGGATGCCGACGATAATGTCCACGTCCTGTGTGGTTCGCGGCTTATCCATCCAACCGCCGATACCGTGAGCGCCAACGAGCATGAACCGGACTCCTGCCCGGTTCAACACGGCGATCACGTCCCTCGGTAGGATGAAGTTGTCCACGTAATACTCCGACAACGCGGTGGAGATCGCAAGGCTCTCGCGGTGTACGTCGCGCAGTATCATCGTGGGTCATCCCGGAATCGAGCCACAGTCAGATCAGTTCCCGCTAGGCCTCAAGCGGTGAACATAGAGAGGCACTATCACGGCTCTTCCAGATAAGTATACCCATCCAGCCCCGACTCGTAAAAGCGCAGCAGCTGCTTCGATTCGGCCAGCGAAATCTTGCCGCTGCGCACGGCCCGCTCCACGTCCTTGCGCAGCCGCGCCGTCATCTCGTCGGCGCTGTACTGCACGTAAGCCAGCACCTCGCGCACCGTGTCGCCCTTGATGACCTCGTCGATGCTGTACTCGCCGTTCTCGTCCACGCTGACGTGGACCGCGTTGGTGTCGCCGAACAGGTTGTGCAGATCGCCGAGGATCTCCTGGTAGGCCCCCAGCAGAAACGCTCCGAGGTAGTAGGGCTTGCCGTCGAGCGGATGCAGCTGCAAGGTGTTGCGCACGTCGCGGAGATCGATGAACTGGTCGATCTTGCCGTCCGAATCGCAGGTGATGTCGCCCGAACACCGCCCGGCGCGTCGGCGCCTCGTTGAGACGATGGATCGGCATCACCGGGAAGAGCTGCTTGATCGCCCAGCTATCCGGCATCGACTGGAAGACCGAGAAGTTGCAGAAATAGGTGTCCGAGAGCATCGCCTCGAGGCCTTCCAGCTCCTCCGGGCATATAGTCCAGTTCGCGGACCTTGTGCAAGATCTTGCTGCAGACGGCCCAGAACAGGCGTTCGACCAGGGCCCGCATCTCGATCGAGAGGCTGCCGAGGTTGAACATGTTCAAGCGCCTCGTCCACGGCCTGCACGGCGTCGTGGTAGCTCTCCAGCAGGTTCTTCTTCTTCAGATCGCGGTAGATGGCGTACAGGTCCTGCACCTGCTGCGGAGCGTCGGCTGGCACCTCGTCCGGCACCTGATAGCGGTCGAAGTCAGACGTGCCCAGCACGTCGAAGACGAGCAGGCTGTGGTAGGCCACGACGGCCCGGCCCGACTCGCTGATGATGGTCGGGTGCGGCACGGCCGGCTTCCTCGCAGACGCCCTTGATGCGGAAGACGGCGTCGTTGGCGTACTCCTGCAAGCGTGTAGTTGACGGACGATTCGAAGTCGGTCTGCGAGCCGTCGTAGTCGATGCCGAGGCCGCCGCCGATGTCGAGGAAACGGACGCCGGCGCCGACACGGTGCAGTTCGACGTAGACGCGCGCTGCCTCGGTGAGGGCATTCTTGATGCTGCGAATGTTCGTGATCTGGCTGCCGAGGTGGAAGTGAACGAGCTGCAAGCAGTCGGCCATGTCGCGCTGTTTCAGATACTCGACCGCCTCCAGGACCTCGGTCAGCGTCAAGCCGAACTTGGAGCGATAGCCGGCGCCGGAGCGCCAGCGGCCCGCGCCGCGCGCCGCCAGCTTGACGCGCACGCCGACCACGGGGCGGACCTTGTGCGCCTCGGCATGGCGGACGATCGCCTCCAGCTCGGTGAACTTCTCGACAACCGGGATGATCTGCTTGCCGATCTTGCGGGCCAGGACGGTCATTTCGATGAACTCGTCGTCCTTGAAGCCGTTGCAAATGATCGGCGTGTCCATGCCGTTTGTCAGAGCCAGGACGGCCAGCAACTCGGGTTTGGAGCCGGCTTCGAGGCCGAAGTGGAACGCCTTGCCGAAGTCGAGGATCTCCTCGACGACCTGCCGCTGCTGGTTGACCTTGATGGGGTAGACGCAGCAGTAGTCGCCCTGGTAGTCGAAGTCGCCGATGGCCTTCTTGAAGGCCTCGTGGATCTCGCCGACGCGGTGGCGGAGAATATCGGTGAAGCGGAGCAGGATCGGGGAGCTGGATGCCGCGCTCTTGCAGCTGGTCGATCAGTTCTTTCAGGTCGATGGCTGCGTCGGCCCGCTTGGTGGGCTGGACGGTGACGTGTCCGTGCTTGTTGATGCCGAAGTAACCCTTTCCCCAGTTACGGACGCCGTAGAGTTCGAGGGCGTCCTGGATCTTCCATTTCGCCATCAATTCGGGATCGGCGACTTTCGCCATCGCAGGTTTCTCCAGGGGCAGCGAGCGCTCGGTCTAAGTTGATAACGAAACGTAGCCGTGGCGGGGGCGCGATCCAGGTTGTAAGTGCGGCACACGGACGCACATCTCTTCCGGGCGTCCCGGCCCGTCCGACGGTGAGGGTCGGGCGAAACTCCTGATCGCGGCGAAAGTTCGGCGCTGTCTTTCTGTATGGGGAGCGGTGAAAGGTGTCAAGGAGATTTCCTGCGGGCTTGCGATTCGCGCGGACCGCAAGCAGCGACGTCCCGTCTCTCACCCGGCACCTCCACCGAAAAAGGGGTGGACATCTCTCTCGGGACGGGTACGCTAGCGGGTACATTCGTACTGGGTCGCCGGCCTCCTCGATACCTCGGAACATCAGGGAGTTGACAGCCAATGACGAGCCCCTTCCCCGGAATGGACCCGTATCTCGAAGACGAGACCATCTGGCCGTCCTTCCACCATCAACTCGTGATGTGCCTCTACCAGATCCTGCTGCCGGGTCTGGTGGACCGGTATCGGGCGCGCGTTCTCCAGCGCCAGTACGTTACCGAGCAGGCGCTGTTTACCTCGGTGCTGCGCGAGGAACATCATGAGGATTACGTCGAGATCCGCCAGCGCAGCGATGGCCGGCTCGTCACGGTGCTTGACGTGGTCAGTCCGGGCAACAAGACTACCCTGGCCGGTCGAGACGCCTATCTCGACAAGCGCAAGGAGGGCCGCACCGCCTGCGCCAATCTCGTCGAGATCGACGTGATCTTGCAGGGACAGCCGACGCTCGACTATTCGCGCGACGGCTTACCGGACTGGGACTTCGCCGTGACCGTGACGCGCTCGACGCAGCCGGAGCGCCACGAGATCTATACGGCGACGCTGCAAAAAAGGCTCCCGCGTTTTCGTTTGCCGCTGGCGGCAGACGACCGCGATACGGTTCTCGATTTGCAAGCCGCGCTGACGCGTTGCTTCGAGCAGGGCGGTTTCGGGACGAAAATCGACTACCACCGCGAACCGCCGCGCGCATCACTGATGCGAACCGAAAGTGGATTGACGAACTGCTCAAACAGCAGAAGCTGCGGTGATCTCGGTGTTCCCCGCTCGACAGCCGTCCCTCAACTTTCCGCCAGCGCTCGGCGCACCGCCTCCAGTAGATCCGGGGGCCGGAAGGGTTTGCTGAGGAAACCGCGCAGGTTTGGCTTGTAACTCGACGGCATCTCTTCCATCGGCGCACCGCTCATGAAGAGGATGCGCACCAGCGGGTTGATCGCTGCCATCTCGGCCAGCACGTCCAACCCCGACATCTCCGGCATGTTTAGGTCCAATACGACCAGTTCGATCGTTTCCCGCTCGTGGCGGTAAAATTCCGCGGCCTCCAGTCCTTTCTTGACGGTGTACACACGGTAACCCTTCGGCTCCAGGATCATGCGGCACATATTGAGGATGGCTGACTCGTTGTCCACCACCAGGATTGTCGGTGGCTGGGTCGCCCCGAGTTCCGCAACACCAGGGGTAGTGTCCGCTGTGACATCGCACTGAGGAAGGACGACGGAGTAACACGTCCCGTAACCCCCGTTGATGCTGCTCTCAATCCAGCCGCCGTGCCGGCGAACAATGTCCTGGATGATGGTGAGTCCGAGTCCACTGCCCTTGACGTCGTCCAGGGTGGTGTCCGACAGGTCGAACACGCGGCCCCGGCTTGCCGAGGTCATCCCCTCGCCGGTAACGGAGACGCGTAAGCGTATGTGAGTTCCGGCGTAGCAGATGGCGCTGTTACTATCTCGGCGGAGCGATTGACCGCGACTGTCGTTAGGGTGCTGTGCGTCGGTCACGTCGGCGAAATAGCCGAGGATGCCGGCAATCCGTCCCCGCGCATCGTACATGGGCATTTTGACTGTGTTCAGCGTCCGCATTTCATGGCCGTTGGGACGCTGTTCCACTTTCTCGATACGCTCCCCCGCCAAGATACGGCGGTTGTCGGCAGCGAGCCGCGTCGGCCACGTCGGGAGGCCAGAGATCCACGACGGTCCTGCCGCGGATTGCTGCTTCCTCACGCCCCACCCAACGGCAGAAGGCGGGGTTGACGAGGACATACCGGCCTTCGAGATCCTTCAAGAACACGCACCGATCCCCGGCCTCGGCCAGTGCGTGAAACGCCCCCTCGCCAGGCCGCGCTGGCCCGGCGCGAGGCGGCCAATCGATCCTGTTGAACATGGGTGACTCCCTCGTTGCGGTCGAGCCGTGGGAAGGACGGCAGTCTCCGTTTCCTCCCCACGCTCGACAGGTCATCGAACGATCACGGTCTCGCACGCCGCCGGCCAATCGTCTGGCTGCGGCTGCCGGCACTCGTTAATCAGCGTCCGGCACAGCATCCGGGCCAGGACGGGAGCCGCCCGATCCACCGTTACTCCGCCGTCGCTCCCGCCGGTCACTGCCGGCAGGGCGCCGCAGCCAGCGCATCAGATCCGGCCTACCGGTGCCGGTGCGCAGGGCACAGCGAACCACCGTTTCCAGGTTCGCCTCCGCCTGCGCACGGCGCCGGACCATCTCTTTCGCGTCCGCTGCCCAAATGCCTCGGGCCAGAGCGAACAGGTCGTCTTCCATTGAAGTCATCGTTCATTCTCCGATTTCAGTCGTGCCATTGGCCTCGTTATGTTTTCGACTCTCGGCAGGCGGATTCCTCGCTCGCCCGCCTTGTGACCCAGGTAGCGCCCGTGTCACGTTTCGCGCCTTCGTCAAGAGGGAAACGTCAGAAACGTAATAGCCACGTTCGACTGCTGTCCCCAGCAATCGACGCAGCTGGCCCCCACGTCGCCGGTATCCCCTCGCTGCTGGATGAAGGACCAGGAGAACGTCCCGTTGCTCGTAGCCGTCGTTGTCACGCCGTCCTGGAGTCTCGTTGGGCTTCCTTGAATGGTGATTACCATGCCGGAGGCGTCGGGACAGGTGACGGTGCCGGTAAAGATGACCACGCCGTAACTACTGGACCAGGTGAAGTTCGAGATGACTGGGGCCGCACAGGCGACCGTTACCGTCGCCGTATTCGATATGTGATCGAGTCCGTCCACCGTCGCGGCCTCCACATCGCCGAGAGCGCTGGCATTGGTGGTGATGGTGAAGTTCCCTGAGCTATCGGTGGTGGTCGTCGCAGAGACGACGCCGGTGAAGGTCACGGTCAAACCGGCCGGGCTTGCACTGTTATCCAGGACGGTCCCACTGAGGGTGACCGACTTGAGGCCGTTCATGGTGATGTTCATCGAGATGATCGGACCGCCCCGGGCAAGACGTTCACTGCCCACGCGTTGGTTGACCATCTGGTCCAACGCACTGGACGTACTCGCATTGTAATTCTCATCGCCGTCATACACGGCCGTGATGCTATGCGAGCCGATGCGGAGTGCCGAGGTCGAGAACGCGGCGGTGCCGAAGGCATTGAGAGTCGCAGTGTCCAGTGCGGTGCTGCCGTCGTAGAAGGTGACGTTCCCCGTAGGCGTGACACCCGAACCGCTCACTTCGGCGGAGAACATTACCTCGTCCCGGTAAAGTGAAGAGTTCTCTGACGATGCGAGTGTCGTTGTGGAGGCGGTCTGGTTGACCGTCTGGTCCACGGCACTGGACGTACTCGAATTGTAATTGCCATCACCCCCATAAACGGCCGTGATGGTGTGCGAGCCGACGCTGAGTGCCGAGGTCGTGAACGAGGTATCACCGGAGGTGTCGAGGGTATCTGTGCCCAGCGCGGTGCCGCCGTCGAAGAAGGTGACAGTTCCCGTGGGCGTGACACCCGGACCACTTACCTCGGCGGAGAACGTTACCGAGTCTCCGTACTGCGAAGAGTTCTCCGACGATGCGAGCGTGATTGTGGAGGCGGCCTCGTTGACCGTCTGGTCCACGGCACTGGACGTACTCGCATTGTAATTCCCATCACTCCCGTAGACGGCCGTGATGGTGTGCCCGCCGACGCTGAGTGCCGAGGTCGTGAACGCGGCCGCGCCGGAGGTGTCGAGAGACGCCGTGTCCAGCGCGGTGCCGCCGTCGTAGAAGGTGACGTTCCCCGTGGGCGTGACACCCGGACCGCTTACTTCGGCGGAGAACGCTACCGAGTCTCCGTACTGCGAAGAGTTCTCCGACGATGCGAGTGTGATTGTGGAGGCGGCTTGGTTGACCGTCTGGTCCACGGCACTGGACGTACTCGAATTGTAATTCCCATCACTCCCGTAGACGGCCGTGATGGTGTGGCCGCCGACGCTGAGTGCCGAGGTCGTAAACGCGGCTGCGCCGGAGGTATCGAGGCTCTCGGTGTCCAGCGCGGTGCTGCCGTCGTAGAAGGTGACACTTCCCGTGGGCGTGACGCCCGGACCGCTTACCTCGGCGGAGAACGTCACCGAGTCCACGTACAGCGATGAGTTCTCCGACGATGCGAGTGTGGTTGTGGAGGCGGTTTGGCTGACCATCTGATCCACGGCACCGGACGTGATCGAATCGTAGTGATCATCGCCGTTATACATGGCCGTGATGGTGTGCGAGCCGACGCTGAGTGCCGAGGTCGTGAACGCGGCAGCGCCGGAGGTGTCGAGGCTCTCGGTGTCCAGCGCGGTGCTGCCGTCGTAGAACGTGATGCTTCCGGTCGGAGGGACGCCGTCGTCATTCAGCAGCGCCGTGAATGTACTCGACTCCGTGTAAGGGGATGGATTCAGCGACGAACTCAACGTCAGGCTGCCGGTAGGCACGATCCGCCCTTCGAGGTCCTCCAGCGCGAGGTAAGTCGTGCGGCGGCGCGTAGGAGCCTGCTGCCGAGACGCGAAGAATCCCACGATCCGCCGGAAGAACGATTGGCCACCACGATTGCTCGAATGGCGCCCGTCCGAATCTGAATGAAAGATGGACGCTGACGGAGAACTGTTGGCGAACAGGCGTCGGCAGAGCGTCCAGGCTTTCGACAGCGGGGTCGTGGTCTTGCGCAGGTTTGAACCCAGGCGAGAAAGACCGTCACGTGAGTGGAGCGTCAAAGGTGCGAACCTCCTAGCGCTTGGCCCTTGCGTTCCATCTTCCGATGGCTGCGCAGGGCCGATCTGTGGATGGATTCTTTGCCTAATGCAAAGAAGACCTCTCCGCTGCAGAGATTTGGACTTCGGGGACAGGGTGAACAGGTTCAGCAGACCGAACATGTGCGATCCTCCATTGGGGCGACAACCTACCTTCGCGTTCAAACAGCCTTTCGACTCGGCGCACGGCGCGAACGGCCCCCAGACAATTGGGTATGTCACCGCACCTGCGACATCGGAACGGTATAAGTAAGGCTCTAAAATGCTTCTATTGCAATTCGGGCAAAAAAGTGGACATGAAAAATGAAAAAAAAATGGAACGAGCCTCGGCCACGAGGCGATCCATTTTCTTAAATATTTTCCAGCAAATCAGTTATGTCGAACTGATGTCCAGAAAAATAATTTTGATTTTCTGGCCGACCAATCGGTCGACTCCAAGTCTGTTCCAGCACAGCGGCAGCTGCCTACATCCACGCAACGCTGGCAAAAACGAGCGGCACGGGTTGTACCGGCTGTCTTCTCGTCCTGGTTGGCGCGGCGCTCGCGCTAGAGGAGTGTCTGACCTTGTGAACAGACGCTTAGTCAGATTCGTCCCAAAGTGGATCAACAAGAGTGGAAAGAATAGGAAACGCCCGTTCACTGTTCGGGTGTCTAGAGATGTCGAGGGAAGCCAGACGACTCCCCAATGCTGCCCTGAGTATCGGGCTGGTCTGAAGGGTGCGAAGCTGGAACCCGTGGTCGAGAGCGTTCTGGAGGTACGTTAATGCTTGTTGATGATCCGGTTTCGGGTGACGACAAGCGAGAATTGCGGCATTGTAGAACAGTTCACCGGTCGGCTCGCCGATCTGAAGGGCAATCCTCATGTCCTCGCAGGCATGGGGAACACGCTTTGGATCGGAAGACGGCGAGATTGAGAGCCTGGCGCGGTTCTGGAATGGTTCACGGAGCTTCTTGTGCTGGGGCAGCTTATTGATCGCCCGAGTGAAGGCTGCATAGGCCAGGTCCGCCTTATCTGGTAGAGTCGTCCGAAGGTACATCATGCCTTCGTTATTAAGCAGCGCCGTGTTCTCGAAGTCTGCCGAACGAGCGATCTTCGCAAAGTCTAAAGAGCGCTGAACCTGGTCCAAGCGTGCCAGGCAGTAAGCAATGCAGGCGCATGCCCGGCCGTTCCGACGTTTCTTGTCGGCCTTCTGGAACCAGAGGATGGCGTCTTCGTACTCTCCGTTTTGCATCTGCTCACGACCTCGCGCGAACAGCGCATCCGGAGATTCCAGGTCGATCATTCGTTGGTCATTTAGGGGTCGTTCGCTGGCGGCAGGACGCTTCGGCGACCACCAGTATCCGATGGCGATCCCACCGGCCGACAGCAGCGCCACCATTGCCGCCGCGTAAGTCCACCACCGATACCGGCCCGCGATGCAGCGCGACCGAGCCAGATGGTTGCGCAGGGTCGTTGCCAACTCGGCAGCGTCGGCAGGGCGCTCCTCGGGGAGCAATCGCAAACAGCGTTCGACAACGGTGGCCAGTTTCGGAGGAACGGCACGGTTGAGCTGGCGCACGGGGACATATCCCTGGCGCTGTGCCGCGAGCATTTGCGCGGCGCCTTTCTTCGCGCCCTTCTCGGCGCTTGTTCGGGGAACGGCAGCCGGCCCGTCAACAGTTCATAGAGCAGAACGCCGAGCGAGAACAGGTCCGCCCGTCCGTCCAGCTTGGGGCGAGCTGCGCCGCGGCTTACACTTGCCTGAATCTGTTCCGGCGCCATGTACGGCAGCGTGCCGCCCAAGTGCTTGGTTGCCAGTCGGCCGTCGCAGGAGAGGTTGAAGTCCAGCAGCACCGGCCGCCCACCCGGCGCCAGCAAAACGTTGGTCGGTTTCAGATCGCGATGATAGACGCCATCCTTGTGAAGGAAAGCGAGCGCATCGGCTATCTGCCGGCCCAACTCCGCCACTCCGTCGCAGTACGATCCCGAGCGCAGCACCTCGTTCGGTGTATCGGCACCAGGTTCCACATAGGGCGGAGGGTCGCCAGGTCTGACGGCCCGGGCAACCGTTTCCAGGATAATGTCGCCTCGTGTCGGCGGCGGGGCAGCAGCCCGCGGATAGGCGCTGCGGAGCAGATCGTGCAGCGTGGCCGTGCCGAGGAACGGCATGCACAGCCGCGTCAGGGATGTCAGGCGGCCATCTTCTTCGTGTTCACCCGCCGAGTTGACGTGGATGATGTTCGGATGTGGCATTCGGCCGAGAATGCAAGCTTCGGCGCCTCCCTCCAGCGTGAACTTGAGGGCGACGGGACGGTCGCCTGCCGCCGCTTCGGTCGCCAGGTACACGCGCGCGAAGGTGCCGCGCCCCAGTTCACGCAGGATCGTGAAGCCCGCGACAACCTCGCCTTCCGAGGGCCACGGAACGGGAGAATAGGGAGGCAACCGGTGCTTCCCCAAGCAGCCATCGGCCTCGATCACCTTGAGCAAATCAGCGTGATAGCGAGGGAAGCGCAGCAGTACTCCTTGGGATTGACGACCTCGCCGCGTTCCCGCAGCCGGCAATAGCCCTCGTAAGCCAGGTCGAGGAAGATCGTCTTGTCGGCCAAGAGGTCGGGGTTATGTTCGAACGCGGCGCAGGCGTCGGGCTCTGCACCGATGTCCCATTCCTCCTTGATGGCCGCCGCGAGGGGTCGCAGAGGATGGAGTTCATAAGTGGTAAACGATTCAGGCATGGTCAGCCAGGTCCCCATCGAGTCGTTTCAAGAGACGCTGAATCGTCTTGGCGCTGAGGTCCAGGCGCTCGGCGACTTCCGCGTGGGTATGGCCGCGGCGTAGCAGTTCAAGTGCGAGCCGGTAGTGGGACGGCAGACCTTCGATCAGTCGTTCCCACTCCTCCTTGGCGACGAGCACCTGGCTCGGTGTCGGCTGGCGCGGATCGCGCGGGATGATAACCTCGTCGTTCTCTCCCAACTCGAAATGCTGTTCGCGGCCGGCGTCCCGTTTTGCGGCACTGACGCGGTTACGGTAGGCTTCTGTTAGTTTGTTATTGGCCATGCCCGCGAGGAAAGCCACCAACTCCTCGGGCGTGTCGAAGCGGAACTGTTCCGCGGAAGTGGTGAAGAAGGAAGCCCAAACCGCCTGGGTGAAATCGGTCGAGTCATACTGCGACCGCAGCCGTCGATTCATTTTCCGGCGGACGACCAGGCGGATATGGCCGCCATATTCCTCAAAGAGTTCGCGCGCCGCTTCCGGGCATCCTGTGCGGACGCGCTCCATCAAGCGCTCGAAATCCGTCGGTTGCTCGGTCATGCTGTCCTCGGAGTCCAGAATAGCGAGTTTACGCTGGATGGAATAGAGTAACGCGCGGAGGTAGGGACGAGCAAGAAGAAAGTGGATTCTGAGCGCGTCTCCGCTGTCACTTCTTCGGTTTCTCATTCCAGCCGGCAGCCGCGTCCGCTAACATGATTCCGATGCCTCACCGTCCCGGAGACTGACGCCATGACCTACCTGCTTCCCTGCTGCCTTCTGCTGCCGGCTTTCGCTCCGCCTCCGTCCGTCGAAGCCGTCTTCATCAACGGCAAGGTGTGGACCGTCAACCGCGCCCAGCCCGAGGCGGAAGCGCTGGCGGTGTCACACGGACGACTGGTCGCGGTCGGTGCGTCGGCCGAGATCAAGCGCCTGGCCGGCCCCGGCACGCGCATTGTCGATCTTGGCGGCCGCCGCGTCGTGCCGGGCTTCTACGACAGCCACGTTCACCTGCTCGGCTCCGGCCTGCGCCTGGCCGAGGTGGCCCTGAAGGACGCCAAGGACGAGGCGGAGTTCGGCAAACGGCTGAAGGAATTCGATGGCAAACTGCCGCGCGACCGCTGGCTGCTCGGCGGCGAATGGGACCACGACCGCACCTTCGACGGCAAGCTGCCCGACGCCGCGCTGCTCGACAAGTTCGTTCCCGACCGGCCCGTCTTCCTGCGCCGCTACGACGGCCACATGGCCGTCGTCAACACGCGCGTCCTGAAACTGGCCGGCATCACCGCCGAGACGCCCGATCCGCCCGGCGGCGTCATCTACCGCAAACCCGGCAGCAAGGAGCCGACGGGCCTGCTGCGCGACAACGCGATGGGCCTCGTGGACCGGATCGTCCCGCCGACGACGGATGAGGAGATCGTCGAGGCGGTGCGCGCCGCCCTGCAAGAGGCCCGTGAGGTCGGCGTGACCAGCGTGCAGGACATGGACGGCAGCGACGGCACCACGCGCCGCAAGCTGTTCCGCCTCTATCAACAGCTGGCGCAAGGCCGGGAAACTGACGACGCGCATCGACCTGCGCTGGCCGCTGGCCGACTGGAAGAGCCCTGGCGGAGCTCGGCGTCGAGGCCGAACTTCGGCGACGACTGGGTGCGCATCGGCGGCGTGAAGGGCTTCGTGGACGGCTCGCTCGGCTCCAGCACGGCGAAGATGTTCGAGCCGTTCCTCAACGAACCGGGCAGCACCGGCGTCTACGTCACGCCGCCGGACATCCTGCGCAAGCACATTCTCGAAGCGGACCGAGCGGGACTGTCGGTGGCGGTCCATGCCATCGGCGACCGGGCCAACGCCGACCTGCTCGACATCTTCGCGGAGGTGGCGAAGACGAACGGCCCGCGCGATCGCCGGTTTCGCATCGAGCACGCCCAGCATCTTCGGCCGCCGGATTACGCCCGCTTCAAGGAACTGGGCGTGATCGCGTCGATGCAGCCGTACCACATCATCGACGACGGCCGCTGGGCGGAGGGCCGCATCGGAGCGAAGCGCTGCGCGTCGTCCTATGCCTGCCGCTCGCTGCTGGACGCGGGAGCGAAGGTGGCGTTCGGCTCCGACTGGTCGGTGGCGCCGCTGAGTCCGATCCTGGGCATCGACGCCGCGGTCCACCGCCGCACGCTCGACGGCAAGCATCCCGAAGGGCTGGTTTCCGGAGCAGAAGATCAGCGTCGTCGCAGGCGATCGAGGCGTACACGCTGACGTCGGCCTATGCGGCGCATCAGGAGAAGGATCGCGGTACGCTGGAGGTGGGCAAGCTGGCCGATTTCGTGGTGCTGTCGCGCGACATCCTGGCGGAGGCAGAGCGCGAACGGATCGCGGAGACGGCAGTGGTGATGACGGTGGTGGGCGGGCGGGTCGTGTATGAGAAGAGCAAGTAAATGCATCGCCGTGGGAGGATGAATTCATGGGACTGGATATTGAAGCGGTGTACGAGAAAGGCACCCTGAAGCTACCGAGGGAACTGCCCATCATGGAGGGCGCGGTTCTGCGCATCACGATTCATCCGCCGGGACGAGCGGGAGTGGTGAAGCACCGGCAGGAGCCGTGGACAGGCAACGTTGAGGAACTCCATCGCTTCCTCGACGACCCTGACGAGGGAATCTTGGGGGCGTCATGATTTTTGATGACATCGTCGCTGGGTCGGCTGTGTTTGTGGACTCCAACGTTCTCGTGTATGCGCTGTTGCCGGACCCGCAGTTCGGCCCGGCGTGTCAGCAGCTGTTGAAGCGCATCGAGAACCACGAGCTGCAAGGATTCACTTCCTCGAACGCCACCGCGGAGATGGCCCATAAGCTAATGACTCTAGAGGCGGCAGCCCTGCTCGGTCGGCAGCCGGCCGGGTTGGCCAACTGGCTTAAACGGCATCCGAGCGAGGTGCGAAAGCTGTCTCAGCATGAGATTGCCCACGACGAGTTAGCGGTCGCCGGGATTCGGGTATTGCCTGTGACGGGACAACACGTTTCGCTGGCGGCTGACGTGAGCCGCCAATTCGGGCTGCTCACGAACGATGCGCTCGTCGTCGTCGTCATGCAGGACCACAACTTGACTCATCTCGCAAGCCACGATGCCGACTTCGACCGCGTGCCAGGGCTGACACGTTATGCACCGGCCTGAGTGCCGCGAGCGGCGCGTGCAGTCAGCTCTTCGCCTCGCCCCACACCCGCGCCAACTCGACCAACACACGCACCGCCGTCTCCATCTCTTCCAGGCACGTCCACTCCAGCGGCGAGTGGATGTTGTGCTCGCCGCACGACAGGTTCGGCGTCGGCAGGCCCATCTCCGTCAGGCGTGAGCCGTCGGTGCCGCCGCGCACGATCGTCAGCTTTGGCTCCAGACCCGCCCGGCGCATCGCCTCTTCGGCGAACTTCAGCGCCCGCGGCTCCTTCTTCAGACCGTCCGCCATGTTGCGATACTGCGGCGTGACGTTGACCTCGACCTTCGCCTGCGGATACTCCGCCTCAATGGTACGGGCGATGGCGCGCGAGCAAGTCGGCGCGCTCGGCGAGGCGCGGCGTGTCGAAATCGCGGAGCAGGATGCGCATCGTCGTCTCGGCGACGCCCCCCTCGATGCGATATGGGTGTAGAAAACCATCGCGGTCGTCGGTCGTCTCCGGCGACTGACCGACGCGCGGCATCCGGTCGAGGAATAGGCCCGCCAGCCGCACGGCATTGACCATCCGGCCCTTGCCGAGCGACGGATGGATGTTCACGCCTCGAATCACGATCGTGGCCAGGTCGGCAGAGAAAGTTTCGCCGTCGATCTCGCCCTGTCCCCCGCCGTCAAGCGTGTAACCGACAAAGGCACCGAGTTTCTGCAAATCGACGTGATCGACGCCGTGGCCGATCTCCTCGTCGCAGGTGAAGCAGATGCGGATTGGGCCGTGCGGCACCTCGGGCCTAGCGAGCAACTGAGCCGCCGCTTCCATGATGACGGCGACGCCGCCCTTGTCATCGCCGCCCAGCAACGTGGTGCCGTCGGTGGTGACGATCGTCTTGCCCTTCAGCGCTGCCAGATCAGGATTGTCGGCAACGCGAATCACCTTCGAGGGATCGCCGGGAAGGACGATGTCGCCGCCGTTGTAGCCGGCGTGGATCTGCGGCTTGACGTTGAGACCGCTTGTTTCCGGCGAGGTATCGACGTGCGCGATCCAGGCGATGGTCGGCGCCGGGTGGCGAACCGTCGCGGGCAACGTGGCCATGACGATGCCGTGCTGGTCCTGCTCCGCATCGTGCAGGCCGAGTGCCCGCAATTCCTCGGTAAGCAACCGGCCGAGTTCGAGCTGGCCGGGTGAACTCGGATAGGTCTTCGCCGTCTCGTCGGCCTGAGTCCCGATGCGGACATAGCGACAGAAGCGATCGAGAAGGGTGTTCATGAGGCGGTTCCGTTCTTGCGTCGTTTAGCCGCGAGCGCTGGACGGTCCAGCGCTCGCGGAACGCTCGCGGCTAAACGATGTGGTCACGCCGATCTTCGGGCAAATGGGTGCCAGCGAACAAGATTCACAGAGCGGTTTACGGGCGTTGCAGACTTGCCGCCCGTGCAGGATCATGCGCAGCCCGAACCGCGTCCACTCCTTGCGCGGCACCAACTCCATCAGGTCGCGCTCGATCTTGACGGGATCCTTCTGAACCGTCATTCCCATGCGCAAACTCAGGCGGCTGACGTGCGTGTCCACCGGGATACCGGGTACGTCATGTCCGACGCCGAGAATAACATTGGCGGTCTTACGGCCGATTCCCGTCAGCTGCACCAATTCGTCCATCGTCCGCGGCACCTCGCCCTGGTGTCGCTCGACGATCTGCTTGCAGCACTCGATGATGTTGCGTGCTTTGTTGCGGAAGAAGCCGGTCGAGTGGATGAGCGTCTCCAGCTCAGCACTATCCGCGGAGGCGAAAGCAGCGGCGTCGGGATAACGGGCGAAAAGGGCCGGCGTCACGAGGTTGACGCGCACGTCGGTACACTGCGCCGACAGGATGGTGGCGACCAGCAGCTGCAGCGGCGTCTCGTGAAGCAGAGCGCACTCGGCGCCGGGGTAGAGGAGGGCCAACTCGCGGGTTATCTTGCCGACGCGGCGTTTCTGCGTTTGCTTGTCTTCCATGCGGGGCATCGTAGTGGAAGCCACTTCCCCCGGAAAGGCGCGCCCTCGCTTCCTTGAAGCTCGATCCTGCTCTCAGGCTGTGATTTTATCCCCTGGCCGCGCGGCCAGGGGATAAAATCACAGCCTCCGAGCGTGGCAACGTGATCGGTGTTTCGGCCGTGCAGTTACGGATATGCACCCGAATTTGCTTGCGAACGCTCTGAGATCGAGTACGATGAGATTGTTCTAATGACTCTCCTTTTCCACCGCCGCACCAAGAGGTGTTCGGCGAAAGATCGCCCGTGGAGTGCGCGGGATGCGACTCTTCCTGTCGATGGCCTCGTTTACTGTCGCTGCGTCGGTCTTGGCGGCTGACGCACCTCTGTCTCCCGGACTGGTTTCGGGACAGCGGCCCGGTCCGTATGCCGCGCACATCGCGGTCGGCAAGGAACGCGGCCAGCTGCACTGCTTCGTTTGCGAAACGGCCGATCGCCCCGCAATCATCGTCTTTGCACGTCATCTCTCCGATCCGCTCGGCAAGCTCGTCCAGGGCATGGATCAGGCTCTCATCGAGCACAAAACCGCCGACCTCCGCGCCTGGGTGACCTTCGTTCACGAGGACCAGACGGCGTTCGATCCGGAAGTGGTCCGCTGGAGCAAACAGCAGGCTGTCCGCGCCGTGCCGCTGGGCGTCTTCGAGAACATCACCGGGCCGCCCGTCTACCGGTTGCATCGCGATGCGGATGTAACCGTTCTCCTGTCCGTGAAGCAAAAGGTCGTTCGCTCCTATGCGTTCCGCGCCGGCGAGCTGACCGACGCCCGGATCGCGGACGTTCTCAAGGCGATCGCGGAGATCGCCCCCATCGACAAGAAGTGAATCGGCGTCGTGTTTCTCGTGGCACCGCTCATGCGCGAACCGCATCAGCAGAGGGGGCAGTTGACCGGTTCCTGCGCCGTGTGTCATAATACACTGTCGTCTCTCAGGTTACACCCGCGGCACGGGCATCGCTTCACAACGGGGACTCCACATGGCAGCTGCCGACCCGAAGGCGGTTGACCTTTCGGTGCATGAGCATGATCGGGTCGAACGGCTGCTGGCCGACTTCGACCACGACTGGTCCGACGGGCAATTCGCCTCGCACGTCGAGCAATTGCCCCCGGCGGGACATCCCCTGCGCGCGTCTGCACTCTTCGGTCTGCTCCGCATCGAGATCGATCGCCAGTGGCAACAAGGCAGCGAAACCAGATTGGAAACCTATCTGGAGCGCTGGCCCGAACTGGGCACCCCGGACGGGATTTCCGTCAGCTTGATCTTGCACGAATACCGCGCGCGCTCGCGCTCCGGCCGTGCTCCCAACCTCGACGACTTTGCACGCCGCTTTCCGCGCCAGACCGACGAACTACGCCAGCTGCTGGCCGGCGAACAGTCGCCTCCGCAAGCCGAGGAGCCGAGCCTTTCCGCTTTTGACCCGTTGCCCGCGCCGCTGGCTCCTCCCCGTGTTGTCTCACCGCGCGTGGCGTCGCCGGCCTTCATCTCGCCGTCCGTCCCCGCTGACCCGCCGTCAGTGGCGGACCATACGGAGAACGACGGCCCGACCCTGCCGGAGCAGTTCGACCGCTATCGCATCCTGAAGAAGCTCGGCGCCGGCGGCATGGGTGCCGTCTATCTCGCCCACGATACCAAGCTGGATCGGCGCGTCGCTCTCAAGGTGCCGAAGTTCAAGCCCGGCAGCGATCCGGAGAACCTCGAACGCTTTTACCGCGAGGCCCGTGCGACCGCGACCATCCACCACCCCAACCTCTGCCCGCTGCACGACGTCGGCGAGTTCAACGGCACACCCTACCTGACGATGGCCTACATCGAGGGTTGGCCGCTGTCGCACTTCGTCCGGCCGGACAAGCGCCTGCCCCAGGCCGGCACCGCTTCCCTGGTCCGCACCGTCGCCCTGGCCGTCGCGTGAGGCCCACAAGCTCGGCATCATCCACCGCGACCTGAAGCCGGGCAATATCCTCGTCGACAAGCGCGGCCAGCCGATCGTCATGGACTTCGGCCTGGCCCGCTGGGTCAACGCGGACAAGGACGACGTGCGCCTGACCAAGAGCGGCTCGATCCTCGGTGCCCCGGTCTACATGTCGCCGGAGCAGGTCTATGGCGACGTCGAGAACATGGGGCCGGCCTGCGACGTCTACAGCCTCGGCGTCATCCTCTACGAGCTGCTGACCGGCCGGCTGCCGTTCGAGGGGAACACGACCGCGGTGCTGGCCAAGACGCTGATGCAGACGCCGACGCCGCCGTCGAAGCATCGGCCCGACCTCGATCCGCGCCTGGAGGCGATCTGCCTGAAAGCGATGGCCAAGCAGCCCCACGAGCGGTACGCCACGATGTCGGAGATAGCCGCCGTCCTGGCTGAGTTTCTGAAGGCGGAGAAGCAGGAGCGTGAGGGCGGCGGGTCCGGCTCCGGCCTGTCAGGCTCCTCAAAACCGAAGCCGTTGCAGCCGGCTTCCGATACCGCCGCACGAGCGCCGTCGTCCGTTGAACCGAAGCCGGCTCTCGTCACTCCACGTCCCGACCCCTCGGGCAGCAATCCTTCCTTCCCGACGGATCCTCCCAGCGGCACGGCTCGGCGTGATATGGACCGACCGACGCCGTCCCCCTCGATCCGCGAAACGCTCGCCCAGGGATCTCTCTCGGATGTGAAGAAGTCCGCGCCGAAGGCCTCGATACCAAGCGTGGCTGACGACGCGAGTCCGCTGGCCGATCCATCCGCCACGTTCATCCGCCGCGTGTCGCCGAAACCGCCGCCACAATTGAAGCGCATTCGCCAGACGCGGAAAAAGGTATGGCTGCTCGGCAGCACGTTCGTGCTGCTGTTGGCAACCGCCGGCGTCCTGGCGTGGTGGCACTGGTCCAAGCCGCCGATCGGCAGCGTTCAGGTTCGGATTATTCCCGACGATGCCCAGGTTAGCGTCGAACTCGACAAACGTGTCATCGACCGGACGCTGCTCGTCAACCCCCTCGATCTGAGTCCGGGGTCGTACACGTTGGTCATTACCGGTACCGACTACGAAGATTTCCGCCAGACCATTACCGTCAGCAAGGGTGACAATCCAATCGTCACCGTGGAATTGAAGCCCAAACTCGTTGCAAAGAAACCGAACTTGGACAAGGACCGCAATCCCCCGATCGGTCCGGCGGCGCCTCTTCGTCGAGCCGTTCCTCGGTCACGAAAAGAGCGTGCGCTGCGTCGCTCTCTTCGACGGCGGCAGCAAGGCCCTTAGCGGCGGCGACGATGGCCAGCTGATCCTGTGGGACATGCACACCCACAAGAAAATTGTCGCCGTGAAAGCGAGTAATCAGCCCATCCTTGCCCTCGCGGTCACCGCGGATGGCCGGCACGCCGTTACCGGCGGAGTTGATCGGACGCTGCGTGACTGGAGCCTCTCTTCGGGAACGACAATAAAACCTGGCGTCCCGGCGCAGAGCCTGCCGACGACCGTGAACGCTCTTGCCCTATCGGCCGATGGCAACCAAGCGTTGGTCGGGGGCGACAACTCATTCGTTTTCCTTTGGGATTTGGGGCTGCGCAAGTTGAATCAATTCGTCGATGGACACAAGGGGGCCGTCCAGGCCGTCGCCCTTTCGGGGACGCTACTTTGGGCGTTTCCGGCGGCGACGACCGAACGATCGTCGTCTGGAATTTTACGAATGGTTCCAAAGCGAAGCTGACCGGCCACACGGGCACGGTCCGAGCCGTGGCGCTGTCGGGAAAGAAGGACCAGGTCCTCTCTGGCGGCGACGACCGAATCTTGCGCGTGTGGGACGTAAAGACGGCCAAGGAGATCAAGACCCTACACGGCCACTCGGGTACGATTCGGAGTATTGCCTTCATCTCTCCGTTTCGGAATGCGCTGACCGCCGCCGTCGGTCCGTTCGACAACACCGTGCGTCTCTGGGATGTGGACGGGCGGAAGCAGATCCGCATCGTCGGCCGGAACAAGGACGGAATGAACGCCATCGCTGCGACGCCGACCGGCGACCGGGTGCTGTCGGCCGGCGAGGACGGCATGTTGCGGTTTTGGGACACGACAAAGCCCTCGACCGATTCGCCCATGCCATCAGCCGACGCATTGGTGGAAGTAACGCGATTCAACTCGAAGAGCGACCTGGGCCGTGTCGCCGTCTCGCGCGATGGCCGCCGCATCCTGACTGCTGGTCCAGACGGAGCCGGCCGCATCTGGGACGCGGCCACTGGTAAGGAGTTATTCGCCCTCAAGTCCGGCACCGCCGCGCTGCATTTCGCCGAGTTCTCATCGGACGGCAAGCTCGCCCTGACCGGCGGCGCTGACAAGAAGGCGCGCGTCTGGAACGCTGAGACAGGCGCCTTGTTGCGCACCTTCGACACCCACAACGCGACGGTCCGCACCGGCGTTTTCACGACGGATTCCGGTCTTGTCTTGACCGCCGGGGACGACAAGACCGCTCTGATGTGGAAAGCGGACACGGGCGAGATCGTGCAGCGTTTCGACAACCAGCAAGCAGGTGCGATCCAGGGCGCCGCGGTTTCTCCGGATGGCAAGCGCGTGCTGACGGCGTCGGAGAACGGCACCGTCGGCCTCTGGGAAGTGACTCCGGGTCAGACCGCACGCTTCCTCAAGTCCATCCCGACGGGGCAGGAACTGGTCTCGAGCGTGGCTTTTCTGCCGGACGGCAAGTGGGCCGTCACCGGCGGGCGCGATCGTAGTGCTGCGCACCTGGAACCTCGACACCGGCAAGGATAAACGCCTCGACGGTCACGCCGGTCCCGTTCTCGCGGTGGCCGTCGCGCCGGGCGGGCGCCGATTGTTGTCGTCCTCGCAGGATGGGACCGTCATCCTCTGGGACATGCCGACCGGCCGTTTCTTGACGCGTTACACCGGTCATGCTGGTCCCGTCGGCGGCGTGACGTTCACTCCCGACGGCAGCCAGGCGGTGACGGCCGGCGCTGATCGGACGCTGCGCCTGTTGGACCTGCCCCGCGCAATGCGATCCGGGACCGCTGCCGACCGATCAGTTCGGTGCGCAAACCTTCCGCTCGCTAACCGGTCACGCCAATACCATCGAGTCCGTCGCCTTCGACATCAACAAGGACACCAAGCGGGCCTTGTCTGCGAGCATGGATGGGACGTTGCGCGTGTGGGACATGGATGGGCTGAAAGAACTGACGGCGTTCAAGGACCATAAGAAACCTGTTCACGCCGTCGCCATCTCGCCCGACCGCAGACGGGCTATATCCGCCGGCTACGATAACCAGGTTCGTCTATGGAATCTGGAAACCTTGAAGCCGATCAGTACGTTCAAAGGTCAAGGCCACACGAAAGAGGTCCAGGCCGTGGCCTTCTCTCCCAACGGCAAAAAAGCCGTATCAGGCGGCTCCGATACCCTCGTGATCGTTTGGGACATGGATAAGGACAAGGGCACGGCGTTGAAGGTATGCAAGGGGCACGACAAAGAAGTCTGGGCCGTGGCGCTCCTGCCGGATAACAAGCACGTTCTATCCGCTAGTTACGACAAGACCATCCGGAAGTGGGACGGGGACACGGGGAAAGAGGTGGCCAAGTGGCAGGCTCCCGGCGAGATCCACGCCCTGGCTGTGTCGCCGGACGGCAAACGGGCCATCAGCGGCGGGCGCGACAAGGCCGTGAACTTGTGGGACGTGGCAACCGGCCAGCTGCTCGCCAGCTTCCTTGGGCACACGAATACCATCGCCGGCGTCGCCTTCTCACCCGATGGTCGCTGGGTCTTGTCCGGCGGCGACGACAACACGGCCCGGCTGTGGGACGTGGAGACGGGCCGCGAGGTCGGCCGCTTCACCGGCTCCACCGGCGCCGTGCTGGGCGTGGCCTTCGCGCCGGACGGCAAGACAGCGCTCCTCGGCGGCCGCGACAAGATCGTGCGGTTGTGGACGCTGCCGGACTTCACGGCCTACAGTCCGGCCCACACGTTTACTCAGGGACCTGCCGGACTCAACTGCCTCGCACTATCGCCGGACGGCCGGCTCGCCCTGTTCGCGGGTTCTGACGGTATCGTTCACCTCTGGGACGTGACGGCAGCGAAAGAAGTTCGCCAGTGGAAGGGCCATCAGGGGCCGGTCCACTTCGCCGCCTTTGCGTCGGACGGCCGCCGGGTCTGCACCGCCGGTGCCGACGGCACGATCCGCGTCTGGTCGGTCGATCAGGATCAGGAACTGCTCAAGCTCCCAGCCTACCAGAAGGACGCCTGGACGGCCGTCTTCTCGCCAGACAGCAGTCGTATTCTCACCGGCGGTGAGGATGGCACTCCCCGTCTCTGGAACGCCGCTGACGACAAACCGTTATGGCCCAACAAGACGGGGCACGAGAAAGCGGTGCGCGGCGTGGCGTTCGCACCCGACGGCCTGACAGTGCTGACGGCCAGTCTCGACGAGAAGTTCCCGGTCGGCGTCTGGGAAGCCGCGACTGGCAAGCTGCTGCGCCGCCTCGATGGCCAGAAGGGCGCGATGTCAGTGGCCGTCTCCCCGGATGGTCGCTTTGCGCTGACCGGCGGCAACGACAAGACGGTCAGGTTGTGGCTGCTGGAGACAGGAGAGTTGCTGCAATCGTTCGACGGGCAACTCGGGCCGGTGTTGTCGGTTGCCTTTTCGCCGGACGGCCGTTTCGCCCTGACCGGCGGCGACAAGGACAACTGGGTGCGGCTGTGGGACGTGCGCTACGGTAAACCGGTGACGACCTTCGCCGGCCCTCCGAACGGCAAGGACGGCGTGAGCAATGTCGCCTTCAGCACCGATGGCCGGCGAATTGCGTCGGTGGGGAAGGACAAGAGCTTCCGGTGGTGGAACGTCCCGGCACGCTAGCCTGGATTGCGCACGGCCCAGCGAAATGGCGGGCGCGCTGTTCACAAGTGGGTAAGGGAGGGGGCCATTCCCCTCCCTCCCCGTTGTCGCACGGGGGTTAATTCCCCCGATTTACCGGCGTGCCCCTTTCGGGCACCGGGCGACGCCATGACGCTTGCCCCTTGCGGGGAGGATGCACGGTCTCCTACAACGGAGCAGGCCGGAGCTCGGACAAGGAACAAAGACCCAAGCGACGGAAATAGACCAGCCGAAACCGCCCGTTGTCGGCGCGACTTTTACGCTGGTACTTCATACACCGGAGACGCATGCGCATCCAGCGGTCCAAGCCGCGAAAGAGGTCGCCGACGTGGGAAAACGAGGTGGCGAAATAGTTCGCCGTGCCCCGAATGACCGAGTTCAGTTTCTTGATGACCGATGCGTCCAGGTTGTGGTGCCGGGGCGTCAGTTCGCGGACCTTGCCCTTGAATTTCTCCACCGACTTGGGACGCATCGTGACACTCCAGGCCGAGATGGCGAAGCCCAGGAAAGCGAAGCCGTCCCGGAACTGGGTCGTCTTGGTCTTTTCGGCACTCAGGGTGAGTCCGAGGGAGGTCAGATGACGTTGCACCAAGGCGTGTGCCTCTTGGACCTGAACCGCGGTCCGGCAGAGGACCACGAAGTCGTCGGCATAACGCACGAAGCGGTAGCCAGCGTCGTGGAGCTGCCAGTCGAGGCTGTTGAGAGCGATGTTGGCCAGCAAGGGGGATATGACCCCTCCCTGAGGCGTGCCGCCCGTGGTCGGTTGGAACACGCCCTCCTCCATCACCCCGGCCTTGAGAAATCGCTCGACCAGGTCGAGAATGGTGCCGTCGGCCACTTCCGCGGCCACGCCGGCCATGATGACGGCGTGCGGCAAGTTGTCGAAGAACCCCTTGATGTCAGCGTCGAGCACCTGGGTGTGCCCTTGCTGATGGAGTTCCAAGACTTTGCGCACGGCCCTATGGCAGTTGCGGCCCGGCCTGAACCCATACGAATCCTCGTGAAACAGCCGCTCGAAGAGCGGGCTCAGGAGGAGGCGAACCACCTCCTGGGCCACCCGGTCGCGGACGGCGGGGATCCCCAGCGGGCGTGTCTGGCCCGGCCCCTTGGGAATATGGACACGCCGCAAGGGGAGGGGTTGGTAAGACCCATCCTTCAGGCGCCGCATCAGGGCGAGCAGGTTGTCTTCGAGGTTGATCTCGAAGGCCGCGATGCTCACCTTGTCAATTCCCGCCGCCCCACGATTCCGCCGGACGTTGCGGAAGGCGCGGTGCAGCAGGGGCAGGGTGATCCGTCCCGTCAACGAATGGTGCTTGATCTTGGCCACGCTAGGCCCTTTCCAATGGAACCCCATGAAACCGAGACCCTGGAGGCGTTCGGCCTACAGGCCCGTGGAGGATGTTTCTTAGCCAGCCCAGCGGGTTTCGGAAGAGGGCCGAGCGGTCATCGTGCCGTCCCGAAGGGGCTAACTGTCCTCATGGTCCTGCGCGTGTGCCTCCGCGAACACGGAACCTCCTTTCGCCCCTGGGCGGGCTACTCCGGAGATGCTGCCATCCCTGAAGCGGCGTCTCGTTGGGGAGAGACGTTCGCACCGCCGCGTGCCCGGACCGTTTCGCAGTGCTTATGGGTCCGGCTTACCCGGCGTGAGCCGGGACGGCGTGGGACTTTCACCGGTCAGTGTGGTCAGCCGTTGTGCCCAGGCGAGATCACCAGTCACCGTGTCGGTTCGCAGCGCCAAACCGTCGCAGACGCTGCGCGGGGAAAAGGGCGATCCCTCTTCCGCGAGGCTTCGGCAGGCTGGAGAGCGTGGCCTACCGACCCGGCCGAAACGTGACCCCTCCCGAGCTACGCTTGCCTGGCCCCTCCGTCAGCGGCCGTTGCCGACCGCTGCTGGCTGCATAGGCTCCCTTCCGGGAGCTTCGAGCAAGCGTTTCCGCACGGGGACGGCCCCGCACGGGTAGGATTAAGTGGCCTGGGTGTGGCCAGACCACCGCACCGTTTGAGACTGAGCCGTCCACACCTGCGGCTCACACCCAGCCTGACGCGCAAGCGAAGGTAACTACTTCTCAGACCTTCGCTTGCGCGTCAGGCTGGTGTCGGACGGTGCGCAATCCAGGCTAGCGGACCGGCCGGGACGTTCGCCACGATCGACGGAAGAGGGCTTTGCCGTGAGTGCTACCGAGAAGACGATCGAGGGCACGTTGAACCAAGGTGGCTATTTCGTTGTTGTTCGCGGGTTTTGTCTTTTGCAAGCAATTGTTCCAGAGACATGCGGTCAACCCAGGCTCAGCGTCGTTTCGCATAGTCGCCGCTTCCGGTCTCGAACTGCTGCAAAAAGCGAATCACGCCGGTCCGGCCGAGTTGCCTGCCCCATATTCCGCACCCTTGTTTTCACGGCTCCATGCTGCCACCCTTGTGGTGCTTTTTTTATCTTACGCGCCTGGTCAATGCCCCGTAGCCCTTGTCTCGGTTGCCTACAATGGCGCTGCGTGAAACCGCGGAAGCGGTGCGCCAAGGCCGAGGGCCTTGGATGAGCCTCGGCGACAGGGTTGCGGAATATGGGGCCTGCGCTCCATGTTCTGCATTGTCGCGAGACTGTCTCACGCTGCCTTCCCGGCTGTGGACAGTTTGCTCCGTAGTTGTTCAGGTGTTAATTTGAGCACGTCCCATCAGCTCATGCCCTCCGGCCACTGGACTCCCAGTCGCTGGTAGGGTGTGGTCTGGCGGCGGCGACCGCTGCTCGAACGTATGGCAGTTCCAGTACAGCCGCTTGAGATCCAACAGCCCTTGCGTCATCTGGCGGTGGCCGGCTTGCTGCATGCGCAGCACGCTCTTGACGCATTCCACCAAGCTGCTGGCCCGATACGCACGATGCAGAATGTCGCGGTCCGCCATGACGGCTTGTTGGCCCTGCCGCGCCCGCTTGGCTCAGCACCACCGCACACAGCAACAGGAGGCCACGCCGAGCCGCCGCTGGCTGGCTCTCGCCGTGCAGGGCTTCGGGTCGGCGGCGTAAGCCTTCCTGACGCACGGCCGCTTGCTTCACTTCCTCGGACAACGGCAAGGCCGCGATCTGCTGTTGCACACGGTCCAGATAGTTCAGCATCTCCGGCTTTTGCAGTTGCCGTTTGGTCTTGGCGAAATCGCTGTCGGGCAACTGCGGCAACGTCTCGGCCAGCACCGCTTCCGCCCGCGCCCGCGTGTTGAGTTCCCCCGTCGGTGTGAACAACGGCATGGCCTCCTTGGTCGTCTGCCACAGCCGTTCCTGCTCTTGCCAGTGGTCCATGGCCTTTTCCGCTTTCCGCCAGGCATATTGGCGCGGACTGCGTCGGACCGGTCCGCTTGTGCCCCGGACGGCTGCACACCGCCAACTCTTGGTCCGCTGCCTCCGCCGCGGCAAAGGCCTGGCGTGCTTGCATCGCTGCCTTACGCAAGCCCACGCCGCCGCCCCATAAGGCGTGGAAATGATCCCCTTGATCCACGAACAACTTCTGCCCGCGTTTCTGCCGCTGGGCATTCACCAAAGCCACGCCCTTTTCCAGACCGCCGCCGCCATCCCGCGTCACCTGCTCGAGGTGCGGCAGCGCGCGCGAACTCCCGTTCCCAAGCGGTGCCGCTGACCGTAGCGCTCAGCCGACCACTGAGCCAGCACAGGCTCTCCGGTTCCACCACCATCAGCACCGGAGCATTGACGTAAATCTCATCCGCCGCCACTTCGCGCACGCGCGGCCGCGCTACCGCAGCCAGGACGGCCAGCAACGGCCCGGCTTTCGCTCCCGCCTCCTGGGTGCGCCGGCCCAACGTCGCCACGCTCAGCACCTGGTCCGCAAGCAAGACTGGTAGCAGGGTTCGGCAAGCGCGTAAGGTCACGCCGCGCGCCTGGCCGACAACGGCAAATTCTGCCTGCTTGTCCGCGTCGATGCTCACGGCGCGGCGGAGTCGCCGTTCCAACTCAGCATTCTGCTGTTGCAACTGCCGCACAGCCGCGCGGAGTTGTTCGAGTTCGCCCGGCTGGTGGGTCAGGGTATTCTGCACCCGAGCCGCTTCGCGATAGACCCACTGGCGGCAGACGCCGCGTTGCTGGGCATCGTGGCTGACGTCGCCGTAATGGCCGTGACCAACGACCTAGGCACTGGCAATCTGTTGCTGCGCGGCTACCATGCCCATGGGTGAACTCCTGCAGGATGCGTCGGCTTGATCTCCAACGCTATTGCAGCTGTTCACCCCTCAATTGTCCACTAGCTAACCCTCAAAAACCCGTACTGTTGAGACAGAGTCGAAATTCGGACAGGCTCCTAGGCGTAACACTTGAATTGCAGCTGCCTTGCGTCATTTTTGCAAGGTTGAAAGTACTGGCTACGCTCCCCCCATTTTTGTTTTTCGTCCTCCTCTGCGATCCTCTGCGTCCTCTGCGGTGAATAATCCGGGATGATCCGCAAGCAGCGGAAATAGACTTGTGCATTCCTTCGGCCTCCGGCTACGATGCCAGGATACCGCGACGCTGCGCCCCGTCGCAGTTTCGTCCCACAGGAGGCCGCCGTGATCGCACTCCGTCGTTTTCTCCCCGCCGTCGTTCTCCTCTTCCTGGCTCTTACCGTGCCGGCCGCGCCGCCGACCAAGGAGCAAATCGCCAAGCTGGTCAAGCAGCTCGGCGACAACGACTTCGATGCGCGCGAACGCGCATCGAGGGAACTCGCGGAAGCGGGCGCAATCGTCGAGGAAGCGCTGAAAGCGGCAGCCAAGAGTGATGACCCCGAAATCAAACGCCGCGCTACCCGACATCCTCGAAAACTTCCGGTGGGGCATCTACCCCGACACGCCGAAGAATATCGTCGAGATCATCCGGCGCTACCAGGCGGCCGACGCCAACACGAAGCCGAACATCGTCCGCGAACTCTTCGACGCCGGCACTCCAGGCGGCAAGGCCCTCCTGAAGATCGCCCGGGTCGAGTCCGATGCCGCCGTGAAGATGAGCATCATGACGCAGCTCTATAATGATCTGCCGCGCACGGTCCCCTTTCTCCTGGACGATAACAACCTCGACGTCCTCGAGCAACTGGTCGCGGTTAGCCTTGAGTACAAGGTCAGCGACGGCATCGCACACTACTCCGCGTACTGGCTTCTCAGCGGCAAGATCGACGAGCGCATCGCCCACTTCAAAGCGGTGGAGAAAACCAGCGACGATCCGAAACGAGACGCGGAAATCCTCGCCTATCTTTACCGGGCCAAGGGGGACATGCCCGCCGCGATGGAGGCGGCGAAGCGAGCCGATATCGATGAGTTGATCGATCACCTGCTCGCGGAAGTTGGTAAATGGGAACAACTCGCCGAGCGCAAGGCCGCGGGCGATACGGGAGAGGAGCTAGAGAAACTCAGCTACCGCGCCACCTATTATCGCCTCGCCGGACAGAAAACGGAGCTGAAGGAAACGCTCGACGAGCTCAAGTCAAAACTGAAGGGTCTTCCGCCCGAGGACTTCAAGCACTTCACCGTCGCCAAGGCGCTGCTGCTCAACGGCCGTCCGACCGAGGCACTCGAAATCCTCAACAACGGCGAGAATCAGCTGACGACGTTCGAGCTAATGTGCGCACGGCATCAATACAAGGAAGCGATGGACTTCGTGGACAAGGCGCGGTTCGACGGCTCCAAGGAGTCGATCGTGCTGGAGATCGCCCAGGCCCGAACGCTGTACCTGTTGGGTGAGAAGGACAAGGCCGTCCCGATCTTCGCCAAGTACGCCGCGATGATTAAAGAGGGCACCGACGTCGCCTGGTACGAGAACTTGATCGAGGCGGAGGCTCGTTGCGGCCTGATGGACGAGGCGTTCGAGCATACGGCGAAGGTGCTGGCGACCTCGAAGGATCAGGGCTGGGGACCCCGGTTGTTCGGCAAGTTGTATCCATCCAGAAAGGACCACGCGGTCGAGTGGTGGCAATTACTCCGCGAGCAAAAGAAAGAGGCCGCACCCACCGAAACGATGAAGCGACTGCGGCAACTATTCGACGGCAAACTTCCCGCTAAGGAGGTTACCGAACTCCTCGATATCTGGGAGAGGGCGAAGGATCCGGCTGTGAAGGCGCTCAAGGCGGAGTTCGATGCGGAGACCAGCGACGTGGCGGCAGCCGAGGTCGCGCTGGCGGCGAAACTCGAAGAGCGGGCGCTCGCCATTCTGGAGAAGTCCAAGATCGACTCGGCGCTGCTGAGGCTCGGCGATCTTTACGGAGAGAAAAAACAGTGGGACAAGGCGGAGAAAGCGTACCGCCGGGCGTGGCAAGCCAATCGCACCAATCCACTGCCGCTGTGGCTCGCCGGCCTGGCGCTCAAGCACGTCGGCAAGGCGGAGGCGGGTAACAAGCTGATGGACCAGGCGCACTGGCTGCCGCTGGGGGCCGAGGCGGTGCGCCACCAGTTCGCCCTGGACTTGCTCAAGCGCAGTCATCCGGAAGAAGCACGGCGCGAGAACGAGTTGATAATGAAAACCGGCGCTCCCGGATCGTACTACACCGGTGAGGCGACACGGCGTCTGGCCCTCGCCGCCCTGCTGCGGCGCAACTTCGCGGCGGCGGCCGAGGGGAACGAGAAGGCCATGTTGCGCGTGCTGCGGCCGTACATCAACTTCGTGCAGAAACCGGCCTACGTGCTCGTTCCCGGTTCGATCCACAAGCTGCGGGCCGCGGGGCTGCTCAAGGCCGGCAAGATGAAGGAGGCGATGGAAGAAGTTCGTCTCTGTCAGGACATCACTCCGGGGAACATCGATCTCCCGGTTCTCCTGGTTCCGGAACTCGAAAAACGCGGCATGACGAAGGAGGCGGACAACCTCTTCGAGCAGACGCTGAAGGTGCATGAGAAGATGTGCCGCGACTTTCCGAATAGTGCGATCGCGCACAACTCCGTCGCCTGGCTGCGGGTCTGCTGCCGGAGCGACCTCGATCAGGCGCTGGAGCACTCCCTCAAGGCTACGAAACTGGCCCCGACGCACGCCGGCCATCACGACACCCTGGCGGAGGTCTATTTTCAGCGCGGCGACAAGGCGAAGGCGCTGGAGATCCAGAAGAAGGTCGTCGAACTGGAGCCGAAGCGCGTCTACTTCCGCAAGCAGCTGAAGCGCATCGAAGCCGGCGATCCGAAAGCTGAGCGCCCGATGGAAGAAGACGACGAAGACGATGACGATTGACGATTTCGCCGCTGGCGGCTTGGCAAGAGACCGGCGAGGCCGCATCCGCCCCTGCGAAACCGCAAGCGGCGAGGAGAGCGTGTTGCCCATTGATACCGTCTTCTACGATGGCAATTGCGGCTTCTGTCACTGGTCCGTCAAGCTGTTGCTGTCCGCGGACCGCCGCGGCTGCCTCTTCCGCTACGCTCCACTCGGCGGCGATACCTTCCGCGCCTGCGTTCCCGAAGCGGAACGAATGCGGCTTCCCGACAGTCTCGTCGTGCTGACGGCCGGCGGGGTTCTGCTTCTTCGCTCTGCGGCGGTGCTGCACCTCCTGCGGCGACTCGGCGGCTGGTGGCGCGTTTCGGCCTTCTTCCTAAGATTCTTGCCTAGACCGATCCGCGACCGCCTCTACGACAGTTTCGCCGCCGTGCGACTCCGTCTCTTCCGTCGGCCGAACGAGTCGTGCCCGCTGCTGCCGCCGTCCTTGCGGACACGCTTCGATCCTTGATTACACCCTCGGGGGAAGTACGTTGGTTCTGAGCCACACTCACCGTGTTCTAATCCTGCTGACCGTTGCCGTCGCGGCGGCGATCTGGCTCTTCTCCCGGGAACCGATCCATCAAAATCTCGCCTATCACTGCTTTGCCGACCAGCGCACCATTCTCGGCATCCCGCACTTCCTCAACGTCATCTCCAATGTGCCGTTCCTGGTCGTCGGGGCAGCAGGACTACGCTTCCTGTTTTCGCCCCAGGCCAAGAAGCACGGCGGTTCCGTCGATGAGCCGGCCATCCGGGCAGCCTATGTAGCCCTGTTCGCCGGCGTCGGTCTAACAGCGTTCGGCTCGGCGTACTATCACCTCGAACCGAACAACGATCGTCTGATGTGGGACCGGTTGCCGATGACGGTCGCCTTCATGGGATTGTTCGCTGCCATCATCGCCGAGCGCATCGACTTGCGCCGGTGCGTATCTACTGATGCCGTTGCTGGCGGCGGGAGTGTGGAGCACGCTGTACTGGCGTGAGACGGACGATCTGCGGCCGTACTATTACGTTCAGTTCTTCCCCCTGGCCGCGCTGCCGCTGATCCTGCTGCTGTTCCCGCCGCGATGGACGCGCACCGGCGATTTGTTGATCGCTCTCGGCTGGTACGTTGTGGCGAAGTTCTGCGAAATGCCGTATGACGGGACGATCTTCGAGTTGGGCCATATCGTGAGTGGGCATACGCTCAAACACCTGGCGGCGGCGATGGGAGCGTATCAACTGCTGCGAATGGTGAGGTTGCGAGAAAGAATTCAGAGAACGCCGCTTGCGGCATAGCACCACGCTGTAGGGTGGGTCGAGTCTTCGAGACCCACCATTTGGCTGCTCGCCGCTCGGGTGGGTCTCGAAGACTCGACCCACCCTACAACTTAACACAAGATCACACCACAACCGTCTGCGCATTCGGCGTCGGCGGCGTGATGCTACGGCTGGACATCGCCTGGATGATCGCTTCCTTGCAATCGAGGAAGGCGGCGGCGAAGTTCGGATCGAACTGCTTGCCCTTCCCCTTCTCGATCTCGCCGAACGCAATCTCAACCGGCATACCCTTGCGGTATGGCCGATCGGAGGTCATGGCGTCGAAAGCGTCTGCCAATGCCACGACCCGCGCCAGATGTGGGGTTTTCTCGCCGGCCAGTGCGTCGGGGTAGCCGCGGCCGTCCCAGCGCTCGTGGTGATTGCGCACGATCGACAGCACCGGCTGCAGGTCCGCAACCTTGTTGATGAACTCCGCCCCGATGACGGTGTGCGTCTTCATGATCTCGAACTCTTCCGGCGTCAGCTTGTCGGGCTTCTGCAAGATGGCGTCGGGGATGCCGACCTTGCCGATGTCGTGCAGCGGCGTGCCGGTGCGGATCAAGTTCAGGTCTTCCGCCGGCAGGTTGAGACGATCTGCCAGCAACAACGAATAATTGCTGACCCGTTGCGTATGGCCGCCGGTGTATTCGTCGCGCATCTCGACCAGGTCGGCCAGCATCGTGATGGTGTTGAAGTACAGGTCGCGCTGCTTGCGCAGCAGGGCGGCGCACTCGATGCCCGCCGAGACGCTGGCCGCGAGGGCGTCGGCCAGATGCAGGTCTTCCATCGTGAACGGTGGCTGCCACGGCCCGCGGTCGAGGTGCAGGACACCCAACTTGCGGCGCGGCGTCCGCAGCAGGACGCACATCACGGAGGCCATCGCCCCTTCGGCGATGCTCTTGGCCAGCGCCAGCTCGGGATCCTCGTCGGCCTTGTGGCAGAGGATCGACTCGCCGCGGCTGAAGCAGCGATTGGCCAGGCTCTGACTGAATTGGAACCGGCCGCTTATTTCGCCACGGCCCGCCAGCGCCGCACGCGGCTGGCTGCGCCCGGTAACAATCGCGCGCAGCTTGAGGATGGCGCCTTCTCCCTCCGCGAGAACGAACGCGCCGCGCTGGGCCTCCAAAACCCCGACGGCATCTTCCAGCGTCGAATGAAGGAGGTCTTCCTCGCGCTCCAGATGAACGAGGTTGTGACTGGCCCGGATCAGGGCCAGCATCTGCTCGCCGGCACGAGGCTGATGGTTGCTGTCGAAGGCAAGGTTGTTCAGCGCCTCATCCCAGGAGGGGCGTGAGGTGCCTTCCAGCTGCATATCATCGGGGATTCCAGCACCGAGGGCGAACGAGGGAGCGATCGGAGCCTGTCTCGGCGAACCGGCGGATCGCGCAGCGGGAACCACGGTGGGGACCGGAGTCGGCACGTTGACCATCGGAACGGCGGGAGCTTCTTCCTCGTTGTTATCTTCCAGAAGTGTCTCGACGATGAAGGCGACCTCGCCGAACTGGAGCAGGTCGCGGACCCGGAGCGGCCATTGTCCATTGCCGAGACGCACGCCGTTGAGTCGGGTGCCGTTGGTGCTGCCCAGGTCGCGGACGCGCCAGCCGCGGTCGGTGAAACGGACCTCGGCGTGGTAACGGCTGACGGAGTTATCGTCCAGCACGATCTCGAGCGGATCGAGCCTGCCGATGCGCAGCAGTTCCGGCGACTCCCAGGAACGGCCCTTGATGGCACCATTCATGCCTTTGAGGCGGATGATCCGCTTCACACTGACCTCCTCCCGCCCGGTGTCGGCGTCTGTAGGACGAGGGCAGCCACTTCGCGCCCTTCCCGCATTCTTACCATAGCTCGCGGATCGCATGGAAGCACCGTCAACTCCACGAAAATCCCCGCGGGCAGTAATGGTCTGAGGCCGGACAAGAAAACTGAGAAGGGGCAGAAAAGATCGAGGGTCGCCTTGTCGGCCCGTCACAGAGTCAACACGATTTTTCCGGAGAGCGTCCCGGCCTTTTGCAACGTGTTCTCTTCGAGCAACCGGTGCGCTGCAGCTGCTTCGGACAGAGGAAAGGTCTTGCCGATCGGCGGTTTCAGCTTACCCTCGGTTAACCAGCGGTTGAGGTCCTCCGCCGAGCGGCGCTGGTCCGCGGCCGACATGTTGAACATGGCAAAACCGAACAGCGCCAGCCCCTTCACATAGAACGGTCCGTGCGGGAAGGTTGGTTGATGCGTCCGGCCCGCCATGATAATGAGTCGGCCGCGCGGGGCCATCAGTTCCACGATTCGGAAGTAATCAGGCTCGCGCTGCGTCTCGTACCAGACGTTCAGGCCCTTCCCCGCGGTAAAGGCGCGAATCCCGGCAGCTACGTCATCCGTCTTGTAATTGAGCACGCAATCGGCACCCCACTCCTGACACTGGTTCGCCTTCTCCGCCGAGCCGACGGTGGCGGCGACGCGCGCCCCGACGGCCTTGGCAATCTGCACGACCATCGACCCCACGCCGCCTGTTCCTCCGTTCACGAACACCATTTCGCCAGCCTTTGTCGTGTGTCGGTCGAAGAGACCGAGGTGCGCGGTAATGCCGACCAGCGCTGCCGCTGCCGCGACAGTGTCCTGCACATTTGCAGGTGTCGGATACAGCCAATCCTCATGGACGCTGACGTACTCGGCGAACGTGCCTTGCCGGCCGAGAAGGCCCTGGTTCGCCCCACACGCGATCGCCTGCTTTGAATCGACTCACACCCGATCCGACCGCTTCGACGGTGCCGGCCAGATCGCCGCCGATGATGAACGGCTTCGGCAGCTGCATCGGCACCGTGCCCGCTCGAATGTAGAGGTCGATGGGATTGACGGAGACGGCGCCGACTCGAACCAGCACCTCGCCGGTGCCGGGCAATCGGTTTCGGGAGATCGCCGTAGCGAATCACGTCGGGAGTGCCGGTCGTTTCGATGAAAGCGGCTTTCATGGGTTGATGAACTCCGAGATACCAGGTCGATGAGCATGACGAGCCGATACACTCACATTACTCGGATCATTCGCGCAGGCCACGATAATCCACCGAGTCCAGAGCGGCTATAATAACAGTGTCGAAGTCCGTGGTCTCTGGTGTCCCTCTTTGGGCTGTTTTGCGCATGCGATTCGCCCACCAGTCACGGATGAAAGGTGATCGTCATGAAAAAAGAACGCCACGCTGGTCGAATACGGAGCGCCCATCGATGCCCAGACGATGGTGACGCCGCCGGACACGACCGAACTCGAGCTGGAGCCGGGCCATCCCGGTCTGGGCGACGAAGACGTACATCCGCCGGCGCAAGGAGCTGTTCGCCCTGTGCCGGCGGCATCGGCTGGAACGCCTCGGTCCGCCGCTCATCGAGTACACGCCGGAAGAAACGCGCATCTGGCGCGAGGTCAGCCCGAAGCTGGACGAACTGCACGTCAAGTACGCCTGCCGATGTACCTCGACGCCAAGCGCGACCTGGCCATCACGCGCGACGAGATCCCGCAGCTTCGGCACCTGAGCGAGCGGCTGCGGCGAGAAACGAACATGCACCTGGTCCCCGCGGAGGGGGCGCTGCCCTACCGCACCTTCTACGAATACATCGCCGAGCGCGGCTTCCCGGTGACGCAGTTCATCCGCCACGGCTCGCATCCGGAGTTCACGCCCGAACCGGACATGATCCACGACTGCCTCGGCCACGTGCCGCCGCTGATGAACCGCGACTATGCCGAGCTGCTCGACGCTGATCGGCAAGGCCGTGGCGACCACGACGCACGGCGACGCAGGTGCTGGCGCTGAAGCGCTTTAGCTGGTTCAGCATCGAGTTCGGCCTGATCGAGGAAGCGGGCGAAACCAAGGTGTTCGGGGCCGGCATCCTGTCCTCGACCGGCGAGATTCCGTTTTCGCTGTTCTCCGCCGAGGTGACGCGCGCAGCCGTTCGTGACCGACGTGGTGATCGAGACCGACTACGATCCGTCGCGGATGCAGGATCACCTGTTCATCGCTCCGTCGCTGCCGTTCCTGCGCCGCGAGCTGGAGGGACTGGTGCGGCGGTTTGGGATTGCCGCTGTTTAGCCGCGAGCTTCTGCGCAGCGCTGGTACGTCAACGCTCGCAGAAGCTCGCGGCTAAACGGTCGGAGGACTGCGATGCATGTCCACGGACGATCTCCCCCTGCGCCGCATCGACCACGTCCGCTTCTTCGTCGGCAACGCCCGGCAGTCGGCGTATTTCTATCGCAACGCCTTCGGCTTCGACGTCGTCGCCTACGCCGGCCTGGAAACGCGAACGCGCGCACGAGGCCGGCTACGTCCTGCAAGCAGGGCGACATCACCTTCGTCCTGACGTCGCCGCTGGCACCGAACCATCCCGAAGCGCATGCGGCTCATCAACCACGGCGACGGCGTGCAGGACATCGCCCTGGAAGTGGACGACGTGCCGGCCGCCTACGACACCGCCGTGCGCCGCGGCGCCGTCGGCGTCATCGGCCCGACGCGGCTGGAAGACGAGCACGGCGTCTACGAATACGCCACGATCCGCACCTACGGCGACACGACTGCACAGCTTCGTCAACCGCGACCGCTACCGCGGCGTCTTCGCTCCCGGTTACAAGCCGCTCGATCCCGAGCGCTACAGCCCGCGCACCTTCCGCCCGGCCGGCCTCAAGGCGATCGACCACATCGTCGGCAACGTCGAGGAAGGCAAGATGGACGAGTGGGTGCGCTTCTACGAAGAGGTGCTGGGCTTCTCGCAGCTGGTCAGCTTCGACGACAAGGACATCAGCACCGAGTATTCGGCCCTGATGTCGAAGGTGGTGCAGGGCGGCACGGGCCGCATCAAGTTCCCGATCAACGAGCCGGCCGAAATCGAAGCGGCGCTCGCAGATCGAGGAGTACCTGCAATTCTACGGCGGCCCCGGCGTGCAGCACATCGCCCTGGCGACCGACAACATCGTCGAGACGGTGCGGGCGCTGCGGCACAACGACGTGTCGTTCCTGCGCGTGCCGAAGGCCTATTACGACATGCTGCCGGAGCGCGTCGGCACCATCGACGAGAACATCGACGATCTGGCCGAGCTGGGCATCCTCGTGGACCGCGACGACGAAGGCTACATGCTGCAGATTTTCACCAAGCCGGTGGAGGATCGGCCGACGCTGTTCTTCGAGATCATCGAACGGCACGGCTCGCGCAGCTTCGGCAAGGGGAACTTCAAGGCGCTGTTCGAGGCGATCGAGCGCGAGCAGGCGCGGCGGGGGACGTTATAATGCGGAAAGGATGAGCCGATGCCCTTGGTCTTTCGTCCCATGTACGAGGAAGATGGCTTCCCGAAAGTTTGCACGACGCGTTGCTGTCTCGGAGTGCGGCCAGGGCAGGACATCAAGCCTTGATGCCTCGGGTGTTGTCCACCCGCAAGTGCGGAAAGGACTGTCAGTTGCTCCTGCAATCGCCAATCTTCCGCCGCTTCTGATACCGGAGCGGCTGAAGGATCAATTCCCCGATGCCGCGGGCGACAATCTTTTTGTCATGTGGCGATTCGGCTCTGGCCCTTTCGTTGAAGCTGTCCTCGATCCGGCTCATGCCGAACTGACGTTGCGTCCCGACAAACCAGGGCATGGAACGATCGGCCCAACTATTGCGATGCCGCTTCGACGCTTTTCACCTTGATTTTCGTTGGCATCGCCACACGATCAGCTCGTGGCAGTCGGCGGAAATCGGAGGATCGACGATATGACGCCGCCGAGGTTTCTTTTTTTGAGAACGCCGATTATCGGGATTCCTGCCGGTTCATTGTTGAATTTTTGGCCATTTGAGCGGCTTGCCGCACCACGAGTGTCGGCCGAAAAACTGAAAGAGGAACACGACCGCATGACCGCAGCATGGTCCGACCTTGACCCTGCGGAAAAGGCGCGTGTCAAAGGCCTTTCCGCAGACCTGCACATGCTGCGGGAGAATGAGGTCGTGCTGAAACTCGACCACGCAGAGCGGCTCGGTAGAACATACTGAGAAAGCGGCTGGCAGAGGCGGTCCAACAAGAAATGGGACGGATGTGCTTGTTCTCCTGCACTACGGTCCGACGTTTCTAACGCAGACCAGATGGCGCTGTTGATGACGTGGCAGAACCTCGGACACGACGACATTCGCATGCTGTTCTTCGACTACGCCGGCAAGCTCAAGCCGGAGAATGCTCGCGCTCAGGTCCTGGAACTGCATACGTTGCTGAAACTTGGTCGCTTCCGGAGGCGAGCAAAGGTCGGCCGAATATGCTCGACCGGAGTTGCAGCCGCTGGATTGGTCCTTCTCGGCGGCAGGGTGACAATGCTGAGAGATCATCGACCGCCGCGGTTGGCGCAGTTTCGCAAGGGTAATTTCGAGGCGATTGAACGGGAGCAGGCACGGCGATGGACACTATGACCGCCGCTGCAAACACGGACATGCTACCCGACTACGCGGACACTGTAGCTGCTCTGGCAACCGCGGAACCCGAGTTGGCCAGTGCGTTCGCCACATTTCAGGGCGTCACCAGCGTCCTTAACTGGATGAAGCCGCGCAGCTTGGCAAGCACGCGATCGACATGATCGGCATGGACGAGTTCGAGTACGACTTTCTGATTCAATTGGAACGTGGCGGACGCTGGGTGGTCTTCGGCGTCACCTGAGTAGGCCAGTTGACGGCGGTCGCCGTCTGGCCGGAAAAACCATCGCCCGATCAGCTCTTGCAGCGGAGCGTCGGATACGGGCTGGAGACCACGAACGACGCCGTTGCAGAGTGGCCTGGCCGTGTTGGGTCACGCGGCTTGCGTTCACCCGTTGCCGAAATTGAATCCATCCAGCCGATCACACATTCTTGAGATACGGCAATGACAAAAGAGATGGTTCTCAATGAGTTGGGGGAATCCCAACTGATGGAGATGGAGACTATCCTCGACAAGGATCTCCCGGATAACAAAGAAGCGGTGAGAGCAGTTGCCCAAGCCATACGCCGCGAACTCGCTTTGTGGCGCGACAGTCCTCGGCCACTCGGTCGATTCCTGGTAGCCGGCCCGATTAGCCAAGCAACAAAGCTGGCAGCCGGCTTGTCTCATCACTTTTTTGGCGATGATTGTAATGCTGTCATTCAACTCGACATGCAGAATTACGCAGAGAAGCACCAGATTCCGCGGCTGATTGGCCATAACGGCGGTGTGGTGTGTGCGTATGTTGAAGGAGAACTCACCGAGCCGGTCCGGCGTGGCGTGCTCCGATTCTAGTGCTGGAAGGGATCGATAACGCACACCGGGAGGTCTGGAAGGTTCTTGTCCCAGTTCTGGAGGAAGGGGTTCTAATCGACGGCATCGGGCGTATTGTGAGGTTCAAGAGTTCGATCGTCATCATGACTACGATGATCGGTTTCGCAGAAAGTGTGACCAAGCTCGAGGATGTGAATCCGTCCGCGGGTAGTGCTACGTGTAGGTTCCTTAACCGCGAAAGCAGACACGCTCTGGAGCACGTCTTCCCGCCGGAAGTGCTCCAAGTCGTTCAAGCGATCATCCTGCTCCAATAGTGAGTTTGGGAGGGGTCAAATCATGCCCGTCTACCGACAGCTTGGCACCATCCCGCGCAAGCGGCACATCGCCAATCCGCACGAACCCGGCTATCGCAACGAGGGCATCTACTACGAAGAAGTCGTCACCACCGCCGGCTTCGGCCGCGCCTACAGCATCGTCTACCACCTGCGGCCGCCGACGCGCGTGCAAGAAGTCGAGGCTGCCGGCAATCGTGCCGTCGAGACCGTCGAGCAACCGGTGCTGCGGCATCATCATCTCAAGTCGGGCAGCATGCCGCGCAGGGCGATCCGATCACCGGGCGCGTGCCGCTGTTGACCAACGCCGACGTGACGCTGTCTGCGCTGCCGGCCCGCACAGCCGCAGGCGGAACTGTACCGCAACGCCGCCGCCGACGAGATCCTCTTCGTCCACAAGGGCCGCGGCAACGCTGCACGACCATGTTCGGCGTGCTGCCGTTCAAGCCGTTCGATTACGTCGTCATTCCGCACTGCACGACCTACCGCCTCGACTTCGACGCCGGCGCGCAGCCCGATCTGCTCGTCATCGAGTCGTCGAACAACGTCGTCATTCCGCCGCGCTATCTCAACCCCGACGGCCAGCTTCGCCTCGGCGCCCCGTACTGCGAGCGCGACCTGCACGGCCCGACGCGAACCGCTGCGTCATCGACCGCGAAGAGGACACGACCGTGCTCATCAAGGACGGCCCCCGGCTGACGCGCTACACGCTGGCCCAGCATCCGTTCGACGTGGTCGGCTGGGACGGCTTCGTTTATCCGTTCACGTTCAACGCCGACGATTTCGAGCCGATCACCGGCACGATCCACCAGCCGCCGCCGATCCATCAGACGTTCGAGGCGACCGGCTTCGTCGTCTGCACCTTCGCGCCGCGGATGCTGGACACGCACCCCGAAGCGATCAAGGTGCCCTACGCCCACTCCAACGTGCAGGCCGACGAGGTGCTGTACTACGTGCGCGGCAAGTTCGGCAGCCGCCGCGGCGTCGAGGAATCGTCGTTCACGCTGCACCCGCACGGCATTCCGCACGGCCCGCATCCCGGCACCATCGTCGCCAGCCGGCCGATGACGCGCACCGACGAACTGGCCGTGATGGTCGATACGTTGCGGCCGCTGCTGCTGACGAAGCAGGCGATGGAAATGGACGATCCGAAGTATCCGTATAGCTGGCTGGAATGATCTTGTTTAGCCGCGAGCTTCTGCGAGCGCGCGGGCGCATCTCCCAGCGCTCGCAGAAGCTCGCGGCTAAACGCGCGAGCAATTCGCGCAAACACTCGTACACCGCCATCGCCTCCAATTCCGACGGCACAAGTCGCAAGTAAGCACTCACGTCGTCCACCACGCGCAGCCGGCCCGGCTGCGGTTGCCAGGTCCTGGATCCGTTTTCTGTCGCTGTAAGTCAGAACTGCGTCGGTCGGCGATGCCATTTCGGACGACTTCTCCAGATGAATGCCGCGTCACCTTCCAGCGCGTCGCCAATAGACGAAGCTCCGCCAGGCGCAGCAGCCATTCCGCCGGGTCCGGAATAGGGCCGTAGCGCTCGCGCAGCTCCTGGCGGAAATCGGCGAGCTTGTCGAGCTTCCGCACCCGCGCCAGCCGGCGATATGCTTCGATGCGCTGCTTCTGGCCGGTGATGTAAGCGCGGGGCAAATAGGCGGCCCAGGGCAGGTCGAGGTTGACCTCCAGCGGCGTGTTGCGCGGCTGCTTCTTCAGGTCGCGCACAGAATTCTCCAGGAGTTGACAGTACAATTCGTAGCCGACCGCCGCGATGTGGCCGCTCTGCTGCGTGCCGAGGATATTGCCCGCGCCGCGAATCTCCAGGTCGCGCAGGGCGATCTTGAAGCCGGCTCCCAGCTCGGTGAATTCCTCAATCGCTTTCAGCCGCCGCGCTGCGATCGGGTTGACCTGCCGGTTGCCGTCGAGCAGAAGATAAGCGTAGGCGCGATGCTTGTAGCGCCCGACCCGGCCGCGAAGCTGGTGCAGGTCCGCGAGGCCGTAGATGTCCGCCTGGTCGATGAAAATGGTGTTCGCGTTGGGAATGTCGAGCCCGCTTTCGATGATCGTCGTCGCCACCAGCACGTCGGCTTCGCGGCGGACAAAGCGAAGCATCTCGTGTTCCAGCTCGCCCTCCGCCATCTGTCCGTGAGCAACCGCGACGGTCGCCTCCGGCACGATGCTGCCGCAGCTTGTCGGCCACGGCATGAATGTCCTGCACGCGATTGTGGACGAAGTAGGCCTGACCCTCCCGGTTCAGCTCCCGCAGCAGGGCGTTGCGAACCAGCTCGCGATCGAAGCGGACGATGCGCGTTTCAATGGCGAGGCGATCGGGCGGCGGCGTTTCGAGATTGCTGATGTCGCGAATGCCCAGCAGCGACAGATGCAGCGTGCGGGGGATCGGCGTTGCGGTCATCGTCAACACATCGACCTGGGCCCGCAAGCGTCTTGAGCCGTTCCTTGACATCGACGCCGAAGCGTTGCTCCTCGTCGATGATGACCAGGCCGAGGTCCCTGAACTTGCACGTCGGCACTGACGAGCCGATGGGTGCCGATGACCACGTCGATGCCGCCGTGCGCCAGCCGCTCGACGATGCGGCTCTGCTCGCCGGTCGTCCGGAATCGGCTCAGGCACTTCGATGACGAAGGGATACTCGGCAAAGCGCTGGCTGAAGGTGCGGTAGTGCTGCTCGGCCAGGACGGTGGTCGGCACGAGGACGGCGACCTGCCGGCCGTTATCGACCGTCTTGAAAGCGGCCCGGATCGCCAGTTCGGTCTTGCCGTAACCGACGTCGCCGCAGACGAGGCGATCCATCGGCCTGGTGCCGGTGCATGTCGGTCTTGATCTCGGCCGAGGGCCAAGAGCTGGTCCGGCGTCTCCTGATAGGGAAACGCGGCCTCGAACGCCTCTTGCCAATCGCTGTCGGGAGGAAACGCACTGCCGGGTTGGGCCTCGCGCACCGCCTGGAGCTGAATCATGTCGCTGGCCAGGTCGAGGACTGCCTCCTGCAACCTTGTCCTTGCGATGCTGCCACGCCGTGCCGCCGACCTTCGACAGCTCCGGATCCGTGCGCGAGCCGCCGACGTATTTCTGAACGAGGTCGATCTTCGACGCCGGGACGATAGAGCCGGACGCCGTCGCGGAATTCGAGGATGAGATGTTCCTCGGCCTGGCCCGAAGTCCGGAGTCGCGGGCCAGCTTTGGCCGTTGTCCGAGTGCTTATCCAGAAGCTGCATTCCGCGAAAGCGCGGCGATGCCGTGGCTGACGTGGACGACGAGATCGCCCTCGGCCAGGTCGAGAAAGCTGTCGATGGCCCGCGACTCGATCCGGCGTTTGCCGGGCAGCGGCGCGACCTCCCCGGAGGTGCTCGCGGCGAAAAAGCTCCTGCCCGCCGAGGACGACGAAGCGTCGCGCCCCCTTGGCCACTCTCCGAGTCGGAGGAGTTGCGAAAGCACGAGCAGACGAAAGCCCGGCTCGCACCCGGCCAAGCACGAGATGCAGCCGGCCGCTGCAGCGCAAGCTGTCCTTCGCCGAGCACTTCGCGAGGCGCTTGCACTCCGCTTCGTTGTGGCAGGCGACGAAGACCTGGTCATGCACGGCCATGCTGTCCAGCTCGTCGCGCACCTTGCCGACCTCGCCGCTGAAGCGCTCGACCGATTCGACATGCAGATGATAGGTCGTCTCCACGACGGACTCGGCAATGCCGCGACCCGGACGCTGGGGAAACGCAGAAGATGCTGGAAGACAGCGGCGGTGCCGAACAGGCCTGTTGCATCGGTCGACCGTTCCAGATAATGCCGGCCCTGCTCTTCCAGTTCCGTCGTTTCGACGAGGACGACCCACGCCGCGCTCGGCAGAGTAATCGCAGAGGTGGCCGGTCAGGGTCGCGCTTGGCGGCGTGGCTCGGCGTCTTGCCAAGCCGCAAGCGGCGGCTTCGCGACAGTCCGTCTCGCCGAGGCTGCGCTGCGTCCCCGGCGAGAACTGGCGGATCGACTCGATCTCGTCGCCGAAGAACTCGACGCGGAACGGCGCCTCGGCATCGGGCGAGAAGACGTCGACGATGCCGCCGCGCCGACTGAACTCGCCGGGAGTCTCGACGGCCTCCGCATGTTTATAACCGCGTTCCACGAGCCAGGAGGCCAGCGCTTCCGGATCGCAGGAGTCGCCTGCCCGCAGCACCCGGCGATTGCGGGCCAGGCCGGCGCGATCCGGAGCTGGCTGCATCAGCGCGGAAATAGTGGTGATTACCAGTCGCAGTGGATCGCTCGATTCGAGTCGCTTCAGGAGGCGCAGTCGCTGACCGGCGACCTCATCGATGAGGCCGCCGGGTTTGCCATCCCAGGCGGGGAAGAGCACGGGTGGTGTGCCGGTGAACGAGGCGAGATCGCCGGCCCAGGAGTCGAGGTCGCGCGGATGGGCGATCACGACGAGGACCGTGGATCGTGCCTTCAGCGCCAGAGCGGCCGTGGCCAGTGCGGCGGACGATCCCCAGGCGCCGTCGATCGTGCCGCTGCGGCCATGTTGGAGGTCGTCGGTGAGCGGCGCGAAGCCGCCGTCCCCGTGCAGACGGACGGCGAGATCCTTCAGGCTCTCCACGGCGAGCGCGGTCGTCGGCACGGCGGCGTCCTCCATCACGCCATTATAGCGTGAACCCTGGCGGTGCCGCCTAGACCGAACTGAGCACGCAGCGCAAGCAAGTGCAGCACTTACTTGCGCTGCGTGCTCAGTTCAATAAACGCGCATCGAACGGATGCGGCAGCAGATCGCGCAGCCGATGCACCGCCTTCATCTCCGTGAGATTGGCGAGGATCACTTCGAGATCGCCGCCGAACTCCCACAGAATCTGTCGGCACGCCCCACACGGCGGCGTCGGATCGGTCGTGTCGGCGACGACGGCAACGCGGATGAACTCCCGGCAGCCCTCCGAGATCGCCTTGAAGACGGCCACGCGCTCGGCACAGATCGTCAAGCCGTAACTCGCACTTTCGACGTTGCAACCGGTGAAGATACGTCCGTCATTCGCCATCAGAGCCGCGCCGACCTTGAAGCCAGAGAACGCAGCGGAAGCATTGAGGCGCACCGTCCGCGCTGCCTCGATCAGTCGCAACCGAGCCGGATCGCTGGTCATTGGAATCTTCCTGTTAGAGTCCTTGAGGAACGGCGTCATCCTACCAGAGCGCGATCTGGGCGGCAGCCTCTTGCCCAAAGCGAGCGGCGGCCGTAAGTAAGACTATCTCGATTTCCGGAAACTCACGCACGAGATGCAGGATCCCTCACATGGTCGAACGCAGAAGCGAACTGGATCGCCGATACCAGCGGAAAAAGAAGCTGTCCAAACTGAAGGGCAAGCTCGCCGCGGCCAAGGATGGACGCGAGAAAGAGGCCATCCTGAAGAAGATCCACGTCATCAGCCCCTGGTGGAAAGAGCCCGTAACCAGCGCGTGAGGACCGCGCGGCTTCGATCTCGTTTACGTTTCGCGGCCTCGGGTGATGCCCGAAACGTACATGAGAGGGTCAGAGTCTTTCCGTTTTTCCCTTTACTACCCTCCGTTCGCGCCGGTAGACTACGGGTATGAACACCACACTCCACCCCAACACGGACAGCATCCAACCCACCGACGATCGCGTTTCCAGCGATCCCTGGGCTTTGGGTGAGAATGCCGATCTCGTCATTCCCTCCGAGCGCCCTCCGCAACGGCGACATCGCTGGCTTCTCATCGCCGCACTGATATTGTGTGGCGGCGGCGTCACCGCCATTTTCGGCTATGCGATGACCAGGCCCGAAGCGGCGCCGGTGGAGAAGAAGGACGAGCCGCCACCGCCGGCCGTCGTCAAGCGCACCGAGATTCGCAAGAACCTCTTCTTTGAAGTGCAGGGCGACAAGCGGCGCGTGATCGTCGTCGCCACGGTCGTCCTCCGCGAAGGGCAGCTCGAAGGGCTGATGTGCCGCACGAACACGAAGGAACACGAGTACATCCTCGCCACCGACGTCGATGCCCGAGACATTCACACCGCCCTGCTCGCCGCCAACGCCAAGCCGGGAACACCGGTCCAGTTCGCGCCGAAGTACGTCCCAGCCAGCGGCTCCGTCATCACGGTTTCGCTGCAATACAAGAAGGACGGCAAACTGGTCACGGTTCGCGCTCAGGACTGGATCGAAGACGTGAAGACGAAAAAGCCGATGACGCAGGATTGGGTCTTCGGCGGCAGCCGTTTTGTGATGGATCCGGAGAATATCAAGAACCCGGTTTACCTCGCTAATCACGGCGACGTGATCTGCGTCTGCAACATGGAATCGGCAATGATGGACCTACCGATTCGCAGCCCGCAATCACCCGAGAACCGCATTTACAACGCCCTGACGGAGAGTATCCCGCCGAAAGAGACGCGGGTCGAGGTGATTCTTGAGGTCGTGCCGGAAAAGAAGTAATATGTCGGATCTCTCCACTGCCGCGCGCGGTCTGGCAAGCCTGCCTGGCCGCACGCGGCAGTCTCATTTTCATTCTTGCCATTCGACCGGACTTTCTGCGTCACGACGGAAGATTGCCCTCGCTGCGGTCTACTCGGGCAACTCACCCGCATAACAACGGGCAGCACGGGCATCATCACCCTTTTGGGCATAAGCTCGGCCCATCAGAGGGAGGAGACCTGATCCGGCCAAGTCCGGTTTCGCGGTGAGCAGGCGGCGGCAGTGCTTCAAACAATCGTCTGGGCGACGGTCGATGAGATCGAGCTCGGCCAGACGCCGTTCCGCTTCCTCGCTCCGACGCCCCGTCCCGACGGTCAATCCCTCGTACTCCCGCCGCGCTGCCTTCCACTGCCCGGCCTGGAAATGGTACTCGGCCAGATCCGCGGTCATTTCGAGGAGCAGCGGACCTCTTGGTTCCTGAGAAGTTCGGGCGTAGAGACCGGCCATCTCTTCCGGTAGGCCCAGGTCTCGAAATGCCGCCCGGCCACCAACACGCCAACCGGTCCCAGGATCGGCTCCTCACGGTAGGTCACGATCGCTCCCAAAAGGTTGCCGGCTTCTTGGATTGCCTTCCGGGGATCGGGTTGTGCCCGGTAGCGAGCCAGGGCGTCGAGTAAAGCGGCCGCGCGGCGATAGGGTTCCCGATTGCTGGCGTCACCCATCTGGGTTAACGTTGCATGGGCAACCCGAGGGGAATCGGTCGAAATTTGTGCGGCGGCGAGCAATAGGGCTGCGACCAGCCGAGTGTCTGATTCCGAGGACGCGCTCATGGCACGGCGCAGTGGTCGAATGGCGGCCGCGGGATCGTTTTCATTCAGATGCAGCCGCCCAATCTGCAAATAGGACAACAGCGCCAATTCACTTCCCGGCGCGCGATCCACTACCCAGAAGAAGGCATCGCGGGCTTGTGTCGTTTCGCCAAGTTGGCTCCGTGTCAGGGCGAGATTGTAGTACAGCTCGGCCGAGATCCGCGAACGCGGCGCTTTGCGCAGCAATCGTTCATAGGAGCTTAGCCCTTCCTTGAGACGGCCAGAGGCCACCTCGAGGTTGCCCAGTTCGAGGTACGTCGCTGCAGCCAGCGGATGGTCGGGATGGGTCAGCAAGGCGTCCTGAGCGGCCTTGCGCGCGGTCAGGCGGCGACTGACCTGGGTCCGTTCGGACAGCTGGCTCATCGTGGACAGGGACAGCGTGTTGCCTTCGAGGTCCCAGCTCAGCTCGGCGTCGAGAGCCAACACTTGCACCAAAGCGGAAAATTGCATCTGCTCGACGGCCACGGTTACAGGCCGTGTTCCCGTCTGCGCCAGCGCCTCTTTGGTCCACTGTACGCGGAGGTCGCATCGTTCCGCCAGCCGATCTACGAAGCCGGCGAACAGTTCCTGGTCCGTGAAAGCGGTTACCAAGACCTCCCCGGGCCTGGATCCCAGACGACGGACCAGCAGGTTTGGAGCGGCCGCCTTACTGTCGTTGCCCGTAGGCGGGGCCGGTTCGCCGGGGCGGGCCCGCGTCACCCAGTCGAGCATCAGCTCGACCGGAAGGTCGAAGCGGGCGCGAGCGAGAGCGAACGGCTTTAGCCCGCTGGGCGATTCGGCGGGAGAAACCTCCAGGGACAGCGCGAAGGCTAGCAAATACGAAGCGTCCGCCAGCATGGCGGGGTCCGCATCCGCCAGGCGTGCGGAACGCAGCAAGAAGGTTGTGAGCAACGGTCGGGCCTCTGCCGGGCGGCGACGCAGCAGCAAGAGGCGGGCCTGTCCCAGGGTGGCGGCAGCGGCGGCGAAGCTGTTTGGGTCCCTACCAGAGACGGCCCGAAATGCAGCGAAGGCTTTGTCCCGATCGCCCAGCCCTTCCAGACACAAGGCAGCACGAAAATCCAGAGCGTCCAGGGAGGCTGCGGGGGTTCCGCGCCGTTCCGGGACGGCAGAGGGAAAGGGCGGTCTCGAACCGGCCCTCGCGGATGAGCTGGTTGATCTGTACGAGGTCGGGTGTTGGTCCGTCGTTGAGAGTCTCGTCCGGCGGAAAGGCATCGTCCGGCTCTCCGGGCTTCGTTGTGCGCAGAAAACTTGGGATGACTGGGCCACAATTGGCTCGACAACAGTGCGCCGCCGATCGTACATCCGACACCGAGCAAGCCGATCCACAACCAGCGGGATCGCACGAACAACCCACGCCTCGCCGGCTCGGGAGGGGCAAGGGTGGGAAGGCCGGTGGGCGACACAGGTGGTGGCATGTAGCGATCCTCGGGGGAGTACAGTGAAGCCAACGGTCGCGGAATCTTGGAGTAGTGCGCGGTGAATAAATTCCCGGTTCTAACGATCATCCCGATTTTGCCGCGAATCGGGAAAAAATCCAGGCAAGTTTTTCGCCAAGCCTTCGATGATACCTTTGAAGACAGAGTATTTACCAGGAGGATCGAACCATGCGAGTTGATGGATTTCCCAACAAGACGAATATAGTAGATCTTACCGGGACAAAAACAAGCGGCGACGGCGCGAGCGGATCGGTGTCCCCGTCTGCTCTCAACGCCGCCGAAACCTTTGAACCGACAGGCGACGTGCAGGGACTGCTCAATGCGCTTCAGCAGACGCCCGTGATCCGTCCGGAAGTAATTGCCGACGTAGCTGACCGGCTCAATGCCGGCGAGTTGAACACTCCGAAAGCCAAAGAAGAGACCGTCAACGCCATCCTCGGATCGACACTTCCGAACGCTTGAGAGTAGGCCGCTCTCCTCCCTTCCACAGCGGGTTAAGCCCGTCCTCTACCCACCTCGCTTATTCTCTATAACCTGCCACAGCCACCTTTGCCGTCCGAACGGGTTATCCCGTGCAATTCCAGCAATCTACTCCGCTCTGTTTCTGCCAAATTGCATCTTCTACCGATTATTTCCGTCCCCAACAGAATAGGGATTGGAATTCCTCATTTTCTTTCAATTTTCTCCGCCCTCAATCCGCAAGTTTTCGCAAACTGCTTCGATTCAGTCTTGTGACTACCAAAGTCAACACAACAAAACGGGGTGACCGCACCCCTCATTTGAAGTCCCCCAAGGGTAAGGAGCAGGCATCGATGGCTCTCACAGTCAACAACAACATCGCCTCCCTGTCGGCCCAGGCGGCCCTGGACAACACGTCGAACGCGTTGAACACCTCGTTGCAGCGGCTCTCGACCGGCCTGAAGATCAATAGCGGTGCGGACGGCCCCGCCGCCCTGGTCATCTCCCAGGAGCAGCAGGCCCAGGTTGTCGGCTTGCAGCAGGCGATCTCGAACACGAGCGAGGCCGTCAACCTTGTGCAGACCGGCGAAGGCGGTCTTAGCGAAATCAGCAATTTGCTCACCCAGGCCCGCAGCCTCGCCCTCGATTCGGCCAACTCCGGCGTCAACGACTCGACCGCTCTCGCCGCCAACCAGGCACAGTTGAACAACATTCTCAGTACGATCAATAACATCGCGAATACGACACAGTTCGGTACGAAGCAGCTGCTGAACGGCACCGCCGGCCTCAACGTCACCACGGCCCCTACCGGTTACAACATTTCCGGCACGGCCACCGTGGCCAGCGGCACCTACACGGTTGTTGCCGGTGCGGGTACGGGCGCTTTGCCCACGACGCAAACTGCCCTGAAGGCGGAATCCACCGCCGGTACCTCTGCGGTGGCGACCACCGCTGCGAACGATACCGGCACCATTACGATCAACGGCGTGAGTATCAACATTGCGGCAAGCCAGACCCAGGCGGAGCTGCTGACCACGATCAACGCCCAAAGTTCGCTGACAGGCGTCACAGCCCAGTTCACGGCCGGCAAACTCCAGTTCGTCGCCAACAACTTTGGCTCGGCGAACAACTTTGCCGTCACTATTACGAATACCACCGCTGTCACGGGTACGGCGCTGTCGGATGAACTCGGGTACTCGACCTTCACGGCGGGATCAGGAACTCCCGGTAACAGCTATACCTCCGTCACGATCAACTCCCAGGCGGGGACGGTCACGGGGACCGGCGCTGTTACCCCTGTCGGAGGGCCGGCCGCGGCTGCAGCTATCTCGGGTACGGCGACGACGGCGCGGAATGCGCAGCTCACGATAACCGACCCGACCACCGGCAACGCTTTCTCGGAGACGGCTAACGGCAACGTCGTGACGTTCACTTCCGGTGCCCTCAACGGCCTCAGTATCACGCTGGCGCCGCAGGCCCAGAACGGTACGGGGCTGTACACGTCGGCCGGTGCTGCGGGGGATGCCTTCACCCTCAACAACCAAAGCTTGACGTTCCAGATCGGTGCCAACGCCGGCCAGACTGCATCGGTGTCATTTGGCAACTCCCAGGCCAGCGCCCTGGGTCAGAACGCCGTGGGCGTGACTGGTTCCTTCACCAATCTGAGCAACATCAACATCGACACCACGAATGCGAATACCGCAGACGCCATCCGCATCATCGACAAGGCGATCTCGGACGTCTCAAGCGAGCAGGGTACGCTCGGGGCCTTCCAGACCAACACGCTGCAAGCCAATGCCGACAATCTGCAAACGGCACTCACGAACACGTCGGCTGCGGAATCGACCATCACAGACACCGACTACGCTTCGGAAATCTCCAACTACACCAGTCTTCAGGTCAAGTTACAGGCAGGAGCCTCGGTGCTGGGCAACGCCAACCAGCTGCCGTCGATCATCACGTCGCTGCTCCAGAAGGCGTGATCGCGACGATCGAACTTTTAAAAACGGAGCCTTTACCGGAGGGTTGCCCACCCTCCGGTTTCGGCGTTTCTGGAATCGCGCGGGATCGCCAATCTCCCGATTGGCAAGCTAGCCGCCAATCGGGAGATTGGCGTACCCGGACGACCCCGGATACAACAGGAGTAACTCCCCATGTCCTCGCTTAGCGTTAACGGCCTGGGTTTCTCGGGCCTGGCCTCCGGCATCGATACTTCCTCGCTCATCACCGGTATTCTCGCAATCCAACAGCAGCAGATCACGAACCTTCAGACGAAGGTCAAGTCCATCACCGCGCAACAGACGGCATTCGACGCCGTCGAGAGCGATATCCTCGACCTCCAGAACCAGACCACGGCCCTGAGCCAGTCCGTCAACGGCGCTTTCGACGGAAGCACGGCCACGCCGAGCGACCCGACGCTGGTCACCGCCGCCGCCGGTTCCGGCGCCACTCCCGGCGTCTACTCGTTCACCATCAACCATCTCGCCCAGCCCGAACAGGTCGCTTCGCAGGGTTTCGCCGTCCCCACGAGTGCCATCGCCCAAGGGGTCTATCAGATCCGCGTCGGCACCGGGACCACGACGAGCATCACGATCGACAGCACCAATGACACGTTGCAAGGTTTGGCCAGCGCCATCAACAACGCCAGCGGCGACGTGACCGCCTCGGTCGTCAACGACGGCTCCTCGTCGGGGGGCCAACCCTATCAATTGCTGCTGACCTCGAACGTGAGCGGCGCCGCCAACACGGTGTCGGTCGCGTTCATTCCGGGAGCCGGGAGCGGAACCACGCCGAATTTCATCTCCACGGTGGCCGGCGCCAGCAATACCAGCACCGCGAGCTTCAGCTCCAACGCGGGCTCGGCTTCGTACACCGGGGCCACCAACAACACCTACACGTTTACCGTCGCCAATGGAGGCAACGTAAGCGGCGGCGCCGTCACGCTCAACTACACCGACTCGACCGGCGCCAACACGGGCACGATCACCCTCAACGGGAACGGGACATACCAAAACGTCGCCCAGGGACTCCAGATCGCGGTCGGGCCAGGCACTCTGACGACGGGCGACACCTTCACGGTCACCCCCTCGATCTCCACTGTGCAACAGGCCACCGATGCGAGCCTGTCGATTGGCTCCGGCGCCGGCGCCCTCACCATCACCAATGATTCCAACACGGTCAATAATCTCATCAACGGTGTAACGCTGAACCTGCTGTCGGCCAATCCAAGCGAACCGGTCAGCGTCACGGTTGCCAACAATACGACCGCGGCCACTACCGCGATCCAGAACTTTGTCACGTCGTACAATACGCTCATCAGCGCCGTCAACACCCAGACCGCCTACAACGCGACCACCCAGACCGGCGGCGAGTTGCTGGGAGATAGCGACGTAACCAGCATCATGAACCAGATCAGTTCGGCGGTGAACGGCGTGGTAGCCGGCCTGGGACCGCAGATCAACAACCTCTCCGCGATCGGTGTCACTGTCAACTCCGACGGCACGCTCTCGTTGGATTCCACCACGCTTAGCCAAGCCCTGAGCGGCCAGCTGCCCGGGGTGACCTATGCGAACGTCAAGCAATTATTCGCGCTCGTCGGCCAGTCCAGCAATAACGGTGTGCAGTTCTTGCTGGGCACCGACAATACGCAAGCGTCGGCCACCCCCTATCAACTGAACATCACCCAGGCCGCCACCCAGGGGTCGATTGCCTCCAGCCAGGCTCTCAACTCGACGACGTCTATCGGCAGCGGCACGAACACGCTGATCCTGGATGTGAACGGTCAAACCTCCGACCCCCTCACCCTGGCGACGGGGAACTACACGCCCCAACAAATCGTCGAGCAGCTACAGAACCTGATTAACAACGATGCCGCGCTGTCGGGAAACCAGGTCGTGGTTTCGCTGAACGGAGGGCTTTGCAGATCGCGTCACAGGTGTATGGATCGAACTCGACGGTGTCGGTTGCCGGTGGTACGGCCGCAAGTGCCCTGTATCTGAGCGGCGTGACGCCCGGGGTGGGTCAAGACGTGGCTGGCTCGTTCACCGTCAATGCTGTTACGGAAGCGGCCACCGGTACGGGCCAAACGCTGACCGGTAACTCCGGCAACGCCAACACCGATGGCCTCGCAGTTCTCGTGACGCTAACCTCCGCGCAGGTGCTGGCCGGCGATAACAGTTCCAACGTGACCGTGACCCGCGGTATCGCCTCGTCCCTCGACCAGACGCTTTCGGGCCTCACGAACCAGTCGACCGGCCGGCTCCAGGCCATCGACCAGAGTTACACGACTCAAATCGCCAACGTCAACGCGCAAATAACCCAGGACAACACGGAGTACACCGACCAGGAGAATTCGTTGACAGAGCAATTCGCGAACATGGAGGTTGAGATCAACCAGCTGAAGACCGAAGGGCTGGAGATTGCCGCGTTCGCCAATAGTTCGTTGAACTCATCGAACTCGTCGAACTCGTCCAGTTCGTCCAGTACGTCCAGTCTTCCCAGCATCGGCAGCAGCTCTGGCAGCTCGGGCAGTTCGAGCAGCTCCAGCAGTTCCGGCAGCGGAGGCTAACACGACAGCGCTACTTTGAGTGAAAGCGGCGACTTCCCCCCCTCCCCCGGTACTCCGGGGAGAGGGGTCGGGGGTGAGGGGAAAAGAGACAAACTCTGTCTCTTCGTTCCTCCCCTCACCCCCGACCCCTCTCCCCGGAGTACCGGGGAGAGGGGAGCAAGCCGGTTCTCGCTTTGTTTTTTCATTGATTGACGGGATGAACGCACCATGAACCACTACCAGACCTATCAAGCGACGACGGGCATGGAATGGACCCGCATTGACATGTTGCTCGCCCTGTACAACCGCGCCATCGAGCGGCTCGAAGCGGCGGCGGCGGCCCTCAAGGCCGGACAGGAGCGGGAAGCTTTGCCGTTCCTGACCAGGCGCAAGTGGTCGTCTGCCAGCTCGCCGCTGGCGTCGATCCGAACTACGACGGAGCCGCGAATTTCCTTCGGCTCTACGATTTTGTGATCCGCGCCATCAGCAAACGAACCGTCGAGCAGGCGGAAGCCGCATTGAAAGTCCTGCGCACTCTCCGCGAGGGGTTTCAGGCGATTCGCCCCGAGGCCGTGGCCCTGGAGAAGTCCGGCGCCATTCCGCCGGTGAATGCCACTCGGCTCGTGGAGGCGACGGCGTAAGAACCTGTTCCGGAAGGTAGCGCCGATCTGCGCGTCCGCAGGATGGATGCCTGTCTGTTGGAAAAATAGGTCCGCTACGGTTGTGATCTAACGTCCGACCCTGTCCGCCGCCGGCAGATCATTCGGAGGGGGAGCGGACGGGATGGTGAAATAAACGTAGCGGCGCTCCCCTCCCTGGACCGAGAGAGTTCGTTGGAGTTCCACCGCTTGCCTGTTCGGCTCCGTCCATTGAGCGGTGACCACGAAGGTGTAGGTGCGTCCCGGCGTCAAATCAGAAGAAATGAACTCGCGGCGCGGCCCATGCTGAGTCGTCGGCACGCCATTGATCCGGACGATGGCCTCGGGCGGAACATGGATGCTCAGCATCACGTCCGTATCGGTTAGCCGAACGGGTCCGGAGAGCGCCCGGAGGAACGGGCGCTGCTCCCTGCGCGCCGACTGGACCGGACGTCGGATACACGTTGGGCGGCGGTCCTGGAATCCCATCGACGTAAACCGGGTAGCCGTAACCGAGGCATAATAGGGGTAGCCGTACCAGTAGCCGTAGCCCAAGCCAACTCCACACCAGCCACCGTAGCCATATCCGTAGCCGCGGAAACCGCGGCCATAGCCGTACCCGTTGCCGGAGCGCGGGCCATAGCCGGGGCCGCCGAGCGGCGTGGCCCCCGCCGCCGCCGTGGCCGCCGTCGGCCGCACGGAGCTCACTCGATCCGAGAAGGAGCACAACGGGAACGAGCATCGATGCCAGGATTGGAAGACGTTGACGAACCATGTGTATCTCCCCTGTGGGATCGTAGGGCGAGGAAGCTCGACGACGACGGACTGCTCTTCGGGTTCGTGAATCAGAAGTCGAATTGCAAGCTCAGAGTGAGCCCCTGGGCCCAGTAAGTGGAACTGGTCATGGGGACGAGCGGATGCGTCACTCCATCGTAGGTGTTGTCGATCTGGTTTCCGGGCCGGGCCACGCTGCTCAGGTAGAGAAAATCATAGCCGATCTGGCCGCGGAGCCAGGGCGTGATCTGATAGCCGACGTTCAGCTGGCCTTCCGGGGCCAAGGCGAACCGATCCATCGAGTAGCGGCCGATTTGCAGAGTCGCGTAATTGCCGCCGATTAACGGGACCTGGGCGCCGTTCACGGGAAACACGGTGGTGGTCCCGTTGACCGTGACCACCTCATGCGTGTCGCCGATGGCCAGCTTGGCCATCCCGGTAATGGACCAACGCCCCCACAGATACTGGAACTCGGCGCCGAGCTGCCCGCCGTTGAACTGGTTCCGGGTCCCGAACTGATCGATCACCAGCGACGGTCGATCCCGGCGGTGCGGTCGCCAGCACGTTGCCCATGTTGTCGGTGTAGGTGGTGGTGGTAAACAGGGTGGAGTTGGCGGTGATGGTGAGCGATTCGTCCAGCTCGAGATAGCGATAGCCGCCCAGGAGGTTGATCGTCCAGCCGTTGCCACGGTACAGGTTGTACAGGAGGTTGACGTCTCCGCCCCAGAACTGACTGGTGGCACCGACGACCACGCCTCCGGTATCGACGCCCGGCGCACTCACCTGGGTGATGAAGGGTGCGCCGACGACCGGCTCGTTGATGACGAAATTGCCCGTTCCCGAGCGGTCGAGGACGCTGAAGCCGGCGGACTGCCGGCCGAGGACGAACATGCTGCCGTCCATGCCGAGGTGTGCTCGCCATCGAACCAGCCGCCCGCGAATCCAGCGGATGCCGCCCGCCGCGCCGTAATCGAGCGGCCCGTTGAGGGACGTCGTGCCCGGCATGCCGAGGTTGCCCGCGTTGGCTCCCTGGGAGGCCGGCCCCGTGGTGACAATGGGGACCGACAACGGCTGGTTCTTGGTCCACCAGACCAGCGCTTCAAACCCGATCCAGAACGCTGGATTGTCGGGAGAACCGTGCAAGAAAATAGGGTGCGGATAATACGGCCCCGGAGCGTACACGCCGCCGGGGGGTGCATAGGGCGAATAGGGAAACGACCCGGGCGGGAGGGAATCCGGCCCAGGCGGAGGAGCATACGGCTGGGGAGGACCGTTGGGCGGCGCCGGGGCCTGGTAACTTCGAGCATCCAGCGTTGGCGTCGATGGTCCCCCCGGCGGGTCGGGGTCGGGCGGCGGCAGCGGGATTCGCTCTTGCGCAGGCAGAATCCCGGCCACAATCAGAAGGCAAGCGATGGCGAGCGGCATACGGTGTCGCATGGTAAATATCCTCCTTGACTTTCGCACCGCACAAGGATCCGTCCTGTTCCATGAACGCGGCGAGGACGTTTCTTTGCGCGAAATATGTTGTTACCGGCGCGACAACGGTAAACGGCGGCGATGGGGAAAAGTGCATTGGCGGAGGAGGAACAGTTTGTCGCCCCGTCGCGCTCCGTCTTTGTGATCTTCGGCCTTCGGATGCAATCACTTTGCGGCGGGACTCTATCGACGTGCCGAGGTCGTGTCGATGGATCTTTGACCGCCGGCCACCGCTAGACGATGGCGCGCGAAAATGCGCGACTGAGCCGTAGCTTTGCCGAGAGATGCCTCCTTGCGCATCTGCTCCGCCGCCCTCCCCGGCTTTGCGGGCGCGGAAAGCGGCATGGGCTAAGGGTTTTCGGGTGGTTACGGCTTTCAACGGCGTGGAATCAATTGCGTCCTCAAGCTTCCCCTTTCGGCCGACAACCAGAAAATCCAGGTCGTGGCACTCTCTAATCTTTTCCACCCGTTCTCGTCGTGCTATGCGGCGTTGATCCTCCCGGAAACACGGTAGTCTCGTCGCAAGAAACCGTTTTACCACTAGGATGAACACCAAGTTCTCTGACAACACCCACTCGTCGACCAACCCCGGATGAGGATGATACCATGACCATCTCGTTGCACCGGCGCTCCTTCCTGAAGCTCGGCGGCGCCGCAGCCGCGGCCGCCCTGTCTCCGCTCGCCGCCGTTGCCGACAAGCCGGCGAAGAAACGCGCGATCAAGAAGGCCGTCATGTACGCCACCATCGAGTTCCCCGGCTCTGTCCTGGAGAAGTTCCAGGCCCTCAAGGCCGCCGGCTTCGAGGGCGTCGAGCCGATGAGCCACATGAAACAGGACGAAGTCGCCAAGGCCCTGGACGAGACCGGGCTGAAGGCCGCCAGCGTCTGCTGCAGCACCCACTGGGACAACCCGCTCTCGCACCCCGACCCGAAGCAGCGCCAGGACTCGGCCTGGAGGGGCTGCAGCTCGCGCTCAGCGACGCCAAGCGTTATGGGGCCACTTCGGTGCTGCTGGTGCCGGGAGTGGTCAACAAAGACGTATCACTACGACGACTGCTTCGAGCGCTCCGTCGCCGAGATCAAGAAGGCTCTGCCCGTGGCCGAGGACACGGGCGTGAAAATCGCCATCGAGAATGTCTGGAACAACTTCATCACCAAACCCGAGCAGGCCATGGCGTTCCTCGACGCCATCGACAGCCCGCTGGTCGGCTGGCATTTCGACATCGGCAACGTCCTCAAGTACGGCGCGCCGGAGGAATGGATCCCCGTGCTGGGCAAGCGCATCCTCAAGCTGCACATCAAGGAATACGGCAAGCTCAAAGGGCTTCGGCGTGCAGTTCTTCGAGGGCGACAACAACTGGCCGGCCATCATGAAGGCGCTGGACGACGTGGGCTACCAGGGCTGGGGCATCTCCGAACAGCCCGGCGACCAGTCGAAGGACGCCGACGCGCTGAAGGACCTGTCCGAGCGCATGGACAAGATATTTGCGAGTTGAGGCTCAGAGGCAGCCGGGGGTGCGCGAGTACGCGACCCCCGGCTGGGTTATCTAACCCCTTCGGGGTAAATTCAGAGATGCCGGCGGTTGACATTACCCCGAAGGGGTTGCATAGCCCAGCCGGGGGTCGCGTACTCGCGCACCCCCGGCTGCTGAAACCGCGGCGGTAGCGAGGTGACCCATGAAGCAGCCGAGGGTGCGCGAGTACGCGACCCCCGGCTGGGTTATCTAACCCCTTCGGGGTAAATTCAGAGATGCCAGCGGTTGACATTACCCCGAAGGGGTTGCATAGCCCAGCCAGGGGTCGCGTACTCGCGCACCCCCGGCTGCTGAAACCGCGGCGGTAGCGAGGTGACCCATGAAGCAGCCAACTCCCCCCCTCCTCTGCATCGCCCTCGCCGTTCTGCTCCCCGTCTCCGTACCGGCCGCCGAGAAGCCGAACGTGCTCGTCATCCTGGCCGACGACCAGGGCTGGGGCGACCTGAGCGTTCACGGCAACACGAACCTGAGCACGCCGAACATCGATTCGCTGGCCCGCGACGGCGCGCTGTTCGAGCGGTTCTACGTCTGCCCGGTCTGCTCGCCGACGCGGGCCGAGTTCCTCACCGGCCGCTACCATCCGCGCGGCGGCGTGTGGAACGTCTCGACCGGCGGCGAACGGCTCGACCTCGACGAGAAGACGATCGCCGACGCCTTCAAGGCCGCCGGCTATGCCACGGCGCTGTTCGGCAAGTGGCACAACGGCACGCAGTATCCCTACCATCCCAACGCCCGCGGTTTCGACGAGTTCTACGGCTTCACCTCCGGCCACTGGGGCGACTACTTCAGCCCGCCGCTGGAACACAACGGCCAGCTCGTCGCGCGGCGAGGGATACATCACCGACGACCTGACCGACCACGCGATGGCGTTCATCGAGAAGAACCGCGACCGCCCCTTCTTCTGCTACCTGCCGTTCAACACGCCGCACTCGCCGATGCAGGTGCCGGACCGCTTCTGGGACCGGTTCAAGGACCGGGAGCTGAAGGATCGCGTCACGCCGGGCCGCAGCGTGAGGACCTGGCCATGACCCGCGCCGCGCTGGCGATGTGCGAGAACATCGACTGGAACGTCGGCCGGGTGCTGCAGAAGCTGGACGAGCTGAAGCTGGCGGACAATACGATCGTGCTCTACTTCAGCGACAACGGCCCGAACAGCTGGCGCTGGAACGGCGGCATGAAGGGCCGCAAAGGCTCGACCGACGAGGGCGGCGTCCGCTCGCCGCTGCTGCGTGCGCTGGCCGGGACACATCAAGCCGGGGACGAAGGTCTCGCAGATCGCCGCGGCGATCGACCTGCTGCCGACGCTCGCCGACCTGGCCGGGCGTCCCGACCGTGAGCGGCAAGCCGCTCGACGGCGTGAGCCTGGCGCCGCTGCTCCTGGCAGTCGCGGCGGCAACTGGCCCGACCGCATGATCTTCTCGCACTGGAACGGCAAGGTGAGCGTGCGGACCCAGCAGTATCGGCTCGACGCCGCCGGCCAGCTGTACGACATGACGCAGGACCCGGGCCAGGAGCGCGACGTCGCCAAGGAGCAGCCGCGAGACCGCCGCCCGCCTGACCGAGGCCGTCAGCCGCTGGAAGCGGGACGTGCTGCTCGGGACTGAAGAACGAAGACCGGCCGTTCCCGGTCGGCTATCGCGCGTTCCCCATGACGCAGCTGCCGGCCCGCGACGGCGTGCCGCACGGCAACGTCAGGCGGAGCGCCAATGCGCCGAACTGCTCGTTCTTCACGAACTGGACCAGCACCGACGACCGCATCACCTGGGACGTCGACGTGGCGACGACCGGCCGGTACGAGGCGGTCGTCTACTACACCTGCCCGAAGGCGGATGTCGGCTCGCGGATCGAGATGAGCTTCAAGGAAAGCAAGCTGGAGGGCCGAGTAGCGGAGGCTCACGATCCGCCGCTGTACGGGACCGAACACGATCGCGTACCGCGGGATGGCGAATCCTTGATGAAAGACTTTAAGCCGCTGCGCCTGGGCGTGATGACGCTTGAGAAGGGACGCGGCCCGCTGGTTCTGCGGGCGGTTCAGGTCGCGGGCAAACAAGTGATGGACGTTCGGGCTGTTTCGCTTACGCTTCAGAAGTAGGTGTGCGGGGCGCAAAGCGGATCCAGCCGTTTGCGAGGTCCGAAACACGACTGCAACGATAGGCCGCGGGATACAGGCAACCGTCCCCGGTCCCCGTTTAGAAGCCGTTTCAACCCCTCAGACGTGATTTCAAAACCTGTGAGCGGCGCGGCGTTAGCCCGCTGGTGAGGCGTTACCGGCGGGCTGACGCCGCGCCACTCCTGTTTTGAAACGGCTTCTTTCCCGCAAAGCCCATTTCGTGCTTTACGTGATTGGAATTCCCACGCCGCGGTCGTTCACCAGCGAAGCGAATACTGGGCGTAGAACGTCTCCGGTGAACCGCCCGGACCGGTACGCTTGAGGAAATCACCGGCATACAGCTTCGAATAGCCAAACAGCACGTCCTGATGGGCATCGAGGTGGAAGCTGACTACCAAATCGAGTTCGTCGCCGACATCGGTCCCCGCCTTGCCGGTCGGGTCGCGGCGTTCGACGCCACCACCGACGTTGTACAGGGCATCGGTGGCGCTATCGAGGCGAAAGACATGGTACTGCAACAGCACCGTGACCCAGTTCAACGGATACAGCTGGAGTTCCATGTTGAAGTCGTTGATGTTCTGCCGACCCACCTCGTCCAGCCAACCGAGGTAATAGTGAGCATATGGGAAGAGCTGGTTGAACGTGCCATCGGTGCCTTGACCGGGATGATGGCTTCCGGATGCGAATTCGTCGTAAACCCAGAAGGACGGATGCGTGGGTAAATCCTTGAACTCCCAGCCCAGTCCGGCGACCCAGGCGTCGGCCGAAATCGACTCATTGGTGAACTCGCCGAACTGGTACATGCCCTCGAAGTCCCACAGCAGGCCGTAATCCTGGACCGAGTAGGAGCGGGCCCCGATCGTGGTGACGTTGTAGCCGCCGCGGCCGCCAGGCTCCGCTAGGAAGGTCTGAGTCACCGGATTGCTGTTCTCCAGGTTGAGGACGTAGAAATCGAGCGTGTCGTCCTTCTTCGGCCGATACGTCGCCCACAGACCGGCGAAGCCCTGCTTGTCATCGACCGAAGCGAAGTGCTCGGCGTTTGGAATCACCGGCTGCACGTAGAAGGCATCGAGGTCCAGCTTTTCACTGCGATACCACTCCTTGACACCCTGGAACGTCTGGAGTACGTTCGCCCAATCTTTGCTGGTGATCAGGCGTTCCGAGCCGTAGATCAGCTCCTGGCGGCCCACGCGCAAGTAGACATTGTCCTGTCCCACCTCCAAGAGCTTGACATCGACAAAGGCATTGACCAGGTCGTCGCGATCCCGGTCAATCCCTAACGGCGGCAGAGCATAGTTAAACGCCTCGGCGTCCATAAACTCGATATAGACGCGGAACTGGTCCTTGTACCACAGGTCGCCGTAGATCCGGATCCGCTCCAGATCGTAGTTGTTGTCCTTGCCCGAGACCCGACTATCCACCTCGTTGTCGTAGCGGACGCGTTCCTCGCCGCCGGTGGAGAACATCCAGTTGTCGCCTATATGAAGACGCTTCGTCCAGTCGAAGATTGGGTCGTGTTCGGTGTTGTCCGGGTTGTCGAGGTAATGAAAATTGGCGTCGAACATCGGCACGATGTCGAGGCCGAACGGCGGCCACGGGTACGGCGGCGGTTTGTCGCGATAGTTGTTGGTCACCATGTCCCAGAGCGAATAATAGCCGGGGCCAGTCGGCCGACGGAAGGCCCAGCCCAGGGGCGGCCACGGGTAGGGTGGAGGGACATTGGCCCACGGCGATGGTGCTGCCTTATCCGGTACTGCTTCCCCGTCGAGGTGAAATGCCTGCTCGAGCAGCACGGACGTTCCGTCCGGTGGAAGGGTCCGGTCGGGCGACGGCAAAGCGGTCGGCCGTTCCTGGGCCGCCGCCTGGCTCGCTGCCCCCGCCACAATGCCAATGAGCACGATGGTTCCCGCCCAACCTGGGCGCGCGCTTCTCGACTGAAACATTCGATTGTCCCCTGCTTTCCACATCGTTCCTGGCCGCGACACAGGTTATCTGTCCAGGCGGATCGCCGCGCTCTGTCGTTGGGCAGAACGGACGGCACCGCGAAGGGGCAGTTCCAATTCGGCAGACCACGGGGCAGGTTGGCGAGGGTGAATCAGAATAACTGGTTGCCGTAGCGCTAGGCCGCGCGTCACGCCTATCTTGCGTGCTTCGGCGACGGCCTCTCGTAGGCGCGCAAGCGGCTCGGCCAACTCGACGGCACTCTCGACGCGGCGCACGAGGTCGCGGGCCGCAAGAATGTCGCCGGGAGAGAGGGGATGGCACAGAACCGCACCCCGATCCGCTTTCGGCGCCGCCACAATCTGGGATTGGGGCGCCGGCGAGTCGGCCGGGGCAAGATAAACAACCGGCACCTCGACCTTCAGCCGAAGATCAAGACACGGTGACCGGTCCGTCAGAATCAGCTGAACCGCGATGCCCGCCTTGTCCTCGAGCGTCTTGCCGAGGAGGTTGGCGTGAAGGTACGGTAACAACGAGTCGCCATACAGGATCCGCTGCACCCTATTGGGCTGCACCGCACTGGTGAGCCGGAACTCCAGCGGTCGGCCCAGATGTTCGTCACCAGATCACCGCCGAGGAAGCCGCTCGGTTCCTGGAGAACGGTCGGAAAGCCGAGGCTGGGCGGAGTGGTGCTGGTCGCATTGGGAGCCACGCAGCAGGTTCTTCCAATTGTATCGGCTAAGGAGACGGCGTGACTCGAGGATTTCACAACGAGCTGCGATCGTCAGGGAGCGGGCCGTGACGCCCGATCAGCGCCGCAAATGCCGTCTCGTCAAGCACCTCCGCATGATGATGTTACCGGGCCGTCTCCGCCTCCCGCGCCAGCACTCCCGGTGCTGCTGTCTGGCGATGATCGTGCCCGCCGTACACCCCGAAGTCGTTGAACCAGAATCGCTTCGCCAGCCGATAGAGCCAGTTCTTCTCCGGAATCGCGTTTCCCGGGTTGTACTGCGACGTGCGGACCTTCATCGTCTCCAACTCCGCCAGCGCCGTGCCGCGGGCCGTCGAATCGCGGGCGCCGTGTTTCTCGACCAGCGCCTTCAGCAGGTCCGGCCGTTCCAGCACGATGCAGCCGCGCGTCGTGGACTGCGACAACTCGCGGAAGTCGCGCAGGAACTCCGAGGCGCAGGAATTTCTCCTTCAGAGAGCGGTGATCGGTTTCGCTCGAATGGATCGATTCCTTCGTGAACTGCACGATCGGACACGGTTCGATGTCGCCCCACGGGTTGATGTGGTGGCTGACCCCCGTGGCCGCCGGACACAATGCCTGTCCCTCGCCGTCGTAATAGGCATCGATGATGATGATCGGCTTCTTGGCCCTCGTCTCGACGACGAACCGCCGCGCCCGCAGCTGCTGCTCCGGCGTCAGGCACAGGTCGGGGCAGGCGTCCGGTCCCATCGGGCGGTAGATGTGGAACCACGTGTACAGCACGCCCATTTCGATCAGCCGATCGACCCACCGGTCCGTCAGCAGATCGTCGATGTTCGTCTGGCATAAGCTGGTGCAAACGCCCGTCAGGACCTTGTTGTTCAGGCAGTTCTGCACTCCCTCCATCGTCTTGCTGAGGACGTTGCGCCGGCCGCGGCGTTCGTCGCTGACGATCTCGCTGCCCTCGACGGAAATGAGCGGCGACACGTTGCCGAGCTTGCCGGAGCCGTTTGGCCTTCTCGTCGGTGATGAATTGGCCGTTGGTGAAGACCTGGAAGTAGCAATCCGGGTGCGGTTCGAGCAGGTCGAACAGCTGCGGGTGCATGAACGGCTCGCCGCCGACGATGCCGAAGAAGGAGTTGCCCATCGCCTTCGCTTCGCGGACAAGCCGATGGAAGGCGTCCGGCTTGATGGTCTCCTGCTTGGAGGCCACGTCCACCCAGCAGCCCTGGCAGCGCAGATTGCAGCTGTTGATGACGGAGACGTAGAGGAACGGCGGGAAGTACTCGCCGCGTTTCAACCGGCTCTTGTGCCGCTGGACGGACAACATGCCCTTGATGCCCATGTTCCAGAACAGCTTCCACACGAGCCGTTTGTCGGTTTCAAACAACATGCGGCGGGCCATCTTCAGCATGTACATGACGGCGTGATCCCTCTGGGGGTAAGTCGGCAAACTCTAATTAGAATAACAGCGGAAGGGAGAAAATGCGAGAAGGTTCTACGGCGACAAGGCGAACGGCAACAAGAGGTCTCCCCTCTCCCCTGTACTCAGGGGAGAGGGGTCGGGGGGTGAGGGGTGAGCGGTAGAACTCAGTCACATATCTCACCCCTCACCCCCGACCCCTCTCCCCTGAGTACAGGGGAGAGGGGGAAGGACATCTCCCGCTCGCACTGTTCCCCCGCTGGCCTTTCACCGCGGCGAGCCATACCTTGCCATCGACACGAAACATCGTCCGTTGTCTTCTGAGATCCACCATGCCGCACGAAATTGTGACCTTCGGCGAAGCGATGATCCGACTCAGTCCGCCCAACTTTCATCGTCTCGAACAGGCGCGCAGCCTCGACGTCAAGGTCGGCGGCGCCGAACTCAATACCGCCGTCGGCCTGGCGCATCTCGGCCACTCGGCGACCTGGGTTTCGCGCCTCACCGACAACGCCCTCGGCCGGCTCATCGCCAATCATGCGCGTGAAGCCGGCATCGCCACCGATCACGTCGTCTGGACGAAGGACGATCGCGTCGGCGTCTACTTCCTCGAGTTCGGCGCGGCACCGCGGGCCAGCTCGGTTCTCTACGACCGCAAAGGAGCGGCCATCGCCGGCGTCAAACCGAGCATGATCGACTGGGCCGCGGTTTTTTCCGGCGCGAAGTGGTTCCACGTGACCGGCATCACGCCGGCCCTGAGCGCCTCTGCCGCGGAAACAACGCGCGAGGCGATGAAGGCCGCGCGCCGCCGGGGTCGGCACCAGCATCGATCTCAACTACCGCGTAAAACTCTGGAGCCAGGCCGAAGCCGGCCGCGTCATGAGCGACCTGATGGCCTTCTGCGACGTGTTGATTACCACCGAGGAGGACACGGAGCGCGTCTTCGGCATCCGCGGTAAGGACCACGAAGAAGGCGCCGCCCTGGTGGCGAAGCGGTTCCCGGTCAAGGCCGTCGCCGTCACGGTCCGCGAGAACCCGCTGGTGTGGAAGAACACCTGGACCGCCATCGCTTACCAGGACGGCAAGCTGCTCCGGACGCGAACATTTGAGGTCGAGATCGTCGATCGTCTCGGCGCCGGCGATTCGTTTGCGGCCGGTCTGATCCACGGCCTGCTCGACGGCGATCTGCAAAAGGGGCTGGACTGGGGCATCGCCCTGAGCGCCATCAAGCACACGATCCCCGGCGACTTTGCCTGGGTGACGCGCGAGGAAGTCGAGATGACGGTTAAGGGCGGCGGACTGCGCATCAGTCGGTGAGGAGTGAGCACGCAGCGCCAGCAAGTGTCCACTTGCTGGCGCTGCGTGCTCAGTTCACGGTTCCACGTTTCGTGCGACGCGGAAGCCGATGTGATTCGGCGAGCCTTCCGCGCCATACATGGAACCGAGGGCAAGGCGGCTGGCGGAACGTAACTGCCCGTCACGAGAGTTCCAGGCGCCGCCGCGAATCACCCGCGCTTCACCGATGCCGGGGCCAACCGGATCGCTCTCCGGATTCTTGGCGAACGCGTCCGGCTGGTAGCGGTCCCAGCACCATTCCGACACGTTGCCGTACATGTCGAATAGGCCCCAGGGGTTCGCCTTCTTCTGCTTGATCGGATGCGTGAGTCCACCCGCGTTGCCGGCGAACCAGGCGAAGTCGCCAAGATCCTTCACATCGTTGCCGAAGAACCAGCGCGTCGAGGTGCCGGCGCGGCAAGCGTACTCCCACTCGGCTTCCGTCGGTAGCCGGTATCCCATGCCGCCGCGGATCAGCACGCGCTCGCCCTCGATTCGGTAGTAAGGCTCCAGGCCTTGCCGTACACTCAGCCGATTGCAGAAGCGGACCGCGTCGAGCCAGCTCACGGTTTCGACCGGGTGTTGGCGCGTGTCCTTCAATCCAGGATGATTTCGCGGCGTGAAGATGCTGGGGTTCGTACCCATGACCTCCTCGAACTGCTCCTGCGTGATCTTGGCGACGCCCAGTTGAAACGGCTTCGTGATCTTGACGAGCGTCTGCGGCTTCTCGTCGGGGCGGGCGGCTGGATCGGTTTTCGGCGAGCCGATCGAGAATTCACCTGCGGCGATTTGCTTCATCTCAATGCCCGGCGACCGAGGTAGGGAACACGCCACGGCCAGGCGGGGCAGTTTCCGGAATCGCGCGCGGTCTCGGCCGTGCGCCGCAGGATCGACGCCACGCGCTCCCTTCGCACGGCCTGGTGCTCCGCGTCAGCCTTCACCGCCTGCGCCACCACGCCGGAAGCGACGAGACGGCGCAGTGACCAGAAGCGCCGGCCCATGTCCGCCTTATCGTGCAAGAACGCTTCGACGTACTGCCGTCTTTCAGCCCGCGCTGCCGCCGCGAATTCCTCTGCATCCTTCGTGGAAACGGGGACCAGTTCGGCCTCGGCGACGACCGGCCGCGGCGCCGTCTTCGGCATATCCGGACCGATGAATGCCCACGACAGGGCGCCCGCAGCCACGACGACGGCAGCCGCGGCGGCCCAGCGCAACGGCGGCGCGTTGACCCTGCGACGACGCTCCAGAGGCACGGACGGTTTGTGGCCGAGCAGACTTTCCAACTCGGCGACGACGGCGGTCATGGTCGTGAAGCGATCTTCGGGTCGTTTCGCCAGCGCAGACCTGAGAAAACCAGTGACGCGGGGCGACGACCCGGGAACCGGCGGGATTGGCTTCTCTCGATGGGCGAGCACCACCTCCAGCGCAGTCGCCCCCTCGAATGGCGGTTTGCCGGTGAGGAGATAATAGAGCGTACAGCCGAGGCTGTAGACGTCCGACCGGGCATCGGCCTGGTGTGTGTCGGCGGCCTGCTCCGGGGCCATGAACGCCGGCGTACCCATCGCGGTGTTGGTCTGCGTCAGCAAGCCGCTGCGCTCGTTGCCGATCAGGCGCGGGCCAGGCCGAGGTCCAGTAACTTCACCGTGCCCTGACGATCGAGAAGCAGGTTCGCCGGCTTTACATCGCGATGGATCAGGCCGGCGGCGTGGGCGTGGATAAGGCCGCGTGCCGCTTGCAGTGTGTACTCCAGCGCCCGCTTCTCCGAGAGGGGGCCTTCGCGCTTGACGAGATCGGAGAGGTTGTCGCCCTCGACAAACTCCATGACGAGGAAGTCGCGGCCGTTCGCTTCATCGGCGTCGTAGGCCGCGACGACATGCGGTGAGGTCACACGGGCGGCCGCTTCAACCTCGCGCTGGAAACGAACTCGTGCGTCCGCCGAGTGCAGCAGTTCCGGAGCCAGCACCTTGAGGGCAACGATACGATTCATCCGGCGGTGACGCGCCTTGTACACCCGTCCCATGCCGCCTGCGCCGATCGGCACCAGCAGTTCGTAATTGCCGAGGACGCTGCCGACGGCCCAGACGGTTTCTTGCGGAGGCGACGAACCGGGGACGATGGCTTTCACCCGATCCACCAGCCTGCGGTAGGCGGGATCGTCGATGACCGCGTCTTGTGCCGGGGTGAGGAGACCGTCCAGGGGAGCCGGCGTTTCGCCGTCGAGTGTTTCGACCGAAGTTCGGCAAGCGGAACAGTCATCCAGGTGGGCGTCCACGGCTTCGTGCAGTGCGCGATCGAGCCGACCGCGGACATAGGCGAGGAGACGATCACGAGGAGGGCAGGTAACGGCGATCATGGCGGATGCCTGCTGCTGAGTCGAGGGCGGTGAATACTACAGCCCCACTCCCCTCGCCTCGGTACTCCGGGGCGAGGGGAGTGGGGTGAGGGGTGAGCGACCTAACTGTGATGTGCCACTTACCCCTCACCCCCGACCCCTCTCCCCGGAGTACCGGGGCGAGGGGGGATGTGGTGTTAATTGCTGTCCTAACAGATGAACGATGCCGCGTCCCGCGCTCAATCGAGCAGGTCGCCCATTTCCTCGCGAGATGGCGCAAGACCCGAAACTTGGCCTTGCGCACGGCGCTCGGCGTCAGACCGAGTTCGGCGCCGACCTCGTCCGTGCCGCGGCCATCCATCTGCACCGCCCAGAATGCCTGCCAGGTGCGTTCCTCGAACTCACCGCGGATCGCGTTCAGCACTCGCCGCAGCTGCAACGCCACCACGCCGGCCTCGGACGGATCGTCATCCGCCAGCGGTTCGGGGACATCCTGGAGTCGCAATTGGGCATCGGTCCCGCCCGTGGCCCGCGGCTGATCCGTGAGGCGGCGGAAGTGATCGCGGATCTTGTTGCGCGTGATGGTCCGCAGCCAGCCGCGGAACGTATCGCCGGGACGGTCGCGCCGAAAGTCAGCAAGGTGCTCGGCCACGGCGCGGAACACTTCCTGAAAGATGTCGGAGCCGTCTTCCGGACCGAGACCGCCGCGCCGGCACCAGTGATAGACGAGCGGAGCATACAATTCGACGAGACGTTCCCAGGCACCCGCCGCATTTTGACGGGCACGATCCAACAAGCTCGGCGAGGTCGCGTCGAACGACGGCGTCATCGGTCGCTCGGTGATGCTAAAGAGAAATAGGTCGAGCCACCGCATCCACGGTAACGGTCGATGGGGGAACTCGTCAAGAAGTGTTTGGCCGCAACCCCACTTGTTTAGCCGCGACCCGGTAGGGGAGCGCTTCAGAGCGCTCCCCTACCGGGTCGCGGCTAAACAAGTGGGGTTGCGTCATGAATCGTGCTACGGTGTTATCTCGCCGACTGCGGCTCGGTGCTCTCGACCACCGTATCGGCGTGGATCAGCCCCTCGCGCATGATGGTAATTTCGGGCGGGGCCTGGATTCCCAGGCGGATGCGCTGGCCCTGCACAGCCATTACCTCGACCACGATGTTGTTGGCGATCACAATGCGTTCGCCGATCTTCCGAGTGAGAACGAGCATGGTACTCTCCGTTGCGTCGGGCCTGAAGCCCTCTGATTCCGTCCCGAGGTCGCCCCTTCCTGTCAATCCGTGGCGGCCTCATTTTTGTGAGAGGGAGATGACTCCCACCTCCAACTCTCCACCTCCATTATACCTACTGACCGTATGTATACAAGGGCAGGGCGACCTCTTTCTTGGCAAAGCCGATTTCTCAGCGTGGAGTTAACCCGATCGCCAGCCGGTATTCTTCGAGGTATTTCGGGTTGTTCCGGTCCATCTCCCGCCAGCGCTGGGCGACGGCGGACAGTGCTTTTGCCGGATCGGACGCCGGCTTTTTCAAAGCTTCCCGCAGCTCATTGATGAGAACCTCGCGGCGTTCTCGCTCATTCGGAGTCCGCAACCGGTAGACGGGGTTCGCCACTTCGCGGTGTTCCAATGTCTGCTGCACAACCCGTTTCAAGTCCGTGGTGCCTGGGCCGTCGAGGTCGAAGACTTCCCAGCGAGCGGTGCTGTTGAAATGATCGGAACGAATGGCCCCGCCGCTGCGCGCTGGTTCGACTGCGCGGCGACAGGACCACCTGCCGACTCACGTCTCGACCGCCTAATTCCGCCAGCAGGCTGAACGCTTCCTCGGCATGGGCCGTCGTCCGCGGCACCACTCCCACCCAGCCGCCGGCGCCGAGATAGGGCATCCAGTTCACATTGGCGATCGGTTCGTCGCCGACCCTGGCGGTCTGGGCGAAATACACCTCGGCGGCCGGCATCCGCGTAACCGCGAACTTATCGCGCAACGCACTTTTCGCGTCCTGGAGCCGATAAACCTGGGCAACATCCGTCATGCAGAACACGCCAACGCCGTCACGGAACGCCTCGATCGGCTTTTTATCCGATTGATCGCGGTACTTTTGCAGGCGCTGCATCAGGGCCAGGGCGCGCACGAAACCGGGACCGTCGATCCGCGGGTTGCCGGCGAGATCGTAATGGAACGCGAATGCCCCGGTGCTCGCGGCCTGGTTGTCGGCCCGATGCACGTATCCAGCCGCGATCGTGTAGAACATCCGCTCCAGGCCGTCGTCATCCTTCGGCAGCGGCGGCAAGCTAGGTGCCGCCAGCTTCGTGGCGAAGAATTGCGCCTGGGTTTCCACGTCCTTCCAGGTTTCGGGCGGTTTCAACGCGGCATCCTTGATGCGGTCGCTGCGGTAACAGAAGAGAGGGCGCTTCGCCGAGAACGGGCAGGGCATACGCGGTTCGGTCCCAGAGGAGCAAGTACTCACGATACAGCGGCAACAGGCCCTTCCAGCCGAATGGATGCTCTTCCCCGAGAATCTCCTCCGGCACGGGTCGCAGTTTACCAGCTGCGGCCCAGCGGCTTAGCTCGGCCGGAGCGATCAACCAGGCATCGGCCGCGGTAATTTCCGGCCCGTTTTCTGTGTACTCGGTCACTTCCACCACGGCGTTGTTGCGGGCTTGCCAGGCTTTGGAGTAGGAACGCACCACCTCTGCGGCCGGCCCCGCGGGGGAAGCAACGCGCAGAACGCTCGTTTCGGGTGCCGGGCTAGAACGGGAACCGAGGAGCAGCCGATGAAGCTTACAAGAAGGGAGAATAAAAGCGCTGCGACAGTTCTGCTTTTGGGTTGCATGGCACACGTTTCACGTCGTAGAATATAACCAGGATAACTCTCCATCTCTCATCTTATCGGTTCGATCGCCCAGTTGATCGACGCGCTGTTCCGCAAGTAAGGGAGCAGGCGAGGAAAAACCGATGGGCGAGAGCAGTTTCCGTCGTCGCACAGGACGGAGACACACTCGTTCGATCCGTGAATGCCGGCGTCGAGGGGATTCGGGACGTACCTGCCGGAGAGTTGCCTGCCGGGCCTCGGAGGCCCCGAACGGTTTCGCCAGGACGAAGAGGCAAGAAGCAGGGCGAACCACGCGATCAGTGCAGTACGCTCAGGAACGAGGTCGTCTCATGAAGTTGAGTCTTGAGGTTATGACGCCCGGTAAGCAGGAAGGCAAAGTGCTCGAGGTCAAGCTGACCCAGTTCGTCATCGGCCGCGATCCGCAGTGCCATCTTCGGCCCGCCAGTCCGATGATCAGCAAACGGCACTGCGCCATCCTCCAGCGCGACGGCAAGGCGTTCCTGCGCGACTTCGGCAGCACGAACGGCAGTTTCGTGAACGATGCACCAGTCAAGGGCGAGGTCGAGCTGAGCAACAACGATCGGTTGAAGATCGGTCCAATCCTCTTCACCGTGCGTCTGGAGGCCTCGGCTCCGGTCAACCGCCCGACGCCGGGGCCGGCAACGCGAACCTCCGAGAAGGCCGCGGTTGCAGCCGCCAAGCCGAAAGCTGCCTCAGCGGACAGAACGCCTCCGCCTTCGACCAAAGGCCAAGAAGAAGACGACGACATCGCCGCGATGCTCCTGTCCCTCGGCGACGACGATAGCTCCGCGGCATCGTCTGCCGGCGGCGACGGTATTCCCGATGGCAGCACGCAGATGGAAATCCTCGTCCCGCCGGGCTCCATTCCCGATGAGCCTCCCACCGGCGAACCTCAGAAAGAGGCCAAGGAAGGAGAGGGTGCCCAACCTGCCGCGGCTGCTAAAACCGCTAATCCCAAGGACACCAAGGGGAACACTGCAACCGCGGCCAAGTCGATCCTCGAGAAGATGATGAGGCGGCCGCGGACCTGAGATGGTGTTCCCAAAGGATGCCGTAGTTAGCCCCCGCCAATGGCGGGTGGCTAAGGCGAACGGCGGGAAATGATTTACCCGTAGCCGAAGTCGCCAGACTTCGGGTGGGGCGTCCAAACCCGAAGTCTGGCGACTTCGGCTACGATAACTTAACACCTGCCGCTCGCCTAAATGTTGCGCAGACCAACACACCGAACACGGCTTTCGTGAAACCCGATCCTATCCCGACCACGGTTGCTCTGCGCCGCTGGGTTGCGCCGCGGCTGCTCGCCTGGTTCGACCAGCATCAGCGCGACTTGCCCTGGCGGCGTGATCGTGACCCGTACCGTATCTGGGTCGCGGAGATCATGCTCCAGCAGACTCAGGTCGCCACGGTCATTCCTTACTTCCAGCGATTCCTCCTCACTTTTCCGACGTTGTCCGACCTGGCTCGAGCCTCCGAACGCGAGGTATTGCTCCTGTGGGAAGGACTCGGTTATTACCGCCGCGCGCGCGACCTGCATCGCGCTGCTCGTCAGTTAATGGCGTCGCACGATGGACAGATGCCGGACGATCCCGACGTACTTGGGCTGCTTCCGGGTTTCGGCCGCTATACCCGGAACGCGGTGCTGTCGCAGGCATTCGATCGCCGGCTTCCCATCCTGGAAGCCAACTCGCAGCGTGTCTTGAGCCGGCTGTTCGGCCGTGAACAGGATCCGCGTGAGGGACCGGCTCGACGCTGGTTATGGGCCGCAGCCGAGGCGCTGCTCCCGGCCAAGCGTATCGGTGCATTCAACCAGGCGCTCATGGAACTGGGCGCGTTGGTCTGTACTCCGGTTGCTCCGAAATGCGTCTCATGCCCCCTGGCGCAACGCTGTTGTGCCTACCGGGACGGTCGGCAGGAGGAGATTCCTGTCCGGGCGCCGCCGCCGACCCCGATCCTGATGCGGGAGTTGGCCGTCGTCCTCCGACGGAAAGACCGCGTCCTGCTGTTGCAACGTCCGGAAAATGGCCGCTGGGGCGGAATGTGGGAGTTTCCGCACGCTCCATTGCAAGACGGGGAGAGCGCGGAGGCGGCCGCCCGTCGCGTCCTTGTCGAGTTGACGGGCTTGGAGGCCAAGCTCGGCCCGGAACTGCTGACGATCCGTCACGGTGTCACGCGCTATCGGATCACGATGATTTGCTTTGAGGCGGAGTACGTGTCCGGCAAGTTCAGCTCGTCTTTCTACCGTGAAGGCGTGTGGCTCTCGCCGCGGGAACTGGGGAACTACCCCGTGAGTGCGCCGCAGCGCCGCCTGGCCCGTCAGTTGACACAGCCGGACAGGCAGCGACGGTTGTTCTGATCCCTGCGGCGCCAAACGACCGTGACAGCGCGGCACTTTCCCGGTACGATGCGCTGTGGAATCATCGTCCCTTTTCGAGGATGAGTCATGGCCTCCGTCGTTCGCCGTGCTGCCCTGATGCTGCTTGCCATCCTGGCTGGATGCTCGCAGATGGCGACTCCGCCGGGTGAAACATTCAAGGAGGCACCCGAGATCGTTGCCCTGAACGCGGAAAATCAGCCGATGAAGCTCAGCGAGTATCGCGGCAAGGTCGTCTTGCTCGATTTTTGGTTCACGGAGTGTCCGTATTGCCGTCAGTTCGAGCCGCAAGAAAAAGAGCTGCTGAAGCACTATGAGAACCGCCCCTTCGTCATCCTCGGTGTCAACACCGATGGGACCCTTGACCAGTTGGTCAAGACGCAAAAAGAGGACAAGTTGCCGTGGCGGAACTGGTGGGACGGCCCCGAAGCGCCGATCACGCGCCAGTGGCACGTTCGCTATTTCCCGACGGTGTACCTCATCGATCAGGTAGGCCGCGTTCGCGCGGCGCTGGGAAGGAAAGCCGCCTCCGGCCGAGCTGGAAGCGAAGTTGGAACAACTCGTCAAGGAGGCGGAACAGCTAGCTCGCACGGAAGGAAACTGAGCCGCCATGTCCCACGGTCTACTTCTGTCCGACGATTTGATCTTCACCAGCCGCATCACCGGGACGGCGCGTGGACTCGGTCTGACGGTTAAAACCGCACGATCCGCCGAGGCGCTGTTGCAACTTGCCCGACAGCAGCCCCCGACGTGCGTCCTCCTCGACCTGCACAACCCTGGCCTCGATCTGACCGATCTGCTGCTCCGACTCGCCGAGATCTGTCCGACGCTCCCGCGACGGGTGGCCTACGGTTCGCACGTCGATACCGCCGCCCTGAAGGCAGCCCGCGTTGCCGGCTGCGATCCGGTGCTGCCGCGCAGCCAGTTCGTCGAGGAGTTGGAGACCGCGTTGCCTCTGTGGCTCACTTCACCGGTTTGAAATCGCGGGAACAACCCGTGTCGTTTACGTTTCGCGAAACGTAAACGAGCGCGGTAAAATGAAGCCGCTGCTGCAAACGATCTTCACCGCGGAAGCGTTGAAGGGGATGAGCGGACGACCGCTGGTTCTAAAGCCCCAACGCGAGGTTACATCGTGTCCACGCCGACTCAATGTCCGCATTGTCAGATCGCTCTCCCGGCGTCCGGCTCAGAGGGCGCGCCCGTGGACCGTTGTCCGGCTTGCCAGAAGATGCTGACCGAATCGGTGCCGCCGAAATCGAATGGCGCGGCGCCGGGCGGCGAGGTAAGCGCCTGGTGGTTGGGCGGCGCGAAGCCTCCCGAGGGCGGCACGGCGACGATGCCCGCAAGACCCACGACAGCGCCTGCACCCCGAACGGAGCAGCCAACCGAGTTCGCACCCATCGATCTGCACAAGAAAGAAGCGGCAGCGAGCAAGCCGGCTGTCGTACCCCCCACTGCGGAGCCACAGCCCGTCGATGAGCCGGCACCGTGGGGCGGTCTGGCGGTGCTGTTCGGTATCGTCGCCTTCGGCATCACCTGGGTGCCGCGTCTCGATGTCTTCGGCCTCGCCATCGCCGGTCTCGGGCTGATCCTCGGCCTGATCGGCGCCTGTTCCTTCAGCGCCGTGCCGGATTCGCCACCGCGGTTGCCGGTGCCTGGCTCAGTCTCCAGGCGCTCATCTTCGCTGGGGCCGTCTTCTACGGTTATGCCCGTTTGTTCGAGCCGCCCGCGAAAGCCCCACTCACCGATCCGAAGACACCCACTCGCACCGATCCGTTCCTCGAAGCGCTCAAGAGCACCGATGCGCAGGAGCGAAACAAGGCCGTCGCAGCGCTCGCGGAGATGGCGCGCGGCGTGGCCGACGCTGTCCCCGCCCTGACCGAACGGCTCAATAAAGATGACGATCCCGGCGTTCGATCCGCGGCGGCGCAGGCCTTGGGGCTTCTCGGTCCGCAAGCCCGAACGGCATACTCCGATCTGATCCACGTCTCACGGACAGACAACCACGAATCGGTGCGGGAGGCGGCAGCTGCGGCCATCGATCAGATCAGCAAACCCACTCTGACCGTGGAACAGCTCGTCAAGGCGTTCAAGAGCAAGGACGAGGACGAACGGAACAAGGCTGTTGAATCCCTGTCGGAGATGGCGCGCGGTGTGGCCGACGCCGTGCCAGGCCTTACCGAGCGGATGCTCAACGACGACGACGCCCGCATCCGGGTCATGTTTGCCAGCGTGCTGGGCAGCCTCGGTCCCCAGGCACGGTCGGCCTACCCCGCCTTGCTCCACATCCAGCACAACGACGGGAACAAATCGGTCCAGGAAGCCGCCACGACGGCGCTGGAGCGGATGGGCAAGCCGAGTTCGTCCGACGTGCCGTTCATCGTCAAGGGCCTGCGCGACAAAAGCCCCGACTTCCGGTCCTCCGTCGCGCAGACGCTGTCGCTGATCTGTACCGCGGCAAACAAGTCGGCGGTCCCGCTCCTGCGCGACGCCCTTACGGATGACGATCCGCGCGTTCAAGCTCTATGCCGCGCAGGCATTGTGGTATATAAACCGCCAGCCCCATGAGGTCGTGCATGTTTTCCGCGAGGCGTTGCACTATCCGAAGGACCCGGCGATCCGTGCGGGAGCCGCTCTCTTCCTGTTCTACCTCGGGCCCGAAGCGAAACTGGCCGAACCTAACCTGCGGAAGGCACTGGACGACGAGAACGTGCAGGTGCGTCTGTACGCCGCGCAGATCCTGTGGACCCTCCGCCAGGACAGGGAGACGGCCGACCTGGTCGTACCGGTGCTTGGTAAGATTCTGAAATCCAAGGAGGCTCTGTACCGCGCCGACGCAGCGACGACGCTCGGACTGATCGGATCCAGGGCGACCGCTGCCCTTGACGATCTGATCGAGTCGCTCAAGGACCCGAGCAACGACGCCGATCTACGCGCTCGGTGCTGCTTCGCGCTCGGGAAACTCGGCCCCGAAGCTGCCCCGGCCGTCCGAGAGTTGGCGACACTTGTCAAGAACGGCGGCGGCGTGCTGGGCGAACAGGCGGCGTTCGCGCTCTACAGCATCGGGCCCAAAGCGGTCGGATCCGTGCAGGAACTGGCCACCGCGCTGCGCGACCGCAACCTCCGTTTGCGAGCATTGGCAGCAGTGGCCCTGGCCGCAATCGGCGATGGGGCTCGACCGGCTATCCCAGCCCTGATCGCGGCACTGGAGGACAACGACGATGTGAACATTCGCATTCCCATCGTCCAGGCGCTGTGGGCGGTGGATCGTCAGCACGCCCCCCTTGCCTTGCCGGTGTTGCTCGACACGATCCAGGACACCACGCAGCTGACAAACGTGCGGATCATCGCCGTGAACGTGCTGGCCGGCATGGAGACGGCCGCCAAGGCGGCGCGGCCAAGCCTCCTGCGCATCCATGTGGACGAAGGCGACGAGGCGCTCAAGGCTGCCGCGCTGGCCGCTGCCGAACGGATCGGCCCCCCGACGGCGGCCGATGCGAAGGCGCTCATCCAGGCGGCTCGATTCGAGCAGCTTGACATACCGCAAGGCAGCCGTGGATACGCTGCCGTATCTCGGTGAAGATGGGAAGGAGGCAGTACCGGGACTGCGAAAAGCGTTCGCGGAGAAGGACCTCGGCTTACGGTTGTCGGCAGCGGTCGCTCTGGGCGCCATCGGTCCCGCGGCAAAAGCAGCGATCCCAGACCTGGCCGCGGCGCTGAAGCAGCCGATCCCGGAGCTGCGCGGGGAGTCGCTGAACGCGCTGAAAGGCATCGGCGCTGATGCGAAGGAGGTTCTGCCGCAAGTGCTCGCCCTGGTCAAAGACAAGGACTTTCGGGTTCGAGCCGCGGCCCTGGAGACGGCCCTCGGTATCACGGACAAGGACCTGGCGGTGCAGCAGGCGCTGGAGGCTGCGCTAAAGGATGAAGACGCTGCGCGTTCGCGTTCATTCGGCCGCCCTGCTCCTGCACCTCAGGAAAAAGTTGGACCTCGTGCTGATGACGTTGACCGAGGCGCTGAACGATTCCCAAACCGAGGTCAAGATCGCGGCAATCGGCGTCCTCATTCAGATGGGGTCAGCCGCGCAAAGCGCGAGCAACCGCCTGATGGAGCTGACGAAGGACAGGAACGAGGAGGTACGCCGGGCAGCTACCGAAGCGCTGAAGAAGATCGGCCCGGTTGTGAACCCGTAGGGCTACTCCCCTCGCCCCGGTACTCCGGGGAGAGGGGTCTTCCTACTCCCCTCGCCCCGGTACTCCGGGGAGAGGGGTCTTCCTACTCCCCTCGCCCCGGTACTCCGGGGAGAGGGGTCTTCCTACTCCCCTCGCCCCGGAGTACCGGGGTGAGGGGAGAAATTGCAGTTCGATCAACGCAACAAATCCCGTTCGAACGCGCTCGATGATTTCGCGCACACGAATGCGCCGCTCGCCGAGGCTCAGTTCGGCGTTTTCCTCCACCCACTGGCGGACCTTCTTCTCCGCGGCGACGACGGTACTGTGATTGCGGCCGCCGAAATGCCCGCCGATTTCGCTGTAGGCCGCGGTGGTGTGCTTGCGGGCCAGGTACATCGCCAACATCCGCGGATGGCTGACGGCCCAGGCCCGTTCCTTCGACTGCATGGCGCCCGCATCCAGTTTCAACACCGCACAGATGACGCGCTCCACGTCGGCAATCTGAACCACTCGAACGGCGTGGCGCAGCAGCTCGGCTAAGGCCTCGCGCACCAGGCTGAGATCGACCGGCCGGCTCGTCACCCGGCTGTAATGGCGGACACTGTGCAGCGCCCCTTCCAACTCGCGCACATTGCCCCGGAGTTGGCCGGCGAGATACTTCAGCACTTCTTCAGGCACCGCGGCGCCGCCTTCCTTCTGCGACTTCGCCCGCAGAATGTTCAGGCGTGTCTCGGCGTCGGGCGGCGTCAAACCCCAGACGGCGCCGCCGAGCAAGCGGTCGGTCAGCTCCGCGGTAAAGTCGTCGGCGAGGCGCGGGTGGCAATCGCAGGTCAGCACCATCTGCCGGCTGTCCGCCAGCAGCACGTCGAAGGTGTGCAGGAACTCTTCCGCCGTGGCCCGCTTCGTCGCCAGGAAGTGGAGGTCGTCCACCAGCAGGGCGTCGCACTCGCGGAAATGCTTGCGGAAAGCGCCCAGCTTGTTCATCCGCATGGCATTGACGAAGCGGTTGGTGAATTCTTCCGTGGTGACGTACAGGACGCGCCACTCGGGCCGAGCGCGGCGCAAACCGGCGTAGATGCCTTCCAGCAGATGCGTCTTGCCGGTGCCGACGGGCCCGTGCAGCACCAGGGGATTCGCCCCTTCGCCGGGTTCCTCGATCATGCTCATCGCCGCGGCAAAGGCCACCCGGTTGCACGCCCCGACGATGAATTCGCTCAGCTTGTGCCAACGCCGCGATCGTCCCGAAGGTGTCGACTTCTTTCCGTCAGCCGGGGCAGGAGAAGCCGGTGCTCCGCTCGGCAACGCGATCTTCGGCACGGGAGCGGACTCAAACGATTTCGGCTCCGGTATGCCGGATGGCGATTCCGGCAGAAGAATCTTGCCCGGCGGCACCTCGGCCTGTTCGCGGCGGTCTTCGCGGAAGAGGTCCGGTTCGATGGCATAACGGACTTCCAGCGGCCGACCGAACACCTCGCGCACGGCCTCGGAAACCGTCCGGCCAAACGTCTTTTGCAGCCATTCCTCAAAGTGCCGATTGGGCACGCCGACCGTCAGGTGCGAACCCTCGACGCGGAACTTCGTGTGTCCGGCAAACCACAGATTGTAGCGTGCCGGGCCGACGCGACCGGCGATGGTCGCAGTCAGGGCCGTCAGCAGTTCGCGATCGGAGCTTGTCACGGGTGTCGTCAGCGTGAGCGATGGACTGTGCACAGGCGCACGGATAGGCTCGTAAATCTACCGCGGAGGGACGCGATTTCCAAGCGACGGATGGGTTCATTCGGTGCGGGGATGGTGCGCAGGTGCCGGAATAGACGGTGAATCGTGATCTTTAGTTACGGCCGTTAGAGACGTGAAGGTGCGGAATGATGGAAAAACAACAGCTCGGGAGAAGGCTAAATGTCGGGAGGGCGAGGCTCCTGTCGAGTCTGAACCCAGGCTCGACAGCCAGCCGCTTCTGACAATCGATTGCGTCGCGTCACCGGAGTGCATCTTCTGAAAATGGCACGGTTACGACGACCCACGATCGATCCACTTGGGCGGATATGCAGGGCGGTGGACTGCCATGTCTTCGAGCAGCCCGTTCGGGTCAACGCCAACCAGCAACATCGCGCGGTGTTCTGGCCGAACGAAACGCTGCTCGACGAGTCGGTCCAGGAACGCTAGCAGAGGGTCGAAGAAGCCGCCTACATTCAGCACCCCATAGGGCTTCGCGTGCAGCCCTAACTGCCCCCAGGTCCACACCTCGAAGAACTCTTCCATCGTGCCGATGCCGCCGGGCAGGGCGAGAAACCCGTCGGACAGGTCCGCCATGAGAGCCTTGCGCTCGTGCATAGAGCCAACGACCCGCAGATCGGACAGCCCTAGGTGGGCCACTTCCTTGTCCACCAGCGCCTGCGGGATGACCCCGATGACTCTGCCGCCGGCGCCCAGAGTGGCGTCGGCAACCGCCCCCATCAGGCCGACTCGACCGCCACCGTATACGAGAATCCGGCCGGACGCAGCCAGCAACCGGCCGACCGCTTCAGCCGCAACCTTGAAAGCCGGATCAGCACCAGGGCTTGAACCGCAGTAGACGCATACCGATCGCACGACGATTGTTGCTTCCTCAGGATCAGGTGCGATTTATCGTTCGGCGCCGCTCATCTGTACCAGATCCCACCGGTTACCGTAGAGGTCGCCGAAGACGGCAACAATCCCGTACGACTCCTGACGCGGTTCCGCCTCGAACACCACTCCGCGGGACAGCATGGCATGGTAGTCGCGCCAGCAATCATCGGTGTGGAGGAAGAGGAACACGCGCCGGCCTGTCTGGTCGCCGATGCGGCTCTCTTGGTGTGAAGTAGCGGCTTTGGCCAGGAGTACGCAGGTCCCCGTGGAGTTTGACGGAGCAACCAGCACCCACCGTTTTCCGCCTCCCAAGTCTGTGTCCTCGATCAGGTCGAACCCCAAAGCCTTCGTATAGAACGCGATTGCCTCGTCGTAGTCACGCACGACCAGGGAGACGTAAGCGATCCTCTGCATCACGCCGATTGCCTCCTCGCACATTCCCAGAGCGGCCGACTTCAGCTTCTGCCGCTAATTGCAGCCATCATTTCTTCACCTCGTTCTCCTTGAGGAGTGCCGCCACAACCTCCGCGAGTGTCTTTTTTCCGTGCCGTCGTCAATGATATGCGTACCTTTGTACCGAACAACGCCTTGCACACCGAAACCGAATCCGATCCTGACCTATCCCGCGTCGTCGACGCCTGGCCTCAGCTGCCGGATCCAATTCGCCGTGCCGTCCTGGCGCTGATCGGCGTCGCCGCCACTCCCACCAGTCAGACCACGTCGCCGTCCGGTTGACAACGCCCACCTGTTCCGTCGTTGCACCCACAAGCAAAGGTAGGTGAGAGTGGCTCACTGCCGGCAGGCGCAGGCAGGCGGCGCCGTGGTGGGCCGCCGGTACGAAAAAAGCAACCATGCAGGCCAGTTTGCTCCAGATCCGGATCGCTGCCATCCCCCCATTGCGCCCCTGTCGGCGTCCGAACTGCAGCCGGTAGCCGCTCGCGACGAGCACGAATGGCAGGTCTTTCGTTTCGGGATAGCCGGCCATGTGGTGGGAACGTATCCGTGGCGCGGGACTCCGCTTCAAGGTATTATCGGTTTCAATGGCTGACGGTCTTTGTCCACCGGATAAACGGCGTGCTGTTCCTCAAGGGCAGCGACGAGGCGTCGCATCATACGGCGGAGGTCGTCGGGATTCCTGGCCGCCAGGTCGTTTTGCTCGAACGGGTCCGCTTTGAGGTTGAAGAGTTGATAATGCGACTGCCCGGAGGCAGCGCTGGGGAAGTAGTGGTAAATAACTTTCCACTCGTGAGCGCGAAAACTCGTCCAGTAGTCGCTGCGGTGCGGCGCGTGCGGGTAGTGCATGAGAAAAGTCTGGCTCCGGTGGCTATCGGCGCTGCCGCTGAGCAGCGTATTGAGGTTCAGGCCATCGACCGTGTGCCCGCGCGGGATGGCTGTTTCTGTGAGGCTGAGGATCGTGGGAAATAGGTCTTGCACCGCGGCCTGCTGCGTTTGAATGGCGCCGGCGGCGATGGGTAGTCGTTTCTGAGCGTCGTTCTCCGGGTTGGCTTTCACCCAGGCGGCGATGAAGGGCACGCGGACGCCTCCTTCATAATGCGAGCCTTTTTTGCCGCGCAGCGGAGCGGCACAGGCTGCTTCGTGCGGATCGCCCAGCGGCGCATCGGTGCCGTTGTCACCGAGGAAGAATAGGAGCGTGTTCTCCGCGACGCCGAGTCGTTCGAGATGGTCAAGCAGATCGCCGAGCGACTTGTCCATGCCTTCGACCAGGGAGGCGAAGGCTTGCGCATTCGCAGGCTTGCCGGAGTTCTTGTAGTTCGCGGCGAACCGAGGATCGGAATTGAACGGCGCATGGACCGCGTAGTGCGCCAGGTAGAGGAAGAACGGCTTCTTCGCCTGGACGGCATCGGCAACGTGCGACTTCGCTTCCAGCGTGAGGGCCTCGGTGAGAAAGGTGTCGGTGCCGTGATACTTCGCCAATCCCGGCACAGCGGCAGGCGACTGCTTTTTCACACTGCCGCCTTCGTTGCCATAATTCTGCATGCCGTAGTAGCTTGCCGGGGCGCCGATCGAGCCACCGCCGACATTGATGTCAAAGCCGAGGTTCTTTGGATCGGCCCCCTCGAATTGGCGCGGAGCAAAGTGGCCCTTACCGACGTGGATGGTGCGGTAGCCCTGTGCTTGCAGCAGCCTCGGCAACGTGACGTCGCTTTTCTTCAAGCCCCGCCAGTTCCAGTCGGGCGGGCCGTTGGAGCCGGTGTTGTCGTTGTCGGGATTGATCCAGTTCGTGGTGCGGTGCCGCGCGGCGTTCTGGCCGGTCATGAGCGAAATACGGGTCGGCGAGCAGACACTCATGGCATTGAAATCGTTGAAGCGAATCCCGCGCTGGGCGAGTCGTTCCATGTTGGGCGTGCGATAAAAGTCGTTGAGCGGATAGCGTTTCGGCTTTCCGTCCGCATCCGTCAGAAACGGGACGGATGTGTCCATGACCCCCATGTCGTCCACCAGCATGATGACGACGTTGGGTTTCGTAGCGGGCTTCTCGGCGCCGGCGCGCCGCCAGGAGAAAAAGGCACCGGCATGGTGAGGAGCAGGAGAGCGACCACCGTGGCAGGAGTTCGGGTGTGGTGTGTCATGGATGGATCTGGTCCCGTAGGGTGGGTCGAGCGTACTCGCGAGACACACCAGGAGCCGTGGGCACCGGTGGTGGGTCGAGCGTACTCGCGAGACACACCAGGAGCCGTGGGCACCGGTGGTGGGTCTCGCGAGTACGCTCGACCCACCCTACAACGACGGAAGGCCATTTCACAACGACCAGCGCCGCGCTGGCCGGGAGCACATCAGGTTGGCTGTCTCGTCGTCGATGAATGTTTCCTTCACGGGGTCCAGTTTCAGTTTCCGCTGGAGGACCCAGGCGATGGCCGCGGCATGACAGGCGATGTGCGAACGCCGCATCACGTCCGGATTGGCGGCCGTCTTGCCCCGCGACCGGATGCAATCGAAGAAGTTGCGTGCGTGAGCCGTCACATCCAGTCCCCGGACCCGTTTGGTCCCTTCGGTTATCAGCTTTTGAAGCGACTCGGGCGTGGCGACGATTTCGCCTTCGTCGCCGGTCTCGACTGAGCCCGCGTCGCCGACAAACCGAACCGGACAGGTTCCCAGCCTGGTGATGTAGTGCGGCGAGCGATCGCCGAACGGCGCCTTCAGGAAGTCGAGGATCAGCTTCACGCCGTTGGCATAGCGGCAGATGATAGTCGACTCCGTTGGTTCGTACTCGATGGGCATGGTATCGTCGGCCTTGTTCGCCCACTGGCACAGATCAACGGTGTGCGCCCCCCAATCGAGCAGGCGGGCCCCGGAATCGAAGTCCCACTGTCCGCGCCATTTGCCGTCGCAGTACGACTGATTGAACGGACGCCATGCCGCCGGGCCGAGCCACAGGTTCCAATCCACGACGTCACGGGCCGGAGTCGGCTGGACCGGCAGCCAGATATTGTCGAGCACGGGAATATAGACGGAAGCATGCATCGTGTGCAACTTGCCGAGCTTCCCCGTGTGGACCAACTCCACCGCCTTCTGGAAATTGGGAACGCTGCGGCGCTGGGTGCCGGCCTGGAAGACACGCTTCTCGCGGTGCATGGTGTCGGCCAGTTCCTGACAGGCGGCGATGGTGATGCCACAAGGCTTCTCGCTGTAGACGTCCTTGCCGGCCTTCGCCGCCAGGATGGAAGCCGCCGCGTGCCAGCGATCGCCCGTCGCGATCAACACGGCGTCGATGTCCTTGCGGCCGAGCAGTTCACGGAAGTCGCGGTAAAGAACGCAATCCTTGTTCCCGTAGTGCTGATCCACGAGCGTCTTGCCGGCGTCGCGCCGTTTGGCCTGGACGTCGGCGATCGCCACGCAGCGGACGTCCGCGAACGGCAGGATCGACTTCAGGTCGTAGGTACAGCGTGGACCGATCCCGATGACGCCGAGCGTGAGCTTCTCACTCGGAGCGACTTTTCCTTCTCGACCGAGCACATGGGCCGGGACGTACGTGGCCACAGACGTCGCCGCCGCGACAGTCCCGAGAACGAAATCACGCCGCGTGGTGCTGGCAAAGGTGCTCATGAAACATCTCCCTGAGAGGATGGCAGAAGCCATGGGTCGGAGTGAAAGGCGTACCGTCGGATGACGCTATCAGTTTATCATTTACGTCTCAACATGGCTGTCGCGGCAGCATTGATACCTTGCCGATTCCGATCGGGGTACGGTGAACGATGACGGCAAGCGTGTCCACAGTCACGGGGCTGCCAGGATGTCGTCGATAGCGGTCCGGGCGACATCCGCAAGAAGATCGCGGTACATCCGGAACGGGTCTCCGAACACGGCGACTGACAGCTTCTGATCGAGCCGCAGAGTGCCGAGTAGGCTGACCGCCTTTTCCTCGTCCCAGAGCGACTCGGCATACACGACCCGACGGCCCTCACCGTTGGTTTCGCCGAAGAGCCTAGCGAAATACTGCACGGCTGCGTTCTCGGCTCGGGCGGTCTGCACGCCGGGGACGATGACCGTGAGCGCCGCCCACTCCTCGGTGGTCATGTCCTTCTTCCACGCCATTACCTGGTTGTGTGTACCCATTAGCTGCGCCCGTGCGGCACCTGCTGCGTTGGCCAGCACGTCGGCCCGTGATGCTCGGCAGAATTTCGCCAGATCGTCAGCGGACACTTTCCCGTCCTGCACTACTTTGCCTGCGAATTCCAGCGCCCGGGCGATGATCCGCTTTTGGCGGGCTAGCGTGTCAGGGTCGAACCCAAATTTCTCAACGGCCGGGACCGCCGCGCTCATCAACGCATGGTACTCTTTCAAGGTCTTCATCCGCTCATCATCGAGAGGTCTACCGGGTTGATACGCCAGGTGCGTGAACAGCGCAAGCGTCGAGTGGGCGACGCTCTTCAGGGCGTGGTACTCCGCGGGGATCACAGTCGCCACGATTCGCTTGCCGTCCTTGCGCAGCACGAGGTCGTCGCCGGAAACAACGATCACGACGGGGATCGTGGACAGCTCCAGCGTCCTAGCACCGGCATACATCTTGCGAGACGCGACGTTCAGCGTGTCCAGTTCCGTGGGGAGTTTCTTGGCCTCGGCCGGCTGTTCCGCACCTGGTGGTTTTGGTTTCTCCGCCGGCAGTTGGTCATGAGACCCGAACGCCATCAGCAGCGTAACCAGTATTCCGCTGAGCCATCGTCGGCGCATGTTGTGTCTCCCCCTTGTGGTGCGCTCGCAGTTCACCCGACGCTTCCGCATGGTCCAAAGGCGGGTAACACACGGGTAGGACGGATTGGCAATCCGTCCGGGCGACTGCGAACGGATGGCCAATCCGTCCTACCCGTGTGTTACCCCTCCGGTGCCCCGTTTGAACCAGGCCAGCAAGGTCTTGCCGAACGCAAAGATTATGCGCTGATCACGAACACCGCGCGGATATTACCGCGCGTTCCTCGGATGAAGACGGCCTCCGGGAACTTGAAAACCGCAGTGGCGAAAGCGGGTGGCCGACTGGTCGGAGGAGAGGAACTCCAACAAATCGCGGGCCTGCTCCGGCCGCCGTCCCCGGCGGACAACTGCCGCCGTGTAGTGGATCGGCACCGGCAACTTGCGCACGCGAAACAGAAGCTGACAACCGTCATCGCGTGCATCGCTGCCATACACCAGTCCCACGTCGGCCTGTCCGCCGCGCACTGCCGCCACCACTGCCCTCGAGTTCTCCACAACGGCAGCTCGACGCAGCAGCGATTCGTACAGGCCAAGCCCTTCAAGGTAGGCGCGCGTGTAACCGCCCAGCGGGCAGGCCGGGTCAGCAAGTGCGACGCGCTTCACGCCGTCGCTTGCCAGGTCGGCGGGTCGGCGGATGATCGCAACGCTACCGGACAGGCCGACGGCAGCTAGACTATTGCCGGCCAGCGCGACGCTCGATCCCCGCGTGACCAGATCGGCCGTCTCGAGGCGATCCATTTGTCTGGGGTCGGCCGTCAGAAACAGGTCCGCGGGGGCGCCGGCGAGCAAGTGGTCGGCTACTTCGTCGGAGCCGCCCAACAGCGTTCGTACCCGCACTCCAGGCCGGTGTAAGGCGTAGTCACCCAGCAACTGGCCCAGCACTTCTTCCAAACTGACTGCTGCGGCGACGTGGACGACCTCGTCGCGGCCTCGGCGGACCTGGGGTAAAAGTCCCTCGGCCGCGGTGCGGAGTTGCCCTTCCAATTCGCGGAAAACCATCACGGCCTCACGACCCTCGGGTGTCAGGCGTGCGCCGCCGCCCCCACTGCCACCCGTGGCCGCGATGACCAGAGGAACCCCAGCAGCCTCGTTCACCGCCTGGATCAGCAACCAGGCATGACGGTAAGACATTCCCATTGCACGCGCGGCCGCGCTGATACTTTGACAGCGCTCAATGCCTTCGAGCAACTCGAATCGTCCCGGTCCGAGAACGGCACGGCCCGCGCGCTCGACCCAGATGCGGATTCGCACGGACCAGTCGCTGCCCTGTGCTGGTTTTCCGGTAGCCACGCGCGCCTGTCTCCCCAACTATCGGCTGCGAATCGAAGAAAGATCGCGGGTTTATTCTACCTATTCGGCGCTACGGGTGTGTGGTGGGAGAGTCGTCAGTCCGTAACTCTGTGCCGAGACGTGGATCGGTTCGCTATCCCGCAAGCGGCGTTTTTTTTGTTGCCGCACCGTCGCGCCATCGTTATATTCATCTGGGAATAACGGTCGCGCGGTTGCTGCTGTTTGCGAGGAAGCCCATCGTGATCGACTCGATCTCGGTCCCCCTGGAGGAATTCGACTTCGTGCGTTTCTTCGCCGCGATCGAGGAATTCTGCTGCTGCTGTGCTCCGGACGAAGAACGCGACCATCGGTTCATCCACGCGCTCAAACAGCACGGCGACATCCCGCTGCCGCCGCCCGAGGGTCAAAACGTAATCAAGGCGCTGCTCAAAGGCGAGTTGATGCTGTTCTTCCCGATGCACCAACCACTCGTCGCCACGGGTGCCTTGGCCGTGGACGGCAGGCGCAGGCCGTTTCGGTCATTCGGAATCCGCTGCCGAGACGCCTACGGCTGGTTGGTGGAGGTTCATGACGGCATGGTGAGCCTGCACCCGCGCTCTTGGACGGCACCTCGGAGAGACTTCCCCGACTCGATCTCCAGGCCCGCTGCGGCCCCCTGGACGAGTGCATGGATCGTTTCATTCGACAGTTTGTGCTGGTCAAGAAATAAGACCTTCAAGGCGGAGGTGCGTTATCTCAGGCCAAACATTCCAATGGTATTACTAGCGTTTGAGCATTCCCGGCAATCTTCAACGTGGGGTGAACGATGTCTGCGATAGGAAAACCGGCCGGCCGGGAGAGCTTCCTCCCTTCCCGGCAGGGCGCGTGCGGGTTGACGGGGTTCCGTCTGCCTGCCGTAATGTTCATGCTGTCCGCACTGATCGGCCTGGTGCTGCTCTCCGGGACACGGCAGGCGGCGGGCTTCACGCCGGATGATGACAAGGCGACCGCCTTAATTGAAGTCGTCCTCCCCGCCGGCGCCAAACTTGAGGTCGATGGCAGGCCGACTAAGTCAACCGGGAGCATCCGCCAATTTGAAACGACACCGCTCACCGTCGGCAGGGAATACGCATACGCGCTCAAGGTCATTTACGCCGGCAAGGAAGTCGAGCGCTCGGTCGCCGTGAAGGCGAATGAGACGGCCAAGGTAGACTTCACGAAGGATTTCGAGGCGACGGCGGTAAAGCCCCCTCCGAATCCCGAGACGGGTGGGACGTGGTGGTCCCTGAAGCCCGTGGAGCGTCCGAAGATTCCCGAAGTCAGGAACGCCGCGCGCGTCCGCAACCCAATCGACGCCTTAATTCTGGCCAAGTTGGAGGCCAACGGCCTGGGTCTCTCTCCCGAGGCCGACCGGACGACGCTGATCCGCCGTCTTACCTTCGACCTGCACGGCCTGCCCCCGACGCCGGAGGAGATCGACGCCTTCGTCAGCGACAAAGCGACCGACGCCTACGAGCAGCTCGTTGATCGTCTGCTGAAGTCGCCGCGGTACGGCGAGCGCTGGGGCCGGCACTGGCTCGACGTCGTCCACTACGGCGACACACACGGCTATGACCGCGACAAGCGCCGCCCCTACGGCTGGCCCTACCGCGACTATGTCATCAAGAGCCTCAACGACGATGTGCCGTACAGCAAGTTCGTCCGCATGCAGGTCGCCGGGGACGTCCTGTTCCCCAAAGATCCGAACGCCCTCATCGCCACCGGCTTCATCGCGGCTGGTCCGTGGGACTTCGAGGCCCACAACGAGTTGCGTGAAGGCACCGTCGATAAGGAGAAGACGCGCCTGATCGACCGCGACGACATGCTGACGAACACCATGACCACGTTCGCCAGCATCACGGTCCACTGCGCTCGCTGCCACGACCACAAGTTCGACCCGATTCCACAGAAGGATTACTACCGCCTCCAGGCTGTCTTTTCCGGCGTGGAACGGCGTAACCGCGTCGTGGAAGATTCGGCGAAAGATAAGCGAGCGGCGCTCGAGAAACAGCGCGCCGCCCTGGCCACGTTCCTCCCCGCCGGCTGGCACAGCACCGTTGCCCCGCAGCAGGACCAGACCAAGTGGGTGCAGCTTGACCTGGGCAAGTCGGTGCCGATCAACGAAATCCGCCTCTACCCGGCCCGACCCATCGACTCGGAAGCGGACGGCTATGGCTTCCCGCTCCGTTTCGTGGTCGCCGTGAGCGACGACCCCAAGTTCGCCGCAAGCGAGACGGTCGCCGACAACACGCTTGTGGACTTCCCGAGTCCGGGCGACAAGGTCGTCAAGGTGCCGGGCAAGGGCAAGACCGCGCGGTATGTCCGTGTCACGGCCTCCCTGCTTTGGAAACGGGCCAACGACGCCTACCTGTTCGCCCTCTCCGAAATGGAGGTCGAAAGTAACGGAAAGAACGTCGCGCCGGAAGGGACAGTGTCGGCCGTCGACAGCCTCGCCGCACCCGCCTGGAACCTCAAATTCTTGAACGACGGGTTCGACGGCCGGAAATGGCTGAGTCCACCGACCGACAAGACCGTGCGCGAGAAGGCCGAGAAGGATGTCGCCGAATACGAAGCGCTTGCGAAACAGCTGGCGGAACTCCCCGCTCAAAAAATGGTTTACTCGATCGAGTCGATCCCGGCGCGGCCGATACACCTTCTGAAGCGCGGCGACGTGACGAAACCGGAAGAAGAAGTCACCCCAGGGGCCGCTTCCGCCGTCAAGGGAATTGGCGTTGCCTTCCCGACCGATCCCAAGGACGAGGGAGGCCGCCGGGCCGCACTGGCGAACTGGCTGGTCGATCCGAAGAACCCGTTGACGCGCCGTTCGATCGTCAACCGCGTGTGGGAATACCACTTCGGCCGGCCCATCGCGGAGACGCCGAGCGACTTCGGCAAGAACGGCACGCCGCCGTCCAACCCCGAACTGCTCGATTTCCTGGCCGACGAGTTCGCCCACAACGGCCAGTCGTTGAAGAAACTGCACAAGCTGATCGTGACCAGTGCCACCTACCGGCAGTCGTCGGCGACCAATGCCGAAGCGGAAAAGGTCGATGCCGACAACCGGATGCTGTGGCGGATGAACCGGACTCGGTTGGAAGCGGAACAGTTGCGCGACGCGGTCCTGGCGGTGAGCGGCACTCTGGATCTGAAGATGGGCGGACCGGGCTTCGAGCTGTTCCTTTTCAAGGACGACAAGTCGCCGGTCTACGATCATTCGGACTTGGCCCACATCAACGACCCGGCCAACTGGCGGCGCACGGTGTATCGCTTCACGGTCCGCAGCGTGTCCAACCCGTTCCTGGAGTGCCTGGACTGCGCCGATCCGAGCATCAACACGCCGGTGCGCAATACCACCATCACGGCGTTGCAGAGCCTGGCGCTGCTGAACGATCCGTTCCTCATCAAGCAGTCGGAGATGTTCGCCGTCCGGCTCCGCAAGATCGGCGACGATGCGGCGAAGCAGGTGGAAGCCGGTTTCCGTCTCGCCTACGGCCGTAAGCCGACGCAGGCGGAACTCGACCTGCTCGTACCGTTCGTCCAGAAGCGCGGGCTGGAGAATTTCTGTCGGGTGCTGTTCAACGCCAACGAGTTCATCTTCGTCGATTAACACAAATTGGCGAGCCGAGCCGCGTCAGCGGCCGGGTAAACACCCCCTATCCGGCCGCTGACGCGGCTCGGCTCGCCGAAACGGGAGACTTCCAATGATACCGCAACGAATAGACCGGCGCAGTTTCCTCTGGCAAGTCGGCGGCGGCCTGGGCGGCATCGCCCTGGCCCAGATGCTCGGCCGGGAAGGCCTGCTTGCCGGCGAGAAGGGCAAGCCGGAGTTCAACGGCGGCCTGCACCACAAGGCCAAGGCCAAGCGCGTCGTGCAGCTCTTCATGAGCGGCGCCGCCAGCCAGGTCGATACGTTCGACTACAAGCCCAAGCTCGACGAGCTGCACGGCAAGACGTTCGATCCGGGCAGTAAGGTCGAGCTGTTCCAGAGCTTTCCGGGCATGGTCCTCAAGAACCCCTTCGGATGGAAGCAGCTTCGGCAAGTGCGGCAAGCACGTCAGCAAACTGCTGCCGCACATCGGCAGTTGCGCCGACGACATCGCTTTCATCCATTCGATGGTCGAGCACGTCCAACGTTCACGGCCCGGCCACGTATCTCCAGGCGACCGGGTTCGCCCTGCCAGGCTACCCGGCGATGGGTTCGTGGATCAGTTACGGTCTCGGCAACCTGACCGACAACCTGCCGAGCTTCGTGGTGTTGCCGGACAACCGCGGTTTCGCTCCCAACGGCCCGGCCAACTGGGGACCGGGCTTCCTGCCTGCCGCCCACCAGGGCACGATGGTTCGTCCTGCGCGCGAACCCGCCGATCTTCGACTTGAATGCGCCGGCAAAGATCATTCGTGACCCCGGAGAGCGAAACCGATTCCCTGGCGGTCCTCAACAAGCTGAACAAGGGCCACGCGGCTTCCCGGTCCGGCGACAGCCGGCTGGAGGCCCGCATCACTGGCTACGAACTGGCGGCCAAGCTGCAATTGTCCGCGCCGGAGGTGCTGGACCTGTCCAAGGAAACGGCGGAGACCAAGAATCTTTACGGCCTGGACCGCCCGGAGACCGAGGAGTTCGGCCGGAACTGCCTCATCACCCGCCGGCTGCTGGAACGCGGCGTCCGCTTCGTGCAGCTCTGGAGCGGAGCCGATAACGGCATCCCCCGGCGGAACTGGGACAGCCACGAGAATATCCTGAAGGACCACGGCGAGATGGGCACAAGCATGGACAGGCCGACGGCCGGGCTGATCAAGGACCTCAAGCGCCTCGGCCTGCTCGACGATACGATCATCATCTGGACCACGGAGTTCGGCCGGATGCCCTGCACGGAGGGCGGAGCCGGCCGCGACCACAACCCGTTCGCCTTCACGAATTGGCTGGCAGGCGGCGGCATCAAGGGCGGCACCACTTACGGGGCCAGCGACGAGTGGTCGTGGAAGGTGGCAGAGAACCCGACGCCGTGCTACGACGTTCATGCGACGATCTTGCACTTGCTGGGAATCGACCATCTGAAGTTGATCGTTCGCCACAACGGCATCGACCGCCGCTTGACCGACGTGTATGGCCACATCATCCCGGAAATCATGGCTTAGTTGCGGTGAAGTGTTCATTCCTCCGCGTGTGATCTGTGGTTGTGCCCCAGTCACACGCGGATATTCGTTTCATGCTCCGATCAAGTCTGTCGCGGTATTGCACCAAATTGCGACACTCTAGCACCAGCAGTGACCGGATTCAGGATCTGAGCGAGCGTGGTGAAGGGTTTTGAGCGTCCGGGCGCGTTTGGCAGCCCGCTGTTCGCGGTTCATGTCCAGGGCGAGTCGCTGTTCGATGTGCTCCTTGGTCCGGCACGCTGTAGATGCTCTTCTGCGCCTTGCGGAAGCGCCGGTTGCTTCTCTCCACGGCGTTGCTCGTTGCCCCCAGCAACTTATCGTCCAAAAACAGCAGCGCCTTCTCCAGGTTCGGGCTGTGCAACACGGCCAACGCGCGGGCCAACCGCTTGAAACGGCGCATGCGCTGACGCAACTTCTCCAGACGCCGCAACGCCGTGGCCGTCTTGCAGGGGTGCAGTCGCCACAGCATCAGACATTCTCGAAGAAATCGTCGTTCAGGAAACCGGAGAGCGGCAGAACTGGTCCATGAAAAATGAGGATCCTTTCCGCACAATGGGAGAAGCATCACCCACTCCCAGGGAAAGGAATCCCCATGGTCGTCAAGATTACTCGCCAGAGCGGCCTGCGGACAGAGGCAATCCCCGCGGTCGCGACGCCCAGCGAACCGGTCGACGTCTTTCAGAAAGGCGTGGACGACATTGTCGAGCGTTTCCGGAGCGAACCTGTCACGCCGCAGCGCTTCCTGGAACTGGAGAACGCGCTCCACGCCGCCGCGGCGGAGGCCTGTCGCCAACTTATCGAACGCGAAGCCAACCGCTTGGAAGCCGACGATAAGCAGGTGGTGCCGAGCAAGATGCGTTATCACAAGGAGACCTATCGCCTCAACAAGAAGACGCCAGCACGTATCGCCACGCGTTTCGGCACGATCACCGTGCGGTCGTTTTACTACTTGAATGAAGAGGACGGCGAACCGGGCTTGCACCCGCTGCTCTTGCGTTTGGGTATCGGTGCGGGAACGGCCACGCCGGCGCTGTTGGAACGTGTGGCACGGCTGTCGGTGGAGCAAACGCAAACCGAAACGCGGGCCTGGCTGCGGCGCGAGCACGGTCTGGTCTGGTCGAATGATCGGCTGCGGGCGGCCTTGGCAGGCTTTCGCCAGGCCTGTTGCCGTTTGTGGCCGACTTGCAAAAGACGCGGCTGCTGGCGTGGCTGACGCAGGCGGAGCAGTCGCGTGGCCGGAATCGTCCGGTGTTGGCGGTGGGACGTGACGGCATCATGGTGCCCATGCGTCAGGGCGGCTACAAGGAAGCCAGCACGGCCACGGTAAGCGTGTATGATCGGGGGCGTCGGCGGCTGGGCACGATTTACTTGGGCCAAATGCCGGAGGAAAAGCAAGCGACGCTCACCCGGGCCTTGACGGCCTTGGTGACGGCGACGCTGCTGGCTTGGCAGCGGCCCGTGCCGCGTCTGGCCTATATCACGGACAAAGGCTCGGCGCCGGATGATTACTATCGGCGCGTGCTGAACAAGATGAAGCATCCGCGTGCTGGCACGCCGTTGACCTGGGAATGGGTGCTCGATTTCTATCACGTATGCACCTACCTCTGCAAGATGGCCGACGCCTTGTTCGGCGCCGAGACGGCAGCCGGAACGCAGTGGTTCGCGAAGATGCGGCGCTGGCTGCGGGATCGACCCCAGGGAGCGGCCCAGGTGCTGCGCTCCGCGACGCAGCACTTGGGTTGCCGCCACGCCACCAAGGGGCAGCAGGCAGAGTTCTGGAAAGCGTATCGCTATGTGCGTCGTCATCGCCGCTTGATGGATTATCAGGGCTATAGGCGGCGTGGCCTACCGATCGGCAGCGGTGTCACGGAAGCGGCCTGCAAAACGGTGTTCACGCAACGCTTCAAACGCTCGGGGATGCGTTGGCAGCGCGAGTCCGGCCAGGTGATTCTGGATTTGCGTGTGCTCTATCTGAGCGGGATTTGGGAGGCCGCGTTCGCAACAGAGTTGGCTGCGCGTGACTGGCCCGAACCGCGGGGGGCCGCTCGCCGACCGGTCGAAAAGGAGAGTCCTCAGGCGACCGCGGCTGCTTCCTCTTGTCTTGCCGCATAATTCGCGATGCTGAAGCGACCACACCCTCTTGCAGCGGCGGTCGAACAACCGATACACCTCGTCCATGATGTCCCGCAAGACCCGTAACGAGGGCTGACCACGCACCAACTTCTTCAGCAACTTCTGCTGCGCCGCGCTAAGATGGTGCCGGACGAACAGGTGCCGATGCGTGAACAACTCGGCCACACCCTGCTGGAGCCGTTTGATCCGCCGTACTTGCGCTTGTCCTGCTGGCGTGGTCGGCCACGCCGTTGCTTGGGGATGTGGGCCTTCCTGTCCTTGCGGAGTTTGGCCAGCGTCCGCAGCACCGCCGTGGTGATCTCCTGGAGGACGTGAAACTCACAGACTTGGTGCGGCGCGTCCGGCCACAACTCCTTGAGTACCTTGGGGTAAAGCGGCGATCCATCCGTGGTGATGCCGCGGACACTCCGACCGCGTTGATCCAGTTGCCCCTTGAACGCGCTCAGGAAAGCGCGGACGTCGTCGTGCGTCGGGTCGTGCTCCAGGACGCGGAAGGCCAGGCGGTTGTAGCGGCGGTTGTCCACCACGCTGAGCACGCAGAACGGGCCGTCGTAGATCTCGTCGATGGCCAGATAGCCGGAGAAATCAGCCACCGCCTCGTCGAGGTAGGTGGTTGAAAGGCCGTCCACCTTTTTTTTTCCCGGCCGCCTCGACCCAGTTCTGGATGGTGGCCAAGGGGACGAAGACGCGGTGGTCGCGCCAGAGGTGCCAGGAGGCGGCTTGGTAGGCCAGGCCATCCTCAGCCACCACACGGACAGCCAACTCCTGGACGCGGCGGGTGTAATGGCACTTGGGCCAGGCCAGGTCAGAGAGATCGACGGCGAAGTGACCGTCGCAGCCGCGGCAGTAATGCTGGGAGTAAGTAACGAGCAGATCGACCGGGCGGCCGGCGCGTGTGTCGCCCAGGTCGTGCAGCGTGCGTGAGCTAACGCTATAGCGTCGCGCCGGGCGGCGGCAGCGTGGGCAACGCCGGGCTGGGTAGTTGCGACTGCGGTGTTCGATACGGGGCTTGGGTAGATCCTCGACGGCAGCGATGCCCTCGGTGACGTCAGGGACGTATTCGCCTGGTCCAAGCATGACTCAACCCTCCAGACCTAACTGCCTCCCTATCTTCATTTTAGGCCTGGTCGGACCTTATTCGGTACACTGGCTATGCTACAGTCTCGAAAAACGACAACTTTTCGAGGAAAACCGCGATGACTTACATCGGCTCCGGGTGAATCGCGTGCCATTCACCAAGAAAATGCAGCATTTTTCGGGGTGCTATCTCCAAGCGGGCGAACGAAATACTGACGTTGTTCAGTGCCCAATCCCGTGGCTGGCACACGAAAGCCGCTGTCCGCCACGGCAGGAATGCGGAAATCGCGTGCCAAAGAGAATGAAAACACGCCGTTTTTTGCTGGTGTTTAAGCCAAGTGAAGAGGTTTCTTGAAGCAGATTGCCCATTTTCTCGAAGTTTTTCAGGGAATGGAGCGATTGCACCCGTTCTGCTCCAGTGTCCCGCCGGTGCGAAGAGCCGCATTTTCCCGCAGTCTGCCGACGTCCCCGCTTGGGCGGAGCACTATTCGGGGCACTCTTCGGCTTGGCATCATGCGGGAAAACGCCATGCGTCAGAGCCATCCGTGGTATCGCCAGAGTAAGGGAACATGGTATGCGACGATGGAGAACGGCAGGAAGGTTTCGCTGGGCGTCAAGGGCGAAGAGTACGAAGCCGAAGCCGTCGCCGCATGGCATCGGCTCATTGCCAAGGGCAGGGAAGAGCAAGAGCAACGGAAGTCGCCAACCGTGTCAGGAACGATCCGTCTGTTCTGGGCGGACGCCGAAGAGCGGATGAAGCCGAACACGGTCAAAGTTCTACCGCTACTTTCTGGAGCGGTTCGGCAAACGCTCTGGGACAACGCTTCTAACTGAGCTTACCGCGCAAAGCTTCTCTCCAGCTGCCGACAGGTGTGCCGCGTACACCACCGTATCTAACCATTCGGGAAGGCGAGGCACCTGCCGCGCCCTCCCGGACGGTCAACTTGTCTGAACGAATCGCGGCCTTCTCACAGCACGCCGCTCACAGGATCGATCGCGAATGGATCATCAACCTTCGCCTTGCGACTGGGCAGCTTCTTCGGACCCGTGGCTACCGGCTCCTCATGGTGACAGTGGCCGTTGCACGTCTTCTCCGTCGCAAACACCGCGTCCAGAACCTCCACGCTCGGCAGTTGCACGTAGACGTCGTCGCCGTCGACCTTCACCGGGAAGACCTGGATCTCGAACTCTTTGTCGCTAAGCCCCTTGCCGGACTCCAGCGAAAACGTTCGTTTGTGGACCGGGCAGGCGACCTTCGGCGTCCCGTTATGGTCGCCGACGATGCCGCGCGACAGGACGAACTCCCGCCGGTGCGGGCACATGTTCTGGCTGGCATACCACTCGCCGCGGCTGGCGAAGTTGAACACGGCGATCTGCGTTTTGCCGTACTTGATCGTCGAGCCGCCGTCCTGCGGGAAGTCCCACACCTTGCCGACCTGTACCCAGCGGAAATCCGGCTCGGACGGCTCCTCATGTTGTTCGCTGTCAGCCCGATCCGTGCGAAGCATCAGCTCGCCGACCGGCACGAAGCTGGTGGTCCACGGCGCCGGCAGCTTTTGCTCGCGCTCCTTGACGAACTCGATGGTCGGCTCGGTCTCGTCGGTGTTGACGAACTGCTTGAACATGCGGCGTTTCACCGGGTCGTTGACGACCTCCGCCCATTCGCACTTGTAGGTGTCGACCTGGAGCTGCATCATCCGCTCCAACTCGTCGCAGATGCCGAGACGGTCGTTGATGACGACGTCCTTGAGGTACTCGATGCCGCCTTCCATCTTGTCCAGCCAGGGGGCGGTGCGCATCAACCGGTCGGCGGTCTGTGTGTAGTACATCAGGAAGCGATCGATGTACTTGATGCAGGTTGCTTCGTCGATGTCGGCGGCGAGCAGGTCGGCGTGGCGGGGCTTGGCGCCTCCGTTGCCGCACACGTACAGGTTCCAGCCTTTCTCCGTGGCGATGATGCCGAAGTCCTTGCCTTGAGCCTCGGCACACTCGCGGACGCAGCCGGACACGGCCGCCTTGAGCTTGTGCGGAGCGCGGAAGCCCTTGTAACGGTTCTCGATACGAATCGCGAACCCAACCGCGTCCTGCACGCCATAACGGCACCACGTCGTGCCGACGCAGCTCTTGACCGTGCGGATCGACTTGGCGTAGGCGTGGCCGGACTCGAAGCCGGCGTTGACCAACTCTTCCCAGATGTCGGGCAGTTGATGCACCTCGGCGCCGAACAAATCGACGCGCTGACCGCCGGTGATCTTCGCGTACAGATTGTACTTCTTGGCAACCTGGCCGAGGACGATGAGCTTCTCCGGCGTGATCTCGCCGCCCGGCACCCGCGGAATCACGGAGTAGCTGCCGCCGCGCTGGAGGTTGGCCAGGAAGCGATCGTTCGTATCCTGGATCGTCGTCTGATCGACGACGCTCTCGTTCCACAGGCTCGCCAGGATCGAGGCGACGGCCGGCTTGCAGATTTCACAGCCCTGGCCGCGACCGTGTGTCCGAACCAATTCGCTGAACGACTGGATCTTCGCGATCTTCACGATCTCGAACAGTTCCTGCCGTGTGCAGGAGAAATGCTCGCACAGCGAATTGTTGACCTTCTTGCCGGATGCCTTGATCTGGGCCTTGAACAGGTCGGTCACCAGCGGGAGACAGCCGCCGCAGCCGGTGCCGGCCTTCGTGCAGGACTTGACTTCGTCGACGGAACAGAGGTTTTTCTCGAGGATCGCACTGCAAATCTGGGCCTTGCTGACGTTGTTGCACGAGCAGACCTGGGCGTCGTTGGGGATCGAGGTGAGAATGTTGCCCGCGCTGCGCGGCTCGCCGCCCTTGCCGAGCAGCAATTCGGTCGGCGGCATCGCCAACGGCTCACTGCTCTTGGCGAGCATCGACAGCGTGCCGTACTCCGAGGCATCGCCGACCAGGATGCCGCCGAGGAGATGCGCACCGTCGTGGCTGAACAGCAGCTTCTTGTACGACCCCTTGAACGGGTCTTCGTAGGTGATCGCTTTCGCGGTCTTGTCGTCGGCAAAGCAGTTGCCGAAACTGGCTACGTCCACACCCATCAGCTTGAGCTTGGTGGACATGTCGGCGCCCTTGAAGACGCGCGTCTGCCCGGTGAGGTTGGCGGCGGCGATCTCGGCCATCTCGTAACCCGGCGCCACCAGGCCGTAGATCATGCCGCCGTACAGGGCGACTTCGCCGATGGCAAAGATAGCCGGGTCGGAGGTCCGCAAGCTGTCGTCCACGACCACGCCGCCGCGCTGGCCGACCGTCAGCCCGCAGCCTCGGGCCAGGTCGTCGCGCGGCTTGATGCCCGCCGAGACGACAATCATCTTGACGTCCAGCTGGGGGCCGTCGGCGAAGGACATGCCTTCGACCGTGCCGTTGCCGAGGACTTCCTTGGTGTTTTTGTTGAGGTGGACCTGCACGCCCAGGGCATTGATCTTGCCGACGAGCACCTTGGAGCCGGTCTCGTCGATCTGCCGCGGCATCAGACGCGGGGCGAACTCGACGACGTGCGTCTCCAGGCCGAGGTCGAAAGACGCCTTGGCGGCTTCCAGACCAAGCAGGCCGCCGCCGATGACCGCCGCCTTCTGGACCGTCTTGCCATGAGCGATGATCTGCTCCAGATCCTCGATCGTGCGGTAGACGAACACACCCTTCTTCTCGATCCCCGGCAGCGGCGGCACAAATGGGGCGGACCCGGTCGCCAGCACCACGAAATCGTAAGCGATCTCCTGTCCTTTCGCGGAGCGCACCACCCGGCGTTCGCGGTCGATTGCGGTCGCGCGGTCGCCCAGGAAGAGCGTCACGTCATTCTGCTCGTACCATTCCGGGGCGGCCAGGGCCAGCTTTTCGGCTTTGCGGTGCTCGAAGTACTTGGTCAGGTTGACTCGGTCATAAGCCGGCCGCGGTTCTTCGCAAAACGTGACGATCTTGAAGTCGCGCGCTTCGTCGAACTCAACGAGGCGCTCGCAGAAGCGCTGCCCCACCATCCCGTTGCCGATGACCACGACTGTTTTCCGGCACTTGCTGATCACGACGGCTCTCCCGACGATCCTCTCGATTGCATCTCCTCCTCAATGCAAATACAATACCACCAACCGCCCGAGGAATGGCAGTTCCTAAACATCTATGCAATCAGTAGTTAGGTTGATAATGGAATCGCGCCTGGTCCGGGTTCGCGATTGGTCCGGTACAGACCTTACGCAGTCGTTGCTGACAAGCTGGGCAAACGTGGAAGCGAACCGAGAAATTGCGTGCGGCTGTGGATTGGCTTTTCGGGCGACTTTGGTGGCTCGACGAGGAGGGCCGGACGTTATCAGCGGTCTGACGTGCGGAGACGGTAGATGCGAGGCGTTGCTCGAATACCGCAACGACGGTACGATGCAGGAAAGTAGGTTGCCATGGCCGTGGAGTACATCCAAAAAGGAAGATCCAGCAATCCAGAAGAAAAGATGATGCAGGGTCTAGGAGCCGCTTTCAGTAAAATGTGACTTGACGTGCTTGGCTCAGGTTTCCTCGCGCTCGGGACGAGAGATGCGCGTCCGGACGGCGGTGGAGACAGGAGACCCGCGCCGAGTGTGGACTTTGGTAACATAAGAGATGAAAGGAGCACTGCCGTGAGTCTGGAAGGAACGGTTGTGAATGGTGTGGTAGTCCTGGACCCTGGCCTCGATCTGCCGGACGGCACGCGCGTCGAGTTAGTGGTCAAGGAAAAGCCGGTGGCCCCAACCACGCTCGGTCAGCGGCTCTTGAAGCTGGCGGGCATCGCCAAGGGCCTGCCCAGTGATCTGGCTGAACAGCACGATCATTACATTCACGGGACCCCGAAACGATGAAAACCGTGTTCGCGGACACCTTCTATTACCTCGCCTTGGTCAATCCCGCCGACAACCGGCATCAGGAGGCACTGGCGTATACCGCCGCGTTCCAGGGACGCATGGTCACAACGGTGTGGGTACTGATCGAACTGGCTGATGCCCTGGCTCGCCCACCCACTCGGCCGGCCTTTTTACAGGTCCTATCCCAGCTGCGTGCAGACTCCGATGTTACGATCGTTCCGCCAGAACCCGGCCCATTCGAGGATGGCGTCCGACTCTTTGCCGCCCGTCCCGACAAGGAATGGTCCCTGACCGACTGCATCTCCTTCGTGGTCATGCAGCGGGACGGCATCACCGAGGCGCTCACCGGGGATCATCATTTCGAGCAGGCCGGATTCGTCGCTTTGCTGAAATGAAGAGCGTTCCTTCGTGGGCGGGCTCTCATCCCTTCGGCCGCAACAGCTTCCGCAGTTCCTCTGCCACCCCCGCCAGTGGTATCCGTCGCTGTTGCAACGTATCCCGATCGCGGATCGTCACCGTCTGATCTTGCAGCGTTTGGCCGTCGATGGTGAAGCAGTACGGCGTTCCGATCTCGTCCTGGCGGCGGTAGCGACGGCCGACGGCGCCGCCGTCGTCGTAGAAGACGTTCCACTCCGCCTTCAACTCACGGTAGAGCTTCTCGGCGACCTCCGGCATCCCTTCCTTGTTCACCAGCGGCAGGATCGCCGCCTTGATCGGGGCCAGCCGCGGGTGAAACTTCATCACGATCCGCTCCTCCGCCTTCCCGCTGGCGTCCGGAACCTTGTCCTCGGTGTAGGCCTCGCACAACACGGCCAGCGTGAACCGATCAGCCCCGGCGGAAGGCTCGATGACGTGTGGCAGGAAGCGGTACGGCAACCCCGACTTGGCCGCCTGCTCCTTCTTCTTGTCGCCGCCGTAGGGCGACTTGTCCGCCCTGGCCCAGAGTTCCTCGTCGAAGTAAGAGAGGTCCTTGCCGCTGTGCGTCTGGTGCTGTTTAAGGTCGTATTCGCCGCGGTGGGCAACGCCTTCCAGCTCCTGCGGCTCCTCGCTGAACGGGAACAGGTACTCGATATCGGTGGTGCCGATGGAGTAGTGGGCCAGCTCCTCCTTGCCTTGTTCGCGCGGTCGTAGCCGTTCCGACTTGATGCCGAGCTGCGTGTACCAGTTCTTGCGCACGTCGCGCCAGTACTGGTACCACTTCATCGACTCGTCCGGGCGGCAGAAGAACTCGATCTCCATCTGCTCGAACTCGCGGCTACGGAAAGTGTAGTTGCGCGGGGTGACCTCGTTGCGGAACGCCTTGCCGATCTGGGCGATACCGAACGGAAGCTTGAGCCGCGTGCTGTCGATAACGTTGCGGAAGTTGACGAAGATGCCCTGGGCGGTTTCGGGTCGGAGGTAGACCTTCGTCTCCTCGCTCTTTTCCGTGCCGGCGTAAGATTCGAACATCAGAGTAAACGGCTTGGCCTCTCCTAATGGTGCACCGCACAGCGGGCAAGGATCTTGCAGGCCTGTCGAATGGAGCTGCTCCGTCGCGATGTACTGGGTGAACTCCTGAAGCGTCGGCGGCGCGTCCGGTTGGCCGTTGACGCGCGTAGCCAGCCAGGACACTGTGACCTCCGGGTTTCGAACCAGCGCCAGGTTCGGGGCCAGCTTCTTTCCCTTCCCTTTTGCCCACTTCATCAGTCGCGGCGTGTCGTATTCTCCGGTTCCCGGAGTAAACTCCTGAATCAGCGAGTTCATCCACGGACTCTCAGCGAGCAAGGCCCACAACTGATCCGCCCGCACAAATTTGCCACACCCCGGACACTTGCGGGTCGGGTCGGCGAACGTCCCGACATGCCCACTAGCGACCCATACTTTCGGATTCATGATAATGGTGCAGTCCAGCCCCACCATGGAGATTTCCTGCCCGTCCGGACCTCGTGGCGGGTTGCGCACCATGTCTTGCCACCAGGCGTCCTTGATGTTCTTCTTCAGCTCGACGCCGAGCGGGCCGTAGTCCCAGAAGCCGTTGATGCCGCCGTAGATCTCGCTCGACTGGAAGATGAACCCGCGCCGCCGACACAGGGCAACCAGTTTCTCCATTTCCATGAAAGGTACTCCCCATTGTTTGGAGCGCTGCAGCCAGCGCTCGCAAAAGCTCGCGGCTAAACGAATGTGGCCGCCTCGACCCGCAGCGGGTCGCGCATCAACTCGGGCACGACGGTGAAACGATCCACTTGCGCCGCCGCCCGGATGTCGTCATCATATCCGAGGGCGTGCAACCGGACGCCCCCCGCGCCGGCTTCCAGGGCAGGAGCGACGTCGTGGGCGTACTCTCGCCAGCAGCCCCAGGCCAGGCGAGCGGCGTCGTTCAGTGCCGTCCCCTCGTGAGCGATGCGATCGACAATCGCCCCGGCCAGCAGCGCATCCTCCAGCGCGATGGCCCCCAGGTCGCCGGCGCAGAGGACGTGAATCGGACGCCGATCGCGGCGCAGAAGTTCACAGACGGCGCCGAGGTTGACGAACGCGGCAACGAGAACGCGCTCGGCCGCCGCGGCATGGAGCAGGGCGCGCGTGCCATTCGTCGTGGTCATCACGATCTTGATACCGTGGCAACGTTCGGCCGTGAATTCGCCGGGCGAGTTGCCGAGATCGAACCCGGGCAGCGGCAGACCGTTGCGCTCGCCGCTCAGCAGGACGGGACCGGAGAGACTCGCCGCGAGAGGCCGCGCTTCTTCGATAGTACGGCACGGGTACACCGCTGGAGAACCGGCGGCGAGGGCGTGAATCATCGTCGTCGTCGCGCGCAACACGTCGCAGACCACGGCGATCGTGCCGGCGAAGCGCTCCGAGGCAACGAACTCGGGGGCGAAATGAACGTGAAGATCGTGCGCCGCAGGCATGAAGACTCCGGAAACGCAATGCGTCAAGTCGCGTTGGCCTGGAATTGCGGACCATCCGACAAGTGGGTAAGGGAGGGGGTCATTCCCCTCCCTCCCCGTTGTCGCACGGGGGTTAATTCGAGACTGTAGCATAGCCAGTGTACCGAATAAGGTCCGACCAGGCCTAAAATGAAGATAGGGAGGCAGTTAGGTCTGGAGGGCTGAGTCATGCTTGGACCAGGCGAATACGTCCCTGACGTCACCGAGGGCATCGCTGCCGTCGAGGATCTACCCAAGCCCCGTATCGAACACCGCAGTCGCAACTACCCAGCCCGGCGTTGCCCACGCTGCCGCCGCCCGGCGCGACGCTATAGCGTTAGCTCACGCACGCTGCACGACCTGGGCGACACACGCGCCGGCCGCCCGGTCGATCTGCTCGTTACTTACTCCCAGCATTACTGCCGCGGCTGCGACGGTCACTTCGCCGTCGATCTCTCTGACCTGGCCTGGCCCAAGTGCCATTACACCCGCCGCGTCCAGGAGTTGGCTGTCCGTGTGGTGGCTGAGGATGGCCTGGCCTACCAAGCCGCCTCCTGGCACCTCTGGCGCGACCACCGCGTCTTCGTCCCCTTGGCCACCATCCAGAACTGGGTCGAGGCGGCCGGGAAAAAAAAAGGTGGACGGCCTTTCAACCACCTACCTCGACGAGGCGGTGGCTGATTTCTCCGGCTATCTGGCCATCGACGAGATCTACGACGGCCCGTTCTGCGTGCTCAGCGTGGTGGACAACCGCCGCTACAACCGCCTGGCCTTCCGCGTCCTGGAGCACGACCCGACGCACGACGACGTCCGCGCTTTCCTGAGCGCGTTCAAGGGGCAACTGGATCAACGCGGTCGGAGTGTGCGCGGCATCACCACGGATGGATCGCCGCTTTACCCCAAGGTACTCAAGGAGTTGTGGCCGGACGCGCCGCACCAAGTCTGTGAGTTTCACGTCCTCCAGGAGATCACCACGGCGGTGCTGCGGACGCTGGCCAAACTCCGCAAGGACAGGAAGGCCCACATCCCCAAGCAACGGCGTGGCCGACCACGCCAGCAGGACAAAGCGCAAGTACGGCGGATCAAACGGCTCCAGCAGGGTGTGGCCGAGTTGTTCACGCATCGGCACCTGTTCGTCCGGCACCATCTTAGCGCGGCGCAGCAGAAGTTGCTGAAGAAGTTGGTGCGTGGTCAGCCCTCGTTACGGGTCTTGCGGGACATCATGGACGAGGTGTATCGGTTGTTCGACCGCCGCTGCAAGACGGCCACGGCGTTGCGGCGTCTGGAGAAGTTGCGTCAGCGCGTGCGCCGTTTCAAGCGGTTGGCCCGCGCGTTGGCCGTGTTGCACAGCCCGAACCTGGAGAAGGCGCTGCTGTTTTTGGACGATAAGTTGCTGGGGGCAACGAGCAACGCCGTGGAGAGAAGCAACCGGCGCTTCCGCAAGGCGCAGAAGAGCATCTACAGCGTGCGGACCAAGGAGCACATCGAACAGCGACTCGCCCTGGACATGAACCGCGAACAGCGGGCTGCCAAACGCGCCCGGACGCTCAAAACCCTTCACCACGCTCGCTCAGATCCTGAATCCGGTCACTGCTGGTGCTAGAGTGTCCGTTTTTCCCGAAATTACCAGGGAATGGAGCGACGGCACCCAGCAGAACAAGCATCCGTGTCTGAGCGCCGATCCGAAGTTCGCGGAGGTGGCATGCGCGGCTCGGTGAGATGATGCCAGCCAACACGGGTGGTGAACAGGTTGCGAGGAAGCAAGATTGTGGGACGACGAGACCGTTGATTGCACATCCTCCTTGACGGTAGCAGGATGGGTCTGCTAAAAGGGTAATCGGCCGCCGGTCGAAAGCGGGAAGAACGGGATGCAGAGTTCACCAGAATCGCCTCCAGGCAAATCGGTTTCGGTTCATGGCAAAGAAGAAAGCATCAGACAACAAGACCGCGGCCAAGCCGTATCAGGTTTTCATCAGCCACGCCACGGCGGACAAATGGGTGGCGAAGGTCCTCTGCGAGAAAATCGAGGCCACGGGCGCAACCACCTTCCGAGATGACCGGGACATCGATGGCGGCGACGATATTCCAGAGGAAATCCGGAAGCAGATCAAGAAATCGAAGGAGATTGTGGTACTCCTCACTCCGCAATCGGTCGGCCGCCAGTGGGTGATTCTGGAGGTGGGCGCAGCGTGGGGCTTCAGCAAACGCATTCGAATTATCTTCCTGATGTATCATGTTTCCGTCGATCCGATTCCGGATATGATGAAAAACAAGAAAGCGCTTCCTCTGAACGATTTCGACCATTATCTGAATGAACTCGCAGATCGGGTGACGTTTCACTATGGCGGACGTAAATAAGACATGCGATGTTTTCATCTCGCACTCTGCAAGCGATGCGGGTCTGGCAGCGGAACTCGCAAACGCTTTCCGTGAGAACGGACTCGCCACAATTACGAATACCGACCTGCTCCCAATCTCGAACCCCGGCGATACCTTATGGGAAGCGCTCGCGGAAAGCCGAGCGTTGCTAACCATCCTTTCGCCCTCGGGGCCGACCCCTCTGATGGGTATTGAGCTGGGTGCCGCCCGCGCCTGGAACAAGCCGATCTTCGGAGTCGTCGCCGACCCCACCATCACCCGACTGCCTCCCGGCTGGACTGGTATCCATCTCTATCCCGCCAGCCGCATCGAGGACGTGATTCGGTCCATCAAGTTGAGCGGCAAGGAACTGACAGACGAAGACCGTACTCTGCTAGTCAAGTTGTATGCCGAAGTGGGCGTTTCGGTCGATCAACTCGCTCTTGAGCCGAGTCATCTGGAAGAACTCGTCAGGCGATTTAGCGCCGACACGGGAAAAGCGGTGCCTGGCGAACGCTTGCTCTCCGAACTATTGAGGGTTCGCAAGCAGGACCGGTTGCCTCGCCTACGGGCGAGTGGGCAGTCGAAGCCGCATCGGGGCACAGCCTGACTCAAAAAGAACTGTAAGCGGCGATTCTTCAGCTCAGAAACTCCGCCACCGTCGTGACACGGTGGTCGCGCGCCCCCGTAAACACCGCCGCGCACAGGGCCAGCGTTTCCAGGTTATCCTGAGCGCCGATCTCCGGTTCGGTGCCGTCTTCGAGAGCGCACAACAGCTGCGCCATGGTGCCGACGAACGCGTCCGGGAACCACACCTCCGGCCAGCGCGGCTGCACCCACTCACCGGGCCGCCGCTTCGATGTGTATTCGAGTGTGCTCGGAATCCTGCGCGGGATAGCCGGGCCAGCCGATCGTACCGCGCGCCATGCCGTCGGTGCCTTCGATGCGCCAGCGGATGCCGATGTCCGGCGCGCCGCCTTCACGGGCCGGACCGGCCCACACGTCGTCCCACGAACTAGCCCGTAAGCCACTCGCATACTCCAGAATATAGAGGTTGATGCCGTCGTGGTGTGGGAACTTCGTGCGCGGATCGGGCCGTGTACTGGCCAGGACGCGGTCGGGGGTGCCGAACCAGTAACGAAACGTGTCGAGATGATGGATGCTCATGATGAACGTGGTCAGCGACGGCAGCGGCTGGCTCCACGGCATCCAGTGCGGAATGGCACGCATCTCGATCGTGGCCAGCACCGGTTCGCCGAGCCAACCGCGCCGCAGCAGGTCCTTCATGGCTCGTACCGACTGGTCGTAGCGCATGTTCTGGTTGACGGCGAGAAGGATGCCCGCCTCGCGGCACAATTCGACGCACTCGCGCCCCTCGGCAACGCTGAGGGCGAGCGGTTTCTGAGCCAGGATCGCGCGGATGTGCCCGCGCTGGCGGACGGCTCGGCGGATTATCTCCGGCTGCACATCCGGCGGCACGGCGATGTCGAGGACCTCCACGGCGGGATCGGCGAGCAGGTCGTCGAACGTGGCGTGGCAGCGCGGAATGGCATGGCGTTCGGCGACGGAGCGGGCGTGGACCGGATCGCGCGAGGCGATGGCGACCGGATTGAAGCCGGCCTGACGATAGGCGACCAGATGGCAATCGCGCATGATGAAACCGGCACCGAGACAGCCGATGCCGAAATCCCTGCGGCGCGGCAGCCGGGGGAGGTGTTCGAGTGGAGAGTCCATGACGGCCCCGTATTCGCGGATACAACCTGGCGACTCCGACTGCTTCCCGATATTGATTTATCGTTTCGCACTCTGGGCGCGAAACGATAAATCAATAACGGGAAGCAGTTCCTCCAGGAGACCAACACCATGACGCTCACCGCGGAAGGTTGCCGCCAGCGACGGCTGCGACTCTGGGAACGCCTCGACCCCGCACCCGACAGCGATCATCTCCGCCTCGCCGATCCGATCCACCTCGCCTATCTGGCGAACTTTCATGTCGATCCGTTTAGCCTCGGCGCCGGATTCGGCGGCGTCCTTCTCTTGCGGCAGGACGGTCACGCCAAGCTGCTGCACGACGATCGACTGCCCGAGACCGTCGCCCGCGCCCATGTCGAGGAACGGGTCGAGGTGCCGTGGTACGACGGCCAGTCGCCGGCGCATGGGCCGCGTCAACTTGCCCTGCTCGGCCGCGTCAACCCGATGCAGCACGGCCTCCGTCTCCACGACCGCCCCGGCGACCCTTACGCCGCGACGCTCCTCCACACGCTCGCCGACTTGCGCCGGCGGAAGGATCCCGACGAGGTAGAGTTGCTGCGCCACTGTATGCGCGCCGGCGAAGCGGGACATGCCTGGGCGCGGGCGAACATCAAGGCGGGCATGACGGAACTGGACGTCTATGTCGGCGTCAACAGCGCCTGTATTACGGCCGCAGGGCGAGCGGTCATCGTTTACGGCGATTTCGCGGTGTCGCCCGGCCCGGAGCGGCGCGGCGGACCGCCAACCGACAGGGTGCTTGAACCCGGCGATATGTTCATCCTCGACTTCTCCGTGGTGATCGACGGTTATCGCAGCGATTTCACGAACACGCTGGTCGTCGGCCGTCAACCAACGGCCGACCAGCAACGTCTCTACGATCTGTGCTGCGCCGCAATGGCGGCCGGCGAGAAGGAGCTGCTGCGCCGGCCGTGCGTGTCTCACCGTCTACGACGCGGTACGAAACGTCTTCGACCGCGCCGGCGTCGCCGAGCATTTCCCGCACCACGCCGGTCACGGTCTCGGCCTGACGCACCCCGAGGCCCCGTACTTAGTCCGTCACGCCGACGAATCGCTGCTCGCCGGAGACGTGGTGACGCTGGAGCCGGGATTGTACGTCCCCGGCGTCGGCGGCATTCGGATCGAACACAATTACCTGGTGACGGACACGGGCTATGTTCGGCTGAGCAACCACGTGATCGCGCTGCAATAGGGCGAACGCCATAATCTACGATGTCTCCTATTTCGCCTGCTACACGTCCCAGCTAAAGTGGAGGCACGGGCCGATTGGCACAAAATTTGCTGATCTAGGTGATACCAATATTTCATTTTTTTTCGCAATGTCAAACGGTACGGATAGAATATTCATCATAGTTCTTCAGGCTGGTTCCTATTCGACGGGGCCTCTATGAGCCGAATGCTCGTCCTGCTCGGTGTTTCTGTCGCCCTCGCCATATCTTTGACGGCGGTGCCGTGGTTTCCCTCTCGTTTCTCTTCGGATCCCTCTAACTCAAATATATCGACCGAGGCTAAACCCCCTTCCGAATCGTTCCGGTCGGCCTGTGATTCCACCGAGCGTCCTCCTTTCCGACGAGAATACCCCGGCCGAGAGCGGCCGGGCTCTCGCAACGACGGAGTATCCACCTACCAGGCCAATCCGGTCTGGAAGACGAAATTGGCGCAAATGCTTATTGAGGGCGGGCTGGAGCAAGAACGCTCTCGATCGGGTTGCGGAACTGAATAACGGTTGGTTCGAGGCAATCTCGCAGGACGATCCCGATTCCTTCAACGAACAGGTTCGGAGTCTGAAACGGCTTGGGAACCGGCCGCGCGTCATGGACTTTCTGAAGACGTATCCCGAAGCCGCGGGACTGTTGGCGATTGCCGATGATCCCGAGGAACTGGTCGAGGTCCTCGACACGGATGGCGATCAGCGTGAACTGATCATGGGGCTGTTCGTCCGCAACGTCGGAAGGCGGGATGTTGCTGCTATGTTGGCGGCACTGAAGGACAATCGGGATCTGATCTGCCGATTGATTCAGCGTGGCCTTGTTGGGGCAGAGGTTCTCTTCGTCTTCCCCAGAAACGGCGCGGGAGCAAGGAGTACGGGAGGTGGTTGCAGGACGCCCTGACCGTTCGACTGGCGGGTAGTGACGATGACCTCGCCTCTTTTGTGCAGTTCGTACTCGTGCAGGGACGAGACCTCCTCGTAGAGCTGGATAGGGACGAGAAGTTCCGCGAGCGCTTCCGTGGCGAACTTTGGCCCAAACTGATTCGGGTCGTCACTCACAAAGACGAGGCGCTCGAGTTCTACCTCGACGTGCCGTATCTCTGGCAACTCCTCGCTCTCGATCGAGGTGAGGAGTTGCTCGCACGGCGAGGGCTACTTGCCGTCGCTCTACTGTTTGGGCCGGATGCCTATCCCAAGGATTTTCATGATCGCGCTATCAAGCTCCTCCTGGCCGGTGATGGCGTGACGTTTCAGGGACTAACAGAAGGAAAGTTCCGCAAGGACGCCCTCTTCATCAAGTTGATGAATCGCGAAGTGCCCGGCGCGGTTATTGCCGCCGCTCTCAACAAGCTCTTTGAGAGTGGTGAAAACTACCGCTCTCTTCTGGAGAAGTACAACGGTCTCGACAATGAACTGCTGGCGAAGGAAGTCGGCCCTTCTCCGGAAGGAATCCAAACCTGGCTCCCATTCTACACGCACTACATGATCGCACGGAAGTGTTGGGAAGGCCGTGACCCAAGTGCGGAGGAATGGATCGAAGCCGGAGTGGATACGGCGATTGATGTCGGTTCCTTCTTTTTCCCGCCCGTGAAGGCTGGCGGTAAGGTAGCCGCGAAAGGCGGCAAGACAATCGTCACGCAGAGCTTGAAAACGACAGCCATGATGTCGGCCGGGAAGAAATTGACACAGAAGGGGGCGGAACAGATTGCGAAAAAGGGGATGGAACGGCAAATCGTTCGTTGGGGGGTCACGGGCATTTTCTCGAAGATGCAAGAGTCGTTTCGCAAACTAACGGCCAAGTCGATGGCCTTCGAGATCAGCAGCCCAGTTCAGTTCTTCTACAAACACAGCAATTTCGGGAGGGAATCATTCAAGCGAATGTCTGGCCTTGAAGCTCGAGTGTTTATGCGAAAGGACGCCAAGGTCTTTATTCACGTCGATCGGCTCATCTACGATCGAGCGAAGAACTACCTGAACGGCTGGCTGAAGGATAAAGCCAATGAGGCCATCACGGAAGCGATGGAAGAACAGAACTGGAAGCAACATGTTTCTGCTTGGTGGTTGATGAATACAGGCGATTCGCTTCATTCATCTCCCAAATAAAATGGATTTGAAAGCGATCTTACGCCATCGCATGATGCTTGATGGCTCATACGACGGAGTTGCAATCTCAGGCTGTGAGAACCAAAAAGGTCAGCTTGAAAGGGCTGTTCGATGACGGCACCAACGAACTCAATGATTGCTGCCACACAGAAGATCTATCGCTTCGCATTGTACGGAAGGCGCAATTCGGGCAAGACATGTATCCTGGCTGCGATGGCGATGGATCGAATTGCCAATCCCGAAGGGCTGACTTGCACTTGGATCGAGAAGCCCGTTGGTATGTCACGACCCGTAGGTGACACCTCGGACTGGAATACCGATGATCCCGATGCCGCCTTCTTCCACGGCAAGGATTGGCTAGAGCAGGCGATCCGCAGCTTGGAGCTTGGTGCAGTTCCTCCACCTAATCCGAACGACAGGGACACTTTCCGGTTCAGGTACGAGTTCACGGAGGCTAATCACCGTACCTTTCTGGTCGAACTGATCGATTATTCAGGCGAATTGATTGACCCCGATCTTTCGGACTCGGACTTGGCCAGGCATCTCCGTCAGCACATGCTGTCATTGGATGGCATCCTCGTACTCGCCGAGTCGCCTCATCGTGGTCAGCCACTGGGCGAACTTTACAAAGAGTTACAGCGTCTGCAGCGTGCGTTCGCGGACCTTCGAGGGGAAAAGCAAGATGGCCCTGCTCTCGACTGCCCGGTGGCTCTTTTGATCAACAAGTGGGATCGCCGAACAGAGTCGGAAAGCTTCTCGTCCGACTCCAGCGATCGAGATATCGAGGAATTCCTGTCCAGCCAGCCTGAGCCGCCACATCGCGGTTTGGTGCATACGCTGAATGGCTCTGTCACGGAGGGGAATTTCAAGATTTTCCCTGTGAGTGCCTTCGGCAAGCATGTGTCATATTGCCCGACGAACGGTGACAGCCACGGCACGGCGCAGCCAGACCGACCGGCACAGGTAAACCCCCTGTGTTCTTTCGGGCTTGAGAACGGTTTCGTCTGGGCATGCCGTCGTCGGGACGAAATCGATATCTGCCAGTTCGGGGATCTCGCTTCCCACCGTGTATGGTGGAAGATCTTACAATTGGGCGACAGGAAAACTCGTCGAACGCTTCGAGACCAGCGCAAGATCTAACACGACGATTCGCCAAGGGAACGGAAGAACACCGCCGTGTTCATCGATCTGCTAGTCATACTATCAAGGCGTTCATAGGGCAGATCGTGGTAGCGGTCTCGCTACTCATTCTGGTCATCCTCGGAGTCGAAGCGACGTTTGATTACCAAGACTACCGTTCCGTTCAGACGACTTTGAAGAAACCACAAGAGGCTGACGCTGCACAACTGGAGAGGGGTGAGCGCTGGCTCGAATCGTACTACCTGGCGCACTGGTTCCGTCACCGGGTGTGCGGTTTCATCTGGTTCAGCCGGAAAGAAGCCTGGGCAGCTCTCAATCAGATTCATGACTCGGCTGTGGCAAAATACTGGACCGAAGTTCAAACAAGGGCTCCTGATCGCGTGGCGCAGATTGCTCCGGCCAAGGCGATGCTGGAGCGGTTCCCAAACTGTGATCAGGTACCGGAGTTGAAGTCGATTATCGCGGAAGGCGAAGGCATCCGCGCCAGGGATGAACAGAAGCGGCGCTTCGAGGCAGTAACGATGGCGGCGGACGAAGTAACCAAAGAGAAACTGGCCATCCTGTATTTGCACGATTATCCGAAGGGTGAAGACGCAGCCGCTTGTCAGGCCATCGTGCAAGAGGCACAGGCAAAACGCAAGATACAGGAAAACCGGGATGCGCTGCAAGTGCTCGTGGCCGACTTCAACAATCTCGTCAGCAGCAAGTCCGAGGAGAAGGATGAATATCAACGAGTTCGACAACGCGTGAAAGACCTGCCTGTAAACAAGGACAGCGAGACGAAGGATCTGGCTGAGCAACGCAATGGTCTGGCCAAGAAAATCGACGATCGCCACGCTGAGATCGAGATGTTGGTAGTTGATCGGAAAAACGCCCAGAACATAGCTTTCATCACCGAGCAAGATCGTCGGCTTGAGGGTACGAGCGAAGTCGATGACCTCCGACTGGTCGTAGCCGCGATTGGTCGTGGCATGCTTCATGCGGATGTTGCATCCTCGGACATTCAACTGAGATATATGTCCTTACTCATCAAGGCGAGGGGCAAGCTCGACGACGGTATCCGTCGTGCGGCCTGGAAGAAGTTCGAGGACGAATACCACGCGCTCGTGCGGCGGAATAACCTACGTGAAGCTGCTCAGCGGCTCGCGGAGAAAGAGCCGGACAGCTCCGAATTGAATGCCTTGAAGACGGATTTCATCAAGAAAAGTCTTCCCCAACTGGCGGACAAGAAGACTGAACTCATCAAGGGAAGGCAGTGGGATCGTGGGCGGGAAGTTCTAAAGACCTTTCGCACAGACAAGTACGTGAAGAAGTTGGTTGCGGACGACCAACTCAGAAAGGTCGAGGATATGGAGCATGAGGTGGACGTAGCGGAAGACCAGTACCTTTACACTCAGGTCGAGAACCGCAAAACCCGCACTTCTGAAACGATCCAGAAGTACCTGGCTGATGCTCCGTTGAAGACCATGAAAAAAAAGGTAGAGGACTACGGGTGCCGTCGCTCCATTCCCTGGCAATTTCGGGAAAAACGACAACTTTTCGAGGTAAACCACGATGACTTACATCGGCTCCGGGTGAATCGTGTGCCATTCAACTGGAAAATGCAGCATTTTTCGGGGTGCCATCTCCAAGCGGGCGAACGAAATACTGACGTTGTTCAGTGCCCAATCCCGTGGCTGGCACACGAAAGCCGCTGTCCGCCACGGTAGGAATGCGGAAATCGCGTGCCCAAGGGAATAAAACACGCCGTTTTTTGCTAGTGTTTAAGCCAAGTGAAGAGGTTTCTTGAAGCAGATTGCCCATTTTCTCGAAGTTTTTCAGGGAATGGAGCGATTGCACCCCCAGTGCCGTGTCGAAGGCTGAAGAAAAGAAGTAAAAGGCTCCTACCGTCAACATCCCAATCGCCAACGACACGGGTGAAGATATTTTCTTCATCGCGTCAGGTCTGCACGGCAGCACGAAGAAGATCACGCTCAAGAAGGATGGGGTTGTCGAGATCCCGTTTTTCAAGGACGGCAACGAGCGTGTGCTAGCGGCGTTCGACGGAAAAGGGAAGAAGGTGCTGAGCCTTTTCAAGTTCGTGCCTGGAGAATTCTGCATCCTCATTGAGAAGAATCAGATGACCCTCAAGTCGGCCGAGGCCGGATCGAAAAAGGGTGACAAGTATGAGGGCGGTCCCCACTAAGTTCTTCCAAAATGTGGAACGTCGAGTGGAAAAGAGTGGGGAAAGGGGTCAGGTTCCTTTTCGGGGAAAGAGTTCGGCTTCCTTTTCAAAAGAAGCGGTGAACCTGATAAAAGAAACCTGGCCCTCTTCTAACGTGGTAGCTTAATCGGAGGCAATAGTGCATCGTTCGCCGCAGTTGAAGATGTCTAACGTTCATTCCGCCAGCAACCCCCGCGCATCCACCAGGTCCGGCGTCCCCCATCCTTCCGTAAACCAGCCGAGCACCTCGGCCAGATGCTTCCGCCCTTCCTCCACTCTCCCCTGGCTTCTCCGCAGTCGGCAAAGGCTCTTCGCCGCGCGCAGCTCCCACGATTTCGCCTCCTGTCGCCAAGCGACAGTCAGCGCCCGGTTGAAACACTCCTCCGCTGCCGATTGGTCGCCGGTCGCGGCCAACCACACCTCGCCCTGGAGACGGCGCAGTTCGGCCTCGAAGAAGCGGTTGTTCGAGCGCTCGACGGCGTTCAAACCATCTTCCAACTCGCGCAGCGCTTCGTGCGGCCGACCGGCTTTCCAATCAATTTCCGCGAAGTAGCCGTGATAATGCGACAGAGACATCGTCGAACCGGTGGCCCGAAAGGCGGCGACACCGCGGGTGATGTCGGCCAGCACTTCGTCCAGGCGTCCCTGTACCAACAAGCCCGAGCCGCGGCTGACCGTGCCCAACGCCGACCAGAACGCAAAGCCCTGCTCGGCCGACAGCGCGATCACTTCTTCACCGCGCTGCTGGCCGAGTTCGCCGAGCCGGCACAGGTAGCAGAGCCAGCCTGAGTGGTGTAGCGCATACGCCAGGCTGAACGGATGGTCGATCGACCGAGCATAGGCGATCGCGTCGTCCATCTGGTGCAAGGCCAGGTCGGGGAAGCCCAGATACCACGACGACAGGGCGCGGTAACAGCGGAACGCCATGCCGGCGTCCTGGCCGGTGTGGCGCGAATGGGCCTTGCACTGCCCGGTATCTTGCAACTCGTCGCAACGCGCAGGCAGCCCGGCAGACGGCGAAATCGCCGCGGTAGAAGCGCGTGATGGCCGTGCAAAAATTGGCTTCCATCCGCAACCCCGCGTCGGCCCGCGCCTCGGCCAGGCGCAGCAAGCTCGTCGGCCAGGCTATGGGTGAGATCCAGCTGATCGCGCAGCAAACGGCACGCCCAGATGCCCCACAGGACGTGGAACAGCGGCGCCGACGGGCCGATCTTCTCGCACAGCACCCTGGCACGCTCGTGGACGGCATCCAGGTCCGGACTGGCGTAGCCCTGCGCGGTCATCAGCACGACCGCCAGCGGGAGGAGCAAACGCAGCTCCTGCTCGTCGCGCTCTCCACTCTCGGCCAGGCCGGCGATCAGTTTCAACCCTTTGCGGAAGTGGCCGATCGCCTCGGCGTTGGCCCAGCGCTCCTGTGCCCGTTGGCCGGCTGCTTCCCAGAAGACGACCGCTTGCACGGTAAGGTCGGCCTCGCTGTAATGATGTGCCAGTAGTTCCGGCTGCTCCGAGCGTGTTTCCGGGAAGCGCTCCTCCAGAATCTGGGCGATGGTCCGATGGATCTGCTGGCGTTTGCTTTTGACCAGCGACTGATAGGCCGCGTCCTGGATCAGGGCGTGTTTGAACAGATAATTGCAGCGCGGCGGCCGGCCCTTCGGAAAGAGGACTTCCGCCTCGACCAGCTTCGACAAATCGAGCTGGAGGTTCGTCTCCTCCAGCGAAGTAACGGCGTGCAGCTGCTCATAGCTGAATTCACGACCGAGGGCCGATGCGATCTGGGCCAGGTCCCGCACACCGCCGATTCGATCCAGGCGAGCTGCGAGGAGGTCTTGCAGGGTGCCGGGAATTGATGCGATTTCGATGGTGCCGCTCACGTCCTTCAGGGCACCGGATTCCTGCACCATCCGTGTGAATTCCTCGACGAACAACGGCACCCCTTCCGTGCGAGTAGCGATTTGCTCGATCAGGGCCGGCGGTAGCTGACGCACGCCGGTCTTGCGCTGCATCAGGTCGGCGATCTGCCGTCGTGTGAGACGGTTGAGGGCGATCTGATTCGGGCCGGCCTTCCCGCTCCAGGGAGGAACGAACTCCGGACGGGCGGTGAAGATCGTCAGCCGCCGATCGCCCTGACCTTGTTCGACCAGCAGGGCCAGCAGATCCAACGTCGAGGCGTCCACCCAGTGTAGGTCCTCGACGATGAAGAGCACCGGTTGTCGGGCCGCCAAGCGGCGCAGCCATTCCAGCAGCGCTTCCAGTGTCTTTTCCTTCTGCCGCTGCGGCGACAGGGCCAGGGTTGGATAACGGCCATCGAGCGGCAACGATAGCAGCGCGGCGAGCAGAGCGATCGGCTCCGGCTGATCCATCTTGTGCAGCCGTAGGTGCGCGACGAGCTTGTCGAGCTTGAGAGAGGGAGCGTCTTCGCGGCCCAGAGCCAGGAGCCGCTCGAAGCCGTCCGTGGCGGGATAGAGCGCACTATTCTCGTGAAACGGCGCGCAGCGCCACTCGACCACGGTTCCCAGGCCGTCGCCTGATTCCTGGCGCAGCCGTTCCTTGACCTCGTGCAGCAAGCGCGATTTGCCGATGCCCGCCTCGCCGCGGAGGAGGACCACCTGACCCAGTCCCTCGCGCGCCTGCTCCCAGCGATCGAGCAGCAGACCGACTTCCTGGTCGCGGCCGACCAGCGGCGTCAAGCCCGCGGCGCCGGCCACTTCGATCCGGCTGGAAGCGTCGCCGCGCCGCTGCACACGGAAAACGCTCAGCGGCCGGGCCTGTCCCTTGAGCGCCTGGCTGCCGGCTTCCTCGCAGACGAAGAAGCCGCGGACCAGGCTCTGCGTTGCCGCACTGATCCACAGCGTCTGGTTGGGGGTCAGGTCGCCGAGTCGGGCCGCCGTGTTCCGCGTCTCGCCGACGATCACCAGCGCCTTCTGTGTCGCTTCGCCGACCTCCTCAACCACGGCCGGGCCGCTGTGGATCGCCACACCGGCGCTCGGAACCTGGGCGCCTAGTTTGGACAGTCCTTCCAGGATGGCCAGGCCGGTATCGACCGCCCGTTGAGCCGCATCTTCATACGCCTGCGGATAGCCGAAGCAGACGAGCAAGCCGCCGCCACTCGACTGCACCACCGACCCGCCGAAACGCCCCACGGCCTGCCCACATACTTTCTCGCACGCGCTCAGCAACGCCAGCTGCTCCTCGTCGTCCAGCGTTTCGGCCGCTTCGCCCAGGTCGTAATTGCAGGAGAGGACCGTCACCTGCCGCCGCTCCGGTCCGCGGGGTAACTCAGGAGCAGAATCACCAACTTCTGACTCCTGATCCCTGACGCCTGACGCCTGATCCCTGGCTCCTACTTCTTGAACACGGACCACTGTCTTCGGACCGCCGCTGTCCGGCTCCGGTTCGATCAGCACGCGGCGCAGCTCCTCGGCGAAATCGGCGGCCGTGGTGTAGCGGTCGCGGATCTTCTTGGCCATCGCCTTCAGACAGATCCGCTCCAGTTCACGCGGAATACTCGGGATCAGCTGCCGCGGCGGCTGGGCCTCGTCTTCGCGCACCTGCCGGAGCAATTCTTCCGTCTCCTCCGCGCGGAACGGCCGTCTCCCGCAGAGCAATTCGTACAGCACGACACCCAGGCCGAAGATGTCGGTCCGGCCGTCGATGCGATGTCCCGCGCCGCCGGCCTGTTCCGGCGACATGTAGGCCAGCGTCCCAGCGATCCGGCCGTCCGCGGCACCGGCCTCTTCCTCGGTCAGCACAGGCCAAAGTCGAGGAGGATGGGCTTGAGGTCTTCCGTCAGGGTAATGTTCGAGGGCTTGACGTCGCGGTGAACGGTGCTCTGCTTGTGGGCTTCCGCCAGCGCATCGGCGACGGCCGCGACGATCCGCACCGCCTCCTGCCACGTCGGCCTGTGAGACTGCATCCAATCGCGGAGCGACTGACCGCGGATAAAATCGGAGACGATGTAGCAACGGCCGGCATCAACGCCGACGTCGTGGACGGTGACGATGCCCGGATGCCGCAGCTTGGCCAGACGCCGGGCCTCCCGGAGGAACGACTCGACCTTGTCGGGATCCAACTCGCCGTGCGGCACCTTGACCGCCACCTTGCGGTCGAGCTGGTCGTCGTGGCCGAGGTAGACGGTGCCGAAGCCGCCGCGGCCGAGGAGAGACAGGATCTTGTAGCGCCCGAGGAACGCCGGCATTTCCTGCGGTGCGGCCCTGCCCTGACTTTTCGACCGGTCCCGGTAACTTTGCGTCTTTTCGCCGACATCGGGTTTGACGGGAGACGTGGCGGCCGAGGGATCGTCCGGAACCGCGGAGCGTTCAGGCTCATTCCCATCCGGGGGCAACGTGGTCCCATCGGGATTGATGTGCATCGCCCACCCTCCAGTCCGGAACCCGGGAAACCGCCGCCGAACCGGACTCGGGGTATCGTAGAGAGCGGCGTCGGGGATCGCAACGAAAAAGAAGGCAATGGAGATGTGCCAAGCGCGAAACGTAAACGGGGAGGCGTTTTGTCCGTACAATCGCTGCGGATGAGACGCTGCCCACTCCGCACTGACCACGAGAAGGAGAACGGCCATGCTCTTCGCGATCTTCGATACCGAGATGGTGATGAAGATCGTCACGGGCATCATCATTTTCTTCGCCACAACGGCCGCTTCGTTCGTGCTGGGCCGCTGGTGGGGCCGGTATCGGGCACAGCGGGAATGGCAGCACAAGCAGTTCCTCGGCCGCGTCTTGGTGAGCCTGAACGGCCTCAAGGACGGCTGCCTGAAAATCCGCTCGATCTTCGAGCGCTCACTGGAGGAGGTGTTTCTCAATCCCGTGGCCGTCGCCAAGATCCGTGCGGCGTCGCTCAAGACAACCGTGGAAGATCCGATGCTGCCGATGCTGAAGGAGGATCGCTGGTATCTCCTGAATTTCGTGCTGAACGCGGTGGCGGAGAAATTCAGCGAGGGGCTGGTGCGCTACGATGCCGGCGAGCCGCGCAAGCCGGTGATGTATCTGCTGTGGTTGACCTGCAAGGTGGTCGGCGAGGACCGCATTCGCAAGGTCCGCGCCATGATGATGCGCAAGGACTTGCTGGTGGACTTTCCCTACCGGGACACGATGCCGCAGCTGGAGCAGCAATGGCATAGCGACCGCATCGTGACGCTGCGCCGGGCCGCCGAGGTTTACCAGAAGGAGCCGGACCAGTTTCTGGGGATCGAGATTTACGTCTGAGTAGGGTGGGTCGAGTCATCGAGACCCACCGGCTGGGTGGGTCTCGATGACTCGACCCACCCTACACGAATTGCTTGCAACGAGGAGAACGACCATGAACCTGCTCTACCTGTTGCCGCTGCTGTGCAGTGCCGCCGTATCCGCCGACAAACCGGCCGATGAACCGCCCGTGATCGCAAAAGTCCGAGCGATCGTCGAGTCGAAGGCGCTCGAACCGCGGAAGGGCGACGACGAATTGCAGAAGCTCCTGAAGGAACGCTGCAACACCGCAGTGACCGTTCTGCGGGTCCGATACGATGAATACATGGCCGGGAGAACCGTACTGCCTGAGCTAATCCGGGCCTTCGGGAAAGTGCGCGACTCCCAACTCGATCTGACTAATAAACCGGAGGAACGGATTGCGATCCTCACTTTGGATGTGGAACTCGGGAGGGAAGCCGAAAAGTTCGCCGAAGCCATGTTTGAGGCGGGTAAATTCTCCAAGGCCCAACTCGGCGAGGCGCGTCTTTACCGGCAGGAGGCTGCGATTCGACTACTGCGGGAGCAACGCAAGCCCGATCCATCGAGACGGTGATGCTCGGCGGACAGGAATGTCTGCCCCACACTGGGCAAGGCACGCGATCAGTTGGACAAGCAGACGAAGGTAAGGTATAAGGGCTTGCTGGAACAAACACGGAAACGGCGCAAGTGAGGGGAGTGCAGCGGTACTGTCGCCTTGATCCGGCCGGTAACAGGGAATATGATAGAGTAGACGTCTGTCGCCGTACCGGCATCCTGAGTCAAGCCGCGGACAGCGGTTATCGCCGACGCCGACACATCACAAATTCGGGAGAACGCCATGTACAACGAAATTGACGTAAGACTGCCACGCGAACAGTCGATGACCGATGCGCGGGCGACGTTCATCCGCCGTACCTACGCCCACCTCGGTGGAGCCATCCTGGCCTTCATCGCACTTGAGGCATTTCTCCTCAAGTTCGTCTTCACGGAACCCCAACAGGTCTTCGCTCTCATGGGTGGCGGGCACCCCATGGGCTTTCTGATGGTCATGCTCGCCTTCATGGGCGCGAGCATGCTCGCACAGATGTGGGCGCGGTCGGAAACGTCCGTCGGCATCCAGTATTTCGGACTGGGTCTCTATGTTGTGGCCGAGGCCATCATCTTCGTGCCGATTCTGTACATCGCTCAGAATTACGTCGATCCGACCGGCGAGAAAGGGTTGATTCCCACCGCCGGCATTCTGACGTTGGCGGTGTTCGGCGGACTCACCGCATCGGTGTTCATGACGAAGAAGGATTATAGCGGGCTCGCGCCGATTCTCTCCGTCGGCAGCATGATCGCACTGGGTGTAATTGTCTGCGGCTGCATCTTCGGCTTCCATCTGGGCCTGTTCTTCTCGTTCGCGATGGTGGCCCTGCTGTCCGGCTACATCCTGTACCAAACCTCGAGCGTGTTGCTGCACTTCCGTACCGACCAGCACGTCGCCGCGGCGTTGATGCTGTTCTCGTCCGTGGCCACGCTGTTCTGGTACATTCTGCGTATCATGATGGAACTGAACAGCAACCGCAACTGATCGTCGCACGAAACGCGAAGCAAGAGGGCCGCCGGCGCATGCGCCGGCGGCCCTCGCGCTTTGAGTTTCGTCAAACGCCAACGTCCCTAATCTCCGCAGGTGCCCCCAGAAGCCGTACCAGATGCGGATCGACCGGTTTCCAATTCTCCAGATACCGCGCCAATGCAGGGACGCTCTCGGCCTTGCCCTCCAGCCACTCCAGCGCCCGCCGCACCAACACCTTCAACTGATCGCGCGAAATCTCTCCTGTCACGACGCGGGTGCGCAACAGGATGAAATAGGTGTCGATCGTATCCCACATGCAATAGTCGTTGATCTCTTGAAGCCGGCCGGCCTTGAACATCTCGTGGACCTGATCGCCGGAAATGTCGGTCTTGCCGGGAGGACCGTCCATGTCGTCCAGAAGGCGTTTCCGGTTGTCGCCGTGCAGCCGTTTCGAGAGGTTGTTCAGCCCGCCGTTCATCCGGTAGGCGCCGAAGTTGGTCATCCAGTCGAGCAGGTCGATGTGATTGCCGTTGTAGCGATTGCGGCTGTTGGTGAAGTAGTCGCGGGCGGAGATGCCGTAATCGTAAGCTGCCAACTCCAGCAGCGGCATATCGAAGGCCCGGCCGTTGAAGGTCACGATCCTGGCCCGCGGATAATGGGCGACCCGCGCCAGAACTGCTTTACGATCTCTTCGGTGCGGAACTGCGGTGTGTCGAGGCAGGTGATCTGCTGGAGCGTGAAATCGTCGGCGACGCGCAGGACGCAGACGGCAACCGGATACTGAAACGTCACCGGCAGGAAATCGGAACCGGTGTTCGATTGTTCGCGCGCCTCAGCCTGGGCGCGGGCGATCGCCTCTTCCGCCGACAGGCTCTCGCCGGGGTATCGGACGCGGCGCAGCAAATCGCCGTCGGGCACGCTTTCGGTATCGAGGACGAGATATGCCGTCGTCGCTCCCGGCACTGCGGCCGCCTTGCGCCGAGCCGCGATCTCGGCGCTGATGCTGGTGCTATCGACCATGTGGGATCCCCTTGCCGGTTCATGTGTACCGTATCTGCAAGAATGATCGATCGGAGGGCCGCGGTCAAGAAAACTCGCCCGAAGAAGGTAGAGATGCAGCTGGAAGATAGGCGACCGTGCCCGCCGCTTGCGGCTTAGCACGGGTTGCTAAGCCGCAAGCGGCGGAAAGGGATTACTTACTGCTCAGTTCGAGCACGCCGTCGAAATGCTCCGGCGGCGAGCGCAGGAAATCGACGGCCCGGCCGATCAGGTTCAGGCTCGGCACGTCGTGATGGTCGTCCGCCTTGGCCTGGATCGCGGACAGAGAACGCAAGGCGCCGGAGAAATTGCCGGCCTCGAACAGCGACAGCGCGTGTTCGTAACCTTCCTTCAATTCGAGCCATTCCGGCGTCGCGGTTTCGGCGGAACGCAACTCGAACATATCGACGGCGCCGTGAATGCCGACGACGCGGACCTTGCACAGACGGCGCGTGAAGAAGCCCTCCGAAGCCAGTGCCTTCGTCGAACCGGTGATGAGCAGCGGCACGCCCATCGCCTTAGTCGCGCCCTCGACCCGGCTGGCGAGGTTGACGGCGTGTCCCAGGGGACCGTACTTGAACTTCTGCGTGCTGCCCGTGTTGCCGCACATCGCCGGGCCGGTGTTCAGGCCGATGCCCAGTTTCAGTGGTGTACCGATGCGTTCCTTGTAGTCAGCGTCCATCGCCGGCAGGTCCGCGAGCATCGCCAGAGCCGCCCTGCAAGCCTTGGCGGCGTGCTCCGGCTGCGTCATCGGCGCGTTCCACATGGCCATGATGCCGTCGCCGGCATAATCGACGACGACGCCCTCGAACTCCATGATGCGCTGCGTCAGCCGTTCCATGACGTAAGAGACGAGTTTGCACGTCTCCTGCGGTCCGAGCTTTTCGGAGATGCGCGAGAAGCCGCGGATATCGCTGAACAGGACGGTGATCTCGCGTTCCTGACCCTCGAGGAGACGGGGGTTGCGCTGCAGCTCGCGGGCCAGGTCGGCGGAGAAGAACTGCTCGAACTGGACGCGCAGCCGGCCGGCCTCCGCTTCCTGCTCCTGCCGGGCCAGACCGACGCCGACCGCCGAGGCCAGCAGCTGCATGACCTGGGCTTCGAGCGGGCCGATGCCCAGGCTGGTGGGGGCGCCGCGCACCCGGGAGAAGCGGTTGCGCACACCGTAGACCATGCCGACGACCGCGTCGCGCTGGTCGAAGATCGGCGAAGCGACGACGGCCTCGATACCCTGGAGGCTCTCGGAGCTGGTCGCGCCGACGCCTTCCGACTGGAAAAACGTGCGGCGCTCGCGCTCGACTTTGGACAGGATCGTCATGGAGAACTCGCGCCCGAGCGCGTTGCCGTCATCTTCAGGAAAACGTGACTGGACCATCCAGCGCCCGGCTTTGCGCAGGATGACCAGGCCCTTGTCGAGGCCGACAAGTTTGACGACCGCGGCCGACGTCTGGCTATAGAACTCCGGCGACCCTGCCGCCGACCGCTGCACGGCGATGACCGTCTCGAACCACTGCGTCAGCTTCTCGGCGTCGGGCGATTGGCCGAGTTCCTGTAGACTCTTCTGGGTCGTCTGGAGGGTGCGGCCGATCGCCGGCTGACCGATGGTCTGGAGCGGCCCGGCGGCAACTTCATCCGCCTCGTCGCCGGCTACCTCGACGTCGATGGTCGTTTCACCGACGGTCAGGCGAACCGGCGAGTCGAGTTCGCGTGTCGCGCCGACCGCGATGAGGCTGTTGTCGGCGAGGCGAATCGAGTTGCGGGCGCTCAGATTGCGTACCGCCACCTTGCCGCCGGCCTCCTCCTCGATGGAGATGTGGTCCTTTGAGACGTAGAGGTCTTGCACGACGCAGCGCGGAATGTTCTCGCGTGCCCCGCCGCGGCCGATCTCGATCGGGCCGGCCGGGTGGTCGAATTCCTGCTGCTGCAACTTGTTGCTGACACGGAAGCGAAGCATGGCGCCATTGCTCCCTCAGGGTGCCCATCTTTCGCGAACTCGAACCTTCCTATTATCGGGTATGATACGGCAATCCGCCAGAGTCGAATTGAAAATGACGAACCGACGAGCTTGCCGAGCCGGAAACGTCGTTTAGCCGCGAGCTTTTGCGAGCGCTGCACTCCAGCGCTCGCAAAAACTCGCGGCTAAACGACGTTTCCGGCTCGGGAAGGTACTAGAACGACAGCCCCAGGTGGACTGCCAGCCCCTCGAGCGACAGGTCGCTGGTCCGCCGGGTGATGTTGCCAATGTTGGCGGCATCGGTGAAGCTGGGGCTGTTTACCATGTCGAACCAGTTGGTGATTTCGTAGCCGACGCGGACGTTCAGGTGCTCCCATTCCATGGCCACGCCAAAGGCGAGCTCGGCAACGGGCACGACCGACTGTGTCTTTTCGTAAACGTTCGTGATCACGACAGTCCCGTTGGCATTAGTTTCGGTCTCAAAGTTGCGGAACTCGCCGGTCAACAGCGAGCCGCGTGCCCGAGCGTACAGACTCAGGCCGGTGTGAGGGGAATGGCCCTCGTAGATCATCCACTGACTCTCCATGCCGAACGTCAGACCGCCGCCGTAGAAGTAGACCGGACTGCTGACGTGGTCGTTGACCGCGCCCGACGTGCCGCCGTTGTAGATGACGTCGAACTTCTGGTCGATGATGGCGCCGCAACCGCCGCCGAACACCGTCAGGTCGAGGGAGTGAGCCGGCGAGAAGCGCTTGGAGAAATCGACGTCCAGGACGTTGTAATTGAGGTTGGTCATGGCGACGGCCGTCGAGGCGTCGAAGAAGCCGCCGCTGCGCGTCAAGGTGGTGAACAGGTTGCCGCCGGGAGGGGCCGAGATGCCCTGGTTGTCATTCGTGTGCAGGTAGGTGTAGGTGGCGCCGACCATGACGCCGTCGCCGGGCAGTTTCCAGCCGCCGCCGATGCGGAAGCGCTCTGCGTTTCCCAGTCCACGGACTGGATGGTGCCGGCGGGGGACCCGATGTTGACGTTGGGCGAGACGATGGCATAGTCCTGGGCATCGCGATGGGCTTTCAGCAGCAGGTAGTCGCCCCAGGTTTCAATGGAGTTGACGTCGCAGGCCTCGGCCGCACCGTTGTGGTCACTCCACTGTACCGGGTCGCCGTGTCCATCGACCTGGTGTGCCGCGGCGGGGGCGGGAGCGTTCATCGGCAGCGCGACCGGCTGAGTTTGACCGCCCAGAAGCGACGGCGACGGGGGCGGGGGCGTCGGGGCTGGGAAGGTCGTCCCATTGGGGGACAGAACGCTGACCGGCTGCGGCGGCAACCCGTTTTGCAGCCGCAGACTGTCCGGTGAAGTCGAGTAGATCTGCTGCGCCCACACGCGGCCGACGCCCAGAACGGCGAGGAGTCCCACGCCTAACCACGTCCGCCATCTCCCTCTGCGCATCGCCCACCTCCCCTAGATTAACCCGGCGGTCGTCGCCGGCCGTATCGCCCCCGGAACGTCGGTGCGTCCCGCGCCGCCTCTCCGAGAGGGGACGCCGAACAGGTCCGCGCCCTGACGTGCGTGTAATCTTTCTGCGAAGGGAGGGCATATAACGGGACTTGCCTGGCGATGCAATAGCAATTTAGGAATCGTTCACTTTTCGTGAGATGCATTATCGCCGGATGCCGACGCCGATGCGGGAAGGTGTGGCGGCCGGGTTGGTTGGCGCGGGTGCTTGCGGAGCGGGGCCGCAGTCTGGTAACATTGGCAACTCCGAGAAGGGGGAGCTGAGACAGGGGCCGCAGCCGCGAGGGTCCTCCGGCGCAAGTTGGACCATGAGGAAGCTGGTGATGAGAGGTCAGTGCCTCAGGATGTAACAAGCTCTCGAGCCAACGCGGAGGGGTCAAACTGCAGCAAGAGTTCGAGCCTCAGCAGACCGAGAGACCTCCTCGCGACATCCTCAGAAGAGGATAATCCCGCTGTGAAAGCGGGAGTAAGAGGAACATACAAGCAGACAGGGCGGGCATAACGGCTTTCCGAGATTCAACGCCCTCCCCGCCCGCCTTGCTGCTGAACTTTATCGATCGGCGGCAAAAGCAAGAGGACGCACGATGACCCAGCTAACCAGTCCGGCGGCGAGTGCGACGTTCCGCACCGAGCGACGGATTTCCGCCCCGCCCCATGCGGTGTTCGCAGCCTTCGCGCAGGCGGATCGCCTGGCCCGGTGGTGGGGGCCGAACGGCTTTAGCAATACGTTCGAGGAGTTCGAGTTCGTGCCGGGTGGACGGTGGGTCTTCGTGATGCACGGCCCGGATGGATCCAACTACCCGAACGAGAACGTATTCCGAGAGATCGACGCCGACCGTGGAATCGTCATTCGGCATGTGTCACAACCGCGGTTTACTTTATCCGTGTCGCTGTCGGCGTGCGATGAGGGAACCACGGTTACTTGGGTGCAGGAGTTTGACGACGCCGAGGTTGCCGAGCGCATCCGCCCTATCGTCGAGCCGGCCAACGAGCAAAACCTGGACCGGCTGCAATCTCTGCTTGGGGAAGCCGGTATCTGAAGCCGAACCCAGATATGGTCTCAAAAGTCAAGCCGCGCGACCTTCCGCGACGGGCGTTTAAATGACTGGTCGCAGCGCCCGGGGCGGTCGATCAATCCGCCGTCCCAGGCGTACAGAGAGTCCTTCTCCGCCAGGTTCTTCACCAGAGCGCCGCCGGGATCATGCCACGGGCCGAAGCAATGCAACTTCCCCCGGATCTTCTTTGCCCAGCGCCGCGTGGCAGCTGGGAATAAAGGGAACGCTGGATAGAGCTTGGCGGGCTTGCCGTTCGGAATCGGCGTGGTAGAATTGCTCTCGGACACGGTGACAGCAGTTTTTTCGTTGCGTCACGGTGTTCGTGGCCGATCCGTTCCAACGAAGCGGCCACTTTCCTGATTGTCTGCCCTAGGATCTGGTGTCAGAGGCATGGTTCAATTTCGGCCGGCTACCGGTAACAGGTTTGTGGCGGCACGTTGGAAACGTACTGAGAATCTCCAGCACGTTGGAAACGTGCCGCCACAAGCCTGTTATTCGCCGTTGAACCATGCCGTGTCAGAAGACGGAAAAACGACATAGGTTATGATGGATAGATAACTTGGGGACGTAGCTCAATTGGTTAGAGTACCGGACTGTCGAAAGAAAAAGACGTGAAAAACCCCGCGAAATGCGGGGTTTATTCGTTTCAACTGACACCAGTTGCCCCTAGAAAACCCTCTTTGCGGGTGTCACGGGTGTCAGAACGGGTGTCAACCGCGGCAACCCGTCGGCACTGTCCTTGTGGCCGCCTCTCCTGCCGACCTGGCACAACGTCTTCACCGGGTAAGCTGTCGCCGATGAAGGTACTTCGTCTAATCCTGTCCCTCGCTCTGTTCGTGCCGGGCTTCGCCCTTCTCGGGGCGTTCGCCGCCATCGACAACAGGGAACGCACGCCGTGGCTGGGCCTGTCGATCAGGGCGCTGACCGGCCTGTTCTTCGGCAACGTCTTCGGCGGGGCGCGGGGGCGCTGGCTGGACGCACTGCTAGGGACGTGTTCGCCGACGCTGAAGGCCAGTACGTCCTGGGCAGCGACGGGCGGCAGGTGCGTGGCGTCTGGCTGCTGACCGATCAGGAAGACGAGGCGGACGTGCCGATGATCGTTGTGGGCGGGTTGTGACGCTGTGTCTGCTCCGCGCCGCGTCGGTCAGGGCCGCCATGTCGTGAACGGGGAGCGCCGCCGGATCGGCGGGGCCGACGTCGCGGAAATTGTCGTTGCGTGCAAGAACATCCTACTTCGCTGCACCTTTTGCGACCTGCGCCTCTTCGCGTCCACGTTGCAGCCCACGAACAATAGCCTGCTGAAACACGGCCGGAATCTCGACAGTCTTGACTTCTAGCGCGGCGCCGGCCCTTGATACCGTTTGTTCATGTAGCGCTGGCAGGGCGTCCGCGACACGGGGTGTTATGGGGTCTGACATTGTGATTCCTTTTGGCGAACACTGGCGAACACTGGCCGAAGGTGTCGAAGCGGCAGTCAAGTATAGCGTCGAGCTACATATGCGGCAATGCCCCCAGCGACGGCCATCGTCCGAGTCTGCCGGTCTTGTGTAAAGAACTTCCGATCGGTGGAATCTGCGTAGAGAATGGCCTGCACGTTGCTGCTGCTGTCCAGCAACGGGAGCGCTAGCCAAGTCTTCGATTCAGGGTCCAGTCTCCTGGCGTCTTCTCGGTCATAGCCCCACACTGAAACCAACTCGTCGATGAACGCGGTGGGATCATCATTTGTCCGAACCCCGATGTACAGTTCGTTTTTTCGCTCACGATAGCATCGCCCGATGATCCCGGCTCCCGACTTGAATTTCCGCCCCTTCGTTGAGCCGCCACGGTTGTTGCCCACATACTCGACTGCCTGTTCGAGGTGGGATCCGTCGGGCGTAGGCAGGTGGATTGTGATTCGCAATTGTGGGTCTGGCCTGGTCAACGATACATCCATCAGCAAAACGCTCCGCAGGACATGGAGGCAGCCCTCCAAGTCGCTGGGCGACTCCTTGGCCCTTTGCTGTCTTCGTTGGACAATCGCCTTTGCCATGACTGCGAGAAGGGTCAGAACTGCGCAAAGCACCATCGCCCAACCCAAGAGCAGGCTTTCTGCAAACCACTTAACCGCTCCCGCCGCACTACTCCCGAATGCGACCAGAGCGATCGCTACATCGTAGACAAAAGTTTCTGCGGTGAGCCACTTGAATCTCCGGCCTGGACTTGGGATTGCCACGTCGAGAACTCCTCAAAGGTCTCAAAGACTGGAATGTTCCGCGTTCGGGCGAGAGCGACCTCGCTGACGGCGCCCGAGAATTCCGCCAGCCCGGGACGCATACGATGGCATCGCACCGCCGCAGAATCTCCAAGTCGCCATCGAGCCAGACGCTATCGTCGGCCGCCCCGCCGAAAAAGGCCGTGTTCTTATGGGGGCAGATGCACGCCGCCCCGCTTTTCCAAACTCGCAAGGCTACTTCTTCGGCATTCCGAATGTTTTGCAGCACTCCGTACTCAGTCGCTGCGCAATACGGACCAGCGATGTAAACTACCTTCATGGCGGACCTGCTCGTTTGGATAATGCCCGGATTTCAAACGCGAACGAGAATCGCTACCTGTCGAATTGGCTGTAGATCAGTTTCGGCGTTTTGCGATCCACGCCTCCACTCCATTCTCTCAGCCCGTTGCGGTTTTTCCAGGGCAGTAGCTTCGTGAGCCTCACTTCCGCTTGCCGTTCCGCCGACCTAGCTTTGCCTTTCCAGCTGCACCGGTGGAACTGGGGGACGGGCTGGGGTCAGCGGGCCTCTCGCCCTGGCCGCTCACCTCGACCTTCCGCGGCCGGCCTCGGCCTGGGGTTGGGCGATTGGCTATGTGCGGCGCGGTGTTCTCGAAGGAGCTGCACCCAACGCCGAGCGCGCGGCAGAGGGCTTGCACGGTGGACCATGCGGGTTCGCGTCTGCCCTGTTCCAGCTTGAAGACGGCCCCGAGATGAAGGCCGGATCGGTTTGCCAGCTGTTCCTGGGTAATCCCGGCAGACTCACGGAGTGATTTCAGTATCTGGCCGAACGTCGGCGCCGCGGCCCCGTCCCCGCCTTTGATCTGTGCAACCATGTTGTCCCCCGTCCTTCCGCCATTCGGACACTATCACAGTGTAACCCATTTGGGGTATGTCGGCAACTCCAGTCAGAAAATCCAGAAAGAATCTTGATAACCCACTTGACCTAGTAACCCATATGGGTTATATTATAGGTGTAGGGCAGAAACGAAGTGGGCCGCGGTGCTGTCACATCCGCGGCCCTGGAAAACCCCGAACAAGCGAGGTCTTCAATGTCCACTCTCACGACTCCCCGTCCCCGCGGCAAGGCTCAGTTCTCCCGGACGCTCCGCTACAACGCGGCAACGGCAATCCTGACCCTCACCATCACGACCGGCCGCAAGGTGACGGAGAACGACTACAGCCTCACCCGCGTCAGCAGCGATTACGGCAGGGGCTTCCGCCTGACGAAGCACGTCGGCCATCCCGCCGACGAATGCGACACCTACCACGTCCACCTGTCGGACGGCGAAGAGGGGAATACCTGCGATTGCCTCGGCTTCACCCGCCACGGTCATTGCAAGCACGTCGATAGCGTGCAAACGCTGTGCGACCGGGGAATGATCTAACGGCCCCTTGCTCCCGGCACCTTCGCCCGGTGCCGGGCCTTCCTGGGAACCAAACCAACGACGGAGAACCTCCACCGTGAACCAACAGCAGCAGACCAACGCCGCGGCTGCGGTCCTCGCAGCCCTGGCCGCCCCGTTCGACCGCACCGAAGTGAAGTTCCGACCCGGCGCCGTCAGCGGCAACCGGGCACTGGCCATGCCGTACATCGACGCCCGCGCCGTGATGGATCGCCTCGATGCCGTTGTCGGCGCGGCCAACTGGCAAGACCACTACGAATTTCTCCCCGACGGCTCCGTGATGTGCCAGCTGCAACTGCGGATCGACGGCGAATGGATCAGCAAGGCCGACGTCGGCGGACCTTCGGAACAACCCGACGAAGGGGACCGACACAAGGCCGCGGTGTCCGATGCCCTCAAGCGTGCCGCGGTGAAATGGGGCGTCGGCCGCTACCTCTACCGCCTGGCGCCGATCTGGGCCGACTACGATCCGGCGAAGAAGCGTTTCACCCGACAACCTGAATTGTCCACCGCCGCGGCAGCGCGCAACGGGACGCCGGCTCCGGCTCCGGCAAACGACAAGCCGGCCGCTCCGGCGCATCAGCCGGCCGAACGTGCGGCGCCCAAGACGCCGCCAGAGCTGGCGGAGCGGCTCCGTGCATTCGGCGAAGCGCTGGTCAAGGCGGGCCTCTGCGAGCGCGTGGACGAGCTGCTCGATTTCGTGCGCGGGCAGCTGGGCACGGGCCGTGCGCCCCAGCATTTACCGCCGAGGCGCTGGCCGGCTGAACTGATCCCGCAGGCGATGCGCAAGGCGCGGGCTTTCGAGCAACACCGCCGGCAGCGTGCCGCGCCCGCCCGTCCACGCGCTCAGCGCATAAATCGCGCGGATTTATCGGACCGGCCGGCCGTGCAAGCCGGGCGGTCCATTTCCCTCACTCTCGCCCCGGAGAATTCGACCATGCTGAACTGGATTACTCGCCTCTTCGGTAGCTGGGACCGGCAGGAGAAGGCCGCCGATCGTGCTGCCGTCGCATTGGAGGACATCGCCGACGACCTGGAGCGCGTCCGCGACACGCTCCATGCGCGGCTCAACGGCACGGACGCGCCGGCCATCCATGAGGAGCGCAGCGAATCGGCCCGCAACGGCAAGCGGAAGGCCATCTCCTGAGTTCCTGTCGATCAAGCAACCGTACCTGTGCTGCGGGGGTCGGCGGCGAGGCCAGCCGCAAGCGCGGCCTGACACCGGAGGAAGTCGAGGAACGGCGCGACCGGGAACGACGGCTCAACCTCCGGCAGTATCTTCGGCCTGGCGGGGGACGGCCGCAATGGACACGGGAGCAAATCGAGCTGCTGGGAACGATGGCCGATGATGAGCTGGCCAGACGGATCGGCAAGACGGCGAACGCGGTGCGGATGAAACGGGAACGGCTGGGGATAGCGAACCGGATGGATCGACTGCGGAAGGGTGAAGACCGAGGCACAAATGGCCATCAGATTTCGCAGCCGTATGCCGCCGGGTCGCCGTCCTTGCGCGTGTGCGCCTCGCCGCACTGGTCGCAAACATATTCCCGGCCGGCGTCGTGCATCCGGCGCAGGCGCGTCTCGGGATGGTGGCAATAAGGGCAAGGAAATGTCGTTGACGTTTCAGTCCTCCTCGCGCACTTCCGGTCTGTGCGTTCACCACGGTTGATCTGGTCGTTTGGCGCATTCTGATCGGGGCACTGCGCTATACATTGGCGTGCCCGCAGACCACGGCCAACCGGCGGGCTGCAATAACCACGACCGCGGCCGGTTCACCTCGTTGGGAATTCGCCGTCATCGTAACCATCGTTGGTCAGGTAGTGATTCTGGATTCGCTTCTTCTGCGGCTTGGCATCCTCGGGCAACTCGTCCCGGATGGCACACAGGAGAACTGCGATCGTCGTCAACCGCTGTTGGCCGTCGATTACCATGTACTTCGACACACCGACCGGGACGGACTTTGCCGGCATGGTGACGATTGCTCCCAGGAAATGGCTGAGATCCTTGTCGGCTTCATACCGCTCTAACACGTCTTGCCAGAGAGTGTTCCACTCCCGCTCCTTCCACTCGTAAGGACGTTGGAATAGTGGGATTACCGACTGCTTGAAGCCGTTAAAGAACTCAATGATCTGTGCCGGGCTTGCTTCCATCAGATGATCCTTTCATTGTGTGGATAGCCGAGACGGTTCAGCTTGAAAGACACGATCGGCCTGAAACAGATCGGGCTGACTCGTGCAATCGGCGGCGGGAGTTGCACGAACACGACCACGAGGCCGCAACGTCAATGACCGAACGGAACCTGTCGCAGAATCCCCACGGTAGCGAGAGTCTCGAAGTGTTGCGCCAGCCTGGCCGCGAACCGAGGCGAGCGTACCAAGACGCCGGCCTCGATGTTGCGAACTTGGGCCGCTTCTGTTAAATTCGCTGAGGACACGAACGCGACCACCTGATCAATTACAACGCATTTCGCATGAAGGCTTGACCGCTTCTCCTCGTCGAAGCTCAGTGAATGCGGGTCGTAGAACACTTCCGGCAAGCGCCCTCCTGGCCACTCGTTTTCGCGGAGTCGCCGCGCGAATCGTGCGAGTAATTCGGAGTCAGGTGTCGTGTCGTTGAGGCGGCGCTCCACGTTAAGGAAGAGCCGGACCGTCAGCGAAGGGATTTCGACCATGCGGTTGGCGAGGGAGCGAAACACATCGCGGCCCTGATGCACGGAATACCCCGATACCAGCACCGATTCACTTGCAGACGAGAATAATTCGCGGACGACAACGCCGGTGTCCCGATTCGCCATCCCTGGTACAACGGGACCAGTCCAGACCAGGTCGATTTCATCTGATCGCTGGCGCCGGCTCTGGAGGATCGTTTCGAATAACAAGGCAAGGTGCCGACCCGACAATCCGTCGTCCGCTAGCAGCTGCATCTGTCCGGAGACGGTGACCGCAGCCGGGCTGGCGCAGCACCGACCTACCGAAGCCGCCGTGTAGGGCGGCGACAATCGGCCGGAGCGCAGGGCCGTTGCCAGGGCGCTCAAGTCGGAATCGTTCAACAGTTGGAACGGATCGTTCATGCGTTTGGCGCCTGGAAGAACTCCGCCCCTAGTTCCTCGACTGTCGGCACGACCAGGGCACGGTCGAGGAAGTCGTTGTACTGCTCGCACGACGTTTCCGCGATCAGCAGGCAACCGTGACAGGCGGCGCCGGCAGGAAGCGGCGCACGTGCGGGTTCGGCGGATCGTGCTCGGCGCAGACCGGGTCGTTCGAGCAGAGGCCGCCCAGAGCGATGGCCTCCTTCAGGTGTCCGGCGATCTGCCGGCCGGCCTCGACCAGGCCGCCCAGCGTGCCCTCCGCGTCCGACGAGCCGGTGTAGAGCAGGATGCCGTAGCCGCCCGCGCCGGCGTAAACACGTTCACGGATCGAACTGGCCGGATAACCGCACTCCAGCGAAACCGCCGTGATGAGCAGGTGCGACAGCGAGTGCAGCATGATGTACGGCAGGACCGGGAACTCGCGGGGATTCTGCGGATGTTCGGCCAGCCAACGGTTGAACCCTGCTTCCAGGCGCTTGCCGCGGTCTTGCACGGCCGGCTGCGCCACCATTCCTCGATCAGCGACCTCTTGAAGCCGAGAAACACTCCCTCGCCGCGGTTCTCGACCGCCGGCAGCCAGAAGATCGCGTCGGTGGCCAGTGGTGCTGCCTGCACACCTGCCTGCAATTCGCCTTCCATGTCCGGCGTCGCCGGCTCGAAGCGAGTGAACCCGACCTGCGCCACGACCTCGCGCAACCGGTGGACGAGCACCACGCAATCGAGGCACTCCGTCCAGGGCCTGGCCCAACCGGACCGCGGCAAGTTGCGAGCGTAGAAGTCGCCGTCTGGCTTGTCTTCGCCGATCTCATCCTTGCACGAGGCCAACACCTCGATCTCGGCCTCCTTGACCGTCTTCGTCGGTCCGTCCGCACCGCCGCGTTTGCGAGCCTGGACCGCGGAACACCTCATCGTCCGGAAGCCTTCCAGTGCCGCCTTGACGACCGCTTTCCTCCGCTCGTTCTTCACGTCGTCGGCGTTCTCGACGTACTCCAAGAATGGCCAGACGGCCGAAATGGCTTTCTCCACCGCCTCGTCCCGGTCCGGCAGCGAGATGACGCTCATCATGCGCGGGAAGTAGGCGTTGCTGGCCGTGCGGACCAGCAGGCGGTTGGTCTCGTGGCATTCCGTACGCGAATTGGGGCCGAGCCAGGGTTGCTGACCGTCGCAATGGCCCAGTGCTCGCCGCTCCATCTGCGTGGCGTCGACCAGGGGTCGGCTCCGCCGCATTCGCAGCGGATCTAGATGTCCTTGATATCGCCGCTGGTGCCGCGTTCGTCGATCCAGAGCTGACGCGACAGTTCTCGCCCCTCATGAACGAAATCATGCCAGTCGATGTCGCCGACATGTCCGCAGCGGCAGGCCCGCACGAAGCGGACCGGCACGACCGGGTGCTTCTTACGGTCCTCGTCGATATACTTGCCCTTCCTCAGCCCCTTCCGGTGGACCAGGCGCGGCGCGACGGTTGAAGCCGTCGGTGTCCAGTACGCTCTGGGTGATGAACCACTCGGGAACTGCCAGGCCGTGATCCCGCTCTCCGGGCGCTTTCGGGTCATCGTTCTCGGGGGCGGTGCGAAGAGCTTCAACTCCGACAGGTTCAGCAGAGCTTCGAGCTTCTGCCGACCAGCCGCGGCTCGTGGATCTCCTCAGGTCCTGGGCCAGTGGTCCAGGCCGCCGACGAGGACGGAGTGGTTCGGCAGGTCGAGGAAGGAGCCGGGGCCGAATGTCGTCACGACCTGGCTCTGGCGGATCTGGCCGTGGGGCGGAATGTTCTGGCGCTTGCTCATTCGTCGTCCTCCACGTCGAGGTCGTCCAGCGTCTTCACCCAGAGGTTGACGCTGGGCTCCACGTCGCGCATCGAGCGGTTGGCCCGGAACAGCTCGGTTCCGTGGCGGCAGCTTCGTCAGCTCGGGGTCGAGGAAATCGTGCAGGAGCGGCGTGGCCGCGCCGGCCTCGTGCTGATACTGCAACTCGGACGACACGTCTTGTAGCTCGTTGGCGATCTTCTCCCATTCGTCGAGCAGTTCGTTCCGCGGTCCCTGACGCGCTCGCGGCAGCGCTTCGGCCTCGGCAGCGTCCATCCTGGCGTGCGCGGCGGCCCGGTCAGCGAAGGTGCGGGCGACGAACGTCCAGCTTGCCGCGTTCGTGCAGGATCTCCGTCGCTCCCTTCGGCGGCGTCATAGCGGTCGATGGCCCAGCGGGCCAGCGCGACCAGCGTCCCGGCCAGTCCGCGGTCCAGCGCCCGCGGCGAGAACGGGGTCACGCTCGTCGCCTCGACGCTGCGGTAGAACGACTGGTGGTAGAACGCGAACCGCTCGTAGTGCGATCGGTCGCGCGGCCGGTGGACGTTGAGCAGCGTCACGACCAGGCCGGGCTTCGTCGGGTCGCGGCCGACGCGGCTGGTCGCCTGGATGTACTCGGCGCGTCGTCTTCGGCTGGCCGAGCACGACCATCAGCCCGAGCCGGGTGATGTCGAGGCCGACCGAGATCATGTTCGTGGCGATGGCCACGTCCACGTGGTCCTTCTCGGGGAACGGCAGCGCCAGCTCGTCGCTTGGCCTCGGCGACCTTGTCGTGCTGACGCGCGAGGTCAGCTCGACCACCTCGTAGGCGATCTTCCGGTCGGCGAAGAGCCCCTCCTTCTCGCCCTCGCGCTTGCGGCTGCGCGTAGCCGGTCAGCCGAGTGTCGACCTCGTCCTCGACGATGCGGCGGCTGCCGCCCAGCTCGCGCAGGCTGTTGAAGTAGCCGAGCAGCGTCATGTAGGGGTCGGCCGGGTTGTCGCGTGTTCTTCTTGCCGCCGGCCGCGAGGTACGCACTTCTGGGCGGCGCCGAGCAGGGCCAGGTAGACGCGCAACAGGACGACCTTGAGGCTGCGTCCCTGGGCGGCGATGCCGAGATAGAGCCGGGCGTGGCTCTCGGCTGCCGGGTGCGGTCTCGGCGAAGAACGAATCGCGGCGGTCCGGGCCGGGCGGCGGGAAGATGTCCACCGCTGCGGCGGTTGAACAGCGCCTGGATCTGTTCTCGGCCCGCCGCACCGTCGCCGTCGAGGCGATGATCTTCGGCCGGACTCGTCTTGCCGTCCGACCTCGCGGCGTACACAGCTCGTCCAGCGCCGTCTCGTAGAGGCCGACCATCGTCCCCAGCGGGCCCGGAGATCAGGTGCAGCTCGTCCTGGATGACCAGGTCCGGCGGCGGCAGTGGTCGCCGGCAGCGGCCGCCCGATCTGCGGGTCGCAGGGGCCGTAGAATCCGTGCTTGTCGTAGCGCTCGACGCGGCCGAAGAAGCGCGCCGACCTGCCCGGTCCAGGGCATCGCCGCGAACTTGTCCACCGTGGCGATCAGGAAGCACGGCAGGCGGCGGTAGATCGGCTCGTCGACGGCCAGGATCGGCAGCGGGCTGTTGCGGGTGAAGTCGCAGTCGCGGTTGACGCAGACCACGCGCAGGTCGGTCGGCTCGTTCTGCGTTGGGCATGAGCTGGAACGAATTGCGGCTTGAACTTCTTGCCGCACCACGGGCAGTTTTCGAGCGGGATCGGCGACGGCTTTCGGCTCGTCGTTCTGGAAGGCGATGGTCCGGGCGCGGGCGGAGTTGGGGTCGTTGTCGCCCTTGCTTGCCCATCTGGTTCGGCGTGGCGGCCCGGCCGACCCACAGGCCGATCTCGAACGGCCACTCGCCCAGCTGTGTCGGCGTCGTTGTGCCGCTCCAGCTCCAGGGCGCAGATCAGCGTCGCGGCGCGGCCGAGCTGGTCGAGCGTCAGCAGGCGGAGCGTGTAGCGCATCAGCACGCTCAGCCCGGCCGACGTGATCCCGGGTTTCGCAGCCGGCGCAGACCAGGGTGAAGGCGGCCAGGCCGAGGTACGCTTCCGTCTTGCCGCCGCCGGTCGGGAAGAACAGCAGGTCGACCACCTCGCGGTCGCTGTGCGCCGGATCGACGATGCCGCGCAGGTTCATCAGGAGGAAGGCGAGCTGGAACGGCCGCCAGGCCGGCGCCGCGACCGCGGCCGGGTCCTTCCGCTGGATGACGCTGAAACGCCGGCGGGCGGCGACGGCCATCACCTTGTTGGCCGATGCGGAAGGCGTCGAGGACACCGGATCGGCCAGCAGCGTCGATGCCGGCCTCGATCCGGTTGGCGGCGACGGAGGCCCCTTCGTCGAGCAGTTCGTGCGCCGTCTCCTTGCGCTTCTTCGGACTGGTCGGCGCCGTTGCGCCTTCTGCTCCGCGATCCACGCGCGGTAATGCTCGACGAGTGCGGATCAGCCGGGCTCGCGCCTCGGCACCGTCCCGAAGCTTGGCCAGCGCCTCCATCCCAAGTTCGACGCCGTCGATCGGCGCCGGGGCGACGCGCTCGACCTCGGCGCAGGGAATCCAGCAGGTGTGGACCTCGCGGCATTTCCCGGCCGCGTCGAGCACGGCGTGGGTGGCGACGCCGTGGCCGACAGCGTACTCAAAGGCGTCGCGGTATTGCAGGTCGGCGACGCGTTCGTCCCAGTCATCGGTTTCGAGGCCGCGCAGGTTCGGGCGCGGTTGCAACGGCACGTCGCTTCGGACTTCAAGCGCTGCCTGGAAGATGAACCCCTCGTCGCGGCGGATGTCCGGGGCTGGCTTGCGTCGGTTGACGAGGAAAACCGACACCGACCGCGTTCCCGCCGGCAGCATTGCTTCCAGGTTCTCGGGAACGTGGACGGGTCGCACCGACAGGACCAGAAACAGCCGGTCGCCGTTCGGCACGGCGAACTCTCGTGGCTTACCGGGCGCGCCGATCTTGAGCGTCAATTCCTCATGCCGGTCCGTGCGCCGCCACTTGGCCGGCATCTTTTCGGATTCGTCTTCGATGGGCACGCCCTTGTCGTCCAGCGCATGGTACTCGCCCCAGCAGGCGGTGACTTTCAACTCCTTCGCCGCGGCCGGCAGCAGCAGGCTGAGGCCAATCGACGATGGAAAGAACGCTCGCCGCGGCTGAGCCGCCTCGGGCGCTGTCGGATCGTCGTCGCCGCCGCCGGCGCCGAGTTCCTCGGCACCCTCCGATGCCGTCACGTCCTCGCGCTGTTCAGCGGGCGCGTCCTGTGGCACGAGGAATCCGGTGAGATACCAGCGCGACGGCGCTTGCGGCAGCAGTTCGGCGAGGTGTTCCGAGTCGCGGTTCGGTCCGATCAGGTCGAGGCCGAGGGCATCCACCAGTTTTTCACGGACTTCGGCGGATGCCATACCATCACCTCACGGGTCTATCGCCGTACCACTCGAACCTGCGACAGCGGATCGACGGGGCGACAGCACAATGTCAGCGTTCTGCCGAGGGAGCGGATTTCCACAGTGATGCCGGCTTGTGATTGTCAGGCAGGCGACAACGGAGGGCAAGTGAAAAGTGAGGGAGGGAAGTAATTGTAGAAACTGGAGTTCTCGATCCCGACCGGCCGTCGGAACCTGTCTCCCCCGGCGTGTGTCTGTAGAATCAACAAGACTAATGCAAAGAGGCGATATAATCGTCCGAACGAGGTGGACCGCGTTGCCAATCAACCCGATCAAGTCCGTCTACAAGCGCTTGCGCGACGTTGGGCTGACAAGACCCTTTGTCAAGAAGGTGCTGCCGAGTTGGTGGGACGATTCTCTGGCGGAGAATCCCGCCGGCTACGCGCAATGCCTGATGCTCCTCTCGCGCTTCCTCGGCCTCGACCTGAAGAGTCTGCAGACGCCGAAAGCTCCCTTGCGTCTGCGCGATTTTGGCGACTGCAAATACAAGAAACGAAAAGGGACTACGAACGATGAATTGGTGCTGAGCCGCGTCATCGCGACCCGAGCCGCTCAGATCGCGGGGGCAGCGATGTCAAGCCCCTACGACCCAGTTCCGAGCCGGGCTTCGGAAATTCGTCAGGACATACTTGAACGCGCCCTGTGGGTCGGGTTCAAAGGGTTACTCAACTACTGCTGGTCGCACAGCATCCCGGTGCTTCACGTCAACCGTTTCCCCGACGGAGCGAAGCGCCCGGACGGGTTCACCCTCCGTCTTGCCGGCCGGCCGGTTATTGTCCTCTGCCGCAACGAACACCAGCGCTCCTGGCTCCTGTTCATCCTGGCGCACGAGTTGGGTCATATCGCCTGTGGGCACATTCCCGAAAATGGTGCGTTGCTCGACGAACGGCTGCAGGAGAACGAGTCCGATGAGGAAGAACGCGCGGCCGACCGGTTCGCACTGGAGCTTCTGACGGGCAGACCAAACACCCGGATCAGCATCGACGGACGTTGGCCCAATGCACAGAGCCTTGTGGAGTTTGCCAAGAGCTATGGCCGCCGTAACCACGTCGATCCGGGACACGTCGTCCTGAATTATGCACAGGGCATGGGCTCGACATTCTTCGCTGTCGCACGTAGGGCGCTGAACATCCTTTACCCGGCCGCCGACGCCTTGGAGATCGTTCGCACCAAACTGGCGGCCAACCTCGATTGGGAACAGATCCCCGAAGACAGCAGCGAATTCCTCATGCGCATGGCCCGGTTGAGCCAGGAGCCTGTCGAGTGATCGTCCTCGCCGATAACGACGTCATCAAGAAGCTGGCTTACTGCGACTTGTACGATGAGTTCTTCCAAGCCTTCGGGGTTTCGTCGGAAGAAATCTTCGTCCTGAATACTGCCCGGCCCGTCCTGACAGCTCCGAGACATCGCCGGCACCTCGACGACGACAGTTTTGGACGACTCACCGCATTTCTCGACGCGGTCGAGGTCATCACGGCGTCACCCGATGCCGACGAGCAGATTGCCCTCGCCGAGCAGCAGAATATCGACACGGGAGAGGCGGTCCTCTTCTCGATCGCCAATCAGCTCAAGGACTCACTTCTGGCGACGGGCGATAAGCGCAGCCTCGAAAGCCTCGCCGCGACGGCCGACAGGACCTGCCAGCGCCTTTGCAAGAAGCTCACGGGCAAAGTTGTCTGCTTCGAGCAGATCCTTGAGAAGATCCTCGATCTTGCCGGTTTCGATGCCATCCGAGACAGGCTCATTGACGGCCGCGATTGCGACAAGGTCCTCGCCATCGTCCTCGGTTCCGGGTTGAATGCGCCGGAAGAAACCGTCCGCGAAGGGCTAACGAGCTACATCAAGGACCTTCGCCGCCGCACGGGAGCATTGCTCGTCCCCTGACCGTGCCTCACTCCCCGGGGGCCGGTGATCCGTCACATGATGACCCCATGCCTCGGCTTTTGACCCTTGACCGACAGCATCCACTCGGCGCGATTCGGCTCGTTGCACTCCAGTTCCATTCGGACGGAGTCCCACTGCCACTGAAACACGGCCCCGCCCTCGACCGTCGGCGAGACGCAGGTGGCGGGAATGGCATTCAGGTCCGCGAAACGATGCGCCGCGTCGATGCAAAAGCTGATGATCTTCGGATCGGGTTGCCGGGCGCCGCCCCCATCCCAATCGGGCTCCAGAGTGAGAATGTCCTCAAGCTTCCTGACAATTATTCCCCAGCCCTTGGAGTGCTCGGATCGCGACTCGGCGGAGGGATTGGGATACAGGTCGCTCAAGGTAGCGACAAACTGGACAAGCGCCGGAAAAGGGGGCTGCCGCGGCCGAACGGCTACTTCCACGGTCGTCCCTTCAGGCAACATCGCACCGCCTTCCAGGACAATCGACCCGTTGATAACAGTCCCGAGAAGCGTCATGGCTATCCTCCGACTCTCATCAAGGGCTCCCGGCCGCAACGTGATTATATCACCACCCGCGCGTCGTCAGGATCGGAATCCTAACCTACGGGTCCCCCATCCCCGGCAGCTTCGGCCCCTCGCCCTTCTTCTTCCGCCCCTTCTTCGGCTTCGGCGCCGCCTCTTGCGGTGCCGCTTCCCCCGCCGCCCGTTGCCGGTTCAGCTCCAGCAGGCGGGCCAGCACTTCGTCGCGCAGGTCGTCCGGCCAGCGGTAGCGGTACGGCTTCTTGCGCTTCGACGGCGCCGCGTCGTCGTCCTCGTCCTCCTCGTAGTCGAGCAGGAACTCGCAGGGCGGCTGCACGTCGGTCCAGCCGTAGGCGTCCAGCACCGCACGGTCCATCGCCGCGTGCAGCTCGCGCAGCCGCATGATGTCCGCCGACGTCTCGTTCGGGTCGTGGAAGCGGTTGTACGTCTTCGTCAGCCCCTCGTTGTTCCGCACCATCAGCGCCGCACGGAACTCGTAGTATTCCTTGCCGGCCGCCTCCAGGTCCGCGTCGGTCTCGAAGTCGTCGGGGAAGGGGAAGGTCTCGAAGCAGATCGAAGGTGTGTATTGGAGATCATCTTTTAACGTAGAACTGAAAAATCTTGCCCAGATTTCATGCAAGCGGTTTTGCAATGAGCAGAAGACGGCGTTTGTTGAAAGCGTGATTACAACAACCTTATCTGCAAAAACGATCGAAGTGGGAAGGAAGCTGAAGGCGCAAGCAGCGCCAACACGAGCGACTCCCAGCACACGGGGGAGTCCTCTAACCAACTGGTAGAGAGCTGGGGCCGATTCCGCGAATCTCCACCAATACCGTCTCCTGGTTTCTCTGTTGTCCTTCATCCGCTGAGGCTTCACCTTCTCTTCGACAAGGGCCATCAGGTCGGGCCATCGTCGGGCTTCTTCTTCGATCATCTCGCCGAAATTGATTACGAAGCGGTGATGGCTCTGCGTGGGACTGTCATTGAGTTCCTCTCCGCCGATGTAAGGGAAGATGCGCTCGTTGTTCCGCGGGTCTTTGGCGATCAGCCGGTGCATCTCCGCAATCGGCGAGGCGACCCCGTCCTTGTCGGTGTCGTCGAACGTGAAGCCCATACCGAGGACGATGCTGCCCTGGAAGCTCTTGTTCGCGTTGGCCGGCAGCGGTGCGGGATCGTCGTGGCCGCCGGCGTGGAACAGGAACGCGGTGATGATCGGCACCGATTTGCCGTCGAGTTCGAAAATCCGAGCCGGAAGCGTAAGCGACGGGCCAGGACCGTCGCTTACGCTTCCGGCTCGGATGATGTGGACCACGCTCACGACCACGGCCGCCATGCCGGGCCATTTCAGGCGGCGCGTGGCGTTATAGATCGTGCCGCCGTGCGTGCAGATCCAGCGCAGGCCGGTCGAGCGCGTGTCGCCCTGGGCGATGGTGTTCGTGGCGATCAGGCCGAAGGCGCCGCCGTCGCGCAGCAGGTTGAAGACGCGGCGGAAGAAGTGGGCGACGAGGTCGGCGTTGCCGTGGCTCTCCGCGTGCAGCACCTTCAGCCAGTCGAGATAGCCGGGGGCGTTGCCGGCGATGGTCGTGTTCTTGCCGGCGAACGGCGGATTGCCGACGATGGCGTCGAACCCCGGATTCTCGCGGCCGAACACCTCCGGGAACTCGATCTGCCAGTGAAACGGAAACACGGGCCGGTCGCCTCTGCCGAGCGCTTCCGCGTCCGTCGGTCGGCCGCAACCGCATGTCGCCTTTTTGCAGGTACTCGGCGACCCGGGCGAGCAGACCGTCGCGTCGCGCCTGCCGCCTCTTGTCGTTGTCAGCACTGAAGAAGGCGGCCACAGCGAGGTTGCCGAGAAAACGCAGCGTCCCAAGCGCCTCGTCGGCCGAAACCAGATTCTGCCGTTTGTCGAGCGGCGACATCCCATCTCCCGCATCGAGGATCCGCTGCCGGAAGCGGGTCGCGGCCCGTATTCGATCGGCGATCTGTTCCTGGCCGAGCACCATTTGCTGCACGCCCGGCTTCCAGTGAAAGCGGCGGATGCCCTCCTGCGTCAGGCCGACCAGCGAATCGCCGTGCTTCAGGGCGTGGTCGAGGAAGGTGAAGGGATGGTCCTTCGCCAGCGTCGCCAGCCACAGCGACAGCTTGCCGAGGTCCACCGCCATCGGGTTCTTGTCCACGCCGTACAGGCAGCGCTGGGCGACCAGGCGGCGAGCGTGCAGCAGTTCGTCCTCGTCCGGCGGAATGTTCTTCGGGACGCAATCGTGCGCGTGCCACGCCGCCACTAACGCCTCGCTGAGGTAGCGGCAGCTTTCGACCAGGAACGCGGCAGAACCCATCGCGGGATCGCAGACCTTCAGAGCGAGGATCTGGTCGGGAGTGGGACTTCGTAGGTCAGGCTTTCCAGCCTGACTCTGGCGGCACCCGTCAGGCTGGAAAGCCTGACCTACGAGCCGTTCCAGCACCGGCCGCAGCGTCTTCTCGACGATGGGCTGCGTCAGGCTGCGCGGCGTGTAGTGCGAACCGGAGCGGCGCCGCTCGTCGCTCGGTTGCAGCACCATCGCGCCCGGCGGCACGATGCGCGGCGTCGCCTCCTGCGCGACCTTGCGGCCCAGCGCAGCAACGACGTCCTCCGGCGTCTTCGCGTCCTTCAGCGCGGTCAGAGCGGCGCCGGTCAACGCCTGATCGGTGCGCTCCTTCAGCCATTCGTTGCGCTTCGCCGGCGCCACGGTCAGCAGCTCGTCGAGGTCGATGGCCGCCGGGGCACCGTGCGCCTTCGCCGGCTTCACCGCGATCGACCGGCCGCGCGCCTTCTCCAGACGGAAGCCCATCATCGTCTCGTAGACGGAGCCGATCTGCTCCACGTCGAGGCTGCGATACGCCAGCCGTTCGCCGTCGAGGATGAGCAGCTTTTCCAGCACCCGCCATAAGACGCCGTCCGGAACGAGAGGAACGTCGAGGCGCTCGCCGGGCTGGCGCTGCGAACCGAGCGGCCGGCCTTCGAGGAACGGATAGCGGTCGGGGTCGAAGAGATGGCCCGCCCGCGCCGGCAGGTGCATGTCGCCGTGCCGGCCGCCGTCATGGACCAGGCGGAACAGCGTCAGCAGCCGTGCCCAGGAGCCGAAGCGCTGGTCCATCGTGTCGGGATAGCGGCCGGCGTCGGTTCGCAGCCGCTCGAACAGGCCGGTGACGGCATAGTGGTTGGCGTAGACGGCGCCGGCCGGCATCAGGCCGCGGTCCTCGGCGTAGAGCAGGAAGACGAGCCGCAGCAGCACGCCGAGCAGACCGGCGTAGACCTGGTCCGGATCGCGGGCCAGCACGTCGCGCAGCAGGTTGCCGTGCCGCTGATCGTCCGCCGCCTGGAAGCCGCGGAGTAATTCGTACAGCGCTTCGAGCACCTGCCCGGCGAGGCGCGTCGAGACGAGGTTCTGATAGCGCCGGCTCGCGGCCAGGATGGCGGGTAGCCGTTGCTTCTCCCCCAGCGTGAACAGCGCGTTCCGCGCTCAGCAGCATGTAGAGCGCGGCGAGGATCGGCCGGCCAGCGACCTCGGTCATGGCCTTGACGGGAAACGTGACATGGCCCGAACTCTCGCCGCGCGGAGCGTAGACGAGGCGCAATTCGATGGCGTTGGAGAGCACGCCGATGGGCACGCGCGTCTCGCGCAGCAGCCGCTCAAACCTCGCCTGCGGACTGATGTGCCAGCCGTGCCCCTCCGCCGCCGGCATCTCGTCGAGATCGACGCTGGCGCCGACGGTCTGCACCAGCATCAGCCACGCCCCCTTGCCGTCCGGCACCGCGAACGTCGGCCGCAGTGTTTCGTGGTAGTCGGTGAGGACGACTTCCAGTTCCGGCGCGGCGATCAGGTCGCTGTCGCGCCAGCCGAGGACGTCGCGGCAGAAGCGCGGCAGATCGCTGACGGCGGGCACCGTGTCACCCTCGCCGAGATAGTCGACGAAGCGCCGTTGCACGTCGAAGACATTGCGATCGACGTGTGCCCCCGCGTCAAGCAGCGCGAACGGCGAGACGACAAGGCCGACCGGCTGTAAGAAGCCGAGCCATTCGAGGTGAGCCAGGAGTTCGGGATCTTTGGCCATGCGCCGTCACCCTGTCACGGGCCAGAGGTACACGAGGCCGACCGGCTCCATGCGCGTCGCCTTCACGCGGTACAGCTCCCGGATGCGCTCCGGCTCGCCGTGGAGCTCCTTCTCAATGTCCGCGAGCCGCTTCTGCCAGTGCCGGCGATTCGATTCGAGCTGTCGTGTTTCCTCGACGTTGAACTCAAACGTCCGCTGCGGATCGGCATGTTTCGCCACCGTCTCGGCGATGAGCTTCCGCTGGCCTTCGAGGATGCCGCGCATCGCCTTCGCCTCGTCGTCACCCCGCTTTTGCAACTTCGCCGCGGCCTCCTCGGCAATCTCCCGGCCGCGCTGTTCGAGGTGGACGAGGAGTTCCGCAACGTCGCGCGGCGCGGCGACGCGCAGCATCTTCTGCACAGGATCAAGGAGAGATTGCCCATCCGCCGGGCGCAGAGCCTTTTCCAGCACAGCGACCGCCCTGACCTTCGCCTCTCGCGCATACGGCTTCAGCGGTCGGTCCTTGTTCAGCTTCGGATCGACCCAGCGGGCAGCGACCTCGATCAGCTCCTCGTGCAGCCGGGCCGCGCCGGGGCCATACAGGCACAACCGCCCGATCAGCACGACGCGCGGCACCGCATCGTCTGATTGAGCGAGACAGGCCCGGCTCAGATCGTGGAGGACGAACCCCTGCGCCGTGAAGCGCCCGAGCAGCCTTTGTACGACGCGGTGTTCCAGGTGCAGATGAACGACCTTGTCCGTCATGGTGCCCGGATCGGCGAAGACGATCGGCCGCAGCGGGGCCTCGCGCCGCCATTCCCACAGCTTCTGATCGCTTTCGCGCGGCACGCGCAGGGTGTCGAGCGTATCCGCCCACGTCGGATCGGCGCCGGACCGCGCGTCGAGGGCCGGGAACACGAACTGGGAACCGCTCGGCTTGAGAGGGTCCGCTGCAGCAATTCGAGGGCGCACGACAAGGCGTCCCGGAACTGGTCCGTTTCGAGTCCAACCCAATCGCGCGAATCCTGAATTTGCGTTTCAAGGCGATAGACTTGCTCTCGCAGTTCGTCTTGCCGTTCGCGCGCCGCCTCCAACTCTTCCTCGACGACGACGCGGGCGGCGGGATCGAGATCCGCATCGTCGATTTCCTGCGCGAGCCGCTCGGCGTCGGCGTGGCGAATGCCGTGCCGCAGGGTCGTCGCCAGCCGCCCCTCGATCACCTGCGATAGGCTGCCCAGCTCACGGCGGATGCGTCTCCGTCTTCGCAACCAGCACGCGCAGGACGCGGTCCTCCGGCCGCTGCAAGTAGACGAAGTAATGGCAGAACACCGCGTCGCGCGGCTGGAGCTTGCGGTCGATGCGGCCGTTGCGCTGCTCCATGCGGCTCGGGTTCCAGGGCACGTCGAAGTGGAAAAGGTTCCAGCAGAGCGCTTGCAGGTTGATGCCCTCGCGGGCGGCGTCGGTGGCGATCAGGATGCGCAGGGGATACTTCGCCGGATCGCCGTTGAATGCCCGTTTGATCTCCTTACGCCGGTCCTGCGAGCGTCGGCCCGGAGTATACGGCGAGGCGGTCCTCGGTCGTCCGGGGAACACCGCCTCGATCTGCCGGCTCAGGTAGCGCTGTGTGTCCTCGTATTCCGTGAAGATGAGGAGGCGCGTGTCGTTCCAGATGGCCGGATCGCCAGGGCAGAGATGCGCGCGAATCCAGTCCATGAGGAAACGGATGCGGGCGTCGGGCAGATCGCGCGCGGCCTCGGCGACGGTCGTCATCTCGTCGAGGAGTCGGTCCTCCTGATCGTCGGTTTCGGATACGGCAACTGGCGAGAGTCGCGGCCTCGATCTGGGCGTCTTCCTCAGCGGCGAAGAGGTCCGCGGGCATGGCGGTCCGGTCGTCGTCCGGATCGGGACCGTCGGCGAGGAGGTCGAGCGCTCGTTCCGACACGTCCGCGATATTCTCCGGCTGTTGACGCTGCTTCATCACCGTGCGCCGGTGGACGCGCAGCGTCCGGGCGAATGCCTCGATCGATGACAACAACCGTTGCTGCAAGCCGGTGACGAGCAGCGCCGCGACAGCCTGCTTGCGTTTGCTCTCGCCGCTCAGTCGGGATTCACGGACGCGCCGGTACTCGTCGAGCAGCCGCGACAGAGCCGAGTTCGGGGGCATCGTGCGGCAGTCCCTCGATGTCGATCTGCTGCACGGTACGGCGCGGGAAACCGCATCCGGGGACGGCTTCGCGCAGGTCTTCCTTGAGGCGGCGGACCATCACGTCGTCGAGCAGCTTCTTGTTCTTAACGGGAACGCCGCGGCAGAAGCGCTGCGGGTCGAGGATCTCCAGCAGAGCGGAGAAGCTGTTCGAGTGGCCGTTGTGCGGCGTGGCCGACAGAAAGAGCCGATGTTCAAATCGCGGCGCCAGTTCGCGGACGGCTTGGGTGATCTTGGAGTCGATGGCGTAGCGCTGCCCGCTTGCCGGGGCGCGCATGGTGCGCCTCGTCGAGGATCAGCAGCGAGCCGGGCCGGAAGTCGCGGTCGCCTTCGCCAACCAGTCGCGCATGGCGGCCGGTATAGGCTTCATCGATCAGCAGTCGTTGCGAGATGAGGAAACGGGCATGCGTGGTCCACGGGTTGACGCCGTAGCCGCGCTCCCGCCGGACGCGGGTGATGTATTCCTTGTCGAGGATGACGAAGGTGAGGCCGAAGCGGGCCTCCAGTTCGTCCTGCCACTGCGGCAGCACCGAGGGCGGGCAGGCGACGACGATCTCCTTGACCTTCTTGCGGAGCAGCAGTTCGCGGGCGATCAGCCCGGCCTCGATGGTCTTGCCGAGGCCCACGTCGTCGGCGATGAACAGGTTGACGCGCGGCAGCAGCAGCGCCTTGCGAAGCGGTTCAAGCTGATAGGCGTCGAGCCGGATGCCGGCGCGAAACGCGGCCTGGAATAGCCGCGGGTTGGTGGCGGTGACGCAGTTCCAGCGCAGGCGTATGGAAATAGGACGCGAACATCCGCGGCGGATCGAAACCGCGCTGGGCGAGGGAATCCCACGCGGCGCCGGAGAGTATCTCGGCATCGACTTCGCATTCCCAGAGCGACCTGCAGTTCCTGGCCGCGGGCATCGTCGTCAACACAGGCGAGCCGGACGAGTGTCGCGTCGCCTACCGACGGCGCCGGCGCAACCTCCTCGACGAGGTACTGCCGCTGTCGGACATGCACAATCTCACCCGGTTTGGGGAGGCGAGTGGTCGCGGTCATGGGGCGCCTTTCAGTCTGTCAACGCCTCGGCTATCCGATTGGTCGGGCCTCTCTGTCATACGCGGCGCACGGTGCGGAAAGAGAACGAACGCTGGTCTGGTGCCGTACTGTACGCTTCGGGCATTGCAGACGCCACAAGAAATCTTTAAGTCGGGAGCCCGCGCGCCAACACCGGTACCAATTCGGTGATGCGTAGGCATCGGCGAGACGCAAAAACAGTTCCGGCATCTAGCAGCAACTTCTCGCCGGGTGTAGACTGCCGCATAGTGCGGTCGGCGCTGTGCTGGTCGCCGTTGCTCGATTTCAAACGAGGAGAGAGAACGCGAGACAACCCACCCGTGGCCGAAAAGACGGCCGCGGCGACAACTTGTTGCGTGACAAGAACTGCTTCCCTAAAAACCGCCAAACTGGGCCGAAAGGCCCTTGAAGTACAGGAGCAGTGCCTTGACCCACGCCCCGCAAGGGGCGTCGGGCCGGGTGCTGTTCTGTACTGCGCCTTGGCGGGGGTTTAGGGAGCGGCCTCGTGTTCGGCGATCCTTTTTTTGGTAACCAGCTGTGGGTAATTCGGTATTCGTTTCGATGTCCGATCGCAAGATGGCCTCGCAGATCGAAGCAGCCAAACGACGTGTTGCCGTCGCAATTCCAGCTGTGCGGCAGGAAACCGCCACGGCGTTAACGAAAGCCATCGAGCGCCTCGGCCGCCATTGTGTCAGTATCGTGATGGACTGCGACGAGGAAGTATTCCGGCCAGCTCGACGAGCTGGTCCGCGTGCGAAGTATGCGGCAGATCGTTGTCAGCGAAGATCAGCGTCTTCGGGAAACGGCCGTACTTGGCTTCGTGTTCAACGGCGTAGCGTTTGATCTCTTCGAGGATCTTGCGATTCGAGTCCGGCGAGGTGACCGAATGCTCGACCTCGCTCGTGGCGAACTGGCGTTCGTCTTCGAGGTGATCGAGCTGTTCGTTGCCCGTGTCGGGATCGACGACCTGGACGCCCTCGCCCTCTTGCAGAAATACGCTCTGCATCCGCACATCCGACTTGATCGTCACCAGATCGTAATCGACGAGGTAGCCCTCGCGGACAGCGCGCGAGTATTCGTACCGGAAGACGACATCGTTGAAATACGCCTTGGTGTGCGCGGCCGGCGTCGCGGTCAGCCCCAGCTTGATCGCGTCGAAGTGGTCGAGGGCGTTGCGCCAGACGGATTGCTCGGCTGTGGAGTAACCCCGATGGCATTCGTCGGCAATAATCAGGTCAAAGGCGTGAATCGGAATATCGAGGCGTTCGGCGTCCTCGTCGATGTCATCGCCTTCGCCGGACCAGATCGCCTCCCGGCCGAACAGATTGATTGCCATGCGCTGGATTGTGCAGACATAGACGAAGACGTGCTTCGGCTGCGGATTGAGGAGGTACGCTTCCGGCAGAACCTTGGGATCGAAGGGCTGTTCGTCGCCGAGGTCTTCACGACGGAAGCGCTGGCTGTAGACTTCGTGGACGCTATCGAATTTGATCCCCGGCACAGCCTCGAACGAGGCGAAGGTGCGGACCGCCTGCGCGGCGAGCGCCCGCCGATCCACGAGGAACAGGATGCGCTTGCAGACGCCCGATTCGAGCAGACGGTGCGCCTGATTGACCAGGGTGACCGTCTTGCCCGTGCCCGTGGCCATCGCAACGAGCATCTGTCGTTTGCGTGCGGCGATGGCCCCTTCAACGGCGGCGTTCGCATCGGCCTGATAGATGCGCACCTTCGGCGGGTTGAAATTCGGAGTAGCGGCGAGACGCTGGCACGCTGCCTCGAAGTCGCGGTCGATGAGTTCGGCGAGGGCCGCGGGGGTGTGAAACCGGGAGATGCGGCGCGAGCCGTTGAGCGGATGCCGAACGTCATGCGACCACAGGACTTCCCCGTTCGTCGAGTAGAGGAACGGCACGCGGTAGCCGCGGAAGTCGAAAGGGCTATCGGCGACGCCGCGCGAGTAGCGTTCGGCCTGCGTCAGACAGTTTTGGGGTCCGAGACTGAGTTTCTTCGCCTCAACGATGCCGAGCAAGCGGCCGCCGACAACGAGAGCATAATCGGCCGGGCCGTTTTCAGTTGGGAACTCGGTAACAGCGTGCCGCAAGTAACTGGTAACAGGAACAGTAGCATCGAACGGAGTAACCTGCCAACCCGACGCCGCGAGACGCGGGTCAATGCGCTTCTTTCGAGAAACCCATTCGCTTTCGTCCGGACCGGGGGGCTTCATGGTTGGCATCTCCGCAGCGCCAGGATTAACGCTTTCGCTCATTCACCGCAGCGTTGAATTCCCTTTGCTTTTCAGGGAAGTGCAGTGCGTTATGGTAACCGTGCCAGTTTTGATGTCAAGCATCTCGTCTGGCAAGCGTGTCCACGGTCTGTTTGCTCCCTACCCTCTCGTCAATGGTCAGCCGACGGGCCGCCACGGGACTCGACGATTTGGCGAAAGAGGATGTCGAGGCCCGCGGCGCACGTCTCCGGTGTAAGGGTCAACTCGGTCACCTTCGGCGCGCCTTCCGGGCGAATTTGATTTAGGTGTGCAACCATCCCCTCGGCAGTAAAGGCGGCCTCCTCCGCCAGGTTCAAGGTGCGATGCAAGCGCTTGAATCCGGGCAATACCTCCCACGCGCAGAATGGCGGAATGCTCAGCCGTTCGCAGAACAGTTTCCAGCCATCGGCCTTGGTCTTTAGCATGTAACCACTCGCCAGGAGAGAGTCGAGCGACCGCTGCCACGGCGGTCTTGGGCGGGTGTCCATCTCGGCGTCCGCGTCGCCGGCGTCTTCGTTTTCAGGCTCGGCTTCGTCTGCGTCGCCGGCGTTGTCTTCCTCGGCGTTGAGGAATTCGGCGTCGTCGGCTCGGCGGAAGGCTTCCCAATACCACGCCAGGGTGTCGAGCAAGTCGATGTATATGAGCATGTTCAGTTCGTTGAAGGCTTCGGCAAACGGCGTGTGATCGCTCACGGACAAATGAAGGGGCTGGCCGGCAGCTTTAAGCTGATCCTGGTTCGCTTTGTCGCCGCGGGCGCCGGCCGCCACGATGAGCCGGAAGCGTTCTTCGGGCGTCAGGCTTCCGTAGTGTTTCGCCAAGGCGTTCGCGGTGGTCATCGCTTCTTGTCCTTTCTGCCGCCCAGCACGGCCTGCAGCGCCTCCAGGCGCTTGTCGATCACGTCAACGCCGATCGCGCGGAGCAAGGCGTCGGCCAGCGTCGCGGTCAACTTCGCTTTGTCCGTGATGGACAGGTCAGCCGCGTCGAGCTGCCGTAACCGCTCGGCCAGCACTTTCACGACGTCGGCGGTGCCCTCAATAGACGCGGCCTCGCTGTCCGTCGCGGCCTCGGCCGGCTCCGCGCCGCCGTAGAGGCTTAACAGCTCCGCCTCATCGCGCAGCACGCGGAGGGCCGTCGAGTAATCTGCCGCGGTCACGGCCCTGGCGTACAGGCTGCGGCGCTTCGCCAAGTGGATGCGCAGAAGCCGTTTTCGGGATGTGCGACACGACTCCGCTATCACCTTCTCGGCCTTGACGGCGTAACGTCGAATCTGAGCGTAAGAAAGCGGCTTTTCGCCTTCGCCGACGAACCACGGCGAGCCGGTTTCCTTCTCCCGTTCTCGCACATATTCGCACAAATCCAGAGGCCAAACCGCCCCGTCCAGGATGGCATGGGCGAGGTCGTTGGTCCGGGCTTCAACAAGGGCCTTCTCGGCTCTTCTCGTCTTCCCCTTTGTGGCCATGTTCAGTCGTTCCCGCACCATCCGAACCCGTAGGCGGTTGCCCCGGCGGCGTGCAGCGCGTCGAGGGCCCGTTTCATTGTCGTGCCCGTGGTGAGCAGATCATCGACGATCAGCACCATGCCGGCAGGAGCGCAGGTCACCCGGAAACGGTCCTGCGCGAGGGCGTAATGCCGGCCGTGCCAGCGCTTGGTGCCTGCGGCGCCAGCGTGGTCTGATAGTCCCGGTCGAGCAACCGGGCCACGGCCTGGCCGAGGAACCCCGCCGGGTAGGGCTTGCCGGCACTGGCGCCCGGTGGCGGCGTGGTGACCACGGCGTCTTTCGGGATGGCGGGTTGCCACTGGCGTATGACGGCGCAAAGGTCCGCGGCCATGCTCGCGGTGAACGCCTCGTGGGCCGCCGGGTGGCGCTTCCACGCGTCGAAGTCCTGTTGCTTGTCGCCCAGACCTCGCCGGGCACACCAGACGCCCAGCCCGCTATGGCGGAAGTGGTGCCCGATCCGCGATGTCTTCGCGGTGCCGCCTATGACCGGCTCCGCCTCGTCTCCTTCGTGCCGCGTCACCAGTTCATCAATCCAGGTCGCGTGCCAGTCATGCAAGCCAGCGTCGCGGAACAGGGCAAACTGTTCCCGGTTGCTGTTCGTTCTCAGGTTCGCGCTGCCCTCCATCGTCCAGCGGGCGCTGCCGGCCGCGGCCAGCGTAACGATCTTGCAGTGCGACCGGGCAGCGGCCGCCCGTTGGCCACGCTCGCGGAACTCGGTGAGCGTCTCTTCCCAGAGTCCCTTGTTGTGGTCTCGGAAGAAGGCGGAACAGAGGAGCGTCAGCGTCTTGACCTTGCCGGCGTCGATCAGGGCCAGCATCTCCGCCAGGTTGCGACGGTTGTAGCTCAGCGTGGCGATCCGGCATTTCTCGATGATGCCGATGCGATCCACCAGCACAGCGATCAGGTGCATGAAATCGTAGCGGCCGGTCATCACGGCATGAAGGCTCTCGCCCTCGGCCGGAAGCACGGCCAGCACGTCGGCGGCTTCCGCGAGCTGCGCGGTGCGTCGCGCTGCCGCCCTGGCCACGATGGGCGACGGCACAGCGTCCGCGGCTTGGGGCCGGCGGCCGAATGAGACGCGGGGAGCGGTGAATCTGGTCACGATCCGAAGGCGCCCCCTTTGCCGCGGTAGGTCTTGCTCTTGCCCTTCGACTTGCTCCCCTTCGTGCGTTTGCCGTGCGCCTTCCGCACGTTCGCCCCGAAGTTGAAGGATGTTCCTGCGAACCTCTTCTGTTTCGCCATGTGGCACCCCCTCCCTTTGGTCTGTCGATCACTGGCGCGGCCTTGCTCTTAATCATAACAGCGATGCCCCTGGCTTCGTCAGCACGCATCGCGGGCATCGACTCGACCGCCGGGCCGGCAGTCGTCTGGTTCGGACGCATATCGCCTCTGGATCCTTCACCGTCCGCGACCGTCCGCGGACGCTGGTATTGCCGTGCGCACTGAGGCCGTTGTCTTCCATCTTTTCCCCCTGCGCGCGTAATCTCGAAACATCGCGGACGGTCGCGGACGGTGATAGACAACGCCATTTCTGCCAGCGGCTTGCGCGGGGGGCTATCGCGGACGGACCGCGGACGGTCGCGGACGGAAACCGGTTTCCGTCCGCGACCGTCCGCGGACGGAGAAGGTCGATTTCACGGGAACGGGGCCGCCGGACAAAGGCCAATCCCTTGGTATCCGCGAACGCGGCTCTCGTCGTTGCCGGGCCGCGCCCTCTTCAATGCTGGCGCCGCTGCCAGCAAGTTGCGGCCAAACACGGCAACTGTCCCCGGCTTGTCTCTGCCTTGCTTCGCGCACCACTCCTTCCAACGCGTAAACAGGTCGTCAACGCTGGTGAACAGCGCGGGCGACAGGACGCAATGCTCGCGGATGAACGATGAAACAGGGCTGCTCAGGTCCTCGATCTCGTCGAGCATCTCCTGGCCTGACTCTGGCTGACGGAACCGCCCGCGCTCGCGGAGTCGTTGCCAGCCGATCACGGCCCACATGAGGATGCCGGGCAGCTCGGCGAGTATCCTGTCCGTCAGGTAGGGATCCTCCTGGCCGTACCACGTTCGGGGGGTGTGCAGCAGGATGAGCCGGCTTGGCATTGCGCCGCTGGCATCGTCCAGCCGCGGCAGTTCGTTCGTCAGGATGACAAGTCGCGTCGCCAGCTTGGTCGTTACAGGGGTCAGGTTCTTGCGGTCAACCGTGAGAGCGTCCTCGCCGGATATGCTGAGCAGCCGCTCGACGATCGTGGCCATGTCGGACCGCCCCGACAGCCGAGCGTCCGAGATTATGGCCGCAGTCTTGCCCAGCAGTGGCCATAAACCGAAGTGCGACGCGAGGCTGGACAGCGTTGGGCCGGCCACGTTTGCAGGGCCGATCAGCGCCCGCAGCACGCGCGAAATGGTCCCTTTGCCGGATCGCCGCGGGCCAACGATCATCAGGATTTTTTGCTGGCGCGTGTCAGGAGTCAGCAAGTAGCCGAACCACTCCTGTAGGGTGTCGATGCTCTGTGCATCATCGGGCCAGAGCTGCCGAAGGAAAGCAAGCCACGTCGCGGGGGCCGGCGCGTCGGCATCGAAGTCGTAATCGAGCGCATTGAGAGAGAAGAAGTTGAGCGACGGCGGGCAGGAGTGTACGGCGTCGCGGCGCACCAGCGACGGGAGATGCACTAGCGCGTTCCGCGTGGCCAGCACTTCATCAGCGGGGAATCGCCCGGCGCCGCTGAGCCACGCCGGCGGTTCGATAGTCGCGGGCAACAGCGTCAGGCCGGTAAGGGCCTGAAGGACGTCGCCGGCCAGTCGGACGCTTACCGAGTGGGTCTCGGGCGGCGGCTTCTCCTTGCCTTCGGCGTCGGATGGACGCTGCGACCGTTCGGCAAGCTTCTCCCGGTTGATCCGGTCGAATTCGGTCTTCGCGGCGTCTGTAACACGCGCACGAATTTCCTTAGGTGGCGCTGGGCGGTAGGCCGCGCCGTCATATTCAATCCATTCCTCCTTGTGGTATCGAAGTCGGAGAAATTCAGCGGGAACCTTCGCCGACGTCCTGGTCAGGTCGCGGACGTGCCCCCAAAGGAAGACACGGGCCAAACGGTGCGGATCATCGTCGGCCTCGTTTGCCAGGCCATTGGCGGCCGGGCGTGCGGCAGCTGGTGGCGGGTCCGCTTTCCGCGCCTCCTCCACGATCTGGGCGACGGCCTGGGCGACGGCATCGCCGGTCACCAGGTCCGGCCGCCGGCCTGTCGCCAGCAGGTCGTCGATCCCCTTGCCGGCCGTCATCGGCCAGCGCTCCAGCTCGACGGTGAACCCCTTGTCCCGCAGATCCTCGGCAAGTCGAGACAACGATTCCGCAACATGGTGATTTATGACGCAGTCGGCGTCGAAGGCGATTCGGGCCGTGGTGGCGCCGAACTGATTGAGGATGGTGGCGGCTTTCGCCCATGCGTTCACGCCGGGTAGGCCGAGCGTCAGCATCCCACTCAGGGCCGTGGCCGCGTCCGCTTTCAGGGCGCCTTCCGTGATGCGAACGGTGGACGTGTCGCCGTCGAACAATGGGACATGGACGGGAGAGCCGGGAGAGGGGCCGCCATATTTCCGGCTTGTGACGTAACGATACTTGCCTCCGTCGCCTGGCGCGTCGAGCCGGACCCCCAAGGCGATGATGCGCCGCTCTGCGTCCCGGACGGGAACGATCATTCCGCCCATGCTGGCGACCGTCCAGCAACGATTGCCGCGCTCGTCCACCTTGATGAAGAAACCGGGGACGCTGGGCAAGAGGCTTTCCAGCCCGGCCTTTATCAGCTTCTGCACCGCCGTACGGCGCCCCTTGCCGAGAGTGCGGTAGCCGGCCCGATACTTGCCTGGGTTGCTTGTGGCGTTGGGGTCGGGTCTCAGGCCGCGGGTCTCCAGCGCCTTGATGTGCTCGGGAAATAGCGGCAGGTGGGAGAGGAACGCGGAGTAGACCTTGTTGAGGGTATCGGCGTCGGCCAGATTTTCGCCGCCGTTGCTGAACTGCGGCTCCGGCCAGTCTTCGCCATTGCCGGTCGCGGCCGTCCCGCCGATCCGGTGGGCGTAGTAGATATTCCCGCTGCGGTCGGTCTTCTCAAGGCCGCCGTCGGCGATGCGACGGCAAGCACAATAGTTGCCGTTGATGCTGACGCTGCACCAGTTGGGCTTGCGACAGATCGGGCATGGGCTCGCCCTGGTTACAGGCACGAAATCGAGTTTGGTAGCGTGCCCGTTGCTGCTGGCGTCTATTGCTGCCATAATTCTATCGGGTAAGCTGTTGCGTTTTTTTTCAATCCTGCGGTCCAGAGGACGGCAATCCTCTGGGCCGCAACCGTCTACGGGTAGTAGTCCACCAGGCCGGCAGGCTTCGGCTTGCGCCGCTGCGGTTTCGGCGGCGGTCCGCCTGCGCAACCGCTCGAAGTCGGCGAGCGCCTCGGGTGTGATGACCCAGCGCGGCTTGCCGCACAGCGCGGTTGCCGTGTTGATCGCGGCCAGCTCGCCGCGGTTGATCCACGCGCGCCACCTTGTCCGGGCTGACCCTGAGTCGAGCGGCGATCTCGGCGACGGTGAGGCCAGAGGTTGAGGTGGTGGTGCTCATGCTGGCGCCTCCTCGCGGAAACGCTGGCGGAAGCTAACCTCGATCCCGTACTTGTCTGCCAGCTGTTCGCGCGCGGCTCTCTCCAACTCACGGTCTCCAGCAATCCGCGCCGACTGGATGATTGCCAGGAGTGCGGGCGGGCCGCCAAGGCGGTCACCGGCTTTTTTGTCGCTGTCGATCATCGCATGTGTCTCCGGCAGGGCCTTTGCCCAACCGGCGCTCGTTCGAGATAAGTGCCGGAAATTGATCGAATGCCAGGATCCCGGCGCGCGAAAAAACGCTGGTTTTCCAGTGGAAAACCAGCGTTTTCAAGAAATGCCAGATTTATTCGCGCGCTCGGTCGTGCGCGCTCGTGCGCTCGGTCAGGTATGCCGTTGCAGACGCTTTAGCTTTTTCTCAGCTTTGACTACCTCTCTCAGGTCGCCCCATTCCTGATAGCATGGTGTACCAAAAATTGTCGAGGGGCTGAAGCCGGTAGCTTCGGCCCATTTGCGGGTTGACCAGAGGCGGCACTCACCATCCTTGGCGGCCTTCTCCCGCATGACTTCATTCGCAGTCCGCTTCCGTTTGGTTGTTGTCTCGTTTCTTTGTTTTGCTCTTGCTGTCGCTTTCGTCGCGACCTTTTCGCCTCCTGTCGCCGTCGCCGATTCATCGTGACTCCTGGGTCTTGTTAGCGGCGACAGCATTCCCACAAGGTCCGCTTTCACGCGCGGCCATGCGTCGCGGAGCCTGGGTAGCAATGGTGTGACGTAGCCTGACCGCCGAAAGTTCTCCGAAGCAATCGCGCCGTGCATCCTCGCAGCTTCCTCTACCGTCTTGCACACTCTCAATGCGAACTGAAGCGACCATTCAGTCGCCGATGGGGCCGAAACCCCGCCAACGTGTACGCAGCCCTTAGAGACCCCTCCGAACGGCGCAAACATCTTTTGATTTGTCGGAAGCTATCGAGACAATGGCTGACACTTCGCGGAGACAGATCAGGGCGTCGATGCCTTGCCTGCGGTATAGCTCAGGGTTCATCATGCCCTGGCGCTGCTCCGGGTTAGAGATGCACACCCAATGTTCGACGCTGGGTTCACATAGGTAGCGATCATAGAGCAGATCAAGGTCGCGATAACAGAAAATCGACCATCCGATCATGGCGTGCGGGCCGTCGATCCCGTCAAGCGGCCCCTTGCCAAACTCTGGGGCAGGCAGGCCCTTTGCTTCGGGGTCCAGCTCGTGAAATAGTTGGTTCCACTCCCGTTCCGCTTCTGCGCAGGGCCTGCCAGTTGGGTCTGGAGACTTCGCCGGTTTGCTCGTGCGCATTCGCCCTGCTGCTGGACATGGTTCGCCCTTTGTGACGCGGCCGGGGCCAGCTCCCCGCGTCACTGAGGAGCTGGCTACCAGGCCAAAGGACAGTTGCATCCTACTGCGCCGCCCGGTTCGTGGGTAGGATCGCCGGCTCTTCGGCTTTCTCGACCGGATGGTTGCCGAACAGCCACGTCGCGAACGTAGTCGGCTACGGCCTTCAGCCGCGCGTCGCTGATCGTCTCGCGGTAAGACTGCGGCCATGTGGGGGCTCCGCGTGCCCCATGATGTAGTCGGCGGCCGGCTGGTCCTTCGCCTCGTCGGCCACGGTTCGGAACGTGTGGCGCAGCGTGTAGAACCCGAGTCCCGTCCGCCCGTTGATGTGCAGCGCGGCGCAGCAGCTTGCCGAACTCCTTCGCCAGCGTCTGGTCGGTGCTGTCCTTCGCCCACGGCAGCCCGTACTTCGTGATGAACACCAGGCCGGCGTCCGCCTCGTCCTTCGGCGTCGGGCCGCTTCGCCAGTGCCGTCGCGGATCGCCTCGATGGTTTCCGGCCAGAGCGGGCAGCGCCGCGGGATTCCCGTCTTCGGACGCGGGAAGTCGATCACGCCCGTTCCAGGTCCACGGCGGATTGCGGCAGGTGTGCCGCAGTCGGCGTTGCCGAAGCCGCCGTTGATCCCCAGCAGGATCATCGCCTTCATCGCTGGACGCCGGCCGCGTCCGAGCAGGCGGCGGATTTCGTCGGCGGCTGAACAGCTTCGGGCCCTTCTTTGCCCGGTCGATGCGGACCACCTTGCGGGTCGGCCGCTTGAACGCCTGGCCGTAGCGCACCGGGCGGTCGATCAGGCCGTTGTCGAAGGCGAACTTGAAGACAGACGCGGATACGCTGAATGACGTTGCCCAGCGTGACCGGCCCCCACTTCTTCGCCATCTTGTGCGCAGCGCGGCGAAGTCGTCGGGGTCCAGGTCGGCCACCAGCCGGCCCTTGCCGAAGTGGGCAACGATCAGGTCGCAGGCGTCCTTGTAGTCCTGCCAGGTGCGGTTGTGTCAGCTCGCCGGACTCCACCAGCGCCTGCTTGGCGTTAGGAACCGGTTGCACAGCTCCTTGACCGTGACACCCGTCGGCTGGCGTCGCGGGGCTTGCGGCCGGCGTGCAGGGCGTCCTTCTGCTCCAGGTACTTCGCCAGGGCGGCGTCGGGGTCGGCCCACGGGCCGAAGTAGTGCATCTTGCCGCGGATCTTCTTCGCCCAGCGCCCGGCGGCGTGCGGGAAGAGCGGGAAGTCGGGGTAGGGCTTGGTGGGCTTGCGCAGGCTTGCCGCGAGAACTGACGGTGGTAGAATTGCTGTCGGACATGGTGACTGCTCCTTGACCGGGGTCACTGTGTTCGCGGCCGGTCCGGTCACGACGGCTCGGCCACTTGTTCACAGATTGGATTTACCGGGTGTCAGAGCGGGTGTCAAGGATGGTAGGAGAGGGAGAGAGAGAAACGGCAGTAAGTCCTGAAGTGTCGACAAACTTTGGGGGCGTAGCTCAATTGGTTAGAGTACCGGACTGTCGATCCGGTGGTTGCGGGTTCGAGTCCCGTCGTCCTCGCTTACAGGATAAGGACTTACGTCAAATCGGTATCTGCCAGAAATCGCTTGGCAGAGTTTGGTGGCAGAGAAATGCCCCCTTGGTAGCGGCAACTACCTCGGGGGCTGAACGGACCTTCCGGCCCGGCTTACGCTGGAGGGTTCATCGATGCCGCATCATCCCAAACCGTTCTTCCGTTCGGGCCGCGGCTGGTACGTCCAGCTCGGCAAGCAGCAAATCAAACTGGCTGACGGTCCAGAGAACGCAGAACCGGGCCGCCGCATGGGAGCGTTACCATGAGGTCATGGCCGAGCGCGGCAACGGGCCACCCCCAAAATGTCCCCAAGCAGCGCGGCCCGCTGACCGCGGAGATCTTCGACAAATATCTCGACTGGTGCAAGAAGCACCGGCCGGCCGCACCTACGAGTGGTATCGCGACCACATCCAGAATTTTATCAACCACCCGGCAGCGGCCGACTAGCCGTGGCCGACTGAAGCCCTTTCATGTCGTCGAGTGGGCCGATAGGCACGGCGACCTGGAGCAACGCCTACCGCCGCGGCGGCATCATCGCCATCCAGCGGCCTTTCAACTGGGCCGAGGAACTGGGCTATACTCCGCGCCACCCGATCAAGAAAATCCCGAAGCCTCAATCGCAGCGGCGAGAAATCAAGACCGTCAGTACCGGACGAGTGGGCGAAGATTAGGGACCACTCCACCAAGACGGCGATCCCTTCCGCGATCTGCTGGAGTTCGCGCTGGGAAACCGGCTGCCGCCCCCAGGAAGTGAAGCGGATCGAGGCCCGGCATCTTGAGCTGGACCGTCATCGCGTAGTCTTCCCGGCTGCCGAGGCAAAGGGTAAGAAGCGCCCATCCGCGTCATCTACATGACGCCGCGGGCTGAGGAGATCGTCAGCAGGCGACTGGCGACAACTCGAAACGTCATCCTCTTCTGCAACGAAGATGACAAACCCTGGACGGCCCAGGCGATGGCCTGCCGGTTCGGGCGCCTGAAGAAGACGCTGGGCATCAAGTATGCGGCCTATTCAATCCGGCACGGCTTCTGCCAGCGAAAGCTGGAGGAAGGCAACGATCATCTGACGGTCGCTGCTCTGATGGGCCATGCCGACGGCAAGATGGTCGCCGCCGTCTACTCGCACATGAACCAGGCCGACGAACACCTGCGAAAAGCATTGAACGGCTCATCAGACGCTAATGTGCCGAAAGGTTGATTTCTGCTTCGCGGTGCGAACGGGGGCGGGGGTAGCAGGAGGCTGACCTTGCACCTTATGGGCTTCCACGAACGCTTCCAGGTCTACCTCGGCGATGGCGATTTTTCCACGCCTGCCCTTTGCCCCGAGGCGGTAGTGGGGCAGCAGTCCAGTTTCGAACCACCCGTAAACAAAGCCGGGGGAAACCCCGGCCCATTCTGCCGCCTTCTTCACGCTCATCACAGCACACCTCTCCCTCATATCCCGCAGTTGACGCCGGGCTTCAATCGCATCTCAACGCGAGTCCGACACTTCGGCTCCGGTGCGTCGGCCAGCCTGGCGTTTGACACTATGACAGTTTGACACTTTCCAGTTGTGTCACTGCATCTCGGCCAGCCGCCGGTAAAACGCGCGCTCCGACTTCCCCGTGCGCTGGGTCCAGGCCCGCGCCCGACCTTCCCGTGTCGTGTGTTCCCGCAGAATCTCCTTCACCAAGGCGTGCTCGTCCTGCTTGAGCCCGTCCCGCGACTGTCGCCCCCGCGGGTGTCGGGACGCGGCCAGGTGCTGCTCGACCGAAGCCGTCACCAGATCCGCGCCATTCCGACTCCGTTTCGCCGTCCTTCCACTGCCGGTAGAGAGGCAGTGCCTTGTTGACGAACAGCCGCAAGTCAAAGCGGCATTGCAGCCGCAGCATCTCGCCGAGGACGAAGTGAGCGACCTCGACGCATTCCCCAGGCGGCAGCTTAGGGTTGTCGGGCGGCCAGCCCCCGGCTGCAATGTCGAGCATCAGTGCTCCCAGCTGCACGTCAGAAGGGTTATAGTTGAGCGTGTGGACGCGGCTCTTCAACGCCCCCAGCAGTTCGTCGTCGTGCAGCTCCCGGTTGGAGATGCAGACGATACCGCCGCGGAAGTAGACCCGCTGCTCGTCGTCGTGCCGCTTGTACCGCACCATGCGCGCGCGCGATCCGGTCCCGGTCGGGTGCTCCAGGGCCGAGAGCAGGATTTGCAGGGCCACGTCGCTGCGGAAAACACTTGCCAGGTCATCGAGCACGATCACTTCATTCGGATGCTCGGCAATCAGGTCAAAGAGACCTACCGGCGTCAAATGGCCGGGCTGGAAGTGGAACGGCTCCCGCAATCTCCTTTAGCACGGCCCGGACCGTATGCGTCTTGGCCGTACCAGGGGGGCCAAAGAGGTAAAACCCGGTGGCGTAGTGTTGAGCGACGCCCCGGACATAGTCGCGCACGAAGGCCTGGCAGCGGTGCAGCTCGGCCAGGAGCTGCCCGCAGTTGTCAATGATGTGCTGAAGCGTCACATTCACAAATCACTCTCCTTCCTTGCGGTGTGGCTCGCCCTTGTGGAAGCGACATCGCTTCCTTTTCTTCTCGCCGATCAACAGATCTGTGACCCCGCCCAACTCGGAGCGTTTTCCGATTTCTTCCCAGAAATCCATCCAGAACACCGCGTCATCCTCCGCGGATGGTTTCGGCGGGGATGCACCTGATTGCAGACTTGCCGTGGTCGCGTCAGTGTTGAAGTCCACGTTTCCCTCCCGCCCGCGTCGCGGGCCAGGCCGGGGCGGAGGATTCCCACGTCGAGGGCGGCAACGTCGAGGCGGGCGGACGCACGTCCTCCCAGTAGGCGAGGGGCTTTCGTCGTTGCTTCCGCCGCGACTTCATCCGGACGCGCAGAGTGAGCCCTTCGAGCTTCCAGCAAATCAGGCCGACGACGCCGGCCGAAATGAGGGCCGGTATCACGGCCAGTAGCAGTTCATATCCCATGTCTTCCTCCGAAAAGCCGGGCGACGCCCGGCGCCTATCGCTCCATTCCACGCTGCCGCTGCCTCGGTTTTGTTGTTGCGCCTGGGAGAGCGTTGCCGTCCGCTCTTTCAACAGGCCCGACAGATCCTTGATTATCAGTTGCATCCCGTGCTTGAGGGCTGCATCCCGCTCGCCGAATCCCTGCCCGCCGATCCGATTGAACAGTTCGTTCAATTCCAGCCGCTTGGCCGCCAGCAGCAGCTGGACATCGGCCGGCGGGCAGTTCTTCAATCCGGGCCGCCCGAACCTCTGATAAAGCGCCTTGAGTCGGGTCATGTTCAGGTTCAGGAAGGATTGGGTTTGCGTGTTCATGTTTAATTCCTGCTCGGATTCAACCGGGCGTTTTGTCGGGTTACTTTGGTTTCGTACTCCAGTATTGCGTTCTTCACGATGTCGAGGAACAACATCAACGCCTCATGCTGCTCCTCGGGGCGGAGGGCAGGAGCTACCGTTGCCAGCAGCTCCTGGGCCGCTGCGAATGAGGTGTCATGAATCAGCCTTTTCATGTTTCCTCCGCCAGAAATCGCGGACACAGATCACGAGGCTTACGGCTCCAGACACAACGCCCCAGAACGCAAACCAACAGAGCGTGATGAAAGCGGCCAACGAGAGAGTGATTTGCATTGTGTTCACCTGTAGATGAAAGGAAGGGCCTCCATGCCCACGGTTGCCATCCCTGGCTTGGCCGAGGTCGGTCATCAGACGGTTCCGATCACAAACACCTCGCACTGCGGGTAGGCGTTGACCGCCTCCAACACTTGCTCCCCGAACGGGGCCAGATACCGTGCGGACTTGGGCTGACGGCGCAGTTGCTTATCCAGCGTCCGGGAAAAACAGTCGGAAGGATAGGCCCGCGGGGTGGCAGCCTTGAATGCGGCGGCCTGGTGCCTCGGTACGGCGGCCCACTGCAATCCACCCAATTGGGACGTGCCCTGATCGACGATGCTGTAGCTGCCGCCCGTGGACGGCGAGGCCGGCGAACCGTTCAGCCATTGCGAAACCTTCTTCGCGGCCAACATCCCGGCAATAAGAAGAACGTGCATGGGAAACTCCCTGCCGACGGCGGTGTTTCTTGCTCCGCCGTTCGGCACTTGGGTTGAGGCAATCGCTCCGCGATGCCTGAAAACTCTCAGTGACGATGTCCGAGAAACATTTTCAGGATGGCACCGCCGATCCCGAGTGCCGCGCTGTTCCGCTTGCGCTTCTCGACATCCCGTTCGTGTTGCATTTGCTCTCTCGCCAGCTTCTGACGCTTGGCCTCCATGTTGGCTTCGTGGGACTGACGGCACCATTCCTGCCATTGCTCGGGGTGGTAGATCATCATGTTGAGGCAGTAGATCCCGTAACAGATAAAGGCGATGACGATGGCCGCCCGGAACAGGAATGTGGATCCAGACATTTCGGCGAACACCATGAAAGATTCCTCCTTGGGCGAACGGTTGTGCGGCCAACACGTGTCGGCCGCGGACTAAGCGATTTCCCGACGCCTGCGGACCCACTAGGCCAGCAGGACGATGACGATCACGTTTCCCGCGATGCCCCGGTACGCGCGCCAGTCGAATCCTGACGGCGCGGCTGACCCCTTTCCTTTGGACCCGTCGTTATCGAACTTCCGGAGGCCAAGGGAATACTCAAGCGGATAGGTCAAGAACTGGTCGCGCTTGTCGGCATCGGTAAGGTCTGCCGACCCGTGAGCAAGCACGACAGCGGCCACATCGTCGCCCGCATCCGGTGCGGCTATGGCGAGGATCACCTCGTGCGACCGATGGATCTTGCTGAGACCACCTTGAGCGTAGAATTCGGCCAGTTGCCGCGCGACTGGCTGCGTACAGCGCGCCACGGCGGCTACTCCAACTTCCCCCATCTCTTCGATGAAGGGCCGTGCCGCCGGACCACCGATGTAAACGATCGCCTGCTCTCGCAAGGCAAGCCTTTCTCTCGGCGTCAGAGGACGCTGTACGGGCGGGACGTAGGAGTAAGGCGGCCCGTAGGGCATCACGTACTGGCCGGGCAATGCGCCCGGCCAGCACATGAAAAGCATGATTAGAATGCACCTCCGTTTCATCGACCGACTTATTCTGGGTTTCTCCTGGGCGAAGGTTGTGATTGAGGTCATCGTTCGTGGCCACCGTGCTCGCGTTCGTGACCTTTTTCTCTCTCCTGACCGCGCTCTTCCGTGCCGCGCTCGACTTCCTTAGCCTTCTCCTTGGCATGATTGCGCAGGTCATCCAGCGTGAGCGATGGAGCGGCGGATTCCTGCTCAGGGCCGCTACCAGGTCCACCACGGGCTTTTGCGATTTCTCCTTGCGTCTGTGATCCGTAAAGGCCGACCTCCGTGTCCGCCACACTCTCGCGGGAAGGATTGACGGCATTTCTCAGTTCCTTGAAGCCCAGACGGAACATGGCCGCAGCGTGACCTTCACCGATCTTCCGACTCATCTCGGACACCTCTTTTCACGGAGAAAATTCGGGCGAATCATTACCTCACGATCCGGCCAGCGCCCAAACGACGAGAGCGACGGCGAGGGCCAGAATCAGCCACCACATCGGCGGCGGGTTGTTTGGCCCCGCGGCAGAGAGGTTAAATTGTTTGTCGCTGTACCACACGACGCGACGTGCCCAAATCGGGGGCATACCCTGGACGAAAACAATTAGATGCGAACCACTCATGGTTAGGATTTCCTCCGGCCGCATTAGCGGGCGCCCACTCACAGACCAGTTAGTGCTCCAGCCCTGATTGTGGTTCACCCTCTGCGTGTTCTCACCCACTCCTCCGGCATTCCAACCGCGGAGCCGCTTTCGTCACCGCTGCCTACGACCTGTGTCCAGTCGCCCAGCCGCTTGCTGATTAGCTCGGCCGACTCATAGCTGCTGGCACCCAGATAGATGTGGGTGGAGCAGTTGTCGTACAGCAGCGTGGGCTGGTCCTTGAACGCAGCCCGCACCTGGCTGTCAGCTGATAGGCCAGCAGCAGACGAACGCCCGCGCTTCGCCCCCTTACAGCCGCTTCCTGAAGGGCTCCGAGCGATCCAAGCGCGGAAGCCTCGTCGAGCAGGAAAAGAACTTCGGAACTGCTTTCATTTCCGGAGGAGCCGATCACCCGTATGAGGTTTGAGATCCAGCATCGAAGTAATCCTCTCTGCGCCTCCAGCATGTCCGGAGGAATCTGGATGTACAACGTCACGCGATGATTTGGCTTGAGCAGATCCTTCACCTCGAAGGTGCTGCTTGCCACCGCTGCGGCCACGAATTCTGAGTCAAGAAAGCTGAGAAATCGTGAAACCGTGGAATGGACCGATGCGCCTTCCTTGGACAATACGCCGGTAAGCTCCGGGTCGAAAAGCGCCTTAATCTGATGGCCGAGGCGCTCGAAAATACCTCCGATTTCGATGAGCTTGTCAGCCGCCGCGTCGAGCAACGGCGCGCTTATGATTTCGGCCACGGTATTTAGGTTTCTTTTCTCACTTGCGAAATTCCGCAACACCAGTACCAGCACGTTGCAAATGATCTGGCAACTTTTGTCGATCCAGTGTTCGTCAGTTTCGGTGCCTTTTCGGATCACCAGGCTTTCAGCGCACGCGCGTGCAAGGTCGATCAACAGCGGGCTATTCGGCGGAATGGCGTCCAGTGGGTTGAGTTTGTTGCTCCCGCCGGTGAATGGGCCGAGGCGAAGAATTCGCTCGCCGTTTTTTTCTCTTCTCGCCGCTGTTATGTCGAACCGATCTCCTTTGGTATCGAACACGACCACCGAGCCGCGACGATGCGCGAGCAGGTTCGGAATGACGACCGAAACCCCCTTGCCCGAACCAGTTCCGCCGACGAGCAGAGTATGACAGTAGGAGGGCAACCTGATAATCTGACCGCGATCCGTCCGACCGACGATTAGCGCTGTGCCCGCTCTTGCAATCAACCCTGCCGCCCGCATCCTTGCCGTCGTCATCCAGGCAGCTTGCCCGAACGCGGTTTTCGATGGGCCAGCCCTCCGGCGCGAAAAGATCAGGATGAGGACGGCCAGCCAAAACACAATTGCGAGGAATTGCTCGTCGGAACGAGACATAAGAATCGCTCTTTCTTACATGGGCGAAACAAAAGTGTTTGTTTGAAACTATGCACACTTTGTCGTTTGCTGCGAAGCATGAGTTTTGAATAGTTCATAGACAACCTCGATCTCTATCTGACGAACGAAACCCGCTAGAAAAGCGAGGGCTCGAAACGAAAGAGGCCGGGCTGTTCAGCCCGGCCTCCTCGTCACGGTCATAACCATTACGCGGTCTTGAGCAAACTCTCGACGGACGAAGCAGACAGTTGCAAGGCGATGGCCTTCCGGATTGCTTTCACCAGCGCCTCGGCCTCGGCTCGATGCCGCGCAGCAGCTTCCACAGTTCGCCGTTGCCCGGCGTCGGCAGCCTCGATCCAGCCACCTTGTCGTCTGCGATCAGGGCCTCGCTAATTGCGACTTGCAGCTCAGCGTCGATCGCCTGTTGAAGTGGGTGCAATCGCTCCATTCCCTGAATAAACCGGAGGATTCGCAGATTCTGTCGTTGTCGGCCCATCCACTGGGTGCTTGCTTCGTGACAAGAGGGTCCTATCCTGGGCAGTGGTTCGCCAAAACCCCTGACCCAGGAAAGGAGTCCTCATGCCTCAATCTACCGTCCCGACCGCGTCCACGGCAATGGCCCCCGCCGACGATTTCCAGGACTTTCTCACCAGGATGCTGCCGCCGCTCCTGGCACTGTTCGCCCTCCAGCAGGCTTTTCGCCAGCAACCACCCACCCCAGAGCTTACCTGCGCCTTGGAAAACGGCATCGCGACGGCGTTGCGCGAAGCCGGCCGTGTCCTCGTCGAGCACGAGTACAACCGCATCGAACCTCCCTGTCGCGACGACATCCCCTTGCGGCTGCGTTGCGCGGGCGCGGAGTATCGGCGTCGGCCCAAGAGCCCTAACCAGATCGGCACGCTGTTCGGCGAAATCGAGCTGCGCCGCTATTTGTACGAAGCCGTTGAAGCCGGCGAACCGGCGCTCTTTCCGCTGGAGCTCCACTTGGGCATCGAGGCCGGACTGGCGACCCCGGCCCTGGCGGAGCGTGTCGGCTTGTGGTCGGTGGAGCACGAGCAGGAGCCAGTCCGCAAGCTGCTGCTGAGCACGCACAACGTGTCCTGGTCGGTGACGAGTGTACGCAAGGTGACGACGGCGTTGCGTGATGGCTTGGCCTCGTTCCGCGAGCCAGCGCAGGTATTACGCCGGCTTGAAATAAGATCAAAGTTCAATAGGCGCGGCGTATTGAACACTAGGGTGGAAAAAATAACTGATAACATGTTCGGGGATGTGGGCTAAGCAGTCCATAAAATCCAGGATACGACTGGCTAAGGTTCCTCTGTCGTTTGGCAGGCCCGCCTTGTTCACCGCTCCCTTCATGTCATCATTGAGGTATTCCACTGGGTTCATCTCAGGCGAGTAGGCAGGCAAGTAGAACACCTCGATCTGGTCCTTGCGCCTCCAGCCAGGCAATCACCTCAGGTGTCTTGTGTGCTTGCAACCGGTCTGCGATCAGGAGGACCTTGCGGTTGGCTCCCTCGATCAGCTTCTTCAGGAATACCAGGAACACCGCCGCGTTCAGCGATCCCTTGTAGGTCATGAAGCGCACCGTTCCCTCGTTGCTGATGCGCGATCTGGTTCACCCGGATGTGCGGTCCTGGCACCTCCATGTGGCGCGCTCTCCTTCACGCGCATAGCCGTAACCGGGGTGGTGATCCGCATCGACACCCACCTCGTCCGTCCAGAGAATCTCTGCATTCTCCCTGTCCGCCTGCTCTTCGATCGCGGGGTACGTCTCCTCCAGCCACTGTTGGACCTCGTCCGGTTCCTGCTTGCGCGAATGCCGTGCGGGCTTCTTGGAGGTGTAACCCTCAAGTTTACCCACAACTTTTCAGAGCTTCCGCACCATCGACCATGTGTTGCAAGGCCATCCAGCCGCGCCACAGGATCAGCCAGCCGGGGCGATGGTCGCGTTTGCGGTTCTGATGGCCACCCAGGCGCGCCAAAGCATAGAAGAAGTCATGGATGCTCAACTCCGGCCGTACCTCTTTGTAACGCCACGCACTCAGCACGGCCACGTAGCGTGCATCCACCACCTCCGTCGCTGGCCGCTCCTTGGCATCCGGTCGCCGACTGGCTTCACGCAGGTTCAGCAACGCCACCGCCACCACCGACAGCAGCGCGATCATCGGTTGCAGGGCCGCCGACGTAGTGAACTGCAGATCTTCGATGGCGCAACCGCTCTTTTGCGCCTTGTGCAATTCCTCAATGATCCAGCGGTTGCCGTACCAATCCACCCGTTCCCAGGCGTCCGCCAGCGTGCCCACCTTGCGGTCGGTCAGCAGGATCCACTCCACCGGCGCGACGCCCTTGGGGGGCTTGATTTCGGCCACGCGCACGACCCACAGCGGCAGCGGCCGCTTCTCATACAAGCCGCGACGCACGTGCGGCGGACTGAGCAACACCGGCGCGAACGACACGGCGACGACCGCCTTGCGTTCGGGCTGGCCCGGCCGTGCCGACACGACGATTTCCCGGTGTCCCTGCAGCGGCAGCGTGCGTGCATAGGTGTGCAGATAGTCTTTGGGACCCTGCGGGTCATGGTGGCCGTGGCGGATCACGCGGTTGACCTTGGAACGCATCACGAACCCTTCGTGTGGCCCCCAGGAGCGGGCGAGAAACTCGAAGGTGTCGGCGCCGCGATCCGCGACATGCACCCAGGTGCAGCCGTCCGGAGCGGGGCCGACCGCCGCGACGCCGTCGATCCACAGCCGGCTTTCGCGATCGCGGCGTTCGCGTTTGGCCCGCACTTTTTCGTGGCGACCGACGTGGCGGCGCCGATGCAGGATTTGGTTGGCCAAACCGAGGACTTCGTGTCGCTGCGGGTCGAAAGCCAGGCTGTTGTGGCACAAGTAGCCACGGTTGAGGCCGCCGCCGATCGGACCCAGGTCGGGGATCGAACGCAGCCCCGAGTAGTCGAGTTCGGTGGTGTCATGCAACACCAGGACCACGCCGGGAGCCAGGCGCATCTGTTGCAGGGTCCGCTGGCGGTGCGGCTCCAGCACGGCGGCGTGCGTCACCTCGGGGCGGTTCATGAGCCGGTCCATCGCCTTGTAATCCTTGGGCTCGTGCAGCTTGGCGGGCAAGGTCCCGCCGGGATGACGGTAAATCTGGTGGGCGATGCGCACCAGACAATCGGTGCGCCGTTTGTGTCCCAGAAAGGCCGCGCCGAAGTTATGTTCGCCGAACCGTGCGTCTGTCGTCATGACCGTGCCCTCGTGACCAGTGCAACCCTGCCGTCACTTTCAGGATGGTCGTGTGGTCAAGAGCGGTGCGGTGGTCTGGTACGTGATTGCAAAAACTACCAGAGTACAGAGGCTCGGAAAGCTGCGGGCACAGCCGCAAAGGTTCGCCAGCTTATGCCCAGGGGGCGTCACGGCGCTGCGGTGGAAAAAAATACAATCACGTAGAGACACAGACCTCCTGTCACGCGATGGTAGAATGTTCCGGGTAAACTTGAGGGTGTAACCCCAGCGGCGCAGGTACTGACCGACCGTTCGTTCCGCCAAGTCGATGTCGAACTCCTTGCGGATCAGTTCTTGGACGGCGCGACGAGTCCACAAGGCCTGAGCAATCCCCAGTTGTTCCGGAGAATGGTTGTCGATCAACCCCTGGATGCGGTCGGCCTGCTGCTCAGCCAAGAAGCGTCCAGAGCCCAAAGGTCTGCCCGTACGACCCCCAGGCAGCGAATGCAGGCCATGGGCACAATAGGCAGTCCACCAGCGACTGATGGTCTCGTGGCAAACACCTAAAAGGTTAGCCAGGTCCGTCTCGGAAAAGCCCAGTTCGATGCCATGCAAGGCACGCAGGCGAATGACCTGGAGGGACTCATCAGACAACTCGCGGGCGTCAGGCAGTTCGATTGCCATGACTGCTCTCCCTCTTGGGTTTTCTCGTCCTCTTGCTTTCCCCTTTAGCATTATTGAGCAACTTTCGTGCCGGCGTAATAGCTCGGGTGCTGGAACTGCTCAGCAAAGCCTTTGCTTCCAAAGGCAAGCATCGGCCGGTGCTGGCGGCGGGACGCGATGGCGTCCACGTACCGATTCGCCAGGACGGCTACCACGAGGGCAGCACGGCCACGCTGTCGGTGTATGATCGGAAGGGTAAGCGTCTGGGCACAGTCTACCTGGGGCAAATGCCCGAAGCGGGCCAGGGAACGCTGTCCGCGCAACTGACGTCGCTCCTGGACCAGGTGCTGCGGCAGTGGCACGCCGCCGGCCGGCCGGCGCCGCGTCTGGCGTACGTCACCGACGGCGGCACGCACCCGAAGGAGTACTATCGGCAGGTGCTGCGCCGCCTGGACGACCCGTGGCATCCGGGACAGCAGTTGACGTGGCAATGGGTCGTGGATTTCTGGCACGCGTGCGGCTACGTGAACAAGCTGGCGACCGCGTTGTTTGGCGAAGGGGAGGAGGCCGTCGCGCTGGTTTGCCAAATGGCGTCGTTGGCTGCGTGACCGGCAGCACGGCGTGAGCCACGTGGTGCGGTCGGCCATGGGGCACTACAACCATCGTCGCCAACTCCGCAAGGCGCCGCTGGCGGACTACTGGAAAGCCTACCGCTATCTACGCAAGCACGCGGTGTGGATGCAGTACGCAGACTATCGGGGTCAGGGTATGCCGATCGGCAGCGGCGTGACGGAGGCGGCCTGCAAGACGGTGTTCACGGAGCGCCTGAAGCGTTCGGGGATGACGTGGAGTCATGGGGGTGGTCAGGTAATTCTGGACCTGCGGGTGCTGGTGCTCAGCAGCGTGTGGCCGGCAGCCCACGAGGCCTACCTCCGTACCAAGCCTCAGCCGACAGTGTCCCAATCGGCGAGTAAACGAGTTCGCAGCGGCCATAAACTCAAAAAAGCTGCATAATCTCAGGGAAGGGAGCGACGGCACCCCGTGAAAGAAGGTCGGGCATCTTGCCACGGCGGACTGTTTCTGGCAAGATCAAAGCGGCCAGTGGAATTCGTACGCGCCTCGTCCGAATGCGTATCACAGGCAGATTGCGTCGCAAAGCCGCCGCCACCCTGTTACGTGTTACGAGATGCCCTCAGCGAGTAGATTTATCCCCGCCACTCGCCGAAGCCGCAAGGGGCGAAAGTTCCGATCACGGTCCCACTTCAACGCTCACCACCTCGATTGTCATCTTCCCCAGCACACGGGCCACCGGCAGCAGCGGCGTCTGCGACGGCGTATCGTGCCAGCTGTGATCGTACACCTTGACGTAGCCGACGCCGACGCCGCCCGGACCGAGACAGGCGTCCAAGCCGCGCCACTGTCCGTCGATCCACACTTCCGTCCACATGTGAAAGCCGAGATACGGCCGGCCCGACTTCTCGACGTAAACCAGGCCGAGCGCCGTTCGCGCCGGCACATCTTCCGCCCGGCACAGGGCCGTCGTCAGCAGGGCGTATTGCCGACAGTCGCCGCGCAGCTCCCGCGCCACCTGGGACGCCGGAGCGAACGCGGTGGCATTGTCCACACGCATGTTCGCCTTCACCCATCTCTCAATCCGTTGCGCCCGTTTCCAGGCGTCCTTCTCGCCGCCGCTGGCTCGATGGGCCATCTCCTTGATGATCGGCGCCTCGCTGTCGAGGAAGTGCGACGATCCAAGAAACTCCGGCCCCGGCGCTTCCGGCGAGGAGCGCGGCGACGATGGCCGCACTGGGTGGACGTGGATCTCCAACGTCTGACCGCGCACGTTCTTCACGTCCTGATGGCCGTCGGTGGCGAACGCCGAGGCCACGTCGGGATCATCGCGCAGAGTGACACGGTACACCGCGGCACGAGCGGTGTGCGTCCCCGTGAGGGTCCGGTTGAGCGGCACCAGGTTGCGAGCGTTGACGTCGGTGATGCGCAGGGCGCTTCTCCCGGTGCGGCGGTGGCGACTTCGTGGGTCGTGCGGGTCAGGATCACGGCGCCGAGACCGTCCATCTCGATCTGTCGCCGTACTGGAACGAAGGCGTCGTCAAGCCAGACGACCGTCGTCGGCCGCTGCACGCTGAAGCCCGGGCCTTCGAGTTTGTCCGGCACCATCTCGACGCGCAGGAGCTTTCTGCGGCTGCCGAGGACGTTGACTTCCTCGGCGTCCTTGACGGCGATGCGGAGGTTAACGACGCGCGTTGACTTCCGGGTCGAACACCGACAGCTCGAAGCGGTCGCCGCTCTTCGGCTTCCGCTGCTGAAACAGATGTTCGCGCCGATACAGTCCGGCGACGTCATCGGTCCAGCGCAATCGGCGATCGATCCGGCCGCCGTCGATGAGAACGTGCATCTTGCCATCTTCGAGCTTGCCGGTGAGGGCGAGCTGTTGCTGGCCTTGTTCCTGCCGCATCGACACAGCGACGACCTTGCCGTCCGGCGTCTCTTCCGTGCCCTGTTCCATGCGCAGCTGAATCATCGCTTTGCCGCGCCGGAGGTTAAGCTCCAGGTCGGCAGTCGTTCGCAAGAGTTTTCCGGGTCCGCCTTCGACGGCCCGAGTGGTAGTGTGCAGGGAGCCGATTTTGACGCCTTCGAGGTGGGCGATCTCCCAAAAATCTTCAACGATCTGTCCCGGGGGTTCCGCACCTGTTCCGAGCAACGCGGTCAAACAGACGATGCCGATGTGATTCATGTTCGCCTTTCGTTTCGATGGGATGTGTGGGCCGCGATGGCACCGGACAAGCATACCCGGCAACTGCGGGCAATCGGCGAATTGTGGAACAGTTGAGTCAGCTGGGAAGGCTGTTGGCGTGAGGAACGGACCGGCCGCGTCGATGGGGCAAGCGGGGTGATGTTTTCTGTGTCCAGCACGATGGAACGTCACAGGGTGGCCGGGGCTGAGGTACTCGGTCACCCGACAACCACGTCAACAAATTTCGACACCTATCGCAAAGTCCTTTTGCAGCGTAGGCTTGCGGGCATGGACCGAGTCCTCACCAAAATCAAGGACACGCGCCAGTTAGAAGAGGCCGTGTTTCCCGACGGACCCTCCTTCGCCGAGCCGTTGCCGCCCGTGAATCTCTCCGATTCCTTCATCGAGCGGAGGTAAACATCACTTCCGCACACTCACCAGAATCGGCGGACTGCTGTAGCTCACCTTCACCACGAAGTTGACCGACACGTGGGCCAACACGCTGATCGGCACGCCCTCGATCGGTGCCGCGTCGGGGGCGGCCTTGAGCACGATGTGGCCCTTGCTGCCGGTGCCGAGCAGCGTCTTGCTCTTGCCCTCGACAATGGTCACGCCCGGCGGCAGCGTGTTGCCGTACACCGTGGCCAGGTGCCGCAGCAGCACGTCCAGCGACACTCCCTTGTCGTAGTCCTGCCGGCGCTGGATCGTCACGTCGAGCCTGACCTCCTCGCCCGGTTTCAGGACGACCTCCTTCGGCGCCACCTCGACCTTGAGGATGTCCGACGGCTCGGTCACGGCGACACTGTGCAGGTTTACGTCGAACTTCGCCGCGGCCGCCGCCGGGAGAATAAATCTCCTGACTCGGCGTCACCGGCCGCGTCAGCTTCTCGTCCTTGCCGTCGAACGTCACGGTCGCTGTGCCGGTTACCACGACGGTGGCGGCGGCGAGCGTCGCGGTCGGTGCGGCGCTCAGCACTAACAAGCCCTGCGTCATCGTCGGCCGGGATCGTCAGCGGATTGACCGTGACCCCGGCCGGCAGTCCCTTCACCTCGATCTAGACCGGACCGGTGAAGCCGTTGAGGCGCGTTACCTGCACGAACCAGGCAGTGCTGCGAGCCGGGGCCGATCATCGCCTTGTCGCCGTCGCAGCGCAGCGTGAAATCGGGCTTCGCCCAGTCGGCCTCGATGTAAGTAGACCGCCGTCGGGCCGCCCTTGCTGTTCAGGTCGCGGATGCGCAGGACGTAATCGCCGTCGGCCGGCGGCGTGAAGACGAGGGCCGCATCCTTGCCGTAGGCGTCGTCGTTGCTCGCCAGCACGGCGCCCTTGTGCGTTCAGCACTTCCAGCATCGAATCGAGGCTCGATTGCAGCAGCGTGCCGAAGCGGCGGGCCTTGACCTCGAAGCGGATCGCCTGACCCTTCTTCGCCTTGAAGACGAAATGGTCCAGGTCGCGCGGCCTGCCGATTCGGCCGTTGATGCCGCACGGGATCGTCACGCGCGTTGGCCTGCTTCGGCGTGTCGTTCGGCTCCTGCTCCGTGAACTGCGGCAGATCGCTGACCACGAACGGCACCGGGTTCGTCTTCGTCCCGCCGATGTCGAGGACAAGGCTGGTCAGACCGAGTCGAATTCGGCAGTTTTCAGAGTCGCCTTGTCCGTTTCGAGCCGCGCGGAGCCGACCGGCTCAACCTCGAGCTCCTCGCCGGGGTTGCCGGCCATCGGGAAGACGTGCGTGGCGTGGGGCTTATCGGTCGCCAGGAGCGCGTAGACCCAGCGCGGATCGCCGTCGTACTTGGAATCGCGCACCTGGATGTAATACTCGCCGGCTTTCGTGAACGTGTAGGCTGATGCAGCGGGTCGGCGAAGTAGAAATCGTCGTTGGCCGCCAGTTCCCGGCCGTCGGCGTCGAACAGGGTCAGCATCGGGTCGGCGTGCTTTTGCAGGTCGTGGATCTTGTCCTGGATGCGAGCACAGACAACCTCGAAGGTCATGGTTTGCCCGGCCTTCGCCTTGAACTTGAAATAATCGACGTCCTCCGCAATCTCGATTCGACCGCACATCACACCGGGGATCGGCAGCGGATTGGCCTTCTCGCGGGTGTTGTTATCGCCGGCCTCCTGCACGACGGGATCTTCGACGACCACGATCTGGCCGACGCTGGAGATGCCGAGCGGCGAAGCGACGCGAAACTCGCGCACACCGGGGGCGGCAGCGGCGTCCACGGTCAGCTTCAGCTTGACGCTCTTGACCACCGACGTCGGCCCGGCAGCGGGACGTGGCGGAAACTTGGTCGCAACCTCGGCCTTGATGCCGGTGCCCTCGAACAGCGCCTGATAGGTGCCGAAGAAGTTCATCTGGCCTTCGACGGTCACCTCGGTCGTCGTGCCGCGCTGCACGGCGACCGGAGTGACGTGGGTAATCATCGGATACGAGGTCTGGGCAGACACTTGACTCGCAAGGCACCATGAGAGCGAAAGAAACAACAGGCATCGCCACATCGTTCGATCTCCCGATTCATCGTCCGCACGACTAGAAGAGCTCAATCGTTTCACTACCCCAGCAGGCCCACCTGGATCTGGAGCTTACGAGCAAATACTCGCAACGAATCATTCATCCTGAGCGTTTTCACGGTCGCTTCTCCCCGAGGAGTACGCGGAACGATGAGTGCGGATTCGTGGTCCAGCGTGAAATGCAGATGCCAACCCAGCAACCATGACTCGAACTCGCGCGGATTGAAGAGAGGTTGGATTCGACCGCTTTCATCTGCGCCGGTTGTCCGTTCAGATTTCGCCAGATTGCATCCGGGGCAGCTGAGCGCAAGGTTGGTCAGCGTTGTTGCACCACCCTGGGAACGCGGCAGCACATGCTCCAAGTGGAAGGTAACTCCTGTGGCGGCTTCCAGCATGCGGCAATACTCGCAGGCGCCACCAGCCCGGGCCATTACTAGCCGGCGGAATGTTTCGGCCTGCGCCATGACTCAGCGTCCTGTTTGCTCGGGTTGCATCCAGACCGTTACAGGAACGCTGCCCTGGGATCGGCCGCTCCCCTGACTCCGCACGAACTTGGCGAGCCGCTTGGCATTCGCAACCATCAGCCGTTCCGCTTCGGCGACAAGTTGCTCCAGCCTCGCCTTTTCCCTAGGTGTAATCGTCCCTTCGCTGTTCTTGTCAAGCAGTTCGTCCAGGCGCCGTTGCTTGGCGGCAGGGAATTTCTCGATCCGTGGTGGAGTTGATTTCTTCATGATGCACGCTACTTCCCAAACGCCTGCGGCACCGTTTCGCCGCGCACCGCTCTGGCCACCATATCGGGTTTCAGCAGTGTCTTCCACACGGCGTCCGCGGCGAGATCCTGAGTGCCCATGCGCCACTTGCCTGCGGCGCTCAGCCCTGGACTGGCGGCCGCGTAGCCCTCTGGAGTAAGGGCCAGCCAGTCAGCGGTGTCACCCTGCGGCGGCAGCGACATGAGCGTCACCAGCAACCGGCCCGTTGCCACGTCGTAAAGCCGCACCAGGCCGTCGAAGCTGCCCGCGGCGACGAACTTGCCGTCCTGGCTCAGTGCCACGGCATAGACCAGCGAGCCGACCGCGATCGTGCGCAGCGGTGCCCCGGTGGTGCCGTTCCAGATACGGACCGTGGCGTCGCCGCCGGCCGATGCCAGGACGGTGTCGTCGCGGTTGAAACAGACCTCGTGGACCGCGACGCCATGTCCGGCCTGGATGCGAATCCGCTCGCCGGTCTGGGCGTTCCACCAGTAGAGGCCCGGTTCCATGCCCGACGAGACGATCGCCTGCCCGTTGGGACTGACGGCCAGCGCGATCACGTCCTGGTCCATGCCGCTGAACGTGAACTTGCTCTTGCCCGTCGCTGTCTCCACCAACTTGACGGACCGGTCCTTGCTCGCCGATGCGAGATGCTCGCCCTTGGGACCGACGAAGGCGACGGCGTAAACGAAGTCGGAGTGGCCGGTGAATTCGCGGATCAGCTTGGTCGTGGCCACGTCCCACAGACGCACCGTCTTGTCGAAGCTGGCCGAGGCGATGCACTTGCCGTCGGGGCTGAAGCAGACGCCGGACACGACGTCGTGATGACCCGCCAGCACCCCGAGCAGCTTCCAGTCGGCCACCTGATAGAGGCGCAGGTCGCCCTTGGCCGACGGCTGGCCGCCGGCGGCGGCGAGGAGCTTGCCGTCGGGGCTGAAGCGCAGATCGTTGACGGCACCGAGGACGTTGGTCAGCACCTTCGCCGGTTTGGCGGTGGTGAGATCCCAGATGGTGACACGACCATACGTGCCGGTGGCGAGCAGCTTGCCGTCGGGGCTGAAGGCGACGGCCGGCACCGGCGACAGTGGACCGACGTTCAGCACCAGCTTGAGCGCGGTCGGCGCACCGGGGCCGAACATCTTGGGCGGTGGCGTTGCGGTAGTCGTCAGCGTCACGTCGAGTTTGCGGCGGCGCGGCGGTGGAACGGTGACGATGATCGTGGGATCGTCCGCGGGTCGAGTGCCTTCCTTTGCACCGCTGTCAATCCAGTTCTTCAAGATGGCGACGTCCTCGGCGGCGCGGGATTGATGCCGAGCGGCATCCGCTTCTCGACGTCGGTCGTGGTGACGAGCTGTAGGATCAGGCTGTCCTTGCTGTTGCCGGGCAGAAGCAGCGGCTTCTTGTTCTTGACGAGGGCGTCGTAAGTGTCGAGGGTGAGGCCGCCGGAGACGTCGGGTTCTTTCAGTTGTTTCGGGTTGTGGCAGACGGTGCAGTGTCGGCGCAGCAACGGGCGCACGTCCTGCCAATAGGTCGGCTCCGCGGCGGGGGAGTTCACCACAAAGACACAAAGGACACAAAGGGAAGACACATCACGAAACAGCGAAACCGGTGCGGGGTTCATTTTCTCTCGTCTTCCTTTGTGTTCTTTGTGCCTTTGTGGTGAATCCTCGTTTCAGTGGTTGAACAGAAACTCGCGCGAATTCAGCAGCACCCAGAGCACGTCGCTGGCCCATTCCTTCGGCGACGAGGCCTTCGACAGCCATGCCTTCGCCTTCTCGGTCTCCTCCGGGCGCGGTGGGCGCGACACCGTCACGAGATACAGCTCCTCGACGATCTTCTCCGGCGGCACCTTTGCCTTGAGCAGCGTCTCGACACGGCCCGTGGCTGCCTCGATCTTCTTGTTCACGAAATCGCCGTTGAGCAGGTGCATGGCCTGGGCGATGTTCGGCTGCGTGGTCCGCTCGCACTCGCAGGTGATCTGCCGCGGCGGCCGGCCGAACGTGTCCATCAGCAACGACTTGCACCCGCGTGTCCGGCAGCTGGATCGCCCGTGTACCCAGCGGCAGCCCGACGTACTTCTCGCGCGTCCCGGTGGCGAAGTCGAGGGCGTCGGCCAGCTGCTCCGCCGTCAGCCGTTTCGGCGGCATAGCGCGTGTGATAGACGTTGGCCGCGTCGACGGCGTTGCCCGGCGTCTTGAGCGAGCTGAGCTGATAGGCCCGCGAATTGTAGATGGTCCGCAGCAGATGTTTCAGATCGAACTTGTGGCCTGCGAAGTCGGCGGCCAGGGCGTCGAGCAGTTCCGGGTTGCTGGGCGGGTTGGTGGCCCGCATGTCGTCGATCGGCTCGACCAGGCCGCGGCCCATCGTGTACGCCCAGAAGCGATTGGCGAAGTTGCGCGCGAAGAACGGATTGTCCTTGCCGGTCAGCCACTCGGCCAGCTTGCGGCGGCGGTCGAACGGATCGTCCATGTCGGCACCATCGAGCGGATGCGGCTTCACCACGCCGCCCTTGCGCGGATGGGTCTGCTCGCCGGTCGTCTTGAGGTAGATGACCGTTTCTCGGCCGAAGATGCCGAACTCCTGGCTCGTCTTCGTGCCGAGCCGGACGAAGAACGCCGTCATCCCGTAGTAATCGTCCTGGCTCCACTTCTCGAACGGGTGATGGTGGCACTTGGCACACTGCATCCGCACGCCGAGGAAAAGCTGGGCGGTCGTCTCGGACCAGTCGGTCGGAACGCGCGAGGTCAGGTAGAAGTTGGCCGGGCCGTCGGTGAAGGTGCTGCCCTCCGCGGTGACGATGTCGCGCACCATCTCATCGACCGGCTTGTTGTCGCGCAGGCTGCGCGCGCACCCAGTTGTGGAAGCTCCACATCCCCTTGTCCTGGAGGGCGTCGCGGTTGATGCGCAGCAGGTCGCCCCACTTGAGGCCCAGAAATCGACGAACTCCGGCCGATCGAGGACCGTATCGATCGCCTTCTTCCGCTTGTCCGGGTCCTTGTCGGCCAGGAACGCCGACACCTCGGCTGGCGTCGGCAGCGTGCCGATGGCGTCGAGGTAGAGGCGGCGCAGAAACTCCTCGTCGGCACAGAGCGGCGACGGCGTCAGGCCGAGTTCCTTCCACTTGGCGGCCAGCTTCTCGTCGATGAAATTGTTGGGCTTGGGCGAGCCGGGGGTGTCAGCCCCCGGAGTGGCATACGGCAGCGTGACCTGCACCACGGTCGCCTGGCCCATGAAACGGATCATGATCGCCGTCTCGCCCTGCCCTTTCGCGGTGACCAGGCCGGCCGGCGTGACCGCGGCGACGGCATCGTTGAGGGCGTCGAACTGGGCGGCGGAGGTCACATCCTCGTTTAGGCCGTCGCTCCAGCCTGGCGCGGACGAGGATCTGCTGCTGTTCGCCGGGAACGAGAAGCCTGCGCGGCGGCCACACTTCGATGGCGGCGACATGCGCAGTCCTTCGCCGACGGTTCGGGGGCACCGTCTTCGAGCCAGAGGCGTAAGCGCTCGTATTCGCGCGAGCGCGGCTTGAAGCGTTCGCCGCCGCCGTGCTCCATGGCCAGCGTCGGCTTGAGCAGCAGGATGCTGCGTTCCGGATCGGAGACGACGACGCGCCGGCCCTCGGCGCTCTGCACGATCTCGCGGTGGTCGAATGACGGATCGAAGCCGAGCAGGCTGAGCCGGAAACCGCCGCGGCCCAGCCGCAGCTCCGTGGCACGCTCCCTGGTTGCAGCCGGCGCGAGTCAGCACGGGCATCACTTCGCGGGTGAAGTTAACGGCCGTCTCCGCCTTCGCCTCCTTGACGCGCACCGGAACCGAGGCGGTCGATCCCGCGGCACGAACGGTGATCTCCGTCTGTCCGTCGCCAGTCGGCCGAACGATGCCGCGTGCGTCCACCGTGGCGATCTTGTCGGCGGTGCAGGCAAACGTCGCCTCGCGGCTGAAGTCCCAGCGCCGGCCGTCGGCGTACTCGGCGAGGACGCCCAGTCGCTGTTCGGCGCACGGCCCGGTGAGGTCGATGCTCTCGGGATAGACGGTCAGCCGCGTCGGCGCCGCCTGCGGCGGTTCGGCGGCGAAGGAGAAAACTGCGAGCAGAATCGCCGCTTGCGGCTTAGCAATACGTGACAGCATGACGATCGTCCTGGGATCAGGCCGGTGGAGTGGGCGACGACGGTCGGCGGGAGGGCGGCACGGTTGGCGAGCGATATAGCTATCGTGAACAAATGGGGGTGCGGAGTCAAGGAAAAGATGCGGAAAGTCGGTCTGGGTTCACGATCGGTTTGTGTTTTGTTTTCTGGCATCCCCCATGACACTACCGTTGAACCGGGCCCGATTTCATGGGAAACGAACTCTCGGAAACGAAATCTCTTACCCTAAGAACCCGTCCAGGAATGATTCCCTCGAATGGGAAGGGGTCGAAGTCGGGGTCTCGACTCCAGCAAGCGGCGATTCGTGTTACGTGTTACGCAGGCGGCAGGCGGGCTCTCTGGTAACACGAATCCGCACGAAACCCGGATAATACGCAAATTCGGCGCGCATTCGTGTCAAATTTTGACCTGTTTTGTGTAGCTTCACATATAACCCTGGATCGGTGGATGGGCGCAGCGCGGCCGGCTGGGCGATGCGAGGTCCATCCCGCTTGGAAGCCGTGCTCGTCGGAGGTGCGTTAGACGAGCACGGCGGCGGCTTTTTTGGCGGCCGCCTCTCGTGCTTTTTGGCGGATCAGGTCGCCCAGGCGGGGGATTTGGCCCAGCCCGCGAATACGGTCTTGGAGATAGTCCCAGAAGCGGATGCCGAGCTTGCGGCAGGTCTTCTTCAAGCTGGCAAACGTGTCGCGGCAGCGACGGCCCGCGTCGCTCCGCGTGCCGCCGCTGATCTTGCGGCGTTTGACGAATTCGCGGATGTCCGACTCCACGGCGTTGGTGTGCAAGGGAGATCTCCGGCCGCTCCAGCACGCGCAGCAAGTCGGCTTTGTGGTCACGCATCTCCTTCAACACGCCGTTGATGTTGGGATAGCCGGTCCGCTGGTCCACCAAGGTGTCGAAGCGGGCCTCGAGAACGGGCTTCTGGGCCGCGTCGGGCTGCACGCGAAACGCCTTCAGATCCTGGTAGAGCTCCCAGATTTGCCTGCGGATGTTCTCGATGGCGGCGCGGTGCTCGTCGTTGTACGGCACGAGCTTGGCCAGCGGGCGTTCGGCGTGAACCCAACAGGCGGCATGCACCAGGATGACGAACTGCGGGGCGCCATCGCTGAGCACCCCCAAGGCGGGCGAGACGCCGCGGGCGATCAAGCCGCCCAAGAGCGCTCCCTCCGTGGCGATGCGCACGTGCCGCTCGTCGGTGATTTTCAAGTCGGCCAGCCGGACTTGCCACGCTGCTTCGCCGGCGAACTCCTGCGGCCCCTGCGGTCAGTTGGGCGAGCAGCGCCGCCGGCAGTTTCTGCCGTTCCCAGTAGGCCAGGGTGGTCTCGTTGATCGCGTAGTCGCGTTGCGTCCCTTGCAGGACCTGCAAAAAGTTCAGCCGGCTTTTGCTGTCGGTGCTCTCGAAGTAGGCAAACAGGTCGTTGCAGATCACGGTGCAATAACCGTTTTTGCCTTGGTGACGCGCGCCGGTGTCGTCCGTGCCGATGAACGACGACTCGGCCAGCCCCACCGCCAGCACCTCGGCCTTCTCTTCATGACTGGACTTCTGTCGAATTTCAGCTGCAAACCAGCTGCGCAATTCTCTTTATCGGGTCGGCAAGTGCGTGAAGTGTCCGCAGCCAACCACGGCGTTGGCTTCTTGTACACTTCGCTTGCCGGGCACCGTCGGGATGGCGTCACGCTGCCGCTGGATTCTCCGGTCCGATGTACCGCTGGAGAACTTCTTCCAGCGCTGTTCCCGAAGCCACTTCCACGCACGCTTGACGCAAACGCTCCCGCTGGTGGTGCTGTCGGATGGCCTGGATCACCGCCGACAGACTGATGGTACACCGCGTCGTTCGCTCGTGCTCGTACTTACACCAATACAAGTACGCCAGCACCAGATACACTACGCTGTACCACTTGGCGATCGCCTCGTAACTCCGCAGCCGATAATCGCCCAACCCCAGGTGCATTTTCACCTGCCAGTAATCGGTTTCGATCCGCCAACGATTTTGATAATGTTTCAGGATCTCCTGGCACGACAACGTCAGGTCCGTGCAGAGGAAATACCTCGGGGTAGCTTTCCCCGGTCCCTTCTGAGAAATTAATAGGCGAACGTCGTCGGGCACGCCACGCAGACGGCCAGACAGGGAGCGCACGCAATAGGTGCGTGTCAATCCATTCGCCAGACCCAAGCGCACACGTTCGTAGGGTCGTCCCTTGAAATCGTTGAATGAATTGAGGAGATTTTGGCTGCGGGCGTCCCAGACGGTTATCACCCTGCGATCCCCTGGCGAACCCCGATAACTCGATATAAGGATGCTGCCATCTGGTGAGAAGCAAAGTATAGGTCCCGCCTGGTAATAGATCCGTCCAAAGCGCGTCGCCGTGTTGTGCATCACTCCGAACGTAGCGACTTGCTCCTGTGTCCGAATGTCCCAGAGCCGTGTCGGTCCTGCGACATTGTAATCCGAAGCCACAATCTGCTTGCCATCGGGTGAAAAGACCAGGGGGTGAGGCCATCCGACACTACGGTCCAGTAACCCAGTCGGCTGCCCAATGTCGATGATTTGCGCACTGTTGGGCTGGGAGTTGTTGGGCAGTCGCCAACAGGAGCGCAGCGGCGACGATCAGGAGCGTGAAACACCACCCGACATGCCATGCCAAGGGTACCTCCAACGTCCATGCGTCTTGACATCCTTTGTTATTACCCTGCCTCAGAGCCACGTAGCGCTCAGCCGGCTTCTCTAATAGCCGGACGCCGTCGTGACCCAGAGTCCGTTCGTACCTGGATAATAGACCCAGGCAGAATTTGGCGCGAACACGCCAACCACGTCACTATTTGCTGACAAGACTTGGAAATAACTATCCGCAGGGGGCGTGAAGTTAGGCGCAACGACGATCTGAAGCGTTCTGAGTGCCTCGATTGTCGCCGATCAGAAAATCGGTGTCAGTTCATCTTTTCCGCAAGAAAATCGGTGCAAGAAAATCGGTGTCAGTTCATCTTTTCTGGAAAAATGAACTGACACCGATTTTCCGCTGCGGATTCCGCCAGAAACGAATCAGGAGTTTAGCCGCAAAGTCGCTCGGTGTCGGAAAAATGAACTGACACCAATTATTTGTACCAATTATTTGGAATAAGTTACGCCTAAAGTCCGTGCCATTCGAGCTGCGTCCCCTTTTCCTTTCCTTGCTTTTCGTTATTAGCGATGAATTCTGCATTTGGGCAAGGCCATCTTGAAGACCGCTATTCCTTCCGGTGTTACTCTGCTGGGGCCTACAGACAAATCCTGAAGTTCCATTAACCCCTTCAAATCCTCTAAGCCAGCGTCGCTTATTTCACTAAAGCCGATGTTCAATCTTTTGAGTTTCTTCAAATCCTTGATGTGCTTCATGCCCTTGTCCGAAATCTTAGTGTTGTCGAGGTTTAGAGAAATCAGCTTGGTCATTCCCTTGAGCTCTTTTAGCCCGGCATCAGTGACGGCCGTTATGCTGAGGTCCAGTTCCCGTAATTCACGGAGCTCCTTCAACTCCGCCAAGCCTGCGTCGGTGATTTTTGTCCCGGAAAGATAAAGGTTACTAAGCTGTTTCAGGTCCCTCAACTCCTTTAATCCCGCGTCAGTGACATGGGACGAGACGATGTTGAGCCATCCCAACTGCTTGCATTCACCGATGAGCTTCATATGGGCGTCGGTTATCTTGACCTTGATGCTGTGGATGACGATTCGCACGACCGGCGTGCCCGGCGCCTTATCATCGCGCCGGACCTGCGCTCCGAGTTTCTCCAGTTCCGCGGCTGCGCTGGCCTCGTCTGCGTCGGCTCTGCCGAAATGGGCAAGGAAAGCCACGATCACTACGAGATGAACGAGAGGGTTTCCCATGATGACTCTTCCTTATCGGGGTAAGTGTAATGTTTGCGTCCGAGTTGCCTTCGGTCCACGCAAGATCGGTGAGCCCGCCGCGCAAGCCAAGCAAAGCTGGGTCGCGGCACTATCGCCCCTTACGCGATCACGCCGTTAGTGGCATTAATGCCGTTCGGGCCATTCGGCAGCACCGACCAAACCGCTGGGTCATCCGCAGTGAAACATCCGGTGACTCCCGCGTTTGCTGTGAAAACCCCGAAGCTATCGCCGACTTCGGCCTGGTAGCCGCGGATTTGGATCACCTTCAGCAGAGCGCTGCTGGAAACAGTAGCCATGCCGGTCACGTTCAGCGCGTCAAAGACCGTTAGCCCCGCAAGCATAACCGTCAAGGTGCTCCCGGCCTGGAACGTGATGTTTTGGGAGACATTCAACGTCCCGATCCTGGCGCCGACGTTCACAATTCCGCCGCCGACGATATCGATTGACCCTTGGATCGTGCCGGTTCCGAGGAGCAATCCGGAGAGCGAGATCACATTTACTGTTGACGCGAGGGTGCCGCCGTTCAGGATTGTGTCGCCGCCCCGCTGTACTACAGTCCCGCCGAACGTCATGTTGAAACCGTTCAGGTTCAGCACGCCGCCATCATTCTCGAAATTTGCAGTGATCGTTGTCCCGCCGAAGCCAGCCGTTTTGATGATGACGCCGCGCCCGGCAGGCGGGTTTTGCTCGTTGTAGACATAGGAAACGGGGTCGCCCTGCGCCGAATTGTCCTGGATTTCCTGGTCATTCTGGATTTCGAACCGGTTGTAGTTGTAAATCGCTGAGCTCACCATGACGATGTTCCCGTCACCATTCCAGGTGGTAGCCCCGTATAAGTCGAGCCGGCCCCAAAACATATCCTTCTCACGATTGCCCGTAATCATGTTGGTGCCATATGCCTCCACCTCGACGGGGCCGATCGTTCCGTCGATCCATGTGAACGAATTCGACAGTTGAAGTATACTGAAAGGCACTCCCTGGCCGCCGAGTGCTGCGCCGTCATCCAAGGTCAGCGGAAGTAGAACTCGGACGGTAGTCAATTGCACGTCAAGCTGAGCTTGCTCGTCTACCAGGAAGGAACCGAACCCGTTAGGACCGCCTTGAATGATCGCACCGCTGTAAAGATCTTCCGGCGCCACGGAAAACTCGAGCGTTGCGCCAAGGTCGACATTGAACGGCGTGGCGAAATCGCCTCGGCGACGGAAATCCAACGTGCCCGCACTGACGTTCACGGATTGGTTTGTTACGGTGACAGGCGTGCCGGCGGGAGGCGGCAGGCTTTCGAACTTCGTCACTATCTGTGTAATGCCACTGCTTAACTTGTTAAACGTGCCGTAGTTATAGAAAACTCCGGAGTTGACGCCTCGCATCTCCGTGTTCGCATATGCGTTAAATGTGCCGTCGTTGTAAAAGTTTGTCATCGGAAGAAAAAGGTCGCCCCCCTGCCAGTTGGTGGTGCCGAGGACTGTGACCGTTGTATTAACGAATGTGGTATAGCTCAGGACATTCAGCTGCGAGTTCGCGTCCACATTGATCCCGCCGTCCCCTGCTCCTATTATCGCGGCAAAGGCGGTGGAAAAGCTTCCAGCGTTGTTCGGGGCGCCAGTAATTGACAAGACACCGTCGCCGAGGCCTACCACGGTCCTGCGCAACACCACACCGTGTGCGGTAAGGTAGTGGTCCAACAGGAAAATCGTAGGCTGGTCAGCAAACGTAGGGTGTTGGTTTGAGCCGTAGTCCGCGATGGTCCCTGTCACATCGAGGTCGCCGTCAATGAAAAGCTGGCCAGTGAAAGTCGGCGTGATGACAATGTCGCCAATCGTGGAATTGGATCCGGCAAGGTAAAACACGTCGCAGGCGGAAACGTTGCCAGCCGGAAGCGTCGCCGCGAATATCACTTTGTCGCCAGGCTTTGGGACGGAAGCGTCAGACCAGTTTTTCGCGGTGCTCCAGTTGGAATCGATGCCGCTCATGCCGGTCCAGACGTGGACGGTTTGCCCAGTGAAATCGCCGATTAGCTTCAGCACCTGAGGCAGGATAAAGGGGGTGAACTGGAAAGCGGCATAAGCCAGCCCGTTCACGGCGCCGAAGCCGCCTGTGAATGTGGAATATGTCAGGATGGCGATTCTGTCGGCCGTTGCGGGAACGTAGCCGTCGGTTGCGTTCAGGGTGAGCGTGCCGTCGAAGTTCGCTATTCCAGTGACATTGAGCTGATCGTAATTTATGCCGGGATTGGCCCCTCCAATTTGGAAGTTGAGATAGCCGGTGCTCGTATTCGTCAGGTCACCAATGAGCGCGAGCGTTCCAAATCCCGAAGTCCCGCCGACGTTGATCGTCCCGTTATTGGTCAGCTCTCCAGTTAGTGTTCCCACGCCGTTCACCATGCCGCTCGTCTCCACGGTGATACCTCCGCTCGCCTGGATGGCTCCGGCAATGGACACGGTGCCGCTAACGAAGTCCACCATTCCAGTGCCTGTTACCGACGAGCTCGCGCTCAGGGTGTAATCGCTGGCGAACGCAAGGGTAGTACCAGCGCTTGTTTCGACTGTGCCGGTGGTGGTTCCGCCGCCCTGGAGCAAGAGAGTGCCACTCTGAATTTGAACGTCGCCGTCGCTGTTGAACGCCGCTGCGATCGCTATGTTACCGCCGGATGCCGTGAATGTGCCGTGATTGTTAATAACTGCAGTACCGTCCGCGTTGAGAACGCTGGCGTCGGTTTGAATGGTGAAGGCAGCAGACGCCGCGTTCGTAATGACCGTGCCATTCTCCGCGTCGAGGTCTCCACTGCCGCTCCATACTACCTGTCCCTGATTGTCGAAGTTCACGCCATTCAGGGCCATGGTCGTTGACGAAGTCAGATCCATCGTGCTGCCGGAGTCGATGGTAACAGCGGCGCAGGAGATCGTTCCTTGCGCCCAGGTCGCGCTGGAGGTCACTTCAAGCGAACCGATTCCAGTAATGGTCCCGCCCTGGTCGAGAAGCAGGTTCACTACCTGCGTCGTCCCTGTCAGATTGGCCGTCGCCGCGGCAACCTCGAATAATCCGAGTCCCGAGATATTAGCGTCGAGATTGAAAGACCCGTTGCCGAGCGTCATCGTGGCGCTGCCCTCAACCACGACATTATCGGAGAGCGTGCCGCCGTTTTGAAGACTGAATGTTCCCTGTATCGTCGTCAGAGTGCCGTCGCTGTTGAACGCCGCCGCGATCGCTATGTTACCGCCGGATGCCGTGAACGTGCCGTGATTGTTAATAACCGCCGTCCCGTCCGAATTGAGCATGTTGGCGTTGGTCTGAATGGTGAAGGCAGCAGACGACTCGTTCGTGATGACCGTGCCATCCTCCAGATCGAGATTCCCGCTGCCGCTCCACACGACCTGTCCCTGGTTGTCGAAGTTCACGCCGTCCAGAGACATCGTTGTCGATGAGGTTAGATCCATCGCGCAGCTGGAGTCGATGGTAAAGGCGGAACAGGAGATTGTGCCATCCGCCCACGCCGCGCTGCCGGTTACTTCCAGCGATCCGCTGCCGGTGATCGTCCCGCCCTGGTCGAGGAGCAGGTTCTGGATTTGCGTCGCCGTCTCCAGGTTGACCGTCGCCGCGGCGACTTCGACCAAACCGGAACCCGTGAGGTTGGTGTCGATGTTGAACGATCCGCCTGCCAGAGTGAGCGTGGACCCTGCATCGACGGATACGCTGCCGGACAGGGAACCGCCATTCTGGAGCGAGAGCGTCCCCTGTGCTGTCTCGAGGCTGCCATCGTTGTTGAATTCCGCATCGATCGAACTTTCGCCGCTGTCGCTCCACTTCGTGAACGAGCCGTAATTATTGAAGACCGCCGACCCGTCGGAACTGAGGAGATTCGCGTCGGACCACAAGTCAAAGTCGGCGTTCTGCTCGTTTGTGATAACGCTGTCGCCGGTCGCATCGAGAGAGCCGGTGCCAGTCCACTCGATCTGGCCGTAGTTTTCCATCACGACGTCGTTTAGCGAATTGGTCGCCGATCCGGTCAGGCTCAGCGTGCAACCGGAGTCGATGGTACACTGGTAACAGGACAGGGTGCCGTCGTTCCAGGTAAAGCTGCCGGTGACCGTGAGCAGGCCGCTTCGAATCGAGCCGCCTTGATCGAGAACGAGATTCTGAACTTGCATCGAAGTGAACAGACCTGCCGTCGCTCCATCCACCTGGAACGAGCCCGCCCCGGTGACATCGATGCCGGAACTCGACCAGAGGTAGAACGAACCGCCTGTCAGGGCGACCACACCCCCGGTATCGATGGCGATATTGCCCGCTTCCAGGGTGCCGCCGTCCTGCAGTTTCAGAGAGGCAGATGCCCCGACCGAGAGATTATCGAACAGGTTGGCCGTCTGCGTCACCGTCAAGTCGCCGAGGATGGCGAGAGGGGTATCGGCAGTCAGAGAGCGGACGGTGGTGGTATCCGTTGATGCCACGGTCACGGTGACTCCGACGGCAGCGGTAATGGAGACGTCATCCGAGGTTCCGGGAACCGCGTTGGTGCTCCAGTTTCCAGGATTTTCCCAGCTGTTATCCTGCGCTCCGGTCCAGGTCACGGTTGGGCAGAGACGGTCCTTCCAGGCAAGGCCGGATCGGACGAGGAAGACGCACGGCCTTCGGATTCCGGCGGTTGCTGTTCCATCGGCGCACGAGGTGAGAGAGGAGCCGCGTGAACGACATTGGGGAAACTCCTGATCGTTGAGATGCTATCCTGATGGAGGATAATAAACAACTGAAAAAGCGGCCGTCAACAACTTCCGCGAGAAAAACGGCGAGAATGTCAAAATAAATCCGCCGTTTTCTGCTGGGGCCATATTTTTATGGCGTGGCAATAATCTCTCAGCGCTGGATGACCGGTTCACAAGTTCGCTGCCACTGCGTCCGATCCGTTTCGGAGTAAAACAGCGCCTGCTTCATCAAGACGTGCAAGTGGCCCAAGTTGTACGACGGAAGGAATGGTCTACCCGGACAGGAGGCCCCACGCCATCGTGGAGAACATCAAAGCCCGACGCGTAAGCGAGGGTAGGCCGCATCCCTCGCTTACGCGTCGGGCTCCGATGGCGAATCGGTCGTGCCCGAATACCTTATACCACTGCGGAAACGCCAAGAACCACACGCCTCTTTTCTTCGCTTCAGCCGGGGAGATTACATGTCAAGGAAATCGCTGTTTCCACGGATGTCCCTCCTTCTCGCAAGCGGCCTTCTGCTGCTGTCGGCCGCTTCCCCCCAAACCGGAGCAGCCGACAAGGATCCCGCGGAAAAAAATCCGCTGGACTGGCTGCGGCCCGGCATGTCGCTCGAAAGCGGCTATCTGTTTCAAGGTGTGGCGATGGAGGAGGGGCTGAAGGCGTATTCGTTCTCCCTCTCGAAACCCGAAGGCGCGGACAAGATCACCATCACCATCGACCCCCTCAAGCGGAAGTTCAACCAGTTTGGCGACACCGAAGCGGGCGCAGTATCGTCCTTCAAGAAAATCCCCGCAACCCTCACGCCGATCAAGAAGGAAGATCCGATGAAGAGAGGCCGTCGCCTGTATGCCATCGAGGCGAACAAGCTCAACGGCCGGTTGATCCTGGTTGTGCCGGCGAAGCAGGATGCGGCCCACCAACTGGTAATCCAGGACAAGGACGGCAACGTCGAGATGGCGCTTCACATGCAAGTGCTCAAGATCATTACCAAACCTTGACCACGCTGCGCGACGCCGTCCCAGAAGGGTCTTTACGAGCCACGACCGATCGGAGGCGTTCCTAATCGGTCGTGGCTCGTTATCGTCTCTTGGGCAGATTCTCAGTCGCTACTGCGCAGTGGTTTCTTATTTTTCAGGTTCGACATCATGTTCTTGAAGTTGGCCTTGGAGTCGGTATCCGCGAGTTCGATGGCCTTGGTTTGCCATTCCACGGCGTTTTTGAAGTCGCCGGTTTCCGCATAGGCCGCGGCCAAGGTTGCGAGGGCCCAGGGATCCTGGTTCTTGGTCAGATCGCACGCTGTTTTGGCGTAAACGAGCGCTTTCTTGCCGTCGCGCAACTTGGCCTCCGGAGCGGTGGCCCGGATCCAGGCGGCTTGGCGGTGCGCCTCGGCGTGGTCCGGCTTCAGTCGTGCCGCCTCGTCGAAGTCGACCAGCGCCTTGTCGCGCTGCTTCTGCGTCAAATACAACACGGCGCGGTTGTAGACGGCGGAGGCGAACTTGGGGTCGAGCTTGAGGGCCTCGGTGTAATCGGCGCGGGCCTTGTCGAACTCCTTCTTCTCGTCCCAGGCCAGGCCGCGGTTGAAATAAACCTCGGGGCGCTTGGCACCTTGCTCGACGGCCTGGTCGAAGTCGGCGATGGCCTGCTCGTAGGCCTTTAAGGCGAGCAGGGAGTTGCCGCGCATGAACAGGGCATCGGGGTAAATGGCCTGCAGACTGAGGGCCCTGCTGAAGTCCGTGACGGCCATCCCGTGATCGTTCTTCTCCTGGCGGACCTGGCCGCGGTTGAAGTAGCCGTCCGGCCTGTCCGGTTTGAGCTGGATCGCTTTGTCGAAATCGGCGAGAGCCTTGTCCAGTTCCTGCTGCTCGCTGTACAGGATGCCCCGGTTAGTGAACGCCGCGGCCACCGTGGGATCGATCTCGATGGCCTTGGTGTAGTCGGCGATGGCCTTGGCGGGTTGCTTCAGATCGGCGTACAGGCGGCCCCGGTTCACATACGCAGCGATCTGGCCCGGTTCGAGCTCGATCGCTTCCGTAAAGTCCGCGATGGCCCGTGCCGTGTCCTTCTTGTCCTTTTGGTAGATCAACCCGCGCTTCGACGATGATCGACGCCTCTTTCTTCTCAAGTTCGTGGGCCTTGTTCAGGTCGTCGATGGCCTTGTCCGGGTCGCCCTTTTTCGCCCATACCCTGGAGCGGCTCATGTAGGGAAATGCGTACTTGGGATCCAGCTCGACGGCCTTATCGCAATCCGCCATGGCCGAGTCCAGATCGTTGCGCTCCAACCGGAGGCGGGCACGGTTGCTCAGGGTGATGGAGTCCTTCGGCTCGAGTTCGAGTGCGCGGTTGAAGTCGGCCTCGGCCGTGGTGTATTCCTTCTCCCTCTGCCAGAGCATGCCGCGGTTGGCAAGGGTAGCGGGATTGTCCGCTTCGATCTTGAGGGCCGCCTCGTAATCCGCGTGGGCCTTACCCAGCTGCTCTTTGTCGAAGAACGCCACACCGCGCATGGTGAGAGCGAAAACATCGCGCGGGTTGGTCTTCAGAACGCCGTTGTAATACTCGATGGCCTCGGCGGCGAGAACGACCTCGCTGCGGGGGATCCAGCCTTCGGCTCCGATGCAGCGCACTAGCAGGTTGCCGTCCTGGATCTTGTCGATCTTGAGGATCGCCGCTCGGACCTGGACGACGACCTTGGGATCGTCGCTTTTCAACCTGCTGGCGGAGTCCTTGAGCATCACGCGCTGTGCGACCTTGACTGCAGTTTCCTCCTGCGCGGGAGCGATGGTTGCCGTCCAGCTCCACAATGCCAGGCCGGACAGCAGACGCACTATCAGACGTGAGCCGTTCTTGACGCGCCCTCTTCGTATGGATGATACCGCCGTGCGATCGCTAGAGAGAAAGATATAATCGAGCAGTCAGATCGCGAAGTCAAGAAAAAAGTGCGAGAGGAGTTGGGAGCACATTATTGACCGGCCAGGCGGTAAAGAAACGAGACTGTAGAATCAAAAGTGAGGAAGTGAGACCCCTGCCGGCTTGTCCGGCAGGTGAAGCAGTTCGCCAGCTAACCGGACGTAAGAAACGTGTCCCCCTCGACCCCTGCCGGCTTGTCCGGCAGGTGAAGCAGTTCAGCGGCTAAGCGGCGGTGGTTGACGTCAGCCCTCGACCTCTGCCGGACGAGCCGGCAAGGCTCTAACTTCCTCACCTTTAATACTACAATCTCGTTCAATGCCGTTTTTTTCGAACCCCGATCTCGGAGGCCGTGGCTGGGCACGCAGGGCAGACCACGCCGCCGTGCGGCCCCGGTGCCAGGGAATACGTGGGCCGTTGACAGTTCGGACACGCGATCGCCTCCAGGGCTTCCGCCAACGGATCCCAGACGAGTTCCACTTCGACCGGTTCTTTCCCCGGCGCCGCGGCCTGGGCGTGGATCAGCAACTTCGGCTGCTGGATGACCACGACCTGGATGAGCCGCTGGTGAACGCGCAAACTGCTCTTCTGACGCAGCTCGGCCATGCGCACCTGCTCTTCACGGTCGATGGCCGCACGGCGAGCTTCCAGACGGTCGTCCGCCTCTTCCCGGTCGCGGCTACGGCGTCGTTGCCCCTCCAGTTCCTCGCGGAGGTCGGCGTAATATCGGCTCATGCGGGCGATCTGTCGTTGCAGCCGTTCCGACAGTTCCCGGTTGCGCGTGGCCGCCAGTGCGCCCAGGGTCCGGAGCACTTGCTCCCGCGCCGCGGGGTAGGCCGATGCCACGCTGCCGCGCCGGGCTTCCGGCAGCGGCAAGGCAGGTTGCGGCACGAGACGAGCGTGGTCCAGCAACTGCTCAAGATGGCGGACTTCCCTGCCATAGTGCAGGTCCATCGCGACCGGCAGGATTTCCTGTTCTTTCTGGTCGCTCACGAACTCCGCCTGGAACCAGAAGACGACCTGGGCGAAGTGCAGCGCCCGCACGCGCTCGACAAGCAACTCCAGAGGCGGCGCCGAGGTGCGAGCGCGCCGCACGCGCCGGCAAGGTCGTGCGGCGTCAGATTCAGGCCGACCATGTAGAACCGGCTGCGCGGCCGCGCCGCATCGCGTCCGCCAACAACCCGTCGATGAAGGGCGTGCCGAAACTGGCGAGCTGCGCGGCGGGATGTTCCGGCAAGGCCTCGGGATCAAAGGTGATGCGCTGCACGCCGCCGACCTCACCCGGCACAAGGACGTCGTAGACCTGCGGCTCGACTTCGTCCCAGACGCCGCCGACCGTTTCCAGATAGGTGCGCAGAAACAGTTCAAGAGGTGATGGCGGGCGGGCCGGGAGGCCTTCGTAGACGGCCGCCATGTTGACGTTCCTCCTGGTATCTGGATGGATGCGGAAGAAGGGGATGCAGCGACTCTGCGGAAAACCGCGCGTGCTTGCCAGGTTTTCTACAAAGCCGATGCGTACCATTTTTCGGTCACTTTCCTTTTCATTCTCTTTTCATTCTTTTGACTTTGGAGATCGGATATGTGTTAGGCCGGGCCCTTGGCTAAGATTCTTGATTGCTTCCGCCACCAGTTTGGCGCTAGCAGGTTCATTATTGAACCAATGCTTGTCCCAGAGCAAGACACCCGTGTCTACTGCAAAGATTCGCACGAGCGTTGATTTGGACATTTGCTTCTCGTTGGGACCGGACATGCCGTACCGAATGACGACAAGCAGGTTCGCACTGAACTCTTGGCTGACTTTCCTAAAGCGTGTCAGTTCCGGTTCATCTTTATGCAACGGATCATCTTTACGCAAGCGCACGCTCTCCATCAAGAGATCGCCGTTAACCAGTTTGGCATTCACCGAGTGATTCTGCAGTTCAGAGCCAACTTGAGCCAACGAGCCATCACCGAATTGCGCTCCGTCTTCTTGACCGAGGAGCACGATTACGGCCGGCGCTCGTGGCACCGACTGCGGCAGCGCCTGTTTACTTGCGCCGTGCCAGAGCAATGTTTCGCCGACGCCAAGTACCGCGCCGAGGAGGATGCCCAAAACGAGCGCGTAAACCCAATGTCGCATGATACCTCCAGTGCCTAACATTTGGGAGAATAAAAGGACAGGCCTCGTTTTATTCTCTTTTCTTTCCTGCGTTTTATTCCGGCTCTCACAGTTCACGGTCAATATCGCATGGGGAAAAGGGGACGTAGCTCATTTCCTCCTGTCCAGGTAGGAAAATGAGCTGCGTCCCCTTTTTCGGTCTCAGCCAGCAAGCTTACGCCCTTCGATCCGGAGATCCATGGGACTGGCCCGCCCAATCGCGCCCCACACCGGGGGCAGAAGTACATTGGCCACATCCAAGTGTAGTTGTACACCGTCGCTCCACACGCATCACAAAACTTCGTTAGCCAGATGTTCAGGAAGCTAACGAGGGCCGCCCCTGGCACGACGATGGCCAACACCCACAGTTCGCCGGTAAGCAGCACCACGAATAGGCAAAACAGCACACCAGCGCCGACGCCGAACCACGGGAAGATTGCTCGCTTGAGTGATGCGTTTCGGCTCCCCCAGAAGAACCCAGCGCCAAAATACCCAGAACTCCCCAGACGGTCATGAAGACCCAGAAGAGAGGTGGTGGACCGGGAGCAGGCATCGCGAATCCTTTTGGCCGAACGCTCGGCCAAGCTGCCGGGGCCGCCTGCAAGAACCTTGAAGCTCGGACAACCAGGATGGCGGCCCCGGTCAGCTTCAGCCGTTGCTTCGGCGCGGTGCGCTTACCCGTGTCCGGGTGAGCGCGGCTCCCATAGCTCGAATCGGTTGCCCTCCGGGTCGGTCGCCCAGCCGAACCGGCCATAGTCGTAGTCCTCGACTCGGTCGTCTACCTGCGCCCGGCAGCTCGGAGTTGGGCCAACATGGCGTCGAGGTTTCGGACGCGATAGTTGACCATGAACGGTGCCGGGCCTGAACCGAAGTACGAGGTGTCCGCAGGGAATACTGACCAAACCGCCTGCTCTCCGGCCGCGGCAGACGCGAAAGCCCCGTAGGTCTGCTCCGGTTCGACGGGCACGCCCAAGTGTTCGCGATACCAGGCGGCGAGCGCCTTGGGATCGCGTGCTTTGAAGAATATACCGCCGATTCCAACTACCTGTTCCATGCGAATCCCTTTTCCTCGCGCCGCCGAATGCACCAGTTCACCCGCCGGGGCCGCTGCAACGGCGTGGTGTAGCGCGAAATAAGAATGCGGCCCCGGTCGTGGTGCAACGCCTGGTTCGGCAGGCGTTCACCGGACAATATCCTTGGCGTGGTAAACGAGAATGACCGCTTCCTCCCGGAACACCTCCAGGTACGCCGGGTCGGGTCGCTCTGGATCATCCGCGTCGCGGCGGACGAAACAGACCACCATCGACGGCTTGGCCAATGCCTTCAGGATCGCCTCCTTGCCCATGCCCGCCCCGCCCGGTTGTACGCCGCCACCTCCTTTCCCAAAGGTCAGCGGCTTAATCTTTTCCCACGCGTAAACAGTCCCTTGCAGGCGCTTGCCCTCGGAGTCGTAGGGGAGTCGAACGCACGGGCAGGCGACCTGCACGATGACCTCGCCCTTCTCCTCGGTTGCCGTCGCGCGATAAATACTCGGCTGGACACTCGGAGCCCGCTTCTCATTCTTTCCCAAACCGGTCGGCTGGCCCCGCGCGGCAGGCACCAGAAGAAACAACCCGCCGAGAGAGAGGAGAATCAACCGGAGCATAGCGCACCCTCCTGACCGAACATGGCGAAACGCGGGTCGCCCCACGCCCTCCGCGGCCTGCGCCTTCTTTCGCCAAAGGCCAACGCCCAGCAGCCGGCTCACGCGGGCTTGACGTTGTGGCTCGAAGCGCCGTGTTCGCTTGGCCGGTCTGCTGAAGAATATTGTTCGACATTCTTGCTTCTTGGACAACACCCGCGTCGGAAATTCCAGCCAGACTCCGCGCTCTTCTGCGCGGGCAAGGGAACTACGTCATCCCGGTGCCCGTCACTTGCGACGCAAAATGAAGACAGCTGAGCAGCACAACAAGGCACCCACCAGAAAAATCGCCGCACCTGGACCCATGTCAGTAATTGCGAGCTGCTTGGGGTCTTCTCTCATAGTGGGACTGAACGCGAGCACAGAACCTAACACCATAGACACCATTCCCGCCAATAACAGGTGCGCCGCTTTGGCGATGCCGAGGGCTTGCTTAATTCCAATCCGCGGCATCACTGATAGCTGATTCTGCCTCTGGCGTTCCGCCTGCACGGCAATCGCTTGGAGGTCATCCCTGTCGCCCTTGCAATAATGGCACGGACGGGCTGCGGGCTGAACAGGCGGCTTGCCGAGGCAACTGTGATGATACGGACCGCCACATTCGAGGCAGAACACGCCGTCGAATATGCTACCGATCGAATCCCGGCATAGTATGCACGACAAGCCAGTCACTTCGGCCATGTAGTGCTCCTGTTGTCGAACAATAGAACAAACCGGTAGACTCGCGTCAAGCATCTGCGGAGACAATCGGCGCTCTCGCCTGGAAAAGGTGCCCGACCCGAATGGCACTTCCAGCTGCTCCCGTCACTGCTGCTACGGACGACGAACGGCTCCCCTCCACTGCGAGGAGATTTTTGCCGTTTCTTTCGCTCCGGCTCCTTGTCCTCTTGTAACCGGCACCGCCTGTGTCTATACTTTGCACCGGTTTTCGGCCGTCTGTGTCTCGGTTTCGCATTCCTTCTCGACACGGACGGCCGATGCCATCTTATCCACTCATCACCCTCGGGTCTCGTTTTACCACCATCCTCAAGACCTTCTCCACCGGCGACGCCGTCGGCGAGCAGACGCTGTCCGCAGCGCGATCCAGCGCGTCGCCGACGACCAGCAGGTCCGCTTTGCCGGCGGACCCCGCGACATCTTCACACCCGCCCTCACGCTCTGGGGCTTTCTCGCCCAGGTCCTCAGCGGTTCCAAGTCCTGCGTCGCGGCCGTCGCCCGCATCATGGTTCTGCGCGTCGGCTTGTCATTGCCTCCTTGCTCCGCCAACACCGGCGCCTATTGCAAGGCACGCCACAAACTGCCCGAACCCTTCCTGCGCGAACTGACCCACACCGTTGGCGCGGCCGTCGAGGACCAGGCCCCGGAGTCCTGGCGTTGGCACCGCCAGCGCGTGCTGCTGGTCGATGGCTTCACCTGCACCCTAGCGGATACCAAGGACAATCAGGCGGTCTATCCGCAACCGTCCTCGCAAAAGCGTGGCTTGGGTTTCCCCATGATCCGCGCCGTGGTGCTGCTGACCTTCGCCACAGCGTGTGTCCTCGATGCGGCCGTTGGACCCTACAAGGGCAAGGAAACCGGTGAGACCGCTTTGTTCCGGCAACTCCTCGACCGTCTGCGGCCAGGGGATGTGGTGGTGGCCGACCGCTACTACTGTTCGTACTGGATGATCGTCTTGTTGCAGCAGCGTGGCGTCGCCGTCGTGTTTCGACTGCACCAGTTGCGGCACTACGATTTCCGTCGTGGCCGCCGCCTGGGTAACGACGATCATGTGGTGGTCTGGACCAAGCCGCCACGGCCCAAGTGGATGGACGCGCAGCAGTACGCCGCGTTGCCGGACACCTTGACGGTGCGCGAACTGCGTTTCCGCGTCACGCACAAGGGTTACCGCAGCAAAGAAATCGTGGTGGCGACCACGTTGTGCGACGCCGTGGATTACTCCAAGGAAGAGTTGGCCGACCTGTATCAGCAGCGTTGGCATGTGGAACTGGATATCCGCGCCATCAAACAGACATTGAAGATGGACCAACTCAGCTGCAAGACGCCAGCGATGGTGCGGCGTGAGTTTTGGGTTCATCTGCTGGGCTACAACCTGGTGCGCAAGGTGATGGCGGAGGCGGCGTTGACCAAGGGTCTGTGTCCGCGGCAACTAAGTTTTGCGGGAGCGCTACAGATCCTGGAGCAGTTCCGCTGGCTCCAGTTGTTTGGTTCGGAGGAGATGCGTCGGGTAGTGACGGTGGTGCTGTGGATGGCGGTGGCCACACACGAGGTAGGTAACCGTCCGGGTCGTGTGGAACCGCGTCGTGTCAAACGGCGGCCCAAGTCGTATCCGCCGTTGACGAAACCGCGGCAGGAGGCACGCGCGGAACTGTTGAGCCAGTAAAGACCGAGGTGTTCGCGCTGGTGGGAGAATGAGGAAGAGGTGGGGAAACCAGGCGTGGCAGGCAGGCCCAAGGGGCCGACGGAGAGGTTGCGCCGCGGCGGACAGCGGGAGCGTCGGGGCTCGGCCCGGCGACCCTGCGGACAGGAGCGAGTCGCCAGCCGCAGGCTCCAGCTGCAAAACCTTGGCCTGGCAATAATTGCAACGGAAGTGCCATTCAGCTGCGTCCCCTTTCCTCTTCCCAAAGCGAAGAGAGGTCGGGAACGGGCGCAACGCGACAGGGTGACAGGATCGTTCCTGGCACCCTGTCGTTTGTCCGACAAATCGCGGGCTCGACGGGCTGTGCGGGGTCAAGGCTCCTATTTCTTAAAGTCGAGAGCGGACTCGCCGGTGTAGGAGCCTCTGCCCTTGTTATTGCTCGCAAGGTAGGTCAGTTTCATCTTGCCGTTGTTGACCGAGATCGTGATCTGGTACGTGTGGTCGGCGTTCTTGGCGGTCAGCTCAACGGTGTTCTTGTTGATCCGTTTGCCGCCTGTGATCGTGGTGTCGTCCCACGTCCCGCTGAACTTGCCGGCCTCGTCCTTCAAGTCGAGGACCGACTTGCCCGACTCTTTGAGGCTGTTCTTCCACGTGCCGACCCACTTGCCGGCCACGCTGACGTCCTGGGCCGACACCGAGCCGGCCAATCCGAGCAGGCACAGGGAAACGGTGAAGCAGCGAATCAGACACATTGTGTTCTCCCTTGTTGAATGAGTTAGAATCACCCTGGCACGATCAATCTTTCTTCCAGGTCGCCGTCCACTTTCCGCCGGCAGCGTCGCTGACCGGCTGCCACTTCCCGTCGTTTAACTTTTTCCCGTCCTTGGACACGTGGGCGAGGTAGGTCGTCGCCGTGAGCGTGCCCTTTTTCGTTTCCACCGACTTATCGACGAGCGTGAGAGTTTTCGCCCGCGGATCGTAGATCGCCTCGAAAAACTCTTTGCCCACATCGCCGCTGCTCGAGGACCACGCGAAATGGCCCTCATACGTCAGATCACCCTTTTTTTGAAGGACGAGCGTTCCCGTCCACTTTATCGCGTTGGTCGCCAGGCCGTCCTTGATCTCCCAGGTGCCGGTTTGCGGTCCCTCCGCGCGAGCCGAACCCGCGGCGACCAGGACAATCCCGACAGTTAGGATGGTTGCATTTCTCATTTGTTTCTCCCTTTTCCGCAGTTGACCTTATCACCATACATCGTCGGGCTACTTCTTCTTCGGGATCAAGCTCTCCGGCATTTTCTTCGACCCCTTGTCATGCCACCACCCCTTCAGGATCCCATTCGCTTGGAGCTCGTACTCCGCCGTCCCCATGCGGTCCGTCTTTTTCACCCCCTGAAACTGCACCTTGAGCGTCTTCCCATCGAAAGCACCCAGGCCGATGTCCGGGCGGTTGGATTGGTAGAGGACCCTGAGCGTGTTCCCCTTTTCGAGGGTGATTTCCAGCGGGTGCTCGTACTTGGACCCGTCGGGGTTTTCCCCCTTGCAGGTGTACTTGCCGACCAGGTCACTAGGCTCGGTCGCGCCTGCCGGCGAGAGCAGGGCGACCAGGAGCAGCATCGCCGCGGCCGCCGCGGAGAGACGAATCATCATTGTGTGGACCTCCACCGGAGTTTGACGAACGGATCGCCGCACCGCGGCGACGTCCAGGGTTCAACGTCCAACAAGCGCCGCCGAATTCGTCGCCGCGAACGCGCCTGTGAAATGAGATTGCAACGGACGGCCGATCCTTACAGAAAATGCGTGCGAGGAGAAAAAAATCGGCGCGGTACGATGGGGCGGTCAGACTTCCATCAGGCCGTGCAGCTCGCCGCGCAGCCGGGACAGGACGCGGGACTTGGCGACGTAGACGGCATTGAGAGTCAAGCCGAGCGCCTGGGCCACCTCGGCGGCAGGGCGGTCGTCCAGCACCAGCATCTGGAAGACCTGCCAGGTCGTCTGGTTGAACTCCGCCTGAATGAGGGCCAACATGCGGCGGACGACTTGCTGGTCGTGCTCCTGGTTCCACTGCCGGCTCAGGGCGCTGTCGGCGTCTTCCAGCTGCTCCAGCCAGTCGGACAGCGGCTCGACGGCGACACGCGCTTCGCGGCTGCGCCGGCCGCGCAGGAAATCGCGCACCTGGTTGGTCAGGATCAGCCGTAGCCAGGCGCGGAACGCCCCCGGCTGGCCGGTGTGGACGAATTGGGGCAGCTTGTTGCTGACCACGAGGAGGACTTCTTGCAGCACGTCCTCGACGTCGGCCGGCTGGAGGTTGTGGCGGCTCAGCCAGCCGCGCAGCCACGGCTCGTAGATGGACAGCAGCCGCTGCCACGCCTGGTCGTCGGCGCGGTCGTGCAAGCGTTCCAGCAAACTCGGTGATGTCGCGGGCATGGGATTCCCGCCAATCCGGCTTCGGTCACGGAGTGCCCGGCAGCCGCAGGATGTAGAGCGACCTCGTCGTTAGCAGGGCCGCGTAGCGGTCGTCTTCCGAGATCGCTTGCCAGGCGTTGATCCACCCCCTGGGCCAAATACCCAGATCGTCGGCAGGCAACTGGAAGCGGCCGAGTTCCCTGTCGCCGAACGGCAACGAATATACCAGGAACTGCCCGTCCGCGAAACGCGCCGCGAAACGCCCTCCGCTCCGCGAGTAGGTGCCTCGGATCGCACCCGGCGTGTTCACGCCTTTGAGCGCTTCGACGACCGTTCCCGTGCGCAGGTCGAGCCGAACCGACTTGCCATCTCGCGCGGCCGCCGCCGTCTTCCCGTCCGGGAACAGCCACGACACGCTCTGCACGCCCGCCAACCCTGGAAAGTCGCCAGCGGCGCGGTTCTTTTCCATGTCCCAGACGAGCCAGCGCCCGTGCCGGCCCGGCTGCAACAGCAGCCGTTTGCCGTCGGTCGTGAAATGAAACCCCGTCGCGTAATTTTCAGGACCGGGCGACTCGTAATCCCAGCGATGCTGCTCCTTCATCTGCTTCAGGTCGAACAGCACGTAGCCTTTCTCGGTCCAGTAGACAAGGTGCCGTGCCCCGGGCGCGACCCGGAAGCTGAAGCAGCCGTGATGATTTTCCTCGGACTGCCGCAACAACTTGCCCGACCGCGTCTCGTACACCTTGAAGCGATAATCCTCGGGTACCACCACTTCCTCGCCGTCGCCGATGAACTGGGCGATAAAGCCCGGGCGGCTGTAGAGTTTCGTGCCCGACTCGACGTCGTACACGTCGAGCAGCAGGCCGGGGTTGGTGTCCCTGGTGACCAGGACATACTTGCCGCCCCTGCTGACGTCCGTGTCGTAAAACATGCCGCGGGGCGCGGTCACAGGAATGCGGCGGACCACCTCGATCGGCGCCGGTTCGGCGCCTGTCCGCGGGGAAGACCGGCTTGCTTACATCGGTCCGCGGGCGGTAGACGACGACCGCGATGATGCCACCCACGACGAGGAGGATTGCCGCCAGCACCGCGGCGCGCAACCTTCGGCGCAGGCGCGAACGGTCGGGCAAGTTGCCCGGTAGAGGCGCGACGCGGGTGGGGGAAGAACCGGAATCGTTCGGCTCCGTGAACGGCTCCAGCGCTGCGCGACCTCGGCCGGTGTCTGGTAGCGTTGGTCCGGCTTCTTCGCCATCATCGTTTCGACCACCGCGGCCAGCCCCGCCGGCAAGTCGGCGCGGGAGCGGCCGAGCGGTTCGGGCTGCTCGGTGGCGTGGCGGATGATCTTGTCGGTCGCCGTGCCGCCGGGGAACGGCACCTGCCCGGACAGCAGATGATATAGGGTGCAGCCGAGGCTGTAGATGTCGGCGCGGACGTCGGCGCAGCGGCTATCGCGGGCCTGCTCCGGGGCGATGTAATCCGCCGTTCCCAGCACGGTCCCCTCAGCGGTGAGCTGCCCGTCCGGCCGGGGCACATCGTCGAGAACACGCGCCAGGCCGAAGTCGAGGATCTTGACCGTGCCCTCCACGGTGCGCATCAGGTTGTGCGGCTTGACGTCGCGGTGGACCATCCCCTGGTCGTGGGCGAATTGCAGCGCCAGCGCCGCCTGGCGCACCGCCGCACACGCCTGGCTCCACGGCAGCGGCCCCTCCCGGGCCAGCCAGTGGTCGAGGGATTCCCCGTTGACAAACTCCATGACGAGAAAGTGCGTGCCGCCGGCCTCGTCGGCATCGTAGACTGCGACGATGTGCGGGTGGGCCAGCCGGGCCGCGGCTTCCGCCTCCTGCCGGAAACGGCGGACGACCTGCGGATTGCCGAGATAGCCGGCGCGGATCACCTTGACGGCGACGAGCCGGCGCATGAGCCGGTGCTCCGCCAGGTAGACGGTGCCCATGCCGCCCTGTCCCAGCTTGCGGATGAGGCGGTAGCGGGATTGCTCGAATTCGAGAGGGACCGGCTCGGCTGGCGTGTTGGAGGCGCCTGGTGCCGGGAGCGTGGGTCGTGCAGCGGGATCGGGCGTGGGCAGTTTGCCGGCGCCGCGCAGGAGTCGAACCAGATCGTCGTCCGGCACCGCTTCGAGGATTGGCCCGCAATCCGGGCAGCCAGCGAGGAACGCTTCGATCTCTGCGGCCCGCGCGGGTTCGCACTTGCCCAGGCAATAGGCCAGCAGTTCTTGCTGGTCGGGAGTTGAAACACCCATTCGCGGAGTCCTGGTACCCTGCACTGTCCTGCCCCTCGGAGTCTGGAAACGCCAAGCGCGGCCGCGGCATGCTTCACGGATTAGAAACCGGGAAGGAAGGCGTGTCAAGTAGGGGGAAATCAAAGGGGGACAGCGTGAATTGCGGCTCGGAGCTCACGCCGTCCCCTTATCCGTGTCCCCACGGCAAGGCATAACTGCTGTCCGCGCCCAACAACAGACGCCGGCAGTTCCGTCCTGTCCCTCGTGGGCAGTCCCCTCTCCCCCGACGTTTCTCTCCCGCAATCGGTCCACTATTTCTTCCGCCGCCGCGGGTGCAGTGGTAGGCCGAGCAGTACACGTGCCGCGGTCCGCACCTTTTCGGCCCAGCGCAGGGCGGCTTCGGCCTGGCGTTTTCTTGCCGTCTTGCCGGGATACCGCACCTCCACGGCAAACTCCGTCAGGAAAGTCACGCCGCGACGGAAAGTGATCAGTGTCGGATGATGTGGCAGGAGCAGATGAAGGAGATCCTGGAGGACGTGTGTCCGGGGGATCCGATCTCCCGCCTCTTGCATCAGCGCTTTGAGGAATTTCTCGGCGGCTTGTTGGCAGTGGAAGCAGATGCCATCATTCGACCGATTTGCCGCGCGTGCGAGGGTTTTTGCCATGCGGATGTCGTCTTCCGCTTTCCGCAGCCACCCCCTCGTCAGTTTGTTCATGAAGAACTACTCCCCGCGCCACAATCTCCCGCAGAAAGGAATCGCCCGCCTCCAGACGCCAGCGCAGGTCCTCCGGAGTGCGGACGATGAGATCCATGGGAAACGGTGCCGGGATGGCCAGGCAAATCTTCACGGCCTGATCGATCTCATTGCGGGCGGGCATGACCACGAGGATGTCCACGTCGCTGTCCTCGTGCGGGGTACCGTAGGCACGAGAGCCGAAGAGGATGATCTTCTCAGGATGGAACATCTCTGCCACCGCGCGGGCAAAGCGGCGCACCACCCGCATCGGGATGTCTTTGCCGCGATACCAGCGCGGCAGCGGGGTTTCGGATGGTGCGGACGATTGTTTCGCCATGACGCTATTCTATCCGATAGCGGGAAACCTGGGGCAGCTCATTTTCTTAACAAGCAAAGAATGGACAAAGAGGGTGGGGAGTCGAATCGGCAGACCGACCGCGTCGAGCAAGTTGCAGAAGTCCACCAGGGCGAGCGCCGACGGCTCCGTCACGTCCTTGCCCGCACCTTGCCCGCTCGTCGTGACGAGCCATTCGGCACCGTGCGGCTCAATTCGTCAAACAGGCGACGAGCATCGCATCGACGTCCTGGCGCGTGTTGGGGCGGAGGGGGGCGGCCAGGGCGGCCTGGTACAGGTTCACGGCCCGGCTCAGGTCGCCGCTCTTCTGGTAGCAGGACGCCGCGCTGATGCGACTCGCCGCCGCCTCCAGGGGCCGGCCGAGGGCGTCCAGGAGCGGCGCGATCCGCTCCTCACAGGAAGCCGCCGCGGTCCACATCGGTTGCGCGGTTTCCACCATGCCCATGTCTGCGGAACTCAAAGGGGGACGCAGCTCTTTCCAGAAACAAGCCGCGTTGCCTGAACCCCTTTCTCGTTCCCCCACCACGCCTTGTCCGGTCCCGACATCTTGGCCGTCCTCCACCACGTCCGGTAGAATACAGCCGGATTCGGGGATGACCCCGTCCTTTCGTTTCAAGTAGCGGCCGCATGGATCAATTCGCGCACATCGTCGTCGGCTACCACGGCTGCACGGCGGCCTTTGCCCGGTCCCTGCTCCTCGGCGATTTGACGGTGGGCGACTGGCGGCCGAGCACCAACGACTGGGACTGGTTGGGCGACGGCATCTACTTCTGGGAACATTCGCCGGAGCGCGCCGTGCGCTGGCGCGGGAGAAACACCGCAAGCGCCGCGACAGGCCGGCCGTTGTCGGCGCCGTCATTCAGTTGGGGCGGTGTTTCAACCTGCTCAACGAGACACATACGGGTATGCTCGCGGAAAGTTACCAGGCTCTCGTCCAGTTTTTCGCCCGAAAGGGAGAGCCGCTCCCGCAAAACCGCGGTGTGGGTTTGAAACGGCGCGACCTGGACCGGCTTGTCATAAACAATCGTCTGGACGAACTCAAGGAAGGAGGACTAGAGTATGATACGGTACGCGGGGCGTTTCTGGAGGGCGATCCGGTCTATCCCGGCGCTGGGTTCGCGCGCGAATCGCATATTCAGGTCGCCGTGCGAAACCCGGCCTGCATCCTGGGGGTCTTTCGCCCCCTGTCCTTGTCGTGAGGGAACCACCAATGACACCGCGAGAACTGGCAGAAGAAGCACGCGAGGCAATGAGCCGCCGGCCCATTCGCACCCCGAGGAGGAGTGGCAACGACTCCTCGATTCGGGCCTCATCAAGATCGTCAACGGCAAGGTCAAGGTCCGCGAGGGCACGGTCTTCGGCGACGGCGACAAAGAAGCCACGCCGCCGCGAAAACCTCGGAAAAAGGGCAACAGAAAATCAAAGGGGACAACTTGAATTTCGGCTCGGAGCTCACGCCGTCCCCTTATCCGCTCGTGTCCCTTCTCGAACGCCAGCGGACTCGTGTTACAAGCAACGGCGTGCAAGCGTGAGCCGACACGGCGCCTGCCAGCATCACGGCGATCGTGGCGGCGACACAGCGTCTGCGGCGTGCGTCATGGTGCCCCCGCTGGTCGGTGGGGGCGCGGCGCCCGTGGTTGCGACGGGAGGGGCGTGGCCGAAGAAATGGGCAACGCCACCGGCTGCGTCCGGCGCATAGATCTCGAACGATTCCAGCCCTTTGGTTTCATCAAGATTCACGGCAAGATCCATGCCGCGCTGGGCGAGCCAGATTACTGTACTAAACAGTCGTCAAAACGAGCCGGCTGGCCGTTGCGAAACAACTGGAGATGCCCACAGACGGCCTCCTTGATTTCGGCATTCGCTAGCCCGAGAGACTTGTTCGCCCATGTGAGGGCTTCGTCAAATCGGCCACACTCGGCATAAGCCGATGCCAGCGTGTCCAGAATGTTGGCGTCCTGCCAGTTTGTCAGATCGCAAGCACGCCGGGCCAACTCCACTGCCCGCGCGCCATCGCGATACTCCGGTCGCGGACAGGCCGCTAGCATCCAGGCATACTGGTTGTAGAAGCGAGGTTCGTTCGTCTCCAGGTCCAGTGCCTTCTGGTAATCAGCCAACGCGGCAGGGTAACAGCCTTTGTTTTGGTACATGCGGCCGCGTTCTAAACAAGCGTCGGCGCTGGCGGGCTCCAGGCGCAGAGCCTCGTTGAGATCGGCAATGGCCTCATCAAAACGGTGCAAACGTGCGTAGCTTAAAGCGCGGGCGCGATGGGCGATCACAGTTCCCGGCTGTAGCCGTAGAAAATCGGAAAAATCTGCCAGTGCCGACTCCGGCTCACCCAGATGGGCGCGGAGATTGCCACGCGTAAGCAACGCCAACGGCTCGGGCGGGTCGATCTGTAAACGTCGTTCCACGTCAGCCAGCGCTTGTGCGTAATCTCCCATCTCTACCCGCGCGCTGGCACGAACCATCAAGGCATCGCCTAATAGAGGGTTTAGACGCAGAGCTTCGGCCAAGTCGGCCAGGGCTCGTTCAAATTGTTTGTGCTGCACGTAGACCTTTGCCCGCAACAGGAACGCCGCGGCATTGGCCTGATCGTGGGCCGGTGGCTTGTTCATGAGCGTGATCCTTGGCATGTCGCAATGTTATCAACGCACACCTATCATACCAACGGCGGTAGTGACGATGACCGACGCCGGATAACTTGACCCGGCATCTGCCAGCACCACGGCGATCGTGGCGGCGGTAGAGCGCCTAATGCGTGTGTCGTGCTACCGCCGGTGTCGGTGGCGGGCGCGGCGCCAGGGGTTGCGGCGGGAGGGGCGTGGCCGCAAACTTTAAGCTCGGCGGAAGGGATCGCGTGAATTCTCGAACGGATTCCTGGATTGATCCCTTCAGAAGGTCAGCGCACCGACGGTCCCAAGTCGCAAGCGGCGAAATGCAGAGATCGCTCCGGGTTCACGGTCTGTGCTTCAGGTGTCGGTCCAGCCAGGTAACCATTTCGAACAGGGTGTGCTCGACCGACTCGCGGGCGGCATAGGCGTGCGCCTCGTGCGGTAACGAGACGAAGCGCACCGTGCCGCCGTTGCCCTTGATCGCCTGGTACAACCGCTCGCTCTGGATGGGGAATGTACCGTCGTTGTTGTCGGCCGCGCCGTGGATCAGCAATAGCGGCGTCTTAATCTGGTGGGCGTACAGGAACGGCGACATCTTCAGGTACGTCTCGGGCGCCTCCCACAGCGTCCGCCGCTCGGACTGGAAGCCGAACGGCGTCAGGGTGCGATTGTAGGCGCCGCTACGAGCGATGCCGGCCTGGAACAGATCGCTGTGGGCCAGAAGGTTCGCCGTCATGAACGCTCCGTAACTGTGACCACCCACCGCCACACGCTTCCGGTCGATCACGCCCATCTCGTCCGCCTTGTCGATGGCCGCCTTCGCGCTGGCGACGAGCTGCTCGACGAAACTATCATTCACCTTGTCCGGATCGCCGATGATCGGCATGGTCGCGCCGTCGAGGATCGCGTAGCCCTCGAGCAGCAGGAACAGGTGCGAGGGGCCGGTCAACGTCGTGAAGCGGTGCGACGACCCGGTGACCTGGCCGGCCGTGTCGGCGTCGGTGAACTCACGCGGATACGCCCAGAGCAACGCTGGCAGCCGCTCACCTTCTTTGTAACCCGGCGGCAGGTACAGCGTGAACGAGAGCGGCACACCGTCGGCGCGCTTGTACGTCACCAACTTTTTCGTGATGCCGCGCAATTGCGGCGTCGGGTCGGTGAAGTTCGTCAGCGCCGTCTTCTCTTGGCCGGCCTTGCGGATAAACAAGTTCGGCGGTTCGCTCGCCGTTTCGCGCCGTGTCAGGATGCTCGTGCCGTCCGTGGAGAGCAGCGCCAGCGGGTCTTCGTAGCATCCCTCGTCGCACTGGAAGAGACGCTGCCGTTGGCCGGTCTTCGGGTCGAAGCGGTCGAGGAACGGCCGGTCGCCCTTCGGCGTCGCCCCCCGGCCGTGGAGGAACAGCTTGCCCTCGTGCGTCCACAGGACGGTTTGACCATTGGCTAGCGTGCGCAGCAGCGGCGTGCCGGGGTGCTTGTACATCTCGTTGACGGACAGGTCCCACAGGCTCTTGCGTTCGCCTTCCGGCTTTTCGGGATCGAGGACGAGGGTGCGGAAGCGTTTGCGCGTGCGTTCGTAGTCGGTCAGCAAGATCGGGCCGCCGTTCTCCGAAAACAGCAGGCTGCGGAAGCGCTGCTCCGTCTTGGCGAAGGGTTCCGGCTTGCCGTCGGGGACGCGCCTGGTCACGATCTGATCGCGGAAAGGCACGGTTGCCTTCGGGTCGCCGCCGTCGAGCGCCTCGACCCAGACGAGGGTGGCCGGTTCCGTCGCCATCCAGTGAATGTCACGTGGTCCGGTCGGCACGCCCTCGATGGGTACCTTGTCGGCGAGGGGAAGATCGGTGACCTTGGCCACGACCCTGCCGGTTAGATCCCAGACCTCGACGACGTGCGGGAACGCCGTGTAGGGATGCAAGCGCGAGAACGGCCGTTTGATCCGCGTCACGAGAAGGTATTTGCCGTCCGGTGATGGGCTAACACCGGAGAACATCCCTATCTGATGGATCGAAGCGAGATGATCCCCGACGACGTCGAGCACCGCAAGCTCTGACTTGCCGAAATACTCGAACAGATCTTCGTCGTGATCGGTTGCCAGCAAATCCTGATACGTCCGCGCAGGTGATTTCTTACCATCACTCTCCTGTACGACAGGCCCGAGAGGCACGGGTTGTGCCTTTGGCAACTCACCGCGCCCATTCGGAGCGAACGTGCAGACGAGTTGCCTCCCACCCGGCAGCCAGTGGAAAGGCACGCCGAAGACTGCATTGAAAGGTACGCTCGGTGCGTGTTGCGTTGCTTTTCCCGTAGTGACGTCGCCGCTCCACAATTCCGTTTTTTCCGATGTGTATAGGTCGGTGGCAGACGTAGTCCGCGTGAAGGCGAAACGCTTGCCATTGGGCGACCACACTGGTTGACCGAGCTTTGCGCCTTTCGGCAAGTCGATCTTTCTCTGTTTCCCCGTGGCAACCTCCAGCAACGTCAGACCGACGACGCGCGGCGGCGCGTGGGGGCCGAATGTCTTTGGGTTAATGCGCAGCCCGGCGAGACGCAGCATCGGCTCCGACAGATCCGCGATCGTCGGGTAGCGCTCTCGACTCGATGAGTAGCAAGTAATCGCGCGTCGGGCTGAGTAATGTTGTCGGCGGCAGCGGCGCATCGAGGACGTTCGCGATCGCTTTCGGTGCCTTTTGATAGGTTGATTGTCCATGAACCGTCGCGGCGGCAAAAAGTAGGAGGACGAAGGTCGGAGCGGCGGCGGCGCAACATGGCGGTATCCTCGATGAGTCTGCGGCGTTGTGAAATGTCCTCATTCTTACCGCCGCGGTGGGAAGAATCAAGGAGAGCGTGTCTTCAAGTAGGAAGCGTGCTCAGATTCTCCTTACTACGCATGACGGACGTCTCCGAGTGGTGACACTGAAAGAGTCCCGAGGCAAGGGGAGGTAGTGCTGTCGTACAAAAAAAACCAACGCGGCGAAGGTGCGGCGATGCACGCCGGACAAAAAGCTGACTTGCGCAGTTGACAAATGCGCGCCGAGGGTTTACAACACCGCGACTCGTATTGATGGAACGCTGCCCTCTTATGGAAGGGAATGCCTTCATGACCGCTACTGACCTTGCCGCGCTCGATCAAGGGGAAGTTCACACCGCGCCGGAGACCGCAGCACTTGCCGGTATCCTCGTCGTGGACGATGACCCGGTGGTCCGGTGTCTGCTCCAGGTCTGTCTGCCGCGGATGGGTTTCACCATCTGGACCGCGGACGGCGGCAAGGCAGCCCTCGCTCTTTACGAACAGCAGCGCGCGCAGATTGACCTCGTTCTGCTCGACGTCCGCATGCCCGTGATGGACGGTCCGGCAACGCTGCGCGAGTTGCTCCACCTCGATCCCGACGCGCGGTGCTGTTTCATGAGCGGCCACATCGGCGCGTATAGCGTGGACTCGCTGCGGCAGATGGGGGCGATTGCATTTTTCGAAAAGCCGTTCGACCTGATTGAGCTGAGCAGCGCGCTCCGGCTCATCACCGGGCGGGAGCACGCGTGTCTTCCGGCGTAAAGACGCCTTGAGACGGGTATAATGAAGGGATAAGACGTGCAAGCGCCGTCTATCAACGTCCCGTCGCGCGCGGAGAGATTATCATGGCAACTCAACAGGAACGCGAACGGAATCAGGAGGCGTACCGGCGTCTGAAGGACGAGATCGATCGCAACTACGAACGTGGCCGATTCGTGGCTTTGGCCGGAGGACGAATCGTGGGTGACTCGGCCAGCTTCAAGGAACTCGATACCGCCCTCAACACTCAGGGATTCGATTCTCCAGAGGTGCTGGTAATCCAGGCCGGTGCGGACTACCCTGAAAGCTCGGTGATTCTACTTCACGGAATGCCGCGATGAATCCGCCCCCTTTCGTACAACAAAACCCCTATAAAGGTTCTCCTCTCAGGCCTTGGGTTCGGCTCCGGTTTTCCACTCGAACTGGGACGCTCTGGGAAGGCGAGTTTCTGGCGGACACGGGATGTCCGCACGAAATAGTCGTGGCTTTGCCCACATGCTCCCAGCTGAGCCATCGCAGTTCGCTGGGTACGATCACGAACTTCGGTTTGCTGGCTGGTGCCTGGTTTGAATTGTCGATGCCGGAACTGGGACTTGTTGGGCAAATCCTCGGTTACGGTAACGACGCCATCGCTGCCGCGGCCAGAGCCAGCTGTCCTACTTTCGAGGGTTTGGTTGGTCTGCCGTTTCTTCGCCTGGTTGAGTATGGCGGAGACTCTTCCTGGTTCTGGATTCGCCCCGCCGGCAGCGTGCCGTGAACCATCCTATTTTAACTCCTCCCGCGCCTCCATCCATTCCGAGGGGATCGAGTTCGACCCCGTCGCCAGAGCCACAATGCCGCCGACAATGGCGCACGTCGTATCCACGTCGCCGCCTGCGGACACCGCTGCCCACAGCGCTCCGGGGTAATCGTGCAGGTATCGGTCTGCGACCCAGACGGTGAATGGCACGGTATCCGCCGAGGTCACACGACTACCGTTGCCGACGAACCGTCCAACCTCCTCGGCCGAAGTCTCCGCAGGCAGGTCGCCGACATAAGCGATTCGGTCGCGCGTCAGCCCCAGCGGCGTTCTCTCCAGCACCGCGGTCAGCAAGCGACCCTCGCCGCGCTGTCCGCGCAGCTTCCATGCCGTCGCCGCGGCTACCGCGACAGCCACGCTGCCGGCGATGCCCTCGGGGTGAGCGTGCGTCACCTCGGCGGAGGCCTGGGCCTGGCTCACGACGCGGTCGAGGTCGTCGGCAAAGTAGGCGCCCAGCGGCGCGACGCGCATCGCCGACCCGTTTCCCATCGAGCCTTCGCCGCCAAACGCCGCGTAAGACGCATCGCGCCACGGCGTCCCGTCCGCGATGGCGGACAGGATCTGGTGTGCCGTCGCCCCATAGCCGCGGTACCTGTTGAGTGCGTAGCGGCGCGCGAAGGTCACGGCGAGATCGTTCTGGTCGATGCAGCCGTGCCGTTGCAGCACTTCAAGGATGCCCAGTGCCATCTCGGTGTCGTCGGTATAATTCCACAGACCGGGTGGTGTGGTCCGTGTCGAGAAAAAGCGGAAGTACACACCGGGGGTGAAGAACTGCTCGCCGAACGCATCGCCGACGGAAAGGCCGTCCAGTGAGCACCGTGTACGTTCCAGGCGGACGGCGTGATCGGATGGAAGAAGTGTCGTCATGGCTGGAATTGTAGACCACCCACGGCGAAGGCACAACCGAGGGTAACGCGCCACTCCGCAGCACACTACTCTGGAGGACGGCTTATGTCGATCCAACCCGTCGCCCTGGTCACCGGCAGCGGCAAGCCCCGTGTTGGACGGTTCGTCGCTGAGGCCCTGGCAGCGAAAGGTTATCGGCTCGTTCTGCACTATCGCACTTCCGCCGCTGAAGCCGACGAAGCCGTCACTGGATTCCGAACGCGGGGAGTGGAGGCCATCGCCCTCGGTGCCGATCTCAGCGATGAGGCGGCGGTGGAAAGCATGATTGCCGCCGCATTGCAGCGTTTTGGTCGGCTTGACGTGCTGGTGAACTGTGCCGCGATTTGGCAGCGGAAACGACTGGAAGACGTCCGCGCGGCCGACGTGCGGACCCACTTCGAGGCGAACGTCCTGGGCTCCTTCCTCTGCGCCTGCGCCGCCGGCCTGGCGATGGTACGGCAGGCCGAAGGGGGTTGCATCATCAACGTGGGCGACTGGGCGGAGACTCGGCCGTATCCGCACTACGCCGCTTACTTCACCACCAAAGGAGCCATCCCCACGCTGACGCGCTGCCTCGCCGTCGAGCTGGGGATGCGCAATCCGCGCGTCCGGGTGAACTGTGTATTGCCGGGACCAGTGATGTTGCCGCAGGATTTGCCCGAGGCAGAGCGGCGTGAGGCCATCGACGCCACGCTCGTGAAGCGCGAGGGCAGTCCGGAACACGTGGCCCAGGCCGTAATGAGCTTGATCGAGAACGACTTCATCACGGGTGCCTGCTTGCCGGTGGACGGTGGCCGTAGTGTTTACGCCGCGGGGCGATGAGTTGCAATCCGAGGGAAAATGGCCCATGCGCGACGTTCTGTTTGTGAAATCCTTCCTGAGCCTTGCCGAGCAACAAGAGGTCTACGAACAAGCATTTCGCCTCGAACCGGGATTCTACACGCCGAAGCTGCGGAGCGGCGCGCAGATGAACCTGTTCATGAACTGCCTGGGTTATCATTGGAGTTCCATCACCTACAAGTACACGAAGATCCGCGATGTGGACGGCCGCAGGGTCGCTCCGGTGCCCGACTCCTTTCAGGCCCTGGCCCGCCGAGCCGCGCGGGAAACCGGCTATTGGCCCGAGGACGCGCCGCTGCCGCCTTACGACATCTGCATTGTGAACTGGTACGACGCACAGGACGGCAAGCTCGGTGTCCACGCCGACAACAGCGAGAGCGCAGCGAGCCTGGCAGCGGGCTATCCCGTGGTATCGCTGTCCATCGGGGCGTCCTGCGTCTTCACTCTCGGTGGATTGAAGCGGAAAGACCCGCAACGGGAGTACGTTCTCGAATCCGGCGATCTGGTGCTCTTCGGCCGATCGATGCGGCTGGCGCATCACGGCGTCAAGAAGATCTTGCGCGGCACCACTCCCGCGGCCCTGGCCCTGCGCGAACCGGGTCGATTGAATCTGACGTTGCGAATATTGTGATCGGGCTCTTGCAACTTACATACAGTGCATCTCCGTTAAATCTTCCGGAAGCGTTGGGAGTTCGCGCTCGAGTTTGACTGAAAGCCGAAAGCTGTTAGGCGAACGGCAACAATAATCTCCAATAGGGTTTCGACCGACGGGGTCCGTTCCGCATCAGGCATCAGCGGCAGGTCCAGGTCCATACCGTCCACGATCGCAAAGGGAACCCCTTCAGCTGCGCCTCTCTGCAAGGAGGATTGAGATGTTACTCGCGGGACGCTCCTGCGTTCTGGATAAGAGATGAGTTTCCGAACCCTCGCCCCTCGCCCCTCGCTCCTCGCCCATCTCTTATCGGAGAGCAGACCATGCGAATGTTGAGTCTCAAGATGCTCGTGCTGGGCCTCGCGCTGGCCGGCGTTGCCTCGCCTCTCGATGCCTGCGGGCCGGACATGATCGAGTTTCCCGGCTCCATCGAACTCGCCTGTCAGCGCAACAATCATGTCTTCTGTGTGAACGACAAGAATCACCTTGTCGTCGTGGACCTGCTTAGTTCCTTGAGTTTCGACCTGGGTCCGGTGGGGAACCGGCGCTGCGACGGCGACGTCGTCGGTGATCGGGCACTGGTTCTGACCAATGAATCTCTGCAAGCCGTCGATCTGGCGAGCGGGAAGACAATTCACGAGGTGGCAGTGAGTCGCGGCGTCAAGGCCTTCGGGTTCGCCGGGAAAGACCAGGCGTTTCTGCACGATAGCCGCACGGTCAGGATTGTCGATCTGACGACGAGCGAAACGCTGAACACCATCGATCTCGGCGAGGTGCAAGATCGCCGGTCGCGCTCGTCGGCCTGGCAGAAGGTCGGCGATCGGCTCTTCGTGGTCGGGCCGGACAATACCCTGTGCGGCATCGACTTGAAGTCGGGTAAGTTGAGCGAGAAGATCGCGGTAGAATCACGGGCTGGCATCCAGGACTTCCGGATCGAGGGGGCGATGGTCTACTGCATTGGCTCCCCCAACGCCTGGGGCGCCGTGATCGATCATATAACCTGCGTAAACCTGAAGACCAAGAAGATCACGGAGAGCGAGTTGGGCCGCGTGGCGAGAGGGAGCTGCCGACTCGCCGGCGGCTCGAACGGAGCCGCCTTCCTGATCGACGGCAAACAGATCGAGCGCTTCGATCAGGGCAAGCGGGCCGTCACCTTCGCGCCGAAACTCGGCGACGGGGTGCAGCTGCTCGGAGTATGGCAGAACCAGGCCATCGTCGGCATGAAGGGATTGATCCTGTTTCTGGACGTCGTCGAAACGCCGCTGACGAAGAAGTGAATTGTTTAGCCGCGAGCTTTTGCGAGCGCTGGATCAGCGCTCGCAGAAGCTCGCGGCTAAACAGGTATCTGCAGGGCACTCGCCTTTCGCATTGAGTCGATCCATCCCACATCTCCCGTCTCGCCAAAGCGCTTGACGCCGACCTCACGAATAGCCGCATCCGGCACCACGTTCAGCGGCGTGTAGCGTGGGTGGCGCGATTCCTTCCACGGATCGTTGCGGGCCGCGTTGTAGCAGCAGATCATCGACCAGCGCGGCTGCTCCGAATGATTCTGATCGGAACGGTGCAGGAGATTGCAGTGGAAGAACAGGGCGTCGCCGGGATCCATCTCGACGTACTCCAGCGGCAGCCGTTTCAGTAACTCGTCCACGCGCTCACGGTCGGCGCCGGCTTGTTCGCCGGTCAGGACGTGGTCGATACGGCCGCAGTGGTGCGAGCGTGGAATCACCTGGAGACAGCCGTTCTCCCGGCGCGACGGATCGACGGCGAGGAAGACGCTGAGCAGCTGCGGTTGCAGCACGGCGTTGTGATACCAGTAGCCGTAATCCTGGTGCCACGCCCAGGCGCCCCCGACCTTCGCGTCCTTCATAATCATCTTCGAGTGATAGTGGTACACTTCGCCGCCGAGCAGTTTCTCGGCCGAACGGACCATGCGCTCGCAGCGCGCGAACATGCCGTAGATGCCGTCGCCGGGGTGATTCCACAGCGACAGGCGCACGACGCCGCCCTCGCCGTCGGCCCGGCCGTAGGAGCGCTTGTCAAGCTCGTGGTCCTCCTTGGCGGAACGGCGAAGCAGGTCGATCTCGTCGGCGTCGAACAGATGGCGAGCAAGGATGAAACCGTTCTCGTGGTAGCGAAACGCCTGATCGTCCGAGAGGAGGAGGGAGGCGGCAGGCATGAGACTTCCTCCGGCAGTGCGGGCGATGCGGTTTCTGCTGGTGTAAGCCCGCGGTGGAGTCGTTTCAAGACGGCGATCATACCGATTGCGGCAGGGTGGTTCGTTTTCGGTAAACCGCAAGAGGCGAAATATACTTGTCTGTCCCCGGACGCATCCGGTAAAATCAAATCTTGCGTCCAGTCCGTGTGCCCGGCAGAACCGAACGTCATCTATCTTCTTCCTTCACTGCGGGCACGTCCGGAAGACCTAGCAGATGAAAGGACAACCATGAGCAGTGTGAAAGGTGAACTGGTGCCCGTCGGTGGGGGTGACGCGATCCCCTTGATCCGCCCGGTGTTGACCGTGGGGCGGCGCGAGTCGTGCGACGTCTGCATGCGCTTCCCGAACATCTCCGGTCTGCACTGCGAACTGTCCTTCAAGGACGGTTACTGGTACATCCGCGACCTCAACAGCACCAACGGGATCAAGGTCAACGGCACCCGCGTCCAGGAGAAAGCGCTGATGCCCAGCGATGAGGTCACCATCGGCAAACGCAAATACCAGATCAACTACACCTTGTCGGCCGACAAGCGGCCGCTCGAAGAGGAGATGGTAGACGCGATCGGCGGCCAATCGTTACTGGAAAAAGCGGGCCTGGAGAAACACCGCCGTACCGCGCCGCCGGGTCGGCAACCACTCGACCCGGAGCAGATGGCCCGCCGCATGGGCACATCCAAAGGTGATGACGACGACGATGATGACGATTGACATCTTTCGCCGCTTGCGGCTTGAGATTGGTTGTTTCCCCCCCTCTCCCCTGTACTCAGGGGAGAGGGGTCGGGGGTGAGGGGTGACCGACCTGACGGTGTTGTGGCACTCACCCCTCACCCCCGACCCCTCTCCCCTGTACTCAGGGGAGAGGGGGAGCAGCGTCAGCATTTCAGCCCAACCCGCCCGCTCGGCCCACCAGATCCCAGCCGATCACGAAGATGGCGGCATCCACCAGCAGATGGCTCAACCACGGCGAATAGATCGAACCCGTGCGCTGGAATAGCCACGCCCAGACCGCGCCGCCGACGGCAATACCGAGTGAGAACGGAACCACCGCCGTCAGAAATTGCCCCGGAAAATAGACGTGCAGCACGACGACGTGATGGGCCATGAACGCCAGACTGGAGAGGACTGCCGCCGGCACCGGCTTCATCCCCTGACAGAGCCGGGCGAAGACGAACCAGCGCCAGTAATACTCTTCGAGCAGCGAGTGAGCGATCACGACGAAGACCGCTAGCCCCAGATACCGCGACCAAGACGTAATGCCGAGTTCGTGCAGTTTGCCGACTACCTTGGCGGGAGTGGCGGACATCGCGGCGGAATCGGCCAGCCAGCCGTGGTAGAGAGCGAGCATCGCGCCGGCGACGATCAGGCCGAAACCGAGACCGACGCCGAGTCCGCCGAACCGGGGCCGCGCTGGACGCGGCCAGCGCCGGTCCGCAAGGAACACGAAAACCAGCGGAAAGGTGAACTGGATGATTTTGCCGGCGGTGTAGGTGAACTGCTGAGCCGGATTTGCCCTCTCTCCTCCAGCAAGGGCGAGGAAGTAAAGCGCGGCGATCGCCGTCGGGAACGTCATGGCGGAGACGAGGCCCAGCCAGGCGGCCGGAGACAGACGACGGGTTGTGGTCGGTTCGTTTCCCATGCTCTTGTGGGCACCTCCGAGCCGCCGCGTGTCACAATTCCTGCACGATCCGGCGCACCAGCACTGCGCAGCTTCTTCTCCGCCGCGTTGGCCGTGGCAAGGATTTCTTCGAGCTTCACCGGTTCCAGTGCGTCGGGCAGGCACATGATCGGTGATGACCGAGAAACCGATGTTACGCAGACCGCAGTGAACGCCGACGATCACCTCCGGCACGGTGGACATGCCGACCACGTCCGCCCCGATGCCGCGCAGGAAGCGGTATTCGGCCCGCGTTTCCAGGTTCGGCCCCGCCACCGCGACGAACACGCCCTTATGACAGACGATCTTTTCCTCCAGGGCGATCCGCCGGGCCAGTGCGAGCAAAGCCCGGTCGTAGGCGAAGCACATGTCGGGGAAGCGCGGGCCGAGGCGGTCGTCGTTCTTGCCGATGAGCGGGTTGTCGCCGAGGAGGTTGATGTGGTCCTCGATGACCATGAGGTCGCCCTTCCCAAACTGCGGATTCATGCCGCCGCAGGCGTTGCTGACGATCAGCACCTCGCAGCCGAGCGCCTTCATCACCCGCACCGGCAGGGTGATCTGCTGGAGCGAATAGCCTTCGTAGAAATGGAAACGCCCTTCCATCGCCACGACGGTCTTGCCCGCCAGTCGCCCGCAGACCAGCCGGCCGGCGTGCGACACGACCGTGGAGGCGGGAAAGTGGGGAATGTCATCGTAGGCGAACGACGCCTCGGTCTCGATCTCCGCGGCGAGGCCGCCCAGCCCGGTGCCGAGGATGATGCCGACGCGCGGCTTGCCGTGCCACTGCGCTTGAATGTGGCGTGTGGCTTCCTGGATCTGGTCGTACAGCTCCGTCATCGTTCTGTCTCCGACCTTTCCGTTCCCGTTTAGCCGCGAGCTTTTGCGAGCGCTTCGTCGAGCGCTCGCAAAAGCTCGCGGCTAAACAAATCGTCGGGGCCAGTATACAGTGACGGAAGACGAACGCCAGTACGGAGGACGCCGACGATGGCCGTCAACCTCACGCCGCAATACCAGGAAGCCGAAGCCGAGTACAAGAAGCGCCGAGACCGCCGAGGAGCGGCTGGAGTGCCTGAAAAAGATGTGGACGCTGGTGCCCAAGCACAAGGCCAGCGAGAAGCTCCAGGCCGAACTCAAGACGAAAATGAGCGAACTCAAGGAAGAGGTCGAACGGGAGCGGAAGAATCCGAAGAAAGCCGGCGTCAGCTACAAGATTCCGCGGCAGGGAGCCGGACAGGTCATGATCCTCGGCGCCCCGAACACGGGCAAGAGCCGGCTCCTGACCCGGCTGACCCGGGCCACGCCGGAAGTCGCGCCGCACCCCTTCACCACCCGCGAACCGGCCGCCGGCATGATGGAGCTGGGAGGACGTGCGCGTGCAGCTGATCGACACGCCGCCGATCACCGCCGACTTCATGGAGGGCTACGTGTCCAGCATGGTGCGCGCCGCCGACGCCGCCGTCCTGATGGTCGACCTCGGCGACGACGACGGCCCGTTCGCCGCCGAGACGGTCCTCGATCGACTCAAGGACGTCAAGACCGTGCTGATCGGTACGCCGCCGGCCGATCCACCCGACCCGACCATCCACTACGTCAAGACGCTGATCGCCGCCAACAAGATCGACGCTCCGGGCGCCGGCGAACGGCTGGAAATGGTACGCGAGATGTTCGTCGATCGCTTCCCGATCCACGCCCTCGACGCAGAGAGTGGCAACGGTCTGGAAGAGCTGCGGACGAACATCTACCAGATGCTCAATGTGATTCGCGTCTATACCAAGCAGCCGGGCAAGCCGGCCGACATGGAGTCGCCGTTCACCTGCCCCGCCGGCAGCACGGTGATGCAGTTGGCGGAGACCGTTCACCGCGATTTCGCCGACAAGCTGAAGTCGGCCCGCATCTGGGGCACCGGCGTCTTCGAAGGCCAGACCGTCCAGCGCGATCACGTCTTGCACGACAAGGACGTGGTCGAGCTGCACGCCTGATTTGGCATCGCAGTTGCATTTCCTTCCCTTGTTCTGTTTCACGCGGTTCGTCCACCGCGACGGTTTCAGATCAGGAGGTTGCAACTATGTTCAAGCGCGTGTTTCTTGCGGCGTTCGCCTCACTGGCATTGGTCCTGAACCCGGGGATCAGCGACGCCGGGCATGGTGGGGGCGGTGGCCACGGCGGCGGCGGCCACGGCGGCGGCGGACGCGGCTTCTCCGGCGGACGCGGCTTCTCCGGCGGACGCGGCTTCTCCGGCGGACGCGGTTACGGCGGCTACGGTGGGTACGGCGGCTACGGCGGCTACGGTTACGGCGGTTTGGGCTTGTACGGCGGCTGGTGGCCGGGCTATTACGCTTACGGCGGTGGGCCGTACTACTCCAACGACTTCGCCTATTCCAGCCCGTCTTACTACTCCCAGCCCTACTACTACAACTTCAGCAACTCAACCTATGTGACACCGGCGCCGATCGCCGCGACGGAAGAAGAGCAGGAACTGGCTGCCAGCAACGCGATGATCGAAGTGCAGGTGCCGGCGAACGCCGAGATCTGGTTCGACGGCGACAAGACCAACCAGACCGGCACCATGCGGACCTTCCAATCGCCGCCGCTGGAGCGCGGGAAGGCGTTCACCTACGACATCCGGGCCCGCTGGACCGGCGCCGACGGTAAGGCCGTCGATCAGACGAAACAGATCAAGGTCGAAGCCGGACGGCGGACGGAAGTGCATTTCGTCAGCACCAATCCGTAGTCGCTTACTTAGCACTGCGCAGGCAGCGCAACTGTCTCGTGCCCAAACTCTGTTTGGGCACGCACCTCTGGAAACTGTGTTTCCCGTCCTCGGTGCGGTGAAATGTGCCGCGTTGACGCGAAACAGAGTTTCGAGAACGCGCGTGCCCAAACAGAGTTTGGGCACGCGATGGTTGCGCTGTTTGCGCATCGATCAGTAGCGATGACATCAAAGGGAGCGTGCGTGCCGATCGGTGCGCACGCTCCTTCTCGTTTGTGTTTGTGCCGAGATGCTGGATTGACGCCGTAATTTCTGGTACAATCAATCCAGTTCGCCTCCGACGGTGGATAGTCCGGCGATCATCCCCGGCCGCGAACCTACCCAAGAGGTCTCCCCATGATGAAGAGTCGGCTATCGGTAATCGTCAGTGCGATCCTGCTTGTGTCGCCGAGCGTCAGCTTCGCCGCAGGCGGTAAAGGCGGCGGTGGCGGACACGGTGGCGGCGGCGGTCACGCCGGCGGCGGCGGTGGGCGCGGTGGGTACGGCGGCGGCCGCGGTGGCTATGGCGGCTACGGCGGCGGTTATGGCGGTTACGGCGGCGTGGGCATTTTCCTGGGCGGTTATGGTTCTGGCTATGGCTACGCGCCCTACTCCTACGGGCCTTCAAACTACATCGCTCCCGCGGCCTACAGCACGCCCTCCTATTATTACGCTCCGCCCGCAGTGCGTCCGGCCATGCCGTCGGCTGTCGATCCGGCCACACAGGAGAGCAGCGCCCTCATCGAGGTGCGTGTTCCGCCCGACGCGGAGATCTGGTTCGAGGGCGATAAAACCAGCCAGACCGGAGCAGTGCGCAGCTTCGAATCGCCGAGAGTGCCTCCGGGCAAACCGTTCACCTACGAAGTTCGCGCGCGCTGGACTGGCGCAGACGGGAAGCCGGTCGATCAGACGCGCCAGGTTCAATTCCAGGCCGGACAGCGGATCACCCTCGATTTCAATCGCCCGTGAACTGATCGATGCAACGTAAACCGCCGCTCCGTGGCGGTCTGTTATGGCTTGATTCAAACGGGGCACCGGAGGGGTAACATCCTGGTAGGACGGATTGGCAATCCGTCCGCCCTCGCCTGGCCGGATTGCCAATCCGTCCTACCAGGGTGTTACCCCCCTTGAACCATGTCTCTACGATTAAGGAGGTGGCTTCATGTTGAAAGGATGGTCGTCCTCGGCGCTGCTTGGCTGTCTGATTCTGCTTTTCAGCCCCGCGGTCAGTTGCGCCCAGATGATGAATGCTCCCCCGCCCAACTTCGCGGGCTTCTATGGCTCGTCCCGCTCTAACGCCTACTACTCCAGTGAGTACCACGGCCACCACTACTACGAGCCATCTGTCTACGCTTCACCAGGGCTTTCCTACTATTCCAGCCCGCAGGAGGTCGATACGGCCAGTCCTGCTTCTATCGACATCTGTGTGCCGGCTGACTCGTGCTCTGGTTCGAGGGTGAGAAAACGAGCCAGACGGGTAGTTCTCGCTCGTTCGTCTCGCCGCCGTTGCAGTCGGGCCGCATCTACACGTACGAAGTCCGCGCCCGCTGGAACGGCCCGAAAGGCAAGCCCGTGGAGGAGACACGCCAGGTTCGGGTCCAGGCGGGCCGGCGCGCTCTGGTTGATTTCACCACCCCATAAGCGTCCGGTACGCCACACCTCCCCGTTTACGTTTTGCACGGACTCACGCGAAACCTAAACATAGCAATCGCGCTCATGACACGCACGGACTTCCTGGTTCTGATCATCTGGGCGGCGATGCTCGTCCTGGTGCTATCGCTGCCGGTCCTGACGTCATCGACGACGCCCGGCGACGATCTGACGCGGCACACCGTCCGTCTGGCGCTGCTGTTCTACGGCGTCGCGGCGGTGCTGATGCTGTCGCTGTCGCCGGTCGAATGGGCGGCGGAAGGACGCGGCCGGTTAACCCGATCCTGCTGGTCGCTGGCCTGGCTCACCTACCTCGTGCATCTCGGCATGGCTTTCCATTACTATCACGGCTGGTCGCACACCGATGCAGTTCAACACACGCGCCAGGTCAGCGGCGTCGGCGAAGGCATCTACGTCTCGCACGCCTTCACGCTATTCTGGACGCTCGACGTGGCGTACTGGTGGCTGCAACCGCGGCGCTATGCGGCAAGGTCGCCGTGGATCGATCGCCTGCTGCACGGCTTCATGGCGTTCGTCGTGTTCAACGGCACGGTCGTTTACGAGCAGGGTTTCATCCGCTGGGCTGGGATCGGGCTGTTCGCGGTGCTCGGTCCATTGTGGCTTTGGCGCGCTTGCACGGCGACGGCGTTCCGCTATACCGACGATACCGGTCCCGACCGCGGTATCGTTTAGCCGCGAGCGTTGGAACCAAAGCGCTCGCGGAACGCTCGCGGCTAAACGGGGAGGTGATTGTCCATGAAGCGCATCGTTTTGCTCGTCGCCGCTTTTCTCATCGCAGCGCCCGTGTTCGGTCAAACGGCCGAGCAGAAGAAAGCGACCATCGCCTATCTACAAAAGCTCCAGAACAAGGACGGCAGCTTCCGGCCGAGCGCCGCTGTCGAGACGTCGAGCCTGCGGGCCACGTCGTCGGCGTTGCGGGCGCTGAAGTACTTCGGCGGCGAAGTGCCGGACCGTGCCGCAGCGGCCGAGTTCGTCAAGAAGTGCCACGACAAGGCGAGTGGCGGCTTCGTGGACACGCCCGGCGGCAAACCGGATGTCGCCGTCACCGCCGTCGGCCTCATGGCCCTGGTAGAACTGAAGATACCGACGGAGCCGTATGAAGCCGGAGCGATCAAGTACCTCGGCGAGAACGTGAAGACCTTTGAGGAGATTCGCATTGCCGTCGCGGGATTTGAGGCGATCGGCAAGATGGCTCCGGAAAACGAGAAGTGGTTGAAGCAAATCGAGGACGCGAAACTGCTCTCGGATGTGAAGCCGGACGGAGTTCCGCGGATCATGGGTAGCGCCGTGGTCGCCATGATGCGGATGGGATTCAAACCGGGCGAACCCATTCGTATGAACGTGCTGTTCGAGCTCAACGCCGGCCAGCGTAAGGACGGCGGCTTCGGCAAGGAGGGGGTCTCCGGCTCCGACCTGGAATCGAGTTACCGCGTGATGCGCTGCTTTCACATGCTGAAACAGCAGCCGATGAGTGCCGCGAAGCTGCGCGAGTTCGTGGCCAAGTGCCGCAACGACGACGGCGGCTACGGCGTAGCGCCAGGAGAGAAATCCGCGGTCGGCTCGACCTATTTCGCGTCGATCATCCTGCACTGGCTGGATGAGAAGTGAACCGTTTAGCCGCGAGCTTTTGCGAGCGCTAGACCCCAGCGCTCGCAGAATCTCGCGGCTAAACGCCGTTGGGCGCATTCATGTCCGTCACCGCCTACATCGCCCTCGGCAGCAACCTCGGCGACCGCCGCGACTACCTCGCAGCGCGCCCTGGCCGCGCTGAGCTGACCGCCTCACCGTGTCGCTGGTTTCCACATTCTACGAGACGGCGCCGGTCGGCGGACCTTCGGATCAAGGCCCTTATCTCAACGCCGCCGCCGAGCTGCAGACCGATCTCACTCCCGCCGACCTGCTTCATCTCTTGCTTGAAATCGAACGCCAACTCGGCCGCGTGCGGACCGCCAAGGATGGACCGCGCACCCTCGATCTCGATCTGCTCCTCTACGGCGATCTCGTCCGCAGCGAACCGGAGCTGGTCGTTCCCCATCCACGGATGCACGAACGCCTGTTCGTCCTTCAACCGCTCGCGGAGATCGCTCCCGGCGTCGTTCATCCGGTCCTGAAACGAACCGTCGCCGACCTGCTCGCGGCACTACTCGGCGTTCGACCGACTGCGGCGTCACCGGGGCGGGAGCTACGCGGTCTGCGCGCCCTCGTCACCGGCTCGACCAGCGGCATCGGCCAGGCCATCGCCGTGGAGCTGGCGCGGCGGTGCCGACGTGATCGTCCACTGCCGGCGCTCGCGGGATGCCGCCGAAGCGGTCGCGGAATCGGTTCGCCATGCCGGCGGCCGCAGCTGCATCATCATGGCCGATCTGAAAGAGGACGGAGCACGGCGAGCGCTCGCCGAGGAGGCGTGGGGGACGTGGGACGGACTCGACGTCCTCGTCAACAACGCCGGCGCCGACACGCTCACCGGCGAGGCAGCACACTGGTCGTTCGAGCGGAAACTGGAAGAACTGCTCGCGGTCGATGTGACGGCGACCATGACCCTGGTGCGCGATCTCGGCCGACGCATGAAACCGACTCAGGGCGTTATCGTCAACATGGGCTGGGACCAGGCTGAAACCGGCATGGAGGGCGACAGCGGCGAACTGTTCGCGGCGGCCAAGGGAGCGGTCATCGCCTTCAGTCGCAGCCTCGCGTTGAGCCTGGCTCCCGAAGTGCGGGTCCACTGCCTGGCACCGGGCTGGATCCGCACGGCCTGGGGAGAACACGCCATCAGATGCGTGGCAGGAGCGGGTGCTGCGCGAGACGCCGTTACGACGCTGGGGACGGCCGGAGGATGTGGCGGCGGCGGCGCGGTTTCTCGTGTGCACCGGCGGCGGCGTATCTCAACGGTCAGGTCGTCCGGGTCAACGGCGGTGCAGTGCGGTGAAGCGGCCGGATCAGAAGCACTGCGGGTCGAACCGATGTGCAAGCCGGCGGCTGTTGATGTCGAGAGCGGTCGAGGATCTTGAATCACCGGGTCCGTCGGGTATGCCCCACGAATGGGCCCAGTCAGATGATGTCGAGGTTCTCCTGCCCGGCTTTGAGGCGATCAAGGATTCGGTCGAGCAGCAGCGAATCATTATGAAACTCGCGCTGCAGCAGGCCGAAATCGCCGCGATCCAGTTCGATCCAGAAACGCTTGCCCTGGAGGTGCTCGACCCAGCGGGCCCGCAGGAAGCCCCACCAGTGACAGCGAACCCAATGCCGGATGGCCGCCTCGCCCAGGTCGTAGCCCGCTTTTTCGCTCTCGATCCATTTGAACTTGAGCGCTTCCTGCTCTCCGTCCACATAGACGCTGGATTTGTCCATGGGTCCACACACCTTTTCCTAAAGTCGATTTGGGCCGCGGCGCTGGAGAGTGAGCCGGGGGAAGCACCCAAACCGATTAATTGATCCTACCGTTGCTTTCGCCCTGTTGCAAGCCGTCTCCATACGATAACCGGATAATCCCACCGATTTTGCGTACTTTCCTCTCCGTTCCCTGCCGCCAGAGTCCCCGGCTTTTGCGATGGTTCGCGCGCCGGTATTATTTGCACAGGAAGCCGCCGTCCACGATGATCGTTTGACCAGTAATGTAACTGCCGGCATCGGTTGCCAGAAGCAGGGCCGGACCAACGAGTTCTTCAGGCCTGCGCCCAGCGGCCGATGGCGGTGTGGTCGGCGAACACCTGTTTCTCTGCTGCCGACAGCACACCGATGGGCAGGTCCGTCATGAACGGTCCGGGGGCCAGGCAGTTCACGGTGATGCCGAAGGCTCCGAGGTCCAGGGCACTGGCGCGAGCCAGGCCGAGCAGGGCCGCCTTGGTCGCCGAGTAGCAGTTCCGCTTCTCCTTCGACAGGTAGGCCATGATGGACGAGATGTGCAGGATGCGTCCCCAGCGCCGCTCCTTCATCTGCGGTACCAGCGCGCGGGTCAGGGCCATCACCGAGTTCAGGTTCAACTCGACGATCTCGTCCCACGCCTCATCGGTGATCTGGTCGATGGCCTGCGGCTTATTGCTGCCGGCGTTATTCACCAGGATGTCGATCCGGCCCATCTGTTCCAGGGCAGTCTTGGCCAGACGGGCGACGTCGGTGCGTTTCGTCATGTCGGCGACGACGTGACGGCCCTTCCGGCCGGTGCCTTTCAGGATTTCCTCCAGGGCAGGTCGCAATTCGTTTTCGTGACGGCTGGAGATGACGATGTCGGCGCCAGCCTCGGCGAAGCCGTGCGCCATGGCTTTACCCAGTCCCTTGCTGCCGCCGGTCACCAGGGCGACTTTGCCGGTCAGGTCGAACAATTTTGCGCTCACGGCATGGTTTCTCCGGGCGGGTGGGGGAAGGTGGGGTAGGAACGGGTGTTGACGTCCCGTCTGTCGCTAGGTTAGGGAATCGGGCTGATTTCGGCCAGATTCCGGGCTTGACCGGCCGCCGTGACCCGGCTATCGTCCCGCGCCTCTATCTGTTGCTTGTTTCCGTAATCGCGCGGAAGGATGACCGTCATGCGCCCTGGCCTCGCCGTGGTGCTTGTGCTGGTGTCCGTGTCGCTGCCGGGCTGTTGGACGCCGGACGCCGATCGGAGCGACACCCTTGTCGGCACGCGCCGGCTCTTCAGCGGTCCGACCGGTGACGACGTGGTCTATCTGTCCGTCGCGCTGGTCGAGCGGCCTGTCGGCGATAAGTCGCTCAATTTCGACCTCTGGGAAATGGTCAACGAGCAGGTTGTGGACTCCGATCAGCGGACGCAGCTGGCGCGGAACGGGTTTCGCATCGGCCGGGTTGGCGGGTTGCCGCCGCCGGCGCTGCACAGCATGATTTGCTCGGAACGGAGTTGCAGTGACAACGCCCGACGCATCCAGCTGCGGGCCGACCACCCCAGTCCGGTGAAGCTCGGTCCGACCCTGGCGCAATGCCGTTTCCAGCTAGACAGGGACGGCCGGCAGACGACCGTCGAATTGACGCAGGCGCTCTGCCAGTTCCAAATCGTGCCGAAGCTGACCGACGGCGGTCGGGTCACGCTGCAATTTACTCCTTTCATCAAACACGGCGAAATGAAGCACAAACCCATCGCGGTGCATACGCCCGGCGGCGAATTGCAGTGGGATTTGCAGGTGGCGCAAGACGAAGAAACTTACGAGTGGCTGGCGTGGGAGCTGACTCTGGACGCGGACGATACGGTCGTGATCGGGACAGGTCCGGACACCGCGGACACCCTGGGCCGCTGCTGCTTCGTTCAGCCGGGCACGCCGATCCCGATGCAACGGTTGCTGGTCCTGCGCGCGGGCCGTCTGCTCGCCGATCCTGCGGAAAAAAAAGCCGCGGAAGGCGATGGCTTGCCTCTGGCTATCCAGGCCGGCCTGTCGGAATAAGAATAGCTTCGCCATGCCGCTTGCGATTTCGTACGACAGCGCTACCCCCCTCGCCCCGGTACTCCGGGGCGAGGGGTCGGGGGTGAGGGGAAGGGTCAGAACACTGCTGAAGCGCTACCCCCCTCGCCCCGGTACTCCGGGGCGAGGGGTCGGGGGTGAGGGGAAGGGTCAGAACACTGCTGAAGCACTACCCCCCTCGCCCCGGTACTCCGGGGCGAGGGGTCGGGGGTGAGGGGAAGGGTCAGAACACTGCTCGGCGGCTCACCCCTCACCCCCGACCCCTCTCCCCGGAGTACCGGGGCGAGGGGGGAAAAGCGGCAGCACCACGACGAGACGACACCATGCAGCGCATCCACGTCATCGACTCTCACACCGGCGGTGAGCCGACGCGCGTCGTCGTTGCCGGTGGACCCGATCTCGGACGCGGTTCGATGACCGAACGGCGCACCCTGTTCCGCGAACGGTTTGACGCTCTCCGCTCGGCTGTCGTCAATGAACCGCGGCTCCGACGTGATGGTCGGCGCGCTCCTCTGTGAGCCGGTCGATCCGGCCTGCGCCGCCGGTGTCATCTTCTTCAACAACGTCGGCTATCTCAACATGTGCGGCCACGGCACCCTCGGCGTCGCCGTCACGCTGGCCCATCTTGGACGCATCGGACCCGGCACGCACCGTCTCGAAACCCCGGTCGGCGTCGTCGCCTTCGACTATCGCAGCCCCGGCGAAATAACTCTCGACGAATGTCCCCAGCTACCGCCGCACGAAGGATGCCGCGGTGCAGGTCGAGGGCATCGGCCCAGTGATCGGCGACGTCGCCTGGGGCGGCAACTGGTTCTTCCTCGTCGGCGAACATGGGCTGGACTTGACCCTGGCAAACGTCGATCGGCTCACCAACTACAGCCTGGCGTATGCGGCAAGCGCTGGTCCGGCAGGGAATTACCGGAGATAACGGAGAAGAAGTCGATCATATCGAGCTGTTCGGACCGCCGCTCCACGCGGCGAACCACGGGCGCAACTTCGTCCTCTGTCCCGGCAAGGCTTACGACCGCTCGCCGTGCGGCACCGGCACCAGCGCCAAGCTCGCCTGCCTCTTCGCCGATGGCAAGCTGCGTCGAAGGGCAGATCTGGCGGCAGGAGAGCATGATCGGCAGCGTCTTCGCAGGTTCGGTGCGCGTCGAGGGCGGCAAAGTGATTCCGCGCATCACCGGTTCGGCATACGTCTGCGCCGAGGCGACTCTGTTGCTCGACCCGAGCGATCCGTTCTGCATGGGAATCCGCGTATGAACGCTGAGGCCGGTCGTGTCATCGTCATCGGCGGCGGAGTCATCGGCACGGCTTGCGCTCATTACTTGTCGCAATCCGGCTGGAATGTCACTATCCTCGAACGCGGTGCGTTCGGCTCCGGCTGCTCGCACGCCAACTGCGGCTACGTCTGTCCGAGCCACGTTCTGCCGCTGACAACGCCCGGTGCTATCGGCATGGCCCTGCGCGACGCTGTTGCAGAGCAACGCGCCGTTCCACGTCCAGCCGCGGTTCGATCCGACCCTGTGGTCGTGGCTGTTCCGCTTCGCTCGGCGCTGCAACCACCGCGACATGATGGCGGCGGCAGTCGCCATTCAGCCGCTGCTGAACTCCTCAAGACGTCTCTACGAGGACCTGCTGAGAACGGAGAAGATCGACTGCGAATGGGAGGCGCGCGGCCTGCTTTTCGTCTTCCGCAGCGGATCGGCGATGGAGCATTACGCCGCAACGGACCGGCTTTTGCGTGAGCACTTCGACCTGGGAGCCAAGCGCCATGACGGCGAAGCACTGACTGCATCTGGAGCCGGCGCTGCAGTCCTGGTCTGGCGGGTGGCTGGCACTACCTGACGGACGCGCATTTGCGGCCGGATCGACTACTGTCGGAATGGCGGCGGGTGTTGGAGACACACGGCGTGACGGTCCGCGAACAGTGCGCGGTGAAGGGTCTTATTCGAGAACACGGCAGCGCGTCGGGCCGTGGCGACCGAACACGGCGACATGCCGGCCGATGCCTTCGTGGTCGCGGCGGGGGCGCTGACGCCGTTGCTGGGCCGCTTTCTCGGCTGTCAGGTGCCAATCCAGCCGGGCAAGGGCTACTCGATCACGATGGCTCGACCGGCGCGGTGCCCGACGATCCCGCTGATCTTCGAAGAACATCGCGTCGCGGTGACGCCGATGCAGTCCGGCTACCGTCTCGGCTCGACGATGGAGTTTGCCGGCTACGACACGTCGCTGAGCCGTCGTCGCCTCGACATTGCTGCGCCGCGGGGCCGAACATTACCTGCACGAGCCGTTCGGCGAGCCGGTGTTGGAGGAATGGTACGGTTGGCGGCCGATGACGCCGGACAGTCTGCCGATCATCGGCCGCAGTCCGGCCCTGGCAAATGTCGTGATCGCCGCCGGCCACAACATGCTCGGTTTATCGATGGCACCGGCGACCGGAAAACTGGTGGCGGAACTGCTGAACGGTGCGACACCACACCTTGATCCGGCGCCGTATTGCGCCGACACGTTTCGGAAAGTGACTCTTCCGTTTAGGCGAGCGGCAGGTTCTAAGTTCCCGTAGCCGAAGTCGCCAGACTTCGGGTTTGGACGCCCCACCCGAAGTCGGCAGGTTCTAAGTTCCCGTAGCCGAAGTCGCCAGACTTCGGGTTTGGACGCCCCACCCGAAGTCTGGCGACTTCGGCTACGGGTAAATCAATTCCCGCCGTTCGCCTTAGCCGCGACCCGGTAGGGGATCGTGTCGGGTGACGCGCTCCCCTACCGGGTCGCGGCTAAACGGCGATGTTGTGAGGGCGCCATCTACGGAAGCCGGACCGCGGGTGAGCTTACAGGGCCGGTTTCCTTCGGCATCGGTGCCTTCTCCGGCCGCGAAGTGCCCACGGGAGAACGACCCTCGCCGAAGATCAGCAGCAGCGGACTGGCGATGTAGATCGAACTGTAGGTACCGACGATGACGCCCACCACCATCACGAAAGCAAACAAGTGGACGCCTTCACCGCCGAAGATGAACAGCACGATCACGACCAGCCAGACCGAGAACGCCGTCAGCAGCGTCCGGCTCAACGTCTGATTGACGCTGTCGTTAATCATCTGCGGCGTCAGTTCGGGGTTCTTGCCGCGCACTTCGCGGATACGGTCGAACACCACGATCGTATCGCTCACCGAGTAGCCGACCAGCGTCAGCAAGGCGGCCACTGCCGGGAGGTCGATCTTGAAGTCTTCCAGATCCAAGATCCGGCCAAGCCCTGTGCCCGAGACATAATGACAGGCGGCGATCGCGCCCAGCGTGAAGAATAGGTCGTGGATCAGGCACAATACCGCGGCGGCGCCGAACGTCCAGTTGCCGAACCGGAACCAGAGGTAGAGCAGGATGCGCACCCAGCTGGCCAGGATGGCGTACAACGCCCGCAACTGCGTTTCGGTGGCGAGCTGACTGTCGAAGTTCTCCAGTCGTTCCGGCTGCGGGTTTTTGCTGAATTCTTTCTTCGCCGCCTTCAATACATCTTCGAGATCGTCGCGGTCCTTGATCGGATCCAATAGGCTAAGCTGCATCCACTGGAAGCGGCCATCGCTATCCTTGCCGAGGCCTTCGAGGGTAAACTGCTTCGCCGCGTTTTCCAGCGACGCTTTGCGCTCGCCTAACTTCTTCGCGAGGGCGAAGGCTTCCTTGGACTTCGCCTGGGCCGCCTTGACGTCCTTATTCTCCGGATCGGCGGCCCGTGATTCCTCCTGGTGTGCGATCGTCTCCTGATCGGTCGCCTGCTTTTCCAGTTCTTTCGCCTGCTCATCCATTTTTTGGATCAGTAACATGCTGACCTGAGCAGGCGAGGCGAAGATTGGTTTGTCCGTCGTCGGGTCCACGAAGGCCAGAGTCGCTCCCTTGTCGTCGGGCAGGAAGTCGTACTTTTCCAGATGGATCGTTTTCAGGAGCTTGGCGCGATCGTCGCCGAGCGTCTTGTTAATCTCCTTCAGCACCTTAACACGGTCCTTGTCCGGCGTGCGGACGGTGAACAACTTGCTCTTGGTCCCCGTCGGGTCGGTATAGCCGGGTTCGCTGATGAAGATCTGCTCCACCGTGATGTCGGTCAAGTCGCTTTTTTCGAGGAGCTTGCGCACCGTGTCGATGTCCATTGCCTCTTTCAGCTGGCCACTGTAAGCCGTGCCGCCTCGGAAGTCGATGTTCAGTCCGTCCTGGTCGCGGTAGATGAACAGGCCGGCCCCGAGGAGCGTCAGGACCACCGTCGCCGTAAACCAGTAGTAGCGGATGCCCATGAAGTCGATGTTCGGCTTGCTGAGCAGACGCCGCATGTTCAGCTTCGTCAGCCAGCCCTTGGCCAGCGACACGTCGAACATCACGCGCGTCAGGTATAACGAGGTGAACAGGCTGATGATGAGACCGACCGTCAGGCTGATGCCGAAGCCCTTCAACTGGTCGTTGCCGACGATGTACAGCACCACGGCCGTGAAGATGCTGGTCATGTGCGTGTCTATGATCGTCGGCAGAGCGCGATCGTAGCCGTTGCGCAGAGACATGGCCAGGGTGGCGCCGCGGTCGCGCTCCTCGCGCAGACGTTCGTAGATCAGGATGTTCGCATCGACCGCCATGCCGAGCATCAGCACGAGACCGGCGAGGCCGGGTAAGGTGAAGGTAGCGTCGATGATGACCATGAATGCGAGGGTCAGCAGGAGGTTGCCCAGGAGGGCGACGCACGCTACCAGGCCGGCGAACTCGTAATAGACGAGCATGAACAGCAACACGAAGCCAAAAGCCCAGAGGATCGACTTGGCGCCTTTCCGGATCGTATCGGCGCCGAGGGTCGGCCCCATGGTGTTCTCGCTGACCGGTTCGCGCTTGAGCGTCGCCGGCAGGGAGCCGGAACGGAGGATCTTGACCAACTCCTCGATCTTCTTGGGCGTAAACTTACCTGTGATCTGGCCGCTGCTGCTGATGGCCGACTGAATGGTCGCCGCCGACTCGACCATGCCGTCGAGGACGATGGCCATCAACTGGCCCTTGTTATCTTGCGTGAACTTTCGGAAGAGATCGGCTTTGTCCGACTTAATGTGGAAGTTTACGTTCCCCTCGTAGCCGGGTGAGGCGCTGGAGAGCAACTCGCCGGTGATAGGCCACGGCCCCGATTGGCCCTCTTGCCGATCGCGGATAAGGATCCAGTACTCGTACTTCTTCTCGCGGTCGTTATCCGACAGGCGCGGCGTCCGAACGTCGCGGGTATAGATCAAGTTGGTGGAATCCGGGAGGTCGAGGAAGCCGTCCCCTTCACGAGCCTTCACGGCGTCGCGCCAGTTCCTGTACTCCTCCTTGATCTTCCCCTCACGATCGGTCGCGATCTTCTTGGCTACCTCGTCCAGGTGATTGGGATCGATGGTGATAAGGTTCTCTTTTCCGTCGCGCGGATTGGCGAGGCCGTGATCCTGGCGATAATAGGAGCCAAGCTCAACCCAGGTATAGCTGTACTTGCCTTTCCTGCTGTCGAACAAGGACGACTTTGCATTCCCTTCAACAACCGTCGGGATCGGCGGCGGCAGACCTCGCAGGGCCAGGTCGTCGAGTTCCTTCTTCGACATTTTCTTGATGGTACTGCGGGCCGCACTTATAGCTTCGCTGTCATCGCTGGTGTTGGCGAGGATCCGGAACTCGAGGCTTCCCTGCTGGGCGATTAGCTCTTTGCGTTCCTGCACCTGTTCCGTGGTCAGCGCCCGGCCGCGTTTCGACTTCTTCTTGCTTTCGTCCGCGTGAACGACCCGGTAGGCGTCGGTCAGTGTGATGGTGTCCTCGTGCTGCTGGAAGATCAGGTTAGCCAGTTCCTTGACACGGCCGCGGCCCATCTCGTAGTTCTTGGGCGGGTACTTTTCGGTAGCCGCTTCCAGCAACTTGCTCCACTTCGCAGCGTCGGGCTTCTTGTCCTGATCGAGGTTGTAGTTTTCCTTGATAAAGGCACGGATCTGATCTCACGTCCTCATCGGGGTGCTGCGCGGAAATCTCGGCGAGTAGAGCGACCGTCTGGCCGGCGGGCACGATGTACTTCTTCATGGCATACTTGCCGTGGTCGGCGACCTTCACCTCGTCGAGAAGCGTCTTCCAGGCTTCTTCTTCAGCGTGACCTGGTGCGTGCCGCCGGTGGGCATGATGATCTCGAAGCGGGTATCGCTGACGGCTCGGATCGACATGTTGTACAGGTCGCTGGGGTCGATGCGCGACTTCAGGCGACTGGCCAGTTCCTGGGCTTGCTTGTGGTCCCAGCCAGGCGGCAGCTTCGTCGGGTCCACCTCGTAGATGAGGATGGTGCCGCCGACGAGATCCACGCCGAGCTTGAAGCCGCCCTGGCCGTGCCATAGTCGTTGAACGCCCGGCCGACGACGACGCCGGAGATCAACAGCGGCAGCGACGCAGATCACTATCTTCCAGGTGAACGGTTTCATGCTCGTTCTCGACGCTGAGACCTCCAGTACTCTTTCCGTTTAGCCGCGAGCTTGCGGCGTCAGGCGCTCGCAAAAGCTCGCGGCTAACCGCGAACGTTGTGGACGCCGACTTAATCCCAGGGTTCCATCCGGCGTTACGCTTGCGAGCCGTAATCGCATCGCTTCCCTTCTTCGCTCGTCCTTCGCCGTCTGCTTGGCCTTGACGGCGTCTTCTTCGTTGGTGATGTTGCGCAGGATCGCGGCCTTCACCATCTTCAGCCGCGTGTTGTCGTCCACCTTGACGACGACCTCGTCTTCCTTCTCGGCGACCGAGATGACGGTGCCGTAGATGCCGGACGTGGTCAGCACCTTGTCGTTCTTCTTCAGGCCGCTCATGAGCTTGGCCTGGCGTTCCGCCTCCTGACGTCTTCATCGGCCGCAGCATGAAGAAGTAAAAGACTAAGAATGATGCAGGACCATGGGAATCATGAGCGGTGAGCGGATTCCCCTGCGGCCAGCATCTTCAGCGAAGAGTCAATGCCAGCGCATATCATCGTCGGTCTCTGCACATAATCCGGTTCACGTTTCACGTGAAACGCAGACGCGACCAGTCCTTCCGATATCAGGAAGTGAGTATCTTAGGCCGACGCCTCCCAGCGGGCAAGGCAGACTGTCCGCAACGCGTCGAAGCGGTCCTCGGCGATCGCTGCCGCACCTCGGCCATCAGGCGCAGATAGAACGCGACGTTGTGCAGCGACAGCAGCGTCGGCCCCAGCATCTCCTTGGCGAGGAACAGGTGATGCAGGTACGCCCGGCTGAAGGTGCGGCACGTATAACATGGACAATCGGACTCGAGCGGGGCCGGATCTCGCTTGTGGCAGGCGTTGCGCAGCCGCATTTCGCCGGACATGGTGAAGGCCGAGGCGTTGCGGCCGTTGCGCGTCGGCAGCACGCAGTCGAACAGGTCGATGCCGCAGCGCGACGGCTTCGAGAATGTCCTGCGGCCGGCCGACGCCCATGAGATAGCGCGGCTTGCCGGCCGGCAACAGGGCCGCGGTCGGCTCCAGGGCGGCGGTCATCTGCGCTCATCGTCTCGCCGACGCTGAAGCCGCCGAGCGCGTAGCCGGGGAAATCGAGCTTCACCAGCTCCGCGGCACACCGCGCCCGCAAGTCGAGATGCAGCCCTCCTTGCACGATGCCGAACAGAGCCTGGTCGGGCCGGCGATGAGCATCGCGGCAGCGCTCCGCCCAGTGGATGGTGCGATCCACGGCGATGCGCAGATACTCCAGCGGCGTGTCGGCCGGCGGACATTCGTCGAGGCACATGGCCACGTCGGCAGCCGAGGTTCTCCTGGATGGCGATGGCCCGTTCCGGCGTCAGTTCCAGAAGATTGCCGTCGATGTGCGAGCGGAAGGACGCGGCGTGGTCGGTGATGTTGCGACTGGCGGCGAGGCTGTAGATCTGGAAGCCGCCGCTGTCGGTGAGGATCGGACCGTCCCAGGCCATGAAGCGATGCAGACCGCCCAGCGCGGCGATGAGTTCGTCTCCGGGCCGCAGGGCGAGATGATAGGTATTGCCGAGAACAAAGCGAACGCCGACGTCGTGGAGCTGCTGCGGAGTGAGACCCTTGACCGTGGCCTGGGTGCCGACGGGCATGAAGATGGGCGTTTCGACGACGCCGTGCGGGGTGTGCAATCGGCCGAGACGGGCGGCGCCGTTGGAGTGCAAGAGTTCAAAGCGGATCACCATTGGACCTGATACTGTCCGTGAGGGACGCGGCCGATCCGATAATGGCACCGACCACGCCACCGGCAATAGCACCAGAAGGGCCAGCTATGAAATTGCCTACGATAGAACCGAGAGCACCACATCCAGCGGTGCTCGCAACAAGGCGAAATGCTGTCCCTTCGAACTCGGAGAATTCTCTCGGTTCGCGGTCCGCCGACTGGTTCCGTTCGTTCATATTGTACGCCGCCTATCATTCTCCTCGCAGCGACAGCCCGTACACCTGCAACTTCTCGCGCACTTCCCCGAGCGAGGTCATGCCGAAGTTCTTCGACTCCAGCAGTTCGTCGGCGGTGCGTTGGATCAGATCGCCGAGCGTGTTGATGCCGAGACGGTTCATGCACTTGCGGGCGCGCACCGACAGGTTCAACTCCGTCACCGGAACGTTCAGCTTCGCCTGGTCGGCCTCGCTCATCTGGATCGGCGGCCGATAACGCATCTCGTGCTGGGCGCCGTCCTCGATCGACTGACCGAGCCGCAGCCCCTTGGCTTCCATCATCTGCCTGATTTCCAGCAGCGACGTTTCGCCGAAGTTCTTGCTGCTGAGCAGCTGCTGCTCGGTGACGCGCGTCAGGTCGCCGAGTGTGCGGATGTTCATCTTCTTGAGGCAGTTACGGCTGCGCACCGACAACTCGAAATCGGTGACCGGGATTTCGAGCACCTGGCTGAAGCGGTTGAGCGCCTGGTCTTCCTCCGGGTTGTAGTACATCGTCAACGACGCCTCGGCGTCCTTGTGGAACAGCCGGGCCTGCTCGTCGTTGTAATTGGTGGAGAGGATGCGCTTGTAGCACTCGTCGGCCTTGTCGTACTTCTCGTGGTCCTCATAGAGAACGCCGAGGTTCATCAAGGTGCCGACATGCACCGGCGGATGTTTGAGGCAGCGCTCGTAGAACTGGATGGCCTCTTCGTCATTGCCGGCGAGGTCGTTGGCGTGGGCCAGCTGGAACAGGGCGCCGGTGTGGCCGGGGTCGAGCTCCACGGCGCGTTCCAGGTGGGTGACGGCCTGGGGCGCTCGCCCTCGGCCAGGAAAACGCTGGCGAACTGGAAGTGATACTCGGCGCTGTGCGTGCCCAGATCAGCGAGCTTGGCGAGAACGGCGCGTGCCTGTTTCAGATCGCCCTGTTGCCGATAGATGCCGGCGCGTTGGAGCTGTACCTGGCTGGCGGTGTAGCCGAGCTTCTCCGCCTTCTCGAATGCTTTGAGGGCATCGTCCACTTCGCCGCGCGAGGCGAGGGCACGGCCGAGGTAGAAGCTGGCGAGAGTGCCGTCGGTCTGTTTCAGGTGCTCGACAGCCTTTCCGGTGTAGCCGAGGAAGAAGAAGGCCATGCCGAGTTTGAGGTGCCACTTCTTGGCCTGGGCGGGCTGTGCCGACTCCAGTTTCTTCTTGAGCAGGTCCGTCACGTCGCGCAGCGTGCGATACTGGCTGCCGCCCTGGGCCAGCCCGTTGCGCAGCTGCTGCACGGTGCCCGCGTCGCAGTCCTCGCGCTCGACCATCAGCGCTTTCAGATCGATCATCATCGGCTCAACCATGCGGCTTCTCCGGCAAGATGGCATCTATGCACAGCAAAAGGGTAGTATAGCGGGAGGCGTCAACCACGCAAGAGAGGACGGACAGACGGACAGCGCGCGCCGCGAAACGATCTTGCTCCGCGGGTGGGTTGCGGCTATGCTCCTGCCCTTTCCGTCCTCGGGGGCGACGGGAACGAAGGCCGGTTGAGGCATGGAACGGATGAGCGCGACACAGGAAGACGCCTCGAAGACCACCCGGCGGCATTGCCTGGCCGTGCTGTCCGCGACCACGCTCGGACTGACGGCCGGCTGTCACACGTTCAATCCCTTCGGCGACAACACCGAGAACAAGATCGAGACGCACGCGCCAACCCCTCCCCCGGCGCCGCCGTGGAAATATACCTTCCGGCTGCCGCCTTACCTCTTCTTCTCCGACTTCGAGCTGGATCAGAAACACCCGGTCTTCCGTGAACTCGCCGGCTTGCGCGATCAGGTCTTCAAGGAATTGCTGCTGACGCCGGGAACGGCCATCGTGCAGGTTTACCTCTTCGAGGACCGGGATCGCTATCAGGCGTTCATCGACGGCCGCTATCCCGGCTTACCGAAACGGCGGGCCTTCTTCATCGGCGAGCAGCACATCGGCAGCGACGACCTGCTCGTCTACACGTTTTGGGGCGAGCGCATCCAGCAAGACCTGCGGCACGAACTGACCCACGCCCTGCTGCACAGCGTCTTGAAGGACGTGCCGCTCTGGCTCGACGAAGGTCTGGCGGAATTCTTCGAGTTGCCGCCGGAACGCCAGGGACTGAACCCGGACCACGTCCGGAAGCTGCGTTCGGCGAAGCTGCCGTTCAAACCCGACCTGGCCCGGCTGGAGACGCTCAAGGATGTGAGCCAGATGAATCCCGCCGAGTACCACGAGGCCTGGGCGTGGGTCCACCTCATGCTGCGCGGGAAGCCCGAGTCGAAGAAGGTGCTGCTCGACTACGTCCACCAGCTGCGGACTATGCCGAACGTCCCGCCGTTAGGTCCCGCCCTGGCAAAGGTGCTGCCGTCGCCGGAGGAGGAACTGCTCAAGCATCTCGAACGCATCGACCTGTCGCGGATCGCGGCGACAGCACCGTAGGACGGATTAGGCGAGCGGGCTGGGTGGCACGCCCTGAGGTACTCCGAAGGGCGTGAAGGTACTACGGGCTGCACGCCCTTCGGAGTACCTCAGGGCGTGCCACCAACTGCTGAACTGAATTTGCTCCTGCGGCAAACGTGAACTAGGATTCAGCAGCGAACGAGGCCGCCGGCTTTGGCGGCGGCTTTCGGAGGCAACCTGTTTCGGCTGGCCCGAGTCCGAACGCCTTTCATCCTCGAAAGGGCAAACCCGTCGAAAGACGGCGACGCAAAGCTACGGGCCTTCGGCCTAACCGGCCGGTGGCCGCCGAGCTGCCGAAGGGATGGACGTAAGGCGAATAGCCCGTCCGTCCCGGACTTACGGCGACATGACGTTGCACGAAGTCTTCTCGACTCGGGGGCCGGTGAGACCGGCTCCGATGCAGGTTGCCTCGCTATCCTTTTCTTGTCCATCTCAATCCTCGCCAAATCATGCTGCGATCAAGCTGCCCCCGCGAAGAGAACCATCGCATGAATCGGCGGGGTTTGCTATACTTCGGTTAGATGAGGTTACCATCCTGGCGAACCGGTTGCGTCAGCGGCCGGGTGGGGCTATACCCGGCCGCTGACGCAACCAATTCGCCAGGATGAACCGCCTGCGGAGGGACGCATCGTGAACGGCATCACGACCGCACCGAAGACCGACGAGCGAACGCATACCCGGCGCGTTCCACCGTACCACGTCATCCTCTTCAATGACGACCACCACTCCATGCAGTTTGTCGTCGACGTCCTTTGCAAGGCGCTCGGCTACAACGCGGAACGGTCGATGGAGTTGATGATGACCGCCCACACGGATGGCCGTGCCGTCGTCTATACAGGAACGCAGGAAGTGGCGGAGTTGAAGGTCGATCAGATCGGTACATTTCACGAGGTCCGCGAACCGGACGGGCGCGATCTCGGCCCACTCAGCTGCGCCGTCGAGCCGGCGCCGGGCGAGTAGTTCTTTTAGTTCGTGGGGTACGCTTCCAGCGTGCCCAGCGAAACGAGCACGCTGGAAGCGTACTCCACAGCATCCGAGGAGGACGACGCATGGAAGCGAACGCCCCCCGAGTGACCCTGGTTCACGACTGGCTAACGGGCATGCGCGGCGGCGAGAAATGTCTCGAACCGCTCTGTAATCGCTGGCCGAACGCACGTCTGCTCACCCTGCTTCATAAACCCGGCTCCGTCTCTCCGGACATCGAACGCCTGGGGCCGCGCTGCAGTCTCCTTAATCTGTTGCCGGGCGTCGAGCGCTACTACCGCTATCTTCTGCCGTTGATGCCGGCTGCGATCGCGGCGATGCGGCTGTCGCCATCGGACCTGGTGGTCAGTTTCAGTCACTGCGTCGCCAAGAATGCTCGTGTGCCGCGCGGCGTGCCGCACGTCTGCTATTGCTTCACACCGATCCGTTACGCCTGGCACATGCGCGAATCCTACTTTGCGGAGCGCGTCAAGGGACTTACGAGCCGGCTGCTCGATCGTTTTCTCAGCCTCCTCCGCGCCTGGGACCGGCACACCGCGGCCGGCGTGACGCATTTCGTCGCCATCAGCGACACGATTCGCCGCCGCATCGCCGAATGTTATGGGCGTGAGAGCATCGTCATCTATCCGCCCGTCGATACGGACTTTTATCACCCAGCCCCCGTGCGCGCGCGAGGACTTCTACCTCGTCGTCTCGGCGTTCGCTCCCTACAAGCGGCTGGATCTCGCCATCGCCGCCTGTAAACGACTCCGGCGGCAGCTGGTCGTTATCGGCACCGGGCAGGATATGGCTCGGCTCCGGACATTGGCTGGCCCCGAGACGCGCTTCCTTGGCTGGCAACCCGACGAAGTCATCCGCGATCAGCTGCGGCGCTGCCGCGCCTTGCTCTTCCCCGGTGAAGAGGACTTCGGCATCGTCCCCGTGGAAGCGATGGCGTGCGGTGCTCCGGTGATCGCCTTCGGCCGCGGCGGCGCCACGGAGACGGTCATTCCGCCGGGTGGCCGACGCACTCCGACGGGCCTCTGGTTCGAGGAGCAGACGGAAGATTGCCTCGCCGACGCTCTTCTCCGCTTTGAGTCCCAGGCCGCCGACTTCTCTCCGGCCGTCGCACGCCGCCAGGCGCTGCGCTTCAACGCCGGCCGCTATCGACAGGAACTCTTTGACTATCTCGATAGCATTCTGCATTCCCCATCCATCGTCCGCCGAGCTGCCTGAGATCACGTCTGTTCCTTTTTGCCTCGGTTACACTCCGACACCAGCCTGATGCGCAAGCGAAGGTCTGGCAGGTTACCTTCGCTTGCGCGTCAGGCTGATGCGAACCGGATCGTCCATGCACAAGAAAGTCTTGACATTCCCCTCATTTTGTTACAATCTCCTATGCTGTGCAATCTTCCTGTTTTAACAGGAGCACAAAGAGGAAGGATTCGCGACCTCGATAATCTGGCCTGACTATTCCCTCGGGCACGTGATTCGCGGTCATTTGGTTCCATTCTCCGCGGTTGGAGAAGACCAGTTCCACACCATGAGGTCCATTGAGGAGCGAACGATGAAGAGACTCTTTTCGATCCTGGCCCTGGCTTGCCTGCTGTCGGCATCGGCCGAGACAGCATCGGCGATGGGCCGGCGCGGTCACGGTTGCGGCGGCTGTAGCGAGCCGTGCGCGGTGGGCTGCGGCACCGTCGAGTACGTGACCGTCCAACGCACCGTCTACAAGACGGTTCCCGTCGTCACCGAGCACGAGATCAAGCAGACGATCTGCATCCCCAGGACCAAGGTCGAGGAGCGGGAGCGCATCATCTGCGTCCCGGTGACCACGGAAGAGACCCGCAAACGCATCGTCTACAAGACCGAGTGCGTGGAGGAATGGCGTGAAAAGACCATTTGCTACCCGGTGTACAAGCCCGAGAACCGCGAAGTGACCGTCCGCACTCCCGTCACGACGGTGGAGACGCGCAAGCAGCTGGTCACGACTTACAAGCAGGTTCCCGAGGTGGTCGTCCGCAAGGTCTGCACTTACGAGTGCGTTCCGGTTCAGCAAGTTTGCAGCGATGGCTGCGGCAATACGTGGGTCCGCTGCTGCTATCAGCGCGTCCCGGTCGAGAAGGAAGTATCCTGCACGGTCATGAAGTGCATGCCCGAGACGAAGGAAGTTGAGTACAAGGTCAATGTCTGCAGCTGGAAGGAAGAGAAGCAGACGATCCAGGTGCAGGTCTGCTCCTATGAGACGAAGGTCGAGAAGTACAAGGTCCTCGTCCCGGTCTGCAAGCCCTACGAGGAAACGTACAAGGTTCTCGTCTGCTCCTATAAGCAGGAGAAGCAGAAGTACAACGTCACGGTCTGCTACTACGAGACGCAGGTCGAGACGAAGAAGGTCCAGGTCACGACCTACAAGTGCGAGGCGACGGTAATCACCGAGAAGGTGCCGGTTTACAAGTGCAGCAGTTGCTGCAACTGATCCGACAGCGTTACTCCCCTCGCCCCGGTACTCCGGGGAGAGGGGTTGGGGTGAGGGGAGAGGGCCAGAACACTGCTCTGCGTCTCTCCCCTCACCCCCAACCCCTCTCCCCGGAGTACCGGGGCGAGGGGAGAAAAGGTTGTCACAACGGTGCCGGCAGGTCGCGGCGCCGAAACGTCCACAACGCCAGGGAATAGCCGAGGAAACCGACGCCATAGAGCACCACCGGCATCGGCAGACGGCACAGCGGAGTGCCGCCGTTCCACTCCGCCAGGGTCACACACCAGTTCTGGTGCAGGATCACTTGTTGCGGTTGGAAGTAATAGAAGATCGACAGCGGCCGCAGCCAGTTCGCCTGATCCCACATCTGTCCAGTCAGATTGACGATGAATTGCACCAGCGCCAGCAGGATCGCCATGCCCATGACGCGCCAACGATAACGCCCCAGTGCCGATAGCCACATCGTTGCGCCCGACGCCGCGAAGATCAGCCCACCGACGATTACCAACCCCGGTCCGAAACGCATCGGTTCGATGTGTAAGCGCGCTTGCCGTATCTCTTCGGGCTCTTGCATCGCCAGTTGCTCGAGGACACCTTCCGGATCCTGGACGCTCAGTTTGAACCTGCCGAGAGTAAAGACGTCGGCGTAGTGCGTTCGCGCCACCTTTTTCGTCTCGAGTTCCTGAATCTGGATCGGCGACACCAGCCACACACCGAAGCAGGTGCCGGCCCAGAGGCTCAGGCACAGGGCTGGAATGAGGATGAGATCGACGCCGAGATGAGCCAGGACGAGGCGCGAACGGGCAACCGGCTGGGCCAGGAGCAGTTCCATCGTCCCGCGGTCGATCTCTCCGGCGATGGCTCCCGCCGCTCGGCCGACGCCCCAGATGCAAAAAAGAGTCAGCATCAAGGGATGCACGTAGGCGATGCTCATCACATCCATCGCGCGATCGAACGAGATCGATTCGCCGCCGATGACATTACGGATGAGCGAACCCGGTCCCTCGAAGATGATGTCCTCCACCTCCTCCAGCTTGAGACCGGCCGCACCTGACAGTGTGGACATCAACGGCGTGAGTCGCCCGAGGATGCGCTCCGTGATCTTGGCCCACAGGCATTGGAACGCTCCGAGCAGAAACATGACGACCAGGAGTGGACCCCGGTAGTCGCGCAGCAGTTTCCGAAGCAGCGTCATGCGTCGGGTCCGTGATAGCGATGATAGACGGCCGCGAGGCCGCTTGGTTCGAGCCGCAGGTCGGTACACGGCTGGCGGGCGAGCCATTCGAGCAACGGCGGCAGCGGGCCAGCATACTCCAACACGAGACGATCGCCGTGCCGTCCCCGTTGCGACAGCCCCGGCAGCGTCAGCGGCAGTTCTCCGCCGGGCAGCGTCGCTTCAATGAGTCGGCCCCGTTGGATCTCCGAGGTCGCTTGTAAGTGAACAAGTTTGCCGCGCTGCAGGATGGCGACCCGGTCGCAGACTCGTTCCACTTCGGAGAGGACGTGCGAGGAGAACAGGACCGCCTGCCCGCGCTCCTCGACAGCGCCGCACCTGGTCGAGCAGCAGGTCGCGCATCGTCGGGTCGAGCGCGTTGGTCGGTTCGTCCATGATGAGCAGAGGGGCGTTCGGGACGAGAACGCTGAGCAAGGCGACCTTGCGTTTCATGCCGGACGACAGGCTGGCGAGAGGCCGATCGAGGTCGATGTCGAAGCGTTGGGCGAGTTCGTTCGGGTCGTCGTTGGCCGGCTGGTTGCGCAGCTGGCCGAGAAAGCGGACGAGCTGCCGGCCGGTCATGTTTTCGTAGAGGCGCAGCTCACCCGGCAGGTAGGCGACTTGCCGGCGCACTGCGACGCTCTTGGCCCAGCAATCGTGTCCGGCGACAGTCGCCCGACCGGCGACGGGCCGCAGGAAGCCGAGGATCAGGCGCAGGGCGGTGGTCTTACCGGAGCCGTTCGGTCCGAGGAGGCCGACGGCCTCACCCGGCGCGACTTCGAGGTTAAGATCGTCGAGAGCGCGGAAGCGGCCGTAGTCCTTGGTCAGGTGTTCGGTGCGCAGCAGCATCGGTTGCATCGCCGGTCCGGAGAGGGCGGTGGTTCCGAGAGAATGCTAGAGGAACTGAGGGACAGTTCCCAGGTTCGCATCTCGCGGTTCAGATCGTCATCGGTCACCAGCAGGCGGCGAAGTTACGGAATCCCACTATAATACCTTCTGGTATTCGGTCCCATGTCGGGCCATCCGTCCGCGGAGTTGCAACCGGGAGGCGAAGATGCAGCCCTCCACGCCAGTCGGCGACAGTCCGTCCTTACCCGCTGCGACAGCAACCAACCAAGTTCCTCGCATCCTCATTGCCGATGACAATGCGCAGGGAGTCGAGTTGTTGGAAGCGTACCTCGCCGACGGCGACTGGGAACTACTGCACCGCGGCCGACGGCGAACAGACGCTCAAACAGGTCGCCGACTGGCATCCCGACCTGATTTTGCTCGATGTGATGATGCCGCGTATCAGCGGTTTCGAGGTGTGCAAACGGCTCCGCGCCAATCCCGCCACCCACGACATCGCCATACTGATGATTACCGCACTCGATCAGCCCAGCGACATCGAACGCGCCGTCGAGGCCGGCACCGACGACTTCCTCTCCAAGCCGATCAACAAGAGCGAGTTGTTGCTGCGCGTCCGTTCGATGCTCAAGGCACGGTTGAATAAGCGCGAGCTGGATCGGGCTTTGGCCTACATCGAAGCGGTCGAAAAGGGTGGGTTCTGAGCGCATGAAACTCGTCATCCATCCTCCTGTCGAGCCGGAACGGCTGGCCCGCATCCTCGAGGCGGCCGGGCCGATGAGCGTCGTCAACGCCGCCGCCGAGGCCGACGCCCTGCGGCAGATGCCGGACGCGGACGCCTTCTTCGGCAAGATCACGCCGCCGCTCCTTGCCGCGGCCAATCACCTACGCTGGGTGCAGTCGCCCACCGCGAGCCTCGAACACTACCTCTTTCCGGAACTCACGGCCCATCCGTGCCTCCTGACCAATATGCGCGGCCTGTTCTCCGACGTGATCGCCGATCAGGTCTTCGGCTACATCCTCTGCTTCGCCCGCAACCTGCACCGCTACATTCTTCAGCAGCGTGAAGCCCGCTGGGCGCCGGTCGGCGGCGAAGGGGCGCGTGTCGCCTTCACCACGGGACCAGGCACCGTCAACGCCATCGACCGCACCCACCGGCATCTGGCCGACGACACACTCGGTGTCCTCGGGCTGGGGGCCATCGGCGCCGAGGTCGCCCGCCGCGCCCTGGCTTTTGGGATGCGCGTCCTCGCCGTCGATCCCGTGGTCCAGCAGGCGCCGCCCGGCGTCGAGGCGGTATGGCCGGTGTCGCAATTACCTGACTTGTTGGCCGCGAGCGACTTTGTTGTGATCGCGGCCCCGCACACGCCGGATACGGCGAAGCTCTTCCGTCGGCCGCAGCTCCGGTGCATGAAACGGACCGCGTACCTCATCAACATCGGCCGCGGCGCCATCGTGGACCTCACCGATTTGACCGCGGCGCTGGAGGCGAACGAGATCGCCGGCGCCGCCCTCGACGTGTTCGAGACGGAGCCGTTGCCGGCCGATCATCCGCTCTGGAAGATGGGCGAGCGCGTGATCCTCACCCCGCACGTCGCCGGTTATTCGACGCGCATCGCCGGGCGGCACCTGGCGGTGCTGCTCGACAATATCGGCCGTTTTGTCCGCGGCGAAGCGCTGCGGAATATCGTGGACAAAACGAGGTGGTTCTGAAACCCGTTGCTGAGGCGCAAGCAAGTGCCCACTTGCTTGCGCTGCGTGCTCAGTTTTGAGACCATGACTCGAATCATCATTCCTCCGCCTCCACCCGCACCTTGCGCGACAGCACCTGTCCGCCGGCACGCAACTCCACCGTGTATTCGCCCGGTTTAACTTCCGCCGCGTCTTTGGGGTCCTCCGGCGTTGTCTTCAGGTTCCACTGCACGCGATTCAGGCCCGGCTCACGCGCTGGGTTCAACTTCGCCAGCGGTTTACCGTCGAAACTCCGGATCGTCAGCGCCACGTCGTCGTTCGGTTTGTTCTTCAGAAGATAGTAGATCGCGGCCCCGTATTCCGGGTTCGGTGCGTGATAGCTCTTGGCGTCCGCCCCCTCTCGACCGGCGCGATACTCGAACTTCAGCGCCGGCTTGACCTCGAACAGATGAGCCGATTCGGCCAGCACCTTCCCGCTCGCCTCTTGCAGAGGCGCCGCATCGACGATGTAGACACCGCGCCCGTGCGTGCCGATCACCAGCTCGCGGTCGCGCGGATGGATGACGAGGTCCTGCACCGCCACCGTCGGCAGGCCTGCCTTCATCGGCTGCCATTTCGCGCCGCCGTTGACCGACACGAACAGGCCGGACTCCGTGCCGACGTAGAGCAGATCCGGGTTGCGCGGATCGCAGCGCACGACGTGGATCGGCCAGTCCGCCGGCAGATTGTTCGCCAACGGCTTCCACGATGCAGCCGTAATCTTCCGTCTTGAACAGGTACGGCTTGCGATCGTCGTTGCGGTGCCGCGATAGCGCCAGGAACGCCGTGCCCTCCGCGAACGGCGAACACTCGATCTTGGTGATCCAGCGCTCGGCCGGCACATCGGGAATCGTTGCGCTGACGTTCTCCCACGTCCTGCCGCCGTCGCGGCTGACGTGGACCAGGCCGTCGTCGCTGCCGACGTAGAGGATGCCCGCCTTCTTGGGCGACTCGGCGATGGTCGTCAACGTATGGCCGGTATTCGGGCTGAGTCCCGGCTTGGCCGAGCGTCAGGTCGGGGCTGACGACTTCCCAGGTGTCGCCGCGGTTCCTGGATCGGAACAGGTGATTGCCGCCGTAGTACACCGTCTTCGAGTCGTGCGGCGACAGCAGGAGGGGCGTGTTCCAGTTGAAGCGATACTGCGGCTCGCCCTTGGCCGGCTTCGGCGTGATGTCCTTCTCCTTGATGGGTGGAGATGGTGACGCGGCGAAACCGGCCGTACTGCCATTCGGCATAGACCGTGTCGATGTCGTTCGGGATCGGGGGCGACCTGGAAGCCGTCGGCGCCGAGGATCTTGAACCAGTCGGCATTGCGTGATGCCCTCGCGGTTCTTCGTCCGGCTCGACGCCGCCCCAGCTGCCGTTGTCCTGCAAGCCGCCGTAGACGCGGTACGGCTTGCGCATGTCCACGCTGACGCCGTAGAACTGGGAGATGGGCAGATTCTTGAAGTGCTCCCATTTGCCGCCGCGGTCGTAGGAGACGTTCAGACCGCCGTCGCCGCCGATGAGGTGGTGGTTGGAATCGGCGGGGTTGATCCACAGGGCGTGCATGGTCGGCGTGGACGCCCGGTGTCGCGATTTGCTTGAAGGTCTTGCCGCCGTCGAGGGAGCGGAACAGCGGTACGCCGCAGACATAGACGTGGCTCATCGTCGTTGGGATCGACGCGAATCTGGCCGAAGTAGAACGGCCGGGGACAGAGATCGTTCAGCTTCTTCCAGGTCTCGCCTTTGTCCTCGGAGACGGAAGATGCCGCCGGTTTCCGACCACGTCGCTGGTCTTCGGCGCCTGCCCCGGCACGGTGCGGACGTCGGTCTTGTCCGTCTGCACCAGGGCATAAACGTAGCGCGGATCTTTGCGATAGATGGAGATCCCGCAGCGGCCGATGGGCCGATCGGGCAGTCCCTTCGTCAGCTTCTTCCACGTCTTGCCGCCGTCGGTCGTCTTGTAGAGGCCGGCTGCGGTGCCGTACATGTTCCGCCGGGTTGCCGCCGGAGAAGCCGTCGCGGCGGACCCGGTAGGCCGCGGCGTACAGCGTGTCGGAGTCGGACGGGTCCATTGCCAGGTCGATGAAGCCGGTCTCGTCGTCGAGGTACTTGGAGCGCTTCCAGGTCTTGCCGCCGTCTTCCGTCTTGTAAAGGCCGCGTTCCTTGTTCGGCCCCCAGATGTGGCCGAGGGCGGCCACGTACACGATGTCCGGATTCTTTGGATGAATGACGATCTTGCCGATGTGATGCGTCTCGGTCAGGCCGCGGTGCTTCCACGTCTTGCCGCCGTCGGTGGACTGATAGACGCCGTCGCCCCAGGAGACGCTGTTGCGGGCGTTGGCCTCGCCGGTGCCGACCCAGACGATGTCCGGGTTGGAGGCGGCTACCGCCACGTCGCCGATGGACGCTGACCCTCTGGTCGTCGAACAGCGGCGTCCACGCGGTGCCGTTGTCGGTGGTCTTCCAGACGCCGCCGGAAGCAGCGGCGACATATCATGGTAGCCGGCCGGCTCTCGACGACGGCGACGGCAGTAACGCGGCCGCTCATGTTGGCCGGGCCGATGCAGCGCGCGGGAATCGCCCTGTCGAAGCCCGGCGGCAGCACGACGGGTTCGGCAGCCTGGCTCCTGGTGAGCAGGATGAGGAACAGAAGAGGAATGGTGGACCGTCTCATGCGGCAAGCTCGGGGTGGTATTCGGATAACCCCCGGTGAGCCGGGGATTATCTCGGTGCGCTGCGCGTCGTCATTTCGCGGCGATATCGAGAAGGAGCTGGCGCGCGACCTTGTAGGCGGTGCGCATCGTGTTGGCGCGCACGCCCATCTGGTCTTCGTTGAAGTTTCGTCCCAGCTCGGACTGGGGCATGCCGGCGATCGCGATGGTGAGGGGGAGCAGTTTCATGAATTCGTTGATCTTCTGCTGTTGCTTGTCAACGGGTTCGGTACTCATGGCTGGCCTCGCACGGTAGCGGTACGATGGGAAAAGGACTCGAATCAGCATATCGGCGGGACGCGGCAATCACAAGTGTTTCGCCGCCGGGGGTGCGCGAGTACGCGACCCCCGTCTGGGCTATCCAACCCCTTCGGGGTAAATCCAGCGCTACCCGTGGTCGTCTTTACCCCGAAGGGGTTGCATTGCCCAGTTTCGCCGCCGGGGGTGCGCGAGTACGCGACCCCCGTCTGGGCTATCCAACCCCTTCGGGGTAAATCCAGCGCTACCCGTGGTCGTCTTTACCCCGAAGGGGTTGCATAGCCCAGACGGGGGTCGCGTACTCGCGCACCCCCGGCGGACGTCCATTCGCGCACCCCCGGCGGACGTCCATTCGCGCACCCCCGGCGGACGGCCATTCGCGCACCCCCGGCGGACGGCCATTCGCGCACCCCCGGCGGACGTCCATTCGCGCACCCCCGGCGGACGGCCTTTACCGCGAGAAGCCCAGCCAGAAGCTGAAGACCTGCGTCTGGTCGCCGCTGGACTTGATGACCGGGAAGCCGAAGTCCAGGGCGATCGGCACCTGGCCGAGCATCGGCACCTGGAAGCGGAAGCCGAAGCCCGCCGCGACGCGATAGGTGCCGATTTCCGCGCGGCTCTCGACCGTGCCGCTGTCCACGAAAGCGACCGTATAGAAGTGATCGTTGGCCAGGATCGGCACCTGATACTCGACGCTGTTGAGGAACTGGAAGTCGCCGCCGACCATGAATCCGTTGATGTCCGGGCCGACGCCGCGGAAGGCGAAGCCGCGCAGACTGCGGAAACCGCCCGCGTAATAACGCTCGTAAACCGGCGTATTGTCGCCGGCCCAGGAGATCTGGCTGTGCAGCACCAGGACCTGCCGGCCGCTGCCGTCCGGCCGCTCCCAGATCGTGAAGAACTTGTTCGCTTCCAGGTTGAGCAGCGGAAAGGTATGCTCGCCGAACATTTCCTCGTACGAGGCACTAACCTGCAAGCCCGCAGTCGGGCGGATGAACGAATCGCGCGTGTCGTAGGTGAGGCCGATGTTCGGACCGTACTGGAAGTTGTTACCCTGTGCATTTGTGTAATCGGGCGGGGCGCCGGCCGTGATGTCGCCAATGTTCACGTTCTCGACACGGACGCCGACGGTGGCGGAGATGGTGTCGGTCAACTTGCGGCCGATGGAGAAACGGCCGCCATAGCGTGTTTCTTCGTCCTCGTTGTACTCGCGCTGGTAATAGTAGCCACTGGTGCTAAAGCTGAACAGCGAGTCGAACAAGAACGGCTCGCGGAACGTGGCGCTGTAGCGTTGCAGTTCCGTGCCAGGCACCGCTTCCAGGCGGAACTCCTGGCCGGCGCCGCGCCAGGCGTCGCCGCTGAGCAGTTCGTCGAAGCTGGTCGGCGGCCGGGTGATGTCGAAGTTGCGCTCATTCAGCACGATGCTTCCAGTCAGGCCCGAGTCGGAGTTGACGCCGAGGCCGAACATCAGGCTGCCGGTGTTCGCTTCTTGCACCGTGACCAGTACGTCCTTGGATGCGTTGTTGGGGTCGTCGCGATTCTCGATAAGAGTGACGGTGGGCTTTACGGAGCCGTCCGGCTGCTCTCGAAGATACCGAGGCGCGCCAAGTTGCGTTCCGCGATACGCAGATCGGGATAGGTCAGGATCTGGCCGGGGAAGAACCCGAGCTGCCGCAAAATGATGTTCTGGCTGCGTGCGCGTGTTGCCGACGATGAGGATCTGGCCGACTGTAGCGACCGGCTGTTCCTCGACCTCGTAATTGACATGCACCAGTCCCGGGGCGTCCGGCGAGTAGACCACATTGGTTTCTACCTTCGCCTTGTGGCCGGTATAGCCGATGTAATCCGTGATGTTGCGTTGATCCAGATCGAGTTTGCCCTTGTTCACATAATCGTGTTCATTAACCTTGATGACCTGTTCCAGCTGTTCGATGGGCACCGAAAACTTGCCGATGACGTGCGGTGTGTCCTGGATCAGGTAACGCCGGCCTTCCGCGACGTGGAAGACGAGATTGACCTCCTGACCCCCGGCCGTCCACTGGTACTCGCACGACACCTTGGCGTCGAGGTAGCCAAAGCCGTGGTAGTATTCCTCCAGCTTGGCGATGTCGGCGTCGACCATCAGCGGATTGAAGGAGCCGCCGATGCCCAGGATGGCCGCCATCGCGTTCAGGTGCGTATTCAAGACGGCACCGCTGACGAACGTATTGCCCTCGAAGGATATGCTGTGGATCGTGGCCTTGGGCCCCTCGGTGATCTGGAAGATGACCTCGGTATCGCCCGGTTTATCGCCCTTGAGGAGATGGCACTCGGCGAACGGCCGGCCTTCTTCATTGTACTTGCGGACGATGGCCTGGCAGGCGAGCTTGTTCGCCGTCGGATTGAGCGGCGTATTGGGGCGAATGCTGTGCAGTGCATCGAGGTCCTCGTTGCTGGGGTGCTTGGCTCCCTGGTAGACGACCTTCTGCACGAGGTTCGGGTAATCGCGGATGAGGAAGAAGACGTTGACGCGGCCGTCGGGAGTAGGCTGGGTGACGACCTCGACGTTGCCCAGCTGCTTGCTGGACATCAGGACGCGCACGTCCTCGCGCGCAGTTTCCTCGTTGAACTCCGCACCAGGGCGCGTCTTGATCTGGCCCTTGATCTGCTGGGCCGTAACGTTGCGGTTGCCCTCGATGATCACGTCAGCGACGAGCACCTTTCCCGGTGATCCCGGTGCGGGTACCGGTGCCGGCGTCTGCGCGACGCTCGCCACGGCACACAGAAGCAAGCCCATCAGCGCAGCGGCGCGGCGCAGGTCCGTCGGGAGTAGGCGGTTCGTCGCTTTCATGGGTTGGTCCCTGGGGGCGGTGGATACAACGATCGCGCACGGGAGGCGGGGTAATAAGATTGTTGGTGAATTGTGTCAAGTCGGAAATTGCGGATGTCGAGAAGCCGGAACCCGAGTGTGCCCCTCTTCCCCGAGTATCGGGGAGAGGCGCATTCCGGCTCCCCTCTCCCCCGTACTCGGGGGAGAGGGGTTGGGGGAGAGGGGTTGGGGGAGAGGGGTTGGGGGAGAGGGGTTGGGGGAGAGGGGTTGGGGGAGAGGGGTTGGGGGAGAGGGGTTGGGGGAGAGGGGTTGGGGGAGAGGGGTTGGGGGAGAGGGGTTGGGGGAGAGGGGTTGGGGGAGAGGGGTTGGAACCTGGCTATGTTCTGGCTCTCTCCCCTCACCCCCAACCCCTCTCCCCGAGTACGGGGCGAGGGGCATTCCGGCTCCCCTCTCCCCGAGTACGGGGCGAGGGGCATTCCGGCTCCCCTCTCCCCGAGTACGGGGCGAGGGGCATTCCGGCTCCCCTCTCCCCCGTACTCGGGGGAGAGGGTTGGGGGTGAGGGGGGTTGGAACCTGGCTATGTTCTGGCTCTCACCCCTCACCCCCAACCCCTCTCCCCGAGTACGGGGCGAGGGGAGAAGAACCAGCAACCGAGGTAACCCACCATGTCCGACGTAGTCCTGAGCGTCCTGGCCCACCCCGACGACGCAGAGTTCCTGTGCGCCGGCACGCTGATCCGGTTGCGTGAGAACACGGCTGGGCAGTCCACATCGCCAGCATGACGCCGGGCGACTGCGGCTCGGCGGAGTTGCCGCCGGACGAGATCGCCGCAGATTCGCCGTGCCGAGGGCGCCCGGCGCCGCGGCGCTGATCGGCGCGGCGTACCACTGTCTCGAAGAGCGCGACCTGCTCATCTTCTACAGCGAACGGCCGCTGGAGCGAATCGTGCGGTTGCTGCGCCAAGTGCGGCCGCGCATCGTGCTGACGCACAGCCCCGCCGACTACATGCTCGACCACGAGATGACCAGCACGCTGACGCGGGCCGCGGCCTTTGGGGCGCCGGCGCCGAACGTCTTCCTCGACCGCAACCATCCGCTGTCGCTGCCGCACATTCCGCACCTGTACTACTGTGACGCGATTGAGGGCAAGGACCCGCTCGGCCGGCCGGTCGAGCCGGGTTTCCGCATCGACGTCAGCACCGTGATCGAGAAGAAGGCTGCGGCGTTGGCCGCCACGCCAGTCAGCGCGAATGGCTGCTGAAGCATCACGGCATGGACCATTACGTCCAGTCGATGCGCGACTGGGGATCGCATCAGGGCCGCAGCTGCCGGCGTCGCTTTCGCCGAGGGATTTCGCCAGCACCTGGGCCACAGTTATCCGCAAGATAACCTACTGGGGACGATCCTGGGGACGGTGTGAGGGATGGGTCAGGGCAAAATCCGAACGCTGATGCCCCGTTCTTCCGGGAGTGAGAAGCAAGACGCCGTCCTCGCTCACTTGCGTTTGGGCGCATTGCGCCATCTGCTCTCCAAGCCGGATACAATTGCCCAATCATCCGAGCGCCTTTTTCGTCGAGGAGCGAGAGCAGGGCATGGCCAAAAAGTATGTGTTGCCGCGCGTTCACGTAATGGTGCTGTGCGATGACGTGGCCGAGCGCGAAGACGCAGCGGCCGCTTTCGACTTGATCGGCGTTCGCACGCATATCGTTGCCGCGGCATTCCCGTATGAGCATCCGCAATTGTGGGTCTACCTCCAGGTGACCGGACACGAAAGCACGGCCGAGGGACGCGTCGCCGTCGTCGATTCCGATGACGCAAAAGTCGCCGCTTCGCCACCGGAGCGAATCACGTTCACGGGGCCGCTCGACTTCTACCACGTCCGCTTTCGATTCGATGATTGCGTCTTTCCCGGTCCAGGGGTATATTACATCCAGGTCACCTTCGATGGAAAAATCGTGGGCGAACGCGCCCTGCAAGTGATCGAACGGGAAGGCGGATCGAATGGACAAACCTGAAAAGGCCCGCTCACATCCGAACGTCATCACCATCCATAGCAAGATGATCCCGTGTCCACCCGGAACTCGGGGGAAGCGGATGCACGTCCTTGAAGCCGAGGCCCGGCGACGGCATCTGCTGCTGCTTGGAACGGCGCTCCTTGCGGTTCTGGCCCTCGGCGTGGCGATCGGCCGCTTTCTGATGCCGTGACGCGATAGGAAACTCGGCTTACCCCACACCGGCGCGGCGGCCTGCGCTCCGGGTTACGCGGGTCGGCGTCGCCTGCTCAGAAGTCTACGGTCGTCGAGCGCCTCCCACTTCACATCCCCTCTTCGCCCCCCGCTACTTCTTCTCCTGCGTCTTCGCCAGCAGTGCGTCCACATCCTTCCACAGTTTCTCCCAGGCGTCGCGTTCGTCGGGCGGCAGTTTCTCCAGCGTCTTGGGATCGCGCACGCCGGCCAGGTCGGCGTCTTGCTTCCAGTGGCTCAACGGGTCTTGCACTGCCGATCATTGACGCGCCACGTCGATGCCCAAAAGTTGCCAAGGGCTTCGCGAACAACGGCACTCCGATTCTGCAAGGAATGCTTGGCTGCGTACTCGTCGATGGCCCTGAGCACCTGCATTCGTCGGCGGTGAATACGGTCCCGACGGCGATGCGTTCCTGGTGGCGGGCCGCCGCCGCGTGGGCCCATTGTTTCAGCTCCGGCAGTTCCTGTTCGATTTCCTGTCGAATCTGTCGGTGCCGTTCTTTCTCCTCCGGCGTGGCCGGACGTTCAATGCGCTGGCGAATCTCATGTGTCATGGAATATCCCCTTTCTTTTTGCGACACCTTGGCTTTAGTCCTCGACTTCGTAGGCGGTCACGGGGTACACCGTGCATTCGTCGATTTCCTCGTACACCACAAAGATAAGTCGGCCGTCCGGTGTGTAACCGTTGCGACCGGGCGCCCCGAACTGCGGCTGGTGGTCGTTTCCAGAGGGTTGCAGATTACCGCTTCCACGTCTTCGGGTGTCAGGCCGTGTTCCGCAATGTGTTCGACATTGCCTCCGGGTTCGTTGTTCCGAATGAAATCATACCACGGCATGGTGGCTCCCTCTCCCATTTCCGTCGAAGCGTAGGGAATAGACTTCTACTTCTTCTCCCGCGTCTCCGCCAGCAGCGCGTCGACGTCCTGCCACAATTGCGTGCCAGGCGTCGTGTTCGTCTGGCGGCAGTTTCTCCAGCGTCTTGGGATTGCGCACGCTGGTCAAGTTGGCGTCCGCTTTCCAATGGGTCATTTTGCGTTGCACCACGGGCCGGGTCTTGTCGGCGTCATGGTCAAGTTGTTTGCCGCGGCGTCAAGATCAGTGGCGCAGCCACGGCAAGGCTAGCTTGCGATCGGCCTGCGTTGCCAATCAAGGCAGAAACGGCCGGCCAGTGCCCCGAATGTTATCGAGTTCCAGCAGATAGCGGAATAGTCGATCGATCACCTGCTCGGCGTACTCGGGGCTTGCAAGAATGCTATCGGCGTCGCCGATGGTGAAGACCGGCAAACTATGAGGCGTGTTGTGGACGCGAATCGTCGCTTCGAGGGAATCCGGGCCGTCATCGTTGCGGTTGTTGGTGAGCAGCAGCGCGGCCCGCTCCTGGCACCGATGCCAAACCACACCATCGCTGTCGGCCGAGTCCAATTCAAGGTCCGCGAACGTGACATACGCACGTCCAGATGTTCCCAGAACGCACGCCAGGATTCGGCCTGCATCCGCGCCGCCAAGCGGGCGACGTGGCCCTGGATGTTGGCGTCAGCGACAAGCGTTATCACCGTTGCGCTCCTGCCTTTGTTCCCTTCGCTTGAAGTCCTCTCGTAGTGCGGCCATCTTCTCGCCGCCTCGACGCAGGATGTCCTCGACTTCAGGCGGAGTCCCGCGCTTGGCGTTGCGTTCCCGGATGCGCTGGTCCTGCGCCATGACGTCCTGGTAGTGTTCTTGAACGTAGCGTTCCACAACCTGGATTTCCGCGAGCGTGAGGACGGGCATGATTTCGATGATTTGCTGGTAGCTGCATTGCCTCTGGAAGTACGGCACCAAGTCTTGAACCGTGATACGACTGGTGGAAAGCTGCGGTCCCCGGCCGCGCTCGACGATTTCGATGGTCTTTTTCATGCCTGGTTCCACGGGAAAAAAGCCGGGTTTACTGGTAGCTCGGCTGGCGTCAGCGCGGGCTCGCTTAACCGTAACACATCGCCGGCTGGCAATCAACGGCGCCACGAACCTCCACACCGGCTCGGCGGCCTCCGTCTCCGCACACTCCGATTCCGGCCGCCGGACTACGCTCACGGCTACGCGGGGTCCCTCGTGCTTGCTTTGCCTGCCGACGGTCGATCGCCATCAGACGCCCCCTCGCTCACTTGCGTTTGGGCGCTTCGCGCTTGCCAGCATTCCAAGCGGCGGCGGCCATTGCTTTTTCAGCTGCCTTGTGCCGACGGTCGATGGCCTCCAAATCGATTAGATCGGAGATGGGTACCGATTCCATTTCCTGGAGAGTCGCGCCGCGCCCTTTCTTTCTCGCGATCTGTTTCCGAGCGGCAGCGATCATTGCTTTTTCGGCTGCCTTGCACCGCCGGTCGATGGCCTCCAGTTCGGCTGGATCGGTGACGGGCACCAATTCAAATAACTGGAGCGTGGGGCCGCTCATGGTCTTGCCAGATTTGTTTTTCATGGATTAGCCTTCCTCTTGTTCAACGGTGAAAGGAATTTCTCCCTTGAGAACATCATTGCCCTGGTCTTGAAAAAACCAGAATTGGATCGTGTATCGGCCGCAGTGAGGAAATGAACACGTCAGGCGCGCATGTCCCCTCAGCATTTCGTCGTTTGCCTCAAATCGCAGCGGCGGCGTCAGTGGGCAATAGAAAATGGTTTTTTCGGTCTCGTCGTCGAGTACACGGATGTAACCGGGAAACACTCCAGCACGCGGACTCGAAAAAACCAAGAATAGCCAAAGGCACGCTGGGACAAACGGAAAGGCGTGAGAAACGATCCGCTGGCGCAAGCCTTTGACATGGTTATACGCCGGCTTCCGTCTTGCTTTCGCGCACGCCGTCACAGACCGTCATGAGCCGGGAGCGAGGCGTCAGTATTACCTCGGTGGGAAAAGATGCTCACTTAATGTCCAGCGGCGTACTGGACGGAGGGGTGCTGAAAGTAACTGCGGACATGCTCCGGTAACTGAACTAAGCGTTGCATGAAGGCTTGGATTCGGGAACGTAGACCAGCCTTGCTGTCAGGCAGGCCCTCGGCGTTGACGCCGCCTTTTAGGTCATTGTTGAGGTACTCGTCGGGGTTCCGTTCCGGGGAGTAGCGGGGCAAATAAAACAACTCGATCTGCTCGTGGTGTTCCGCCACCCACTCGTCTACCGCATGGGCGTCATGGGCCTCGAGCCGATCAACGATCAGGAAGATCTTCCGGCTGGCCCCATGCACCAACCGGCTCAAAAAGACGATAAACAGCGCTGCCGTCATGGTGGTGGTATACGTCAGGAAGCGGACCGCCCCCGCGTTGCTGATCGCCGAGATCTGGCTGACGCGGATGTGGCTGTCGGGCACTTCCATCGTCGCCGATTCTCCCTTGCGCGCGTAGCCGTAGCCGGGCTGCTGATCCGCTTGGCGGCCGGTCTCATCGCAAAAGTAGATGTCGGCCCCTTCCGCATGGGCCCGCGTTTCGATGGCAGGATAGGTCTCCTCCAACCACTGACGGACTTCGTCGGGGTCTTGGTTCTTGGAGTGGCGACCCGGCTTCTTGGCCGTATAGCCCCAGTGTTGCAGGTAGTCGCCCACGGTCCGTACTGCCAAGTCGATGGCGAACTCCTTGTGGATCAAGTCGCGGACGGCACGCCGCGACCACAACGGCGCCGCGATACCCAGATCGGCGGGGCTGTGCTGGTCGAGCAGTTGCTGAATGTGGCGGGCCTGCTCGACGCTCAGGGAACGGCCCGAGCCGACGGGTCGGCCGGTGCGGTCGTGAGGAAGTGCGTCCAAGCCGCCGTCGGCGTAGGCGGACCACCAGCGTGAGACGGTCTCGCGCGCGATGCCGAGGACGTCGGCGATAGTGGTCTCGGCAATGCCCAGTTCGCAGCCGTGCAGGGCGCGTAGGCGCAAAGCTTCCAACACCTCATCGGACAACTGCCGTGCATCAGGCAGGGAGAGTGTCATGATAACAACCTCCATCGGCGATGTGAAATGCTACGATGGAATTAGTGAGCAACTTGGATGCCGAGGTAATACATAGTCGGCGCCCGCGTCCACGATCTTCTTCGCAATGTTTTTCTGGCAGCGCATGGCGTCAATAGTCACCAAGGCCCCCTGCACGTCGAGTAAGAAACTGTCCGATAAGTGGGTCTCCAGCTGCACAGCTGCGTAGAATAGGGTATGCGAACTCAACAATACCCTAGCGACTTGACCGACGCGCAGTGGTCGCTCGTCAAGCCCTCCATCCCCGTGTACCCCGGAGGACGTCCTCGTAAAACCGACATGCGCGACGTCGCCGATGCCATTTTCTACCTGTTGCGGTCTGGCTGTCAGTGGCGTTACCTCCCCAAGGACTTCCCACCCCGGAGTACCGTCTGGGGCTACTTCAATGAGTGGCGCCACAACGGCACCCTGGAGGAAATCCACGACCGTCTCCGCTGCAAAGTCCGCACGGCGGAAAAGCCCTACGCGCCCCGCACCACCGCGAGCGTGGACAGCCAATCCGTCGATACCACCTCCGGCGGCGAACAGCGCGGCCGGGACAACGCTAAGAACGTCGATGGTCGCAAACGCCATATCGTGGTTGACAGCATGGGTTTGCTGCTGGCGGTGTTGGTAACGGCCGCCGACGTGGACGACGCCAAGGCGGCGGCCGAGTTGTTCGCTCGGCTGGAGGGCCAGCCGATGAGCCGGGTCGAGCGGATGTTCGCCGACACCAAGTACCACAACTTCGTCCTCTACCAGTGGGTGGAGGAGCATGAGGGGCGCTGGGAACTGTGCATTGTGCGGCGTCCGGAAGGATCGGAGGGCTGGGTCAAGCTGCCGATCCGGTGGACGGTGGAGCGGACGTTCGCTTGGCTGGGCAAGTGCCGACGGCTGAGTGTAGACCGAGAGAAGACGGTGCGGTCGTCGGAAGCCATGATCCGCTTGGCCATGATTCATCTGATGCTCAACCGCTTGTGTCCGAAGGAGAACCAAGACGAATTTCAGTATCGCCAAGTGGCTTGACACCACTTATCGGACAGTTTCTAACTCCAAAAGCTGTGGAATAGCCGTGATTTCGTTGGATTTGTCGTCAACGGCCACCTGTCCCAAGGTCAGCTGTTGCTCGGTCGCCCAGGCACTGACCAGGTGGAGTGGCTTTAACTTGCTGGTGGCATTGCCGGAATGACGCAAGGTCTTGCCATCGATGGCCACGTGCTTCAAGCCGAGCGCGTGCGTCAGGGACTCGACCCAACGCTGAAAGCAACCGAGAAAGGCCTGCGGATCGAGGCGTTCAAAGACACGTTCAAAAGTGTCATGCGAGGGAATGCCGTTGGGTAGAGCCAGATACATTTTGAGCCAGGCGTGACGGCATTGACCGAAGGTGGCGATCTGTTGCCAGTCGTTGGCACCGCAGATAACAGCACAAAGAGCGATGACAATGATGTCGATCAAGAGGTGCCTTTTGCGGTGGTTGCGACGGGGATCGCGGAGTCGTGCGAAGTGCTTGGCGACTGCGAGAGTGGATAGGACCATGATTCTCCTCCATGAAGGAATGAGGCTTCCCGAGAAGAATCGTAGGCGTCCCCCCTTGACCAAATCAAGCGGTGGACAATAATTCAGGCAGGCTGTGATGCGTAGGCCGTAGCCTCATGGGTATGCGCCGGGCTGCCGACCAGTATTTGGCGAACACTGATCAGCGTTTGCGGGAGGGGCGCGACATCGACGAATTCGTACTCCAGCGCATGTTTGAATGCCCAAAGGTCATGGAGTTCGAGCAAGCACTGACGTCAGGGGGCAAATTGCCTCCAGAGGTATCTTCCATTGCCATCCTATTGCCGAACGACGCACCATACACCTTGGAAGACACCAAGTCCTTACGTGAATTCGTTACACAATACGGCCCGAGCCAGTTCGTGCAAAAGGCTGGCCTCATCCTGCGACGCTTCGGGTTGGAGGAACTCATTCGGGAAGTGTACAACCGTCTGGAAAAAGTCCAGCACATCCCGCTACCCGATTGGACCAGAGCGGTGATGGAGTTGATGTCGGCGCTGTATGATGACGACATCGAACAGTCCCTCCGGATTCAGGGCGTCTTGAACCTTTACCCACTGCACAAGCGGATGCTGGGCCTCGTGGAATACATCATCAAGCCATGTCTCAAAAGTCGAGGTGTCGAAGGAAACGCACCGAGTTCCCTGTGGACCAACGCATTCACGGGCTGGAGGGATGCGGTCGGTGCGCACCCAGGGTTGTCGAGCGCCTCCCTACTGGGCCAAGCGGGCCTCCTTGCCACGTTGGAAACGGAGGGGAATTGGTTGGTTCACACCGCCGATCATGAGGCTGCTGGTGGAAATGGCCCGATTTATCTTGCCGCGCTTCTTGATGGGATTTTGGCCCGCATGTCCTCGGCAGGGGAGGTTACCGGCGTTTCGGTCAATCTCCGGCCGCCTACACCCCAGGTACACGCTCGACAACTTGCCGCGCTCGCCGACCGGAGCAGCGCCAATGCGGCCTACATGACTCTGTATCTGGGCAAGATCGCCTTGATGCTGAGAAACGCAACCGAGCATGGCATTGACCGAGTTGTGAGAGAAGGACTACTTCTCGAAATGCCTGGGTACTGGACGGAGGAACGGGGGCCACGGAATAACCGGCTTCCCGTCTTTGACTGGTTGAAAGCCACTGCTACACAAGAGCATTGGCGATCGAGAACGTTGTTACCGGCGAGGTTGCCGAGCGCAGCGAATGCCTTCCTGCTGACCCCGGCTTCCTTGCAACGCTGCGTCGTTTTGTTGTCGTTGGTACTGCACGCAGCATTCAGCCACCTTGGCCTGCCAACGACGATGCGGTAGGATAAGCCCATTCCGTTGTCGCGGCATCCGGCTACCCCGAGGGATCACTCGCTTGGACCGATTCGCACGGATCATCCTTGGCTACCACGGTGCCAAAGCCGGTCAGGCTGCGGACTTCGCCAAAAGGCTGCTTCTCGGCGAGGTTGCAGTTGACGACTGGAGACCGAGCGAGAACGAGTTCGACTGGCTCGGGCACGGAATCTATTTCTGGGAGCATTCTCCCGAAAGAGCGCGGCGATGGGCGGGTGCCGATGGAATCGTTATCGGCGCAGTGATTCAGCTTGGCAGCTGCCTTGACCTTACGGACTTGCGCTACACCGAGCTGTTGGCAAAATCGTTTGCCGCGCTGGCAAAAGATTACGCGGAGAAGGGTTGGCAGCTGCCCCAAAACAGCGGCCGAGAGTTCAAGAATCGGCGCTTGGACTGTTTGGTGATAAACGAGTTACAGACCGCGGCTGCGGGACAAGTTCAGACGGTCCGGGGTGCATTCGAAGAAGGCGACGAGGCGTTCCCAGGCGCGGGAAGGAAGAAGGAAACCCATATCCAGGTCGCGGTGCGCGATCGTCAATGTATTCTCGGCATCTTTCGCCCGGTTCAAGAGGGAGGAACATGAAGAACCACTGGCTCGAAGAAGTAAAGAAACGCCTGCAAGAAGAATCGTCGCTGCCAAGCGATGTCCGCCTCGACCGCCTTCGCGAGCTGGGTATCATCAACGAACGCGGCGAGATGACCGGACACCTTCGCCGATGGGACGCCCATCTCGCCATCACGGAGATAAAGCACGCTGCCGATGCCGGGAAAATTGCAGTTTTCCGTTGCCTGAAACCGGTCTTCGGTATGCCGGGCGGCGCGACAATCGACATCTCCCGCGAGTCTCTGACGGCCTACCTTCAGGAAGGAAAAAAGGTCATCACCGCTCATTGGGACGACAGGCTTTCGCTGTGGAAGGAAGGTTGCCTGGTTCGTCTGTCGGCAAAAGGTTTTGTCCGAACCGACTCGGCTGATGCGACAGAGGACAACGTTGGAAGTCTTCCAGAATTCGAGCAATCGACCTCGCAACTCTAATTTCTCGGTAAGGGCAGTGCCGCCCTCGAACGAAAGCCGAGAAGAGCGATGGGAACATCTGAAGAATGAAACGCGGGGACGCAGCTCTTTGCTGCGTGGAGACAACGCCTCCCCTTCCTTCGCCCTCGGAGTCCGCCAAATTCGCCTCCCCACCACGTGCGCGCTTGCGGTAGCCTGGCGCAACCACAATCGCCCGTCCGCTCCGCGCGCTGAGGTCCGCCATGCCTGTGCCACTGCTTCTGACGCTGCTCGCCGCCGTCACGCTGCCGCGCTTCGTGCCCCGGCGCAACGAACAAAGCCGGCTGCCTGAGACAATCTCACCCAGTTCGTTTCGCAGTTTCGATCCGACGACCGGGCTGGCTTCCTTCGGCAACCGGTCCGACGGCATCGTGGGGAGTTCGTTTGGCAGTTTTGGCCTCGGTGTCGTGTGTACGCGGCGCCAGCAAGTGCAGCAGCGCGCACACTTGCTGGCGCTGCGTGCTCAGAAGGCTCGGAGTTCGTTCGGTAATTCGCCCGCAACGTCGCCAGCCGCCTCGCATGTTGTCTCGACCGGCGCTGCCGAGTTCGTTCGGTATTTTCCCACGCCCGGTGCGGCGCGGTGCCGACATGGGTGATTCCGCCCGATTCGTCTTGATGCACGGCGGAGGAAGGCGCGGTCCTGAACTCAAGCAGCCGCTTCCGCGGTGCGCTCCGTAAGGCTCGCCACGGATGGCGCGAACGAGTAGTCCACTCGCAGCACAGCATCACGCCGTCCGTCCCATGCACAACGGCTTGAAATGCGGCACCGTCTCGAACGGCTGCTTGCGGCCGTCGATCGTCTCGCCGAGCTGCTGGATCTTGTCCGCCGCGAACTGGCCGAGCTTCTTGCGGTTGGCCAGCACCAGGTACGCCGATCCGGTCCGCGTCGAGCTGCATCAGCCGGCAGCAGGTCGCGTCGACGGCGACCAGGTCGCTGCCCATGACCAGAACGCCCATCGGCTTCGGCGTGCCGTTGAGCGGGCCGTCGCCTTCCATGCCGATGATGCCGTCCACGATGGCCAGGTCCGGCGTCCGCGTCAGCGGCGATGTCCACGATGCTGTTGTCGATGCCGCGCCAGTGCAGCTCGTTCTTCGGCCAACCGTAGCAGATGCCGGGCAGCGTGCCGAACAGGTTCTTCAGCGACAGCGTCGCCGCCGGCCCAGTGATGCGTCTTCAGCTTCGGCAGCGAGATCACCACGTCGGCCGTGGCGATCGTCTGCGAGAGGTACAGGTACGCCAGCCCGGTCAGCCGGCCGAGGTTCGGCGCTTGACCGGCTCGTCGTGATTGAGATCGACGAACGGCACCTTGTATGCTCGCAGCACGTCGCCCAGGCCGCTGGCCGCGACCAGATATTCGACGTTGCGCCAGTGCCCCGGCCCCTCGGCGACGATGACCTCGGCGGCCCCCTCGCGCTGGCACAGCTCGATGACCGCGGCGACGACTTGCGGATTGGTGTTGATGACCTTGTCGCGGTGGTACTCGACGAGGTTCGGCTTGAGCACGACGCGCTTGCCCTTGAGCGGCACCTTCTCGCGGAAGTTCTCGTACTGCCGGCGGACGACGTCGGCGAGGTCGGCGTTGTAGTCCGTCACCGGGGCGATGTGGACGGCGGCCTGTGGATCGGGCGAACTCAGGGCGGTGATGGCGATCACCTTAAGCTTCTGGACGAAGCCGTTGATCTTCTCGCCGAGCGAGCGCTTCCGCACGGCGATTGTTCCCGGCGGCATTTCGCCATTGCTCGGCAGCGGCGATGCCTGGCGGAACGGGTTGCCGCGGTCCAGCGATAGCGCGAGGGCCGTCAGCGCCTGACGTAGCGGCGCGGGACGGACGTAGGAAGTCGCGGCGCGGGTTGCCGATGCGGCGGTGATCCGGTCGGCGAGCTGGTCGAGCGCGGCCGGTACGCCGTCGATCTCACGATAGAGATCGAGGGCGAGACGTGCCCAGCAGAGATGTTCGAGGTCGTCTCCCGTCTCGGCCTGCTGGCAGAGATAGGCGACGGACGCACGGACACGCGGCTCGTCCTTGCGGCCTTGCAACGCCAGCAGCGACAGGGCGGTTGGCGTCGGAATCGGTTCGAGGTCGATGCCGAAGATCCGGCGATTGCCGTAGTTGATGCCGCCGTTGTCGAACGTGCGATCGAGCAGAAGCCGCAATCCCTCGGTAACCCGCGGGTGGTTGCCCTGCCCGGCGTGCGTCAAGGCGAGGCAGGCCCACGCGGTCGGCTCGACCCACGAGAAGTTGCCCTCGGCCCACGGCCAACCGGGAATGCTGGTATCGATGTCGCCCTTTTCATCGTCCTTCGGATCGGTGGTGCGGCCTTTCAGTGCCAGGAGCACGGCGGCGCTGCGGTTGGTTTCGTCCGAAGGGCCGTCGATTGCAAGCCGGGCGAACAGGGCGAGTGCCGTCGGCCACACCGCTTCCTCTCGGCCACGCGCCAAGCGATAGGTGCCGTCGGACAGCGCGGCGAGTTGCAGCGCACTGCCGTCCGCCGTCCATTGCCGCCTGGAAGCGTGCCTTTTCATGCGAAAGGGCCAGCAAGGCGAGGCACGTCGGTTCGAGATGCGCGGGCTGATCGGAAGCGTAACCCCAGCCGCCGTCGGTGGACGCGAGGGCTGCCAGGGCATCAAGATGAAGCGTCGTGTCGATCACAGGTGCGAGACTCCGCAGAGCGATACGTGAATCCTGTCCTTTATGGAGTCTATCCTACAAATGAGATGGAGCCGGGAGAGCGCTACCGGCAATTCGGTTGGCGCCCGTCACCGCCGTCTGCTTCCCGGACGAGGCGACGGCGGTCAGGCGCAGTGAGTCCGCCTCCGGCCGTAACAGCACCGCAGCGCTGCGGACGGCCAGACTGTGGCGTTATTGCAACAGCCTCGACTTCACCGGTTGCGGGTGCAGATGCACGGCGGCGGGCGAACGAAACTGCGGAACGAAGTCCCAGCCCTCTGAGCACGCGGCGCAAGCAAGTGAGCACGCTGCTGCACTTGCTTGCGCCGCGTGCTCAAGAGCAGGAAATTACCAAACGAACTGGCCGCGCTCCTCCTGGACCGGCGCCTTGGCTTGTCGCACCGGGTGACGAAGCTCGGCAGTGTGACGGCGGCGAGCAGCGTCAGAAGCAGTGGCACAGGCATGGCGGACCTCGGCGCGCAGAGCGGACGGGCGATTGTGGTTGCGCCAGGTTACCGCAAGCGCGTACGTTGTGGGAAGGCGAGTATTGCGGATTTCGCAGGCGGACAAAGGGGAGGTGTTTGATGCTCGGACAGTGATTTCGATGCGTCCCAATCTATTTCGGTGAGGTGCCGCAGCTGGCCTCACGCACTTCGATTTTGCAATCGCGAAAATCTGTCCGGATTTCATGTCCACTTTTTTGCCCGAATTGCAATAGGAGCCTAATAGGCGACCCTGCGCCGTCATTCTGTCCTCTCTATCAACAGGTGACGCTGCCATGCCTATCGTTATTCGTGAAGATTCGATGAAGGAGATTCCGCCCGTGCCGCACTGGAACGCCAGGGATGGGGAACTGTGGTGGCTCGGGCACTGCATCAAAATGTTCAAGAAAGGCGCCGAGGCCCAGCGGGCCTTGCTGGACGTCTTCGAGGCGTCCGGCTGGCCGCGTACCATTAAGGACCCGCTGTCGCTCGGCTATGCCAAGAATCGGAAAGTTCGTCTCCACAACACAGTCCAGAACCTCAACCGCGGCCTGGCAGAACACAGCATTCGGTACCGGATGGATGGCACGTCAAAGGGTGTGCGCTGGGAAGTGGACACATGAGCAAGCGTGGATGCTACCACGATGCTACCCCAACGAGACTATTGATAAGATTGGATGAGAGCACGTAGGATCATCTCTGTCAAGTCTCGATTCGTTGCCGGTCGGTCTCCGGGATGAACGGGTAGGGTAGAAGATCGTACCAAGGTCCTTGGAGTCAGGTTATCGGAGGTCATCATGCGTTGTCGGTATGTTCCAACGCTGCTGGTTTTTATCGTCTCAATCGCCACGGGCCTGAGTTTCGCAAGAGAAGACCCGAAACAGGCCACTGAACCTGTCGATGAGAACCGGTTCCGCTGCGTCCGCACCATCAAAGCGCCTGAAACGACCCTCACAGGCCGAATCAGCTTGTCGGCGGACGGACGCACGCTCGCTGCGGCAGGAATGCACACGATTTACATTTGGGATGTGATGTCGGGCAAGGAAATCTCCCGCTGCTATCACGAGGGTGGAAATTTTGCTGGCCTAATTCCCTTGGCACCAAACGGGAGTACCCTCGCTGCGACGTTCGCCGGTTGCAAGGAGATCTATCTGTTCGATGTTCGTTCCGGCAGATGCGACCGAAAGTTACCTCACGAAGGCCCCGTTAACGGTCTCAGCTGGGCTCCTAATGGGAAGACTCTCGTCTCCGTCGCGCTCGAGTTGGCCCAACTTTCAGACATCGAAACGGGTGAGGAAATTTGGCGCACTCGGTTCGTCCAAGACGATCTTTCGCAAGGATAAGTCAACCCAAGACTTGTGGCGACTAAGTTTGTCTACGGGGTCCGAAACACAACTGCGACGAAATGCCACGGGACGCAAGTAAACCTCCCCGTCCCCCATTTAGTCGCAAAGCCGTCCAATTGGGTGGCGCCATGGGGCAGACCTTCCTGTCTGCCCTACGGCCGTCTCCCACGCTTGAACCACGTTCGCCGTGTTGGGTCGTGTTGCAAACGTTTCGACGGTTCGACGGTTCCTCGACCGCAGATTCTCCTTGACATCCCCCCTCTGCCCGGTACGCTTGAATTGTAATCCCACCACCGCCCTCTCGCCCAATACTCCGTTCCCGCCGTCCGCCCGCCGCTAGCCGAGGACGCGCCATGATTCGCCGCTCCCCTCTCCTCCTCGCCGCGCTGCTCGCCGTCGCCGCCGAGAAGCCATCTCTGCACCAGCGCATCGACCAATTCGTCGCCGCCGGCAGTCCCGACTTCACCGGGGTCACCGCTCCCCTCGCCGCCGATGCCGAGTTCCTGCGTCGCGTCTATCTCGACCTGACCGGCACCATCCCCAGCGCCGAAGTCGCCCGCGCCTTCTTCAAGGATGCGTCGCCGGACAAGCGCCGTGCCGTCATCGACCGGCTGCTCGCCAGCCCCGAACACGCCCGGCATCTGGCCCATGTCCTCGACGTGATGCTGATGGAGCGCCGGGCCGACAAGAACGTGCCGCGGGCGCAGTGGCTGGAGTACCTGCGCACGTCGGTCGCCGAGAACAAACCGTGGGACAAGCTCGTCAACGAGATCCTGTCCAGCGACGGCGTCGATCCGAAGACGCGGCCGGCGGCGAAGTTCTTCCTCGACCGCGACGGCGAACCGAACCTGATCACGCGCGACATCAGCCGGCTCTTCCTCGGCACCAACTTCCAGTGCTGCCAGTGCCACGATCATCCCGTCGTCGATGACTACAAGCAGGAGCACTATTACGGCCTGTTCGCCTTCGTCAGCCGCAGTGCCGTGCTGCCCGATCCGGCTCTCAAGCTGTCCGTGCTGGCGGAAAAGGGCGACGGCGAGGTGACGTTTCAGTCGGTGTTCGACAAGGCGAAGGTGACGAAGACGACCGGCCCGCGCCTGCCGAACGGCTCACCGCTCAAGGAGCCGATGATCGAGAAGGGCAAGGAATACGTCGTCGCCCCGGCCAAGGGTGTGCGGCACATTCCGGCGTACAGTCGCCGCGCCCGGCTCGGCCCGGAGCTGACTGCGGCGACGGACGTGCAGTTCGCGCGCAACGCGGCCAATCGGCTGTGGGCGCTGATGATGGGCCGCGGCGTCGTGCATCCTCTCGACCTGGATTATCGCCTGAACCCGCCGTCGCACCCCGAATTGCTGGCCGATTTGACGGATGAGTTGCTCGCGCTGAAGTTCGACATGCGCGCCTTCCTCCGCGAGTTGGCCCTCAGCCAAACGTATCAGCGGTCGAGCGAGGCCCCGGCTAACGTGAAGGAGCCGCCGCTCTACTCCGTGGCACTGCTGAAGCCGCTGTCGCCGGAGCAGCTGGCGTGGTCGCTTCTGCAGGCGACCGGCTACACCGACGCCGAGCGCAAGGCATTGGCGGCGAGCGCGACCGAGGCGGCGCTATACGCTCGGTTGAGCGGTCAAGCCGCGCCGGTGGTAGCGGCCTTCGCCAACCAGCCGGGCGCCGCCGCGACCTTCGACGCCCGTGTGGAGCAGGCGCTGTTCCTGACGAACGGCCCGCTCCTACGAACCTGGTTGCCCGCGCGGGCCGGCAACCTGACGGATCGGTTGACGCCGCTGCAAGGCGATGCGCTGGCCGACGAGTTGTATCTGAGCGTGTTCACGCGGTTGCCGAGTATGGAAGAACGGAAGGATGTGGCCGACTTCCTGGCGGCGCGGCGCGACGACCGGGCGAAGGCGCTGCAGGAGATGGTCTGGCGCTGCTGGCGTCGGCGGAGTTTCGGTTCAATCACTGAGGGCGTGGCTGATAGAATGGAAGCAGGTCAAGCGACGAAAGGAGCCACGCCATGAGTATCGATCTGGGAACCCTCGAGAAACGGCTCGCCGCGATGGAAGAAGCCATCGCCGCGATTCAGTGCAAACTCGTCATGAACGCGAAAGAGCCGCATTGGATCGAGCGAGTTGCGGGGATCGTCAGGAACAAGGAAGCGTTTGAGGAAGTGATGGCGGATGTCCGCGCCACTCGTAGAGCCGAATTCCCGCCAGAAGATGCGGAGGACCCGGCGGCGTGAAATACCTACTGGACACAGACCATACCAGCTTCTTACAACTGAAGACCAGTCCTTCCTATGCAGTGTTGACCGCTCGGATTGCTCAACAGTATCCAGGGGATGTTGTGTTCTCCATCGTCAGTTTCCACGAACAGGTGCGTGGCGCTCACAACAAAATTAACCGCGCCCGCCGGTCTCAGGATTTGATTCACGCCTATGAGACGCTCGAAGACATCCTCGATACGTACCGCCAAGTTACGGTCCTCCCGTTTGACGCCGCGGCGACGGCAGTCTATTTCGGGTTGGTGGCGCAACGCATTCGGATAGGAACGATGGACCTTCGCATCGCGTCCATCGCGCTGTCCCGAAACCTGATCGTGTTGACCTGCAACACCCGCGATTTCGGTCGGGTGCCAGGATTGGTAACCGAGGACTGGACGGTGTGACAGACCAGATGATAATCGAGCCGGCCGATCCGGAAAGCGACGACGCCCGCCATCTGCTTGACCGGCTCGAAGCCGAACTCGGTGCCCGCTACGGCGACGACGGCAAGACCGACTTCACGCCGGATCAGGTTCGCGTGCCCGGTGGGATTTTCCTTGTCGCCTATCTCAACGGCGTCGCCGTCGGTTGCGGCGCCGTCCGGCCGATGGAACCCGGCGTCGGTGAAGTCAAGCGAATGTTCGTCGAGCCACATGCTCGCAAACGAGGGATCGCCGGTATGATCCTCGCCGATCTCGAAGTTAGATCGCGGCTTTTCGGCTATCGCACCCTACGGCTGGAAACGGGAATCCGCCAGCCGGAAGCGATTCGGATTTATGAGCGCGGAGGCTATCGCCGGATCGAGCGGTATGGTAAATATGTGGATAACGCGGAGAGTGTCTGCTTCGAGAAAACCGTTTAGCCGCGAGCTTCTGCGAGCGTTGAATCGCCAGCGCTCGCAGAAGCTCGCGGCTAAACAACACGGGGGCCAGTCCATGAAGCGTTGCACCTACGCCTGTCACTCGCCGGAGCATATCGTCTCACGGCGCAGCTTCCTCACCGGCGCCTCGGCGGCACTCGGCGGCTTTAGCCTCGGCAGTCTCGTCCAGCCGGCCGCGGCGCACGGCATCGAGGAGCGGTCGAAGCGCGTCCTCGTCATCTTCCTCAGCGGCGGCGTGAGCCAGCTCGAAACGTGGGACCCCAAGCCCGGCACCGACACCGGCGGTCCGTTCCAGGCCATTCCCACCAGCGTGCCCGGCGTCCAAATCTCGGAGCTGCTGCCGTACACCGCGCAAGCAGATGCACCGCCTCGCCCTGGTGCGCGGCCTCAACAGCCTCGTTCCCGATCACGGCCAGGGACAGATCATCATGGAGACCGGCCGGATGTCGGACCCGGCGATGAAGTGGCCGCACCTCGGCTCCGTCTGCGCCAAGCTGCTGGCCGGCGACGACAATCCGCTGCCCGGCTACATTCACGTCACGCCGCGCGGCAACGGCGGCGTCGGGATGGACTCGGCGTTCCTCGGCTCGCGCTATTCCTCGATCTCGCTCAGCGACGGCAAGGAGCCGGCGAACCTCGTCCGGCCAGCCGATATGTCCGCGGAGGCCGACAAGCTGCGGCAGGACTTCCGCGTCAAGGCCAACGAACGCTTCATGCAAAAGCGGCGCACCGCCGAGACGGAGGCGTACACCTCGTCCTACGACCAGGCCGCCCGGCTGATGGCGAAGCGCAACCTGTTCGACATCACGAAGGAAGACCCGCGCGTCGCCGATCGTTATGGCCGGCACGACTTCGGCCGGCATTGCCTGATGGCCCGGCGGCTGCTGGAGGGCGGCGCCACCTTCGTCAAGGTGACGCACACGAACTACGATACGCATCACGAAAACTTCGACTTCCACATCGAGCAGCTCGGCGAATTCGATCGGCCGTTCGCCACGCTGCTGGACGAGTTGGCGGACCGCGGCCTGCTCGACTCGACGCTGGTGGTGGTGATGAGCGAGATGGGCCGCACGCCGGCGATCAACCGCAATCTCGGCCGCGATCACTGGTCGAAGGCCTGGTCGGTGGCCCTGGGCGGGTGCGGCGTCAAGGGCGGCGCCGTCGTCGGCAAGACCAACGCCAACGGCACGGCGGTGACCGACCGCGAAGTCAATGGCGGCCATCTGTTCCACACGTATCTGAAGGCGGTCGGCTTCGATTCACGGAAGAACTTCTACATTGACCAGCGGCCAATTCCGATCGCCGATCCGAAGGCGGGGCCGATTAACGAGATCCTGGGGTGACATGAATCGGCGAGCCGGGAGCGTCAGCGACCGGAGTGAAGCGCTTCACTCCGGTCGCTGATGCTCCCGGCTCGCCAAGCGAATGCAGCCGATCATGGACAACACTGTCGATCACACGACCGCGCCGCAGCCCGCGGAGAAACCGCCGACACCGGAAGCCGATCTGACCGGCCGCACCCTCGGCGACTATCAGGTTCTGCGCCGCCTTGGCCAGGGCGGTATGGGTCAAGTCTATCTCGCCGAGCAGGTGTCGCTGCGCCGGAAAGTCGCCCTCAAATTGCTCAAGTCCGAGCTGGCGTCCAATCCCACCTCGCTCGCTCGATTCAAGAAAGAGGCCGAGGCCGTCGCCCAGGCTACCCACGCCAACATCGTTCAGATCTACGCCATCGGCGAGGCGGACGGCATCCCGTTCATGGCCCTCGAATACGTCGATGGCCGTAATCTCCGCGATTTTCTCGAGAAAAAAGGGACCCTCGACCTCCGCATTGCCTTGAACATCATGCGGCAAGTGGCCGAGGCGCTGAAACGGGCCAGCGCGCTGGGCATCGTCCACCGCGACATCAAGCCGGAGAACATCCTTCTCACCGATCGGGACGAAGTGAAGGTCGCCGACTTCGGGTTGATGCGCTTCCGCGAAGCGACCGTCGCCACCCTGCGCCTGACCCAAAGCGGGGACACGCTCGGCACACCGTTGTACATGAGCCCCGAGCAAGTCGAGGGCCGGGAGATCGATCACCGTACCGACATCTATTCGTTCGGCGTCACCTGCTGGCACATGATGGCCGGCGAACCGCCGTTCACGGGAACGACACCCTACGAAGTGGCGTTCAAGCACGTGCAGGAAGAGCCACGGCCCCTGGCGTCGCTGCGGCCCGATCTCCCGGCGGAGTTGTGTCTCATCATCCATCAGATGATGGCCAAGGACCCGGCGGATCGCTTCCAGACAGCGAGCGAATTGCTGGACGAAATCTGCCGGCTACAGCAGGGTGAAACGCCGCTGGCACGGCCGTACCGGCGCCGATCGCACCGGCAGGGCTGGCTCTTTGCCGCGTCGCTGCTGCTGGCCGTCCTGGCCGGGGCTGGCTTCGCCTGGTACCGTCAGAAGGCTGCCGCACAGGTTCCGGTGAATCCCGGTCCGGCCGCGACCAACCCGGCCGACGTCGAGGTCGAGGGCATTCTACCGTCGCAAAAGCGCGAACAGGCGCTGCGCGCCGCCGTCGAGGAGTATCTGAACCCGCAGGGTAAGACCGTCGCCGACACCGACACCGGCTTCCGCCTGTGCCGCGACCTCGGCATCTGCTACCTAGACCTCGGCCGGCTCGACGAGGCCGAAAAACACTTCGAGCGGCTGGAGAAGATCACGGCGACGCCTTCCTACCAGCTCCTCGGCAAACTGGGCCTGGCCATCGTGCTGGCACTCAAGGACAAACCGGAGGAGTCGAACGAGCGCTTCAAACTGCTGGATAAACAGCAGCTCTTTTCCCGGTTGGTGAGTTTCTGGTCGGACGAGCGGAAAGGTCCAGCTCGCAAGATCGACGCTCCGCCCGCTCTCCAGCCGTGGGCGCCGCCGGCGCTACGCTACTGGGTGGTGCAGGCACTGCGCTACAACCAGAAGAACGGCCTGCCGGACAAGCTCGTGCCGGAGATGCTGCTGAAACTGCGGGACAGGAAGCCGATGGCGCCGTAGGATTCATCCGCAAACAACTTTCGTTTAGCCGCGAGCTTTTGCGAGCGCGAAGCGTAGCGCTCGCAAAAGCTCGCGGCTAAACGGCATCTCATCAAGAGGTTTTGACACGTCGGAGCGACCTGCGTATGATTGGAGATGAGAGTGGAGCAGGGGCGCCCGCACGACGCGCACTTCCGGCCGTGCCTGGTCCTCCACTCGAGAGGATGTCGCCCAAGCCGGCCCAACGGCACAGGACGCAGAAGCATGTTGCAGGCCCTGGTCCGGACAGCGAACCGACTGCTCGACGAGTTCCAACGCTTGCTGTTCCGTTTCCGCTGGCCCGCAACCTCGACGACGGTCTCCGCTCAACCGGAACCCAGTTCGGCACCGTCCGGACGAACGCCCATCGCCTACGCCCCCTTGCAACGGATCTTCCTGACCGATGGCGTCGGCCGTACTCTGTTCGAGGAGTTCGCCGACCATCGGCGGGAGCGGGGCGAGGAGGAAACGGGATGGGTGCTGCTGGGCCTGCGCGACGCCCAGGAGGCGGTGGTCCTGGCCACCCTCCCAGCCGGCGCCCTGGCCGATGCCGGCGTCGCCCACGTCCGCTTCAATAGCGAGGCTCAGGCGCTGGCCAGCCGCATCGTCCGCCAGGCCGACAAGCGCCTGACCATCCTCGGCGTCGTGCATACACACCCCGGCAGTCTTCGCCATCCCAGCGACGGCGACTTGCGCGGCGACAGCGATTGGGTGGCGAACCTGCGCGGCCGGAGGGTGTCTTCGGCATCGGCACTGCCGATGGTCCGGGCACGCCAGGCATGATGTTCGCCCATCAACCGCGGTTGAATGTGCAGTGCTGGGGCAAGCTGCGGTTCTCCTGGTATGCCCTGGCCGAAGGGGATTCGGAGTATCGGCCGTTGCCGGTGGAGGTGACTTTCGGCCCGGACCTGGCACGCCCTTTGCACGATCTCTGGTCAGTCCTCGAAGTCCACGCCGGCCGCCTCGAACGGTTGCACCGACAACTGAGCGGCGTGCGCTTCGAGGTCATCGCTGACGACTGGGGACCCGGGCTGATTCTGATCGTCCCGCTGCCGGAACGGGGCGACGTGGTGCGGGTCCTGTTGCGGACGAAGGAGATCCGGTATTACGTCGAGCAACGCGGAAGCCTGCTCGAAGTCGATCCGGGCGAAGAGTCGGTGGACCGGGCCGTGTTCCTGCTGCTGGCGGAACTGGCGGCTCGTGGGTGAGTGCGTTCCGGGTTCTTCTAGTCTCAGGAAGGAGTGCATCCCATGGACTTCCGTCCTCTCAACGACCTGGAGCGGCGACAACTGGTCAACGCCCTGCGCGGCAACGCCGAGAGCGACCGGGCCATCCTGATGGATCGTCGCGACACCAGCTTCGCCGGCACGGCCGACGAGGTAACCGATGAGGAGGTCATCAGTGCCATCAAATCGGTGCCGTGTCACTACTAAGAGTCAGGAATCAGGAGTCAGGAGTCACCTGACTCCTGACCTCTGACTCCTGAACCCTGACTCCTGACTCCTGACCATGAGCCTTCTCGACAGCGAAGCCGGGAAACGGCGCCTGCTCAGCATCGAGATCCCCGTTGATCGAGAAGTACAACGAGGGCCGTGACGAGCTGTTCAAGATCCGGCTCCTCCGCGTCGGCGGGGCGCTGATCCTGCGCTATTGCTTGAAGCCTGGACACAACTCTATCATCTGGAAACCCGCCTCTCGCCAAGCTATCCGACGGTGCCGCCCGAGACGCACGTTCTAACGCCGTTGAAGCACTGTCCGCACCTGCTCGAAGGTCAGACGCTGTGCCTGTGGCGGCAGGGCAGCACGCGGACCATCAGCCGCTGGGACCCGGCGCGGTTCACCTGCATCTTCGCCGTTCAGGCCGCCTGGCGCTGGCTCGCCTGTTACGAGGTGTGGCACGAAACGGGCGAATGGCCGCTGCCGGAAGCGAAATAGTGCGGATTCACCACAAAGACACAAAGGACACAAAGAAAGACAAATAGACCAAATGAAGAACAGGGATCGGGGTACGCGGCAAGAACGGACGGTCCCTGTTCCTTGTCTTTTTTCTGAGTCATTGTTTTTCTTTGTGTCCTTTGTGTCTTCGCGGTGAACCTTCTGGAGAAGTGGATGGCCCATCTCTTCCAGGTCGGCGCGGGAAGCGGCGGCATGCCGGTCCTCGACATGGTGATGCCGTGATGCGCGTATCGACCGCGTCACGCTCGTCGAGCCGGACGTCTACAAGCCGCACAATGTCGAACGGCATCTCTTCCCCCGCTCCAGTGTCGGACGAACTGAAAGCCGACCTGCGCCGTGCGCTGGCTCCTGGAACGCCGGCCGGACCTGGAAGTGCGCACTCTCGTCTGCGATCTGCGCGACCCGGCCATGGCGGCGACGATCGACGAAGCGGCGGCGGCGGCGGATCTCGGCGTGTGCGCCGCCGACAACGAACCGACGAAGTACCACTGGGACGCCCTGATGCGCCGCCACGCCAAACCGTGGACGCTCGGCGAAGTGCTGTCCGGCGGCATCGGCGGCTTCGTCCACGCCTTCGTGCCAGGCGGACCGTGCTACGGCTGTGTCGCCAGCCGGCTCCAGCGCGACGTCGTGGTGGATCGACCGGCGACGCCCGATTATTCCCAGCCCGGCGGCGCCGTGCCGGAGACGACGATCCCCGCGAGCAAGGCGTCGATCGACGCCATCGCGGCGCTGCACGCCGTCGTGACTCTCTCTTTGCTGGACGACCCGTCCGGCGCCGCGGTGGAGTTCACGAGCTTGTTGCTCACGCTTCGGAAAGTGCCGGACGTGTTCGATGAAGCGTTTCGCCCGCACCGCTTCCGCGTGGCCCGCTCGCCCGATTGCCTGATCTGCCGGGAGCGGCCGGCCCCATCCACGCCGGAGGAACTCGATGTGGCCCTGGCTCAAGCGCTGGCGCGACTGGGCGATAAGTGAGCTGTGGCCGATGTACCGAATCCGTCCGCAGCCGCAGGCGCTCCATTTCAGCTACGAGAAGGCCGGTCTGGTCGCTTCCGGACCAGCCGATCCCGTGGAACGCGGAGGCTGTCGTCATCGAGGCGTCGCTGCGGCTGCCGCCGTCGACCGGCCGGCGCAAGACCGACTTCAGCCTCGCGCATCGCCGGCCAGGACCCGGTCCTCGCCGAGCAATTGCGTCTGCAACGAGACGCGACGACGTCTATCGCGTCTCACTTCCGCATCCCGCCTCCGGGCCGCCGCCACCGCACGCCGAGTTGTTGTTCCGCGACAGGTGCTCGGCCGCATCGACCTTCCCTTCCTCAGCCGGGACGAGTTCCTCCAGGGCCTGCGTCTGCAGATGCCGACGCTCTTCGTGCGCATGGGCGAAGCACACGGTTGCCTGCGAAACGTTCGTGGCCACGCAGTGCCGCGGCTTGCTGGCCGGCGCCGTGTTGACCAGCCCGACGAGCCTGGTACCGCTGCTCGATCTGGACTTGCAGGTCGAGTTCCGCGCCGAACACGGGGCGCACCGGCACGCGCGTACCGGCCCGACTGTGCAGTTCCCAACTCGGCGGCCGGCAGGCTGCTCGTGACGGTGGTGCTGCAAGCAGCTGCCGCGGCGGATCGGCACCTGGAAGGCGACGTGGCTGCTCGGCGATCGGGCCCTGTCCGAGCCGCTGAAGGTGCGCGGCATCTCGCAGAGCCGCTTCCGCCGATCGCTGCGGGTATCCGACACGCGCTTCGTGGTGCAGGCCAAGCCCGGCGGTCCGCTGCGAGTGTCCCGGCCAATGCCGCCGGCCGAAGCGATGCACGCGGCTGTGGGCCGTGTTTCCTGGTCAGCAGCGGCGAAAAAGGCATGGCCGGCATCTGCCGTTTCCAGGCTGCGGCCCAGGTCCACGGTCGGCCGCACCGCCGCCCGCCGATGGAGCAGGAAGTACTCATCACCGACGGCCCGACGATGGTGGCGCCCGGCACATTCGCCGTCGCTGAGACCTGACGCACGTCACCGCGTTCGAGCTGCGTTTCAAGAGCCGACTGCTCGGCGTCCTGTCGCTGCGCCCGGCGCCGACCGCACCTTCACCGCCGAGGGCGGATTCAAGCCGACGCCCGAGTACTCCTGGTCCGCCGCCGCGGAGGAGGAGATGAATGAACGCTTGAATCGGCTGCTGGAGGGGCAGGGGCAGTGAGTGGGTGATGCATAGCACGGTGGATGGACCGCAAGGTCTTTCTGGCCACTCTCCTATACTGGTCTCGTTCTGCCGTAGGTATCCGCTGTGTCGTCTACTCGGACATGAAAGCCGGCGTATCGGTCGTTCTCACCAAGAAGCACTCATTGATACGTCTGCTCTTTTTAGTGTGCAGACTATTGCGAACTGCCTGACGAGGCCGTATGCTGGCTCTGCCGACAGGGACGATTATCGACGCCCCAACGCGTCCAGTGATAGTAAACGGGCGGTGCATACTGAAACTACGGTATTTGATGGCAAAACAGAAGAAGATAGCGATCAAAGGGAAATCGCCGACCGAAGGCATCGAAGAAACCATCCGCCTTCTTGCGCGCAATATGGTGACAGGCTGAAGAAAGCCATTGACCAGCGGTTGGAAGAGATGAAGGAGGACGACAAATCGCACTTCTTAATCTATCAGGTGCTCGTAGTCGGCGATCGAGAAGGTCGATTGGTGGACGAATACCAAACTAAGGGCCGGTTTCTGTACAAGTACGCCGGCTCCCTTCTTGGAGGAAGCTGCGAAGCTTTGCTTTCTCGAAAAATACCCCGAGTCACGATCCGCCCAGGTTTCCAATACCAAAGGGCGATGCCCAAACAACTTTGGGGTTGATTGCCTCGCAGGCTCGGAAGCAATTGAGATCAAGTCGCGGGATGCAACCACGGATGGTGATCATATTTTGAAGGTGGAGGTACGCATCGAGGCAATTGTCGATGCTAAATACACGCCGATCCGCGTCATGTTCTTTTACCCGAATCGCGATCAAGCACAAAGCATTCATTTTTCATTCTGTCTTCGGTTCTCTGTGTCCTCTGTGGTTAGTCCTTGTTCTTCCGACAATCAAACTTCCGTGCCAGGTATCGGTCGCCGAGCCAGCCGCCGACAGCCTCGTCCAGCGCCAGTAGCGGCCGAACGAACCACGGCAGCAGCAGCTCGGCCTTGCGCTTCACCAGCAGCTCGATTATGCGGTCCACGCACATTTCGACCGGCCAGACGCGGAACGGCGACGGCGGCGGCGTGGTGAGGAGTTCGCCATCCGGACCGAGAACACTCTCGCGCAATGGCGTATCCACGAAGCCCGGAACGACGACGCCGACATGGATGCCGTGCGGAGCCAGTTCGAGCCGCAGGCTGGCGAAAAGGCCCTGGATGGCGAATTTACTTGCCCCGTACACGGCATAAAACGGCGTGCCCCGCTTGCCGGTCAGGCTGGTGATCGCCGCCAGGGAACCGCGCGTCTCCTTCAGGTGTGGAATCGCGCTGTGGGCCGTGAACAGGGTGCCGAAGAAATTGACGCGCATCACCCGTTCAACGGCGTCGAGATTGGAGTCGGCGAAGGGGCCGCGCATCGACACACCGGCGCAGCAAAGCAGCACGTCGAGCCGGCCAAAGCGTTCGACCGTGGTCTCAACCGCCCGCCGGCATTGCTCCCGGTCCGTCACGTCGGTCGGCAGCGCGACCGCCTCTCCTCCGTGCATGGCGAGTTCGCGGACGACCTCTTCGAGCTTGTCGGTACTGCGTGCGGCGAGACCGAGACGAGCGCCGACCGACGCCAGCCGCAGCGCCGTGGCCCGGCCGATGCCGGAGGAGGCCCCGGTTATCAGCACGACCTTTCCGTGGAGTTCGTTCATGCAGCGATTATAGAAGGACGGGCCGCCGCAAGCGGTGTCTCACTTCATCCCCGCCGCCGACGGATCGAGACCGATCGTCGCCAGCGCCAGGCGCACGAATTCCGTCGAGAGGCGATTCGCCATCTCGTCTACATCCCGACACGTCTTTCGCCAAGTGTCGGCTGTCGTCCCCGCGGCGCACGGCGGAGAACACGCTTCAACGTAAATCTTCGCTTTCGGCTCCGTCCCGCTTGGACGCAACACCAGTTTTGCTTGCTCACCGAATCGGAACACCAGCACGTTGCGCGACGCGGCGTCGGTCGCTCCCTTCAGCGGTCCGAGGCGGCCATTCTCGTCACGCAGATCCTCGAACGAGGTCACCGCCACACCGGCGATCTCCTGCGGCAGCGTCTTGCGCAGCTCGTCGAGCATTCGGCCCATCTGCTGCTTGCCCTGCAAACCGGTCATGAACACCGGGACGCCGAAGTTGCAGTAATGGCCGAACTCGCGGCCGAGCCGGTCGAGATAGTCAAGCACTGTCTGCCCGCGCCGCTTCTGGTCGAGGGCGAGCTCCGCCATCAGCAGCGCCGCCGCGCCGGCGTCCTTGTCGCGGATCTGCGGCATCAGCAGGGCGCCGTGACTCTCCTCCGTCGCCAGGACAAAATCGGCCGGCGTCGCCTGCACATCCTCATACGCGCCGTTCTGCTCCAGTTGCCACAGCACGTCGGCGACGTATTTGAAGCCGACCAGCAGATTGTCGATGACCTGCGCCCGGAAATGGCGGGCGATGCGCGTGATCTGGCCGATCGTCACCTCGGTCCGCACCACGACCGGCGACGACGGCAGCCGTCCGGTCTGCGCCAGCTTGTTCAGCTTGAAATGCGTCAGCAGGGCCGCGATTTCGTTGCCGGTGACGAAACGCCATTTGCCTTCTCGATCCGGCGCCATCGCGCCGAGGCGGTCGGCGTCGGGATCGGTGGAGAGAACCAGGTCGGCCTTCTCGCGGATGGCGGTAGCCTCGGCCCGGTCCATCGACTCCGGCACCTCGGGATTGGGCGACTTCGTGACGTTCGGAAACTGCCCGTCCGGCGTCATCTGCTCGGCTACGGGAACGACGCGGAAGCCCTGCTCCACGAGGATTTCCAGCGCCGTCATGGAGCCGACGCCGTGCAGGGGCGTGAAGACGACCTTGAAGTCGTCCTTCTTCGGCGGCGGCACGAGCGACTGCTTGCGGCACAGGTCGAGGTAAGCACGGTGGGGCTCGTCGCCGAGGAAGTGGACGCGGCCGGACCGAGCGGCTTCCGGCCAGGGGAGCGTCTTGATCTGCGCCACCTGCTCGACGAGGTCGGCCATGATCTGGTCGTCGGGCGGCACGGGCTGGCCGCCGCGTTCGTCGTAGAACTTGCCGCCGTTGTCGTCCGGCGGATTGTGCGACGCCGAGATGTTAAGCCCGCCGTGAGCGCCGAGATGGCGGATGGCGAACGACAATTCGGGAGTGGCGAGGTAGCGTTTGCTGTCGGCCGGCAGGATGTGGGCATGGATGCCGTTGGCCGTGTAGACCCCGGCCGCGTACTGGGCCATCTCCCGCGACCCGAGGTGCAGCACGGGATTGGGCAGGTCGGGATTGTACTGCCGGCGTTTGTCCTCGAACTGGCGAACGTCATACGCCAGGACAACCCGCAGCGGTGCGACGCCGGGGAAGCGCTCCCGGAGGAACTCGCAGTGCCCCTGGACCGAGGCGCCGAGGGTCCAGAGGTTCATGCGATTGGGTCCGACGCCGACCGGTCCGCGCCGCCCGCCGGTGCCGAACGGCAGGATCTGGTAGAAGCGATCGAGCAGGCCGGACCACTGCCGCTGGCTGATAAGCCATTCGAGCTGGGGCCGATAGGCGGCAAACTCCGCCTCGGTGAGCCACTGGCGCAGATGCTTGAGAGCCTGCGTCTTGAGCTTCTCGTCCGCGTCGATGGTGCGGAAAGCGTCGGCGGCCTGTGCGAGCGGGTCCATGCTGTAACCTCGGTCGGGGAGCGCATGCGATCTCGTAACGCGTAACACGGTGGCAGGGGAACGGCAAAACTGTTAGGCGATTTGCGTGTTTGCTAGCGTTCACGCAGATTCATTAAGATCGCGTAACAGGTTTTGAGGCGATTTCTGGCATCTCGTAACAGACGAGGAACGATGACAAAAATGGTCGCCATTCCGTAGCAGTGAACGCCTCGAAGGTTCGTTCGCCGCAACTCACTTGCATTTCCTTCGATCAGTTCTTCGAGTCCGCCGATCTTCGCGCCGCAAGGGCAGTATAGCCAAACGCATTGTAAACGGGCCAGGGGGACGCTACCTCTGGCTTGAATGGCAGCAGATGCGGCACGAGTGGCCGGAGGGGGGCTTGACCTCCCGCATCTGAAGCACTATAGTTCTATAGAGGTATATCGCTTCGGCACACTAACAAGGAGAGCATCATGCCGGTCGTTGAGGTCGATTTCGACGTGTTCAAAGCCCTTACAGCGCTTCGCCCGTCCGAGGAGGTATCCGAAAACGAGGTTCTACGGGGGTTGCTCAAAGTGCCTCCGAAAAAGCCCACACCCGTTTCGACCGACGGCCATGCGCCGGGCGACTGGGTGACAAAGGGCGTTCGATTCCCCGCTGATACCCAGTTCCGGGCGAAGTACAAAGGGCAGACGTACATGGCGAGTGTTGAGAATGGGGCGTTGACCTTCGACGGGAACCCATACGACACCCCATCGAAGGCTGCGATGGCGATCACCAAGACACAGATAAATGGCTGGACTTTCTGGGAGTGCCGTTTGCCGGGCAAGTCGTCGTGGCAAATGATCAAGACACTTCGCCGGTGATTTTAGCGGCCCGCTAAGCGCTGGACGTGGACACGCTTCGAGGCGATACTGCGCATCATCCCTCATCCGACGACGGCGGAGGACCAGGGGAATACCGCCAAAACGGTCTAGCCAAACGGTCGGATTGTGGTACGGTGAATCCAGCGACTGCGCCTGTTGACCCCCAGTTTGGGCCGGAACAAGGCCGGCACCATTGGAGGAATTAGCGATGATTGACTGTCCAGCGTGCGGCAAGCCCAGGGAGAATGTGAGCGATGACCCCAATCAAGAGGAGTGGGAGTGCGAGAACGCCCGTTGCTTAGAGGCCGTCTACTACAAGGACGCTAAGTGCGACAAGTGCAGTGCCGTCCCCATCAGGATCGTGCGCGCTCCATTGCAGATCTGCACGGAGTTCCAGTGTGCCAACGGACACTTCTTCACGCTTTACGCAATGCAAATGCGTCGCCCGACACGTTACAAGAAACGAGTAGGCAAGTAATGCGAGAGCAAGCGTCGGGCCGGGGGAAGTTATTCTGGCCCCTTGCCATTCCGGCACTCGGAAGTGTTCCGATGAATACCAAGAATAGACATACGGACCAATTGCGGCGGTTCCTATCAACTGGGATAGGATACGTTCTTTTGTTAGGGTTTGCCATCTCTCAATGGTGGAATAAAGTAACCCCCGAAAAGGCTCGTCTCAGAGTAATGCGGTTCGTCGGCACACGCTTTCCTAAGATGTTCGAGGAAGAGACAGAGCCGAACATTCCGAGGGGAACTTACAACCCTCCCCGTTACGCGGAAATAGTAACGGGGTCTAGGCTAGAAAAGCGGACCGCCGAGGAAGCAATTGAGTATTGCACCACGATGGGGTTCATTAAGAAGACTTATCGGCTAGGAACATACCAGTACCAAAGGCAACTTGTTGGCGGGCGAGAACTTATCCTACCGGCCCTGGCAATGCCGCCGGAGAACGTTGACCCGTCCGATGAGCGTTGGGGATTCTTCTGTTACCAACTCACCAACAAGGGCAACGCATACATCAACCAACGTGGCCAGTCGCTTCGCTGGTTCATTTTCGAGCATTACAAGATGGCCTGGGCAATCGTCGGAGCAATTGTCACGGCAGCATTCGCAGCATACTGGAAACTTAAATGACCCAACGAAAGGGAAACAATGGCCGACCTCAAGAAAAAGGAATCATTCGGAACAATCAAGGTGCATCATATAAGCCCCGAACTCCCTGAGAGCACACCGACGGCAATCAATCTTCATCTTAGTTTTGAGGAGGCATTAAAGCTCCACCTGGGATTAGGCCAATTGCTAGGCCAGTTGAACAGTTACGACCGCAAGGGAAGGGCCGCAAAGCGTACTGGCGCTAACCTCTGTCTGTTTACAAACCAGGACCGAATTACGATCAACGAGAGCCGTTCAATTGACGATGCGCCCGAAGAAGAATAAAGGGCGTCAACAAAGAGATTGGCCGACAGAACATCCGCTGGTCCGAACCCTCGAAGGAGATGAAGATGGCCCATTCGATTCGTATTCAAAGCCGAGAGCAATATATCCAAGCAATCGGTGTGCTGGACAAGGTCGGCGGGACGTGGCAAGGGATTGGGCCGTCATCCGCTCCCGTGCTGTTGCTCACCGACAAGCAGTACGATGCGCTGCTCGACGCGGGTGTCATCGCGGCAGACGGCAAAGAGGTGAAAACGCGGGAAAAACAGGGCAAACCGGACCCCGCAATCCTGGCGGACGTCGTGAAGCGGGTCGTGGAGGCCGCCAGCCCGGAGAAGATCGTCCTGTTTGGGTCGGCGGCGCGCGGCACGATGGGGCCTGACAGCGACCTTGACTTGTTGGTCATCAAAAGAGGCAAGTTCGACCACCATCGGGTCACGACTGCGATCTACCGCAATTTGTCCGGCGCGATAGGAGTCGACGTCATCGTCGCGACTCCCGAAGAAGTCGAGCGTTATCGAGATTCCCATTGCATGGTGATTTGCCCGGCCATGCGTGAGGGAAAGGTGGTCTATGGGGCGTAAGCGGTTGCCGCCGGACGATCCGCGCGAATGGATCAGCCGGGCCAAGAGCAATTTAGCCCTCGCGCGGACTGTCAACCCGGATGTTGATTTGGAGGATCTCTGCTTTGACGCCCAACAGGCCGCTGAGAAGAGCGTCAAGGCCGTCTTCATTCGCCGCGGCGAGACCGCCCGTACAGCCACGATCTGGATGTGTTGCTTCGACTCCTGGAACGAAACGGACTCAAAATTCCGCGATACGTGAACGAGTCGAAGGAACTGACTCAGTACGCGCATGTGACGCGCTATCCGGGAGCCGTCAAACCTGTGACGCTGCGCGAGTACCGCCGTGCCATTCGCATCGCTGGTGTGGTACTTCGCTGGGCCGAGCGGAACGTCGAACGACCCTGACCCCAACCGCGAAACGGCTCGTCATCTGGACAGCATCGACGTCCAGACCCCGGACGTCGCGTGGCTCGTCCCAGTAGTCCAGCGGGATGCGCCGGAACAGATATTCTTCCTTCTCGAAGTGCGGCACCAGAGCGTTCCGGTTCATCCTGATCGGCCCAACCCAGGCGAACGGCCCTGCTGCATCTATGCGCAGGTAGAGACATGGACTCGGCGCCGGACGAACCGCGGCTCTACGAACGACATCATACGGCTGCCGACGGCTGATACAGCCACCCGCGAGTCTCAGCCTTTGCCTTGAGCTTCTTCCCTTTCTTTTCAATCTGGTTTGCGGCAACGCCGGTAAAGTCGATGACAGCATGCTCGGCAAACGTCTCTGGGTCCGGTCGAGCAGGCAACGCTTCGTCGGCACACTCCTTCACCGTCACGGCCAAAACGCCGGCGGACTTGTGGTCCTCCTGGCTCGTGTAGTGAACGAAGGAATTCTCTGCCGTGATGAGGTTGCCGTCGTACACGGAGAGCAACAACTCGTCTTTCGGCGTCGGACGAAAAACTTGCGATGTGACTCGGCCAGCCTGAACAAACGAGGGATGAACCTGTCTGAGCAGCAGAGTGGTGTCGGTCATGTTTACACCCCGGCGAGTTGGCGCAACTCCTTCGAGAGCCACTCCCAATCTCTCGGCTCTTTCAGGTCCAACTTTTTGAATTGCTCTTCGTCCGTGTCCATGTTCAACGAGTGCCACTCGCCGACGCGATGTTCGAGATCGATATGAATGGACAGTTCGTAGGGCTTAATCGGCCACTCGGCTCGCACGTCTCCCTCAATGGTGGGATAAAGATACGGCAGGGGCGTGTCGTCGGAAAAGTGACTGCCGAGCATATTGACCAGCCAGTCGAGGTCGGCGTGCGTCGGCGCCCGGCCTTTACCGTCGAGCCAGCCGTCTCTGAGTAACTTCAGTTCATCGACGCGAGCGCCAATGTCCAGCGGATCAATGTTGTTCCCGATCGATCGTGGTTTGAGAAAAGGTTCAGAGTGCATCGCTCTTCCTCCCGCCGCCGGTCTTTCCCTACCCACCCCGCTTTCGAGCGGCTTTGTGCGCGGCAGCTTCTTCGCAGCGTTTCAAAAGCTTGTCCACAGCAGCTTGTTCGGCTGGATCTGTAATCTCCGTGACCTTGAAACGCTGCAAAGGGGCCATGCGGAAAGGTTTCTGCGGTTTCTTGGCCATCGCTCATGCCTCGCTTTCTTCTCACGGCATGATAGCAGATGAACGACCCCAGGCCAATCCAGTTCGAGAGCGCTTCCAACTGCTCCGGGTGCATTTAAGCACCGCCAGAGAATTCCGGTTCATCCTGCCGCGCCAAGCCGCGGGCATGAATGTAATGAACTGTAATTGCGTTCCGTATGTCATACGGTGTATCATAACGAATTGGTTGGAGGGCAAGATCATGGCGACCGTCTATGACGTCGCAGCGTACATTCTGTCCAAGAAGGGGCCTGTCAGCCACATGAAGCTGCAGAAACTCGTGTACTACAGCCAGGCATGGGCGTTGGTCTGGGACGAAAAACCCCTCTTCGGCGAGAAGGTAGAAGCGTGGGTCAACGGACCGGTCGTGCCCGAGTTGTACCAGCATCTCAAGAGCAAGTTTACGGTCACGCCCGACGACGTTCAGGGCGTCGGCAACCCGACCGCGCTGGGGGAGAGCGAGAGGGAGACCATCGACCGAATTCTCGCGTTCTACGGCGATAAGGATTCCCAGTGGCTCTCGGACCTGAGCCACATGGAGCCGCCGTGGCAGACTGCCCGCGTCGGTGTGCCGGTGGGCATGCGCTGCAACAAGGAGATCACGCACGCCAGCATGGCCGAATACTACGGCAGCATCTGAGAGATCGGAGCCGTGCCGAAGAACAAGACGCCCAAGGCGAAACTCGGGCATGGTTCATATCAGGGTAACACTGTTGTAGGACGGCCTTCCCAGGCCGTCCGAGGCGGAGCGGACGGCCTGGGAAGGCCGTCCTACAACAGTGTTACCCAAGCTGGCCTGTTTTTGAACCATGCCGAAACTCGTACCTCCTGGGAAGGGGCCGCGCACCGGCGGCAACGACCCGGAGGATGCAAACCGCCAGACGCCGGTTTGGAGCATCACCATTTTTGACCACGACGGCCCGTAGGGGCGGGATCTGTGTAATCGGGACGGGTTGTTGTGGCCCGAGATCTACGTGAAGCTCCGCCAGTATGGGCTTTGCAATAAAATGCCATTTTGCAAGGAAATCCGATAACTTGCAAGAAAATCACCGAACTTGCAAGGAAATGCGCCATTTTGCAAGAAAATATCGGTTTGCAAGAAAATATCACCGCGTCTTCAAGGAGGGGGCGACGATCAGAAGGTGTACAAAACGGAGGGTGCGGCCAAGGGCGCGATCACGAAGAGCAACCTTAAGAAATGTTTTGGGGACGAGATGCGTCAGCGCCACGATTCAGGCAGTTGTTTCCGCTTTTCTCGCTGTCGCCGAATCTCGGCGAGCAATTCTTCGGTCGTCATCGGCATCTTGACACCTTCGTTCGGGTCGCCGTACAGCCGGTAGAAGTCTCCCGGTCGATAATGTCCGTGGATGCGGCGGTATTCGTGTATATCCACGATCCACTGTGGTAGTGGCATTTTCTTCATACGCTCCATAATCTCCTGCACTTTCTTGCTAATCATTTGAGAACTCCTCAAGTTTGTCTTGAAGTATCGCCGAGCCAAGCGTCTTGCGCATCACCCAACGAAATTGCCCGTCTGTTGGGACTACGGCAATCTCGACGGGGCCACCACACATGGGTTTCTCCTCGGAAAACTTGATCGCCTTGATGGTGGTATAGATTGCAGCATGAACCCAATCAATTGCCTCTCGCAACGGCACATTACTGAGTCGCTTCATCCGAAATTTGCAGAGTGTTTCGGCTAACTCCTGTTCTGTGCCGGTCCATTTTCTCGATGATATGATGGCCTCAATGAGCCGCCAATCAAAGCCCCATTCTAGTCGCTGAGTAATGCTCGGGTCTCCCCAAAACTCAACGTCGCCAATCGCCAATTCTTTCATCACCGGACCTGCGGTCATTATCCAATCGAAGGTGATTTCGATAGCCCTCGGAGTCCGGTCAAACGGGCAGTGCCCACCAATACAAAACCCGCCACTGAGACCTTCTTTGAGCACCAGTAATCTTGCTTCCTGCTCGGCTTTGTCTGTATCTCCCTCAAGCTGTAGGACTTTTGCAATTGCCTCTGCACAAAATGATCGGTACAACGGCCAGAATAACTCTTTCCATTCCTCGGCTACCTTATCCAGTGGTTGCAGTGGACGCCCTCGCAGACTATCCCCGAATCGGGCAATCAAAGTCCGATAGCTCATATCCCCGAGTTCACCGAGTCCCCAAGAAACCATCCCAAGGTAGGTATTCTCGCCAATCGGAAAAATCTTTTGGCCGTGATCGAAAAATCGACCTCCCAGTGTGGTAGTGCTATCTGCGCCGAAGACAACCCCTTCTGCTGACAGGGAACAAGCTGCGATGGTCACTGGTTATGCCTCGTGGTAGTTCAACAAGATTGCCGCCTCGATAACCTAGCGAATGCGCTCGCTTTATTCCGCCTTCACCTTTTTGCTGTTCCGCTCGAACTGCTTCGGACGGTCCCAGTTCGGGCTCTTGCACTTCGGACATACCCTCGGCTTTTCGCTCGGGTCACGCGGCAACCACTCGTGCCCGCACCGACACCGACAGCCTTGCAACATCACCACTCCAATTTCTTTTACAGGCATTCTCGCCTCCTTTCAAGTATTTACCACCAGTATATACAAATCCGCTTGACGGCGCAAGCCCAAAATGCGTATACTACTGGTAGCTACTACTTGTATCTACCCAAAGGAGGCATGAAATGAACGCCATCATCCAAGTCCCGAATGACCCGACCGCCGCCAAGCGCCGCCAAGAACGCGGCATCATCATCGCTGCCATGTGCAAACTGCACCAGCAAGACGGGATGTGGATCGTCCCGTCCCAGACCGGGGCCGACAAACGCTACACCGTCGATCCTGCCCACGGCACCTGCACCTGCCCCGACCACCAAGAATGGGGCCACAAGTGCAAGCACCTGTACGCGGTGGAAATCACGATCAAGCGTGAGCAGAACAGCGACGGCACGATCACCGAGACGAAGACGATCACGTTCACCGAGAAGAAGACGTACAAGCAGGACTGGCCGAAATACAACGAAGCCCAGATGACTGAAATGCCCCGCTTTCAAGCACTTCTTCATGACCTATGCCGTGGCTGTCCTCCCTCGCCGCAGCCGAAAAGGGGCCGAAAACGCAACTTGATGTCCGACATGGTGTTTGCCTCGGCTCTCAAGGTCTTCACGACCTTTTCCAGCCGCCGTTTCGCGGGCGCTCTGGCAGACGCCTTCACAAAAGGCTACCTGTCGAACCTTATGCACAGCGTCAGCGTGTGCGCTTATCTCGAATATGAACCAATGACGCCCGTTCTCAAGCAGTTGATCGTCCAGAGCAGCTTACCCCTCAAGGCTGTGGAAACCGTGTTTGCTCCTGATTCCACTGGGTTCAGCGTGAGCCGATTCGTGCGCTGGTTCGATGAAAAATACGGCACCACACGGTCTGGCCGCGATTGGGTCAAGGCCCACGCGATTTGCGGCGTCCACACGAAGATCGTCACGGATGTCGAGATTGAAGGGCGTGATGCGGGTGATGCGCCGTTTTTCAAGCCGTTGGTGGAGACCACCGCCAAGAACTTCACGGTCAAGGAAGTCCCAGCCGACAAAGCCTATCTGAGCCATGACAATCTTGAACTGGTGCAGAAATTGGGCGGGACAGCGTACATCCCATTCAAGTCGAACAGTCAGCCCGGTGAGGCAGGATCGTTGTGGGAAAAGACCTACCTGTTTTATCAGCTTCATCGGGAGGAATTCATGCAGCATTATCATCAGCGGAGCAATGGGGAGACGGCATTCAGCATGGTGAAGGCGAAATTTCGGGATCATGTGCGAAGCAAGATGGACGTGGCGATGAAGAACGAGGTCTTGTGCAAGTTTTTGTGCCACAACATATGCGTGGTGCATCAGTCGCAGGTGGAACTCGGCATCGAGCCGATTTTCTGGCCCGAGAAATCGCCATTGGCCTCATAAATATGAGCGAGTTGTTTTTTGAGAGGAAAGCCGATGCCATTATTTGCAGAATATGTGGAAAAAAGGAGAACCCGAGAACTGGCCGAATTATGCGTACAGCATGGCATCGACCTTGCGCCCTTGGTCGAAAAATTGGATGGCCTCATGCGCGACACTGATCTTGATCCAGAGGAAATCTACAACGAGTTTCTCCAACAGGCCGCAAATTGGGCAGGCAATCTCGCTGGCAAAGCTGTGAAAGGCATTGGCAATTTGACGAACAACTTCATGCAAGGCTGGCGGCAGGGCCGTAAACCACAGCAATCATACCAGCCACAAGTTCAACAAGGAATGCCGCAGCAAGGCCGACCAATGGGCATTGAGAGTGAAGAGCCGAGCATCCAAGGGGCGGTCTCGCACTTGGAGGCTTTGAAGAGGAATCTCCAAGTGATTGCCAATTCAAATACAAAGTTCGGCTACCCTTCTGCCGATGCCATCCAAAGAAGTGCCATGTACGTTGGCCAAATTTCTCAGATGATCCAAAAGGTGCTAATGACCAGACATAACATCGCCTACAAACCGGGCTTCGGGTTTGAAGCCACGGGGAAACCTCCCGGCTTCGAATAATATCACTCGATGTATTCGCGGGTGGTATCCCCCGTCCACTTGTTGGAACATTGCTCGCACTTGAAAAAATGCCTCATGGTTTCCACGGTCATCGTGACCTGTTCCTGCCATTGAGCCCCACCATGCAAATGCTGCGGAACATAACTCGCATTCAATGGGTGGAAGTTGGGATTCTCCACGTATTGCTGTTGTTCTCGCGTCACTGTCCTCGGCACATACTCCTTGTTAATGACCTTGTTCCCACGGTACACAGCGACCCACTCTACGCCACACGAAGGGCATTGGCCGATTTGCCTCTCAGCGTCCCACTGTCGTTGAATGACCGCTTCGGAGTGAATGACTTCTCTATCCAAGGAGAAATCACATTCCCCGACAAAATTGCCCCAGAAGAGGTTGTACGACAGGCCGACATTGTAGACCGACGCCTGCTGAATATCGAGGACGTATTGCTTCTCGCGCTTCAACGGGAAGGACAGCTTGACGCCTAATGTGTGCCTCCCTATTGTCGTCGGCGCACTGAAACGGAAGCCCTTGATGAGTGATCCATTCCCAATGAGATTGCCGTTGAACCTCACAATTACGGACATGTCAATGAGCCCGGATTGAACACCTTGCCACAAGACATTGACCGTGGCGTCACCTCTCGGCACATCGTAAATCAGACCAGCGATCTTTTCTGCTGCAATCCATGCACCGCCAGCGCAGACTTGATCCATGGGCTGGAGTTGTCCAACAACGGCCAGTTCTTTCAGTTGTTTGGCCGTGACCGGCCCATACTGAACGCCGTTCTGGTGGTAATGCCACTGCGATGAGTTGTAATGCTGTTGCGACATGGCTGTGTCCTTGCTGTGGTCCTGCTGGTTGTGCCGCCACATTCAACTTGATAGCATACGGAAGGTGGCGACAGCAGCAAGAATCCGCTTGCGCTTTTTCAGGCGACTCGCATCTTTGCTGGCTCTGGTCGGGTTGCAAGGAAATTCAATCGGTTGCAAGAAAATCGTTTCCGCTGAAATGAAATGGGCTGGCCTGCAATAGAAGTGGCTGCCAAAATGGCATTCTATTGCAAAGCCGCCAGTATGAGTCGATGACGTGGAACGAAATCTACCAGAACAAGAAGCGGAACCACGCGGTGTCCGTGGACGGCATCATAAAGGAAGCCAGGGATCGGCTCGAACAACTGGGCTGGACGATGTAGAAACGCTGTTCCGCTTCCGCCTCAGTGGGGTTATGCGCGTCTGGGGCATCCGCAACGGCAGGGTCTTCCAACTACTCTGGTGGGACCCGGAACATTCCATCTGGCCTACCGCCGACAACTGATCTGGTCCCGCTGCGGAAAAAGTGAGGCAACCTGACTTCGCATAGGCATGGACGCACCGTATTAGAATCTTTCAACCACCGCCAGAGAATTCCGGATCATCCTGATCGGCCCAACCCAGACGAACATCCCCGCTGCATCCATGCCCACGCAACACCGTGCGTATGGCACACGGCGTCGTAGACTGGCTGGCGTGGACCATGCCTTCCTGGTAGCTTAGTAGTGAAGAACCCAACTCAGCAGGAGGTATCGCCATGCCCAGCCCGTTTCTAGGCATGGACCCGTACCTGGAAGACCCCGCGTACTGGTCCGACTTCACCGTAGGGTTCCTTACATCCCTGGGTGATTACCTTAACGACCGTCTGCCGGACCATTACGAGGCGCGCATCAATGAGAAGGTGAACCTCATCGAGACACCGCCCGACCGCATCAATCTCATCGAGCCGAGCATGGTCGTCAGTCAGTCCGGGCCGACCGCGCCGGGTGAGGTCGCTTCTGCTGGCGTCGCCGTCCTGGAACCGGTCACCATTCCCCACCTGCTGGTCGAGGAAGAGACCCACGAACGCTGGATCGAGATCCTGCACCGCCCCGAGCGGTCGTTGGTCGCGGCGCTCGAATTACTCTCTCCCTCCAACAAGGAAGAACCGGGGTTGCACCGCTACGGCGAAAAACGCTTTGCCCTCTTGATGCAGCCGGTCCATCTCGTGGAGATCGACCTGCTGCTCACCGGCCGCCGGCTGACGCTACGGCGGCCGCTGCCGCCGGGGGACTACTATGCCCTTGTCTCCCGTGCCGACCGTCGACCCGACTGCCAGGTTTACGCCTGGACGCTGCGCCAATCGCTGCCGACCATCCCTTTGCCGCTGAAAGCACCGGACCCCGACCTCCCTCTCGACCTTGGCGCGGTTTTCACCACGACCTACGACAGGGGCCGTTACACGCGTTCGCTTTCCTATAGCGCTCCCCCGGTGGTTCACCTGCCGGCGGAGACACGCGAATGGGTGGTGCAGCAAGCCCGCGCTCGACAACACTGAAGGACACGCAGGGCGCCGCCTCCGTTGTCAGGTCCGACCGGACACCAGACGAGGGCTCGAAGCGCATGGTCCATCATTCACCGTGGGGCGTGGCGAGCAGCTGTCGGGCTTTCGACTTCAAAGCGGCGACAAACGTGGCATAGGAAACGTACCGTTCGTATTCGTCCGTCTCTTCCTGGGTGAGCTGGCCTTCGGTATGGCGCGTGGCCATCTCATCGACATGCGCGCCTGCAAATCGGGGTCATGTTTGAGCGCGAGCAAGCGGCGGGCTGTTTCCGGCGTCAAGCACTCGCCAAGCGGCGCGACGAGCCTGTCAACAATCTGTGAGGCCGATTCGTCATAGCGTTTCAGCATTCCGTCCAGAGCAGGTTGTTCGGCTGGATCTGTAATCTCCGTCACCTTAACTCGCTGCAAAGGGGCCATGCGAAAAGGTTTGATCGGTTTCTTAGCCATCGCTCGGGCCTCGCGTTGAGAATGTTCGATACCCTACTCGCGCGGCGCCTCAAACACGATCGCCGCCCCACCCTGCGTCGCCCCCAGGTCGGCCACTGCCAGCCGCTGTCCGTCCGGGCTGAAGGCCACACCCATCGCCGCCGTGGACAACTCGGTCAGGGCGAGTACATCCTGCCCGGTCGCGGTGTCCCAGAGATGCACCGACTTGTCCATGGAGACACTGGCCAGGCGCTTGCCGTCCGGGCTGAAGGCCACGCCCATCACCCAGTCGCTATGCCCCTTGAGGATAAGGAGAGGCAGGACGTTTCCGGGTTCCATGCTCCAGATCCGCGCGGTCTGATCCTTGGGAAGCGCTGGCCAGGCGCTTGCCGTCCTGGTCGAACGACAGGCCGTAAACTGCTTCCGTCTGCTTGAGGTCTGGCGCGTGTTCTGACCTGTTTCCTGGTCCCAGAATCGGATCAGGCCGTCCTCCCCGGCCGAGACAAGGGTGCGGCCGTCGGGACTGAAAGTCAGCGCCGTGGACGCGATTCTGGTGTGCCGAAATGGCGCGGACTGGTTTCTTGGGATCGGCCAGGTTCCAGAGCAGCACCAGGCCGGCTTCGGTCCCGGTGGCCAGGCGCTTTCCGTCGGAGCGAAAGGCCACGGCATACACGGCGGTATCATGCGGTAGGGCGGGGAGTTCGGTGCGGCTATCCACGTCCCACACGCGCACCGTCTTGTCATGGCTCGCCGAGGCCAGGAGCGTGCGCGAGCCGTCCTTGCCAAAGGCGACGCCGGTAACTCCCTGGGTGTGCCCCTTGAAAAGCGGCAATTCCTTGCCGTCCCTGTCCCAGACCGCGCACTTCACCTTTGTCCGGTTGGTTGGCGGGCTTGCCTCCGAGCCGGCTAGGCCAGCCGTGCGCCGAGAGCAAGGAAACGATTGTCCGGACTGAACGCCACAGCCTGAACGGGGAGGTCGGTGCCCGCAGCAACAGGGCTTCCTGATTCGTGGTCAGATCCCAGACCTTGACCAATCCATCGCGGAGGCACTGGCCAGTCGGGTGCCGTCGGGGTTGATGGCGACGCCCCGGACTTCGCCGAGATGCCCCTTGAAGGAAAAGAGAGGGACACAGGTCTTGCGATCCCAGACGCGCACCGTGCGGTCGGAACTCGCCGAAGCGAAACGGTCTTCACTACCGTGCGAGTATGCCACGCCGTTGACGGCGGAGTGGTGGCCGGCCCCGAGGAAGAAGATCTGCGGTTCGGTGGGCAACTCGACTTTGCCGAGCAGCGGTGTGTTGTGTTCCTTCAGTTTGAAGCGGAGAATACTCACCGACTGGTCGGGACTGCCAAGGGCGACTTCAAGGCTGTCGGGGTGCCAGGCGAGGCTGGTGACGCCGAGATTATGTCCGGAAGTCGCCGGGAACGGCTCGAAGTCGCCGCTGGGCCAGCTACAGATATTGATGGCGATCCGCTTCTTGGCCTCGGCAGCATTGGGCGCTCCCGACAGGGCCACCATCTGCGGTGTCAGCACAAACTTTTGCCACTTCTCCCAAAGCGGAAAATACCAGGCCTTGATGTCGCCCGCACCGCCCAGAGCGGCCGAGCAGAGGAACTTGGCGTCGGGGCTGAAGGCCACGCTGGCAACCGGCTCATTATGGGTCGCCGCCGGGAGACGAAGATCGACTGCTTTGCCCTGACTCACATCCCAGTATTTCACCGTCTTGTCGCGCGAGCCGGTCGCCAGCTGTTTGAGCTTGGGGTCGGGATGGAAGGCCAGGCAAGTGACCGCGCTCTTGTGCGCCATGAACGGAAAGAGTGGCTTCACCCCATCTCGGACCTCGTAGACCTGGACGGTCCCGTCCGCCCAGGCGCTGGCCAACAGCCCGGAGTTGCTGAAGGCGACGGCCAGGGCCTGACCCTTCTGCGGCTCGGTCGTATAGACACAGCGCTCCGCTGTCCGCGTCCCATATCTTCACGCCGTCGTCGCCCGCCGAGGCGATCCGTTTGCCGTCGTGGCTGAAAGCCACGGCGTTGACGGCGTCGGCGTGTTTCAGCTCAAGTTTGGCCGGCCGAGTGGCCAGGCGGCGAAGGTAGTACCACTCCCAGCCGCGCAGGTCGCTCTCTTGCGGCTTCGGCCGGAGTGTTTCAAGCCGGGAACGTGCTTCGAGGAGGCGGGCGTTGTCCCAGTCCTGGGCGACCAGTTTGACCCGGTCGTCGTACACGAGATGGCGGATCGCCTGATACGCTTGCAGTTTCTGGCCGGTCTCCAGCTCGGCTTTCTTCGCGGCCGCTTGTTCCTTGATGGCGGCTTCCTCGGCCTTTTTCGCGCTCTCGTTGGCCTTCTTCGCCGCTTGCTCTCGTGCATCCAGGGCCGCTTTCTCGCCCTCCTGGGCCGCGACCAGCTTGGTGTAGTTCCCGACGGCCTCTTCCTTGGCGGTCCGTTCCTTCTCCGCCGCCTCCGCCGTCCGGGCGGCACTGACGGCGAAGACGGCCGCGACCGCCAGGAGAGAGAGGGCGGCGACGGCTACCGCCACGGCCAGCTTCGGCTCGCGCCGGCACCAACGGACCAGGCGTTCCACCGGACCCAGCGGCCGGGCCTTGATCGGCTCGCCATCCAGCCAGCGGCGCAGGTCGTCCGCCAGTTCCTGGCAGTCCGCATAGCGGTCCGCGGGGCGTTTGGCCATCGCCTTCTGACAGATGGTCTCCAGGTCCTTCGGCACGCCCTCCCGATGGGTGTGCGGCGGCGGCGCCTCCTGGTGGATGACGTTGAACAGCACGACCTGAACGGGGCCGCTGAACGGCAATTCGCCGCACAGCAGTTCGTAGAGGATCACGCCGAGGCTGTACTGGTCGCTGGCCGGTAAGGCTTCACCGCTCTTGCCCTTGGCCTGCTCCGGGGCCATGTACGCCGGCGTGCCGACGACGGCGCCGATGTGAGTCAGGTCTTTCGATAACTCCGCGGCGGGAGCCGGCGTCCCTTCCTCGATTCCGTCTTGGCACCGCTCCACCAGGGCGTCGAGGTATCGTAGGCGAGGCCGAAGTCCATGAAGATGCGCCTGGTCCTGCTCGTCGAGCATGACATTGGACGACTTGACGTCGCGGTGGACGATGCCGAGGCCGTGGGCATAGGCCAGGGCTTCCGCCAGCTTGCGCACTGTCTGGGCGGCCTGAGTAAAGTCGATGTCGCCGCTGTCCACGGCCCGCGACAGAGTCCGTCCCTTGATAAAGGCGGAGGCGATGAAATAGTGCGGCTCGTCGCGGCCGGCGTCGTAGACCGGCACGATATGCGGATGGCGCAACCGGGCTGCCGCCCTGGCCTCGCGCAGGAAGCGCTCGACCTGTCGCGGACTTTCGACGGAACCAGCCTGCGGCACCTTCAAGGCGATTTCGCGGTCGAGCTGCGGGTCGTAGGCACGGTATACGGTCCCGAAGGCGCCCGCTCCCAGCCGGGCACGGACCTCGAAACGGCCGATATTCTTGGGCTTCTCAGCGCTGGGCCGTTTCTTCTCATCGGAGATAACGGGACTCGTGGCCGACGCACGGCCCGTCTTACTCGGCGGTGGGCTGCTCGATTCCGTTGCCGACTCGGTCGCCGCGGGCGGTGGACCGTCGTCCGAAGAGTCGGCTCGAAAGGTGCCCTGGCACTGGGTACAGCGAATGGTCCGGCCGATGTGCAGCTTCACGGACCGTCGAACTTCGGCCGCATTCCGGGCACTGCACTTTCACGCTCATCAGCCATCTCCTTCGCGGACATGTTCGATCCGAATTATCGAGGCTTCAGCTTATACCGGGGGACCCTCCGCCTCAAGCGTTTTCCTGGATCGTGTCGGCGTCCGGGATGCGTATCCGCTTTTTGCCTCCAGGGAGGACAGCGATCGCTGTAAACGATCGACTGGACATAATCCGAGGCGGCGGGTTCATTCCGACCTTTGGCCCCGCTCGGCTCGCGGGGCCTACGATGTGCCGGATGAATCGAGCTGATCTGGTTTGACCGTTGCACCCGATGTACGATAACAACAGTCTGGAAGCCTGATGCCAGCTTCTCGGCAGTAGCCTGCCCTCTCAAATGTTGGCGGTGAACTTGTGAAACGGTCATCGAGGGAGGAAGCCATGATAACTCATCTTCCCGGTATGCCACTGCCGACGGGAAGTACACTGGACATTAACATTCGGGTGACACAACCTCTGAACATCACGTCGTTTTCCGCACGGCAGAGGGTCACCCAATACGTCATGCAGGAACTCAGCACGCAACTGGGTGGTGAGACGCCGGAACTGACCGTCGGCGAGCGCGTTTACTGGTCAGTTCCCGTCGTGTTTACTCTGCCGGGAAAAGGCGTTCTAGGCCGCATCGGAACGCTGCGGGTCGATGCCGGAACGGGAGAACTATTGACCGATCCGCAAACCGAACAGGAGATGTTGCACCATGCCGAGCAGTTGGCTCAACGTGCCACACTTTCTCCAGGAGTTTGAGTATTCGTGCGTGGCGGCCTGTGTTCGGATGGTGCTAGCCCACTACGGCGACGTGCGTACCGAAGCTGAGCTGCGTTCGCTCCTCAACACGCAACCGTCGGGTACGCCGCGCCGGCAACGTAATGCGGCTTTCAGGGCCGGCTTTGGAAGTTTACCTTCGTCCGTCGAATCTGGTTGATGTGCAACAGGTGCTGGCCGACAATCAACCGCCAATCGTCTTTCTGAGTACCGGTTCTCTTGAATATTGGAGTAAGGACATCTTCCATACAGCCGTGCTGATCGGCCTGGATACCGTGAGCGCGGCTCTCCTTGACCCGTACTTTCCAACGGCCCCACACACCACGTCTTTAGCGAGTTTTGAGACAGCCTGGGCTCAGACAGGTCAGTTCACAGCTTTTCTCAGACCACGACAGAAGCCTTGACGGTCACTCACAGAAAGGCGAGGCCGGGAAGAAAGGCTCCGGACATGGGCCCGGCCAGACGCATGCCAACCCGCCAAACGGCTCGCCGCTTTGTAGACTGACTTTCGGAAATCCGGCCTGAACCCTCGCATCCAAAACCCAACAAGCGGCGACCGTAACGGAGCGGTCCCTCACGGTCACGGCTCGTGGCTCTCAAAAAAGGAGCGATCCATGTCGCGCTGGCTGACAACCGTCGTCCTCCTTCTGGGAATGGTCGGCGTGCTCCAAGCAGTGGAAGTGACCGCGCAGATCAAGAAGATCGACGCCGAAACGGGCGTGATCGTCGTCATTGGCGGCGATGGCAAGGAACGGACGCTGAAGGCCGCGAAGGACGTGCCGGTCCTCGGCGGCGACGGCAAACCGCTCGCGGACGGCCTCAAGTCGGCTCAACTCAAGGAAGGCGTCTCGGTGTCGCTCACGGTCGAGAAGGGCGACAACGGGCCGATCCTCAAGGCGATTCGGCTCGGCAAGCGGCTCGCCGGGCCGCCCGCAAAGACCGATGACACGCCGCGGTTCGACACGTCCAAGCTGAAGCCGCTTTCCGACATGACGGGCGACGACGCCTATCAGGGCTTCAAGGGCGGCCTTTATCCCGATGGCACGAATGAACGCCCGGCCGCACACCAGAAGGCAGGATTGGACCTGGCCGCGAAGATTCGGCCGCTCGACGCGGCGGGGAAGCCCAGCGGCGACGGGAAGATCGTGCTGCTGACCATCGGCTTCAGCAACACGCTCCAGTGCAGCAAGGGGTTCCTCGACGTTGCGAAAGAGGACCGGGGCGTCAACCCGAATGTCGTCCTCGTCAACGGGGCGCAGGGCGGCAAGTCGGCGTTTCAGATTCAGAACCCCGACGACGGCAGCATCGGCCAGGCGTACTGGAAGGAGTGGGTCGCCGACAAGCTCAAGGCCGCGAACGTCACGGCGGCGCAGGTGCAGGTCATCTGGCTCAAGGAAACCGACGCCTCCCTGGGGCCGGGCGTGCTGAAGCAACTCGGCGTCAAGGAGTACGAACCGCCGACGAAGATGCCGTTCCCGCGTAGTGCCCAGACCTTGCAGAGCGAGCTGGAGAAGATCGTGCAGGCGCTGCCGCGGTTGTATCCGAACCTGAAAATGGTGTATGTGTCGAGCCGATCGTTCGGCGGCTGGGCGAAGCGCGAGGGCAACAAGGAGCCGTTCTCCTACGAAACCGGCTACGCGGTGAAATGGCTGATCGAGAAACAGTGCGCGGCGATCCGGCGCTGAACTTCGATCCGGCCCGCGGCGCGGTCAAGGCGCCGTGGCTGAGCTGGGGGCCGTACCTCTGGGCCAACGGTGAGAACAAACGCGGCGACGGCTTCAGCTTTCGGTTGGACGATTACCGCGAAGACGATCGGATGCACCACTCGATGGACGGCATCAAGAAGATGGGGAATATGCTGCTACAATTCTTCAAGACCGACGCGACCACGAAGGGCTGGTTCGTCAAGAGCCCGCGGAAAGAATGAACGGGTTGGCGAAGCTTTCTCGTTCCCAAACTCCTGTTTGGGAACGCCCTCCGCGAAACTCCGGTTTCGCGTGACCTCCGCAGTGCTCGGAAGAAACGCGAAACGGAGTTTCGCGGAGGGCGTTCCCAAACAGGAGTTTGGGAACGAGAGCTATGTGCTGCTGCAATTCTTCAAGACCGACGCGACCACGAAGGGCTGGTTCGTCAAGCCGGCGCGGTGACATGGCCGATTACTTCCTCGTCCTGGACGCCGCACTCTTCGCGGAGCAGATCCGACCAGCGCTCGCCGCAGCCTGGCGGCGACGCTCCTTTGAACCGTGCCGTTCCGTCTGTTCCGCCTTGCTCCCCGCCGCCCGCGCCTACGCCGAGCACTACCACACGGGTCCTGACGAACCGCTGCTCAGCCGCGTCCTCGCCGGGCTGTCGTTCGACCGAACTTTCTGGCGGTCGCTGGTCGGGGAGCTGCTTCTCTTCGGCGCGGCGGAGATCCCCGAATTTCAGACCTGCGAGGAGACGCTGCTCCAGCTGCTTGCGCCCGGATGCGATCTGTCGAAACCGCGTCCCGAACTGCCGCCGGTGCTACAAGCACATCGCGGCAGCCGCGATCTGACTTTCGGCGTTGCGGTCTACCGTCCGGATCACGCGGGTTACAACAATCGCGAAGACGTGGCCCGATTGGCGGATTATCTCGCCTCGATCCAGCCGGAACGATGGAGCGCCACCGCTCTCGCCCAAAGAGAGGGAATAAACGCGGAAGACGCCGGCGATGAGATCGAGTTTGCCCGCGAGTGGTTTCCGGTGCTGGCCGATCTGTTTCGGCGTGTGCGCGACCGCAGCCAGGTGCTGATCCATGAACGGATGTATTGATGTGAAAGTTTTTTTCCAAAATCTTTCTTTTTCCTCTTGCAGAAGCTCCACGGCGCACTTAACATCGATATTGTTCCGTCGCTGGTAACTTCGGTGACTGGGCGACGCCGAAAGGATCAACGGCGGAACTTAGCACTCATTCAAAGATTCTTAGCGGGCCGGCTTCTTCAAAGCCGGCCCGCTCGCTTTTTACACCTTCTCATCCCCATCCAATTTCAGCGATTGTGACGCAGTAGCGTCTTCCGCTCTCCAGGCACGAAGCGTCAGGAACAGGAAGAGCAGACAGCATCCCCACAGGACGGTGTTCAGCCAGAGATAAAGGGCGTGGCGGACCAGGAACGCTTCCTGTGGCGATAACTCCAGCGTGTCGCGATTGAACCGACCATCCAGCTCGCCGTACAACCAGATAAGCACAGCGAGAAGCACGGCCACGGTAAGCCAGAGGAAGCGTGCGCCAGCCTCTGCGTCGTCCTCGGTCCGAGCCGGCGAAGACGTCCCAGCCCAACGGTATCAGCGCGACGGCTCCGGACACGTTCAACCACCAGGCGACGGTGCGCGTGATGCGTCCCTGCTGGCGTTTGCCGGAGGGGCCGTCGCCTTCCTTTGGAGGGGGATAATAGTGGTCGAACACCCGGGTGCCCACCGGCACGACCACGCTGGCGTAAAAGAAGAAACCGCCCTGCCAGAACATGAGGGCGACGATGACCAGGAAGCGGCGGATGAGGAGCATGAGAAGTGTGGGGGGGTCGGTTTGCTGCTTGCTATTCAAGATTGCCTCGAGGCCGTCGGGGTCGATTCGTCGCGACCCCCAGCGGTCGCTTTTACGGACGAGCTGCGATCGTCAGGGAACGCTCCCTAATGTTCTCGGCTTGTCTTATTCGCCGCGGCAATTCGGACACCATCCAGGGTAAGCAGCGGATAAAGTCGGGCGGAATCGCGGCCAACCGCGGCGAGGAGCGTTGCATCGCCGCCCGTGAGGAACACCTCGGGGGACGTATCGAAGCGGCGAGAATAGGCCGCCACGAGCTCCCAGACGCCGCCGACCGCCGCCCAGAAGACGCCCGCTTCGATCGCCGCGATGGTGCTCGTGCCGGGTAAAGCGGGAACCTGCTTCGGTACCTCGATCAACGGCAGCAGGGCCGTATGCTCGTGCAGCGCGCTGGCCATCAAGCCGAAGCCGGGCAGGATCGCGCCGCCGCAGAACGCGCCCGAGTCGTCGATCCAATCGACCGTGATGGCTGAACCGGCGTCGATGACGATCGCCGGTCGCTGCGGCCGCCGCAGCGCATTCACCGCCACCGCGTCGAGCAATCGATCGATGCCGACTGCTTCCGGCGTAGGCAGTTCGACGGTTAGCGGCAGACTTCGCCAATCATCTAGGACCGCGACCAAGTCCTCGCGTTGACGAATCCACTCTGCAAGTCGATCGCGCCGCGCCGGATCCACGCCAGCGATCGCCCAGGCCGCGGGGTGAGGCAGATGCCACGCCGCAGACTGCCGTTGCCACGTCTCGGGGTCGTCCGGTGGAAGCGACACGGCCTCGACGACAGCGTCCGGCGAGCAGCGGCCCCACTTGATGCGCGAGTTGCCGACATCGGCGACTACATCGGGGGTCATGCACGTTCCTCAGTGCGGAGTACCGAGTACCGAGTACCGAGTACCGAGTACTCTCATGGCAGCGTTTGCAAGCACTCCATATCCGGCGTTATGCACGTTCCTCAGTGCGGAGTACCGAGTACCGAGTACCGAGTACCGAGTACTCGGTACTCTCATGGCAGCGTTTGCAAGCACTCCATCACGGTGCGCATCAGGTCGGACAATCCCTGGCCCGTCACCGCCGAGATGGCCAGCACCGGTGCGCCCAGCTCGGCCGTCATCTTCTGCCGCACCTCGTCGGCGCCGGTCAGCTCGCTCTTGCTGACCGCGACGACCTCCGGTTTATTCGCCAACTCGGCACTGTACAACGCCAGCTCCCGGCGGATGGCGCGGTAGTTGGCGACCGGATCGCTGCCGTCCGAGGGCAGCGGTTCGACAAGATGGACCAGCACGCGCGTCCGTTCGACGTGGCGCAGGAATTCGTGGCCGAGGCCGATGCCGTGGTGGGCGCCCTCGATCAGGCCGGGCAGGTCGGCGAGGATGAACACCCGTTCGCCGCCGACACTGACCTGGCCGAGGTTCGGATGCTTGGTCGTGAACGGATAATCGGCAATCTCAGGATGAGCGTGCGACACCCGGCTCAGCAGCGTCGATTTGCCGGCGTTGGGGAGGCCAACCAGCCCGGCGTCGGCGATGACCTTCAGCTCCAGGACGATCCAGCGCTCCTCGCCGATTGTACCGGGCTGCGTCTGCGCGGAGCGCGGTTGGTCGAGGAGACGAACGCATGATTGCCGCGACCACCCCGACCACCCCGAGCGACGACGACTTCTTCGCCGGGTTCCTTGAGGTCGCGCAGGACGTTGCCCCGATCGCGGTCGCGGATCAGCGTTCCAGGCGGCACGGCGATGACGAGCTGATGGGCCTTGCGGCCGTGGCAGTCGGCCGGCTCGCCCTTGCCGCCGCCGTCGGCGCGCCAGTGTTTCCGGTTGACGATGTCGGCCAGGCTGTCGGTGCCGGCGACGGCGCGGACGATCACATCACCGCCGTCGCCGCCGTCGCCGCCGTTGGGGCCGCCCTTCGGCACGTACTTTTCGCGTCGGAAACTGCAGCACCCGTCGCCGCCGTCGCCGCCCTTAACGTAGATCGTGACTCGATCGACAAAGATCATGAGGAGAAGAACCATCCAGAGAACAGCAGCCCTTCATCGGCCGCACGATGAGTGCGACGATGGGGCCATTGAGGTTAGGATACGCGGTCGGTGCGCGAATCGGAAGAGAAGGGTTTTCTAAGCCCGACGCGGAAGCGAAGTTTGCGACCACCGTCGCTTACGCGTCGGGCTTAGAAAAACAGCCCATCCTGCCTATCTGTTCGCCCAGTTTGCCTATTTTTCCAACTCCGGTGGTTTTTCTCTTGCAATCGAGAATCGGCCGGTGACAATAGTCCGAGATTGTCACTCGCTGCCCAGGCACGACCAGGAAGTGCAACAGACGGAACCACCGCAGGAAGTTCGCCCCCACTCCCTTCACTGACGGACCGGCGACGGAGGTGCGGCGCGCAGCGTAGACCGCACGGCAGAGGAAACGCCGGTGAGTCCCCGTCCGCCTGAGATCGCAGCGGACTGTATCTCCGATTATCAGCACGGATTCCGGAGGATCGGCAGAACGCCGGTTCGGTTTCACGTTGGGTAGACGGCCCGCGCGACGAGAAACACCAGCAGGATGCCCGCTGCACACCGTCCACGATTGTGCGTGAACGGTCAGCCCCCCAAAGTTCGCAAGAGAAAGAAACTCACCATGCCGCTCTCTCTCTGGTTCAAGCAGCTGCTGGGTTGGAGTTCCAAGAAGACTTCCCGGAAACGGACGATGCGCCGCCCGCTGAGTCGCCGGAGTTTTTTCGTTCCGCGCTTGGAGCAGCTGGAGGATCGGCTCACGCCCGCCAACTACTCCTGGGGTGGCAACGGGACCGCTCTACTCGTGCAGCTGAGCACCAATGAAAGCGTGACAGTCTCGAACCCGTCGCTTAACACGGAAACGTTCACGCTCTCCGGCACCGGAGCCGACATCTGGACGCAAACCGGCGCCGCCACGGCCAGCGGCGGCGGCAATGGGACCGCGACGATCACCTTCAACGCCGCCGGCGATCTTTCGGCGTCGATCGCCATTGACAATTCCATCGCTGGAGCCGGTGAGAACGACGTCATCTTCAGTTCGGGCACCATTTCCTCGGGCAGCATCAGCGTGAACACAACCGCAGGAACCGGGGCGACCGGCGCCATCAGCGACAGCACGGGCGCGATCCTCCAGGCGACCGACCTGGCCCTGTCCTCCGATAACGGCATCGGGACGGCGAGTGCCCCCATCGTTACCCAGGTCAGCAACCTGGTCTCGCAGGACAACAGCTCCAATGGCCCAACCATCGGAACTTTCATCAGTAACACCGGTACGCTCACCATCGGTTTCAGCGGCGATCCGTTCCAGGGCGTGATGGAAATGGGGAACCTCGATCCCATCGTCCTGACCAACGCCGGCACGCTGAATATCACGACGACCGGGGAATTTGTTCAGGCAGCTGCCGGCACCATTACGCTCACCACGACTACCGGCGACATCGTCACGGGCGGCAACCAGTTGTGCGTCAACATCGGCGGCGACGCGGCTTTGGCCACGCTCGCGGCGGCGGGGAACATTTCGCTCGGAGCCACCGGCACGTCCGGCAGCGTCTCGGCGCTGGTCCCATCTTGCTCACGGCGGGTGGGGACATCACCGTCGATAACGGCTCCTTCGTGGAGGGCTTCGGCCCCGGCAACGGTGTAACAGCCACGGCCGGCGGCGACATCACGATTCAGGACACCGTCCAGTCGGGAGCCGAGATCTTCACCGCCAACAACCCGGGCAGCCCCGGTGGCGACATCGTCCTGACGACCGGCTCCGGCGGCACCTTCACGCTGAACTCCGGCGCCAATGGCCAGATCAATTCCGGAGTGGAGACCGGCCAAAGCAGCGGCAACATCACCATCAGTGCCGATACGATGGTCATCGACGACCCGATCACGACCAACAGCAGCAGCGCCGGCATCGTCTCGCTGATCCCGGTCAGTTTCGGCACGGCCATCGACCTGGGCGCCAACGCTAACCCCAACACCCTCAACCTGACGCAGGCGGACCTGAACGAGATCACCGCCGGGATCCTCCGCGTCCGCAGCGCCATCGGCACCAACATGCCCGATAGCATTACCATCACCGGCCCCATTACCGACGTCGGAACGGGATGGAGCACCCTGTCGCTGATCACCTCTCCCACCGGGACGCTCAGCCAGGACAGCGGGGCGACGCTGACCGTCGCCAATCTGCAAGCAGCTGGCCTGGCGAGCGTCACCCTGGACGAAAACAATGTCGTGGCGGACCTTGCCGGGACGAGCGCCGGCGACTTTAGCTTCGTCGATGCAGCCAGCCTGGCCGTGGACAACGTCGATAACGGGCTCGGCCTCGGCTTCGGGATCGGCATTACCGCCGGGAATGTCGACGTGAGCACCACGGACGGCGATCTGACCGTCAACCAGAATGTGACTTCCGGCAGCGACATTGTCCTGACAGCGGGCGGGACCAACAGCCTGTTCACCAACAACGCGACCATCGCCAATAGCGGCGGTACGCAAATCACCATCATGGCCGACCGCATGGCCCTGGGTACACCCGGAACCAGCGCCCTGACTCCCAACAACGGCGGCGATGTGATCCTGGAACCGGTCACTTCTGGCCAGTTGATCGACCTCGGCTCAACCGTCGATACCACGCCGAACACCCTGGAGTTGTCGAACACCGAGCTCGCCACCGTCACGACCGGATCGGTTCTGGTGATCGGCAACGCCGGTGCCGGCGATATCACCGTCAGCGCGCCCATCAGCATCACCAATGTGGACACGCTGCAGCTATTGACCAACGGCGGCATCACGAACAACCCGAGCACGGGCACCCTCTCTGTCGCCAATCTGTCTCTGCTGCCGGCCAATGCGGTCAGCCTCACGGGGAACAACGCCGTTGCTACCCTGGCGGCGAGCGTCACGAATGCCGGCCAAGCGTTCTCGTTCACGGACAGCACGCCGCTGACCATCGGTTCGGCCGGCGGCATCTCGGGCATCACGACCAACAGCGGCAACATCTCGTTGAACGCTGATAGCATGGTCATCACTGCCCCCATCACGACCGGCAGCAGTAGCGCCGGCATTGTCACGCTGAACGTGTTTACCGCGGGACTCGGCATCGATCTGGGCACCAACCCTAGCGCCGGCAAGCTCGGCCTGGCACAGAGCGACCTGGATGAAGTGACCGCCGGAGTCCTGCAAATCGGCGATGTGGCCGGCACCGACGCCAGCATTACCGTGACCGCGCCGATCACCGACGTCGGCACCGGCTGGAACACGCTCGAGCTGTTCGCCAACAACTCCTCTTCCCTTGCAAACACGATCAGCCAGACCAGCGGCGCTTCTCTGACCGTCACGAACCTGGCGCTCTCCTCCTTCGGCGGCATTGGCACCTCGACCACACCGTTGATTACTCAGGTCAGCAACCTCGTAGCCCAGATGACGAACTTCTTTGCTACCGGTCTGTTCATCAGCAACACGGGCACTCTGACGATAGGCTTCCCGGGCGATCCGTTCCAGGGCGTGCAGACCAATGGCAACGGCGGCCCGCTCGACCTGACCAACGCCGGCACGCTGAACATCACGACGAGCGGAGAGATCGTCACGACGAATGGCGCTGCGATCAACCTCACCACGACCGCAGGCGGTGATATCGTCACGGGCGGAGGCAATGGGTTCCAGGTCAATATCGGCGGCACCGCCGGCCTGGCCACGCTCAACGCGGCTGGGGATCTAGTTCTTGGCACCAATGGTCTCAGTGGCGATGTCGCGGGCGCCGGACCGCTCACGTTGATCGCGGGCGGCAACATCACCGTCGATAACGGCTCCGTCGTTGAGGGCTTCGGCCCCGGCAACGGTGTAACAGCCACGGCCGGCGGCGACATCACGATTCAGGACACCGTCCAGTCGGGGGCCGAGATCATCACCGTCAACAACCCGGGCAGCCCCGGTGGCGACATCGTCCTGACGACCGGCTCCGGCGGCACCTTCACGCTGAACTCCGGCGCCAATGGCCAGATCAATTCCGGAGTGGAGACCGGCCAAAGCAGCGGCAACATCACGATCGACGCCGACAACATGGTCATCGCCGACCCGATCACGACCGGCAGCAACAGCGCTGGCATCGTTACGCTGAACGTGGTTACCGCGGGGCGCGGCATCGACCTGGGCACCAACCCCAGCGCCGGCAAGCTCGGCCTGGCGCAGAGCGACCTCAGCAACATCACCACCGGCGTCCTGCGCATCGGCAGCACGAGCAGCGCCGGCAACATTACCGTCACGGCTTCCATCACCGCCCCGGCTGGCTGGGGCACTCTCGACCTGCTCAGCGGCGGCACCATCACCGAGAACGCGAGCACCGGGCTTCAAGTGCCCAACTTGGCGGCCCAGGCGGCTGCGGGCGTGACTCTGAACGATGGCACGGATAACAAGGTGACGATCGTGGCGGGTCTTGTCACGACCGCGAGCGCCGGCTTCAACTTCGACGACAGCACCGGCTTCTCCGTCGGCACAGTAGACGGCGTTTCCGGGATCAGCACCCAGGACGGGCCCGTGCAAATCGACGTCTCCACGGACGGCGACGGACTAACCGTCGCCAGTGCCATCGCCAGCGGAGGCGGCGCCATCAGCCTGGACGCCGACGGCATGTCGTTCCTGGCCCCGGTGAACGCAGGCGCCGGCCAAGTCACCCTGGACACGAACGACACCACGCGGTCGATCACCCTGGGCGGCACTCCAACGCTGTCCCGCTTTGCCGCCGTGGACGACAACACCCCCAGCCTGGACATCTGGACGCTCAACAACGCTACCGGCGCGCTGCTCACGGGCCTGGGGACAACGAACGAGCAGGTCGTCTCCACGGTGCCGTCCAACGGCGATCAGAACCCTTATGGTCTGGCGTTCGCGCCGGCCAACTTCCCCACCACGGGGACGCTCCAGCCTGGTGACGCCCTGGTCGCCAACTTCAACAATAGCCAGGCCAACGGCAACACGCAGGGACTGGGGACCACCATCGTCCGCATCACACCCACCGGCCAAGTCTCGACCTTCTTCACCAGCACCGCGCCGGGTCTGAGCAACGCCTTGGGCATCCTTCAGGCCGGCTTCGTGATCGTCGGCAACGTACCCAACGCCGGCGCCGGGGCGGTCGGCGCCGGTGAACTCCAGGTGCTGGACAGCAGCGGCAACGTCGTCAACGTGCCGGGCCTCAACGGACCGCTGATCACCGACCCCTGGGACCTGACCATCGACGACCAGGGCAGCACGGCTCAGGTATACGTGTCCAACGTCAGCGGCACCGCCGGCACCAACGGCACGGTGGTGCGCATCGACCTGAGCATCGCCGCCGGCGTCATCACCGTCGTGGACGAGGTCGAGATCGGCTCCGGCTACCCATCCCGTCCCGACTCGGCGGCGTTTGTGGTCGGCCCCAGCGGGCTAGCTTTGGACACCGCCAACCACACCCTGTATGTCGCCTCTCAGGACGATATGGTCAACGGCACCGAGACGGGTACGATCTTCTCGATACCCAACGCCGACACGGCCGCGGCCTCCAGCGGCGAGGGCACCGTGGTTTTCGCCGACCCGGTCCACCTGCACGGACCGATGGGCCTGCTGCTGGCGCCCAACGGCGACCTGATCGTGGCCGACAGCGATGCCGTCAACACCGATCCCAATCAGCCCAGCGAACTGGTGGAGTTCACGCCGGCGGGCCAGTTCGTAACACAGTTCTCGGTCGATCCGGCCAACGGCGGGGCCTTCAACGTCGCCCTGGACAACGTACCGACCACCAGCCTGTTCCTGGGCCAGACCGATCTCAACGAGGTGACGGCCGGCGCGGTGCAGATCGGCAGCAGCAACAACACGGGCGGCATCACGGTGGCCGGCGCCATCGCAGCGCCGACGCGGCTCCGGGAACCTGGAACACCCTGGAGCTAGAAACCATCGGCACCATCAGCGATCCGGGCGAAGCGGGCTCGCTGACGACGACCAACCTCGCCCTCCAGGGCGGCACCGGCATCGGCACCAACAGCGACCCGATCGCTACTCAGGCCAGCAACCTCGCGGCCCTGACGACCACGGGCGGCATCTTCATCGGCAACACCGGCGATCTGACGATCGGCTTCACCGGCGATCCGTTCGAGGGCGTGCAGGACTCGACCTCCGGCGACATCGTGCTGACCGGCACCGGGAGCATCGACATCGTCACCAGTGCCGAAATCGTCAAGGGGCAAGACAATGTCACGGTCCAGGCCGCCGAGGACGTCCTCACCGGCGGCATGAACGCCGGATACGAAACGAGCAACACCGGATCCATCCAGACGATCTCGGGCACTCTCACGGTCCAGGCCGGGCAGGACATCAACCTCGGTACTCTCGCGGAGGGTAATTTCGGCGACGTCACGTCCGTGTCCGGCGGCGCTGGTGTTGACGGCGGGCCGCGACATTAACGAGGGGGGCAATACGGTGGCCACCCAATCCACCACCAACAGCGTGACGATGACCGCAGGGCGCAACATCACCCTGTTCGGCCAAGCTCTCGTCGCCACATCGGGCGGCCCCATTAGCCTGTCTACCGGCATCGGGGGCGTCTTCTCGGCGACCGGGCCTGCCTTCACCGACGGGGCCGTCGTGGACACGACGCAGTTCAACGCCGCCAGCACGGGCAACATCACCATCTCGTCCGACGACATGGTGCTCAGCGGTCCGGTAACCAACTCGGGCGGCGGCATCACCACGTTGCAGCAGGCCACGGGCGGCGCCGGCTCGACGCCCGTCAACATCGACCTGGGTGGCGGCACCACGGTCGGCGATCTCGACCTGTCGGACACGGCACTGAGCACCGTGACGGCCGGCATCCTGCGCATCGGCCGATCCGACAACGCCGGCAACCTAACCATCACCGCGCCGGTCACCACGCAAACCGGCTTCAACACGCTGTCACTGAGGACCGGCGGGGCCATTCTCGACGCCAACACCACCGCCACCGTCGACCTCACCGTCACCAACCTCGCCCTTCAGGCCGTCAACGGCATCGCCGAACTCAACCTGGACGTCACCACCGTGGCCGCGTCGAACACGACTTCGGGCAGCATCCAGCTAGCGGAGAACAGCGGCGGCCTCGCCAACCTTACTGTCGGCACCGTCGATGGCGTCGTCGGCGTGACGAACACGGCTACCACGAACTTGAACGCAACGGAAATCGAATCTCAGGACGGCAACCTGACAATCGATAACAACGTCACCGCGCCCGACAATGTGTTCCTGGAGGCCGGCGGCAGCGGGAACACTTTCACGAACAACGCAGCCATCTTCACGAGTTCGGCGGGCGGCATCGGCATCGCCGCGGATTCGATGTCGCTGGCCGGGGGAACCATCGCGGTCCTCGACGGAGCCGGCGTCGACCTCAATGTCATTACTCCAACCGAGAACATCACCCTGGGCACCACGGTAGCCAACACCCTCAGCCTGCTCCAGACCGATCTGAACACTATCACGGCCGGCGTTCTGACAATCGGCGGCACGATCGGCGGCACACCAGGGAGTATCACGCCAACTACGGGATCGTTGACCATCACGGCGCCGATCACCGACGTGAGCACGGGCTGGACCACCCTGTCCCTCGTTAGCGGAGGCGTCATCGCTACCACCGGCCCCGGCACGCTCACCGTTAACTACCTGGCGGCTTCGACCACTTCCGACGTCAACCTGGATACCACAGCCAACGCCGTCAGCGAGGTGGGGGGCAGTAGCACCGGCGGCGCATTCGCCTTGCTCGACTCGGTCGCCCTTACTGTCACCCAACCCCCGACGTTCATCGGCAACGTACCGTCCGGCATTACCAGCGGTCTCGGGACATCACTCCTGAGCAGCGTAGCGAACACGCTCCTGACAGTGAACCAGCCCATCACGGCCGGCGGGAATGTCGTTCTCCAGTTCGATAACATGGCATTGAACGCCAGCGTGGATCCCGCCGCCGTCGCCAGCCACCGGGTTACCCTGGAGCCGTTCAGCAACGGCCAGCTCATTAACCTCGGCGGAGCCGATGCGACCGGCACCCTCGGCCTGACCAACACGGAGCTGAACGAGGTCACGGCCGGCGTACTTCAGGTCGGCAACTCCACCAGCGGCGCCGTCACGGTCAGCGGTGCCATCACGCCGGCCAACGTGCCCACGCTCGACCTCGAGACCGGCAATGCCGTCACGGAGACGACCAACCCGACCCCAGGAACTCTCACTGTCCCCGACCTGGTCATACGCGCCTTCGGCCCCGTGATGCTGACCAATGCCAACGACGTGACCGGCCCTCTGGCGGTCAACATCAACGGCGCCGGAGAGGGTTTGAACTTCACCAACGCCGACAGCCTGACCGTCGGCAGCTCGGACGGCCTCAACGGCCTCACCATTAACGGCGGTGCCGTCACCATCTCCGCCGGCGCCGGGTTGAACGTCTCTCAGGATGTGGATGCGAGCAACGGGGTCGTCGTCCTCAATGGAAACGGCCCCATCAATGTGAATGCGCCCATCACGGGCAGCACGGCCACGGTAAACGGTGGCAGCGGCGCCGACGTAATCGTGGTCACTACCACGGGCACGACGCCCCTGAACGTGAACGGTGGGGCTGGTAACAATACCGTGTTTGTGCAAGCGCTGAGCGGCCTGCTCGGCAGCATCCTCGGCAGCACGGTGAACGTTAACGCCGGAAGCGGCACCAACACGCTCGGCATCACCGAGGAAAACGGTAGCGGCGGCGACGCCGTCACCGTAACCCCCACCCAGATCATTGGCTCGGGAGCGTCGCCGTTCACGATCAACTATGGAGCCACAGGCGGCAGTTTCGGCCTCATCGGCCTGGCACTCGGCACGGGCAACAACAACGTGAACGTGACGGGCACTCCGGGGTTGATGCTGATTACCACCGGGGCGGGTAACAACAACGTCGCGGTGACGGCGTCCAGTGGCTTGCTGGGGAGCGTCCTCAAGGGGCCGCTGTCCATTGACGAGGGCAGCGGCACGAACACACTGAGCGTCAGCGAGGTAAACGCCAGCACGGCCGACAGCGTGGTCGTGTCGGCCAACGCGATCGTTGGTGACGGGACGCAGCCGTTCGTGATCAGTTATGCGGCCACGGGCGGCACCTTCAGCAGTATTGGCCTCTCGCTGAGTTCGGGCAACAACGCGGTGGGTGTCGAGAGCACTGCCGCCCAAACGATCATTGCGGCGGGGGCCGGCAACGACACGGTCTGCGTATCGGCAGCGAACGGCGGGCTGCTGGGCAACGTGTTGAACGGCCCGCTGTTGCTGGCTCTCGGCGGCGGCAGCAACCAGTTGGCCGTCTTTGAGCCGAACGCCACCACGGCCGACAAACTGTTCGTGGCCTCCAACCAGATCGTCGGGCAGGGAGCGCAGCCGTTCACGATCGACTACTCGGCCAGCGGCGGCACAATGGGCGGCGGCGTCAGCCTGGTGACGGGTTCGGGCAACAATACGATCGTCGTCAGCGGCCAACCGTCCGACAGTCCCCTGACGATCGTCTGCGGCGCGGGTGACGATCAAGTGCAAGTGCAGGTCAGCAGTTCGAGCGGCTACTCGAACTTCACACAGTTTGAGGACGGCATCCCGAACTTCGTCCTCTTTGGCAGCAATGCGGCGAATGATACCCTGCAAGTCACGGACGTCACGGGTGGTGGGGTTATCAAGACGACTCCGTTCAACGCCACCGACGGCGAGGTCACAGTGTCCTATGCAACGCCGGATGCCCTGCTCAGCACGATCTTCTTCAATCAATTCACGGTCGGGTGAACTGAGAATGAGAATCCATGTCCCGATCTATCGGCTTGAGCGGCGATTGGCTTGGGAGACCGGCAGGAAGAAAGCTACCCGTAGTCGCAGGCTTCAGGCGAGCGGCAGGTTCTAAGTTCCCGTAGCCGAAGTCGCCAGACTTCGGGTTTGGACGCCCCACCCGAAGTCTGGCGACTTCGGCTACGGGTAAATCAATTCCCGCCGTTCGCCTCAGCCTGCGACTACGGGTACGACAATTCCTGCCGCTCGCCTTGCGCTGTTGATCCAGATGCGCAACCCCTTCATCTTGCCTGGCTTCCCAAAACGTGGCATTTTCCGCTTGCAGTCGGGATTGCATCTGAGTACATAATGATATGTCGAACCATGCGGTGTATCTGGCTGCATACGAGGCTGCTTTCGCAAAACAAATCAAGGATTCAACGCTCCTGTACAAATGGCCACAAACGCCAAGGCTGCGGGTTAGATGAATCGTAGGATGCGCGTTGAATCGCCGAGCGCCAGCCGTTCGTTAACTTCGGGACGCCAGGCAATCGTCGAGGACGGGAAGGAGTTTCGGTCGATTTCCCATCAGTATCCCTGAGTACCCAACTGGACGAGGCAATTCATGACTCTCTTCACCTGGTTCGATCGTCTGCTCGGTAGGGATTCACGGAAGAATAGCCGCAATCGGTCAAAGCGCCATCCCCTGTTTCGCTCGACCCGCTTTGTTCCTCGTCTGGAGCAGCTGGAGGACCGGTTGCGCCCGCCACCTACTCCTGGGGCGGCAACGGAACCCCGTTGATGGTGCATCTCGACACGAATGAAAGCGTGACGGTCTCCAACCCCGCAGCCAACACGGTCACGTTCACGCTTTCCGGGACCGGCACCGACATCTGGACGCCCACGAACGTGTCGGCCGACGGCGGCGGCGATGGGACCACGACGATCGCCTTCAACGCCGCGGGCGATCTGTCCGCGTCGATTTCCATCGACAATTCCGGCGCCGGAGCCGGTACGAACGACGTCACCTTCAGTTTGGGCACCATTACCTCGGGCAGCCTCAGCGTGGACACCACCATGGCGGCCGGGGCCACCGGCGACATCGTCAATTCCGCCGCGCTTCAGGCCACGGGCGGCGGCACCATCAGCCTGACCTCGAGCGGCGCAATCAGCGAAACGGGCGGTGGAACACTCAGCACCGCCGGCATACTCTCCACCTCGTCAGCCACCGGTACGTCGTTAACCGGAGCCAACACGGTGGGCACATTCATTGCGACCAACACGACGAGCGGCGACGTTGACCTTACGAATACCGCGACGACGCTTACCATCACCGGCATCAGCGAAACGGGCGGCAACATCAACGTCACCAACACCGGCACTGTGGATGCGGTCGGAACTATCACCGATACGGCGGGCACCGTCAACCTGACGGCGTCGAGCACCCTCTCCGTCAACGCGCTGAGCGGCACCACGGTCAACCTGACCAGCAACACCGACGCCGTTGACTCGACCGGCAGCATGGCCGTTGCCGCCAGCGGCACCTTGACGGTGGACGCCGCCACGGGCATCACGCTGAATACCGATGCCGTCGACCTGGTAGCCACCAACAGCACCTCCGGCGACATCAGCATCACCCAGCTGGCCACGCCGGTGCAAACGGTGACCATCACCGGCAGCGGCGTGGTCAACGACGCGGCGACCGGTACCATCAAAGTCACGAACCTCGGCGCCAGCATCGACATCGGCACTGGCGTCAACGTTGACACCACCGGTAACGGCGACATCGACCTCGCCGCGCTGGATTTCCAAATCAGCGGCGACATCCACAGCGGCACGGGCCGCACCATCCTGGAGAGCTCCGTCGCCGGCAGTTCGATCGACCTTGGCAATAACACCAGCGGCACGGTCGGCCTGACCAACGCCGAACTCCAGAACATCACCGCCGGCGTCCTGCAAATCGGCAACGCCACAGCCGGCACCATCAACGTCAGCGCGGCCATCACCGCACCCGCTGGCTGGGACACCCTCACGCTGATTAACAACGGCACGATCACCGAAGCGGCCGGCGGTTCGCTCACCGTCTCCAACCTTTCCGTCAGCTCGACGGGACCGGTAACCCTGACCAGCGCCAACGATGTCGGTAGCCTCGCCGCTTCGACCACGAACGCCTTCTCGTTCAGCGACGGTAGCCACTTGCTCACGGTCGACACTGTGGACGCTGATACCGGCATCGTTTCCACCAACAGCAACATCACCTTGATCGCCGACAGCATGAGCATCGAGCAGGCTGTCAACGCCGGCACCGCCATCGTCACGCTGGAACCGTCCACGTCCGGCCTCGCCATCAACCTGGGCACCAACCCGAGCGCCGGCAAACTCGGCCTGGCGCAGGGCGATCTCGACAACGTCACCGCCAGTGTCCTGCGTATCGGCAGCGTGAGCGCCGGCGACATCACCAACAGCGCGGCCATCACCGACGTCGGCACGGGCTGGACGACCCTGTCACTCATCACCGGCGGCGCCATCATCGAGGGGGCGCTCGGTTCGCTGACGACGACTGACCTGGCCCTGCGAGCGGGCAACGGCATCGGCAGCACCGCCACTCCGCTTTCGGTCGAGACGACCACTCTGGCAGCCGCCAACACCGTCGCGGGTAGCATTGATGTTTCCGAGAGCACCGGCGCCCTCACGATCGGCACGGTGGACGGCATCATAGGCGTGAGCAACACAGCCACCACGGGCCTTGTCGGCAGCGACTTGCAAGCCGCCGATGGCAACCTGACGCTCAATGACGCCGTCTCCACCGGGGCCGACGCCCTGAGCTTGACGGCCGACGGTGCCGGCATGTTGTTCAACAGCAACGCCACCGTCAGTGCGACCGCGCCCATCACCGTCACCGCGGACCTCATGTCGCTCAGCGGCGGGATCATCGCGGCCGGCGCTGCACGGGTGATCCTCCAGCCCGAAACGGCCGGTCAGACCATCGACCTCGGCACGAACCCGAGCGCCGGCAATCTCGGCCTGGCGCAATCCGACCTGGCTACCGTAACCACCACGGGCACGCTCCAGATCGGCAACAGCAGCGCCGGCGCGATTAACGTCAGTGCCACCATTGCCCCCGCTACCGTCGGCACGCTCGACCTGCAAACCAACAGCGGTATCACACAGAGCGTCGGGGCGACGATCACGGTCGGCAACCTGGCGATCCGTGCCGCCAGCACGGTAACGCTGAACAATGCGAATGACATCACCACCGGCTCCCTGGCCGCCGCCGTCAGCGGTTCCGGCGACACCTTCAGTTTCACCGCCGCCAACAACACGCTGACCCTTGGTACGGCGGACGGCCTCACCGGCCTCACCACGAACGATGGGGCCGTCACCATCACGGCCGACGCGGGTCTGACCGTTTCCCAGGCGGTGAATGCGGGCACTGCCGCCGCCGCCCTCACCGGCACCGGGCGCGTCAACGTGAACGCCGACATCACCGGCAGCACGGCCACGGTGAACGGCGGCAGCGGCGGCGACAACACGATCGTGGTCACCACCACCGGCACGACGTCCCTGAGCGTCAACGGCGGCGGCGGCAACAATACCGTGTTCGTGCAAGCGCTCAGCGGCCTGCTCGGCAGCGTGCTCGGCAGCACGGTCAACATCAACGCCGGCACCGGCACCAACACGCTCGGCATCACCGAGGAGGCCGCCACGACCGGCGACACCCTGACCGTGACCCCCAGCGAGGTCCTCGGTCAGGGCTCGTCGCCGTTCACGATCGACTATGCGGCCACGGGCGGCACCTTCGGCCTGATCGGCCTGGCCACCGGCTCGGGCAACAACAGCGTGAACGTGACCGGCACGGATGGACTGACGCTGCTTAACACCGGAACGGGCAGCAACAACATCGCTGTGACGGCGAGCAGCGGACTGCTGGGCAGCACGCTCAATGGGACGCTGTCCATCAACGCGGGCGGCGGCACCAACACGCTGAGCGTCACGGAGGCCAACGCCACCACGGCCGACAGCGTGGTCGTCACAGGCAATGCGATCACCGGGGATGGGACGTCGCCGTTCCAGGTCAGTTACGCGGCGACGGGCGGCAGCTTCAGCAATATCGGCGTCACGCTGGGTTCGGGCGCCAACTCGGTGGGTGTGGAGGGCACCGCCGGGCCGACATTGATTACGACAGGAGCGGGCAACGATACGCTCTGTGTGTCCACGGCGACCGGCGGGTTGCTCGGCACGGCGCTGAACGGCACGTTGATGGTGAACCTGGGCGGCGGCAGTAACACGTTTGCCTGCTTCGAGACCAACGCGACCTCTGCCGAGAAGCTGGACGTGAGTTCCAACCAGCTCGTTGGTCAGGGAGCGTCGCCGTTCACGATCGACTACACGGCCACCGGCGGCACTCTCGGCGGCGGCTTCGGCCTGGTGACTGGCTCGGGCGACAACACGATCCTTGTCAGCAGCCAACGGCTCGATGGTCCCCTGACGATCAGCGGCACGGGGCAGGATCAGATGCAAGTGCTGGTCACCAGCTCGAGCGACTACAGCCCCGGCACGCCGGGCAGCTTGAACTTCGTCGTCTTCGGCGGTGCGGGCAGCACCCTGCAAGTCACGGATAACACCGGCGGTGGGAACGTTCAAACGACCAACTTCAACTCCACCAATGGCGAGGTGACGGTGTCCTACACGACAGCGGATGCCTCGCTCAGCACGATCTTCTTCCAGGATTTCACGGTCGAGTAGTTTGACGGTCTCCGCGGACCGACATCTGCAAGCCCGCTCGTCAGGTCAGAGTGATCGTCCCACTCTGGCCTGGCGATCGGGCTTGTACTATAATCATGTATAGTTGTCCCGGAGAGGTATCGAACTCATGCTCCCGCGCATCGTCTTCTATCGTCGCATGTCCAGCCCCATCGGGGAGCTGTTGCTCACCACCAACGGCGAGGCGCTGACCGGCGTCTACATGGCGCCGCACGAGATCGGCGACGGCTGGCGGCGCGACGATGCCGTGCTATTGCCGGCCGTCGAACAGCTGGAGTCCTATTTCGCCGGTGACTTGCGGGAGTTCGACGTGCCGCTGACACTCGACGGCACCGACTTTCAGCGCCGTGTCTGGACCGCGCTCCGCGCCATCCCCTACGGCACGACGATCAGTTATGGCGAGCTGGCCCGGCGCATCGGCCAGCCGACCGCATCGCGCGCTGTCGGCGCCGCCAATGGCTGCAATCCGATTTCGATCATCGTTCCCTGCCATCGCGTGATCGGTGCGAACGGTACACTGACGGGCTACGGCGGCGGGCTGGATCGCAAGCAATGGCTGCTGAAACACGAGGCGGCGACCCTCGGCACCACCACAGCGAAAGAGCGGACGTTGGCCGCAACTCCTTGACGGTTACGAGTTCGACCGTCCGGGAGCGTTTTCGAACGCTCCCGGACGGTCGAACTCGTAAACCCCAACCGACTCCAGAAGGATCAGCGGCGCGGATCCATCTCAGTATGATCCATCGGCGTCGGCGGATTGGAATGTAGGGAATTGAGTTCGCGGTGCAGGTCGGCGATTTCCTTCTCAAGTCGTTGGAGGCGGCTGTCCATCCGCTTTGTCATTTCGTCAACGGGCGCGTTTGGAACTGGTGCCGGGATAACGGGTGCGCGTTGCATTTGCGGTATGTTGCCGGGTTCCGGAGCGACGAGAGTGGGTGTAACAAGGATGACCACTTCCTCCTCAGTCTCCTTGACGCCCGTACTGGTGAACATCCTGTCGCCGATGAACGGCAGATTGCCCAGGATCGGCGTCTTCTCCATCGTGTACTGAGGGACTTTCTCGCTCATCCCGGCGATGACGAGGGTCTGCCCCGCTTCCAGTTCGACGGTGGGATGTGTGCGGTTGGTCAACCGACCAGGCACGGTGGCGCCGGGGATGTTTGTGCTGTTCGCAGGACTCAGGCTACTAATTTCCGATTCGATTTCCAGATGGATCTCGCCGGTGCAGAGCACGATCGGAAGGATGTTCAGACGTGTGCCGACCAACTCGATCTGGACGCCGATTTGACCGAGTCCGGCCGGCACTGGCACCGCTTGCTCGCTACCCACGAAAAAGCTACCCGCGGTGCCTCTGAGAGTTAATAGACATGGCTGGGCAAACAGCTCGGCCAGGTTCTCCTGCTTCAATGTGCCGAGGATCTTGTGAAGATTCTCGGCAGCGTGTTTTGAACGGAGGAGACACGTGACCGGCGTCTGGAGACAGGCGTTTGGCGTCTCCAGCCTCTCTACAATCATGTCCATCTTGCCCGCACGCTCAAGGAAAGGGATCAAAAGGTTGTGCGTCAGGCCGCACTTGACTCGATAGATGGAGACGTCGAGTTGAACCTGCTGCACGGCGCCGACCTTCAGGGCGTTGATGACCTGGGCGCCGACCGAGGCGGCCACGCGCAACACCACGATCGTGTCCTCGGCATGGGCCACGTTACCCGTAAGCATGACCGTGGTATCGGAGACGGGAATCAGCGTGATGTTGGCTGTCGGTAATGCGCGGTTAATTTGCCTGCGCAAATAATCTACGTCGAGAGGAACGTGCGCTCCAGTGTCCACGGAGGAATGAGCGGTCGGGGCCGAAGCAGGAGTTTCGGCCAGGGAAGGCCCTGAGTGCAGAGGGAAGAGCAGCGAGAGCAGGCCAATGCAGATCCCGCACTGTTTCCATGATCCGGGAGACACGATCGCCGTGGCGGAGAGCATAGTCAAACCCTCGGGATAAGTGACCGAATCGACTCGTAGGGAATCAAGGTTGAAGTTGCAGTCGCGGGGTGGGACATTATCGACTTGACGGCACGCGAGCAAGAGCAGTCAGCGAGGCTCCAGTTGCGTTTCTGTTCGGCGATGCCAACTGCCACACTGGGGCATGGTTCAAAGGCGGGATGCACCGTGGTAGGACGGATTTGCAATCCGTCCGGGCTATGGCGGACGGATTGCAAATCCGTCCTACCTTTCCCGCTACAGAGCCTTGCAGCCAATCGTGCGCCACAAGTGGCGCTGTCAATCTAATTCGTCACCCCTTTGGTGATCGACAGGAACACGTCCTCGAGATCGACTTCCTCTTCCTTCAGCATCTTGACGCGGAAGCCGTTCTTGATGAGCTCCTCGGCGAGGAAGCTGCCGTCCTCGACCTTATCGTTGAGCGTCACGCGCAGCACCGCGCCGTCGTGCTTCATCTCGACGCCGAGCACGTCGTGATTGCCGTCGAGAAGTTCCTTGGCGGTCGCGTTCATGCCGTTGGCCACTTGCACCAGGTAGACCATCCGCTGCCGCACCTGGCGAATCGCCGAGTCCACGGTACCGTCGAAAATCAGTTGGCCGCGTTCGATGATGCCGATCTTGTTGCAAATGTCGGCCAGCTCGGGCAGGATGTGGCTGGAAACCATGATGGTCTTGCCCATTTGTTGCAGCTCTTTGAGCAGGCCGCGCATCTCGATGCGGGCTCGAGGATCGAGACCGCTGGCCGGCTCATCCAGCAGCAGCACGTCGGGCTGGTGCAGCAGCACACGCGCCAGACCGAGACGTTGCGTCATGCCGCGCGACAGGCTCGTCACCAGGGCATCGCGCTTGTAACCGAGTTCCACGAGTTCCAGCACTTCCTCACAGCGCCGGCGGCGTTGCGGACCCTGGATGCGATAGGCTGCCGCGAAGAATTCGAGGTACTCGACCACCTTCATGTCGTCGTACACGCCGAAAAAGTCCGGCATGTAGCCGATGTGCCGGCGAATCTCCTTGGCGTTGTTGTAGATCGAGAAGCCGCACACCGACGCCTCGCCCCAGGTCGGATTCAGCAGCGTCGCCAGGATGCGCATGGTCGTCGTTTTGCCCGCGCCGTTGGGGCCGATGAACCCGTACACGTCGCCCTTTTCCAGCTTGAGTGTCAGCCGGTTCAGGGCGTACAGATCGCCGTACATTTTCGTCAGATCGCGCGTCTCGATCATGATTCGCCAACTACTTCAATGAGTGGCCAATTAACCGCAGGCTGGGCGACTAAATTCGTGGGGCAGACATTCTTGTCTGCCTGAGTGGCGGCAGACAAGAATGTCTGCCCCACGAATTTAGTCGCCAAACGGAGGCTATCCTACGTCGTTAATCGGCGAAGCGGTAGGGGACGGTTTGACACACCCCCAATCTAATGCCATGAATTCCTGTAGGGCGCGAACGCTCCCTGCGCACTCCTCCCTCACAGGATCTCGACCGTGGCTGAATCCGCCGCATCCGTCTCGCTCACCCTGCTCTCACGAGATCGACTGTCGGAAGCGGTCCGCTCACGCCTGTTGCTGGCGAAGATCGCCGGGGCCGCGGTTTGGCTGGCGTGGCTCATCAGCCTGGCGGTCGGCGGCTGGACGCATGACGCGACCGGACATGCCGCGGGAGCCGATCACGTCCAGTACTACGTCGTCGGCCGGCTGGTGGCCGAGGGACGCAGCCAGCTGATCTACGACCTGCCGACGATGACGGAGATGCAGAAAGAGGTCGGCGGCGCGAAATGGGAGGGCGTGCTGCCATTCCGCTATCCACCCTACTACGCCCTGTGTTACCCCCTTACTTCGCAGCTTTCTTACCCCGCCAGTTGGCTGGTCTGGTCGGCGTTGAGCTTGCTCGCCCTGGTCGTCGCCGCGGCCGCACTCGGCGTCGAGGACAAAAGAAGCTGGTTCGTCTGGGCCTTGTGTTTCTACCCCGTGTTCGCGGCCATCAGCTTCGGGCAGAACAGCCTCTTCAGCCTTGCCTTCCTCGCACTGACGTTTGCCCTGCTGCAACGGGACCGTCGATTCCTTGCCGGGATGGTCGCGGGCTTGCTGATGTTCAAACCGCAGCTGCTCGTCGGCGTCGGCCTGCTCTGGACGCTGGATATTCGCCGTTCGTGGAAGGCGTTACTCGGCGTCGCTGCCACGGGCGGCCTGCTTCTCGCGGCCACCGCGCTCTTCATACCGGGTGCGGGGCGACGATTCGTTGAGGATCTAGGCCCCATTTTGCGGATGCACAGCACGGCAGCCCTGCACCAGCTGCACTCGACGCAGGGCTTCTGGATCCTCCTGCTGCCGGATTACGCGGAGGCGGCCAAGTTACTGAGCGTTGTGTCCAGCCTGTTCGGCGTCGCGGCGCTGGTCCTCGTTTGGCGACGGTTTCGAGAGGATGGTTCGATCCTGTTCGCCGCCGCGGTGTTGCTGACGCTGTGGATTTCACCCTATGCGATGATTTACGACTGGAGCATCCTGCTGGTGCCGGCGTCGCTGCTGTGGCGGCACGTCCCGGCAGAACGGCCGCTCTGGCGACTTGCTGTTTGCGGCGCTGTGGCTAGTCAGTTTCGCCAGTGGACCGCTCGGTGCGCGGTCAGGAATTGCTGTTGCCGTTCGCGGTGCAGATCAGTGTGCCGGTACTGGCAGCTGTAGGGGTTGGAGCCTGGATCGGATTGCAAGGGATTGCGCACGACACGCAGAGCAAAGATACCTCACTCCAGAAACCGTTCGCGCAACTCCCGTAGACGCGTCAGCGCCGGCTTCGGAACGCCGTTGGCATCCACCAAACCGCAGTGTGGGAACTGGTGCGGTTCCGCGTCGGAGAAGTGCGTCCACTGCACGCCCTGCACCGGTGGCTTGCACAGGGCGAGAGCTGGCGAACGCCGTCGACCCAGTCGGCCTGCGTCGCCGGTGAGAAGTCGTCGCCCCAGCAGCCGGCGTCCACGCGCAGTCTCGGGGTCGGCGTCGCGATCGGGCTGGTCGTCGGACGGGTAGCCGAGCGTCACGCGCAGCGGCACGCCCAGCAGTGCGTACATATCGAGCAGGCGCGACGCATCCAGCACGTCGCGGCAGTAGCTGCCGCGCGGCGTCACGCCCATCACCATCTCCACGTCCAGTGCCGCCAGGTTGAGGCCCGAGCGGATCAGCGTGTCGGCGAAAATGAACGGCGAATGCGTGCGGTCGGCCTGGGCCATGTATTCGCCCCAGGGCTGCGCGATGCCGATCGACGAACTCCAGCCCCGGATCGACTTGCCGCGCCGTCTCCACCAGGCGATACGTCAGACCGAGCAGCTCGTCCTCGCCCAGCCCCAGGATCGCGGCGCAATTGCTGGCCGAGGTCAGCTGCCAGCGGCGGATGCGGGTCTTGTAGCGGCGAACGGCCGCCTCGACGAACCGGCACATGAACGTGGCCATGCTCGGCAGGTCGCGTTCCCACTGCCACAGCCAGTCGGGCATCTGGGCGGAGGAGAAGTCGATCAGCGGGCCGGCCGCGACGTGAAAGTCCCTGCTGCACCGCCCAGTCCACCAGGGCGTCGGTCTCTTTCCAGCGGTAGATGGTTTCCGACCCCTCGACGGTGTTCCACGACGATGGGAAGCGCAAACGGCATTGCAGGAGCGGACCAGTTCGGCGGCCGAGGGCAGCAGGCGGCAGGTGCCGCACCGAGCCGGCAGCCGAGCGTCGTGTCGCATCTGGCCGCGTTGCTGCGCGGACGGCGAAGACCTGCTGCGATATACGTTTGAACGAGTTGCCGGGCGGTCTGGAAACCCTGGGTCAGGGCCGCGGCGGCCTCGCGGTCTGCGTCTCCGGGCGTGTCCTGCGTCATGACGCGCGCCGAAGGCAGAGCGGCAGCGCGAATCTGCTGCTGGAGGTCCGGCGCCATCTGCAAGCCGCCGGCAATCCAGTCGGCCGCCTGGTTGCGCAGCTGGTTCACCTTGCCGCGCGCCAGTTCCGTCAGCAGGTTGTAGGCGGCGGCCGCTCCATGAGGGTAGCGGAGCCGGTCATCAGCCGGCCGATTTTCTCGATCGGCCAGGGAGCAAGGAAGTAGCCGCTCTCATCGACGGACTTCGCGCGGTCAGCCGGCCGTCCTGGCGCAGTGAATTCGGTCGGCCAGGGCATGTTGTCCGGCCCGCCGGCAACGCAGGCGCGTTCCAGATCCCGGACCGCATCGGCGGACAGCTCGGCCGGTAGCTGAAACGTCATGGTGCCCATGAGCGGTGGATCCGATCTGGCTGCGTCGGCCTTCGTTGGGATCGGGACAGGTCGCTGCGGAGAAGGCAGTCCGCCGATTCAGTCCCCTTCATCATCCGCTCTTCCAGTGTGCAGGTCAAGTTTTCTCGGGAATTCTAGTAACCGCGAGCGCTGTCTCCACAAGAAAATAGTTCCGGCGTGCGGAGCATGTGAAACCAGCGCCTTACCTGTGGTGGGGTACGCTTCCAGCGTGCCCTGCTACCGAGGCACGCTGAAAGCGTACCCCGCAAAACATTGCGATCTCACGCCGCCGCTTGTGACGCCGCTGCGGCGCGGGCCACGATGGTGATACCATAGCGATCCGCCAGGGCCAGCGTCGCCGCCTCGTCGAGCAGGATGGTCCGCTCGGCCTCGATGGCCAGCACGCGGCCGCCGGCCCGATGCATGCGTCTCGATCGTGCACGTGCCGACGGTTGGCACGTCGAAGCGCATGTCCTGCTGCGGCTTGGCCACTTTCACCACGACGAATCCGCCGTTGCGGCACAACTCGCCGGCGCCGGCGATGGCCCGATCGGTGCCCTCGATGGCCTCGACGGCGAGGACGGCCATCTCCTTCACGGCGACGCTCTGGCCGACGTCGAGTTCGCCCATCTTCTTCGCCAGCTCCCAGCCGAAGGCGATGTCGGCCTCTTCCTTCGCGGTCGGCCGGCGGCGCGTCAAAACACCGGGACGCACGAGTAACTCCGGGCAGAGGTTCAGGGCGGAATCGAACGTCAAGCCGTCGCGGCGCAAATTCGTCGATCAGGCGCAGCAGCAGGGTGTCGTCCTTGTTGTCCTTGCGATCGCGGAAGTACCACCAGGCGGGATGGTCCGCCAGTCCGGCAGCAGAGCGATCAGAACTTTCCAGGGCTTGTGCAGCTAGTTGGCTTTATGGACCTTTCCCGCCATGACCAGGCGCTGGACGCCCTCGCGCTTGAAGCAGCGGATCATGCGCCCTATCCGGCAGGACCGGACCAGTAGAACCGCGGTCACCAGACCGGCCAACTCCGGCGACGCCTCGCCGCTGACGCCGACGCACACCACCGGTAGACGCCACGGCACGGGCTTTCTCGGCGAAGGCGATCGGGAATCGACCCCAGCCGGCAAGCAAGCCCACGGGAGCCGTGCGGAGTGCGGAGTGTCGGAGTGCGGAGTGGGACTCCGAGTCATCAATCATCCCTGGCCAGGCAGGCGGCAAAACGTCTCCTGTGTCGCGTTGACTCTCGTGGCTCTGTCATCTGCCGTCATCTCCGGCGCTTCGTCATGCACTCAGTCCCAGCTGCTGCTTGATGAGGGCCACGTCCTGGCACAGATCCGGGCAGGCGGTCCAGGCTCAGTCAGATGCGTTTCGCTTCCCGTTCCGGCCGGGCGGGGACGCCGAGAAGCGTCTCGCCGGCTGCGGTGTCCTTGTGGACGCCGCGCTCGGGCCCCGATCTGGGTGCCGTCGCCGATGTGGACATGATCGGCGACGCCGACCTGGCCCGCGAGCACCACGTAGTCGCCGGTGTCGCGACGAACCAGCGATGCCGACCTGGCTGACGAAGAGGTTGTGCCGGCCGATCTGGCAGTTGTGGCCGATCATCACCAGGTTGTCGATCTTCGTGCCCTGGCCGATGCGCGTGGCCTGGAAGGTGCCGCGATCGATGGTGGTGCAGGCGCCGATCTCGACGTCGTCCTCGATCTCGACCGTGCCGAACTGCGGCACCTTCTGATGCCGGCCTTCCTGGAAGCGGTAGCCGAAGCCATCCGCTCCGAGCACCGAGTTGGCGTGAACGACGACGCGATTGCCGAGCTACCATGCCGTCGTAGAGGACGACATTCGGATAGAGGATCACGTCGTCGCCCAGAGTGCAATTGCGGCCGAGGACAACGCCGCTGTGAATCGTGCAGCGCGCACCGATTCGACACCCCTCGCCGATCACTGCAAAAGGCCCCACGTCCGTGCCGTCGCCGAGGCTCACCGACGGATGGATCGTCGCGCGTGGATCGACGCCGTACCGTTGAGCCAGCGGCTGGCCGTGGAGGAATTGCATGATGGCGATGAAGGCGGTCAGCGCATCGGGGACGGCGATGACCGCGAGGGGATCGGTTCGATTGGCCGACAGGTCCTGCTGCAGAGCCACGAGAGTCTGTGGTACAACCAGGGCCGAGGCGCGAGAGTCGTTCAGATACCACAGCTTCTTTTGCTTCTCGACGAAACTGATGTGCCCAGGGCCGGCAAGATGAAGCGGTTTGGCCGCGGTGATTTCCTGTTCACTATTGCCGTGAACCTCTCCATGCACCAGGTCAGCGAGCTGCCGCACCGTTGTACGCACTTTATGTACACCCTTTCTTCCTTGAAAGGTGCTCAAACCCGCAAGGCGTGGAGCCAGTGCGAGCAAACGATGAGATGATAACCGGGCTGGATTACCGGAACAATGCGACTTTCCGAAGCATTGCGTTTAGGGAGCGCTTCGGAGCGCTCCCCTGTCGGGTCGCGGCTAAACAGATTTTTTTCTTGCACCGTTTTGAGGCACGACCGTCTGTACTCAAGGTGGGAAGTAATAACTCGTTCGCCAATCATACAACGGTCCATCCATGCCGGCCGAAGAAACCGATCAGGTTGGCTGGGATAAAGTTGCCGCAGAACTCCGGGCGGCGCGTGCAGCGCAGCAACGGACGTGGGGCGACATCGATAACACCACGCTCGGCCGTTATCTCTCCGACGAGGCCAGCAACAGTGAGCGGGCCGAGATTGAATCCGCCCTGCAAACACTTCCCGAACTGAAATTATTAACCGATCTGGTGCGCGATGTTCTCGCCGACAGCGGCCCTGCCGAACCGGCGACTCCGATCACCGTTGCGGTTCCCGCCGCTGCTTCGCTCCCGGCTCCGTCCTTGCCGTTCCACCGCCCTGCTCCGTTCGTTCAGAAGTCGCCCTGGGGATTGTCGCGGCAGCGCGTCGCAGTCCTGGCCGCCGCCTGTTTATTCCTCGCTCTCGGCATCGGCATGTTCCAGTCGGAGTCGAGTACACCGACCTCTCCACCCAACGTGTCCAGGCGCGGCGATGCAATGGCCCAGGCCGGTTCCAATTCGCCGCTTCGGGTCGTCGGTGGTCAGCCCGACGAGGACCGGGACGTGAAATTGGCATTCGCCAGGGTTGGCGAGCTCCAGCGGCAGATTGAGGATAACAAGACGAAGGACGATTCTGAAATCGCCCTGGCAGCGGCCAACACGTATTTCCAGGTCGCGCAGAATGCCCAGCTGGAAAACGACCGGCGTTACGCCCGCAAAGTCGCCGAAGGCTGGAACCAGGTCGGTCTGCTCTATCACAAAAAGGGCGACATCGACCGAGCCGAACTCGCCCTGACTAAGGCGACCGAAATCAACCGCAATACCCTCGGCCGCGACGATGAAGAGACAAGGCAGACTTGCTATCGTTTAGCCAACGTCTATCAGGATGCCGTCGCATATCAGGGCAATCTCGATCCTTATCAGACTCGCTCTACAACCGCACCTTCCGGAATCATCTTCGCCGTCGCAAGCTATAAGGCCGTAAACTCCCGCGAGGAATCGCTCGCCAGGTTCCAGGATCGCGTGAGCCGTCCGGAGACACGGAAGCAAATCCAGAAAACGGTCGTTCCGGTTCTCGTTCAGGCACTCGAAGACGCCCGTGATCCCCGGAAACGTGCCGAGGTGGCCAATGCCCTCGCCAACTTCGGTCCGCTGGCGCAGGATGCCATGCCGGTCGTCGTCAAATTCCTGAAACAGGCGCGGGAACCGCACGAACTTGCCGCTCTCGTCCGCGCCCTCAACCAGATGGGTCCTCCGACCGACGGCTCCGTCCCCGTGCTGGTCGAAACATTTAAGCGATGTGAAACTGCCGACGTGCGTCAGTCGATCGCCAACTGCCTGGCGACGGTCCCAACCGGCCGAGAGCAGCTGAACGAGTTCGCGGCGAAGGGTAAGGACGTCGAGAAGAAATGTGCCTGTGAGGCCTTGCAGCGGCCCCGCGGGGGACGATAACCACCAAAGTAATTACTCGACGCCGCTTACTTCCCGCGGGCAATTCGACTTTCCCGCCACGCCTCGGCGAACGCCTCGAATCCCTTCTCCACCTGTGGCCCTGCCTTACGAGCCGCTGCACGAACGGCCGCATCCTCCATCGGCACGCCTTTCGTTTGCAATAAACTTGCTGCTTGGGCCGCGACCGCCTCATCATACGCCGCCAATTTGGGCAGCAGTTTCGGCCAGTCGCCTCCCGCCTCGTTCAGCAGTTTTTCGGCATAGCCCCGCGCGCTGGTGCGCTTGCCATCTCCGTCTGCGTCCAACCAGACGGCTCCGGTCGAGCCGATAACGCGCGTTTCCGCCACTGGCGACGTCGGCTGATACGGCTTGGCGATCGGCCAGTACAGTTCGCTCACTCCAGGCCCCGTGGCGATGGCCGACAAATGCACATCGTGGTGAAACCGCGGCAAGGTCCACTCGCCCGCCCATTTCACGCCGGCCTTCTTCCCGTCCGGGATGCGCGCCTCGCGGACCTTGATACCGTTGGCATACAACTCAACACGGTCCGCCGTCGCCCAACCCGGCCCCAGCACGCGAACCGACACCTTCACGTCGCCTGTCGCCGGCACCAGATCGCCCGGACCGTATTTGTCGTTGACGGTGATCTCAACCAGCAGTCCGCAACTGACCAGGACGCGGCCTTCTTGCAGACTCTTCACCGCCTCCCGGACGTCGATCGCATCGGGCCGATCGGCCTTGCAGCGGATGTAAGTCCTCGCTTGCCCCACCATGAATCGGCAGACGTCGTGCGAATCGCTGGCACCCACCGGCGTCAAGTACACACCCCGATTGAGTAGTCCGAACCAGTCGCGATAGGTTCGCATCACATCGGTTTGCTGAGCTCCAGAGTTCACCAGTTCGATGGCATTGGCTCGCAGCTCCCAGCCGTCGAGGTTGTCGCCGGTCAGGGCGAGATGATGCTCGGGACCAAACGGCCGATAGCCGCTATGCAGGTCGCGCGGATGATTTAGGACGATGATCGGCGCCGCAGTCTCCTTGGCGATGCTGCCGAAGACAGCGGCCCAGTCCTTCCCCTTCCAGTCGGGGACGGGACCGCCCTCTTTCACCGGAAAGATGTTGAAGTGCCCGACGTTCGTCGTCACCTCGTTGCCGACGACTTCGGTGAAATAACCGCGGACGCCCTGCTTATTCGCAGCGTCGCCGTAATGGATCTGCTTGTTGTGATCCGTGATGATTGGCAGCTCGATACCTTCTCCGGCAATGGTCAACATGCGCTCCTGAACCGTGCAGTCGCCGTGGCCGGAGTGCGTAAGGGTGTGAACGTGCGTGTCGCAGCTGACATAGCCCTGGAGAGGAACCTCGCGGCGGATCGTGAGCCCTTTACGGGCACGCTGACCGGGACCGACGGAAACCTGAACCGAGTCGATACCGTAGAGGACCCCGCGACCGGCGTAAATGATGTACTCACCAGCGGGCAACCCAAACGTGGCCTGGCCGTCGCTGGTGTAAATTACGCCGGGACGTACTGCCAGGTGATCGTTGGAAGCTGCGCCTACGGTCATCAAGGCTCCGCACTCGTGCAGGATCGTAATCCGACACGGCACTTGACGGGTTTCACCAGGCCGAACCTCTTCGCGCACCGTCACCTCAACGGTCGCCGCGGAGAGCACCTTCGCCACGGGGCGGTCATCGAGGCTGATTTCGCCGACACGAACGTCATCCGGCACTTTGCCGACCTGCTCGACGGCGAGGGTGTTCTCACCCTTGAGCAGCGTGGAGGGCGGCACCGGGAAGTACAGGACCGTATCGTTCTCGTCGGGGAGCAGGCGGCCGAGTTCCTTACCGTTCAGCAGCACTTTCCAGGTCTGCTTCACATCCTGTTGCCTCAACCGTAGCGTCCATTCGCCGTCGTTGGCCTCGGCCTTGAAACGCAGGACGAGGCTAGGCCCCTCGGCTTTCGCGGGGAAGTCGCTCCACTCGCGCGGTCCGTCGATACGCAGATGATGCAGGCGATCGGTGAGGACGGTGGTCTTCGCCTGGATCGCGGTTGAAGTCAGGAAGGCGACGGTGAAAAGCAGCGAACGGAGCGTCATGGCACATTCCTTACAGCTTGTCAGAACCGCGACCGCTCCGGGGACTGTGTGACCGGTTCACGACTGCAGCTTGTCCGCGAACGACTTGCGGAACTTGGCCACCTTCGGACTGACAACGGCTTGACAGTAGCCCTGTTCGGGATTGCGCGGAAGTACCCCTGGTGGTAGTCTTCGGCACGGTAGAACACCGCTAACGGCACCACCTCGGTCACGATCGGTGACTTCCAGATGCCCGCCGTGTTCAGCTCCTGAATCCGTTCCTCGGCGATCTGCTTCTGCTCGGCCGAGTGATAGAAGATCGCCGAGCGGTACTGTGTGCCGACGTCGGCGCCCTGGCGGTTCCGCGTCGTCGGATCGTGGATGGCAAAGAACACGTCGAGCACCTCGCGGAAGCTGACCCGGCTTGGGTCGAAAGTGACTTGCACAACCTCCGCATGACCGGTGCCGCCGCCGCAGACCTGGTTGTACGTCGGATTGACGACCTTGCCGCCGCAGTAGCCCGACTCGACCTTCGTCACGCCGCGCAGCTGCTCGAAGACGGCCTCCAGACACCAGAAGCAGCCGCCGCCGAGGGTGGCCAGTTCTCGTTGTTCGGACATGTCTCGTGACTCCTCCTTACGGGATTGCACCAACCGAAGTTAATCTGCTTGTAAACTCCTACTCCTTGCGCACAAGCAGGAACACCAGGACCCCGAGCTGCGAGCCGAGTTCCTTCGTCGCATTTTCTAAAGTGCCGAGATCCGCTGAGCCGCTGCACCCGTTTTGCTCGCAGCCGTTGAGTGGGATCAACTTGTGGACCGTATCCGTCGTCGCTGCGCCCGGAGACCAACCGAGACGGCGGCCTTGGTTCGCAGGCTGGCATCGGCACAGAAAACACTCGCGATCAGATGGCCGTCATCCCGTTCCTGCACGAGGACCTTTAGTCCTTGCTGTCGGTCCTCCCAGGAAATGATGAACTCCGGTCGCGGGTTGGAGGGATCGCGATGGTCCCCTTCGACGGGGGCAGCAACAAGCGGAGAGAATGGTTTCGTTCCGAACTTATAGGAGCAGGGTTTAATGCTTCCGAGCGCCTGAATCAAGTCCGGTGGAGGGTCGGTGTTCATGGATGATTCTCCGAAGGGAAGACGCGGCCGCTTTAGCTATCGTCTCAGAACGGGCCACGGAGCCCCAGATGTCGATCCATCTCCAGGCACAAGAGGTAAATGAACCACGTCAGGCGCTGATAGCCGTTGGTGCGGCCATGACCCGATCGCCACCTGTTGCGTCATCATCACGTGCTCCCACATTCTCGATAGCCGATCTCGGACGTCCCATTCCACCCGCGCCTGAACCCGTGATCCGGTTCGCGTTTCCAGGATCAGGTGCGCGATCCCGTTCAGCAACCGGTCGTGCCGTTCAGCTAGCCGCTCGAGGGCGGTGGTATCGCCGGCATAGAAGCTGTGCAGCAATTCTTCATCGGTCGGGTTCATGCACGCACTCCGGCGCCTCCACACTCATCATCATCTTACAGCCTCCTTACTTCGACCGCACGCCCTCTTTCTTCATCACCGGCGCCAGGTTCGCGTAACTGCGCTTGGCCGCGGCGATGGGATCATAGCCCGGTTTACCGCTGATCTGACCGCTGACTTCGACGACGACCGGCCCACGGTAGCCGGCCGTCCGAACCGACTGGAAGTAATCCGCGTAGTCGATGCCGCCGTCACCCGGCAGCAGGAACTCGAACTTCTCGGCGTTGCCCTTTGCATCCTTGACGTGGATGAAGATGCTGTCCGGCAACAGCGCGGCCATCGTCTTCGCCAGCGGCAGATCGCGCAGAACGAAATGGCTGAAATCGAAGGCCAGCTTGAGCCAGGGGCTGTCGATCTGCTGCCGCAACCACTTTGCGCCTTCCGGTGTGTGCAGTGCGTTCCCAACGTGGGGCTTGATCGCAATGACGGTCTTTGCGGCCGCCGCGACTTCGGCCCAGGAGCGTAGCCGTGCTGCCAGACGATCCTTGACCTGTTCCCACTGCCCCGGTTTGCCGCCCAGGATGGTCTCGATGACCGGCGGCGTTTTAGGAGACAACGCGTGCCCCAATTCGGCCGCGGCCTTGAGACGGTCGCGGTTGGCACGATGGGCGGCGTCCTCGCTCGGCTCGACCAGATTTTCCATCAGACCGGCGAGGGCCAACCCCGTGTCCCCGAGCCGTTGACGCAACTCGCGCCGATCGTCGGCGGTGAGCAGCTTGGGTTCAGTCGGCCAGCCGGGCATGAGAACCAGCTCCACGGCGTCGTAGCCGATCGCGGCACACTCTCGCAGTGCCTCTGCTGTTTTGAGGCCCTTCATTCCGTACAGGCTGAAGCCGAAGGGGAGAGAGATTGCAGGCTCCTCCCGTGGGGCGGCAAAGGCGCGGGAACTCGGCAGGTAACCGGCGCAGAGACTTGCGGCTCTCTTCAACCATGCGCGTCGAGTGAGTTTGGACATGAGGATTTCTCCTGAGTGTTCGAGGAAAGACTATTGACAAGCGTCGCCGCCGCCACAATCTGACAGGAAGGAGAGGCCACGATGAGCGAGACGACGACGCACGCGGTTCGACAATTCGCCAGCGACACATACGCCGGCATCTGCCCCGAGGCCCTCGCCGCCTTGCAAGAGGCCAACCGCGGGCACGCGCCGGCCTATGGCGACGATCCCTGGACGGCGCGCGCCCGGACGCTGCTGCAATCTCTCTTCGAGACGGACTGCGCGGTCTTCTTCGTGCCGACGGGCACCGCCGCCAACGCCCTTGCCCTGGCCGCACTCTGTCAGCCCTTTCACAGCGTCCTTTGCCACGCCGATGCCCACATCCAGACCGACGAGTGCGGCGCTCCGGAGTACGCCGCCCACGGCATCAAACTGATGCCGCTGGAAGGCTGTGAGGGCAAGATCGATCCGGAGGAGTGTCGCCGAGCGGCCGCGAAACGGCGCGACGTTCACAGCCACAAGCCGGGCGTACTGAGTCTCAGCCAGGCCACCGAGGCCGGGAGCATATACGGCGTCGAGGAAGTGCGCGCACTCTGCGATGCGGCGCGTGAACTGGGGTTACGGGTTCACGTGGACGGCGCCCGTTTCGCCAACGCCGTTGCCACGCTGCGTCTGCCGCCGAAGGCGCTTACCTGGCAGGCCGGCGTCGATGTTCTTTGCTTCGGCGGCACGAAAAACGGCCTGGCTGCGGGGGACGCCATTGTGTTCTTTGACCGCGGCCTGGCGAACGAGTTTGCCTATCGGCGAAAGCAGGCCGGCTGCCTGATGGCCAAGATGCGTTTCGTCACCGCTCCCTGGGCGGCCTTTCTGGAGTCGGGTGCCTGGTTGCGCAATGCCGAGCGCGCCAATGAGATGGCCAGGCGTCTGGAGGCGGAGTTGCGCGCCCTGCCCCGCGTGCGGGTCCTGTATCCCGTCCAGGCGAACGCCGTCTTCGTGCAGATGCCGCGGACATGGTCCGAAGGGCTGCATCGGCGCGGTTGGCACTTCTACACGATCGCGGGGGGCGAGCGGCTGATGTGTTCGTGGGATACAGAGGTCGAGGACGTTGCTGCCTTCATGAACGATGTGCGTGCGGTTGCAACCTCTTCGTCCGAGCCGGAAACTTAAGCGACGGTTGAAACCAATGGTCGCTTACGCTTCCGGCTCGGGGAGAAGGGCGCCGGATACGCGCGGCTACCGAGGATGAGTTTCAGGTGTTGAAAGCAATCATCTCGTGCGGATAGGCCAATGCAAGACGATGAAATCGTGCTGTGCAACGCCTGCACGGACCTGGTTCGCTTGAAAAAGTGCTAAGCCTTTTCTCGGCAACTGTTGGAGAGCAAGCGCGCGGACGAGTGGATAGGCGTTCGTGACTTCGGTCTGGAGATCGGCTTGTTACCCGTGATCGTCCACTCTCCGCGGCACGGCGACGAGCAGCGCATCCGGTAGGCCGAGTTCACCGATCCGACGCGTACGGAACCGTCTGCTGATCTCGGATCCATCCGCTGCGCCCCCTACTGCGGGATTCGCGCTTGATTTCCGTCCCGCTGGCGTTACGCTGCTGACAGGAAAGGAGCCATCACATGGATACACTCACGCGTAAGACCGATCACAAGGCACGTTTAACTCTGCCGAGCGATTTTGCCTCCTGCGTGGTAACAATCGAACGGAACGGCGACGAGCTTCGGGTGCGCAAAGCGAGAAAAGCCACGGTCCGGCGGTACACCTTCCGGCAGCTCATGGACGGCGTGACCAAGAAGAATCTGCACGCCGAAATCAAAACGGGGCCAGCCGTTGGGAGGGAAGCCTTGTGAGTAGGAGCAAATACGTGCCACGCCGGGGAGATGTGATTCAACTCGACTTCGATCCGCAATCGGGACACGAACAGGCCGGCCGAAGGCCCGCATTGGTTCTGTCTCCAACCGAATACAATCGGACCGTCGGACTCGCAGTCGTCTGTCCGATCACCAATCAGGAGAAGGGCTATCCCTGGGAGGTGGTTATCGCCGCCAACGACTTCGTCTCAGGAGTGGTACTCGCCGATCAGGTTAAGAATATGGATTGACGGGGCTGCCGCGCGGAGTTCATCTGCACACCGGACGAGGCCCTGCTGGAAGAGGTCGTAGAAAAGACAATCTCTCCTCTCACTCCCAACCAGGAAGACGAAAGCGATCATTGACGAACGACAATCCGGCGGGTGCTGGGACAGAGCGCGATTCGAGACACTGCTTCCTGGACTGGCACTATTCAAAGGGACTCTCCCATGATTATCAGACACCTTTTGCTCCCCGCTGCTCTCATCGCTCTGACGGTCACGGAACTTCCCACCTCCGCCCAAAAGAAGGACTCGCCGAAAGAGCAGCAACATCACCGTCCCGCACATCTCGACCGACAAAACGGTCAAGTACGACTACGACATCGTCTACGTTCGCGCCCCGCGGCACGGCGACGAGCAGCGGACCAAGTGGGCCGAGTTCTCCGATCCGACGCGCATGGAGCCGGGCGCCGACCTCATGCTGCTGCATCCCGACGGCAGCGAGGAACTGCTCGTCAGCGGCAAGGACGGCTCCGTCATGGACCCTTACGTCTCCTTCGACGGCGAATGGGTCTTCTACGCCAAGTTCATCGACGCCAAACACACCGGCACCGACATCCACAAGATCCACGTCAAGTCGCGCAAGATCGTCCGGCTCACCGACCAGACCTTCACGCCGAACACGGGGGCGGCCGACTGGTCGAAGGACTTCCGCACGCCGGAGAAGGGCAAGACGGCCCTCGGCTACGGCGTCTTCAACCTCGGCCCCTGTCCGGCTCCCGGCGGCAAGGTCGTCTTCACCAGCAATCGCAACGCCCACGTCCCGCCGCGCGGCTATCCGAAGATCACGCTTGCAGCTTTTCGTGATGGACGAGGACGGCGCCAACGTCGAGCAGATCGGCTACCTCAATGTCGCCTGCGCCCTGCACCCGGTCATCCTCAAGGACGGCCGCATCCTGTTCAGCTACGCTCGAATCGCACGCCGCCCACACCTCGATCCTGTGGGCCATCTGGAGCATCCACCCAGACGGCACGCAACTGGGGCCCGGTGGTCAGCGCCTTCGCCACCGGCGGCGCACCGAGCGGTTTCCACTTCCAGGCGCAGCTCGTCCGACGAGAGCCTCATCGTCGAGGAATACTACAACCTCAACAACAGCGGCTTCGGCACCTATTTCAAGCTGCCGCCGCGCCAGCCGGAGGGGACACCGGCCTTCGGCCCTGGCTACCTCCGCGACCCGCGCAACCGGCGTGGACGGCTACGGCAACCGCGGCCGGTTCCGCCAGCCGTTCACTGCCGACCGGCATCGACGGTGCTGACCCGCTTCACCCACGGCTTCGACGGCCCGGCCCCGTCCGCGGTCCCCGGCGAGCAGGTCAAGGCCCGCATCCACGGCGGCGAGAGCTATCCCAAGGCGATGGGCAAGGTGACGCATCCCTGCGGCGCCCCGGACAACCACCTGCTCACGGTCTGGTCCTCCGGGCCGGCCAACCACCAGTACAACTACTTCCCGTACATCGACAGCGGCATCTATCTCATCAAGGATGGCAAGGCGATCGACGAACCGGCCCAGATGCTGCTCATCAAGAACGACCCGAAGTACAACGAGCAGTGGCCCCGTGCCCTGGTTCCCTACAAACGCATCTACGGCGTGGACGCGCCGCAGCGCCTCGTCCACAAGAACGACGGCAAGGCCTCGCCGCACCTGCCGGAAGGCACGCCCTACGGCCTGGTCGGCACGTCGAGCATGTACAAGCGCGAGAGCGCTCCCGGCGGCAAGATTCCGGAAGGCAGCGTCACGGCGGTTCCCAGCGATCCGAAACGCATGACGCTGAACTGGGGTCTACAAGGCGCCGACGCCGGGATCTATGAAAACAGCGACATCCACGCCATCCGCATCGTCACCCAGGAGCCGCGCACCGACATCAAGGGCAACAAGGGCGGTCCGCTCTACGGCAATCATGCGATGGAGCGGTTGCGTATCCTCGGCGAGATCCCCGTCCGCAAGTTTAGCCGCGATCCGAAGGGGAGCGCGGAACAACCGACTCGACCCCGACGGCAACCCCGACACCAGCTTCCTGGCCAAGACTCCCTGCCGACCAGCCGTTCACGTTCCAGACGCTGGACAAGGACGGCATGGTGCTGAACATGGCCCAGACGTGGCACCAACTAAGACCGGGCGAAATCCGCAACGACTGCGGCGGCTGCCATGCCCATAGCCAGAAGCCGACGCTGTTCAAGGACACCGCCGCCGCGAAGGCCGATTACAAGGTCTTCGATCTGACGAAGACCACGCCTCTGCTGACCGACAAAGGCGCACGATGAGTCTGGGACAAAGTGGGACAAGGGCAACACCACCGGGTTACGTTTCGCGACTTCCGTGTTAAACGTCGAGTATTACCGCGACGTGCGGCCGATCTTCGAGCGCAGTTGCGTCGCCTGTCACACGCAGAAATGGGACAAGCCGGCCGGAAATCTCGTTCTGGATGACGACGCCAGGGAGACGATCCAGGCGTTCGGCCATGACTCGGGACCGAACGTCCCCGTCCCCGCCGCCTATTATCGGATTGCCGGTTACGGCCAGGGGAAGCCGCGCACCGGCCACGGCGCCGATGCCGCTACGCGCTACGTCATGCGACTTCCAGTCGCGCCGCAGTCTGCTCGTCTGGAAAATCCACGGCCGCCGCACCGACGGCCGTTCCAACGACGACTTCCCGAGCCTCGCCATCCCCGGCGATCCGAAGTCGCTCCACCTCGGCGGTAAGCCCATTCCGGGCCTGGACTACAACGACATGCAGAAGCTGAACTATTACATCCGCGACAACGTCATCGACATCGACTACCTTGGCAGCGCGATGCCGCCGCCGGAAGCGGTCGCGGGTACTTACAAAGGCCCGGACGGCAAGGCGATCAAGGTCGCTCCCCTGTCGGATGAGGATCGCCGGACGCTGGTGCGCTGGATCGACCTCGGCTGTCCGATCGACCTCGATCCGAACTACAAGCCGGCCGATCCGAAAGCGCACAGCTTCGGGTGGATGGGCGACGATCAGCGGCCGACCTTGACGCTCACCGATCCAACTGCCGGGCCGAACCCGCCGCTGACGCGCATCCTCATCGGTATGGCCGACGCCTATTCGGGGCTGGACATGGACAGCTTCCGGGTGATCGCCGACGTTCCGCTGGACGGCGTTCCCGTGGGAGAAAACCTCGCTGCGAAGTTCAAGCTGACGACAGCCGGCGTGTGGGAATGGAAGTTGACGGCACCGATCACGGAGTTGCCGCGGAGCAAATTAACGGTGTCGATCAAGGATCGCCAGGGGAACATCAGCCGGCTCGAACGCACGTTCTCAATCACCAAACCGAAGCCGTGACCGTTCTGACGTGTTATTGGCGGCTGTCCAGAATTGGTCACGATTCGATGCCGTGCCTCACTGGCGTTTGTCCCAACTTACCGATTTCACGCTCGGCTCGATGTTGATCCGGCTTACCAGGTCTTCCAAGGCCCTGTCGTTGCGTTGCACGGAGAAGATGTCCACCACCACCATCGTTCGTCCGGGTTCGGCGCCGCCCTCCGTCGTAATCCCCTGCACGGTCATCTTGGGATTGGAGTTGATGTGCCGCAGCAGGATCGTCCGGATCAGCGTTTCATCCTTCTCCTCGCAGACGACCCGGAAGCGGTACGACAGCTCCACATCCGGCGAGATCTTGCGCCGGGAATCCAACCAGTCCGCGATTGGCCGCAGCCCGAAATGGATCCCCAGCACGGCCGTGGTGCCGACGAGGGCGTGGAGCGCGAAGCCGGCCCCGGCCAGGGTGCCCACGGCGGCGCTGCACCAGAGCGTCGCGGCTGTGTTCATACCGCGGACGGTGAAGCCCTCGCGCAGGATAACGCCGCCGCCGAGGAAACCGATGCCGCTGACAATGTACGAGGCGATGCGGGTCGGACTGTTGACATCGTCCATCAGCCGCGACAGCGACACGAACAACGCCGCTCCGACGCAGACCAGGGCGTTGGTCCGCAGACCCGCGGGGTGGCCGCGGTACTGCCGCTCCAGGCCGAGCGCCACGCCCATGACCAGCGCGGCTCCCACGTGCAACGAAAAGCTGATGATCTCGGGCATCTCGCAACTCTATGACAGCAGTCCTTGTCGGCGGATAGAATGACACGCGTGGGTTACGATGATCGCCCTCAAGATTGAGAAGGAGACCCGATGCAAGTCTTACCCCGCCTGGTTTTCGAGGGTCGTTGCGAGGAAGCGCTCGAGTTTTATCGCCGTGTGCTCGACGCCGAGGTGCTGATGCTCCTGCACTTCAAGGACAGCCCTGAAGCCCACGCTCCCGGAATGATCCCGCCAGGTTCCGAGAGCAAGGTGATGCACGCAACCTTCCGAATCGGAGCGACCACACTGCAAGCCTCCGACGGTCGATGCACCGGGCGTTCCAACTTCCAGGGCTTTTGGCTCTCGCTCACGATGCCGAACGAAGCCGATGTTGCGCGGCGGTTCGCTTCCCTGGCCGACGGCGGGCAAGTGCAGATGCCCTTGACGAAGACCTTCTTTTCTCCGCGTTTCGGCATGGTCACGGACCGCTTCGGGGTGCCCTGGTTTATCTACGTGGCGTCGTGAGGACCGGCTCCTTACCATCGCAACGGTTTCTGCCACGCCTCTTTGAGATCCTTCAGCGCCGCCCAGACCACCCACTCGCCGTTCGACCCGGCAATGCGTAGCCGCGGCTCCTTCACCGTGACGCCGAGCTTCGTGAACGGCGCCTCGGGAGCCAGACACGCCTCGAACTCGCCGGTCCGATCCGGCCGCACCTCAACGAGAAAGCGACTCGGCGACTCCGCGAACAGCGCCGCGGCGTCGGACTGTCCCGGCGCCGTCAGCGCCAGGCCGGTCAGGTCGGCGCCGATGCCGCCGGCAAAAGCCATCTCCGCCGCCGCTACCGCCAGCCCGCCCTCGCTGAGATCATGACACGCACGCACCAGGCCGCGCGAAATGGCGTCGTGCAGTCGCCGGAACAGCTTCGGGGCGAGCGCCGTATCCACCGGCGGAATCGCGCCGCCGCTCAAACCGTGGACGAGATGATAGTGCGAGCCGCCCATTTCCGGCGTCGTGCGGCCAACGAGGTAGAGCAGGTTGCCCGGCTCCTTCAGGTCCATCGTCACACAGCAGCGCACGTCCGGCACCAGGCCGAGAGCGCTGATGAGCAGCGTCGGCGGAATAACGATGTGGCGTTCGCCGGATTGGTACTCGTTCTTCAGACTGTCCTTGCCGCTGATGAACGGCATCCGATACGCCACGGCCACATCGCGGCACGCCTCGGCAGCGCGCACCAGGGAGCCGAGCACCTCGGGGCGATCCGTGTTGCCCCAGCAGAAATTGTCGAGCAGCGCGATTCGCGCCGGATTGGCTCCGACGGCGACGACGTTGCGCACTGCCTCGTCGATGGCATGAGCGGCCATCTGATACGGGTCGATATCGCCGAGGCGCGGATTGATACCGCAGCCCACGGCGAAACCGGTCCATGAACCCAGCACCGGCATCACGACGGAGGCGTCGCCGGGACCGTCGTCCGCAGCGCCGACCAGCGGTTTGATAACGCTGCCGCCTTGCACCTCGTGATCGTACTGGCGGATGATCCATTCCTTGCTGCACACGTTGGGGGAAGCGAGGATCTTGAGCAGGGTGTCGGTGAGTGGTGAGTGGTGAGTGGTGAGTGGTGAGTGGTGAGTCCCTGCTGACCAATCACGACTCACCACTTTACCACTTATCACTTCGGTCCACGTCGCCTGCCGCACTACCGCCGGTCGGCCGTCGTGAAGGAAGTGCATCGCCAGGTCGCCGACCTGCTGCCCTTCATAGCTAAGCCGCAAACGGCCGGTCGCCTCGAAACGGCCGATGACCGTCGCCTCCACGTCCTCGCCGGCAGATAGCGCCCGCAACCGCTCCCAGTTGTCCGCGGAGACGGCCAGGATCATCCGCTCCTGCGACTCGGAGATCCAGATTTCCGTGTACGACAGCCCGGCGTACTTCAGCGGCACCTTCTCTAAATCGACATGGGCGCCGAGATCGGCGCCCATCTCGCCCACGGCGGAGCTGAAGCCGCCGGCGCCGCAGTCGGTGATGGCGTGGTACAGCCCCGCGTCGCGCGCCTGCAAGAGCACGTCGAGCAGCTTCTTCTCGGCGATGGCGTTGCCGATCTGCACGGCGCCGCCGCTGACCTTCTCCGATTCGGAGGTCAGCCCGGCAGAGGAGAACGTCGCTCCGTGGATGCCATCGCGCCCGGTTCGGCCGCCGACGGCCACGATCAGGTCGCCCACCTGGGCCGCCTTCTGGGCACGGTCCACGGGGATGAGACCGACCGTGCCGCAGAAGACGAGCGGATTGGCGAGGTAACGTTCGTCGAAGCAGACGGCGCCGTTGACCGTCGGAATGCCCATGCGATTGCCGTAGTCGCGCACGCCGGCGACGACGCCCTTCATCACCTTGAGCGGATGCAGCACGCCCGGCGGCAGCTCCTCCGGCTGCATGTCCGGCGGGCCGAAACAGAACACGTCGGTGTTGCAGACGGGCTTGGCGCCGAGGCCGGTGCCGAGCGGATCGCGGATGACGCCGCCGAGGCCGGTATTGGCCCCGCCGTACGGCTCGATCGCCGACGGCCGATTGTGCGTCTCGACCTTGAAGCAGACGTGATAATTGATCGTCGAAGCGCACGACGCCGGCGTTGTCCTCGAAGACGCTGACGCACCAGTCGTCGGCTCCGAGCAGCCGGCGCACCTCCTGCGTGGCGCCGAAGATCGTCTCCTTGAGCAGATTGTCGTATGCTGCGGCCGTCGAAGTCGATTTGCCCTTGAGCGTCTTGTGCGAGCAATGTTCCGACCAGGTCTGGGCGATGGTCTCCAGCTCCATATCGGTCGGATCGCGGCCGAGTTCGCGGAAGTGCGTCTGGATCGTCTGCATTTCCGCGAGGTTGAGTGACAACTGCCCCGTCACGGCTGAACTTTCCAGCGCAGCATCGTCGAGGTCGCGCAGCGGCACCGTGACGCAGCGCGAAGCGATACGGCGCCCGATCGTGAGATGCTCCAGCGCCAGCGGCCCGGCGACGACCTGCTCGACGGCTTCGTTGGCCAGCACCTTGCGGAAGAGCACGTCCTTCGCCTTTTCCGGCAGCGGCGGCCCGTAGTAGCGGCGGAAGGTGCGGACCGATTCGACCGTCACGCCGAGATCGCGGGCCGCATCGACGACGCTCAGGGCAGTCGGGTCCATGACGCCGGGCTTGAGCAGGACGGTGGCGAGCAGGTCGGTGCCATTCGCGCTCATTCAGCGCGCCGAGCCGGCCGGTTTCGACGACGGTATCGACGAGCAGTTCGTCGGCCAGGCGGCGGCCTGATCGCGCGACAGGTCGCCTTCGAGAAGATAGCCGCGGGCCGTTCCGGTGAGCAGCGTCGATCCGTCGCTGGCTTGCGTCAGGAGGGTGTACTCTTCGTGGACGCGGGCGCGCTCGGCGTCGTGGTCCTTGCGGGCGGATCTCGATCTCCCAGAGCATGGCAACCTCACCTCCGACGTCTTCCCAACCTCCCCGAAGTTGGGGGAGTGGAGTTGGAGGTTTGGGAGCATAGGAATTGCAAATTGCAAATTGCAAATTGCAAATTGCAAATTGGGAAGACGCAGCTTTGTCTCTCAATTTGCAATTTGCAATTTGCAATTTGCAATTTGCAATTCTTCTCTTCCTCTCACCCCCGATCCCTTTCCCCCGAAGCGAGGGAGAGGTGCATACGAAGTAATCACGCTTGCCAGACCCCCAGCATGAAGACGCCAATAACGACGCCGACATACAATCCGCTGAGTGTCAGGCCGATGGTCGCCATGAGCACGTGGTTGCTGCGGATGCGCAGGACCGCCACGGACTGCCCGATGCTGAAGACGGCGGGAGCGGCTGCGACGAGGCCGAGGACGAACACGGCGAACAGAAAGTAGGTGTGTTCCGAAGACGGCGCGATGACGAAGAACAGGAGGAAGGCCAGAACGGCGAGCACCCAGGCGCCGATGCCGAGCAACAGGGCCGACAGCGCCTGACGAAACACGGCCTGCGCTTGCTCGGGCGTCGCCTCGTTGGAGCCGAGAGCGCGCTCGATACAGGCGGCGCACAGCACCTGATCGCGCCGCTTGGTGCGGCAGATCTCGCACAGGGCGCTGCCGCAACGGCTGCACGAGCCGATCGACTCGTTGCCAGCGTGAAGGACGCAGGCCGCCTGGCCCGGCCGTACGGCGCGTGCGAAACGGCCGGGCGGTTCGTAAAGCGGATCGCGGCAAGCTCGGACAGCACCCCGACGCGATCGCGATTTTCCGGCAAGGGATACTCGCAGGACGGACAGCGGGCCATTGTGACGCTCCAATAAATGGAACGATGTTTCGTTTAGCCGCGACCCGATAGGGGAGCGCGGTGCCCGCGCTCCCCTATCGGGTCGCGGCTAAACGAACCTTGTTCAGCCATCATCCTTGCAGATGTTTGAACACCAGCAGCCAGCCGATGGTCAACGTCCACAGCACGCCGACGAAGCCGCTGGCAGCGCCGGTGAGAGCGAGCGAACGGCCGCCCGTGTTCGGCTTGGTGCTCATCTCGCGCAGCGCCAGACCTGCGAGAATCAGACTGCCGGCCGGTACGATCAGGCCGACAAGGCCCAGGGCAACCACGACGGCGATGGATGGATGGTTCTGCTGGCCGCTGAAGCTGAACTGGTTCAGGCAGAACGTGACCGGCCCTCCCACCAGGCCGACCACCAGCGAGACGATGGCCAATCCCGAGACGTGCGCCGGCCGGCTCAGTCCGCGCACACGGAAGTTTTTGCACGGACCGCATAGCACCTGGTTTTGCAGCGTCACGACGCAGCCTGTGCAGAACGCCGCCTTGCAGTCGGTGCAGGTCTGTTCCGAGTCGACGTCTCCGTGGTTGAGGCAGTAGCGCGGGTTGACGCGGCGTGGTTCCCGGCGCACCAGGGGACGGTCGAACCGCGGCGGCTCTTCTGGTTCGCGTTCCGGGTAAGAACGCGGCCGGGATGCCGGTACAGAAGCTGGGGTTGGCGGCGGCGGCGGAATGGGCAGCGGCTCCGGGTCGGGATCCGGCTCGGCAACCGTGCTCGCCCACGGCACCCGGTTGCCGAAGCTGCAATCGCAGAAAACGAGCGTGCCGGCCAGGTTTTCAGGCCGGCCGTGCTTCTTACCGCACTTCTTACATGCGAACCAGATCATGACGCTTCCCCACGCCGTTAGCTGGAGATTACCTTACCGCGAACCTCTTTGAAGACAAGGAGATCCCCTGTTTCGCCGCGACCCGATAGGGGAGCGCGTCGCTCGACGCGCTCTCCTATCGGGTCGCGGCGAAACATCTTCAAACGAACTCGTCTGTACTCAATCGGAAAAATGAGATAAGCTATCAGGGATGGATGATGTCGCCGCACTCCCTTGACACAGGGAGGTGACGAGTTCGGCGCCACTGAGGCGGGTTGGTTCCGCTGTGGTGCCCGAGTGCGGCTGGCGCGATGCTCTCTCAGCAAGAGCCTGCATTCCGAAGCTGCTCCTTTCGCCGCCAGCTCCCGACGTTTCGATTCCCAAAGGATGGTGGTTGACTCCTGTTCCCACGGGGACTCCCCACCCCGCGTGGCTTTTCGGCTGGTACGCGCACCGTCAAGCACGCGCGCCGGCCAACCTCCGCATCTCACTCTGGAGGCGCGGCCATGAACTAACGAATCCCTTTCCTGGACTTTCCTCTCCCTCCCTGCTGGTGCTTCTGTGTTTTTCTCCGGACGGCCAAGCAGTCCGGGCCGGGCCCAAAGCCGAAGCGTACTGGAACGTCGACGACGTGCGCGCCGGCATGAAGGGCATCGGCCGGACGGTCATGAAGGGCACCAAGGTCGAGAACTTCGAGGCCGAGGTCCTCGGCGTGCTGAAGAACACCAGCCCCGGCCGCGACATGGTCCTGTGCCGGCTGTCCGGGCCTCGGACCTCGAAAAGACCGGCGTCATCGCCGGCATGAGCGGCAGCCCGGTCTACATCGACGGCAAGCTGCTCGGCGCCGTCGCCTACGCCTGGCCCTTCGGCAAGGAGCCGATCGCCGGCATCACGCCGTTCAGCCAGATGCACGGCTTCGTCGAGGCCTACGAACGCCGCGACCTCGCCGAGCAGGGCAAGCCGGCCCGCGTCGGCCTGCGCGAGCCGTTACGGATCGGCGGCAAGCGATTTCGACACGGTCACCGTCTCGCAGAGCTTCGACGATGCCGGAGCCGACGGCGGCCGACGGCCTGTGGATGGTGCCGCTGCGCACGCCGCTGGCCGCCACCGGCTTCACGCCGCACAGCCTGAAGCTGCTGCGCGACCGCGTCGGCACGGCAGCGGCCTGGTGCCCGATGCAGGCGCGGCGGCGCGACCGGCAAGATCGCAGGACGACGAGAAAGAGACGCCGCTGGAGCCGGGCGGACCGCTGGCCGTCGCCCTGATCACCGGCGACTTCGACCTGTCCGGCATCGGCACCGTGACGCACATCGAAGGCAACCGCGTCTACGGCTGGGGCCATCCGTTCATGAGCCTCGGCGCCTGCGAATTTCCGCTGATGACCGGCTACATCCACACGATCTATCCGCGGCAGACGGTCAGCTTCAAGATGGGCTCGCCGCTGCGGACCGTCGGCGTCATCAACGCCGACGTCAGCACCTGCATCGCCGGCTGGCTCGGCCGCAAGCCCGACATGCTGCCGGTGCGCATGACGCGTCTCGCTCGGCGACGCAGCGATCGCCGGCGGACGTTCAACGTGCAGCTCGTCCGGCAGCGCGTCGCTGCTGGCCGACGCTCGTCTTCACGGTCGCTGACCAACTCCGTGGACATGGAAGGCGATCTGCCCGAGGAGATGACGGCCGAGCTGCACGCCCGCATCGAGCTCGAGGGCCAGCCGCCGCTCGTCATCAAGGACACGTTCTCCGGCTTCAGCGGCGGCCGGGCTCCGGCGGCGCTGTACAGCCAGGTGGCGCGGCGCGGTCAATCTGCTGACGTTCAACCCGTACAAGCCGGTGCGCATCAAGCGCATCGAGTGCGACACGCGCATCGTCCCCGGCCGCCGCACCGCCGACATCGAGGCCGTCGAGCTGGATTCCGAGACCTATGCGCCCGGCGACACGGTCAAGGCCACGCGTGTTCCTGCGGCCGTACAAGGGCGACGTGCAGCGCGTGCCGGCGACGCTGAAGCTGCCGCCGGACCTGCCGGAAGGCAACTACACCGTGACGGTCTGCGACGACCTGACAAGCGTCGCGCCAGTCGATCCGCGACAACCCGATGCTGAGCAATCCGCAGGACGTGGAGCAGGTGCTGGAGATGGTGCGGACGCAGATGGCGGCGAAGCGGACGAACCTGGTGCTGCGCGTGCCGACCGGTCCGACCGGCGTGGCGATGGCCGGCAAGTCGCTGCCGAACCTGCCGCCGAGCATGGTGCCCATCCTCGGCAACAGCGCCGCACCGGGGCGCAGACGGTCGGCTCGGCGCTGACCGCCCAAGCAGCCGACCGACTGGGTGATCCAGGGCTCCGAGTCGGTCCGCTTCACGGTCAGCCGTTTGCCCAAGGTGATGAAGGATGAGTGAGGGAGGATCTGGGCCGCTTGCGGCTTAGCAGTTCACTCTGCCAAGCCGCAAGCGGCAGGAACGCTAATCGGGAGATCCCATGTACCGCTACGCACTGAAGCCCGCTTTCCTCGCCCTTCTCGCCGCGTTCGTCCTCGCCACCCCGAGTCGAGCCGGCCAAGGTCAAAGTCGTGGCACCACTGGACGCACGAGCCATTACGACAAGGCCCAGCTTCAGCAGGCCCTCATCAGCAGCGAGGGGGCTCTGCGCCTGTCGCGCCAGCTCAAGCCGCTGGCCGGCCTCGACGCCACCCACGTCTGGGACGTCGTCGAGGACCGCGACGGCAACCTCATCGTCGCCACCGGCGACGAGGGCAAAATCTACAAGGTCACTCCGGACGGCAAAGTCGGCCGTGCTCTTCACCAGCGACGACAGTCAGGTGCTGTGTCTCGTCCCCGGTGCAGACGGCTCCGTCTACGCCGGCACCGGACCGGGCGGCACGATCGTGCAGATCGACGCCAAGGGGACGGGCAAGGTCTTCTGCGAGACAGGCGAGTCCTACGTCTGGTCGCTGGCGGTCGAGCCGAAGACGGGCGACTCTGATCGCCGGCACCGGACCGAAAGGCCGCATCCTCCGCGTCAGCCCCGACGGGCAAAGCGTCCGTCTTCTACGCCACGAAGCAGGAACACGTCCTGTGCGTGGCCGCCGGGCCGGACGGGGCCGTCTTCGCGGGCACGGACAAGGGCGGCCTCGTCTATCGGATCGATGCGAAGGGCAAGGGCTTCGTGCTCTACCAGGCGCCGCAGGCCGAAGTCCGCCGCCTCGAAGTGACGCCGGACGGCCTCTACGTCGGCACCAGCGCACCGACCAATCGCAAGCGCGGCGGCGGCACGGCGTCGAATCCCTCTTCGTCGACCTCCGCGGCGCTGGACAAGGCCGTCAAACCGACCGCCGTGAGCAAGACGCCGAAGGCCGAGAAGACCGATGCCGAGACGACGGCCGTCTCGGAAGGGAAGTCCGGGTCGGAGTCGAAGGAATCAGCAAAGAGCAGTTCCGCGTCGGCCCCATCGGCGCCGTCGTCCGGCGAGAATTCCGTCTATCGCATCGCCTCCGACGGCACGGTGCGCGAGGTGTTCCGCGAGAAGGCGCTGGTGCTGAGCCTGCTGCGGCAGGACGGCCGCTTCCTCGTCGGCACCGGCATGGAGGGCCAGCTTTTCGAGGTCGACGAGGCGACGCGCGAACGCGGCGAGATCGCCCGGCTCGACCACGGCCAGATCCTGTGCCTGTGCCGCCGCAAGGACGGCTCCATCGTCCTCGGCACCGGCGATCCCGGCAAGCTCTACGTGCTGCAAGATCGGTACGCCGCCAAGGGCACGATCATCTCGGAAGTGCTGGACGCCAAGCTCATCAGCAAGTGGGGCGCGCTGCGCTGGCAGGCCGAGACGCCGGAGGGCACCGCTGTGACGCGTGGCCGTGCGCAGCGGCAACGTCGCCGAGCCGGACGAGACCTGGAGCGACTGGTCGGCCGAGCAGACCGACGCGGAAAAGGCGATGATCGCCGCTCCGCCGGCGCGTTTCCTCCAGTACCGCGTGACGCTGAAGGCCGACGCGAAGTGCGCCGTTTCGCCGGCGGTCCGCGCCCTGACGCTGCGTTATGCCACCACGAACCAGGCGCCGGAGGTGACGAAGGTCGAGGTGCCCGACCTGAACGCGGTCAACCTCGACAACCCGAAGAAGCTGAAGTTCAAGTGGTCCGCCACCGACGCCAACGAGGACGAGCTGACCTACGCCCTCTATGTCCGCAAGGACGGCTGGAGCAACTGGGTGCTGCTGGAAGACGACCTCGACAAGACGGATTACGAGTGGGACACGCACGACTGCCCCGTCGGGCGTCTATCAGCTGAAGGTGGTGGCCAGCGACCGCAAGGACAACCCCGATGGCGATGCGCTGACGGGCGAGCGGATCAGCGCGCCGTTCGTCGTGTGCCACACGCCGCCGGCCGTGACGGTGAAGGTGGTCGGCATCGAGGGCGAGCAGGCGGTCGTCGAGGCGACGGCAGCCTCGCCGCTGGTGCGCCTGACCGCGGCGTCATTCGCGGTGAACGGCAAGAAGTGGGTGAACGTCTTCCCGAGCGACGGCCTGTTCGACAGCAAGACGGAGACGTTCCGCTTCAAGACCGAGACGCTGAAGCCGGGCACGTATGTCCTGGTGCTGCGAGTGCGCGACGCCGCGGGCAACTTCGGCAGCGGGGACGTGGTGTTTACGGTGAAGGAACGGGCGGCGAAGTGATGCTCTGTTCCGTTAGCCTGGATTGCGCACGGCCTCGAGAAATGGCAGACGCGGTGTTGAGACCAGCCTGACGCGCAAGCGAAGGTAACTACATGCCAGCCCTTCGCTTGCGCGTCAGGCTGGGTGTGAGCCGCAGGTGTGGACGGCTCAGTCTTAAACGGTGCGGTGGTCTGGCCACACCCAGGCCACTTAATCCTACCCGTGCGGGGCCGTCTCCGTGCGGAAACGCTTGCTCGAAGCTCCCGGAAGGGAGCCTATGCAGTCAGCAGCGGTCGGCAACGGCCGCTGACGGAGGGGCCAGGCAAGCGTAGCTCGGGAGGGGTCACGTTTCGGCCGGGTCGGTAGGCCACGCTCTCCAGCCTGCCGAAGCCTCGCGGAAGAGGAACCGTCCTCTTCCCCTCGCAGCATCCACGACGGTCGGCGCTGCGAACCGACACGGTGACTGGTGATCTCGCCTGGGCACAACGGCTGACCACACTGACCGGTGAAAGTCCCACGCCGTCCCGGCTCACGCCGGGTAAGCCGGACCCATAAGCACTGCGAAACGGTCCGGGCACGCGGCGGTGCGAACGTCTCTCCCCAACGAGACGCCGCTTCAGGGATGGCAGCATCTCCAGAGTAGCCCGCCCAGGGGCGAAAGGAGGTTCCGTGTTCGCGGAGGCACACGCCCGCAGGACCATGAGGACAGTTAGTCCCCTCGGGACGGCACGATGACCGCTCGGCCCTCTTCCGAAACCCGCTGGGCTGGCTAAGAAACATCCTCCACGGGCCTGTAGGCCGAACGCCTCCAGGGTCTCGGTTTCATGGGGTTCCATCGGAAAGGGCCTAGCGTGGCCAAGATCAAGCACCATTCGTTGACGGGACGGATCACCCTGCCCCTGCTGCACCGCGCCTTCCGCAACGTCCGGCGGAATCGTGGGGCGGCGGGAATGGACAAGGTGAGCATCGCGGCCTTCGAGATCAACCTCGAAGACAACCTGCTCGCCCTGATGCGGCGCTTGAAGGATGGGTCTTATCAACCCCTCCCCTTGCGTCGTGTCCATATTCCCAAGGGGCCGGGCCAGACGCGTCCGCTGGGGATCCCCGCCGTCCGCGACCGGGTGGCCCAGGAGGTGGTTCGCCTCCTCCTGAGCCCGCTCTTCGAGCGGCTGTTTCACGAGGATTCGTATGGGTTCAGGCCGGGCCGCAACTGCCATAGGGCCGTGCGCAAAGTCCTGGAACTCCATCAGCAAGGGCACACCCAGGTGCTCGACGCTGACATCAAGGGGTTCTTCGACAATTTGCCGCACGCCGTCATCATGGCCGGCGTGGCCGCGGAAGTGGCCGACGGCACCATTCTCGATCTGGTCGAGCGATTTCTCAAGGCCGGGGTGATGGAGGAGGGCGTGTTCCAACCGACCACGGGCGGCACGCCTCAGGGAGGGGTCATATCCCCCTTGCTGGCCAACATCGCTCTCAACAGCCTCGACTGGCAGCTCCACGACGCTGGCTACCGCTTCGTGCGTTATGCCGACGACTTCGTGGTCCTCTGCCGGACCGCGGTTCAGGTCCAAGAGGCACACGCCTTGGTGCAACGTCATCTGACCTCCCTCGGACTCACCCTGAGTGCCGAAAAGACCAAGACGACCCAGTTCCGGGACGGCTTCGCTTTCCTGGGCTTCGCCATCTCGGCCTGGAGTGTCACGATGCGTCCCAAGTCGGTGGAGAAATTCAAGGGCAAGGTCCGCGAACTGACGCCCCGGCACCACAACCTGGACGCATCGGTCATCAAGAAACTGAACTCGGTCATTCGGGGCACGGCGAACTATTTCGCCACCTCGTTTTCCCACGTCGGCGACCTCTTTCGCGGCTTGGACCGCTGGATGCGCATGCGTCTCCGGTGTATGAAGTACCAGCGTAAAAGTCGCGCCGACAACGGGCGGTTTCGGCTGGTCTATTTCCGTCGCTTGGGTCTTGGTTCCTTGTCCGAGCTCCGGCCTGCTCCGTTGTAGGAGACCGTGCATCCTCCCCGCAAGGGGCAAGCGTCATGGCGTCGCCCGGTGCCCGAAAGGGGCACGCCGGTAAATCGGGGGAATTAACCCCCGTGCGACAACGGGGAGGGAGGGGAATGGCCCCCTCCCTTACCCACTTGTCGGACGATGCGCAATCCAGGCTAAGTTCGGTTGTGCAGACGCTCCAGTTCTTCCACGAGTCGCGGCGCCAAGCCGCGTCGGCTGACACGCTCGTATTGCCCGTTCACAGGGCCGAGAAAGGCGCACACACTCGCGTCCTCCAGGGTGTTCGCGACCATCAGATCGGCGACGGAGTGCATCCGCGATCGTTCCGCAATCTCCAGCAGGCGTGCATCCGCGACGCCGACCTCCAGTTTGAACTTCACCAACAAGCCGCGAAAACCCCACGCACCGCGAATGAGATCGACCAGCTTCGGCGTCCGCGTCAGTCGCAGCCACACTTCCGGTTCGTCGCTCTTGACCTTCCCCGCCGCTCTGTCCAGCAGGGTTGGCGTGCCGTTCTGCTCCTGCCATGAACCGCCGTCCGCACATGGCGAAAACTTCGTTCCCAGCGCCGGAGCATAGACGCCTGCGGTGAGATAATCGCTGACGGCAGCACAGTGAACGATCGCGTCGAAACCGCCGGCCGGCACCAGGTCGCTCATTCGTTCGTGCAGATCGTCGAAAGTACGATAGCGGTTCAGCGTCCAGCGCTCGGCGGGGGTGGCTGAGACGGCCTCCGGGTGCGAGGTGAGCAGGGTGACGGTATGGCCGCGCTCCTGAGCGTGGAGAGCGATCGCGGCGCCGGTGCGGCCGGTGAAAATGTTCGTGATGCAGCGTACGCGGTCGATGGGCGTCTGTGTGTTGCCGGCGGTGACGAACAGCTTCATCGTGACACCGGGAAGGACGAACGGAGGCGATCCGCCCTTATTGTACGTCCTTCCCTCAAGTCAGGCTCGATCACGCCGCCAGCGGCTGGACCTGTTGCCTCACCGGAACCTGGGCATGGTCGCCGGGCCGTCGGGCCAGCACTCCCCAGGACACGAGCCAGAGGAGCAGTGCACAAGCGTTGGGATGCCGCGGTCCCTGAGTACGATCAGATCGGGCAGCTGCGGTAGAACGTTGCTCAGGATGAGGAGTACGAATAAGCTCGTCAGCCGCCAACTGACCGGGCTGTTCCCACCTGCTCCGATATACGGCCCATCCAGTCGCGGACGATTTTCCCAGGACACTGCCAACAGGCCGGCAACCAGGGGGAACTCCAGAAGGAAGTAGTGCGAATGACACACGGGACTCAACAACAGCATGATGAGTGCCAGGCAACCGACGAAGAGCGCCAGCCCGGGGCCTGATCGTGCCCGTCCACTGCGACCCGCCCAGATAGTGAGCAGCGTCAGCACACCGCCGAGGGCGAACGAGGCGAGTTTCACCGTCGGCGACGCCTGGCGCGGCCGGCGGTCGCGGTCGGGATGAAGCGCCGCCATGAGTACCGATGGGAACGATTGGTTATCCGTGGCCGTCATCTCGATCAGCTCTTCGGCGCGCGACTTGTCGTCGCCGATGCCCAGGGCCGGCTCGATCACAACGCGGGCCAGTTCCCGATAAGCGGTAACAGTCCGTGCAGGTCCCATCACGGCCGCGGGAATCAGCAAGAGGCCGCACAGCAAACCGACGGCGCAGCCAGTCAGACAGCGGCGGTCGCGCTGCCACAGCGGAACCACGAGCAAGAAAGCCGGAAAGATCTTGATGCAGATCGCCGCGGCCAGGCACAGCCCGGCACCGAAGCGCCGTCCCGTCATCAGCCCGGCAATGAGGCCGCAAATCAGCATGAGCAACAGCACGTTTGTCTGGCCGCGCATCAGCGTATGGCCGATGGTCGAAAGACAGACCACGACCGGCACCGTCCGCAGGATCCACCAGCGCCGCGACCAGCGGAGGCTCACCTGTGAAAAGCCGGCCGCCGATTCCAGTGCGGTGACGACCCAGTGAACCGCCAGCACCAGGCACAACAGATTGAGGGCATAGCAAATGCCGACGCTGACCGAATACGGCAGAAACCCAGCGGCGTCGGAGCCGACCGGGGGATCGGCGAGAGGCATCATCAGGATGGCGTAAAGGGGCGGGTAACTGTAGTGCCAACCGTTGTCGCAAACGAAGTCATAGATGTTGCCTCCCGTACGCGCGACCCAGCCGGCGCAGGAAAACACCCACGTCGCCCATGCGGCGTTCCAGGAATACGGAACGAATTTCAACGAGCACACCGAAAGCAACGAGCGAAAACAGAAGCAGTCCAGTGAACCAGCGTTCGCAACGGTGCAAGGGGTCGTGGGGGACGGCGCTAGACATCGAGTTGCCCTCTTCGTGATTCCAGAAATGCGAGTTATGCCGCTCGCCGAGGTTGTTGCCGGTCCGACTTTGCGACCAGCTCCGGCGAGGCGTCCTTGAGCAGGTAGATCGGCCGGTCTTTCACTTGCTCGTAGATGCGGCCGACGTATTCGCCGACGATCCCGAGCGCTAACAGAATGCAACCGCCAACCGCCAGCACGGTCGCCATCAAGACGTACCAGCCCCAATCGACCGGCCCGCTAACGAGGAGCATGTCGAGCGCCCCCCAGCCGCCGACGAGCAATCCCGCCGAAGCCGCCGCCGCGCCCGCAGCCAGCGAGAGACGCAACGGCAAGCGGGAGAACGACAGCAGGGCGTCGCTGGCCAGGGCGAGCGACTTTCGGAGCGTGTACTTCGAGACGCCCGCCGCCCGGTCTCCCGTGTGGAATGTGATCGTCGTCGTCGGGAAGCCCAACCAATTCACCATGCCGCGCATGAAACGCTGTGACTCGCGCAAGCGTAGAAACGCATCGACTGCCTTTCGAGACATCAAGCGGAAATCGGAAGTTTCGGCCCGCACATCCGTGTCACAGAGGCGACGCATCACTCGATAAAAACACGCGGTCAGGAGCCGCTTTACCCGGCTGACGTGATACACATTGTCGCGTAAGGTCAGGACGATGTCGCTGCCTTCCTTCCACTGCTCCAAAAGCCGAGGAATGACGGCCGGCGGGTGCTGGAGATCGGAATCCATGGTCACTACCACATCGCCGGAAGCGTGCTCGAGTCCGGCGGTGAGGGCCGCCTGTCCGCCAAAGTTGCGGCTGAGAGAGAGGAAGCGGACGTGCACATCGGCGGCCGCCAGCCGGCGCAGGACGTCCAGGGTGCCGTCTTGCGAACCGTCATCGACGAAGATAATTTCGGCCTCGTATTCGTCGCGCAGTCCTGCGAGGACCGCGGCAAGTTCCGCATGGAAGCGCGGCAGGACGGCTTCTTCTTCGTAGACGGGGCAGACGATGCTGAGCTTTCGGACCGCTGCGGACATAGGTGTCCCTCCGATAGTACTACGGCGCTGCTCCCCTCGCCCCGGTACTCCGGGGAGAGGGGTTGGGGGTGAGGACCAGAACACTGCTCCGCGGCTCACCCCTCACCCCCAACCCCTCTCCCCGGAGTACCGGGGCGAGGGGAGATGTGGCCATTCTTGCAGTGCGTAGCGCTGTAGTGATAGCCGTCCGGACCGACTCAAGCGGCGAGCGGTTTCACATCTTCTCCCCGCGAGGAGTCGTCCGCCGACCAATCTTCGTCGTGGTTCCAGACGCCCCACAGGACGGCCGCTGTGAAAAATAGCGTGCCCAGAGGATGTAGACCGTGGCCGTGAAACGCCCCGGTGCCCGGGAATAACCCTGCCAGGACACACAGAAACAACAGACCACCCGCGATGACGCCAATCCCCGTGCGACCGCGGAGCGCTCGGCAACCAGGGACCAGGCCAGTGCCGGGGCGAGCAGGACGTAGCTCGCCGATTCCGTGGCGGGCCCCAGGAGCATCATCCAGCAGCTGCCGAGCGCGAGGACGGCGGACAGGACGTGCGGAGTAGTCTGGCCGCGTAATCGCAGTACACCGCAAACCGCAGCGCATCCGGCGCCGCCGATCACCTGCACGATTCGGTAGTCTTCCGGTCGGATCGAAACGTTCCAGTTACGCAGCAGCAGCCACAAATCGCGATAAGCCATGTGCGGCGGCCAGAGCCAGCGGTTGTCTCCGGCCAGTGCCGCCGCCCATGCTCGGTACTGAGCGAGGACGAAGGCCGGCGACTGGAGGACGAATGGCAGTGCGGCAAGGGCGGCGACGGCGAGGAGCAGCCGCCCGGCGAATTGCCGCGGATAACAGGCGAGAAGCAGCAGGCCGACAGCGAGCGGATATAGCTTCAAGGACGTGGCGAGAGCCACACAGAACGCACTCAACCACCAGCGCTCTTCCGCGAGCGCCGCCAGGGCCGCCAGCAGAAAGCCGATCACCAGGGGATTCACCTGGCCGTTACTCAGGCTGGAGAGCGACAAAGGTATGAGCAGCAGGTAGAAGCCCGCTCGCCGCCGTTCCGAAAGGACCGCCGGCGCCGCCGACCGTAACCACCACCATGCCCCCCCAAGGAAAACCGTGGCGTTGAACAGCCGCCAGACCACGCCGCCAAGCGCGATCGGCAAAAAATGCCAGGGCACCAGCGCCGCCGCGATCGGCGGCGAGTAGCGGAAGAAATCGAACTCGCCGTTCTCTCCGGTGCGCCGATAGAGTTGATCGGAACCGGCCCACCAATCGCCGCCGGCCGCCGCGTAGACCGGGTACAAGGTCCGCGACATCGGCTGCACGGCACAGCGGATGCCGATCGCCAGGAAGACGATCGCCCAACAGACGGCCGCCAGACGCGTCCACGGATCGAGTGACCCGAATCGAGTGCGGAATGTCTCAGGCCGCATGGTGCGATCCTCGGGTACCGCCGGCGAGCAGTGCGGCAGGTGGGTTCAGCACGAACCCAGCCTGCCGGTAAGCATCGGCAAAGCTCGGTTGACGCAACAGGTGTAGTTCATCCACGCGCCGTTGCAGGAACTCGTCATCGCCCTTGCAGTCGCGGCCGATGAGCGTCGGATCGTGGTAACCGGGATGACAGGCCAACTCGACGATCCGGCCGGGAATCCGCGCGAGCCAGCGGCGATAGAATTCCGGATCGGCGACATAGGCCGGGTCGGTGATACCGGCCAGCCACTCCGCGCCCGGAAAGCCGCGTTTGTCCTGCTTGCGCGCGAGTCGGCGACCCTGCCAGTTCAGGACGCTTCGTTTGATCCGGGCGCCGGGAATGCGGGCCAGCATCGACCACGGTTCCCGGATGCGCCGGAGATACGGCAACGGCCGGGCATCCGCGAGCACGTCGAGCAGGATCGTCCCGACCGGTGGGAATAGGGCTACGTGCTGGTGGCTATTGACGAACGTCGGCGGACGGCCCATCAGGTCGATGAAACGGCGGTATTGCACGCGCAGCTCGACTTCAATCTCGGCAGGACGGAGGCGATGCAGATACAACCTTGAAAGAAAATTGCCCAGGGGCCACAGACAGCCATCCGGGCCAAGCAAACTGGGAATGAGGCCGGGAGAAGCGACAGGTGGATCCTGTGTCAGAACGGGGTGCCAGCCGACTTCGAGCGGAACCCCGGCCGTTCGCCAGGCGCGTACCGCGTCCTCGGCATACGGAGAGTTCACCATCAGCACGGTTCCGGTAACTTTTCCCTCGGCAGCTACTTCGAGAATGCCGCGAGAAGTCTCCGGGCCGATGCCGAAGTCGTCGGCAACGACGACCAGTACACGGGTCGCATCCATGCGCTGATCTTGTCTCCGAGCCGCCGCCGGTTCCGTCCGGTAGGCAAGCCGAGGCAATCCTTTTGAAACTGTGCCTGCTCTGCGGGCGCAGGCCATGTCATCATCGCTCGGACCTTGTGAATAGCGGATTCCGCCGGTGGAGTCAATCCGGGCTGGCGATTAGTGGTATCCGCAGAGATCGTTTAGCCGCGAGCTTTTGCGAGCGCTTGAGAAAACGCTCGCAAAAGCTCGCGGCTAAACGATCTCTGCGAAATCTGCGAACGCTCACGTCCCCTGCTTCCAGTCGCTCATGTACTGCTTCTGCGACGAAGTCAGGTCGTCGATGCGGATGCCCATCGACTCCAGCTTGTGCTTGGCGACGAACTGCTCCAGCTCCACCGGCACGTTGTAGACCTTCTTGCCCAGCTTGCCCTTGTTCTGCACGCAGAACTCGGTGGCCAGCGCCTGGGTGGCGAAGCTCATGTCCATGACGCTCGGCGGATGGCCTTCGGCGGCGGCGAGGTTTACCAGGCGGCCCTCGCCCAGCACGAAGATGCGCCTGCCGCTCTTGAGCCTGTACTCATCGACGTGCGTCCGCACGTCCTTCGTCACCGACGCCGACTCGGCCTGCAGGGCCGGCAGCTCCAGCTCCACGTCGAAATGGCCGCTGTTGCACACGACGGCGCAATCCTTCATCTTGAGGAAGTGCTCGCGGCGGACGACACCGGCGTTGCCGGTCACGGTGATGAACACGTCGCCGACGGGGGCCGCCTCGGCGATCGTCATGACGGCGAAGCCATCCATCGCCGCTTCGAGGGCGCGGATCGCATCGACCTCGGTGATGATGACCTGGGCCCCGAGTCCGCGCGCCCGCAGTGCCACGCCCTTGCCGCACCAACCGTAGCCGCAGACGACGATCTTGCGGCCCGCGATCAGCATGTTCGTCGCCCGGATCACGCCGTCGATGGTGCTCTGACCGGTGCCGTAGCGGTTGTCGAAGAAGTGCTTCGTCTGGGCGTCGTTGACCGCGATGACCGGGAACTGCAGCACGTTGTCGCGCTCCATCGCCCGCAGCCGATTGACCCCGGTCGTCGTTTCCTCCATGCTGCCGATGATCTGGTCGAGGCGGCGCTGGCGTTCGACCGGCGTCATCTTCTTGGCCCACGCCCGCACCTGGGCGTGAACGTCGTCGAGCCGTTCCAGGGCGACGAAGATCATGGCCGACACGAGATCGGCGCCGTCGTCCATCGTGACATGCGGCTCATGGTCGAGAGCGGCGACGATGTGGCGATAGTAGGTGTCGTTGTCCTCGCCGCGGATGGCGTGGACGGAGATGCCGTAGTCCTTGACGAGACTGGCGGCCACGTCGTCCTGGGTGCTGAGCGGATTGGAGGCGATGAGGACGAGGTCGGCGCCGCCGGCCTGCATGGTGCGGGCCAGGTTGGCGGTCTCGGCGGTGACGTGCAGACAGGCTGCCATGCGCAGCCCGGCGAGCGGCTTCTCCTTGGCGAAGCGTTCGCGGACACGCGCCAGGACGGGCATGTCGGTGTCGGCCCAGAGCAGGCGTTTCTTGCCGGCTGCGGCCAGGGCGAGGTCTTTCACGTCGGAACGCTGTCGGGTCGCCACAGTCATGGTCACTCCTTTGATGATTTGCCGCGGTCCCTGCCCGGCCTCCCCCTCGCCCTACCCTCTCCCCCGCGACGGGGGAGAGGGTAGGGTGAGGGGGCCGGGCGCTCCGCGTTATTGTTGTAAGAAGCGGCGGGGGAGGTTCAATACGGGCTTGGCGTTTGCCTGAGATGGCGTAGGATGGCACAATGGTCGGAATCGCCGCCGTCTGCGGCAAAAGAGCCAACCATTCTTCCTGTAGAAAGGGGAACCCATGGTTCCGTTTCGCTGCATCGGAATCGCCGTGTGCCTGCTCGGATCGGCTAGCCCCGCATCGGCGCAGGACGCCAAGTTCATCGGTAAGTGGACCGGCAGCTACAAGAACAGTCTCGGCGACAGCAAGAGCGGCTCGATACTGGAACTGAAGGAGGATGGGGCGGGCAAGTTCACCGGAACCTGGGATGAGATCTTCATCACCGGGGGCAAGCGGAAAAACAAGGATACGATCGACCTGGTCGGAAAATCCACCGAACACTCCTACCAAATCACGGCCAACCTCGCGGACGGCGTCTTGAAGGTGAACTTCCTGGCCACCAACACCAAGACCAAGGGAACGTACACCGGCGACGCCCAGTTTGAACGCAAGAAATGAGCGAATGGAAACGGCCGATCAGAGTATTCGCGGCGACCCCCGATGCGGTGGTGGAGTCTGTAGGATTATAAGGGGACGGGCACGAATGGCACTTCCGTTGCAATTATTGCCAGGCCAAGGTTTTGCAGCTGGAGCCTGCGGCTGGCGACTCGCTCCTGTCCGCAGGGTCGCCGGGCCGAGCCCCGACGCTCCCGCTGTCCGCCGCGGCGCGCAACCTCTCCGTCGGCCCCTTGGGTCTGCGCTGCCACGCCTGGTTTCCCCACCTCTTCCTCATTCTCCCACCAGCGCGAACACCTCGGTCTTTACTGGTTCAACAGTTCCGCGCGTGCCTCCTGCCGCGGTTTCGTCAACGGCGGATACGACTTGGGCCGCCGTTTGACACGACGCGGTTCCACACGACCCGGACGGTTACCTACCTCGTGTGTGGCCACCGCCATCCACAGCACCACCGTCACTACCCGACGCATCTCCTCCGAACCAAACAACTGGAGCCAGCGGAACTGCTCCAGGATCTGTAGCGCTCCCGCAAAACTTAGTTGCCGCGGACACAGACCCTTGGTCAACGCCGCCTCCGCCATCACCTTGCGCACCAGGTTGTAGCCCAGCAGATGAACCCAAAACTCACGCCGCACCATCGCTGGCGTCTTGCAGCTGAGTTGGTCCATCTTCAATGTCTGTTTGATGGCGCGGATATCCAGTTCCACATGCCAACGCTGCTGATACAGGTCGGCCAACTCTTCCTTGGAGTAATCCACGGCGTCGCACAACGTGGTCGCCACCACGATTTCTTTGCTGCGGTAACCCTTGTGCGTGACGCGGAAACGCAGTTCGCGCACCGTCAAGGTGTCCGGCAACGCGGCGTACTGCTGCGCGTCCATCCACTTGGGCCGTGGCGGCTTGGTCCAGACCACCACATGATCGTCGTTACCCAGGCGGCGGCCACGACGGAAATCGTAGTGCCGCAACTGGTGCAGTCGAAACACGACGGCGACGCCACGCTGCTGCAACAAGACGATCATCCAGTACGAACAGTAGTAGCGGTCGGCCACCACCACATCCCCTGGCCGCAGACGGTCGAGGAGTTGCCGGAACAAAGCGGTCTCACCGGTTTCCTTGCCCTTGTAGGGTCCAACGGCCGCATCGAGGACACACGCTGTGGCGAAGGTCAGCAGCACCACGGCGCGGATCATGGGGAAACCCAAGCCACGCTTTTGCGAGGACGGTTGCGGATAGACCGCCTGATTGTCCTTGGTATCCGCTAGGGTGCAGGTGAAGCCATCGACCAGCAGCACGCGCTGGCGGTGCCAACGCCAGGACTCCGGGGCCTGGTCCTCGACGGCCGCGCGAACGGTGTGGGTCAGTTCGCGCAGGAAGGGTTCGGGCAGTTTGTGGCGTGCCTTGCAATAGGCGCCGGTGTTGGCGGAGCAAGGAGGCAATGACAAGCCGACGCGCAGAACCATGATGCGGGCGACGGCCGCGACGCAGGACTTGGAACCGCTGAGGACCTGGGCGAGAAAGCCCCAGAGCGTGAGGGCGGGTGTGAAGATGTCGCGGGGTCCGCCGGCAAAGCGGACCTGCTGGTCGTCGGCGACGCGCTGGATCAGCGCTGCGGACAGCGTCTGCTCGCCGACGGCGTCGCCGGTGGAGAAGGTCTTGAGGATGGTGGTAAAACGAGACCCGAGGGTGATGAGTGGATAAGATGGCATCGGCCGTCCGTGTCGAGAAGGAATGCGAAACCGAGACACAGACGGCCGAAAACCGGTGCAAAGTATAGACACAGGCGGTGCCGGTTACAAGAGGACAAGGAGCCGGAGCGAAAGAAACGGCAAAAATCTCCTCGCAGTGGAGGGGAGCCGTTCGTCGTCCGTAGCAGCAGTGACAGGAGCAGCTGGAAGTGCCATTCATCCCGAAGACGATTTCGATCTGGTTGAGCCACGAACTGTGCTTCGGCAGGTACACGAAGCGGATCCGGTGGTTGCCATCCGACAGGAACTCCTTGCCGCGTGGCCATCGATTTCAGGATGCCGCTCTTTTTTTTCCCCAGCGCGATCGGGCAAGCCGCAGTGTTCGGCGACGAACGTCACCAGGCTTGCCGACCTGTGCGTGTTGAGGCAGTCCACGATAATAATCCACTCGGCGTTGGGATCGGTGTCCACGGTCCGCTCGATGTGGGCGACGAACTCCGGTTCGGTGCGGGTCGCCTCCAGCGTCGGGCAGACGATCTTCCCCGTCACCACGTCGAGGCCCGCCGTCAGCGTCGTCGTCCCATGCCGGGTGTATTCGAATTCCTGCTTGGCCACGCCGCCACCGGCTGCGACCGGCTTGTCGGGGGCGTTCCGCTCGATGGCCTGCAACGACGTCGCCTCGTCCACGCTCAGAGGCTGTGATTTTATCCCCTGGCCGCGAGGCCAGCATGGCGCTAGCCTAAGAGCATGATTCCTCTCGCACTATTTCTGGGAGCCTGCTCGATGTCGGATATCTCTCAGCCCGCGTTGTTTTCCGCCGCCGAACTCGAGTTGGCGGCCGTGGCTCCCCCCGTGGCGGCGCCGGCTGCTCCGAAGCCGGCGCCACGCATCAATAAGCCCGAACGCTATCAAATGCGGATGCATCTCGAATCGCTCGATCAGCGACTCGACGCCGATCACAGCGCACGCCTCGTCTGGAAGTTGGTGGAAGGGCTCGATCTCACGGAACTGTACGAACGCATCGAGGCGCGTGAAGGCTCGGGCGGACGCAATGCCAGCGATCCCCGTGTGCTGTTCGCGCTCACGCTGTACGCGGCGGTCGATGGCGTGAGCAGCGCGCGGGAAGTGGCACGGCTGTGCCACGAGCATCGCGCCTACGAATGGTTGCGTGGCGAGGTGCCGGTCAACTACCACCTGCTGGCCGACTTTCGCGTCGCGCATGGCGCATTGCTCAAGCAATTGCAGACCGATTCGTTGGCGGGCCTGCTGGCGGAGGGGCTGATCGATCTCGATTGTGCGGCCGTGGATGGCATGCGCGTGCGGGCCCATGCCGGCAGCAGTTCGTTTCGCCGTCTGCCTACACTGGAGGAAGCGCAGCAGGAGGCCCGCGCGCATTGGGAGCAGCTCGAACAGGAAACGGAAACCGAGGCGGGCACAGCGACGCTGCGTCAGCAGAAGGCCCGCGCACGTGCGGCCCGCGAAAAGCAAGAGCGTGTCGCCAAGGCCATTGCGGCGGTCAAGCAGATCGCGGCGCAACGCGAGAAGCGCAAGAAAGGCGACGGCGTCCAAGCGCGGGCCTCGACGACCGATCCCGAGGCACGCACGATGAAAATGGGCGACGGCGGCTTTCGACCCGCCTTCAACGTGGTGATGACGACCGCTACGGAATCGGGCATCATCCTCAATATGGATGTGGTCAACGAAGGTTCCGACGCTGGCCAGTTGCAGCCGCAGATGGCCGCGATCAAGAACGATTTGGGCAAAGCTCCCGACAAGGCGTTGGCAGATGGCGGCTTCGCGACGGTGAAGGATATTGAGGCGACGACGCAGGGCGGCACAACGGTCTACGCGCCGATCAAGGAAGAAGCGAAGAAGCGTGCAGCGGGCCAGGATCCCTTCGCGGCTCGGCGTGGCGACAGCGCGACGATCGCCGCATGGCGTGAGCGCCTGGGGACGGAAGCGACGCAGGCACTGTACAAGTTGCGCGGGCAGACGGCGGAGTTGTCGAACGCACGGTTGCGCAATCAAGGGATCTATCAGTTGCGTGTGCGCGGCCTGCTGAAGGTGAAGACCGCTTTGTGGTGGCATGTGCTGGCCATCAATTTGTTACGTGCGGAGAGTCTGCGTGCCGCCAAAATCTTGGCGTCGAAAACGGCAGAGATTCCCTGCGCAGAGCGCAAGTAAGACGCGGAGGGCCGAATTCGCGGGCTTTCGGCAGAACGCCCGCAGCCAGGGACCGCTCACGGAGCTGGGGTTTTGCAAATTCACCCCTCGCCGGGGAATGGGGAGGCACGGAGGTTCGATAAACTCACAGCCTCCGAGCGTGGACGAGGCGACGTCGTTGCAGGCCATCGAGCGGAACGCCCCCGACAAGCCGGTCGCAGCCGGTGGCGTGGCCAAGCAGGAATTTGAATACACCCGGCATGGGACGACGACGCTGACGGCGGGCCTCGACGTGGTGACGGGGAAGATCGTCTGCCCGACGCTGGAGGCAACCCGCACCGAACCAGAGTTCGTCGCCGACCTCGAGCGGACCGTGGACACCGACCCCAACGCCGAGTGGATTATTATCGTGGACTGCCTCAACACGCACAGGTCGGCAAGCCTGGTGACGTTCGTCGCCGAACACTGCGGCTTGCCCGACGCGCTGGGGGAAAAAAAAAGAGCGGCATCCTGAAATCGATGGCCACACGCAAGGAGTTCCTGTCGGATGGCAACCACCGGATCCGCTTCGTGTACCTGCCGAAGCACAGTTCGTGGCTCAACCAGATCGAAATCGTCTTCGGGATGATTCATCGGAAGCTGCTGCGGGGCGGCAACTTCACGTCGGTGACGGACCTGGAAGAGCAGTTGCGGGCATTCATGGCCTACTACAACACGACGATGGCCCACCCCTTCGCCTGGACCTACACCGGTAAGCCGGTGCAGAAGCAACGCCGGGCGAGCTTCGTCGCACCGCATCGTCGACGCAAACTGGGGAAAAGCCAGCGACTGGCGAAAGCCGCCGCTTTATGCAATGCTGCTTGAGAGATGTGGCACTAGTTATCGTGATGGCAGGCCAGGGCAAGGTTATCCGGGTCATCTGTGCCACCGTGCTGTTTCGCAACAATGTGTTCCACTTGCAGGCGGTAGAAAGGCTCGTCGTCCTGGTGTAATCGGCAGTACTCGCAGCGCTGGCTCGCCCGGCTCCAGACCAACTCGCGCGTCAAGACATTCATCAAGTACGCTCAGCGGCTTTCACGAGCCTTCGGGCTTTCGCCTGGATGATGGCCAGGTAGTTGGCAAAGCGGATGCTCGTTTCATACTCCTCGCGTTCCGCGGACGTGAGCCGTCCCTCGTTGCACTTCTCAGCCAACTCGTCCATTCTGGCTTGGAGTTTGGGGTCGGCACGGAGTTGGGTCAGGGCGCGTGCCACTTCCGGCGTGAAAGTCCGGACCATGGGTTCCACGAGACGATCGAGAGTGGTCGCAGTGCGACTTCATCCACTCAGTATACGAGTCTGAGAACCGAGCGGCAGTGCTGGCCCCGCTCGGCTCGCGGAACCTACCCGTTGCACTCCCGGGTTCATTCGTGTAGCCTTCTCGGAGTGGCCCAACAGCGAGGTGATACAATGGACGCCGAACAAGTCGCAACCCGCAAGCGCTGGACCGCGGCCGAATTGCGGAAGTTACCGCCGGCGGAGGGCGACGCCATCCTGGCTGCCGCTGCGGAACGGATGGAGGACGAATACCGCATGAACCCCGAATTGACCGATTTCGAGGCATTCGGCGAGGAGGATCTGCATGGCTCCAGCTCCGACGCCACAACACGGTGAGATAGATTTGGCCCACGTCGGAGGAGTTGTCGTCAGCCGGAACTGCGCTCCAAACGGTGGCGAAACAAGCAGAATCCCAGAAAGGGAGAAAATCATGACCGATAAAGCCGCTCTGCTCAAACGCATCACGATCGAACCGGGCAAGTGCGGCGGTCGGCCTTGTCTGCGCGGAACGCGGATGCGAGTGGTCGATGTCCTGGAGCTGCTCAGTGCTGGAGCCGACCACGCCGAAATCCTGCGCGATTACCCGAGCGTCGAACTCGATGACATCTTGGCCAGCCTGGAGTATGCGGCTCGGCAAACCGATCATGTAGTGCTGCAATCGGCATGAACTACCTCATTGACAATCAGCTTCCCGTCGGACTCGTGCGGCATCTGCGCTCGCATGGTTTGCAAGCGAGCCATGTCGCCGATTGCGGACTGGATCGGGCCACCGATCGGGAGATTTGGGACTATGCGGCGGCCAACGCCTGTGCGATCGTCAGCAAGGATGAGGATTTCTTTCACTTCTCGGGAGCCGACCCGAACGGCCCGCCGTTCGTTTGGGTCCGCATGGGCAACTGCCGCAATGCTGCTTTGTTCGCCGCATTCAACCGCGTTCTCCCCCAGCTCCTACAGGCCATCGCTGCAGGGGCCAAGGTCGTGGAAGTCCGATAATATCACGCCGGCACGAACGTTTCTCACTGGTTGGAGGACGGATTTGCAATTCGCCCACTCACCGGGACGGATTGCAAATTAGTTCTGCGGAACCTTTCTTGACCGGCTCTTTCTCCGCGAAACAACTTTCCCCCTCCTCAACTCGTCTGTTACGGTAGTGTGACATTCGTTCGACCCCACACCCTCCGGAGGTGGTTATGCAGCAACAGCGACGCTGGCTGCCGTATGGGATTCCGCTCGGCCTGCTGATCGGCGCCGGGATCCTTGCGGTCTTCCTCATTGGGCCGTCCACGCCGGAAGCCCAGGCCGATCCGCTCTCGTCGAAGGGCACGGCCGCGTTCCAGACCACCGAGAAACTCGTCGTCTCCATCCCGCTGCCCGAACGCAAGCAGGACGGCATCCTCGCCGTCGAGCTGCTCGGCGCGAAGGACGAAGTCCTCCAGAAGAGCGAGCAGAAGGTCCGCACCGGCAAGGCCGAGAATCTGCGGCTGGAATTCGCCGCTCTCAAGGTGCCGGCCAACGAGGTTTCGCTCCGCTGCAAGCTCGGTAAACAGGAGTGTACCGTGGCCCTCAAAGACGTGCTCGTCGTCAAGGCTCACGAGACCAGCCTCAACGCCGGAACCGAGTTCCACTCGAACAGCAATGCGTCGCTAAGGCTCGGCGTCCACGCGGTCAAGTCGCTCACCGAGACGGTGCCGCTGAACGATGCGGCCGTTGCCGTCCGCCTTCTCCCCAAGGAAGGCAAGCCCGTCTCCCTCTATGAGGGCAAGACCGGCGCCGACGGCCAGGCCGACGTGTACTTCAAGTTGCCTACGCTGACCGACGGCACTTACAAGCTCGAAATCGTCACGAAATCCGCGCTCGGCGAAGAGAAGCTGGAGCGCGACGTCAAGATCAAAAGCGCCCCGAAGGTGATGCTCGTCACCGACAAGCCGCTCTACCAGCCCGGCCAGGTCATCCACATCCGCGCCCTGACGCTCGACGGCTTCGACCTGACTCCCGTCGGCGACCGCGACCTGCTGCTCGAAGTGTCGGACGGCAAGGGGAACAAGGTCTTCAAGAAAACGCTGAAGACGTCGGACTACGGCGTCGCCAGCACCGACTTCCAGCTTGCTGATGAAGTCAACCAGGGCGACTACCGCATCCAGGCGACGCTCGGCGGCACAACGTCGGACAAGACCGTCACTGTCAAGCCCTACGTCCTGCCGAAGTTCAAGCTCGAGGCGAAGGCCGACAAGAAGTTCTACATGCCGAAGGAGACGCTCACCGTCGAGTTCCAGGGCGACTACATCTTCGGCAAGCCGATCGGCGGCGCGAAGGTGAAGATCAGGGCCAGCACGTTCGACGTCGCTTTCAAAGACTTCCACAGTATCGACACGAAGACCGATGCGCAGGGCCACGTCAAGTTCGACGTGAAGTTGCCGGACTATTTCGTCGGCCAGCCGCTCGTCAGCGGCAACGGCCTCGTCAAGCTCGAAATCAAGATCACCGACTCCGCCGATCACACCGAGACGATCACGAAGACGTATCCGGTCGTCGATCAGGCGGTGCGCGTCAACTTCGTACCGGAAGGCGGCCGGATGATTCCGGGCGTTGAAAACCGCGTTTTCGCAGCGGCGACCTATCCCGACGGCAGCCCGGCGGTCAAGTGCGACGTCAACGTCTGGCTCGGCCCGAAAGCCGAGGGCAAGCCGTTCGCTTCGGTCAAGACGGACGACGCCGGCCTGGCCGAGTTCACCGTCACGCCGGAAGCGAAGCATTTCCGCCAGGGCGAATGGGTCGAGTCGAAGATCGAGATGCTCGGTCAGATCAACACCGTGCCGGCGTGGCTGCCGAAGAACCTGTTCGACATCTTCGCCGAGGCGAAGGATAAGAACGGCAACCAGGCCAAGGCACTCGTGACCCTGTCCAGCGAACCGCTCGGCGAAAACGTGCTGCTGCGGCTGGACAAGGCGATCTACAAGGGCGGCGACACGATCAACGTGGACGTCCGCACCTCCGGCGGAATGCCGACCATGTACCTCGACGTGGTCCGCGCCGGCCAGACGATGCTGACGAAGTGGGTGGACATGAAAGACGGCAAGGTGTCGTACAAGCTCGACCTGCCGCCGAGCCTCTTCGGTTCGCTGGAGATCCACGCTTACCAGGTGCTGACCACCGGCGAGATCGTCCGCGACGGCCGGGTGATCTACGTGCAGCCGGCCGGCGATCTCAAGATCGACGTCAAGGCCGACAAGGACGTGTATCTGCCCGGCAAGGAAGGCGTCATCAAGTTCCAGGTCACAGACGGCGCCGGCAAACCGACGGCGGCGGCGCTGGGGGTGCTGATCGTCGATGAGGCGGTCTACGCTCTGCAAGACATGCAGCCCGGACTGGAGAAAGTGTTCTTCACCCTGCAAGAAGAAATGCTCAAGCCGCAGGTGCAGATCCTCAAGTTCGACACGGTCGACAACCTGGTGCGCGAGCCGGTCCTGGCCGCCGATAAGCAGCGCATCGCCGAGGTGCTGCTCACCGCCGCCCGGCCCAAAGCTCCAGCGCGGTGGGACGTGGACCCCGCCATTGCACGGCGACTCCAGGCCGAGAGCCAGATTCAGCAAATCGCCTGGGCCATGTTCAACTACGGCCACGGCAACAACAAGGATGCCGTCGTGGTCGAGGAGAAGACCGGCAAGACCACGTTCAAGGCCGGCCTCTTCGCCGACATGGGCAAGCAGTTCGGCTGGAACGACAAGGTGCTGACCGATCCGATCGGCGGCAAACTGACGCTGGAAGGGCTGAGCAAAATGCAGCCGAACTTCACGGCTGATCGTCTCGCGGCTGCCATCACCCGCGAACGCATCCAGAACGTCGGGTCGTGGTTCATGCACAACTACGCCTTACCGCAGCAAGCGAAGTTCTTGAAGGACGGCAAGTGGACGTTCCCGGAGTCGGCTCTCACGGATGCGGCCAAGCTTGTGGGCATTCCCGCTAATTCCTTCTGGTTGAAGGACGCCTGGGGCCGGCCGCTGAAACTCCTCAAGCGCGACAAGAAGATCGAACACGGGACCGGACTGGGACCGTGGGACTACCACGAGATCGTCAGCGCCGGGCCGGACGGCAAGTTCGACACGGCCGACGACGTGGCCATCGCCCTGCCGCACCAGTGGCACCAGTACGCTCAGGACTGGTGGATGGAGGACGGCCACCGGCAACGCAACCAGCAAATGGCCTGGAACCATCGCCGCAATCGCTTCGGCAACGGCAGGGGGATGGTGGAGGAGATGGACATGGCGGTGCTGAGAGCGGATTTCGGCGGCCGTGGAGGTCCCAACCAGCCCGGTTTGCAGGTCCCCGGCGCCGCCAGGCCCGAGGCCCTCGCGCTAGGTGCAAAGGGCGGCTTTGATGAAGACAAGAAAAAAGACAAGGAGACCAAGACCGAGCTCAAGATCGACGGCGCGGGTGCATCCGCCGCGCTCCGGTGCGCGTCCGCGAGTACTTCCCCGAGACGATGCTCTGGCAACCGTCCATCATTACTGATGACCACGGCCGGGCCGAGCTGCCGTTGACGTTCGCCGACTCCATCACGACCTGGCGCCTCACCGCGTCGGCGTCGTCGAAGGGCGGCTCGCTCGGCGGCACCAGTATTCCGCTGCGGGTCTTCCAGGACTTCTTCGTCGATCTCGATCTGCCGCTGACGCTGACGAGAAACGACGAAGTGTCCGTCCCCGCGACGGTCTACAACTACCTGAAAGAACCGCAGACCGTGACGCTCGATCTCCAGCCGGAACCGTGGTTCGAGCTGGTCGATGGCCTCGGCACGAAGCGGGCCGTCGAGATGAAGGCCAGCGAGGTCAAGTCGGTCTATTTCCGCATCCGCGCGAAGAAGGTCGGCCACTTCCCGCTGACGATCACCGCGCGCGGCACGCAGATCGGTGATGCGATCAAGCGCATCATCGAGGTGGTGCCGGATGGGCAGAAGAAGGAGCAGGTCGTCACCGATCGGCTCAGCGGCATCATCACGCAAACCTTGACTATCCCCGGCAACGCCGATCCCGAGGCGTCGAAGGTGCTGGTCAAGATCTACCCCGGCGTCTTCAGCCAGGTGGTTGAAGGCATGGAGGGCATGTTGCGCATGCCCGGCGGTTGCTTCGAGCAGACGTCGTCTTCGGCGTATCCGAACATCCTGGCCGTGGACTACATCAAGCGCACCAAGCAGGCCAATCCGCAGGTCATGGCCAAGGCCGAGACGTATCTCAGCGCCGGCTACCAACGGCTGCTGACGTTCGAGCACAAGAACGGCGGCTTCGACTGGTGGGGCCAGGGCGGCGAGCCGCTGGTCTGGCTCAGCGCTTACGGTCTGAACGAGTTCAACGACATGAGCCGGGTCATGCCGATCGACCGCGGCGTCATCGACCGCACGCAAGCCTGGCTGCTCAAACAGCGGGCGGCGGACGGCACCTGGTCGAAGATCGGCGCCACCCACAGCGAGAGCATCGAGCGCATGGGCGACCCGAAGCTCCTGCTGACGAGCTACGTCACCTGGTCGCTGCTGGAGAGCGGCGTCAAGCGCAACGAGATGAAGAAGTCGATCGAGTTCATCCGCGACAACATCAAGACCGCGGACAACGCCTACATCCTGGCCCTGGCGGCGAACGCCCTGGCCGCGTGGGACGCCAAGGACGACAGCACGCACGAGGCGCTGGTCAAGGTGCTGAAGAAGCTCGAAGAGAAGAAGCACGACGTGCCGGACTGGAAGGCCGCTTCCTTCCCGGCCGGGCAGGGCCATTCGTTGTCCTATGCCCGCGGCGATTCGCTGACCGTCGAGACGACGGCGCTGGCGGTGCTGGCCATGATGAAGCACGGCAACTTCACCGACAGTGTGAACAAGGGGCTGGTGTACCTCATCAAGAGCAAGGGCAGTTACGGCACCTGGGGCAGCACCCAGGCGACGATCCTGGCCCTGAAGGCGCTGACGATCTCGGCCGGCGGCACGACCTTCAAGGGCGAGGCGCCGTTCACGATCCTGGTCAACGGCAAGGAGGCGGCCAAGGGCGTCGTCAACGAACAGAATGCCGACCTCTTGCAGCAGTTCGACGTGAAGGAGTTCATCAACCCGACCGGCGCGAACAAGGTCACGATCGAAGTGAAGGGCGAAACGAGCCTGATGTATCAGATCGTGAGCCGCCACTTTGAGCCGTGGGGCGATAAACCGCAAGCTGCCAATGTGTTCGACGTGGCGGTGGACTACGATCGGACGAAGCTTTCGACGGCGGACCTGTTGCTGGCGACGGCGACGCTGAAGTACAACGGCAAGGTGCCGACGTCGATGGTGATGCTCGACCTGGGCGTACCGCCGGGCTTTACGGTGGACGCCGGCGACTTCGCCGAGATGGTCGCTGCGAAGAAGGTGAACAAGTTCAGCGTGACGAGCCGTCAGGTGATCCTGTACCTGGGCGACGTGAAGCCGGGTGACGCACTGACGTTCGAGTACACGCTGAAACCGAAGTATCCGATCAAGGCGAAGACGCCGTCCTCGCTGGCTTACGAGTATTACACGCCAGCAAACCGGGGCGAGGTGAAGCCGGTAGAGTTGGTGGTGGAAGAGAAGAAATAACGCCGGTGCCGCTTGCGGCTTGGCAAACAATCCGGGCCGGTTCGGCGGGTGCCGAACCGGCCCGGTGCGTTTCCTTATGGACGATTGAGCTTCCTGCCATTTCCGTGCGTCACTAGACTAAAGGCAAAGGAGCCTCCATGAACACGATTGAGGTCAGCACCGCCATACCTCCCGAAAGCATGGCCGAGTTGAAGGAAGCGCTGGACCGAATGTCAAAGGGCATCCACGATCCGGAAGCTGCCAGGAAATCCCGTGAACGGATGGATCGAATGCGCGAGGAGAACCGCAAACGCTTCGGCGTCCAGAATATCGGTGTGGAAATCATCCGTGAGATGCGTGGCAGCCGATGAAGTACGCTATCGACTCGTCTGTGACGACAAGCTTATCCGCAATCTTCAGCCGATCTTTCCGTTCATCGTGCCGTTGGCCTCGATGCCCTGAACCGGCCGGGTTGCATTTGATGATGGCCATCTGGGGATGGTAGAATACGGTGGAAGAACCGGAGGAACATACCATGAACGCAATCAAGGCAACCTGGCGCGATGGAAAGATCATTCCGCTCGGACCGATCGACTGGCCTGAGGGCACCGAGCTGATGATCGAACCGCTGGCTGAGACACGAACACTCGGGATACGCGAAGAAGATTGGCCCACAACACCGGAGGCTATCGAGCAGTGGGTGAAATGGTACGATTCCCTCGAACCATTGATTTTCACCCCGGAAGAAGAGGCGGCATGGGAAGCGGATCGGCAGGCGCGGAAGGAGTATGAGAAGTCGATCTTCTTCGAACACGCTGAAAAACTGCGAAGGATGTGGGAATGAGGCGCTATCTGCTAGATACCGGAATTGCGGGCGACTACATCAACCGCCGCCGCGGCGTCGATGCCGTGACTCGGATGCGCTCCATCAAGCTTTGGCGAACAGCGAGGGCCGTATTGAGCCGATCGAGTTGCGCCCGAAGAACTGGCTGAATGGAAGGCGTTTGACGAGAATAAGCGTGAGTTTAACCTGGAGGCGGTGCGCGAACAGATGCGCTGACATGTTCTCAGAAGAAATATCCCATTGTCGACATCGAATCAAACTCTGATTTCGATCGGTGTCTGCCCGTCAGTTGCATGTCAAAGACCTCGTGCGATGAATTGGAGGGTTTAAGATGTAGGATCATGTTGGTGCCCTCAAAAATCTCGAGATGATCGATTCTTGACTGTACTGGAAAGCGCTCCCTCGTATACCTGGCCGCGTCCCTCATTTCTGCGCAAAGCTCGTCTGCAGCACGTGGGCTAACACTGGTTGTTTTTCGTTTCCCTTGCAACATGAACAGTACATGGTCGAATATGAACGTCGTCAGCGGGTAACGACTGCGTGAAACCCTGCTGAAATACGGCTGTTGCGCGTGAATTGGTTCGTCGCCAAGGCCGTCCCAGGTGGGAGCCCAATGATCCACGGGCGGGTCGAGGTGCGCTACTTTGTCGTGACTGACCGACCAGTAGGCTTCGGATTCTCGGAATGTCTGCGTTAACAGGCAAACATCATTCGACTCGCCGCGCTCCTCCACGATGAAGTGATATCCGTCGTTGCTTGTCTGATACATCCGACGCGCCTGCCCGTTGAGCACCAGTGAGACCTTTGATTGGTTTGCAAGGTCCGAAACGTATGCAATCCACTCACGAACAGACAGCGGCAGTTCGTGCTTCAACCCTTTCTCGATCCTGGCGATGGCATGTTGCTGTCCCCCGACATCCGGCATCGAGACGCCGTACCATCGCTCCGTGAATTCCCGCAGCAGCCGCCAGCGCTCTTTTCCACCCGGCGGGCACTTCCCGAAAGACTGGCTCGTAATCCGTCCCATACCGCATGACACGAAGCCAATCCTTGTATTTCTGTTTGCGCAACACGTTCCGGCGTGTCTTCAATTCCCAGTAGCGATCGCCGTGGGTAGGGACGCGGCGCATCTCTTCCTCTACGCGAATAAGCTCACCCCGCACATCTCCCTGATCATCCAGCCAATCTGCGTAAATCAGTCGGATGCTCCGGTCGTCAGGATGTGCTTGGATTTCGGCAAGAAAGGTCGGTTCGTCGGCCATGGCAGATTTGCTCCTTCAACTGATTATTCTCGACCTTCCACCACCCGCTTCCACCGCATCGGCACGCCGCGATACGCCGCCTGGTAGGTCGCCTCCAGCGGCACGTTGACGTAGGCTTCCGGCTCCAGAAACAGCGGCATCTCCGGCAGCGTGTCTCCCACGGCTACCGGTCTCGATGAACGCCCGTTTGATCGTTCCCGCCGAGTAAGCGGCCAGTGTCAACGGCTTGTCAGTCGGAGCCGAATAATTGTCGTCACTAATCGCCGACCAGATTGCGCCGTGAATCCCTTGCGGATCGCGCCGGCCGGGCGGGTGCAGGTCCACGATCAGCAGATGATAGCCGCGATAGAGCGCTTCGGTCGCTTTATCGACGAAGGAGCGCAGGGCGTGCCGGCTCGACTTGTTACCCGGCGAGACGATCTCGACAAGTGCGATGATGCGATCGTCGCTGTCGTGGCGGATCACGAGCGTTCGCCGCCTCAGAAGGTAGGCGTCTAATTCAGTCTGTGCCGTGAATCGCATGCGCGGCATGGCATTGTCGATAGTGGCGGCAAAAGGGTCCAAGTCACCGCCGGTCTGCTCGATCATCGCATAGTGGTCTGGCGGCAGCACGCCGTTGTTCACCACATCCCAAATCCGGGCGACCCAGCAGAGGTGAAAATCGTGAAACAGGCCGGCACTCCCACGAGACCAGTCGTGGATCGGCATGACCACCCCTCCTCAGATTACAGCACGCGTTGGAACAAAGAGAACGCCAGCCCCAGCGCCAGCCGAGCGACCGCGGGGTCGTAGCGTGAACCTTCGTCGCGCATAAAGGCATGTTCGCCGTTGAATTCGTGCCAGGTGTACAGGAGACCGGCGTCGTGCAGCGCCTTGGCGATCTTCTGCCGTCCTTCCAACGGGATGTGCGGGTCCTGCCGGCCCCAGATGAACATCAGCTCGCCCTTCACGTCGCCGAACCGCTTTATCGAATCGTCGCCGCCCTTGCCGAGCGTGCCGCCCTGAATGTCGGTCGGGTAGAAACAGCAGCAGGCACGCACTTCCGGATTGAGCGCCGCCCGGAACGCCAGGTGTCCGCCGAGACAGAAGCCGACCGCGCCAAGTCGGCCGCTGCACGCAGGATGCTCCTTCAACGCTTGTAGCACCACCCGGGCGTCGTCGTCGAACTCCGAAATGGCGATGATCGTTTTGAGCTCGTTGCCGCGATTTTTGCCGGCGTCGTCGTAGCCGAGGATGGTGCCCGGTTTTTCGTGGGCGTGGTACACCTCCGGCACCATGACGACGAAGCCCTGTCCGGCGAACTGCATTGCCAGGCGGCGAATCGGTCCGGTCTGCTGAAAGATTTCCGAGTAGAGAACGAGTCCGGGAAAGCGCTTGTCGCTCATGGGGCGGTAGAGATACGTGCGCATCGGGCCGGTCGGAGTGGGTAGATCAACGACCTCATCGTGGAGTGTCATCGCAATGTCTCGGTGTAGGAATGCCGAGGGCGGGACTCGAACCCGCACGCCTTGCGGCACAGGCTCCTAAGACCTGCGTGGCTGCCAATTACACCACCTCGGCGGAAAAGAACGAGCCGCGAGAGTTTAGGCTTTCGCTTACACTCAGTTTACCGCGAAGTGTAAGGCCGTCAATCCACGGCGTTTCGTTCGCCTATTCGCTCTTGCCGATGCAATAGAGCATCTCCTGACGCTGGCCTTTTCCCTCGACGGCTACACGCATAAAGATTCGGCTGCCGCAGATCGTCGGAGTGGCAAAGACTTCGTTGCCGAGCTGGTTCTCGGCGACGAGATCGAATGGCTCGGGTGTGGCTTTGAAGATAAATGTCCGGCCGGCTTCATTGGTGGCGAAAAGATGCTCGCCGACCAGCACGGGCGAGGCGCTGAAGGTGCCGGCGAGACGGCTTCTCCAGACTTCCTTGCCGGTGTCGCATTTCCAGCAGACGGCCGTGCCGGCATCCAGTACGGCATACAGGTAACCGTCCCGGACCAGCATGGACGGCACGTAGACCCGCGTGGAGTTCTCCCACACGATCTTGCACGAACCGTCGGCGCGCACCGCCGCGAGATGATTCTTCGGGTAGCCGCCGCTGGTGAAAATGAGCCGGCCGTCGGTGACTGTTGACGTCACACATTCGGTGGTCGAGCCTGCCATCTCCCAGAGTTTCTTGCCGGTGAGCGGGTCGAAACTGGCGACCAGATCGCAGCCGGTCAACAGGAGTTGATCGCGCCCCGCCACGCTCAGAATGATCGGTGAGGCGTAGTTCGGGGTCTTGGGCCGGTCCTGCTTCCAGACCATCTTGCCCGTCAGCGCGATCCAGGGCGGCAATCGCTCCCGTGCCCTTGTTGTCGGCCGACACGAACACCAGCGACCGGTACACGGCAGGGGAAGAACCGAATCCCTGGTGCAACACATAGTCAGTGATTTTTGTCTGCCAGAGCAGCTTGCCCTCGCGGCTCAGGGCCGTGGTCCAGATCGCGCCGTTGTGCAGGAAGTTGATGAAAACGCGCTGGCCGTCACAGGCAACTGTGGATGAGGCCAGCGAGCTTTTGCCGTTGCCTTTCTTCTCGAAACCGCCGCGATGGAGTTCCGTCTGCCAGAGCAGTTTCCCCGATCGGCGGTCATAGCACAGCACCGATTGAACTTCTCGATCGTGCTCGGCGGAGGCCAGGAACACCTGGTCGCCCACCACCGTCGGTGAACCGTGACCGCGGCCGGGAACGGGACTTTTCCACAAGACGTTTTCCGATTCGCTCCACTTCAAGGGCGGCTTTTGCCCGGCGTCGGCGATCCCGTTACGGTCCGGTCCGCGCCACCACGGCCAGTCCGTGGGAGCGAACGTGAACCGATCCGCGTCTGCATCTTGCCGAGGTTCTGCCACACGAACGAAGGAAGTTACGAAAAGGATCAAGAAAGTCACGGCGAAGGCGAGCAGTAGTCGTTTCATGGGATGGTTCTCTCCAGTCGAGGCCGGCGGTACGGTGCGTGTTTACGTTTCGCGCCACGGCAACCAAGTCATAGCCGCACGACCATCCCTTCGTATGGAATCGACACACGGCAGGCGTCCGGGGCCTTGCCGGCCTTTTGCAGCTCTTCGCAGAGCATATCGTGGACGTAGGCTTCAACGCGCGCCTGTTCCTCGTCGGGACGTCGCGGCTCGCGGTGGCCGACGTGCAGCTCGCGCACCCCGGCAGAAAACCGCGGTCTTCACGCACGCCTCGACGGGACTGTGGCCCCAACCGCGGCGCACCATCGGTGGATCGCCGGCGGGACCGATCTTGCCTTCATACTCCGCGTCGGTGTACTGGCCTTCCGTGTAGAGAAGATCGGCGCCTTTGACGAACTCCGCCAGCTGGCGGTCGGGCACTTCCACCTGCTCGTGGTCGGTGGCGAACACGTAAACCTTGCCCGCGTTCTCCAGGCGAAACGCCAGGCAGCCGCCGGGGTGCCGCAGGGCGTAAGTCGTCACCCGTGTCGAGCCGATCTTGAAGTCGGCGCCGGCGGTGACGGGGCGAAATTCGCGGATCGCTTTCATCTGGTCGAATGTCGGCGGAAAATAGATCTGGCTCATCGCCGACGTGGGGTCCAGCACCATCTTCAGGCTGTCGATCACGGTCTGCGATCCCCAGAGTGTGAAATGATTGCGCGGGTCGTAGTAGGGCACGAAATAGGGCGTCGCATAGGTGTGGTCCATGTGTGCGTGAGTGATAAGGATGTTGGCTTGCCGCGCTGCTTTGGCACCTTCGGCGTTCCAGCGCACCGCCAAAACGACCCCCAACTCCCGGAAGCCGCTGCCGCAGTCGAGAATGATCGTGCCGTCGGGCGTTTGCACTTCGACGCAGGTCGTATTGCCGCCGTAGGTCGAACGCAGGTGGAAAGGGAGCGTCTCGGTCACGATGCGCCGCACTTCCGTTTGCAGGTTCGGCCCAGGACGCAGGCCAGCGATAGTGCCCTGTTCGATCAGCCGGGAAACGGCCGCGACGACCTTGTCCGTCACCTCGGTCGGCCGGAGCGGCGCTGAGCGTACCAGTAATGCCCCAGTAAGTAATGGTGAAGACGGGTTCAGGCATCATCGGACAGATCCTTTGTGCAAGGGACGTGGCCGCCGGGTGAAATCGTCTGCGTCCGCCGTCCTTGCCATTATGCTACAAGCCGCTCGCTGCGAAATCGATGGATTTCTGTTCGGGTGAGTGGTTCCTGTGGTGAGTGGTGAGTGGTCGTGGATCGACTCGGTACTCGGTACTCGGTACTCGGTACTCAGTAATCAGTACTCGGTACTGCCTCACCCGACTTCGGCTTCCGCCGCTGCCGCTCAGAAGCCGGAGAATGTGAAAGAATGAACGCGTGCGCATCTCTGGGGGGCCTGTTGACTGGGAAATCCGGGTAACGTGAGGGGTTACACCGAGCAAATGTAACATAGTGGCAACATTTCGCCGCAGGTAATCGCGCGCCGGGTCCGTTTCGTCTATGTTGATGGTGAGATGACTGTCCGTCCTCTCCGTTTATGAAAGGATGACCCATGCGCCATCGTCTGGCCCTTCTGCCCGCCCTGGCCGTTGCCCTCGCCTTCGCCGGCGCGGTTCGCGCTCATGGCCTCTTGATCCCCGAAGAAAAAACCGTGCCGCCGCTGGCGATGCTCAATCACAAGGTCACGATCACGATTGAGGACCAGGTGTCCGTCACGCCGCGTCGAACAGACGTTCCGCAACCACACGGATCGCAACCTCGAAGCGACTTACGTCTTCCCGGTGCCCAAGGGCGCTTCCGTGAACAAGTGGACCATGTGGGTCGAGGGCAAGGAGACCAAGGGCGAGCTTCTCGACGCCACGAAGGCACGCGCGATCTACACCAGCATCGTGCAGCGCACGCAGGACCCCGGCCTGCTGGAGTACATCGGCAACGACATGCTGCGGATGCGTGTGTTCCCCATCCTGCCGCACAGCGATCAGCGCGTCGCGCTGTCCTTCACCGCCGTCGCGCCGAAGGAGAGCGGCCTCGTCGAGTACATCTATCCGCTGAAGACCGACGGCAAGGCGACGCGCACCCTGGAAGGCTTCTCCGTGCAGGCGACCATCAAATCGCAGCACCCGATCGCCAACGTTTACAGCCCGACGCACGCCATCGCCCTGAAGCGCATCAGCGATAGAGAAGTGGACGTGCAGTTCGAGAAGAACCAGGCCCAACTCGACAAGGATTTCCAACTCTTCTATTCGACCAGCGATAAGGACGTCGGCATCACGACGATCACGCATCGGCCGATTTCCACGGAACCGGGCTACTTCTCGATGCTGATCTCGCCGCGCGTCGAGATGCCGAAGGGCTACGAGGTGCCGCGCGACATGGTGTTCGTGCTGGACACGTCGGGGTCGATGCGCGGCGTCAAGATGGAGCAGGCTCGCAACGGCCTCAAGTATCTGCTCAAGAACCTCGGGTCGAAGGATCGCTTCGCCCTCATCAACTTCGCCACCTCCGTCAACAAGTACCGCGACAAGTTGCTGGATGCCAACACGGAGCAGCTGGCCCAGGCGACCAAGTGGGTCGAGGGTCTCGAAGCGACGGGCGGCACCGCCATCAACGACGCCCTGTTGAGCGCCCTGGAATACCGCAGCAAGGATGAAGGCCGGACGTTCACGATCGTCTTCTTCACCGATGGCCAGCCGACGATCGGCGAAACGGACGTGGAGAAGATCCTCAAGAACACGTTCGCAAAAAACACGAGCAACACGCGCATCTTCACCTTCGGCGTCGGCGACGACGTGAATGCGACGATGTTGGACCGTCTCGCCGAGGGGACGCGCGCCCTGGCTACCTACGTCCGTCCCGCCGAGGACATCGAGGCCAAGGTAAGCGGCCTTTGCTCCAAGATCAGCAACCCGGTACTCACCGATCTCAAGGTCGTCACCACGGGTGATGTGGGCCTGTCCGACGTCTTTCCCGGCCAGCTGCCCGACTTGTTCCACGGCGGCCAGATCGTGGTGATGGGCCGCTACAACGGCAAGGGTCCGTCGGCGGTCCGGCTAACGGGCAAGGTCGGCATGGAGACGAAGGAGTTTGTCTACGAACTGACGTTTCCGGACAAGACGAAGGACGAGCGTGAGTTCGTCGAGCATCTGTGGGCGCGGCCAAGGTCGGCTACCTGCTCGATCAGATCCGCGTGTACGGCGAGAAGCCGGAGCTGAAAGAAGAGGTTGTCACGCTCGCCAAGCGCTATGGAATCACCACGCCGTATACCTCGTGGCTCATCGTTCCCGATGGGGCGGTGCCCGTGGCCGCTCCGGGTCGGCGTGGCCGGGTGCCGGACGTGCGTCTCAATGCGGAAACCCTTTCGAAGCCGACCACTGCGCTGCCGCCGGCTCTGACGGCGCCGGGCCGGAATGCTCCGCCGGTCACGGTCGAATTCTACGCCAGGACGGCTAGCACGTCGTCGGGCGGTTTCTCCACGAGTCGCGTCGATTACGAGCAGAAGCGCTACGCCGATGCACCGAAAGTTGAGAAGGGCGGCGACAAGGATGAGACCAAGAACTTGAAGGAAGCGGAGGCGACATTGAAGAACCAGTTCCAGGCCCTGGACGCGTTCGACAAGCGCCGCCAGGAAGAAGTGCAGACCGGCAAGCTCGGCGTCGATCTGTCGCTGCAAACCGACGGTCTGCGGAACCAGTCCCAGCTGACGAACACGGCGAATCGCTTCGTGCAGGGCCGCAACGTCATCGAACTGGGCGGCGTCTGGATCGACGAAGGCTTCACGCCGAAGACCAACTCCGTGACGGTGAAGGCACAGTCGGCAGCCTATTTCCGCATCCTGGAGAAGCAGCCGCAGGTCAAGGACGTGTTCCGCCTGGGGAATCACCTCGTCTGGGTGACGCCGAGCGGTACAGCGCTGGTGATCGACACCCGCGACGGCAAGGACAAACTCGACGATGAGACGATCGACAACCTGTTCAAGGTGAAGAAGTAGTTTCTTATGGTTAGCGAAATGTGAAGCTCGACCGGTCCGCGGAATCGCCTACGATTTGGGGGCTTCCGCGGGCCGGTTCGTTTCGGGACTTATCTGATCTTTCGCGGTGATCGGAAGGGGGCCCGAGGCTGATCAAAGCCGGTAGCGCACCGCTCGGCCGTGCCCCTGGGCAACCAGATGCCCAACCAGTCGCCAGGATCTGAGCAGCGGGATGATCTGCGCAATCGTGACCTGGCAGATTTGTGCCGCCTGAGCCCGGGAGACGGGCGGGTTCGTCGCCAGATGGGTCCGGAGCATCTCCCGGCGAACCGCGGTAGCGAGCAGGGGAGCCATGATCTCCAGTAGCCCGAGAGGCATCTGACCCGCCTGGTAAAGGCCGTAGTATGTCTGCCGCTGCTTGATGACACGAGGGCCGTGTTTCAACTGCAGGCGCTTGAGCGTGAATGTGGCTCTCTCCCGGAAAGTTGGGGGAATGGCACTGGTGGCTTGCAAGTGCAACGAAGCCAGATCAATCTCGAACCACTCTTCCCGCACCCGGAACGGGTCCAGGATCTCGCTGCCGAGGGCTTGTTTGCTGCTGTTGACCCACCCGGTCGCGTAGCGGTAGTTGGACCACTCGTAGGCCAGGGTTCGGTTCGTATGGGTGCTCAGGTAATGATCCACCGTCCCGATCAGGTCCCACATGGCGAGGTAGCCACAGCGGTTACCGAACCCGGCAGCGAGATCCGGGATGAACTGCCGCCAGTGGTTCGGCAACTTCGCTTGTGGATCGGGATTCCCTACCAGCCACGCATTGCCGGGTTGGCGGCAGCTCTGGTGAAAGTTTGCCGGCTCCGTGGAAGGCGCAACACGAATCATGGCTGGGACACCGCTCCTGTTTTGACGTGCCATCGCACTAGGACGGGGTCGTCTCCTGGCAGAACGCGGAGGAGTTCCTTCTGGATCGCCTTCGGGGTCCGCAAATGCTCCGGCAAATCGTCCGTCTCGTCGTCCATGTAGTTCTCCGCTGCCTCGATAACCTGTTCGGCCTCCTTCGATCGCGCTTGTCTCAGGCCGAAGATGTCGGAGGTCAGCCAGTTCACTACGTCTCCTTGTTTTGTCCAGGGGTACTCACGGAACAGTACTTTGGTGCCTTGCAGATCGAACCAGAACAGCCTGTCTTCGTCCACGTCGAAGAACGGCTCCAGTGAGGCCAACACCAAAGGGGAGTGGGTGCTGCACAGGGCCTGTACGTGCATCTGGTCGTTCAGTTGGCCGACGACCTCTAGCAAGGCCGGCAGAATCGTCCGCTGCCATTTCGGGTGCAGGTGCGACTCGACTTCATCCAGGATAAGCACCAGACGATCTGTCGGCTCCTCGTCGCGGAGAAGCGTGCCTGCCTATGCTCGTCCCACGCCCAGATCAGGAGGTAAGCCAGCCCAACAATGCGCCGCACGCCGGCAGCTGCATGGGTCAGAGGCACTGCGTCGTCGTAGGGCATCCGCACAGTCGGGAACATACGCGTGTCGTCGAGGTACAACCGGATCGGCTTCCCGGGTTCCATCGGCTCTTGGGGATGCGAAAGCTGTTTGAGAGCAAGTTCCAGAAGCGGGAACGGCGCTTGCTCGACGGCGCTGGGTGCCTGGGTCTGCCAATAAACCCAGTCGTGAATCAATCCGTTACAAAGCGTACGCCCCGATTCCCGAAGCCCGTCCCAGAGCGTTACTGGGGTGAAATCGTAAGAACGGGGACGTTCTAGCGCTTCCACTTCCCCTGTACCGGGATCCCGCCAGTAGTTCCGGGCCGGATCCCATACGGAAAAACTACCATCGACGCGTCCGTAGATGACCAGCCCTGGCATAATCGGTCGCCCTACGGGCCGCATCCAACCCTGATTCGAGAAGTCGAATTTAGCTGTCTTCGGCGCTGCCGTTGCACCTTTCTTGCCACTGATGTGGTAGGTAATCGTCGGTTTATTCTTCCCGTTTCGACTGGGAAGGGCAGGGCGGCCTCCAGCCCAAGTCCCTGTCAATGCCCACCAAGCCGTATCAAGGAGGAAGGATTTGCCGAGGCCGTTATCGCCGGTCAGCACATTGAGCCGTTTGGCGAAATGGGCGTGAAGTTCCGCGACCGGACCTACTCCGCTCAACTGAAGTTCTTGTAACATCGGGGAAGCCTCCCGCTTTGATTGTAGGCCGGCATGTGACTACGACCCAGGCCGAGCGGTACCGCCCTGGTGATCGACACCCGCGACGGCAAGGACAAACTCGACGATGAGACGATCGACAACCTGTTCAAGGTGAAGAAGTAGCTGGCGTTTTGTGAAGCGTAAAAATCGACCGGCCCGCGGAATCTCCTCCGCGGGCCGGTTCGTTTTATGACCGAGTCGCGGCATTCAGCTTCGCCACGAAATCGGCGTGTTCGGGAGTGGCAAGGCCGAGCTGCAGAGTGGCGTAGACAGCTGCCAGATCACCGCGAATCAGGGCAGGAGCGTCCAGCCAAAGGCCGGGAAAAGTGACGCTTCGATAAACGCCACCCTTGCCTGGGTCCAATGGTTCAAATGTCCCCGAACGATGGACGAACCAATCAATCTGCCGATCCTCCATGCGCCAGACGATGTATTCTTTCACCCCGCAGCGTTCGTAGACGCGCAGCTTCTCGCCCAGCACGAAATCAACCCGCCCGCCCGCAACTTCGCCGACGAGTTCCGGACCACCTTCGACATAATCGTCATCGGAAATCTGGGCACGACCGCCGCGAGCTGGATCGATGAGCAAGTAGCCGTCCGGTTGAGGCTCGTTTTCCAGGTCAAGACGGGTCGAACCGTTATCACCTGCTTCAACCCCAGGCGTTGCTACCTGGTATCCTACGAGCCACCAGACAAGTTGGGCGTTGGGACAGGAATGATGGCGATGTCGGACTGGAGAGGGCATGTGAACGACTCCGTTGATTAGCTCGGCTTTCTTCACGTCCGGCATCGTTTCATAGCGCCGCTCGAACTCCGCCCGTGTGAGGCGGTCGCCGTCCTTGAGCGGTGGGATCTGGCCGTTCGTCGCCACTTCCGGGACGGCTGGCGCGGTCGGTTGGATCATCGTCCTTCCTCCTCAGTAAGCGTTCACCCCTTCAGACTACCCCGATTCCACACGGCGAGCAATCCAAACCGCGGCGGCGCTCGTCTTGATGGTGAAGAGACACTGTTCCCAACACGAAAGGACGACGCCATGCGCTATCGTCTGCTGCTTCCCGCCCTGGCCGCCTTCCTGGCCTTCGCCGGGGCCGCCCACGCTCACGGCCTCCTCATCCCGGAGGAGAAAACCGTGCCGCCGCTGGCGATGCTGAACCACAAGGTCAACATCGTCATCGAAGACCAGTTCGCCGTCACCCGCGTCGAACAAACCTTCCGCAACCACACCGATCGCAACCTCGAAGCGACCTACGTCTTCCCGGTGCCCAAGGGCGCCAGCGTCAACAAGTTCACCATGTGGGTCGAAGGCAAGGAAACCAAGGGCGAGCTCCTCGACGCGACCAAGGCGCGCGAGGTTTACAACAGCATCGTCCGCCGCACTCAGGATCCCGGTCTGCTCGAATACCTCGGCAATGACATGCTGCGCATGCAGCGTCTTCCCCATCCTGCCGCACAGCGATCAGCGTGTCGCCCTGTCCTTCACCGCCGTGGCACAGAAGGAAGGCAACCTCGTCGAGTACATTTACCCGCTGAAGACCGACGGCAAAGCGACCGCGACGCTGGAAGCGTTCTCCATCCATGCCACGCTGAAGTCGCAGCACGCCATCACCAACGTCTACAGCCCGACGCACGCCATTTCGCTTGAAGCGCATCAACGACCACGAGATCGACGTGCAGTTCGACAAGAACCAGGCCCAGCTCGACAAGGACTTCCAGCTCTTCTACTCGACCAGCGACAAGGACGTCGGCCTGACCGCCCTGACGCATCGGCCCATCTCGACGGAACCCGGCTTCTTCACGCTGCTCATCTCGCCGAAAGTGGAGATGGCGAAGGAATCCCAGGTGCCGCGCGACATGGTGTTCGTGCTGGACACGTCGGGGTCGATGCGCGGCGTCAAGATGGAGCAGGCCCGCAACGCCCTCAAGTACTCTGCTCAAGAACCTCGGGCCGAAGGACCGTTTCGCCCTCATCAACTTCGCCACCTCGGTCAACAAGTACCGCGACAAGCTGCTCGATGCCAACTCGGAGAACAACTGGGGCAGGCGAGCAAATGGGTCGAAGCATCTCGAAGCCACCGGCGGCACCGCGATCAACGACGCCCTGCCGACGGCCCTGGAATACCGCACGAAGGACGAGGGCCGATCGTTCAACGTCGTCTTCTTCACCGACGGCCAGCCGACCATCGGCGAGACTGACGTCGAGAAGATCCTCAAGAACACCTTCGCCAAGAACACGGCCAACACGCGCATCTTCACCTTCGGCGTCGGCGACGACGTCAACGCCACCATGCTCGACCGCCTCGCCGAGGGGACCCGCGCCCTGGCCACCTACGTCCGGCCCGCCGAGGACATCGAGGCCAAGGTCGAGCGGTCTGTGCTCCAAGATCAGCCACCCCGTGCTGACCGATCTCAAGGTGTCACCACCGGCGACGTCAGCCTGTCCGACATCTATCCCGGCCAACTGCCCGACCTGTTCCACGGCGGCCAGCTGGTCGTCCTGGGTCGCTACAACGGCAAAGGCCCGTCGGCGATCCGGTTGACCGGCAAGGTCGGCATGGAGACGAAGGAGTTTGTCTACGAGCTGACGTTCCCGGACAAGACCAAGGACGAGCGCGAGTTCGTCGAGCATCTCTGGGCGCGGCGCAAGGTCGGCTACCTGCTCGACCAGATCCGCGTCAACGGCGAGAAGAAGGAGCTGAAGGACGAGGTCGTCTGCCCTGGCCAAGCGCTACGGTATCACGACGCCGTATACCTCCTGGCTCATCGTCCCCGACGGTGTGATGCCGGTCGTTCAGTCCGGCGCGGTCCGCTGGCCGATCCGTCCCGTTGCGGAAGCTCCGGCCTTGTTCCGCGGTGAGGGGAAGGCCATGCCGGTCGTCGAGTTCGCCAAGGAAAACCAGAAGAAGCCAGGCGATCTGGCGGACGAAGCGCGGCGGCTATGAGGACCGCGAGCTGGACAAGGGCGGCGACAAGCAAAGGAAGCCGCGATAAGGCAGCGCCAAGGACAAGAAGGAGGCCTACGAGGAGGCCGCCCGTAAGCTGCGCGAGCACAAGACCGACGACGTTCAGGCCGGCAAGCTCGGCGTCGATCTCTCGATCCTGACCGACGAACCTGCGCAACCAGAACGCGTGTCGAGATGACGGCCAACCGCCAGGTGCAGGGCCGCAACGTGATGGAACTCGGCGGCGTCTGGATCGACGAGGGCTTCGATCCCAAGATGAAGATCGTCACCGTCAAGGCCCAGAGCGACGCTTACTTCCGCATCCTGGACGAAGCAGCCGCAGGTCAAGGACGTGTTCCGCCTCGGCAATCACCTCGTCTGGGTGACGCCGAGCGGCACGGCCCTGGTCGTGGACACGGCCGAACGGCAAGGACAAGCTGGACGACGACACGATCGACAACCTGTTCAAGGCCAAGAAGTAAGCCCCAGCTTCCACCCTGCGGCAGCCCACGGGCTCGGTCGTCTCTAACCCCCGCGACGGTGCGCCCACCCGTCGTGGGGGATTTTCGTTTCCCACGGTTGCAATTTGCAATTTGCGAAGACAAACAAAACCGCCGGACCGGAGACTTGCATCTCCGGCCCGGCGTCTAGGGTGTGCATCAAGTTGTTGGCTCGCGGTTAGTAAAGCTCACCTCCCACCCATCATCGGGTTCCAGTAATAGGGCATCTGGCCCATCGAATACGGGTTCATCATCGGATACGCGGGCATGGGTCGGGCGTAGCCGTAATTGGGATAGTAGCCGACCGGCTGGACGTTGTAGCCGGGGTAGCAGGGCTGCATGGGGCTGTGGCCCGGAGGCATCATGGTCGAAGGAGCGCCGGGCATGGGGGCAGGGAGCTGCGGCATCGCTGGGCCGCTCATCATCGGCATCGGGCCGCTGGGGAAACCTTCGCAGCAGGGGAATCCGGCGTTACAGCCCATCGGGCCGCACATCCCGCCGGAGCCGCACATGCCGCCCATGCAACCGCTGGGGCAGCCGTTGCAGACGCCGCTGTAGTTCATCATCCCCGGCACCCCGCACGAGCCGAAGGGCATGATGCCATCGCAGGTGATGTTGCCGCTGCAAACCGGGCTGAAGGCGTTGTACTGCCGAACGGTGAACTCGCAGCCGCAACGGCCGCAGCAGGGAAGCAGGTGACAGCCGACCAGCAGGCCGAACGTCCTTCCCGCCTGCGCGGACGAGACCGCCGTGAGAGACGCAATAAGGGTGACAGCGCCCAATAGAATTCGTTTCATGTGGAGGGACTTCCTTCCGGGGGCCGGGGGCGGCCAACCTGCGCCACCATCCTAGTGGCAGGCCGACGCCCTGAGTTTGATCAAACTCTACACGCTGTTCGAGGTGCGTGACGGCCAACAGGCCGAATTTTCATCGCGCCGAACTCACTTCCCCAACGCAGGTTGCGCAAATCGAGACCCCTCGATGCAAACGGCGGCGGCGACCGAAAATCTGGTGGAAAAGCGATGACGTGCGCCGGAATCAATCAAGTCAGACAGGTGTCACATCGTGGTCGGCACGGCGTCGAGCTCGAGAGCGGCGAAATCGTGGCGGCGCCATTTCTCGACGGCCTGCGCCGCCATCGCCGCGTTGTCGGTGCACAGACTCAGCGGCGGAATGAACAGCTTGGCGTCTTCGGCGTGGGCCATCGCTTCCAGTGCCGTTCGCAGCGCCTTGTTGGCCGCGACGCCGCCGCCGACGGCCAGTCGCTTCAGCCCCGTCCGTTGCAGCGCCTGCCGGCACTTTGCCACCAGCACATCGACGACGGCCTGCTGAAAACTGGCCGCCAGGTCGGCCCGGAACCGACCGGACGGCGGCGGAGCTGGACCGGGCCGTGTCCTGCCCCGCGAAGGCATAAAGCACGGCCGTCTTCAGGCCGCTGAAGCTGAACTCGAGCCGATCGTCGTGCAGGAAGGAACGCGGCAGCTTGACCGCATGCGGGATCGCCGGCCTCGCCTCGCGCTCGACGGCCGGGCCGCCGGGAAAGCCGAGGCCGAGCAGGCTGGCCACCTTGTCGAACGCCTCGCCGGCCGCATCGTCCAGCGTGCCGCCGAGGCGATCGAAGTGACACGGCATCGCGGCAATGAAACAGCGTCGTGTGGCCGCCGCTGACGACCAGGCCGACGCACGGAAAGATGTCGCGCCCCGCGGCCAGCCGGCAGGCGTAGATGTGGCCTTCAACGTGGTTGACGCCGAGCAGCGGCACGCCCAGGCCAACGGCGAGCATCTTGGCCGCGCTGACGCCGACCAGCAGGGCGCCGACCAGGCCCGGCGTATGATGCACGGCGATGCAGCCGATCTGATCCAGACGCACGCCGGCCTTGCGCAGCGCTTCGTCGATGACCGGCAGCAGTCGCTGCAGATGTGCCCGCGCCGCGACCTCCGGCACGACGCCGCCGAAGCGCGCGTGCAGATCGGTCTGCGACGCGATGACGTTGGACAGGATCGCCGGCTCGTCGGTGAAGACGGCCGCGGCGGTTTCGTCGCAGGAGGTTTCGATGCCGAGGAAAAACAAGAGAATTCACCACAAAGAACACAAAGAACATCCGAAGAACGAGAACTTACACGACCTTCGTCTTTCCCTGCCTCTCGGTTTTCCTTTGTGTCCTTTGTGACTTTGTGGTGAGTTCGTTCCATCTTGCCAGCGAGCGCACTGCCGCCAGAACGCCAGCGGGTTCTCGTAGACCACCTTGCGGATGACCTCTTCGGCATGGCCGCGGCGGCGCATCTCCAGGATCAATTCCGGCACCGCCAGCGGATCGGACTTGCCCCAGTCGCCGGCCGAGTTCGCCATGATGCGCTCCGTGCCGACCATCTCGATGATGTCCGCCGCCCGTGCCGGCGTGCATTTCGTCGTCGGATACAGCGTCATCGCGCACCAGAAGCCGCCGTCCAGAGCCAGCCGCACCGTGTGCTCCTCGACGTGATCGATCAGCACCCGCTCCGGCTCGACGCGCCGGTCGTTCTTGAGCATGTCGATGATCATGCGCGTGCCCTTGTACTTGTCCTCCAGGTGCGGCGTGTGGATCAGGATCAGCTCGTTGGTCTTCATCGCCAGATCGACGTGTTCCTGGAAGATGGTCGCCTCGTTGCGCGTGTTCTTGTTCAGGCCGATCTCGCCGATGCCGAGGACGTTCGGCTTGTTGAGATACTCGGGGATCAGCGCGATGACCTCGCGCGACAGCTGGACGTTCTCGGCCTCCTTGGCGTTGATGCACAGCCAGGAGTAATGGCGGATGCCGAACTGGGCGGCGCGTTTCGGCTCGACCTCGGTGAGGTGGTGGAAGTAATCGCGGAAGCCCTCGGCGCTGCCGCGATCGAAGCCGGCCCAGAACGCCGGCTCGCTGATGGCGACGCAGCCGCACTGGGCCATGCGATGGTAGTCGTCGGTGACGCGGCGAGATCATGTGGATGTGCGGGTCGATGTAATACATATATATTTTATCTCATTTTCAGCACAGCGTTTGCGTCTCAATGGGTGCCTAATAGAGTGCCGAGTTTCGAGTTCCTGCGTATAATTGGGTACAGTTGCCGAGCTTCCGCCCCTGTCTCACAGGATACCACAATGGCACGCGGCCCAAAACCAACCGTCCGTTACTGGACCAGCCGAAAAGCCTACGCCTGCTGGATCGGCAAAGACCGCCACTTCCTCGCCCGAGGCCCGGACGACGCACCGAACGGCCCCACCTACCTCGCAGCCCTCGACCAGTTCCGAAAGCTGGTGGCGAAGGACGCAGGCAATGGTACTGATGATTATCAGGTTTCCGCCCTGATGAACCAGTACCGGGCACACTTGCGGGCAACCCGCAAGAGCGGCGTCCCAGGTGTCTTCGAGATCATGGCCCGAGGTTTCACCGAGGAATTCGGGAGTTACAAGGTCCGCGACCTGCGCCCGCACATGGTCGAGGAATACCTTGCCCGGCAGGATCACCGCTGGAACGCCACGAGCAAGTCCCACGCCGGTACTCTCATTCTAGCCGCTCTAAGCTGGGCAAGAAAGAAGGGCTTCATTCAAAACGATCCGCTGGCCGGGCGAGTTGACCTCCCGCAGCCGATCCTTCGGGGCCGGGAGGCCCGGATGTCGGACGAGTTGATGGATCTGCTCATCGACGAGGCCCGCAAGAACAAGATGCGGTCGCAGGAGTTCGCCGACCTGCTCTGGGTACTGCGGACCACCGGCGCCCGGCCGGGCGAGCTTCGGGCCGCCGAGGCGTTCAACTACGAAAAGGGGAAGCTGATCTTCCGCTGGAACGCCACGCGGGGCTACATCTGGAAGAACGCCAAGAAGACGCAGCGGGACCGGGTGATCTTCCTGACGCCGGAGGTGCAGGCCTACGTCGAGAAGCTCATCGCGAAGCAGCCGAAGGGACTCGATCTTCCGAACGCCACGTGATGCCGGGTGGCTGCCCACGTCCATCGGGAACAAGTGGCGGTGGCTGGTCAAGCGTCCCCGTGTGGTCGCATACTGCCGGGAGCACGACATCGACCCGGACAGCCTAAAGCCGTACAACTTTCGCCACTCGTGGGCCTGCAACTACCTCGACACCACGGGCGACATCTTCGGCGCCGCCATGATGCTCGGCACGTCGGTAAAGATGCTCCAGACGCGGTACTTCCACATGGACATGGAGAAGCTGCACGAGCGGTATCTGGCGTTCATGGCGAGCCAGCAGCCGCAGAAGGTCGGGACTTGAGGACAGCAGGAAAACGAGCTTAGAGCGTTCGGAAAAAATGAGGTTATGTGACTAAGATCCTTAAGAGCAAGCGATGAAGAAAGAGAAGCTGAATCTTCCGGGGGGACATGAGGCCACTGTGGCGTACTTCACGAAACCGCCGGCGGCGAAGCGGCGTCATGGGCATTCCCAAGCGTGCGCAGGCAGACTCGCATGACCATCGGGCCATGCCGGCGCACCACTATTCCAAAAGCCGCCTGATCATTCGAGCTCAGGAAGGCGCGTAGAAGGTTGCCGTCCGTCTGCTCACAGATCTTCTGCACGGCAGCCAGGTTCCGGATGTGCCGGACGACTGCTCCTAATTGTGTGGCCACCATCGGCGTCTTTCTCCCCAGGGTCCAAATGGTCTCTGAAGTAGTGCCCCGTGCGTGGAATACCTGAGAGCGATTCTGACAATTGGCAGGCTTTTTTCGGGTGGTACGGCCAGGAGTTGGCAGTCCGAGACAGGGACCGGACCGGGACCGGACCCTTCAAGGCGGAAGTGGGCACCGGTTCGCGGGCGCTGCTCACGCTGATCGCCTGCACCATACGGCACGGCCACCGCAAGCACCGCGCTCATCACCTGCGGGCACTGGTCGCAGCCCGCATCTCGTTTGAGCCACGGCTTGCGGCCGAACTTGACTCACGCGACCGTCAGGACGTTGTCCGACAGGCCCCGATCGTCAAGATCCTGGAGCAGATTCGACGTGCCTCAGTCCAGGCGGGTCCAGGCATAGCATGAGTCGTCTCAAGGATTCGCTGAGGCGAGAGACTCGAAAGGACCGGCCGCCTTTTCCTTGCGACTAGTAGGCGAGGCTCAATGCCCCAAAGGCCACCGACAGAAGTCCGCTGACCGGGGTCCGTGCCTCCGGTCCTGCCGAGAGCGGCAGCCTGCACAGCTTTCAGCGCGCTAATTCACGCCGGCTCGACAAACCCTTGGGTATCGCTTGCCTCGTATGGTGAGTATGCCTCTCAGTTGCTGCCTCACCCCGCGTTTCTCATGACCGCCGTCCACTCCTTGAACCGCCCTTCCGGCGAGGCACTCAGGTTTCGATCGCGAGAAAGCGGCAACAAACCAGTTGTGATAGAGTCCATCGACACCTGGACCACGCCCGTGCGACCTCTCGTTTGTGGGCAGAGCCCACCTCCAACGCTAACGTCAAGTGGCATTGGCACAAGGGCCACTTTCTGGTAACATGGCCATGCCACTTCTGCCGGTCACAGGCGTGCCCAGCAAGCGAGATGCGGAGGTTGAGAAGAAGGACCCAAACGCCGTTCGTGGCTGCTTCAGGGCAGGGCCGCAATTCGTGCTCAGGATGCTTGGGAGGAGTCAGTCGTTGTAGGTCGAGACCCCTCACGTCTCACTACTTGCGGTAGCGGCGTGGGTCTCCGCCATTACAGCAGTTCCCGGACGGGCTCGCGGTCGTCCAGGATGTACACCGGCCGGCCGCCGCCGTTGGGGAACGTCGTGGCCGGGTCGATGCCGATGGCCTTGTACAGGGTAGCAAGTACCTGCGAGACGGTGTAGGGCCGCTCCTTCGGTTGTTCGCCCTTGGACGTGGTCGAGCCTACGACCTGGCCCATCTTCAGCCCGCTCCCGGCCACGAGGGCGCCGATCACCGCCGGCCAGTGGTCCCGCCCGGCCCGGTCGTTGATCCGCGGCGTCCGTCCGAACTCACCCCACATCAAAACCACCACATCATTCGAGAGTCCCCGGTCGTGCAAGTCGCCCACCAGGCGGATATCCCGCGGTCTACGAGCGGCAGTTCTTTCTTGAGCCTCACGAAGTTGTTCTCGGCGAGTATCCCATCCGCCGACCGTCGACGTGCCGACCGACAGGGTCACGCTCCCGACCCCGGCTTCCACCAACCGGCGGGTCTTCAGGAACTGCTCGACGCCACTGTACTGCTCCAGCACCTTCGTTGGCTCCTTGTCAATATTCAGTGCCTCCCGAACTCGGCCGGAGGTGACCAACGCGACGGCCTGCTGCCGGTAACCATCCATACCGGCCATCGCCCCGCTCGCATCGACGTCCCGGCGGACCGTATCGAAGGCTTTCAAAAGATCCTGCTGTTCGGTGCGCCGTTCCGTATTTACCCCACTCGGCAACCGCAGGTCGGCGGCGGTCGGCCCGGTCGGGGCGAACGGTCGGTGTGCTGCCCCGAGGAACCCTGGCTCGCACCCGAACGTGATCCCCCGGAGGCTGATGAACCCAGGCATCCCGTTCGCCATCCCCCGGACTTTGGAGATGACCGACCCGAACGGCGGGTGGCCCGCCGCTATCACGGCCTTCGACGTATACCCGGTCATCACCGCAGCGTCGGAGTGCTCTTCGTCCGGCGCGACCACCGATCGGACGAGGGCGAGTTTGTCCATCATCCTGGCCTGGAGCGGGAAGTGCTCGCAGATCTCGATCCCCGGCACGTTGGTCTTGATCGGGTTAAACTCGCCACGGAATTCTTTCGGGGCGTCCGGCTTGAGATCATAGGTGTCCAGCTGCGACGGGCCGCCGGAAAGGAAGATAAGGATCGCCGATTTGGGCCGGGGCGCCTTCTTCGTGTCCGGTTCGGCGGCCTGCGCCCGGAGTTGCTCGGTCAGCGTGAAGGCGGGGCCAAATGCCCCGACCCGGAGAAACTCCCGGCGGGTGGGCGAGGTATGTGACAAGCTCAGCATGAATGACTCCTGGACCGAGCGGAGAAGGAACCCATGAAAACGACTCGTCACGGGGTATTCGGGATGCGGCGCTCGGTGTCCAACATTTGGGCCGGTTGTTGGGCGAGATACCGGCCGGCCCGAGGGTTGTCCGAGGCCCCTGCCGGCCTCTCCGAGCCGGTACACGGCAGGGGCGGGGGATTTCAATGCGTCAAGGTTCAGTCAGGCAGTAGGGTTTCGCTTCACTTCTTCTCAGGGGCGGGTTGGAGCTTCCAGAGACCGATTCCCCCCGTCCCGCCGCCGGCCATCAGGGTCGTCCCGTCCTTGGTGAACCGGACCGAGACCGCTATGCCGCCGGTAAGCCCGGTCAGCGTCTGAACTTTCTTGCCTGTCTGCACGTCCCACGTACCGAGTAGCGGCCGGCCGAGCTGCCCGGGGCCATCCGCCTGGATGCCAACGACCGCCAGCAACTTCCCGTTTGGGGAGAAGGCGATTGAATGCACATCGACGTAGTCGTCGGCGATGTCGATCTTGTGGACAAGTTCGCCGTCGCCGGCTTTCCAGATGCGGACTTTCCCGTCGTAGCCCCCACTGGCGATGAGTTTGCCATCCGGAGAGAAGCACACCTCGGTGACTTCACCGCCAGTGTGGCCCTCAAGTCTCGCCTTTACGCTTCCGTCCCCTGCGTCACGGACCTGAATCACCATGTCGGTCCCGGCTGATACGACCAGTTTGCCGTCCGGTGAGAACCCCACGGTTCGTATGTGGCCCTCGGTGCGCTGCTTTTCTCCACACGAGGTTACCAGACTTGGCGCTGTACACCTGGACTGAGCCGTCGCGGTTGCCGAGAAGGAGCGTTTTCTCATCGGGGCTGAATGCGACAGAACTAACCGAACTGGATTTGTCGAACGTCTTCAGAAGCCTTGGTTTCTTCGTCAGGTCACTGACGTCGTAGAGTTCTGCTTCCTTCTCGGGACGATCGTGTCCGACGAGGAGAAGGTTCCCGTTAGGAGAAAGCGTCACCTTGTAGAAAACATTTCCTCCCTCCATCAGTGTCGTCTTGAGGTCCCCGGTCTTGGTATCCCACACCTTAACCTTGGTCTCGGCGATCGGCTTGTTGGGTTCGCACGTGACGGTGATGACGAACTTCCCGTCCGGGGTGATGCAGGCGGAGAGAACCTGTTCGTCAGGTGTTGCGATGATCTTGTCCGCTTTCACTTCGGCCGGGCCCTCCGCGGTTTTTCACATCGACGGGAACTGCTCCAGTTTGGCCGCGTACGCCCGGCACCGGACCCGGCGGTTGAGAGGCTGGTGCCACCCCCGGCGCGTCTCGCAACGCTGGCACCGGGTTTTTATTTCCCGGCTCGTCTGGCAACGCTGGCGCCGGGTTGTCAGCCCTCTGCACACCGGGCTGAGCGTCTGCCGGATTCTTCGCCGTGGTGAAACCAGGTCCTTGGCGTGCTTTGTCCTGGTTCGACACCGCAGTTGGGCCGGCTAACCCTCTGGTGACCAGGGCAGTGGCCCCGGAGACCAGCACGACCGCCAGAAGCGATGAGGCAATGAACGTCTTCAACTTGGCTGCAAACATGGCTTTGCTCACTCCCTTCAGTAACGCCGCTACATTTGCCGAAACAAGGCCGGCCGCGGCTTGGCCGGCCGCGACCTGGCTCCCGGCCTCCACGGTGGAAGCCACTCAGGCGCAGGGTAACGCGGCTGATGCCGCACAATCGGAAAGCAGAAGAGACGCAAGGACTGCCGAGAGCGCAACACCGCGTCGCGCGAGCCGCCGGCGCAGGGCCTCGCGGGCCTCTTCCAGTCGGCGGCGAAACGTGCGCTTGCTGCACTTGAGCACACCGGCCGCCTCGTCGTGCGTCTTCTCTTCGAGGTAGCAGAGTATGAGCGGGAGCCGCCACTTTTCGGGCAGGGCATGGAGTTCCTCATCCAGAAGTGGGCGAAGCTCCGCCCAGGTTACGCCCTCCAGCGATCCGCGCCGCATTTCGACAAGCTGCCCTTCGTGCAGGCGTTTTGCCAAACGCTGAGCCTGGGCTTTCAGCGACACCCGGTGCGCAACTCCGTGGAGCCAGCTCGCAAGTGATCCCGGCTTACGGATTGTTCCCGCCTTGTCGGCCAGGAACAGGAACGTCGCCTGAAAGGCATCCTCGGCGTCCTGGTATTGCCGCAGAGCTCGCCAGCACACGCGGAGGACCATCGGACCATGCCGGCGGACGATCATTTCAAAGGCCGGTCCATCCCGCTGGGAAAGAAACCGTTCCAGCAACTGCTCATCAGGCAGGTCCTTCAACATCCCCGCCGCCGCCGCTCTCGTGACGCGCTGCAGAAAGACTTGCAAGGCCGGCGAAGCCATTGGCTTCCTCGCTTTCTCGTTTCTTCCGTCTAAGAGAGTAGTTCGGCGGGCTGCGAAATGTGGCCAAATACTTGAGCAGGCGGCCCGCTCAACGGCAACTCGCTACTCTGGAGGCGGATCCTCCGACCGGGAGGCAAGGCCACAGGCCGAACCACCAATTGGGGGCAGTGGCCATCCCGCCTTCGTCGCTGATCCTCGTAGGCGTCCGCCGGGATCCTCCCCTTCGACCTCAGGGGCCAGCTTGCCCCACGCGGCCCTAGCCAGCACAACTCGCGGTGCGTTCGGTCGGGCTCATCGGAAGAGGGTCTCACCGGTACAGGTTAGAGTAAAGTGGACTTGGCACAAGTGCCACTTGCCGCTAATGTGACGGTGCCACTTTCGTGGGCTGCCGATGCTGCCCAGCGCCGAGGGCCTGACATGGCCAGGAAAAACCGGGAGTTGTTCACGAGCCTCCCGCTCGACCCGAACTCGTCTTCACCACTCCCCTGCGCGAAACCGGTACTTTGCGCTGTGCGTTCAGGCCGCAACGCCGTGGGCGGCGGTCACGCAAGCGGATCAGCGGATCATTCTGGAGCAGGCTGGCGTCTTCGCGTACCGTGACCCGGTGGACGCTTACTGGTACAGCGGCACCCAGCCGGGAGATATGTTCGTCGTCTTCTACGGGGTCGAGCTGTCCCCCGGCCCGGAACCGCGGAGCGTGATTACCCCGGTCATCAAGAAGGTAGCCCTGCTGATGCGGCAGCAGTTCATCGTTGAGCATTGCGGCGGGAAAGAGCCCGCACAGCCAGTAAATGACATGGCCGTCGATTACGACCCGCCGCCGGGCGAGTTGATCGGAGGCGACGAGGGGTATGATGACATGCCTGACTTGCGCCCCAAAGTTGACGGAATTCTCGCCTGCCGTCACCTTGAGCTTCCTGCTGGCCTCGACGCAGGCGGCGAGGACCTGAACATGGCGCGAACATCCAGCCGGTTTCAAGCGTCTTTCCTGTTGACAAGGTGCCACTGCCGGGGAGGGGCAAACATGAGCGCGGAAGCGGCGCAACTGGACACACCCGGATGGATCACGACGGTTCTCGAACAGTTCGAGAAGGCTGCGTTCCTTGACGAGAGCGACGTGGCAGGGCACATCTGGGCCGCAGCGAAGAAGGTCGAAGCCCCGACGGCCGAGGAGAAGAAGGCCGCTGACGCGGAGTGCTGGGCGTTCCGCTTTCACCCCCAAACGCCCGGCGAGCTGAGCGACTGGAAAACCCACTTCGGTCCGGCGTTCGTGAGTGGAGACTTCCGCAACCCCGACATTGCGTGGCTTGACCAGGCCGTGGTGAAGTACTGGGAAAAGCGGATGACCGCAGCAAAGCATCCGCTACTTCGCGCGCGGTACGCAGACCTCGTCTGGGACCTCTCCAAGGTTGCTTGCGGGCTGAAGCCGCCCATCGAAGCGGCGCGGATCGCCATCGACGGCTATGTAGCGGCTGGCGCTCTGGCCGACGCGGAAACCGCGATACCCGCCTCTGACCGCCTCCAGCGCGGCTTGAAGCTCGCCGTGAGCGTCGGGGATCAGGGCAGAGCCGAACAGGCCCGCGATACGGTCGTTGACCTTTTCACGCGTGTGAACGAAACGTGGGGATGGGTGACACTGTTCGACATTTTCGAGGAGTCCCCCAAGATCAAGCTTACCGAACCGCAGCAGGACGCGTTGGTCGCCGGTCTCGAATCGCACATCACTGAGATCGCGGGCAAGCCGGAAGGCGTGGACCCGGCCGGCACTATGCACGTCGCTGCACGACTCGTAAGGCACTACCAGCGGCTGGGCCGCCAGCCGGAAGCCGACCGGGTGGTAAGGGCCAGCGGACAAGCGGCTGAGCGCCGTGCCGCAGCAAACCCCGACCATACGATCGCACACTTCTGGCTCGATGCCGTCTTCCGGTTCTATCGGGTCAACGGGCTCGACGAAGATGCCGAGCGAGTCCAGATTGTGGCACGTAACCGTGGTGAGCAGGCGAGAGGTGAGGCGCAGGCCGTACCCGAGGACATGGATATTCCGCCGGACGAGCTTGAGAACTTTGTGAACGAACTAACAGAGGGCGGCTTTGAGGAGGCGATCCAGAACATCGTTGGGCACTACATTCCCGATCTCGACGCATTGCGTGACCGGTTGAGGCGGTTCCGCAAAGAATTCCCGATGGCGACGATGTGGCCGATCGCCAAGATGAGCGAGGGCCAGATGGTGGCGAAGATTGGCCCCGTCGATACCGACCCAGACGGCGCATTGCTCAATGCGGTATCGGACGAGATCAGCCACATGCGGAAGTTCTTGGCAGCTGCCTTCGACCGGACATGGCAGCGGTACTCGGTTACGCCGGAACAGGTCGTGTCGTTCCTCTATCGAGTCGCCAGCGTTCACGGTCCGATTCCGCGGGGTCATCCAGCTCGGCGTCGAGGCGTACTTCGCCGGGGACCACCCAAAGGCGATTTCCCTGCTCACTCCGCAGATCGAGAACGCGCTCCGATTCTTGCTGACATTGGTTGGCCGACCACCCAACAAACCGCGACGTGGTAACCAGCCGGGGATGACCGAGAAGACGCTCACCGACATCCTCGAACACGAACCCGTCATCAGGGAAAAGTTCGGCGAGGCAGCCCATCTCTACATGCTGGCGTTCCTTGCCGACGCGCGAGGAAAGAACATCCGCAACCGCATGTCGCACGGCCTCATGGGCGTCGAAGACTTCAACCGATATGTGAGCGACCGCGTGCTGCACATACTGTTGATCCTGGGCTCGTGCAGGCGGAACAAGAAATCCGAGGAGATTCCGACACCAAAGGCAGCCGTTTCGCCTGCCGCGTCGTCGGGTTAATTCTCAAGAAGGAGCGGTCGTGAGGCAGAATGAAGACTAGACTGGTATGCTGTGAATGAGAGTGTACAAGCCTGCCTGCCGGGGCTGGCCACAACTATTTGGCGTTGACCGATTATCACCAAAGCGGCATTGGCGCCGGTTTCTTCGGCCTTCCCCTTGGCCTGCGAGGTGGCGGAGGTTCCTCGGGCACAACGGGCTTCGGCGGCCCATCCATCAACTCCACCAGGCTGTCTTCCTCGACCAGCAGCTTACCAGTTGCCCGGTTCGACCGCAGCTTGCCCTTCGCGATCAGCGCGTACACCAGCTTGACGGAGATGGCACCGTTGAGCCGAGCGACCACTTGTTTTACACTGATATAGCTCTTCACGGCATCACCAAAAAACAGGCGGATGGATGTCCCCGCATTCGTGAATACTTGACGTTTTTCCCGATCAGGCTGATGACCTTGTTGGCGACGGGCTTCTTGGCGGTACTGCTGACCTCGGGGTTACGGGCATCCGTCGACGAAGCCGGAAGCGATCAGCCGCGTCTTCGAGTAACGGATTCCACGCGCAACTGGGATACTCCCAAGGGGGACCGACCTACTTCTTGGGCGGTTCTTCACCCGACGCCGGCGGTGAGCTATCGCTGCCGGACGCCACGATGGCAACCGAGGCAACTATTCCCACCAAGATTCCCACTGGTCCGAGGAGTACTGCACCTGCGATGGCAGGTCCCCAGATGAGCGCCTTGCCCGCCATCTCTCCACTGAATTCCTCACCGAAACTTTTGTCTGCCATTTCAGGTCTCCTAACTACGACCGGCTTATTACGCCGGCACGAAAGTTGCTCAATAATGCTAAAGGGGAAAGCAAGAGGACGAGAAAACCCAAGAGGGAGAGCAGTCATGGCAATCGAACTGCCTGACGCCCGCGAGTTGTCTGATGAGTCCCTCCAGGTCATTCGCCTGCGTGCCTTGCATGGCATCGAACTGGGCTTTTCCGAGACGGACCTGGCTAACCTTTTAGGTGTTTGCCACGAGACCATCAGTCGCTGGTGGACTGCCTATTGTGCCCATGGCCTGCATTCGCTGCCTGGGGGTCGTACGGGCAGACCTTTGGGCTCTGGACGCTTCTTGGCTGAGCAGCAGGCCGACCGCATCCAGGGGTTGATCGACAACCATTCTCCGGAACAACTGGGGATTGCTCAGGCCTTGTGGACTCGTCGCGCCGTCCAAGAACTGATCCGCAAGGAGTTCGACATCGACTTGGCGGAACGAACGGTCGGTCAGTACCTGCGCCGCTGGGGTTACACCTCCAAGAAGCCCGCACGGCATTCGCGCAAGCAGGAACCGGACGAGGTCCAACAGTGGCTGGAGGAGACGTACCCCGCGATCGAAGAGCAGGCGGACAGGGAGAATGCGGAGATTCTCTGGACGGACGAGGTGGGTGTCGATGCGGATCACCACCCCGGTTACGGCTATGCGCGTGAAGGAGAGCGCGCCACCATGGAGGTGCCAGGACCGCACATCCGGGTGAACCAGATCAGCGCCATCAGCAACGAGGGAACGGTGCGCTTCATGACCTACAAGGGATCGCTGAACGCGGCGGTGTTCCTGGTATTCCTGAAGAAGCTGATCGAGGGAGCCAACCGCAAGGTCCTCCTGATCGCAGACCGGTTGCAAGCACACAAGACACCTGAGGTGATTGCCTGGCTGGAGGCGCACAAGGACCAGATCGAGGTGTTCTACTTGCCTGCCTACTCGCCTGAGATGAACCCAGTGGAATACCTCAATGATGACATGAAGGGTGCGGTGAACAAGGCGGGCCTGCCAAACGACAGAGGAACCTTAGCCAGTCGTATCCTGGATTTTATGGACTGCTTAGCCCACATCCCCGAACATGTTATCAGTTATTTTTTCCACCCTAGTGTTCAATACGCCGCGCCTATTGAACTTTGATCTTATTTCAAGCCGGCGTAATATCAGTCGAGATTCAGGCGCTGCGAGACCGTGTACTTTATGAACTTACCACAGCTCACGACTATTATGAGGAGACGAAGCTAGCCTGGAGTATCGTCGATAGGTTTGTTTCAGCTGGCAACGTGTTCGCCAATCAGAACCTGACTACCGGCACCGTGACCACGCAGACTGATCTCGTGGCGAAGTCTCGTGGCTATATTGCCGTGCAACTTGCGGAAGCCACATTCCAGCAATTCGTCTCCATCTTCGAGAGTTTCTTCTTCGATCTGCTGCGCCTCTGGCTCACCGCGTACCCGCAAAATCTCATCGGCAAGCAAGTGGACTTCAGAGACGTCCTCGACGCCCCGGACAAGGACGCCATAACTCAGCTCGTTATCGGCAAGGAGCTGAACGAAGTCCTCTACAAACGGCCCGCGGACTGGTTCGTTTATCTCGACGCCAGGGTGAAGCTCGGCTGTCCGACGGCAGACGAGATCGGCCGTATCGCGGAGGCCAAGGCTTCGCGCAACGTTCTCATCCATAATCGCGGCGTCGCAGGGAAGATCTATTTGTCGAAATCCGGGACATTCGCCCGGTACGGAGACGGCGCGAGGATCGACATTCCCGACCCGTATCATCGGGAAACTTGGGAGCTGTTCCGCAAGGTCGTCGCCGAGGTCTCGAATGGGTGCGCCGCCAAGGCACCTTGATTCTGGAGGAGACCGCACCCATGATTTTCCTTTCTGCCATAAAATTGTTTGGACAAGTATCGTCTGAACTGGTATATTGGTCCCCATGAGATCCCCACGTGCGAAGACAGCCGACCAGCGCCGGTTCGATTCGCCGCAGCAGGAAGCCTACCTAAACCTGTGGCGCACCTACGATCGTCTGCGCACCCTCGAAGACGAGTTGTTCCTTCGTCACGATCTCACCGCTCAGCAGTACAACGCGGTGCGTCTACTGCGCGGCCAACATCCCGAAATGCTGCCGACCCTGACCCTGGCCACCCGCCTCGTCTGCGCGCCCGGACATCACCCGCTTGCTCGACCGGCTGGAGGAACGCGGTCTCATCAACCGCGAACGAGCAGCCGGCGATCGCCGCGTTGTGAAAGTCGGCGTCACCGCGGCCGGATTGGCTCTGCTCCGCCGGCTCGACGCCGAGGTCCGTGCCTGCCACGAACACCAACTGGGCCACCTCAGCCCCAAGCAACTGCACGCGCTGATCGACCTGCTCCGCACGGCCCGGCAGCCGCATGAAACGGCGGAGAGCGATTGGTTGTAACAAATCGTGTCACTGGCGGCTTGGCAGACAGCGGCTGTCAAGCCGCCAGCGGCCGAACCAGGAAAAGGAGAACCTCCTCATGTCGTCTGCCACCGCCAACCCCCACGTCGTCGTCATCGGCGGCGGTCCCGCCGGCTCGACCGCCTCCACCCTGATCGCCCAGCACGGCTACCGCGTCCAGCTCTTCGAGCGCGAGCACTTTCCGCGTTTCCACATCGGCGAATCGCTGATCCCCGAAACCTATTGGGTGCTCAAGCGGCTCGGCATGCTCGACAAAATGAAGGGCAGCCACTTCGTCAAGAAGTACAGCGTGCAGTTCGTCAACGAGGCGGGCCGGCTATCCGAGCCGTTCTATTTCCTCGATCACAAGCCGCACGAATGCTCGCAGACCTGGCAGGTGCTGCGCAGCGAGTTCGACCAGATGCTGCTCGACAACGCCCGCGAGCACGGCGTCGAGGTCCACGAGGGCGTGCGCGTGCTGGAGGTCCTGTTCGAGGGCGAACCGGGCGGTCGGCGTGCGCGTGGCCGATGGAAGACGGCAGCGAGCGCGAAGTCCGTGCCGAGGTGGTCGTCGATGCCAGCGGCCAGAGCTCGATGATCATGAGCCGCCTGGGGCTGCGCGACTGGGACCCGCTGCTCAAGAAGGCCGCCCTGTGGACCTACTGGAAGGGCGCCTATCGCGACACCGGCCGCGACGAAGGGGCGACGCTCGTGCTGCAAACCCAGGGCAAGCAGGGCTGGTTCTGGTACATCCCGCTGCACGACAACATCGTCAGCGTCGGCGTCGTGGCGGCGTACGACTACCTGTTCAAGAACCGGGGTGACAAGGACCATGAGACGATCTACTTCGAGGAAGTCGAGCGCTGTCCCGGCGTCAAGCAGCGCATCGCCTCGGGCCAGCGCGTGGAGCCGTTCCGCGCGGCCAAGGAGTATTCCTACCGCTCCCGGCAAGCGGCCGGCGACGGCTGGGTGCTGGTCGGCGACGCTTTCGGTTTCCTCGATCCGCTGTATTCCTCCGGCGTGCTGCTGGCGCTGAAGTCGGGCCAGCTGGCCGCCGACGCCATCGCCGAGGGACTGGCCAAAGGCGACACCTCGGCCGCCCAGCTGGGCAAGTGGGAAGCCGAGTTCATCCGCGGCATGGACCGGATGCGGCGGCTGGTGGTCGCGTACTACGACGGCTTCAGCTTCGGCCGCTTCGTCCGCCGCTATCCGCACTTGAAGGGCCATCTGACCGACCTGTTGATCGGCGACCTGTTCAAGCCCGACCTGGACGTGGTGTTCCCGCTGATGGCCGCGATGAAAGCGGAGCAAGTGTCGCGGCGCGGCGGCGATCCGGCGGCGGAGTGAGAGAGAGAATCGTTCCAGGCGAGCCGCCGTGTTGATCCCGGGAGGGTGGAATATGAGGTCGGGCTTCGTTTTCCGTATGAATGACTCCCGACCTCTTTTTCTAGTCGAGCTGTAATTTGATCGCCCGACCGATAAACTGCGAGCAGTCATTCACCGCACGCAGAGGTGCTTCATGGTTGTCCGGGGTCGTGTGCAACATGGTGTCGTGGTACTGGCCGACGGCGTTCGCCTTCCGGAAGGGCAGGAAGTGACCGTGCTTGCATCCCCGCCGGCCGGCTCGTTACAAGTTGAAGAGGCCGCTGTGGCGGTTTCCAAAGAGCGGCAAGAGGCTTTGCAGCAGCTGATCGGCATCTGGAAAACGGAGCAACCGCCGAACGACGAACAAGTTGAGCGGATGCTCGAGCAAGAGAGGATGAAAAAGTACGGCTGATGCGCGTGTTGCTCGACAACAATGTGATCCTCGATGCCATGTTGCAGCCCACCCTGGCACCAAGAAGCGGACGCCATCCTTCAAGCCGCTGCGCAGGGGCAGGTAACGTGCGCGGCCACAACCCTATCCTTGGCGACGATTTTCTATGTGGGCCGGCGGGTTGTGGGGACTACGGCAGCCCGCGCCGCTGTGCGAAAGTACCTTGTAGCCTTTGCTATTCTACCGATCGACAAACAGATACTCCTCGACGCCGACGCTTCGCCCGGCAGCGACTTCGAGGACAACATTCTGATCGCGGCCGCCGTTGCGTCGGCGCTGGACGCCATTGTCACGCGCAACCTAACCGATTTTTCTCACTCCCCAATTCCCGTGTGGGACCCGGCTGAACTGCTGAAACGTCTGCCAGGCGCCAGTTCGCCGCCTGTTACGGGTGCCGGTCCGCCGAAGGGGCCGCCGTAAAGGCCGAGATGTGTTGCTTTCCGGATATCTTGAATGTCTCCTTTGTCCCTCCCTTCGGGCTCTGACAAGCTCAGGAGGATTCTTCTCATGCGCTCTCCCTCACGGCGTGAATTCCTGTACGGCACTGCGGCCACGGTCGCCGGGCTACCCGTTTCTTCAGCCGCGGAGCCGGAACGGATCTCGCTCCATCGTGAGATTCTCGACCGGGCCGCCGTGCTGGAGAAAGACCGTCGCGCACGCTTCGCCGCCGTGAAGTCGCCGGCCGACCTGGAGGCTCTGCAACGCTCGCTGCGTAGCCGTTTCCTGGCACTGCTCGGCGAGCTGCCGGCGAAGACCGATGTGCCGGACGTGCGCAAGACAGGCCGCATCGAAGGCGACGGCTACACCATCGAAAAGCTCGCCTACACCAGCTTCCCCGGCTATTTCGTTCCCGCCCTGCTCTATCGGCCCACGAAGCTCGACGGTCCGGCGCCGGCCGTCATCAGTCCCTGCGGCCACTCGGCGGTCGGCAAGGCGGCGGCGGCGTATCAGATCCTGCACGTCAACCTCGCCCGGCGCGGCTTCATCGTCCTCACCTACGACCCGGTCGGCCAGGGAGAACGTAGCCAGTTCTGGGACGCGGACAAGCAGCGGTCGCGCTTCAACCTCACCTGCGGCGAGCACGCGGTCCTCGGCAATCCGCTGTACTTGCTCGGTTCCAGCCTGGCCCGCTATCGCATCTGGGACGGCATGCGCGGCATCGACTACCTGACGACACTCAAGGAAGTCGATGCGCGGAAGATCGGCTGCGTCGGCAATTCCGGCGGCGGCACGTTGACGGCGTACCTTGCCGCCCTCGACCCGCGCATCGCCGCGGCCGTCATCTCGTGCTACATCACCACCTTGCCGCGACGCATGGGCAACCGTATCGAGACGGACCCCGACGCCGATCCAGAGCAGGACATCTTCCGCTTCGTCGCACAGGGCATCGACCATGCCGGCCTGCTTGCCCTGTGCGCTCCACGGCCGACCCTGGTGGCCTCCGCCCGGCGCGACTTCTTTCCGATTGAAGGCGCCCGCGAGTCCGTCGAGGAAGCCAAGCGGCTCTACGCGGCGGCCGGCGTTCCGGACCGCATGGCCATCGCGGAGGCCGACGAGAAGCACGGCCTGACGCCGCCGCTGCGCAAAGCGGCCTACGCCTGGCTGGAGCGCTGGCTTCTTGACCGCAAGGAATCCGCCGACGAGATCGCCGTCACGCCGCGGTCGGCGAAAGACCTGCAAGTCTGCCCCGACGGACAAGTCAACGTGTCGTTCAAGTCGCGCCACCTGCTGCCGCTGGCCCTGGCCGAGTTCCGCGCCCGCCCGAAGAAACCGCGGATGCGGCTGAAGGACCTGCTGTATCTCCCCGCGGACCGGACGGAATACGTCCAGACGGACGTCGGAGGAAAGGTCAAGGCGGACGGCGTCACGGTTCTCCTCGTCAACGGGAACGAGGCGCCGGACTGGCGCCAGGAGAAGAAGCTGCTGGACACGCTGGGCCGGGCGGGTTACGCGGTGCGTGTGATCGATCCGCGCGGCGTCGGCCAATTGCGGCCGAAGCTGGAGGTAAAGGGTCACGACTATGCCGATCCGCTGGTGGGAGTGGAGGCGAACCTGGCGTACAACGCGTTCCTGGTCGGCCGGTCGCTCCTCGGGATGCGTGTCGCGGATGTGCAGGCGGCCGTTGTTCAGCAGAAGGGGCGCGTCTGTTCTATGCGGCCGGCGCGACGCTGCCCTGGTCGTACTGCTGGCGGCGGCGGTCGGACCGGCGGTGAGCCGCGTCGCCCTGGAAGAGATGCGCGTCAGCTATCTGCCGCTGTTCGACGAGGTAGGTGTGCCGATCAACGCGGCCAGTCTGCTGCCGGGCCTGTTGCGCGACTACGGCGACCTGCCCGACGTGCTGAGCGGACTGGCCCCGCTGCCGATCCTGTTGGCGGCGGCGTCCCGTGGCCCCGAGAAGCTGCCCGCGTCGGTGCGCCGCGTGGCAGGCTGCTTCTCCGCGGAGCCGGAGTTGCTGGTCGAGTGGCTGGGAAAGTAAGCTGTGGTCTTGCCAAACGCATCGGTCCACGGCAGAGCGGTGGTGTCGCTCAACTTCCCCTGGCGGCCTGAGCGAGAGCGAGGTGATACTCGGCCCCGATGCGGGCAAAGATGTCACAAGCCCGGTTCAGATGCGTGATCCGCGTCGAATCACCAGCGGGCAGATGGCGGCCGATTTCGTAGTGGGCGAGACCTTCTTCGCACGGCATACGCAGGCGGACGGCTTCTTCGAGGGAGCGGCGCCATGCTTTGTGGGCGCAGCGGGGCGGCCGGATAGCCAGTCGGCCAGGCCTTGCATGAGCCAGGGCGCGGGCGACCGATCGGGAGGATTTTTGCGTACCTCCAGAAGGCGGCACACGCTCGCAGGGCGTCGGCCTTGAGTTGTCGGCATTCTACGGGGTCCGCGTTATTCGCCTCCCAGAGAGTCAGGTACACTTCGGCAACGCCGGCATAGGCTCCCTTTGTACCCCAGACGGTTGGTCTGATTCCCACAATTAGTTTGCCCGCAGTGCCGGCCACCGTGCGAGCCAGTTGTGTTTCTCCCCGCCGCAAATGGACGACAGCCCGCAACCCCGCCTCCCAGAATTCCACTTCAACTGTCTGTTTGCGCTCGAGGAGTGGAACTACGCGCTCCAGCAGCGTCAAACCCTGGTCAAGTTGACCGCGTGGGAGAAGACATTCGACCTCGAAGAGCAGTCCCGTTACCTGTCCTAGATTGTCACCGATGCGGGAGGCTCGAGCATGGCATTCTCTGGCACACCGAATGCTGGTTTCGTAATCAGCCTGATATTGTGAAACCGCACTCAACATGGATGTCAGTAGAACTCCTGCCTGACGGACGCCAAGGGTGTCGGCAGCCTCAATCCCTTCCTCAATTTCCTTTTTGGCGTCCTCCCAGTGTCCGGCTACTGTGCTGTAAGATGCGTTGAGGATGAGGACGTGGGCGAGTGCGAGTCGATCTCCGACTACCCGAGCAGTCTGTAAAGCTCGACGGCCGTAAACTGCGGCGAGAGAATGCAATGGGATCAACGTAGCAGTGAACCCCACAGATGCGAGTGTTATGGCCAGCTCGGGTGAAAGGCCAACTTGTTCGGATAAATTGAGTGCTCGCAAACTAGAAAAGATGCTCAGCCCAGGTTCTCCGGTCCAGTAGTAGACGCCAACAAGGCCGCCATACGCCCTTGCCGCTTCCAGAAGCGGGTTGTTTACGGTACCGGCGTGTCTCTCGATGACGCTTGGAAAAACGCGGTATAGCGTCTGAAGTACAACCTGCCACACGATATTGGGCACCAGCCGCCATCGCGATGAAGGCACGGGATAGCCGAGAAGTTGCACCGCATGTTCTAAATGGCGTCGCCCCTCCTCAACCCGACCGAGACCCATGTAGGCGTGCCCCATCCCACTATGCCAGCGTGCCTGCCTCAGAGGACTATCGAGGGGACGTCGTTGCGCAGCAATCCCCTCGTGCAGCCTCACTGCTTCTTGAAACGATGTCAACGCTTCCCTACACGCTCCCTGACGCAGGGCATGCTCCCCAGCTTTCTCCAGGTACTCGATGGCTTTCGCCGAATCCTCGGCCTTGCTCCAATGATGGGCCAGAAGCGGATAATGAAGGGACAAGTCCTCTCCAAATATCCGCTCGTACCACTCTGCCACGACCCGATGTAGTTCCCGACGCTGGGCGAACAGCATCAGGCCGTATGCCGCTTCCTGGGTCAATACGTGCTTGAACAGGTAGGCCAGGTGGGGATCTGGTGTCTCCAGTGGAGTAAGGTTCAGCCGCTCTAGAGCGGTGAGGTGGTCGGCGAGGCGATCTTTCTCCGTTTCCAGGGGAAAGATGTCGAGCAGGATGCGGAAGGAGAACACGCGGCCGATGACACTCGCCACCTTTAGAGCGAGCTGTTGCGGAGGAGACAGTCGATCGAGGCGGCTGGTGATCACGCCCTTCACGTTATCCGGGAAAGCCGTCGCATTCAGATCGACACCAGCGTCGACGTGGCATTGGCCTGCGGCTATCCGAAGTAGACCGGCGTCGCGCAAGGCATAAGCCAATTCCTCGCTGAAGAATGGATGGCCCTGCGCCTTGCGCTGAATCAACTCGGCAACTTGATCCGGCAGCGAGCCGACGCCGAGACGCTGACACACCAGGGAGAGTACGTCCTCCCGCGGCAGTGCTTCCAGCGACAGCTCTCGGGCGCCAGGGGTTTCGAGTAAGCGCGTGTATTCCGCCGGGACCGGCTCGGCGAGCGGCCGCGTGGCAACCACCAGCAGGAGAGGTTGCAAGCGCTGAGCGACAAGCACGGTCAGCGCCCACGACGTCGAATCGAACCAGTGGGCATCCTCTAGGATCAACGCCGTCGGCGCTCGCCGCACTGCTCCTTGCAACAGGCCCAGCAACAGTTCGTGCGTGTTGTCGGCCCGAATCTGCCCTGTCATCTGAGCGGTCAGCTCGTCATCAGGAATATCCAGCGGCAAGACGCCGTTCAACAGCGGCGCCAGACGCAACAGGGACGGTTCGGTTTGCAACACGCGCAGCACCTGCTCGCGGCGGGCTTGTGGATCGGTCAGACCGTCCACACCCATGAGCCGGGCGAAGACCGGCCGCCAGGCGTGATAGGGCGTCGTCTTCTCGACAGCGTCCCCCGCTCCGAGTAGAACCGTCACGCCTCGAATTCGGGCCTGCTCCACCACGTCGGCCAATAGTCTCGATTTGCCGATGCCCGCTTCGCCCTCGACCACCACCACACTGCTCTTGCCTGCCTCGATCGCCGCCAACCCCTCGGCCAGGACGGCCAGCTCGACGGCGCGGCCGAACATTGCTCCGGTCGTTCCCGATGTCACGGCCTGACCCAACGGCCGATAGGCGGCGACCGGTTCGGCCTTGCCTTTGACGGTCAATGGCGGCAGAGCCTCGAACTGCAAGCGCCGCGCGCTGCCTGATAGGTTGTGGCATCGCAAAGCAGACCGTCCGGTGCCGCCTGCATGAGCCGGGCCGCCAGGTTCACCACGTCGCCCATAATGGTGTATTCCCGACGCCGCACACTCCCGATCTCACCGCAGTACACCCGGCCCGTCGTCACGCCGATGGCGCCGCGCACGCCCAGGGATCGCAACTCCGCTTGCATCGCCATGGCAGCCAGCACGCCGCGCGTTGCGTCGTCTTCGTGCGTAAGCGGCGGCAGACCCAGCCGCGGCCACCAACGTCACGCCCTTCTCATCCACGCTCAGCTTGTTGAGGCTGCCCTCGTAGTGGTACAGCGCGGACTGAAGACCACGCACGATCCGCTGTGTCGCCTCAAGATCTTCGGCGGCGCTGCGGTTGAGGCCCGGCAGGTTAATGAACAGGACCGTCACCCGGCGCAACTCGGCCAGCCAGCTGGCTTGACCCGCGTCGAGTCGGGCACGAATCGCACCGGGGAGGTAAGCACGCAACGCCGCCGTAGCCTCTCCGTCAGAAACCGGCAGCACCGACGGACGCAGGGGCAGAGAGCGGGTGACCGTCTCCAACCGCGCACAGCCATGCTCCACCGGCGTGCTCCCGAAGGCATCGCCGACCAGCGCTCGAGCCGCGGCGGAGAGGATCACGTCACCGGGGCGGGCCTGATGTTCGGCGACAGACACTTGTTCAAGCGGTTCACCGGAAAGCAGCAATTCCCAACGATCGAACACACCGCCGAGATGCAGCGCCACCAACTCCCCGGCTCCAATCCCCACTTTGAGCGACAGGGTTATTCCTTCCGCCGCTTGATGATTCCGCAGCGCGGTCTGCACGGCCAGGCCGCACTGCGCCGCCCGCTGGGTCAAGGTGGCGAGGTCTTCCCCCAGTGCCGCTTTCGACCAGACAGCCAGAAGGGCATCGCCGGCAAACTTGACGACGTCGCCGCCGTGGTCAGTGATTCGGGTGACAAGTTGCTCGAAGTAGGTGTTGAGCAGCGTGGTAAGTTGCTCGGCGCCAGCGGGACCGCGCTGGGCGAGTCGTTCGGTTAGCCGGGTAAAGCCCGAGATGTCGGCAAAGAGGACGGCGGCCGTGAAGCGGTCAAGTTCGGGAGTACGGATCGGGGTTGGGTTCGCCGCATAGCGGCGCAAGATCAATGCTGGGAGGTAACTGACAAGCGTTTCAGTGCTGGCCGACATGATTGAGTTCCTGAGCGACGAATTCTGTGTCCGACGAATTCCCCATCGTCCCAAGCATACCCCTCTTGCGGCTCGACAGATGAGCTTCGTTCACGGTTTCTTCTCCCCCGGCGCCACGCCTTTCGCCTGAATCTTGCGGCCGTAGATATTCTCACCCGACAGGACGTAAAGAATGTCGCGCTCCGGTCCGCCGAAGGCGATGGCCGTCGGCGTCTTGCCGTCCGGGTTGTGGACCACGCCGCACATGCGGCCCGTCGGATCGAAGACTTGCACTCCCAGCGGCGTGCAGGCGTAGAGCAAACCCTTGCTGTCCACGGTCAGCACCGTCACGCCGCTGGCCGCCTGTCCCGGCTTGACCCGCGGCGCATAGTAGCGGTCGCCGCACGAGAGAGAGCCGTCCTTTTCAATCCGGAGCGCCCACAGATGCTTGCCCTCCGCATCGCCGACGACCAACGTGTGTCGGTCGGGCCACAGGGCGATGCCGGCGGGTCGCCTCACCAATTCTGGGAGCTTGTGGAGGAACGTCTCCGTTGGAGATTTGGCGTAAATCCGCATCGGTTGCTCCTCGTCGATGGAATAAAGAAACCCGTTTGCCGCTGCGACCACGCGCCGCTTTTCGAACAGTTCTTCGATCTTTTTCGTTTCGGCCTTCCAGCCCTGGCCGTCGATCAGAATCTGCGACAGAGCGATGTCCTGCGTGCCGCGGGAGAGGCCGCCATGAGCAAGAGGACAATGGGAGCAATGCGCTTCATGATGAATGGACCTCGGCGGGAGGGTCGGGTAGAGTGTTGTGCTGCCAGCCTATCCGCACGACTCACGCTGACAAGGTGTCACCTTGTCATCCTCCGGTCGAACGAGCGATAATAGGCGAATGCGGGCGGCGGTGACCGGACCCGCCACACAAGGGACGCCGGACATGAGCGCAGAGGCGATGAACCCGTTGGAAGCCGTCCTGCGCCTGATCGCCGCGGCCGCACCACAGCCGTGGTTCCCGCGCCAGCACGCCGCCAAGACCGGCTTTCCACTCGAACGGCTCCATTACCTCCTCGAACTTCTCTGGCTGGACGGCCTGCTGCAAAAGGGCGGCGGCTCCCCCGAAACCGGCGGCGGCGTCCTGCTCAGCCCGGCTGGCGAGGAAGTGCTGCGCAATCCAGAGGCGCTGCAACGGCTCCGCGACGGCGAGCCGATTCGGCCCGACGACCGCGGCGGCATCGTCCGCACCTTGCTTCGTCAGCAGACGCGACCGGTCCTCACACGCATACTCCTCTGGGCCAATCTGATCTGGTTCGGCTACGGTCTGTACCTGGCGCACAGCCGGTTCCAGGCCGGTGGGGCCTTTCTCTCAACCTTTGGACAGCAAAACGCCGCTGCCGCCCTGGCGCAGCAATCGGTCCTGCACCAAACCGGGAGCGTCGCTCCGGAAGACCTGATTCACGGCCAGTGGTGGCGGCTGCTCTCGTGCTGTTTCGTCCACATCGGCTTGCTCCATCTCGGCTTCAACATGTACGGGGTTTATGTCATCGGGCCGCGGCGCGGAACAGATGTGGGGGCGCTGGCGTTACCTGGTGATTTACCTGCTCTCGGGGTTCGGCGGAAGTTGCTCGGCGCATAGCTTATCGTCCGACAATGTTGGCGGGAGCGTCGGGGGCGCTGTGCGGCATCCTCGGGGCGGAGTTGGTCTGGCTGCTGCTCAACGGCCGCTATTTGCCGCGGCCCGTCGTCCGCCGCTGGTGGTGGGGCATGGGCATCAACCTGTTGCTCCTGGGCGGGTTCAGCGCGATGGCCAACGTCAGCGCCCTGGGCCACGGCGGCGGCTTGGCCGTCGGCGCCGTCGCGGCCCTGCTGCTGAACTTGCAGCGTTTCGGCCCGGCGGGCGTCCGCTGGATCATGCTGCTGCCGCTGGCGGCGCTGCCGTGGCTGGGGATCGAGCTGATTCAGCGACAACGCGCGGTCAATGAGACCTGGCAGAAAGTCGAAAAGCTGGTGTACGCCCGGGACTACGATGCGCGTTGTGATGATGCGGACCGGGCTTTTGCGAAGGCCATGAAGCCGAATGCCGACCTGTCCGCGGAGAAGCGGCTGGAGGCGACACTCCGAGCGCTCAAACTCCATGAAGACCTGGATGCCGATCTTGGCCGACCCGGACAGTATCGGTCGCCGGAGGTGCTCAAATCCGTCGAACAGGTCCGCGACGGCATCGGGAAACGCCTGAAAGTATTGAAGAAAGAAGAGGAAGCGCTCACCCCCTGGCCGAGAAGGAGGAAAACCGCAAGGCCGTGGGGGAGAAGGACCAGAGGAAGAGAGAACAAGAGGAGAAAAAGGAGCTGGACACGTTCGACAACACGTATCGGCAGCACATCACCGACACCACAGAGGCGGCCGAGAAGGTCGTTACCGAGCAGATCAAGCCGCTGCTCGCGCGCCCGCCGGAAGCACGAAAACCGGACGAGGTGGAGAAGGCGTTGAAGGCGCTCGACAAGCAGCGGGCGGCGCTGGGTGAACTGGCCGCGGCACTCAAGGCGGCCGGTAACTATCGTTCCGAGAAGGCCGACCAGGCGCTTCAAGTTGGACGGGGCTATGTCGTCGGTCTCGATCGCTGGCTGGAGATCGACCAGCGTTGCTTACGCGCCGGGAAGGGCTGGCTGGCCGACGCTGCGGACGGGCTGAAGGTTCAGGGCAACATCGTGGAAGGGTGGCGCAGCAAATGGTTGGAGCTGAACGGGAAGTAAATGCTTTGCTGCTGAATCCGGGCCTCATCGAAGCAGTCGCAATTGGTGAAAATGTCGCTCCGCACTCCGGAGATGACGTAGTAGCCCTGTAGCTACGTCTCTGCGATCCGCGCAGAGACAAGGCGCACGGTTGTAGCCATCTTCCGACAATGACGTTAGGATACGATCGCCCGCCATCGAGGCCGCTCAGTGCCTTCCGCCGCCCTCACCTGCTGGCACACTGATCGTATGCCTCGTTTGGACGAGGTGGACGCACACTGTGCCGCTGTCCTGGCCCTCGTCCCTCCGAACCCGACGTTCCTCGACGAGACGCTACGAGGTTTCGCACTTCACCTCAGTGCCCACTTCCAGGGTTTCTGCCGCGATCTGTACACGGAATGCTCGCAAATCTGGATCGCCGCCATCCCCGTCGGATTCCAGGCCACGGCTCAGGCGCAATTCTTCGCCCAGATGGCGCTGATAAAGGGAACCCGAGCCACGATACGATAAAAAGGGACTTCAGCCGCTTGGGTGCATTCCAAAATTGTGGCAATGCACATGATGCTTGATCTTGTTACGCCGCCGCCTTTTGTGGCTCGGGCGGCTTGATCGGCAGCGCCGCTTTCAACTCAGCCAACATGTCCGGGGACTCCCAGTCCCAACCGACCTGACGGTCCCGTCCCATCTCCTCCCGGACCCACGCCAGCGTCTCGTCCCAACGCTCCGTCACCGCCGCCGCGCGCAGTGCCAACGCCGCTTCCGCATTCTCTTCCTGCCACATCAATCCCGGCCCCTTCAAACGCAGGTTGATTACCCGGCGGATCGCGCTTTCGATCGCGCCGCTCCCCTGCGGCAGTCCGCGACGCCGACAGTTTTGATACTCCATGTGCCCGGCCGCCGCGTGTTTGATCAGATACTCCAGCGGCTGCTCGACATCCTTGGGCCAGCCGGCGGCCTCGGCTAGTTTCGCTAACGCCTTCTGCACCAACCCATACCAGCCCCGCCGCAGCCACTGCCGGATCTGGTTATACGCGCCGCCGCCGCTCCGCCTCGGCCAGGGGCAACGCCGCCAAGGCCAGGCTCAGGTTATGCACCGCATGGCACCAATCCAAAACCCGCACCGCCTGCCCGGCTTTCAGACCGACGCGCTGCTCCACCCAGTCCAGACGATCCCAGACCCACGGCGCCCCGTCGGCCACGAACGCCACCACCTCGGCTTGGCCGGCACCCAGTCGGTGCAGGTGAAAAGCTAACAATTCCATGGCTTCATCCGGCCCGGCAAACGTGCCGTCGATCCAGGGCCGCGTCTTGGCCTTCATCCGGCCGTGGTCATCGATCTCGAAGATGATCAACAACTTCGGCTCGCGCCACTCGGCCTTGTACCGCCGCCGTTGTTTCTTGCCCTTGCCCTGCCCCTTTGCTTGCGGATCACCGTGCGCAGCCGCGTGCGACCGCCATCGATCATGGCCGCCACGCGCCGGCCGGCCAGGGCCGCACCGGCCGGCAACAGGCCCGCACGCCAGCGCAGCAGGTCACGCATGCGGCAGGTCAGCAGAGGCGGCACCCAACTGGCGGGCGATGCGGTGGACCACCTTGATGTCCAGGTCTGTGCCGTGGGAGGCCAATTCCTGACGGGCGATCGCATAAGAGGGTAACAACGCCCACTGGCGGCCGACCCAGACTGATCAGCGCCGGGCTGGAGCCTTCGCTGAAGCCGAACACAGCTAACTCGGGGTACAAACCGGCCCCTTCCTTGCCACGGCCCTTACCCGTGCGAACGGCGGGGCCGTCAGTAGAGGGTGGTGACGAAGAGGACCAAACCGCCGAGCAAACGCAGGGCGAGCGGGCGTTTCTAGGGCGCGCAAGGGCCTGGTGGCTGCCGCTACTTTTTTTTGCGTGCTCCGCGAGCGTGGCTGCCTGCGCGGCCTGAACGAGGAGGCTGGCGACGAGGCGGTCGGCAAGTTGCCCGAAAGCTAGGTGAACCTCGCGTTCGAGTTGGGCGAAGGCTGCGGGATCCTGCGCCAGTCGGTCGGACCAGGTCTGTTGCTGGGTCGCAAGATGATGTTGAATTTGAACCAGAGCCACGGCGGGTGCTGGGAGGTCCGGTCCGGTTTTAGTAGTACGGCGCAACGAATGTTTGTAGTCGGCGCAACGGGCACTTTCTAGTTTAGAAAGGAGACAGCTGCTGTCCAGCTGCAAACATCCTTCGCCTGTGCCGGTGGCCCATGACCCCTGCCGACCTGCGCCAAGCCTTGCCGCAATTCGAGGCCTTCGTGCAACGCTTTGCCCCGTTGCTGGGCGACGACAGCCGGCCCGCACGTGCGCCAAGCCTATCTCCGGGGCTTGCTGCTCGACGCCGAGAGCACCAAGACGGCCGAGGCCATCGCCCTGAAGGTCCACGGCGACCCGCCCAGGTGCGCATGACCCAGGTCTTCCTCAGCCAGTCGCCCTGGCCCGACGACCCCTGCGTCACGAACTGGCCCGTGTGGGTCGATGCCGAACTGGGCGATGCCAACAACGGCGCTTGATCGTCGACGAGAGCAGCTTCGCCAAGTGTGGCGACAAGAGTGTGGGCGTGGCCCGGCAATACTGCGGGGCGACCGGCAAGATCGCCAACGGCCAGGTCGCCGTCTACCTGGCCTACGCCGGCCCGGGGGGGCACACGTTGCTGGACACGCGCTTGTACCTGCCGAGGACTGGGCCAACGACTGCGGCCGCCGACAGGAAGCCGGCGTCCCCGAAGACGTCGTCTTTCGGACCAAGCCGGAACTGGCCTCGGAACTGATCCGTCAGGTCGGGCCGCTGGTCCGCCATGGCTGGGTGACCTTCGATGAGGGTATGGCAAGGACCCCGACTTCCTGCGCGGCCTGGAGGAACGGGCGAACGCTATATCGGCGAGGTCCCCAAGACCTGCCGCGGCTGGTTGCAGCGACCCGCGGTGGAAGAGCCGAGCCGAGCCCGGCGGGGCGGCCGCGCGAACAAGCCGCGGGTGCGTCCGGGCGAGCCGGAACCGCAGACGGTGGAGGAGATCGTGGCGGCGTGCCGGCGCGGCCTGGCAGCGGCTGACGTTCCGCGAGGGGACCAAGGTCCGCAGCAGGCGGACTTTGCCCGCGTCCGCTTCATCGTCGAGCGCGACGATTTGCCGGGGCCGGAGCTGTGGCTGGTGATCGAGCGGGGCTGCGAGCAGCAGACGCCGATCAAGTACTACCTGAGCAACGCGAGCGGCGCTGCCCGCTGCTGAGCTGGTGCAGGTGGGGCACACGCGCTGGCCGGTCGAGGACTGCTTCTTGCGCGGCAAGCAGGAAGTGGGGCTGGATGACTATGAGGTGCGCGGCTGGCGGGGCTGGCACCACCACCATGACCCTGGTGATGCTGGCGCTGTGGTTCCTGGTGCTGGAGCAGCGGCGGTTGGGGGAAAAAAACGGTAACCGTTCACCCCGAAAACCTGGCGGAGCTACGGGCTGACAATTTAATAGCATCTGGGTATGCCAGAGCCGGAATCCCAAGGTTGTCGGGAGTTGCGGCGCCGCGTGGCCGAACTGGAGGACCTCGTGCGCAATCTCCAGGCCCGGCTCGGCCTCAATGCCACCAATTCCTCTCTTGCCGCCGTCGGCCAATCCTCCGCAAGCACCCAAGCCGGTCGTGAAAACGCCCACCGGTCGCAAGCCCGGCGGCCAACCCGGGCATCCACCCCCACTGCGCCTACCTTGCCTCCCCGGCGGCTCAAGGATACCGTCCATTTTGTCCCGAAATCTGCGGCCGTTGTCAAGCCGCGTTGCCGATGGCCGGCCGTCAGACGACCCGGAACCGGTCTGGCATCAAGTGGCCGAATTGCCGCCCCACGTGGCCGAATCACCGAATAGCAAGCGCACGCGCACCTGCCGCTGCTGCGGCACGCTCACCTGGGCCAAGATCCCCGACGACGTCCGCGCCCACACCTACGGACCCCGGCTGACGGCGACGGTGACCTACCTGAGCGGCTGTCCCCGACGTCAGTAAACGCGGCATGGAAGAGATCGTCGAAACGCTGGTGGGCATCCCGATGGCCCTGGGCACGGTGGTCAACCTCGAACAAGAGATGAGCGCCGCCTTGGCCACAGCCCATGTCGAGGCCCAGCAGGCCGTGCGCGACGCTGCTGTCCAACACGTCGATGAGACCGGCTGGAAGCAGCGGGCCGGCATTGCTGGTTGTGGGCGGCGGCCACGGCCCTGGTGGCCTGCTTCGTGATCCATCCCAGCCGGGGCGCGATAGGCCTGGCGGCCTTGCTGGGCCGCACGATCAAAGGGATCGTGTGCAGCGACCGCTGGTCGGTCTACGGCCGACTTGCTGGTACCCCCCGACGGCAACTATGTTCGCGCACTTGAAGCGTGACTTCCAGAAGTTGGTGGATCGCGGCGGTCCCGCCCAAAGACATCGGCGAGGTTGGTGCTTGGCCACCACCTGGATCGTGTTCGACTTGTGGCATGCTTTTCTCGGTGGTGGTTGCCGACCGTGTCGCAACTGCGACGGAACATCGCCGGCTGGCGCAAGCTCTTCCGCGACCAGTTGCGGCAGGGGTGCGCTTGCAGCGACGCGCAGCGGCGCCGGTTTTGTAAGAACCTGTTGGCCGTGGAACCGGCGCTGTGGACCTTCGTGCGTATCGACGGCGTGGCGCCGACCAACAACCACATCGAACGGGTGTTGCGTTCGGCAGTGTTGTGGCGCAAGAATGCCTTCGGCTGTCATAGCGAAGCTGGCTGCCGGTTCGTCAAGCGCATTTTGACGGCGGTGCAGACACTGCGCCGCAAAAGCGACCCGTGTTGGAGTTCTTGCATCAAGCAGTGTTGGCTCATCGTCATGGAAAAGTCGCACCGAAACTGTTACCAACTGGGTGAACGGTTACTTCCGCCCTTCTGACGCAGCAGGCGGTGCCTAGGACCGGCTAGGCGTAACACGCAGCCTAGAACTGTGTTAGTTCAGCATTTCATCCTGAAAATATAGACCGACGCCGATTTTCCGCTACGGTGTTAGGCCCGACGTATGCCCTAGTCATATCCGTCCCCGCTGATTTGGACGATCAGTTGAATGGCATTCGGATAAGAGCCAGCAGCGGCCTGCGAGCCCGCAGGCCACAAGCAAGGGTGAGCAGAAAACCGCGGAAAAGCAGGCCTGCTCGCCCTTGCTTGGCGCTGCGGGCTCGCAGGAATCACCCCTTCGCCAGCGCATTGCGAGTGCGCTGGATCAGGTCGTTATCCTTCTCCCCGGCGTTGCGCACTGGAACATGCCCGCCGCCAGGAAGTTCGGCCGGAACTTCGGCGACACTGGTAGTAGTCCTCCAGCACCGCCGAGCTGAACTTGTAGTCGTGCGAGTCGCGGCCCTTGGCGAAGATCAGCCGCCGCGCCGCCGCCATCAGCTCCTCCGCGCGCGACGGCTCTGCCGCCAGCAGCGTCAGCGCTCTTGCGCGGCCGAGGTCAGGCGATCCTTGCTCGGCGTCGACGAAGACCTCCTCGACCGCCTCTCGTCTCCTTGCCGTCGGCCTTCTCCAGCGTGTCGATGCGCAGGTCGGCGAGCTTGCCGCGGCCGACCATGGCCTGGCGGAACATCGGCAGGAACGACGCCGGCTTGCGAGCAGTGACCAGCTTGCGCGTCTCGTCGTTGCCGCTGGTCTGGTAGGCGAAGTGCAGGGCGTTCGCCGAGGTGACGCAGTGCATGCCGACGATGCCCGGCTGCCGCATCAGCAACTCGCCGGCCGTCAGGAACAGGGCGTCCCAGAGCTGGACGGGTGGACGCCGTTCTTGAGCAGCTCGGCCGCCTTCGCCGCGCGCGTCGGCAGGCGTCGCCGGTGCGCAGGGCGGCCAGCAGATCGGCCGTCGCCTCGGAGACGCGCTTGCGGCCGGACCGTGCCAGCGGTGCCGATCTCGGCGGCGCGCTTCAGGTTCTCGCGGCCGGGGCGGTCGGGCTCGGCGTCGCGCTTGGCCGGGTTGTCGCCTTCGTGTTCCAGCAGGGCGAACGCCAGCGACCGCAGCACCGGCTCGGCATGGCGCCAGCCGATGGTCTGCAGCGTCCGCCAGGCGTTGGCGACGAAGATCGCCTTGTGGCCGATGTCGCGGAAATCGCGGCACCGTAGCGCCAGAACAGCTCGATCACCTCGTCGGCGCCGGCCGACCGCGCCAGGCCGGCGACGGCCGCGTCGGCGGCTTCCTCGTCCCAGTTGTCCATCGCCTCGGTGAAGCGCTTGCGGGCCGCGTCGGCGGACGGCACCTTGCTCTCGTCGAGGGCCGGCATCACCCAGCCGGCGTTCTGCTTGGCGTTGGTCGCCTGCGACGCCTTGAAATTGTCCAGCGCCCAGAACAGCGGCAGCCAGCGGTCGTGGTCGGTGGCGGCCAGGCTGGCCAGGTGGGCGGAGTTGATGACCAGCACGGCATGGAACTGGAAGCCGACCGGCCGCGGCTTGATGCCGCGCACGCCGGCCAGCATCACGGCGCCGAGCAGTTGCTGATAACTGGTGCCGGCGCGGACCTTGGCGGCGACTTTTCGAGCAGTTGTTCGCGCGGCGTGTCTTCGATCAGGCGGACGAGCGGTTCGATGTCGGCCGGCGAGCGGGACGACGGTGGTTTGGTCGTTTCGCTTGTCGGCGGCTGCCGCGGGCAGGGCGCCGAGGAAGGCGAAGTCGCCGAGAGCGGTCAGGCTCCCGGCGGATGCGGCGACGAACTGTCGGCGTGAGATGGGGTCCACAGGCAGCCTCCTTCTTGGGCCGCCTGCTGGGTCGCCGTCGTCGGCCGCGGCCTTCCGTTTCAGGCCGCGATAAACCCAAGTGCCGAACACGCCGAGCAACAGGAACGGTGTGCCCGCCATGAGATAGATGGAGGCGTTGTAGGCTCCGCTTCGCGCTGCGAGTCCTCTTCTTCCGCAGCGGATTTCTGCGGCACGGACTCCGCACATCGGACAGCGCGGACCGAACACGGCAGGATGAAAAATCCGAACAGGATCAGCAGAACGAACCAACGGCTGAAACGACTCATCGTAAAATCCTCCGTGCCGCATTCTATCAACGGGAGGACCGGCCGCAGGTGGCAGCCGGGATTCTCGTTTTGGGGGATGGACGCTGCGCCGATCATCAATTTCGTTTAGCCGCGACCCGGCAGGGAGCGCGGGAGGTCTTACCGCGCGCTCCCCTGCCGGGTCGCGGCTAAACCACGGTTCGACGTCGGTTCTCCCAGCGGAACGCAAAGAATCCCAGGAAATCATGCAGGAAGTGAGCGACCATCGTCACGACCAGCTCGCCGGTCGAGATCATCGTCCCCGCGAAGAGCACTCCCTCCCAGATCGACCAGACCGTGAAGCCCCAGAGCGATCGCCGAATGTGGTGCAGCAGGCCGAACAGCAGAGCCAGCGGAAACAAGACGAACGGCGACGCCGACAAGCCACGAAAAACGAGTTCCTCGCCGATCCCGGCCATCAGCGAACCGGCGACGATGGCGGCCAGCTCTGCTCCCGGAACACGCTGGCCAGCTCGTGGAAGCCGCGGCGATACGGCGTCCCCACACCAGCGACAGTGTTCCGTGCAACAAACCGTCGCTGACGATGATGGCCCCACAGACGGCACAGCCCGTCAGCACCGCATTCATCGTCAACGAACAGGACGGGACGCGTCCTCCGAGCAGCCAGGGG
>CAVXNL010000012.1:0-780431 GCA_963763045.1 uncultured Planctomycetaceae bacterium | reverse complement strand
CGCTCCCCTCTCGGGTCGCGGCTAAACAGGATATTATCATCGTGGAAGAACATCTGCTCGAAACCTGGGCGATTCACCAGCGCGTCAACCTATATCTACTCGACGCCGTGTCGGAGGATGCGTTCGGCGACTCCCTGACGCCGAAAGGACGGACGGTCTGGGCCCAGTTCGCCGCACATCCATAACGTGCGGCTGCTGTGGCTCAAGGCGGCGGCGCCGGAATTGCTCGACGGCCTGGCCAAGATCGAAACGAAGACGGTCGGCCACAAGGAACCGCTTCGAGCCGCGCTGTCTGCATCCGGTGAAGCCGTGGCGCAGCTTCTCCGCAAAGCGTTCGCGGCGGGAGGTACAGTCAAGGGCTTCAAGCCGCACGCCGTCGCCTTCCTCGGCTATTCGATCTCGCACGAATCGCACCACCGTGGACAGATCGGCTGGATCCTGAAGCACACCGGCCACCCGCTCGATCAGAAGATCGCCTACGGCATGTGGGAATGGGGCGTCCGGTGAGGTATGTTCACCCTCGGCCCGGAATCTGGAAGAAGGAGATTGGGAGGATAGAACTCACGGAACCGCAGCGATTAGCCGTGGCGACAACCGAAGAATCACCGCCGCGCATACTGGATCCCGACACGCAAGAAACCTACGTTCTGATTCGCGTCGATGTGTACGAGCGGCTGAAGGGTGAGCTCGATGAAGATGACGCGCGGGATGGAATCATTGCTCGCCGAGATAGACCCCGAGGACTGGGTCGATGCCTCTGTCTACGAAGGAAACCGATGAAGGTCAACCGTGGATCCCGCGATTTTCCGTCACGCCGCCCACCTCGTCCACTTCCTCGCCCATCGCCACGAACTCTGCTGGATAACGATCAAAGGGAGGATTATTTCATGCGGCGGTTTGCGCACCGAGAGCAGCCGGCGGCCGCTTCGGGAAACCTGTCTATCCTGCTGTGCGGCTCTGCTGTATCCTGGCACGCAATGTGAAGGATCACGACCCACGGAAGGACGCCGATGCTCGATCTGGAACTCGACCCCGCCTACACCACCCCGTTCGGCGAATGCTACAACGCCGACGCCCTCGATGTGCTCCGGCAGATCCCCGACGATTCCATTTCCCTGGTGCTGACCTCGCCACCGTTCGCGCTGCGGCGCAAGAAGGAATACGGCAACGTCGATCCGACGGAGTACGTCGAGTGGCTTATGCCCTTTGCGGAGGAGATTTATCGCATATTGCGGCCGGACGGCAGCTTCGTCTTCGACCTCGGCGGCGCGTGGAACCGTGGCTCCGGCACGAAATCGCTGTTCCAGTACGAACTCATCCTGCCGCCTGTGCCGATCCTTCCACCTGGCGCAGGAGTTCTACTGGTTCAACCCCAGCAAGCTGCCGACGCCGGCCGAATGGGTCACCATCCGCCGCACGCGCGTCAAGGACGCGGTCAACATGCTGTGGTGGCTGTCGAAAACCGTCACGCCCAATTCCGATAATCGCCGGGTGCTGCGGCCCTACAGCCCGTCCATGAACCGCCTGCTGCGCGATGGTTACGAACCCGCACTGCGGCCGTCGCAGCACACTATTTCCCCGCATTTCCGCCGCGACAATGGCGGGGCCATCCCGCCGAACCTCCTGGTCGTGCCGAACACGCGCTCGGCGGATCGGTACATCAAGAAGTGCCGCGCCGCCGGCTATCCCATCCATCCCGCTCGTTTTCCCGACCCGGTCCCCGAGTTCTTCGTCCGCTTCTTGACCGAGCCAGGCCAGATTCGTCGTCGATCCGTTCGCCGGCAGCAACGTGACGGGAGAAGTGGCGCAGCGCCTCGGCCGGCGCTGGCTCAGCATCGAGATCAACGCGGATTATGTGATGGGATCGCAGTTGCGCTTCGATGAGGAAACGGTGCCGCTCGCGGCTTAGTGGCGGGTTGCCAACATTACACCGCTAGGCACGACTAGACCAACAACTTCCCCCCTCTCCCTGGTACTCCGGGGAGAGGGGTGGGGGGTGAGGGGTGAGCCACGGGGCGGTGTTCTGGCCTTCACCCCTCACCCCCGACCCCTCTCCCCGGAGTAGCGGGGAGAGGGGAGTTGCGTGGTGCTAAGCCGCAAGCGGCACAGAGCGTTACTTGACCGGCTTCCCGGACCGATTGCGCAGCAAGGTGAGGTGGCGCGAGAAGCGTTCTTCGAGGTACTCGTGCAGGTCGCCGAGTTGTTCGAGGTCTGTGGGGCTGATCGAACGGCCGTTGCTCAGCGTGGCACTGCCGAACCCTACCTGCCGCTCGACGGCCGCGATGCCCGCGCCGACATGGTCGAGGCGAGCGTTCAACACTTCATTGCTCAGGCTGTCGGTCACGTTCCAGAAACGGCAGGCGTCGGCGAACGTCAACTCGGTTTGCCGGCCTTCGCGGTACTTGTCGAACGCCGAGCTGGCCAGCAGGTTATTGACCAGCTTGTCGTGTTCCGGGCTGACCTTCACTGGCTCGGTCGATGCCGCCGCTTCCGGCTGTTCGTCGTCGCTGAACAGCCGGCGAATGACCTGGCGGCCGTCGCGCGTCAGGGCGTAGAGCTTTTGGCCCATCTTGGCCAGCCAGCCGCGGCGGGCGATGCCCTTGCCGCCCATGATCGCCGCCAGCACTTTGTTTGAGTCCGGGTATTGCTCGACGTAGCCTTTCAGGCCGAAGGCCCGAGGATACTTCTGCCAGGCGGCCACGATGAGCGCCTCGGCACTGAACGGCGATTGGCCGGCCTCTTCGAGGCTATGGGCGGCCATGAGGATCTTCTCGGGCAAGGTACATTCGACAACGGTGTTCACGTTTCCGATCCATCCGCTTGGCGTGACGACTGTGGTGGCGCTGATTACTCGATTGTGCGCATCGACGGCGCGCGTTGCCAGAGTCTTTAGTTCTTCTTCCTGGATCCGCACGACAGACGCAGCGCACGTTCGGAACAATCGCTACCGCCGGGTTTCCCGGCCAACCTTTCGGCCGCTTGCGGCTTAGCAGAGAAAGCTGCTAAGCCGCAAGCGGCCGAAAGACCGACGTCACTCCGCACCGTCTCCTCCCTCGAAGGTCTCGCTTTTCGTCACTTCACGTAACAGCACCGTCGCATAGCTTCCGGCCGGCAGAGTACACGCCAATCGCACTCCTTGCTCTTCCGTGGCCGCGTCGAAGTTGTCGAGGTAGATCAGGTTGTGCCTGCGCGTTCCTTCCAGTAACTTTCCGAAACCGTGGAAGGAGGTCAAGGATAGACCCGCTTCTGCGAGCACAGTTTTCTCGTGTTCGGCGGCATTCGCAGCTGCTGCGAACATTTTGCGGCCGAAGATCGGTCCGGCGGAGACGATCTCATGCGCGTCAAAACGGCGCTGTTCCGCGGAAACGTCCTGCGCGACAAACATGCCGCCAAAAGGCCATTTTGCCAGCACATCGCCGGGCAGAACATGGCGCAGCTGACCGTCTGTCAGACGCCGTGCCAGATAGTGGTTGAAGAGTGCCGATTGTGCAGCTGACAGGGTCAGCTTGCGCAGGAAGGCATTGCGGACATTCACCGGCTGGCCCGACGCGGTGAGCGGCAGCTGCTCGCCGCGCAGCTGCGCAAGGCCGGCCAGGACGGTCTCGCCGTCGTGGCCAAAACGCTGCGGACCGTAGAAATTCGGCAGGCCGTCGCGGCGGAGTCGTTCGAGGATCGGCGGCAACCGAAGTGCGGCGTCGGGATGGGTGCCGCGGATCAGGATGCGGAAGCGATTCCCGTGTAAATGGCCGGGTTTCAGCTTGTTGCCGTGGCGCGCCTACCGAGAGTACACGCAGGCCATCGCCTTCGAGCCGTGGCAGGTTCGTCTCGGCCCGCGCCGGCACCGAGACCATCTGCCGCGTCACGGCGCGGCGGTCTTTCATACCGGCGGTCCCGACCTCGCTCACCGGAATATCGAGGCGCTTCGCCACCTGCCGGGTGAAGAACTCGGCGCCCATGTCGCGCTTTTCGATCCATAGATACAGGTAGTCGCCCGAGCCGCTGGGCGCGTAGGCGGGAATCTCCTCGACCTCGAAGTCTTCCAGTTCGGCCTTGATGCGGCCGCCGATGCCGGGGAGGTCGCTCGTCAGCAGCGGCGGCAACGCCAGCGGGTCGAACGGCATGGTCACTCCGAGTGGTCGTCTTCCCGGCGATACATCTTTCGTGCGTTCGGACCTCGGACGCATTCGAAGATCGGGACATTCTACAAGGTCTGTCGAGGTGTCCGAACTTGGGATTGGCGGGCGCGCTGTTCACAAGTGGGTAAGGGAGGGGGCCATTCCCCTCCCTCCCCGTTGTCGCACGGGGGTTAATTCCCCCGATTTACCGGCGTGCCCCTTTCGGGCACCGGGCGACGCCATGACGCTTGCCCCTTGCGGGGAGGATGCACGGTCTCCTACAACGGAGCAGGCCGGAACTCGGACAAGGAACCAAGACCCAAGCGACGGAAATAGACCAGCCGAAACCGCCCGTTGTCGGCGCAACTTTTACGCTGGTACTTCATACACCGGAGACGCATGCGCATCCAGCGGTCCAAGCCGCGAAAGAGGTCGCCGACGTGGGAAAACGAGGTGGCGAAATAGTTCGCCGTGCCCCGAATGACCGAGTTCAGTTTCTTGATGACCGATGCGTCCAGGTTGTGGTGCCGGGGCGTCAGTTCGCGGACCTTGCCCTTGAATTTCTCCACCGACTTGGGACGCATCGTGACACTCCAGGCCGAGATGGCGAAGCCCAGGAAAGCGAAGCCGTCCCGGAACTGGGTCGTCTTGGTCTTTTCGGCACTCAGGGTGAGTCCGAGGGAGGTCAGATGACGTTGCACCAAGGCGTGTGCCTCTTGGACCTGAACCGCGGTCCGGCAGAGGACCACGAAGTCGTCGGCATAACGCACGAAGCGGTAGCCAGCGTCGTGGAGCTGCCAGTCGAGGCTGTTGAGAGCGATGTTGGCCAGCAAGGGGGATATGACCCCTCCCTGAGGCGTGCCGCCCGTGGTCGGTTGGAACACGCCCTCCTCCATCACCCCGGCCTTGAGAAATCGCTCGACCAGGTCGAGAATGGTGCCGTCGGCCACTTCCGCGGCCACGCCGGCCATGATGACGGCGTGCGGCAAGTTGTCGAAGAACCCCTTGATGTCAGCGTCGAGCACCTGGGTGTGCCCTTGCTGATGGAGTTCCAGGACTTTGCGCACGGCCCTATGGCAGTTGCGGCCCGGCCTGAACCCATACGAATCCTCGTGAAACAGCCGCTCGAAGAGCGGGCTCAGGAGGAGGCGAACCACCTCCTGGGCCACCCGGTCGCGGACGGCGGGGATCCCCAGCGGGCGTGTCTGGCCCGGCCCCTTGGGAATATGGACACGACGCAAGGGGAGGGGTTGATAAGACCCATCCTTCAGGCGGCGCATCAGGGCGAGCAGGTTGTCTTCGAGGTTGATCTCGAAGGCCGCGATGCTCACCTTGTCCATTCCCGCCGCCCCACGATTCCGCCGGACGTTGCGGAAGGCGCGGTGCAGCAGGGGCAGGGTGATCCGTCCCGTCAACGAATGGTGCTTGATCTTGGCCACGCTAGGCCCTTTCCGATGGAACCCCATGAAACCGAGACCCTGGAGGCGTTCGGCCTACAGGCCCGTGGAGGATGTTTCTTAGCCAGCCCAGCGGGTTTCGGAAGAGGGCCGAGCGGTCATCGTGCCGTCCCGAGGGGACTAACTGTCCTCATGGTCCTGCGGGCGTGTGCCTCCGCGAACACGGAACCTCCTTTCGCCCCTGGGCGGGCTACTCCGGAGATGCTGCCATCCCTGAAGCGGCGTCTCGTTGGGGGGAGACGTTCGCACCGCCGCGTGCCCGGACCGTTTCGCAGTGCTTATGGGTCCGGCTTACCCGGCGTGAGCCGGGACGGCGTGGGACTTTCACCGGTCAGTGTGGTCAGCCGTTGTGCCCAGGCGAGATCACCAGTCACCGTGTCGGTTCGCAGCGCCAAACCGTCGCAGACGCTGCGCGGGGAAAAGGGCGATCCCTCTTCCGCGAGGCTTCGGCAGGCTGGAGAGCGTGGCCTACCGACCCGGCCGAAACGTGACCCCTCCCGAGCTACGCTTGCCTGGCCCCTCCGTCAGCGGCCGTTGCCGACCGCTGCTGGCTGCATAGGCTCCCTTCCGGGAGCTTCGAGCAAGCGTTTCCGCACGGGGACGGCCCCGCACGGGTAGGATTAAGTGGCCTGGGTGTGGCCAGACCACCGCACCGTTTAAGACTGAGCCGTCCACACCTGCGGCTCACACCCAGCCTGACGCGCAAGCGAAGGTAACTACTCCTCAGACCTTCGCTTGCGCTTCAGGCTGGTATCGGACGGTGCGCAATCCAGAGTAGCCAAAGCGAGAATGCGCCCAAGTTCAACAAAATCCTTGCACCTGCCGCGCCGTACGCTTATGATCCGCCTACCTGTGGCCTCTTCCCTTCACCCGTAGCCCTGTCCCCCAGCGTGGGGGACAGGGCTACGGGTGAAGGGAGAGAGACACGTCTGTGTTAACCACACAAGGGAGGCTCCCAAACGATGAGCGACACACAGGAACGCAACCAGAACGGACCCGGCCTGTCGCGCCGGGCGTTCCTCCGCGGGACCGGCGCCACCGCGGCCGCCGGTCTCGTCCCGCTGGTCCCGGCTCCAGCCCCGGCCGAAGAAAAAGCTGACGTCGCCCCCGCCATGGGACCGGGTGCCGTCAAACTGACCCTCGACGTCAACGGTGCTCCGATGACTGCCGCCGTCGAGCCGCGCGTCACTCTGCTCGACGCCCTACGGAACTACCTCGACGTCACCGGCTGCAAGCGCGTTTGCGACCGGGGTACCTGCGGCGCCTGCACCGTCCTGCTCGACGGCAAACCGGTCTACGCCTGCTCGATGCTGGCCGTCGAAGCCCAGGGTAAGAAGATCCGGACCGCCGAGTCGCTCGTCAGCAAGGGCGAACTCGACGCCGTGCCGGCCGCCTTCGTTGCCTACGACGCGCAGCAATGCGGCTTCTGCACGCCTGGTTTCGTGGTCGCCATGCGCGCCGCTTTCGACAAAAATCCGAACGCCACGCCCGCCGAGATCGAGGACGCCCTCTCCGGCAACATCTGCCGCTGCGGCACTTACTCCCAGATGCGCGACGCCATCGCGGCATTGTGCAAGAAGAAGTAGCCGTTTAGCCGCGAGCTTTTGCGAGCGCTGCTCCAGCGCTCGCAAAAGCTCGCGGCTAAACGTCAGGAGGAATACTCATGGCAACCGCTTGGCCTGAAAAGCGCCGCCTCATCGGCAAGAAGCACCGCCGGGTCGATGGCCCCGCCAAATCCACCGGAACCGCCCGCTACAGCTTCGACATCAACCGCACCGGGATGCTGCACGCCCGCATCTTGCGCTGCCCTCATGCCCATGCTACAATCAAGAGTGTCGACCTCGAAATCGCTCGCAAGATGCCCGGCGTCCGGGCCATCTACGTCATCGGTTCCGCGTCTGAGGGCACCGTCGTCCGGGCCGACGCGATCAAGGTCGTCATCCAGGCCCGCCGTGAGGGCAAGGACGTCGAACTCGCCCTCGAGGCGAAGAACGCCGCCTTCTTCCGCGAAGGTAAGGCCGTCAAGCCCGTCGATCTGAAGAAGGACGATAAGGTTTGGATCGAGATCGAGCAGGACGCCATCGGCCGCGAACTCTTCTACGCCGGTGACGAAGTCCTTGCTCTCGCCGCCGACACCGAGGAACAGGCCCATGACGCGCTTCGCGCCGTTAAGGTGGAATACGCCGTCCTCGACTTCCTGGTGCTGGAACAGGATGCCTTGAAGGAGGACAAGAAGACCGTGTCGCCGGCCGGTCCCAAGAAGGAGCGCGAGAACATCCGGCCGGGCGGAAAGGGCAAGACCGAGGGCTTCGAGAAAGCAATGAAGACGGAGGGCGCCGTCATCCACGAGGGCGAATACCATGCGTCGAACATCTGCCATCAGTGCCTGGAATCGCACGGCCTCGTCGCCGAGTGGGACCAGGACGGCGGGTTGACCGTGTGGGCTTCGACCCAGGCCGTCGCCGGCACCGCGACGGCCCTGGCTGGATACTTCTCCAACCAGGGTATCGACCTGCCGGCCAGCAAGGTGAAGTGCATCACGCACCACATGGGCGGCGGCTACGGCAGCAAGTTCGGCCCCGACATCCAGGGGACCGTCTGTGCCGAGTTGGCCCGCAAGGCGAAGAAACCGGTCAAGCTCATGCTCGACCGCGCCGAGGAAGTCACAGCCGGCGGCATCCGGCCTTCGGCCTTCGGCAAGGTGACCATCGCCGCCACCAAAGACGGCAAGATCGTCGGCTATGACGTGGACAGCTACGGCTCGCCTGGCCTCGCCAACACCGCTACCGTCAATTTCGGCCTGCTGCCGTACGTCTACGCCTTCGGGGACAATCGCAAGAAGCACACGATTATCCGCCTCAACACTCAGAATCAGCGGGCCATGCGCGCCCCCGGTCATCCGCAGAGCAGTTTCCTGACCGACACGGCTCTCGACGACGTGGCGGCCAAGATCGGCATGGACCCGATGGAAGTGCGGTTGAAAAACTTGCCGCCGAACGATGCGGCCGCGATCGCCAACGCGCCACGTCGTTCCCCGCCATTCGGAACACGCTCTACCAGAATGAGATCGCGATCATCGCCAAGCTGAGCGATTGGAAGAAGAAGTGGCATCCGCCCGGCGCCGGCAAGGGTGCGGTGAAGCACGGCATCGGCATGGCCCTGCACACCTGGGGCGGCGCAGCCACACCGCAGCCAAACGAATGCACCGTCATTGTCGCAGCCGACGGCTCGGTGACGGCCCAGACTTCGACGCAGGATCTGGGCACTTCGCAGCGCACGGTAACGGGCATCGTCACCGCGGAGATCCTCGGGCTGAAAGTGGAACAGATCACGCTGAAGATCGGCGAAAGCCCCTACGGTGCCTCGACCGGCTCCGGCGGCAGCACGACCTGTCCCTCTCAGGCGCCGGCGACACTCCGTGGAGCCACCGCCGCCCGCGATGACCTCTTCGCCAAAGTGGGGGCCAAGCTCAAAGTCGATCCGGCGGACCTGGCCATCGAGGAAGGCAAGGTCGTCGACAAGAAGGGCAAGAAGAGTTGGACGTGGAAGGAATTCTGCACAAGCTCGGCATGGACCAGGCCAAGGGCGTCGGCGTCTGGACCGCGGTCGAGGCGGCGAAGCCGGACAGCAAGAACGTCTCCAACGTCGGCGTCGGTGGCGTGCAGGTGGCCGAGGTAATGGTGGATACCGAAACCGGCGTGGTTCGCTGCACGCGGGTCTATGCTGTGCAGGATTGCGGCCTGATCGTCAACCTGCAAGGCTGCGAATCGCAGGTGGCCGGCGGCGTCATCATGGGCGTCAATTACGCGCTCTTCGAGGAGCGCATCATGGACCGGGTGACCGGCCGGCAGGTCAACGCCAACATGGAATTTTACAAGCTCGGCGGCATCAAAGACATGCCGGAGATCGTGGTCCACATGCACGACATGCCGGAGCGCGGCGTGATCGGCATCGGTGAGCCGCCGACGATCTCGACACACACCGCCGTCAGCAATGCGATCTTCAACGCCCTCGGCGTGCGCGTGCCGCAAACGCCGTTCACGCCGGACCGCGTCCTGGCCGCACTGGCCGCGAAAGGGGGGAAGTAAGCCATGAAGAACTTTACCTACTATCGCCCGAAGACTCCGGAGGCGGCCGTTGCCCTGCTCGATGCGAAATGGGGCACGAGCGAACTCTTGGCCGGCGGCACCGACCTGCACGACTTGCAGAAGGAGTACGTCGCGCAACCGGACAAGGTGGTGAGTCTCAGCGCCATGGCTCCACCGTTCCATATTCCGCAGATCATCGCTGCGAACGAGCGCGACTCGCCGACCTCGATTGCAATCGGCGCCGGTGCCAAGCTCTCGGACATCACCGAGGGTGAGTATCTGCGGAAATACTTCCCGGCGCTGACGACGGCTGCCGGGATGATCGGCGGCCCGCAGATCCGCAATATGGGCACGCTGGGCGGCAACCTGTGTCAACGCAACCGGTGCTGGTACTTCCGCGACGAGCACGTCAACTGTCTGCTCAAGGGCGGCGATCATTGCTTCGCGCTGAACGGTGAAAACCGCTATCACGCGGTCTTTACCAAGGGGCACAAGTGCGTCATCGTCCATCCTTCGACCTTGGCGCCCCCCTTGATCGCTCTGGGAGCAAAGGCTGAAGTGTTCGGCCCCGGGGGTTGGGACAAGCGGCGTACCGTCGAACTGGCCAAGTTGTACCATGCGCCCACCTCGGCGGCGGAGCGCGAACATGTCCTCGCACCGAACGAACTGATCTGGGAGGTGCATGTCCCGGTGACCGCGGGGCTGAAGAACGCCAGCTATGAAGTGCGGCACAAGCAGTCATACGACTGGCCGCTGGTGCAGGCGGCGGTGGCTTTCAATTACGACGGCGCGAAGGCGACGAACGTCAAGGTCGTGCTGGGCCACGTCGCGCCGACCCGCTGATTTCGGAGGAAGCGGCCCTGGCGATAACCGGGAAAGCTATCACGGAGGAGACCGCGGCCGCGGCCGGCGAATTGGCGGCCAAGGGCGCGTCGCCGCTGAGCCAGAACGGCTACAAGGTGAAGCTCATCGCCGTCGCCGTCAAGCGTGCGCCTGCTGACGGCAGCTGGCGCCAAGAAGTACTGGGAGGCGTAACCAGCATTGTGAGCACGCAGCGCCAGCAAGTGGGCGTCACTTGCTGGCGCTGCGTGCTCAGTCGAGGATCACTTCCATGTCCGACGAAACCACCCCCACCGACTACCGCCCGCGCTGCAAGAATCTGTGCTGCAAGTCGATGCTCGTCTACGGCGAGGCGTTCGAGACCGACCCGGATTACCAGGCCGGCATGGTCGAGTTCTGGTGCCTGTGTACGTCGAAGGGGGCCGGACCGGACGGCGATAGCGTGTCGCTGGAACAGTGTTCGGACGCGGGGCGGGGATGCTTCAAGGAATATTGAGATTCATCTCGTCGCCTAGCTAGCGACCCAAAAGCGATCTTTTCCGAGCCGGAAGCGTCAGCGACGGAAGAAACGTCGCTGACGCTTCCGGCTCGGAATGTCGTCTCTTGACAAGTTTACGGAATCGGCTGGAAGCTGCGTCGATTGCACACTCTGGGTTGACTGCGCGTAGAATAGAACAGAGGCAGGAAGCGCCGGATGGGTATGGTGATCGCCCGCACCACCGGATTTATTTCGGGCCAGCCGCTTTGACAGGACGGCGCCCGGGGGAATCCTTCTCCTGATACCTCCGAAGCCCGTTCTTCACGCAGTGCGGCGCGTCGCACCGGAAGGGGCTGCGAAGACGAGCAGGAAACGGATACTATGTTGCGGTACAGTTTCGTTCTGCTGGCGGGCCTCTGGGCAGCGGGGCCTGCGTCGGCGGCGGGTTGGGCCGATGGCCTGTTCGACGAATTGTCGAAAGACTTCGGCTCCGTCCCACATGGCCAACTCCTGATACACAACTTTCGGATCACCAACAACACGAAGAACCCGGTAAACATCTCCAACATCCGGGTCTCGTGCGGTTGCACCAAAGCGAGGCCGCCGCAGGGCTACTCAACCCCGGCGAATCGACGACGCTCACCGCCAAGATGGACTCCTCGCAGTTCTTCGGCGTCCGGACCGTGACCATCTTCGTCCAGTTCAACCAGCCGAACTTCGACGAAGTGCGGCTCTGGGTGCAGGCTAACAGTCGCAGCGACTTCGCCCTGACCCCCGAGCAGCTGGCGTTCGGCCAGATCAAACGCGGCAGCAGTCCCACCGCGACCGTCTCGCTCACGTTTTATGGCAACGGCACGGCCAAGATTGCCGAGGTCAAGAGCGAGACGAATTACGTGCAGCCCAGCATCCAGGAGCTTCGCCGAACCGAGAACGAGGTCGTTTACCAGATCACGGCGAAGTTGCGGCAAGACACTCCCGTGGGTAAGTGGTTCACGGACGTCTGGGTGAAGACCACCGACGTAAACATGGCTCAATTGCGCGTGCCGGTGACGGTCGAGATCGAGTCGGCCCTGAGCGTCAATCCGGAGATCATGAACCTCGGCAGCATCAAGGTGGGAGCCGAGATCGAGAAGAAGGTCATCGTGCGCGGAGTGAAGCCGTTCAAGGTGGCCGGCGTCGAGGGTGGCGACTCGGAGCTGACCGTCAAGGATAGTACGCAGGAGGCCAAGACGGTTCACGTCCTGACCGTGAAGCTGAAGCCGACCACGGCCGGCAATTTCGCCCGGACGGTCCGTGTTCTGACCGATTTGAAAGAAGACAATCGGACCGACTTCCAGGTCACGGCCCAGGTGGCGCCCTGAACGACTGGATCGGTTGGATTGAATCCTTCAACGGGGCTTGCCGTTTCGCGGAACGGCAAGCCCCGTCAGCGTAGCAAAGCCGGCTTGATCGTCCATGCCTGTCGCTTCGCCAATTCCATTAAAGCCGGCGCCCGGAAACCAGGCGGAAAGATCACCCAACCCCACAACTTCGGATCGTCGTCGGCCACGTATTTCGCGGCAGCCAGCGTTGTCGGCTTCACCTCGATGGTCTTGGGCGGTCCTTTCCGGTCGATCAAGAGCGGCACGACCTCGGCCAAGGCCCGTAAGTACGCTGCTGGCGGGACCGGCGTGCTGCCCAGCCATACTGCCGACGGAATGCGGCCCTGCTTCTCAATGAAGTCCGCCGCGTCTTTCGCCGTCCGCTCGAACTGGCTCCAATCCGTGGTTATCGGTTCCTTCATCTCGGGGATCGTTCCCGTTGGGCCGAGCGGAGTTGCGGGCAGCACAATAGCAGGAACGTCGCCATCAGCGGAACGGCGAGCCACACAGTTATTGAGCAACAGGAACGCTTCGCTCGGCGAAAGAGCGTATTGTCCGTGATTCTGAAACGTGATCGACTCACCGACATTCGCGGCGATTTTCTTCAACTCCGGCAGCTGGAACGTCCGTCCTTGCGAGCGGTCCCGATACAGTTCGGCCGCTTCGGATGCCGTGATGAACTTCACGTCCTCGAAGCGCTTGATGAAGCGAATGTAGTCTTCAAAGATCCGGTAGGACTGCTTGCTCTCTTCCTCCGTCTGCGCCGCCGGGAGTTTCCATTCAGCACGCGGCGGATTCGCCCCTTTGCGGAAGTTGGCACCGTCCCAGAACTCCTTGTGGACGAACTCGCAGGGATGGTAGTAAATGCTCACCACCCCGCCGCCCTCGGCGAGAAGGGCTTTCCGCGCGGCCGCGAACTTCGCCTGGGCAGCCTCCAGCTCGTTCGGTTTGCGCAGGTCGGCCCGGAGGGTGTGCGTGAGCATATACAGCGTCAGCGCACGCCGCAGAAGAAGTGCGGTTTCCCGTCGAGACCAACGTGAGTACCGCCGTCGAGGTACACCTTCATGTCCCACTTGCGCATGGCCCCGTAACTCTGCGGCCCCCACGACGAACCGGGCTGGCCGTAACAGGATGGCGCTGCCCGAAGATGCGCTGCACGTCGGTCCGGCCCGGACCTTCCCGGCGGTCGAACTCGGCCACGCCTTCGTCCCAGCCGAGGTTCGACAGGTACTGCGCCGGCGACGGTTGCACGCTGTGCCAGTTGGAGTGGTAGCCGATCTCGTGTTTCTTCAGCGCGGCGATCACATCGGTGCGCTTGCGCTTCTCCAGGGTGCGCGCCTTCTCCCCGACGATCTTGAACGTCGCCCGGAGTCCTTCTCGGTGAGGAAGTCGGCCACACGGAGGGCGGCATCATCGCTGGCGGGCAGGATGTAGTCCTCGGTGTCGAACCAGAGGACGACGAAGACCTTCGCAGGCTCGGCGGCATGGAGAGGCGAGGAAGCGAACAGTGCCGCAACGAGGACGAACAGCGATCGGATCATCACGTTCTCTCCGGAGTAGATGCGCCATCAACTCAATCGAGCAAGCAGTTCGGCCAGCACGTCCGTCTTCTTCGGCGCAGGATTCTGCCATAACCATTCCGGGCGCAGCCAGAATCCAGGCAAGACGGCACTATGCAGTTCACCCTTGCGGGGGCGAACCTCGCGGTACTTCCCCTTGTCATTAAGGCGCAGCAGCGTGACGCTTTCTTGCTCCTCGTCTACGATCCAGTATTCGAGCACTTTGGCCTCCTGGTACAGCGCACGCTTGTCAACGTAGTCGCGTTCGACGCTTTCAGGCGAGACGACTTCCATGGCCAAGTCGCAGGGCCCGAGGATGTGGCCGCGACGAACAACCCGCAAGCGATCTTTCAGCACGACGGCGATGTCCGGCTCTGGGCCGTTACGGTCATCGAGATGCAAGGCCACGCGCGAACCGAAAATCTCGCCGAGATCGCGGACCTCCAGGAAAAAGCCGATCACCATGAAGAGCCAGCCATACAGCCGGTTGGCGTCCGTATTGTCTGGAGAAGCCATGTAAATCACTCCATTGATCAGGTCTGCCTTCTCGCCTTCACGGATCATCGTGCAGAAGTCGTCGAAGGTATACGGACCAGTCCGCTTGGCAGGTTTGAGCGCTCGGGTTGTCATGCGGCACCTGTTCTGAACCTCGGGAAGATTGCGATGATGCCTCGTATCCTATTCGGATAAGTCGGCGTATTCACGGCCCGGTGCGTCGGATGCGAACGCGGTCATCATCCACGATAATCAAGTTTCCGGTGAAGTCAGACTCCGGAACTTGAGCCAGTAGTCGAGAGAAAGCGGCCTTGCAGGAATCAATATCTTGACTGCTCAATCGGAAAATCACGATGCCGGGATGGCTTCCCGGCGGGTAACGTCGGATGTCGGAAAAATCCAGGTCGAACGTCGCCACAAGCCGCCCCTCCGCCGCAGCGTGACTGGCGACGACCGGATCGGGTGAACCAGCAATCCCTTCACTGACACAGGTGGAAGCATCATGTCCCACCGCCGACAGATCGGCAACAAGCGTTTCGGGCAGGTTCTCATCCAATTTCCACTTCATGGGGATACTGTCGTGGTTAACGGTACAATCTGTTCCTTGGCCAACGCCGCGCCATATTCCAGAGCTGCGCGGATGTCTTCGGGCTTCAACGTCGGGTAATTTCGCAAGATTTCCGCTTCACTGACTCCAGCTGCGAGGTTGTCGAGGATAATCGAAACCATGATCCTCGTCCCTCGGATACACACTGCTCCGTGGCAGATAGCCGGGTCGCTATTGATTCGATTCAGGTATCTCATTCACTCCTCCTCGCTGTCCCCGTTTGTCAGAGGAACTCACGAAATTGTGATGGCTCAACAGTACGTGAATTAGACTTCGTCGGCGTACCGGACAACATCCGCTGCAACAACACGCATTGTCGGAGTTAACCGGAAGGCAAGTCAAGTGGATTCCGATGCACGGTTGCCCGCGCCCTTTGCAAACCGCCGCCGCTCCGTCCATAATACGATGACGATTTCTCCCCTCAAGCCAGGAGCGCCAGCCGTGGCCGACACGCCGGAAGCCGCCGCCTTCGACATCGAGAAGCCCGCCTGCTTCTACCTCGGCCGCGAATACGACCTCGCCAAGAAGGCCGTCCTGCCCGACAGCCATGTCATGTACGATGCCCGCGATCTGACCACGCACGGCGTCGTCGTCGGCATGACCGGCTCCGGCAAGACCGGCCTGTGCATCAGCCTCCTCGAAGAGGCCGCCATCGACGGCATTCCGTCCATCATCATCGACCCCAAGGGCGATCTCACCAATCTGCTGCTGCAGTTCCCCGACCTCGACCCGAAGATGTTCCGCGAATGGCTCAACCCCGAGGACGCCCGTCCAGAAGGGACTGTCGCCGGACGCACTACGCCAAGCAACTGTCCGAACGCTGGCGCAAGGGGCTGGCCGACACGCGGCCAGACGCCGGACCGCATCCGTCGGCTGCATGCAAGCCGCCGAGTGGCGCATCTACACGCCGGGCAGCGAGGCGGGCCTGCCGCTGTCGATCCTCGGCTCCTTCGCCGCGCCGAAGACGCAAGATGCCGCGCGAGGCGCTGACGCAGAAGATCGACGCCACCGGCGACGGCCCTGCTCGGCCTGACCGGCATCACCGCCGACCCGGTGCAGTCGCGCGAACACATCCTGATCGCCCAGCTGCTGCTACCACGCCTGGACGAACAAGACCGACCTCGACCTGGCCGGGCTGATCCACCAGATCCAGACGCCGCCGATCCGCGAAGTCGGCGCCTACAACCTGGAGACGTTCTTCCCGGCCAAGGAGCGCCTCAAGTTCGCCTCGACGCTCAACAACGTCCTGGCCGCCCCGAGCTTCTCGACCTGGACGCACGGGCGAACCGCTCGACCTGGCGGCCATGCTCTACCGCGGCGGCAAACCGCAGCAGCTGATCTTCTACATCGCCCATCTCGACGATCAGCAGCGCATGTTCTTCACGACGCTGCTGCTGGAAGAGGTGCTGAGCTGGACGCGCCGGCAGTCGGGCACCAGCAACCTGCGGGCCCTGCTCTACTTCGACGAGGTGTTCGGCTACCTGCCGCCGCACCCGGCCAATCCGCCGAGCAAGCAGCCGCTGTTGACGCTGCTCAAGCAGGCGCGGGCCTTCGGCGTCGGCGTGCTGCTGGCGACGCAGAATCCCGGTCGATCTCGACTACAAGGCGCTGTCGAACGCCGGCACCTGGTTCGTCGGCAAGCTGCAGACCGAGCGCGACAAGGCCCGGCTGCTCGAAGGGCTGGAGAGCGTCGCGGCGGAGCCCGGCACGCTTGACCGATCGCTCGTACCTGGAGACGGTGATCGCCTCGCTGGGCAGCCGCATCTTTCTGATGCACGACATCCATCGGCCGAAGCCGCTGCTGTTCCAGAGCCGGTGGGCGCTGTCGTTCCTGCGCGGCCCGATGACGCGCGACCAGGTGTCGAAGCTGATGGACCCGCTGAAGAAGCAGGGCGATGCGCCGCCGATGGCGATTCCGCTCTGTACCTGGTGCCACGAGGAATTGGGTGCCGGCGTCGTGGACAGTTGCCCGAAGTGCGGCAAGAACCCTTTTGCGAAGGCCCAGTTCCGCGTCGAGGATCGCCAGTTCAAGGCGGGGCTTCCCGTGGTGCGGACGGCTCGCCCGCCAGAACCAGTTGCAAGGAAGTCGGATGGGTCACGCCCGGGGAGCACAACGCTGCGCAACCTACCGCCGGTGTTGCCGCCGGACGTGATGCAGTTCTACCTGCCTGTACCGCCGCGAAATGCAAACGCACCGTTGGTCTATCGGTCGGCGCTGCTGGGCTTCGCCGAGGTGTCGTATCTCGTGGATCGACGCACGGGGCGCGAACACGTTGCCCATATCCGCCTCCTCGCCGAGCCGACCGCCGACGGCCACCCCGCCGCCTGGGACACGGCGACGACGATCGACGGCACGCTCGACGCCCAGGCCGCCGCCGGCGCCAGCTGGGACAGCGTGCCGGCCTCGCTCGACACGGGAAAGAAACTGAAGACGCTCGAGAAGGCGTTTCTCGACCACCTCGCCGGCACCATGAAGTTGTCGCTTTTCGAGAACCGCACGCTGAAGCTAGTGAGCGAAGCCGGCGAGACGTTGAACGCTTTCCAGGAGCGTTGCCGTCTCGCCGCGGATCAGGAGAAGCAGCAGGCGCTGGAGATGGAAAAATTGAAGTTCGGCCCGAAGTTCGAGGCATTGGACGCCGCACTGCCGGAAGACGAGGCGAAACCAAAGAAAAGCGGCGGCCTGCTGAGCAAATTGTTCGGCAGCTCGTCGGGACCGGACCCCAACGACAAGGCCGAGGCGCGGCGGCTGGAGAAGGTGCGGAAACTGACGGCCGATTATCAGGCGAAGCGCGCCGAGATCATCGAGAAGTGGAAACGCATCGGCACCGAGGCGACGCCGATCCAGGTGAAGCCGAAGAAAGCGGACATTCGCGTGACGCACTTCGGCCTGGCGTGGTTGCCGCGGGGAGACTGATTGACGACAACTCGATTATTATTATCGCCGCGATGCGTCAGCGCGGGAGTCCAGCCAAAACCTCGCTGACGCGTCGGGCTCCGAGGTGCTCTGCTCACGAAACCGAATCGCTGGCCGAGAGAGGCGGTTCCGTTGTGAAAACTCCCATCCGACGGAATTTCTGGTAGCGGCTCTCAAGCAGCTCGGTCGAGTGATAACGGCCGCAGTTCCCGCAGATAACGCAGCAGATAGCTCTTCAGGGTGTTCCCCATTTCGCGTTGATCGCGATGAGCACCGCCGAGCGGCTCAGGAATCACGTCGTCGATCACACCGAATTTGGCCAGGTCGCGCGCCGTCAGTCGCAGTGCCTGGGCAGCGAGCGGTTTGGTCTCGTCGGTCGCCACTTTCCAGAGGATGCCGGCACAACCTTCCGGGCTGATGACCGAGTAATAGGCGTGTTCCAGCATGCTGACCCGGTTGCCGATGCCGATGCCCAGGGCCCCGCCCGGACCCCCCTTCCCCGATCACGACGCACACGATCGGCGTCTCCAGGCGCGACATCTCCAGCAGGCTCGTGGCAATCAGTTGGGCCTGGCCGCGCTCCTCGGCCCCGATGCCCGGGAAGGCGCCGGGCGTGTCGATCAGGCAGATGATCGGCAGCCGAAACTTGGCGGCCAGGCGCATGTTCTTCAGCGCCTTGCGGTAGCCTTCCGGGTGGGCGCAGCCGTAGAAGCACTCCTGCCGCTCCGGGAGCGTGTGGCCCTTCTGGTGGCCGATCAGCATGACGCGGAATTCGCCGAGTCGGGCAAAACCGCAGCGGATCGCCCGGTCGTCGCCGATGGCGCGGTCGCCGTGCAGTTCGACGAATTCATCGAAAACCATGTCCACGTAGTCCATCAGTTGGGGCCGTTCGGGGTGGCGCGACGACGAGGACCGTCTCCCAGGGTTTGAGGTTGCTGTAGATCTTCTTCTTCAGATTCACCAACTCGCGGCGCATCCGGCGGATCTCCTCGTTGCCGCCGACCTGGTCGCCGAGCGTCGCCTCCAAACGGGCGAGACGCTCTTCCATTTCGTGAATCTCGCGCTCGAACGGCAACCACGTGGATCCCGCCATCAAAGTCCCTCCGGCAAGCGCCCTGAACCGGCTCACCTGAACTTCGGTGCCTTGTCCGTACCAGACGGTTTGAACACCTTGAGGGTCCGCAATTTCAGCAGCACCTCGTGGAAGTCCCTGGGCCGATCCTCCTTTCGCTTCGCCAACATGTGCAGCACCATGTCCGCGAACTCCTTGGTAACTTCCGGATTCAGCGCTACCGGGGTAGCAGGTTTCTCCAGGATGTGTTTGGAGAGCAAATCGTGCGACGAGGAGCCGCGAAACGGGGTTCGTCCGGTCACCAGTTCGTAGCACAGGCAGCCGAAGCTGTAAATGTCGGCCCGCCCATCCAGGGCAAGTCCGCGGATCTGCTCCGGAGACATATAGCTGCGCGTGCCCTGCACTTTCCCCCTCGATCGAAACAACCAGGAAAACATCCCCGGTTTCTGAATGCGTTCGGAGATAGCAAAGTCGATGAGGCGCACTCCCCCGGAGGCATTCACGAGCAGATTGTCCGGCTTCACGTCGCGGTGAACCCAGCCTTTGGCGTTCATGAAAGCCAGTGCCGTTGCCGCCTGGCGGAGGATGTCGTGGCCTTTCTCCCGGAGGAATTCCGTCTCCTTTTCCTTCCGCATCAGACGAGCTTTGAGACTGCCCGCCGGGAAGAATTCCATGACAAAGTAGGGGTTTTTCGGATCCGGGTTGACATTGACAGATGCGGATGATGTTCTCGTGCGCCAGCTTCAATCCCACCTCCGCTTCGTGCAGAAGGAACTGGCGGCTCTCCGCATGGTTAATCTTCTCCGGCAGCAGCAGCTTCATGGCAAAATGCCGTCCGCTGGAGACTTCGACGGCCTCGTAGACCTGGCTCGTCTGCCCCGTCGCCATCATCTTGACCAACCGGTAATTGCCGATGACCAGTTCCGACGACACAACCCTCTCCTCTATCCGTGCGGAGTTCGGCGTGCGGCGTGAGGATCAAGCCATACTCCGCACTCCGCACTGTTACCAGTATTCCTCGTAGTGGATATTGCCCTTCAACTTGATGTTGGGCTGGTCGGTCTGGAAGCCGCGGCGTTCGAGAAACTCGACGACTCCGACCGGTTTGGGATAGACGCGCTCGCCCGTGTCCTTGTCCTTCTCGGGGACGCCGATCATCTTGGGGTTGCCGCACAGGAACACATGCGTCGCCGCCGGGTCAAGCGGTTTGCCCAGGCGCTGTTCCAGTTCGCCGCTCGTGATCAGATCTTGAATGTAGACTTTGCCGCCGGCGTTGCTCGGTTCGCGCGTCGTCAGCGGCAAGTAGGTGTAATGGGGATAACGGCGCATCAACTCCTCGTGCGTCGCCAGGTAGCCGAGGTCGCGCCGATAGCGGACGCAGCAGGCGGACAGGATGCGGCCCTTGTGGCCGCGTTTTCAACAACTGCCACAGCATGTAGTTGTGCGGAGCCTCGCCGGTCCCTGTGCCGAGGAACAGGACCGTGTCGTCCGGCTTGACCGGATCGAGGGTGAAGTGGCCGGATATCTTTTCGCCCATGAAGAGGCGTTCGCCTTCGCGCAGCAGGAACAGGCGCGGTGTAAGGGCCGGCGCTTCAGGCCGGCCGGTATCGCGGACGAGGACGATGTAGAACTCCAGCCAGGTGTCCTGAGCAGCAAGCAGTTTCCCCTCGTCGTCCAGGACCGGACAGCCGATGGAATACGACCGTCGTGCCAACCGCTTTTCATCTCCAGGGGCGAGTTGCTCCTCCTGACAGCCCGGAAAACGCGGCTCCCAGTAACCCAGGCCGAGGGCCGTGTACTGGCCCGGCTTGTGCGGTATGAGCGGCCGATCCGGCTTGATGCGCAGCATCATCAGGTCGCTATGGCCCCGGCGGAGCTGGACGACCGTGGCGTTGTACTTCTGTTTGCGGAGTTCCGCGATCTCTTCGGGTTGCATGGGACCAATCCAGGCGCTTCAAATCACCCCGCTGTTCTACAGCCGGGGGACGGGAAATCAATTCTTACGGCTGCCGCTTGCAACTTGGTCGCCGGAGGTGCGCGACCTTCCGTCGGGGGACGCAAGTACGCGACCCACCGGCTGGCTATGCAACACCTTCGGGGTAAATGCAGTGATGACCGTGGTTGTCTTTACCCCGAGTAAGTTGCGTAGCCCAGCCAGGAGTTTAATACTCACCCCCTGCGGCCTTCTGCCGGGATGTTATTACGGCGCCGATCCTAATTCGCAAGCCGCTTTTCCACTTCACCTGTTGTATCCCCACCAATCCCGCTTGACGCCATCCTGCCCTCTGACTAAAGTCCCGCCCCGTAACGGGTCGGGACAGGTCGCTGGCGTTTGGGAAGGAGAAGGCAATGGCGCAGTGGGCACAACACTGGAGGTTTGCGCTACGGTCGCTCGCCGGGACAGCGATCCTCGCCGTGGTCGGCCTGGCCGGCTGTAGCAAGCACGACGAAACCGATGCGCCCCGAGCCGGCGTGGAGCCGCCTGCCGAGCCGGAGAAGGAGCAATCCACCCCGGCCGTGGCCGTCGTCAAGAAACCGGTGGACCCTTCCGCGTTCGGCAACGACGATCCCCAGCATCAGCCGTTCGCCCAGGCCGCGTTCACCGACGACGCTCCGCCGCCAGACGCCAATCGGCCGCCCGACGCCACCATCACCGGCAAGCCGACTTTCGCACTCCTTAAACAGGTCCGGGCGCTCTGGGAGACGATCCGCTTCACCACGCTCGACGGCAAGGCGATCGAGTACACCGCCGTCGTCGAGACCGATCGCGGCGACTTCGAGATCGCGCTGCGGCCGGACGTTGCGCCGAACCATGTCCGGAGTTTCGTTGCACTGGCCACGGCCGGTTTCTACGACGGTTTGCTGTTCGACCATATCCGCGTTGAGGCGGACAAGGCGGATTCGCGCCTGGAACAGATCGAGGCAGGCAATCCACGCGGCGCCGAGGAGATCAACGGCACCATCGGTTACTGGCTCCCTCTCGAACCGAGCGACAAGCTCGACGCACGAGGAGGGCACCGTTGGTGCCTGTCTCGAAGGCGGCGAGGAGAGCGACGGTTGCCGTTTCTACATCACCCTGACGAAAGCCGCCTATCTCGACGGCAATTACACGGCTTTCGGAAAAGTGCTGACGGGACTGGACGTGGCTCGTAGAATATACGCACAACCCGTGGCGGCGGAAGATCGCGAGCACGACGGTCTTCGCCGCCCGGAACAGCCGGTCGTCATCAGGAAGGTGACCATCCATACGCGCATCGCGGGCGCATCGGAGGGAGCGAAGTAAGAGTGAATACGGCGGGGGGCACGTCTCCCGCCCTTCTTCAGGCCCGCGGCGCGGTGCCGGGAGGGGACCCACCCAGAGGAATGTTGCGAACCTGGTCAGGCCCTGACGGGAGCAGCCATAAGCAGCGGACCGAGTGGCGTGGATCAGCCTCTTCCGGCATCATGTCGCGGGCTTGTTGTTTAGAGCGTTCGGAAGAAATGGCGAGCCGAGCGGCGTGAGCCGCCGGTTTCCGGCCCTAACCGGCGGCTTACGCCGCTCGGCTCGCCGGAACGGCTATTTTATCGCTTCGCAGCTTTCTTGCGCGAAACGATGAATCGTAGCTGACCCCTCGCGCCGGAGTATCCCCCAATGGAAGGCTACACCGTCCTGGCCCGGCGCTATCGGCCGCAGATCTTCGAGGATCTCGTCGGTCAGGAAGCCGTCGCCCGCGCCTTGCAGAACGCCATCGCACCAATCGCGTCGCTCACGCTTACCTCTTCACCGGCATCCGCGGCGTCGGGAAAACCACGGTCGCCCGCATCCTCGCCAAGGCATTCAACTGCGAAAAAGGCCCGACGCCGACGCCGTGCAACACCTGCTCCATCTGCAAGAGCATTGCCGCCGGTGACGATGTGGACGTCCTCGAAATCGACGGCGCCAGCAACCGGGGCTCGATGAGATTCGCAACCTTCGCAGCAACGTGCAGTACAGTCCCAGCCGGGCCCGTTATAAGATTTATGTCATCGACGAAGTCCACATGCTGACGAAAGAGGCGTTCAACGCCCTGCTCAAAACGCTGGAAGAGCCGCCGCCGCACGTCAAGTTCCTCTTCGCCACTACCGAAGTCGAGAAGATGCCGATCACCATCCTGTCGCGCTGCCAGCGTTTCGATCTCGGCGGCATCAGCCTGCCGCAGATCACGGGGCGTCTCAAGCAGATCGTCGAGCAGGAAGGGATGAAGGCCGACGACGAAGCACTGGAGCTGATCGCCCGCCGCGCCAACGGCTCGATGCGCGACGCCCAGTCGGTGCTCGACCAGCTGCTGGCGTTCGGCGGCGAACGGCTGACGGCCGACCAGGTCCACAACCTGCTCGGCACGGCCGGCGACGAGCACATCTTCGCCCTGGCCGAAGCGGCCCTCAGCGGCGACCCGCGCCGCGCTCTCGAACAGCTCGAAGAAGCGGTCGCCCGCGGCTTTCAACTTGCCGAACTGACCGACCAGCTGATCGCTTTCTGGCGCGACTCTGATGCTCGTGAACTGCATCGGCGCCGAGGCGCGCGGCCTGAGCGTGCAAGAGCGGCATCGGGAAGCGCTGACACGACTGGCGAAGCCGTTAGGCCTCGACACCATCCTCGCCGGGCTGGAGATTCTGTCCACGGCGCGTGCCCGACTGCGGAACACGACGCATGGCCGAACGCTGATCGAGATGGCCCTGGTGCGGCTCGGTCGGCTGAGCGACCTCGTCTCGATGGCCCAGGTGGCGCAATGGGTGGCACAGCTGCGAACGGAGGGCGGCGGCGCGACCACAGCGGCCCGAGTGACAGCACGCCGAATCGTTAAAAAAAAGACCCTGAACGCCGCGTTTGAGGCGGCATCCGCTGGAGATGACTCGTATCGAAATGGCGAAGCAACCGCCAATTCCTCTGTAGCTGCACAGGTACCTCGCCCTGCCGAAAGTGTTTCCCACGTGGAACTAACGGCGGAAACGTTGCCAGGCGTGTGGCAGCAGGTTTTAAGTCGGAATCGGGCTTTTAATGGCCAATGATCTGGCAAAAGCAGGATTGCCAGCAATTTTTGGACCAAACGCACTAGCAATTCGGTTTCCGGCAGCGTATAATCAATCTCGTGAGTTCTGTCAGGAGCCGTCCCGCCTCGCCAAGATCGAGGCCGTCCTCAACCGAATCACTGGACGGACGTGGACGCTTCGGGTAGAAAGCATCGCCAACCCGGTGACCGCCGCCCCCTCTGTTGCGGTGGATACGCCGTGCCGAACCCCCCTCGGCCGCGCCGCAACGACCGCGATGAGGCCGAGAAAGAGCCGCTGATTAAACGGGCCCTCGATGTGCTTGGGGCCCAGATCCTCCGAGTTCCGGAAGGATTTGGGACCGCGTTCGCCGTCCGTACCGAGGGGACCGCCACCGCGGCGGAGCAGGAGACCTGACGCATGTTCGACAAAATCCGTTCGATGATGAGCCTGCTCGGCAACCTGCCCAAGATGCGCGAGCAGGTCGACGGTTTGCAGACCCGCCTCGGCCAGATCATCGCCGAGGGCGACGCCGGCGCGGGCATGGTCAAGGTTCGCGTCAACGGCCGGATGGAGATGATGAGTTGCAACCTGACCGACGAAGCCCTGAAGACCTGTGACCGCGAGATGCTGGAAGACCTGATCAAGGCCGCGGTGAACCAGGCGATCGGCAAAGCGCGCGCAACTGGTCGCCGAGGAGACGAGCAAGATGGCGACTGGCCTCGGTCTACCGCCGGGGATGCAGTTGCCGGGATTGGAGTGAGACGTGGTTTTACTACCAGCCCCGAGCGCAAGCGAGGGTTGAACCGCTCCCCTCGCTCGTGCTCGGCACTGGTCAGACGGTCTCTCTGGAATCATCCGCCGCACCACGGTATGAGGGCGCCATGTCGGGGAACGAGCCGGTCGGAGTCATCGACCGTCTGATGCACGAACTGGGCAAGCTGCCGGGCATCGGTCCCAAGACGGCGGAACGCCTGACGCACTACCTTCTGGCCCAACCTCGCGGCGAAGTTCACGCCCTGGCCGACGCATTGCGGGACGTGAAGGAGAAGATCGGCCGCTGCCGGCAATGCTGCAACCTGACAGAGGGCGAGCGCTATGCCCTCGTGTGCCGATGCGCGGCGCGACGCTGGTTTGATCTGCGTCGTGGAACAGCCGCGCGACCTTGCCGCCCTGGAGCGCACGTCCACCTACCGCGGCCTGTACCATGTGTTGCACGGCCGGCTGGCACCGCTGGATAACATCGGCCCGGAGCACCTGACCATCGACCGGCTGCTGGAACGCATCCGAGCAGGCGGCGTTCGGGAAGTCATCATGGCCACCAATCCCACCACGGAAGGCGACGGAACGGCCCTGTATATCGCGAGCCTGTTGGCCGACAGCGGCGTGCAGATCACGCGATTGGCACGCGGATTGCCGTCAGGATCGGTGCTGGAGTTCGCCAACAATCAGATGCTCGCCGACGCCCTGGAGGGACGGCGAGCGTTCTGAACATATTCCCCCCCTCGCCCCGGAGTACCTGGGCGAGAGGAGAATGATCGAAGGTTTCGGATTCGGAGCAAGAAGCCCGGAATGGGGTTTGTCATGAGCGGAATGGGAATGGGAATGCATCTGGGGCAGAAGATGAGCCAGGTCCAAATCCTGGCGCCTCGGATGATCCAGTCGATGGAAATCCTGCAACTCCCCATCATGGCTCTGGAGGAGCGCATCCAGCAGGAGCTGCAAGAGAACCCCGTCCTCGAGCTGCGCGAAAACGAGCCGGGAGCCGAGGATGAAGAGCCTGGGCCGGCCGTCGCCGTCGAGGATGACCGCGACCCCGGCGACCGCGAACTGGTCATCGATGGGCAACAACGAAGGCGACTTCGACCGCCTCGATTCGCTCAGCCGCGACTGGGAGGACAGCTTCAACGAGGAGCACCGCCCCTCGCGCAACGGCCTTGACGAAGAGGGCGACCGCAAGCACGACGCCATGCAGAACATGGCTTCGCGCCCCCAATCGTTGCAAGAGTCCCTCACGGAACAGATCGGCTACCTCGACGTGACGCCGGAGCAGGACCGCTTGATGCGCCACGTTATCGCCCACATCGCGGACAACGGCTACCTCGGCTATCTCGAAGAGAACGAGGAGACCGGCAAGGAACTCTTCCACTCCATCTCGTTGGAGGAAGTGACCCGCAGTTATCAAAAGACGGTGACCGTCGAGCAGGTGGAAGAGGCGCTGCATTTTGTGCAGAAGCTCGACCCGCCCGGCGTCGGAGCGCCGCGATCTGCGCGAGTGCCTGCTGTTGCAGCTGACGCCGGAGACGCCGCACGAGGATCTGCTGCGCGTACTGATCCAGAACCATCTGGAGGACATCCACCACAACCGGTTGCCGATCATCCAGCGCAAGACCGGCGCCGACCTGCACGAGATCACGGCCGCCATCGAGGCGCTGCGCCGCCTGAACCCGCGGCCCGGCGCCCAATTCACCGCCGAGCACGTCCCGCACGTCGTACCGGATGTTCGGGTCGAGCGCAACGACGAGGGCGGCTACGACGTTCGCCTGCTCGACGATTGGCTGCCGAACATCGCGATCAGCCGCAAGTACATCGAGTTATACCGCCAAAAGGGCGGCGATCCCAAGACGCGCGAATACCTCAAGCGGAAGATCCAGGCGGCGACGTGGCTTCAGGATTCGATCGCCCAACGCCGCAGCACCTTGGAAAAAGTGACGAAGGCGATCATCGCGCACCAGAAGGGGTTCCTCGACCGCGGGGCGGAGTACATCGAGCCGCTGAAGATGCAGCAGATCGCCGACCTGGTCGGCGTCCACGTCACGACAGTCAGCCGGGCTGTGGACGAGAAGTACGTCGAGACGCCGCGCGGCGTGTTCCCGTTGAAGCGTTTCTTCGGCGGCGGCACCAAAACGCAGGATGGCGACGAGGTGGCCTGGGAGGTCATCAAGCAGAAGCTGTTGGAGACGGTCGAGAAGGAGGACAAGTCGAACCCCCTCTCGGACGAGGACCTGATGAAAAGCCTGCACGAGGCCGGCTACACGACCCTGGCGCGGCGCACCGTGACCAAGTACCGCAAGATGCTGAATATCCCCTCGTCGCGGCAGCGTAAGGATTGGACCGTGACGAACGAACTCCCGCTGGAAACGGCGACGGCGGTGGTGGAGGAAGAGGAGTAGCGGTGTGTCACGGATTGGTCTGCAAGCGATTCTACGCCTGAATCTCGGAGGCGAAGGAGAGGAGCCGGATTGTATCAATCAGCAACCTCCCTGGGTGGATCTTTGTAGTTCCATCTCGCGGAATGGGCAGCCTCTTCGGGCTCTTACACACACAGGAGTACCATTTCTCTTCTGCGAAAATACTCGTTTGCCATTTCCAGATGGCACCATCGATACCGTCATCACCAACGGCGTACCCGTCGATCAGGGCATCAATTGGCTGGGACCAACTCTCGATTCTAACGAGATCAAGCGCGTGCTGAAGTCAGGCGGCGATTGGCATCATGACGGAGTGGTTGTTCATCAGAAGCCATAATTATGTTTCACGAACTATTACACAATCCGAAACGTGTTGAACCGGGCCGCTTACAATCGGATGCGCGTCAACTATTTCCAGCACTCGTCAAAAGGAGCCACCTGAAGCAACGAATGGCGGGTGATCCGATCCCAACTTCAAACGGGAGCAAGTATGTCATCATCGGCGTTGCCACCTACGCACCCGAAGAACTGAAGTTTCTTGACAAAGTGGACAGTTCACACTCAAATTGGGGCATGGAATGGACTGTCGCCGTCTTCGACGTCATGGAATGCAAGAGCATGAGCGATATTCCAAAGTTCGTGCCACAACTTCCGGTGATGTCACAAACACCGGTGGTGGAAGTGTGGGTTGGAGGTGAGTTAATCGATGTACGGACTGGGCTTCGCATGACTCTGGAAGCCTTGCAAAAGATCGGGATCTTAAGCTGACGACGGAGGTTGAACCAAGTAGCTTGCCCGCAATAATCGGCTATTTCTCCTCCGTCTGACGCTTCATCCACTTCATCACGTCATTGAGAAACACGATCGGTTCCGGCTCAAACTCCAGCGTGTGATGCGCCTCCGGATATTCGAGGACCGCCTTCGGTCCCGCAAAGCGCTCGATATAAGCCAGTGTCGGCTCGTTGTCGATGATGCGATCGCGCCGAGCGAGCAACAGCAGCGTCGGCATGGTAACGTACTTCGGCACCCACTTCAGGTAGTAGTCGAGGCGAACACTCTCCACCAGGAAGTGCGCGGTAGCACGATGAACGGACAGCGAGTCGTCGCGCAGGAACTGGAGCCAGCGCGGTGTAGTGGTGAACAACTCCGGGTCGTCGAGCGGGATCGGGAACAGCCGCGACGGCCGTGTCAGCCGCGCCGATAGAATGGCCAGTCGTGCGCAGAAAGTGGGCTGCACCCGCGGAAAAAAACCCGGACAGAGGAGGATGAGGCCGTCGGTCAGTCCCGGATGCCGCCGCTGCAACGCCACGGCCAGTTTTCCGCCCCACGAGATGCCGGCCAGAAAAGTGCGGAGTGCGGAGTGCGGAGTGCGGAGTGTCTGAAGATATTCGGCCACGTCGTCCAAGAGACGGCGAAAGCTCGGCGTGTCGCCGCGCGCTTCCTGATTGCGGCCGGAGCCGCGCCGGTCAAGGAACGAGACGGCAAACCCGGCGGCGGCGAGAACACGGCACGAACCCTCGTACCAGCCGCCGTGGCTCTGGACGCCGTGCAGGAACACGACCTCGGCAAGCGCCGGCCCTTCCGGCAGGTAACGGCGGAAGTGCCAGCGATAGCCGTCGGAGGCGCGAAAGGTTTCGTCGAGCAATTCGCGCACGGCCGTCACAGGATCCTGTCCTTCCTGACCGTGACGCGATCCAGCGCCGTCGGATCGAGGGTCACGCCGAGACCGGGTTCGGTCAGCGCCGGCGCCCAGCCGCCCCAGCCAAACGTCAGATCGCGCGTCCCGAGCGGTTCGCGCACCAGATGGCGATCGTAGGATCCTTCGACATAGCGAATGTCGGCGACGCTGCTGGCGAAGTGCCGGCCGGCCGCCGACAGAACCGCCGTCTCGCCGACCTGGCAGCCGAGCTGGTAGCCGAGGCCGTGCCGCTTGGCGAACTGGGCCAGCCGTAGCGACGGGATGAAACCGCCGCACTTCGACAGGCGCAGATTAAAGAGATCGCACATCTCCAATTCCACGGCCCGCTCGGCATCGACCATCGAACAGAGCGATTCGTCGAGCATCACCGGCGTCTTGATCTGCCGGCGCACGCCTTTCAACGCGGCGGCATCGGCATGAGGCAGCGGCTGCTCCACCGCGGTGATGCCGATCGGCTCCAGTGCGAGAATGGTCTGAATGGCCTCCGGCGGCGTCCATGCTTCGTTGGCGTCGATGCGCAGGTCCATGCGGCCGCCGACGCGTCGGCGGATCGACCGCAGCCGGGCCATGTCGTCCTGCCCGGCAATGCCGACCTTCACCTTGAGCTGGCGGAAGCGGTACGCCCACATCATCCAGGAGGTGAGGCGCAGCTTGAACCCTTTCGACGACGTGATCGCGCCGCTGTAGCGCACCCAGTCGCGCGGTGTGCAAAGCTCGGGAGCGAGCAGGCGCGTCACCTCACGCAGCGGCGACCGGAACGCTCGGCCATAGGCGTCGAGGATGGCCAGCTCGACGGCACAGCGAGCGGCGTTGCCCTGGCATTGCCGCTCATCGCCGGGAACTGGGGCAAGGCGTAGTCGCTCGGCCAATGCGACGGCGGCGGGGAAATCGCGGCAATCGTCGAGCTGGGCCGGCAGGTCGCTGCCCTTCAGCAGCGCGAGGACCGAGTCGATGGTTTCACCGGTGACGTAATCGCGCGGCACGCCTTCGCCGAAGCCTTCAGTGCGATCATCGAGGACGCAGCGGACGACGACGTTGTCCGTCTCGGTCCGGCTGTGCGACGCATGTTTGATCGCCTTGCGCAGGGGAATCCGCACATGATACGCGGTCAATTCGACGATCTTCACGAAGGAGATCCTCAATCGTTTCGCCGCGGGTGGTTACTTCTCCGGCGCGTTGCCGTAGATCGTTGTGCTTTCCTCCGCCTTGATCGGACCGCCCTGCTGCAACTGGTCGCAGATCAGTTCCGCGTGCAGCCGCACGTCGCCAGGCTTCAGCGTTTTCACATCCAGGATGAACTCCGCCGTGCTCTTCTTCGCCAGCCCCGGCAGCGTGGCGAACGTCACTTTCTGGCCTTCCACGCCGCGGTCGGGTCGAGCTTGTCCGTGAGGATCGCCATTTGTTCCGGCACCAGCACCGTCAGGCTCACCTTGTTCGCGGCTCCGTCGCCCTGGTTGATGACGCGCAGCTTGTACGTCAGTTTGCCGCCAACTTCGATCGGGTCGGCGCTCTTGTCGATCTCCAGCGTTAGCCCCGTCATCTCCTCGAACACCGTCAGCACCTTGGAACTGCTCTCAAGATTGCGGTCGGCGGTGGCCGCGACGCGGAAGTCCAGCTTGCCTTCGTTCGCCGTTTGCAGCACCATTTGCAGCGTTCGCTTTTCGCCCGCTGCCAGGGTGCCGAGCGGCCAGCGGACCTCCTGATAGGTCACATTGCGCTGCAGTGCTTCGTGGAAGCGCGTCTGCGATTTGCTGACGAAGCCGCCTTTTGTTGCTTCTATCAGGGTCATGCCTTCCGTCACCTCGCTCGATACGTTGATGTTCGTCACCGGCATCGTGCCGGGATTACTTACGGTGATCTGATAGGTCGCCGGGCGGTTCACCAGTCGCGTTTTCGGTCCGGTGACGGCCACGTTGAGCTTGGGTTCGCCGACGACGATGCTGCTCGACGTCTCCCCGCTATGGCCCGCCGCGTCGCGCGCCTCCGCCCGGTTGGTGTACGCTCCGGCAATTTTCGGGATGACCGTGCAGACGACCCGCCGCGATTGCCCCGGTGGGATGTCGCCGAGGTTCCAGGTGACCAACCCCATTTTGTCGCCGGTCACGCTCGGTGTGCTGGTCGAATACTCCAGGGCTGCGGGAAACTGGTTCGTCAGCACGACGCTCTTTGCGGTCGCGGTGCCTGTGTTCGTGACTTCAGTGCGGAAGTCGATCGGCGGTCCGACCTCGACGATCGACTGCGGCGGCCCAGTCAGCCGCAACCGCAATTCGGCCTTCCCCTCGTCCGTAGGCCGTGACATCGGCATCGGAGCGGGCGCCTGAGTCGGCATCGGAGTGGGCGTTGGGACCGGTATGGGGGCTGTGACGGGAGCCGCCCTTTCACCGATCCGCGTCGTCACACACTCGCCGTGCTCGAACTGGACGCGGGCACAATTACGCACCTCTCCCGGCCCGGTTGGCTTGATGACCAGGACGATCTCCTTGCGGGCGAGCGGTTCGATGGTGCCGAGCTGCCAGCGCAGCTCGGGATCCTTCTCGCTCGGCTCCGGCGTGGAGCGGACGAATAGGGCGTTTGCCGGCATCGGATTTCGAACAGCAACGTGGTGCGCATTGGCGCGTGACGTGTTCTCGACGATGATGCGGTACGTGAGTTCCGCGTCAGGGGCAGCGACGGCAGGGACGCGAATGCGAGGACGACGGTCGGCACCGGGGGATCAACCGGCTCGGTAGCCGGAGGGCGCGTCATCTCCGGCGCTGACCCGGGCGGACCGATCCCTATCGGCGAGGGAACGGGGTATTCCTGTGCTGGAATCCCACGAGGCGTATCAGCCACAGAGAGCAACAGAAGGATCGCCAGTGTCCACGGCGCTGCTCTTCGACTCCCACTCATTGCGACCTCCGGCGTCATGCCCGGCGAACTACCGGGTTTGTCCCGGCGAGGAGGAACCCCGCCACACTCAGACACCGCATTGTCGCTTTTCGCCTTCATTTTGTCTGCACGTGTTTGCCTGCCGGAAGACGTCGCCTGTCTTCGCCAGACTGCGGGGCCGTCATATCCTGCGCGATCGGCACGGAGCACGCTCGTTTCCGATCGGCGTACACGACGAACGCTGCCGTAGCAGCGTCGGTTCACGCATGACGGAGCGACGCACGGAGACGAGAATGCGGGCACGGCGCCTTGATCGGCGACTCGACATTACCAAACGAAGTCGTCTTCACCATTAGGGAGTGTGATGCACGGCAGCGCGCGGCCGAAACTGCCGAACGAACTCTCGGCGATCGTCTCGAAACGCGATGAGGCGGCCGGCACCGCGGCCAGGATTATCGTCAGAATCAGGATGTGGGCCGACGACGGGATGACGGAGGAGGAACACAGGCGGCGGATGGACATGATGCACCTCGGGCGCAGAGCGGACGGGCGAGTTTTCTGCGGGCAGACTACCGTCAGCGCGAGCGTTGGGTGGAGAGGAGAATGCAAAGATTCGAGATAATGTGGTGGGAGCCGTGGATGACGGCGATGGCAACGCGAGAGTGAATGGCGGGGTCGACAAGTGGCGGTGGAACAAGGTTCGCGGCAGGAAATCGTGTACCCGTAGGACGGATTGACAATCCGTCCTACGGGTACACGATTTCCTCCCACGCCTTACTTCTTCGCGCGCTTGTACTCGATAATCATGTAGGTGGGCTTGTCCTTGGTGCTGAACTCCTTCGGGCGCTCGTTGCCGGTGCCGTCGTAACAGGCCCGCATCGTGTCGCCTTTGATCTCCATAATGCCCTTCATGGTCACGCCTTTGGGGCCCCCGTCGGTGAACGTGAGATCGATCTCGGCGGGCTTCTTGGTCAGATCGACTTTGGTAGTGCCCGCACTGATCTCGTCGCCGATCTTGGCCGTCCACTTGTCGCCCTTGATGGTCACCGTACCGGGCGTATCGGGAAGCTTGGCTCCGCCGACCTCCACCGAAACAACAACCCACGTCCCGTCCGTCGACTCGGGTTTCTTCTCTTCCTTCTTCTCCGCCGCGATCGCCACGCCGGCAGCTAGCACGCATAGGAATGCACAGCGACGCATGATCCTCTCCAGGTGATGAGAATGGGAACCGTTGGAGTGTCTCAGTTTGCCCGTACCGCCGGCATTCTTGCCGGCAAGAATGCCGGCGGTACGGGCAAACGGAGACATTACCAAACCGTTCGGGCCAGTTTACAGAGGGAAACGGCGAATGGACACGGGCCCGGGAGGACGAATTTTCAATTCGTCCACGATCTGGACGAATTGAAAATTCGTCCTCCAGAAATGGTGTCCCAACGAAGCGGCACATCTCGGATCGCGCTAACAACGCTCTCGTGACAGTCGTTCGTCCTCCAGAAATGGTGTCCCAACGAAGCGGCACATCTCGGAACTGGTTAAACCTCACGGATGTCGCGGCGGCTGTTCCGGCGGCTTTCCGCCCTGGGAGCCCATTTTCTGCTGGTACTGCTGGAACGACTGCGACAGCGCATTGACGAAGACGGGAACTTGCGGAGCGGAGAGATACACACGACAGGAGACAGCTCGCGCGGATAGAAATTGGCGATGAAGTCCAGGCAGAACTCGGACTGCGTATGGACGACCATCGCACCGTTGGCATAGACGCCGCCGAGCATGTCGTCGGGCAGCTTGAACTGGTCGTAGATCTCGTCGATCGGCGGCGGGTTCGCGGGGGTGGGCGGCTGCTTGATGGCCGTCGGCGCCCCAAACTGCGTCTGGTAAGACTGCATGTTTTCGCGCAGGGCGTTCAGCAGGTTGGGAATGAACGACGGCGGCAGGATGACCCGGGCCGCGATGTGGCGCGGCTGGACCATGCCCTGGACGAAATCGAGCACAAATTCGTGCGGCGTTTGCAGCACCAGGACGCCGGTACTGAAGACGCCGCGGCCGATCTTCTCCGGCACGCGGGCGCTGACCTGGGGGGTATGCCGAAACTCCTGGCTCGTTGGGCCACGATTCTCGGGTGGTTTACCGGCGGAAGCATCTTCGGAGTTGCCGCTCATCGCGATCACCTGCACAGTTTGGGGCTACGGAAGGTCCCTTCGCCTGGGAAATCGGGACCATTCTTCCTACCACGAATTGCGGCCGATGACCAGACCGATCGGTTCCACAATATGTCTTTGCGTTTTCTGGAGAGATTATCCGCGATACAGCTGGAACAAATGACATTCCTTGTGCTGGTATGGTTCAAAGGCGGTTGGCACCGTGGTAGGACGGATTTCCAATCCGTCAGCCAGCGCACGGACGGATTGGAAATCCGTCCTACCACGGTGTTTCCCCGCAGGTATCCCGTTTGAACCACGCCCTGGTGCTGGCCATCATGGTACGGTGCGTGTTACTTCGCGGCAGGTGTTGCGTCCCACACCTCGATGGTCTTGCCGTTGCCGGCGATGAGGCGCCGGCCGTCGGGGCTGAATGCCAGGCCGCCGACACCGGTTCCGTCCTGACGCAACGTCAACAATTCGGTGCCCTCGTGCATGTCCCACAACTTCACCGTCGTCGCCGACGCCGTGGCCAGCCGGGTGCCGTCCGGGGTGAGGGCCAGTGCGGTGACGGCCCCGGCATGGCCCCGAAGAGTGAAAATCTCCCGTTCGGTCGTAACGTCCCAGACGACGATGCTGCCGTTTTCCGTCGCAGCGGCGAGGCAGCGCGCGTCCGGAGTGAATGCCACGGCGCGGACAGTTCCACCCGCTGCCTTGAGGACGAGAGGAGGATTCGCGCCCGTCCGATCGGCGACTCCTACAAAGCCGTTCGCGCCGCCAACCGCGAAGCGTTTGCCGTTCGGTGAATACGCCACCGCGAAGAGCTTGTCGAAGTTGGGTAATTCAAGTTCGACCTGTCCGCTGGTCGCGTCCCACATCCGGAGAGTGCCTTCGCTGCCGACGGTGGCCATGCTCCGGCCGTCGGGGCTGAAAGCCGCATCTTGTGCGCTGAGGTGGGCGCGAAACGACTGAACATGCTGACCCGAATTGGCGTTCCACAATTTGAACTGGCCGTCCGCCCCTGCCGTCACGACGCGCCGACCGTCGGGGCTAAACGCGACCAGATGGACGGCTCCATCGTGCCCTTTCAACACGGCGATCTCCTTGCCGGTGTCCGCATCGCGCAGAGAAGTGGTGCCGGTCTCGTCGGCGCTGGCGAAGCGCTTCCCATCGGGGCGGAAAGCGACCGCGGTGATGCGTTCCTCGTGCTTGCCCAACTCGACCGCGGCCGGTTTCTTGCCGAGTCGGTTCAGGTAGTGCCATTCCCAGCCGCGCAACGCTTCCGGGGCGCCGTCGAGAAGATCGGCGGCCTTTTTCGGTTCGTTTTCGCGCCACGCCTGCTGGGCCTTGGCGATGCGTGCGGCGTACAATCCGGCCTCGCCCCGCAGCCGTTCTCGAGCCAACTCCTTCGCCCGGTCTTCGGCCTGCCGGCGCAACTCCTCAGCCCGTTGCTTCTCTGCGTCGGCAGCCTGGCGCTGGGCGTCGGCGATCTGGCGATCGGCCGCGGCGGCTTCCTCGGCCATCTTCTTCAACTCCGCGGCGCGCTCGGCCTCGGTCTGGGATCGAGCGGCGCGGTCGCGCTCTTCCTCCGCGTCTTTGTGGAACTTAGCCGCTTCCAGTCGAGCGGCGTCCAGACGTGCCTGAAGGAGGCCGGTTTCCTCCTTCAGTTTGCGGTTCTCCTCCGCGATTTGCTCGAACCCCTTCCGCAGATCGGCATCGTTCTTTGGCTGTGCGCGCCCTTTGAGCCGGGCGTTTTCCAGTGCCAGCTGGTCGCGCTCGGCCTGGAACTGTTCCGCATCCCGGCTCGCCTGTTCGGCTGCCGCGGCCGCCCGCATAGCCTCCCGCTGGGTGCGCTCGGCCTTCTTAAAACCGCAGCCAGGCAATAGAACAGCAGCTAGTAACACCGCAATACTGCCGATCAGGGGGTGCGTCACGGACCATTGGCGTCGTCGATCGTTCGTCACGGTTCGATCCTCGCGCAGGGCGGGACGTGGGGCGGGTCACGTTCAACGATAACGTCTTTGTGCGCGCGGAACAAGAGTCTTGTTCCCCAGAACGTCCGGACATTCAAACGCATCCTTGCAATGGGCGCTGAATGTGCGATGATAAGCTGCTGTGTCGCCGGAGCGCATCTCGATCTCGCAACTGGATGCTGCCCCGCACGGAGGTAACTCGTCATGTCGTCGTCGGGTTCTCAGACGTCCGCACTGCCGCAACAGTTCGGCCCGTATCGCATTCTGCGCCCGCTGGGCAAGGGCGGCATGGGCACCGTGTATCTGGCGCGCGATACGCGCCTCGACCGCGACGTCGCGCTCAAGGTCTGCACTCTCGTCGACAACCCGCAAACGCTGCAACGCTTCCGCATTGAGGCCAAGGCGGCGGCATCCCTGTCGCATACGAACCTCTGCCCGGTTTACGAGTTCGACGTGCGCGACGGCATCGCCTACCTGGCGATGGCGTTCGTCGAAGGACCGACGCTCAACGCCTGGGTGACCCAGCGCGGCGGCGTTAGCCAGCGTGAGGCCGCCGTGATCGTGGCGAAGCTGGCCCTGGCGATGCAGGTGGCCCACGATGCGGGCGTGCTTCATCGCGACCTCAAGCCAGCCAATGTCATCATTAGCAAGAAGGGGGAGCCGGTAATCCTCGACTTCGGCCTGGCCCGGCAGCTGGACGACGCGGGCACACGCCTGACCCAGCAGGGCGCCATCTACGGGACGGCCTCGTACATGGCTCCGGAACAGGCCGGTGGCGATCCGACGCAGATCGGTCCGGCCTGCGACGTCTATGGTCTTGGGGTAATGCTCTACGAGTTGCTGACCGGCGAAGTGCCCTTCCAGGGTTCGATGATGGCGGTCCTGAGCCAGTTGCTGAACAACCCGCCGCAACCGGTGCGCGCCCGGAAACCGTCCGTCGATGCGACGCTCGAGTCGATTTGCATGAAGGCGCTGGCGAAGGATCCGGCGGATCGGCAGCGAAGCATGAAGGAGCTGGCGAAGGCACTGGCGCAGATCGCGCGAACCGTGCCGGCCACGGCCAAGAAATCCGGACCGCCGCCGCTTCCTTCCGCGGGTTCCATTCCGACGCATCCCGACGTTTCGCGCCGTAAGACCACGCCGCCGACCCTGGCCACGACGGCGCCGGACGTCATCGACTTGCCGCTGAACAGCGCCGCCCCGAAGCAACGCCGAAAGAAGGCGCCACGAGGCGGACGCCGCAAGACCTGGATCGCCCGGTTGCTGGTGCTCTTGCTCTTGCTGAGCGCCGCTGGCATCGCACTTTACTACAAATTGCGCACGGATCCAGCGGACAAAGTCAGTGAATCGGCTCATCCACGCACCAACCGGGAAATGATCGTCGGCACCTGGGACGAGATGTTGAAAGGAGACGAGGAGTTCGGGGAATTGAAGCTAGCAAGCATCCAATATACGTTCCGGAAAGACGGGACGATGACCTTCAGCGTGTCCGACATGGATAAAACCTTTTCCGGCACCTACTCCGTAGACGGCGACAACTTGAACACTACGCTGAAGGAACTCGGCGGAGAGACAGAGAAGATCCTGAAGCTATCGGACAGGGAACTGGTCCTTATGCTAACCAAGGACGGAAAAACGCACATTCGCACTCTTAAAAAGGTCGCGTCGGACAGGTCTGACGATTGGTCGGACAGGGAGAAAAAGGACACCCCGAAGGAGATCATCATTCCGAAGTAGAAGTCGGGTTACGACAAGGACAAGGACTACTCCGAGAAGAAGTGAGAGTGTGTTGCGAAGGCACAAATTGGCTCCGCGAGTCCAGAGCATCAAGCAAGAACGAGTCGGAACGCCGTACAAACCGGCAGCTCGTTCTTGCTTAACGCTGCGGATTGACGCCCTTCTGGACCAGGAATTTTTTTTCGAGAGCCGTCACATTCGACTTGTACCCTACTCTCGGTATTGCCGATAGAGTCAACGCGGGCTTTCTCTGTTCGATTTCATCAACCAGGCGACTCGGGGCGTGGGCTTCGTGATACCGGTGTGTATCACCAAGCCGTTCGACTCCGAGATGCTGGCTCAGCTCAACGATCGCTTCTGACAACTCTGTCGTTGCGCCAGGACTACCCATCTGGGGAAACTTCCTGGCGGCAACTCATCCTTCGGGAGACACCGGCAATGGGGTCGTGCCGAGCTGGCTGGCGACAGGCGGTTGCAGTTGCGCTGCTGAGCGTCGCCGCGGCGCAGTGCGGCTGCCTCGGGCCGTCGGCGGTCCGTGAGACGCGGTCCCGGTACAACGAGGCGATTCAGGCGACGAACAACGAGGAATTGCTCCTGAACCTCGTCCGTCTCCGCTACAACGAGCCGCCCGGCTTCCTGCCGATCACCGGGCTGAATGCACAGTTTGAACTGACCGCGGGACCGCAATTCGCCGACGGCTTGGATCGGGGTGGACGGACCAATCTGGGGACCGGCACGTTGGGCTTCGCCGACAGGCCGACGCTGTCCTTTGCCCCGCAGTGCCCGCCCGAGTTAACGAAGGCACTGCTGGTCAACATCAATCTCGACACCCTCTACCTCTTCTCCCGCCAAGGTTGGGACCAGGATCGGCTCCTGCGGCTCATGGTTCGCAATATCAACGGCGTCGAGAATGCCGGCAACGCCGGCGGCCCGCCGCCGCGCTGCGCCCCGGAGTACGCGGCCTTTCGCGCCCTGGCCGACCTGGTCGATCACCTCCAGCGCGAACACGGCCTGGTGATGACGACCGAGAAACGACAGGTTGACTTGCCCAATGCCGTTCCGCTCGACGTCGTCGGGACTCCGGACCTGCTGAGTATCCAGCGCGCGGGATTGGGGATCCGATCGCGTGGCGAGGGCAAGGGCTATGTGCTGACTCAGACGGAGTCCGTCCGCGTCGTGCGGCTGGCGCCGTGGGCCGTTCGGTTGCCGGAATTCCTCGAAATCGCTCGGATCCTCCACCTGCATCCGGGATCGGAAACTTACGACATGGACGAGGCTCCCGAGGGACAGTTGCGAGCCTCGGAGTCTCACGCGGCGGGGAACAAGGTGACGGTGACTACCCGTTCGATCCTGGAAGTGATGTCTCTGCTGTCGCAGGCGGTGTGCGTCCCGGAGAACCACGTGCGGGCCGGGGTGGCAACGGTGACGCTGAACCCGGACGGCTCGTGCTTCGACTGGGACGAAGTTCTCGGCGGTCTATTTCACGTGAGTGTGTCGAAGCTGAAACCGCATCATGCGTGGACCGCGGTGCATTATCGCGGATATTGGTACTACATCGACGACGCGGACATCGCTTCCAAGAACACCGTTTCGCTGTTCAACGAGCTGTTCCGGCTACAGCGGATCGGCGCCGCGGAGGGACAACCGGTCCTCACGCTGCCGGTTGGGAAGTGATGGCGCATCAACATAATTCGCCACTTGCGACTTGGCAACAATTGCTAAGGAACGCTGATGAAATAACTTCCGTGCCAAATGAAATCTTGGGTGAAGTCCCACTCGGTCGCGTAGCGACCTTCTGACGGTAGCCGGGCGTTTCAACGCCCGGTTCAGATCAGCAGGAAAAGTGTGTGTCGCGTAGCGACATGTGAGCTTCCCCGGCTGGCGCGATATCTCAAGCGTCGCTACGCGACGCCACCGAATGGCTCGATCGCTATAACCGGCCTTGAAAGGCCGGTCTACCGTCAGAGGGTCGCTACGCGACCAAGAGCGTAGCGATTGGCACGGAAGTTATTTCGTAAACGTCCCAAACCGCAAGGGGCGAAGACGGTGTGTTAGCGCGCCGCCGGTCCGAAGCAGATCGCCTTAATGCCTCTCTCGGGCTTGCAGATGAGCATGTGATTATCTACATTTTCAAAGACACGTCCAAAAAGTCGCTGCATCGTGAGACGCGCTGTGCCAGTCGTTCGTAATGGCCTGTGATTCGGGATGGAAACCACCCTGCCGATCCGTCAGCAACTGGCGACGGACGAGACGGCCCTCACCTTGCCTTGCCACCGATGTCGAAAGGGAGTCCCGTGAAGCAGAAAATCTGTCTTCTCCTATCCAGTAGCCTGCTCGTCGTCCTGGCCATCCGGTTCCTTCCGGCCGAGGATAAGGTTCAAACACAGCCGAAACCGCCGGCCGACGTCAAGACGCCGCAGTGCGCCGAGGACGAAGCGGCCATCCGCAAGCAATCCGCGGCCTTCCTCCGTGCCATCGAGAAGGGCGACGCCAAGGCGGTGTCCGCTTTCTGGACCGAGGAGGGCGAGTACCACGGCGGCGACGGCGCAACGTTCCGCGGCCGCGCCGCCATCGAGGCAGCGTATGCGAAAGCGTTCGCCAAGAAGGCCATGATGAAGGCGGAGGGGAACATCGAAAGCATTCGCTTTCTGTCCAGGGACACCGCAGTTGAAGAGGGATACGCGCGGGTGCAGAAGGGGAAGCCCGAGCAAGCGGTCTCCAGCCGGTACAGCATTCTTCATGTGCGTGAAGGCGGCGCGTGGCTCATGGCCGTCGTCCGCGAGTGGCCGGATGACGGCGTTGCCCTGCGCGATCTCGACTGGCTGATCGGCACCTGGACGGCGAAGGTCGAGGATACCGAGGTTCGCGCGACGTATGAGTGGGACGAGAGCAAAAAGTTCATCCGCGTCCGTAGCACGATCAAGGGGAAGGACCGCACGGTCACGCTGACGGAAATGATCGCCAAGGATCCGCGGAACGGGTCGCTGCGGTCCTGGCTGTTCGAGAGCGAAGGCGGCTTCGGCGATGCGGCCTGGACGTGGGACGGCAAACGCTGGACCCTGGAAGCGACCGGCGTGCAGGCCGACGGCACGGAGATGACGGCGACCAACGTCATCACACGTCTCGACAAGGATACCTTCACCTGGCACTCCGTCGATCGCACCGTAAATGGGGAAGAGTCGCCCGATCTGCCCCCGGTGAAGGTGACGCGTGCGAAATAGTTGACGGTTACGACCGCGGTTCGTAATCCTCTCTGACGACTCAGGAGCGACTTCGATGAACTATGCACGCGGGGCGGCCCTTCTCGCCTTCGGCACGATTACCTTCGTCGTCTCAGATTCCATCTCCTTCGCTCAGCGGGGCGGCGGCTTCCGCGGAGCCAGTGTCGGCGCTTCCCGAGGCGCCGTTGTCGGTCCCTACGGCGGCGCCGGTGCCGGTTCACGAACTACCGGGACGGTTGTCGGCCCGGCTCGAACCGGTACCGTCGGTGCCGGCAGTGGGTCCTACACGACGGGGCGCGGGACCACGATCAGCGCCGCCGGCGCGGGCGGCAAGACGACCGGCCCCGGCGGCGTCACGACAGGCCGCGGCGTGGGCGGCGTCCAGGTCACCACACCGGGCGGACAAACGGCAACCAAGGTCGGCAAAGTGGGCGGCGCCGTCGGACCGGGTGGAACCGCCGTCGGCAGCAAGACGACCATCGGAACGACGACCGGGCCGCGCGGCACCGGGGCGAGCATCGCGCATGGCGGCGTTGTCATCGGTCCCGGCGGCGTGGCAGCTGGCGGCAGCCGTGTTGGCGCGGCGACAGGTCCGGGAGGGGCGGTTATCAGCGGTTCACGCGGCGGCGTCGTGGCCAGTCCGTACGGGCTGGCGCGGTACTCGTCCGCAACGGTCGTCGGGCATCGAACGTACTACGTTCCTCCCAGGACACTTCCGGTCTATGGCGCCCAGGTCCGCGCCGGCTTCGTCCACTACAACGCATTTAGGCCCGCCTGGTACACACTGCATCCGAATGCCTGGCGAGCGGCGGCGTGGACGACGGCGGTTTTCTGGACTGGGGCCGCGTGGGGATCGCTATCGACTACCTGCGGTTATCCCGCCGAGCCGATCGTATATGACTACGGCACGACGATCGTCTACGAAGGCGATCAGGTGCTGTACGACGGCGAGCCGGTCGCCACGGCCGACCTGTACGCGCAGCAAGCCTCGGACATCGCCGTGAAGGGACAGGACGCCAGGCCGACCGACAAAGAGGAATGGATTCCCCTGGGCGTCTTCGGCATGGTCCAGGGTGAGGAAAAGGACGCCAACAAGATCTTCCAACTCGCCATCAACAAGGACGGCATCATCCGGGGCAACTACTACGACGCCCTGAGCGACGTCACGGTGCCCGTCTATGGCTCCGTGGATAAAAGAACGCAGTGCGCGGCGTGGACGGTCGGCGAGCAGAAGCACACCGTCTACGAAACCGGCATCGGCAATCTGACGGCAGCGGAAACGTCGATGCTGGTGCATTTCGGCAAGGACCGCACACAGCAATGGACGCTCGTGCGCATGGACCCGCCGAAGGAAGCGATGTAACACTACGACGCAATGCACCGCGAAAACGGCCTTTTTCTCCTCTCGCCCCGGTACTCCGGAGACAGGGGTCTTCCTGCTCCCGTCGCCCCGGTACTCCGGGGAGAGGGGTCGGGGGTGAGGGGTGAGCCGCTCAGCAGTGTACTGGCCCTCACCCCTCACCCCCGACCCCTCTCCCCGGAGTACCGGGGCGAGGGGAGTAGCGCAGTACTACATAAATGACAACTCGGAGACGTGCATGTCACCCCTGAACGACGCCGGAACCAACGCCAGCGAACTGGCCTACACACCCGACGAAGCACTGCAACTCCTGGTGGAAGGCAACCGGCGCTTCACGTCGGGGTCGCTGCTGCACAACCAGATATCGCAGGAACGTCTCGCCTCTCTCGCAATCAAGCAGCGGCCGTTCGCCGCCATTCTCGGGTGCAGCGATTCCCGTGTGCCGCCCGAACTGGTCTTCGACCAGGGGTTCGGCGATCTGTTCGTCCTGCGCCTGGCCGGCAACGTCATCTCTCCCGGCGTGCTCGGCAGCATCCAGTATGCGCATCTGATCCTCGGCGTCAGCGCGCTCGTCGTTCTCGGCCACGAAGGCTGCGGGGCGGTGCAGGCAACTCTGGCCTGCAAATTCCAACAGCAGGAACATCCCGAACACATTCAGGACCTCGTGAACAGGATCGAGCCGGGATTGAGCGCGATCGATCCCAACCAACCCGCCGAGGAGCAGATGCGGGCCGCCGTCGAGGCGAACGTGCGCTGGTCGATTCACCAGCTGCTGCGCACGACGGAAGTCCAGTGCGTCCTCGCGGAGAAACGGCCGATCCGCATCGTCGGCGCGGTGTACGAACTCGCTACCGGCAACGTGGCGCGGCTCGATTCCTGATCGACGGAACAGGGGCATCCCCTTCATGACCTGGAAGCAACGTCATCGGCTACGCACGTTCTTGCGGATGTCGTTATGGCCGATGCCGCTGACCGGCATGATCCTCGCGGTGCCGTTGGCTCGGTTGTCGCTCTGGATCGACCGGCAGATCGGCTGGACGCTGGACATCGGTATCGACGGAGCCAGGGCGGTGATGGGCACGCTAACGGGCGCGCTGACTGACGTTTATCGTCTTCGTCTTCTCGGTCGTGCTGGTGGCGGTGCAGCTGGCCAGCGCTCAGCTCACGCCGCGTGTGATTGCGCGTGTTCCAGGAACGCTTCACCAAGTTCGCCGTGAGCGTGTTCCTCTTCACTTACACGTTCTCCCTCGTGGTCTTGAGCCGGCTCGAAGCCCCTGTGCCCGCGTCTCCGGCATCCTGTCCGGCTACGGCAGCCTGGCCTGCGTCGCGATGTTCCTGTTCCTGATCGATCGGCTTGGCAAGGAGCTGCGGCCGGTGCGTATTTTGACGAGCGTCGCCACGGAAGGCCGCGAAGTGATACGGAGCGTTTACCCGCAGCGGCTCATGGGGAACGAGGCCATTGCGGGGCCGGCGACGAATGATCCACTCGGCGCGGCGGTTCGCGTCGTCGAGCATCGGGGGGCACCGGGAGTAGTGCTGGCCTTCGATGAACAGGGACTTCTGAAATTGGCCCAGCAAGCGGATTGCGTCCTCGAGGTGGTGCCCGAGGTCGGCGACTTCGTGGCGACCGACGATCCGCTGTTCCGAATTTACCCCTCGTCCCCTCTCCCCGTTCAGAGGGGAGAGGGGGTGAGGGAGGACGGCCAGGGAGTCGAGGAACGGTTGCTGTCGCAGTCGATCGCCTTCGGCCCGGAACGCACTCTGGAACAGGATCCTGCGTTCGTCTTTCGCATCATCGTGGACATCGCGTCCAAGGCGCTGTCGCCAGGCATCAACGATCCGACGACGGCCGTGCTGGCTCTCGACCAGATTCACCACCTCCTGCGGCAGGTGGGCAGCCGCCAACTCAACACGGGGATGATCCGGGATGCGACCGGACGGTTGCGCCTTGTCTACCGCACGCCGAACTGGGAGGATTTCGTCAGCCTGGCCGTCACGGAGATCCGTCATTTCGGCGGCGAGAGCATCCAGGTCGCGCCGCCTGCGGGCCATGCTGGAGAACCTGATCGAGAGCCTGCCGGAGCGGCGCCGGCCGTTGCTTCGGCAGGAATTGAGCCTGCTGAAGCGAAAGGTGGAGAGCGCCTTCGGCGAACCGGAAGACCTGGCGCGGGCCGAGACCGGCGATTCCCAGGGCATGGGCGGCTCGGCGTTCGGTGATGGAAAACAGAAACGTGATAAGACATAGTCAGCCCTCCGCCAGTGGCGGGGGGCTATTTAACCGGCTGCGCCAGCGGCGGCGCTTGAGCCTAATCCCGACGACGAGGAGAGTCCATGAAAAACTCGACCCGCTTGATCGCACTCGCGGCCATCGGCGCGTGCATCGCACTTGGTTATACCGCGGCGACAAGCAGACTTGCTCCGACACGCACCACGGCCGCCGAACAGAAAAGCGCACCGGCGGAGGCAAAGGCTGCTCGACACGCCCGCTCCGATCGTGGATGGCTCCGTGCTTCCCTTCCCACCCACGCCATCGGCCTCCACCGCGGGTCTCACCATGCAGGACTCGATCTACAAAAAGCGGGTCAAACCGCAACGGTTGCCGAAGAACGCGCCGAACATCCTCATCATCCTCATGGACGATGTCGGGCCGGGCCAGGCCTCGACCTATGGCGGCGAGATCAACACACCAACACTTGGTCGCGTGGCCAAGATGGGCATTTCCTACAACCGCTTTCACTCGACCGCGATGTGCTCGCCCACGCGCGGCTCGCTGCTCTGCGGTCGCAATCACACGCGCATCGGCTACGGCCAGATCTGCGAGCTGGCGAACGATTGGGACGGCTTTGCCGGCATCATCCCGAAATCGTCGGCGACCGGCCCCGAGGTGCTCAAGAACTACGGCTACAAGACCGGCGCCTGGGGCAAGTGGCACAACACGCCCGCCGAGCAGACCACCGCCGCCGGGCCGTTCGACTATTGGCCCACCGGCTACGGCTTTGAATACTTCTACGGCTTCCTCGCGGGTGAGGCGTCGCAATATGAGCCGAACATCGGTGCGCAACACGACCATCGTGAATCCGCCGAAGAACTTCACCGCAAAGGCTATCACCTCACCGAAGACATTGCCGAGGACGCGATCAAATGGCTCCGCGAGCAGCAGGCGTTCGCGCCGGACAAGCCGTTCTTCATGTACTGGGCCCCGGCGCGATGCACGGGCCGCACCAAATCTTTAAGGAGTGGGCCGACAAGTATAAGGGCAAGTTCGACGACGGCTGGGACAAGTATCGCGAGCGCGTCTTCGCGCGGCAGAAGGAAATAGGTTGGATTCCGCAGAACGCACAACTCACGCCGCGCCCGGCGACGCTCGCCTCGTGGGATTCCATTCCGGAAAATGAAAAGCCGTTCCAGCGCCGGCTTATGGAAGTCTTCGCCGGGTTCGCCGAGCATGCCGACTACAACGCCGGCCGCGTGATCGACGAGATCGAGAAGCAGGGCAAACTCGACAACACGCTGATCTTCTACATCTGGGGCGACAACGGCTCCTCGGCGGAGGGCCAGAACGGCACCATCTCGGAACTGCTGGCGCAGAACGGCATCCCCTCGACCATCGAGCAGCACATCAAGGCGATGAACGACCTCGGCGGCCTGGACGTGCTTGGCACGCCGAAGGCCGACAACATGTATCACGCCGGCTGGGCGTGGGCGGGCAGCACGCCGTACAAATCCACCAAGCTCATCGGCGCGCACTTCGGCGGCACTCGCCAACCGATGGCCGTCTCGTGGCCAAGAGTCGATCAAGCACGACGACACGCCGCGCCCCCAGTTTCATCATGTCAACGACATCGTCCCCACGCTTTATGAGGTGCTGGGGATCACGCCTCCGAGGGTCGTCAACGGCGTCCCGCAAATCCCGATCGATGGCATCAGCCTCGCCTACACCTTTGCCGATCCGAAGGCGAAGGGTCGCAAGCCGACGCAGTTCTTCGACATCATGGGCAGCCGCGGCATCTATCACGAGGGCTGGTTCGCCGGCGCCTTCGGACCGCGGGTGCCGTGGATGCCCGGCCTGCCCCCTGGCATCAAGGAGTGGACGCCGGAAAAGGATAAGTGGGAACTCTACAACCTCGAGGAAGATTGGTCGCAGGCGAACGACCTCGCCGCGAAGATGCCGGAGAAGCTCGCGCAGATGAAGGAACTCTTCCTCGTCGAATCGGCGAAGAACTTGAACCTGCCCATCGGCGGCGGTCTTTGGTCGGTGGTACTCCACCCGGAAGACGGGCCCGGCCACGCCCTATACCGATGGACCTTTAGCGGCGCCGTCACGCGCATGCCGGAATTCGCCGCGCCGAAGCTCGGCAAGTTCAACAATACCGTGACGATGGAAGTCGATGTGCCCGCGAACGCGAACGGCGTGCTCTATGCGCTCGGCGGCTTCTCCGGCGGCCTGTCGTGCTACGTGAAAGACGGCGTGCTCTGTTACGAATACAACCTCTTCGAGATCGACCGCACGCAGATCAAGGCGAAGGACAAACTGCCCGTCGGGAAAGCGAAGATCGAGGTCGAGACCAGAACTCCTTGGACCGCGCCCCGGCTCGCCCGCGCAAATCACTCTGAAGGTCAACGGCAAGGAAGTCGCCACCGGCAAGGTGCCCATCACTGCCGCTCTGGCCTTCACCGCAAATGACTGCCTCGACTCTCGGTAGCGACCTCGGCTCGCCTGTCTCGCTCGATTACTTCGACCAGGCCCCCTTCAAATTCAACGGCACGCTCGGCACGACGAAGATTGCGTACCCGAAGAAATAGCGTCGGAGCGGAGGGGACGGTTTCACGCACTTTTTCCTCGCCAGACTGCACGGTATCCGCACCTTGCCGGCGGCGACTTCCTTGCCGTTGACCTTGAGAGTGATTTGCGCGGGTAAGCCGGGCGCGGTCCAAGGATTCTGTCTCGACCTCGATCTTCGCTTTCCCAACCGGCAGCTTGTCCTTCGCCTTGATCTGCGTGCCGTCGATCTCGAAGAGGTGTATTCGTAACACAGCACGCCGTCTTTCACATAGCACACAGCCGCCGAGAAGCCGCCAGCGCATAGAGCACTCCGTTCGCGTTCGTGCGTACATCGACTTCCATCGTCACGTATGTGAACTGCCAGCTCGCGCGCAACCGCAGCGCGTATGCGCCGCTAAATCCACTCCAAGAGCACCCTCTCCAGACCACCACCACCCCCCACACACCCCACCCCCGCTTCTCCGGCGGCCTGTCGTGCTATGTGAAAGACGGCGTGCTGTGTTACGAATACAACCTCTTCGAGATCGACCGCACGCAGATCAAGGCGAAGGACAAGCTGCCCGTTGGGAAAGCGAAGATCGAGGTCGAGACCAGAATCCTTGGACCGCGCCCCGGCTCACCCGCGCAAATCACTCTCAAGGTCAACGGCAAGGAAGTCGCCGCCGGCAAGGTGCCCATCACTGCCGCTTTGGCCTTCACCGCGAATGATTGCCTCGATCTCGGGAGCGACCTCGGCTCGCCGGTGTCGCTCGATTATTTCGACAAGGCCCCCTTTAAGTTCAACGGCACGCTCGGCACGACGAAGATTGCGTACCCGAAGAAATAGCGTCGGAGCGGAGGGGACGGTTTCACGCACTTTTTCCTCGCCAGACTGCACGGTATCCGCACCTTGCCGTTTCAAAGGGAGTTGAAACGGCAAGGTAATGCGGCGTCCAAGAATAAGATCCATGTTTCGCCGCGAGCTTTTGCGAGCGCTGAGACTCAGCGCTCGCAAAAGCTCGCGGCTAAACGGAAGTTATTCCTGGCACCCCTTCTCTTCCGAAAATCCCCTGAAACCCATCAAGAGCGCATTCTGTTCCGGCCGATACAAAACACCATCAGCGGATGGACCGCACCCAGCCCGCGGACCACGCCCCCTGTGATTCAGGCGGAGCAATCCAAGGAGGGTTCGCAGATGCGCCAATCGAATCGTTGGATACTTTTCTCGGCGATCCTGACCGCCGCCTTCCTCATGGGTGGCGAGTCGGCCCAACTGGGTGCGGAGGAGCCGGCCAGCATCTCCCCACCGTGGAACGTCGCGCCGACCACCCTCCGGCTCACTCTCCAGGAAGCCAAGGAACGGGCGCTGGCGAATAACAAGTTGTTGAACCTGGCCACGCTGAACGCCGAGTCCAAGGCGTTTGCGATCAAGGCGGCCAGGGCCGACTATTTCCCGAAAGTGGCCGGCAGCGCCGTTTACCTCCATTTCAACGACGATCTGGGGACCGTTCTGGCAACCCAGGGAAGGACGGTCACCGGGCCGCTCGGCAGGCCGCTCGTGACGTTCCCCGCCACCGCCGTCGACGTGGCCGTTCTGAATCAGGACAGCTCGTTTGCGAATATCGGCGCGGTGCAACCGCTCACCGACCTGCTGAAGGTCCGTCAAGGAGTGAAGATCGCCCAGGCCGACCAGGGGATCGCGCAAGCCCAGCTGGAACAGGGGATCCGCAAGGTCGCCAGCGGCGTCGAGCAATTGTACTGGGGGCTGCTGGCGGTCCGGCGCATCCGGGCGGGCGCCCTGGAAGGCGTCCGTGCGGGCGAGATGTTCGCCAAAACCCAGACGCTTGAAGCCAGGACCGCCCTCGTGGAAGCGCGCAGGGACTCCAGCAGGCCGAGAAACAGGCTGCGGACTTGCAAGAACAACTGAGCGGCCTGCTGGACCTTCCGTCCTGCACGGTCCTCGAGTTGGTCGTGCCGGCGCTCCCCGTCATGCCGTATCGCTGCGCCGACGACGTGATCGGCCTCGCCCTGTCGGCCAGTCCGGAGATCCAGGAGGACCAACAAACGATTCACAAAGCCGAGGCCGCCCTGGCCGCCGGCAAGCTCGATTACATGCCGAGCATCGCCGTGACGGGCGGCTATCTGAACCAGACCGGAATGTCCTACGTCCAGCAGGACATCGGCTACGTGGGCGTCGTCGGCACCTGGACTTTTGTCGATTGGGGCAAGCGGCGGAACGTCGTTCACGAGCGGCAGAACCTCGTCGATATGGCGAACTTGAAACTCCAGCAGACGCAGGATGAGGTTCGGCAGAAAGCTCAGAAAGCATTCCGGGAATGGACCGAGAGCGCGGAAGCACTCAAGACCGCTCAGGAGCTGGTGGGGCTGCGGCGCGAGGCCGAGAAGAAAGCGACCACCCCCGAAGCCCTGCGCGAGCCCACGGCCCTGTTGGCAGCGGCGAAGGCCGCGGGCTGGCCGAGGTGGAGGCCGTGAAAGCGGACCTGGCGTACCGGCAGGCATACGTACAAGTGATGAGCTTGATCGGGCAGCAATAGGGTCGGGGATGTACCGCAAAATCAAAGGGGTCGGCACGCCTCCGACAATCTTGCGAAGCGCCTCCAATGGGGCCGCTTCGCAAGATTGTCGGAGGCGTGCCGACCCCTTTGATTTTTCCCGGGAAGCAGCGGGCCGCGTTGCCGGCGCTATGTCGAGAAGCAGGCATCGCCACTGGAGGGCAGTTGGGTGGGAAAAGAGGAGTTATTCTGCTTGCGACGGCGGCGGCGCACGACGTACAATGATTCGGTTCTGCCGCAGCGAGTATAGAGCACCCATAGCCGGGGGACGGGTGACGCGATTCAGTTAAACACAGTTCTAGGCTGCGTGTTCCGCCCAGCCAGTCCTGGGCACCGCGTACTGTCTCGGAAGGGCGGAACACGCAGCCTAGAACTCAAATGTTCGATGGCGCAACATGGGACGGTGTGAGCGATGGACCAACCCGGTAACCCGGAGCCTTCGTGCGCCAATCCGTTCGACCTCTTGCAAGCCGTGGGGGTCGGCACTTGCCTCCGCTACGGCGCTTTGGTCGGTTCCGTCTTCGGCGTTGCGATGGGAACCACTCTTGCTATTCCCAGAATGTCGTACTTTCCCGACGACATTCTTATGCGGTGTTTCGCACGGGGAATCTTCGGGGGCGCCGCACTAGGAGTGCTGTGCGGCGTTGTCGTGGGAGGGATTATCGCCGGTTTCGGCCGCCAGTCTTTACGATTTGAACGGCCGGGAGCGACGGCCGGGTCAATCCTCGGTCTACTGATAGGGACTGGCGTCGCGGCCTTGCTTCTGATGGAACTTCGCTCACTGGAGACGTCGTGGCGCGAGAGGGTACCCTACTCCGCCTCGGCGGCTACCACCCTCGCCGCGTATGTGCTGATGAGTGCGACCGGTGCCCTGACAGGGGCTTTGTTCGGCTACCTGATTGGCGGTGTGATTCGTCAACGGAAAATGTTCCTCCGTCACGCGCCGGTCGGCGTATTACTTATTGCCGCTGGAGGACTGGCGTGCGGCTTGTGCGTGAACCTCGTGGCACTCATTCTCAAGCACCTGGATCCTGTGATCGCCCGCTGCCACCATGTGTTGTGACCTTGCCACGAACGAGATGCCGGGGGAAAATCGGGGGGAAGCGAAATGTGTCAGGAGCCTTTTCGGAGTGGAAATGTCGCAAAAGGTTCCTGATACCTTTTCGATTCACGTCGGGGAAATCGGTGTCAGTTCATCTTTTCGGGATGAAAAGATGAACTGAGACCGATTTCCCCACAAGTCTTGCAGTAGACCGGCCACGCGAACACCGTTTTTTCGCTGCAAGGCGAAACTTGCGTGAGCCGGCTGCAGAGCGGCGGCGTTGGGCGGTAGAGGAGGTATTGATGGCTGATGGTAAGCACTGTCCGGGGTGCGGCAAGGATATCGGCGTCTGGCCGATCTTCTCGGCGGGGTTGCCGAACCGCATCTGGTGCCCTCACTGCCACTCCCGTCTGCGATACCCCAAGACGGCAGGCGTCAACCTGTTGGTATTGTTGGTACTTACCAGCGTACTCGTCGGCACCGCTTTCGCCGCGTATCCCTTGCTGACCGATCAGTCAGATTTCTACATTCTTGTTTTCGAGGGAATCCTGTTCGGTATGTGTGTCCCAATCGAGTTGGTTACAACTTGGTTCCTCCGCAATTACAAGGAACTGGAGTGTATGGGTCCGCATCATTCGCCGTAGTAGCCACGATTGCGCCAGGGCGAGAAGGTGTCAGGAATCTTCTCGGAGGGGAAATGTCGCAAAAGAAAATCAAAGGGTCGGAAGTCGTTTAGCAGCCGTCCGGGAGGATCGGGATCGGAACACTCACTTTTCTGTAACGAACAGAAAACGACTCACGACCCTCTTGATTATTCTCTTTTCGCTTCCCACGAACCTGCGGACACAGGAGGCCGAGACTTGGCCAAGCTGCGACGAGTGATCCTCAACGGCTTCAAGTCGATCAAGGCGATGGAGCTTGAACTGCGCTCCCTGAACGTCCTGATCGGTGCGAATGGGGCCGGCAAGAGCAACTTAGTTTCTTTCTTCAAAATGCTCAACGAGATGATGGCAGGGAGACTCCAGCAGTATATCGGCACGACGGGACGTGCTCAATCTATTCTCCATTTCGGCCCCAAGGTGACTCCGCAGATGGAGGCAGAGTTGGAGTTCGAAGTGGAGAACGGAGTGGACACCTATGCCATGCGCCTGTTCCACGCAGCGGGGGATTCGCTGGTTTTCGCCGACGAAAGTTTGAGCTTTCTCGCAATCCGTTCCACGAAGTCCAAATTGGTTTCTCTCGGATCGGGACATGAAGAAACCCGAATCGGTCAGGAGGCCGACAAGGGAGGGCCGGCAGCAAAGGTATTTCGGCACTTGCTCAACCATTGCCGGGTCTACCACTTCCATGATACGTCGCCGACGGCACGGGTTCGCCAGTATTGCTACATCGGCGACAATCGTTGGTTGATGCCCGACGCAGGCAATCTGGCCGCGTTCCTTCTGCGGCTCCGTGAGGAGAACGGCGGTGCGGTCTATCAGCGCATCATCACGACCATCCGTCTGATAGCGCCGTTCTTTAACGATTTTGATCTTGAGCCAACCGGCCCCAACAAGAAGGACATTATTCTGAACTGGCGAGATAATGGATCGGATCAGGTGTTCGGCCCGCACCAACTTTCTGACGGCACGCTTCGCGCCATGTGTCTCATCACCTTGCTCATGCAGCCAGAAATCGAAATCCCGGACCTGATTATCGTTGACGAGCCGGAACTGGGGCTTCATCCTTACGCCCTCAACGTGATCGCCGCGCTCTTTAAGAAAGCGGCGCACCATACTCAGGTGCTTATCAGCACGCAGTCGAGTTCCTTCCTCGACAACTTTGATCCCGAAGACGTGGTCGTGGTGAATCGGGAGGGAAAAGAATCGCATTTTGCACGGGCCGATCCAGTGAAATTGGAGGCGTGGCTCGACGACTACAGCCTTGGCGAAGTCTGGGAAAAAAATGTCATCGGCGGAGGTCCGCACTGATGGCACGCCTCTACCTGTTTGCCGAAGGGCAGACCGAACTCACGTTCGCCGACACAGTCCTCAAGCCGCACCTCGCCAACTTGGGAGTTTACTTGCATCCTCCGGTCCTCATCGCGCACGCCAAGAAAAAAGGGAGGGTCCACCGAGGAGGAGGTCGCAAATACGTGCCGATGAAGAACGACATCCTACGGTTTCTCGCGCAGGAGAGAGCCGAGGACGTATTCTTTACGACGATGATCGATCTGTACGCCATCCACTCAGAATTTCCCGGGTTGGCTGAGGCCGAAAAACTGCGGCACCTGCCCGACAAACGGGTGGAGGCCCTTGAGCAAGCATTCGCCGACGACATCGGCGATGTCCGGTTCGTGCCGTACATCCAATTGCACGAATACGAAGCGTATCTATTCTCAGATGTGACCTGGTTCGGGTACTTCTACGATCACCACGAAAAGCAGATTGCTGCACTCAAGGCCATCGCGGATAGGCACGCCACGCCCGAGTTGATTGACGACGGCCAACACTCGGCTCCAAGCAAGTGGATTATTGTGGAGCTTCCCGATTACGAAGACGCGAAGTCCGCCGTGGGACCACAGGTGGCGGCACTGATTGGTCTGAACGTGATCCGAGGCAAATGCCCGCACTTCGCCGCATGGCTGTCACGGCTCGAACAACTTGGCGGCGGGACGCACTAATGGGAAGCTAGAAGGTGTCAGGAACCTTTTCGGAGTGGAAATGTCGCAAAAGGTTCCTGATACCTTTTCGATTCACGAGGACCAACCTATGATTCGGAACCTGGCCCGTTGCCCGTACTGCGGCGGCTGCGAACTCGCATTGAACGACGCACCCGACCTGGTGTTCAACCCCGATGGCACACCCGATCCCTGTCCGCACCTCGCCTGGGTCAATGTCAGCTTCGCCAAGTTCGCCACGAACACTCACGGTGGCAACCACGTTATTGGTTCCGCCGACTTCACCTGGGCGCCGGACTTTCCGATGGACGAGGAAACCGCCGAGGAGATCCACGCTTTTATCCGCGAACTGCTTCTCAACGGATCGAAATGGGTGTTCGCACCGACGACGGGATTCACCATCCTGCCGCTGTCGGCCGAGGAGAAGAAGACAGACGACAAGGGGCACGTTCATCCCCTCTGGGAAGTCGATGGCTCGGCGATCTACGCGGCCGACTCGAAGATCTTCTGGGACGCTCTACCCGCCTGCCGGGAACGGCAGCTTGCCGCACTCGACATGGAGTAAGATGTTGCGCCGAGGGTTGGAACGACTTCCACTAGCATCTTCCGTTCCGCGCCGTTCTGGCGTACCATGAAGAATGTCCGACCCACCCGCGGAGAACCGTCGATGCACTGCCGCCGCTTCCAACCCGCGCCGCTCACTCGCCGCGACATGCTGCTGCACTGCGCCAACGGCTTCGGAGCCGTCGCCCTCGCCGCGCTCCTCGCCGAGGATGGCCGGGCCGCTCCATCGCCGACGCTTGCGACACAGAAAGGATGCCACCATCTGCCGAAGGCACGCAACGTCATCTTCCTCTACATGGACGGCGGCGCCATCGCAGGTCGATACCTTCGACTACAAGCCGCTGCTGGAGAAGCATCACGGCAAGGACCCGCACGCCATCTTCAAAGTCGAGCCGACGCAGTTCGACAACGTCGGCAAGGTGATGGCGTCGCCGTGGAAGTTCAAGCAGTACGGCCAGTGCGGCCGCTGGGTCAGCGACCTGTTTCCGCATGTCGCCCAATGTGTCGATGATCTCGCCTTCATCCGTTCGATGTGGCACGAAGTTCCCCGAACACACGAGCGCCAACTATTTCCTGCACACCGGCGCCGGGGTCCAGGGCCGGCCGAGCATGGGGGCGTGGTTCAGTTACGGCCTGGGCAGCGAGAACCGCAACCTGCCCGGCTTCATCGTGCTCAACGGCGGCCTGATTCCGCCCGGCGGCCTCGACAATTTCAACAGCGGCTTCCTGCCCGCCGCGTATCAGGGCTCCGTCTTCCGCCACGGCAATCCGCCGGTCGCCAACATCAAGCCGAGCGAGGCGACGCGATCGGCAGCAGCGCGGCAAGCTCGATCTGCTGCGCAAGCTGGACCGGGCTGGGCTGGAGCGCATCGGCAAGAACGACGAGATCGAGTCGGCCATCGCCAACTACGAGACGGCCTACCGCATGCAGACCGCGGTGCCGGAGCTGATGGACGTCGGCGGTGAAACGGAAGCGACGCGGAAACTGTACGGCCTCGACGCCAAGTACGAACCGACGAAAATCTTCGGCACGCAATGCCTGATCGCGCGCCGCTTGGTGGAGCGCGGCGCTCGCTTTATCGAGCTGACCTGTCCGAAGGTCGGCGGCGATCGCTGGGACCAGCACGGCGGCCTCAAGCAGGGCCACGAGAATAACGCCCGCGCCGTCGATCAGCCGATCGCCGCGCTGCTGAAGGACCTAAAGTCGCGCGGGCTGCTGGAGACGACGCTGGTGGTCTGGGCGGGCGAGTTCGGCCGGACGCCGTTTGCCCAGGGTTCCGATGGCCGCGATCACAACCCGTTCGGCTTCACCGTCTGGCTGGCCGGCGGCGGCGTCAAGGCCGGCAGCATCTACGGCGAAACCGACGAGTGGGGCTACCACGCCATCGAGGCGAAGACGGAGATTCACGACCTGCATGCGACGATGCTGCACCTGCTCGGCGTCGATCACAAGCGGCAGACGTTCCGCTTTGGCGGCCGCGACATGCGGCTGACGGATGTGCATGGGAAGGTGGTGCATGGTGTTCTGGCGTGAGTCTCGCGCCGGTAGATGGTACAATGACCGAATTGCAACCGAGTTCAGTGGTGTCCTATCATGAGCGAACCTGTGACTTATCCGCCCCTCGTTCTGGACCATCCGCAGCCTCCCATCAGTAAAGCGGACAGGGAGTGGCGCGCTTTTCAGCGTCTGCTGCCAACCCTTCTACAAACACACCGCGGCCTCTACGTGGCGATTCACAACGAGCAGGTGGTGGATAGTGGCGACAACGAACTGGATCTCGCCGACCGCGTTTGGGCCAAGCACGGCTACGTTCCGATCCATGTGGACCTGGTGACGGACGAACCGCAGCCTCCGATTCGTCTCCCCCATTTCCGTGTTCTCTCGGAGGAGGTGGGGCGGTGATTCGCTACGGCTACACATCGTATTCCGGACTTCCGGCGCCGTTCGTGCATGTCACGATTCGCTGCCCGCAATCGGGAAAGACCTCTGGAGAGACACCCGCTCAGATCGATAGCGCGGCAGACTGCACGGTCGTTCCAGGGAAGTTGTTCGATGAGCTTCAGCTCGTTTCGATGGCGAAAAAACTGGTCTCCGGCTTGGGCGGACATGTTCATCGACTTCCGGTGTATCGAGTCGATCTTGCCATCCGTTCCATGTCGGCCGTTCCGATCAAGGTAGTGCGAAGCGACGAAGAACCCGTCGTGCTTCTCGGCCGTGATGTGCTAAATCAGTTTCGCGTGTTGCTCGACGGACCGGGAAAGGCCGTGGAAGTAAGTTGAGAAACCGGAACGTGGCGATGAAGTTACACGGCAGAGTCCGCGCGAGGAAGCGGCGATGAAATATTTCACACCGGCACTGTTGCAACGCTTCGGATCATCCGACGACATGATCGCTGATACCGCGCAAGCTGAGTGGGAGAAGGTATCATCCCGGTATGCCGATGACCTCCGTTCGACGAAGAAGCTCATGCCGAGGCACCTCAAGGAATTGCTGCGCCGGTTTTCGTTCCACGACGCCCGGCTCATTTCCAGTATTGTTTGCGGGACAATTCTTGAACTGAGCATCCAACTCGACCCGCGGCCACAGGAAACTGTGATTTTGCCGCTACCGACTGGCCGGACCGATCAGGACGATCCACCATGCCGTGGATCTCAACGACCGGCCTCCCTACCTCGTCTGGCTGTACGACGAAATCCAACTGTTCAAGCCTGGAGCCGTCCCAACTTTTCGACATTCGATCTTGTTTAACAACGGCCTGGAGTTATCAGTTCGGTTTCAAAAAATCGGTTTCTCGGTCGCCCAGGCTCTACTCTTACTCGAATCGGTCGCGGAAACAAACGTTCGTCAAGGGGCGTGAACGAGTTCGTCTTCCAACTCGACTTGTGGAGTCTCTTAATGTCCGAACGCAACTCTCCCGACTGCGACGGCGTCACCCGCCGCACCGTCGTTGCCGCCGGCCTCGCCGGCCTCTCCTTCGCCGCTCTCGCCGAGGCCGCCGAGCGCGATCCCGACGCGCCCATCAAGGCCAAGGACGGGCTCAAAATCACCAAGCTCGAAACCTTCCTCGTCAAGCCGCGCTGGCTGTTCCTCAAGGTCCACACCAACGCCGGCATCGTCGGGCTCGGCGAACCGATCCTCGAAGGCCGGGCGACGACCTGCGCCGAAGCGGTCAAGGAAATCGAGCCGTACCTGATCGGCAAGGACCCGCGGCAGGTCGTTCATCACTGGCAGGCGATCTATCGCCACGCCTTCTACCGCGGCGGACCGATCCTCACCAGCGCCCTCAGCGGCATCGACATGGCGTTGTGGGACATCAAGGGCAAGGCGCTCGGCGTGCCGGTTTACGAGTTGCTCGGCGGACCGACGCGCAGCCGGGTCCGCGTCTATGCCCATGCGTCGCACGCCGGAGAAGATCAAGGAGGGGATCACGAAGGGTTTCACCGCGTTCAAGACGGGGCCGGCCAAGCGCCGACCGGCCCGCTACATCGAAACGCCGGCCGAGGTGCGGTACGCCGCGGAGAAGTTCGCCGAGCTGCGCAAGGCGGCGGGCGACGACGTGGACATCGCCATCGACTTCCACGGCGCGATCAGTCCCGGCTCATGGCGAAAGTGCTCATCAAGGCGCTCGAGCCGCACCAGCCGATGTTCATCGAGGAACCGATCAACTGCCAGGACCACGACCTCATGGCCGAGATCGCGCGCGGCACCCATCTGCCGATCGCCACGGGCGAGCGCATCTTCACCAAGTGGGGCTTCCGCGAGGTGCTGGAAAAGAAGGCCGCGACGATCCTGCAACCCGACCTGTGCCACGCCGGCGGCATCACCGAGATGCGCCTCATCGCCGGCATGGCCGAAGCCTACTACGCCACCATCGCGCCGCACAACCCGCTCGGTCCGATCTCCCTGGCCGCCGGCGTGCAGATCGCGGCGTCGATCCCGAACTTCCTGTGCCAGGAACAGGTGACCCTCGGCGAGGGCTACCTCAAGAAACCGTTCACGCTGCGCGAAGGCTATCTCGACCTGCCGACCGGGACCGGGTCTCGGCATCGAGCTGGATGAAAACGCCCTGGCGGACAAGATCGGCCACGACTGGAAGAACCGCGAGCGTACGACGAGGACGACGGCTCGGTGATGGATTGGTGAGGACCAGTTCTCGCGAAACGAAGAATTGCAAATTGCAAATTGCAAATTGCAAATTGCAAATTGGGAAGAAGCGGCCGCAGTGCCTCGAAGGGTTGGGCCCTTAATTAGCAATTTGCAATTTGCAAATTGCAATTTGCAATTTTGGTCTTCTAGTTCGTCCGGTTTTGCCATCGAACTGCGTTATTTCAAGCGAACGTCAGCGCGACGGTCTTCGGGCGTCTTCTCTGGTGGAACAGGCATCCCGAGAAGGAGAACGCTGATGTCCGACGACCAGATCGCGGCCAACCTGCTCAAGCGCGTCCGCTCCGGCGACGGCGCGGCGGCCGCCGAACTGGTGCGCCGGTATGAACCCGAGATTCGCCGGGCTGTCCGTGTTCGGCTTACCGATCCGCGTCTACGCCGCGTCCTCGATTCGCTCGACGTGTGCCAGTCGGTCCTGGGGAACTTCTTCGTCCGTGTCGCCGCGGGGCAGTTCGATCTGGATCGGCCGGAGAATTTGCTGCGCCTGCTGATTACGATGGCCCGCAACAAGGTGTTGGATCACGCCCGCCGCCAACAGGCCGCCCGCCGCGATCAGCGCCGCGTCGCCGGAGACGATACGGGGCTGGCGGCGGTCGCCGATCCTTCTCCGGGTCCGAGCGAGGTCGCCGTCGGCCGGGAACTCCTGGAGCGCGTCCGCCGTGAGCTGACCGCCGAGGAGCGCGAACTGGCCGACCAGCGGGCATTGGGCCGCGATTGGCCGGAGATCGCCGCCGAGCGCGGCGCCACACCGGATGCCCTGCGCAAGAAACTAACCCGGGCGCTGGACCGTGTCGCCAGCCGCCTGGACCTCGAGGGTGCCAACGATGCCTGAAGTAGCCGACGTCCGCCGCGATCGTGTTCTGGAAGCGCTCCGCGCCGAACAGCTCGAACGCTGGCATCAGGGTGACCGCCGCCTCGTCGAAAGCTTCCTGGAGGACGCCCCCGACCTCCGGAACGACGACGACGCGGTTCTCGACCTGATCTACACCGAAGTCGTGGTGCGTGAGGAACTGGGGGAGACACCGGCGGCGGACGAGTATCTGCGCCGCTTCCCGCATCTCGACGCGGCGCTGCGTCGTCAATTCGCCGTCCATCGTCTGTTGGAGTCGTCGGCGGTGCGCTCCGTGGCGATGACCCCGACGGAGACGCCGCTGCCCGCGACCGTCCTCGCCGGAGTGAGCATCGCACCCACGTCGGCGGGAACGTCGTCGGAGTATCCGTCGGTACACGGCTACGAGATCCTGGGTGAGCTGGGCCGCGGCGGCATGGGTGTCGTCTACAAGGCACGGCAAACGAAGCTGAACCGCGTCGTGGCCCTGAAGCTCATTCGCACGCCGGTCGAGGAGGAAGCGGCACGGTTCCGAACGGAGGCGAAAACCGCGGCACGGTTGACGCATCCCAACATCGTGCAGATTTTCGAATGCGGCGACAGCGCGGCCGGCCCGTTTGTCGCCCTGGAGTTCGTGGACGGCGACAGCCTGGCCCGCCGGATCGACGGTACGCCGCTGCCGCCGCGCGAGGCCGCCGCCCTCTTGCTGCCGTTGGCCCGTGCCATGCACTACGCCCACGGTCAAGGCGTCGTCCACCGGGACCTGAAGCCGGCCAACATTCTATTGGTGAGTGGTGGAGTGGTGAGTGGTGAGTGGTCGAAGCAGGATGCCGCATCCGCCACTCACTACTCACCACTCACCACTCACCAACCCAAGGTCACCGACTTCGGCCTGGCGAAGAGTCTCGACACCGATTCCGGACAGACGAAATCGGGAGCGATCCTCGGCACACCGAGCTACATGGCGCCCGAGCAGGCATCCGGTCATAGCCGCGAAGTTGGCCCCCCGGCGGATGTATATGCCCTGGGCGCAATCCTCTACGAGATGCTCACCGGCCGGCCGCCGTTCAAGGGGACGACGGCGATGGAAACGATCCAGCAGGTCATCGGCGAAGAGCCGGTCCCGCCGCGCCGCTTGCAGAGTGCCACGCCGCGCGACCTGGAAACCATCTGTCTGAAATGTCTGCGCAAGGAGCAACACAACCGCTATGCCTCCACCGAACAACTGGCGAAAGATCTGGAACGGTTCCTGGCGGGTGAGCCGATCCAGGCGCGGCCGGTGTCGGCATCGGAGCGGGCCGTCAAATGGGCGCGGCGCCGGCCCGCAGCGGCGGCGCTGGTTCTGATCTTGCTGACAGCTACGATCGGGGCACTGTTCGCCTGGGTGAAGTTCACGCGCTGGCTCGAGCAGGAAGGCATCGACGCGCGACAGCGGGAGAAGGCCGCCACCCAGATGCAGCAGCTGTACGAGAAGGAACGGGACAAGGCTCTCGTCCAGGAAGGAGAGGCATGGCGGCAGCGCGACGAAGCGGTTCGGCTGCTGGAGTATGGTCTCGCGGCGGTGCGTGACCATGCCATGGTTGTGGTCGAGGGCAAGAATACACGCGTGGCTACTGGCAGGTACAACCCAGGCGAAGTGCTGTATCAGTTGGCCTGTGCTTATGCGCGTTCATCGAAAAAATTCAGCGAGGACGCAGGCCTCGCCCCGGATCACGCACACCGATTATCCCAAGAGTACGCGGATAGTGCGATGTTCCTACTCCTGGCTGCGAAGCAAGTGGGGTACTTCGCGGAGAACAACGCAGGCGCGATCTGCTACAAACTGGACGAACAGCCAGAACTCCGAGTGCTCAGCGAACGCCCCGACTTTCAGCACCTCAGAAAAAGCGAAAGCACGGTTCCGAAAAAGTGAACAATCCTGCTTTGCGTTTCGCGCTGCACCGCGCGAAACGCAAGCCAATTTCCGTCATTTCTTCCCCGGTTCGAACTTCTCCAGCTCGAACACGGTCTTGTCATTCCCGACCTGCACCTGCTGCTTGATGATGCCCACGCCCTCGGCGAAGTAGTAGGTAAAACCGCACTTCAAGCCGTTGGCGTCGAGGTCGGTGCAGGTGGACGTAACGACTTTCATGTAAACACCGGCCGGCACTTTCACCTCGGCCGCCTCACCGGCCGTGACCGTCCCCTTGAGCGTCTCGCCCGGCCCCTTGGCGTCGATCATCCAGCTATCGCCCTTCTTCGGCGGCAGCTTGAGGATGCACACCGGGACGTCGAGCTTCGTGCCGCCGATTGAATAGCGGTAGATGCCGTCCTCGGCGACGCTGAGATGCTCGAACGTCTGCACTTTTCCATCCACGATCATCTCGACGCGGGCGCACAGCACGCCGCCGATCTTCTCGTGATCGGCCACCTTCATGATGAAGCTCTTGTCGCCGATCTTGTACGTCCAGGTCGTCCCCTTCTGGAGGGGGAAATAGGGGGATTCGCGCAGCTTGTCCTGGGCGTGGCACGCCGAAGCGCCGACCAGTGCGACAACACAGCAGAACAGTGAAGAGTGGAGCAGTTTCATGGGATCACCCGAGCATCGCGGTTGCGCCGGCCAAATCGCCGGTCTGTTCATGTTACGACAACTCGCCGCTTGCGGCTCAGCAGGCAGCGCAAGCTGCCTGCTAAGCCGCAAGCGGCAGAAGGAAAAAGCACATTTTTGGATTTCGCGCTTGAACCGAGACCGGCGAAGCTGCTAGAATTACCACATCCATAAGGTTGGATACCCCGCAGGGCGTCGTTGCTCCGACCCCTCACAGCACGTTCTCACGCAACACCCTGCCGCAGGAGTATCCATCATGTTTGGACTGGAATGTTCTCCATCCAATAAGCCTTCGTCTGTACCCCGTCCGAGACCCTGACAACGTTCCTCCGCTTCCAGAGAGGGAAGCGACCGGCCCGAAACGGATTGTGAGCGGTTACATAGTACAACGGTTTCCCGCCCGTGTTCGACGAATACCTGAATCATCAACCTCCGAAAGGACATAGCCATGACGACCTCGTTCGCATTCTTGACCATGAGCCCCACGTCGATCATCCTACTGCTGATCGTCGGCGTCCTGCTGTTCGGCCGTAAGCTGCCCGAGATGGGCAAGTACCTGGGCAAGGGCATCGTGGAGTTCAAGAAAGGTCTCCGCGGCATGGAAGACGAGATCGACTCGGGCCACACGGCATCGCGTCCCGACCCGGCGGCACTGGAGGCCCCGCGGCCGCCGCAGCGCGTGGCAACGACGGCTCCGAAGTTCGAGGACAGTCCCGCCGCCATTCAGCAGGCGCCGGGCGTGCAGCAAGCGCCGCATGCGCAGGAGCCGCCGAGGGCGTGATCGCCGAAAAGGAGGATTCTCATGACAGCGACTTTCGCGTTCATCGAACTGTCGGCCGGTTCGATTGCGATTCTTCTGATTCTCGGCATCGTCCTGTTCGGCAAGCAGATGCCGACCGTGGGCAACTGGCTCGGCAAGACGATCAAGTCGGTCCAGGACGGAGTGCGCGGCATCGAGAACGATGTGAGTCCGACCACGCCGCGCCGCGATCCGGCTGCCCTGGAAGTGCCGAAACCACCGCAGCGGATTACTCCCACGACGCCGAATTTTGAGGACCAGGCCGCGGCGCCGCCAGCGCCGCCGGCGGTGTAAGTTCTCTTGCCGATTGTGCCATTGGCGGCTATTCTTGGGACGTGAACCCACGCGCTGGTTGCCGCGTCCTAACGGCAGACAGCGCGTCGGCAATAAGCGGGCGCTTCACTCAGCGACTCGAGTGCCATCCTCAAACGGTGTCGATGCTGAGTGTAAGCCATGAAGCCAAAATAAGTTGCGGCGAGGTGTGCATACTTCGCCATCGGGCGTTTAGCTCAGCTGGTTAGAGCACTATCCTCACACGGTAGGGGTCGCTGGTTCGAATCCAGCAACGCCCATTTCTCGGTAAGAATAAGCCCCTCTTCCGTTGCAGCGGAAAAGAGGCAGACGAGCACGGAAAACCGCCTCACGTACTTCGCGTTTCCAAGTTCCTTGGGGCCGGAGGGCATTTCCATTGGCACGCGAATCGGCATGATTCAAGAGCGGGTAACACTGGTCGATCCCGCTCGCCTTTCCTACTTCGACTGTCCGAGATTGGCGAACCGGTTGCGTCAGCGGCCGGGTTTCGCGGCTCTACCCGGCCGCTGACGCGGCCGGTTGGACCGGGCCAATGACTCATCCCGGACAGTAGAACTAGCACCAAATGGTGGGGAAGGGGGTTTCGGCAAAGAATGGGAGGAAGCGCTTGAGCGAGCGGCGGGGCTTGTCCCTCAAGTTTACCCGGAACATTCTACCATCGCGTGACAGGAGGTCTGTGTCTCTACGTGATTGTATTTTTTTCCACCGCAGCGCCGTGACGCCCCCTGGGCATAAGCTGGCGAACCTTTGCGGCTGTGCCCGCAGCTTTCCGAGCCTCTGTACTCTGGTAGTTTTTGCAATCACGTACCAGACCACCGCACCGCTCTTGACCACACGACCATCCTGAAAGTGACGGCAGGGTTGCACTGGTCACGAGGGCACGGTCATGACGACAGACGCACGGTTCGGCGAACATAACTTCGGCGCGGCCTTTCTGGGACACAAACGGCGCACCGATTGTCTGGTGCGCATCGCACACCAGATTTACCGTCATCCCGGCGGGACCTTGCCCGCCAAGCTGCACGAGCCCAAGGATTACAAGGCGATGGACCGGCTCATGAACCGCCCCGAGGTGACGCACGCCGCCGTGCTGGAGCCGCACCGCCAGCGGACCCTGCAACAGATGCGTCTGGCTCCCGGCGTGGTCCTGGTGTTGCATGACACCACCGAACTCGACTACTCGGGGCTGCGTTCGATCCCCGACCTGGGTCCGATCGGCGGCGGCCTCAACCGTGGCTACTTGTGCCACAACAGCCTGGCTTTCGACCCGCAGCGACACGAAGTCCTCGGTCTGGCCAACCAAATCCTGCATCGGCGCCGCCACGTCGGTCGCCACGAAAAAGTGCGGGCCAAACGCGAACGCCGCGATCGCGAAAGCCGGCTGTGGATCGACGGCGTCGCGGCGGTCGGCCCCGCTCCGGACGGCTGCACCTGGGTGCATGTCGCGGATCGCGGCGCCGACACCTTCGAGTTTCTCGCCCGCTCCTGGGGGCCACACGAAGGGTTCGTGATGCGTTCCAAGGTCAACCGCGTGATCCGCCACGGCCACCATGACCCGCAGGGTCCCAAAGACCATCTGCACACCTATGCACGCACGCTGCCGCTGCAGGGACACCGGGAAATCGTCGTGTCGGCACGGCCGGGCCAGCCCGAACGCAAGGCGGTCGTCGCCGTGTCGTTCGCGCCGGTGTTGCTCAGTCCGCCGCACGTGCGTCGCGGCTTGTATGAGAAGCGGCCGCTGCCGCTGTGGGTCGTGCGCGTGGCCGAAATCAAGCCCCCCAAGGGCGTCGCGCCGGTGGAGTGGATCCTGCTGACCGACCGCAAGGTGGGCACGCTGGCGGACGCCTGGGAACGGGTGGATTGGTACGGCGACCGCTGGATCATTGAGGAATTGCACAAGGCGCAAAAGAGCGGTTGCGCCATCGAAGATCTGCAGTTCACTACGTCGGCGGCCCTGCAACCGATGATCGCGCTGCTGTCGGTGGTGGCGGTGGCGTTGCTGAACCTGCGCGAAGCCAGTCGGCGACCGGATGCCAAGGAGCGGCCAGCGACGGAGGTGGTGGATGCACGCTACGTGGCCGTGCTGAGTGCGTGGCGTTACAAAGAGGTACGGCCGGAGTTGAGCATCCATGACTTCTTCTATGCTTTGGCGCGCCTGGGTGGCCATCAGAACCGCAAACGCGACCATCGCCCCGGCTGGCTGATCCTGTGGCGCGGCTGGATGGCCTTGCAACACATGGTCGATGGTGCGGAAGCTCTGAAAAGTTGTGGGTAAACTTGAGGGCTTGTCCCCGCCGTCCGGACCACCGGCACAAGCCGGGCGGTTCGCTCAACGGTCGCTCCTCATCCTTAACACCAAAGGCCTCAGTTATCGTTTGGTGCTAGCAAAGCCGTGGGGCAGAACCGCGACTCGTGGGGCAAAGCCCATCAGCGAGGACGGGTTCAGGCGGGGCAGTCCAGGGCGGAGGTTCCACCCGTGAAGCATCGCAGTGGTCAGGGGAGAGGTTCGACCAGATCAGCGTATTGCCGGTTAAACGGCGCAATCAGCGTGTCGGCGTCGAGGTTGCCACGCTTGTCGGGGACGATGACCCGGAGAACGGTCCGCTCATCCTCGATGGCCTGAACCAGTTTGCACTTGTACCCGTTGCCGAGAATCCCTTCCAACACGTCGCCGTCCTCATACCTTTCGCCTTCTTTCAGCCGATGCACAATGTTGCAGAAGATGCCGTGAGCGATCTTCTCCGGCATCGGCACGACGATTTGAAGGTCGAGATGCTGGAATGTCTCGGGCAGTCCGTGGGTGTGGGTGTTGAAGCGGGTCGGTGAGTCCTCGTCATCGCTGACGAAGTGGGCATACCAGCCGTATTCCTTCATCTTTTCCTGCGCCCATTGCTCGAACTGCGCTCGGGCTTCCTCCAGTGTTGCACCGTTTTCCACGGCTTCACAGATTGTACACCGGCACTTACCTTTTTCGTGTTTCATCGGCGTTCTCCTTCCTCATCTGCCAGTATATCACCGCCGGCGACGAATCGGCGTTTCCCACTTATAATGTACAACCCGTATGCGATCTTCGATGGGAGACAATGGCTGCTGTGGTACAACGGTCGCAAGGGCGGTGTCGAGCAAATTGGGTTAGCTCTTCATCAAGGCGAGGGCTTGGGCTTCGGAAGTCCATCCAAAATGCCGGCCTGTCGATTCAACGCATCGGAGAGCGAGTCATGGACTTGAAGGAATTGGAAGCCGTCGCTGGCTGGGAAATGACGAAGCATGGCTTGCACGATTGGACATTCAGTTTTTCGGATACCAAACGTCAGCTGGGCGTGTGCAAGTACCGAAGCAAACGCATCGAGATCGCCGAGTATTACGCCTTGAACAGTCCGCGGGAATCGGTTCTCGACACCCTTCTGCATGAGATCGCCCACGCTCTCGCCGGTCCCAAGGCCGGTCACGGCCCGGCATGGAAAGCGGTTGCCGTGCGCATCGGTGCCACGCCTCGTGCCTGCGACAATTCGGACGACACAGTGATGCAGCCCGGCGACTGGCAGGCGACGTGTCCAGCCTGTAAGAAGATCGTTCACCGCTACAAACGACCCAGGAGCTTGAGCGGCTACCGATGCAAGTGCGCAGCCCGCTCGCCGTTGCTTTTCGAGTTCATGGGCGATCCGGCACTTAAGCCCTTCGTGCCGATGACCATCCAGCCGACGGCAAATTGGGAAGCGACGTGTCCAGGTTGCGCAACGGTCCATCTCCGAATTCGTAGGCCGAAAGCGGGGGTCTGGCTTTGCAAATGTTCTCAGGGCTGCGAACTCACCTGGCGGTTCCGGTCGCAAAGAACCGTACACGAGTGAAACGGCTCCCTGTTGACAGCGAACACAGGCCGTTTTGGAAGGGGAACCAAGGGAGCAATCGCAAGGAGTGATGATGGCAGAACCAAGAGAACCGTGGAATATCCGCCCGGCCAAGAAACGAGCCGCCGTAGCGGCCTCTCTCAAGACCGAAGTAGAAACGAAGGCCAAGGAGTTGATCGAAAACGTGTTGAAGCCAAAGCACGTTCTGCCGCCGCCAAGCGAGAATCAGGGCAACTATATCATCGACATCGGAGCCAAGTGGAACAGGGGGTTCTTTTACTTCTTCACGACCTACGCCTGCCCAGGTCCGAACGCCATCTCGCCCACGTTCGAGTGGATGTTTGCTCGAATGGAACCGCTGAATGACGGCAACTTTGCCCTCTACGCCATGCGTCACACAGGAAAGGAATGGATTGGCGTTTTAGACGCTCTTTCGGTGGACGAGTGTATGAAGGCCATCGAAGAGGACGATTGGTTTGCGATGTGAGGACTAACCTGTTTCTACTTGTTCACATCTTGCGGCTTCTCCTCTGGCTGATACCCGTCGCACTGCACGATCGGCTGCGGTGGATACTTCGGGTAGTCGTCGGTCGTCACGGACAACTGGCACAGCAAGAACCTGGACCTGGCCGTGCGGATTTCCCGAACATTCTGACACGATTCACATAAACTCTGGGTCATCGCTCTATTCTCAAGGCGATAGGCGGCGGCTTTTCTTATCCCGCCGATGCGTGGCTTTCCGGGAAGTAACTCGCACAGTTTGTCTCGGCATTGGCACTCTTTCTCGACTCGCCCTGTTTTTTTCTTATCTTCTCATCGACTGAATCAACAGCACCGTTCCGATCAAGAGAAGGCCGACGTGGATGTAGCGGAGGAACGAGCGTCCTTTCATGCGTCGATTGACCGCCCTACCCAGGAAGATCGCCGCCAAAGCGAGAGGCAGAGACCAGAGGTAGTAGCGATTCACCGCTGGTACCCACAGGCCAGCCAGCCAGTAGCCGCACATGCCGAGCAAACTGGCGGGCAGGAAGTAGCCTTGTAATGTGGCCCGGAAGTGTTCGGGAGACCAACGCCGCAGAGAACCGTAGATCACCAGCGGCGGCCCGTTCATCCCGTAAGCCCCGCCCAACACTCCAGCACCGAAGCCGAACAGCCACGCCAGGCTGTCGTTTTTCAACTCGTATTGAGTGCGGCTGACCAGGCAGTACAACGAAAACCCGATGATAACAACGGCCAGGATTGCTTTGACCACCGCTTCGGCAACCGCCGCCAGCATCCACAGGCCCAGAGGGATGCCGAAGAGAGTCGAGAAAACGAGCCATCCGGCACTACCGACGTGAATTTTGTGCCAGTCCTGAGCGACGACAATTGCGGCGACGGTGATTGAGACGAGGGTAGCCAACGGCACGGCTTCCTCGACCGGGATGACCAGGGCGAGCAGTGGCACGGCTACCAGGGCTTCGCCGAACCCGAAGGCCGACCGGATCAGGGTGGCGACAAAGATCACGGCCACGACCGGGAGAATTGGCCATTCCAATCCCATGTTGTTCTCCAGGTCAGCGTGCCAGAAAGCGCCGCACGGCCGCACACGCGCACGCGCCATGATCGCGGCTCGTTTGGAAGTTGAGCCGGAAGAAATCACGAGCTGCCACGGCGAGCGACAGGGTCAAATCTACCCGCGCAGGGGATCTCATAACTCGTAACAGGGGGGCGCCTCCCGATTGAAAACTGTTATGCGATCTGCGCCTTTCCTAGGTTTGCCGCGAATTCATTAATATCGCGTTACAGTTTTCGGGTCGTTTGGGGGCATCTCGTAACACCCGTCGCAACAGGAGTTATACTCTGTAGTGCCACTCCTTATCAACGCCCTTCGACCAAGCGTTGGACGAGGAGTTCACCGCGCCGAAGCTTCGGCTGGTCCTGTTGATGAACGGCGACAAGGAGTAGAATGGGAACAGGCCACGGAGAAGAGGCGATGAGCACTATCCGCATTCGCAAGAAACTGGATTCCGAGACTCTGCATCTACCGGAACTCAAACCGTTGCTCGGCAGAACGGTCGAGATTACCGTTGAAGAACAACTACCCGTAATCCGCGACGAGTTTTACGCGGAAGCGACACAGCTTCCCGAAACCGAACAGGACTTGGAAGTGCAAAAGGCCGTTTTCCGGAACTGGCGGAGCGATCCGCGCTCCGAGCCGTATTGGCGACTTCTCGATAGCCTTCTTGCCCGCGACCTGGCGACCGTCCGGAAATGGGCTGCCATACGGTCCCAACTCCCGCTTGAGGATTACGATTACGACGCCCCTCCACGCGCAGGAAGCCTGCGACCTGGAGGATGTCCGCAGGCAAATGTCATGATCCTCGTCGATTCTTCCGTGGTGATCGAGTACACGCGCAGGGAGTAGAAAGGAGACGCGGTTCGATAATACAATGATGTCGATTAGTGGTATCGAACCGCGTCCCCTTTTTCTTTCCGGCTGGGTGGCACGCTCTGAGGTACTCCGAAGGGCGTGCAGGGCGATTCAGCACGCCCTTCGGAGTACCCTCAGAGCGTGCCACCGACGGACATCACTTTCATGAATCTCAAAAACCGACGGCGATCGCCGCAATAACGGAATTGGACCCGGAACTTGCTGGCACCTCTGCCTCTCATCGAGTACGCTGAAAAGTCACACGATTGATCCACTTTGCCACCGGGAGGCGGAAATGTCGCACTCACTTCGTCTGTCGTCGTCGGTCTTGCAGCGCTGCGGACCGTGCTGCTGTTGGCGACGGTTCTCGTCGCGGCCGAACTGGCCTCGGCTCAACCGGCTGCGCCGGCCAAGCGGCCTCTCACGCACGCCGACTACGACGGGTGGAGGTGCAGTCCGAGCTGCCGGTCCTGTCACGGGACGGTCGCTATCTCGCCTACAACCTCCTGCCCTCTGATGCTGACGGCGAGTTTGTTGTCCGCAATCTCGTCACCGGTGGTGAGCAGCGCATCCCCCGCGGCCGCAGCGGCACCGGCTTCCCCGGCATCGGTGCAGCGCCGAGCACCTCTTCTTCCGAGGAATACGAGGACGACGATCAACGTCGGCCGTATCCTCCAGGCACCGGCACGCCGCCGGGGGAAGGGGTTAGTCCGCTGGCAGGGGCGATCCACCAGTTCACACCGGACAGCAAGGTGGTCGTCTTCGCGCTGATTCCGACGAAGGTGGAGCTTGACAAGGCTCGTCTGGAGAAGAAGACGGCCGCCGAGTTGCCGCGGCCGATCGTCGCCGTCGTGGACCTGAGCAGCGGCAAGATCACGGCGAAGATCGAGCGCGTCACCAGTTTCGCGGTCGTCGGCGACGGGGCCGGTCTGCTCGTCTACAAGCGGCAGGTCAAACCGGCGGAGAAGACGGCGCCGATGAAGGAGGAGAAAAAGGACGAGAAAACCCCGGTCAAGGCAGTGGCACGCACCTACGGCACCGACCTCGTCATTCGCAATCTGGCCGACGACGTGGAACGCACCATCCCGGACGTCATCGAACACAGCGTGAGCCGCGACGGTAAGACGCTGGTCTATGCCGTGTCGTCGAAGACGGAAGACGGCAATGGCGTCTATGCGATCCGCTCGCTCCCCGGCGGCCCGGCGGCGGCGCTGCTGAGCGGCAAGGGGAAGTACAACAAGCTGACCTGGGACGAGAAACAAATGCAGCTCGTTTTCTTCAGCGACAAGGAAGATGCAGCAGCGGCCAAGCCGAAGTCCAAAATCTACCATTGGGATCGCAATTCCTCGGCGAAACCGCTCGGGGCCGGCGGCGCCGACCTGGCCGCGGATCTGCTCGGACCGACGCCGCAGGGCATCCGCGCCGGCTGGTCGATCACCGAGCGCGGCACCGTCAACTTCTCGCCGGACGGCACCCGCCTCTATGTCAGCACGGCTCCCGAGCGCGAGCCGGAGAAGACCGACAAACCCGCACCGACTGCACCTGCCACACCTCCGGCCGACGACGGCAAGGTGGTCGTCGATCTCTGGCACTACAAGGACGCCTACATCCAGCCGATGCAGAAGGCACGGAGCAGCCAGGAACAGAATCGGACCTATCGGGCCGTTTATTTCATCAAGGATAAATCGTTCCGCCAACTCTCCGACGAAACGGGCGACGTGGTTCCAGCCGCCGCGGGTGACTTCGCTCTCGGGGCCGACAACCGCAAGTATCGCCACCTGACCGGCTACGGCCCCGAGTTGAGCGACTACGCCGTGGTCAACGTCCGCAGCGGCGACGCAAGCCGCTGTTGGAGGCGTCGCAATGGCGCCGAACGTTTTCGCCCGGCGGCCGGCACCTGCTCGCCTTCGATGGCAAAGATTGGAGCGTCGCCTCCGTCCCCGACGGCAAGAAAACGAACCTGACCGCGAAGCTGCCGGTGAAGTTCGTCCAGGAGGAGTGGGACCAGCCGAGCGAGGCGCCGGCTTACGGCTGCGAGCGGCTGGATCGGCCGACGGCAAGTACGTCCTGCTGAACGACCGTTACGACGTCTGGAAAATCGCGGTCGACGGCAGCGAGGCGAAGACGCTGACCGCCGGCCTGGGACGCAAGACGCACACCGTTCTCCACCTGGTTCCACCGCCGCGCGACGAACGAGATCCGCACGATCACGGCATCGACCTGACGAAGCCGCTGCTCCTCAAGGCCGTCAATGAGTCCACGCGCGACGAAGGGTTTCTATCGGCTGGAACCGGGCAGCGCCGAGCCGAAGCTGCTCGTCATGGGCGCGCGAAGCTATGGCCTGCCGATCAAGGCGAAGGACGCGGACACGTACCTGCTGACGATCTCGACGTTCTACGACTATCCCGACTGCTTCGTGACCGCCGCCGATTTCCGCGAGTTCAAGCGCGTCACCGACGCCAACCCGAAGAAGGCCGGGTTCCTCTGGGGCAAAGCGGACCTGGTGCGCTACAAGAGCCCCGACGGCGTCGAGCTGAGCGGGATGCTCATCAAGCCGGAGAACTTCGATCCGCAGAAGAAGTACCCGATGATCGTGTACATCTACGAACGGCTGTCGCAGAACCTGCATCGCTTCGCAACGCCCGGCCCCGGCACGTCGATCAACCCGACCTACTACGCCAGCAACGGCTACCTGGTGTTCATGCCGGACATCGCTTACACGGTCGGCTCGCCGGGCCAGAGTGCGTTGAAGTGCGTGCTGCCCGGCATCCAGGCGGTGGTGGATCGGGGCGGCGTGGACGAGAAGGCGATCGGCATCCAGGGGCATTCGTGGGGCGGCTACCAGATCGCGTACTTGATCACGCAGACGACGCGCTTCAAGGCCGCGGCGGCCGGGGCGCCGGTGTCGAACATGGTGAGCGCCTACGACGGCATCCGCTGGGGCACCGGTTTGCCGCGGCAGTTCCAGTACGAGCGGACGCAGAGCCGTATCGGCGCAACGCTGTGGCAGTCGCCGCAGAAGTTCATCGAGAACTCGCCGATCTTCATGGCCGACCGCGTGCAGACGCCGCTCTTGATGCTGCACAACGACCAGGACGACGCGGTGCCGTGGTATCAGGGGATCGAGTATTACCTGGCGCTGCGGCGGCTGGGCAAGGAGTGCTACCTGTTCAACTACGTCGGCGAGCTGCACGGCCTGCGGAAGAAGGCGAACCAGAAGGACTACACGGTGCGCATGCAGCAATTTTTCGACCATCATCTGAAGGGAGCGCCGATGCCGGAGTGGATGGAGAAGGGCATTCCGCACAAACCGCGCGAGAGCGAGCGCCCAGCAACGCCGATGACGCCGGCCATGATGGAGTGAGGGGAACCTGCGTGCGCATGATTCCGGTGCCGCTCGGCTCGCGGCACCTACTTTCGGAACAATCCCTGGCGTACCTCATGCCCTTGTGCTCCTTTTGCAAGCCGCTTGACAAAAAGTGCGCCGACCGTCACGCTGGTTGTTCGGAAACCACCAACGGAGGCGCGGCGTGAACACACCGGTCGTATTGATCGCAGGCGACGGCATCGGGCCAGAAGTGACGGCGGCGATGCAGTCGGTCCTCAACGCCGCCGGCGCGCACATCTCCTGGATCGAAGCCTGGGCCGGTCTTGGCGCCGCCGAACACTTTGGCGATCCGCTGCCGCAGGCCACTCTCGACCTGATCCGCAAACACCGGGTCGCATTGAAAGGGCCTTGCACCACGCCCGTCGGCAAGGGATTCCGCTCCATCAACGTCCGTCTCCGCCAGGATCTCGATCTCTTCGCCAGCATCCGTCCCGTCTGTACGCTGCCCGGCATCAAGGTTCCTTACGACCGCGTCGATCTGGTCGTCGTCCGCGAGAACACGGAGGGGCTGTACTCCGGTCAGGAACACGTCGTCGTCCCCGGCGTGGTGGAGAGCTTGCGCATCGTCACCCGGGCGGCGAGTGAGCGGATCGTCCGTTACGCTTTCGACCTGGCCCGCACGCAAGGCCGCCGTCGGGTCACTTTCTGCCACAAGGACGACGTGCTGCCGCTCAGCGACGGCCTGTTCTTGGCCACGGCTCGGGCGGTGGCCGACGACTTCCCGTTCCTGGAGTTCGAGGAGATGCACGTCGATCGGCTCTGCCTGGAGCTGGCACTGGACCCGTCGCGCTACGATGTGCTGGTGATGGAAAACCTGTTCGGCGACGTGCTGAGCGACCTGTGCGCAGGGCTGGTCGGCGGCCTCGGTCTGGTTCCCGGAGCAAACCTGGGCGAACGCTACTCCCTATTCGAGGCAGTCCACGGCAGCGCCCCGGACATTGCCGGCAAGGGACTGGCAAACCCGATCGCCCTGATCCGCTCGGCGGCGATGATGCTCGAACACATTGGCCAGCGTCAGCCGGCACAGCGCATCGAGGAATCCGTGCGCCGGACGCTGGCAGAGGGGAAGGGACTGACGCGCGACCTCGGCGGCGACGGGAACACCGCGACGATTACAGAACGGCTGATCGCGAATTTGTGAACTCGTTTAGCCGCGAGCTTCTGCGAGCGCTGAGGCTGAACGCTCGCAGAAGCTCGCGGCTAAACCGGAGGCGGTTTCGATGCGTGTAACGTTGATCCAGGGCGGCGGCATGGGTCTCGATCAGGTGCCGGCCGTCAAGCGCATTCTGGAGGCCGCCGGCGTTACCATGGAGTGGGACGAACACCTCGCCGGGTGGGCGTCGATGGAGCGCGGCGGCGCGCCGCTGCCCGAGCCGTTGCTGAAATCCGTGCGCGAAACCGGCCTGGCTCTGAAAACCAAGCTGTTGCTACCGCCGGCCAATATCCCCTTGCCGAAGGGTCGCAGCGGTAACTTCAACGTCCGGTTGCGGCAGGAGCTCGGCCTGTTTGCCGCGGTACGGCCGCTCAAGAACCTGCCCGGCCTGTCCGCTCGCTTTCAGGGCGTGGACATGCTCGTCGTGCGTGAGCTGACCGAAGACCTCTACGCCGCCATCGAACACGAAATCGTACCCGGCGTCGTGCAAAGCCTGAAGGTCGTGACCGAGGCCGCCAGCCGCCGCTTCTTCCGTTTCGCCTTCGAGTGGGCGCGCGCAAGTCGGCCGCAAGACCGTTACCTGCGTTCACAAGGCGAATATCCTCAAGCTCGCCGACGGGCTGTTCCTCGAAGCATTCCGCACCACGGCAAAGGACTTTCCGGACCTGCAAGCGAAGGAAATCATCGTGGACAATTGCTGCATGCAGCTGGTGTCCAAACCCCAGCAGTTCGACGTTCTGGCGATGGGTAACCTCTATGGCGATCTCGTGAGCGATCTCGGCGCCGGTGTGGTTGGCGGCGTCAGCACCACCCACGGCATCAACGTCGGCGAAGGCATTCACGTTTACGAATCGATCCACGGCGGCAGTCGTGAAGCGGTCGGCGTCGATCGCGCCAATCCGCTGCCGTTGCTGCTACCGGCGCTCGACCTGCTGGAGGCGCTCGGCCACGGCGCGACGAGCCAGCGCCTGCTGGCGGCGGTCGGCCGGGTTCTGACGGAGCGGACGGCGGTGACCCCCGATCTCGGCGGCCGGGCGACGACTACCGAAATGACCGATGCGATCTTGCGGACCTTTGAGTAAACATTCGTTTAGCCGCGAGCTTTTGCGAGCGCTTTGTCTTGGTCAAGCGCTCGCAAAAGCTCGCGGCTAAACGGGAAGAACCCCATGCCGTTCCTTGAATCCTCCGCGTTCCCCACGGCTACGACCCTGCACCTCGCCGAGATGTCCGCGCTTGCCTATGAGCCGCTGCCGATCGTTCAGGAAACACTGTGCGGGCGCTGACGATGAGGTACGCGCGTTCGGCGGCGGCGAAGGGTTCGTCGCTGGGAATGATGAGGAAGTTGTCGTCGTCTTCGTCGGCTCACGGAATCTCACCCACTGGGTTTCCAACCTCCGCGTCGAGCCGGTGCCCAGCCACGGCGGCAATGTTCACCGCGGTTTCACGGTCGATCTAAACGTCCTGCACGATGAGGCGACGCGCCATCTCCACGGCCTGCGCAGCGATCGGCACAAGCTTTACATCACCGGCCATAGCCGCGGCGGTGCGCTGGCCATGCTGTTCGCCCGGCGCTTGCAGGAGGACGGTCTTCCCGGCGAGAAAGCGGTCTTCACCTTCGGCGCACTGCGCATCGGCGATCAAGACTTCGCAGCGACGTTCGACCTCGATCTCGTGCGCATCGAAAACGTCCTCGATCCGGTGCCGCATCTGCCCCGCGGCGCTTTCATCCACATCGGGCGGCAGGTGTGGCTGACGGCGGGAGGTCTCTACGTTCCCGACGGCAGCGATGCCGATACGGTGGTGAAAACCGCCGAAGCGATCAAGGAAGGTGCCTCGCTCCTCGTTCGCCTCTTCCGCCGTCAACCGGCTCGTTTCCTGAGCTATCACCTGATCGCAACATATATCGAGTGCTTGCGATCGATCGCACTTGCTTGACTACCGTCCGTCGCCTTGCCGCTCTCTCCGGAGGTGGCCAAATCGATCATTAACGCCTTTCCCGATCGTAGCGATTGGACAAGCGCGCTTCCGCGACCTACTTTTGGGTAGCCTTGCGTCCGGAGTGGCAGGCTGTTGCTGGCCGCTCCGCTCTCCGGCGGAACCGCCTGCCGGGATCAGAGCGTGCATTTCGGAGGCTCGGCGCCGCTCGCGCCGAACGAAGAGACGTCCTTCCCCCGAGGCCGGTCACCCACGGCCAAACGGACGCCTTCGGCCTCTCTTCCCGCGGCGGGCAGGAATGAACCCATGAGTCTGGTACGCGAACCTGGTGAAGAACCGCTCCCCGGGTATATCCTGATCGAACCCCTGGGCAGCGGCGGCTTCGGCGAAGCCTGGAAATGCGAAGCGCCCGGCGGGATCTTCAAGGCGATCAAGTTCGTCTTTGGCAATCTCAATTCCCTCGACACCGATGGTGTGCGCGCCGAGCAGGAGTTGAAGGCCCTCAACCGCGTCAAGGAGATCCGCCACCCGTTCATTCTCTCGATGGATCGCATCGAGAACGTGGACGGCGAACTCGTCATCGTGATGGAACTGGCCGACAAAAGCCTCCACGACGCCTACCAGGAGTGTCTGTCGTCCGGCCTCGTCGGTATCCCGCGCGACTCGCTGTTGGGCTACATCCGCGACGCCTCCGAAGCTCTCGATCACATGAACGAGAAGCACGGCCTGCAGCATCTCGACATCAAGCCACGCAACCTCTTCCTCATCAGCAACCGCGTCAAGGTCGCCGACTTTGGCCTCGTCAAGCACCTGGAACGCTCCGGCGTATCCGGCGTCCTGGGGGGAGTTACACCGCTGTACGCCCCGCCGGAGACGTTCACCGGCCAGATCAGCGGCCACAGCGATCAGTACAGCCTGGCCATCGTTTACCAGGAACTGCTCACCGGACAACGGCCGTTCGCCGGCAAGAATCCCCGGCAGCTGGCGCAGATGCACATGGAGGAAGAGCCGGACTTACGCAGCCTGCCCGAGGCGGAACGGTCCGTCGTGGGTCGCGCCCTGGCAAAAGACCCCGAGAAGCGTTTCCCCAACTGCCTGGCTTTCGTGCGTGCCCTGTACAATGCCCGGCCATCGGCGAAGCCCGGCGCCCGGGCGGTTGGCGACGCTGCAGCGCCCCGCCACCATCTACGACACGATGGAGGATATCCTCCTCGAACAGCAGCCGGGCGACAACGACGGCGACGTCTCTTACGGCGGCGAGGTAGCGGAAGTACTCGACGGAGTTCGAGACGGCATCGAACACGTCTCATCGCTGGGCGTGACCATGGCCCTGCCGCAGACCGGTTCGCTGCGGCCGACGATCGTTCTCGGCGTGGGGGCTTTCGGCCGGCGCGCCTGGTCGAGCTGCGCTGCCGGTTCCTCGACCGCCTCGGCGACCTCGATAAGATGCCGCTGCTGAAGTTCCTCTACGTCGATACGGATGCCGATGCCGTGCGTGAGGCGCGGCGCGGCTCGCCGGAGGTCGCGTTCAAGGACGGCGAGGTGTATCACCTGCCGCTGCAAGCGATCTCCCACTACCGCCGCCGGCAGCTGGAGCACCTGAACGAGTGGCTGCCGCGCGAAAAGCTATTCGCCATGCCGCGTTCGATGAAAACGCAGGGATCGCGGGCATTGGGCCGGCTTGCTTTCGCCGACAACTACTTACGCGTGGCGGCCAGGCTGAAGAAGGCGATCCAAGATGTCACTCACCCCGACGCCCTGTATCAGACCGTGAGCGCGACCGGCCTGGCCTTGCGCGACAATGTGCCGCGCGTTTACGTCATTGCCGGCGCCGGCGGCGGCGGCAGCGGCTTCCTGCCGGACCTCGGTTTCACGCTGCGCCGTTTGCTCCAGCAGATGCGCCACCCCGATGCACCGCTGACCTGCCTGTTATTCTGTGGGGCGCCGGAAGACCCGGCCACGCCGCGCTCCGAGTTGGCTAACCTGTACGCCACGCTCACTGAGCTGAACCACTTCTCCGATCCGTCGGTGCCGTTCGCGGCCCAGTACGGCATGGACGGTCCGCGCCTCGTTTCCGAGGGGCCGGCCTTCGATAACACCTATCTGCTCACCCTGGAAAATCGCACGCCGGAGGGACGACGCGACGCGATGGCCCACCTGGGCAGCTACCTGTTCCATGAGCTGACCACGCCGCTGGGCATTCGGCTCGACGCCTGCCGGCGCCGGCGGCCGACCTCCGAGGCGACGCCGTTCCGTAGTCTGGGCACCTACTCCGTCTGGTTCCCGCGCGGCCTGATGCTGCGGCTTGCGGCCCGGGTGGCGTGCTTGAAATTGATCCAGCAGTGGCAGGCCGAGGGCGAGCCGATGGACGGCGAGGACGACGCTCCGGTCTACGCCAAGGCCGAGCTAGAAGCGGCCAGCGCCCGCCTGCTGTCCGACCCCGCGCTCGACGCCGACGCCCTGATGGGTTGCCTGTCCGTGATGGCCAGCGAGGAGATGGGCGGCGGACCGAGCGACCTGCTGACGCGGCTGCTGTCGGCCCTGGAAGAACAGGCCCAACAGGCCGTGGCCCAGGACGATCCTGGCGCTGGGCGCGCGCGGCGATGACGCGCGTCCGCGACTGGCTGGGTGGAGGCGTCCAGCCGCTGAACGGCGCGACCGTCGCCGCGCGGAAGAGCAAACTGACGCGGGCATTAGAGTCGACAGCCGGCAAGCTCGCCGCCGAGTGGACGATGCGCCTGTCCGAGTCGGCCCACGCCCTGATGGAGCATCCCGGCCGGCGCGTCGCCATCGCCGAGGCCATGTTCACCCGTTTGATCCGTTTCGTCGAGGACGCCGCCAAGACTCACGCGGCTCGGCTGGAGAAGCAGGCCGCCAAAACAAAGAAGGCCCAGGAGCAGCTGCAAGGTGCCTTACAAACGTGCGTCACCGGCGGCGGCTTCAGCTGGTTCGGCTCCCGGCCCAAGCGGCAACTGCGCGTCTTCATGGACCATCTCGCCGCCTTCTCGCGCCAGTGCCTGACCGAGGACAGCATGACGGCGCTGCAGGTCTTCTACGGCGCGCTGCGCGGCCAGCTCGCCGACGGCATGCGCGACCTGGGATTCTGCCGGCAGCGGCTGAGGCACGTGCAGGAGACTCTGGAGTCGTCGCTCGAGGCCCTCGACGACGACCCGGAACCGGCAGACGGCTCGGAGGGTACGCCGAACGCGACGCCGTTGATGTCCACGGAAACGTACTGGGAGAGCATCCGCGAGTCGGCCACGACGCGCGTGGTATTGCCCGAGGGTGAGGAAGACCTGGAGCGAGCGGCGGCCAGCTTCATCACGACGCTGACGACCGAGCAGTGGTTGGTCCTCGATCAGGTGTGTCAGGAGCAAGTGCTGGCGATGCGCGGCGGGCTGTATCAGGCGTGTTCCTCGACGAGCGACCTGGTACGTCACCTGATCGCTCCGCTGCTGACCCAGGCGACGCTAAGCCTGGGCGATCATCTGCCGATTACCGACGTGGCCGAGGTCGAGATGGCCCTAGCGGAGAGCTTGCCGGGCGAGATGACGGCGCGCATCCGCGGCGACCACGAGAACGCGGCGCCGTTGACCAGTGCCGAGCCGGTGGGCGCCGCCGTGCCGGTGCGCAGCAATGCCCGTATCCGCGCCTGCGCGAGGCGGTAGTCGAGTCGCGGCGCGAGCACTCATTCCTGCTGGTGCCGGCGAGCGAAACGGGGAAAGCCTACGCCGATCAGGCGTCGGAAGCCGTGGCGAACCTGTATCTGGTGACGGTGCCCGGCCAGGCGGACCTGATGTTCTGCCGCGAACAGGACTCGCTGAGCACTGAAGAGTTGGAGCGTATCTTGCGTCCCTGCCGCGGCGCTTATGAAGAAGTGGCCGGTGTGCCACCGGTGTCGCCGCATTCGCGCTTCGACATCCACGACTGGACGCCGCTGGATCCGTGAGTGGAGCAGACGGTTCCGTCAGACGGGTTTCAGGAGCGAGCGAGCCGTTTACGGAAGTCGTCGAAGCCGGTGCAGCGCGCGGCGTGTTTGATGGCCCGCTCCAGCTTCGCCAGGTCGGTCACGCTGCGGACGTGAGCCGTTACCTCTTCGGGAATGGCGCCAAAACGTGCCCCCAAGACCGTGACGATCGCTTCCTGTCTCGTCTCGCATTTCATCTCGGCCATCCACTGTTGATACAGAGGTGATTCAGCGAGCATGGCTTTTCCTCCGAGAATGTTCGATCCATCCTTCTGGGTCAGTATAACGCATTCGGGCCATGATGGAAGTGATGGTAAGCAGCGTCACGCGCTGATCCGGCCGGCCTTGGCGATCGATACGGTCGCGACAGCGTTGCAGCAGCGCGGGGGCCTGCTCCCGCGTCCGCGCTAGCGGTACCAACGGCACCAGCCCCACCTCGTTCAGTGCCAGCAAATCGTCGGCCGGCACCTTCCACATCTCCAAACGGCGCCAGCGGTGTCGCCGTGACGACCAGCCCAGGGTGCTGTGCTGCGCGCGACCGGCTGCCTGACGCTTGCCGCGAGGGCATAAGACGATCACGGCGGCATCCGGAAGCGTGCCGAGAGCCAGTGCCGCCAGGTCGAGGTCGCGCGCGAGCTGTTCGTCGGTCTCCTTCGAGGGGTACGTCTCTATCTCCAACAAGAACGGCAACGGTTCGTCGCCGTCGGAGAGCAGCACCTCAAGGAGTCCGTCGGGGATGGCCTGTGGCAGCGTCAGACGCGGATGGGCGGTCCGGCACGAACGGACCGCAGAGAGGCCCAGCAAACGCAGCATCGCGGCGGAGTAGTGCTGAATCATCCAGTTGGCGCAGTGGTCCTTTTCGCCGCGCGGCATGAGCCACTCCTGTGATACTGCGAACGGTCGGACCATTACTTCTTCGTCGCCCGCTCCGGCCGCAATGACCGTACCACCTGACCCGCCTGCCACATCTCGCTGTCGGCGATGGCCTTCAGCTCCTTCTCCAGTCCCTGGCGATAATCCGCCCGGCTGTTCGCCTCCAGCGAGCGCTTCGTCTCCTCACCGGCGACGACTTTCTTGTACAGCTCCTCGAACACCGGCTTGGCGGCGTCGCGGAAACGCGTGAACCAGTCGAGGGCGCCGCGCTGGGCCGTCGTCGAGCAGTTGGCGTACATCCAGTCCATGCCGTTCTCGGCGATCAGCGGGTATAGGCTTTGCGTCGCTTCTTCGACCGTTTCGTTGAACGCCTCCGACGGCGAATGACCGTTGGCACGCAGCACCTCGTACTGGGCCAGCCACAGGCCGTAGATGGCGCCCATCAGCACGCCGCGCTCGCCGGTCAGGTCGCTGTAGACTTCCTTCGAGAAAGTCGTCTCGAACAGGTAGCCGGAACCGATGGCGATGCCGAGCGCTTGGCCCGCTCCGCCGCTTTGCCGGTCGCATCCTGGAACACCGCGAAGCTGGAGTTGATGCCCTTGCCTTCGAGGAAGAGGCGGCGCACCGTCGTGCCGGAGCCTTTCGGAGCAACGAGGATCACGTCGATGTCCTTCGGCGGCACCACGCCGGTCTGGTCCTTGTAGACGATGCTGAAGCCGTGCGAGAAATAAAGCGCCTTGCCGGAGGTCAAATAGGGCTTAATGGTCGGCCACTGCGCCTTTTGGCCGGCGTCGGAGAGGAGATATTGCACGATGCTGCCGCGCTTGGTCGCCTCTTCCAGGTCGAAGAGCGATTCGCCAGGCTTCCAGCCGTCCTGCATGGCAGTGTCCCAGCTCTTGGTGTTGGGCCGCTGGCCGACGATGACCTTGACGCCGTTGTCCTTCATGTTGAGCGACTGGCCGCGGCCCTGGACGCCGTAGCCCAGCACCGTCACCGTCTCGTTGCCGAGGATCGCCCGCAGCTTCTCCGGCGGGTAATCGCTCCGCTCGACCACGGTTTCTTTCACGTTGCCGACCTGAATTTCGCGCATGTTTTGTCCGTAATTGAACTCGTTTAGCCGCGAGCTTTTGCGAGCGCTGATGCTAGCGCTCGCAAAAGCTCGCGGCTAAACGAAACTCTCTTTCATTCGCCGCACTCTACGGGTAGATTACGAATTCACCCATGACGGACAACAAACCACGGACATCTGCCATGAATCTCGTTATCGACGCGCATCTCGATCTCGCCTGGAACGCCCTCGACTGGAACCGCGACCTGAAGCTCACCGCCGCCGAGATCCGCCAGCGCGAGCGCGACCTGGGCATGACGGGCAAGGGCCGCGGCGAGGGCACCGTCTCGTTCGCCGAGTTGCGGCGCGGGGGAGTCGGCATCTTCATCGCCACACTGCTAGCCCGACTGCTGCGCGCCAACCTGATGCCTGCCATCCAGCGTTTCGAGAACATGACGGCCGCCTATGCCTGCGCCCACGGCCAGATGGCGTACTATCGCGCCCTCGAAGCCGAAGGCTATCTCCGCTGGATAAAAGACTGGCCGAGCCTCCGCGATCACGTCCGCGGTTGGCAGGAGGCTCCCGACAAGCAACCGCTCGGTTTCATCCTGAGCATGGAGGGCGCCGATCCGGTGCTGTCGCCGGGACAGGTTCAGGAATGGTACGACGCCGGTCTGCGCATCATCGGCCCGGCGCACTACGGTCCAAGTCCCTACGCACTCGGCCATGACATGGTCGGCGGTTTGCTGCCGCAGGGGCCGGCACTTCTCAAGGAGATGGAGCGCGTCGGCATGATCCTCGACGTGACGCACCTGTCGGACCAGTGCTTCTACGAGGCGCTGGACATTTACGGCGGTCCGGTGCTGGCCAGTCACCACAACTGCCGGGCCCTTGTCAACGACGTGCGCCAGCTGACCGACGATCAGATCAAGCGGTTGATCGGCGCGGCGGCGTCATCGGCAGCGCACTCGACACCTGGATGATGGTGCCGGGCTGGGTGCGCGGCAAGACTCGGCCGGAGGAAGTCGGCGTCAAGCTGGAGAGCATGATCGATCACATCGACCGCGTCTGTCAGCTGGCCGGCAACGCTCGCCATGCCGCGATCGGCACCGATCTCGACGGCGGTTTCGGCCGCGAACAGTCGCCGATGGACCTCGACACCATCGCGGACCTGCAACGTCTGCCGGAACTGCTGCGGAAGCGCGGCTACAAGGACGAGGCCATTACGGGCATCACGTCCGGCAACTGGCTGCGCTTCTTCCGCGAGGCGTGGGAGAAGAAGTGAGGTGGTTTCGCCGCTATCGGCTCAGCCGCAAGCGGCGGTCTATCTCATCTCCAGAAAGTTCCGCAGCAGCCGCGGCCCTTCGGCGGTCAGGAAGCTCTCGGGGTGAAACTGGACGCCGTGCAGCGGCCAGGAGCGATGGCGCACCCCCATGATCTCGTCTTCCGCCGTCCACGCACTGACAATGAAATCGGGATTGGTGAACGTCTCGCGCCGGATCACGAGACTGTGATAGCGCGTCGCCTCGAACGGGTTGGACATGCCGCGAAAGACGCCCTCGTTATCGTGGTGGATCGGCGACGTCTTGCCGTGCATCACCCGATAGTTGCGGATCACCTCGCCGCCGAAGACGTGGCCGATGCACTGATGACCGAGGCAGACGCCGAGCGTCGGAATGGTTGCAGCGAAGCGGCGCAGCACCTCGTTGGAAACCCCGGCCTCCTTCGGCGTACAGGGTCCCGGCGAGATGATAAGGTGCGACGGCTTCAGTTCCGCGATCTGCTCGTTGGTGATGCAGTCGTTGCGAAAGACTCGGACGTCCAAGCTCGCATCCAGCTCGCCGAGACGCTGCACGAGGTTGTAAGTGAACGAATCGTAATTGTCGATGAGGAGGATCATACGTCAGGAGTCAGGGGTCAGGGGTCAGGAGTCGTGATTCCTGACTCCTGACCCCTGATTCCTGATTATCCCTGTTTCTCCGGAAACGGCTGGGCGCTGTTGGCCTTGGCGTCGTAGTTGCCCTTGACCGCGGCAGGATCGAGCTTCTTCAGGAACTCCGTCGAGGCGGTGATGTCGTACCAGCCGCCGTCGGCAAAATCGACGATTGCCTTGCGATTATGGTTGACCGTCACCACGCCGCCCACCAGGCCGGCGAAGCGTTTCAGCTCCGGACGCTCGGCGTTGGCCTCGACGTACTGGTCGGTCCATTCGCGCTTCAACGCCTCGTATTGTAGGTCCGCGGACTCCACGGGTTCGGCCTCCCCCTTGCTTGCGCTGCGGGCTCACATTCATCTTAACGGAAACTACGGCGATCGTCAGCGGAAAGGCTTGGCGTCGCTGCGCGGCGGCGGGTCGAAGTCGAGGCGCTTGACGAACTGGCAGGCGTCGGCGACGCCGTATTCACGGTTCATGCCGGCGTCCTTCCACTCCACCGACAACGGCCCTTCGTAGCCGGCCTCGTTCAAGGCGCGAATCACGGCCTCCCAGTCGATACCGCCGCGCCCCGGCGAGCGGAAATCCCAGCCGCGGCGTGGGTCGCCATACGGCAGATACGAGTTCAGCAGACTGTTGCGGCCATTGAGCGCGACCACGGCATCCTTCACGTGAACGTGATAAATGCGGTCGCCGAAACGGCGCACGAACTCGACCGGATCGACTCCTTGCCAGTGAAGGTGACTCGGGTCGAACGTGAATCCAAACTCCTCCCGGCCATCGACGGCGTCCAGCACGCGCCTCGGCACTGTGCAGATCGAAAGCAATCTGTCCCGGATGGACCTCGAACGCATAGCGCACTCCGCATTCGCCGCACACGTCGAGGATCGGGTTCCATGCCCTGGCAAACTGATGGAGGGCGTCCTCGACGAGCTGCGGCGTCGCGGCCGGATAGCCGACGACGGCCGACCAGATCGGCGAACCGGTGAAGCCCGACAGGACGGCGACGCCGAGCTTTTGCGCGGCGCGTACCGTGGCCATCACCTCCTCGGCCGCACGCTGACGGACTCCCTCGGGACTGCCGTCGCCCCAGACGTAATCGGGGAGCAGAAAGCGGTGACGCGCCTCGATCGGGTCGCAAACCGCATGGCTAACACGGTGAGCGCTCAGGACCGGTACGCTGAGTTCCAGACGATTGAGCAGCGCGAGCTTGGTCGGACAGTAATCGTCCTCGCCCGTCGCCCGCTGCACTTCGAGATGGTCGCCCCAGCAGGAGAGTTCCAGGCCCTGATAACCCCACTCGGCGACGCGCAGCGCCAATTCCTCCAGGGGCAGGTCGGCCCATCCACCGCTGAAGAGAATGATTGGCCGGGGCATGGGGAAGACTCCGCCATCCGTTCCGCCGCTGCGTCACGTTAGAACCCCTTGCTTGCGCGTCGGGCTAACGTGACGAAGCGGCGGAACGGAACACGTCAGCTCGGCGGCGTGGTCGATCCGCCGTCGTTGGATGGCGTCGGGGTCGGAGCGGCTGCCGGTACAGCTCGCCGGCGCCGGTTCAACTGGTTTTGGCTCGGTCGCTACCGGGTTTGCCGCAGCAGGCGCAATTGCGTCGGCCGGGGTCGTCAACGACGCCATCTTCAGCGCCGGCGCTCGACCATTTTCGACTGCGTTGTCTTCGGCGCCGCAGCCGCCGGGGCGGGCGATGGACTCGGCGCGGCGGCGGGCGGCGCCAGCGGACCGCCGTAGGCCCCCTCCTGGTCGTCCTCTTCCAGGTACACCTCGTCCATCTCCGCCGTATCGACTTTCTTGCGCATCAGCAAATAGATGATCGTCGCGGAACTCCAGAAGAAACTGTAGCCGAACCCGAGCACGAGCAGGAACAACAGGCCCACCCAAATCGCCACCAAACCGGCGCCGAACTTGTTCCACCAGTCTGAGCTGGTTGTCCTTTTTCTCCGCTGGGAGCTTGCCGACGTACTTGTTGTAGACGCGCTCGTTGATGACGCCGTTCTGAACGATCTTCTCGCCGTCCACCTCGACGCCTTCGAGCAACAGGGTGCGCCAGCCGAACGAGGTCGGGGCGTAAGCGAACAGGAACGATGGCTCGCGATCCGCTTTCTTGATGCCGAAGGTCTGACTCACGCCCCATTTGCTGAGGTAGACCATGAACGAGCCCATGAAGCCGATGAAGAACACCACGACGGCCCCATAGCTGATGGCCACGAGGCTGTACCAGATGTAATGCCACGGCTTCTGGAAGACGTAGGTGTACGAGCGGCTGACGGCTTCCCAGCTGTCGGTGCCCTCGGTGCTGATGGTGGCCGCCATCAACGGCCAGCCGATCAGGCCGACCAGCGCGATCGCCATCAGCAGGCCGAAGCCCATCATCAGCCACCACATCAGGCCGTCCACCACGATGTCGCCGAAGATCGGGATCATGTGGAAGTAGCCGAAGATAATCATGACAATCAACAGACCGCCGACGAACACCAGGGGAAACAGCGGGGCAGTGACGTAATAAACCAACCGTTTCATGGTGAAGCGCAACGCCTCGCTCATGCCGATGCGTTCGTTGCGGGCAATCTGTACTGCGGCGATGCGCGTGATGGCCCCGCCGAACAGCGACCAGACGGCGAGCGTCCAGACCATCGCGCAGAAGAAGTAGAAGCGCGTCCAGCCGTCCGCCTGGGCGCTGAAAAAATAGATGATCGGCCGCAGGAACTTAACGAGCGGCTCGACGAGGACCGGAGCCTGATCGAGCGCGAACCAGTCCCAGAAATGGCCGCGCTCCCAGACGCTCCTTACCTGGCCGGTTGCCAGCAGGAAGGGATTCGGGCCGCGGTCCTCGAACCAGGGCCACGTGGACATCAGGCCGTTCACTTTCGGCGCTCCCAGCTTGCTGGCATACAGCGCGGCGGTGGCGGGAAGGACCTTGACATCAATCAGTTCCTTCTCGACCTTGGCCCGATCGTCCGAGGTCAGCTCGTTGGTCTTGTTCTTCTTGTCGCCGAGCCCGCTCGATGGCGTCGAGCTCGATTTTGTTTTCCGCCACGTCGCCGGCTTCGACATACAGGTCGGAGCTGCTCAGACCGGCGGTCCGGTTCATCAGATTCCAGTTATCGCGCTCGGCTTTGAACTTGGCCCAGGTTTCGTATTTATCGGGAGTCGGCGGTTTGCCGTCGAAGGCCGTGCCGAAGACGGCGGCGAGCAGCCACAAGCCGAAGGCCGTCGTCAGCAGTCCACCCGCCGCCAGGAGCAACTTGTTGAGGTCCAGGGCAATCTGGAAGCCGCGAAACAGTTCCGTCCAGGGCAGCAGGGTCCGCCAGGTGATCTCGCGCGGTTCCGCTCTGTCTTCGGCCATTCTCCCACTCCTTTTGCCGTTCGCAATCGGCTCGATCGGCTCCGAGTCCGAACTGCGTACGTGTTAAAAAGGAGATTATAGGGCTGACAAGGGAGTTGGCCATTCGGGGAAAACGCGGACCGCCGTTTACGTTTCGCGGCCTGGAACAGCGCGAAACGTAAACGGCGGTCGTGGTTGTCTTGCGCCAGGCTCAGAAGATGAACGCGATGCCGAAATCCAGGCCGTCGAATATGCGAAAGATGCGATCGAATTTTGGGTCCGGGTCGGCGAAGTCGAAGCTCACCGGGTTTTCCGACCCGATGGTGTTGAAGAAGGCCATGGTGTTATACCCTGCCCGAACCTGAATGCCCGGATACGGATACCACATCAGAGCAAGGCTGCCCGTCAATTCCGGAGCGAAGGTATAATCGCTTCGGGACATCTTGCCTTCCGGCCCGAAGAAACGCAGGCCCAATTCGTACTTGGCTCTTTCCCGAACGATGTCGATCAGCGCCGCGGCCCCGAGATCGAGTTGGAAGGAGAACCCCTTGGCGATGTACTGCTCCCAGCATTGGCCGACGGTAACGCCCCACAGGTTGTTCGAGGCGATGCAGGTATAGTCCGCCTCGTTCTGACCGCCGCCGACGCCCGTGGTCACGTCGATGTCGATCATGTCCCACGAATACTCATCGTGAATACGCACATACCGGCACGACCCAGCCGGAGATCCGGCAATCTTCAGTTTCGTAATAAGGCGCGAACCGGTACGTGACGTCCCACTCTTCGGTACGCGTATAGAATTTTTCGCCCGTTTCGCTGGCCCCGTTCCAGATGCCGACGGCGGCGCCCGGCACCGCATTGCCGGCCGCATTGAAAATCTTGGGGGGACCGCTGAACTCCTGCGGGAAGTTGAACACGGGAGCGCTGAGGAACCCGTTCTGCAACTGCGGGCCTTCCGCGAAATTCGGGGCGGCAAACGTGGCGCCGTTTGTTACGGTCGCATTGAACAGGCGCCACGTGGACACGCTCACCACTGAGCCGTCCTGGAAGCGATAGCCCAGATCGAACTTGTATCCGGGCGCGTATTGCTCTTCTTCGACTTCCGAGACGTCGAGTGTTGGGGCTCGGCTGCCGACAAACTGTCCCACGTTCAGCCCCAGAACACCGGACGAGTCGGTGTTGGTGAAGCCGCGAACCACGACCAACTGCGGTTGCAGCGGAGTGGTCTGCCGGAACATGACGTACTCGCCGGCAAGAAACAGCCCGCCGTCGGGCAGCCGGTCGTTCAATGGCGTGGCAATATCCACCGCGGGCGGAGCGTAAACCGCCTCCCCCTGGGCCGCCGCTTCCCCCGCGGTCAACACCGTGACGCCGACGGCCGTGAGTAACCCCGCCAGCCAGCTGGTTTTCTTGAACATAGGCCCCATCCTCTCCGTGACGAAGGCGCACGCAACGGCCCATCCCCCGGCCGCTCCCCCGGTCGTCGGAATGCGATTCCCGACGCCCCCGGCATCCGCACGTTCGGTATCTGTCCGTGGAAAGGGGCGAATACTCGTTGCGCGTTCTAAAGTCAAGCGGACTTTTTACCGGCCGGTCCTCGGGGAGTTGCTCTTCTCGGCATGGTTCCAAGGCGGGTAACACCGTGGTAGGACGGATTTGCAATCCGTCCGGGCTATAGCGGACGGATTGCAAATCCGTCCTACCACGGTATGACTCCTCCGCTGCCCCGTTTGAAGCATTCCGTCTTCTTGAAAAAAATCGCCAAGTCGGGCGCAAGTTTCCGGTTCTTCCCCGTTCTCCCCTTCAGTCTAGTTGCGATCCATGTAGCACACGCGTTGCGGCCTTCCTCCGCGATCCATTGGATCGTAACAAGTCGGTAACATGTGCCGGAAACTCCTTGACGCCGAGTACGGGGTACATGACAATGGGGTAGGTAAGATACATCAACAAGACGCTTCCTTCCCGTGAGCGACAACGCAGGCGGGCGGCGACTGGTTGCGGGAGTGGGGTTTGGCTGCCCCGCTCACGAAACCGAGCCGTTCCTCACGGGATAACCGAATGATCTTCTCCGCGCGCTGGCTGAAAGTCGGCTATTGCATCTTCCTGGCCGGGTTGGCGATCTGCCTCGCCTATCCGAGTAAGACGCGTGCCCAACTGTATGCGAAGACCCTGCCCTTGCCCGTATCGTCCTCCAGCCAAACCCCATTGCGGCCGAACATCCTGCAACTGGGTGCGCAGGGCAACCTCGGACTCCAAATGCTGGGTGCTCAGTTCGGCCAAATTGGCCAACTCGGTCAACTCGGCGGGTTCGGCGGAATCGGCGGCGGCGGGTTCGGTCAGATCGGCGGCGGTCAGATCGGTCAGATCGGTCAGTTCGGCGGCGGTCAGATCGGCCAGATCGGTCAGTTCGGCGGCGGTCAGATTGGCCAGATCGGTCAGTTCGGCGGCGGTCAGATCGGCCAGATCGGTCAGTTCGGCGGCGGTCAGATTGGCCAGATCGGTCAGTTCGGCGGCGGTCAGATTGGCCAGATCGGTCAGTTCGGCGGCGGTCAGATTGGCCAGATCGGTCAGTTCGGCGGCGGTCAGATCGGCCAAATCGGCCAGTTCGGCGGCGGTCAGATCGGCCAGATCGGCCAGTTCGGCGGCGGTCAGATCGGCCAGATCGGTCAGTTCGGCGGCGGTCAGATCGGCCAGTTCGGTGGTCAGTTTGGCGGCGGTCAGATTGGCCAGTTCGGTGGTCAGTTTGGCGGCCAGATCGGCGGTCAGTTTGGCGGCCAGATTGGTGGTCAGTTCGGCGGCCAGATCGGCGGCCAGATCGGCGGCATCGGCGGCCAGATTGGGATCGGCGGGAAATTCGGTGGAATCGGCCAGATCGGCGGCATCGGTGCCAACGGTGGGACGGGCCTGTAACCGCAGCCAACGACGGAAGCGGTCATGAACGGGCTTGTGTCTCACCTCGGAGGGACATAAGCCCGTTTTCGTTTTGAGAAATGCGAGATTCCGAACGATTGCTGCCTCCACAACCAGCGTGATCGTATCCACAAGCGCGGTCTGCAAACTCGCCTCATCCTCGCCCCGCCACTGTGTTGATAAAGATGCGAACCACAATCGAGACGCAAACTACTTGACGTGACCCACAGAACGAATGAAAATAGAAACATACATCGAGGGTGAAGAGCGTCCGTCCCGCTTGGTGCATTGGAAAGGAGAGCGGGACATCGGCCGACCGGGTGAGAGGATGATTGGATCGGAGAACGCGACTTTACAGCGTTCCCTCCACCAGGTCCTACTATGAGGTTCTCCGTAATGTATCTCTCCACGCGTTGGCTGAAAGTCGGTTACTGCACGGTCCTGGCGGGGTTGGCAATCTGCTTAACCTATCCGAGCAAGACGCGTGCCCAATTGTACGCGAAGACTTTGCCCTTGCCCGTCTCGCCTGCCAATCAAACTCCGATGCGGCCGAACATCCTGCAGCTGGGTGCGCAGGGTAACCTCGGACTCCAAATGCTGGGCGCTCAGTTCGGCCAACTTGGCCAGCTCGGCCAACTCGGCGGGTTCGGCGGGTTGGGCGGGCTCGGCGGCCAAATCGGCGGCCAGATCGGCGGTCAGATCGGCGGCTTCGGTCAAATCGGCGGTCAGATCGGCGGCTTCGGTCAGATCGGCGGTCAGATCGGCGGCTTCGGTCAGATCGGTCAGATCGGGGGCCAGATCGGTGCCATCGGTCAGATCGGTCAGATCGGTGGCCAGATCGGTGCCATCGGTCAGATCGGCCAGATCGGCGGTCAGATCGGTCAGATCGGCGGCTTCGGTCAGATCGGACAGATTGGCGGCCAGATCGGTCAGATCGGTCAGATCGGTCAGATCGGCGGTCAGATCGGCGGCTTCGGTCAGATCGGTGGTCAGATCGGCGGCTTCGGTCAGATCGGCGGTCAGATCGGCGGTCAGATCGGCGGCTTCGGTCAGATCGGCGGTCAGATCGGCGGCTTCGGTCAGATCGGTGGTCAGATCGGCGGCTTCGGTCAGATCGGTGGTCAGATCGGCGGCTTCGGTCAGATCGGTGGTCAGATCGGCGGCTTCGGTCAGATCGGCGGTCAGATCGGCGGTCAATTCGGTGCGATCGGCGGTCAGATCGGCGTCGGCGGAAAATTCGGTGGGATCGGCCAGATCGGCGCCATCGGTGCCAATGGCGGTACCGGCCTGTAGTCCAGCGCTGCCGGAATAAACAATACGGGGCCGCGATCCAGGCGATCACGGCCTCGTGTTGTTTTCCCGCTCACCTCGCACCGTCAGGAAACGAGGCTGAAGAACAACTCTTCGACGTCGTTCTGGCCGAAGCGCTCACGGAGTTCCGCCAGCGTGCCGCAAGCCTGAACCCGACCCTTGCTGATGATCGCCACCCGATCGCACAAGCGTTCTACCTCCCGCATGATGTGTGTCGAGAAGACCACGCACTTGCCCATCTCGCGCAGCTGTTCGATGTTCTTCATCACGGCGCGTGCCACCAGCACGTCGAGGCCGGCGGTCGGCTCGTCGAAGATCAGTACCGGCGGATCGTGGACGATGGCCCGCGCGATCGACACCTTCTGGCGCATGCCGGTACTCATCTTGGCGCCGAGCATGTCGCGGAAATCGTTCATCTGCAAGGTGGTGAACACCGTTTCCAGCCGTTCGCGCAGTTTCTCCTCGGTCATGCCGTAGAGCCGGCCGAAATAGCTGACCAGCTCCCACGCCGACATGCGGTCGTAGATGGCCGTGTTGGCCGACATGAAACCGATGTGCTGCCGTACCTGGGCCGCCTGCGTCGCCACGTCGAAACCGGCGATCGTCGCCTTCCCGCCGGTCGGTTTTAGTACGGTGCAGAGGATGCCGCATGGTCGTCGTCTTGCCGGCACCGTTCGGGCCGAGCAGGCCGAAGATCTCACCTGGCTGGGCCTCGAAGCTGACGTCATCCACGGCATGGACGATGCCGCGGCGCAGGTCGCGGAACGTTTTTTCGAGATGCTCGACGAAGATCATGGTGAGTGGTGAGTGGTGCAGTGGTGAGTGGTGAGTGGTGAGTGGTGAGTATGCCCGACCACTCACTTACTCACCACTCACCAACGAATAAAACACATTCCGCTGCCGCGGCATGTACCCCGCCTCGCGGATGGCGTCCTTGATCTGTTCCAGCGTCAGGTGATACACCGTCCCGGCCGACGAGACGACGTTCTCCTCGATCATCAGGCTGCCCATGTCGTTGGCGCCGAAGAACAGCGCGAGCTGGCCGACCTTCAGACCCTGCGTCACCCACGACGACTGGATGTTCGGCACGTTGTCGAGATAGAGCCGGGCGATGGCCTGCGTGCGCAGATACTCGAAGGCGCCGGCCGGCGGAATGTGGGCCAGGGCCGTGTTCTCCGGCTGGAACGTCCAGCAGATGAACGCCGTGAAGCCGCCCGTTTCGTCCTGCAAGCTGCCGCAGCCGTTCGAGGTGCTCGATGCGCTCGGCCGGCGTTTCGACGTGGCCGAACATCATCGTGCAGGTCGATCGGCCGCCGAGCTCGTGCCAGACGCGATGGACTTCGAGCCATTCCTCGGTCAGCACCTTGTTGACGGTGATCGCCTTGCGCACGCGATCGACGAGGATCTCGGCCCCGCCGCCCGGCAGACTGCCCATGCCGGCGTCCTTCAAGCCGGCGCAGCACGTCGCGCAGCGGCAGCTTGTTCAGCTTGTGGAAGTGCCAGATTTCCGAGGCGCTGAAGGCGTGCAGGTTGACCGTCGGAAAGCGAGCTCGCAGGTCGCGCAGCAGCTCCTCGTACCACTCCAGCTTCAGCGTCGGATGGTTGCCGCCCTGCAGGAGGATCTGATCGCCGCCGAGGGCGATGGTTTCCTCGATCTTCTGGTACAGCACCTCGCGCGGCAGGACGTAGGCGTCGGCGTCGGTGCTCTTGCGGTAGAAGGCGCAGAAATCGCAGACGGCGGCGCAGACGTTGGTGTAGTTGATGTTGCGGTCGATGTTGTAGGTGCGGTACGGCTCGGGATGCAGCCGGCGGCACACGGCGTCGGCGGCGCGGCCGAGGGCGGACAGGTCGCGGCAGTCGAACAGGGCCAAGCCCTCTTCGGGTGAGAGGCGCTCGCCGTCGACGGCTTTCTCCAGGTAGTGCTTCAATGTGGCGGTCATGGAATGTCCTCCGGAGGCGAAATTGCAAATTGCAAATTGCAAATCGCAAATCGCAAATTGGTCCGGAGTCTGGTCGTTCTTCGCGGTCGCATGTCTTCCGCCTTTCTGTCAATTTGCAATTTGCAATTTGCAATTTGCAATTTGCAATGGCTGGTACAGTTCCAGCCCGATGCCTCGCCGGGCCAGCCCCAGCTCACAGGCCAGCATGTAAAAGTGGTGCAGCCCCGCCTGTTCGCGCGGCCCCAGGTCGAAGTGGATGATCGACTGCAAGTAGCGACGGCAGAAGCCGGCGTCCAGTCCCAGGCGCGGCGCTTCACGGGCGGCGATGGGGCCGACGCGCTCCAGCCCGCGCCGTTTCGCTTCCACCAGCGCGTCGGCCACCGGCCCGAGTTCGACGCCGGGCCGCACCGCCCAGAACGCATAGACGAACGGCAGCCCGGTCCAGTCGAACCACTCCTGCCCCAGATCGAAGGCGTGGGCGAAACCCGGCAGACAGGCGCGCATCGCCCGGTCGCCGATGAGCAGCACGGCGTCGGCGTCCACGTCCTCGGCAGCGCGGTCGAGCGGCAACGGCACGACCTCCGGGGCCACGCCGTAGCGCTTCCGCAGCAGCATCTGCGTCAGGGCGGCGCTGGTGCGCGATCCGGCGTCCAGCGCGACGCGGCGAATCTGCGGCCACGGCGACGCGGCTGAACAGGGTGACGCTCAGCACCGGACCGCGCGTGGCGATGGACATGTTCGGAACGACGGAATAGCCGCCGGCGCGGAAGTACTCGATGACGGGAATCAGGGCGACGTCGAGCTTCTCCTCGGCGAGCAGGTCGGCGAGGCGGCTGGGCACGTCGAGGATCAGTTCCGCGTCGGGAGCTAGCTCCTCCAGGTCGCAGATGAGCGGCTTGGTGTTGAGGTAGTTGACCGCGCCGATGCGAATGGGATGATCCATCACGTTTCGCTCTCCGAATGAGGAAGGCATCATTCTAGCGGACGACGCCGGGGGAGACGACCTTCTGGAGAGAGAACCGTTAGGAGGGGCAGGAGGATAACCGCCGCTTGCGGGTTAGACGCGGTTTCAAAACCGGCGAGCCGAGCCCCGTAAGGGGCCGGGTAGATGACAAAAGGCAGCAACCCGGCTGCTTACGCAGCTCGGCTCGCCGGTTTTGAAACCGCGTCTTCTCCGCATGCGGCGACGAATGTTCACTTCGCGTTCAGCAGTTCCATGATCGGCCCCTTCACCGCTTCGGCCCAGATCTGATAGCCCTTCTCGGTGAGGTGCAAGTAGTCCGGCATGATCTCCGGCGAAATGGTGCCGTCCGCTTGCAGGAACTTGGCGCCGATGTCGAGATACTTGACCGTCTTGCCGCCGTCATCGAGCTTGGCGACGATGGCATTTGCGGCCTTGAGCTTTTCGCGCTGGGCCTTGATGTTCGGCGCGTTCGGATCCTTGCCGCGGGGGAAGATGCCGAGCAGCAGCACCTTCGTCCCCGGCGACTTCTTGTGGATCTCGGCAACGATCGCCTTGATGCCGTCGGCGATCTCCTCGGCCGTATTGTCGAAGCTGTTGTTGGTGCCGATCATCAGCATGGCGACCTTCGGCTTGATGCCGTCGAGCTCGCCGTTTTGCAACCGCCACAACACGTGCTGTGTGCGGTCGCCGCCGATGCCGAAGTTGGCGGCCTTGAGCGGCGCGAACTCTTTTTCCCAAATCGCCATGCCGCCGCGTTTGTCGGGGTTGTCCGCGGCCCGGCGGCCCCATTCGTCGGTGAGGGAGTCGCCGAGGAACAGCAGGTCGATGTTGCCCTTCTTGGCCAGGGCGATGAATGTCTCGTGACGCTTCTCCCAATTGCCGCCGCGGGAAACCGGCTTGATGGCGGCATGTTCCTTCTTCTCGTCTGCTCGCACCGGCAGCAGTCCGACCCTGAGGAGCAGCGCCGCACAGACCAGCAAGCACTCCAGCTTTCGTAGACTCATCGGTGTTTTCCTTGTGTAGGGAAGGCTGATCCGTCCACGCGGCAGATATCCTCAGCATAGTTTGCACGAATGCGCGCGGCGCGGCAAGAAAAACCGCTAGGAATTGTGAGAGTGTAGCATCAAGGTAGGGAGAATCGGACCCCTGCCGGCTTGTCCGGCAGGTGAAGCAGTTCCGCGGCTAGAGCGGCGTGATCGCGGAATGGCGCTCGACCCCTGCCGGCTTGTCCGGCAGGTGAAGCAGTTCCGCGGCTAGAGCGGCGTAACTGCGGAATGGCGCTCGACCCTGCCGGCTTGTCCGGCAGGTGAAGCAGTTCCAGCAGCTACATGGTTAGCTGGCGAACTGCTTCACCTGCCGGACAAGCCGGCAGGGGTCGAGAAGGACCCATTTTGCTATGTCCAGTTAGCTGGCGAACTGCTTCACCTGCCGGACAAGCCGGCAGGGGTCGAGAAGGACCCATTTTGCTATGTCCAGTTAGCTGGCGAACTGCTTCACCTGCCGGACAAGCCGGCAGGGGTCGAGAAGGACCCATTTTGCTATGTCCGCTTAGCTGGCGAACTGCTTCACCTGCCGGACAAGCCGGCAGGGGTCTCACGACCTCACTAGTCTCTGAATTCGTTACCGTCAGGGCATTTTCTTCTTCGCGGTCTCCTCACTTCCGAGTTGCGACTCATCGACCACCACGGCCGTGCCGGGATCGAAGGTGAAGTTCCGTGCGCATTCTTCCGGCGACATCGGGTGGTTGAAGACGGGATCGCGCAGCTCCATACGCATCAGGCACAGCAGCCCCTTGCCTTCCGCCGTCGGTCCCCACCACTCGACGCGGCACGGCCACAAGGTGTCGGCGTCGAGGAGGAGAAGACAGCGGTCCGGCACTCCATCCGGCGAGGCCTCGTTCTTCAGCACCGGTGCCGCCGACCACACGCCTGTCAGCTCGAGATACGCTCTGCCTTCATCTTGCACCTCAGCGCGTTTGACCCAGACCATCCGCCGGCGCAGGTTGCGCACCAGTGATTCCGGGCCGCGGAACGTCGAGTCACTCAAGAGATCGTCGCCCTGTTGCGGCGCGGCGTCAACGGACGGGCGCAGCGGCGCGGGTCACCGCTGTCCAGGCGCCGTCGCCGGAACGATGGGCCCGCCACACGGTGGCGCCGTCGCTGACCGTCAGAAGCGTGCCGGTGGTTTTGCCGACGCGCGTCTGGAGGTCGAGGCGAAATCGATGGTCCGGCGCGGCTCGATAGCTGCCTTCGGCCAGGTATTGCAGCTCCGGCAGGCGCACTCGTTGGCGCACCGTCATTTCGAGCCAGGAGCCGCGGCGGCCCAGCGCAGTCAGGGCAGCTTCGAGAGTTTGGGAAGCGGCGGTATCCGCAACGGCTGCGGGAGGAGGCGAGTAGGGCGCGGCGAGGTTATTTGGAACCGTGTTCCGCCGTACCGCACCGGCCAGCAGAGCCAGTCCGCCGGCAGTCAGCACGATCAGGGGAATGTAACGAAAAAATTGCATAGGCAAAGTCTTCCGAGTTTGACGAAAGTTCCGACATCGCGCGGGCCGACTATATCCAGGGGGACCCGAAGGCGATAGAGGAAGTGGACCGCAGACCGCGCACGTTCTGATTCGCGCTGGCTCCGCGATCCCTGCCGGGGGACAAGGGGGACGTATGAAGAGAAAAGCGGGAATGATGATGCTGCTGAGCGCCTCAGCGGTTGCCTTGGCTACGGCCAGGGCCCCGGACCAGGGGGACTCTTGCCGCTGGGACCGGCCGGCCCCCCCGGTTCGTTCATGGGCCACGTCAACCAGGGTGACGACGGACCGGCGCCACAGCCTGGACCGGAAGGCGGACACTGCGGCGTCCAGATGCTGAATGGCGCCCCTGGTCTGATCGGACCGAACGGCGAACCCGTGGTGGCGACCGCAACCGGCCGTCTGCCGCAAACGACGCCGGAAGGCCTGGCCCGCGCCACGGTCTCCCAGGGTCTGCCGCCCGGCGTGATGGACCAGATCGACCACGGCTACGCCCGCCGCAACAGCGACATTTACCAGGCCTCGGCCACGATGCCGGACGCCTCGATGGGCGGCCTGATGCAGGCCGGCGGCCAGATGATGGGCGGCCCGCCGCTTGGCAACGGCGCCCCGCCGATGATGATGATGCCGCCGCCTGGGATGGGCGGTCCGCCCGGAATGGGTGGCCCTCCGGGAATGGGTGGCCCTCCGGGAATGGGCGGGCCTCCAGGGATGGGCGGGCCTCCAGGAATGGGCGGGCCTGGTTGTCCTCCTCCAGGGGCCGTCGCCGCGGTCGGTGCCATCACCGGACCCGGACTGGCTCCGTTCCCGGTCCAGCGCACCTCTGTGCGCTTCGTCGGCCCCAGCGGTATGAAGATCTCGTGGTACGGTCCGTCCGCCGACGGCAAGCCCGGATTCGGCGGCGATTACCTGACCGCGCCCGGCCGTTACAACTTCCTGCAAGCGGCCATCTATCGCCTGAAGCTGACCGACATTCCGCGCCGCGAAGGCATGGACCTGTACCCGACGCTGGAAGTGGTGCCGTGCAACGCCAAGACCGCGACGTTCCTGGCGCATAGCTCCGTCCCGGTGAGCATCACCGAGGAAGACCTGAACCAGGTGGCGGCCGGCAACTTCCTCGTGAAGGTCATCTACCTGCCCGATCCGCAATACCAGGACCTGGCCTCGACCGGTGCCGAGGAGATCATCTCGTCGCGGTTGGAGCCAGGAGCCGATCCGATCGCCGAAGCGTTGCGCCGCGGCAGCATCTTGCTGATCGTGCGGCTCGGCAACATCCTCCTGGAGCTGCCGAACACGCCGCCGATGGACGCGCCCAGCCCATTCCAGGCGCAGCGCCGATGCCGCAACCCGGAATGCCCGGGATGCTGCCCGGCATGGCCGGCCCTGGCGGTCCGATGCCGCCCTTCGGCCTGACCGGCAACGGGAACCCCGGTATGATGCCGCCGCCCGGCATGATGCCTCCTGGCATGATGCCGCCGCCCGGCATGATGCCGCCCGCTCCGAAAGGCCCTGGTCCGGCGGCGCAGGCTCCAGCGCAGCCCGGTCGAGTCCCGCAAGGCTTGATGCCGCAGGGAGGACTGCCGCCGGATCTGATGCCGAACTTTACGCCGCCCGCGGCTCCAAGCGTCCCGGTTGGCCAGATGCTGCCGCCGTCGGCGCCGACGTCTCCTGCCGGCCTCACCTTCCAGGCGGGGAAGTGAGCGGTTGAATCGCCGCTTGTTCTCCCCTCTCCCCTGTACTCAGGGGAGAGGGGTCTACCTTCCCCCTCTCCCCTGTACTCAGGGGAGAGGGGTCGGGGGTGAGGGGTTAGCGGCGGAGCAGTGTTCTGGCCTCCCACCCCTCACCCCCGACCCCTCTCCCCTGAGTACAAGGGAGAGGGGGCATGAACACACTCAGAATCTCCTCCATCCGTCCACCTCACCGGGCCTGCACATGTTCCCGCGAACCCTCTGCGCCGCGGTTCTTCTCTTGGCTTGCACAGAGTCGGCGTCGGCGCAGATCCGCTGCTGCCGCTCGGCCGTGGCTTGGCCCCGTTGCTGCACGTCAAGCTTTATGGTCCGGCCGGCATGCGCACGGTCGTCTATCAAGGCATGGCCCGGCCGCGCGACCTGATGGCGCCCGTGCAGCTTCGGTCTCCGACCCGGTTACATCTATCGCCTCGAATTGAACAACCTCGTGCAATACCCCGGCCTCAGTCTCTACCCGACCCTGGAAGTGCGCGGCACACTCGCCCTGCCGCCCGGAGTCAACGCCGCCGGCTATCCCGCTCCCGTCGTCCTCACCGACGAGGATGTGAAGACGGCCCTCTCCGGCGCCCTGGTCACGAAGGTCATCTACCTCGAAAATCCGGAGCGAGCGACTCCGGCAGCGACGACGCCCGATCAGCCGTTGGAGACGACCGTGACCACCGACCGCGACCCGTTAACCGAGGCCCGCGACGCGGCCGGCCCGTCCTGATCTTCCGGCTCGGCCAGCTCGACCTCACGCCGCGCGAAGTCGCGCTGTCGTCGGTGCCGGGAACGGTGCTGTTTCCGGACGAGCACGTGCTGGGTCAACCGGCCGCTCCGCCGATGCTGCCGTGGGCCTGTTTCGCGCTGTACGATCCCATCCTCGGTCCGTGCCGGCCGGACGAGGAGTGGATTCACAACGGCTGTATCACGCCGCCCCCCCGCAGCTATCTCGCCAGCGGCAGACCGCAGTGCGCCCGGCCTCGACAACGACGGCGTGCTGCAAGGGCTGAACCACGAGGACACCGTCGCGGAGTATCGGGACAGTCGCGGCCGCCGACAGCTCGACCTGTTCCAACCGCGTCTGCCTGTTGGTGCCGCGGTTCGCCGTGCTGCGGACAGCGACGGGCTTGGGCCACTATGACACCGCCGTGGCCGTGCAGGATCGGCGCGAGGTGCTCGGCGGCGAACAGGTGGCCACGCGGCAGCCGCCTCTGATTACGTCGCAACTGGAGTTCGCACGGGCGGTCTTGCAGAAGACCAGGGCGAGCGCCTACGAAATTGAGACACATGCCCAGGTGGAGGGCCGTGTGGCCGGCGGTCCGCTCGCGATCAGTGAAGCGGTCGAGACGCTGCGACGTGACGGGTCGTCTCGCCGAGGCGCCGGCGCCGCCGGAACGGCCGTTGGTGCTGGCCAAGGACGTGGACAAACATTCAGGACTGCCCGGCGACGTGGTGACGTTCACGCTGAAATACAGCAACCACGGCGGCCAGCCGATCACCGACGTGACCGTGGTGGACAGTCTCTCGATCGCGCCTGGAGTACATTCCCGACAGCGCCCAGTCGGAGCGCGACGCCGTGTTCACGATGCAGGAAAACGAGGTCGGTTCGCTGGTGCTGCGCTGGGACGTCAGCGGTAAACTGCTGCCGGGCGAGAGCGGGATCATTCGATTCAAGGCGAAGGTGCGGTAATTGTTTAGCCGCGAGCTTCTGCGAGCGCTGGACTGTCCAGCGCTCGCAGAAGCTCGCGGCTAAACAATGCCGCGCGGCTCGCCCATTTCCACGTTCAACACTTCTTCGCACCACGCGGCCGCTTCTAGCAAGTTGGCCTCCTCCTCATGCCCTCCGACAAGTTGTAGAGCCAGCGGCAGACCATCGGAACTCAGACCGATCGGAATATTGACCGCAGGCAATCCTGTATAGCTCCACGGCGAGTTGAACGCGGGATCGCCGGTCGTGTCCGCTGCCGGTGCTGGGCCGGTAGTTGCAGGACAGAGCATCACCGTGTCTCTGCCCACAAAAGTGAAACGCATCTCCAAGGAAAGTTGATGCTGGTGTTCCTTAACACGAATGAACTCCGGGGCGGGCGTAGCCAGACCTTCTTCGAGCAGCGAGCGAATCCTGGGGCTGTAATCTTCGCGATGGCGGCGCAGTCGCGGTTCGTGATAGGCCGCAGCCTCGACCGCCATGACAGTGCGGTGCCTTTCCAAGATTGGGCCGAACTCCGCTGGTAGAGGGACTTCATTGATTGCGGTCCCTGCCTTTCGGAACATCTCAATTACCTCATCGAACCGCTCACGCATGATCGGCGTGGACCGGCTCGTGAAAAGGCCCCCCAACCAACTCAATGTCGGCCTGGAGAGCGGAGAGCGGAAACAGGGCGCCAAACGCTTGTCGTTCCTCCAGCCGACGGCAATGGTTTGAAAAAGAATTGCTAGATCACGCACACACCGCGCGATTGGTCCGACATGGTCCATCGACGGCGCCAGCGGCACCACGCCCTCGACACTGACACGGCCGAACGACGGCTTCATCCCTGCCACGCCGCAGTACGACGCCGGCCGCGTGATCGAGCCGCCGGTCTGCGAGCCGAGCGCTCCCAGACACATGCCGCACGCCACTGCCGCCGCGCAGCCGCTGCTGGTGCCGCCCGGCGTCCGCTCCAGGTTCCACGGATTGCGCGTCACCGGCGGATCGAAGCTGGCGTACTGCGTCGTCACCGTCTTGCCGATGAACACCGCGCCGGCTTCGCGCAGCCGCTGCACCACGGTCGCGTCCTGCCGGGCGATGCTGTTGGCCCATAACTTCGATCCGGCCGCCGTCGGCCAGTCGAACACGTCGAAGATGTCCTTGATGCCGAGCGGAATGCCGTGCAGCGGACCGCGCCACTGGCCGCGCTGGACCTCGTCGTGTCGCTGCTTCGCCGTCTGCGCGGGCGCCGTCGCGGTCGACCAGCACCCAGGCCCGAACGCGCGACTCGAAGCGGTCGATGCGCTCCAGACATTCGTCGAGCAGATCGACCGGCGAAAGACGGCCCTGGCGAATGTCCTCGGCGGCGGCGTGGATCGTTCTCATGTTGGATAGCGGATTCTGGATTCTCAATCACCACGTTCGACGATACCATGAACTCAAAGGTAGCGATCAACGGGATCGCGACAATCTGCAATCCGCAATCTGCAATCTGCAATGACAAAAGTCGCCATCCTCGGCGGCTCGGGCTACACCGCCCTGGAGCTGATCAAGATCCTGCTGCGGCACCCGGCGGCGGAGATCGTGGCCGCCACGTCGCGCCAGGAGGACACGCCGCGCCTCGCCGAGCTGCATCCCAGCCTTACTGGCCGGATCGACCTGCGCTGCGAGCCGTTCGACGCGGATCGGCTGCTGAAGCGCGGCGTGGAGTGCGTCTTCGGCTGTCTGCCGCACGGGGCCAGCATGAAACTGCTGCCGGCCGTCTTGCAACGCGGCCTCCGCGTCATCGACCTCAGCGCCGATTATCGGCTGCGCGATCCGAATGTCTACGCGCAATGGTACGGCGAGAGCCACGAAGACCTCGCCAATCTGGCCCAGGCGGTCTACGGCTTGCCGGAGATCTACGGCGACGAGATCGCCACGGCCCAGCTCGTCGCCAACCCCGGCTGCTATCCGCAGACGGCCATCCTCGGCCTGGCGCCGCTGGTGGCCGGCAAGCTGCATCGAGCCAGGCAGCATCATCATCGACAGCAAGAGCGGCGTCTCGGGAGCGGGGCGGACGCCGAAGCTGAACTCCCACTTTCCGGAGTGCAACGAGAGCGTCGCGGCCTACGCGTCGGCAAGCACCGCCACACGCCGGAGATCGAGCAGGCGCTGAGCGACGTGGCCGGCGAACCGGTCGAGGTGATCTTCACGCCGCACCTGATTCCGATGGACCGCGGCATCTTCTCGACCATCTACGCCGCGCCGCGCCGGCCATTGTCGGAGGCGCAGCTGCTGGAGCTGTACCGCGAGTATTACCGCAAGACGCCGTTCGTGCGCGTGGTCGATCATCTGCCGGCCACGAAGGATTGCTGGGGCACGAACTTCCTCGACGTGACGGTGCGCGTGGTGCGCGGCCGGGTGGTGGTGCTGGTGTGCGAGGACAACCTGATCCGCGGCGCGAGCGGCGTGGCGGTGCAGAATTTCAATCGGATGTACGGCCACGACGAGCGCACGGCCTTGTTGTAACCCGATCGCCATCCGCATACAAAGCGCCTCGCAACAATGGCTTGACACTTTTTGCCCATTTCTCCTATAACCGTTCTCTCGGCTTCACCTCTGTCCCGCACCTCGATCGCGCCGGACTATGCCTTGTCCTCGGGCCGGGGTGACTTCATGCGTTCCTTCTGCGGTCGATTGTTGCCGAGCCTGTGCGGGCTGATGCTGTTCCTGTTGTCGCTGCGATCACACCGGGAACACCACGCTTCCCACGTCAGCGCTTCTCACGAAATCATAACTGTGAAGCCGCAACGTCCCGCCCAGCAGTGGGCCGATCGGCTTCTCTCCTTTACGTCCCGGCTGTGTGCGTTAGGGAATCGGCCACTAGCCCTGATGGCGGCGCCTTCGCGCTGGGATTGATGCTTTTTCCCCTGGCTCCCGTGACGTTTCTGCCGCGCGGATCGCGCCGCCTCTGGTTTCGACTGCGCACCGTGCCGTGGCTTATCGTAGTCGCCGAATTGCTGCTTGTCGGCTGGCTCTTCCATCAGAACGCGCTCAACGTGGCGGCGTGGCAGGGACGGGCCATCTACGGCAACCTGCTCGCGCTGTTGCTCGCGACGTTCCTCGTCCACTGGTTCCTGCCGTGGCGGGCCGAACGGCGGTACGGATTCAACCGCCTGCTGCCCGGTGCCGGCCGAGTGGCGGCGGCGGCATCTGGATTTGTAATGGGCAGCCTGCTGTTGCTGTTCGCGGTCGAGGCCGGCGCCCGTGCGTTCCCGGTCTGGGACTCGCTCGCTGTCAATCCGGGCACGCACTGGTTCTGGCCCGATTACTTCGACGCCCACAACTCGCTCGGTTTCAATGACCGTGAACCCGGACCGAAGCGCGGGCCGCGCGTCCTGGTGATCGGCGATTCCTACGCTGAAGGGGCCGGCGTGCCGAAGCGCGAACGCTTCTCGGCCCAGCTGGAGCGGTTGCTCGCGGTGTCTGCCCCAGACGCCGAGGTTTACAGTGCCGGGATGTGCGGGCTGGACACCTTTGAAGAGGCCGACGTGCTCGACCGGATCGGCGACGCGGTGCGCCCGGACATCGTCGTCGTCGGCTACGTCCTCAACGACGCGGAGGGCGAGAACCCGCCCAGCCGCCGGCCGCCGACAGCTGGAGAGCGCCTTCTCCTTCAGACGCTGGGTTCCTACGCTGGCTATCGCGCCCTGGTTTGGAAGGACCGCATAACCGCGGCTGGGACGACCGCCTTCTGGAACGAGCTGCGCCGGCAGCACGCCGACGACAGCCCCGGTTGGCAGCGTGTCCTGCAGGGACTGGATCGCATCGCGGCCTGGTGCGATCGCCGAGCAGTACGCCGGCTCCTCGTCGTTTTTCCTCTCTTCGCTCCGCAGGCGGACGGAGCGCGCGACGTGATGGACAAGGTGGAGCGTGCGGCCGGGCAGCGCGGGTTTGAAGCTCGAAACATGCTGGACGATTTCGGCGGCGCCTGGGCGGAACTCGCCGTCAGTCGGTACGACGCGCACCCCGGAATCCGAGCGCACGCCGTCATTGCCCGCGTGCTGGCGGAGATGATCGGCACGCCGCGGTGGAGTTATCGGGTGCCGTTTGTGGCCTGGTCCCACAGCATTGCCCCCCTCTCCCCGGTACTCCGGGGCGAGGGGTCGGGGGTGAGGGGTGAGCCGCTTAGCAGTGTTCTGGCTCTTACCCCTCACCCCCGACCCCTCTCCCCGGAGTACCGGGGAGAGGGGAGATAGTGCCGTGATAGCATAGCGCTAAGCCGCAAGCGGCGAACGGGCGGCGGTGCTACAATTGCTTCAGACGAGCCTTCGCACCTCAACTTCGGAGTGCGCTCGATCATGCGCCGCACCATCTTCTTCGCGCTGGGTGTCCTCGAAATCTTGAGCGCCGCCGTCCTGTACGCGTTCGTCTGGCAGTTGCCGGGGCCGGACGACGTGCGCGATACGGTCGGCCGTATCGAGCGCGTCAGCCGGCAGACGGGATCGCAAGTCCGCAAACTCCGCGACGAGATCCACAACATCCAGCAGTCCCAGCCGCACGCCAAGCAGCTGGCCGAGGGGACGCGCGTGCAGCTCCAATATCTCGGCCAGCACTTGCAGAAACAGCAGATCGACTACGTCGCGCTGCAGACCCTGCACGACTCGTTTGGCGAAGTAGCCCGCGGAGTGGACGGCCTCTCCGAACGCCTGGCCCCGGAGGGCTTCGAGCAGCTCGGCATGGCGATGGGGCTGACGGCCAACTATCTCGAGAAAGACGTCTGCCCCGCCGCCGCCGCGACTGCCGAGCGCCTGGACAAGATCGTCGCCGAAATCCGGGCCGATGCGCGGACTCGCCGAAATCCTGCGGGCGCTGCCGCGGGATCTCAAGGCCGTCCGCGAAGTCCACGAGAGCCTGACCCGGTTCGGCATGGGTCTCGACGGCCTGGCGGCGCTGCTCAAGCCTGAAAACATCCAGGCCGTGCGCGAGGGCTTTTCGGGGCTGGAGAGCGCCTTCAACAAAGGCGCCGAGCGCATGTCCGGACTGGCGAGCGCCTCGTATCCCGTCATCTCACTGCGCGGGGTCACCCCGTCCGTCGAGTACCACAAGTTCTGGCCCGAGGGCGCAGCGATCGCCGACGGCCTGCGCAAAGCATCGAAGGGTTCCGCGGCGGCGCGCAAGGGACTCGATGCCTTCTCCGCCGAACTGCCGCGGTTGCGCGATGGCGTCGCCGAGTGCCGTAAAATCGCCGACCGTACGCACGCGGCACTAGGCTCACTCTTGCAACGGCAAGACAAGATCGAAACGCTCCTGAAGAACGCGCCTGCCCAGGCTTCACGCCTCGCGGACGACGTACCCCGACTCGGCGAAGAGTTGTCCCGGATGCTGCACGAGACAGCCCGGCTGCGCGACCTGACGAAGATAATGCGGACCGGCCAGCAGGGCCTGGAACGGACGGCGAAGAGCTGGCCGGAATTGCGGAAGAGCCTCGGCAGTTCCGCCGCGCTGCTGCGTGGGACGCAGAAGCAGTTAAGAGGCGTTCTCGACAACCGGCAGGCGTACGAGGCGTCGCTGCAACATTCGCGCACGATGATCGAGGGGCTGTCCGCAGCCCTCCCGATGTACACCGACCAGTGGGGCGAGGACGTGGTGAAACAGGAGCGCTCGCTGACGAACCTGGGCACCAGCATCGACGACGTGACGGCGGTGATGCCCGAGATCAAGGCAGTGGGATCGCGGCTGCTGGTGATGACGCGCCTGCTGCTAAGCCTGGTCGGGGCAATTTTCCTGCTACACGGCGGCTACCTGGCGATCATCTTCTGGATGCGCCAGGACGCCCCGCCGCATTGAGCACGCAGCGCAAACAAGTGCCGCCACTTGCCTGCGCTGCGTGCTCATCATCGGTCACCCGTTCAATATCCCCATTCCCCGGTGCCTGCCGCCTCGGACTTGCCGCCGTAGCGGAAGTGCCAACCCTCGGAGGCACGCAGGCTGCGCATGTCGTCCATCGACAGACCGTAACGCTTGAACCACGGCGTCGGCCTTCGCGCGGACGATGGCGTCGAGCTGCTTGACGCGCTCGACCGCCTCGCCGCGGGCGAACTTCTCGCGCGCGGCGGGACCATCCTGGAGGAAGAACTCCTTCCAGAACGCCCGGCCGCCCAGGATGCCGCTGGCCCCCGCTTCCATCGACATCTCGACCTGCTTCTTGTAATCGGGGTAATCGACGCCGGCGCTGAGCAAAACCCACGGCGTCGCGCTGGCCGCGTCCAGCGCCTTGAGGTTGTCGCGCAGCTGGGCGTCGGTCTCCTGGCCGAAGTGGCCGGGGAACTCCGCCTTGTAGATGTCGCAGAGCCGGCTCAGCATCCGGGCGCTCTCGATGACCGTCGTTGCCTTGCGGGCCTTGTACTCCTTGCTGTCCTTCTTTTCGCCGCCGAATGGGAAGGCGACGGTTTCCAGCAGCATCAGGATGTCGTGCTTCTTGCACTCCTCGTAGACCTGCTGAACGAGGCTCGTCTGATGCTCGGCACTCAGCGGCTCGGTCGGCTCGAACGGGGCGAGCAGCTTGACCGCGTCGGCGCCGCAGCGCTTGATCTTGCCGACGCCCCAGCCCGGCTCGATGTCCATGAGCGGAGCGCCGACGGCGTTCTTGGTGCCGCCCGATTTCTCGACGCGGACGAGGATGCCGCACTTGCCGGGAACGCTGTAACTGGCGACGGTGCTCCAGACGCCGTAGTAGCCATCGACGAGGAGGCCGCTGGCGACGGGGCTGAGGGCGGTGGACAGGACGATCTTGGCCTCGACGATTTCGTTGTAGGTCGGATCGCGGCCTTCTTCCGAGTTCTTCGGATTCAGCTCGCCCTTCTTCTTGTTGGCGTCCTTCATCATGCCGATCATGGAGCTGTTCTGGTCGGTGGCGACCATGGTCAGCGTGCCGTTGTCGTTGCAGATGCGCTGTAGCCCGCGAATCTTTCCGGGTGAAAGATGCAGGCCGAAAAGCCGGGTGACGCTGAGTGGGCCGCGACGGTCGGACATGGCGTGTCCCTCGTAAATGCGTGATAGGGTTTTGCTCGGATCGCAGTCATTCTACGGGTGAACTCTGAAATGGCGAGCGGTCTGCTTCACGTTGCCGTTTCCAACCCCGGCGAACCGGCTGCGTCAGCGGCCGGTTGGGGCCTTACCCGGCCGGTTCGCCGGGTAATGGAAGGTTTGATGAAGGCCGGAGCGGTCGTCGGCCGATAGATTTATTTGTCGCTGCTCGGCTCCCCTGACGCCGCGGCGATTCGTCCGGCCCAACGGACGATAAAGGCCGACGCTGGTGCCGCCCCCGGAAACGCCGCAGTCGAGAGAGCAGCGCGCCCACCCTGCTTCCGGGGACGACCCAACCGCCTCGCGGTGCGGCACCAGCGTCTGGGCCTGAATCCAGACAAGGAGACACGGAGACCGGGAGACAAGGAGACTGGGGCGGTCTCCTTGTCTCCCGGTCTCCGTGTCTCCTTGTCTGGATTCTCTTTGTCATCTCCACCGCCGCCGTATATATCCTCCTCATCGTCACAACAACTACGATCCTACTCTCAAGGAGAACGAGCAATGTCGATGTTCATCGGTGAAGCGCTGGTCGGCGACGGCAACGAGATCGCGCACATCGACCTGCTGATCGGCGACAAGACCGGCCCGGTCGGCATGGCGTTCGCCAACGCCCTGGCCAACCAGTCGCACGGCCACACAACCTGCTGGCGGTGCTGGCGCCGAACCTGCTGTGCAAGCCGGCCACGGTCCTCATCACCAAGGTGACGATCAAGGGCTGGGCCAGGCGGTGCAGATGTTCGGGCCGGCCCAGGCCGCCGTCGCCAAGGCCGTCGCCGACAGCGTCGCCGCGGGCGTCATCGACAAGGCTCAGGCCGAGAACCTCGTCATCGTCTGCGGCGTCTTCATTCACCCGCAGGCCAAGGACGACAACAAGATCTACCAGTTCAACTACGAGGCGACGAAGTTGGCGATCAAGCGACGCCATGAAGGGCGAGCCGAAGATCGACGAGATCCTCGCCAAGAAGGACACGGCGAAGCATCCGTTCTCGCCGAAGTGAATTGTTTTCGTTTAGCCGCGAGCTTTTGCGAGCGCTGCATCAGCGCTCGCAGAAGCTCGCGGCTAAACGGTTCGAGGACGTCGTCGTGGACAAGCGCACAATCCTCATCCAGCTCGACAGCGACCCGCACCCGAGCGTCTTCGACCGCGTCGTGGCCATCGACGCCGGCGCCGACGAGGTGTTCAGCTACGGCGGCGTCAAGCCGGAGCAGGTGCGCGACCTCGTCCACGGCGCCATCTTCACGCGCACGGCCCAAGATCTGAAACGCACGGCCATCTTCATCGGCGGCAGCGACGTGGCGGCCGGCGAAAAGCTGCTGGCCGAGGTGGCCAAGCACATGCTGCCGCAGTTCGGCCTGCGCGTGTCGGTGCTGCTCGACGCCAACGGGGCCAACACCACCGCCGCCGCCGCCGTCCGCGCCGCCGCCCGGCATCTCGACCTGAAGACGACGAAGGCGCTCGTCCTCGGCGGCACCGGACCGGTCGGCCAGCGCGTCGCCCTGCTGCTGGCCGGACAGGGCGCCGAGGTGCGGCTTGGCTTCGCGGCAGCTGGCCCGGGCTACCGCGGCAGTCGAGGCTATCCGGCGCCGTGTTCCGAACGGCAAAGCTCGAGCCGGTCGGCTCGCGGCGACCGAAGATGGCTGCAACGGCGCTCGCCGGGCGAACGCTGGTGGTCGCGGCGGGGGCGGCCGGCGTCGTGCTGTTCCCGCACTCGGCCCGGTCGGCGTGTCCGAACTTGAAGGTCGCCATCGACCTGAACGCGGTGCCGCCGCTGGGCATCGAAGGCGTCGAGGTCGGTGACAAGGGCAAGGAGCGCGACGGCGTTATCGGCTACGGCGCCATCGGCGTCGGCGACACGAAGATGAAGATCCACCGAGCCGCCGTCGCCCGGCTCTTCGAGAGCAACGATCAGGTACTCGACGCCGAAGAGGTCTTCGCGCTGGCGCGGACGCTGTGATCGACGCAGATGACGCTCAATCGTCCACATCTCGCACCCGCTCCACCACCACGTCGAGCAGCAGCGGATGCCGTCCCAACGGCTCGGCCAGACGGAAATCCACCGCCGGATAACGCTCCGCCAGTCGATCCCGTGCCGCCGTCAGGTCGCGTTGCACGTGGATGCCCGCCGACAGAAAGTACGGCACCAGGATCACCCGTCCCGCCCCTTGCTCTACGCAACGCACGCCGCCGGCCACGATGTCCGGCTCGGCCAATTCCAGATACGACGACTCGACGATCGGGAAGCCCCGCGCGCAACTCCGCCGCGACGTGGGTTAAATCGGCGTTGGCGTCCGCATTACGGCTGCCGTGGGCGATCAGCAGCAGGGCCGTCGTTGGCATCGGTGCGTTCCTCGGTTCCTTCTCATTGTAGATGGGATTCGTCCGCTCCGTCGGGTATGCTGAAAAGACGGGACTACGAGGTGCTGCGTATGATCGGGGAACGGCTTGGCGCCTGGGTGATCGAGAAGGAAATCGGTCGCGGCGGCATGGGGTTTGTCTACCGCGCGCGGGCCGAGCCGCCGCTGGCTGCGGGGCTTGCCGTGGCCGCCGTCAAGCTCCTGTCCGCCGAGCTGGCCGACGATCCCGGTTTCTCCCAGCGATTCCAGCGTGAGATCGAAATCCTGCGCCAGCTCGACCATCCGCACATTGTCCGCTTTCTCGAAGCCGGCGAGCACAAGGGCCGATCCTACTACGTCATGGAGTACGTCGAGGGGCCGACGCTCCAGGACGTCCTCGAACGTGACGGCCGACTGCCCTGGTCCGAGGTCCTCGAGCTCGCTCTGCAAATCGCACCGGCGCTGAGCACGCCCACGATCGCGGCATCATCCACCGCGATCTGAAACCGGCGAACCTGCTCCTCCAGAAGTCAGGGGTCAGGGGTCAGGGGTCAGGAGTCAGGAGTCAGGAGTCGGGAGTCAGCGAGGACGTGAGTGTTCCTCCTGACTCCTGTCTCCTGACTCCTGACTCCTGTGTCAAGCTTTCCGACTTCGGCATCGCCAGCTTGTTCTCCAGCACGCACCTGACGGTCACCGGCAGCATCGTCGGCACGGCGGAGTATCTGTCGCCAGAGCAGGCGCTGGGTAAGCCGGTGACGCGGCGCAGCGATCTCTATTCGCTCGGCATCGTCCTGTACGTGCTGTTGACGGGTCGGACGCCGTTCACCGGCGAGCCGGCCGAGCTGCTGCACAAGCACGTCTACGCCCGTTTCGATCGACCCGCGCGCCTGGTAGAGGAGATCCCCACCGATTTCGACGTCCTGGTCTGCGAGTTGTTGGAGAAAGACCCGGCGCAGCGGCCGGCCGATGCGGGCGTGCTGTTCCGCCGCCTCGACAGCCTGCGCCGCAAGATCGACCGCAAGAGCGAGACGACCGCCGTTCGTCTGCGCGGCAACCTCGACGTCCATGAGGACACGCCTACCACGGAGCAGGCTGGACCGGTGACGCTGCTGGGCCGGTTATTGCGCAGCGAACTGGCGTGGCGGCGCGGGCCCGGCAAGCGTCTCTTTGACCGGCCGCTGGTCTTGCTGACCCTGCTGCTGCTGACCGTCGGTCTGATCGCCTGGGCGTTCTGGCCGCTCAGTCCCGAGACGCTGTATCGGCGCGGGGCGGAGCTGATGGCATCGACGGACCCTGACGACTGGGAGACGGCCTGGGACAAGTACCTCGGGCCGCTGGAAGAAAAGCATCCGCACCACGGCCACCGGACGGAGGTGGACGAATTCAAACGTCGCATGGAGATTTACCGCGCCGGTCGGGAGGCGGCGCGCGGCGCGCCAGGCCAGGCCGATGAGCGAGGCGCAATGGTTCTATCAGCGCGGTTTGCGCTTGCGGCAGCAGGGCGACGACGCGGCGGCCCGGCGCGTATGGAAGGCGCTGGCCGCGGCGTTCGCCGGTGTTCCGAGCGAGACGGCGTGGGTGAAGCTCGCCGAAGTGCGCCTGGCCGAGGACGACGGCACGAAGGTCGAACGCAAATGGGAGCCGGTACGTACCGCCCTTTTGCACGCCCGGCAACTGCGCGAGGAAGGCAAGGAGGCGGAGGCGAACGCGGTGCTGGAGGCGCTGGAGGAACTGTTCAAGGACGATCCGGCGGGGCGGGTGGTGCTCAAAGAGGAATGACCGGGACATCGGTTTACGGATAGCGCACAGTCGCAACTCTTAAGCGATATGTTTCTTCGTCCTCAAAATGTACTTGAATGCCTGAACGATCATTTCGCGCACTTCATCCTGCTGAGTCGGCAACGACCACCAGTGCAACGAAAACAGGAACTGTTCCGTCTCTTTGTACTTCCCATTGTCAAGCAACTCTGTCCAGAACTCCTGTGCTTTCGTCAAGTACGAATGATCCTGAGGAGATGTGAATCGAAAAGACGCATAAAGCGATTGAAGCCGCTGTTCCTCGTCACCCATATAGCCGTGAATCATACTCATCATGTAAGCACAATGGGCCGGATCATAAGTTGAGTATCCGAGGGAAAAAAGCAGCGCGGAATGAAGAAGGAGGGAGTGTTCTGCCGTATGTCTTTCACGAAGCGTCGGCAGCACAACATGGATGGCTGCCTGGAATGCCAACGCTCGAATGTCGGCAAAGAAATCCTCATTGCCGGCGACCGTCGTATGTGCTGGGAGTGTCAGGTAAGTTGTCAGCCGATTTGCTTGCCAAACCACAGAAGGCAGCTTCTTCTGCGGCCAGTATTCGGAAGGCAGCGCAGGCAGGCTGCCTCGATTCACAAACTTGGTTGCCTCTGAGATTCTTTTGACGATCGACTGGAAGAACTCGGTTGGGAACGATGTATGATAGCCCGGATCCAACAAACGAATGATCGGCTCACTTTCGTTGTCGGCCGACCGCTCACCCAACGTTTCCCAAAGCAAGGAAATGACTTCGTGGGGATAAGTCTTCGTCCACTCTGAGACAAGCAGTCGCCTGTATCGAGAAACGGCATCAGCCTCGGAATGAACCGTGACCATACACTCCCTCAATTCCAGTGTGCCACCGCCGCCCGCGCCTGCTTCAGCAGCTGTAGCACCGACGGGCGATCGTCTGCTCCCGGCACGGCGTCGAGGTAGGCCCCGAGGTGATCGATGGCCTTGCCCGGTTGCCCGGTGTGGATCAGGGCGGCGCCGAGGTCGCGGCGCTGCAGCAGGTCGTTCGGGTTCAACTGATGCAGGCGTTCCATCACCCGGACCGCTCGTCGGTAGTCGCTTCCGCGCAGATAGACGGCTTTCAGGTTGTTCAGCATCCGCGCGACCATCAGGCCGAGCGGTATGGCTTGCAGGGCGTCCGGTGTTGCGATGAACGGCTCGCCGGTCGCCTGCTCCACCAGCTTTTCGCAGTCCGCGGCGACAGCACCCGGCCGCCGTTGAAGGGATCGAACAGCACCGTCCGTTTACCCGCCTCCGCCCGGGTGACGAAATGGCCGGGCAGACCGATGCCGACGATCTCCATGCCGACGCGCCGGCCGACCGCCATTGTCAGGGCCGACAGGGCGATCGGCAGCCCGGTACGGCGGTCCATCACTTCGTTCAGATAACTGTTGTGCGGATTGTAGTAGTCCTCCGCGTTGCCGTGAAAACCCAGGTCGTGGAAGAGATACCGGCACAACCCTTCGAGGCGCCGCTCCACGCCACCGTGCAGACGCGGTTTCAGATCGTGCGCCATCGCGTCGAGTTCGGAGAGGTAGCCGGCCACGTCCAGGTCGTGGTACTCATCGCGGGCCAGCCACAGGGCGACCTCGGCCACGTCCAGAGTGGCGTTGGGGTCGGCGCGGAGCAGGGTGAGTGCAGTGTCCAGATCCATGCTGCTATGATAAGACAAATCGAGCCGCGGAGGTTTAACCGCGAGCGTTGCCGTACCGCCGACATTCCTGTCGGCAATCCCGCGCTTGCCGACAGGAATGTCGGCGGTACGGCAACGCTCGCGGCTAAACAATGCGAGAGGGGTCATGGAACTCACCGTCCAGAATGTGTTCGGCCTACTGCTGCGCAGCAAGCTGCTGGCCGTCGAGGAAGCCAAGGCGCTCTTTGATCGCTGGAACGCGGAAGCCAGGGACGCCTCCGGCAACATCAACCGCTTCGCCGCCTGGATGGTCGCCAACCGCTTCGTCACCGAGTACCAGGCGTCCCTTCTGGTGCGCGGCCACGCCGACGGCTTCTATCTCGGCGATTACAAGATCCTCGATCGGCTCGGCAAGGGGCGCATGGCCGGCGTCTACAAGGCCCAGCACCGTCTCGGCCAGGTGGTCGCCGTCAAAGTCCTGCCCCCGTCCAAGGCGAATGAACCGAACCTCCTCGGCCGCTTCAAACGCGAGGCCCGGCTGCTGCTGAGGCTGAAGCATCCGAACATCGTCCGCGCGTTCCAGGTCGGCGAATCCGCGGGACTGCATTACCTCGTGATGGAATACCTGGAGGGCGAAACGGTCGAAGAGGTGATGTTGCGGCGCAGGGTCAAATTCCTGCCCGGCGAGGCGGTACGGCTCATCCACCAGGCGCTCCAGGGGCTGCATCACATCCATCAGCAGGGACTGGTCCACCGCGATCTGAAACCAGCCAACCTCATGCTCGTCGCCGGGCCTGGTGCTACCCCGGACACCACGCTGCGCTCGACGGTCAAGATCCTCGACATCGGCCTGGGCCGCGAGTTGTTCGACGAAAGCGTGCCGGAGAAGTCGCTCGACCCCGGCATCACCAGTGAGGGCGTGCTGCTGGGAACGCCCGATTACATGGCCCCAGAGCAGGCGCGCGACGCCCGGGCCGCCGACGTGCGGGCCGACATCTACAGCCTCGGCTGCGTGTTGTATCATCTCTTGGCCGGACAGCTGCCGTTTCCGGACACGAACATCATCAGCCAGATGATCCGCCACGCCACGGAGACGGCGAAACCGCTGAAGGAATTCAACCCGGCGGTGCCCGACGGTCTGCAACAGATCGTCAACTGGATGATGGCCAAGGAGCCGGCCCAGCGCTATCCGACGCCGGAGCGTGCGGCCCAGGCGATGCAGGTCTTCCTGGCCGCGGGAGCCGACCCGCTCGCCGTGCCGGAATCCGATCCGAAGATGCAGCCGTTTCTCAAGTGGCTGGAAGTCGAGGACAAGAAAGTCGATACGCCGCCGTCGAAGCTGCGGGGGCCGCCTCCCGTACCGGGCACTCCGCCGACGCCGGGCCGATCGCCGGAGCAGCAGCAGAAGCGGGCGTCGCTCGTGGCGAAGATCAAGGCGAAGATGCGGGCGAAGATGCAGGCGGAGATCGCCCGTCGGTTGCGAAAGACCGGCGGAGCAGCGCCGAAGGAAGGCGAGCCGAAGAAGGCCGGGACCGGCAAGAAGAAGCGCGCGAAGAAGCAAGGCCCGCCGCCGCTTCCGCCTGGCGCCAAGGCCGGTACCCCGACCGCTTTGAGCGGCCCGCCCGTTCTCCCGAAGACCACCGCGGTTGTGCCCGACGGCTCTCTTGACGTCGAGCTGGTGACGTTCCCGGCGAGTTCCTCGGGAATGCGGCTGAGCCGGCGCGACCTGGTATTTTGCGGCGTCGGTATTCTGGCCGGCGCTATCGCCACGGCCGTGGGGAGCTATTTCGCCTTCACCAACCGAGACAAGTAGAATAATTCGTGGGGCAGACATTCTTGTCTGCTTCCAGGCAGGCAGGCAAGAATGCCTGCCCCACGAATTCAGACCTGGCAGCGGCTTCCTCTCTGGGGCGGTTCCGATGCAACTTTGTGCGCGTCATTATGCGACCGGCGAACTCCTCAATCTCCGCTGCGAGAACGGCCGCATCGCCGAGATCGGTCGTGCGGAATCAGTACCGAGTACCGAGTACGGAGTACCGAGTGTCGAGTCCTCAGCCTCCAGCCCTGCGTACTCAGAACTCCGTACTCCGTACTCAGTACACGGTACTCCCTTCATCGCCCCGGCCCTGTTCGATCTGCAAATCAACGGCTGCGGCGGGCACAGCTTCAATTCCGAGAACCTGACCCTCGACGCCATCCGCGAGGTCGTTCACACCTGCCGGCGGCACGGCGTCGGGTCGTTCTGCGCCACGCTCGTCACTAACGCCGCCGAGGCGCTGCTGCACGGGTTCAGCACGTTGCGAAAAGCGTGTGCCGACGACGCCGACATCAACCGTGCCATTCCCGCGTTCCATCTGGAAGGGCCGTACATCAGTCCCGTCGACGGTCCGCGCGGCGCTCATCCGCGGAGCCACGTTCGGCCGCCGGACTGGGATGAGTTCCGCCGCTTTCAGGACGCCGCCGGTGGGCGCATCCGCCTATTGACTCTTGCTCCCGAACAAGACGGGGCGCTGCCGTTCATCGAGAAGCTGACTGCGTCCGGCGTCGTGGTCGCGCTCGGACACACGGCGGCATCCGGGCATGCGACTGCGCGAGGCCGTCGCCGCCGGGGCCAAGCTCTCGACGCATCTCGGTAACGGTTCGCACGCCCTCCTGCCGCGCCACGACAATTACATCTGGGAGCAGCTGGCCAACGACGACCTGTGGGCCAGCGTCATCGCCGACGGCCATCATCTGCCGGCGCCGGTGCTGAAGTGCATCCTCCGCGTCAAGACGCCGGCGCGGTCGATCCTGACGTGCGATTCCGGCAGTCTCGCAGGGTTGCCGCCGGGCGCTATCGTCAATGGGACACCGAGTTCGAGGTGCATCCGGCGGGGAAAATCGTCGTCCCAGGCACCAGCTACCTGGCCGGCTCGTGGGCGTTCACCGATCTGTGCGTCGGCAACGCCGTCGCTCTGGGCGGCGTTAGTCTGCGCGAGGCGATCGAGATGGCAGGGGCGAACCCGCGGAAACTGCTCGGCTTGCCGCCGCTGGAGCTGGCGGCGGGGCGCCGGCGGATTTCGTGCTGTTCGACAGTGAATCCTGTACCGCCGACATTCCTGTCGGCAGGCCTCCGACACCGACAGGAATGTCGGCGGTACAGGGGCGGCCTTTCCGCGTCGTCGCCACGGTGATTGCCGGAGAGACGGTTCATAGCGTAATATAAGGTAGTGGCCCAAACCGCAACTTCCGCGAGAATAGCTCCACAATATGTCAACCCGCATCGAGCAATACGCCGCCGACCATCGCCACCTGCTCGATCTCGTCGCACGCCAGGCCGGGTTCGCCGATCCCCTCGCCATCGACCTCGACGACTTCTACCTCCCGCTCGTCAAGGCCGCCAAGCGCCGCGAGCTGCTGCCCATCGAGGGCGTCCTGGTCCGCGACTGGGACCCCGACAATCGCCAGCACCAATCCCGGCGTGCAGATCGGCATGCGCCTCTACGAGATCGAGGGCATCCGCTTCGTCCGCGTCCGTTTCCACCACGACGACAGCTGCAACGGCTGGGGTCTCGATTTCGTCGCCGTCGGACCGCAAGGATTACCGCCGGCTCTACAAAATCGCCCTGCGCTGCCGCCGCGACGACGAGCCGCCGAGCCAGCCGCCGGTGATGCCGAACGAGCAGCTCGACCTGCTGTGGAAAAACACCATCGGCTATCTGGAAGGCACGAATCTGGAGCGCATCAAGGCCTACGGCGGCCGGGCCAAGCGCGGCGTGCTGCTGACCGGATCGCCGGGCAACGGCAAGACGATGGCCTGCCGCTGGATCTGGGAGGCCTGCCGGCAGCGGCGCTGGGAGTACCGCCTCGTGACGCCGGACAACTATCGCTCGGCCCGATCCAACGACGGCATCGAGGACCTGTTCAGCGTCGAGCGCCGCGGCATCATCTTCTTCGACGACATGGACCTGGCCCTGCGCGACCGCGAGAAGGTCGCCGAGACGGAAGACCAGGCCGTTTTCCTTCGCGCGATGGACGGCATCCAGGTCAACGAGGGCGTCGTGTTCGTGTTCACGACGAACTGCTCGCTCGACCTGATCGACCGGGCGTTCAAGCGGCCGGGCCGGCTCGACCTGGTGCTGCACTTCAAGGCGCCCGACGCCGTCGCTGCGCCGCAAGCTGATCGAGCGCTGGCACGACGACATCCGCGGCCACCTCGACATCGAGACAGGCGGTCGCCTCGACGGACGGCTACAGCTTCGCGGAGATCGAGGAGCTGAAAAACCTGCTGGTGATGCACTTCATGGACGCAACACCTGGAACTGGGGCTGGGCGCTGAAGCAGTTCGACATCAACCGCAGCGAGTTGAGCACGCGGCCGCAGCGGCACGGTCGGCTTCGGCGGCCGCGCAGGCTTCGGACGCCGCGACGACGACATTCCGTTCTGATCGCCGTCCGTTTTTCTGAACCCGATGCGTCAGTGGGGGTGGTATCGCAACCCCCGCTGACGCGTCGGGCTCAGAACCTCGCTTTCATTATCCCCTTGCGGACTTTTGCGATATACTTACAGATGACCGCCCTTCCGGACCACGATCCTTCACGGCGGCTCTTTTCCCATCTGTCGGCTCGAAGAGGACACCATGAAAAATCACATATTCGCCGGCGCTTGTTGTGTTGAACGTCGTGGCGGTTGATGCCCCGGCCCAGGATCGCGCCCGGCCGATAAAGTCCTGCTGCGCCTCGAACCGGGTGGGCCGACCACCCTGGTGACCGCCTTGGCCTTCAGTCCGGACAGCAAGAAATTGTACGCGGCCGGTCTGGACAAAGTGGTGCGCGTCTGGATTCGAGACGACTCCAAGAAGCCCGCCTGGAGCCTGAGCGACCGGGCCGTCCGCGTGCCGATCGGCCCCGGCCGTACGGGTAGCATCAACGCCCTGACTGTCTCTCCGGACGGTAAATGGCTCGCCGTTGGCGGCCTCAGCGTCTTCAAGGGCGGTTCCGAGTTCGACAAGCCGGCAGTGATCGTCCCCAGCCCAGTCAAGACCGAGGAGATGCTCCAGGATGAGGGAACGATCTACGCCATCGACCTCGACACCGGTGCCGTCAAGGCGTTGCGCGGAATGCGTGAAGCCGTGACCAATCTCGCCTTCGCTCCGGCCCTAGAAGGCAAACCGCCGCTGCTGGTGTCCACCGCGTATCAAGAGGTAACGGACCCCAAAAAGCGCGTCGGCCAGGTTCGTCTCTGGGACGTCAGCACCGGCCAGTCGGTGGCCGAGCTTAACGTGACGTCCGACCGCGCCTACGGCCGGCCCGGCCTGGCGGCACGGCATACAGGGAAAGGCCTCAAGCAGATGGTCGTCACCCTCGCCTGGTTCGATGGCGACATTCGTTTCTGGGACATCGAGACGAACGAAATGAAGAAGTACGACGATGGGGCTGCCAACCGCACCGTGTTCTATCACCCGGGGCGACAGACCTTTATCACTGCCGCCTTCGAGTCGCCGAAATGCAAGCTGACCCAATGGCGTGCCTCGAACGATCGCCCGCTGGAACCGCGCGTGCTGGAATTGGCTGCGCTGCCGGCAGGAGGTCCCAATGGTCCGTTTTTCGTGCCGTATTCGCTCGCCCCTCTCCCAGTGCCCGACCGGACCGACGACGGCGCGGCCCTCATCATTCGGCGGCAAGGCATCAATCCTTCAGCCGATGACACCGAGGAGTTAGCTCTCCTCAATCTGAAAAACGGCGCCGAACTGGCGGGCCGCCTCTCTCTCGGAAAGTTCACCGGACAGTTTCGCGAGGTGAGCGCCTCCCCCGATGGGCGTTACCTCGCCATCGCCGACGGCGATAACAATCGCGTTCTCATCTACGCCGTGGCGGACGTGCTGGACGGTCGCAATGAGTCTCAGATTCTGCGCAGTGTCGGCACGACGTATCGCCGGGCCGTCTTCGTCAAGAAGGGAGCGGATTACGGGCTGGCTCTGAATACAGCGTCGAAAGTCGTCGGAGCGCCGCCGAGCGAACCGGCTGACGGCGACCAGATTTTCGACTTCGCCGGTCCGAAATTGTCGGGCGACCGGAAGGGCTGGGAACTGGACGTGCCCCGACCTCGGTTTCTGGAAGGCGCGGCACGACCATCCAACGGGTGAGAAGCCCTTTATCGCCGTCCGTCAGGGCGCCGGAGAAGAAACGCTGATTACCTTCCCCCTCGAGTCCAGGATCACCGCCTATGCCCTGGCACCGAGCGGCGACAAGTTCAAGACGCCGCTGGTGGCGGCGGCCTATCTCGATAAGTATCGCCAGACCGTCTTCGCGCTGTACAACGCCGCGGATGGCTCCAGGGTGCCGTGTTTAACGGCCATGTCCGGCGCCATCCGCTCGGTAGCCTTCAGCAAGGACGGCCGGCTCGTCGTCTCCGCGTCCGAGGATCAAACGGTATCCGTCTGGAGCCTGACCAAAATCGACATGGTACTGGGGAAAGCCGGCCGCGTGCCAGGCCTGGCGGTGCAATTCAAGGACGGTAAACTCCTGGTGACCGCCGCCGGCGCGGACAGTCCGCTGAAGAAGGGCAACCTCATCGACAAAGTCACGGTGGCCGGCAAAGTGGTCCCGTTCACGAAGGAACTCGACTTCTACCTGGCCGTCTACAAAGATGTGGCACCGGGCAACAGCTTCACGGTAAGCGTGGATGGTAAGAACGTCGAGTTGAAGACAGTCCAGGGTGTCGATGAGCGCAAGCCGCTGCTGTCGCTGTTCGTGAAAAAGACAACGAAGGCGGAAGATAAACCCGAGGACATGACGTGGATCGGTTGGAACCCGGCCGGCCCCTATGAGGTCAGCAGTGCCGCCGCGGAGGAGTATCTCGGCTGGCATTTCAACACCGGCAAGGCCGACAACCCCACCTCCTTCGCCAAGATCGGCGAATACAAGAAGGACCACGAGAAGAAGGGGATCCTCAAACACCTGGTCAAGCAAGGCAGTCTGTGCGCCGGCCCTGGAAGAACACAAAAAGGAGGAGGAAGCGAGGCTGCCCACGAAACCCGCCGTCGAATTTGCGATTGCCGACATCCCTGCCGACGGACCGAAGGTCCTCGACCGCCTGCTGGTTCGCCAGCGCGACTTGACGCTGCGGCTTACTCTCCAAAACGAGTTCCCGGCGGATCGCATCGCCTCGATCCAATGGCAGATCAAGCGCGACGGCGAGACGTTTGAGAATGTTCCCCTCCGCGATTTCAGCGTGGAAATCGACGGCAAGACGCCGCACGGCCGACCTGTCGAAGTTCGCCTGGAAACGCGGCGGCTACGAATTCCGCGCCGTCGTTCACACCATTGACGAGGATCGCAAGGGCAAGACCGACTATCCCAGCGCGCCAGTCGGCGTGGTCTATCTGCCGCCGCCTCCCACGATTGCGTACACGCAGGCTTTCCTCACCAAGTATTTCCCAGGCGGGGACAAGGACTCCCTCGAACTGGAGGGCAAACCCGCGAGCCTGCAACTTCAGGCCGAGGCCAAGCCCGATGCCTCGTCGCCGGAGGAGAAGGTGAGCGTCCGTTATCGGCGCAGTCTCGGCGACCGCTTCGTGGAGATCAAGGACGCCTCCCGCATCGATGCACAGCTCGACCTACAACCCGGCCGCCATGACATCGAGATCGAGGCGAAAAACGCTGGCGCGGAAGGCGTTCGTGAAGAGATGGAAACCACGCGCAAAACCCTGATCGTGTTCGTCAAAGGTCCGAAAGTGCCGCCGATGCTGGTGCTGGAAACCGCTACGCCAACCCCGAACGGCGCCTCGATGAAAATCCTTCCCGGTCAAACCATCACCGTCGCAAGTCCAACCGTTCGCATCCAGGGACGGATCAAGGCCGAAGAGGCGTCTCGGCGCAGCGTCAAAGTGGACGCCAAGGCGGCGACCGACCTGAAGAACTACAAGCAGGTGAAAGACCTCGCGATCGACGAGACCGTGACGCTCGAACCCGGAACGCGGACCGTCGCCTTCACCGCCCGGACGGCGAACAGTCCTGAACCAGTGGTCCCGATCGTGCTCACGCTCAAGTACATCCCGCAAGTGGATCGAGTGACGATCGAGACGCCGGGCACCAACGACACGGTCACCACCAGCCCGGCCGTTCTGCCGCGCTCGGTATACCCCGAACACGGCGGCATCGCCCTCGGAGATCGAGGTGCTGGTCGATGGCGCCCCCCAGAAAAACCTCAAGATCGACGAGGCAAACGGGACGCTCACCGCCGAGCTGCGCTTCGAGCCGGGCAAGGCCGCGAAGAACGTCGTAGTCCACTCCCGGAACAAATACGGTTCCGAGGATTCGACAATCATTCCGGTCTACTACCGCCGGCCGCCGCGGATCGACCATATCGACGCTCCGGAACCCGGCGCCAAACCGCTCCTCGATTACGTGGCCACGGTCGAGTCTCCGAAGGACCTGCCGCTGACCGGCCGGGTCAAGATCGACGGCAACATCCACCCGCCGGACGCCGTTCTCGTGGAGAAGGGCAAGAAGGCAGACGAATGGCGCGTGCACCGTCCGGGACGTGAACCTGAAGCCAGGCCGCAACATCTTCAACTTGCAGGTGGCGAACGACGAGGAGTTAAGCATGGCTTTTGAGACTCCTCCGCGTAAATATGAAAAGCCAGCGATGCCTCCGGCGCCCCGGCCCGTGGTCCAAATCCTGTCGCCGGACCCGGAAGGGGTGGCGACCGACAAGCCGGTGTTTCCAGTACGGTTCGAGGTGTCTTCCTCCGTCCCCCTCCGCAGAGTGCGGTTGATGCGCGGCAGTCAAGAGCTTTTCGTGGCCAACGGGGATAAGGTTGTCAAAAACGACGCCGGTTACTTCGAGATTAAGAAAGTGCTGGAGGTCCCGCTGCTTGATGGGAATTTCAACACCTTCCGGCTGGAGGCGGTGAACGACGGCGGCGAGTCGGTAGCACACGGGACCGTCGATTACAAGAAACGGCCGGTGCGTCTGGTGATCGACCGTTTCCAGTCCCGTGAGGCGGACGCCGGCAATTTCCTGCCGTTGCCGAATCTGGACGACGGCCACATGGTCTTCGACAAGGTAGGCCCAGGCCGGCTGCGGCTCTATGGCCGCGTCATCTGGATTGATGAGAAGGACAAGGAACTGCGCGAAGCGGCGCGGTTGCGCGTCTTCGTTAACGGCTTCCAGCAGATCCCGGTCATGCTCTACCCCCCGGAAAAGGACAAACATGAACGCCGGTTCGAGGTCGACGTGCTGCTCAACCGAGCCGAGAACAACGTGATCGATCTCGAACTACCCGACCTGCCCAAGAACACCGACTACTCCAGTCGATCGGTCGTGCAGAAGTGTGTCAATCCGGTGAAGGGGCTGCGGTTGCATCTCCTCATCGTGGGCATCGGCAATCCGGACGCGAAGAAACTCGAGAGGGACGCGCTGGACGCATTGAGGGCCAAAAAGGACGCGAAGACCGATAAGATCTCGGCGCCTCCGACTTTTGATGAGGTTATCGTTTATGGCCCGCTGGCCCATGACGTGAGCCGCGATCAGGTGTTCCGCAAACTGGACGACATCAAGTGGCGCATCGATCACGGCGACCCGCGCGCCGAAGAAGTGCGCAATGACCTCGTGATGATGTACTACCAGGGGAAGGAAAGCATCACGCCGCAGGGTCATTACTTCTTGACCGATGACAGTAAGCACCTAAAGCTGGAGTATTCGGGGGTCAGTCTCGACCGGGTGACCCGGGTCCTGGCCGACACGCGCAGGGCGCAACTCGTGCTTCTGGACGTGGTGCGGGTGGCGACGCTGGCCAAGGAGCAGGACCAGATCGCCCAGTTGTCGCAGGCCATCCGCCGCATCGGTTTCATCCGTCTCAGCCGACCGGCGAGTGAGACGATGCCGGCAAACTCCTCGCAGCTGCTGTCATTCGTCGGAGAATTTTGGCCGCTCGTTCGTAATATCAAGGCGCTGGGGGAGAGCGTTGCGAAAGCCGGCGCGAGCCTGAAACAGAAAGAGCCGGGGGTCGAGGTCTATGTTCGGGTGCCGGACCAGTTGGCCGAAGTAACCGTGAGCCCTAACTCCGGCCGCGCTCCGTGATGCGGATAGGACCATTGTCGGCATGGTTCAAAGGCGGGTGACAGCGTGGTAGGACGGATTTGCAATCCGTCCGGGCTATTCCGGACGGATTGGGAATCCGTCCTACCACGGTGTTACCCCTCCGGCTCCCCGTCTGAACCATGCCGAACTCTCTCCATCCTGCCCGTCTTGCCGATCCGCGCGATGCGTTAATGTCCTACCCTGCTAACCGCCGCGCCGTCAAACTTCTTATTTCTCTCGCTCTACCATTTCGACGATAAAAGTCTCAAGGAGCGAGTTACTCCCTCTGTTGCGCGAGTCGAGTTCAGCGGAAGAGCCGAGCATTCGCGCAGCGGCCCTTGATTCCCCCCTTCACGGAGGAAGAGATGTTTTTCGACCGCCCCCTACGCCGGACCCTGCGCCATTGCTGTGCGGCGCGGCGGTGAGCGCGACCCTGCCGGCCGCTCGCGCCCAGCAGGCTGCCCCCTGCTGCCAACCTCCGGCCCTGCCTTCGGGTTGTGCCTCCTCTCCCTATTTCCCACTGTCGAAGCAACCGTGCGAGACGGTCTCTCCGACACCGGTGATTCCGCCGGTGACCCCGCCCGATTCAACAACGCCGCCCACCGTCAACGTGGCGGATGCCGGAGCCGGAGCCCGCGGCGGGGCGGAAACCGGCATCAGCGCACGAACATGCTCGGCAACCTCCTCTATACCAGCCACGCCGTCAGTTTTGGCAACATCTTCGTCAATGGCAACACCACCTTCAGCGGTCTGGCCAGCACGAGTGTGACCAACGCCAACGTGGCCGAGAATAACAGCCCGATCCCGGCGGACCGTGTTTACTTCCGCTACAACTTCTTCGACAACGGCCAGTCCGTCACCGGCGTCAGCGGGACGATCGTACCGTTGGTTGTCAACGGCGTTCCCCATCCTGGGTTCAATACCGCGCTGTCGCAGACGAAGAATTATGACGTCAATCTGTACACGTTCGGCGGCGAGAAAACATTCCTGGATGGACTGATGTCCGCGGAAGTGCGGATACCGGTCATCTCGACTCTCGCTTCGAAGAACACGTTCAGCGTCGGGGACTTTGCCGGGTTCACCGGCTCGGGTGCCGATTTCGCCGGCAACCCAAACTTCGCCTCGAATCCGACGCCGCAAAATACGCTGGGCCACGAAGACGTCGAATTCGGGAACATGTCGGTCGTGCTGAAGTCGCTCCTCTACACGAATCAGAGGTCTGGGCTAGCCATCTCCGGCGGCTTGAATATCGGCATCCCGACCGGGGAGAACATCCAGACGGATATTCACGATTTCTCCGAGGAAGAAAATTCCGCGATGCTCACCATCCAGCGGGATCGCGACGTGCAGATCGCGAACAACACCTGGGCGTTGGCGCCGTTTGCGGCCGCGTTGTGGGCGCCGAACGATCGCTTCTTCACTCAGGGTTTCATGTCCGTCGAAGTGCCGCTCAACGCCAGTCGAATCAACTACAGCGAAAGTTTCCTCATCGGGAACCTCGTTCCCGGGCCAGGCCCCACGAACGTAGCGACGAACTTCAGCAACGGCGGGTTGGCTCCGCCCTTCTCCCAGAAGTTTTATATCCGGGAGCAAACTCTGCTGCACCTGGACCTGGGCACCGGCTTCTGGGTCTATCGGGAGCCCGACAATCGCTGGCTGACCGGCATCGCGCCGAGCGCCGAAGTGCATTACACCAGCACTCTGAACCATGCCCAGCAAGTCCAGCTGGCGGGTGATGCCGAAGAGAATGTCTTCAATCAGGCGGGCAAGCTCGTGCCGGAAATCGGTCCGGTGGTCGGCGGCGGACAACCGAGCACCATGAACATCGTGGACCTGACCCTGGGCACCACGTTCCAGTTCGGCGCAACTTGACAGTGGCGACGGGCTTCAGCCTGCCGCTGACCAACGAGAACAACCGCACGTTCGACTGGGAGTTCCAGCTCCAGGTGAACTACTACTTCGGCGCTCCTCGTTAGCGTTGTCTGCTCCGCTTGCGGCTTAGCAGGAGGTCATTGCCAAGCCGCAAGCGGTGTCACGGTGCGGTCAGTTCCAGCACGACGCGGAAACTAATAGCGGGATCGTTCCAGTCGTACAGTTGTATGCACTTCATGACTTCTGGGATGTTGAACCGGAGTGGGTCCTCTTTATGGTACTCTCGACCGCGGACCAGTACCTGAATATCCTCTGTCGGATTTGCGATTGGAACGGGAGAATCAGCCTGGGCGGGAGTACGCGTCCACTCCATGCCATTGCCCGACATGTCACGGCATCCGAACGGGCTAATGTCACGCTTTGCGGTTCCGACCGGCATCGGCCCATCTTTGCCCCGATGGATGGCGATCTCACCTGGCTGGACCTTGTCATTGTTGGGATCGCGAAATGGGGCGGGGGCGCCGTCCAATCGGCCGCTAGCCTTATCCCACTGGTACGTCGTCGGTAGGTTGCCTCCGAGCCAACGTGCGAAGCAATAGGCCTCCGTCACGGTGATACGCAGAACAGGCAGGCGTTCGTTGGTATCGCCCAGGTCTTCCATGTTGGCGACGCCGCCGAGGTTCCACTGCCGTTTCACAGTCCACGGGTCTTTCTTCTCGAACCCCTTGAGCCGTTCCTGAAATTCCGGGTCTTTCACCGCCGCATGAAACAACTCGTTCGACACTTTATCTTCCATCATGTAAAACGTGGACGGATCGGTTTCCTTCTGATGTGGAATCAGCATAAATGTGACGCGCTTGCCGTTCTTGACCTTCACTATTTTGTCGTAATAGTGCTTTGTGCCGACGGGCTCAATTTTCGCTCCATCGGCCATCTCGACGCCCGCCGGCAAAAAATCAACCTCGGGCGGTTCGGGTTCCCGTTTTTCATCCTTCACCTGCCGTACGGGTTCCGGTTTTTCTTCCTTTGGCGTGAAAATGTTATAGAGGACCGCACCCAACAGCAGGACCGTCGGCACCAGGACCAGCAGCCGGACCATCCAGACATTCAAGCGGCTGCTCGTCGGCGTCAGCGGCGGTGCGGGTTCATCGACCTTCTTCAGGGCTTTCACGAACGCCACGCACGACGGGAAGCGCCCTTCCGGAGCCTTGTTCAACGCTCGCGCCACTACCTTGCGTTCCGGTTCCTCAAACCCGGACAGGTTCGGCGAGCCGTTGACGCGGTCGTTCATGAACGCGGCGATGTTGGCCCCGCGTTTCGGGTAGAGCCTTGGTCCCGAGGCGCAGCTCGGCGTAGGACAGCGCCAGACTGAACTGGTCGCTGTGCTTACTGACCATGCCGCTCAGCAATTCCGGTGCGATGTAGTCCGGCGTGCCGGCGCCCATGCCGGTCCGCTGGTCGTCGGTGTCCTGGAACCGGGCCAGGCCGAAGTCCGCTACCTTGGCGTGTTCGCCGAGCAGCAGGATGTTCGCCGGCTTGACGTCGCGGTGCTGGATGTTGTTGGTGTGCAGGAAGTCGATGGCCTCGGCCGCCTCGAGGAAGATGCTCAGCAGCTGGTCGCGCGGCAGGTTGCGGGCGCTGCTCAGGGTCCGGTCGGCCAGTTCCATGACGATGACCAGGGCGTCATCCAGCGACCAGTACGCCTGGGTCTGAAGCAGATACGGGTGCCGGAGCTTCTTGATGAGTTCGAGGGCCTCCTGCTCGCGGTTGGCCATGGTATGGCCGCCGGAGCGGCGACGGATGATCTTGACCGCCACCTCGATGCCGCCAGGCGCCTCAGCCCGACGGACCTCACCGGAGCCGCCGGCGCCGAGCTTATCGAAGAGGAAGTAGCCTTTCTGCCTCAGAAACTCTTCGACGTCATCGGGTTTGATGAGGACCGGGTCGGTGGCCGAGCTCGGGGCGGCGGACATCGGCGTGCTCTTGGCCTCCTGGACCCGCGGCGTCGCCTCGGATTCGATAATCTTTCTTAACCGGGCAAACTGGTTCGGGAAGCGGCGGCGATATTCGTCCAGCGACGGGAATTGGTCGTGCTTCTGGCGGACGACGAATTCCTCGTGGATCAGTTCCGGCGCTACGGTAGCGGCTGTGCCCAGCTCCGGAAACTGCTGGAGGTAATGTTCCAGACCGATCGACTGCTTGCGCTGGTAACGATTGTCCAGATCGATGGGGATCAGGCCGGTGAGCGCTTCCAGGCGCGAGGGGATCTCCCCGAGGCGGCAGGAGGGGGGCAATCGCGACAGACTCGGTCTGGGAGCTGGCTTTGCGCCAGATTTCCTTGAACTGGGCGACAATCTCCCGAATCCGCGGTTTGTCGGTATCGCCTCGAGAGGAGTTGAGCACTTGGGCCACGGGGCATCCTCGAGTGAAACCGTTTCGGAGGCGATCGGTATTGTTAAGCGACTCGACCGCCCCGAACGCCGGAACCGCGATCGTTCCGTGGGCGTTAAGATCATACCACAATTCAGGCGGCCGGGACAAGGAAAAACTCGGTACAGGTTGTGCAAATGTCCCAATCCCGCGACGGTTTCCGCTCGGCACGCGGCCTTCGGACCGTATCGCAACTGTGTATGCGTCTTACGCTGCGTCACCGGACAAGACCGTGGGCGGTCGGTCTTGCGAACTATTGCGGATAGCGCATTGTTATCGGGGAATGAGGGTTGTGAGAAGGATCGAGGGTCGAAATCACATCAAGCCGCACGGGCCAGACGGCTGCGTCTGGTCATCCGATAGGAACACACCGCCTTGACGATGCGCGCCTGGTCGGCCTCGCTGAGTTCGTGGTAGAACGGCAGACGCAGCAGGCGATCGCTGACGGACTCGCTGACGGGACAGCTGCCCGGTCGGCCTCCGAAGCGCTGGCCCATCTCCGAAAGGTGCAACGGCACGTAATGGAAGACGCTGGTGATGCCGCGCTCTTTCAAGTGCGCGATCATCCCCTGGCGGTCTTCCAGCGACGGCAAGAGGAGGGTGAACAAGTGGTACGACTGCTCGCAGTGAGGCGGCACCACCGGCAGCCGGACGCCGCGCTGAGCCGCCCAGTCGGCGAGCTGCTCGGCGTAGTTGTGCCAGATGCACCGGCGGCGAGCCTGGATCTCTTCGCGCACTTCCAGTTGAGACCAGAGCAGGCTGGCCAGCGCGTCCGAAGGCAGGAAGCTGGAGCCGACGTCCACCCAGGTGTACTTATCGACCTGGCCGCGGAAGAAGCGATTGCGGTTGGTGCCCTTCTCGCGCAGGATCTCGGCTCGTTCGACGTGGCGCGGATCGTTGAGCAGCAAGGCGCCGCCCTCGCCGCAGCTGAAGTTCTTCGTCTCGTGAAAGCTCTGTGTGGCCAGCGCACCGAAAGTGCCGAGGTAGCGGCCGCCGAATTTTCCGAACAAACCGTGGGCGTTGTCCTCAACCACCGCCAGGCCGTAGCGGTCGGCAACCTCAAGGATCGCGGCCATCTCACAGCCGACGCCGCCGTAATGGACCGGAATCACGGCCCGCGTCCGGGGAGTGATTAGCTCGTCGAGCAGGTGTTCGTCCAGGTTGAACGTATCGGGCCGAATGTCGGCGAAGACCGGTCGGGCGCCGTGCAGAACGAAGGCGTTGGCGGTGGAAACGAAGGTAAACGACGGGACGATGACCTCGTCGCCCGGTTCCAGCTCCAGCAGCAGGGCCGCCATTTCCAGGGCGTCGGTGCAGGACGTGGTCAGCAGCACCCGCGGGACGCCGAGTTGCTCTTCGAGCAAGGCGTGGCATTTCTTCGTGTACGGACCGTCGCCGGAGAGGTGCATGTTGGCGACCGCCTGCCGCAGATGACGGTAGCCCGATTCGAGGACCAACGGCCGATTGAACGGAATAGGTTGCACGATGCCCTCTGGGGATGAGATCGACTCAACGGGCAATCGCCAGCATCGACGTGCCCAGCGGATAGCGCCAACGGCGGCGGATGAAGAACGCTTCGTGTGCCAGCAACCAGCGCAGCATCCCGTTGACCCCGGGCAGAACGCGCAATTCCTTCAGGAAGTTCTCGCGATCGCGCGGGATCGACACCGGCGCCACTGCCCCGTCCCGACCAGCGGCGCGTCAGCCAGGCCAGTGGGAAGAGCAGGCCCATGAACTGCGTCAAATACTCGACCTCGAAGCCGGCGCTGCGCAGTACTTCCGCCAGGTCGTGCGTTGCGTAACGGCGACAATGACACGCCTGCGTGTCGGCGTAGCTCCACAACGACATGTGAGCGGGCACCGTCAGAACCAGCCGCCCCCCTGGCGCCAATCCCTTGCGGAGTTGCCGCAGCGCACCGCGGTCGTCCTCCAGGTGTTCCAGCACGTCGAAAAGGCCGATCAGATGGAACGGCTCGACAAAGGGCCAGTTGTAAACGTCGCCGCAAACGAGCCGGCAGCGAACGCGCTGTCGGGCAAACGCCAGACCTTCCTCGTACGGGTCCAGGCCGATGACCTCGCCACGCCGGCAGAGTCGCTCCAACAGTCGCAGCACAAAGCCCGTGCCGCAGCCGACCTCGAGCACACGATAGCCATCCGGCCAGTCGGCCGTGAGCGGGGCGAGCGCCGCTTCCAGGATGCGGTTGCGCCGCCTGGAACCAGAAATGACGATCCTCCGCAGCGAAGAGCGGGGCGAACAGCCCGGACTCATACGTTTCGTTCGCTCCGCGCGACGCAGGGGTTGTGGTCATGGTCTCCTCTCCGGAGCGAGCCTGGGTCGGTCCGGGACACTCAGCGTCTGTCCGGTAGCCTGTTTTCGGGAAGGCGAGGCTCCTGCCGAGCCGGTTTTTGGGCCTTTACCGGCTCGGCAGGAGCCTCGCCCTCCCGCTTTCTGGACAGGCTCTCAGGCAGCGCCGGCGGCAACAACGGCCGACAGCACCTCACCGGCAGCCAGCAATTCGTCGGCGCGGCGAGGGAGCGATCCTTCTTGTTGAACGCGGCGCAGCAGAACCACCTTCTGACCGGTCTGAACCACGACTCCTTGACCGGGGACACTACGCAGCACCAAGCCGGGAGTCCCGACTCCGGTCTCTTCCAGCGGCGTGGCCGACCAAACCAGCAGCGGACAGCCGCGCCAGGAGCTAAACGCCCCACGATAAGGAGCGGTGACGGCTCGGACCAGATCGCAGATGCTCCCGGCCGATTCCTCCCAAACGATCCGGTCGTCGTCACGGCTGCGACGCGGGGCAACCGTCGCCAGCGCGTGCTCCTGCGGCGTCCGGCGTGCCGACCCGTTCAGCAGGTCGAACAGGTGCCGCTCCAGCAGGGTCAGGTAGGCTCCGGTGACCCGCTCGGCAACCTCCGCAATCGTGTCCTCCGGTCCGATGGGAACCGCCTCCTGTCCCACCACGTCGCCGGCATCGACCGCATCCGCGATGGCAAACAAAGTAGCCCCGGCCAGACTCTCTCCATTGCGGATCGCCCAGACAGTCGGGGAGAAACCGCGGTATCGAGGCAGTAACGAGTCGTGGTAAACAAAGGTGCCGAGCCGCGGCCTTTCGTAGGCCCAGGCGGCTGATGAGATAACGCCAGCCGACCACCAAGAGCAGATCGACCTCGCCGAGATGGTCCCACCAGGATTGGGCGCGCTCGCCGTCTACCTTGCGCGTCTCGAGGAAGTCATGACCGTGTGCCAGCGCCTCGTCCCGAATAGCATCCAGGAAAGGCGGCTCATGCGGTTCCTCGCGGAAACTACAGACTGCGAGGCGGGCTTTCGGGACCAGCAGGCACAGCCGCCGCAGGAAACACAATCCCCGGCGGCCGGCGCAGGCCAGGGCTAGGCGCATCGTCGTTCCTCCGCGCCGGGGACAGGCAGCGTCTGCTGGCGAATCACATACGCGGGGCGTTCCAACGTCCGGAGGTAAACACGGCCCAGGTACTCGCCGAGAATGCCTAGTGCGAAGAGCTGCGTGCCGGAGAAGATGGTGATGAGCGACACCAGGAACAGGAAACCAGGCACCGAGATGCCCGAGAGGAGACTCTGGATCAGGGCGAAAGCCAGGGCGCCCATGCCGAACGTTATCACTGCCAAACCGACCAGGCTGGCCAGGCGCAGCGGCATCACGCTGAAACCGGTCAGCAGATTCAGAGCGTGGATTGCCAGTTTTCGGAAGTTGTAACCGCTATGGCCATGCCGTCGAGGTTCATGGCGCACCGCGCTGGCAGCGAAGCGTGTCGTGGCCCAGGTCAGCAACCCGTCGATGGAGACGAACGGCGAGGAATAGGCCTCGAAGCCATCGCGCAGGCGGGTACGGAAGACGCGAAAGGCATTTACCTGGCGTGCGGTCTCGGCCCCGACGACGTAGCGGAGCGCCCATTTAATCAGGATCGACGACCCGTCGCGCCACCAACCGTGCTGCTCGTGCAGCGGTACGCCATAGACGACGTCCACCTCGTCGGTCAACCGCTCCAGCAGATGCGACACCTCCTCGGGTGGGTGCTGGAGATCGTCGTCCATCGTCAGGATGACTTCGTGGCGCACACGGCGAATGCCGCAGAGGAGAGCGTTGTGCTGCCCATAATTGCGCGACAGGTCGATGCCCACGACCTCCGGTCTTTGGCTGGCAAACTTGCGGATTACTTCCCAGGAGCCATCGCGACTGGCATCGTTGACCAGGATGATCTCGAAGGGAGCATTGCCGCGGTTAGCACGGCCTGTAACCGCTGCAAGAGGTTCGGCAGACTGGCCTCGCTGTTGTAGACGGGGATGACCGCCGAGACGGAGCAGGGCATGCCGGTTCCTCTTGATGGAGTGGGCTGGGCTAAACTTGTACGGAAACTGGGGGTGTGATGCAAGTTCAACTGCCGGCGACCGGATTACAGGTTGAACGATTGCCATTGACCCCTGACGGCCGGCCGGATTACATCTGGCCGCTTGCGGCTTAGCAAGAGCGGCTGCTAAGCCGCAACCGGCAATAAGCGATGTAGGACTTGCAGGAGGTCAGACGATGCCGTCAACTCTCGGAGCCGCAGCACGACGACTCGCGTGGGGCGGACTGTCCTGGCGCTTGCCCCGGCCGCTCCGGCCCGACGGCGGCGACGGTGATTCCACAACGCCTCGTTACCGTCCTGTGGTCCTCCTCACGCACCTGCTGGCGCTGCTGCTGACCTGTAACGTCGTCCTGTCCAGCAACAAGGCGCTGCTGTTCATCGGCTACGACGGGGCCTATTACCGAACGCTCATCAAACAGCAGCACGAGTGGATGTCGCGCGCGCCCTGGTTCGGTTACAATCCGTTTCAGGGGCTGGGCAACACGTTCTTCTGCGTCCATACGCGCTACGCTCCCGGCTACGCAGTGGCCGCCGTGGTCGGCGGCGGCAGCGCCAATCCTATCCTTGTGTTCACGATGGTCGCCGTCGAGACGTTCCTGGCCGTGCTGCTGATGACGTGGTGCTTGCGGCTGCGGCCAGCGCTCGGACTGCTGGCGGCCTGGGCGCTTACCCTGCTGACGCTGCCGTTCACCTTTCCACCGCTGCTGTATCCGATCGCCATGCTGTGTCCGCATTTCATCGAATACGTCGCCGCGCTGTGCATCCTGATCGGGCTGTTTCACCGCATCGGACAGCACGGCCGCTGGGTCACCGTGGCGCTGACGCTCGCGCTTGCCGGACAGGTCTTGTGGTGCGTCATCTGCTCGGCCATGATGGTCCTGCTGATGGTGCCGACACTGTTGTTGCTGTTCCTGCTGTCCCTCGCTTCCTCGGCCACACGTCGAGAACGCTGGGCCAAGGTACTGGCCCTGGCAGCGATCCTGGCAGTGCTGCTGCCGAATGCGATTCCTTACTTCGTGGGGAACTATCTCTATTCCGTGCCGGTTTTCTTCGGCAGCGAGCTTCCGAACGTGCGTCTGAGCCGGATCTGGACCTCGGTCCTCTTTCACAGCCGGGTCGAGGGCTGGTTCGGGCCGATCCTCTTCTCGGGCGGCATGGCCGGCGCCGTCCTGGCCTGTTTCTCCGGCTCGTTCCTGTTCCGCCGCCTGGCCCTCACCATCCTGGCGGCGGCGGGGACGCTGGTCGCCGGCGGCCTGTACCTCACCGAGTACTTGCCCAACTACGCCGGCCCGTCGCCGTTGTATTTCGAGTTCTTCCTCTGGCCGTTCTATTGCCTGATGCTGGCGTTCCTGGTTCTGGTGGTGCTACGGGCGCCCCTGCTCTGGCTGCAAGAGACCGGCCAACAAGGTCGGCTCTGGTCGCTGACGGCCGGCCCGTTCCTGCGGTATCACCTGCCGGCCCTACTGCTTCCCGTCGCGGCGGTCGTCGGGTCGCACGGCGAACACGGCCAATCGTCGTACTGTCCGTCCCCCTTTCCCCCGGCCGAAACGCCGCTGATCCGGACGCTGCGCGAGGCGACGGGGCTGCGCGAAGGAGCCGAGTTCCGCGGCATGACGGCCACCTTCACCGGCTACTGCCGGCAGCCCGACGGTGTCTGGTGGGGCAACCTCCTCGGCACGGACGGAATGTGTCTTTCGCTGGTCGGCAACGATTTCCGAGCGATAGGGCTGTGGTATTTTGCGATCCCGACTCTCTTTGAATACAACCAGTTCATGACGCCGGCCTACTACCTAATGATGACCCGAATGCTGACGCGGCCGCAGGATCGCCAGATCCGCTCGGTGATCGTGCTGACGAAGCCGAATCTCCCCTATCTGCGGAGCCTGGGCGTTCGCTTTCTTCTCACGGACTTCCCCTTGGCCGCGCCGGGTGCCACCTTGGTTCAGACCGAAGCGATCCAGCCGGCGGGGGGCCTGACGCTCTACCTCCACGAGCTGGCCGACCCGAACCTGGCGACGTATTCGCCGACCCGGATTGTCGTCGCCCCGAGCGCGCAGGAAACCGTCGAACGGCTCCAGCGGGCCGACTTCGATTTCACGACGGAGGCCGTGGCCGACAGCCCGTTGCCGGAGAACCTGGTCAAGGCGACGTCGTCGCACTTGAATACTCACAAGGATCGACTTATCGTCGAGGCGGGCAGTCCCGGCACGTCGGTGCTGCTGCTGCCGTTGCAGTACAGTCATTGCCTGGAACTGGACGTGCTGAGTGCGGACGGGCCGAAGCCGCGTCTGGTGCGGCTGAATGGGATGCAGACCGGTCTCGTGTTTACGGGGTCGATCCGGGCAGAACTGCGTTTTGCTAACGGGCCGTTCCGCAATTCGTTTGGGCGAATCGAAGATTACAGAGATATGCGGAAGCTTCTGGCAGCGGGGGTGGGACCTGTGAAATAGAGCTTTGTCTGGGCACTAGTGATGAGCGCCACGCTTTCCCTTTCTGCGCATGACGGTTTGAAGAAACGCGAGTTGACGGGCCGGTTGTTTCCCGAGTTCTGCCTTCCTCTTTTCCAAGACGACGTAGAGATCGATCATCGTTTCTTTGAGGTTGGCAACCGCCTCTTGCACTGTCTCGCCGGAAGCGTTGATGTTTGCGTCAATCAAGGTTGCCACCCAAGAACCATCGTCCGGGAGTACGAGAACCTTGATCGGCCGGGTGAGTTCGTAAGGATCGGGCTCAAAAGTCTCGACGGGAGCGATTACCGACTGACTGCCATCTTCAAGACGCTCTTTTAGTACCTTGATCTCGTATTCCAAAGCGTCCAGCCGTGCGTAGGTTCTCGCTTCTCCTTCTTGGTGATCGCCATCAGCCACGTTCCTTTCGCACAGGCTTGAAAGCCGCCGCTCGCCGTTGTGACATGGTTATCGAGGGCAATTGTCGGCGATGCTGAACGCTGCGTCAAGCGCCGGTAAAGAATGGCAAGAAGCCTCACTTCCCATTCTTCCCCTCAATCTCCGCGACCACCTTCTTGAAGTCTTCTCGATCGCGCAACGGTTGAAAGTCCGCCGCTGTCTTCAGGTCCGCCACTTCCCGGGGATCGCGCTCCGCCGCTCGCCGCAAGGCTGCCAGCGCCTGACCGGCGTACTCCTCGGAGAGCTTCGCGTCATTCTCGGCCAGCTTGAAGCACCGGACGAAAAAGACGGCGGCAGCGCGGTCGGACAAACCCGGCGGCAACGTGCCCTCGGCCGGCACGTCGCGCTGCAACACCGCTACCGCCGCACTGGCCGCTTTGTGATCGCCTGCCATTAGCAGCACCGGAATTAGCGTCTTGCTGTAGTCTGCCAGTGCCTTGCGCTCGGCGAGCTTTCGCTTCATGTCGGGAGACTCGCGCAGCGCGATCCACACCGGCCGCTGCGTGGCGACGGCGGCCTCCAGTGCTTCGCGCGCGGCCGCCTTTTTGCCCCTTTCAAGCAGCACCCTGGACTGGAGTTTCCATGCCTCGGCGAGCTTACTCTGATAATCCAACTCGGTCGGGAAGGCCTTCACTCGCCGCTGGTTCAGCTCCACCAGTTGCACGACGGCCTTTTCCGCCTTATCCGCATTCTTCGAGAGAATGAACAGGACGGCGAGGTTCCTCCGGTTCTCGATTCCATCTTGCCAGTACATCTGATTGGTGGGATATTTCTCGATCAGCCGCTCTTGAACCTTCCACCCTTCGCGCCAGGCATCCTCGGCATCGGCGTGTTGGTTCATTTGCCCGAGTGTCATGCCCAGGTAGTTGTAACTATCGCCGAGTTCGTGCTGTAAAGCCGGTTCATCCGAGGACTCGCGTACCAGAGCGGTCAGCAGAGGCACCAGCTGACGATACACTTTCTCGGCGTCGAGCCAGCGCCCAGCGCCGAACAGGAACTTGCCGCGGTTTCGGAGGATTTTGGCGAGGTTGTGCCGATGCTCGGGAAAGCCGGGAAACTCCTGCGCCAGACTCTCGAACAACTTGCGCGCCTCCTCGTAGTCCGCGGTGACCTCCGCCTCGGGCCGGCCGGCGAGTTGTCGTACCGAGCCGCGGCTAAGATACGCCAGTGCCAGCCCTTCACGCCGGTCCGGGTCGTCGGGCAAATTCTTGTTCAGTTCGAGCCACAGCGGTAGTGCCTTGTTGAAAACTGCATTGGCCAGGTCGCGCTGCCGGTCGACGAGGACGACGCCGAGGTTGCTATACGTCCTGGCCAGCACGATCGTGTCCTCCTCTTCTCCGGTACGCACTGCGAGAGGCTCCAGCAGTTCCAAGGCTGCGCGATAATCCTTCTCCGCTTCGGCTGGTCGATTCGTCGTCTTATAGAGAGTGCCGCGGCTGTTGTAGCTGTTGGCCAGATCGCGCTCCCGGTCTGCCTGATTCACGAACTCGATGGCTTTGCCGGAGAGCAGCACGGCCGAAGCGGAGATCCCCCCTTGTTCGTGTAGAGCGATCAGCAAGCCTACGGTGCGCGCGCTGAGTTGCGGGAGGATCGGCTCAGTCACCAACTCGTACTGGATCCGGATCGCTTCGCGGAATGCGTCCTCGGCTTCTTGCATTCTACGTACCTTGGGCCGCAGGATCCCCAGACAGTTCCACACCACCGCCAAGTTGCGGCGATCGTTCGGACTTCCGGGAAGTGATTCCCGGATCAACGCCTCGAAGATCTTGCGAGCGGCCAAGTACGCGTCCTCGGCGGCGTAGTTGTAGCCGAGCTTTTCGTTGATGTCGGCGGACCGCAGCTGGGCCAGGGCACAGTCGCGGCGCAGGGATGGCTGATTACCGTGGGTTGCCAGGAACCGCTGGTGGAAGCGCAGCGATGTCTCCAGGATCTCGCGGCGGAGCGATTCCAGACGGGGCACGTTGGCCAGACGCTTCTGGCCGACGTACGTCAAGGTGTCGATGGCCTGTTGCGCCTGATGAAGGCTCTCCATCGCCACGGAGCGCTGCTCCTCTGCCGCCTCCTTGGCCAGCTTCTCGTTGTCCTTGGCCAACCGTTCGGCCCGGGCGTTGTTCTCGGCACGCTGGCGTTCGCCTTTGGCGATCCCCTCTTGCGTACGGGCTTCCGAGGCGTTCGTCTCCGCGACGTCTTGCAGACGGTGAGCTTCCTCCGCCCGCCGCGTCTCCAGTCGGGCATAAAGGAATCCGCCCGTGCCGAGCGTGAGCAGGGCCAGGACGCTGACCGCGATCAGCGCGGCGGTCGTCGGATGGCGGCGCGACCACTTCCAGATCCGTTCCCAGGCCGGCGTGGCCCTGGCCAGGATCGGCTGATTGTTCTGATAGCGGCGCAGGTCGGCGGCCAGTTCGCCGGCGCTGGCGTAACGCTTGCGCGGATCCTTTTGCAGACACTTCAAGCAGATAGTTTGCATGTCGTGCGGCAAGCCGGGCTGAAGATGCACCGGCGGCACCGGCTCGTTATTGATGACCTGGCGGAGCGTGTCCATCACCGTGGTGCCGCGGAACGGCGGGCCGCCGGTTAGCAGGTCGTAGAGGATGGCGCCGAGCGAGTAGACGTCGGCCGGCGGGCCGAGTTCCCGAATGCGGCCCTCAGCCTGCTCCGGCGCCATGTAGCTCGGCGTGCCCATCACCGAGCCGTCGCGCGTCTGTGTCGAGTTGCCTTCCAGTTTTTTCGCCAGGCCGAAGTCGGTGATCTTGGGGACGTACTGGTCCAGCTGCAAACCGGCGGCCCCTTCCATGAGCACGTTGGCAGGCTTCAGATCGCGGTGCAGGATGCCGCGGCGGTGGGCGAGATCCATGGCGTCGGCAAGCAACTCGACGATGCGCGCTGCATGGCGCGGCATCTGGGGGTTGCCGCCGGCCTTGTCTTCGAGTGTGCCGCCGTCCACGAACTCCAGCGAGAAAAACGGTTGGCCGCTGGACTCGCCGAACTCGAACACCTGCACGATGTTCGGGTGTTGCAGTTGGGCCACCGCCTGTGCCTCGGCGTTGAAGCGGTCCATTTCCGCACGGCCGGCGCGGCCGCCGGCCAGGATCATCTTCAGGGCCACGACGCGGTTCAGTGCAGGTGCCGAGCCTTGTACACGACACCCATGCCTCCGCGGCCCAGCTCCTTGAGCAGCTCGTAGCCGGCGACCGGCGGAAACGAATCGGGCTTCGCTTTCGACGCCGGTGTCGTCGGCTGGCGCGACGGCTGCACGGCACTTTGAGCTTTCACTACGGAATCCTTCACCCCATGCCGTGTGGCGTGTGGGTCGTGGACCGGGGCGCTCCTCGCCCCCGAGGCCAATCCGGGTTGGGGCGAGACTGTTTCCGGCGGCATGAGCGTCCCACCGATCTCGGCCGGAGGCACCGACGGAGCGCGACTGTGTTGCCAGAGGTTCAGATCGTGATGCGTCGGCGGACCCTGCGTCGGCGGAATCTGCGTCGACGGGACGGGAATGACCGGGGCGTCGGCCGGCAAGTTCAAGGTATGCCCGACAGCCGTCGCTGCGTCCGACACTGGGCGGGTGGCATTGGAATCGACGGACGCGCCGGAGTCCTCCGCCTTCGGCGTGAAGGCAACGATTTCCGGCTGATAGTGCGTGGCATCGGCCGTTATGTCCGAGTCGTTCGGCAGCTGACAGGTGTCGTGAATCGCTGCGGCGTGGGGCGAGCCGTCCTCAGCGGCCAGGGTTACGTCGGACACCTCAGCGCTGGATGGTGTCCGCGAGGTATCATTCAACACGGAATCTTCGGGCAGCATCAAAGTTTGGCCGCCCACGGGACTGGACGTCGGAGGGACGGTGCGGTCCACGTCGTCGTCCGGCAGCGGGATCGTGAGATCCTGGCAGTGAGGACAGCTGCCGTCCCGTACACCGTGCGGGCAGGTAGATAAATTCGCCATGACTTGCTCCGACCACAGGGGCGATTCCATGTGTTGGCGCAGTATAGCACTCCGGGCACACGGTTGCCAACGGTCAGAGTATGAGACGTGCATTCCCATTATTGCGGCGCAGGCGATTTTCGTAGCCCGACGCGTTAGTAACTGTTCGGACCGAGGTTAGCCGCTTCGTGGAGGACACAACCCAGATTTCAATGGGTATTGAGTGGGTACTTTGAATATACCAGCGAGGGTTGTGATGAAACCCTCGCTAACGCGTCGGGCTACGAAAATCGCACTCCTCCTCCGCAATAACGGGAATGCACCTCCCAACATCCCCAACATCCGCCGCGCAAACGGAAACCACCGACTTGAGTCGATGTGTGAATGATTGCCGATCCCCTCGCTTTCCCATTTCCCCCAATTTACGAATTCACAACATTTTCGTACCGATGTGTGTACCTTCCTGGTAAGATGGGAAGGATTGCACCGGCACGTCACGGGAACGCGAATCATTGGCGAGACACTCGCCGCAATAGGATGCAGGACGCGGGCATGGATCAGCTAAATGATTTCCTGGTAGCGGTCGGACAACGCGGAGCGGCGCACGGTCAGTTGCGGGTTGTTGCACGTCCTGATCGGCCGGCGCATCAGTCTGGCGGACGGCACGCCGATCTCTGCCGGCCTGACCTGGCGCGAAGCCGCGGCGCTGCTGAAGCGGGTGCGCTGGGATCCGGAGACGGTGCGTGAACTCGGCCTGAACCCGGCCGAGCTGCCGGTCCGCGACCGCGAGCGCTTCTGGTATACGGCCATCGCCAGGGCCGGAGTTGCCAGCGCGGATGCGATCGCCGCCGGGAACCGTCTGGTGCGCCCGCTGGCGGCGCTGGGCTATGTCATTGGTCCGGCGCCGGGAAGCGGAGCGTGAGGTCTGCCCCACAGCGTGAACAGTGCTCCGTCTCGCTCTCAGATTTTTCGACCAGCAACATTGCGGTTTGGACGACGTTCCACTTCCTCGTCGGGGAGAAAGCAGCCGCCCCAGGACACTTCCTCGGGTATCGCGATGCGATTGACGACGATCTCGGCCGGATCGTAACCGCCGGCCAAGAGGGTGTCATCGAGCCGCACAGGGTCCGGGTCCGCGGCCACGATACGGCTACCATCCGGACTCCAGGCGACATATTGACCGTTGTAGCGCTCCAATTCTTCACGCGGCACTCGGCTCTGGTTTCGGCGAAAGTCGTTGACGTCGATCATGACTGATCTCCCAAATGCAATCGCAGCGCAGCGTGATTTTCCTTCAGGATACTCATCCCGAACCGGGCGATGGAAGTCCGGCATCACAACTGGTGAAGCAATTCCTCGTAGCGGGGAACCGAGTTGCCTGCTCCAAGCCCAGTAAGTTACGGACTCATCGGGGCACCACTCGCGCTCGGAGCGAGGACGCCCGCGCCCCGACCGAATCGCAACCGCCAAGGCGAACCGGCTGCGAAGCCTGCCGGGTTCTGCCGCCGCCACCCGGCCGCTGGCGCAGCCTGTTCGCCACGCCACTACTGCGTCTCTGACTGCTCTCCACCCAACGTACCCACCCGCGGTAGTCTGTGGGATGATCGTCGCCCGTACTCGCTCATCCCGCGAGGCTCGCCATGATGCTGCTCGTTGTTTTGAGTTTGTTTGGTAATTCGGCTGCCGTGCTCCCGCTCAGTTCGTTTGGCAGTTTTCTGTGTGTTGCTGTGAGCACGCGGCGCAAGCAAGTGCCGCAGCTCGCGCACTTGCTTGCGCCGCGTGCTCAGAGGGCATTGAGTTCGTTCGGTAATTCGGACGAAGCACCGCCGCGGTCCGCTCCTCGAGACGTGTCGGACCGCGCCCCGTGGCTGTCGAGCGCCGTCTCCATCGAGTTCGTTCCGCACTTTTCGGTCGGGGCCGGCGAGCACACCGCTCCGCAACCGTTCGATACCTCTTGACGCACGCGGGATGCCCATAGTGACAACGGGACCAGGCAACCGCGTCCGTGGTGTGCGCGGCCGGTGACCCGGTTCGTTCGGTAGAAAAAGCGGAGCTACTTCCCCGGCACCGGTCGCCCCATCTTGGCCAGCAACAGCTTCATGTCGTCCCAGACGTCCTTCTTCTTCTCCGGGCTGCGGTGCGGCAGCAGGAACGCGGGGTGATATGTGCAGAGAACGGGGATGTCCTTGAACTGCTGAAAGCGGCCGCGCAGTCTGCCGATGCCGGTCGTCGTGGCGAGCAGGTTCTGGGCCGCGCACGCCCCGAGACAGCAGATGAACTTCGGCCGCACCAGTTCCAGCGTCTTCTCCAGATATTCGCGGCAGTTGGCGGCCTCCTCGGCGTTGGGGGTGCGATTGCCCGGCGGCCGGCAGCGGAGGATGTTGCAGATGAAGACCTCCTCACGCTTCATGCCCATGGCCGCGATGATGCGGGTCAGAAGTTGCCCCGCGGCCCCAACGAACGGTTCGCCCTGCTGATCTTCATCCGCCCCCGGCGCTTCGCCGATGAAGCACAACTCCGGATCGAGCGGGCCGACGCCGAAGACGGTTTGCGTTCGGGTCGAAGCCAGGTGCGGACAGCGCTCGCAGGCCGCCACGGTCTGCCGCAGCACCTGCAATTCTTGCTGGCGTTGTTCGACGGTCGGCACCGCGGAGGTCGGCGCCGCTGCTTCGAGCTGGTCGAAGAGCAGCGCGCCCGGAGCCGGCTCGACTGGTACGGCGGCTGGGGCGGACACCAGCGGCAGCGTCAAGGACGTGGTCTTCGGCAGAAACGCCACGCCGGCGGAGCGCAGACTCTCGGCGTGCTGGGCAACCTGCCGGGCCAGTTCTTCCGGAGTGATCGGGGAGTTGTCGTCCATCGCGCACCTCGCCGTTACAATAGCATCTCCGGCGGGCAATGACGATCCGTTTAGCCGCGAGCTATTGCGAGCGTTGGGTGAAGAGTTCGCGGCTATACGACAGGAGCGCATCCATGAACAACACCTTCACCCTGGGCCTCGTGCAGATGCGTTGCGGTCCGGAGCCGGCGGCCAATCTCGACCGCGCCGTCGCCTTCATTCACCAGGCGGCGCAGGCCGGGCGCAGATCGTCTGCCTTCAGGAGCTGTTTCGCTCGCACTATTTCTGTCAGCGGCAGCGGCCGGAGGTATTCGACCTTGCCGAGCCGATCCCCGGCCCCTCGACGGAACGGCTGGCGGAGGCGGCACGCGCGACCGGCACCGTCATCGTCGGCTCGCTCTTCGAGGCGCGGGCACCGGGCCTGTACCACAACACCGCCGTCGTCCTCGACGCCGACGGCAGCATCCTCGGCCTGTACCGCAAGATGCACATCCCCGACGACCCGCTCTACTTCGAGAAGTACTACTTCACGCCGGGCGATCTCGGCTTCCGCGTTTTCGACACACGTTTCGGCCGCGTCGGCGTGCTGGTCTGCTGGGACCAGTGGTTCCCCGAGGCAGCACGGCTGACGGCGCTGCAGGGGGCCGAGGTGCTGCTGTACCCAACTGCGATCGGCTGGCACCCATCCGAGAAGAAGGAGTACGGTGCCGCGCAGCGCGAGGCCTGGCAGCTGATGCAGCGCGCCCATGCGATCAGCAACGGCGTCTACGTGGCGGCGGTCAATCGCGTCGGCCATGAAGGACCGGTGGACGGCGGGCTGGAGTTCTGGGGCACGTCGTTCGTCAGCGATCCGTTCGGCGTTTTAGTGTCGCAGGGTTCGGTGGATCGCGAGGAAGTGCTGATCGTCGAGTGCGACCGGGCACGGCTGCTGGACGTGCGCCGCAACTGGCCGTTCTTCCGCGATCGGCGCACGGATGCGTATCAGGGGATGATGCAGAAGTGGTCGGGCGGTTGACTCAGAAGAGCTGGTGCAATGCTGAAACCGGGTCCAGATGATTGACTCCCGCGATTCTCGGCATCGTCAGGCACCGACTTCGACTTCACGGATATCCGCAGCTCCAAGCATCTCGGCGCGGGCGGCCAGATACTCCTGGATTGCGTCCTGGATGTTGGCAAGCGCTTCGTCCTCGGTGTCTCCTTCCGACCAACACCCAGGCAAACCGGGTACTGAGACGCTAATGCCTTCGTCGGTTCGATGTAGGATTACGGGATATTTCATGGACACCTCCCTTGATGAGCGTATCAGATCACGCCTTTACGCAGTAGAGAAATTGCCTGCGATCGCGGTTGTTGGACGTGCGCCGCAACTGGCCGTTCTTCCGCGATCGGCGGGTGGATGCGTACAAGGGAATGACGCAGAAGTGGATGGCCGAGTTTGGCGAGCGGCGCGGTATTATTGCGCCGTGAAGGGCCATGAGCGAGCTTTAGGTACGGGCGTTCTGAACTCTGGGTCGGCGGGTCGGGCTTCCCACGCCACCTACCAACCCAGAGCTGTAGAGTTGGCCTGCTATTTATTCTTCTTGAATTCCTCGAAACTCTTGACACCCATGGCCTCGAGATCTGGCTTGAACTTCTCGTACAACTTCTTCTGCTCGTCCTCAGTCAACTTGAGGGCCTCGAGTTTCTGCCCGGCCTCCATCATTTTGGGCAAATATTCCTTCACCTTCGTAGGATCCTTCTCGATTGCCGCCTTGGCTTCCTTCTGAAGCTTGAGAAACTCCTTCATCTCAGACTCACCCTTGACGCTGCCGCAGCCGCTGATGTTGACCAGCAGCCCGAGCGCGAAGGCCGCAACGACGAACTGTTTCATGCTTGTTCCCTCTCGGCGGCTTGGGCCGCCCTGTCATAGGCTGCTCACGACAGCACGCAGGCACCGCGCCGCGGAAGGTAACCTGTCGTGAACTGCTCCGACTCGTTCGATGCAGATCGACGGGGTGAAGCCACTCCCGTCTACTTTACTCTTGCGTTTATACGGGCTGAGTCAGCCGTCGCCCAACTGCCTTCCCGTCGGGCTTGACGGCGCGTAACATCGGGTAGCCTGGACCTATTTCCCAAGACACTGTACACTCCGGACTGAACCACGAAACCGATGGTTAACGCAAGTTTTTTCGGACTTCCTTCGGCAATTTCATCAACCGACAACGGCTTCTTCATCGGCGATTCACGCTGGCAGTCGGGCCTGGTTCAAACGAAGCACCGGAGGGGTAACACCGTGGTAGGACGGATTTGCAATCCGTCCGGGCGATGGCGGACGGATTGCAAATCCGTCCTACCACGGTGTTACCCGCCTTTGAACCATGCTCTCAGTCGTCTCACGAGCTTCCGATCAGGATGCCGACCAGGAACACCAGGATGCCGCCGAAGACGACCTGGAACACCGCCGAACCCCAGGGCGTGTCCATGTAACGATGACGTACCCAGGCAATCACCCCCAGTTCCACCAGCACTACCGCGGCCGCGATCACTGTGGCGGTGTGAAAGTGCGGGATCAAGTAGGGCAGCGTATGTCCCAGCCCGCCGATGGTCGTCATGAGTCCGCAGACGAAGCCGCGCGTCCAGGGCCGGCCTCGACCGGTGAGACTGCCGTCGTCGGACAGCGCCTCCGCAAAACCCATGCTGATCCCGGCGCCGATGCCCGCCGCCAGGCCAACCAGAAACGTCGGCCAGGTCTTTCCGGTAGCGAACGCGGCGGCGAAGAGCGGTGCCAGGGTCGAGACCGAACCGTCCATCAGACCGACCAGGCCGGGTTGAATGACTTGAAGCACGAACAGCCGTTTCCGTGCGGCCGCCTCTTCCGCCGCGGAGCCGGAGGTGAGTTGTGCACTGTCCAGCTGTTCGGCGCAGGCGAATGCTTGCGCTCCTCTTCCGCCAGGTCGCCCAGCAGCTGTCGAACGCCGACGTCGCTAGCCCGGTGAGCGGCGGTTTCGTAGAAGCGTTTCGTTTCCAGCTCCATCATCTCGACCTGCTTGCGCACGGCGGTCAATCCGAGGGGCGCATCAGCCAAATCGACTTGCGGGAGACGAAGCCCTTCACGTCCTGCCGTCGAATCAACGGAATGTGTTCGCCAAACTTGCCGCGGTAGAGCTCGAGAAGCCGATGCCGATGGCCGTCCTCTTCCTCCCGCATCTCGCGGAGGACAGCCGTCACGGCGGGATAATCGGCCTTCAGACCCTCTGCAAAGTCGCTGTAGACACGGGCGTCTTCCTCTTCGAGAGAGATGGCCAGGGCCAGCACCTCCTGCTCGCTGAGGCTCTTGAAGGAGCGCATGGCATTCGTCTCACGGGAGAAGAAGCAGACGGACTCGACACCGCGCGGGAAATCTCCACCGTTGTATGCGGCTACTTGGCGTCGGATAGAGTGTCGGCTGGGAAAAAGCGAACCGCGGCCGACAGAGAGCGGGTGGCGCTCTCTGTCGGCCGCGGCTCGTTGCTTCTGCAAGAATCGTCCTACCGGCGAATGTCCAGCACGCGCGTCAGCTGCGTGATCTCAAGCACTTCGAAGATCTCGTCATTGATGCCGCAGAGGGCTAGCTTACCCTTGAGGGTCTGGAGGCGGTTATGGAGAGCGACCAGCATGCCCATGCCGGTGCTGGTCAAAAAGCGGACATCCGCCAGGTCGAGCAGCAGCTCGGCCGAACCGACCTCCTCGGCCAGCTCGATCAGCAGCGCCCGGGCTTCGGGTGTTGTCGCCTCGTCCAGCATGTCGAAACCGACGAGACGGGCCAGGATGCCGTCCGTGGTGTTTCGCACGATCAGATGGGAGTTGTCGGCGGGTGACGGCATGGGACTCCCCGATGGGCTGACGGTAAAAGTTGGCCACACGGAGGCTTGGTTGGTTGCAGTCATGGTTGTAGTGCGTAACCCCGTTTATGGTTGGTGCCGATCCTCCGAGGCTGGGTGTCCTTATGAATAACACGAGCAAACGAGATGCCACGAGCAGTGCGAACGCCGCTGCCGGTCATAACCGTCTCATTATCAATCACTTGTGTACCGCGCCCGAGGAATACAGGAGTGAGCACCGACGCAGCGGGATGCCTAGTTTTCCGGCAGGACGCCGGAGAATTCCGCGGCAAAGAGACGCAGCCTCAAGGCCGCCAGACCTCGAACCGCTGTCTCCGACAAGGAGATTTCGATGACCCGCCGCAGAACGATCCTCTGCATCTTGGCCCTCGTGGCCTGGATGCTCGTCGTCAACCCTGACCGGGGCGTCGAACCTGCTTTCGCCTCGAAGATCGCGGCCGCAATGTCCGACTCCCAGGGGTTCCGGGTCCACACCGTCGAATCGGAGTGTCAAGAAGGCCCGACCAAGATTCGTGTGTTGCTGCCGTCCAAAATCGCGAATGACCGGCGCTATCACGTCCTCTACGTTCTTCCGGTCGAGGCCGGCGACGGCAGTCGTTACGGCGACGGCCTGGCGGAAGTCAAGAAACTCGGCCTGCACGACAAACACGATCTGATCTGCGTTGCGCCGACATTCGCTCGCTTGCCCTGGTACGCCGACCACCCCACCGATGCGAAAGTTCGCCAGGAGGCCTATCTCCTGAAGATCGTAATACCGTTCGTAGAGAGCACGTACTCCGTCCTGACGAAGCCGGAAGGGCGCCTGCTGCTCGGCTTCAGCAAGTCCGGGATGGGGCGCTTTCTCTCTGCTGCTGCGTCACCCCGACGTTTTCGGCAAGGCGGCCGCATGGGATGCACCGCTCATGATGGACGCACCGGGCAAGTACGGCTCGGGCGACGTCTTCGGCACCAGGGACAACTTCCAGAAGTATTGCGTGTCCCGGCTACTGGAAGAGCGGGCGGGCAAACTCGGCAACGGCAAGCGCCTTGCCGTTCTGGGCTACAGCAATTTCCGCGACGATCATGCAACCGTTCACCGCTTGATGGAGCGCCTGAAGATCGCCCACGACTATACGGATGGCCCGCAGCGCCAACACGACTGGCACTCGGGTTGGGTAGCCGAGGCGGTCGAGTTTCTGGTTCAGTAGATGTTTTGTTCTACAATTAGGCTCCGCGCAACAATAACCTGGTCCGCTTTCTGTAGGACGGATTTGCAATCCGTCCGTGAGCACGGACGGATTGCAAATCCGTCCTACAGAAAGCGGACCAGGTTATTGTTGCGCAGGTCCTTAGCCGCGGTTCTTGGAACCGCGCGGCTCTGCCGCCTCCCCCTCCGGTGAGACCGGGCATAGAATGACAATGGGGAGTGTCTAACCTGCTGCTGGAGGAGATCACCATGTCGATGCCGTCGCGCCTTGTCCTGTTCGGTCTCGCCCTGGCCAGTGGGTTGATGCCGACTGCAACCGCGGAGCCTGCCGATCCGCAGAAGGTTCCCGACAAGGAAGCGCCTGGCTGGAAGAGCCTGTTCGACGGCAAGACGCTGGACGGCTGGAAGGCATCGAACTTCTACGGCGCGGGCAAGGTGCAGGTCAAGGACGGTGCGATCGTGATGGAGAAGGGAAAGATCATGACCGGCGCCACCTACAGCCGGGACGACTTCCCGAAGATGGATTACGAGGTCACCCTCGAAGGCAAGAAGATCGCGGGTGAGGACTTCTTCTGCACCACCACGTTCCCGGTCGGCGACTCGTTCTGTTCGCTGGTGGTCGGCGGTTGGAGCGGCACCGTGGTCGGCCTCTCCAGCATTGACTCGATGGATGCCTCGACAAACGAAACCCGCAAGGACAAGGAGTTCAAGACGAATCAGTGGTATCGCATCCGCATTCGAGTCAGCCAGAAGCGGCTCGAAGCCTGGATCGACAGCGAAAAGATGGTCGATCTCGACACGAAGGATCGGAGGATTTCCATCCGCATCGAGTGCAACGCCAGCAAACCGTTCGGGATCGCCACCTACGAAACCACCGGGGCCGTGCGCGACATCCGCGTCCGGACGCTGACGGAGGCGGAGAAGAAAGCCATCGCCGAATCGAAGATCGAGAAGAAGGATTGAGAGTTCCGTTCCGGTTGCGGCTTGGCGGTGGAGCATTCGAGGTTCGCTCAGTTGCCCCAGCTTCCCCGGACTGCCCTTACGGAAGACTCGACAATCCGGTCCCCGATTTCAACGTCGGAACCACGAACCGCTCTTGTATGCAGCTGGAAGGCCACCTAGAAAAATCAGAGAGGCATCACATCGCTCAAACAACCGGAGGCAGATCATGATCCGAACGTCCAAACTGGTCCTCGCCGCCGCATCCCTGGTCCTGTTCGGGACCGGCCGGACGATGGCGGACCCCGTCGTCTACCCGTCAACCGTGTCATACTACTACCCGGCGCCCGCAGTCAGTTACTACGCGCCCCCGGTCGTTTACACGCCCCCGCCCCAAGTTTCGTACTACACACCGGCAGTGTCCTACTACACGCCAGCAGTGTCCTACTACACGCCGGCGGTATCCTACTATACGCCGGCGGTGTCCTACTACGCGCCATCCGTGTCCTACTATGCTCCCGCGGCCGCGGTAACGACCACGCGGTACGGATTGTTCGGAGTCCCGCGGTATCGGACCACGTACTATTATCCGTGAGTGTAGGTCGCGCCGCAGGATGATATGCGAGCCGCGACCGTCGGAGAACACTCCCGGACGGTCGCGGTTCGTGGGACTGACTCTTGTTATTTCGGCTTCCCGAACAGTTCGATCGCCGCCTGCTTGAACGCTCCGGAGCTTTTCCCGCCGTCCCCCGGAAAACCGTTATGCTGGACCATCCACACGGTAATTAGCCCGCTTTTTGGGTCGATGTTCATGTTCGTCGAGAAGGCGCCGCCGTGGCCGATGTTGCCGCCCGTGGACCAACCGAGGCCGTAGGTTTCCTTCAAGGCGTCGCCGGTTTGTTTGCTCGTCATCTCCTTCACCGCGGCCTCGGAGAGATACCGTTTTCCGTTGAACATGCCGCCGTTAGCGACCATCTGGCAGAACCGTCCGACATCGCTGGCCGTCGAGAACAGCCCGCCGGCCGGCATCGGATAGCGCTTGCGATCGCTGAGCGGATACTTCAGCTGCCCGATCGTGATCTCTTCCAGGTCGTTCTTCTCCTTGTTGGGCCGGTACGATTTCGCCAGCCGCGTCGAGCTGTTCGTCGTTCGGCCAAAAGGTCGTGTCCTTCATGCCGAGCGGCCCGAAGAGGCGCTTGTCCAGGAACTCCTCGTAGGCCATACCGCTGACCACTTCGATGATTCGGCCCGCGGTGTTGATGCCGGCATTGGAATACGACTACTTGGTGCCCGGTTCCGACTGAAGCGGCGTCTTGGTGTAGCTCAGCACCGCCTCGTGCAGCGGCAGCCCGTCCAGCGTCGGTTTCTCCGCCGCCGACTGGAACGGCATCCCGCTGGTGTGGCTCAGGATTTGGCGGACGGTGATCGGTTGTTTCGGCTTCTGGAGCAGCTGCTCCTTGTCCTTCTTCACCGCCGACCATCACGTCCTTGAACTCCGGCAGGTATTTCTCCACCGGGTCGTCGAGTTTCACCTTGCCTTCGTCCACGAGCATCATGAACGCCGTGGCGGTGATCGGCTTCGACTGCGAGGCGATCCAGAACAGCGCATCTGTTTTCATCGGCTTCCTGGCCGCGACGTCGGCGAATCCGACCGCTTCGAGGCTCAGCACCTTGTCCTTGTCCGCGACAAGCGTGACGGCGCCGGCGAGCGAGTGGCTATCCACGAATGGCTGCAAGACGGCGGCGATACTCTTGGCTGGAGCCGGTTTCTCTGCCGAGACGGAACGTGGTGCGAACGGCAGCACCGCGAGCAGCACGGCGAGGCGAACACAAGGTCGAATGCCAGGTTTCATGAACACACCTCTTGAACGCGGATGTTGGACGAGCATCGTTCTTGTACCCCAACCTTCAACGGACTCGCAAGCAAAAAGTCGGTAAACGCGGTAGAAGGCGAAAACTGAATGTTGACCGGGGTACAGGCCATGATAGCGGACCGCCCGTAATCTAACCTTACGCACGGCAGACCCCAGAGTTTCCCACGATCGGAGATGGACGATGGCGCTCTCTCCTCTGGCCGGCAAACCGGCCCCAACGGAATTGCTGATTGACGTCCGCAAGCTGGTGGACGAATACCAGCGCCGCCAACCCGACCTGGGCGACGCTCACCAGCTGGTGAGCTTCGGCACCAGCGGGCACCGCGGCACCCCGCTTGACGGCTCGTTTACAGCGGCCCATATCCTGGCTATCACCCAGGCCATTTGCGAGTACCGCAAGAGCAAGGGGATCGACGGACCGCTGTTCCTCGGCAAGGATACCCATGCCCTGTCCGGTCCGGCGCAGCATTCCGCTCTGGAAGTGCTCGCAGCCAATGGGATCGATGCGGTCATCCAACAGAACGACGGCGACACGCCGACGCCGGTCATCTCCCGCGCCATCCTCGTGTATAACCGCGGTCGGAGCAGCGGCCTGGCCGATGGCGTCGTCATCACTCCTTCGCACAATCCGCCGCGTGACGGTGGTTTCAAGTACAACCCGCCCAACGGCGGACCCGCCGACACCGACGTCACCGGCTGGATCCAGGATCGGGCCAACCAATTGCTGCGGGCCGGCAATAGCGACGTGCGCCGCTTGCCCTACGAGACGGCACTCCGCGCAGACACCACGCGCCAGCAAGACTACATCCAGCCTTACGTGGACGATCTGCGCTCGATCCTCGACATGGATGCGATCCGCTCGGCGGGACTGAAGCTGGCCGTCGATCCGCTGGGCGGCGCCAGTCTCCGCTACTGGGAGCAGGTCGCCGAGACGTATCGGCTGAACTTGACCGTGGTCAACAAGGCCGTCGATCCGACCTTTGCATTCATGACCGTCGATCACGACGGCCAGATTCGCATGGACTGCTCCAGCGTCTACGCCATGGCCAGCCTGGTGAAGCTCAAGGATTCCTACGCCGTGGCATGGGGCAACGACCCGGACTCGGATCGGCACGGCATCGTCACGCCCTCCGCCGGTCTGATGAATCCCAATCACTACCTCGCGGTCGCCATCGACTATCTGTACCGCAATCGGCCGAATTGGGCGGCAAAAGCCGGTGTCGGGAAGACGCTGGTGAGTAGCAGCATCATCGACCGCGTGGCGGCGTCCCTGGGGCGAAAACTGATCGAGGTGCCGGTCGGGTTCAAGTGGTTCGTCCCGGGGCTGTTCGACGGTTCGCTGGGTTTCGGCGGCGAGGAAAGCGCGGGAGCGAGTTTCCTGCGCTGGACGGCTCCGTCTGGACGACTGACAAGGACGGTCTCATCCTCGGTCTTCTGGCCGCCGAGATCACGGCCCGAACCGGCAAGGACCCCGGCGAGCACTTCCAGGAGTTGGCCGCGCAGTTTCGGAATGCCGCTCTACGCTCGCATCGATCAAGCGGCCACTCCGAGGCAGAAGGACGTGTTGAAGAAACTGTCGCCGGAAGCGGTGAAGGACGCGACGTTGGCCGGTGAACCGATCCTCGCCCGGCTGACGCGGGCGCCGGGGAACGATGCCGCGGTCGGAGGGCTGAAGGTCGTGGCGGCAAACGGCTGGTTCGCGGCGCGGCCTTCGGGGACGGAGGACGTCTACAAGATCTATGCGGAGAGCCTCAAGAATCAGGCCCATCTTGACGCCATCCTGGCTGAGGCACGCCAGATCGTCGGCCGGGCGCTGGCGGCGGCGGGGGCGTGAAGACGACTTGGTGATCGTGGAAAAAAAGATTGAGACGATCAATCTGCTGTCGCGCGGGTTCTTCAAATGAGACGGCTTCTAACGGCAACGGCCCGCAACGCGGTTGTGGTTACGTTGCGGATCGAATCTCTTTCATAGCCGCTTTCGCCGCGGTATGATTACAATCATGAACCAGCAAGAGTTTGAAGAAACCCTGGGTCAGTTCAAGCACCGCGAGCCGTTCGAGCCGTTCGTGGTCGAACTGCTTGATGGGCAGCTTCTTTTCGTCCATGAACCTGGACCGTCCTTCGACGAAAACGGTGGAGGGTTTCTCTCCGAGATCTTTGGACTGGTGGATTTTGCTCGAAAGGACGTCCGGGCGATCCGGAAGCCGACCGAAGCGGACCTTCAGAAAATCGGACTCGAAATCGCGCCAGCTTGCGAAGCCAAGACCGGCATCACCTCGACAGACTTTCTTCTCAGATTGGCCGCTGTGATCGCTTCGGAACATTGTCCCCCACGGCGCCGCCTCGCCGTAGGATGGCAGGAGGCATTGAATCCAAGGTGTCCGCCCTTGATCCCCGACTGGCAAACCAACCATGTCTACCTATCCGGCCTGCTGCGGAAGCGCCGCCAAGTGTGTCGGCCTCCCTGGAAACCATAAAGAAGCAGGCCGGCACGGCGGTTACCGCCATTCCAAAGACGAAGGACATCTGGTGCAGAGATTTCATGCCCGTTCAGGTGGCCGAGGACAGCGTTCTGCCGGTTCACCTACGATCCGGATTATCTGCGTGGTCACGACGATCTCCGGACGCCGCCGGCAGCGTGCCGTCTCAAGATGATGACCGATTTCCGCAGCGTCGACCTCGTTCTCGACGGCGGCAATGTCGTCGCGGCTGTGAACAAGGTTATCCTGACGGACAAGATTTTCGCGGAAAACGCCGCCAAGAGTGAGAGACAGATCCGCCAGTTGCTGGAAGAAGCGTCAAGGCGGAGTGCATCATTATCCCGCAGCCGCCGGACGATCCCATTGGCCACGCAGACGGTGTTGTGAGGTTCCTCGACGCGGACACCGTGGTGGTGAACGACTATCGGCGATTGGAGCCGGAATACGGGCGATGCCTCCGATCGGTCTTCCGGCAGCACCGCCTGGAGTCCGCCGAGATCCCATACTTTGTGGAGGATTACGCCATCGACGGCATCCCCTCCGCGGTTGGTTGTTACATCAACTATCTGCGCACCGACAAGCTGCTGATCGTGCCCGTCTTCGGCATGGCGCGGGACGACACGGCCTTGCGGCGCTTTGAAAACCTATTTCCCGGCACGCGGATCGTTCCGCTGCGCTGTACCGAACTGGCCAGGGAGGGCGGCTGTCTCAATTGCATATCCTGGACAATCCGCGCCCGTCGGAAAAATCCTGCGAACCTTTAACAGGGCTGCCGCGTCTAATTTGTTCCAGCTTGTGCTCCCGGAGTGACGCAGGCCCCGCGAAGGGGTGGCAGCCGGTTCCACGGTCGCAAGTCCCCCCTGCACCACAGGCACGGCAGGCTCGGCATCAGCCGCAGCCAGAAAGCCCAATGCCCGCAGCGGCTCAACTTGCAACACCAGACCACGGCCGGCGCGAACGCCTGGAAAAAAAACCAGTGTACTCCGGGAGCCAGGCTTTTCTCACTGAGAACACTCTGCATGGCACCCGCTGCTCCCCTACCTTTCGGAACGCTCGATCTCGACCCACAGCCTTTTGTCGTCGCCGGTCCGCCCCGGCGCATCCGCTGCTACGTCCGCGGCTGCAACGAGCTGCTGAGGCCGCCGGCAGAGGGATATGACGGCGAAGTCTGCCCGGTCCACGGCATCCGCTGTCATTCCTCCGGCACCTATTCTTACGCCGATGTTCGGCGAAACATCATCATCGACGCGGACCTCGTGGCCAACCGGCTCGTGGGGCATCCGTTCAAGTACGAGACAGTCTGGCTCCCATACGAGAACTCCGAAGATGCGCTCACGTGGAACGTCTTCCGGTCCCTGCAGAAAGCCGGCTGTCTGAACATGCTGGCCGAGCGGATCACGGGCCGGCCTATCCGCGAAGAGCCGAGACTCTACCTCTGGGGCCTGAGCCTGACCGACGACACGCTGGAGCCGTGGGACCTGCTCATAGCTGCCCGCGAGCGGTTCGAGAGCAACCTGCCCGTGAAGCGGCCGTTGACGGAGCCGGACATTGCCCTGTATCTGCCGGGGCACTACCTTATCCTCATCGAGGCGAAGTTCACGAGTGAGAATCGGTGCTATACCGACGGGCCGCGGAAAGACAAACAGTCGCTGACAAAGGATGAATTGCTCGACATTTACCAAGATCCGGCGCTGCACATACTGGACGTGGAGGAAGCGCGACGGGCCGACCGCGTGTATTACCAGCTCTGGCGGAATATGGTGTTCGCGGAATGGATGGCCCTCACCGACGGGACAGGCACAAAGGCTTACCACGCCAACCTTACCAGAGAAGGCGAAGAAAACGAGAGTTGCGAGCACTTCAACACGCTCATTAGCCTGGCGTTTGCCCGACGTTTCGTCCATCTTTCCAGGGAAGACACGTGCCCTCGGATTACAAACTCGCAGGAATTATCGAGGTTTCGGGGATACATTGAGACGAAGACCACTGGCCTCCGACCGGCCTTTAGCCCCGCAGGACGCTAACTAAGCATCTGAAATTTATTAACTGTCCCATTTGACCTTTTCGGCACGGAATGAGGTGGATAAGCTAGGCGGCTCTGGGAAAACTGATTTTCACCTGGCAGGACGCCGTCATGCTTACCCTTCCTTCCGCCGCCGTCAAACAGGCGATGCGCTTTACCTATGCCTCTCTCAATGAACGTCAGCGGCGTCTCTATGCGGCCACGGAGTCTCTCAAACTGGAACACGGCGGCATCACCTACATCGCTCGACTCTTCGACTGCCATCGCAAAACGATCCAGCGGGGCCTGGCGGAGTTGCAAAGTGGCGCTGTGCTGCTGCCGCCCAACCAGGCGCAAAAAAAGGGGTGGTCGGCGTTCCTGTTTGTCCCTGTTCCCCGGGCTCGACGAAGCCTTCTTGACAATCGTCGATCCCTGCACCGCAGGCGATCCCGATCAAGAAAGCGCGCTGTGGACCAATCTCTCGCGTGCGCAAATCGCTCTGGAACTGCGGCAGCTTGGCTTTCGCGTCAGCGTTCCTGTCGTGGCACAGCTCCTCAAGCGGCATCGCCTGGGCCGGCGCAAGGCCCGCAAAACGCTGCCCTTGGGAGAACATGCCTGTCGCGATCGGCAGTTTCAGATCATCACCAGCTACCGCGGCAACTTCATGAATTCGTCCGATCCCATCGTCAGCATCGACACGAAACACAAGGAATTCCTGGGGCTGTTGTTTCGCATTGGCAGACTCTACGCGCGACATGCCCAGAAAGCTCTCGACCACGATTTCCCCAGTGCGGCCACCGGTGTGATCTATCCGCACGGCCTCTACGATGTCAAACGAAACCTCGGGCACCTGAACCTGGGCCTCAGCCACGATACCAGCCGGTTCGCCTGCGACAGTATCGCGTATTGGTGGCAGACGCATGGTCGTTCCGCCTATCCCCAGGCACGTCGCCTGCTGCTTCTGTGCGACGGCGGCGGCAGCAACGCCAGCAATCGTTACGTCTTCAAGTACCACCTGGAACAGCTGGCCGACCGCACGGGACTGGAACTGCGCGTCGCCCATTACCCGCCTTACTGCTCCAAGTACAACGCTATCGAGCACCGTCTGTTTCCACATGTCACACGTGCCTGCCAGGGCTTGCTACTGACTTCCCTGAAGGTTGCCGTCGACGCCATGGGGAAAACAAGCACCAAGACCGGCCTAAAAACCACGGTCCACGTGCTGGACGGAGAGTATCCGCTCAAAGAAGGTTACCCAGAAGGCTACCCCGAAACGATGAAAATCCGCTTCGACGAAGAACTCCCCACATGGAATTACCGTGCCATTCCCGCGAAATGGGACAGTTAATAAATTTCAGATGCTAAGCACAGTAACGTCAAGTTAATCCTGCCGTGCATATTCACACTTCACAATGCGTAGCGATTGTTTGCTCCGTTAATGATTTGCTGCCACGCAGCGACTTTGATAATGGGAGGTCGTCCGGGACCACAAGGTTCTTCATGCATCTTCAAACCCAGAACCTGCAGGGTGGTGTGGGCCTCTGGAAGTAGAGGTGGATGCTGAGTAAAATCCCGCAAGCAGCAGCTATTCAACCGCCAGGAGAAATGCAGGAAGGTGTGATTGTTTATCGTAGGGGCGTAGATTAATGACACGCCTCTGCTGGGTCGGTCGGGAGGCCAGCCGGGAGGCACGCCCTGAGCAACGCCCGCTAGAGGCTCATCATCGTCAGCTTGATGTGGAAAGTTGAAGTTAAGGTTCTGGAGGAACCGAGCATGAGGGTCGTTCCAGCCAAGGGCCAGATTACGGAGCGTGGCCCAGTTGGCCCAGCCAAATCGGTTCGCATGTCCACCCCATACGTTTCCTTGTTGGGCGTCCACGAAAATCTCCGGAAACCAGGGCTGGTGGCCAGGGATTGTCAGCGGATTGTTTGGGTCGCTTGTCAAAATGATGTGAAGGTAATGGTGTACTCCATCGTTGATGAGCGGGTCCACTAGCTGTTGTCTGACGATAGGGTTCTTGAGCCGGCGACGGTGGCATTGCGGCCTAGCGGCCACATACGGGGTTTGCAATATCCACTCCGGATCGATCAGCTGATGATGACCCGGCTGATATTCGGCTAATGCCAGAGTAAAGCAGTGGTTCAATTCTAGCTGACCGTTGAGCTTGCTATTGAACCCGTCCTGCCCCCGCATCACCGGCAGCCAGCATGACTCCAAGTAAAGGCCCAGCTTTGCCTCCAGAAGGACGACGATTCGTCGCTTGTCAGCGAGAATCAATCTAAAAGCAGCATCCGGTTGACCAAAACCACGGTTTCCGAGATTTGGTTCTACAACGGCCCACACATCATCCACATGCGTCCAGTCGAGGTTTTCAACGGGAGGCAGCGGCCAGACGTTCTGGAGGAAGGCCCTCCATCGTTCGATATCGGTAGCCAGATCCAGGAAGAAAGTAGCAACCAGCCCGCGCTCCCCCCACATCAGTGTAGGCATGAAAGTCTCCGGGCGAAAACGAAGGTGTGTTGGCCGATCCTTCATAGATGGAGCTTCGGTTCGACCTCAGTGGATAACAATAGGCCGGGGAAGGGTCGATGTCAACGTGCCCGCCTTGGCGGTGTTTGATGGGCCGGTCACGCGCACCCAGGACGCCTGGCGAGGTAGGTTGTCCGGACCTTGTCGCTTCACATTCGGAGTGATCCACCGCCGTTAGTAAGCGCGGCTACAATGGTGGGAGGAACAAGAAACTAGGAGGATGGTCGTTTGAACGAATATGCGATAAAGAGGAATGTCAAACCACAGAAGAAAGGTACGCGACCCGAACTCCCTGGGGGAGCAACCTCGGCGCAAGCTCCAAAACAACCTGCCCTAGACGCAGTCGAACCGGCTAGCTATCCCATCTACATCCTGGACCTGGACTCCACCATCCAGATCGTTTTCCCCGACAACCGCGAGGACCTCCCCCATCCCGACTTCTGGGAGCAAACCGTCTGCCACCTCGTCGCCCGCCACTTCGGCATCCCCTCTCGCCGGCTGGCCAACCTCCCCTACTGCCAGCGCAGGGCGCGCATCGTCGGCAACAAGGTTTACTACGGCGAGACCCACGACCCGGATCTGTTGCGCCTGATCCGCGAGGCGCTGGCCAACTCGGAACTCGTTTTCTGCTACGACGACCATGAGAAGCGACTCGGGGGAGACGTGCGGCAGTTAGAAAGGCTGGTACGGCAGCGGCGTGCGAGGTAGCGAGTGCCGCTCGCACCAGGCTTCCCAGCGAATCGAGCGACACGTCCACGACGCCGAACGGCAAACGCCTCGCACCACCGTTGTGGTTGCGGTGCGGATCTCTTACATCGCCGATCTCGCCGCGGTCTGATTACAATCATGAATCGGTGCGGCTCTGATTCAAACGGGAGGACCGAAAAGCTCATGACATCTCAACAGGTCGAAGAGAAACTGTGCCAGCTGAAACATCGTAGGCCGGTCGTACCATGCGTGGTCAAACTCAAAGACGGGTAACTGCTGGAAGTGCATACAGGCGGTATTGCGATCAGTGGAGGAGGGGCGGGGTTCTTTGGGACGGACGGAGCGTTGACCGACTTTGAGTTCGCAAACGTCCGAGACATTCGTTTTCTCATCCAGGAACCGGCCATATGACGCCTAAAATTCTCGCGCAAGCACTGCGTGGTTTCTGCCGCCGTAGACAGTTTCGACCATTCATGATCGAACTCACGCTCGGAAAAGTTCTGGTTGGAGCCACCAAGTGGGGAGAAGATTGGATGCGTTTCGTCCTGGGACTTCATCAAGGAAGGCGGCTTTCGGGAAAGGATGACCTGTGCGCGCCTGCAACAACGCAACAGGGTCGCCAAGCCTGATGGGACTGATACGCCCCATGGGACCGATACGTCCCATTGAGGACGCTCACCCCCTCACCCCCGAGAGCAAGCCGCAATGGATCCGCGTCGGCACCACTTCACCCGGCGTCACCCGTGCCTCGCGCAGCCAGTCGCGGTACTCGGCGGCGCTGTAGGCGCGTCCCTCGGTCAGCGCGAACAGTGCCGCCGAGTAAAGCGCGATCGGCAGGGGACCGTCGAGGGCATCGTTGAGGAACACGTCGTGGATGACCAGCCGTCCCTCCGCCGGTAGAACCGCGGCGCAGCGGCTCAACAGTGCCCGGCACTGCGGCACGTCCCAGTCGTGCAAAACGTTCGACAGCAGCACGACGTCGGCGGCCGGCACCGGGTCGGCGAACATGTCGCCAGGCTGACACGTCACGCGATCGGCGACGCCGTAAGACGCGGCCATCTCGGCGGCGACCTTCAGCACCTCCGGCCGATCCCAGACGATGGCGCGTAGCTTGGGGTTCTTCTGGAGACAGGCGATCGCATAGATCCCCGTGCCGCCTCCCACATCGAGCAGGATGCGGGCATCGTCCAGCGGCAGGTTGGCGGCGACGGCTGGGGCGACGTTGCGGGCACGGCCGGCCAGGGCCAACGTGAGTCGGCGGGCGGCGGCCTCCTGCTCCATCGCCGAGTCGATCCCCTCTCGGTAAATGAACGCGGCTCCCTCGTCAGGTTTCGCCGACGCCGGCCGGTTGGTGCGTAGCCGTTCGACCATCGCCAGCACGCCCGGACTGTCGGCGGCCAGGCCGATGTAATCGCTGACGGAAAACGCCGCGCCGGGCAATAGGTATTTACGGGCCAGCGTCGAGGCGTCGAGCCGGCTGCATCCCGCCTCGACGATCAGGCCGAACGCCTTCAGCGCCGTCAGCAGCACCGTCGCCGGCCGGTCCTCCAGCCGCAGCCGCGAATGCAGGTCCGCTTCGGTGATCGGCCCGGCGAGGAAATGGCGGAAGACGCCGAGGTGCGCGACGGCCGCGGTCAGCAACTCGGTGGCGTAGTTGCCGCGGAATAACTCGAAGATCGGCGTCGGATCGGTGTCGGGAGCGTCGATGGCAGCGGGGATGAACATGATGCGGTCGCGGGTTCGGGGAAGGGGTTGCGTCTGGCTGTCCGAAGAATACCGTATGACTGGACTGCGCGGGCGGCGAGGAGTGATAGAATGCGAGGGGAAAGCACTCAACGTGCAGACGGAGTCGGCCATGCCTGTCATTCGCTGCCCCGGTTGCGATCGAAGTTTGAAGATCCCCGACGACATCAAGAGCAAGGCCGTCCGCTGTCCCTGCGGGCAGAAGATCGGTCTCGATGAAGCCGCGACCGAGCCGCGCTCTACCGTGAAAGCGAAACCGGCCCGGCCGGCACCGGAAGATCGCCCCGCGGTTCGGAACGACGGCAGGCGCAGAACCGACGAGATCGAAGACGACGACGATCGACCGCGTCGCCGGCCTCGGAAACCACGCCCCATCCACGGGCTAATCCCGCTCCTGATTTTCACTCCGGTGTGCGGCGTGTTGCTCATTCTGGCGCCCTTCTACAAGATCGCATCGCAAATGACGGCCCTAGCGGGTACGGTCGTGGTGATCGTGGCGATCGTGTTTGTTTACCGGCGCGGCAAAGCGAAGGGGCTCAACGAAGAACTGGACGCCGTACCATTTTACCTGCGCGGCGGCGGATCGGTGTTTTTCTATCAAGTGAAGTTCGCCTTCCAGTTTCCGCGGGTGCTGGCTTGCTGGGTGTTCCTCGAGATTTTCGGCATAGCCGTCCTGGTCACCGGCGGTGTCATCTTCGAGAACACCAATTGGGCGGCGAAGGAGAACCCAGTCAAGGCGCCGCCTCCAAAGGTAGTAGAGAAGGTCAGCGGCGATTCGCAGCTCGACAAACTGTTGTTCGACCTGGAGGACCCGGGTAAAAGCCAGGGGGCCGCCAATAAACTGGCCGGAATGAAACCCGACGAGCATCAGGCGGAGGTGGCCGCGCGACTCGCCAAACTGACGACGGCGGACACCAACAATTTCGTCCGCAAGGCCGCCATCAAGGCACTGGGCGTGTGGGCCACGCCGATGGAAGTGCCGGCCCTGGTTCGCTGTTTCGGGGATTTCGGGGCCAGGAGCGAAGCGGCCGCAGCGTTGCGAACGGTGGGACCCGAAGCGGAGGACGCGGTGCTGCCGTTGCTGAAGCGCCGGGAGGTCGTTCAGGACGCCATCGGTGTGCTCAAGGACATCGGGACGCAGAAGAGCGTGCCGGACCTGCAAGAGATTGCGGCGACCAATGGTTTCCTGGCCGACCCTGCACGGGAGGCGCTGGCGGCGATTATGGCGCGGTCACGACGCGCTCCCTGACGGTCGCGGCTCGTTTGCGCGGAGGTTCCTCGTGGTACGAAAACATCGACCTGATGCGGCCGCAGGTTCAGGAAGGCTTGTAGTTTACTGTCGATGCAAACCGGATGACCGGACTGGACGGGCGGCGAGGCGTGATAGAATGCAATGGGAAAGCCATGAGCAACGGAGCGATCGCCATGCCCTTCATTCGCTGTTCCGCTTGCGATCGAAGCTTGAAGATTCCCGATGACATCAAGAGCAGGACCGTGCGTTGCCCATGCGGGCAGAAGATCAATCTCGACGAGGAACCGACTAGCTCTCGCACTCCCGACCAGGCGCCGCCACCCTTGCCGGCGCCGGCCGATTGTTCCGTGGACCACGACGACGCCCTCCCGCCGCGTAGCCGACCACGGAAGAAACGCCTCATCCGCGGGTTGATCCCGCTTCTGGTCCTCACGCCCGTGAGTGGCGTGCTGCTCATTCTTGCTCCGTTCTTCAAGGTCGCCGCGTGGCTAACGGCCATGACAGGGGCGGTCGTCCTGATCGTGGCGACCATCTCTGTTTTTCGGCTTGGCAGCAAGAAAGGACTTCGCGCCGAGTTCGAAGACGTGCCAGCATACATGCAAGGCGGCGGCGCGTTAATCGTTTACCAGGTGAAGTACGCCGTGTTGTTCCCGCGGGTGCTTGCTTGCTGGGTCTTCCTGGAGTTCTTCAGCCTGGCGGTGTTGGTCACCGGCGCCGTCATCTACGAGAGAACCAACTGGCCGGCGAAGGAGAACCCGTCCAAGCCGGCGCCAGGAAAGGAAGTAGCGAACGTCATCGGCGATCCCGACCTCGACAAGCTGTTTGCCGACTTCAACGATCCATTCAAGAGGGGGGAGGCCGCGAACAAGCTGGCCAAGCTGAAGCCCAACGAACACCAGGCGAAGGTCGCCGGGAGGCTTGCCAAGCTGACGACGCAGAGTGACATTTCCGTTCGCCAGTGTGCCGTCAAGGCGCTGGGCACGTGGGCGACGCCGAAAGAAGTGCCGGACCTGATCCGCTGCTTCGAGGATAGCTGGACCCGCGTCGAAGCGATCGACGCCATGCGAGCGCTGGGACCGGCGGTGCGGCCGACGGCGGAGGAAGCGCTGCTTCCATTTCTGAAGGGACGGGGGCAACAGCCTGGGCCTCTCGCCAACGCCGCCATCCTCGTGTTGAAAGACATCGGTACGCAGCGGAGCGTGCCGGAGTTGAAGGAGGTGGCCGCGACCGCGATGCCCGCCCTGACCGAACTCGCCAAGGTCGGCCCTGGCGGCAATTGCGGCGCGGAACAAGTAAGCGAGAAATGCACTCCATGGCAAGGAACACTCTCAGGACCGGAAAGAAGCTGCGTCCCAAAACCGCCGTCAAGGGCAAGCGCTACCTCTGTGCCCGCTGCCGTAAGAGAAGCCCGAAACCCGTCAAGACGGCCGCTCCCTGGTACTGCCCGACTTGCCTGAAACAGAAAGACGCGCCGATGACTTCGGAACACGACAAGGAGAACGCATGACCGACCGTGCCGACGAGCATCAGCGCTTGATTCTGGACCAGTTCACCAAGCAGGCCGTGCCCTTTTCGCAGATGCAGAATCACTCCCCAGAGCTTCTATTGAATGCGAGCGGCGTCGGGCCGGAGGATACCATACTGGACGTGGCGTGCGGTCCCGGCCTGATGGCCTGTGCCTTTGCCAACGTCGCTCGCCACGTGACCGGCATCGACCTGACTCCGGCCATGATCGAACAGGCCAGGGTATTACAACAGTCGCTCGGCCTGACGAACCTGACATGGCACATCGGGGATGTCCGGCCGCTTCCTTTCGCCGACCTCTCGTTCTCTCTGGTCTTCACACGGTACTCGTTCCATCACTTTCTCGATCCAAAGGCGGTCCTGGCCGAGATGATGCGTGTCTGTGCGGCGGGCGGTCGAGTGGTCGTCGCCGATGTGTTCACGTCGAACGCGGAGCAGGCCGAGGCGTATAACCGTCTGGAAAAGCTGCGCGACCCTTCCCACGTGCGTGCCCTGGCTCTTGATGAGCTGACGGGCTTATTCTCCGCTGCCGGTTTTCAGGACGTGGACACGCAGCTTTACAAGCACGAAGTTGAGATGGAGCAGGTCCTCCAGCGGTCGTTCCCAAACCCCGGCGCTGCCGACCGAATCCGGCAAATGTTCGTCGAAGACCTCGGTATAAACCGCCTGGGTGTTGGAGCGATCCGGAGGGAAGGGAAAATTCACTACGCCTATCCCGTCATCGTTCTCGTGGGGCGGAAATAGGGCCGCCGGTCCCAAGTCGGTTATCCGGCGCCGACACGCATTCGATCCACGAGTTGCTTGAGTTGCTCGTGCATTTCCTCGCACGGTAACTGGACCCGTTGTCCGTGCCCTGGCAGCACCCACTCGAACCGGAAACCGAGCAACCGGCGCATCGACTCGATTTGCTTCGGCCACGAGTGCCAGCAGTAATCCTGCGACGCGGACAGGCGCTGTTCCCGCCGGTCGAAGTCCAGGTGATCGCCGGTGAAGAGGAACCGATTCTCGAAGAGAAGGACGCAATGGCCTTCCGTATGGCCGGGGGTCGGGATGGCGAGGAAGCCGGGAGCCAGTTCGCACGGGTCGTTCCCATCGAGGACCACTTCGGCATCCGGCTGCGACGTCAACTCGGCCCGGTGAATGAACCGCTTGCTTCCGAACCGCTGGGCGTAGAGCCGGGCATCGGCCACGTCGTCCCGGTGCGTCAGGAAGATGTGGGCGATGCCGCCTAACTCTTCAAACCTCCGAATCAGTCGAGGCAAGAACTTCGGCGAGTCGATCAGCCAGTTGCCGGCGGGGTGCCGGACAAAGTAGCTATTCCCGCCGTAAGACTTCGGCGAATTGAAGCCGCAGTAGAGGACCGGCTCCTCGATCGCCAATGGGAAGTCGTCCATCACGGAAGCCGGTTTGTCGTCTCCGAGGGAGCCGATGGAACCCGTCGGGCAGGAAACCAGGGCATAGAGGCGCGCGGCGACGGTCTGCGGCCGTGGAAGGCTGACGATGGACAAAGGCGTACTCGTCACCCTCTGCGAAAACCCGGGGTGCGATCTGCCGACAGGTATCGCAGTCGATGCAGGTCGAATCCACGAAGAAGTCGCCGGGGACGTTTTCGGGCAGTCGTTTCTTGGGGTTTGCCATTACCGAGCCTCCCGCTTGGGGTTTATCTTATGCCAGGTCAAACAACAAAACTTCGGACGGGACGACGGCTTGAACGGCGACGGCGTTCTCGTCGGTGACGGCCACGCCATCCCCGGTGCTAAGGCGGGATCGTAGAAATCGCCGAAGGAGAACGAGTAGATCGAGATCCTGAAGGCGATCATTATCCTATTGTTATGAAAAGACTTGCGCGGCGCCGGCTTTTTGCTCCGGGAGGGAATTGAACGGATCTCTGAGTGTGATCCTTGAGCTTTGTCGGAAGCCGGTTTGACGCCAAGAAGACTATTCAGTTGCCGACCTTCACCAACAGCGGATAGAGGTAGGCCCCTTCCAGATTAACGCCGCCGAGCCGTGTGCCACTCCAGTTGATCGGACCCACTTTAGCATCTGAAATTTATTAACTGTCCCATTTGACCTTTTCGGCACGGAATGAGGTGGATAAGCTAGGCGGCTCTGGGAAAACTGATTTTCACCTGGCAGGACGCCGTCATGCTTACCCTTCCTTCCGCCGCCGTCAAACAGGCGATGCGCTTTACCTATGCCTCTCTCAATGAACGTCAGCGGCGTCTCTATGCGGCCACGGAGTCTCTCAAACTGGAACACGGCGGCATCACCTACAACGCTCGACTCTTCGACTGCCATCGCAAAACGATCCAGCGGGGCCTGGCGGAGTTGCAAAGTGGCGCTGTGCTGCTGCCGCCCAACCAGGCGCAAAAAAAGGGGTGGTCGGCGTTCCTGTTTGTCCCTGTTCCCCGGGCTCGACGAAGCCTTCTTGACAATCGTCGATCCCTGCACCGCAGGCGATCCCGATCAAGAAAGCGCGCTGTGGACCAATCTCTCGCGTGCGCAAATCGCTCTGGAACTGCGGCAGCTTGGCTTTCGCGTCAGCGTTCCTGTCGTGGCACAGCTCCTCAAGCGGCATCGCCTGGGCCGGCGCAAGGCCCGCAAAACGCTGCCCTTGGGAGAACATGCCTGTCGCGATCGGCAGTTTCAGATCATCACCAGCTACCGCGGCAACTTCATGAATTCGTCCGATCCCATCGTCAGCATCGACACGAAACACAAGGAATTCCTGGGGCTGTTGTTTCGCATTGGCAGACTCTACGCGCGACATGCCCAGAAAGCTCTCGACCACGATTTTCCCAGTGCGGCCACCGGTGTGATCTATCCGCACGGCCTCTACGATGTCAAACGAAACCTCGGGCACCTGAACCTGGGCCTCAGCCACGATACCAGCCGGTTCGCCTGCGACAGTATCGCGTATTGGTGGCAGACGCATGGTCGTTCCGCCTATCCCCAGGCACGTCGCCTGCTGCTTCTGTGCGACGGCGGCGGCAGCAACGCCAGCAATCGTTACGTCTTCAAGTACCACCTGGAACAGCTGGCCGACCGCACGGGACTGGAACTGCGCGTCGCCCATTACCCGCCTTACTGCTCCAAGTACAACGCTATCGAGCACCGTCTGTTTCCACATGTCACACGTGCCTGCCAGGGCTTGCTACTGACTTCCCTGAAGGTCGCCGTCGACGCCATGGGGAAAACAAGCACCAAGACCGGCCTAAAAACCACGGTCCACGTGCTGGACGGAGAGTATCCGCTCAAAGAAGGTTACCCAGAAGGCTACCCCGAAACGATGAAAATCCGCTTCGACGAAGAACTCCCCACATGGAATTACCGTGCCATTCCCGCGAAATGGGACAGTTAATAAATTTCAGATGCTTAGGGCTGGCGGCCCGACTATGGATGGCCAGCACGTCCTTCGTAATGGGGTTGGTTTCCCCAATCAACTTCACTTCCAGCGGGTCGATCCAGAAGGGTTGAGGCATGCCGCGGATAATGGTATGAAGCCGCTGGTAGGCCGGCGAAAGACCGTCCCTCTCTACGGTCGGCGAGGCGATGTAGAAGAGCCAGCCACCGTCCTCCACAGGGCGCAGCCAGAAGCCCGCTGTCACCTCGAACCCTTCCTGGGTGAGGCGTTCCAGGAGTTTCTGTCCGTCATCGAATAGTTCCCTTACCAATGTAGCCGTATCCATTGCATCACCCCGTTCGCAGGGTCCGTGATCGCGTCGTAAAGTGCCTGAGCTTTCGGCTGCGACGTCTGCTCGTAGCGGCTCCCTTCATTCCAGTCCTTCACAGTCCCCCACTTGCCCGAGAGCACCGGGTTGGCGACCGTTGCGGCATCGAGAGGGGGCTTGAGACCTGCCGCGTTCACCAGCTTGTCGAGGTGATGCGTATAGTAATCTTGGACCAACTTCACCTTCGGCGGAAAGTCTTCCGCGCTCGTCTGCCGTGCGATGCAGGCCTTCAGACCACACTTCACAGCGTAGCCGGCCACATAATACGCAAACGCCCAGCGATCAGCTGCGAGGAGGGTGGCCGCATCGATCAATCGAGCTTCGGCAAGCTGCTGAAACTCCGTTCGGTTCACGGAACAGCACCCCCCCAAAAGCCTGACTCGCACCTACATTGTAGCGGCCGTACGACCGCTTGAAAGGCCATCCAGGCAGCAGTCCATCACCCCGCCGGCTCGCTCAGGCTCGGAGTAGCGAGTAGCTCCCGGAGCCTAAACGGCCATGTCTCCCCCGGCCAAAATGCCCGTGTTTCCCAGGTGCGCTTCCCGAAAGGCTGGAAGGGAATTGGAAGGGACTCCATGCAAACCTTGCGCAATATAACAACTTGCGTGGATCCCCGCGGCCCGCCCGGAGCTGATCTAACACAGGAGCTGTCTCATGCCCACCGTCACGCTGGTGCCAGAAGACTCGACGGATCCCATTGTGGCGGAGGTGTTTGCGGACATCAAAGCCACCAAGAAAATCGACTTCATCCCGGCGATCTGGCGGGCGTTGGCGACCAACCCGGAGCATCTGTCCCTCTGTTGGACACGGCTGAAAACCATCATGCGGCCCGGCCGCAAAATCGACATGCTGACCAAGGAGATCATCGCGCTGGCCGTGTCGGTGACCAACTCGTGCCGCTACTGCATCAACAGCCACACGGCCGCTGTGATGAAGCTGGGCCTGGACGAAGAAGGACTCGGCGAGGTGCTGGCCGTCGTCGGACTGTATAACCAGATGAACAAGTTGTCGGATGCTTACCAGGTCGAACCGGATCTCTTGCCGCCGGCGGCGAGGTAGGACTCGCATTTCGCCGACGTTCCTTAGTCGATGCGACTCGGATCGTCAGTTCTTGGGCCCTTGTCGGAACAGGACGAGATCGTGCCGCTTGATCATGACGCCGGACTGGCCGTCGGGGCGCGCTCCATCGTGTAGACGCCGAACTTGCCCGACGTGACCTCGGCGACGTACAGGGCCGCCTGACCTTGTGCGATGCTGCCCGTCGTCATCATGAAATGAACGTTCTGCCGCGGCGGTAGGCCGAACTCGGTGACCAGATCGACCTCAGCCCAGCCGATGATCTTGCCCAGGTTCCGGTCGATGACCGTGCCGAGCAGCTTGCCGCCCCGGTAGTCGAGCAGCCAGACGCCGTCCGTCGGCACCTTGGGGATCAGGTTCACCGCGCCGGTGCAGAGGATGTAATCCTCGAACCGATCATTGGAGGCCTGAACCTGGCGGGGCCCCACGACGAACAGAGCGGCACCAACTCCGCCCAGCAGCAGCCCCACGACCAACCACAGCAGCCGTCCGCTATCCTTCATGGCCCAAGTCTCCTCGTTCGTCGCCGGGCGGCAAGGTGGGACCTCCCGCGCAGGCATCTCCCCCAGCCGATCGAACGGCAGGCACTATAACGATCTCCGCTGCATAAGCAACTACAGTTTGGCATTCGCCATCTTATCGCACCGACCTATTTCGCCCATTCCGCGATTCCCGTTCAGCGGCAGACGGTGTAGGATGGCGATGGCTGGATGCCGCGGGGGCGCTCCCCGCCGCGCCTTTTCTCTCCCGGACCATCAAGGAGGCAATGTGGGCAAGACTAACGTCGCGGTGATAAAGAACGGTGCCGATCGGCCGCACGCTCCCAATCCCGTCTACGACCATTCCCCGACCTTCCAGATGGCTTGCCGGCAACTCGAGTCGCTGACCGGCCTCCTCGACATCGACCCCGGCGTGTTGCTGCGCCTGGGACAGCCGCGGCGGGCGGCCGTCGTGAGCATTCCGGTCCGGATGGACGACGGCCATATCGAAGTCTTCGCCGGCTTCCGTGTTCAGCATAGCCTGACGAGCGGACCCTCCAAGGGCGGCCTCCGTTATCATCCGTCGGTGGACCTCGGCGAGGTGGCGGCGCTGGCCATGTGGATGTCGTGGAAGTGCGGCATCATGAACCTGCCGTTCGGTGGCGCGAAGGGCGGCGTTTGCTGCGATCCGGCGGCCCTGACGCGCGGCGAGCTGGAACGGTTGACACGTCGCTTCACGGATGAGATCCAGCCGCTCATCGGTCCGCGTCAGGACGTCATGGCGCCGGACCTCGGCACCGACGAGCAGACGATGGCCTGGATCATGGACACGTACAGTGTGAAGGTCGGCTACGCCTGCCCCGAGATTGTGACCGGCAAGCCGATCGAACTGGGCGGCTGCATCGGCCGGCGCGAGGCCACCGGACGCGGCGTCACCTACTGCGTACTGGAGGCACTCAAGGAGCTGAACCTGCGGCCCGAAGACTGCACGGCCGTCGTCCAGGGTTTCGGCAACGTCGGCGCGGTTGCCTGCACCGAGCTGGCTCAGCGCCTGGTGAAGATCGTGGCCGTCAGCGACCGTTATGGTGCCATCCGCAATCCGAGCGGCATCGACATTCCCGCGCTGACCCGCCACGTCAACCTGGGCAAACGGCTGCCCGACTTCCCCGGCGTCGAACGGATCGACCCCGCCGACCTGCTGACGACGCCCTGCACGGTGCTGGTCCCCGCGGCCCTGGAGCGGGTCATCACGGGATCGAACGCCGGGAAGCTGAAGTGCCGGGTCCTGGCTGAGGGCGCCAACGGACCGACCACGCCGGAAGCCGACGCCGTGCTCGCCGACAGCGACATCTACCTCATTCCCGACATCCTCTGCAACGCCGGCGGCGTCACGGTGTCGTATTTCGAATGGGTCCAGGACATCCAGCAGCTGATGTGGAGCGAGGAGCAAGTCAACCAGAAACTACAGGAACTGATGCTGCGGTCGTTCTATCAGGTTCGGAGCCTGGCGCGAGCGGAAAGTGGCGAACCGCACCGCCGCTCTCATGCTCGGCGTGCAGAAGATTGCCAAGGAAAAGATGCGGCGCGGGTTGTATCCGTGAGGATGGGGTGGACGATTCGTTCAGGCCTTTTCACGCGAACGACCGCAGGGCCACGGCGAACGCCGCGGCGTCGGCGTAGCGGTCCTCGGGTCGGCGGGCCAGAGCCCGGTGGACCACCGCGGCCAGCGCTTCCGGCAACTCCGGCCGCCGCAACCGCAACGGCACCGGTTCCTCCAGCAGGATCTTGCGAAACAGATCGGCTGTTCCTTTCCCGTCATGGACGTACTGCCCGGTCAAGAGGTGGTACAGCGTCGCGGCCGCCGAGTATTGATCGGCTGCCGGACGGGCTTGACGGAAATCGGTCACCTGTTCGGGCGGCATGAAGTGCGGCGACCCGGCGGCCGTGCCCGATAGCGTGAGTCCACTCAGGGCCGACTCCTGGTAAGTTCGGGCGAGGCCGAAATCGGCCACTCGAACAACGATGGAACCCGCCGGACGGGAGACAAGCGTGTTGGCTGGCTTGACATCGCGATGCACGAACCCTTTGCCGTGAGCGTATGCCAGCGCTTCGAGCAGCTGCCGAACGATTCCCACCGCCCGCCTCACTTCCAACGGTCCCGCCGAGGTAACCAGTCGGGCGGCATCGATTCCCTCAACAAAGTCCATGACGAAGTAGAGCAATCCTCCCACCTCACCGGTAGCGCGAAAGCCGACGACGTTAGGGTGTTTCAGCTCCTTGAGGATGGCCGCTTCGCGGAGGAATCGGGCCACGGCGACGGGTGTTGGGCTGACACCGGGACGGATCGTCTTGACGGCCACCACCGATCCGTCCGTCTCGCTGACGCCGCGGTAGACGACGCCCATGCCGCCGCGCCCAGCTCTTCCAGCAGCCGGTAGCCAGGCAGCGCCGGCAGCAGTGAAGCGGAACACGTGGCAACGGTGTCAGGCAGGGGAGGCGGTGATCGATGGAGGGCGGCCTGGTCGAGCGTTTCCCCTCCCATTGGCGGGACCGGGGTTAGCATCGGGCTGAGGGGAGCCGGCATATCGAGCGTCGCTGCCGCCGGGACGGCAACGGACACGCGGATCGCCGTTTTGCCGCCGCGTACCTCGTCGCCGTGGCGCAGGTCCGCGGTCTGGACCTTTTGGCCGTTGACCAGGGTGCCGTTGTGGCTGTTCAGATCGGTCAGCCGGCACAGCGGTGGGTTGATCTCGACCAGAAAGTGCATGCGCGAGAAATACGGATCGTCGGGGAGACTGAAGTGGGCTTCCGCGGCACGGCCGACGAGGAAGGTATCGTGCCGGTCGAAGGTGAAGGCGCGGCCGATATGCGGCCCGGCGGTAACGGTTAGCGTGAGCGGCATGGGGCGGCCTGCTGAAAGATAGTTGACAGCGCGAACTCTCCTGATTACCGTAGGATTCGATCTCCAAAGGGCCAGCCAGTTCCATCCGCCATACGCCGTCCGCAGGAGGTTGCTCATGCCCGTCAGCGTTCGCTGTCCGAACCCATCGTGTGGGCGACCGCTCCAGTTACCTGCCCCGGCCCCCGCCGCCCGCTGTCCCCACTGCGACCGGACGTTCCGCCTCGCTGTCCCCACTGCGGCCACCACCTGCACTCTGCCGCCCGCCGCCGCGGCCACCCAGACACTGCCGCCGCCGCTGCCCAATCAACCCGCCGCGGCCGTCACCCTTGACCTGCCGCCCGAAGGCGCGGCCACGCAGTCGCGGCCGCCGCCGCTGCCCAATCGCCCCGCCGCGGCCGCCACCCTGGACCTGCCTGTGAGTTACACGGCCCCTTCCCGTCCCCCGGACGCCGCCGTCTCTCGCACCTTGTCGCCAACACCGCCGCAGCTCCCGGCCAATTCGCAAACGCTACCGGAAATCCCGGAACGCATCGGCCGCTTTGTGATCCGTCGCTTTCTTGGCGAGGGGGCGTTCGGCCGCGTCTACGAGGCCCACGACTCGCGGCTGGATCGAGTCGTCGCGCTGAAGGTGGCCAAGCCGGAACTGATGCACAATCCGAAGAGGGTGCAGCGCTTCCTGCGCGAGGCCAAGGCCGCCGCCAATCTGCGTCACCCGCACATAGTTCCCGTCTTCGACTCCGGCTCCGACGCCGGTTACTTCTACCTCGCCAGCGCCTTCATCCCCGGCCGCTCGCTCGACAAGCATCTGGAGGAATTGCTGGAGGGGCAATTGCTGGAGCAGCGTCGCGCCGTGCAAATCGTCCGGCGGCTGGCGGAGGCGATGGCCTATGCTCATCAGCGGAAGGTAATCCACCGTGACGTGAAGCCGGCCAATGTGATGCTGGACGAGGCCGGCGAGCCGCTGCTTATGGACTTCGGCCTGGCGGCGCGCGAGGAAGGCGGCGAGAAGTTGACGCAGGAGGGCGCCAAGGGAATGGGCACTCCTGCATTCATGGCGCCGGAGCAGTGGGTCGGGGAGGCCGTCGCCGCTTCGGACCAGTACAGCGTCGGCTGCACGCTGTACGAGCTGCTGACCGGCCAGACGCCGTTCGCGGGACCGCCGGAATTGCAGATGTTCCTGCACAAGACGCAGGAGCCGCCGTCGCCGCGCCAGATGAACCGCCTCGTGCCGCTGGACCTGGCGACGATCTGCCTGAAGTGCCTGGAGAAGGAAGCGGCGAAGCGCTATCCGGACTGTCAGGCGCTGGCGGACGACCTGCGCCGGTGGTTGGACGGCGAACCGGTGACGGCACGGCGTCCGGGGGCGATGGAGCGGCTGGCGAAGTGGGCGCGTCGCAGCCCGGCTGTGGCGGCGCTGACGGCGGGGGTGATGTTATCGCTGGCGCTGGGGGCCGTGGTGGCGACGTACTTCGGCATCCGGGCGGAAGCAAATGCGGTGACCGCGAATGCGAAGGCGGAGGATGAGCGGAAGGCCAAGGAGCAGGTCGAGGTGGAGAAGGCGAACGTTGAGGCTGAGAAGAAGATCGCCGTCGCCGCCCGATTGACAGCTGAGGACCAGCGGGATCGTAGTGATGTGCTGGTATACGCGGGCAAGCTATCACTGGTGCAGAGTGCGTTCCGAGAAGGCAAAGGGGTTCTTGCACGGGAGTACCTGGCCGAGTGCCAGTGGAAGCTGCGCGGCTGGGAGCATCGCCATTTCTTGACGCGCTACGACAGCAAACAGACCTTACTCGGACATACGGGAAGGGTTACAAGCGTGGCGTTCCGAGCTGATGGAAAACGCATCGTCAGCGGCAGCTTTGACAACACAGTGAAAGTATGGGATGCGGACAAGGGCCATGAGATCCTTACGCTCAAGGGACACACGCAGCATGTCATGAGCGTTGCGATCAGCGTTGATGGCAAACGGATCGTCAGCGGAAGCGTTGATCAGACCTTGAAAGTTTGGGACGCGGATAAAGGAAAAGAGCTTCTCACCCTCAAAGGACATACGGCTGAGATTACCAGTGTGGCGTTCAGCACAGACGGCAAACACATCGTCAGCGGGAGCCAGGACAAGACTGTGAAGTTGTGGGATGCAGAGAAGGGCCAGGAGTTACACACGCTCAAGGGACACACGGAAGGCCTCAACAGTGTGGCGTTCAGCGCCGACGGTAAACGCATCGTTAGCGGCGGTGGGGACGGGCTGGTGAAGGTGTGGGACGCGGAGAAGGGTCAGGTTATGCTCACCTTCAAGGAACAAAAGATGCCTGTCAGCAGCGTGGCGTTCAGTGCCGATGGCAAACGCATCGTTAGCGGCGCCGGCACGCGGGGCAGCGTTCACTTCAACACCGACGAGGGCCCGGCCTTTACGGTGAAGGTTTGGGATGCAGACAACGGCCAGGAGATTCTCACCCTCTGGGGACACACTCAGGCGGTCAACAGCGTGGCGTTCAGTGCTGACGGTAAACGCATTGTCAGCGGCAGCCAAGACCAGGCGGTGTCGGTGTGGAACGCGGATACGGGCCGCGAGGTTCTCACCCTTTGGGGACATACGGACTCGATCCAAAGTGTGGCATTTAGCGCCGACGGCAAACGCATCGTCAGTGGCAGCGATGACGGTGAGATAAAGGTGTGGGACGCGGACTGGGGTCAGCAGATCCTCACCCTTAGGGCACACAAGATCTGGGTCCGCAGCGTGGTGATAAGCACCGATGGCAAACGCATCGTCAGAGGCGGCGGGGAGCAAGTTGGAAAGCCCGGTGAGGTGAAGGTGTGGGACGCGAACAATGGCCAGGAACTCCTCAATCTCAAGGGACACAGGAGTTGGGTCGTCAGCGTGGCGATCAGCACCGACGGCAAACGCATCATCAGCGGCAGCGATGACGGGACAGTGAAGTTGTGGGACGCGGTTACGGGCCAGGAACTTCGCACCCTCCAAAGTCACGAGAAGGCAGTCAACAGCGTGTGCTTCAGACCGGATGGCAAGCGTTTTGCCAGCGGCAGTGACGACATGACGGTGAAGATCTGGGACGTGGACAATTACGAGGAAATCCTCACGCTCAAGGGCCACAAGCTGGGTGTTAAGAGTGTGGCGTTCAGCGCCGATGGCAAACGCATCGTCAGCGGCGGCGGTGGGTGGCCTAGCGGGCCCGGTGAGGTGAAGGTGTGGGACGCGGACAAGGGCCAAGAGATCCTCACGCTCAAGGGCCACACGCTCCCTGTCACCAGTGTGGCGATCAGCGCCGACGGCAGACGTATCGTCAGCGGCTACGGGGAGATTGATGATCGCATACCTGGTGAGGTGAAGGTGTGGGACGCAGAAAAGGGCCAGGAACTCCTCACTCTCAAGGGACACAGGAGCGGTGTCTTCGGTGTGGCGATTAGCCCCGATGGCAAACGCATCGTCAGCGGCAGCTATGACAGAACCTTAAAGGTGTGGGATGCGGACAAGGGGCTTGAGGTCCTCACCCTCACGGGACACACAGGCTCGGTCAGCAGCGTGGCGTTCAGTGCCGACGGCGAGCGCCTCGTCAGCGGCGGCTATGACCAGACGGTGATGGTGTGGGATGCGGATAAGGGCCAAAATATCACGCTCAAGGGACACTGGGGTGAGGTCACTAGCGTGGCGTTCAGCGCTGACGGCAAACGGATCGTCAGCATCTCCGGCGGAGTCAATGGGGAAGGGAAACCAATCCCCGGTGAGGTGAAGTTGTGGGACGCGGACACGAGCCAGGCTTTCCTCACACTTCAGGGAGACATGAAAGGTGTCACCAGCGTGGGCTTTAGCCCGGACGATAAGCGGGTGATCGCGCGGGACGAGAGCGGAGAAGTGCGAGCGTGGGACGCCGTCAGCGGCGAACCGATCGTCCCCTGCACCGACCCGGCGCCCAAGAGCGACCGCACCGCCCTCAGCCCCGACGGCTCCCTGCGCAACGGGCGACGACAGGTTCATCCGTGTCGTCCGCACCAGCGACAAACGGCCATAGTCCGACCGAGACTCAGCGCTCAACCCGAAATGAGTGGCGAAGTGCATCAAGGAAGAGGACGGGAGTAGCAGAAAAACGGCCGACTTCACGGCAGCAGAAACCGTCCGACCGCCATGCCGACGGCCAGCACCGCGACCACTAGCCCAGTGAGGAGAAGTCGGCGACGACGGCGCTCGGAGGGCAATTCGGTTTCGTCGCCGCGCGGCAACCTGGCGCGGCTCTTCGTGCCAGGCGGCGGCTTGATCGCCTTGCCACGAAAGGAGTACCCGGGCGATTGCGGTCTGGCCTTACGAGTTTCATCCATCGTCGTCTCCTCCGCTCTCGATCACCTCGACGGCGCGTTCGTAGCACAGTCTGCCATCGAAGAAGAATTGAATGTAGTATACTCCTGCTTCTGGGAACTCACAATCGGCAATCCAGAAACGTAGGGGAATAAACTCTGTCGGTCCAGTAAAGTGGACCTCCTCCTCTGGCCTAGCGATGATCTCTTCGTCGTCCGTCGCACGAATGATGATCACCCAACACATCGACGTCCCTTCGTGACCCGTGACTTGAGCATAGACACACAGCTGCGGGCAAATATGCGGAACCATCGGCACCGTCATTTCGGTCCGCACGCCCAGCAGATCGTGGACGGTATCGCCCTCCCAGCGCTCTTCGATGTCGTCGCAGATCACCAGCACATGAACGCGCGGCAGCACCGCTCTCGCCATTACTGCTCCTCCGACCAGGGAGTTTTCGCTTCGTAGCGATGCGGCGATTGTATGAGCGGGGATAGAGATGATCGGTGTGGGAATGGGAAAAAGGGGACATTCAAGATTGTCAGCCCGATGCCGACTTGGCCGGCGTCCATGATGCGGCCGCGCTGAAAAAACTGCCGGCCAAGGAGCAGGAAGCGTGGCAGAAACTGTGGATCGACGTCCCGGATCTGCTGAAGAAGGTCGGCGACGGCAAATGAGGTATCCGTCGGTTAAAGGAGGGTCGTTCGCGGGGTTTCGGCTTCACACCCATGAAGTGAGACCTCTAGTTGCCGGCCGCGTCAGGCGGCAGCGACCGGAATCGGCGACGGATACACATAAATCTCATCGGCGTCGATCCCATCGACCGTTTGGCCGAAGAAGCGCGCCGGTTTGCCAGCGGGATACCGGCGACCAAGCTCCGCCACGGCCTTTGCCAGCGGCTCGTCCTCTCCCAGCACCTTCACCTGCATGCCATCGAACCACGGGTCTAGATGCTCCCCCGTAATTCGGACCACCTCGCCGTAGGCCACATCGAAGTTCTCGTACGTGATCTGGTCCGAAACGATGTACAGCCTCCAGTTGCCGGTCTCGCCGTCCTTGAGCCAGAAGGCCATCTGCACCGGATAGCACTTGTGAAACTCGGCGAGGAACCGGGCGGCAGCGTCGAGTTCTTCGTTTACCAATGGCCCCTTATCCATTGCATCACCCCGTTCGGTTGGTCCGCAATCGCGGCATACAGTTTCTTGGCTTGATGGTACACGATGGGCTTGTAACGGACCTTCTCACTCCAGGTCTCGGCGACCAGCCAGTTCTGTTTTAGCGACGGGTTGGCTGCGTTATCGACGGCGCGAGTGGGTTCCAGACCGGCGAGCTTGACCAGTTCCTGAAGATCATGGGTCCAGCAATTGTCGGAGAACCTCCGGCTCTCGAAGATCACCTCCGGCGTGGTCGCTAGCCGCACCGGGACGCAAGCCTTCAGTCCGCATTCCACGGCGTAACCGGCCAAGTAGTAGGCGGCGTGCCAGCGACGGTCGTCAAGCGACACTTTCGCATCAACGAGCCATTTTTCGGCGAATTGCTGCCATTGAACCCTGTTCACCGCGAGAGCCCTCCCTGGCCACGCGTGCTTCGTCGTCCCTTCCCACAGCCTACATTTTGGCACTTTCCTCGTCCAGACCAACGCAGATCAGGACACGCTCCGGGAAGGAAAAAAGGGGACATTCAGGATAATCGGCCCGATGCCGCCGCAGCGCTACTGGTGAAATGAAAAAAGCGTCACGGCAGCAGAAACCGTCCGACCGCCATGCCGACGGCCAGCACCGCGACCACGAGCCCAGTGAGGAGAAGTCGGCGGCGACGGCGCTCGGACGGCAATTCGGTTTCGTCGCCGCGCGGCAACCTGGCTCGGCTCTTCGTGCCAGGCGGCGCGGGGATCATCTTGCCGCGAAAACTATAACCGCGCGATGCCTGTTTGCCTTTTGCCTTTAAGAGATTCATCCATCGGCCTATCCTCCGCTCTCGATCACCTCGAAGGCACGTCAGGAACACAGTTTGCGGTCGAAGAATATTTGGATGTTGGGCATGGTTCATATCAGGGTAACACTGTTGTAGGACGGCCTTCCCAGGCCGTCCGAAGCGGAGCGGACGGCCTGGGAAGGCCGTCCTACAACAGTGTTACCCAAGCTGGCCTGTTTTTGAACCATGCCGGATGTTGTATACGCTGGGAGCGAGGAACTTACGATTCGGCAATTTGCGCCTTCGGACACATACGTCCATTCCCTCCTGGTGGGCTTTGTAACCTAATGCATCTGCGTCGCCGTAAGTCCCTATTGCTCGGTCGCGGATTCGCCGCAAGTCCTTATTCCTTTGTCGGCGACTTCAGTTACGTTACAAAGTCTCTTTGATTTGCCACCGATAACACGGACCCTTCACTTCGCCTTGAACACAAAGAAGCGAATCTCATCCTGCTCGAACGCGCCTTTATGGTTCTTGAACCCGTTCTTGAGACTGGTGCAGTTGGCATTTGCCCTCCCCGCCTGGGTGATGTCTGGTCCCTCCGCGAGGATGGTCTTCATGTCCTTGGTGCTGGGGCGGATGATGGCGATGTGGCCGGGCTTCTTGTCGTCGGGGTTCTTGCACACCGCCAGGACGACCAATCCCTGGTTGGCCAGGCGTTGGGCCTCGATCCCCGAGGCGACGAGGCTCCAGCCCTTGTCCCTGGCCTTGTCCGTCTGCAGCCATTCGTACTGGGCATTCGCCAGCAAGGTCGTCGAATGCTCCGGCGGCCGCAGTAGATAGATGCCGAGGCGATCGCAGACCGCGGCGGCGAACGCGCTGCAATGCGTGGACGATTTTTTGTTGGGGTCGTCGGGGTCGCCGGTCTTCCAGTTGACGTGAACGCCCGGCAGCCAGTGCTTCTCCACTTCCAGTGAATCGAGGAACTGGAGCATTTGCTTGCCCTTGTCCGTGATGGGAACGACCGGCTCCGCGGCGCCCCGTCGAGAGAACGGCGGCAAGCAGGAAGACGGCCAGCAACGAGCGCTGACAGGGATGCAGACGGAACATACGGTCCTTTCGGATCAGAGCTTATTCCAGACTCGAACAACTCGAAAGCCCAAGCGCCTGCCGTGAGACGCGGCGCATTCCCGATCGTGCCACTGAGCTGCGCATCAGCGCTCGGGTAGTCTCCGTTATAGCGGAGTGCGCGGCCTCGCCGCCAGCGAAAAAGGATCTCGATGGCGTGTACCTCACCGAACGAAACAGCGCAGCTCCGCGAACAAGCGGGCCAGTTCCGGAAGCTGATAGTGCGCATTGAGTCCGCTCGGGTTCGGCAGCACCCACAGCGCCGCGTCGGCCAACCGCTCCGTCTGCAATCCCAGCTGGGCTTCGGGCCGGGCGAACGCCGCACGGTACGCCGTCACTCCAAGGACGGCGACGACACGCGGTCGATAGCGGCGCATCTTCCGCACCAGTTGCGCGGCGCCCTTCACCAACTCGGCGTCGGCCACCTCGCTGGCGGCAGCGGTGGCGCGGGCGACGAGGTTCGTGATGCCCCAGCCGGACGACAACAGGTCGCGCTGCTCGAACGGCGTCAGCAAACGGTCCGTGAAGCCGGCAGCGTAGAGCGTGGGCCAAAAGCGATTGCCCGGACGGCCGAAGTGACAGCCGATCGCCGCCGTGTACAGGCCCGGATTGATGCCGACGAAGACGCCGTTCAGGTTCGGCGCCAACACATCTGCAATCTTCTTGCCCGCGGCGGCGGCGACTTGGGCGGGCGTCGGCTTCCAGGGCGTGGGCATGACGGATCTCCTCTTCGTTTACGTGGCGCTATTCCGGCAGGATAATCGGCGACGTCGTCGGCCAACCGCACCGGCCGAGCGTTTCGGCCAGTTCGATCATCGCCGTCAAGCGCAAGCCCATGAATACGTCCTGGCCCTCGAGCGCACGGACCACCTTCCCAAACAGGTCGGCCGCACGGTGCGCGTGGGACTGCACCCCGGCCGGTCTGCCTTCTCGGTCCTTCACCCCGGCCGCCGCCAGTTTGATGAGGCCCTTGAGGAAGTCCGCGACGACGCCCTTCCGGCCACACGACAGCCACAACGCCTCGAACTCAACGTGACTCTCCCAGAAGTAGCGGGCGTTGAACAGGTCGAGGCCATAGAGATAGGTGTGATTGTGTGCCCACGATTCCGGGGTGAGAAGCGGAGGTGAGGGCGGTGCGATCCCGAAGCTATGGCCTGCGGGGTCGCTGACCGGATGCGGCGTGCGGCCCGGGACGAAGGAGTATGGTGGGAACAGCATGTCCGGCACTAACCGAAGGGTCATCGTCTCCTCCGGAAACTTTCGGCGCCAGTCTGCGAGCCGCAGCGCCCAGCAAGGACGAGCGGCTCGTCCTTGCTTGGCGCTGCGGGCTCGCAGACTGGTTCGTCACTCCGGCAAAGTCCACACTCCCAGGCGATAATTATCGCCGCCGAAGACGACGCTGCGGCCGTCGGGGGCAAACGCCGCCACCCACAGCGGCATCGACTTTTCCTCGAACAAGTGTTGCTGCTCGCCGGTCTTCGCATCCCACAAGCGGACGGTGCCGTCGAAGCTCGCCGACAGGACGCGGCGGCCGTCCGGTGAGAAGGCGACGCTCCAGACCGACTCGCGGTGCCCTGTGAATTCGCGCAACATCTCGGCAGTCTCCACGTCCCAGAGACGTATCGTCTGGTCCCAGCTTCCCGTCAGGAGTTGCCGCCCATCCCGCGACAAGGCCACCGAGGTCACGGCCTTCGTATGACCCTCGAAGCGACGCATTGGCTTGCCGGTCCGCAGGTCCCACAAGCGAGCGGTGCCGTCGGAACTGCCGGAGATAACGTGCCGGCCCGACGCGCAGAAGACGACCTGATACACCACGCCGGTGTGACCTTCAAGGCGGGCCAACTCGGCGCCGGTGGAGAGGTCCCAGTAGCGGATCGTCTTGTCGTCGCCGCCCGTGACGGCGTGCCGGCCGTCGGGCGAAAAGGCAGCAGTGTTCACGTCCGAAGTGTGACCCGTCAGAACGCGGATCTCACGGCCGGACGTTGCGTCCCATAGCCGCGCCGTCTTGTCGTAGCCGGCGGAAAGAATACGGCAGCCATCCGCCGAGAAAGCGACGCTGCGAACGAGCAGAGAATGCCGCTCGAAGCGCACCAACTCCTGGCCGGTCGCTAGGTTCCACACGCTGCGCGGTGTGGTCCTGGCTGGCCGTCACGACATGGCGGCCGTCAGGGGAAAACGCCACGGACAGGACGCGTTCGGTGTGGCCTTCCAGGCGGCGCAGCTCGCCGACGGGCTTCTCGCGCGGCAGCGGGTCGGCTGGCAGGACGGCCAGCAGCGGCAGCAGGGCCAGGGATTCCAGGTAGGGCGGCATCGCGCAATCTCCGCAGGTCTATGCTGGTATGACGAATCCCGGAATCGTATGATGACACCGAGACGCGGATCTCTCCGCTGCTTGCGGCTTAGCAATGGTTGCTGCTATGCCGCAAGCGGCGACTTGAACCATTCGAGGGTATCATGCGCAAGCTGCTCTGCCTAGTGTTAATGGTTTTCGTGACTGCGGCGTCGCCGGCGCTGGCCCACTACAACATGCTGTTCCCCGATGCCGCGTCGGGCAAGAAGGGCGAGGCGGTCACGTTCACTTATCAATGGGGCCATCCGTTCGAGCATCAACTTTTCGACGCTCCGAAACCGGAGAAGGTCGAGGTCCGCGCCCCGGACGGCAAGACGGAAGACCTGACGAAGACGCTCGAAAAGGTCGCGCTTCCGGCCGCGGAGGGCAAGACGGTCACGGGCTATCGTTTCCAGTTCAAACCGGAGCAGCGCGGCGATTACGTCGTGCTGCTGAAGGTGCCACCTATCTTTCTGGAGGAGGACGGCGAGTTCGTGCAGGACACGGTCAAAGTGGTGTTCCACGTTCAGGCCCAGAAGGGCTGGGACGCCTACCTTCAGGACGCTGGGTTCGAGTGGGGCCTGCTGATGCGCCCCTACGGTCTCGAACCCGGCGTGGTCTTTCAAGCCGAGACGATTCCGTCGGCGCTGGTGGAGGTCGAGGCGCTACAACGCGGCGCCGCCGAAGACCCTGCCGCCGGACGAGCAGATCACGCGGGTGGTGAAAGCCAGCCGCCAGGGCGTGGCGACTTGCACCCTGACCGATCCCGGTTGGTGGTGCTTGACGGCGACGGCCAGCGATCGAGTTAAGCATAAGCACGACGGCAAGGACGTGCCGCTGCGGCAGTGCGCGACTCTGTGGGTATTTGTGGAGGAGAAGGCGAAATGAGCCTGCCGTTCGCGGTCCATATCTCCGATGGCGTGCTGACGGCCCCCTGGTTGGCGGGCGGTTTCGCTCTCACCGCGCTGCTGGCTCTCGTGGGCTCGATTCGGGTCCGCGATGAGGAGATCCCGCGTATCGCCCTGCTGACCGCGGCGTTCTTCGTGGCGTCCTCGCTGCACGTCCGCGTCGGACCGACGACTTTGCATCTGCTGCTCAACGGACTGGTCGGCGTGATCCTCGGCTGTGCGCGCCGCTCTTGCGATCCCGGTGGGATTATTCCTTCAGGCGGCGCTGATCCAACACGGCGGTTTGCTCTCTCTCGGCGTCAATTCGTGTGTGATGACGCTGCCGGCACTGCTGGCCGCGGCAGTATTCCGCCGCTTTCACGGGGCCGTGTGGCTTCAGTGGCCAGGCGTGCAGACGCTGGTGATGGTCGTGTGTACTTCCGTCTGGACGCTGAGCCTCGTGTTTGCGGCCGCCGTCCTCTGGATCAATCCCCGGAGCGCGTGGACGAACCCGCAGCTCAACGGTGCGATGGTGCTCGTTATCCATCCCGCAACTTTGGCGGCAGCGTTCGTGCTGAGCCTGATCGCGGCCTGGGGAGTGCGCCGGATGGACGGTACGACCGAATTCTTCCTCGGTTTCCTCGTCGGCAGCGGAGCGGTCGTGACCACGGTCGCTCTGAACGCAATCGTCCTGCTGTTCGGCGGCCACGAAGAATGGCGCCCGATTGTGCTGTTCGTCTTCGCGGTGCATCTGCCGTTGGCCGTGATTGAGGGGATCATTCTCGGTTTCACGGTCGGTTTCCTTGAGCGCGTCAAACCGGAGATGCTCAGCCCACCGGATTGGGAACAACCCTGGACCCCGACCGGTGCCGTGCAACCCGTCCCACCCGCCACGGAGGCCGTCACTACGCCGCCGGGCATCGCGCCTGCTGAAGGAGCTTCTACGATGAATCCCGTAACTCCGCCCGCCGCGAACAAGATTACCACGACGCTGCTGCTGGCCGCGATCGCCCTGTTCTTCACTGCCGCCCGGCGCATGGCCACCGGCTGGAAGCCGAGTACAAGGTGCTGCCGAAGGAGAAGAAGGTCAAGGTCGAAAGCTGGTTCGAGACGGGCGACTCGCCGAAGAATGCGACCGTCCAGGTCTTTCGCTCCAACAAGCAGTTGCTCGTCGAAGGCATGCTGAACGCCGAAGGCGTGTTCGTTTTTCCCTACGAAGAGGCCGACACGCTGCGCGTCGTGGCGTCGGCGCGCTGGCGGCCATCGGAAGGAATTGACCATCCCGAAAACTGAGCTTTCCGGTGCGCCGGAGGCTAAGGGACCGGTCGATGAGCAACGCGACGGGTCGTCGGGACAGGACCATGAAGGACGGTTCGCGGATCGCGGATCGCGGACGTCGGTGAAGGACGTGCTACTGGGGATCGGTCTGTTGCTGTCACTGGCCGGCTTCGTGCTAAGCGTGCGCAATACGCGCGATCTGCGCGAGCTGCGGCGAGCGAGCGATTCGGTTCGATGACCATTGCCCTTTGCAGGATCACTCCCCTCGCCCCGGTACTCCGGGGAGAGGGGTCGGGGGTGAGGGGTGAGTGCCAGAACACTGCTCCGCCGCTCGCCCCTCACCCCCGACCCCTCTCCCCGGAGTACCGGGGCGAGGGGAGAGATACTGTTACTGCCGTTTCATGGTTACCTTGAACCACGGATCGGACAGCGTAATCGTGTTGGCATCGACCCAGGTGATGCTGTAGTAGGAGAAGCTCTCGAAGCCGGCGTTGAAGTAGCGCAGGGTGACGATGCCGCCGACCGGAGACGTCTGCTTCCACGAGCCGGTGCCGACCGTCGGAGCCGCACCGGTCGGTTGGTAGAGGCAGTTGCCGTTGCCTTGCAGGTTGAAACGGAGCGAACCGCTGCCGTCGGAGAACTTGCCATACCAGCTGCCTACCGGCGGCCCACCCTGCGGTTCAGCCGAAGCTGCTCCCGAAAGCAACGCCCACGTCAGCAAGCCCAGGCAAACCGCTACAATCCGATTCATCCGCATCATCGTCAATCTCCCGCATTGTTGAGTGTGATTGTTGACTGTCGTTCCTTGCCGCGCATCACACCATACCGGGTAATCGGCATTTGTGCCGAGCGCTCGCCAATTATTGCAGGATCGCAAGTTCGGTTGACCAACGGAACGATTTGGATCGCTCGTTCGTCTGCTCTATACGAGGGAGCACTGTGTCCACCCGGCGGCCGCCACGTGCCGGGCCAGTACAATGCCGATCACAGCCCACACGAGGACCCGATACGATGAAGCCGACAACGCTGCTGTTCGCCCTGCTCCTACCGATGCTCGGAATGAACGAGCGTGCTGATGCGGCCGACGCTGCCCTGATCCGCTCCGCGCACAGCGGGCCCTGGTCTGCCGTCGAGACCTGGGAGGGCGGCAAGGTGCCGTCGGCCGGGGCACGCGTCCAGGTGCGCACCGGTCATGCGATCGTTTACGACGTCAAATCTCCGGACGTTCTCCGCTCCGTCCACGTCGCCGGCACGCTGTCGATTCGCCCCGGACCGCGACACGCTGCTGAACGTCGGCCTTCATCAAGATCCAGCCCGGCGACGATGCCAGCGAAAACGGCTTCGATTGCGAAGCCCACCTGCCGGAGGCCGATCCCGACAAGCCGCGGCCGGTGCTGGAAGTCGGCACGCCGCATCGGCCCATCGACGCCGGTCATACGGCCGTCATTCGCCTGCATTACGTCGAGGGCATGGACAAGGAATCGTGCCCGGCCATCGTCTGCTGCGGCGGCCGATGGACTTGCACGGCGCCCCGCTGTCGCGCACCTGGCTCAAGCTCGGCGCCCGGCGAACAAGGGCGATACCGCGGTGACGCTTGCCGAGGCGGTGACCGGCTGGCGGCCCGGCGACCGCATCATCCTCACGGCCACGACGCGGCAGAACAAGGTGCAAGAAGACGTTTCGCGCCAGCGTCCGCGACAGCACGCAAACCGAGGAGCGCATCGTCAAGGCCATCGACGGCGACAAGTTGACGCTCGACAAGCCGCTGGAGTTCGATCACCTCGCCGAGGGCGAACTATCGCGGCGACGTGGCCAACCTGAGCCGGAACGTCGTCGTCGAATCGGCGGACCCCGACAGGCGTCCGCGGCCACACGATGTATCATCGCGGCTCGGCCGGCTCGATCAGCTACGCCGAGTTCCGCCATCTCGGCAAGCCCGGCGTGCTGGGCCGCTACAGCCTGCACTTCCACCTGGCCGGCGACACCATGCGCGGCAGCTCCGTCATCGGCGCCTCCATCTGGGACAGCGGCAATCGCTGGCTGACCATCCACGGCACCAACTACCTGGTGGTGCGCGATTGCGTCGGCTATCGCAGCCTCGGCCACGGCTTCTTCCTGGAAGACGGCACCGAGGTCTACAACGTCCTCGATCGCAACCTGGCGGTGCAGGCTTTGACGACGCCAAGCCGCTGCCGAAGCAGGTCTTGCCCTTCGACAAGAACGACGGCTCCGGCTTCTGGTGGGCGAACAGCCTGAACACGCTTCACGCGCAACGTGGCGGCGGAGTGCGACGAGTACGGCTACTTCTTCCAGGCGCCGAAGACGGCCGAGTTCGACCCGGTGCTGAGCGTGCAGCAGCCCGACGGCAGCCGCAAGACCCGTCGACATCCGCACGCTGCCGTTCGTGCGCTTCGAGGACAACGAAGCGCACTGCCAGCGCCGCCACGCCTTCAACCTCGGCGGCGGCGTCCCGTTTGGCGAGCCGAACGTCGGCGGCGTCGGGCCGGACGAGAAGCATCCATTTGTCATCCGCAACATGCGCATCTGGAACGTCCACTGGGCGTTTCACCCGTTTCGCCATCGGTGTTCATCGATAACATGGACATCTCCAACTCGGAGTACGCCATCTGGCGGCCCATCTACAAGCAGCACGCCTATCATCAGCTCCACCTGGATCAGATAGCCGTGTCGAAGGAGTTCGCTCCGACCGGCACAAAGCCGAAGGACGACGCGGTGCTGACGCCGGTCGACGATCTGCCGCCGATGACGGTGATAACGTTCGTCGGCTTACCGCGCGACGGCAAGGTGACGATCCGCGGAACCACAGCAGACAATGGCGTGGTGAAGCGCGTTGTCGTCAATGGCCGCGAGGCGACGGCGAAGCGCGACAATTTTGCGGAGTGGGAGATCGTGCTGGACGTCAAACCAGGGAAGTTCAAAATCGCCGCACATGCCGAGGATGCAGCCGGCAACGTGGAGAAGCGACCGCACGTCGTGGACGTGATGGGGCCGATGGAGTGAGCCAATACGTCTCGACTCGACTTCTGCCCTTTGGGCCTGTGGGCGTGGGTGGCCACTTGGCCATTGCGATTCGAAGACTTACTTCGAATTCTGGCTGAGCTCGTAACATGTACCAGGGGGCCCTACCCCAATGCCCCGAACTGTTACGAGCCTCTCCAAACGCGGAGAATAATGAAAACGCTTAACAGTTTGGCCCAGCGCGTAACAGGTTTTCGACCGCCTTGGGCCATCTCGTAACAGTCGGTTAAGCAGCGCTAATTCGCCGTAAGTCTACGAAGCGCTCCGTGGGGATTTGGGACAGACCGGAATGGAACGGTGCTTACCGCGTTCGGAAGAAATGGCGAGCAGAGCGGCTCGCCGGAACAGATTTTTCTTGAGACGCTGTTAACCAGGCGAACACCGCTTGACGACCGCGGCGTGCCGGCGGATGATGGTGCGGCGTCCCAACGTCAACTCTGAACGAAGGAGCGCCAATGAATCGCCTCGGCGCCATTCTGCTGGTCCTCATCTCTTGCGGCGCATCCTGGAGTGCCGAGCGCACCGATGTCTACGGCGACCCGCTGCCACCGGGCGCCATGGCGCGGCTGGGTATGGCGCGCTCCCGTCACGGGGACGCTGTGCATTCCGTGGCTTGGTCCCCCGACGGCAGGACCCTGGCCTCGGCGGGCAGCGACAAGACGGTGCGATTTTGGGCCGCGGAGACGGGAAAAGAAATCACCTCGTTCCGCGGACATGAAGGCGCGGTCTCGTGCGTGGCGTGGTCGCCCGACGGCAGGACTCTGGCCTCGGCGGGTAGCGACAAGACGGTGCGATTGTGGGCCGCGGAGACGGGAAAAGAAATCGCCTCGTTCCGCGGACATGAAGGCGCGGTCACCTGCGTGGCTTGGTCGCCTGATGGCAAGATGCTAGCCTCGGCAAGTTGGGACACAACCGTGCGGCTGTGGGACGCGGCGACCAGCAAGGAAATCTGCTGCTGCCGCGGTCATGAGTCCATTATTTGTTACGTGGCTTGGTCGCCTGATGGCAAGATGCTAGCCTCGGCAAGTTGGGACACAACCGTACGGCTGTGGGAGGCGGCGACCGGAAACGAAAGCGGCTGCTGCCGCGGACATGAGTCCATTGTTTGTTACGTGGCTTGGTCGCCTGATGGCAAGACGCTAGCCTCGGCAAATTTGGATACAACGGTGCGGCTGTGGAGCGCGGCGACGGGCAAGGAAATCCGTTGCTGCCGCGGTCATGAAGGCTCTGTCTGGTGCGTGGCTTGGTCGCCTGATGGCAGGACGCTTGCGTCGACAAGTTGGGACAAAACCGTGCGGCTGTGGAGCGCAGCGACAGGCAAGGAAATCCGCTACTGCCGCGGTCATGAAGGCTGTGTCTGGCGCGCGGCTTGGTCGCCTGATGGAAAGGCCCTGGCCTCCGGAAGCTCAGACAAGACCCTGCGGCTGTGGGACGTGGCGACGGGCAAGGAAATCCTCTGCTGCCGCGGTCATGGAAGCTCTGTCTTTTCCGTGGTTTGGTCACTCGACGGCAAGACGCTAGCCTCGGCGGGCGCGGATACCACGGGGCTGGTTTGGGACACCACCGGTCTTGGCGAGTGGCGGCCGCGCGTCCTGGCCGAGAAGCAGGTGGCGACGCTGTGGCAGGACCTGGTTAGCGCTGACGCAGCGTGCCGCCGACCGGGCCGTCTGGCAGCTCGCCGCCGGCGCCGACTCCGCGGTGCCTTTCCTCAAACAGAAGCTTGTCTTATCAGTGCCGAAAGCGGAGCATGTGGCCCGGCTCCTCGCCGACCTGGATGCCGAGGAGTTCGATAAACGCGAGCAGGCCAGTTCCGAGTTGCGCCGCCTCGGTCCGCTGGTGGAATCGTCGGTGCGCAAGGCGTTGGCCAACACCACCTCCGCCGAGGTAAGGCGCCGTCTCACCGAAATCCTGGCCGATCTGGACGGTCTGCGCGGCGAGCGCTTACGGCAATGGCGGGCGTTGGCCGCACTGGAACGCTCCGCCGCGCCTACCGCCCGCGCCCTTCTGCAAACCCTGGCGGAAGGCGACGCCGAAGTCTGGCTGACGGCGGAGGCACGGTCGTCGCTGCGGCATTTGAAGAAATGACGCCTGTTCCTGGCGCTGGTCTTGGGCGCCTCCGGGATCCTATCGCTGTCAAGAAGTGACCAACTCGAGTGGTGTACCGCCGGCATTCTTGCCGGCAAGAATGCCGGCGGTACAAACGATCACGGACTGCGATACCCCGTCTGCCGGTACTCCTCGTCGCGCAGATTGATGATCCGCACCGATCCAACCACACGCCCGCTGATCACTTCGCGCCCGGTGCCGACGTTACGGAAGCCGCGGTTTAGGTAAGGCACCCCGCTTAGTCCCGGTGCGCCCGACTCTCTCCGCCCATCTGAGATTGCGCTGTAGCCTCCAAGCGACACGCTGCCGCCGTCCGGGACGCTCACCGTCGTTTGCACGCGGATGCTCGGGATCGGCTGTCCGGGCCGATTCGAGATGTAGACCGCACCGGGGCTGATGTACACCTGCCCCTGCGCTCGGGCAGCAGGCGCAAAGCTGCCACGACCAGAAGGGCTGTCGTCTGCCAGATCGCGATTCTCATGCTTGATCTCCGCGAAACGTAAACAGGTCTGTCGATTATGAGAGCGCCGCCTTGACCTCCTCGACGGGTTGGCGCCGCCGGCGCCGCCAGAACCGCAGCGTCACCAGCCACGACGCCGCCATGTAATATACGGGGAAGAACAGCGACAGCATACTCATCTCTCGCGCTGTCCCGCCCGACGCCATCTGAATGCCGGGCAGCGTCAGAATAGCGATGATCAGACACGTCCAGCCGGCGCCGAGGACGTTGGTCACGCGGTTCAAACGGCCGCGCATCGTCGGATAGAGGTAGCGCGTCGGCACGAATGTCAGCAGGGCCAACGCCACCACCAGGGTCAGCGCTCCCCACTTCGGCATCGCCAACACGTAAAGGTAAAAGGCGACGAGGTTCCAGTACGACGGGAAGCCGAGGAAGTAGCCGTCGTCGGTCTTCGCCGACACCTGACAGAAGCCGTACGCGCTCGCCAGCAGAGGCAAGAGCAGGAGCGGCTCGGTTCCGTCGGGCAGCAGATGGGCGCGCCAGATCAGGAACAGCGGCAACGCCGTGTAGGTCAGAAAGTCCACGATGTCGTCGAGGCGGCGGCCGTCGAAGCCGGGCAGCACTTCCTTGATCTTGATGGCCCGCGCCAGCGTCCCGTCGGTGGCGTCGATCAGCGTGGCGATGAGCATGAGCACGAATGTCCAGCGGAACGCATCGGGACTTGGGTTCGGCTCGGCGAGCAGCACGGCCATGCCCGCGGCGGCAACAAGGCCCAGCGCCGTGTAGAAATGGACGCACCACGCCAGGACCCGCGTCAGTCGGGGGTGGTTGCGGCTCTTGCGCGGTGATGAATGGCGGTGGCTCATGCGTCGTTTCTCGGAATCACTCCCCTGTCATTGGCACGGATCGAGTCGGCGGCGTCACGGGTAGGCGAAACGGGCAGCTTCAACTACGAAGTGATTCGCTTTCTCTTACTCTTCATCATTCCATAATACACGATGCCGGCGAGCAAGAGAACGCCTGTGTACAACAACGCCGCGTACTGCTGATACCACGGCCCGACACCGTAGACCGACTCGCGCGGCCAGGCCATGTTAACGACCGTCAGCGTTCCCCAGATGACGGCGACGACGTTGATCGCCAGCCCCCACCTTCCGAGCGCGATCAACCCGGTTACGCCGGAGCCGTTCTTCTCCGGCCAACCCCTCCAACGGCGAGCCAACAGCGGCACCGTTACCAGCAGATACGCCAGGTTCGCCCACACGATACTGACCGACACGATCGCCTCGACGACCTGTTTGAAGTCGATGTTGACCATCAGCAGGGCGATCGCCGCTCCACCCGCGATCAGGACGGGGCTTGTTGGCGTCCTGGTGTGCGGCGACACATGCGCCAGCCAACGCGCGAACGGCAGGCTACCATCGCGCGCCATGGCGAACAGTAACCGGGCCGCCCCGGTGTGGACCGCCAGCACGCACACGGAGATGGCGAAGACGACGTCGATGAGGAAGACGATCCCGAGTTTTTCGCCGAGCACGCCCTTCACTAGATTCGGCAGCCCATAATCTTCCGACTGGAGTTTTGGGTCGGTCAGATCGACGGCGCTCAGGAGGGCGAACAGCAGCAATAGGCCGCCGCCGACCGCCGCCGCCGTCAGCGCCTGGAGGATGGCACGCGGCGCCCGCCGGCGCGGCTCGTTGGTCTCTTCCGCCAGGGTGCCGGCCGTGTCGTAACCGTACATGACGTAGGACGCCATTACCGCGGCGGCGCAGAACGCGCCGAAGTAGCCGCCCGGTTGTCCCGCCCCGCGCCCCTGGGTGTCGAACAGGACGCCGGGACCACGGCAGACGTGGACCGCCAGTAGGATGATGAGGAGCAGGACGCCGAACAGCTCCGCGAAGACGCCGAGGTTGTTGATGCGTGCCAGCCAACGGACGCCAAGCGCGTTGATGACGGTGCTGAAGACGATCAGCAGCGAACCGAGAACCACGGCGTTGCGAGCCTTGTCGGGAGTTCCGTCCGCGTTGGAAAACAGTTGCGTACTCGACCAGATTTGCGGCAGCGTAACCTGAAGGGCAAGGGCGACGGCGGCCAGGGTGACGATCAGCGAGGCGAGATAGACCCAGCCAGCCATCCAGCCGATGAAGGGCGAGCCGACGTGCCGCGACCACTGATACACGCCGCCGCACAGCGGATAGTGCGCCGCCAACTCGGCGAAGCACAGGGCCACGGTGAGCTGGCCGAGGAACATGAGCGGCCACGTCCAGATGAATGCCGGCCCCCCCGCCGCGTATCCGAGATGAAAGTTCTGAAAGATGCCGGTCAGGATCGACAGGTACGAAAATCCGGCCGCGAAGGCTGAAAAACTGCCGAGCGAACGGTCCAGCTCCTGGCGATAGCCGGCGCGAACCAGGTCTTGACTATCCTCCGGCGCCGTCGGGTCGCCCATGCCGTCGCTCCGTGTTGAACCGCGCGGAATCTTCTCCGTCTCTTTACACGGCGGCGGGGACAAAAGCTACCTGGCGCGGCGGCAGGATCGGATTCAGCGAGAGATGTGGTGGGGACGGCTCCTCTCACAGCCCGAAGCGTGAGCGAGGGAAGCGGCTGCATCCTTCGCTCATGCTTCGGGCTGTGAGGTTGCGGCAACGTTACTTGTCCTTCGTCCCGATGGCGAACAGTGTGCCGAAGCCGCGCAGGTAGATGCGGCCGCCGGAAATCGCCGGCGACGCCGAAATCTGATCGGGCAGCTTGTTGACGGCCACCTCTTCGAACTTCGGCCCGGCCTTGACGACCGTGATAGTACCGTCGCGCGCCGTGAGATAGATATGGCCGTCGGCATAGACGGGCGAGGCACGGTAGCGCGCCGAGTGGATCGACTTGCTGTAGTGCTCCTTGCCCGTCTTCGCGTCCATGCAGATCAGGGCACCACGTTCGCTGCACAGGTAGACAAGACCATCGTGGACCAATGGCGAAGGTACGTCGGGCGTTTCGTGCGGCCGCCGCCACTGCTCAAACGCGCTGCCGGATTCGACCAGGCCGGCGGCATCGGGTTTCACGCCGACGACCGGTCCATTCTTTGCCGACGGGACGACGATGAGGTCGGGCGTGGCAACCGGGCTGGCCACGAAGCGCAACGTCCGATTGTAGCGGTCCTTCGGGTTCAGTCCGCCGACACGCCACAGCTCGTGGCCATCGCTCAGCGCGTGGGCCGTGGCGTAATCGTTGCCGTGGACGATCAGATACGCATCCGCGCCCTTGCGCCACATTATCGGCGAGGCGTAGGAATGCTCGCACTCGGCCTTGCCGTCGCTCAGGCGCTTTACCTTCCATATTTCTTTGCCAGTGGCTTTGTCGAGGGCGATCACCCAGGCGCCGCCGGAGTGGATCAGCTGCATGTACAGCCGATCGCCGTCGAGTACCGGCGTCGAGTGCATTCCGAATTGAATGTCGAATCGGCCGTAGCGTTCCTGGGTGTTGAACTTCCAGACCTCGTTGCCGTCGAAATTGAAGCAGGCCAGCTCGCCGCTGCCGACGAAGGCCCAAACGTGCTTGCCGTCGGTGCTGGGCGTGGCCGAGGCGCCATTGCCCTCGTCGCTGCGGGCCTTGCCGGTGGCCGAACCGACCTTGCGCTTCCAACGTTCTTTGCCGTCGGTGCCGACGCACATCAGGACGAGGTCCTTGCCGTCCTCGGAAGTGAGGAAGATGCGTTCGCCCCAGACGATGGGAGTGGAGCCGCCCATCCCCGGAAGATTCAGCGACCAGGCGAGGTTCTTCGCGGTGCTCCACTGGGTGGGAATGCCGGTTTCCTTGCTGATGCCGTCGTTGGCGGGGCCGCGCCACTGCGGCCAGTTCTCGGCGGCGGCGAATCCGGCGAGCGCGAGGACGGCGACACAGGCGATCGGACAGCGGAAAGAGGTCATGGTTGGGATCCTGGCGGGAGGGATTTTTGGCGGGCAGCGCAATTCTACAGGCAAACTGCATTCTATAACAAGATGCGATCCGCATTCAACGGCGCATCTTCCGGAATAATCGTTGTCATCCCACGGCTCGGCATCACTCGCCCCGATTACCCAAAACGAAAGGCACCGATGCGTCAAATCGCTTTGCAACCAGGCCCCGATCGAATACAATCGTGGTTGTTTGCGTCGGGATTACTGAAGACACAGGTTGGGATAGTTGGCCGGGCCCCTTTCAAGGAACGCGATTAGCCCATTGTTCGTCGGCTCGGTCGGTTCCCGACGCGGATCGTAAAGTCGATGGGGCAGACATTCTTGTCTGCCGGGCTGTACCAGCAACTGATGCACACCGTTCTCGATGCGCGGTCGCCCTCTCGCGGAGGCCTTTGATGCGCTATTCCCTCATCCTGATGCTCTCCGGTTCCTTGCTGGCCGCGGCGAGTGGCTGCGATCACAAGCCCTTTGCATCCCCCGCCTCCGCTGAGCCGCCGGGTATTCCCGTCGCTCATCCTTTGCCGCGGAAGGTGACCGACTACGTCTACTTCACCGGCCGGGCCGACGCCGTCCAGTCGGTGGACATCCGTGCTCGTGTCACCGGGTATCTGTCCAAGATGCCGTTCCGGGAAGGTGCGGAGATACGGGGAGACGATCGGCTGCGCGGCGCCCTTCGCCTGGTCGGACTGGCGGCGTCGCCGCTCGGCCAGACGCCGCTCTTGAACGCCGCCTCTCTGTTTCCCGGCCAGTGCGAGCCGGGCGACCTCCTGTTCGAGATCGATGCCCGTCCCTACAAGGCGCAGCTGGACCAGGCCGTGAGTCAGGTCACGCTCAATGAAGCCTCGCTCCGGCTCGCGCAGACCAATCTGGAGATCGACACGACGATCGCCAACACGGTGCGCGGCGGCGTCAGCAAGGCGCAATTGGACCAGGACCAGGCGACGGTGGATGAAGCCAAGGCTAGGGTCCGGGCACAAGAGGCCAGCACGGAACTGTACAAGCTCAACCTCAGTTACACCAAGGTCACGTCGCCGATCGACGGCCAGGTCAGCCGTTACTATCTGACTGAAGGCAACGTGGTGATCCAGGATCAAACGCTGCTGACGACGGTCGTGTCGCTGGACCCGATGTACGCTTATTTCGACATGGACGATGCCACCTTCCTGCGCATCCGCCGGGCGGTGAACGCGGGTAGGATCAAGCTGCCCCACGACGGCGTGTTCCCGGTGGACGGGGGTTTGCCGGGCGAAGACGGCTACCCGCACCGGGGCAGAATCAACTTCGTCAACAACCAGATCAACCCGACCACAGGTAGCATTTCGGTACGAGGCGTCTTCGAGAACCCCAAGGGTGCGCGCGGCGCCCGGCTCATGGCCCCCGGCCTGTTCGTTCGCATTCGGCTCCCGATCGGAGAACCGCATGAGGAGCTGTTGGTCAAAGATGAGTTCATCCAGTCGGATCAAGGGCAAAAGTACGTCTTCGTGGTCGATGCCGACAACAAGGTCAAGTCCCGCCGCGTCACCACCGGGGAGCTGCAACCCGACGGGCTGCGCGTGGTCCGGGGGGAGAAGAAGGGCGAAGGCGTCAAGGAGGACGACTGGATCGTCGTCGGGGCGCTGCAACAAGTGCGTGCGGGGGTGATGATCAAGCCGGATCGGCAGAAAGTCATGCCGTCGCTGGGTCCGTCATCGGACGACGACGAGGGGGCGAAGTGAGTGGTGAGTGGTGAGTGGTGAGTGGTGAGTGGTGAGTGGTGAGTGGTGAGTGGTGAGTGGTCAGGACTATTCGGTACTCAGTACTGGGTACTGGGTACTCGGTACTCGGTACTCGGTACTCGGTACTCGGTACTCGGTACTCGGTACTCGGTACTCGGTACTCGGTACTGGGTACTGGGTACTCGGTACTGGGTACTCGGTACTGGGTACTCGGTACTCGGTACTCACCACTCACCGGGGTTTGTCCATGATCTCCCGCTTCTTCATCGACCGTCCGATCTTTGCGACGGTGCTGTCCATCTTAATCACGCTGATCGGCGGCATCGCGCTGCTGTATCTGCCGGTGGCGCAGTATCCGCGCATCACGCCGCCGGGCGTCAATGTGTCGATCAGCTATCCCGGAGCGTCCGCCCAGGTGGTGGCCGATACGGTTGCGGCGCCGATCGAGCAGCAGGTCAACGGCGTCGAGGGCATGCTTTACATGTCCTCGCAAATGGGCAACGACGGCACCTATTCGCTGACGGTTACCTTCGACGTTGGCACCGACGTGAAAACCGCCCTGGTCAAGGTGCAGAACCGCGTCGCCCTGGCCTTGCAGCAGCTGCCGACCGAGGTCCAGAACCAGGGCATCACGATCCGCAAAAAGACTCCCGACATCCTGTGCATCGTGAACCTGTACTCGCCGAAGGGCCGTTACGACGACATCTACCTCAGCAATTACGCCACGATCAACGTGAAGGACGAATTGCTCCGCGTGGAAGGCGTGTCGGACATCACCTACCAGGGCCAGCGCGATTACAGCATTCGTGCCTGGCTGGATCCGCAGAAGTTGGCGGCGCGCGGCATCACCGCCATTGACGTGGCCAACGCCATCCGCAATCAGAACGTGGATGCGCCCGCCGGGACGCTCGGCCAGCCGCCCTCCCCGCGGGGGCAGTCCTCGCAGCTGCCAGTCACGACGCTGGGCCGGCTCGAAGATCCGAAGGATTTTGAGAAGATCGTCGTCAAGGTCAGTCAAACGTCCACAACGTCGACCGCGTCAGGAGGCGGAGGCTCGGGCGGCGGCCTGGGCTCTCCTTCTTCCACCGCCATGACGACCCCCGCAGCCACGGGGAACGCCAGGGGTAGCGCCGCCTCGACTTCCAGCGCGACCGATACGTCCGGCAACACCGTGACGGACATCACGTCGGCGAGCAGCTCGCAAATCACCGGCGTCACGACCAGCGGCGGCGCCACGACCGGCGGCGGCAGCACCACGGGCGGCGGCAGCACGAGCGGCGGCGGCGGCACGACCGGCGGCGGCGTCGGCGGTGCTTCGGCCGCCGCCCGGTCCACGGTGAATTATGGCAACTACACCGGATTCACGATCAGCAACCCCACGAGCGGCGCCGGAATCGTCAGCGGCGCTAGCCTGGGCCGCGGGACCAGCCAGGCCTCGACCGCCGTCGTTCATCTCAAGGACGTGGCCCGCATTGAGCGCGGCGCCCAGAACTACAACCAGGCTTGTACCTTCGACGGCCATCCGTCCGTGGGACTCAGCGTCTACCAACTCCCCGGTACGAATGCACTGGAAGTCGCCGATCGGGTGCGCGCGAAAATGGAGGAGCTGACGAAGCGCTTCCCGGATGACGTGAAGTACGAGATCGGCTACGATACCACGCCGTACATCCGCGATTCGGTGTGGGACGTCGTGATCACACTGCTGGAAGCGGTGCTCCTGGTCGGCATCGTGGTGCTGGTTTTCTTGCAGGACTGGCGAGCGATGCTTCTGCCGATGATCGACGTGCCCGTCTCGCTGATCGGCACCTTCGCCGTCATGGCCGCTCTCAGCGCCATCGGCGAGAGATGCAAGATTCCGTCGCTGAACTTCAGCCTGAACAACATCTCGCTGTTCGGCCTGGTGCTGGCCATCGGCATCGTCGTGGACGATGCCATCGTGGTCTTGGAAAACATCGAGCGGATGATGGCCAAGGGTTACGACTCGCGCACGGCCGCCATCAAGGCCATGGAGGAAGTGACTGGGCCGATCATCGCGGTGAGCCTGGTGCTGTGCGCCGTGTTTCTGCCGTGCCTGTTCATCGGCGGCATCACCGGTCAGTTCTTCGGCCAGTTCGCGGTCACCATCGCCGTCTCGACCGTCATCTCGTCCATCAACGCGATCACCATGACGCCTTCACGAGCGGTGCTGATCTTCAAGCACGAGGAAGGCAAGGCAGCTGCTGCTCGGCTCACGACACCAGCAAAGTCCGAGGCCCCGCATGGCTCATTGGGCCACCACCAAAGACGGGAAGCGCTGCCATGGTGGTTCTTCGCGATCCTCGGCGGGTCCCTCACGGTCTGGTTTGGCCCGGAGTACCTAGGCGGACACTTCGGCCTACCGGCCGCAACCGCGGCCAATTTAGCCGCCAGCGGTTCGCCGGGGGCTAATTCCAAATGGCTTTCTTGGGCCATTACCACGGCCTGGTTCGCTCCGCCGGGCGCCTGCTCGGCGGACTGTTCGGCTGGTTCAGCATCCGGCCCATCAACGCTGTCCTGGGCCGATCGTTCCACCTGTTCAACCGCTCCTTCGATGGCATGGCCCACGGTTACGGCTGGATCATCGGTAAGTTGCTGCCCGTGAGCATCCTCGTGTTGCTGGTCTACTGTGTCCTGCTCGGCTTGACCTGGTGGACGTTCCACATAGCCCCCACCGGCTTCATCCCGCAGCAGGACCAGGGCCGGCTGATCGTGAGCATCCAGCTGCCCGACTCGGCGTCGCTCCAGCGCACCCAGGCCGCCATCGCCAAGATCGACAAGATCACCCGCGAAACCGAGGGCGTGGCTCACACGGTCGTTTTTGCCGGCATGTCCTTCATTCTCCAGGCCAACAGTACGAACTTCGGCTCGATGTTCGTGGTCCTCAAACCGTTCGACGAGCGTCAAAGCCCTCATCTGCGCGATACGGCCATCATGAAAAAGCTGCGCAAGGCCTGGGGCGAGAAAGTGAAGGAGGCCGTTGTCACGGTTTACGGATCGTCGCCGATCCCTGGCCTCGGTACGGCCGGCGGGTTCAAGTTCGTCGTCGAAGATCGCGGCGGTCTCGGGCTCAAGGCGTTGCAGACGCAAGTCGAGAGCCTGACGCGCAAACTAGCGGAGGTGCCCGGCCTGAATAACGTGTCGTCGCAGTTCCGCTCCTCGACGCCGCAAATCTATCTGGACATCGATCGCACGAAAGTTGCCTCCATGGGAGTGTCGTTGGACGACGTGACCCAGACGCTCGACATCTACCTCGGTTCGCTGTACGTCACCAGTTACAACGAGTTCGGCCGAATCTGGCAAGTCACCATCCAGGCCGAGGGGACGTTCCGCAACCGGGTTGAGGACATCGCCCTCCTCCAGGTCCGGAACCAGTCGGGTCAAATGGTCCTCCTGGGCGCTCTGGTTTCGCCGCGCGATACGGGCGGTCCGATCTCGGTGACGCGCTACAACCTGTCCATCGCCGCGACGATCCAGGGGAACATCCAGGGGGTCAGTACAGGCGACGCCATCATTGCGATTGACCAGATCGCCAGCGCATCGCTGCCGTTGTCCATGAAAACGGAATGGACCGAGTTGATGTACCTGCAACTTCGGGCCGGCAACACCGCCATGTACATCTTCGCCCTGTCGGTCATCTGCGTCTTCCTGGCCCTGGCCGCTCTATACGAGAGTTGGTCGCTGCCGCTGGCCGTGATCCTGGTGGTGCCCTTGTGCCTGCTTTGTTCCGTGTCCAGCGTGCTCTTCACCGGCCGGGACGTTAACATCTTCGTCCAGATCGGCCTGGTCGTGCTGGTCGGCCTGGCGTGCAAGAACGCCATCCTCATCGTCGAGTACGCCAAGCAGTCTCCGGCAGGAGGGCCGGACGGTGTTCGCGGCAACCGTGGAGTCGTCGAGGCTGCGGCTGCGGCCGATCCTGATGACTTCGTTCGCCTTCATCTTCGGCGTCGTGCCGCTGATGCTCGCCTCGGGCGCCGGAGCGGAGATGCGCCGCTCTCTGGGGACCGCCGTGTTTAGCGGGATGCTCGGCGTGACGATCTTCGGCATCTTCCTGACGCCGGTGTTCTTCTACGTGATCCTCGGAATTGAAGAGACGAAGATCTTCGCCTCGGTCGCCATCCAGCGTTTCGTGAGCTGCCTAATGGGCGGCTTGCTCGGTGCTGCGGTCGGCTACTTATTCGGTAAGCTCCAGGTCGTGGCCCTGCCCGGAGCAGCGATTTTCGGCGCCGGCGCGGGCTGCTTGGCGGCATTGACCGTGTTCGAGATTCAACGGCGGAGTAGACCGACGCAGCAGGGTCCCTCGGTGTCGCCTCCATATTCCGTGTCAAACGTACTACCGAACGGCGCGCCGCCGCAGACATGCCCCCATTGTGGCCAATCGCTGACGACGACAGAGGTCGAGGGCGGGCAGTGCAGCTACTGCTACAAGAGGGTGACGGACCCGGTCGAGCCGAAGCAACCGCGACCACCGTTTCTCGCCGTTTTTCTACTGGGTCTACTGGGTGCGCTGGCAGGCACGGCCTCGGCGATCTTCCTCTTGGGGGAGAATCACGCATCGTGGACAACGAGCCTATGTGGCGGCGTCGGCTTCGCGATCGGGTCTGCCGCGGCAAAGCTACTCTTCAACAACCGGCGGGCCGACCCCCCTAAGGGGCAGGATAGGTGACGGCTGGCCGGAACTCGCTGCTTAGGCAGTTCGGCTCGCCAGTGGATGTAGGTGGTGGGTAACTATGATCTCACGCTTTTTCGTAGATCGGCCGATCTTCGCCACCGTCATCTCCGTCGTCATCGTCCTGGCGGGCGGCGTGGCGGTGTTCACGCTGCCGGTGGCGCAGTATCCGGAGGTCACGCCGGCCACGGTGCAGGTGACGGCACTCTATCCGGGCGCGAACGGTCAGACCGTGCGCGATACCGTGGCGGCGCCGATCGAGGCGCAGGTCAGCGGCGTCGAGGGCATGGCCTACATGTCGTCGCGCTGCACCAACGACGGCGCCTACACCCTGACCGTGACCTTCAAGCTCGGGACCGATGCCGACCTGGCCCAGGTGCTGGTGCAGAACCGCGTCGCCCTGGCGCAGCCGGTGATTCCGCTGCTGGTCCAGAATGAAGGCATCAATGTCCAGAAAATGTCGCCCAACACGATGATGATCGTGAACCTGGTTTCGGACGGCCGCCACCGGGAGCAGGACGACATTTTCCTGAGCAATTACGCCACGATCTACGTCAAGGACGAGTTGAAACGCTTACCCGGAGTCGCCGGCATCACCTATCTCGGCCAGCGCGATTACAGCCTGCGGGCCTGGCTCGATCCGGACAAGATGGCGGCCAAGAACGTGAGCGCGATGGACGTGGTGGCGGCCATCGCCGCGCAGAACAACCAGGTCGCCGCCGGGCAGATCGGCCAGCAGCCGGCGCCCCGGGGCCAGCAGTTCCAGCTGACCATCAACACCAAGGGCCGGCTCACCGACAAGGCCGATTTCGCCAAAATCATCATCAAGGCCGGTCAGGGCAATCCGACCGTGCAGCAAGCAGCCGGCAATGCGAGCGGTACGGCCACGCCGAGCAGCCTCAACGGTCCGTCGGCTCAATCCACCAGCATCCTCTATCTCAGCGACGTGGTAACCCAAAAGGAATGGTTCAACCTGAACACGTCGGCCCTGGAGGAGTTGCAGAAGTCGAGGGTCCCCGAAATCGTCCTGTCGAAGCTCAGCGTTTTGAAGAATAATGAGACCGAGCGCGATCAATTCCTCACGCTGCTTTCGAGCATCCTCGACCCGGATGAAAAGGCCCACTGGGAGAAGACCATCCTCGACCAGTGCCGGTCCCAAGTCGAGCCGCGCGTCGAGCTTGGATCGCAGCAGTACGACCAATCATGCACCCTGGACGGCAAACCGTCCGTGGCGCTGTCGATCTACCAGCTGCCCGGGTCGAACGCGCTGGACACCGCCAGCCACGTCTACACCAAGATGAAGGAGCTGAAGACGCGCTTCCCGGACGGGTTGGATTACAAGATCGTCTACGACACCACGCCCTTCATCAGCGAATCGGTCAACGAGGTCTTCTACACGCTGCGCGATGCAGTGATACTGGTCGCCATCGTTGTGCTCGTCTTCTTGCAGGATTGGCGGGCCATGATCCTGCCGATGATCGACGTGCCCGTCTCGCTGATCGGCACATTCGCCATCATGGCGCTGATGGGGTTCAGTCTGAACAACCTGACGCTGTTCGGCCTCGTCTTGGCAATCGGCATCGTGGTGGACGACGCCATCGTGGTCCTGGAGAACATTGAACGGTTGATCGCCACCGGTCTGGATTCACGGACGGCGACGATCAAGGCGATGGACGAGATCACCGGGCCGGTCCTCGCCATCACGCTGGTGCTGAGTTCGGTGTTCATTCCCTGCTGTTTCCTCGGCGGGGTCAGCGGCCAGTTCTTCCGCCAGTTCGCGGTGACGATCGCCGTCTCGACGATCATCTCGGCCATCAACGCGCTGACCATGACACCGTCGCGGGCCGTCGTGATCTTCAAGGCGGAGGAGGGTAAGAGCCACGAACACACGCGGGAGGCCCTGCCCTGGTGGATCTTTGCGGTGTTGGGTGGAATGCTGACAATATGGCTCGGGCCGCAGCTCTTGGGCGGCAAGTTTGGTTTGCCCGCGGCCGCCGTTGACAGCGAAGCCGCTGCGGAGGCCGCGGCAGAGACCCCGAAATGGGTGTTCTGGGCCGTCAACACCCTGTATTTCCTGCCCGGTATGCTGATCGGCGGCGTGTTCGGCTGGTTCAGCATTCGCCCGGTGAATGCTATGCTCGGCTGGTTCTTCCGCGGCTTCAATCGCGCGTTCGATCGGATGACCGGGCTTTACGGCCGAGCGGTCGGTAGGATGCTGCGCCTGAGCGTGGTGGTGTTGTTCGTCTACGGCGGCCTGTTGGGGCTGACGTACTGGGAATTCCAGCGCACGCCGACCGGTTTCATTCCGCAACAGGACAAGGGCTATCTACTCCTCAACGTGCAGCTGCCGGATTCCGCCTCCGTGGAGCGGACGCAAAAGATCATGGCCCACATCGAGAGAATCGCCGCGGCGACAAGAACGATCGGGAGCACTTTCCCGGCGTAGAAGGGGTCAGCCACACGGTCGCCGTCGCCGGGCAGTCGCTGATCCTGAACGCCAACGCGCCCAATCTCGGTTCCATGTACGTGCTGCTGAAGCCGTTCGACCAGCGGCGCGGCGACAACCTCTCTGCGGATGCGATCGCCAAGGAGCTGCAAGAACGCTGCAATCGAGAAGTGCGCGGCGCCGTTGTGTCGGCGTTCGGCGCACCGCCGATCGACGGCCTGGGCACGACCGGCGGCTTTACGATCATCGTCGAAGATCGCGGCAACATCGGCCTGAAGGGCCTCCAGGACGTCAGCGATAAGATCGTCCGGGAGGGTAGGAAGACGCAGGGCGAGGAGAAGGGGTTGCAGGGACTGTTCAACAGCTCGGGCGTGAACACTCCCTGGCTGTATCTGGAGATCGACCGGGACAAGTGCATGAGCTACGGCGTGCAGATCAGCGACCTATTCAACACGCTACAGGGCTATCTCGGCTCCTACTACGTCAACAACTTCAACGAATTCGGCCGGACCTGGCAGGTGAACATCCAGGCCGACCCGAAATTTCGATCGCAGGTCAGCGACATCGGTCAGTACCAGGTGCCGAACAATCAGAAGCAGATGGTCCGCCTGGCCTCATTGATGCGCGTGAAGGACGTGGGCGGACCGGTGCTGGTGCTGCGCTACAACATGTACTCGGCCTCCGCCATCACCGGCGACGCCGGGCCGGGTACCAGCTCGGGGGAAGCCGTCGCCCTTATGCAGGAGATCGCCGAGAGGGAAATGCCGCGGTCGATGGCGTTCGAGTGGACGGACCTGGCGTACCTTCAGCTTCAGGCCGGCAACACGGCGATGTATTTCTTCGCGCTGGCGGTCATGTTCGTTTTCCTGGTGTTGGCCGCCCAGTACGAGAGCTGGAAGCTGCCCCTGGCCGTCATCCTCGTCGTGCCGATGTGCCTGTTCTGCTCCGTGATGGCCGTGCAGATGGCCCGGATGGACGTGAACATCTTCACGCAGATCGGCTTCGTGGTGTTGGTAGGGTTGGCAAGCAAGAACGCCATTCTGATCGTCGAATTCGCCAAGCAGCAGCAGGAGGCCGGCGTGCCGCGCCGCCAGGCGACCCTTGAAGCGTGCCGGCTGCGGCTGCGGCCGATCCTGATGACTTCGTTCGCCTTCATCCTCGGCGTGGTGCCGCTGGTGATCGCGCACGGCGCCGGTGCCGAGATGCGCCGTTCGCTGGGTTTAGCCGTCTTCGGCGGCATGCTCGGCGTTACCTTCTTCGGCGTTTTTCTCACGCCCGTCTTTTATTACGTGCTCCAGCGGCATGTCGTTACCGCGCCGGGCGCTGTCCCGTCTGCTCCGCCGCAGCACTCGCCGAACGGCGAGGTACACGATTCGAATGGGATGGAGGAAGTCCAGGTGAAGGAACCAGTGCAAACTGCCTCTTAAGGAATATCGACTCCATGAAACCGTTGATCCTCACCCTCGGCGTGTTACTTCTGGCACCCCTGCCCACGCTCAACGCGGCTGATCCGGCGAAGCCCGCCAAACCCAACATCCTCGTCATCGTCGCCGACGATCTCGGCTACGGCGACATCGGCGTTCACGGCGGCAAGGACGTGCCGACGCCCAACATTGACGCTCTGGCGGCCAGCGGCGTGCGTTGCACCAACGGTTACGTCTCCGCGCCGTATTGCAGTCCCTCGCGCGCCGGCTTCCTCACGGGACGTTACCAGACGCGGTTCGGCCATGAATTCAATCCCCACGTCGGCGAGAAAGGGAAGCTCGGACTGCCGCTCGATCAACGCACCATCGCCGACCGCCTGCACGGCGCCGGTTATGCCACGGGCTTGGTCGGCAAATGGCATCAAGGCTTCGATCATGACCATCATCCGCAGTCGCGCGGCTTCGACGATTACTTCGGCTTTCTCGTCGGCGGACACAATTACCTACTGCACAAGGACGCCGAGGCGGAGTTCGGCTCGGCCTACTCCAAGAACATGATCTACCGCAACCGCGAGGTGCAGAAGCTCGACGGCTACACCACCGATCTGTTCACGGATGAAGCGCTCGCCTTCATGGACCGCCACACGGACAAGCCGTGGTTCCTCTACCTCGCCTACAACGCGGTCCACACGCCGCTGGAGGTGCTGGAGAAATACGGCGCCGTGTCCCGAAGTCCATCACCGATCCCGAGCGGCGCGGCTACCTGTCGCTGCTCGTCGGCCTGGACGACGCGGTCGGGCGCATCACGGCCCATCTCCGCAAAACGGGCAAGGACAAGGACACGCTGATCTTCTTCTTCAGCGACAACGGCGGCTCGGGCCGCAAGCCGTTTCTCGCCTACAACACCGGCGTCAACACGCCGCTGCGCGGCGACAAAGGCCAGACGCTCGAAGGCGGCATCCGTGTGCCCGTTCTTCGTGTCGTGGCCCGGCAAGCTACCCGCGGGCAAGACCTACGACCAGCCCGTGATTGCGCTGGACATTCTGCCGACCGCCTGCGCCGTCGCCGGCGCGAAAGCGGACGCCGACGTCGACGGCGTGGACCTGTCTCAAGCACTTGACCGGCGAAGACACCGCCGCGCCGCACGAAGCGCTTTACTGGCGCTTCGGCCCGCAGAAGGCCGTCCGCAAGGGCAAGTGGAAACTCGTGGACTGGCGCGATTTCGACACGAAGCAGGACAGCGGCTGGCAGCTCTACGACCTGCGAAGGACATTGGCGAGAAGAACAACCTGGCGGAAGTGGAGCCGCGATATCGTCGCCGAACTCAGCGCCGCGTGGGAGCAATGGAACAAGCGAAACATTGCCCCGCTCTGGCACGGCGGTCAGACGGAAGACCCCACCGCGCCCGACCCGAAGAAGCCTTAGACAGGCTCAACTGCGCGCTGGATTGGGCCAGCGCAGATCATGGAGATCGACGACCGGCAGCCTCTCTTGCTGAGTAAACGGCGGACGAATATCTTGCCTTTGCATGGCAACCCTTGATCAAGGAGGCGACCAATGGTCCCAATGCCCAGCAAGTCGCATTTCGTTTCGCTTCTCTCTGCGCTCCTGGCTGCCCACTTTTGCTCAACATTACTCGCCCAGGAGAAAGCAGCAGCTGCCGCGCAAGGACCTTCATGGAGACACGCTGCCCCAGGGAGCGCTAATGCGGCTGGGCGCGGTCCGCTTCCATAATCCGGAACCAATTCACACCGTGGCCTTTACACCCGACGGCCAGGCGCTTCTCGTCTTTGCTCACCATTACCCCAATCGCGCCCTTCGGCTGTGGAATATCGCCGACGGGAAAGAATTGGCCCGATTCGACCTGAAAGACGCCAACTACCCCGACGCCTGGTACACGCGTGCCGTCTGCTTCACGCCCGATGGCAAGGGCATTGTGCTGCGGCGCGAGAACGTCGTGGAACTGGTAGACCGGCAATCCGGCAAGAGTATACATGTGCTGAACGGCAAGGACAAGTTTCATGCGATGGCCTTGTCGCCCGATGGGAAGGTGGTTGCGCTGGCCTCCCCGGAAAAGGGCAAAAAAACCACCATCTGTTTTTGGGAAATGGCAACCGGTCAACTGCGGGCACAGTTTCAGGTTGATTCCGATTGGTTCTTCGGCCTGCAGTTCAGTTCTGACGGCAAGCGCTTGTTGACCGCATCACGAGGCAAGAAGGACGGCGGCATCGTGCAGGCATGGGAACTTAGCTCGGGCAAGATGCTGCACGAGGTTGACGTGGATAACCAATTCTACATTGCATTCTCCCCCGACGGCTGTGCCGTGGCAACCAGGAATGATGCGGACCGCAACGACGATAAGGGTGATATCCGCGTTGTGCGGGTCGCCGATGGAGCAACCGTCTGCCGATTCACGCCCGCACCCAACAGAAACTTCGCATCCTTTGCCTTCACGCCGGACGGCAAGGCGCTGATCACGATTGCTTCTGGACATACGCCATGCTTGTGGGACGCGGCCACGGGCAAACAGATCCGGGCCTTTGGCGGATTACCGGCCAGCGCCGTGAAGATGGGTGGGTTCTCCACGGACGGGAAACGGTTCGCCGTTATTGTTGGCAACTGGCTTCGGGAGAATGCCGTACGTTTATGGAACGTTGAAACCGGCGAGGAAATCCGTCCTTTTGACGGCCACGCCGACGAAGTCACGGCCCTCGCCTATTCGCCGGATGGGAAGACTCTGGCCTCGGGCGGTTACGATTGCACCGTCAGACTTTGGGACCCGTCGACGGGCCGCGAACGGCGCTGTCTGCAAGGCCACAAAGAGCGCGTCCTCGCTCTGGCCTTCTCTCCCAACGGCGCCACCCTGGCATCCGCAAGCGCCGACGGCACGACGCGTCTGTGGCGCATATCCGACGGCATGGAACTCGCCAAGCTGGATGGACCGGGGCGACCTGGCGCCGAGCGGCCAGGAATGTTCGAGCGCGAAGGGATGAAGTTGGTTTTCGCGGTTGACGGAAAGACTTTGCACGCAGTCGACGACTCGACCGGGTACTGTGCCTGGAAGTTGACAACCGGCCGAAGGTTGGAGCGCAAGCAGTTTGGCAACGACGGAGAACGCTTGATCGGCCTTTCCTCAGACGGGGACACGGTGCTCGCCTACGCGCCCAAGAATTTCGAGGAGGGCAAGGCTCCTGAATCTTTGAGCTTGTGGGAGGTGGCAACCGGCAAGCGTGAACTGACCTTGCCGCGGCGGTTGTCGAAAGGCAACAGTCACGACATGGCTTGCGTCGGGGCCGAGTTGTCACGTGACAACCGATTGGTGGCTGGGTCCAGTCGTCGTTACCAGACTTTCGAGATCCCGCCGGATACGTTCTATGGCGACCCGGCGCTGCGCATTTGGGAACGGCTGAGCGGCCGGGAAATCTTGACCATCGATGCTTATTCCCAGACGCTGGCCTTTTCCCCCGATGGGAAATTGATTGCCGGCAACCAGGGCGGCGGCGATCCGAGAGGTTGGGGTCTGTTTAATGAAAGCATGGGCAGCGTCTTTCTCTGGGACACGACCACGGGCATGTCCCGGAAAGAGTTCGCGCATCACACGGCCGAGGTGCGTTGCTTGGCGTTCGCGCCTGACGGCAAGACGCTCGCTTCGGGAAGTGCCGACCACACCGTGTTGATTTGGGATTGTTCTCAGACATTCGCTAACGAAAAACTGCTTCCCGAGCTCTCGGCGAAGGAGTTAGAGGCACTGTGGAAATCCCTGGCCTCTGAAAACGCCCTGGAAGCCCGGCAGGCCATGGCCCGGCTTGCCGGGTGCAAGGCGCCGGCATCTGGGTTTCTCGGCACCCGTCTGAAACCGGCGACCGCTCCCGATCCCAAACACCTAGCCGCCCTCATCCAGGATCTCTCCAGTGAGGAATACGCGATACGAGAACGGACCAGCGAGGCGCTGGCCGAGCTAGGCGAGCTTGCCCTGCCGGCCTTCAAGAAGGCGATGGTTTCCGATCCGGATGCGGAAGTCAGGTCGCGCTTGAAGCAGATCGTCAGGAGGGCAATTGACCACGAGTATCGCAGAATTCGCGCGGTCGCCGTCCTGGAAGAAATCGCCGACGATGCCGCCGTTCGTGCGCTCGAGTCCCTTGAAAAAGGTCTTCCCGAGTCTCGTCAAACCGTAGAAGCTCTGATTTCGTTGCGATGCCTGCGCAAGTGAAAACAATAGCCGCGTTGCTGCCAGGGCGAAGTGCTGAAAACAGGTAAATCCCCGTTGAAGTGTTGAGCGCTTCGGTCTTATTCACCGAAGCATCGCACGGCCCTCCGGGGAGGTGGGAAGCCTGCCCCAACTGCCAGGAACGGGCCGAACCCGTCGCTGACGCTTCCGGCTCGGAAAGAGATCTTAGCACCCTCGGTGGGACTCGAACCCACATCGCGTCCATTACGGGTCACTGGTGTAGAAGACCAGCCCGATACGAGGGCACCCTTCGGACGCGGCAGTCGTGGGATAGGTTCACTTGAGCATCAGCCCCGGCATCGCCTTCAGCAAGGCTTGACGACCGGCCGGCGTTGTCGCCGTCCCGTCGAGCGCAATTTCTTTCAATCCCGGCAGCGCCTTCAGATGCTCCAGCCCAGCGTCGGTGATGCGCGTGTCGCTCAGGATCAGGACGCGCAGGTTCTTCAGCCCTTTCAGGTGTTTCAGGCCCTCGTCGGTGATCTTCGTCCGCGTCAGAAAGAGCGTTTCCAGCTTCGGCAGGTTGCCGACGTGTTCCAGCCCTTTATCGGTCAAGGCGGTGCCCCACAGAGCCAGGCTCTTCAGCGCCGGCAGCTCATTTAGGCCCGCGAGACCGGCGTCGTCCGTCTTCGTGCCGCCGAGGTTCAGGACCGCCAGCTTCTTCAGATCCTTGAGGGACGCCAGGGTCTTACCGGTGATGCGCGTCTGAACCAGGTCCAGCGTTTTCAGGTTGGTCAAGCCGCGCAAGCGGGAGACCCTCGTCGGTCACCAGCGTGAAGTTCAGGTACAGCGTCTCCAGGTTTCGGAAGTCCCGCAGATGCTCCAGACCGGCGTCCGTGATCGGCGTCTTCCACAGAGACAGTTCCTTCAGGCCGGTCATGTCCCTCAGTAGCGGTAGCCCGCGATCGGTCACCGTCGTCGCGGTCAGGTGCAGGACTTCCAATTTCGTCAAGCCCTTGAGATGCGCCAGGCCGGCGTCGTCGATGAACGTGTTTTCGAGGTACAGCGATCGCAGCTTCGTCAGGCGCGTCAGGTGTGCGAGACCGGCGCTCCGGACACGGGTATAGGCGAGATTCAGGTATTCCAGCTCCGGGAAGGAGGCAACGAGAAGGAGTTCCTCGTCGCCGGCCTCCGTCTGCGCCAGGTTGACTGACACGACCGGCTTGCCGGGACGGTTCGCGTCCACCTCGACCTTGCCCTTGAGCCGTTCGATCGCGGCACGAGCATTGTCCCCGGCATCCGCGGCACTGAAAACCACGCCGAGCCACACGGCCACAGTCAGCAGATACCGCATGCGACACCTCCGATCAACGAGCGCTCTCTCTCTGAATAATATAACGGCGGCGTGCCGGATCATCTTTTTCCTTGAAGTCCACGCGTCGCTGGGATATTGTACCTGCTAGCCCGCCGCGAAGCCGCGCATTCATCATACTCCTCGGGGATTCGTTAGCATGGCCGGACATCCGCGGAATCGGCGCGGCTTCACCCTGATCGAGTTGTTGGTGGTGATCGCCATCATCGCCGTCCTCATCGGCCTGCTGTTGCCGGCGGTCCAGAAGGTGCGCGAAGCATCGGCGCGTGCCAAGTGCGCCAACAACCTCAAGCAGTCTGGTCTCGCCATTCATGCGTACGCTGAGGCCAACGGAGTCATCCCGCCCGATGCGACGCTCGTTAATTACAGTTGGGCAGCCGACAGCGTCGAGCCAGGCCCGAATACCTGGACCTGGATCGCCCGCAGCCTGCCGTACATCGAGCAGGACAATCTTGCCAAAGCGTACAACATCCCCAATGGAACGCTCGGCAACGCACAGGCTGGGATCGCGACGATCATTCCCACGCTTCTGTGCCCTTCCGACGGCAGCGAAAGCAGCCTGACGGCCACCGATTGGCCCAACATCGCGGGTATCACGATGGCACTGACCAATTACCAGGGCTGTAGCGGCTCGAACTGGGGATACAATTCAGGCAGCACCTTCGCCACGGCTTTTCCGATCAGTGACCCTTATGCGGCTACAGGTGTGAATCCCGAGGACGGTCTGGACCACGGCAACGGCATGTTCTACCGCACGGACGGGAATCGCCCCCTACGGCTCACCGATATCACGGACGGCCTCAGCAATACCTTCATGCTCGGGGAAAACATTCACAGCTACAATCAACACACCGGCGGCTGGGCTTATCCGAATTACGTCATCGGCACCTGCGCGATCCCCCTGAACTACAACGACGGTCCCGCATCCGGTTACAGCGACTGGCCGAATCGTTATTCGTTCCACAGCCTGCATCAGAGCGGGGCGAACTTTTGCTTCGCCGACGGCACGGTGCATTTCATCAGCGAGGATATTAACCTCACGACGTATCGCGCGCTTTCGACCATTCGCGGCAACGACCCGATCGGCTCCTATTGACCGGCGCTTGGGCTCAATGACTCCTGGAGAAAACTCTCAACATGCGGCTCCACTTCCCGATCGTGGTACTACTTCTCTTTACTGCCGGCTGCGGCGGTTCCAAGATCGTCTCGGTTTCCGGGCGGGTCACCGTGGGAGGCAAACCGATCGCCAATGCCATGGTGATCTTCGAGCCTTTGTCGAAGGAGGAAAATCTCGGCCCCGGTTCGCAGGGTAGGACGGACAAGAATGGACAATTTACCCTGGAGTTGATGACGGGGAAAAAGACCGGCGCTTTCGTCGGAACGCACTTGGTCCGTATAACCGCTTACGAAGGCGAGGAAGAGATTCCCTCCAGCGGCTCTGACATGAAGTTCCGCAAACGGATCATCTCCGACGATTACAACGTGAACAGCAAGTTGACTTTCAAGGTTCCCCCGGGCGGCACGACCGAAGCGAACTTCGACCTGCCGGCGGTCCCATAGAAGGGACGTCGATCATGCCGGTTGCGGCGCGAGCGGGACAATCGACTCGTCCCTTTTCGTTGACACTCTTTCCCGCGCCGGAGTAGGATTTTCTTCATCCCTCGCGCCGGACGCATTCATCGTTCCCCCGCATGAGGTTCTCTCCATCATGATCCGACCTCCGCGGAATCGGCGCGGCTTCACCCTGATCGAGTTGTTGGTGGTGATCGCCATCATCGCCGTCCTCATCGGCCTGCTGTTGCCGGCGGTCCAGAAGGTCCGCGAGGCGTCGGCACGGTCGCAGTGCGCGTAACAACCTCAAGCAAATTGCCCTCGCGGTCCACCAGTACCACAACTCCGAAGGTTTCCTGCCGGTCAGCACCGGTTATACGGAGGACGCCAGTGAAGCCAACTGGAGCTGGCTCGCGCGCATCCTGCCCTACATCGAACAGAGCAATCTCTATGAGGCGGGCGGCATCCCCACCTCCATAATGACCACGGCGGCCGCTCAGCAGGCGATGGCTACCCAGATCAAGACGTTCCTCTGTCCTTCCGATCCCGGCAGCCTGAGCGGTCCACGGACGGATGAGTTCAATATCGGCAGCGGCACAGGCTACTCGCCGCCCATCCCCGTCGGGCTTACCAATTACCAGGGCGTCAGCGGCTGCAACTGGGGTTATGACTCCGGCCTGGCGGGCGGCACGGGCGGCGGCGGCACGAGTTTCGCTACCAACTGGCCCAACCCCAGTCCGCTTGGCGCTACGAATTACGACGGCCTGGACGACGGCGACGGCCTCTTCTACCGGACGAACTACCGGCGGCCGCTGCGGCTGACCGACATCACCGACGGCACCGGCAACACGTTGATGATCGGTGAGAACGTGCCGTCCCTGGATCAGCACTGCGACTGGCCGTATCACAACCACGCCAACGCCACTTGCGCCATCCCTCCCAACGCGCTTCAGGCCAACGGCCAACCGTTCGCCTCGAGCAACTGGGAGAACGTTTATTCTTTTCACAGTATGCACTCCAACGGTTTGCAGTTCGCCTGCGCCGATGGCTCGGTCCACTGGATCAACAACACGATCTCGCTGACTCTTTACCGCGCCCTGGCCACCTATAATGCGGGGGAAATCGCAGAGCTTCCATAAGCATCCGTGTTGCACCGCTCTTGTCCACAGCCGTCGGCGCCCTGAAAACCCCTCCGAAGGAACAGGTCCCATGTGCATCCAGCTCACGGCGTCTCGGCAGACATTGTCGGCACTCCTGCTCGGTGTGTGTATCACATCTCTGTGCGGTTGCGGGGGCGACGGCATGAAGCGGCTACCCGTCGAAGGCACCGTGACCGTGGGCGGAAAGCCCCTGCGGAAAGGGACGGTTATACTCCACCCCGACGACGCGAAGGGTAACACGTTGACGACGGACGCACAGGGGCTGATCGACGCGGAGGGGCATTACAGCGCCTATGTGGGCGGCAAGGCGGGCGTCCCGGCCGGATGGTATCGGATCGCCGTCAACGCCGCGGAGGACCCCGATCCGAAAGCGCCCTACAAACCACCCGTTTGGTTAGTGCCGGAGCGCTATGGTAACTGGCGGACGGCCGACCTGGCCTTCGAGGTGGTCGAAAAACCAGCGGCGGGCGCTTACGATCTCAAACTCGATGCGAAGTAAGCATCTGATATTTATCAACGACCCGGTAGAAAGCTAAACGTCGGGAGGGCGAGGCTCCCGCCGAGCCGGGGTCCACGGCTCGGCGGGAGCCTCGCCCTCCCAAATCCGGCCAGTTTAGCTTTCTACCGGGTCGTTGAATAAATTTCAGATGCTTACGACGGTCGCGTCTTCACCTCCGCACTTGTTACCGTAATCTCATTGGGGGACGCACCGCCCGCTGCGATTGGGGCCGAGGTCCCGTCGCCGGTAAGTGGTGTCTCCTCCTCCGGCCGCACCGCAATCCGGCCGCGCGCCACCAGCACCCAACGGCTCACCGCCAGCAGCAGCAACGCCCCGACGCAGGCGATCACAAACACCATCAGCGAAATGTTCAGCACCCCCTTCGTCGTACTCCATTTCCCAAGCCGCGTCAACTCGATGAACTGCGGGATCATCTGCCCGCCGGCCGTCATCGTCGTCGCCGTGACGAACAGCATCGGCAGCACCGTCACCGGGGCGTAGCGGCCGCGGCCGGTGTTGATGAGCAGCGTTGTGACCAGGCAGAGAGCGATCACCGACAGGAGCTGGTTGGCGATGCCGAACATCGGCCAGATGGTGTCGATGGAGCCGGTGTAGACGAGCAGGCCCCAACCGGCCGTCACCAGCGCGGTCGCCAGCACGGCACCCGGCAGCCAGTCGGTCCGCTCGAACGGTTTGTGGATCTTGCCGAGCACTTCCTGCAACAGGAACCGGGCGATGCGCGTGCCGGTGTCGATGGTCGTCAGGATGAACAGCGCCTCGAACATGATGGCGAAGTGATACCAGTATTTCATCAGCCCCTGAATGGTCCCCGGATCGTGTACCCAGCTCATCGCGCTCGTGAGGATGTCCGACATGCCGACGGCGAGAGTGACGGCGCCGCCGGTCCGGCCGCGCAGCGATTCGCCGCCGACCATGCGCTCCACTTCGTCGAGGTTTCGTACCGGCAGATGGGTCGGGTCCGACGTTGCCCAGCTCGACGTACAGGCGGTCGAGGTCTTTCTGCCAGCGCGCCTGGCTGTCGAGACCGACGTTGATGTCGTAGTAGAGTTTCGGATCGAGCGAGGCGGCGGCGATCAGGGCGACGATGCCGACCAGGCCTTCCATCAGCATCGCGCCGTAGCCGATGGGCCGGACCTGCGTTTCCTTGTCGATCATCTTCGGCGTGGTGCCCGACGACACCAGGGCGTGGAAGCCGGAGATCGCGCCGCACATGATGCAGATGAAGACGAACGGAAACAGGCCGCCCCAGGGAAACGTCGGTCCGCCGTTGATGAACACCGGCTCGATCGTCGGAGCCTGCATCACCGGATTGGCCACGAAGACGCCGACGATGAGCAGGGCGATGGTGCCGATCTTGAGGAAGCTGGAGAGGTAGTCGCGCGGGCACAAGCAGCAGCCAGACCGGCAGGACCGAGGCGAGGAAACCGTAGCTTGTCAGAGCGACGACTGTCTCTCCCTTGTTCAGCGAGAAGTAGCGCTTCCCACGCAGAACCCGGAATCCAGTCGCCGACCACCACCGCACCGAGCGTCAGGCCGGCGCCGATCAGCGACGCCTCGACGACGTGCCCCTTGCGGATCTTGTACATGTACAGGCCGACGAAGAACGCGATCGGAATGGTGCAGGCGATGGTGAAGGTGCCCCAGGAGCTACCTTTGACGAGTTGCTTGCAGCCGGCAGGTAGCGTTACGACACGGTGCTCGTTCGCTATGGCGTTGCTCCCCAACCGGAAGTTGCACGGAGAAACGCCTCGGGACGGACCGCCGGCTCGTCCTTGTCGCTGTACTGAATCACGCAATTTCCGGGGAATTCAAAGTGTCCGTTCGAGTGCCGGTGCAGTTCCGACTGGACCGTTTCTCCCTCCGGCAGCGTGATCCGCATTCCCTTCGGCAGCGCCACCTCCTCGCCGCCCAGCGCCTTCACCACGACAAACCCCAGCCCCGCCAGCGCGATGACGACGATGAACAGGATCGCCGCCGACACGACGAAGTTCGCCCACGGTCCCAGTTCCGTGCGCGCGATCTCGGCCAGCGATTTCCCGCCGCGCCGCACCGATGCTCCGAGCACGAGCATGTCCTGCACCGCGCCGGCCAGGCAGACGCCGATGACCAGCCACAACAGGCCCGGCATGTAGCCGTACTGGATGGCCAGCACCGGCCCGATCAGCGGCCCCGCTCCGGAAATGGCGGCGAAGTGATGGCCGAAGAGCACCCACTTGTTCGTCGGATGATAGTTCTGGCCGTCGTTGCAGCGTGTGCGCCGGCGTCTTGCGGGCATCGTTCAGGGCCAGCACTTTCGCGGCGAGGAAGGCGCTGTAGTAGCGGTAGGCGATGGCCAGCACGCACAAGGCGCCGAGCAGCAGCGGCATGGCGTGCAGGAACGTCCGCGGGCCGTCGGGTGAGTCCTTGACCGAGTAGAGGAAGTTGGCGAGGAGTGCGTGCGTCACCGAAGTGACCTCCGGTATGGAACTGTTTAGCCGCGAGCGTTCCGCGAGCGCTGAGTCAGCGCTCGCGGAACGCTCGCGGCTAAACGAAGGACGAACGAGATGTCAATGTCCAGCCGGGGGACTCATTCCAGCCGCCATCCTCAGCTTTCTTCACCACGTCCGGCTTCGGAATCCGCATCGCGTAGAACGAACGCCACACGAAGAACAGCCCGATGGCGAGCATGGCGATGCCGACAGGCAGGCGTAAAGTCGAACGCGCCTTCCTTCGCCGCGTCCCTGATCGCCACTGAAATCTCCACGGCGAGCAGACCGAACAGCGTCGAGAACTTGATGATCGGGTTCAGCGCCACGGACGTCGTGTCCTTGAACGGATCGCCGACGGTGTCGCCGACGACGGCCGCCGCGTGCAGCGGTGTGCCTTTTCCTTCAAATCGACTTCCACGAGCTTCTTGGCGTTGTCCCAGGCGCCGCCGGCGTTGGCCATGTAGATCGCCTGGAACAGGCCGAACACCGCAATCGAGATCAGGTAGGCGACGAAGAAGTTCGGATCGAAGAACGCGAAGGCGAGCGTCATGGTCATCAGGGCGATGAAGATGTTCCACATGCCGCTCTGGGCGTATTCGGTGCAGATGCGGACCACCGTCTTGGAATCCTCGATGTCCGCCTCTTTCTTGTGAGGTTCATGTTCTTCTTGATGTACTCGACGGCCCGATAGGCGCCCGGTGACCACCGCCTGCATCGACGCGCCCGAGAACCAGAAGACCACAGCTCCGCCGCACAGGAAGCCGAGCAGCACCGGCGCATCGGTCAGGCTCAGATGCAGCAGGCCCGCTTTGCCGAGCAGCAGAATGATCGAGAAGATCATGGTGGTGGCGCCGACGACGGCCGTGCCGATCAGCACGGGCTTGGCCGTCGCCTTGAAGGTGTTGCCGGCCGAGTCGTTCGCCTCCAGGTAGTGCTTGCCGCGGGCGAAGTCCGGCTCGAAGCCGAAGTCGCGCTTGATCTCGTCCTGGATGCCGACGATGTGCTCCGTCTGAGCCAACTCGAAGACAGACTGGGCGTTGTCGGTGACCGGGCCGTAGCTATCGACGGCGATGGTAACCGGTCCCATGCACAGGAAGCCGAACGCCACCAGGCCGAAGGCGAAGATGGAGCCGACGCCGACCGGAGGGCCGTTCTTGAGCAGTTGCACGGTCATGACGGCGTCCAGACCTTGCAGGCTGACGAAGTAGGCGCCGCCCATAAGTCCCGCGATGAGCATGCCCATCCAGAAGGCGCTGAAGTTGCCGGCCACGATGCCGGAGAGGATCGTCAGGGACGAACCGCCTTCACGAGACGCCGTGACGATCTCATGCACGTGCTTGGAATGCGAGCTGGTGAAAACTTTGGTGAACTCGGGGATTAGCACGGCCGCGAGGGTTCCGCAACTGATGATCGAGGCCAGTTGCCACCAGAGGTTGGGGAACTTGGTCCCACTCACGTTCCAGGTCGCTGATGAGCAGCAAACTCATCAGGAACGAGGTCGTGATGCAGAGGATGGACGCGATCCAGATCAGGCGTGTCAGGGGCTGCTCGAAGTCGAACTCCCGCATTCCCTTGTACTTCTTCTCCGAGATCGACTGGTTGATGAAGTAGGACACGCCGGACATGAAGTCCATGAGGAAGCGCATGGCGAAGATCCAGACGATGAGTTTGGCCTGGATCTCGATGCTGCTGACGGCCAGCGTGATGAAGGCGATCAGGGCGACGCCGGTCACGCCGTAGGTCTCGAAGCCGTCGGCCGTCGGACCGACCGAGTCGCCGGCATTGTCGCCGGTGCAGTCGGCGATGACGCCGGGGTTGCGCGGGTCGTCTTCCTTCACGTTGAAGACGATCTTCATCAGGTCGGAGCCGATGTCGGCGATCTTGGTGAAGATGCCGCCGGCGATTCGTAAGGCGGAAGCGCCGAGCGATTCGCCGATGGCGAACCCGAGGAAGCAGACGCCGACGATCTGCCGCGGCACGAACAGGAGGATGATGACCATCATCACCAGTTCGAGCGAGATGAGGAACAGGCCGATCGACATGCCGGAACGCAGCGGGATGTTGACGACGTCCCACGGTTCACCGCGTAGTGAAGCGAACGCGGTCCGGCAGTTGGCGTAGGTGTTGACGCGGATGCCGTACCAGGCGACGGCATACGATCCCGCCATGCCGACGACCGAAAAGAGCAGGACGAACAGCACCTGCAACCCGGGAGCCATGGGCGTCGGCGCCGCTAGCTCCTTGATCTTGTCCTCGTATTTGCTCCACTGCTCTGATGAGAGGCGCTCCTTGATGGCCAGGAGGAACTTGTCCCGATCCAGCTTCTTTCCCTTGTCGATGTCCTTGTCTTTGGCGGCTCGCGTGTTCAGGGCTTCGACCGCCAAGTCACGTTCCTCGATCGATTTGCTCTTGGCTATGACCTGCTTGATATGCTCCCGTACCGGTAGCATCGGCTCCAGGCGGCTCAGCGCCTCTTCATCGACCCCTGCGTGGCGCAGTTCCTGAATGGTCCGATCCGTCATCTCGTAAGAGTCTTCATGCCCGAAGCCGACCAGGTAATACGAGATGGCACAGGCAATCAGCGCGAAGAGCAGCAGCAGGAACTTGCCCTGCTGGATGAGGTACGTCTTGCAGGTCTGAAAGATGATCTCGGCGACATCCAGCATCGACTTGTGGGCCGGCAGCTTGTGGATCTCGTTGCGGAGATACAGGCTGATGCCGAGGGTCCCCGTGATGACAAGGGCGCCGCAGAACAGCAGCCACCAGGCGCTGATGGTCATGCCGAAGATCGTGAAATGGCCCGCATGGAGATCCGGGATAGCCAGGTCCGCTTCACTCGCTCGGACCGCGCCGCCGGACAGCAACAGGATGACAAGGGACCAGAGGATCAGCCAACGGCTGGAAAGCAGATGTTGTCGGATAGCGTGTATCTTCCCCATGACTGGAGAGTTCTCCTATGTTTGTTGAGTCCGTGGAGCGCTACGAGAGCAACGTCGCATTGTTTAGCCGCGAGACTCCGGCGAGCGCTGGGTTAGCGCTCGCCGGAGTCTCGCGGCTAAACGAGATGCGGGTAAGATAGATGCTCGCGCGCGGAAGTCTACGGGTTAGGCAAAATCTGCCGGGCGATGTCGAGACCGACGCGTTCCGACCAGGCGTTCAGTAGACGGACGAACACTGGACCGGGCCAGGAGAGCGTCCATACCTGAACGCGGCTCACCCCGGCGAGGCAGAACGCCGTGCCGCAGAGCATCGCCTCGTCGGCCTCGCGCAGATCGATCAGCAGCACGTCGGCTTCGGCGAAGGGAATGCCGAGGTTTTGGCACAGTTCCTCGACGACACGCAGACTGACGCCGTCGAGAACGTACTGTCGTCGCGGTGTGCGGACGGCTCCATCCTTGACGTAAAGGAGGTTGCCAATGGCCGTCTCGGCGAGGTTGCCGTCCCACGATTCGCGCAGCAGGGGAAGGGTGCCCGGCGGATGCCCCTCGGTCCGCAGCCGGCGTTCGGCCACCCACCAGTGCAGCCGGCTCCGATGCTTATTCTGGGCATGTGGCCCTAATGGAGCGAGGGCATGGGAACGAGGAACCGCCAGCGAAACGCCCTCCGCGAAGAAACGGCGATAGCGCTCGAACGGCAGCGGGAACGTGTGCATCCCGAGAGACGGCGGCCCATCACCGGCGCCGCTCGCTTCACCGAGGTAGTAGCCGATCGGCCCCGGCGTGGCGAAGGTGATAAGGGCCAGCTCTTGCCCCGGTGCGATCAGGCTGGCGTTGTGTCGAACGAGTTCCTCGGCGATGCCGGTCAGCTCGGCGTCACTTTGAGGCAACGGGATGAAACAGGCATCGCAGTCGCGCCGCAAACGGGCCAGATGATCGGCCCAGCGGAACAGGACGCGGTTGAAGGTGCGGCAGAAGTCGGTGACGGTCGCGCCCATGACGAAACCGGCGTCATGCAACGGCAAGGACGCTTCGGTCTGCGGTAGGAATCGGCCATTGAGGTAGGCAAGCGGGACGCTCATGATGCATCTGCCTTTGTTTAGCCGCGAGCTTCTGCGAGCGCTGGACTGTCCAGCGCCGGACGGTCCAGCGCTCGCAGAAGCTCGCGGCTAAACGTATGTTACCAGGAACCATCCCATGACCATCTTCCTCACCACCGAGCGCCTGATCCTGCGGCAGTTCACTGAGGACGACGCCGAGCATCTCCGCGCCCTCGACAGCGATCCGGAGGTCATGCGCTACATCAGTCCCTTCGCCGCGCCGGACGTGGAAGCTTGTCGCGCTCGCATCCGCAGTCGGTTCCTGCCGTTCTACGCACAGTATCCAAGTTACGGCTTCTGGGCGGTGGTCGAGAAGGCCAGCGGCGACTTCCTCGGCTGGATCCATCTCAAGCCGGCGCTCGATTATCCGTTCCACAAGGAGGCCAGCTATCAACCCGGCGACGTGGACCTCGGTTATCGTCTCATCCGGACGGCGTGGGGCAAGGGTTACGCCACGGAGGGTTCGCGCGTCCTGGTTCGCAAGGCCCTGATGGAACTGGACGCGCTGCAAGTCGTGGCCGTCGCGCTCATTGGCAACGTGGCCTCCACGCGGGTCATGGAAAAAGTTGGGTTGAGGCGCATCGGGACGTTCGCAATTCCGGGTTATGAGATGCCGGCAGTGAAGTATGCGCTGTCGCGCCAGGAGTGGAGTGCACGGGATTGAACGGCGGTAGCCGTACCGCGAAGTTTCTCCGCCGCTTCATTTCCGCGTTTGCCGGGCCTGTGCCCACAGAAGTTCGGCGTCGAGACGTGCGTACCGGGACTGCATCGATTCCACGATGGTCGCCTTGCCCGCTTCGAATTTGCGCAGATTTACCGCTTCAATCTGCCAGCTTCGTTTCCAGTGCCGCACGTGCGCGGCCTCACGGGCGGTCTGATTGGCGGCGAGCGCCAGTTCCGAATCCAGCATCCGCGGCAACCAGTCAAGCAGGGAGTCGAGTACAGTCTTACCTTCCAGATACTCTCCCATGCGCAAGCGATAGCCGTCGCGGGCCGCCTCCAGTCGCAGCCGGAGCAGGTCGTTGAGGTCGGTTCGACCGACCTCAGTTCGCGCCCGGGCCAACGCCTTTGCGTCGAGGATCTTGGCCAAGTCGGGGTTATTCACGATGCTCCCGACCCTGTTGACCCTGTTCGGCCGCATTATCTGCCCCGCCCGTAGCAGCGCAATCTCGGCCTGAAGCAGGGCGTAACGGGCCGGGGCCCGAGCCTCGAAGCTCAACCCATAACGATCGTACCTCATGCGCGTGATCTCGTGGACCACCCAGGCCATCTCCCACGCCCTCTCGCGGACAGCCGTCTCATCTGCCGTGCCGCCGGGAACGTCGAGTTCCGCCTGGGTGACGGATTCTGCCAACGTGAGGAGATCGAGTAGCACCGTCTTGCCTCTCTCATACTCCTCCAGCCGTTCCCGGTAAGCGACACGGGCTGCCTCGACCCGCTGCCGCGCCAATACGCCGACATCCGAACGCGACGCCTCGAATTTTGCCCTGGCCCGCGGCGTGAGGTAATTCATCCCATCGAAGTTCGACTCTGGGAACCGGAAATCGGGGAGCCTCTCTGCCCGAGGGCGAGGCTCCTCTTTCCCGCCTCCCGCCCGCGCCTTCTCCCAGTCGATCTCTGCCGTCAGCCGATCATACCGAGCGGCCATTAGTCTACCGTAGGAATGCTGGCCGAAATCGAATCGTTCCTCGGCTTTGTGCTCATGCTCCCAGGCCACCAGCCAGTGCCGTTTGTAAGCCGCGGCCTTTTCGGCGGGTGAGTCACACACAGCCAGTTCCGCAGCCAGCAACCGCTTCGACCATCCCAGCCCGTCATCGAGGATCGACTTACCATCCGCGTAATGCGGGTCTCTCTCCGAAATAACATGTGCCTCCTTGCGGGCCGTTTCCAACCGCTGCCGGACAATTTGCTTCGGCTCGGCCCGCGCCGCCTCAAACATGGCCTGTGCCAGTTCCCGGGCGTCGAGTGGGCCGTCCAGTCCCGTGCCGGGTGCGATCGGATCGCCGGACCGATCAGAGAACGATTGCGCCGCTGCCGCACCAGCGAAAAAGGCGCCGACAAGGAGTGATGCCGGCAACAGAGAACGGTACATGACGCCTCCGGTTTGGCGAACGGTCCTCACTTGTCGGACTTCTTCGGCGACGGCTTGAGTCTGAGAACGGCATCGGCGGCCGCCAGACGCACCTCCTCGTCGGAGTCGCGCACCATCAGCTCTCTCAGCTTTTTCCCAGCGGGAGCGGCGTCGGCACCGTACCGAGCCAGCGTCTCGACCGCTGCCAACCGGACGGGCGACTCCTTCGCTTCCAGCGCCTTCGCCAGTGCGGGGACAGCCGTCTTGGCGTCCGTCTTCACCGCCGCCACCACCCGGATGGCGAGAACGCGCGTGTCGGCGTCGGTCGCATTGACGAACCGGACCGCCTCCGGACCGGCGGACCATGCGGCCCGGCTGTGGCGCTCCAGAGCGGCTGCCGCGGTGATCCGCACGTCTTCGCTGTCGTCGCCCAGCCGGCGGGCCAACTCGGGAAACGCCCCGGCTTCCGCGGCGGCTAGCGACCCTTTGGAGGATGCCATCCGGCCCAGGACGCGCACGGCGCCCCAGCGGACAAACGGGTCGTCATCCGCCAGCGCCTTCACCAGCGCGGGCGCGGCCGGCGCTGCCATATCCTCGAACGCCTCCAGGGTATACAGGGCCGACAGCCGAATGCGGACGTCCTTGTCGGCGAGCTGCTTCACCAGGGCCGGGACCGCCTTACGAAGCGCGTCACCGAGTCGATCCTTCGGATCGAGCGTGGATGGCTCGTCGCCAAAGGTTCCCGTGGCACGCAAGGTCACGGCGAGGACGACCAGAAACCACGGCCACGAAGACGGTCGCTGAAGAAGGAGAGGTCGGCGCATAGGTACGTTCCTCCGACGTCGCCCACGATCCACAAAAAGTGGAAACCGGGCAGTCAACGAATACCTGAGCGGTTCCCATTATCGCCCTCGACTTCGGCAAATACAAGCCTGTCGCCGACGGGATACTACCTTCCACGGAGGCGCATGCGGATTGGGAAAGAGCAAAGGCGCGAACTCACTCACGGGCGGATCGGTTTTCGGCATCAGGGCACTTGGATTGGGGTCGTGTTCGTCCAGGACCAAACCTGGTTTTGATACTTCGTGAGCCAGGTGTGGGTGATCGACTGCACGTGACCATCCGCGAAAGTGACCACGTTGACGTCCTGGTGCGGCGAACTCAGTACGGGAGGAAAATAGCTACTGGGCGACAGATAGGCACCCGTCGGAACCTGGGTGTCCGGCACGCTGGTGCCACTCGGCGCGTTGTTACAACCAAACCAGGTCGTGGGGCCATACCCGTACTCCTGCGGATTAACGCCCAGGTGGGACAGAAGCGCCGTACTGCTCTCAAACTTATGAAATGGCCATGAAGTAGGCACACTCCGTATCCCGTAATCTGTCTCGGCAAAAGCGACAGCACACGGAGTATGCCTACTACTTTTCGCACAAACACTTAGGAACGCGCTCATTCGTTCATGCAGCGGACCAGTGCGCGCAGGTCGGCGGTGGACCAGGAACGGGCGCCTGTAGCGTGGCCGACCAAGCGGCCGGCCGGATCGATTAGGTACAGACTCGGCATCGTTTGCACATCGTACCGCGCCGGACCAGGCCGTCGGGATTGACGTATACGGGCATTTGCTGAACCCGACCCTGGACGAGGCGCCGCACCTCCCCGGCATCCGTTTCGTCGAAACAGACCGAAACGACCGCGAAGCCGTCGCCCACTTCGTGAGCGATTTTTTCCAGTGCCGGCAACTCAGCCAGGCAATGGACACAGGTCGTGCCCCAGAAATTGAGCAGCACCACCTTGCCGCTCCAGCGGTCAAGGGAATGCGAGCGGCCTTCGAGGTCGCGCAACACCAAGTCTGGGGCGAACCGCGGACGATCCTCGGGGATGAAGCCGAGTCGCTGCAATCGGCCGGCTAACCCTTCCGGGAGTCGCGGCGTTTCCTTTGCCTCCGGCGGGGCGAGCGAAAGCACGAAAGCACTCAGCGCTTCTCGATCGTCCTGGGGCAACAGGGCGAAACCAGGCATCGCCGTCCCTGCGCTGCCGTGGCGGATCACCCGGCGAATGGCGTCCTCCGTGGCTCCGAACTTCCACGGCGCGACGGCAAAATCGCGCGGCGGCGGTTTCATCTCCGCAGCGGCGGTGCCATCGCCGTGGCCGTCGGAGCCATGGCACGACTGGCAATTCACCTGATAGAGCAGCCGACCGCGTCGAGAGTTGGCTTGGTCCGGCGCGGAGGGAAGCGGATCGACCTGCGCCGGCGGCGCCGACCGTTGCCAACGCGCGCGGACGAACCACGTCCCAGCGGCCGCGGCGCCGACGATGAGCAGCGCGATCGCCCCGAGCAGCGCCGGATGAAGCGGGCGCGACAAGACCCTTTTATCGGGTGTGCTCATCGGTGCTCGTCCCAGTTGGGGTTTTATCACAGCAGCTCGCTTTTTCGGGTGCTGGGCGCAAATAGACGATGCTCTTACCCGCTTCGGTCAACTCACTCCAGGCGACGTGGACGGTTCCGGTCGCGTCCACCGCCGCCACCGGCCGAACCTGAAAAGCACCGGGCTTCGCTGCCAACTGTCGCGGTGCTGTGAAGGTTAAACCACCGTCCGTGGAGTGCGCGTAGACGATGGCCCTGCCGCTCCCGGTGAGTGGGGTACCGTGTTGATGTCCCTTCGCGCCGGCCACCGGCGCCGGCGGTGCGCTCAGTCCCTCGTCCCAGACCGCATGGAGTTCCTTGCCCGCGGTAACGATGCGCGGATGCCCTTGCTCTCCGGTAGACGGTGGGCTGAGCGGCCGCGGTGTGAAGGTTTGATCGGCGACGGCGGCGTCGGCGAGATAGACTTGCTGATGGCCCGAGTGAGCGGACATCCAGGCGACATGCACGCGGTCACCGTTCAGTGCCAGCGACGGGCCATCGTGCGGGCAGCCATCGAAGGCCCAGTGATCGGGGCCGACCGCGACGGGCTTCTCGAAAGCAGCCCCGTCCTTGCCGCGCGCAAGATAGATGTCGCGGTTGCCGCCCAGGCTGTGACGAAACGCGACCAGGTTCACACCGGTTGGGGTCCGCGCTACGTCCAGGTCGCAACAGGGGCAGATCCCCTTCCCGCCGTCAGCCGGGGAGTACACGAGTTCTTCGGTCCCGACCGCCGCCTTCTCACCGAGGATACCGCAGAGGGGTTGTTGCATGCGGTCGAGCCAGGTACAGGCGGTTGTACCGTCGGCCGCGGCGAACAGTCCGGTAAAGTTCGGCCGGACCGCGGCCGGTCCGTGCATACACACCGGTTCGGTGAACGTGGCGCCGCCGTCTTGAGAGTGGGCGACGAGGAAACGCATCGGCCTGTCTCCCAACGTCTCCTGCCGCGGGCCTGGCTCCGTCCAGCCGAGTGTGATGCGCTCACCGGCCACAGACAGACGCGGCAGCACGGCGCTCGGTCGGATCACTTCGCGGTCGCGCATCCGGGACTTGAAGCGTTGGACATCGAACGTGCGCCACGCCGTCGGGGCCGCGAACGTCGCGCCGCGGTCGGTGGAACGGGCCAGGAACAGGGTATACGCCTCGTCGCTGGTCTGCGACGCCCAGGCCAGCAGAACATTGTCGCCGACGACAGCCAGCGACGGCCGTTCGCGGTCCAGGGTCATGTCGGCAGCCGATAACGCGAAGCGCGAGCGGACTTCCGCGGGGGCCTCGTCCGTCTTCGCGGGCGCCGGTTGCCGGTCTGGCTCGCGCTGGGGGAACACCAGCCAGCCGAGAGCAAACCCGCCGGCGCCGAGGACCAGAACACACAGGATGATTCGAACGATGTTCACGACTGACTCCTCGTTGATCGTCGCTCAGAAGCGGCGCTGTTGATCTCAATAAGAACCGACGATGTCCTGGCTGGCCCGCGTGGCCAGCACCGCCAGTTGGCCAGACTCACGGTGTCTGAGACGAAGTGGATGCTGCCGTCACAGAACAGCACGTTCACCCCGCCGGAATGACGACTTCGGGCTGTCTTCAGACCGTAATTGTTTGCGGAGTTCAGACAGTCGGGCGTCGCGGAGTTTGGCGTGGTGAAGTGGTTGTATGCGGTCGAGAGGTAGCCGCCGTTGATCCAGCGGTCGCCGCGCTGGCCGGTGACCGTGGTGGTCGCGGAACAAGTGGTCGGGTCCATCGCGCTGCCGTTGATGTCGATCGCCAGATCAAAATTACTGAAGGCCCCTGGACTCGGCGAGAGGGCGGCAGTTCCGTTGCCGAAGACCGACTCGCTGAAGGCTGCTGTGTTCGAGGCGCCGTCCGTGATGTCAAGCATCGTGACTTGCCCACCAGGCAGGATGAACACACCGTCGCCGCTGACGTAATCGCCGTAAGTGAGGACGCCGCCGGGATTGGTGATGCCGGTGCCCACACACGAGACGTAATTCGTCCCGCCGAAGACGACACCCACAACAGCTCCGTTGTCCCCTGGAACGGTGCCGAAATCGCTCGGACACAAATAGATTGGTACGACCATCGACGCCGGTGCGGCATTGATGCCCTTGTAGCTCGTCGTCGCACCGTTCGCGCCCGTGAGGTCGATGAGTGAATAGATGCCCTGCTGCTCGACCCAGGGCAGCAAATGGGCATGAGGCGAGAAACATAACGGGTAGGTATCGCGGGCGCCGGGGAACCAACCCATTGCATCGTGATAGGACTGCAAGGCGATACCGATCTGCTTGAGGTTACTAGTGCATTTGGCACGGGCGGCGGCCTCGCGCACCTTTTGGACAGCGGGCAGAAGCAGACCGATCAGCACGGCAATGATGGCAATGACGACGAGCAATTCGATGAGCGTGAAGCCCTTCTGGGAGCGCATGGTATTTCCTTCGAGGTCGGATCGGAACAGGGAACCCGAGGCGCGAACGCCAATCGGCTCCCGCTACCGTCGTTCAGGGAAGAATGAGGAAGAATAAGGATGTCCACGCCATGCACTGTCCGCGCTAATCGCCAGGCGCTCGGAGAGGATCGTCCTCCCACGGCGGCGCGGTCCAGTCCGTGCGCAGGATCGTTTGCGCGCACGGTGAAAGCGTGAGACAATGCGGCGTCGCTCAGACAGAGGGGATTCGAGGAGGCGGATCGTTCGGCGGCGCGCACAGAAGGAAGCCGATCGCTTCCGTGAAGGGAACCCATTCAGGTAGGTGTGGATCGACTGGTACTTGAACGTGATTCGCAAGCGGTAGAACGGCGCCGAGGGCGATCCAGCAGGTCTGGAGGCCGTGGCAGCTTTGCAACAAACTGCCGATCACCCATTCGATATGGACGACCGAAGTGTACGGAGTCCCGGCGCTCGCGGGCTTGTCCTCGTGGCGATCCGGGGTATCCGGTGTCTTCGCCACTTCGGTTTGGCAACACGAACGCACGGCCGGCTTCTTGGCGGCCTGGGACTGGCAACACGACGCAGTGACCGCCTTCTTGGGGCCGCAGCAGCACGTCTGGCACTGATCGGCAACCGCGGCAACCGGGCAACCGCACGGACGGACCTGACCCGCAGTTGCCGACGAAGAAACGGATGTGGGACGCATCGCTATCGGAAAGCCGATCTGCGCCGCCAGGAAACCGAGCAAAGCCACGCAGACGCCGATGCTTCGCCGCTGCGTTGGACCAGTTGTCGGAAGCGTCGGCACATAGGATGGCTGGAGAGGCTTGCCCGGGGAGTGAAGCGTATACCGTGTCGTCACTCTAGTAAACCGTCCTGATCCGTCAAGCGCCGAGTGCATCTTTTAGAAATTCACCGCGCTGGTGCGGAGAGGTCCACGACCACGGTAATAGATGATCGTTGCACAAGTTTGCCGCCAAAGGTCTCAATGCTCACGTCAAGGCGGCGCTGGTCTGGCCGGACCGATGCGGAACAGCGTGAACTCGTCCAGCGGTTGGACCGACGGTGCCCACGGCAACGCACGGGGGTCGATCATCGAATAATAGCCGCCGGGCGGGACTTTCATCACCGACCGTAGCGTCGTCCACGGACCGCTCGGGGTGACAACGCTGTCGATCCGCACGCACCGCTGCCAGTCGGCCTGAGTTACGTCCTGCCGCGGCACCATCTCGGGAACGATCAGGAAGTCGCCCTCGCTCAGCGCGCTCCGGCCGGGATCATACTGCTGGAACCCTGCGTGGTCGGCGTACCACTGCCAGCCCCAGTGGCCGACATACCAGATCGTCGGCGCCGGTCGTCCCCCGTGTCGCGAGTTCAACAACTCGGCCCGCAAGCGCTCCGGAGCGCGACGGTAAACGTCGGCCAACAGCCAGTCGGAAAGCGCCAGCGCCATGCCGAGACCGACCGTGACGGCGAGTACCACAACCCGTCCGCCGACTCTCTCGCCGCTGGCGGAGACTGCGGAGCGCTGCCGGCCTACGAGCAACAGGGCCACCGCGACCGTCGGTAGGACGTGTCGCACCGCCAGAAACGGGGCGAACAGGATGATGAACGCGGCGCCGCCGACCAGCCATGCCGCCAACACGACGGCGGCATGGGACCGCTTCCCCGGCCTGAAACCGGCCTCTCTCAGTTCGCCGGCCAGAACGAGCAGACAGGCGCCGTAGACGACGACACCGTTCATCAAGAACGCAGCACGCAGACAGGGCCACCAGACTGGCTTCTCGCCCCAGCCTCCGGGGCGAGCCAGCAGCGCCCCACCCGCGACGGTTCCGACCAACAGCAAACCCATTCCGCCATGGGCAGCCGCCGCAGGAGCAACGGCGAGAACGGCGTCACCGCGCCCAGGCAGACGAAGAAGGCGATCGCCCGCCGCAGCAACGACTCCGCGTCTCGCGGCACAGTCTCCCGGCCGAGAAGGTGGACACTACCGTAATCGAAATAGTTGAACAGCGACCACGCGCGAGGACGGCTAACGGTACTGCCACGACCCACAGTCGCCGCCGCTCGCCGCGCCAGAGCAGGTCGAGGATCAGCACCGGGATCAGCACGAGGCTCGTGTACTTGATGAGGCAAGCTGCCGCGGCGAATCCGGCCGCTATCAGGGGATATGCCAGCTTGCCATGTTCTGCATCTCCGGCTTCTGGGAGATCGCGGCGCGGCGTCAGCAACGCCCAGAGGAAGCCCAGCCAGCAGGCGAGCATCGGCACGTCGCACATGACGTTCTGCCCCGGAAGCAACGCCGGACCGAGGATAAAGAGGGCCGAGAGGTACAACGCCAAGCGCGGCGAATTGTCGCCGCAGCGCTTCGCTAGCAAGTAGAAGAAGATCAGCGCCAGCAGGGTGAACGCCGACTCGACGAGATGAAACGCCACTTCGTTGTCGCCGAATAGACTCATCGACAGGGCCAGGAAGTAGAAGAAGAAGTGCGGCTGATTGACGGCGTGGATCGGCTCCTTTTCGTGTGTCCAGTTCAATTCGGCCCGCATCGCGTGCAGGGGGTCGTGTCGGATGGCGCGGGCGATTTCGAGATACGCAGTGTCGTCAATGTGAGCGGCCTTGGTGACGTTGAAAGCGGTGGCACAACCCCAGAGAAGGGCCAGGGCGAGGATTACACCTGGTGCGGACCGCGAGGGGGGTTCGATCGTTGGGGCCAAGGCTGCGGCGCTCCCGTTGCTAGCGGTAGAGGGGTGAAAGGGGTCATTTTTGGTATTCTCCCTCTCGTGTCAAGCAGAAGATGTGGACGTGACCCGGTTACACCAATCGTCATCGCGGCGAGATCGGACGGCAAAAAACAGTGAGCCGCCGGTTGAAACCAGCGGCTCACGCAGCGAAGAGTTATTCGGTCAACCAGCAGTCCTACTTCAACGGGTCGCTGCCGCGATCGCCGGCGAGGACGTCGCTCAGTTCCTTGCTCGTCGTCAGAGGTTTTGCGGTTCCCGTCCCGAGGATGGAAGTCTGACGGCCGTTGTTGGTGATGGCCGTCGCAACCACGGGTGGGCTGCTGACGAACGCCGCCGTCGTGGCCGGCGACACATTGAACAGTGGGGCCGACGCTGTCGAACCCTGCGCCTGGGTCAAGGTTGCGACATCGGACGGAGAAAGACTCGTGGTCGCATTGACGTAGAGCGGTGCCTCCCCCTTCGGCAGCCGGCGCACGCCGATGGACAGCGTGTTGGTCATGAGCACGTTCGGCGAAACGGCCGCCGACACATCGCTCACACCCAGCACGTGCTCGTCCTCGTGCATCAACACCGTCAGCAGGTCGTAGCCCGTCGCCGCCGCCGCGTTCGTGGCCAACAACTCGCTCGTCGAAACCTGATTCCGGAACGAGTCGTCATTGGTCGGCGTCGGATCGATGAACCAGCCGTGGCCGGCCCCGGTCGCATCCAGCGTCACGACCTCCGAGTTGAGAGCCGTCAGGCCCAATGCTCCCGTGGTGGCGGCCAGGTTCGGCTGGATCACGTAAGTGATCGCCTTCAACTCGGCCACCTGCGCCGCACTGAGTCCCGTGGCCGCCAGACGCTGGACCGCCGCCGCCGCGATGGGCGCCAGTTCCGCCTGCGTCAACGACGGCTCCTTGGTATTGGTGACCACGCTCGTGGCCAGTTCCGGTTGAACCGACGGTAGGCTGCCGCTGGAGATATCCAAGCCATTGAGCACCCAATCCGTGCTGTTGGCCAGAACCTGTATGGTAATCAACAGCGTAGTCTGGGAGCCAGTCGTAGTCATGCTAAAGGTCGGATCCGACAACACTCCGGCCACGGAATTCACCGTCGTTGTCGTTGATCCAACGGTGATCGAAGCATTGTGCCCGCCCGCGCTATCGAAAATATAGGCACGGACCATGTACGTCGTATTCGGAAGAACCTGCACTTGGAAACTGTCTACGATGCTGTCGTAGTGGAAGCTATCCTCCCTATAATCGGTCCCCGGAGCACCTCCCCGGTCCAGCGCCAACGGCGTCGTCGTCCAGCCGAACCCTTGGGTAGCATAGACCGCGCCGGGCAGCACCCCGATCATCGACACCGGCGTCGTCTCCACGGGGGCGCCCGACGGAATGAAGGCGAGCTGCCGCAACGCAGGCACGGCATAGGTTTGCGTCTGTGGGCTGCCATCCACCTGAGTGCTCGCCCGGCCGTCAATCTCCGTGACTGTGAACGTCGCAGTCGCTGCGAGCGTAGGACGCAGTACCGTGAAGGTGAAGACTCCGTTCGAACCACTCGCGGTGATCGCTGACTGAATACCAGTGTAAGTCGTCGAGGCGTCGGTTGAGTTGACCGTACCCAGACTTGTCGCCACGGTCACGAAACTACCCGCAAGCGCCGACCCGCCTGTAATGGTCCCCGTGAAGGTGTCGGTCGTTTGACCGTCGGCGACGGCGCTGGCGATTTGTGAGATGTTGATCGGCAGCACGTTTACCATCGGCCGGATTTGCAGGGAGTTGAGGACGAAGTTGGGATCGCTGCCGCCGCGGTCGAGGAACTCCAGGCTCAGCGTGTTGGTGCTCGGGACGGTGAGAGTAAAAGTCGTGGAGGTAAACTGCCCGGCGGCGTTACCCACCAGGTTGCTGCCCAGCACCGACACGAAGGTGCCACTGACATTGGACAGGATGTCGTCGTCGTCGTCGGCGCCGGCGCCGTCACCCATCGTGGCCGTGATCGTGTAGGTGCCCGCTGGTAAATCGACGCGGAAGGTCGCGTTGCTGGCGTAGTTGAAGGCCTCGAGTACCACGTTGTTGCTGGGTGTCCCTCGGTTGATGGCGTTGATAGCCGTGGTCCAGCCGTAGCCCTTGGCGGTGGTGTAAGACGATTCGGGAACCGAGGTATAGGTGATTCCGGCAACGGTTTCGGTGGCGGCGGAGCCTGGGGTATCGAAGGCGAAATTATAGGTGGCCAACGGCGGCGGGGGGGGCGGCGGCGGTACGGTGTAGGGCTGAGTAAAGGTGCCGGTAAGTTGGCTGTAGGCGGGGCTGACGACGTTGGCCAGCGCCTGGGGCGTCACCTCGTTGATGGTGAACACGGCCGTGGAGGCACCGGTGGGCTGTAGCACCGTAAAGGTAGCGACGCCGCTGCCGTTGGCCTGTACCTGGACACCGGCGATGTTGCCATTGACGTCGGCCGAAGTGATCGTGGCCCCGGTGACGCCAACCGTGAAGATGGCGTTGGCCGGGACGCCGCTGAGTTGGTAGGTGTCGGTGTTCCCGGTTGCGGCCTCGGAGTTAAACGTGCCGCCGGAGGAGATGGCGGACTGGGTTGAGCCAACCGTGGTGCGCGACAACGTCAGGGCGCCAAACTCGTTGGCGGCCGGCTGAACGTCGAGGGCGTTGAGGACGAAATTGGGATCGACGTTGCCCTGGTTGACGAACTCCAGCTGGATTGTGCTGCTGCCGCCCGCGGCCGCGCCGGCAGTGACGACGAAACTCACCACCGGGAACTGGCCGGCGACGTTGGACACCAGGTTGCCGCCCAGCACCGAAGTGAAGGGGCTGCCGTTGACGCTGGCGAGGATATTGGTGTTGACGTGAGGTTTTTGCGAATCACCCATCGTGGCGGTGATTTCGTATTGGGTGCCGCCGCTGACGCCGTTAGGAAGGACAAGTTCGTACGTTGCGATCGAGTTGAAGTCGAAGCCCTGCAATAGCGTGTTGCCCGCGGGTGTTGCATAGCTGATGGAGAGCGGCGCGGCCCCGACCCAACCCAGGGCGTTGACTGTCGGCGAATTGTAGACGACCGAGCTGACGCCCAGGTAGCCAGTCGCCGTTGTTGCCGGCGACACGGCGGCCGGGTTGAATTCGAGGTGGCGAGTAGTCGGCAGCGTGTACGGCTGAAGGGCGACGCCGTATTCCAGGCCAGTGACTTCATAGGCCTCGATGACGCCGGGACCTGTACCGGTCGGCCGTACGACCTGGAAGGTGAACGTACCGGTCATACTGGCTTGCACTTCGACGCTCGCATAATAATTATCGGGAGCGAAATCCTGGGATTTGGAGAGGGTGCCGAACGGCGTGCCCGGCGAACCGTTCAAGGTGCTGCTGACGATAATGATGGCACCCGGCGCGGCTCCCGAGCCCATGTACGTATCGGTCGTGAGGCCGTCGGCGTACACGAACCCGCCGACGGCGGTGAAGAGCACCGGGGACGCGGGGTTCGGGGCAACGGCCTGGCTTACCGGAGCTGCGGCCGTGGGGAGCGCGGGAGGCGAAGGGGCCGTGGCGAGACGCATCAGAGTAAGCGGCTCGACGGCGGTATTGGTGAGGCTGAAATCGGGCTGGATGTTCAGGGCGTTGATGACCCAGTTGGGGTCGAGGTTGCCGGAGAGCGGCTTGGACAGTTGCATCTCGAATACCAGGCCGGGGATGGTCACATCGTAAGTTGCAGTGACGAACTGGCCGACCTGACTGGTGAGGAGTGTCGGGTCTTCGGTAACGACGTTCGTGGCATTCGGGAAGGAGACCATCATGTTGTCGTGAATCACCTGCGAGTCGCCCAGGGTGACGGTGACACGGTACGTGCCGGACTGGACCACGTGGACATAGAAGATATCGGGAGCGTTTTGGAAGTCGAGGGATTGCAGCGGGATGTCGGCGGGGTTGTTCGTGTTGGGCGTACCGCGATCGACGGCGAGTGGCGCGGTGGCCCAGCCGATGGAAGTGGCCGTTGGCGATGCGGGGATGACGGTACCGTTGGAGACCCCGGTATATCCGCTGGTGGTTGCGACGGGGCTGGAGGCCGTGCCGAATTCGTAGCGCCCGGGCAAGGTGAGTACCACGTCGTTGTGGTTGAAGGGGATCGAATTAAATGGGTTGCCGCGGTAGGTGATGTTGTAGTAGACGCCGCCGACGTCAACGAAGCCGTCCTCGGCGGCGCTGTTGAACTCGACCGACGATCCCGTGATGGGATTCGGGGACGTGTTATTGACGGCGTTGAGGATGATGGTGAGCGAGGAGCCGACGATGACGTTGTTGCTGGTGCCGCTCAGATTGGGGCCGTTGAGGGTGATGGTGCCGTCAGCGATCAGCTGATCGTAGTCGGTGCCGGCTACTGGTTGGGTGTTGGACGTGCTGTCCGGGTTCAGATCGACGGCGAAGGTTGAGCCGGACATGAAGGTAACGTTGCCGCCGGTGCCGGTGGTCAGGATGCCCGTGGCCGGGGTTGACGGGTTCGGGAACATCGGTGGAATCGCGCTGACGGGGAGGCCGCTATCGCCGGGGGAGACCGTGCCGCCGCTGTTGACGAGCAGGGCGCGATTCAGCGTGCCGCTGCCGCCCAGCGTGCCGCCGGTGTTGACGGTTACCTCGTTGGAGGTGCCCACTCCCGCGGTCAAGATGCCATCGACAATCAGGATGCCGCCGTTGACGTTGACAGCTCCGCTGAAGTTGTACGTACCCACGGATGCCAGACGGAAGAAGCCGGTGCCGACCTTGGTGATGCCGCCGGTGTCGCCGCCGCTGGTGCCGACGATGCCGCTAAAGGTGGTGCCGGTGTTGTTCGTGCCGGTGGTCAACGTGAAACCGTCCAGGTTGACCACGCCGTTGCCCGCAAGGGAGCCGATGGACACGCTGCTGAGCAGGTTAATCGTCGCCTGAAATTGATTGATATTTTGGTTCAAAACCACCACAGCGGCAGTGGTTGGAAAGCCGCTGAGGTTCAGGTTCAGGGTGACGGAGCTTGGACCACATTGCTGGAACTTGGGTCGAGGAACAGGGGCGGAACGGTAGCGGGAGGAAAGACCGGCTGAGGTTCGGCATCTACCAAGATGCCCTCCGGGACGGTAGCGCCGTCAATTGCGACGCCGGTGACGTCAACAGTCGAGTTGACGCCGGCAGCTCCGAAGAGTGGGTCCACGTTATCCATCACGATGCCGATGGCCGAATTGGCAACGCTGCCGCCGCTGACAGACAACGGGTTTGTTGTCGGGACGTTCCAGAAGTCCCACCCGCGGTCAAATTCGCCGCCGCTGGTACCGGTGAGGTTACCGGTTAAGGAAAACGTGCTGTAACTGCTAATGCTGGTCAGTTCGTAGGCGATCGTGGGGAAGTCCGATGGATTCGGCGTAACGCCGCTGGCGGCGTTGACAGTGTTGCTGGAAACGGTGAAGGTAGCGCCAGAGGCGCTGATCAAGTTGAACCAAATCCCGAAATCGGTTTGGCCGATCGTTAAGGTGTTGCCCGACAACGTAATCGAACTGGAACCCGCGTTGTAGCCCTGCACGTCAATGCCCGCAAACTCGTCGAAAGCAGGCTCGATGATTGTGTTATTTTGCACGGAGGCGTAGAAGTTATCGAACAGACCGATGCTATCGCCGTTGGCATTGTTAACGACATTGCCCATGATCTGGCTGCCCGTCGTCACCGGAGTGCCCGTGCCATTATCAAATGCAATGCCTTCAGCCGAAACGTTTTGAACGATATCGTTCTCGACCGTGACGTCACTGACAGCCACGGTGTCAGAAGAAGGGGTAACGGAGAGTGTGGGGGCACCGTTGCTGTTGTAAGAGGTGATACCGTGCTGGGCGTCGATGGTGCCATACGGATTTAAGTTCGGGTTGCTGCCGTCCACGACGAAACCGTTGATGGTTACGCCTGGGATAGTGGTCGTCACTTGGACGAGAACATTCCCTCCCGAACCCGGATTCACGCTACCCGGATTCACGCTGGGTGCGGTGATGATCGTTTCGACCGCCGGGTTGGCCTCGCCGGAGACGAAATTACCGAAACGGGTGGTAGCGCTCTGGTTGGCCTCGGCGCCTAGCAGTGTCAACGGTTTGTAAACGACGTCATCCTCCGCGAAGGTGCCTGCTGTTGCCGTCACGGTCGCGGAAGCGGCGGAGAAGTCGATGCCGTCCTGGATCGTTGCGAACAGGTTCGGCACATTGCCCAGCGGGCTGAAGTTCGAGCCGGCGCCGGCGGCCACGTTGTTCGTTGACACCGACTGCGAAAGGCCAGTCACCGACATCGTGTTCGACGGCGAGTGACCGTTCACATAGTAACCGCCGACGTTCGTGAAGTTCGCCGCCACTCCGCTAAAGCTCGATGTGCTCGTCGTCGGCGCGAAATAACCGGCCAGGTTCAGGTTGCTGTAGCTGTTCGTGTTGTCGATGGTGATGGCAGTTGAGTTCTCCACGAAGACACCGACCGAGGCTGTGCTGACAGCAATGTTATTCGGCAGGGACACGTTGGGGTAAGTGGGATCGTTGGCCAGGTTCATAAAGCTGTTGCCGGAGATGGTCATGGGTCCGGTAACGCCGTTGAGGAACAGGCCGTAACCCGGCGGGTCGCCGATGTCGCTGATGCTGTTGCCCGTGACGACCAGGCCGGTGATGGAATGGCCCGAACCGCCCTTATCGACGCGGATGCCATCGTCGGCGATGTAGCTGGAAGTGCCGGTGATGGTAAGGTCCGTCAGGCTGTCGCCGGACAGGCTAGCGCCGCTGGCATCGATCCAGACTCCCTGATCGGTCGTGCCGGTGCCCTTGATCTCGAAACCGCTGATTGACACATTGCTGGCAGTGATGTACACGCCGGTCGCCATCGTGCTGGCGTCAATGATGCTCGTTGGACCGACGCCGATGATGGTCAGGCTCTTATTGACGGTGATGGGACTGTAAGTGCCTGCCGCGACGTAGATCGTGCTGCCCGGGCTTGCAGCGTTGATGGCGTTTTGCAGGCTCGATGGGGAACTGGGGGTAACGAAGACATTGCCCGTCTGCAAGGTAACCAGCCCGTAGCTCGGATTATCAATGGCATCGGTGATCGTGTTCTCGATCGTGAATATTTGAGACGGGGTCGCCGTCGAGGCGAGAACCGTGTTGAACGTCTCGCCCGTCGCAGTGATCGGCGTAGCCGATTCGTTGTCGATGGATTGATCCGAACCGCTGGTGGTATAGCTATCGCCCGACAGCGTCAGAGTTCCAGAATAGGCGTACCCCGTGGGACCATCCGACGTGTCATCGACCAGTTCCACGCCCGCGCCACCGCTGCCCGCAACGTTGATCGTGTTGTTCGTGACCGTAAATGACGAGTTGGCAGGCGAAGCCGGAGTGCCGCCCTGGCCGAAGAAACCGATGGCGTAATGTGAGGCGCCGGTGATCGAGTTGCCGGTGACCGTGCTGTCGGTCGTGTCAAAGAAGTACACACCACGCCCGTGATACGTCACGGTGTTGTCCGAGAACGTAATATTGCTGAACTGTGTGGACGCGGTGTTGCTGATCCCGAGTGCCCAGGCGTCTTCGACGAATGACGTATTGGTGAACGTGTTGCTATTGATGAGGGCATCGTTCACTCCGCCGACGCCGGCAGTGTACTGGTCGGCGTAGATGTCGGTACCGCCCGAGGGACCAGATTCGGTATTGTTTTGGAATAAGTTGTACTGCAGGACAGCCTGGTCCGTTGGACTGCTGTTGGCCAGATATAGGCCGATAATGTTGTTCTGGACGATGTTGTTGATAAAGTGAGTGCCGTGGAACCCTGGCTCGATATAGACACCCGCGCCCACGTTGTTGGCGCTGGTGCCGCCCGAGATGGTAAACCCGTCAACGACCACGTCATTAGCGGCGATCGTCAATGGTGTGATGCCGCCATTGGCCGTGTCGTCGATGATGGATTCGGGGTTGCGGGTTGTATTGTTGGGATTGACGCCGTGGTTGTACCCCTCGAGCGTAAGGGATTTGTTAATTGTGACGTTTTCGGAGAACGTCCCCGGGGTGGCCAGAAGAACGTCGCCTGGTGAAGCTGCATTAACTGCCGCCTGGATAGTACCGTAAAAGAGCATGGTGTTGAGGTCGGTTACCCCATGTACCACGACCACCGGTGTCACCCGATCTTCAAGTCGTTCCAGCCGCGGCCGTGATGTGTGGAGGAATTGTTTCCGGCGATCGCGGGTGCGTCCGGAGAGTGTCGGGCGGGCGGAATTGCGCATCAGCTTCAGGAACCACTTGAACATGGGTGCGATCCTCAGTTGGAGGTCAAGAAGGTGTATCCCCGGTCTGGATAGTCATCGCCGTGTCAGGTGTCGTTCCCACGTGGGACGGACCCGTCTCAAGCCGACATCCATGGCCCGAGTGCGGACGGCGCACGGCGCGCGTTCCGCTGGGGCTGGTCCTGCCGAGGAGAAAAAGTCTGACGAAGTAGTGCTTCGCGCCGCAGCGCAAAGAGAGTTCCGATGGATAACGGATGCTGGGTGATCATCGAACGCGGTCCGAGTACGCTCTGGGGAGTCGTCGAACCTCCCAGTCGTTGGGAGTCGCAGGCTCTTCAATGTCGAAAGCGATCGCCGAAATCCTTCGGTTGGTATAAGGCACAGAAAGAAGAGTATATAATGGTCTGAATCGTAATGCCAGGACTTTTCGCTAGAATCGGAAAATTTTACCCAGATTGCCAAATCTTCCCAATCGTAACTCCTTGCACTGATGGGGGTCGGGGCGAATACCAGAGGCGGAGAAATTCGCTGCTATACTCCGCGCAGGCGGATCTGACACGGTTAGCCTGAATTGCGCACCCGTCCGACACCAGCCTGACGCGCAAGCGAAGGTCTGAGAAGTAGTTACCTTTGCTTGCGCAGTCAGGCTGGTGCCAACACCGCGCCTGCCATTTTCTCAGGGCCGTGCGCCATCCAGGTTTAGTAACGCTGACGTAATAACTTCCGTGCCAAGCACTGCGCTCTCGGTCGCGTAGCGACCAGCTGACGGTAGACCGGCCTTTCAAGGCCGGTACTTGTAAGCACAGCATCCGGTCGCGTCGCGTAGCGACGCTTGAGACTTCGCACCAGCCTGGGGAGCTCAAATGTCGCTACGCGACACACTCGTCTCCTTCTGACCTGGACCGGGCGTTGAAACGCCCGGCTACCGTCAGAGGGTCGCTACGCGACCGATCGGGCTTCCGGCCGAGATTGCATTTGGCACGGAAGTTATTTCGTCAGCGTACCTTAGGCGCGACGCGGAGCGTCCTCGCGCAGCGGAGCGTTGCAGCCCAGCCCGCGCTCCGCTGCGCGAGGACGCTCCGCGTCGCGCCTAAACGGATGAACAATCGTCGAAAAACGAGAGTGTACGGTCTGCCCGAACTCAAATCTTCGCTGTTTTTTCTCCAGCTGCGATGCGCGACGGCCGATGATGCAGTAGACGAGCCGCGCCATCCTCGAAGCACACCCTTAGCGAATCAGCCATGAGTTCCCACGCCGATCTCGAACTTGCCGACACTACAAAGCGAGCGCCGTCCCTGGCGGCGTGCGGTGAGTTGTTTCTCATCAGCATGCTCCTGCTCTTTCTGGAGCTGGCGTGCATCCGCTGGTTCCCGGCCCACGTCCTGTTTCTGACCTTCTTCACCAACGTCGTCCTGCTGGCCTGCTTCCTCGGCATGTCGGTCGGCTGCCTGGCCGCCGAGAGCCGGCGCAACTACCTCACCTGGACGCCCTTCCTGCTCGTCGTCGCGCTGGCGGTGGGCCTCAAAGTCGAAGACTGCGCGGGATACTCGAGAAGAGCGTGGACGTCGGCGGACAGGGCGCGACGCAGGTCGTCTTCTTCGGAACCGAGACGTTCAAGCGCGACGTCGCGGTGTTCGTCATCCCGATCGACGTCCTGGGCGGCGGCTTCTTCTTGTTGCTGGCCGTGGCGATGATCGGCCCCGGACAGGAGTTGGGCCGCGCTCTGAACCGCGTTCACAATCGTGTCCTGGCGTACACGTGGAATATCCTCGGCAGTATCGTCGGCATCCTCCTGTTCGCGGCCTGCTCCTGGTGGCAGCTGCCTCCGCAGCTGTGGTTCGCACCGATCGTACTCGGGTTGGGCTATTTCCTCATCTTGCGGGGTCAGGACCGGTCGATCGACCACGGCGCGATCTTTCTCGTTTTCGCACCCTCCGCCGCGAAGCAGCGACAGAGTATCGCCCGCTCGATCCTCATCCCGACCGGGATCGTCGTCGCCCTCGCACTGTTGCCGTGGCTGGCCGGTCAGACCGGCGGCTCTCGGGGCCGGGAAGGCAACCCGAACTATCACTTCTGGTCGCCGTACTACCGCATCGACTTCGAACCGTCGCGCCGCTTGATTACGACGAACCTGATCGGGCACCAGACGATGGAGTCGTGCTCTGAGCTCCTGCCGGCCTATGCCCTGCCTCACCTGCTGCACCGCGATGCGCTGCGGCAGTCCGGGGTGGCCAAACCGGAGCCGTTCCGCAATGTCCTCATCATCGGGGCCGGCTCCGGCAACGACGTCGCCCGGCGCCCTGCAATGGGGGGCCTACCACGTCGATGCCGTCGAGATCGACCCGGTGATCCAGAGCATCGGCGCCCGTGGTCATCCGGACAAGCCGTATGACGACCCGCGCGTCGTCGTCCACCTCGACGACGGCCGAAACTTCCTGCGGAACGCACCGGACGGGCACTACGACCTCATCATCTACGCCCTGGTCGATTCGCTGGTTCTGCACAGCAGTTACAGCAACATCCGGCTGGAGAGCTACCTGTTCACCGACCAGGCGTTCGCCGACGTCCGCCGCTCCCTCAAGGCCGACGGCACCTTTGCGATGTACAACTTTTTCCGGCAAGGGTGGATCGTCGATCGTTTGCGCCAGGGGGTCGAGCAGGCGTTCAGAACTGAGCCGGTCGTGGTGCCGCTGCCGTATCGTCCGAAGGTCGGTCCGGAAACGCAAATCGGCGGGTTCACGATCATCCTGGCCGGCTCCGACGCCACTCTGGGACCGGTGCGTTCCGCCTTCGATAACCAGCCGCGCTACTGGCTCAGTGCCGTGGAAGCGCCGGGACCGGAATCGCCCGACGGCTTTTCCTCGCCGCCGGAAGAGGAGCGCAGCCGCTGGAGTTCGTTGCCGATGGAGCGGCAGCTGGAACTGCTGCGCGAGACGAATCGCCCGGCCTGGAGAGAGAATCGAGCCAAACAGTCTGCCACGGAGAGGGCGAAGGACCAGTCCTGGCGTCAATTCGGGATGGCGGAAGTGCAGCGCCAGAAGCTGCACCGGGCCAGCGACGATTGGCCGTTCTTGTACCTGCGCGAGCCGATGATACCGACGCTGAGCTTGCGCGGCATGGCCATCATGGGCGGCGCCGCCCTGCTGCTCCTCTTCCTGTTCCGGCCGGCGAAACGAACCGGACGCCTCGGCGGGATCGACGGGCGTATGTTCTTCCTCGGCGCGGGCTTCATGCTGATCGAAACCAAGGCCGTCGTTCACATGGCGCTGCTCTTCGGCAGCACCTGGATGGTGAACTCGGTGGTCTTCCTCGCCGTGCTGGTGATGATCCTGGCCGCGAACCTGTTCGTGCTGGCGTTCAAGCCACAGCGCTTGTGGCCGTACTATGCCGGCCTCATGGTCACGCTGGGGCTGAACGCGCTCATCCCTCTCGATTCATTCCTCGGGATGGGGCGCTGGATGCAGGTGGAGGCGGCGTGCCTGCTCGTCTTCGCTCCGATCCTGTTCGCCGGGGTGGTGTTCGCGGTGTCGTTCCAGCGGACCACCGATCCCGGCAGGGCATTCGGAGCGAACATCGCTGGGGCGATGCTCGGCGGCCTGGCCGAGAACACCTCGATGCTGTTCGGATTCCAGTACCTGGTGTTCGTCGCCGCGGGCCTGTATGCCCTGTCGGCGCTCGCTTCACGGTCCGCGCGCGGCAAGGTTGAACGTGTACGACCGTTGCAGCCGTCGTCACCCTCCGCGGGTATCGCTCCTGCGGTCGCTTCCCGGCCAAGTTAGAGGCCGAGCGGTTTGACAGCCCCTAAACCGGATGTCAAAGTTTCCTTGATCTTCTTCCCCACGGATCTCAACACCGAGCGCCGGCATCGGGGAGTGACCGTCCACCGGTCTATCGAAATTGGACGTTATTAGACAACCCCAGCCGGCATCTGGCCCAACAGTGTGAGAAAAGAGGCGCTGGCGGAACTGTTACGAGGTGGGCAAAACCGGGTCGAATTCTGTTGCGCGATTTTAATGAATTCGCGCCAAACCTAGTAAATGCGCAGATCGCATAACGGTTTTGGTGTTTCAGGCGCCCCGTTGTTATGTGTTACGAGATGACGCCGCTGTGAGCGGCCGGAGACGGACCGACTTAGGCAGAATTGTCTATTTCTGCCTAATTGTGAAGCAAGCCGTGAGCAGGTACATCGGGAGTTCTCTTATCATGCTACGCTGGTTGATGATCGGACTTCCGGGCATCATTTTCTGCACCCTCGTGGGACTGTGGGGCTACCTGGCTTACACAACCTGGCGGGAGGAGCTGCCGGAAACGCTGTACGCTGCCGCCAAGCAATCGTTCAAGCAGGGAGAAGAAGCTCTCAAACGAGAAGACGCGGACGGCGCTCAGAAGGCGTTTCAATCGGCCGACGCCATACTTCAGTCCTTGCTCGCCCCCGCCAAGTCTCCGGATCATGCCGCGGGTTGGTCCTCCGCTATCACACGCTTTTGCAATTGGCCGGTCTATCGTTGCGGTCGGATGGATCGGCGCCGATCAAGGTGTCGTCCGTGCGCAGCAACGAACTGTATGCCGAAGCGCGGCGGTGTGCCGAACGGGCGGCCGTCGATTCCACCAACGTCGAGGCGCAGGCGGCGATGCTCGACGTGTGCTTCCGCCAGGATCAGTTTGAACAGGCCGAGCGCTACGCACGCAACTTGCTCGACCACCTGCCCGAGAAGGGGGTGGAAGAGCTGGACGTTCACCCGTACATCATGGGCGCACAGTTCGTGCTGGCTCGCGCGGCACTCCGATCGACCCCACCTCAGCCGGATGAGGTGTTCCGACGGGTGCGCATCTCCGATGAAGAGCAGAAACGCTGGGTCGAATCCAAGTTTGCCGGTGCTGCCGACGCCCCGGACATTCGGACGCGCTGGCGCATGATTTTCCTCGAAGCCCAGGCTCTGATCCTCCGGACGAGCGCGGCCGGACCCGCACAGAGTGAGGAGCTGCAAACCCGGATCGCGGAATGGCTCGATCGCATCCGCACCGACTTGAAACCCGCGTCCTCCGGCTCCAGCAAGGGACAGGTGCCGCTGGTCACCCTGAACGGCCGCGACCTGCGTTCCCTCCTCGATTTCCTCAGTTTGGCCGTCGAACGGTCTCCCGATCGGCAGAAGGCGCTCGACCGGCTGCTCCTGAATCTCGCCGTGTGGGAAGCGCTGGCATCCTCGCCGAAAACACCCGGAACCAAGGACAACGTCACCGAGGCGGCCGAGGCTTCCTCTACTGGCCGCAACTCGTCGAGAAGGTGCCCGCGCCGTATCGGCCTCAGGCGGAGGAGTGGAAAGTTCTCTCCTCACGTTTGGTGGCCGCCGGCAGCAAGCTGGTGGAAGTCGGCGTTCCCTTCGATCCGATCGTGTTCACAACCTGGTCCCGGCAGGCACAGAAGTTCGGCCAGCTCGACGCCGGCGCCCGTCTCGTCCGCATCGGTCTGAAAGGCGCGGCAACCCTTCGCTTTCCGCCGAGCGATCCCCGCGTGCTCGAGCTTCAACTTGCGGCCGCCTGGTTGAGTTTGCTCCAGCAGAACACCGGCGACCTGGAAGAACACCTGACCGTCCTCCGCAAATACACGGGCACTCATTCCGGCTGGACGCACCTGGTCGATGGCCTGTCGTCGCTGGAGCAGGGTTACCTGGAGTATGGGGTGCGGGAACTGAACCTGGCAGGAAAGTACCCGGATCTCGGCCCCAGCGTGGGTGTCCAGTTCGGCTTGGCCTACGCCAACTCGGCCCTGGGCAATTACGATCTGGCCCTGCCGCACCTCAAAGCGCTCGAGCGGTATTACGGCAAGTCCGAGGGTCTGCCCGAGCAGTATCAGACCCTGGCGAGCCGGTTGTCGATGAACCAGTCGGGGATGCTCCTGGAGTTCTTCCGCTGCCACCTCGGCCTCAACCACATGGAGCTGGCGCAGCAATACCGCGAGCAACTGCGCGGCAAATCCGAGTGGATCGAAGCGGGCATTATGCTCGTTCGTCATCGCCTCGGCGTCGGACCGACAGCAGTGGTCCGGACGACGCGCGCTCCGCGCACGCCGACGCCGGAATCGTTGGCGCTTGCTCGCCAGGAGCTGAACGATCTGCGCCATGTCGCTCCGCGCGACGCGCGCTTGCTCTTACTTGAGACGGAATTGCTGACGAGCAGGAGGTCCGGATCGCTGGAGTCGGCCCAGGCTCGGGCCGAGGATTTTCTGCGCGGCGCCCTGGCCGGCTGGCAGGACGACGACGAGGCCCAGCTCATCTGGGCGTGCTGGCTGACGAACCACGGTCGGCCGGATGAAGCCGGCCCCGTTCTCGATCGGCTGGAGAAACGGCCGGCCGGCCCCCTGAATCGCCGCATCGCCCGGCTGCGCAATCAATGGCAGCTGGTCAAGTCTCGGGGCTTGGCGGAGGCGGACAAACTCCTCGACCTTCTCGGACTGGACGGCGATCCCTCCGGCATGGACACGTATCTGGTTGCGTCAGATCCCGCAATCGGCCGGCCCGAAGGCAGTGGGCTCGATCACTTCTGGCGCGGACAGGCCGCCCAGGTACGAGGCGAGCTGGAAGCCGCGGCCCGATCCTACGGCACCGCAATGGCTTTCTCATCGCTCCGAGCGGCCGCGCGGCGTCATCTGCTCGCCTGCGTTCTCCGGCTCCGCGATCAGGGTGAGTCCGCCGTGGGAAATACCGTGGTCTCCGAGCTGTTGCAGTCGGCTTTTAGCCCCGATCCCGTCCTGCTCGTGGCGTTCATCGAGACCGCCTTGCCGCTCGACAACCTCACGGGTCCGTTCGGAATCCAGAAAGCGATGGACACCCTGGAAGGTGTGCTCGCCGGACAGGTTGCCGATCGCGCTGCCTTGCCCGTCTATCGGGCGCGGACGTGGTTGAGTGCCGGCCGCTCCGACCTGGCGAAAGTCTCCGTCGAACAGGCGTTGAAGGCCAATCCGAAAAGCCTGCCGTCGCTGCTTCTGGCCGGCGACGTCGCGCGGGCCAACGAGGACTGGCCGGCCTGTCTACGTTATGCCGAGGCTCTGGAGAAGGTTTGCTCCGATCGGCCCGAGACGGTGGTCTGGAGGGCGGAGGCGCTGGCCCACGTCGATGCCGCCGCGGCCGAGAGGGCGTATCGCGCTCTGACAGATAAATATCCGGATCGGCCGGATGGTCATCGCGGTCTGATCGGCTTGCGCGAAAGGGCAAAGGACTATCCGGCCGCCCTGATCCAGGCCCGACTCTGGCAAGCACGTCTGCCGGGAGACGCCGGGGCGTTTCAGGCCGAGGTCCGGCTACTCTGTCGCGCCGGTCGAACGGCGGAGGCCGGCTCCGTCGCCGAGACGGCCGTGAAGTCGGCGCCGGCGGCGCGTGCTCCGGAAATCGCACTGGCGGCGGCGCGTGGCTTCCTGGGAGCGGCCGTGCTCGATCCGGCACTCGTCTGGGGGAAAAAGGCCGAGGACGCCGCGGTCCACGCCTCGAACCGGGAAACGCTCCTGCAAGCGCGCTGCCTGCTCGGCGAAACCTATCGAGCCTTCGCTGCCCGCACCGACGACGCCGATCGGAGACGCGGCTATCTCGACCAGGCCATCGACCAGTACCGCGCCGCCTTCAAGGATGTTCCGGGCCAGCCCGACGCCGGTAGGCCGCTCGCCCTGCTGCTGGCCCTGGAGCGCGGCGAAGCGGAAGCAGCGTTCGCCATCGCCCAGCGGCTTCGCCAGGGCAACCTCGCCGAAGGGGTGCGCAGCGGCGACCAGCTCTCGTTGGACCTGCTCGACACGCTCGGAACCGTCTACCGCGCCACGAAGCACGATCGAGAGACCGTGGCCCTGTTCCGTGAAGCGTCGAAACGGTACGCCGGCGAACCGCTTGTCTTTTTCCATCTGGGCCGGGCCTACGCAGCCCTGAGCCAGTCGGCGGAGGCGACGGAGAACCTGAAACGCGCCGCCGAGCTGGCCGACGCCAGGTCCGCGCGCGAGCCTGATCCGGAGGAGAAGGCCCGTTGGCTCGATCTCGCCAAGGCGGCGCGCCTGGCCGAAAAGGAACTGAACCGCCGCTGAGCCATGCCATGCGCCGTTGTCGGAAAGAACTGTTGGTCGGCCTCGCGTTGGTTGCCGGGACGCTGGCCGCCTTCTGGCCCGTCGTATACTGCGGTTTCGTCAACTTCGACGATGGGGCCTACGTCACAGAGAACCCACGAGTTTTCAACGGCCTGACGCGGCAGAACGTCCGTTGGGCGTTGACGGCGACCTACGCCGCCAATTGGCACCCGCTCACCTGGATGTCGCTGCAACTCGACGCCACGCTGTTCGGCCTCAACCCACGGGCTTTCCACCTGACGAATCTCGCCCTGCACCTCGGCAGCACCTTGTTGCTGTTCGCGGTGCTGCGCTTCATGACCGGAGCGATCTGGCGTAGCGCTCTGCTGGCCGCCCTGTTCGCACTGCACCCGCTTCACGTCGAATCCGTCGCCTGGGTGGCGGAACGCAAGGACGATCTGAGCACCCTGTTCTGGATGCTGACGCTGCTGGCCTACGCCTGGTACTCGGAGCGGCCGGGCGTCCTTCGCTACTTGCTCGTGGTCGTCTCCTTCGCGCTGGGACTGGCGGCGAAACCAATGCTGGTCACGCTGCCCTGCGTGCTCCTGCTCCTGGACTATTGGCCGTTGCGCCGCCTGCGTCTTCCGGGTGCAGAGGACCAGCCCACCCCTCATGCCGTCGGGCTGCGTCGTCTGGTGCTGGAGAAACTACCTCTGTTCGTCCTCAGCGCGGCCGCCTGTTTCGTGACGCTCCAGGCCCAGCGCGGTGCCGTCAGCTCGCTCGACCAGTTGCCGTTGCGCGACCGGCTGCTGAACGTGGTGGCATCCTACGGCGGCTATCTCGACAAGACCATCTGGCCCAGCGGCCTGTGCGTCCTGTATCCACATCCGTTCGACTCGCTCCCGCTTTGGCAGCCGATATTGTCGGGTCTCGCCCTGATACTATTCAGCGCCCTCGCCTACTGGCAGAGAAGGAGTCACCCGTATGTCGCAGTCGGCTGGCTCTGGTATCTGGGAACGCTGGTGCCGGTCATCGGCCTGGTCCAGGTCGGCGAACAGGCAATGGCGGACCGATACACGTATGTCCCCCTCATCGGCGTGTTCCTCGCGCTGGCCTGGGGGCTGCCGGCGTTTCTGTCCGCCTACCGTGTCGGTCCCGCCGCCATGGTTTTCCCCGCTCTGCTCCTGCTCGTCGCCTGTGGTGTTGCGACCAGGGCCCAGGTTTGGCGCTGGCGGAACAGCGTCGAGCTGTGGGAACACACCTTGAAGGTGACGACCAACAACGCCACGGCCCAAAACAACCTGGGAGGAGCCCTCATGGAAGAGGGGAGGAACGATGAAGCGGCCGAGCATCTACTCCTGGCGTTGCGCCTCCGCCGCGGCGTCTACCCCAAGGCCAGCCACAACCTCGGTCTCATCAGCGCCCGGCAAGGGGATCTGAGCGCTGCCGCCGCCTACTACCTTCGGGCCATCGAGAACCAGCCCGACCACGCCGTCTCGCTCAATAACCTGGGACTCGTGCAATCCTGGCAGGGACGGCCGGACAAGGCGCTGCAATCGTTCCGCTCGGCGGTTCAGCTACAGCCGGGGAGTGCGCGTTACCGCTTCCACCTGGCCTGTGCGCTGCAAATGGAGGGAGACGTCCAGGCCGCCCGTTTGGAATACGACGAAGGAATGCGGCTCGATCCGACCTGGCCCAGTGCGATCGACCGCTCCGCCTGGCAGATGGCGACGCGGGAACCGATGGATAAGGTCCGGATGCAGGAGGCCTTGACCCAGGCGATGGAAGCGTGCCAGGCGACCGAGAATCGCCGGCCTGAATTCCTCGATACGCTGGCAGTGGTCTACGCGGCCAACAAGCGTTACGAGGAAGCCGTGGAGACAGCCCGGCTGGCCGTGGAACTCGCTACGGCCTCCGCGCAGCCGGAGCTGGCCCAGCGCATCGAAGGTCGGCTCCGTCTTTACGAGCAGCGCAAACCCTTCCGGGAGGGGAACTGAATATGGACACCATGACGAAGGCGCCGCAGGGTCCACCGGAGGATCCAAACGAAAAGGTTCCGGCACCGCCGTGCGCCGTGGACCCTGTTGCGGGCGAGGCCGACGAGTTCGCCCTCGGCGCCGGGTTCGATTTCGCCGATCCCTCCTCGAAACTTGCTCGCTTCTACCTGCGGAAAAGCCATGTCATCGCCGCCGTGTTCCTCGGTCTCGTCTTCGTCTTGATGAGTTACCTGCCGATCTGGCACACGGACGTCTGGGGCCATCTGCGCTTCGGCGAATACATCGTGCAGAACCGGCAGTTGCCGACGCGCGAAATGTTCAGCGGCGACTTCGCCGACCAGAATGCCCCGTACATCAACTACCAGTGGTTGGCTCAGGCTGGGGCGTATCTGCTATTCGACTTCGGCCGCCAGCTTGCCGCTCCAACGGCGGATGCCCGGCTCGGAGGCGGCGCCCTGATGCTGACCGCCGCTCACGCCGTCATCGTCACCCTGCGCCTGATCGTGTTGCTCTTTGTCTTCCGCCGCTTGACCGGCTCCTTGCCGGCGGCGATTCTCGGGATCGTTCTGGTTTTCGCGATGTCGCTCTGCTGCCACCTGACGATCCTGCGTCCGCAGATTCTTGGCGAATTAGCTTTCGCCATTCTGCTGCTGCCGTTGAGCGCGCCGCTGCTATCTCGGCGGGCGCTCGTCCTCATTCCTCTGCTTTTCGTCGTCTGGGTGAACACGCATGGTTCGCTGCTGATCGGGTTTGTCCTTCTCGGCCTGTTTCTGGCGGGGCAGGCAATCGAGGTGGTGCGGCTGAACTACGCCACGACCGGCTGGAGCGGGCTTGTCCGTGTGGTTGTCCGCGACACGCAAATGCGGCGATTGGCCCTCGTCCTGGTGTTGTCCGTCGCCGCGGCAGCAGCGCTCAATCCGCACGGGCCGTCTATCTATCTCGATGCCTGGCGGCTGGCGAATCATCCCAACATCCGCTTTCTGGAGGAGTGGAAGCCTCTGCCGTGGAAGACCATCCAGGGTTACGCCTTCCTCGTTTCCGTCGCCGTGCTGTTGCCGGTGTTGTGGTGGAGCAAGGCCCAGCTGACCGTTACTCAAGCGTTATTGCTGCTGGCCTTCGGGGGAGAGACGCTGTTACACGTCCGTTTCCTCGTTTGGTGGATCATGGTTTTCGCCTGGGTGATCCTTCCGCACCTCACCGCTCTGCTCCAACGCCTGCGCTTGCCGTTTCTGGATGAATGCGATCGGCCCGATCTGCGGCGGACCATCCTGGCGGTGGTGGCGACGGTCTCGATTCTGAACTGGTGCGCCCCGTTGCAATGGCTTCTCTGGAATGAGGCGCCCGTCGGCTCCAGGCGGGTTACCGAGGCGACACCGTTGAAAGCGTCGGCTTATCTGAAGCGCCGTTACGCCGCGGATCCGCAGTTGCCGCGGTGCGTCTTCGCCAGTGAGACGCTCGGCGAATACCTCCTGTGGGATCTTCGTCTCGATCCTCCGGTTCGTGTGTTCTGCTACACCCACGTTCACTTGTTGACGCCCGAACATTGGCAGGAATGTATGGCGGTCAAGAATGGCGATCGCGGTTGGCAGGAAATCCTGGACCGGCATGGAGTCGCATTTTTGATCGTCGAACCCGACCTTCATCCCAATCTGGCGAAACAGGTCCGTGCCGCCGAGGATCGTTGGGAAATCGTACCCGAGATGGGCCCCAACCTGGTCGCCCGGCGGATCGGGATACCTTCCGTCCCGGCCGGTCCGCGCAGGTGCGCTGAATCAAGCCGTTACGCTATTACGGATTTCGTAAATCTCAATTAGCACCGCCCGCTGATCCAGCCATCTCATTTTGCCCAATCGAAGATAATTCGCGGAAACACGCTGTCTCAACCTCTGTGGCCGTCGCACTTTGCGCAATTTGCCGGCACGTGCCTGGTTATCGGACGTCACCGATACCGTCCGTGGCCCACTTCTGGCATCAATGCTGCTTCATATGTGCAAGCTTGCCAAGAATGATACGGTATCCCAGCGTTATGCAGACGTTGTGGTCGTTCTGGCTTCAGTTTCACATTCGGGGGTAGACTCATGCGTTCTTTGATGCAGAAACTGTGGTCGGACGACCACGGTGCCTTGATTGCGACGGAATGGGTGTTCGTGGCGACGATCCTTATCCTGGGGATCATCACCGGCTTGGTCGCAGTTCGACAGGCGGTTATCAGTGAACTGACTGAGTTCGCAAACGCCGTTATGGCGCTGAGCCAGTCCTACAGTTTCGCGGGACAGAGCAACTGTCTGTCCTCGACCGCCGGTTCGCAGGCGACGGACTCGACGAACACCATTGCTGAGTCTTCCGTGAACGCCGACCAGAACTCCATCCTCAATCAAACTCCATGCGATTGAGGCAGCTACCCATTCGTTCCGCTCGTCGAACGGTTGCTATCGCCGGCTTGGGGGACTCCCATGATCCTCTCAGTCCGCTCGCACCTGCGTCTTGTGGCTTTGCCCGCTCGGTTACTCGCCCAGGGCGGCATGAACAGGGCGCAGGTTTGGCGAGGGGAGGAAGCGGCTCTCAAAGCGGAGGAGCGGAACGATTTAACGGATGAGCCTGTTCGTACGGAAGTGCGTCTCCACTCCGAGTCAAATCCTCGGTCAGCCGAATCTTGACTCGCCGGAGTCCGCAATGACAAGGGAATTGGGAGAAGTCGCCTTCGATTCGCTTCGGACCATCGAGATTTGATTTTGCCTTGCGGCAACCTTCAGCAATCCGGGACTCGTACAATTCTGTCAGAGGCAACCGGAACTGCGCATGCATTCGTTCCACCCGGCAGCCCAAACCCTGCCGCTCGCCTTATTGCGTCCTCATGCGGGAGGACGAGATTCGTGCCGAGCCAATGTTATAGGCTCGGCACGAATCTCGCCCTCCCGCATGAGGACGCCCTTCCATTTTCCCTTGCGGTGAAAACTATTACACCAGCCGGCTGATCGGCTGCGCCGAACTGGGCAGTATCGGCGCCGGCCGGCCGCTGACGTCATGCACGAAGGCGTGCGGATCGATGCCGAGGTTGTGATAGATCGTCGCCAGCATGTCCTGGTAGTGGATCGGCGTGTCCTTGGCCTCGGCGGCCGTGGCAGTCGGTCGAGCCGATGACCTGGCCGGTCTTCATGCCGTCCGCCCGCCATCAGCGCGCCGTTGACGCGCGACCAGTGATCGCGGCCGGCGTCCTTGTTGATCTTCGGCGTCCGTCCGAACTCGCCCCAGACGACCAGCGTCGTCGTCTTGTCCAGGCCGCGCAGCGTACAGGTCTTCCACCAGCGCCGAGATGCCCTGATCGAACAGCGGCAAATGCTGTTTCAGATGACGGAAGTTGCCGCCGTGCGTGTCCCAGAAGCCATAGGCCACGGTCACACAGCGTGCCCCCGCCTCAACCAGCCGGCGCGCCATCAGCAGCTGATCGTTCCACATCGGCGCCCCGTCGCCGAGATGTTTGGTCGAACCGCGGCCGTAACGGTCGCGCACCTTTTCCGGCTCCTTGGTCACGTCCAGCGCCTCGACCAGCTTCGACGAGGTCAGCACGTCGAAGGCGCGCTGATAATAGGTGTCCATCGCGCCGCGGTCTGCCCCGCTCGACGGTGCGCCGGGCGGCATCGACCTGTTCCAGCAGCCGGCGGCGATCTGCCAGCTCGCCGGTCGTCGTATCCTGCAGTTTCATGGCGGCGAGGTCGGAGCCGTCGAGGCGGACGGGCGTCGCGGCCCGGCCGAGGTAGCCGGCACCGGGGCTGTTGTACGGCTTGTGCTGCATCACCGGGAACAGATCGACGAACGGCGGCACCACCGGATCGGCCGGCCCCTGCACCCGAGCGATGACTGAGCCGAAGTGCGGCTTGCCCTCGCGCTTGGTGGTGTTCATGCCGAAGCCGGTCGTGTTCTGGAAACTGCTGTGCTCGTCCGCCAGACCGACGATGGACCGGACCAGGGCGTACTTGTCGGCACAGGCGGCGAGACGCGGCAGGTGCTCGCTGATCTGGATGCCCGGCACATTGGTTGCAATCGGCTTGAACTCGCCGCGCACTTCGGCGGGGGCGTTGGGTTTCAGGTCGAACGTGTCCTGATGGGCCAGGCCGCCGGTCAGATACACCATGATGACCGAGCGCTGCGACTTGCCGGTCTTCTGTTCGGCGCGGAGCAGGTGCGGCAGCGACAGACCGCCGAGGGCCAGGCTGCCGACACGGAGGAAGGAACGACGCGAAATGCCGTCGCAGTAGCGCTGTGGCCGACCGAGGAGGGTGAACATGGTAAGGCTCCGAACCGGTGGGTGGCGATGGCGGGAGGGCGATTCATCGAAGCCAGTGTACACCATTAGACCGTGAACGCCAACACGAATCAGCGCTGTGCTTGCGTCGGCTCGGCCGGAACGATACGGTACAAAGGAACGAGTTGCGACCGCGCGGAGCGCTCCCTGATAGTCGCGGCTCGTGGAGTTCCGAACGAGGATGCCGTGGATCTCGACGCGAAGGTGTGTTACTGCTTCCACGTCAGTCAGCGTAAGCTGCTCAACTTCATCCGCCAGACGCAGCCGAGGGTGCCGAGTCAGCTGTCGGAGTGCGGCGGAGCGGGGACGGGCTGCGGCTGGTGCATTCCGTTCCTGAAGCAGCTGCACCGTCAGGCCGTGGAGGGCGGCGTCACCGGGCTGGAGGAACTGACGCCGGCCGAGTACGAACGGCTGCGCGCGCAGTACATCCGCGAGGGCAAGGGCACCCCGCCGCCCGGAGCGACACCGCTGCCGGACCCGGAGAAATGATGCACCGCTCGCGGCTTAGAAGCTGTTTCAAAATCGGCGAGCCGAGCTGCGTAAGCAGCCGGGTTGCAGCCTCTTGTCATCTACCCGGCCCCTTACGGGGCTTGGCTCGCCCGTTTTGAAATAGCTAGCAGACGGGGCCAATCATGAAGACCGTGCGCATCGGCAACGGCTGCGGTTTCTGGGGCGACAACCTCGACGCGCCCGATCCTTCTCGCCGAGCACGGTGCATCTCGATTATCTCACGCTCGAATACCTTGCCGAGCTGACCATGTCGATCCTCGCGCTGCAGCGACAGCGCGATCCGTCGGCCGGTTCGCCACCGACTTCCTCGACGTTCTCGAACGCCTCGCTCCGGTCCTGCGCCGCCAGCCGAACCTGAAGATCGTCACCAACGCGGGCGGCATGAACCCGGCCGGCTGTGCGGCGAAGGCGCGCGCGGTCCTCGAAAAGGCGGGGCTTGGCGACCGGCGTCTCGCCATCGTCAGCGGCGACGATCTGATGCCGCGCCTCGATGAACTGCTGGCCGGGGGGCACGTTCTCGCCAACCTCGACACCGGGGAACCACTGGCAAGCGTCCGTTCGCGGTTGGTCAGCGCCAACGCCTATCTTGGCAGCCGGCCGATCGTCGAGGCGCTGCGCGGCGGAGCCTCGGTCGTCATCACCGGGCGCGTCGCCGACGCCTGCCTGACCGTGGCGCCGGCGGTCCACGAGTTCGGCTGGGCGTGGGACGACTGGGATCGCCTCTGCTCCGCCACCGTGGCCGGCCACCTGATCGAGTGCGGCGCCCAGGCCACCGGCGGGCTGTGGTGCAACTGGCAACAGCTTCAACGACCTCGGCGACGTCGGTTATCCCATCGCGGCGATCAGCGAAGACGGCGCGTTCGTCATCACCAAGCCGCCGGGTACAGGCGGCGCCGTCAACCGCGAGACGGTGGCGGAGCAGCTTCTGTACGAAGTCGGCGATCCCGCGGCGTATCTGACACCCGACGTGACGGCCGACTTCACCAGTGTGACGCTGGCTGAATGCGGACGCGACCGGGTGCGAGTAGAGGGCGCGCGCGGCAAGCCGGCGACGGATTCGTACAAGGTGTCCGCGGCGTACCGAGACGGCTTCGCCTCCAGCGGCACGCTGGTCATTGCGGGGCCGGACGCCGCTTTCAAGGCGCGCCGCTGCGGCGAAATCCTGCTGGAGCGGCTGCGGCGCATCGGCGTGGAGCCGGAGCACAGCCACATCGAATGTCTCGGAGCTGGCGACTGCGTGCCCGGTCTGACACCGGCGCCGGCCGACCCGCCGGAGGTGGTGCTGCGCGTTGCGGTGCGCGATCCGCGTAAGGCAGTGGTCGAGCGGTTCACCAAGGAATTCGCGCCGCTGGTGACTTCGGGGCCGCCCGGCGTCACCGGCTACACGACGGGCCGGCCGGCGGTGCGCGAGGTGTTCGCCTACTGGCCGGCGCTGATTGCCAAGAGCGCCGTCGCGGCGCGGGTCGAGGTCGGTACCATGACAACCGACGCTTCTCGCCGACATCGCTCACGGCCGCAGCGGCGACAAGGGCAACCACGCCAACGTCGCCGTCATCGCCTACACCGCGGCGGGCTTCGCCTGGCTGCGCGAGCATCTGACGGCCGAAGTGGTGCAGCGCTACTTTCGGCGCTCTGGGTCCGTCGCGCGTGGTCCGCTACGAGGCGGCCAACCTGCTCGCTCTGAACTTCGTCCTGTACGACGTGCTGGCCGGCGGCGCCAGCCGTTCCCTGCGGAGCGACACGCAGGGCAAGACGCTGGCCCTGGCCCTGCTGCGGATGCCGCTGGCGCTGCTGGAAGATCTGTTTACGAGCTTCTGCGAGCGCCATGACGTCGCCGAAGCTCACGGCAACGGATGCGGAGGCCACCGATGAGCGACAATCTGGTCCTGTACGAAGTGCGTTCCGGCACCGCGCTGCTGACGATCAACCGCCCCGACCGGCGCAACGCCCTGAGCCGCGGACTGATCGCCGCACTGAGCGACGCCTTCACCCGTAGCCGCGACGACGCCGCCGTCCGCTGCGTCGTCCTGACCGGAACCGGCAGCGCCTTCTGCTGCCGGCATGGACCTTGCCGAACTGCAAGAGTCGCTCGCGGCACGGTGCGAATCAGGAGACCGTCTGGGACGACGCGGTGCGGCTCGAAAGCCTCGTACGACTCTTGATCTACACGCTGCCGAAACCGACCGTGGCGGCCGTCAACGGAGCGGCGGTGGCCGGCGGAGCGGGCCTGGTGTCGGTGTGCGACCTGGCCGTCGCCGTGCCGGAAGCGAAGTTCGGCTATCCCGAGGTGCGCCGTGGCCTGGTGGCGGCGATGGTGATGCCGCATCTGCTGCGGCACGTCGGCGAGCGGATCGGCGCGCTACCTGCTTCTTACCGGCGAGCTGATCGATGCGGCCGAAGCGTGCCGCGTCGGCTTCATCAATGCCGTGGCGCCGGCCGGCGAATTGCTGGGCGCGGCCCTGGCCTGGGCGCAGTCCGCCGGCGGAAGGCGGTCCGAAGGCGCTGGCGCAGACGAAGGAATTGCTGCACCAGTTCTCGCACCAGGCGGCATCGGTCCGCGAGGCTGCCGAGGCGAGCGCCGCGCCGCGGTTGACGGAGGAATGCCGGCAGGGTCTGGAAGCGTTCTTCGCCAAGCGGCCCGCATCCTGGGTGCCGAGATGAGTTGACATGACCTGCGAACTGCCGACGACCGCCCCCTGGCTCTGGCCGCGTGCCGCCTACGTCCACATTCCGTTCTGCGCCCATCACTGCGGCTACTGCGATTTCGCCATCGCTACCGGGCAGGATCACCAGATCGAGCTGTACGTCGATGCCGTGACCGCCGAGCTGGCGACCCTCGGCACACCGCAGCCGGTCCGCACTCTCTTCCTCGGCGGCGGTACACCGAGCCATCTCGGCGCGCAGCCGCTGGCCCGGCTGCTATCCGCCGTCCTCCACTGGTTGCCGCCGGAAGCGGGGGTCGAGTTTTCCATCGAGGCGAATCCCGAATCGCTCGATGCCGAGAAGGTCGCCATCCTCGCCGACCACGGCGTCAACCGCGTCAGCCTCGGGGCACAGTCGTTTCATCCGCACTTGCTGCGGGCACTGGACCGGCGCCACGATCCCGACGAGGTCCTGCGTGCCGTCGAGCGCGTCCGTCGGCGGATCGACCAGGTGTCCCTCGACCTCATCTTCGGCGTTCCCGGTCAAACTCTCGTCGAGTGGGAAGACGACCTGAAACGAGCGTTGGCTCTGAGTCCGGACCATCTCTCGACCTACGGCCTCACCTACGAGAAAGGCACGCCACTCTGGAAGCAACGGCGCCGCGGCACCGTGATCCCGCTCGACGAGGACACGGAACTCGCCATGTATCGAACCAGCATCGACACCCTGGAGGCAGCGGGTTACGAGCAGTACGAAATCTCGAACTTCGCCCGTGCGGGACGTCGCTGCCGGCACAACGAGACATACTGGCTCAATCATGCGTACTTCGGTTTCGGCATGGGTGCGGCTCGCTATGTCCAGGGCCGGCGCGAGCTGAACACGCGCGATCTCAACACCTATATCCGTCGCTGTCTCTCCGCTGAATCGCCGACCATCCAGTCCGAAGAGTTGGAACCGGAGGAGCGGGCGCGGGAGACGATGGCCGTGATGCTGCGTCACCGCGACGGCATCGATCGGACACGTTTCAAGAATCAGACTGGGTTCGACCTGGACGCACTCGTTGGAGACAAGCTGGCGCGACTCGTCGAGCAGAAACTCCTGGAGGACTCCAGCTGGCGTGTGTGTCTGACGTGCGCGGGGCAGTACGTTGCGGATGCAGTGATTGAGAACCTTCTGTGAAATGTGGGGTTATCAAAGAGATGCCGGCACGGGGTCTCGCCGGGACTCGCATACCGGCATGACCCCGTGCCCGTGTGGGAAGGGTGGAATGGGAGGTAGAAACTTACTTGTCAGAAAGTGGGACTCGCTACCACTTCTGACACTTCTCTACACCTGCAATGTGGATGCCAAATCGGATCGCCGCGCTGTTTTTTACTAATCCCGCGACGGAAGTCCTGATCTGTCAATCGGTTGAAGACGTTAAAATTCGCGGCTTCACCATTTCGACACCTCGGCGGGAATCTGGTAAAGGTCGCGGCTGCGCACTTTACTGCAAACGGCTGTCCCATTCTGCGGAGAATGTTTGATTTTGGGCGACTGGAAAGATGAACCGGATCGAACCGGGCCAGCAATCGCCTGGCATCACCACGCCAGAGAAGATCGACCGGTCTTTGGCCGCTGCCAGCTCTTATCCGAATGCCATTCGTGCCAGTCCCCTCGCATGTGGGTTTTATGAAGAAATAACCCTTTGCTTCCTCCGTTGATTTGGCCCGGGGGCTGCCCAGCAAGCTCGGGATGGGTTACCTTGTCTGTTCGTGGCACACTGGTTTCAGGCAATTTGGCTCTCCGTTTCGGAGCCGGCGCGATCGGTCGGAGTTCGTTCGGCATTTTTCTCCTGCGATTCCCCGCGGCGTCCCAGGTCGTAGCCGCGCGCTCGACACGTCATGAAGCGCGGTGCGCGGTTGCTCGAATAACCTCAACGGTGCTGCTCGGCTCGCGGCACCTTCTCGTCCGCGGTGCGCGCGCTGGAAGCGTATTTGGACGAACCCGGCGGGTTGCCTGGACCCCGGCGCTGTTCCTCCTTCTCGGCGCTCTCCTTAAAGTCGGCACAATCCGCCGTCCGATCCTTGCAGAAGGGACTCCTCGCCATGGGATTACGACCTCTGTGCGGAGTCGCCAGCTCTCGTCTCTCCCCGGAATTGCCCGGTCGCACCAGATTCCAAGGGGCGAGGGGCGGGGGGCGAAGAGCGAGAACGGCACGCGAGTAGGGAGACGACGATGGTCGAGACGCAAGCCTTGCTGGGCAAGATCACCGCCCTGCGGCAGCGGCTGGAGCAGGCCCAGGGACTCGCCACGGAGGCCGGGTCCGCCGCCGTCGCGCTGCTCGACGATCACAGCGGCCCACCCCCGCGCGGGCTGACTCTGGAACAGCAGGTCGCCGTCGGCCGTGAACACGATACGAACCTCGACAGCGTCGTGCGGCCGCTCACCGTTCCTCTGACCGAGGATCGCCGTTCGCTGCCGCGCCAGCTGACCGCGCGCGGCCGGCGCGTGCTGGAACGAGGCCGCGATTTGCTCGGACAATTGCGCACCCTCGCCGACGCCTTCGCTCCAGTGGCTGGTCCCGCACTGTCCGTCGAGGCTCCCCTCGTCGTGCCGCCGTTGGAGCGTACCGATCCCCTGGCCGTGCTGTACCGCGAGGCGGCCGCGATGGCCGATGTCGCCCTGCGCATGATCCCCCTGTTCCCGGACGCGGCCGCCGCCCAGTTGCAGTTGTGCGAGGGACTCGAAGGCATCCTCAATTCGGTGGCCGACCGGCTGCAAGTCCTCAGCGCCGGCGTCGCTCGCCACCGCAAGGAACACGAGAGCATCGCTCGCCTGGCCGAGCTGTTTACCGCGGTTCTCTCCGGGGATAAGCGTGAGCCGAAGTTGTTCGTCGAAATAGCCGAGGAAGTGCTGGCCGAGGCGACGGAGGGCGGTCCGCTCCGTTTCGCTCCGTCGGACCCGGCTCATCCGGCTCGTTTCGCCGCGGCCCAGGGACTGAGCGCCGCCCGTGTCGTCGCCCGCCTGGTGAGCCTCGACGAGGAATGGAAGACCCGCCCTCTCGACGCCGTGATGGCTGCTCTGATTCACGACGCGGGTATGGAACGCGTGCCAGCCGACATTTTGCTACACGATGGACCGCTTCAGGACGAGCAGCGGCGCACCATCGAGGCGCACTGCCGAAGGTCGGCGGAACTGGCGGCGGCGGTGTGGCCCAAGTCGGCCTGGCTGGCGCTGGCGATCCTGGGACATCACGAGTGCGCCGACGGCACCGGCTATCCCGGCGGCTTGCGCGACCATCAGATCACGTCGCTGGCCCGGCTGATCGCGGTGGCCGACGTGTTCGTGGCGATGTGTGCCCCCCGGCCGCATCGACCGGCTCGTGAAACACGCACCGCCCTGACCGACACGCTGCTGCTCGCCGAGCAAGGATTGCTCGACCGCAAGAGCGCCGAGTCGCTCTTGCAGCTGTCGTTCTATCCGATCGGCTCGGCGGTCGAGATGGCGGACGGCGCGGTGGGCGTGGTGGTGGCCACGCCGACGATCTGGCGCGACCTGAACAGTCCCTCGCGGCCGGTCGTCGCCGTGCTGCTCGACGCCGACGGCATCGCGCTGCCGGCGCCGCGCCACCTCGACCTGATGCGTTGTGAGCATCACAGCATCGTCCGCAGTCTCTCGCCGCGCGAACGGCGCGAACGGCTTGGCGGACGGTTTCCGGAGTGGGTGTGATCCCGCTTGCAGTTCGGCCCTACAGGGCTCCCCCCTCGCCCCGGTACTCCGGGGAGAGGGGTCGGGGGTGAGGGGTGAGCCGCGGGACAGTGTTCGGGTCCTCGCCCCTCACCCCCGACCCCTCTCCCCGGAGTACCGGGGCGAGGGGAGGAGCGCTGAAGTATTAGCACAACGCCGCAACCGGCGAAGACAAGGACGAACGAACCATGTCCTATCCCCAGGCGACGCGCCACCCCTGGCCCTGTCTGCTATTCCTGCTGCCGCTCCTGACGGTCTACGAGTTCGGCGTCTTCTGGATGGGCGGCACACACCCGGAAACGCTGCGGAACGGCGCCGATCAGTGGCTGCGCGGTCCTCTGATAACCGCGAACCAATGGCTCGGCTGGCTGCTGCCGGCTCTCCTGCTCATGGTCTTCATCGTCTGGACCTGGCGCCGCTGGTCCGATCGGCCCAACGACCTCTCCAGCGTCCTCAGCGGCATGACTCTCGAAAGCGTCGGTTTCGCGCTGGGATTGTGGGGCCTGAGTCGTGCCCTGGCTCCGCTGCTGGAGCATCTCGGCATTGCCCTGGCCACCGGCGACCCAAGCCAGGCCGGACTGCGCAAGGCGGTTCGCTACCTCGGCTCCGGAATCTATGAAGAAGCGATCTTCCGGCTCCTCCTGTTCTCCGCGATGCTGGCCATCCTGTCCCGTTTCGAGGTGAAGGATTGGCTGGGAAACACCCTGGCGGCCTTCGGCTCGGCGACGCTGTTCTCCGTGGCGCACCACGTCGGCAATTACGGCGAGGATTACCGCAACTACCTGTTCTTGTTCCGCTTGCTGGCAGGACTCTACTTCGCCTTCCTGTTCCAGCACCGCGGTTTCGCCGTCGCCGTCGGCAGTCACGCCTGTTACAACGTGATGGTGAGCCTCGGGGCGGTGTGACGAAAATGTGCCCTTGCAACTTTGTTCCGGCGCGGTGAAATAGGGAATGCCCCGATCAAGGAGACACGTCATGAAGGCGTCACGATCTGTCCTCGCCGTGCTGGCTGGCCTGGTCTTCTCTGTGCCCCTGTTCGCCGAAGACTTCGTCGGCGTCATCACGAAAATGGACCCCGATAAGAAGGAACTGCTCCTGGAAGGCCGTCTCGCCTCCCGCGGCAGGGCGCTAACCCTCGTCTTCGATGGCGACACGCAGGTCATGTTCGGCAAGCAACCCGGCACGCCTGCGGAGCTGCCGATCGGCAAAATCGTGCGCGTCGTCTACGAGACGCGCGATAGTCAACAAGTAGCCCGCAGCATCCGTGTTAACGGCCTGAGACCGAACAAGCCCGCCGCCCCGTCTTCGGACAAGGGCAGCACGATCACGGGCATCCTGCGCCGCGTGGCATTAACCGACAGCGAAGTGGTCGTCATCGGGCCAGGAGCGAAGGGCAACGACACCGAAACGACCGTCGCGGTGCCGCAGACCGCTCGCATCATGAAAGGCGGCAAGGCAATCACGCTGGAATCGCTGAAGGAAGACGATCAGGTCAGCATCGTCGCCGAGCAGCGCGACGGCCGGCTAACCGCGACGGCCATCCAGGTCGGCCCAGCCCCGTCGTCGGACATCGTGCCGAAACTGCGTATCGCCATCAAGATCGCCGACATGTTGTTGCAGAAGATGGAGAAGCCGCCGCAACCGTAGCGTGGTGAGTGGTGAGCGGTGAGTGGTAACCACTCACCACTCACCACTCACCACTCACCACTCACCACTCACCATTCACCACTCACCACTCACCACTCACCACTCACCACTCACCACTCACCACTCACCACTCACCACTCACCACTCACTTTTTTCCCACCTACTGACTTTGCATCGCCTTCCCCTCTCGATTACAACTCATCCTTCGTGAATCGCACGATCAACGTGAGGCATCCACCATCCTCCACGAAGGAGCCGACCCATGACCCAGCGCTTCGAGTACGGTACAACCCGCATCAAGGACCTGGCGGTGCAGACCCACCGCGACCAACAGGGACGCATGACGCGCTGCGAAGTACTGCTCAACGACGAGCCGGTGCTGACCAGCAACCGTTTCTGGAACAGTCTGCACCTGCGCTTCGGCTTCACGAGCAACATCTTCCGCTACTTCAGCCACGAAGAAGTATTCAACCGCATCAGTGCCGTGGCGCCGAACGATCGCATCCGCTGGTGCCTGGAACGAACCAACGGCGTCGGTCTGCTGCTCGGCGTCACCAATCCGCAAGCTGCTGTCATGCCGCACGACGACCTGATGAGCCTGCTCGGCCGTTATGAGACGCAGGAAGTGACCTACAGCAAGGGCGTCGTCAGTAGCCAACATTCGCCGCGGCTCGACGTGCCGTTCCAGGTAGCCGGCGACGGCTTCCAGAACCGTTTCGTCCTCGACACGCCCATCGACGGCTTCGGCCGGCCGTCGGTTTACCTGTCGCTGCTGCGGCTGCGGTGCAGCAACGGCGCCATCGGCTACACGCCGGCCTTCCGCAGCGAATTGTCGGTCGGCAAGGGCGACGACGGTGTGAACTTCGCCTTGACCCGCGTGCTGGACGGCTTCAACAACGAGGAGGGATTCGCGGCTCTGCGGCAGCGTTTCGAGGCGTCGGCCAAGAGTTGGGCGTCAGTGAGCGAGGTGATGAAACTGTACAGGACGCTGACCCGGCTGCACAACCGCGGCGAGATTCGCAGCAAGAAGAAGATCGTCGGCAATGACGGCGCCAGCGAGACGGACGGATCGCCGCTGTTCCACGCCTTCCACAAGATGACCGGCGACCTGACGCGCATCTACGGCATGGCGAACCTGGACACGTTGTCGGTGAAGCGGCAGCGGACGCTTCCCGCGGCGTGCAAAGTGTACGATCTGCTGAACTTCGCCTCCGAGGTGGGGACGCACCATGCGACGACGGAGGGCAACCGCGACGCCCAGGCGTACCTCGGCGACCTCATCAGCGGCGAGTACGACCTGGAAGGGACGTGCGACCAGTTCAGCGACTGGCGCGACTTCTTCGTCGGCAGCGGCGCCACCGCGGAGACGATGGCGGCGCTGAGTTGACTCTGTTTAGCCGCGAGCGCGGAGGCTCGACACTCGGCTTTGCATTTTAACTGCCTCCGCGCGACCGCTTGCGGCTAAACTGGCACGGTCTGCGGATAAACGCATTTGCCGCTACACAACGGAGACTCCGGGTATTATAGTGAAGGGTTTGGCCTGCTCAATTTTGAAATTGGTGGGCTTGGCCGGGTGCAGTCGCCACAGCATCAGACATTCTCGAAGAAATCGTCGTTCAGGAAACCGGAGAGCGGCAGAACTGGTCCATGAAAAATGAGGATCCTTTCCGCACAATGGGAGAAGCATCACCCACTCCCAGGGAAAGGAATCCCCATGGTCGTCAAGATTACTCGCCAGAGCGGCCTGCGGACAGAGGCAATCCCCGCGGTCGCGACGCCCAGCGAACCGGTCGACGTCTTTCAGAAAGGCGTGGACGACATTGTCGAGCGTTTCCGGAGCGAACCTGTCACGCCGCAGCGCTTCCTGGAACTGGAGAACGCGCTCCACGCCGCCGCGGCGGAGGCCTGTCGCCAACTTATCGAACGCGAAGCCAACCGCTTGGAAGCCGACGATAAGCAGGTGGTGCCGAGCAAGATGCGTTATCACAAGGAGACCTATCGCCTCAACAAGAAGACGCCAGCACGTATCGCCACGCGTTTCGGCACGATCACCGTGCGGTCGTTTTACTACTTGAATGAAGAGGACGGCGAACCGGGCTTGCACCCGCTGCTCTTGCGTTTGGGTATCGGTGCGGGAACGGCCACGCCGGCGCTGTTGGAACGCGTGGCACGGCTGTCGGTGGAGCAAACGCAAACCGAAACGCGGGCCTGGCTGCGGCGCGAGCACGGTCTGGTCTGGTCGAATGATCGGCTGCGGGCGGCCTTGGCAGGCTTTCGCCAGGCGCTGTTGCCGTTTGTGGCCGACTTGCAAAAGACGCGGCTGCTGGCGTGGCTGACGCAGGCGGAGCAGTCGCGTGGCCGGAATCGTCCGGTGTTGGCGGTGGGACGTGACGGCATCATGGTGCCCATGCGTCAGGGCGGCTACAAGGAAGCCAGCACGGCCACGGTAAGCGTGTATGATCGGGGGCGTCGGCGGCTGGGCACGATTTACTTGGGCCAAATGCCGGAGGAAAAGCAAGCGACGCTCACCCGGGCCTTGACGGCCTTGGTGACGGCGACGCTGCTGGCTTGGCAGCGGCCCGTGCCGCGTCTGGCCTATATCACGGACAAAGGCTCGGCGCCGGATGGTTACTATCGGCGCGTGCTGAACAAGATGAAGCATCCGCGTGCTGGCACGCCGTTGACCTGGGAATGGGTGCTCGATTTCTATCACGTATGCACCTACCTCTGCAAGATGGCCGACGCCTTGTTCGGCGCCGAGACGGCAGCCGGAACGCAGTGGTTCGCGAAGATGCGGCGCTGGCTGCGGGATCGACCCCAGGGAGCGGCCCAGGTGCTGCGCTCCGCGACGCAGCACTTGGGTTGCCGCCACGCCACCAAGGGGCAGCAGGCAGAGTTCTGGAAAGCGTATCGCTATGTGCGTCGTCATCGCCGCTTGATGGATTATCAGGGCTATAGGCGGCGTGGCCTACCGATCGGCAGCGGTGTCACGGAAGCGGCCTGCAAAACGGTGTTCACGCAACGCTTCAAACGCTCGGGGATGCGTTGGCAGCGCGAGTCCGGCCAGGTGATTCTGGATTTGCGTGTGCTCTATCTGAGCGGGATTTGGGAGGCCGCGTTCGCAACAGAGTTGGCTGCGCGTGACTGGCCCGAACCGCGGGGGGCCGCTCGCCGACCGGTCGAAAAGGAGAGTCCTCAGGCGACCGCGGCTGCTTCCTCTTGTCTTGCCGCATAATTCGCGATGCTGAAGCGACCACACCCGTCCATAGGCGGTCAGGGAACGTATCGGAAAGACCCTCTCCTCGCTTGAGATCAGGCTCTCCAATTAACTGGAAGAAACGGTCTTTCTGAAAATGGGCACTAAATGAATTCAAGCCTTCATTGCTAACCGATGCGGCGTATTGGAGAAGGACCATGAATTCGGTCTTCGTCTTCTTTCGCCGATCAAAGATCAGCTTGCCATCTTCAAATTGAAAACTACCGTACTTGTACCCACCTTCCGCCCACCAGTTCCATTCTCCTTGAGCCTTTCCATTTTTGAAGTGCTGTTCTTCTCGTAGCTTGCCGCTTTCGTACCATACATTCCACGCACCTTCCTGTTTACCATCCTTGTACATTCCTTCGATAGACTTATTCCCATTGGAATGGAATCCCCGCCATAGCCCTTGGCGGACTTCGTTTGCGAGAACTTTCCTTGCAACCTCTGGATTCGCCCCCGCTCCCTTACCCTTGCTGAGCACAATCACGACCGAGAGTCCCGCTTCCATCACGATGCCAATGTCATTAGCATACCAAGTTGTCACTGTGACAATTGTCCCTTTTGATTCCGTCTTCATTGTTACTCGGATTGTTTTGAGTTTGCCCGCCGCCACTTCAAGCGTTTCCTCCTGAGCTTCGGCAACGTACTTAAACGACTCTTTGCCGGTCTTGCATTCCCCCTGCCATCTGGCACCGTCCAAAACGGGATATTGCAAGATGCACATGGGCGGGTATATGTCGGCACCGTTTTCCCGATGGCGAAAAACTCCCTCATTAGTTTGGCTCAAGTGCTCGGTGTCGATCTTGACGATCTTACCGCCCTCGGTGGTTCGCTCAAGTAGGTACAGTGGCTTTTGGTCGATTGTTTCGACCTTGGCAATACGTTTGTTGATCTTAATTGGTACACTTAAGTAGGTTGCATTACAGTGCCATTCGTTTCCGACCTGTAGAGGATAATAGTTGAGCCGATCTTCGTTCCTGGCAGGCTCCTCTTTCGGCTTCTGGGCAACCTCGACCTTTTCCTGGTCGCCGATTACTTCAACTTTTCCCTTTAGCGTCGTATTCCGCCCTGAATTCTGCAAGCTGACGCTGAACCATACCTTCCCATCCCAGCCGTCAGGTGCCCACCTCTTGAGGTCCAGGTCGTATTCCTTCTTCTTGCCCAGGTCAACGAACTGATCCGATTTGCCACGCTTTCCCCAACGAGGGTTATTGGACCACTTCTTTTGCGAATAGAAGCCCAATGGCAGGGCAACTCGCCTCGTGTACCCATCCGCCGTGTGGTAATCGACTATGAATCCGGCAAAACTGTTGTCGTCATAGCGTTTGAACGACGATGACTCACCAATGACCACCTTGACCTGTCTCGCATTCTCGATCTCAAGTCCTAATTCCCCGATGCCTACGCCCAACGGTTCATCTCCCATCCCAAGGTCAAACGACATGCCATTGAGCTTGGCGTAATTGGGATGAGGCGGCTTCGTCTCCCAGGCCCAGGTTTTTGCTTCGATGATTTTCGGCTGCGGTTTCGCTGCCGTTTGCGGATGGGAGTCCTTGGGATCGGCCTTGGCGGGTTCAGCCGGTTGGCTCGCAAGTTCTTTCTTCGCAGGGTCCGGCTTGTCGCCTTCCTCGTTCACCTTCTTCGGGGTCGGCCACACCATCCTTCTCCAAAGAGGCGTCTGCCTGCGTGTCTGGTTTCGGGCTTGCCTTGCTGCATCCCAGGGTGGACAGCGTTGCGACGAGCAGGAGAAGAGGAACTTGTTCATGACCGTTATCCTTACATGGTTGCTGACATGGACTCGTTCTCGGCTTTGTCCATCTGGCTTGGCTGCCGTTTGCGGCGGGGCGTCGTTTTTTGGTGTTCGCTGGCTCGGGCTCGCTCGTTGGTTTCTTGTTCTCTTGAGTGGACAGCGACGTTGGGTTTGGTTTTCACTTCTTCTCTTCTTTCTTGGCAGGCTCCTCTTTCGGCTTCTCCGCTGAAAGTATCGGCATTTCGTAAACAACCACCGTACCCCCAACGCAAACCACGTAGCTGTCTCCCTTTGGTGAGATGGCTACAGACGTGACGACGTTGGAGATTTTGTGAGTGCGGACCTGCTCGCCGCTTACCACATTCCAAAGAATAGCCGTCTTTTCGCCTCCACCAAGAGCCATTTTACCATCAGCGGAGATAGCCAATGACCACATTGAGTCAATGTTGCCTTCTAATGCTTTCTCTCCCTTCCCTGTTTCCGTATCAAAGGTAATAACCTGAACTGGCTGCCCGATATAACCGAACGCCATCAAAGAGCGTTTGCCATCGGGACAAAAGACGGCCTTTATCAGATTCTTATTAGACCACTGTAGCACTCGAAGCTCTTTGCCGTCCTCTAGGGAATAAAGGCGACCGTAACTGCCGCCTGCAAGCAAGAAATGTTTGTTATCGGGAGAGATGCACGTAGAAGCATTGATGTTCGCCGTGTCGGTCCCTGGAATCTTTAACATGTTAAACTCATGAACGATCTTGCCAGTCTCAGTGTTCCGCAGTTCGACCTGCCTATCCCTAAAGACCAAGGGCGAGTACACCAGAAGCTCCCCATTGACGCTGAACGTGACGAAACCAGACACTCCGAGATCGAAATAGCTGACCTGCTTGCCAGATTTGGAGTCAAACACGAACACCGTGCTATAAACCGACCGCTTGAGATTGGCCGTTTCCATTCTCCAGTCGTGTGCATAAACAACTTTGCCGTCCCTGGAGAATGCCAAGTTTCTTGCACCTTTGGGAGTAGAGTACAGCGTTTCTGGGTCTTGCCTTACCACAGGCACACATTCGCTGATCTGCTTACCATCTTGCAAGTCCCAGATTTTGATGCTGTCACCCGCAGTAGCGAGGTAACGCCCATCCGGTGAGTAGGCAGCAGTCTTTGCTCCCTTTTGTTCAAGGGTTCTCGGCTCGGCCTTGAACCGTTTGGTGGTAGTGTCTGTTAGAGTTTTCGACAGGTCCGTTGTTTTCTCATTGGCTTCTCGTTTCGCAGCTTCCTCTTTCTCTCTTTCAGCCTTGGCTAACGCTTCCCTCCGCTCTCGCTCGGCCTTCTCAGCGGCTTTCTTTTCGGCAGTTTTCTTTTCTTCTTCTGCGAGCCGCACTGCGTCAAGGCGTTTTTTCTCCGCAAGCTCATCTGCTGCTATTTTGTCCTGTCGTGCTTTCTCAGCGGCTTCTTGCTCTCGTTTCTTGGCCGCCGTTTGCGGCGTGTTGTCCTTGGGATCGGTCTTTGCAACTGCTGGTGCAGGGACCGCTGTTGTCCCAGGAACGAATTGAAGTTTTGAAATCAGGTACTTACTTTGGAAAGTTCCGATGACCACGTGTTTTTTGTTGGGAGTTCCATAGGTTACAGGCTCATGAAACGGTGCCAGCCTACTCATTTTGCCGTCAAAGTTGATAATCTGCTTTCCGTCCAAGGAAACGCTTAGACTATTCTTTCGGACGGTGTACTCAACATTGGCTAAGCGACGGTTTTTCAGGAGCGAACCTTTAACCAGAGATTCGTTCGCCAAGATTCCCTTGTTGTCAAGGCCATGAATGCCCGACAACGTGCCTTGTTCTGCGTCGATCAAAATGAGTGTGTGATGGCCGTCAATTGGCACAATCACGAACAATGCGTCGTTGCCTTCAGTCCGTTGAAGCTCAATGACAAGAGTGAATTCTTCAGGCGTTTCATGAGGTATTTCAAGTAGATGGAGTCCAGTCTTCCCTTCCGTTCCCATCAAGAGGGCGTCCTTGTCAAACAGCCAAGTGCCCTTGATCGCATTCTTTTTCGGATCGACCAGGCGAAGCAGGTCAACAACTTCCTTTGCTCGCTCAGCTTTCTGTTCATTGAGATCAGTCTTGGCGGCAACTGGTTGCGATACAGAGACTGGCTCAGGGGATTCCTTTTTCGCTGGGTTCGGTTTTTCGCCATCTTCGCTTGTGTTCCTCGGTTCGGCCACGCCGTCCTTTTCCGAAGAGTCGTTTGCCTGCGAGTCTGGTTTTGGGGTCGCCTTGCTGCATCCCAGGATGGACAGCGTTGCGATGAGCAGAAGAGCGAGGAACTTGTTCATGACGGCTATCCTCTCGTGGTTGCTGACACCGACTCGTTATCGGTCTTTACCATCCATGCGACGGTGAACCGGAAACAGTGACAAAGTTTTCGAGAAAATCGCAGGGGTTTGAGTCGAGTTGCTTCCCAGGGAGGGCTGCGGCCATGCGAAGTGAACGAAAAAAGGAGCGTCAACGCAGGGCCGCTCCAAGGAACGCCGACCAAGGCGTGCTACAGAACAGCACCTGGCCGACGCTCCCACGGAACCCTTGCGGGTCCGTATTGGGAGCGTTTGCCAAGCACTGCCTCTGTAGCTCAAGAGCCTTTCGGCCCAGGTTGGTCGTTTTCCTTAGAAGCAGAACTTGACGCACACTGCGTCAATCAAGTTTTTGCCGAGGCGTCTTTCGCCACGGATAGTCTCTGCTGATCTCCTTGCTTCACGGATTTTGGGCAACCGGCACGCCGCCGACCGCCGTTCAGCAGTTTATCCCGATGACGAGCCATCTTCCACTGATTTTGTCACCATCCCGCCCTTTTCGTCGCATGGATAGGGGAAAGGGGAAGTCGTAGAGTGGCGAGAACGAATCCTCGACCACCGAGCGACCCATGACTTCTCCAGGCAACACGACGGCGAAGCTCCAGCACTGGCTGGACTTGATGCGGGATGGCGACGATCATGCCCGCACCGAACTGATCGGCCATGCCTGCGAGCGACTGCGACTGCTGACCAGGCGTATGCTCCGAGGCTACCCGCTGGTCCGACGCTGGGAGCAGACCGACGACGTGCTGCAAAACGCCATGCTCAGGCTCTACCGTGCCCTGGCTGACGTGACGCCCGACTCGCTGAGGCACTTCTACAACCTGGCGGCGTTGCAGATTCGGCGGGAACTTCTTGACCTGGCCAAGCACCATGCCCGCAGCGAAGAGGGCGAGAGCAAGGAACCGGCTGATGACGACGGCGAACCTTCCAGCCTGGTCGAGTGGTCAGAGTTTCACAGCCTCGTGGAAAGGCTGCCGGACGACGAGCGAGAAGTCTTTGCCCTGATCTGGTATCACGATTTGAGCCAGGCCGAAGCCGCTGGCGTTCTAGGCGTCTCCGTGCGAACGGTCATTCGGCGATGGCAGGCTGCCCGCATCCGGCTGCAAAAAGGATTTCTGTGATGAACACGACCGACGACAAGCTCTGGGACTTGCTGGCGACTTGGGAGGAAAAGTACCGCCAGGGCCAGGACGTCCCCGCCGAGGAGCTTTGCCGTGATTGTCCCGATTTGGCCCAGGAAGTAGCGGCCAGCATCTTGTCCTTGAAACGTATGGACTGGCTCTTGAAGCCGCTGGTGGACGACGAGCCTGCTCCCACGAACCTGCCCTTCGACTTCGGCGAATACACGGTGATCGAGAAGATCGGCACAGGCGGCATGGGGCAAGTCTTCAAGACTCTGCATCGCCGCATGGATCGCACTGTGGCCCTGAAAATCCTTCCCGAAGGATCGGTCCAGTCAGCCGATGCCCTCGCTCGCTTTCAACAAGAAGTCCGTTCGGCGGCGAAGCTCATCCACCCGAACATCGTCACGGCTTACGACGCTGGCGAGCATCAAGGCCGTCCCTTCCTGGTCATGGAACTTGTTGAGGGCCATGATCTCTTACGGCACGTTCAAGTACATGGTCCGTTGCCGCTGGAGAAGGCAGTCGATTGCATCCTTCAAGCCGGAAGGGGACTGCAATACGCCCACGGCAAGGGCATCGTCCATCGTGACATAAAGCCCGCCAACCTGCTCCTGGGCGTCGATGGCACGGTGAAAATCCTCGATATGGGCCTGGCCAGCTTCCGGCCCGCAGAGAATGAAGCCCTTGCTGGCACCGTGGACTTTTTGGCTCCAGAGCAGACCGGCGAAACGAGGCAAGCCGACCAGCGTGCCGACATTTACAGCCTGGGCTGCACGCTGTTCTTCCTTCTGACCGGCAAGCCGCTCTACGAGGGCAAGACCGTGATCCAGAAGGTTCTGGCTCATCGTGAACAGCCGATCCCATCCTTGACACCGCTGGACGCCGTGTTCAGGAAGATGGTCGCAAAGAAGCCGGAAGATCGTTACCAGTCGATGACCGAAGTGATCCAGGCGTTGCAGAGTCGGAAGAAGAGGAAGAGTCCTGCATTCTGGATTCTGGCCGTGCTTCTCCTTGGCGGTGTTCTCTCGCTGGCCCTGTATTTCCGTGACGGCTGGTTTCGTAAAGAACCGCCAAAAGAGCAGCCCGCTGCCGAGCGTCAAACAGGGGCGTCGGACAAACAGGGCCAAACACCGCAGCCGTTCGATTTCGAGCGTCAACAGGATGGGCATTACTCCAGTGTGGCCGTCAGTCGTGACGGCAAGCAAGTCGTGGCGGGCGGGTTCTATGGCTCACTTTCACTCTGGGACGCCAGCACCGGCAAGCTGCTGCGGACCTGGCAAGGTCATCGCACGAAGATTCATGGCGTGGCTTTTCATCCCGATGGAAAAGTGTTCGCATCTGGCGGCGGCGACAACGATTCGACTGTGCGAATTTGGGAGGCATCCAGCGGCACGCAACTTCAGTCCCTGCCTGGCCACAAAGACGGCGTTTGGAGCCTGGCTTTCAGTCCTGATGGGCAATTCATCGTGCTCCGGCGGCCATGATGGTATGATTCGGCTCTGGAAGACAGAGAGCGGTGAAGAGTTAAAATGCCTGGAGGGACACGAGAAAGCCGTCTTCGGCGTGGCCTTCGCACCGGATGGACGACACGTTGCTTCATGCGGCGACGATAAGACGGTGCGGCTGTGGGACGTGACGACCGGCAAGCAAGTTCGGAGTTTCGAGGGCCACACGTCGCCAGTCTGGGCCGTGGCGATCTCGCAGGACGGCAAACGCCTGATCTCAGGCGACCTAGCCAGCGTTGCTTGTGTGTGGAACGTCGAAAGCGGCGAGTTGATTCATCGCTTACGGAGTCCAACGAGGGCTGTCTTCTGCGTAGCCTTTTCACCGGACAGCCGACATGTCGTGACAGGCGGCGGCAAGGCATTTCTGGAAAAGGATGGCTGGAAAGACTTCACGATCTGCCTGTGGGAAGTCGAGAAAGGGCTGCTGGTGAAGCGAAACGATGGACATACTGCTATCGTGTGGGGGTTGGCATGGATGCCCAACGGCAACGCTTTCGTGTCGTGCAGCTACAACGGCCTCGTGCGGATGTGGCCTATATCGAGGCACGAGGATCGTTGATGCCTACGTGCAGATGAGGCGTTCGATGCAGGCGGCGTTGCATAATTGATTATTGCTTTACTATTTTCAAAAACCCCCTGCCGATCTGTTCCATCTGGGGCATGTCCAGCCCCCAGGTCGGTTCGTGTTTCAAAAAGAAAAAATCGGCGTTCTCGTGTATGCGGGTCTGGAGCCGAAAAAACTGCGGAAGGCGACTTGCGAAAAAATCCGGCGATCAGTTTTTTCACCGGACGGTATGGCCCGCATTGCCGCAGTGCGTCGATGGCTCGTGCCAGGGCTATTCCTTCACTGCTTCTACAACGCTGTTTCGTTCGGTGTTCAGGCTGTTCAGAGCCTTATCCTTGTCGAAGTCACAGGATGCCAAGAGTGCCTGAGCAACATCGGGGAAGAACAAACGGATCATTTGCCCCGCAGAGAAGTCCATCTTTTTCTGCTCGGATGCCCGCTTTTGAAGCAGGTGGAGCAGTTCGGCATTGACATGGCGGGCCTGGTCAAATGTACGCTGCAAGCAGGACGACTCCGACTTCACCTGGGCCGCAGCGAACGACAACACATCCTCGTTAATGGCGAGAGGGGCAGCATTGATTTTTGTTCGCAAACCTGATGCGTAATGGGCGGCTTCATTGGAAAGCTGCTCGCACGGTTGACCTTTTGCAAGGGCATCAACTGCATGTCTCGCTCGCCGCAGCAGCGAAAAGGCTTCGTCCAGGCAGTCTTCGGCGGTTGCATAAGCGTTGAGGATGGCTTTTCGGGTTGGCATGAGGCTCCCTCCTGTACATCGAATCGGCCTTTGGACAGCCAACGAGCCTGATCGTGGTCTGTCCGCTGTGAGCATTATAGTCAAACGGCGAAGAGTGTTACGAATGGAGGGTGACCCGATTTTTCACCACACTGAATGGCCGCACCGCCGCAGTGCGTCGATGGCTCATACCCCTAGCATCGCACGACCGGCTGGGGCGGACACTTGGGGTAGACCGGATTCGTTTTCGACAACTCGCAAAACAAAAAGCGTTACCTGGGCGTAGTAACTTCTCGCATCCAGCGGCAGGTTTCGCACAAGCTCTGCGTCATTCATGCACCACGGCATCGGCCTCAATCTCGACCAGGAACAGGAGGGCCGTATTCTATCGTTGAAAGAAGCAAGACGCTTTGCCGACCCGATTGAGGCAAGACATGGCTTTCGATGAAAACCTCGCCGCCCGCAAGAAGGGCGTCGTGGAGAAGAAGATGTTTGGCGGGGTCGTCTTCATGCTCCACGGTGACGAACAGTTGAAGGAGTGGATTCAGCGGGCGGTGAAGTTAGTCGGGAAGTTGCCTGGGAGGTAAAAGGACTCGGACATGACGACCTCCTACACGCACATCAACGATCTGGCGAAGGAAGCCCAGCCACCTGAAAAGGGTATCCTGAGCCGGACCCTGTTCAACGATGAAAAGGTCAAGGCGGTGATCTTCGGCTTCGCCCAAGGCGAGGAGCTTTCCGAACACACCGCTGCCATGCCCGCCATCCTGCATTTCATCCAAGGCGAGGCGAAGCAGACGCTGGGCGACGATACCCTTGAGGCGAAGGCTGGGACGTGGGTTCACATGCCCACCGGCCAGCGGCACGGCATCCAGGCGAAAACGCCGGTGGTCATGCTGTTGCTGCTGTTGAAGTAGGGCGAGTGTTTGCTCTCGCTTTTTTTGTCAGGCTATTGTCAGGAAACCCAGGTCAAAACAGGCCAAAACTGACCAAATCGAGGATTTTTCCGTTTCCAGCCCCTTGTCCCAAGTGACTGTCCCAGCATATACTTACGCAGCGATATTGATACGCCGAGATGTGCATTTGAGGGCATGGGGTTCAGGAGGTCGCTGGTTCGAATCCAGTCGCCCCGACATCGCAAGGGCTGTCGTAACAATAAGTTGCGGCGGCCACCCCTTTTTTTCGCGCCTGGTTGGGCGGCAGCAGCACAGCGCCACTTTGCAACTCCGCTAGGCCCCGCTGGATCGTTTTGCGATGGCAGTCGAAGAGTCGAGCGATGTAGGTGATGCCGCCGTGTTCCAGTTTGAGAGACTCCGTGGCCGCATAGAGACGCCGCTGACGTTCATTGAGAGAGGCATAGGTAAAGCGCATCGCCTGTTTGACGGCGGCGGAAGGAAGGGTAAGCATGACGGCGTCCTGCCAGGTGAAAATCCGTTTTCCCAGGGCCGCCTAGCTTACCCACCACATTCCGTGCCGAAAAGACCAAATGGGACAGTTAATAAATTTCAGATGCTTATTGAGATCACTACCGGTCCCGATGGCAACGTCTGGTTCACCGAAGCGAGCGGCGACAAGATCGGCCGCGTCTCCCTCTTTGGGGCCGTCACCGATTTTCCTGTGCCAACGCTCAACAGCGTGCCTAGCCTCGATTTCCACGGAGGACTCTTGGCCTGTTGAAACAAGGGAGTACGGGACGACGACGTTGACGGCGGCCCTCGACGTCGTGACGGGAATAATCGTGTGCCCGACCGATCGTTCGAACCGTAAACGAGTCACGGCTGACACGTCCACCGCGCCGGCGGATACCAGCAGGCATTGACGTCGAGATGCTTGTCGACGAATAAATTCAGCGACCGGCCATAGAAGAGGTCGTGTGGATAGGTGGCGGAGGGACGCGTCCGATCGGGATCGAGCAACCCGGAGGCGACGCAGGCCTCGCACACCAACTCGGAGCAGAAATAGCTCTTCTTGTCTCCCTGCGGTGTGCCGACGAAATAGGTGCGCAACGGCCCGCGGCTGCGCAACGGCGTCAGCTGGCCGCCGAGACGGATCAGGGCGAATTTCTTGCCGTCCTCGGCCAGGGCGAACGACGTCAGGCAGGCCGACTGTTCCGGCGTCAGCGGCACACGCCGTTTGCGGATCCAGACCCGTCCCTCGGCCGCGTACTCCTGAAGATGCGGCAGCATGTCCAGCGTTTTCACCCACAGGGTGTCGTTCGGCCCGGCCTCCAGAATGGCCAGGCTGCCGTCGGGCCGGGCGAAGACGATGCCGGAACCGTTCGGGTCGAAGGCCAGGGCCATGTAGTGAGTGACCCGCCAGAAGGTGGATCCATCCAGGCGCAACATGATGTCGCCCGGCTGCGGCAGGTACGCTTCCGCCGGTTCGCGCAGCACCTGGTCGATGCAGAAGGCGGGCTGATAGAGGTACGAACCGCACGGCGCCGGCACGTTGGCACCCCCCATCGTCAGCAGTGAACACAAGACGGACAACATGGCTTCTCTCCGAGGCGCGAGGGGAGGCAGTTCTCCTCGTCCCTCCATCGGCCATACGGCCATCCGGTGCTAAACCGATTTCGTCGTCTCGGCAGGCACGCGGCGAAAAATGGGCCGCAAAGTCCTTGCGGCCGTCATCGCCGTCGCCTACAATCATTTCGTCCGGATACCCACTCCCTGGCGCCTCCTTCCTCCCCAGCGCCACCGCGATCCCGCGAGGTTTCTCATGTTGACGCTCTTCGGCCGCAATCACAAACAGTGCGACGGTGTCTCACGGCGCGATTTCCTGCGCATCGGCGCACTCGGCCTCGGCGGACTGACTCTCGCCGACCTGCTACGCCTCAGGGCGCAAGGGGCCGTCGATCCGAAATCGGCTCACAAGGCCGTCATCATGATCTTCCTCAGCGGTGGGCCGTCGCACATCGACACCTACGACATGAAGCCGAACGCCCCAGTCGAATTCCGCGGCGAGTTCAGCCCGATCAGGACCAAAGTCCCCGGCCTTGACATCTGCGAACTGATGCCGCGGCAAGCGCAGATGGCCGACAAACTGGCCGTCCTCCGCGGCGTGCATACGGTCGGCAACCACACCGGCAATGAGTTCTTCAGCGGCTTCGCCTGGGAACAGGGCAAACCGGACAGCATCAACAATCAGAAGCGGCCTGCCGTCGGCTCCGTCGTCAGCCGGCTGCGCACCGGCAAGCACCTGATGCCGGCGTATGTCAGCCTGCACGACAATCCGAGCTGGGAACACGCTTACTACGCCGGCGCCGCCCATCGCCCCTTTCGCACCTTTCAGCACGAGCGTGAGAACCAGGGCCTGGCGAACCTGAAACTCGTTCCCGGCGTCAGCCTCGACCGCCTTGAGGACCGCAAGGGTCTGCGGCGTTCCTTCGACGACCTGCGCGGCGATCTGGACCAGAGCGGCACCTTCAACGGCCTCGACGCCATGAACGCCCAGGCACTGGAGATCATCACTTCCAGCAAGGTGCGCGACGCTTTCGATCTGAGCAAGGAGCCGGAAAAGCTCAAGGCCGGCTACGGCACCAAACCTGCCGCCTTCAACTTCATCCCCGGCCTGGAGTTCTTGCTCGCCCGCCGTCTGATCGAAGCCGGCGTGTCGGTGGTGACCCTGGCGGTCCACGGCTGGGACACGCATGAAAAGAACTTCGAAGTGCTGCGCAAACAGGTGCCGATCGTCGATCAGGCGCTGACGGCTCTGCTGACCGACCTGGAAGCGCGCGGCTTGGCCGACGACGTGGCGGTCATCATGGGCGGCGAGATGGGCCGCACGCCGCGCATTACGAAGGACCGGGCCGGCCGGGACCACTGGCCGACGACGGGCATCACGGTCATGGCCGGCGGCGGCTTGAAAACCGGCCAGGTGATCGGCGCCAGCGATGCCCGCGGCGAGCAGGTCAAGGGCCGGCCCATCACGCCGCAGATGATGGCATCGACGCTGTACCACACCCTCGGCATCGACCCATCGGCGACGATTCCGGACAACACCGGTCGGCCGATGTACCTGCTCGATGAGCGCGAGCCGATCGCGGAACTGGTTTAGGGACGCTTAACGAGTTGTTTGGACCACCGCTGCTCCGCGGCGGTGGGACATTCTATCCCGCCGCTCTTCGGCGGTGGAACAAACAACAGCGGTCGAGTTCGCAAGTCCATCTCACTTTTGTCGTCTCGCACAAAGATGAGCTATGCTTAATCAGAATGCCTTCCCCGGCCGAGGATCATCATGCCCGTTCAATCCTCCACGAACAACGAGACGGCTCTGCCGTTCTTGGAGCACTATTCCGAGAATGGCGACCCTGCGCAACGGGTTCTCTGCCGGCACTTTCCGTTCCGGGTTGGCAGGAACGAAAAGTCGGATTTTGTCATCTACTCGTCTCAGGTGTCCAATAACCACGCCGTCATCGACTGCCGCAGCGACGGGTTTTATCTCCGCGATCTCAAGAGTACCAACGGAACCTTCGTCAACAGTCAACGAGTCACCGAGACGCAGCTGCACAGCGGCGACATCATCCACTTCGCGCAGAAGGAATTTCGGTTCGGAGTCGCGCCCGACGAAGCAGTCCAGGATTGTGTCGAGATCGACACGTGCCCGGTCAAACAGGGGGAGCCTCTCAGCCTCATCCACGGTCGAGAAGCCCTGCGCGAAATCCTGCATCACCAAAAGGTCAGTGTCGTTTTTCAACCTATCGTCGACCTGGCAACAGGAACAACGATGGGCTACGAGGCTCTCGGGCGGGGCACGCACAATGAACTGAATCCGAATCCGGTGCAGCTGTTCCAACTCGCCGAGAAGTGCGGCATGGCAACGCAGCTCAGCCGCCTTTTCCGAAGTGTGGCATTCCGGGAAGTGAACCAATTTGCCGCAGGCGCAGTGCTGTTTTTTTAACGTTCATCCTTCAGAGATGGACGAACACGATTTTGTGGACACTCTCGGCCAGGCGGCGTCAGAAGTCTGCATCGGCCAACGGCTGGTCATGGAAGTCCACGAGGATTGTGTGGCCGACGTAACCGCGATGCGCCGGTTGCGCGAGCGACTCGACACCTTGGGGATCGGCCTCGCCTACGATGATTTCGGCGTCGGACAGTCGCGGCTCGCCGAATTAGCCGAGGTCCCGCCCGATTTTCTCAAAATCGACATGAAGCTCATCCGGGGCATCGATCAGGCTCCTGCACGCCAGGACATTGTCGCGGCTCTGATCAGCATCTGCGCGCGGTTCGAGGTATGCGTGCTGGCAGAGGGAGTCGAGACCGTGCCGGAAGCTGAATGCTGCCGGCGTCTGGGCTGCAAATGGGCTCAGGGTTTCCTTTTTGGCCGTCCCACACCTTCGTCCGCCTTTCTCGTGCCGCGGCGTTCGGACACGCGCCGCATCGATCTGCGTCCGCTGTTGAAAAAACGGAATCAACCCCAAGCTTAGTTTTCCTGTGACGGGTTGCTGCCTCCGCGGGCGACTGGTCCGGCAGAAGGAAGCCGCGGAGAAGACGGCGTTGGTGAGCGTACCGCCGACATTCCTGTCGGTCCAGGCACGAGTGCCGATAGGAATGTGAGCCGCACTTCATCTCCGTCTCCTCTTTATTCCTACCACTCAATCTGATTCAACATGCTATCTCACTCGAACACATGCGGACCTACAATCCCGGTCGTACACCGCGACCAAACCGCAGGGATCACTGGACTTGACGAAGGAAGGATGTACCCCTATCGTGCATCTGGAAGGGCGCTTAGCTCAGTTGGCTAGAGCACCAGCTCGACACGCTGGGGGTCACAGGTTCAAGTCCTGTAGCGCCCATTGACATTAATCCTTGCTGAAGTGTGAGTTACACACCTTCCGAATGGTCGGAAGTGCGGCATCGAAACCCGAAGAATGCGGAACTTTTCCGCAACAAGGGTTCCGAAGGCATGCACCCCGCCCTCGTATCCGAAAAAAACCGCACAAGGATCAGGCCCGAATCACCGTCCGTCTGAGTGACGGCAGGCGGCACGATCTGCTCCTGAGCATGTTCGGGATTCCCGAAAGTCGAGCCGAGTACGCCGTGTCCTCGCCGAGTGGGAGGCCAACGGCGATCGCTACGTTCTGAAGCAAGATGGCTCGGTCCCCAGCGGGCTGGCGGTAAGCGAAGTCTGCCTCCGATTCTGGAAACACGCCGAACGCTACTACCGCCTAGCCGATGGCTCTCCGTCAGCCGAACAGGACCACTTCGAGTACGCCCTCAAGCCAGTCTTGGAACTGTACGGCCATACCCTGGCTGCTGACTTTGGCCCGCTCAAGCTCAAGGCCGTTCGGCAACGAATGATCGACACCTGCCGATACTTCGTCCGTCGCACCGAGGGATCGACGGTCGAGACGTGGGTTCATGAGAACCGCCTTCGGTAGAGGACCGACCAGGCAGACAGGTGGCAGGTGAAGCACAAGACCGGCTGGGCAGATGTGGTCATTCTGAACAAGAAACAGACGATCTCTCGAAAGGTCGTTAATCAGCGAATCGACCCCATCAAGCGAGTGTTCAAGTGGGCCGCGTCCGAAGAACTGGTCCCCTCGTCGGTCCACGAAGCATTGAGGACGGTCGCCGGTCTACGATGGGGGGCGATCAGGTACCTATGAAAAGCCGAAAAAGAAGCCGGTCCCTGCCGAACACGTCGAGGCGGTGCTGCGGTTCCTCTGCCCGCAGGTGGCGGCGATGGTGCAAATACTACAACTGATCGGGGCGAGGGAAACGAAATCTGGGTCAGCCGTGGCCGGAACATCGACCGCAGCGGGGCTGTCTGGTGGTTGCCAAGGTAGAAGTCGTGAATCGCCTGCCGAGCGGTATCGGACGCCTTGCGAAAGGCCACGACGAGGATGAGCAGGGCCAGCATTCGCTCCTCGTGAACGCCGGATTGAAGGAGCGTCTCGACTTCCGTGAGTGGCAATTCTCGATATTCTTTGGACAACGCATGAAGCGTGGCTGCACGCAGGCGAAGGAAAGTGTCGTCCTGAGCATGTTCTTTCTTGAAAAAGCGAGCCGACGACGCTGCCACGGCAGGATCGGCCAGCTTCCTGAGCCTTTGCTGAATCGCCTTGGTAGTCATGGTCCTATTGGTCTTCGACGCTCCCATCTGCCAACGCCTTCTTCAGCGGGCAATCTCCTCCGACCGGCTCTCCTCGGCGATAACTTTCTAGCAACTCGTGGGACCGCCTGGCGAGCATCCGGCGAACTTCCCGCCGTTCGCCTTTCACTCTGGGAATCACCATGCCGTCGTAGCCGGTCGTCTGGTGACGCATCCAGGCTATGACAGCGGCCTCGGCTCGCTGCTCAATGGGGATACGCTTCGTCCTGGCGACCGTGCCGCTTCCGACCGGCGTGGCGTGATCGGTGATGGCTCGTGCCATTCGGTCGGCAAGACCAGCGTATTTCTCATGAAAGGCCAGGAACGTGACCACCGCACCCAGAAAGTCTTCCACATACTCGGCCTGGGCTTTGTTCACGGCGTCGGGCATCGGCTTCCTTGCGTTTGGCGAAACTCTCGGTGGACCGCTCGGCTTCAAGCTCGGCACGAATGCGTTCGACCGTGGCTGCCGGTGCCCAGACGCCCCTGGAGAAGACCTTCCGGCCCTTCTTCTCGGCCACTACCCAATGCTCGCCAGCTTCCTTCACACGCCGAGTCAGTGCGGCGTCACCAGGAGGCAGGAGAATCCAGCCATCCGGTGCCGTCAAGACCTGGCCATTGGCGGCTCGGACGGTGTTTGGGGTCGGGCCAGGAGAGAAGGTCGGTGTCATCCATGCTCCCCATATCGCACTCCCAGCCACACGGTCGGCTCATCCGGCGTCGTCCAATCGACCCGATGCTTCTTGTACGCCGGGATGTTGATGTAATCGCCTGGCTTCATCTCGACCATTCCATCCTCGAACTGTAACCTCGCCGCCCCCTTCAGCACGATCACCCACTCATGCTGCGGTTGGTCGTACCAGAAGTCTGCGGGGGAGGCGTGGCCGTGCGAGATGATCCGTTCGATACGCACGTCGGCGGCACGAATGAGCGTCTGGACAAGTTCCTTGGGCAAATGCTGCGGGAGATCATCGAAGATGTTCGTGATGCGGTCCCCGACGTGTTCGCTGCTCGACCCCAACTGCTGAAACCGAGGCACTTCCTTGCCATCGACCGTCACCGTCTCCATGAACATCTTCTTCGGACGCACCCACAGGCCGTGATCGCCGTACTCCTGGCGGTAGACGACAAGTTCCTCGTGCGTCTCGCTGTGCCGAGCCACGCCCAGGACGGTGTACTCGTTGCCCTTGTAGTGTCGGTAGTGGCCTGGCATGACTTGGCTCATGTCCACCTATCCCCCCACTTTCTGGCGATCAACGTCGTGGCCTCACTTGCTGCATCGTGGCTTGGCGACAGTCACCTTGCCTTCGTTGCACCACGGACACTCATCGCTGTCCAGCAGGAGTTTGCACTGCTCGCCCATCGTCAGGCCGCAATGGGAACAGGTCGAGTTTTGCAGCTTGAAGTCCCACACCTGCTAGCAGCGAGGACACCGATCATGCGGCACGATCTTGATGCCGTCTTCCACGACATACCGCTGCGGCGACGAGTCGCCCAGGTTCGAGATGGTTCATGACCTGGGGAGGCAGACAAGCCAATTGTCAGCAGCGGCAGTGAGCATTCCTTGTCTTCATCGAACACGTCCACCACGATGCTAACGGTGGCGATACGCCGCCTGCCCACGAGTTTGCCTAGCTCGGCAGCCAGGCGACGAAGCTCCGCAGAAGCGAGTTGCATCTCGGCAACGTCGGCGATCCGGTCAAGCAACGGATCAATGGCGTTGAATGTGTCGGCATCCACGTTATCGCTCCCTCTCGGTCAGAACCATTCGCTCCTTCTCCAGTCCGGCAGGCCCTCCGTCACGTTCTCATGCAGCAGTTCTTGAACTTCTTGCCGCTCCCGCACGGACAAGGATCGTTGCGTCCGACCTTCTTCTTAGCTTCGGGCTTGCGGGGCAGCGTAAGTCGAGGCGTGGGAGGTAAAGGGGGCTTGGCCTTCGCAACATGAGCCGCCTTCTTGCCGGTCAGCTTTTCCAGGGCGAACAGCAGCAGGCGCTTGGGGTCGCCCTCAAGTTCCTTGACCCGCCGCCAGTGTTCTTCCTTCTCGACCTTCTCCGTCGCCAGCCACTCGTGGTATTCGGGAAACCGCTCCCCTGTGAGCGTGCAAGTTTCCAGCAGGTAGTTCCGCAACCCTTTGTCCTCGAAGTCGAGTTCTCGCCCCAGCAGTAGTTGACGTGCGGCCTTGACTCCTTCAGGGGCGAAGTGGCAAAGGAGGGCTTGGGCCAGTTCCCTTCGGATGCCGTGGTCCTTCTCCTGGGCCAACAACTGAATGCACTTCTCCACGGCCAAATCAGAATGGATGTTCTCCAGCGGCCCGCTGGCGTAGATGCGAAAATGCTGCTCGGCAGTGGGGAACGCCTCGGCCACAGCCACCAGCACGGCTGGGGTGCCGATTCTGGTCAGGGTCTCGCCGCACTCCTGGTTGAGAACGTCGCCGCCGTCCTCCAGCAGCTTGGCGACAATAGACCTTTTCCGAAATAGTAAAAACCGCCCGGTGAAACCTATGTCGCAGTGCCGAAATCGGCCTTTTTAGCGGGAAACGTCGTGTCGTTGGGTTCCATGCATAGGAGTTTTTACTATTTCGGAAAAGGTCTTTTGTTGAACATGCTCCTCATCTCCCAGGAATCGCTCCGCTCATCCTTGCACTGGCGGCTATCACTGGATCAGCACGCCTTGAACGTCGCAGTCGGTGTCACCCTGTCTGAATCTCGGCGTCGATCCCCCGCTGGCTCAACGACTCCTTGATGCCCAACTCGACGGTGTTCTCCCTGATCGCCGCATCGCCCTGGGCGATGATGATGACCTGGCAGTGAAGGTCGGCACCCTCTTGCACGAGCGGGTCGATGACCTCGTTGTAAATGTCGTTCCAGTTCTCCCACGGGACCGATCTCAAGTTCAAGCGGACCTTGTTGAGACGGCGTTCGCCCTTCACGATCTTCACCGGCCCGCCGCCAGTCCAGCCGTCGTCCTTCCCTCCCGTGCCGTCGCCGGTTTCCTCAGTGGTGATCGGTGGTTGTCACCGTCGTCGTGCCCACCACCGCAGGTTCCGGTTTGGGCATCAGGGCCTTTGCCAGATCGGGCCGCAGCAGCCAGGCCGACTCGGTGATCTCGCAACGGTCGCCGGTGATCGTCTTGTCGCCGAAGTAGATCGTGTCGAACTTCTTCTTCTCGCCGTCGCCCAGGGCGTAGCCGAACAGACCACGCTGCACGCCCTTGGCAAGACTTTCCGGCAGCACCTGGGGGCCGTGCAGCCGTGGCAGGTGAGTCAGTTGCGTGAAGTAGTCGGCCAGCGTGCGGACGTTGATGATTTCCTGGTCTTCGGGCCAAAGGCCGAAACGCTTGCCCAACGTACTCGTAGGGACGAGGAAATCGGGGTCGAGCTTGTCGAGCAGCGATCCTTCGTCAATGAGCTTCTCCAGCACCTTGCTGCTGAGAGTCGTGCGGCCAGCTGTACGACGAAATGCCCATGTCGAGGCAGGCTGCGCATCGTCTTCTTCTCGGCAGGCACCAGGATGAGCCGGTAGGCCGTCGTCAAGGCACCTGGCAGCCGAGCCTGGGCATCCTTCAGGCGGTCGGCCAGGTCTTTCAGTTGTTCCTCGGAGAGTTGCTTCTTGGTGGTCTTGTCGTCCTCGATGCTTCGCAGGGCCAGCAGGCGGCGAGCGGCGTCGATGACCTCGCTGGACCGCTGCTGGTCGGGGGCCAGGAACACCAGCATGTTGGCGTGTTTGCGGAAGCCCTTGCCGTGCTGCTTCAGGATGCGGGTGACGAATTCCTCGGTTTCCTTGGGCAGTCCGTCTTCCGTCGCAGGCTGATCCAGGTCGAGGACGACCAGGCCCAGCCGTGGTTCATCGGCCACGAAGTTGTCGTCGCCTGGCTTCGGGGTAACGGAAGACACGGAACGTGGCATCGCCGATCAGATCGTTGAGCGTGGTCCTGGCGAAGTCCCGCACCTTTTCGGGTTCGGAGCGGACCAGTTCCTCACGGTCCACCAGGATGCGGTTGAGGTTGGGCCGAGAGTCGAAGCGGTACAGGCCGCTGTCCTGGTACAGAAACCAGAGCCGCTTGGTCATGCGGTCCAGGGCGTCGGAGATGAACGGCGGGGCCATTTCGGGGTTGAGGACGGCCAGCCGGATTTGCGGCATCGTGGCACCCCGCTGCTGCCCGCCGCCGAAGGAGTACATGAAGACGCTGCGGGCACACTTCTCGGCCACGCTTTCCTTGGCGTACTCGCTGCCTAGCTGCCGGTCGATCTCTGGGGCCTTGGCCGTCTTGCCCGCAATGTCGCTGTCCACGACCGAATGAAAGACGTTGCCGGTGCCGGTGTGCTTGACCAACTCGCCACGCACGGCGGGCGAGCCGAGGTTGATGGAACTGCTCTGGATCAGCGGCTCGTTGACCTTGGCCTGGTACTGGTCGCTGATAACGTCGGCCAGCAGCCGCAGCACGCCACGAGTCCGCTGGAAGCTGGGAATGGTGCCCCAGCGTTCGTACAGCACCGAGATCAGTTCGGGGTGGAAGGGGTACGCCGCCAGCATGTCGTCCTTGTAGGCCATCTCACGGCAGGCGGCGGGCACGTCCTCGCCGAGCTTGCGGTACATGGCCCAATACGCCTCGGCGGTCGCACGATGGTCTTCCTTGTTGCCCAGGTCTTCAAACAGCCTGCGACGGATAACCTCGTAGATTTCCGTCCCTTGCACGGTCTGCCGGACCTTCTCGACTCTGCCCAGCACCTTCTCCAGCGACTCGTAGGCCCGCTCCGCATTCTCGTCCATGAATTCCGCAAGCTGGCTGGTCAGCGTGGCGATCATGATGGCGTGCGGGCAGTTGGCGACGGCAATCGTCAACTGCTGAAGGAAGGTGAGCGTCGTTCCCTTCAGCGTGCTTTCGCCGACGTGGATGCTGCCAGCGTTGATGAGGTAGACCAGGATTTCATCGAGCAGGATCAGGCAGGGGCCTGCTTCTTGAAGCACCTGACCCAGCAGGGTCGAGCCAGGGGACGATCTTCGTTTCGTCGTTCTTGGCGACGAGCCGGTAGAGGCGGTCGCCGCCTAGCTGGTAGGCCATCTCGCCCCAGAAGGTCCGGTCGTTGGCGGCGTTGAGGGCGGTGCCCACGAGACAGGCGACGTTGGCCGTGGGGATGTTCTTGATGGCGGCGGCGTCGAGCAGGGCCTTGATCTGCGGCAGCTTGCCGACTTCGTTCGGCTTCTTGAGCAGGTGGTACATCGTAAGCAGCGTGTGCGTCTTGCCGCCGCCGAACGGCGTCTGAAGCTGGATGACCGGATCGGACTTGCCGGTGCCCGCAAGCCGCTGCATGACTTCGATGAGCAGGCGGGAGATGCCGTCCGTCAGGTAGGTCTTCGAGTAGAAGGTGCCTGCCTCACGATAATCGACGGCCCCACGACCGGCCAGGACTTCGCCCAGGTCGGCGGCGAAGACCGAGGCATCGAACTTGCCCAGCCGAATGTCAGCGTGCGGGTTCGTCGACCTGACGCCATGCCTTCAACGTACTCATGGGCTTCCACCTTCTGGTTGATGCCGTTGCTCGCCGCTATTCCTGAACGCCCGATGCCGACAGTCCCCTGTTGCCGGTCAGCCACTTCAGGGCCATTTTGGGACCAGCCGCCGCCCGCAGCAGTCGCACCTTCTGGTCGTCCAGCTTGCGTGGTCCCTGCAAGAACCGCCCAATCGACGCCGCCTTGTCACGTCCCTCCGGTCGGAGGATGTGATCGACCAGCACAGGTTCATCGAGGACCACAGACCCCTCTTCGCTGGCGATGATGCGATAGCTGTAGTCGGCCTTCGGGTAGGCCGGATCGTCGCCTGGGTTCTGCTTGACCTCCTGCACCTGCCACACGGCGACCAGGAAGCCCGCTTGCTCCACTTCCTGCCGCAGATTCTTGCCCGACGTAACGAACCAAAGACGGTCCCCTGGCAGAAGCTCGCCGAGCAGCTTGGCGTTGGAGTGCCAGGCCGTGACCTGTCCCTCTGCGTTCTTGCGGTAGTCACGCCAGTAAATCAGCACGTCAGTCATGGCAATGGCACCACCCGAAGTTTTCCCTCTTGAGCCACGCTGAACTGTCCTTCCCAACTGATCTGTTGAGCCAGCACAGCCAAAGTGAACTGAACGATGTAATCAGGCCCACGGAGCCGAGGCCGCAACAGGATCACTCCACAAGATGCATCCTTCCCTTGCCGAAACGCCATCTCGCCGAAGTCCTTGTCGAACGTCAGCAGCACCCGCTTTTCCGCAAGAGATAAAGAAAGCACTGTGTCGTCATCAGCCCCTGCCGATGACTCCGCAATCCATGCGAGATCATGCCCCGCCTGGCGTGCAGCCTCGACGACTTCGCCAGGCACATTTTCATTCGCCAGCAGCTTGGCCATTGTTACACCGGCAAGGGGTAAACCCGCTCTGACTTGAGCATTTCCGTGGCGTAGTGCAGTGCCGCCTGAATGTCGCCTTCCGTCAGATGAGGATAACTCTTCAAAATCTGCTCGTGGGTCCAGCCATTGGCCAGAAGCTCCATGAGAAACTCGACAGCGATGCGTGTCCCCTTGATGACCGGCTTGCCCACGAGAATCTTGGGGTCCACAACGATTCGATCATGCCAGTCCATGTTCTAGCTCCTTTCTTGAAAGAAACGATTCTGTTCCTTCGTCCCAGGTTCAGAACAGTTTCCCTTGCCGCCCTGCCTCTTCCAACTGGTCACGCTGATTCAGAAGGCCCTGCATCAGTTGCTTCTCCTTGTCGCCATCGGGAAGAATCTCGCTGACGGCCTGGGCGACGAGCCACAGGTTCGAGTTGCGGCCCTGTCCGCTACGACCGAGGAATTCGGCCATCCCTTCCGATGTCGCCCTTGTCTCGAAAAACACAAAGTCGGTGCAGCACGTCGATCAGGCTGGCGGGAGTCGTGTCGGCGTTCGGCTCGCCAAGGTCTTTGACCTTCATGCGTTTGGCGACCGGCATGGCCTGGACGTTCTCGCCAGACCTTCTCCAAAACGCCGGTGCGATCCCACATGATTTCGGTATCCATGCCCAGAGCCTGGGCCAGCTTGAACGACTTCGTCCGCAGGCACTTTGGCATCGCCGTAGGACCACTTCCAGATGACGTAGAACCGGCTTTCGGGGTCGATGGTCGCCGTATGGGTGGTCTTCATGATCTTGCTCAGGGCGTAGGCCGTGACCAGGCTACGCACTTCATCAAGGAACTGGCCGACCGTGACCTCTTCGCCGGTGAGTTTCGTGACCCGCTCGTATTTGCCGAAGACGCTCAGTGCAGGACCGATGGCCGAGATGAAGAAGTCGGCACCACGGATGCCTTGCGACCAGAAGAACTCAAGGCGTTCCTTGGCGACTGGCTTCAGTTCTTGGCGAACGTCGTCCCACAAGCCATCGCCTGCGGACTTGCCTCGTTTGCGGCAAACAAGGGTCACACTGCTGGCAAGTGCTGCTGTCCCTTGAGCAACCATGCGGGTTTTCATCTCTGTGTGAAGAGGCCAGCTACTGGTCACGATCAGTCCCGACCGCAGGAGGCCAGCGATCAGTGTCTCCCAGGCACTCGTAGCTTTATGGGCAAACATCACACAGCAGATGCCATGAGGGAAGATGACCCGCTTCATCTCAGCGAATGATTCTCCCATCAGCCTTTCGTAGAAGATGTGGTCCTTTCGATCCTTGAGCAGCTTATGCGATCTCTGCTCGATGATTTCGTTTCCCTTGGGAGTCAGTGGCGTGCGGAAGACGTTCGGGTACGACTTGCCAACCGTCCTCTTGAGCCACACGTAGAAGAAGTCGCTCAGGACGCTGTAGGGGACCGCATCGTAATAGGGCGGATCAGTGATGACCGAATCCAAAGCATCTTCAGAAAGGGGAAGAGAGGTTGCAGAGCCTTGTGAAGCATGTGCCATCAACGTGATTTGAGCGTTGTTTTGGACAACTCGAATTGACCAGTCGAGAGCAGCCAAGAAACCGCCAGTCACCGTGCATAGAGGATTAACCTCCGCATAGTCCCATACCATGCCGAGTGCTTGACGCCCGAAGGTGCCAGAGATTTTCTCGCCTGAGTTGTGCCATCTGGCGAGCGTCGATTCCTTGTCAGCCAGCCAATCGACCAGCAGTGCCACAAAGGAACTGACCGCCGTGGCGTAATCGGGGTCTTTGAATGTCGATGCGATGTGGTGACGCACTATCTCAGCCGCTTTCGTACAGGTCGTTAGTGCGAGCAACTGCCGTTGGTTGAACAGGTCAACGAACTGATTCAGCCCATAAAGCGGGGGCGATACTCGCCTTGGGTCATAACAGGGGATTTGCTCGATTGGAACGATTTCCTTCCCTCTCGCATCCTTCTCTTTCTCTAGTCGGTTTGCTGCGAGTTGGTAAACAACTTCGTCAGGCCCATCGGAGGTTCGGTAGGTCTTCCCTTTCTGCTTGGGCCTTGTCGCCACTACTGCCATCATCTGCTGCCCCATCCGCTTCGCTTTGCTCTCTGAACGAAGCGTCTTGCCATCGACCACAGTTTCGCAGAATGGACAGGCCGCTTTGCCCTGTTGCATCGTCCCTGCGTTCGGGTCAAAATCAATCGACTTCCCTTCCGCAATTTCAAACCGACATCTCATCGCCTTTCGGTCGAGAACTAAGCGAAGGGCTACCTTTCGCTTGGCCTTCTTGCACAGCCACAGTTGCCGCACGAGCGGGATCGTCGCACCGCAGACCGGATTCGGGCAGGTGACGGTTCTGGCCCACAGATATGCCACAGGCACACTGCCATCAGATTCGGGCGGGTAGAACTGGCCGATCTCTTGCCGTGCCTTCTCCAGCACCCAATGCCCCCAATACTTCACGTCCGCAGCCAGAGGATTCTTGCGGTACTCGGCCTCTGTGATCTCCACAGCGGGAATCAGGTTGTCATTGTCAGAGCGGCCCTCTGTCGCCTCGCCGTCGAACAGACCGGCCCCGCCCTTGGCTTTGGTTTTGGCCTTGTTGTAAGTGATGAGCCGTTTGATGTAGTCGGGCACAGGGCGGCTGTCGGGTTGGCCGTACTTCTGTGGGTAGACAAGCGTGCAAAGCTCAATAAGGTGTGCCACCGGATTCAGGTCAATGGCGTGGGCCTCACAGCCTAGCCGCAACGCCTCAAGCGGGATAGCCCCGCCTCCGGTGAAGGGGTCTAGCACCTTGGGAGCATCGCCCTCAGCGTTGGGATGGAGAATCCTGTGGGCGGCGGCAATCAGCTTGCGGGCCGGTTCGATGTAGTGCTGCTTGTTCGAGTTTTCCCACCTGACCAAATGCTTGATGTACTCCAGGCAGCGATTCCGAGGCGTGTCCTCGACGGTGCAACCGTCGCCGTTCTTCGGCTTATATTGGTTCTCATTCAGCACTTCGTTGACGAGGGATCGAAAGCTCTCAGGGCATTGAGGATCATCGGGGTCTGGGATCAGCGAGGCGAAGACCACCGCCCGACATGCCGCCAGCGGTCGCCGTGCCCACCAGATGTGAAGCGTCGAGATGTGCCCATGCCGGATCGACTTTTCACGAGCCGATTGCTCGGAAATTTCCTTGAGCGGCAGGGCAACTTCGATCAGCCGTTTGAGCATGGTTGTTCACCAGGTTTCGCCGACATGTCCCAGGGCCAGGCGGATGGTGCGGTCATCCAAATGGAGGCCGGCGGCACGTATGGCCTTGAGCACGTCGGCCGCCTGAGGAATCAGGCCGCGTTTCTTGGCTCGCAGCACAATCCCGAGCGTGCCCAGAAGGGGCACGCCAAAGGCTTTTGCACAGGCGTGGGCAGCAGCATCGTCCAGGATTGCGGTAGCCGGTGCCCGCTCCCGGGTGAGGGCCAGCACGGCGGTTTCTCCTTGGCCCAGCCCCCACTCGAGCAGCTCGCTGGGGATCGCCGCCGGGGCCTGACGCACTCCCCAACCAGCCTCCAGCGCTCGCCGGGCCGGGTCGGACGGGGGACCGGCGAGCACCTCGGCAACCACCGCGGCCGGCAGGAGCAGCTTCGCTCGGCAGTTGCTTGAGAAACTGCAGATAGCCTGCCTTGGCCAGGACGATGACCGGCGAGGCGTTGGCAACCCAAACCTCACTCACGATCGGCTTCCTCCAGGATTTCGTCCGGCCCATACTGGAAGGGCGACACGGCGAATCGTCCCAGGGCATCGAGGAACTCGGCGCGGGACACGCCGGCGACGCCAGCAGCGCGCTCTTGCGAGAGGAGTTTCAGTTCGTACCATTTCACCGCGGCGGCCAACCGCAACTCCCGCGCGAAATCCTGCGGGCCTTTACGCAACGCCCCCAACGCCTCTTCCGGCATCTCAATCGTCATCTGCACCATTCTTAACGCCCTCCTCCAGACGCGCGATCCACTCTCCGGTCAACCTGTCGTCTTTCGACCGCTCCCGGCATTCGCCTTTACGCTTGTTCCGCCGCTTTCTTCCAGTCGCCCTGGCCAATCATGTACCGGACGACGCTGACTTCCTCCTTCGGCGACAACTTCGAGGCAGGGTCTTGGATCAGGTACAGTTCGGGCTTCGTCTTGCAGTTGACCACGACGTATAGCCAGTAGTCCTTGCCGAACCGCTGGGCCTTGATCCACTCGTTGGGCGTCAGGGCCACGCTGCCGCCCTCCGCTCGCCCCTTGACCTCGATGTACCGGGACACCTGGCCCTCCAAGCAGCGAAGTCAAGTCCCAGCCGCAGTTCTCCTCTTCCACCGACACCGGCTTCCGCCCCTGGTCGATCTCGTACTGCTTGGCGACCTCGACGGCGATGCGTTCGATCTCAGGGTCGCTCTCCATGCCTTCCACGGACGCCACGAGTTCTTTGGGCGGCGGCAGGATCACGGCCACGCCCATGACTTCGGGCGGCTTCTCCGAGATGTGCCGCTCCTGCTCGATCTCGGTGAGCCGGTCCTTGAGCCGCAGCGAAAGCTCGGTGCGGCGGGCTTCTTCCTGGGCACGGTTGCCCTGGAGGGACAGTCGCTTGGGGTCGTTCTCGTCCCGAATCTGCCGAAGCTGACCGTCGTACTTGGTGATCTTCTTGGCCGACTCGCTGATGAGGAACTGGAGCGACTTGCGGACGTACTTTTCCTTGATCGCCAACTCCCTGGTGCGACGGTCGGTGATCTCGCCGAAGTAGGCGGGCGTGACTTCCTCCAGCGACCATTCGATGGTGTGGTCTTCGTCCGTGGCCGACTGGCGAACGCTCGCCTGCCACGTTCGGCTCGGCCTCCGGCGCCTTCAGGTCGAGCAGTGCGTAGGGCTGGCTCTTGCGGAACCTGCCTGCCGTCAGGTGGATGGCGAAGAGCCGCTCGCCGACCGGATGGCCCCGCCCGTCTTCAACGCCGCACTTGAGCAGCCAGAGGACGGTCGGCTCGGTCGCATCGGCGTTGTAGAAGACGGCCCCCTGACGCAGCGACGAGCCGTAGTCTAGGAGAACACGCTCGACCACGCCCTCAAACAAAGGGTGCCCTGGACCGATGAATTCCAGGTCGGTGTAGCCGACGACTTGCTCCTTGTCGAAGGTGATCTGTGCGTAGACGCTGCCGATCTTGCCGTACTTCCGCTCCAGGTGGTCGGGCAGTTTTCGCAGGTCGGGCGGCACTCGGCTGATCGACCACACGCCCTTCTTGTCCTTGACCGGCGTGATGGTACCGCCGAAGGAGCGGTACGCCTCGACGAAGAACTTCTCGATGTATTCCGGCATGAGCCGGTGTTCCTTGCTCTGCTGCTGGTCGGCCAGCAGCTTGCTCATGTCGATGTAGCGGGAGCCGAGGGCCTTGTCCTCCATGTCGGCCCGAATGCGGGCGACCTGCTCCTCGTCGGTCTGGAGGTCGATCTCGGCGAGAATTTCAGTCATGGTGCGACGGCGTGACAGCCAATCCTTCATCAGCGAATCGAACTTGGGGGCGGGGATGATCTCGCCGATCACGTCGTACACACGGTCGCTGCCCAGGGCCAGCCGCATGTCGTCCAGCTTCCGCAGCAGCCGATCCATGACCTCGCCTTCACGAGTGTTCTTGGCGACGAGGTTGTAGATCATCGCCTCGTGCTGCTGGCCGTAGCGATGGATGCGGCCCATCCGCTGCTCAAGGCGGTTGGGGTTCCACGGAATGTCGTAATTCACCATCAGGGAGCAGAATTGCAGGTTGATGCCTTCGCCCGCCGCCTCGGTTGCGACGAGGATGGAGGGCTTCTTCTCGAAGAACTCCCGCTCGGCGGCGATGCGTTTTTCCAGGGGCATCCCGCCGTGGATCGTGCAGCAGTGGAAGCCGAGGTTCGTCAGCTTGCCGACCAGGAAATCGAGCGTGTCCTTGTGTTCGGTGAAGACCAGGAGCCGTTCCAGCCGCCCTGAAAGGTGTTGGGAAACGACGGTGCGTAGCTCCTCGAACTTCGTTTCGGGCACGTTGCGTTCGGTGTGCTTGGCGAGCTTCACCAGGCGGTCCAGTTCCTCGATCTCGGCCTCCAACTCGGCCATGTTCTCGGCCATCGTGACCCGCTCAACAAGGTCGTCCTCAAAGTGCCAGCGTTCCGACTCGGCCAGGTCGTCCAGGTCTTCGGGCAGTTCACCGAATTCCTGCTTGATCTTGCCCAGCCGCTGCAATTCCTTGAGCTTTCTGTGGCGGCGTTCCAGCGACAGGCGGATGGCTGCCAGGCTGGAGGCTAGGCGGCGTTGCAGGACCGTCAACGCCAGGCCGACGTTGCGGTTCTCGGCCTGGGCCGCTCGCTGGAAATTGTTCTGCACGTAATCGGTGACGGCTTCGTACAGCTTCAGTTCATCGGCAGAGAGCTTGTAGGGCAGCGTCTGAACGTGCCGTGGGCGGGAAGCACGGCGAGCCGTCGAACTTCCGCATCTCTTCCTTGAGGCGGCGGATCATGATGCGGTTTTCGTCGTGGGCACTGGCCTCGGCCAGGATGTTGCCGTTGACGTACAGATCACGGTCGAGCAGTTGCAGCAGCAGGGCGAAGTTGTCGGGGTCGCCCTTGTGCGGCGTGGCCGTGAGGAAGAGGTAATGGTCGGTGCGGTCCCGCAGGAATTCGCCGAACTCGTACCGCTGGGTCTTGTTGACCTTCTGGCCGTAGCGGTACGCCGCCATCTTGTGGGCTTCGTCCACGATGACCAAATCCCACCGCACGTCCCGCAGCATGTTCAGAATGTCGTCCTGGCGGGCCACGAAGTCGATGGACGTGATGCACTGCGGGTTGTCTTCCCAGACGTTGCGGCCATAGGTGGAACTGACCGAGCCTCGGTCGATGACCGTGAACGACTCGTTGAACTTGTCGTGCAGTTCCCGCCGCCATTGGGGGGTCAGGTTGGCGGGCGTGACGATGAGCGTGCGTTCGATCAAGCCACGGAACTTCAGTTCCTTGATGGTCAGCCCGCCCATGATCGTCTTGCCAGCCCCAGGGTCGTCGGCGATCAGGAAGCGGATTCGGGGCTGGGTGAGCAGGTGCGTGTAGACGGCATCCATCTGGTGCGGCAGCGGATCGACCTGGGACACGGAGACGGCGAAGTGCGGGTCGTACTGGAAGGCCAGCCGGATGCGGTGGGCTTCGGCGGCGAGGCGGAAGTGCGTGGGGTTGCCGTCGAGGGCCGCAAGCTGCCCCGCCTGCGTGATCTTGACTGCGGCCCTCGAATTCCTCGGCCTTGAGGAGCTTCGTCCAGAGCCGCTTGGTGCGGAGGCCGACCGCCTGAACCTCGATCTTGCTGCCACGAGCTTTCGCCGTCAGCACCCTGACCGGCTCGGTCCAGTGCGGGCCTTCGAGGGTCGCCCCCTGCTCAAGTTGTTGCAGAACCTGTTCTGCGGTCATGGTCCCCCCGTTCGCTGCAACGTCGTTGTCGCCGTGGACGACTCACGAAGCGTCGGCCATTGTCATTCCTTCGCCTTCTTTTTGGTGGCTCCCTGCCGGCTTCTCCAGATCGTCCGCAAACTCCCGAAGCTGCTTTGCAAGCTCGGCAAGCTCCTTCTGGTTCCACTGTTTCCGGTATCGCTCCAACACTTCACCAGCCGCAGGCCGAGCTTCTCGGTGGGCACGGCTTGGCCTCTTCTTCCCCTTCTTCTTCGCCTCGGCCACGATCTCCTTGGCCGCAGAGAAGGTGATCTCCTCGCCAGCCTCGGCCTTCTCGATGGCGACCTGGCGGACCTCGTCCGGCACGGCAGGGGCAGCGAGCATGTAGGCCGCACTCGGCTGGATGGGCAAATCCGCAAACTTTGCGGATTTGAACCTCTCGGCGACGCTCATGAAGTTCTGGGCCATCCGCTCCGACCAGCCGAACTCGGCCTTGAGCCACGCCACGAACTGGCCGTGCGGCAGGGCCTCCTTGACTTCCAGAAGGTCGCTGCCACCCTCGATCAAGTCCTCCAGGGTCTTCTTCAGCCGCTCTCGAATCCGCTCGGCGGTGGAGCGGGCTTTCTCGGCGATTTTCGTGTCCAGAGGCGTGTAGTCGAACCCCAGGATCGACCAATTCACCCTTCACCGGCTTCGCCATCGGTCGATGCCCTCGTGGGACTCCCCTTGTTGACAATCCAGTGCAATAATCCTACGATGAAGGCGGGTGAATTGCAATCTTGGTAGCAGACGAAAATGCGTTTTGGCGAACGACTTCAGGAACTACGCAAGGCGAAGGGGTACACGCTGCGTGACCTGGCGGCGAGGGTCGGGGTCGGCTTCACCTACTTGAGCAAGGCCGAAAACGGCAAACTGGCTTTTGCCGACTACCCTAGGTGAAGCGTTGATCGTCAAGCTCGCTGCGGCCCTGGACGCCGACGCCGACGAACTTCTGGTGATGGCTGAAGAAAATTCCGCCGCAGATCAGGAAGAGGGTACTGGAAAGGCCCGCCGAATTCCGCAGGCTGGCCGAACTGGACGATCAGGCCCTAGACGTGGTAATAGCGGGACTGGACGGCGGGACTGCACCGCAGCCAGCAAGGGGACGAAGGAGACGACCAGCATCCAGGTAATGTGGCAGAGAGTCGATCCTAGGAGGGGAAGAGATCAGTAGGCTCAACCCATGTCCGACCAGCAAGGCACACCGTCTGTGCCGCAGCCATCACCACACCGAAAGAAACGCCGATACTCGCCCTATTCGGTTGTTGCCGCTCCGCTCGGCCTGCCCATCGCCCTGACCCTTGGAAAAGCCATCGGTGAGGCATTGGAGTGGGGAAAACCTGCAACCATCGCCGCCGAATGCGTCATCGGGGCCGTGGCTGCCCTCGTCATCGCCGTGGCGATCAACTTCTTCTTCGGCAAGGAAGTCGAGGTAGCAGAGAAGAAGTCGCCCTGATGCTGCTGGAAGCAACGTCCTGCCGCCCAGGAGTTCAGTCGAATGGCAAAGAAAAGCAAGACTTCCGCAGATAGTCCGTACAGGGCGATTGTCTTGAAAGCCTTGAAGCAGGAACTGAACCAGAAGGCGTCCGACCTGATCGAGCATGTCCTCAAGCCCAAGCACGTTCAGCCGCCGCCCAATGGCCACCAGTTGAACTACCTGACGGATATTACGACCAAATGGCTCGGCTCGAAGTGCTACTTCATCAGCATCTACCGCTGCCCTGGCCCGCACGCCATTTCGCCGACCTTCGAGACGAAGTTTGCCAGGATGGAGTACGTCGGTGACGGCAAGTTCGCCCTATCCTTCATGCGGCACACAGGCCAGTGGGTCGGATTGTACGATGCCCTGTCCGTGGACGAGTGCCTGAAAGCGATACCAGACGACCCCTGGTTCGTGCCGTGATTCATTTCCTGCTCAGGGCGTACTCCAGAGCCTCTTCCCCATCCACGAAGCCCCTGGCCTCACCCTGGTATTCGACCACCACCTGCTCGAACCGATTCTCGAAAAGCACGCCCACAGCCTTTGCCTGGGCTGCGTTGAGAGGAACGTGGAAGTCGATCAGCAGATACGGCGGCGGCACGTTCTGGACACGCACCCACCCCTGAGCCAGCAACTCCTCTATCTCGTGGCCGTGCTGATTCGCCCATTGCTCATGGCTATCAAGGACAGGAGTAAGGTTGCCCTGGGTGTCGATCCAGATTTTGGCGGGTTGGAGGCGGCAGAGGAAGGGTGAAAAAACGTCCCAGGATTTTTCCGCAAGACTGACTTTTTCTGAAACCGGCGTCGATAAATAAGATAGATGTTGCATACACTTATCTAGCACCAAACGGTAAACCGGGGCGTTCGTGTCAACTTTGAGACGCGACACTAACCCGACGCGCTAGCGAGGGGTTTGGGGGCTCCCTCGCTAGCGCGTCGGGTTAGTGTCGCGTCGCATTATTGCCAGAAACGGCCCCAAACATCATTTGGTGCTAGTCTCGTGAGTCCAAGCAGTCGAGCAGGGCCAGGGGAATCCTGTCGTCGCCTTTCTTCCTGATGGCGATGACAGCCTTGACAGCCTCCAGCTTGGACACCGTATCACGATCTGACAACTGCTTGAGCCAGTGGTCGAGGGACTTGCCCTTGTAGACAACCGCCTCTTCCTTCGGCTTCTTGTCGTCGGTCTTGTCACCGTCCGTCTTCTTGGTCGGCGTGTTCTCGTTGGCATCCTTCTTCTTGGTGTCGTCCTTGGCCTGTTCGGTGTTGCCGGTCTTGTTGCAGCCGGTCACGCACACGGATGGTCTTCTGCTGATCTCCATGAACGACGGATTCTGGCGACCGGCCCGCTGCCGGTCGTTGTCTGGAAGTGTACAAAGGCGGCGGGCTATTCGCCAGAGGCACGGTGTCTGCCCCACCTGACCGGCGAGCCGGTTGCGATGACGCCGGAAGCCCTTCACGAATCTCGAACACCGACGCAACCCACCATAGCGTGCCTGTTCCATCTTCTCCGGTGCGTGGCTCAGAAATCAGACGAATACGCTCCGCTCGGTTGCCGAAGACGACAGAGGCGAAGGGGATCGTCCTCTCCCGATCTGCGTGAAAGTTGTTTGCGTGAGCGACGGCAACCGGCCCTTGTGTGCCGTCACGGAAACTTCGTCGCCCTGTCACCAGCCTTTCGAGTGTGCGCCCGATTGCTGTACCGTCCTTCTTCGTGCGGATTCCAACCTTTAGAAATCCCTTGTGTCCGACTTGCGGCCAGTCGCCTTGCCGTAGACTGGCTGGCTCTTGCGGTGATGGCTCGGCACGCTCCATTCCTTGGGCTGAACCTCGCCGACGCCCTTACCGCCGACCGCCTTCAGGGAGGCCCCTGACTCCTCGGCCGGCGTGTAGGTGATGACCTTCGAGTAGCCCATCAGGGCGGCGATCCGCTTGACCCTGCCGTAGAGGAAGGAATTGGCGTTTGGCGTACCGTCAGTGCAGACCCGCAGCACTTCCAGCGTCTTGCCGTCATCCAGCCTGCGGGCGACCGGCCTTTTCAAAATCCCCTGGAGGGCAGGTTCCATCTGCCCTATTTGACAGCCCTCGTCGGTTCGTGTTTCAAAAAGCGGAAATCGGTGAGTTGCTGTATCCCGCCGTGGGGCCGAAAAAGTTGCGGAAGGCGACTTGCAAAAAAACCAGCGCCCTGATTTTTTACCGCACCGTATGGCCGCTGTTGCCGCAGTGCGTTGATGGCTCGTTCTAGGTCTGCTGCCTTCACGAGCAGGTAGTCCGTGTCGAAGGTGGAAACGGCGAATACGCTGATGCCTGCTTCGGCCAGAGGCTGCACGAGTGAGGCCAGCACGCCGACCGTCGAGAAAGGGATCGGCCCAGCGAGTTGCAGGCACCGCCAGTCCCGCTCGCACCGGACGCCATCGGGGACAAGCGATTGCAGGCAGACGAGGGAAAGCTCGTCGGCAGTGCGTGTGATCGAGAAGAAACTGCCTGTCGTCGCCCAGGCCGGAACCGCAGCACCGGCATCGAGCCTGCAAATGGCGAAGGTATCAGGCAGGATTGTCAGCGTCAAGTGATGCGTGATCGGCACGGCAATGAATCCCTCCCCTGCTTTCATCGTGATCGGCTGCGGCAGATCGACCCAGCCGCCGTCACCCACGGTTGCCGTCGCCAGCAAACCTAGCCGCTCGCCTGTTTCGGGGTCGATCTTGATGACGGAAATGTGCGAGCTAGGCGGGACGCCTTCAAGCTGAAAGCGGGGAATGATCCGGTCGTCGGCAAATTGGAAAGTGAACCAGGGGTCGTGGTAGAGGGCCAGCATGTCGTCATTCTCGTGATGCCCAGACCCGCACTTCCCCATCCTCATCGACTTCGACGTGAACGACGTTCGGGCGGCAACACACCGGACAGTCCTCGACGTACTCTTGCTCGGCACCCGCCGAAAGGTCGATGGGGACGACGATTTCCTCGCCGCAGGAGTCGCAGACGTAGCTGGCCTCATCCTTCATGTTTTACTCGATGGATAAGTGGCACGCCCACTCCTCGCTATTCTACCGACGTACCTGTTCTTCGGTAGAATGACCCCACGACGAAGAGAAGGCGACCGATGGATCAAAAACAGGCCCGCAAGCTGGAGTAAGTACTGGTCAAGGCCATCGGAGAGATCGTTTGTCGCTTGGGCCTTCGTCGCCTGACACTGCTGCCTTCATACAAGACCATGCAGGAGATGGCGAAGGCTGCCGTCGCCGTCTACGAAGCCGAAGTGGACAGGCCCAAAGACGACGCACCTTCGGCACCTGGAGAATGACCACGGACACCGATATGAAAAACAGCATCTTTGTCATCAAGCCATACAGGTGGGAAGGCATGTGGGTCTTCGATGATGCCGCCGTTGACAGCCCCGGACCTGGCGGTTGATGAATTGAAACTGAGCGTCGCGATCCGGATGCTCCGCTCCTTCCTCCATCTTGCGGTTGCTCTGCAACGAGTAACCCAAGTGCATGAGCAACCGATAGACAGTCCGTTGGCTAATGGGGTGCCCTTGCTGTTGCAAGGCCTCGGCCAAGCGGTAGGTGCTCTTGCAGGTCCAGCGCAAGGGTGACTCCGGGTCGCCGCGCGTACTGGGGTCGATGAGTTGATCCAGGTCGGCTAACAAAGTTGGATCAGTCTCCGTCAACGGCTTGCGTCCTCCTCCCGGTTGACGTTGGCGGGAGGACGTTGGAACGGCAGCGTCTGGAGACTCGACATGCGCTTTGGTGATCGTGGTCCGAGAGATCCCTGTGGCTTCGGCAACGATAGCGTTGCCATGCGGTCCAATCGTCTCAGCCTCCGCAGCCGCCCAAACACGCCGACTCCGTTCGGTCAGGTAGGGATCGAGAGCAGCGAAGCGTTGGCTCACAGCTGCCAGGATTTCTCGACGTTCTTGAGGATCCATTACTACAATTAAGATTGCGTGCGGCTGCGAGTCAAGAAAAAACCGTCCAGTTTATTTTGGCTTACTTCCTTACGCTGATTGTCTTCAACTATGTCGGTGAAAGTCTCGCGAAGCGCATACTCGGCATTCTTGCTTGCTCTTCCTGAATGACGTCCTACAATCCCTCCTGAACCGTAGAACTCGAGGGACATATCCATGGCCACACACTCCAAGACCGCGAAACCAAGCAACACCGTCACCAAGAATGGGCAGGGGGAGAGCATTGCCGGCTACTTCCGCAAGATCTTCGCGGAGAAGCCGAAGCTGCTCAAGCCGGGCAGTAACAACGAACTTTACCAGCGCTGGCTCGCCGACCATCCCGGCGTGACAGAGGTGCCGGTGAAGGTTAAGCAAAACCTGTCCACTCTGAAGGGCGTCCTGCGGAACAAGAAAAAGAAGACGAATCCGATGGACCCGGGGATCACGACGGCACCACCGGCACTTCGAGTTGAGCCCATCAACGCACAACTCCTCCAGCTCGAAACGCGCATCGACGACTGTTTGGCACTGGCCAACTCATTCGGTCCTGAAGGGCTGGAGAGCGTCCTGAACCTCATGCGCAGGGCGCAACGCGAGGTCGTGTGGATGATGGGTATCTAGGACGAAGAGACAAAAGGGGTCGGGAGTGAATGGCACTTCCAGCTGCTCCTGTCACTGCTGCTACGGACGACGAACGGCTCCCCTCCACTGCGAGGAGATTTTTGCCGTTTCTTTCGCTCCGGCTCCTTGTCCTCTTGTAACCGGCACCGCCTGTGTCTATACTTTGCACCGGTTTTCGGCCGTCTGTGTCTCGGTTTCGCATTCCTTCTCGACACGGACGGCCGATGCCATCTTATCCACTCATCACCCTCGGGTCTCGTTTTACCACCATCCTCAAGACCTTCTCCACCGGCGACGCCGTCGGCGAGCAGACGCTGTCCGCAGCGCTGATCCAGCGCGTCGCCGACGACCAGCAGGTCCGCTTTGCCGGCGGACCCCGCGACATCTTCACACCCGCCCTCACGCTCTGGGGCTTTCTCGCCCAGGTCCTCAGCGGTTCCAAGTCCTGCGTCGCGGCCGTCGCCCGCATCATGGTTCTGCGCGTCGGCTTGTCATTGCCTCCTTGCTCCGCCAACACCGGCGCCTATTGCAAGGCACGCCACAAACTGCCCGAACCCTTCCTGCGCGAACTGACCCACACCGTTGGCGCGGCCGTCGAGGACCAGGCCCCGGAGTCCTGGCGTTGGCACCGCCAGCGCGTGCTGCTGGTCGATGGCTTCACCTGCACCCTAGCGGATACCAAGGACAATCAGGCGGTCTATCCGCAACCGTCCTCGCAAAAGCGTGGCTTGGGTTTCCCCATGATCCGCGCCGTGGTGCTGCTGACCTTCGCCACAGCGTGTGTCCTCGATGCGGCCGTTGGACCCTACAAGGGCAAGGAAACCGGTGAGACCGCTTTGTTCCGGCAACTCCTCGACCGTCTGCGGCCGGGGGATGTGGTGGTGGCCGACCGCTACTACTGTTCGTACTGGATGATCGTCTTGTTGCAGCAGCGTGGCGTCGCCGTCGTGTTTCGACTGCACCAGTTGCGGCACTACGATTTCCGTCGTGGCCGCCGCCTGGGTAACGACGATCATGTGGTGGTCTGGACCAAGCCGCCACGGCCCAAGTGGATGGACGCGCAGCAGTACGCCGCGTTGCCGGACACCTTGACGGTGCGCGAACTGCGTTTCCGCGTCACGCACAAGGGTTACCGCAGCAAAGAAATCGTGGTGGCGACCACGTTGTGCGACGCCGTGGATTACTCCAAGGAAGAGTTGGCCGACCTGTATCAGCAGCGTTGGCATGTGGAACTGGATATCCGCGCCATCAAACAGACATTGAAGATGGACCAACTCAGCTGCAAGACGCCAGCGATGGTGCGGCGTGAGTAGCGATGGTGCGGCGTGAGTTTTGGGTTCATCTGCTGGGCTACAACGGGTGTGGTCGCTTCAGCATCGCGAATTATGCGGCAAGACAAGAGGAAGCAGCCGCGGTCGCCTGAGGACTCTCCTTTTCGACCGGTCGGCGAGCGGCCCCGCGCGGTTCGGGCCAGTCACGCGCAGCCAACTCTGTTGCGAACGCGGCCTCCCAAATCCCGCTCAGATAGAGCACACGCAAATCCAGAATCACCTGGCCCGATTCGCGGCTGCCAACGCATCCCCGAGCGTTTGAAGCGTTGCGTGAACACCGTTTTGCAGGCCGCTTCCGTGACACCGCTGCCGATCGGTAGGCCACGCCGCCTATAGCCCTGATAATCCATCAAGCGGCGATGACGACGTACATAGCGATACGCTTTCCAGAACTCTGCCTGCTGCCCCTTGGTGGCGTGGCGGCGACCCAAGTGCTGCGTCGCGGAGCGCAGCACCTGGGCCGCTCCCGTGGGGACGATCCCGCAGCCAGCGCCGCATCTTCGCGAACCACTGCGTTCCGGCTGCCGTCTCGGCGCCGAACAAGGCGTCCGCCATCTTGCAGAGGTAAGTGCATACGTGATAGAAATCGAGCACCCATTCCCAGGTCAACGGCGTGCCAGCACGCGGATGCTTCATCTTGTTCAGCACGCGTCGATAGTAACCATCCGGCGCCGAGCCTTTGTCCGTGATATAGGCCAGACGCGGCACGGGCCGCTGCCAAGCCAGCAGCGTCGCCGTCACCAAGGCCGTCAAGGCCCGGGTGAGCGTCGCTTGCTTTTCCTCCGGCATTTGGCCCAAGTAGATCGTGCCCAGCCGCCGACGCCCCCGATCATACACGCTTACCGTGGCCGTGCTGGCTTCCTTGTAGCCGCCCTGACGCATGGGCACCATGATGCCGTCACGTCCCACCGCCAACACCGGACGATTCCGGCCACGCGACTGCTCCGCCTGCGTCAGCCACGCCAGCAGCCGCGTCTTTTGCAAGTCGGCGACAAACGGCAACAGCGCCTGGCGAAAGCCTGCCAGGGCCGCCCGCAGCCGATCATTCGACCAGACCAGACCGTGCTCGCGCCGCAGCCAGGCCCGCGTTTCGGTTTGCGTTTGCTCCACCGACAGCCGTGCCACGCGTTCCAACAGCGCCGGCGTGGCCGTATACCCAAACGCAAGAGCAGCGGATGCAAGCCCGGTTCGCCGTCCTCTTCATTCAAGTAGTAAAACGACCGCACGGTGATCGTGCCGAAACGCGTGGCGATACGTGCTGGCGTCTTCTTGTTGAGGCGATAGGTCTCCTTGTGATAACGCATCTTGCTCGGCACCACCTGCTTATCGTCGGCTTCCAAGCGGTTGGCTTCGCGTTCGATAAGTTGGCGACAGGCCTCCGCCGCGGCGGCGTGGAGTGCGTTCTCCAGTTCCAGGAAGCGCTGCGGCGTGACAGGTTCGCTCCGGAAACGCTCGACAATTTCGTCCACGCCTTTCTGAAAGACGTCGACCGGTTCGCTGGGCGTCGCGACCGCGGGGATTGCCTCTGTCCGCAGGCCGCTCTGGCGAGTAATCTTGACGACCATGGGGATTCCTTTCCCTGGGAGTGGGTGATGCTTCTCCCATTGTGCGGAAAGGATCCTCATTTTTCATGGACCAGTTCTGCCGCTCTCCGGTTTCCTGAACGACGATTTCTTCGAGAATGTCTGATGCTGTGGCGACTGCACCCTCTCAGCGTGGCATTTTCAGGAAGGACGCACCTTCCAACCACGATGCGGGCTCAGGCCCCCACCGGACCCTCGGGAGTAACGCCATGAGATTCTACAACCGTCAGCACCAATTCTACTGCGGCATCGACCTGCACGCCAGGCTCCTGGCCATCTGCATCTTCGACCAGCCCGGCAACGTCGTCTGCCAGACACAGATCCCGGCCGACAAACAACGACTTCTCGATACCCTCGCCCCCTTCCGCACAGACGTTGTCGTCTGCGTCGAGTGCCTCTTCGCCTGGTACTGGGTCAGCGACCTCTGCGCCGCCGAGGGCATCCCCTTTGTCCTCGGCCACGCCCTCTACATGAAAGCCATCCACGGCGGCAAAACCAAGGACGACGACATCGACGCCGACAAGATCGACCGGCTCCTCCGCGGCGGCAACATCCCCACCGCCTACGTCTATCCCAAGGGCATGCGCGAAACCCGCGACCTGCTCCGCCGCCGCAACTACCTCGTCCACAAACGCGCCGAACTCATCGCTCACACCCAGATCGTCAATGCCCAATACAATCTGCCGCCCTTCACCAAGAAGCTCATCTATGCCAACAACCGCGCCGAACTTCATGTCGCCGAACGCTTCCCCGAGGGGCCGGTCCGCAAGAGCATCCAGATCAATCTGGCCCTCGTCGATGCTCTCGACGTGCAGTTCGCCGATGTCGAACTCTACCTCGAACGCACCGTCAAGGTCGAGGATCCGCAGAGCTATCACCGGCTGCGCACCATCCCCGGCGTCGGCAAAATCCTCGCCCTCGTCCTGCTCTACGAAATCCACGACGTCCGCCGTTTCGCCGACGCCGGCGACTTTCTGTCCTACGCCCGGCTGGTGCGCTGCGTCCACAAATCGGCCGGCAAGACCCTGGGCCACGGCGGCGCCAAGATCGGCAACGCCCATCTCAAGTGGGCCTTCTCCGAAGCGGTCTGTCTGCTCATTCGCTGCTGCCCGGAGGTCAAGGCCTGGCAGCAACGCCGTGAGAAAAAGCACGGCAAGAAGAAGACGCTCGGCATCCTGGCCGCCAAGCTGGGCCGGGCCGTCTACCTGCTGCTGCACCGCGGCGTCGCCTTCGATCTCCAAAGGTTCCTCGGACAGTGACGGCCCCAAGTACGGGTTCCTCTTCTCTGTCCCGACCCAAGGAGACCGTGATGCCTGGGATCGATTACGCCGCCCTGCGCCGCCGGGTGCGCTTGGGTCAGGTGTTGGCTTTGCTTGGTTTCGTGCCGACAAACCAGTGCAAAACCAAGTGCGTGGTCCGTGCCCGGTGCATGGCTCGCGCTCGCCCCGGAGTCGTTCCTTCGCCGCCCATTTGGAACGCCACTGCTGGCAGTGCTTTGCCTGCGGCGCCCACGGCAATGCCTTGGATCTATGGTCGGCCGTGACCCAGCTGCCTTTGTATGAGGCCGCCCTGGATCTGTGCGGGCGCTTGAACATTGATATCCCGTGGCGGACAGCCCGCAGTCCGCCGCCTACCTGAGAAAACTCCGGACCGTGCCGTCGAGCTGCAAGGCCGAACTGAGGCAAGCCAGGGACGAACGCCACCGAGGAAGCTGCGACAGTCCGCAATTACTGGGCCTGTGAGCCCGCGAAGCTTCCGTGCGTCACTGTTCCCGACCTCGACGGTTTGATTGGCCAGCGGCACGGCATCCGGAGTTATTGAGAGAACAGACCGAGCATGAGCGTGACCATCCTGAAGGCGGCCCTCCCGCCGAGCTGTTACCGAACTGGGACGATGCGGTGGACGCTGTGTCTAGCCCGCGGCGAGGCGGTCTCGATTCCGCCCACTGACGACACACTGCCAACCGTGCGCCATCGATCCCGCCGCTTTGCCTGGCCGTCGGGGGGCACGGAGGAGTTTCTGGGACGTTGGTTCGCAAGGACCAACAGTCGGCACACCGAGGCAAAAGGTGTGCTGACCGATCCCCTATATGTGTTTGGTGCCGCCGGCAGGACCGGAACCCCTGGTGCGGTTCGTCCTGACCGCGATGGCAACCGCAATGACAGAACCTCGCGGTGTCGCCACGAGGGCCGGTCGCTCAACGCTCGATGCCCTAGCTCCAAACCGCAGTGAGTCAAGACGGGAATTCCGGGGTGCGCGCCTTGACTTTAGTGTCCATATATGTGTTCGGTCCTGTGGCCGAGCCCGGCCAGCTCAACCCGGCCCAGTTCAACGTCACCAATTCCGTCGCCATCACGAGCGCGAACAGTCAGGTGGCCCTCGTCGGCGACTTCACCGGCAACGTCAGTTTGCCTGCGAACCCCACCTTCATCGATAGCTACGCCACTATCCAGAACCCCACCAGTCCCCTGAACACATTCACGGTCGGCGACGGCAACACGTCCTCCACCATCTTCGTCCCCCAATCCGGGACCGGGACCGGCCCCGTCTCCGGCCTCAACGTCACCATCAATCCCCAGGGTCAACTGAATCTCGACGCCGCAACCGATTCCACCTTCACCCTCAACGGCAACCAAACGAACGGCACCGCCGGCCTGTTCTATGGCACCTTGAGCGGCGATACCAGCATCAACTCCGCTTACGGCATCGTTAACGGCGGCGACGGCACGCTCGACACCACCGGGACGGTCGCGCTGACAGACGGCTCGTTCCTGTACCTGGACGGGCCCGACGCACCTGCAGGCCCCCAGACGGTAGGCGCGCTGACCGTCGCCAACAGCACGCTCGAACCGTTCGACTCGGCCACGATCAACGGCCCGGTCACGCTGCAAGGCTATGACTATATCAACCAGAGCAACCCCGGCGGCAACAGCGGCTTCACCCCGCCCGGCGGCATCAGCACGACGCTGACGCTGACCGGCAGCGTCACGCCCAGCGGCGCCACCACCATCGACGTGGCCGGCGGCACCTTGCTCGACATTCAGGGCCAGCTTCAGGGCAGCAGCAACCTGACTCTCAAGGACCTTAGCGGCATCGGACCCGGCGGACCCCCGACCGACCTGGGGCCGGGAACCATCGAGCTGGACCAGAACAGCTCGGGTTTCAGCGGCAACGTCACTCTCGTCAACGGCACCCTGGAGCTCGGCAACGGCGGCGCCCTGGGCACCGGCGTCTTCGACATCCAGAATGGGTTGGACCAACTCGGTAACGCCGTGCCCACAACCGTCACCACCACCGGTGCCGCGCCGATCTCCATCAGCACGGACACGGATTTCGACGGCACCTTCACGCTCGGCTCGGCCAGCGGCGCTGCCCTGACCTTCGCCGACCCGGTCAGCGATGTGAGCGATAGCACCGTCACGATCGCCGGGCCCCAGGTGGACCTCAGCGGAGGCTTCTCCGGCTCGGCCGCGCTCACCGTGGCGGGCAATCCCCTGATGTTCCAGGGCAACACCGACATCTATGCCGGCAACCTCGTCGACCAGGGGACCGTGGAAGTGGCGAGCGGCGAGACGTTGACCCTCAACGGCACGAACACCGTGGACGGGACATTCACCGTGGCAGACGGCGGCGACGTCCAGGACGCCGGCGCCGTCAACGTCGATGGCGGCCAGATGAACGTGAACACCGGCAGCACCTTCGACGTCAACGGCGGTCAATTCACCGAGGACGCCACCTCGACCACCACGGTGGACGGGAGCGTCTACGTCGCGGATGCCGGCGCGGTGATGACCGCCGGGGTGGTGAACCTCGACGGCGGGTACCTGGAAGTGGACGCCAACAGCAGCGCCACCGCCAGCGGCTCCACCGCTCAATTCGCCGAAGGACATCTGAGCCGCGTTGTGGATGCTCAGACGGGCCATTTGGACTTCACCACAGGCGCCTTCATGACCGTGGACTCCAGCAGCAGCATCTCGGCCGACGGCTCCGGCGCCCAGATCATGTATGGGAGTCTGACCCGAGGCACAGTGGCGGGGACGTGCGCACTCAGCTTCCGATGCACAATTCCTCGTTCAGGCGGGGGCCAACTTCACCCTCAACGGCGGCCAATACACGCAGGACGCCACCTCCACCACCAGCGTGGGCGGGAGTTTCTTCCTCGCGGACTCGGGTGCCGTGTTGACCGCCGGGGTGGTGAACCTCAACGGCGGATACCTGGAAGTGGACTCCGATAGCAGCGTCACCGCCAGCGGCTCCAGCGGGGGATTCGCGGAAGGGCATCTGAGCCGTGTCTTGGTTGCCCAGACGGGCCATTTGGACTTCACCACGGGCGCCTTCATGACCGTGGATTCCAGCAGCAGCATCTCGGCCGACGGCTCCGGCGCCCAGATCATGTATGGGAGTCTGACCCGAGGCACAGTGGCGGGGACCCTCGCACTCAGCTCCGATGCCCAATTCAGCATCCAGGCGACGGCCAGCTTCACCCTCAACGGCGGCCAATACACGCAGGACGCGACCTCGACTACGATGGTGAACGGGAGTTTTTTCCTCGCGGACTCGGGCGCCGTGTTGACCGCCGGTGTGGTGAACCTGAACGGCGGGTATCTGGACGTGGACTCCACCAGCAGCCTCACCGCCAGCGGCTCCAGCGCCCAGATCCTTGAAGGACACGCCGGCCTCTCGAATACCCGCGGCAGGATCGAGGTGTTGCAAGCGCGCAACATGTACGTCGATCCGACCAGCACCTTCGACCTCACCGGCGCATTTTCCGACGATAGCTCTTCAGAGTTCGACGACGCGGGGAGCACTGTCCTGGGGAGCGGGGCCACGTTTCAAGACGCCGGCCTCGCCACTGTGGAACAAGGCGCCGATCTCCAGGTGCAAGCGGGGGCCATGGTCACCAACGACGGCAATCTCGACGTCAACGGCACCTTCGAGGACGGCGGCAGCTATGTCGCCGTAAGCGGTGGCGTCAGCAGCGGAATTCCCGTACTCAGCCAGCAGGCCGGCAGCATCAACATCACCGGCACGGTCACCGTCGAGCAAGGCGGCGATTTCCAGACGCAAGCGGGCGCCAGCGTGACCAATGACGGCAATCTCGACGTCAACGGCACCTTCGAGGACGGCGGCAGCTATGTCGCCGTTAGCGGTGGCGTCAGCGGCGAAATTCCCGTACTCAGCCAGCAGGCCGGCAGCATCAACATCACCGGCACGGTCACCGTCGAGCAAGGCGGCGATTTCCAGACGCAAGCGGGCGCCAGCGTGACCAACGACGGCAATCTCGACGTCAACGGCACCTTCGAGGACGGCGGCAGCTATGTCGCCGTAAGCGGTGGCGTCAGCAGCGGAATTCCCGTACTCAGCCAGCAGGCCGGCAGCATCAACATCACCGGCACGGTCACCGTCGAGCAAGGCGGCGATTTCCAGACGCAAGCGGGCGCCAGCGTGACCAACGACGGCAATCTCGACGTCAACGGCACCCTCGAAAACGCCGGTACCGTCGTCGCCAGCTCCGGCAGCGGAAGTAGCGGCGAGCCGGTGCTCAGTCAGCCGGCGGGTAGCATTCTAATCAACGGCACTGTGACGGACCAATCAACCGGCGATATCCAGGTGCAGAGCGGCGCAACCGTCACCAACGACGGTAATCTCGACGTCAACGGCACTCTCGAAAACGCCGGCACCGTCGTCGCCATCAGCTCCGGCAGCGGAGGTGGCGGCGAGCCGGTGCTCAGTCAGCCGGCGGGGAGCATCAACGTCACCGGCACCGTGACGGTGCAGCAGGATGGCAACGTCCAGCTCAACAACGGCGGCGACCTCAACGACGACGGCGGGCAGGTCGACGTCGCCCAGGGCGGCACACTCGACGACGGTGACTCCATCCAACTCACAAACGGAGCCACGCTCGACGTCAGCTTCGGCGGCAAACTCCTGGAGGCGGGCGATTTCACTAGCTCCGCCAGCTCCACGCTCGACATCGCCGGCAGCTTGACGGTCCAGAGCGGCGGCAGCCTCACCGGCGACAGCGCCGTTACGGTCGAAGGCGTCCTCGAAGTGGACCTGGGCGGGACGCTCGATCTGCAAGGTACGCTCACGTTGGCCGCGGGGGCCGAACTCATCGTCGGCGGTTCCGTCACCCTGCCCCAGTTCACACCGCCCGCCGGCTTCACCTTCAACTTCCCGATCACCAGCGCCGTAGCCGGCACCGGCTACCAGACCCTGACGCCGAGCGGCACCCTGAACCTGAACGACAGCGACCTGTCGGTCTCCCTGGGCTTTACCCTCAAGTTTACCCGGAACATTCTACCATCGCGTGACAGGAGGTCTGTGTCTCTACGTGATTGTATTTTTTTCCACCGCAGCGCCGTGACGCCCCCTGGGCATAAGCTGGCGAACCTTTGCGGCTGTGCCCGCAGCTTTCCGAGCCTCTGTACTCTGGTAGTTTTTGCAATCACGTACCAGACCACCGCACCGCTCTTGACCACACGACCATCCTGAAAGTGACGGCAGGGTTGCACTGGTCACGAGGGCACGGTCATGACGACAGACGCACGGTTCGGCGAACATAACTTCGGCGCGGCCTTTCTGGGACACAAACGGCGCACCGATTGTCTGGTGCGCATCGCCCACCAGATTTACCGTCATCCCGGCGGGACCTTGCCCGCCAAGCTGCACGAGCCCAAGGATTACAAGGCGATGGACCGGCTCATGAACCGCCCCGAGGTGACGCACGCCGCCGTGCTGGAGCCGCACCGCCAGCGGACTCTGCAACAGATGCGCCTGGCTCCCGGCGTGGTCCTGGTGTTGCATGACACCACCGAACTCGACTACTCGGGGCTGCGTTCGATCCCCGACCTGGGTCCGATCGGCGGCGGCCTCAACCGTGGCTACTTGTGCCACAACAGCCTGGCTTTCGACCCGCAGCGACACGAAGTCCTCGGTCTGGCCAACCAAATCCTGCATCGGCGCCGCCACGTCGGTCGCCACGAAAAAGTGCGGGCCAAACGCGAACGCCGCGATCGCGAAAGCCGGTTGTGGATCGACGGCGTCGCGGCGGTCGGCCCCGCTCCGGACGGCTGCACCTGGGTGCATGTCGCGGATCGCGGCGCCGACACCTTCGAGTTTCTCGCCCGCTCCTGGGGGCCACACGAAGGGTTCGTGATGCGTTCCAAGGTCAACCGCGTGATCCGCCACGGCCACCATGACCCGCAGGGTCCCAAAGACCATCTGCACACCTATGCACGCACGCTGCCGCTGCAGGGACACCGGGAAATCGTCGTGTCGGCACGGCCGGGCCAGCCCGAACGCAAGGCGGTCGTCGCCGTGTCGTTCGCGCCGGTGTTGCTCAGTCCGCCGCACGTGCGTCGCGGCTTGTATGAGAAGCGGCCGCTGCCGCTGTGGGTCGTGCGCGTGGCCGAAATCAAGCCCCCCAAGGGCGTCGCGCCGGTGGAGTGGATCCTGCTGACCGACCGCAAGGTGGGCACGCTGGCGGACGCCTGGGAACGGGTGGATTGGTACGGCGACCGCTGGATCATTGAGGAATTGCACAAGGCGCAAAAGAGCGGTTGCGCCATCGAAGATCTGCAGTTCACTACGTCGGCGGCCCTGCAACCGATGATCGCGCTGCTGTCGGTGGTGGCGGTGGCGTTGCTGAACCTGCGCGAAGCCAGTCGGCGACCGGATGCCAAGGAGCGGCCAGCGACGGAGGTGGTGGATGCACGCTACGTGGCCGTGCTGAGTGCGTGGCGTTACAAAGAGGTACGGCCGGAGTTGAGCATCCATGACTTCTTCTATGCTTTGGTGCGCCTGGGTGGCCATCAGAACCGCAAACGCGACCATCGCCCCGGCTGGCTGATCCTGTGGCGCGGCTGGATGGCCTTGCAACACATGGTCGATGGTGCGGAAGCTCTGAAAAGTTGTGGGTAAACTTGAGGGCTTTACCCCGCCCGTCGGCACCTCGTTTACCTTGATCCACGGCACCGGCAACGTCACCGGCCAGTTCGCCGGCCTGGCCGAGGGATCCGTCTTCACCGAGGACGGCGTCCGCCTGCAAATCACTTACCAAGGGGGCAGCGACCAGGACGACGTGGTGGTGACGACGGTCGCGCCGTCGGTGTCCATCCTCGGCGCCCCGACCACCAGCCCGGCCGGCACGCCGATCAACCTCTCGGCGAACGTCAATGACCCGCTGCCGATCGGCACCGAACCGGGCCTGACTTATAGCTGGAGCGCGACCGAGAACGGCGCTTCCTTCGCCGCCAGCTCGGCCGCCACGTTCAGCTTCACGCCCGATATCATCGGGTCCTATGCCGTGGCGCTGACCGTGACCGATAATGCCGACGGCAGCGCGTTGGCCTCCGTTCCAAGCATCAGTGTCACGCCGGCAGCGTTCAGCTTGAGCCAATCGCTGGTTGCCGCGGCGCCGAGCAGTTTCGTCGCCGGCGGCTCCAGCACCATCACGCTGACGCCCAAAGATCCGTTCGGCAACCTGCTGCCCACCGGCATCACCACCGTTGCGTTTAGCCTCGCTACCGGCACCAGCGGCGGCACCGTGGGCAGTGCCGTCCTCAACGCCAACGGCACCTACACCGCCAGCTTCACCAGCACCACCGCCGGCTCGGACACGATCACCACCACGATTAATAGCCAGACCGTGACGTCCACGGCTCCGACCATCACCGTCACCCCGGCGGCGTTCAGCTTGAGCCAATCGCTGGTCGCCGCACCGCCGAGCAGTTTCGTCGCCGGCGGCTCCAGCACCATTACGCTGACGCCCAAGGACACCTTCGGCAACCTGCTTCCCACCGGCATCACCACCGTTGCGTTTAGCCTCGCCGCCGGCAGCAGCGGCGGCACCGTGGGCAGCGTCACCCACAACACCAACGGCACGTACACCGCCAGCCTCACCAGCACTACCGCCGGGTCGGACACGATTATCACGTCGATCGACAGCCAGACCGTGACCTCCACGGCTCCGACCATCACCGTCACGCCGGCAGCGTTCAACTTGAGCCAATCGCTGGTCGCCGCGGCGCCAACCAGCTTCGTCGCCGGCGGCTCCAGCACCATCACGCTGACGCCCAAAGATCAGTACGGCAATTTGCTTCCCACGGGCATCACCACCGTTGCTTTCAGCCTCGCAACCGGCAGCAGCGGCGGCACCGTGAGCAGCGCCACCCTCAACACAAACGGCACGTACACCGCCGGCTTCACCAGCACCACCGCCGGCTCGGACACGATCACCACGACGATCAACGGCCAGTCCGTGACGTCCACCGCTCCGACCATCAGCGTCATCTCGGCGACAGCGGCGACCAGCTACAATTTCGCCTTCAACACCGCAAGTTTCCCCGCCGCCGAAACCGTCGGCGGCATCACCTATACCTCGGTCCCCGGTTCGGCTTATACCACCGCCAAGGGCTACGGCTGGACCACGGCCATCAACTCCCTCAGCCGAGGGACGCCCACCAGCAACCCCGTCTACGAGGCCCTCAACTTCAGCAGTAACGCCACCTTCCGCGTCGATCTACCCGACGGCATTTACACAATCACGGCCACGATGGGCGACGCCGCCAGCCTCCACGACGACGACGATATCCTGACCAGCGTCGGCGGCGGCACCTTCGCTTCGGTGCTGGGGGGCAATCTGGTGGGCAACGCCGCGGGTCAGTGGACCTCCACGACCTTTACCGTCAACGTCAACGCCGGCAATACGCTGAGCCTCCAGTTCCTCGACCGCGGCGGCGTCGATCCCAACTTCGTGCTGAACGCCCTGCAAATCCAGCCGAGCACCGGACCGACGGGGGTGCAGAACATCGCAATCGCCCTCACAAGTGCCGGCAGCAACCCCGCCAACGATCCGAACGACCTGACCACCGCCGCCAATGGCAGTTCCATCGACGTCTACACGGGCACCATCGCTGGAGCCTCCCGCGCAGGCGATTCGATCACGCTGTCCACCACGCTGGGAACCATCGTCGGCGTGGACAATGGCTCCGGCGGATTCGTCGCTGACGGCAACAGCCAGATCACCGGCTTGCAGGCGATTGTGGAAGCGAACAACACGTTCAAGTTCGAGGTGATGCGGCCGACACTGGCCGGGACCGCGCCGGTGTTCACGGCCACGGATGTCACAGGAGCGGCTGTGGGAACGCTGACCGGGGCGGTCTACACGGTGCCCAAGGTGCGGCAGCTTGCCTTCATTCCGACGGGAGCCGCCGTGACGGCGCCGATCCTCCCGGTGCTGCTCAGCTCGGTCTACGCGACCACGGGATACGGCTGGACGACGACACCGTTGGCGTTGACCCGGGGAGGGGCACCGGCGGGCGATACGACGGAGGATAGCTTCCACTTCGACAGCATCTCGGACAACTTCCAGGTGCAGGTCGCACCGGATACGCAGTACACCGTGCGCGTGTATATCTACGACAGCCTGGGCGCGCACGACGCCGACGTGACGGTGGGCTCGTCGTCGTTGGCGGTGGCGTCCACAGCGGGAGTATTGCAAGATCCGGTCTTTACCGTCACTTCGACTGGCTCGGCGGGCGGACCGCCAGTTACGTTGTCGATCAACATGCAGCAGTTTGGCAGCGTGAGCCCGGACTGGGTGCTCAATGGCCTGGATATCGTGCAAACCGTCGGCGGCACCCCGCCGACACTTCAGCCGGAACTGGCAGCGAACGTGATCGCCGACAGTAAGGCGCCGTCGTTGACGCAGGCGGAACTGGCGCCCATCGCGGCGGCGATCCAGCGTCTGGCGGCCACGGGACTCAGCGCCGCGCAGGTCGCCGAGTTGAAGGCGATTACGTACGTGATCCAGCCGAACCTGGCCGCGACCACGGGAGCACTGGGCCTGACGGCTCTCAACTCGGAGGTCGTGACGCTGGATGCGACCGGGGCCGGTCATGGTTGGTTCATCGATCCGACGCCGACCAACGACGACAACTTCCGGAATCAAGTTTCGACGAGCAAATTGTTGGCCACGAACCCGGCGGCGACGACGGGCTACGACCTGCTGACGGTGGTGATGCACGAGGACGAACACGTGCTGGGCGTGAGCGACGTATCGGCCGCCGTTGCGCCGAACGTGCTGATGACCAACACGCTGGCCGTCGGCATGCGCCGGCTGCCAACGCTCCGCAGCCGACTCACGCGCGATCAACGTTATGACTCGAAACCTCGTGTTCGCGTGGACGGGAGGCTACAGGCACCCCACGAGCCAGCATCTCGCAATGGACGTCACTCAAGGCTTGTAAAAGGGATCGACGATGCGGAACGTGGCATCCTTGGCGAACAGCTCGGTGGCGTCGTTTTTCTCCACCCACAGCTCTCCATCTTTGTGACGGATGAAGTGATCGGGGAAATTCACCGATTCAAACGATACCCAGCCGGCTTTGGCGAGGCCGTTGATGCGCTTGAACGTGGCGTCCTTCCGGAACAACTCAGCATCTTCAAAGTCGTTCAGCTTGAGACGCCCCTCTTGGTGGCGCAGGTACGCCTTGGGAAGTTTACCGATTGGAAGGAGACGTGGTCGCGGTCCGCCAAGCCGTGGGTCAAGCGCCAGGACGCATCCTTGCGGTCGAGTTCGGAACTGATTTCAGTAATGAAACCGAGGCCATCACGGTGCCGAATGTACGCCTTTGGAAAGTTAAACGAGTGCAGGGAAGCGAGTTGCTCTTTCTTGTCCTGCGCCCTCAACTCCTGGAGCACGGGGTTGAAACCGAAAATGAGCGTCGCAAATCCCGCCGACACGATGGTCAGGACCGCAACCCGACGTACCGTTACCCGTTTCATGGTAGTTCCTCCACACTCGATCGAGTTGGACTGATCCCCCTTCTACAGCCCGGTTCGGGCCTCGTCAAGGAAAAAGCCAGCCTTTTTTGATGCCGTCCCCGGCTTCGGTGTGATGATCTCCACCGTCGGAGGCCATCAGGACATCAGCATCAAAGCAGCTGGCCGTGCTGAGGGTGCCGTAGTTGAAGCATGACCGTCGGACGGAGGTGTCGGTTTAACCAGAACAAAAAACGCTCCCAGCCTGGGCGGCGTGGGAGCGTTCAGAGCGAAGGCGATGGGCGGGGCGAAGGCGATGGGCTTCTGGCGACGGCGGTTTCGATAAAGCAATCACCGTGCCGTGAAGAAGCTCTTCCTGCCGATTCGCTGCAAGAGGATGACAACGAACGTGTTACAGGAATGTGCCAGCAAGAACACGGGTCGGCCAGTCTGACTTCCTCTGTCGGAAAGTCCGACGCCCTGACGGCATTCCCGACAAGCAAGGTTGCCGCCGACGGCATTCGCAGGCCGTGTTCAACTCGCGACGAAGGGTGGATGTTACGGATCCCTAGATCGCTGCAGCAGGGCGTCAAAGCGCGGCTCTTCCAGTCAATAGCCTCCGAACCAGATGCTAGCACCAAACGGTAAACCGGGGCGTTCGTGTCAACTTTGAGAAGCGACACTAACCCGACGCGCTAGCCTGGATTGCGCACGGCCCAGCGAAATGGCGGGCGCGCTGTTCACACCAGCCTGACGCGCAAGCGAAGGTAACTACTCCTCAGACCTTCGCTTGCGCGTCAGGCTGGGTGTGAGCCGCAGGTGTGGACGGCTCAGTCTCAAACGGTGCGGTGGTCTGGCCACACCCAGGCCACTTAATCCTACCCGTGCGGGGCCGTCCCCGTGCGGAAACGCTTGCTCGAAGCTCCCGGAAGGGAGCCTATGCAGCCAGCAGCGGTCGGCAACGGCCGCTGACGGAGGGGCCAGGCAAGCGTAGCTCGGGAGGGGTCACGTTTCGGCCGGGTCGGTAGGCCACGCTCTCCAGCCTGCCGAAGCCTCGCGGAAGAGGGATCGCCCTTTTCCCCGCGCAGCGTCTGCGACGGTTTGGCGCTGCGAACCGACACGGTGACTGGTGATCTCGCCTGGGCACAACGGCTGACCACACTGACCGGTGAAAGTCCCACGCCGTCCCGGCTCACGCCGGGTAAGCCGGACCCATAAGCACTGCGAAACGGTCCGGGCACGCGGCGGTGCGAGCGTCTCTCCCCAACGAGACGCCGCTTCAGGGATGGCAGCATCTCCGGAGTAGCCCGCCCAGGGGCGAAAGGAGGTTCCGTGTTCGCGGAGGCACACGCGCGCAGGACCATGAGGACAGTTAGCCCCTTCGGGACGGCACGATGACCGCTCGGCCCTCTTCCGAAACCCGCTGGGCTGGCTAAGAAACATCCTCCACGGGCCTGTAGGCCGAACGCCTCCAGGGTCTCGGTTTCATGGGGTTCCATCGGAAAGGGCCTAGCGTGGCCAAGATCAAGCACCATTCGTTGACGGGACGGATCACCCTGCCTCTGCTGCACCGCGCCTTCCGCAACGTCCGGCGGAATCGGGGGGCGGCGGGAATTGACAAGGTGAGCATCGCGGCCTTCGAGATCAACCTCGAAGACAACCTGCTCGCCCTGATGCGGCGCTTGAAGGATGGGTCTTACCAACCCCTCCCCCTGCGGCGTGTCCATATTCCCAAGGGACCGGGCCAGACACGCCCGCTGGGGATCCCCGCCGTCCGCGACCGGGTGGCCCAGGAGGTGGTTCGCCTCCTCCTGAGCCCGCTCTTCGAGCGGCTGTTTCACGAGGATTCGTATGGGTTCAGGCCGGGCCGCAACTGCCATAGGGCCGTGCGCAAAGTCCTGGAACTCCATCAGCAAGGGCACACCCAGGTGCTCGACGCTGACATCAAGGGGTTCTTCGACAATTTGCCGCACGCCGTCATCATGGCCGGCGTGGCCGCGGAAGTGGCCGACGGCACCATTCTCGACCTGGTCGAGCGATTTCTCAAGGCCGGGGTGATGGAGGAGGGCGTGTTCCAACCGACCACGGGCGGCACGCCTCAGGGAGGGGTCATATCCCCCTTGCTGGCCAACATCGCTCTCAACAGCCTCGACTGGCAGCTCCACGACGCTGGCTACCGCTTCGTGCGTTATGCCGACGACTTCGTGGTCCTCTGCCGGACCGCGGTTCAGGTCCAAGAGGCACACGCCTTGGTGCAACGTCATCTGACCTCCCTCGGACTCACCCTGAGTGCCGAAAAGACCAAGACGACCCAGTTCCGGGACGGCTTCGCTTTCCTGGGCTTCGCCATCTCGGCCTGGAGTGTCACGATGCGTCCCAAGTCGGTGGAGAAATTCAAGGGCAAGGTCCGCGAACTGACGCCCCGGCACCACAACCTGGATGCATCGGTCATCAAGAAACTGAACTCGGTCATTCGGGGCACGGCGAACTATTTCGCCACCTCGTTTTCCCACGTCGGCAACCTCTTTCGCGGCTTGGACCGCTGGATGCGCATGCGTCTCCGGTGTATGAAGTACAAGCGTAAAAGTCGCGCCGACAACGGGCGGTTTCGGCTGGTCTATTTCCGTCGCTTGGGTCTTTGTTCCTTGTCCGAGTTCCGGGCTGCTCCGTTGTAGGAGACCGGTTATCCTCCCCGCAAGGGGCAAGCGTCATGGCGTCGCCCGGTGCCCGAAAGGGGCACGCCGGTAAATCGGGGGAATTAACCCCCGTGCGACAACGGGGAGGGAGGGGAATGGCCCCCTCCCTTACCCACTTGTCGGACGGTGCGCAATCCAGGCTAGCGAGGGGTTTGGGGGCTCCCTCGCTAGTGCGTCGGGTTAGTGTCGCGTCGCATTATTGCCAGAAACGGCCCCAAACACCATTTGGTGCTAGGAATCGAAGCGGAGTTTTGGAAGGACGCGCCGGCCATGCCCGCGCCAGCGCCGCTCACGATGGCGACGTGATACGCATTCGGTTGGCGCGATACGCAGTTACGGCCTACCGTACGAATGCGTAGCAGAGCCGACGAGGTGGAAAACTGTTACGCGATCTCGAAATTCTCCGCGTTTCAGCTAGCCCGTAACAGTTTTTTGGAGGTGAAAGAGGGTGTCCCTGTTCTGTGTTACGAGATGGTATAACCGCAGCGAAATTGAGCAACAGGGAAAGGGTGGCGGCAGCGGTCGTGACGGCGACGACGAAGATCGCGACACTCAAGCTAACCGCGACGAGGGAACCGATTGCGGGCGCCGTTCGTGTCGTTGGAACGGTATCGGGAAAGGACGAGTGGACGCGCCGGGCCAGTACGGTACTGACGGAGCTGAATGCGGCGACGCCCCAGTTCTTCCGCAGCCGGTTCGCCAATCTCGGACAGTAGAATTAGGATGCTATTTGTCCTCGGGTGTGTTGGGTTTGACGGTTGGCTTCAAAACTTTCGGCAGATCTTTACCGGCCAGCTCCGTGCAATCCTCGAGTTGTTTCTTCCAGATCGCCGCCATTTCCCTCACTTTCTCCGGTTTGTCTTTGGCCAGGTTCGTGGATTCCGAGCGCTCGGAGCTTAGATCGTACAGTTCCCAGGGGCTATCTTTCCCGGCCGCGACGATCTTCCAGTTGCCGACGCGAAGTGCGCGATTGCCTTCGTGAAGCCACCACAGAGAATCGTGCGCGACCGTGCCGTCTTTCGTAAAGAGAGGTATCAGGCTTTTGCCGGGAGCCGGAGGCACGGGCTGGCCGCCCCACTTTTCGAGTCGCTTGCCGCCCGCCGCCTCCAGGATCGTCGGTACGAAATCAATGATATGTCCGGGCGTGTGCCGCAATTCACCCCGAGCGGATATGCCTCTCGGCCAATGCACGATCAGTGGGGTCGAGATGCCGCCTTCGTGAACCCACGTCTTGTGTCGGCGGAACGGGGTGTTGCACAAACTTGACCAGCCCGGCCCGATGCTAAGGAAAGTCGCGCCGGAGCCGAACTCGGCCTTGGGATCGTGGCCGTCGCCGCGGACCATGATTTCGGCACTCGCGCCGTTATCGGACAGGAAAAAAATGAGCGTATTGTCCCACGTACCCATCGCTCGCAGTTGAGCGAGGACGCGGCCGATCTCGCGATCCATGCGATCGACCATCGCCGCGTGGACTGCCATCTTGCCCGCTTGAAAATCGCGCTGCTCCGCGTTCAGATCCTTCCACGGAAGGGGTCGGTTCAACTCGTTGGGTCCGAGTTTCTTGATGGCGTCCGGAAACGCATAAGGCGGTCCCAGGTCGCGTTCGATGGCTGCGAGCGCACTGCCGCCCATCTTCAGTTCGTGCAACCGCTGCCAGCGCTCTTCCCGCATGGCGTCCCACCCGGCGAGGTACTTCTTGCGGTAAGGGGCGATGTTCTCGGCGGGAGCCTGCAAGGGGAAGTGCGGCGCGGTGAAGGCAAGGTAGTCGAAAAACGGCCGACTCGGGTACTTCTCGGCATGTTCCTTCAGACACTTGATCGCATGTTCCGCGATGGCCGTACTGGAGTAGTAGACGCTCTTGGCATCGACCGGCGGCAGAGGTTTGTCGTCCTCCGTATGCTGACGCGGCGCGAAATGACGGTCCTGATCGTTGAGGCTATAGGAATGGTCGAAGCCGTTTTGCAGCGGTTTGCCATCGACATGCCATTTGCCCGAGTGATACGAACGATACCCCAGCGGCTTCAACATCTCGGGAAGAAGCCGGGCCCACGGCGGGCGCGTTCCCTGGGCACCGCTCTTGATCCCAGGAAGCGTATCGCGGCGGACCTGTTGAGCGTAGTATCCGGTGAGGAGAGCCGCCCGCGAAGGCCAGCAGCGCGCCGTGTTGTAAAACTGCGTGAAGCGGAGACCGTCCTTCGCCAGCGCATCGAGGTTCGGCGTGGCGATCTCGCCGCCGTAACAACCGGCATCCGAGTAGCCCATGTCGTCGGCGAGAATAATCAGGACGTTCGGCTTGGCAGGCGTCTCGGCGCTCTGCACCGTCGTCGGCCCAGCCAATAACAAAGCGCTGAGGATGGTGAATAGCTTTTTCATGGTTTCTCTCGATACCTGGTAGATGCCATTCTTAGAAACGGCCGACATTCACTTCTGATTCTGCATCAGTGCCAGCATCGCTTCGCCCATCGCCTTGCCGATGCGGTTGAACCAGATCGCGCTGCCGAGATAATGGTAACCAAAATCTCCGCCGACCAGTTTCCATTGCTCGGGGTTTTGCCGCCACGTGGGAAAGAGTTCCTCCGCGGCCTTATCGACCAGCTCGTCCGTGCGGATCGCCTTGACGTTGCCTTTGAACTCCGGCACGTCGTTCATGGCGAGCTGCGCTTTCTGAATCGTGAGCATCGCTCCGGTGGCCGGCTTCGAACCGTTCTGGCCCATCACGCCGATCACAAAGGGCAACTTCGGCGCTTTCAAATCCTTGCGTACATCCTGGATGAAGTGCTTCATGTTGGACGCATATTCGTCCTGCGCTCCGTACTGGTCGTTCCAGCCCTGGAACCACACGAACCCGGCCAATTCCAGCTTCTTCCCCTTCAGAGTGGGGAACATGGTCCCTGAGTTGGCCATGACGTCTTGCACTTCCGCCATCATCTTCCGATACGACGCCCCGTACTCCTTCTTGAGGTCTTCCATCGTCGGCAGTGGGTCGTTCTTCTTGTTCTTCTCGTTGTTCTCTTTGACTTTCTTTTGCGCCTGGTCGAGTTCCTTCTGGAGCACCTCTGCGGCGGGGTAGCCGGCGGAGGGGGAGCGGAAGAGCTTGTAGAGCGAATGCCCGCCCCACGCGGTTTTGATCAGGATGACCGGTTCCTCGAAGTGGTTGCCCATCACGGTGCCGAATTCCAGCTCGACCCCCGTGCGGCCTGGGGAACCGTAGCCGACGGTGAGCGGTCCTTTGCGGTCGAGGAACTTGATGAACACGTTATCGCGCACGATCCACTTGCCATCCTTGCGGAGATGGGCGAAGAGGTCTTTGGTCTTCGCGTCCGTGGCCTGGTGGTCTAGCAGGGTGTTGGGTGCTTTGCCCTCCATGTTCGATTGTCCGGCGAGGATGAACACCTTCACCGGCTTCTGTGGCTCCGCCGCATGGATACTTGCCGCGCTGCTTGCCAGCAGAAGAACTGCCAGCACGGATCGACGTCCCATCATTGTTAGATCTCCCTGCCATGTGTGCGCTTACCTCTTCGTGGTTTTCGGCATGAACACGGTTCCCGGCAGCCCAAAAATACTGGCCACCGCGCGCATTTGTTTGACCGTAAAGCGACGCTTGCCGGTCGCCAAATCGCTCACCGTAGCCTTGGCGAGGCCGGTTTCCCGCGCCAGGTCCGCTTGCGACATCTTCCGCTCCTCCAGCATGTGAGTCAACAACTCATGGGGAGGCAGCGGTGCCACCGCGTGATGATCCTGTTCGTACACGATCACCAGATCGGAAAGTGCGTCCAAATAAATCTGGCCGCCGTCGTCCAGGTCCTCGCGCAGCAAGGCATCCACCATGACCTGGGCTGCATCCAGTTCTTTTTCATTCCTGATGCTTGTGAGAGGATGCCGCTTCACCAGTGCAAAGTAGGTATCGGGAATGGCGGTCGTTCGTCCCGCTGATTTCGTTCGCTTCATGATGCTGGCTTCCGTCTTGAAGGTCGATTGCGGTTTCCTCCCGTCTGGCTACTTCGCCGCCGCATCGCCCTTCTTGGGTGGCGTCCACTCACCGGACTTTGGCTTCGGCACGGTCAGCGGGGCGGTGTCGCCGTGCTGCTTCTGTTCTTTCTCCAACAGCGCCGTCAGGGCACGCACCCGGGTTGTATTCTCGGGCTTATCGGCGAGGTTGGTGGTTTCGTGCGGATCGGCCTGGAGATCGAACAATTGCGTCTTGTCAACCTGCGGATAACGAATGAGCTTCCAGCGCTCGTCGCGGACCGCGCGCTGGACGTTACGATAGGCGAACATCAATTGTGGCCGCGCCGGCCGCGTCGGGTCGCTCAATGAGGCCGTGAACTCGATCCCCTCGCTGGTATTCGGTGCAGGGACATCGCAGAGCTTGCCGAGGGTCGGCAGGACGTCGAAGAGGTAGCACATGGCATCGGTGCGTTTGCCTGCTGGGATGCCGGGACCGCTGATGAGGAGCGGCACCCGCACCGAGTGTTCGTAAACGTTTTGCTTGCCGATCAGGCCGTGGCTGCCGCGGGCAACCCCGGAATCCGCGGAGAAGACGACGAGGGTGTTCTTCGCATGGGGCGATGCGTCCAGGGCATCCAGGATCCGTCCGATCTGGGCGTCTAGATACGAAATGTAGCAGTAATATTCGGCGTTCAACGCCTGGATTTTTTCGGCAGTCCGCGGCCAGGGCAGGAGTTGCTCGTCGCGGACCGTCATCTCGCCGTTGTCCCAGGGGTGTTGGGGCAGGAAGTTCGGTGCGAGGGGCATCTTGGCGGCATCGTACTGCACCGGGAAACCGTCCGGAACGATGTGCGGATCATGCGGCGCGTCGAAGGGCACGTAGCAGAAGAACGGTCCATCCTTGTGATCCTTGATGAAGCGGATGGCCTCGTCGGCGAAGACCGCACAGGCGTGCTGGGATGCGAGCTGGGGCGTGCCGAGCTTGCCGTCAACCATGTTGCTGAGCTTCGCCTGCATGGGGTTGGTCATACCGCCGGCGAAGACGGACCGAGCGATCTGAAAACTGGCCGGGAGTGAATCGGGGCCGTTGTGCCACTTGCCGCTCATGAACGTCGTGTAACCGGCCTTCCCGAAGGCGTTTGGCCAGGTCGGATCGCGTTTCAGTTTCTCGTCGATGCGGAACAACGATCGGCCCGAGAGCAACATGGCCCGCGAGGGGACACACGTCGCCCCTTGCAACCCGCCCTGCATGTAGGCCCGATCGAATGCGACGCCCTTTTTCACGAGACGATCGAGGTTGGGCGTCTTGATGACCGCATTGCCGAGCGCCGCGATGGTGTCGGCGCGCTGATCGTCGGCAAACAAGAACAGCACGTTCAGTTTGGCCGGAGCCTCCGCGGCACGCAACGAGGCCGGCGCAGCCACGAGCAGAGCGGCGAGCAGGAGGAGGCACCAGTTCAGGAGCCGCGAGGATGACATATTCCGATCCCTCACTCGTTAGGGCTTGGTTTTGACTCCGGCAACAAATCTAGCACAGCGCGCATTATTTCGGCTTCCCGCCGAACTGCTTCTCGTACAGTTCCTTGAACGGGTTCACCTTCGGCCCGACGGCGTCCTCGTTCACCAGGCCCGGCTGCACGGCGTCCCACCATTTGTCGTAGGCGGCGTCCAGATCCTTCACCACCTCGGGGTGCTTGGCCGCCACGTCGGTCTTCTCACCGGGGTCGGCCTTCACGTCGAACAGTTGCCACTGCTTTTTCCCGTCCTTGGCGTCGCTGACCAGGTGCCAGCGCGGGCTGCGCACGCTGCAATGGGCGTACTTGTGGTCCGCCGGCTTCGCGCCTTTCGGCCAGCGGCCGACGTGGGTGAACAGGATCCGGTCGGGCCACTCCGCCTTCGGGTCGCGCAACAGCGGCACCAGGCTCCGGCCTTCCACCTGCGCCTTCACCGCGTCGGTCAGCTTCGCCCCGGCGATCTCGGCCACGGTGGGGAAGAAGTCGATGTGGGCAGCCAACCGGTCCACGTCGCCGGGCTTCAGTGTGCCCGGCCAGCGCCAGAACGACGATGCCCGCGTGCCTCCCAGCCAGGGCGTGACTTTCATGCCGCGCATGCCGGCGTTGAAGACGCTCACTCCGGCCGTGCCGCCGTTGTCGTTCATGAAGATCGACCAGCGTGTCGCGCTCAATGCCCCATTCCTTGAGCTTCTCCAGGAGTCTGCCGACGTTGTCGTCGATGTTGGCGATCATGCCGAAGAACTTCGCCACGTTCGGGTTCTTCACCTTGTCGGCGTAGCGTTTCTCGTCCTCGGGGCGCACATGCAGCGGGGCGTGCGGAGCGTTGGTGGCGAGGTAGCAGAAGAACGGCTTCTTGCCCTTGACCGATTCGATCCAGCCCAGGGCCTGGCCGAAGAAGACGTCGGTGCAGTAGCCCTTGGTCTTCTCGAACTTGCCGTTGTGCAGGATGGCCGGGTTGAAATAGGTGTTGCCGGGGGCGTCGCCGCAGCTGCTGCCGGGGTAGCTCTGGCCGATGCCGCCGCAGCCGTGGATGAACATCTCGTCGAAGCCGCGCTTGTCAGGCCAGTGGTCCGGCTCGTCGCCGAGGTGCCATTTGCCGAAGATGCCGGTCGTGTAGCCGGCCGACTTCAGCACCTGGGCAATCGTCGTCGCCTTCAGCGTCAGCCGTTCGCGCTCGAGGATGGTGTGCGTGACGCCGTTCTTGAACTCGTGCCGGCCGGTCATCAGGGCCGAGCGCGTCGGCGAGCAGGTCGGGCTGACGTGGAAGTCGGTGAAGCGCACGCCCTCGTCGTGCAGCCGGTCGAGGTTCGGCGTCTTGAGGATCGGGTTGCCGTGGCACGACAGGTCGCCGTAGCCCTGGTCATCGGTCAGAACGAAGATAATGTTGGGCCGGCGCCCTTCCAGTGCCACGGCAGGCTCGGCCGCGGCGCGACTACCGAAAGATGCGACCAGGACAAGACCGAGTAAGCTCCAACCGCTCGATTTCATGGGTTCTACTCCGCGTGGGCTGTGCCTTTGGATGTACCTGGATGTTCTACTTCTTCGGCTGGTGCGGGGCCGGGTTCCCCGACTTCGCGCCCTCGGCCAGGATTTCCGCGTGCAGTCGCTTCATCTCCGTAACCATCTGCTTGACGCGGTCCGGATGCTTGTCGGCCAGGTTCGTCTTTTCTCCCACGTCACCCAGGAGGTTGTATAGCTCGAACTTGTCGAGATCGGCATTGGCCAGCAGTTTCCACGGCCCGTCGCGCAGCGAGATCACCCAGGGACGACTGATGGCGAAGTCGAATTGCCAGTAGAGCGAGTGCGGCCGTTTGACCGCCTTGCCCTCGAAGATCGGCGTGATGTCCGCACCATCCAGCTTACGCTCGGGCAGTTTCGCACCGATGATCGAGCACACGGTAGGCAGCAGGTCCACGTTGCAAACCGGCTCGGTAGAGACGCTGCCCGCCTTGGTATGACCTGGCCAACGGACGATGCCCGGCACGCGGTAACCCGCCTCGGTGATGTGCAGCTTCATGCCGCGCAATGGACCTGGCGAGCCGTAGGAGCGTTCAGCGCCCTTGTAGCGTTTCAGGGTCTCCGGGCCATTGTCGCTGGTGAAGAAGACGAAGGTGTTGTCGCGCAGTTTGTGGTCGTCGAGGTACTTCAGGAGTTTGCCGACAGCCGCGTCCATTTGCGAGACGTCGCCGTAATAATGTCGGCGGTCCAGGTTGTCTTCCTTGGGGTACAGCTTGAGGAACTCCTCCGCGGCATCGACCGGCTCGTGCGGCTCGTGGAACCAGAGGTTGAGGTAGAACGGCTTGTCCTTGTTCGCATCGAGGAACTGAATCGCCTCGGCCACGACAAGGTGCGACGACGGGCCTTCGAGCTTGCCGGCCGGTTTGCCGTTGCGAATGAAGTTGATCGGGTTGAGGTGGCTGGGCGCGGCATTATTCTGCGTGTACAGCCAGTGGTCGAACCCCGCCTCGCCCGGCGTGCGCTCGCTGCCGTCGGTCTTGCTGTTGAGATGCCACTTGCCGGCGTGACAGGTCCGATAGCCGGCGTCCTTGAGGAGTTGTGCGAGCGTCACTTCGCCGGGCCGCAGGAAGATGCCGCTGTTCGGCGGAATCCAGTCGCGGATGCCAAGGCGGTTGGGAATCCGCCCGGTCAGCAGCCCGCCGCGCGACGGCGAACAGACCGGGGCCGACGCATAGCAGTGGGTGAGTTTGACCCCTTCCGCCGCGAGTTGGTCGAGGTGAGGCGTGCGCATCACCGGGTGGGCGAAGCAGCTCAGGTCGCCGTAGCCGAGGTCGTCGCACAAGAGGATCACGATGTTGGGCTTTTCCGCGGCGACGATGGTGCCGTTCCCGAGGGAGAGGAATCCCAATCCAACAAGGAGGCGGAGCAGATGGATTCGGAAGGGATCGTTCATGGCGTCTCCGGTCGTGTTTTCCCGAGATCGTTCCGGAATCATCCACTATCGCGGAGCAACCTTCAACTTATTTTCCTCACGAATGCCGACGTGGGCCGGAGTTGCAGCGCACCCGCATCTACTCGGGTTCGCTTCAAAAATCAAAGCGGCGCTTAGATTCAGCATCGAAAAACACAATCGCGATCATCGTCAGAGTACCAGCGACACCTAACCAGTCCGCCCAGGCCATGCACTTCCACCCGCTCGACGGCTGCTCTAACAGCATGAGAATAACCAACAGCCCAGACCCGAAGAGTAGGAAGTAGCTCAACGCCCAGAAAAATAGAAATACCGATTGTAACTCGCTCGGAAGTTTGAGGTCGAGTGAGAGTGAAACCTTGTAATGACGAGATACTGCGTCGGTCACGAAACAAACCGCCCACGCGCTTGCAACCATCCACGTCCATTCCGGCAGGGTCGGCCAGCTCCGCCGATTACGCAACAAATACTGGTGGAGGAGAACGTATGGGCAAGAAAGACTGAGGCCAAGGAAGAAGCAGAGAACGAAATCTCGGCGGTTCATCCCCGTAATGAAGCTGGCTACGTGCCACGGCCGAGAGTCCACTAACCTGCGCGTCTCGATTCCGATGCCGAGACAACCGCAGCAGGCGACCAGGACGATGAGCGCCTCCACCATGACGAATCGACAGGCCGGATCGGGGGTGGGACGGATGAGAAACGGCCGCTCTGGTTCGTCCGCGCTTGGATCATCAGCCGCTTGGCGTTCAGAAGGCTCGAATGGCTCATGTTTCGCAAACGGGATGTCATCCTCATCCTGCGAGGAAGGCTCGGACGGCTTCACGATACGCCTCCTGTAATTTCCGCGTTACCGGCCCCGGCCGCCCGCCGCAGACCGTCTTGCCATCCACGCGCACCACCGGCATCACCTCCATCGTCGTGCCCGTCATGAACAACTCGTCGATCACTTCCAGTTCGTTGCGACGCAGCGACCCCTCGGCGAACGAAACGCCTGCCTGAGCCGCCAGCTTCGCCGTGCGGCCGCGTGTCGTTCCCGGCAGGATCGCATGACTGTTCGGCGTCCCGTAAACCACGCCGCCACGCACCCAGCAGAAACTCGAATGCGACGCCTCCGTCAATGTGCCGTCCGGCAGGTACAGCAGCGCCTCGATGGCCCCCGCCTCCTTCGCCGCCTGGGCCGCCAAGACATTGCCGAGCAGGTTCAGCGACTTAACATCGCAACGATCCCAGCGGATGTCAGGGTAGAGGATCACGCTCGCCCCATTGGCTCGCAGTTCGCCGTAGCCGTCGCGATATTCCTGCACCCAGATCAGCTCGGTCGGAGTCGCTTCCGCCGGGAAAGCGTGAGCGCGGGGGGCGACGCCGCGCGTAACCTGCATGTAGAGAAACGCCTCGGCGAGGCGGGACGCGGCGACGGTCTCGCGGCAGCGCTGCCGCAACCGGCTCAGATCGACGCCGCGGATGCGCAGCTTCGTCGAGACTGCGCGCCAGGCGGGCGAAATGCTCCTCCTCCAGCCACATCCGGCCGCTGTAGATACGCAACGCCTCGTAGATGCCGTCGCCGAAAAGGTAGCCGCGGTCCAGGACGGGCACCTTCGCTTCGGACAACGGCATGATCGCGCCGTTGAGGTTCGCCAGGGGAACAGTCGAGGTTGCGAGGCCGAACGCGGAGACGGATAGGACAGTCATGATGCGGATCTCTCCGATTGTTTAGCCGCGAGCTTCTGCGAGCGCTGGGATACAACGCTCGCGGTTAAACGGGTTCAATGGGCAATCGTATCGTGAACTTGGTGCCGCGGCTGACCTCGCTCTGCACGTCGATAGTGCCGCCGTGGGCTTCGATAATTTTGCGTGTCGTGGGCAGGCCGAGGCCGGTGCCGCCCTGGCGCGTCGAAAAGAACGGCTGCCAGGCCCGCGCCACCACGTCGGGCGGCATCCCCTTGCCCGTGTCGATCAGACTGAGCGTGACGGTGTTCGGCTCACGCACCGCCTGGATCGTCAGCTCACCCCCGCCCGACATCGCCTGTTGCGCATTGAGCATCAGGTTCAACAGTGCCTGCTTGAACACGTCGCGGTCCAGATTCACGAGCGGCAGATCGGCGGGAAGGTACGTTTTGATCTCAATCTCGTGCTGCTGCGCCGTCGGGCCGAAGAATTCTATCAACTCCTCGACCGCCGTCGCCAGGCTGGACGGCTTGAGGTCGAGGTCCTTCACACGGGCAAAACGCAGGAAGTCGTTGGAGACGTTGACGAGGCGGTCGCACTCGATCTGAAGGCGTTTGACGCGGTCGAGGGCACGGCGTTCACGCTGGTTTTGCGGCTCGGCGAAGTCCTCACCCAGCAGTTGCAGGTTGAGGCTGAACGTGCTGAGATGATTCTTGATTTCGTGGATGAAGCCGCCGGCCAACTCGGCCAGTTCGACGTATTGCGGCGTGACCACGGCATGGCCCTCTCGTTTAGGATCCGCGCAACAATAACCTGGTCCATTTCTGTAGGACGGATTTTCAATCCGTCCGGTTCGCACGGACGGATTGAAAATCCGTCCTACAGAAATGGCACCACTTATTATTGCGCGAGCCCTTAGCCGCGGTTAGCGAACCGCTACTAAACAGACTTCGATGGCTTCGTCGTATCCAGCGGCGCCGGTGTTGCTGGGGGTGCCGGGTTCGGCGGGCTGTGCAAGATCGTGTCGTAGATCCAGTGACCGGCCATCGAGCCGAACATACCGCCGAACAGCCCCGGAACAAAACCGGGCCGATTCGCCTCCCCGCTTGCTGGTGCCGGCGTGTGGTTTGTTCGCATTCGAGCCAGACCGAGCAGCAACCACAGGACGAGCAGGCCGCCGAGGATCGCCGCGATGGTGCCCCAGCCGAACCAGGAAGTTTCCGCACCGCTCTCCGCTTTGTTTCGCTCGCGCAGCCAATCAACAGTTTTGAGAAGTGCCTCGTCGGGGTGTTTCTCTAGTTTCCCGGCAAGGAGTTTACGCAGCTTCTCGCATTGCCAGCCGCTGAACGTATCTCGAACCTCCTCCGGGCGGCCGATGACCGCGATCGACTTGTACTTTGGTTTCGTCGAAATGAAGACATAGACGCCGTGGATGTCCTCCGCTTCAGCTCGCTCCAGGGCGTACTCCCTGAAGGCAGCGTCAACATTGCTCGCGCGGTCGAGACGTTTCATCACGTCGTCGGGTAACTTGGCCGTCGTTTCCAGGACGAAGTCGAATTTCGTGGTCTGCCGCATCTCCAGGATCTGGTCGGTGGCCTGGGCGATGGCGTCCGCGCCGAACAGACCGGCGCCATCGCGAATCGGACGATCCCCTTCCGCCGCGTTGACCGGCGGTGTCAGCATGAACAGGATCATAAACCCGGCGAAAGCTCGACTCATAACAGAGCCTCCGGCTACAGGTCAGAAGTCACCGCCGCCGCCGAAATCGCCACCACCACCACCACCACCACCACCGCCAAAGTCGCCGCCGCCGCCAAAATCACCGCCACCACCGCCGCCAAAGTCGCCGCCGCCACCACCGAAATCGCCGCCGCCGGTGTCGCCGCCACCCATATCGCCGCCTCCGCCGCCATCATCGCCGCCGCCCATGTCGCCGCCAGAACCGCTATAGTCGGTGTCGCGGCCGGGATCGTTTCCGCCACCACCATCATTGCTGCTACCATAATCGCTCCCTGACCCATAGGCGTGGCTTCCCCCGAAGAAGGAGTTGTACATCCACATTCCGGCCGCGGCGCCGAACATGCCGCCCATGAAGGACGAAAAGAAACCGCCGCCGCCGCCGCCGCCACCGTAGCCGCCGCCACCGTAGTAGCCCGCCGGAGTCGAAACGGCCCGGATCAGGCCCACCATTAGCCAGACGACGGCCAGTGCGGCGAACCCGAAACAAATCCACCGGGCAACTGGCGAACCTGATTCGCCGTCTGTGGGTGCGGACGTTCTGGTTCCTGACCCTGTAGACGCAGCGCGCTTCCGAGTATGGGCTTCGATCCTTGTCGCTGCGAAGTTTACGGCCTCAATCAGAATCTGATCGTTCGACTCCTTCGCGCTCAGGATTTTTTTCAATTCCGCTTCATCGTCTTCGGTGAAAAGCGAGGTTCGCTCCGTCTTGTTGCCCACTTCGATGAAAAAATGCAGGCGTGGTTTTTTCCAGAAGCCGATGTAGACGCCGTCCACCCCTAGGTGCTTAGCGCGAGCGCGTGCCTCCTTGGCGTAAGCCGAGTTTCCCTCTTCATCGAAGCGAGGCGGGGCGCCAGAGAACGTTTCGATGACCACCTCACGACCAGTGCGGTCATGAAGTTGCCGGAGTCTTTGGTTCGCTTCCTGTATCACAGCGGGCTTGAAAAACCCTCCGTCGTCTGTGATCTCGCGGAACGGCCCTGCCTCCTTGCCGGCATTGCTCGCCGACGCGGAATGCAGCCAGCCGAACAGCAGAACAGGAACGGCCAGCAAACAGACGTGTAGGCGCATCATAGACTGTCTCCGGGCGAAAAGGTTGGGTAAGCGCTAGGATCGCTCCCGATGGCTCCTTATCATTATCTACAGAATAGCTCGTCCGGAACAGTGTCGAGGCATTGTCCGGAGCGCGTCCTATGTAAGATGAAGGCAGTGCCACCTGTTCTTCGTCGGGAAGGGACGGAGATTGCGACGCCACCATTCTCCCCTCGCCCTTTTGGGGCGAGGGGAGGAAGACGAACGACAACGGAGATCAACCGATGCCGCGATTGCGGTCTACGACGATTCTGGCGGTGCGGCACAAGAGCGGCGTGGCCATCGGCGGCGACGGCCAGGTGACGCTCGGCAGCCAGGTCATGAAGAGCGACGCCCACAAGATCCGTAAACTGCACGAAGGCAAAGTGCTGACCGGCTTCGCGGGCGCCAGTGCCGACGCCTTCGCCCTGCTGGAACGGTTCGAGGCCAAGCTCAAGGACTACCAGGGCAACGTGCCCCGTGCTGCCACCGAGCTGGCGAAAGATTGGCGCATGGACCGCGCCTTGCGGCGGTTGGAGGCGATGATCGTGGCCGTGGACCGCGACCACCTGCTCATGGTCAGCGGCACCGGCGACGTGATTCAACCGACCGACGGCGTGGCGGCCATCGGCTCCGGCGGCGGGTACGCGCTCGCCGCGGCCCGTGCCCTGATGACCCACTCGAACCTGTCGGCCGCCCAGATCGTCCGCAGCGCCTTGCAGATCGCCGCTGACTTGTGCATTTACACCAACGCGAACCTGGAAGTGGTAGAGTTGTGAGTAGAGCATCTAGGGCGAATAGGTCCGAGAAGTCCTATAAGTCCTATTGGCCGCTGACCGCTCACCAAGGAGACATATCGTGGCTGACCTGACTCCGCGGCAGATCGTGCAGGAACTGGATCGTTACATCGTCGGCCAGGACGCCGCCAAGCGCGCCGTTGCCGTCGCCATTCGCAATCGCTGGAGGCGGCAGCAGCTGCCGCCGGACCTTCGCAAGGACGTGACGCCGAAAAACATCATCCTCATCGGCCCCACCGGCGTCGGCAAGACGGAGATCGCCCGCCGCCTCGCGCAGCTGGTCGGCGCACCGTTCCTCAAGATCGAGGCGACGAAGTACACCGAGGTCGGCTACCACGGCCGCGACGTGGAGAGCATGGTCCGCGACGTGACCGAAATCGCCATCGGCATGGTCCGGCAGGAGCAGCGGCAGAAAGTCGAGACGCTGGCCCGCGAAAAGGTCACCGAACGGCTGCTCGACCTGTTGCTGCCCAAGACCAGCGTCTGGGACGCCGACAACGCGGAGGAGAACGATCGCCGTCAGCGCACGCGGGACAAGATGAAAGCCCGCCTCGAAGCCGGCGAGCTGGAAGACAAGCCGGTCGAGCTGAATGTCGAGCAGAAGGCGGTGCCGGTGCAGATCTTCTCCAACATCGGCATGGAACAGATGGACGTCGATTTTCAGAACATGTTCGAGCGCATCATGCCCAAGCAGGCCCAGCAGCGGCAGATCCCGCTCAAGGAGGCGCGGCGCATCCTGCTCGAACAGGAGGCCGAGGCACTCATCGATCGTCAGGTCGTGATGGAGAAGGCGGTCGAGCTGGTCGAGAACCAGGGCATCATCTTCCTCGACGAGCTGGACAAGATCTGCGGCCCCCAATCCTCTCACGGTCCGGATGTTTCGCGCCAGGGCGTCCAGCGCGACCTGCTGCCGGTCGTCGAGGGGACGACGGTGAACACCCGTTACGGTCCGGTGCGGACGGATCACGTCCTGTTCATCGCCGCCGGAGCGTTTCATGCCTCGAAACCATCCGACCTGATGCCGGAACTACAGGGCCGCTTCCCGATCCGCGTGGAGTTGACGGACCTGAAGCGCGAAGACTTCTTGCGCATCCTGACGGAGCCGAAACACTCGCTGACCAAGCAGTACGCCGCCCTGCTGGAGACGGAAGGAGTGCAGCTGGAGTTTTCCAAGGACGGTATCGAGGAACTGGCGGAGACGGCGTTCCGCGTCAACCAGGAGACGCAGAACATCGGCGCCCGCCGGCTGCACACGATCCTGGAGCGCGTCGTCGAAGACATCAGTTTCCAGGCGCCGGACATTGCCGAGAAGCACGTCGTCATTGACCGTGCCTACGTCAACGGGAGGCTTGCCGAGATTCTGAAGAAGGAAGATTTGAGCCGGTTTATTCTGTAAGGCTGGTGAGTGGTGAGTGGTGAGTGGTGAGTGGTGAGCAGCTGTGGACGCTGAAATGCAATCGGGCCGCTACCCTTCTGGGGACGCGGCCCGTTTTTTTCACCACTCACCACTCACCACTCACATCTCATCCGACTCCTGATCCCGCATTCCTGATTCCTGCTCGATGTGGCCGATGATCCAGTGATCGATGTCGCGCAGCATTTCGGCGTGGATGCGATGGTTCGAGGGATAGGTGTGCAGCGTGACGTCGAGGCCGGCACTGTAGAAGAGGCGTTGATCGGCCTGGGCCATCGACAGCGGGACGACGGCGTTGGCGATGCCGTGGCCGATCAGCACCTTCAGGTCACGAACCTCCGGCAGCCGCAGCAGCGGACCGCCGCGGCGCGGTAGACAGCCATTCAGCGAGATGACGCCGGCAAACTTCTCGGGGAAGGTCATGCCGAGGCGGTATGCCAGCGTCGCGCCTTCCTGGAAACCAGCCAGGTAGATCCGCTCGGAGTGAACGTGGAAGTGGCGGCGCGTCTGCAGCACGGCCCCGAACACGTACTCTTCGATGAGTGCATCGGTGGGACCGTCCGCGCCCCAGCTGAACACGGGTCGGCCATCGGAGCGGGTGCCGGCGGGGTGCGGGCCGCGGAGGCCGATGCAAACGTAGTTGCGCCGGCTCAGCTTCGGGGCGAGGCGGAGCACCTGTTCCTCGCTGCCGCCATGACCGTGCAGAAAGACGAGCAACGGGTACGGGTAGTTCGGCTCGTAGCCCGTGGGCAGGAAGGTCCGGAGCGGCCAGCCCCGTGCATCCGGGACTTCCGACGTGTAAAAACCCTCGGCGGGACGAGACAGACAGGTGGTTAGGTCGAAAGGCGGCATGGATAACCTATTAAGGCCGGGATGGCGGTGTTGCCGGTAACGCTGCACTTGCGGCCGGCGGATTGATGCCATTATCGCACAGGGAAACCTTTCCCTCAAGTAGACCGGCCAAGTCTACGTTTGCCAAATCGACGTGTCAACGCGGCGTGGGCGCACAACTTGAAAAAAAGCAAGCCATTTTTCAGGTACAGGGAACGACTACAACGGTTGGGCGAAGTGGGTGGGAATGCGGAGTTTGACGGGGTTCGTTCACGCGTTCAGGTCGGGCAGGAAAAACACGCTCACGGCTTGTAAACGGTTCGCGAAACGCAAATACCCCTCACCCCCGACCCCTCGCCCCGGAGTACCGGGGCGAGGGGAGTAGGAAACCCCCTACCCCCGACCCCTCTCCCCGGAGTACCGGGGCGAGGGGAGTAGGAAACCCCCTCACCCCCGACCCCTCTCCCCGGAGTACCGGGGCGAGGGGAGTACGTTCGCTCCCCTCGCCCCGGTACTCCGGGGAGGGGTCGGGGGTGAGGGAGAGCGCCCTCACGCCAGGATACCGTGCTTCTCCAGGTATTGCAGCAACAGCACGGTCGCTTCCTGCGGCGACGTGCGGGCAGCGTCGAGCGTCAATTCCGGGTTCAGCGGCGTCTCGTAGGGATCGTCGATGCCGGTGAAGCCCGTAGTTCGCCGGCGCGGGCCTTCTTGTACAAGCCCCTTGGGATCGCGGCCCTCGCAAGTCGTCGAGCGGCGTGTTGACGTGGATCTCGATGAACGGCAGTTTGCCCTCGACGTGCAGGCGCGCGGACGCGGTCGCGGTCCTTGCGATATGGGCTGATGAAACTGGTCATCGTGATGACGCCCGCGTCGGCGAACAGTTTGGCGACCTCGCCGATGCGGCGGATGTTCTCCTCGCGGTCCTCGGCCGAGAAGCCGAGACCGAACGCTTGGCCGACGCTTCCGAATACTGTCGTTTGTCGATGAGAATCTTCGGCCCGGCGTTGAGCCCGAAGCGGACGTTATCGCCGTCGAGGACGTAGGCCGCCCGGCCTTGCCGGAACAGGGCGTGTTCGAGGGTGTAAGCGATGGTGCTCTTGCCGGAACCGCTCAGCCCGGTGAACCAGAGCGTCGCGCCCTTCTGCTTCAGCAGAGCAGTTCGCTCCTCCCGCGACACCTGACCCTCGTGCCAGGTGATGTTCGTCGAAACGATATGCGGCATCCCGCAAATCTCCTGTATTCGTTCGATCCGTTACAACCGTCAAAGGCCGAATTGTAGGGCGCTCGGCATGAGGAGGCGAGCGTTCGACAGGCTGGAGTCTCACCCGCCGAGGATCGCCAGAGACGCAGTCATCGCGTCGATCAGCCAACACGCCGCCCAGCAAGAACAGAAAAGATGGTCAATGCCACGCCGGCGAAAATCAGCGCTACCCCGCCTCCGATGAGAAGGGATTTGATCTCGTCTGGCAGTTTGGATAAAGACGCGGCGACGCCAAGACCAGCGCCGATGGCGCTGAAGCAATTTCCCAAGATGGTCAAGCCGTTTGCGGCCCAACTCAACTCGCGGATCTTGACGTTGTCGTTGCTGAGCTTCTCGGCACGTTCTCTCTCATTGGCCAGCGCCTGCTGAACACGGAATAATTCCTCGCGCCAACGGTCGCACTCCCCCATATGGTGATCGATTCGATCCTGAAGCGCATCAAGATGGGCGCGGTGCAACTCTGCTTCGCGCTCCACCGCAGTCGGCGCACGGCGTTTCAGCTCTCGTTCTTCGTCCGCTGTCTGCTGGTCCGGCTGATCCGGTGGAACTTCGCTCGGCGGCTTGATTTTCCCGACGTCGGGTTGATCGTTCATGCCGCCTGTTCCTTGAAGTATTCCCTGAACCATTCATCCGGAATCGTGGCGTACCTGGGGATGCGGCCATCGTACATTTTGTTCATGCGCTCCCCAGGGTGTGCCTGCCGCGTGCGTCATGTTCGAGAGTTGATAGGCCGTAAAATCGCCGTATATCTTCCAAACCTGTTTGAGCAGTCGCTTGACGAATTCTTTGTCCTCGGTCGGGAAATCCTCAATCGACGGCCGATGCACCTGCATCTGCAAGGTTCCAGGAAGCAATTTGTAGTTGAGGGCGGGCTGAGTAATCGGCCCGGCACCGGACTCCGTGAACGCCTTGTAGAGCGACATGATGACTGGTCCGTAACTCCACGCTTGCACTGCCTCGTCAAGCAGCGGCCTACCGGTCAGCCCGAAGTGCCAACCATGTGCGTAGTAGACCAGCTTTTGAAGCTTCATGGGGGTGAGAGGCTTCGCTTCGGCGTTCGCCAACTCGATGAAGAAGTTGGCTATCGCTTTGGCATCGTATGGCATGGCAGCATTCCAGGCGCAAGATCAAGCGCCCTGTTCCGTAAGCCAGTATACATTTGTACTTAGTTATTTTATCGCGTTGCCATGTCAGGTCAAGATTTGTCCCTGTGGTCTAAGGCCGAAGAACACGTATTGACTCGTTCCGCGCACGGGCAGTAAGATTCCCCCCTCAACGAACTTCCCCGCGCTCCAGGATGAGGGCGTTGGTCGTCTGGCTCGACCACCGTGGAAAGGACGCCATGACAGCGAGTACCCTTCCGGCACACCCGCCACGCCTGTTCCCGGTCGCCCTGCTGCTGGTCCCGCTGGCCGTTCTGGTCTGGGCCTTCTGGACGACGTTAACCGACCTGGCCGTGGTCTGGCAAATCAATCCGCAATATTCGCACGGCTGGCTCGTGCCGGTCTTCGCCGCCGTCCTGCTGTACGCGCGCCGCGACCGCCTCGACCTGGCCGCATTCCAGCCGAGCTTGTGGGGGTTGCCGCTGCTGGCGCTCGGCGTCGGTCTCCGGCTGGTCGGAGCCTACTACTACTACGCCTGGCTCGATCCGATCTCGCTTCTGCCGACCCTGTTCGGTGTTGGGCTGCTGGTCGGCGGCCGGGCGTTCGGTCGCTGGGCCTGGCCGGCGGTGCTGTTCCTCGCCTTCATGATCCCGCTGCCGTACCGCGTGGCGATCGCCCTGTCCGGCCCGTTGCAGCCACCGCCACGACGGTCAGTACCTTCATCATGCAAGTGCTGGGCCTGCCCGCCCTGGCCGAGGGCAACGTCATCCTCCTCAACGAGCATCAAATCAACATCGTCGAGGCGTGCAGCGGCCTGAGCATGCTCATGGTGTTTGTCGCGCTGTCGGCGGCGATGGCCATGATCGTCAAACGGCCGCTCGCCGATCGGCTCATCCTGTTCGTGAGTGCGGTGCCCATCGCGATCATGGCGAATATCATTCGTGTCACGGTCACCGGCGTGCTGTACGACACCGTCAGCAGCGAGACGGCCCAGGCCTTCTTCCACGACGTCGCCGGCCTGCTGATGATGCCCATCGCCCTGGGCCTGCTCTGGGTGGTGCTGAAACTGCTGGACCGCCTGTTCATCAAGGTCCCGGCCAGCGCATTCCGGGTACCGATGACCCAACGCAGCCCGACTGTTCCCCGGCCGCCGCGGCCACGCTCCGCGCCGCTTCCCGCCCAGCGCGGACGGTCGCGCCAGTTCGGCAAGAAGACCCTGACCGAAACGCCCCGGGTCGAGCAGCCGACCGTCGAGAAGACGTGAACGAGCTTTGGGTTTACCGCTTGCGGCTTAGCAGTTGCAAGCGTCAGCGCGTAAGCGGCAATGGACGCCGCATCAACTGGATAGGGAGATCCAACCGTGTTTCCGCACGACGCCGGCTGCCCTGAACCGACCAGCAACACGCCCCCGAGCCAACCCGACGCCAAACCCATCGCGGGCCGCATCGATCCCGGTCCGCACCGTGCAGCTCGAATCACTGGCACCCGGCCTTTCGGCCGGCCCCGACTTCGGCTCGCTGCTCCGCTCGCTCCGCCGCCGCTGGATGGCTGCCGCCACGCTCGGCATCATCCTCGCCGGAATCGCTGGGCTGGCCGCATGGTTCTTGATGTCACCGAAGTACACGGCTGCCGCTCAGGTGCGCGTCAACTCCGCTCAACCGGAGATCATGGAGCACGGCTACAACGCGAAGGACGCCGGGTTCCACACGTTTATCCGCTCGCAGGCCGCTCTACTCCGCAGCCGACCGGTCATTCACGCCGCATTGAAGCGGGACGACGTGAAGAAGCTCAACCTCGGTGCCCAGCAAACCGACGTGCCCGCATTCCTCGAAGAAGAGCTGAAGGTCGAGATGACGGACAATAACGAGTTCCTAACTCTCACATTCAGTTACTCGGACCCCACGGTTGCCACGACCATCGTCAAGGCCATTTCCGAGAGCTACATGGATCAGACCGGCTACGGCGAGAAGAGCGGCCGGGCCGATAAAATCGCCGAGCTGGAGAAGGCGTACAACACGATGGCGGAAGGGTTGAAGAACAAGAAGAACAATTACAAGCGCCTGTCCGACACCCTTGGCACCGCCGATCCGCTCGCCGTGAAGCGCATGGAAGATGAGGTACAGTTCAACCTCCGCGATCTGCGCCAACAGAAGTCGATCAACGATCAAGCCCTGTTCAAGGCGAAGAACGATCAGGCGACCTTGCTGGCGCGGACCAACGCGCTCGTCAACGAAAAAGTGCCCGATGCCGCCGTCGAGCAGGCCCTGGAAACCGACAAAATCGCCAAACCGCTGCTGATCCGCATGGGGCAGCTGAGGGCGCTCGTCCGCGAGTACGAGCTCCTGGGGCTGACAGGCGAACCGACGCCGCGTGTCGCCAATAGCCAGATCAAGCAGCTTGAACCCCAGGTCGAGGAACGGCGCGTCAAGCTGCGGGAGGAAATGAATGGCCGTTATCAAAAACGGCTGGCCGAAGAAACCAAGGGTGCCGTCGAGCAAGGGATGACAACGAAAAAATTCCTCGACGAGCAGAAAACCGAGTTGGACAAGCAGATCAAGGAGACGAGCGAAAAGGCCGTCAAGCTCGTCGCGGCCCCGCAGAGAGCTGGACAACCTGATCAACGAGATCGGACGCGACGGGAAGTTGCTCGACGCCCTGGGCAGCAAGGTGGCGACGGAGCGGATCGAGCAGGGGCGCCGCCGCGCATCATTCTGCACGGCGAGGCGGAGCTTCAGAAGAAGGACATCAAGAAACAGTTGATGGCGTCCATCGGTGCGCCGATGGGCGTGCTGTTCCTCGTCTGCATGGGCGTGGCCTGGTCCGACTATCGACAGCGGCGTGTCCATTCGGCCCAGGAAGTGGCGAACGGCCTGGGCATCCGCGTTGTCGGGGCCGTGCCCTCCGTACCGAATTTCGAGCAACAGGTGATCGGCGCCAGCGGTCAGCCGGATTTGGAAGGCCAACCGGTGCTGGAGTCGGTGGACGCTATCCGCACGCTGCTGTTGCGCGACTCGCCAGCGCGAACAGACACGCATGATCCTCGTCACCAGCGCGTCGTCGGGCGAAGGCAAGACGACGGTGGCGAGCCATCTGGCGAGCAGCCTGGCCCGCGCCGGCCGCAAGGCGCTGCTGATCGACGCTGATCTGCGTAATCCCGCCATCCACCAGCTGTTCGAGGTGCCGATGCAGCCCGGTTTCAGCGAGGTGCTGCTCGGTGAGGTCGAGTTGGAGGACGCGGTCCAGGACACGACGCTGCCCGGCCTGCTGGTGATGCCGGCCGGCCAGTGGGACCGCGAAGTGCTGCAAGCGCTGGCCCGCGGCGGCATGGAAGGCGTGTTCGAGAAACTGCGTGAGGCGTTCGACTTCATCATCATCGACTCGCACCCGGTCTTGGCGGCGACGGATTCGTTGCTCCTGGCCCAGCAAGCCGACGCGGTCATCCTGGCGGTGCTGAACGGTGTCAGCCACGCACCGCGCGTCTACGCCGCGGCGCAGCGGCTGAACGAGGTGGGCGCCCGTGTGCTCGGCGCCGTGGTCAGCGCGGCCGATCCCGACGAGGTCATCGCCCCGGCCGCGGCGACTGTGGCGGCGGCGTAATTACATACGACCGATGCAGCTTAGAGTTTTTCTCCCCTCTCCCCTGTACTCAGGGGAGAGGGGGCGGAGTTTTTCTCCCCTCTCCCCTGTACTCAGGGGAGAGGGGGCGGGGTTTTTCTCCCCTCTCCCCTGTACTCAGGGGAGAGGGGGCGGAGTTTTTCTCCCCTCTCCCCTGTACTCAGGGGAGAGGGGGCGGGGGTGAGGGGTTTGGAGCAGAACGCAATCAGGGTCATTACCCCTCACCCCCGACCCCTCTCCCCTGAGTACAGGGGAGAGGGGAGAAGTAACCGAAACCGCAAAACATCGAGGAACCATCCCCATGCTCCGCATTCTCGCCGCGGTCATTGCTACTGGAACGATGCTCGCCACGGGCCTGCTCCACGGCTACTGGACGGATCGCTGGCAGAAACCGATCGAGCCTGCCGAGGCCGCGAAACGCTTCCAGAACATCCCCACCAGCCTCGGCGAGTGGGAGGTGCAGGAGGTCGAGGGCAAGAAAGGCTCGATGGATCCCTTGCTGGCCGGCAGTTTGCAGCGGCATTACGTCAACCGCCGCACCGGCCAAAAAGTGGCGATTGTGCTGGTCTGCGGCCGATCCGGCCCGGTGTCGATCCATACGCCGGAGGCCTGTTATGGCGCCAGCGGCTACCTGGTTGGCGGCCGCTCGCGCACCGCTGCCCCTGGTAGTACCGGCGAGTTCTGGACCGCCGACGCCATCCGCACAACGACGCACGAGGAGACGAAAGTCCGCATCTACTGGGCCTGGAACGCGGGCAAAGGCTGGACGCCGGCCGACGACGCCCGCATCACCTTCGCCCGGGCACCGGTGCTGCACAAGCTGTACGTGGTGCGCGATTTGAACACTCTTGAGGAGAACACCAAGGCCGACCCCTGTCTCGACTTCATGCAGTTGCTTTTGCCGGAACTGGACCGAGTCCTGTTTGATTTGATTTAAGTCCGCGATTGGATGTATGGCCGTTTGGTTGTAGCCGGATCGTTTGGTTGTAGTGGGGACGGTTTGGTCGTAGCGGGGCCGTTTGGTTGTAGCCGGGCCGTTTGGTTGTCGCGGGATCGTTTGGTTGTAGCCGTTGATTGTGGTAGTCCACTCGCTCAGCGAGTGGGCCCGGGTTTGTCTCCACTTTTTTGGGTTTGCAGGTGGAGCCGGGTTTGCCTCCGCTCTCTGTGCGAGTGGACTACCGTATTTTTCCCCTGGCCGTCTGTTCCAATCTTATCGCTCGCAGGGAGGCGATTCTTGGCGACGCAACTTACCTTTCGCACGATCGAGCCCGAGGTCGTTTCTGCCCCGTCTCGTTCCCGCCGCGAGAGGTCCGGTTCGACCCGTGCGTCGATTCGGCCGCGACGGTCCTGGTACTTGTCCGTAAAGCGATCCGCTGATTTCGTACTGGCCTTGCTGCTGTCCGTCGTCGCCCTGCCCGTGGTGATGATTGCGACGCTGGCCGTCAGGCTGACTTCGCGCGGCCCGGCCTTCTACACGCAGGTGCGCGTTGGGTGCGGCGGCCGGACCTTCACGATCTACAAGCTCCGTTCCATGATCCACAACTGCGAATCGCTGACCGGCCCGCGCTGGTCGATGCCCGGCGATCCGCGCATCACGCCCGTCGGCTGGTTCCTGCGCAAAAGTCACTTGGACGAATTGCCGCAACTACTGAACGTACTGCGCGGCGAGATGAGCCTCATCGGCCCGCGCCCCGAACGACCGGAGTTTGTGCCCGAGTTGGAGCGTGAGGTTCCGGGCTACCGGCAGCGCCTGCTGGTCCGTCCCGGCGTCACCGGCCTGGCCCAGGTGCAGCTGCCGCCGGACACCGACGTGGACAGCGTCCGCCGCAAGTTGGCGCACGACCTGTTTTACATCGAAAAAGTTGGCTTCTGGCTCGACCTGCGGTTGCTCGTCTGCACGGCCTGTTACGCCGTCGGCGTACCGTTCGCGGTCCTGAGTCGCGTTCTCGGCATCCCCTCCAGTGAGTGGATCGAAAAGTCGATGCGCGGCACCGTTGGCGAACAAGAGCCGTCCCGTGTCCGACTGGCAGCGTGACCCGCGCGGAAGGAGCCGCATGAGCCAGGCGACCTTGGATCGAGCATCATCGGCAACTTCTGCGCCCGCCGGGGAGCCGCCGTTCATCTCCGTCATCGTCCCGGTGCGTAACGAGGCCGCGTTCATCGGCAGCACCCTACGACCAACTCCTGGACCAGCACTATCCGCCGGACCGCTTCGAGATTCTCGTCGCCGACGGTGAATCGACGGACGCCACACGAGATATCGTCGCCGAGATGATGCTCGATCATGTCAACCTCCGGCTGCTTAACAACCCGCGGCGCTGGTCGAGCAGCGGACGCAACGTTGCCGTGAAGGCGGCGTGCGGCGACCTGATCGTCCTGATCGACGGCCATTGCGAGCTGGATAATCCGCATTATCTCGATGAAGTGGCGGCTGCGTTCGAGCGCAGCGGCGCCGATTGCGTGGGCCGACCTCAGCCGATGGACGTGACCGAAGCCAGTCTCTTGCAACGCACCATCGCCGCCGCCCGCGCATCGCGCCTCGGCCATCATCCCGCCTCGTTCATCTTTTCCGCGACGGAAAGCTTCGTCCCGCCGCAAAGTGTCGCCGTCGCCTATCGTCGCACGCGTGTTCGACGCGATCGGTCTCTTCGACGAAACCTTCGACGCCTGCGAGGACGTGGAATTCAACCAGCGCATCGCCCAGGCCGGCCTGACCTGCTGGTTCACGCCGCGTGTGGCAGTCCGCTACTTTCCCCGGTCGAGCCTGACCGGTCTATTCCGGCAGATAGTGCGTTACGGTCGGGGGCGCGTCCGGCTGCTGCGTAAACACCCGGAAACCTTCGCGGTCCCCGGCCTGCTGCCCGCGGCGTTCCTGCTCGGCGTTTTCAGTGGGCCGCTGTTGGCGTTAGCGTGGCCGGTTCTGTGGTGGGTCTACGGCGGCGCGCTGGGATTATACGGCCTCATCGTGTTTCTTTTCAGCGCGGCGATCAGTGTGCGCGAGCGCAGCCCGCGGATGTTCCCGCTGCTGCCGGCCGTGTTCGCCACGGTTCACGCAGGAGCTGGGATGGGGCATCCTGGTGGAAGCGATCGCCGGTGCTCCGACGCGCGACGTGAGATTCAATCGCCGTCTTCGTTTGTATTCCGCACCGACGATCTCTAGTCCGCCACTCGCTCATGAGCCCGCGCCTTGCTCAACGCGCTGACCATTGACGTCGAGGACTACTTCCACGTCACCGGCTTCGAGGGCTGCGTGTCGCGTTCGCAGTGGGACGGCTTTGAGTCTCGTGTCGAGACCAGTACGCGGCGCCTGCTCGACCGGCTTGACGAATATCGGGGTCACGGCGACGTTCTTCGTCCTCGGCTGGGTAGCAGAGCGCCATCCGCGTCTGGTCCGCGCCATTCACGACGCCGGGCATGAGATCGGTTGTCACAGTTACTGGCACCGGCTGATCTACCAACAGACGCCGGAAGAATTCCGCGCCGACCTGCGCCGCGGCCGGGATGTGCTGGAGGACATCCTCGGAATACCGGTGCGGGCCTACCGCGCCCCCAGTTTTTCGGTGACGCGCGACAGTCTCTGGGCGCTGGACGTGCTGGCCGAGGAAGGTTTTTCGATCGACTCCAGCATCTATCCGACGCACCACGATCGCTACGGCATCGCGGGAACGCCGCCGGGGCCGCATCGGATCGATCGACCGGCGGGGACAATTTGGGAGTTTCCGCCTCCGATATGGAAGGTCCTCGGCTACCCGCTGCCGATTGGCGGCGGCGGCTATTTCCGGCTGTACCCTTACGGCCTGACGCGACACGGTCTGCGGGCCGTCAACGCGGCGGGCCGTCCCTTCGCCTTCTACCTGCACCCGTGGGAGCTGGACCCCGATCAGCCGCGCCTCAATCCCGGCTGGTCGCGTGCCTTTCGCCACTACGTCAACCTGCACCGGACCGAATCGCGCCTGGTGCGCTTGTTGCGAGATTTTGCGTTCGGCCCGCTATCCGAAGTAATTGGACCGTACCAAAACCGGGAAGAGGTCGGTTTGCCGTTCGCGGCCTAGACGCGGTTTCAATAGTTCGGGAGGAGGGTACACGCGTGGCAAGCCGGAGTAAAACCGAACGGGCGGGGGTGTTACGAGCTACCCCAAAACGACCCAAAAACTGTCACGCGATTCTCATTATTATGCGCGAAACCTAGGAAAGGCGAAGATCGCGTAACAGTTTTCAGTCGGAAGGCGCCCCCTTGTTACGTGTTACGAGATTCCAGCAGCGGGTCGCTTCCGCCAGGTTTTGACCAACGATCTTGTCCAGGTGACCGATATGACCAACACCCCCACGATCGACCGCCGGCAACCCCGGCTGCCGTTTCGCGCGTGTTGAACGTGGTGATGGTCGATGAGGAACTGCCCTACCCGCCGACATCCGGCAAACGCCTGCGCACTCTCAACTTGACCATGCGACTCGCGGCACGGCATCGCATCACCTACATCTGCCATCGCAATATCGATCCGGAGGAAGCCCGTACAGCGGCCGCTTACTTCGTGGAGAACGGCATCACGCCGGTTGTCGTCGAACGGCCGATTCCGCCGCGATCCGGGCCGGGATTCTACGCCCGTCTCGCGGCCAACCTGTTCTCGCCGCTGCCCTATTCCGTCGCCTCGCACACCAGCCGCGAATTGGTGAACGCACTGCGCCAACATGCCGCGACCCATGCGGTCGATTTGTGGCACTGCGAATGGACGCCTTATGCCGAGGTGCTGCGCGGTGTCGTCACGGGGCCGACGGTCGTCGTTGCCCACAACGTCGAATCGGTGATCTGGCAGCGCTCCTTCGAGGCCGAACGCAATCCGCTGAAACGCTGGTACATCGGCCGGCAGTGGCGGAAGTTCGAACGCTTCGAGCGGCAAACGCTCGGCGCAGTGACGAGGACCGTGGCCGTCAGTGATGTCGATGCCGAGCGGCTGCGGATCAATTTCGGCGTGTCGCGGATCGACGTAGTGGAGAACGGCGTCGATACCGCGTACTTTCAGCCCGCAGCGGTCCGGCGCGTGCCAGGCCGCCTCCTCTTTCTCGGCAGCCTCGACTGGCGGCCGAACCTTGACGGCGTGGGCATTCTGCTCGACCGCCTCTTCCCTGCCGTGCGCGCCGCGGAGCCAGGGGCCACACTCTGCCTGGTCGGCCGCAACCCGCCCGACTGGCTGCGGCGCCGCGCCGTCTCGGTCCCCGGCGTCGAACTGCACGCCACCGTCCCCGACGTGCGGCCTTACCTGGCGGATTGCGGCATGATGGTCGTGCCGCTCCGGATCGGCGGCGGTTCACGGCTGAAGATACTCGAAGCGCTGGCCAGCGGCGTTCCGGTCGTCTCGACGCGCATCGGTGCCGAAGGGTTGAACCTGGAGCCGGACCGACACCTGACCGTGGTTGAAGATATGGATGACCTGATTCCGGCAATCCTGGCCGGCATCCGCGACCCTGCCCCGCTGCTGCGGCAGGCCGAACTAGGACGAGAACAGGTGCTGAACTGCTACGACTGGGACGCCCTGGCCGAGAAGCTCGATCGCATCTGGCACGACTGCGCCGCGGTGGACGCCGGGCGGATGAGTCACGCAGCATAGGCACTCCTATACGCTTGTTGTTTACGTTCTGAGCAAACGTAATCGAGGAAGGAACCAGACCGATGAAGATAGTCCACCTGACGGCTTCGACGTTTCACGGCGGCCCCGAGCGGCAGATGCTCGGACTCGCCAGCCACATGCCGGAAGAATATGAGACACAGTTCCTCTCTTTTTCCGAAGGCGGCCGTTGCCGGGCCTTCCTCGGCGCCGCGCCAGGCCGGATTCGAGGCGTTGGCGCTGGAAAACGATACGCCGTGGTTCGGCGCCGCCACCCGCGAGATTGCCGAGAAATTGCGTGAAATCCGAGCCGACGTATTGCTTTGTCACGGCTACAAAGCGGACTTGCTCGGAAGGCGGGCGGCCCGTCGCGCCGGTGTCCCCGTGGCCGCCGTGTCGCGCGGCTGGACCGCCGAGTCCTTCCGCGTCCGGCTGTACGAGCGTATCGACCGCTTCTGCCTCTGCTGGATGGATCGTGTCGTCGGCGTCTCGGAGGCCCAGGCGCAGAAGGTGCGTCGGGCGGGTGTTCGGGAGGATAAGATTCGCGTCATTTATAATGCGGTCGATCCCGATCGATTCGCCGAACCTGACGCACGGTATCGCACCAAACTCATGAAATACTTCCGCACTCCCAAATCGCGCATTATCGGCGCGGCCGGCCGGATCAGTCCCGAGAAGGGATTCGGCGTGCTGGTCGAAGCGGCGGAGCGGGTCGTGAGCGCGGACCCGTCGGCCGGTTTTATCCTGTTCGGCGAAGGAGCGGGGCGCGCCGCGTTGCTCGAACAGATCAAGGCCGCGGGACTGGCCGGCTCGTTCGTGGTTGTCGGGTTTCGCAACGATCTCGATCGCTTCATCCCGTTTTTCGACGTGTTGGCATTGCCGTCGTTCACCGAGGGTTTGCCGAATGTCGTCTTGGAGGCGTGCGCCGCCAATGTGCCCGTCGTGGCAACGACCGTCGGCGGCACTCCGGAAGTCATCGAGAACGACGTGAACGGGTTGCTCGTCGCACCGGGAGATGCAGAAGCGCTGGCCAACCGGCTGCTGGAATTGATCGCCTCGGAAGAAAGGATGCGCGACATGGGACTCGCGGGAAGGCAGCGCGTCGTCGATCAGTTTTCGTTCACAGCCCAGGCCGATCGCTATTGCGATCTGTTCGATGAACTGTGCGGTAACACTCCCGTCGATCCGGCCATTGAACCGGAAACGGACGAGGATCCGCCCGCTGAGTATGGCGATCCCGTCGGGGCCGCGCTGCCGACGACCGCTCCCACGCAGCCAGACGATCTTCCAGAAAATCCCGGACCAACTGGCCCGGTCAGCGTGGCGACGACCGATCTCATGGCTGCGGGTGCATTATGTCAGTCGTGACGATGGCCGAATCGCCGCGGCAGCAGTCGCCGGTCGAATTGCGCCCATTGCGGATCTGTTTTGTCATCGATGAGCTGGCGACGGCGGGCACCGAGACGCAACTGCTCGCCCTGATCCGGCACCTCGACCGGCGGCGTTTCGATCCGCAGTTATGCCTGTTACGCGGCGAGAGTCCGAACTCGCGCATCCTGGAACCGGACGATTGTCCGGTGCATCGCCTCGGCGTCGGACCGCTCTGTCGGCCGCGCGCGCTGATGAAATTGTGGCGCTTTGCGCGCTGGCTGCGACGATCGCGGATCGACGTGGTGCAGACGTATTTCCCCGATAGCAGCTACTTCGGCGTGCTGGCGGCGTGCTGGGCCGGCGTGCCGCATCGCATTCGCACCCGCAACAACGTCGGCCACTGGTTGACGCCGCCACATCGGCGGCTGGGACGATTGCTGAATCGCTTCACGACCGCAACGATCGCCAATTGCCGTGCCGCGCGAGCTGCTCTGCTCGATGCGGAAAGCCCGCCGCCTGAATCCGTATTCGTGCTGGAAAACGGCGTCGATCTGGAGCGCTTCCTCGCCGTAGCGCCGCTGTCATCGGCTGCGTCTGACCCGGCCCGCGTCGGCGTCGTCGCCAACTTGCGGCCGGTAAAAGGACTCGACGTGTTGCTGCGCGGCGTCGAAACTTGCCGCGTCTCATCCCGCGGTTCGCTTCTGCATCGCCGGCGAAGGGGAAGCCCGCGGTGACTTGGAACGTGAAGCGGAACAGCTCGGAATAGCCGGGCGTGTTGAATTGGCAGGATCGGTGACGGACATACCGGCGTTCTTGAGTCGGCTGGATGTTGCCGTGCTTCCCTCGCGGGCGGAAGGGATGTCGAACGCCGTGCTGGAGTACATGGCGGCTGGCCGGCCGGTTATCGCCACGGCAGTGGGAGCGACGCCGGAGCTGATTGAGCATGGTGTTCAAGGTCTGCTCGTCCCCCCGGGGATGAGGACGCGCTCGCCGCGGCCATCGCCCGCTTGCTCGACGATCGGGAATTGGCGCGTCGTCTTGGCAGGGCTGCTCGGCGTCGCGCCACCGAGCACTTTAGCCGTCCGGCAATGGTGCAGCGTTTTCAGGAGTTCTATCTCGGCCTGGCGCGAAAGAACGAGACGATTACTACGAGCGGCAACCTTCGGGGAGCGCTCCCCGACAGTCGCCGCTCGTAGTCACTCACTCCCCCACCACGGAGCCGCACCATGTCTAGTCTTACTGTGCCAAGCACCGGCCGAGTGAATGTCACGTCGCAGCCGCGCCGTCTGATTGTCGGCTTGCGGGCGTTCTCGCCGGTCGAAGGGGCGCTCGGTGTCGCGGGCCTCGTCGTCCTGCTTTCCTATGTCGTTCTTGCCGCCGCTCACCGGGGGGATCGTTACCAGATCAATCTGCCCTCGGGTTGTTGCATCGCCCTCGCACAGCGACTCAACGACGGTGTGTTCTACCCCGCCCTGTTCGATGGCGAGTTCTACGGCGGCACGCGCTACATGCCGCTATCCTTCGTCCTCCACGCGGGAGTGGCGCGGCTGACCGGCGAGTATCTCGTTTCCGGCAAGCTCCTGGCGTTTGCTCTGGCGCTGTTTCTGTTCGTCGAGTTATTCGTCCTGCTGCGCGAAATGGGTTGCGGCCGCGGTGCAGCGGTAGCGTTGACGAGTCTCGTTCTGCTGACACCGGCGGGATTCCTCGCCTGTACGACCATTCGCGGCGATCTGCTGCCGGTCGTCCTGCAAATCGCCGCACTCCTGGTAATTCGCCGGAGCAGCACTGCACGCGGCGCTGCCGTCGCTGCGGGGTTGTGTGTACTCGCGCTGCTCACGAAAGTCACGGCCGTTTGGGCCGGGCTTGCCATTGCTTGTTCGTTTCTGCCCGAGAGCCGTCGCCGCACCGGCATCGTGTTTTTAACGGTATGGCTTGGATCATCTGCCGCGGGAGTGCTGCTATGCAATGCGGCATCCTCGGGACGAATGTTCGCATCGTTCGCCGCTCTGGCCGCTCCTGGTTCCGACGCTCACAGCCTGTTTCGTGCCCCATTCATCGTCCTCGCCCAGGTAGCGAACGCCGGTCTCGCCGTGGGGATGCTGGTGCCGGTCGTCGTGGCGGCCTGCGTCCTGAACGCACGGCAACGGTGTCTGACGATCTATCACTCGGCTCTGCTCTTCTGTGTTCCGATCCTCGTTGCGATCTGTACCGACCCCGGCGTGGACTACAACCATCTGCTCGATTTCGTGGTGCTGGGCGTATTGATCGCGGGCCATCTCTGGTCCAGCTTGCCGACCGGCGAGGAAAGCCTGAGCGGCCCGCGCACCGTTTTCGTAATCGCACTCAGCTGGGTGTTGTTCGCCGCGTGGCTTGGCAGCATGGAACCACGGCTGCGCGAAGTGGGCTACCGGGTTAGCGGCGAGAACACACGCTATCCTGCCGTGCCACTTGCCGGGCACGTCAACGGGGAGGAGACGATTCTCACGGAAAATCCCTGGATCGACGTATCCCGCGGCCGAACCCCCGTCGTTCTCGATGCGTTTGCCTTCGCCCGGATGACGCAGGCGAACCCGACGCTCGCTGAACCGCTGCTCGGCAAGATCCGGGTAGGTGCTTTCGACAAAATCATCCTGCGGCATCGACTCGACGATCCGACGAATGACCGCGAGCGCTGGGAAAGCCAGTTATTTGGCCGTCCATTGTTGCGCACCGTCGCGGACCGCTACCGTCTATTGAACGAGGCCGAGGGATTTTTTATCTACGTCCCGAAGCAGTGAATAACCGACTTCAAGGAGCGATAATGTCCGCTTTCGGCTTTTACCTGCGGAATAGTTTCGCTGATTCGCTGCGCTCGAACGGTCTGGTGCAGATGGCGACCGCGCACATGTTGTGGCTGCGGGCACGGCTGATACGGAACAACCCGACACGGCGCTTGGCTTTACTGGCCCGCGCTGCGCACGTCAGCCCGCCGGGAAGCGGATTGAATCGGCGGTTGTGTGCCGCCATTCGCGCTGAGCTGGAACGCTTCGATCCCGAAGCGGTCGATTGGAACGCCGTCGGCGGTACGACTTCTCGCACCGACTTGCCCAAGGCGATCATCCTCAAGCCGCCAGTCTCGGCCACGGAAAAGGGCCTGCTGCATGTAGCGTTTGAAGACCAATGGCTGCGGCTTCTGCGGAGCGGACAGGCGGAAGCCGTTGCCCAGCGCTACGACCTGCTCCTGGGTCCGTCGTGGTCGCCGCCGCCGGACCTGGCGCTGCTGCTCGCTGCCAAGCTGTGGCCCGGCCGCGTCTTCACACTGCTCAGCAATTTCGACGATGCCGACCTCATGCGAACACTCTCGGATCGCCTCGTTCCCGTGCCGCTGCTGGCGTCGCATTGGGTCAACCCGGCGGCGTTCGACGACTACCTCGGCCGAGCGAAAGTCTACGATCTGGTGATGCTGGCCAACTTCGGCCGCTTCAAACGGCACTGGCTGTTCTTCCACGCGCTGCGCTCGCTGCCGCGGAATTACCGCGTTCTTCTCCTCGGTGTGCCACTTGGCGACCGCAATGCGGAAGCTCTTCGCGCTGAAGCGCGGGCCTTCGGTGTCGCCGATCAGTTCGACCTGATCGTACGACCGACGCGGGCGCAGCTCGTCGAAGGACTTTGCCGGGCGAAGGCGAGCCTGATCTTCTCTCGGCGCGAAGGCTCGTGCATCGCCGTCGCCGAGTCGCTGTTCGCGGATACTCCGGTCGGGCTGTTCCGCGATGCCCGTGTCGGCTCGAAGGCGTTCGTCAACGAGTGGACGGGCCGTCTGCTCGACCGGCGTGGACTGGCCGATCAGATCGTGCGTCTCGTCGAGGAGTCGGGCCGGTGTCGGCCGCGGTCCTGGGCGATGGAACACATCTCGTGCTACCGGAGCTGCGAAGTCCTTAATGACACGCTGCGTGAAGAGGCGCGGCGGGAAGGTCGGCCGTGGACGCGCGATGCGGTTCCGATGCAGAACGATCTGGTGCCCACGTACCTCGATGCCGAGACCACGGCCGCCATGACTGGGTGGAATGACGAGTTCGTTCGCCAGTACGGGATCCGGATTGGCGCTGCGTCGCTCACCCCTCACCCCCGACCCCTCTCCCCTGAGTACAAGGGAGAGGGGGGAACGCGCGAGTGCTACTCCCCTCTCCCTTGTACTCAGGGGAGAGGGGTCGGGGGTGAGGGGTGAGGGGCGAAGATGGCTTGATTTATTCCGGAGAACGAGCGACAACAGTGTCTTCGCAAACCGCCATGAGGCGTTTCGAGGATACACCGGCGCATGGATGCACCGCACGACGTACTCACCGACGTGCCCGGTTTGCCGGGCCGCTTCTGGGGCAACCACACCACCTTCGTCGGCCCCAGCGACCCGCCGCGCTGGCTGCTCAGCCTGCTCGGCGTCCGCTGGGCGTACAACGTCATTCGTGTCGTCGCTGCCTGCCGCCTGTTTTTTCGGCGCGGTCGATACTCGGGCGTCGTGACCGACGGCGGGGCGAGTGGGATGCTCTTCGCATGGCTCCAGGCGCTCTGTCCGTGGGGCCGGAAACCGCACGTCCTCGTCGATTGCAACTGGCAAATACCGACCGGCCGTTTCGCCGCGTGGTTGCGCGCGGTGGCGCGTCCGATTCGCCGCCCGCTCCGTTCACCGCTTCGCTGTCTGGGCCGAACACGAGGTCGAAGATTACGCCGAGGCGTTCGGCGTGCCGGCCGACAAGTTTGAGTACGTCCCCTTTCACACGACCGCGCACAACTACCAGTACGAAGAACGCGACGACGGCTACCTCTTCGCCGGCGGTAATTTCGACCGCGATTATCGCACATTGGTGGAAGCGATCCGCCCGATTGACGTACCGGTTTGGATCGCGACCACACGCGGCGAGCAGCTTCTCGATGGCGTCGCGATTCCGCGGCACGTTCGCATTGCGGGGACGACGGCTGCCGATTTTCGCCAGGCGATGGCGGCGGCCCGGTGCGTCGTCATTCCGATGCAGAACGGCCTCTTGCACTCCGGCGGGCAGCAGACCTGCCTCAACGCGATGCTGATGGGTAAGCCGACCATCGCCGTCGGCCGTAAGTGGGCCGTCGATTTCATCGACGACAACGTGAATGGCCTGATCGTGGATTACGAAGATGTGGACGGTCTACGCTGGGCTGTAACGTGGGTGCTGGATCACCCGGAGGAGGCCCGGTGCCTGGCGGAACGCGGCCGGGAACAAGCCGCCCAGTTCACCACCGAGCGGACCATGCGCACGGTGTACGATCTCGTGAAATGTTCTCCCTACCCTTCGCATGTACCGGAGGAGTCGCGCCATGTCGCGCCTGGCCCCGCCGTCTAAGTACGTCCGATCGGCAACCATGCCGGATTGCCCCGCGCCGCCAACCGGTGGCGCGTGCTGGTCGTGGCACGCTGGCCGCTCGGCGGCATCCGCACGCACTTGCAGTACAACTTCCCGACGCTTCGGGCTGCCGGCTACCACTGCACCTTCCTCGGCCCGGACGACGGCACGCTCGACACGCTGCGGCAGGGGCTGGACGAAGTGGGCGAGGCGGACTATGTGGCCGTCCCGCTGCGTGGCCGGCACTGCCGGCTCTGGTCAGCGGCGCGGCAACTACTGCGGCGCGGACCGTTCGACCTGATTCACTCGCACGGGCTGACCGCAGCCTGCCACGTCGAGCTGGCCCGGCTCGGCCTCGGTATTCCGCATGTCGTGACGATGCACGAACCGCTGCGCTCCGGCCAATTCCGCGGTCTGTTCGGGCCGTTCAAACGCTGGGGAATGGGCCAGTTGCTGCGCCGCGCCGACGTCCTCGTCACCGTCAGCGACGATGCCCGCGAGAATCTGCTGGAATCGTTGGCGGCACTACGAGCGAACGAAAAGCGGATATTGACGATCCACAATGGTGTTAACGCCGATCGTTATTCCGACTCGATCAAACCGGTCCAGGCGATACGCCGCGAACTCGGCCTCAGTACCGAGGTACCGCTGATCGGCTTTCTCGGCCGGTTCATGCCCGAGAAGGGGTTTCCGCTTCTGCTCGAAGCGGTGAACCGTCTCGTCTCCGATCCGGAAAGTACGGCGTTCCACATCGTCGCTTTCGGCTCAGGCGACTATCAGCGCGAGTACCAGAACATGATCGGCCTTTGTGGGTTGAATGGCCGAATCACGCTGCGCGACTTTGTGCCCGACGTGGCGCCGGTGCTGCGGCAGTTCGATCTCGTAGTCGTGCCGTCGCTGTGGGAAGCGTCGTCGTTGGTGTCGATGGAAGCCATGTGCGCGGGCGTACCGGTGCTCGGCTCAGATTGCCCCGGCCTGCGCGAAGTGCTGCGCGGCACGCCTTCACGCACCTTCCGCAGCGGCGATGCCAACGCGCTGCGGCACGCTTTGCGCGGCGCTCTCGAATCGCCCTGGGCGGCTGCGGCACGCTCCTACGCCCCGGCGGCACGGCAGCGCTTCGACATAAACACCTCGGCCCGCCGACTCGTTGAGGTCTACCGAAGGTTGGTTCCGACTCTGCCGCGATTGGCAAACTCATTGGGCAACTGAGATGATCTGGCTTCTTGGTTTCTACATGTGGCTGTTTGTCCATCGGCCGTTCGAGTATTACCCTGCGCTCGGCGCCTTGCAGATCGAGCGCATGTTCATGGTCTTCGTCCTGCTCTGTTGGCTCGTCCTGCCCGGCAAAGTGTGGCCGTTCAATCGGATGCACCTCGCCGTCTGCCTCTTTGTGTGCGCCGTCGCCGTCGCCTGGAACGTCAGTCCGTTCGCGTCGCTACCGGTCTGCACCGACGTGGTCGAAAACGTCGGCAAGGTTATCGTGTTTTATTTTTTGGTCGTGACCTCCGTGCGGAATGAGAAGGACTTGCATCTGCTGGTGTTCTTCTTCATCGGCGCGGTCGGGCTGTACATGTCGCACTCGATGCTCGAATACATCAACGGCCGTTATGAATGGCGCATGGGTATCAGCCGCATGATGGGCGTGGACAGGACCTACAGCAACCCGAACGCTTTCGCGGCCACGCTGGTATTCGCCCTGCCGTTAACGTTGCCGATCTGGGCGGCACGTCCCTCCTTGTTCGTCCGGCTACTGTTGATCGGGTTCACGCTGGGCGCGGTGGCGTGCATCCTGCTCACCGGGTCGAGAGCCGGGTGCGTCGGCCTGGTCGCCTTTGGAATGCTGTACCTGTTCGGCTCGAAACGCAAGAAATCGGGCATTCTGCTTCTTGTCGGGGCTGCCTGCATTGCCGCGTTGGCCTTGCCCGGCCCGCTGCAAAATCGTTTTCTGACGCTGATCGACCCTAGTGTCGGGCCGGCCAATGCCCAGACGTCCGCCGAAGGGCGACTCGACGGGTTCATGTTTGGTATCCGGCTGTGGTTGACGAGTCCCATAACGGGGACGGGTCTCTCGACGTTCGCGGCCTTGACGGGGCGCGAGGGAGCGGCGCACAATCTTTACGGACAAGTCCTCTCTGAAATGGGTCTAATCGGAATGGCCGCGTTGTGTGGACTGCTGCTCGCTTTCTTTGGCAACGCCTGGGAAGCACGGCGTTTCTACCGGCGGAACCCGGAGGTTGTGCGCGATGTGTCGTACCACGTGTCCCGCGCCCTGAGCATGTCGGTGCTGCTGCTCGTCCTGATGGGCTGGGCCGGCCACATCATGTTCCGTTACAACTGGCTCTGGTTTGGCGCGTTCCAAGTGGCCACCCTGCAATGTGTACGGCTGAAGGCAGCTGCCGTGGTCCGCTCGAATGTGGTAGCGCCGCAAGTGCCGTACTTCAGCGGGCCGTATCGGAGGCGGGCTTTCGTGGCGGGAACGCGCCGATGATAGCCTGCGTGAATAAAGGATTGTCTTGCCGCTTGCGGCTTAGCAGGAAGAGACTGCCAAGCCGCAAACAACATCAGGGACGAACACGAGCAGGGAGGCCGGCAAACGGCGTGCTTACCAATCGATCATTTCTGAAACACGCTTTTGTCTACGGGGCAGCGAGCCTGCTGACCTCGGCGGCCGGCTTTCTCCTCATCCCGCTGTTCACGCGCTGCCTGGACAAAGACGAATTTGGTGCTCTGGAAACCATCGGCCGTGCTGCCGAACTGGCCGGCGTCTTCCTGCTCGTGACCGGGATCAAGCAAGGGTTAATGACCCTCTATCAGCAGAAAGATTCGGAGGTGGAGCGGCGGCGCACGATCGGCGCCGCGTTGTTCCTGGTATCCTGTGCCTCGCTGCTCGTGGGCGGGGTCGTGTTCGCGGCAGCCCCCGTATTCGGCCGATTCGTCGAGGAGGATCCGCATCTGCTCCGCCTGGCGGTTCTCGCCATCGTGCTGGAGCCGCTCCATCTCTTGCCGCTGGCGTTGATGCAGGCACGACTGGAATCGACCCGGTTTCTCGCCATCACGGTCAGCCAGTTCTTGACGCGCAGTTCTCCTGAGTATCGTCTTCGTCACCTGGTTCCGCTGGGGCATGGTCGGCGTACTGGCGGCGACGGCCGTGAGCGGAGCCATCTTCGCCGGAATCCTCATCGGCCGTGAATTCTGGCGTGGGATCGCCTGGCCGGACTGGCGCCGGACCCGCGGACTGTTGCGCTTCGCCTTGCCGATGCTGCCCGGCAGCGTGTGCTTTTTCGTCCTCCAGAACGGCGATCGCCTCGTGCTGCGCTGGTGGCACGGCAATGCGGAAGTTGCCACCTACTCGCTCGGCTACAAACTGGCCCAGGCCGTCGGGACGTTCAGCCTTGTGCCCCTCCTCATGGTCTGGAGTTCGCACCTGTATACAGTGGCCAAGTCGCCGGACGCGCCGATCGTGTTCGGTAGAGCGTTCACGCGCATCCTGGCCGTTTTTCTCTTCGTCGGCCTGGGCGTTTCCTTGTTCGAAACCGAGGCAATCGCAATGCTGGGCGGTTCGCAATATGGAGCGGCCGTGCCGGTCATCGCACCGGTGCTGCTGGCCAGTATGTTCTTGTCCGCCGCCTCGTTGATGGACGCCGCGTTCTACATTTGCCATCGGACGAAGTTGAAGCTGGCGATCACGGTGGCGGCGACGACGGTCATGGCCGCTCTCTACTTCTTGTGGATTCCCGCCTACGGCAGCATGGGCGCTGCGTTGGCCACGCTGGCCGGGTTCGCTTTCCTGGCCGTCTGTACCTGGCTGGCGACGCAACGGATTTTTCCGGTCGTCTATGAATGGCGTCGCCTCGGCGGGATGTTCGTCCTGGCCGCCGCGTTCTGGTTGCTGTCGCGGCCACTGCCGATGCTTCTGTGGGTGATGCCGCTCAAGGCGGCGTTGTGGTTAACCTGGCCTCTCCTGCTGTGGCGCCTGGGGTTGGTGTCCGACGAGGAGAAGCGTTATCTGCTGTCGTTCGTGCATCGGCCGTTCGCAGAGACGAGATCGAGACAGCGCGAGCTTGTCGGCACCGCAGCACGTGGATGACTCAATCCAGGAGAATGGCGCATGGATGCGGGTTACCAGGGCGGGATGTGGCAGCGCGATGCGGGGGAGAAGTGTACCGCAGCAACATCCTGGCATTACACGGCGAGTGACAACGAGTTGTCACTGGAGAACCGCGGCGGTTGCGCCGCCTGTTCGTTTGGGACTCGCTGGCTCTACTATTGCGCGGTTATATTCGGCCGTCCGGCGACACGAAGCCGCTCAATCTCGAAGCCGTGGCCCAGGAACTGCGTTGCCAGTATCTCGAGAACAACGAACTGGCCGTGGACGGACTCGAAGGCAGCTTCACGCTCGCGCTACTCGATGGACAGGCGGGGCGCGTGATCCTGTATCGCAATCTCGTCGGTGCGGGGTTCACCTACTATCACGCCGGCCGCGACGGTTTCCGCTTCGGTTCCAACCTCGCCGAATTGGTCGAGACGGCGCGGATCACGCCGCGTGAGAACTTGCTGGCGCTGCCGACGTTCTTCCTTTACCGTTTCGTTCCCGGCCCGGAAACGCTGTTCGACCGTTACTTCCGCCTACTGCCGGGCGAACAGGTGACCTGGGACGGCCGTGCGGTCACATGCTGGCAGCGGCACAGCTTCGCTGACCTGGTGACGAGTCGCACCTCCGGCGATCCGGTGGAAGCCGTCGAGGAAACGATGTCCCGCATCCTCGCCGATTGCGCGGCACATCGGCCCGATACGGCGAATCTTCTGTCCGGCGGCGTCGATAGCTCGTATCTTCAGGCGGTCTGGAACCGTGTAACCGGCGCCAATCGACCGCGAAGCTTCTCGATTAGCGTCGATCATCCACGCTCGCAGCCCGATACCGACTACGCACTGACCGCTGCATGGGCACTGCGAACGGATCACACGTTCGTTCCCGCCAATGGTCCCTACGCCGATTATCTGCTCGATCTGCTGGCCGCAACCGGCGAGCCGCCGAACCACGTCCAGAGCGCGTACTTCGGCCACCTGGCTCGGACGATGATGGCGAACGGTACGACTACCGGGCTCTGCGGCGAGGGAGCCGATAGCCTCTTCGGCCTCGGTTGCGCCAACCAGATCCACAATGCCCGCATCGCCCGCTACTTGCTGCCATTCGGTATTTTGCGGCAAGCCGCGGCGGTGGTGAGCGGCTCGCTCGGCTTCAACCGAGTGGCGGAGACCTGCCGGCTGGCGGATGGAATAAGCGACTTTGTGGATCTCAAACATCCGGCGAATAGCGTCGCCTCGTTTGCGGACTGGCCGGCAGTGGAAGCGTGCTTCGGCCGGGATGGGGTCGTCGAGGCGGCGGCGGGACGGCGTGCATTACTCGACCGTTTCGGTGTGTCCGACGATCCGCTCGATCGGTTGCACGCGGCGGGTTATCTCGGTGAGGCGGCCGACAGTGCCTCGTTGTGGACAACCCTGTTCAACGCCGCGGGTGCGGACCTGCTCTGTCCTTTTCTCGATTCGCGGCTGCTGCGCCTTGCGCTGAACCTGCCGCGTCACGTTCGCTACCGATTCCGCCGGCCGAAAGATCTGCTCAAACGGGCGCTGACACGGCACGTTGGCGACGAGATGGCGCGGCGCCCGAAACTTGGGTTCGGACAGCCGATCTTCGAGTGGTTGGCACCGGGCGGCCAGCTGCGGTCGCGGGCCGAACGTCTCGGCCGGCACGAGTTCGTTGAGGCGGCAACGCTGAATCGTTCGCTGCGGAAACCGAACTGGTTCCTGTATAGCCTTCTGTGTTACGACCAGTGGCACCGGCTGTTTATCGAGCGGTCGCTCGTGAAGGCGCCGAAGCCCTCCTTGCCGCTTGTGGCTTAGGGCCCGCGCAACCATAACCTGGTCAATTCTCGTAGGACGGATTTTCAATCCGTCCAGTTCGCTCGGACGGATTGAAAATCCGTCCTACAGAAATTGACTAGGTTATCGTTGCGCCGGTCCTAAGCAGCTGGTTTTGCTCGGCCGCAAGCGACACTCATGGACGAATGCCGATGCCGCTGTATCAGAAGATGGTGCGTCACCTATTCCTGCCGCTGTCCTTGTGGCGGTCCGGCGAAACTGCGCAGCTACAGTATCTCAGGGAATTCGAGCAGACGCAATATCTTCCGGAAGAAGACATTCGCGCTCTCCAATGGTTCCGATTGCGGACGCTGCTCGAACATGCTTACGCGCGCTGTCCGTTCTATCGACGGCGTTTCGAGCAGGCCGGCCTTTATCCTGCCGACTTGAAGGGAGTGGTGGATTTGCGGGCGCTGGCCCCGCTGGAGAAACGCGACCTTCAGGAGCAAGGCGGCGACCTGCTGGCGCGCGACTGGCCGACGGCGGACTTGATCCGCAACCAGACCGGCGGTTCGACCGGGACGCCAGTGACGTTCTATCTCAGCGGCGATCGGAAATGCTCACGAGCGGCGGCGACACTGCGGCACAATCGCTGGGCCGGGTGGGAATTCGGCGACAGCGCCGCGGTCATCTGGGGCTGCGCCGCGCGATAAACCCGCCGACGGTTGGCGGTCGCGCCTGCGCGGTTTGCTGCTGCGCGAACCACTCTGGCTCGACACGGCGTGCTTGACCGAACAATCGCTGGACGAGTTCCACTCGGCTCTTTTGCGCCACCGACCGCGCATCATTCAGGCCTATGCCCGCTCCGCTGTCCTGTTCGCTCGCTACCTCGAAACCCGTGGTCTCACGCCGCATCGACCCCGAGCGATTGTGACGTCGGCGGAGTCGCTGGACGATGACGACCGGACGCTCCTGGAACGCACTTTCGGTTGCCCGGTGTTCAACCGCTACGGCTGCCGCGAGGTCAGCGTCATCGCCAGCGAGTGCGCGGCTCACACCGGATTGCACGTCATGGCGGAGGGGCTGTACCTCGAAATTGAGACGCCCACCGGCCCCGCGAAGCCAGGTGAAGTGGGCAGCATCCTCGTCACGGACCTGTTGAATGTTGCGATGCCGTTGATCCGCTATCGCATCGGAGACATGGGTTCCTGGGCGGCGGGTCGGTGTTCGTGCGGCGCGGCTTGCCCCGCTTGGAGCGCGTGGCCGGCCGGGTGACCGATTTCCTCATCGGCAGCGACGGCCGGCTCGTGTCAGGCGTTTACCTGGCGACTTACATCGTCGCGCAGCGCCCCAGCCTGGGCCAGGTGCAGATCCACCAGCACGAGAAAGGGGCTATCGTCTATCGGATCAAACCAGGCCGCGACTTCTGCCCCAATAGCGATCTCGATTATCTCCGTTCCGAATCGAGAAAACATCTCGGCGCGGAGACTGCGCGTCACGGCGGGCTGGTCGAAAGCTTACCGGCCGAGCCGTCGGGCAAGTTCCTGTTCAGCCGCTCGACCGTGACGCCGGACTTTCTTGCCGCGCCCGCCGACTCTCCCAGAACACGATGAGCGATACAAGCCGCGACCGAATGGCAGATTGACATAGCCGTCACTTCACCGCCGGCGCGAACGGCGCCTTGCGCTCGATTGCGTGTCACGTCAATGTCGCGCGATCCGTTCGAGGATGACCTGTTCCAGCTTGGCGTCGCGGCCGATGGGTATCCAGCTCAGCGTTTCCGTGGCTCCCACTTCGACCACTTCGTACTGGCGATCCAGATTGACCTCGGGGCGGAAGGTGACGGCGCTCGCGGCCGCCCGGGTGGGGCGGGAGACGTCTTCCAACTCCTTGAAGACCTGTACCTCGATGAAGTAGCCGCCGTCGGGTGCCGGCTGGATCATCACGACGGCACGGTGGCGGATGCTCTGGTACGTCGCCAGTAAGCGCTGATAGAAGTCGGGGCTGCCGGGCTTCCACGGTTCGAGCAGGCCCGGCGAAGTAAGAGGCAGCGACTCGATGCGACCATCGTACCGGTTGGAGTAGGCGATCTCGAAGTTGAAATCGGTGACGATGTCCAGCACCTTCTCGAACAGGATGCCGTAAACGTGCGGGTTCGGCCCGAGCGGGACAAAGACCGGGTTGTCGCAGGGGGCGGCGGCGGCCCGGAAGAGGATCGGATTTTCGTAGAGCGGACCGGTCATGCAGCCGCTAAAGAGCAGCATGGTAGTCCCGGCCCACGCCCAGCACAGCAATCGCCTCATACGCTCCCCCTGCCGCGCGCCACGGTCAGTCGATTCAGGAGAAGCTCTATGCCAAGCGGCACGACGGGTGTCAAGAACAGTTCCCGGCGCATGGGATTGCGGCCAACCAGCCAGAACGCTATAGGGAGGCCGGATGATACCCTCTTCGATGGCGATGTGCGTAATGTGAACAGGCTGGGATGAACCGGAAATGGGAGCATGACGCATGGGACCCCGCCGATCAATGTGGGGCCTGATCCTTCTGCTGGCGGCAGGCTGCGGCGAGTCCGACCAGACCGTCGAGGTGCAGGGGTACGTCTACTACCAGGGCAAACCGCTCGAGGGCGGAACCATCGTTTTCGCTCCGGATTCGGCGCGCGGCGGTTCCGGCGAATTGGCCCGTGCCGAAATTCAGGCGGACGGCCGCTATCGGCTGCGCACCGGCGACAAGATCGGCGCCGTGGTCGGCTGGCATCGCGTTTCGATCGCTTCTGCCGGCCCAGCCGGGGCACCGTCACGGACTCTGCCAACACGGTACAGCGACCCGGAGCTGTCCGGACAATGCGTGGAGGTCAAACCGGGGAAGACGAACACCATTGACTTGAAACTGGAATGATCCGACTGCGTTTACGTTTCGCGCGGTAGAACGGCTTTGCTCCTTTTTGTCCCCGCCAGTTCGAGTACCGTTTCAGGCTGATCAATTTCGTTTCAAGCGACCGACACCGTACCAAAACGAGGGTGCGCGACGGAGGCATTTTTCTACCAATTCCAAATAACGCCTGTATAATGGGGGAAATTCCCGAGGGAACTTTCCGTGGCCGTAGAAGTTAACGTCGCTGCTGATCCGCGCCTCCTCTTCACCGAACCTTGGGAGCCGGTGATCGTGCGAAGGGGTGACGCGCTGGGGCTGCGTGCTCTCGCCGATCAGTTCGCCGAGGCAGTCGCGCCTGACCTGAGCAACCGAGTCCGCGACGGGCGCTAGGTTACGATTCTCGCCTGGTGTCTGGCACGATCACAAGAAGCGTTCCACGCGAGCGGAGGCCGCTCTGTCGGAACGCGTTTCGAGCAGCGCGAACGCTATGCCTGGCTGCGTCCCGCCGAACTGCTATGGGTTGCGCGGACGATTGCCCTCACCGACGATTGGCGGGAGCGCTCGTTGGCCGGACAGCGTCGCGTTCGCCCTTGGTATGAGGTTTACGAGCAAGTCCCGGACCGATTTGGCATGTCCGTAGACCAGTTCCGTGCCTACCGGCAGACAGGTATGTACGGCGCCTACCGGCTCGCGTTTCGCAAGTGGCCGGGCATGACAATGCGGGGTGATGGGTGGGCACCCGGGCCAGCGACAAACAACTTGGCGAAATGGCTCGATGAGAAGATGGGAGCGGCGCGACCCGATTGGCCGCTTCACGTCGGTGATGGAGACGATGATGGTCTGTCGACACGTAGCGCCAAACTCCGTCGTGGTGAGGAACATAAATGGTGGTTGCAGCAATGGAAGACTTTCGACCATGTCGGCAGAAACGCCGACGAGAACACGCTTCCTCGTCGGAAAGATGATTTCGCGATCCTACCGGAGGCTAACCGATTAAAGCCGCTCATCTTCGAGGGCGAGGGAAGAGGACAGCGACGGCTGGAAGTGGCGCGAGAGGTGGCGAAAGCCCCAGCCACTGACAATCTCGGCATTTGCGAACATCTAAGCACGGTTTTCGCCGGGATCCCTGCTATTGCGCTACTTCCACGCTTCACACGCCTTGCAGATGCGGGCATGGCGGCTATGGATCTCGTTGCGAAGACGCTAGACGAGGACGGCCGCGCTGCTCTCGTTGACGTTGCCGCACTTCCCTCGGCTGCGGCTATCTGCGAGGAGTTGATGACGGCGGCGCACGAGTGGGGTAACAGCGTGGGGATGCAACTCCGTCATCTCGAAACGGCAGACCGCTTTGTCAGTGCTATTCGAGGTCCTCAACCTCTCGAATGCCTGCGCGGCCTGCTCCAGCATCATGAAGTGTACGGTGGTGGCCTGCGCTGGTTCGTTCTTCGCAATGGCTGTGTCGAGCCGCGCACGCCACAGCGCAGCGGGTCGTCGCGCTACCGTTTCCGCCTGTGGTCGCTATGCCGGCTTGCCACGCAATGCGGAGTTCTCAGAACATGCCCGCGCCTTACTCGGGGACGATGAGGTGGAAGAAACCGAGCCCTCGGAGGCCGTCAATGAGTAGCACCGAGGTTGGCTGGGAATCGCTGCTTCACACGGACGCACCGTCGGGCTGTTCACTCAAAGCCGCACTATTCACGACCTACGATCGCGCCGACGAACGCTTCCTGGCCGAGCACCTATTGCCGCTACTCTTGAAACTCAGCCGGGAACCTGAGAGCGAGGGCGCGGAGCGGCAATACTTCCTGCTTGAGTTGGATCGGCATCTCAAACAACTTCATGGCCGGTTGATGGTGGTGTCGTCGATGGCGCGTGAGGAGCCTGCTGACTCGGAAGGTGAAAGCGCGCACCTACCACTGGATCTGGCGTTCCATACGGCATCTGCCGTTGGGAGGCATGGCAAGGCGGTACAGCACGCCAAGCTCTGGCTGCTCCACTGGGTGCCGCTGACGAGGACGGTATCGAATACCTTGAACTCGTAGTGTCCTCCGCAAACCTGACGCTCGCTGCCTTCAAAGGCCAGATTCAAGCGGCCTGGAGGGCGTGCGTCGAACTCCATCCAAAGCGTTCGGATGCGAGGCTCAAGCGCTGGGGTGTCCTGCCTGAGTTTCTGAGGGAGCTTGCCACGTCAGCTGGCGACGATGCTCGTCTTGCGCCTTTCATAGAACTCCTCGCACGTGCGGATTGCCCGGAAGGTGTCACGTTCGTCGCCAGCGTCCCGGGAACACACTCGCGCGCGGTGCTACGCCGTGCGCCGTGGGGTGTTGAAGGTCTTCGGAAGATCACACCTTCGGGGCGAGGGACAGTACATATTTCGATTCTCAGTCCATTCATCGGGTCGTGGAGTACCGAGACTCTTACGTGCTGGTGCGAGACGCTCCAAGGTTCACCTGCTCGCCTCGAACTGGTCTGGATCGACAAGTACCATCCGTGGGCGATCGCAAGGCGATGGCTCCTGCCGGAAGCCACCTTGAAATCGCTCGTGGGAGCGGGTGCCGGGTTGCTTCGGTTACGGCATGCGCCTGATAACAGAGAGGAGACCGACCTACTCCATGATGAACACCGACCGGGAGACCTTCGATGGAGCCACGCCAAGGTGTATTCCCTCCAACGGGGCAACTCGCGCCGTCTGCTCGTTACATCTGCCAATTTCAGCATGGCGGCATGGGGAAGTGCGAATCGCGAGGGTGAACTCACCATCGAGAACTTTGAACTGGGCGTTTGTATCGAGCAGGCTACCTGGCCGTTCGACGATCTTGAAGCGTTCGACTCGGATTTGGATGTCGCGACAGTGCCGGAACCGACGGCGCGCGATTCCTCCATGATAATGTGGGCACAAGCCATGTGGGATGGGAAAAAGGTCGAAGTCGATTGTCGGTGCGAAGAGAACGGAGAACTTGAGGGCAAAGTCAAGAGTGCTAGCGTGTGGACCACGATCACCAGTTGGACGGTTGACGCCAGCGACCACCGCCGCCGTTCGGCGCAGGTTGTGTGGGAGGACTCGAGGTTGCCGCCGTCCACTGTGCAGCTGACCTGCAAGTACGAGACGGTAAGTGTACCGATCTTCGATCAAAGACCGTCATCGGAAAGAGAGCTGACTTTGCCGCCCGAAGTGGACGAAGAAACGGCCCAGATGATGCGCGACGAATTATTGTTTGAACAATACGGAGGTCGCGTCGCGGCCGACACTATGGACCAAGCATTGTCCTCTAGTGACGAGGACCTGGACGGAGGCTCCGAAAATGGCCCTGAAGGAGGCGGCCACTCAGACAGCTACGATGTCCCTGCATTCGTTCTCGCCCGACGGCATCTCCGCGTTGTAGACAACTGGTCTGATCAGGTGAAACTCGTGGGCGAACATGCGACGGAGAAGTTCGAGCGGCACCTATTACGCCGGGACGGCGAACTTTTGCTCGGAGCTTTCCAGCGACAGGCCGCGCGTGATGAAACGAAGGAAACGGCGAGGGCGATCGGCGCGCAGACTCGCCGTTGAGGAATTGACCATCAGGCTAAAGTATTTCCCGGAGGCGTGATGCTACCGATCGAACCGCTCGGTTTGTCAGCCAAGCAGTGGCAGTTTCTCTCGTCGCCGGATAGGTACGTCGAGGCGAGCAAGCGCTCTGATCGCAAACTCGTCCTCGAAAGCACGCGGCGGCAGTTCCTGACGGCGCGGGACATCCTCGCGCGCCTCAACGGTAGCTGCGGAGAGAAGGAACGTCGCGGAATCCTGCTTGCGGACGATGTGGGCCTCGGCAAAACGACGGTCGCCGCGCTGGTTGCGTGGGTTGTCGCTTCGGCCGGCGATCGACGCGGCGTGCGAATCCTGGCTCCGAACGACGTGATGATGCGGCGTTGGGTGGATGAACTCCGATCCCACGTTGGGCCACTCCAAGCGTGCGCTCCCGGTTTTGGCGCTCAGGTGAATCGGGTGAAAGTCGGAAGGGTCGGCCGGCTTGCCGCCGGCTCGATTCAAGTCGTCAAACACGCCTACGCTGCGTCGGACTTCAACCTGACATGCGACCTGCTGATTGTCGATGAAGCGCACCGCGCGAAAGGCGAGGGTAAATTCTGCGCCGCTTTGAGGCGACAGAAAAAGCACGCGCGGCGTGTCCTGATTCTGACGGCGACACCGTTCAGCATTCATCTCAACGAACTGAACCGCATGCTAACGTTCATCGGAGGCGAGGATGCACACACTCCCGTGCGTACTTTCAGTCGCGTCCTCGATGATCTCTACCGCGGGAACACAGCCCGAGACCCCGTTGTGGTGGCCGAACGCCTCGCCAAGAAGGCCGAGAATGCCGTTAAGGCGCTCAGTTCGTTCGTGATACGCCATGGCATTGATGATCTTCCGAGCGAGAAAAAATCATTCGGTTGCCACGACGACTGGAATATCGAGGTTCCACCGGCGAAAGATGGAGAGGTGGAACTGATGCTGCGCATGGACCGTGCGCTTCGTTTGGCGAAGGGGGATGGCTCCGAGTCGCTGAAGGCCACAAACGACCCGCGATTCCATGTCGGTTGGCGGCATTTTGATCAGGTGAGAGAATCTCTGAAGAGCGAAGTTCCGCACCTCGCTGAACTTGCGAAGGTTCTGGTGAAAAATCAGATCGAATTGATCAAAGGGCTTCGCCACAAGGCGGGAACTCATTCCAAGATGGCCGCTGTTGCCGAGAAGGTGAATATCGCGATCGAGGATAAGGAAAAGGTCGTTCTCTTTTGCCACTACTACGCAACAGCGCAAGAACTGACGGCGCACCTCGCCACGGTCTTGCCGAAGGTAACGGCACAGCAATCACCCGATTCGTCCGTCTGGAGAAAAGCCTGGAACGAGATACTCGCGCCGGCTGGTGAAGAGGGCCATGAAGAAAGACTCCGCGACACGTTCATTGAATGGCTTTGTGCTGACTTGATCCGCGCACAGACGTGGAGTTGGCTGCGCGGGGCGGAAGCATCGGGAACAAACCTGATGGAGGCGATGACGAAGACAAAGGGCCGCCACCCCGCAGGTTCGGAGACGGTCGGCGAGGCAGCGCAGCGTCTGTACCACACATTGCTCCAGTCCAAGTCGAGCCGAGCGGTTCTGAAGAAGGCAGAGAGCCGCCCCCAACTCCTGCCAGGAGCGAACGGCACCTCGCGCGTGTTGGGAGTTTGTCCGCCAAGCGGGAACCAGGAAGAGGAGGCGCTATTCATCCACAACCAGCAGCCCGACACAATCATTTCGATCTTCAATAGTCCCTTCGGCCCGGATGTACTCGTTGTTACGGACAAGCTCTCTGAAGGGATCGACCTACACCGCTACTGCCGCCACCTGATCCACTACGAGCTTGATCCCAGCCCGATTCGCACCGTGCAGCGCAACGGCCGACTCCGTCGCGTGAATAGTTGGGCCGCTACGATTGCGCAGCCGATTCGCTACGCCTATCCGGCCTTTCGCGGCACGCGAGACCACCGTCTCGTGCAGATCATGAAGAAGCGCATCGACAGCTTCTCTCTGCTACTCGGGGGAGTGCAGGACTTCGACGTCGAACAGGTCGCGGACGAGGATGAAAAATGGAGGAATAACGTGATAGAAACGGCAAAGAAGCGCCTCGCCGCGCTCGGCGGGCAACTCTGCGCGAGGGAACCGGGTGTAACGTAGCATCGGGAAAAATCAGTGTCGGCGCGTTTTCTATTCGCCGACTGACTGGACTTTGCTCCTTATTAGCCCCGCCAGGGCGGATTTCGTTTCAGGCGGGGCAATTTCGTTTCAAGTGCCTAAAAAGGAGCAAAGCCGCGGTAGAACGCGAAACGTAAACAAAACTCGTTCATCCGCCGATCAACTCCTTCACCGCCTCACGCTCCTCCTCCAGTTCCTTCAGCGTGATGGCTTGAACTTCCCCTGCCCGAAGGCGTCGAGCTTCACGCCCTCGACGACGCTGTAGTTCCCCTTGCCGTCGCTGCGGCACGGGTAGCCGAACACCAGTCCGGCCGGCACGCCGTACTCGCCCTTCGACACGACGGCCATGCTCACCCAGTCGTTCGCGGCCGTCGGCTTCAGCAAGCTCTTGACGTGGTCCAGGGCGCCGTTCGCCGCGGAGAAAGCGCTCGACAGGCCGCGCTTCTCGATGACCGCCTTGCCGCGCTCCTGGCAGCCCTTGACGTAGGTCGTCTCCAGCCAGGCGCGGTCGGTGATGACCTCGGTCGCCGGCTTGCCGTTGATCTTCGCGTTGGTGAAGTCGGGGAACTGCGTGTTCGAGTGATTGCCCCAGATGGTCATGCAGGTGACGGCGCCGTTGCCGACGCCGGCCTTCTTCGCCAGGGCGGCGACGGCGCGGTTGTGGTCGAGCCGCGTCATCGCGCGTCCAGCGCTCGGCGGGGATCGCCTTGCCGTTGCGGTAGGCGATCAGGCAGTTCGTGTTGCACGGGTTGCCGACGACGAGGATGCGCACGTCCGCCGCCGCCTTCGCCGCCAGCGCCCGGCCCTGCTTCTGGAAAATCTGGGCGTTCTTGAGCAGCAGGTCCTTGCGTTCCATGCCGGGACCGCGGGGCGCCGCACCGACCAGCAGCGCCCAGTTGCAGCCGTCGAACGCCTTGTTCTCGTCGTCGGTGACGACGATGTCCTGAAGCGTCGGGAAGCCGCAGTCCTCGAGCTCCATCGCCACGCCTTCGAGCATGTCCATCGGCTTGGGCGTGATGGAACGCGGGATTTCGAGCAGTTGCAGGATGACCTGCGTGTCCGGCCCGAAGACCTCGCCGGAGGCCAGCCGCGGCAGCAGGGTGTACGCCACCTGTCCCGCCGCCCCGGTCACCGCCACGCGCACGATGCCTGCCATGATTACCTCTCCGGTCTCAGCACTCAGGCGTCACTCCGCTACTCGACGGGGTGACGGAAAGCCATAGTTTATAGCGTAGCGAAGGCGGGAAAGACCGGCTATCGGCTCGTTTAGCCGCGGTTCGCCGAACCGTGCGGTTACTGCCGAGACTCGCGGCTAAACGACGAGTGATTGAACAGGAGACCACGAATGGCAGGTGAAAGTGGGCATCAATGGTTTCGGGCGCATCGGGCGGCTGGTCTTCCGCGCCCTCGTCGAGCAGGGCCTGCTCGGCAAGACGTTCGACTCGACGTCGTCGCCGTCAACGACCTCGTGCCCGCCGACAACCTCGCCTATCTGCTCAAATACGATTCCACCCAGGGCCGCTTCGACGGCACGGTCACCAGCGAGAAATCGTCCGCCGCCGTCGCCGAGGACGACATGCTGGTCGTCAACGGCCACAAGATCAAGTGCCTGGCCGTCAAGGAAGGCCCGGCCGCCCTGCCGTGGAAGCAGCTCGGCGTCGAATACGTCATCGAGTCCACCGGCCTGTTCACCGAGGCGGAAAAGGCGAAGGGCCACCTCACCGCCGGCGCGAAGAAGGTCATCATCTCCGCCCCGGCCAAGGGCGAGGACATCACGATTGTCATGGGCGTCAACCACGAGAAATACGATCGCCGCCAAGCACAACATCATCTCCAACGCGAGCTGCACGACCAACTGCCTGGCGCCGCTGGTCCACGTCCTGCTGAAGGAAGGCTTCGGCATCGAGGAAGGCTTGATGACGACCGTCCATAGCTACACCGCCACGCAGAAGACGGTTGACGGCCCGTCGAAGAAGGACTGGAAGGGCGGCCGGGCGGCGGCGATCAACATCATCCCGTCCGGCACCGGCGCGGCCAAGGCCGTCGGCCTGGTCTGCCCCGAAGTCAAAGGCAAGCTGACCGGCATGTCGTTCCGCGTGCCGACGGCCGACCGTGTCCGTCGTCGACCTGACCGTGCGGACGACGAAGGAGACGAGCTACAAGGAGATCTGCGCCGCCATGAAGAAGGCCAGCGAAACGTACCTCAAGGGCATCCTGGCTTACACCGAGGACGAAGTGGTTTCCAGCGATTTCATCCACGATTCCGCATCGAGCATCTTCGACGCCGACGCGACGCTGAAGAACCCGGAGATCAGCAAGACGTTCTTCAAGCTGGTCAGCTGGTACGACAACGAGTGGGGCTACTCGAACCGCTGCGTCGATCTGCTGCGGTACATGGTGGGGAAGGGGTAAGAGCAAGCATTGTCGATGAACCGCTTTGCTTGGGGTCGCGGTGAAGCTCTTGTATAGGACGTAGAGGCCCTCTACGTCCTATAGCACTCTGGGAGCCCTCGCTCTCCGATCGGGGTCAAAACGATTGAGAGACAATTCATGGCCAAGAAAACCCTCACCGACCTGCCGAACCTCCAGGGCAAGCGCGTCCTGGTGCGTGTCGATTTCAATGTGCCGCTCGACAAGAAGACCGGCGCCATCACCAACGACCGCCGCATCCGTGCCGCGCTGCCGACGGTCAAGCACCTTCTCGACGCCGGTGCCGCCGTCATCACCATTAGCCATCTCGGCCGGCCGTCGGGCGATCCGGTCAAGGACGCCAGCCTCAAGATGGACCGCGTCGCCGCACGCTTCGGCGAACTGCTCGGCCGGCCGGTGAAGAAGGCGGCGGACGTCGTCGTCGGTTCGGCAGTCGTCGCCGCGGCAAACGCGCTCCAGCCGGGCGGCGTAATGCTGCTGGAGAACCTCCGCTTTGACCCGCGCGAACAGAAGAACGATCCTGAATTTGCCGCCCAGATCGCAGCGCTCGGCGACGTCTACGTCAACGACGCCTTCGGCACCTGCCACAACGACAAAGACGCCTCGATGGTCGCCGTGCCCGCCGCCATGAAGGCACAGGGCAAGCCGCGCGCCGTCGGTCTGCTGGTGGCGAAGGAGCTGGAGATCATCGACGGCCTGATGTCCCGTCCGAAACGACCGCTGCTGGCCGTCATGGGCGGCGCGAAGGTCTCGGACAAGATCGCCTTCATCAATGCGCTGCTCGGCAAGGTTGATCACCTCCTGATCGGCGGCAAGATGGGCTACACCTTCATGAAGGCGAAGGGTATCGACGTCGGCGCGATGAAGATACCGCCGGAGGAAGTCGCCGCCGCCGAGAAACTGCTGCCGCACGTCGGCGTCAAGATCACGCTGCCCGTCGATTCCCTCGTCGTCCCGTCGGATGACCTGAACCAGACACGGGTGGTCGAAGGCGCCATCCCGGCCGGTTTAGAGGGTGTGGACATCGGCCCGAAAACGCTCGCCCTTTATGCCGGTAAGATCGCGCAGGCCGGCACGGTGATCTGGAATGGCCCCGTCGGCTGGTTCGAGAAGCCGGCTTTCAGCGGCGGCACGCGCGGCATTGCCGAGGCGATGGCGAACAGCAAGGCCGTCACCGTGGTCGGCGGCGGCGAGACGGCCGAGGCGGTGGAGCAGTTCGGCCTCGATACGAAGCTCACGCACGTCTCGACCGGCGGCGGCGCGTTTCTGGCCTATGTCGAAGGAAAGAAGTTTGCGTCGCTGGCGCAGATAGACGACCGGTGAAATCCCCTCGGATCGAGAATCATGAAACATAATACTGCGATCTTTCCTCGCGGCCGGGAGATGACTCATGCCCCGTGACGCCAGAAGTCCGTTCAGTCCGGGCCAACCGGTACCGTTCGAGTTTTTTGTCGGACGGCTGCGTGAAATAAAGCGTCTCGAAGCACGTGCGGCTAAGTCCGCGGCGAATGGCAGGCCGGAAGTTGAATTCCTCGTCGGCGAGCGCGGTATCGGGAAAAGCTCCTTGGCGTCGGTGGTGCGCCTCCTCGCCGAGCGCCAGCATCAAGCACTCGGCGTTCATACTTTTCTCAGTGGTGCGCTCTCACTGGAAGACATGGTCCGTGCCGTCTTCGACCGCCTGCTCAAGGCGACGGTAGACACCTCGCTATTCGATCGACTCAAGGACCTGTTCGGAAAGTACGTCCGGAAGGTTGGGTTGTTCAGCCTCAGCCTGGAGTTCGCTCCTCCGCCGGACGAGCTTGGGTCACTTGTTCGCAACTTCGCCCACGCTTTACGGGGTGTCCTCGACCGACTCAAAGGAGACAAGAAACTCCTCGTCCTCGTACTGGACGATCTCAACGGCCTCGCCTACCAGGCGCCGTTTGCCAATTGGTTGAAAAGCCTCGTGGACGAGATGGCGACGGCTGATACACCTTTTCCGGTCTTCTTACTCCTTGTCGGGATCGAGGAGAGACGCCAGGCGCTGATTGAGCAGCAGCCCTCGCTGGATCGCGTTCTCGATCCGGTGGACATTCACCCCTGGTCGCCGGAAGAAGCTCGCGAGTTCTATTCCCAGGCTTTCTCCAAGGTCGGCATCGCGCTGGAACCGCAGGCACTGGATGCACTGACGCACTACGCAGGTGGTCTTCCTGTTCTGGCTCATGAAATCGGCGACGCTGCGTTCAACCTGGACACAGACAATCGGATCGATGCGAAAGACGCTACGACGGCGATCCGCACCGCGGCGGACGTGGTCGGGAGGAAATATCTGCAACCCAAGGTAATCGAGCGCTCTGAAAAGCAAGCATTACCGCAACATTCTGACCAAGCTGGCAAAGGATCCTCTCGCCTTCCGCTTTCAGCGCGGTGAAGTGTTAAGGCGCCTATCGCACGATGAGAGCCGCGTCTTTGACAACTTTCTCCGCCGACTCGTTCAGCTCGGCGCCCTCCAGAAAGACCCTGATGAGGGGCCAGGCGCTTACCGATTCACCAACGTCCTGCACCACGTTTATTTCTGGATGCAAGCAGATCCCATGGCGGCCGTTCCAATCATCCCGAGTACGCCGACACCAGGCGCGACTTGACACGGGCGAACTGGCTGCGTCGGCGGAAGGTATTCGCCTTCAACGCGGCCGCTGGCGCAGCCGATTCGCCGAACAGTCACCGTACAAACATCTCCTCTTCCCCGATTCGGGAACCCGCACTATGCTTGGAGGGAAGCGGGAGTATTGAAGTAATTCCACTCCAACTCTCCGGCGGGCATGAAGGAAGCCGGCATGGATACACTCGTCACCGGGCCAGCCGCGCCTCCTCCCGGCAACAGCCGCAATGCCTGCCTGGTCCAGATCTACCCGGTAGGCCCGACGATGGGTATGCGCCACACCCTCGGCTCGACGCCGTACGTGATCGGCCGCGATGGCGACTGCGACATCTGCGTCAACGAGAGTTCCGTCTCACGCCGCCATGCCCGCATCCAAATCGGTGACGACGGCTATCACGCCGTCGATCTGAAAAGCACCAACGGCACCTTCGTCAACAATCAGCCCATCAGCTCGACCCTGCTGAAAGATGGCGACTACCTTCGCGTCGGCAACTGCATCTATCGCTTCCTCGCCAGCGGCAACATCGAGGCGGATTACCACGAAGTGATCTATCGGTTGACGATTATCGATGCCTTGACGGAGATCCACAACAAGCACTACCTGCTGGAGTTCCTCGACCGGGAGTTGGTGCGAGCGGCGCGGCACCAGCGACCGTTGTCGTTGGTGATGATGGATATCGATCATTTCAAGACGGTCAACGATCGGTTCGGTCATCTGGCGGGCGATAACGTCCTGCGGGAGATGGCCGCCCGCGTCAAATCCAACGTGCCGCTGGACGAACTGTTCGCCCGTTACGGTGGCGAGGAATTCACCGTGGTACTGCCGGAGACGGCAACGGCGGGCGCTGTCGAGTTGGCCGAGCGTTTGCGGCAGGTGGTCGCGGATAAGCCATTTGAGTTTGAGGGCGAGACGTTCACGATCACGATCAGTTTGGGCGTGGGGACAACGACCGGCCGTGAAAGCATGAAGGCTGACGAACTTATCCACCTCGCCGACGCCCGGCTGTACCAGGCCAAGGACGACGGGCGGAACCGGGTAGCGAGTTGAGCGCTAATTTCCTCCCTCGCCCCGGTACTCCGGGGCGAGGGGGGAGCGCTGTGTGTTATGCGCTTCCAGAGGGTCGCGGCGCAAATCCTCAACCGTCCCAAGAATACCTGGTGCTTCGGGCGCCGTCGGCCCGCGCACCAACAACGGCAAGCCATGCTTCATTTCCCCAACCTCCCCGACTACGAATTGTGCCCCCTCCAGCGGTGGATCGGCCGATGTGCCGACGAAGCCACTGCCGAACGACCGGGCGAGATTAGCTGCCTCAAGGAGCCAGCCGAAACAGCAGGCGTGCGCCGATAGTACCGGGCTTCGGGCCAGCGTCTCCGCCTCGGTGTCCGCCACTCGCCCCAGCACCAGAAAGCCGATGCGATCCGCCAGGTCCCACAACGGTTCCGTCGCCGCCGTCACCGGAACGACAAGCAAGTTGAACCCGTCTGCGCAGGGCCAGCGCCTCCAGCTCGGACAGGGCCGTCACCGCTCGGCCGCGCAGAACCAATTGTCTGCCATTGAGGAACAAGCCGCGTGGTCCCAACTTCAGCGTGCGCAGGCCATGACTTACGGTTATTCGCTGACACAGCCGGCCGTCTTGCCACAGCTCGATGGATCCCTGATACAAAAACGGACTTTGCGGGTCCCACAGACTCGCCTCGGGGATGACGACGCGGCCGGCCAGTCCTGCAAAGCCTTCCGGAACCTGGGCGAAAGGCCGCAGCGGATACGCTACCTCGATCGTCGAGGCGAAGCGGCAACGCGGTCCCATTAGCCGGCCGCGCACTTCGGTCGTTGGCGTCATGCGCCTCCGCCTCGGCGCGCACCCACAGTTCCGCGGCGGCCGGGACTGCCGAACCGTCGCGCACCTCGACTCGAAGAATGCGATTGTCCATGACGTTCACACGATCAGCATCGCGTCCCCGTAGCTGTAAAAGCGATAGCCCTGTGCGATCGCGTGACGGTACGCCGCCTTCATCGGCTCCAGACCCATGAACGCGGCGACCAGCAGCAATAGGCTCGAACGCGGCAGGTGGAAATTCGTCAGCGGGACGTCTACCGCGTGAAACGTGAACGGCGGACAGATCGTCAACGCCGTCTCGCCGGACCAGGCCCGTACGCGCACCGGAAGCCGCCACGGTTTCCAGCACGCGCACCGACGTGCTGCCGACGGCGACGATTCGGCCTCCTCTTGCCCGGCTGCTGTGTACCGCGTCGGCCGTCGCCGCCGGCAGCTCGCACCACTCGGGGTCGGAACGGTGCTGTTCGACATGGTCGGTCTGCACCGGCCGAAACGTCCCGGCCCCAACGTGCAGTGTCACGAATGCCCGGCCTATGCCGCGCTCGGCGAGTCGGGCAAAGACCTCGTCGGTGAAGTGCAGTCCTGCCGTCGGCGCCGCCACGGCACCAGGCCGGCCGGCATACACCGTCTGATAGCGCTCGCGGTCCGTGTCGTCGCCGCGTCCCTTGCGGATGTACGGCGGCAGCGGTATTCGACCCCAGCGCCGCAGCAAGCCGACCGGTGTCCCCGCTTCCACCGGCCGTACACGCCACATACCACCGGGCAGTTTTTCCTCCAGGCGGATGGATAACGCAGGCGTTCCCTCCACCGGCGCATCCACGAGCAGTACCTCGCCGGGTGTCAGCCGGCCGCGCGTCTGGCACAGCATGTCCCAGGCGCCGCCGGTTTCACGCAGATACAATCCTTCCCACTGGCCGCCGGTACGTTCGCGCCGGCCGACGAGCCTTGCCGGCAGCACGCGCGTATCGTTGACGACGAGCAGATCGTTGGGTTGCAGCAATTCGGGCAGGTCGCGGAAGAGATGATCGCTGAGGGAGCCATCGCCGCGGTTCACGACGAGCAGGCGCGAACCGTCGCGCCGCGGCGCCGGCTGCTGGGCGATGAGGTGCGGCGGCAGGTCGTAGTCGAGGTCGGTGAGATGCACGGGTATTGCCGGTTGCGGCTTCGCAGTGGCTTATTTTCGCCACCATTTCCAGCTCGAGCGCCGCGCCGAGGAGGATGCCGATATGGTCGATGCCCACGTCGCGCCAGGAACCGCTGCGATCCGGGACGAAGGTCTGCACGAATTCGGTGCCCATCCCGTGCAGCGACAGGAAGACGAGCAGCAGCCAGCGCCGCTCACGGCGCACACCCAGCCAGGCCGATAGCACGGTGAGAAAGGCGTAGCCGACGACATGGCCGGTCTTGGCGACCGGAAACGCCGCCTGGGCCGGCAGGACGTCGTGCATGACGTGGACCGGCTGCGTCGTCACCAGGACGACGGTCCAGGCCGCAACGCACAGCGACCATAGTGCCCAGCGCAAACCGAGGTTATCCGTCTCCGTCACAACCGTGGCCATCCTCAACCTCACGGTAGGGACCGACCCGAGCGGGCCGTGATGCTACTATTGCGATTGTAGCGGGACGTCCTTCGGCGCACCAGACGGATCGCCGAACAGGATTGTTGTGAATCCGAGTAGAACAGTATACAATTGCCCCAGACTCATACTTTTGTCGTGTGCGCTCCGAAGCGAGGAACTCATTCATACGTCCTTCTCTGCTGATCGTGGCCGCAGCTTATGCTTCCGCCTGACGGCGCCAGTTGGCTCCGCGGCTGGTCGCCGCCGCGGTGATCGCGCACTGGGCGATGCAGCCCGCCCTGGTTCGGTTGCCGTTGCTGCGCTGGTTCCCGGCGATCCTCACGTTGGGCGCACGCCTCATTGGCAAGGCGCGGCGCCTGGCCGGTTTCGCCTAGCGCGGCCGTGAAGCGACTCCACGACTCGCGTTTTACGAAATAACGAAATCCATGAGATGTATGAAAAAACTTCAAATCATACTGTTTTGCGGATGGTTGTGTCTGCCTGCGTGCAGTCCCGCCTCGGCAAGACCTATCCCGTGAAGGGGAAGGTGCATCTCGACGGAGAGTTGCTCAAGGCGGGTTCGGTCGGCTTCTTTCCGGCGGAGAAAAGCGAAGGTGCTCCCGCTTGTGAAGCCGCCGGCAAGATCAAAGAGGACGGCACCTACGAACTGTCCACCAGGGGGAAACCAGGAGCGTTGCTGGGAAGTTACAAGGTGACGGTCATCCTACAAACCAAAGTTGAGCCGAACAGGGCTGGCGACGTAGTCTCCCTCGTGCCGAAGGAGTACACGAACAAGGAAACCACTACGCTGAAAGTGGAAGTGGTCGAAAAACCGGACGACGGGAAATACGATCTGGAAATGAACTCGAAGGGACAATAACAGCGAAGCCATCGTCTCTTGTCGCCTTCGCTTATGATTACGTTCGTATTCCACAATTCTACGCTAGGAGCTTCTCATGGTCAGGTCGCGTGTTCGCTCGGGTTTCACCCTGATCGAGCTGCTGGTGGTCATTGCCATCATTGCCGTTTTGATTGGTTTGTTGCTACCCGCGGTGCAGAAGGTGCGTGAAGCGGCCGCGCGCATGAAGTGCGCCAACCAATTGAAGCAGCTGGCGCTGGCCTGCCACAGCTACCACGAGGCGACCGGGTTTTTGCCGGCGAATTACGGTTGCTGCGGGACCGGCGGCCCCTACTGGAGTTGGATTGCCATGATCCTGCCCTACATCGAACAGACTAATTTGTATGAGGCGGGCAACATCGGCGCCTTCAATGCCATCGGGTATCCCACGACAACGCTCGCCGCCTCCACGGTCAGCGGCCAGCCCACTATCACCTTCCCGATCCCAACGCTCCGTTGCCCGAGCGACCCCGCGAACAGTCAGATTCTTTGGACTGACCGGGCCGACATCAGCGGCGGGCCCAACGGTGCAGGCTGCGCCATCAGCAACTACAAGGGCGTTGCCGGCGCCAACTGGGAATGGGGCAACGCTCTGTGGAACGTGGGCTATTCGCCCAACTCGGGTATCAACGCCGGCAACCAGCAGGGTCTCGACGCCGGCAACGGCGTTCTCTGGCGCAGCAATGGACCCGGCGCGTCAGGCAACATCGCGGGCGGCGTGGAGCATAGCTGGAGGCTCACCGACATCACCGACGGCACCAACAGTACCTTCATGATCGGCGAGGACCTGCCCCTGTTCTCGACAATGGTGCGGCTGCTGGGCCTATGCCAATAATACGACTGGTACCGTTGCCATCTATCTCAACGCCAATAACACGGCCGGCCTGGGAAGCACCCTGGAGACCGACACCAACGGCGACTGGGGCGACAACTATGGTTTCTCCAGCGGGCATACCGGAGGAGGGCTAACTTCGCTTTTTGCGATGCGCACGTCCAGTTCATCTCGAACAGCATCGGCATGACCACGGTTTACCGCTACCTTGGTACCGCGACAGGCGGCGAAACGGTTGCCGTTCCGTAATAATCGTGCTTCCCCATGCGCTCCGTTGTTGTGCGAAGCGTGCCCCACTTTCCGAGACCAGGATCGACGCAGGTTGATGCGTCCCTCAACTCACTGAAGTTGGGAACCGCCCATCGCAAGGGGACGGTCGTGCTGTGCCCCGATGCGTCGCGCGGCAACGGGTCTCGCGCCGAGCCGCGGCGACGGAATTTGTTGGCGCGGCGACATTCGCTATGGCCCGCTGCGCTACACCGACATCAAGGATGGCGACAGCAACACGTTCATGATTGGCGAGGATGTACCGGAATTGATCGAGTGGAACGCATGGGCCTACTCCAACGGCTGCACCGGCACCTGTGCGATCCCGCCCAATCTGATTCCGGGTCCGGCTTGCATTCTCGGATGTACTCGCCGAAGGAAACTGTGTATGTTCTTCAACCGAGTTCTCCTGCGGCAGCGGTCGCCGATGCTGCTCGCAGCGGCCCTCTTGGCCGGGTTGCCGGGTTGCAGCACCCTCGTAGCATACGACTTCGTTCTGAAATCCGATGAGAAGTGAGAGCTGATCCCGAACAGAAAATCTGCTTACGAACCGCAAATGTCAATGAGTATCGGCCTGGTGCCCTGACGGTCGTGCATCATAAGGCAAGCCGGCAGAACCTGGTTTCCCTGTATTTCGACTGCGGTAGGTACACCGCATGGCCGGAGTATGCCCCGGCACGGTATAACCTTTCGGAAAAAGGACCTCGCTTGAAGTGTTACGAGATGCTCTAAACTGTGTTACGAGATAGGGAATTCTGTTACGAGATTTGCAATTTCCCGCGTTTCAACCACCTCGTAACAGCTGTTGAGGGGATAGTAGGCGTTGTTCTGGCCCCGTGTTACATGTTATGCGATGGTATAACGAAATGGGGAATCGGGGGGCAAGAGGACAGATTAGCAATCCGTCCTACGGGTACGCTGTTATCACCATTACCTCGCCCGAAAGCGAGCCGCAATGACCCTCGCCATTCTCGGCATCGGCACCGCTGTTCCCGGCACACGCATCAGTCAGCTCGACGGCTACCACATCGCCCGCTCTCTTTGCTGCCGCACGGCGGAACACGAGACCTGGCTGCCGTCCATGTATGAAGGCACCGGCATTCGCAGCCGGCATCTCTGCCTGGGCGACGACCTCATCCGCGACATTCTCGACGGCACGCGCCACTCCGGCTCCGTCTTCCTGCCGACCGGCGCTGCCCGACGATTGCGGCCCAACGACGGCGCAACGGATGCAGCACTACGCCCAATCGGCCCCGCCGCTGGCCCTGACCGCCGCGAAAAACGCTCTCGATCGCTCCGGTTTGTCCCCCGCCGAGCTGACGCACCTGGTTACCGTGTCCTGCACCGGCTTCCTCGCTCCCGGCGTGGACATCGCCCTGATCCGCAGTCTCGGTCTGGGAGCGACCGTACAGCGGACACACGTCGGCTACATGGGCTGCCACGGAGCGCTCAACGGCCTGCGCGTCGCCCGCGCCCTCGCCGATTCCGATCCCGGCGCTCGCGTCCTACTCTGCGCCGTCGAGCTGTGCAGCATCCACTACCACTATGGCTGGGACCCGCAGAAGATGATCGCCAACGCCATCTTCGGCGACGGTGCCGCGGCTGTGGTCAGCGTGCCGGGCGCGGAGGCATGGCATGTCGCGGCGTCTGGGTCTTGTCTCATACCGAACTCGACGGACGCGATGACGTGGGCCATCGGAGATCACGGCTTCGAGATGACGCTGTCGAAGCGGGTACCGGGGTTGATCGCAGCCCATCTGCAACCGTGGCTGAAAAGTTGGCTGGGCGGGCAAGGACTGTCGCCGGAAGACGTCGCGTCTTGGGCGGTGCATCCGGGTGGGCCGCGCATCCTGTCGGCCGTCGAAGAGACGTTGCGGCTACCGGCGTCGGCGCTGGCGGCGTCGCGGGAGGTGTTCGCCGAGTTCGGCAACATGTCGTCGCCGACGGTGCTGTTCATTCTCGATCGACTGCGCCGCGAAGATGCACCCCGGCCGTGTGTCGCACTGGGCTTCGGACCGGGGTTAATGGCCGAGGCGCTGCTGCTGCGATAGAATGACGCACCAACGATTCGTCCCGAGATCGCGCCATGGACGCCACTGCCGCTGCCACACTCATCGCCAGGCTCGACCGCGAACTTTGGCTGGTGACGGCGCGGGACGGTGAGCGGCGCAGCGGCCTGATCGCCACGTTCGTCAGTCCCGCGTCGATCGTCCCCGATGTCCCGCGTCTTCTCGTCGGTCTCGCCAAATCGCACCTGACCTGGGAACTGGTCGAGGCCAGCGGCGCGTTCGGGCTGCATCTGCTCGGGCAGCAGCACCTCGAATGGGTCTGGCGGTTCGGTATGTCGTCGGGGCGGGACGGGGACAAGTTCGCGGACCTGGAGGTGCATACGGCGCGAAACCGGCAGCCCTCTCCTGGCGAGCGCCGTCGGTTGGCTCGACTGCCGGGTTGAGAGCCGGATGGACACCGGCGACCGAACGGTCTATCTCGGTGAGGTCGTGCAGGGCAGTGCGACGCAACTCGGACCGCCGCTCACGCTGAAGCAGGTGTTACAGCTTGCCCCGCACGACAAACTGGCGGAACTGAAACGCCAGCTCCATGATGACAGCCTCACCGATGCGGAATCGATCCGGTTGTGGCGCAAACGACGAAACATAGACAAGGAGACCGGGAGATAAGGAGACCGGGAGAGTAGCGACCCTCAATCTGTCTCCTTGACGCCTTGTCTCCTCGTCTCCCTGTCTCCTTGTCTGATTGAGTGCCCCATGGACATCCTGATTCCGGCCGATCGCATTCAGCAGCGTGTCGTCGAGTTGGCCCGGCAGGTGGCCGCCGATTACCAGGGCAGACCGCTCACGATCGTTGGCGTCCTCACCGGCTGTCTCATGTTCCTGGCCGATCTCGTGCGTCATCTCGATTTGCCGCTGCGCATTGCCCTCATCCAAGCGTCGAGCTATCGGGGCGCACGACGACGGCCGGCGAGCTCGCGTCCATCCCGATCTACTGCCCGACGTCCGCGATCACGACGTCCTCCTTCTTGACGACATTCTCGACACGGGGCAGACGTTGGCCCATCTTGTACAGCACCTGAAAGGGTCGGGGGCGGCATCGGTGCGTGTCGGCGTCCTGCTGCGGAAACACGGACGGCAGAAGGTCCCGATTGAACCGGATTACTGCGGCTTCGATATCCCCGACGCCTTCGTGGTCGGTTACGGTCTCGATTACAACGACATGCTGCGCCATCTGCCCTACATCGCCATCCTGTCCGAAGAGGACCAGAAGCGGTAACGACGCCGTCACTTTCTCCCCTCGCCCCGGTACTCCGGGGAGAGGGGTCGGGGGTGAGGGGTGAGCCGCGGGGCAGTGTTCTGGCCCGCACCCCTCACCCCCGACCCCTCGCCCCGGTACTCCGGGGAGAGGGGAGAAATACCGACCCCTCTCCCCGGAGTACCGGGGCGAGGGGGGTAGCGCTGTCGTATTGACAGGCGGCATCCGGAGTGGTCGTGAAGCGCGTCCTGTTCGTCATCTCGAATCTCGACTACTCCGGCGCGGCCCGGCAACTGACGCTGATTGCCGCAGGATTGCCGCGCGAGCGCTTCCAGGTTCGTGTTTGCGTTCTCGGCAGGATGTCGCCGTGGGGCGATGAGTTGCGTACGGCAGGGATCGAGGTTGAAACACTGGGACGCACACGTCCGTTCGATCTGGTGCCGTTCCTGGCCCTGCGCCGGCTGGTGCGCTCCTGTCGTTCCGACGTGGTTCACGTCTGGGGCGCCGCAGCGTTGCGATTCGTCGCACTGTTCGAGAACCTGCGGAAGCTGTGGGTCAGCGCCGCGCTGCCGCCGATCGGCGGACCGGGACGAATCGACACCTGGCTACTGCGCCGCGTCGGCCGGGTCGTTGCGTTCGGTGAAGCGGATGCGGGGCGCGTATCGGGCACTTGGTGTCGCCGGAGAACGGCTGGCCGTCGTCAACCCGGCCGTTGTTCGTGGGACGGATGATCCCTCCATCCCAGCGGCTGAGGGGCGTGCGATCGTCGTCCTCGGTCCGTTGTTGCCGCACAAGGGTGTGCGCGATGCCGTCTGGGCGATGGATCCCCTCCACTATCTGTATCCCGACCTCGATCTTCTGCTGATCGGCGCTCGACCGTTCTCTCGGGAACTGGCAGGGCTGGCCCACGTTGAGCGCATCCACCACATCGGCCGCTGCTCCGAAGTGACACCTTATCTGAACCGTGCGGAGGTGGTGTGGGTGCCGGGCCGTGCCGGAGGCGTCAATGCCGCACTGGAAGCGATGGCGGCGGGCAAACCCGTCGTCGCCGGACGGTCGCCGCAAATGGCGGAAGTGATCGAGGACGGCGTGACCGGTTGTCTCTTCAAACCGGGCGACATGGCCGAGTTAGCCCGGTACACACGCCGTCTCCTCGACGATCCGGCGCAGCGCCGCGCCATGGGGGAAGCAGGGCGGCAACGCATCGCCGGACGATTCACGCTCGAACAACTGCTGTCCCAATATATCGCCCTTTTCGATGCGGCGTGAGACATTCCGGCTTGCACGCGCGGCTGGAGTCGGACAAGATGATAACGATTCGTGGAAAGTGGGACGCCGTTAAGCACAGTCTCCCCTCGCCCCGGTACTCCGGGGAGAGGGGTCGGGGGTGAGGGGCGAGCCGCGGAGCAGTGTTCTGGCCCTCACCCCTCACCCCCAACCCCTCTCCCCGGAGTACCGGAGCGAGGGGAGTAGGAAGCCCCTCTCCCCGGAGTACCGGGGCGAGGGGAGTAGTGCGAAGGAGTGACGCAACGTGAGAGAGGTTCTGACCATGATCCTGGCCGGCGGCAAGGGCACGCGCCTGGAGCCGCTGACGCGCGACCGGGCCAAGCCGGCCGTGCCTTTCGGCGGCCTGTATCGGATCATCGACTTCACACTTTCCAACTGCATCAACAGCAACCTCCGCCGCATCCTCGTCCTCACGCAATACAAGGCGCGCAGCCTCGATCGCCATCTCACCACGGGGTGGAGCTTCTTGTCGCGCGAGCTGGACGAATATGTCGAGGTCTTGCCGCCGCAGCAGCGGATCGACGAGAACTGGTACAAGGGGACTGCCGACGCCATCTACCAGAACATCTACACCATTGAAAAGGCCGATCCGAAGTATGTCATCATCCTGGCCGGCGACCACATCTACAAGATGGACTACGGCGAGATGTTCCGGCAGCACCTCGACAAAAAGGCCGATCTGACCATCGGCTGTATCGTCGCGCCGCGCAAGGACAGCATCCATTTCGGCGTCATGGACGTGGACAAGGAGAACCGCGTCCTCGGTTTCCTCGAAAAGCCGAAAGAGGCGCCGGGGTTGCCGGACGACCCGAATCACTGCCTGGCCTCGATGGGCATTTACGTCTTCACCGCCAAGGTGATGTATGAGCTGCTGCTCGCCGATGCCGGCAACGACAAGAGCGAACACGACTTCGGCAAGAACATCATTCCGGGTATTCTGCAGAGCCAGCGCGTCTTCGCCTTCCGCTTCCGCGACCGCAATCGCAAACAGGAGGCCTACTGGCGCGACGTGGGCACGCTGGACGCCTATTACAAGGCCAACATGGACCTGATCGAGATCGATCCGGTGCTAAACCTGTACGACCACGAATGGCCGATCCGAACTCTGCAGCCGCAGCTGCCGCCGCCGAAGTTCGTATTCAGCGACGAGGGCTACCGCGAACAGGCCCGGCGCGGCGAGGCCCACGACAGCATGGTCTGCCAGGGCTGCATCATCAGCGGCGGCCACGTGCGCCGCAGCATCTTATCGCCGAATGTGCGCGTCAACAGTTACTCCCTGATTGAGGAGTCGATCCTGTTCGACGGCGTGGATGTGGGCCGACACTGTCGCATCCGGCGAGCGATCGTGGACAAGGACGTCAAAATCCCACCGAACACGACGATCGGTTTCGATCTCGACGAGGATCGCCGCCGCGGTTTCGTGGTGACGGAACAGGGCATCGTCGTCATCGGCAAGTCCGAGCTTTCCGACACGTTCACCGGCCGCACTCCGCGCTGAGCCATCATGAATAACGTTGAAACTTCGCAACACGTGAACGCCCGCAGTCCGAAGAGAAACCTGTGGGTCTGGTATTTTCTCATCCTCGCGGTGCTTGGAAGCATTGCGGTGGTTGTGCCGCTCGTGTACAACCTCAGCCTGCAACTGAAGTTGGAGGATGTTCTCGCCGCCCGCAAGCTTTGGCAAGCGAACAAACCCGAGAACTACGACTTGGAGGTAATGGTGCGCGAGAATGAGGGGGAGACGGACGAGTATTTCGTCAAGGTGCGGCGAGGTCGCGTCACGTCGATAATCGGCAAGGCGGAGGGCATCATCCAGCTCGACGAGACGGCTTTGTTGGCTCTGGGTGCGGGAATCACGGCGCGGCCCAGCGTGCCGATCGCGAACCTGCCGCCCCACACGATCGACGCACTATTCGACACGATCGAGGCCGACCTGAAGCGCGATGCGACCCTGCCGGGCCGTCGCAATTATGCGACCGCGTCCTTCGACAGCCGCGACGGCCATCCGCACCGTTACGTGCATCGCCGAAGCGACACGAAGGAACGGGTGGAGTGGATCGTGAAGCTGACGCCGCGAGAGGACGAGAAGCGTTGAAGCAATCGGAGCTAGCATCGATGAACTGTCCGCCAGAAGTTGCCGAGATTCTCCTTGAGATCCTTCAGAACGGTTTGCTCCGGATTCGCATGTTGGGTTGGAGCGACGCCGGGCACCGCTGCGCCATCGAAGCGGACCATTTACACAACCTGCCTCACCTGCTGACCCACTTTTCCCGGAATTGCTGCGGTTCTATTGGGAAGTGGAACGGCTGACTTTCCTGAGCCACGACGATGCCACCGGGCAGTCAGGATTTGACCCCCTGTGGAACCGCCTCGCCCCCTTCGTGGAGTGCGAACCGGCGCTGGGTATTTCACGCTGAGAGCAGAAGATCACGCCGTTCACGGTTCGCGCGAAACGTAAACCATCACCACTCACTTGCCGATCATCGCGGTTCCGACCTGCTTCCCATTCTCGATGTACACAACCGACGTGTACTTGCCCTTGTCCAGCGACAGGATCAACGGCGAGGCGAACGTCGCGGTGGTGGCGCCCTTCGCGGTCGCCGTATACTCGACGTACAGCTTTCCATCGGCCGTCGTCACCTGCTCGGCCTTGTACTCGACGGGTGCATTGCCGCGCTTGATGACGGCAACGACCAGCTTTTTCTCGAAGGCGTCCTTCGGCACTATGTTCGGCTTCTTGCCCATCGTGAACGCAACGCCGAAGACCGCGTCGAAGGCGGCACGGTCGGTGAAGGCCAGATACGACGCCTCGCCCTTCAAGCCCGACTTGTTCGACTCGAAATGGCCGTTGTGGACGTCGAAATCGACCTTGGCCATCTTGGCTTCCTCGGCGTCACCAGTTGCCGACAGCACCAGTACCGCTGCCATCGTCATCAATCGTCGCGTCATCGTCGTACCTCATCGGTCTTTCCCGATTGATCGTTTCGCGCAGGACACGGCGCACGAATCGATAAACCAATCACCCCTTGATGACTCCCAGCGGACGCATGCCGCACCACCTTCGCCGAAAGCCCAGCTTCATGAACCACCTCCACGACGTCATCGACATTCTTATAAGCCCGCGGCTGCTCCTCCGCCAGTCCCTTCTTCGACTGGGCGCGGGCGATGATGCCTTTCGCTTCCAGTTCCTTGTCGATCCGGCGGCCGATGGCGTCGCGTCACGGCGGCGGTGCGGCTCATGGCGCGGCCGGCACCGTGGCAGGTCGTTCCGAACGTCTTTTCCATGCTGCCGGGCTGGCCGACCAGCACCCAGCTCGCGCGGCCCATGTCGCCGGGGATGATGACCGGCTGACCGATCTTGCGGTACAGCGCCGGCACCTCCGGATGGCCCGGCGGAAAGGCCCGCGTCGCTCCCTTGCGGTGGACCCACACCTTCTTCTTTTTGCCGTCGATCGTGTGCTCCTCGAACTTGGCGATGTTGTGGCAGACGTCGTAGATCAGGTTCATCCGCAGTTCCTGCCACGTTCGACCGAAGACGTGCGCGAACACCTCACGGGCCTGTTGCATGAGCAGCTGGCGATTGCACCAGGCGAAATTCGCCGCCGCCCGCATGGCCGCGATGTAGCGCCGGCCCTCCGGGCTGTCAACCGGGGCGCAGGCGAGCTGCCGATCGGGGAGGTCGATACCGTACTTCTCCGGCACCTTGCGCAAGGAAGCCAGGGCGTCGTCGCACACCTGGTAACCGAGGCCGCGGCTGCCGCTGTGGATCATCACGCAGATCATGTCCTTTTCGAGACCCATCGCCGCGGCCGCTTCCTCGTCGAAGATGTGATCGACGACCTGCACTTCGAGGAAGTGGTTGCCGGAGCCGAGCGTGCCGCACTGTTCGGCGCCGCGGTTGAGGGCGTGATCGCTGACCTGGTCCGGGTCGGCGCCGTCGAGCCGGCCCATCGCCTCGGTATAGTCGATGTCGCTCTGCGTTGCCAAGCCACGGCCCAGGAGGTAACGCGGCCCGTCGCCGAGCAGGTGCGCGAGTTCCTTGCGGTCGAACTTGAAACGCCCGGAACGCCCGACGCCGCTCGGCACGTTGCGGAAGAGTTCATCGACCAGCTCGCGCAGGTGCGGCTTAACTTCTCGATAAGACAAGTTGGAGCGCATCAGTCTGACGCCGCAGTTGATATCGTACCCGACCCCGCCAGGAGAGATGACCCCGCCCTCCTCCGGATCGGTCGCGCACACCCCGCCGATGCAGAAGCCGTAGCCCCAGTGGATGTCCGGCATCGCCAGGCTGGCGTGCTGAATACCCGGCAGAAACGCGACGTTCGCCACCTGTTCCGGTGCCTGATCCTTCTTGATCTGCTCGATCTGGCGCTCGTTGGTGAAGATCAACCCATCGACGCGCATGCCCTGCTTGTAGCTCTTCGGGATGCGCCAGCAGCAGGCGTCCACCTGCTCCAGCGGTCCGTGGAATGCGTCCTTGGCCATGATCGTTCCTCTTCTTCACAACTCGTTTGGACCGCAAATAGCACGCGTTGCACTGATAGCGCTACCCCCCTCGCCCCGGTACTCCGGGGCGAGGGGTCGGGGGTGAGGGGTGAGAGGCAGAACACCGCCCGGTCGCTCACCCCTCACCCCCGACCCCTCTCCCCGGAGTACCGGGGCGAGGGGAGAAAAGGCCGTGATTTAGCGGTCGCGCCGAACTAAATGTCCACAATCACTTCCGCCAGCCAACCGTCCGGCGTCTCTTCCACGGTCAGGCCGTGGTAAGTGATCGCCTTGACCTCGTGGCCCAGCTCGTGCCGTTCGCGGTCCAGCTTCTCACCCCAGGCGGCGCCGGTCAGGCCGTCCGACCGGACCTTCACCTCGAAGCGCGCGAACAGCAGGTGCTCCGCGTCGAACCGATACAGCAGCTCCTTCAGCCAGTCGAACAGCAGGAACTCGCGGTCGGTTCCGCTAAGATGAACGTCGATCCGGAGGGTGGGTGCTACCGTGGCGAGGTCCTCGACGAGGACGGAAAACAGCGCCTCGGCCGCCTCGACAAACAGAGTGTCGAGATTCGCCGCACGGATGCGCAGGCCCAGGTCGGCGGTGTGATCGAAAGTTTCGTGCATAATTCGATGCTACCGCGCCGGTCTCTTTAGCGATAGACTGTAATGACACAGTGTTCGCCCACAGGTTCACGTTGTACTTGCCGTGCCCAGGCACGGCGCGAGGAGGCCTCCCATGAGACGACCCGATTCCCCGACGATCGGCGGTTCGCCGATCCACTTGAGCGATCGCCTATCGCCGCAACATCCATCGCTCCCATTTGGCCGCATCGCCCGATCCCGGATCCGCCCCAGCGCAGTAGGGAGGGGAGCATGAATCCAGAGATTCTCGCCGCCCTCAAGCCAGTGGCCGAACGAGTACAGAAGTTCTTGGTCGGCAAACCGCAACTATCCGGCTGGCTGCACGACCTGGGCCGGGTGCTGGTCGCTGTGACCCAGCCGGCGGCTCAGGCCCCGCCTCCGGCGACCATCACGCCGCTGAAGCCAGTAATCGCTCCCGCACCAGGCCTGACGCCGAAACCTATCGTGCCGGTTGCACCCGCGGTCGTCACCGTGGCGGTGGCCATCCCACCTGTCGAGCCGCCGCGACCGGCACCTCCACCTCTCTATGCGCCCGAACCGACCGGCGAACCTTCGCACTTCGGCGGCGGCTGGTATCGCTCGGTCTACGACGACGAACTGCCCCTGGTCGAGCAGCGCTGCCGCATCAAGGCCGAGGGCGCACGCTGGGCTGCCGAACGCCGCCGCCTGCTCCGAGACGGTGCCGACTACGCCACGGAAATCGAGCCGCGCGATCAGGAACTGATCGGCCGGGCCAAGGAGCTGCCCGACTGCTTCCTGTGGATGTGTCATCGGGAGGGACCTGTCGCCGGACGATCTGTCGCTCTTCGACGACCTGGCCGGGTGCTTCGAGACGATGGGCACCGCCATCGCTCTGCTCGACGGGTTGGTGAAGACCCCGGAGGATCCGGAGACGTTCGAGCGTGCCATCGATCTTGCCGCGGAGTCTCAGTCGTCGGTGCGCGCCGCCATCCTGTCCATGGATGGCCCGACCGACGGCGACCAGCAGAAGGTCTTTTCGTGGCTGCGCTCCGCGGCTGCGGAGCGGCAGATCCTGATCCGCCGTTTCATGCGCCGCGACGACCCCGCCGATCCTGCCGCCTGGGCTAACCTGCTGGAACGTCTGCAGCAATTGGAAGAACGCCAGCAGCGTTACAAGAACCGCGAACGCTTGCACAAAAGTCTGTTCAACAAGATCCGCTACCATCTCAAACGCATCGCCGATGGCGCCAACCCGGAGGACCGTACCCATGACTGGAGCAAGATCATCGAGTCCGCGGACTCGCTCGTGACCGAGGGACTGCAACCGAGCAATGTGGAGCTGCGCAGACCTGCTGCTGCCGGTGCTGGACGACATGCCCGTTGAACTGCCGAAGAATGTCAGCCTGGTGCTGAAGGAAATCGACCGCTTTATCTCATCGCGGCCGGAGAAGCCTGATCCGCAGGCCGCCGCGGCACAATCGCACGAGGTGCGCCGCGTCCGGGACCTGCTCAAGGGCCGGGCGGTGGTGATGATCGGCGGCGACAAACGGCCGTTCTCCGCCGACGCCCTGATCGACTCGTTCGGATTGAAGGACCTGATCTGGATCGAGACGCGCGAGCATCAGACGCACACGGTCTTCGAACCGCAGGTCGCCCGCCCGGACGTCGTTCTGGTACTGCTGGCCATCCGCTGGTCGAGCCACAGTTTCGGCGAAGTGAAGGAGTACTGCGACAAGTACGGCAAACCACTGGTACATCTGCCGGCGGGCTACAACCCCAACCAGGTTGCGTTCCACATCCTCAACCAGGTGGGCGAACGGTTGCGGGAGACGGCGTGAGGGATCACCCAAGTTTTCGTGGCCCGTTTAGCCGCGACCCGGTAGGGGAGCGCAGTCACTGGACGCGCTCCCCTACCGGGTCGCGGCTAAACGGATGCTATCGGTGTTCCTCCGCGGCGATTCTATCCTTCGTCCCTTCAAGTCGAGCGTAATCGCTGACCTTTTTGTGAAGCGTGTTGCGGTTGATGCCCAGGCGCGCTGCCGCCTTGACCTGCACCTGGTCGCATTGACGGAGCACCTCCTCGATCAGCTCGCGTTCCACCGCTTCAACGATCCGTTCGCTCAGCGTGCCATCCGGCAGCGTGTCGATGCCGAGGCGGACCAGCTGGCGAATGAGACCCTTGAGATCGTTCCCCGCACCACCGCGCGGGCAGCGGTTTCCAGCGGCGCTCGTTACGGCCCGGCGGCGCCACCCGATCCGGAGTTAATGACTTGCCCTCCGACAAGACCAGGGCGCGGGCCATGTAGTTCTCCAGCTCGCGCACGTTGCCGGGCCAATCGTGGCCCTGGAGCATCCGGACGAACGCGGCCGTCAACTCCGGCGCATCCCGACGATTCTCATCGCTGTGCCGTTCCAAAAAGAACTTCGCCAGGACCGGCACGTCTTCGCGTCGTTCGCGCAGCGGCGGCAGAAAGATCGGCACGACGTTCAGGCGATAATAGAGATCGTCGCGGAAGCGGCCGGACTCGATCTCGTCCTCCAGGTATTGATTCGTCGCCGCCACGACGCGCGTGTCCACCTTACTGGTCTGACTGGCCCCGACGCGCTCGAACTCCTTCTCCTGCAGGACGCGCAGGACCTTGACCTGGAGCTTCGGGCTCATGCTGGAGATTTCATCGAGAAAGATGGTCCCGCCGTGCGCGGCCTCGAAACGGCCGGTCTTGTTCTCGGTGGCGCCGGTGAACGCTCCCTTGACGTGGCCGAACAACTCGCTCTCCAGCAAACTCTCCGTCAGCGCCCCGCAATTGACGCGAACATAGGGACCATCGGCCCGACGGCTGAGGCGGTGGACGGCGCGGGCGACGAGCTCCTTGCCTGTGCCCGTTTCACCGACGATCAGCACGCTGGCCGACGTCGGAGCAACGAGGCGCGTCAGCCGGGCGACCTCGCGCAGACCGGCGCTATCGCCGACGATGCCCGGCAACGGCGCGTCTGGATCGGGAGGAGGAGTTGGCGGAGGCATGAAGTCGTCCTTCAATCGCGTCATTCTGTCTCTTCCACCAGTCCAACGGAGGGATAGGCGGGGAGCAAGCGAGGATTGCAAATTGCAAATTGCAAATTGCAAATTGCAAATTGCAAAGACGCGGCTCTCTCTGCCAATTTGCAATTTGCAATTTGCAATTTGCAATTTGCATTTCCTACTCTCCTGTACTCCTGCCCCCATTCCTGGGTACAGGGAAGTGGCGAGACGTGTCACGGTGACGCCGGTAATATCTTCCCGCGAGCGGCGAGAAGGGCCGCGAGACGGTCTGCGGAGAAGCGCGGCTCGTCGAGCAACAAACTGTCCATCTCTTTCATCACGTAAACGCCGAGATCGTCTCCGGTCCAGCCCAACTTCTGGAGATGTTCGCCGACACGCTCGCGGCAACTCTTGCTCAACTTGTCGGTTTTGCGGCCGATGTTGCCCTCGTGGATGCCCAGAAGAGCGGCGACCTCGCGCTGGCTGAGGCGGTAGCGGAGACGCAATCCGAGGATCAGCACCTCATCATCGGACAGGTCGTCGAGCCATTCGCGGGCGCCGGTTCGAAACTCCTCCAGCCAGCGGCTGTCCGACGTCTCGGGAAACGGCGTCGCCTGTGCTTCCAGTTCCTCGTCCGGCAGTCCCTGGATCGGTTTGACGCGCTTTTCGGACAGGTGCTTGTTCTGAAAGACGCGGATGAGCCACGGTACCAGCGGCCGCAGGCCGTCGTAGCGTTCCAGGATCGGCGTCGAACCTTCGCGCTCGCCGGCCAGCAGGAAACCCCAGAAGTCGGTGACCGCTTGCTCCTGCCGCTCCTCGTCGCGCGGATAGAGGCGCACCGCCCGGCGCGCAGCGCATCGACCAGCAGGCAATCGGTCCGGCTGGCACGGGCGGCGAACAGGCTTTCCCAGGCCCGCTTCACGCCGTCCAGGCAGGCACAGGCCAGGAACCAATCGACCGGATACAGGGCTTCGATGAAAGCGGGCCAGGTCGCCGGGCGCTGCTCCCGGGCGGCACGGCCGCGGTAGAGATCGAACGCGCGCGCCAGCTGCTGCTCGAAAGCGGCGAACGGCAGGACCACGCCCGGCAACCGCAACCGGCAAAAGTGGTACAACAGCGCCGCCTGCACGCCGACCGCCTTTGCGCCGCTCATACGCCGCCCTCCTCGACCGTGCGGAGTGCGGAGTGCGGAGTGCGGAGTGAATACAACAGAACTCGGTGTGTTCGGCTGTCCTCAATAGTGTTCATTGTCTTCCACTCCGCACTTCGCACGCTGCACTCCGCACTGGAGTGATTATACGGATGCGGCCCTTGATGCGGTCGCGCCGGAAATCTTCCGCACCGAGGTCTTTTGTTCTTGGCAGGCCCCCCCCTCCCCTCGATATGATAAGGGATTATCTTTCTAATCCCGTCCACCGGGAGGCAACCAACGTGTGGACGTGCCGGAGAACCGACTCATGGCGACCTCGACGAGTTTCAAACAGGAATGTCCGATCTGCGAAGCGCTGGTGCCTATCCGCGATCCGAAGTTGATCGGCAAAAAGATCAAATGCCCCAAGTGCGAAGGCACGTTCGTCGTCAAGGAACCGCCGGAGGTGGAGGACGAGAAGGAAGAAGCGGTCACGACCAAGCCGGGCAAGAAGACCAAGCCGGGCAGCAACGGCAAGGTGACGGATAAGAAGCCGGGCAAGGCGGACGGCAAGAAGGGCAAGGGGGACAAGGGAGAGGATGGGGATGCCCCCACGGGTAAGAAGAAAAAGAAAAAGGCCGGCACGAACATGACGCTCGTCGGCGGCGGCCTGGCGGTTGTCGCCGTCGCCGCACTTGGGATCGGCGGCTATTTCTTCTGGTTCAAGGACTCGAAGCCGAAAGCCCCGAAAGGCGGTCAGCCCCAGACGCAGGGTCCGCAGGTACCTGGCCCGAAACCCAAAGATCCTAATGCGAAGGGCGATGACCCCAAGGGCAAGCCGAACCAGGAGAAGTCCGACCTGGTCGAACTGACGAGCCTGTTGCCGAGCGATGCCACGGCTGTGTTTTCCGTCAACGTCGAGCAGCTGCGGACGAGCGGCGTCTGGGCGGCGGCCATCCAACCGCCCAAAGGCCCGTTTAGCGAAGCCTCGTTCTTGAAGGTCTTCGGCTTCCCCTTCTTCAGCGACACAGGTGGGGTGGCACGCGTCGTGACCGCCGTGAAAGGTAAGAGCGACTGGGTCTTCAGCGCGATTCGCACCCTGCACGAGATCGATCAGGACGACCTTATCAAACAGCTGCGCCTGGAGAAACAGGAGGTAAACGGCCAGTCCTATTATCTCATCCGTCGCCAGTTCGACAGCCTCGGCAACCTGCTCTTCAAAGCGAATCGTCCGCGTATCGAGTTCGCCCTTCATTTCGCGGACGCAAAAACTTTCGTCGTCGCCGACACCGACGAGATCAAGAGGTATCTGCAAAACCGCCCCAAAGTCGAAGACGCCTCCGTCAAGAAGAAGGAGACGATCGCGCCTTACCAGAACTTTAACCCCGACCTCAAGGACCTGCTGGAGAAGGTTGAGAAAGGTGACACGCCGGCCTTGATCTGCATGGCGGGCGATGTGGACACGATCCTGGCGGCATTCGAGCCGATGTTGGGCGGCGTCGTGAGGCAAGGCGCAAACCAGCTTTACGATCTGATCGCCAAGGCTGCGGCTGGCTTGCCGAATCCTCTCAATCTCGAGGGCTTTGCCGATGGGGTCAAGATGGCACGTAACAATGCTGACAACGCCATCAAAAAAGCGGAAGCACTCATCCGGGAAGAAGGAAAGAATGCGGCCGTCGCCGTGACCGCCTTCACGTCGGACAAGCTCTCCGTTGTAGTCGCTCTTGAGATGAAGAACATCAACACCGCGTCTACCTGGAACGGGCAGTTCATCAAGCCGCTGATTGACTGGTGGGTGAGCACGATCGGCATGGCAGCGGGAGCGGTTGCGCCGCCGGGCACGAAAATGGACAAGAAGGACGCACCGGTAACCGTGACGGTGAGCGGCAAGGTCCTCGCTGTGAGCTACACGGCGGACATCAAGTCGGAATACAACCGCTTCACGGCAGAATTAAACAAGGCGATGATTCAGGTCCGCAGCGATGCCGACCTGGTCAACACGGCGCCGCGTTACCATCAGCTGGCGGCGGCGCTGACGGACTATGTGAAAAGGACCGGTCACTTCCCGCGCGGCACCTTCGCGCGCAAGGACAATGGAATCGACTATCGGAGGCCGGAAGATCGCGTCAGCTGGATGGCCGAACTTCTCCCCGACCTGCCCGAAGCCTCGTTCGGCAACGTCAAGATCGATCCGGACAAGGAGTGGTACACAGGCGGCAACCTCGCTGCCGCGCAGATGGTGGTCCCGCACTTCGTTGTCCGCGGCGTGGGGACAGCCTTCAAGAGCACTTTCCCGAGTCCCACGCGGCCGGAAGAGGAGGAGTACGGCGTAACACACTTCGTCGGCATGGCCGGCCTCGGTCTGGATGCCGCGACCGACGAGTGCCTCCCGGACAAGATCGGCATCTTCGGCTATAACCGAGTCACCAAGCTCACGGACATTTCCAAGGGCCGGCAGGACAAAGTGATCGCGCTGATCCAAGTGCCGCCGGCGTTTCGCTCCCCGTGGATCGTCGGCGGCGGCGCCGACGGTGCGCGGCGTTGCCGACGGCGAAAAAGAGATCGGTTGCGTCCAGCCGTTCGTTTCCGGCGAGTACAAGGGCGAGAAGGGCACCATTGCGATCATGGCCGATGGCAAAGTGCGTTTCATTCGTGCGAACATCGATCCGGCACTGTTTCGTTCGTTGTGTACGATCAAGGGGCCGGAGAAAATCGACGACTTCGAGAAACAGGTGCCCCTGGTGCCGGACGAAGAAGTGACCGTCAAGGTGATTCCGGGTGAGGCGGACAAGCCGGGCCAGGAGAAACCACCGGCCGATAAACCGACGGACAAGCCGACGACCGACCCGATGAAAATCAAGGAGCCGTTGAAAGACCCGATGAAAATCAAGGAGCCGTTGAAAGACCCGATGAAAACCACGGAACCACTCAAACCGGGAGGACCGATCACCCCGATCAAACCCCCGAAAGGTTCGGGGAAGCCTCCCGGCGGTTGAGAATCGGCGTGTTTGATAGCGGCGGTCGCACAATCGCAACCGTGCGAACCGCCTGCTCCCGTGAGATCCTTCAGCGGAGAGAAGTTTGGCTGAAAGCTGACAGCTTGTAGCTGTCAGCTTTCAGCCAAACTCTCGCGCCAACTCGCTGTGACGCACCTCAATATTTCGACGGAACACCGCGCCTCGTCAACTTATGGCAACGGTTTGCCCTCCTTGAGCCACGCTTCGTTGAAGGCGGCACAGCCCATGCGCGAGCCGACCAGGTAGATCACGCCATCGGCCCCCTGCGCAGCGGCCATGTAACCACCGACGCCTTTCACCCTGCGGACGTGCGGCCAGGTTTTGCCGTCGTCAAGGGACAGCGCGGCATAGGTGTCGCCGCCGACCAGCTTCTTCTTGGAGTCCGCCGCACAGAGCAGCAGGCCGCCGCCGGCGAGCTTCAGCGCCGCCGCTTTTTGCCCGCCGCCGATGCCGGGAAACGGTGTCGGCTTCACCTCCCAGGTTTCACCAAGGTCCTTCGAGACGGCGGCCGGCATCGGGTCCGGACCGCGCAGGAACGCCAGCACGGAGCCATCGCCGAGCGACACCGCCGCGGGATGGATGACGTAGCGTCCGCCCGCGCTGGCCCGCATGTCTCCCTTGCCGACCACCCACGTCTTGCCGCCGTCGGCGCTGGTCAGGACGCGCTCGTCCTTGTGAATGTCGCCATCCAGGGCCAGGACCAGCACGCCGCCCTTGCCCACGAACGCCGAACAGGGTTGACTCATGTGGAGCGGATCGTCTCGTGACAGGATGATTCGCGGCTTCCCCCAGGAGGCACCGCTGTCGTCCGAGGTGCGCAGCATCACCGCTGCGTCATCCCAGCCGCGCAGCGACTGCGTGCAGAAGTGGAAGAGCCGTTTGCCGTCGGAGAAAAGAACGGGAGCATGGTCGTTCACGTCCGGCACGTCGAAGAACAGCGAAGCCGCGTCCCACTGATCCGACCCCGCCCGCAGCCGACTCGCGGCCTGGGCGAGCTCGCGGCCCGGTTCGCTGACCGTGGTGTACCACGCCGCCAACACGTCGCCGTTGGGACAGACGCAGACCGCCGCGTAGTGGTTGTGATTGCTGAAGATCGCCCCCCACGAGTCCTTCGGGATGACCGGATTCTTGCCGGCCTGGGTGAAGTCCACGAAGAAGGGTTTCGCCGGGTCCCGTCCGTTCTTCGGCGGCGGCCCCTGACGCACGTCTTTCTGATGGGGCAGGACGACGACAGGCAGCGGCTCCGTCGCCGGCTTCTCGCCTTGCACAACGCGGAAGCCGGTGCAGCGGTTGGCGTCGTCCGGCAGATGTCCCGAACGATTGGCCGACCGGGCGTAGCGCGTGCCGTCCAGGGAGCGCGCCGGTACAAGGTAACTCCAGCCGCGCGTGACCCGAGCGTAGCCGTCGGCCCGACCGACCGGATCGGTCTGCTCGCCGGCCGCATAGGGGCCGTGCCAGTCGAGGCACCACTCGGCGACGTTGCCGTGCATGTCGTGCAGACCCCAGGCGCTGGGTTTGTAGCTGCCGACCGGGACCGTCTTGAGCGGTTTGCCGTCGCGGCCGACGCCCAGGTTCGCCTGATCGGGTGTCAGTGCGTCGCCGGTGTGGAAGACCGTCGTCGTGCCGGCGCGGCAGGCGTACTCCCATTCCGCTTCCGTCGGCAGGCGATACGGCTTGCCCTCCTGCTTCGTGAGCCACGCGCAGAAATCGACCGCCTGTTGCCAGGTGACGAACACGACCGGCTCGTCGTCCGCGCTCGAGATGCCGTCCTTGCCGCGATATTTCTTGTGTGCCGAATCGAAACGTTCGTACTGGGCGTTGGTGACCTCGCAGACGCCGAGAGAGAAGGGTCGTGTGATCGCAACGCGGTGAGCCGGCGCTTCGTCCCAGTCGCGGACTTCCCATTCCTTGCGGTCGCGCGGCGCCGCTTCGCCCTGGCCCATGATGAAGGAGCCAGCCCCGATGTGGACGAACTTCATCCCGAGGGAGTTCTGAACGTCATGGTTCCGTCCGGTGGCTTTTGGCTCATCCCCACCGCTTTGTCCGTGGCCTCCCGACCATGACAATCCAACGAGCGGCATAACGCCCAGCAACACCGCAAGAACCCTGTTCATGATGAATCCCTCCCGACGAACTCGGCTGGCTACCACAGCAGTATAAGGGAACACCACGAGGATGGAAAAGGAGAATTGAAAGCAGGACACTACCCTAACCGACGCCGCCGTCCGGTCAACGCATGGTCGCAACCGTAGAATGCCAAAGGAGAGGAAGGGCTGCGGCTCCTGGTCGCTCCGTCGTGTTTTGCAGCGTCTCAACCCGGCGAAAGAGGCGTCGATTCAAGAGTTGAGGAGACGAGCCGCCCGGACCGAATTGCGAAGGACAGACGCATTGCGAAGGGCAGGGGCTGACCGTGGCCCCTCGTTCGCTAATATGACCGGGGAAGCCGCACAGCCCTCTCCCGCCCGGTGGCGGCGATGACCCGATGATCCATTACCAGTTGCCCGACGCGGGAGAGCAGAGAGATGGCCGAGCCTACAGGCAAGATCGTAGCCCGACCGATGGTGGTCCGGGCCTGCGGCTGTGCGCAAGAGTTTCAGCACTACGCAGTGGATAAATACCGGGCGCAGCGGCTGGCGAAGTTCCAGGGCAGCCGGTGTCCAGCCTGCGTTACCAAACTCCAGGAGGAGCAGCGGCGGGCAGTGGGACTGCCGAAAGGGGAAGCGCTCGAGGCGATTCCAGTCGGTTCTCAGGTGACGTTGACGATTCGACCCGACGGGTCATGGGACGGTAAACTGACTGCCGGCGGTGCGACGGTCGAAACGACTGGGACGGCAGGAGCCGGGCCGCAAGCGGTTGTCGTCGCGCTCGCCCGGATGTGGCTTTCCAAGCAAGGTCCCGGCCAGGAACAGGTGTGACCGCGAGCCGGAAGGGGCACGGATGGACGAGGCCGCTGTCGCGCATGCACAGAACACCTTCGCGCCACGAACGGCCATCGCGTCGCGCAGCACCTGGCCGCCCAGTCCAGCGCGTTCCTGCCGCGTCTGTCCGCCCTCGGTCGTGCGAAACAAGGCGGAGTCTTCCATCCCGGCATCAACGGTATTCGGATCGGCCAGCGACGGTTCGAGATGCCAGACGCGCATGAACTCCCAGGGATAGGGCGTGCCGTCGTACATGACCTTTGTTACGGCAAAGTCAGCCAATCACCGGTCGTTGGATCGCGGTAACGAAGCTGACTGCCTGGCAGCAGTTTGCGTGGAAAAATCATGAGATTGCGTTGCGTCGCAACCGGAGCAGAGTAAGACAGGAAGCCCTCAACACCACGGATTCTCGCCAACCGGCGACCTAAACTTTGTGTCGGTACGTCCGAGCCATATCTCCCACCACAAAGTCTGCTCGGCCTGCGCAACCGGTAGGCCCGCCAATCACCGGTCAGTTCTTGAACCGAAGTTTCAATGAGATTGTGTGAAGTGCGTCGGGTGAGATCGACAACAGCTTGAAGATCAACCTGGACATCGATCAATGTCCACGGGCCGCCGGCGGGATTGGGAACAAAAGCCGCTCCGGGATATGCGGAACCCAACAACGCCTGCACTTCGAAAAGGGCCACTGAGGCGTTCTCCGCGAGGTAGAGAATTTCAAACCCGGGATCGGGCACCGTGCCGGGGTTGAAACGAGTTGCGTGCGTTGGCGTATGGGCCGTGCCAAGGGGATTGGCCAGGTGTCTGGGATGTAACGCTCGAATCCAAGTTCCTCGGAGAGGGCGCCGGTGAAGACGACTGCATTGAGCGAGGTTCATGAAAACGACCCGTATTTGATAGCCTCCAACAAATTGCGCAGCACCGGTTCCTTCGAGGTGCCTACCAGATCACGCGGTTTCACGCCGCCCAGTTGGTCGTGTTTCGTATCGAGCCATTTGTCCGGCTCGGCAAGCAACGCGCGCGCCAGATCTTCGACCGAAGGCAAAGAGGTCAAATGCGGTTTTTTTTTCGGGATGCGCATAATAAACGGTTCCTGAAGGAACTACATCTTCAGCGAAAACAGCATACCGGGAAACAGGTTCCGACGCAAGGTACCCCGACCCGAGTCAGCTAACTTCGCAGAGGAAGGAGTGGCGCGCAGCCTGGCGTCGCGCAGGTACAGCCCTCCCCAGACCAGCATGCCGAGAAGGACCGGCGCGATGAATTGCTCGCCGATACGCACATGGGTAGCGGTTGCGCCGCCGAGATAGCCCGTTAGCAAGATTGCCCCAAGGACAGCAGTGCGCGGAATCACGTAAATGATCGTGCATGTGAGTTCGACGATCCCGAGGCCGAGAAGAAGACTCTCGTCCCAGCCGAGCTTGGTGGTTCCCTCCACGGCAAACGCCGGCTTCACAAACTTCGTGACGGCGCTCATGAGCAGCATCAGAACCGGCAGGGCGCTCAGGACATATCCGGTCCACAGGCTCTTCTTTGAGATAGGCGCGGTTGGCATGTCCGACCTGGCAAAGTTCTTTTCCGCGTCCGCCACATTCATAATGCACCTCTTTCCTGCTCGGCGAGGGCGTACTGCTGTCATTGAGCCTACCAAGCTAAACGGTTGTGGCCAGGGGTCTCACACCTCCGCGAACTTCGCCGTGAAGTGCCGCAACACCGGCGGCGCTTCGACAATGCGGAGTCCGCGAATCGCTTGTCGCTGCTGAAACAACTCGCTCACGGCCTCCACGACGTAGTCGATGTGGCTTTGCGTGTAAACCCGGCGCGGGATCGCGAGCCGGACCAACTCCATCGGCGGATGCACCGTCTCGCCGGTGTCGGGATCGCTGCGGGCGAACATGACGCTGCCGATCTCGACGGCGCGAATCCCGGCGTGGCGGTATAAGGCGCACAGCAGCGCCTGACCGGGGAATTGCTCCCGCGGCAAGTGGTCGCAGAACGCGGCGGCGTCCAGGTAGACGGCATGGCCTCCCGGCGGCTCGACGATCTGCACTCCGGCTGCCCGCAGGTGCTCGCCGAGATACTCGACGCTGCGAATGCGGTAGTGCAGATAGTCCTCGTCCAGAACCTCTGTAAAGCCCTGGGCCATCGCTTCCAGGTCGCGGCCCGCCAATCCGCCGTAGGTGACGAAACCCTCCGTCAGGATCAGCAGGTTGTTCGCCCGTGCCGCCAGGGCATCGTCGCGCATCAGCAGGACGCCGCCGATGTTGACCAGGCCGTCCTTCTTCGCGCTGATCGTGGCCCCGTCGGCCAGGTCGAACATCTCTCGGGCAATTTCGCGGGCACTGCGCTGTCCCTGACCCGGCTCGCGCAGCTTGATCAGATAGGCGTTCTCCGCAAACCGGCAGGCGTCGAGGAAGAACGGAACGCCGTGGCGATTGCAGACGGAGCGTATCGCCCGCAGGTTCTCCAGGCTCACCGGCTGGCCGCCGCCGCTGTTGTTCGTCACCGTGGTCATGCACAGCGGCACGTGCTCGCGGCCGTGTTCTTTCAACAGCGCGTCAAGCTTGGCGATATCGACGTTGCCCTTGAACGGATGCCGGCTGCGGGGATCACGGCCCTCGGCGATCACGAGATCGACCGCGCTCGCGCCGGAGTGTTCGATGTTGGCCCGTGTCGTGTCGAAGTGATTGTTGCTCGGAATGACCTTGAGCGGTCCGCCGATCAGCTCGAACAGGATGCGTTCGCTGGCCCGTCCCTGGTGCGTCGGCAGGACGTGCGGCATTCCGGTGACGTCTTTCATCACCTGCTCGAAGCGAAACCAGCTCTTCGCCCCGGCGTAGGACTCGTCGCCGCGCAGCATTCCGGCCCACTGTTCGCTCGACATCGCCGCAGTGCCGCTGTCGGTGAGCAGGTTGATGAGCACGTTGTCGGCCGGGATGAGGAACGGGTTGAAGTGCGCCCGCCGCAGGATGGCGTCGCGCTGCGCCGGCGTGGTGAGCTTGAGCGGCTCGACCATCTTGATCTTGAACGGCTCGATGATCGTCTTCATGGAGACCGGAGTTCCTGTCTGGCCGCCTGCGGCTGAGCGGGGGTTGCTAGGCCGCAAGCGGGAAGACAACTACTGCGGAGCGTCGCTGCCCCGGTTGAGATTATACCCCGACGAGTCGAAATTCACTCGTTGTGGTCATAACCCGTCTCCTCAAACTCATGATAAGAGCCGACGCCCCGGGAAGACATTGCATATTCCGGCGACGGGATTACACTCACGCGCAACGCGGTCAGCTGCCCGAGCCGCACCTCGTCGCCGGAATGCAGCTCCACCCCGCGAGCCGTACCGTCCGCAGAATCCTCGTCCCAGGCGATGTCCTCGCGCTGGCCGATCTTGATGTCGTTCACGTACGTCCCGTTGAGACTGTTCAGATTGCGCACGCGGACCAGGGGCGGATCGAGTTCAAAGGCGCAATGATGGCGCGAGACGTCGTGCGAAAACTCATCGGTCGGCACGGGGATGTCGCAATCGAGCCCGCGGCCCACGACGCAGCGCTTTGGATCGGTAAAGGTATATTCACCGGCCTCGCGCTTCCCCTTGACGAGTGTGAGCGTGATGGTTGTGTTCATGGTGCGCTCCTTTCCCGAACTCGGTCGCTCGACGGCCTGGCTGCGGGTTGATTCGGGTGTTGATGCAGGCGTCAGACGACTCCGGGAGAGAGCTGATCCCGGCGGCGGAATCCATGCCGAAGTCCTTGAACTGCCGGGCGCAGGAAGGACTGAGAGGGGCGGGAAATGATCGTGCAAACCACGTGCCGAACTATCGCAATTCTCTCCGCGGCGTGTTGGACGGGTCGTGCATGGGAACGAGGACCACCGGTTGTTGGGCAGCCTCGTTCTCAATTTTGCGCGGCGCTATCTTCTGGTGCAACCGCAAAAGGCGGGCGACACCGCGCCAGAATGGCGGCCGGTTCCTCCGTAATCGGTTTGGAAATGCAATCCGTGCAACCGGCCTCACGCGCTCGCAGGATGTCGCGTTCCATCATGTTCGCGGACACGACGACGATCGGAATGGCCGCGGTCGCTGGATCGGACTTCAAGAGACGGGTCAGCATCAGGCCGTCCATGCCGGGCAGATGCACGTCCATCAGGATCAGGTCGGGCCGTGTTTCGCGCAGCCGATCCTGGGCCGCTTCTGCCGATTCGGCCTCAACGATGATGAAATCACGTTCGAGGATTTCACGGAACAGCTTGCGGTTGAGCGGGTGATCCTCGACGAGCAGGATGATGTACACGGCCTTCCCCCCGCCCCGGTAGTGCCGGTTCGATTGAGTCTTCACTCCCTGACGCTGCAAATACCATGAGGCATGACTCGTGCCAAACCTTGCCGGCAGCAAGGTTCAAGCACGAACTGCACCCTCCCAGCGGGGCATGGTTCAAAGGCGGGTGGCGCCGTGGTAGGACGGATTTGCAATCCGTCCGGGCCAAAGCGGACGGATTGCAAATCCGTCCTACCACGTTGTTACCCCTCCGGTGCTCCGCTTGAACCATGCCCCCGGCGGTTCGATCTCCGAGACACCCTTGTAACCAGCGCGGCGAGCCGTTACAGTAACTCCAGCACAAAGATTACTGCGGCTTGAATCCCCCTCATGTCTAACATCTCGGGAGATGCCACATGAAGCGGCGCATTCTGGTTGCGGACGACAACGAAAAGATTCGCCAGCAAATGCGACTCTTACTGGAAGTCGGCGACGAAATCCAGGTGGATACGGCGAGCGACGGCGAGAAGGCACTGGCGGCGCTCAACCACAACCTGTACAGCATATTCTTGACGGACCTGAAGATGCCGGGACACGACGGCATGCGTCTCATTGAGGAAGTCCAGAAACGACAGATCCCCGTGACGTCGATCGTGATGACCGGCTTCGGCAGCATCGCCGACGCGGTTCAGGCCATGCACCTCGGCGCCGTCGATTTCCTGACCAAGCCCGTCGATCCCGATCACCTGCGCCTCGTCGTGAACCGTGCCCTGCGCGAACGCAAGCTACAGGACGAGGTCGCGGCCCTGCGGGAGGAAGTGCGGAAGCGCTACTCGTTCGACGGCGTCATCAGCAAAAATCCCCGGATGCTCGCGCTCTTCGATCTCATTGCCAACGTGGCGGAAACCACGACCACGGTCCTGATCGAAGGCGAAACGGGCACCGGCAAGGAAATCATCGCTCAGGCCATTCATCAGGCCTCGTCCGGAGTGCGTTCGGGTCCGCTGGTCGCCGTGAACTGTGCCGCCGTGCCGGAGAACTTGCTGGAGAGCGAGCTGTTCGGGCACGAGAAGGGCGCCTTCACCAGCGCGATCAACCGCCGGCAGGGGCGTTTCGAGTTGGCCAACGGCGGCACCATTTTCCTCGACGAGATCGGCGACATGCCGTTGCCCATGCAGGCCAAGCTGCTGCGCGTGCTGCAGGAACGGCGGTTCGAGCGCGTCGGCGGCACCGAAGCCATCGAAGTGGATGTGCGCGTGATCGCAGCCAGCAATCAGAACTTGGCAAAGCTGATCGAAAATCATGCGTTCCGCGAAGATCTGTATTATCGGCTGAACGTCGTGAAGATCGACCTGCCGCCGCTGCGGGAACGGCCGGAAGACATCCCCCTGCTGACCGCGCACTTCACCAGTCGTTATGCGCGTGCCGGCGAAGCGCCCAAGAAGATCGGCCCAGCCACGATGGAGATGTTGCTGAATTATCGCTGGCCGGGCAACATTCGCGAGTTGGAGAACCTCATCGAACGCGCCTGCGTGACGGCGCACGGCGACAGCATCGAACCGGAACACCTGCCGCCGGACCTGCTGAACTCGAAAGCATCGGCCGCGCCGTTCGCGGTCGATCTAACCCGGCCGTTGCCGGAACTCCTGCGCGAGATGACGGCCAACGTGGAGCGGCAATATATCCAGAAAGCGTTGCAGAAGAGCCACGGCAACGTCAGCCGCTGCGCCGACCTGTGTGGACTGTCCCGGCGCAGCATCGCCGCCAAGCTCTCCGAATACCGGATCGATAAATCCGTCTATAAGGAAGACTGAGTTACGAGCCGCGACCGTTAGGGAGCGTGGACGACATCGCGGCTTCCAGCGCTCCCTGACGGTCGCGGCTTGTCACAAACTCCTTTGAGGCACGGCATGTCTGCCTGGAGTTGGTTTCGACAGGAACGCGTCGGAAGCAACGGCCCTTCGCGGATCGTTGAAGACTCGTACGCGCCCGACCTGGATACCACCCCGGCTGGGTCCTCCTGGCTCCTGCGTTATGGTGCGGCCATGGGAGGCGTCCTCGTGGCCCTGCTGGTTCGTCTGGCGCTGACACCGCTGGTCGGCAACAGCATTCCCCTCGCTCCATTCTTCATCGCCGAGTTGATTATTGCCTGGGCCGTGGGTTACCGACCCGCCCTGCTGGCGCTCGCTCTCGGCATCACCGCGGGAGAATTGCTCATCTTGAAACCGAACGACGTGCGTGCCTTTTTCGAGTTCTCGCACCAGATCCGCTTCTGGACGTTCCTTCTTTTTGGGTTTCTGAGTGCGTTTTTCATCGAATCGCTGCGCACCGCACAACACCGGGCGGCCTCTCTCGCGGCGATCGCCTTCGCCCAGCGCGAGCAATTCCGGACCTCGCTCAACAGCATCGCGGACGGCGTGATCGTCACCGATCGCTCGGGATGTGTGATCTTCCTGAACACCACCGCCCAGCGGCTGATCGGTTGCGGCGAGGAGGTTCTGGGACAGGATCTCACCAAGGTCTTCCGCCTCGTCGATCCGGCCAACCATGAGCCGATCGAGGACCCAGTGCGCGCCGCCTTGCGCACCGACGGGGTCGTCTACCTGAGCAGTTCCGGCCTCCTCATTTCCCTTAATGGCATTGAACGGCCCATCGAAGAACGTTCGGCTCCCGTCCGCGACGAGCAGGGACGTGCCAGCGGCGTGGTGCTCATTTTCCGCGACGTGACCCAGCGGCAGCAGGATGAGGAAGCGCTGCGCACCAGCGAGGCCCTGTACCGCACCCTCACCAATGCGATTCCGCAAATCGTCTGGACCGCAGGGGCAGACGGCTCGACGGACTACGTCAATCAGCAGTGGCACTATTACCTCGGAATGGCCTCGGCACAGTCGTTGAGCGCCGGTTGGGAGGCGTCCCTGCACCCCGCGGAGATGGAAGCGGTCCACCGGGCGTGGAACCAGTCGCTTCAAACGCAGCGGCCGTTCGTCATGGAGTTCCGCCTGCGGCAAAGCGATGGCCGTTACCGCTGGTTCCTGACCCGCGCCTGCCGGTGCGCGATCCGCGCGGCCACGTGGTCAAGTGGATCGGCACCTCGACGGACATCGACGACTTCAAGCGGACGGAAGAAGCGCTCAAAGATGCCGATCGCCGCAAGAACGAGTTCCTGGCAATGCTGGCCCACGAGCTGCGCAACCCCTTGGCGCCTATCCGGCATAGCCTGGAGCTGCTGCGGGGCGCGGCGGGGCCGATGCCGAGCTGGAATATGCCCGCGAAGTCATCGATCGTCAGGTGCAGCAGTTGACCCGGCTGGTGGATGACCTGCTCGACGTCTCGCGCATCACGCACGGACGGGTCGGCTTGCGGAAAGAGCCGATCGACATCGCCGACGCGGTGCGCTGCGCTCTCGAGACAAGCCGGCCGCTGATCGAGACCCGCAAGCACCGGTTGACCGTCGCGCTGCCGGCGCAACCGCTGCTACTCGACGCCGATCTGACTCGACTCGCGCAAGTCCTGGCCAACCTCCTGAACAACGCCGCCAAGTACACCGAGGAAGGCGGACAGATTTGGCTGACGGTGCAACCGGACGGCAACGAGGCGGTCATCCGTATCCGCGACACGGGCATCGGTATCAACCCGGAAATGTTGTCGCGCGTCTTCGACCTGTTCACCCAGGCCGATCGGGCACTGGACCGTTCGGAAGGTGGCCTGGGCATCGGCCTGACGCTCGTCCGCCATCTGGTGGAAGCACACGGCGGCACCGTGCGGGCATGCAGCGAAGGCGTCGGTAAGGGCAGTGAGTTCGTGGTGCGGTTGCCGTTCCTGATCGGTGCGGCGCCCCCGCGGTCGAGAGCCCCGTTCTAACTGCTTCCCTCACAAAGACATCCGCGCAGCGAATCCTGATCGTCGATGACCACCGCGACGCAGCCAACAGCCTGGCCTTGCTGCTCAGCCTGCGCGGCCATGAGGTCCATACCGCCCATGACGGCCTGGCAGCCGTGGAGGAGGCGCGGACCTTCCGTCCCAACGTGGTCCTGCTCGACATCGGCCTTCCCCAGCTGGACGGCCTGGAGGTGGCGCGCCGTCTGCGCGAGGACCTCGATTTCGGGGAAACGCTGCTGGTGGCCGTCACGGGTTACGGCCAACTCGAGGATCGCGACCGCTCCCGGAATGCCGGCTTCGACGCCCATTTCGTCAAGCCGGTGGACCTCGATGCCCTGTTCGCGCTCCTGGCGCAGGGTCGCGTCTCGCCAGCCTCTGCATCGACGCCGACATCGGCCGCCCGAGACGGTATGATTTCTGCTCACACGACTCTCGCCACGGAAAATGCTGGCATCGCAGCTAGTTCCAACCGTGGTGCCCAGCGGCGATAAACAGTTCTCTCATCTCCGCTGCCTGGAGATGATTCTGCGCGTCGTGCGCACGTTCTTTCCCATCTGTGTGCAATTGCGTTCCCGATATTGCTCTCGTTCGACTGCGTCCGATCAGCCTACCCTGCCGTTTTGAGTTCCACGAACAGGTTCACGCCATCCACTCGGCTCTCGGTGCGGAGGACGGCGTTGAGGTGGCGGACCAGCGTTTGACACACGGCCAGTTCCAGCGGATTTGCACCTTCCCTGCCCGGCTCGCACGGGTCGAACAATCGGGCCAACATTTCCGGAGCGAGCGGCGGACCGGCGTCCTCAACCTGTAAGCGAACGGTCGCCTTGTCCGGCAGCGTCCTGACCCGCACGGTGCTGCCAATCGGCGTCACGGCAACGGCGTGCTTTACCAGCAGAGCCGTCAGCAGTTTAAGGTCAGCGAGAGTAGCGAGGACGAAGGGAACCTCGGCAGCCAGTTCCAGGTATAGGGTCGGACTACCCGAAGCCAGGGCGGCTTCACGAACGATGCGGTTCAGATCGACCGGATAAAGGGCCGGTCGGCACTCACGGCGATACATTTGCAGGCGCCGCATCAGGTCCACGGCAATCCTTCCCTGGTCGCGGATACCGTTCAGCTCGGAGCGCAGCGGGTCGGTAACTTTCTGTTGCAGGACCGCCGTCTGAAGCAGGATCGCATTGAGCAGGTTGCTGAACTCATGCAGCACGACGTCCGCCGCCTCCCCGACGCGGCCCAGAGCCTCTCGTTCCGCCAATTCGGCGCGCAAAAGGCCGAGTTCGCGTTCATTCTCCCCCTTGAATGGAACGGCCGGCGACTGCACGGTTGTCTCAACCATCATTCACCCTCGTGTGCTTCGCCCCGGGGCTTTATTCCCCATCACGGCGGACCTTCGCGCTCGTTCGGGGTTCCATCTTGCAGTGAACGGTCCCCCCGGAGAAACCAATGAAGCGGCTCTCGGCAACCTTCGCGGCGACGCTCTTCCTCGGTGCAGTGGTTCCCGGCGCCCACAGCGCCGATCCGCCGGTGACGATCGTCGAGGACGGATCGAACTTCACGCTCGCCAACGGCATCGTCACCGCCAAGGTCAGCAAGCGGTCGCGGCGATCTCGTCTCCCTGAAATACAAGGACCTGGAGCTGCTCGGCACTTCCGGGCCACGCCGGCGGTTACTGGTCGCACGCCGCCTCCGGCCACGCGTCAGCAGCACGCATCACGATCGACCCGAAGACCAACGGCGGCGACCGCGGCGAAGTTTCCGTCAAGGCGATCTCCGGCGGCGCCGCGCTCGGCAATGGGCCCGGCGGCAGTGCCGTCGCCGACATCGAGATCCGTTACGCCCTGGGCCGCGGCGATTCGGGCGTCTACACCTATTCGATCTTCACGCACAAGGCCGAGTATCCCGCCACGTCGATCGGCGAAGCCCGCTTCTGCCGCCAAGCTCAACGGCAAGGTGTTCGACTACATGACGATCGACGCCAACCGCCGCAAGGTCATGCCCAAGCCGGAGGACTGGGACAAAGGGCACGCCACTCAACATGAAGGAAGTCCGGCGCCTGACCACCGGCATCTACTCCGGGCAGGTCGAACACAAGTACGACTACTCCGCCATTCAATTCGAGATTCCCGCCTTCGGCTGGTCCAGCACGGAGACATCGCGTCGGCATCTGGTTCGTCAATCCGTCGATCGAATACCTGAGCGGCGGTCCCACCAAGGTCGAGCTAACCGGCCATCTCGACAACAACGCCGGCGCCGCGCCGACGCTGCTGAACTACTGGCGCGGCAGCCACTACGGCGGCAGTTCGTGCGCGCATCGCCAAAGACGAGGCGTGGACGAAAGTGATCGGTCCCTTCCTGATCTATTGCAATTCGGGCGCCGATCACGACAAGTTGTGGAAGGACGCGCTGGCCAAGGCCGCAAAGGAAGCCGAGCGCGTGGCCCTACGACTGGGTAGCCGGCGTCGATTATCCGATAAAGAACCAGCGCGGCACGGTGACCGGTACGATCGATCGTTGAAAGACCCGCTGACGCCGATGTCGAAGGTCAGCAACATGCTGGTGGGCATGACTCCGCAAAGCGCGACCGGCCGGCCGATCGACTGGCAGCTGGACGCCAAGTATTACCAGTTCTGGGTCCGCGCCGACGAGCAAGGGCAACTTTACGATCCCCAATGTTCGGCCTGGAACGTACACGCTGCGCGCCATCGCCGACGGCGTGCTGGGCGAGTTCAGCAAGGCTGACGTCGCCGTGGCCGCCGGGCAAGACCGTGGACGCTCGGCAACCTGGAGTGGAAGCCGGTCCGTTACGGCAAGCAACTCTGGGAGATCGGCGTCCCCAACCGCAGCGCCGCGGAGTTCAAGCACGGCGACAAATACTGGGTGTGGGGCCTGTACAACGACTACCCGAAGGAGTTCCCCAACGACGTGAACTTCGTCATCGGCAAGAGCGACTGGAGCAAGGACTGGAACTACGCCCAGCCGCCGCGCGACGGCAAACCGACGACCTGGTCGGTGACGTTCGACCTGGCCGAAGCGCCGAAGGGCAAGGCGACGTTGCGCCTGGCGATCTGCGGCAGTCGCGGCCGCGACGGCATCCAGGTGACCGTCAACGACAAGCCCGCCGGCGGCACGGGGCCGCTGCTCGACTCCGGCGTGATGCACCGCGACGGCATTCGCGGCTACTGGGAGGAGAAGGACGTGTCGTTCGACGCCTCGCTGCTGAAAGCCGGGACCAACGTCATCAAGCTGACCAACCCCGGCCGCAACTGGGTGGAAGGCGTGCTGTACGATTACCTGCGGCTGGAACTGGCACAGGACTGAGGTGTTGTTTAGCCGCGAGCTTTTGCGAGCGCTGAATTGTCCAGCGCTCGCAAAAGCTCGCGGCTAAACGAAAACAGAGGATCACCCCGGTGATCGAAAAAGCCTACGAATGGGCCAGGGAGCGCTACGCCGGTATGGGTGTCGATACCGAGCGCGCTCTCGAACTGCTCCTCCATGTACCGATTTCGCTGCATTGCTGGCAGGGGGATGACGTCGGCGGCTTCGAGAATGACCTGGGCCTGACCGGCGGCGGGATCCAGGCGACGGGCAACTATCCCGGCAAGGCGCGGACCGCCGACGAGCTGCGAGCCGACCTGGAATGCGCGTTGAGCCTGATCCCAGGAAAGCATCGCCTCAACCTGCACGCCATCTACGCCGAAACGCATGGCCGCAGGATCGAGCGCAACCAGCTCGGCCCCGAACACTTCACGGGTTGGATCGACTGGGCCGGGTCGAACGGTCTCGGCATGGATTTCAACGGCACCTTCTTCTCGCATCCGAAAGCCGCCGACGGCTTCACCCTGAGCAGCCGGGATGAGGGCGTGCGCCGCTTCTGGGTGGACCACGGCATCGCGTGCCGCAAGATCGGCGCGACGTTCGGCCGCAAACTCGGGTCGCCGTGCATCACCAACCTCTGGATTCCCGACGGCCTCAAGGACACACCGGTAGACCGCAAGACGCCGCGCGCCATCCTGAAGCGATCGCTCGACGAGGTCTTCGCCGAGAACTTGGATGCGCGTTTCCATCTCGACGCGGTCGAGAGCAAGCTCTTCGGCATCGGTTCGGAGAGCTACGTCGTTGGCTCCCACGAGTTCTATCTCGGCTACGCGATCGAAAACCACAAGCTCCTCTGCCTCGACGCCGGACATTTCCACCCGACGGAAGGAATCGCCGACAAACTCTCTTCGGTGCTGACCTATCTGGATGCGGTCCTGCTGCACGTCAGCCGCGGCGTGCGCTGGGACAGCGATCACGTGGTGATACTCTCGGACGAGCTGCGCGCGATTGCGGAGGAGATCGTTCGTGGAGACTACCTCAGCCGCGTCCACATCGGCCTGGATTTTTTCGACGCCAGTATCAATCGGGTGGCGGCCTGGGTGATCGGCACACGCTCTATGTTGAAGGCGCTGTTGATCGCCCTGCTCGAACCGATCGCGCTGCTGCGCGAACGGGAGATAGGCGGCGATTACACTGCACGTCTGGCTCTGCTGGAAGAGTTGAAGACGATGCCGTGTGGGGCAGTCTGGGATTATTATTGTCTCCGGCAAAACGTACCGGTGGGGGCGGCTTGGCTGGAGGAAGTGCGTGCCTACGAGCGCATAGTCCTGGCGCGGCGCGTAAGAAACCTTCAAAACCCGATGATGAGCACGCAGCGCAAGCAAGCACACACTTGCTTGCGCTGCGTGCTCACGAACACCGTATAATGACGCCATCCAGGGACCACCTCCGGAGGAGATCCGGCCATGCGTTCATACTACCGTCTCGGAATCGCCGTCCTGATCCTCAGCTCTTACTCGATTCTCATCGTCCGCACCGCCGAGGAACAACCCGACCTCACCCCGGACGAAAAGACGCTGCGCGATCAGAAGATCGGCACCGACGGCCCGGCCCTGCTGGAGTTCATCCGTCAGCGCACTCTCTCGGACGCTCAACGGACGAAATTGGCCGAGACGGTGCGACGCCTGGGCCATAACGATTTCGACGAGCGCGAAAAGGCGTCGGAAGATCTGTTCCGCGCCGGACAGGCCGCGGTGCCGTTTCTGCGCAAGGCGCTCGGCGATCCGGATGCGGAAATCGACCGCCGGGCGCGCGACTGCTTGCAACGCATCGACAGCGGCAGAGAGCGGCATCTCGTGTTCGCGGCCCTCCGCATCCTGGCGGCGCGGCGGCCGGCGGAAGCCGATCGCGTCCTGCTCGATTATCTCCCCTATGCTCCCGACGAGTGGATCGGCGACACCGTGCTCGCCGCCCTGGAAACCGTGGCCGTTCGAGACACCCAACCGTCGGCGGCACTGAAAAACGCCCTCGACGACAAGGATCCTCTGCGCCGCGCCGCCGCGGCGCAGGTGATTGCCCTGCATTGTCCCGCGGAACGCCCCGCCGTCGCCAAACTGCTGACCGACGCCGAACCGCGCGTCCGGTTCCGCGCAGCCTCGTCCCTGGCGCGCACCGGTGATCGGCGGGCGGTGCCGCCTCTCATCGCCCTGCTGACCGATGGCTCACCCGACATCGCCTGGCAGGTGGAAAACCTCCTGCTGGCACTTGCCGGCGACAAGGCCCCGCTCGTCGTCCTGGAGTCCGCCAATGAGCCGCGCGCAAGAAGTGTCGCGCCGCCTGGACGGATTGGTGGAAGACGAACGAGACCAAGGTGGACCTGAGTCGGATCGGCCGCGAGCCAGCGCTCGGTCTGCGCGTTGTCTGCGAACTGCAAGGCGCCAAGGGCGGCGGCCGCGTGGTCGCCTTCGGAGCCGACGAAAAGGTGCGCTGGGAAATCGACAGCGTCGAAGGTCCGATCGACTTTCAGGTGCTGCCCAACGGCCACGTCCTCATCGCCGAGATCAACGTGCGCAAGGTGACGGAGCGCGATCGTCAAGGCAAGGTTGTCTTCGAGAAACAGGTGAGCGAAAGCCCGATGACGTGCCTCCGGCTGCCCAGCGGCAACACGTTCATCGCCACCTATCACGAGGTGCTGGAGGTGACCCGCGACGGCAAACTGGTCTTTTCGTTGCCGCGGCCGGGTCAGTCGATCTACTGTGCTCAGAAGCTGCAGAACGGCAACATCCTTACGCTAGACGCTGGCGGGCAGATCATCGAGCTGACGACGGAGGGCAAGGAGGTGCGGCGGGTCGCGGCCGGCGACACGAGCAACTGGGGCGGCTTCGAGATCCTGCCGAACGGCCATTTCATCGTGGCACGCTGCGGCCTGCACCAGGTCGTGGAGATCGACGCTGCGGGCAAGCAGGTCTGGGAAGCGAAGATCGAATGGCCGACGTGGGCCGGCCGGCTGAGCAACGGCCGCACACTCGTGGCCTGCGCCCATACGGGCCTCGTCGCCGAGTTTGACCGCGCCGGCAATAAAGTGTGGGAAATGAAACTGACCGGCCGGCCCTGCCGGATGCGGCTTTATTGAGCGGTTTCGCCGCACTGAGCACGCAGCGCAAGCAAGTGCCCACTTGCTTGCGCTCAGCGCCAAACGGCGACGATTAGCGCGGCGGCAGTTTCTTATCCGCGACAAGTTTCTGCCATTCGGCGATGGCTTCCTCACGTCGTTGCCGCGAGGGATCGGCCGGGTTGTACAGGGCCGCCGGCGCCGGTATCTTGACACCCATGCGAATTGCCGTCCCGAACAGGTGCCAGTACGCCAGGTGACGCATCACCAGCTTGTCGCTCTTCAGATAGCTTATCAGCAGATCGAAGGTCGCCGGCACCAGGTCCTTCGGATTGAAGTCGTGCAGCAGTGTGAATATATTCACACCGTCTCTCTCCCCGTACTTAACGACCAACAGACCGCTTTTCTTCTTGCCGTCGTCGTAGAACAGCAGCCGGGAGGCCTCCGACCCGCGGCTAAGGAAACGGCGCAGCACCAGAACGGCGTCATCGCGCTCCGCGGCGTGTTCGGGATCCTCATCGGCGAGCGCCGCCAGCAACTTCTCCAGATCACCAATCGCGCCAAGATCGTAGATAGCCAGGTGGCGGTGCTCCAACGACGTACTCTGCCGCTCTTCTTCCAGCACCACGTCGAGCGGCTTTTCGCCGCTCAGAAGCCCGCTCATTTCTTCCAGGCCCGTGCTGATCGTGCGGGTCCGTTTCAGGTTTTCGTCACAGAGGCGGAGTTCGTAGACGATTTGCGGGGCGTTCTCCGCCTTGGTCTTTTCGAGGATCTTGCCCAGGAACTCTTTCTGTCGATTCAGGACCCTCGACGGTGTTTCCTTGCTCCAGAACAACGGCACCTCGCCGAGCGCCCTCGGGTTGGGCACCTCCTCGGTGTTGCTGTTCCATTGGATCAGCGCAGGAGCGGGCCGGTCGCCGGACGGCGCTGCCAACGCCCGTTTGGTGTAGGTGTTGCAAACCATCGCTACCTTCCCCTGCAGGACGCACAGGTCGATGCCGGTCCACGGTTCCTCCTTGAAATAGTTGGCGTCGGGGGGGTACTGCTTGACCATATCCACGCCGACCTCGGTGTCGCTTTTCAGCGTGAGGTCCCACGTCTGTTCGAGGAACCGCAGCCGGACGACGGCATCCTTCCCATCCTTATTGTTGGTGAGGTAGATGCGGCCGCGGTTCAGCGTCAGGTCGAGGTCGATTCCTTCGGGCGGGGCGTGCAGGACGACCTCAACGTCGAGCAGGTAATCCATCAGCGGGTTGATGGAGAACTCGGGCAGGTTGCCGCGCATGGTCAACAGGACATTCGACTTGGTATCGATTTGCGTGGTGTAGCCGGGCAGGCTTATCAGAGTCTCATTGGTGTAAACCGCCTTACCGGGCATGAGGTGCGTGAAGGCGGCTTGTCCAGCCTGGCGCGGACGGTGGACCAGCATGGTCTTCCCCCGCTCCGGCTCGAGCACGCCGCCGATCGCCACACGATCCGCTTTCGGCGGCGGCACGGGTTTACCCTTGCGTGTCGGCGTCACCTCGGTGCTGGGGTCCTTGTCCCTGTCCTTGCTGGGATCCTTGTCCTTGTCCTTGCTGGGGTCCTTGTCTTTGTCCTTGTTGGGGTCCTTGTCTTTGTTGGGGTCCTTGTCTTTGTTAGGGTCCTTGTCTTTGTTAGGGTCCTTGTCCTTGTTAGGGTCCTTATCCTTGTTTGGATCCTTGTCCTTGTCCTTGTTAGGGTCCTTGTCCTTGTTGGGATCCTTGTCCTTGTTGGGGTCCTTGTCCTTGTTGGGGTCCTTGTCCTTGTTGGGGTCCTTGTCCTTGTCGCCGGGTTTCGGCTTGTTCGGATCGACGCCGGCATACTTTTCCGGTTTTGTCGGCAGCGCCATCCAGATGGCGATACCCAGGCCGGCGATGAGCAGGAGGGCGGCGGCCGGCAGCAGCCAGCGCATCATGCCGGGCTGGCGGAAGAACGGCAGACCGAGCAACGGCGACTCGTCCGGTTCGAGGTCGTGATAGGATCCCGACGATTGCGCGGTCGTGATCGGCGAGGGCGCCTTGCGGTAAGGAATCGCCTCACGCCCCTGGATGAGTTGATACATGCGCTCCTTCGCCGTGGGCGGCACCAGCGCCGGCTCGCCCAGCACCAGCGTCAGGATCTGATGGCAAGACGCGATCTCGGCGAGATGAACGTCCGACTCCAGGCAGGTCTTCTCCAGTTCCGCGACCAGCTCGGTCGGCAGCTGGTTGTCGAGGTATTCGGCTACGGCGTTGGCGTCGAACTTGGAGCCGGGACCGGTGAGCGGCGGCGTGGTGAGGCGGCGCTGCCGGGTGATCTGCTTGATGCGGGCGATCAGCTCCTGGGCCGCATCGCTCTCGGCGACCTTCTGGCCGATGGGCTTGATCTCGCTGGGTTCGAGCGTATCGTCGAGGTAAGCGAGCAGGGTGCGCAGGGTCAGTCGCATGATCGATTTTCCTTGCCGGGCGAGGCGTGTAATGGTAATAGTGGCGCCGGCGGCAGGTTTTCGTTCATGCGAATTCGATTTTTTTCGGAGAGCCGCTCTGCTTCGTCGGTGTGGCCGGGGCTGAGTACCTCAGCCCCGGCCACACCGACCCCGGCCACACGACCCCGAACGGGCGCCTTCTGGAACTCTATCTATAATGGGAAATAAGACTCTGAGCGAAATCAAGGCAGAGCTTCGCGCGGCTCGGCGCGGCAGCGCGGTCATCAAGCCTGATCCCGAACTGGTGAAAGCCCTCAAAAAGGCGCTTACGGAGTTGGAAAAAGAACTGGGCACGCATAGCAAACCCAAGCCGCGCCCTCGCGCGAAGAAACGCTAACGATCAACCCGCCCATCATTCCCGCACCTTACGGAGCCTCCGCACCATGACCCGCTATCTTCTCCTCGTCGTCGCCGTTTCCCTCGCTTACGCTTCGGGCTCGGACAACCGCGCCGCCGCGCAGGTGCCGCCGGACAAGGCCGAGGCGACCTTCACTGTCGTCGACGGCCTCGAATTCAAGCTCTGGGCGTCGGAGCCGCTCTTCGTCAATCCGACGTGCATCGACATTGACCACAAGGGCCGCGTCTGGGTCTGCGAATCGGTCAACTATCGCACGAAACTCCGCGGCAAACCGCTCAATCGGCCGGAAGGTGATCGCATCGTCATCCTCGAAGATACCACTGGCAGCGGCAAAGCGGACAAGGCGACCACATTCTACCAGTCGCCGGAGCTGTTCGCCCCGCTCGGTATCGCGGTCGCCAAGGACCCGGTCGGCCCCGGCTACAAGGTTTATGTCTGCCAGTCGCCGGACATCCTCGTCTTCACCGACAGCAAGGGCGTGGGCAAGGCCGACGGTCCACCGACGAAGCTGCTCAGCGGCTTCGGCGGCATCGACCACGATCACGGCGTCCACGGCATCCTCATCGGCCCGGACATGAAGCTCTACTTCAGCGTCGGCGACACGGGCGTGAAGAACCTGCAATCGTCGGACGGCAAGGGGCGCAAGTGGACCAGCAACGACACCGATTGCCGGGCCGGCACCATCTGGCGCTGCAACATGGACGGCACGAACCTGGAGCTGATCGCCCACAACTTCCGCAATGAATATGAGCCGTGCGTCGATAGCTTCGGCACCGTGTTCGTCAGCGACAACGACGACGACGGCCAGCAGCAGACGCGCATCTGCTACGTCATGCCCGGCGGCAACTACGGCTATCACGCCACCGGCAAGAAGGTGAGCCACTGGAACGAGGAGCTGCCCGGCGTCGTGCCGAAGATCCTGCGCACCGGCTTCGGTTCGCCGACCGGCATGTGCGTTTACGAGGGCACACTGCTGCCGAAGAAGTACTGGGGCCAGCTGCTGCACACCGACGCCGGCCCGCGCCACGTCCGCTGCTACCACCTGACGCCGAAGGGCGCCGGCTACGACGTGGACCGCGAGGACATGGTGACGAACGACAAGGACAGCTGGTTCCGGCCGTCGGACATCTGCGTGGCCCCGGACGGCAGCGTGTTTGTCGCGGATTGGTACGATCCGGGCGTCGGCGGGCATGGGATGGGGGACACGACGCGAGGGCGGATTTATCGGCTCGCGCCGAAGGGGAACAAGCCGAGTGTGCCGAAGGTCAACCTTGAAACGGAGGACGGCATACTCGCTGCGTTGGCCTCACCAAACCTCGCCGTCCGATTCATGGCAATGGAAAAGATCCGCAACTTGGATCCGTCCAAGTCCGCACCGATCATCTATTCGGCACTTGCTCAGAAGGAGAATCCCTCGCTCCGGGCACGCGGATTCTGGCAGGTTTCCCTCTGGCTTCTGGGTTCCGCCAAGCCGATCAGTGCTGACTTGAGCGACTTGGCTAATTATCCGAATTTCAATGTGGTTCCTGGGTCGCGGGAGGAGCAATCGATTATTCAGTACATCCGAGCGAAGAAACAAGTGAATGCAGGAAACATTTCGGACCCCGATTTTCTTTCCGAGAAGGATCTTCAAACGCTGCTAGATACCCGGAGCGTGCCAATTCGACGGGAACTTTTGCTCGCTATTCGTGGCGAAGATCCGGAAAAGGCCAAGCGCTTGCTCTATAAGCTCGCGCGACTCTACGACGGCAAAGACCGCTTCTACCTCGAAGCCATCGGCATCGCCGTCGGCCATCACGACAAGGAGCGGCGCGACATCATCCTCGCCGACTTCGAGAAGCAGTTCCCGACGATGGACGAAAAGACTCTCGACCTCATCTGGGAGCTGCGGCCGCCGTCGGTGATGCCGAAGCTGGCAAAGGCGCTGAGCGATAAATCGCTGACGCCGGCGGTGCGCGGGCGCATCGTTGATATTCTCGCCGCGTCCAACGACGCCGGCGCCGGCAAGACCATGCTCGACGTGCTGCAATCCGATGTGCCGCCGGAGGTGCGCGACAAGGTGCTGGCGAACGTGAAGCTCTACCTGCCGAACAAGTGGAGCGGACTGCGCGGCAGCAAGGAGCTGAACGACGCTATCGCCGGCATGTTGAAGAAGCCAGAGAGTCGTGTCTCGGGCTTGGGGCTGGTCGCGGTTGCCGAGAAGACTGACGCCGCCAAGGAAGTGGCCGCTATTGCCGTGGATGCGAAGGAGACTGCCGAGGCACGCAAGGCGGCCGTGCAGACGCTCGGAGCGTTGCCGACGGCGGAGGCGGTCGCCGCTCTGCAAACGCTGCTATCCACTGCCAATCTGCCGGCGCTTCGGGTTGAAGCGGTTCAGTCGCTCGGCAAGCTCGCCCAGCCGAAGGGCAAGATCGAGACTCCAGAGAACAAGGCCGCCTTCATCAGTCTGCAAACGTTCGTCCGCACCTATACGCCGGACCTTGCCGTGAGGAACGCTGCTGTCTCGGCCCTCGCCGGCACTCGCCCCGGCACCATCTGGCTGCTCGACATCGCCGCGAAGGGCGAGTTGCCGGACGACCTCAAGGGCGAGACGGCCCGCATCCTCCGCAACAGCCCGTACCAAGACCTGCGCAACAAGGCGATGCTCGCCTTCCCGCCGCCCGGCAAGATCAATCCGAAGAAGCTGCCGGCCATCCCGACGCTGGTCGCTCGCAAGGGGAACCTGGAGCGCGGCAAGGCACTCCTCGCCGCCAGCGCTAAAAACGACATGCTCTGTCTCAAATGCCACGCCGTCCGCGGCCAGGGCGGCGCCATCGGGCCCGACCTGTCGATGATCGGCAAGAAGGCCAGCCGCGACAACCTGTTCGAGTCGATCCTCTATCCCAGCAAGGCCGTCGCCGACCAGTACGTCGCCTGGCAGATCGAGACGAAGAAGGGCCTCTCGCTCGTCGGCCTGATCGTCGAGGAGACGAAGGAACACATCCTGCTGCGCGACGCCACCGGCAAGGACCACAAGATCGCCGTCGCCGACATCGACGAACGCAAAAAGAGCCTGAAATCGCTGATGCCGGACGACATCGTGGTCTATCTCTCGGAAGAAGACCTGATCGACATTGTCGAGTACCTGCAAACGCTGAAGACACCGGCCCTGTCGATCGATTCGTGGCACATCGTCGGGCCCTTCGACCTCGGCGACGCCAACAAGGGTCTCGACACGGTGTTTCCGCCGGAGAAAGAGCCGTTCGATGCGAAGGCGGCCTACCCCGGTAAGAGCGGCAAGGTCGCCTGGAAGACCGTCAAGCCCGACGCGACCGGCTACATCGATTTGCAGGCGTTCTATGCGCCGAACAGCAACGGGATCGTGTCGTACCTGTACCGCGAGATCGAATCGCCGGCGGATCAGGAGGCGACGCTGCTGATCGGCAGCGACGACTGCCACAAGATCTGGCTCAACGGCGACCTGGTCAGCACCAACCGCGCGACACGGGCCGCGGTGCCGGAACAGGACACGGTGAAGGTGAAGCTGAAGAAGGGGACGAACAAGATCCTCTTCAAGATCACCAACGGCGACGGGGCGCACGGGCTGTACTTCACGGTCGTCAGCGAGCAGGAGTTGAAACGGCCCTGAATCCGTTTAGCCGCGAGCTTCTGCGAGCGCTGCAGCAGCGCTCGCAGAAGCTCGCGGCTAAACGAATCCGCGATAGAATGAATGGTTGGTTCGGACGATGGTTGACGCAAAAGCGAGGACAGGATCATGCCACTTCAGCCTGAAGATTTTCGGACGGTCGTTGCCACCTTGCGCAATTGGACGCCGGAGATGAAATTGCTGTTGGCCCAGGAGCTTCTGAATTCACTCCGTCCTCTGCTTACACCGGATGGGTTGCCCGGAGTGCCGGCAAAACAGGTTGTCGGCATCGGTGCGGGTGAGGCCCCGCCGCCGGATGACGAGACAGTTAAGCGGTGGATTCACGAGCATCGCATGGAAAAGTATGGATGAAACAGTACTTGCTCGACATCAATGTGCTTCTGGACGCTCTGCTGCAACGTGCTCCCTTTGCGACGAATGCGCGTAATCATCTGGGATGCAGCGCGTCGCGCTCAGATCAGGGCATTTGCTGCCGCATTCTCGGTGCCCACCATCTTTTACATTGTCCGGCAGCAGATCGATCTCCAGGCGGCTCAAAGAGCGGTGATTGACTGCCTTAGCACTCTTGATTTCGCCACCACGGATCGCCCTGCCCTGATCGCAGCCCAGGCGTTGCCCGGCGCCGACTTCGAGGACAACCTTCAAATCGCCTGCGCCGTTCAAGCCGGCGTCGATGGGATTGTCACCCGTGACCCACATGGCTTCGCCGCGTCTCCACTTCCCGTGCTGTCGCCGCCCGATCTCGTCGCCCTGCTCTCCGCCCCGCCCACGCCTTGACGCGCCTCTCTTGCAAAACGCCTGCAGCGACATATCATCCCGTGCAACAGCGTCCCGCTTCCACGGAGGAAACGACGGCTAGCGCACTTGCCGTCTAAAATAATCGCGGAGAAAGGAGCCTCGCATGTTCAACATCCATCAGAAAATAGAACGGCACGACGAGATCGATGAAGAACTCGCGAACCGGTACACCGACGGGCTGATGGAAGAGTTCGCCAACTCGGAGGAAGCGAAGCCGATCATCGAGGCCGAGGGGAGCGTGGGCTACGCCAACTGGATGATGGATTACGCCATCAACTACATCGGCTCGACGCCGCCGGAGATGACGCGGCCCGACTTCGACGAGGTCGTCTTCGATCTGTTCCCCCGCAAGGTCTCAACGCCGCCGGAAACTGCCCCCGTCATCATCGCCGAACTGCGGGCCTTCTGGACGTTTCTGCGCCGGCAGTACAATCTGAAGAACGCGGACGCCATCCTCGCCTCGCTCAAGGAGGCGAGCGTAGAAAAGTTACGGAGCAGGCTGGCCGACCCGAGATATTACGGGATGGCGAAGTCGTTCATGATGAGCGGGATGCAGGCCGGCTTCGATATGACCACGCAGGAAGGGCTCGACGCCTACATGCGTGTATACAACAGTGGACTGATGTCCGGACTCCCGACACCAGGCCCGGCCATCCAACACCTCGACGACTTCGACGAGGACGACGAGGTTGACGACCTGGACGAGGATCCGCTCCTGTCTCTCCCGCCAAGCATAACACCGAAGCAACGAGCGAAGAAGCGTAGTGCGCATAAAGCACAGCGACAGGCACGCAAACGCAACCGGAAAAAGTGAAACGACAGCGCTTGTCGAGACGAACGTGATCTCACGAGGTCGACCATGACCGCACCCCCCGGCCAGCTGGCCCACAACGTCTTCTTCGCCCTGAACGACCACGGCGACGCCGCGCGGACCAAGCTCATCCAGGCGTGTCACAAGTATCTCGCTCCGCACGCCGGCATCGTCTTCTTCGGCGTCGGCGTCCTGGCCACGGAACTGCACCGCGAGGTCAATGACCGCGACTTCGACGTCGCCCTGCACATTGTCTTCACCGACCAAGCCGCACACGACCACTACCAGACGACGCCGGCACACATACAGTTCATCGAAGAGAACAAGGCCAACTGGAAGCATGTCCGCGTCTTCGATTCGGTTGTGGCAGCGCATTAAACCGTCTGTTTAGCCGCGAGCTTCTGCGAGCGCTACCGGAGCAGCTCGCAGAAGCTCGCGGCTAAACGGACACTTTCCCCGAGGTATCGCCAATGTCGCATGGCACCGAGCATCATCTGGAAGAGGCGGAACACGCCCAGCACCACGCCGCCGACCCGCTCAACCAGCGCGTGGCGATGACCATGGCGATCATTGCCGCCTGCCTGGCGTGCGTCACCATGCTCAGCCATCGGTCGCATAACGCCACGATCCAGAACCAGATTCATTCCAACGACCGCCTCACCGAGGCCTCGGACAAGTGGGGCTACTTCCAGGCCAAGAAGAATCGTCAGTACATGTTCGACGTCAACGCCAAGACGCTCGCCATCTTATCCACGGAACTCAAGGACACGAAGGCGAAAGCGGACGCGGCCGACCTGGTCACGGACCTCAAAGGCACCGTGGCGGATTACAAGAAGGAGGCGACGAAGATCGAGGAGGAGGCCCGCGGCCTGTCGGAAAAGGCCAAAGAGTTCGAGAAAGAAGCGGCCCACGCCCACCATATGAGCGACCGCTTCGACCTGGGCGAACTCGGTGTCGAGTTTGCCCTGGTGCTCTGCTCCCTCACCGTGCTGACCAAGCGCAAGGAATTCTGGTACATCGGCATCGGCGTCGGCGCCGTCGGCTTCCTCGTGGCGATGTCGGCGTACCTGCTGCATTGATGCACTTGCTTGCGCTGCGTGCTCACTTCGACTGCGGCACCGGTCCGCGGCTGCGCCAGAAGTACCACGTCGCCACGCTGCGGTACGGCCGCCACGTTTCGCCGAGTTCGCGCAGCGCCGCCTGGCCCGGCAGCTTCTCCAGGCCGTATTCCTGCTGCACGCCTGCCCGCAGACCGAAATCGCCCACCGGCAGCACGTCGAGCCGGCCCAGCGAGAACATCAGGAACATGTGCGCAGTCCACGGGCCGATGCCACGCACTGCAACCAGGCTCGCCGCGATCTCCTCGTCGGTCATCTCCGCGAAGCTCTCCAGCGGCAGCTTGCCGTCGCGGACGCGCTCCGCCAGATCGGTCAGGGCTGCGACCTTGGCGCGCGACAGGCCGGCAGAGCGGATCGTCTCGTCACCGGCGGCGAGGATCGCTTCCGGCGTGAGGCCGGCCGGCGCAGGGCTGCGACCAGCCGGGCGCCGATCGCGAGGGCCGCCTTGGTGGAGATCATCTGCGAGATGATGCTCTTGGCCAGAACGTGGAACCCGCCCGGATGCGGCTGGAGCGTGCAGGTGCCGTGGTCGGCGATGAGGCGCTTGAGGACCGGATCGCGCCGCGCCAGGTGTCGCCGGGCTTTCTGATAAACGGCGGCGAGAGGGGGAAGACATGGAGGGAATCCTCCCTGAAAATGGGATCGGCCGCTTGCGGCTTAGCATGGCCGAGTGCTAAGCCGCGAGCGGCCGATCAAGAAACTCTGTTACTTGGCTATCCGCCCGACCCGGTTACCATCTCACCCCCGACCTTTACGGGGTCCAGCGTCGGCGTCGGCTGCTGGTCGATCCGCCGGAACGCCAGCGCTTTCTCTCCCGGCCGGCGCACGTCCCAGACCAAGCCGACGAAGCTGAACAGGCGGATGATGTAATAGCTGATGTCGATCTCCCACCAGAAGAACCCCTGGTTGGCGGAGCTCATGTAGTGGTGGTGGTTGTTGTGCCAGCCTTCGCCGAGGGTGATCAAGGCCAGAACCAAGTTGTTCCGGCTCTCGTCGGTCGTGGCGTAGCGCTGCCGGCCGATCAGATGGCTCAGCGAGTTGATGAAGAAGGTGCAGTGGTAGAGGATTACCGTGCTGATGACGAAGCCCCAGACCAGCCCCGTCCAGCCGGCGAACCACAAGCAACCGGCGGCCAACAGGACGCCGGGCACCCAGTGGAACCGCTCCAGCAGGCGCAGCTCGGGGAAGCGGTTGTAATCCGGGATCTCGTGGATCGGGGTCTCGATGTGGTCATCCGACATGATCCAGCCGAGGTGAGCCCACCAGAAGCTGGTGGTCAGCGGCGAATGCGGATCCTCGGGCGTGTCGGAATAGCGGTGATGACGGCGATGGTGCGACGCCCACCACAACGGCCCCTTCTGCAGGGCACTGGCGCCGAGGCAGGCCAGCAGGAACTGGCCGACGCGCGAGGTCTTGAACGAGCGATGAGCGAAATAACGATGATAGCCGGCCGTGATGCCGAACATGCGCACGAAGTAAAGCACGGCGCACATGACGAAGGCCGTCGCAGTTCACGCCGGTGAACAGGGCCGCAAGGCACGCCAGGTGCATGCCGATGAAAGGCAACGACTTCAGCCAGTTGGGGAGCCTGGTGGAGTTATGAAGCGGACGCCACAGCGGGCTGGCCGTGGTGTGCCGGACAAGGGATGGGTGTACTGTACTGATGAAACGCTCCTTGTGCTTAATCCGGGTCAGCGCCAGTATTTGGCGTGCAACCGTCCCGCCGCACACGTGCGGGAACCATAGGCGAACATGGGAAGGACTGTGCCCCCCGATAAGGGGTCGATCAGGGCTTCTTGGGCCCGATCATGCGGGCCTTGCGGATGGCGCTCTGTTTGCGGAGTTCCGCACGGCGGCGGGCCTCGCAAGGTTTCTCGTAGTACTTGCGTTTGCGAAGTTCTTTCTGGATGCCGCTTCGCTCCAGCAGCTTCTTGAAGCGGCGCAGGGCCAGGCCGATAGGTTCCCGATCGTGGACGCGCATCCGCAGAGGCATGCTTCCTCCCGTTACACTTGGATCCTTCCGAACATCCGAAAGGATAACACACAACTCCGGGTCAAGATGTCAATCCAGCCATCGACGCGCAAGTATTTCACTTCTCGGCGATAGCTTCCCCCTCCCCAATCTGGGGAAAAGGCGTTCTAGTGTTGTAGCAGAACCGCCCACCGGGGGAAAGGGCGATTCGATCGTAAGTCAGGCTTTCGAGCATATCCCAGCATCGGCGCACCGGCTGGGTAAGCTGTCGAGTCACCGCCGCACTGGCCGCCGCGCGGCAGCTTCCGCAGCCGGTGCGCCAACATCATTAACGGGACGGCGGTCGCTCCGAATCTCGCCGGGCCGTAGAATCAACCTGTCGCCGCGATCGTCTATCACCGTGGTGCAGGCGGGCCGCTTGCACCATGCCAACTTATTGAGGTTTACTCGATGCGCAACGCATTCACACTCCGCCGCTTCCTGCTGCTCCTCATCCTCGCCGCGCCGCTCCAGCCGGTGCGCGGCGACGATTGGCCGCAATGGCTTGGGCCGCAGCGCGACGGCGTCTGGCGCGAGACGGGCATTCTCGACAAGTTCCCCAACGGCGGTCCGAAGGTGCGCTGGCGCGTTGCGGTCGGCGGGGGTTACGCCGGTCCAGCTGTCGCCGACGGCAAGGTCTTCATCACCGACCGCGTTCTCGCCGAAGGATCGAAGGACCCCGACGATCCGTTCGCCCGCACCAACTCCGACGGCGTGGAGCGCATCACCTGTCTGAACGAGGCCACGGGCGAACTGGTCTGGCGCCACGCATACGCCTGCAAGTACGCCATGTCCTACCCGTGCGGTCCGCGCTGCACTCCCGTTGTCGCCGGCGGTAAGGTTTACGCCCTGGGCGCCATGGGCGATCTGTTCTGTCTCGACGCGGCGACGGGCAAGGTCGTCTGGTCGAAGAACTTCATGAAGGACTACGGCGCGCCGCTGCCGGGCTGGGGTTTCGCCGCCTCGCCATTGCTGGACGGCGACAAGCTGATTTGCCTGGTCGGCGGCAAGGGCAGCGTCGTCGTGGCCTTCGACAAGGACACCGGCAAGGAGAAGTGGAAGGCACTGTCGTTCGAGAGGCCGATGACGCAGCTCGGCTATTGCCCGCCGATGATCTACAAGGCCGGCGGCGTGCGCCAGCTCATCATCTGGCACCCCGAAGCGGTCAACGGTCTCGACCCGGAGACGGGCAAGCTGTACTGGTCGCAGAAGTTCGCGCTCAAGGCGAACCTCGCCATCCCGACGCCGCGGCTGGACGGCGACAAGCTGCTGGTGTCGTCGTTCTACAACGGCTCCCGGCTCTACAAGCTCGACGCCGACAAGCCGACGGCAAGTATGGTGTGGGCGAGCAAGGGCCGCGGCGAATCGCCGTCGCAGACCGACAACCTGCACAGCATCATGGCCACGCCGTTCATCCGCGACGGCTACATCTATGGCGTGTGCAGTTACGGCGAGCTGCGTTGCCTGAAGCTGGAGGACGGCAGCCGCGTCTGGGAGGACCTGCGGGCGACGGGCAAACAGACCCGAGCCCGACGAGCGCTGGGCCAACGCCTTCCTGGTGCCGCAAGGCGACCGCTGGTTCCTGTTCAACGAGAAGGGCGATCTGATCATCGCGAAGCTGTCGCCGAAAGGTTACGAGGAGATCGACCGCGCCCACATCCTGGCGCCGACGAGCCGGCTCAAGGATCGTTCGGTCGTGTGGTCGCACCCGGCGTTCGCCAACCGGTCGATGTACGTAAGGAATGACAAGGAGTTGGTGTGTGTGTCGCTGGCGAAGGAGTGAAGCGAACGCCATCCGAGCCCCCGCAAATCGTGTCGAGGGGAACCCCGCCTTGCGTGCCGGTTTGCGAAGGAGTATCCTAACAATCACAACACGTCGGGGAGTTTTCGCATGGCGAGTGAGACGCCCGTGGTTCGTTACCTGGTGGCTTGCGATGAAGTCCTCGTGGCGGAAGGCGGAAAATACTCGTTACGGAATCTGCTCTACGCCATCGCGCAGGTGGAGGGCGAATCGTTTCCCTGCATCCGCGAACGAATGACGCTGTTTGGTCTGTTGACCAACGCGCGGGGGAAACATAGCCTGGCCATCGAGTTGGCGGTTCTGGATAAGGGATTCGAGCGTTCCCTCAAGGTATCCGGCACGTTTGAGAGAGATTTCAGACAGGACCCATTGTCGATTCACGCTCTGCCGATTCCGCTGAAGAACGTCCTGTTCAGACGGCCGGGCCAGTACACGTTCTACCTGATCTGCGATGGGAAGCGAATCGCCCACGAGTATGTAGAAGTGAGGTGATGCCATGGCAGCCGAACAGCCTTATGGACGGTTGACGCCGGTCCCGGTTCATATCTTGCCGGAGATGGTCATCGACTTCGGGCCTCCGGACCCGTCGCTACCTTCTCTTCAACTCGCCTTGACCCTATGCCAGAGCGAGAAGCCGACGGCCGAGGCGGTGAATGCTGGTCTGCTCGAACTCTACTGGTCCGTCAATCAACTGGAGATCAGCGCGGGCGGCGCTGGACTTAGCTCGGAAACGGACTGGGACGAGTTCACGAGCGCCGGCAAGATCCGCTTGTGCTTTGCGCCGACCGATGCTAACGGCGCGGAGAAGCGTTTGCGGCAGCTCGTCGAGCAGATCAATCAAGCCGCTGCGCTTCCCATTCCTGCTTCATTCGAGCGCTGTGAGGCACGCGTCGAGCCGTGCGCGGCTTGAGAAGCGGAAAACACCCGAAGTAGGCGCTGGACGCGTGCTGAACCCGATGGATCTCCGACCGTTCTGTTCCTCTCGCTTAGGATGAGCCAGGGGTTTCTGGGTTCCGGTAGTTCATATTTTTCCAGAGCCAACCGCCCTCGCAGCAATCTTTGTTGAATGCCTCGAGTAAGTAAACTTCGGCCTGTTGCGGCACCTCATCGCATGTGTCCGAAACGACGGCGACGTTCAGCCAGTTCTTGAAACCATCGTTCAAGCACATTTGATGGTGAGCAACCTGTTCACCCATCGTCGGAAGGCCATCGAACCAGGCAACGAGACAGGGGGTATCCGTCTCGTAACATACCGCATCTGGTAAATAGATTGTGGCCAAAAAGGGAAAGTCGTAGATGTGAACCAAGACATTCCCGAGCGTTTCGCGTATCAGCGGCATGTGCTCCTCCTAACGTGCTGTCCCGCAACGAACACCTGCCGCACGCCCAGTTCCGCGTCCAGCACCACCAAGTCCGCCCGCTTGCCCACGGCAATGCTTCCGGTCCTGTCATCGACTCCCGCGATGCGCGCCGGCGTCAGACTGGCCATGCGCAACACATCGACGAGCGGCACGCCGGTCAAGCGATGAAAGGTCCGTACACATTCATCCATGCCGACGACGCCGGACGCCAGCGCCTTGCCATCGGGCATGACGCCGACACCATCGCGGCGCAGGATCGGCTCGCCGCCGTCGCGCGGGCCGAAGATATATTCGCCGTCGGGCATGTCCAGCGCACGGTTGCAATCGGTGACCAGCGCCAGCCGGTCCGGCCCCTTCACCTTGTACGCCAGCAGCAATAGCTCGCGCTGAAGATGCTTTCCGTCGGCGATTACCTCCGTCGTCAGCTCGTCGAAAAAGAGCGTCGCCTCCATCAGGCCGCCGCGCATCGGATAGGTCTGCTCCTGGCGGAGGCGGGCGCGGTCGGACATCGCGCAGAAAAGGTGATCGACGTGGCGGACGCCCCAGCCAATGGCCGCCTCGACCTGGTCGAAGGTGGCGTAGGAATGCCCGGCGTTGCAGCGAATGCCCGTGCACTCGGCACGCGCGGCACAAATCGCCTCGGCCCCGGGCAACTCCGGGGCAACGGTGGCCGTGGCGATGGTATCGGCAAAGGCGAGATAGGTTTCGTACTCGTGGGGTGTCGGCGGACGGACCGATCCCGCTGGATGACAGCCGCGCGCCTCACGCGCAAAGTACGGTCCATAGAAGTGGGCACCGAAGACCGCGGCGCCGCCCGTGTCCTCCGTGCGGAAACGCCGGCATATGTTCGAGAAACGCGAGATGCTGGTCATGGCGGGCAACCGTCGTCGTCGGCAACAATCCGGTGGTGCCGTGCCGGGCGTGAGCACGGCAGATCGTGCGAAAGGCCTCTGCAGAGGCGTCCATGAAGTCTGCCCCTGCGCCGCCGTGGACGTGCAGGTCGAAGAAGCCCGCGGTGAGATAGCCGCCCTGAAGATCGACCATCTCCTGCCTGGACGAGGCCGTGCGCGCTGGGGTGGACGGCAGTGATGAGCGATCCGTCGCACTCGACCGCGCCGCCGGGGAGCATACGGTCAGGAAGGACGATGGTCCCGTTGTGGAAGAACAGCGACGTCATGATGGCGACCTCGAAGAAATACTGGACAGCTGTAACGAGAGGCAAACCGGGGAATTATCCACAACCTCTGAGTGCCGGGTACTCAGGACCGACGGGCGGCCAGGGCGGCAATGGGAACGCCCCTGAAAAAAGATTGCCTTGCCGCTGGTCCTCGTGCGATGATACTTTCAACGTAGTCCCTTGATCTCCACCGGAAAGGATGAACTCCATGCGACAGTTGATGGCAGGTCTTCTGGTACTGGGGCTGACGGCCCTACCAACGCGCGCTGAAGAGAAGCCGGCACCGACCGGCTTTCCGGCGCTGAAGAAGGAATTCGAGAACGCGCAGAAGCAGTTCGTCGATGCCCAGAAGGAAGCCAGCAAGGCATTCCAGGACGCCAAAACCGACGAGGAGAAGGCGGCGGCACGGAAGAAAGTGCAAGAACTCTTCACCAACAGTCCCACCCTGACGTTCGCGCCGCGCTTCCTCGAGTTCGCCGAAAAGAACCTGAAAGACCCGTCGGCCGTCGAGGCCGTCGTCTTGGCCCTGCGCATCAGCGGCGGCGCGCAGAACAAGAACGGCATCTGGACCAAGGCCGTTGCGCTGCTCCAGTCCGACTTCGTGACCAGCCCGGCCATCAAACCGGCGCTGCCAGTCCTGGCCCACGCCAACGACGAGGCCTCCGATAAGCTGATCCGCGACGTTCTCGCCAAGAATTCCGACCGCAAGGTCCAGGCGTCTGCTTGCAAGACGTTGGCCTCTGCCCGCGAAAACGCTGTCCAGATGGGGGAAAGGCTGAAGAGCAACGAAGCCTTCCGCGCTTCCTACGAAAAGCAGATGGGCGCGGCGAAGGTAGCGACTTTGATCGCCAACGTCGAAAAGAACAAGACAGAGGGCGAGGAGTTGAGGAAGCTATTGCAGGACAAGTACAGCGACGTCTTCCCCGACCTGTCGATCGGCAAGAAGGTCCCCGAGGTCGTCATCAAGGGGCTGGACGACAAGGAAGCCCGGCTGAGCGCTCTCAAGGGCAAGGTCGTCGTCCTCGACATCTGGGCGACCTGGTGCCCGCCGTGCCGGGCCATGATTCCGCATGAGCGCGAAATGGTCGAGCGCCTCAAGGACAAGCCGTTCGCTCTCATCAGCGTCAGCGCCGACGCCGAGAAAAAGACACTGACCGACTTCCTCGCCACGGAAAAGATGCCGTGGACGCACTGGTGGAACGGTGCCGAAGGCGGCATCCTGGAAGACTGGGACGTGCAATTCTTCCCCACGATTTACGTCATCGACGCCAAGGGCGTGATCCGACACAAGGGCCTACGCGGCGAGAAGCTGGAGGAGGCGGTCAACGAACTCCTCAAGGAGGCGCAGGATCAGAAATAGAAAGGGCTACTACCACAGCCCGGAATGCAAGCGATGGGTTAGCAAAGTAGGCCTGGTTCAAACGCCGCACCGGAGGGGTAACACCGTGGTAGGATGGATTGGCAATCCGTCCGCCATCGCACGGACGGATTGCCAATCCGTCCTACCACGGTGTTACCCGTTATTGAAGCATGCCGCAAAGCAAAGCCCGTCGCTGGCGCTCCGGGCTGGTCAATCGACAGCCCGAGCGAAAAATGCCCTTCACAAAGCGTGGACTCGACGCTATACGCCCTTTCGTTGTCGGACGCCAACAGGCCGTTCGACGGGGCACCTCAGACGTGTCCAGGAAGCTCTCGGGTTCCGCTGTGTGCCGGATTGCGGGAAACCGGCACTACCCTCCCTCCTGGGTAGAAGAACGACACCGCGCCGGATCAACGTGGTTACTGGGTCGGCCACGCCGGAGCGGCTTCGCGGCGGGATTCCGGTCGGACCGGGAGCCGGGTCTTCGTGCCCGGCTCCCGGGAATATACCGCTTGCGGCTTGGCAAATCATGCCAAGCCGCAAGCGGCGTTCACGGTCCAATCGCCGTGCTGCCGCGCTCGCCGGTGCGAATGCGCACGCAATCCTCCAGCGGCAGCACGAATATTTTGCCATCGCCGATCTGGCCGATCTCCGGCGTCCGCGCCGCGTGAACGACGGCCTCGATGGTCGCCTCCACGAAGGCGTCGTTGACGGCGATTTCCAGCTTCAACTTCGGCAGCAGCCGCACCTGGTATTCCTGGCCGCGGTACACCTCCGTGTAGCCGCGTTGCCGGCCGCAACCGCGCACGTCGGTCACCGTGATCAGGTACACGTCGCGTTCGTTCAGGGCGGCCTGTACCGCCTCCAGCCGCTCCGGCCGGATGATCGCAACAATCAGCTTCATGGAACCTCAAGGGAGAGGGAGAAAGCGTCGTTTAGCCGCGCGTTCTGCGAGCGCTGAGCATCAGCGCTCGCAGAAGCGCGCGGCTAAACGACGGAACACGCCGTATCAATCTTCCACACGCACATTCATCTTACCGCCGATGCTGCCCTCGAACAGCTTGCGCATGTCATCGCGCATCGCGGTGGGATTGCCGCCGCGGAAGTGGAAGCGGTTGCCTCGGACCGTTGTCACGAACGGGTACACGGAGCGGAACTCCGCTGCCGGCGGGGTCGTTCCGGCGCCGCACATCCTCGACCAGGCTTCGATCAGCGTGCCCTGCTCCACGCCCTCGACGACAATCGTGAAATGTGTTTTGCCGTTGGGCGGCACCGTCGCCGCGCGCGGCTCGTGCGGCGAGATCTCGGGCGCCATCTCCATCGCGGGCGACAGGTCGAAGCCGACCTCGCCGTGCTCGCTGCGGTCCAGGCCCTCGCTTTCTTCCTTGGCGGGCAGACTGAATCCCCAGAGCTTGTCGATCAGGAGGACCAGCACCAGCGACAGGGCGAAGGAATAGCCGGCCGCAATCACCGCCGCCTTCACCTGCACCGCGATCTGACTCATCCGTCCGGTGGTGTTGGCGTTCACCGCTTTGTCCCACTCGGTAACGTCGTCGGCGACTTCGACTTTGAGCTTACCGACCTCCGTGTTGAGCTTGGTTCCCGACGTGGCGTTGACGAGCAGAGCCGAGGCGAAAACGCCCGTCAGCACGGCGCCGAGGAAACCGCCGACGCCGTGGACGCCGAAGGCGTCGAGGGAGTCGTCGTACTTGAACAGCGGTTTGAGGACAACGGCGCCGTAGCAGACCACGCCGGCCGCCACGCCGATGAGTAGGCCGCCCATCGGCGTCACGTATCCAGAAGCCGGCGTGACGGCGACGAGGCCGGCCACCAGGCCCGACGCCACGCCCAGCGCCGTCGGTTTCCCCTTGTGCAGCCACTCAACCACCATCCAGGTCAGGGCTGCTGCTGCTGCCGCCGCCTGCGACGCCGTCAGCGCCGAGACGGCCTGCGGCCCGCTGTTCAAAGCGCTACCGCCGTTGAAGCCGAACCAGCCGAACCAGAGGATGCCGGCCCCGGTGAGCGTCAACACCATGCTGTTGGGGTGCATGGCATGTTCGGGATAGCCGCGGCGCTTCCGCAACACCAGGATCGCGGCCAGCGCGGAAAAACCTGCCGCGATGTGGACCACGGTGCCGCCGGCGAAGTCCAGAGCTCCCTCGGAATTTAGCCAGCCCGCCGGTTTGGCTTCCATTTCCGCCGTCTTGACGCCGTCTACTATCTTCGGCTCGTTCTTCATGGCCCACACCCAGTGGGCCAGCGGGGCGTAGACCAGCGTCGCCCACAGCACGAGAAAAAGACAATAAGGTCCAAAGCGGATGCGCTCGGCGATGGCGCCGCTGATCAGGGCCGGCGTAATGATGGCGAACATGCCCTGGTACATGCAGTGCAGATAGATCGGGATGTTCGTGCCGGGGAAGGTCTTGGTCGGATCGACGCCTTGCAGACCGATATACGACGAATCCCAGCCAATCATGAGACTGCCGTTGGCGACGCCGAAGGCTAGCGAATAGCCGAACAGGATCCACTGAATGCCGATCAGGCCGAGGCAGACCATGCTGTGCATCATGGTGCCGAGAACGTTCTTGCGCCGCACCATGCCGCCGTAGAACAGAGCCAGGCCGGGCACCATGAACAACACCAGGCCGGTCGAGACGAGCATCCAGGCCGTGTCGCCGCGCGATTGGCCCGCCGTTGAGGCGTCATCGGCCGCTTTCTTGGCGTTGTCGGCCGCTTTCTGAGCTGTCTCGATCTTCTCTTCCAGGGTCGGAGGTTTTTTCTCCTCCGCGGCCGAAGCCGGGAGAGCGAACAGAAGTGCCAAGGCTGCGAGGGAGAGGAGCCAGCGCGTCATCGAAACACCCAGCGGGAGGGAAGGTGCGAATCACGAATAATTCACATTAGCAATTTCAATGCCGCCGGAGCCTCAACGGCAAGGGTCGCGGTAAGCCTTTTTTGGATAATCACTTGTGACACGGTACGCACTGTCTTTCCTGGGTCGGCGGGAACGGGTCGCTTGCATTCCGTGCAGCGCTCGCCTGGTCCGCAAGCAGCCTACGGCGTTCGGCCTCCTCTTCCATGCACTCGATCCAGAATTGTCTCCCCGCATACGAGCAGGCTGCAACAACAAACCACCTACCCCGCCGCTTTCGCTACCGATTCACCGAATCTGCTCTCTCACCAATCGTACACGTCTCCGGTAGTCTCGCCATGATGGACGTCCAGCATCTCATCAACCTGGCGCTTGATCCCGCGGCGATCCTCCGCGCCCGCGGCCTCGCTCCCGATCCGTGGCAACGCGAGCTGCTCGTCGCGCCCGATCGGCAGATTCTGCTCAATTGCTCTCGCCAAAGCGGCAAATCGACGACCGTCGCCGCTCTCGCCCTGCACACGGCCCTGTTCACGCCAGACGCTCTCGTCCTGCTGCTGTCGCCGTCGCTGCGGCAGAGCGGCGAAATCTATCGCAAGGTCCTCGACGGCTACGGCGCCGTCGGCCGTCATTTCCCCGCCAAAAGTGAGACGCGCTTCCACCTGGAGCTGGCAAACGGCTCGCGCATCCTGAGCCTGCCGGGCAAGGAAGGGACCATCCGCTCGTTCAGCGGCGTGAAACTGCTGGTCCTCGACGAGGCGGCTCGCATCCCCGATGCCCTGTACCGCAGTGTGCGGCCGATGCTGGCCGTGTCGCAAGGCCGACTCATCGCCCTGTCCACGCCGTTCGGCCAGCGCGGCTGGTTCCACCAGGAATGGCACAGCGATGGCCCGTGGAAGAAGGTGCGCGTCACCTGGCGCGACTGCCGCGCATCACGCCCGACTTCATCGCCGAGGAGACGCGTGCCCTGGGGCCGGAGTGGACAGCTCAGGAGTACGAATGCAGCTTCGTTTCCATGCACGGCCTGGTCTATCCCGATTTCGCGGTGGCTGTCGTCGAGGAATCGCCGAGCGGTACCGCCGACATTCCTGTCGGCTCCGAGCGTGTGCCGACAGGAATGTCGGCGGTACCAAGCGGACGGCGTGTCGGCGGCATCGACTTCGGCTGGCGCAACCCCTTCGCCGCCGTCTGGGGCGTTCTCGACCGCGACGACGTGCTGTGGATTACAGGCGAGCGCTATCTCCGCCAGACGCCGCTGCACGACCACGCGGCGGCGCTGAAAGCCCTCGGTAGTGTGACGTGGTTCGCCGACCCCGCCGGCCGCACCGAGATTGAGGAGCTGCGCGCGGCGGGTCTGGCCGTCCGTGCCGGCGACAACGACGTGCGTCCCGGCATTGCCGCCGTCAGCGCCCGGCTGCGGACGAGCAGGCTGAAGGTGCATGGCGGCGCCTGTCCGAACCTGCTCGCCGAGGCCCGGCTGTACCGCTACCCGACCGACGCCGAGCGCCACCTGCACGGCGAGAACCCGGTCGATGCCGACAACCACGCGCTGGCGGCGCTGCGCTACCTGGTGTCGCGGATCGACGTACGCTTCATGGGGCGAATGCGGCGGACCGATACCACCGCTTGCGGCTTAGCAGGGCAGCAGGCGCCATATGATGATGAGACGATGTGGACGCCGTTAGGCTGATATTGTTTAGCCGCGAGCTTCTGCGAGCGCTGACGAGTAGCGCTCGCAGAAGCTCGCGGCTAAACAATGCGCTTCTCTTCCAGTTCCTCCAGCGCCCGCGGCCAATCGTCCTTCAGCAGCCGGCTCAGGGAGCGATCGGCGAGAAGCTTTCCACCCGTCTGGCAGCGCGGGCAATAGTTGGTTTCGTTCTCGGCATAGATGATCCGCTGCACCGTCGAGCCGCACTCCGGACACGGTTGGCCGAAACGGCCATGCTCGGCCATCCCTTTGCGGAAGGCGGTCACCTTTTCCGGAAAGCCGTCGCCCGCTTCCTGGCGCAGCTGTTCCGTCCAGTGGAGAAGCGTTCGCCGAGTCGCCTCGAAAAGGCGAGTGATCTCGTCGTCGTCCAGTCGATGCGTCAGGGCCAGCGGCGACAGGCGGGCGGCGTGTAAGATCTCGTCGGAGTAGGCGTTGCCGATCCCGCTGAACAGATGCGGATCGGTGAGCGCTCGTTTGAGCGTGTGATTCTCGCGCGTCAGCACGGCAGCAAAAGCGTCGAGGTCGGCGGTGAAGACTTCTAGCCCGCCCGGGTCATGTTGAGCCAGCGCCTGGCGACCACGAACAATGTGCAGCGACGCCCTTCGCTTCGACCCGGTCTCGGTCAGCGTCAGGGTGCCGTCCGGAAAGCGAAACGCGGCCAGACCGATCTTGCCGGGCACCTTGGCACCTGGCGGTTTCCAGTGCAGCCGGCCGGCGATCATGAGATACAGGACGAGAAACAGCTCGTCGTCGAACGACCAGACGATCCGTTTACCGAGACGGAAGAGGCTGCTGATGCGGCGGCCGATCAGCTCCGCGAGCGGCGGCTCGACGGTGCGCAGGAGAAACGGACTGGCGATGTCCACTTTCTCCAGCACTTGATTCTGGATGCGCGGTTGCAGACGTTCGAGGTAGACCGTGACGTCGGGAAGTTCGGGCATGGGAAGATCTTTTATCGTGGATGGCTGTCCCGCTTCGCCGCCGCCCGGCTTTCGAGGGCGTGCTTGGTCGCTAGGATCTCGCGGCGCAGCGTCTCGGCGTCCGGCAGGGCGGTCAGGTACTTCGAGGCGAACACCTTGGCCCCGATGCCGCCCATCGCGTAATGCACAACGGCGTCGTTCTTCTCGCTGCACAGGATCAGGCCGACCGGCTCGTTCTCGCCCGGCATCGTCAGGTGTTCGCGGGCATAGTTGAGATATAGGTTCATCTGCCCGGCGTCGGCGTGGGTGAACTTGCCGATCTTCAGGTCGAGGATGACCAGGCAACGCAGCAGCCGATGGAACAGGACGAGGTCCATGCGATACCATTCGTCGCCGATGCGGAGGCGTCGTTGCCGGGCCACGAAGGTATAGGCCCCGCCCATTTCCAGCAGGAACGTCTCCAGGTGCTGGATGATCGCTTCTTCGAGGTCGGCTTCGCTGTACTGGTCCTTGAGGTTGAGGAACTCCAGCAGATACGGATCGCGGATCGTCTCTTCGAGAGTGACGGCGTCTTCCGGCTTTGGCTGCTGGCCCTTGCGCAGCATCGCCTCCTTGTTGCGCGACAGGGCGGTGCGCTCGAAGAACTGGCTGCCGATCTGCCGATCGAGTTGCCGCACCGACCAGGCGCCGCGGATGGCCTCGTCTTCGTAGAACCAGCGCGCGAAGTCGTCAGGGACCGACATGAGGCGAACGTAGTGCGACCACGGCAGCGGGAAGACGTCGAACGGCGAGATGGATGGATCGAGCGGAAGTTGTGTGGGGACAAGGGATTGTAATTGTGCAGACAGTGTCTGCACTTTTTCACCTGCGAATTCGCTCGACAGTGTCGAGCATTTCACGCGCGTCTGCAATTTTCCAGACGGTGTCTGGAAAATCTCCCAGCCCAGATAGAACGCTCGCATCCTTTGAAGACCTGGCCGAGAGAACCCCCTACCAAATTGACCGGATAGATCGTGGGCGAGACGTTCGAGCAGCGCCTCGCCATACTCCGCCCGCTCCTTGCCGCCCTGCTCAAACTCGACGATCTGCCGACCGACCTCCCAGTAGGTGGCCGTCAGGATCGCGTTCGTCGTGCGGACGACAGTGCGGCGTCCCTGCTCCAGCAAGGATGCGACGCGCGTCAGCAGACCGTCGTAAGCGCCGTTGCCCGGCGGCAGGAGTGCGGGCTTCGGTTTCTTCTTCGCCATGCGTCATCCTCCGTGAACCATCACGGCACGCCGGCTTTCTTCGCGGCGTCGGGGTCGATCTTTTTCAGGGCTTCAGCTGCGACGCGGCGTAAAAGGACATCCTCATCCTTAAAGGCCTCCACTAAGGTGGGAACAGCTGACTTCGCCTCTACACCGATGTGGCCAAGTGTCCTGGCAGCGGCAATGCGAACGTAGGGATCTTCGTCTTTTAATGCTTCTACCAAAGTGGGGACAGTTCCCTTGGCCTCCGGTCCTAAAAGTTCCAAAGCCGCAGCGGCGTTGAGCCGCGTTTTGGGATCCTTCAATCCTTCGGTGAGAACAGCCAGCGTCTCCGCTTTTCGTTCCCCGATTCGTGCCAGTGCTTTAGCCACGGACATACGAACACGTCTATCTTTGTCCATCAAGGCTTCAGCCAAGGTCTGACACGGCCGGCTTCGCCTCGAAGCCGATGTCATTAAAAACATTGCGCCAAGAAGGCGGATTTCGACGTCCTGATGTTTCAAGCTCTCTGTGAGGGTGATGATCGCTTCTGCTTTCCTCTCCCCAAATTCCAGCAAAGCCCCAGCGGCGTACATGCTAACCCGGCAATCCTTGTCCTTCAGAGCCTTGGCCAGGGCTGGCACGACCAGTTTCGCTTCCAGGCGGATCGATCCCGGTGCGAGAGCGGCACTGATGCGCACCTGAGAATCTTGATCCTCTAAAGCCTTGAGCAGGGCAGGCACCGCTCCCTTCGCCTCGACACCAATCCGGCCCAATGCGTTGGCAGCAGAGCGGCGCACTCCAACATGCTGGTCCTTCAAGGCCTCAGCAAGAGCAGGTACGGTGGCGTTCGCGTCTTCCATAATCTCTGCCAAAGCTATGGCGGCGCCCCAGCGCACAAACTTGTCCGGATCCTTTAATGCCTCTGCCAGAGCGGCCCCAACTCCTTTCGTCTTCTGACCGAGGAACAACAATACTCGGGTGGCATCGCGACGCACTTCGGGGTCTTTGTCCTTCAACCGGGCAACCCACTCACTGACGGTCTTGCCGTCGTAGGTCGGTTCCTTCTCCTGGGCTGCCGCGCTTGTCCGCACGACGACCACGAGAGAGATGGTCAGAAGGAAGGACAGCGAATGCACACGCATGAGGAACTCCCTTGTACCTGAAACTGCTGATGAACCGTCTCGCCGATTATCCCGCCGCTGCCCGCAAGACACAAGCAAATCTCGTCGCACATTTTTTCTCAAAATCTGCTCTCCACCCAACGCACAACCCCTCGGTAGTCTCCCCCATCATGGACACGACCCGCCGCGCCGCGTTTCGTTTAGCCGCGAGCTTTTGCGAGCGCTGAACAGCAGCGCTCGCAAAAGCTCGCGGCTAAACGAAAACGGTCGCGGTTCCAAAGGAGATTCCGATGCGCTCCCTCCTCGCGCGCTTCCGCGATTGGCTGTTCCACAAGTCCGTGCCGCCGGCGCTCACCGGGCCGCAGTGGAGCGGCACGCGCTTCGTCGATGCCTATCGGCGCAATCGCAATCCGACGCCCAACGAAATCATGGCGGAACTCAAAAACACCGCCTGGACCTGCGCCAGCATCAATGCCGCCGTCTGCGCCAGCTTTCCGCCGCGCCTCTACGTCGCCACTCGCCCCGGACAGCCGGCCCCCAAGTGCCTGACCAAGGCGCTTCCCCGCGCCGAGGAACGTCGGCTCCGTTCGACGCCGCACCTGGCCCTGCACATCCGCGGGGTCGATCAGGTCCAGGAAGTCACCGATCATCCGCTGCTGACGCTGCTGCAACAGGTCAACCCCGTTCACAATGCCTTCGACCTCTGGGAGCTGACCACGCTCTATCAGGAAGTCCAGGGCACGGCGTACTGGTATCTCGACGCCGGTCCGCTGGGCACGCCGCGCGCCATCTGGACGCTGCCGGCTCAGAACGTGACGCCGATACGCGGGCCGGACAGCGCCAAACTCGTCGATTACTACCTCTACCGCGTCGGCACCCGCGAGCAGCGTTTCACGCCGGAGTCGATCATCGCCTTCCGCTATCCCGATCCGAAAGATCCCTACTCCGGCGGGCTGTCGCCGCTGCGGGCCTGCTACGAACAGGCGGCCCTGAGCAGCGATTTTGCCGCGTTCAAGAAAGCGAAGTTCGAGAACCACGCCGTGCCCGACGCGCTCGTCTCGCCGGAAGAAATCATCGGCGAAGAGGAGCGCGATCGCCTTGAAACGCAGTGGAACCAGCGCTTTCGCCGCGGCGGCAGCGGCCGGGTCGTCGTCGCCGAGAGCGCGTTCAAGGTGCAGCTGCTCGCGCATTCGATGGGCGACCTCGCCGCCCTGGCCGACATGAAGGCGACGAAGGAGGACATCTGCGCCGCCTTCCACGTGCCGTTATCGTTTCTAACCAGCGAGACAAACCTCGCCAATTTGCAGGCGGCGGAGCATCAGCACATGGCCAAGGCGATCACGCCGCGCTTGCGCCGCCGCGATGAGAAGCTGAACGAACAGCTGGTGCCGCTGTTCGATCCGTCGCATCGGCTATTCCTGGCGAGCGAGGACCCGGTGCCGATCAACCGCGAACTAACGGCGAAGGAGCAGGAGCTGAAGCTCAAGTACGGCGTCGAGACGATCAACGAGGTGCGCGGCGAATCGGGCCTGCCGCCGGTGCCGTGGGGCAACGCACCGTGGTTGCCGGGGCAGTGGGAGCAAAAATCCGTTTAGCCGCGAGCTTTTGCGAGCGCCGCTGTGCAGCGCTCGCAAAAGCTCGCGGCTAAACGAAAAAACACGAAACTGCTCTCCCCACAACGTACACGACTCCGGTAGTTTCCGGATCAGACAATAGAGACATTAAATATCCGAGATTACTCCAATGACCCATCATCGTCACTACGGCCCCGCCGTCGGCCCGCTCGGCTTTCCGCAGACCGATCGCGCCGCCCACGCTCTCGATGCCCTCCTCAAGACACTGCCGAAGTCGTCCGAGTACGACTATCGCCACGCCGTCGTCACCAAGGCGCCGACCGAGCTAAACCCCGGCGAACGCTCCGACGTGTCGTGGATCTCGACCGAAAGCGTCGATCGCATGAACGAGGTCGTGACCGCTCGCGGCATGAATGACAGCCAATTCGCCATGAATCCACTCGTAACGCTCGGCCATGCCTACTGGCTGCCGCCGGTCGGCAAATCGCTGTGGCGGCGGCGCGTCACCGACGGCAGCCTCGTCGGCATCAAGGCCAAGACGCAATATCCGCCGTGCCCCGAAGCGTGGCCGGACGGCGAACCGTGGCCGCCGGACAAGGTCTTCGCCCTCATCCAGGCCGGGCTGCTCCAGGGCAAGAGCATCGGCTTTCTGCCGACGAAGGTCCACACTCCCGATGACGCCGAACAGCAGCAGAACGCTTGGAACGACGTGTCGCTGGTCATCGACGAATGGCTGCTCCTGGAGTACGCCTGCGTCTTTCTGCCGGCGAACCAGGACGCGCTCGTCGAGGCGGTGTCGAAGGGCGCCGCCGATCTGCCGCCGGAGTTCCTGCGCGCCCTCGGCGTCGAACCGCCGCCGGCGCCGGGCGTGCTGTCGTTCACGGCGCTGGAAGAGATTGAACATCACGTCGAACGCGCAGTGCAAGGCCTCGATTTCGAGGCATTCGTGCAAAAGACGATTGCAGAGAGTCTCGATCGCGCCATTGGGCGCGTGTGAAGAATAGAACGCGGATGACGCGGATCCAGCGGATTCTCGCGGATCTGAAGAAAAAGGAAAAATGGAGAGAGGACTGCTTTCTCTCTTTAACCTTTCCGATCCGCGCTGATCCGCTCGATCCGCGTTATCCGCGTTCCATTCCAATGATCGCCGGTAACCGTCAGGGTCGTTCTCGTCGAGACGGATTCCGAGCCGTCCGCCGTGCGCGCTGGAGTCGGCGCCGACGTCGTTCCTCAACCATCAACCCATGAGGTCCACCATGTTCGTGCAACTGACCAAAGACTTCCTCGGCCGTCGCGCCGGCGAACGCATCGACGTGTCGCCGGCCGACGCCCAGCAGCTCGTTGCCGCGGGCTCGGCAACGACCATCGCCGACGATCCCATCTCCGGCGCCGTCGGCCGTGCTCTCGAAGGCGCTCTCAGCCGGCACGCCCAGACGCTCGACGCCGCCGTCAACCAGGCGCTGAAGAGCATCGCCGACGCCCAGGGCCAGGCTCGCCGTCATGCCGTGCCGGCGCTGTTCGGCAACGGCGACGGCGATCCGCGCCGCTGCTTCGGCGACTGGTGCCTGGCCGTGGCCCGCGACGACCGCGGCTACCTCGAAAAGCACTACGGCTCGCGCTTCAACGAGTCGGCGCACCAAGGCGGCGCTCGCCGAGGCGTCGGGCGTCACCGGCGGCTACACGGTGCCGCCGGAGTTCTACCAGCAGCTCATGACCATCATGGCGGAGGAGACGGTCATTCGGCCGCGTGCCTTCGTGCTGCCGATGGCCGGGGCGACGCTGCAAATCCCCTTCCTCGACATCACCACGGTGCAATCGGCCGGCGTCAGCCCGTTCTTCGGCGGCGTGCAGATGTACTGGACCGCCGAGGCCCAGACCGCGCACCGAGACCGAGCCGCAGTTCAAGCAGATGGAGCTGAAGGCGAACGAACTCAGCGGCTACTCCGTGTCCAGCAACGTGCTGCTCCAGGACAGCGCCGTCGGCCTGGAGAAGTTCCTGATGACGCTGTTCGCCAAGGCAATCGGCTGGTTCGAGGAGTACGCCTTCCTCCAGGGCAACGGCACCGGCAAGCCGCAGGGCATGCTCACCGCCAACGCCGCGGTGGCCTTCAACCGGGCCACCGCCAACGAGGTGCAGTTCGCCGACGTGGCGGGCATGTGGTCCAAGTTGCTGCCGGCGTCGTGGAGCAAGGCGATCTGGCTGTTCTCGCCGTCGGTGGTGCCGCAGCTTTTGCAGCTGAAAGACGGGGCCAATCGGGCGATCTTCATCAGCATCGACCAGGGTGCGGTGAAAACGCCGACGTGGAGCCTGCTCGGCCGGCCCGCGTTCGCCACGGAAAAGGTGCCGGTCCTGGGCACGCGCGGCGACCTCAGCCTGCTCGATCCGAGCTTCTACGTCATTGGCGATCGGATGCAGATCGAGGTGGCGGCCAGCGAGCACGTCAACTTCCTCAAGAACCAGATGACCTGGCGCGTGGTCGAACGCATCGACGGCCAGGCCTGGCTGGACAAGCCCGTCACGTTGCAGGACGGGGCGACGCAGGTGTCGCCGTTCGTGGTGTTGAACTGAACCGCGTTGTTTAGCCGTGAGCTTTTGCGAGCGCTGATGCGAAGCGCTCGCAAAAGCTCGCGGCTAAACGAAGGAGATTTTCCATGTACACCGAAGAACTTTCAGAAGCCCTCAGCATCGCCGGTGCGGAGATCGATCCGGTCAGCCAAGCCGCTGGCACGGTGACGACCGGCGCCGTCGATCTGTCGAAGTTCCATCGCACGATCTTCATGCTGATGATCGGCAACGTCGGCAGCGCCGGCACCGTGGACGCCAAGCTGCAACAGTCCGCGACCGGTTCCAGCAGCTGGACCGATATCGCCAACAGCAGCATCACGCAGGTCACGGCCAGCAATAAGGTCGTGACGCTGGAGATTCGCCCCGATCAGCTGACGGCCGGACAACGCTATGTCCGGCTGTCGGTGACGGTTGGCACCAACGCCGTGCTGATCGCGGCGCTGGCCGTCGGCGGCGAGGCGATCCAGAAGCCCGGGAATGCCAACGACCTTGCGGCCGTCGCTCAGCGGTTGGTGATGTGAACCCATTTTCCCCCCTCGCCCCGGTACTCCGGGAGAGGGGTCGGGGGTGAGGGGAGAACCTGAGCAATCTTCTGGTTCTCCTCCCCTCACCCCTGACCCCTCTCCCCGGAGTACCGGGGCGAGGGGGAAAGAATACCCCCATTGAGGAGTCGTCTCATGGCCGCCAAGGACCTCATCACACTCGCTCGCGCCAAGCAGAACATCCAGTCGATCACCGACACCAGCCAGGATGCGTTGCTGACCACGCTCATCACGGCGATCAGCGACGGTATCGAGAAGTATTGCCGGCGCGATTTCTACGCGCGCTTCTACGACGAACTCTACAGCGGCACCGGCGACCATCGGCTGCTGCTGCGCGAATATCCGATCCAGGCGGTGCAGAGCGTCCGCTATCGGCTCGTGACCGTGCTGGAGATCACCAACACGAACCAGGCCCTCAACCAGCAGGCGCGCGTGCGCCGTCACCTCGACCGGCTTGACGCTAACGCGCACCGCGTCCGGCGTCCCTTCGACGGACACCAGCGTGACCTGGGCGGGCAACCCGACCATTCAGAGCGTCGCCGTCGCGGTCAACGCGCTGGGTAACGGCTGGTCGGCACAGACCGTCGGCGATCCGGGCGGCACCGGCGGACCCGGCGATTACGGGCTGTGGCCGTCGGGCGACCTCTACGTCGCTCCGTCCTACGGCGACGGCGTGAGCAGCCAGGGCGCCCTCAACGCCCGCGGCGTCTTCGCCGAACTGCGGCTGCACACTTATGAATTGTCCGGCTGGCAGTTCGATCCGCGCGGCTGGCTGCTGCGGGCCATCCCGTACACCGACCCGGAATTGATGCACCCCGAAGACCTGATCTGGCCGGTCGGGCTGAACAACTTCCGCGTGCAGTACACGGCCGGTTACACGACGATCCCGGAGAGCGTGCAGGAGGCCGCCGCGGAGTGGGTGGCCGTCGCTTACTACGCCACGCTGCGCGATCCGGGCCTGGCGTCCCAGGAGATTCCGGGAGGCGCTGTCGCAGAAGTGGGTTGACATCCGCACGAACGTCCTGGAACCGCCGCCGTCGGTGGCACTGCTGCTGGCACCGTATCGGCGCTACACGGTGGGCACGAACCAGGGGTGAGTTTAGCCGCGAGCTGCTGCGAGCGCTTTACTCAAAGCGCTCGCAGCAGCTCGCGGCTAAACAGGATGAAACTTTACTGCCATGCCACTGACCATCACCAATGTGCTTGTGGATATTTACCGCGGTTTCAACGCGGCCAACCCGTACAACCCGCCGCAGCAGCCCGCCGCGGCTTCCGGTGTCGCCGGGTTGCTACGGCCGCACGTTCGCAATGGCCGCTTCGGCTACAACGCCATCGCCCTGCACTGGACCACCCTCCTCGTACTGCCGACCGGTGCCGACATCCGCTCGGCCTATAACAGCCAATTGAACTCTTTTAACTCCGCAAACGCCGATACCGTCATCATCCCCGATTATCCGATCCCCGGCCGCTGCACGGCGTTCCTCGTCGTGCTGGTGCAACGCACCGGCCGAGGCACGGCCGACGATCAGCTCTTTTGCTACCTCGACCGCTGCCAACCGGCCGACACGTGTCCGGATTCGAGCATGGTGACCGTGCCCGGTTGCTCGAATCCGTTGCCGACGACCTTGCACGTTACGCTGACCAACCTGGGGACCTGTGCGTGCCTCGCCGGCAGTTACCCGGTCGTCTGGAACGGGTCCGCCTGGGTCTACACCGGGACCGCCTGTTCCGGCCAGACGGTCAATATTCAGCTCAGCAGCACCGGTCCCCTGATCGGCGACTGGCGGCTGACTGTCGCCTGCGCCACCGATACGCAAACGCTGCCGCCGCTGTCCGGCGGCCAGTGCGATCCGTTGAACCTGACTTTCCAGTATTACGGCTTCCACGTCTGCTGCCTCGGCAGAGTGGTCGCCGTGGTGACCTTCTAATGCCGATGACACGCCCCTGTCACTGCGAGCGCACGGCATGCCGCCTGTGCTGGTTGTTCCATCACGACGCGCGGTATCGCGCGCTGTGGTCGGCTGAGGCTGCTCGTGGGACGGATTTCAAATCCGTCCTACCCTGCATCCACCTCGGCCCGGTGAGCGATCGGCTCGGCTGTGCGTGTCAAAGAAGATGGATACGCCGCTGCGAACTGCATGAAACCTGTACGCTCGAAATCTGTCAACGCTGTCCCGATTACGAACCCGACGAGTGACGAACCATGTCTCAACTTGTGCCGAACAATGTCAGCGTGGACATCTACCGCACTGCCAACCCGACGTCGCCGTACACTCTCGGCACGCTGTCGGCGTCCGGCGTGAACGGCTTCCTGAAGCCGGCGGCGCGCGACGGCCGCTTCGGCGCCGCATCATGGCTGAAGTGGACGCACGTCCTGCTGCTGCCGCCGACCACCGACGTGCGCGACGCCTACAACAGCCAGCTCGACCCCAGCCGCGACAACACCCTCGCCGACACGATCATCGTCCACGACAGCACGACACCGACGACGACATCGGCCTTTTACGTCGTGTTCGTCGAACAGGCAGCGCGTGGCACCGCGGCGGCGACTCTGCGCGTTTATCTCGATCGGTTCCAGCCGAACACGTGGCCGACGGACGCGCTATAAGATCGTTTAGTCGCGAGTTTTTGCGAGCGCTTGAGTCAGCGCTCGCAAAAGCTCGCGGCTAAACGAATCTGCTCTCTTACCAATCGCAAATCCGTGATAGCTTGCGGCGATCCCGGCCGGAGGAGGCATCTCATGCACGCCCTGTCCGTCATGCAGCCGTGGGCGACACTCATCGTCCTCGGCATCAAGCGCATCGAAACGCGGCCGTGGCGAACCGGCTTTCGCGGCCGGCTCGCCGTTCATGCCAGCTCGCGGCTGCCCACCGGCTTCGATCAGCTCTGCTGCGGCGAACCGTACCGCTCCGCGCTGCTGTCGTCGCCGTGGAATCGGCCGCCGCGCGGCGTCCTGCTCGGCACCGTCGAGTTGTGCGATTGCGTGCGCGTCGAGGAGCTGGACGCGCTGGACGATGGAGAGCGTTCGTTCGGTAATTTCGCGCCCGGCCGCTGGGCGTGGCTGCTCGCCGATCCGCAGCCGCTGCCGTGGCTGATTCCCGTACGCGGGCGGCTCGGCGTATTTGAGGTCGGTGACGTTCTGTCTTCCCTCTCCCCTGTACTCAGGGGAGAGGGGCCGGGGGTGAGGGGAGAGGCACTGGGCACGATGTTGCCGCTCGTCCCCTCACCCCCAACCCCTCTCCCCTGAGTACAGGGGAGAGGGGAGAAGAAGGCGAGCCACGGTTAACCCCTTCGGAGATTTCTCCCATGACTATCCGCAACCGCATTGTGCGGCACGTCCGGGTGCGCACCGGCAACCTGGTGCCGCATGAACTCAATCCGCGCATCCACCGTGATGCCCAGCGCGAAGCCCTCGCCGCCAGCATGGAGGAAGTCGGCTTCGCGCCTCGCTTCTGGCTTACGAACTGCCCGACGGTCGGCTCAAGCTCATCGACGGTCATCTGCGCGCCGACCTGCATCCCGACCTGGAAGTGGACGTCGAAGTCCTCGACGTAACCGACGCCGAGGCGCGAGCGCTGCTGCTGACACTCGATCCGCTGACGCTGCTCGCCGACTACGATTCGACCGTGCTCGATCAATTGCGACAGCAGACCTCCACTAATTCCGACGCACTCGACAACCTGTGGCGGTTGATCGACACCGCGGGCGAGGCCGTCGGGGAGGCGATGGAGAAGGCCCGTAAGACGCCGGGCAGGGAGCCGCCGGTCGTCGAGCAGTTCCTCATCCTCGTCGAGTGTACTACCGAGAAGCAGCAGACGGATTTGCTGTGGCGCTTCCAGCGCATGGGGCTGAAGTGCAAGGCGTTGCTGAGTTGACATTCACCGTTTAGCCGCGAGCTTTTGCGAGCGCAGTGTGCAGCGCTCGCAAAAGCTCGCGGCTAAACAACACGAGACACCACCATGAAAACCACCATCACTGTCGAATCACCCATCGTCGAATCGCCGCGCGTCTCGCAAGTGCGCGGCCTGTTCGATCTGGCCCCGGAGAAAACCTCGGCGCTCCGCTGGGAGGTCGATCTGCCGCTGGACGAACGACCGTGGTCCGTCGGCCTCATCACCGGGCCGTCCGGCTGCGGGAAGTCCACCGTCGCGCACGGCTCTGGCCCGAACAGGCCGCCCACACGCTCGACTGGCCGGCCGATCATTCCATTCTCGACGTCTTCCCTGAAGCGCTGTCCGTCAAGGACGTGACGGGTCTGCTGTCGGCCGTCGGCTTCTCGTCGCCGCCGGCGTGGTTGCGGCCGCACGCCGTCCTGTCCACCGGCCAACAGTTCCGCGTCAGCCTGGCCCGACTGCTCGCCGAAGCGCTGGCGGAAACGGCGCCGCAACCGATCGTCCTCGACGAATTCACCTCGGTCGTCGATCGCACCGTGGCGCAGGATCGGCAGCGCGGCCCTGGCGAAGACGGTTCGGCAGCACGGCCTGCGCTTCGTCGCCGTGACCTGCCATGACGACGTCATCCCGTGGCTGCAACCCGACTGGGTGTACCTGCCCGCCGAGGCCCGCTTTGACTGGAGGTGTCTTCAGCGACGCCCCGCAATTCGTTTGGAAATCTTTCGCTGCCAGGCATCGGCGTGGGAGCTATTCGCACCTCACCACTATCTGAGCGAGTCGCTGGCCCGCTCGGCGGTCTGCTTCCTGGCCCTGTGGAACGGCCGAGCGGTGGCGTTCAGCGCCTGGCTGCCGTTCGTCGGTTCCGGCAGACCGGCGCGGCGCGAGCACCGCACGGTGACGCTGCCGGACTTTCAGGGAGTGGGAATCGGCAATGCTCTCTCCGACGCCGTCGCCTCGCTGTGGCGCGGTCTCGGCTATCGCGCCCTGTCCACGACGACGCACCCCGCCATGATCGCATCGCGCCGCCGGTCGCCGAACTGGCGGCTGAAGCGAGCGCCGAGTCTGGCCGCGGGACGCGAGCGGAAGATGACGGGACTGAAGCACGCCACAACGCGGCTGACGGCGGGGTTCGAGTACGTGGGACCGGCGCTGTCGCGCAAGCTGGCACGGGCGCTGGTGTCGGGCTGAGAATTGTTCACGTTTCGCGAAACGTAACCAAGAGCGCTTCTGTACAATGTCCGAAGATTACCTTCCTCAAGGAGTCTCTCCGATGAAGCGCGTTCTTCTCTTCTTCGCCTTGCTGTTGGCGTCGCCGGCACTGCGGGCCGATGAGCCGAAACAGCTCAAGGACGTTCCCTACGGCACGCATCGAGCGGCAGGTGCTGGATTTCTACCAGGCCAAGTCGGACAAGCCGACGCCGGTCGTCTTCTACATCCACGGCGGCGGCTGGCAGGGCGGCGACAAGAAAGGCTTCAATCCCAAGCCGTTCCTCGACAAGGGCATTTCCGTCGCGGCGATCAACTATCGCTACGTCAAGCAACGGCGTCGAAGAGAAGGTCGAGCCGCCGGTGAAGGCGCCGCTGGAAGACGCCGCCCGCGCCCTCCAGTTCGTTCGCTCGAAGGCCGCCGAATGGAACATCGACAAGAAACGCATCGGTGCCACGGGCGGCTCGGCCGGCGGTTGCTCGTCGCTGTGGCTCGCGTTCCACGACGACATGGCCGACCCGAACAGCAAGGACCCGATCGCCCGCGAATCCACCCGACTGTACTGCGCGGCGGTCAACGGCGCACAGACCTCGCTCGATCCCAAGGAACTGCGCGAATGGATGCCGAACTACAGCTACGGCGCCCATGCCTTCGGGTTGGCGAACTTCCAGGCGCTGATCGACAATCGGGAGAAGGTGCTGAAGTGGATCAAGGAGTACTCGCCGATCGAGCACGTCACCAAGGACGACCCGCCGATCGGCCTGTTCTACGGCGGCGACAAGGACGCAAAGTTCGGCGATTCCCCGAAAGATCCGACGCATTCGCCCATCCTGGGCATCAAGCTGGAAGAGAAGCTCAAGGCCCTGGGAGTGGACGTGGTTCTCGTCTATCCGGGACGACCGAATGAGAAGTACAAGAGCAGCACGGATTACCTCATCGATCGCCTGCTGAAATAGTTCTCCAACAGAGCCCGACGCGTAAGCGAGGACGCAGCAACGCAGCCGCTTCCCTCGCTTACGCGTCGGGCTCTGTATTCACTCCCCCTGCGGAGAATTCCCCACCATTAACCTGCATAGCAAACCGAACACCGTCATACCGAGCGACAGCCACAGCCAGGCGCCGACCGTCGTCGCATAGAACGGAAAAGTGTAGATCCCATCCCACCACGGCAACGAGGGACCGATCGGTGCCGGGATCGGCGGTTTGAACTTGCGTCGCCGCCGAGCGCGTGGTTCGTCGAGGTGCGTGGCGACGCCTTCGCCGGTGCGCCGCTCCGCCGGGACTACCGGGCCCATGTCGTCGATGTCGTCCTCATCCGGATGGTGATATTCCGGCACCTTCAGCGGGGCTTCGCCGTTCAGGACGTAGGGATCGACCGGCCCCTCGTCGAGTTCATCCTTCCAGCGATTCTCGTAGGCCTCGTCGCGCTCCAACGGCTTCAGCGGAAACTCGTCGTCCGACTCCTTCGTCTCCGGCGGAGCGAGGTCGTCCTCCACTTCGATCGGGGCCGGCAGGTCGAGATCGGGATCTTCAGGGTCGGCAGGGCGTGTCTCCTGCCGGGCCTCCTTTTGCCACAGGGCGAGGGCCTGTGCCTCCGCATCGTCGGCCGGCGCCGAGAGCGGTTCGGAACGATCGCCTTCCTCCGCATCGTTCGTCGGGGAATCGACTGCGACCGGCCGCCGTTTCTTCTTTTTCCGCTGCCGTTCTGCACGTTCCAGATCGTCGAGCTCGGCCTTCGACGGGTTCCGGCGATGGATCATCATCGACAGTCGGCCGAGCAGGCGGGCGTAGATGAGAAAGGCCGCGGCACCCACCGGTCCGGCGAGCATGACCAGGGCCAGCCCTCCCTCCTTGAATACGGCAGCGTACCACAACGCGGCCGTGCCGACGGCAAGGACCGAGGTGAGAATGTAGAACATGAGCGTCGAGGGGAAGACGCGCAGCATCACGCCGACGATGGACGAGCGAAAGACTATCCATTTGGATTCGGCGCTCAGCGACGACAGCAAACCAACGGGAAAGAACAGCCACAAGCCCGGCACGGCCAGATAGAGGAAGCGCATTCCGGGATCGTCTTCCAGCCAGTCGTACCGCAGGGTGCGCGAGGATGGCGGATGGGGCGAGCCAGATCATCAGCAAGGCCCCGAGAAAGACACCGCGCGCGATCCAGTCGGCAACCGGCACATCCGGCCAGCGGACGGCGTCGTTGCCGGCGGCGGTCCCCTCGACGACGGTGATGAGCGCGTGGCCCGCATACGCCAGGACGTAGAGACCGACGATGACCGCCGCCGTCAGCGACAGCACGGTGATGAAGGCGGCGGCGACGCCTCCACCAAACGCGAACACGGGAAACATGAAGCACCTCCGCAGAAACGAAAAATGACGCGGATGACACGAATACAAACAAAATACCACGAGAGGAAGGAACAGTGAATGGGTTCCTTGCTCTCGTGGTAGGGAAAAAGGACGGCGCTTACGCGCCGCGGCCGTAAGGAAGCGCTTTGGAGCGCTCCCGCACGGCCGTGGCGCGTCGGGGTCACGCGGGGAAGTACATGTTGACGATTTCCCAAATACGGGCGTGGAAATCCTCACGAGCTTGCTCCGGCAGCGGCGAGAGTGTTTTCAGTTTATAGGTCCTTTGGAACGCCGCGGTTTCAGCTCTCACCCTTGCCTGGTCATGTTCCATGAGTTCCTTAAGAGCCTGCTCGACCGCCTTCCTCCGATCCAGCCCTTTCGCCTTGGTGGCTTCTTGAATTCGGTCGCTGAATTGATCCAGAAAACCGTCTTCCTGCTGCTGCCACTTCTCAACCTGGTCCGTTCGATCATTCAAGATGCCCAGGGCAGCCCGGTAGTGATGCTTCAGAGCAGGGATCAGAACCTCCACAAGCCTGTTGATGAAGTCTTCTCGGTTCTTCGCCATGGCGTACCGCTTCATCTGAGTCTTGACTTCTTCGCGGATCAGTCGGGTCAAGGGGGCGCTTGTCGGCTTTTCCATCGCAGTACCCTCATTCGCCGCTTGCGGCATAGCAGGAATAATTGCTAAGCCGCAAGCGGCGGAAACTCACGACAACACCGGCAACGACCCGCTCTCCGCCAGCTTGCGGATGTCCTGCGTCACGCGCATCGAGCAGAACTTCGGGCCGCACATCGAGCAGAACTTCGCCGACTTGAACACCTCCTGCGGCAGCGTCTCGTCGTGCATTGACCGGGCCGTCTCCGGGTCCAGCGATAGCTCGAACTGCTTGTTCCAGTCGAACTCGAAGCGCGCTTTCGACAGCGCATCGTCGCGGTCGCGCACGCCCTTGCGGCCTCGGGCAATGTCGGCGGCGTGGGCGGCGATCTTGTACGCGATCACGCCCTGGCGCACGTCGTCCTTGTCCGGCAGGCCGAGATGCTCCTTCGGCGTGACATAGCAGAGCATCGCCGCCCCAGCCTCACCCGCCAGTGCCGCGCCGATGGCCGACGTGATGTGATCGTAGCCCGGCGCGATGTCCGTCACCAGCGGGCCGAGGACGTAGAACGGCGCCTCGTGGCACAGCTCGCGCTCCTTCTCGACGTTCATCTTGACCAGGTGCATCGGAATGTGGCCCGGCCCCTCGATCATCGTCTGGACGTTGTGCTCCCACGCCTTCAGCGTCAGCTCGCCCAGCGTCTTCAGCTCGGCGAACTGGGCGGCGTCATTGGCGTCGGCGAGGCAACCCGGCCGCAAGCCGTCGCCGAGGCTGTAGGTCACGTCATAGGCGCGCAGGATCTCGCTCAGCTCGTCGAAGTGGGTGTACCACGGGTTCTGCTCGTGGCGCTGCAGCATCCAGGCGCCCATCAGCGAACCGCCGCGCGACACGATGCCGGTCACACGCTTCGTCGTCAGTTGCAGGTACTCCAGCAGGACGCCGGCGTGGATCGTCATGTAATCGACGCCCTGCTGGGCCTGATGCTCCACCATGTCGAGCATCATCTTCGTCGTGATGTCGCCGACGTCCTTGACGTCCTGGATCACCTGGTAGATCGGCACCGTACCGATGGGCACGGGCGAGGCGTCGATGATGGTCTGGCGGATCATGTCGATGTTGCCGCCGGTCGAGAGGTCCATGACGGTATCGGAGCCGAGATGGACTGCCGTGTGCAGCTTCTCTAACTCGTCGTCCACCTTGCTGGTGACGGCGGAGTTGCCGATGTTGGCGTTAATCTTGCACTTGCTGGCGACGCCAATGGCCATCGGCTCCAGGCGCTTGGTCAGGTGGACCGTGTTGGCCGGGATGACCATGCGGCCGCGCGCCACCTCAGCGCGGATCAGCTCGGGGTCAAGGTCTTCCCGTTTGGCGACGAAGTGCATCTCGTCGGTGATCTGTCCCTTGCGGGCCGCTTCCATCTGCGTCATCAGCGGTGCTCCTGGTTCTTTGAGCACGCAGCGCAAGCAAGTGCGGAATCTACGCACTTGCTTGCGCTGCGTGCTCAGAGAGGTAATGGAGGGGAATGAGAGAAGCGCGATCGCTTTCCTGCGCCGGCATGACCCGGATCAGGTTCGGAGGGTCTGCTCTCAGTCCACGCGCCAACGCGTGGACACCCCTAGCGATTCCAGATGGGATTGTACGGGGAAGAAATGATTTGGCGAGAAGATCGTCGTTTAGCCGCGAGCTTCTGCGAGCGCCGATGCACAGCGCTCGCAGAAGCTCGCGGCTAAACTCGGGTGTTTCAGTCGATCTTGGCGAAGCGCCACACCGGCACGTGCGGCGGCAGCTGGCCGCTGTAGTACGACTCGTCACCGACCAGTTCGCGCAGCTTCTTCAGCGCCCCGCGGCGAACCGAAATGTAGTAATACTCGCAGCGAGCGTCGCGTGCCGTGTCCCAGATCAGGTACAGGCGATCGACCTCGGTCACCACTTCGTTCAGCTCCCAGCTGTAGACCAGCTCCAGCGATTTGCGATTCTCCAGTTGCTGGCGATAAGTGCGATTGAAAGCCAGCAGATCGCTGATGAGCGAGCGATCGGGGAAGCGCATGCAGTCGTTGAGCGGCGGCGCGTCGGCCAGGTCGTCCCAGCGTTTGCGCAGGAGCTTCAAATCGCAGCCGAAATCCTCCTGACGGTTCAGGACGTACTTCACTTCGCGGGTGTCGAGCACTTCCCAGTAGACGGCCACGGCCTGCATGGTCGGGCGCATGCTGCTGAAGTGATCGAAGGCTCCTGCGGCCTCCGACGGGTCGCCGGGAGTGGTCAGCAGGGCCACGGACAGCAGATAGTCGAGTGGAATCATTGCCTCTTCTCCTCCGGGTCTGCGCAGCACGACCGTGGTCCCGGCGCGGGGACAAGACGGAATGCGGTGGCGACCTCAATCCGATTGGTGAAATGCGATACGAACGCTGTCAAAACAAGAGGGGAAGGAATCCGTGTCGATGCCGAGCGGCTGCTTCCGTGAAGGTGGACGCGGCGTGCGGGTTTGTTGAACCTGTCCCACACCCCCTCCGATTCAATCGTAGCTCACAAAAATCCTCAATTCATCCTCCAAAAGAAATCGAGACCTTTTTTTTTATCAAAAACCCGGATTCGTCCGTTGTCACCCTGGCCATCCAGGTCCGAACCTTATACAGCCTAATCGGGCACTTTCCATGCCAACTTGCCGCTGCTTCGTTTTGGCCCTCACGTCGGTGGTCGGAACCGATCGACCTTCGTGAGGAGCCTGTTCACAACTCCCTCCCCTGTTGATAGATGTGATTCCGCCCGAGCCTTCGGACAGAAATCGCCTGCGGAAATCGAGGAGTCTTGCAAAGACTTGGCGAGCAACACGAATTGCGGAGGATGCCACTACCTTATGCAGCAAGCGGGTGCTGCTGACCATTCTCGTGGCAACGGAAGCGTCGGAAAACCACAGCCGGACACTGCGGTGTCGTCGATTTGCCACTTTGGCGAGAGCAATTGAGCAATATCGGCCGATCGGGCGCGACGAGGAGATTGCGCTGCCACGGATCGGGAGTGAGGCCGTGGGCGCGGAGGAGCAGCGCCGGGTCGAGGGCCAGGATCAGGTGTTGCTGTACGTTCATGCCGCCGAGATTACCGGAGGCGTGTACGTATTGATGAGAGCGCAGATTCGGTGAAGCGGGCGGTCACCGCGTACAGCCCGAATTGGTCTTCGGGGAGCAGATCCGATGGCGAGGGGCTGACGAGCTTGCGGTAAGCCACGTCCGCGCCGACCAGCTCCTTCAGGGCCCAGCCGTCCAGCGCCTCGTGGTGCGGCGGTGCCGGTGCTGGTCGGCCTGCTGCAATACAAGGAGATCGTCATGCGTCTTGGGGCGCTGAGCAGCCTCGGTCCGGCGGGCAAAGTCGCCGTGCCGGCCCTGCTGCGGGCGCTGCTGGACGACGACAACACCGTTCGTTATTGCGTCGAGATGGCGCTGCGGAACATCGACTCGGAGGCGGCGAAGAAGGCGGTTGTGCGCTGATGAAAAGGTGTCCGGCACGTTCCTGACGCCTTTTTTCCCCGAACGCTGGGCCAAGCTAATTGCGATCTACCTGCGCCAGCACCTGACGCACCAGTTCAACGTCCACTTTGAGGATAGCGGCGATCTCCGCGACGGACTTCTTCTCAGCAGCCAACCTCGCAATGGCGACGCCCTTCTCGATACCTTCCTTCAGGCCCTCCGCCCGGCCATCCTTCAGACCCTCCTCCCTGGTTTCCTGGTAGGCGCGGCTTTCGCGAATGTCGTGTATCTGCAACATGGCATGAATCTCCTTTCAGCTCAGCCGGGGCAGTTTGTACATGATCACGGTTTCGATCAATTGTATCAGATCAGCCCGCAGCGCTTCATCCCCGATTTCCGTCTTGGCACGCGCGACGAGGGTACGAGCCGTCGCCGGAGCCTGGCTTTCCGTTTGCCGAATCAAGTACAGAATCGACAAGCCCAGCGGCGCGTTCGCCAATTCCGGCATCTCGTCCAGATAAAAGCGTCGGATCAGCCCAGCGTCCAGCAGCGGCTGATAGGGCGTCAACTCCTTCGGCTCCAGGTTGCGGTTCGCGAACAGCACCACGCCGCAAAACGCTTGGCCCGGATCGTGTTGCTTCAGATAGGTGTAGACCTTGGCCAGCAGGTCGGCGAAGACACTGGGCAATGGATAGAACTGCACTTCCAGGAAGTACAACGGCAATCTGGCCGCTCTGGGCAGGAACACACCGTCAACGCGGTGCGACGTCTCCTTGAACTCGAGGGCCTTGTACTCGTAGCGCGCCGCCGTGTCCGCGGCCACGTCAGCCGACATCCCCAGTAACAGGAAGAAGGTCTCCGGGCTGGTCTCGAACAGTCGATAGAAAATCGGGTCGGTGATCATCGTGGCGGTTCCGGCTCCGCTCCCGCTACTTCTTCCGCCGTGGCTTGCGCGCTGCACTGGAGCGCTCGGGCGACAGCCGAGCCAGATACTGCTGAATCTGCTCCGCGGACAGACCCGCCAGGCGCCTTTCCGGCGGCATCGCTTGTAACACTTCCTCTTGCTCCTCGGGAGTGAGCTGCGAGAAATGCTCCTTGATGTACTGCCGATTGAAGTCCTCCATCGTGAACGACATGGCAATGCCCTCCCCTTGAAGCCTCTCGAAGAGCTGATCGAGCAACCGGCTCGTCTGCTCCGAGCGCCGCTGGTAGGCGCTGCTGCCGAACTCGACCAGGTTCGGTGCAGCGCTGAACAGGTGCAAAGGCGCGTTGTGCGCCTCGCGCGGTAAGTCTCCTGCCACCACCACACGTACCGTATCCGTGCCCCACCGGCAATCATACACACCGGCCTGCCGCTGCTTACAGGGGACTTGCCCCGACAGGTTATGCGGGAAGCGGGCAGTCACCGCGTACAAGCCGAATTGGTCGTCTGGGAGGAGGTCGGACGGCGAGGGGCTGACGAGCTTGCGGTAAGCCACGTCCGCGCCGACCAGCTCCTTCATGGCCCAGCCGTCCAGCGCCTCGTGGTGCGATTTGAAGGTCATCAAGTTGTGGGGCCGCAGCCCCTCCAGCCCGTCAGGCAGGCGGCCGGCAAACCGCCCCCGGCCGCGACGGACTATCGTCACATCGAGCAGCTGTTGCTACACGGATAGGTCGCGCTCCACATCGACGCGGAAGGGCGAGCCCGTGAAGAAGTCGGTTAGCAACAGTCAGAACAGCCGGTGCCAGTCGCGCAACGCCGCTCGCTCGTCGGTCATAGGACGGCCCTCCCTGGATCACGCCGGATTGTACCCGACAGCCGCCTCAAGCGGAAGTAGCGCTGCCTCGCGAATGACGATCATCTTTCTCGGGGTCCAGCTCCATGCTTGCACGCCTCGCAGTCTGCTTTGTCATGGATTGAGGACGACCTCGCCGCTGGGACCGCGGAACAGCATGTCCATGCGGTTGAGGACATCCCGGCCCAGGATTCGCTCTTGACCCGCGAAATCTGCTTGAAGTTGGCAGGGATACTTCTGGCCATCCAGCCAGACCCAGGCCGGGAAGCCAATGGTCGCCGCTCCGGCGCCCCCGATCCCACCCATCACGCCGGAGACGCCCACGGCGGGATCGAGGTGCAGTTGCTGGCAGTCGGACCACGGCAAGACGCTGACGTCTGCGCCGGTGTCAGGGATGACCCGATCCAGAACCAACCCCGTAGAGCCGCTCACGGAGCGAAACTCGGCGCTGAGCAGCGGCAACGCCTGGCCGGGGTAGGCGGAGTCGTAGGCGAAGGTGGCGCGGCGGATGCGATACGGTTCCTCTTCTCGCCCGACGCAGATCACGAACGGATGTCGCTCCACCACCCCGGGCGTGTGGAGCACATCGAGCGAGGTCTTGCAGGCGGCGATGACGGCGCCGTCGGCAAAGGCAATCCACTGGCCTTGATGTTGACCGAGGAGTTGGTCGTGGATAGCCCAGTAAGCCGCCTCGTTCTTGCGCCAGTCGGGATGGATTTGTTGCGCGATTTCCGGAGGCAGTGCGTCTGCCAAGCTTTTCATCGGTCGCCTCGGGAGCGGCGCAGGGCGATGACTTCATTCTAAAGCCATTGTGCTCGGACGGGTACTGTCGCTTTCGAGAAGAAAAATGGGCAGGAAAAGAGACACTCTAGCACCAGCAGTGACCGGATTCAGGATCTGAGCGAGCGTGGTGAAGGGTTTTGAGCGTCCGGGCGCGTTTGGCAGCCCGCTGTTCGCGGTTCATGTCCAGGGCGAGTCGCTGTTCGATGTGCTCCTTGGTCCGCACGCTGTAGATGCTCTTCTGCGCCTTGCGGAAGCGCCGGTTGCTTCTCTCCACGGCGTTGCTCGTTGCCCCCAGCAACTTATCGTCCAAAAACAGCAGCGCCTTCTCCAGGTTCGGGCTGTGCAACACGGCCAACGCGCGGGCCAACCGCTTGAAACGGCGCATGCGCTGACGCAACTTCTCCAGACGCCGCAACGCCGTGGCCGTCTTGCAGCGGCGGTCGAACAACCGATACACCTCGTCCATGATGTCCCGCAAGACCCGTAACGAGGGCTGACCACGCACCAACTTCTTCAGCAACTTCTGCTGCGCCGCGCTAAGATGGTGCCGGACGAACAGGTGCCGATGCGTGAACAACTCGGCCACACCCTGCTGGAGCCGTTTGATCCGCCGTACTTGCTTTGTCCTGCTGGCGTGGTCGGCCACGCCGTTGCTTGGGGATGTGGGCCTTCCTGTCCTTGCGGAGTTTGGCCAGCGTCCGCAGCACCGCCGTGGTGATCTCCTGGAGGACGTGAAACTCACAGACTTGGTGCGGCGCGTCCGGCCACAACTCCTTGAGTACCTTGGGGTAAAGCGGCGATCCATCCGTGGTGATGCCGCGCACACTCCGACCGCGTTGATCCAGTTGCCCCTTGAACGCGCTCAGGAAAGCGCGGACGTCGTCGTGCGTCGGGTCGTGCTCCAGGACGCGGAAGGCCAGGCGGTTGTAGCGGCGGTTGTCCACCACGCTGAGCACGCAGAACGGGCCGTCGTAGATCTCGTCGATGGCCAGATAGCCGGAGAAATCAGCCACCGCCTCGTCGAGGTAGGTGGTTGAAAGGCCGTCCACCTTTTTTTTTCCCGGCCGCCTCGACCCAGTTCTGGATGGTGGCCAAGGGGACGAAGACGCGGTGGTCGCGCCAGAGGTGCCAGGAGGCGGCTTGGTAGGCCAGGCCATCCTCAGCCACCACACGGACAGCCAACTCCTGGACGCGGCGGGTGTAATGGCACTTGGGCCAGGCCAGGTCAGAGAGATCGACGGCGAAGTGACCGTCGCAGCCGCGGCAGTAATGCTGGGAGTAAGTAACGAGCAGATCGACCGGGCGGCCGGCGCGTGTGTCGCCCAGGTCGTGCAGCGTGCGTGAGCTAACGCTATAGCGTCGCGCCGGGCGGCGGCAGCGTGGGCAACGCCGGGCTGGGTAGTTGCGACTGCGGTGTTCGATACGGGGCTTGGGTAGATCCTCGACGGCAGCGGTGCCCTCGGTGACGTCAGGGACGTATTCGCCTGGTCCAAGCATGACTCAACCCTCCAGACCTAACTGCCTCCCTATCTTCATTTTAGGCCTGGTCGGACCTTATTCGGTACACTGGCTATGCTACAGTCTCGAAAAAGAGGCCCTCTTTTCTGCCCTGCCCGGCTACGAGAATCTACAATGTCCTCTTTTCCGTCTCCTGACGCTGGGCGAAAGCGGTGCGGCGGCGGTGCCGGTGCTGGTCGGTCTGCTGCAACACAAGGAGGTCGTCATACGTCTTGAGGCCGTCGATGCGTTGAGTAGCCTCGGTCCGGCGGGCAAAGTCGCGGTGCCGGCCCTGCTGCGGGCGCTGCTGGACGCCGACGACACCGTTCGCTATCGCGTCGAGATGGCGCTGCGGAACATTGATCCGGAGGCGGCGAAGAAGGTGGGTGTGCGGTGAGTTACGCCGCCTTCTCTCTGTGATGAAAAAGATGTCGGGATGAAAAAGGTGTCAGGAACGAATGGCACTGTCCAGCGTAACATATTTACCGCACATTAGTTATAGCAATCGACCGGTTACTTAACAGGCATGGTTCAAAAACAGGTCAGCTTGGGTAACACTGTTGCAAGACGGCCTTCCCAGGCCGTCCGCTCCGCCTCGGACGGCCTGGGAAGGCCGTCCTACAACAGTGTTACCCTGATATGAACCATGCCACTTAACATCATTTTCCTCTCTTTAATATCTCTCTATTGCTTCGCGCGGTCGCTCCTCGGCTCGGGCACTCTCCTCAGACAGCCGTTCCCGGCACCATCAGCCCAGCGCCGCGCAACCCGAACGCTGGCCGCTGTCCCTGCACGCTGCTGACCTCTGGCCTTGGACCTTTGTACCGCCCTTCCCCTCTCGACCCACCGACGCACCTGTCCAGGACCAACCTACGACTGATTCAGCAATGCCGCCCGTGCGGCCGCTCGCGGTTGCGTCAGCAGGCGATGCGGCTTGGGACGGCGTTTCACCGCACGCGGTTCGCAACGGTCCGGCCGATCCCGACCACCTCACGCCCCAAAACACGCTGGATCGCTGCACCCAACGTGGACCGCTCCGCTGCCGACGCCGTCGTCAACCGGTCCCACGACGCCCGCACCGCTTGCTGCGTCGCCGTGAAACTCAGACCCCGCGGACTCAACCCCGCGGCTAACGCTCCCTGGGCCGCCACCTTGCGGATCAGATTGTAACCTAACAGGTGCGCCCAGATTTCCTTCTCGACCATCGCCGGTGTCTTACAGCGCAGTTGGTCCATCCCCATATATTGTTTGAGCGAGCGGATATCCAGTTCCACATGCCAACGCTCGTGATACCAATCCGTGATCGCATCGTGGCGATAGGTTTCGGCATCGGTCAGGGTCGTCACTACCACCAGTTCCCGAATGCGGTAGCCTGGCCGGCGTACCTGCGTCCGGACTTCACGCACGGTCAGCGTCGGTGGTAACGCCGCGTAAGTGGCGGCGTCCATCCAGTCCGGCCGTGCCGGTCGCTGCCAGGTAACCACGTGGTCATCCACTCCCAACCGCCGGCCACGCCGGAAATCCACACCCCGCCGCTGGTGCAGGCGAAACACCACCTCCACACCGCGACGCAACGCCAAGGCCACCAAAAAGTAGGAGCAGTCATAGCGATCGGCCCGCAGCGCGGTGCCGGGTCGTAGGTCGTCGAGCAACTGACGGAACAGAGCGGTTTCGCCCGTCTTCTTGCCCTGATAAGGGCCGAAGGCCATGCCGTGCAGTGTCGCCGTGGCCAGGGACATGAGTACGACCAGGCGGAGCAGGGGGAAGCCCAGCCCCGGCTTTTGGGCCGGCGGTTGCGGATACGCTCGTTGATTCGCGGGCGTATCGGGCAAGGACACGGTCAGGCCGTCGACCAAGTGGACGTGCTTGCCCTGCCAAAGCCAGGAGGTAGGGATGGTGTCATCGAGTTGCCGACTGACCTGCAACGCCAGGCGGCGTAGCACGGCGGCGGGGATGCGGGCCCGTGCCCGGCAATAAGCCGCCGTGTCGCTGGCACAGGGCCCGCGTTCCAGGGCGACCACCACGACGAGCACACGCAGCACGGCGGCCCGGCAGGATTTGTCCACCCCCAGGACTTGCGAGAGAAAAGCCCACAGGGTGAGGGCTGGGTTGAACACGGTGCGTGCCGAAGTGCCGAAGTGGATCCCGGCGTCGTCGAAAACCTGTTGCACGTCGTGAGCCGGGAGAACGTCGGCGAAGGGTAGATCATCGGCCTGGAGGAAAGGAGCAAGGCGGATGATTTTGATAGAAAGACATCGCGACCTTCCTTGTCCCAAACCAAGAGCGCGAAGGATACAAGGAAGGTCGGCGATAGCAGCAGTGTAGGCAAGGAAGGCCTGAAACCCAGGGGAAAAAGCAGCTGTTGGTTGCAACGGCTGGGGAGCAGCAAGCCGCGCTGCCAGCGTTCGGGGTGCGTAAACGTCTGGCGAACCGGAAAGAGATGAGCGAATAACCGAAGGCACGGCAGGATAAACAGTTGTGTCCGGAAAGAGGCGCTGGACAGTGCCATTCGTTCCTGACATCTTTTCTTTCCTGACCCCTCGTATGATCGATTCAGCCACCTGTCATAATGGTGGTTGCGTCGTGAGGAGTTCTGTCCGTCCCCTGAGGCTTTGACCTCTTAGAAAAGATTGTCCCCTCCGGCTTTGGCTCAAGGTTTTGGTACATCCTGCGGCCCTGACCGCTTATCACGAGGATCGCCTGGCCGAAGATTTCCCGGAGGAGGCTCACGGGCTTTCTCGCAACGCACGTCAGACTATCCGTGCCGGCCACCGCGCCGGCGTCACCCTTCGTTGCGAGGTGCATCTTCATGTCCATCGCCACTCCGCTCGACCGTATCGGCGTCGGCATCGACACCGCACGCTACGGCCATCGCGTCTCCTTCCTGCGCCCCGATCGCCAACCCGCCGCCAAGCCCATGACCGTTCTCGAAAGCCGAGCCGGCTATCAGGCTCTCCAACGAACGCCTCGAGCAGTTGCACCAGCAACATCCCCAGGCGCACTTCCACGTCCGCATCGACGCCGCCGGCCAGTACGCCGCCAATCTCGAACACTTCCTCCGCGGCCTGCCGTTGCCCATGACCTTGTCCATCGGCGAGCCCAAACGCAACAAGGATTACCAGAAGGCCCACTTCCCCAAACGCACCACCGACGACACCGAAAGCCAGGCCATGGCGCGCTTCGCCGTCGTCGAACTGCCCGCGCCACCGCGCCGTCTCGCCCGCCATGACCATGCTGCGCGAAGTCGCCGGCCGCCTGCAGGCCAAGGTCAAGCAATCCACGCAAGCCATCAATCGCCTGCACAACCTCGCTGGCCCGCGTCTTTCCCGAACTGGCCAACCTCACCGACGACCTCACCGCCTCCTGGGTGTTGCATCTGCTCGACAAATATCCCACCGCCCAACGGATTGGCCAGGCCCGGCTCGCCACGCTGCAGAAGATCCCTTATCTCGCTCCCGAACTGGCCGAGCAACTCCACCTGGTCGCCCAGCAATCGGTCGCTTGCTCTGTCCGGCGACGTGGCCGAAACGCTGGTCCGCGATCTGGTCGGCTCAGGTGCGCCACACGCAGCGCGCCGAGGAGCAGATGCGCCGCTTGCTCAGCGACGCCTACGCCGCGCTGCCGGCTTCGCCGCACCTGCAAGTGGTGACCATTCCCGGCATCGGCGTGGCCACCGCCGCCGCGCTCATTGCCCAAACCGTCGACATCAACCGCTTCGCCACGCCCGAGCATTTCGTCGGCTATTTCGGCGTTTTTCCCGAGGAAAACAGCTCCGGCGTCGATAAGTTCGGCAACCCCGTTGCCGCCCGGCACCATGCGCATGTCGCGCAAAGGCAACGACCTGGTGCGCTCCTATCTGTGGAATGCCGCCCGGTCGGCCATCGTCCACAACCCGGCCATCGGCGCCCTCTATCGGCGTCTCAAGGCCAAGGGCAAACGCGGCGACGTCGCCCTGGGCCAGTGCATGCGCAAACTGCTCCATCTGGTCTACGCCGTCTGGAAAACCAATCGGCCCTTTGACGAGAAGCAGTTCGCTGGGGAGACGCCCAACGCCGACGCCCAGACTGCGACCAGCCGCCGTCGCCGCCCGCTGTCGGCGGCGACGAGACGCCAACCCGCGTCGTCACGGTCGCCGCCGCCTCGACCGGTCACTCGGGCTCCGAACGCCAGGCACCCAACAGCGCCGCACGCGCCTGCCGGCAACGAAACGGCCGTGGGCCACAAACGGGACTTGCCCGCAGAAGAAGTGGTCACCACGGCCAATGCCACCGTAGCGCCGACGCCGCCGCCTGTCAAGCCGGCACGCCGGCGGGCCGCGCCGCTCGTCCCAAGGTCGACTTCGCCTTCCTGCGCCAGCAGGTCAGCATGGAGCAGGTCCTGCGGCACTTGGGGTTGTTCGACACCCTGCGCGGCCGGGGCCTGCAACGCCGCGGGCCCTGCCCCATCCACGGTCAGCCCGACGACACGCAGCCGACCTTCTCGGCGCACCTGGGCAAGCACATCTTCCAGTGCTTCCACGCCGACTGCCGCGCCCAGGGCAACGTGTTGGACCTGTGGGCAGCGGTGCACAAGCTGCCGCTCTACGAGGCCGCCCTGCATTTGGCGGAAACCTTCCAGCTGCCACGGAACAGAGAAGAGGAACCCGTCGGAGGAACCCGTTGAGCGTGGGGCGACGTGGCATCGGGACCCTATCATTCCAAGCAGCCAGTGCTTCCTCGAATCCGTTCAGGCCAGGCCATAGCGCAAGACCTGGGCCGTGGAGGCGTCCGCTGACGGTGCGCCGCGAACAACGGAACAGAGCTGTCAGAAAATCGGTTGCCGTCATCACAAGCGACGGCAAAAATACTCTTGACATTCATCGGTACATCTTTTCTTGGACCGCAGGACGAAATGGCATGACTCGGAGTTGCCGCTCGAGAATCAATCTGACGTGTCCGGAGCCCCCGGACTTGCAAGCGCCGGACCGGGCGCAGCGCCGTGGTCTCTTGTTTTCCGTAGTCCAACAGGTGCCGCCGCGCCGTTCTCTCACGGTTTCCCTCCAGGAGCCCGACACGCCATGCAATGGTACTACGCCCGACAGGGCCGCCGTTTCGGGCCCGTGCCGCTGCCCGAGCTGCAGCGTCTGGCCACGAACGGCGCGCTTCAGCCCACGGACCTGGTGATCCAGGCCGGGGCGCAGCAGTGGGTGACGGCGGCGACGGTGGACGAACTCTTTCCACCCGTCATGCAGGCCGTCGCCAGCACCGGTCCCGCAGGCCCGCCCCCGCTGCCGCCGCCAGGCGCCGTCGTTCTGCATGCCCAACCGACCGGCGGCCGGCGCGTCTACGTTGACGACGACGCAGGGCCGGCCGTGCCGGCCTGGCTGGCGGCGATTCCCCAACACGTGGGCCGCGCCTTTGCCGGCGACCTCCGCCGGCTGAGCGTCACGCCCAGCGAGGAGAAGGTCTTGTCCGCGCGCGGCATGGCCCATCCCTCGATGCGCCGCTATTACGCCTGGCGGCGCAGCGTCCTGTTCGTGGCCTGCTTGCCGTCCCTGCTGCTCGCCATCCTCGCCACGATCGACGATACGGACCTGAACATTCCGAACCTGAGCGGCTTCGGCCGGCTGTGGTTCGGGCTGAAACTCCTGGCCCCGTTCGCCCTGCCTTTGGCGGCCGTCGCCGCCGCGCTCACCTGGTCGCGCCGCGCGCGTCCAGCCGCATCCTCATCGTCGGGTGGCTGGTCGCGTTCCTGGTACCGCTGGCCCTGTTTCTCGTCCCGGGCCACTGGTTGTTCGATTTCGGCCTCGATAACGCACTTGAACGCGCCCGCGAGCTTGCCCACACGGTGTTCGGCGTGGTGTGGGGCCTGGCCCTGTCCGTTTACCTGTGGGTGTTTCTGCCGGTGTTCATCCTGTCGGCGGCGTCCGGCGTGCGGCAGGCTTGCCTGCAGTTGAAGACGCTGCTGCCGGCCTCGGCCGTGCCCGGCCTGTTTCTGGCGGCGACGGGTCTAGTGTTGCCGCTGGTCCTGTTCCCGTTCTTCGTTCTCGTGGTACAGATTGCGAGCAGTCCGCTGTTGCTGTTGGGCATTCCGCTGCTCATGGCGTCAGCGCTGACGTACACCTTCGGGGCCGGCCCGTTCGTTCGGCCGCTGAAGTCTGCCGCTGACTATGCGTCCTTGAAACGCGTCACCTGGCTGGCGCGTGGCCTGTTCTGGGGCGGCGTGCTATTCCTGCTCATTTACGCCCTGACGAAGGAGTGGCCGTGGCCGCGCAAAGGCGCCTTGAAGGATCTGTTGGGCGCGCCTTCCGGCCATCAAACGGGTGTCGATCCGAGCAAGTTGCTCGAGTCCAGGACACTGCTCGGCTTCAGCGAGGATACGTCGTTCTTCCGCCCCTGGAGCTGGCGCATTTTCCGCTGGCTCGTCGTCGAGATGCTGGGCCGATCGTTGTTCACATCGGTCGTGTTCGCCGACCTGTTCATGGGCGTGAGCTTGCGGGTGTGGCGGCACACGCGCCAACCGACCGACGGTGCGGAGGAGGAGAACTACGAGCAGCTGATGGGGACGATCAACAAGACGAAGGACTGAGATGCGCCGGACGCTACCTCCAGGTGTTCTACGTGCCCGACGAAGATCCCGAGAGCGTCTTTGTTATCACGGCGTTTGAGCCGCGGGGCAAGGCCAAAAGAGCATTCCGTCGCCGACAACAGAGAAAACCGAAATGAAGAAGCAAAAATACCCGCCTGGCTGGGATGAAAAGCGCGTCAAGGAGGTCATTGGGCATTACGAGAACCAAACGGAAGACGAGGAGCATGCGGAGATCGAGGCAGCGCTCAAGGCCGAGAACATTACGCTGATGGACATTCCCACGGAGCTTGTCCCCAAGGTCCGGGCGCTGCTCGCCCGCAAGCAAAGTGCGTGAAGCCGGCCGAACACATTTCCATCGCCGAATCTTGTGGTATGATTGAAGTTCGGGGAGGCTGCGGTCGAAACAGGATTACGGGACACCATCGAACGGAAGGGAGAGAAGGCACATGCGTAACTGGAATCGCTGGATCGCGGGTGGCGTCTTGCTGCTTGCGGTGGGAATCACTCTGTCACGGACGTCGCAGGCCCAAACGCCGAAACCTCCGGCCTCGGCCACGCTCACGGGCGACATCGCTACGACGACGAAGCTCGATGAGCGGGACGTGGACAAGGTCCTGCGCGAACTCGGCCCGGCCATCGCCAAACGGTTGGCTCGCGGCGAGAAGATCGACATGCCGGGATTGGGTACGTTCCGCGTCGTCCGGATTCCCGCACACAACGATCTCGTGGATGGCAAGCCGACGACCATCCCCACGACGAACAACGTCGAGTTCCTGGCGGCGGCGGAAATCGTCAATGCCTCGAACGCACCGGATGCCGTTCCCGCCGCGGTGGTGCCACCGTTTCAGTACAACATCCTCCCGGACCAGACGCCGGGGCAGAAAGTACCGAACACACGCGTGCCCAGCTCACGGATCAAGTGACCGGGGCCTGCTGCTTGCGGTTCAGCGGTCGCTTCTGCTGAACCGCAAGCAACAGGATGATTGGACGCTATCGCCTCACTTCGCTTTAATATCGATGTCTGATCGAAAGCCGCTGAAAGACGAGGAGGAACCCATGATACCTGATGGTATAGCCCACTATGTTTTCAATCGCTTCCTCCCGTAGCTCAGTGGTGAGAGCGCCGGCCTTATAAGCCGATGGTCGCTGGTTCGATTCCAGCCGGGAGGACTCGGTGGCTCCCGGTTTCGATAGTGAGAGTCTTCGACGTGTTTCTCGATCTCCACAACAACCTGATTGCCGTCATCGTTACGGATTCGTTGCGCCGTGTCATTTGCATCGGCGTCGGAAGGGGCTAACGCCGGGGTTCGAGAACGAAGTGAACGACACCGGCCCTGGAGCCTCCCGGCTTCAGGGCTTTATTCGTTGACAGGATCACCATGACACGCATCCACATCTACGACACGACGCTGCGCGACGGCAGCCAGGGCGAAGGGGTCAACTTCTCGCTGCTCGACAAGCTGAATCTGACCCGAAAGCTCGACGATCTCGGCGTGGACTTCATCGAGGGCGGCTATCCCCTCTCCAACCCGAAGGATTTCGAGTATTTCCAGGAAGTGAAAAAGCTGACGCTGCGGCACGCCGCGCGTCGCCTCCTTCGGCATGACACGCCGCAAGAACGCCCACCCCAAAGACGACACCTGCATCAAGGCCCTGCTCGACGCGGAAACGCCGATCATCACCATCGTCGGTAAAACGTGGGACATGCACGTCCGTGAAGTGCTGGGGACGACGCTCGACGAGAACGTGAGCATGATCGCTGACTCGGTGCGGTACTGCGTCGAACAGGGCCGCGAAGTGTTCTACGACGCCGAGCACTTCTTCGACGGCTTCCGCCACAATCCCGAGTACGCCCTGCGCACCCTGAAGGCCGCCGAGGACGCCGGCGCCACGGTGGTCATCCTCTGCGACACCAACGGCGGCACGTTGCCCGAGGAGATAGCCGCCGCGGTGGAGACGGTGCGCCGGCATTCGCGCGTGGAACTGGGCATCCACTGCCACAACGATAGCGACGTGGCGGTAGCGAACACTCTGGCGGCAGTGGCCCGCGGCGCGACGCAGGTGCAGGGCACGTTCAACGGCATCGGCGAGCGCTGCGGCAACGTCGATCTCGTCAGCGTCATCGCCAACCTGGCCCTGAAGCGCGGCCATGACGTTTTGGTGCCGGGCAGCCTGGCCAAGCTGACCGAGGCGTCACGCTACGTCTACGAGACGGCGAATATGAACTTCCGCTCCGGTCAGCCGTTCGTCGGCGCCAGTGCCTTCGCGCACAAGGGCGGAATGCACACGCACGCCGTTGCCAAGATCAGTTCCAGCTACGAGCATCTCGACCCCGCCCTGGTCGGCAACGAACGCCGTATTCTCGTCAGCGAGCTGTCGGGCCAGTCCACGGTGGTCTGCGAAGACCAAGAAATACGACCTTGCCCACGACCGGGCGTTGATGGCGAAGATCCTGAACCAGGTGCAAGACCTGGAAAACGCCGGCTACGAGTTCGAGGCAGCCGAGGCATCGTTCGATCTGCTGGTGCGCAAGGCGGCCGGGCTGTATCGACCGTGGTTCGAGCGGCTGTCGTATCGAGTCAACATCGAGACGGATCAAGGACGGCACCCCCTGCACCGAAGCGACAATCAAGCTGCGCGTGGACGGTATCGAGAAGCACGAGGTCAGCGAGGGCGACGGTCCGGTGAACGCCCTCGATGGGGCGCTGCGCAAGGCACTGTTGCCGACGTACCCGCGCCTGGCGCGAATGCACCTGGCCGACTACAAGGTGCGCGTCGTCAACGCCCGTGCGGAGACGGCGGCGCGCGTGCGTGTGGTGATCGAATGGCGCGACATCGGTGCGAATACCGCCGTGTGGGGCACGGTCGGTGTCAGCGAAAACATCATCGAGGCGAGTTGGCTGGCGTTGGCGGATGCGTTCGAGTACAAGTTGTTCAAGGACGCGGAGAGCGCACGATGAAACCGATGAAGGCGACCGAGCGCGTGACGAAGCCGGCAACGGACCGGTGGCGGTACGGTTACCGTATGGCGCCACGCGTTCGGGACGGGGAGGTTGAATTCCGGCCGGTCCCTCTCCGGAAGCTCGATCTGCTTTTCCCACAAGAAGGAGATCGCCCCGTGCTGACCGACGATCATTCGGTGGATTACGTCTATCTCCGCGAGGTTCTCCGGAGCCAATCGGCCAGGCGCCCCGGCCACCGTGTCTTCGGGGACCATCGGATTGATTTCCAGGTGCCGGGCATCCCCGCGCTGGGGCCGGACCTGCTGGTTCTTGACGGTGTCGGCGACTGGGACGGGTCACTTGGGACATTTCACGTTCGCAGCATGGGCGCGACGGCACTGCTGGGAATAGAGATCACCTCGGAGGACACACGTCCGTTCGACCTCGGCATCAAGGTACGGTTGTACTTCGAGTGCGGCATGCAGTGGTACGCCATCGTCGACCGCTGGGTTGCGGGCGGCCGAGAAGTTCGGGTGCTGGCCTATCGGCGTGGGCCGGACCGCTTCGTCGCGGTGCCTCCCGATGAGCACGGCCGCGTCTGGTTGGAGCCCGTCGGGCTCTGGCTCGGACTCGAAAATCAGCGGGCGACCCTTTACCACGAGAACGGAAAACGGATCCCCGCCCCGAAGAACGAGCAGAAATTGAGGCAGCGGCGCGCAAGGCGGAAGCACGCGCGGCAAGAAGTCCGAGGAAAAAGCCGCCGCGCTCGAACAGCGCGTCAAGGAACTGGAGGCCAGGTTCCGTGATGCGGGCGGCGAAAAATGAGCCACGAGGCGAGCGAGGAAACCGACCATGCGAACAGCGGCACGCACGACGAAAGCGGACGACGACCCCTGGCGGCTGGGCACGCGCTATCGCCGCACCATCGGCCCCGATGGTCAGGCGCACTACGAGAAGATGCCGTTGCGACCCGAAGATCTACTCTTTCCGGAGGAAGGAGATCAGCCCGTGTACACGATGGGCCACAGCCGCGACTGCACCTACCTCGAAGAAGTGGGTGGGCAGTTCATGGAAGGGAATCCGGGCATTTTGGCGCTGCGCGAGCATCGAATCGACTTCGGCGTGAAGGGAACCGAACCGCTCGGGCCTGACATTTCTCTCTTTTCGGGCGTGCGGGACTGGGACATCAATCGCGGCACGTTTCCCGTCAAGCTGATGCGCAGAAGGCGCTGCTTGCCATCGAAGTCACGTCGCCCGATTCGCTCGTCAACGATTTGGAGTTGAAGGTCGATCTGTATCATCGCTGCAAGGTGCAGTTCTACGCCGTCGTGGATCGGCATTCCGGCGCTACCCGCAACGAACTCCGCCTGCTGGGTTACCGCGCCATACAGGCGCGGTTCGTTCCAGTGCCGTTGGACGCACGCGGCTGGCTCTGGGTGGAACCGATGCGCCTCTGGCTCGCGGTGGAGAAAGATCGGGCGATCTGCTACGACGCGGACAGCAACCGGATCGCTCCGCCGAACGAGCGCGCCAACAGGGCGGAGGCAGAAGCGCCGCACAGCCAGGGCGCTCAGATGCAGGCACTTGCGACGGCTCAGAAAGCCGAGCGCGAAAAAGCCGATTTACAGAAGCGTATCGACGAACTCGAGCAGCAGTCCCGCCGGGGACGAAACGGGAAGTGACCTCCGGGCCGCGAACTTCCGTCGCAGCTCAAATGTCTATCACGGACCGATCGTCTCCGCAATCCGACGATCGCCCCTGGCATAAGGATGGCGTGGCCCATGGCGACCGAACTCCCCAAACAGTACGATCCGAAGGAAGCCCAGCAGCGCTGGCTCGCGATTCTGGGACGAACGCGGCTACTTCCACAGCGAGCCCGATCCGAGCCGCAAGCCGTTCACCATCGTCATCCCGCCGCCGAACGTCACCGGCGCCCTGCACCTGGGCCACGCCCTCAACAACACGCTGCAAGACGTGCTGATCCGCTGGCGGCGCATGCAGGGCTACAACGCCCTGTGGATGCCCGGCACCGATCACGCCGGCATCGCCACGCAGGCGGTGGTGGAACGGCTGCATCCGCGAGGAGGAAAAGAAGACCCGCCACGACCTCGGCCGCGAGGAACTGGTGAAGCGCATCTGGGCAGTGGAAGGACCAGTACGAGGACCGCATCCTCGGCCAGCTCCGCGAGCTCGGCGCCAGCTGCGACTGGGAGCGGACGCGCTTCACGCTCGATCCGATCTGTGCCCGCGCCGTGCGGCAGACGTTCTTCAACATGTTCCGCGACGGCTACATCTTCCGCGGCAAACGCCTGGTGAACTGGGACACGCAGCTGCAAACCTCGGTGGCCGACGACGAGACCTACACCGAGGACACCAAGGGCGGCTTCTGGACCTTCAAGTATCCCGTGAAGGCGCGACGCCAGGACCCGAATTCATCCGCTTCTCGACCACGCGCCCCGAAACGATGCTCGGCGACACCGCCGTGTGCGTGCATCCGTCCGACGAGCGCTACAAGCACCTGATCGGCAAGACGGTGACCATCCCGCTGGTGAACCGCGACATCCCGATCATCGCCGACGGCCTGCTCGCCGATCCGACGCTCGGCACCGGCTGCGTGAAGGTGACGCCGGCCCACGATCCGAACGACTACGCCTGCTGGCAGCGCAATCCGCCACATCGGCATCATCAACATCCTCAACCCCGACGGCACGATCAACGAGAACGGCGGCAAGTACAAGGGCCTCGACCGCTACAAGGCCCGCGAAGCCGTGATCGCCGACATGGAAGCGCTCGGCCTGTTCGAGGGCAAGGAGGACCGCGATGATCCCGCTGAAGTACAGCGACCGCAGCAAGACGCCGATCGAGCCGTACCTGTCGGATCAGTGGTTCGTGAAGATGGGCGATCACGACCGATGGCAAGCCCAGGCCTGGCCCGCATGGCGATGGACGCCGTGACGACGGCCGGGTGCAGTTCTTCCCGGAGCGCTATGCAAGAACTCGTATCTCGACTGGCTCGGCGAGAAGCGCGACTGGTGCATCAGCCGGCAACTGTGGTGGGGGCACCGCATTCCGGTGTGGTCGAAGACTGCAAGTGCGCGAACTCGATCGTCGATCGAACTCGGAATCGGACTGATTCGACCGAAGGCTGACGATCCGATGTGCTCGAATCTGGCGTCGCGATCGACGATGAATGACAATCAGTACGCTGTGACGATCGCAGTTGCAACCTGGCGACAGTGACGGTTCTGATCTGCGTCGCTCCAGGGCATGAAGAGCTTCGAGCACGACTCGAAGCGATTGGCTTCGAGCAAGACCCCGACGTCCTCGACACCTGGTTCAGCTCCGCCCTCTGGCCGCACTCGACGCTCGGCTGGCCGGAACAGACGCCGGAACTGGCCTACTACTACCCGACCGAGCGTGCTGGTGACGAGCCGCGACATCATCACGCTCTGGGTGGCGCGCATGGTGATCACCGGGCTGTACAACGTGGGCAAGGTGCCGTTCCACCACGTCTACATCCATCCGAAGATCCTCGACGGCTTCGGCGAGAGCGATGAGCAAGAGCAAGGGCAACGGCATCGATCCGCTCGACATCATCGACCGCTACGGCACCGACGCCCTGCGTTTCGTCATGGTCCACATGGCGACCGAGAACGCAGGACAGCCGGATGCCGGTGGCCAACGTCTGCCCGCACTGCGACACGCTGGTGCCGGTGAAGCAGGAGCACATGTACATGCGGACGCGAAGGTGACGTGCCCGAACTGCAAGAAGCCGTTCCGCCCCGGCGGTCCCTGGCCGGCGACGATCCGGAGCTGCCGACGGCGAAGCAGGCGTCGGAGCGGTTCGAGATGGGCCGCAACTTCGCCAACAAGCTCTGGAACGCGGCCCGCTTCCTGCTGCTGAACCTGGACGGCTACACGCCGGGCGCGATGCGGCTGGAGGAGCTGCCGATCGAGGATCGCTGGATCCTCAGCCGCCTGGCGACGACGACCGCGGCGGTGACGGAGCAGTCTGGAGGGCTACCACTTCAGCGAGGCGGCGCGGACGATCTACGACTTCACCTGGTCGGAGTTCTGCGACTGGTACGTCGAGATGAGCAAGGGCCGGCTGACCCGAAGCGCGAGCGAGGGACCGCGCCGCTGGCCCAGCGCGTGCTGGTCGGCGTGCTCGACGCGCATCCTGCGCCTGGTGCAGCCGATCATGCCGTTCGTGGCCGAGTCGATCTGGCAGGCGCTGGACGAGGCGGCGTTCGAGCGCGGCCTGCCGGGCCCGGAGCCGGCCGCCGAGAGCGTGGTCATCGCGCCGTGGCCGGAGTTCCCGCCGACGTGGCGCGACGCCGCGATGGAAACGCGCATGGCCCGGATGCAGGACCTGGTGCGCAGCGTGCGCGAGGTGCGCAATCGCTACATGGTCGATCCGAAAACGCCGCTGGACGTGTTCGTGCGCTGCGGCGAGGCGACGGCCGACGACTTCCTGGCGCTGGCGCCGTTCATCACCACCCTGGCCGGCGTCGGCCATCTGGAGTGCGGCCCGGACACGACCAAGCCGAAGCAGGCGGCGACGCACGTCCATGCGGATTTCGAGGCCTACGTGTCGCTCGATCGGCCTGATCGACGTGGCCGCGGAGACGAAGCGTCTGGAGAAGCAGCTCGCCGAGAAGACGAAACACCTGCAAGGCACACAGGCCAAGCTCGGCAACGCCAGCTTCATGGCGAAGGCGCCGCCGGACGTGGTGCAGCAGCAGCACGATTTCGTGGTGGAGCTGGAAGGGCAGATTCAGGTGATCGAGGAGAATTTGAAGGAGTTGAAGCAGGCGTAGTATCGCGGCGCGAATCGCGCGATCGAGGAGCCGCGCACGAAGTAAGCGGTGAGGCCGCTTACTTCATGCGCGGCTCCTCGATCGCGCAGGTACGGCTTGACAGCACCTCGTCATTTTCTTATGGATGCGTCCGTAAACACATATTCTTGCACCGACGGTGTCCGAAATGCCACAACCTGGGCGTTTTGGGCCGCCTTCCGCATAGTTCGTTTGCAGCGGCGGGATTTACACGTACTTATTCGGGGAAGGAGTGGGACATGAAGCGTCGCCCGGTGATCGTTCTTCTGGTATGCAGCCTGTTTCTGCACGGATGTGCCACGCAGAAGGCAATGCTTCCCGCCAATAGCGATCCCAACCAGCTCGCCGGAGAAATTGCCCACCAGGGCCAAACCGATGGCTCCACAGGATGAGAAACCAGTGAAACAAACTGTGGACAGTCGCTGCATCCAATGGAGCCTGACGACTGTGGCGGTGGTCGCTGTGGTTGTCGTCGTCGTCGCCGGTGTTGCGATTTACGCGATCGCTTCCGGTAAAAGCGGAAACAACAGTTCACTGTGAAATCGAACAGACTCTGCTGAACATTGCATGGAAATAGGACGCAAGATTGATGGCCGCTCGAACGTTCTATCGCGGCGGTGCATCGCTAACCCCTACACCGGGAGATGTCCGCGTCGATACCGCAACTGGCCTACTCCGGCCGACGCACGGCATTTCCGTCCACGATCGTCCCGATGGCCTTGAGCGCTTTGGCGGGGCCTATCAGCTCGATTCGATTCCTGGTAATCTGAGGATTGTGCAGCGCGGCCTGAATCCGCATCATTATGAGATAGTTCCCACGTACCCCATGACTGCCGATGAGTACGAGCAAGCGCTGCGACAGGTCCAGATGACCGCCGTGTGAGCGAGCCGGCAAGTTTTGGAGCGACCCATGTCTATGCAACTCAGTCCTATCTCCGTCATCTTTCCCGAGTGGTACGATGATCGCGCCGAATTCGAGACGCCGTCGAAGGGTTGGCTTCCGGGCGTGGAAGTGTGCCTTGAGGACGGGTCTCATTACCAGCTTTTTTTCTATGACCCGGTGCGTCTCCAGCAGACCCTCGAGGATGACGCGCAAGCAGGACGCCCCTACCTCGCGGAACCCGGCCTTGTGGTGCTGCCTGAGGTAACGACAGAGTCAATCCGGCGCGCCGTGGCCGGACTTTACGAGAACGGTTATTTTTCGCACTTGAAGCCGACCAGAAAAACCAGTCCGTGAACTGGAAGAATACCCATCTCCGGAGAAACGGAAAGCGGTTCGATAGCCGCTTCTACGCACTCCGCCGCAACCGCCGCATCTCCACCTCGCGCACGGCTCGAATCCGTTCCGCCGCCGTCTGCTCGAACACCGCACGATACATCTCGGCATGAACCTCGGCACACGCACAGCCGCGGCGGCGCATCACTTTCTCGGCGGTCTGCAACAGGCTCCACAGGTCGGCCCGATCCGCCATCGCGCCGTTCCACCAGCTCGCAAACGACGGCACGTATTTCGGCAGCAGCGATCCGCCGGCAGCAGATTGCAGAACGCGCCGGCGTTCGTGCCGGTGTTCAGCAGCGTGCCGAGGCCGGTCTTCGTGTGATCGCCGAGGAAGCAGCCGACCTTGGTCGCGCCCGTCGGCACGATCCGGCCGTTGACGGTCACGGTCACCTCGCCGTAGTCGTTGCGCAGGTCGCTGTTCTGCGTGCCGGCGCCGAGGTTGACCCACTCGCCGACGTAGGTGTGGCCGAGGAAGCCGTCGTGATATTTGTTGCTGTAGCCCTGCATGATGCTCGCCTCGACCTCGCCGCCGATGCGGCACTGCGGGCCGAGCGTCGTGCCGGCGCGGATCTTCGCCCCGTGGACCTGCGTGCGCGGGCCGATGTAGCACGGGCCTTCCAGCCGGGTGAAGGCGCGTGACGACGGCTCCCTCGGCGATCACCACCGGCCCCTGCGTCGTGTCGGCGACGACCATCGGATCGACTCGGGCCGTGGGGTGGACGTGCAGAAGATCCGCTCGGGCCGACGACCGCAGGCATCGCGTCCTGCCGACAGTCATTGCCCCAGCCGGCGCTTCAAACTCGGCGAGATCTGGCCGCCGTTACAATCGACGATCTCCCAGAGAAAACGAAAGAGTCGGCCTCCCACCTCCCGGCCTGGCAGAGTCGTCTTCCACTCCTCCAGGCAGTCGTCGAGGTCGTCGGGCGAACAGGACGCAAGCTGTTCGGCATCCAGGACAGCATACGCCACTTCATCACCCACCAGGCCGATGTGGGGCGACATCTCTTTCGTAAATGTCCCAGCCGGCGGCAGCCACCGGGCGTTGACCAGCACCGTCGGCCCGGCACGGAGCCAGTCGGCGTCGTTCGCTGCAACCTCCGGCGTCTGGCTGTGCCACCACTTCGCCAGGTGCGGGCGGATTAGCACGCCGAGTGTGGATGGCAAGAAGTAGCGGCGCTGCTTGGCGCCGAGGGAAGTCATCCCGCAGAGCAGATCGAACGCGGGCCGGGTGAGGGTCAGAGGTTCGAGATCGGCGACAAGTCGATCCTCAAAGAGGCAGACACGCATGGCCACGTCCTTTCGGTCATCCGTGATCGAACGAAGAGTGTGGGAGTATACCGCGAATGAGGAAGAGCAGACAAGACGGAAGCCAGCGGCACTCGCCGGTGGGCCCGGTCGAGAGCCAGCTTGTGTGGTCAGGTGTGGGATATCGATGTGTTGACCGCCTCAGCAGACCGCGCTGCCCGGTAGAGGAACTTCTCCGTGACATACACCTCGACCGCGCGCGGCAGGAGATAGCGTAACGTTCGTCCGGAAGAGGCGCAGGTGCGCAAGTCGCGGCTGGCGATGTCGATCAGCGGCGAATCGACGACCTGGAGACGCACCGCAGCCGACTCCGGTAGATGCAGCGCCGTGCGGACCTGTTCGACGCTGCGCGTCGGGAAACCGGGCCGGGTCATGACCAGCAAGCCGACCAGCTCCAGCAGACGGACCGGCTCATACCAGGTATGGATCTCGGCCAGCGTGTCGGAGCCGACGAGCAGGTGGAATTCGTCGGTCGGGTGGCGGCGGCGTAGTTCGGTAACGGTATCAACCGTAAAACTCGGCCCCGACCGTTCCTTCTCGATCTCCTCGACACGGAAAGCGGGCTGACCGGCGATCGCTAAGTGGATCATCTCGACGCGCTGCTCGAAGCGCGTCAGCGGCTGGCCCTGTTTTTGCGGCGGCCGGGGGGCGGGGACGAACCAGACCTGATCGAGCCGGCCCTGTTCGCGGCACTGCTCCGCCAGGATCAGATGGCCGAGGTGAACCGGATCGAACGTGCCGCCGAAGATGCCGACGCGCATATCGCGGTCTCCACGTTTAGCCGCGAGCTTCTGCGAGCGCTGGTACCAGCGCTCGCAGAAGCTCGCGGCTAAACGCCATCAAACCTCCGGATGCACCCACGGTCCCGCGGTACGGCCGGCGCAGCAGCTTGTTGGCCTCGTCGTCGCCGACCACTTGCTGCTTCTCGGCATCCCAGGTCAGCGACCGGCCGAGCTTCATCGACAGGTTGGCCAGGATGCAGCTCGCCGTCGAGATGTGGCCCTGCTCGATGTCGGCCACCGGCTTGCCGCGTGAAGCGATGGCCCGCAGGAAATCGCACCTGGTGCTCGCCGATTCGCCTCGGCGACGTGAATCTCGATGTCCTTCTCGGTCTTGTCCTCGGGGTACTTGTCCAGGATCACGGCCTTGCCGCGAAAGTCGCCGGCTCGCTCTTGCCGAACGGCGTGAAGTCGTAGCCGTTGACGCTGGCCTTGAGCGTTCCCTTGTCGCCGTAGAAGGTCGCGGCCCAGGGGTACTTCGGGTCGGGCGCATCGCCCCAGGTGCGATGCTGCCAGACCACCTTGCAGGTCGCCGAAGTCGAAGGTCGCTGTCTGCGTGTCCGCGATGTTCGACTTGCCACTCTTCTGCACCAGGATGCCGCCCGTCGAGGCGACCTGTCTCGGCCAGCCGAGGTCGAGCATCCAGCGAACCATGTCGAGCATGTGGATGCACATGTCGCCCATGATGCCGTTGCCGTACTCCATGAAGGTCCGCCACCAGCGGCGGTGCGGCACCCGTTCGTTGCCGGCGTTCTTGTTCGGCGGCGCGTCGTAGGGTCGCAGCGGCGCGGGGCCGGTCCACATCTCGTAGTCGAGATACTCCGGCGGCTTGGTCACGTCCGGGTCTGCCGTGGCGCGCATGTGGTAGTAGCAGCAAACCTCGACCAGGCCGATCGTGCCGAGCTTCCCTTCCTTGAGGACCCGGTCGCGCGCCTCGATGAGGTGCGGCGTGCTGCGCCGCTGGGTGCCGACCTGGACGACGCGCTTGTGCTTGCGCGCGGCGGCGACCATCGCCTGGCCCTCGACGACGTCCACGCTGATCGGCTTCTGGACGTAGACGTCGGCCCCGGCCTCGACGGCGGCGATCATCGGCAGAGCGTGCCAGTGATCCGGCGTGCCGATGAGGACGATGTCGAGGTCCTTCTCCTTCAGCATCGTCGCGGTAGTCGCCGTACAGTGCGCGGCTTCTTCTTCGAGGCCTGGCGCATGGCGACCAGGTCGGCGGCCTCGGCGAGCAGTTTCTTGTCCACGTCGCACAGTGAGACGACCTCGACCGGCGCGACCTGGATGAGCCGGCAGAGGTCGCACTTGCCGTACCAACCGCAGCCGATGAGGCCGACGCGCGGCGGTTTGGAGTCGGCGAAGGCGGCGACGTTACCGGCCGCGGATACGGCCAGCCCGGCGGCGCCGGCCTGGAGGAAGTCTCGGCGATTCATGGCGGAGTCTCCGGGAGAGAGGATGGGAGTCGATTCGGAGATAGTCTAACCGGCAGGCGAGCGCTTTCAACCTGGAAATCGGCTAGCCCGCGACGCCAGCCAGGGGCGAGTGGCTCGGTTGCGCTCGCCTCTGGCGGGCGCGGGCTTACGGTTGCCCCTGGGGCATGTCACGGAAGGTGACGCTGCCAATGGCTTGTGCCCCGCCGGACACTACGCCTGAATGGGGTTGTCCGCGGTGGCTGTCAGACCTGAAGTCGACAAGCTCAGTTAAAATTTGAGCGGTGGACAGCACTTCGTCTACGGACCAACAACCTTGCACCCCGGCAGCGCCTGAGCAGGGCATCAACTCCCGCAGCCGTCACTTTCGTCCCGGTCAGGTCCAGGTTGCGCAATGCGACCAACCCATGCAGTTCCTTCAGGCCCACATCGGTTAGACCGCTGGCAGTAAGCTTCAGGAACTCCAGGCGCTTCAGTTCGCCAAGCACCTTTCCCGCGTCGTCGCCCAACGTCGGCCCGCTGAGTTGCAGTTCGGTCAACTCAGACAGGTTCTTCAGGCTACTCAGCCCGGTACCACGGATCGGAGCCTCACAGAGCACTAGAGTACGAAGTTTTGTCAGACCCTTGAGGTGTCCCAGACCAACGTCGCTGACCTGCGTGGCAGACAGGTTAAAGTCTGTTAGATTCGTCAAACCCTTGAGGATCTCCAGCCCGGCGTCAGTGACCTGTCCGTTCGATCCTAGGTACAAGCGGCTGAGCTTCTTCAGGTCTTTGAGGTGTGCTAGGCCGGAATCGCTGATCTGCGTTCTTTCAAGGTCAAGCACCTCAAGGTTCGACATGCCCTTGAGGTGCATTAGCCCGGCGTCGCCGATCTTCGTTCCGTCCAGCAAGATGCATCTGAGGTTTGTGAGCGACTTGAGGTGTTCCATTCCGGCGCCAGTGATTTTGTTCGAGCGCCAAAGAACCAGTTTTTCGAGCTTCGGCAGTCCCTTGAGGTGTGCCAGCCCATCGTCGCTCAGCTGTGTATCGGCGATGCAAAGGTCCAGGAGGTTGGTCAGACCTTTGAGCTGCTCCATTCCAGCGTCGGTGGCTTTCTGATTACCACCAAGTTCAACCTGCAGCAACTGGAATGCATTTGTCGGGAGCATTTTTGCGTCGCGAATTTCCTGTTCCCGATCTCCCTCACGCACCACGACTCTTCCGCCGATCGATAGCCCACTCCGCCGCCCTGCGGTCGGCGACGCTCGAATCGGTAACGACGTTGCACCCCGGCAGCGCCTTGCGCAGGGCAGCAAACTCCCGTGGCCGTCACTTTCGTCCCGGTCAGGTTCAGCTCGCGTAATGCGGCCAGACCGTGCAGTTCCGTCAGACTTGCGTCGGTGATGCCGCTGTTAGCCAGCGATAATCCCTGCAACTGTTTTAGGTCACTCACATGTTTCATCGACGGGTCCGTGACCGTGGCACAACCAAGCCCAAGGTTGGTCAGCGCGGGAAGCTGCATTAGGTGGGTCAGTCCGACTCCGGTGACCTGGGTGTCATCGAGCCTCAGATCCCCGAGGTTCCTCAACTCTTTCAAGTGTTCCAGCCCGGTGTCGTCCACTTTCGTATTGCCAAAAGAAAGCAGGCGTAGTATCCGTAGGTTCCTTAGATTCGCCAGTCCGGCACTGCTTACCTTCGTGTCGCCCAGGTCGAGGTTCATGAGGTTCGTCAGCCTACTGAGGTGTTCCAGTCCACCGTCTCCCACGCACGAACCTTTTAGGATAAGCGTTTTGAGCTTCTTCAGTCCCTTGAGGTGTATCAGACCGGCATCGCTCACCTGCGAGTTACCCCACAAGCCCAGTACTTTGAGGTTTGTCAGTCTCTCGAGATGCCGCAACCCGCTGTCAGTGACCTTCGTGCGAGACAGTTCAAGCTCCGTCAGGTTGGGCAGCGCTTCAAGGTGTTTGAGCCCAGCATCGGTGAGTTCTCGATTGTCCGCCAGGTAGATGTAGTGCAGCTGCCACGCCCCCGTGGGCAAGTCCTTGGCGGCCGTGATCTCCAGGAGTTCGTTCGCCTTGAAGATCTTGACCTTGCCGCCGATTGACAACACCCACCGGGCCGCTTGCCGCTCATCGCTACCGATAATGTCCCGCTTTTCTTCCGGCTTCACCTTCGCCAGCTCCACCCTGGCGTTCAGCCTCTCCTTACCCCCGCGCGTCATGGTGAACTTTTTCGTGCTGAAACGCACGCCGAAATCGCCCTCCTCGCGCACCTCGACCTCGTACTCGCCGGCGGTCAGCACAAAACGGCGGTCCTTCACCTTGTCGTAGACCGTGGCGGTCGGCCCCTTGACCGTCACCTCCAGGTTCGGATCGTCTGTCTCGATGACCAACTCGCCTTTGTTCGTGGCGATGCGCACCACCGTACCGCCATAGAAATAGCCCAACGGCAACAAGATCAGGAGCGTCACGAGACCAGCCAGCATCACGCGTGCGCTGCGCCGGCGGTCGGGGTGCGCCGACGCGGGTGTCATTGCAGACGCCTGGGTCGATGCGATGGCGGGCTCTGTCGGCACGGCAGGTTGTCGTTCGAGCAACTGGAGACGGGTGGCGACCGCACGGGCCGAGACCGGCCGCTGCGCCGAGTCCTTGGCCAATAGCTCGTCGACCAGATCGCTCAACTCCGCGGGCACATCAGCCCGCAACTGCGACACCGATGGCGGCGTGATGTAGGCCAGCGACGCCAGCACCGCCATCGACGTGGAGCCCTTGAACGGCAGTTCGCCGGTCAGCAGGCGGTAGAGCACACACCCGAGACTGAACAAGTCCGCTCGGCCATCCATCTTCTCGCAGCGGGCTTGCTCCGGAGCCATGTACGCTGGCGTGCCGACGATCAGGCCGCTGTGCGTCAGGTGTTCGCTGCCCTCGACCTCGCGGGCCAGGCCGAAATCGAGGATCTTGACTCGGTCAAAGGGCGCTTCCAGCCAGATGTTGGCCGGCTTAATGTCCCGGTGGATCAGACCACGCTCATGGGCGGCGGAAAGTCCCTGGGCGATCTCCTGGCCGAGGCGTACCACTTTCGCCAGTTCCGGCGTCGGATGAGGCGCAGCCAGTCTGCCAGCGACGAGCCTTCCAGCAGTTCCATCGCCAAGTAGGGCACACCGCGCTCTTCGCCGACGGCGTAGATGGTGACGATGTGATCGCTCTTGATGCTGGCGGCAAGCCGGGCCTCCCGCAAGAAGCGCCGGCTGGCGTTCTGACTGCGCCGCCGCATCGGGCAGCATCACCTTGAGCGCCACCGGCCGTTGCAGCTGGGTATCTTCCGCGAGGAAGACGAGGCCCATACCGCCGGCCCCGAGTTGCTTGCGCACACGATAATGGGCCAGCCGACCGATTTCGGCGGCCTGCTGAGGCGGAGCGAGGAAGGGAAAGCGCGTGGGGGACTGACCCGGCAGGGCGCCTTTAATGCGCTCAACGTCCATGAACGTGCGCTCACCCTCCACGTCACTGCAAGTTGCCGTGGGCGGCCGCTGTTCCGTGCGCGACGAGTGATTCGCGCCTGCGGCCGAAGCGTGCCCGTTGCCGTTTGGATCGCCTTGGCCGAGGGATTTCAGCAAAGTAAGTTCGGGGTTGATCCGCAGAAGAGCCGTCCGGCAGGCCTGCGCACTTTCGCAGCTGCTTTTCGAGAGACGAACGCTCCGCAACCAGATCATCTCCGAGTGCATAGCGTCGAAGCAGCGTCTGGTCGGGACAGACTGCGGATATGGTCATTGGCGTATTCCGCTAAGAATGCGAGATGCGGAGCAATCCACGGACTACACACTACCCTCGGAAGGGATTGCGGACAACCATATTCTTGAACTGAACGGGTGAAGCGGGCATGTTTACCAGCATTCTCATGTTTCTGACGGAGGTGTTACGAGATGGCCGAAAACCGGTCAAAAACTGTCATGCGTAGTTAGTGAATATGCGAAATTTAGACGACACGCAGATCGCATAACAGTTTTGGCCTGCCCCTGTCCCCAGTGTTACGCGTTATGAGCCCGACGGGGCTACGGTTTTACACCACGCCCTGGCAGGCAATTTGTACCCCGGTAGTCTGCGGATCAGCGTCCTGAAAATCTCCAGGTCGGCAGCGTCCTGCGGTTGAAGACCGATGCGCCGACCGCACCGGAGTGTTGTCGTTCGGCATCCGAACGAGGCCCCGACCAATCAGGGTTTTCAGTTCTCCGGCAGCACGACCTCGCCGTCGTGGCTGTCGAGGTACGTCTCCAGCTCATCTTCCAGGACGTAGACGGCATCCTCGGAATGGTTGGCCGGAATCGCCGTGGACTCAGTTCGCACCCACTGCAAAACCTCGCGGCAGTAGCGTTCGCCCTCGGTGCGCCCGGGAAGCAGTCGGGGCCGGTGCCCGGAAACTCGGACGGTTCGGTAGTCAGGTGTCGAAACTCCGCAGCAGCCTTCAGAAGAGTGACGCGCTTCTCCATCAGGTCGTGGATGACTTCTTGCTTTGCAACCGTGCGATTCTTGACGACCTCGGTTTGCCGTTGCAGTTCCTTGGTGATTCGCTCTTGCCGGGCGGTCTCTCGTGCCAGTGTCGGCAGGTTCCAGATGTCGAGACCCGTCGTGCTTGCCCAACTCGGGCGGAACACGGCGAGCGACAGAGCGAACAGCCCGAAGAGCGACAACGCCAAGAGGATGATACGGCGCATGGAAATGTTCTTTCGTCAACACTGGTGAAGCCCTTTCTTCGCGTGACGAAGAAAAAGGGCCAGGGTGGGTGGATGCGGTTTGTAAGCCGGTTCGGCTTTACGTCTCGCAATTGGTGGTGGGAACCTTCATGCGTGAGTGCAGGGCGGGCACATGGGGAGGGTCATTTCTATCTAACCCGCGACTGAACGGGAGGTATCGGATGCGGTACAATAATTTCCATGAAGCGTGCGCTCTTCTCGCTGTGTATCGTCCTGTCGGCGGCGCCGTTCGTTGCGGCCCATCCGATACCGCAGAACAACCGCGACCGGACCATCGTCGTTCATCTCACCCCGACAGCCGTGATCGTCGATTATCGGCTGGAGCTCGACGAACAGAAAGCCTACGACGAACTACCGATCGCCGTGAAATTGCGCTTCAAGGACCGCAGCGAAATCCCGGCCGTCTTCCTGCCTTATTTCGCTCCCGTCGTGGCCGGGAACCTCGTCGCCACAATCGACGAGAAGCCGCTCGTCTTCACCCCTGTCTCGAAATACTATTGGGACCGGATTCTCGACCACCAACGCTACGACTATCGCTTCGAGGCGAAGTGGAACCCGGCTCCGGGAGTGGAACACACCTTCACTCTGCGCAAAGCAACTTTCACAATGATGATTTCAGCAAGTTGGTACTGAGCATCCTTGGTGAGGGCGAGCTGGTGATCCATCGCTCCACGGCGCCGAGCGCCGCGCTTCAGGCGACCAAACCGGAGGACCGAGCACCGGGGGACGACGAACGATTGCGGAGAGTGTCGGCCAACTTTGTCATAGAACCGGAGCCGGCGCTCGCCGCCTTCAAGGGGGGACTACCGCCGGACTCTGGATCGGATCGGGCGGGGCCTGAGGATGGACAGACTGTCAGCGTCCTGAAGCCGGCGCGTACCGGACCAGGCGAGTTGGTCGCGCGGCGGTCCGGCCGAGGGTGAATTGCCGAGCAGAGCGAAACGCGGTCCGAAGCCGCGACCTACTGCGGGATCGACGGTGCCGCCGCCTCTTCCCGAGAATACGGAACCCACCAAATCTTCTTCGCATGACAACTGGGTGCTGGACGTGCTCATCAAGAGCCGCTCTGGTCTCGCATTGGCACTGCTCTTGGCCGCCGGTTTCGGGGCCGCCCACGCCCTGACTCCCGGCCACGGTAAGACGCTGGTCGCAGCCTATCTCGTCGGTCAGCGCGGCACCGTGTGGCACGCTCTGTTGCTCGGTGTGGTGACGACCGTGACCCATACCGCCGTCGTGCTGATCCTGGCGCTTGGACTGTGGTTGTATTTCGGCGATCGGGTTCCGCCGGGGGTGGATAAGATCATCGGCCTCCTCGGCGGGATCATGGTGGCGGGTCTTGGATTGTGGCTGCTGAATCGCCGGCTTTCGGGCCGTCCCGATCATGTTCACTTCAGCGGCGGCCACGGGCATGGACATGGCCACGGGCACGGACATGGGGACCACGGACATGGGCATGGTCACGCTGACCAGGACCATGCGGGGCCGAAACCGAGTGTCGGCATCGGCCCACTCATCTGGCTCGGCGTTGCGGGTGGAATCATCCCGTGCGGCGATGCCATCGGGTTGTTGGTGTTGGCACTCAAGGAGGGCGTGCCGTGGCTTGGGCCGCCGCTGATCCTGGCGTTCAGCGCCGGGTTGGCGAGCGTGCTGATCGCCATTGGAGTCGGCGTCGTCTATACCCGGCGCCAGATTGATGCGCGCTCGGGGCAATCGACGAGGCTGCGGAAGTTAGTGGAAATGTTGCCCGTGGTCAGCGCGGTCGCGGTGACGGCGCTGGGTTTATGGATGTGTTACGACAGCGTGCATGGAGCGAAGTGAGAAGAGCATCCGACGCGAAACGATCACACGGGCAGAGACCTCAACAGCCCATCAGATACGCCTTCAGGTCCATCCCGAGTCGTTTGCAGCGCGAGTGCCACTCGGTGGTCACCAATCGACTGCCGGGACGCATCACCAGGGTGATCGTCAGTTTGCTGGGCTGGCACGGGTCGCGGCGTTCCATGTGCAATTCGACTTCCGTCGCGGTCGGGGCGGCGGTGCGGCTGCTCTTCATCCAGCCGAACAGGCCGCCACTCTTCGCCTGCGCTTCCGGTACGCGCACCTTGATCATCCCCGGCTGGCTTTCCACTACCTCGCCGCCCAGATCGAAGATGAAGCCCTTCAGTTTCACCATCGCCATCGCTTCCGGCATCACGGCCTCGAGGCTATGGCGAACACCGCTCCCGGTGCCTGGCGCCGGTGTGCTCGGACCCGGAGACGGCGGTTGCCTGCCGGCAAGACCACTGGTCGGGATCTTTGTGTCGCTGGCTCTGGTTGGCGACGCTCGGCGGCAGACGTTGATCCGTCGGCCCAACGCCTGCTCGTAGAACTGCACCAACTCCAGTGCCTTCTGCGGCCGATGATCGGGGAACTTCTCCAGACAGCAGCGCACCACCTCCTCGATGGCGGCAGGAACGTCCGTTATCCCCACGTCGGCGAACGTCGGCGGCTTCTCGTGGGCCTGGGCCAGCAACAGGTCGTCGAGGCCGGTGTGCAGGAACGGCCGGCGGCCCGCCAGCAGCTCGAAGAGGATGACGCCGACGCTGTACAGGTCGCCGCGGCCGTCCATCTCGTTGCCGCGTACCTGCTCCGGAGAGATGTACTCCGGTGTCCCCGCAGCTGCCGGTAGGTTGAAATCAACCAGGTCTTCCGGCGAGATGTAGAGCAGGCTCGACATCTTCGCCAGGCCGAAGTCCATCAGCTTGATCGTCTCTTGCGGCGTGCCGGGGTTGAGAACCATGATGTTGCCCGGTTTGATGTCCCGGTGAACGATGCCCGCGTCGTGGGCCGCTTGCAATACGTCGCACAACTGGGCCAGCAACCGGCCGACACGATCGGGCGTCGAGCCGGCCTTCACGATGCAGAAGCGTGTGCAGATCGACGCCGCGCAGGTACTCCATAATCAGTACCGGACCGCGGACCTCCTTGACGCTGGAATCGAAGTAGGCCACGGCGTTCGGGTGTTGGAAGCGCGACATGATGTATATTTCGCGCCGGAAGTGTTCGCGCGTCTTGGGCTGGGAGAGATGCTGGTCCAGCAGGACCTTGACGACGACTTCGCGATTCTGATCCACTTGCCGAGCCACGTATATTTTGCTCATGCCGCCCTGATCGAGGGGGCGTAGGACCTTGTACTTGCCGAGAACAAGCTGGCCGATCATGCGTGACGCCCCATCGAGAGAACCGCTCCGCAGTACACAACGGCACTCAACTCTAGCCCGAAATCACGCTCCGTGCCAACTTTGGATAGATTAGCCTCCGCCAGTGGGGCATGGTTCAAAGGCGGGTGGCACTGTGGTAGGACGGATTTGCAATCCGTCCGGGCTATGGCGGACGGATTGTAAATCCGTCCTACTTCGGTGTTACCCCTACGGTGCCCCGTTTGAACAATGCCCCAGTGGCGGGGGGCTAACTCGGTAGTTGCTGTTCACGTGTCACGTTCTTTTCTGGGAAAAACTGCTTGCACACTGCCTCTTCGTCTGTTCCAATTGCAACCCGGGGTCGAACAGGCCCGGCGCGGCGGGGGACTTCCTCGACGCGCAGGCGCGGTCAGGCGCCCCAGGTTCATCCAGGAGGGACAACATGTCACGAGTTGGTACCACGTCCACCCCGACCACGGGCCAAACTTCCAAGACGACCCAGACGGTTCAGCCGACCCCGATGGCGAGGCCGGTATCTTCGACGGTGAGGCCGCCGCTGGATCGTGTCGCCAAGTTGGCCTATGAAAAATGGGTGAAACGCGGCTGCGTGCATGGCTTCGACGTGCAGGACTGGGTCGAGGCCGAGAAAGAGCTGATGGCCGAACATAGCCGGCCGACAACCGCATCCGCTACGATCGGGGCGCATCGTTGAGGACGTGCCGCGCCGTTACGCCCCCGTCCTCGATGACGGGGGCGTGTCGTTCCTCTACTCGCCATTCCGGTCGCCGATGACCCTGGCTCTTTCTCTGCCGCCGCAGACTGATTCGCCGGTGGGCCGGCTTGACCCGCGTTGGCGGCTGGCCGGCCTGATCGTGTTTGCAGCCGTCGTTTCGCTGCTGCAAACATTGTCGGTCGCGGGTCTGGCTCTTGTCTGCGCTTGCTCCTGGCCGGCCTCTCCGGATTGACGGCCCGTTGGTGTCTGGAGCGTCTCGGTGCGGTAGTCTTCTTCCTCCTTCTTTTCGCACTCCCACTTCCGTTTCTCGTGAGCGGCGAGGGAGCGGCTCTGGACTGGGGACCGTTTCACGCCACATGGGCAGGCGCGCGCGGGACTGCTGCTCGCCGCTCGTGCCGTGACGGTCCTGCTCGTCATGTTAGTCCTGCTCGCCTCCGGACCGCTGGACACCACTCTAAAAGCGGCCCGCTCTCTGCACGTTCCGGGGCTGATCGTGCAACTGGTTCTGTTGACCTATCGCTACCTGTTTGTGCTGGCAGCCGAGCTGGCCCGGCTGCGCATCGCCCTGCGGGTGCGCGGCTTCCGGAACCGGGCGACGCGGCACAGTTACCGTCTCGTCGGCAACCTGGCCGGTGTGCTTTTGGTGCGCGGCTTCGAGAGGGCCGAGCGGGTTGGCCACGCCATGCGCTGCCGGGGCTTCGACGGTCAGTTCCGTACACTGACGGCGTTCCGTACGCGCCCGGCCGACGTCCTCGGCTTCCTGCTCCTTGTCGCCGCTGCCGCCAACCTGTTCTTGCTCGATCGCTTCTGGGGGTGAGATGGCCGAAGCGCCGAGAACGATCCTCCACATTCGAGATCTCTGTTATCGCTATCCCCAGGGACCGGCCGCGCTCGACGGCGTGTCGTTCGACGTGGCGGCGGGCGAAACGATCGGCCTGGTCGGACCCAACGGAGCCGGCAAGACGAGCCTGTTCCTCTGCCTCGCCGGCGTCGTGGTGCCGCAGGTCAGCGAGTTCGTTCTGAGCGGCCTCGATCTGCGCGACGCCGCCCAGAGGAAGAAACTGCCGAAGCACGTCGGCATCGTCTTTCAAAACAGCGACGACCAACTCTTCAATGCGACCGTGTTCGACGACGTGGCCTTTGGTCCGCTCAACCTGGGGCTTCCGCCGGACGAGGTACGCAGCCGCGTCGCCGAGGCGCTGGCGAAGGTGGGGCTGACCGGTGTGGAAAACCGCGTCCCGTGGCACCTCTCCGGTGGAGAGAAACGGCGTGTCGCGCTCGCCGGAATCCTGGCGATGCGCCCGGAGGTGCTGCTGCTGGACGAACCGTCAATGTATCTCGATCCGCGCGGCCGGCGGGAGCTGATCGCCCTGTTGCCGACACTCGGTGGGACGCAGGTAATCGCGTCGCACGATCTGGAACTGGTGTTGCGCACCTGCGGCCGGGTTCTGCTGATGGACGCCGGCCGACTGCTCGCCGACGGCCCAGCACGCAGGTACTCGCCGACAGGATACTGATGGAAGCGCACGGGCTGGAAGTGCCGGCGAGTTTAGCAAGCGGGGGATGATCCGCGGGCTAAACTTGGCATGACGTTTGCGTCATCTAACCTTATTCGATGGAGCAGGACCTGGGCGCCGGCACCTGGCCAGTACCCCCTGCGTATCGTTGTCCCATCGGAAGGAGGCAGGAGATGTTGTTTCGCGTTATGTCGCTGTTATTCCTCGCCGTGGGCCTGACCGTCACTGGCTTGCGGGCGGAGGACAAGAAACCCGACCAGGACACGCATGAGGGGAAGATCATCAAGATCGACGGCAACAAATTCACCATGGCCGACAGGGAAGGCAAGAACGAGCATACCCACACGCTGGCACCCGATGCCAGGGTCACCTGCGACGCCAAGGAATGCAAGCTGGCGGACCTGAAACCCGGCATGGCGGTGCGCGTCTGGACCAAGAAGGGCGACTTGGATACGGCCCTGAAGGTCGAGGCTCGAACGCGGGATGAGAAGAAGGATAAGTGAGACCTCTCCCGCGCAGTTTCGAGCAACGCCGAGCGCAGGAGGAGATGCGCTCGGCGTTCTTGTTTGCCGAGCGCTTCGGTGCTTGCCGCCCTCCCACCGCCGGTTTATGATAGCCCGGGTTCTCGTGATTCCGGCGTGGTCAAATCAAAGGACGGTCGATGAGCGACAACAAGGCTGTCGGCGAAGGCAGCGCAGGCTGGGGCTGGATCGCCGTCTTTGCGGTGTTCGCAATGTTACTGCGAATAATGCCGCGTTACTTTCCCCTGAGCGACGAATTTCGCTGGCTCTGGAACTTCTCCGCCGTGGGCGGGCTGGGGCTATTTGCAGGTGCTCGGTTCCGTTCCCGCGGCGCTTTCTTCGTGCCGGTCGGCGTGATGTTGATTTCGGATCTGCTGCTGATTTATCCGCTATCCCGGCTCAATCCGCCTCAGCCGGCCTTCAACGCGGTGACGTGGGTCGTCTACGCCTGTCTCCTGTTCAACGTGCTCCTCGGCCGATTCTTGAAAGACGCGATCTTACCCGTAGGGGCCGGTTTGGGCGGTCTCTTGACAGCCACGGTGTTCTTCGTCGGCACCAACCTGGGCGAATGGGCTTTCGGCGGGTGGTATCCGCGCACCTCCTCCGGTCTTGTCGAGTGTTTCGTGGCGGCCCTGCCGTTTTTCAAGAACACTCTGGCCGGCGACCTGATTTATTCCGCCCTGTTCTTCGGCCTGTTCGCCGCCGTTCAGATCATCAGTCAGCGCCAGAAAGTGAGCCAACCCGCATGAAATACGCTGCCGTCATCGAGTACATCACGGACAAGGACAAGATCCAGTCGATCCGGCCGGCACATCGGCAGTATCTGACCGCGCTCACCGCCGCCGGTCAGCTGGCCGCCTCGGGACCGTTCACCGACGACTACGGCGCGCTCATCATTTACGAGGCCAGCTCCAAAGAAGAAGCCGAGAAGCTGTTGCAGAGCGATCCCTTCCACCAGAATGGCATCTTCGTCCGCTGGGTGATGCGGCCGTGGAATCCGGTCTTCGCCAACCGCGCACTGTTCCCGGCGTAAGCGGCAAACCTGGAGCGAACCATGTCCCTGACCTGGCAAAACACCCGCGAGCTCGGCGAACTGCTGTTCGAGAAGTACGACACGCTCAATCCGCTGACCGTCCGTTTCACCGACCTGCATAAATGGGTGCTCGACCTCGAAGACTTCGAGGGCAAGCCGGAGCAATCGAACGAGAAGACCCTGGAGGCGATCCAAATGGCATGGTACGAGGAATGGAAGGACGAGTTCGGCAAGGACGACTGACCCAACGGCACACGTTGGGCAGATCCGGTCGGCGAGGCAAGAGCCATCGCAGCCGAGATAGCAGGAAAGTGACATTGTGACATTGTAAAGCCTCGTTATAATCCCGCCCGCCGATTGGGGTCCGTCTCGGTGACGGGTTCCACGTATCCCCGTCAGGCGGCCTGGATCCCATGGTTTCGAGCCTACTGCTGCTCGGTTGCGTTCTCGCTCCGGGACAGGCGCCGTCAAGCGTCGTGCCGGTCGACCGCGCCGATTGGTTCATCCGACCGCAATTGCCGGTGGGACAGGAATTGCACTACGTCGGCAGTTTCAAGGAAGAAGCCACCGGAACTATCCAGTACCGCCGAGACTACCGCCTCGAAACGCGCATCCTGATCCTCGAAGAGCCTCGTCCCGTTATTCCCCTCGCTGTCTTCACCATGGTGCGTTCTCAGAACAACGGCCCTGGGGCCGAGGCTAATCCCGGCAACAGCGGGCCGGTCACCTCCGTTCGGCTGGAGCGCGGATTCCTCGGCGAACACGGACTGTTCAAGCCCGACCCTGGCGTCGGTCTCACCGTCCCACTCGACGGACCGCCGTCTGTGGAAGTCGGGATGTTTCTCGAACTGCCGCGGGACCGGCTGAGCATGAACCAGACATGGACCAGCGCCGAGTTGGGCCGGCCGATTCGCTCCTGGCGCGTCGCAGGGACCGATCTGGCGTACGGCACAACCTGCATTAAAATCGTCGGCGAGCAGAAGTCGGAAGACTGGGACCAGCCCCGTCTTGACCGTTACGCCTGGCGGCGGCTGGACACCGTCTGGCTGGCTCCGCGCGTCGGCCTCGCCTACAAAGTTGAACGAGTCATCGAGAAACGCGGACCGGGTCGGGAAGAGCCGACGCAACGCTCTGTGTTGCGCTACGATCTCGAAAGCAGTGTTCTCTGCTCGGGACAGACGTTCGAGGATCGGTGTCAGGAAGTGAAGCAGGCACTGGCGTTCGCGGCCACCGCTCAACCGTTGCTGCCGGAACCGACCCGGAATCTCCCGCAGCTGAAGGCATTGGCCAACAAGATCGCCTTTCACCTGGACCGCGAACCGCCGACGCCCTATCGTGAGGCCGTCGAGCAAGTCCGCCGCCTCGTCGAAGCCGGCAAGCGCGGCGAGGTTCCGGTCACCTTGCCGGCCGAGACGCCAAGCGTCCCCGGTGTCGCCGCACTGGGTGAACCGGCCCCGGATTTCGTCGCCCCGGAGGTCGGCACGCGCGGCTCGACGAACCTGAAGCGCTGGCTGGGTAAACCCGTTCTGCTGGTGTTCTTCAGTCCAACCTCGGAAACGGCCGATCAGCTGCTGGAGTTCGCGCAGCGGGTGGCTCGGGCCTACCCCGAACAGGTGACGGTCCTCGGCATGGCCATGTCCGACGACCATGAGCTGGTTCGCGAACGGACGGCGCGGCTGCTCCTGACGTTCCCGCTGTTCAACGGCACCTGCCTGCGGCGCTGCTACGCCATCGAGGCGACGCCGAAAATGGTGCTGCTCGACGGCGCCGGTGTGGTGCGCGGCGCCTACCTCGGCTGGGGCAACGAGATTCCCCTCGACGTGGTCGAAGAGCTGAAGCGCTGGCTACCGAAGAAGTGAGCCCGCAGCGCAAGCAAGGGCGGACCTTGCTTGCGCTGCGGGCTCACGAATAGACGGCCAACTCGCCCCAACCGCTACAACCCTACCCCGCAGCCCTATTCGGGAGGACCGGAAACGTCCGGATGATTTGCTGATCTGGTGTCATCGGAGCTATGATATCATAGTGCTTAACCCTGTCCCCAACGGTTGCCGGACAGGAGGCTTTCGATGACGGAATATCAGATTCAGCCCAACTCGCGCCGATGTACAGTAACCGGCCGCGAGTTGAAGCCTGGCGAGAAGGTGTTCAGCGTCCTCCTGGAAGAGGGTGGTAAGCTGATCCGCAGGGACTACGCGGTCGAAGCGTGGCAGGGACCGCCCCCCGAAGCGTTCAGTTTCTGGGCTGGACGCGTCCTCGCCCCGGATACGAAGAAGCGAGCGCCGATCGACGACGAATTGTTGTTCGATTGTTTTCAGCGCCTGGAGAACCAGACGGAAGCGTCGCGCATCCGCTTCCGTTACGTAGTCGCCCTGTTGTTGATGCGCCGCAAGCGCTTCCGTTTCGAGGAAGCGAAGAAGGAGAACGGCCAGGAGCTGTTGTGCCTCCGCTGTACCCGCACGGGGGCCAAGCATCGGGTACTCAATCCCGGCCTGTCCGACGAGGAAACGGCCGCAGTGCAGGAAGAAGTCTTCCAGGCCCTCGGCTGGCAGTGACCGATTGGCTCCCCTCGCCCCTGTACTCAGGGGAGAGGGGTCGGGGGTGAGGGGTTTGGCTCTATTCCCCTCACCCCCGACCCCTCTCCCCTGAGTACAGGGGCGAGGGGAGAACTGACCCCCATAAACGAGTTCACGGGAGACCCCATGAGCCACCGTATCGCCGGATTTGGCCTGGGAATCATGCTTTTCATTTCGGGCTGCGGCTCCATGAGGCCGAACGGAGGCGTCAGCGTCAAGGACCGCGACAAGGCCGTTGACGCTCCGGCGCCCGATGCGCTTAGCCTCGTCAATTACCTGAACGATAACGCTCGCCGCGTCCAGGCGATTCAATGCGACAAGGTGGACATCGACTGCAAACAGGGCAATCAGTCCGTCGGGCTTGCCGGGCTGATGGCCTGCCAGAAGCCGCACAACTTCCGGCTCAAGGCTAGTGTGGTGGGTAAGAACGGTGCCGATATCGGTTCCAACGACCAGGAATTCTGGTTCTGGATCAGCCAGAACCAGCCGCCCTATGTCTTCCACTGTTCGTATGCGGACCTGGCGCGCGGCAACGTCGAGATGCCGTTCCCGTTCCAGCCCGAGATGATCATGTCGGCCCTGGGCATCGCCGAATACGACGAGAAGAAGCACTACGATCTGAAACCGAACGGTCCCACGCTGGAGCTGAGCGAAGCGGCCGTCTCGCCGTCGGGCCAGCAGATTACGAAGATCACGGTCTTCCAACGCCAGCGCGTGCCGGTAGGCAAGCCGCAAGTCATCGCCCACGTCCTCAAGGACGCCAACGGCAAGGACGTCTGTATCGCCACGGTTCTGGACGTCACGATCGACAAGACGACGGGAGCGATCCTGCCGCAGAAGGTGAAGATCGTCTGGCCCGGCAAGTCCAAGGAAGAACGCACCGAGATGACGATGCGCTTCTACGACATGCACTCCGTCACCATCGATGCGGAACGTGGAGCCAAGCTGTTCACCCGGCGCGACCTGGCGGGTCAGCAGGCGTATGATCTCGCTCGAAAGGCGCCGGATGGGCCGAACGCGCCGAGTGGCGTCTCCCAGGCAGGGGCGGCGGTGGAAATCGGCAGGCCGCAGCGCTGATGACCGTCGTTTAGCCGCGAGCTTGTGCGAGCGCTGATTCTCGGCGCTCGCACAAGCTCGCGGCTAAACGGGTCGGTTACTTCGCGCCGCGTTTCATTATCGCGCGGCTTGTGCGGAGTGGTATGCGAATTCGGTTCGACGCCGCCCTTGCGGAGCTTCTCCCGCGCTCGGGACAGGATGGCTCCCACACTGTTCACCGAGATGTTCAGAGCCGTGCTGATCTCTTCGTAAGACCGCTCTTCCAGATAGTAGAGGCGGACCACTTCACGCTCTTTCCCCGACAGCTTCCGCAGGAGCTTCTCGACCTCTTCCAGGTTCTCCGAGCGCCGGTTGCGATCGTGCGCGGGAGCCGCAACGCCGTCCAGGTCGCCGTCTTTACCGGACGGCTGGACCTCATGAGCGGCCCATTTGCGCGCCAGCTCGTGGACGCAGATCCGCCGAGCGATCACGGTCAGATAGGTAGCGAGACTGCACTTTTCACGGAACTGGCGCAGAACCGCGTAGTCGCCGGCCACGAGTTGCAGAAGGATTTCGGAGGCCAAGTCTTCGACGTCTTCCGGTTGGAGAGGCGTGCTGCGGAGCTGGGCGGTATGGTTGATGACGTGGTAGATCAGACCGAGATACCGGTCCACGAAATCGTTCCATGCACCCGACTTGTGACTCAGGCACCGCTTCAACAGGTCGCGGTCCACATTGGTGAGGGCCACGTGCGCTCCCTTTTATCATCGTACCTGAGGACGGACGGAAGAGGTTGCCTCAGCCTCATCCGTCTACCCGTGTGGGCAGGATCCGGACGCAGTATCATTGCGATTGACGTCATTGTACCCCGTTTGGTCAAGGGGAGAAAGTGGCGAAAGCAGAAAAATCGGATCGGCGTGGTGAGAGAGTGGCCTTCAGCCGGCACAATCTGAAAACGACTGTCCAGTGCCAGGCGCAGCTGTGGCCTCATGCCGGCCTAGAAAAAGGCATGGTTCAAAGGCGGGTGGCACCGTGGTAGGACGGATTTGCAATCCGTCCGGGCGATGGCGGACGGATTGCAAATCCGTCCTACCCGTGTGTTACCCTCCGGTGCCCCTTGTGAACCAGGCCGGAAAAAAAATTCCGAACTCGAACACCGGCGCAAGAAACCGGTTGTTCAGCGTTTCACATCGGACGGGCACCTGCGGAATTGTAGAAAACAGTTGCGGCGACGCTCCACCGTCATTACAATCCAAAACAACAGGAAATTTCGCTCAGCTTACCCTGCGAGTTTTCTCGAACTGTATCGCCAAACAACGCCGCCCTACCACTCAAGCGCCCTTCGCCCGGAATTCTTCGAGAATTCTTCGAGACGCAGCCTGATCCGCGATCTGAATCTCATGGCACACGATATGTGAGGAGTCTGGATCTATGTCGTTGCAACCTTCCCTGCCCGCACCGTCCCCGGAGCAAGCTGGTTCCGCCGCCGGAAAAGACCCGGTCGTGCATGCAACCCCCGGAGGAAACGGCTCCGCTTCTCATCCGGCGGCCCACCTACCCTAGGGCTCGGCGGGCAAGCAAGGCGTCTCGTTTCATTTTGCCGGCGGCCGCACTCGTCCTCGTGGCAGTTTGCATCGGCGTCTGGTTCTTCTTCTTCCGCGGCCCTACCGCCCGCGCCGACCTCATCAAAGTGCCCGTCGAGAGGGTGAAAGTCCTCCAGTTCAAGGTGATTGAGCGCGGGTTCCTGGAGGCCAAAAACAACAACAACATCATCTGCGACGTGAAAACCGGCAGCCGCGGCGACGCCAAGATCAAGACCGTTGTGGACAACGGGACTCCAGTCCGGAAGGGCGAGCTGCTCATGCAGATCGACGATTCGTACCTGAGTGATCAACTCGTCGACCAGCAAATCGCCCGCGACAAGGCCGAGCAAGACATGATCTCGGCGGAGAAGGCCTACCCGAGCTTGAAGGCTGCGATTGCCGTGGCAGAGAAGAACTTGACGAAATGGAAGGACGGCGACTTCCCGCAGCAACAGCACGACCTCCTAGGCCAAATCGAGACCGCGCAGTCGAATCTGCTTCAGGAAGAAGACCGTACGTCCTGGGTGGCGCGGATGGTCAAGAAAAACTACATGACCGCCAGCCAGGAAGAAGCCGAGCGGGCGCTGCTCAAGGGTAATGAACTGGACGTGCTGCGGAAGAAGGAATTGCTCGATGTCCTCATCAACCACACGGACAAGGTGCAAACGATCACCCTGACGACGGCGCTTGCAACAGGCCAAGGACAACGAATTCACCGGCAAAGCCAACATGAAAGCGACGAAGGTCATCTACGACCAGCAAAAGGCGAAATATGACGATTTGGTACTGCAGATCAAGCAATGTGAAATCAGGTCCCCGAGTTCAGGTGTCCTAGTCTATTACGTGCCCGAACAAGCTATGCGCGGCGTCGGATCGAACCAGTCGATCATTGCCCAGGGCGAACCGGTCCAATACGGCCAGAAGATGATGAGCATCCCCGACCTGACGCACATGCAGGTCAACCTCCGGATACACGAAGCGTTCATCGGCCACATGAACGTCAAGGCTCACGTGGCCGAGGTGGTCCCGGACAGCCCTGCCGAGAAGGCCGGCCTCAAAGCCGGCGACATCATCACGCGGTTTGGAAACCGAGACATCGAATTCTTCATCGACCTCACCGAGGCGCTGCGCGACTACCATGACGCGGACCACAGTGCGAACGACAAGGTGCCGCTGAAGGTGCTCCGCGACAAGACGGAAGTGGATCTCGAGCTTACGCTCAACCGTCGGTCCCCGAGCAAGACAGAGAGCAACAGCCCGAGCCACGCGGCCGATCCCTCGCGCCACTTCGGCGCCAAGTTTCTCTCGGGGCTGAAAGCCGATGTGAGGGTTGACTCCATGCCGGGCACCGTGCTCAAGGGACATGTGGCGCTGGTGGCCGCCGTCGCTGCGCAGCAGGACTGGATGTCGCCGGACGTCAAGGTCTACCAGGCCTACGTGGAAATCGATGAACCGATAAGGGATCGGAAGCTGAAGCTGAAGCCCGGTCTGAGCGCCGTATGCACGATCTACACCGAGACGCTGGCTGAGAACGTCCTGGCGGTGCCGGTTCAGGCGGTCCTGCCCGCGGCCGGGCCGGGGGGCGAGCCTCGCGTCCTGGTTGCGACGCCCACGGGCGGCGCGAGATGCGCGACGATCAAGCTCCTCAAGATCGACGACAAGTTGATAACGGACGACAAATACGTCGGCATCGAGGAGGGTCTCAAGGAAGGCGAGGAGATCATCCTGAATCCGAAAGCTGTTCTTGGCGACAAGGACAAGAAGGGCGGCAAGGACGGAGGAGACAAATCCGCGCCGGACACCGGCCGGACCGAGGGCAAGGGCGCCAGCCCGAGCAGCGGGTCTCCCGGTCGGTAGCCGAAGAGACGCTGCACCGTTGTCGTTGCACGCGGCTTCGCGAACGATGCGACAGCTCGCAATCCGCAATCCGCAAATACAAGGAACGCGATCGATCATGGGCGCCGTCGTTCGCATCGTGGACGTGGTCAAGAACTATCATCTCGAAGGCGGCACGGTGCGCGCCTTGCGCGGCGTGTCGCTGCAGGTCGAGGAAGGCGATTTCGTCGCCCTCATGGGCCCGTCCGGCTCCGGCAAATCGACCCTGCTGAACGTGCTCGGCTGCCTCGATCGGCCGACCAGCGGCGAATACTACCTCGGCGACGAGGAAGTCGCCCAGATGGACGACGACCAGCTCTCCGAGATCCGCAGCCGGTATCTCGGCTTCATCTTCCAGTCGTACAACCTGCTGCCGCAGTACACGGTGGTCGAGAACATCGAGGTGCCGCTGCTCTACCAGGGCTGGCCGCTGAACGCCGAGACGCGCGAGCGCTGCATCGAGCTGGCCGGGCTGGTCGGCCTGGGCGACCGGCTGGACCATCGGCCGACGCAGCTGTCCGGCGGCCAGCAGCAGCGCGTCGCCATCGCCCGCGCCCTGGTCAACGACCCGCACGTGATCCTGGCCGACGAGCCGACCGGCAACCTCGACTCGCGCACCAGCGACGAGATCATGGCCCTGCTCACCAAGCTCAACGAGGCCGGCAAGACCATCATCATGGTCACGCACGAAAACGACATCGCCGCCTGGGCGCGGCGCGTCATCCGCATGCGCGACGGCCACATCGAGTCGGACGAACGCAACGACCGCCGCCAGGAACGCCACGTGGTGTCCGTGGCCCCGGACCCGCCCAATCGGTTGACGACCGGCCGACGATGCTTTGATAGCAGGTGCCGCGAATCGCGAGCACCGCATTCGGATCCGGCTTGCTCGCCTGCCCATGGACAGTAGGAACCAACTGCGATGCGCTTCTTCGAAACGTCTCCTGTATCGTCGTCTCGTCCATCGTTCGTGGTGGCCTACCTCGTCCTGCTCGGGGTGTTGCTCGTCCACGACAAGGGCCGGCGGACGCTGGTGCTGGCCCTGCGCAGTCTCTGGCTGCACAAGCTGCGGGCGTTGCTCTCGGTGCTGGGCATCATCATCGGCACCGCGGCGGTCATCGCGCTGATGGCCTTCGGCGAAGGCAGCATGCAGGACGCCCTGGAAGACATCAAACGCCTGGGCGCCACCAACATCATCGTCCGCAGCGTCAAGCCGCCCGACGAGATCAGCACGCAAGCCGCACCTTCGTGGCCCGCTACGGCATCACCCAGGAAGATTACGATCGCTTCGCGACCATCCCGCACGGTCATCCGCATGGTGCCGATGCGCATCTTCCCCAAGCCGGTCTACGCACGGTTCAGTGACATGCGATGAATTCGCCGCATCGTCGCGACCACGCCGGAGTACCAGGACGATCAACAAGACTGCACGAAGTCCGCCGGCCGGTTCCTGGTCGAGAAGGACAGCCTGGAAATGCAGAACGTCTGCGTCCTCGGCTCCAACGTCGCCGCCAAGCTGTTCCCCTTCGACGAGTCCGCTCGGCCAGACGATCCTGATCGACAAGTTCAATTACACTGGTGGTCGGCGTCGCAGGCCGAGCGGCATGTCGACCGGCGGCAGCGGCGGCAGCCAGGCGGCCGAGGACTTCAACAACGACGTTTACATCCCGATCGGCACCGCCGAGGGCCGTTTCGGCAAGACGGTATTCCTGCGCGCAGTCCGGCTCGCGCAGCGGCGAGCAGGTCGAGTACAGCCAGGTGACGCTGACCGTCGCCGACACCGACGAAGTGCGGCCGACCGGCGAGGCGATCAAGACGATCCTGGATCGGCACCACGAAGAAGGGACACGGAGTTGACGGTGCCGCTCGACACGCTGGAAGAGGCCGAGCGGGCCAAGGACCGCTACACGATGCTGCTGGCCATGATCGCCGCCATCTCGCTGCTGGTCGGCGGCATCGGCATCATGAACATCATGCTGGCCACGGTGACGGAGCGCACCCGCGAGATCGGCATCCGCCGGGCCCTGGGCGCCAAGCGCCGCGACATCACCATGCAGTTCCTCATCGAGGCGGTGGTGCAGACGACCATCGGCGGACTGGTCGGCGTCTGACCTTGGGCTTGCTCATCATCTTCATCGTCCCGTGGTGCGCCACGCTGTTCGACGCGAAGATGCCGGCCAAGCTGCACGAGCTGTCGATCTTCCTGTCGCTGGCGTCGGCCGTCGGCGTCGGCGTCGCTGTTCGGCTGGTATCCGGCATACCGGGCCGCCCTGCTCGACCCGATCGAGGCGCTGCGGCACGAATGACGTTAGCCCGACGCGCGAGCAAGGGAGAACCTCTCCCTTGCTCGCGCGTCGGGCCATCCGACAGGGGCTAATGTTCTTCGTCGTTTGAATCGTTAGAACCTGTGCTGGAATCGTTGGCATGGCGTTTTCCCAACCGGCTTCGGTTGGCCGCTGAGAGCATCATCTCATCTATCTTGATCTGGCCGACCAGCCGGCCATCGAGGACTACCGGTACCGCACTGCCGCTCCGGTAGATTTGACACTGTCCATAGCCGGGTGCCGTGGTGGCTCCGCTAGGATTCGTGTATACCTCGACCTGGTGATTGGGAATGTTGACGATCCAGTACGCTGCTACGCCGGAGCGAGCGTAGATCCGTGTCTTGTCTTTCCGATCGACGTCGAGAGAAGAGTCCGAGATCTCGACCAGCAAGCCGATATCGGCCGGTTCGGGATGCCGCTGTGCGTAGGTCGTCTCGTCGCCGCGAACAACGGAAATGTCCGGCTCCGGTTCACTGTCGATCAAGGTCACCGGATCCTGGATGCGGTCATGCCAGCCCGTGGGCAGCAGCTGAGCGATGCGCGTCCGGCTTCGCGTTAACGCCGTCGCATGCGCTGGATTTTTCGCCATCTTCAGCACCAGGTAGCCTTCGAGAAGTTCGGTTGCGTTGTTCTCCTCAAGAATTCCAGTCGAAATCATGCGGTGATAGGCGTCCACGCTAAAGCGGGGGAATGAAGCATGTGTCAGATACACCGGCGGCAGACTGAACTGCACTGGACATTCGGAACACCTCCTGTCGGTGCGCCGGAACCCTGACAATCGCGCCCGCCTCGGCGGAAGTCGCTCGCTGCTTCGCCCACTCCATCTACGTCGGCGAACTCCACGCCAGCGTCCCCGCCGTGGAGCCTGTTACGCTCCCGGCCCTGACAACAAGTGACATTCTCGCACCAGCACGAATTTCCGCGCCGTGTCCACCCCAAAGTCCACTGCCAAGAACGACCCGAGAACTCCGAGATGTTCATGAACATCCCCTCGGATTCGGTACACTTCGCCGAATTCGAGAGGGTCGTCGCGAGCCTGGCGTCTATGGCGCGAACCGACTGCAGGAGCCGGTCTCCACGAGGAGAACCGCCCAGAAGACGGGCAAACCGTTTGAGGGCCGCGATCGCCCGTACAGACCACGACACGCTATAGGGAACGCCTGTGAACACGACTAGGAGGCCTCCGAAGCCCGTTCCAGATCGTCAATGAAGGCTTCGAGCGGAAGGGCGCCTTCATCCTTCGCAAAAGCCTCCAGATCCTTGTCCGGGAGCGGGGGTAGCTCGCGCTCAAACTTCTCGCGAAGCAGCGCGTACACCGCTTTCTTGAAATGCGGGTAGTTCTCCCGCATCTCGGCCATTTCTGCCTCACGAGCTTTCAACTCCTCTGCAAGCAGACGCAGCCGCTCGCTCTCTTTTTGAAGTTCGTCCGCCACCGAACGAGCAGGTGCCGGCACCGCCGCACCGCCGTCGGGCTGCTCGGGAGGGTTTGTTTTGTCGGCCATCCGATGTCACCTCATCACGATTCCCGGAAAGTCTATGCCACGCCTATCCATGCTATCGCAGGTCACCGCGCCAGTTCAATCCACATCGGCGATCCCCAGGCCAGCTCGCCGTCGGCCTGCTGGACCCGCACATAGTAATAGTGCGTGCCCGCCGCCGGCTTCGGATCGGTCCACTTGTCCTGGAACTCGCTCTTGCCCGGCTCGAAGGTGTGGACCACGTCGCTGTCCTTGATGACGTCCACCTTCGCCAGCTTCGCGGTGCCGATCACCTTGATCTGCAGCGCCGGCGCTCGGTCGCTCTTGAACTCGTCGCCCATGATGTGGTCGCCGCTGCGGACGTCGAGGACGATGTTGTCGGTCGCGGCGTAGCAGTGGCGCTTCTTGATGGCGGCGAGGATCGCCGGCGCGGTCGTGCTTCTCGGCCAGGGCGATGCAGAAGGAGATGTGCGTCGAGCAGTGATCGCTGGACGACTGGAAGCCGAGGCGATAGCCCTTGTCCAGGGCGAGGTTGACGAAGCCGAGCGGATACCAGCCGGCGATGTTGGCGGGCTTCTTGCCGCTCTTGGGATCGTAGCCGGCCCGCGGCGCCTCCTCGCTTCTCGTAGGACATGCGGTCGCCCTGGTAGATCTCGACGATCGGCTCGACCTCCGGGTCGTTGTCGCGCCAGTCGGTGCCCATGCTCGGTGGCGCTGGTGTGGCTGGCGCAGATGCCGTTCGAACTCCTTCAGGTAGCGGTAGAGCATCTTGGTATCGTCGGCGTGGACGCCGGCCACGCGCTTGTCCATGATCCGGCTCGGCCAGGCGCGGCAAGGTGCGGACGCCGCGCTGGGCGAACATGACGTTGCGATGGCCGTGCGGATAGGCGACGCTGCGCTCGTAGGTGAACATCGGCGTGAAGCGGTCGGCGACGTGGTAGGCGTCGGTCGTCTTCTGGGTCAGCCACCAGGTGTATTCGCGGCCGGCGCCGTTGTCGTGGTCGCCGTTGCCGATCCAGTCCATGTCGGCGGCGTCGATGGCGTAGCGCCACATGTCTTCGAGCGAGCCGTCGGGGCCGCCGTCCCAGGAAATCTCGGTGTGGCGATGGAACTCGCCGCGCAGCAGCTGGTAGCTTCTTGCCGCCGGCCTCGATGCGGTAGTCGCGGCAGCGCTTGACGGCGGCGTCCTCGGCCTTCTGCTCCTCGACCAGCTTCGGCGTCCTTCTTGCCCGGCTCGTGCGGCACCAGCTTCGGCTCGACCGGGTCGCCGGGCAGGTCGAGGTAGCTCATGTAGATCTGGTTGTCGATGGTTTCCGGCGTCGTGTAGCGGCCGTCGGTGTTGTGGATGATGCGCAGGCCGCCGCGCGGATGCGGCAGCAGCACCGGCCGGCTGTCGAGCAGGCCGTCGGAGTGGTGCACCTCGATCGGCTCGCGTCCAGTGGTCGCCGTCGAGCCGGCGGGCGAAGGTCAGCCAGTAGGAGCCGGGATGCGTGCTGTAGCGGCTGCCGAACTTCTGGCGATAGGTCAGCCAGACGCGGCCCTTGCCGTCGATGCCGATCTGCGGATAGGCGTAGCGCGTGCCGCGATTCGACTTTCTGGCCGGTGTCGGGCGATTCGCCGCGCTTGCCCAGCGGCGGCAGCTCGGCGACCGGCTTCATCAGCTTGCCGTCCTCGAGACAGACGACCTTGACCGAGCGGGCGAAGTAGAGCGGATTGCCGCGATTGTCGAGGGCGCCGTAGTCCTTGCCCCAGCTCTTCGGGGCCTTCCTCGTAGGCGATCCAGAGCCGGCCGGCGGGATCGTAGCAGATCGAGGGACGGGCCTCGAAGTGAGACGACCGTGATGGACCTTAGCGCCGTCGCTGGCGAGCGATGTCGATGCCATAGTCACCATCCTTGTAGGAGTCGAAGACGGTCGCCAGGCGGCCATCTGGGTCTGGGCCCGAAGCGATCCTGGGCGACCAGCAGTTGCCGATTCGATTGCCGCGGAATTCGCGAGTTGACACACTCCCACGGTCGATGACGGCCCAACCAAGTCCGAAGGGGAAGGGTTCCGGCGAAACGGATGGCCCCTGATAAGCGACCTGGACATGACCCGCTATGGTCCGTGCATGCAACCGGGCTAAGTCCAGCCGCCTTCTCGTGGCTCACCACGACTTCTTCGCCGGCCGTGTCCCCCTTGATCGGCCGGGCGTAGACGTTGTGCTTGCCATCCCGGTTCGCACTGTAAATCGCCCACACCGTCCCATCGCCTTCCGCCGCGATGGCGCAGCGCATCAGGTCTTCCTTCGGCCCCGTGATCGCGATCGGCTTGCTCCACTTGCCGTCGCGGTACGACTTGACGAACAGCTGATCGCCGAATTCCGGCGTGTAGAGCGCCTTGAAATCCTTCGGCTGCTCCTTGAGGTTCGGCGCCTCGATGCGCCGGCTCGTCCTCCTTCACCGTGTAGCTGATGTACGCCACCCAGAGCGTGCCGTCGGGGCCGTAGCAGGCGGCGGGGAAGTCGTCCTCGGTCTTGCTCGATGACGACCGGCGTCGCGGTGGTGACCAGGCGAACCACGGCCCGGCCGTTCTGGATGGCGTGCGGCTTGCCGGCGAGGACATCCTTGAGCGGCACCTTTTCGTCGCACCTCGCTGCTCTTTCACGCGAATCGATAAATCGGCGTCTGGCTTGACGTCGGCCAGGTGCAGGACGACGCCGACGGTGGCGAACGGTTCCAGCGTGACGGCCGGCGGCATGTTCGGCGGCGAGCGCATCGGCTTGTGCGACGACGCCTGCCAGCCGTTCGGATCGAGCAGCTTGTCGCCGGTCGCGGAAGCGATAGCCTTCGCGGTGGACCACCGTCGCCCCGGTGACGGTCGCGTTGCCGGACCAGGATTTGGCGTCGGCGTCCTTGAGGCCCATCTCGATGAGCACGGCGACCGGCGGCGTCTCCTTCGGGGCCTTGTGGGCCCATTCCAGTATCAGCAGTTTCTTGGCCTCCGGCTTCTGGAACGCCAGCGCCGCGACGGCCGCCATGATTCCGAGGGACGTCAGCTGAAGGACGTGTCGCCGTGTCATGGATGTCTCCCTTTGTCCTGGCGAAGTGACTGGCAGCATAACACAGCGCGAAGGGTTGCGAAAGAGGGTAAACCGGCAAATTGTTCGTTCGACTGTGCCCAGGAGTTCCCGAGCGAATATCTTGATGACCGGCGCCTGCACCGAGGGGCTGTTCCGAAAGGTAGGCGACCATCCTGCGAGTCCGCGGTGCCAGCCAAGGGCTAGCAGGAAACTGCTATCGGATCAACCGTTGACATCGGGAGGGAAGCAATCCCAACGGTTCGGGTCGCCCAATCGCCGCCGCGCTCGTTCGGTCGGGCTTGGCCGTCGTGCAACGGCGGCGCCGAGCCGACATTACTCCCGGAACCCAGACCAGATCGAGGATGCGACGCGAGTCGGTCGGCGTTGCGATGCCGATGAACGGATTATTGCAAGCCACTCGATCGACGACTTCTGCTCCCCAATCGGTAAGGCGCTCGGGAGATTCACCGGCGCGCGAGTTGGGAGAGAACAGGGAGTCCGTGGACAGGAAGACCATGTCGTTCGTCGTTTCGGCTTCGGGATCCTCGGGCGCCTGCTCTGGGCCGCGTGAATCTCTCGTGCCGGGCGTGGTCGTCGTCGGGGTCGAGAGGAGGCGCAACACGTCCATTGGATCGCTCAGTCCCAGCCACCGCGCCCAATCCTTCGCTATCTCGCCGCCTTGTTTCACCAGCCGCGTCAGGTACGCCGCTCCTATCGTGGTGGGGTCATCACCAAGCGCTCCGCCGGAGGGTGCCCGCGCGGTGTCCTGGATCGATTGCACCCCGAAGGACAGTTCACCGCTACCCTGGAAGGTCAGCGACTCCGCCTCTGCTTCGCGCACATCGGTGACCGGCGCCGGCGGCTGGAGCGGCGGCGGTTTGGTGTTAACGGCTAACGCTTGCGACGGAGCCACGTTCGCTTGAACCTCGACGGGAGCCCCCTGGACGGCGACCGTGAACACCGTCCCGGTGAGGTCCGTCAGTGGCGGAGAACTGGTGCTGTCGAAGATCGCCGTAATCACATGGTCGGCCTTATCATTGCTGCCCACGACCGGCACGAACTGGTTCAGGGTCTGATCGAAGATCTCGAGGATCACCTTGTCGGGATCCAGGAGGCCGTAGTTGAAGTTGACCACGAGTTGGCCCTGGGAGTCGGCCCCGGTGACGCGCACGTCGAAGAACACTTGCCCGTTCGTCGCCGTCGTGGTCGGATTGTTGGCGTAGGATGCCACGAACAGGGTCTCGTCGCAGCCGGGGAGCATCGTTTGGGTCAACACGGCGGCGGCTCCATTGCTGCCGGTGGAGAGTACGCCATTGGGGGACATGTTGCAGTCGGTGAAGCCAAACGACTGCAATTGCACAGTCTGACCGACGTCGAGGACGATAGCCCCGGTGGGTACGGATTGCTCGACCGTGTTCTTGATCAGGTCGGTCACGGTCACCTGAATGAGAAACGTTGTCACGGTGTTGAAGCTATGTGTGCCAAGGACGCTGAACACACCGTTGTTGTTGGCGACGATGGTGCCGGGGGTGTTATCGGTGGTGTTACCGGGGGGGCCGTCATTCCAGTTGATCGTGGCGGTAAAGTCGTTGGCCGTGGCGGGGAACGAGGCAGTGAACGTAGCCACGGTAGTAGTGAAAGACTGATTGACCAGCGCGGTGAAGACGGTGCCCGTCACGTTTACCAGAGCGGAAATCGGAATCCCGGATTCGCTGCCTGTGATGGTGGGGTCGATCGAATCGGTGGCGGTGAGGGTCTTGGTGCCGCTGCTGCGGAAGGTGGCGCTGAACGTGCCGATGCCTTCCGTCAGGTGCGAATCTCCGGGCAGAATCGTCAGAGGATCACTGCTCGAGAACACAACCAGGCCAGCGTAACCGGTGGCGATGTTGCCGAACTTGTCGAAGGCGGTGACCGTGAAGTTGTTGGGCTGAGCCGCGGCACTCAGGAGGGGATAGCCGGTCACCGTGAAGCTGACGGCGGCAGCCGCGCTCACCGCTACGTCGGTGGACGTGGTGGAGGCCACGCCAACGGCGTTGGTGCTGAAGGCGAGATTCATCGTCTCGGCCCTGTTGTACGACAGGCCGCTGAACGTCGCCACGCCGTTGACCAGCGTCACCGTCAGGTTGCTGCCCTGCAGGCTAGCCGAGCCCAGGCTGCCGCGTGCCGCCGTCACGGTGGACGTGTTGTCCGTGGTGATGATGTTGCCGAACGGGTCTTCTTCCGCCACCACGGGTTGAGTGCCGAAGTCCACGCCGGCTGTCGCCGTACTCGACGGCTGCGTCGTCACCACCAACTGGCTGGCGGCCGCCGGGCTGACGACCACATCGGTGGATGTCGCCGTGAACGAGCCGGCGTTGGAACTGAAGCCGAGATTCATCGTCTCGGCCATGTTGTACGACAGGCCGCTGAACGTCGCCACGCCGTTGACCAGTGTCACCGTCAGGTTGCTGCCCTGCAGGCTGGCCGAGCCCAGGCTGCCACGCGCCGCCGTGACCGTGTGCGTGCTGTCGCGTGGTGACGATGTTGTTGAACTGGTCTTCTTCCACCACCACGGGCTGAGTGGCGAAGGCCACGCCGGCTGTCGCCGTACCCGATGGCTGCGTCGTCACCACCAATTGGCTGGCCGCCGCCGGGCTGACCAGCGACGTCGGTGGATGTCGCCGTAAACGACGCCGGCGTTGGTGGTGAAGCCGATGTTCATCGTCTCGGCCACGTTGTACGACAGGCCGCTGAACGTCGCCACGCCGTTGACCAGCGTCACCGTCAACGGGCTCCCCTGCAGGCTGGCCGTGCCGTCAGTGCCCCGCGCCGCCGTCACGGTGTGCGTGTTGTCGCTGGTGATGATGTTGCCGAACGGGTCCTCTTCCGCCACCACCGGCTGGGTGGCGAAGGCCACGCCGGCCGTGGCGGAGCTCGACGGCTGCGTCGTCACCACCAACTGGCTGGCCGCCGCCGGGCTGACCAGCACATCGGTGGATGTCGCCGTGAACGCACCGGCGTTGGTGCTGAAGACGATATTCATCGTCTCGGCCATGTTGTACGACAGGCCGCTGAACGTCGCCACGCCGCTCGACAGCGTCACCGTCAGACGCGCTGCCCTGCAGGCTGGCCGTGCCGTGATTGCCACGGGCCGCCGTCACCGTGTGCGTGCTGTCGCTGGTGATGACGTTGCCGAACGGGTCTTCTTCCGTCACCACCGGCTGGGTGGCGAAGGCCACGCCGGCCGTCGCCGTGGTCGATGGCTGCGTCGTCACCACCAACTGGCTGGCCGCCGCCGGGCTGACCACCACGTCGGTGGATGTGGTCGTGAACGAGCCGGCGTTGGTGCTGAAGGCGATGTTCATCGTCTCGGCCATGTTGTAGGACAGGCCGCTGAACGTCGCCACGCCGTTGACCAGCGTCACCGTCAACGGGCTCCCCTGCAGGCTGGCCGTGCCGTCAGTGCCACGCGCCGCCGTCACCGTGTGCGTGCTGTCGCTGGTGATGATGTTGCCGAACTGGTCCTCTTCCGCCACCACCGGCTGCGTGGCGAAGGCCACGCCGGCTGTCGCCGTGGTCGATGGCTGCGTCGTCACCACCAACTGGCTGGCCGCCGCCGGGCTGACCACGACGTCGGTGGATGTCGCCGTGAACGAGCCGGCGTTGGTGCTGAAGGCGATGTTCATCGTCTCGGCCATGTTGTAAGACAGGCCGCTGAACGTCGCCACGCCGTTGACCAGCGTCACCGTCAACGGGCTCCCCTGCAAGCTGGCCGTGCCGTCAGTGCCCCGCGCCGCCGTCACCGTGTGCGTGCTGTCGGTGGTGATGATGTTGCCGAACTGGTCTTCTTCCACCACCACCGGCTGCGTGCCGAAGGCCACGCCGGCCGTCGCCGTGGCCGACGGCTGCGTCGTCACCACCAACTGGCTGGCCGCCGCCGGGCTGACCACCACGTTGGTGGATGTGGTCGTGAACGAGCCGGCGTTGGTGGTGAAGCCGATGTTCATCGTCTCGGCCTTGTTGTACGACAGGCCGCTGAACGTCGCCACGCCGTTGACCAGCGTCACCGTCAAGGGCTCCCCTGCAGGCTGGCCGTGCCGCAGTGCCCCGCGCCGCCGTCACCGTGTGCGTGTTGTCGCTGGTGATGATGTTGCCGAACGCGTCTTCTTCCGCCACCACCGGCTGAGTGGCGAAGTCCACGCCGGCCGTCGCCGTGGTCGACGGCTGCGTCGTCACCACCAACTGGCTGGCCGCCGCCGGGCTGACCGCCACGTCGGTGGATGTGGTCGTGAACGAGCCGGCGTTGGTGGTGAAGCCGATGTTCATCGTCTCGGCCATGTTGTACGACAGGCCGCTGAACGTCGCCACGCCGTTGACCAGCGTCACCGTCAACGGGCTCCCCTGCAGGCTGGCCGTGCCGTCAGTGCCCCGCGCCGCCGTCACGGTGTGCGTGCTGTCGCTGGTGATGATGTTGCCGAACGCGTCTTCTTCCGCCACCACCGGCTGAGTGGCGAAGGCAACGCCGGCCGTCGCCGTGGCCGACGGCTGTGTCGTCACCACCAACTGGCTGGCCGCCGCCGGGCTGACGACGACATCGTTGGAGGTCGCCGTGAACGCACCGGCGTTGGTGGTGAAGCCGATGTTCATCGTCTCGGCCTTGTTGTACGACAGGCCGCTGAACGTCGCCACGCCGCTCGACAGCGTCACCGTCAGGTTGCTGCCTTGCAGGCTGGCCGTGCCCAGGCTGCCGCGGGCCGCCGTCACCGTGTGCGTGCTGTCGCTGGTGATGATGTTGCCGAACGCGTCTTCTTCCGCCACCACCGGCTGAGTGGCGAAGGCCACGCCGGCCGTCGCCGTGGTCGACGGCTGCGTCGTGACCACCAACTGGCTGGCGCCGCTGGGCTGACCGCGACGTCGTTGGATGTGGCCGTAAACGAGCCGGCGTTGGTGCTGAAGCCGATGTTCATCGTCTCGGCCATGTTGTACGACAGGCCGCTGAACGTCGCCACGCCGCTCGACAGCGTCACCGTCAAGCTGCTGCCCTGCAGGCTGGCCGTGCCGTGATTGCCCCGGGCCGCCGTCACCGTGTCCGTGCTGTCGCTGGTGATGATGTTGCCGAACGGGTCTTCTTCCGCCACCACCGGCTGGGTGGCGAAGGCCACGCCGGCCGTGGCCGGCTCGACGGCTGCGTCGTCACCACCAACTGGCTGGCCGCCGCCGGGCTGACCACCACGTTGCTGGATGTGGCCGTAAACGAGCCGGCGTTGGTGCTGAAGGCGATGTTCATCGTCTCGGCCTTGTTGTACGACAGGCCGCTGAACGTCGCCACGCCGTTGACCAGCGTCACCGTCAAGGTGCTCCCCTGCAAGCTGGCCGTGCCGTCAGTGCCCCGCGCCGCCGTCACGGTGTGCGTGCTGTCGCTGGTGATGATGTTGCCGAACGGGTCTTCTTCCGCCACCACCGGCTGGGTGGCGAAGGCCACCCCGGCCGTGGCCGTGGCTCGACGGCTGCGTCGTCACCACCAACTGGCTGGCCGCCGCCGGGCTGACCACCACGTTGCTGGATGTGGCCGTGAACGACGCCGGCGTTGGTGCTGAAGCTGATGTTCATCGTCTCGGCCTTGTTGTACGACAGGCCGCTGAACGTCGCCACGCCGTTGGCCAGCGTCACCGTCAACGGGCTCCCCTGCAGGCTGGCCGTGCCCGTCATGCCCCGGGCCGCCGTCACCGTGTGCGTGCTGTCGCTGGTGATGATGTTGCCGAAGGCGTCCTCTTCCGTCACCACCGGCTGGGTGGCGAAGGCCACGCCGGCCGTCGCCGTGGTCGACGGCTGCGTCGTCACCACCAACTGGCTGGCCGCCGCCGGGCTGACGACGACATGGTGGATGTGGCCGTGAACGAGCCGGCGTTGGTGCTGAAGCCGATGTTCAGCGTCTCGGCCTTGTTGTAGGACAGGCCGCTGAACGTCGCCACGCCGTTGGCCAGCGTCACCGTCAGCTTGCTCCCCTGCAGGCTGGCCGTGCCGTCAGTGCCCCGGGCCGCCGTCACCGTGTGCGTGCTGTCGGTGGTGATGATGTTGCCGAACGCGTCTTCTTCCGCCACCACCGGCTGCGTGCCGAAGGCCACGCCGGCCGTCGCCGTGGTCGACGGCTGCGTGGTCACCACCAACTGGCTGGCCGCCGCCGGGCTGACCACCACATCGGTGGATGTCGCCGTGAACGCAGCCGGCGTTGGTGCTGAAGCCGATGTCCATCGTCTCGGCCTTGTTGTACGACAGGCCGCTGAACGTCGCCACGCCGTTGACCAGCGTCACCGTCAACTTGCTCCCCTGCAGGCTGGCCGTGCCGTCAGTGCCCCGGGCCGCCGTCACCGTGTGCGTGCTGTCGGTGGTGATGATGTTGCCGAACGGGTCTTCTTCCGCCACCACCGGCTGCGTGGCGAAGTCCACGCCGGCCGTCGCCGTGGTCGACGGCTGCGTCGTCACCACCAACTGGCTGGCCGCCGCCGGGCTGACGACCACATCGGTGGATGTCGCCGTGAACGCACCGGCGTTGGTGCTGAAGACGATATTCATCGTCTCGGCCTTGTTGTACGACAGGCCGCTGAACGTCGCCACGCCGTTGACCAGCGTCACCGTCAGGTTGCTGCCCTGCAGGCTAGCCGTGCCGTCAGTGCCCCGCGCCGCCGTCACCGTGTGGCGTGCTGTCCGTGGTGATGATGTTGCCGAATTGGTCTTCTTCCGCCACCACTGGCTGGATCGCGAAGTCCACGCCGGCCGTCGCCGTCGTCGACGGCTCCATCATCACCACCAACTGGCTGGGCGCCGCGGGGTTGTTCGTCTCGCTGAAGATGGTCGGAGTGCTGACGCCGCTGACCGTGGCATTGACGTTGTAATTGCCCGAGACTGTGCCCGCGGTGGCTGTGACGGAGACGACGCCGTTGTTATTCGTAACAGGGGTGGAGTTGTTAAAGGTCGCGCTGGCCCCGACAGCCGGCGCGGCAAACGACACGGATATACCGGGCGTCGGGTTGCCGTAAGCGTCTTCGACGGTGGCCTGTAACGGGGCGGTAAACGCGGTGCCGACCGTCGTATTTTGGTTGTCGCCTCCGGTCACCTGAATGCTGACGGGCGGGCCGGGAGAGAACTCCGAGGTGTCGTGCGTGACGTCATTGGTTGCCGTCGCCGTCACCACCTCGCCACCGGCGATCGTCAGGCCGCTCAGGTTGAAAGTGGCCATGCCGCTGCTGTTGGTGGTTACCGGAAAATCTTGCAGCAGTTGCTCGCCCTGTTCGGCCGGTCCCGACGCCGGGCTGACGAACAATTGGATGTCGAAATTGGTCATCGGCGTACCGAGAAGATAGCCGCTGACGCTGGTGCTCGTCGCCGTGGTGAGTACCGGATGATTCTGGAAATCGTTCGGACCAGGCGGCGCCGTGCCGTTGGGCGTGACGCCGTTATCGCCCAGGTCGATACCCAGGCTCGTATTGCCGAAGATCGAGTTGTTCAGGATGGAATTGCCAGTCGTGGTATTGCCGGCGACGACCACGCCTTTGCCGTTCGCGTCGATGGTATTGTCAGCTACCAGGTTATCCGTCGCACCGTTGTCGATGCGGACGCCGGCCATCAGAGGCGGCGGCAACACAATCACCTCAAAGGGCGCGGCCGGAAGCCCCGTGGAGACGTCCATCCCGAAGCCGCCGACCTTGTTCGGGATGAAGTTAAACTGGAAAGAGAACGTCTCGGCGATGAAGTAGGTCCCCGGCGTCGGCGGCGCGTTCAGGGTTAGGGTAAAGGTACCGGAAGTGATACCGGCGCTCGGGACCCCCTGATAATATCCTCCGTAGGGATAAGCTTGCGCAGCCGCGCCGAGCGGAGCAGGGGAAATGAACGAATTGTAGAGCTGGATGATGGCGCCGCTGAGGCCGTTGGAATTGATGGTGTAGGTTCCCGTCAACGTGACGCTGGCACCAGGTTGGACCGTGGCGACGTTGCCCGCGATCGAACCGCTACTTACGAACGTGAACGCGGGATTGGTGATTTCAATGGCGTTGTTACCTGGATAAAGAACATCGCTCGACACGAGGCCAGGGTCGTTTTCGTGCGGACTCGTGCCGTTGCTCTCGATGAGGTTGCCCTCCACGATGTTGCCCGTCACCTGGTCGGTCGCCAGGCCATCTCCGGTGATTAGCACACCGTCCAGCAAGTTGCCCGAGATCACATTTCTGTCCGCGGGCGTGGTGCCGCCGATCGTGTTGTTCGTAACCACGGAAGGTACGGGAGGGGCGGGAGGAGTGTAAGAAATAGGCCGGGCCGTGACAACGATCCCGCGTGAATTGGCGTCGAGCATGTTCCCGCGAATGACGTCGTTGGAACCGGTGACGAGAATGCCGTCGCCCGGGACGTTGTTGATGTCCAGTCCCTGGATGGTGGAGCTGCTCGCCAGGAGTTGCAGGCCAAAAGGACCGGCCGTCGCGCCATCGAGCTGGATGAGGAGGACGGCGTTGTCGCCGGTGGCCAGTGTGTTCGGCGCGGTTCCTGGCTGTGAGTAGCCGTCGATAACGACGGGCGTAGTGATGGCCGGCAGCAGCGACGCCGGGGTGATGGTCTGGACGCCGGAACCGGAAATGTAGAACTGGATGAGATTCGGTTGGCCGCCCACATTAGCCGACGCATTCGAGTCGAGAATGGCCTGGCGGAGCGAACCGGGACCGCTGTCGTTGGTGTTGCTGACGAGGAAGTCGTTCAGCATCGCCTCGAAGGCGCCGATGTCCACTTCGGGACCGAACGGCCGGGCGACGCCGCGCTGGTCGGTGGCCGGCGCGCCGGAGTTGTTCCCCGTATTGATGGCCGGACTGCCGCTCAGCAGAGCGACGGTTTGCGTGGGACCGCCGTTATTCGCCAACGGGCCGAGCATCGGGTTGAGCGGGGAACTGCCCGTCCCGGTAAGATCCCCCGAGACGCCGAAGCCGGTCGAACCGTCCGTGTCGCCGATCAGGTTGTTTCCCAACGAAGTGAAGACCGATCCGGCGGCGTTCTCCACATCGTCGGTCGTGTTGGCGGCCACGATGGTATTCTGGACGGAGACCATGCCGCCTGGCCGAATCTGGTAATCATAGACGCCGCTGCCGCCGGCGCTGGCGGTATTGCCGGAGATGGTGTCGTTGGTCAGGGTCAACATGCCTTCGAGCGGGGATCCCAGCTGATCGTCGCGGTTGAAAATGGCTCCGCCGAGATTGCTGGCGTTGTTGCTGTTGAAAGTGCTGTTCGTGACCGTCGTGGTTCCGTCGCTTTCCAGACCGCCGCCGTCGTAGCCGGTGTTGCCGGAGAACGTACTGTTGCTCACGATCAGCGTCGCGGTGTAGTCGCTGTGGATGCCGCCGCCCAGCGACGCGGAGCCGCCGCTGATGGTGCAGTCGCTGATCGTCAGAGTCCCTGAGTTTTCGATATCGCCGCCACTGGCCCCGCCAAGACCGCCGGGAACGCTTCCTCCCGTGATCGTCAGGCCGGAAAAGAATACGCTCGCGCCGCCGCCGATAGCGAAGACGCGGCCGGCGTTGTTGCCGCTGATGATGATGTTGGCGCCGGGATCGTTAATGCTCAGGTTCTGGTTGATGTTCAGTTGGCCGCCGGTCAGCGTGATGGTGCCGGTCACCCCGGCGGCGAAGGTGATGGTCGGATTCCCGCCGAGCGTTTCGGCGTAATTGATCGCCTCGCGCAGGCTGGTCAGGCCGTCGAAAGGATTGACGACGTCCTGCGTCGTGGTGACCACGAGGCTGGGCGTCTCGTCGTTATTCAAGTTGAAGGTAGCGGGGCTGGCTGCGCCCGTAGCGGAAGCCGAAACCGTATAGCTGCCCAGGGACGAGTTGGCCGTGGCGGTGATGCTGGCCGTGCCGTTGGCGGCAATGGTAGCTGTCCCATTGGAAAGCATGGCGGCGGCACCGCCCCCCGAGGGGTTGACGGTGTAGGTTATCACGCCGCCGGCAACCGGTTCGATCGGGTTGTTGGCGGCGACGCTGACGCTCAGCGGGTTGGCGAAGACCGTGCCGTTCACCGTGCTCTGATTGTCGCCCGACTGCACCGCGATGGTGAAACCGCCGCTCTCGAAGGCGCCGATGTCAACGGTGCCTTCGACGATGCGCGGGAGGCCGCGTTGGTCGGTGTTTACGCCGCTGGGAATCAGCGTGTTGTTTCCCGCGTCGATGGCGGGGCTGCCGGGCAGCAGGGCCAGCGTCTGGGTCGGACCACCGTAATTGCCTAGAAGCGCCAGCAGGGGGTTGAGAGGCTGGGCGCTAGTCCCGGTCAAGTCGGAGCCGACCCAGCCGGAACTGCCGTTGGTGTTGCCGATCAGGTTGTGCCCCTCGGAGACCCAGGCCGTCACTCCGTAGACGTCGGGATTACCGATGGTGTCTGTGTTGCCGGCTACGATCGTGTTACCCAGTGTGACGCTGGTCGCTACCGCGTTTTGGATGCCGCCGCCGAAAAATGCGCTGTTGTTGCTCACCGTGCAATTCACGAGCGTTAACGGGGCGTAATTCTCGATGGCTCCGCCGCGATCTCCGGCACTGTTGTTGGCGAGGGTGCAGTTCACGAGTGTCAAATTACTATTGAAGTACTCGAAGATGCCGCCGCCGACGCCAGCGGAGGTGTTGTTGACGATGGCGGAGTTGCTGATCATTACCATCGCGGTGTCGGTCACGATCCCCCCGCCGCCGTTGCCGGGGTCGGTGGACTGGTTGCCGCTGACGACGATGCTATCGGCGGTCAGGTTCCCGTGGCTGACATAGATCCCGGCCCCATTGGTGCTGCTCCCCCGGTAACCGTCAGCCCCGACAGCGCCGCCGACGCGCCGGGGTCAATGACGAACACGCCGCTCGCATTGTTGCCGCTGATCGACAGCAGGCTGGCTCCGGGACCCTGGATCGTCAGGGTGCCGCCTGTTTGGTTGAGGTCCAATTCCGAGCCGTTCAGCGTTATGGTGCCGGTCACACCGGCGGCGAAGGTGATGGCTTGATTGCCGCCGAGCGATTTGGCGTAATTGATCGCCTCACGCAGGCTGGTCAGGCCGTCGAAGGGGTTGACGACGTCCAGGGTCGTGGTGACCACCAGGCTCTGCGTCTCGTCGTTGTTCAAAGTGAAGGTGGCGGGGCTGGCCGCGCCCGCCGCGGAGGCTGTAACCGTATAGCTACCCAAAGCCGAGTTGGCCGTGGCGGTGACGCTGGCCAGGCCGTTGGCGGCAATGGTCGCTGTCCCATTGGAAAGCATGGCGCCGGCGCCGCCTCCCGCGGGATTGGCGGTGTAGGAAACCATGCCGCCGACGACTGGGTCGACCCCGTTGTTGGCGGTCACGCTGACCACCAGCGGGTTGGCGAACGCTGAGCCGTTAATCGTACTCTGGTTACCGCCGGACTGCACGGCGATGGTGAAGCCGCCGCTCTCGACGGCGCCGATATCGACGGTGCCGTGGACGATGTCGCGGGAGGCCGCGCTGGTCGATGGTGATACCGTTGGGAATAAGGGCGTTGTCGCCGGCGTCGATGGCGGGGCTGCCAGGAAGCGGCGCCATTGCCAGCGTCGGCCCGCCGTAGTTGCCCAGTGGGGCAAGCAGTGGGTTTCCGCCTAGGAGGTTGTTCGACCCGGAGGAGCTTCCGGAGAGGTCTCCGCCGGAGTTGCCCGCGACAATCGTGTTATTCAGCGTGACCGTGCTGCTATTGAGAAGGCCGCCGACGACTGTGTTGGCCGTGTTGCCGCTAATGGTGCAGTTGGTCAGCGTGGCCGAGCCGCCGCCTTCATCGATCATGCCACCGGCTCTGTTGGCGGAGTTTCCGCTGACGGTGCAGTTGGTCAGCATGGCCGTGCCGCGGTTGATCAAGCCGGCGCCGTTCTGGGCGGAGTTTCCGCTGAAGGTGCAGTCAATCAGCGTGGCCATGCCGCCGGTGGTAATTAACAGTCCGCCGGCGTTGGTGGCGGAGTTTCCGCTGAAGGTGCAGTCGGTCACCGTGGCCGTGCCCGTGGCTTCAATGTCCAGACCGCCGCCTTCGTTAACGACGTGATTGTTGGTAACGGCGTCGTTATTAAGAACCAGCGTGCCTGAGGTATCAATGCCGGCGCCGAAACCGAGTTGCCGTCGGTGATTGTCAAACCATCGATCTCGGCGGACGAGCTGCCGGCGATTCCAAAGACGCCGCTGGCATTGTTGCCGCTGATCGATAGCACGTTGGCCCCGGGACCCTGGATCGTCAGGGTGCCGCCTGTTTGGTCGAGGTCCAATTCCGAGCCGTTCAGCGTGATGGTGTCGGTCACGTTCGGGGCGAAGGTGATCGTTTGATTCCCACCGAGCACTTCGGCGAATTCGATCGCCTCGCGCAGGCTGGTCAGGCCGTCGAAGGGGTTGACGACGTCCAGGGTCGTGGTGACCACCAGGCTCGGCGTCTCGTCGTTGTTCAAAGTTAAGGTGGCGGGGCTGGCCGCACCCGCCGCGGAGGTGGTAACCGTATAGCTGCCCAAGGACGAGTCGGCCGTGGCGGTGACGCTGGCCAGGCCGTTGGCGGCAATGGTCGCTGTCCCATTGGAAAGCATGGCGCCGGCGCCGCCCCCCGAGGGATTGATGGTGTAGGTTATCACGCCGCCGACGACCGGTTCGGCCGGGTTGTTGGCGGTCACGCTGACCACCAGCGGGTTGGCGAAGGCCGTGCCGTTCACCGTACTCTGATTGTCGCCCGACTGCACGGCGATGGTGAAGCCGCCGCTCTCCACGGCGCCGATATCGACAGTGCCGTTCACGATGCGCGGGAGGCCGCGCTGATCGGTGGTGACGCCGCTGGGAATGAGCGCGTTGCTGCCGGCGTCAATGGCCTGGCTGCCGGGCAACAGGGCCATCGTTTGCGTCGGTCCACCGTAGTTGCCGAGTGCGGCCAACAAGGGTGTGTCGGTGAACACGTCGGTCCCCGCCGGACTGACACCCAGGTTGGATTCCAGGGTCTGCACCGCCGTCCCGAGCAGGTTGTCGCCGTCATCGACGAGGGTGGTCCCGAAGACGACGATGTCGACGGCGTTGGCAGGGTTGGGCGAGTTAGCATAGACGGGCGGGGGCGCGTTGTTGCCGGCAACGATTGTGTTCGCGAGCGTTATCTGCCCACTGAAGCTTTCGATGCCCGCGCCGCCGAACCCGCTGCCCGGAAGCATTGAATTGCCGGACACGGTTGAGTCGGTGAGCGTCAGCGAGCCCGAAGAACTGCCATTCCGGATAGCGCCGCCGAACGTGCTCGTGTTGCCGGATACGGTCGTATCGGTCAGGTTCGTAGTACCGCTTTCGCTGTTGATCGCGGCACCGGAGGTTTGCACGGAGTTGCCGGAAAACGTGCTGGAGAAGACGGTGAGCGTGCCAGTGTTCTGGACGCCGCCGCCTTGCACCGCCATGTTGCCGGTTATCGAGCAGGCGGTCAAGGTGAGGGTGCCGGCGTTGAGGATGCCGCCGCCGAATGCGGACGCTTCATTGCCATCCTCGACGGTCAGGCCGGAAATGTTGACTGTCGTCCCGCTGGCAATGTCGAACACACGGCTCTGGTTATTGCCACTGATCGACAGCACGTTGGCTCCGGGGCCCTGGATTGTCAGGGTGCCGCCTGTTTGGTCGAGCAGCAACTCGGTGCCGTTCAGCGCGATGCTGCCGGTCAGGCCGGGCGTGAAGGTTATCGTTTGATTCCCGCCGAGTGTTTCGGCGTAATCGATCGCCTCGCGCAGGCTGGTAAAGCCGTCGAAGGGGTTGACGACATCCTGCGTCGTGGTGACCACGAGGCTCGGCGTCTCGTCGTTGTTCAAAGTAAATGTGGCGGGGCTTGCCGCACCCACCGCGGAGGTCGAAACCGTATAGCTGCCCAAGGACGAGTTCGCCGTGGCGGTGACGCTGGCTACGCCTCCGGCGACGATGGTGGCCGTTCCGCTGGACAGGGTGGCACTGGCGCCGCCCCCCGAGGGATTGACGGTGTAGGAGATCACGCCGCCGACGACTGGGTCGACCCCGTTGTCGGCGGCAACGCTAACCACCAGCGGGTTGGCGAAGGCCGTTCCGTTCACCGTGCTCTGGTTATCGCCCGACTGGACGGCGATGGTGAAGCCGCCGCTCTCGACGGCGCCGATATCGACAGTGCCGTTCACGATGCGCGGGAGGCCGCGCTGATCGGTAGTGACGCCGCCGGGAACCAGCGAGGTGTCGCCGGCGGCGATGACGGGGCTGCCGGGCAGTGGCGGCATGGTCGGCGTCGGCCCGCCGTAGTCGCCCAGAGGGGCGAGCAGCGCGTTGCCGCCGACGAAGTTGTTGCTGGTGGTTACCGAAGCCGTGTTGTTGTTGACGAGATCGTTGGTGCCGCCCGCGCTGTTGGCAAGAATGGAGTTATCCACGGTCAGTTGAGCGCCGCTGGCCGAGCCGACACCGGTGCCGTTGAGCCCGAGCGAGTAGAGGGCGCCGCCGTCGGTGCTGCCGCCGATGCCGAAGTTGCCGGTGCCCGCGGCGACCGTGTTGGCGTCGAGGGTTGAGTCGAGCAGATTCAGACTACCGTTGAGGTTGAAGATCGCGCCGCCGAAGCCTGAGCCGTTGCCTGAGTCGATCCCCCTTCCGCCGCGCGCGGCGTTGGCGGCCAGGGTGCTGTCGGTGATCGTAACAGTGCCGGCTGCGTTGAAGATGGCCCCGCCCAGCCCGGCGCCGCCGCCGCCGGAAGTATGTGCCACGCCCGTGCCGCCGCCGAATCCGGCGACGCCGGCCTGGGCTCCGCCGGCGCTGCCGCCGCCGAAGCCACCGAAGCCGCCGAAGTAGCCGTCGCCCCCGCCGCCGCCGAAGCCGCCCTGGCCGCCGTTGGTAAAAGCTACGGTCGCTTCGCCGCCGCCGCCGCCGAAGCCGCCGGCGCCGCCGCTGTTGCCTACGGCGCCGCCGTTGGGTGGGCCGCCGGCGCCGCCCACGGGACCCGCGCCGCCAAGACCGCCGCCGCCGTATTCCGCGCCATTGGTGCTGCCAAAAATGTAATCAATGGCCCCCCCCTGGGCCGTGTTGCCGCTCAGGGTGCTGTCAATCAGCGTGAGGGAACCCTGGTTGAAGATCGCGCCGCCCATGCCCGCGGCGGCGCCGCCGAAAATGCTGTTGCCGCCCTGGGCCAGGCCGCCGCTGAGGGTCAGCGACTCGAGGGTCAGGCTGACTGTGGCACTGACGTAGAACAGACGCTGGTTGCCGCTATTGTCGAGTGTGATCCCGTTGCTGCCTGTTGGGCCGTCGATGGTGATGTCCGTGCTGATGCCGAAGTCGCTGGGCCCGGCCGTGTTATCGCCGACCGTGGACAGGCTGATCGTCGCCGGGCCGCTTTGCGTGAGGCTCGGGGCGAACGTGATTGTCTGATTCCCGCCGAGCGCTTCGGCGTAGTTGATCGCTTCGCGCAGACTGGTAAGGTCGTCAAAGGGGTTGACGACGTCCGCGGTCGTTGTGACAACCAAACTCGGCGTCTCCGGGGGGACGGCGCCGAACTCGTAAGCTCCGATATCGACCGTGCCGTTGACGATGCGGGGGCCAAAGCCGCGTTGGTCAGCGATAATGCCGGCAGGAATGAGCGCATTTCTGCCGGCGTCAATCGCGGGGCTGCCGGCTGGCAGGGCCATGGTTGGCGTCGGTCCACCGTTGTTTGCCAGGGAGCCGAGCAGGGGATCGGCCGTACTGGCAATGATGGTGCCGCTCAGGCCGCTCTGCGTGCGGATCAGGTTGCCGCCGCCACTGAGGTTCGTGGAACCGCCGTTGATGGTCGCAGCCACGAAGTCCGAGACGCTGGTGTCGCTCTGGCCGATGATCGTGTTGTCGATCACCGCCGTGGCCGTGGCGCCGCTGTAGCCCAGGACATAGACCCCGCGGCCTCCCGAAGCGGCCGTGTTGCCGCTGATTGTACTGTCGAACAGAGTGAGAGAGCCGTTGAGGCTGAAGATCGCGCCGCCGATGCCGGTGCCGGCGGCACCGGAGTTCCCGGAGCCGAGCGCCGATCCTCCGGTGCCACCCTGGGCGGTGTCGGAGGTGAAAGTGGAATTGGTGACCGTGACGGAGCCAGCGTTGTTGAACACAGCTCCGCCGAGGCCGGCGCCGCCGCCGCCGCCCGCGCCGCCGGCCCCCAGACCGCTGGCGCCGCTGGTGCCGCCGCCGAAGGCGCTGCCACTGCCGCTAGTGAAGGAATAGCCGCCGCCGCCGCCGCCGCCGCCGCCGAACCCACCCATGCCGCCGGGTCCGTCACCGGAAGTACCAGGGAAGCCGCCGCCGGCACCGCCGCCGCCGAAACCGCCATTGCCGCCGCCGTATTTACTGCCGTTACCTCCCCCGTTGGCGCCGCCTGCGCCGCCGGCGCTGCCGTTTCCCGAAAGGCCGCCGCCGCCGCCGCCAATTCCGTACCGGTAGCCCGTGCCGCCGTTGCCGCCGATGGCCATGTTCCCCGACAGCGTCGAGTTGAGAAGCGTGAGGGTTCCCTGGTTGAATATCGCCCCGCCCAGGCCAGCACCGCCGCCGCCGCCGCCCTCACTGGGACCGCCGCCGTTGCCGCCCTGTGCCATGCCGCCGCTCAGGGTCAACGATCCGAGGGTCAGGCTTCCCGAGGCGCTGACGGTGAACAGCCGCTGGCTGCCGACGTTGTTGAGGGTAATGCCATTGCTGCCGGTTGGCCCTTCGATGGTAATGTTGGTCGTGATGCCGAAGTCGCTAGGCCCCTCGGTGTTATCGCCGACGATGGACAGGTTGATCGTCGCTGGGCCGCCGGTGGTCAGGGCCGGGCTGAAGATAATGATGTCGTGCCCGGTTCCGGTCTGACCGAGGTCGTCCGTCGTTTGGTTGGTGGAGGCCAGGATCGCCTCGCGCAACGTGACTAGGCCGTTGTTGGGCGTGGTATTGTCGAGCAGGCTGTTCACCAGCAGCATCGCGGGCGCAAACCGCCCTTCGAGGACTTCCAGGTATGGCCTGGTCCAGAGCGAACGCTTGCGGAATCGAGCCGGCCACGAAAAACGCTGCAACCACGAATAGAGTCTTTTGACCAACATGCCTCGTTCCCTTATCGAATGCAGGCTCGCTCTCAAGGACTGTGCGAAAAGATGAGCAGCTTATCAGGGTAACCGAGATTGCGCAGCCTGTCCAAGCCAAACTGTCCTCCTCATCCGCAGATTCACTGGAATAGCTGTTACAATCAGATCGAGGACGGAACATCTGGTGCGTCCGATAATTGCTTCCCTTGCGGTCGGACTTTTTCGGAGAATCGTCGTATTCCGTCAGAAAGGATGTATCGGACGGCCGAAAAAAACGATTGCACCAATCTGAAACTGCTCGCCCATCGGCCTGGTTCAAACTGGGTGATACAGTGGTAGGACGGATTTGCAATCCGTCCTCATAACCCGGACGGATTGCAAATCCGTCCTACCACTGTATCACCCACCGTTGAACAATGCAATTCGGGCATGGTTCATTTGTAAAGTCCAATTGGGTGGCGCCACGGAGCAGACATTCCTGTCTGCCGCGTAAAGGCAGACAGGAATGTCTGCTCCACGGCGCCACCCTCGCTTGAACCATGCCCCTATTCCGGAAACGTCGTCGGCGGCTTGATGTGCTGCCAGCCTTCGCCGCTTAACGACTTGAGAAACTCCACCAATCCCTTCTTGCCGCGCGGCGTCAGCTGCAGCGGCTTGATGTCCTGGTGCAGCCACGGATTCTTGACGCCGCCCTTGTCGTAATGTTCCACGACCTCCTCCAGCGTCGCCAGGCTGCCGTCGTGCATGTAGGGACCCGTGCGGGCAATCTCCCGCAAGGTCGGCGTCTTGAAGGAACCCTTGTCGGATTCCTGCTTGGTGATGTTGTAAAGCCCGAAGTCGGGTCGGGGCTTGTCCATGCCGATGCCGATGTTGGCGAACTTGCCGTTCGTGAAGTTCAGTCCCTCGTGACAGCTGTCGCAGCGCGCCTTGTTGGAGAAGAAGATCTCCATGCCCTCCTGCTGAAGTTCCGTCAGTGCCTTCTTGTCGCCGGCCTTGAAACGATCGTAGGCGGAGTTGCCCGACAGAATGGTGCGCTCGAACGTGGCCATGGCCTTCGCTACCTGACCGATGCTGACCTTGTCCTCGGCGAAGACTTTCTTGAATCGCTCTCGATAACCGGCAATCCCTGCAATCGTCGTGACGACACCCTCCTCGGTGTTGCCCATCTCGATGGGATTGGTGAGCGGTTCGATCATCTGTTCTTCCAGCGATTTCGATCGGCCATCCCAGAATAGCTCTCCAGTCCATGCCGAGTTGATGATCGTCGGCGCGCTGCGGCCGCCGCGCTGGCCGCGGAACCCCGTGGAGACGGACTGACCGTCGGTGAAGGCATGTTCCGGTTGATGGCAACTCGCGCAAGCCAGAGTGCGATCGACGGACAGGCGTTTGTCGAAGAAGAGCAGCCAGCCCAGACTCCGCCTTTTCGGGGCTGTATGGATTCTTCGACCCCCAGATGAGCGGCGCCAACCCTAACGGGATTCGCGGCCCTTCCGCACGAAACATCGCTTCCTTTTCCTGGGCGGGGCGCGCGTCTCGGGAAAACAGATGCAAGCCGATAAAGAGGCCCGTCAAGCACGTAAGGACCGCTGCCGGGCCCCATGGTCTTCGCACGATGGACATGGACGATTCCTCCGCTCGCGTTGAAATAACTCGGGTGGGGCAATCATTGCCGACTGCGTTCCGAACGGCTCCGGTTAGCCGCGACCCGATCGGGGAGCGCGGGTTAACCGGAAGTGATATTTTTGGTGCCGACTTAGTACTACAGCGCTACGCAGCATGAAAGCTGCTGTATTCCCCCCTCTCCCCGGTACTCCGGGGAGAGGGGTCGGGGGTGAGGGGAAGAGGTGCGAGATGCTATTCTGCCGCTCATCCCCTCACCCCCGACCCCTCTCCCCGGAGTACCGGGGAGAGGGAAGTAGCGCTGTAGTATTAGCCCTTCTTCTTCAGGAAGCCGGTGACGAACACGGCCCGCTGTCCGTCCACCTCGGAGAGAGTGCCGGTCACTTCCACGATGTACGCCATGTTCTCGATCGCGGCGTCACGGAAATTGGTCCCCGAATCGCGGCGCAGATTATGCTCCTCTTCCATCAGAAGATAGAGGGTGCCGTCCTGCATCAACAAGCCGATGGGCATCCCGGCCTTGAGGCATTTCTGCCCGCAATCGCGGTGTTTGCCGCCATGTTTGCCGAGTTGCAGATAGCAGGAATAATCAACGATCTCGCCCTTGAGGGTGACGACCTTACCGGGTAACGGCTTGGCATCGACAGCCGCCGCCACGGTGGTCGCGCTCCAGGGCGTGTCCGGCTTCTCACCCAGTTTCGCGGCCGGTTGCTCGTAGCTGCCCTTTTCCGGCGTGAACTGCGGGAACAGGATCTCTTTGCCCTTATCGAACCCGTAGGCGCCGGCAGCCCCTGCCAGCACCAGAACCACGATCAGTCGAAATCCTTTGATGGACACTGCTTGCTCCTCCCTATTATTCCTGTGGAACCGCGTCCCATAATTGCAAACCCGGTTCGTCGCCGCCGGCAGCCAGGCGCGAACCATCCGGATTGAACGCGATTCCGTGAACCGGTCCCACATTGGCCTGGAGTGAAAGCGTCTCCTGACCCGTGGCGGCGTCCCATACTTTCACTGTACCATCAAAGCCGGCCGAAACCAACCGCTTGCCGTCCGGGCTGTAGATCACGCCGAAAACCGTGCCGACGTGCCCCTTCAGGCTGCGCTCCTCCTTACCGGTGTCCGCATCCCAAACTTTTACGACCTGATCATCGCCCGCCGAGGCCAACCGTTTGCTATCGGGACTGAACACCACACCGTAGACGGTGCTGGTGTGGCCTTTGAGCGTGCGTTCCTCCTTGCCGCTTTCCGCGTCCCAGATTTTTACAACCCGGTCGTCGCCCCCCGAGGCCAGGTGTTTGCCGTCCCGGCTGTAGACGACGCTCTGGACGGCGTCCGTATGGCCTTTGAGTGTGAAGACCTCGCTGCCGGTGGCCGTGTCCCAGACTTTCGCGGTCTGGTCATCACTGGCGGAAGCCAGGTGCCGACCGTCCGGGCTGAACGCCACGGCACGCACAAACTGGGTGTGGCCGGAGAGGGTTTTGCTTTCCTGGCCGCTGGCCGTGTCCCAGAGGATAATCTTCCGGTCCCAGCTCGCCGATGCCAGCCGTTTGCCGTCCGGACTGAACGCCACGCTGGTGACACCGCTGGTGTGGCCCTTCAAAGAGAACAACATGCGACCGTCGGCGATGTCCCAGATTTTCACGGTTTTGTCCCAGCTGGTCGATGCCAGCCGTTTGCCGTCGGGACTGAAGACCACGCTGCTGACGCCGCTGAGATGGCCCTTGAAGGTAGGCGCATCCACGTTCCAAATCTTCACAGTCCGGTCTTCACCCGCCGTCGCCAATCTTTTGCCGTTTGGATGCGGACCGACGCAGCGGATGGGACCGACATGCCCCTTGAGAGTCAGCACTTCCTTGCCGTCGGCCACATCCCAGATTTTCAGGGTGCCGTCCAAGCCGGTCGAGGCCAGTTGCCGGCCATCGCGGAAGAAGGCGACGCTCGAAACCGCGTCGGTGTGTCCCTTGAGCACGAATCGTTCCTGACCGTTGCTCGCGTTCCAGATCCGCACGAGCTTATCCATGCCGGCCGAGGCGAGCTGCTGGCCATCAGGACTGAAGCCCACGCTGCTGACTCCGCCGGGATGAGCGCGAAAGGTCAGCAGCACCTGGCCGCTGACCGGGTTCCAGACGGTAACCTCGCCGTTGCTGCCGCCCGAAACCAGGTTCTTGCCATCCGCACTGAAGGCCAGATGGTTCACCGGGCCGGACTTGTTTTTGAGGGTGCCCGGGGCGGGGCCTTTGGTCAGGTTCCAGATGTTGATGGCGCCGTCCTTCCCGGCCGACGCCAGCCACTGGCTATCGGGGCTGAAGACGACGCTGTGGACGCTATCGGTGTGGCCTGCGAAAGTGAGGATATCATTGCGGGTTTCCAGGTCCCAGACTTTCACGGATCGATCGTCGCTGGCCGTCGCCAACTGCTTCTCATCGGGACTGAAGGCCACGCTGTTGACGCCGGCCGTGTGGCCCTTCAGAGTAAACAGCACCTCGCTGCCGGTGCCGTTCCAAACCTTGACGGTCCCGTCCTTGCTCCCCGAAGCCAGGCGGCGTCCATCGGGACTGTAGGCCACGCTGAGGACGGCCCGGTCGTGGCCGGTGAGCGTACCCAGGTCGGCATGGCACAGCCGGTTCCAGTAATACCACTCGAAACCGCGCAGGTCGGCCCCGCTCAGGCGGCGCGGTTCCTGCCCGGCGAGCAGTTCCAGCACGCGGTCGATCTGACCTTGCTCCCAGGCATACTGGGCCTGGCGCAGGTCGATCACGAACAGACGCCGGTCGGAGATCAGCTTCTCGGCCAGGACCGCCCTGGCCTGTGCCTGCGCCTCGGCCGTCTGAGCTTCCGCCTCGGCTGTCTTGCTGTCCGCTCGTTCTTTTTCCGACCTGAGGGCCTCGGCATTGGCCTGAGCTTCCCGGGCCTGCTTGTTGGCCTCCACGGCAAAGTAACTGGAAATGACCGTGCCCATCACCAGCAAGAGGGCGACCGCAGATGTCAGCCCTGCTTCCAGGGGATGCCGCGAGCACCAACGCCAGAGCCGTTCCCCTCGGCCGATCGGACGAGCCTCGATCGGCTTGCCTTCGAGAAACAGGCGCAGATCGACGGCCAGCGCGGCGGCGGACTGGTAGCGGGCCGCGGGATCCTTCGCCATCGCCTTCATGCAAATGGCCTGCATGTCGCGCGGCAAGCGGTCGTTCAAGGTGCTCAGCGATCGCGGATCATCGTTCAGAACCTGGTGGAGCATCATCTGGACGCTGCCGCGAAACGGCAGTTCCCCGGTCAGCAGCTCGTAGAGAATCACCCCCAGGCTGTAGACGTCGGTCCGGCCATCCACTTTGTACGCGTCGCCCCGAGCCTGCTCCGGACTCATGTAAGCGGGCGTGCCCAGCACCTGGCCTTGCAGGGTCATCGTGGCCTCACCCGACACACGCTTGGCCACGCCGAAGTCCATCAGGTGGGGCCGGCCGTCCTCGCTGATCATGATGTTGGAGGGTTTGACGTCGCGATGGACGATGCCCCGATCGTGGGCGTACTGCAAGCCATCGGCGAGGGCCGCCACCAACGCCGCAACTTCCCGTGGCGGGGGCCGGCGCGCCGTGAGCAGATCGCACAGGGTCACTCCCTGGATGAACTCACTGACCAGGAAAGGAAGACCGTTCGCCTCGCCCACTTCGTGAATCGGGACGATGGATGGATGCCGCAACTGGGCGACGCTGCGCCTCGCGGAGGAAGGCCTCCTGGTTCTTGTCTCGGTTGCGGGGAACCTTGATGGCGACGACGCGATCCAGTTCCGGATCGTGCGCCTTGTACACCGTGCCGAACGATCCTGCGCCAGAGTGCTGACCAGTTCAAATCGTCCCAGTCTGTTCTCGGTCTTGCTCGGTTGCCAGCCGGTGGTAGCTGAATGTTCCGTATTAAACGTCGTACCGCATGAATTGCAGCGAATCTCCTCCCCTTCAATCAGAGTCTGATCGACCAAGTGGACGGAATTTTGGCAATGGGGGCAGAGCATACTCTTATGGTCTTTCATGAATTGTCCTGGCTCGAAGGATTGCGTGAACCAGGGTGGATTGTACCAGTTCGGTGCTGTTCACGCTCTATCAATCTATTGAATTGGCCGATAACCCGCGAGCGTCTGGGAGCGCCGCTTCGGGAACCCCTGTTTCGCGCGCCGACGTCATCGAAACCGAGTTTCCGCACGGGGCGTTTCTGAACAGTGGGTGGGACCGAGTGGGGAAGGAGTAAGAGGGAAGCTTGCGGGCTGTGATGCCCGCCAGGCTGGCGTGGCGATTTCGTTCCTGGTAGAGTAGTTCAGAAGAAGACGCCCCGCTTGTCAGGAGGTTTCGCCATGTCCAGTCCATTCCCTGGCATGGACCCGTACCTGGAAGACCCCGCGTACTGGTCCGACTTCACCGCGCGGTTCCTTACCTACTTGTGCGATTTCGTCAACGATCGTCTGCCGAACCAATATGAAGCACGTATTGACGAGAAGGTGAACCTCATCGAGACTTCGCCCGACCGGATCAGGCTCATCGAGCCGGACATGGCACTCAGTCAGTCCCAGCCAGCTGCACCGGGAGCGTTCGCCGCCGGCGGAGTCGCCACCCTGGAGCCTGTCACCATCCCCCACCTGCTGGTCGAGGAAGAGGCCCACGAACGCTGGATCGAGATTCTGCACCGTCCCGAGCGGTCGCTGATCGCCGTGCTGGAACTGCTCTCCCCCGCGAACAAGGAAGAGCCGGGGCTGCACCGTTACCGGGAGAAGCGCTTTGCCCTCTTGATGCAGGACGTCCACCTTGTCGAGATCGACTTGCTGCTCGCCGGCCGCCGTTTGACGGTGCGGAAACCGCTGCCGCCGGCGGACTACTACGCCCTGGTCTCCCGTGGCGATCGGCGGCCCGATTGCCAGGTTTACGCCTGGTCTCTGCGTCAGCCGCTGCCGACCATCCCGCTGCCGCTGAAAGCGCCGGACCCCGACCTGCCCCTCGACCTCGGCGCCGTCTTCACCACGACTTACGACAAGGGTCGTTATGCCCGTTCCCTTTCCTACGGCGCTCCTCCCGTGGTTCACTTGCAGGCGGAAATACGCGAGTGGGTGGCGCAGCAGGTCCGCGCGAGATAGATCTGAAGGGACATTACGAGCCGGCTTATTGTAAGATGGGGGTCCTTTGTGTTCCGGGCTGCGCCATTATTCGCTCCACTTCAGCGGATGCGTAGGCGGCCTTCCTGATAGACGGCGAACTTGCCGGGGAGCTGGTCGGCATAGTGCGTGAAGATTTCCGTAACTACGCGGACTTTTTCGTCATTACGAGCGCCCTCCAGTCGGAGAAGAAGGACTCCTGCGTGTAGCTGGCCGGAGCGATAAACGAGTTCGCCGAAATCCTTGTCCATCGTGATGACAACGCGCGCTTCGCTAAATGCCCAGGTCAAGATGGCGTCGTCGAGCAGGCGAGGATCACGACCCCGTACGGCAGCAACGTCATGTCCCAGGCTGCGGAGAGCGCCGGCGATCGCGTCGCCGGCGCTGACGTCGATGAGCAGCTTCATGTCAGGCCCCGACCCGAATGGGATAGACCCGTTCCGAGGCGATCAGGTCGGCGGCATACGCCTGGCAGGCGCGCAAGTCGGCTGTCTCCAGGTCCGGATAGTCGGCGAGCAACTCGACCTCCGGGACGCCGTCGGACAAGGCACGGAGGATGTGTTCGACGCTGATCCGCAGTCCACGGATGGTCGGCTTGCCAGACAGCACCGCCGGGTTGAGCGTGATGCGTGCCTTCCAGTCGAGGCTCATGGTCGGTCTCCGATTGCTTGATTTCACACATTGTATCAGGCCGAGACGACTGCGCTGCCGAAAAAGGGGGACAGCAGAGAACGTGCGGGCGATATTCAAAATTCCGTCCTTGAGAAACGAAGCAAAAACAATCGCGCGGCCTCCTGTCTCACCCGGAGAGAGTTTCTCCCTCTCGTTCCCAAACTCCGTTTGGGAACGCACTCCCCGAAACTCCGTTTCGCGTCTATAAACATCCGCATGACCCGAACGCGCTACCGCATTTTCGACGACGAGTATCCCTATTTCCTGACCTGCACGATCGTCGGCTGGCAGGCCGTGTTCAGGCGACGGGACGCCGTTCAGATCGTCTTCGATTCCACGTCGGCTTCGGCGACTTGGTCTGCGATTTGCTGGTGTCGGTGAGCAGGGGCGGTAAATCCGTGCTGGCCCAGTTCGCTCATCCTACGGCCGCACATGATCCGATAAGCGTTGGCGGAGGCGCTCCAACCGCAACGGCTCGATTGCTCCAATAACGCCCGCGATCTCACTGGGATCGGCGGCATACAGGTAGCTGAGGCGAATCACCGAGGGCTGATGCAGGCCGCTACTGGCGTAATCCGCGTCGCCGGCATCAACCAATTCATCCCAGTTTTTTTGAAGAGAGTGAAGTTGCGTGCTGATTCCACAAAGCAGCAGGTTCTGGTAGGGACCGGGGAGATTGGTTAACAGCAACGCAGGACGCAGCTTGTGCGCCGCGCCGCCGAATTGCGGCAGTGGAATCAGGACCACATCGCCGGGGTTCACGGGTTCGGCTCCCGTTTCAGGTCCGCTGGCGAGTATTCCGGCTCATTCGGCCCGTATGCGCGAGCAAGTTGGGACTGACCAAATTGGCGCCACGCCGTCCGCTCTTCCTGCCAAGACAAGAACTGCGCGAAATCGACGATGTCGCGCAATCGCTCTTCGGGCAGACCTTCCAGGAGTTTGTCGAGAGCTTCACGAACGCTCATTGCTGTTTTCCTTCGCAGGTGTTCGTGGTTGAAGTTGTTTCCACCATCATAATCGCGTCCTGCGTCCACCCGGCAACCAGAGTCGCCATCCACAGCCCGTTCGCCAAACGGACACCGTAAACTACGACGGCTTATCCCACCGCGGATTGAAGTCCTCCCCCTTATTCCGATGCTTCGCCAGGCCGGCGGTCAGCGGCAGCATCGCCCGGCAGAGTTCGCGGAAAGCGCCGACCTCATCGCCCAGGCTCACCAGCTCATCCGCCTTCGCCACGTGGCCGTCCACCACGGGCCAGTCCAGGAGCCACTTCAGCTCCTCGGCCGTGTGGCGCAGTGCCTTGAGCGCCTTTTGAATTTTCTCCAGAAGCATCGCATCGACCTTGCACGGCGAGCGACGGTGGATGCGCGGTCGGACCGGCGCTTCCTCGTCATCGCTTTCCGCTTCAGACTCCTTCTCGCGTCGGGAGTGAATCAACAGACCGATCAAGCCGGCGACGATGGCCGCCGAGGCGCCGAGGAACGCCGCCAGACCGATGTCGCCGTGCCCCGCTCCCTGCAAGATCCCCGCTCCCGTCGCCAGGAGAATGCCGACGGCGAGGCTTGCCACCCACCAGGGGAGCGGCAAGCGCGGCCGCTTCGTGGAATTTTTGGACTGCATCGTCACGGGGATCTGGATCGAGCCGTCGGAGACCGGGCCGCCGAGGACGCGAACGATGATGACCGTGACGTTGTCCGGCCCGCCGCGATAGTTCGCCAGATCGACGAGGAACCGGCAGGCCTCTTCGGGAGGCAGGGTCGAAACGACCGCCCCGATTTCCTGGTCGGCTACCTCTCCGCTCAAGCCGTCGCTGCACAACAGGAAGACGTCTCCCGAACACAGCAAGTGCGGGCCTTCGATATCGACCTGCACCGACGACTCGGGACCGAGACAACGGTGGATGACGTTCTTGGGGATGTCCTTGACCTTTTCGGGATCGATGCCTTTGATGCGGGCGAACTCCCAAACCAGGCTGTGATCATAGCTGAGCTGCTCGATCCAGCCGTTGCGCACGCGGTAGACGCGGCTATCGCCCACGTGGCCGACCCAGGCTCCTTCGGGCCGCAACACGAGCGTGGAGCCGGTGGTGCCCATGCCTTCAAATTCGCGGTTGGCCTGTCCGCAGGCGTGGATGCTTTCGTTGGCCTCGGTGATAGCAGTGCGCAGGGCGGAGATGGGGCCTTCGGCGGCGTGCTTGATGTAACTGTGGGGGATGACGTGTGCCGCCTGCTCGCTGGCCTTCTCGCCGACCGCGTGCGCGCCCATGCCGTCCGCCACGAGGAACAGATGGCCGCGTTCGCGCCACTGTTCGTCGTCGGCGGCGAGCTTGACGGCGTAGCTGTCCTGATTATGGCTGCGCCGGATCCCGACGTCGGTCAGGCTGGCATATTCGATCTGGTCGAAGCGTGTCACCCGATTACCCCGGAGGTGGTTTGCCTCCCATCCCTTGCCCGTTTATCGTAGCCGTTCAGTACGCCCTTGCACAGAGGAAGCTGCGACCGTAAGCGTGGGGCAGGCATTCGTGCCTGCCTACTGGGCGGCAGACAAGAATGTCTGCCCCACGAAACTCCGCCTTGACACCCTGCCTGTGAACGGTTATGTCCGCTGCTCTTTGCCGGACGCACACGTAGGGGCGCCTGCCGCGGCAGGTGGGGAACCATGAAACGGAACGCCGTGCTGGGGGCAGTCCTGCTCGCGACGGCCCTGACGACGGGGTGCGTCGATCGCAAGTTCGTCATCACGTCCGATCCACCCAACGCCGCAGTCTACGTCAACGGCGTCTACAAAGGTCAAACCCCCGTCGATGATACGTTCCTCTATTACGGGAAGTACGAATACAAGATCGTCAAAGATGGCTTTGAAACCCTTGTCGATCAGAAGAGAATCTCGCCGCCGTTCTACGAATATCCGCCGGCTGACTTCATCACCGATATCTTTGTTCCCTACCAGATCCGCGACGTGCGGCGGATTCACTATGTGCTGAGCGAGCGCGTTCCCGTCCGTGAAGAAGACGTTCTGGAGCGTGCCCGTATTCTGCGCGAGCGAGGCAAGACCCTCGGTGCTCCGGCAGTTGACGGCCCGATGCCGACGGCTCCATTTGCGTCCAATGCCCCCAGTTTACCCGCGCCGGCGGCAACGACCCCGGCGCAGGGATTGCCCCCGCCTCCGCCCACGTTCCCGGCGCCGCGCTGAGAAGTCTGTGCGGAAAAAGGATGTGACCGCCGAGAACGCCAATCTCCTGATTGGCGCTGGCTGGGACTAAGGCGAGCGGCAGGTTCTAAGTTCCCGTAGCCGAAGTCGCCAGACTTCGGGTTTGGACGCCCCACCCGAAGTCTGGCGACTTCGGCTACGGGTAAATCATTTCCCGCCGTTCGCCTAACGCCAATCAGGAGATTGGCGTTCCCGGCGCCGCGTTGACGTAACCCTCTCAGTTCTTCCTACGACCTGACGCAATCAGCGTGCGGAACTCCGTTTCCCAGAACTCGTACGGTCGCCACTCGTGCTCGGCCGGCACCACCCGTTGATTGGCCGGCGCCCAGGTGAAAAACCAGCAGGCGACGCCGTCGGCCGTCGTCAGGATCGCTTCGCCGATCATCGCTCCACGGCCCCGTTCTGTTCCCTCGAACTCGACGGCCAACGCTACCCACGTGCCGACCTGGGAAGTGGGATCGTGGGCCTTCAGGTTCCACGTCAACAGGTCGAACCGCTCGGGCAGCAACTCGAGGGCGCGGTCGAGCAGCTCGACTTCTGTCGGCGAACTCTTTTCGTATTCCCGGAGGAGGATCACCGCACCCCCGCCATGTTCGGTATGCCGGAATGCGGCCGGGGCGCCGAATAGCTCCAGAAGGTCGTCGTCCTCCCGCCAGCTCTGGCCGGGAGTCACACGACGAATGAACTCGGCCGCCGGGTTGCCAGGCGGCGATTCCTTCCTCTCCGGTTTTTCCTGATCCTTCGGTTTCGGCTGCGTATCTCCCTCGTTCTCTTTGTCTGGAGAGGGCCTCGTATCCGTTCGTTCATCGTCGGTCGAAGTGTCCGCCGGCGGCGGCTTGCGCATCGTACGCAGAACGACGATCCCCCCGCCGATCGCGCCGACGGTCAAGGCAATCAGCAGCGGGCCGAGCCACCACCACGTCCAGTCGGAGCGGCGGGGCGTCAGTCCGAACTCGGACTCGGAGGTGAGCGACGGGTTGGAAGACGGAAGCACCGGGGGCGGTTGCACAGGCGGGGGCTTCGGTACAGGAGGCAGTGAGGGTTTCACCACACCGCGGTGAGCGGCGGGTTTCGTTGGCGGTGCGGGAGTTCTCCCCCTGGGCACCGGTCTCGACGGCGGCGCGGGAGTAGCCCTGCGCGCCGCCGAGGGCGGCGCTCGGCCCGGAACTGAAACACGGTGCCGCAGCGCGGACAGGTGAGACTGGCGACACCTTTGACGGCCTCGGGAGCGAAGGTATGGCCGCAAGTGGGGTTGAGGCAGGGAAAGCTGGGTGGCATGGCGGCTGCTCGGGAAGTGGCGGAAAACGGTGCAACGCTGTTCACAGAGGGCCGCCCTAGTCTACCTCGCTTCCCGAGCTTGTGCAGCAAATATCCGGAAGATGCGAGTGGTATGTCGTGAGTTACGAGTAAGAGGTATAGCGCTGCGAGCGCATTAACGCTTGAGAGCCGCGCACGAAGTAAGCGTCGCGTTGTGGCCGCTTACTTCGTGCGCGGCTCTCATACAATACCACGCATGTCCGCTGTGCCGGCTGAAATGGATTTCCTCGCTTCCACGGCGACCGCCGTGACCGCTTACGCCGCGCTCCCTGCGCCGGTCAGTCGCTGGTTCCGGCAGCGGTTCGGCGAGCCGACGGCGATTCAGCGCAGCGCCTGGCCGGCTGTCGCCGACGGGCGTCATGTCCTCATCAGCGCCTCCGACCGGCACCGGCAAGACACTCGCAGCCTTTCTGCCGCTGCTCGGCCAGCTCGTCACCGAAACACCGTCGGCGTCTCGCTGGCAATGCGGCTCCTCACTGGCCGGATTGTACGTCGCGCCCTCAAGGCCCTGGCTGCCGACGTGTGCCGCAATCTATCCCGGTGCCTGACGGAGATCGCCGTTTTTCTACTGCCGGACGTCCAGCTACCTCGCCTCGGCGTCCGCACCGGCGATACTCCTCCAGCGGAACGGCGCGACCAGGTCGAAAACCCGCCCAACTTGCTGCTGACGACTCCGGAAAGTCTCGCGGTCCTGCTCAGTCAATCGGAGCGTCAGGATCTGTTCGCTTCCCTTCGCGTCGTCGTGGTCGATGAGATTCACGCCGCTCGCCGCCACGAAGCGCGGGACCGACCTTGCCGTCAGCCTCGAACGTCTTTCGATCCTGTCCGCGAATCCAGTGCAGCGCCTCGGCTTGTCCGCAACGGCGACGCCTCTGAACGAGGCCGCCCGTTTCCTGGCCGGTGGAAGGGAATGCGCCATCGCCGTGGCCCACGACGAAACCCCGCTGCGTTTGACCATTAGTCCGCTGGAACGAACGGAGACATTTCTTCCGCATCTGACCGCTCGGCTGGAGCCGGAACTGCGGGCGAATCGCGCAACGCTGATCTTCACCAACACGCGCGGCCTGGCGGAACGGCTGTCGTGGTCGCTGCGCCGCCGAATGCCGGACTGGGACGACCGGATCGCGGTGCATCATTCGTCCGTGTCGGCGGAGCGCCGGCGCGAAGTCGAGCAGCGGTTTGCGGCGGGGCAACTCGGCGCCGTCGTCAGCAGCACGAGCCTGGAACTCGGCATCGACATCGGCACCGTCGATCTGGTGGTGCTGGTGCATCCGCCGGGAGACGTGGTGCGGCTGCTGCAGCGCGTCGGCCGGGCGGGACACGGTCCGGGACGAGTGCGGCGCGGCCTGGTGCTGACCGATTCGCCGGCGGAATTGCTGGAGGCCGCCGTCACCGCTGCATCCGGCCGCGCGGGCCAATGTGAGCCGTTGGCCGTCCCCGCCTGTCCGCTCGACGTGCTGTGTCAGCAGATCCTCGGCATGGCCTGTGCGGGAGCCTGCAACGCGGAGGAGACGTTTCGGCTCGTTCGCCGGGCTTATCCCTTTGCGGATCTCACACGTCGAGATTTCGACGACTGTCTGGAATATCTCTTCGGCCGGGACCGTGAAGGGGCCGACTGGTTGCCGGCACGCCTCAGCGGCGACGCGCAAGCCTTCACCGTCCGCGACGAACGCACCGCTCGGCTGCTGCGGCGCAACCTGGGCACGATTTTGGCCGAAGAGACGGCCCGCGTGATCGCCGCTTGCGGCTTAGCAGACGCCTCTGCTAAGCCGCAAGCGGCAGTTGTCGGGACGGTGGACCTCGCCTTCGCGGAACGGCTCCAACCGGGCGACCGCTTTCTGCTCGACGGCCGGTGTCTGCAAGTGCGACACGTTGCGAGCGGCGAAGTCCAGGTCGAGGAGGTGAACGGCAAGCCGATGGTCCCGCGCTGGGGCGGCGACGGCTTGCCGCTCTCCTCGGAACTGGCCCGCCGGTTGTTTTTACTGCGTGTCCAGGCGGCGGAGGCGTTGCGCGACGGTCCGGGCGCCCTCGCGGCACTGCTGCGGCGCGATTACGGATTGGAGGGGCGAGCGGTCCAGATCCTCGCCGAGTTCTTCCAGGAACAGGAGGCGATCAGCGAGATTCCGGACGGGGGCGTCTGTCTAATCGAAGCCGTCGCCACGGCGAACAGCGTCACCTATCACGTTCACACGCCGCTGAATCGCACCGGCAATGATGCGCTGGCCCGTGTCGCCGTCCGCCGACTGGTCCGCGATTACGGCCGGTCGGCCCTGTCGATCGTCGCCGACCTCGGGTTCGCCCTGGTGCCGCGCGGTGGGCCACTGTTCGGGGCAGACGCGGATCTTCCCGCTCTCGTGCGCCGTCTTCTCGACGCAATCGGCTTTACGGCGGACCTGGAGGGCGCCCTGGCCGATGGCGAGCTGATCCGTGGCCGATTCAACCGCGTAGCGCAAACTGGACTGATGTTGTTGAGGAACCCTCTGGGCCGTAAACGGCGTGTCGGCGGCCGCGACTGGGGCGAACGCCGTCTGTTCGAGCAGGTCCGCGCGCGATCCCGACTTTGTGTTGCTGCGCCAGGCACTGCGCGAGGTACGTTCGACCGGCTGCGATGGCGACGCGGCATTGACTTACTGCCGCAGCCTGCCGTCGCTCTCCGTCCGTTGTCGCTGGTTAACCCGCCCGTCGCCGTTCACCCGGGCCTGGACGCAGGAGGAGGTCGGCGCGATGGAATCGGTCCAAACGGCAACCGAGGCGCTGGAACGATTGCACGCCGCCCTCCAGGGACATCCGGCAAACTGACCTTCCATCCGGCGTGAATCTGTGTTCATCTGGGATTGAAAATGGCGCAGTGTCTCTTCTCCCCTCTCCCCTGTACTCAGGGGGAGAGGGGTCGGGGGTGAGGGGCGAGGCACCTGACTATATTCTGGCGCTCCTTCCCTCACCCCCGACCCCTCTCCCCTGAGTACAGGGGAGAGGGGAGACATACCGTCTGACAGGCTGCGTTCACCGAGTGATTTCGAGCCGCACCGATGCCGCGTATTCAGCAATTACCGCCTCTGGTTATCAACAAAATCGCTGCCGGCGAGGTCATTGAACGACCGGCCAGCGTCGTTAAGGAACTGCTCGAGAACGCCATCGACGCCGGCAGCCGCCGTATTGATGTGGAAGTCGAACAGGGCGGCATCGAGCGCATCGCCATCAGCGACGACGGCTGCGGCATCCATCCCGACGACCTGGAGCTGGCCTTCGCCGCCCACGCTACCAGCAAACTGCATGACGCTGACGATCTCTTCCGCATCGGCACCCTCGGCTTTCGCGGCGAGGCACTGGCATCGGTGGGCGGCGTCGCGCAGGTGTCGCTGCAATCACGACCGCCGGAACTCGACACCGGTGCGGCGCTTACTTGCCACGGCGGCAGCGTGAGTGCGCGCCAACCCTGGAACGGGTCGTGCGGCACGCGCATCGAGGTCAAGCACCTGTTCTACAACACCCCCGTCCGCCGCAAATTCCTGCGCACGCCGCCGACCGAGCTGGGCCACGTCACCGAGGCCTTCACCCGGCTGGCGCTCGCGCACAGCAAGCCGGTGCGCGACCCCGGCCTCCACCTGACGCTGCGGCACAACAACAAGCCCCTCTACGACGTATCGGCGACGGCGACGCTGCTCGACCGCATTGCGCTGTTCTTCGGCAAGGAGGTGAGCGACCAGCTCTACCTCGTCAACGCCAGGCAGGGCCCGGCGACGCTGAACGGTTACCTCGCAGACCCGGCTTGCAGTCGCGGTCATGCCCGAATGCAGTACCTGTTCCTTAACGGACGCTGGATCCGCGACCGCAGTCTCGGCCATGCCATTCAGGAGGCGTATCGCGGCCTGCTGATGACGGGGCGCTACGCGGTCACCTTTCTCTTCCTGTCGCTGCCGCCGGATCACGTCGATGTGAATGTGCATCCGACGAAAGCCGAGGTGCGTTTCCGCGATGCGCAGGCGATCTACCATCTGCTGTTCAGTTCTGTGAAGGAACGATTGCGGCGCGAGAACCTCGTGCCTCAGCTGCAGGCGCCGGCGGAGGCGCGGCCTTCGTTTGCTCCCTCGGAGCCGTGGTCGCTGTCGCCGCCGCCATCTCCGGCCCCGATGTTGCCGTTCACTGCGGCGCCGAACGCACGGCCCGTTTTGCCGCCCGAAATGGCTCCCACCCGAGGAAACGACTCAGAGGGTCTATCCTTCCCGCCTGACTCCGCACTGCCGACTCTCGGTGTTCAAGCGGGAACGCCGGACATGGAGGAGGACCCTCCGCCGGCAATGGCCGACCTACCGGTCACGGCGCCCGCCGTAGCCCATCCTCCCGGAAAGGTGATTCAGCTCTACGACACGTTCCTGGTACTGGAGACGGATCGGGGCATGCTCGTCATCGACCAGCACGCCCTGCACGAGCGTATTCTGTTCGATCAGCTATCGCAGCGCATCCGTTCGGGGCCTCTGGAGACGCAACGGCTGCTTATCCCGGAGCCGGTGGATTTGAGTGCGGAACAGGCAGCGCGAGTTCTGGAGCAGCGCGAAGCTCTGGCCGAGCTGGGATTGATCGTGGAAGACTTCGGCGGCAGCACGATCTTGCTGACGAGCTGTCCCACGCTCCTCGGACGGAGAGCGCCGCGGGACGTGTTGCAGGTCGTCGTCGATCACCTGATGACGCAGGAACGAATGCCGACGCGCGCGATTCTGCTGAATCATTTAATGAGTCTCATGGCATGTCACGCCGCGATACGGGCCGGGGATCGCCTGACGCAGGAGCAGATGGCCGCCCTGATCGAGCAGCGCCATCTCGCCGAGGATCCGCATCACTGCCCGCACGGCCGGCCGACGTCGTTGCTTTTCAGCCGTCACGAGTTGGAACGGCAGTTCGGGAGAGTGTAGGCGGATATTCGTTTAGCCGCGAGCTTCTGCGAGCGCTTCACAGAGCGCTCGCAGAAGCTCGCGGCTAAACAATCATCACGAGGAACTCCGCCATGTCCGCTACCGATCCCACCCTGCGCGGAATGCACGCACGACAAGTGCTCGACAGTCGCGGCCGGCCCACGGTCGAGGTCGAGGTGTACTGCCGCGGCGGTGCGGTCGGCCGGGCCATCGTGCCATCGGGCAAAAGCACCGGCCGGCATGAGGCGGTCGAGCTGCGTGACGGCGATCCGGCCCATTACCGCGGGTTAGGCGTTCAGAAGGCCGTCGCCAACGTGCGGCAGATCATCGCTCCGCACCTCCACGGTGTCCCGGCTACCGATCAGGCGAACGTCGATCGTCTCCTCATCGAACTCGACGGCACACCGAACAAATCGCGTCTCGGGGCGAATGCTATTCTCGGCGTCTCGCTGGCCTGTGCCCATGCCGCGGCGGCGAGTCGGGGACTGCCACTGTGGCAACACCTCGATCAGGACGGCCGGTCGCGCCTGCCGCTGCCGATGGTCAACATGATCAGCGGCGGCCTCCACGCCGGCGGCAATCTCGACTTCCAGGACTTCCTGCTCATGCCCATCGGCGCCCGCACCTACTCCGAAGCGCTGGCAATGACCGTTTCCGTCTACTGGTCGCTCGGCGAAGTCCTCCGGGATGCCGCCTTCGAGGGTGTGCTGGTCGGCGACGAGGGCGGTTTCGGTCCGCGGCTGAACAGCAACGAGCAGGCCGTCGAGATGGTGTTGGCGGCGATCGAGTGCGCTGGCTTGACCCCAGGCACGGATGCGGTGCTCGCCATTGACGTGGCCAGCTCGCACTTCTTCCGCGACGGTCGCTATCATCTCCGTGAGGGCGGCGGCTGCGTCCTCTCTTCCGAGGAGATGATCGCTCGGTTGACGCGCTGGGTGGCCGACTATCCAATCGTCAGCATCGAGGACGGCCTGGCCGAGGACGACTGGGACGGCTGGCGGCAGCTGACGGCGGCGCTCGGCTCCGAGGTGCAGCTCATCGGCGACGACCTCTTCGCCACCAACCCGGCACGATTGCGGCAGGGGCTCGCCACCGGGGCGGCGAACGCCGTGCTCGTGAAGGTGAACCAGATCGGTACGCTGACGGAGACGCTGGAAGTGGTGCGGCTGGCGCGGGAGGCAGGTTTCCGGGCCGTCATCTCGGCCCGCAGTGGCGAAACGGAAGATGCGACGCTCGCCGATCTCGCCGTGGCGACGGGAGCGGGCCAGATCAAGATCGGTTCCGTGGCACGCAGCGAACGGCTGGCAAAGTACAATCAGCTGCTGCGGATCGAGGAAGAGATGGGATCGGTGGCGTTCGGGATCGATTTTTAGCGGCAACTGAGCACGCAGCGCAAGCAAGTGCCCACTTGCTTGCGCTGCGTGCTCAGCTCAGTAACAGAATTCAAAACAACCCGCGCACCGGCTTGCCCACACACATCGTCAACGGCCGGCCCTGCGCGTCCTGCACTTCGGTATCGAGCGGAATGCCGAGACGGTCAAGAACCGTGGCGGCGAGATCATCGGGACTGACCGGCAGTTCGGCCGCGTAAGCGGCGGCGCTGTCGGAGGAGCCGTAGACCTGGCCGCCCTTGACGCCGCCGCCGGCCAGCAACGCCGACTGGCAGAAGCCCCAGTGATCGCGGCCGACGTTCTTGTTGATCTTCGGGGTCCGGCCGAACTCGCCCCACCATGTCACCAACGTTTCGTTCAGCAGACCGCGCGCCGACAGGTCCTCCAGCAGGGCCGAATACGCCAGGTCGAACGGCGGCAGCAGGCACTCGCGCAGTCGGCGCACGCTGTCCTTGTGCGTGTCCCAGTGGTTGTCGTTGTCGATGTGCGGCGCGTTCCAGAAGACCGTCACCATCGGCACCCCCGCCTCGACCAACCGCCGGGCCAGGAGACAGCTCTGGCCGAACGGATGCCATCCGTAACGCTCGCGCACCTTCTCCGGCTCAGCCCCCAGGTGAAACGCCTTGCGCGCGGCCGGCGCTTGCAGCAGGCGGAAGGCTTGCTGATTGTAGGCGTCGCGCGCGTCGGAGGACGACGACCGGGCCAGCACTTCGCCTTCACGGTCCAGCGCCGCCTGCAGATGAATCCGTTCTTGCAGGCGGCGCGCATCGACGTCGGCGGGGAGCGTCAGGGAGTCGATGGAAAAGTCCGGCTGGGTGGGGTCGCCGTTAACGAGGAAGGGGCTGTTCCGCTGGCCGAGGAAGCCGGGACCTTGACCGGGTACCTCGCCGCCATCGCCGTCGAACAGCACCGACGGCAGCGACACGGTGGCCGGCAGATCGCGCGGCTGCCGGCCAAAACGGTTCACGACGCTATTGACGCTCGGATAGTCGTTCGGCGTCGGATGCCGCAGTGTGCCGGGCGCGAAGTGGATGTGTCCCGTCAGCATGTGGTAGGCGCTGGTGCCGTGATTGACGCCGGTGTGCGTCACCGATCGGACGATGGCGAAGCGATCGGTCAGAGCGGCGAGGCGCGGCAGATGTTCGCAGATGCGGATGCCGGGCGTCCTGGTGTCGATCGGTCGAAAGAGGCTGCGAATGCCTTCGGGGGCGTTCGGCTTGAGGTCGAACGTCTCCTGTTGTGCCGGTCCGCCCCACATGAACAGCTGGATGACGCTGCGCACCTTGCCCGCTTGCGGTTTCGCGGCGAGCAGCCTCGGCAGGGTGAGGCCGGCAAGGCCCAGCCCACCGACGCGCAGGAACTCGCGCCGAGTTTGGCCGTCGCACAATCGGGTCCCGGAACCACATAGGTGCAGCATCGTTGGAGTCTCGGGGGCAGGCAGGTTCAGTTTATGAGAAGCCGGTTGCAACGTCAGGCCAGACGACGGCGGCGGCAGGCTTCGGTGTAGGGAGCTTCCAGATCGACGGGAACGAACAGGTTGCCGGTCAAGCGCAAGGGCATGGTGGGCAGCGGCGAGCCGACGGCAAGACGGTGCATCCAGAGATCGATCTGGTCACGCTTGCGGCGCACCGGTCGGTATGCCACGGTATTAAAGTTGCACCTCGTGTGGCATGACAACATCCGGGGACGCTTCCAGCATAACCATCGCCTCATTATGCAAGTTGGCCCGGCGAAGCGTCACAATATCGACGAGGATCAGACTGATTCCCCGAACGAGGTAACCGGCGCATTTCGCGGCGAATGCCGTCCTTGCCACGGGCAGAGCCTTGTTGCCGGGACTGACAAATTCAATGGCAGCGACGAGAGTTTTTCCAGCGCGTGTGCGAAAAACGAGTACCTCGAACGTGTCGGCAAACACACTTGGAACGCTTTGAGTCGGCCTGGGAGGCGCATAGGGGGCAGCGAAGATCCCGGTCCCATCGGTGTCGGTGGATGAACGATCTGCGAGCGGACGCTCGAAAGTCGCTATGTCGAGTTCTTCACTCGGTCCCAAGTGGACGTACTCCTCGACCATGTATTCGGCCGGTACTATGCTGCTCAACGAATCGGCAATCCTGGTCGCCCAGTTGGCGTAAAACGACTCCCAATGATGCTGGGGATAGAGCGGCGGATTGAAGTGATCCAGCAGCGGCATGACAGTACCCACGGGTGTTCAGTTCGGACTTCCCAGCATAAGCCGGCGGACAAGGCGGCGTCAAGGAGGAGGCCGCGACTTCCTTCCCGTTTACGTCTCGCCGAACCTCACGAACAGCAAACGGAAGATTGAGACCGAGCAAATCTCGCAACCTTCTGCCGCAAGTTTCCTGCGTTCCTGCGTTCTCGATGTGTGAGGATTGGAACGAACACCATACAGATGGAGACAGCCATGTATCGCAAGCTCATCCTGACCGTCGCCGCGGTTCTCGCACTCGGAACGCCCCTCCTGCTCTTGCCCGGTTCGGCCCGTGCCGATCACGATCGCCGTGAACACCATGAACTGCGGCGCGTCGTTTGGCAGTACCAGGGCGGCTTCTTCAAGGATGCGGGCAACGGCCAGTGGGTGGAGTCAAACGCCAGCGGCACCTACTATTTCCAGGAAGCGCGGCGTAACAACGAGTACATTGAGCTGGTCGACGCCAGCCGCGGCTACACGGCCCGTCTCTATAACAACGCCATGTATCTCCAGGGGAATGACCTCGCCGTCTTCACCAAGTTCTATGACGGCCATTGGACCGAATGACGGCGACTCATCCAGATGCCCGACGGCGACGCGGTCCTCGCCGACCACGGTCGCCATCGTCAGCTGGGTTCGAGGACACAGCGCGATGACGGAGAGGCAGAAAAGCTGGTCCCTGGCGACGGAGGATGTTCTTCTCTTGCTGCTGATCCCGGCCAGCAGCATCGCGGCCTGGTTCCTGCCCGATCCGTATCTTCACTTCCTGTTCGCCATCGTGGCCCTGGGGCTGCTGTTCGATCTCCTCTCGTTCTTCTACCACGTGATGACGCTGGCGACGGGTAAGTACATGTCCGGCTTCCCGTTGGTCGGCCTGGGTTTCTACGGCTGGTTTCTCCTGGCCTACCGCCGGTCGCTGGTGGCGCCGCAGGAGGAGACGCTGGGCCGTATTCTGCTGTTCAAACTGCTCGACCTGCTGCTCTTCCTCGGCCTGCACGTGCTGTTTCAGCTGCCGATGTTTTTCCAGGGCCGCCGGGAGAAGTATCGGTAGCCTTCCCGTCTTCCAACCTTGCATTCCTTGCGTCGGAACGACTATCTTTACTCCGTCCCAACCAGACCGGAGAAGGTCCATGACGCAGCGTTTCTCCCTGACGGGCCGCGGCTCCCACATTGACCCGCCCAATCGCTTCCTGCCGCTGCGGCGCGAAGACGTTCCAGACGATGATCCGGAAGAGGCACCGAACCCACGGACGGAGTTCCTCCTGGAGCGGTCCCGCAGCATCGTGACGGAGAACAACAGTCCGGACATTCCGTTCCGCTACAGCATCAACCCATATCGTGGATGCGAGCATGGCTGTGCCTATTGCATGTCCGGGGACACTCTTATTCTGATGGGAGATGGCACGACGCGTCCCCTGGCGCATCTGCGGAAAGGAGACGAAATCTTCGGGACGGAACACCGCGGCCATTATCGTCGGTTCACGCGCACGACCGTCCTGGCGCACTGGCAGACCGTTAAGCCTGCGCATCGAATCACGCTGGCAGACGGGACGGAACTCGTGGCGAGTGCCGAACACCGGTTCCTGACGGAACGCGGGTGGAAACACGTCACTCCCGGTCTGAGACGGACAACGGCCCTATTTGACCGTGAACAATTCGTTGCTCGGAACTGGCGGTTTCGCATTCGGGCCAGCAAGGACGGCCGATTACCAGCGGGGCTACCTTGGCGGAATGATCCGGGGCGACGGTCTGCTGCGCATCTACGATTATGCGGGTCGTCGGAGGGCGCGCGAGACTCTCTACCAATTCCGGCTCGCACTCAAGGACGACGTCGCCCTGGATCGCACCGCCGATTACCTGAGCGCGGTGGGCGTCGTCACACGCAGGTATGTCTTCCAGAAAGAGACGGAGGAACGCGCGGGCTTGCACGCCATCCGGACCAGTTCGCGCGGAGCATTCTACCGCATTTCGGAGGTGATTTCGTGGCCCAAAGCGCAACTCTTGACTGGCGCAAAGGCTATCTAGCCGGTCTTTTCGACGCGGAAGGGTGTTGCAATGACTCTCTACGGATCTTCAACTCAGATGACGAACTGTTGCGCTACGCTGAGGAGAGCCTGGATCTGCTCGGTTTCCGCTTTGTCTACGATGCTCCCAAGAAATCGGTAAATGTGGAAGTGCGAACACTCAGGATCCGTGGCGGCCTGCGCGAGTATCTACGGTTCTTTCACACGACCGACAATGCGATCGTGCGGAAAAGGAGCATCGCGGACGTCGCTCTGAAGTCCGACGCGGCAACCCAAGTCGTGAGCATCGAGCCTCTCGGCGTCTCGATGCCGATGTACGACATCACGACCGGAACCGGGGATTTCATTGCCAACGGCGTAGTGAGCCACAACTGTTATGCTCGCCCTACCCACGAATACCTCGGCTACAACGCCGGCCTCGACTTCGAGACGAAGATCGTCGTCAAGGAAAACGCGGCGGACCTCTTCCGCGATTTCCTGGCGAGCGATACCTGGGTGCCGGAGTCGATTGCGCTTTCCGGCGTGACGGACTGTTACCAGCCCTGTGAACGGCGCTTCCGGCTGACGCGGGCTTGCCTGGAGGTCGCCGCCGCGGCCCGCCAGCCGATGAGCGTCATCACGAAGAACGCCCTGGTCGTCCGCGACCTCGACCTGCTAGGGGGCATGGCGGCCGATGGCGTCGTACACGTCAACGTTAGCATTACCACGCTCGACGCCGATCTGGCCCGCTCGCTGGAGCCGCGGACCAGCACCCCGACGGCTCGGCTGCGTGCGGTGCGAGCGCTGGCTGAGGCCGGCGTGCCGGTGCGGGTGATGGTCGCCCCGATCATTCCGGGGCTGAACGATAGCGAAGTCCCGGCCATCCTGGCAGCGGCGAAGGAAGCCGGGGCCTGTGCGGCCGGCTACCAGCTGCTGCGCCTGCCGCTGACCGTGGCCCCAGTGTTCCGCGAGTGGTTGCAGCGCGAACGGCCTGCACAGGCCGGTCGAGTCGAGGGACGGATCAGGGACGTCCGCGGCGGCAAACTCAATGACGCGCAGTTCGGCCAGCGGATGTGCGGCACCGGCGAGCTGGCCCGGCAGATCGGCGAGCTGTTTCGCCTGTTCGCACGGCGGTACGGGCTGGACGGGAAGATGCCGGCCTACGACTGTAGCCGGTTCTGCCCGCCGCTGCCGAAATCAGGGCAGTTGCGATTGTTTTGACGTTTCAGTGGGAAAAGAAGGCTCCTCCGAATCGATAACGGTCGCCATCGCATAACAGATAACAGTGGCCCATCCCCCCGTAGATAAAAATGTTAAGAGCCTCTTGAAATGCGGGGAATTTTGAAATCGCGTAACAGAGTTGCCTGGCGCTCAACAGTTTTTCGACTAATTCTCGCCATCTCGTAACACCTCGTCTGGTTCATGGAAATCGCCGTAAGAGAAAGAAGAGAATAGGGGACGCAGCCTGCGTTCTCATTCTCCTCGAATCAGGTCGGCGGGACGGGCACGACTCCGGCGGCGCGTAGGCCGTTCAGCACGAACTGGACGGCGATCCCGGCCAGGACCAGGCCCAGAATACGACCCAGGACCTGGATGCCCGTCCGGCCCAGCAGGCGAAAGAGCGGCTCGGCCAGCAGCAGCGTCAGGTAACTCACGACTCCCGTCAGCGCGACCGCCAGGTAGACGACCACGACCTGCTCCCAGCCGTGCGCCTGGCTCATGAGCGTCGCCACGGTGGACAGGGCCGCCGGACCGGCCAGCAGCGGCACGGCCAGGGGCGTGATGGCCACGTCCTCCTTGGCCTTCCCCTCGCTCACCTCGGCCGGGCCCTCCTTGGTTGTCCGCTGCGCCCGCATCATGTCCAGGGCGACCAGGAACAGGATCAGGCCGCCGGCGATCTGGAAGGCCGGCAGCGTCAGGCCCAGCAGGTGGAATAGCCCCTGTCCGCCGGAGGCAAAGGCCGCCATCACCAGCGTCGCGGCCAGTGCGGCCCGCCAAGCCGTGCGGCGGCGCTTGGCCGCGTCGTCGCCCTCGGTCATGGCCAGGTAGGCCGGCAGCGCCCCGGGCGGGTCCACGACGAAGAGGATGGACGCCAGGGCTGTCAGCGCAAAGCCGAACATGGTGGGTGTGGCTTCCGGGCCGCGCGGGTCGAGGCGGCGGCATTCTACACCGGGGCGCAAGCACCGCCCACCTGCGGCCGGGAGGCGGGGAGTGCCGGGCGCTGGTGTCGTAGGCGAGGACCGATCCCCCGACGGGGGAGACCGCACGTGCTATGAGGAAGGCACGCCGGGCGGAGGATTCGCGGAGCCGTCCGACTTACCGGTGCTCGCATCGGGCTGTCGGAGCACGGCGGCGGCAATCTGGGCGAGTAACTCCGTGATCACCTGGGGCGGCAGGATGCCGACCACTTGCGTCACATCATCGGCCGCGATCTCCGCTTGCCAGCTGGTAACCGCGGCACACTTGCGGCGCAGGCCGGACCGGGCTTTTCCTTGCCGGTCCCACGGCAGCAACACATGGTCAGCGGGTAAGGGATCGGGAAGCCGCGTCGTGACGGCCACGACTTGCAGCGGTTTGGCCGCCGCGATGTCTGCCGTCGGCGTCATGACAACACAGGGCCGGACCTTGCGGATCCCGTTGGCGTCTTGCAACCCGGCCCAGACGACGCTGCCCAGCTGAGGGAGACGGGCCGCAGTCACGGCTTGGGCCTCTCGTCCGGCTCGAACGGATTGTCGGTGTCGTCGAACCACTCTTGCGGCGGACGGAGTGTCTTGTCTGAGCGGCTCCAGTCGATTTGCGCCGCTTGCTGTTCAGCGTCCTGACGGGCCACGACCTCGCGCAGCAACTCCAGGTATTCCAGGGGAATGACGGCCGCCAGGTCCTCGCCGTTGCGCCGCACGATCACCGGCTTGCCGTCTTTCACGACCCGGCTGAACACATCGGAAAACGCCTGGGCCGCCTGCGGTTCGTCGATGCGACCGGGTTCGGTGAGCAGCGATTGCACAGTCATGATTGAGTCCTCCGCGTGTGATTCAGTATATCCGAATCGGTCCGGCTGTGGCGTGGGCGTCAGCCAACCCGCAGCTGGCGGCACTGACCGCGGAAGCGCCGCGGCCGGGGATCATGGACGTGCCGGAGCAGTGGCTGGTGCTGGTGAAGTGGTGGAATGCGGCTCTCCACGCCGTGCGGCGGCGCTTGGCCGCGTCGTCGCCCTCGGTCATGGCCAGGTAGGCCGGCAGCGCCCCGGGCGGGTCCGCGACGAAGAGGATGGACGCCAGGGCTGTCAGCGCAAAGCCGAACATGGTGGGTGTCGCTTCCGGGATGCGCGGGTCGAGGCGGCGGCATTCTGCACTAGGGGGCACGGACCGCCCATGCGCGGCTGGGAGGCGGGAAAGGAAAGGGTAAGCGTCCCCGTTCCGCTCTTGATACCTTTTCTTCTCCCACACTCAAGAAAAAAAACTTCCGGAGAATCGTAGATGTGCCGTTGCCAATTACAATGATCTATGTATGATACCATCGCTCATCTGTATAAACGTGACTGATCCGTGATATTGAAGAATGGCAGGAGGACGGCATCTTGTTACAGTTCTGCACATTTCAATGGCCGGTCTTCACGGATGGTTATTATGTAGGCGACGAAACCGTCGCCAGCGGGGAGCGGTCGCACCGTTATGTCGAGCCGAGAGATGAGGGCTTTCTCCGCGTCCGAGAACCGCTTATCGAGGGACCGGGACTGTTCCGGGAGTTCGCCGGCTTGCCGCTAACCGAGGAAGGCATCCTCTCGTTCGCCGACCAATGGGGGCAACTGCTGACCAGTCCGGACATCGACAATGAGTCGGACGAGGAGAGCGAAGAGGAGGGGCTGTTTACTTCCATGCAGTCCTCCTCTTGGCAGAAGCCGGGGGACACCACGGACCAGTGGTTCAGTCAGATCCGGACGATGAAAGCCCTTGTCCGAGTCTGGGACTTGATCCGAAGCGGCGACGACGCGGGCCTTGCCGGTCTTATGAAGGCCGAGCGCATCGGCGAACTGGAGACGGTCGGGGTGGATTTCACGGAGATCCCCTACCCGCACCGGCTCTGCTTTGTCAATCATGATGACATGCCGGGATTGCACCGGCGCCTCCGGTCCGGCCACCTCCGAGAATTTGCGAAGCGGGGCCTGTACGACTTCGTCAACCGCCACTTCGAGAACCAGTGCTCCCCCTGGATTGGGCCGGACATTGACACGGGTGAACCCATAATCCGGTTCACTCCGCAAAATCTGCAGGCGGCGCTCTGGCTTCAGTTTGCCGATGCCATCGCTGGCGGGGAAAGGAACCGCCGCCAGTGCCGGCAGTGCAAACGCTACTTCGAGGTGTCCGAACCCGGCATGGGGCGGCGCTCGCGCAGCGACAAGGCCTGGTGCAGCGACGCTTGCCGAGCAGCGGCGTACCGCGAGCGCCGTGAGGAAGTAGTCGAACTTCACCTGCAGGGGAAGACGATTCAGGAAATCGCTCGTCAGATCGGCGTCGAGGAGAAGTCGATCCGCAGGTGGATCAAGCCCAAGAGGAAAAACCGATGAGTAAAAAAAGAGTCACCTCGCGTTTCCGAGCTTCAGCTGCCCTTCGGCTGGCCGCGGGATGTGACCTGATCGGGAGCAAGTTATATGCCTGACGACGCGAAGGATTCTCTTCCGGAAGTCGAGCTATTCACCGATGGCGCTTGCGATCCGAATCCCGGACCAGGTGGCTACGGGGTCGTCCTGAAGTTTGGCCGTCACCGCAGGGAGCTATCGGGCGGTTTTAAAGACACAACGAACAATCGGATGGAGTTGATGGCAGCGATCATCGGACTGCGAGCGCTAACCCGACGCTGTCGCGTAAGGCTTGTGAGTGACTCCGAGTATCTAGTGGAATCGGTCAGCAAAGGGTGGGCAATGCGTTGGCGAGAGCGAGGATGGTGGCGGTCGGCTAACCAGCGTGCAGCGAACCATGACTTGTGGGCCGAGTTGCTGGACTTGCTTGCCGGTCACGAAGTCGCGGTTATCTGGACCAAGGGACACAACGGAGATCCCGACAACGAACGCTGCGATGAACTGGCCTGTCAGGGAATCCAATCCTCGGTGATAGTAGTCGATGAGGGGTATGAGCAGGCCAAGCTAGGTGGTCCCCAGTCGATCCCGGAAGGTCATCCTTGCTTCAAGTGTGCGACACCGCTTGTTAAACGGAGTCCGAAGAAGAAAAAGGCCGGCGGGGTGTACCGCTACGAGTGGTATCTCTACTGCCCAGGTTGCTCCTCGATTTATATGGTCGATGAAGGCAAGCGGGTCGGGACAAATCCAGCTACTCCTTCGTTGTTTAATGAAGGGGACGGATAAGGGGACAGCTACATGCAGGTGTCCAGCGATACCTAATAAGCCGCCGCAGATAATGAGGGAGTGCGGTCGAAGTCGATTAACGGGCAGGTAGGCGCACGAACTATATGACAAAGAAAGCACAAGATCATGGCGTGGCAGGGCTCGTTGTGCGCTGCCCTGATCTGTCGGCGCGACCTACGAAAAAGAAAAGGAAAAGAAAAGAGGACTGGCCTCGATATTGACAGCCTGTTTTAGGAAGAATATGAGGCATGTCCTAGGCCTGTCCTCTTTTCTTTCGTGATGGATAGAACTGACTCCTGCCAGATGCGGAAGGTGAACGATGGCTTCCAACAAACAGATCATTGATTATTGGAACGAGAACAATCCCGGTGTCGGCTGGCTGGGTGTGTGTGGCGCCGCAAACTGTGTTTGTTTTTGTTGCGGTCGTGAAGGTACTACTCAAAAACATCACATCATTCCGGTCGGCACCGTAACAGTATCCGATGAAGAAAGAGGGTGGATGGATGCCCACGAAAGGCGGCAATTGCGCATGAAGATTGCCGACTTGGACTTTCCGTACAACATTCACCTTCTTTGTCGTGCCTGTCACAAACAGGCACCGCACACTACTGAGAAAGATGTGTATTGGGCTTGGTTTGCGTCCGTGCGTGCTTTCGTTTCGCAAGTCGTAGATGCCATCTACTTGGGTTTCAAGCAGGCGAATGCCACCGATTATGACATTGAGGCAATTTTCAAAGACGGGAAACACAATGAGTTCATCGCGACAGCGAAAAAGATGGAATTCCTTCATACTGGGAATGATATTCTCACGGTTATTTCCTCAACTGTTTGCAAGATGATATTTGATACAAGAAATGACACTCTAGCACCAGCAGTGACCGGATTCAGGATCTGAGCGAGCGTGGTGAAGGGTTTTGAGCGTCCGGGCGCGTTTGGCAGCTCGCTGTTCGCGGTTCATGTCCAGGGCGAGTCGCTGTTCGATGTGCTCCTTGGTCCGCACGCTGTAGATGCTCTTCTGCGCCTTGCGGAAGCGCCGGTTGCTTCTCTCCACGGCGTTGCTCGTTGCCCCCAGCAACTTATCGTCCAAAAACAGCAGCGCCTTCTCCAGGTTCGGGCTGTGCAACACGGCCAACGCGCGGGCCAACCGCTTGAAACGGCGCACGCGCTGACGCAACTTCTCCAGACGCCGCAACGCCGTGGCCGTCTTGCAGCGGCGGTCGAACAACCGATACACCTCGTCCATGATGTCCCGCAAGACCCGTAACGAGGGCTGACCACGCACCAACTTCTTCAGCAACTTCTGCTGCGCCGCGCTGAGGTGGTGCCGGACGAACAGGTGCCGATGCGTGAACAACTCGGCCACACCGCTGCTGGAGCCGCTTGATCCGCCGTACTTGCGCTTGTCCTGCTGGCGTGGTCGGCCACGCCGTTGCTTGGGGATGTGGGCCTTCCTCTCCTTGCGGAGTTTGGCCAGCGTCCGCAGCACCGCCGTGGTGATCTCCTGGAGGACGTGAAACTCACAGACTTGGTGCGGCACGTCCGGCCACAACTCCTTGAGCACCTTGGGGTAAAGCGGCGATCCATCCGTGGTGATGCCGCGCACGCTCCGGCCGCGTTGATCCAGTTGCCCCTTGAACGCGCTCAGGAAAGCGCGGACGTCGTCGTGCGTCGGGTCGTGCTCCAGGACGCGGAAGGCCAGGCGGTTGTAGCGGCGGTTGTCCACCACGCTGAGCACGCAGAACGGGCCGTCGTAGATCTCGTCGATGGCCAGATAGCCGGAGAAATCAGCCACCGCCTCGTCGAGGTAGGTGGTTGAAAGGCCGTCCACCTTTTTTTTCCCCGGCCGCCTCGACCCAGTTCTGGATGGTGGCCAAGGGGACGAAGACGCGGTGGTCGCGCCAGAGGTGCCAGGAGGCGGCTTGGTAGGCCAGGCCATCCTCAGCCACCACACGGACAGCCAACTCCTGGACGCGGCGGGTGTAATGGCACTTGGGCCAGGCCAGGTCAGAGAGATCGACGGCGAAGTGACCGTCGCAGCCGCGGCAGTAATGCTGGGAGTAAGTAACGAGCAGATCGACCGGGCGGCCGGCGCGTGTGTCGCCCAGGTCGTGCAGCGTGCGTGAGCTAACGCTATAGCGTCGCGCCGGGCGGCGGCAGCGTGGGCAACGCCGGGCTGGGTAGTTGCGACTGCGGTGTTCGATACGGGGCTTGGGTAGATCCTCGACGGCAGCGATGCCCTCGGTGACGTCAGGGACGTATTCGCCTGGTCCAAGCATGACTCAGCCCTCCAGACCTAACTGCCTCCCTATCTTCATTTTAGGCCTGGTCGGACCTTATTCGGTACACTGGCTATGCTACAGTCTCTCTTTTCTTGTGTTTTCTGGCCCCATTTCTCACCGCGCGTTCACTTTTCACCTGGTATTGTGCAAAAAGTAGTTCGTGCTGTTCACAGAGGACCCTGCCATGCTCACTCTGCTCGCCTTCCTTTGCCCCCCAGCCGCCGTCCTCACAATCGGGAAGCCGTCGCAAGGAGCTCTCAATCTCGGCCTCACGTTGTTGCTGTATTTCCCCGGCTTGCTGCACGCCCTTGCGGTCATCGACCAGCACAAAACAGAGCTGAGGAACGAAACCCTGACGCGATTGGTATCGCTGTAACACGCCGAGGACCGGGACAGGCGACGACGGCGGGTGATCCACGAGGAGCCGGTGTCGCCAAGATCGCGCGTGAACGACTCAGTTCATGCGATGATGTCCTCGACGACCTTGCCATGCACGTCGGTCAGCCGGAAATCGCGGCCGCCATAACGGTACGTCAGCTTTTCGTGATCCAGTCCCATCAGGTGCAGGATAGTTGCGTGCAGGTCGTGGACGTGGACCTTGTTCTCGGCGGCCGCGAAGCCGAACTCGTCGGTTGCTCCATAGACCATGCCGCCCTTCACGCCGCCGCCGGCCAGCCAGACGCTGAAGCCGTGGTTGTTGTGATCGCGGCCCTTCGCTCCCTCCGACGACGGCGTCCGGCCGAACTCGCCGCCCCACAGGACCAGCGTGTCGTCCAGTAGGCCGTTCCGCTTCAGGTCCATCAGCAGGGCCGCGATCGGCTGATCGACAGTGCTGCGCCTTGTCGGCGTGGTCCTTGATGTCGCCGTGATCGTCCCACGGCTGACCGTCGCCGGTGAACAGCTGCACCATGCGCACGCCGCGCTCCACCAGGCGCCGCGACAACAGGCAGGCATCGGCGAACGCGCCCTTGCCGTACATGGCCCGTGTCGCCTGCGTTTCTTGCGACAGATCGAAGACGCCCTGCGCCTCGAACTGCATCCGGTACGCCATCTCCAGCGACTGGATGCGTGCTTCCAGCGGATTATCGTTATCGCTCCGCGCCAGGTGCATCTCGTTGAGTTGCTTCAGTAGGTCCATCTGCTCGCGCTGGGAATCGCGGCCGAGGGCGGAACTGCTGACGTGCGGAATGACCTTCTTCGGGTCGATCGACGAGTTGTTGATGTGCGTGCCCTGGTAGATGCCGGGCAGGAAGCTGTTGCTCCACAGCTGCGGGCCGACGACGGGCTTGCCGGGGCAGAAGACGACGAAGCCGGGCAGGTTCTGGTTCTCGGTGCCGAGGCCGTATTGCAGCCACGACCCCATCGACGGCCGGGTCGGCTGCGTCTCGCCCACTGGTCATCATCAGCAGCGACGGCTCGTGATTGGGGATGTTGGTGTGCATCGAGCGGATGACGCAGAGGTCATCGGCACATTTGGCGACGTTCGGGAAAAGCTCGCTGATTTCCAGGCCGCTCTGGCCGTACTTGGCGAACTTGAACGGCGACTTCATCAGACCGCTGGTGCTGCGCTCGGTCTTGAGCAGACCCATCGGCGGCTTCTGGCCGTTGCGCTTCGTCAACTCCGGCTTGGGATCGAAGGTATCGACCTGCGACGGGCCGCCGTTCATGAACAAGTGGATGACATGCTTGGCCCGCGGCGGAAAGTGCGGCAGCTTCGGCGCCAGGGGGTTGACCGCCTTCGTCGAAGTGTCGGCGGCGAGAAGGCCCGCATCGGCCAGGACGGCGGCAAGACCGAGCGTGCCGAGACCGGTGGCGGTGCGCTGCAGTAATTCGCGTCGTGTGAACGGAAGCATGACGGAAGTCTCCCCAATAGAACGCGGATGACGCGGATCAAGCGGATTTCCGCTGATCCGATAAAGGATGAGAGAAGAAGATACCTCGCGTCTCTCTTTTTCTCTTTTTGAAGATCCGCGAGAATCCGCTTGATTCGCGTCATCCGCGTTCTATTCTTTTTTCAATCCACGTACAGAAACTCATTCCCCGCCAGCAACACCTGGGCGTACCGCTCCCAGCGCGTCAACTGATTCTTGGTCGCCTCGGAGGCTTGATCCGTACCGGCGAGGAAACGCAACGCCAGCGCCACCTCCGCGTCCGTCGCCGTTCGGCCATAGGTCAGCATGTACGCACGCCGGACGCGCGCCGCATCGTCAGCCGCTTCCTTCTGCACGCGCGCAGCCAACGCTTTCGCCTGGCCGAGAAAGAACGGACTGTTCAGCACGAACAGCTGCTGTTGCGGCACGGTCGTCTCGGTACGGCGTTCGCTGGTGATGTTCGCGTCGGGGAAATCGAACAAACGCAGCAGGCCGTTCAGGTCGTGCCGGCTGACTCGTGCATAAACGGTACGCCGGCGGTTCGTCGACGCGTTGAGGTCGGTCGTCGATCCGCCGAACGTCGGATCGAGCTGGCCGCTGACCGCCAGCAGCGCGTCGCGCCAGCTCTCCACGTCGAGACGCAGCCGGTTCGCTCGCCACAGCATCCGGTTATCGGGATCCTTTTGTTGCGATGCCGGCTCGCGCCGGGCGGAGAGCTGATACACCTTCGATAGCATGATCGTGCGGTGCAGCGCCTTCACCGACCAGCCGGATTCGACGAAATGAGCGGCGAGATAGTCGAGCAATTCGGGGTGAGTCGGCCGTTCGCCGAGCTTGCCAAAGTTCGATGGCGTGCCGACGATGCCGCGGCCGAAATGCCACGTCCAGACGCGATTGACGAAGACGCGCGCCGTCAGCGGATTGTCGGCACTGGCGACGGCCTGAGCCAGCTCGAGCCGGCCGCTCCCCTTCGTGAAGTGCGCCGGATCGTCTCCCGCCAGGACGTGCAGGAAACGGCGCGGCGCCACGTCGCCCTCGGTCGCCGGGTTGCCGCGGAGGAACACTTTCATGTCCGACGGCGTGCCGTCCGCGATGCCGTGAGCCATCGGCGGCGCTGACGGCATCGTCTTCTTGACTCGATCCAGTTCTGCCTGCATCGACGCCAGCCGTGTCTTGCGCTCGGCGTCTAGCTGGCTCATCATGTCGGCTTCGGTGACGGCGAAGACGCCGTTGTCGCCGAAGATCGCCAGCAGCAGGTCGAGACGCGGCTTGTCGTCGGTCGCCTTGCCCTTCGCCGGGAGGTTCGAGAGCGCAGTCACCCAGCTTCAAGGCGGAGTGGACCTGCTTTGCGAAGTCTTCCGCTACCTTGCGCACCTCCGGAGTGGTGTCGCCGGTCTTGCCCTTCGGCGGCAGCGGTAGCTTGCGCCACGCTTCCAGGGCAGCGACGTTCGGTGCTGCCTTGTTGCCCCCTTCGAGGAATTTCAGCCAGCGATCGAGGACGGCGGCGTTCAACCCGGCGTTCTTCGCCAGCTCGGCGGCAGTCGACTTCGGATCGTTCTGCCGCTGCGCTCGCAGCTGCCAGGCCGCCACCAGGTACGGCGCGATCTGGTCGGCTTTCGCCTGGGCCAGCTTTATCTTCTCGGACCGGATGAACTCCTTCACCTGGCCGTCGGTCTCCCGCATCTTCGTCTGGGCTGCGTCGAAGCGCTCAACCTCCTCCTTCGTGACGAGGGCGGTGTTTGCCAGTTTGGAACTGCGGAAGACGCCGGCGAGCGAGTAGTAATCCTGCGTCGGGATCGGGTCGAACTTGTGATCGTGGCAGCGGGCGCAGACTGACCGTCAGGCCGAGAAAGCCGCGCGCCAGCGTGTCGATGCGATCGTCCAATTCATCGGCGGCGGCGCGGGCGGCGTCGCTGTTCTTGTAGTACTGCGCCCCGAGGCCGAAGAAGCCGAGCGCCGCCCGGTTCCGGAACGAGTTCGGATCGTTGACGTCCATCTGGTCGGCCGCGATTTGCAGCATCACGAAGCGGTTGTAGGGCATGTCGGCATTGAAGGCGTCGATGACCCAATCGCGGTAACGATAGGCCTCGCTGTTCGGCTTGACGCCGAAGGTGTGGGCCTGGTCCTCGGCATAACGGGCCACGTCGAGCCAGTGCCGCGCCCAGCGCTCGCCGTAGTGCGGCGAGTTTAGCAGGCGGTCGATGACGCGCTCGAAAGCCTTCGGCGAATTGTCGGCGAGGAAGGCGTCGATCTCTTCCGGCGTTGGCGGCAGGCCGATCAGGTCGAAGCTGGCCCGGCGGATCAGCGTGCGCTTCTCGGCGAGACCGGCCGGCTTCAGCCCCTCGGTTTCGAGTCGGGCGAGGATGAAGCGATCGATCTCGGTCGTCGCCCAGGAGGCGTCTTTCACCGCAGGCAATGCCGGCTTACGCACCGGCTGGAACGACCAGAACTGGCGGGCGGCGATCCAATCGACGTCGGCGGCGACGGCTGTTTGGGGTAAGCCGAGCATGACGCTACAGAACGCGGCTAGGTGCCACGGTCGCATGGAATTAGCTCCTCAAACGGTCGGAGAGAAGTTCAGGCAGGGGGGCGGCAGGCAGGAGAGATTGCGCGGCGCGAACATCGCACAGGGGACATCATACCAGATGGCGACGAAGAGTGAACAGAAAAAACTCTCATGGTTCGCCGGTAGCGATCGCAGCGCTGTTCGTGCTCATCAGGCTTCGCGCAAGAACAATTGGAGCGATCTCTGTAGGACGGATTTGCAATCCGTCCGGCCTACACGGACGGATTGCAAATCCGTCCGACCCAAGAGTTGACCAGGTTATTGTTGCGCGGATGCTTAGTGTCTGGCTCCCTCGTAAGCCGCCCCGCCGCGAAGCATCTTCTGGGTGCGGGCCCGGATCTCCGCCGCAATCGGCGCCATCCGCGGATCGGTGGCCATCAGGATGCCCGCCTTTTGACGCAGCGCCTTGACCACCCAGCGGCACTCGCCGACCATCTCGTCCTGCTGGCCGCCGATCGCCGTGAGCGGGTCGGTGTACTCCTTCTTGAGCCTGTCCTTCCAGTCGGCGCCGTCGTAGTCGAGCAGGCCCGCTCGCCATGAATTCGCGGTTGAGCTGGGCGGCCAGCGCGGGCGGCGTCGGCTCCTCCTTCCGCTCGACAACCTTGGCCGCGATCTCCTGGAGAGTCTTGTGCTCGACCGGATCGCCTGCATGCCGCGGTTCGATGCGCTCGTCGATCTCGCGCGCCAGCACGTCCAGCGCGTCCAGCTCCTCCTTGAGTTCCGGATGCGCCGTCCGCTGTTCCGCAAGATACTTCCGGAGTTCCTTGCCGAACGCGACGTAGGCGAGGATGCGGTTGCGGATGTGCGTGACAAAATCGAGCGCGTCGCCGAGGTAGTTCTCAATTTCCTTCCGCTTCGCCTTCTGCTGGCCGCTGCCGTAGACCTCGCCAGCAGCGTCCGCACGTGGCAGGTCGCCCGGCCCACGTGTTCCTGTTTCTGTCCCTCGACGTCGAGGAGGTGCTGGCACGGACCGACGCCCAGCGTGTTGCGCACGATGTCCACCGGCGTGTACGACAGTGATCGGCGTCTCGGCCAGCCGGGTGATCGGGTAGATCAAGACCGGCCCGTCGAAAGTGAGCCGCTTGTGCTTGAGCGGTTGCAGGAAACCCTTGCCGTCGCGGTCCGACCAGCACGGGTACTGAACCTTGCCGAGCACCGTCGTCCAGCGCTCTGCGATCCGGCCCGAGCCGATCCGAGGCGGGACCGCCCGGCTTGTAGGCGTCGCGGTCAACCTCGCCGGTTGCGGTCCGAGTCGGCGGCGCTGATCTTGCCGTCCTGCGCGAGCCACGACGGCTTGATGTAACCGCTGCCTTCCTTGTCCGGCAGGAGCATGTCCCAACTGTCGGTCAGGCCGTCCTTACGCGTGAAGTCCACGCGCCACTGGGCCATGAACGGCATCTTCCAGTCCAGCGGCATGATCTTTTTCGCGTCCGCCGCAGTGACGTCAATCGAATGCCACATCCCGGCACCCTCGAGCACGGCGACCCAGATTTTGCTCCCCTTCTTGCCGAACTCGATCTCGGAGCCGGTGATCGCGCGCTGATCGCCCTTGCCCGCGAGAGTCACGCGCACGTCCTGCGCGCGGTTCTCGAAGACCCCCATCACGATCGCGTCCTGCTTGCCCGTGAAATGGAGCAGGAAGTTCTCGCTGGGCAATTCGACCTTGTCGAGCGGAACCTTGCGTGCGTCGAACAGGATGTCGTCCGCGAAGAAGTCCGGCAGGACGGCGAAGCGGCTCGGGCACTCGACCCGCAGCGTCGCCTCACCGGAGAGCTGCCTGCAGTCTCGACGAAGTGATCGCCCTTCTTGATGCGGAAGCGGCACAACGTCCGACTTTCGACGCCATTTCGAGGCCGACGGCCGCCCGGCTGTTTTCCGTGAGCGTGACCCGATCGATGGCCGCGCCGGGGGCCAGAAGCAGACGGTGTGCGAAAGATCGGCTTACCCGAGCCAAGCGAGTAGACTTCGACGCCGGTTCCTTGTTTCCGTGCCACCGCCAATAGACGGCCATTTGCGATCGCCGCATCGCCCTGAAAAGCGGGTGCGGTATCACTGCTTTCCAGCGCTTTCCAGCCGCTCTTCTGCTCGACGGCTTCCGGCGTGAGTGGCTCCGCGGCTGACTTACCGGTGTCCCACACGCCGAGCGCGGCGCGCGCCGGCTTTTCGATCTCCTGCGCGTTCGCGCTTCCGTTGCCCACTGCGAGCGTGAGCACGAAGCCGAGGACAATGCCGATCGGTCGATGAATGCTCATGATGACTCCAGGCCCTTTCGAGTGCGAGGATCAGAACCGCAACCACGAGGGAGCGGTAGCCGATAGCCGAGAAAACCGCTCCCTTGGCGATCGCGGTGCTGTTACTGCGGCAGTCTTCGGCAAAGACGAAATCGTCAGTTCTTCGGCTTTGTAGAAAACCTGGCGAGCGGCGCGGCTTCAGCGGCGAATCCCGATGTCGGGGCAACGTGAACCAGGCGTTTCCTCTCACTTCAAGGCTTGTTTCCACAGCCACTCGTACAGTTCCTTGTCGGCGTAGGCCTTCGTCCAGCTGTTGTGTTCAACGCCCGGATATTCGGTGTACTTCGGGTCGCCGCCGGCAGCCTTGAGCGCCTTGATCATGTTGCGCGACAGGTCCACTTTCACGGTTGGGTCGGCGTCGCCGTGGAAGCACCAGCAGGGGATGTGCTTGATCTTTTCAGCCTGCCGTGGGTCGCCGCCGCCGCAGATGGGAACGATCGCCGCCCACTTCTCCGGATGGGCGACCGCGAGGCTCCAGGTGCCGAACCCGCCCATCGAAAGGCCGGTCAGGTAGACGCGCTTGCCATCGACCTTGTACTGCTTCTCCACCTCAGCGAGGATGTCCATCGCCCGCTTGCCGTCCTCCGAATCGGCCCGCCAGGACCGCTTCTGGGACTGCGGGAAGACGACGATGGCCGGGAAGTTCTTCTCGTCGCTCCGGATGGCGGCCGCGATGCCGCCGACCTGCTTCTTGCCATCGGTCCCGGTCGAACCCGACCCGTGCAGGAACAGGACGACGGGGAAGGGCTTGTCCCCCGTGTACGAGGGTGGGACGAAAACGACGTACTTGGACTCGACGTCGCCGGACTTGTAGACGCGGTCGATAAAGCCCTGCACCGCCGGATCGGCTCCGGCGGCAGGCGCCAGACTGATCACGAGCAGGCAGGCGAAGGCCATGCCGGTCGCACGCGAGGAATTCGTCATAGGGTTACCTCCATACGGAAACAACGGGAGCGGAATGCGGGCACCTGCTCATTGTATGGCTCCAAAGGCCGATTTTCCGAACGCGGCCGGCTCCAGCGTCTCCGAGCGCTACGACTGCGTCCCGCCTTTCTAATGACACTCTTGGACGAGTCGCCGGCTTTATCCCGGCGGGGCGCACGGCGGGGATAAACCCTCAAGTTTACCCGGAACATTCTACCATCGCGTGACAGGAGGTCTGTCTCTCTACGTGATTGTATTTTTTTCCACCGCAGCGCCGTGACGCCCCCTGGGCATAAGCTGGCGAACCTTTGCGGCTGTGCCCGCAGCTTTCCGAGCCTCTGTACTCTGGTAGTTTTTGCAATCACGTACCAGACCACCGCACCGCTCTTGACCACACGACCATCCTGAAAGTGACGGCAGGGTTGCACTGGTCACGAGGGCACGGTCATGACGACAGACGCACGGTTCGGCGAACATAACTTCGGCGCGGCCTTTCTGGGACACAAACGGCGCACCGATTGTCTGGTGCGCATCGCACACCAGATTTACCGTCATCCCGGCGGGACCTTGCCCGCCAAGCTGCACGAGCCCAAGGATTACAAGGCGATGGACCGGCTCATGAACCGCCCCGAGGTGACGCACGCCGCCGTGCTGGAGCCGCACCGCCAGCGGACCCTGCAACAGATGCGTCTGGCTCCCGGCGTGGTCCTGGTGTTGCATGACACCACCGAACTCGACTACTCGGGGCTGCGTTCGATCCCCGACCTGGGTCCGATCGGCGGTGGCCTCAACCGTGGCTACTTGTGCCACAACAGCCTGGCTTTCGACCCGCAGCGACACGAAGTCCTCGGTCTGGCCAACCAAATCCTGCATCGGCGCCGCCACGTCGGTCGCCACGAAAAAGTGCGGGCCAAACGCGAACGCCGCGATCGCGAAAGCCGGCTGTGGATCGACGGCGTCGCGGCGGTCGGCCCCGCTCCGGACGGCTGCACCTGGGTGCATGTCGCGGATCGCGGCGCCGACACCTTCGAGTTTCTCGCCCGCTCCTGGGGGCCACACGAAGGGTTCGTGATGCGTTCCAAGGTCAACCGCGTGATCCGCCACGGCCACCATGACCCGCAGGGTCCCAAAGACTATCTGCACACCTATGCACGCACGCTGCCGCTGCAGGGACACCGGGAAATCGTCGTGTCGGCACGGCCGGGCCAGCCCGAACGCAAGGCGGTCGTCGCCGTGTCGTTCGCGCCGGTGTTGCTCAGTCCGCCGCACGTGCGTCGCGGCTTGTATGAGAAGCGGCCGCTGCCGCTGTGGGTCGTGCGCGTGGCCGAAATCAAGCCCCCCAAGGGCGTCGCGCCGGTGGAGTGGATCCTGCTGACCGACCGCAAGGTGGGCACGCTGGCGGACGCCTGGGAACGGGTGGATTGGTACGGCGACCGCTGGATCATTGAGGAATTGCACAAGGCGCAAAAGAGCGGTTGCGCCATCGAAGATCTGCAGTTCACTACGTCGGCGGCCCTGCAACCGATGATCGCGCTGCTGTCGGTGGTGGCGGTGGCGTTGCTGAACCTGCGTGAAGCCAGTCGGCGACCGGATGCCAAGGAGCGGCCAGCGACGGAGGTGGTGGATGCACGCTACGTGGCCGTGCTGAGTGCGTGGCGTTACAAAGAGGTACGGCCGGAGTTGAGCATCCATGACTTCTTCTATGCTTTGGCGCGCCTGGGTGGCCATCAGAACCGCAAACGCGACCATCGCCCCGGCTGGCTGATCCTGTGGCGCGGCTGGATGGCCTTGCAACACATGGTCGATGGTGCGGAAGCTCTGAAAAGTTGTGGGTAAACTTGAGGGATAAACCCCCGCCGCTCGCCATGTGTGTCCTTAGAAATGCTGGATGCAGTGATCGGTTCCTATCCAGGGACTAACGCTCTCCACAACCAATGCAAGGAGTTCGCCATGACATTGAAAAACGCCAAACTTCTCGCGCTGACGATTCTCGCTTTCGATCTCCTTCTTTCGCTACCGTCCCCACTCATCGCTCAGAGCCTCGAATACATCAAGGCCCATTACACCAAGTACGAGTACAAGATACCGATGCGGGACGGCGTTCATCTCTTCACGGCCGTCTATGTGCCCAAGGACGTCTCTGAGAAGTGTCCCCTCCTGATGATCCGGACCCAATCCGGCGTCCGACCTTATGGCGCCGATCAGTACCCGAACGACCTCGGACCGTCGCCGCTCTTCGGTAAGGAAAAATACATCTTCGTCTACCAGGACATCCGTGGCCGCTGGATGTCGGAAGGAACTTTCGTCAACATGCGGCCGCACAACCCCGCCAAGAAAAGCCCACAGGACGTCGACGAAAGCAGCGACACCTTCGACACCATCGACTGGCTCCTGAAGCACATCCCCAATCACAACGGCAAAGTGGGCCTCTACGGTACGTCCTACCGGGGTTTTCTTGTGGCGGCGGGAATGATCGACGCCCATCCGGCGATTAAGGCTGCATTGCCAGGGGCGCCGATCATGGACTGGTTCATCGGCGACGATTGGCACCACAAGGGGGCCCTCTTTCTATCCCACGCGTTTTTCTACATGCCGCTCCAGGGACGGCTCCGGCCCCATCCGACCAGGCAGCCGCCCGACGCTTTTCGACTTTGACACACAGGACGCCTACGACTTCTACCTACGCCTGGGTTCCCTGGCCAATGCCGACTCTCGGTATTTCAAGGGCGAAGTCCCGTTCTGGAACGAAGTCCTAAAACACGGCACCTACGACGAATTCTGGCAGGCACGCAACCTCCGGCCGCACTTGCGGAACATCAAGCCAGCCGTCCTGACCGTCGGCGGCTGGTTCGACGCCGAGAACCTGTTCGGCGCCCTGGAAACCTACCAGCGGATCCAGGCTGCCAGCCCCGACACGAACAACGTCCTGGTCATGGGCCCCTGGATACATGGCGGCTGGAACGCCGGGCAGACAGACGGCTCCTCCCTGGGGCACGTTGCCTTCAACGTCAAGACCGCGGAGTTCTACCGAGAGAAGATTGAGCTGCCGTTCTTCGAGTACCATCTCAAGGATAAGGGAGAGTTCAAGCCTCCGAAGGCGCGGGTCTTCGAGACCGGCACGAACCGGTGGCGGGAGTTCGCAACCTGGCCGCCGCAAAACACGAAACCCCTCACGCTTTACTTCCACGGCAAAGGCCGCCTTACTCCTGAGTCTCCCGCCGACGCGAACACGTCTTACGACGAGTACCTCAGCGACCCGGCCCGGCCGGTGCCGTACATCGACAAGATCGGCATTCGCATGTTGCCCGAGTACATGGTCGCCGACCAGCGCTTCGCCGCCCGGCGGCCTGACGTGCTCGTCTACGAGACGCCCGTGCTGGAACAGGACGTCACTCTGGCCGGCCCGCTCGTCGCCGACTTGCACGTCTCCACCACTGGCACGGACTCGGATTGGATCGTCAAGCTGATCGACGTCTATCCCGACGACTCTCCCGATCCGAAGCCCAAACCCCAGCGGCGTGCGTATGGGGGGCTTTCAACAACTGATCCGAGGTGAGGTAATGCGCGGCAAATTCCGCAACAGTTTCGAGAAGCCCGAGGCGTTCGCACCCGGCAAGCCGACTGCGGTCCGGTTGACACTGCCCGACGTCTGCCACACTTTCCGGCACGGTCACAAGATCATGGTGCAAGTACAGAGCAGTTGGTTCCCGCTCGTGGACCGCAACCCGCAATTGTTCATGGACATTTCCAGCGCGAAGGACTCCGATTTCAAGAGGGCCACGCAGCGCATCTACCGTTCGATGGAATTGCCTTCGCGGCTTGTGATGAAGGTGCTGCCCTGACACGGATCGGACCAGAGCAAGATGACGAACGGACGGCGGGCATTCGTCCTGATTCGCAGGCTGGCGATAGTCAACCCGCGCTCACGCACGACTTTTCCGATCGTTGAACGGTTGCCCCTACTGTTGAAAATCCACGCGCATCTGCACCATATCGTTCCGCCCCACGTCGAGAAGCACCGCGTCGACCTCCAGAGTCAGGTCGATCAGCGAGTTGCCGCGCGCGTCCAGCGACATGGCGCACATCGGGTTGCGCACGAAACGGAACTGGCCCGCTGCACCAACGCCGGCGCACTCCAGCACGCGCACGGTCACGGCTTCGGCACCATCCGGCGCGGGTCGCAGCGACGTCAGCAGCAGATTCGAGGCGTCAAGATGTGCCAGCCAACCGGTCGCGCCGACATGTGGCGGACCCTGTGTCGTCGGCACCATCACGACCGGCGTCACCATGCCCTGGGCCGTCTGAGCCGGACTGAAACGGTCGATGCCGATGCCGAGATCGAAGGTGCGGCACTCCTCGCCCGGCGTGATGAGCAGCACGTCGAGCATGAAGCCGCCTTGGCGCTGCTGGAACGGCAACCCGCCGGGGAACAGAACGGTGTTCTGCTTGCCCTGCCGCAGTTCCAGATACTCCGGCGACTGCGGCCGGGTATGCGTCGTCAGGTAACCGAAACCGTTGACGCCGCGCAGCAGCGGCTCGCGCTCGTCGCGCCAGGCGAAGCGGGCAGCGTAGTAGGCGTGCCACGGATAGCCGGACGGCGGTTGCGTCGGGTTGATCTCGATGCGCAGGTCCAGCATCGGCCGGCCGATCCACGCCTGGAAACGCTGACGATACGTCGCAATCACTTGCTGCTGCGCGTCGTGCAAGCGTGCCTTCCGTCACCACTTCGCCGAGAGCAGGGCCGGCCGAGGTCACCTTGATCGAGCCAACGTGCATCGAGCTGCCGGGGTTGAAGACGAGCATCTGGCCGACGCGGCCGGTGCGCGTGCGGTGATCGCGGATGGCACGCAGGCCGCCGGTCTGCGGATCGATCTCGGCCTCAAAGAACTCGTTGCGCAGCGCCTTCTCGTCGGCGAGTTTCATCCGTTTTCCCGAGGGCTGCACCGCCGGGTCGCCTCCCTTCGGCACCCAGGCAAAGCCGAGCGCCGGCACCTCGACAACAGCCCGCAGCGTCGTGCCTTCTACCTGACACGCCTTGACCGGGTCGCCAATCGGCAGCAGCTGCGGCGTATCGGGGAGTTCCACGACGATGCGCCGAGTGTAGCCGCACGGGTTCAGCAGCAGATAGCCTGGCCGAGGAGCACCGCGCGCGACGAGTCGCTGGGCGAGCGGTTCGGCGGCCTGCGTCAGCGCCCGAGTCAAGTCCTCGGCGGAGACGGCTTCTCCCGGCTTCAAAGCGATCCTCAATCTGCTTGAGTCGCGCTTCGAGTGGTTCGCCTTCGGTCGCCGGTTTGCCGCCGAGGCTGCGAAACAGCGCGGCCAGCGTCCAGGCAGTGTCGATCTTGCGCCGGTTCCTGACCTGGTTGGCGAAGCCGCTGACGGGCTGCGGCGTCGAGAGGCGTGTGGCCGCCGTGACGTTGTCGCTAATCGGTTCGGCCGCGGTGCGCTCGACGAGGTGATCATCGTGGAAATCGTCGGCCTCGGCCGCAGCAGCGTAATCGCCGCTGATGACCTCGTTGAAGTAGCCGGAGAGGGTCGTCCAGCGGCCCAGCACAGGGGCGAAGCGGCTCAGTTCCAGCAGATCGTCGTACCAACCCGCAGCGTGCTTGCCGCGATGTAGGAGCGGGAGCGTGGCCGCCTGATCGGACATGATGGTCTGATGCAGATAGTGGGCGAGGTGAAACCCGGTTTGCGGCGAATCCGCGGCGTGGGGCTTCCGGGCGAACGATTCGACCTGCTTCCCGTCCGGGGACGGCCAGTTGACGACGCAGCCGCGATGCTCCGGCATAGTGCCTTCGCCGAAGTTCAGCAGCAGAGCGCGATTCATGCCGACGCTCTGCAGCAGCATCGGCAATTGCGGATGGAACCCGAAGCGCCGCCGGCCGAAGACGCGCACCTCCTGGCCCAGCAGTTCCTGATAAACGGACTGTCCCTTGACCAAGTTCCATAACTGCGACTCGATCGGCAGCAGCGCGTCCTCTCGCTCGACATAGGGGCCGCCGCAGACCTCCGCAGCGTCCCGGCCGACGTGTTCCCGCAATGCCGCCAGACGCTCCGGCTGTTCGCGGCCGAGACGTTCCAACAGCGCGGCACAAGCGATGACGTTTAACGGACTGTTACGGTCAAACGCGGAGGGCCAGGGAGCATCGAGCTTGTCGGGATCGAGCAGCAGCAGATCGACGATATGAATGGTGACGGGATAGAGGACCTCGCGCGCAGAGAGAAGCCGATCGGCGGCGGCTTGCAGGTGTCGGCGCGGTTCGTCGGCATCGGGACCGGTCAGGGCGGTCAGCGCATTCGTCACGTCCTGCCACAGATCGGCGGCGGACAGCAGGTTGTCGTGCGACATCGCCTCGAACAGCGCCTCGACATGTAAGAAGCCGAGGCCAATGCCGGGGAATGGCCGGGTTTTCTCGGCATCGAGTTCGAGCAGCGCCTTGCGAACAGGATCAGTGTCAGCACGCGGCCGCAGCGCTTCCTTCAGATTGGCGAGGGTCGCGGCCCGATCGGTTCCAGCACGAAAGAAGACGGCCCCGGCATTGCGAGCGCGCTCTTCCCAATCGTCCGGCAACAGAAGCGGCGGACTTTCCGGCAGGGCGTAGATGTTCGGGCCAGGCTGCTCGTGGTCGTAGGGCGAAGCGGGTCGGGGCGGACCGTTCGCGCCGAGCAGGGCGGCGGGGTGCCAGAGGGCCGCGTAGCCGTTGAGGAAGGCGGCCACGTCATCTTCGCCGAGGTAGAGCGTATTCTGCGTCGGCAGGCGATACGGTGTCAGCAGGAAAAGTTCGGGTGTACTCATGCTGCTGGGATAGGGACGAGACAGCGCACCGCACAGAGGCCGTGAATATCGCCGCTTGCGGCTTGGGAACGTTGACGAAATAACTTCCGTGCCAAACGCTACGCTCTCGGTCGCGTAGCGACCCTCTGACGGTAGACCGGCCTTTCAAGGCCGGTATTTCGACCGAGCGATTCGGTGGCGTCGCGTAGCGACGCTTGAGACGTCGTCCCAGCCGAGGAAGCTCACGTGTCGCTACGCGACACACACTGTTCATACTGATCGGAACCGGGCGTTGAAACGCCCGGCTACCGTCAGAAGGTCGCTACGCGACCAAGAAGGACTCCGGCCAAGATTTCGTTTGGCACGGAAGTTATTTCGTCAGTGTTCCTTAGCAACAACGACTGCCAAGCCGCAAGCGGCGAGTATTCACGCCACCTTCCACCGTCGCGCAGTCATCTCCCCTGCCCGCGCCCCGGCCCGTACCTCGACAACCTCATCGCCCGCTGCCGCGCCGAAGCCATCGGCCAGCGCTCGCACCGGCGGTTCGCCCTCCGGCAGCTCGTCGCGATAGACGACGAAGACGTTGGCGTGACGGGAAACCGCGGCATCGACGGTCTCGGCCAGATCAATGCGCGTTGAGGTGTCCCAGTCGAGGCCCGGTAGAATGCTCTGCAGGAAGCCGGCAAGACGTTCGCCGAGAACGGGCCGCGGCGGCAGGAGGTAGAAGGTGGACATCGCACAGACCTCCGAGTCAAGGTGGAAATGCAGACGAACCAACCTTCACATCGGAGTATTGGCAGACGTTCTGACAGGGCAACGACGGTCCGCATCGGCCGGCAGCGTCTTCAGAGAGGACTTTCCGGTATTCGCGGCACACCCGCTACAACCGGCATCGCGGGTCTTTTGCGAAACTCACCACTCACCACGTTAATGGTGCAGGAACAGCGAGAGCAGGATCTCGATCAGGATGAGGATGACGACGACGATCTCCAGGAATTCAGCTCGAAACGCTTCGCTCTGGTCGGACAGCACCTGATACACACCCTCGATTACTTCTAGTTTTCGCAGAATGCTGCGCTCCCATTCACGCAGATGAAAGCGCGTGGCCAGCATCCGATAGAGCCGAGCGATGTACTGGTCGCCGACCATCTTCAACACGTTGACCGTGCGCTCGAACAGGTCGTGAGCCTCGACCTTCAGCTCGCCGACGACGCGCACCGGCGTCGGCGAACTGCGCCAGAACGGCCAGCGCGAATGCACGGATTCGTGGATCAACTTCTGCGCCTGCGCCTGGTCAGAATCCAGGCGATCGTCGATGTGCCGGTATTCGAGCAACTGCAAATTGGCAAATTCCACCGCTCGCAGCGTCTCGGCACACTCCTGCTCCCGATCGACCAGCACGGCCCCGGCCCAGTCGGCGACGAACAGGTCCGTCGTTCCGTAGCGCAGGTACAAACGCACGGCCTCGGCGGTCTCCTCCGGGCTGAGGGGCAAATCCTCCAGCCGTACAAGCCCCGCTACCCACGGAGCACGCTCGGCCAGCAGATACTCGGTCGGCATCTCCGGACCCGGTGGGAACTGGAAGACGAAATACTCTTCCCAGAGCGATTCGTGCCACAGTGGCTTCTGAATGGCGGGCAGCAGTCGCTGGTACAGCGGAGCCAGTACCGAGTGCGCGGCCTGCACCAAAGCGGCGACCGTGTCAGGATCGGCGAGACGGCCGGCGAGCGCCGTGAGTTCGACCGGCTTCAGATGGAACGGAATCTGTGTTCCCAAGCTGACGGCGGCGAAGTCGAACACGGTCGCTTCCGCGGTCTGGGCCGTCTGCTGTTCCAACCCCGGTACAGGCAGCGCGAGCGGCCCGATGGGAAAGCGCAGCGGCGGGGGTTTGTAGGCGAACGACGGCGGCGTTCGTGGCCGGCGCGACAGTTCCAGCGCTTCGCCGTGGGCCAGACGGCTGGCGTGGTCGAGGTCCACTTCCTCGCCCCAGTCGAAGGCGACGAAGACCCACAGGTGCCCGGCCAACGGCGTATGATCGTTGAATTGCATCGCATCAGTGTATCCGTCACGCCGCTTGCGGCTTAGCAGGGATGGCCCGCGGCATAGAATGACTCGCATACTTCTAACGCAGGAGTGAACGCTCATGGCCGCGAGATTTCGACGCGATCATCATCGGCGGCGGGCACAACGGCCTGGTGACGGCCTGCTACCTGGCCAAGGCCGGCTGGAAGGTGCTGGTCCTCGAACGCCGCCACGTCGTCGGCGGCGCCTGCGTCACCGAGGAGGTCTTCCCCGGCTTCAAGGTCTCCACCGCCGCCTACGTCAACAGCCTGTTCCGCAAGGAGATCATCCGCGATCTCAAGCTGGCGGACTTACGGCTTCGCGGTGCTCGAACGCAATCCGTCGTCGTTCACGCCGTTCCCCGACGGCCGCTATCTGCTGATGGGGCCGGACCGCGACATCGACCACGCGCGAGATCGCCAAGTTCAGCGCCCGCGACGCCGAGAACCTTCCCAAGTACGAGGCCATGCTGGAGCGCGTCGCCGACGTGATCGAGCCGACGCTGCTGATGCGGCCGCCGAACCTGCTGCGGCCGGGCCTGCGCGACCTGTGGAACGGCTGTTCAAGCTGGGCCGGGCGTTTCAGCAGCTTCGGCGCCGGCGCCGGCGAGGCCATCGAAATCCTGACCGGCGCCGCCCGGCCCATCCTCGACCGCTGGTTCGAGTCGGAGCAGTTCAAGGCGACGCTGGCCACCGACGCCATCATCGGCGCCATGGCCGCCCCCAGCATGCCGGGCACGGCGTATGTGCTGTTCCATCACGTCATGGGCGAGACCAACGGCAAGCGCGGCGTCTGGGGCTACGTCCGCGGCGGCATGGGCGGCTTGACGCAGGCGCTGGCGAAGGCGGCCGCAGGCGCTCGGCGTCGAGATCCGCACCGAGGCCGAGGTAGGCCGCATCCTCGTCCAGGGCGGTGCCGTCTACGGCGTGGCCCTGGCCAACGGCGAAGAGATCCGCGCCAAGGTCGTGGCCAGCAACGCCGACGCCAACGTCACGTTCAACAAGCTGATCGACAACCGCCTCTTGCCGCCGGAGTTCGCCGAGGCGGTGAACCGCATCGACTACGACAGCGCCTCGCTGAAGATCAACGTCGCCCTGTCCGAGCTGCCGGATTTCCGCGCCTGTCCCGGCGTCGCAACCCGGCCCGCAGCATCGCGGCACCATCCACATCTGCCCCGATCAGGACTACATCGAACGCGGCTACGACGACGCCAAGTACGGCAGGCCGTCGCGAACGGCCGATCCTCGAATGCACCATCCCGTCGGTCGTCGATCCGATCGGTGGCGCCGCCGGGCAAGCATCTGATGTCGATGTTCATCCAGTACGCTCCGTACAAGCTGCGCGGCGCAACTGGGACGAGCTGCGCGAGCCGTTCGCCGACCGCTGCTTCGACCTGCTCAACGAGTACGCGCCGAACTTCAAGCGTTCGGTGATCGCCCGGCAGGTGCTGACGCCGCTGGACCTGGAGCGGACGTTCAACCTGACCGGCGGCAACATCTTCCAGGGGGCGATGACGCTGAACCAGCTGTTCTTCCTGCGGCCGGTGGTCGGCTATGCGGGCTATCGCACGCCGATGCGCGGCCTGTACCTGTGCGGCGCGGCGGCGCATCCCGGCGGCGGCGTCATCGGGGCGGCGGGGTGGAACGCGGCGAAGGAGATTTTGGGGAAGTGGTGAGGCGCGGTGCTGAATCAACATCGGCACGGTGATGATTCGACCCAAAGGCGGTCTTATAACACGTAACAGGGGGGCGCCGCCTCGGCGAAAAGTGTTATGCGATCTGCGCCGTTTCTAGGTTTGGCGCATATTCATTAAAATCGCGAAACAGGTTTTGACCCGTTTTTGCCCATCTCGTAACAGTCACCAAAGTGGTGAACATTCGAGGCGTTTCATCGGTCCGGGATGGCGCGGCGGCGATCTGAGGAACGAACTTCGAGTGGGGTCGCTGATGGTGGGTGCGCCGGCCTGGAATGTGGCGTGGTACATACTGGGGCAGTGGTGAGCGCTCGCCCTCGATTGCGTCGCCGGTTAAGCAAACGCTTGCATCCACGGTTCCGTGTGCCACAATGGTCGTCTGATTCGCCTTCCGACCCTCGACCCCGGTGACGCCAATGCCCTCGCTCGCAACCTGTCCCCAGGGCCACAGTTGGGAATGTCCGCCGACCCAGCCTGGGGAGACGGCAAAGTCCTGTCCGATCTGCGGTGCGGTGGCGATCCCCGTGCCGCCGACGCTGCTCACATCGCCGCCGGGCGCGGAGACGCCGCCGACGCACACACTGACTCCGGAGACACACCCGCCCGCCGTCGAACAGGTGCCGCCCACACGGCTATCGTTTCCGACTGCCGGCGAACAATCCGCCACGGTGCCGGTTGCTCCCTTGAGCGGCGTTCAGGTGCCGGGTTACGAAATCCTGCGCGAGCTGGGCCGCGGCGGTATGGGGGTCGTCTATGAGGCGATGCAGATCAAGCTGAATCGGCGCGTCGCCCTGAAGATGATCCTGCACGGCGGCCACGCGGGCAAGGCAGCGCGGGACCGGTTTCGCACTGAGGCGGAGGCAATCGCGCGCTTGCAGCATCCGCACATCGTTCAGATTCACGAAATCGGCGAGTGCGAGGGACTGCCATTCTTCTCGCTGGAGTTCTGCTCCGGCGGCACGCTGGCCAACAAGCTCAAGGGCATCCCGCTACCGCCGATGGAGGCCGCGGCGCTGGTCGAGACATTGGCCAGGGCGATGGATGCGGCACATCAAGCCGGGGTGGTGCATCGGGACTTGAAGCCGGCGAACGTGCTGCTCGACAAGGACGGCCAGCCGAAGGTGACGGATTTCGGCCTGGCGAAGAAGGTGGACGAGGTAGGCCAGACGGGCAGCGGCGCCGTCATGGGGACGCCGAGCTACATGGCCCCCGAGCAGGCCGGTGGCCACAGCAAGGAAGTAGGTCCGGCGGCCGACGTCTGGGCTTTGGGAACGATACTTTACGAATGCCTCACGGGCCGTCCGCCGTTCAAGGCCGCGACGACCATGCAAACCCTGATGCAGGTCATCGGCGACGATCCGGTGCCGCCGACCCGGCTGAACGCAAAGGTGCCGCGCGACCTTGAGGTCGTCTGCGTGAAGTGTCTGCGGAAGGAAGCGCCGAATCGCTACGACAGCGCCCTCGACTTGGCGGAAGAACTACGCCGCTTCCGGGCGGGAGAGCCGATCAAGGCGCGGCCGGCGGGGCGGTTGGAGCGTACCGTGCGCTGGTGCAGGCGTAACCCCGCTGTGGCGGCGTTGCTGTTCCTCGTGGCGCTCGCTCTGACTGCGGGGACGGCCGTATCGCTGTATTTCGGCTTCGACGCTTCGGAGCAGGCCAGGCGGGCGAACGCCAAGGTGAAAGAGGCCAACGAGGCGCTATCACGAGAGGCGGAGGCGCTGCGACGGGAGAAGGAAGAGGGGGAACGCCGCAAGAAGTTGCTTTCCGAGGCGGCGCGGTCGTATTGCGACTGGGGCGACCGCGAGATCAGGGCGGGCAATGTGCGCGACGGTCTAAACTGGATGCTGCGGGCACACGAAACTGCTCCGGAAGATGATCGCCTGCGGCCGAGCTACGCACGACTCCTGGTGACACCGGGCCAGTCCCTGGGACGGGTGTTGCCACACCAAAACATGGTCACTTGCGTGGCGTTCAGCCCGGACGGCCGGCTGGCACTGACCGGCAGCCGGGACAAGACGGCGCGGCTGTGGGACGTCGCCACGGGCAAGCAGATCGCACTCCTCCAGCATGAAGGCGAGGTGAATACCGTGGCATTTAGCCCGGACGGCCGTCTCGCCCTCACCGGCAGCGACGACTGGACGGCGCGGCTGTGGGACGTCGCCACGGGTAAGCAGGCCGCACTCCTCCAGGATGAAGGCAAGGTGACGGCCGTGGCATTTAGCCCGGACGGCCGTCTCGCCCTCACCGGCAGCGACGACTGGACGGCGCTGCTGTGGGACGTCGCCACGGGCAAGCAGACCGCACGCCTCGAGCCTGGCGGTCGGGTCGCTGCCGTGGCGTTGAGCCAGGACGGCCGGCTCGCCCTCACCGGCAGTTCCAACAGCAAGGCGCGGGTGTGGGACGTCACCACGGGCAAGGAGACCGCACTCCTCCAGCATGAAGACGAGGTGAGGGCCGTGGCGTTCAGCCCGGACGGCCGGCTGGCCCTGACCGGCAGCAAAGACAGAACGGCGCGGCTGTGGGAGGTCGCCACGGGCAAGCAGACTGCACTCCTCCAGCATGATGGCGAGGTGTATGCTGTGGCGTTCAGCCCGGACGGCCGGCGGGCACTCACCGGCAGTTGGGACAAGACGGCGCGGCTGTGGGACGTCGCGACGGGCAAGCAGATCGCAGTCCTCCAGCATGAAGACTTTGTGCTTACCGTGGCGTTCAGCCCGGACGGCTGGCTCGCACTGACCGGCAGCGAAGACAGGACGGCGCGGCTATGGGACGTTTTCACGGGCAAGCAGACTGCACTCCTACTGCATGAAGGCGACGTGAGGGCCGTCGCGTTCAGCCCAGACGGCCGGCTCGCCCTGACCGGCAGCCGGGACAAGACGGCGCGGCTGTGGGACGTCGCCACGGGCAAGCAGACCGCACTCCTCGAGGCCTGGCGGCGGGGTGGCTGCCGTGGCGTTCAGCCCGAACGGCCGGCTCGCCCTGACCGGTAGCGCCAACGGCATGGCGCCGTTGTGGGACGTCGCCACAGGCAAGCAGACCGCACTCCTACTGCATGAAAATGGCGTGACGGCCGTGGCGTTCAGCCCGGACGGCCAGCTGGTCCTGACCGGCAGCCGGGACAAGACGGCGCGGCTGTGGGACACCGCCACGGGCAAGCAGACCGCACTCCTACAGCATGAAGACGAGGTGTTAGCCGTGGCGTTCAGCCCGGACGGCCGGCTCGCCCTCACCGGCAGCCGGGACATCGCGGCGCGGCTTTGGGACGTCGTCACGGGCAAGCAGACCGCAAGCCTAAAGCATGAAGACGGGGTGTTTGCCGTGGCGTTCAGCCCGGACGGCCGGCTGGCCCTGACCGGCAGCCGGGACAAGACGGCGCGGCTGTGGGACATCGCCACGCGCAAACAGATCGCACGCCTCCAGCATGAAGAATTCGTGTGGGCCGTGGCGTTCAGCCCGGACGGCCGGCTCGCCCTGACCGGCAGCCGGGACAAGACGGCGCGGCTGTGGGACGTCGCAACGCGCAAGCAGACCGCACTCCTCCAGCATGAAGACGCGGTGTGGGCCGTGGCGTTCAGCCGGGACGGCCGGCTCGCCCTAACCGCCAGCGCGGACAAGACGGCGCGGCTCTGGGATGTCGCCACGGCCAAGCAGATCGCACGCTTCCAGCACGAAGGATGGGTGTTAGCGGTGGCGTTCAGCCCGGACGGCCGGCTCGCCCTCACCGGCAGCGAAGACAGGACGGCGCGGCTGTGGGAAGTCCCGCAACCGCTCCCCGATGCCAGTCCCGACCGCCTGCGGGCGTGGGTACACGTGCAGACGCGCAAGATGTTCGACGAGCAAGGCGAGTTGCGCCCATTGACAGCGGACGAACTGCAGGAGGAATGGTGGCAACTTCAGTCCCACGGCGGCCACTGGCTGCGTCCCAATTGATGCCCGGCGCTGGCACCGCAGAGAGGCGGCGGAAGCGGAAGCGGCGCGGCAGTGGTTCGCCGCCGTGTTTCACCTCACCCGGCTCGTCAAGGAAGAACCGCAGGACGCCGACCTCCGCGCCCGCCTGGCCCGTGCCCAGACCGCCTTGAAGGAGGCGAAATAGCCGGCGTGCGCCAACCGCTGGCACTTCGTCCGCTTTGCCGAGGCGCAATCCTCCACTTCGACTTCACCACGACGCTGAAGCGCTGGCGACTGCCTATCAATGACATACGCTCTCTCCTGACAACCGAAGAGTCAGAAGAGGGCTGCCGTGAACGAACCGATCCTACCCGTAGCGCGCCCCTGATCCTGTGCCGCGACGTGTTGCCCGATCCCAACCGGGGGAATGTTCACCTGATCGGGGTTTGCGATGCGATCCGGCCCCAGAACGCGGACTCGTACCCGCACCGTCATCCGATACTGTGCGCGTTCGTGCAACTCGCCGACGCACAAGGAGACGCCGAGGCCTACGTCCGCATCATCGAGGCCGAGACGCAAGAACTGGTGTTCGAGACGCGGCGGCATCGGCTGCGGTTTCCACACCGGCGCTTCGTGGTACGGGCCAACTTCCGGATGGTCGATTGTGTCTTTCCGCGGCCGGGAGTATACTGGATAGAGTTATACGTCAAGAATAGGTGGCTCACCGATCAAACGCTCCGTCTGCTGGAGTCCGGAGAATGAGTCATGGACAAACGGCTTGATACATCCGATCCGACCGTCGTCAGCGTGAATGCTTCCTATCAAGAATTCGTCTGTGAGTCCGTCCCCATAGTACCGGGAACGAAGGCCGGCCCGCGCCGTATCCCGTCCGCTCCTCTTGCGCCGTGGATCTGGTGGCTGGTGACGGCGACAGCCGTTGCGGCTGCCCTGCTGACCGGCTGGCTCCTTGGCCGCGGGGGCTGAATCATTTCGTGCCTCCAGTCCGATCTCCCGACACGCATACCCCAGGGACTCAAAGACGGCACAAACCGCAGTGACCGTTTCCTCCCGCGCATCCCGGCCGGCCAATGCTTTCGCCGAACTGGTGAACATGCAGAATCGCAAGGGCAAGGCGAGCCGTACCAGATCCGCCAGTTCCTTGAACTGGTCGAACAGCACAACCTTGAACTGCGAGAGGAAGGATGAAGGACTACCACATCAACGTGTTCTACAGCGAGGAGGACGGCTGCTATGTGGCCGACATTCCCGACCTGAGGTTCTGCTCGGCGTACGGCTCAAGCGCTGAGGAAGCCGTCCATGAAGTGCAGATCGCCAAGGCGGCGTGGCTTCAGGCCGCGCGGAAACGCGGCAAGCCGATCCCGGAGCCGAAGTACCGGCCGGTCATCTACCAGACAGCCCGCTGAGCGTCTGCGCAGGCCGCCGTTTCACCTCACCCGGCTCGTCAAGGAAAAACCGCAGGACGCCAACCTCCGCGCCCGCCTCGCCCGTGCCCAGGCCGCGTTGAAGGAGGCGAAATAGCCAGGGTTCGCCGACCACCGGCACTTCGTCCGGTGCGCCCAAGAGCAGAAACTCACTCCGCCCGTGGTCGTTTCATCACCAGCGCGACCGTGCCGTAAATGTCGCCTTCCAGCGCGTGCAACTCATGTTCAATGTCTTCCGCCTTGCCGAGTTTGCTCGTCCAACGCCCGTTGGATAACTGTCGTGCCGCATGTGTCGGGATGTTGTTGACGTCGGCGAACAGCGCAACTTTCTCTTGGCCAGGCTCCGGGGTTTCACCGTCACAGGCAACATAGCCGAGCGACATGAACACCGCGACAAATGCAGGAATCGTCTCGACGCGCGGGATCCGAACCGGCCAGAACGGAACGTCGTCCAGTGGGTCCCAAGTAAGCCACCACCAATCCGAGGTGTCTCCTGCCGCCCACGCGATGCAGTTATACCTGCGCGAGCGCGGGCTGGTGACCTGGAACGTCGAATTACAGAGTCCCGGAAATAACGACTCAAGCAAGCCTACCATCGGTAGCCGTTCTCTCGCCCCCAGTTTAGCCAGTGGTCGGCGATCGCTTCTACTTTTCCGCGAGCTTCAGCAGGGATCGGCCAAGCGCCGGTGATCTCGACCAACGCACGTGACAGGTGGCCGTCCCGAGTCCGCTCCATGTCGCGGAACAGATGGGGCAGAGCAGGCTTGCCGAGGCCGATTAACTCGCGGTAGGCTGGATGAGACTGAATCGCCGTCGTCGAAGACAGAACGAGCGTTTCCTCCCTCCACACAGCCAGCAGACGGCGCACGCGCTCCTCCAACGTCTCGGACGGGACCGCATCCGCATTTTTTCCACGGGTACTACTGACATGACAGATGCGCCTCCCGAACTGGTGATAGAACCTCTTTACCGGATTATACCCGCTTTACCGTAGAGAAATACACCGGTTGCTTCGCCATGGAACAGTAACTCGGCCTCGATTTCACCACCCCGCCGAAGCGTTGAGAACCGCCTACGCCATCCGGTTCCGTCCCCTTCGACGCCCGGCGCTGGCATCGCGGAGAGGCGGCGGAAGCGGAAGCGGCGCGGCAGTGGTTCGCTGCCGTGTTTCACCTCAGCCGGCTCGTCAAAGAAGAACCGCAGGACGCCGACCTTCGCGCCCGCCTCGCCCGTGCCCAGGCCGCGTTGAAGGGGAGCAGCAACCGGACGGAACATGGAAAGAGTACCGCGCCCGTCTCGCCCGTGCCCAGGCCGCGTTGAAGGAGGCGAAATAGCCGGCGTGCGCCGACCACCGCCATTTCGTCCGGTGGGCCCAAGAGCAGTAACTCACTCCACGCGCGCTCGTTTCATTACCAGCGCGACCGTGCCGTAGAGGTCACCTTCCAGTGCGTGTAACTCATGTTCGATGTCTTCCGACACTCCCAGTTTGCTCGTCCAGTGACCATTCGAGAGTTGACGCGCCGCGTGTTGAGGGATACCTGGGGCGTCGGCAAAGATGGCGATTTTCTCGAACCCGGATTCCAAACCGATCCCGTCACAGGGTGCGTAGCCGAGCGTGGCAAACGCCGCTGCGAATGCAAGGAGTGTCTCTTCACGCGGCACGCTGTCCGGCCAGAAGCGACGGACGCCTGGCGAACGACCGACCGGCCACCACCATTCTGTGACGTCCGACGCGGCCCAGGCGATGCAGTTGTAGTCGTCTGTGGCCGAGCTCGTCACCTGGTAGCTCGAAGTGCTCAGGCCGGGAAAAAGCGTCTCCAGGACATTTACCATCGGTATCCGTGCTCCCGACCCCAATCTAACCATCGCTCGGCCACCACACGAATCTTTCCCCCCTCTCCGGCAGGGACGGGCTGCGCTCCCGTGATTTCGGTCAGCACCCCGGACAAATGTCCGTTCCGCGTCTGTTCCAGGTAACGGAAGAGGTAGGGCAAGGCATCCGAGCCGAGCGCGATCAACTCTCTGTAGGCGGGATGAGATTCAATCGCCGTCGTCGAGGAGAGCACGGCCGTTCCCTCTCTCCACGAGGCGAGCAGACGGCGAGGCGCGCGCTCCTCCAACGTCTCGGACGGGGCCGCATTCGCACTTTTTTCCACGGGTAGCACTGACATGACAGATGCTCCTCCCGAACTGCTGATAGAACCTCTTTACCGGATTATACCCGCTTTACCGTAGAGAAATACACCGGTTGCTTCGCCAAGGAACAGTAACTCGGCCTCGACTTCACCGCGCCGCCGAAGCGCTGAGAACCGTCCACGCCAACTGGTTCCGCCCCCTCGACGCCCGGCGCTGGCATCGCGGAGAGGCGACGGAAGCGGCGCGGCAGTGGTTCGCTGCCGTGTTTCACCTCAGCCGGCTCGTCAAAGAAGAACCGCAGGACGCCGACCTCCGCGCCCGCCTCGCCCGTGCCCAGGCCTCGTTGCAGGAAGCGAAATAGTTCGCGTTCGCCGAACACCGGCAATTCGTCCGGTGCGCCCAGGAGCAGAAACTCACTCCACTCGCGGTTGTTTCATCACCAGCACGACCGTGCCGTAAATGTCGCCTTCCAGGGCGTGTAGCTCGTGTTCGATGTCTTCCATCTCCCCCAGTTTGCTCGTCCACCGACCGTTGGGCAACTGCCGAGCGGCATGCGTCGGGATTCCGAAACGGTCGGCGAACAGAGCGACCTTTTCAAAGCCGGTCTCCAGTTCCTCAGACGCGCAAACCGCATAACCAAGGAGTGCAAAGACGGAGGAGAATACTGGAAGTGTCCGCTGGCGCGGCACGCCGACGGGCCAGTATCCTTCTAGGGGGTCATCGACCGGCCACCACCAATCGGTGGTATCTCCCGCGGCCCAGGCAATACAGTTGTAATCCGGATCGCATGGACTGGTTACGCGATATGTCGCCGTGCGGAGTCCGGGGAAGAGGATCTTGAGAGGATCTACCATTGGTAACCGTGCTCCCGAGCCCAGCGCAGCCAGGCCTCGCTCATCTTGCGAATGTTACCTCCTTCCGACGGCTTGACGGGAGTCTGTCCAGTGATTCGAGGCAGGGCCCAGACCCAGAGACGCGGTCCCTTCTCGAGATCGCGCATGATCAGCGGGATGACGGCCTCTCCCATGCTAATGATCTCTTGAAAGGCCGGATGCTCGATGATCCGATGGGCGTCGGAGAGATACTGCGTGTCCGACTTCCAGACAGTTTCGAGCCGACGGAAGCGCTGTTCCACCGTTTCTACTGGCTCAACTGGGGTCTGTTGTTGCACGGGTAGCGCAGACATGATGGATGCTCCTCCCGAAACGGCAATAGAATCCCTCTACTGGATTATACCTGCTTCGTCATCGAGAAACACGCCGATCGCTGCGCCGAGGAGCAGAAGCTCGGCCTCGACTTCACCACGCCGCCGAAGCGCTGAGAACCGCCTGCGTTATTTGGATCCGTACTCTCGACGCCCGGCGCTGGCACCGTAGAGAGGCAGCGGAAGCGGAAGCGGCGCGGCAGTGGTTCGCCGCCGTGTTTCACCTCAGCCGGCTCGCCAAGGAAGAACCGCAGGACGCCGACCTTCGCGCCCGCCTCGCCCGTGCCCAGGCCGCGTTGCAGGAAGCGAAATAGTTCGCGTTCGCCGAACACCGGCAATTCGTCCGTTTCGCCGAGGAGCAGCAACGCGGCCTCGATTTCACCACGCCTCCCAAACGCTGAGGACCGCTGAGGTTCAGGGCCGAAAAAATGTAGCGTTCGGTAAACCCGTTGGGCATGTATCTTGACTCGGCTGCGCGCACTCCCGCCGCGCTAGCGAGGGGTTTGAGGGCTCCCTCGCTAGCGCGTCGGGTTAGGGTCGCGTCGCATTCTTGCCAGAAACGGCCCCAAACATCATTTGGTGCTACTGTCCGTGGGGTTATTGCCGCTGGTGTTTAGCTGCGAGGCATCCGCGGCATCAGTAACGACGAACAGCGCCGGCGCCAACCGCGGTTCCGGCTTTTCCAGATGCGGCCTCGCCAGCGTGCGCCGCGGCGTAGTGAGTCAGTGCCGCGCTCGACCGATCATGCCCTGCCAAAGGCCCCGAAGCCAGTTCCGCCACGACAGCTTCCACATGATGAATCTCTTTCGGTGCCCTCGACTCGACACGAGTGTTGCACACTTGCACTGGGAAGGCCGTTCTCCTGGAAAGCTGCAAGTGTTACGGTCACCCTCGTAGCTGGCTCCAAAGGGAAGTTAGCCGGAATGTGTGGGGTTTCTGTCAGTAGTAGACGCTTTGCGGATTACCGCGAGTCGGCCTAATTTCACGATCTTAATCCTAAGAACTGGCACTCGCAAGAAAAAACTCGTGGACCGACTTTTTATCGACTGGGCGGCGTCAGTTGTTGCTTGCGGTAGAGTGTGACCGTACACTACCGGGGCAGCCTGGCGACGGCAGTCAGAAAATCTCGCGGAATCTGCGGAGCAATCACACCATGCGCTACGTACTTTTGTTCGTCCTCATCGGTGTTCCCTCGATGGGCCACGCCCAGGATCTGGCCAAGTTACCTGCCAACACTTGGACGGAGATCAAGTACACCACCGACCAGCCCGTCGATCCCGAGCGAGAAAGGCAACTGGGTCAGCGCCGGCTGGAACAAGATCGTCTACGATCCCGATGGCAAGCGTGTTCTGTTCTACGACCGCTGGTACGACAAGAAGCACGGCGGTGTACCATCTACGGCAACTGCCTGTTCGCCTTCGATCCAGCCAGCGCCAGGCTCACGCCTATCAAGATCGACAACTGGAAGAAGATCGACGTCAAGACGGGCGGTTATCGCACTGTCCCCACTGCCCGAAAACGACAACGAGCCGACGCCGGTGTCCCGGCACGTCTACCATGCGTTCGATTACGTGCCGGAGTTGAAGAGCGTGTTCATCTGCAACGGCGCGAATCAATCCGTCATGAAAGACGGCAAGCTCGTCGGCCACGATGAGTGCGATGGCGCCTGGCGACTCGATTTGAAATCGAACAAGTGGACGCCGGTCAAGTCGAAGCCGTATCCACCCAACCACGCTCGATGACGCGATGGCCTATTGCCCCGACACGAAGTCGATCGATTTACTCCGGGCAACAACGGGCAGCTCTGGATCCTGGATCTGAGCAACGGCCAGTGGCGGAAGGCCAAGCAGAGTCCGCCGGTGCGCACGCTCGTTTGGCCGAACGATCTGCTACGACCCGTCGCAAGAAGCGCATGCTGTTGATCGGCGGCGGCCGGCTCGACGCCTGGCAGAAAGGGGAGGCGCCGAGTTTCCGCGAGCTGTACGGCTTCGATCCGAAGGCCGAGACGGTGGAAAAGCTCGCCGACGGCCCGACCGCGTTCTACGAATCGCAACTGGCGTATGACTCGAAGCACGAACTCTTCGTCACGGTGGCCGTCTTCAACAAGAAGGAGCAGCCCTCCGGCATGTTCGGCTACGATCCGAAGAAAAACGCCTGGCACGAGATCAAGCCGGCCAACGCGATCCCGCGCGCACAACAGCTGGCACGGCTGGATGAAGTTGTGCTACGCTGCCGATCACGATTGTTTCATCGGCATGATCCGCGACAAGGTTTTCGCGTTCCGCTACGATCCTGCCAGTCGTAACCCATGAGTCGGCCTGGTACAGCCCGCACAGCCGCACTTCTTTGGAGGTTTGCCATGATGAAAGGTTGTTGCCGTGTTCTGTTGCTGATCGGCACGACGGCTGGTTCGGCCTGGTATCTCGGCGCCGCACAGGATCTGTCCAGGGTGCCCCCGCCTGACGGACTGGTCGGCAGGGACATCGCTGCCGCCCCCGCGGCGGTCGTTTGCTTTCTCGAAGGGCCTGCTGTCGATGCCGCGGGCAACCTCTTCTTCAGCGACATCGCCGGCAATCGCATCCTCAAAATGGACCCCAAGGGTGCCATCACCACCTTCCGTTCCGACAGCGGCCGCACCAACGGCAATTGCTTCGACGCCCAGGGCCGCCTCATCAGCTGCGAGGGCGGCGAGCAAGGCCCAGGTCGCCGCCGCATGGTTCGCACCGACATGAAGACGGGCGAAGTCACCGTGCTGACCGACAAATACGACGGCAAGCGCTACAACAGTCCCAACGATTGCTGCGTCGATGCCAGGGGCCGCATCTGGTTCACCGACCCTCGCTACGGCGCCGACCGTAGCGACCTGGAGATGGACGTGGAAGGCGTCTATCGCATCGATCGACGGCAAGGTGACGCGGATGCTCACGCAAAAAGAAATTCACCGGCCCAACGGCATCGCCACTGTCGCCGGACGACAAGACGCTCTACGTGATCGACAGCCATCCCAAGGTCGGCGGCAACCGCAAAATCTGGGCGTTCGACGTGGCCGCTGACGGATCCCTGTCGAAGCAACGGCTCGTCTACGACTTCGGCAAGGGCCGCGGCGGCGACGGGATGAGAGCTGGACATGAAAGGCAACCTGTGGGTGGCTGCCGGCATCAACAAACCGCGCGGCAACGTCGGCGAATCGCTTGATGTTCCCGCGGGGATCTACGTGATTTCCCCGGACGGCAAGCTGCTCGGCCGCATCCCCATTCCGGAAGATCTCATCACGAACCTGGCATTCGGCGGGCCGGAGCGGAAGACGCTCTACGTGACGGCGGGGAAGACGGTGTATCGGTTTCCGGTAACTGTGTCCGGGTACGCTGTCTATCCACCACTCGGACCGTGAGTGTGAAGATTAAGCGGGTGAAGGCGACGGGCGAGCACGAGACAATGGTTCGCGCTCTTCGGAGTGGTCGTGCAAGCAGGCGCTGTGTCGGCTCACGCTTGCACGCTGTGACGGTAGTCGGGCGGCCATTCACCGAGGAGCCGGCGTGCCACCTAATAGTCTTCCACCAGTATCGGAATCGTTTTCCGCCGGCAAGGCAGCCATGAAGCGCCCTTGTTGTGCAACGCCGGTCTGCGGTAGACTGCCGCGTCCTAGTTCTTGCATTTGAACTGCCGTCGTTCAGGGAGGAACGCGACATGTGCGGCATCATCGGCTACACCGGACCCCGTGAGGCGGAACCGATCCTCGTCGAGGGTCTGCGCCGGCTCGAATATCGCGGCTACGACAGCGCCGGGTTGGCCACCCTCACGGGGTCGGACCTGCACCTGCGCAAGAAGGCCGGGCGCATCCAGGATCTCGCGCGCCATCTGCGCGATCATCCGGCGCCGGGTTGCACCGGCATCAGCCATACGCGCTGGGCCACGCACGGCCCCGCCAACGATCTCAACGCCCATCCGCACCTCAGCGCCAACGGCGCCGTCGCCGTCGTCCACAACGGCGTCATCGAGAACTACGCCGCGCTCAAACGCCAGCTCCTGGCCGACGGTGTTCCGTTCCGCAGCGACACCGACACCGAAATCATCGCCCAGCTCATCGCCCGGCACCTGCCGGACGACGGCGGTGGCCCGCAGGACCTGATCGAGGCCGTCGCCCGCACGCTCGCACTGCTCAAGGGCACCTACGGCCTGGCCGTCGTCAGCCCGCTCTACCCGGAACTCATTCTCGGCGCTCGACTCGGCAGTCCCCTCGTCCTCGGCATCGGCCGCGGGGAAACCTTCCTCGCCTCCGATCCGGCCGCGCTCGCCGGCCTGGCCGACAAGGTCGTCTATCTCCAGGACAATCAGCTCTGCGTGCTTTCGCCCGGCGAATGGCAGATCCTCGATCAGGAGCAGAGCCGCGTCGAGGCGACGGTCCACTCCATCGACTGGGAGACAACCGACACCGACAAGGGCGTCTTCGACCACTACATGCTCAAGGAGATCTACGAGCAGCCGGAGGCGCTGGAGAACGCCCTGCGCGGCCGGCTCAGCGACGGCGACGCGGCCTCGCACTTCGGCGGTCTGAACATCGACCCGCAGCAGCTGCGGCGGGCGGAACGCATCATCCTGACGGCGTGCGGCACCAGCTATCATGCCGCCCTGGTCGGCGAATATCTGTTCGAGGAGTTCGCCCGCATCCCCGTCGAGGTGGAGTACGCCAGCGAATTCCGCTACCGCAATCCGCCGATCGACCGCAACACCATCGTCATCGCCATCACGCAATCCGGCGAGACAGCCGACACGCTCGCGGCCCTGCGCGAATCGAAACGCAAGGGACATCCGACCCTGGCCCTCTGCAATGTCGTCGGTTCGAGCATCGCCCGCGAGGCCGACGGCGGCGTCTATCTGCACGCCGGCCCAGAAATCGGCGTCGCCAGCACCAAGGCGTTCACCAACCAGGTAGCCGTCCTGGCCATGCTCGCCCTCTACTTCGGCCGGATGCGCCATCTGTCGGCATTGCAAGGGGCGCGCATGATCGGCGAATTGCGGGCCATTCCCGATGCCGTGCGCCAGACGCTGTCGTGCGACGACGCCGTGCGCGGCATCGCCGAACGCTACTGCCACGCCACCAACTTCCTGTACCTCGGCCGGCAGTATCACTATCCCGTCGCGCTGGAAGGGGCGTTGAAGCTGAAGGAAATCTGCTACATCCACGCCGAGGGCTATGCCGCCGCGGAGATGAAGCATGGCCCGATCGCGCTGGTGGACCGCGAGACGCCGTCGGTGTTCCTGATGCCGCGCGGCCCGATCTTCGACAAGGTGATGAGCAATCTCGAAGAGGTGAAGGCCCGCGGCGGCCCGGTCATTGCCGTGGCCTGCGAAGGCGACGAAGACGTTGCGGCCCGCGCCGACGAGGTGATTTACGTGCCGGAGGTGCCGGAGTATTTGCAGCCGCTGGTGTCGGTGGTGCCGCTGCAATTGCTGGCGTATCACATTGCCCTGCTGCGCGGCTGCGACGTGGACAAGCCGCGCAACCTCGCCAAAAGCGTCACCGTCGAATAAGACAAGATTCACCACGAAGACACAAAGGACACAAAGAAAGACAGAGGATAAGAAGATAGAAGCAGAACCGATGGGGTCGGTCGCCTTCTTTCTCCTTCCCTCTTTCTTCCTTTGTGTCCTTTGTGTCTTTGTGGTGAAATCGAATGACCGAGCCGACGCGTCGAGGCTGGACTGTTCTGACCGATGCACAGTTGCTCGCCCAGTGCGCGGTAGACACCTATCGGGCCAGCGGTCCGGGTGGGCAGAAGCGGAACAAGACCAGCTCGGCCGTGCGGCTGCGTCATCTGCCGAGCAGGCTGATCGTCATCGCCGAGGAGAGCCGTTCGCAGCACGAGAACAAGGCGAAAGCTCTGCGCCGGATACGGCAGGCGCTGTACCTGAAACTGCGCGAGCCGATCGCGCCGAAATACTGACGCCGGAAGGATTGGCCGCTCATCCGGATTATGGACCGGCGCGCGACGGCGAAGGCCGGCTGCACCTTCGGCGGAAGGATCCACGTTTCTGGCCGGCCGTCGGCGTGGTGCTGGATGTGCTGTTGACGGTCGAGGCGCGGGCGGCCGAGGCGGCGGCGGCGCTGGGGACCAGTACCGCGAACCTGATCGAGTTTCTGCGCACGGAGGACAAAGTCTGGCAGGAGGCCAACCAGATGCGGCAGCACTTTGGGCACGGGCTGCTGCGCTGAATGGGAGTTCGTATAGCCGCGAGCGCTTTAATAATCGCTCGCGGAACGCTCGCGGCTAAACGAAAGGCCACAACCGGAGGACCGCGCCATCATGTCTGCGCCGCAAGGGTTCTCCTGGGTCGATAAGCCGCTGTTGGCGGCGCTGGCTCGGCCATCGTCGCCGGAGGATCTCGTCTGGCTGCGACAACAGGGGATCGAAGTGCTGGTGTCGCTGACCGAGGATCGGCTCCGCCGCGACTGGGTCGAGGACGCCGGGCTACTGCTCTTTCACGAGCCGCTGGAGGACATGGAGCCGCCGTCGCAGGACCAACTCGATCGCGTGGTTTCCGCCTTGCAGCGCGCGCTGGAACGCAACCTGGCGACCGCCGTCCACTGCGAAGCCGGGATGGGACGCACCGGCGTCGTGCTGGCCACGTACTTCGTGAGCAAGGGCTTCACGGCCCAGAACGCCATCGGCCACGTGCGCCGCTTGCGCCCCGGCTCCATCGAGACCGACGAGCAGGCCGAAGCCGTTGAGTTGTTCGCCCGCCGCCGCCGTCGGAGCGCGACGGGAGAAGTCGAACCCTGACGAGGATGGAGCGCATGGAGTTTCACGACGGTCCGATCGACGGCGTCATCTGGAAGCCGCTGTCGCTGTACAACGACTCCCGCGGCTGGCTGTGCGAGTTGTTCCGCCACGACGAGATTCCGGCGGAATTTCACCCGGTGATGGCGTACATCTCCATGACGCTGCCGAACGTGGCCCGCGGACCGCACGAACACGTCGATCAGGCCGACTGCTTCTGTTTCCTGGGGCCGTCGAACTTCAAGGTGTACCTGTGGGATTCGCGCCGCGCTTCGCCGACATTCGGAGCGCGGGAGACGGTAGTAGTGGGGATCGACAAACCGATGCTGCTGATCGTGCCGCCGGGTGTGGTTCACGCTTACAAGAACGTTGGCCGTGAGTCGGGGTTGGTGTTCAACTGTCCGAACCGGCTGTATCGCGGACCGGGCAAGAAGCAGCCGGTGGATGAGATTCGGCACGAGGAGAAAGAGGGGAGTTTGTTTCGGTTGGATTAGTCGATCTCTCCCCTCGCCCCGGTACTCCGGGGAGAGGGGTCGGGGGTGAGGGGAAAAGCAGTAGAATATCCCCAGCCTCACCCCTCACCCCCGACCCCTCTCCCCGGAGTACCGGGGCGAGGGGGGAAGAAGTGTCGTCACGCCGCTTTGATCCCGACGGCCCGGCGCAGCGCCTCCGCCTTGTCGGTGCGCTCCCACGTGAATTCCGGCTCCTTGCGGCCGAAGTGGCCGTGCCGCGCCGTCTTGCGGTAAATCGGGCGGCGCAGGTCGAGCGTCTCGATGATGCCGGCCGGCGTCAGCTTGAAATACTGGCGAACCAGGTCGGCGATGGCGCCGTCCGACAGACCGCCGTCGGCGCTGCCGAACGTGCTGACCCAGATGTTGATCGGGTCGGGATAGCCGATGGCGTAGGACAGCTGCACTTCACACTGCCGGGCCAACTTCGCCGCCACGACGTTCTTGGCGATGTAGCGAGCCATGTACGCCGCGGAGCGATCGACCTTGGTCGGGTCCTTGCCGCTGAAGGCGCCGCCACCGTGCCGGCCGCGGCCGCCGTAGGTATCCACGATGATCTTGCGCCCGGTCAGTCCGCAGTCGCCGTGCGGGCCGCCTTCGAGGAACAGTCCCGTCGGGTTGATGTGGCAGCCGATCGTATCTCTCTCGAACTTCGACTTCTCCCCCGGACGGATGCTGCGGAATTTGCCGCGCAGCAGCGTCTTGTACTCCGCCTCAAGAGTCGGCCGGATCAGCTGGTCGATGATCTCTTCTCGAGCGCTATCCTTGAAATAATCCTTGCCGTCGCGCTTGCCGATAACCGACTCGTCGTGCTGCGTCGAGAGGACGATGGTATGGACGCGGTTCGGCGTACCGTCGGCGTTGTACTCGATGGTGACCTGGCTCTTGGCGTCCGGCCGGAGGTAGGGCAGTTCCCCCTTCTCGCGCAGCCGGGCGTGCCGTTCGACGAGGCGGTGGGCCAGGTGGATCGGCAGCGGCATGTACGACGGCGTCTCGTCGCAAGCAAAGCCGAACATCATACCCTGGTCGCCGGCGCCGCCGACGTCCACACCCTGGGATATGTTCGGCGACTGCGAATGCAGTTTGCAAATCACCTGGCAGGTGTCGGCCGCGAAGCCGATTCGCGGATCGACGTAGCCGATCTCGCGGATGGTCTTGCGAACGACTCGATCAACGGTGGCACGGCTGAGATCGGCGCGGGTGGTGATCTCGCCGGCGACGATGGCCAGGTCGGTGGTGACAAGCGTCTCGCAGGCAACCCGGCTGGTCGGATCGGCCCGCAGGCAATGGTCGAGGATGGCGTCGCTGATCTGATCGGCCACCTTATCGGGATGGCCCATGGAGACGGATTCGCTGGTAAAAAGATATCGTTCCGCGCTCACGGATTCGGTCCTCGCTGTTGGAAGGGGTGTAGTAAGACGGCACGTCCGGCACCGTTGGGGGGATTATATGCAAGCTGCCGGTTGTGACGCAATCGCAAGGCGGAGTTTTGCTGCTTGCGAGGTGCCCGCGTACATTTTCTTTCAGAGCCCGACGCGTAAGCGAGGGGAGAGTGGCAACCCTCGCTCACGCGTCGGGCTCTGAAAACTCTATTTCCCGCCGACGATTCGCGCACGCGCCGACGATCCCGGCACGTCCTCCAGTTCGCACGTCAGCCCGTCACGGCGTTCCGTCAGATCGAGCGCGACCGTCAACGTGTGGAGGCCGGGCGACATCTCGAATGCCAGCATCTCGTCCGTCGCGGCAATCGGCGTGCGATCGATCCAGAAGCTCGCGCCCTTCACCGAGTTGAATTTCAGGCGCACCTTGCCACCCGTGGTCACGTCGAGATGAAGACGCAGCCCAGCGATCGGCAGCACTTCCTGACCCGGCGGCTTGCGGAACTCCAGGCGCGCCAGTTCGGTCAACGGCAGCACCCCGGCAACGGACGTGTAGGCCGGCTCCCAGGTCAGGGCCGGATCGTCGGACGCGGCGGCGCCGAGACCGGTGCGGCGCAGATAAATCCTCGCGCCGGTTGTCGGCGTCAGCGTCTGCCAGCGCCGCGCCAGACGGGCCTTGCTCACCGAGTAGGGGCCGATCTTGCCCAGTTCCGACAGGAAACGCACCAGGTCGAGCAGTTCGCCGCGCGTCAGCGGATCGGTCAGGCCGTCCGGCATCAGCGATGGGCCGTTTTTCGTGGAGTCGATGTCCTTGCGCAGCAGGGCCAGCTCCTTGTCCTCGGCAGTGCGCAGGATCAGCTCCGTCTCGGTCTGCCGGACCTTGATGCCGGTAAAGAGCCGGCCGTCTTTCAACTCGACGCGCACGGAGTGATAGTTCTCCTTGATGACCTTGTTCGGCTCCAGCAACGATTCGATGAGATAATCGACCTGGGCGCTGGCGCCGATGCTGGTGAGGTCCGGACCGACCTGGCCACCGGCGCCGGCGATGGCGTGACACTTGAGGCAGAGCTGATCTTTACGGCGGAAGACGGCCTCGCCGCGCGCGGCGTCGCCGAGCTTGGCCACGTCGGCGATGGTCTGCGCATTTCGTCCGCCGTTAGTTTGCGCACGCCGGTTGTTAGTTTGCCGGCTTCCGTCAGCGCCTCGATTAACTCGGAGGCATCGCGGCCGGAAGTACGGACCGCCCGGACGCCGACCTTCGCCACATCGGCAGGCAGTTTGCGGCCCGTGAGCGCCTTCGCCAGGAGGTTGGCGCCGTTCTTGCGCTGGAGGAAGGCGTCGAACAGATCGGCCGTGCCGTCGCCATCGGGGAACAGCGGCAATACTTCGCTGCTCAGGCCAGCCGAGACGTCCAGGTCGAGCGGCGCCAGTGCGATCAAGGCCATGCGGCGCGTGGAGCGAGTCGCCTTGTCGTCTTTGGCCAACGCCAAGAAAGCGTCACGGCTCGACGGGCCGCCGAGCGCTCAGGCCATCGAGTACCGCCTGGCGCAGGGCGTCGTTGGTGCTGGCCGAGCGGGCGAGTTCCAGCAGGCGCTGCCGGGCGTCCTCCTGCTTCCACAGGCCGGCCAGGCGGGCGGCGCGGCGAGGATCGTCTCATTCTCCGATCTCAAAAGGGTGTTAAGACGCTTCAGATCGCCGACCGGGCGATCGCCGCGCTGCCGGGCGGTCTGTTCCAGGGCCGCCAGCAGCTGGACGCGCAGCCGGGCTGGAGCGGAGTTCCGACGCGGCACGATCGAAGACGAGGCCGAGTTCCGCCGGGCTGCCGAGGGCGGCGATCATCGTCAGCACGCCTTCTTCGCCTTCGGCCGGTACTTTGTTCTTTTTGACCAGATCGACCAGCGTCGGCAGCACACTCTTCGTGCCGGCCGCCTGGAGCGCGAACAGCAGCCGATTCGTCTGCCCGCCGTAGTCGAGCCGACCCTCTTGCAGCGCCGGCATCCAGTACGGCTGCAACTCGCGCAGCGTCAGCCAGAGGGCGTAGTCGAGGTATTTGTCAACCGGACGTTCAAGGGCCGTCAGGCGCCAGCTCGGCGGCACGCACACTCGGAATTTTGGCGAGTGCGCGGACGGCTTCGAGACGGACATGCGGATCATCGTCGGCGACGCGCGGCGCCAGCAGATCGAGCGGATGCGGCAGTCGATCGGCCCAGGCCGCGGCGACGCGCACCGCCGCGGCCCGGATGTGGTTATCGTCGGCAGTCAGCAACGATTTGAGCAGTTGGGGCTCGACCACGTCGAGTGATTGGTACGTCCAGAGGGCTTCGAGGAGTTCCAGGTCACCCGGCCGCACACGCGTCGAGCTTCGCTCTCCATTCAGCCAGCGCCGGCAGAACTTCCTTTTTGCCGCGTTCCTTCAGCACGCGCCGGGCTTGATGCCGCGTCCAGTCCTCCGGCGCCTTCAGCGCTTCGAGCAGTTGCTCCGTCGTTGCTCCGACCAGCTTCGGCTTCTCGACGAGAGGCCGACCCTTCGCCGTGACGCGCCAGATGCGGCCGTGGGTGTCGTCGCGGCGCGGATCGCGGAAATCGACCTCGCCATGCTGGATGATCGGGTTGTACCAGTCGGCGATGTAGATCGCGCCGTCCGGCCCCATCTTCACGTCGATAGGCCGAAACGCGGGATGGTTCGACTTGATGAGTTCCTTCAACTCACGGGCCGCGTAACCGGAGCCGTCCGGCTGCACGACGTAACGGCAGACGCGATGGCCGCGGAAATCGTTGCGTGATGAGGCTGCCGCGCCACTCCTCGGGAATGTGCCGGCCGCTGAGGATCTCCAGGCCGCAATATTTCGGTCTGCCGGGGTTGAGCCCGTGCAGCACGCGGGCCGGGGCTCCGGGGCCGGCGGCGTGTAGCTGGCGCCGAGCACGAGATGGTTGATCCCCTCGGTGCCGGCGCCGTCGGTGACGAACTCCTGGCCGAAGCGATCCAAGGCGATGGCCCCACGAGTTCCACCAGCCGCGGGCATGAAGACTTCGAGCCGCTGCGTCTCGGGCCGAAACTGCCAGATGCCGCCGCCGCCGAGCCGCCGCACGCCGTACGGCGTTTCGATGTGGCTGTGGATGTAGATCGACTGGTTGAAGTAGAGGCAGCCGTCCGGTCCCCAGCGGAAGGTGTGGATGATGTGGTGCGTGTCCTCGGTGCCGAAGCCGGACAGCATGACGCGGCGCGACGTTCGCCTTGCCGCTGCCGTCGGTGCATTTGAGATGCAGCAGATCCGTGCTGTCGGCGACGTAAGCCCCGCCGTCGCCCGGTTCGACGCCAGTCGGGATGAGCAGACCGTCGGCGAAGACGGTCACCTTGTCGGCCTTGCCGACGCCCTTCGTGTCTTCGAGGATGAGGACCTTGTCGTTCTGCTTGGCCCGGGCTTGATCTGCGGATACGCCTCGCTGGTGGCGACCCAGAGGCGGCCGGCGGGATCCCAGTTCATCTGGATCGGCTTGGCCAACAGCGGATCGGCGGCCCAGAGCGTAACCTCGAAACCGTCGGCGACCTGGAACGTCTTGCGTTCGATTTCCGGATCGGGGTCGGGGATCTTGGCGTCGCGCGGGCGCGGGCCGTGGGGACGGCGGATAGGACGAACAGGACGGAGAGGACGTATCGGCACATGATGAGGATCTCGAGTAGGAACGATGCGTTTAGCCGCGAGCTTTTGCGAGCGCTGACCCAGCGCTCGCAAAAGCTCGCGGCTAAACGAGGTTATTCGGGTTTGAGTTCATACACATGCGGCACCGGCACGCGCAGTTTCGCAATCTCCGCTTCCTTCTCGGCGATCAATGGATCGAACTTCGGAATCTCGATGGCGTTCTGGCCCTGCTCTTTCTTGCGGAAGCCGAAGATGTACGTCTCGTTCTGCGGTCGCCAGCGGTGGAAATAGAGGCGGTTTTTTTCGACGATGGTTTGGCGGAGTTTTTCGGCCTGCTCCAAGGATGGACCGTTTGGCATGAGCCCGTCGAACACGCCCGGTTTCATCCACGTCTCAGCGTCGGCGGTGTGGACCGCCTTGCCATCGATTTTCAATGTGTACTTCCCCGGCTTGAGACCCCGTGCCCGGACGAAGCAGTCGCCCTGGAAGGGTAGATGCTTAACTCCCGGCTCCGGTGGCACCGGCGGGTTGGGTAATCTCTTCTGGAGCAAGCGTAGCGGCTTCTCGCCAACCAGCTCGATAGGTTCGAGTCCCGAGTCGAAACCAACCCTCAGTTCGCTGAGCAGATTCGACGCAGCTGCACCAGTAACCGACGGCCGTAAGGTGTGTGCCGTCGTCGGTCAAAGGGTGAGCCGGTCCGTAGCGCTGGCAGAACTCCCCCGAGAAGGCGGCCCCGCGGTGCTCGGCGATCTGCTTGATGACATCCGTGTAGAGCCGAAGATTGCGGTTGCGGTCGTCTACATTGCCGGCCGGCCAGCGGAACTCATCGACCAGAGGCGGGGACAGCAGCACCAACCGCGCCTTCGTCGGCGCCAGTGCATCGAGCATCTCATTTAACCCCTTCTCAAACTTCGACAGACCCGCCGGCCCGTTGAACGCCTCATTACCACCGTAGCCGATGATGAGCACCGTCGGCTTCTCCGCCAGCACGTGATCCACCAGGTGCTTGAAACCGTCGGCCTGCGTGCCAAAACGGCGCGGGCTTCACCCCAGACGGTGTCGCCGCTCCAGCCGAGATTGCGGAACGTGACGCCGGGAAAACGGGCCGTCAACGCCAGCTCCCAGTAGCCGTAGCGCTGCTCGCGCTCGATCAGCGTGTTGCCGATCAGGACGACGCGGTCGCCGTCCTTCAGGGTGAAGGGTTCGGCGGCCACCAGAGGTGCGACGGTCCCGAAAAACGCACACACAGTCAGGCCGAGCAGTTTGTTCATGGCAATCGTCTCCAATCGCGGACTCGGAATCAGCCCAACCGCAGTCGCTGGTGCGCGTCGGTATAGGCCGCTTCGAGATCGAGCGGGATCACACCGTATCCCTTAATGGGAAGCGGCACCGTCGGCAATGGTTGACCCAGTGTCATGGCGTTCGGCCAGACGTCGATCTGGTCGGCGTCGCCGCGCAGAACCGGGCGGTAGGAGGCAGTGTAAAGGGCCGACGCGACAGGAAAGCGGAACGCGTCGCCAAGGTCGAGCAGACGCCGGATCTCCTCATGGAAATTCGCCTGCCGATTCGTCACCGGATCGACGATGACCAGGCCGACGCCCTGGACCAAGTAGCTCGCACACTTGATCGCAAAGGCCCGTGCGGCGGCAGGGCGGTCCTTGTTGCGCGGGCTGACCAGTTCGATGGCGCTGACCAGCCTGCGGGCCGCCGTCGTTGTTGAAAAGGAGCACTTCAATATCGTCCGGAAACACGACCGGCATGACGAGGGCAGGAGCGGTGGTCACGAGTTCCGGCGCTGTCAGCGTCGCAGTGCCCCCTGTGGATGCGCTGCTGTCGGGTTGGTCCATCGTCGCCACATCGATTTCGACGCGCGGCCCGACGTGGGTCTGAATCTCGGCATAGAAACTGGAGGGCAAGCGGCCATCGTTCAGTGCATCGCCGATGGCGCTGGCCCAGCGCGAATGGAACGACTCCCAGTGTCGTTCCACGCTCAACGGCGGATGAAAATGATCCAGTAACGGCATGAGGATGCTCCGCCGAAATCAATCGAACAGATCCGCCACTGGACACGCAAACCCCGGCAGCACATCCTCGCAAGTCAGCGTGTCGGCGACCGTCAGGGTGCGTTCGGCTTGCTGCGGTCGATGGACGGCGACCGTCCGAGCGATCGGATCGACGACCCAGACGAGACGGACGCCAGCTTGTAGGTATTCCCTCACTTTCTCTGCGATATCTACGGCCCGGCGACTGGGCGACAACACTTCTGCGCAGAGGTCGGCCACCGCATCAGAGTAGCCGCGCGGCCGTTGGTCGAACGGAAGACGCTCGGCACTCCAAAACGAAACGTCAGGTCCGCGAACACTATCGGGGTCGCGCTCAGTGATCAGACCGCTTTCGACGGCGACTCGCCCGAGTCGGCGCGGCCTGGCGTGGGTGTCGATAAGTCCGCCGATACGGAATTGACAGAAGCCGTGATCCAATCCAGGGGGCGGCATGGTTACGACCACTCCTTTCACCAGTTCCTCTTTCGATCCGTCCGGCGGATCGGGACGACGCGCGAACTCCGCCGCCGTCAGGAGTTTTTCCGCTGTGATCGTCATGAGATGACCTCACGAATCTGAAACCAGACCTCTGCCGCTTGTGGCTTAGCAATCGCAGTTGCTAAGCCGCAAGCGGCACGACCCGCATTCAATACTCCGTCTTCTTCTTAATCCCCGGCTGCGGCACGGGATACTTGCCGTCGGCCCCGAGTTGGAGCGGCGCGGGACCGTTCAGCACCAGCTTGTCCACCCCCGGCGCGAACTCGTGATCGTGGTTGAGAATCTGGTCATACTTGATGCGCTGTCCCGTGTGGGCCGCCATGCGGCCCATGGACGTGACGAGACTGGCTTCGACGCCGCGCTTGGCCTCGTTGTGCGGCTTGTCATTGCGGATGGCGGAAATCAGGTGGTCCCATTCGAGCTGGTAAGGGTTCGGCTCGTTGGGACCGTATTGCCAGATGATGTTCTCGTCGGTGAAGTTCTGGCCCTTGTAGAGCTTGGAAAATGCCGGCGTGTGGCTCGAAGTCGAGATGATGCCGGAACCCTTGCTGCCGTGGACGTAGCTGGCGAATTTGTTCTCGCAGCCGGGAATGGTGCGGCCTTCGAGACGCAGTTCGCTGCCGTCGGCGAAGATGAACTCGGTCGAGTACGAGTCGAAGTTCTGGTCGATCTTGTCGCCGCGATAGTGCCGGCCGCCGGAGGATCGGGCCTCGATGGGCCAGGCGTCCTTCATCCAGCAGCACTCGTCGATGTTGTGGATCAGGAAATCGCTGTAGGCGCCGCCGCTGGCCCACAGGAACGAGTGGAACCAGCGAATCTGGTACTCCAGCTCATCGACGCCCTGCGGCCGGGGGGCAGCGGCCTCCTTCGCCGTCTTGCCGGCCATGCGGTAGGCCCGCAGCAGGATGATGTCGCCGATCAGGCCGTCCTTGATTTTCTTGTACTGCTCGCCGCGGGCCGCACAGTGCCGGCACATCAGGCCAACGCCGACCTTGAGGTTGCGCTTGACCGACTCCTCGCCTAGCTTGAACATCTTGCGCCGCTCGGGCCGTCGGCAATGAGCGGCTTCTCCATGAAGACGTTGATGCCCTTTTCGATGGCGTAGCTGAAATGCACCCAGCGGAAGGCCAGCGGCGTGGCGAAGATGGCGACGTCGCCGGGCTTGAGGCAGTCCATCGCCTTCTTGTAGCCGTCGAAGCCGATGAACTGGCGGTCGTCGGGCACATCGACCTGCTTGGGAAAAGTGCCCTGGAGATGCCGCTTGCTGTCGCCGAGGCGGTCCTTGAAGACGTCGGCCATGGCGACGAGCTTGATCGGGCCGCTCTTGGTAAGCAGCGCGTTTTCGGCCGCTCCGGTGCCGCGCCCGCCGCAGCCGATCAGCGCGACATTGATCAGGTTGCTCTCCCCTGCATGGACGTGGGGAATGGCGAAGCCCGCCAGGGCCGACGCCACGGCCACCTGGCCCGACGTCTTGACCAGATCCCGGCGCGACAGGCCGCGCTTGTTGCTGTTGCTCACGATGGTTTCCTCCCTTGGGTCCCCGAACTCGGAGTAGGTTTAATGAGTCTTACCCGGCACGCGCTCATTGTACTGCAAGGCAGCGTACAGCGGAAAACGGAAAGTCAGGAAAATGGTATTCCCTTCGCATGGTAGCCCGACGCGTCAGCGAGGAATGCGCTCGACCCTCGCTTACGCGTCGGGCTACCATGCGAAAGCCTTGCTGCGGTTGGTGGAGCCGCAGATAATGAACGGACGGAGACATAGGCCACGCTGGAGCCGACATGCCCGAATCATTCACCTTTCGGCCGCACGAGCATCTCGCCGGCCGACTGATTTCAAGCGCGTCTACGATCGCCGGCGGTCGGTCAGCGATGCGTGGCTGCTCATCTATGCCCGTGAGAACGAGCTGCCGTATACGCGCTTGGGGCTGTCCGTGTCGAAGAAGTTCGGCGGGGCGGTCCAGGCGCAACCTGCTGCGGCGGCTGTACCGCGAGGCGTTTCGGCTGACGAAGGCCGAGATCGCGACGGGGCTGGACCTGGTCCTGATTCCGCGTCGTCCGGAGCCGCCGTCGCTGGACGTATTGAAGCAGGTCCTGCCGAAGCTGGTTCGGCAGGTCGTCAAGCGCCTGGCTCAGGACGGAGACCGATCGTGATCGGCAAAATACTGTGGCCGGCTCGCTTCGTCCTGAAGCTTCTCCTGATCGGCGGCGTGCGCTGCTACCAGTGCGTTCTGCGGCCGATTCTGCCGCCGCTGTGCCGGTTCGAGCCAAGCTGCAGCGAATACTTCATCGCCGCGGTGCAGAAGTACGGTCCGGTGCGCGGCGCGTGCAAGGGGGTCGGCCGTATCTGCCGCTGCAATCCGTGGAGCGCGGGCGGGTTCGATCCGCCGTGATTCGATCCTGGAAGAACCGGCCGTTGACGCAGCCGGTTCGCCCATCTCAGGCTTCGGTTTCGCTCCGGGATCGAGAATGTGCTTCTTGAGCAACTCGTACTTATCGAAGGGAACATCGTCCTGGGCCCCGTCAGGCCCATGACAGACGATGCAGCGATCCTTGATGATCGACGTAATTTTCACGGCCTTGCCGCCATCGCGGACGTACTTCTCCGTGATCTTTTGCTCCTTGTTCCAGTCGGCCGGCAGAGTGAAGGCATCGTCGTCGTAAGCCTTCTTCGGACCGCCGGCCTGCACCCATTTCAGCAACGCCAGCCGCTCGCCCTCGCGCTGCGGTTCGAGGAGCTTCTTGGCCTCGGCTTCTGAGATCTTCTTCTCGTTCATCAGCGTTTCGATCGCCTCAAGCCAATCGTCGCTATCCTTGAAGAACGCGGACCGCATCTGCCCCTTCTTGGTCATCTTGAGCGTGGGATCGGCCGTGATTAACCGCTCGATCGTGACCACCTTGTCATCCGGCTCCGGATCCTTCTCCTTCGGATCCTTCTCTTTGGGTTCCTTGTCGTTCTCTTTCGGATCCTTCTCTTTGGGATCCTTGTCCTTCTCCATTCCCGGATCGTCGTCTTTTTTCTTGTCGTCTTCCGCCTTCGGTTTCAGCGCATCCGCTGCTTCATCCTTCTCGCGCTTGATCTCGCCCAGGACGATCGGTCCCACGTACAGGACGCCGCCCGCGCCCGCCCCGGCCAGGAGCAGGACGAGTACGAATTTCCCTTTGGCGTCGTACATGTTGAACACACTCAACATGATGTGCGCGACCAGCCCGACGGCGACAGCTGCTCCAGTGAGAGGGATCACGGAAGCGAACATCGGCCCGTAGGGTTTGGCCTCTCGAGCTAGCCACCAACAGCCAATGTCGATCACCTGGAAGAACAACGGCCACGGACACAAGACGCAGCGAATGAAAGCCGGATAGCTAGAAAATGCCAGGATGAATCCCGTGAGACCGTAGAGCATCGCGAAGCCGAGCAGATGCACGTGCGTGGTCTGGGCCAGGCTGTCGGCGTCCATGCGCGTGTCCTTGACGACGAGGAATTTACTGAGTTCTGCATAACTCGTGAGGGGCGGCACCTTCGGATCTGCACCGGTGTGGCACGTCTGACAGCGATCTTCGATCAACGATTTAATCTTGATCGACTTTCCGTCGTCTTCCTTGAAATCCTTAACCAGTGGTTGATTCTCCAAATCCTTCGGCAGGGGGAAATTATCTTTGTCGTACTCCTTCTCGCTGGCACCGCTCCGAATCCAGGCGAGCATGGCGAGTCGCTCCGTCTCGCGCTCTTTTTCGAGTATTTGTTTTGCTTCTTCCTCCGAGATGTTGCGTTTTTTGGCTCTCCCGGCGATCGCTCGTTCCCAGACTGCTGCGGGCTTGCCCGCGAAGGCTTGACGCATCTGTCCATTCCGGGCGAAAGGCAATGACTTATCTGCGTCGATTAGTTTCTCGATCTTGGTCTTCGGAACGTCGCCATGGAAGATGCGCTCGGCATCTTTCGCCGTCGGCAAGAACTCCCCCTTCCCGGCATGTTTGAAATGGAGTTGAACCAGGGCCGAGACATAGCCCAGCCCGACCGAGAAAAGGAAGATGGTCAGCACCAAACGGGCCGAGAACGGCAGATCGCGGAGGACGAAACGAGGAGCAGAAGTGGTGCCCATGGCGGGAATCTCCGGACGAACTTCACGGGAGGGATGCAAGCGCAACAGAGACGGCGGCGAGGACACGCTTTCGCGCCTCGTCGAGCGGATCGGGCAACGTGGCGCCGGATGCGAGACGATGGCCGCCGCCGCCGAACTGCTCGGCGACCTTGGCGACGTCGGCACGGCGGGCGCGGAAACTCACCTTCACGCCGCCGCTCGGCTGCTCCATGAAGAGCAGCCCGATTTCCGCACCGGCGACGCTGCGGATGTAGTTGATGAGATCCTCGCTGTCTTGCGGAATGGCGCCGGTGGCCGCGTAGTCGCCGCGGCGTATTTCGGTGTACGCCACCCGGCCGCCTTCCGCCAGCTGGAGGCGTTCCAGCACCACGCCGGTCAGCCGCAGCCGGGCCGGTGTATTCTGCTCGAACAGGCACTCGTAGGCTTCCGTCGGCCGGGCGCCGGCGCGGGTCAACGCCGCGGCCAGTTCGAACGTCGCCGGCGTGGTGTTGGCGTGGCGGAACCAACCGGTGTCCATCGCCACGGCAATGAACAGCAAGTGGGCGGCCTCCGGCGACAGCGGTCCGCCCAGTGCGTTGATCGCCTCGAAGACCAACCGGCCCGTCGCCTCCGCCGTGGTATCGACCAGCCGCAGGGCACCGAGGTCATCCTGCGTCATGTGATGGTCGATGACCGCACGAGGGACGGTCATCGTCTTCATGAACTTGCCGAACTCCTCGAGTTGATTCCAGGTGCCGGTGTCAAGGACGAGGATGGCCTGGGCATCACGGTAGTCGTCGCCGGGAACGGCGAACGAGCGGACATAACGCTGCGGATCGAGGAAATCGTAGCGCGGCGGCAGCTTGCTGGCGACGGTGAGGCGAACGTCCTTACCCTGACGCCGGAGGCAATCGGCCAGGGCCAGGATCGAGCCGAGGCCGTCGCCGTCGGGGCGCACGTGCGTTGTGAGCACGAAGCGCTGATGACTGCGGATCAGTTTAACGAACGGCGACCAGTCGAGCGGCATGAGGCGGGTTCCTGCGGGGAGTGTCTACGCGATTATAGAAGCGAACCGCCGGAGATGGAAGTGCTTCTTGCCCCGCGGTCAGGAAGGCGGCAACCGCTTCTTCAGTGCCTCGATTTCACGCCGAAGCTGTTCGACCTGAATCTCGGCCAGGCGGCGTGCCTTAGCCTCGGCCTCACGTTGCGCTTCGATCTCGGGAAGAATCGGCAAGCGCTGACCGGTAGCCGGATCATAGAAACGCAGCAGATCGCCCTCGTATTCGAGATGCAGCCCCAGCACCTTGCTCGGCAAACGTCCGCGCACCTCGCGGATACGGCGATAGTGCCCGCGGGACAGACGGTAGCCCATGAGTCGCGGACGAAGGTATTCGCCGAAGGGGTCGAACAGGAAATACTCCTTGACCTTGAGAACGTCCTGATACAGGGCCATCTTCGTGATGGTGTCCTCACGCCGCGTCGATTTGGAAGTCAATTCGATGATGGTGTCCGGTGACTTGCCGTTTTCCTCCCAGGTGCGATAGCTGCGCCGCTCCACTTTCGGCACACCGAACACCACGAAGATGTCGGGCGAGACGTGCTTGTTGCCGTCGCCCTGGACATAATGAAGGAACATGTTCCCCGCCACGAACACGTTCGGATCCGCGGCGTACCGGATCTCGAGCGGCTCCATTGTGTAGCGGAGGTTCAGGATGTGTCGTTGCGTCTCGCCCACGGGTGTCCCGTCCGAGTCGATGTAGAAGGTGTGGTCGCGGATCGGCACCGCGACGGCGGCTGTCGCCATGATCGTCTCCTCCAGTGCGTGTTTCTCCCGGGCATTATACCGCGCCGACTGTCGTCCACGCCAGCGCACTGGCAAACGAAGCTCGTCAGGCAAGTAGGTCGTACCGCCGGCATTCCTGCCGGCAAGAATGCCGGCGGTACGGGGAAGCGGTCATGCCGCCGGCATTCTTGCCGGCAAGAATGCCGGCGGTACGGGGAAGCGGTCGTACCGCCGGAAGACGAAGATCGTCAGGCAACGCGATCAATTTCACGAAATGTTCGCGCAGAAGAGCGAGCAGTTACTTGCGTTGGGGTAGTTCGGCCTGCTAATATATTCAAAACTCGAACCCGGCTCTCCCCCGGCGCCTCGATAGTGGTAGAGACCGTCCGCGAACGCCGGCCGAGCGATCGGTCAGGCCCGTCGCTGCCAAGGGAGGGAACCAGTCCGTCGGCGCCCGCTACGAGAGGAGGACGATCGCCCACTGCGGACCGACAGCCACTGGATCCCCGCCACAGAAAGGGACTGTATGAACCCCAGACTGAATCATCCCGCCCTGGACGCCAGCGTCTTGGTTCTGAACAAGCTGTTCATGGCCATTCACATCATCTCGGTCCGGCGGGCGTTCTGCCTGCTGTGCAAGGACCTGGCCGAGGTGGTGAGCCTGGAGGACGGCCAGTTCGCAACCTACGACTTCGCAACCTGGCGCGAGCTGAGCGAGTACCGCGCCCAGCACTTTCGCCAGGAGAACGACGACTGGGTCCGCACCGTCAGCGCCGAGATTCAGGTGCCGCGGGTGATCCGGCTGATGGGCTACGATCGGCTGCCGAAACAGACCGTGAAGTTCAACCGCCGCAACATCTTCGCGCGCGACAACAACCAGTGCCAGTATTGCGGCAAGAAATTCCCGACCAGCGAGCTGAGCCTCGACCACGTGACGCCCCGCAGCCAGGGCGGCACGAGCACCTGGGAGAACATCGTGTGCGCCTGCGTCGGCTGCAACGTTCGTAAGGGCGGCCGGACTCCGAAGCAGGCCAACATGCACCTCATTCGCAAACCGGAAAAACCGAAGCGCAGCCCGATGCTCAACCTCAAGATGACCAACAGCAAGTACCAGTCGTGGAAGACGTTCCTCGACAATGCGTACTGGTCGGTGGAGCTGAAGTGAAACATCTTTCGTTTAGCCGCGAGCTTCTGCGAGCGCTGAGACAACAGAGTTCGCAGAAGCTCGCGGCTAAACGAAAGATGTGGGGGTCATTCATCCACCACATCCGTCAGCAGCGCCACGGCAACCACCTCGGTCCGCACCAGGTACACCTTCTTGCGATTCCGTTTGACGCCGGTCCTCTTCGCTTCGGAGACATAATAATCTCGGGTCGTGTCGGTGTCGCGCAGATCGTGAATATCGGCGTCTTTCAGTTCGAGATAACGATCGTCCACGCGCGTCAGCGTGCCGATGCAGACGAACGGACTGCTGAGGTCCACCACGACGCGTTCGCCAATCAATTCGTTCAGCATGGTCTCCTCCCGACCGCCGATCAGGGTTTCCGGCGCGGTCAACCTCTGCTATTCTAAAGTGGTAGTTCACTCTGCGAGTGGCAACCGCTCGTGTATTTCATCCATTCGGGATCGCATATGTCCGAAATGCGGGAAGAGATCGTCACGACGCCGGAGGAGCTGGCCGCTTGTTGCGATCGTCTCGCGTCCTGTCCGCAGCTTGGCTTCGACACCGAGTTCGTCGGCGAGGACACCTATCATCCGAGCCTCTGCCTCGTGCAAGTCGCCACGGCGGAGCGTCTGATCCTGATCGATCCGCTGACGGCCGGCCCGCTCGACGGTTTCTGGAAGCTGCTGCTCGATCCGGCCCGCACTGTCGTGGTCCATGCCGGCCGCGAAGAGGTGCGCCTGTGCCGGTTCTGGACGGGCGAAGTACCGGCGCACCTGTTCGACCTCCAGCTCGCCGCCGGCCTGGCAGGTTTGCCTTATCCGCTCGGGCACGGGCCGCTCGTGAGTCAGGTCGTGGGCGTTCACCTGTCCAAGGGCGAGACGCTGACGGAATGGCGCAAACGTCCGTTGACGCCTGCCCAGATCCGCTATGCGTTCGATGACGTTCGCTACCTGTTGCCGGCGTGGCTGAAGCTGAGTGCGAAGCTCGAGAAACTCGGCCGGCTGGAATGGGCGCAGGAAGAGTTCGCCCGGCTGGCGGTTGCCGCCGCGCCGGAGGAACCGGACACCGAGCGCTGGCGGAAACTGCGCGGCCTCGGCTCCCTCGACCGCCGCCGTCTGGCCGCTGTCCGCGAACTTTACCTCTGGCGCGAGGAGATGGCCGCCCGGACGAATCGGCCGGCTCGGGTCTTGCTCCGCGATGACCTGATTGTCGAGATCGCGCGGCGCAACCCGATGCACGACCGCGATCTGCAGGTAGTGCGCGGCCTTGCTCATCGCGACCTGAGAGCGATCCTCGATGCCGTCGCGCGCGCCGCGCCCTGACGCCGGACCAGCTGCCGGCGGCGATCGACCGCGATCAGGATCCACCGCAAATCGCCTGGGTGACGAACGTGCTCAACGCCGTCCTCGGCGATCTATGCGCTCGCCGCGGGCTGGCCGCCAACCTGGTTGCTTCGACGGCCGACGTGCGCCTGCTGGTGCCGCGCGGCCCGTGCTGGAGCACCACTGCCGGAGGAGTGCGCCCTGACGCGCGGCTGGCGTGCCACCGCCATTCTGCCCGACCTGCTCGCACTGCTGGAAGGACGCCGATCGCTGCGTATCGCCGACATCCGTGCGGAGGCGCCGTTGGATTATGGCGAGTTAGTTTAGCCGCGACCCGATAGGGGAGCGCGGGCGTCTGGCGGCCCGCGCTCCCCTATCGGGTCGCGGCTAAACAGATAGCTGTTCTCTATCCCCCGAAACGCTTCAGCACCGCGAATAGCGTGTTCAGCAATTCCTCCTCCGAAAGTGTCACACCTACTTCCGTCCGTGTGAGACCGTGCCATGTCAAGCGCAGCGCCCAGCCCGCATTCTTCGCGGCAAGGTTGAACTGTTCGCGCGCGCTGCGCCGACAAGAACCCGAAACTGTCTCGGTAACGGAACCAGGCGCGATCGAACGCCGATCGCGCCTCGCGATTCCGTCGCGCCAGCAATCCCGCCCACGGACTGAGTGCCAGACAGATTCGCGCTGCGGTTTCTTGCCACGGGAGCAAGAAGACGCCGTTCAGTCGCGCCAGTTCGACTGCGCATCCCAGCCCGCAGAGGAGCATGGCCAGGCTCAACCGCGTCGGCAGATAGTTGAACACGGGCACGATGAGCGTCGCGCCGAGGAAGATCAGCTGGGCCGTTTCCACGCGCAGAGTTCCCAATCCCTGCGCCACCGGGAGCAATAGTACGGCGAGCAAGCCGGCGAGGACGAAGTTCCACGCTCCGACACCCGGCCGCCGTGCGCCCAGCACCGCGACACCGGCACAGCTGGAGAGGCAAAGGGCCAGGTATGCCGCCAGGTCGGTCTCGGCGGCCAGCGCTAGCAGCCAGGCGGCCCAGGCTGCGATAGCCCACGCCAGACTGTGGCGCAGCGTCGTCGTCGCCGTCGCGCGCCAGGCGATCCCGATCGGCCAGGCGGCGCCGAGCAGGAGAATCAGCGAAACAGATTGCATGTCCGGCCCTCAACTCTCGCTAGTTCCCCCAGTTTTACAAGGGCAGAGAAAATGTTCCGACAATGCGCCCTGCATGATCCACCAACGTCCCCCGTCTTACCCGCATTCACCGATCGCGCGGCGCCTGCCGGCCGATGCAATCGTTGGACGGCGACCTCGGATCGAGACGGCCGCACGATGCGGCAGCTTTGCCTGATAGGGAGTAATTCATGAGATACCGAATCCTGCTCGTACCCATTCTGATCCTGGGTGTGGCGTCTTCGACCAGCGCGGGGATCACGATCTTCGCCAAGAAGCCGAAAATCGTGCCCGAGAAGCGCGTCCCCGAGTTGCTGTCGATCATCAAGAACGACGGCGACGAGAACAAGCGCTATGACGCCGCGGAGGAGTTGCGTCAATACGATCCAACGCAGTTCCCGTCGATTGTACCGACGCTGATCGAGGTGCTGATAAACGACAAGAAGGCAGGAGTACGTACCGAGGCGGCGCAATCGCTGGGGAAATTACGGCCGGTGTCGCCCGAGGTGGTGCCGGCGCTGGAACACGCGCGTGACCAGGATCCGTCACTCCGGGTGCGGATGCAGGCTCGCAATTCGCTCCTCGGCCTACACTGGGTGGGCTTCCACATTCTCGATCCGGGCAAGCTGAAGCAAGACAAACCGGCGCCGCCGACCACAAAGGAACCGCCGCTCGCCCCGCCGGCCGCCCCGCCTCTCCCTGCGAATCCGGCGCCGATGCCGCCGCTGGGACCGGTGACTGGCAGGCCGAAGCCGGAACCGATCTACACGCAGCCAGCGCCACCGGTCATCGAAACGCCGCCGCTGCCGGTTATTGGCATGAAACCGCTCGAGAAGGGGCCAGAGACGCAACCGACCGTCAAACCTGTGACGCCGCCGGCTAACGAAGAGAAGGGACCGGAACTGCCGCCGCAATAGTGTCCTTCTCCCCTCTCCCCTGTACTCAGGGGAGAGGGGAGAAAGCGTTCTACTTCTTCGCTGGCGCCATGTGTGTGGCGTGGCCGGAAACCGACTCGGCCGCCTCCATGATCGTTTCAGACAGCGTCGGATGGGCGTGCATCGTCAGGGCCAGATCTTTCGCGGTCGCGCCCATCTCGATCGCCAGCATCGCCTCGGCGATCATCTCGCCCGCCTCGACGCCGACGATGCCGACGCCGAGGATCAGCTCCGTCTGCGGATCGACGATCAATTTCGTCAGCCCCTCACTGCGGCCGAGCGTCAGCGCTCGACCGGAACCTTGCCAGGCGAACCGGACGCGCTTCACTTCGCGCTTCTGCTTCTTCGCCTCCGTTTCGGTCAGTCCGCACCAGGCCAGCTCCGGGTCGGTGAAGACGACGGCCGGCACCGCGCGCGCGTCATAGATCGCGGGTTCTCCGGCGATCACCTCGACGGCGATCTTGCCCTCGTAAGACGCCTTGTGGGCCAGCATCGGCTCACCGGCCACGTCGCCAATGGCGTACACCTTCTCTACCGTCGTCCGCCGTTTTTCGTCTACCTTGATGAAGCCGCGTTCGTCCAGCGCGACACCGGCCTTCTCCAGACCGAGGTCGCGGCTATTGGGCCGGCGCCGACCGACACGAGGACGCGGTCGAACACCGGCTGCGCCTCGGTCAACTCCTCACCCTTGAGACTGGCGCGGACGCCGTTCGGGACCTCCTCCAGGTTCGTCACCGCCGTGCTGAGCAAAATCTTGTCGAACAACTTCTCCAGTCGCTTTGACAACGGCAGAACGAGATCGCGGTCGGCGCCGGGCAGCAAACCGTCAGTCATCTCGACGACGGTCACCTTGCTGCCGAGCGCGGCATAGACGTACCCCATCTCCAGGCCGATGTAGCCGCCGCCAACGACGAGCAACTTCGCCGGTATGTCCTCCAGTTTCAGCGCCCCGGTCGAATCCATGACGCGCGCGCTGTTCAGACCGAGGGGGCCGGGGCGCGCGGGACTCGATCCCGTGGCGACGACACAATGCTGGAAGCGATAGCGGTTGCCGCCCTCGATCTCGATGGTCTGGCCGTCCACGAACCGGCCACGGCCGACAACGTAATCCACCTTACGGGCCTTGCAGAGTTGGACGAGGTTGCCCGAGAGCTTCTCGGGTATGCCGAAGCGGTGCTTGCGGACGGCGTCGAAGTCGATCTTCGGCGCCGCGAAGGTGATTCCCAGATGGGCGGCGTCGCGCGCATCGGTGATGAGCTTGGCGACGTGGAGCAGTGCCTTCGACGGAATGCAACCGACGTGCAGACAGGTGCCGCCCGGCTTGGGACCGGCATCGATGAGGGTGACCTTCATGCCCTTGTCGGCGGCGAGGAACGCGGCGGCGTAACCACCGGGGCCGGCGCCGAGGACAACGAGCTGGGTGTCGAGGGTATCGGCCATATTGACATCCACATTATGGCGCCCCGTTTAGCCGCGAGCTTTTGCGAGCGCTGCACCCAGCGCTCGCAAAAGCTCGCGGCTAAACGGCAGACGAAACTACGCGTGCAACACCATCTGCCACCCGTTCTCAAGCAGTTCCGCGACAAAGCGCGTGAACCGTGCCGCCGCGGCGCCGTCGATGACCCGGTGATCGTAGGACAGCGACAGCGGCAACAGCAAGCGCGGCACTACTTGACCGTCGCGGATTGTCGGCTCCAAGCGGCCGCGCGATAGGCCGAGGATCGCCACCTCGGGCCAATTCACAATCGGCGTGAACGCGGTGCCGCCGATGCCGCCGAGGTTGGTGATCGTGAACGTGCCGCCTTTCATCTCGTTCGGGTCCAGTTTGCCATCCCGCGCACGGGCGGCGACGGCCGTCAATTCCTCGGCAAGCTGGAGCACGCTCTTCTCGTCCACGTCGCGGAGGACCGGCACCACCAGGCCGTTCGGCGTATCGACAGCCACGCCGAGATGCAGGTAACGCTTGAGGACGAGCTGATTGTTCGCCGTGTCGAGGCTGCTGTTAAACGTCGGGAACTTCTTCAGAGCGATGACCGCGGCCTTGAGCGCGAACGCGGTCACGGTCAGCTTTGTCCCCCTGGCCGACTGGTCCTTCCGGAAGGATTCGAGATCGGTGATGTCCGCCAGGTCGTGCTGCGTGACGTGCGGGATCAGGTTCCACGCCAGGCTTAAGTTGCGAGCGATGATCTTGCGCAGGCCGCTCACCGGCTGACGTTCAACCGGGCCGAAATCCTCGAATTTCGGCAACGGCGGTGCTGCGCCTCCAGCAACCGGGGCTGCGATCGGAGGGCCGCCGACTGCGATCTGGCGGACGTAATTCTTTACGTCCTCTTCGCTGACGCGGCCGCTACGGCCTGTGCCGTGGACCTGAGCAAGATCGATGCCGAGCTCGCGGGCCAGGTGGCGCGTGGCCGGGCCAGCGGGAACGATCTTGCCATCCGTGGGGGCTGTAGGGGCGGGAACCTTCTCAGGAAGAGCGGGTTTCGCTGGGGCAGCGGAAGGCGGCGTCTTTGTCTTCGGCGGTTCCTTCCGTTTCTCGGTTATTACTGCGGATTCGGGCTTCTTCGCGGCATCACCGTTCGTACCGTCGAGGACCAGATAGACCTCACCGACCTTGACCTCCTGCCCCTCCTTGACGCGAATCTCGACGACGCGGCCGGCCATCGGAGTCGTGATTTCCAGCGCCGCCTTGTCCGCCTGCACTTCCAGGACGGCCTGGTCCGCCGCGATCACGTCGCCGACCTTCACCTTGACGGCGTTCACTTCGACCGACTCGACGCCTTCCTTGGGGGACAGTAACTGGATCGGTGTAGACATCGAGTCCTCTTCCTCGGATTTCGAGCGGCATCGCGTCCTTCTCCCCTCTCCTCTGTACTCAGGGGAGAGGGGTTGGGGGGTGAGGGGTGAAGGCCAGAACACAGCCCGGTCGCTTACCCCTCACCCCCAACCCCTCTCCCCTGAGTACAGGGGAGAGGGGAGCGAGAAGCGACCCTTCTCTCCTGAGTACAGGAGAGAGAGGAGACAGCGTCGTTACGCCCGCATCGGGCTGATCTTCTCCGGGTCGATGGCGAACTTCCGCAGCGCCTGCTTGACCACTTCGGGCTTGATCGCGCCGCGTCGCATCAGCTGCGACAGGGCCGCGACAGCGATGCACTCGGCGTCCACCTCGAAGTGACGGCGCAGCGCGGCGCGTGTGTCGCTGCGGCCGAAGCCATCGGTGCCCAGGGCGTACAGGCCCGGCACCCAGCGGCCGATCATCTCCGGCACTTGGCGGATGAAATCGCTCGCCGCCACGAACACGCCTGGTTCATTCGCCAGGACCGTTTCCAGATAGCTCTTGCGCGGGGTCTCGGTCGGGTGCAGGAAGTTCCAGCGGTCCGCTTCTAGTGCGTCGCGCCGCAGCTCACGATAGCTCGTCGCGCTCCAGACGTCGGCGGCCAGTCCCCAACCCTCGGCCAACAACTCCTGGCGCGGAGCGCGTGCAGCAGGATTGGGCCGCTGCCGAACAGATGCACTTTCGGCACGCCTGTACCGCCGACATTCTTGTCGGCACCGGCAGGAATGCCGGCGGCACGCAGTTTGTAGAGGCCGCGGAGGATGCCGTCCTCGGCGCCGGCCGGCATCGGCGGCATGGCGTAGTTGTCGTTGTACAGCGTGATGTAGTAGAAGACGTCCTCCTTCCCCTCTTCGTACATGCGCCGGATGCCGTCGCGCAAGATGGTGGCCAGCTCGAATGCGAAGGCTGGGTCGTACTGCATCAGGTTCGGCACGGTCGAGGCGAGGAGCTGACTCTGGCCGTCCTCGTGCTGCAACCCCTCGCCGTTGAGCGTGGTCCGGCCGGCCGTGGCGCCGAGCAGAAAACCACGCGTCCGCATGTCGGCGGCTGCCCAGATCAGGTCGCCGACGCGCTGGAAGCCGAACATCGAGTAGTAGATGAAGAACGGGATCGTCGGTACGCCGTGCGTGGAGTAGGCCGTCCCCGCCGCGATGAACGTGGACATCGCGCCGGCCTCGGTGATGCCCTCTTCAATGATTTGGCCGTCTTTCGCCTCGCGGTAGGCTGTCGCCTTGTACTCCGCATCGACCGGCTCGTACAGTTGGCCGACGTTCGAGTAGATCTTGCGCGTCGAGAAGAACGGGTCCATGCCGAAGGTGCGGGCCTCATCGGGAATGATCGGCACCACGTACTTGCCAAGGTCCTTGTCGCGCATCAGCTTGTCGAGCATGTCCACGAAGGTCATCGTCGTGGACGGCGTCTTCTCGCCGCTGCCCGCCGCATAGCGCTGAACGAACTCGATACCCGGCGCCTTGAGCTTGGGACAGCGCACGATCCGGGCCGGCAGATCGCCGCCGAGCGTCTTGCGTCGCTCCTTGAGGTACTTGATCTCGGCGTGTTCCTCGGCCGGCCGATAGAAGCCGGCGCCGGACACGTCCTCATCCGACAGCGGCAGCGCGAAGCGATCGCGGAACGAAATGAGATGCTCGGCCGTAAGTTTCTTCTGCTGGTGCGTGGTGTTCTTGCCCTCGCCGGCTTCGCCGAGGCCATAGCCCTTGACGGTATGAGCGAGGATGACGGTTGGCGATCCCTTATGTTCGGCCGCGGCTCGATAGGCGGCGTAGACCTTCTCCGGGTCGTGGCCACCGCGTTTCAGCCTTTCCAGGTCGTGGTCGCTGAGGTGTTCGACCAGGCGAAGCAACTCGGGATACTTTCCGAACAGGTGCTCGCGGATGTACTTGCCGCCGGCCACCGTGTACTTCTGAAACTCGCCGTCAACGACCTCGCCCAGGCGTTTGACGAGCAGGCCGGTCTTGTCGGCGGCCAGGAGCGGGTCCCAGTCGCTGCCCCAAATAACCTTGATGACGTTCCAGCCGGCGCCGCGGAAGGCGGCCTCCAGCTCCTGGATGATCTTGCCGTTGCCGCGCACGGGGCCGTCGAGTCGTTGCAGATTGCAGTTGATGACCCAGATGAGGTTGTCCAGCACCTCGCGCGACGCCAGGGTGATGGCGCCGAGCGACTCTGGCTCGTCGCACTCGCCGTCGCCGAGGAAGCACCATACCTTGCCGCTGGTGGTCTTCAACCCGCGGTGTTCGAGGTACTGATTGTAACGGGCCTGGTAAATGCTCATGATCGGACCCAGACCCATGCTCACCGTCGGGAATTTCCAGAAGTTGGGCATCAGCCAGGGATGTGGATACGACGACAGGCCGCCTCCCGGTGCGAGTTCGCGGCGGAAGTTCGTGAGCTGGGTCTCGGAGAGGCGTCCTTCGAGGAAAGCACGAGCGTACATGCCGGGTGAGGCGTGGCCCTGGAAGTAGACGAGGTCCGGCCCGGTGGCGTAGTCATTGCCTTTGAAGAAGTGGTTGAAACCCACTTCGTAGAGTGTGGCGGACGAGGCGAAGGTTGCGATGTGTCCGCCGAGGGTGCCGTCCTCCTTGTTGGCCTTCACGACCATGGCCATCGCGTTCCAGCGGACCAGCCCCTTGATGCGGCGTTCGATGTCCCGATTGCCGGGATAGCGCGGTTGCCGACTCAGCGGGATCGTGTTGACATAAGGCGTGTTGGCGGTGAACGGAAGGATGACGCCGGAATGATTGGCCTTGTTCTTCAGCTCGGTGAGCAGGAAACGCGCGCGCTCGATACCATCCGTCTGGAGGACGCCCTCCAGGGAGTCCAGCCACTCCCGCGTTTCGAGAGCGTCCTGGTCACCGTTGCTGCCGTTGCTGATGTGTACTCCCGATTCCATCATTCTGCATCCCCTCCCGAGGGCGAATCTGCTCCTGTTGACATTCTATGGAGGGAGAGGGTTCTTCGATTAGCTTATCTCACCGCAGCTCAGCGTACAGATCATGCCGGCAGCCGGCTGAAAGTTCCTGCGTTGTTCCATTCGGATGGATCTCGAGAACCGTGTGCAGCTGTGTGATTTCAAAAACCTCGAAGACCTGCTTGGTGAGATTGGTCAGCACCAGGCGCCTGCCCATGTCCTTCAGTTTTCGGTGCAGCGTGACGAGTCGCCCGAGCGCATCGGCTGTCAAGAAATCGACCCCCGAGAAATCGAGCAGCAGAGTATCCGACCGCGTCCAGTTCATGATGCTGAGAGCCTGTTCGGCGATACGATCCACTTCAGGCCCACGAACTTCGGGACTGCGGAAGGAGCGGATCATGATTTCGTCGCTCCGGTCATCCGATTTGGGACACGAGCTTTGAAGTGTGACGGACATAAAGATCGCCTCTCCGTTCCGATGAACCGCCGTAAAGCAAGCGGCGGGTTCAAATCTACCCGCTTTTGGCATCTCGTAACACATAACAGGGTGACGTCTGCCGACCGAAAACTGTTACGCGATCTGCGCCTTTCCTAGATTTGGCGCATATTGATGAAAATCGCGTGACAGTTTTCGGGTCATTTTGGGGCATCTCGTAACACCGACCGCCCCGCCTTTTCCCTCAGACGGTAAGGCTGACTGGTTCCGTTTCCGCTTTTCCCATGCTGTGAGAAATGGGGAGGTTTGGAGAATCCAGGGTAGTTGGAACCGTCTGGGTTGTCAAAGCGATCCGGCCTGTTTTCCTTGCCACGGTCCGTAGGGTGTCGATCTGCGCGGTAAATTCGGCGCGACGGTACTGTTCGCCATCTTCGGACCTGGGCAAAGTGGAGCGCCGGTGATATGGAAATATGCCAGTACGACAGGGGACTGTCTTGCTCTGTCGGACTTCGACGCCGCTCATGTTTGGCTGAAAGCTGATAGCTGACAGCTTTCAGCTTTCAGCCAAACATGAGCGACACTCTCAGGAGAAAAAGGCCGTTGCGGTTCTTTCGTTGGAGTTTTCTTTTGACCCTCAACCTGCGATTGCGTAGCGTAAGCCGAGATCAGCAGCAGTTTCAAGGCCCGACGAACCGGCTAAGTCAGCGGTCGGTTAGCCGGGTGTGATGCGAGCACCGTGCGAGAGGAACCCATGAAGCGGAAATACCTGGCGATTGCGGCATGCCTGTTGCCGTTGCTGGCGACGGCGGTTGTCGCAGAAGAGAAGGGTCCAGCGAGACAACGAATTCGCCCGGACGGTGTTGACGGATGGCTGCTGCTAACCGGCCACACCTTTCCGCAAGAAGCACCGGAGCGATTCCTTGACCTAGCGGGGAAAGACAAGGCGAACATCATTATCGTCGCCTCCAAAGATAAGCCAGACGTCTTCGATACAGAAATTCTTAAAGCCACATGGAAAGGGACAAAGGCCACCATTGTTGTTGTGCCGAGTGGCGATGAGGCGGCACTCCTCGACGCTTTGCCGAAGTCTACGGGCGTGTGGCTCCTCAGCGCCCCGCCGCGCGGCAGCAAAGCGGAGCAGGAAGTAAACGCCGTCCTGAAACGCGGCGGCATTGTGGCCGCGACCGACAAGGCGGCCACCCATCAATTGGCCGGATCGATCGTTTCGGCGGTTTTCATAGTCGACAAGCCGGTTTTCAAAGGGTTCTCGGAGACACCGCATTTCTTCGGCGTTGTCATCGAGGCAGGGGGGGCGGTGTTCGTGCATGGCCGAGAAATGAGCCGTCTTGGCTACGGGAAAGTGACCATCTTCCTTGCGAAAACCTCCACGGCTCCCGAGCGCACCATCGAGCTAACTGCGAAATCCCCTTTGGACCTGACCATGCTCCGCCGCGCCGCCCAGGCCCGCGCTGATGGCAACTTCCCGCCGAAGTCCGCCCCTCTCCCCGAAGTGCCGAAAGGCTCCCTCGTCATCGTCGGCGGCGGCGGAATGCCGGCGGACGTGACGAAGAAGTTCATCGAACTCGCCGGCGGCCCCGACGCCCGGATCGTCGTGCTGCCGACAGCTCAACCGGAACCGCTGCCGCTGGGCGGTGCCAACGAGGGTGCGTTCCTCAAGCGCGCCGGGGCGAAGAACGTCATCGTGCTCAACATCCGGAAACTGGAGGACGTCGAAGATCCGAAGACTCTCGAATTCGTCAAGAAGGCCGGGGGCATCTGGTTCGGCGGCGGCCGGCAGTGGCGCTTCGTCGATGCCTACGAGAACACGAAGATGCACGAGGCGTTCCGCGAAGTGCTGAAAAACGGCGGCGTCATCGGCGGCAGCTCGGCCGGCGCCACCATCCAGGGCGATTATCTCTGTCGAGGCAGTCCGCTCAACAACACCGACATGATGTGCGAGGGTTACGAACGCGGCCTCGGCTTCCTGCCCGGCGTCGCCATCGACCAGCACTTCGCCCAACGGAAACGTTTCGCCGACATGACGGAGCTGATGAAGTCCTATCCGCAGTTCCTCGGCATTGGTCTCGACGAGGCGACTGCCATCGTGGTACGCGGCCATGTCGCCGACGTGATGGGCAACGGCGAAGTCCACTTCTACGATCGGAAGAAGCCGCTGGAGAAGGATAAGCCCGATCACGAATCGATCAAGGCCGGTGGTCGATACAATCTGGAGGAACGGAAGCCGCTGCCGGCGGATGGGAAGTGACTCCCGAATCTCTCACGCAAGCAGATCGGCCACCGCGACCGACGTCGGCGGCATCGCCAGCGGCGCAATGCTCGCCCCCATGCCGTAGATCGTGACCTGCATGTAGTGCGCCCCGAACGGCTGCGACGGGTCGGGTTGCGGATCGCGATGCACCTCGATCTGGCGTGCGTTCAAGTTCACGATCCAGTAATCCGCGATCCCGGCGGCGGCGTAGAGACTCGCCTTAGCGCCGCGGTCATACGCCAATGAGGTGTCGCTGACTTCGGTCACGAGAAGGGCCGTCGTTGGATGATCGGTGTAATCCTCGCGCTCGCCGGGAACGACGGAAACATCCGGTTCGGGGTCGGACGACTGGCCAAGCGGCAACGGCAACTGTGTCCGAACCCAGGCCGTCGCGCCGAAGACGCCGCGCAGTACTTCCCCTGAGCGGTCGGTTGTGCTGGAGTGCGGCCAGTTCTGCGGACTCATCACCATGATGTCGCCTCCAATCAGTTCGATCCGCTGACCGCGGAAAAAGCCGAGGTCCGCCATCTGATAATACTCGACGCGTGTCCACTTCCGTGGATGCGGCGGTAGAGACGGCACTTTCGTGCGCGGTGGAGTGAGAACGGCGCTCATGGCAACCTCCTTGATCCGCATTATATGACAACCGTCTCTGAGCAAGCAGCGCAAACAGGTGCATCTCTCGGGCATCACTTGCTTGCGCAGCGTGCTCAGATACGGTTGCTTTTGACAGCCTTCCGCGCCGCCCTCTATAATTCCCTGTGTGGGGTTCCGTCTCAAATGTGAACATGCCCAACACGGAGAGGTTCTCATGCCGTCGGCCACCCCGGATCGCCTCCGACTCTCTCGAACATCCGTACACTTGCTGATCCTCGCGGCCCTGGTCTGTCCGACGCCGAGCGCGCGCGGGGACGACGCTCCGGTTGCCGGCATCATCGTGCCTATCCGTGCCGATCATATCGGACGGGACGCCCAGCGCCTGGAGCTGGTCGTCAAGAAACCGCTGCGCCGCTTCGAGACACACCGCGGCCTCGATCCAGCCCGCAAGGAAGTCTTCACGGTCATCTGCGACTTCAATCCGGATGGGCAAGCGTCCAGCAGCAAGGAATACGAGGACTGTCTCAAGTTGGCCCGTATCCTACGCAAGCTCCAGAACGAGCGCGGCGTCCTCACCGTCGCCTGGGTCCACGGCAAAGTATCGGGCCATTCCGTCCTCCCGGTGCTGGCCTGCGAGGAGCGGGTCTTCTCCGATGAAAACACGACGCAATTCGGCGAGGTGGTCGGCCGGGGCACCGGGCCTCTGGAACCGGGCCAGGAGACCGAGTACCAGCAGATCGCCAAGGAGCGCTTCGACTGGCCCTTCTTCGTGCAGAAGATGTACGACAAGAAACTCGCCGTGGTCGAGGTGAAATGGGGCGTGACGAAGAAGAGCGAGCTGTTTCGAGCACTAAAAGCAGACGAACCGCCCATCCCTAACAGCGACGTCATCCTGCGTCGAGACGACACGGCCCTGTACAATTTCGAGCAGGCGAGCAAGTACGGTCTGTGCCTTGCCGACCCGATCTTGAACGTGCAGCAGCTGCGCGAACACTACGGCAAGCTGCCCGAGTCGGCCGTTCTGAAGCAGCCCGAACAGCCCACGGTCTGCCGGATCGTTCTGACAGGCACGGTGGGCGGCGGCCTGAAAGAACAACTCCAGCGCCGGCTCGACCGAGGCGCGAGCAGAGAGCCGACGTCATTATCCTCCAGATCGGTTGCAGCGACGGCGACTTCAGCAAGGCCGTGGACATGGCGCAGTCGATCCTCGCGCTCAGCGACCGCAACGCCAGCCGGCCGATCGAGACGATCGCCTACGTCCAGCCGGAGGCGCGCAACACGGCCGCCCTGATCGTGCTGGCCTGCGACCGCATCGTCATGCACCCCAAGGCCGAACTGGGCAATTTCGACCGCTTCCTCGAGGGCCGGCCCGACGAGGAGCTGGAAGTCCGCGCCCGGCTGAGCGAGATCGCCGAGAAACAGGGTGTGCCTCCCGCCCTGGCCCGCGCCCTTGCTACGCGCGACGCTCATCTGCACTGGGTCAGCAGCGTCAAAGGCGAGACGGACCGCACCTTCCTCGAAGACGCGCGGTTCAAAGCCGATCAGGCGTTGCCCAACCGCCGATGGAACAGCATCGAGCCGCTGGCGGCGCCGACGGGGGGCTACCTGACGCTCAACGCCGAGGCTGCCCTCAAGTATGGCCTCAGCGACAAGACCGCCGACGAATGGACGGGGGCGTGCGAATGGGCCGGCATCGACCCGAAAGACGTGCGCCTGGTCGGCAACGACCTGCTCGACCAGATCGCCGAGTTCCTGCGCCAACCGGTGACGCAGGGCATTCTCATCATGCTGGCCATCACCTTCCTGATCCTTGAGCTGAAGATGCCGGGGACGGCGGTGCCGGGCATCCTGTCCGCGGTCTGCTTCGTGCTGTTTTTCTGGTCGCAGTCGCAGTTCAACGAGGAAACGACGACGCTGGCCCTGCTCTTATTCCTGCTCGGCCTGGTGCTGATCGCGCTGGAAGTGTTCGTCATCCCCGGCTTCGGCATCACGGGAATCAGCGGCATCATCCTGGTGATCGGCAGCCTGGGTCTGATGGCCTACGGGCACTGGCCGCGGTCGAGTGAGGACTGGGTCGGCATGGGCCGATCGCTCACGCCGATCGGCATCAGTTTGGGAGCGGCGGTTTGCCTGGCGTTCCTACTGGCGCGTTACCTGCCGCACATCCCCGGCGCCAATCGGTTGTTCCTGAAGCCGGAAGGAGAAACTCTGGAGGGCGAGGACGCTTCTCCCGCGGCGACGGCGGGTCCGGACCTGGCGCCGCTGCTGGGCGCCACCGGCATCGCGGTGTCCTCGCTGCGGCCTGCCGGCAAAATGCAAATTGGCGACGAGTTCGTGGACGTGGTTGCCGAAGGAGGGTACATTGCACCGGGCACGCGGGTCCAGGTCATCGAGATCGAAGGCAACCGTGTGGTCGTGAAGGAGGTGTAGTCGGTGGCTCTTCGTTTAGCCGCGAGCTTTTGCGAGCGCTTGAATCAAGTGCTCGCAAAAGCTCGCGGCTAAACGAAGAGCCACGGGCGAATGACGATCATGGAACTAACCTTCGGCTACACCCTGATCGTGGTGGGCTTCCTGCTGCTGCTGGCCGAGTTGTTCGTGCCGAGCTGGGGCGTGCTCGGCATCCTGTCGCTGGCCAGCCTCGCCTTCGGCATCGCGCTGCTGTTCCAGTACAACACCCAGGTCGGCCTGTTCACGATGATCGGCGTCTTCATCGGTCTGCCCATCGTCGCCGCGATCCTGTTGCCGTATTGGCCGCGCACTCCGATCGGCAAACGGCTGGTGATGAACGTCCCGGACGAAACCGCCGCCTCGTTCAACCCGGCCCAGAAAGACCTGGAGTCGCTGCGCGGCCGGGTCGGCAAGACGCTGTCGTCGCTGCGGCCGGCTGGCGTGGTCGATATCGAAGGCCGCCGTGTCGATGCGCTGACCGAGGGTATGATGATCGACCCCGGCCAGTGGGTTCGCTGCGTCGAGGTGCGCGGCGGCAAAGTCATCGTCCGCCCTGTCGAGAAGCCCCCCGCGCCGGCGGACCTGGAGAATGCGGATTTTAGTTGAATCAACGTGTTTCGTTTAGCCGCGAGCGCTGCAGGTCAGCTGCTCGCGGCTAAACGAAACCGAGACACACGGAGTCCCCAATGTCCTATCCCCTGTTCGCGGTGCCCACACCTAATAATCAGGACTTGACGTTGTGGGTCGTCGGCGGCATCGGTCTCGTCATCGGCCTCGTGTTCCTGTTCATCTTTTTCAGCTTCGTCCAGTTGTGGATCCAGTGCCTCCTCACCGGGGCAAAGATCGGCCTCCTGGACATGATCCGCATGAAGCTCTGCAAGGTCGATTACGTGATGATTGTAAGACAGAAGATCGCGCTCGTTCAAGCCGGCGTCAAGGTTTCGACGCAGGAGATGGAGGCGCATTACCTCTCGAAGGGCAACGTGCAGCGCGTGGCCAATGCCGTGATCGCGGCCCACAAGGCGGCGATGGACCTGCCCTGGCGCGTGGCGGCGGCGATCGACCTGGCGGGCCGCGACGTGTATGAGGCCGTCAAGCGCAGTGTCGATCCCAAGGTGATCGACTGCCCGGACCCGAGCAAGGGCCGCGGCACGCTCGACGGCGTCTGCCGCAACGGCATCCAGCTGCGGGCGCGGCGCGGGTCACCGTGCGGACCAAGCTGGACCGCCTCGTCGGCGGCGCCACCGAGGAGACGATCATCGCCCGTGTCGGCGAGGGCATCGTCAAGGCGATCGGTTGTGCCGATCATCATACCGACGTGCTGGCCGACCCGAACCTGATCTCGCGAGCCGTGTTGAACAATGCCCTTGACGCGCAGACGGCGTTCGAGATCGTGTCGATCGACGTGGCCGAGATCGACGTGGGCGAGAACATCGGCGCCATCCTGCAAGCCAACCAGGCGAAGGCCGACTTGCAAGTAGCCCAGGCCAACGCCGAGAAGCGGCGGGCGCTGGCCGTGGCGCTGGAGCAGGAAATGCGGGCCAAGGTCGAGGAGAACCGGGCACAGGTCGTGCTGGCCGAGGCCGAGGTGCCGCGAGCGCTGGCCCAGGCATTCCGCGAAGGCCATCTCGGCGTGATGGACTTCTATCAGATGCGCAACGTGCAGGCCGATACGCAGATGCGCAACGCCATCGCCGGCAGTGGGGCTAGTGGCAACGAGGAGCGGAGATCGGTGTAAGCGGATCGTGAAAGGGGGCGCGGGTACAGGGGTACTCAGTACTCAGTACCCAGTACCCAGTACCCAGTACCCAGTACCCAGTACCCTCGGTACTCGGTACTCGGTACTCAGTACTCGGTACTCCTCAGTCCACCCTCACGAGTTCTGATCCACGCTCCACGACGAACCAAGGTGTGCCATGAATGCCTGGGTCATCCTGATCATCCTCCTGATCCCACTCGGGGTCTGGGTCCTCAGCACGATCTTCAAGGGGGACGAAGCCGACAAGACGACGCAGAACCGATCGGATAGCCGGCCGGGTATACGCCGCCCACGCCGACCTCCCCCGCCGGTGGTTCGACCGGAACCTGTCCGCCGCCGCGACATGCCGGAAGGAATGGAATCGCGCCAGGACGCGCCGCGCCGGCAACCCCCGGTACCGCGCCCCGGAGGGCAGCGCCGGGCCGCGCCGATCCTCGCCACCATCATCGAGGAGCCGCCGCCGGTCGTTCGGAAACCGACCATGCCGGAACCGCCGCCGGTTCTGCTGCCGCTCTCGATCCCTCAACTCGCTCCGTCGCTGCCACCGGCTCCTGCGGCGCCGACGCGGCCTGAAAAGGGCGTTTCGCCGGTGCTACAAGAGGTCAGGCGCTGTTGCGCTCGCCGAAAACGGCTGCCGTGGCCCTCGTGATGCGCGAGATCCTCGACCGGCCGATTGGTCTGCGACGACACAGCCGATCGTAGCGCCGAGTAGAGCATCAAATGGAAGAGCCACGCACGAAGTAAGCGGACGCCCAGGGCCGCTTACTTCGTGCGCGGCTCTTTACGCCGAGGGCCAGTGCATGAAGATCCTCGTAGTCGGCAAGGGCGGCCGTGAACACGCCCTGGTCTGGAAACTCGCTCAGTCGGCGCGTGCCGAGCGTGTCTACTGCGCCCCCGGCAACGCCGGCACCGCGCAGGACGGCGTCAATGTCCCCATTGAACCCAACGAATTCGATAAGCTCGTCCGCTTCGCCAAGCGCGAACACATCGGTTTCACGATCGTCGGCCCGGAAGAGCCGCTCGCTCTCGGCATTGTCGATCGCTTCCAGAAAGAAGGGCTGAAGGTCTTCGGCCCAACGCGCGTGGCGGCCCAGCTCGAGGCGAGCAAGGTGTTCGCCAAGAGCCTCATGCGTCACGCCGATGTGCCGAGTGCTGAGTTCAAGGTCTTCGATCACCCCGACCGCGCACGCCATTTCATCGAGACGCGCGAGAATCCGCTCGTCATCAAGGCCGACGGTCTTGCCGCCGGCAAGGGTGTCATCGTCTGCGCGACGAAGCAAGATGCCTTGGCGGCGATCGATCGCATCATGGTGCGCGAGGAGTTCGGCCGGGACGCCGGGCGGCAGGTCGTCATCGAGAGGCGGCTGGAGGGCGAGGAGTTGAGCATCCTGGCCCTGGTATCGGGGCGCACGATCATCGCCCTGCCGACGACGCAGGACCACAAAGCGGCGTTCGACGGCGATAAAGGGCCGAACACCGGCGGCATGGGCGCCTACTGCCCGGCGCCGCTCGGTACGCCGGAACTGCTGGAGACCGTGGACCGCGACATTCTCGTGCCGACCGTCCACGCCATGAAGCGGCGCCGCACACCCTTCCGCGGCGTCCTCTACGTCGGGCTGATGGTCACGAACCAGGGGCCGCGAGTGTTGGAGTACAACTGCCGTCTCGGCGATCCGGAGACGCAGCCGCTGTTGATGCGCCTGAAGACCGACCTGCTGGATCTGCTGGAAGCCGTAGCCGACGAACGGCTGGAGGAGTTCGCGGACCGGCTGGAGTGGGACCCTCGGCCGTCGGTCTGCGTCGTCTTGGCGAGCAAGGGTTATCCCGGTTCTTACGAGAAGGGGCTGCGCATCGACGGACTGAGTGAGGCGGCGAAGGTGCCGGACGTGAAGGTGTTCCACGCCGGCACGAGCCTCGACGGCGACCTGGTTCGGACGGACGGCGGCCGCGTTCTAGGTGTGACGGCCCTGGGCATTTCGCTGGCCGACGCCCGGCGCCGTGCTTACAAGGCAGCGGACCGCATCACGTTTCACGGCATGTTCTACCGGCGCGACATCGCCGACAAAGCGCTGACGGCGACACCACATCTCTCCCCTCTCCCCGGTACTCCGGGGAGAGGGGAGTAGCAAGACCCTCTCCCCGGAGTACCGGGGAGAGGGAAGAAAACAGATTCGTGTTCGGGCCGATCACGCTACACCGGCGTAACCACATCCTCCATCCGGAAGCGCACCTTCGGCATGCGCGCCGCCGTGTCATCCGCCGCGCGGTAGCCGGCCGCGCACAGGACGGCGGAGGCGTAGCCGCGCGACGGCAGATCGAGCAGCTCGTCGTATTTCACCGGCTGGAAGCCCTCCATCGGACAGGTGTCGATGCCGAGCATGGCGGCGGCGGTCATGAACACGCCGAGGGCGATGTAGACTTGATGGGTCGCCCACACCCTCAGATCGAAATCCGGCGGCGGCGGCACGAGACTGCCAACCATCCTCTTTTTGAACCCGGCCAGGGCCTCGACCGGGATGCCGCGCACCTCGGCGGTGCGAGCGATGTGCCGCTCGACGTCCTCCAGACCGAACCCCTTCTTGATGGCGAAAACGACCAGATGCGACGCCTCGACGACCTGCGACTGTCCCCACGTAAACGGCAGCAACTTGGACCGCATCTCCGGGTCGGCGACGACGAAAAACCGCCACGGTTGCAGGCCGAACGACGACGGCGCCAGGACGAGCGACTGCTGGAGCGTGTGCCAGTCCTCGGCGGGGATCTTCTTCGTCGTGTCGAACTTCTTCACTGCGTAGCGCCATTGCAGCTGGCGCAGGGCGGTCTCGTTGCTCACAGGTTTCATGCGAATGATTCCGTCTTGTTTAGCCGCGAGCTTTTGCGAGCGCTCGCAAAAGCTCGCGGCTAAACGATGAAAACAACGCGGGCACTCCGATGAGGAAATGATCCCTCACCGGAGCGCCCGCGTCAAGACGACGGGTTGCCGTCCGTTACGGCTTGTTCTCTTTCTCACGTTCGCGGCGGCGATCGTAGCGCTCGGCCTCTTCGACGCTGATGAGGCCGTCGCCATCCTCGTCGATCTGTTTGAACAGTTCCGGCGTGCCGAGCCATTCGCGCGGGGAGATGTCGCCGTCGCCGTTCAGATCCATCTTGCGGAACCACAGCGGGCCGCGCGCCGGAACCGGCCGGCTCGGATCCGCACGGTCATCTCGACGCACCACCGGCACCGGAAGACCCCGGCCGCCCAATAGCGGCGCACCGGGGTTCAGCGCGATCGTCAGGTGGCGCGGCAGGTCCGACTTTGCGATGAAACCCTTGCCCTTGCGGTCCAGCTCGGCGAGGCGCTTGGCGGCGTTACGCAGTTCGCGGATTGACAGCCGGCCGTCGCCGTTGGCGTCCAGCATGTCGAACAGACCGGTGCCCTGTTCGGTCACCACCATACTCGTCAAACCCGCGGGGGCGCCGTCCATCAGGTCGAGGAAGTCGGTCAATTCCTTCTCCGTCAGCTTGCCGTCGCCGTCGCGGTCGGCCCTGGAGAAGATCCCCGAGAATAATGCCGCCGCCTGCCCTTCCTTCACGTCCTCGGCGGTAAGGAAGCCCTTGTTGCCGTTGTCGGACCCCTTGAAATTCTGGAGGTAGAACTGGCGAATGCGTGGATTTCTGATGTTGTCGCTGGCGGACATACCTTCCGACCGCTTCACGCGCACGCGCAGATCGCCCGCCGTCAGGCTGTAGACGTCGGCCGGCATCTTCTCGACCTTGACTTCGGCCTTCTCGTCGTCGCCGTTCAGCGCCTCGATCGGAGCCTGGTCGGGATCGACTTTCCCGAGACGCAGCACGATCACCGTATCGCTCGGCTTCGCCAGCCAGACGGCAATTTCGTCGGCGCTCAGCACGCCGTCCTTGTCCGTGTCGAGCTTGGTGAACAGGGCGGCCGGCAGAGGGAACGTGGTGCGCGTCAGCACGCCGTCGCCCTTCTTGTCGTAACGCGCGAGGATCGCCTTCGCCGCGGCCAGACGGCCCTTTTCGTCCGGCGAGATCAGCAGGACCGGCCCGGTCGATGTGAGAGCCTGCTGGGGGAAACCGAACTGCTGGATGCCACGGCCGCCGATGCCGGTATTACCGGTCAGTTCCTGGGCGGTGATGACTTCGTCGTCATTGGCGTCGAAACGGCGCAGTACCTCCTCGGCCTTCGCCAACTCGGCCTTCGACAGCTTGCCGTCGCCATCGGTGTCGAGTGCGCGGAAGATGACGTCGCCGGCCAGGTCAGCGCCGTTGCCGAACTGGTTGCCGTTGATCAGCATGATTGGCCCGAAGCCGGCGCGCCGATAGTAGGCGAGGAACTCCGCGATCGTGACCTTGCCGTTGCCGTCGGTGTCGAGATCGCGGAATGCCGGCGGAGGTGTGTTGCCACCCCGGGTGCCGAAAAACGCGCCGTTCTGGACCTGCAAGACCATCTGATCGGCGGACAGAGCGTGCCTCGCTTCATCCTTGTCGAGGACGCCGTCGCCGTTGCGGTCGAGGAAGGCGAACCAGCGGCGGAGATAGACGTCATAACGACCGCCGTAAGGCCGGCCATCGACATAGATGTGCAGCCGGACCGGGTAAGCCCGGCTGTCGGCCATCAGGACCACGTCCTGCGCCTCGGGCGGCGGCGCGGCCGAAGCCAGCGCCGCCCCCATCAGGACAACAGCCAGGGAGAGGTTGTACTTCACGCCAGCACCTCCTCGATCGGGAAGCCCTTCTTGTCCACGATGCGGATGGGCCGGCCTTCGGGAGAGTTGTTCTGCTTGCTCGGGTTGATGCCAAGCGCCTTGACGGCGGTGGCGAGCAGGGCGGGCGTGTCCACCGGCTTCTCCTCGATGGCGTCGCCGCCGGCGCTGGTCTTGCCGTAGGCCTGGCCGCCCTTGATGCCGCCGCCGGCCAGGACGGTCGTCCACGAATTCGCCCAGTGATCGCGGCCCTGCTGCCCGTTGATCTTCGGCGTCCGGCCGAACTCGCCCATCCACATGATGAGTGTCGAATCGAGCAGGCCGCGCTGCTTCAGGTCGGTCATCAGCGTCGCCCAGGCCGGATCGAGGACCCCGCACAGTTTCTTGACGTTGTCGAAGTTCTGGTTGTGCGTGTCCCAGTTCCCAACTCCTTGAGCGGCGTTGGCCAGCGTCACCTCGACGAAGGGCACGCCGCGTTCGACCAGCCGCCGGGCCAGCAGGCATCCCTGGCCGAAGAGGTTGCGGCCATAAGCGTCGCGCAAGGCGTCCGGCTCCTCGTCGAGCTTGAACGCCTTGGCGGCGTCGGATTTCATCAGACGCACGGCCCGCTCGTAGGCGCTGCGATGGCTCTCCGGAGCGACACCGGGATGCCGGGCGGCGAACTCTTCGTCCATCGTGCTCAGCAAGTTCAGCCGGGTATCGGCGTGGGCTTTTTCGACACTGGCCGGCACGGTGAGGTCCTGCACCTTGAGCGCCTGATCGATCTGGCCCGGCTGTTGCCCGCCGCCGCGGCCGAAGTTGTCCTCGCCGACGATCAGCGGAGCGTACTGCGGGCCGAGGAAGCCGCCGGTGAAGGCCGCGGGGTTGAAGCCGCGGAACGGAGCGACACTGACGAAGTTCGGTAACGCCGCAGTCGGATCGCCGATTTCCTTGGACACGAGAGCGCCCAGCGTCGGGTACTGGATCGGACCGAGCGGGACGTAGCCGGTCCGCATCAGGAACGTGGCCCGGCCGTGGTCCGCCTCCTTGGTGCTCATCGAACGCATGACGGCGAGGCGGTCGCCGTGGTCGGCGAGCTTCGGCAGGTGTTCGCCGATCTTGAGGCCGGGGGCGGAGGTCTGAATTTCCTTGTACGGTCCGCCGTTGGCATGTCCGGGCTTGAGATCGAACGTGTCCATCTGGCTCGGACCGCCGGTCATCCACAGTAGGATGCAGGCGCGTTTGCGTTGCGGGTTCTTCGCGGCATCGGCGGCCATCGCCTCGAACCAGCCGGAAGAGGAGGACGCCGCAACACCGGCCGCGGCGAGCTTCATCCATTCACGTCGAGTGAGGCGAGGCAAGTCGTAAGAGCGGGTCATGGGAGGCTCCTTGAATGCCGCTCGCGGCTTGGCGAGGAGCAATTGCTAAGCAGCAAGCGGCAATTGATCTCAGTGGTTCAACGCGAACTCCGTGCTGTTGAGCAGCGCCCAGAACACGTCGGCGAGCGCCTTTTTCGCATCACCGCTGGGGCCGCCGTCCTTGACATACTTGGTGTAGCGCGACACTTCTTCGGGCGCATCGGCCGGGAGAGTGTAGCCAGGAACAGGGCGTCGAGGCGTTCGCGGTCGTCCTGGAACGGCCCGTCGATGACGGCGGCGAGCGTGCGACTCTGTTCGAGATGCGTCGCCTGATCGATGAGCCGGCCGTTCATCAGCGACAGCGCCTGGAGGATGGTCGTCTGATGCTCCGTGCGCTTGTCGGTCGTCGTGCTGAAGCGAGCGAGGAACTCGGCGCGAGTGGGGTTGCCCAGCCCTCGATTCCCCCGCAAACCTTCATCGGGAGCCGCCGTGAAGCCCGTGGCGCGGGCCACGCTGTCGAACAGCATCTCGGCCGTCATGCCCTTGAGTGCCATGCGGGCGAATAGACGCGGGTTATCTGTCTGAGCCGAATCGTTGACGGCGCTGGTCCGCTGGTACGCCTTGCTGGCACAGATGGCCTGGATCAGGAAGTGCGTATCGAACTTGCTCTTGATAAAGCCGCGGGTCAACTCGTCGAGCAGTTCGGGGTGAGAAGCCTTGTTGTCGTCGCTGAAATCATCGACCGGCTCGACGATGCCGAGGCCGAAGAGGTGTGCCCAGAGCCGATTGACCCGGGCGCGGGCGAAGAACGGGTTCTCTCGAGCGGTGACCCACTCGGCCAGGGTGGAGCGTGCCGGCAGATCGGCCAACCACTTCGGCTCGGTGCCGTCGAGGTACTTCGCCTGCACGGTCTTGTTGGTGTCGGGGATCTGGATCGAACGCTTCTCGGTGGAATCGGCGGATGGGGCCTGGATACGCTCGCCCCGCCCCTGTGGCTGAACGCCTGCGAAGAAGGCGGCGTACTCCCAGAACTGCTCGCGCTTCCACTTGGCGAACGGATGATTGTGGCACTGGGCGCACTGAAGTTGCACGCCGAGGAACAGCCGCGACGTGCTGGCCGCCAGGTTCTCCGACTTCAGCTCGTTGGCCTGGAAGAACGCCGCCGCGGACGGGCCGACCGGCACCGGATTGCGAGGGTTGTTCCCCGTGAGGGGCGTCGTCATGAGTTCGCGCACCATCTGATCGTAAGGCGTGTTGGCGCGAAGTTTCTCGCGGAGCCAGGGTTCCAGCTGCTGGGCGAAGAACGGCGCCTGCTGGGCGTTGGCCGAGGCGAGCAGGTCGGCTCGCCAGATGTTGGTGAAGTGGTTGACGTGAGCGCCGCTGTGCAGCAGTTGCTCGACCAGTTTGCGGCGCTTGTCCGGCGCCGGATCGCGCAGGAAGGCGTGGGCTTCGCTGACCGCCGGTATGCGTCCGGTCAGGTCGAGGTAGACGCGGCGCAGGAACTCGGCGTCGCTGGCAATTGGGGCGGCAGGCACTTTCTCATCGGCGAGGCGGGCGTCGATGAATTGGTCGATGCGAGCGGCCAGGGCGGCCACCTCGTCGATCGGTTTGTCGGCAGCCCGGAGGGCATTGGGGACGATGGCCAGGCAGCAGAACAGACCCGGCCACACAGCACGGCATCGGCGCATGGAGGCGGCTCCTTGTTGAGGGCGGTCAACCATGGTTCGCATTATAAACGGACGGATGGGGAAAACCTAACGTAAAAAGCAAAAGGTGTCAGGAACGAATGGCACGGTCCAGCGTCTCTTTCCGGACACAACTGTTTATCACCCCATGCCTTCAGTTGTTCGCTCATCACGGGCGATGGCGGACGGATTGCAAATCCGTCCTACCCGCGTGTTACCCGCCTTTGAACCATGCCAACTTTTCTTGACCAACGCCGACTGGGAATGGAATTGCCTGTCCCCTTTTTCTCACAACTCGTCTCGTTCGCGCACCCGCCGTATGATAGTCGCGGCGGCGTTCCAACGAACCTCGCCAATCTTACAGGAGTCTGGTCGGACGGCAGGCCCGTTGTAGGGGCGTGCTTCACGACCGGAAATAAGGAGATACCCATCATGCTCACCCTCAAACTTCCCGATGGTTCCAGCCGTCAGGTTCCCCCCGGCACCCGGCCGCGCGACGTCGCCGAGGCTATCGGCAAACGCCTCGCCCAGGCCGCGGTCGCCGCCAAGGTCGATGGCACCATCGTCGATCTCGACCGCGAATTACCCGCCGAGGGTGAGCGGACATTTCAAATCCTCACCGACCGCGACCCCGAAGCGCTCGAAGTCCTGCGCCATAGTTCCGCCCACGTCATGGCCCGCGCCGTGATGCGCCTCTTTCCGGGTACCCAGCTCGCCTTTGGCCCCGCGCTGGAGAACGGCTTCTACTACGACATCGACTCGCCGACGCCGATCCGCGAGGAGGATTTTCCACGCATCGAGGAGGAGATGAAGAAGATCGTCAAGGCCGCCGAGCCGTTCGAGCGCTTCGCCCGGCCAGCCGCCGACGCGCGCTACTCATGCAGGACCTCAAGCAAACGCTCAAGGTCGAACACATCGACGATCTGAAGCAAGAACATGACGAGTTGAGCTTCTATCGGCAGGGCGAGTTCCTCGACCTGTGCCGCGGCCCGCACATCCCACACGCCGGCAAGATCGGAGCGATCAAGGTCCTCAGTATCGCCGGCGCCTACTGGAAGAACGACGCCAACCGCAAACAGCTCCAGCGGCTCTACGGCACCTCGTTCTTCAGCCAGAAGGACCTCGACGCCTATCTCACACGGGTCGAGGAGGCGAAGAAGCGCGACCATCGTTTGCTCGGCAAACAACTACGGCTGTTCACGATCAGCCCGCTCGCCGGCGTCGGCTTGATCCTGTGGATGCCGAAGGGTGCGACAATCCGCGGCCTGCTGGAGACGTTCATCAAGGAGGAGCTGCTCAAACGCGGCTATCAGCCGGTCTATTCGCCGCATATCGGCCGGCTCGAATTGTACCGGACCAGCGGCCATTTTCCTTATTACCGCGACGCCCAGTATCCGCCGATGTTCGCTCATCCGGCCGGTTCGGCACTCGACCTGGCCCAGCACCGTCTTGCCGCCGGATCGCTGGACGAGGCCAAGGAACTGGAGATGGTCAACTTCATGAAGCTGACCCAATTCCACGTTCCCGGTTACACCGAGGCGAAAACACAGGACGGGAAGCTGAAAACCGTCGGCGACTACGTCAAGGGCGTGCTGAAGGCGATGGACGTGAAGGTGCCGGATTTCGAGGCAGCCGCCGGAGCGAAACAGCAAGCGGACGTCCTGATGGGTTGGCTCAAGGATCAGGAAGGTTATCTGCTCAAGCCGATGAACTGTCCGCATCACATTCAGATTTACAAGGCCGAGCCGCGCTCTTACCGTGATCTGCCGGTGCGCCTTGCCGAGTTCGGAACCGTCTACCGCTACGAGCAGACCGGCGAGTTGAACGGCATGACGCGCGTCCGCGGTTTCACGCAGGATGACGCCCACCTGTTCGTCACGCCGGAGCAGATCGAGGCCGAGGTGGGAGCGAACATCGATCTGGTTCTGTTCGTGCTGTCGAGCCTCGGCCTGACCGACTACCGGGTGCGCGTCGGCCTGCGCGATCCGAATAGTACCAAGTACGTCGGCCTCGCCGAGGACTGGCAGAAGGCGGAAGAGACACTGATCGCACTGGTGAAGAGCCGCGGCATGAACTACAGCGCCGAGCAGGGCGAAGCGGCATTCTACGGCCCGAAAATCGACTTCGTGGTGCGCGACTGCATCGGCCGCGAGTGGCAACTCGGCACCGTGCAACTCGACTACAACCTGCCGAAGCGCTTCGAGTTGGAGTACGTCGGCAAGGACAACGCGGCGCATCGGCCAGTCATGATCCACCGGGCGCCGTTCGGCTCGATGGAGCGCTTCATGGGCATCCTGATCGAGCATTTCGCCGGGGCGTTCCCGCTGTGGCTTGCCCCGGAGCAGGCGCGCGTCCTGCCGGTCAGCGAGAAATTCAGCGACTACGGTAAGAAGGTGGAGGCCGAGCTGAAGGCCGCCGGCTTCCGCGTCAGCGGCGACTATCGACCGGAGAAGATCGGCTACAAGATCCGCGAGGCGCAGCTGGAGAAGGTCCCGTACATGCTGGTGGTCGGCGACAAGGAACAGACGACCGGCAACGTGGCGGTGCGCGACCGCGTGGACGGCGACCTCGGGGCGATGACGGTTCCCGAGCTGGTGAAGCGCTTGACCGGCGAGGTGCGCGACAAGACGATCCGCGAAGTCAGCAAGGCGACGGCGGGGCTGAGCGAGGGTGGGGAGAAGTATGCGGGGTAAGCGGTGGCGAAGGGTGTCGCCGAGGTCGTGTTCGCGCTCTTTTTCGAGTAGACTGATGTGGGAATCGAATGCGCACATTCGAGTGGGCCATCGAAGATATCGTTTCGGCTCATCCCGAGTTGTATCTGGAGCACTGCGCCGTGATGGCCGTCGCCCTGATGAGCAGGCAAACTGCCTCGCCCTGTGAGTTCCTCGTGCAGTGCGATGGCTTCAGTCCGTCCGACCTGGATGGAGAGACGTCGTTCCTCCTTCAGATTGCATGGAGCGAGCAGACGGCTCAGAAAGCCGAACGTGTTTGGGTTGCAGAGCAAGTCAAACCCATAGTGGAGCGTGCTGCCGTTGCCCTAGCGGCCCTGGTCTTCGCACACCTGATCCCTGATGGTCGGATCTTGGTGACCGAGGAAGGCAACCGAGCGGATTACTCGCTACCACGGTTGAAGTGTGCGCCTGAAATCAGTGGCACGCAACGGAGCCGCGAGTTGCCGCACCGCCAGCGAGAGAAGAAAGCCCAGCTGCTCGCTAACCCGCGTGCTGCTGGGACGGTTATGTATTCGTCTGCTGTTTCAGTGCGACACGCCGGCTCATCCGTTGGTCCTATCACCGCCAGGAGGAACCCGAACATGGCTCGTGATAAAACCAAGTCTGCGGCAGCCCTGATCGAGCAAATGCTAGGTGAGGCATCCTGGCTGTTGTCCCACACCCAGGCATTGACCGATTACGGACGACTCGACGAGGCGATGGTGGAGCGGGGACACGCCGCCACTTGCGAGGAACAGGTAGCGTGCTTGCTGGAAGCCGACGGCCAAGAACAGGAAGCCGCGATCCATCGCGTCAGTGCAGCGGCTTGCTATGAGAAACTCGGACAGTTTTCGCGTGCTGTAACGCTGTTGCACGCTGCTCTCTCCACACCGCTCTCGCATGACTACCGAACCAGGGTCGAGAAGCAATTGGCGCGCTGTTTGGGCCGGGCATACGAAGAACTGAGCCACGCTCCCTCACGTCCGGCACGCGGTCCGTCGAGAGCAATCCCTTGACATCATCGAAGGAGTTCGTCGGGAGCAGGACGATCCGCGAGATCAGCAAGGCGACGGCGGGGATGAGTGAGGGTGGGGAGAAGTACGCGGGGTGATCCACCACGGCGGGATGAACCCCGCCACTCGCCTCGTCGTTTCATCTTTCTGCTTTCGACAGGATGGAGTAAAGTGTTCGGCGTCGCCGTCCTATTCCGGAGGGAAGAGATGCGTACCGAATTGCCGCGCGCATTGGTCGAATTCAAGTATTACCACGCGGCTCAGGAGTACCTTCGCCGGCTGCCGCTGGAGCATTTCATGGAATCGACTCCGCATGCCACTCAGCGCGAGATCTCCGTGGAGAGCTTCGCTCTCGTCGTGGCCCACCGTCCCGACGTCCACTTTTTCAACGAGCTGCTCGTCCAGTATCCGCTGCCGCGCCGTAAGCGGCCGGCCAGGTCGTGCCGGACAACATGGTGGTGATCCACGATGGTCCAATCAAGGCCGAGGGAAGCTACGACCTACCCTTGCAACCGGTCGGCCCGTTCATGATGCTGGAGTACGTTTCCAAGGGCAGTAAACGCAAGGATTACGAGGAGAACCACGAGAAATACGAAAAGCAGCTGAAAGTGCCCTACTATTTGCTCTTCTACCCGGATGCGCAAGAGTTGACGCTGTTCCACCATACCGGCGAGAAGTTTGTCAGCGTCAAGCCGAACGACAAAGGCCGGCTGGCAATTCCCGAATTGGAACTGGAAGCGGCGATCCTCGACGGCTGGGTGCGCTACTGGTTCCGCGGCGAGTTGCTGCCGTTGCCCGCCGACCTGATGCGTGAACTGCAGCAGACGAAGATCGAACGGGATGACGCCGCGCCGTCAACTGAAGGCCGCGCAAGAGGAAACGGCCCAACTCCGCGCCGAACTGGAGCGGCTGCGACGCAAACCGTGATCGGCGACCGGTCCGATTCATCCATCCCAGTTCGGATACTGTTCCGGAGATGTGCCGTGGCCCTGCGGGATCCGCGGCAGTTACATCTCCCACCCGCGTTCCTCAAACGCCTTCTCTGGATCGCGTCCGGCAGCGATTTCTTCCTGATAGAGCTTGAAAAACTTCGACTCATGCCAGCGGCGTTCCGATTCGGCCGACCACTTACTCATGAGGTCTTCGTACTCCCCGGCGGCGATCATGTCGCGCGCGATCTGCGCCCCGAGGATTATCTTGTGACACAGGCCGCACGTCTCACCGTCATGGTCCACCGTGGCGTCGCTGCGCCATGCGCTCCAGGAATTCCTGATCGCTGATCTGGGCTTGGCCCACAAGGGCTTGAGCCAGCAGCAGGTTGTCTTCGGCCGCTTGTTTGTAGTCTTCAGGCTTTCTGTCTTCTGACATGGCAACTCTCCAACTTGATTGGCCTCACCGATTCTCCTGCCGTGAGCGTCGGCATCGGGGGCGATCCTTTCTTCAAGGATTTTGTGGCACGTCCAACTCGACGAGGAAGAGTTTCTTCTCGGTTTGCACCAGCATCTTGTTGCCCGCGGGGTGGACCACGATATATGAGATCAACGCGGCCTCCTTGGCTAGGATGTATTCCTTCTCTGTCAATCCGTTTGCAGCGTGAATCGTCAACAACTGCCTTCCGGTGTAGATCCGGCCCGTCTTAGGATCGAAGCCGACTGTACGCGGCCTTGCCTCACTCCTGATCGTGTAGGCAGGCTTTTGCAGTTCGCTAATGGAGTAAACATACGCCACGTATTCATCCGCCACTTCACCACCTTTCTCCGAATAGAGGCATACCCAGCGACTATCCGCACTAACCTCAATGTAGCTGTTCAGAGCAATGGCATCGGTAGCGGTTTCCAAGGTCAGATTCGTCTCATCGATCCGTATCCGCTGGAGTCGTGGTCCTTTCCTACGGAATAGATACTTACCGTCGGGTGAAGCAGTTCCACGATATAGGTCCGCCCCTTGACCGTTTTCCTCGTACTCGCAAACTACCGTACCCTTCTGGAGGTCGAGGGCGCAGAGGGAACGGTTTGTCCCCATTGCTCTCCCTTTCCGTTCCACGGCGAAGGCGATTGACTGAACCGGCGATGATACAATTCGGCTCACGCCAGGTACAACAATGCGTCGCTTTACCTCCAGAGTGTCCCTATCGATTACCCATACCTCACTCCGCTCCGTGACAGAGACAAGCAGACCTTCAGCGCTCAGGGCAAGGCATTCGCAGGTAAAACCGATTCCAAGTGTGCGCAGCTCCTTTAATCCCGCCATCGCGATTTTCCGTAGCGTACCATCGGTTTCCAGCATGTAGAACGTATTTTCTGTCGGGTGGAAAACAATTCGGGAACAACTCCAGCTTTTCGGAACGTTTACGTCGATTTCAACGACATTCACATCCTCAATGCGATCGGCTGACTTACCCAGCGCCCGTCCAGACGGTTTACTGCGGGGAACATCAAGCACCGGCGGCTCCTGCGGCGGCACCGGCACCGCCAGCAGGCCGGGCGGCGCAGTCACCGGCACCGCCTCAACCTCCGGAAACTTTCGCTCCTCCACACGCCGCTTTTCCTCGACGACTGGCTCGAGAATACCTTCATCCTTTAATTCATTGGGCAACAAGTCGTCCTGATTTTCCTCGAATGCTTTCGCGATGATCGCATCTTGATCGATCTCCATTCCGGCGCGCTTTTTCCAGGCGGCACTTGTCGGTGAACTGGAACGCTTGGCGTTCAGGGCGAAGAGAGCGATGACGCCGAAGACGAAGAAGAGGACCGCGGCGGCGACTATGATGAACGCCCGTGTTCCGGCGCCCAAGCGGTCGGGAAGGTCTTCCGGAGCGCACCGCTCTGCGCGATAATCGGGCCGGTCGGTTTCCGCACGAAGGGGTGGGTGAGGTGCGTCGATCCGTGGGGCCGCTTCGGGTTGGTCGGGGTAGGCGCCTGGTCTTTCCGCAAAATCGAACGGAGGATCGCCGTCGGAGGGCGCGGACGGAACGGGCGCTCGGAACTCCGTCCGGCACTGCGGGCAGCGCAGCATCTTACCGAGGAAATGCGTGGGCACGTCATACGAATGCTGGCAACCGGGGCAGGTGGTGTGACCGGACATGGCCTGACGGTCTCCTGGCTTTCTGGAGAAAAATCGAGACGCCGCAAGGGCCGGCCGACTATAGCGCCTATTCTAATGCGCGAGTGGTCCGCGCCGCCAGCACGTTTTCGGAATGGAAGACGACGCGGATTGTGGGGCAAGTGCCCGTTCAGAATTCCGCGACACATCTCGCCCCGCCAGCGCAAATAGGATAGTGATGACGCCTGTCGCCGACCGTGATCCAGGACAGCGTGGGAGCGAACTTGGATGAACAACAGGCTCGCGCCGTAGTCCGCGGCCTGCGCGAGGGCCGGGTGGACGCCTGGAGAACGCTGTACGATGCGTTCGCCGAGCGCGTCTGGTGCGGTGTCGCGCGCCTGCTCGGTCCCAAATCGGCGGATGTCGCCGACGTCGTGCAGGAGACGATGCTCGCCGCCGCTCGGTCCGCGCACACCTTCGACGACGCCAGAGGATCGCTCTGGGTTTGGCTGTGGGGCATCGCTCGGATGCAAGTCGCGCTGCACTTTCGGAAGCAGCAGCGGCACGATCGGCTGAAACAGGCGGGTGAATGGCTGGCGGCAAGCAACGGTCGGCTGGCGCGCTGGCTCGACGGCACCGACGCTAATCCGGCGGACCTTCTCGAAACGGCCGAGCTGGCCCTGCTTGTCCGCACGACACTGCTCGAACTTCCCGACGATTACGCAGCCCTGCTGACCGCCAAGTATCTCGACGGCGACTCGATCGAACAGATCACCGGCCGGGAGCGGAGTACCGAGACGGCCGTGCGCTCCAAACTGGCCCGCGCCCGGGAGGCCTTTCGCCAGGCCTTCGCCCGACTCCCCGGCGGCAGCGTGTACGACGCAGAGGCTTGCAAATGATCGAACCTGAACCTCGCCCCACCGACGACCCGCTCGGCGCCCTGCTCGCCGCCGCCGACAAGGACGCGCCGCCCCCCCCCCCGTACGTTTCTCGATCGGCTGCGCGAGCAATCCACGGCCGCGTTTCAGGCCGCTACTCCTCAAGCGACTTCAACCTCTCCCAGGAGACGGATCATGTTCTTTTCCTCATTCCGCTGGATCGCCGCCACCGCGGCTGCCGTTCTCGTTCTCGGCATCGTCCTCGCGCAGTGGATCGCTCACCTGAAGGAGCCGAACCGCGAGGAGAAGGCGCCCGATGAGAAGTTCGTCGTCAGCGACAACCTCACCGATGACGGCCGGATCGGCAAGGTGACGGATTCCCAGGGCGTCGTCAGCATCAAGCCGGTGCTGCATGAGCGCTGGTCGCCGGTGCAGCCGCGGCTGGTCCTCAAGCCGGGCGATTGGCTGCGAACCGATGCCCGCGGTGCGAACGCCGTCGCCCTGAAGCTCCTCAAGGCAACCGGCGTCATTGTCGGGCCGCACTCGATCCTGGAGTTAATCAAGCCGGCGGAGTTACGGCTCCTCGAAGGCGAAGTCGAGATCACCGCGGCTGCCGATGCCCCGGTCGATCTGCATGGGCCGGACAAGCAGACGGTGACGATCAAGGGCAAACAACACTTCCGCGTCGAGAAGGAGAAGCTCGTCCGCGTCGAGAAGGAACCGGTCTGGCTCCAGGGCTTCAAGGGGACGACGGCGAACGAGTCGATCGGTTCGCTCATCGCCTCGGTCGATGGCCGGGATGTGCCGCTGACCGTCGGCTATCATCACGTCACCATCGACATCCGCGATCAGATCGCCCGCACCGTCATCGAGGAGTCGTTCGAAAACCGCACCAACGCCGTTCTGGAAGGCGTCTTCTATTTCCCGCTGCCGCAGGACGCGTCGATCTCCGGTTTCGGCATGTGGATCGGCGACCAGCTGGTCGAGGCCGACGTCGTTGAGAAACAGCGCGCCCGCGAGATTTACGAGACGATCCTGCGCGAAAAACGCGATCCCGGCTTGCTCGAATGGTCGGGCGGCAATATCTTCAAGGCCCGCGTTTATCCGATCCCAGGCAACTCGGAAAAGCGGATTAAAATCACTTACACGCAGGTGCTGCCGCTGCGGGGCAATCGCTATCGCTACAGCTACGGATTGCAGAGCGAGATGCTCAAGCAGCATCCGCTCCGCGATCTGTCGATCGACCTCAAGGTCAACTCGGTGGTGCCGCTCAAGAGCGTGACGTCGCCGACCCATGCGACTCGTCTCGCCAAGACGGAGCATTCCGGGCACATCGAGTTTGCCGCTCAGGAATACACGCCGACGCGCGATTTCGAGGCGATCATCGAAGTTGAGGGCAAGCAGTCGGAGGTCGTCGTCATTCCGCATCGGCGAGGGGACGACGGCTATTTCATGGTCCAGCTCATGCCGCCCGGCGCGTCCAGCGATCTGGATCGACCGCTGATTCCGAACGGCGAACCGCTCCGTCTCCTACTCCTCGCCGATACGTCGGCGTCGATGGACCAGGGTCAGCGCGCGACGCAGAACGCCGTCCTGGCGTCGCTGCTCGGCGCTCTGACGCCGAAGGACACGATCAACGTCGCCGCGTGTGATGTAAACTGCGACTGGATCTTCGAGAAGCCGGTTCCCGCCACGGCGTCCAACATCGCCACGGTACGCCAGGTCTTGGCTAAACGGTCCTCTCTCGGCTGGACCGATCTCGATCGCGCTTTCGCCTCGGCCATGAAGATGAGCGACTCCGGGGACGCACGTCATCTATCTCGGCGATGGTATCGTCACCACAGGCGACGCCGATCCGGTCGCCTTCGCCAAACGGCTGCATCAGCTCTACGACGGCAAATCGGGCACCTTCCACGCCGTAACGGTCGGCAGCAGTTACGAGCCGGCCGCGCTGAAGGCCATCGCCTCGCTAGGCGGCGGTTCGGTGCGGCGTGTTTCCGGCGAGCAAGGGCCGCAGGCCGTCGCTCTGGAACTGCTCAGCGAGATCGCCACGCCGGCGCTGCGGAACCTCAAGGTCGAATTTTCGGGACTGCGCACCGCCCGTGTCTATCCGGAAGAACTGCCGAACGTCACCGCGGGGACACAGCAGATTCTGCTGGGTCGCTATCTCCCCGAAGGGAAAGACCAGACGGGTGAGATCATCGTCACCGGAATGCTCGGCGACAAGCCAATCCGCATCGAATCGAAGGTGACGCTCAAGGACGCCGAAGCGGGCAACTCATTCATCCCGCGTCTCTGGGCCAGGATGCACCTCGATAAGCTGCTCGAACAAGGCTCATCGGAGGCGATCAAGCAGGAGATCATCGCGTTGTCCGAGGAGTATCAGATCATCACGCCCTACACGTCGTTTCTCGTCCTGGAAAGCGACGCCGACCGCGAGCGCTTTGCGGTGAAACGCCGCTTCCAGATGCGCGACGGTGAGAAGTTCTTCGCCGAGGGACGGGACAACGCGGCCTTCGAGCTGAAGCAGCAGCAAATGAAACGGGCCGGTGATTACCGCACGGCTTTGCGGCGGAAGGTGCTGGCCCAGCTCATGACCCTGGGCCGCGATGTGCGTCTGTTCCAAAGACCTTCACCGTATGGGCAACCGATGGGCACATTAAGCTCTGATTTCGATGGCTCGGTTCAACTCGCCGGATTGCGGAGTGGTGGGCCCGTTGGAGATGTCGACGGTCTTGGCGATTTCCCGGTGGGCCTCGGTCTGGTGAGAGTCCTCGATGACTCTGAATCTGTACATGCCGGCGACTGGGGCGAACCTGCCAAGAAGAAGCTGGAAGACTCGAAGAATGAAAACAGCCCCGAGGGGTTTGAAGACAGACAGAAAGACTCGCCCAGGGACGGACCGGATGGTTCGAGTCCTGACCCGCAGGCGAAGGAGATGGGGCGTCAGCAAAACGACGAGAGAGAGTTGGCTCTAGACGATCTGGGATTCGGCTTGGAAAAGGACCGAAAGGGACGTCGGCCCGGCGAACCATCCGGGGAGTTCGAGTCCTATGGCTATGCCTATGGCGGCCGTTACCAGAACAGTCATCGGGGATCACAACTGCAATGGCTCGGGTCGCTGTTCCCATCCCTCGCACCGCCCGCCGCCGAAGCGAAAGAAATCAAATCGACATGGCCCGCTGAGGCACTGGATCTGTCGCGCAGTCTGCTGCGCATGGACAAGCTCGCCAAGCAGAAGGGCGGACTCGTCCTCGTGCGTAAGACCGACGGCTACGACAGCCGGCGCAACGAACTCGCCGCACGAACCAAACGGCTGGAACTCGTCGCGCCGAACGGCTGGCTGGGACGCACGACGACCGACGGCTATCAGGTGATAGTTTCTTGGTGCGATGCCAAGGAAGCCGGCAGCTATTCGACTGCGTATCTGCTGGGTCGTGTGCGTGGCTCGAACAAGATCGACCTCGCGCATCCGCCGCTCGAACTGGCCGACGAATCCGTGACGCCGTTGCATGTCTCGTACGCGGATTACACACCAACGATCGAAGCGGCCGGCAAGGACCGCGCGCTGCTGATCTTGAAAACCAGGGACAACCCGGAACACGAATCGCGCTATCTCATCGACACGAGCCGCCACGTCCTTCTCAGTGTCGAGCAGCGTCACAAGGGCAAGGCGACCGCCACGACGAAGTTCGACGATTTTGTCGAAATAGCAGGATCGTGGTGGGCCAGCGCACGTCGAGACTCTCGACGACAAGGGCCGGCGAGCTTCGCTTGCGACACAGACCATCACCGAGTTCTCGGCCGACGAGTTCGCCAAGCGGATGACGGCGGAACTGGCGGGCAAGGACAAGGTCCTGTTCCTCCACTCGCCGTTGCCGCGTCTGGCCGAGGCGAAGGCAGCCGCGGCGGCCGGCAAGGCGACGTTCGACGATCGGGCCGTTCTAACGCTGCACTTTGCCGCGACACAGCAATGGTCCCGCGCCCTGGAACATCTCCAGCAGTGCGAGCGTCTCGCCGAGGGCAAACAGGGGATGCGCTGGCTCAGAGACTCATTCCTCCTCGCCAGTCGCCGGCACGAGGAGTTGCGCAAACGTCTCCTCGACGAAGCCGTCGCCCTGGTTGGCGCGACGGACACCGACACGCTGCGCCAACGACTACTTCCTCGCGGAGTACCTCGTCGGCCAGGCCCAGCAGGTTTTGCAAACGAACGAAATGCTCGGCCTCTCGCGACAGCCTGGAGAAGATCTACCAACGCTCACCCGGCTCACCTCCAGGCCATGAAGACCTGGCGGACGCGCCGTGTCTCGCTGTTTCAGCAGGCCGGATCAGTTCGACAAGGCGATAGTGCTGGCCAAGACGCTGGCGGTCGATTATCCGCACGATTACAACCTGCAATATCTCTACGCCCAGACCCTCGCCAGCTCCGGCGATTATGACGCGGCCTATGCCTGGCTGAACCGCGTTCTCGTTCCCGAAGCGAAGTGGGAACCGTCCGAGAGGAGTCTTCCCTCCGCGGACTCTACGTCGGCCTCCTCCAGCAACAAGGCCGTTATCGCGATCTGGCCAGCTATCTTGCCGCCTGGTACAAGACGAACCCGGAAGCCGAGCAATTCCTACGGCCAGTATCTTTCGGCCCTCGTTCGCAGCAATCAGGCGGACAAGGCCGAAGCGTTCGTCGCGCAGTGGCTGCGCGAGGGCCAAGTGACCGGCGAGTTGCCGAACCCGTCTCCGCGCGGTTGCACGCGGCCGTCGATTTCGCGCTCGGCCAGGGTTACAACCTCTACACCTACCGGGTCGAGGAACGCTGGCACGCACCGTTGGCTCGGGCGGCCCTGTTCTTCGCCCTGCACGACGAGAATCCTAACACGGCCGGCACCATCCTCCAGAACTACGCGCTTCCGTCAGACCGACGCCGGCCGGGAAGCACGTCAAAACGCTGGCCGGCTTCCTGGTCAAGGACATCGACAAGCTCTCTCCGAGCCAGGTCATCCGCTCGTTGATTGGGTTTGGTCTGACTCCGGCCTGGAGCAAGAGAACTGGAAGAAGCTCGCTGATCGTCTTCGCAAACGCTGGGACGCCGAGAAAAAGCCGGAAATCAAGCACCAGTTCGCCCAGTCGCTCGTTCGCATCCTCGGCCTGCTCAACCCCGAAGACACTCTCGCCTTCCTCCGCATTCAGTGGAAGCAAGGCCCCGAGGCACACCGCGTTGAGTACGCCAACCAACTTTTCACGTTCGCTCCTCTCGCAGCCCTGGTCGGCCGCGAATGAGGATGAGGCGTTCTCTCTGCTCGCCAAACTCGGGGAACCCGATGAACCGGCGAACGGCCTCTTCAGCCGGGTCACTGCTCTGCACCGCCTGACCGACGCCATGCTCGAAGCACGGTTTTCGGCCGGGATGATTAAGGTCGAGCACCCGGAGAAGCTCAGCCGCGTCGATCTCCGGAAGAAACAGGACGAATATCGCAAAGTGGCCCGTGAAGGCTTCGCCGATCGGCTCCGCAAGGAATCCGGCAAGCACGACAAACTCTTCGCCGGTTGGCTGGTTGCCGAACGGCTCTGGATCGACACGCTGCTCGAACGCAACTTCAAGCAGACTGCCGACGAGTGCTGGGAGTTCCTTGGCACCGCTCCGCCCAAGGCCGAGCCAGGCGGTGAGGTCTCCGCGATCGAGTCGAGGCTGGATGAGATACTCCGCGACCGCTACCTGGTGACGCTCACCCACCTGGCCGCGCGCAAGGGAGCTGACGCAGCACTGGTCGATCGCTTACTGAAGTTCTTCGACCATCAGATCAAGGATCTGCCCGACGAAGGGCATTGGAAGAGGGAAAAGTATCGTCTTCTCATCGCCGCTCGATCGGCCCAAGGTTCTGGAAGCCGAGCTGCGCCAATGGGTAGCCGACCCCGATCCCGAAAACCGCTGGCGCGCTGGCGCTCGGCTACTTGCTCGCCGAGCAGGGCAAGCTCACCGAGGCGATCAAGCTGTTCGAGGCCGTCGAAAAAGACGACGAGCTTGGCCCGAGCGCGTATCGCAGTCTTGCCGACTGGTATCTGGTCGAGAATCGCCGCGAACAGCACGAGAAGGCCAAGACGGCGATCTACAAGACGACCGAGGAGTATCGTCTGAACCAGCGGATCGATGTCCTCGTTCGTCCCTGGCAGGTCGCGGGCGACGGGCGCTTGCCGATCGCAACTCGACAACGAAGTGCTGGAGGTCTTCAAGGCGCTGTTCGAGAAGTCGCAGTCGCCGCAGAACTATCTCTGGCACTTGAACAGTTCTACCAGGCCTCGCGCGATTTCCGTCTTCTGTCGATGCTGACCGACGGTGTTGTCGGGCACTCGGCCGGGAAGGTCTATCCGTTCCTCCAGGGGATGCACAGCGTACTCGAGCGAAATGCGCGATGAAGCCACCGCCGACGAGATCGTGGCCCGGATCGCCAAGGTTCGACCGTTAGCGAAGACCGCAGTCGATCAGCGGGCTTTCGATCTGCTGGAATTGCTTGTCGAACGGCGAGCCGCCGAGTTGCAGAACCAGCCTGGCCCGCACCGCGATAGGGCGCTTGCCGCTCTGCAACGGGCTTTCAAGCGCGACTGGTCGCCGGGCGAGCCGCCGCTCATGGCCGAGTTCCTCGCCGGTCTCGGCGGCATCACGCAAGCGACGCTCGCCAAGGAGCAGACTCCGTCAATTGGAGGTGCTGCACCGGGAAGCCGCGGCCGGTTCATTCGATCGGCTGCGCATTGCCAACAACTATGCCGAGACCCTCAACAGCTATTCGCACCGTGAGGAAGCGATCGACCTGCTGCAAACGGCGCTCAAGGAGCATGAGGACGCCAACAAGGGAGTCCTTCCCACCGCGGCGAACAACGCGCTGACGACCCTGATCTCATTCACGGAAAGCGCCCGGCAATACGACCGCGGCGAGAAGCTGCTGTTCGCCCAGCTCAAGCATCCGATTCACACCCAGCAGAAATACTGGCTGGTTCAGCGACTCAACGAGCTTTACCTTCAGACCTTGCAAAACAAGGGAGACGTCTCGCTCGGTCAGGGCGCGGTGCTCTACAAGGCCCTGGAAGGCAAACTTATTACCGAGCTGGCCGCGACCGATCAGAACCATCGCTATAACCTGCTTGCCCAGCTCAATCGGTTCTATCGCGCCGCTCACGAGCTGCAAGATCGCGCGGGGTCGCCGACGATCTCAAGGCGTTCGCCTTCAAACGGCTCGCCCCGATCCTTAAGGAGCAAATCACCAACTACGATCAGATCGTGCGCGACATGTCCATCTCCTTGCATACCGTCTCCGGCGCTCGCGATGCCCTCGCCTTCATTCTCGATCGGGTCGAGGATGAACCAGGCTGGCTGCGTTACAACAACCAGGACGCCTGGAGCCAGCAGAGCGGCGAGATCGCCATGTTACGGCACGAACTGAAAGACGTCGGCGATCTCGAACCTCGGCTGCTCAAGTTGGTCTTGATCGAATTGCGTCGGGACCTACGTTCGCAAGGAAACCGCAATCGAACCATTTACGATCGCCGGTACACCTATTACTGGGCAGAGAAGGAAGCCGACTTCGCCAAGACGGCCGAGGAAGTGCTCGTTGAGCGGTTCCAGTCCGGCCCGTCGGTCGAATACATCGCCGATTACTTCTTCTACAGTCTGCCGCGCGAGAAGCGCGCCATCGACATCCTGTTCGCGGCCCACGAACGGAAGATCCTTAGTGAGTCCGGCCAGTGGCAGCTCGCCGATTACTTGCATCGGCAGCAGCGCTTCGCCGAGTCGATTCCGCTGCTGCTGCCGCTGGTCGAGCTGAGGCCGGAAAACCTCGGCTATCGCACCAAGTTGATGCACGCCTATTTCCGCACCGGGCAGCAGGCGAAGTTGCTCGCCTTGCTCAAGCAGACCGATGCCTTCTTCCACGAGAAGGAGCGCTGGAACGAACCTGTGCTCGCCGGCATGGCGGCAAGCTGCCTGGAGAATCAGCTCTACGGGCAGTCGGCCGGCTATTACGACGAACTCATCCCGCTGCATCAGCGCAGCTATCCGCACCGCGGCATTGGCAACGGCATCCTGTCGGGTTACTACGCCAACGCGGCCCGCGCTTACTCCGGCCTCGGCAAGACGAAAGAGGCCGTCGATCGGGCGGGCGGTGCTGTCGTGAGCTGGGGGCCGTACCAGCAACAACGCCAGGACGCTCTGAAGGCGCTAGTGCAGGTCCTCGTGGATGCGCCTAGCCTGGAGGATTACGTCGCCGAGTTGGACAAGGAGAAATTGCAGAGCGCCGTTGTCCGTAAAGCGATCGGACAGGCGTATGTCCGCCAGTTCAAGCACGTGAAGGCCATCCCGCAGTTCCAGCTTGCGGCCGAGCTGCAACCCAACGACGCCGAGACCTATCAGGCGCTGATCGCCTGTTACGACAAGGCCGGCGACAAGGATGGGGCCGTCCGCCAGCTGCTGCAAGCAGTCGAGTTGTCGCGCCGCGACATCAAACTGTACGAACAGCTCGGCCAGCGCCTCGACGAGATGAAGCACGCGGTCGAGGCGGAACGGGCCTACACGTCGATGGTCGAGATGCTGCCGAATGAATCGGAGAGCCACGCGGCACTTGCCGAAGTGCGCGAGAAACAGGACCGCTGGGCCGACGCCATCGCCCACTGGGAGCGCGTCGCCAAGATTCGCGCTCTGGAGCCGACAGGTCTTCTGCGACTGGCCGCGGCGCAGATCCACGAAGGAGCATTGGAGAAGGCCGCGGCGACTCTGCGAACCCTCCGCGGTCAAAGCTGGCCGGCACGCTTCGGCGACGTGCAGCAGCAAGCGCGCGAGCTGGAGAAAAAGCTGGAGGGCCGTCAGCAGAAGTGAATACGAGACGAAGCGAACCGACGCGCGTATCCTAACGAGAGTATTGTCCCCGTTTAGCCGCGAGCTTTTGCGAGCGCTGCACGCAGCGCTCGCAAAAGCTCGCGGCTAAACGGTTACTATTCTCGCAGGGAGATGACCCCGATGATGTACGACATGAGCCAGATGCAGAAGCTGAAGAAGTTCGGCGAGCTGACCCCGGCGGCGTGGCAGGGCTTCATGGCCTGGGACAAGGCGGTGATGGCGGAAGGGGCCATTAGCGCTCATAACAAAGAACTGATCGCCGTCGCCGTGGCGATGACGACGCAATGCCCCTACTGCATCGAGATTCACACCAAGAAGGCGAAGGCCGCCGGCTGCACGGAAGCCGAATTGGCCGAAACGGTCATGGTGGCCGCTGCGCTACGGGCCGGTGGGGCGATCACGCATGGGACGCATTGCATGGATTGATCGGGAACCCCTACCGTTTACGTTTCGCCCTCGAAACCTCGAAACTCGGACCGCGAAACGTAAACGATCTTAAATCCCAAACCGTTTCAGCGCCTCCCGATTAAGCTGAATCCCCAACCCCGGCCCCTCCGGCACACGCAGGTATCCCTCGGCGTCCGGCCGAAACGGCGTCATCACCAGTTCGTCGAGGTACGGCGACGGCGTCAGGTACTCGACGTAGCGCGCCACCGGCATCGCCGCGGAGAGTTGCAGGTCGGCGGCCAGGCCGATGGCCGTGTTCCAGCCGTGCGGCACCCACTGGATATTGTGTTCGTAAGCCATCCAGGCGATGCGCCACGCTTCCGTCAAGCCGCCGCATTTCGTGCAGTCCGGCTGGATGATGTCCACCGCATGTCGTTCGAGGAACGGCCGAAAGCTCTGTCGGCGCGTCAGCACTTCTCCCGTGGCGATCGGTACGGGCGAATGACGGCGTAGCTCGATGTAACCCTCCAGGTCGTCCGGCGGCAGCGCTTCCTCGAACCAGACCACATCGTAGTCCTTCAGCATCCGCGCCGTTTCGATGGCCCACTTGTAGCCGTGCGGCCAGAATTGCTCGCTGCCGCCGGCGTCCACCATTAGCTCGACATTCGGGCCGACGGCATCGCGGGCCGTTCGCATCAGTAGTTCGTCGGTGCGCGAGTCGCGCCGGCCGAACGGACGCCAGCCGAGCTTGATCGCCTTGAAGCCGCGCGCTACCGTGTGCAGCAGCGTCTCGCGCAACGGCCCCGGTTCGTCGAAGAGAATGGAGCCATAAGGTTTGATGCGCTCGCGGTATCGGCCGCCGAGCAGGCGCGACACCGGCTGCTTGCAAATCTGGCCCATCAGGTCCCACAGCGCGATGTCGATGCCGCTGATGGCGTGCTCGACGGCCCCGCCACGCCCCTGCCAGAACATCGCCTGCCGCAGTTTTTCGCTGACGCGGGCCGGTTCGTCCGCGCGCTCGCCGACCAGGTGCGGCCGCAGGACCGACACGCCGGCGGCGACCAATCCCTTGCTGGTCATGGCACTGCCGACGCCGATCAGCCCCTCGTCGGTGACGACCTCGACGATGGTGTTGAGGTCTTCCTCGGGCTGATTGCCCTGCGGCCAACCGCCATCCACGGTGCCGCCGGAGAGGCCGGTGAGACGAATATCGATGATCTTCATGGTGGTGAGTGGTGAGTGGTTATCTATGCTGGCCGCGGCACCAATGGTTCACGACTCATCAAATGTGGGTCCTGACCTGGTCGTATGAAACCCAGTCAGTCGACTGTTCACGGCGATCCAGTTCCTCCTCGCTGACGTCCGGCGAAACCGGCTCCCATTGCGTAAGGTCCACGAGCGGCACGAACCGTCCGAGCACTTTGCCATCCGGATCGCACAACTCGACGGGACGGGAAAGTTCGTGCAGCTGGCGTGAGAGATTCGCATCGAGAACGATCGGGGACATAGCAGGCTCTCCCTTGATGGGCGGTGAATCCAGCAGATTACAGCTCGATTCTACCGCCCGCCGCAGTGGGAATGCAACTCGTTCACTGGCCACCATTCACTGCGCTATCCCGGTATATGGGGAAAAGACCGGCGATCCGGCGTTCGGTTGCTGGGTTGCGTCGAGGTATCCTACCCCATAGGCGCTGGCGGTCGTATTGCCGAACATCCACGTAGCCGGATTGGGAAAAGAAACCTGGATCCTGGCTTCAACGTGGCCATCCAGGAACGAAACATTCGCCACTTGCCCGCCATGGCGGAAATGGGCGTAGGGAGCAGGAGTCGTTGTAGAACCTGCGAAAGGTCCGCTCAGAGTATAAACGAAGGGCGGGACGAACGTATCGACCTCCCCGAGTGGAATGGCGGGTGCGGTGGTCTTGGTGGGGGAGTTTACGCTTGCCGCGTCACAAAAGAGGAACGTCTGCGAGGTTTCCGGGCACTGCACCATCTGAAGCAGGTTCGCGCCCACCACTTTGTTGTATCCGTACCCGCCGGTAACCGACCCCGCGGAACCCCCGTTGGGGACAACCGTCGAAGGCGGGGCGACCGCCGCTGCGGAATAGAGGTACGTGAACGTCGCGGCGTTCAGACTGGGACATTGCGTCGTCTTGAAGTTGTTCTCGTAGTAGGTGGTCAGCAGCCCTTGCGACGGATCGACCCAGGACGACGTTCCGCCGACGTTGGAGAAGACCGTCAGGCCGAACCAGTACTGCGTGGCGAAGATCGCGGACGAGTAGGGTTGCGTCACGGGGGTGGCCGTGGGCATGTACTCCGGCGGCAGGATCTGGTTGGCGGCCTCGTAGCTGCTGACCGCCAGCGCCAGCTGTTTCAGGTTGTTGGCACACTGGGTCCGGGCCGCCGCCTCACGCGCTTTCTGCACCGCGGGGAGAAGCAGCCCGATCAGCACGGCGATGATGGCGATTACCACCAGCAGCTCGATCAGCGTGAAACCGGAACGACGGGTACGAGAGAACATGGAAGCGAATCCTTTCTGCCGGGTCGGGCAAAAGGGGACCGCTTCGGCCGGCGCAAACGGACGGCGAAAACGTGCGCAATGGCATCGACGCTGCCCGGATGCTTGAGGCCGAAGCATCGGTACACGACCAACGACAGGCAGGTCTTCTGGCTTTCGGCTTCGGAACAGGTAATCCTGTCCCACGGCCTCGAACTTGCCTTCCCGCGATAGACTCGCAGTGGCTCAAAACAGTTCGAGAGCCTCGCCGATCACAGCGGCGGCCCCGCAACGGATTCGCACCGTTTTCCCTATTATCCGCGACCTCCACCGAGATGCGCGGACCTGTCGAGACTATCGCCTTGATGTAGTAGCAGCCGCGCCGGTCGTCCACAACTTTTCTCGGCGCTTGCGTCCAGCTCCGCGACGGGACATAATCCAATTCTCGACCCACCAACCACAAAGGAGACACTTCGATGTGCCGCTGGCTTGCCCTCCTCAGTCTGACCGCCCTGCTCTGTTTCGGAACGCCGGTAAGGCCGGAAGAGAAGGCCGTACCCGAAGGCTTTTTACCGCTCTTCAACGGCAAGGACTTGACCGGATGGACGACAAACAAGGGCGGCAAGATCGACCGCTGGGTGCGCCGAGAACGGCGTCATCTTCACCAAGGGTGGTGGCGGCGGCTGGTTGATGACAGAGAAGGAGTACGGCGATTTCGAGGTCCGCGTTGAGTTCAAGCTGCCCACGGAAGGCCGCGGCAACAGTGGGGTCGCGCTTCACAGTCCGCTTGAAGGCGACCCGGCGTACGTCGGCATGGAGATCCAGATTCTCGACGATGCCTGGTACTTGAACGAGAAGAACTACAAGGGGCTCAAGCCGACGCAAAAGACCGGATCGATCTACGGTGTGGTTGCCCCGTCGAAAGACGCGCTGAAGCCGGTCGGCGAGTGGAATGCGTACAAGATCGTTTGCAAAGGTCGGCAGGTCACGATCACGCTCAATGGGACGACGATCGTGGACGCCAATCTCGACGATCACAAGGAGCACTTCAAGGGCCACCCCGGTCTGCTGCGTGAAAAGGGCCATCTCGGCCTGCAAAGCCATGACGGCCGCGTCGAGTTCCGCAACATCTACGTCAAACCGTTGTGACGGTGCGATTGGCGAACCGGCAAGGTAAGCGGCCGGGTTGTTCAGCCACACCCGGCCGCTGACGCAGCCGGTTCGCCGGGACATAGCAGGATCGCGCACAATAGAATCAAGATAAGCGCGTGGTCATCGGGACCACCCGCGACGATTCCGAACCCCGATGGAGAACCGACGACGATGTACTCCCGTCATCTCACGGCCCGCCTCGTGCTGGGCCTTGGACTTCTCTGCGGCGCGACCAGCGCCATCTCCGACGGCGCCGAATGGTCGCGGTTCCGCGGCCCCAACGGCACCGGTGCGGTTGCCGATCCGAACGTGCCCGTCGCATGGAAAGCCGACAACGTGCTCTGGAAAATGGAGATCCCCGGCAAGGGCAACTCGTCGCCGGTCCTCTGGGGCGATAACCTGTTCCTGCAATCGGCCTCGAAGGACGGCTCCGAGCGCTGGCTTATGTGCATCAGCGCGACCAGCGGCAAGCTCGTCTGGAAACAGACCGTGCAAAGCTCGAAGGGTCATACGCACGTCCTCAACACGTACGCGTCCGGCACTCCGGCCGTCGATGGCGAGCGCGTCTATGCGACCTTCTGGGATGGGAAGAACCTCAGTCTGAGCGCCTACGACATGAAGGGCATCCAGCAATGGCGGCGCGACCTGGGCGAATTCATCAGCCAGCACGGCCCCGGCCATTCGCCGATTATCTACGACGGCAAGGTATTCCTCGCCAACGACATGGACGACTCGTCGAAACTGCTCACCTTCGACGCCAAAACAGGTGAACCGGCCTGGAAAGTTGAGCGCAAGGCGTTCCGCACTTGCTATTCGACACCGTTCGTCCTGGAGTCGCCGAATGAACCGCCGCAAATCATCGTCACCAGCACGGCCGGCATCACGGGCTACAACCCGACGGACGGGAAAGAAGTCTGGAACTACACCTGGTCGTTCACCAACATGCCCTTGCGGACCGTGGCCTCGTCGATCGTGGCGGATGGCCACGTGGTCGCCGGCAGCGGCGACGGCTCCGGCGAACGCAACCTGATCGCCGTCCGCCTGGGTGGTAAAGGCGAGGTGACCAACACGAACTTCGCCTGGGGAGTGAAGGTCAACAAGGAAACGCCCTACGTCCCCTGCCTACTGGCTTCGGGGCCTTACGTCTTCGGCGTGAACGACTTCGGCATCGCGACCTGCCATGTCGTGAAAACGGGAGAGAAATTATGGAGCCAGTCCCTCGGCGACCGTGTGAAGGTGGAAGCCTCGCCGGTGCTGATCGACGGCAAAATCTACACGATCGACCTGGACGGCAAGGTCTACGTCTTCGAGGCGGGGCCGAAGTTCAAGCTGCTGGCGACGAACAGCGTCGGCGAGTCGGTGGCGGCCACGCCCGCGGTTGCCAACGGCCGACTGTTCATTCGCGGTGAAGGCCATCTGTTCTGCATTGGGAAGCCGCAGTCGAAGTGAGACGGTGCCATCCGCTCGCGGCTTCGCATGTACACATGTTGAGCCGCGAGTGATTTGAAAGGAGATTCGCCATGTCCGCAATCGCTGACCCCAATCCAACAACCGTACCGACGTTCGCGGACGTGGTTCGGCGTCTAGGCGACATCCCGCTCGAACGGATCTTGTCCCAGCCCTACCCCGGCAGCGCGACCGAGCAAGACGTGATCGAGTGCGGCCTGCTCTGCGAGTTAGTCGATGGGGTTCTGGTGGAGAAAGCTACGGGATATTACGAGGATCGGCTGGGTGTTGTGCTGATCTTCTTCCTCGAAACCTTCATCGGTGAGAACGGTCCTGGGATTGTCCTGTGCGCAGCTGGGATGATTCGAACTGAAGAAATCCAGGTTCGCATGCCTGACGTCGCCTATATTTCTTGGGATCACTTCCCCGGACGACTGCTCCCACCTGGTCAGATCCTCGATCTACGTCCGGACCTTGCCGTCGAAATCCTCAGCCCGAACAACACACGAGCGGAGCTGGATCGCAAACGCCGTGAGTATTTCGATGGTGGAACGAAACTCGTGTGGCAAGTTTATCCCACCACTCGGCGCGTGCGCGTCTGCACCGCCGTCGATGAATTCACCGAGTTGGGCGAGGATGACACGCTCGACGGAGGCACCGTACTGCTGCCGGGCTTCACACTGTCGATCCGCCGCTGGTTCGACCGCGCGGGACAGAGAGCGTAGGCCCCGCCAGAGTTTTCCACACCATCAACAGGAGATCGCAGATGAAGTCGTTTCTGTCGGCCATGCTGGTCCTCGGTCTAGCCAGTCTAGCAAACCGGGCTGTCGCGGAAGAAAAGAAGGAGGACAAGAAAGTGGACACGCGCGTCTTCGAGATGCGAACGTACTACGCCGAGCCGGGCAAGATGAAGGCGCTGCACGCCCGCTTCCGCGACCACACCAACAAGCTGTTCGTGAAGCACGGCATGACCATCATCGGCTTCTGGGTGCCGATCGACCCCACCCAGGCCGAGGAGAAGATGGTCTACATCCTGGCCTATCCGAGCAAGGAAGCCGCTGAAAAGAGCTGGAAGGCGTTCGGTAATGACCCCGAGTGGAAGACTGCAAAGGACGCCTCCGAGAAGGACGGCAAACTGGTCAAGAAGGTCGATTCGATCTTCCTGAACCCGACCGACTATTCGCCGATCAAGTGACAACGCGTCACCTCGTTTAGCCGCGAGCTTTTGCGAGCGCTGCGTCCAGGGCTCGCAAAAGCTCGCGGCTAAACCTATTCGCGGTCAATCATGTCCGACTCATCCGCCGACGATCACTTCCTGCGGCTACGCAATCTGCTCGAACTGGAGTCCGCCGCCGAGGTGCGCCAGACGTTGGAGCGCATCCGCCGGATGTCCGCCGAGGAAGCGGAGCGCTCCGGCGAGTGTCTGACCGATCTCGTCGTCCACGAGGAATTTGCCGGCCTCGGCGGTCGCTTTCTCCTCACGCTCATTAAACGCAGTCGTGCTGCGCTGCCGTGGACACGACTCGGAGCCGGCACGCCCGTCGTGCTGTCTCCGCACGGTGGAAGAGGCGGCGCCGGTTGGCGCGGAGTCGATCTCGGAGCGCACCGAGTCGTTCCTGCGTGTCGCCTTCAACGAACCGCCGGATGACGAGCGCGACAATCCCATCTACCGCGTCGATCTCACCAACGATGAAGCCGCCCGGTTGCGCGAACGCGCGGCACTGGATCGGGCCCGCTCGGCGAAACGCGAGCGTCTCGCCGAGCTGCGCGCCATCCTTCTCGGGGAAACCGCACCGGCGTTCGACCCCGCGATTGACTTTACGGCGCTCGATCCCGCACTGAACGAGTCCCAGCGCGAAGCGGTGAGGCTGGCCCTCTCGGCGCGCGACATGGCGGTGATTCACGGACCGCCAGGTACGGGCAAGACGACGACGGTCGTGGAACTGATTCGCCAGGCCGTTCGCCGCGGCAACAAGGTTCTGGTATGCGCCCCGAGCAATCTTGCCGTCGATAACCTGCTGGAACGCCTGATCGCTCACGACGAACACGCGGTTCGGCTCGGCCATCCAGCCCGCGTCCTGCCGAAGTTGCGCGAACACACCCTCGACCTGTTGGCCGAGGACCATCCCGACGTACGCCAGGCTCGCAAGTTCTTCAAGGAAGCGCGTGCGTTGTTTCGCCAGGCAGCGAAGTGGACGCGCGCCAAACCCGAACCCGGGGCGAAGCAGGACATGCGCCAGGAAGCGCGCGCCCTCCTCGCCGATGCGCGGAAGCTGGAGAATCAGGCGGTCGAGCGCATCCTCGACGGGACGCCGATCCTGTGCGCCACGACGACCGGACTCGACCGCGAATTGATCGGCCCGCGGCGTTTCGATCTGCTGGTAATCGACGAGGCCTGTCAGACGACGGAGCCGGGCTGCTGGGTGCCGCTGCTGTTCGCGGACAAGCGTCGTCCTTGCCGGCGACCACTGCCAGCTGCCGCCGACCGTCCTGTCGCGCGAGGCGGTTCAGCAGGGCTTCGGCGTCAGCCTGCTGGAGCGCCTCGTCGGCCTCTACGGCGACACGATCACTCGCCGGCTGGCAGTGCAGTATCGCATGCACGAGGCGATCATGATGTTCTCCGTCGCTAGAGTTCTACGAAGGCGACCTGCAAGCCGACACTTCCGTGAGCGGTCATCGGCTGTGCGACCTGCCCGGCGTGCGGCCCGAGCCGCTGACGGAGACGCCGGTCGAGTTCATCGACACGGCCGGGGCCAGTTACGACGAGGAACTCGAACCGGACGGCGAGAGTCGTCGCAATCCGCAGGAAGCGACGCTGGTAATACGCAAGGTGAAGGCCCTGCTGGAAGCCGGCGTCGCTGCGAGCGACATCGCCGTCATCGCTCCGTACGCTGCTCAAGTGCGTTGGCTGCGCGAACGGCTGCCAATCCGGGCTGGAGATCGACAGCGTCGATGGCTTCCAGGGCCGTGAGAAGGAGGCGGTCGTGCTATCGCTGGTGCGCAGCAACGCCGAGGGCGAGATCGGCTTCCTCGCGGACGTGCGGCGGACCAACGTGGCGCTGACGCGGGCGCGGCGGAAGCTGCTCGTGATCGGCGACAGCGCGACGCTGTCGGCGCTGCCGTTCTATCAGCGGCTGTTCGGTTACTTCGAGGAGATCGGGGCATATCGCACGGTGTGGGAGGAGGATATAATCTGAGGTGAACAGAATTATGGGCATGGTTCAAAAACAGGCCAGCTTGGGTAACACTGTTGTAGGACGGCCTTCCCAGGCCGTCCGCTCCGCCTCGGACGGCCTGGGAAGGCCGTCCTACAACAGTGTTACCCTGATATGAACCATGCCGAATTATGAACTCGAACGGCGGAGGATCTCATGCTCATCATTCGCGGAACAGGACCACGGCCGGAGGAACCGAAGATCGTCCTCGAAATCGGAACGGAGCCGGTGGAAGACGCGCGTGCAAGGGAACAGGACGATCGCCACCGGCGAAATCTCCACTGGATTCAGGAGCATTGGAACGATGTGCTTCCGCACGGATTTGGCAAGTATCTGGCGGTCGCAGGTCAAGAAGCGTTTCTCGCCGACACAGCGGAAGCGGCCTGGGCGCTGGCAAAAACCGCTCACCCAGAAGACAACGGAGCGTTCATCCAGTATCTCCGACCAAACACGGGACCACGGATCTATGCGTATCGAAGGTGAATGGCTTCTCTGCACCGACGGCATCACCAGACCCTTCGTTCGTGTTCAGGTCCCGGACGCTCAGGGGAATCTGGTGAGCGATACCTTCCTCGTAGATACGGGCGCAGATCGGACCGTCTTTACCTCCTCCTTCCTCCAGGCGCTGCAAATTGCAGTGACGCCGGTTCTGGGGCTGAACCTAGCCGGCGTCGGTGGCCAATCCGGCTACGTGGAGTTTTCAACCTATCTCGAATTCAGACGTGCTGATGGCGGTACAATCCGTGTGAACGGCCGATTCTGTGGCTTCACTACTCCCACCGCGATCGACATGAATCTCCTCGGCCGCGAGGTATTCAGTTTCTTCGACGTGATTGTCAGCTGGCAGAGGAAAGAGGTGTTGTTACTGGCGCCACCATCTCAATATCAGATCGTCTGAGGTGGGTCTAACAACCTCGGAGCGAATCAGTCATTCTTCCTGCCCCGCCGCAACCTGCTCCAGATGCCGCACGAATTCCGCGTGTTCCGGACTCACCAGCCCGCGCTGAGCGACCAAGCCGACTGTCATCAGCTCGCCGCGAATCAGCGCCGCCGGTTCCAGCCAGAGGCCCGGCAACACCTCGCTGCGGTACACCCCATCCGCTCCCAGCGGCAACCGTTCGTACTGGTCGCCGCGCAGCACGAACCAGTCGATCTCCCGGTCCAACACACGCCAAAGGATGTACTCGCGCACGCCGTTGCGACGATACAGCGGCAGTTTCACATTCAGATCGACTGGTAAACTGCTGACCGCCACTTCGCCCACGAGTTCCGGCGATCCCTCGATGAATCCATCGGCGCTGAGGCGAGCTTTGCCGCCGTGCGACGTCAGGATGCGAAGAAAGGCATCCGGCTGGGGGTCGCTGTCGAGATTCAACCGGAGCGTGCCGTTGTCGCTGCCGACTACTCCCGGTGTGGCAAAGCGATATATCCCCATCCAACCGATCAGATCGAAGTGCGTGCCGCCATGTGCGTCCGAGACTGGAAAGGGAGGCATGTAAACGACTCCATCGAGCAGTTCGGCCTTCTTAATGTGGGGCATAGCGTTGTAGCGGAACTCAAACTCGGCGCGCGTCAGCCGGTCGCCGTGGCGCAGCGGCGGAGTCGGCTCCGGCAGCATCGGCATCGGCAGGTCGGGAACCTCAACGGACATTGTGGCAACCTCCACGGCTCGGAACATCATCACCATTCTATCGGACGCCTGGTAAACACTCCACACCTGAAACCTTTCGGCAGCCACCGGGTTAATTCTCTGGATGGCCGTCACGCTCCGGCCGTCAGTTCGGGACCCTGGAGAGACGTCATCCGGAGACGATTTCATGCCGCACCCTCGCTGCCTGTTCGCCGCCCTCGTCGGTCTGGTTTTCGCCATGCCCACACTCGCCGCCGACGCCCCGTCGCCCAACGACAAGCTCAACACCAAGATCGCTGACGTCACCCTCATCGACGCTGCGGGCAAACCCGTCTCGCTGCTTGGCCCCAAGGACAAGCAAGGCCGTCGTCGTCGTCTTCCTGTCGTTCGACTGCCCCGTATCGAACAGCTACGCACCGGTTCTCGCCGAGCCTGGCACAAGACCTACGAAGGCAAGGGCGTCGCCTTCCTCGCCATCAACAGCAGCGACGATCTCGACGCCGCGCAGATCGCCAAGCAGGCCGCGGAGTTCAAGCTGCCGTTCCCCGTTCTCAAGGACAAGGAGCACGCCGCCGCCGACGCCTTCAAGGCCGTCGTCCGTCTCCGAAGCGTTCGTCCTCGATCACAACTTCGTCCTGCGTTACCGCGGCCGGATCGACAACGGCTACATCAACGGCTCGTCTCAAGAAGAATCCGCAGGTCACCAGCCACGATCTGCAGAACGCCCTCGACGACCTGCTGGCCGGCAAGGACGTGCAGCAGCCGGCGACCACAGGCGGTCGGCTGCCCCATCCCGCAGCGAGACGCGAGCCGTGAAGACCGGCAAGGTGACCTACTACCGCGACGTGCTGCCGATCCTGCAGAACAGCTGCCAGGAGTGCCATCGGCCCGGCGAGGTCGGGCCGTTCTCGCTGATGACCTACAAGCAGGCCGTCAACTGGGCGAGCGACATCAAGGAGTACACGCAGCAGCCGCAAGATGCCGCCGTGGAAGCCGGTCGAGGGCGTCGCGTTCCACAACGATCGGCGCACTGACGCGACAAGGACATCGCCACGCTCGCCGCCTGGGTCGATGGCGGCACGCCGGAAGGCGACTCGAAGGACGCCCCGCAGCCGCGGCAGTTCACCGACGGCTGGCAGCTGGGCAAGCCCGACCTGGTGCTGACCGTGCCCGAGGAGTTGACCATCGGCGCCAGCGGCCGCGACCTGTTCCGCTGCTTCGTGCTGCCGACGACCTGACGAAGACAAGTATGTCACCGCCGTCGAGGTGCGGCCGGGCAACATCGCGCGTCGTCCATCACTCGCTCAATTTCTTCGACACGCACCGGCAAGGCCCGGAAGCTGGAGCAGAAGGAGCAGGAAAGGCCAAGAAGGCCGACGACGAACAGGATCACGGTCCCGGCTATTCGTCGTCGCATGGGCATCGGCTATCCGACCGGCGGCCGGCAAGTTCGGCGGCCTGGGCGGCTGGGCGCCGGGGCAAGCTGCCGCGCCATCTGCCCGAAGGCACCGGCTGGTGCTGCCCAAGGGCGCCGACGTCGTCATGCAGGTCCACTACCACCGCAACGGCCGGGTGGAAAAGGACCGGACGCCCATCGGCCTCTACTTCGCCAAGAAGCCGGTCACGACGGCCGTTCAAGGGCATGGTGATCCCCGGGCCGCTTCTTCGTGCATCCCGGCCGGCGAACGAGAACTTCACGGTCAAGGGCGGCATCGAGGTGCTAGCAGGACTGCACGCTGCACTCGGTCATGCCGCACATGCACATGCTCGGCAAGGCGATCAAGGTCGACGATGACGCCGCCGGACGGCGAAGCCGTCACGCTGATCGCCATCAAGGATTGGGACTACAACTGGCAGGAGACCTACTTCTTCAAGGAGCCGATCCCGATCAAGGCGGGCACGAAGTTCACGCGTCGAGGCCGTCTACGACAATCGGCGAAGAACCCGAACAATCCGTTCAACCCGCCGCGTCTCGTCACGCTTCGGCGAGCAGACGACAACGAGATGTGCTTCGTGTTCCTCGGCGCCACATCGGACAAGCCGGGACGTCTACCGTTCCGCCTGCTCCCGGCCAAATGATCCTGAAGAAGGAATAAAACGCCGGCGCTCCTCGGCCGCGAGTGGACCGCCCAACCGTTCGCGGCCGCTCCCCTTACGACTGCTCAGATAGGTTTCCGTCCTCCGCTTCGCCCCGACTTCCCTCGCCTCGACTCCGCGGGTTTCGGCGTTCTTCTCCTTGCGTTCGCCGTCCGCATGAATTACCGTAAAGTACGAGCGCCTGATCCATTCTCGTGATCGGAGAGTCCGTGATGAAACGTCGTGGGTTCACGCTGATCGAGCTGCTGGTGGTGATCGCCATCATCGCCGTGCTCATCGGTCTGCTCCTGCCCGCCGTACAAAAGGTCCGTGAGGCGTCCGCCCTTTCGCAGTGCGCCAACAACCTCAAGCAGATCGGCATCGCCCTGCACAGCTACCACAACGACCAGGGTACGTTGCCGCCCGGACAGTGGAATGATTTCTACACCAACCAGTACCCGTGGTGCCGGGGCTGCTGGGTTCAGCCGATCCTACCCTACCTGGAACAGGCTAACCTGTACGAGGTCTACGTCACCGGCGGCCCTTCCCAACTCGCGGCCAACAACACGACCGGCGGTCGGGCACTGCTTCAGACCCATAAGGACACGATCATCAAGACGCTCCTCTGCCCGTCCGACCCCAACAGCCCCAAGACGCATACGATCGACACCAACACGGTCTCCGACGGCACCACGGCGATGCAGGGAATGCACGTCAACTACGTCGTTTGCTCCGGCTCAACGACCTACGGGACCGGCCTCGACCTGAACGGCATCTTCTTCGTGCAGTCGCAGACGCGGTTTACCGACATCAAGGACGGCACGAGCAACACTCTGATGGGCAGCGAAATCTGCGTGTCTCCGGATGTAACCGCGAACGATCTGCGCGGCCGGTACTGCAACTCGTGGGAAGGCAACAGCTGGTTCAGCACCGTCAATCCCCCGAACACCTCCGTACCGGACGCCCAGAACTACGAAACCCAGTCCATCCCCCAGGCGCCGGTGACCGTCACCAGTACGTCGAGCGGTGCCGCATTCCTCGCCGCACGCAGTTACCATTCCGAGGTAGTCAACGCCCTCCTGGCTGACGGCTCCGTTCGGACCATCAGCAACATGGTCAACGCTACCGTGTACCAGGCTCTCGGAAGCATGTCAGGCGGCGAATCCCCTGCCCCGTTTTGAGAGGGATTCATGCGCAGACGGCTATTTTTCATCAACGGACTCGCGGTTCTGCTTGTCGCCGTAGCCATGGGCTGCGGCAAGTCAGGTCCCCGCGTTTACGAGGTTACGGGCACGGTCACTTTCGATAACGAACCGCTCCCCACGGGCGACATCATTTTCTACCCCGACGAGAAGGAATACGGAGCGGACGCGGGGAAAATCGAGGACGGCCACTACAAGGTCAAGGTCAAAGCCGGTAAAAAGACGGTCACGATTCGGGCCACGCGGCCGGTGCCGGGTAAGAAAGGTCCGATGGGCAATGAGCAGGCGGTTGAGGATTACATCCCCGCCAGGTACAGCGATAAAGACAAGACCGAGCTCTCCGCCGAAGTGGGTGACGGCCAGACGGAATACTCGTTCCCGCTCAAGTCGAAATAAAGAGTGGGGGAACATTCTCCGCGGGGAAGCGGATCGCTCGCGGCCAAACGCTCTCTGCAATACGAATCGGAGGCTGGAGCAATCGGGCGGGGCGATGATCCCACTACCAGCTGCACATCTTGCCAATCACAACAGAATCGCATCCACTTTTTCGTTGCCTTCCTGTCCGGACATCCGCATACTGCTATTCGTGCGAAATGGCGCACACCGAATCAACCCATCTCCTATAGAGGAGTCCTCCTATGTCTCGCCTTCGTTTTGGACTGGCCGTGCTGGCCGTCTGCGTAATCGGTTCCAGCTGGCTGATCGGTGCGGACGACAAGAAACCCGATGAGAAGAAGCCGGACGATCCGGTCAAGTTCAAGGGGACGCTTCCACAAAACTGGGGGAAGCTGGGTTTGAGCAACGACCAGAAGCAGGACATTTACAAGGTCCAGGCCAAATACACGGCCGAGATCGACAAGCTGAAGGCGAAGATCGACGCGCTTCAAGACCGAGGAAGATGCCGAGCGCTACAAGATCCTGACCGACGATCAGAAGAAGAAACTGAAGGAGATCAAAAGCGGGGAGAAGCCGGACAAAGACTTAAAACTGAAGGCCATCGCGGATGCCAAGGTAGCCCTGAAAAAAGCCGAGGACGCTTTGGCAGCCGTCAAGGACGAGGCACAGAAGAAGGTGGCGGAGAAGGCTTTGGAGGATGCCAAGGCAGCCCTGAAAAAGGCCGAGGACGCCGCCAAGGCTGGCGATAAGTAAGGTGCCTCCCACACATGAGCCCGCGGAAGCGGGCTCAATTCGTTTTTCCGATTCTCCCTCTCCGTGCAACCCCGACTTGTCTCTTCGGGTATAATCCTTTGCGAAGGGTTCGCATCGGTGCCTTACTCTCATTCGCAGCTGTCGGAGTGCCGAAAGATGAAATGTCTCTGGTGGAGCGTCGCAGTGGCAGTGCTGTTGCCGATTCTCCCCGCCCAGGCCGACGATGCCAAAAGGGAGGAAGCAAAGCCGGTAATGGTCCCCTATCGTCTCACGGCGCCGAAGCATGTTCTCATCCGCGCGAAGATCAACGGCAAGGGACCGTTCAACTTCATTCTCGACACCGGCGCCCCGGCCGTCTTCATCACGACCAAGCTCGCCGAGAAGCTCGGCGTCAAGCGCGACGCCAAAGGCTGGGGCGCCTTCGACCGCTTCGAGATCGAGGGCGGTCTTGTCGTCGCCGATGCGAAAGGCCGGATCGAGGATCTGTTTCAGCTGGAAGGCATGAACGGCCTCGGACTGGCGGGCGCGGAAGTCCACGGCGTCATCGGTTACAACGTCATTGCACGCTACCGTATCGAGTTCGACTTCACGAAGGACAAGCTCGCCTGGACGCCGCTCGATTTCGAGCCGAAGGGGCCGATGGGTGTCGGCGGCAAGGGGGCCGGGGCCGGTCTGGAGGCCATCGGTCAGATCATGAAAGTGCTCGGCGGTGCGCTGGGCAAAAAGGCGACACCGGACGTCGTCTTTCGCGGCTGGGTCGGCCTCGATCTGACGGACAAGGACGAAGTGGTGTCCGTGCGCGGTGTACTGCCGGGAGGCCCGGCGGCAGCTGCCGGCGTCAAGGCGGGCGATCGGATCAAAAAGTTCCAGGATCGCACGGTGCTGAACGTCGAGGACGTGGAGCGCTTCGCCCGGCGAATCAAGGCCGGCGACCAAGTCCAGCTCACCGTGGAGCGCGACGGCGAAACTCTGGTCCTCACCTTCAAGTCGGCGGAGGGGCTGTGACATGCGACGCATTCTGTTGGGGCTGCTGCTCCTGCCGTTTACCATCGCCGGCGTTCATGCCGAGAAGCCTGCACCGAAGGCCGACGAAACACCCGCTAAGCCGGTGACGGTCCCGTTCGAGCTGCTCAAAAGCGGGCACATGGCGCTCATGGTGAAGATCAACGGCAAGGGGCCGTATCGGCTCATCTTCGACACCGGCGCCCCGGTTAACCTGCTCAACAACAAGATCGCGAAGGAAGCCGATTTGCTCAAGGGAGTTCAGAAACCGCTCATCGCCCCGTTCGGCTCGATGGGCGAGGTGAAGGTCAAGTCGCTGGAAGTCGGCGACGCGAAAGCCGAGGACGTGCCGGCCATCGTCATGGACCATCCAACCGTCGCGGCCATGTCCAAGGCTCTCGGACCGATCGACGGTATCGTCGGGTTTCCCTTCTTCGCGCGCTTCAAGATGTCGCTCGATTACCAGGCGAAGACCATGACGTTCACCCCGAACGGCTTCAAACCGCCGGACGTGATGCGTTCGATGGCCCTGGCCCTGCTGTCCGGCGATCAGCCGAAGGTGCTGGCCCCGGCAGCACACTGGGGCTTCATCGCGGCCAAGAAACAGGACGATGAAGAACCCGGCGTGGACGTGAAGGAAGTGTTGCCCGACGGCCCCGCGGCGAAAGCCGGCTTGAAGTCCGGCGACCGCCTGCTAACGCTCGATAGCCGCTGGACCGACAGTCTCGCCGATCTGTACCTCGCTGCTGGTTACGTGAAGGCCGGGACCACCGTTGCCATCGTCGTGAAGCGGGGCGGGAAAGAAGTTACCCTGCAAGTCAAACCCGTCTCGGGGCTGTGAGGATCAATTTCCCCCCTCGCCCCGGTACTCCGGGGAGAGGGGTCGGGGGTGAGGGGGGAGCGGCAGAACACTGCTCTGCGGCTCACCCCTCACCCCAACCCCTCTCCCCGGAGTACCGGGGCGAGGGGGAACAGCGGCCTGTGAGAAGAGGAGACTCCCACAATGTCGTCACGCACTGTCATTCTCTCTACCTGTTTCGCATCGCTGCTCGCCCTGGTCGTTCACCCTCTCCAGAGCGAGCCGGCTAAGTCGTCCGAAGGAACTCGTAAACTCGCCGCGTTCACACTCAAGGATCCGCGCGACGACAAGGCCGTTTCGTTCGCCGCATTCAAGGACAGTAAGGCGGTCGTTCTCGTTTTCCTTGGCACGGAATGTCCGGTCAGCAACGCCTTCCTGCCGGTCCTGGCCGAGATGCACGCGCGATTACACGGCGAAGGGCGTCGCATTTCTCGGCTTCAACGCCAATCGCCAGGACACGCCCGATAAGGTCGCCGCTCACGCCCGCAAGTCGGCGATCCCTTTCTCCGTGCTGAAGGACGTGAACAATTTTGTCGCCGACCAGCTCGGTGCGAAGCGGACGCCGGAAGTGTTCGTGCTCAATCCCGAGGGAACGATCCTTTACCAGGGACGTATCGACGACCAGTTCGGCATTGGTTACAGCCGGGCAGGAAAGCCCTCACGGCGCGACCTGGCCCAGGCGCTCGACGAAGTCCTCGCGGGTAAGGCGGTGAGCGTCGTCAAGACCGACGTGGCCGGTTGCCTCATCGGCCGCGTCACGAAGCCGAAGACCGAAGGGGCCGTCACCTATTCGAAACAGGTTAGCCGGATCTTGCAGAAGAATTGTCAGGAGTGCCATCGTCCCGGTCAGATCGGCCCCATGCCGCTGCTGACCTACGACGATGCCGCTGCCTGGTCCGACACCATCCGCGAAGTGATCGAGGAGAAGCGGATGCCGCCGTGGCACGCCGATCCGCGTTTCGGCAAGTTCGCCAACGATCGCAGTCTGCCGAAGGAGGACCGCGACGCCCTGCTCGCCTGGATTGAAGGCGGCACTCCCAAAGGTGATGCGAAGGACTTGCCCCCGGCCCGACAGTATCCCGAGGGCTGGCAGTTCGGCAAACCGGATGTGGTGTTCTCCATGCCGAAGCCATTCGCCGTGCCAGCCGAGACCCCGCCGGGTGGCGTGCCGTACCAGTACATCAGCATCCCGACGAACTTCACCGAGGATAAATGGGTGCGAGCCGCGGAGGTCCATCCCGGCGCCCCGGACGTGATCCATCATGCCATCGTTTTCATCGTGCCGAAGGGGGAGCTATTCCGGCCGGACGCACCCGGCAGCGTGCTGTGCGGCATGGCTCCCGGCGAGATGCCGCTTTCGCTTCCACCCGGTTTCGCCAAGAAGATCCCGGCCGGGGCTAGTTTCATCTTCCAGATGCACTACACTCCCAACGGCAAGGCCCGGATGGATCAGACGGAGGTCGGCCTGATTTTCGCCGCGGAGCCGCCGAAGCACCGGATGCTCACGAAGCCGGTTCACCCCACGAAGTTCATCACGCGCTTCGACAAGATCCCGGCCGGCGCGGACAACTACAAGATCGAGACGGAATACACGTTCAAGGAGGACGCTCACCTGTCCGCCTTCATGCCGCACATGCACCTGCGCGGCAAAGACTTCCTGTACGAGGTCACGTATCCCAACGGCAAAACCGAGACGCTGCTCTCGGTACCGCACTACCAGTTCGGCTGGCAGACGCTGTATCGCTGCACCGAGCCGATACCGATGCCGAAGGGAACGAAGCTGCACTGCGTCGCCCACTTCGACAACTCGGCGAAAAACCCGAACAATCCCGACCCGAAGAAAGACGTCTTCTGGGGCGACCAGACCTGGGAAGAGATGATGATCGGGTGGATCGACTATTTTGTAGACGATGCGAAGCCCTAGATGGCTCAGAATAAAACTTAGGGCAATTGCGGTTGTTTATCTTTCGCTCGACTCAAGTTTCGAGATCATGTCCACCGACCATTTCGACCTCATCGTGATTGGCTCCGGCCCCGCCGGCGAAAAGGGCGCGGCTCAGGCTGCCTACTTCGGCAAGCACGTCGCCCTCATCGAAAAGGAGTCGTTCCTCGGCGGCGCAGCGGCCAATACCGGCACGCTGCCCTCGAAGACGCTGCGCGAAACGGCCCTGGTCCTCTCCGGCTTCCGCCAGCGCGACCTGTCCGGCCTCGACGTCGGCCTCAAGACGACCGTCAACGTGCAGGACTTCCTGGCGCGCGAACGCGTCGTCAAGGATGCCGAACGCCTGCGCATCTGGGACAACCTGCGCCGGCACCATGTCACGCTCCTCAAGGGTAGTGCGGCGTTCATCGACCCGCACACCGTCGCCGTCCGTCCGGAACGCTGCTCCGAGGTGCGCATCACCGGCGAAGTGGTCCTCATCGCCACCGGCTCGTATCCGTTTCGGCCGAAGGTCTTTCCCTTCCACGACCCGCGCGTCTACGACTCCGACAGCGTCCTGACGCTTCAGGCCATTCCGCCTGCCATGCTTGTCGTCGGCGGCGGCGTCATCGGCTGCGAATACGCCTGCATCTTCGCCGCCCTGGGCGTCAACGTCACCGTCGTCGAGAAGCGCGGCCTCATCATCGGCAGCATGGACCGCGAGGTGTCGGAGTCCCTTCGCAGCCAGATGGAAGACACCGGGGTCGTCTTCATCATGAACGACGAGGTCGCAAACGTCGCCGCGGGAGAATTGGTCGAGGTACAGCTGAAATCCGGCCAAACGGTCAAGGTCGACGCGGTCCTGGTATCGTCGGGGCGTTGCGGTCAGACGGACGGGATGGAGTTGGAGGCGATCGGCATTCCGACCAGCGATCGCGGCCAGGTGTCGGTCAACGCCCACTACCAGACGAGCGTCCCGCACATCTACGCCGCCGGCGACGTGATCGGCGGTCCGTCGCTGGCGTCCACGTCGATGGAACAAGCCCGGCTGGCGATGGTCCACGCTTTCAATCTGAAGTACCGCAGCGACCTCGCTGCGATCCTACCGTATGGGATTTACACGATCCCCGAATGCTCGATGGCCGGCCAGACCGAGGAGCAGCTGACCGCGGCGAAGGTTCCGTACGTGGCCGGCAAGGCGACCTATGCCGCCAACGCGCGCGGCCAGATCATCGGCGACCGCAAGGGCTTCCTGAAGCTGCTGTTCAAGGAAGACGACATGAAATTGCTCGGCGTCCACGTCATCGGCGAGCAGGCGACGGAGCTGGTCCACGTGGGGCTGACGGCCCTGCTGCTGAACGCGGGGGCCGACCTGTTCATCAACACTTGCTACAACTATCCGACGCTGACCGAGGTGTACAAGTACGCGGCGTATGCGGCCCTGGGGCAGCAGGCGGCGCGGCGGAAACAGCGGGAAGCGGCGACGGCGTAGGTCAGGGCCACGCCGCTCGCAGCGCGGCGACGACGGCAGCGCGTCGGACTGGGTCGGCTTCGAGAGCGTCGAGAAGGGCGATCATTGCGGTTGCGGATGTTACGCCAGCATTGGCCAATGTCCCCGTTGCGAAATTGCCGGCCGCAGCCAACTGATAATCGGCCTGGTTCCGCCATCGGCTCAGTTTATCGAGCACATCACCGATAGATCTCAGATCCGGATGCGGAGTGAAACTGAACCTACGACGGACAAAAATGTGCAGAGACTCCTGTGGCGGTTTCGGAAAGCCCCACCTATGCAATGCGTCATGCCCTTCGTGCAGCAGAGCATAGTACGCTCGCCCCACTACCGTGCGCAATTCCGCTCGCAAGGGATCGCCAACAGTTCTCGCGCCGACTGAAGGAACTCTCTACCGTCCATCAATGTCTCCCGGTTCGACGGACATGTGAAGGTGGCCGGTAACTTCGCACGGAAAAGTCTGGATGGCCCACCGACTCAATTCTTCGTAGACGCGGATGTCGCCCAGCTCGCGGGCATCTGCGCTCTCACATCCTACGATGAACACCAGCGGGTCTGCCGTCTGGTCATAGGGGCTGGTCTCGTAGGTCACGACGATGGCCCTCAGCCCGGCCACTGTCTGTTTCATATGTTCGATCATCTGCTCCATCGGGACGCGCAGCCCCAACTTATCGACGTGCGTCGCTGCCTCATCAGTGATACGCACAGGGATCGTTGTCGTAGTCATGGCATTCTCCTTCGACTTGGGAAATTCACCGCAACTCACCACCGTGCCGCCCCGTTATACCGTCCGAATACGTCCGCCAGCGCATTCATAATCTCGCCGACCGAACAACGCACTTCCGCCGCGTCGATCAGCGCCGGCATCAGGTTCGTGTTGGTCCCCGCTTCACGCTTCACCCGGTCCAGCGCTCGCCGCACCGCCGCGTTGTCGCGTTTCGCCTTTCGCTCACGCAGCCGGGTCGTCTGCTCCTTCTCCACGGCGGCGTCGATCACGAGGGTGTCGAGTGCTTTCTCATTCGTTTCCTGGAAGGCGTTGACGCCGACAATGAGCTTGTGTTTCGCGTCCACCTCGCGCTGATAAGTGAAGGCGGCGTCAGCGATCTCGCGGCGGAAGAAGCCGGCCTCCAGCGCCGGGATCATGCCGCCGAGCTGCTCGATGCGCTCGAAGTAGGAACGGGCGCCTTCCTGCATCTGGCGCGTCAGCGCTTCGACGAAGTAGCTGCCGCCGAGCGGATCGACCGCGTTGGTCACACCCGTCTCGCAGGCCAGCACCTGCTGCGTGCGTAGGGCGAGGGTGACGGCGTGCTCCGACGGCAGAGCCAGCGTCTCGTCCATGCTGTTGGTGTGCAGCGACTGGCAGCCGCCCAGCACCGCCGCCAACGCCTGGTACGCCACGCGGATGAGGTTGACCTGCGGTTGCTTGTCTTGCAGCGAACAGCCGGCCGTCTGAGCGTGGAACCGCAACTTCCAGGAGTTTTCCTTCTTCGCCCCGTACTTCTCCCGCGCCGCCTCGGCCCACAGGACGCGGGCGGCCCGGTACTTGGCGATCTCCTCGAATACGTCGTTGTGTGCGTTGAAGAAGAAGCTGAGGCGCGGGGCGAAGTCGTCGATGTCCATGCCGCGCGCCAGGCAGGTCTCGACGTAGTGGAAGCCGTCGGCCAGGGTGAAGGCCAGTTCCTGCACCGCGGTCGAGCCGGCCTCACGGATGTGGTAGCCGCTGATGCTGACCGTGTTCCACTGCGGGACGTGGCTGGCGCAGAACTCGATCACATCGCAGACCAGACGGACGTGCGGCTCCGGTGGGAAGACAAATTCGTTCTGGGCGTGGAACTCCTTGAGGATGTCGTTCTGGACGGTGCCGCGCAGCTGCCGCCAGTCGATGCCGCGGTCGCGCGCGTTGGCGAGGTAGAAGGCCATGACGACGATGGCCGGCGCGTTGATCGTCATCGACACCGACACGTCACCGACGTCGATACCGCGGAACAGTTCTTCCATGTCGTCGAGCGTGTCCACGGCGACACCGAGCCGGCCGACCTCGCCGAGGGAGCGCGGGTCGTCGCTGTCGAGACCCATGAGTGTCGGCAGGTCGAACGCGGTCGAGAGGCCCGTCTGGCCTTTGTCGAGCAGGAAGCGGAAGCGCTCGTTGGTCTGAGTCGGTGAGCCGAAGCCAGCGAACTGGCGCATGGTCCAGAGTCGGCTGCGGTACATGGTGGCGTGGACGCCGCGCGTGTAAGGATACTGGCCGGGATAGCCGAGATCGACGTCGGGGTCGAAACCGTTGAGACTCTCCGGAGTGTAGAGCGGCTCGATGGGCACACTGCTGACGGTGGTCGGGGGCTGTGCGCGCGTCGGAGCGGCGGCAACCTCTTTCTCCCAGCGGTCGCGGGCGGCAGTGTCGGTCACGGTGGCCATGACGATCGTCCTCCGAATAGGGCGGGGTGCCGTCGGTCAGGGGTCGGATTTCTCGCTGAGAGCGCTCAGCACATCCTGCAGAAGCGACCGGGTTCGCTCCGGTGCTTTGTCGAGGGCGGCGCGGAGGGCAGGGATAGGCCGCTTGCCGAGGCCGAGAATGCACGTGAGCGCCTCCTTACGCACAGCAGGCACATCATCCTGGACTGCGACGATCAGACTCGGGATGACGTCGTCGGGTAGTTCGTGGAGACGCGTCATCACGATCAGTGCATTGGTGCGTACTTCCGGATCGTAGGATTTATCACCTATCACACGGCTAGCGGCCGCGCACAACGCGGGATCCGCCGGAATGTCGATCGCGTGTGCCAGGATGCGCAGCACTTCGTTCCGGACGTCCGAGTCGCTGTCCGCCGCGGTTGCGGCCAGGGCTTTCAGCGCGGCGGGCCGCAACTCTTTATCGACCTCGTCGTCATTCATCCGACGGACGGCCTGGCCTTGAAACCATAGACCGCCGGCCTCGTAAACGGCTGCTGGTGCGTTGAACCGAACGTCCTCGTTTTCGTCGTGCAGGGCGTCCACGAGAACTTGCAGCGCCTTGCGCTTACGGGCCAGCCATTTCGCATCGGGCTGCGGGTGCGCCGTCTGGCAGAGGTGCCGGAGCGCTTCGACGGCCTTGACGCGAACCTCCTTGTCTGGATCGCGCAGGGCGAGCCGGACCAACTCCTTCCAGGCGTCGTCGCTGTTGTTGCCGAGCCGGCCGAGCGCTGTCGCGGCTTCGGCACGCGTCGCTACCTCCGGGTCGTTGACGTGCGCCAGCCAATCGTTGAGACGCCGGCCCTCGTGGCGCGGTTCGGTCCACCATTGCCAGAAGAGCAGGCCGCCGGCGATGAAGAACAGGCCCGAGTAGAAGATGATGCGGCGTCGGCTCACGTCGAAGCTCCGGACTGGGCGGCCTGCTGCAGACGATTCACCAGCGCGGCGTGTTCGGGAGTCGCCACCCCCTGCTGGACGGCTCGCGTCACGGCGACCAGATCCGCGGCAATCAACGCGGTCCAGTCAAGCCAAAGGCCCGGCAAGATTTCACTACGGTACAGACCGTCCGGACCCGGCGCGAGTCGGGCGAAGCGACCTTCTCGAAGGACGAACCAGTCGATCTCTCGATCGAATACGCGCCAGACGATGTACTCCCGTACTCCGTTCCGCGCGTAGGCGATAAGTTTATCGGTCAGGTCGATGCTCACGCTACTGGCAGATACCTCACCGACCACTTCCGGCCCACCGCGGATGTAACCGTCCGAGTCGATACGCACTTGTCCCCCGTGCGATGGTAGGATGATTAGATGAGCGTCCGCCTGGGGGACGTTTCCCATGTCGAGCCGGAGTGTGGAGTTGTCCCCCCCTTCGACGCCGGGTGTGTTCATGGCATAGTTAAACAACCAGCCAATAAGGTTGAAATGCGGATTGCCGTGATGAATGAAGGAAACCGGCGATGGCATGTATACCACACCTTCAATGAGTTGAGCGTTATGCACCTCGGGCATCGCTTCGTAACGGCGCAGGAATTCGTCAAGCGTCAAGCGGTCGCCATTCTGGAGTGGAGGCGTGCGAACCACTTGTGCTGAAATGGCCATCGTTGGCTCCGAGATTCCGGTCGCCATCTTCATCATCCCCCATGCTAATAAATCGACCAACGCATCCGCTGCGGTCCGATTCGATCTGACCGTAATTATACCTCCACGGCTTGGGCGGCGATCGCTTCGCGCTCTGCCTTGGTAGCGTGCTCCGGATCGACGAACTCAATGTCCGGTTCGTCCTTGAAGCGTTTGTGCATCGCGTCCCACAAGTTCCAGAGGTCCCGGTCACTCTTTTCCCGCCAGATTACCAGTTGGATGTCCGACCAGAGATTGAGAGGCTCCGACTTGACGAGATCCCCGATGACCGCGACGCGCTGGCAGTCGATCTTCTTCCGCACGAACGCCGCTGCCCGTCGGGCCACATCCCACCAATGCTGGCGCCGTGCTGCATCGTTTGCGCGATTTGCCGTTTCCTGGGTCAATGCGTCGATCCAGCGCGTTGGATGGAGCACCGTCACGGCGTCGATCACGCCGTGCGTCCGCAACAGCATGCCGAGGACGTTCCGCGAGCCGCGGGAGCCGCCCACCCACGGCTTGCCAACCCACTCGAACTTCGCCCGGGTGCCCAGGATGCAAACTCCTTGAACGAGAGGCGATGCGGTTCCAGATCGGGTTTCGGATCGAACGCCACGTCGCCCCAGGCGATGCCGCCCTTCGCATAGCCGCGCTCAACCGGCGGCATCGACCCATCCACACTGAACGGTGCCGGCCCATCCCCCCAGCCGTCATGCTGCCAAAGATTGGTCGGGTGAAAGCGCAGGCCGGGGAACGATGCAGGACGATAACTCCCGTCGGCTTCAAGCGTCTTCGAGACAAACCCTTTTTTCTGGCGAACGAGAAAATCGACGGACTTCTGATGGGGATCGACGAGCCAGTAATCTTTGACGCCTGCTTTCTCGTAGCGATCGCGCTTCAACTCACGATCCTGCCGGTCGCGATCTTTTGCGAGCACTTCGATAACGAGGTCCGCCGGGCCGTCAAGATAGCGTTGGTTGAGGCGGCCGGCGCATTGGGGTCCGACGGCGAACACGTCGGGCGTGAAGGCATCCTCACCGAGGCGCATGACGACATCATGGCCCGAGACGTGTGCAAAGCGCATATCGATTGGCCGATAAAGGCCCATGGTCAACGATTGCCGCGCACCGCGATGTTCCACGTCGATCATGGGGCCGGCCGAAGGAAGATTCGGTTCGTAACGTAGCTGTGTCGCCCAGCTACGCCACACGTCAGCCGGTTTCGACGGTGCCGGAGGATCAAACGAACGGAAACCATAAGCGAGCGCTTGCCACCATAGATGCAGCGGCGTCATGTGCAGCACAGCTTCCGGCCCCCAGCCCTTTAGCAATTCGAGCAGCAGCTGCCGGTTGCCCGTGTCGTCGTTGCCGACAACGAGCTGGCCGTCAATGAGCTGCAATTTCGGCTCGGGAAGTACCTCGATCAGATCGTCGAACTCATCACGCTTCATGGCGTTGCTTCTCCCCAAGTGATTCTGACCTCTCTGCACTACATGCGTTCCACCACCATCGCCACCGCGTTGCCGCCGCCCAAGCACAGCGACGCCAGCCCGCGTTTCAGGCCGCGCTGTTCTAGTGCATGCAGCAGCGTCACAAGCACGCGCGTCCCCGATGCCCCGATGGGATGGCCCAGCGCGATCGCACCGCCGTTGACGTTGACGATCGTTTCGTTAAGATCGAGCTGCTTGCCGCACGCCAGCATCTGGGCCGCGAAGGCCTCGTTCAATTCCAGAAGGTCGATGCCCTTGAGCGGCACGTCAGCCTTTTCGAGCACGTTGTGAATAGCGAGCATCGGGGCGATGAAGATGTCTTTCGGAGCGACTCCGCTGGTGGCGTAAGCGACGATGCGGGCGAGCGGTTTCGTCCCGAGGCGTTCAGCGGCTCGGGCGGAGCCGACCAGCACGGCGGCGGCGCCGTCGCTCAGTGTCGAGGCGTTGCCGGCCGTCACCGTGCCGCCTTCATGGAACGCCGGCTTCAACTTTGCTAGCCCCTCGGCGGTCGTCTCGGGACGGATACTCTCGTCACGGGTCAGCGTCTTCGCCTTCGGTCCGCTGCCGACCGTAACGGCGACAATTTCTCTCGTCGAATAGTCCTTTTTCCGATGCGGCGGCGGCGCGCTGCTGGCTCTGGGCGGCGAAGCGATCCTGATCGGCGCGCGACACGCCGCACTTCGCCGCGATGTGCTCCGCCGCCTCGCCCATGTGCCAGTCCTCGAAGGCGCACCACAAACCGTCGTGAATCATCGCATCGACGGCCTTCTGGTCGCCGTACTTCCAGCCGGTGCGCGTGCCGAAGAGCAGGTGCGGGGCCCGGCTCATGCTCTCCATGCCGCCGGCGAGGATCAATTCGGCGTCGCCGGCGCGGATTGCCTGGGCGGCGAGCATGACTGCCTTCAGGCCGGAGCCGCACACCTTGTTGACCGTGAACGCGGCGATGGTGTCCGGCAGTCCAGCGAGCAGCGCTGCTTGCCGCGCCGGGTTCTGGCCGAGACCCGCCTGGATCACGTTGCCGACGATGACCTCGTCCACCCGATCCGGTGCCGCGTTGCTCCGCCGCAGTGCTTCGGCGAGGACGAGAGCACCCAGACGCACCGCCGGTACGTCGGCCAGGCGCCGAGATATTTGCCGATGGGCGTGCGGACGGCGGACAGGATAAAGGCATCGATCATGACAGAACCCTTGATCGCGGGGCCGTGAGAGGAGAGAATCATACATCCATTATAAACGAGGGCCGGGAGCGAACAATGCGAGCCGGCCCGGCCAACAAGGGGTACTCTCCTATGCTACGTTACCTGTGTGCTGCCCTGATCGGTTTGTGCTGTACCGTTCCCGCGGCGGCCGGCAACTGGCCGGCCTGGCGCGGCCCCGACGGACAGGGCCACTGCACCGAGAAAGACGTGCCCCTCACCTGGGACGCCAAAACCAACGTGCGCTGGTGCATCGACTTGCCCGACTCCGGCAATTCCACACCCGTCGTCTGGGGCGATCGCGTCTTCGTCACCCAGGCGAAGGACAAGACCATATGGCCGCCGAAGGGCGGCAACGGCGGCGAAGCGTCGGCCGAGACGCGCATGCTGCTCTGCTTCCGCCGCGGCGATGGCAAGCTGCTCTGGGACGCCAGGGTCACCTACAAGGAACCGGAATGGACGCACCCGACGAACCCGTTCTGTTCCGGCTCGCCGGTGACCGACGGCGAGCGCGTCATCGTCAGCCACGGGTCGGCCGGCCTGTTCTGCTACGATTTCGACGGCAACGCACTCTGGAAGAAGGACGTCGGCAAGATGGAGCATCTCTGGGGCAACGCGTCCTCGCCGATCCTCCACGGCGACCTATGCATCCTCTGGGTCGGGCCGGGCGAGAAGCAAACGCTCCTCGCTCTGAACAAGAAGACGGGTCAGGAAGTCTGGCGTCACGAGGAGATGGGCGGCAAGGACGGCATCAAGAACAAGGACTGGCTCGGCTCGTGGTGTACGCCGATCATCGCGCAAGTCGGCGATCACGAGGAACTGATCCTATCGGCGCCGGAGAAGGTGAAGGGGTTCGATCCGAAGACGGGCAAGGAACTCTGGGTTTGTAACGGCCTGGGGAAACTGGTCTACACTTCGCCGCTGTGCTCGAAGGACGGCATCGTGGTGGCGATGGCGGGTTACGGCGGCCAGGCGTTGGCGGTGCGCGCCGGCGGCTCGGGCGACGTGACGGCGACGCATCGGCTCTGGCAGCACAAGCCGGGCAATCCGCAGCGCATCGGTTCCGCGGTCATCGTCGGCGATTATGCCTACATCCTCAACGATCCAGGGACGGCCCAGTGTCTCGACCTGAAGACGGGTGAGGACCGCTGGAAAAAGGAGCGCCTGGGCGGCGGCACGTGGGGCAGCATGGTTGCGGTGGGTGACCGCCTCTACATCCTGAAGGCCGACGGCGAGACGCTGGTGCTGACCGCCGGGCCGAAACCGGAGATACTGGCGCGGAACAAGATCGGCGAGCCGACGAAGTCTTCTCTGGCGATCTCCGATGGGGACGTGTTTATCCGCACGTATAAACATCTGTGGTGCATCAGTCGGGCGGGAACCGGCCGGCCTTGATAAGTAGTTCGCGGAGTTCGATGCGATATCCGATGTTGATATTCAAGACGGCGATTGTCGCCCGACCGCATGCCGTCAGGCCGAGTAGCCGCGGTCCATCCCAGGTGAAGTGTCGTTTCCAGCGCTGGCGTCGGGGGTTGAAGAGGACGACGATGCGGCCGGTCACGGCGTCGCGGCCGCTCAGGTTGCTGGACTTCGCCAGGTTGCAATGGTGGCAGGACCAGGCGAGCCCCTTGGGGTCGTCGGTGCCACCGTGCTTTTTGGGGAGTATGTGTTCGATGTGAAACGCAAACAATGGCACGTCGTCTTCGTGCAGACGGCAATATTCACAGCGATGCTCGGCGCAAACGGACCAGTCGCCGGGTGGAAGCCTTCATACTTTTTGATCGCGCCGCGCTAGGAGGAGACGGGCCTTGGCCTGGAGAATCGCGAGGAACTCACCGGCCATCACGTAGGTTTCGTACTCCTCGTGTTCTTCGATAGTGAGTGCGCCCTCGTTGCACTCGCGCCAGCGCAGCGACGCGAGCCTGCATCTTGCGGTCCGCCTTGAGACCGATCAGCTTGGCGCAGCCTCATCGTTGAGCGACGAACTCACAGGCTCCAGTAGGCGATCCAGGACGCGGCCATTTGTGGTCTTCTTCATATCGGGATTATAGCCGAGTAGTGCTACACCGTGAAGAGTTATCTTTCGGGCGGCATGAGCAGTACAATTGCCGTGGCAATCGACGGCGCATCCTTATCCCATAATCGGCGGTCTGAGGTAGATGCGAAATGGAGGATACGTTCCGCTATCTCAATACCGACCTCGACGTAATATCGACCGACGATCTGACAGCACTTGCCGCGGCCTTCGAGATGGAGGGGACCATAGCGTTACATTGCGAGCGAGGCGAAGATGGAATTTGGTGCGCCAGGTTCGAGGTAGACCAAGATCTTGGAGAACCGGAGCCAGCGATCGCCGCCATACTTGCCGTGATTGAATCGTTCGAGGAATCATTGCGAGCCGTTTGGTCAGGCTGTAAGAGCCGTGAGTTCAACATCGGATACGATTGCGGGAGCAAGCCGTGGGCGTTTAACCAGGGCCTGTCCTGCCAACTCTTAGGGCGGATAGCGGCGGCGGGGGCGTCGTTGCGGATTACCCTGTATCCACCAGAGCGCGAGAAAAGCGCCGCAAATGAACCTGTGTAACTGGCGGCGCATCCCGATCGGCGCTGAACCTTACCGCGACGGTCTTATGGCTCGTGGCATGGTTCAAAAACAGGCCAGCTTGGGTAACACTGTTGTAGGACGGCCTTCCCAGGCCGTCCGCTCCGCCTCGGACGGCCTGGGAAGGCCGTCCTACAACAGTGTTATCCTGATATGAACCATGCCGCTTGTCAGCGCGTTCCGGCTCGTCATGGCCCCGGCAGACGAGGTGAATCGTTCAACAGAAAGGACACATCATGGCGGAATACGGTGAATGGAATCGCAAGGGCGCGACACTCAGCGATGTCACGGCCATCGCAGAATACGGAGTAACCCGCGACTTCATCGTCAATGGCATCCGGGCGGGCAAGCTGGAGTATCGCCAGGGATCAATATGGGGGAACCCGTATCTCCGGATCTTAAGGAGTCAACTCGAGAAGTTCATCGCTGAGGAGGTGGGTGAGAGCGACCTGGACAAACGGAAAAACCAGAAAGAACTGCGCAGCGTCAAGAAAGAGATTAACGCCCTTAAGAAGAAACTCGATAATCTACTGGCGCGAAAACGGGAGCTGGAAGCATCGTTATTGGGGACACTTGCAAAGGATCATGGGAACCTCGGTCGATCATGATATTGCTGGCTACGTGAGCCGAAGAAGACACGGGTCTCACGCCGCCAGTTCATCCGCGAACGTGGCGAGCGCCTGATCGAACGGTTCGGCCAGCGGTACCAGGACTTGCAAACTGCCGCGGTTCACACCAGCGACGTATTGCTTGCCGCCGGCCTCGAACAGATACAGGAAGGAGCCGCCGCTCAGCGACATGGTCTCCAACAACCGAAGGCGTTGTCCCGCGGCGGGAGGAGCGGCGACCAGAAGACCGCGGCGCGCGAGCCACATCATTCCGATGCATAAGCCGAGGACCGCGGCCGTGGCCAGTCCCAGGCGCAGAAGCAGAGGCCCGACCGCAGGCGGCTCCGGACAGACCGGCGGTGTGTACGTCAATCCCTCCTCGGCGGTCACAGCCGCGGCCGGCAGGAACAGCAGCCACGCCGCCGCCAGGATCGGCCAGGCTTTCATCCTTGCCTCCCGCCGCGCGCACGCGGTGGCACGATTTCCTTGATGCGGACGGCAAAACGATCGTCCACGACGACCACTTCGCCGCGTGCCAGCAGCACTCCTTTGACTGACAGCTCCACTGGCTCGGACACCAGTCGATCGAGGTGGATCACCGAACCGACGCCCAGTTTCAGCACTTCACCCAACGGCAGGACGGCTTTGCCGAACTCCGCCGACAGGGTCACGGAAACGTCGAACATCAGGCCCAACGGGGACACCTCCGCGGTCCGGGCCGTGCCTGTCCCGAGCTGCGCGAAGGTTGCCGGCCGCACTACTACTTCCTCGGTCCCGCTGCTCTCACCCGATATAGCCATGCGTTTCTCCGCTTGCGCCAGAAGTCAGGGCGTCATTGAGTACCGAGTGCCGAGTACCGAGTACTGAGTACTGAGTACTGAGTACTGAGTACTGAGTACTGAGTACTGGATGCCGCGTACCGCGTATTGAGTACCGATAACTCACCCTCATTCCTGAATCCTGACGACTCAACCCGCCACGACGGACTCGATCCGGACCGCCTGCCGTCCACCCTGGGCACCGGGGAAGACTTGAAACTTCGCCGCACCGGAAACCAGGGCCTGGAGCGGCTGGTTCACCTCCTGGTCGAGGAGGATTAAGTCGCCCGCTCGAAGCTGTTCGACCTGAGTCAACGCCAGTTCGGTATTACCCAATAGGACAACCAACTCGACCGGCATCAGTCGGGCCAGTGCCTCCATCTGCGGTTCTGCTGGTTTCGTAGCGGCGTCCGTTCCCGGCCGAACCGCCGAGCCAACCAGGTCTTCCAGCCAGTCCGAACGCGGGAGCAGCCAGCACCAGTCGATGGTGCCGAACGGCCCAACAACGCTGAAGGTGCAGACGAGCACGCCCTCGCCGGGGATGAAGGGGAGGTTCGCGCGCGGGTCGATTTCGCGCTGCTGCATGTGAAGCGTGAGCGGTCGTGCGCCCGACCAGGCATCCTGGAACTGATCCAGCATCAGGACGCGAACGAGATATTCGCAGAGCGATTCCTCGACCGACGTCAATTCTCGGTCCACTGGCAAACTGGCGACGGTTTCACCCAGAGCGCTGCCGATGAGGACCAACATCAGCGGACGCGGCAGAGCCACCAGGGACACGGTATCACCCAGGCCGAGGGCGACTCGAAAACAGAGGCTCTCTCCGCCAAAGTACGCCAGGCAGTCCTCGTAAGGCACGATTTCCTTGCTCTTGAGGAGCCACTGCGGCGGGGAGTTGAGGACCTTGCCCCACGACTTCCCGGCTCGACGAACCGCTTCGGCAAACCAGAGATCCAGCCGGCGGCCAAGATCGCCGGTCAGCGGTGCCGGATTTCGGAAATCGTAGGGAACCGGTGTCATTGGATCACAAATTCTTCAAAGAGAACTTCCTGGATCAGGTCCGACTCCGAGGCCCCGAGCAGCACGTTGAACTGATCGAGGATCTGGCGGCGCAACCGATTCACCCCGGTCCCGCCGCTCACTTCCTTCAGCGATTTGTCGGTGAGGTGGCCGATAAGCCAACTCTTCAGGATCGCCTTGGACTTGGTGATCGTCTCCGTGGTTTCCTTCTCGTGGTTGCCGTCGATCAGCAGGACCAGTTTGACGCGCAAATAACGCGTCAGCCGTTCCTCAGAGAGATTGACGACCACCTCGCCGAACGGCACGAAAGCTTGCTTGGCGGCTGGCTTCGGGCTTTCCGACTTGCCGCCGCCAACGAGATACCGCGGCACCAAAATCCCCGCGCCGAGCGAGCAGATCGACACAACAATCAGCGGAACCAGCTTGCTAATGCGCCCGCGGCCGGGCGCCGGACTGGAGGTTGCCATGGAAGATGTCTCTCAGGTTGAACAACACAGAGGAATGCCTCCCTGCGAGCCAGGGGGAGCCGTCCTGCTCCCGCGTCGATGCGTCACCCGAAGGATCGGGGAGATACCTTGTTGCGACGCCGCAGTCAAGGGCGTCAACGCCGGGTCGGGCTGGGAACCTCCCCGGACTGCGCCGTTTCCCCCGCCGGCATCATTCTTGGCGGCGGGAGTTGAGGCGGGCCTTCGACCGGCGGCGACTCTACCACCACGACTGGCGGCGTGACGGACGCGCCAACCAGGGCCTGGGCGGCCTCGAAACAGACGAAACGCTGATACAAGCGCGGCGAATCCAGCACCAGCTCCGCGGTGAACGGCTCATCGCGCGGCTTGGCACGCTGTGAGTAGAACGCTCGGGCACGTTCGGCGATGGGCCGGCTCGCCGCGTCCCAGACGCCGTCAACCGAGGCCATCACGGCCGCATCGCCGGGGCTGACCACTTGAAGCACTACTCCCAGGCGCGGTAGGGTATACGGGCTGTACTGCGTCACCGCCCCCATGATGATCGCGTCGGCCCGAAACGTCCGCGCCAGCTGGACCAGGATGGCCTCGTTAAACCGGCCGTTCTCGCGGATCACGCGGCACAGATCGACCGGTACGTCGGGCGGCGCCGGCACGACCTCGAACAGACCCAGCCGTTGCATCTCCGTCACCAGGGAATTGCGGACTTCATCCGCTGCGTGGGGAAAGTCGGTTTCGTTGTCCAGCGGCATAATCAGAACACGGGCCACGCCGCGCCACTGAAATTGCGGAGCGCGGTAGTAGCTGTAGGGCGGCTCGGGCGGCGGAGGATGCCGGCAGCCGGTCAACAGCACCGTGGCGCTCAGGATGGACAGAAACACCTTTCGCATGGGAGTTCCCTCTCGGGGTCTCGTCCGAAATCCGAAATCCGAAATCCGAAATCCGAAATCCGAAATCCGAAATCCGAAATCCGAAGTCCGAAATCCGACAGCGGGAGGTTTATTTCGGATTTCGAGTTTCGAGTTTATTTCGGACGCCAGGGAGTCCGCTCCTCACCCTCGGGCCGACTCTTTTCCTCGGCCATGCGTTCGAGCATTTTGTTGATGACCTTGAGCGTCTCGATCTCATCCTTGTCGCGGCGATTGAGCGAAGCCCGGACGTCATCCATCTCCTGACGGAGCGACTGCGCCACGAGGAACATGCTCTGCACTTCCTCCGACGCTTCCTGGATCTCTCGAGTTACGCGCTGGAGCACCTTCTCGCGCTGCTCCGCGTCGGCCGTTAGCTGCTGCACCCGCGTCTCCAGAGTCTTGCGCAGGGCTTCGGCGGACTCGAGCTTCTCCGTCATCTTGGTGAGCCGCTCGACGGGGCTTTCGCCGGGAGCCATGTTCAACAGGGCACCGTTGGCCGTTGGGAACAAGCGCTGGTGCGGGTTGCCTGTGCCGACCGTTGCCGTCATTTCGACGGTTCGGCTCGCGTCGCCGGGTCTACCGGGTCCCGGACCGGTCTGTAAACCATCGTCGGTTCGCGGCGACAACCCCGGTTCGCTCGTCGGGGGAAGGCTAACCTGAACCAAACTTCCGTCGCTCTCCTTCACCCACGTCTGGCTCGCGTCCTCCGGCGATGAGGGTGTCGCTGGTTTTTCCAATCCGACTGGCGCAGTCGGAGCGGCGATCTTGGCGACCGGAGTGGCACTCGGGGTTGAACCCGTCGCGCCGCTGTGGCCGAGCTGCTGGCACCCGCCTTGTAGACAAGCCCCTATCCAGGCAGGCGCGATCCACACCCGCCAGCGATTCCATCCGGCCATGCCCCACCCCCCGTGTTCTTCCCCCATCCCCTCGCGGGCAATCTCACCCCGCACGAGAATTCCTCAACGGTTGTAGGACGGATTTGCAATCCGTCCGCCGCTCGGACGGATTGCAAATCCGTCCTACGGAAGCTTCGTTCGTGCCGAGGTAATAACGATCAGTCGTAGGTGCAGCGCAGCCGGATACGCTCCCCGCAGCAACAGGTGATGTCGATAGCCTGGATCACCCCGTTCGCGCGCACCAACTCGACGAGCGGACCCGCTTCCGGTTTGTCACCGGTTTCGGCTGCCCCGATACACAACGGCTGACCGGCGCGGGTAACACGGCTCGCGGGAATGACTCCCCGATGCGCACCGCTCGGTCTGACCTCTTCCCCCTGTTTCACGACTTGCCTCCTTTGCTGCGAGTCCGCAGCGCCAAGCAAGGACGAGCAGCAGCGTTTCCGGCAATACCGCTCGTCCTTGCTTGGCGCTGCGGGCTCACCGCGCACTTGCTCTCAGACCTCCGCCCCACCGCGCGCTCGCAAGTATTCCCCCAGGCGAAATAGGGCACCATTGAGGATGCGCGACACCCGCGATTCCGAAAGCCCCAGCACCGTGCTGATCTCCCGCAGCCGTAGGTCCTCGCGGAAGTAGAGCGTGACCACCGTCCGGTCGCGCTCCGGCAGGGCGTCGATCGCCTGCGCTAGTAGTTCCTTCGTCTCCTCAAACTCCAGGGCGTCCTCGGGCCGAGCGCCATCGTCGAGGCGCGTGGCCAGCGGTTCCGCCTCCGGTCCCCAGGACGTCATCCTCGTCAGCCGTACCGCCGCGAGACAGTCGGCGACCGCGTCCGTCGACAGGCCCGTCGCCTCCGCCAGCGACTCGACGCTCACCGGCGCCGGCAGCTCGCCATAGGCCCGCCGCACCTTCGCCACCATTTCGAGCATCTGTTGCGGCAGCGGACAGTTGCGCCGCAGCTCGTCGAGAATCAGCGCCTCGAATGCGGAGATAGGCGTAAGTCTTGAACGGGACCTTCCGCTCCGCATCGAAGTTGGACGCAGCCTCGACTAGGCCGAAGACGCCCGCGGACTCCAGGTTCTCCAGGTCCACGCCAGGCGGGAATTGGGCCGCCATCTTGCCGAGGATGTGCCGCACCAGCGGCAAGTGCCCGACGACCAGATGGTGCCAATGGTTCCGGGCGGCAACCTGGCGATAGGCAAACGCAGTAGCTGTCACAACAATGTACCCTTCCCAAACACAGAACTACGCAGCAGGTCGCCGAGTCTGCGCGGCCGCTGAAGCTCCCGGCACCAGATCTTCCGGTCGAATCATGGCCGCGGGCTGGAGCAGCAGATCGCTCGGAATCTCCTGGTAAGCGATCACCGCGAGGTCGGGCAGCGACCGCGCCAGCACGTGTCGCAACTGTCGCCGTAAACTGCCGTCTGTCAGCAGCGCCACATCCTGACCGCGCGTGCCGGCTTTTCGGCTCTCCTCGCCCAGCCGCTGAATCAACTGCTCCAACCGACCTGAATCCATTGCCAGGCTCTTATCCGGCTGCACCGCGCGCCGCAACTCCATCTCCAGTCGCGGATCGAACACCAGGGCGTGCAAACGACTCTGCTCGTCGCGGAAACGGTCGCAGATAATCCGACCGATGTCGGTGCGCACGCGCTCGGCCAGCTCGACCGCATCCTTGACCGTGGCCGCGGACGTTGCCAGGCTTTCGAGGATGCGCGTCAGATTGGAAATCGGCACACGCTCCTCCAGCAGCAGGCTCAGGACCCGATGCAACGTCGCCATCGTCAACACCGCCGGGATCAGATCATCCACGACGGCCGGCGACGTTTCGCGCACCTTGTCGATCATCGCCTTGAGGTCTTCGCGGCTGAGCAGCTCGTGAGCGTGGCGCCGAACGATTTCGCCCAGGTGAGTGATAAGTACGCTGGGGGCATCGACGACGGTGTAACCGGCCAGCTCCGCTCGCTGGCGGTCGTTTTCACTGATCCAGCGGGCCGGCAGGCCGAAGGCTGGGTCGCGTGTCTCTTCTCCCGGAATTGGGGCGCGGACGTTGCCGGGGTCGATGGCCAGGTGGCTGCCGATCCGAATACGGCCGCGGGCTACCTCGCGGCCACCGATCAAGATGCGATAGCCGTCCGGTTGAAGCTGGATGTTGTCGCGCACCCGAACGGGCGGCACCCACAGGCCGCTCTTGCGGGCCAGGTCCTTGCGCAAGCCGCCGATGCGGTCGAGCAGGCCGGGACCGTGCCGCGATTCCACGAGCGGGATCAGGCGGGCGCCGATCTCGACTCCGGCCCGGTCTCCCTGGAGGAACTCCTCGAGATACGTTTCAGCCTGGGGCCGAGTCGGGACGGCTGCGGCCCCTGCTGCCGAAGGAGAAGCTGGCGGCGGCAGCACCGTCAGACGGCGTGCGGCATACCACAAGCCGCCCGCGAGCACCAGGAACGGCAGCTTCGGCAATCCGGGCGTCGCGGCCAGGCCCACCATGATGACCGCCCCGATGAGCAGCGGCCGAGGATTGCCCAGGAACTGCCCGGAGATTTCCTGGCCGAGCGCGACTTGCGACGTTGCCTTGGTCACGAGCATGCCCGATGCCGTGGCCACGATCAACGCGGGGATCTGCGAAATCAGGCCGTCACCTACGGTGAGGACCGAGTACGTTTTCATCGCGTCGGCGATCGGCATCCCGCGCGTCAGACCGATGACGACGCCGCCGATCAGGTTGATGACCGTGATGATGACAGCCGCGATGGCGTCGCCGCGGACGAACTTGCTGGCACCGTCCATTGTGCCGTAGAACTCGGCTTCACGGACCAGCGTCTGTCTGCGCCGCCGGGCCTCGCCTTCGTCGATGGAGCCGGCGTTCAGCTCCGCGTCGATGGCCATCTGCTTGCCCGGCATGGCATCGAGGGTGAAGCGCGCCGCCACTTCGGACACGCGGCCGGCACCTTTCGTGATGACCACGAACTGGATGATGATGAGGATGAGGAAGACCACCAATCCCACGACCAGGTTGCCGCCGACCACGAAATCGCCGAACGTGGCCACAATCACGCCGGCCTTGCCGTGAAGCAGGATCAGACGGGTGGTCGCCACGTTCAAGGCCAGCCGCAACAGCGTCATCAGCAACAGGACCGACGGGAAGACCGAAAAATCCAGTGCTTGCTTGACGCCGAGCGTCACCAGCAGCAGCAGCAGGGTCAGCCCCAGGTTCAGGGAGAGCAGCAAGTCCAACAAGGGCGTGGGCAACGGCACCAGGAGAATGACCAGCAGACCAAGCAGTCCGACGGCGAGCACGACTTCGCTCTGCTGCCGCGCAGGTAGGATTCCCGGAGCGACTTGAAGCGAATCGGCCATGAGGACAAGCACCTTTCGCGGACCGCATGGGCAGCCCAACAGTTCCAATCTAACATTCCCGGTCGCGCGCCCGCTACCGATTGAAATCAATCGGAACAGCTTATGGCTCTTTCGTGACTTGCGCCTCCGGAACATCCCGCACAACCGGAGCGAACGACCGTCCGTTTAGCCGCGAGCGCGGTATTGCCCAGCGCTCGCGGTTAATACTCCAGCGCTACTCCCCTCTCCCCGGTACTCCGGGGAGAGGGGTCGGGGGTGAGGGGAGGAGCGGCAGAACAGCGTCTGGCTCCTCTTCCCCTCACCCCCGACCCCTCTCCCCGGAGTACCGGGGAGAGGGGGGAATACTGCCGCTCTCACGAAGCGTAGCGCTGTGAACTAACCGGCATTGCGCAGTCGATACAGGTACGCCAGCACTTCCGCGACGGCCTGGAACAGCCAGGTCGGGATCTCCTGGTCGATCTTCACCCCCTTGAAGAGCGCTCGTGCCAACGACGGACGCTCGACGACCGGGATCCCGTAGCGGCGAGCCTCGGCCTTGATCCGCTCGGCGATGAAACCGGCACCTTTGGCCAGCATCCGCGGCGCCCCCATGACGCCGCGCTCGTAGCGCAGGGCGACGGCGACGTGAGTCGGGTTGGTCAAGACGACCGATGCCTTCGACACCGCCTTGAACATGCGCCGCCGGGCCATCTCGCGCTGGATCTTGCGGACCCGCGCCTTGATGAGCGGATCGCCTTCCTCGCGCTTTACCTCCTCCTTCACCTCTTGCTTCGTCATGCGCAGCGATCGTTCGAAGTTGTAACGCTGGTAGGCGTAGTCCAGCGCACCCAGTAACGCCAACGCCGCGGTGATACCGAGCGCCAGCCGCATCGTCAGGGACCAGCCCTGGGCGGCGGCGTAGGATGCATTCCCATGAGATAGCCCGACAATCATCCCACTTCGCCCGCGCAGCAACACCCACGCCAGCAACGCCAGGGCTGCCACCTTCAACAGGGCCAGCCCGCCGCGGATCGCGGCGCCCATCGAGAACAGTTTTTGCAGTCCCGCCGCCGGCGACAGACGCTCCGTGTTGACGGTCAGTTTCTCCGGCGCGAGACGGAAGCCCACCTGCATCGCGGTCGAGGCAATCGCGGCGGCAACCAGCAATCCCAGGAAGACGCCGAGAAAACTCAGACCGCGGCTGAATTGCCGCGACATCAGCTCCCGAGCCTCTTCTGTCCCCATTTCGCGCGGACAGGGCGCCGGTAAATCGGTGCGGATCGTGTCGAGCAGTTCGCGGCCGACACGCGGACCGAGCAGGGCCAACAAGGCGACGCCAGCAACCAGCACCAGTGCCGCCGCCAGTTCAGCGCTGAACGCGACCTGGCCCTGCTGACGCGCCTCCTCACGTCGCCGCGGGGTGGCCGGTTCTGTCCTCGATTCCAGATCCTCGGCCATGACGCCGGCCTCTCGCTCCTCCCCCTTTCCCCTGTACTCAGGAGAGAGGGGTCACTTCTTTCTCCCCTCTCCCCTGTACTCAGGGGAGAGGGGTCGGGGGTGAGGGGTGAGCGACTTGACTGTGTTCTGTCACTCTCCCCTCACCCCCGACCCCTCTCCCCTGAGTACAGGGGAGAGGGGAGAGTGAATCGTCGACTCGTTACAAGATCTTCGCCAGATACTCAGTCAGCCGGCTGGACGCTGCGGCGAGGTAAGCCAGGGCCTCCGGCGCCAACAGCAGCAGGCCGCCGAGGCCGGCGATCACCTGCACCGGCAGACCGACCGAGTAGAGATTCAGTTGCGGTGCCGCCCGTGTCAGCAGCGCCAGGGCCACGGTCAGCAGGAACAGCGTCAGGGCCAGCGGCGCCGCCAGCATCATGCCCATCTCGTGGGCCGACGCCACGCCGTTGACCAGTTGCGCCACCGGCACCACTCCGAACGAACCGCCCACCGGATACCGGTAAAAGGTTGCGTGCAGGGCCGACAAGAACACATGATGTAGGTCGAGACCCAGGAAGAGCAGGCCGCTAAGCGTCTCCAGAATCAGCGTGAGCGAACCCGCCGGAGGGTCTCCAGTCGGCCCGAGGGTGGCCCCCAACGACAACCCCATCTGCTGCTGGATGAACTCGCCGGCCACCCGCGCCGGCAACAGGAACAGGCCGAACGCCAGCCCAAGCAGGGCGCCCAGCATGGCTTCACGGGCCAGTGCCAGCGCTAGCAACGGCCAGGCGCCGGCCTCAATTCGATGCAGCAGCGCCGTGTCCGACGGCACGCCGACCGCTCCGATCCAGAAGACCGCCAGCGCCAGCGCGAAGCCCATTTTCACCAGGCGCGGCATGTTCGTGCCGCCGAACAACGGCAGCACCCAGACACCCGTGCCGACACGACTCAGCACCAACACAAAATAAACCGCGAGTCCCGTCATCAGCGCACCACTCCCGCCGCGTACTCGATCATTCGCACCGTGAAGTGCGTCGCCAATTGCAAGGAGAACGACAGCGTCAGCACGATGACCAGGCCGACGACGATCAGACGCGGCACGTAGGCCAGCGTCTGATCCTGAATGCTCGTAACCGTCTGAATGATGCTGACGACGATGCCGACGACCAGGCTGACGACGAGCGCCGGCAGCGCCACCATGAGGGCCGTGTAGAACAGTTCGCGGCTGATCTCGAGGATCTGATCGTAGGACACGACCCACCTCTCTCTGCCGGCGCGCGTCCGGCGGTCACGCAAAACTTACGCTGATGGCCCGGGCGATCAGGTGCCAGCCATCCGCCAGGATGAACAGCAGGATCTTGAACGGTGCCGAGACTAACACCGGCGGCATCATGATCATGCCCATCGACGTCAGCACGCTGGAGACAACCAGGTCCACCAACAGAAACGGCAGATAAATGCAGAAACCCATGATGAACGCCGTCTTCAATTCGCTGATGACGAAGGCCGGCACCAAGGCCCGGAACGGCGCATCGGCCGGTTCCTGCACCGAAGTGATACCGGCCATCTGAAGGAACAGGGCGAGATCCTGCTTGCGCGTCTGGCGCAGCATGAACTTATGGAGGCAAGCGCCGCCCTTGCTCACCGCCTCCGGACCTTCGAGTTTCTTGTCGAGGTAGGGCGTCAGTGCCGTCGTGTTGATGTCTTCGAGCGTCGGTCCCATCGTGAACAGCGTCAAGAACAGGGCCAGCCCGGTCAGCACCATGTTCGGCGGAATGTCCTGGCTCGTGACGGCTCGACGGACGAACGACAGCACGATGATGATGCGCGTGAAGGAGGTCAGCGTCATCAGAGCCGCGGGCAACAGCGTCAGGGCACCCAGGAACAGCGCGGTCTGTAGCGGCGCCGGCAGGCCCTGGAAGGTATTTCCTTCCTGCAATCGGCCGGCGAGGTCGCTCAGGTCCATGATGCTCCTCCAGCCAGGGGTCAGGAGTCAGGAGTCAGGAGTCAGGGGTCAGTAGTCAGATATTGACCCCTGACTCCTGATCCCTGACCCCTGACTCCTGATCCCTGACTCCTGGCTCCTGATCTTCGACCGGCAACAAGACCTTCAGTCCGGCGGCATCCATCCCGGCAAGCAGGTGGCGGTCGCCCGCCCGGACCAGGTGAATGCGGCACCGAGGACCGAGCGGGAGGGATTCGAGCACCTCGAACCGCCCACTCCTTTTGGCCCCGAGCTCCGTGGCGCCGAGCCAGCGACGGCACAACCACAGCGTCAGCACGCACAAGGCCAGGACGAACACCGTACCCCCGACCAGGCGCAGCAGCATGGCACCCATGTCCGGCCCTTCGGAGCGCAGTTCCGCGGGGCGATCGGGGATCGGCTGCGGTGCCGATGCCTTCTCGGCCAGGTTCGGTACGAGCAGACCGACCACGATCACGACCGCGCCCAGGCCGATGAGCAGCCACCGAGTCCGAACGACGGACGGCGTCGGCGGATTCGCCATTTCCGGATTCATGACGGCCCGGCTTTCAGGGGCACGAGGCCCTGGTAGTGGTGTCAACGAGACAGCAGGCGCTCATAGCGTGCGGTGCAGGAAGTGTCGAGAGGAGTTTGTGGAGGAATAGAGGCGGATATGATGGGGGAAGAATTCGAGTAGAACGGGCGAGATGAAGTTAAGGATTGCCGAACTGAACTGAGAGGATTTCCAGCACTCCATACGCGGCCGAACGAACATCCAAAATAAAAAAGAACGACAGGGGATCACCGTTATCACTGGGGAAAACAAGCGGCCAAATAAGCTCTGTGGATCCGGGGGCGATGCGATTGGTCGGATCGTCTCGGAAGGCATCCGAGAGCCGGCTGAGCCGTCGGTGTAGACTGAGAAATAGACGAATCCTTTCCCTGCGAGAAAGGCTGGAGCGGAGTCGTAGTTGTGACTTCGCTTCGTCGGAGAATTTCAGGGCGTACCCATCCTCGGAAGCCACGCTCAGAGTTCTCCACCAGCTTGCAGGCGTTCAATGATAATCTGGAGGTCTTCAACCCGACCCGCGGCGACGTCTTCACGACCGCGGCCAATACTCTCCCGATCGAGGGGAGGAAGGGGGTTCACGGCTTGCTTCAGGAACTTGGCGAGGTAATCCTGGGTCTCAGCCACATCATCTTCGATCTTACCCAACCTTGTGAGAAGCCTCCGGGCCAGTGGTCCCGAAGCCTTTGCGGGAATCTTCTGAGCGAGCAAGCGGAGTTTCCCGAGCAACAGGTTCAGTGAGTTGGCGACGGGATCATATTCGGCTACGAACGATTTGGCCTCGACTCCGTTGGCGATCTCGCTTCTGACCACAACCCGAAGTATGCGAATGGCTCTGTGCAGCTCTTTAGTCAGGAAAACGAGCACCTTTGCCTGCCGGATTGATGTGGGTTCAGAGTTCGTACTGTCGAACGCGCGATCGAAAGTGTCTGCTGTGTCTTTCATCCACTCGGGAAGCACTTCTGCCAACATAGATGTTCCCCCTCGTGAGATCGACGTTTCTCTCTCCATTCTACACCGTCAGTCTATTCCTGCTACGTACTACCCTCAAAATCACGGAACTGAACCACCAAGCCTCGGTCCCCACGAACCGAGCCAACTCTACCCCAATCTCACGGTCCAGGCGGCGCAACCGTCGAGCTGATGTTCGATGCGGCCGGGTTTCGTTTAATGAGGCGTATCTTCTCGGTGATCTGCCCGGCTAGCCCCGGGTCGGTCAACTGATCGAGAATGCCGGCCGCTTGCCGCTCTTTCATCAGGGACAACACCTTCACGGCCGTGTCCAACCGACCGGTGTCCGACATTTGCTGAATGATCCGGGCGGCGCTCTCCGGCGCCATGCTTTCGTATACCTTCGCCAGTTTGTCGATGTTCTTTTGCTCTGTTGCGACCAGATCGAGCTGACGCTTTTGCAGATCGGCGATGTCTTTGCCGACCGTCTGCTTCTGTTTATCAAGGTCGCCGGACTTCTTATCCACCTCGACGAGCTTCTTGCCGACCTCGTGCAGTTCCTCGGAAATCTGTTTGCGCAGGTCGTCGAGCACGGCCCTCTCACCGCGGATGTCCTGGTAGACCAGCTCCATCTGCTTCCGCCGTTGGCTCGTCTGATCTTCCTTTTCCTTCACGGCCTTTTCCCGGTCACGGAGCGCTTGCAGCAACTGCGCGGTTTGCTCGGTGTCCGGCGTCGCGGACTTGACCAGTGGCCGAAGCTTCTCCGCCGGCTCGGTTTCGCCCGATTTGCCGGGAGACTCACTCGTCTTCGCGGCGCCGGCCTTGCTCGAGTCCGCGGCCACGGGTTTGCCCGGCAACAAATAAAGCGAAACCGTGGCAGAGAGGGCGAACAGCGCGGTCGCTGCCAGTCCATACAAGAGCAATTTTTTCACGGACCTTCTCCTTCCGCTGCCGGGATCTCCAGAGAACTGCCGAACCGCCGAGCTTTCCAGGTGCGCATACCCAGTTCGTCCAAGCGCCGCTGCTCGCCGGCGGCGGCTTCTTCCTTGTGCGTCTGCAAGGCGCGCTCGCGCAGGTGCTTCAACGTCTCCACCTCCTGGGTCAGGCGGATCAGTTCGGCCGTCGCCTCGCGCAAGCGGCGCTCGGCCTGTGCGGCCGCGGCCTCAGCAACCAACAGGGTTCGGCCCAGCCGGCCCGAGTGCGCGTAGGCCGCCAGCCATCGTTCGGCCGGCACCTTCCCACTCTGAAGATCTCGAGCAATCGCGGCCAATTCCTCGTTCAGGGCGCGGACCCGAGCGCGAATCGCTTCCAGCTCAAGACGGGCCTTCTGCCGACGCAGCTCGCCCAGCCATTCGCGCTGCTGCTTCAGTTTCAACACGCGCTCGAGGCGAAACTGAAAGCGTTGCATGGCACGTCTCTGTGTGTGCCTGGCACGGCCGCGATTCCTGGAGATCGGCCGCCTTGTGCCGTAACCGAGTCGCCAGGTCAAGTCGAAATTGGAGAGCGGACGAGTCTGTTCCAAGTGTAGACCAGGTTTATCCCGCGGCCCGCGCCGAGCAACTTCTTCTCAATCGGTGTGGAGGAATTGAGGCGAGGTATTATTCAGATCCGCCCGCACAAGCCTTTTCCTGACCGTCAGAATCCCCAGCCTGCGGTGATGCGTTGCATGGCCTCGACTGTCTGCGCGAGCGTGAAGCGTTCGCCCATCCCCTGGCACAGGAACGCCTCCACGGCAGGCATCAATTCGATCGCCTTGTCCACTTGCGGACTGCTGCCGCGCGTGTACGCTCCGATGCGGATCAAGTCCTCGACTTCGGCGTAGGTCGCCAGGATGGACCGCAACTTCCGCGCGGCCGTCTGGTGCGCCTTGTCGGTGACCTCGTGGGCGATGCGGCTGATGCTCCGGCTAATGTTGATGGCCGGATAGTGCCCGCGCTCCGCCAATTTGCGGTCCAAACAGATGTGGCCATCGACCAGCGAGCGGACGGCGTCGGCGATTGGCTCGTCGAGATCGTCGCCGTCCACCAGCACCGTCAGTACGGCGGTGATGCCTCCGACGGCGGCATTGCCGAGGCGCTCCAGCGTCGTCGCCAGCAACTGAAATACAGAAGGCGTGTAGCCGCGGGCGGTTGGCGGCTCGCCCAGCGCCAGACCCATCTCGCGCTGGGCCATCGCCAGGCGCGTCAGACTGTCGAGCATCAGCAGCACGTTGGCTCCGCCGTTGCGAAAATGGTCGGCGATCGCGATCGCGGTCTGCGAGGCTCGGACGCGCAGCAACGGCGACTGTTCGGACGTCGCCACCACCACGACGGAGCGCCGCATCCCCTCGGTACCGACGCAGTCCTCCAGGAACGGCTTGACCTCCCGGCCGCGTTCGCCGACCAGCGCGATGACGTTGACGTCGGCGTCCGATCCCCGAGCGATCTCGCCCAGCAACGTGCTCTTGCCAACCCCGCTGCCCGAGAAGATGCCGACGCGCTGGCCGAGTCCGCAGGTCAGCAAGCCGTCGATCGCCCGTTGACCGGTGGTAAACGGCCGGCGGATACGCGCACGCCGCATCGCCGGGGGGGCGGAATGGTGAACCGGGATGGGAGTGCAGCCGATCAACGGACCTCCCTCGTCGAGCGGCCGACCGAGACCGTCGATCACGCGCCGAGCAAGCCGCGACCCGCGGACACGGTGACGCCTCGTCCCGCGCGCACCACGGTCAAGCCCGGCTGGAGCTTCTCCGGTGAATCGAAGGGCGCGAGATAAGTCAGGTTGTCCTGAAAGCCGATCGCTTCCGCCAGGATCGGAGGACCGTGCAGGGGCAGGATTTCACACAGTTCGCCAACCGCGGCGCACAACGAGCAAGTGAGCAGGCCGGTGGCGCTGCGCAACTTGCCGGCTCTGCGATACAGGTCGCAGTCTTCGATCGCGCGGTTCAGGCACTCATGATCCAGGCTGAGCATGCTCCAGGCTCTCCAGCAAGCGCTGCCTCATTGCAACGAGTTGCACCCCGACTTCCGATAGGATGCTCGTGTCCTTACCCTCGACCCGGCAATCGCCGCGACTCAACGACGCTTCCGCGATCACCTGGACATTTGCGCGGTTCGGGAACAGCGGCTCATCGCCGAGACGATTTTGGAGCAGCGCCAAGTCCAGGGGATGCAGACGCACGGTCGCCGCTTCGTCCGGTTTCAGTAGGGCCACGGCTTCGCGGACGACGGTATCGATCGCCATTTCGCCGGCGCGGATGTTGTCGTGCAACAGGCGCGCGGCGATGGTGACGCCCAACTCGATGGCGGCTCGCTGCCACTCGGCCAGGCGCTGCCGCTGCCGTTCGTCCAGGGCGCGCAGCGTGTCGGTCAAACGGCTCAACGTCGCGCCGATCAGTTCTCGGTCCCTGGCAAGTTCTTGGCCGATCTCTGTTTCCCACAGCGTTACGGGGGGCGGGGGAGGTTCCGGCCTGACCTCGACTGCCGCTGTCGGAACGGCGACAAGCGGCACGACCGGGGGGGCCGCGTCGGCATCGATCCGAGAAGCCCCGCGCAGTGGGGCGCGGAACCGCACTTCAATCTGATGGATCACCTGTGCCGTCCCCACGAGAATAGGCGACTCGAACGCCGGCCGCCGAGCCCGCAGCGCCAAGCAAGGGCGGGCCGCTCACCCTTGCTTGGCGCTGCGGGCTCGCGGCCTATTTGCAGAACTGACTGTCACTCCAGCATCACCAGTTTGCCGTCCTTATCCAACTGCTGCATGATGACGACGATGGCGGCCTGAGCTTCGCGGACTGTAGACTGCGGCACCGTGGTGAGCAACCCCGATTCTTCGGTCAGTGTCTCGCCGGCCCGTGCGGACAGGTTGGCCAGCACCTTCTGCTTGAGTTCTTCGGTAGCCCCGCCAGCGCCAGGGCCAATGTCTTCATGTCCACCTCGGACAGCAAGCTTTGCAGGGACCGATTCTCGACGCGGAGCAGATCCTCGAAGAGATAAATCAATTTCTTGACCTTCTCTGCCGCTTCGGGGTCCTTCGCCACAAGCGAGTCGAGAATCTCTTTACGATCGTCTCGTTCCAGGTTGCGCAGCAGCTCGGCCAGTTTCTTGACCTGCGCGTCCTCGTCCATCTCCTCGGCTCGGTTGGCCAGACCGCGCCCCTTGATGACGACGGCCTGGGCTACCGTGCGCAACAACTCGAGAGGGCGATTCGCGGCCTGTCCCAGGCTCAGCGCTAGCTCACGACGGACTTCCTTGGGCATCAGTTTGAGCACTTCCCCGGCCCGTGCGATGGGGACGCAACTCAGAACCAGCGCCGCCGTCGGCACTCGCTCATCGCGCAGAGCGGCTGCCAGAACGGCCGGGGCCATTTGCGAGAGCTCGGCGACGGGATCCGAGACAGGCAATTTCGCAGGTGATTCCGGCGCTGCGGAGGATTCCGGAAGGGACGCATTTCGTGGCTGCACACCCTGGCCGGCGGTCGAGGACGGGATGAACTCGTCGGCGAGCGGCTCCTGTTTCTTCGCATGCGTCGCCTCTCGACGCGCCGACCGGAACAGGTCGCGAAGTTCGAAGAGTGTTTGTTCCAAAACCTGGGGTGGTTGGGGGGTTTTCCGGATCTCCTGGATTTGCGCGCGCAAACGAACAGCCAAACTTGGGTCGAGTTTGGCCAAAACGGCCTCGACGACCTCGGCTGGCATCTGGCTGAGAAGGATGGCCGCCTTATTCGCGCCCATCGGCATATACACCACAAATCTGAACTCTGGCATGCCGCAGCCAGGCCGCACGGCCGAGCGTCGGGAGACCTCCTATCATCAACCTATCATACCAGTCAACAGACGAGCGATCATCGCCGGATCTTGCCGAGCCGCGGTCATCAGTTCGTCGAGGGCCGCATTGACCGACTCTCCCGCACGACTGGAAGGAGCCGCAGGGTCGGTTGGGGCCGGCGACACGGGAGCGGATCGAGCCGGGCGCAGGCGGCGCAGGAACAGGAAACCGAGGACCAGGGCCAGAACCGCCGACAGGCCCACGGAGACATTTCGGGCCATGAGGAAGTATGCCTGCCAGCGCTGAATGCGCAGTGCGTCCTCGTCCGGCTCCTCGGGCGGCAACAGGCTGGGCAACTTGACGTTACTGACCTGGATGGCGTCGCGCGTCTCCTTGAATCCGACTGCCTGCTTGATGATCTGTTCCACTTCTTTGACCGAGATGTCCGGCACCGAGGTTCCCGTACCCGATAGATCGACCATCGCGGCCACGGTCAGGCGTTCGATGTGGCCCAGCTTGTCCTCGTATTCCTGCACCGTCTTGGAAACGAGGTAGTCCGTCTGGGTGGTTTCTTCCTTCGAGGAAGGGCCGCCGGCCCCGGATGTCGCTCCAGGTCGTCCGGTATTGCTGGCGGCTCCGGCCGCGCCTCGGGCACCGCTCGCGGCACTGGAATTCGAGTTCGTCGAGCGCTCGGAAACGACGACGCGTTCCTCCGGACTGTACGTCTCCCTTTTCTCCTTCATCCGTTTGAAGTTCACGTCGGCCGCCACCTTGACGATGACGCGCCCATAGCCGAGACTCTTGCCGAGCAACTCCTCGGCCTTGGTGGCGAGGTACTGTTCCAACTCACGGCGGTAGTCCAGCTGCGAACTCGGCACACCGTCGGCCTCCGCCGAGCGCTGGTCGGAGAGGAGTCGGCCGGCGGTGTCCATCAGGGTCACATTCTCGACGGCGAGTCCCTCGACGGAATGGGACACGAGGGCCGCGATGGCCTGGGCCGTGCTGCGGTTCAGGGTCGAGCCTAACTTCATTTTCAGGACGACGCCGGCGGTGGTCAGCTTCTGATCGCGGACGAACGGCGACTGTTCCGGCCGGACGATGTGGACGCGTGCCGATGCGATGGAATCCATCTGCATGATCGAACGGGCCAACTCAGATTGCAGTGCCCGGTTGTAATTCACGCCCTGCACGAAAGGCGTCATACCCAGCGACGACTCGTCGAAGATCTCGAAGCCTTTACCCCCTCGGGTGGACACCCCGTCGTTGGCTAGGCTGACACGGACCTGCGCCACCTGATCGGCGGGCACCAGGATCGCCGTCCCGCCGGCCGCCAACTTGAAGGGCACGTTTTGGGTCTGCAACTTGGCCGTCACCGCCCCCGCGTCTTCCGCGGAAAGGCCGGAGATCAGGAGGCGGTACTCGACCTGCATCGCATAAACGACGACGCCGACGACACCGGCTAGCACGAGGACGGCGACGATCGACAGCGTGATGCGGCGCGAGGTGCTCATACCCCGCCAAATCGCGGCCATCTGCTGCCGGAGTCGTTGCAGTCCGTTCATGCTTTCCCCCTGAGATGGTGAGTGGTGAGTAAAGACCACCCACCACTCACCACTCACCACTCACCTCAATCACACTTGCATCCGCATCACTTCCTGATAGGCGTCGGTCAATCGATTGCGGAGTTCCAGGCCGAAGCGGAAGTGTAGGTCCGACTTCGCGATCGTTAGAGCGACGGTGTGGAAATCGGTACTCTTTCCCAGGGCGAGGTCCTTGATCGCCTCATCGACGAGGCCCTCGTCATGGGCGGTTGAAGTCTTGAAATCCGAAATCATCCGCTCGAACGTGTCCAACACCGATGGCGTTTTCTCCGACTCGGTAGCCGCGTGGGACACCGCAGTTGGCAGAGAAGAGACAGCTCCGATGGACATGATTACCCCCTAAGCAGAGCCAGTGATTGTTGCAACATTTGCTGATAGGACTTGGCGACTTTGGCGTTGGCCTCGTAGGCACGGCTAGCGGTGATAAGATTGGTCATCTCGATCGGTAACTGCACGTTGGGGTAACTGACGATGCCGTCGCGATCCGCATCCGGGTGGCCCGGTTGATAGACCTTGATGAACTCGGACGGATCGTCCACGATCTCCGCCGCCTCGACGCCGCCGAACTGGGAACGCCCGTTCCCCGGTGAACGCGGTCATTCAGCACGGAGGCGAAGACAACGTCTTGACGGCGAAACGGACCGCCTTTGGCGGTGCGCGTGGACATCGCGTTGGCGATGTTGTTTGCAACGATTTCGATGCGCAGCCGTTCGGCCGACATGCCGGACGAGCTGATATTCAGAGGCGACAGGGCATCGTTAAAGGCCATAGCGTCCTCGCTTCACCGAGACCTTACTTTCCAGCAATGGCACTTCGATGCTGGGCGATCTTGGTACTGAGAATCTGGGCGAAGACATTGAACAGCATGAAATTCTTGTCCAAATCGCCCATTTCGTTATCGATGTCCACGTTATTGCCGTCGGCCCGCATCACCCCACTGGGCGCTTCCACTACCCGAGGCTGCACGCGCCCTGGTTGGGCACCGGATTGCAGCTCCCGGCTCAGTTCATCCTCGAACGCCACCTGGAGACGGTGGTACCCCGGGGTATTTACGTTCGCCACGTTTTGGGCGATGACCTGATGCCGCAGGACCGCGGCGTCGAGGAGTCTGCCGAGAAGTTCGGTTCGAGCGGGTAGAGCGTCCATACCTCATGTATCGGTTGTAACGACGAGAAAATATACTATCGGTGGGATAATCGCCAAAAAAGTTAAAGATGGCATCGAGAGAATTGTTTTCGGAGACGCGCAACAGCAATCCGGTCAATTTCTGTAGAACGGATTTGCAATCCGTCCGGACCGCGTGGACGGATTGCAAATCCGTCCTACAGAAATTGCACTGCTCCTTCTTACGCAGGCTCTTACTCCGTCTTGGTCACCACCACGGACAGGACGGGGCGGCGCACGTCGCGATAGCGCCAGGACTGGCCGACGCCGAGCAGATGGGAACGTTCCGCGGGGCTTAACGCGGCAGCGGCGGCGAGATTGGCCACGATGGCGTTCGCGTGGGTAGAGGAGCGGATCAAGGCCGATTCGGCAGGCATCCCGGCCCAGACGACGATCTGGATCTGGTAGTTGCCGCGGCGCAACAGGGCCAGGAGCGGCAGGACATTCGGTCGATGCTTGTCGGTCAAATAGGGGGCGGCCCGATCCAGAGGCTCGTGCATGTCCAGCGTAACCTGACCCGCGCTACGTGGGAGTTTCGTGAGCGGGAAGGCGCGGCCAATCTCCGTGAGGAAACGCTGAAAATTCTCCTCCTCGCCGTCGATGATTCGACCGGGCGCGTCGGGATCGACTCCATGCTTCTTCTTCCACTCGGCAGAATCGACGACGTGTTGCGGGCCGGGGTGATTGAGCGGAACCGTCTGCCAGGTGTTTGGCATCAACCCCGGCAGGCCGAAGTTATGTATGGCCTTCTTGAACGAACCGGTGCCGTGATACAGACTGATGCCGGTTTGATCTTGAGAGAAAGTCGAGAGGACGATGAACATGGCGAGCAGAATCGTGGCCATGTCCGCGTAGGACATCATCCACGCGTTGGCATCGGGACTTGAGCCGTGGCCTTTTTTCTTACGGAAGAGAAACATCAATCGGCCCCTCAGATGCCTCGTGAATAGGGCGCATAGGACTCATGAGTCCTATGCGCCCTATAGCGCTATTCACGACTTACCTACTCATTGACTGCGCACCAGAACTATCCAGATCGCCTCATCGCCGTCGTCGCGGCCCGGTCGGACCGCGATGCCGATTCGGCCGGGATGGATGCCCGCAATCTGAAACAGGTATTGCATGACCCGTGCGGCTTGCGGCAGTCGCCCCGCGGTGTTTACCTGGATCTGAATGTCGTACGGCAATTGTCGCACCGCCGCGGCGAAGCTTTCCAGTGCATGTGTTCCGGAATCGGACAGTCGCTCTTCGCCGGCGAACAAGAAGGTGGCGGAGACGCGGAGACGATAGTTGTCGGAGAGCCGTCCCGGCGGCGTCTGATCAAGAGCGTTGACCACCGACTCGACCGGCTCGAGGGGCAGATCCGAGTACATGGGCGGCGCTTCCGAACCGTGAACGACAGGCCGGCCTAACGGCGTGACGCGTAACATGACAGCCGTCCGGTCGGCCCCCTGTGAATTATGTCCTGCCGCGCCCGTGCCTCCTTTGCCGCCGACGAGGGAGTTGGTCTTCTTGGAGGAGCGGTCCTGTTGCTTGGTACCGAACGTCACGATCACGATGAACAACGTCATGAGCAGCGTGATCATGTCGCTGTACGTGACGATCCAGCTCGCGCCATGTCCCCCGCCGCCGCTTTCCGCCGACATGCGTGTCTCCCTGCTCAGTACTCGGTACTCAGTACTCGCTACTCAGTTTTCAGTACTCAGTACCCAGTCCTTCCCCTGGACTCCCGAATCCTTACTTCGTGGATCAGGCCGCCGCTGAACTCGCCGCCGCCCCAGCCCCCAGTCTCCCGTGCCTTCGGCGCCAGGAAAGCCTTGAGCTTGGACTCGACTTCCCGTGGACTCTCCTGCTCCAACAGGCAGACCAAGCCGTGAATCATCAGTTCGCGGACCTTTACTTCCTCCTTGCTGCGGGCTTCCAACTTGGTGCCCATAGGCAGGAAGACCATGTTGGCCACGAACGCACCGTAAAAGGTCGTTACCATCGCCACCGCCATACCGGCGCCGATCTTGCTCGGGTCGTCGAGTTGGCCGAGCATCTGGATCAGACCGATCAGCGTGCCGACCATCCCGAACGACGGCAACATCGCACCGAGCTGGTCGAAGATTTTCTTGCCCATTGCGTGCCGTTCTTCGAGGCCGTGCAGCTCGATGTGCAGCACCTCTTCAACCTTTTCCTTGGGAGCGTTGTCGATAACCATTTCCAGGCCGCGTTTAAGAAATGGATCTTTGATGTCTCGAACATATTTTTCGAGGGCGAGCTGACCGTCGCGGCGGACTACGCCAGCCATCTCCGCAAAGCGTTTGATCTCTTCCTTAGGATCGGGGACGCGGGTTGTGAATACCTGCTTGACGATGCCGAAAACGCCAAGCACCTTCTTGGTCGGAAAGGCGATCATGATAGCCGAGAACGAGCCGCCGAACGCGACCATCGCGCCGGGTATATCGACGAACTCCGTCAGGCTGCCGTGCATCGTGATCGCACCGATGATGAAGGCAAAACCGAAGAGCATGCCGAGGATCGATCCGATGTCCATGAGGGACCTCGAAGCTCGGAAGGAGGGAACTTGGGCATTGATAATCCCGCCGGTCGCGCTGGATAAACCGGGTGATCCGCTCCTGCGCAACACACCGAGCATGATGGTATTGCGTTTCAGGCGGTTCACGCACGAAGGTTAGGAGATGATTCAGGCGGAGTCAAACGAAGGCGTCGATTTCAAATCCGCATTACTACGATAGTTAGAAAGTTGCGATTCGGCGGTAAAAGCAGCGGACGTTCAGGAATCGAACCACTACGCGCAAGGATCACCATGAGCCGAAACCTGGTTCTCGCAGCGCTCCTGCTGTTGCTGGGGAAGGTGGGCGCCGCGGAGGAAGACCCGCAGGCGCAGCTGGTGAACGACCTGGTCGAGGTGCTTCGCAATCGGTCCGGAACGCAACTGCTCTGGTCCCGGATGCAGGCGGTTCAGACGCTGGGCAAGTTAGGGACGGAGGCCCGCTCGGCCGTGCCCGCCCTGGCCGAGTTCCTGGACGACCCGAGACGCAAAGACCCTTTGATGATCGACGAAGCGGTAGTGCGAACACTCGGCAGGATTGGTCGTCCGGCCCGCGCCGCCATCCCGGCGATGGTTCGCAGCAGTGGGAAAGATTTCGACCTGGAGCGAACGGTCCAGGAGTCGATCAACAGCATTCTGGTAGGCGGAGACGGGGGAGACGTCATCGCCTTGATGAGAAGCTTGCACGACCGGGACGATGGCACGCGCCTGCGAGCGGCCAAGGCGCTGGGGAACCTGGGAGCGGCGGGAAAGACGGCGGTGCCGGCGCTCACCGAGGCGCTGCACGATTTGGATCCCGATGTACGCCGCCAGGCGCTCCGGTCTCTACGCCGCCTCCAGCCGGACATGAAACCGAGCGAGGCGGAGGTTGCCATTTACGTTCAGGAGCTGCGCGACGCCGATCCGGCGGTGCGACTGCAAGCAATCAAATCTCTGGCCCGAATGGGACCCGCCCTTGCGCCCGCTCTACCCGCCGTGCTGGACGCGACCAGAGACGGCGATCCGGACGTGCGCCGTTTGGCCAACGATCTGATTAACTCGATACAACCACGATAATCGGTACGCCCGGCAGTATCAAACTTGATTTGCAGGTTGCAGTTTGCAATTTGCGATTAAGCTTTGTGTGCTTTCCCGGATTAAGAATCAAAGAGCAATTGCAACAAGTGAGATGCAAAATGTAAGACAGAGCTTTGTCACATCTTGCCGAGGCCGATTAACTTCCCATTTTTGACTCGCCGCCGATCAGGAGTAATACTCTCACGATGGACTCCGATTTTTGGTGAGGGGCAGGAGATCCCAGCCCCAAGCACGAGTGACAGTTATCGTCCCCTTCCTAACGATCGGGGTCGGTAACCGCTTGGCTTGCGTTTCTGACCCCATTCGCGCACGTGAGGCGTCCATGTCCATGCAGTCGGTGCTCGCCCGCATTGTGAACCACCCGCACCTGCCCACTCCCCCCGCGGTGGCTCTCAAGGTGCTGGAAATGGCGAGCCGCACGGACTGCGACGTTCGTGAAATCAGCGCGATCATCAGTCTCGATGCGGGGTTATGCGCCCGTCTGCTTCAGATCGTCAACTCGGCGTTCTACACACTCCGGTACAAAGTGACGAGTGTCGATCGCGCCGTGGCCTTGCTGGGGCTGAACCGGGTCCGCGCACTGGTCCTCAGTCTGTCGCTGCCCAACATGCGGCGGCGCACGACTCATGACGACCACATCCAGAAACACTGGAAGATGTCGGTGGCAGCGGCCATCGCCGCCCGCGAGTGGGCCGTCGCGGTGAAGCACCCGGATCCGAACAACGAGATGGTCGCGGCCCTGCTCTGCGACCTTGGGGTCCACATCCTCAGCGATGTCTATCCCGACCTGTACGGCCGTTTGCTCAAGCTGCCGGCAGACAGTTTTGTTCGCCATCAATGTGAGATGGAAGAGCAGTTGATGGGGGTCAACCATGCGGAAGCTGTGGCGCACGTGCTGCACCATTGGGGTCTCCCGGACGATCTCACCGAGGTTATTCGTTATCATCACCGACCGGACGCCTGCCCCGATCCGGTGACGGCCGAGCGATCCGCGCGTCTGCACTTCGCCGCTCTGATCGGCCAACTCCAGTTCGCTTCGGACGATCCTACATTGGTGACGGAACTGCAGCGGCTAGCGGCGCACCGCTTCCATCTCGACGCCGCGCAACTGGAACATTATCTCGAACCATTACACCTCAAGATCGAGGAATTCGCCGCTCTGTTGCGCGTGGATATAGGCGGCACCCAAAACTACTCCACCCTGATGGCTCGCGCCTCGGAACAGCTCGCCAGATTGGCGTCTGAAACCACGCTGGAGAACATTCGCGTCAACGAGGAAAAAGAGCAGATCGATCGGCAGCGCCGCCGCAGTCAGGAACAACTGGACCGTCTCGCGCCGGCACGATTTGATTCTCGACGCGGTCGGCGAAGGGATTTTGGGATTGGACCGGCACGGGTCGATCAGCTTCGTCAATCCGGCGGGTGCGCGGATGCTCGGCCGGAGTTCCGAGGAGTTGATCGGCAAGCTCCAGCACAAGATCCTGCACGCCGCGGACTACGGTCCTCCTCTGCCCTGGGAAGCTTCTCTCATTCACGCCGTCCTTCAGGACGGACAGACCCGCTTCGTGGAGGACCGGCTCTTCGCCCACAGCGACGGCAGTCCGATCCCCGTCCGCTTCTCCTGCGCGGCCATCCGCGAGAGCGACGGGATTATCGGGGCGGTGGTCACCTACCGGGACATCAGCGAGTTGAAGCAAGCCGAAGAGCGGCTGCGCCGCAGCGAAGAACAACTGCGACAAGCGCAGAAGATGGAAGTCTTGGGCCAGTTGGCCGGTGGAATAGCTCACGACTTCAACAACCTGCTCAGTATCATCATGGGCTACACCGCCATGGTGACGGACAGCGTTCTGACGCCGGAGCATCCGGCACAGAAACTGATTGGCGAAGTAATGAAGGCTGCCGAGAGGGCCGCGGCGCTGACCGGGCAACTCCTCGCTTTCAGTCGAAAACAGGCGCTCTCCCTCCAGGAAGTCGCACTTAACTCCGTGGTGGACGAACTCGGCAAAATGCTGCATCGCCTGATTGGCGAGGACGTCAAACTTGACACCGTCCTGGCCCCGGACCTGGGCAAGGTCCTCGCCGATCCGGGGCAAATTGCACAAGTGATCCTCAACCTGGCGGTCAATGCCCGCGATGCCATGCCCCGCGGCGGGTGCCTGACGATCGAGACGGCAAACGTGCTGCTGGACGCGGCGTATGCCGGCACGCATCCTGAGGTGCGACCGGGGCCGTACGTCATGCTCGCGGTGACGGACACCGGCTGCGGGATGGACCCGGCAACGCAGGGGCGGATCTTTGAACCGTTCTTCACAACCAAGGGACCGGGCAAGGGCACGGGTCTGGGCTTGGCGACGGTCTACGGCATCGTCAAGCAGTCGGGTGGCAGTATCTTCGTCTATAGCGAGGTCGGCCGCGGCTCGTGCTTCAAAGCATATCTACCCTGCATCGAAGGTGCTGCTCCGGTCCCACGACGCAGGGGTGTCCGCGGATCCCGGCCGGTCGGCCGAGAGACCCTGCTCGTGGCCGAGGACGATCCTGCCCTCCGCTCTCTCCTCCTGAAGACCCTGCGTAACAGCAATTACGACGTCCTGGAAGCCGTTGACGGTCTGGACGCCTTGCGCCAGGCCGAGCAGCATTCAGGGCCGATCCAACTGCTGGTGACCGACGTCGTTATGCCGGGCATGAACGGCAGAGAGCTGGCCGAGCGCTTGATGGCGTTGCGTCCGGACTTGAAAGTGCTCTATGCTTCCGGCTACACGGATGAAACCGTCGTGCGGCACGGATTGCTTGAGGCGGAGGTGGACTTCCTGCAGAAGCCGTTCACTCTCGATAACCTGGCCCGCAAGGTGCGCGCGGTACTCGATCAGACAGGATTTGATCGTTCGGGTCAGTCTTTCCCACGGGGAAGCCCCGTCATTGCAGGAACGTGAGCAGGTTCTGGTCGAACATTTTCGACGTTGCGGATAGCGTTAGCTGGAAGGCATTTTGCGCGGCCTGGAACTGGACGAGCACCTGACTGAGATCGGCCCCCTGCGTGTTCGACACCATCTGTTGCGTCTGCAACTGCATGTTCTGTACCTGGCTCTGAACCGTATTGAGGTTTTGCAGACTGTTCGACTGCTCACCGACCGCGGCGAGTAAGCCGGTGGCGTGCGCTCTGCAGCGCATTCAACTGCTGGGAGATGGCGGCGATCTGGTTGGTCGAGCTCATCCCGGCCGTGTTCTGCAAGTCGTCGCGCAACCCGATCAATGCCTGAAACGCATCCTGACCAGGGCTTTGGAAGACCTGGCCGCCGGGGGCTACCGTGTTTACCGTCTGTCCCTGCCCGATAATCACTTGCACCGGGTCCGCGGAACCGACGTAACTCACGCTCTCCGTCTGGCCCTGCGCGTTGCTCGAACCGACGACAAAGGGAGCCGTGTTCCCAGCTGTACCGCCGTAAAGATAGCTGCCTCCGCTTTGCGTGTTCGCCAGGCTGAGCATCTGGCTGATCTGGGTATCCACCTCCTGGGCGCTGGTGTCCAGATCGCTCTGAGAAAGGCTCCCATTTGCCGCCTGCGTGGCGATTTGCGTGGCGTTGTCCAACACTTGCGCCGCCGACGTCAGCGTCGTCACGCTCTCGTTCAGCACGGACTGGGCACTGGAGATGTTGCTGAGGTCCGTAGTGAATTGATTGTCCTGGGCCTGTCCTAACATGAGCGAAGGTATGGCGAGCGGATCGTCCGACGGTTGGTTGATGCGGTTGCCGGTGTCCGCTTCCTGCTGCAGGTTGGCGATCTGGGCGAACTGTTGTTGAAGGTACAGGACCGACGTACTGGCTTCCGCCTGGAGTGTAACTCGGGTGTTCATGGCAATTCCTCCACAGGTGATAAGTCGCCCGTTTAGCCGCGAGCTTCTGCGAGCGCTGGTCATTCCAGTGCTCGCAAAAGCTCGCGGCTAAACGGGCGACTCACTACGCACTGTTATGTCGTGATCACGTTCAAGAGATCGCCGAAGGTCGAATTCACGGTCTCGATGTACTTGGCCGACATCTGGAAGGCTTGCTGGTATTGCAGCATGGTGACCAACTCTTGATTCGGGTCCACTCCCGACACGCCTTGCTGCTCCGTCTGGAGCTGCTGCGTCAGAGCCTGCTGCGACTGTTGCAACTGCTGAGCGTTCTGGACCTGGGAGCCGACGTCGGCCACCATGTCGGTGTAATAGCCCAGGTACGTTTGCGTACCGTTGCCGACCGTCAACTGATTCTGGAGCGCTGCCAGGTTCAGCAGGTTGGAACCGTCCGACGGTTGCCCGGTGACCGAGCCGGCCAGCATGCGCCGGGTTGTTCAGGATAGCCGGGTTGACCCCCAGGTCTCCCGCGGTGTTGCCGGTGAGCAGGGAATTGACGCCCAGGGCAGCCAGCACGCCGGAAGTGTCCGGTTGCGACACCAACGGATAGGTGAAACTGCCGGCGGTGAGCGTCCCCGCCGACAGCTGGATCGTGACGCCGCCCGGTAGCGACACCGGTGTCCCGGCCGTGTAACCCTGGCCGATGTTCACCGTCGCCACCGGGTTGTTGTTGGCGTCGGTCACCTGGAGCGATAGACCGGCCGTCTGGCCGACGGTGCCGGTGCCGGGGCCGCTGCCGACGACCTGGAACGTGTAAGAGGTGTTCGGACCGCTGTAGACGCCGGCGAGTTGCGGCACCGTCGTCCCGGTGAACCCGGTGTACGTCGGTGCGGACGACGTCTGGCCGGCGAAGTCGAAAGCGTAACCGGCCTTGGCCTGGAGTTGGAGCGTGTTATTGGCGTTGACCGAGGCCTGAAGCTGCCCGCCCGTCGCCGAGGTCAGAGCAGCTGCTAGCTGTTGCAGACTCTCGGTTGCCGGCGTGACAGCGATCTGCGTCAGAGTGCGCACCCCCGTTGTTTCATTCGTGATCCCCACCGTCAGCGTTCCGTTCTGCACGGGGAGTTCCGTCCCGGCGGTGGCGAGCGGTGCCGTGGCGCTAGTCACCGACCGCGTGCCGCTGGTCACGGTTTGCGGGCCGCTGCTGCCGAGGCCGGTTGCCTGAACCGTGTCCACCCCCTGGGCGAAGGACTGGGCCAAGGTGTTGAGCTGGCCCTGGAATTGAGGGACGGTCTGGTTGACAAACTGGAGCAGACCGGCCAGTTGGCCGTCAGTAGGCGTCAACGTCGTTGGGGTGCCATTGGTCCCCGTAACGACGACGTCGTTATTCGCATTGGTGCCGACCTGCAATCCCAGGGCGATGTTGCCGACGACCAGGCCGGCCCCCGTCCCGAGAACGTTGACGACGCCGTTCGGCTGATCGACGGTGCGGACGTTGACGAGCGTCGCCAACTGATTGACGAGCTGATCGCGCTGGTCTTCCAGATCGTTGGCATCGTTCCCGGACGTCACGGCATTCTGAATCTGACCGTTGAGAGTGGCGATCTGCGACGTATACGAGTTGATTTGGCCCACGACGGAGGTCACCTGATTCACTGCCCCGGCTTGCAGCTGTGCCAGCCCGCTGGCGCTCTGGTTGAAGGAGTTCGTCACGTTGGACAGAGAGGAGAGGACGCTCTGTTGCTGGGCCAGGTTGCTCGGGTCGGCGGTCAGTTGCTGGACGTCGTTGAAGAATGTGCCGAGAAAGCCGTCGAGGGAACCGCTCCCTGTGTTGATCAGGTTTTGGACCTGCTGGAGCAGCGGCACCTGCGTGTTGAGTGTCGCAACCTGCGAGGTGCCGTTGTTGTAGGCGGTGTTTAACAACTCGTCTGTCTGTCGCTGAATGTCCACGACCTGGACGCCGGCGCCGACGTTGCCGGCCGAGGTCAGCGGCGCGAAGATCGGAACTTCACGGCTGTAACCAGGCGTGTTGGTGTTGTCGAGGTTCTGTCCGATCACGTCCAGGGCGGTCTGGCTCGCTTGAAGGCCGGTCACGCCGATCGATAAAGCGCTCACGGTGATTAACCTCGGGTGGAGAGCAGTGAACCGAAGGACGCTTCCAGGTGCGTGCCGTCGGGACCATAGCACTCGGCGGCTTCCTTCCCGCCGGTTAGGTCGAACAGGAATTTTCGAGTGAACCGAAGTAGTTGCGAAACTAGGGTCGCGTTGCTGCGGACGAGACGGTCCACTTCACCGGCTAGACGACGCAACCGGTCGCCGGCTCTTCGCACTGGATCGCGGTGAGCAGGAGGCAAGACGTTCATCAGCGTCGAGAAGAGACGCGCTCGGAAGAGAGATCGAAGGCCGCGGCCAGACGGGCAAGTAGCCGGTCGCGCTCGAACCGCAAGCGATTCGTTTCGGTAGAGGCCCTCTCCTGGGGATCGCGCAGCGCGGTCAACTCACCGAGATCGCTGCGCAATAGAGCCGCTCGGACCCGGCGGAGCAGGTCGAGAGAGGAATGCAACGCCTCTTCTTCGCGCTCCAGGTGCGTCAGGAAGGCGTGCGTTATTTCGTCCGGATCATGTCCCATGGTGCGCTCTCGGAGTAAGCCTGATTTCTCCCCTAACTCCTGAGTCCTGGGGAGTGAGGTATATGTCGGTTGAGCTGTCGTATGTGGACGTCCGCGCCGCCGCCGCCGAGCAAGCCGCCGGCGGAGTTCGGCATTGCTCGAGTAAGCTGTCGCGTGATGACGCCAGCCAGGCCGATACCACCGGCTCCCGCGAGATAACGGCCCATCATCATGTCGAAGATCCCGCCCAGGGCGTCGCCGGGGTCCTTGCCGAACATCCCGCTCCCCTCGCCCTCACCGACGCTCTGGCGCATCTCCTTGAGGATTTGGCTGAGAAACACACTCTCGAATTGCCGAGCCACGGCCGGCACGGCGTCAGGGTCGCCGGCGCGGGCTCGCGCACTCAGGCTCTGAAGGTCCGGCTCGGCCATTGGGCCGGTGGGCGTTGCCAGGGTAGAAAGTTCCATCTTCATACCTCCTCAGGCGAGCGGCAAGAAGAACATTACTTGTAGGACGGATTTGTAATCCGTCCGGACGGTTTGAAAAACCGTCCTACAGGGAAACCATCTCTTGTCCCTCGCCTCACATCACGATCAGCTCCGCGTGCAGGGTGCCGGCCTGCTTCAGGGCCTGGAAGATGGAGATGAGATCGCGCGGCGTCACCCCCAAGGAGTTGAGCGCCCGCGCCAGTTCGGCCACCGTCAGCGCCTTCGGCACCACGATCAACCGCGTTTTCTCCTCCGTGACGCCAATTTGCGTTCGCGGCACCACCTGCGTCGTTCCCCCTCTGGAAAATTCCCCCGGCTGCGAAACCTCCGGCGTTTCAACGGTGACGATCACCAAGTTGCCGTGGGCCACCGCCGTCGTGGAAATCTTCACGTTCTCACCGGCGACCACGGTGCCGGTGCGCTCGTTGATGACGACGCGTGCCGGAGCATCGGGTGTGACCGTGAGCAAGCCGATTTCGCCGACGAACGACATCGGGTTGAGGCAATAGATCGAAGGGATCGCCACCTGGACTGTGCCAGCGTCGAGGGCAATGGAGGTGGCAGGGAAGCGCTCGTTGATACCCTTGGCGATCAGCCGAGCCGTGTTGAAGTCAGGGTCGCGCACCAGGAGGTGGAGATTGGCCTTGCACGCACCCAGACCGGGAGGTTCTTTCTCCACGATGCCGCCGCCGGCGATGCTGCCGACCGTCGGATGGTTCTTTTGGACATTCGCCGCGGCGCCGCTTGCCGCGAAACCGCCGATCGACAACGGTCCCTGGGCCACGGCGTACACGTCGCCGTCGGCTCCGCGCAGCGGTGTCATCAGCAAGGTGCCGCCCTGGAGGCTGCGCGCGTCGTCCATGCTGGAGACGATCACGTCGAGCCGCGATCCGGGCCGGGCGTAAGGACCAATCTCTGCCGTGACCATGACCGCGGAGATGTTCGTGGTGGTCAGGACGGGGTCGGCGGGCTGGACGCTGAAGATGGTCGAGCGGACGTTGAGGCGTTGAAGCATGTCCGAAGCCACCTGTTGGGTGAACAGGCTGCGGCTGCCGGAGCGGTCCAGTCCCACGACCAGGCCGAAACCGTATAGCTGGTTGTTGCGCGCCCCTTCCAGATCGGTGATGTCTTTGATGCGGACCTCGGCTCGAGCTGCTCCGCTGCTAAGCAGGAGCGCCGCCGCAAGCCAGATTGTCGTTCGCCGCTTCATTCGACACCTCGCCGGTTGAGAGGTTCCGACGCCGCACACGTTCATCCTGCGAGCCCGCAGCGCCAAGCAAGGACGAGCAGGCTTGCCCTGAAAACCGTGCCGTTTGGCGCTGCGGACGCGCGGGCTGGCCACTTTCAGCAACGGGCACTCAACTCGGCCACAATCGGAACAGCAGGCGCTTGAAGATATTCGGCTGCACGACGTTGGTTTCCACGCCGCGTCCGACGTAGAGCATGCGGAAGTTGCTTACGAACCCCGAGCCCACCGAGTTGGTGGAGTCGATGTCCACTGGCCGCACAACTCCCGTGATCCGCAATGTCCGCGTTTCGCCGCTAACCAGCCGACAGCGCGACCCCTCCACTACCAGGTTGCCATTCGGCAAGACGTCGATCACGGTCACGGTCACAACGTCGTTGAACGTTCGGCCGCTGATGAATGAGGCGGCGCCGTTGAATGTCCGCGTGGACGAACCGGCGCCGTCGTATGCGCCCGTAAAGCTGCGAGCCGTGTTTTTTCCCGACGCAGTGTTTCCCGTTACGTTTAGCTTGTCCTCGAAGGCCGTCGCTTTCGACAGGTCGCGGGTTTCGGTTTCATTGACGCCCGTCGATTCCTGGATATTGATCGTGAGCAGGTCACCGACGCGGCGGGCGTGCGTGTCCTCGAACAGGAAGGCAGTTCGCGGCTCGCGCCGAGCCCAGATCGAGTCGGCGCCCGTCGCCGCGCTCACGAGTACGAAGAGCAAGGCCGCGCCGACCGGTACGCGATAACGCATCGGTTCCCTCCTCATGGATCGATCTCGACCAGGGACTTGTCCGCCACGCGCCCCAGCACTATTTGCTTGGAATCCACATTGCGGACACGGATCAATTGGCCGAGTTTGCCGTCCTGCAGCGCCTCGCCGGCGGCCAGGACGTTGACGACCCCCAGATGGACGATCATTTTTACCGGATCGCGCTGATGCACCAACGGCAGATCGAGTCGTTCCTCTGCCGCGGCCAGATCGGCGACCGTCAGCACCGTACCGGGGGTTAGCGGCCGACTCGCCTTCTTCCCCACCAACGCCTCGGGCGCGGTCACGTAGGCGCGTTGACTCTCGACGGGGCGTCGCTCAAATATAACCGCCGATTCGGTGAGTGCTTCGCCTTTCTCCACCTTCCGGGCCGCCACTGCCACCTGCCGAAGTGCGTGAATGTCCAGATACAGCGGAAATGACAGCCGGCGCGTCCCACCGACGAGGATGGACACGTCCACCTGGGCACGCCCGAGCGGTTCACCCGCAGCGTGGACTTCCGCCCATACGGTCACGTCTTCTTTCCCACCCGTCACGATCAGCGGCACTCCGATAGGCTGTACCAGCTGCATTTCAATCTCATCCGGATTCCAGGATGAAAGCCGTTTCAGAATCGACTGCCGGGCAGCTGCCATGACCTCGGATTCCGTCAGCGCATAGTGAGCAGCCGTCACCTCGACGCGGTCCGCACCTTCTACCCGGACCAGTCCTTCGGGAAGCCCCGAGAGCTGGAGGCGAATGGCGACCTGCGATCGGGAGATGGTTAGCGAACCACGCGTCCCAAGCGGATCGGCAACGTCGAGTTCCGCGACGGTCTTGCAAACCGCGGGGTTGTCGCCTGCGATGGACGCGATATCCCGCAAGGTGATCGGCCTGATGCCGACCGTCGCCTGTGACCGCAGGGTGACCGTCACCAGGGCGGTAGCGCTCGGTGAATCCGGATCGGATTCTTGACCCATCGCGCTGTGTCCGACGGCGGCGAACGTCAGGACTAATGCCCAGGAGATCGGGAGACCGTGTGCCATAAGCTCAACCCACCAGTTGAGACGTAGACTGAAGCATTTCGTCCGCGGCCTTGATGCTATGCAGGTTGAATTCGTAGGACCGCTGGGCCAGGATCAGGTTGGCCATCTCACCCACGACGTCTACGTTGGATTGTTCCAGAAACCCGCCCTGGAGAAGGCCGGCCCCGAGCGTCCCAGCGGTGCCCAGGATGGGCTGCCCGGAGGCGGCGGTCACCTCGAGGAGGTTGAGGCCGTCCGCGCTCAGGCCGGACGGGTTGGGAAAGTTAGCAATCTGGAGCTGGCCTACATTGGTCGGCGTGGAATTTCCGGGCACGGTGGCCGACACCGTGCCGTCCGTGCCGATCGCCACCGTGGCGTTCTGCGGAATCGTCAGCGAGGGCAGGATCGGGAAGCCGTTGACATTGACGATTTTCCCGGTGGGGTCGAGCTGGAAGCCGCCATCGCGGGTGTACCGTGTGGTGCCATCGGGAAGCGTTACCTGGAAAAAGCCATTGCCTTCGATGGCCACGTTCAGGCCGTTGCCTGTGTTCACCAGGCTGCCCTGGGTAAAAACCTTGGAGTTGCCGGAGATGCGCACGCCGGTGCCGATTTGTAGACTGCCCGGTGCCGTCTGTCCCTGGGACGCTTCGGCACCCGCGGGTTGATTCGTGATGTAGACGAGATCCTGGAAGTTCACGATGTTCTTCTTGAACCCGGTGGTGTTGACATTGGCCAGGTTGTTGGCCGTGTTGTCCAGGACCGTCTGCTGAGCGCTCAGGCCTGTCGCGCTGGTGAAGAGTGAGCGGATCATTCTCGACTTCCTTTTTGAACGAGCGATCCTCCGCCGCTTGCGGCTTAGCAGTCTTTGCTAAACCGCAAGCGGCGAAACTGGGACAGACTCTCACTGCGGCCGAGTGCCGATTTGTAACGACTCGGAAATCGTGCGCAGGACACGCTGAGCAGCCTCGTAAAAACGAGAGTTCTGGATCATCGCCACCAGTTGCGTGGCCGGCTGCACGTTGGAAAGTTCTCGGTAGCCCTGGAGGATGTTGTCCTTTCCGTCCTGCTGTTCCACGCCGGCCGGGGCGCTGAACAACGTGGTGCCGGCGGGGACGAGACGGCTCGGATCCTGGAAGCGTGCGAGTTGGATGCGGCCGATCACCGCGTCGTCGGCGCGCACCGTCCCATCGCGGCCGATGACGACCGCGCTCGCATTGGCGGGGACAGTGATCGGCCCACCTTCTCCCTGGATCGGCAAGCCGCTCGCGCCTTGCAACTGTCCGTCGGTCGCCCGTTGGAAGACGCCGGCACGTGTGTACAGAGGACCTTGCGGCCCCTTCATCACGAAAAAGCCATCGCCGTCCAGCGCCACGTCCAGCGGCGAGTTGGTAAACTGGAGCGGGCCGGGCTGGAAATCGCTATAGCTGCCCGCGACCTGCGTTCCCATCTGGGAGTTCGGCGAGGTCTTTGAAGTCAGCGTGCGGTCGAACGTCTCGAAGGCCACGCCGCGCGACCGGTAGCCCGGAATCGAAGCGTTGGCCAAGTTTTGCGAGATTGCGTCCTGTGCCTGGGTTGCCACGTCCAGCGCCGTGGCCGCTCCATACATGCCCTGAATCATGCTTCCCCCGGCTTCCTGCCCCAAGCGTCGGGCCGACAGGAATGTCCGCCCCACGGGATCAGGGGATTCCCACTCGAATCCACGGACTATCCCGTCCGTAGTGAGTTATCGGTCCGTCACGACCGGCAAGTTCATTCTTTCCGGCAAAATCGACAATCTCCCTATCTTCGGCAGAACTCGATGTAGGTGGGAACCCGCCGACTTGGATTTGTGTCCTGTTATCCTTATAGTGGCAGAGCGCGGGGGTAGCCCCTCGCCCCTCGGCGATGCCACCACCCCGGACGACGACGATCATGGTCGAGAACGCACCTTTCCTGTCCCACCACCACGGCGGCCTGACGATCGAAGGCTACTCGCGGGCAGCGGTCCAGTCCTACTGGCGCGTCCAGGAATTGAAGCTCGGCTTCGATCTCGGCGCGCATCCGTGGGAGTTCATGGGCACGCCGACCTGGCTGCTGTCGCACACGCACCTGGACCACGTCGCCGCCCTGCCGGTCTACGTCGCCCGGCGGCGCATGATGAAGATGGAACCGCCGGTTATCTACCTGCCGGCGACGAACGTCGAGGACGTGCATCGCCTGCTGCTCATCATGCAGCGCCTCGACCGCGGCCGGCAGGTTTGCGATCTGCGCGGCATCAACGCCGGCGACGAGTTCGCCCTATCACGCGAACATGTCGTGACGACGTTCGCCACGACGCATACCGTGCCGTCGCTCGGCTATGTCGTGTGGGAGCGGCGCAACAAGCTGAAGGAGGAGTATCACGGTCTGCCGGGCGACCAGATCCGCGACCTGCGTCAGTCCGGTGTCGAGGTGACGCGCGAGATGCGGACGCCGGTGCTGGCCTATACCGGCGACACCAGCCCGGCTGGTCTCGATGCCTGCGACGCCGCGTTCAAGGCGAAGGTGCTGATAACCGAGATGAGCTTCATCCGGCCCAACCATCGCCGCGAGAAGATCCACAAGTTCGGCCACATGCACCTGGATGACTTCATCGAGCGGGCCGACCGTTTCGAAAACGAGCTGATTATCTGCGGCCATTTCAGCACGCGCTACCATCCGAACGAGGTGCGGCGCGTCGTCGAAGCGAAACTGCCGCCGAAACTGCTCGAAAAGGTGCGGTTGTGGATTTGAACTCCGCCACGAAACACCACAGCGCCCCGCTGTAAGACGGACTATTCTCCCCTCTCCCGGTACTCCGGGGAGAGGGGTTGGGGGTGAGGGAAGAGGAGCGAGACGCTGTTCTGCCGCTCATCCCCTCACCCCCAACCCCTCTCCCCGGAGTACCGGGGAGAGGGGAGTAGTTCGCTTCACCCCACCCGGCAAAACACCGCCTTCAAATATCGCCCCTCCGGCACGTGCAGGAAGAACGGATGATCGGCCCCCGCACCGCCGATACGCAGCACTTGTGCCGTTCGGCCCGCTTGCCACGCCGCCCGACGCACCGAATCGAGGAAGTCGTATTCGCTCACCAACCCCGTGCAGGAGCATGTCAGAAATAGCCCGCCCGGCGCCACCGCCTGGATCGCCAGGCGATTCATGTCGCCGTAGCGCTTCAGCGCGTAATCCAACTCCTCCCGATCGCGGGTCTGCTTCGCGGGGTCGAGGACCACCACGTCGAAGCGCTGGCCGGTGCCGATGATGTCGCGCAGCCACGAAAACAGGTCGGCCTGCACGAAGCGGATGCGCTGGCCGTTCAGCCCCGCGTTCTGCCGGGCCAGCGCCAACGCCTGCTCGTCGAGATCCACGCCGACCACCTCGTCGGCGCCGCCCACCGTCTTGGCGTACACCGCGAAGCCTCCCGTGTTGCAGCACAGGTCGAGGACGCGCTTGCCGGCGCAGAACGAGGCCAGGTACTTGCGATTGTCGCGCTGGTCGAGGAAGAAGCCGGTCTTGTGCTTGCTGCCCGGCGCCACGCGGAACTTGACGCCGTGTTCCGTGATGACGTCCGGCGATGGCGGCTCCGGCGCACGACAGTCGAACGATTCCTGCTTCTGAACGTGCTCCTCAGCGAACCAGTAAAAGCGCGCGTCGGGATAATGGGCGGCGAGGGCGGCCTGGATCGCTTCACGGCAACGGAACATGCCTGACGAGAAGAACTCCAGCACGATCGTCGAGCCGAAGCGATCCACGACGAGTCCGCTCAGGTCGTCGCCCTCGGAATGGACGAGGCGATAGGCGTCGGTCACGGCGTCGAGGCCGAGCCAGTCGCGCCGCAGGGCCACGGCGCGGGCGATGCGGTTTGCGAAGAAGGCGTCGTCGATGGCCTCGTTCGGGTCGGCGGTCAGGAGGCGGAGCGTGATGCGCGAATGGCCGTTGTAAAAGCCGCGGCCGGCCCATTGCCCTTCGCGGTCGATGACGTCCACGACGCTACCGGGCGGCAGACGTGTGGCCGGCTTGTCCACCATTTTCTGGAAGATCCACGGGTGCGAGGAGCGGCGAACAATCTTGAGTCGCACCTGGGGGAGGTCGGTCATGAGATGGATATCCGGGGACGGAACGAGCGGGAACTCATAAGGGGGAGTAGGGGGCAATGATTCGGTTGTCCTGATGGTCACCGATGCTGGTCCAGAGAGAACCCGTCTCCTGGCAGCGACGCGGCGGTATCCGACCCGGAGAGGTTCGGTTGTCCTTCGGGCTTTATCTTTTCAGTGGCGATCCCGAGTTGTTGCAAGACGGCGAGTACAGATAGCGGCTGTCCGGAGTTCCGCCGTTCCGCTTCCTTCATGAATAGGCTTGCGGTTTCAAGATCACCGAGCTTCTCCCAGCACTTCGCCTGGAGAAAGGGGATGATGTGGTCCGGTAGTTTCGACGGAATGGGTTTCCGGAGAGCTTTGAGCGCGGTGTCCACGTCACCCAAGTCGGACTGCCTCCAGGCAGACTTCATTTCTTCCTGCCACTCCGCGAGTTGATTGGGCGGCATTTCGATTCGTTTCGGCGCACCCTCGTAGAGAGCATAAAGGTCAACAGAGAGCTCGCGCATTCGCTGCTCTTCTTGGTCGGTCATGGCGTACCACGGCTTATCCATCTGATCGGCGAGGGACTCTGCTTCGGGCGAGTCTCCCAGACCCCGGTTAATGAGATCCTGACTCTCCCGGAGCAGGCGAGCGCCACGTGAGCGCGGGGGGCAAAGTCGTCAACTCGTTGGCAGCGCCCGACATGGTTTACTCCTCCCACCTTCTCCACTGGTTCTGCGTTGCCGCGATCGCGGCCTCGTAATCCGCGACGGGCATCATTTGCTCCGGTTCCACCACCGCATGCTTCACGGGGACGCCGGTGTCGGCTCGCAACACCAGCTTTTCGGCGACCGGACCAGCGACGAACGCTCCTTCGCCCATTGACCAGTAGTGCAGTTGATTTGACCCCTTTGCGAACGGAAACCGTTCGGGGAATTTTTCTCTCAGGCGACGAGGGATACGAAGCGGCGTCATGGTCTCAAGGCTCGGAGAGACGGACATACCACCCGTGTTTGGCTGAACCTGGCCATCCTCTTCCCGGATGTCGTCGTGAGCACCGGCCCCGATTCGGACACCGAGCGAATTTGCTCCCTGACCGACTTCCGGCCGTTCATCGGTCATCCGCATCCCCCTCCAGATCAAGGGCATGGGCACTCCTCGGAAGCCAATTTTCTCTCAGCACTATACCGCATTATACCGCACCCCGACGGAGGTGTAAGCCCATCCCGCAACTACGGAAGGCGCCAATCTTTCATAATAGCAAGTCGCTCCAGCTTTTCCTTGCAACCGCCGTTCGATTTGCGATGATATTCAAGAGCTTCGCGTTCTGGAGATTTGCCATGTCGTCGTCGAACACCGAATCGTCGGTCTTGCCGGAGCTATTCGGCCCGTACCGCATTGTGCGGCCGTTGGGCAAGGGCGGCATGGGTGCGGTCTACCTGGCCCGCGATACGCGCCTCGACCGCGACGTTGCCCTCAAGGTCTGTACTCTCGCCGACGACCCGGTCGCCCTGGAGCGTTTCCGTCGTGAGGCGAAGGCCGCCGCGGGACTGTCGCACACAAACCTCTGTCCTGTCTACGAGTTCGACGTGCGCGACGGCATCGCCTACCTGACGATGGCCTTCGTCGAAGGACCGACCCTCAACAAATGGGTGGCTCAGCGCGGCCGGCTCAGTCAGCGCGACGCGGTGCGGCTGACTGCCAAACTGGCCGTGGGGATGCAGACAGCGCACGATGCTGGCGTGATCCACCGCGATCTCAAGCCGTCCAACGTCGTTATCAACAAGAAGGGTGAGCCGATCATCCTCGATTTCGGCCTGGCACGCCAGATGGACGACGCGGGCACTCGTCTGACTCAGGTCGGTGCGATCTACGGTACTCCGTCGTACATGTCTCCCGAGCAGGCCGGCGGTGAACCGGAACTGATCGGGCCGGCGTGCGACATCTATAGCCTCGGCGTCATCCTGTACGAATTGCTGACGGGGCGAGTACCGTTCGAAGGGAGTTTTACCGCGGTGATGGGGCAGCTGCTAGCTGCCGCGCCCAGCCGTTGCGCAATCACAACCCGGCCGTCGATCCGACGCTGGAGGCGCTCTGCCTGAAAACGCTGGCGAAGACCCCGAAAGATCGTCCGGCGAGCATGAAGGATTTGGCCCGGTCGCTGGCGAAAATCGCGCCGACGCTGTCGGCCGCGGCGGGGATGCCCGATCAGCACACGCAGCCAACCCAGGCGACCTCCGCAACCAGTCCCGATAAGCCCAGCAAGCCGGCGCCGTCGCGCGGCCACACAACCACGAAGAAGAGCGAGGAAGTCATCGTCCTTCCTCTGACGGCGCCGGACGACGTCGTCGATCTGCCGCTCACGTCGCCGCCGTCCCGGCTGCCCCCGCCGCTGCCCCCACGATCCGGCGCGGCCACGCACCGACAGCGTCCGCGGAAGCAGACCGGTCAGGTCGAACGGGCTGGCCTGGATGATTTGCGGCATTGGCGCGGCCGTCATCCTGGTCGCGCTCGTCATTACACTGGTCATCATTCTCAAGAAGAGCGATACCTCCGATTCCTCCGATTCGGGAGGCACGAAAGACGACTCGCCAAGCCCGATCAAGGTCGCAGCCAATCGGACGCAAAGCCAGAATAATCTCAAGCAGATCGGCCTCGCGCTGTATTCCTATCACGACGCTTACAAGCAATTTCCCCCGGCTATTATCAATGATGGGTTGGGAAATCCCGCGCGGAGTTGGCGGGTTGCCATCCTGCCCTACCTCGGTGAGGATCCACCTTTCCCGCAATGGAATGAACTCGAGCCCTGGAACGGCCCGAACAACATCCTTATTTCGAGCCGGATCCCGAAGTGTTTCCAACTCCCCGGCAAAGTCAACGACGGCAAGCAGACGTACTATCAAGTGTTTACCGGCGAGGCGACAGCGTTCGGGCCACCGGGCGGGGCGCGAGTCGCAGACTTTTTTATGAACGGCACGAGCAATATTATCCTCGTCGTCGAGGCCGCCCGGCCTGTGCCGTGGTATGCCCCGGAGGACATTCCTTTCACTTCGAACCCGAATGGCCTGGATCCGAAGCTGTTCGGCGGACATTTCGGCAAGGGAGTCAATGTCCTTTTGGGGGACGGCTCGGTCCGCGTCGTCCCTTTTTCGATGTCCCCGTTTGACTTCCAAAACGCGATCACCAGAAACAGCCTCATTCCCGTAAAATGGCCGGATTGACGGGCAGGATCAAGGTGAGCGTATCGTTTCGAGTGGGATGCGGTTAGACCGACCAGTCAACAAGTGGGAGGCCGGACACACGACCGAAATCGCGGCGGTTGCGCGTGACGACGGTCAAGTTGTTGACCAGGGCTACCGCCGCGATCCGCAGATCCTGAGTGCCGATGCGAATGCGCATGCTTGCGCAGTTGCTGGTAACGGGAATAGCAGGCCATGTCGAAAGGAACGATCGTGAATTGCTGGAACATATGAAGCGTGTCGATGAGGTGGCCATAAGCCTGTATGTGTTTGGGGCCGCTTTGGTAACGTGCCAACGCCGCAAGACGCCCGCGAAGGTACTCTTCGACGCTGACGGGGCTCAAGGCTACGTCGCCAATCGGGTGCTGTGCAAAATGTCGCCATACCGCAACGTCGGTGTGGTCGAACAACGTCAGGTGGTCGGTGTCGAAGAGGAATGTTGGCATGCGCGATCTTCCTCCTCATACTCGCGCAGTGTTTGCTCCAGATCTTCTTTACGCATGCGCGCCAGTTCTGCCAGAAATTCCTGTTCCATCGGGTCGTTCTCAGGCCAGCCCGGTGGTCTTACTGGCGGAGTGGGTGGAAAGAGGCGGAGCGGCATGAGCCGACCGGACTCGAACCACTCCAGGACGGTCCGCCGGAGTTGCTCTATCGCCTCCTCGCGCGTCGGTGCGGTTACGGTCAGTTCGGGAATCCCGGGCACGCCGGCCGTGAACTGGCCCGATGCCTCGACGCGGATGTGAACCAGCGGCGTCATCGATGCAGGAAACCATGACATGACGAGATCCTCCTCGTCTCGATTATAGTGCCAATGACACGAAAACACGAGAGGTTGATATGGTAGTTCGTCTCGCGATCGCTGTCCTGATCCTCGCGGCCTTCGTTCCCATGACTACACCCGCCGCGGACGACGCCGAAACCGCGGTCCGCAAAGCTGTCAGCTTCTACGCCTCCTTCGACGACGAGGTCGCCGCCGATTTCGCAACTGGTGGCAAAACTCTCTCCACGCGCTCCAACCATCCGACGGAGAAGGGCCAGTTCGTCTTCGAGAAGGGCTTCGATCCGAAGGTCTTCCGCATCGCCAAGGGCATCCAGGGCGGTGCGCTGGAGGTGGTGGACGTGCTGCCGCGGAATGGGCGCGTCTTCTTCCCGGTGAGCGGCAACCTGGCATTCAAGAAGGGCGGTTGGGGCGGGGCCGTCTCGTGCTGGGTCAACACCGATCCGAATACGCAGCTGAAGACCGGATTCTGCGATCCAGTGCAGATCACGCAGAAGGGAGCCAACAACGGCGGCATCTGGTTCGACTTCAACGACGCCAAGCCGCGCGACCTGCGCATGGGCGCCTTCCACGCACTGGCCGAGGGGCAGAAGGCGATCCCCGAATCCGACCCGAACGCGCCGATGGTGCGCGTCAAGGGCGTCGGCTTCAAGGTCGGCGACTGGCATCACGTCGTCGTGACGTGGAAGAACCTCGACACCGGCAAGAAGGACGCGCTCGCTTCGCTCTACATCGACGGCCAACTGATCGGAGAAGTGAAGGATCGTGAGATCGGCATGAACTGGGATGTGGAGAAAGCGGGTATCTATCTCGCGGTCAACTACATCGGACTGCTCGACGAGATTGCCCTGTTCGGTCGAGAATTAAGTGCCGCCGAGGTTGCCTTGCTGCACCGTAAACCGGCGCTGTTAACCTCACTCAAAGAGAAGAGGCGATAATTGCTGGTCTGCGCCGATTCCGCCCTAGCCGAAATGTCGAAACGGCCGATGACATAGGGTAGGATGAACTGATGGCCGACGAATCGGATACGACGGCGCTCGCCGTGACGCCACCGCCCTCGACGATCCACGAGGCGGAATTGGCTTCCGGTCCCTCCGGAGCTGTATTGCGTGGAGCCGAGTTGGATTTCGATAGCGCCGTCGCGCGACGGCGAGGCGGGATGGACATTGTCGTGTGTGGAGATGATCTGGCCGCAAATCGCGATTTGGCGGCTGCCATCGAGGCTGCCGTTGGGCCGCGGACCAAACCACAAAAGCCGCATAAAAAGGCCGGACTCTTCGCCTTGCCCCACTTTCATCAAGTGTCCCGTTCCCCCGACGGTCACTGCTTTTATGAAACGGAGAACCCGAACAAGAAAGCGAGGTCGAAGCGATGACTTATTTCACGCCCGAACTCATGGAACGGCTCGACTCGTCAGACCCTGCCGTTGCGAATGCCGCCGACGCGGAATGGGATCAGCGACAGGAAGAATATGAGCTGAAGTTGCAACGTCTCGAACCGGAACTTCCCGAGCATATCCGAGCGTTCAACGACCTGCTTTTGCATGATGCCCGCGTGTACAACATCGCCCGCGCGGAAAACCGGCTCCTGCTCGTACTCCACATGAACATTCCACCGCGCGATCTGGTCATCCTGTCTTACTTCCTCGCCGGCGAACCAATCATCAATCGCGAAGCACTGCCCGCTGCTGAGCGCTCGCCTGTAATGGATTACCTGTACAACGAGTTCGACCGAATTGGTACTGGTGGCGAGAAGTTTTACACGGAGTCCATCCTCTTCAGCAATGGTTGGGAGATTCAACTGCGTTTCCGTGACGTACAGGTTACGCGAGCCGATCCGATCTTCGCGCCATCCTGTGGGATGCCGGTGTCGCTCATCGCGCAACCAGCGTGAGAGAAGAGTGCTGGAGTATTATCCTCGATCCGCTTCCTCGACATTTCCCGATTCGCAGCCGTCGCACAGGCTGTACTGACAGCGCACGCAGCGACACATGCCGCGCAGAAGAATGAGAGGACCAGCACAACACGGACAGGACGGTTGCCGAACCGGTGCCGCGACTTCCGGTCTATCATCCTGCCGAGTGGTCGTGAGTTTGTCCGGCATCTCCGTCCCCCGAAGCGCATGAGCATACATGAACTGAAGTATACTATACCATCTCTGGCGGCCGATGCAATCGCAGCCGGTCGGGATTCAGACGAAGTGGCCCGTTGCAGCTGCAAACCTTATCGAATGTGACGGCAGCCTGGTTTTCGATCGGCACGGAGAGGGCGTATACTGCCTCTTGCCTGGAGGATACCGCCGTGCCCCGCCAACCGCTGCCGATCGATGCCGTGCTACCGCGGGTGACGGACGCTCTGCACCAACATGCGAGCGTTGTGTTGCGGGCGCCGACGGGGGCCGGGAAAACGACGCGCGTACCGCCGGCTCTCCTCGACGCCGGACTGGCGGGCTGCGGGCGAATCGTCATGCTGGAACCGCGGCGTCTTGCAGCCCGCGCCGCGGCGCGGCGCATCGCCGAGAGCGCGGTGAAGCGCTCGGTGAAACGATCGGCTATGCCGTCCGTTTCGAGCGGAACTTCAGTCAGAGGACGCGGCTACTCGTCGTCACACCTGGCGTTCTGCTTCGTTTCCTCCTCGACGATCCCTACCTGAGCAGCACGGGCCTGATCGTTTTCGACGAATTCCACGAACGCGGCCTGGAATCCGACCTGGCCCTAGGGATGGCTCGCCTGATTCAGCAGACGGTGCGGCCGGAACTGCGTCTTGTCGTCATGTCGGCGACCCTGGCGGCGGCTGACGTCTCGAAGTATCTCGGCGACTGTCCCATCGTCGAGAGCGAAGGCCGGCTCTACCCCGTGGAGATCATTTACGAGCCGAAGCCGGAGTCGCAGCCGTGGCCTGTCGCCGCGGCTCGCGCCGCCGAGCGCCTGCTCGAGCGCATCAGCGGCGACCTGCTCGTCTTCCTCCCCGGACTGCACGAGATTCGCCAGGCGGCCCGCCATCTGGAGCCGGCTGCCGCGGCGCACGACGTCGCCGTCCTGCCGCTGCACGGCGACCTGCCGGGCGAGCAGCAGGACGCGGCCCTGTTGCCGCAACCGCGCCGCAAGATCGTTCTGGCGACGAACGTGGCCGAGACGTCGGTTACCGTCGAGGGTGTGACGGGCGTGGTCGATACCGGCCTGGCGCGGTGCTGGTGTTCGACCCGGCGGTGGGGCTGGATCGGCTGAAGCTGATGCCGATCTCACGGGCTTCGGCGGAGCAGCGGACTGGCCGGGCGGGGCGCACGCAACCGGGTGTTTGCGTGCGGCTGTGGAGCGCGATGGGCCATCGCGCCCGGCCAGCCCAGACGGAGCCGGAGATCCGCCGCGTCGATCTGGCCGGCGCCGTGCTACACCTGCTTTGTCTCGGCGAAAAGGACGTGTTTCGCTTTCCTTGGCCGGAGCCGCCGCTGGACGCGACCGTGACGGCAGCTCTGACGCTGCTGGGCCAGTTCGGCGCCATGGAGCGGGACGCCGTGACGGATCTCGGACGGGCCATGGCTCGTCTGCCGGCCCATCCACGCATCGCCCGGCTGCTGATCGAAGGTCGACGTCTCGGCGAACCGGAGCACGTGGCCCTGGCGGCAGCGCTGCTGTCAGAGCGCGATCCGTTCGCGCGCGCCCTCGACGATCCACCGCCGGACCATCGCCGGGCGGCAACGGCATCGGACCTGCTCGACCGCGTCGAGGCCCTGGAGCAGTACGAGCAGACCGGCCGCGTACAAACGGCGCTTGGCACGTTGAACCGCGGGTCGGCGCGCTTTGTGTTGCACGCGCGCGATCAGTTTCTGCGCCGGTGCGGCAGGGCCTGAGTCGAGGAAAGTCGAGAACTGAGTACTCGGTACTCAGTACTCAGTTCTCGGCACTTCACGCTGACGACGCAGTCCGGCTCGCTCTCCTCGCCGCCTTTCCGGATCGGCTGGCACGACGGCGCGAACCCGGTTCTCGACGCGGCGTGATGGTCGGCGGCCGTGGTGTGCGGCTCGCTCCGTCCAGCGGCGTTAACACTGCGGAGTTGTTCCTCTGCCTCGACGTGGATGCGGGCAAGACCGAAACGCTGGCGCGGCAAGCGTCGGCCGTCGAACGCGCCTGGTTGCCGCATGATGCAATAACCACCAGGACGGAACTCTCCTTCGACGAGACGACAGAGCGCGTCACGGCCCAGCGAGTCACATGCTTTGCCGACCTCGTGCTGGACGAGACGCAGACGGCCCTACCGAACGACGAGACGACGGCCCGCATCCTAGCCGAAGCGGCCGGGCAACAGTTGCAGCGCGTCCTGCCGCCGGAAGATTCGTTCGCCGCGCTGTACCGGATACGCGTCCGTTGTCTACGTGCCTGGATGCCGGAGTTGCACCTGCCAGCCTTCGACGACGACGAACTGCGCGACCTGCTTCCGATGCTCAGTCTCGGCTGCCGATCGTTCGCCGATCTGCGCAAGCGCCGTGGCTGGACGCGCTGCAAGGACGTCTGACGCATGTGCAGCGGCAGGCGGTGGAGCGCGAGGCGCCGGAGCGGTTAGCGGTGCCGAGCGGCAGTCGGATCACGCTGCGCTATGAGGAAGGTCGGCCGCCGGTGCTGGCGGTGCGCATCCAGGAGGTGTTCGGTCTGCGCGAGACGCCGCGCGTCGCCGGCGGCAGAGTGCGGGTGTTACTGCACCTACTGGCCCCGAACTATCGACCGCAGCAGGTGACCGACGATCTCGCCAGTTTCTGGGCTAACACCTATCCGCTGGTGCGCAAGGAGCTACGCGTCCGCTATCCGAAGCACGCCTGGCCGGAGGACCCTTGCACCGCATCGCCGCAACAGAGGATTCACCACAAAGGCACAAAGGACACAAAGGAAGACAAGAAAAACAAATGAATAAAGAACGGTGGCCTACCACTCGATACGCCATCGTCCCTCTTTCCCTTCTTTTCTTCTTTGTGTCCTTTGTGTCTTTGTGGTGAATCCGCTGCGTGGATTGGCATTGCTCTCGAACCGCCACGTCGCTATAGCACCGCATTCCCGTTGGAATCGACTTGGGGAAGGGGGACCGCGTGAGGGCCGCTGGGGAGCGGATCTGACGCGGAGGGGGATGTCATGCGGGCCAATCCGTTATTGCGCACGGTTCTGGACGATGAAGCTCTGACGCGCGGACTCGGTGACGCCGAGGCGCGGGTCCTGGTCGAATGGTTGGTCGAGGAAACCGAACGCCTCGCCGTGTCGGCGCCGCCAGAGACGGCGGCGCGCAAGGTGGGCCAATTGTGCAAGCATGGACGGGCCGTCGCGCGCTTCGTCCAGCTCTGGAGTCTCGACCACGCCTGGGGGCCGGCCTTGCAGCTGGCTGCCACCGAACGCTTCCCCTGGCCGATGCCCGATACGGCCCTCGATCCCTGCGAACTCATGCAGGAAATCGTCTACTGGGAGACGCACGCGGCAGATTCCGATCCGCGCGCGGCGTGATTTGGACTGGTTTCGGTACTTGGTAAATAGGTCGTCGCCTGCGTATTCTACCGGGGTGCACGAACCAATCGCTAACTATTGGGCCGAAGCTCTTGATTCACAGAATGAAACCATCTACAGTAAGGTATCCGTGTCGCCCTGAATTGGCAGGGCGAGGCTCGCGCCGATCCAACTACGCAGGTTCGACGACGGCCTCGCCTTCCCAATTTCAGGACATCGCCCAAGTGTCCGAGGCGATCGGGCGCCGCAGTTTCTACGCCGCAACTCCAGTCCCTTTCCACGAGGTTGAGCCGTGACCGTCGGCACTGACTCTCATTCCAACAGTCAAGTGATCGACCAGGAACGCCGTCGCATCGGCCGTCACCTGGACGACGTGGCCCGCATGGCCGAAACGGATGTCCCGCCCTCGACGTTCTATGGCGAAGTGCTGAAGCGCCTCCTCGACGCCCTGGCCGCTCCGGCCGGCGCCGTCTGGCTGCGCACCACCCCGGCATGCCGCAACTGCACTACCAGATCAACCTAAACCAGGCCGGCACCGAGCGCAACGAACAGACGCGCCAGAGCCACGAAGGCCTGCTGCTCATGGCCTTGCACCAGGCCCAGCCGCAGCCGGTCCACCTGCTGCCCAACACCACCGTCGGCCCCGCGCAGGAAGGCAAAGCTCCTCCCGGCAACCCGACGGACTATCCTCCTCCTGCTCGTCCCCGTTATCCAGAACGAACAGGTCGTCGGCCTGCTGGAAGTCTTCCAGAGCGCCAATCGGCCGCTCAATGCCGTGCCGGGTTTCCTCCAGTACATGGGCCTGATGGCCGACCTGTGCGCCCGCTACCTGCGCAACCAGCGCATGACGCAGCTGGCCGGCCAGCAGCAGCTCTGGACGCAGCTCGAAGCCTACGCCCGCCAGATTCACGGCAGCCTCAACCCGATGGAGGTGTCGTACCTCGTCGCCAACGAAGGCCGCCGGCTCATCGAATGCGACCGTGTCAGCATCGCCATCCGCTACCGGCCGCAAGCACGCAAGATCGAAGCCGTCAGCGGCGCCGACGTGGTCGAGAAGCGCTCGAACCTCGTCAAGCTGATGCGCACCCTCTGCGACCGCGTGCTGGCGTGGGGCGAGAAGCTGGTCTTTCAACGGGACGCAGGACGACAGCCTGCCGCCGAAGGTGCTGTCGGCGATGAACGACTACCTGCACGAGAGCAACAGCAAGCTGCTCGTGGTGCATGCCGCTGAAGGACGACCGCGAGGGCAAGGACAGCCGAAAGCCCGCCCGTGCGGCGATGGTCATGGAGTGTTTCGAGCCGCCGGCCGAGGTGCAGCCGCTGCTGGACCGCCTCGACGTGGTGTCCCGCCACGCCACCAGCGCCCTGTACAACGCTGTCGAGTATCGCCGTATTCCGATGCGCTTCCTGTGGATGCCGCTGGCCAAGGCGCAGGAAGGGCTGGGCGGCAAGGCCCGCGCCATCTGGATGATGGTCTGCCTGAGCCTGACGATGCTGATCGCCGTTATGGTGCTGGTGCCCTACCCGCTCAAGATGGACGCGACCGGCCAGCTCGTGCCGGTGGTGCGCAAGAAGTTGTTTCACGCCCGTCGAGGATATGGTCCGAGAATTCTTCGTCGAACCGGAGATGGTGGTACCGGAAGGCAGCGGCATTGCGCTGCTCTTCGATCAGCAGCAGAAGGATCGCGATCGACGAGCTGAAGCGGGACATGGATAAAGCCGCAGCCAAGGCGCAAGACGTTCGGAGAAACTGGCGGCGTCGCAAAAAGGACCGAGGATCAGCGCCAGAAGTACCAGGCGGAGGCGAAGGAGCAGAAGCGGCTGGTCGAGTCCAAAGCCGAGGAACTTGCAGGATCTGCAAAAACTCCTGGGCGCCATTCGCGGAACGCCCTGGATTCTTCACATTCGAAGGCCCGGATTTCTCCGACCAGGACCACGTCGGTTACGGTTAGCCGACTACAACGGCCCGCGCCAGTGGACGATCCTCACTTCCGACTTCGAGGACCAATGGCTGAACCGTCTGGCCAAGCCGACCGAGCCGATCCTCAGCTTGGACTCAAGGAAGGCCCGTGGGAAATCGAGTTGAAGATCCCGCAGAAGCACATCGGCCAGGTGCTGAACGGCTTCCAGATGCTCAAGAAACGACTCTCTGGACGTCGATTTCCTGCTGCGCAGCGATCCGACGAAGACCTACAAGGGTAAACTGCGTCGCAACCGCATCGCCGCCGAAGCCACGCCGCAAAAAGATGAAACGTCCGAGGCGGAACCGGTCGTGACTCGCTTACGTGGACATTGAAGACCCGAGTCCATTCCGAAAGAGGATCGGCTGCCGCCGACGAAGCCGCGTAGCCGGCACCGAGGTTCACGCCAAGATCCGCTGCGGCGATCACTGCATGGGCTACTCGCTCTTCTACGGCGTGTGGGAGTTCATGTACGAGAAGGTGGTGTTCTTCTTTTAATGCAGTTTAGCCGCGAGCTTCTGCGACCGCTTCTTCCTAAAGCGCTCGCAGAAGCTCGCGGCTAAACGAGTTCGATTGTAAACCGACAATTCACCTACAAGGACTGACCTATCCTGCTGGAGGGATCAACGATGTTCCGTTGGTTGATCGTTTGTGCGTTACTCTGCGGCGGCTCGTATTACCTGGTGTCCAAGGCCATCAACGAGCATAAGCCGCCCACTACCATTGACGATTCAGTCTCCGATAAATCGGAAAAGACCGATAAGTCGGGCGACAGCATCGAGTTGGCCAGTCCGTCGATCACTTTCAGTCCGCCGCAGGCGCACAAGAACGGGAACAGTATCAGCGTCTTCTCGGACGCGCCGCATCGTCATGTTCGTGAAGCAGGAAGTGGGCAGCGACAAAGACGGACAGATCGTCTTTTACGGCACCGAGCTGAAAGAGGGCGAGGAGAAGACGGTGCCTCCGAAGAAGCTCATTGAGCAGACCTTCGTCTATATCGCGGTCCAGGTGGATTACGATCCGACCCATCCCGCTCTCTCCTATCCGCTTTCCAACCCCCCCCAGGGAGAACCGCTGTTCCAGGTTCCCTACATGGTCAAGGACCCAGCCACACAGAAGGACAAGGTCAATTTCTTCTATCTCCCCAGTGCAAGGGGAAAAGGGCAGGAGGTCTGGACGCGCTGGAAAGAGGGTATGCCGCTCTACGCCAGCCACGTCCGCCTCGTGGAAGAAGTGCGTAAGTTCCGCAAACTCGAGGAACAGGATCAGGTCGAGAAGGGAGACCTTCTGGCCCTGATCAATCCCGACCAGGCCGTCACGGATCTGCGCCAAAAGAACGCCAAGCTCAACACCGCCGAGGCCGACCGGATGTCTTCCGAAAAGACTCGTGATGAGGCTTCCGAGCGTTTGCGCATCCTCAAGGAACTGAACGCGAAAACACCCGGTGCCGTGTCACCCGAGGAAATGCGCGCGGGAGAACTGAACGAGCATCGCTACATGCAAGAAGAACTGGCCAAGCGCGCCGCTGTCCGGGCCGCCGAGTACGACATCGTCGCGGCCATGAAAGTCGTCTCGTTACACGAAGTGCGGTCAGCCATCCCCGGCATCGTGAAGACGATCACCAAGAATCGCGGCGACGTCATCAAGGCCAACCAAGACAACCTGATGCAGCTGGTCAATCCGGTTGCCGCTGCGGGCCGAGGCAGTGGGCGACGTCCAGGACGTGCAGAAGCTCAAGAAGGGCGACCACGTTTGGCTCGAGGCGTCCCTGCGCGTGACGCCGCAGATGACCCTGGGTCGTGCCAGCGGCGCCAATCAATGCGGTCGCCGTCACCAATGGCGACGGCACCAAGGAAAAGCCGCGCCTGATCATCGCCGTCAGCGAAGACGGGACGCTCCGCGGCTGGGACGCGAAGACCGGCCAGGAAGCGTGGACCCCTCTACCGCTGCGTTCGCCGCTGCGGTCGCTGGCCTGCACGCCGAAGGGGGCCGAGGACAACCTGCTGCTGATCGGCTCGTCGGACGGTACGGCGTACCTGTTCAACCTGGCGGATGGCAAGCCGACCGCACTCGCGCTGCCGGAACGGCACAAGGGGCCGATCACCGCCGTCGCCTTCAGCCCCGACGGCAAGACCTGCGCTACCGCCGGCGACGACCGCTCAATCTATCTCTGGTCGTTCAACAAGCCGGATGGGCAGGCGGTAGGCAAATGGGAGAAACAGCAATTATTGCTGGACGCTCACCGCGGCGCCATCACTTCCCTGGCCTTCACCGTGCTGCCGGGAAGCAGCGACAAGGAAATCTCCACCGCCGACTGGCGCTGATCTCGGCCGGCCGCGACAATGCCCTGATCGTCTGGAAGGCCGAGAAAGGCAAGCCGCTCGTCAAGGACGCGGAGTTTCCGCGTCGGAGCGGCGATGTGACCCAGGTCGGAGCCGACGGCGATCGTGTCTTGTTCGATTCGGGCAAGGAGTTGCGCGTCCTTTCGGTGAACGATCGCCAGATCGAAGGTGCGCTGCGTAATGCGTCCAACGCCGCGACATTCTCGACGATGGCCCTGTTCGCACCGGATGGCCGGACCATCCTAACCAACGGCGGTACGGAAGGCCGGCCGCAGTTGTGGCGGGCCCCGCCGAGGACCAGTGGCGTCAAGGATCCACTAGCCCTGGGACGCGGATCGGAGCTGCGTCAACTCGCCGCAACGAACGCGGCTACCTGTGGGGCGTTCGACCCCGACGGCGGCTTCGCCGTCACGGGGATGCAGGACGGTTACGTGCTGGTCTGGGAGATGCCCAAACCGGAGGAGATCGAGAGACGCATTCCGGCGACTATCACGCTGGCTGAAAAGGTTGAAGACGTGACCAACAAATCGCGTCTGTGGGCCGAGCTGGATCCGAGCAAGACGCCCTCGTGGCTCGTCCCCGGCAGCACGGCGACGCTGATCGTGGTGCCGGAGGAGGCGGGGAAGTAACAAACGGTATTCCCCCCTCGCCCCGGTACTCCGGGGAGAGGGGTCGGGGGTGAGGGGTGAGAGCCTGACCAGTGTTCTGGTCCTCTTCCCCTCACCCCCGACCCCTCTCCCCGGAGTACCGGGGCGAGGGGAGCAGAAGAGCCCTCTCCCCGGAGTACCGGGGCGAGGGGAGCAGAAGAGCCCTCTCCCCGGAGTACCGGGGCGAGGAGGGTAGCCCCAAGGGCTTTTTGCATGATCGACACCGCAACACCCCAGGAACTCGAACGCCGCAAGGCCATAAAGCTGCGCCTGCGCCGTGATCTGGCGGTCGAGGCGCAGAAGTACGAGGGCCGGACCTTCTACGTCGTCAAGGACCCGGTCAGCCTGCGCTACTACCGCCTCAAGGACAACGAGCACTTCCTGCTCCAGTTCCTCGACGGCAAGCACACGCTCGAAGAGGCCCAGAAGGCCTACGAGAAGCGCTACCGGCCCGAACGGCTGAAGCTGGAAGACCTGGAAGGCGTTCGCCCAGCAGCTGCTGACGGCCGGCCTGGCTCAGAACGAATCGCCGCAGGCCGGCAAGCAGCTTTTCGATCGCCGCAAGAAACGCCGCCGCACCGAGTGGATGCAGACGCTGACCAACATCCTCTACATCAAGATCCCGATCTTCGACCCGGACCGGCTGCTTGACGCAGATGCTCGCTTACGTGGGCTGGATCTTCTCGCTCTGGTTCTTCCTGCTCAGCGTCGGCTTCATGCTGGGCGCCGTCATGCTGGTGGCCACGCACTTCGACACCTTCCGCAGCCAAGCTGCCGAACTATCACGAGTTCTTCAGCTTCAAGACGGTCGTCTACCTGTGGGTGGCGCTGGCGGTCGTGAAGGTGATCCACGAGTTCGGCCACGGCCTGAGTTGCAAGCGCTTCGGCGGCGAAGTCCACGAGATGGGGGCGTTGTTCCTGTGCTTCTCGCCGGCCCTGTATTGCAACGTCTCCGACGCCTGGACGCTGCCGAACAAGTGGCACCGCATCATCATCAGCGGCGCCGGCATCTACGTCGAGCTGATCATCGCCGCCATCGCCACCTTCATCTGGTGGAACACGCCGAGCAGCCGTTCATCAACAACCTGTCGCTGAGCCTGATGGTCGTGTGCAGCGTCAGCACGGTGGTGTTCAACGCCAACCCGCTGATGCGTTACGACGGCTACTACGTCCTGGCCGACTGGCTGGAGATCCCGAACCTGCGCGAGAAGTCCAACCGCTTCCTGACGAACCTGGTCCTGGAACACTGCCTGGGCGTCGAGGTGCAGCCGGAAGGCGTACATGGACACTGTGGCGGCAAGATCCTGTTCGTGCTCTACGCCGTCGTCAGCTACGTCTACCGCTGGGTGGTGACGTTCACCATCCTCTAGTTCATGTACAACTTCCTCAAGCCGTACAAGCTCGAGGTCATCAGCACGCATGCTGGCGCTCGCGCCGCCATCGCGTCGATGATCGGCTGGCCGCTGTACCGCCTGGGCAAGAACATTTACCGCCGCGGGAGACTGCCGGACATGAAACGTTGGCGTGTGCTGATCACCAGCGCCGTGGTGGTCGGCCTTTCTGCTGTTCGTCTTCTTCGTGCCGGTGCCGATCAGCCGGGTGCGCGGCGTCGGCCTGGTTGAGGCCTATCCCGAGGCGCACGCCAAGATCGAGGTGAGCTACAACGGCATTCTCAAGAAGCTGAAGGTGCGCGACGGCGACACCGTCAAGGAAGGCGACGTGCTGGCCGAGTTCACCAACATCGACGCCGAGTCCCGATTGCTCAAAGCGAGGCGCGAGGAAGTCGACTCGGGGGATAAGCACAAGGCCCTGGCCGAGGAGCGCCGCAACACCAAGCGCCGGAGCAGCGAGCCAAGCTCGAATCGGACAAGAACGAGGCCGACCAGGCGCTCGAAACCGCCCGGAACGACATCGAGAAATGGGTCGCGGTGAAGGAATTGCTGGTCTTGAAGGCGCCGCTGTCGGGCGTGATCAGCGGTGCGCCGTCGATCGACGAGGTCAACATGGGGTTTGAAAAAGGGAAGCCGTTCTGCACCATCACCGCGCCGCGACGGCTCCGCGTGACGCTGCCGGTGGTGACGTCGGAGTACAACCAGCTGCGGCAGAACCTGCTCGGACGCCTCCCGCCGGCCAGGCTGCCTGGGCAGCACTTGAGCCTGAAGGTGAGCGTAAACTACGCCGCACGCCGCTCAAAGAAGTGCTGACCGACTTGGCGAACAAGGGCAAGGGGCTGAAGCTGGAACTCGATCCAGGCTCGGGCCTGCCGGTCAACATGGCCGAGGAGCCGGGTCACCTACAGGCGATCGGCAAACGGCTGAGGAGTCCTCGATGAGATCTTCACACGCTACGGCCTGGGCTTCGTTATTCACATGGAAGAAGGCAATCGCCCGCGACGGCTGGCTGATCGTGCGTTCCGGTCAGGAGCGCGGCGTTCCCCACGGCCAGCGGCAATTCGCCGATCTGCCGATGACGATCCGCATTCATGGCCGCGATGCCAAGACATGGCAGGGCCGGATCGTTCGCTTGCCGGAGAAGGAAGCAGACAAGATTCCGCTAGCCCTGTCGAACCGGGCCGGTGGTCCCGTGGCGGTCAAGGGTGGGCGTCAAATCGAACACCCTGGTGCCGCAGACGCAGCAGTTCCTCGTCGAGGTGGAGATCATCGATCCCGACAGCGCCATCGTTCCCGGCACCATGGCCCAGGTCAAGATCCACTGCCGCAACGAAACCTGCGCCAGCTGGGTGTGGCGCACGGTCAATAACCTGTTCGATCTGGGACTGATCTAATGTTTAGCCGCGAGCTTTTGCGAGCGCTGTTGCTCACGCTCGCAAAAGCTCGCGGCTAAACAATGCGACTATGCCTCACCCCTTCGTCGCGTCCGCCTGGCGCATGGCAACGTAATCCCAGTTGACGACGTTCCACCACGCCTTGACGATAGTCGGCGCGGCGGTTCTGATACTTCAGGTAATAGGCGTGCTCCCACACGTCCATGCCGAGGAGCGGCGTCAGCCCCTTCATGTAGGGGCTGTCCTGGTTCGCGGATTTCATCACGTCCAGCTTGCCCTTGCCGTCCGACGACCAGCCACGCCCAGCCGCTGCCGAACTGCGTCATGCCGCCTGCCGTCAGTCTTCTCCTGGAACTTGGCGAAACTCTCGAAGGCCGCTGTCGATCGCCTTGGCCAGGGCGCCCTTCGGCTCTCCGCCCTTCTTCGGTCCCATCACTTCCCAGAACAGCGTGTGATTGGCGTGGCCGCCGCCGTTGTTGATGACGGCCTGCCGTGCCGCCTCGGGCACGACTTGTGACGTCCTTGAGGATCTCGACGATCGACTTGCTCAGCAGCGCGGGCGTCTTCGCCAGCGCTGTGTTCAGGTTGGCGACGTAGGCGGCGTGATGCTTGTCGTGATGGATCATCATCGTCTGGGCGTCGATGTGCGGCTCCAGGGCGTCGTAGGCGTAGGGCAGTTTCGGCAGCGTGAAGCCCTCCGGTTTCTTCTCTTCCTTCTTCTCTTCGCCGAGAAGGAATGGGCCCCAGCCCAGCAAGGCAGCGCCCGTACCGGCGGTGCGCAGCAATTGACGGCGATTCAGTTCGGTCATGGCGTTCTCTCCTTTGTGGTGAGGCGATGCAAGCCGCGGATGGACCCCCTCCGGCCGCAGCCTAACCTCTGAAGATACCACGCCGCGGCGCATTGTCCATCCGCTGTTTGCCGTAAATCCGTTGTTTCCGTCAAGTCCACTGCGACTTCTCCGGATTCCCCACGTGCTCTTGCCACTCGGGTACCTGCGCTTCGACTGAATTACGTTCCATCACTTCCGTCGGTCTCACTTTCCGTTGTTCGTCAGACCGCTGTCTCGCAGAAATTGATCGAGCGTGGTCGCGCGGGCGGCCAGTCGCAGCCAGCGCTGCAGCACAGCGACATCTAGGACGCCACGGACCTGGTCGACAACCGTATGCGGCAGAACGCCGATGCGCTCTTGTAACACGTCGAGAACGTCACGGGCGTGCGCTTCCGTGCGAGCCTGTTCCTGCCACTCGAGTACCTGTTTCGACTGAATCACGTTCCATCCCTCCAGGGCCTTCTTCCATGCGGCCGCGCAGCCGGCGGCTTCGGCGAAGACCAGGGCCAGACCGCCCAGGTCGGCGCGACGCCGAGCGTCCGGTTCGGCCGACGCGCGTGTCACCCAATCGACGATGATACCCGCTTCCCCCCCGCGTTGCATCAGCGGAATCAAGGGAAGCACGACCGCTGGTACGATCCCTGCAATGATCGCGTCAAGATTCGTCCGCGCCTCCTCATTCGCCAGGTTGCGCTCGCGGACCCCGAGATGTGTCAACACGCCGGCTTCGGGCCAGTTCATCTCACGAGAACTGTTGCCCTTGCCGGTCAGATTGACGACGACCGCACCCAGACAGAAGCGATCGCCGCGCGTCTCCGATGGCCGTTCTTCGAGCCACAGCACGCCGAGGTAGCCGAGCAGACGACCGAACATGTCCGGATCGGGTTCGATCTGGAACTCGACCGGCATGGCCCACGGCTGTTGCCCCGCGGCCACATGTTCCAGGAAGGCAACCGTGTCACAGGTGCGATCCGGTTCGCCGGGAAAACGCACACGGCGGGCATCGAGCCAGCGTCGGAAACGGAAGGACGCCCGCTCCAGACCGAGGAGCCAGGCGAGAAACGCGGCCGGTTCCAGCTTGGCGAGATAGCGACACGCCTGGTCGTAGGGATTCGCGGTCATGTGCGCGTACGCCTGGAGGGATTCGATTGATCGCATCGCGGTTTATCTTCCCCACGAAACGATAAATCGGGAAGTTATTGAATGATCCTGTATTCTAACGTAAGGGGGGATTTTCGGCCTGACGTTGCGTCGAGTGTTAGGCCGCTCAGCCTGGTTTAGAGGAGTTCGATCATGGAAACCATCGTCGGCATCGACCTGGGCACGACCAACAGCGAGGTGGCCCACATCCGCGACGGCCAGCCGCACGTCTTCGCGGAAGATGACGATCCGATCCTGCCGTCCTTCGTCGGCCTGTCCGACGACGGCCGCTTGCTGGTCGGCAAGGCGGCGAAGAACCAGTGGGTGCTGGCCCCCGAGCGCACGGTCAAGTCGATCAAGCGCAAGATGGGCCAGGACGTGAAGGTCAAGCTCGGCGACCACGAGTATCGCCCGCAGGAAATCTCCGCCATGATCCTCAAGGCGCTGAAGGATCGGGCGTCGCGCCAGCTCGGCGAGCGAGGTCAAGAAGGCGGTCATCACCGTGCCGGCCTACTTCAACGACGCCCAGCGGCAGGCGACGCGCGAAGCCGGCGAGCTGGCCGGGCTGGAAGTCGTGCGCATCCTCAACGAGCCGACCGCCGCCTCGCTGACCTACGATCCCGAACCAGCGCGAAATGCGGCGCATGCTCGTCTACGACCTCGGCGGCGGCACCTTCGACGTGTCCATCGTCCAGGCCCAGGAAGGCGTCGTCGAGGTGCTGTCCAGCCACGGCGACACCCAGCTCGGCGGCGACGACTTCGACGATCTGCTCGTCAAGCACATCTGCGACCGCTTCCAGCAGGAACACGGCATCGACCTGCGGGCGAATCCGCATCTCCAGCGCCCGCGTCCTCCGCGCCGCCGAGGCGGCCAAACGGCACCTGTCGTTCCATCCGTTCGCGCGCATCGAGGAAGAATTCATCGCCGAGAAGGACGGCCAGGCACTGCACCTGAACATGGAAATCGGCCGGCACGAATACGAGGAACTGATCCAGCCGCTGCTCGAACAAGACGATGGACTGCGTGCAGCAGGCGCTGGACGACGCCCAGCTGACGGCCCAGCGCCATCGACAAGGTGGTGCTGGTCGGCGGCAGCACGCGGACGCCGCGGATCGGTCGAGCTGCTGGAAGAACGGCTGAGCCAGCCCGCCCATCAGGAGGTCAACCCCGACCTGTGCGTGGCGATGGGGGCGGCGATCCAGGGGGCGATCATCGCCGGCACGAACGTCGGCGCCGTGCTGGTGGACATCACGCCGCACTCGCTGGGCATCAAGTGCCGTCGACGACAGCATGGGCTTTGCCGTTCCCGCACCGCTTCGTGCCGATCATCCACCGCAACACGCCGCTGCCGGCCTCGCGCAGCGAGCTGTTCTTCACCTACGACGACGGCCAGCGCGAGGTGGAGATCGACGTCTACCAGGGCGAGAGCGACGACGTGCGCCACAACCATCGCGTCGGCAAGTTCCGCATCGAGGGCCTGGCCGACGTGCCGGCGGGCAATCCGATCCTGGTGCAGCTCGACCTGAACCTCGACGGCATGCTGAAGGTGTCGGCCCGCGAGAAGGCGACCGGCTTGCAGAAACAGGTGACCATCGAGAACGCCCTGGCCGCGCTACGAGCGCGACGAGCAGGCCGGTGCCCGCGAACGGCTGAACCGTCTCGTGGGCCGACCACGGAGGACGACTTCGAGGATGACGACGAGGATTTCGAGGAAACGGCGAGGAGTGCGTCGAGCTACCGGAGACGACGGATGCCGGAGCTGGTGCCGGGACCGCGCGAGGGTCAGCGCGAGGCGGTGCAGGCGCGGGCGTTGCTGGAGAAGGCGGAACGGCTGCTGGAGAAAGTGTCAGCCGGACGATCGCCCCGAGTCGAGCGGCAGATGACCGCGGTGCGCAACGCCCTGACCGATCGCAAGTGGGACCAGGTGACGAAGGCAAGCAACGAGCTGGCCGACACGCTGTTCTACCTCGAAGATGCGTGATGACGATGCGCTGCCCCGTGTGCAAAGCCGAGAACAACCAGACGGCCGCAGTGCCGCCGCTGCAAGGCCGACCTGTCGCTGCTGGCGGCATTGGAACGGCGCCGGGATCGGATAGTGGCGGAGGCCGTCGCCCTGCTGGCCAGGGGAGATGCTCCGGGAGCGATGGCGGCGGCGACTCGGGCCGATCGACTGCGAAGCGATGCGGACTCGCAGCGGTTGCGGGCGCTGGCCGGCATGATGCTGGGGGATTTCCAGGGAGCGTGGGCGCGGATTAATGCAGCGGCGACGCGGTGAGAATGGGAGGAACGTGAGATGCCTGTGGCCAAGAGCAAAAGCGAGCGGACAAATTCTCCAATCCCGGCAACAATCACCTCGGCTTCCGCCAACGGCGAAGTCTTGACATTGGCCGAGACAGCGGCGTATTTGCGGGTAACCGAGAACGAAGTCTCGCGGCTGGTTCGAGATCAGGGGCTTGCTGGCCGGAAGCTGGGCGACGAGTGGCGTTTTCTCAAGAACGCTGTGCAGGATTGGTTGCGGGCGCCGCCGAGCAAAAAGGAAGGTCTGCTGATGCAGATCGGTGCCTTCGCGGATGATCCGGAGCTCGGCGCGATGCTTGAGGAGATTCACAAACAACGCGGCCGGCAAGAGGCCGAAAGGGACTGATGTACTACCTGGACACGGACACGTTGACGCTGGCACATTCCGGCCATGCTCGGGTCAGCGACCAGCTTCGTCGGGTGGATCCGAACGAAGTCGCCATCACGGTTATCACTCGGATCGAGATCCTACAAGGACGATTTGCCGCTGTCTTGAAAGCGAGTCACGGTGAGCAGCTGGTGCGAGCCCAAGAGTTGCTGCAACGCAGCGATCAACGGCTTCGAGTGCTGGAAATGATTCCCGTGGACGTGACCGCGTCGGCGGCATTCAACTGGCTCCGACAGAACAAGAAGCTCAAGAAGATCGGCCGGGGCGACCTCCTGATTGCCAGCATCGCCTTGGCCCCTCAGCCGACGCTGGTGACCCGCAACGTGAAGGATTTCCGGCAGATACCGGGGCTGCGAGTGGAGAATTGGGCAGGTTGACCGAAGAGGGATCTCTCATGCGCACTTACCTCCTTACTTGGAACCCGGCCACGACGCCGTGGGATGACCTTGAAGAACATAGTCAGCAGACCGCTTCGGGCAGCCCATTCCTGACAGATTGGAGTTGCGGGACGAATAAGAGCATTGTCCGGGGCGACAGGATTTTCTTACTGAAGCAGGGTAAGGAACAACCGAAGGATCTTATGGCCTCTGGCTGGGTTACATCCAAGGGAGTCGAAAACCGAAAACATTGGGACGCGGACAAGGCCAGAGAGGGCAAGAAAGCCCTGTATATCGATGTGAGCCTTGAACGTCTCTTAAACCCGTACATAGATCCGCTTCTGCCAGTTGCAGACGCCGAGGACAGCCCGATCTCGAAAAAAGTGTACTGGAACACGCCCGCTTCAGGGATTAACATTCCCGATAGCGTGACAGATAAGGTCGAAGAACTGTGGAGAAATCACCTGGAGAGAAATGGCCTCTTGCCGGAATCCGTTCATGATGAAAAGGAGACGGAGCAAGATGACGAGCCCGACTTAAAGGTGGATGATGAAGACGAGCCAGGGGAGATTGAGGGAGAGGAGCCGGAAGAGAATCGCTTGCCCAATAAAGTCCTGCGAGCCATTCTTCAAAGAAGGGGCCAGAATGAATTCCGGCAAAATTTGCTAGCAGCATATGGGGGCAAGTGCTGCATTACCGGCTGCAACGCAGAGCCTGCGTTGGAGGCGGCCCATATCGTCGGTTATGCCGAGTCGAAATCGCAGGACATCCGCAACGCTCTGCTACTGCGATCCGACATCCACACTCTATTCGATCTTAACCTCATCCGGATCAACCCGGAAACGATGCGGGTTGTACTTGCCGAAAACTTGAAGAAAACTACCTTTGGAGGGCTCCACGGGCTGCAATTCCGTCTGCCGACGAACCAAACTGATTCCCCGAAAGCGGCATTATGGAGAAGGTGGCGGAAGGGCAACACGGCAAGTAACTGATTGACGGGGCAAAAGGGTATTCAGCTGATTTAAGCTGCGTCCCCTCCTGCCACAGTGGAGGACTTAAACAATCCATGGAGTGAACTCCTTGCGGATTTCTCCTCTCATAAAGTTGGAGGCGTAGTCCATGGCAACTATCACACTCGAAGAAGCCCAAGCCCATTTGCCAGAGTTGATCGAACGGCTTCAGCCTGGAGAAGCCCTGGTCATCACCCGGAACGAAAAGCCGGTGGCCCGCCTGTTGGCGGAGGAGTTGCCAAAGCGCAAGCCACGGCAGCCCAGTAACTGTAAAGGGATGCTCACGATCGTGTCCGACGACGACGAGCATCTGAAGGACTTTGCGGAGTACATGGGCGGAGGCCACTCGGTTCAATCAACATGCGGATCAATCAGCAACGCAAACCCCGGCAGCATCGGCGTCGTGTAGGTGTCGCCGGCCGCCAGGTCGATGGGTTTCTGCCAGCCCCGTCCGCGCCGCCGATAGACCCGCATCGTCGGAGCGTCCGGATCCTCGCGCGGATCGACGATCCAGTATTCGCGGATCGACGGGACTTGTCGATAGAGTTCGACGTTGCGAGTCAGGTCCTTCCACGGGTCATCCTCGGACATCACCTCAACGACGAGCAGCGGGCTGACGAGACGCCAGTTGATCTCTCGGATGCGGGAACGCCGCGGAAAGTTGTGATACGCCGCAAGGTCCGGCTCGGGATTCGTCAGGTCATTGTGGCCGGGGACGAACACTCGTGCCTTCGCCGTGACGTAGTTGATGACCTCGGGATGGAGCCGGCGGTAATCGCGGAGTTGGTCGTTCAACCACTCCTCGTTGAAATTTTGCGGTAAATTCGGTGCCGTCGCCACATACGCCTTCCCTTCAATAAGTTCGTAGTGGTAGCCTTCCTGCCCCCGTGCGCTTACGAAGTCATCCAGTGTCATCGGTCGGCCGTGATCCTTCGGGCCGATCTCGATTACCGTCTGAACCGTCATGCCGCTTCTCCCTGATCGTAGGTTGATCGTATCGGTGTCCACTTTCGTCTCGATTATACAACGAGAACAGAGCGGCGGTTAGGCGTCCGGAGGAAACAGGCCGTCGGCCCTAAATGCCGTGTGCAACTCCACACGTTCCGGCGCGTTCAGCACGGACGGCGGCGATCGGGAGTATTCCGTTATTGTCACCGCCGCGCACTCCGCGATACAATGGGTCGATCGCGGCGGGCACCGGTATACGATAACGTGAGCGGGACGTCATGCGGACTGGGCCGGCCATCGCAGCGAATGGACCAGCGACGACGCGAAATAGGCCGCAAGGAGAGAAGGTTAGCAATTCCATGAACACTCCCGAGCCGACACCCTCCCTCAACTTCATTCAGGAAATCGTCGAGGAACACAACCGCACCGGCCGGTTCGGCGGGCGCGTCCAGACACGCTTTCCACCGGAACCGAACGGCTACCTCCACATCGGCCACGCCAAGTCGATCTGCCTCAACTATGGGCTGGCGGTCAAGTACGGCGGCAAATTCAACTTCCGCTTTGATGACACCAACCCCACCAAGGAGGAACAGGAGTACGTCGATGCCATCCGTGACCGATGTGCGCTGGCTCGGCGCCGACTGGGAAGACCGCGAGTTCTACGCCTCCGATTACTTCGGCCAGCTCTACGAATGGGCCGAGAAGCTTATCCAGGACGGCAAAGCGTATGTCTGCGACCTGACGCGCCGAAGACGTCGCCAAGTATCGTGGCGAACTCAAAGGCGGAAAGGAAAGCCCGTATCGCAACCGCACCGTGGCGGAGAACCTCGACCTGTTCCGGCGCATGACGGCGGGTGAGTTTCCCGACGGCTCACGCACTCTGCGGGCCAAGATCGACATGGCTCATCCGAACTTCGACATGCGCGACCCGGTGATGTACCGCATCCTCCACGAGGAACATCAGCACACCGGGAACCAGTGGTGCATCTATCCCATGTACGACTGGGCACATGGTCAATCCGATTCGATCGAAGGGATCACGCATTCGATCTGCACGTTGGAGTTTGAAAACCATCGGCCTCTGTACGACTGGTACATTCAGGCGCTTGGCATCTACGCACCGCAACAGATCGAGTTCGCGCGCCTGAACATCACCTACACGGTTCTCAGCAAGCGCCGGCTGATTCAGCTCGTGCAGGAGAAACACGTCAACGGCTGGGACGATCCGCGGATGCCGACGATTTGCGGCTTTCGGCGGCGCGGCTTTACTTCGGAGTCGATCCGAAAGTTCTGCGAGCGGATCGGCGTCTCGAAGTTCAACGGCACCATTGACGTTTCCTGGCTCGAGGATTCCCTGCGCAACGACCTCAACAAGACGGCCCACCGGGTCATGGGGGTACTGCGGCCGTTGCGAGTAGTGATCGAAAACTACCCCGAAAGCCAGACGGAGGAAACCGAAGCGGTCAACAACCCGGAGGACCCGGCTGCCGGCATGCGCAAGGTGCCGTTTTCGCGCGTCCTCTACATCGAGCAGGACGATTTCCGCGAAGACCCGCCGAAGGACTTCTTCCGCCTGGCTCCGGGCAAGGAGGTGCGCCTGCGCTATGCCTACTTCGTCAAGTGCGTCAGCGTGGTGAAGGATCCGACGACGGGTGAGGTGATCGAAGTCCGCTGCACTTACGACCCGACGACGCGCGGCGGCAACGCGGCGGACGGCCGAAAGGTCAAAGGGACGATCCACTGGGTCTCGGCGAACCACGCCATCGCTGCCGAGGTGCGCCTCTACGGTCCGCTGTTCACGAAGCCGAACCCCGACGACGTGCCGGAGGGTTCCGACTACCGCGTGAACTTGAATCCGGAATCGTTGATCGTCCTCAAGAACTGCCGCCTGGAGCCGAGCCTGGCCGGCGCGGCGCCGGGCAGCCGGTATCAGTTCGAGCGGCTCGGATACTTCTGCGTCGATCCGGTCGATTCCACGCCGCAAGCGTTGGTCTTCAATCGCTCGGTGACGCTCCGCGATTCCTGGGCGAAAATTGAGAAGGCCCAGCAGCAGAAGAAGAAGTAGCCGGTCTACCCCGAAGGGGTTGAATAGCTCAGCCGGGGGTCGCGTACTCGCGCACCCCCGGCGACGTGCCGTGTCCCGGTTATTCAACCCCTTCGGGGTAGATGCGTAAGGGGCCCCGCACTCCGGGGGTGCGCGAGTACGCGACCCCCGGCTGAGTTGTCCAACCCCTTCGGGGTATATGCAGGGAACACCAACATCCACTCCGGGGGTGCGCGAGTACGCGACCCTCGGCTGAGTTATCCAACCCCTTCGGGGTAACAAACCGAGAACCACCATGCGCCACGATGGACGCCAGGCTGCCGATCTTCGCCCATTGACCTTCCGCCGCCGCTACACCCGGCAAGCGCCCGGCAGCGTTCTCGTGCAGATGGGGCGGACGACCGTCCTCTGCACCTGCACCGTCGAGGCGAGCGTTCCGCCGTTCCTGATCGGCACCGGCAAGGGCTGGCTCACCGCCGAGTACGCCATGCTCCCCGGCAGCACCGAGACACGCAAAGCGCGCGACAAAGGAGGCAAGATCGACGGCCGAAGTGTCGAGATACAGCGCCTGATCGGCCGCAGCCTCCGCACCGTGGTGGACCTGGCGAAACTCGGCGAGCGCACGCTCTGGATCGACTGCGATGTACTGGAGGCCGACGGCGGCACTCGCACGGCGTCGATCAACGGCGCCTTCGTCGCCGTCGTGGACGCCCTCGTTTTCCTCCGCAAGCACGGCGGACCTGCTCGACCCCAGGGCAGCAGACTACCTCCCTTGCCGCCTCTCGCTCCGTTGCCGGACATTCTCTGCAGCAGCGTGGCGGCGGTCAGCGTCGGTCTGTGCGATGGCACCGAGCTGCTCGACCTCGACTATTCCGAGGACAAGGACGCGGACGTCGATCTCAATCTTGTGATGACCGGATCCGGGGCGTTCGTCGAGGTGCAAGCGGGCGGCGAGGAGGCGACGTTCGACCGCTCCCAACTCAATCGGTTGCTCGACCTGGGCAAGCTGGGCATCGACGCCGTCACCGCGAAGCAGCGCAAGTCACTCGGCGCGAATTGGCCTCTGGACTGAACGCGACCCATCTGCTATACGCCGGTCCGAAAGTAGGGAAGGGGATTTCCCATTAGATTTTGGCGAACCGGCTGCGTCAGCGGCCGGGTAGTGTCTCTGACACCATCACCCGGCCGCCGACGCAGCCGGTTCGCCAACAACCCACCCTGAACAACGGAGGCGCGGACGATGCGGAAGTCGCTATCGCTGCTGGTCCTGATGACGGCCGTGGGAATGTCGCTGGCAGCACCAGCCACTGCCCCGCGAGTCGAGGCCGACCCCAACAGAAACTATCCCATCTTTCCGGAGGCCGGCAACTGGATGGTGCTGGTCGCCTACTACACCGGCCCGGAAGCGCCTATGCTGGCCAAGCAGATGGTCTACAAGATCCGCTCCGGCAACAACTGGCCGGCCTACGTCTTTGAATACGTCGATCAGGATCGTCAACGTCAGGCGGACGAGCTGGAACGTGCCAACAAAATGGCCCGGAAACTGATGGAGGAGTCTGGCACGACGCCGGTCAATCTGCGCATGAAGACCATTCGTGTCGAGAAGCAATACGGAGTGCTGATCGGCGGTTGGAATGACCGCGAGTCGGCGGAACTTGCCGCCAAGGCCATCCGCGAACCGACCCGGAGAAGGTGCCACATGTTCAATCGGCCGTATCAGGGTTGGTTACGACCGATACCTGCCTGGCGATGGTGCGGGACGATAAAGGTCAGCCGGTCTTGGATGAACGGAAACAGCCGAAGTACGTCCGCGTTCGGATCAACCCGTTTTCGACGGCGCTTGTGACACGCAATCCCACCGTCCAGCAGCAGCAAGAGCTTGCGGTTCGGAAAGCCGACCCCGCTCTGAAAGAGTTTAACGCGGATGAGGAATACAGTCTTCTGAAGTGTCCGAAACCCTATACGCTGCTGGTGAAGGAGTACATGGGAGCAACGACCATCGAGAATTCCAGCGGCAAGGGCGACGGCGGCTTCCTGGGCGTCTTCGGCCTGGGCGGCAAGAAGCCGGGCGAAGCGCTGGACGCAGCCGCCAAGCAAGCTCATGAGACGGCGCGTGCGCTGCGCCAGTTGCACTTCGACGCCTATGTTCTGCACACGCGCCACCGAGCAGCGCTGTCACCATCGGCGGCTTTACGGGGCCGAATGACCCCGCTCTGCAAACAGTGACCCAGCAACTGGCCCAGCTGCACGAGAAGTTGCAGACGAAGATGGGCTCGGACCCGATACAACTTTTTTCGACCCCGCTGCCCGTTGAGATCCCTCGGCCGTGATCGTACATTACTGCGTGAGCCCGCGGCGCCAGCAAGGGTCCCACCCTTGCTGGCGCCGCGGGCTTACAAGACTCCCTCACCGAGGACGATCATGCGCCGCACACTCACCGTCATCGCCTTCCTCTCGGCCATCCTGGTGTCCGCTCATTCGCCAGCACAGAATCCCAAACCCGACGCTCCCCGACCTATCGAGGCGCTCGACTCCGTCTGGCTTGAAGAACTGACCTGGATGGAAGTGCGCGACGCCATGAAGGCCGGCAAGACGACGATCCTCATCCCGACCGGCGGCGTGGAGCAGAACGGGCCCTACCTGGCCACCGGCAAGCACAACTACGTCCTGAAGGCGACCAGCGAGGCCATCGCCCGCAAACTGGGCAACGCCCTGGTCGCTCCGATCGTCGCCTTCGTGCCGGAAGGGGACATCGATCCGCCGACGTCGCACATGAAATACCCCGGCACCATCAGCCTGACCGAGGACACCTACGAGCGCCTGCTGATCGACATCTGTGCCTGCTTCCGCACGCACGGTTTCGAGAACATCGTCCTGATCGGCGACAGCGGCGGCAACCAGAAAGGCATGAAAGCCGTGGCGGCGCAGCTCAACACGAAGTGGGCCGGCGGCAAGACGCGCGTCCACTTCATCCCCGAATATTACGACTATCCCGGCGTGACCCGGTGGCTGGAGAAGCAAGGCATCAAGCAGAAGTCGGAGGGAATTCACGACGATTTCGCCATCACCGCGATCATGATGACGGTCGATCCGACGACGGTGCGCATGAAGCAGCGGATCGCGGCCGACAAGTTCCGCATCAACGGCGTCGAGTTGGACCCGGCCGAGAAGACCATCGAGTGGGGCAAGAAGATCGTCAACTTCCGCGCCGATGCCACGGTGCAGGCGATTCGCAAGTCAATCGCGCAGCCGATGCCGTGATGCGCCATCCGTCGTTATTTTCGAGGTCCTCTTTTCGCGCTCCCTTTGTTGCGAAGACCGCATTCAAGAAGCAACCGGCCGAGCCAGGTTGCATCGCGTTTGAGGAGCGGCGGCGACGGCGGTTCTGCTCTGTAATCCACCTCGTCGTCCGCCGCGATCCGATCGTAGGCAACGGCCAGGCACCTGCCGAGATCGAGTTGCGCCCGGTCCGCGCCGAGCAACGGGATCGGCAGCACCGGCAGAGGATCGCGCAGCGGCCAGGTATACAGCAGGTGGTTCCAGCCCGTCGGCGTTGCCTGGGCCACATAACTGAGATAATCCGCCGACTCGGGTTTCGGGACCGGAATCGGCGGGCGCACGCCGCCGCGCAGCAAGTCGATCTCGACCCATTGCAAGCCGCCGTGTAGCGCGGAGGCACGTTTCTCCAGGTAACGTTGCTGGGCGACCGCGCCTTGCTGTTTGTTGCCGGGACTGAGCAACTCAATTCCGGTCACAGCCAGGCGTGGACGATCCTGCACATAAATGACGATTCGGCGTTGCCTGCGCAGCTCCAGTTCGTCAACATCCAACTCTTCGGTGGCGCTGGCGGACAGGTTGCGCCAACTGGGCAGTGGATGCCGCGTGGGGTCGAACCGCAGAACGGCTCACGATGGTGACATCCGGTTCCTTGCGCTCTAGGGAGACGGCACCTTGGAGGGCATCCCAGACGCTGCCTTCCGATAGATGACGTTCCAGGCGAGCGACATACTTGGGCCGCAGTTGCGGTTGCAGCAAGGCCTGCATCTCCGCGAGCATCTGCGTATGCAGCTCCTGGAAGATCGGAGTGGTCTCAAGAAATGGGTCCATTCCAGGAAACGGCGAAGGCATGAGAGATTCTCGTGTGAAAACGGTCGGTGGTTCCGTGAGGTTCGACGAACTGTCCCGGATGTCCCCTCTACCGTCCCTCGACGATTTCCGATGAGGGATTCAAGGACTCGTTCGGAGCAGCGGCAGGGGCCGGTGTCGGCGGGCTTCTCCGTGCCTTGAATCGCCGCCAGAGACGCGGCCACCAGGGACTTCCGAGAAGAACGACGAGCAAAATCCAGGGCACCAGGGCGACCGCGGTTAGAACGATCCCTTTGCCGAAGTTCACCAGCACCTCAATCGAACCCTGAAACGTCCGCCCGATACTGCCGCCAAAGTTCGGCACCACCGGCGGCACGTAATCCTTACGATCCTGCATGTGAACGACGATGGTCGTATACTCGACCTCTTTGTCCCAGCGCTTCATTCGGCCTTTCAACGCATCGATCCGGATGCGAAATTGGGTCAGGGCGTCACGCACCGGCTGCATTTTCCCTGGATCGGTGGTGGGAGCATATTTTTCGTAGTAATCGCGTTGTCCCTTTTCCTCGACCGCCAACGTCTTGAGTTGCTCTATTGTGTCGTAGTAGCTCTCGGAAATGTCCTCAGAGTCGATGCGATTGTGCAGCGCTTCGCCCAGTTTAGCGAAGGCAGCGACCAGGGGTCTGAAGTTGGGTTCCGTAACGCGCACCGTCCATGTGCCTGAACGCGGCCTGCCACGCTCTCCACGGACGTCCGACTTGGCTACGTAGCCCTTCTTTTCCTGGATCGACGCCTCCAACTCTTCGACCGCCTTGTCGAAATCCTCGACGACCAAATTGAGATCGGCGGTGTAGATGATCTTGCGAGGCGCTTCGCCACCCTCAGCGGCCTCCTCCTTCGCCTTGTCGGCGTCCTTTCCAGGTTTTCCGTCTGCCTTCTTGTTGGCATCCGCTCTCTCGGATTTTGCCGCGGCAGGGTCCCCCTCCGGTTTGGACGACGCGCCGCAGCCGGCGCACAAAGCCAGCAAACAAGGCACCGTGTAGAACACTGAGCGCATGATGGACGCTCCTTTCACTTGACGACTCCCAACTCTCGTCCCACCTCGGTGAATGCCGCCAATGCCCGCTCCAGGTGTTCCTGCGAATGCGCCGCCGACAACTGAATGCGAATGCGCGCCTGGCCCTGCGGCACCACCGGGAAGCTGAAGCCGATGACGTAGATGCCGCGTTCGAGCAGCTTGTCGGCCATGCCGGACGCCAGGGCGGCGTCGCCGAGCATGATCGGCATGATCGGATGGTTGCCCGGCTTGAGCGTAAACCCCGCCTTTTCCAGCCCGGTACGCATATAAGCTGGCGTTGGCGTGCAGCCGATCGCGCAGATCGCTGCTCTGGGCGATCATTTCCAGTGCCTTGTGGGCGGCCATCACGATCGGCGGCGGCAGCGAGTTCGAGAACAGGTACGGCCGTGAGCGTTGCCGCAGAAACTCGACGACCTCCGCGCCGGCACAGGTGAAGCCGCCGGCCGCACCGCCGAGCGTCTTGCCGAGCGTGCTGGTGATGATGTCCACGCGATCCAGGCAGCCGAGCTGCTCCGCGCGTGCCGCGCCCGGTTGGACCGAGGATGCCGGTCGCATGGCTGTCATCGACGACGACGACGGCGTCATGGCGATCCGCCAGGTCGCAAATCTCCGGCAGTTTCGCCAGGGCGCCGTCCATCGAGAAGACGCCATCGGTCATGATCAGCCGCACCCGGCTGCCGGCCGCATCGCGCAGACCGCGTTCAAGCTCCGCCATGTCGCCGTTGCGATAGCGGACGCGCCGGGCCTTGCAGAGGCGGATGCCGTCGATGATGCTGGCGTGGTTCAGCTCGTCGCTGAGGATGGTGTCCTCGTCGCCGAGGATCGTCTCGAACAGGCCGCCGTTGGCGTCCCAGCAGGAGCTGTAGAGGATGGCGTCGTCCTTGCCGAAGAAGCGGGCGATGGCGGACTCCAAGCTGTTTGTGCAGATCCTGGGTGCCGCAGATGAAGCGGACCGACGCCATGCCGTAGCCGTAGCGTTTCAGGCCTTCGCGCAGCCGCGGCGACGATGGCGGGATGGTTGGCGAGGCCGAGGTAGTTGTTGGCGCAGAAGTTGAGGACCTCGCCGACCGCCGACGCGGATGGCCGGCCCTTGCGGCCCTTCGAGCTGCCGCTCGCGCTTGTATAGTCCCTTGACCTTGCAGGTCGTCGAGCTGGGGCCGCAGGATCTGACGCAGGTGTTTGTCGCTCATGGTTGAGAGCCCGGGGATTCGCCGCTTGCGACTTAGCAGTGCTTGCTAAGCCGCAAGCGGCGAGGACAATTGACTAATGACGATCATCCATCGAGATGTTACCGTATCAGCAACCCCGATCGCAACCGTCTGGTTGAGAAAAGGAGAGTTGAGCATCATGGGGCGAACCGAATTGGAAGTGATTAAGCGTCGCTGGAAAGCTCTCAGAATCCCCGAGCGCCCAGGGAACAGTGACGAGGCCATCGGCGAGTTCGAGCGACGAAAGCGCGTCCGACTCCCCACTGAAATGCGCGAGTTCTTTCGATTCATCGACGGCATGGAGACCGGCTACATGGACGAAGAATTGATTGCTTTCTGGCCGCTCGCCGAGGTCGATATGGTCCCGACCAAACTCGCCGCCTTTCGGGGCATCCCCGACTACGGTGGCATTGAATCATCATTACCAGATGCTGCGTCGTATTTCGTGTTTGCGGATCATTCAATTTGGGTCCATGTATACGCGGTGAAGCTCTCGGCGGCCCCTACCGCACCGTCGCCGGTACTCTGGATAGCGGGTGATCGCTGGGAGATGTTGGCTTCGTCGTTCGGAGATTTCCCGAATCGATACGCACGCGACCCAGGCAGTGTGCTGTTTCCGTGAGGCGTTTTACACTCATTTACCTGGCTGGCGGTGTCGGTCCAACTCTTCTCGCTGCGCAGATATCGCACTGCGGAGGACGGACGAATGTTTCATCAGTGATGGACCCTGCTGTTTCCTCGAAAAAGCGCGACGGATACCCCAATTCCTCAGGCGAACGGTGCGGAACCTTGCTGGCTGGCTGGACGATGATAACCACCTCGAACTCGGTGTTGGAGTTGGAGGTCGGAATGCTCAAGTTGAGCCTGCCATCGGCTCCTGTCGCCGTTCGGATTCGAAATGTCTCCATGCAAGTTCCTCCTTTCGAGGCAGGCTTCATTCTACTGCGCCGAGTGATATGTACAGGTAAACAGTCATTGTTCTTCGCGCTCTTCAGCCGGTGATTGCGGAGGACGTTCCAATTCGCCTTGCCAGGCTCCGATTGCGCGATCAAGAAAACCCGGAGGCCAATCGGGATGGTCGCCTGTCGTCTGTCTCGCCATTTTCGCCGCAAGCTCTTCTAACTGCGCTCGCGTGATCGTGATTGTCTCGTTTTCGCCAGACATGGGAACCTCCTCACTGCTGACCGTTGCCGGGCGCGGCCGTTGGTGCGGCCAACGGCAGCAGCTTGACGACGTGCATGAGCGACACCGTTTCGATCCGCTGGTACACCGGCTTGGCCACACCCGCGGGCGGCACGCCGATGGCCACGGAACCGATCCCGACCATGACAAGCTCCGGATGTCGTACGTCATAAGAGGTGCCGTCCGACACCTGGATGCGGAACGGTTCAAACGGCCGCTTGCTCAGGGCTGACAGGAAATCGTCGTCTTGCATGATGGCGCTACCCTTTCTTCTTGTTTTTGCCAGTCAGTCTACGATTCGACTTCATCGACGAAACATTCAATGGACGCGCCATGCGCCTTCGCCGGCTTTGTAGCGATGCTCAACGGCGGTCTTTCAGTCGTGTTCGTAATCGTCGTCAGTCGCACTCGATAGGATTCCACACGCGACCCTCCACTTTCCCTCAACCCATTCTACCGCGCTGGGCGGAGATTGATCGAGATTTGAGTGAGCGACGCAGCACTCTGGGACGCCTTGTCTTCCCGAAGTACAATACACCGATGTGTCAAGCCCGGACCGCGCTCGAGAGACCCGTCATGAAAACGTCCGCGGAAACGTCGTCCGCCAAACCCGGCGAGGGTCTAAAAGTCCTCATCATCGACGACCAGCGCCCGCACGCGGAGACGCTGGCCGAGGTGCTGGAGCGCGCCGGCTACGAGTGCGTCGTCGCCGGCAGCGGCAAGGAGGGAGCACGGCGGATCGAACATGATGACTACGACGTGATCCTGACCGACCTGAAGATGGCCGACCTCGACGGCCTGGCCATCCTGCGCAAGGCCCGCGCCGAGCTGCCCGAGGCCGAGGTGGTGATGATTACCGGCCACGGCGACGTGAAGACGGCCGTCGAGGCCATCAAGCAGGGTGCCGCCCACTATCTAACCAAGCCGGTGGACATGGCCGAATTGCGGGCCGTCGTCGAGAAGGCGTCGGAGCGCGTTCGCGTCAACCGGGCCAACCGCGAGCTGAAACGCCAGCTCGACGAGAAGTTCGGTTTCGAGGGCGTCGTCGGCAACAGCGCCGGGATGCAGAAGGTGCTGCTACGCCTCCGCGCCGCCGCGCCGACCGACGCCACGGTGCTGATCCTCGGCGAGAACGGCACCGGCAAGGAGCTGGTCGCCAAGGCGCTGCACAACAACAGCCCGCGCCGCAACAGCCCTTTCACGGCCCTGAACTGCACCGCGCTGAACGAGAACCTGCTCGACGATGAGCTGTTCGGCCACGAAGCCGGCGCGTTCACCGGCGCCGAGAAGATGCGCAAGGGCCGCTTCGAGTACGCCAACGGCGGCACGCTGTTCCTCGACGAGGTCGGCGACATGCCGCTGCCGTTGCAGGCGAAACTGCTGCGCGTGCTGGAGAACCGCGAGATCACGCGCATCGGCAGCAACGAGCCGATCAAGGTCAACGTCCGTGTCGTGTCGGCGACGCACCGCGACCTGAAAGCCGCCGTTGCCGACGGCTCGTTCCGCGAGGATCTGTACCAACGGCTGAAGGTGTTCATCATTCAGATGCCGCCGGTGCGCGAACGGCGCGAGGACATTCCACTGCTGGCCGTTCACTTCCTCAAAGAGTCGAACACGGCCCACGGCAAGAACGTGACGAGCATCGCGGAGCCGGTGCGCCGGGCGATGACGACGTATTCCTGGCCCGGCAACGTCCGCGAGCTGCGCAACTTCATCGACAGCGGCGTGGTGCTGGACACCGACGGTGTGCTCGGCCTGGACGATGTGGAGGACAGTGACGTGATCGGCAAGGCCCCAGCGGCGGACGGCCTGGTTGGTCCGTCGGGCCTAGTCGGCCGGCCGCTGAGCGAGGTGGAGCGCTACTACATTCAGGAGGCGCTGAAGCTGGCCGACGGCAAACGCGAGGAAGCGGCGAAGATGCTCGGTATCGGCGAACGAACGCTGTATCGCACGCTGAAGGACTGGGAAGCGCTCGACAAGGTGAAGGCGACGCTGCACGAGACGAATGGCGACGTGGCCGCAGCGGCGCAACGGTTGAAGCTGGAAGAGGCGGAGGTGCAGCGGCTGATGAAGAAGTCGGGGCTCGGGGACGGGGAGAAGTGAGGAACTGGCTCTGTTCACGTTTCGCGGAACGAATACGAAGCGAATGATGACTTCAACGACGGAAAGGTAGGTTCCGATGCCTGGCAAACGCAAAGCGACACGATCCACGCCGAAGCGGACTACGCGCCGAGTCCCGCAAAAGCCCGAGGACATCTATCCATCCTTGCGTGAGGGACCGACGCCCGCCGAGCGGTTGGCCGCGCTGCTTGCCAAAGCCCGGAAGCGCGGGCTTCGCCCGTGGACGGAGGAGGAGTTCGACCGTATGCTCGAAGGTCCGAGCGACTGGCCGGAAGACGAGAACCTGGACGATTTCCTTGCCTGGTTGCGGCGTTTGCGGCGTGAAGGGAAACCCTGATGGGCACCGTCGTGGTCGATACCGACGTGGTTTCGTATCTGCACAAGAAGGACAGTCGCGCCGACCTGTTTCGTCCTCACCTGATTGGCAAGGATCGCATCATCTCATTTATGACCTTGGCCGAACTGGAGTTGTGGACCTTGCAGCGTAACTGGGGACCGTCGGCCCGGGCGCGTCTGGACCGACACTTGCAGAGCTACGAGGTCCACTTCGCGGATGCGCACCTGTGCCGATTGTGGGCGGAGGTCCGGCGGGGTTCGGAGCGGCGCGGCCTTCCCGTCGATGTGGCCGACGCCTGGCACGCGGCGACGGCCATGGCCCTCGGCGTGCCGCTGGTGACGAACAATGCTGCAGATTACGCAGGTGTGGACGGGTTGACGGTGCTGTCGGGGGTCGCACGGTGACACAGAACATACTGCCTCGGAAGCGAATGGCGACTATTCCTCCGTCACGAAGCAGCTGGACCGCGACGCCGAGGTGCAGCGGTTGATGAAGAAGTCGGGGATGGGGGAGGGGGAGAAGTGATTCTTACCGTCATGTCGAGCCAGCTCCTATGAATCACCATTTCAAGTGGTACACTGCAATGAGTTATCCAAGCGGGGAAGAGCCGTGATCGAATTGACCGAATGCCCGTTTTCGCAATGGCACCAGCGCCTCCCCGAACTGCACGCGCTGGCCCGTCCCCTGCTGCAATCGCCAACCGTTCAGCGACTCGGCGGCGTGACATTTCTGGGCATCTTATCTCCCCGCTTCCGCGACGTGATCGATTCGCCTCTCTGGCCGAAGGGGATGCGGGACGCGGTCGAGGATGGCTCTCGGTACGAGCACACGCTCGGAGTCGCTCTCGTTGCTCTCGACCTCGCCAGAAGGTTCGACTTCTCCGAACGTGGACAGCGCTATGCGGTGGCTTGGGGGTTGACGCACGACATTGCGACCTGGCCCCTTTCCCATACCAGCGAACCTGTCTTCGCAACCGTAACCAGCGTATCGGCCCGACGTCCTACGGGCCGGACTCGTGCTGGGCAGCCCCGAGGTGCCTGAACGATACCGTCTGGCCCCGATCCTTCGCGACCTGGACATCGACCCCGTCGCACTTGCTTCCCTGTTCGACCGAGACAACTCGCCGGCTGACGAAGAACTCGACCTCTTCAAACAAGTCATCCGGTCGCCCCTCACGCCGGATACTCTCGAAGGGATGTGGCGCTGCGGCGTGGTCTTCGGTGTGCCGGTCTTGCACCCGGACGAGGTTGCCTCGGCATTCCTCCGCCACCGAGGCATGGCTTATCTCGACCGCCAGCGCATGCCCACAGTCATCGACTTCTGGCGGGGCAAGTCCACCATCTACGATCGGTTCATCAACCGTGAGGACGTGATTCTCTGGGAGTCAGCGTGGGCGATGGCTCTTCAGCGGTGCTTCGCCGGCGTCTCGCTTGGCCGACTCACTGGAGTTGAACGAGAACGAACTGGTGAGTGCCGTGAACGCGGATGGGGTTGCCGTCCGTTTCTCGCATCATTCGCTACAAAGAACCGCAAGAGTACATCATCAATGGCGCTCTCGACGGCCTGCCTTCCCGAACCGCCCGTTAGTGAGTTGTGGAGGGTGCTGCGGCGCGAGCCAGTCGGAACCCTCCACGAATGAATGATGCCCCCATCCAATCGCATGTCAACAGTCGAGCCTGGGTCATTTTGGAGAAGGCTCGACAACACTGCGACAAAGTGCTGGCCGATGTCCGGACGATTTGCGACGGCTTCTTGGCGAGCCGAGGTTTGAAAGCGGACGACGTCTGCTGCGTCGTTGTCGGATCGGTCGGCAGACAGGAAGCCCTCGAAGCCTCGGACATCGACCTGATTCCCGTCCTTCGCTCCGCACGCTGCACTTACTGCGTTTCAGACCCACGACAAGCCGCTTCGGAAGGAAATCAAAGACAAGCTCAAGATCAAAGTCTCGCAGGGGGACGACCTGACCCGGTGCGTCTCCGTGGAGGAGTTGATCGATCCGGAGTCCATCGGCGGCGAAACGGACGGGAGCAGCGCCCTCACCAAGCGCATCCTGATTCTGACGGAAGGGAAGCAAGCGGGCGGCAAACTGCCTCTGAACGAGGTCCGTCAGGCGGTCATGAAAGCCTACGCAGGAGCAGATCGGTCGCGCGGGCGACACGTCCTGTCGCTCTGCAACGACATCGCCCGCTACTATCGCACGCTCTGCATCGAGTACAAGGCGAAGGCAGACGACCCGGACAAGGATTGGTGTACCCGGAACATGAAACTGCGGCACAGCCGCAAATTCTGGTATTTCTCCTGCCTGATGGCCATCGTAGCGCTCGCCGAATCGAACCCGCAAGGGGATGACCTGTTTATCGAGGGGCTGATCGCATCTTTCGACAAGTCTCCCGTGCAGAGACTGTTCAACGCTGTCCGCGAGGAGCAACGCGGCACCGCCGGACGAATCACCGAGCCATTCGCATGGTTTCTGGAGTTCATGGCCGTGCATGCCCACCGGGAGAAACTGGCCCAGATTGCCCACGACAAGCGCTACAGATGCGACGCTCGACAATCCCTTCCCGGCGGTCAAGTTCAACTCGGATAGACTCCATCAGGAAACGCTGTTGCTGATCGACAGCCTCCCGGCCCACCAGCGACACCGGATACTGAGCTGGTTCCTGCTTTGACAGGTTTCTGTACATGGAGAACACCGGTGACACGTCGTCCAGCATCCTGATTACGGATGACCGCGGTGCGCATCAGGACTCGGATACGGGGCGGTTTTTCGGACAACTCGGCCTTGGCACTGGCAATTACACCGAGGAAAGGCGCAGCTTGTTCGCGGATTTGACCCTTGAAGATTACCGCCAAACTCTTGAGAACATGAAAGCTGGTTCGCACGCGGAAAAAGGGACAGCGTGAATTTCGGCTGGGAATTCACACTGTTCCCTTTTCCCGTCTGCCCTGACGACCGCCCGTCCTGCCTTTGAAGGCATGAATCGGCCAGACCCCTTTATGCCACTTACGTCGATTCCGGTGCCGATTCGTATTACGTGTTACGGGGGGCATCCGGGGCCGTTGTTTAACACGAATCGCGTGAACGCTAGGATTCACGCAAAAGCCAACGGGATTCGTGTTAAAAAGAAGCCGCTTTTCTTCGATTCGTGTTAATGATCAAGCGTACCAAGAATTGACTTAAGTAGGTAGGAGAACAAGTCAGACCTAACCTGCCAGCCCGCATTCCCGGCACACCAAGGCCGAAGGCGCCCTCTACAAGATCGGATGCGCGCGTTCGCCGGATGAACCGCTGGCCATCTTCCGCCGCATCGGTGCCCAGGTCCTCCCTGGCAGGCAGCGCTTCCCGCATTTTGGTATTACCTTTTCAATAAACCGATGCCGCGGGACTGTTATGAGATGCCCAAAAAGGTGTTGCGAGATAGGTGTTTCTGTTATGCGATCTGCATATTTCCCGCATTTCACAGTCCTCATTACAGTTTCTGAGCGAGACCACCCACCCCGTGTTACCCGTTACGAGATGGTATAACCGCAGGCGGCGATCCGAATCAACTACTCCGCTCTCGACTACTATCCTACAATCGCCCCTATGAACACTCCCCGCAGCAGCAACTGCCGGGTCATTGAGGAGAGAAAAACGGTCAGCAGCTTTTCGACCGTTCCATACCGGATATCGAATGCGAGGAACCACAATGTCGAAGCTGAGTCGGCGGCAAATGATAAGCGCGGCGATGGCCGCGGGCAGTCTGGCGGCAGTCTCGAACCGGGTCGAGGCTGCCGAGTCGGAGGACGAGCTGCCCACGTTCCGCTACGCAATGGAAGCGCAGAAGGGACGCGTCACCGAGGGCGGCTCAGCCAAGGAGGCGACGGTCAAACAGCTGCCGATCTCCAAGGGCCTTGCCGGCGTGTCGATGCGGCTCAAGCCCGGCGGCCTGCGCGAGCTGCACTGGCACTCGAACGCCGCCGAGTGGGCCTTCGTCATCAAGGGCCGTGTCCGCACTACCGTCATTGGGCCGGACGGCCTTTCGGAAACCAACGACTTCGATCCGGGCGACGTCTGGTACTTCCCGCGCGGCCACGGTCATGCCGTCCAGAACCTCGGCAAGGAGGAGGCCCACTTCATCCTCGTGTTCGACGACGGCGGCTTTTCCGAGTACCGTACGTTCAGCATCGCCGACTGGCTGGGGCACACGCCGCCGTCGGTGCTGGCCAAGAACCTCGGTCTGCCCGAAGCGGCGTTCGCCAAGTTCCCCAAGGACGAAGTGTTCATTCCGCAAGGCCGGGTCCCGGACGCAACCGCACCAGTCCGCCAGAAGATGCAGAAGACGGCGCCGTTGACGCATCGCTTCGCCTTGATGGCCCAGCCGGTTTCGCGCTTCCCCGGCGGCGAGGAGCGGCGCGTCAGTGCCAAGGAGTTCCCCGTCTCGAAAACGGTCACTGGAGTCATCCTCGACCTGAAGGCCGGCGCCTGCGCGAGCTACACTGGCACCCGCACGCCAACGAATGGCTCTACTTCATCAGTGGCAAGGCGCGCATGGGCCTGTTCGGCTCCCACGGCCGTTACCGCGAAGAAGACTTCAGCACGGGCGACGCCGGCTACATACCGCAGGGCTTCGGCCATTACATCGAGAACACAGGCGACACGACGGCTCGCATCCTGATTACCTTCGACAGTGGCGATTATCAGGAGATCAGCCTTTCGGCCTGGCTGGCGTCCAACCCGACCGCGATCGTCGCCGACAACTTCAAGACAACGGACGCGCTGATCGAGAAGATGCCGGATCATCGGGTGTTTTTGGTGCCCAAGGATGGGCCGGGGAAGTGAGCGCATTGGAAGCGCGAGCGATGGATCGGTTTCACGGTCGCTCGTGCTGCGGGCTAGTCGGTGTCAAGTCAGTGTCAGCGGAGAACATTACTCGACTGAGGGATGACTCGTGAGTCTGACGGAAACTGAAAAACGCCGCCTCGACGACGACGGCTACCTGGTCCTCGACCGCTTCATGGACGCTGGCCTGTTGGCGCGGCTCCGCGAGCGGATTGCGCAACTCTTCGATGAGGAGGGTGCGGCTGCGGGGTCGGAGTTCAAGCAGGAACCGGGTTGCCGGCGGTTGGCGAACCTCGTCGATAAGGGCGATGTGTTCCGTGAGGTCATCCTCCTGCCGCGCTTGATGGAGCACGTCCGCCACGTCCTGGGGCCGGCCGTCAAATTGAGCAGTCTCCATGCGCGCTCTGCTCTCCTCAACGGCGGAGCGCAGCCGCTGCACGCCGACATGTCCGCCATCGCCGACGAGCATGGTTGGTGGGTGTGCAATACTGTCTGGATGCTGGACGACTACACGATGGACAACGGGGCGATGCGCGTGGTCCCCGGCTCGCACCACCGGCGCCGGCTGCCGCAGCAGGAACTGGCCGATCCCCTCGCCGACCACGACGATCAGGTGCTGGTGACCGGTCGGGCCGGTACCGTCGTCGTGGTCAACGCTCATACCTGGCACGCCGGCACCGCCAATCGGACCGATCGCCCGCGCACAGCAATGCACGCCTTCTACTGCCGGCGCGACAAGCCGCAGCAGCAGTATCAGAAACGGCTGCTGCGGCCGGAGGTACAGCAAAGTCTGTCGCCGCAACTGCGTGAACTTCTGGCTCTGGACGATCCGCTGAACGATCGGCTCAGCGCGGAGCAAGCCGTGCGCAGCGGGTTTATGAAATAGGCGGCCACGAACGTCGTAAAAGTTTCACCGGGATCGCAAACCCACTCAGGGATGACCATTACCTTCTTCGAGATGGGTGATAGCAGTGGTTTCCGTCTCGGCTTCATCCCGATAACGCCAGTCGATGAACCACTGGATCACATAGTAGAACACCGGCGTCAGGAAGATGCCGAACAGCGTCACGCCGAGCATTCCGGCGAATACCGCGGTGCCGAGCGTGCGCCGCATTTCCGCACCCGCGCCCTCCGAAATGACCAGCGGCACCACGCCGAGGATGAACGCGAACGACGTCATGATGATCGGCCGTAGACGCAGCTTGCACGCCTCCAGCGTCGCCTCGTAGCGCGGCACGCCGACCTCGCGCCGGGCCTTGGCGAACTCGACAATTAGAATCGCGTTCTTGCACGCCAGGCCGACGAGCACCACGAAACCGACCTGCGTGAAGATGTTGACGTCCATCTTCGCCATGGCCACACCCGCTATCGAACAAAGCAGACACATCGGCACGACAAGGATGACGGCCAGCGGCAGCGACCAGGATTCGTACTGCGCCGCCAGGACCAGGAACACCAGCACCACTGCCAGCAAGAAGACCAGCATGGCCGTGTTGCCCGTCTGCAGCTGGAGCAACGCCAGCTCGGTCCACTCGATCTGCATCGACGGCGGCAACACATTATCGGCCCGGATTGTTTCCTCCATCATCTCGATCGCCTGGCCGGAGCTGGTGCCCGCCGCGGCGTTGCCGTTGATCGTCGCGGCGGGATACATGTTGTAGCGCGTAAGGAACACCGGGCCGTCGATCGGTTTGACTTTCGCCAGCTCGCTGAGCGGCACCATCTGGCCCTGATCGGTGGGCGTGTTGATCTGTTTCAAGTCGGCGATGTCGCGGCGGTAGGCGTCCTTGACCTGGACAATTACCTGCCAAGTGCGGCCGAACTTGTTGAAATCGTTGACGTAGAACGAACCCAGATTGACTTGCATTGTGGCGCCCAAGTTGCCGATCCGCGCGCCCATCGACGAGGCCTGAATGCGGTCTACGTCCAGGAACAGCCAGGGAGTGTTCGCGCGGAAGCTCGCGGACAGGTTGGCCAGGCCGCCGTTCTCCCGGCCATTGGACACGGCCGTATCGGCGACGTTTTGCAGCTCCTTCAGCCCGTTATCGCCGCGATCCTGGATCACGATCTTGAATCCGCCCGCCGTGCCGAGCCCCTCGACCGGCGGCGCTCCGTAGATGCCGACCACGCCGCCCGTGATCTCGGCCTCGAAGGCCTCCCGAAGATGGGCCGAAATTTCGTCGCCGGAGAGGCCGGGCCCGCTCCGATTGTGGAAGTCGTCGAGCATCACATACATCGCCCCGAAGTTGGGCGCATTGGCGTTGAGCAGAATCGACTGGCCCGAGACGCAGACCGTGTGATTGACCCCGTCGATACCGGGATAAGTCTTCTCCCCGGCCCGCGGCAACGGTCGGCCGGTCCGTTTATGCAGCTTTTCGTCGCCGAGCGCGATCCGTTCGATCTTTGCCATGATCGCTTGCGTTCGCTCTGCCGAGGCAGCGTCCGGCAGCTGCACGTTTACCAGCAGGTAGCCCTTGTCCTGCTGGGGAATGAAGCCGGTCGGGGTGTGCGTGAAGCCCCAGTAGGTCATGCCGAGCAGTCCGCCGTAGACCACCAAAACCAGGATGCTGCCGCGCAGCATCAGGCCGACGCCGCGGGTGTAGGCGTTGGTGGTATGGTTGAAAGCAGTGTTGAACGTGCGGAAGAAGCCGCTTAACAACCGGTTGAGCGGCTTGCCGAACAGGAGTCCGAGGGTGCCGCCCACCACCCAGCCGGCCAAATGCAAGAATCGCTGGCCGTGCGGCAATGGCCCGAACCATTCCTCCAGCCGGGGTGTCAGCCACGGCCCCAGGAAGAACCCGCCGATCACGGTGCCGATGATGGCGAACGCTTTCCAGGGCAGCGGATCCTGGCCGGTCTTGCCGCGCGGCTTCAGCAGCAGCGCCGACAGCGCCGGGCTGAGCGTCAGCGAGTTGAAGGCCGAGATGACCGTCGAGACGGCGATGGTCAGGGCGAACTGGCGGAAAAACTGACCGGTGATGCCCGTGATGAACGCACACGGCACGAACACGGCGGTCAGCACGAGGCCGACGGCGACCACCGGGCCAGACACCTGTTCCATCGCCCGGATGGTGGCGTCGCGCGGCGACAGACCGTGCTCGATGTGATGCTCGACGGCCTCCACCACGACGATAGCGTCATCGACGACGATGCCGATGGCCAGCACGAGGCCGAAGAGCGTCAGGTTGTTGAGGCTGAAACCCATCGCGGCCATGACGGCGAACGTGCCGACGACGGCCACGGGCACCGCGACCAGCGGGATCAGTGTCGAGCGCCAGTTTTGCAGGAACAGCAGAACAACGGCGGCCACGAGGATGATGGCGTCGCGCAGTGTCTTGAAGACCTCGTTGATGGACTCGTTGATGAACGGCGTGGTGTCGTAAACGATGGAGTAGTCGATACCGTCGGGGAAGCGTTTCTTCAGCTCCTCCATCCTGGTCTTGACCTGGCGGGCCGTCTCCAGGGCGTTCGAACCGGGAAGCTGGTAGATCGAGAGCGCCACCGAGGGCTGTCCATCAAGCGTGCAGGCCTGGTCGTAGTTCTGTGCCCCAAGCTCGACGTCGGCCACGTCTTTCAGGCGGACGATGCGAGCATCATTGTCGTTCTTGATGATGATGTCGCCGAACTGCTTGGGGTCTGCGAGCCGGCCCAGGGTGGTCATGGTGTACTGGAACACCTGGCCCTTTGGCACCGGCGGTTGACCGATCTGGCCCGCGGCGACCTGCTGGTTCTGGGTTGTGATGGCGTTCGTCACATCATTGGCCGACAGGTTCATCTCCGTCATCTTCGTCGGATCCAGCCAGATGCGCATTGAGTAGTCGCGCTGTCCGAGGTAAGTGACGTCGCCGACACCGGGGACGCGTTTCAGTTCGTCAATCAGCTGGATGGTAGCGTAATTGGAGAGGTAGAGCTGATCGCTCATCGGCTTGCCGGTGTGCTTGTCGATTTGTGACAGCAGGTTGACAATCATCAACACGCTGGGCGACTTCTTCTTCACCGAGATCGCATTGCGCTGCACCAGGTCGGGCAGGATCGGCTGCGCCAGCGACACGCGGTTTTGCACCAGAACCTGGGCGATGTCCAGGTTAGTGCCGAGCTTGAAGGTCACGGTCAGGGTGTACTTGCCGTCGTTGGTGCATTGCGAGGACATGTACATCATGCCCTCGACGCCGTTGACTTGCTGTTCGATGGGAGCCGCGACCGTCTTGATGACATCGTCGGCGTTGGCACCGGGGTAAGAAGCGGACACCTCGACGGTGGGCGGCGTGATCTCGGGGTACTGAGCCACCGGCAGCGTGAACAGTGCGATACCGCCGGCCAGGGTGATGAGGATGGACAACACCGAGGCGAAGATCGGGCGGTCGATGAAGAATTTCGAGAACACGGACGCACCCCACTCTCGCAGCTGATCGAACACCGTACCGCCGACATTCCTCTCGGCACAGGCCGGCAAGAATGCCGGCGGTACAGGGTTTCGGTACTCTCACTCCCTCTTCCCGTCTTTCGCCGCCGGAATGATCCCGGTCGGCGAGGCCGGACGACCACCCTTGACCGCACCATTGGCCGCCGGCTTGACGCCGTTCCGTGCAACCGCGCCACGGCGCTGGATGGACCGCACAATCGGCCGCCACAGGAAAGTCAACCGCAGCGCTTCGAGTGTGACGCTGCCAAAGCGCTGCATCCCCGGCATGGCGAACATCCCCTTCTTCGACATCCGCTCCACGACCAGGAAGAAGACCGGCGTCAGGAAGATGCCGAACAGTGTCACGCCCAACATGCCGCTGAACACCGCGGTGCCGAGCGTGCGCCGCATTTCGGCACCGGCGCCCTTCGACGTGATGAGCGGCAGCACTCCCAGGATGAAGGCGAAGGAAGTCATCAGAATCGGCCGCAAACGCAGCTGGCAGGCCTCCGTGGCCGCCTGCTCGACTGTCTTGCCGTCCTCGTACTTTTTCTTCGCAAATTCGATGATCAGGATGGCGTTCTTGCTCGCTAACCCGACCAGCACCACAAAGCCGATCTGGGTAAAGATGTTCACGTCCGACTTGGCGATGCTGACCCCGATCATCGCGCTGAACAAACACATCGGCACCACGAGGATGACCGCCAACGGCAGCGACCAGCTCTCGTACTGCGCTGCCAGCACCAGAAAGACGAACACAACGGCCAGGCAGAAGATGATCGCCGCGGTGTTGCCCGAGATTAGCTGGAGGTAGGTGATCTCGGTCCATTCGTAGGCCATGCGCTGCGGCAGCTCCTTCCCGGCGAGCTGCTGCATCACCTCGATGGCCTGGCCGGTCGAGACGCCCGGCGCGGTGTTGCCGTTGATGGCCGCGGCCGCGTACATGTTGTAACGACCCAGGATCAGCGGCCCGTTGATCTCCTTGATCCTGCACAGGGAGCCCATCGGCACCATGTCGCCGTTCGCGGCGCGCACTTCCAGCCGCTTGACCCGCTCCTCGCGGTCGCGGAACGGAGCCTCCGCCTGGACGATTACCTGCCAGGTGCGGCCGAACTTGTTGAAGTCGTTGACGTACAGCGAGCCGAGATACACCCCCAACGTGTCGAAAACCGCATTGATGGAGATGCCCATCGCGGCGCAGCGTTCCCGGTCGATGTCGGCGTAAAGCTGTGGGGAATGGACTCGGGATACGGTGAAACAGCCGTTGATGGACGGATGCGCGTTGGCTGCCTCGATCAGACCTTCCGTGCGATCCTGCAACGTATTCAGTCCAAGCGCGCCGCGGTCCTCGACGATGATCTTGAAGCCGCCAGCGGTCCCCAGGCCGGATACCGCCGGCGGTCCGAAGATGGCCACCGTGGCGCCCGGCACTTCCTCCCGAATCTGCTGCCGCAGGCTCTCGGCAATCACGTCGCTATACAATTGCGGATCGCGCCGCTCGCTGAAGTCCTTCAGGGGAACGAAAAAGTTCCCGAAGTTCGAGCCGTAAGCGTCAGCACGAACGACTGGCCGGAGATGGCGATCGTGTGGCCGACACCGGGTGTGCCGGGATATTTCTTCTCTCCCGGTCCCGGCAACGGCCGACCGGCTCGTTCGTGCAGCACATCGTCGCCCAGGCAGATCCGGTCGATGGTGTCGATGAGATGCTTCGTCCGTTCGAGGGACGCGGCGTCGGGGAGCTGCACGCTGATGACGAGGTAGCCCTTGTCCTGCGGCGGGATGTAACCGGCCGGCAGGCCGTTGGCGAGATCGAACGAACCGAGCTTCGTCCCCTTGGCCCACGCCGGGATGAGCTGCTTCGGCAGCCCGTTGAACTCGATAAAGGTCAGAGCCAGTAAACTGCAATAGAGCACCAGGACGATGCTGCTCAGCCGCAGCAACCGGCCGACCGCCCCCGTATAGAAGATGGTTACGCGTGCAAACGAGAAGTTGAACAAGCGGAAAAACCAGCCCAGCAGCAAGTCGAGCTGGCGGCCGACAATGTCTTTCCTGGCCCCCTTCGCCGGCAGCAGGATCGCGGCCAGGGCGGGGCTGAGCGTGAGGGAATTGAAGGCCGAGATCAGCGTCGAGACGGCGATCGTCAAGGCGAACTGGCGGAAGAACTGGCCGGTGATGCCGCTGATGAACGCACACGGAACGAACACCGCGGTCAACACCAGGGCCACGGCGATGACCGGCCCGGACACCTGCTCCATCGCCCGGAGAGCGGCCGCGCGCGGCATCATGCCGGCCTCGATGTGATGTTCGACGGCCTCGACCACGACGATGGCGTCATCGACCACGATGCCGATGGCCAATACCAGGCCAAACAACGTCAGGTTGTTCAGACTGAACCCGATGGCGGCCATGACCGCGAACGTCCCGATGATGGCAACCGGCACCGCCACCAGCGGGATCAAAGCCGAACGCCAGTTTTGCAGGAACACCAGGACGACGATGGCCACGAGGATGACGGAGTCGATCAGCGTGTGGAACACCTCCTTGATCGACTCGCGGACGTAGGGCGTGGTGTCGTAAGCAATGTCGAAATCGACGCCGGGGGGAAAGCGCTTCTTCAATTCCTCCATCTTGGCCCGAACACGATCGGCGCAGTCCAGAGCATTGGCATCGGGCAGCTGAAAAATGGCGATGTTGGTGCAGGGTTTACCGTCGATTTTTGAAGCGATGTCCTCGTTCTTGGCACCCAGTGCGCAGCGGCCGACGTCCTTGACGCGGACCACGGTGCCGTCCGCATTCCGCTTGACGACGATCTCGTCGAACTGTGTCGCTTCTTCCAGCCGACCGGTGACCTTCAGCGGATACTGCGACGATTGACCGCTGGCAATCGGCGGTTGAGCGAGTTGACCGGCCGGGATCTGTTGGTTTTCCTCACGGACGGCGTTGACCACGTCGTCGGCCGTCAGGTTGCGCGAGTACAGCTTGTCGGGATCCACCCAGATGCGCATGCTGTAGTCGCGCTGGCCGAACAGGATCACATCGCCGACGCCGTCCACGCGCAGCAGTTCGTCGCGCAGCTGGATCAGGGCGTAGTTCGACAGGTAGAGCTGGTCTTTGCTGCTGTCCGGCGAATTGACGCTGATGATGAGGAGGATGTCGGGCGAGCGCTTGCGGGTGGTGACGCCGGTCTGCTTCACCACGTCGGGCAGCTGCGGCAGGGCGAGGTTGACGCGATTCTGCACCAACACCTGGGCGAAGTTGAGGTTGACGCCCGGCTTGAAGGTGACGCTCAGGCTATAGTTGCCATCGTTGGTGCATTGCGACACCATGTACATCATGTCTTCGACGCCGTTGACCTGCTGTTCGATGGGCGCGGCCACGGCCTCGGAAACTACGACGGCGTTGGCGCCGGCGTAGTTGCACTGCACGATGATGCTCGGCGGCGTGATCGGCGGATACTGCGCGATCGGCAGCGTGGTGACGGCCACGCCGCCGGCCAACGTGATGACGATGGACAGGACGGCAGCGAAGATCGGCCGATCGATGAAGAAGCGCGAAAACACCGGGAGGACCTCGAGAACAACGCGGTTTTCGCCGCGTGCGGCTTAGCAATCGCCTACTGCGATGCCGCAAGCGGCGAACCATCGAGTCACTTCTTCACGCCGTCGCTGGATCGCGGGGCGAGTGGCACGTCCCGCGCCGTTTTTTCCACCGTCATTTCTGTCAGCTTCGGCTCGACCTTCGTTCCGGATTTCACGCGCTGAAGGCCGCTGACAACGACGCGCTCGCCCGGTTTGACGCCCTCCTCGACGGCATATTTCAAGATACGGTCGCTCCAGCGCTCCAACTCGTCCTTGTCCAATCTCTTCTCGATCTCCGCCAGAAGTTGTTCTCGACGCAAGTCCATGTTTTTCAATGGCTTGAGCCTGGACAACACGGCTTCCGGCACTCCATCGGAAAGCAACGAATCGAAAGACTCGTCCGTGAGTTTAAGCCAGTTCTCGATCACGCGCAGCCCGCCGTGCAGCGCTCCACCTTCACATCGCGGCGGATGGTCTCATTCTGGTCGTTGAGGACAAAGAGGTACTTGCGTTCCTGGTCGCTGCCGAGCGCTTTGTCGTCCACGAGGACAGCCTCGTGCGCCGAGCCGACAGGCACCTGCACGCGGCAAAACATGCCCGGCGAGAGAAGAAGGTCCGGGTTGGCGAACTCGCCGCGGACGCGCAGGGTGCCCGTCGAGCGATTCACGACGTTGTCCGCAAAATTCATCACGCCCTGATGCGTGAAACCCTCCTCATCGGCCAGACCGATGGCGACCGGCATTCCCAACTTAAACGGTAAATAACCGCCGGCGATAAGACCGGCCGCAGGGATACCGGGCCGTTCCAGAGGCTCCGACTTGCCGATCGCGGCCACGATACCGTCCTTGGGTTTTCGCGTTCTTGTCGGTTTCCAGGGAACCGGCATCCTCGTTTCCTGAGAGAGGCGTTCCAGCCGGAGCATGGTGCGCTCGTCGATGTCGAAGTAGACGTAGATCGGATCGAGCGACACCACCGTGGTCAGGACCGTGGCGTCGCCGACGACGACGTTGCCGGGATCGACCACGCGGCGGCTGAGACGCCCGGTGAGTGGTGCGCGGACGATGGTGAAACTGTAGTTGAGCTGAGCGTTCGCCAAATTGGCGCGCGCCGTCGCCTGGTTGGCCTGAGCAAGCTTCACGTTAGCGTCGGACTGCTTGACCTGCGCCTTCATCTTGTTCGATTTGTAGCGGAGTCGTGGCGCTCTTGGATTCCCTGTCCCGGCGCAGAGTGGTGTACGCCAGCTCGAGCGTAGCCTCGTTCACGGTAACCTGGCGCGGGCCGCCTCGAACTGAGCGCGGGCCACGTTGAGCGCGGCATCATAAGGCTCCTGCTGGACGATGGCCAGCACGTCGCCTTCCTCGACCGGTCTGACCGTCGATGAAGTGAATCTCGGTCAGATAGCCCGGCACCCTGGCTTTGATCTGTACGGTGTTGACGGCATCGAGTCGTCCGGGGAACTCCTCGAACTCGGTGACCATTTGCATGACCGGATAGGCGACGATGACCTCCGGCGGCTTCGGCGGACCGGCCGCAGTCTGCCCGCGATTGCAGCCTGTCGCCGTGAGACATGCCAGTACGAGGGACTGAAGCCACAGGTTCCGCATCATCAGAATCTGCCTCCATATCGCCGCGGCTTTGCTTTTGCGGCACTCGCCAAAAGATGAGAGCCTAAGCGGACTGACCAGTCAGTACCGTTATTCGTAACGCAACCCCTCCAGCTTGTCAAGTTGATTCAGTTGAGTTTTCCGGTCGGGTGGGATGTAGGACGGGAGCTGCGATGTCTCCCCTCGCCCTGGCGTTCGGAGAGGAGGGGAGTCGTATCAAGACAGGGAAGGCCGGGGCGCACGATTGACAGATCGGCTGGCGGACGACCACCGCACAGGCCGGGACCGGAACGGATTGCACGCATACCGGGGCGGGGGTGTATCGCCGACACAAATTGACGACAACAACGCGGCGAGAGGCACCTCTTCGATGGGAGCGAGGCTGGCCATCCCAGTTAAGGTGAGAGCGAGCACGCACGCGCGAGACCGAGCAACACTCGTTGCATGACCATTTCCAGTTCGAGGGATTCGCCGACCAAGCAGAACGGCCGTCGGTTTGGACGAGCCGGCGCGGTCTAATAGCCGGAGTGTTGCCCCATTCTTTCCGAAGACCCTTACTGCGTGCGCCGCTTATTGGGTTAACGGAGCCGCACGAAGCAAGCGGCCACAAACCGCCTACTTCGTGCGTGACGCAGTTCACATCAGCGGCCAGGAGGCACAGGCACCGAGGGGCCGATCGGTTGAACCGTCCCGACCGAACCGATCGACGTATTCTTTACGTTCGACGGGGCGACGGGCGGCAACGGCGGCGGCAAATCCGAAGGCAGCGGAACCGGGACCGGAGTCGGCGTGCTGCCGATCACATTCGTGACGACTGTCGGCGCGACCACGGCATTCGAAGACGATGCGGCGGCGGCCGCGGCCGCGGCTACCTGTGTCGGAGGCGCCTGGTTGATGCAACTCACCGGCAGGTAGGCGCCGCGCGTCCCGCACCAGTAGTACCAGCACGACGTGCTGGGGCAGAAGTAGCAGTCGCAGTTGTATTGCTGCCAGAAGTAGCGATAGGTCCAGTGGTTGTGGTCCCGGCCTGAGTAGTAGTAGCCGTGACTGAATCGCGTCCCGAACCGAGTGTGGTAGTCGGACCCACCGCGTTCGAAGTTCGAGCCCCTGTGACCGTTGCTCTCGCCCTTGCTTTCGCCCTTGCGCTCACCCGCCTGAGCCGTCGCCGTGAGTGCGAGAGCCGCCACCGCCACCGCCATGACATTCAGAAACCGCTTCATCAGACTCTCCTCGGCTGTTTCCAGCCAAACCGTTGTTGAAGACCTGGTGTCGCCGGATCACATTGACCCGACCGACCCGTTGTCCTCTACACCGTCTTCTTCTGCGTGTCCTGGCATGTGTGACAGAAAAATCGCAATTTCGCACCGAGCGTACCACGGAGCCGAAGAGAGCCGCGCTCGCTGTAAGGCGAATGGGGGGAGATGGAATTGAACTTGGTTTCCACCGAAACACGGAGAAAACTCGGACAGGACGAGAATGAATTACCCCAGAGATTCTGAGGGACATCGGCTGCCGGGTTAGCTGTCAGGCAGACACCCTTTCTGTCGCCAGCAGCGCCCGCAGCCGCTCAATGCCAGATTTTTCGATCCGCCTCACTCGTCCCGAGTAAGTCCGCCAAGTTCCTCGCCGATGCTTTCCAAAGACCGGCCTTGCGCATGGGCGAGCAAGAGACAGCCCGCTGGCGTTCAGGCAGCACGGCAAAAGGTTTGCGCACCAATCTCACCTCGCGGGCGCTTTCATCCTGGTCCGCAAGCACTTTGAACGGCCATAGCTCCAGGTCGGGAACAATGCGCCAGACGTCGCCAGTCAGGTGCCCATCTTATCGCAGTGAACTGTTAACTACCGCGGCGGCGCAACCCCAAGCAGGGTCCTTGCCTCCTCAATATGCCACTCAATCTCCAGTCGATCCCGCCAACCGAGCGGCGTTTCTTTGCCGCTGCGTCCGTTTTCCTGACGCTGTTCCCAGGCTTCTTCAGCCAGCGAGAGCCAGCACCGCGCTTCGTCGAATCGCTGTAGACGCTGGCAAATCATCGCCAGGAACAGCAGGATGTGGATGTTGTCCTTGTAAAGTCGGTGAGTGTCTTCGGCCTTTGTAATCGCCCGGGAGAATTCGTTGCTTCGGTACAGGAGCATGACTTCAGCGTAGCGGGTGGCGAGGGCATTGGGGCGGTCCGTGAGGGCTGTCTGCAAGACTCGGAGCGCGAGTCGCCGGTCGCCGTCCGGTGTGAAGGTGTGCATCTGGGCGGCCGCGGCGGCGAGAGCAGGGCTGTTCGTGCCGGCATAGGCTCGAGACATCCCGTCACTGCCGAGCGCTTTCTTGTAGGCGGCCAGGTCGTTCGCCATGCGAAGGGCGCAGACGTAGTTCCATTGCCACTGGACGCGGTCCGGCTGGCAGTCCAGAGCGGCACGGAAGTCGTCACGGGCGGCGGACCAATGGCCCAGCTCCGCATGGGCGCTGCCGCGGTCGGCATGACACCAGCCGTTCGCGGTCTCGCCCAGCGCCAGCGCTGCCGTCTGGTCCGCAATCACTTGCTCCCAGTCCCGACGGTCGCGGTGCAGTATCGCCCTTGTGAGAAGGAGAACGGCCTTCCTGGGATCGTCCCGCAGCCGTTCGGTCATGGTGCGGATCCCCTCCTCGCCGCGGCCCGCACCGTTGTAGGAATTCGCCAGGTCTTCCCAGCCGTCGGGATGGCGGTCCAGCACCGGCAGGAGGTCCGCGATCACGTCATTGTGGCGTCCCAGGCGATAGGCCCGGCGGCCGCGCAGGTAGCGCAGTTCCGCGTCGTCGGGAAACGCCGCCACGGCCTGGTCAATGGCCTCCCAGGCGTCCCGGTCTCGTGAATTGAGCAGGTGTCGGGCCATCTCGCCGAGGTACCAGCAGCGCCGCCGCGCGGGCTGCACCACGGTTTCCTCGGGATAGCGGCGGCGCAATCCGTCCCACGCCTGGGCAAGTTCGTCTGCGGTCAACGTCACGATGGAGCCGGTTTCGTCCAGGCGCCGGCCGGACTGGACACGAGCCAGCAGGAGCCAGTAGGCAGCATCATGGCCGCTTTCCTCGAAGTCCCACAACTGCGTCGCGGCGTACCAGCCTTGAGCCAGGAATTGCTTCCCGTCGGGACGGAAGGCAACGTGGCAATAGTCCCGCCGTAAGCGCAGGGCCGGTCCGAGCGGTTCGCCCGTCGTGGAATCCCAGACGCGGACCGTGTTGTTGCCCCAGCTGCCGGCAAGAAGCGCACGGCCATCCGGGCTAAAGGCGAGCGCGATCACCTCCGCGCCGATTTGCAGCACCGGCGATGCGGGCTTCCCGGTGGCGGCGTCCCAAACGCGAATGGTTCCTCTGCCATCGCCCGTCGCCAACCGCAAGCTGTCCGGGCTGAATGCCACGGCATGAACCGTATGTTCATGAAGGAGCGCGAAGCGCTCCTTGCCGGACGGCAGCTCCCAAACTCGTGCTCGCTGGTCGCCGCCGCACGTGGCCGCAAGCCGGCCGTCCGGGCTGAACGCCGGGGCCTTGACCCAGTAGCCTTGCTTTTTCTCCTCGACGACTGGTTTGCCCGTGTTCAGGTCGAAGAAGCGAACGACCTGGCCGGACGCGGTCGCCAGCCGGGAGCCGTCCAGGCTGACAGCCGCGTAAAGGTCGGGATTGCCGCCCGTCGTCTGCCAGACCAGTCGGTGCTCGCGCACATCCCACACGAACACCTGCGTGGGGTCCCAATCGTAGTGGTTGTCTCCGGTAACCACGATGACCCGCGCGCCCGTCGAGTCGAAGCCAAGGCGCTGGATGGGAACGCGGTGAACCAACGGCGGACCTGTCTCCTTGCCGGTCGCCGCGTCCCAGAGGCGGACGGTCCCGTCCTTGCCGCCCGTGGCAACGAGCCGACCGTCCGGACTGATCGCGGCGTCCGCCACCGCGGTGTAAACAGCGAACACAGGACCGACCTGGAGGCCCGTGTTGGTGTCCCAAAGGCGTGCGCCGTCGACCGACGAGGTTACCAGCATCCGGCCGTCCACGGAGTAGTGGCTTTCGACCGCTGGCGCCACAACCGGCGATACGGAAGGTACCTGCCCCGCCAGGTCCCACAGCCGCCCCACAGGATCGTCCCCCGCGACCAGGATGAAACGGCCGTTCCCGCCGAAGCGAGCGGCATGCACCGGCGCGATAAGTGCGGGACTCAGCGGCTGACCCGACAGCGCGTCCCGCACCCTCACACCCGTCGATCCATTCAGCAGGACATGGCCCGTTCCCCAGTCGGGAACTACATCAGCAACCCCGGCGGTCACGTTGACCATGGCACGGCCTTCCAGGGCAGAGGCCGTCCAGGAGCCGCGGCCGATCACCAGGCTGCCGTCACGGGAGAAGCTGGCCCGGCTGCCGGGAAGAGCCGGCTCGATCCGTTTCCCTGTCGCGGTGTCCCACAGGTGGACGCGGTAGTCGTAGGTGCCGGACAGCAGGCGTGTGCCGTCTGGACTGAGGGCGAGGTGGACCACGATACAGTCGCGGTGCGTGGCCATGTCGTGCGCAAAGGGACCGGCAACAATGTCCCCGCTCTCGGCGTCGTGGATCGCCGCGATCTCTTCGGCGCTGGTCACGGCGACGCGCTTGCCGTCTGCCGAAAAGTCGAGGGCCAGGCTACGGGACTCGGCCTTGAGCTTCACGCAACGGCCGGTTGTCAGATTCCAAACGGCGGCGGCAGGTTTGCCTTCCACCGGCGCCTCCCGGACGCGGCGTTCGTTAAACGCATCGACGCCCCCCGGGGGCGGCCAAAATCGAGCCGGGTTGAAACAGCACGTTGCCAGTTTGGTGCCGTCGCCGCTGAACTTAACATTGGCCACGCCCCGCGCATGTTCCAGAGGCGAGCCGCGCGGCTCGCCGGTATTCGGAGCAATACGTCGAACCAGTAGAATGCGAAGTGGCAATGACATGGCGACGGCAGGCTTTGTCGTGCGCCGGCTCGCGAGGGAGAATTGCGAAATCGTCACGATCGAGCGGTCGGACGTTGATTTGACGAGGCAGGTTGAAGTCGAAACTTGGATCAAAGATGCCCGAGTTGACGCAATCGTGATGGCGGCCGCTAAAGTTGGCGGCATAATAGCGAACGACACCTATTCAGCAGAGTTTCTTTATAAAAACCTCATGATCGAGGTCAATGTGACGGATTCTGCACATCGGGCCCGGCGTTAACCGAATGCGTCCTGGGATCTTCGTGCATCCTACCTCGGCTTGCGCAGCAGCCAATTAAGGAAAACGCTCTGCTTACTGGTCCACTAGAACGAACGAACGAGTGGTACGCCGTTGCAAAGATCGCTGGCATCAAGCTGTGCCAAGCCTATCGTCGGCAATACGGTCGGGACTACATTTCGGCGATGCCAACGAACCTTTACGGGCCGGGAGATAACTTCGACTTATTGACCGCCCACGGTGCCCGCGCTCATAAGAAAAGCTCACGAAGCGAAAAAGCACGGATTGAAGGAGCTTGTCGTATGGGGGAGCGGGACGCCGCGACGCGAGTTTCTTCATGTTGACGATTGCGCCGACGCGCTCGCGACCTCCTAAAGGTCTATTCGGAGATGGAACACGTCAATGTTGGATCGGGGGAAGACATAACCATTTTGGGAACTTGCAACATCGTCACTGACGTAGTAGGTTTTGATGGTCAGGTCGTTCTGGATGCCGGAAAGCCCGATGGAACGCCGAGAAAGCTCTTGAGCGGCGAGAAGCTTGCGGCGCTAGGTTGGAGACCCAGTAGGCAATTAAAGGCCGGCATCCTCGAAACGTATAGGTGGTTCTTGTCGCATGTGGCGGGGGGCTAGTACCTCGTCACAGAAGGTGTCAACTTTTTGGATTTTGAGCGTGGGCTTGGGGTAAGCGCGCCCCATTTTGGCGCGGGCTTTTTGGCCCATCTTCTACAGTTTGAAGCGGACTTCGGCGTCAGGTAAGTCATTGATTTCGTTTGCTCGAAGCTGGCCGTTTGGCGAAAGTGTCGTGCCATGTCAGTAGCAAATAAAGCTTGACTTTTTGGACGAATTACCGCCCTGTGTGCGCACCAGCATGCGGGGTCCGCCATGCATCCGCCGCAAGACCTCAGCCGGGCGCGCCTATCTGCAGATCGTCGAGAGCCGCCGCGACGGCGACCAGGTGCGTCAGGGAGTGATCGCCACGCTCGGACGTTTCGAGGAGCTGGCAGCCAGCGGCCAGTTGGAGCGACTGCTGCGCTCGGGCGCGCGTTTTGCGGCGAAGGCCATGGTGCTGAGCGCGGCCAATGAAGCTGCAATGACAATTGCGGTCCGCCGCATCGGGCCGGCGCTGGTGTTCGAGCGGCTGTGGGAGGAGGCCGGCTGTCGCGCGGTGATCACGGAGCTGGCGGGCAAACGCCGGCACGGCTTTGCGTTGGAACGCGCGGTGTTCCTCACGGCGCTGCAACGGCTGTTCGTGAGCGGCTCCGATCGCGCGGCCGACCGCTGGCGCGAGGATTACGCCATCGTACAAGCAAGACGAACGAGTCAAAGCGGCACCAACAAGGCCGTATTGCTTCTCTGCCCACCGCGTGCCATCACCGGAACCGTCGGGTTCCACTTCTAGGGGATAGCCGTCCCGAGACGGCGCGGGAACGGTTCCGGGGGTCTCCCCGTGCCGTTACCTCGTTCAGCCGAGCGAATCGTTCGCACTTAGCCCGCCGGCTCGGTACCCTTCCTTGACGCGTATGTCTTGCTTTTGTTAGGCTGCCTCACTACTCTCTGCATCGCGGGCGCGGTGTCAAACGCGATGCCAGAGTTTTAAGCGTTCCCTTCCCCCTGGGAGAGTGATGGGAACATCTTCCGCGCTTTTTGAACTCGCGAGCGTGTCGCTGGCGTGCCGCGATCAAGACACATTACTTAAGACCTTCGCCGCTCGAGTGGGTACTACACTGGTGTGCGCGCGCTGCACCCGTTTGATCGCGAATCCCGCTGGCGAAGAACTGATTTGTCGCATGCGCTGGACCGAGCCCGGCCAGCGCGAGTTCTCCACCGAAGGACTTGCCCGCAAGCGGAGGAATGCTGGGGAATACTATATCAATCCGCCGCCACTCGACGTATGCCCGCCCGTGAAATTTCGGTAGAAGACCTCGAACATCTGACGACTTCGAGCCCCACTCGGCGAAGGTCGCCGTCGATGGTTCTTCGCCCGGTGCGCAAAGGCCGGAAGGCGGAGAAGGGTTCCTACAAGAGCGTGCCGGAGAGTTCACCGCCGAAGACGCACATTTTCTGGAAGAAGCTTGTCGCCTGGCGGGAGGCGCTTTAACGAATCTGGACGCGATCGAGGCGAAGCGCGACGCACAGCTTTCCACCCTCGAACGCCTCACAGCCCTTTACGATTTGGGCCGCACGTTCACATCGACCCTGGAACTGGAAGAACTCCTCCCGATCGTGGCCGGAAAAATCGCGACATCCTGGGCGCAGGCGCTTGCAACCTGTGGCTCGCATCGGCGGACGGGGAACAACTCACGCTTGCGAAACAAATCGGAGAAGATCCCACCATTGAAGAAGACGCCACCGCGCCCTTAAACGAAGGTCTTCTCGCCGATATCGCACAACAAGCCAACCCCAAACTGCTCGAGGATCCCAGCAAGGAACCCGCGCTCGCGGAGCGCATTGAAAAAGGGGGAGATTTCGAAATTCAATCCTGGATGGGCGCGCCGCTTCGCAAGGACGATGAAGTTCTGGGCGTAGTTGAAATAATCAACAAGTCCGACGGCACGCAGTTCAACGAAGATGATCTGTTTTTCCTTTCCAGCATCAGCGAGCAAGCCGCGGTAGCTCTGCATAACGCCAACCTGCTGGAATCCGACGTAGGGTTCACGCACTCGACGCCCTCTTGAAGATTTCCCAGGAAATTACTTCCACCCTAGATCTCGATCACGTGCTGACTACTGTGGTCGCGCAGTCCTCCAGCGTAGTTCCGTTTGAAAGCTGTGTGATTGGATTCTAGATCGTGGGCGCTTCATCTTGGGCGCCGTATCTGGAGAAACCGAAGTTCCCAAGACCCGCGAAATGAGTGACCTGCGCGAGCGTATGGAGTGGGTAGCCGAGCAGGAGAATCCCTTTTCAGCGAATTTGCATGAAGATGGCTGGCAAGTCGAGCCTGATGAAACGAAGGCTCAAGTCGTCTCCTTTCTCGAAGAGCACGGCCACCGGGGCTTCTATGGTTTGCCACTCCGCGACGACCAGGGAACACTCGGCGCGATGATTCTTGTGAGCAATGAACCCGATTTCCTTTCCGAAAGTAATCTAGAGACGCTTGCCATTCTCGCCAGCCAGACCACGGTGGCAATTCGCAACGCACAACTCTACCAACAAGTGCCACTGGCGAGCATCTTTCAGCCTTTCGCGCAGAGAAAGAAAAAGCTAATCGCTGCAATGCCCCGAAGCCGCGTAGTGGAATATGCCAACGCGCCGGCATCGTGGTGGGCCTTTTGATACTTATTCCTTGGCCTATGCGCGTGGGCACCGACGCCACCGTCGTCCCAGCCGACCGGCGAGTGGTAAGCGCGATGGAAGGCGGTACGGTAAAACAAGTCTTCGTACGCGAGGGCGATCTGGTAAAAGCCGGACAACTGTTGGCGCAACTGGGCGATAGTGAGGATCGCCTGAAGTTGGCGGAAGCGGAAGCTGCCTTGTCCCAGGCGCGTCGTGAATTGGCCGAGGCTGAATTTCGAAACGATCCTTCCGCCGCGGGGCAGGCGCAAATTCGCAACGAGTTATATTTTGCGGAAGTCGCTCTGGAGCAGCAACGTGTAAATGAGGCTCGGTTGACCTCTCCGATAGCCGGCATGGTGGTCACACCGAAAGTGGAAGACAAGACCGGAACGATGCTAAAGGCAGGAGATCCTTTCGCCGAGATAGTCGCCCAAGACCACATGGCGGCGGAAATGAGCGTCCCGGAGACGGACCTTGCCCTGGTACGGCCCGGAGAACCCGTCGCCCTAAAGTTGAACGCGTTCCCCACGATAACATTCAAAGGAAACGTGGAACGGCTCGGTGCTCAGACCCACACGGACTCCGGAGACCAGTATTTTCTGGTGCGTGCTATATTCGAAAATACTGGCGGAAATGCACGCGATGGAATGGTTGGAAGGGCGAGAATTCAATTACATGGCTGGCCGTTCGGTAATGGGTGGTACCCCATAGGCTACGCGATTTTCCGCTCGCCGTTCCGATGGATTTGGCAAAAGGCATGGGCCTGGTTGCCGTAGCCAAGAGGAAATGGCCATTATGAAACGTGTTTTGCTAATCTTAATCGCGATGATCGCTGTTGGGGCAATAGGGTGCGACAAATCTTCAGTAGCCTCTAACACCAAGGTTGCGCCGGAAACAGCTGCAAACTCAACTCCTACACAGCCGGCCCAAAATACCGGAGCTCCAAGACCCTTAGAACCTGGCGATATCCTAAGCGTCCTTACCGTAGAACATCAGGTAGATCTCTCATCGCAACGCGATGGCGTCGTAACATCCGTCTTGAAAGATGAAGGCAACGTTGTTAACACCGGCGACATACTTGGCCACCTGGACGACCGGACTTTGCAGCAGGAACTCATCAAAGCCCGCGACGATCTGAAGGTCACAGAGAACAACCTGCAATATAAAGCAGCCGAGTTGAAAGCTAAAGGTGCAGCCTACCACCGCCAGCAGCAATTGCGAGAGGCGGGATTATCGAGTCAGGCCGATCTGGAACAGGCCGAGTTTGAAGCCAAAGGCGCGGAGTACGATATGCACGGCTACGAAGCCTTGGTTGAAAGCGGCAAAGCCGAAATCCACCGCCTGGAAATTGAAATCGATCAAACCGTTCTGCGCGCGCCATTTTCGGGTGCAGTGGTCCGCCGTTATATTCGAGAAGGCCAGGCCATTTCAAAGGGCGATAAGTGTTTTCGCATTAGCCAGCTTTCTCCGCTTCAAGTCCAATTTCAAGTTTCTGAGATGGCCGGGCCTCGTCCGATCGCGGGTGCGCCGGTTACCGTAGTTCTGCTGGGCAGTTCCAATCGGTCGTTGAGTGCCAAGGTCGTGAAAGTCAGTCCGACAGTGGACCCCTCCAGCGATAGTTACAATGTGGTAGCCCAACTCACTGGACCGGGATTGGATAAATTGCGCCCAGGCATGGCCGTGCGAGTCGCGTGGCCCAGTGCCGCGCAATCGAAACCTTAAGGGATTGATGATCGATGCGTTTCGGCCCCACCAGCCTTCAAGTTTCCAGCGTTCTCGCAAAAGGACTCAGACGACCCAAGCTTCGCACCGACCTGCGCATCAGCGAACAGACAGTAGCGGGCGAAGTCAGCTACGTAATCAAGAACCGCGAGACTAATTCCTATAACCGCTATGGAAGTACAGAATACCAGCTGCTATCACTTTGCGACGGGACGCGCACGGCCGCCGAGATTGCTCAGGCCATGCGTGAAAAGGATCCCGAATCGCAAATGACCGAAGCTGAGGTGCTCGAATTCCTCGACTCCATTGAAGCCGATATGTGGGAACGATCGATCGGCGAAAAAAACCTCGCCGTTCTCGAGCGGATTCGTGATGAGCGAAAAGGCCGCGTCGATCAATCCAGCATGCTCTACATTAGCTTTAAAGCCTGGGATCCTGACACGACACTTGTGAAATTGGACAAATACCTTTGGTGGATGTTTACCAAAGGCTTCGTAATTTTCTCCTTGCTTACATTTATCGTGGCTCTTTACCTACTTGCCGGTGATTGGACTCGCGTGCAACAGGACACTTCTGCTTTATATGACTTTGCGAATAAAAGCGCATACGACATATGGATCTTTTGGGTCCTTATGCTCGGCTTAAGCTCAATCCACGAACTTGGCCACGGCCTCACTTGCAAGCATTATGGCGGTGAGGTTCACCAAATGGGTTTTTTGCTCATCTACTTCACTCCCGCGTTTTACACGGATACTACCGATATCCTTCTATTCCAGTCCGGGGCCCCGCGGCAGTGGGTTATCTTTGCGGGCATCTGGATTGAGTTGGTGATCTGCGGCTGGGCCGCGCTGGTTTGGCACTTCACGGCTCCAGGTTCGCTAACCAATGACTTCTTTTACAAGATGATGCTGCTCAGTGGTATTCAGGGTGCCATCGTAAACCTGAATCCGCTAATCAAGGCAGACGGTTACTATGCGCTTTCGCAATTCCTGAAAATCGATAATTTGCGCGAAGAATCCTTCGATTTCCTGCGAGCTTGGGCGCGAAAATATATCCTCCGTCAGGACATAGACTTGCCACCTTCCAGCAAGCGAGAGCGTCGAATCTGTTTCTTGTTCGGAATTGCCGCCATCGTCTACAGCACTTCGCTTCTTATTCTTGTGCTTTCGTTCGTCAACAACGTCCTGGTAAGCAAAATGGGCGACGCCTGGGGCCTTGTCGCAACCGCTGCCATCGTCCTGTTCGTTTCAAGAAGCAGCATACGAAAGGGTTTACCGGTGGTCCGGGCTTGGATACGCGACAAAAAGGAAAAATATATGGCGTGGAAAATGACACGCACGCAGCAAGTTTGGGCACTCGGATTGGTTCTCCTGTTTCTAGTGCCGCCGCTTCCGTCGAAAGTTACTACTGACCTGGTGCTAGAACCAGGAAAGGAAGCGCGGGTTAGGGCGCTAGTGAACGGCAGAGTTCAAAAAGTGTTTGTTCGGGACGGCGATAAAGTGAAGGCAGGGCAATTATTGGGCGTCTTAGAAAACCCCGATGTACACGCCGGCATCCAGTCACTCAAACAGCAGTTGGCGCTCGCGAGCAGCAACCTCCGCAATAACCAGGATCACTCGGACCTCGGTCAAACGGCCCGAGCGGTCCGTGACCGCGAACGGCTAGCGCAGGAACTGTCCATAGAACAGAAACAAGCGCAAGAACTCGAAATTCGGGCGCCGATCGACGGTACCGTGGTCACGCCCAATGTGGAACAGGAAACTAGCGAGTATCTCTCGGCTGGCGACGAGTTTGCCCGGATTGTCGATCGAAGCTCCATGAAAGCTCGCATCCTCGTTCAGGATCGCGATCTTCAGGATGTTTACGCTGGGGCACCGACGGAATTGATAGTGCTTCCGTTTCCGTTTCGCACCTATCGGGGTCACATCGATAAACTACTCCCCGCCGCGGCGCTAGATCATCCCGTAGCGCAGATCGACAAGCTTGAGCGCCTGGGCCAGGACTTAGCCAACTATCTTGCGGTTGATATGGAAATTCCAAACCCCGACGGATCCTTGTTGGAAGGCATGACCGGGAAAGCTAAGATCTTGGGCCCCAAACGCTCTTTGGCCTGGCAGACCGGGCAGGCCACTTGGCGGTGGCTGCGTTCGCAATTTTGGTAGGGGAAAATGGTGAGGAGAAAAAGTTTGTTCGCTGGCCCAAAACGCCCGGTACCAAAAAAAAGGGCCGCCGTTCCTGGGACGGCAGCCCTTTTTGGTACTGCAACTGCTAACTCGTGGCGGGCCGAAGCCCAGCCGCTAAAGATTGAATCTTAGAATTAACGTCCTGGATGGTTCAGGGGCTTTACTGATCCGAGCTTCTTTCCCTTTTTCACCGGCTTTGTTTTTGCCATGTTCTTAAATCTCCTTAGCAGTATTTGTTTTTCCTGCTGCCTACGCCGTTACCATTGCAATCTGCACGCCAAACTATCAGCTCGATGTCTCGGGCAGCCGCACATGATTTGAAAGCAGTTATAGCTGCGATCAAGCAGTATTTGGAAGTGCCGGACATTGAATTTGTTTAATTTTTGAGTTCTGGTTGAAAAATTCAACGCGTCCAGTCAACGTTAGGGATTCGGCCTTCGATTGCAAGGGCGTCTGGAGAGAAGAAGTCTTTGAGTAGTTGGAATGAGCTGCTGCGGCAAATCCGAGCGGGGTCGTTCCACAAAAAAAAGGCTGCCAGCCTCTCGGTGGCAGCCGATAGTTCCGCATTATCTGGGTGTAGTTGCTTGCGCAGGTACACCTGCGGGCAAAAACGCTTAGTTACCGCCCCATCTGATCAGGGGTTTCGTCTGTTCCAACTTTTTTGCCTTCTTCAAAGGGGGTTTCTTTGCCATTGTACTTCCTCCGCTTCAGAGACAGCTTAATCCTCAGCATAACCTGTGCAAAAGCAGTTCCAATGTCGACGATAAATCAGAGGCCGTCAACCTATTATATCTAAACGGTTTACAGAACCCGAACAGATCTCAGGCTGGAGATGCCGATGAAAATTTGTTGAAATTCTCACCGAGCGATTAAAAAATCAACTTCACGGTGGCATTCATTTCTCTGGCTAAAATAGCTCAATTCCACGCCACGGTGACAGCATTTGGAAGCCGACGCTATAGATTGTACTTCCGACACAGGTAGTTGAGCCTGTTGCGATCCACACCCAATAATCGTGCTGCGTCCGCCTTTACCTGTTTGGCCTGGTCCAGCGCTTCTTGGACCCAGCGGCGCTCATACGCTCCCATTTCCTTGTCCAGATTGATCCCGCCGGAGGGTAGCCGGAAACGGTTGCGCGAATCGCGCCCGGAGGCCTGTACAATCTCGCTGGGAAGGTCTTTCAGCGAGATCACTTCGCCGTCAGTCATGATGACCAGCCGTTGAATCGCGTTCTGGAGTTCCCGGACATTGCCAGGCCAGGGATAGCGCTTAAGCGCCAGCATCGCGTCATCGGCAATGCGCTTCAGGGCGAAGCCGTTGGCGGCAGAGTATACGCTCACAAAGTAATCTGTGAGCACTGGAATATCGTCCACGCGCTCGCGGAGCGAAGGCACGAAAATCGGTACTACGTGGATTCGGTAGTAGAGATCTTCGCGAAACCGCTCCTCTCGGACCATTTCCTCCAGATCTTCATTGGTCGCGCTAATAAGTCTGAAATCTACCTTAATAGACTTTTTGCCGCCCAGTCTAGTGAACGAACGATCCTCTAAGACACGTAGGAGCTTACTTTGGAGCGCAGGCGTTAGGGTTGCAATTTCATCAAGGAAAAGCGTGCCTTGATGGGCCGTTTCAACCCTGCCTTCTTTTGCGGCGACCGCACCCGTAAAGGCGCCTTTCTCGTAGCCGAACAACTCGGCCTCCATCAAACCCTCGGGAAGAGCGGCGCAGTTCACGCTGACGAATGCCCGGTTGCGCCGCGGGCTTTGCTCGTGAAGCGCTCGGGCAACCAATTCTTTGCCCACTCCACTTTCTCCACGGATGATTACATTGGTTGTTGCGCGGGCCATCCGCTTGATGGAATCGAATACGTGACTCATGGCGTCGGTCGAGCCGATCAGATCGCCATGCGCGCTCTTGCGGCTTATCTCTTGACGCAGAATGCGGTTTTCTCGCTGAATGTGTAATTTTTCAACAGCGCGCTCAAGAAGATGGCGTAGGACGTCTGTGTCAATCGGTTTAATGAAGTAGTCGTAAGAGCCGGCGTCGATAACTTTCAATGCGGTGGCCTTGGTCTCGTCCGAACTGAGCACAATTACCAGCGTGTCGATTTCACTTCCCACCAGCCTGCCCAGAAGCTCCGTGCATTCGCGAACTCCGCCGTCGCCAAGAGGTAGGCCTAACAGAAGGACGTCCAGTTCAGATCCTTGGAGGAGCTTGTAGGCTCCCTCTAGATCTTGGCCTTCAAAAACTTCAAATTGCGATCGCAACGCCGACGCGATCTTTGAGCGCAGGGAATGGTCGTCGTCTACGATTGCGACCTTGGGTTTTGTTACTACCGGGGTAATGGCAGTCTCCGGCGGGAAGCTGACATGAATGACGAGCCCGCGTGGAGCCGATTCTAGGGGCCGAGCGCGGGACTGTCAACGAAATCGAGTTCGCCCAACTTGTGCCCCCGTCACTTCCAAGGCCCTAGGCTAATTCACTGGGACGCCTTCCGCGGCGGCAGATATTTTTTGTTAACCTTGGCGATCACGACGTAATTGGGATCCACCATTTCAGCCAGATGAATCGTCGCCACTTTTGATAGCAGCTCGTAAGCATCAAGCTCCGACAGCCCGTAATCCTGATGTATCCAATCGATCAGTTGTGTGAACGCTATGCGCAAACAATCGTCGAGCGGCCGGTATATGCCCACAGCCATAATCTCGTCCTGATTCTCAAACCGCGGCCATTCGATTCGCTGTCCTTTGATAACCCGCACGCGCAAACGGACCCGCAAGGGCACCTCGATGGCTGTGCCAGCGATTTCGCCGTCGCCCATGGCCGCATGGCCGTCGCCCATGTAGAGAAGCGCGCCCGGCACATTTACGGGCAGGTAGAGCGTGTTTCCCACGCTTGATTCCGAAGCGTCCATGTTTCCCCCAAATTCAGCCGGGACAACGGAACTGCGCGCCTCGCCGTTCGCCGGTGCCACACCTATGCATCCGAGAAACGGGTGCAGCGGAATCTTTGTTGAGAAATTGGAGTCATGCGCGTGAAACGTCGCCGTGTTGTCCTCGGAACGGATGGGATAGAGCCATATGCGTTCGGGCAAAGCGGGCTGAATCATTGGCGTGTAGTCGGTGGAGTTAAGAGCGCCGAAACCGGGAGCGAACGCACCGACTCCCTGAGATGAGTTCACTTCCAGACTTAGAAATTCGACCGCGATCGTATCGCCTGGCTCTGCGCCCTCAACAAAAAACGGGCCGGTTAGCGGGTTGTCTCCCTTGACCAGCGCCAGCGTATCGCCCGGTTTCTGGATGGCGTCCCCGAAGGCGTCCAGCGTGTTTGTCTCCAGGACATCATTCGGGCCAAGCCGTGCCACGGCGGGCGCCGCTCCGTAGACATACTTTACCGTCTCGAGAGTCGCGTGGTATTTCACTACAACCGGAACTTTTTCCTGAGCTTTGGCGGTTGAAGGGCAAAAGAACACGCTGAAGAAAATAGCAAGCAGAAGCGATCTCATCGAACGACCTCCTAATCCTCAGCGTGCACAAAATGAAATCCACACTCGCACTCTCGCAACGGGTTCGCGGATTCGATAGCTTGTACCTTATATCCCACATATCCCACGGCGGCGACAAGACCCTCCTTTGGATCGGTTTGCCTATCTAACTAGATTTCTGGAACTGTACCGGCCTAAAAACTGAATTATCCTCGGTATGGAATCGAGGCGCGGGAAAGTTTGGCCATATATCCAACCCGTGCGACTCCTATCCAAGCATCTATCTAGGAAACTCTTTTGGCGGGTAAAAGGGCCAAGTGCTGTCGACGAAGCTTATGAGATCACCGGCCCGAACGAGATCGAGTCGTTTGCAGAAATATCGGCCATTTCTTTTCCTATTTTGGCTGATCATCGGGTCTCGGAGTCCAGCAGCGCAAGAGCCCGTTTCGACGTCATCAGTGTCGGGAATCGTTCGGACTACTGAAGGTACCCCAATCCCCGGTGCTACGGTGCGTTTGATCAACACTGATACGAACAAAGTTTGGCTCAGTTGGACTGATGAATCCGGCAATTTTGTATTCCCACAAATTACAGCAGGGCGTTACCGAATAGAGGGAAGTCAGCTTGGCTTCGTGCAATCTGCCTCGATATTCGAAGTCCCCATAGTTCCGCCCGGACCGGTTCCAGTTGTCTTGCGCGTCGCAACCCTCGCTGAATTGTCAGCAGGGCCAGCTTCTCCTTCGAATAAGCCTCATGCTCCCGGAAACAGAAATAGCGCCCAGAACCCATCTGCAAACTCTGCGAGTGCGCCTGGGCAAAGAGGAGCGAGAGGACAATTACCAGCCGGGGCGGCAAATGCAGTTCGCGAAGGCTTGACTGGAGGTTTCGAAGAGACCGAACTCACAGGTGAAGGCTCAAGCGCTGCGGGGGCAGAAACGAATGGTGCTGCTGCGAACGCGGGTCCGCAGGAAGCTTCGCTTTCGGCTAGTGCAAATTCGAACGCGACCTCCGATTCGTTCCTGCTGCAAGGGACGGTGGGCCAGAGCCTTACGTCTAATGGACCGGGAGGTTTAGGCGGGCCAGGCGGTATAGTGCCGGGCACTCCCGGTGACCAGGGAGGTCGTGGCGGACGCGGTGCCGGACAACTGTTTGGTCAAGGTGGTCCGGGAGGGCCAGGGGGCGGCCTGTCTGGCGGAGGCGGTGGTCCAGGAGGAATGTTCGGCGGACGCGGAAGATTAAACCGCCAAACTGTAAACCGCGTGCGATTCAGTTTTTACGATCGCTACGAAAATTCCGCGTTCGACGCCAAACCGTATTCACTCACAGGGAATCAGGTACCCAAGCCCAGCCATTACGACGAACGGTTCGGCGGCAACCTTGGCGGACCGCTAAAAATTCCTCATATTTACAATGGCAGCGACCGCACATATTTTTTCATCAATTATCAGCATGAAATTCAATCGAGCGCGCTGGACACCTACTCCACGGTTCCCACCGAGGCTGAACGCAGCGGAGATTTCTGCGGTCTCGGGGTCACCATCTATAATCCATTTTCAAACTTCACCGGACCACGCACTCCACTGGGTAATGGCTGCCAGATCCCCTCGATAAATTCTGCCGCAGCCGGGCTTCTCGCTTTTTATCCTCTGCCGAATCTGCCCGGAACGGTGCAGAACTACTTGCTGCAAACCACCGTGCCGATTAACAGCGACATTCTAAATCTCCACGTGCTCCACACCATCAATTCCAAGTTCAGTTTGAATGGCGCCTACAATTTGAATTCTCAGCGTCAAAATACATTTGGCAATTTCCTTACTACGGCCGGAACTCAATCAAGTCTGAGTCAGTCGGTCACTCTCGGACTTTCTCACAACTGGACATCGCATCTGGTGGAAAGCACGCAATTGAATTGGAGCCGCAGCCGCGTTCAAATCTTGAGCGATAACTCTTTCAAAAACGATGTCGCCGCAGATCTGGGAATTTCAGGCGTATCCACCGAGCCCCTCACCTACGGCATCCCTGCGATTAATTTCAGTAGCATTTCCGACTTGAACGATCCGCTTCCTTCGCTCGTCCGCAATCAGACGATTCGATTTGGTGATAATTTGCGGTGGGTCCGCGGAAAACACACCATGACGTTCGGCGGCGAGGTTCGTCGGATCCAGCTCAACACCGACGCCAATCCTCAGCCGCGCGGGCTGTTCAATTTTACCGGCGTCATGACCTCACAGCTGACTTCCAGCGGCCAACCGGTGCCGCCAAATCCTCAGACCGAGCCGTTCTACGAACTCGCAGATTTTCTCCTGGGTCTTCCTTACAGCACGACAGTGCAGTTCGGTCCAAATGCTTACTTGCGAAGTTGGGACTTCATCGCCTACGCACAGGATGACTGGCGCGTGAACAAGCAACTCACCATTTTGTATGGCCTTCGCTACGAAGCCGTTACTCCTCCGGTGGATGAATACGACCGCATCGCTAATCTGGATTTAAATTCCAGCGCCACGGCCGTTGACGTGGTCACCCCGGGAGCGGTCGGAATGTTTAACGGCCGCTATCCACAAGCGCTGATCCACGGAGATTACGGAAACTGGGCACCGCGCATCGGATTTGCCTGGGTGCCGCAAATGATCAAACCGAAAACGGTCGTTCGCGGCGGTTTCTCGATTTTTTACAACGAAGGAATTTACAACACGCTAGCCCAACAATATTTGGAATATGAGCCTCCCTTCGCAACTTCGGAGAATCTCATCACTTCCGGCGCTCAAATCCTTACACTTCAGAATGGCTTTCCCAACACCAGCACCATATCAAACAAGGGTGGAGTAAATCCCTTTTACAAAAATGGATCCGCACAAATTTGGACTTTAGGGACCGAAACGTCGTTCACCCAGAATTGGATTTTGGACCTGACCTACACCGGCACGAAAGGAACCGACTTGGATTTGCTTCGCGCGCCGAATCGCGCTCCGTTGGGCACCAGCCCTCTAAACACACAAATTTCTCTGCAAATCCCAAACGCCAATAGCTTCTATTACGATCAATCTGGTGCGAATTCAATTTACAACGCACTGCAAGTGCGCCTCGTTCATCGCTTCACGCGCGGTATCTCGATCCAAGGGTTCTACACTTTTTCGAAATCTCTCGATAACGCGAGCACGATTGGCGGAACCGCACCGATCGTAGTTCAGCAGGATGGCAACTTCGCCGCTGAGCGTGGACTTTCATCGTTCGACGTGCGCCATCAAGTCCGCATGTTCTCGGTGTATGAGCTGCCTTTTGGCGAGCACCATCGCTATGGCAATCATGGCTGGGTGGAACACGTTCTCGGCAATTGGCGGCTGCAGAACATCATCACCTGGCAAACCGGGAATCCGGCCACGGCTTATCTGGGTGGCACTGCTTCAGATAATGGGACCGGCGCGAGTTTTTCGCTCCGCGCGGACCAGATCGGAAATCCGAACGTGGGCATTTGTGGTGGAGGACCGCTCACCTTTTTCAACACGGCAGCTTTTGCCACGCCTCCTCCAACAGAATATGGCAACGAACATCGCGGCTCGATTGAGGGTCCTTGTAAGTTCAATTGGAACGCCTCGCTCGCGAAATCTTTCCGGTACGGTCCACAAGAGCGCCATCACTTGGATGTTCGTTGGGAAGTTCAAAACCTTTCCAACACGGTGAGTTTTTCCGGACTTGCAACCCTGTTGGGCTCCTCAACATTCGGACGTGTTACTGGCGCGGGAACGATGCGAACCATGGATGTTATGATCCGGTATAACTTCTGATGAGAAGCTTCGCTCAAAAAATCGCGTGTCTCTTGGTCGCGCCGATCTTTTTGGCGAGCATCGCCCTAGCTCAATCTCAGCAGCCATCTTCCAATTCGCCGACGCAACCTACAGACCCATCGGCGCCTATCGCCGTTCCCATGCCTGCGTCGCCTCAGGCTCCCAAACCCACAGTGCCTTCCGTAATCAGAGCATCGTCTGACCTCGTTCGCATCGACGTCGAAGTGACCGACAAATCCGGCAAACCTATCAAGGGATTGCGCGCGGATCAATCACCGTCACCGACGACGGCAGGCGCCAGGAGATTTCGAGTTTTTCTTATTCAGACATTGAAGGCATTGAGTCAGCGGCAACGGCGAAGACAAACCCATTGTTGTGCCGGTGGATAACGGAGGACCGAATGCGCCGTCGGCCGACGCGATTAGCGATCAATTGCGCGACCGTCGCCTGATTGTTCTTTTCTTCGACCTGACATCCATGCAATCGGACGACTTGATTCGCGCACACGACGCCGCTGCAAGATTCGTGAAAGAGCAGATGACAAAAGCGGACGTGGTAGCAGTCGTGGCCTTTTCCTCAAAACTCGTCGGGGCCGCGAATTTCACCAACGACCACGTCATCCTCGATAAAGCTATCGCGCAGTTAACCGCCACAAGCATTTCTGATCTTTGAATCCGCTCTACGCCGCGGCGGAAAACGGTGAATATGACATCCAGGAGTACACCGGGGCGGCCTACACACCCGATGAAACTGAATTTAACGTTTTCAATACCGACCAGAAGCTCGCTGCCGTCGAAGGCATGGCAAATGTTCTTGGCGGGTTTCCGGGAAGGAAAGCATTGGTGGAGTTTACAGGCGGCATCACTCAAACCGGCGAAGACAATCGCACGCAGCTTCTCGCAGCTACTGATGCCGCGAACCGTGCCGACGTTTCAATTTATTCAATCGATTCGCGTGGATTGTTTGCCACGCCGCCCGGTGGTGACACTACCACGAATGCCGCCACGGGAACTTCCATGTTCACCGGCGCATCTGTTTTTCATCAAACCGACCAGCGCGAAGATCTGGCGGCCCCCCGCGCCCGCTTTTCCACCGATACTGGCGGGAAAGCCTTCTTTGATTTGGGAGATTTGAGCCAGGCGCTCCCGAAGATCCAGCAGGACAACACTGGATACTACCTTATCGGTTATCGGCTGGGCGCCGATGTGAAACGCGACGGCCGCTGGCGAACCATTCGCGTGAAGGTTAACGCACCGGGTGCTCACGTGCGTTATCGCGAAGGCTACTACGCGCCGCGCGATTTCAGCATCAGCAATACGCTAACTGAACGAAGAACCAGACATAAACGCCGCCGCCATAAAGATTGCTTTAGCCGAGGCCGAGGAGCTGTTCGCCGCCGCCGGGGTGGACCTGCCCGAGGTGGCGCCGCTGGTGGAGCGGACCGAAGGCTGGGCGGCCGGGCTGCGGCTGGCCGCGTTGTCGCTGGCCGGGCACCCCGACCCGGGGCGGTTGGCGGCCGAGTTCTCCGGGACCGAGCGGACGGTGGCCGAATACCTGCTGGCCGAGGTACTGGACCGGCAGAGAGAACCAGTGCGGCGGCTGCTGCTGCGTACCTCCATCCTGGAGCGGGTCAACGGCGAGCTGGCCGGCCTGCTGACCGGTGACAGTGGCGGGGAGCGGATGCTGCAGGACCTGGAGGCCGCGAACGCGTTCGTGGTGGCGCTGGACCCGGGCCGGTCCTGGTTCCGCCACCACCACCTGTTCGCCGACCTGCTGCAGCTGGAACTGCGCCGCACCGAGCCAGACCAGGTCGCCGGGCTGCACCGGGCCGCCGCGAGGTGGTTCGCCGGGCACGGGTACCCGGTGGAGGCGGTTCGGCACGCCCAGGTCGCACAAGACTGGGACCTGGCCGGGCGGCTGCTCGCCGACCGGTGGCCCGGCCTGTATCTGGACGGGCAGGCCGCCGTCATCCACGAGCTGCTGGCCGGGTTCCCCGCCGAGGCGCTCGTGGTGGATGCGGAGCTGGCGGCGGTGGCCGCCGGTGATGAGCTGGCCCGCGGGTCGCTGGAGGCGGCCGAGCGGTACCTGGGCCTGGCGGAGCGGCAGCTTCGGTGCCGGACGGCCGGGCCGGGCAGGCGCAGCTGCTGGTGGGGATGGTCCGGCTGCTGCTGGCCCGCCAGCGCGGGGACCGGCCGGCAGTGGCCGAAGAAGCGCAGCGGCTGGCGACCATGGCCGAGGGTGAGGACGCGGCGCAGCCTGCCCTGGGCGAGGAGCTGCGCGCGCTGGCGCTGATCAGCCTCGGCAGCGCCGAGTACTGGGCGGCGGGGGAGGACGCGGGGCGCTACCTGCAGCGTGGTCTGACGCTGGCCCGCCGGATCGGGCGGCCTTACCTGGAGTTCACCGGCCTCGCCCAGCAGGCGGCGGTCGTTCTCTACGAGTCGTTTACGCGTTCTGCCGAGCATGCCAGGGCAGCGGTCGAGCTGGCCCGGCGGCACGGCTGGACCGGCGACCCGGCCTTCGGTTTCGCCTCCGGCGTACTCGGAGCCGTGCTGTTCTGGCAGGGACGGCTGGATGAGGCAGAGGCGTGGATCCAGCGCGCCGAACGCACCCACAGAGCGGAAGCCGAGCCCGTCGAGGGGCTGGCGATCCGCACGCTGCGGGGACTGCTGGAGCTCGCGCGCGGCCGGGACGCTGACGCGCTCGCCACCTTCCAGGCCGCCGACCAGCTGGCCGGGCGCCTCGCCGAACCAGGCCTGATGGTCCTGCCGAACCGGTCATATCTGGTGCAAACCCTGGTCCGCCTCGGCGAGACCGAGCGCGCCGAGCAGGCCCTGGCCGCACTCGCCGACCAGGACCGCGACGACGGGGCCATGCGCATCGGCCTGGCGACGCTGCGGCTCGCGCAGGACAACCCGCACGCGGCGATCGCCGCGCTCGCGCCGGTCCTGGACGGCTCCGCACCGCTACCCTGGCCGGCCTGGCTGGCTCAGCCGTTCCTGCTGGAGGCGATCGCCCGCGACGCCCTCGGCGACCCGGGTGCCGCCGGGCGCGCTCTGGAGCACGCGCTTGACCTGGCCGAACCCGACGGCGTACTGACCATGTTCTTGCTGCACCCGGTGCCGGGCCTGCTCCAGCGGCAGGCCCGGCAGCGCACTGCCCACGCCGCGCTGATCGCCGAGATCCTCAGCCTGCTGGCCGGGCGCAAGCTCGCCCCGCCGCCGGCCGGGCCGCGGCCGCCGCTGGAGCCGCTGAGCGAAAGCGAGATCCGGGTGCTGCGCTACCTGCCGACCAACCTGTCGGGGCCGGAGATCGCCGGCGAGCTGTACGTCTCGCACAACACGGTCAGGACCCACATCACCCACCTGTACGCCAAGCTCGGCACGCACACCCGGGCCGAGGCCGTCGCCCGCGCCCGGGCCCTCGGCCTGCTTGCACCCTCTCCGCTGCACGGCCAGGCCACACGTCCCGGCTGACGGCAGGCGTGAGCGGGGGGCCGGGATCCGCGGCCGGCACTGCGACGGTCGGCGCTCGCTGCGACGGGACGGCCGGTGGCCCCAGGGCGGGGGCGTCAGAGCGGTGGCAGGCGGCGGACTTCGAGCAGCTCGAGCCCGAGCGCCTCGATCTGCGCCAGCACGCCATACAGCGCGGCACGGTCGGGGAGCGGCCCGGTCAGCACGGTGTCGCCGCCGCAGGCCTGAGCCTGCAGGGCAGGGAACGCGGAGCGTATCGTCTCGCCCAGGCGGCCGCGGACACGGATCCGGTACCGGTAGGCCGGCCGATCAGCGTAGGCACCGGTCACGGCCTCACCACGCACGCGGTGAACCAGCCTGCTGGCGGTTCCACCGTTACAGGGACCTGCACGGGTGACCCTTCCTGCTTAAGCGGATCCTCACCGCGAGCCGCGGCGCGGCCGGGCAGCAGCCGGCGCACGATCGAAGTGATCTCCGGCACGATCAGCGCCCCTGGCCGAACCTCTGGCAGGAGTCACAGATCGCGGGGATGAACGTGGTCAGTGCAGGAATCTCCTGATCCCCCGCTCCGACGCCTCCAGTTGCTCGATCATCGTCTCCCCGATCACCCTGGCGACCTCCCTGGGGCGTGGTGACCTGCGGAACTCCGACCATCCCTCCGCCACGGCCTCATCCCAGCCCTTTCGGCCGTAGGCGGACAGGGCGCGGGTCGCGGGGAGCTCGGCCTCGTCCAGCAGCCCCGGTCGCGGAGGGCGTGATGGATCGCATTCTGGCCGCGGCGGTCAAGCTGATCGCAGAGGTAGCGCCCGGCCTCATGGGCGATGATCTCATCCAGCGCGGACGCGTCCCCGTCGTCGGCAAACCACTGGCGCCGGTCCTCCTCCCGGATGATCGCGGTAGCCTCCGGGCGGAGCAGTTCGGGTCGGATGACGATGAGCCCGGACCCGCGCTCGTAGTATGCCCAGTCCTTGCCGTTGCCGTAGCGGGACAGGTCGCGGACGTCGATCCCGCGGAACGCCTGAGGGGCTCGCGGCGGGACGCCGACCACAGCGAACCTCCAGGCCGCCTCCATGTCGGCGCGGGCCTGGGCGCCGCCGGTCCCTTGCCGGTCAGGGCGGCGTCGGCCAGCCCGGTCCCCGCGGCGGTCATCAGGGAGATGCCCCGGCGGTGGCGCCTGACTCTCAGCAGCCCGCCCAGGCTGTACTGCACCTTCCGGATGAAGGGGTTGATCTCGACGATCCCGGCGACCAGGTCAGGTCGCGTCGCTGCGGCGATGGTGGCGGCCCCGCCCGAGATTGAGTGCCCGGCGATGACCGCGGGCCCGCCCAGGTGACCGATCAGCGCTAGCAGGTCGCCCGCGACGTCGGTGCGGGTGATCGACGCCCAGCCCATGCTGGACTCGCCGCGCCCGCGCAGGTCCGCGCTGGCCATTCGGTAGCCGGCCTGGGCCAGCACCGGGGCCAGGAACCGGTAGGCCTGCCGGCGGTCGCCGATGCCGTGCGACGCCACCACCTGCGGGCCGCTGCCGGTCACGTCGTAGGCGATCCGCCCGCCCGGAACGTCAACGAACTCGGTCATGTCAGCCTCCTTGGCTAATGTGCTCGGCCGCGCTGTGCGCCTTCCCGAGCTTGTTGCCTGACCGGATGAGCTGGCATCACGCAGGTTGCGTGATCCGCGCGGACAGCCAAGGAGCGCGACAGCAGCCGCGACAAGAGCCCCCGGCACCCTTGCGGGTGACTGATCTCCGGCAGTGCCCCGGCTGACCCGGACGTACGTCCTCGCCCTTCTTCATCAGCGCGAGCAGGTGTGCGGTCCGGCTGGTGGTCCCGGCCGTCATGATGGCCTCCTTTTCTTGGTTCCTGGTCGCTGATGCCTCAGCCGACGGCCGGGATGGCCGTGACGCCGGGTGCTGCGGGTGAGTGCCGGCGGCTGTCGTTTGCGATCAGGCCAGCGGCGAGGATGGCGCCGGCCGACGCGCGATGCGGCAGGTAATCACGCAACCTGCGCGATGGCATCTCACGCAGACCGGCGCGAGGCTCGCGATCGAGCGGAGGACTCAGATGAGCAGCTATCCAGCTAGGAGAACGGATGTGAGCAGCGAATCGGCCGGTCCGACCCGGCATAGCGGCGCGCCGAGGCGCGCCTTCCCCGTCCGGGCGAGAGACCTGCTGAAGGTCCGGGCGGTGTGGATCTTGCCGCTGATCCTAGGGTCGGCGGTGGTGGTGCTGATCACGGCGTTCTACGTCGGGTCGGTGGTCGACCCCCTCGGTCACCTGCAGGGCCTGCCCGTCGCGGTGGTGAACCAGGATCGCGGGGCGGTGGTCGGCACGCGGCAGGTCAACATCGGCCAGCAGGTGCAGCGCGGCCTGTCCGGCAGCACCGCGGTCTCCGGCCGGCTGGCGCTGACGGACACCACGCTCCGCTCCGCGCAGCAGGCGATGGACCGCGGAGCCTCCTACGCGACGGTGGTGATCCCGCCCGGCTTCACCGCGTCGCTGCTCACCCGGGCCGGTGTCAGCGCGAGCGGGGCGGGGTTGGGACGGCCGGAGATCGTCATCTTGACCAACCAGCGGGCGGGGACGATCGGAGCCAGCCTGGCCTCCGGCGTGCTGCAATCCGGCATTCAGGCGGCATCTCGCCAGATCGGGCGGCAGCTGGCGGCCTTCGTGCCCGCCGGGCGGGCGGCCAGCCCGCTGACCAGAGATTTCCTGGCCGACCCGGTCACCGTCACGACGGCGGGCTACCGGCCGCTGCCCCCTCATTCCGCGCTGGGGCTGAGCGCCTTCTATCTCGCCTTGCTGATCTTGATGTGCGGGTTCTTGGCCGGGACCATCATCAACCCCTCGGTGGACGCCGCGACCGGATATGCCACCAGCGAGATCGGGCCGCGATGGCGGCAGCGCCAGCCGCTGCCGGTCAACCGGTGGAACACGCTGGTCATCAAGTGGGTCATGGCCGCCGTCCTCACCGGCCTGATGACCGGGTTGTTGCTGCTGGTGGCGGCGGGCATCTTGCGGATGGACGCCCCTCACCTCGGGCTGCTGTGGCTGCTGGCCTGGCTGTGCGCGGCCAGCGTGGCCGCGGGGACCATCGTGTTGTGCGCGGTCCTGGGCGCCTCCCTCGGCCAGCTCCTGGCCCTGCTGCTGTTCGTCTACGCGGGGCTGGCGGCCGCGGGCGGCACCGTGCCGCTGCAGGCGCTGCCCGGCGTCCTGCGGTGGCTGGCCCAGATCGAGCCGCTGCGCCAGATCCTCGCCGGCACCCAGGCGATCTTGTACTTCGACGCCCAGGCCGACGCCGGGCTGGCGCGCGCGGTCACGGCCGCGGCGCTGGGGCTGGTTTTCTGGCTGATCCTCGGCGCTGTCGTGGTGAGGTGGTATGACCGCAAGGGACTCCACCGCATGGATCCCGAGCTCCTGGGGTACGTGGGGCGTTCGGTGCAGCAGTACAAGTCGCAGAACGCCCGCGCCCGGCAGTCGTAAAACGCCCGCGCCCGGCAGTCGCAGAAGACCCACGCCCGCAACAGGACTCCGGGAACGCAGGCAGGCAAGCCGAGTCGGCGAGCCAGGCGCCGAAGTCCTTCTGCCAGGCGCGGACGCGCTCGCCGGTCCAGACCATGGCCTTGGGCCCGCCGCCGGGCGGCAGCTCCCCGAGCGCGGCGACGTTAGCGGGCAGCGTCCCGGGTGTTGCTTCATCAGGTGCTGATCGCGGAGCGCAGCGTGGCGCGGATCAGCTGGCAGGACGCCGGGCCGACCAGGCGACGGCCCTCGACGGCGGCGCGCAGCGCGGGGCCGCCGCTGGCGCGCGCAGTGGTGATGGCGCCATTGGGGTCGTCAATGTAGCCGAAGACGGCGGCGACGTCGGGTAATCACGCAACCTGCGTGATGGCATCTCACGCAGACCGGCGTCAGGCTCGCAGCCAGCAGCCACGAGGAGATAGCCATGACGGCCCAGATCTCCTGGCTGCCACGACCATCCGGCAGGAGACCGGGCACCCGGAAGGCCCCGGTCGCGAGCAGAAGGAGAAGACCATGACCTTCAGCGTCCAGGAAGCCACATACGAACTCCTGAGGCGGCTTGGCCTGACTACGATATTCGGGAACCTCGGCTCGACCGAGTTGCCCTTCCTCAAGAATTTTCCGCCAGATTTTCAATATGTACTTGCCTTGCAAGAAGCTTCGGCTGTGGCGATGGCTGATGGATATGCCCAGGCAACGGGAAAGCCGGCCTTGGTGAATCTGCATACCTTTGCCGGCACTGGCAATGGTATGGGCAACATTAGCAATGCTTACATGAACAAGACCCCGCTCATCATCCTGGGCGGTAACCAGACCCGGGAAATGCTGGTGGGCGACGTGTACCTGACCAACGTGAAAGAAACCGTCCTCCCTGAACCTTGGGTAAAGTGGTCCTATCAGCCCGTGCGAGCCGAGGACGTGCCGGCCGCCATCATGAGAGCCTACGCGGTAGCGCTTCAGCCTCCGGCCGGCCCCGTATTTCTCTCGGTTCCGCTGGACGACTGGGACAAGCCTGCGCTGGGCAGCGCCGTCGTGCGGACCGTCAGCACCCGAGTCGCCCCGGATCCCGGGCGAGTAAAGAGATTCGCCGGCAAGATCAGCGGTGCCCGCAATCCGGTACTGATCTACGGGCCAGGCCTCGAAAAGGCGGGCGGGTGGGACGCTGGCGTAAGGCTTCGCCGAGAAACTTCAGGCCCCCGTATTGTTCTCACCATATACTGAAAGCATCTCGTTCCCGGTTACCCACCCGCAGTTCCAAGGATCCCTTCCGCCAGCGATCGGCCCGGCATGCGAGCGCCTGCGCGGATTCGACCTGGCGATAGTCGTCGGAGCGCAGGTCTTCCGTTACTACCCCTACGTGGCCGGATCGTATCTTCCAGACGGAACCGAGTTGCTCCAGATCACCTCGGATCCGAACGAAGCAGGAACGGCATTTGTAGGCGACAGCATGCTCGGCGATCCGCAACTGGCCCTGGAGGCGCTGATCGACCTGGTTCCGGAGAACCCCAAGCGTGAATGGCCCAGTTCCCGCCGTCCCCCCCTTAAGGTTTCCAGCGCTGGAGACCCTTTGTATGCAGATGAAGTCTTCTCCGCCCTTGCTGAATCTCGGCCGGCCGATACGATTCTTGTGACCGAGACAACATCCAATGTGACCGAGCTGCTCAACGCCTGGGCGATTACTGCGCCGGGGTCATATTATTCGTTCGCCGGCGGCGGCCTTGGCTGGGGAGCTCCCGCCGCCGTGGGTGTCGCCCTGGCTGGCAAGACCCAGGAAGCCAGGCGGCCGGTGGTCGCTGTAATTGGCGACGGCGCGTTCCAGTATTCGATCCAGTGCCTCTATACCGCCGCACAACACAAGCTGCCGGTGGTATTCGTTGTTGTCCGCAACGGCGAGTACGGAGTCTTGAAGGACTTCGCTGTCCTTGAAAAGGCGCCGAACGCACCGGGTCTCGACCTTCCCGGACTTGATATCCCAGCCATCGCCAAAGGTTTCGGCTGCCAGGCAGTCATCGCGAAATCAAACGCAGAAGTCAAGGATGCTTTCGCGGCGGCACTGGGAGCCGACTCGCCGACGGTGATTACAGTCCCGGTTAAACCCGAGATCCGTCCCCTGGCCTAGCAGTCTGCTGATGCTGTCACGCTGGCTAGGCGGGCTCGCCGCCGCCGCCGTTGCGCTGGTGGCCTGCGTCCTGGTGATCCTTGACCTGACCGACGCCGGGTTGCGGCGCTGGTGGGACGCTCACGCCCTGACCACCGACACAGTCGCCGGGCTGCTCGTCCTGATGATCACGGTCCTAGTCGTTGATCAGGTAGTCCGGCTCCGGCAAGGCAATAGCCGGGCCCGCGCCGTGGCGGTCCAGGTCGCCATCTTGATGACTCAGGCCAACACCGCGGCGCAGGCAGTGTCCCAGGTACTAGCCGATTCGGGCGACCGGGACATAGCACGCGAAGAGTTCCGGGCGTACACGATGATGCTGCTGGCCGCCGCGCCGGTACTGATCGACGCCAAGACGTCAAGGGACTTCCTCGAGCAAGCACAGCACCTAGACGGTGACATGGCCTTGGCGCTGAACGTGCTGGCCACGGCGTCCGGCCGGGAAGAATTCCCGGCCGGACGGCTCGACGGCGCGGTACAAGCGCTCAAGTCCGCATCGACCCCGCTGCTTCAGAACCTGACCCCAGAGATGCAGTTGGCCGTTCGCGGAGATCATCCTGCCTGACCGGCCAGGCCCAGGGCCAATGCCACGTAGCGTAAGTTGATCATGGGTATGGGCTGAGTGCCCGGCGTGGCGGCGTGATCGCGGCTGGCGCGGGTGTTTTGATCGAGCGGCCATGGGCTCGGGTGTGGTGGTTCGTCCTGATCAGGTGTCGCTGGGCGTGCTGGTGGCCGCGGTGCCGCGGGATGTGATCGACGTGGCGGTCGCGGCCTGCGGGGTCACCGATAAGCGGTCGGGCGGGCAAGCTCCCCGCGCATGTGGTGGCATACCTGACGATGGCCATGTCTCTTGTTCCCCGACGACGACTACGAGGAGGTCGCGGCCAAGGTCACCGGCTCGCTGTCGGACTGGGGCTGCTGGAACGCGGCCTGGAGCGTGCCGACCGCCAGCGGCCATCACCCAGGCCCGTAAACGGCTGGCTGGCAGGGCCCTCGCTAGCCCCGTTCCCGAACGCAGGGCGGCTCAGGGTAGCTGAGCAGGCTCAACGCAATCGCGTGTACCTGGTGACACCAGTCTTACCGACACCCCGACACGCGCCAATCCGGCACACTCGCCCCGGGCGTCCCGGAGCGCGACCGCCCGCCGCATCCTAGCGCCCTAACCGGCTGACATGCGTGGTGCAGCTCA
>CAVXNL010000011.1:0-673175 GCA_963763045.1 uncultured Planctomycetaceae bacterium | reverse complement strand
TTGGGCGTAACCGGGCGCCCGCTCGCATTCTAACAAGCTAAGTTGTACTGGAGACCTTCCACCAAGTGGCGGTGCGGATAGAGCATCTGCGTTTCGTGTTCGATCCGATAGCCTTGGTACTTATCCCACTCGCCGTTCACATAGACACTGCGGACATTCAGCATCGCTTGCGCTCCGGTCGGCGTCCAGTGCATCCCGGCGCGCTCCATCCGGTCTTTCACCAGATGCCGGCACGCCCCCTCGATGACCCCACTCGCGATCGGATAACCCGCCGCCAGGTACTCGTCGTAACGCATCCGTTCCTGGTTCTTCTTGAAATAACCACAGATCTGCGCGATGGTCTTCTTGCGACTGCCGGTCAGACCGTGTTTCGTGGCCATCACACCCAACCCACGCCGCATCTCCGCCACTTCGCCTTGCAACACACGCAAGCAGCGCTCCCGTACAAACGCCTCCGCGGCCGCGCTCCCTTCCTTGTGAAACACATGAGCCGCCTGCCACAACCGTGGCGTCACGTGCAGCAAATCCAGGATGTCCACACCGCCGCCCGCCGGCAAGTGCCGCGCCCGGGCGTCCCACAACGCTTCCTGGCCGTCGTACAGGAACACCATCGCCCGTACCCAGCGATGATCGAGCCGATTGCGCAGCCTTAACTCCTCCATCAATTCCACATGGACCCGGTCAATACTGGACGTGATCTTACCGTTCTCGATCCGCGGCAATTCGGCCCACACCTGTTTATGGCACGGTTCCGGGCGTGCCGGCCGCGGCTGCTCGGGCGCATCGCGGAACAGCAGCGCCACCACTTCGGCGGCGCTGCGCACGTGCCGGTCCACCGAGTACACGCTGGCCACCGTGGCCATCTGTTTTTGGCTGGCCTTCTCCCCTTTGGTGCGGTGGGCGGCCGGGGCCGGGTCGTCGGCCTGCCGACGCATCACGATCCCCTTGCCGTCGGCACTGGCCACCATAATTTCGCCCTCGGTGGCGGCAGCGGGCGCCGGCCGATTCTCCCGATAGGCTTCGACCCGCTCGGCCACTTGCTCGTTCATGCGCTCCAGACTATCGACCGGCAGTTTCAACCCAAGCAGCCGTTGCAGCGTCGTGCTGACCTGACTGAAGGCGGACTCCACGCACAGCCCTTGTGCCCAGTCCTGGAGCACATACGAGTACACACTGCCTGGCAATTGCAAGCGATTATCGAGGGGGACGAACTCGATCTTCTGTCCCTCGCGGCTGCCGTAAACGACGCGGGAGAAGCTCGAACACGCCGAAGATGGACACGTAGCGGCGTTCGTGGCGTTGTTCGAGCCGACGCCATTCGCCGCCGTCGGCCGTGGGGATGCTCGCGCCGAAGTCGCCATCGCCTTGCAAGGCCAGGAAGTGCGCAAGCAGTGCTTGCCCATTTGCAGCACCTGCTGCCAGATCTTCCGTTCGACTTCGTGGAGCGGTTGCCCGTCTTGGGCAGCCTGTTGGACCAAGGTGTCCAACCGGCTGGTGACTTCTTGGATTTGCCGCTTGATGGTGTCCAGACTTTGTGGGATGCTCATGGGGGCCTCCAGGTTGGTGGGTGCTCGACGCAGCTGGAATGGGCTAACATTGCAGCTGCCAAAGAATGTCTAGCCCCAGGAGGCCCCTTTTCCAACCCCTGCTGCGCCGGAAATGCTGGGTTATTCACGGGTTACAGGTAAGCGGGCGTCCGGTTACGCCCGTTTCGCTTGCACGAACTGTCCATCCGGCCAAACCAGAAAGACCGCATAGTCTCCCGGAAAAGAGGTTGGTCAATGCTGAACTTGTTCGACCCAGTGCCGCCAAACGTCGCGCAGCAGCGCCGCCAGATTCGCGGCAAAGCGCTTCCCATCGCACAAAGGCGAGGCTGCCATCCGTTCCCGCAGGCCCGCTCGCAATGCAGCCAGACGCGGCAGGTCGCTTGCCAAAGACACCGTCAGTTCCACGTATTCGCCCAAATCGTGGGCGATTAACTCCGGCACACCCACGTTCGATAGGTGACTCAGCGAATGACGACTGGCAAAAGTGTCGAATGGACAAGTTATCACCGGCACCCCCATCCATAACGCCTCGCAGGTGGTCAAACCACCAGAATAGGGGAACGGGTCCAGAGCGAGATCTATACGGTTGTACTCGGCCAACAACTCGGCGTGTGGTGAGAAACCGAGAAACTCCAACCTGCCGGGATCAATACCGTGCGTGCCGAACATCTCGGCAAATCGACGGGTATTGCCGCGATCGTTCCATCCCTTGTACTTGAGCACCAGCCGTGATCCAGGCAGTCGGCGAAGAATCGTGGCCCAGATTTCAATAGCTTGGCGGGTGACCTTCGCGGGATTGTTGAAACAACCCAAGGTCACTTGGCCGCGATCCAATGCGGGTAGGCGGTTCACCGCGGGCGCATCGGCCGGCGGCGCATAACAGACGTAGCCGTCGGGCATGCGCAACACTTGCTCCCGATAGTGGCGCTCGGCGCCAGGCGGGACCTCATAGCAGTCGGCCAGCAGGTAGTCCATGGCTCGCAATCCTGTGGTGCCGACATAGCCCGCCCAGGTCACCTGGATCGGCGCCGGTTTGCGGGCGAAGAGCAGCAGGCGGTTGTGCGCGGTGTGTCCTGCCAGGTCGAACAGGATGTCGATCCGGTCCGCTCGGATCTGCTCCGCGAGTCGTTCATCGCTTGTGCCAAGCACATCACGCCAGTGCGTCGCGGCGGCTTGAAGACGCTGCGAGAGATCGTCTTTGACCGATCGATCGGAATAACAAATGGTTTCAAGGTTTGCTTGGCCGAGCTGCTCCAAGATTGCGACTAAAAAGTAGCCGACCGGGTGCCGCCCCAGATCGGGCGAAACGAAACCCAAACGGAGCCGATCCGAACGATCAGGAAGGCACCCATGCTGAGCGGCGGCAGCGTAGAGTGGTGCAGCGTGGCGGCGGTCGTACTCGGCGTGGGCTTCGGCTAACCCAACCGGTGTTCCCCCCGTGAGATAGTGAAGTGTGAAGAGCAGGTTACTGTGAATCCCAGCATCATCCGGCCTCAGGTCCAGCACACGGACGAAGCAGGCCATCGCTTCGTCCAGCTTCCCCTGGTCTTTCAATACAATGCCCAGGTTATTGTGTGTTCCGGCCTCGTCCGGCTTTGTCTTGAGTGCTTCGCGGAAGCTGGCCTCCGCCTCGTCCAACTTCCCCTGTACCTGCAACGCATAGCCCAGGTTGCTGTGCAACTCAGCACACTCCGGCATCCTTTCCAGAGCCTGACGGTAGCAGAGAACTGCTTCGTCTAGCTTTTCCTGAACCTGCAACGCAATGCCCAGGTTGCAGTGCGCTGCGGCATAGTCCGGCTTCAGCATGAGGGCCCGACGGTAGCAGGCCACCGCTTCATCCAGCTTCTCCTGAACCTGCAACGCAATTCCCAGGTTGTTATGCACTTCGGCGCATTCCGGCTTCAGTTCCAGCGCCCGGTGGAAGCAGGCCAACGCTTCATCCAGTTTCCCCTGGACTCTCAACAAATTGCCCAGGTTGTTGAGCGCCTCGGCAAAGTCCGGATTCGTCTTCAGAGCTTGGCGATAGCAGGCCACCGCTTCGTCGACCTTCCCCTGGTCTTTTAACTCGTTGCCCAAGCAGTTGTAATCAATGGCAATCCCCGGCGTTGGTTCCTGGGCCTCACGGGAACAGGGCACCGCTTCGTCCGCCTTCCCGAGGTGTTTCAGCACGTTGCCCAGGTTCCTGTGAGCCGCGGCATAGTCCGGATTCAGCTTAATGGCGCGATAGAAGCAGGCCACCGCTTCATCCAACTTCTCTTGCTCCCGCAAAGCAATGCCCAGGTTATTGTGAAACTCAGCGCACTCCGGCGACAATTCCAGGGCGCGATAGTAACAGACAACTGCTTCGTCCAGTTTCCCCAGGTCTTTCCATGTCGTGCCCAAGTTGTTGTGCGCCTCGGCAAAGTCCGGTTTCAGTTCCAGGGCCCGGCGGTAGCAGGCCACCGCTTCGAGAATCATATGTAAGGAGCAATAGGCTTCACCTAGGTGGAAATGATAGTTCGCGACATTGCCGTTCAACCCGATCGCCCGTTCGATGTATTCGATGGCAATCCCGTGCTTGCCCACTTGGTGAGCGATCAGGCCGAGAAGATGCAGGGCATCGGCTTGATTCGGATCAGCCTGGAGAATCTGCCGGTAGATCTGCTCGGCGTCGTGCAATCGACCGACCTGATGGTGTTGGATCGCCATCGTCAACAATTCGGAGATCTTGGCCGGTTGGCGAATACAGTCGGCCAGCCAAGCTTCCCATTCCGCTGCTCGTTGCGTCCACGTATAGTCCGTGTTCGCAAAGTCCACTTGGCGGCGTAGACGATCCTCCAGGCCCAGGTCGCTCTCGTTTAGGTGGGCTCGGAGAAAGGTGATGACGGCCTGCTGAAATCTCGGATAGTATGCGTCGATTCCATCAGCCAATGAAACGAGAGTCCCGAAGCCTGCCGTGGTCTCGGGCAGTGCGCCCAAATCGCTTGTTATGATCCCACACCCAGCGGCCATCGCCTCCATGACGGCGATGCACGATGTCTCGGGGAATGTGTTCGCGTAGGCCAGAGCCGTTACTTGCTTCAACTCGCCGGCCAATTGATGCTGCGCGACCGAACCGCAGTATTCAACTCCCTCCGTTTCACGGCAGGCGCGATACAATGCACCAAATTCCCGCGAATCGGCGTCCTCTGGAACTTGGTAAACTTTCATACTGGAGAACACCTTGAGGCGCGTTCCGGGCACCGCCTTGCGGACTTCGGGAAAGACCTTGAGAAGGACGTCCAAACCACGATACGGGGTGCTTGTATACGCCAGCACCGGTGGCTTCTTTTTCTCATGGCAAATGCTCGTGCCCGGCGGAAACATTCCCTCAAAGACCGGCGCGATCGCATTCCGAAGAACGATGGCCTTTTCCGGTTTCATGGGGAATGTGGAAAGATACTGCGACCGCTGCCAATTGCTCACGAACACAAAAAAGTCATAACCGTCACTCACCGATGGGTTAGCCGCCTGGCGAGCGGCCTCAACGTCGGATGCTTGCGTGATCCACAATATAAGAAGTGAACTTGGGCCGACTAACGACCGCAATTGGCTCGGCGGCACAACAGCGTTGAGCACGACGCAAGCATCCGGATTGTGCGACTGAAGGATCTCCGGAGTGGTGGTCGAGATAGCCAGACAGCACACGCCGCGACAGAGGCCCGGTTGCGTTGTATTCGTCAGTAAAGTGACTTGGTGTCCGCGTCGGGCCATGGCCTCGCCCAGATAACACAGTGCCGATTGGGATCCGCCCAGAGGCTGTTGGTACACACTTTCGACGTTGTAATTCCAGGCGCTCGGATCGATCAGGAGCAGTCTCATGTTCTGTTGACCTCCCGCTTCGTTGGGACGATCCACAACTGCGCAGCCCCCTTTGGAGCACGATGTACCAGAACGTATCAGAGTTCGCTTCAGTGCGGCCCATCCAAAATGAGTTTCCCCGCGGCGAACTCATTCAGGAGCTGCCGACTCAACCGGGCGGCAATCGGACGTCGGTCTTGTGAAGGGGATGCTGGTCCCGGCGGCCGTCGTAGAAGACGGCGACCCACTCGGCCAGCCGTTTGCCCAGCAACCGGCACGCCGCCCGTGTTCCTTCTTCGCGTGGCTCGCGCGCGGTGACCGCGCCGTAGTGGGCCGTCGTCAACTTACCGGCATAGTCGGTGACGCCGAACACCAGGAAGCCGAAGTTGAGCAGCACCGTGAGCAGGGACTGGCAGGCCAGTTCGGTGCCGCCGCCCCAGCCGCCCGAGGAGGAGAAGGCGCAGGCAATCTTGCCGTCCACCTTCATCCAGTGCGGAGCCATCGGCTCGTCCCAGAACCGCTTCATCTTCCAGGACAGCAGGCCCATGTTAGTCGGGCTTCCCACGGCCAGCCCGTCGCACCAGAGCACATCGTCGGCCGAGGCTACCTCGACTTTGCGCAAACGGACCTCGACGCCGGGGATGCTCCCGGCGCCCTCGGCGACCAGCTCAGCCATCTTCGCGGTGTTCCCGCTCGCCGAATCGTACAGCACCAGCACTCGACCCATGAGCAGCCCCCTTCGTCCAAGCTGAATCAGCGTTTATCTTTCCCGTGCGGCGATTCCCAGATGATCGTAAGCAGCGCATGGATCTCCGGCTCGGCTTCTTTCAGTTCGGCCCGGTTGAACGGGAAGAAATCGTTGACGCCGAAGTAGGCTTCCGTCATCTCGGCGAAGAACTCCTTGTGGTTGGTCAGCGCGTAGTGCTTCACCCGCTTGCCGTTGAAGAGTAGGGTCTTGTCGCCGCGGCCGCTCTTCTTGTACTTCTCGTAGGCCTCCTTGATCCGCGGCTCGTCGAATCCCAGCACCTGGTCGTGGTAGGCGTGGGCCAGCTCGTGCAGGATCACCCACGGTTGCTCGTTGATGTTCCGCTTCGTCGGCAGGTCCGCTGCCCGGGGGATGTGAACGCATTTCTCGAGGTCGGTCGAGTAGCCGTTCGCCTTCAGCCAGCCGGCGCTCGGGTGATACTGCATCGAGCCGAGCTTGCCGTGCGACAGGTCCAGAACGATGATCACCGCTTGCAGTTTCTTGAGCTTGTCCTCCGGCACCACCACTTTGATGTCGCTTAGTTTACCTTCGAGGAATCGCAAAGCCCGGGTTCCCAAAGCCTCATCCGGTCCCTTGAGCAGACGGTCGTCCACGCGGATGGTCCACCCTTCGAGTTTTCGATCCGTGTGCGACGTGGGCTTGGCCGGTTCGGTCTTAGCTTTCGACGGAGTGAGGAGTTTGACCATGCCCTTCCCCAGGGCGTCGCCGACCAGGAAATAGGTTTCCGCGTTGCCGAACTCGTGGTGCCCGTGGCCCGGGTTGGGAGACTCCTCGGCCGGCCGGACGAAGTCTATGTGTTTCGACGAAGAGGACGTTCCCCTTGAACTCGGGCCTGGCCGCCGCGCCGGCCTGGGCTTTCCGAAGCGTCGCCCACGCGCCCGGGCGCTTCCACCCACGGACCGGTCAACTCGCCGATGACGAACGGCAGATTCGGGGCCTTCAAGTCCTTGCGGACGTCCTTGATGAGGTTCACCAGGTTCTGCTCGTACTCCGGCACGGCGTTCTTCGGATCGACGCCGTCGTTCCAGCCCTGATACCAGACGAAGCCGGCCAGCTCGTATCCCTGGCCGGCGTAAGTCGGGAAGTCGGTCTTGATGTTTTCCAAGGGCACTGCGGACCTCCGCGAGCATTTTCGTGTAGTACGGCCCGACCTCGCCGCCGGAACTCGGCGGGCGGAAGTCCTTGTACAGGCTCTTGCCGCCCCACGCGGTCTTGATGAGCAGGACCTGATTGGCGAAATGGTCGCCCGACAACGTGGCCGAACTGCAATTCGGGTCCGAAGTGGTGCTTGTCGCCGTAGACGCTGAAGCCCAGCGTCAGCGGACCGGCGAGGAGCGGCCCCTTTTCGCGCTGGTAGCGAACCCACACGTTGTCGCGCACCGCCCACTCGCCCTTTGTCGGTCTTGAGGTGCTTGACGAGCGGGGCCTTGGCCGGATCCGTCGAACAGGGCGGCGAGAGTGCCTTTGCCGTCGTTGTAATCCTTGCCGTCGAGGTCCACGACCGCTTGCCCTTCCATGTTCGACTGACCGGCCAGGATGAACACCTTCACCGGTCGGGGTAGGTCGGCGGCCCCGACGTTCGGAGTGGCAGCGATGAGAAGAAGTCCGAGGAGAATGGCGATACGTCGGGTCAACATGGCGTAAGTCTCGAGTTTGCGTGGAATCATCGGGGATGGAAGACGGTCCGTTCGTGAGACGGTTTGCGCTTCATCATCCATCTTATATGGGCGGCTACTGAAAACGTGGCCGGTTGCGATTTTTTGGGCAGCGACAACGGGTACGAGGATCGTTGTCTCCGCATCCAAACGGACGGCACGGCCGGGCCTGCGGCGCGGTTCGCGCTGCCGCTGCTGCTCGATAACGGGCGCGGCACCAGTGACTGCGACGGGAAGCGCGTAACCGAACAGTGCGGTTGTAGCCGGGCAATCGTGTGCGGGAATTCCCGCGATGTCACCAGGGTCGGTCGTGCAAGCGTGAGCCGACAGCGGCGGTGCGGTCCTGTTGCCGTTGCTGATCGGCGGCAGGCGTCGGACCCGAGGTAACGAACGACGCTCTGTGAGCTGGTTGCGCTGCATCGACGGATTGTAGCGGCTCCCGGAATTCTGCCGGTTACACCTGTTTTTCCTTGCCTTGCCATCACGGCTCGATTTCAATTGATCGGTCTCACTACTCGTGACTCGCTTCGATGCTCGTGGCGGCGTTTTCTTAGGATCAGGGGTGATCCCGAGAAACTGCCCGGTGCGATCAAGCCGCGAGTCAATGAGTGAACGGCCGATGTTTCGTGCCGCTCGAATCGCCTGGCTACCAAGACCGTGGACCAGAGCAGTTCGACCGAAGGATTCCTGGCGGCAAACGCAAGCATTTAACTGTGTGAGGGATCCCTCATGCCGCTGATGAACTGGCTGCGCTCTCTGCTCGGCATGTCTTTCAGGACCAGGAAGACTCGTAAGCCATCTCAGCGACAGCGGCTGTCGCACAAGAAACCGTTCAGACTCCAGCTAGAGACCCTGGAAGACCGCGTCGTGCCGAGCGGTGTGGTCGAGCCGAATTATGTTGCCATGCCGCTAAGCCAGGTGTCCCCCGACTACCAGGGGTCCGGGCCAGGAGGCGGCTTCACACCGTCCAACATCCAGACGGCCTATGGGATCAGCACGCTTCTTGCTAACGGCGACAACGGCGCCGGCCAGACCATCGCCCTGATTGACGCCTATGACAATCCCGATTTCGTCAGCAGCAGCAACGCAAATTTCAGCACGAGTGATTTGGCCGTGTTCGATGCACAATATGGCCTTCCCAATCCTAACTTCGTGAAATACGGCCAGGTCAACGGCGGCTCGACCTTCACCACCAACTTCGGGACCAGCGGTGTGCCAGGCGTCGACCCCAGTGGGCCGGGATTGGATGATTGGGAAGGCGAAGAGGCGCTTGACGTGGAATGGGCCCATGCCCTTGCGCCCCAGGCCAATATCGTCCTTGTGGAGGCTGACGACTTTTCGACGAACATTTTCGCCGCGGCTGACTTTGCGGCCACGCCGGTCGCCAACGGTGGACTTGGCGCGAGCGTAGTCTCGATGAGTTTTGGCTACGATGGCGGCTTTGCGGGCGAGAACTCTTTCGACTCGGACTTTTCACCAACTTTGTATCCCGGCGTTACGTTCATAGCTTCGGCCGGCGACTCCGGTTCCGTCAATCCGAATACCTATTCAGACGGCAACGGCTCCGGCGCGACCGGTCAGGCATGTTACCCAGCCGATTCGCCCAATGTCTTGGCCGTCGGCGGCACGTCGCTGACCGTCGTGGGCAGCGGGAACTTCACTTATAGCAAAGAAACCGTCTGGAATGACGGCTTCGGCTTCGGCCAAGTGTTTAACACATACGGGGCTACCGGCGGCGGCGTCAGCAACTTTGAATCCCAGCCGAACTTCCAGGCCACGGCTGCGGCTGGAATCAGCACCACGCAGCGCGTCGCTCCCGATGTGGCATTCGATGCCGACGTCGCTACCGGTGTCTCGGTATACGATTCGTATGACGACCCTGGCTACCCATTCGACCTCGCTGGCGGCACGAGCCTGTCGGCGCCATGCTGGGCCGCGCTCGTCGCCATCTCCGACCAGATTCGTGCAGCCAATGGCGTGGCCCCACTGACCGGGGCCACGCAGACGTTGCCGTCCCTCTACAATTTCGACAAGTCACCGGCGACGTACGCCAGCAACTTCCACGATATCACCACCGGCAACAACGGCACGTATCCCGCGACCACGGGATACGACGCGGTCACCGGCCTCGGTACGCCGATCGCCAACAACCTGGTGCCCGACCTGGCCGATGCCCTTCTTTACACAGCTCCGGCCGGGACGAACAGCATCCGCCTCGTGCAATCCGGCAGCAATTTCGAGGTGTTCGTCAACAGCGTACTCGTCGATAAGCAGGCCATAGCGTTCACATCTTCTATCGAGATCAATGGCGCAACCGGCTCGAATAATTCGCTGACCGTGGACTACAGCGGCGGCGTTTTCAACACCGTCCCCATCACCTTCGACGGCGGCTCGGGGTCCAGCTTCTCACAACATCACCGTTAGCGGGGCCACGCTGACATCCCTCGCTTATGACGCCACCGGCGCGAACGCTGGCGACTTCGTCGTCAACGGCACGAGCGCCGGCACGATCACCTTCACGGACGTCGAGACTGTCACAGATTCAGCCACGGTCGGCACGCTCACGCTCAATGTTGATCCGACGCATAACTTCTCCGGGATCGAAAACACGACCTTCTCCGGTTCCGGATCGACCACGACGGAATCGTTCAGTAGCAACAGCCTTGCGAGCTTCACCTTTGGTAACCCGACCGCGGCCCTGCTCGTTAACGACACGCACACTGCCAACGACGCCGATACCATCACTTCGCTCGGTACCGGCTTTACCGCTGCTCTAACGGTAAGCGCCACCGGCGGAACCGACACAGCGACAGTGTCTCCTGCTCTGAATCTCGGCTCCTCGACGTCGAGCGGCAATCTGGCGATCACTGCCACGACCATCAACCTCAACGGCGGCACGATCACGACGAACAACGGCGGGGCCAACGGTTCTGTGACGATGACGGGGGCGGTCAACATCGGGGCCGCTAACTCTACTATCGACGCAGGTTCGGGCTTGATTACCTTCACCAGTACGGTAGCCGCCGGGTCAAACGCACTGACCCTCGAGTCCGACGGTGGTATCACCTTCAACGGCGGGGCTGATTCGGTCACGGGCACGAACAATCTGCGGCTGGCGCCGGCGTCCGCGGGCACCTCCATCGGCGTTGCCGGCGACAGCGGCACGCTGCAGATCACCAGCACCGATGTGGCCGCACTAGGCAGCAGCTTTGTCAAAGTTTTCATCGGTCGAAGTGACGGCTCCGGCACCCTCAAAACCGACCTGGTTTCCTTCGCTCCGACTGTGGAACTGCAAGAAAGTGTCGGCGGTAGTATCTCCATCGATGGCGCAGTCAGCGACACGGCCGGAGGGATTCTTTTTGTCGTCGATAGCAGCGATAACATCAGTGTCGGCGCCGACGTCATTACTAACAACAACTTCATCGTGATCGATGGCCCGGCCACGCTGGGGGCGAATGTCACCTTCACATGCGGATCAGGCACGGCCAACTTCGCCGGCACGCTGGACGCCTCCAGCAGCGGTGCCCAGGGGCTGGCCATCAACGGCGACGCCTACTTCGAAGACTACGTCGGTGCGACTACTCCGTTGAGTTCGTTATCGGTCAGCGGCACGACATACTTCACGAGGGGCTTGGGGGGCGGCACGATAGTCGGCACCACCGATACCGACGGCGGCACCGGCAACCAGACTTACAACGGCGGCGGTAGCCCTGAGCACGGCCAACGGTACCATCGACACTTTGACGGCCACGGGCGGCACCGTCGCTTTCGGCAGCGCTGTTGACGCCAGTACTGCCGGAGAGCAGGGCTTGTCCATAACTGGGAATGCGTCCTTCGCCGGCATCGTCGGCACCACGGCTCTGAGCTCGCTTTCGGTTAGTGGGACGACGGCTCTGAACACGAGCGCCGTCACCACCAGCAACATGGCGGGCGGCACGGGCAACCAGACCTACACCGGTGGCGTCACGCTGGGGGCGAGTCCGCTGCTGACCACGGTCACGTTGACAGCGGCGGCGATCACCTTGAACGCCGACACCCTGACGGTACGCGACAGCGGAGCAGCCATCATCGCGGGCCTCATCAGCGGCACCGGCGGCGCTCTGACCAAGCAAGGCGCAGGCACCCTCACGCTCAGCGCTGCCGATTCTTACACCGGTATCACGACCATCACCACCGGCACTCTCAAGGCGGGCATCTTGAATGCCGTCGGCAGCGGGTCCAGTGTCACCGACAACGCCGCCTTCGACCTCGGCGGCTTTAGTGACACGGTTGACGCCCTCAACGGTAGCGGCAGCGTTACCAACAGCGGGGGAGCGGATGCGACATTGACCGTGGGTCAGAGCGGCGGCACCGGAACGTTCAGCGGTGTACTCTCGTCCGGTTCCACCAACAAACTCCTCTTCACCAAGACCGGCGGCGGCAGCGAGACCCTGACCGGAGTCAACACCTACACCGGCGTCACCACACTCAGCGCCGGCACTCTGTTCGTGAGCAACACGACCGGCGGCTCGGGCACCGGGACCAACAGCGTGACCGTGACCGGCGGCACGATCGGCGGCATCGGCACCATCAGCGGCGCGCTGGCCTTTACCGGCGGCCAACTCGCCCCCGGCACCGGCACCGCCACTCTCAACCTGGGAAGCCTATCCCTCAACATCTCGTCCAGCTTTGCCGTGCAGATCGGCGGCAACGCCACCCCGAGCTACGACCAGGCCAACGTCACCGGCACCGGGAGCAACACCGTCACGCTCGGCAGCGCCACACTCAACCTCACGCAATTCAACGGCTATACTCCGCAATACGGCGACCAGTACATGATCCTCAACAACGCCGGCTCAGGCTCCGTCTCGGGCATGTTCATGGCGGGCACCGGCAGCGACAGCGGCATCACCGGCAATTTGCTGAGTCAAGGCGCCACCATCAGCACCAACTTCCTCGGCAGCGGCCAGACAGCTACCATCACCTATACGGCGGGCACCAACCACAACTCCGTCGCCGTCGACGTGGGCCCGGTGCTCAATCCGTCGTCGCTGCCCAACGGTACGGCCGGCGTCAGTTATAACCAGTCTCTCACGGCCAGCGGCGGCAGCGGCACCATCACGCTCTACGCCACCAACGTCAGTAATCCGACCAACCTGACCATCACCGGCAGCGGCAGCGGCACCATCACGGTCAGCGGCACGCCCACGGTCAGCGGCACCGTCTCCTTCGACGTCACCCCCGTTGACAGCAACGGCACGCACGCCGCCAGGCTCTACAGCTTCACGGTCAGCCCGGCGACGGCGAGCCAATTGGTGGTCACCACGCAGCCGTCGAGTTCGGCCACCGCAGGTGTCGCGTTTACGACCCAACCGGTCGTCAAGGAGGAAGACCAGTTCGGCAACGTCATCACCAGCGACAGCACGCATACGGTGACGGTGGCGCGCGGCAGCCAGGGCACGGGCATCCTTCAGGGCAGCAACCTCACAGTGACGCTGGCCAATGGCGTGGCTGCCTTCAGCGGCCTGTCTTACGACGTTGCGGAGGTTCTGAATCTGTCCTTCACGACGAACGCCAGCGGCGTGACCGCGGCCACGTCCAACCTCCTTTTGGTCAGCCCAACGTCAGCCAGTAAATTGGTTGTCACGCAACAACCCTCGACGGCGGCGACGGCGGGCGTCGCCTTTGTTAGCCAACCGGTGCTGAAGGAAGAGGACCCATTCGGCAACGTCCTCACGACCGACAACACGCACACGGTCACGGCGGCGAGCGGCAGTGTCGGGACGGCGGCGCTGCAGGGGAGTCCGCTGACGGTGACGCTGTCGAGCGGTGTGGCCTCGTTCAGCGGCCTGTCCTACAACAAGGCCGAGGCGATGAACATCGCCTTCACCACCAATGCGAGCGGCGTGGCCTCAGCCAGCTCCAACAATATCAACGTCGGCGCCAGTTCCGCCGCCAGCATCGGCGTTACGTCCGGTGCGTCGCAGAGCGCCACGGTCAACAGCGCCTTCAGCAGCGCGCTGGTGGTCACGGTGCTCGACCCGTTTGGCAACCCGGTGTCCGGAGCCGGCGTGACGTTCACGGCTCCCGGCAGCGGGGCCGGCGTGTCCTTCGGCAGCGCCAGCGGTTCGACCAACGGCAGCGGCCAGTTTTCGACGACGGTCACCGCCAACACCGTGGCCGGCGGCTACACCGTCACGGCCACGGCCGCCGGGGTTGCTACTGCCGCGTCGTCCAGCCTGACCAACAACCCCGCCACGGCCAGCAAGGTGGCCTTCGTGGTCCAGCCCGGCAACACCGCGGGCGGCTTTGCCATCAATCCGGCCGTCCAAGCGGCGGTGGAAGATCAGTTCGGCAACGTCCTCACCAGCGACCAGACCGATCAGGTCACGCTGACCGTCGCCAGCGGCCCCGGCAGCTTCACGGCGGGCAGCACCACGACCGTCACGGTCCACAACGGCGTCGCCGCCTTCAGCAACCTGATCCTCAACACCGCCGGCACTTACAAGTTGGGCGAGAGCGCGACCGGTAGTCTGACGGGCGCCAACTCCAGCGCGTTCAACGTCACCCTGGCCGTGACCTCGTTCATCGCGACTCCGACCGGGTTCACGGCCACGTTCAGTCAGCCGTTCAACAACACCAACAGCGGCAACACCGCCCAGATCAACCTCTATAACTCGTCGTCCTCCAACGACGGTGCCGCCGACGTAACGCTGGTGTCGAACACCACTGGCAAGGCCGTGACAGGCTCGCTGGTCATCTCCTCGAACAACCAGACCGTCACGTTCATCAAGACGACCGAAGCGGGCACCAACGGCCTGCCGCTGTCGAACACCTGGGGTCTGCTGCCGGCGGACACGTATACGGCCACCCTGGTCAGCGGCAGTCAGGCCTTCGAGACGGCGGCCGGCCTGCTGCTGGACGGCCTCAGCGACGGCACGTCCGGGAGCGGCAACTACGCGGCGACGTTTACGGTCAGCTCGCTGAGCGCGAGCACCGTGGTGGTGACCGTGCCCGACTTCGCCCGCGGTCCGGACGCCACCGACCTGATCAACCTGCCCAACAACTCCAGTCCCGCGGTGGGGATCCCGATCGACCTGACCCTGCTGGCCTCGACCCAGACGGTCGCCTTCGGCAGCGGCGTCACGGGCGGCACCTTCCGGCTGACGTTCAACGGCTCGAGCACGGGTGCCATCACCTGGAGCAGCAACACGACCACGCTGGCAACCAACATCAAGAACGGACTGGCGGCGCTGGCGAACGTCGGCACCGGCAACGTGAGCGTGTCGGTCGCGGGGTCGGCTGCCACCGTCACGTTCGCCGCCACCGTGGCCAACCCCAGCCTGATGACGGTGAGCGTCAACTCGCTCACACCGAGCGGTTCGACGATCACGATCACCGACCCCAACGCGCCGGCCAACGTGACCTCGGCCACGTTCACGTTGGACTACAACGCCAGCCTGCTGACGATCAGCGGCGGCACCGTGAACTCGAGCCTGAGCGGGGCGACCTTCACGGTGGCCACGTCCGGGGCGGGCAGTGCCGCCCAGGCGACCATCACCTTCCACAGTACGGCGGGCGTAAACCTCGGGACACTGGGATCGGTGCTGCTGGGCGGTCTGACGGCCACGGTGCCGACCAACGCCCAGTACAAGTCGCTGGACTTGCTGCACTTCGACCTGACGAGCGGCTCGAACAACACGATCGACGGCGGAACGGTGCCGGTCGTCACCAGCGACGGCTTGCACGTGGTCGCCTTCCCTGGCGACGCGACCGGCCTGGGCGGCTCCGCTTACACCAGTGCGGATTCGGTGGATATTGTGCGCGTGGCCGGCAAGGCGGACAGCGGTTTCGGCGCCTTCCCGATCGTGGACCCGGTCATCATCGGGGATCTGAGCGACAACGGCCTGATGGACTCGGGCGACGCTACGATCCTCAACTCGGTCTTCACCGGCGGCAACCCGGCGCAGCTCCCGCCGTATGCCGGCCCAGCGAGCAACAACCCGTCGGGTCCTGATCCGACCGTAAGCATCCCGACCGACCTGAGCGCGGGCCTGGGAGGCATCGTCACCGTGCCGGTGAACATCGACGACCCGGTGCCGGGAACCAACGCGGGCATGACGGAAGCCACGCTGGCTCTGAAGTACGACCCATCGGTGCTGAGCGTGTCGGCCGCGGACGTCTCACTCGGGACGGTGCCGGCATCGGGTACGGGCTGGACGCTGCAAGTGGCGGTGAACCAGGCTACGGGCGAGCTGGGCATCACGCTGTTCAGCAGCACGCCGATCACCGACCCGGCAGGCGGCAGCCTGGTAACGATTAACTTCCACGTCAACGGGACCGCGGTTCCCGGCGCGACGGCGATCAACCTGGTATCGGCGGTCAACCCGAGCGGGTTCAACGTCATCTCGACGATGGTCGCCGACACGCAGGGCGCGTTCACGCTGAGCTCCGCACCAGTCGGCGGCGTCAACTCGGCGAACGGGATTGTGACGATTCTGGCCCCGACGCCGGTTTCAGTCAGCGTGGCCGAGCCTGCACCGGCCAAGTTGGCTGCCGTGCCGCCGTCGGAGTCGGTGTCGGCGGTGGAGGTGGTCGAGGCTCTGTTGCCGCCGACGCCGCCGGTCGTGCCGGTCGCCGCCGACGGCCGCACCGAGGAAGCGCTCACGTCACCGGTGTTCCCGGTTGTTGCAAGTCCTCCTGTGACGTTTGTGCGCTCGATCAACACCGACTCATTCCACTACATTATTAGTGCGGGTATCGGCTTCGACGTGCCGTCACTCGATACGTGCGAAGGATTAAGCCCGCGCCCGAGTGGTGGCAAAACCACGTTCGTGCGGTAACGAGGGTGTCCCATGCAAGCGTCGATCGTTCTCTTCGCCACGCTGCTTCCGTCAGCGCCGGAAGCAGCTCTGCAACCCTGGGCGTCCAACCACCATCCGCAGGACTCCGCCGCGAAGCGCCTGGTGGAGATCACCGCTGCAAAGCACGAATACGGCGTCAGACACGGGGGAACGATGGACGGCACGAACTGCCGCTCTCCCATCGGCGGCGGCTTCGGTGTCTGGGATCAGAGTTGGGAGTCCAACCGGGCGTTGCGCATGGAGAACGTCGGCGACACCGACGTCATCAATCCTTGGTTATCTAACGGCCGCAACCAGTTCCGCAGTTTGCCGGACATCGTCGCCGGCGCGCTCCGGCCCGGGATGACCGACCGTGAGAAAGCGATCGCTCTCTGGCGCCTTCAGACCACACACCGCTTCCACGCCAGCACCGGCGACGCCGAGGCGAACGACCCCGTCAAAGTCTTCAACGTTTACGGCTTCACAACTTGTGGCGACGATTCGATCTGCCTGGCCGGCCTCTGGCGCACCGCAGGGTTAACGAAAGTGCGTCCCTGTCGGGTGGTGGGGCACTGCATCACGCAAGTCTTCTACGACGGGCGCTGGAATGTGCTGGACGGGGACATGGGGCCTTTCTACCTCCTCCGCGACAATCAGACGCTTGCCGATGAGAAGGACCTCGTGCGCGATCACGACCTGCTCAAGCGCACGCACACCCACGGCATTCTGGACTCGGACAGCCGAGCCGAGGCCGAGGTGGCCGCTTCACTGTTCGTCTACGAAGGCGATGCCGGAGGGGATCGAAGAAGTACACAGGACACGACCATGAACATGGTCTTGCGGCCGAACGAGGCGCTCGTGTGGCGCTGGGGGCACCGGGTTCCGCTGAAATACCACGGCCCGGCGGACATCATGGTCTGGGGTCAGCGGGCGGCGGACAGGGTTTGCAACGGACTGTGGGAATATCGACCGGATTTCAGCAAAGAGAACTGGGCAAAGGGACCGAATCGGGAGAGAACGTCCAGGCGAAGGGCGGAGAATTGGTGGCCGATCCGGAGAAGCCGGGCGTCATCGTCTGGAAGATGCGCAGTCCTTATGTCTTCGTGGGCGGGCAACTCGAAGTCGAAGGCACGGCGGCGAAGTTCTCTCTCTCCTGGGACGGGAAATCGTGGCAGGAGATCGGCGAGAACTTGGATACCCTATTCCCGCCCAAGGGCCCTGCGCGCTATGAGTACAGGCTCAAGTGTGAACTACCTGCCGGCGCTCGGCTCAAGCGCCTCGCCGTCGTCAACGATCTTCAGATGGCGCCCCTCGCTCTGCCGGGAATGGTCGTCGGCGAGAACCGCTTCACCTACACGGATCAATCTCCCGGCCCTCGGCGGATTCGCCTTACCCATGAATGGGTCGAACGCTCGGTTTCCACTCCGCCCGGCGCACCGTCTAGCCCGGTGTTCCCGACCGACGGCGGCCAGACGGACGGCACCGATATTGTCTTCCAGTGGAGTCCTCCTCAGGATCCCGTGGCCGACGGCATTGCGGACTATCAGTTCGAGCTTGCCGATCGCACCGACATGGCCTGGCCTCTCTCGTCCAATTTCTCCAAGCTGGTGAGCAAGACGGCGGACCGCGGGAAGCCGCGCTACAGCCTGCCCTACGTCGGCCTGCTCACGCCCAGCACAGAGTATTACTGGCGAGTCCGGGCCAGGAACGGTAAAGGCGTTTGGGGTCCGTGGAGCAAGACGTGGAAGTTCACGCCGGGCGGACCGGCCCAGCCGCTCGACGTGACGCTGGAACTTCCCAAGGAACCGGAAGGTAAAGCGACGCTCCGGTGGAAGCCCAATCCCGTGGGCCGAAAACCGGTGCGATACCGGGTATATGCAAGCGATGAGAAGGGGTTCACGGTGAGCGACGAGCCGTACCGGATCAATGTCGGCCAGTCGAAGGATGTGCCCGCTCAATCCCCGGCCAATTTCGTGGCCGAAACGATGAATGCCGAGCTGGTCGTCCTCGGTCCCGGCGTGGAGTTGCCCAACGCCAACAAGGCTTTCTGTCGGGTGGTGGCGGTGGATGAGAAGGGGAAGCCGAGCGGATCGTCCGACTACGCCGCCGTGGTCCGACCGTTCATTTTCAGCAAGCCTGCAAACACGGCCAAGGTCGGCACCGAGTATCGGTATCGGGTTTCCACCGTCCGGTCGCTGGGAGACCTGCGCCCGCATCGTGGAGGGCAAACAGACATCGAGCTTCTGGGACATTGAGAGGCCCCGGTTCAAGCTCGTTCAGGGTCCGGCCTGGCTCCGAATGGACGAGAGCACCGGCGTGCTGCGCGGCGTGCCGGATGTCGCCGGAAACATGGAAGTCGTGGTCGCGGTGACGCTGGAACGGTCGGTTCGTCGATTGGATGAAGGACGTCTCAGTTGGGGGCAAGAACTGGTCAAAGAGGAGGTCACCGAGACTGTGGGCAGGACGACGCAGAGATTTCAGATCAAGGTCGATCGATGAGATGCCGTGCTTCTGCGGCAGCGACGAACCGCGCAGGTGAATGAACGCTGGTGGATCATGTCCGACTACGCACGCCACGAACATCACGACTTCCGCGGCGCCGCGGAACAGGCGCTTGCTGACCCGCCGCTACAAGCCGCCCTGGTGCGCCTCACCGGCACGCTGATGGCTGGCAACCGCCGCGGTTATGCCGCTCTCGCTGACAGCGATCGACTGCGCGACCACGCCAAACGCATCAAGGAACACACTCTCGCCCACCTCGATCAGTACCTCGAACAGCTCGAAACCTCGATTGCGCTATTGGGCGGCCGCGTCCACTGGGCGGCGACTGCGGAAGACGCCCGGCGCATCATCCTCGACATCGCCAAGCGGACGGAGAGCAAACGGATCGTCAAATCGAAGTCGATGACGACGGAGGAGGTTCACCTCAACCCGGCGCTGGAGGCGGCCGGCCTCGAAGTGGTAGAGACGGACTTCGGCGAGTTCGTGATCCAGCTCGCCGGCGAACGGCCGTCGCATCTCGTGGCCCCGGCGGTTCACCACACGCGCGAGAGCATCGCGCGACTTGCTGTCCGAGCACACCGGCGAACCGCTGCCGGACGACCCGAAGACACTCGCTCTGACCGGCCGCCGGCTGCTGCGCGAGAAGTTCTACCGGGCCGACATGGGCGTCACCGGGGCCAATTTCGCCGTCGCCGAGACCGGGACCGTCGTCCTCGTGACCAACGAAGGCAACGGCCGGCTCACGACGACCTGCCCGCGCATCCATGTCGCGCTGATGGGCATGGAGAAGGTCATTCCGCGCTGGCGGGATTTACCGGTGTTCCTCAAGCTGCTGGCCCGCGCCGCCACAGGACAAACGCTCTCTGTGTATACAACGCTGATTACGGGGCCGCGGCGCAAGGACGAGCAGGACGGCCCGGACGAGTTCCATCTCGTGATACTCGACAACGGTCGATCGCGCGTGCTGGCCACCCCGTTCCGCGAGAGCCTACAGTGCATCCGCTGCGGGGCCTGTCTCAACGCCTGTCCCGTGTATCGGCGCATCGGAGGCCACGCTTACGGCGGTGTCTACTCCGGCCCCATCGGCAGCATCTTGACACCGCTGTACGATAGCGTGGCCGACAATCCCGACCTGCCGCACGCCTCGTCGCTGTGCGGCGCCTGTCAGGCCGCGTGCCCGGTGAAGATCAACATCCCGCACATGCTCATCGGTCTGCGCGAGTTGCAGCATCACGAATCAGGAGATAGAAGTCAGGGATCAGGCGTCAGAAAGAAGGTGCGGCGCCACGGTATTCCGTGGGAGCGCTTGGCGTACTGGGCCTGGAAGCAAGTGCTGCGACGGCCGTGGCTGTATCGGCTGTCGTTACGGCTGGCACGCTGGTTGTTGCGTCCAAAGGCGAAGGACGGTTGGCTGGATCGGTTGCCGGGACCGGGTGCCGGCTGGACCGCCGCGCGCGATTTCCCGGCTCCGGCGGCGCGCTCGTTTCGGGACCGGTGGCAGGAGCTATGATTTCGCCGCTTGCGGCTTAGCAGTCGCTCTTGCTAAGCCGCAGGCGGTAAATCGGTACGATTCGTGTTTACCGTCGAAAGGCCACATCAATGCGCGTATGCGGCGTGAAATTCTCGGCGGCACACATCTGTTGATACACGTCGCAAGCAGCAGGTCCCAGGTGGTCCAGCGTACCCAACGGCAGATACGGCGTCTCGCGGTAAATGAGAATGTGATCGTTCGATCCGTTCACCATCTCGACCCCGGGAATCGCCGCGCGGGCCGCTTCGCGCAGCTCGTCGCCGGCCTCGCCCGGTGGGGCGGCCAGAACGCACAACTCCGGCGCTGGCTTGCCGGCGGTCGAACGCGATGGTTCTGCCTCCTGAAACCCAGTTCCCAGCTTTTCGACCACTGCGTCCCGTTCGGGGTACTCCGCCAGCAAGATCTCCGCTGCATCGGTCTCGGCCAGATATTCGGCGCCTAACGTCTCGGCTGTCTCGCGCATGGCCTTTTCCAGGTTCCTCAGCAACACCCCCGTGTTCGTGAGACATACCTGCCTCAGGTCGACGAAGTCCTTCGTGAGCAGCGCCTGGACACGATTGTCGAGCTCAAGCATCGTTTCATTGTCCATGTCGCCGAGGAAGGTGTGCGCTGCCTCCTCCAAGTTCTTGCAGCCGGCCGGGAAGAGCTGGACGTCCGCCGCCGATCCCGCCTTCGGAAACGGACGGAGGCCGGGAGACGATCCGTCCGCTTCCAGCAAGCGCAGCAGTTCCGTCAAGCGCACCCGGCAGAAATTCACCTCACGCAGCTCGTCCGACAGGTGCCCGCGTAGACCGAGAAACGCCGAGATCACGTGCTGCATCACGAGCGACTGGTAACGCCACTTGGGATAGGACTTCAGAAGTTCGAGCAATTCCTGAGTCGAGAGCGACGGCTTGCGTCCGTTCTTTGACGAAGCGATGTACTCCTGCAATCGTGTGTAGCCGCTGGCTGCCTTCTCCTTCAGATCGCGGAGCATCGGTTCGTAGTGCTGCAAGCTTTTCTCAAAGCCGGCGACAACGTGGCGGATACCTTCTTCGGCGCCGGCGAGCCGGAAGCCGGGCCGCTCGATTAACCGCTCCTGCAGCTCGGCGAGCTGTTGTTCCCACTCGGCAGCCAGGCGCTCGGCAGCTTCGCGCAGCGCCGGCACGACCTGGCCGTGGGTCTCGCCCGCTTCATCGCCCGGTCGGCCGATCAGCTCGGCGAGACAATTCCAGGGCACGGTGAACGCCTCGGTCGGCAGGTCGGCTGCTTCGGTAGGACGATTCGCTTTCAGCCAAGCTCCCCCGGCTCGATTCGGCAGGTTTCTCGACCGGCGGAGCCAGCCGGCTCGTCAACGGTTTCAGGATGTTTTGAATCGTTGCTTTCGGGATCGAGCCTAGTGCTTTGCCGCACTCCTCGTCGAGCCGGCCGATGAAGCGGTCGGCACCGAGTTCGCGTTGCTCCACCTGTTCGTCGATCCAGGTCTGGGCAGCGGTCCGCACCGGCTTACCGTCCTTGCTGATCCAGGTCTGGACCAGGCGCTGACACAGCCGGCGCACCACCAGCCGCAGCAGGTCGCGCCGCGGCCAGGAGATCTGATGCAGTCCGGCCGTCTGATAGCACAATCCGCGCAAGTTCCAGCGTGGCCCGGACAGGCCGGCTCGGGTCAGATCGACGGCGCGTCCCAGCGGCGAGCAGAGGTCGAGGAACAACAACCGGGCGGCCCGGCTGAGTACCGCCTCCGAGCCTACTTCATCCGACTCTTCGGGCAGTCGAACCAGGAGAGTGCGCGAGAAGGGCGGCTCGGCGTCCGAGACGCTGCCGTCGCGCTCCAGGTATTGCGCCTCGAACGTTGAGCCCGGCGTGCCGAAGTGCGTCAACTCGGTCAGGGCTGCGTAGGTGTTGCCGAGCACCATGCCGCGTGCTCCGTTGCCCTCCAGCGGCGGCAGGAAGAACAAACCGACCACGTCGGGCTGGGCGTAGCCTCGTTCCTTGAGAATGGCGCGGACGGTGTAAGCAACGTCGAGGAACATCCCGCTGCCCGTTCCTCCTGCCAGGCCGGCGAGAATGAACACGCGCGGCCGATTGGTGCGCATGCCCAGCTTGGTGTCTTCCGCCGCGCGTTTCAATGTCTCGGGATCGAGCACAAGATCCAGTTCCTTGCGAAGGCGGCGGGCGATGGAGCGATAATTGTCGCAGAAGGCGAGCCGGCCCAGGGCGCGGACGCCTGAGGGCACTTGCGAGCGCGGAATGCGATACAACATGCGTGGATTGAGCCACCTCTCGACGCCTAGTTTGCCGTCGCGCGGCTTGATGTAGTGGCTGGGCCGATGCAACGGAGTCAGCAGCAAATCGGCCGCGGACAGCGCGGCCGCCGGCCGGTCGCGCGCCGCCGTTTGCATTACCGCCGGGTCCGTGTCGAACAACAGCAGGCGCACGTTGGGGACTCGGCCGGGTGAGTCGAGATGGTCGTTCAACTCGCCGCGCAGCCGTTGCGAGCGCCAGCATTCCCACCTGCCCGATGCCGAGTACCAGCGCGGGGAACAGACAGCCGTCGCCCTGGATTTCCGAGGGAGCCGCAGGTGTGGCTTGGTCTTGCGGAATGGAGTCCGGGCCCTCGATCGAAGCGACCAGCTGCGCTGCGAGACAAGCACCGTCGGCCCGCGGCCGGATCGCATGGGTCGGTTGCTCCGGGTTGGTCGGTGTATCTTCCGGGCGTGCTGGGTCGGCGGGTCGAGTAGGCGGTGTCGGCGCTGGACGTCCCGACTCGATATATCGGCTCGGCGCGACCGCTGCCGCCGAGTTGGTGTTCCGACGCAGCTGGGCAATCATGTCCCGGCACATCGGGAAGCGATCCACGGGCACCTTGGACAGGGCACGGCCGATCACTGCCTGGTCAGCTGTCGGCAGACTCGAGAGGTCCGGCGGCGACTGCATGTGCTGGAGGATCAGCTGGCGGATGTTCGTCCCGGAGAACGGCCGTTGTCCGGTGAGCAATTCCTGATAAACAATGGCTAGACTGTACTGATCGGAGAAGCGGCTAACCTTGCCGTCGAAGATTTCCGGAGAGGCGTAGACCGGTGTGACGCCGCCGGTGACCGACGCCTGCATTCCCTCCAGGTCTTTCACCAGACCAAAGTCGGCGACCTTGACGTGCTGATAGACGAGAAACAGGTTCTGCGGTTTGATGTCGAGGTGTTGCAGGTTATACTCGCCATTCATCAGGTCGAGAGCCTCGGCCGTCTCTTCCATGTACCGGAGCAACTCTTCCCGGGGGATGCCGGGGAGACTCTGGGACCGGCACTCCCGATAGCGGTCCCAGAGGCAGCGGTCGGCCAGCTCCATAACGATCATGAGCTGGCCGTCGATGACTTCGATCCGTTCCAGGGAGAGGATGTACGGATGGCGAATACTCTTGACGCGTTCGAGCGACTTGAATTCCTGTTCGGCTCGTTGGCCGTTTTCGCCAGCCGAGCTGAGATCGCCGTAGACGAACTTGATGGCCTTGTACAATCCGCCCGGCGCCTCGACCCTCCAGACCTCGCCGAAGCCGCCGCCTCCGAGGCGATCCAGGAGCCGGTAACCGGGTATCGGTTCGGCATGGCTTTCGATTCGGGCCGACATAGAATCCATCTCGCGATTGCGCCGCCACGGTGCCGGCGGGAGGGAGTTCCTTCGCCTCACGGCGAAGCCTGGGGCGGACCGGATGCGCACGCTCGCGCCTGCGCTCCGCGGAACCGTCATGCAACCATAGCTTTTTCTTGGCAGAGTCGCAAATTGGTTCGGCGCGAATCTTGTGGCGGGCGTGGAGAGGAGATACGTTACGGTTGGCTACGAGTCGCCGCTTGTGGCAACAATGAGAGTCCTCGTGAAACAGTACGCGTTATCGCTGAAGCAGCCCTGGGCTGCCCTGCTGGCCGCCGGGCTGAAAACCGTTGAGGTGCGCAAGTGGCCGACGGCCCGGCGCGGCCGCGTGCTCATCCATGCCGCGCGCGTGCCGGACCCCCGCTCCGAGGCGTGGCAGCGTGTCCCGCCGCAGCTGCTCGAAGCGGCGCAGCTGCGCGGCGGGATCGTCGGCATCGGCGAGCTCACGGAGTGCCGGGCTTATCGCACCGTCGAAGCGTTTACTGCCGACGGAGCACAACACTGGAACGATCCGACGTGGTTCATGCCGCCGGTCCTGTACGGTTTCGCGTTCGCCAATTTGACGGCGCTACCGTTCCGTGCCTATCCCGGCTGGATGCGCTTCTTTGAAGTGGGCGACGACGATCCGAGGCAGAAATGACGCGGCTGCTAGTAAGCGTGCGATCGGCGGAAGAAGCGGAGACGGCGTTGCAAGGCGGCGCAGGACTGATCGACGTGAAAGAGCCGTCCAACGGGTCGCTCGGCATGTCGGCCGTCTCGGTTATCGTCGAGGTAATTCGCCTGGTTTCCGGTCGTGTCCCCGTCAGCGCTGCACTCGGCGAGGCCCGTGATGCCCTGGATTTACTGCCCAAGGAAGTTGCAGACAGACTCGCCTTCGTGAAATATGGAGCGGCCGGTTGTGGCGGTAGGGGTCGCGCCTTTCTCGAATTGACGTTCAGCTCCGCCCGGCAGCATTTGGAGGAAAGTCAATCGCCCTGCCAGGTCGTTGCAGCGGCCTACGCCGATTGGCAGCGCCGCACGCGCCATCTCCCGACGAACTATGTCTCTTAGCGTGTGAGCAACGAGCCGGCGCCTTCCTCCTCGACACCTGGGGAAAAGACGGCACCTCGCTTCTCGACTGGTTGCCGCTCCAGAAGATCGAGGCCCTGCGGATTCGCTGCCGTGCAGCCGGTGTGCCCGTGGCGCTGGCCGGATCGCTCGGTCTGAATGAGATTCGGCAGGTGGCCGCGTTCAACCCCGATTGGATCGCCGTCCGAGGTGCGGCGTGTCAGGATGGGCGACGCGATGGCACTATCGATCTCGGCAAGGTCCGAGCGTTGGTCGATTTGATCGACCGTCTCACTCTCGCCACTCCTGCAAGTTGAAGGCGCTAACTTCCAGTTCCGGCCGCAACATCGAGACGAACGCCGAATCGACAAACCGGCGGCGCACCGCATCGCTCCAATCCCCTTGTTTGAGATCGATCGATGTCGATTTGAGCAGGATCAACCGCTGAGCCGACCACGCCACGGCAACGCGCGCAGCGACGGCATCGCTGGTTGCGTCCCAGGTGTGAGGGATCGTCGCCATCGCGTGACGCCTTTCATCCAGCTGGAAGAACGCGAAGGGGTCCACGATCTGGAGGTGCGAGCCGGCCGCCTGCAACTCGGCGACGACGACGGCTCGTGGCAACAGGTTCGCCAAGAAGTGGGCGTTGAGGCTCAGCGCCCGCAACGCCAGCCAATGCGCTGCCTCTTCACCGAGATGGTGTCGGCGATCCAGAGCGCGAATGACGTCGGTCGTTGGGCCGCCGCCGGGGACGAGGACCACCGAGGCGGGCGGCTGCACGTGCGCCTCGGTGCCGAACCAATGGCTCAGCCGTGCGCGGAGGTCGGGGAGATCGAAGAGAGAGCCGCCGACCTTGACCACGACCAACTCGGACATCGCGTCAATTCCCTTGCTGTTCCGATGCCAGCACGGCGACCGCGTGGGCACACGCTGCCGTCGAGCGTGCTGCGCCGAGGACGTTGGAGAGCGCCACACCCTTGCCGATCGGGAACGACGACTGAAGCTCGATCATCTTGCGCGCGAGTTTCTCGCCCGAACCGCCCACGATCACGGTCTGCGGCGGCGCCGGCAGCGACCGCGCCACCGCGGTGAGTGCAAAACCCAGATCGGCCACGACGCGCAGCAGCAGGATGTTTGTCCAGTCCTTGCGTTCGCGCTCCGTGGTGGTTTCCAGGTCGGCGCACATCATTCGGGCAAGACGGGCTTCGGCGTGGGCGCGCGTGGCCGGTCGGCCGTCGGCGGTGTCGCAGTCGTTCGGGTCGTCGTCTTGCCAACCGAGCAGCAAAAGCAGGTCGAGCGTGGTCGCGTAGAATTCGGCCGCCCCGTCGCCGCGCATGTACATCATCAACGGCGTGCGGCGGACGCCGAACCAGACCAACTCGCTTCGGCGGAGCCGATCGAGATCGGTCTTGCCCCTCGGAACCGGCTTGCCGTTGAGGATGGGAACGATGTCGGTCGTCGTCGAGCCGATGTCCAACAGCAGCGCCGCCCCCTCCGGCGCAAGGCGCCCCGCCCAGGTTGCCAGCGCGTGCCAGTTCGCCGAGGCGGCCAACAGCGGGGTCTCTTTCGCCACGGCGGGGGAGGCGAACTGGCCATCGGTGCGCCAGACGCGTACGGGTATTCCGCTGGCCGCGGTCTCCACGGCGCCGAGGATGGCCGCCACTCCCTGGAGCTTCGATTCGTAACAGTCGCACAGTTCGCCGGTCATCGTCACGGCCAGCTGATCGGCGCGAGGCATGTCTCGGATGAGTTCCGTGAGAGCGGCAGGTAGTTCGACGGATCGTTTCCACAGGGCGAAAGGGACCGTTCGCGCCGTACCGTCCGTGTGAACGACCTTGAGGTTAGCGCCGCCGACGTCGAGGCCTAGCACCGCAGTTGACATGGAACACGCTCCTGCACCGCCGCATCCGGTGGAATCACCCCGCCAGCCCAAACGCCTTGCGCTTCTCTTTTACGAACTCAAGATGGTGCGGGATGTGCGCAATCGCCCCGGTCAGCAGCTGTTCCAGCGTCCGTGGGCCGCGCTCGGAATGAATGCCGACACGCTGCATGGCATCCGGCGGCAGTTTGCGCAGAATGCGTGCCATCTGCGAGCGCGTCTTCTCCAGAATCGTCAACTCCTCGTCCAGATCGCGGTCGTGATAGGCGAGAGCGGCGGCGAAGTGGTTTTCGTTCGCGCCGACCAGCATCGGCCGCTCCTCGGCAATGACACGCTTCATGCGATCGGCCATGATCGGGTCGAAGTCGGCGAGATGGCAGACGACTTCCAGCGTGCTCCATTTGCCGGCGATCGGCCGAGCGCGCAGCTGATCCGCGCTCATGCCGGCCACAGCTTTGCGGACGGCGGCGGAACCGGCCAGGTATTCCTCGATCAATTGCGCGAGCGCGGCCATGAGACACCTCTCTCGGGGTGGGTCGGAGAATGGGGACTGCGGTTCATGTTAGTCGGTGCGGGCAGGGAACGACCAGACTCAGGCTATTGCTTTGTTAGCCCGACGCGCGAGCAAGGGATGCCGCCGCTGGACGCCGCGCCACAAGGACCCGAGCAGCAGCGTCGCTTTCTCCCATTTCGACAGCACCGGCCGGCGCGCCCACACGTCGTAACCGATCGCTTCGATCTTCCCCAGGATCGCCAGGCCGCCGCGGATGAACAGGTCGATGTCCACTCTCAGAATACCCGGCATGCGCTCCACCAGCGGCAGGCCGCGCTCAAACAGGTCGCGCGTTCGCTCCACCTCGAAACGAAGGAGGTCGGCAAATGCGGGAGTGAAGCGCCGTGCATGGAGATCCTCGTCGCTGTAGCCGAAACGCCGGCGGTCCTCTTCCGGCAGGTAAATGCGGCCTTTCTCGAAATCGCGGGCCACATCCTGCCAGAAGTTCGCAAGTTGCAATGCCGTGCAAACAGAGTCGGAGAGCGCCGCCCGTTCCCCGTCAAACGAATCACACAGGTACAGCACCAGCCGCCCGACCGGATCGGCGGAGTTGCGGCAGTAGCCAAGAAGCTGCTCGAAGGTGGCGTAGCGCTGCACGTGCTGGTCCTGTTCAAAGGCGGCGAGCAACTTGACGAACAAATCGGGCGGGATGGCGAAACGGCGGATTGTCTCCATGAGGGCGACGGTCACGGGATGGTACGGTGTGCCGGCGTAACAGCGCTCCAGTTCCTCGCGCCACCAGCGCAATAGGTCGAGGGCCTCTTCGCCGCCGCCGGCCTCGTCGGCGAGATCGTCCGCCCAGCGGCACCAGGCGTAGACGTTGTGGAAGTGCCGGATCAGGCGGCGCGGCAGCAACGTCGAGGCGACCGTGAAGTTTTCATAATGATTCAGGGCGAGCCGGCGACAGTAGGCATGCGCTTCGGCAGCAGAAGGCCGTGGGTAGACCGCATCCGGACCGTAGCGGGCAATCTCCTTTGCAAAGGCGGCGTCCATAAGCCGTATTGTAGTGGTCCCTCCCTTCGCAGGCGCTGGCGTAAGACGATCGCGAACACGAAATTTACCCATCGGCGAGTCTTGTTCCTGCTCTTACTCTGATTTGGTTTGAGACGAGAGGAAGAAGGGTAGGAGCAAGAGTGTCCTCAGAAGCGAGATGCCTGCGAAAACCTCCTGGTGCAGAGCAGGACGTGACGACTTTCGCTCGTCTCGATACGACAAATAGCCTCTCCGAACGTCTCCTCGTACAAGCGCGACTTCCTCCGGTTCATCGACCGGATGAGCAGGTACATGCGGAAGGGAAGTGGATGACGGTCACGGATGCCAGGTGACGTTGCCGATCACTACTTCGTAATTCTTCATGGCCGTGGTGATCTGCGAGCGGACGGGTTCGAGGGCGGCAGCTTCGAGAGCCAGGATGATCGACTCGGCTTGAATCAGTTTGGATCGGGCAAACGCTTGCGAGATGTTATAGCTGAAGTCGTAATCCGCATCATTGCGATACTTTCGGAGTTCCTTGAGATTAACGCCGGCTGTCTGGATCGGGGCTTCGCCACAGTTCTGAAGCCGCAACCAAAGAAAGCCGTGGGCACGATCCGCGAAGGGGACTCTGAAGTTGAGGTCAGTCAGTAACTGACGGGCGACGTGAAAGGTTGCATAATATGCGCGACTCACCGCGGAACGCCATGCTGCTTCTGTGGACTGATTCGCCAGGGAATGGGCGAGTACCAGGAAATCGCGTCCAGTCATTCGCGGTGCCTCACATCCAACCCGAAGACGTGGACCAGAGGCGCAGGACAGCACTTGAAGATGTCAGTCGCCCATCTTTGATCTGCCTCCACAAGCATCTCCTCATCCCAACCGTGAACCTCGACCCTGAAGACGATGGTGCGATTGTAGGCTAATTCGGGATCGTCCTCCACGCGCACGTCGATCGGGTGGTTCGGGACGATTTGCTGCACCAGGCAAACGACGCCCGGCAGATATGAGGCCGCACCCTTCTCCGCGGCGAACGCCTCGACTTCCGGCGGCACGATCAACGGCGACAAGGTCGAACTTTCACCCATTTGCTGCTCCTCCAATCGGACGACCCTGTCAATCCTATCACGAGCGCAGCTCGGGTCGAAGCCCGATTTCAGCCTGGGACGGCATACGCCACAGTGCCGGCCGGCTTCTTCCCGCGCGCAGCGCCCGCCGCACCAGATCGACCGTAAAGCCGGCGTGCGTTAGCCCCGCCGAGATCAGTCCACCGGCGAGACCCGCGGTCGGGCTGAAATCGGGGTTCGGATTGACTTCCAGGATGTACGGCTTACCGGTCGTGCTGACGCGGAAATCGACGCGGGCATAATCGCGGCAGCCGAGCAGGCGGAAGGCGTCGGCAGCCAGTTTCTCCACCTTGATGCGTAGCCGCGGCGCTACCTCGGCGGGGTACTTCGGCGGCGTCGCTTCGTAGTCGCGCGAACCCGGCTTCCACTTGGCGTCGTAGGTCACAATCGGCCAGTAGTCCGCCGCCGTATCGGTGAACAGGATCTCCGACACCGGCAGGACACGCAGTTCCGGCGTTTCCACCACGCCGACGTTGAACTCCCGGCCGCGGATGAACTGCTCCACCAGTACTGTGCCGCCGTAAGTCTCCAGCAGGTACGCCACGCGCTCGTTGAGCTTCAACTGATCCGTGACGACGCTGCCCTGATCGAGGCCGACGCTGGCGTCCTGGTCCGCCGGCTTGACGATGACCGGCCAGCCGAGCGGGTTCTCCAGCACAGGTAATTCCTCGACGCTGAAGAACGGTGCCGTCGGTAAGCCCGCTCCCTGGAGCATGAACTTGGTGAGGTGCTTGCGGCGTGCCAAAGTCAAAGTCTGAAACGGACAGCCGGTGTACGGCAACTCCAGCCAGTCGAGCAGACCGGCGACATGGGCTTCGGTGTCGCAGTGGTCGGCCAGTCCCTCGAAGAGGTTGAAGACCACGTCCGGCCGCCGCTTCTTGACGCGGGACAGCAGGACCGCCGGATCACGCTGGACGCCGAGCCGCGACACGTCGAAACCGGCCGCAACCAATGGCTTCTCGACTTCGTCGACGGTGTAGAGGACCTCGTGTTCCGATTCCGCGTCGGGATGATCGAGAGGGAGAACCGGTTCGTTGAACAGGATGAGTACGCGCGGCGGAGTGGATACGGGATCGAAGGGCAGGTCGGCAATCATGACGGGGTTTCGCTTCCTGACACGTCGATCCGTGACGAGTGGCTTGGGTAATGAGCGAGTAGTGCTGGTATAAGTATTTCGTCCCGCGCCTGGCTGCGCCGATTACTTTCGCGCACGGCATGGCGCTCGATCGCTGCCTGCAAGATGCTGCCGATCAGCTGCTCGTAAGTCCAGCCGGCCATCTTGGCGAGGAGAACCAGATCGCTCGACTCCGGGTTGAGACCGGGCAGCGGGTTCACTTCGAGGAAGTACGGCACGCCGTCGCGCAGACGGAAATCGACGCGCGACACGTCGCGGCAGCCGAGGACTTCATACGCCGTCAGGGCGGCGTATTCGACGGCCCGAAGTTGCTCCGTCGGCAGTTTCGCTGGACACTCATAGGTGACGCGCCGCTGCCAGTCGCGTTTCACTTCCAGGCTGTAAATGAAGCGCTCTTCCTGGTGCTGCGGAAGTACGCGCATCACACCGATGACGCGCGGCGGTGCGTTGCCAATCACGCCGACGGTCAGCTCCTCACCATGGATGTATTCCTCGACCAGGATCGGCTGGCGATAGCCGAGGCGCTGTTCCTCGACCGCGGCATCCAGTTCCTCTGGCGTGTCCACGACGCACTTGCCGCGAATGCCTTTGCTCGATCCTTCCCAGGTCGGTTTCACGACGAAAGGGAACTGCGCTTGAGGATGTAAATGGCAGGATAATAGCACATTATCTTCTTCGAGGACAACGAAACCCTTCGGAACTGCCGCACCTTCAGAAGCGACAAGCCGTTTCGCACAATCCTTGTCCAGCGTCACGGCCAGCGTCAGCGGATCGGAACCGGTGTACGGAATGCCGAGCATCTCCAGAACGCCGGGAACGCGCGCCTCACGAGATCGGCCGACGCCTTGCCCTTCGGCGAAGTTGAAGACGAACTCGGGCGGATCGCGTAGCAACCGTTCGAGCAGCGGCCGCCCGTCGCCGAGCAGTTCGACCGTGTGGCCGAGACCGCGCAGCACGGCGGCGATGGCCTCGACGGTGACGGGGCTATCGAATTCTTCTTCCAGGTCATCGGGCTGGCCTGGTTGAAGCTTTATGTTGGATTTCAGATCGAAGGTGATGCCGATTCGCATCGTGAAGCTCGCCCGGTCATGCTGCCGCTTGCCGACCGCCGACATTCCTGTCGGCCACAATGCGTGCCGACATTCCTGTCGGCCACAATGCGTGCCGACAGGAATGTCGGCGGTACGGCAAGCGGCGATTGAAGTGGTTACGAGCCACAGCCGCCGGCGATCGCGCCGAGCGTCAGCAACTCTTCGTCGCGGTTGTGACCGTTCTTGTGATGGTGACCGTTATGGTGCTCGCGGTCCTCGCGTTCAAGCGTGTCCTCGTGAGCCGTCAGGACGTGCAGCGCCCGACGGGCCATCCGCTCGTTCCCCTGCGGGATCAGCGCGCTCTTGGTACCCTGCAACAGCGACGAGACGCCGCGCGTCGCCGTCGGCTGTGCGGTCTGCGCCTTATCCTCCGCCTGGTAGCGGATCAGCATTCCCTCGTAATTTCTCAGGACCACGGCGTCGTCGGACATCGACACCATGTAGTTCGGCATCATCGGGATCTTGCCGCCGCCGTGTGGGCTATCGACGACGTAGGTCGGGATACCGAGGCCGGACATGTGGCCGCGCAGTCCTTCCATGATCTCCAGGCCTTTCCAGACCGAAGTACGGAAGTGACCGGCGCCGATGACCGGGTCGCAATGGAAGATGTAATAGGGGCGGACCTTGATGCGGAGCAGGCCGCGCATCAGGGCGCGCATGGTCTCCAGCGAATCGTTGACTCCCTTCATGAGGACAGTGTGGTTGTTAACCGGCATACCGGCGCGGAGCAGAGCCTTGCAGACGCGGGCCGCTTCCGGTGTGATCTCACGCGGGTGATTGAAGTGCGTCTGGATCCACACTTTTTCCGCCGAGGCGAGGAGGTCGATCAGGTCCTCGTCGTACAACTTCTGCGGCAGCGTCACCGGCACGCGCGTTCCGATTCGGATAACGTCCACGTGCGGAATGTCGCGGAGGTTGTCGAGAAAGAACTTCAATTTGGATCGCGGCAGCGTGAGCGGATCGCCGCCGGAGACGATGACGTCGCGGATCTCGGAATGCTCGCGGACGTACTCAATCATGCGCTCGTCGTTGCGACTGATGGCATCCCACCCGCCGCGGACCATGGTGGCGCGCTTGCGTGTGCAAAAGCGGCAGTACATGGTACAGACGTGGGTGGTAACGAGCAGCGCCCGGTCGGGATAGCGGTGCGTGAGACCGGGAACAGGTGAGTCCTTGTCTTCTTCGAGAGGATCCTCCAACTCGTAGCCGGACGGGTTCTGGCCTTCCAGAGGTGAGGGCACGGACTGCAAGCGGATCGGGTCGGCAGGATCGTCCGGGTCAATGAGGGAGAAATAGTAGGGCGGAATGGCGGTCTTGTACTCGGCTTCGAGAGAGCCGATGGCCTCGAGTTCCTCCGGGGTGAAGGACAGAAGGCCGCGAAGTTGACGGACCGATCGGATGGCGTTTTGGGATTGCCAGTGCCAATCGTCCCAGAGGTGTTTGGGTACGTCGCGCCAGAGCGGGTGGCGCCTGGGCTTACCGGGAGGTTCTTCCTCGTCGAAGCCGCAGGCGTCTGTCCTGACTGGCCGCGCTTCGAGACCGGTACGCTCTTCAGATTCACACATCGTCTGAAAGGCCTCCAAGGGTTTTGGATAGACTGTCGACTCGTGATTCAAAGGATGTTAAACCCGATGAAAAAGTCTACAGCTGTGTGAGGAACGTCCTCACTACCGCGGATGCTACCGTGACTTATTGAAAATGCAAGGTCACCTACGCCCAATTTATCTTTTCTTGTCGTTTTTTTTTCCCGAAAGTTGCCAGAATCGATAAACCCGCGCCGCGCTCACGTCCTCCGAGACTTCCTGGAGCGGTATCGCAAGTGGTCGGAGAGGGTACAGCTGAATATCAGTGGAGAACGGCACCGGACCGACGCCGGCATGGACGGAAGATTCGTCGCAGATGACGGCGGCGGTGTTGTCGATATCGACAGAAATGGCGGGAGAGTTTAACGCATGTTCCCAAAGGGCGTCGGTCTGGGAGTCCGCCCCCAAGCAAGGACAAGCGCGGCGGACTCCCGGAGAAGGTTTTCAATCCCCAAACATATTCGGGGCGGCAAGCATCATCCCTCGGAAATCCCCCGCACTGATCCCAGTTCCCATGTTCGGGACGTGGACAGATTCGAGCGAAGGCTGGGACGGCGTCTTGTGCTTCTCGAAGGCCCGGAGCGCGTCGGGCAACGGCAGTGAGTCCAGATCGGGATTATCGTCCAGGAACTTGGCAAAGCGTATCACTCCCTTGAGTTCATTCACATTGAGGGTCTTGAGTTTCTGAACCAGCTCGCGACGGTGGTTTTCGCTCTCTTGTAATCGCTGAACCGCTTGTTGAGCGGTTGCGGCGTTAGCCTCCGCCCGGCGCCACAGGTAGGTCATTCCCGCTGTGCTTCCGATCAGCACCACCGCGAGAGCGAGAAGCAGCGCGGCGACGCCGGGTCGGCGCCGGATCCACTTTCCGGCCCGCTCCAGAGTCCCGACCGGCCGAGCCTGGATCGGTTGGCCTTCGAGGAAGCGTCTCAGGTCGTCCGCCAGCGCCGCGGCGTCGGCATAGCGCTGGGCCGGCTCCTTCCGCAAGCATTTCAAGCAGATTGTCTCCAGGTCGTGCGGCAACTTGGGCACGTGGCGGATGGCCGCGGCGGCTCGTCGTTCAGCACCTGGCGCATCGTGTCCAACTGATTCTCGCCCTTGAACGGCGGCCGGCCGGCGAGGCACTCGTACAGGATGGCGCCCAGCGCGTACACGTCGGCCGACGGCCCCGTGTCGCGGACCTTGCCGGCTGCCTGCTCGGGAGCCATGTAGCTCGGCGTGCCCATGACGGCGCCCGTCCGGCTCACGTCGCTGCCGGAGTCGAGGCGCTTGGCGAGACCGAAGTCGGTGATCTTCGGAATCGCTTCGTTTAGCCGCGAGCGTTCCGCGAGCGCGGATCAGCGCTCGCGGAACGCTCGCGGCTAAACGACAGAAGCACGTTGGCCGGCTTCAGGTCCCGATGGACCACGCCGCGCAGATGCGGCATAGTGCATGGCGCGGGCTAACGTCTCGACCAACTCGGCCGATTCGCACGGCGTCTGCTTCCGCTCTTGCAACTGCGTGTCGAGGGCGCCGCCTTCGCAGAACTCCAGCGAGAAGAACGGCAACCCGTCGTGTTCGCCCACCTCGTGCAACTGCACGATGTTCGGATGCTGCAACCGCGCGACCGCTTCCGCTTCGATCTGGAAACGAAGGCGCTCCTGGACCGAGGCGTAGGCGGCGCGCAGGATCATCTTCAGCGCGACGATGCGGTTCAGCTTCACGTGTCGGGCCTTATAGACGACGCCCATACCGCCACGGCCCAGTTCGCCGAGCATCTCGTAGCCGGGCACCTGAACGGAAGCCAACCCACCGGTTGGCTCCATGCGCGACCGCGGATCCTCCATGAGCGTCGCGGGCTGTGGTGTCGGTGGTTTGTCCGGCCGATCGTGCCGCGTGTCGAGCGTCTGCTCCGGCGTGTCCGGTTGCGGCGGTCGGGCCACGGTACTGTCGGATTGCGGATCGGAGCGGCGCGATTCGGCCACGGGGCACCTCGGAGCAACGGGGCACGACGGCGAGGATGAGCCGCTACCCTGTTGTATTCTAGCCCTCTATCTCCCCGCCAGCGAAAACCGTTTTGTTTACGTTTCGCAACCAACTTCGTTTAGCCGCGACCCGAGAGGGGAGCGCGGGCGTCGCGGTGCCCGCGCTCCCCTCTCTCGGGTCGCGGCTAGAACAAGGTGCAAGACTTGCGGCCGTCCGCCGGTAGTGTAGAATTGGCGTTTTGGTGCCGCGACCGTTTCACCCCGAACGTGTTTCCAACCCTCCCCGGCACACGCCGCTCATGGAGACCCTGCGATGACTCGTGCGAAATGCTGGTTCCTGTCGTCCGCCCTTCTCGCTCTGTTGTCCGCCGTGCTGTGCGCTGTCGTTCTCGACGGCACGGCACGCGCCGAGGACGAACCCAAGCCGATCCGCGCCCTGCTGGTCATCGGCGGCTGCTGCCACGATTACGCCAAGCAGAAGGACATCCTCACCAAGGGCATCTCCGCCCGCGCCAACGTCGCAGTGGACGATCGCCTATGACCCGGACAACGGCACCAAGCATCTCAACCCCATCTACGAGAAGCCCGACTGGGCCAAGAGCTACGACGTGATCGTGCATGACGAATGCTCCTCCGACGTGAAAGACCTGGCCGTCATCAATCGCATCCTCGATCCGCACCGCGAGGGGTTGCCGGCCGTGGTGTTGCACTGCGGCATGCACTGCTACCGCAGCGAGGGTTTTCCCAACAAGACGACCCCCTGGTTCGAGTTCACCGGTCTGCCGACCACCGGCCACGGGCCGCAGGCGCCGATCGCCGTGGCCTACGTCGACAAGGATAGCCCGATCACCAAGGGCCTGGAGGATTGGACGACGATCAACGAGGAGCTGTACAACAACTTCACCGGCAAGCTGCTGGACACCGCCAAGCCGCTGGCACGCGGCAAGCAGACGACGAAGGGATCGGGCGGCAAGGAGACCACAAACGATTACGTGGTCGCCTGGACCAATCTCTACAAGGGCAAGACGAAGGTCTTCGCCACGACGCTCGGCCACAACAACGCCACCGTGGGCGATGCCCGTTATCTCGACCTGGTCACGCGCGGCCTGCTCTGGTCGGTCGGCAAACTCGATGAAGCACATCTGAAGCCGGCGAAGAAGGTGCTGCTGGATGAGAAGCCGTGATTCCTCAATCCGAGGCACTTGCAAGGGCTTCCGGGTACTTGCGGGCGCAGCGGAGTGCCAGGAGGTGGTCCGGTGGTTCTGATCCCAGCACTGCAAGTTCGAAAGCGGTATCGGTGACCAGTTTCGCCAAGATCTCGGCTCCCGACGCGGTTTTTATCAACGACCCGGTAAACGGCTAAACCTCGGGAGGGCGAGGCTCCCGCCGAGCCAGGGTTCCGGCTCGGCGGGAGCCTCGTCCTCCCGAGATTTAGCCGTTTACCGGGTCGTTGTTTTTTATCCCTTGTATGTGGGTTTTAATGAAGAAATAACCCTCTCCTACTTTTCTTTCTTCTGGCCACAGAACAAGGTGCCAGGAATCTTGTTCCTTCCCAGAGCGGTTGTGTCGCTGGCGTCCCAATAGTAAGATTGACAGGACTTCGGACTCCTCTGTACGAGGGCAAGCATGGCGGATACCTCGTTGACAGATCCGCTGGGACGGGTTGTCGTTCTTCACGACAACACCTGGTTCGGCCATATCATTCGCGGTCATCCCGAGATGACGCGCTATCGTGGACTAGTCGAACAGACGATCCGAGCACCGGCCGAGATTCTTGTCAGTCACTCGGATCCGGATTGTCGATCCTATTTCGGTCCCGGCCCGCGGGGACTACTGGTTCATGTTGTCGTAGATGTCGTCCGCGGAATCGTGAAAACGGCTCATCTCGCCCGGCGAATCACGGGAGGAAGCGTCGAATGGTCGCTACCGAAACCCTAGAAGGCATCGTGAATCAGACATTCTGGTACCACTACGATGTACCCAATGACGTGCTCTACCTGCGACTCCAGAGTGAGCGACAGACTGAAACCTATTCGGAGGAGACGCCCGATGGACTCTTGATGCTGCACCGTCTCGACAATGACTCCCTTGTCGGCTGCACCGTCGTGAACTGGTGGAAACGATTCGGCAGCGGCGAGCGCGATTCGATCAAGGAACTGGAACGACTCATCGAGCCGTGGAGTGGGCGCCTCTCAGCGTAATCCGATCAGCGCGCGACTTGGGAGAAAAGGCGACGCCTGTATCCCTCAGCGTTTTCCAGGCACTGCGCCTCTTGTTGTTTCCGCGAACAAATAAATGCATCCCTTCTATTGCGATATAATAAGGGCGCTTTGAAGTTACGGCACTGGCTGGCGCACGGTCGTTACTGGAAGCCCAAACTCGGGCGCGCCGACGATTACGATCATCCCGTCGATGTTTTCGACATTTGCAAGGGGCTTCTGCAAGCGGTAGGACTAATGGCGTCCGACACCACGAGCCAATAGGACACCTGGATTCAATAACCGCGTAAGCGCTCTTGCATCTCCAACATCCGTTCACGCCGCGACGGGTGAAGACGATCAGCTCCGACGCAGACAGCACTGTTTGAACTTCTTGATGCTGCCACGTGGCGACCGTCGTAGTCGGAGCCATCGGTTTCGCCGGAACGGACGTTACTTCCCGCGTTTCCCTCTCGACTCGGCCCGAATCGAGATGCTGCCGCCTGAAGGAAAATCACAGAGCGAAGGAGCGGCACCGATAACACAGATAGTAGCGCATAAAGGGTATTTTTTCCTCAGTCCGGTAGACCGCTCGCCACCATGACGGCACGCCATCTTTCCGAAGAGAACTTATCCCGTTGCTCGAATGTACACTTTGAAAGGAATCTCTCTATGACACGGATCGTTATAGCGTCCCTTTGTCTCGTTGCCGGCGCCGTTCAGGCCGCCGAATCCCCGCCCGTGCCGCCCCCGACCGCAACGCCAGCTCCGGCCGCTTCTCCTCCCCTCGTTGCCCCATCGGATTGCGGAACGGCAACGAACGGCATCTGGGACGGCGCCTCGACGGATGGCGCCCTGTTCGAGAGCGACCGCTGCTTCCCCAACTTCATCGGGCCGATCAGCAACCCGGTCTTGAGCAAGGATCCCCGTGCCTTGACCGAGGCGCGCGCGTTGTTCCTCACCGACTCGATTCCACATGACCACCCGCTGGGCGGCGGCGATTTCCAGGTTTACGGTTTGCAGGTCCGCGTCGCCCTGACGGACCGCCTGTCGTTCATCGCCGACAAGGACGGCGTCGCCTCGATCCATCCGGGAGTCGGCAAAAGTGAGACCGGCGCACTCGACATTGCCGCCGGCCTGAAATATGCCTTCATCCGCGACGTGGAGAACCAGTTTCTCGTTGACGGCGGTTTCATGTTCGAGCCGCAGACCGGAGAGTCGAATGTGTTCCAGGGACAAGGCACCGGCCTGTTCACCCTGTTCCTCACCGGCGGGAAGGAATTCGGAGACTGCTACCACATCCTCGGCAACACCGGCTATCAGCTGCCTGTGGATCGCAGCCAGAACAGTAGCTTCTTCTACACGAGCCTTCATCTCGACAAGCAGATGTTCGGCTGGCTCTATCCGCTGGTGGAGCTGAACTGGTTTCACTGGACGGGGAGCGGCGACCGCGGCTTGCCCTCGGCACTGGGTGAGGGCGACGGCCTCATCAACTTCGGCACGAGCGGCGTGGCCGGGAACGACCTCGTCACCGTCGCCGTCGGCCTGAAAGCCATCCTCAACCGGCACATGGATATCGGCGTTGCTTACGAGACACCGATCTCGACTCGCCAGGATCTCATCGAGAATCGCGTTCTTGCGGAACTGATCTTCCGCTATTGACGCGGGGTATACCAGCCGCGGCCGTCAAGGAACGCCTCAAAGCGCTCCTGACGGCCGCGGCTCGTGGTTTTGTACCGCTCGCTCTATTATCGAGGCCCTCTCTCTGCCGGCTCTTCTCGCGGTTGCGGCCGGATGAAAACGCCGACGACTGCCAGCGTTGCCAGCGCCGCCTGATCGAGGTCTGAATCCAATCGGCATGACGGCGGTTGCCCAGCCTGCTCCTCCTCCTCGGAAATCGAGATCATCTGAACAGGCTGTTCAATGGTCGTCGCCTCCGGGCTTGTCGGGCGGTCGTCCCTCGCGGCCGGCCTACTCGTCGGACAAGAATCGCCAGCGCACCATGTGTCGGAGGCTATCCACGCGGCGGACGGCTGACTGGCGGACACCTCGAAAGAAAGCGGAGCGGACGCCTTCATCGGTTCGCCGTCCCAGGAACCGAACAACTCATCCGTGATTGCTTGCTGTTCGGCTAGGGTTGCCGCGGACAACGGTACGATTGACCCCACCCGCCGCAAGGACTCATCGTCGGGATTAGCGTCCTGCGTGGACGGATACGGATCGAACCGCCGCAGTTTCTCATCGAGATCGATGCCCGGTGTGCTCGGACGGTCTTCGGGCCTCTCCGGTGTCGGGTTGGCAGCGTCATCGGCTCCGCTGCCGAAGACTGTGGCCGCACGAAATGAAGCAGGGATTATCCCGTCCGCGATGGCGCTCTCCGATCCAACGCCGATCGTGTTCGAGGTCGATGTTTCCGTAGATTCGCCGCTAAAGAGCAGCGTCACAATTAGGGTCAGCGACGCATCTTGGGACGGCGTCACGGTGAGCGTCGGTCCGGTTGGGAGCATCGCAAAGACGAAGAGCTGACTGGAACCCGCGTTCGTCAGGAGGACGAGCAGACCAGACCCGGAGTCGAACGCTTGCAGTGCGCTGGGATCGTTCAAACCGGGCAGAGGGGCGAAATCATTCACCATGTGAAATTGGCCGGCCGCATCGCCGACCAACTCGGCTATGGCGCCATTGCTCAGGGCGGCAACCACCGCGCCGTCGGGCATCACGTCGAGAGCGTTGACTCCCAAACCGTCGTCGGCCTGGAACACGAAGTCGGCGGTGAGCGTGTTGAGGTTGAGGGCTACGATCCTGCCGTCGGCGGCGATCGCCAAAGCGGTGTTGGCATCGACAAATTCCGGCGCGGTCATGATCGGGCTATCGACCGCAATCTCCGGCGGATTGATGTCCTGGAAGAAGCCGCTGCCCTTGCCGCCAGAACCGATGCCCGTCATCACGGCGACGTTCCCATTGCTGTTGGTCACCAGCAGGTCGGGACCGTGCGGACTGTTGAGATCGATCGCGGTTACGGCGACGGGGCCACTGCCGCCTGAGTTCAGTCGTTGATAGGGCGTCGCGGTCCACGAACCGGTCGCGGTCGATCCGATCAGCACGGAGACGTCGTTGGATCCCCGATTGGCAACGAGCAGGTCGGGGATGTGATCGCCGTTCACGTCCGCAACCGTGACTGAGACGGGATCGTCGCCGGCCTGAATGCTCTCCAGAAGAACGAAATGAGTTGAGAGCGGGTCGTAGTGGTACACCAGGACGTTGTTGCTTAGACTGTTGGCGACGACCAGGTACGGATTGGGATCGTTCGGGACGTAGAAGGTCTGGACGGCTCCCGGCGCGAGCAACGGCAGTTGCGTGGTGCCGTCGATCGGAACGGGGCTGCTGAATTGGTCGCTATCGGGAACGCGGTAGTACAGAGACACCTGGTCGAGTTTTTGGTCCGCCACGACGGCAAATTGCTGACCGGTGCTGGCGATGGTCCCCACGACCAGCGGCGCGCGTTTTGCAGGCTCGCGCGATCGGGGGCGAAACTGCCCTGACCGTCGTACAGCAAGGTGAGAACGTCGCCGAACGAGTTGCCGACCAGCAAGGCGAGGTTGCCGTCGATCGTGGCCACGGAGAAGCCGTTGGGATCGTTGCCGGCGTCGATCTTTTCCGGAGCCGCGAAGCTGTCGTCGCCCTGGTTGCGATAGATCCAGATCTGGTAGGTGTCGCCCGTCTGGCCGAGTTCCTTCACCAGGAGAGCCAGGCTCGGCAGCGTGTCGCCCGGCAGGGTCAGGCTGACGAGCTGCAGCGGCACTGCGCCGGTGCTGCCGAGAGTGCTGATGGTCTGGGGAGCAGCGAAGCGGCCCTGGCCCAGGTTGCGCAGCAGCGCGATGCTCCGGGCGTTTTGATTGAGGACGACGAGATCCTCGCGGCCGGAGCCGGTGAAATCGCCGGCAACCATGCCGACGGTCTGCAACTGGCTGAGGACCGATTGCACGTTCATACTGTCCGCGATGTCGAACAGGCCAGTGCCGGCGCGGTAACGCGACTTCCTGCTTAAAGGAGTGGCTGGAGTCGTTGAACAGCACCGTGACGTCGCCGGACACCTGGTCGCTGACCGCAATGTCCAGACCATCCTGGCCGCCGAAGTTCCCAAAGGTGATCTCGGAGGGTCCAACGCCCAGGAAGTGCGACTGGATCGAAATGAACTGACCCAGGGCTGACTGGAAAGCGATGGTGAGGGTGTTGTCGAAATCGTTGGCGACAACGAGGTCGTCCACGGCGTGGCCGTCGATCTCCTGGCCGTTGAGGTCGGCCGCGGCGATGCGCACCGGGCCACTAAACGGTCCGGTGCTGAAGCCGATGCTGCGGTCGAACGTCTGTGTGGCGGCGTCCCAGGTGTAGATGGAGACCGTGTTGCCAATCTCATCGACGGCGGCGACGGCCCAACCCGAGGCGGTCTGGAAGACCGTGGCGTCACGGGCTGGGTTGTTCGGGTTGATGATCGTGAACGGCGAGAACTGATCGGGCTCGCCGGGCAGACCCTGGCGGAAGAGAAGATGGCCGGAACTGTCGAGAATCAGCTAATCGGGGACGCCGTCGCCGGTCAGGTCTTGCAAATACGGGATGTTGCGGAGGGCGATGCCATTCTGGGGCGTGGCCGTCTGGAATTGGCCGTTGCCCTCCCCCAAGAGCACCGAGTCGGTATTGTCACCCAGGTTCGCGGTAACGATGTCGGCATTGCCGTCGTTCGTGAAATCCCCCACCGCCACGCCGAAGGGACCAGAGCCTACGGGGTAGGAGACCACGGGCTGAAACGTGCCGTTACCGTTGCCCAGCAGCACCGATACCGTGCCGGCACCGTAAGTGTTCGTAGCCAGGACATAAGCAGAATTGGCGGCGACAATGCCGTACTGGCCATTGAAGTCCCCCACGGCCACGCCGACGGGATTGCTCCCCACCGGGTAGTCCACGGCCGGCGCGAAATGGCCCTTCCCGTCGCCGAGCAAGACAGAGACCGAGTTGCCGTTATTGTTGGCGGTGACGATCCCGATGTGTCCGTTGAAATCTCCCACCGCTACGCCATAGGGGATGCCATAGGGAACAGGTCCTGCGGGAGATGGGATGAACCCCACGGGATAGGTTTCGGCAGCCTGGAAGGTGCCATTGCCATTGCCTAGCAGCACTGACACCGAACTGATGCCGACAATCGGATGGCCCGTCGGTATGCCGCCAAAATCCAGGCCGGAGTTGGCGGTGACGATGCCGAGCTGGCCATTGAAATCGCCCACGGCCACGCCGATGGGCCTGCTGCCCACGTCATAGGTGACGGCGGGCTGGAAAGTGCCGTCGCCGTTGCCCAGCAACACCGACACCGTATTGTCCGCATTGTTGGCGGTGACGATGTCTTCGTAGCCGTTGAAATCCCCCACCGCCACGCCGAAGGGGCCTAACCCCACGGGATAATTCACGGCGGGTAGGAAGGTGCCGTCGCCCCGGCCGAGCAGCACGGACACCATGCCGGGGTTGTAGAGCTCGGTGTAAGCGTTATCGTGACCGGAGTCGGTGACGACGAGGTCGAGGTTGCCGTCGCTGGTGAATTGTCCCACGGCCACCCCGATGGGGCTATCCCCGACGTCATAGGTCGTGGGCGCCTGAAAGGTGCCGTCGCCGTTGCCGAGCAGCACCGACACCGCGTTCGTCTCCGCATTGATGACCGTGGCGACGTCGAGGTTGCCATCGCCGTTGAAATCACCAACGGCCACGGTATAGGGTCCAGTCCCCACGTTGTAGACGGGCGGCGACAGGAACGTGCCGTCGCCGCGACCCAGGAGCACGCTATCCGTGTTGTCCGCTTCATTGGCGGTGACCAGGTCGAGGTTGCCGTCGTGGTTGAAGTCCCCAAGAGCAACGCCGACCGGACCGGCCCCGACCGTGTAAACAGCGGCCGGCAGGAACGTGCCGTCGCCGCGACCGAGGAACACCGATACCGTTTGGTCGCGGGTACTGGTGGTGACGATGTCGAGGGAGCCATTGATATTCCCCACCGCAATGGCGGTGGGTCCGCCCGACAGAGGATACTGGACGGCGGGCCGGAACGTGCCGTCGCCGTTGCCCAGCAGCACCGCGACCGTATTGTCCGCGGTAATCATGTCGGTGGTGACAATATCGAGGTTGCCGTCGGCGTTGAAATCCCCGACCGCCACGGCAGAAGGTTGGCCTCCCACGGCGTAGGCGACCGCGGGTTGGAAGGTGCCGCTGCCGTTGCCCAGCAGAACCGAAACCGTATTATCCGCCTGGTTGGCGGTAACGATGTCAAGATCGCCGTCGTGGGTGAACTCCCCGACCGCCACGGAAACGGGGTCGGCTCCAACGGTGTAAGAGATGGCGGGTTGGAACGTGCCGTCGCCGTGGCCGAGCAACACCGAAACCGTACCGGGACCATAAGTATAAGTTGTGGTGTTGGTAATCGGGTTGAAGTTGGCGATGGGAGTGGCGTCGGCGGTGACGATGTCGAGGTTGCCGTCGTGGTTGAAGTCCCCAACCGCCACGGAAACGGGGTCAGTTCCAACGGTGTACGAAACCGCGGGCTGGAAGGTGCCGTCGCCGTTGCCCAGCAGCACCGAGATCGTGCCGGGACCATAAGTATAAGTTGTGGTGTTGGTAATCGGGTTGAAGTGGGCGATGGGGGTGGCGTTGGCGGTGACGATGTCGAGGTTGCCGTCGTGGTTGAAGTCCCCTACCGCCACGGAAGCGGGGTCGTTGCCTACGCGGTAACTGACAGCGTTTTGGAAGGTGCCGTCGCCGTTGCCCAGCGACACGGATACAGTATTGCTCCCCGAGTTGGCAGTGACAATATCGAGGTTGCCGTCGTGGTTGAAGTCCCCAACCGCGACTGCATCGGGGAGATTTCCCACCGGGAGGGACTGGAACGGTGGTACAGCTTGTGCGAAAGTCGTGGCCAGCACGTAGCCCTGGTTGACCGACGGGTTGCCGAAGTCCACAGCGGACGAGACGCCCAGGTAGTACGTTCCAGGCTGCACACTCTGGTCCAGCTGTGCGGAGTCACTGGCCGCATTGGCGGCATCTGATTGGATAAGGAGCTGGTCGTTGGCACCGTAAAGACTCAACTGCGGCAGGAGGCCGTCCCATCTGCCGGAGTAACAGTCGCGGTCAGACTGCCGGTCGTCGCGGCGGTAAAGCTGTAATATTCCGTCGAACCGACGAGGACGCTTCCCTGAAGGACCGTGTTTCCCGTAACCGGCTGGGCCGAGCCGATCTTGAGGTTCGCCGGCGACCCGTTGAGAATCTTCTCTTGGACCAGGACGGAGCCGAGGTTCAGCGACAGCGTATAGGCTCCCGTCGTCAAACCGCCGTAGCCGGTGTCGGAGATGTTTGGGTCGTAATTGAAATCGCCGTTGCTGGACACGCCGATGTAGTATTGTCCAGTAGAGATCGCGTCGAAGGTCAGGCTGGTGTCGAGGCCGCCCGTGTTCTCCTGGAACGCCAGCTGTTGGCCGGTGCTGTCGAAAATGCGCAGACAGCTGTTCGGATTACCCGCGCTCTGGCGCGGACGTCGGCAACAAGCTCGGAGCCGGCCTGAAGTTGCACGGCATAGAGGTCCACCTGGTCTGGAGAGGCGAAGACACCGACGGCCTGAGCCTGGTTGCTGATGTTGAACGTCACGCCGAGGGCAGTCGAAAGCGTATCGTGAGCCGCCGGCGCCAGACGAAGCTCCAGCCATTCGAGATGGGGATGGGCATAATTGTCCGTGCGGGAACGAACGGGCGCGGCGTGCGGCCCCCTCAACTTACGGAGCAAGTGACGCCAGTAAGAGATTGGCATTGCCAAGCGCGTTGTCCTCACAGGCACGATGGGCATTGGGCGAGTGCAATGCCTAACGTACATCCTACCTTATAAACGTGATCGTGGCACAATCGAATCGGGCTGGGGATCGCGGTTCAACCGGGAGCCGATCCCTCAGGTTGTCGGTTATGTTAATATGCGTTTTCGATCGGCAGTCCGGACACGAAACGAAAAATCGGCGCGAGAATCCCGTTCAAGGCTCGTGGGGAGATTGGTGTCGTAGGGAGGAGTACATATAACAAGAGTCCACTCGCTCCACGAGTGGACTCTCCATGAAACCATCGGACACGCATTTCGCCGCGGCGCGATTCGGCGAATAGCTTCGTCCTGTTGACCTCGCCGCTCACGGGGCAAGCAGCTTCCACTCTTCGATCAGGGTCTGATACCAGTCCTCGCTCCGGTTGCCTGCGTCCAGCCCTGTCAATTCCGCACCGCCCATAGCACTGCCTCGCGTTGCTGGTAATTCTGGCCGGGACGATCCCGCGCCGGATGCCGTCATCTTTGCAACTTCGTCATTGCTCAAGGTGCGCTGGCGGACCATGAAGTCGAAGCGCTGCTGACTCGGCCACTCGCCGTGTTTGGGCACAAACTGGACCGCCGAGAAGTCCTGTTTGAGATACGTCACATCGGCCCGGATCGCGGGGCCATTACTTCGGTCGTAATACACCACTGGGAGCTCTTTCCCCCTCTCCGGCACCGGCGCACGAATCGGATCGTCCCTGGAAGAGGACGGAGCGTGGCAGAGGAGACAGTTGCCCAGGTGATTTACCCGGACAAGTTCCTTAACGGTCCAGTTCTTCTCCTTGTCTTGGGTCGGTGCCAGGGGATCAGGTTCGTCCAGCAGGCAGGCCAGGCCGAAGACCGCCCCATCGTCCTTCAGCGCGACAAGGGCTTCCGCCGCATGGTCGGCCGCGACTGACCAGGGATAGCGAAGGGCCTCCAGCAGAACGCTTCGATATTCGTCACGCAGTCTGTTCTTGAGTGCCTTGACGGCGGCCTCTCGGACTTCGGAAGATAGATCGAACACCGCCCGCTGCGCCAGCATTATGCTCGCGCTTTTTCCTTTGTTTTCCGCCAGCATGGCGACCAGTTGTAAGCGTACCGAATAATGCTCCACCTGGAGCATCTGCACCAACGTCCGATTGCCGACCTCGTCCTTAACATTGAGTTCGCGGTGTATGGACCCCTCGAGGAAGCTCAGCAACGTGCTGGTTCGCGCCGACTCCTCTGAAAATCTCGATCCGGAACTTTGGCTGCGGCTGCCACGAGGAACCGCAACTCTCCGCACTTCCCGAGAGAGGAGCGCCACGATAGCCGCCGCTCTCTTGTCCAGTTGACAGTCTGACAGATTGCGCATCGGCAGCCCCTTCAGATCGGCGCGCTGGGCGACCAGATCGTAGATCGGCGGTTGCGGAACGGCCTGATCGCCGCTACCTTTCTCGACTTTCACGGCTGCTTTTTTGAAACTTTCCAGCAGCTTTGCCGATGCTCCCTTCTCGGTTTCCAGGTCGAGTTCCCGCGCCTCCTGTATGAGCTTCTCGCGCAGCAGTCCCTCGTCGTAACCGTGTCGCCGCTTGAATGACGGCGGCGATGGCGCCGCGGCCTCAACCACTGGCTGGACCGGGGCAGGCACCGCGGCCACACTGTTCACCACAACGGTTGCCGGTTCAGACGGCGCTGCAACGACGGCCGGCAGCGGCTCTGGTATCCGGGGAACGGTTGGTTTTGCGACCACCGGCGGAGCCAGCGGTTCGCACGATTCGGTTTGCGGGTCGGCCGGCATCGGCAGACGAACCGTCCTCGGCTTTGGGAGCGTGCGGGGCTGCTCCTTCAGAGCCAGTTCCTTCTCGGGCATGGCACGCGCCGCGGCGAAGAGGGCCGGAACGATCGCGGTGGTCAGTATCACCACCCCGACGGACGCCAGGGCCAGGATGAGAGGCCAGTTCGACGCCGTCCCTAACTCGATCTGCCGGTCGTCAGGTTGTTCTCGAACGGTTCTGGACATGGCAACTACCTCCTTTGGTGCGGACGGTCGCTGCGAAGGTTCTAACAGAAATCGCCTCTCCGGCAGGACTCTGCCGTGGTCCGGATGAGCGATCGCCTGGCGGAACAGGCCGCCGGCGTTCGTGAAGTGTTGCAGTCGGACACGGGTCGGAGGATCGTGCGGCCTCCGACGTGTGGTTCAAGACTAACCGAAGCGCGGCGCGCGATCCAGAAGAATCCGACGAGAATTGGTGGAGCCGAAGGACGCGATCGTCGTCGAGCGGGATGGACACCACCTCTCATTTTCCGATTCCCCGTGCGGTCGAAGGTTGACCGCGCTCGGTTCGTCGGAATACAATGGCCTGCTAGTACCAGAGTGCAACTCCCTTCTCCCTCCATGGGACACGAGGGAGAACCAAAGGGCCCCGTCGTTGATCCTTCTGGCGTTTCTCCTGCCGTTCTCGATCTACCTCTTCGTGCTGGGTTCGATCAACCGCCGGCGCCATCCCGTGATGGTCTCCGGAGTGACCGACTTCATCGGCGTGCTATTCGCGGCGTCGGGGTTCCTCCTGTTCGCCGGTCCGGGTATTCTCAGCAGCCTCAACGAGCGCTGGGCCTGTTCTGGCTGCTGGGACAAGGTCCCGGTTTGGGAGCGAATAACTTCTGGCAATTCTCCGGATGGATCTTGCTCTCGCTCCTCTACTTTTTGGTCGTCGTGGCCGGCGCCGCTCTTGTGTTTCGATCCCAACGCCACCTGACGGCCGTCTACAACGCCGATCAGAGGCTGATGCAGCGCTGCCTCGTGCAGGTGTGCGAACGGATGGGCCTCGACCCGGTGCGCTCCGGCAACCTGTTCGTCTTCGGCATCGAGCCGGCGGGACAGCCGGTGAAGAACGGAGAAGGGGTTCAAACCGAGCAGTCCCCCGAAACCGGTCGCCTCAGCACATACGCTGTTGCAACAGACCGCCGTCCTGGAGCTGGAGCCGTTCACGTGCCTCCGTCATGTCACCCTGCGCTGGGAACCGTCGGATTCGGCCCTGCGGCGCGAAGTGGAGGCGGAGCTAGCTAAAGTGCTGGCGCACACACATGTCGAACCGGCCGAAGTGGGGGTATGGCTCACGATGATCGGTGTGACGCTGTTCGGACTGACTATGATCGCCGGGGCGACCCTGCTGGCGATTCGGCTGTTTGTTTGATTCGTTTACGATGCGCGAAACGTAATACCTACGGCATCGGCACTGGCTTCCCGATCGTGGCGGGCGGATCGGTCGGCGGTTTCATCGAGACGTCCCACCACGCTTTCCGCGCTGCCAGCGGCGACGCCGGTTTACTTTCGCGCCCCGCTGCCGGCTTGGTCTGGTCGATGAGGCGCGGAGTCGGCAGCAGCGGACCGTCGGCGGCGGGTGGATCGGGTGGAGGCATGTCGCCGTTTCCCGGGAACGCGGATCGTCACGTCTTTATCCGCCTCGAACGCCCGACCATCCGCCATGCGAAGCAGAGCGACGACCCGCACCTTCTCCGTTGTCGGCGGTTCCTTCCACGGCAGCACCAGGACGTAACCGGTCGTCAACAGGCCGGCCCGCCAGTGGTTGCGGAGCTGTTCGGGGGGAATTTCCCAGATCGACAGGGGATGTTTCAGGCCGTCCGGCGTGATCTCGACGACTTGAATGACGGCGGCGGCGTTAGGGACCTTGATCGACTGCCCCTCGGCGTCGCGCGGTTCCAGCACCACCTGGAGCGCACCATCGCCCGGTGAGCCGTCCAGTTCGCGGCCGCCGGTCTGTCTCCCGAGTGTCAAGGAACGGATGGGAAAAGCCGGGCCCGATCCGTGCGGCGTACCCGGACCGATGAATTCACCCTGCGTGCCGTGCAAATCCATCTGGAGTGCGGAATTGTACGCCTCGCAACGGCTCAGTTCCTCGCGCGAGCTCGCGCACCTCATTCTCGCGCTTCCGCAATTCGGCCTCAACGCGGTGGCTGTTGCTCTGGCAACCCGATCCCGCGGCGCAGGTGCTCACGGCGATCAGAATTGCCAGCGGGCAGCGCATGATGTGCATCCTTGGCGATCCGCTTGCGGCTTAGTCCTACAGCGCTACTCCCCTCTCCCCGGTACTCCGGGGAGAGGGGTCGGGGGTGAGGGGATGAGCGGCAGAACAGCGTCTCGCTCCTCTTCCCCTCACCCCCGACCCCTCTCCCCGGAGTACCGGGGAGAGGGGGGAATACAGCAGCTTTCATGCTGCGTAGCGCTGTAGTACTAGCAGGATGAACTTGCTAAGCCGCGAGCGGCAAACTAACTTCGTCACGAACTCGCTGGACGCGGCGGCACCAGGTTCGCGGGCAGGCGCTCCAGCACGTTATCGACCAGTCCGTAGTCTTTGGCCTCCTGCGCATCCATGTAATTGTCGCGATCCGTATCGCGCTCGATCCGTTCGAGCGGCTGACCAGTCAGCTTGGCCAGGATCTCGTTCATTTTCTTCTTCGTCTTCAGCAGATGCCGGGTGCGAATCTCGATGTCGGTTGCCGGGCCGCGGGCACCACCCAGCACCTGGTGGATCATGACCTCCGCGTTCGGCAGCACGTTGCGTTTTCCCTTGGTGCCGGCCGCCAGGAGGGTCGCCGCCATGCTCGCGCACATGCCCATGCAATACGTCGAGACGTCGCAGGTGACGTATTTCATCGTGTCGTAGATCATCATTCCATCTGTCACCGATCCGCCGGGCGAATTGATGTATAGGTGGATGTCCGACTTCGGATCGTCGAACTGCAGGAACAGCAGTTGGGCGACAATGACGCTGGCACTGACGTCATCAATCTCACCGCGGAGAAGGATGATCCGGTCCTTGAGCAGCCGGCTGTAAATGTCGTAGGCGCGTTCCTCACGACCGCTGCGCTCGACGACAATCGGAATCGGGGACATGGCAATTTCTCCAGTCCAGCCCGTCTCCCGCGCTATACATCGGCAGGAGAGAGGGGGATGATGAACGAAGTAGTGAGTGGTGAGTGGTGAGTGGTGAGTGGTGAGTGGTTAAGAATCATCCAGACCGCAAGGTCGGCGCCGACATACGTGTGGCGAACGGCATCCGTAGCTACTCACCACTCACCATTCACCACTCACCAATTCGGGTTATTTCGTTTCCTTCAGCCGGACCAGCACTTCGTCCACGAGGCCGAACTCCTTGGCCTCCTGGGCGGTGAAATACTTGTTGCGCTCGGTCTCGGCCTCGATCTGGTCCAGCGGCTTGTTGGTATGCTTGGCCAGGATCTCGTTGAGGATCTTCTTCATCTTGAGAATCTCCTTCATCTCGATCTCGACGTCGGACGCCTGACCGCCGATGCCGCCGCTCCAGGGCTGGTGGACCATGACCTTGGAGTTGGGCAGGCAGAAGCGCTTGCCGGGGCTGCCGGACGCCAAGAGGACCGCCGCACCGCTGGCCGCCATACCCATGCAGTAGGTATTGATGGGGCATTCCAGAAACTGCATGCAATCGTAGATGGCCAGCGTCGCCGTCACCGAGCCGCCCGGCGAATTGATGTAGAAGTGGATGTCCTGCGTCTTGTTCTCGTACTGGAGATACAGAAGTTGCTGAATGACCAGGTTCGCGGTCATGTCGGTGATGACCGGTTCGTAGATGCTTGATCCGGACGTACCGAAGAAGATGATCCGGTTATCCAGCAAAATGTCGCCGGTGCCGTATTGTCGCTGGCGGGTGTACTCCCGATAGCGCTGGGCCATCGGTTGGATCGTCGGGGCGTTATTCCGTTCAATCATGGTTCTCTCCTGGGTTCTCAATTCCGGCTGTCCGCAATGTTCTCCCATCTCCTCTGTACTCAGGGGAGCAATGTTCTCCCCTCTCCCCCTGTACTCAGGGGGAGAGGGGTCGGGGGTGAGGGGGGTTGAAACCGTTACGGTGCTCAACCCCTCACCCCCAACCCCTCTCCCCTGAGTACAGGGGAGAGGGGAGCAATGTTCTCCCCTCTCCCCCTGTACTCAGGGGGAGAGGGGTCGGGGGTGAGGGGGTTGAAGCCGTTACGGTGCTCAACCCCTCACCCCCAACCCCTCTCCCCTACGTACAGGGGAGAGGGGAGCAATGTTCTCCCCTCTCCCCTGCGTACAGGGGAGAGGGGAGCAATGCCTCAACTCGGCTTCTCCTCGCCGCCGCTGCTCTCTGCCTCCGGCTGGCGCATCTCGCCGGGCACCGCCTGCTCTTCGGAAGTAGTGACGGCCGGCGGCTGGTCTTCATTCCCCAGCGGGATCTCTTCGTATTCGGCGCTGTTCAGAATCAGATCGAGCGTCTTGCGTTCGATCATCTCGGCAGCCAGGGCCTCCAGCATGTCCTCGCGCTCCAACCGGGCGCGGAGGCGGCGCGGGTTCTCGTTGTTCTGCGCGGCCAGCCGGTCGATCTCGTCTTCCATGTCGTCGTCGCTGACGTCGATCTTTTCCACCTCGGCGATCTTCTGGAGGACGAAATGCTCCTTCAGCGACAACTCGGTGCTGCGCAGAATGTTTTGCTCCAGCACGCGGCGGCGGGCAGCGATCTCCTGCTCGGAGATGCCATCGGCCTGCATTTCCATGACGCGGCGCGACATCGCCTTGCGCGCCTGACGAATCAGCAGCTCCTCGGGCAGGTCCCACTTAGCATTCGCCGCGATGTGCATGATGACCTGTTCGCGGGCCGACTGGCGCTGCTGGTACTCCAGCCGCCGTTGCAGGATCACTCCGACCAGTTCGCGCAATTGCTCGGCCGATTGGACGCCGAGGGTGTGCAGGAACTCGTGAGTCAGCTCCGGCATCAGTTGCTTCTTGACGTCTTTCACCTCGAAGGTGGCCTGAACCGTCTTGCCTCGAAGCTCGGGGGCCGCAACGGAACTGGACAGGCTGATATCCACCAGCTTGGTATCGCCGTGCTCCCCCCCGCGATCTGTTCGGCAAACTTCTCGGCCATCCCGTCTTTGAAGGAGAGCTGCTTGTCGATGCGGAAAGTCGCTTCCTTGATCGTGTTGATGACGCGATCGCCGAGACGGGTCGTTACCTCGGCGACGAGAATGTTGCCGATCTGGGCGTTGCCTTCCGGCTTCGGCACCACCTGTCCGTAGGGAATCAGCAGACGGCGCTCTTCGGTCTCGATCTCGTCCTGGGTGAAGGTATGCACCGGCTTCCGGATCTTCAGGCCCTTGTAGTTCGGCAGGTCGAATTCGGGACGGACCTCGACGTCGAACTCGTAGATGAGTGGGCCTTCCTTCGGGAGTTGGATCTGGGTGGGGTCGATGTTCGGGGCAGCCAGGGGGGCGACGTCATTTTCCTCGGCCAGCTGTTCCAGGCTAGCCAGCAGGACCTCGCTCTTGACCTGCTCAAAGACTTCCTTGCTGAAGCGGCGCTCGACGATACGACGCGGCGCCTTGCCGGGCCGAAAGCCGGAGACGTTGGAGTCGGCGACGAGTTTGCTGAACTGTTCGCCCAGGCGGGCATCGATGTCTTTGCGCTCCACGGTGACCTTGATGTGCTTCTTGCACGGACCGATGTCGCGCATCTCAACGGTCTGTTTGAGTCTGACGGCCTGCTGCATTTGTCCGGGTGTAGGGATGCCGGCACCCGCGTCGATGGTAGCGGTACCCGGCATGCCCTCGACAGCAGCTCCGGAGCTGTCGGGAGTGCTTGTATCCGTCCTCGGTTCGTCGGTCATGTTGATCCTTCTTTCCTTCGTTGCAACCGTTCCAGTCCGCCTCCCCAGCCAGACGGCTGGGGAAACGACGATCCCTCCCCGCGCGATGGCGGACGCTTCCGAACCGTGCTGACGGTGGGGCCGCCCGGGATGCTTCCTAATTGTAGGCGCGAGGCGCGGAAAAAAGCCCCCGGCACCGACCCGGCCGTTGGCGCGGGAAACAAGGAGACAACCGGCGATGACTGCGAGCCAGCGCTTTTTCGGGCGCTAAACCGGCGCGGAGCGCGCCGGTCTCCCTTGCATCGGGCATGTTTGAGCACAGGATCGATCGTCTCGGACGATCGGCAGTCAAGTCCGCAAGGACGTACTGGACAGGGAGCGACAACAATGCACAAGGATCGGTGGAAGACGGTTGTGGCGGCAATGCTGGTCTGGTGGTTCGCGTCGGTGGGGGAGAGTCGGGCGCAAGTCGGCGTCGCGATCGTCTCGCCCGAATACGATCGCGCCATCGGTCTCGGAGCGCCGTGCAGCCGGAGCCTTTCGCGCACAGCTACGGCTATTACGCCGGCCCCGCATTTTCGATCACTTTCGGTCGGTGTTCCTCGAAATTCGAACTATCTCGAATACATCGACCGCGTCGAGCGGGCCGAGAGGTTCGGCTATCGGATCCCGGCTCCGCCATGCGGCTTGGTGCCGGTGTATTCGCGTCCGCGGCCATGCAATCCGGTTGTCACCCCTGGAGCGCATTGAAATTCAGCTAGTGGATTCCGGCACCGCCGTGCGGCTGGACGCCGGTCTGCTTGGGTAGAGCGAGGAGTGGCGCGGTGGTTTAGGTGTGGCCTTGCGTGTAGCCGGCCCGTTGGGTTGCCGTCCCCGAGTGTCCCACCTTGCTCCCGTTCCACTCCCCGCTCATCGAACCGGACGGGCGGACCTCCCGCATCCGGCTCTCGGACAAGGATTCATGCGTTTGCACACAAGAAACCGTGTACGTTGCCGCGCTCTTCCCTGTGGTACGCAACTCTTCTTGCAGATTTCCAACCCGGTTGTGTTCCGGAGGTGTCAGGCTCATCGCCAATCTCCCGGCTGTCCACCGCTTCCACGTTGACCTTGAACTGAGGCCCCTTCTCTTCACCGGCATTACCCGGCTTCGACGGTACCACGAGCCTCTCCACCACTCCGACCTGTCCCTCGCAGGACGCCGGTTGATGGTTTCGACCACCGCGGGCGGGGCTTCCCGTGTTTCGTGAAGTCCCCGTTCTGCACCTATCCTGTCGCCATGACCCCGGCGACTCCGTCGTTAGGTTCGTTCGTCTACAACGACGTCAGTGCCCTTCTCCACGGCTCGATTGGGTCGGCTCGCGCATTACGCTTTTCGAGGCTTGCTCGGCGTTCACTTGCGTTACGGCCTGCGTGCTCGCGGGATCGCTCACCGATCCTTTCCACCAAAGGCTCCGTCCAGCTCGTTGCCTCCCCGGACGCATCGGTTGCTACGGGCTAGAACGACAGTTGCCCGGTGGGATGCGCACCCACTGTGGACTCACGACTTTCACGGCGCACCGGACCGGCCGGCTGCGTCAGCGGCCGGGTTTCGGCCGAAACCCGGCCGCTGACGCAGCCGGTTCGCTGGGTTGATACCATGACCATGCGACCATCGGTATCTTCAGCGAATCGACCACCGAGATGCTTCCATGACGACCGCACTGCGCGAACGGGTCGAGGCCATTCGCAAGGAAGAGCAGACCATCCGGCTCGGCGGCGGCGTCAAGGCCGCGGAACGCCAGCATGAAAAGAACCGCCTCACTGCCCGCGAACGCATCAGCCGGCTCGTCGATCCACAGACGACGTTTTTCGAGTTGGGCCTCTGGGCGGCGCACGGCATGTATCAGGAATGGGGCGGCGCACCGGCGGCGGGCGTCGTCACCGGTATTGGTACCGTGTCGGGGCGGGGCGTCATGGTCATTGCCAACGACGCCACGGTCAAGGCCGGCGCCTTCTTTCCGATGACCTGCAAGAAGGTCCTTCGCGCCCAGCGCATCGCCCTCGACAATCGGCTGCCGCTCGTCTACCTCGTCGATAGTGCGGGCGTCTTCCTGCCGCTGCAAGATGAGGTGTTTCCCGACGAAGACGACTTCGGCCGTATTTTCCGCAACAACGCGGTCATCTCGGCGGTCGGGGTGCCGCAATTCGCGGCCATCCTCGGCAACTGCGTGGCAGGCGGCGGCTATCTGCCCGTCCTCTGCGACAAGCTGCTGATGACCGAGGGCAGCGGCCTGTACCTCGCGGGGCCGGCGCTGGTGAAGGCGGCCATCGGTCAGACGGTCAGCCACGAGGAACTCGGCGGCGCCGCCATGCACGCCGCCGTCTCCGGCACCATCGACTTCCGCGAACCCGACGAACCCACCTGTCTCGATCGCCTACGCCGCCTCGTCGCGCTGCTCCCCGCTGACTCGGTCAAGGTCGATCCCACCCTTTCATCGGGCCGGCCGACGGTGGACCTGCTCGACCTCTATGCGACGCAGCCGCATCAGGAATACGACATCCGCGATCTCTTGCCGTGCCTGCTCGACGCCGGACCGTTTGATGAGTACAAGGCGGAGTACGGTCAGACGGTGGTATGCGGCTACGGCCGGCTTGGCGGTGTGCCGATCGGCGTCGTGGCCAATCAGCACAAACGCTGCAAGCCGGCAACTGGGCCGATCCAGTTCGGCGGCGTTCTCTACGTCGATAGTGCGGACAAGGCGGCGCGGTTCATCATGGACTGCAATCAGACGCGCGTGCCGCTCCTCTTCTTGCAGGATGTGAACGGCTTCATGGTCGGCCGCGACTCGGAACAGGCGGGCATCATCCGGGCGGGAGCAAAACTGGTGAACGTCATCTCGAATAGCGTGGTGCCGAAGCTGACCCTGATCCTCGGCGGCTCGTTCGGCGCCGGCAACTATGCGATGTGCGGCAAGGCGTTCGATCCGCGTTTCATCTTTGCCTGGCCGACGGCTCGCTACGCCGTGATGGGCGGCGAGCAGGCGGCGAGCACGTTGCTGGAGATCACCATCAACGCTCTGAAACGCGGCGGCCACACCCCAGACGCCGACGAACTGGAGGAGTTGCGTCGCAAGGTGGAGGCCGGCTATCAGGAGCAGACCGACGTGCGTTACGCGGCGGCACGGTTGTGGGTGGATGCGATCCTCGACCCGGTGGAGTCACGCTCGGCGCTGTTGACGGCCCTGGCGGTGGCGACGCGCGTATGACGACGGCCGGCCGTTTCGCACGGGGGTATTGCAAGTGTGAGAAGAAAGTATGGTGGGCCTCAATCTCGAAGGAGCGTGACGGCCAGCTGCACCACGCACGTGACGAACATTCCAATCATCACCGTCATGGCCAACGTCCAGCGCTTCCATTCCCTCATTTCTCGATCCCGCCTCAAGTCGGCGACTCGCTCCTCGAGGATTGCGAGCCGTGTCCCAAACTGGGCCAGTGTGTCAGGGGTCTTGGCGTGGGCGGCTTCGATTCGCATGAGGTCGCTTGATTCGATATGATTCGGCATGTTGATTCCTCCTTCGATAAGCTCCTCGCATTGTCCTCGATCCCACATCGTAGTCAAGTGCGGAACGCGACCTATCCCCTCGTTTCACCTGAGACGGCCGTGCGCCACAACTGTACAATCGCCGTTATGCGTGAACGCTTCCGTTCCTGGCTGCCGTGGCTGAAGGCTGCGTTGACCGTCGCCATCGTCGTCGGCGTCGGCTGGTTCTTCGTGAAGATCCTCCGCAGCGAGAAACTGCAGGAAGTCGATCCGTCGCGCACGCCAACCCAGATCCTTTGGGAAGCCATTCGATCGGCACGCCCGGCCGATCTCGCGGCATCCGGAGGCGCTGTACCTCATCGGCCTCGGCTTCTCCGCCGGGTTCTGGCTGTTCCTGCTGCGGCGTGTGCGCGAACCGCTGCCGATCCTTGTCGGCATCCGCGCTTACTACATCAGCCATCTGGGTAAGTATGCGCCCCTCGGCAAAGGCTGGGCGTTGCTGCTGCGGACAATGCTAGCGAACCGCGGCGGCGTCCGGGTGGGCGTGGCGGCGCTGACCGGCGCTTACGAAACCTTGACGACGATGGCCGCGGAGGCGCTGCTCGCCGCCATCGTGCTACTAACACAACCCGAGCATGATCCGCTGCAAGTCTGGATCGCGCTGGGACTGCTAATTCTCGCCGGTATGCCGATCGTGCCGTGGATCTTCAATCGCATCGTTGCGCGGCTCGCGGCACGCTTCAACACCGATCATCTGACGCTGCCGCAACTAGGTCTCTCCACGTTATTCGCCGGCGTCGCGCTCACGGCCTGCGGTTGGTGCCTGCTCGGCGGCAGTCTCGTCTTCGTCCTGCAAACGCTCGGAGTCGGCGCCGGGCCGGGCCAGCTTGCCGACTGGATGCGCTGCACGGCGGCAGTGGCGGTGGCGTGGGTGCTCGGCTTCGTCGGTTCGACGCCAGGCGGCGTGGGCACGCGGGAAGCGCTGCTTTACGTCGCTCTCACGCCGCATTATGGAGAGCGTCGGGCCGTCCTCGCCGCCATCCTGCTGCGCGTGCTCTGGACGGTTGCCGAACTGCTCGGTGCGGGCGTTGTGTATTGGTTTCCATCGACAGGAGTCAGGGCTCAGGAATCAGGGGTCGAGGGGTCAGGAGTCAGAAGTCAGCCGAGTGCCGAATACCGAGTACCGAGTACCGAGTACTGAGTACCGAGTACTCTGCTTTTGTCCTCAGCCTCATGGCACGACCCGTGACTCCTGACCCCTAACTCCTAAACCCCTAACTCCTGACTACCATGATTTCCATCGTCATTCCCGTCTACAACGAGCAAGACAGCCTGCAAACGCTTTTCGGCGAGATCACAAGCGTGGCGGCGTCGGCCAAGCTCGACGTGGAACTGCTGTTCGTCGATGACGGCAGCAGCGACGGTTCCTGGACCGTCATCGCCGACCTGGCGCGGCGGAATGTCAACGTCCACGGCATCCGCTTCCGGCGCAATTTCGGCAAAGCGGCGGCGCTATCGGCCGGCTTCCGCGCGGCGCATGGCGACATCCTCCTCACCCTCGATGCCGACCTGCAGGACGATCCCAACGAGATACCGCGTTTCCTGGCGGCGTTGGAGCACGGCACGATGACCGGCACCGATGGCACAGTGGGGCCAGTAGTCCCCTCACCCCTACCCCTCTCCCCCGAGGAGCGAGGGGAAACAATTCGTTCCCCTCGCCCCTCGGGGGAGCGGGGTAGGGGTGAGGGGCAGCGCCTCGACGTGGTCAGCGGCTGGAAGCGCGTGCGCCACGACCCGTGGCACAAGGTTGGGCCAAGCCGGATCTTCAACGGACTGGTGAGCTGGCTGACCGGCGTTCGCCTGCACGATCACAACTGCGGCATGAAGTGCTATCGGGCGGAGGTGTTCCGTGAGGTGAAGCTGTATGGCGAGCTGCACCGCTTCATTCCGGTGCTGGCAGCGGCGCGCGGCTACCGCGTTGGTGAGATCGAGATCAATCATCGGGCACGGCGATTCGGCCAATCCAAGTACGGCGTGCGCCGCTTCGTCAAGGGCTTCCTCGACCTGCTGACGGTCAAATTCCTGACCGGGTTCGGGCAACGGCCGCAGCACATGCTCGGCAGCCTTGGCCTCATCAGCTTCGTGCTCGGTAACTTCGGGATGCTCTATCTCGCGATCACCTGGGTCATCAACTGGTACTACCCCGGTACGTTCCTGCCCTTGCACGAACGCGCCGTGCCGATCTATGCGCTGGCGGCGCTGCTGCTGGGGGCACAAATGATGTCGATCGGTTTTCTGGCCGAACTCATCACGGCCTACCAGAGCCGCGATGAGGACAGCTACAGCGTGGCCGAGCGCACCGCGGAGCATTCGGAAGCGGCAGCGCAACGCCAGGAGGGAATTAGCCGGCGGGAGGACGGTCAGTAGACGACGAACTCGGGGTGTCGCACTGGCAGCGACGTGATGGCGGGGGAAACAGATTCCGTGCCGGCAGCTTTCTGCACCGCGCAGATCCCGGATCAGACGATCGAGAGCGGCGGCCAGCTCCTCCTTCGGACTCTGTGCCAGCTGGCGACGAAGCGCGATCAGCTCCAGAGTCGCGGCGTTGAGGACGTCGCTCGAAGAGACGGACCTGTTCGCGCAACCGTTCCGACACAGGCGGGGTTGGCGCGACCAGGCGGGCGCGTTCCAGCGGATCGAGGCGGTCCAGCACTTCTTCGCGGAAGACGGGAACGGTGTCGGGGGCCTCGACGCCGATACGGGCGATTCCCGGCCTGGCGGCAACAACCTGAATGGTGGTGCCCAGAGTAGGCAGAACGATTTTCTCATCGGTGCGGCGGGTGAGAACAAGCATAACAAGGGGTGTCCTTCCGGGTGTGAGCTGTGCTTCGTGTCTTCGGCAACCCGAGACGGGCCGCTGCTGGAAGTACGAGACGCAGCAAGTACAGGCCTCGGTGCGTGGTCTGGATCGTGCGAATTGGTGGGTAAGGCGGGAGTGTCATGGGCGTCCATTCGCGGCAAGCGGGGGGTGGCTCCGTGAGCTTCCTTACTCACACATTTTCAGCATCGGAAAATCTTTTATCTTTATTATCGAAAAAACGCAAGCCCATTTTTGTCAAGGGCATTTTCAGCACGTCGGAAATGGTCTTGACAAGCCTTGATCGCAGGCGTGGGAGCCGTCTTTCACCACCTCGCTTGCGCACGGGGCTGGCATTGAAATGACGTCTTATCCACCGAACAACTGAGCGACCGCGACCCGAAAGCCCGGTAAGTGCGGCTCGGCGGTCAATTCTTGACTGGCGCTGAACAAGACTGGATCGGCACCAGGCCGGTACACGGTTACGGTCCGGAACACCGGGTCGAGCACCCACACCAACGCGACCCCGCACTCCAGATAATCGCGGATTTTATCGGTAACCGTCTCCCACTGGTTCGACGGCGATAAGATCTCGACGGCGAGAATAGGTACGCCGTCGATCAGTCGAGCGTTGGCGGGAATCCTCGCGGCAAGCTCTGCGGAGATATAGGCCACGTCGATGCCAACGGTCGTGTCGGGGTCGCGCCGAATGCGGAAACCGGCATCACCGGCGAGCACGTCGCCGCGCGGTCCCGCGAAGTGTTCTCGCCAGTCCTGCAGGTAATAGCTTACCTTGACCGTTGCTCGACTGTGTTGCGGATTGCGGTATGACACAGAATTCTCCCTCAACTCGCCGCGAATCAACTCGCGCCGGACGCCGTCCTCAGGCAGCGCCAGCAGCTCGTCGGTGGTCATCAACCGCGGAAGCGTCGCCGTCGTCATCGTTTCTTCTCCTCTTCATTGCCGCCATATTGTCCCAGGAGTGCGCCGATCGTGCCAAACGCCTTGTCGGGATCGCTCCACGTTTGCACCGTCTTGGCGAAACCGCTGTCGAGCCGCGTGTTGTGCCGCGCCAACGCTTGTTTCGCCAACTGGACGGACAGCGTGTTCGGGAGAATCAGCTCGATCGCCTTCTCGTCGCCGGCTCCCTTGGCCCGCGCAGCTTGGCACGAAAGACGAGCAAGTGTCCCCGGCCGCGCAGACTGGCGTCGGCGATCCGATCGGCGATGGCCTGGAGTCGGTCGTCGTCCACACCGGCTTTCACGCCGAGGTCGATCAGCCGCAGCAACAGCCAGGCGGGTTGCCTTCCCTCGCCAGAAAGCTTGATCGCCTCTTCCAGTGAATCCTTGCCGTCTGGGCCGACCGCGGCCAGTTCGATCAGCTCACGGAAAATTGCTCCACCTTGCACATTTTTGATCGCTTTCCGTGCCGCCTCCCACTCGCCCTTGCGCGCAGTCCCTGAGCCACGCCGATCTGCGGGTTATCATCATCTTCCACATATCCCACCGTGGGGCGGCCGATCACCAGTGACAGAGCCTTGACCGAGGATGTGATGAACGGCTTCTCGGGTGCTCTATTCGGATTCGGATCCTTCATCGGCCCGTCAGGGTCGTCCTCACGCTTCTCGACAATCTTGTCGGCCGTGAGCGACTTCTCGGCGGCGGATTCGGCCAGCGCTTTCTGGCCGGCGCTGAACAACTCCAGACCGATCGCGGCGACGGCTTCCGTCCGGGGGACGTCCGTGCCGGTGGTGAAGACCTGGTTGGCCAGGTCCAGAGCCTGTTGGCCCTGGCCGCGGGCGATCAAGCGCCGCGTCACCGCCCGCAGCGCCTCCAGCCGTGCCTCCTCGTCGTGGATGGCAGCCAGCGATCCGACTAACGACTTGTGGACGTCGCTCCACTTCAGCTTCTGCCCATTCTCGAGATCCTGCCCGACGAGATCGGCCATTTCGACTTGAGCGAGCGCGAGGTCAATCAGGATCGCGTCCTTCTCGGTGGAAGCGACATCGGCCTCGCCGAGATGACCCAACGCCAGCCGGAACTGTTCGCGGGCCTTCGTAGCTGCGTCTGAGCGGCGGCGTTGGCGGTAATAATCGCCCAGGGCAAGATGAAGAGCGGCGGCGCCCTCATGCCCCACAGCCTTGACGGCCGACGACTTGGCGAAATTGACGACACTTTCGACGGCCGCCTTCTCCTTGCGTGCATTCCACCAGCCATAAGTGGCCCAGCCGCCCCAGGTGAGCAGCAGGAGCACGACGACGACACCCGCGCCGCGGAACACTTTCTGGCCGCGCGTCAGCGGTTCGTCGGGGATAGCGCCGGCCGCTTCCAGCGACTTCCTCGCTGACCATCGTCGCATCTTTCCCGGAGCCGGCCGCGCCCTCCGGCGCCTTCTCCGGCTGGGCATTCTTGAGCCAATCTTTCTTCACCGGCTTGGCGAGGTCGGGCACCTTGACGATACGGCGGCATTCGGGACAGGGCGTGCGCTTGCCGGCCATATCCAGACCGAGTTCCATCGGATGGTCGCAGAACTCGCAGGTGAACTTGAGGGAGGTCGGAGCATCTTCCGCCTTTTTCGGCTCGTCGGCAAAGAAGGCGGCGGCCTCGGCTTCCGCGTCTGCCGACGGCGTGGGGTCTTGACCGTTCGGCGATGGGGCCGGGGGTGTTGCCGGCGCATCGGTGTCGTTCTTCGGTGGTGGCACGGTCGCGCGCGGCTTGGCCGGTTTTGGAGCGGGAGGTGCGGCGGCATTCGTCCTGGCAGCCGGAGCGGGCGCAGCCGGCGGCTTCGGCGCGACTGGTCCGTCCGAGAAGAAGGCAGCCGCTTCCGCTTCCGCATCCAGGTCGATCGCGGGAGCCGTGGCGGCGGCGCGGGGCTTCGCCGGCTTCGGTGCCGTTGCGGCCGGCGCGGACGATTCCTTCGCCGGAGGGGCCGGGGGCGGCGGGACGGTGCTGGCGGTGGGGACGACAATCCGCTGCTTGCAGACGGGGCAGGCGCCTTTCTTGCCCGCCAACTCATCCTTGACGGTCATGCGCCGCTTGCAATCCGGATTAGGGCAATGGAACGTGATCGACATGATCCGTTAGACCCGTGGTGCGACCTCTCGGCATCCTCCAACTCTAGGGATTCTATCACGTCGGATCGGTCGTCCGCTATGGCCTGTTTCAAGAAGATGAAAGGTTTTGGCAAACCAACGCTCATAGGACAAGGGGGCCGATGGGACGAATAGCGCTCTATTCGTCCCATCGGCCCCCTTGGTCCTATGGTCTCTACATCGTCACCCCTGCACCGGCATGCACACCTGTTCAAGCAGCTTCTCGCATTTGTCTTGCAGCACGTCGGCGAGGTTCGGCAGCGGTTGGCCGTCCGGCAGCGACTCCGTCAGCGCCGCCAGCAGACGTGGAAAGGCGTACAGCGTGGCGAAACCGTCGAGCGACACCGGCTCCAGGCGTGGGTGCCGGCTGCGGCGCTCGGCCTCGACCCACAAGGTCTTGCTCTTGCCGGTCAGCGCGAAATCGTCTTCCGGCCGGAGCAAGATCAGATGGTCGATGACGCTCGGCTCCAGCTCCAGTGCCGACAACTTCGTTTGCAGATCGCGCGGTTTCGCGGAGCCGCGGCCGAGAAACAGACCGATGCCGACTTTCCACGGCTGGCCGTCCTTGCACACCCAGTGCGCGATTGTCACCGCGCCATAGGTCGGGTGTTCGCCGAACACGAACTCGCCGACGACGTGCTGCAACCGCCACGGGCCAACCTTGACGCCATGTTCGTGGCACACTTGCAGGAACTGGCCTAAGCCGAGTTGCAATTCGCGCGTCGCCCCGGTCAAAGCGCCCTCCGGCTCCAGCTTGCGCCGGGCCGAGCGCACTTCCTGGTCCCACAAATCAGAGAGAGTTGGAGGAAGGAGTACGGAGGGCGGAGTACGCCAGGTTCGTCGGAATTCCGGCGGGGATGTCGTTGGCCGGCGTTTCCACAACCGTGTACGATTTCACACCGGGAGGCAGTTCTTCCGTGGACGGATGCTCCAAGTACTGAGTACCGGAAGTCGTCTCCGCATTTCGCCCATCCGTCTCCCCGAACACAACATGATCGAAGTGATGGCGGAACTGTTGCAGCATGTCGCGCAGCGTCGGCTCGGTACGGGCGATCCGGTCGATCTGTTCCGGCGTGAATGGGAAGAGGGGCGACACTTCCGCGGCGCCGGGCAGTTCTTGCAGGGCCGGACGCAGCCGGGCCTCGACGATGCGCCGCACCAGGTCCGGCGACGGGGCTTCGAGCCGCAGCGTCTTGATCGTGCCGTGGTTTGGCAGATGGATCGGATTGTTCAGCCGATCCTGAATGTAGCCGTCCAGCGACGGCACGAACCGGTTCCACAGGCCGCGCTCGGCGAACACCAGGAAACTGATGCCGTCGATCGTGGTGCAACGCCTTGACGATGCCGGCGAAGAAGCTCTCGGCCGTGCGGTGGGCATCGTCGGTTCGGCGTGCCAGCAGCAGGTCTTCGAGCTGATCGAACGCCACCACGACGGGAACGCCGAGACCGTTCAGCACCTCCATCAGCACCTTGAACAGCGCCAGCACCAGGTCCTGCCGCGTCGGCCGCACCTGGAAGTCGAGTTCCGCGAAGCCGTAGGTCAGGAAGTTGGCGAGGTCGGCCTCGTCATTGAGCAGGACGGTGCGCGCGAACCCCTGGAGGATGTGGCGGCGCATCAGACCGGCGGTGTTGTGCGCCGCCGACTGCTCGATCTGCTTGCAGACCAAGTCGCAAGCCCGCTGCGGATCGACGCTGGCTTCGACGCACGCCCGCCGCACGCGCTCCGGCCTGGACCGCCGCCGGACGGTTGAGGGCGTCGATGAGATACTGCGTCCGCTCCTGGGCCTGCGAGCCGCCCAGGCCGAGCCGGCGCGCCCAACGACCGAGACCCGGCGTCGGGAACAGGTCGAGCCGCTGCGCCGAATTCAGTCCTGTCAGAGCCGTGCCGCAGCAGCTGGCGCAGCAGCAATTCGCCGACGTACTCGATGGGCCGGACGTTCTTCTGCTTGCCGCCGCCGAGCAGGGTGTCGATGAGCTGGAAGAGCAGGTATTCGAGGAAGTCGGAATCGCGCTGATAGGTCCCCGGCGTGACGAGCAGCTGCCAGGCGCCGTCCGAACCGTGCTTGATCGAATAGAGGAGGTGCGTCTTGCCGCTGCCCTTGTTGCCGAGGACCGGCACCACTTCGGAGTGCGTCGTCGGCGCGGCCCGGTAGACCTCGACGACATCCAGCAGCTGATCGCGTTCCCTGGCGAACAACTCGGGGACGTGGTAGCGCGCACAGACGTCGTCGTCCGGATTGCGGGCGAAGTAGTTACGGAAGGGGTTGCCGGTGCGGCGTAACACCTCCAGGGCCTGGTCGGTCAGCGAACGTATGGCAACGGCTGGCATGCTCTCCTCCATGAGTTGTTTAGCCGCGAGCTTCTGCGAGCGCTCTACCCAGCGCTCGCAGAAGCTCGCGGCTAAACACTTGTCCTGACGCTGGCGTAGTACGCAATCTCGTGGCCGACGAGCAGAGCGAACGGTGGTTCCGGCAGGTCGTAGAGCGGCCCCGTCCAGGGGTGTAGGTAAATCTGCTCGGTCTGCTGGAGTTGGCGTAGCGTGTCGTGGAAGCGTCCGATGCTCAGTCCCGGCACCGCTTCGGCACAACGGCGGTACAGGTCCGGCAGCGGGCAATCCTCCGCGGCGCCTGTGTCGATCCATCCCGCCAGGTGCGTCAGGATCGTGGTTTCGGCGGCCGCACCATCGTTGCGGAACGAGCTGAACAGGGCCGACAGACCGGCCGGTTTCTCTCCCCGAATGACGTAGCGCAGCACCGTTTCCGCGTTCGTCTTCAAGGCGTCGAGGCAGGTATGGGCTTCGCGCGCCGCGGCCAGGAAGAAATCGAATTGCCCCTGCCGGGCCTCCAGCACGCGCACGAAATCTTCCAGCACCTGACGCGGGCTGACCTGGGTGAGCAGGTACGTCAGGCCCTTATCGGTGATGGTGCAGCGGGGTTTCGGGGACGAGGGTTCGAGGGGGCGTAGATACCCTTCGTCGAGACAGCGGCGGGCGGCCTGCTTGCCGCCTGCCGTGGCGGGAAACAAACCGGACGCGGTTTTGCCGCCGTGCAGCGGCAGCCCTTCCGGGTCGGCAACAGCCCGGCTAAGAGCACTAAGGACCATCTGACTGGACTTGTCGGCCACGGGCCCCTCCCTGGGTTGGTGCTGCGTCCTGCATCCACTCGCACATTATCCGCGACGGCACAATCCACGCAAGATCAGGAAAATTTCGTTTGCGGCCTCCGTGCGGTTCGCTATCATCTCCCTACGCATACTCGTTTTTCCCGAGAGCCTCGACACGATGTCTGCCGTTTACCGCTCGCGGACCCGTTCAACCCGCGAACGCAAACGAGATCACGCATCACAAATGGAGAGATTGCCATGCACCCGCGACGACTGTTGTACCTCCCCTTGCTGGCGGTCTGCCTGTACGCCGGCGCAGCCCTCAGCCCGGTCTGGGCCGAAGAAGAGAAGAAAGCCGAAAAGCCGGCCGCACCTGAAACCAAGGCCATCGACACCCAGATCTTCAACACCCTCCGCGACATCATCAACCAGGGCGCCGATCTGTACAACCCGCCGTCCAATGATTTCGCCGGCTGCTACCGCCTGTACGAAGGCACTCTGAAGGCCACGAAGCTCGTCCTGGCGCATCGGCCCAACCTGCAAAAGGCCATCGACGACGGTCTGGCGACGGCCCGCACGGCCAAGCTCGAGGACAAGGCATTTGTCCTGCGGAACGTCATCGACCAGATCCGCAAGGAAACCAACCCGAACCCAGTTGTCGCCAAGACCCTCTGGGACAATCTCGGCGGGGAGACTGGGGTCACGAAAGTGATCGAAGATTTCGTGGCGTCGGCGGCTCCCGATCCGAAGGTGAACTTCTTCAGGGACGGCAAGTACAAACCGGATGCCAAGGGCGTCGCCGACCTGAAAAGGAAGCTCGTCGAGTTGGTCAGCGCCGTTTCCGGCGGCCCGCTGAAGTACACCGGCAAGAGCATGAAGGAAGTCCACAAGGGCATGGGCATCACCGATGCCGAGTTCGACGCCCTCGCCGGACACTTGGCCCTCGCCATGAGGAAGAACGGCGTCAAGCCGGAGGACGCCAAGGCCGTGATGGAGGCTGTCGGAAGCACGCGCAAGGACATCGTCGAGCCGAAGAAGGTCGAGGTGACCAAGACACTGTGGGATCGCCTCGGCGGCGAGGCCAGCGTCACGAAGGTCATCGAGGAGTTCGTGGCGGCGGCCGCTTCCGATCCGAAGGTTAACTTCTTCCGGGACGGGAAGTACAAACCCGAACCCAAGGACGTCGTTGCATTGAAACGGAGCCTGGTCGAGTTGGTCAGCGCCGTTTCCGGCGGCCCGCTGAAGTACACCGGCAAGAGCATGAAGGAAGTCCACAAAGGCATGGGCATCACCGATGCCGAGTTCGACGCCCTCGCCGGACATCTCAAGACCGTGTTGGAAAAGAACAAGGTTGCGGCCGACGACGTCAAGGCTGTGATGGACGTAATCGGCGGCACGCGCAAGGATATCGTCGAGCCGAAGGGGGCAGTGGAGGCCAAAACGCTGTGGGATCGTCTCGGCGGTGAGACCGGTGTGAAGAAGGTGATCAATGACTTCGTGGCGACGGCCGCTCCCGATCCGAAGGTAAACTTCGACCGCGGCGGCAAGTACAAGCTAGATGATAAGGCGGTTGCCGCCCTGAAGAAGAGCCTGCTCGATCTGATCAGCTCCGTCTCCGGCGGTCCGTTCAAGTACACCGGCAAGAGCATGAAGGAAGTCCACAAGGGCATGGGCATCACCGATGCCGAGTTCGACGCCCTCGCCGGCCATCTCAAGGCTGCCCTGGAGAAAAACAAGGTTGCCGCCGACGACCTTAAACTCGTCATGGAGGTCGTTGGCGCGACGCGCAAGGACATCGTCGAGACGAAGGGGGAAGTGGAGGCCAAGACGCTGTGGGATCGCCTCGGCGGCGAGAAGGGCGTCGGCAAGGTGGTGGATGATTTTGTGGCCGCCGCAGCCCCGGATCCCAAGGTCAACTTCTTCCGCGACCCGAACTTCAAGCCGACGAAGGAGCAGGTTGCTGATCTGAAGAAGAAGCTCGTCGAGTTGGTTAGTTCAGTTTCCGGTGGTCCGCTGAAGTACACCGGCAAGAGCATGAAAGAAGTCCACAAGGGCATGAATATCACGGACGCCGAGTTCGACGCGCTGGCCAAGCACCTCGAAACGGCGCTGAAAAGCAACAAGGTCGCCGACGATGACGTGAAAGCCGTCATGGGAGTTGTCGGTTCGACGCGCAAGGACATCGTTGAGAAGTAACCGGCAAACTTGCGGTCTTCTTTCTCCTCTCGCCCCGTTACACCGGGAGAGGGGACTTCTTTCTCCCCTCGCCCCGTTACGCCGGGAGAGGGGACTTCTTTCTCCCCTCGCCGCGTTACACCGGGGAGAGGGGACTTCTTTTCTCCCCTCGCCCCGGTACTCCGGGGAGAGGGGTCGGGGGTGAGGGGCGAGAGCCAGAACACTTCACTGCGGCTCACCCCTCACCCCCGACCCCTCTCCCCGGAGTACCGGGGCGAGGGGAGAGATGTTCGCGCAAGCGGCCGTCATCACCAGCGCCGCCGTCTCCACCCGTAGGATGCGCGGCCCCAGTCCGACCGTCTGCCAGCCTGCCGCCCGTGCTAGATCCACCTCTTCCTCGGTAAATCCGCCTTCCGGTCCGACCGCCGCCGCCACGTCGCCGATCCCCGCCATCGCGGCACCACCACTGAGATGCGCGAGCAACTTTCGCGCGGCAGATCGTTCCGATGAACGAACTGCGACCACTCCGTCAGCGGTTCGACGCGCAACAGCACATTACGGCCGCACTGTTTGCTCGCCTCGATGACATACCGTTGCAGTTTGTCGAGTTTCGCCTGTCTTGGATGCACGACACTGCGGGCGGTCTGCAACGGAATGAACGCCGTCGCCCCCAGTTCGGTCAGCTTTTCGAGAAGGAACTGCGCACGATCGCCCTTCGGCACGGGGGCAGCCACTTCCAAACGATGGCCGATCTCACGCTGCGGCGTCTCGACGGCCAGCACCTCGACGGCCACCTCGCGGCGCGAGACGGTCTTTACGCAAGCGGGGTATTCGCGGCCGTCGCCGTTGAACAGGCAGATCAGGTCGCCGGGGCGAACACGGCAGACATGCGCCAGGTGATGCGCCTCCGGGCCGTCCACGATGACCGCGCCGGCGCCAAGCAGGCAGTTGACGTAGAAACGATCGGCCATCGGTGTTATGCCCTCTGCGCCGCTTGCGGCCTAGCAGTTCCGCTGCGGGCGATTGTACCCGCCGGCGATTTCGCTTGGAAGGGAATGCCCCATGTCCACCACCGTCTCTCCGCGGCCCTCCGCGGCGACCGTCCATCCTACCCGGCAGCAGCTCGACGAACTCGACGCGCTGCTGCAACGGATGCTCGATCTGCCGGTCAACGGCGCTGCGGAAGAAGCGGCCGAACTGGTCCGGCCGAAGCCGGAACGGACCGCGAAAGAAACGATGCGCCCGTCGTCTTCACCGGTAGAAGACAGCCGGTCGGAACCAAGCGTTCCGCCCCTGCCCTCGCGTGACGAATCAGAACCGGCAGCAGTCCGCGAAGATGGCGAAGACACGGAGGGTTGGGTGCCGCTGCGTTCCAGCTGGCAGCCGTCGGCCCAGACGTGGGGACCACTCGCCCGGCAGTGGCAGGAAGCGCAGCAGGCAGGCCAGGCCGCGCCGAACACGAGCAAGCAGAAGGACAGTCCCGAGGAACCCCGCGCGGACATAGAACAGGAACAGACGGCCCTCCGCACGGAACCGACACCAGAACCGAACGAACGGCCGATCGCCCCAGAAGACGAACTCGAACCGGCAGAGAAGACCGAGCTGCGGGAAGACGCCACGCAAACCGTCGCCCCACCACGCTTCGAGGGGCCGCCCACTACGTGGCAGATGGACGCGCACGCCGCCCAGGAGGCGTTGCCGCCGTTGCCTTCGTTGAAAGACATTCTGCCGCCGCTTGCCGGTCCTGCCACGGCGGAGAAGCAGGCCGAATCCGCATCGTCCGACATCGAAGCCCCGTTGCCGTTCTGGCTGTGGCCCTTCTCAGCGATCACCGTGGGGTTCGACGGTTGTCTGGCCCTCTTCGGTCCGGTCGGCAAACCGCTCCGCTCAAAAACCGGCAAAAATGTGCTGGGGACTATCGGCCTCCTGTGCCTGACAGTTGCCGGGCTTCTGGCATCCATCGACTGGTTCGGTTGGACCTGGTAAGCCCGCCGCGATAGAATGTTTTCGGATACGGGATTCCGATTCCTCGTCGTCAAAGATTCTTGCCTGAACGACGAAGAAGAGACAGGAAGTTCTTCCCGCATCCGGAGGCGTTCCCCGATGTCGATCGTTTCTTCACCTACGTCCCCGACAATGCCGGCGGCTTCGACGGCTGCACCGCTGCCGCGCATCTGGAACCCGACGGCCGCCCTGCTCAGTTATTTCGTCCCGGGTCTGGGACAGATCTCGCAGGGCCGTGTCGGCAAAGGCGTGCTGTTTTTCCTGTGCGTCTACATTCTCTTCTTCTACGGCACCGCCCTGGGCAGCGGCAGCACGACGGTCGGAACGAAGACCTACCGTATCACCAGTCCCGTCTACCTGCCCGATACGGCGAAGACCAACAATCCACTGAACCTATGGACGACGCCGGCCAACCTCTACAACCGCCCGCAGTTCGCCGCCCAGTTCTGGATCGGCATTGCCGCCTGGCCGGCCATCTGGCAGTACAACCACATCAGCGAGGGGCCGGAGCCCGAGACGATCTTCGGCACTTATCAGTGGGCGCCCGACCGGGAGACGAATAACGCTGTGAACACCGACGTCGGCCGGTCGCTCGACTTCGGCTGGGTGCTGACGGTGATTGCCGGGGTGCTGAACATCCTGGTCATTTACGACGCCCTGGCCGGCCCAGCTTTCCTGCCGACACCGCTTCCCGAAACCAAGGCGAGCTGACATGACGATTCCGCCGCACAACATTTATTTCATCGACCTGCCGATCATCGTGGTGCTGATCAGCCTCGTCTACAGCGCCACGCGCTACGACGACTGGAGTTCGATCTTCAAGGAGGCGTTCCGCTGGGGACTGCGCCTTCTCGGCTTCCTCGGCGGCATCGCGCTGGTGTTGTTCCTGTTGACCAAGGTGTAAGCAGATCGTCCCCTTTCTCCGGTAGTCCGGGGCGAGGGGTCTTCCTTCTCCCCTCTCTCCGGTAGTCCGGGGCGAGGGGTCTTCCTTCTCCCCTCTCTCCGGTAGTCCGGGGCGAGGGGTCTTCCTTCTCCCCTCTCCCCGGTACTCCGGGGAGAGGGGTTGGGGGTGAGGGGCGAGCACCAGAACACTGCTCAGTCGCTTCCCCTCACCCTCAACCCCTCTCCTGGGAGTACCGGCGAGAGGGGGGCCGGAGCGGCAACCCATGACCGCGCCGTCCGACTTCCGCTGGCAGAGCCTGTTCCAGCACAGCGGCGACGCGCTTTTCGTCCTCAATCGTCGTCGGCGCCTGCTCTTCGTCAACCGCGCCTGGGAGGCCCTCGTCGGCTTACCGCTCGCGGAGGCGCGCGGCCTCCCTTGCCGCCGCGCACGGCCTGCATCGCCTGCCGATGCCCTGTCCGACGTCCTGGCTCACGCCCTCTGTCCGCCGCCGGAAGTGCTGCACGGCGAGTCGGCGCGTGCCCGTCGCTTGCTGCCGTCGCGCGCCGGCGCACGCTGGTGGGACGTGGAGTTTTTCCCTCTCTTTCAGGGTCCCGCGCTGCTGGCGGTGCTGGGCCGTGTGCTGCCGGTGGCGTCGCAGGGTATAGCTGCCCCATCCCCACCGCTGCCAGAGAAGCTGGTAGCATTGCGCGAGCGTGTCGCCCAGCGCTGTGCTGACAACCTCGCCGTGGGCGACACGCCGGCTCTACGCCGCATGGCCTCAGGAGTGCGTCTGGCGGCCACGCTGACAACTCCTGTTCTGTTCGTGGGTGAGCCGGGCAGTGGCAAACAGACGCTGGCTCGGACGATTCACTTCCGCAGCGCGGCACGTGAGCGCCTCCTTCGCCGCTCTCGATGCAACCCGCCTTCCCTCCGCGGCCCTGGCGGCGGTGTTGTTCGGCGACCGCGTCGCCACGGTCTACGTCAAGGAACCGGGCCGATTGCCGCGCGAATTCCAGGCGAAATTGGCAGAGTTGCTGAGCTCCAACGACGAGGAGCGTTCGCTGCCGCGCCTCCTGGCAGGCTGTCGCGGCGACCCGATCGAAGAGGTGCGCTCGGGGCGACTGCTGGACGACCTGTACGCGGCCCTGTCGGTGCTGACCATCGCAGTACCGCCTCTGCGCGAGCGAGCGGACGAGCTGCCGCGCCTGGTCGAACGAATGCTGCACCGCGCCAACGAGGACGGGGAGCGCACGGTACACGCTCTGACGCCGGACGCCTGGGAGGTAGTGCGTGCCTACGCCTGGCCGGGCAATCTGCGCGAATTGTACGCCGTCCTGTCCTCCGCGAAGACTCGGGCCAAGGAGGACCGCATCACGGCGGCCGACCTGCCCGCGCCGCTGCGGCTGGCGCTGCGGATGGAGCAGACCGCAAACCGGCCGCCGGAGAAGCCGCTCCCGTTAGAATCTTTGCTGGCGGAGACTGAGCGTCGTCTGATTCAGCTGGCGTTGAAACGGACCGGCGGCAATCGTGGCCGCGCTGCCGAAGTCCTCGGGATTTGGCGTCAGCGCCTGGTGCGGCGGATGGAGACACTTGGGTTGTCTCAAGATGTGCCGTCCGAACCGGATGGATGAGACGGCCGCTTGCGTCGGAAACGGACAATCGTCATGCGCCACCCCATGCTTCTGATCGTCGAAGGCGACGGCCGACTGGCGGCGCTGCTACGGCCGGCGGCGGAGCAGCATCAGTGGTCGCTGCACGAACCGCGTCAGTCCGGATCGTGTCTGCGACTGCTGCAGCGCGGCGGCCCCGCGGTGGTGGTCATCAAAGCCGGCCGCGATCTCGAACGCGAACTCGTCCTGCTGGAGCGCATTACCCGGCTGCGTCCCGACGCAGCGACCGTCTTCGTCGGCGACGTCGATCACGCCGCTCTGGCGGGTCTGGCCTGGGACCTGGGCGCTCATTGTGTCCTTTTTCCGCCCCAGCCGCGTGAGCAGCTGCACGAAATCGTGGCCGGATTGATGCGGCAGCCGGAGGAGCGTCCCCGTGTCTGAATTACCGCTTCTGGACGAGACGCGCTGCTCCGGCTGCGGCGATTGCGTCGCGGTTTGCCCTACTTCATGTCTGGAAATAGGCGCCGCGCTGCCGTGGCTGCCGCGACCATTCGATTGCGTCGCTTGTACACTGTGTGTCGTCGTCTGCCCGACGAGTGCGCTACGCCTCGTTTCCGAGACAGCGGAGTGAACTTTTTGCCATTCGCATTTTCTTCGCGTCCGGCCATGCGCATCTTCCATGCCATGAGATGCTGCTCTGTGATAACTCTTCCGGGAGTGGTGATCGCCGCAACGGGAGTTTCGAGTTATGAGCCATCCCTCGACGTTCGGCGCCGGGCTCGTCGGCACCGGCTTCATCGGTCCCGTCCATGTCGAAGCGCTGCGCCGGCTGGGCTATACCGTCCACGCCGTCGTCGGCTCGGCGCCGGAGCGCGGCCGGACTGCCGCCCAGCGCCTCGGCATCCCACGATCCTACGATTCGCTCGACGGACTGCTCGCCGATCCTGCGGTCAACGTAGTCCATATCACGTCGCCAAATCGCTTGCACCTCGACCAGTGCCGCAAGGTGCTGGCCGCCGGGAAGCACGTCGTCTGCGAAAAGCCGCTGGCAATGATCTCGGCGGAGACGGCGGAACTTCTCGCCCTGGCTGCACGGACGCCGGTTGTCGCCGCGTTGTGCTACAACGTCCGCTTTTATCCGCTCTGTCTCGAAGCCCGTGAACGCATCGCGCGCCGGTGAGCTGGGTACTATCTACCACGTCACCGGCTCGTATCTGCAAGATTGGCTGCTGTACGATACGGATTTCAACTGGCGCGTGCTGGCCGAGGACGGCGGCGCCTTGCGGGCCGTCGCCGACATCGGCACGCACTGGCTCGACCTGCTGACGTTCATCACCGGGCTGGAGGTGACGGCGGTCTGCGCCGACCTGCGGACGTTTCTACCGATGCGGCAACGGCCCAAGGGGAGCGTTGAGACGTTTGCGAGTAAAGTGGGCACGCAGCGCACGACGGAGTCGGTCGCCATCGCCACGGAGGACTATGGCAACCTGCTGCTGCGCTTCGGAGACGGCGCGGCCGGCAGCTGCACGGTATCGCAGGTGACAGCGGGACGGAAGAACCAAATTCGCTTCGAGATCGCCGGCTCGAAGGCGTCGCTGGCCTGGGATAGCGAACGGCCGAACGAGATGTGGCTCGGCCATCGCGATCGGGCCAACGAGCTGTTGTTACGCGATCCGCCTCTTCTCCGCGATGAACCACGTCGTTACGCGGACTATCCGGGCGGCCACAACGAAGGTTTCCCCGATACGTTCAAGCAGCTCTTTCGCGCCGTGTATGACGCCGCAGCGGGTCGGCCGGCCGGACCGTTCGCCACCTTCGCCGACGGCCACCGCGAAGTGGTGCTGTGCGAGAAGGTGCTGCTGAGCCACCGCGAAAAGTGCTGGGTGGACATCCTCTGATATTACTTCGCCGTTCGAGAAAAAGATGAGAGCCGTTTCGCCTCGCAGTTATTCCTTCTACTGTCCGAGATTGGTGAACCGGCTGAGTAAGCGGCCGGGTTTTCCACCGGCACACGGTATCATTACAGGGGCCACCCGATGAGACCGGAGTTTTGCAGCATTTCTCTTCAACCAACTCTCATTAAATAGTCTCCAGATCATCGCGCACCAATCATTCGCGCTCGTTAAACTACCACTCTGATTATCGGCAACAGGATCGCCGCTTTTACCCAGCGCGGTGCTCGGCAAAGTTCGCTCATGGCGTCTGTCCGGATCGAGGAAGATTGTCCGAACATGAAGACCAATACGATACAGCGTCAGTACGACGAAATCATCGCACCCTACTATGATCTCGATCCACAGACCGTGACCGGCGTCTCGCTCGACCGTGCGGCCGAGCAGTTTCAGAACGAGCAAGTCGGCGGCTCCCAAGCAGCCCGGTTGCGCGTCTTCGATATAGGCGTCGGCACCGGTGCCTTCCTCGGCAAACTAATGGCTCTGGGCGGCCCAGCCATGCAATTGTTCGGCCTCGATCTTTCGCAGAAGATGATCGAGATCGCGCGCACGAAAATTCCCGATCTGGTTGCCGCCGTCGATGATGCGGCCAACCTCGACGCCCATTTTCCCGACCAGCCGTTCGACCTGATCTGTACCCATTTCCTGACCGGGTTCGTGCCGATGCAGGTGCTGGCGCCGAAAATCTGGAGCCGGCTCGAGGTGGGTGGTTACTGGTCTCTCGTGGGCGGTACGAAGGCCGGATTTCCCGCCCTGCGCAAAGGCCGACTCGAAACCGCTGCGCTGGTTGTTCGGCGGCCGCAGACTGGTCATCGACGACGTCGTCTGTAACCCGACCGACCGGGATGACGTGGTGCAGACGCTCGAACGCAATGGGTTTGAGATTTGCGCCGGCGAAACCTATCAGCCTGCTCTCCGGTTCAAGAACTTCCAGGAGTTCATGGATTTCGCCTACCGCGGCGGCTGGCTAACGCCGTTCATCGAGATGCTTGGCTTGCACAAAGCCAATCGCATGACGCGGTTGATGATGAACCTGTTTTTCTTCCCGATTCAGGATCATCACAACATTGAAATTGTGTTGGCGCAGAAGGTGAGGAAAACAACTTCCGTTTAGCCGCGAGCTTTTGCGAGCGCCGCTGCACGCGCCGCAATAGCTCGCGGCTAAACGTGCGGAGACGTTCCATGCGCATCGCTATCATCGCGGAAGTCTTTCTGCCCAAGATTGACGGCGTTGTCAACCGCACTCTGAACCTGATCCGCAACTTGACGCGGTTCGGCGACGAGCTGTTGGTGGTTTGTCCCAACGCTCCAGGGTGCAGCGACTGTGCCGTACACGTCCTCGACGTCCCCAGCTTCTCGTTTCCGTTGTATCCCGAATATCGGATCGGCCTTCCCGACCGGCAGCTGCGGAGAGCCTCAAACGCTTCGCTCCCGACGTGATTCACTACGTCAACCCCTTCGCCTTCGGTTTTCGCTGCCACGATGTGCTGCGCCAGGCCAATATGCGTACACCGAGTGTCTTCTCGTTCCACACGCTGTACGGGGAGTTCGTCAAGCAGTACAAGCTGCTGAAACCACTCTCGGCCCTCCTCTGGTGGCTGATGCGCGAGTATCACAACGCCGCGGACGTCAACCTGACGGTGTCCAGCATCATGCAATCGGAGTTGGTGCAGCGTGGGTTCGAGCGCGTTGAACTGTGGCCGCCCGCGGTGGACAGCGAACTGTTCCACCCCGACCGGCGCTCCGTTGCCATGCGTGCCCGGCTCTCGAACGGCCGGCCGGATCGACCCCTGCTGCTGACGGTCTCCCGGCTGGCACCCGAGAAAAACGTCGGCTTCCTGGCCTCTGTCCTACGTGAAGTGCCCCAGGCGGCGCTCGCTATCGTCGGCGATGGGCCGCAGCGTCCGGCTCTCGAACAGCAGTTCAAGGGCCTCGACGCCCATTTCCTCGGCTATCTCAAAGGCAAGGAATTGGCCGCTGCCTACGCCTCGGCCGACGCCTTCGTCTACGCCTCGGAAACGGAGACGATGGGCAATGTCGTCCTGGAGGCGATGGCCTGCGGTTGCCCCGTCGTGGTCCCAAAGGCGGGCGGCATCCCGAGCCTGGTGACCCACCGCACGACTGGCTTCCTCTATCGTCCGGGGGACCTGAAAGAGGCGGCGCAACTGACTCGGTCCGTGCTGTCGGACGACGCCCTGCGCTCCCAGGTTGGGCAGGCCGCGCGTCAAGAGATCGAGGAGCGCAACTGGGAGCAATCCATCGGCCGCGTTCGCCAGGTTTATGCCGGAGCTATCGAGGCAGGCCCTGCTCCTGACGTCGGCTGGACGTGGCGGCAACGGTTCGCGCAGCTCACGATCTCGGCGATGGTGGCCGGCTTCCGTTCGCTGGCTGGCAAGGAGAAAACCATCCCGCCGCAACCGGACCTGAGCGATCTGCCACCGGCCTTCCTCGCCGCAGCGAATTTGTCGCCTGCCGGTGTCTGAGATTCGGTTTGGGCTTAAAGCTGACAGCTTCTAGCTGTCAGCATTCAGCAAAACCCACTCATAGACCGTCAGCGCGTCCAGTTCTTCCGGTCGAAGATCAGGTAGTTCAGCACCAGCGGCACCTCAAAGATCAGCAGCACGACGAACAGCACATACCCCTTCGTGTACTTCCGGTTGAACTCGGTCATGTCCCGCTCGATGTTGTAGACCTTGTGGCTCCACGCCTGGAGCTTGTAGAAGACACGGGATCATCAGCAGGTACACCCAAATCGGCAACTCCGGCAGGAACAAGACGGCCGCGAGGAAGGCCGCCGAGAAACACCGCCGTCGCGACGATGACGCGGATCGGAACATTGACGCACGATCACGCCAGATAGGCCGCTGCCATGCCGATCGGAACCCACGGTGTCCGGAACAAGATCCAAGGGCACCGAAAATCGCCGAACCAGACGCCGAACAGCGCGACCAGGTGAGCCATGTTGATGCCGAGCTGCGAATGGCGGCACAGGTGCCGAGCGTACAGCTCCTGGAACTCAACGCGTACCAGGCTCATGGGCCGCGACGTTAGCGTGCTCATGCTTCCTTCTCCAACTCGAACAGGACCGCAGCAACCCGCCCAGGACCGCCCGGACAAATAGCCGATAAAACGGCCGTTCGCAGGACCTCGGTGATGCGTCGCACACACTGCCGAATCTCCTCGGGTCGACGTCGTCAGCGGCGGCGTGATCTTCAGGACGTTCGGCTCGTACTGGCAAAAGCCCACCAGCACGGGATACCGCCGGTGGCGCAGCATGGCGAGCAGGTAGAACCAGAACAGCCGCTTGCGGAACCAGCGCCGCGGCCAGCGCGTCGGCGTCCAGTTCGATGCCGATCAGCAGGCCGTACACGCGCACCTCGCGCACCGCCTTGCAGGACGCCAGCCCTTCGCCGAGCAGCCGGGCGAACAGCGCGCCGGCCTCGGCGACGCGCTCGGCCAGGTCGCAACTTCTCGGCACGGCGCAGCACGTTCAGCACGTGTCCGGTAGCCGTACTCGTAGCCGTAGCGCTGCGGATCGCGGCGGGCAGGTCGGACTCCGCGTCGATCCAGCTTCGCCTGCACGGCCGCGGAGTACAGCACCAGGGCGAAGGGAAACATCATGTCCGAGCCCCCTTGCCGACCACCAGCAGGTCCGGCGTCAGATCCCAGCGCGCGGACATGCGTGAACGGGCCGGTGCGGTACATGCCCGTCTGCACCTCGTCCACCAGCAGCAGATAACCCCAGCGGCGGCCGGCCGGCGTCCAGGAAGCGGACCACCGCTTCCGGAACGCGCCGCACGCCGCCGACGCCCTGGATCAGTTCGACCTGAACGACGGCCACCGGATGTGTCTCCAGGGCCGCTTCGATCTGCTCGGTCGCATCCGCGGCGAACGGATCGACGTAGATGACGTGCGCGTACAGCGGGTCGATGTGCTCCTTGTAGGACGCAGTTCCAGGTGCCGGTGAGGGCGAACAGTGTCTTGCCGCCGAAGCCCGATTTCAGGGCGAGGACGTGCCGCTTCGGGGAACTGCGCGACCAGGGCGAGCTTCAAGGCGTTCTCGACGGCCGTTGCGCCGCTGACGGCCGGCAGCACGTGATCCAGGCCGGTCAGCTCCCGCAGCCGGGCCGCCACCTCGGCCTCGGCAGTCGCGGACATCGCCGCAGGCTCTCCATTTCCTCGGCGTAGCTCGGCGGGTTGTGGCCGCGGACACTGCACGCCACGCCGCTGACGCCGTCGAAGACTTGCGCGGCCCCGCAACATGGACAAAATCGCCGGCGGCGCGAACGTCGTCCGTCGTCGAACCCGGTCAGCCGCGGTCGCCTTGTAGAGCGACGGGCTGTACAGCCGCCGGAACATGCTCGCCGCGGAAGGCCAGGTCGGCGTGCATCCGTGCCAGATCCGCGGCGACGGCTCGCGTGGAACTCCGGGATCCGCCTGTTCCAGGCAGCTGCATGAAGTGCAGGCTCGAGATGGTGTTCGGCTGGTAGGTCGTCGAGTGGAAGGTCGTCTTGCCGGGCCGGTTCCAGTGGTCGTAGAGCGCTTGCCGGGCCGTGAACGCGCCGAAGGGAACGTCGCGGTTCACGAACGATTCGTCGAACACCACGATGTCCGGCGGGAGTTCGCGCAGGACGGCGTCTGGCGATACGGCCCGGAGGCCGCCAGGCTCGCACGGTCGAGGCAGGTAATCAGCAGCGGAGCGTCGCGCGCGAATCAGAGGTTCGGATCGATTCCGCGCATGCGCGTCGAGTCCACCGGTTCGTCCGCACCAGCACCACGAAGCCGAAGCGCTTGATCCGACGCCGCGATCGCTCGCGAGGTCCTCCGGTCGTCTGACCGACGATCGCAGGCCCGGCAGAAACTCGACCCGCGCCCCTCCGGCCGCCGGCCGCGCCGACGAAGGGACCGAGCCGGTCGCCGGGTCGATCGATCAGCCCGGTTGCAGGGCGTCCGGCCATGCTCGCGCAGTAGCGGGCCAGCTTGATCGCTCCGCTCAGTGCCTCGTCGAAGCCGTTGGCGAGGAACGTCTGGTAACTCGTCGGCGTCGCTTCGCGGGCTGCCACGTGGTCTGGACGTAGCGGTCCAGGCAGAAGCACGTCTGCGGCAACGTACGGATTGAGATACAGCCGGAACAGGTTCGGCAGCTGCTCCCGCAGCATCTGCTCGCAAGTTTCGGTGAAAGGATGGCGCGGTGGTCATGACGGACTCACACTGCTGTGCTTGCCGGGGTTGGCCCGGACGACGGCGAAAGTTCTGCTTGAGGTACGCCTCGAACGCGGGCCGGTGTCTGCGGAACATGAACATGTCCGCCGAGACGCAATCGTGGTCGCGGAAGGGCGAGTGCGGCAATCCGTCCCGGCGGATGTAGCGGAGCTGGATCTTGCGGAGCGGCAGTGCGGCGTGGCTCTGCCCAGAACGTCGCGAACTCCTCCGCCGTGAAGAACAGCTCGACGTGCCAGGCGAGGTGCCGCGTCAAGGCGTGCATCAGGAACGAGGTGACCGGATTCTCTTCGAGCCGGTCCCACAGCCGGCCCAGCGCGTCGCGCGGCAGCTCCAGCACCGGCGACGGCGACGCGCCCGGCTCGTTGTAGTAGCGTGTAGACCTGGACCTTGTTGCTCGACGCGCTCGACTTGCGGATCTCGACGTTGGCCGGCCCGGTCATCCCGCAGGGCGCTGAGAAGCTCGTCGCTGCCGGCGTGCTCCAGTTCCTCCCGGTGGACGTAGTACGCGCGACTCGGGCTTGACGCGGACGTAGAGCCGCAGCAGCAGCACGTCGGATTGCGTGTTGTAGACGTGCTCGCGGAAGGCCGGCTCGTCGCGCGTCGCCACGATCAGTCGGTCGAGGACACGGGTCGTAGAGGACCACCTTGGTGATGGTGTCGCGCGACGCAGGAGAAGTCCGCGGCGGAGCCATGAATCGGAACGAAGAAGGCGGTCCCCAGGCAGACGTAGGAGTAGTTCGGGATGACGTAGAGTTCCTGGCTTCGGCCGGCGCAGGAAATCGCAGCGCCTTGCGGACAGTGGCGCCGCAATCGGCCTTGATCGAGTCGGGGCCGGCGCGGACGATGCGGTTGCAGTGCACCGTGGAGACGACCGTCTTGCCGGGGTAGCGATGGCCGAAATGATTGACGCCGTTGTTGTAGCCGACGACCTTCACGTGGCGGTAGTTGTACGGGTTGTACAGGGCGAGCAGTTCGCGGAACGACGCGGGCCGCAGCGTGTCGAAGTTCCAGCAGCGCAGCGCCGGCCGGCGCCGGGCGAAGAGGCCGAGGACGAGAGCCGCGAGATGGCCGACAGCAGTAGCGAGAGGAGGGCGCAGACCGCCATGCAGGGACGCCGACAGAACGCCGGTCGCTCGGTGCTGCGCCAGCAAGGTCTCGCCACGGCCGGTTGCGGACCGAGCAGCGTGAACACACGGAAAGAACGCCTGCGGCGAGTCTGCGCCGTTCCTGTTCGATGGCCGCGAACAACTCGTCGCCTTAACGCAGCAGCTGCGCAAGCGCCGCGGCACGAGTGGGAAGCAGCAGCCGTAACGCCGCAGGAACTCGGCTGCGTCGCCGAACTGCGGCTGAGAACGTGCGCCGGCGCGGAACACGACGCGTGCGGCACGTGCCAGCGGTGCGGCCTGGCCAGCACGAAGTTCTCGGCCTCGACGGCAGCCGGCGTCGCCAAGATGTGCCCGAAAGCTGCTCACGATGCCGACGAACTCGAGCCGTGTCGCTCGCCGACCAGGTACGCAGGAGATGCTCCAGCGCGCGGCGATCGCTGTTCCGGTCAGCTGCGTCGGGAGAAACAGGACAACCGACGAGTAGCACGAAGCTCGCGCCGCAGAGTCTGCGCGGAGATTGCTCGAGTGCGGATTGCTCGGCGCGAATCGGCCAATCCGCACTCGGCTATCATGCGACGCCGGTTTGCTCGCGGAGTCCACGTAGGCAGCATAGTCCGCGGCGACCGCAGTTCCCGAAGCCGGCGACCAGCAAGACCGCTTCCTGCGGACTCCGTGCCTGCGAGGGGACCGTCCGCTTTTTCGCACCCTCTTCCGCACCGACGCTCAACCGGGGTAGGTGAAGGACAGGCTGGCCATACTTGACCTTCTCGTTGGAGGAAACCACGGGAATCACGTTCGCGGCGGGCGGCGTAATCAGACACGACGGTCGAACCCAGCTCAAACGTCGCGATCCAGTCGCCTCGTTGGACGACGACGGGCGGCGACCAGGTCTTGCCGGCCGCCATGCTTGCGACCGGGGCCGGAATTCGAGGAGCGTGCGGCAGCGTGATATTGCCCACGCCCCAGCCGGCCACCATGACGACCAGGCAGGGACCCAGAGGGGTGCGAAAACTGCAGGATCATGCGCTCGTTCAAGCGTGTACACGGGATACTCCGCGCGCTGGAAGGGCGGGTGGACCAGCAGCCGATAGCCGGGCACGTGAATGGCCTCTTCCAGGTGTCCGTCCTGCGGGCTGAAGACGCGGTGGCAGTCGATGGGCGACAGGAAAATGATGGCGATACTGGCCGTTCTCGAACGGCCGCGTGTCGGTGTGCGGCAGCAGCGAGCGCGAGGGTGTATTCGATCCCCTTGAAGGTCAAGATGCGGTCCTGCTCGATGCGGCCGATCTCCTGAACGGTGCCGTCGCACGGGCTAGAGGAACTGCGGCGTGCCCGACGGCGATGGGCCGATACTCCGGCTTGATGCCGCGCGTGAACAAGGCGTTGAGCGACGGGTATTCCCACAGCGGCCGCTCGGCTTCGTTCTCGTCCAGGCCGGGCGGATATTTCTTGCCGAAGATACTGCGGTAGAGCGCCAGACGCAGCCGCTTCGTCGGGAATCCGCAGCCGAGCCAGTTTGACGCCGAGGTAGGCGACCATACAGCTTCCACAGCCCGCCGTGGATGCGCTTGGCCTGGCGGAATTGTTCGAGTCGAATCGTCAGAGATCGTCGTTCCATTGAGGCGTATCCTTCGTTCTTCACAAGCCACCACCGTGGCGAGCCGAGCGGCGTGAGCCGCCGCGTAAGGACTGTAACCGGCGGCTCACGCCGCTCGGCTCGCCATTTCTTCCGGCCGCGGCTCGCTAGACTTCACGCGTCACGACCGCTGCGACGCGCAGGGCATTGGCGATGATCGTCAGGGCCGGGCCGACGCCCAGGGACGTCGGCAGAAAGCTGCCATCGACGACGAACACGTTGGGATGCTGGAACATCCGGCAATCCGCGTCGAGAACGGCATGAGCCGGATCGCTTGCCGAACCGCAGCGTGCCGCACTGGTGGGCGACGTGTTCGTCCGACGGGAACTGCCGGGACAGGCACAACCACGCGCCGGCCTCTTCGAGGATGCGGGCCATCAGGCGGCCCAGTTGGTGGCCGCGTTCGAGGTCGTAGGCGCCGAACTGATGCGCAGGCGCGGCTGGCCGTCCGGCCCCCAGGATGACGCGGTTGGCGGGATTCGGCAGATCCTCGACGATCCCCACGAGGGGGAGCATCCGTCGCCGCAGGAATTGCAGCAACCAACGCGGGAAGGAACCAGCGGAGCCGTCTTCGCCGCCAGGAGCGGGCCGGGCACCGGCAGCGACTGCACCAAGCCCAGCTTGTGGGCAAACGTCTTCGACCCGAAGTAGTAATCCGCGAAACCGACCTGTTTGACGAACGTCGTCTCGGCGCCGGTGCGCCTGCGGAAAGATGCCGACGACGATGGGCGACAGATGCGCCATGTAGTTGCGGCCGACCAATGGCCCATCGATGCCGGACCGCAGCAAAAGCGAGGGCGCCGACGGCCCCCGCGGCCAGCACGTAACGCCGAGCGCGGCAGACTGCTGCGCTGGCCGTGTCGCGCGGTCCAGAAGTCGAATGCCGGCGACGTTGCCGTTCCCTTCCACGACGAGGCTCTCCACCTCGACGTTGGTGCGCACGCGCAGAGGCAGCCCGCTCGGCAACGGCCTGCTCCACGAGCTGAGCGGAGGAACGGCGGGCACCGTTGGGACAGATGTAGCCGGCGCAGGCGGAGCAGCGGAGGCAACGGGCGGAGTCGATCGCCAGCGGCAAGCTGAAACGGCCGCAGCCCGTCGGCTCGATTGGCCGCGATCAGTTTCTGGTTGATGGGGTGCAGAGACATGGGCGTGGTGGGAAACCCGTGGCGCGGCTTCTGCAGCGGACCGAAGTCCTCGTCGCCGCAGCCGGAGACGCCGTAGAGCCGTTCGGCCTCCGTGTAGTATGGTTCGAGGGCATCGTAACCGATCGGCCAATCCCAGATGGCGCGCGGAATGCGCTTGCCGTAGGCGCGTCCGGGGTGAAAGTCCTCGATGCTCGGGCGCAGCAGTGCCGCTCCGTACAAGGCGGTGCCGCCGCCGAGAACGCCTCCCATGTACAGTCGCTTCGCCGAGCCATTGACTTCAACCGTGCGATCGTCGTAGGGCTTCTTGTCGATGAGCATCGCCCGCTCGCCGGCACCATCCACCTCCGGCACGTACTGCCGTCCGCGCTCGATCAGCAGCACGCTTTTGCCAGCCCTCGCGCAGGCATAGGCGAAGGTCGCTCCGCCGGCGCCGCTGCCCACAACGATCACGTCGCAGTCGTAAGGCATGGGGACTCCACCTCCTCCTCTTCCCTGACGGGCACGGGTGTCGTGTCCTCGACCTCGGCTGCTTCCTCGAACACCTGGACTCGCACGCTCCCGTCGGACACGGTCAAGTAGGTGCAGGGCAGTTCGGTCCAGCAGCCGCTGTTGAAGTAGGGCACGTCGCGATCAATCGAGGCGCAGGCGGAGTGCGTGTGACCGCAGCACACGGCGTGACAGTCGCGCCGCCGGGCCAGATCGACCGATCCGTCTTCGATTTTTTGTGCGCAACGGAGGAAAATCTTGCTGCTGTGCTTGGCGCGGCGAGCCAGCCGGTGCGTGGGGTCGACCCACTGGAGGAAGAAATAGATGTAGTCGCCGACCCAGGTCAGGATGGGGTGATTGTCGAGGAAGTCGTCGAAGAGATGGCCGTGCAGAACGAGAATGCGCCGCGCGCCGCTCTCCAGCACGTACTCATCCATGACTTCGAGACCGAGCAGATGCGATACGATGTCGGCCGACCCGTCATGGTTGCCGCACAGCCAGATGATCTCGAGGTCGTCGGACAACTTGCGCAGGAGCGACAGGACCTTCCAATGTTTCCGGGAAAGCCGGCGAAAGTCGAACGAATCGAACACGTCGCCGTTAAGGATCAGCCGCCGGGTCCGGACCTCCTGGTGAACGAGCTGTTCGAGAAAATGAGCGAGCCGTTTCGCCTCGCAGTTATTACTGCCAAGGTGCAGGTCCGAGAGGATAACGGCGTCGAGCATGGGAAAACCCAGTGGCCGCAGCGTGAAAGATTACTTCAGTTAACATTTCATTATTCCAATCGTGTGAAACCTGAATGAGGAGCCTATGAAATGCACCGGAGGAGTGTTGCGATGGAAGACGGGTTCATCAAGCATCTGCGGGGCGCACAACATCTGTTGCTGCCGTCTGGGGCGGACGGATGGGCTATTCGGCAGGTTCGGTAGACGTGCTGGACAAGCTTGTGGTAGGCGGACGCTTTGGTTGCTGCGATGGGCGCGAGCGCGACGGCGCGATAAGATGGCAAGGGGAGGTGTCGCAGCAGCGGCAGGTGCGCGCGTGCGCTTGCTATTCGGTGATTTCGGCCAACGTGGGCGGCAATTCGGCCACTTGATGCCAGACCGGTTCTGGGTCGTTGACGGCCGGCTCGATCGGCAACGCGGCTTGACAACGGCCGCAGATTTCGGGGACAAAATGGACGGTATCCTTGAGTCGCTCGGGAGGCAAGCGTAGGCGCAGGTGGGGTGGATGCCCGGGTTGGCCGCCGGGCTTGCGACCGGTGGGCGTTTTCACGACCGGCTTGGGTGCTTGCGGAGGATTGGCCGACGGCGGCAAGGAGGAATTGGTGGCATTGAGGCCGAGCCGGGCCTGGAGATCGCGCACCAGATCCTCCAGTTCGGCCACGCGGCGCTGCAACTCCCGACAACCTTGGCATTCCGGCTCTGGCATACCCAGATGCTATTAAATTGTCAGCCGCGCAGCTGCGCCAGGTTTTCGGGGTGAACGGTTACTCGGCGGGGAGCCTGTACCCAATCTGCTTCTCAGCCGACGCAACGGCTTTATCGGTTAACGGCGGCTGAAGATACGGCAAGTAAGCCGGAACCCGCCAAATGGTGTCTGCGGTTGCGCCGACGAGAAACGCTCCTGGCATCTAACTGGTCATTATCCTGACCGGCGCTGGTATAAGGATGGCTCGCGCCGGTCAGCGTTTACCACCTCAGTAGATCAACGAGAACCGTTGGCGTCAAGCGTCCCCGGCCTTCGTTCATCTTTTCCCCGGGCGTTATCACGGCGAAGGATGCCGCGGGATGCGATGCTTACGCATTTTTCCGCTGTTTCCGTCTTCGCCGTCTCCTTTTCCGCTCGATCGTCGCCCTGTTGCGTCGTCCAACTCACGCAAATTGAAGCGCGAGATTGTACCACCGGTTCGGACTGTACGCCTTCGCATTTGGCCGCGGGCCATATGCGGGAATGACGGCCGCCGATGCACCGCTAATTCGGAACTGAGGGTTGCACCAGTCAATATTCACGGTCTGCGCCGTGACCGCCTGGCGCGGGCTGGACTGAAGGAATCGAAACTCCAGGTCGCACTCCAAGAGCACGTTCGACCGATTCGGATAGGGCTGGTGAACTGCGGGATCGAATACGAACAAGGCGAATTGGTGCGCTCGATACCCGGCCACACTCTTCACGCGGATCGCCGGGGCCTTGACCCCCTCTGGCCGGGGGTCCGGTGACCCGGCCGGCGGCACGAGACCCCTCACATCCTGCGCCAGATGCTGCGTTCCGAAGTAATCTCGGGCCGGAGGCTGGCCCGGTAGGTGCGGCCCCCGCGCGGGGTTGAGACTGGGGTTCAGCAGCATGTGTGGGGTGTGCTGGAACAGCGCGACGGCTTGCGCATGCTCCAAGTCGATGATGGCTGGGGCGGGGTCGATCGAGAAGCACCAAAGCTTGTGGGAGGAGCCTAAAGGATAGGTGACGCGGTTGATCCTGTGGGTCGATATCTTGGCGTGCCATTCGAGAGCTTCATAAAAGGCGGCTTCCGCGAGGACGGCAAGCGGGTCCTCGGCGCAGTACACTGTCGGCTCGCTCGCATAGTTGTACCTGCCGCCTTTGGTGAAATACGCCCCGCGCCCAAGCAACGGAGTCGGCCAGTTCTCGCCGGCACCTGTGACGCGATACAGCCGAGTCCCGGCAGCCAGCGGGTAGTACATCGGCGCGACCTTCTGATTGAGCCGAATTACGCACAGACGTCGGCGGGGACGCGCTCGTGCAGCACTCGTCCTTCGAGGGTCACGATGCGGACACCCCCGAGGCGCGCCACGGCTTCATCGGGAATGGCGGTGAGACGACTGATAACTTGTTCCCAGACAGGGCCATGCGGACGTTCGTAATCAGCGCGCACCTGGGTCGGGAATGTCACCTGGCCCACCACCGGTGCGTTAGGAAAATGCCGCAGGATGCGTTCCAGGCTCGTCCCCTCCAGGCGGAACTCCGTACCCTCGCTGGTCGGGATCGAAAGGATCCGGAGAGGAGCCAGCGGGCCGCGCTGTTCGTCCAGTGGCCAGTCGTCGGGCACGTCGAGCTCATACACTTGCCATGAGCGGTCACGCAGCCGCGCTCCGAGTTCGCGCGCGAACCGTTCCGCATGTAGCTTGCTCTTCCAGACGTAAAGCCAGCGGTTGGTGGTGCCTGGCTCGGGCGTGCGGGGAACATCCGCGATATCGATCCCGACATCCTGGAGCAAGTCGATGTACGCCTGGAATTCTTGGTCCGTGCTGGGCCCCCCCTTCCTGACCGTGTACACCCTCATAGCACTTCTCCCACAGCATCCCGATGAAACTTGTTATCGACCGCCGAGCTGGTCATTACCCTGACCGGCGCCGGTACACGTGTCGCTCGCGCCGGTCAGGTTATTCTGCCGCAGTAGATCAAGGAGCGCCTTTGGCGTCAAGCGTCCGCCGCCGTGGTTCATCTTTTTCCCAGCCGTTATCACGACGAAGGATGTCGCGGGATACGATGCTTTCTCATTTTTCCGTACAGCGTGGTCGGCTTCAACCCCAGGACCGCCGCCGCGCCGCCGGGACCGTAGATTCTGCCGCGACAGCGCTCCAGGGCGCCGAGAATGGCGTCTCGTTCCAGGGCGGCCAGACCGGTTGCGGCCCGTTGGTCGGCGCCCTCTGCCCGCACGGACGCCAACCAGCTCGAATCGACTTGCAACTGATTGCCGTCGGTCACGATCATCGCCCGTTCGACGATGTTCTCCAGCTCGCGCACGTTCCCCGGCCAATGGTAATCCGTCAACAACTGCAACGCGGCGGGGCTGACGCCGGCGACCGGCTTGCCCATGCGGCGATTGAAGTGGTGCAGAAAGTGCCGTACCAGGTCGGGAATGTCCTCCCGGCGCTCACGCAGCGGCGGCACGGGGATCGGAAACACGTTGAGCCGAAAGAACAGATCGGACCGGAATCGGTTCTGGCCGACGGCAGCCGTCAGGTCCCGATGCGTCGCCGCGATGACCCGGACGTTGACGGCAATCGGATTGCTGCCGCCGACGCGTTCGATGTGGCGTTCCTGCAACGTCCGCAGGAGCATCACCTGCATTTCCAGCGGCAGCTCGCCGACTTCATCGAGAAAGATCGTCCCTTGATGGGCCAGCTCAAAGCGTCCGGTCCGCCGCCGGCTCGCCCCGGTGAAGGCACCCTGTTCGTGACCGAATAACTCGCTGGCTATGACCCCCGGAGCGAGCGCGGCACAGTTGACCGTCACCAGGAGATGCTCCCGGCGCGGACTGAGCTGATGGATGGCGCGGGCGATCAGCTCCTTGCCCGTGCCGGTTTCTCCGAGGATGAGCACGGTGCTGTCGGTCGGCGCGACTTGCTGAATCGCCAGCCGGACCGCCTTCATCGCCCGACTTTCACCGGTCAAGATGCGCAGGCCGCGATCGGTGTGCGCCTCATCGCGCAGAAACGCCGATTCCTGCTGGAAACGCTCCAGGTTGGCAACCTGGGCTTCCAGCTCGGCGATGCGGGCGTCGCGCTCCTGGCAACCGGAGCATGCAGGAGGATCGGTCATGCTGACATGGTAGGGAGTCGACGGGGAAATCAACGAGGACGCCGAAGAAACTGCACCACCGTGCCGTATGTCAAACTGACAAGCCCCAACAGGGTGTGTTCAATGTCGTCGTCCGGCCCCAATTTGCTGGTCCAATGACCGGTGTCCAGCTGCCGGGCTGCGTGCGTTGGACCTTCGTCTGTCGCAAAGATGGCGGCCTTCTCCCAACCGGTTTCCAGAGAGCCATCGGGACACGGGACAAATCCCGCGGTGGCGAAGGCTTGCACGAACGCTGCCACGGTACATTCTCGCACCACACCAGCGGGCCAGAAATCAAAACCATCTGGATCCGGCCACCACCATGTGTCCGAGACACCAACCGCATGAGCGATGCAGTTGTAAGTTGAATCCGGCGGACTGGTGGTTCGATAGCCCGTGCGCGCCAGATCGGGGAACAAGTTCTCGTTAACGGCCATGTTACCACTGGTACCCCTGCTCGCGTCCCCAGTGCAGCCAGGCCGCTGCCATTTCCCGCACTTTCCCCCGACTTTCGGCAGGCACCGGGTCGGCACCCGTTAGGGCCTGGAGTGCCCGGAACCAGTGGTCCGGCTCCTTTTCCAACTCGCGCAACAGCAACGGAACCACGTCCGGTCCCATCCCAATGATCCGCTGATACGCCGGATGTTCCGCCAGGCGGACACTGGATGAATGCGGACCACGCTCCTGCTTCCAGGTAGCAACCAGGTCGGCGAAGCAGCGTTCCCATTCAGGGCCTGCGGTTGCGGTCGCTTCACCCAGGTTGGTCGATTCCTTTTCCGACATAGCTCCTCTCCGTCCTCACGTCTTGGGATCGCCAGGAGATTTCGGACCCCCCGATCAGTTTACACGGTTCTGGCTGCATGAATCAAGGAACATGACGACCTTTCCGCGCTGAATCGCGTCCCGCGTCTTGCGGCCGATACAACGTGTGGTATAACCACGATCATCGACCCGTTTCCCAGGAGCCAACCAATGTCCACACCGCGACCGATCCTGCCGCCGTTCCTGACGCGCCGTGAAGCGCTTCTCGCCGCCGGAGGAGCCGCCGCTGTCGCTACCTCCGCCGAAGGTGCCGACGCCCCCAAAGCCGCGCCCGATCCGCGCCGCGCCGCCCCGAAGCGCTACGACATGAAGAAATCGATCAACCTCTGGGCGTTTCCGTATCCGGAGCGCATGACGCTGAAGGAATGCCTGGCTCTGGCAAAGGCCGCGGGTTTCGACGGCATCGAGCTGAATTACGACCTGGACAACGACCTGTCGCCGAAGTCCGGACCGAAGGAATTCGCGGCCATTCGCAAGACGGCGGAGGAGATCGGCATCGCCATCAGCGGCGTCTGTTCCTTCCTGTTCTGGCCGTACGCGCTGACGGCCAACGATCCGAAGACGCGCCAGCGCGGCCTAGAGTTGGCGACGAAGATGACCGAGGCCGCCCATCATCTCGGCACCGAAAACTTGCTTGTCGTGCCCGGCGCCGTCTACATCCCCTGGCTGAAGGACCACGACCCGGTGCCGAACGACGTCTGCGACCAGCGGGCGAAGGAAGCAATCGCCAAACTGCTGCCGCTGGCCGAGAAGCTCGGCGTCTATCTGAACATCGAGAATATTTTCTTCAATGGCTATCTGATGACGCCCGGCGAGATGAACGCCTTTGTGGACGGCTTCAGGAGCAAGCACGTCCGCGTCCACTTCGACACCGGCAACATCATGCTGTTTATGTTGACTAATACGCTCTCTTCCCGTACCATGATGAGTACAGGAGGAACCTACCATGCCGCGTACCAAGCAGAGCAAGATCAAGGACATCGACGACGAGGACGGCGCCAAGAACGACGACGCCCCGTTAGCGTATTCCTACATCCGCTTCTCTCACCCCGATCAGTCGAAGGGCGACTCGTTCCGCCGTCAGACCGAGGCCGCGGCCGAATGGTGCAAGCGGCATGACGTGCTACTCGACACCACCACGACGTTCCGCGATCTTGGCAAGTCGGCCTTTCTGGGCGAGCATCGGAAGAACCCCGACCGGCAGAATCTCGCCGCCTTCCTGAAACTGGTAGATGAAGGCAAGGTGCCGCGCGGCAGTTACCTTATCATCGAGAACCTGGACCGCCTCTCCCGCGAACACATCCAGCCCGCTCTTCTCCTCGCGCTCAACCTCTTGCAAGCTGGTGTCCGCATTGTCCAGCTGAAGCCGTCGGAGATGGTGTTCGACGACAAGTCCGACACCATGCCCGTGATGATGATGATGATGGAGCTGTCGCGCGGCCACGGCGAAATGCGCCATGAAGAGCGAGCGCGTTGGTGCGGCATGGGCGGAGAAGAAGAACGACGCCCGCAAGAACGGCACGATCCAGACGACCCGTCTGCCGGCATGGCTTGAAGTTGTCGGCCGGAAGCGCGTCGGCAAACACGTCAGCGGCGGCGAGTTCCGCGTCATCCCGGAGCGCGTCGCGGTCGTCAAGCGGATGTTCGATATGGTCTGCAACGGCTACGGCCTCTCCCTGATCGTGAAGCAACTGACGGCCGATAAAGTCGAGACGTGGGGCCGCGGTGGCGCATGGTCGAAAGCCTACGTGCATAAAATCATCGCCGGTCGCATCGTATTAGGTGAATACCAGCCGCGCAAGGGAGCCGAGCCGGAAGGGGAGCCGATCCCGGACTACTATCCCACCGTCATCGACGAGGCAACATGGTTGCAGGCCCAGGCCGCGCTGGCACGCCGGAGGGAAAAGCCAGGCCGGCTCGGGAACAAGGTGCCGGCTCTGTTCTCTGGCCTCTTGCACGACGCCCGGACGCAAGGGCGGATGCTGATCGCTTGGCAAACCCGCGGCGTGAAAGGCAAGACCCGGCAGCGCGCCCGCGTTCTCGTATCCGCGTCGAGCATGGAGGGACGGACGCCCAGCGTATCCTTCCCGGCCGCGGTGTTCGAGGAAGCCGTCCTCTCCAAGCTGGATGAGATCGACCCGGCCGACGTGATCGGCGAGGAGCCGGCCGGGGAGTCCGTCGAGCTGACCAGTGAACTCACCGTGATGGAGCATCGGCGCCAGCAGATCGAGGAGCAACTCGCCGGCACCGATGGCGACGTGGCCGCACTGGCCCGCGTCCTCCGAACCGTGGACGAAAAGTGTCAGGACCTGCGCCGCCGGCGCGACGAGGCCAAGCGGAAGGAATCGCGTCCGCGGGGCGAAGCGTGGGCGGAGATGAAAACGCTTCTGAAACTGGCACAGGACGAGCCGACGCGGTTGCGGTTGCGGGACCTGCTGCGGGCGACGATCGAGGACGTCTGGGTTCTGACCGTGGCCATCCCCGGACGGTCGCGGCGCCTCGCCGCCGTGCAAATCAACTTCGTCGATGGCGCTCGACGCGATTACCTGATCCGCTACACGGCAGCAGGGAACGGCCGTCCGGGCGGCTGGGAAGCGACATCTCTACGCTGGGAAGGTTCCGACAAGGCGGATGGCAAGGAACTGGATTTGCGAAGGAATGAGGATACGGACGAACTGGCCTCTATCCTCGCCGCGTTCGACATCGGCCAGTAGTGTCGCGTCGTCTCTGTCGTCTCCCTGCCATTTCGCCGACATGTCCACGCAAACGACCGGGCCGACGAACTATCGGCCAGCTGTAACCCCTCGCAAGCTCGTCAATCTAAACCCTGCCGGCCGGAAGCGACGTTTCCCCGCGTTTCGTTGCCCCCGGCAACGTCCGTCCGGCCGTCAGTCTCAGGTAAACCCCAGAGTAACAGGAGAGTGGCAATCTCTCCCGCCTACTCGTTTCGCCATTGCGGGCCGCGGAGGGAGTGGCAACCGTCCGGCCGACAAAGTTGAACACTCGCACGGTCGGCGCCGCCGATCCGCGGCGCCGACCGTGGACAACTCGCTCTGAGGATGCCCCGCGGACCGCATAGGATTGCGTCGGGCGACTTCCAGAGGACGGGAAGAGCTGGCGGGCCGTCAAGCAACCTACTGGCCTACGGTGCGGCCCTGGCCTTCCGTAGAATGGATGATAGATCGGGTTCCACTCCGGTAGGCCAACCGGAGCGGTTTGCGGCCGGTCGGCGCCGAAGCAGCACCTACGTTTGGCGTCGGCCGGCCGGCCTGATTCTTTCGTAGGTGTAACATGGGTTATCGTGACCACGTTCCGGTTCTCGAATCCACCTCATTGTTACCCAACCAACCGCTCTCCAATCACATGCGAGAACTCAGGGAAAGTCTCCCTGAGATGTTTCGACTCGCGTACAGCTTGGAGAGAAACCCGGTGGGGGATAACGCCGAAAACTTGGCTACCATCAAGAAGCTCTCCGATGGCGTCAGGAAAACAAAACGCATCCTAAACAATTCCGAAGTGAAGCCCCTCCTCAAACTGCGCGACGGACGAACTCGACTACAACGGATTCAAACTCGGCGAGAAGAAATATCCGTCCGTGTGCGAAGGCATTCAAGCGTACTGTGAGCAATGGTCCAACGCGGCGCAGAACAATTTCCATCCTGACTTGCTCCCACGTTCGGGAACGATTCAGAACGTCGGGGAGTTGTGCTGCCGGATGTTCTGCGAAAGCACCTGTGCGCGCTGCGTCGCAATGGATCGCGAGGAGCGAGTTGCAGTGCAAACAACCGCCAATTCTCAGCCCATTCAAAACCGGAACGGCCCGGAGTCCCGGCAGCACGAGAATGCGCAATCCAATGGACAGGACCGACCGGCAGCCGAGAACGAAAGCGATTCCACGGCGCCGGAAGACAAAGGTCAGTTGCCGGAATTTGCTTCCGCATCCCTCCTCGCCCACTATCTCGGCAAGAAGCCCCGTGCCGTAGAATCGGCGTTGCGCAGGCTACGCAACGGCAAGCCCGACTGCTACATTGAAGTCGATTGCAAGCGGAAAAACGAGCCGCGTTATCTCTACCGGACGGTCGATGTTCTGCGCGTTGAATCGTCAGCCAAAGCAGAAATGACGGACAGGGCGACGGACGGCATTTTTCTCCAAACTTTTCCCCACCTCTTTCCCAAGCAATCCCGTCCGTCGCGCGACGGACGAACGACGATTCACACTCAGCGTTCCGACCCCTGTTTATCATCGGGGTATGAACGCCGAACCGCTACACATGCGTCTTTCCGATCTGCCGCTGTGGTGCCTACTCGTCGCACTTGACGACGCCGAACGCACAGACGGACCGGACTCCGGGACCGCCCACGCTATCGCCCGCGTCGTCCGTGAGAAACTCCGCCAGGAGCCTCCCGAGCCGGTTCATCGGAAGGAGGCGCCCCTTGCCCACTGACACCTGCCCCCTCAACGACCTGCTACAGCGCCTTGCCGACTCCGCTCCCTCGGTTCGCGTCCGCCGTTGGGCCGCACGACTGCGGACGGGAGAGTTTGCGTCCGGCACAACCGGCACGTCCTCGCCGCGGCCGGACTTTCCCACGGACGAGGCGCCAGCGCTCGCCGTCGTCGCACCTGGCGACGAGGGCAACGCCGCGGCCGGCGAGGGAGGCATGAAGCGATGAACAGTGATTTGCTGCCTGCGGACCTGCCCGCGTTCATCTCGTCGAGCGAACTGGCAGAACACTGCCGAGTCAACCGGCGAACCATAGGCCGCTGGGTGATAGAAGGCCGTCTGCCGACGCCGATCCGTCTGTCCGACCGGATCATCCTTTTTCGCGTTGCCGACCTCCGCGAGTGGATTGCGGACCGGGAAAAGGCATCCGCGATTGCACCGCCCCGCGATCAGATCACCGAACCCGCCATTGCCTCGGAACTGGAACCGGCGATTATCGAGCGATCAGACACAAACGGGACAGACGGGACGGACGCCGACGATTCGAGCGATGGGGGCACCACGCCGTAGAGGCGTGGTGACGTTCGGCACGCTGCGTCGGAAGACGGTTTTCGCTTCCTCTCAGGGTGAAAGAAATATCTATCCGGTCGAAGCAAACAGCGTTGCGGCGATGCAGAAATGAGTCCGCGAGCGGACGGCGAAGGCTTTCGTGACTTTGACGGCGAACGCGGTCAAAGAGGGCAGGACAATTTAGTGAAACGCAAATGGGCCGGTTGGCACCGGCCCATTTGCAGAGACTTCGGTCGGTCAGAATCGCGTGACGGCAACTCCCGGAAAGAGTGGTCGTCACCTTGTCGGAGTTGCCGTTGGGGTGAAACCAGCGTGGCGTTCATCCAGAGCAACGTAAGTGGATTGTATCCCTTGCAAGGTCGTCAATCAAGATCGGCCTTCACCTCTGGCCCTTCGCTACGCACCACGCCTCCGGCCGCTCCAATTCCTCCGAAAAGGAAGGGATCGGTCATGTCGAAGAAACGGAGCAACGCTGGCAAGGGACAGCCGGGCCAAGAGGCACGTTGCCGGGATTGCGGCTGGAAGACGAAGCTGTTCAAGTTTCATTTCTTCAAGACCGCCTCACGGCGCTGCAATCTGTGCGGCGGAATCCTCGATCCGAAGCGCCCCTCCGACGATTTCACGGGGGGCACTGACATGGACAAGCGAACGCAACTTGCTGAGTTGCTCGCCGCGGCCCTGGACTATTCTCGCCGCGGCTTCTCCATCATCCCGACCCGAACCAAGAAGGCACGATTCTCCTGGAAATCGTTCCAGAGCGAACGAGCGAACCCCGACCTTGTGCGCGACTGGTTCGGTGGCCGGTTCACCGACATCGACGGTATCGCCGTCATCTGCGGCCCCATCTCAGGCGGACTGGCGATCCGCGACTTCGACAAGCCCGACGCCTACTCCGGTTGGGCCGGCGCCCACCTGGACCAGGCCGCCAAGCTGCCCACCGTAAAGACCGCGCGGCTATCACGTCTACTTCCGCGGCCCGGAGGGCTTCAAGAACCTGGGCGACGGCGAGTACCGAGGCGACGCCAAGCACTACTGCCTCTTGCCCCCCAGCGCTCACCCAACCGGGCCGGCCTACACCTGGCTTACCCCTCTCCCTGATGGCAAGCTGCCGAGCATCAACCCGGACACGACAGGGTTGCGGTGCTCATGGGCTGACACGGCGCGCAACACAGAGGACACAGAGGATCGGGGGGGGGACACGGCGCGCAACACAGAGGACACAGGAGATGGAGGAGATGTGAGGGGGGGCACGACACGCCCACCTCCATCTCCTGTGTATTCTGTGTTCTCTGTGTTGCGCCATTGAGCGGACGTTGCCGACTTGCCCCGGACAACGCCGCAGGCGAGTGTTCGACCTGGCCCGACACCTGAAAGCAATCCCGTCTCTGGCATCGGCCGACCTGGCGACCCTGCGTCCCACCGTCGTTGAATGGCATCGCCGGGCGCTGCCGTTCATTGCGACGACGGACTTCACCGTGACGTGGGGCGACTTCATCGTGGCATGGGAAAACGTGAGGTACGCGGCTGGCGAAGACGTTGTCGATGCCGCGTTCAAGCGGGCGGCGGCGAAACAGCCGCCGAAGAAGGTCGCGGCACTGTACTCCGAGCGGCACGTCCTCTTGCTCGCCTCGCTCTGCCGGGAAATGCAACGGATCACAGGCGACGGCCCGTTCTTCCTCGACTGCCGTACTGCCGGCGATTTGATCGGCGTTCACTTCGGCACCGCCTGGCGCTTGCTGACTATTGTTCTTCCTGCTGACGGAATTCTGGAGGTCGGGACGCGAGGGAGCCAGGTGACAAGCAAGGCGAACGAGTATCGGTACATCGGCGATTGACTGGGCATCAAGGTCAAACCATGACTTCGTTCGCGGCATCGCGCGGCCGAAAGTGTCCATTCGGTGAATTCACCGAATGGACACCCGGCAAAGCGGATTCGGCAAACCAGAGGAGAGACGACATGGGCAAGAAGAGAAAGAGCAAGGGTAAGGGCAGGACGACCGAGCCGGTCGTCAGCGGTCCGTTCACTGGCGTGTTCTGGCGATTGCAGCAGATCGCCAGGACGAAGGGCTTGTATTTCCTGATGGAAGGCGACCCGAAGGCGCCGTTCTTCCGCGTTTACGAGTCCACCTGCGGGAACGTCCTGTTGAGCTACTGGCCGAAAACGCGGACGTATTCGTTCGCGGGAAAGAACCGGCGCGGCGGACGATGCGAGCGGCATAACGACATAATCGACGTGGCCCGGACCGCGGCCGGAGTGTCCATCCGGCGAATTCGCCAGATGGACACTCCGGGACGATAGGCGACGGCGCGGGCGGGTGTCCATTCGTCCGAAACGACGAATGGACACCCGCTGCAATCTTTTCCCGGCTGTTCATCCGCGGCTTCCGGCGGATGGACAGTCTATCGGCCCGTGGGGAATCCCGCGTTTTCTGCCCCCGTCCGACGAAATACGCGGACAGACCGGAGTATAGACGATTCGCCTAGTAGGCGTGCTTTATAGTAAACATCATGCTGTTCCAGTTTCCGGAGCACTGGATCGCGCAGTGCGGCAACCGCATCAAGAACGTGCATCTGAAGGAGTTCACGAAGAAGGGGACCGATCATTCGCTGGAGTCGTTCCGCCCGCTGCTGGACGGCACGACCAACTGGCCGGCGGTGCTGGAGGCGTTCGATCAGGTCGGCTATCGCGGCTATCTGACGTTCGAGTACTTCCACCCGTTCCCACACTATCCGGAGGCGCTGATCTATCAGACGTCGGACGCGCTGGACCGGATTCTGGGGCGAAAGATATGATCCGCAGATTTCGCAGATTCCACAGATTAAAACAACCGGAGTTGGAATCTGTGGAATCTGCGAAAATCTGCGGATAGTTTACGGCCTGCCAAACATCGCGTCGTCCGCCTTGCTCAGGAACTTGTACGACGCGGACGTCACCTCGGCGATTTTCTTGCCGTTGAGCAGCTCGGTCCGCTTGGTCGGCAGTTTGACGCCGTCGAACTCCTTGAAGCCGCCCAGGACATACTCCTTCTTCGCCAGGATGCCCGCCTCCCGCGACTGTCTTTCGAACTTGACCAGTAGGCCGGAATCCTTGTCGAAGTACAGGATGGCGTCATTGTGGCCCTTGCTCGACACCTTCACGCCCAGCGCGGCTACGGGAGTCAGGGTGAAGCCCTCTTTCTTGAGCGGCACCAGGGTTGTCAGCCACTCGACGTAAACTTCTTCCCGCAGCTCGTCGATTCCCTCCCGCGGCATTTCGTTGACCATCCCGCCGGCGGAACTCCAGCCGCGGTCGCCGTTCAGGACCTGGATGATCTGGCCGCCCTTGTCGAGCTTGACCACCATTTTGGCGCGGCCGGGCAGGCCGAACGTCGTCTCGCTGGTGAAGCCCGTTTCGCCGCCGAGGAAGAACGTGCCGGTGGCCATCCGGACGAGCGTCTGCGCCTTGGTCAATCCCACTTCGCCGCCCTGTGCCTTGATGGCCTGGTCGATTAGCGCCAGGGCCGTCTCTCGATCGCCAGCCCGGACGCCACCGGTCAGCGCCAGCACCACCGCGACGACCAACCCCAAACATCCTGCGGTTCGCATGGCAGTCCCTCCTTATTTCTTCATCGTTTAGCCGCGACCCGAGAGGGGAGCGCCTTGGAACGCTCCCCTCTCGGGTCGCGGCTAAACTACGGGTCGCTCCCGTGCCTGTCCATGTCCTGTCAACGGCGGTAGGATGGCCCCAGCGACATTTCCATTCAGGGACCGCAGGAGACGGAACGATGCAAAAATTCACCCGGAGCCTGACGCGCGAGATCGAACTCGGCGGCGAACGAGTGGCCGTCACCCTGGACGCCGACGGGGTGACGTTGCGTCCGGTCGGTTCGCGCCGGCCGCCGCTCACCCTGAACTGGGCCGGCGTCGTTTGCGCCGCGGGGCAAGCCGTTTCGCCCCTGGACCAGGTCGCCGAGGCCGTGCAAGTACTCAAGAAGGGCGGCGAGAAGGCTCTGGTCAACGCTCCCGCCGCCGTCGTCGAGGTTCCGGCTCCGGGTATTCCCGTGGGTCCGCCGACCTCGACCGCTTCCGTGCCGGCGCACTTGCTGGAGCGGATAGACGGCTGGCTGGCGTTGCATCGCGCCTCTTTCCGCAGCAGCCTTCTTTCGGCGCGTACCGATGCCCAGTTCACCGCCCTCGCATCCGCCCTGGGCGCGCCGCTGCCCGGCGAGTTGCAGGCGCTGCTGCGCTGGCACAACGGCCAGAGCGATGAAGCGGTGAGCGCCTTCGAGGCGCAGTTTTTTCCTGATGAGCACCGAGCAGATTGCGACGAAGAAGAAGGAACTGGAGGCCGAGTCGCGCAACGGCTGGAAACTGGGACTAATTCCCTTCCTGGACGACGAGCAGGATGATTTCGTCTGTCTGGACACGATAGCCCCGGGAATGCCGGTGGTCGAGTGCTGCGCGGCCAGGCGGAAGCCACGGTGACGGCCCCATCGCTGACAGCGTGGCTGGAAGGCTTCGCCGCTGCGCTGGAGCAGGGCGAATACGTCGAGGACCCAGAGCGCGGCAGCTTTCGGCGCAAGTCGGCGACGTGATCTTTCTGCCCTAAGCGGCAGAACTAGCACCAAATGGTGGGGAAGCGGTTTTCGGTAAAGAATCGGACGAGGCGCTGAGCGAGCGGCGGGCTTATCCCCCCGTCCGGACAGCCGGGACAAGCCCGGCGGCTCGCTCAACGGTCGCTCCTCAACGACGAACGCGTCGATCTCAGCCGCAACCGACGGCATTCACGGTTTGGTGAATTCCTTTTCGTCGATCTTGTCGGGGTACTTGACGTCCGTAATCTGCGCCGTGGTAAACTTCTTGCCGTCCTGATAGCCGACGAACTTCATCGGGCGATTGATGCCGTCCTTTCGCTGGTAACTGCTCCAGTAGACTTCCTGCACGGCCGGCTGCATCTTGCCGTTGAGCGAGTCGCGCTTGGTCTTGGCCAGCAAGCCCGTGGTTTGATCGAAGAACAGTTCGATGTCGCCATGTCCCTTCGACCGCACGCGCACAGCGGTCACCGTCTGATCCCGAACCTTGCCGACGCCCAGTAGCGTGAGCTGGAACGCCTTGTCCTCCAGGAGCGGCACGAGGCGCGTTACCTCTTCGGCGTACTTAGTCTGCTCCATTTCGGCACGCAACACGTCCGTGATCGGCTGGACCTCGCCGTTCACCGTCACCCACGCCTGGTCGCCGTTAAGCACCTGAATGATGCTCGTGTCCGTGCCGAGGAGCGAACAGTGCGTGACGTTCTTGAACTGGCCGGGAAGCTGCGTTGTCGTGACATTGGTGAACTTGGCCGTGATCCCCTCGAGAACGACGGTGCCCTCGGTGCGGACGACCTCGCATTTTTGCTTGGAAAGGACCGCCTTGCCCCCGTGCGCTTCGATGGCCTTTTCGATGACGGTTCGTGCTTCGTCGGCAGCGTTCAGTCGTGCGGCGTTGCCTGTCAGCACGAACGGCAGGAGGACGGCGAGACTCAGCTTGTGCATGTTTCACTCCTGGGAAGCAAGAAGTTGTTGGGTCCAGTCGGAAACGAATCGACTTCGGGATTCGATTGTAACCAACTCGCTCGTCATCGTAATGAAAAATGCCGCCAGTGTCATCGCGCTGTCACTGAGCGCCCGAGGTTGGACGATCGCGCTGCCTCACGCTAGGCTAAATGCAACGGACAGGGTGCTCGCTGTCCAGCCGAACGGACAGCCGCTACCCAAGTCTGCTCTCGAATTGCGAAATTTCGTCGTTCACTGCGATTTTTGCGTCTGAACCCGTCGCCTACGGAAGGAGTCCAGAGGATGGCTCGTAACTCTACTCCTGACGATGCGTCGCCGACGCTGCCCCAGGAACCGGGCGCCTCCACAAAAAAAAGTGACAGCGGAACGGCACCAGCTGCACCGATCGGCGCCGCGAAGATCCTCACCTGGGATTATCGCCGCGACCTGGTTCTTCTCGTCGACGTTGCCCTCGGTGCAGTCTTCTGGCTGGCGATCGGTCTGCTTATCCTCTTGCTGTTGCAGGACTCGACACCTCGAAGCGCGTTCGTGAAACCGCTTGCCTGCCTCGCGCTCTCCGGAGCTCTCTTCGTCGTCCGGCTTAGCAGGCGTATTGGGTCATTCCGGCACGAACACGGCGCCGAACTGCTGTGGGACACACCTATCTTGAAGTGCGCGAGTGCAGACGATGCAGGCAGGTCGCAGCAGCCGTCAGGCTCGACGCCTTGCTCGATGGTCAGGACAGAAGCGAGGCCGGGCGACACGCGGAACGATCGCCCAGCGTGAACTGGCCGGCACGGCTGCGATAGTGAAAAATCGTTCTTGCAGCCTGCACTCTATTGCTCAGTGTGCAAGAGGTGTCAGCGGCCGAAGGATCGCTGTCACAGCGACAGCAGAAACGCGATCAGGTCCGCGCGCTCGTCCGGTGTTAATTCAGCACCGCCCAGTTTGTGCGGCGCTGATCGACACGCAGCACTTCATCGAGCGTCGTCGCCCGGCCATCGTGCAAGAAGGGGCCGCGCTCCGCCACGCCGCGCAGCGACGGCGGATTCCACAGCTTGAACGGACTGCCGTCCGACTCCATTTTCACATCGTAGTTGCGCGGCGTGGTGTATTCCGGTGCCGCGTGGCAACGGGCGCAGCGAGCCTTGCCCTCGAACAGTAAGCGGCCGCGCTCCACCACCTCGCGCCGTTCTTTCAGCAGCGCCGGCCGCGGCGGATGCTCCAACGTGCCCAAGAAGGCAATCACGTCGCGCACTTCGTCCGCCGTCGGCTTGGGGCCGTACATCGTCTCGGTGAACGACTTCTCGACCGCGGCGCCGAGGTCCGTCTGCCAGCCGTGCCACGTCCAGGGACCAGTGCCGGTGACGCCGCGCAGCGTCGGCGTCAGCTTCGGATTGCCGAACGAATCGTCGTTGAGCGTGTCCCAGTTCTGGCCGTTCGTGTGGCCATCGACGTGACAGGTGGAGCAGCTCAGCCAGCGGTGGTGCGAGCGGCGGGCGTCGTAGAACAGCGCTTCACCGCGCCGGGCAGCCGACAGCTCGCGCGGTCCACCCAGCGGCACCGTGCGGACGATCCGGCCTGTTTCCAGATCGACGACTTGCACGGCGTCGAGCAGAGCGTTGGCGACAGCGGCTTTCTTGCCATCCGGAGTAACGGCGACGCCCATCGGTCGTCCGCCGATAGGAATACGGCGCATCTTGCCGTCGTTGAGAGCGAGCGACGAGTCGATGAGATCGCCGGGGTCGCCGCCGGCGTTCCACGGCAGGGCCGCGGTCTGGAACAGCAGCAATTCCTGTGTGCCGGCTGCGGTCAGAGCGAGAGTCCGGCCACGGTCGCCGAACGCAATGCCGTGCGGGTCACCGACCGCGGCACCGCGCGTGTCCAGGGCGATGCGCTCGGCATCCTCCAGGCCGTTCGTCTTGATCGGCACGCGCGACAGCCGACCGCCCATCAGCCAGCCCTCTTCGATGTTCCGCAGCGAGACGTTTTTCGCCTTGTTGATGAGGTGGGCGAAAACCAGGGAGCCGCCATCAGGGGTGAAGGACAGACCGCGCAGGTTGAAGCCCTCGTCGATGGTGCGCTCGCCGAGCAGTTTATGACTGTCCGCGTCCCAGAGGCGAACCTCGGCCGTGCGGTCGCTGCTGGCGGCGAGGCGTCGGCCGTCGGCGGATAGTGCGAGAGAACGTGGTCCACCTGGTGCCGCCCAGCGCTGGACGACCCGGCGTCGCACCCAGTCGATCTCAACGATCTCGTCCCCGGCGGCCGCGAACAGCCGGCGGCCATCCGGCGCGAAGACGATGCCCTGCGGCAGCCGGCCGACGGCCACCTCGGCGACCGTCTTCAATCCGGCATCGCCGACGTCCAGCAACGTGACGCTGTCGGACCAGTGATTGCTGACCGCGGCGCGACGGCCATCTGCCGAAACGACGACGGCAACGGGTCGGCGACCGCATGGAACTTCGGCCAGCACGGTGCCGGCGTCGAGGTCCACGAGCGACACGGAGTCGGCGGAGTGGTTGGCGGTCGAGCGCGCACGACCGTCCGGCAAGACGGTCACGTCCACCGGGCTGCGGTGACGCTCGGGCGGAGCCGCCGGTGCGGCAGGGCGTGGCATCACAGCCGCTACACCGAGGCCGAGGCAACAGAGTGCGATGATGGCGGTACGCATGGCGAGAAATAACCTTGCGGTGAAGAGTGGCGCGGTCTTGGCCCCGTCATTATACTAACCGGGACACAAATTGCGGCGGAGAACTCGGGAGTTCAGCCGTGTACGGAAGGCGCTGCGATCCGAGCAGCACACCGAACGACATTCTCTGCTCCGGGGGAAAAACCGAACTCTATCCACGGCTTCCGGGCTGCTATCTGGCCCGAATTGTTCATCCGTAATCGTTGCACCGTGGCACGTCCGACCGGTGTCAAACGGCGGATTTCGCCCGTTTTGGCATCGCCCAGAAATGTTCCACCCACGGTTCCTGACGTAGGTTGAAGAGCCGTTCTTCACTCGCCGCGGTTTCATCCAAACCCGTCAGTTGGTCGCCCTTGAACACATTGCACGAACGACAGGCCAGCACACGGTTGGACTCCTCGTCCGATCCGTCGCGCAAAGTCGGGATGGGGTGTTCGACTTCAAATGGGAAATTGAAAACAGCCTCGGGGGCGCCGCAGTACTCGCAGCGGTGGCCAGCACGCTGCACTACACTCGGATAGTGGGGTTCACCGGGTCTTATACCCTGGATCAAGGCTTTCGTGCGTTCCACCGCGGCCGAAAGCTCCGCGGTAACGAGCAGCTCAAGTTCGACCTGCTCAGGGCTGCGGGGAATGGTGATGAGTTCTCTCGGGCGCTGCGCCAGCGTAGCATCAACTCTTCCAAGCGCTGCTGTTGAGCGGCGGTGAAGAAGCGATCAGGGCGCAGTTTGGATCACAACCAACGTGCCGGATGCCTCGAAATCGGTCAATTCGGGGTTCAGGCGGTATGATTCCTCCATCAGTTCCGCAGCGGCCGCCAGAATTGCGTCGCGCTCCGCCAGCGGTAACTTCTGCAATTCGGCCGCGGTCCAGACACTGCCGGTTGCGACTTATTCTGCGTCCATCGAATTACCTCACTTCCGGGCCACTCTGAGCAAGCTACCCGAATGACCCCAGGAGTGCAACGGGTAGGCCCCGCGAGGCAAACGACTCTAGTCCAACTCACTCATCCAATGTTCCAATACTTGCGAGCGACACGTGACACCTTCTCGATCTGATGGCGCCGACAGAACTCTTGGTATTTCTCCTCCAGAGCCGGGTCGGCCACTGGTGCCGTCCCGAGAATGTTTGTGATGGCCCAATTCGTCTCCTTGCCGTCCTTACCCTCGTTCGCAAAGAAGCTCTCGCATGTGCTGGCCGCGTACCCAACGAACCGGCTCGGACCGGCCAAGATGCGGCCCTCACGGCTTATCAGGACGATGCATTTGGGCCTGTAGAACAAGTCTTTGGCGAACTGCTTTTCCTCCTCATTGGCTGATCGGAGGTACGCCTCAAGGCGGTGCATGTTCTCCTCAACCTGCTCAAAGGACTCGACCAGCGGGAACGCGGGCTCAGGAGGTGGGTCCTCTTCCTCTGTTTTTCCTCCGTCATTCGGCCCAGTTTTTGTTCCCTGAGTGAGCCCACGCTGAGGCTCGGCTACCCAGCGTTTGCGTTCTTGAGCGATCATGGCGTTGCCCTCCACCGTGGTGATGTCGTTCTCCTTGCACAGTTTTCCCAAAGAGACCATGTCTTCCTTCGCCAGCTTACCCTGCGTCCGATCGAGGATCTCGCGGAAACGCTGGACGAGCAGCGCTTTGCCTTCCCGACGGCGAGCATCCAGCTTCACCAGTTCATCGGCCAGTCCATTGCCGTCGGCCAGGCGCTGTTCCGGCAGGTCGGGCCGGGCAGGCTTCGCGGCGAGGCAGCGCCGAGTAGGTTCAGTATGCCATTGGGAGCAGCGCATCAGTACGAGATGATCGCGCCAGTCGGCGGTGATCTCGGCAAGCAAGTCGGCGCGCAGCAGTTGATACCAGATAACGCCGAGCGAATACACGTCATCACGTGCGTCTGGTTCTCCACCGTGGCGTTGATGGGGCGAGGCGTAGATCGGCGTGCAGGAACCGCGCAGGGCCGTGGTCAGGAACTCGCCGGGCGTGGTGCCGAGGCGGGTCTGCACCAGCGCCTGAGCCGAGGTGATGCCGCCGATGCCGAAGTCGGCCACGCGCAGGTCGAACGGGAAGCGATGGGCAGCGCCAGGCGCACCGTCCCGGCACGGTTGCAGCAGGATGTTGGCCGGCTTCAGGTCGCGATGCACGATGCCCTGGCGGTGGGCAAAACCGACCGCGGTCGCCAGCTCGTGCATCAGTCGCAAGGGCGGTTCGACGCGTGCCCACTCCGGGATCAGTGCCGTAAGATCGCCGCCGGCCACGTATTCGCAGCGAATGAAGGGCGGATCGTGGCTCAACGACGTGTCTTCCAGCGCAACGATGCCGGGATGCCGGCCGGAGCGACAGACACGGCCGAGCAGCACTGCATCGCCGAGCAGGGCCTTGGCGGCCGCGGCATCGGTGCAGAACTTGAACGCGGCGGGCGGCAGATGCGGGTTGACCGCCTTCCACACCTTGCCGAACCCGCCGGCACAACGCGCTCGACCAACTCCCAATCGCCGATGCGCCGCCCGGCGTGCAATCCGGGATGCGGCGGCCGCGCCGGCAAGAACGGCAGCACGTCTTCGGGCGTGTCGAGGGGCGTGTTCCGCGGGGACGGTGGTGCCGGTCATGTCGTCGGGCCGGCTGAGTCGAGCGCCGGATGGTGCCGGGCAGCTGCGTGAGCATTGCCGTGAGGGCGCAGCGGATCGGTTCCGGCTGATCGGCGGCGACTTCGGCGACTGCCTGAGCCGCCTGATGATGGGCCTGCGCCAACGGAACGATGGCCGCGTCGCGCAGGTCGATACGCCGATCCTCTGCCTTCGGTGCATCGTTCTTCCAGTATTTCACCATGTCCGTGGCGAAGTCATACGCCGCGTTGCCAAATGGAAGGTTGTCGAGCAGCGCCTTGCCGACGTTGGCGACGGCCGCTCTGGCGACGCACTTGAACAGGCGGAGCAGCATGAGCGCGGTCTCCGGAAGGATCGGGAGAACGAGAGTTCTCTTCCTACTTCGCCGGAAACGCAGCGAGATTGCAAGAATAAAATGCCGGGAGTCACCGCACCCGCGCCTCCCCAGGCGGGTTGCGGCTAAACAACCGCGTCGCCCCGCCATACAATTCCCTGACCTTCATTAGGACCGCGTCATGACTTCGCCTTCGCACCCATCGCCAAATCTTGCGCCTCTCCTCCACCTGCTCACCGGAGCGCTTCTCGGAACCGGTCTGGTCGGCATCGCTCTGTGGCAACAACCGAGAACGGCGGCCCCAGTCGCGGCATTCAATCGCTCCTTGCGCGGTCTCCCCGAATGGGCGGTCCTTGGCGCGATCGGCGGTCTGTTGGGCGGCAGCGCATTCGGGCTGCGGCCGGCCGGCGTTCCGGGCATTCGCTTCTGGATGCTGGCCGTCGGCACCGGCAGGGCGCTGACACTCGGGACCGTTGCGCTGCGCGATGCGCAGGCGGTGCCGGTCAGCGAAAACGGCGGCCCGGCCACGCACGTCTTAATATGGCTGGTCGTCGGCTGGCTGACGGGCATCCTCTTCGGAGCGGTAGGCTCGGCATTCGCACGGTCGGTGTCGCCGGTAATGACGGCGGCGCTGCGCTGGGCGACGACCGGCCGTCCGGAGAGGCAGGCGAAGGTCGTCGGCGCGATCCTCGGCGGAGCGGCCTGGGCGGTCTTCTGGGGAATCCTCGTGACGCTGCTGGTGCTGCTCACGCTGGCCGTGGTCCTTCTGAGTCTCCGCCCAGGTGGTGAAGGGCCGGCGCTAGCCGTCGGGGGCACTTGCGGATGTGTCTTCTTCGGGTTACGATACGCTCTCACCAAAGGAGGTTGACACCAATGCTGCTCACCCAACCAAAACGAATGATCGCTGCCTTGCTGGTGCTGGGCGCTGTCCGCGGCGCCGCGGCCCAGGAACCGGCGCAGAAAACGGCCGCACGGCTCGAAGCGCTGTGGGCCGACCTGGCCAGCACCGAGGAGGCCAGGGCGACGCGGGCGACGCTGAAGCTGGCCGCAAACTCGAAAGATGCGGTGCCGTACCTGAAGGAGCGCCTCAAGGCGGTGAAGGTCGATGCGGCGGCGGTGGCCAAGCTGGTCAAGCAGCTCGACAGCGACGACTACGAGACGCGCGAGTCGGCCGCGCGCGAGCTGGAGTACCTCGGTAAGTTTGCGAAAGCCGTGCTGGAGAAGCACGTTGCCGATACGGAATCGACGGAGACGAAGCGGGCCCTCCGCAGCCTGATCGACAAGATCCCGGTCGATGAGAAGACGCCGCCTCCGACGCCGAAGATCAAGGGCAACAGCGTCTCCATCCGCAGCGGCGGCGGCGAGATCCAGATCTTCATTGACGGCAAACTGCTCGACCTGACCGCCTACGCTCCGAAGCCTCCGCCCGCTCCGTACATGGGCTGGATCCGCGCCGCCCGTGCCACGGCGGTGCTGGAGCATCTCGCCACAACCGACGCACGACAATTACTGGAGAAGCTGGCCGACGGCGAACCGGAAGCCCCGCCGACCAAGGCCGCGAAGGAAGCGCTGGAGCGACTGAAGAAAGCGGAGTGACGTCCGCCGCTTGCGGCATAGCTTCCGCTTGGAAATGAAAATCGGGGGCAGGACGCCTTCAACGAACTCGCGCGCTGCAGCGCCGGAACGCGGCGATGGCGGTTGCACTCGTTCCATTCCGGCGACGTTCAATTCGACCAGTCTTCGATGCGTAGCCCGGGAACTCGCTGGAAATCGCGCAGCGTTGCGCGTCACGATGGTTCCATCGTGCTGAAGCGCAGTGGCTGCAATCTGCAGGTCCATCTTGCTGACCTTGAGCCGACGTCGCTTTAACCCTTCATAGAGCAGAATGGCGGCTTCTTCGTAATCCAGGATTCATCACACCGCAAGACTGATTGAGAAGCACGGCGGAACGCCCCGCCGTCCCGATTCCCCCTGCGATTGCTCTCCCCCCAACGTACACACCCCCTGTAGGCTCCGAAATGCTTGTCGCCCGTGATCCGTCATCCCGAGGTACACATGTTGACGCCGCTGCTCGCCGCAATGCTGGTTTTGCTCGCGCCGCCAATGGTAGCTATGTGCGAAACGCAAGCGCAGACAGAACCCGACACACCTCACCCGAGTTCGTTTGGTTATTTCGCCCGCGCGCCGCCGTGCCATGCATCTCAGCCGGCGAAGACGAGTTCGTTCGGTAATTTCGACGGCGCGCCGACAGTCTCGACGATCACGCCCAGTTCGTTCCGCACTTTTCACGATGCGTCGTCGCCCGGCTCTCCGTGGTACGTCCGGCGGTTCCGATCGGCGGTCGCTTCCGGGTTCGTTCGGTATTTTTCGGTCGCGCCTCGCCAAGCGGTCCCTCGGAAAGCGCAACCGTGCGATTTCTCTTAGGATGCCGCGGCAAGTCCCATCCTCGTCAATCGTTTCAGGCGTCGGCGTTCGCGGTGCGCGCCGACCGGTCCACCGGGACATTCATCGGCGAAGTCCTCATAATATCTTGCAGACGGCAACCACCGACGTCCCGTTCCGGTAACCGAGGAGAACGCGCACCCGTGACTCGCACCACCCCATTCGCCGCGCTGCTGACTTTCCTCGTGGCGACGCCGGCGCGGGCCGACCTGGCCGACTACGTCAAGCGGCCGGAGCCGAAGTTCGCCTGGAAGCTCAAGGACAAGATCGAATCCACCGACGGCGTCATTTACGACCTGGAGCTGACCTCGCAGGTCTGGCAGGACATCCCCTGGACGCATCAGCTGCAAGTCTATCAGCCGAAGGGCGTTGCTCCGTCGGCCACAATGCTGTTGTGGAACACCGGCGGCAAGGCGAGCGCACCGAACATCCTCTTCGGCATGGAACTCGCCCGGAAGACGAAGGCGCCCGTCGCCTTCCTCTACGGCATCCCCAATCAGCCGCTGTTCGATGGCAAGAAGGAAGACGCCCTCATCGCCGAGACCTTCGTCCGCTACCTCGCCACCAAGGACGGCAGCTGGCCGCTGCTGTTCCCGATGGTCAAGAGCGTCGTCAAGGCGATGGATGCGCTTCAGGCGTTCGCCATGCAGGAGTGGAAGCACGAGGTCAAGCAGTTCGTCATCTCCGGCGCCTCGAAGCGCGGCTGGACGACCTGGCTGACCGGCGCCTCCGACCCGCGCGTCAAAGCCATCGCGCCGTTTGTCATCGACACGCTCAATATGGTCGATCAGATGGCGTATCAGAAGAAGTCGTTCGGCGCTTACAGCGACATGATCCGCGACTACACGGAGCGCAAGCTGGTGCCGATCCCGGACAACGACGACGCCCGGAAGCTCTGGAAGATGGTCGATCCGTATTTCTACCGCGACAAACTGACGATGCCGAAGCTGATGGTCAACGGCAACAACGATCCCTACTGGACGGTGGACGCGCTCAACCTCTACTGGGACGGGTTGAAGGGCGACAAGTACGTCACCTATGTGCCGAACGCGGGTCACAACCTGAAGGAGCCGGACGGCGGCCACACGCGGTCGATCAACGCCCTGGCAGCGTTTGTGCGGTATCAGGCGACGGATAGGCCGATGCCGAAACTATCGTGGAAGGACGAGGGCAAGGACGGGCTCGTGTGTCTGAACGTCGAGTCGAGCGTGACTCCCAAAGGGGCAAGGATGTGGACGGCAACCGTCGAGACGCACGACTTCCGCAAGTCGAAGTGGGAGTCGAAAGACGTTCCCCTCGACAAGGGGCCATTGTGTTTTTGCGCCGCTCCGCCCAGGGATGGCTTCCGCGCCTTCTACGGTGAGATGGATTTCGAGATCGACGGGATTGCGTATACGCTGAGTACTCAGATTCGCATTGTCGCGGCGAAGTGAGCTTTCCGCCGCTTGCGGCTAACACCGCAGCGATCCCCCCTCGCCCCGGTACTCCGGGGAGAGGGGTCGGGGGTGAGGGGTGAGCCGCAGAGCAGTGTTCTGGCCCTCACCCCTCATCCCCGACCCCTCGCCCCGGAGTACCGGGGCGAGGGGAGAGAATGCCGTCATCGCCGTGCGTGGCGCTGGAGTATTGGGCGGTAGCCGCTAAGCCGCAAGCGGCAGGATGAAGGAGTCCCGTCATGCGTCGTCCGATCGTTCACGGGCTCGCCGGGCTGCTGTCGCTGTTCACCGGGATAGCCGCCTCGGCCGATGAGCTGAAGCCACTGCTTTCCCCCGGCCGCGGCACCCTGAAGGGCCGGGTTGTCTGGGAAGGTCCGCTGCCCGACGTCACCGAACTTGAGAAGCAGTTGAACCAGGCGCTGGAGCGTGTTCCGAAGGAGCTTCGTCCCAAGGACGGCCGGCTCGAACAGCAGGTCTGGAAAATAAGCCGTAGCGGCGGCGTCGGGAATGTCATGGTTTTTCTCATGCCGCCGCCCGGGTTTTACTTCCCAATGGACAAAAAAGACCTCGATCCCATGAAGGCGGGCTGGAGCAAGGAGGTGGTGCTTCAGCCGGTCGATTACGTGTTTCGGCCTTATAATTTCGCCCTCTTTCCCAGAGGACGCGATGGGGACGGCAGGACGGTCTCAACTGGACAGGTCTTTACGATCAAGCCGAGCGATCGGTTCGCTTACAATGTGGCCATTTATGGCGCGGGGGACAAAGCCTACGTGAATTACCTGATTCCTCCAGGGGGTCAGCCGCGGCACGTCGAACTCGAGCCATCACGCATTCCACGTTCTATCCAGTGCAGTATCTACCCGTGGATGCGGGGCTGGGTTCGGGTATTCGATCATCCTTACGTGGTCCTGACAGACTCCGACGGCCACTTCGAGATCCGCAATGTCCCGGCGGGAGTCAAGGTCCAGGTCCAGGCATGGCACGAGGAAATCGGCTGGCTCAGCCCGAATGGCAAGCTCGGCGACACGATCGAGGTGCCGGTCGGTAAGGTACACTCGCATAACTTCAAAGCGCAACTCCGGGAGTAGATCGGCTCCGTGACGATACCTGCCGCTTATCCCATCCCCGGTTTCAGCGAGCCGGTCAGCTCGCTGACGCATCTGCTCGCGGCGGGGATTTTCGCCATTCTGACCGTCCCGCTGCTGCGGCGCGGCTGGGGCAGCCGATCCCGCGTGGCGTGTCTCAGTGTCTATTCCTTCTCCTGCGTGTTGCTCCTCTCGATGAGCGGCGTCTATCATCTCCTCGCGCCGGGCGGAGGGGGACGGCTCGTGATGGCTCGCCTCGACCATGCCGCCATCTTCATCCTCATCGCCGGGACGTTTACTCCCGTGCATGGCATCCTCTTCCACGGGCGCTGGCGCTGGGAGCCGCTGATCCTATTCTGGAGCCTGACCGTGGCCGCCGTGACCTTGAAGACCGTCTTTTTCCGCGATATGCCCGACTGGCTTGGCCTCTCGCTCTACCTGGGCTTGGGCTGGATGGGAGTGGTCACCGTCGGCATGTTGTGGTCGCGCTACGGAGAACCGTTCGTCCGGCTGATGGCATGGGGCGGCGTGGCGTACACGATCGGAGCAGTGCTGGAACACGCCCAATGGCCGGTGCTGATTCCGGGAGTCGTCGGACCGCACGAAATGTTTCACGTCGCGGTGCTGGTGGGTGCTGGTTTACATTGGGTGTTCATCTACCGGATCGCGTCTGGAGAAGTGCCGGGTTGAAACCGCTGGGCAGGCGGCCGTCACGGCAGCATCTCCATTTCGAGCAGCACGTTCGGCGCGTTCATCTCCGGAAGTTTCAGGAGACGATCGAGCAGTTCGCGCTGAACGCTGGCATTGACGGGTCTTACGACGATGACGAGGGTGTGATCGGGACGGGCTATGACCTTCAAGTCCTTCGCCAACCCGCCGCACACGCGCGACACCTTCTGATGCAGCTGCGCCGGCACAATCGATCCCGCGACTACCTTCACCGGCGACTCGGCTTTTTCCGTTTCCCCGGCTGATGCCGGCTTGACCGCGGCCGAGACGTGGTCATCCGCATCGATGAAGGCCGCCGGCCATTGCTTCGTCTGCTCGGATACCGGAACTCGCTGGATCGCCCAGGTCGCACTAACTTTCTTCACGACGGGGGTCGCGGGAGGCGGAACGACGCTTGCCGTGGTCGCCTCCGACTCATGGGCAGCTTGCGGTAAAGGCGTCACCTCGGTGGTTAGCGTAGGTTTCAGTGCAGGCACGGAAACGTTCCAGGGCTTTCCGGTGGCAAACGTCCCGTTCGCGTCAGCCGTTGAGCGTTTGGGGGCGGTCGGGTCGGCGTGGACCGCAGTCGATGCCTCGGCAATGGGTTTCGTCTTCGGAGCTGGCGGCTTGACCGTGTCCGCGGCCCACGCAGAGGGGACGGTAGGCGGCTTCAGCAGATCGACACGCTGCCCCGACCTGTCTTTGGCGTCGACCGCAGTCCGCGGCTTCGCGATGGTCGGCGCAGGAGGAAGTAGTCTGCCCAGCTTCCGCCGACTGCGATGCACTTGGTGGAAGTTCGGGACCTGGCTGGGCAACCGCGGGCGGCAAGTACTCTGGCCGTACCATCTGGTCGGCGGTGCGGGGCGCGAGTTGCATCGGCAGGGTAGGCGTAGTAGCGACGGATCCAATGGGCGGCAGCGAAACCTCCTGGGCGGTCGCCGTGTGTGTCAGGCCCAGAACGCCTGCCGTCAGCAGCAGCCGGGCGGCGCGCTTCAGAACGCCTCGCATGATCGGGATCTCCCGGAAATGGAACGACTGTAGTCTGCCGGTCGCGGCTTAGCAACCCTCTGCTAAACCGCGAGCGGCAGACTGTAGTTATTCTCAATAGCCGCTCAGCTCGGGCGTCACGGCGCGTCAGCGCTTCAGGCGTCGGGCAGGGGTAGAGGTGGAGATGGTCCTTGTCGATCAGCAGCACCTGAATACGCGGCCTGCGGACGTGAAACGGGAACGGATAGTTCGACTCCGTCGTTTCCGTGTAATAGACAATGCACTTCCAGTGGCAGTGGTGCAACTGGGCCATGCCGACCAGCGGGAAGAAGCGCGGCGGATCGATCTTGTCCACGATCCGCTGGGGAATCATCTCGATGTCGTCGCGATGCTCCTCATAAAAATACGGGACACCGCGCCGACACGGGGCATGGCACGCAGCACCGCGGAGATGTCCGGCGGATCCTCGCAGAGAGGAACCGGCAAACCTGGTTGGATAGGCGGCAAGATCGGCGTGCGGAAATCGTTCTTGTCGGCGAGATGATGTTCCATCTGTTCCTGGACCCAGGGCGGCACGGGAATCGGCGTGAAGATGCCCATCGAGTAGGGCACGCAGCCGCTGGCACCGAAGGGGACCGCCAGCGCCAGGGCCAGCAGCACGCGGGTTCGCACCTTGAACATTCCCGTCTCCCTTCCTGCGGATGTGTCGGCCCCCACGAGCGCGAACCCTTCGTCGCCCCGATGGGGGTACTTGCTCGTCATTAGGAAATATCGGACGCCGCAGTGACCGACTTTAACGATTGGGCCGAAAAAGATGGATTTGAGGGAAATGACGAAGCGGCGAGGCGCTGTCCGCTCAGGGGTGTCACTACCACACTATGGCATAGCGTTTACGCCGCTGTCACAACATGACCAGAACGAATCGTCGCTGCCGCCGTCTCTGCGGAAAGAGACCGTAAGTACAGTCTTCCGTTGACGCCCGGTCGCCGAATCGACATGCTAATTAACAGCGCCCCCCTCGCCCCGTTACTCCGGGGAGAGGGGTCGGGGGTGAGGGGTGAGGACCAGAACACTGCTCTGCGACTTGCCCCTCACCCCCGATCCCTCTCCCCGGAGTAACGGGGCGAGGGGAGAAATAGCCGTTTTTGCAGATCGGAGCGCATCGCTCGACCCTGGGAGAGTCCGCACATGTGCCGTTGTCTCGCCGCCTTTGCCATTCTGGCTCCGCTGTTCGTCCTGGCCGCCGATCCACCGGCCGACAAGGACAAGGACAGCAAGCAGCCGGCCCTGCGCGTCGGCGCCAACGTGCCGGGTCCGTTCCACCCCTACAACGTGACCGGCAAGTTCGGGCCGCGTAAGGAGAAGAACAAGGTCACGGGCAAGGTAGAAGACGTCGAAGGCAACTATCACTGTCCGATCACGGAGCACGCCGAGGACCCCATGGTGCTCGTCTTTACGCGAGACGTCGAGGTCGGCGATAAGCTCAAGAGCTTGCTCCAGAAACTGGACGTGGCCACGGCGAAGAACACCAACCTCCGAATGGCGGCAACGATCGTTTTCATCGACAAGAACGATCCCAAGCCGGACAAAGACACTCTGAAACTGCTCGGCGACCAGAACGGCGACAAGGCCGAGCTGGCTGCTGCCATAACCGCCGAGGATCGGATGCGCGAACTGGCTGCCGAGTTGCGAACCAAGTTTACGGGGATGTTCACCGAGCTGAATCCCTTCACGAAACAGAACCTCGTCGTCGTCTGCATCGGCAGCAACGCCGAGTTGACGAAACAGGGATACGGGCTGGACCAAACTCACAAAATCACGGTAGTGTTGTTCAACAAGCTCGAAATCCGGGCCGTCCACGACTACGAGGACCTGGACGATGCCAAGATCGACGCCATCATGACCGACGTGGCCGACAAGCTCGGGGCGAAGAGGAAGTGAGCGAACCCGAATCACCTTGCGGTTCGTCACGGCAGGTCAACTTCGACGCCGTCGTTCGGGTTGAGCAGATTCGTCAGCGGCATGTCATAGGGGATCAGGCGCACAGAACCGTCGGCCATCGCCATCAACCCACCCTCGATCATCGGGCTGCCCCACTGGTTCAGCGCGATCGGCGTTCCGTCCTGAAGCCAGGTGGCCGCGCTATCGCCGAGACCGTTGCGACTCGTGCCGTCCGTGCCGCCGCTGAAAATCGTCAAACGCGCGTTAGCACTCGATGCCGTGGTGAGGGGGTATTCGGCCACCGGGCAGTACTGATGCCCCAGGAAGATCGTGTTGGACGTGCCGTCTGGGATGGTGTTGAGGGTCTGTCGGCTGTTCGTCGCGCTCAGCGTACCCGCGGCACTGTTGATGTACGGGTTAATGCCGAAGTCCGTCGCCGGGCCGGTAGTATAATCAGGCGTTCCTCCGCTGGTGGCCGTAATCACGAGATTGCCATCAATTGCCACGGCGACATCACCAACACCACCTATGCCGTACATAAAGAAATTCTCTGGGCCCGTGCTAGTTCCGTACCAGGCCGGGGTTGTGAGTCCCGTGGAGGACGGCCAATAGACTTCCCAGGAAACTGTGCCGTCGCTGGCAGTGATGACGTATAAGAGGTTCGCCATGTAATTGAAAGTGTACGGCGCCCCTGGGCTGACCGAGAACGGGATCCCCGTTGGAGACGGGCTTAGCTCCCAGTAATTTGGCGTCGTCCACGGATCAAACGAGGAGATAATTCCGTGAACGGCCGTGCCCCCGACAGTCGTATAGTACCCCGGGCGAGCGCGCATGGCGCACCGGAAGGGACCGACCGGGGTCGGCACGGTGACCAGATTGTTCGGCTGCGTTTCGTACAGCGCCTGTTGTTCGAGGTAGGGAAGGATCTGGTACGCCCAGGACCCGGAGGTGCAGTCCGCACTGGTCGCGTCCACCGACCCGTTGAACGGCAGGAAAGAGTTGGCGTCGTGGAACGAGTGCGCGGCCAGGATGAGTTGGTGCAGGTTATTGGTCGATTGGCTGCGTGCCGCCGCCCAGCGAACCTTCTGGACCGCCGGCAGCAACAGGCCGATCAGTACCGCGATGATGGCAAGGACCACCAACAGTTCGAGCAGCGTGAACGCTCGACGTCCTCGGTAGGTAATCATGTCGCCCTCTCAGTGGAGCACGACCAAGATGAGAAAACGAGTTCAGTTGACACGAATACGGTGATATAGAATTAACGATAGCCGCATCGAAAGTCCACAAGAAACCGATCTGGTTCTCAGTTTTCTCTGATCGCATACATCTTACTCTGCCTCCAGTGATTGCGGGCGGCCCATCGGTTATGATGATGGCCAGGTTCATATCAGGGTAACACTGTTGTAGGACGGCCTTCCCAGGCCGTCCGCTCCGCCTCGGACGGCCTGGGAAGGCCGTCCTACAACAGTGTTACCCAAGCTGGCCTGTTTTTGAACCATGCCATGATGATGGCCAGAAGTGGCTGAGGCGGGAGAGGAGCCGCGCACGAAGTAAGCGTCGCCGAGGACGACGCTTCGAGTTCGCCGGTATGTTAACGCCCCCGAGGCGATTTTACTATATTGTCACACGCATACCGTTCGCCGAATCGTCGATGCTCGAAACGCTGCGAGGTCCCTGATGTTCCGGAACAAACGCACCGTGGTGTACGCCGTTGTCTGGATCGGCCTCAGCGCCGCGTTGTATCCGCTGCTGCCGAAGTTGAAGTACACGCCGAAGCCGAACAACACCACCGTCGTACACCCGGAGGATCAGTCGCAGCGCGTGGCGCAGGTCGTTCACAAAACGCCCGGGGAGGAGCCGCTTCCGCAACCCGCCAGCACCGAGACGCCCCAGCCACCGGCGGTCCGCCCCCAGCCGCAGACTACCATGCCTCCGCCGCGTGAGGAAACGAAGATCGAGCCGGAGCCGCGCCCCATGCCGCCTCCCACGGTTGAACCGAAGAAGGACCCCGAACCAAAGAAGGATCCCGAACCAAAGAAGGATCCCGAACCAAAGAAGGATCCCGAACCGAAAAAGGACCCCGAACCGAAGAAGGATCCCGAACCGAAGAAGGATCCTCAACCGGAAGTCCTGATCGGCAAGGAACGCCGCCTCGACCGGCCCGACGGCGAGTACACGGTCGAACCGCTGCTCGTCCGCCAGAATATCAAGATCACGGGTAAAGTGAAGACCCTCAAGGTGAGCCGGATCGACGGCGAATCGGGCCTCGATGCCTCGGAGTTGGAGGCGCAGACAATCATTGTCCTCGGTGGGATCGAGACACGTTCGCGCGTGCGGCTCAACGCTCCGAACGGCACGGTCGAGGTGCGCGGCAAACTCGACGGCGAATCGCAGCTGGAGGTGACCGCCCCCAACGGCCGCATCGACTTCCTCGGCAAGGTGGATGTGCGTTCGCGGCTGACGATCGTCGCCCCCAACGGCCGCGTGACCTTCCTTTCGCCGACGATGAAAGGCAAGGAGGGGTCGAAGATCGACGGCGAATCGAAGGTTTCCATCACGGCGAAGGAGGTCGAGTTCCACGGCAAGGTGGACGTGCGCTCGCGGGTGGAGATCATTGCGCCGAACGGCCGGGTGATCTTTGCCGAGCCGACGACGCCGGGCAACGAAGGCTCGAAGATCGACGGCGATGCGAAGGTGTTCGTGACGGCGAAGACGGTTGAATTCCTCGGGCGGATCGGCGGCAACAACACCCGTGCGATCGTGACCTTGACGAAAGACGGATCGCTCAAGTTCGCCGAGGTCGAGGACGGCGCGCGCATCGAATACAAGAAAGCCGATCCGGCGGACCCCGAGCCGAACATCGACGCGGGCCGTCTCGCCAAGAAGTGGCAGCTGCGAAAGGTGGATTGATGGGTGCTGCTGCGGCTCAGAAGCTGTTTCAAAATCGGCGAGCCGAGCTGCGTAAGCAGCCGGGTTGCGGCCTATCGTCATCTACCCAGCCCCTTACGGGGCTCGGCTCGCCAGTGTTGACTCACCACTTGAACTTCGGCGCGCACCTCCGGGTTGACGATCTTCTCCGCCGGCCAGCCGCCGCGACTGAGATCGACGATGGCCTCGGCTGCCGATAACGCCATGTCATCGCGCGATTGCAAATCCACCCCGGCAGCGTGCGGCGTCACCAGGACATTGTCCATCTCGAAGAGCGGACTCTTACCGGGCGGTTCCTGCTCGAACACGTCCAGCGCCGCCCCGGCGATCGTCTTCGCCCGCAGCGCCTCGATCAGGTCGGCCTCGCACACCAGGCCGCCGCGGGCCGTGTTGACCAGGAACGCGGTCGGCTTCATCTTCGCCAGCGTCTGGCGGTTGATGAGGTACTTCGACTCGGCCGTCAGCGGCAGGTGCAGCGACAGGAAATCCGACTCGGCCAGCAATCGCTCGAACGGCATCAACTCGATCCGATGGGCCGCGGCGAACGCCTTGTCGGGATACGGTTCGTAGGCCAGCAGACGCATGCCGAACGCCTCGCCGCGCAGAGCGACGGCCTTGCCGATGCGTCCCAGCCCCGCGATGCCGAGGACGCGCTGCCGGAGCGGCAAGTTGGTGCCGCGCGGCCATTTGCCCGCGCAGGTCCCGAGGTGCTGGGAGACCAGGTTCTTGACCACGCCGAGCATCAGGCAGAAGGTGTGCTCGGCAACCGAGTCCTGGTTGGTGTTGGGGGCGATACAGACGGCCACGCCGTGGGCCGTGGCGGCCGGCACGTCCACCGCATCGTAACCGACGCCGACCCGGGCGACGACCCGCAGCTGCGGATGGGCAGCCAGGACGCGCGGCGTATACGGCTCCGACCCGGCCAGTGACGCGCTGATGCCCTTCAGGGTGACGAGCAGTTCGTCCTCCACAAGCTGGTGCGCGGTGCCGGGATAGACGAGTTCGAAGCCGGCGTTGCGCAGAACATGGAGGAATTTCGCCTCGACTTTGGCGAGAGTAGAGGGTGCGATCAGGACTTTCGGCATGGGGATCTTTCCGTAACGGGTTGGCGGGCGTGCGTTGCCCATATTATGCGGCGCGGCCCCGATTGTCCGAATTCCTCTTGGCTGGTTACGAAGAAAGCGCAAAAAAGCCCGCGGCGCCAAGACATGTGAATGGCTAACCGCGGGTTAATTCTGGCAGGCTAATCCGGAACCCATCGGCAGTCCAAATCGGGAACATGAATAATTGGGGCCGGGTCGGGTCATGCGTGCTGACAGCGACCGGTACGGCCTCTCGGTCCGAAGTTCGACCGTATAATGGGTTCCGCCGGTTGGATGGAAGGTATCGACTGGCTTACCTCCTTTACAAAGGGGCCGGGCAGCCGACAACGGGACGGAATTGGTGAAATCGATCAGGTTGTTCGGGGGTGGACGCTTCCACGTCCATTTAGACCACCCGTGACCGTAAACCGAGATCCGTCCGGAAGCGGTTGTCGTGGTATCAAACACCGCAACGATCCTGTCCGCCGGCTTGACTTGTGGCGGACATCGACCACCGTTCGGTTCGGGCGTTCCCACCCAAACGCCGCAGCGGTCTGGTTGTGCGTTCTACCCACACTCTCTACGCGCGATATTACCACGATGAAGCAGGTTGTCAAGCATTATCTTGAACTTTTTTTTATTGCAGAACCGTTCGCGGCTTCGCTTCTCGGTAGAAAGAAGGATGAGGATCGAACCCGCGTCCGGATAGCGGTCCTCGGGAAAGTAAGGTACGGGTCGGCGCGGTGTTGCAGCGAGGACGGCACCACCGAGTACCCGGTACTCAGTACCCGGTACTCAGTACCAGGTACTCGGTACTTCCTGGCCTGCTTCGCCTCGCCTTCCAATAAACCACAATGGATCCCCACCATGAAACGCCTCCGCATCGGAATCCGTCTGGAATCGCTCGGCCTCCCCTTGCGCAGAGTGCTCGCCGAGGCCAGTCGTCTCGCTGTGGCCGGCGTTCAGGTCGATGCAGTCGAGGAACTCTCGCCGAAGAACCTGTCGCAGACCGGCCGGCGTGAATTCCTTCACCTACTGAAGTCGTACGATCTGGAGCTGACCGCGGTCGGCTGTCCGCTGCGTCATGGTCTCGATTGTGCCGAGAACCAGCAGCCGCGCATCGAGCACGTCAAGCAAGTCCTGTCGCTCAGCTTCGACCTCGGTCCGCGCCGGGTCGTGATCGAGCCGGGACAGGTTCCGGACGAAAAAGACCTCGAACGCTCGCGCCTGCTGACGGACGCATTGAGCGCCTTGGGCCGGCACGGCGATCGCACCGGCACCATGTTGGCCCTGGAGATGGGGCTGGAATCCGGAGAAGTCCTCGCCAAGTTCCTCGACCGTTTCGACACCGGCGGCCTGGGCGTCAATCTCGACCCGGCGAACCTGCTCTGCCACGGTTTCGCCCCTCTGGAGGCGGTGCGCGTCCTGAACCGCCGGATCATTCACGCCCACGCCACGGACGCCCGGCGCGGCAGTTCGAGCCGGAGCGCTCAGGAAGTGCCGCTCGGCGCCGGCGACATCGACTGGCTGGAATTCCTCGGGACGTTGGAAGAGATCGAGTACCGCGGCTGGTTGACGATCGAGCGCGAAACCGGCGACAACCGGCTCAACGACGTGGCCGCGGGGGTGGCGTTCCTGCGCCGGCTTGTGGAGTGAGCGCTTCGCCGCTCGTTTTCGTTTAGCCGCGACCCGAGAGGGGAGCGCGTTGTGTGTCGCGCTCCCCTCTCGGGTCGCGGCTAAACAGGCTAATACGCTCTCGTTGCGTCAACGAGCTGCCACGTGCTCAGCGCGACGAGGATGTACAGCACCACGCCGATCGAGAAGATGCCGGCCATCAGCATCACGACCATCTTCCCGGCGTGAATATCGTCCTTGCGGAAGCCGGCGATGTCGGCGTCGGAGTATGGCAACACCAGCGGTGTCGAATGATCGTCGTGGCCGTGCTGTGACGTGCCGGCGTGGACACCATTGTTGTGCGTTCCAGATTGGATGCCGTCGTGCGGCGAACTCATCGAACTATCTCCTGAACGGGCGCGGGCGGCGCCGAGTGGACCAAATGCGTTAGAGTGGGTATAGTGGCGCTCCGGGGGCCGTGTCAAGAGATCGCGCGTCGTTCCTGCGCGAAACGATAAATCAGGTTCACACCCATGTACCGCTTGGTCTTCTGCTCATTTCTCCTCGCCGGCTTCCTCTGTGCCGCCGAGCCGGAATCGAAACCGTACAACCCGAATGTGAAGCCGGCCTCCGACGAAGGCGTCAAGGCCATGAAAGGCTTCCGAATGCCCGGCGGCGTGTCGGTCAGCCTTTGGGCCGCCGAGCCGCTTCTGGCCAATCCGGTGTCCTTCTGTTTCGACGAGAGAGGCCGCTGCTTCGTCGCCGAGACGTTTCGCATTCAACGCGGCGTCACCGACAACCGCGGCCACATGGACTGGCTCGACGACGACCTCGCCAGCCGCACGGTGGAAGATCGCGTCGCCATGTATCGCAAGCACCTCAAGGACAAGTTTGCGACCTATGAGACGGAACACGACCGCGTCCGTCTGCTGGAGGACACGACCGGCAAGGGCGTCGCCGACAAGTCCACCGTCTTCGCCGACGGTTTCCATCACGCCGCCGACGGCATCGGCGCCGGCGTCCTGGCCCGCAAGGGGAACGTTTACTACACCTGCATCCCCGACCTATGGCAGCTGCGCGACAGGAAAGGCACCGGCAAGGCCGACGTGAAAAAGTCGCTCGCCACGGGCTTCGGCGTCCACGTCGCCTTCTACGGCCACGACCTGCACGGTCTGCGCATGGGACCGGACGGCCGGCTCTACTTCTCCATCGGCGACCGCGGCTTCAACGTGAAGACGAAGGAAGGCAAGCACCTCTTCAATCCCGACAGCGGCGCGGTGCTGCGCTGCGAGCCGGATGGGTCGAACCTGGAGATCGTGCATATCGGCCTGCGAAACCCGCAGGAATTGGCCTTCGACCAGTACGGCAACCTGTTCACGGTCGATAACAACAGCGATTCCGGCGACAAGGCCCGGCTCGTGCAGATCGTCGAGGGCGGCGACAGCGGCTGGCGCACCGGCTACCAGTACGGCAGCGCCTGAGCGACCGCGGCCCGTTCAACGCCGAGAAGATCTGGCACTTGCAGCATGAAGGCCAGCCGGCGTACATCGTGCCGCCGCTGGCGCACATCACGTCGGGCCCGGCCGGCTTCTGCTTCAACTACGGCGCGACCGCGCTGCCGGAGCGCTACAAGGACCACTTCTTCATCTGCGATTTCCGCGGCAGTCCCGGCGGCAGCAGCATCTATTCCTTCGCGGTGAAGCCGAAGGGAGCGACGTTCGAGATCGCGGACGGCCATCAAGCCTTCGGCGGCGTCCTGGCGACCGACTGCGACTTCGGCCCCGACGGCGGCTTCTACGTCAGCGACTGGGTGGACGGCTGGGGCCTGACGGGCAAGGGCCGCATTTATCGTTTCGCGGACGCCGACGCCGAGAAGAAGCCGCTCCTCGCGGAAACGAAGAAGCTGCTGGCGGAGGGCTTCGACAAGCGCTCGAACGAGGAGCTGGCGAAACTGCTGGAACATCCCGACATGCGTGTGCGGCAGGAGGCACAGTTTGCGCTGGCGGACAACGGTGCGATGGGAACGCTCTCGAAGGTTGCGCTGAACAGCAAGAATCGCCTCGCCCGATTGCACGCTATCTGGGGAATCGGGCAGAGCAATCGGCAACGTGGTGGAGCGCTGCTGTGGATTTCCCAGCTGCTGAAGGATGCCGACCCGGAAATCCGCGGACAGGCCGCTGCCGTAATCATCGAAAGTGGCCGGGTTGAATCGGCCGAAGTGAAAGCCCTCCTCGCCGACCCCGAGCCGCGCGTGCGCTTCCTGGCTCTGATGGCACTTCAACGAGAAATGAAACGCCAGCACATGGCGTCCGGTGAGGAAAAACGCGAACTGCTTCCGCTGATTCTCGACGTGATCCGCGACAATGCAGACCGTGATCCCTACCTTCGTCATGCGGGAGTCATGGTACTGGCCACGTACAAGTCCAGAACCCTTAGACCAACCCGCCATGATGCGCCGCCCGCTGTGCGCCTTGCGGCACTATTGGCGATGCGGCATTTCGGGGATTACGACAATGACGTCTGCTTGTTCCTTTCCGATCCCGAACCTCGCATCGCCACGGAGGCTGCCCGCGCCATTCACGATGTAGGTATCGAGAGAGGCATGGCCCACCTTGCGAAGTGGCTCGATGAGCCGAATCAGCCCGAATTCCTACTGTGGCGCGCCCTGAATGCCAATTTCCGCCTCGGCGAGTCGGAGAATGCCGCCGCGGTCGCATCGTTTGCCGCTCGGCCCGGTGCTCCGGAGAAGCTGCGCGTCGAAGCCCTGAAGATGCTTGGCGAATGGGCGAAGCCCGGCCGGCGCGATCGCGTCACGGGACTGACGCAAAACCTGGGCCAACGGGACGCTTCGGCAGCCGGTGCGGCAGCCAGTGCGATAATGGCCAACCTCGCCGCCCTCTTCACCGGCCCCGACGCTGTCCGCAAGGAAGCGACGACCGCCGCCGCCAAGCTCGGCATCAAGGAAGTAGCGCCGGTGCTGTTCGACCTCGCCGCCGATACGAAACAGAAGCCGGCGACGCGCATCGAGGCGATTCGCGGCCTGGCAACGCTAAAGGACAAGCGGCTCGACAGGGCTACGGAGATGGCGCTCAAGGATTCCGAGCCGAGCCTCCGCAACGAGGGCAGGCGGCAGCTGGCCCTGGCGAAACCGGCTCAGGCGGTGCCGCTTCTTGCTGCGGCGCTGGCATATGGATCGCTGCTGGAGCGCCAAGGAGCGTTCGCCATTCTCGGCGAGATGAAGGGATTCGACGGGGACGAACTGCTCTCCAAATGGATGACCAGGCTGCTGGAGAAGGAACTCGCGCCGGAAGTGCATCTCGACTTGCTCGAAGCAGCGGCGAAACGAAAACTAGCGCCGGCGATCAAGGACAAGCTGGCCGCCTTCGAGAAGTCTCGGCCGAAAGACGACGATCTGGCGGCCTGGCGCGAAACGCTGGTCGGCGGTGACGCGGAGCGCGGCCGGCTCGTCTTCCTCAACAAGTCGGAAGTCACCTGCCAGAAGTGCCACAAGGTCAATGGCGTCGGCGGCGACGTCGGCCCCGAACTGAGCGGCATCGGTTCCAAGCAGAAGCGCGACTACCTGCTCGAGTCGATCGTCCTGCCGAACAAGCAGATCGCCAAGGGCTACGAAACCGTTGTCTTGCAGCTGACGAGCGGCAAGAGCGTCGTCGGCATCGTGAAGGCGGAGGACGACAAGGAAGTGCGCCTGATGACCTTTGAAGGACAGCTGGTCGCGATGCCGAAGAACACGATCGACGAGCGCAGGAAGGGGAAGTCGGCGATGCCGGAGGACCTCATCAAACATCTGTCGAAGTCCGAACTGCGCGACCTGGTCGAGTTCCTGGCGAGTCTGAAGGAGAAGTGACAAACAGAAACGCCGCTTGCGGCTTAGCATGTTGCCAAGCCGCAAGCGGCGTCTCGTGATGGGTTCATTCCTTATTCTTCTTCAGTGCCGCCGGGTCGGGGTCGATTGCCGCGATTGCTGCGATCGGTATTGCCGCTCGGCTGGCCGCCACGGTTGCTACGCGGATCGGAACCGGTGCTCGGCTGGCCGCCACGGTTGCTACGCGGATCGGAACCGGTGCTCGGCTGGCCGCCACGGTTACTACGCGGATCGCCGCCTGAAGAACCATTTTTGCCGAAATTGCCCATGTTCGGCGTACCACCGCGCTGGGAGTTGCCGCGGTTGAACCCGTTGCCCTGCGAACCGCGCATCCCTCCTGGAGTGCCGTCTCCCGACAGTGCGGCGAGAACGGTGTCATCCGAAACAGCACCGGGGCCAGCGATCACGAACGTCTGCTCTTCCCTCGGATCCTCGGCGTCTGGGTTACCCTGACTGCCTCGCTGGTTGCTTGACGACCGGCCATGCTTCTCGACAACCATCACTTCTTCAACCGTGATGAAGCCGTCCGAGTTACGATCGTATTTGCGGAAATCGTCGAAGGTCCTACCCGAGTTCTTCCAGTCGCGGAGGGCGATCTGGCCGGGATTCGGACGCTTGATTTGCTTGAACCACGGCGGCAGGTCCTTCGGCAGGTCCTCATCGCGGCGATAGACGACGTGCTTCTCCTCGGTAGGCGGCTGGAACTCATCGCCAGGTCCCCCGTTCGGACCACGCCGGCTGTTGTTGCCGTTCTGGTCACGGGCCTGGCGCCGAGCGGCATAGTATTCCTTGAACTCCTCGAAGTCGATCGAACCGTTATGGTTCTTGTCCCACTTGTCGAACTCGTCACGGAGAGGACCATATCGTTCTTCAGCCCGGGTGTCTGTTGTCGATTCCGCTGCAGCGCGTATCTCACTGGGTTGCAGATTCCCGTCCTTGTTCGTGTCGATCGCATCGAACATGCTCCGCAACCTCGGATCATCGCCACTCTGGGTCGGGGCTCCTCCCGAAGTGGCGCCGCCGGCCATCCGCTGCTGCATATAGGCCGCGAACTGCTCGCGATTGACCCGGCCGTTCGTGATGCCCTGTTGCTGTACGAACTTGTCGATGTTGTCCTTGGCGTTCGGATCGCGCCGCATCGACATCTGGATCCAGCTGTTGACGTCGAGGAAGTCCTGACCCTGCGACATGAAATTGAAGATCATGTTCGGGTCCATCGTGCGCGTCCGCGTCTGCCCACCCTGCGAGGGATCCCCATTACCACGCGAACCGCGATCACCACGAGGTCCGCCCTGCTGCGCGAAGACCACCGTCATGCCGATCATGGAAATCGCCACGGCTGTAAGAAGCAGGCGTCGCTTGTTGAACACGGGAGATAACCTCCGGATAATACCGCCCTCGTCTCGGAATGCACCGAGGACACAGAATCTGACACGACGATAGTTTAACCCCAGGTGGAATAGGAAGTCACGCTGAATTTCCGGATAGCGCAATTCTCATCAAGATCTAATCTCCGCACCCAGTCGCCGGGGGTCGCGTTCTCGCGCACCCCCCCGCGACTTGGTAGTGTCTCAGATTGCCCGTACCGCCGGCATTCTTGCCGGCAAGAATGCCGGCGGTACGGGCAATCTGAGACACTAACCTGCGACTGCGCCATAAACCGGTTCAAACCGGTGAAGAAGTTTACCCAGTCTCCGGTTACAATGATGAAGCCCAGGACTCAGTCGGGAGGTTCGCTCGATGAACCGTGGTATCGCTACCGGTGTCTGGTTGCTGCTCGGGACGGTCGTGGGCGCCGCCGAACCGTCCGCGGAGCGCGGCAAGGAGTTCCTGCTGGGCCGCAGCTACAACCCGCCTGTGTTCGGCCGGGCAGCTTACGACAACCTGTGGAAGCAGTGGGGTCTAGCGGAGAAACCCGCGGACTACGATCGCCTGGTGCGCGAGCGCTACGGTTTGCATTCCGCCCCTTACCCCAACGACGGTCTGCCGATGGGAGTGCGGGAGGGACTGATGGGATTCGGTTTCGGCAAGGGCGTCAGCAACGACTGCCTGGTCTGCCACGGCGGTTCCATCGCGGGCAAGAGTTACGTCGGCCTGGGCAACGCCAGCCTGGACTATCAGGCCTGGCACGAAGAAATTGCCGCCGCGGACGGGAAGCCGCGTAGAGTCGCCGTTCACCTTCTGCAACGTACGCGGCACCAGTGAGGCTGGCGGCATGGCTGTCTTTCTCATCGGCTACCGCAATCCGGACCTCTCGCTCCGTAGACCGCGGCTCAACCTCGATTTGCAAGATGACCTGTGCGAGGACGTCCCGGCCTGGTGGCTCTCGAAGAAGAAGAAAACCATGTACCACACCGGCGGCACCGACGCGCGCTCGGTGCGTTCGCTCATGCAATTCATGATGCACGCCGCTCAACCTGCCGGCCGATTTCGACCGCGCCGAGGAAGAGTTCAAGGACATCCGGGCGTATCTGCTGTCGCTCGAGCCGCCGAAATATCCGTTGCCGATCGACCGGGCGCTGGCCGGCCCAGGGCGAGGCGATCTTCAACGAAGACGTGTGCCCGCTGCCACGGCACCTACGGCGAGAAGTGGACCTATCCGAACAAGATCGTGCCGATCGACGAGATCGGCACCGACCGCCGGCGCTCACGACGGCATCACGCAGAAGTTCGGCGACTACTACAACAAGAGCTGGTTCGCCGGCGACTACAAGGTGACGGCCACGGCCGGCTACCAGGCGCCGCCGCTCGACGGCATCTGGGCCACGGCACCGTACTTCCACAACGGCTGCGGTGCCGACGGTCTATCACGTCCTCAACTCGAAGGCCCGGCCGCAAGCTATTTCACGCGCTCGTATCGCACGGACCTGGACGCCTACGACGCCGAGAAGCTGGGCTGGAAGATCGAGGTGCTGAACGCAGCCGCCGGACGCGACGAAACTGTCGCCGCTGGAGTTCCGCAAGGTGTACGACACGACGAAGAGCGGCCGCGGCAACGGCGGCCACACCTTCGGCGACCGCCTCAGCGAGACGGAACGCATGGCGGTGATCGAGTATCTGAAGACGCTGTGATAGAAAACTGGCGAGCCGAGCCCCGTAAGGGGCCGGTTGGCCGCAACCCGGCTGCTTACGCAGCTCGGCTCGCCGGGGTGAACGACCATGTCCAACCTCTTCAACTTGACGGGCCGGGTAGCCCTCGTTTCCGGCGCGGCGCAGGGCATGGGCCGGGCCATGGCGCTTGCCCTGGCCGAAGCCGGAGCCGACCTGATGCTGGCCGACCGTCAACGCCGCCGGCGTGCGGCAGACCGCCGAGCAGATCGCCGGTCTCGGCCGACGGGCGGTGCCGGTGACGTGCGATGTGTCCGAGCCCGATCAGATCCGGGCGATGTTCGCGCAGCTGGATCGCGAGTTCGGCCGGATCGACTTCCTGGGCAACGTGGCCGGCGACGGCATTCTCGGCCGGCCCGAAGAGATCTCGCTCGACGACTGTCGAGCAGACGTGGCGCAACCTGGTGTTCGGCCGTTTCTGCTGCTGCCAGGAAGCGGGCCGGCGGATGCTGACGGCCGGGCGCGGCAGCATCGTCAACATCGGCTCGCTGGCCAGCATCACGGCGATGGGCCGCGGTCACATCGCCTACAGCATGGCGATGGGGGCCGTGGCGCAGATGACGCGCGAACTGAGCACCGAGTGGAGCGGCCGCGGCGTGCGCGTCAACGCCATCCTGCCGGCGCAGGTCGTCAATCCCGGCCTGGAAGAACGCATGGCCGCCGACCCCAATCTGCGGGCGAAGTTCCTCAGCGGCATCCCGACGGGACGGCTCGGCCGGCCGGACGACATCAAGGGGCTGGCGGTGTTCCTGGCGTCCGACGCGTCGGCGTGGATCACCGGGGCGCTGATCCCGATGGACGGCGGCAACCTGGCGATGAACGCGGGCGGCTCCGTCAGCGGTAAGGCCATGGTGCCGCCGGCATTCTTGCCGGCAGGAATGCCGGCGGTACGTCACGATGGCAGAGGCATAAGCCATGTCCAGCACGGCCAGCACTGAACGCGACACGGACCTTCTCCTGAACCTGTATCGCCAGATGCAGCTGATCCGCCAATGCGAGGAACAGCTGGCCCGTTCGCATCAGCGCGGTCTGATCCACGGCGCCTGCCACACCTACGTCGGCCAGGAGGCCATTGCCGTCGGCGTCTGCGCTCATCTGCGGCACAGAGGATGCGGTCTTCAGCACGCACCGCGGCCACGGCCATGCTCTGGCCAAGGGACTGCCGCCGCGCGAGCTGATGGCCGAGCTGTTCGGCCGGGCGACCGGCTGTTCGCGCGGCCGCGGCGGCAGCATGCACCTGTTCGCGCCCGAAATCGGCATGATGGGCACCAGCGGCATCGTCGGCCCTGCATCCTGCAGGCGGCCGGAGCGGGCGTACAGCTTCAAACTGCTGAAGACGGACAAGGTGGCGGTGGCGTTCTTCGGCGACGGGGCGGTGAACAACGGCGCCTTTCACGAAGGGCTGAACCTGGCCGGCATCTGGAAGCTGCCGGTGTTATTTGTCTGCGAGAACAACCAGTTCGCCACCGAGGTGCCGTTCGAGTACGCCGCCGGCAATCCGAGCGTTGTCCGGCGCGGGGCCGACTACGGTCTGCCGGGCTTCCAGGTGGAGCGGCAACGACGTCGAGGCTGTTTATCAGATCGCCGGCGAGGCGGTCGCGCGGGCGCGCGCCGGCGACGGGGCCGACGCTGCTGGAGTGCAAGACCTACCGCACGCGGCCGCACGCCGAGGGTATGGGCGATTTCACGCTATCGGACCCGCGAAGAGGTCGAGGCATGGAAAGAGCGCTGCCCCATCAAACGTCTGCGAGAGCATCTTCTTGCAAACGGCACAACCGACGCCGACCTACGACGCGATCGAAGCGGAAGTCGGGAGCCTCGTCACGGATGCGCACCAATTCGCCGAGAGCAGTCCCTGGCCCGACCCGGCGACGGCGACGACATCATGTTTATGCGGCTGTGGGGCAGACATTCTTGTCTGCCGAGCGATGCCGGCCGACAGCGAATGTCCGCCCCAGCGACCGGCCGCGAAATCACCTTCACGCAAGGCGACGCACGAAGCCCTCGCATCGGAGATGGCGCCGCAACCCGGCGCATCTTCGTCCTGGGCGAAGGCATCGGCAAGCGCGGCGGCAACTTCAAGACGACCGAGGGGCTGTTCGACCTGTTCGGCCCCGAGCGGCTCTGCGACACGCCGATCTGCGAGCGCGGCTTCGTCGGCCTGGCGTGCGGCGCGGCGATGACCGGCAGCTCGGCCGGTGGTCGATTTCATGTTCGCCGATTTCATCCTCGATGCCGTCGGCGAGATCCTCAACCAGATCGCCAAGATGCAGTACATGTCGCAGCGGCCGGCTTAAGATGCCGCTGCTGCTGCGCGGCTGCATCGGCATCGGCCACTCGGCGGCGACGCACCATTCCGGCAACTACTATCCGATGTACGCCCATTTCCCCGGCCTGCGCGTCGTCGTCCCTTCGACGCCCTACGACGCCAAGGGCCTGCTGCACCGGGCCCTGCGCTGCGACGATCCCGTGCTGTTCCTGGAGCACCGCGAACTGCTTGCCAGCAAGGGCCCGGTGCCGGAGCAGGATTACGAGATCGAGTTCGGCAAGGCGGCCGTCGTGCGGGAAGGCCGAGATGTGACCGTGGTCGCCCTGGCGCTGATGGTGCGGCGAACGCTGGAAGCGTGCGAGCGCCTGGCGGCCGAAGGCATCTCCGTTGAGGTCATCGATCCGCGCACGGTGTCGCCGCTGGACAGCGACACGATCCTGCGATCGGTCCACAAGACGGGCCGGCTGCTGATCGTGGACGAGGCGTTCGCCCCGTTTGGTCTGGGGGCGGAGATCGCGGCCCGTGTCGCCGATGCCGGCTTCGACGATCTGGATGCGCCGATCCGCCGGCTTGCACGGCGCCTTCACGCCGACGCCGTACAGTCCGCCGCTGGAAAAAGCCGTGGTGCCGCAGGTCGAAGACATCGAACGGGCGATCCGCGCCTTGTTAGAGGAATAAGCGGGTGCGTGTATTCGTTTAGCCGCGAGCTTTTGCGAGCGCTCCGCAGCACTCGCAAAAGCTCGCGGCTAAACGAATACACGCGCACCCTTACTGCGTGCGCGATAGCGCTCAAGAACATCTGTCACTCAAACAGCGCCTCGACGTAGGTATCCGGGTCGAACGGTTCCAAGTCGTCGAGCGTCTCGCCGACGCCGATGAACTTCACCGGCAAGTTTAGCCTGCGCTTGATGGCAAAGATGGCGCCGCCTTTCGCCGTGCCGTCCAGCTTCGTCATCAACACGCCGGTGCAGTGGACCGTCTTCTTGAACTGCTCCGCCTGCACGATGGCGTTCTGTCCTGTCGTGCCGTCTAACACTAGCAGGATCTCGTGCGGCGCTCCCTCGATCTGCTTGCTGACGACACGGTGAATCTTCTCCAGTTCGCGCATCAGATGCGTTTGCGTGTGCAACCGGCCGGCGGTATCCACGATCAGCACGTCGAAACCGCGCGCCTTGGCGCGCTCGCAGGCGTCGTGCGCCACTGCCGCCGGGTCGCTGCCCTGTTGGTTCTTCACGATCTCGCAGCCGAGGCGTTCCGTCCAGATCGTCAGCTGTTCGACAGCGGCAGCGCGGAACGTATCGCAGGCCGCCACCAGCACCTTCTTGCCGTCGTCTTTCAACTTCTTGGCCAGCTTGGCGATGGAGGTCGTCTTGCCCGATCCATTGACGCCGGCGATCATGATGACCGTCGGGCCAGTCGTCGCCCAGCGCAGGGCGGTATCGTCGGACGCGACCAGGTCTCTGAGCCGTGCCTTGACAAACGCCTCCACGTCGCCGGTGATTTCCTTATCGAGGAACGCCTGGCGAACGCCGGAGACGATCTCCTGCGTGGCCTCGTTGCCCACATCGGCGAGGTAGAGCCGTTTCTCGAGTTCGCCGAGGAAGTCCTTATCGACCCGGCCGCGCAGCCGAAACAACGAGGCGACGCCTGCGAAGAGGCTGCGGGTCTTCGCCAGACCCTGCTTGATCTTGTTAAAGAGTGCGCGGAAGACCATACGGGCACCTCCTCACTTGATTCTTCTCACTCGTCGAGTGAGAAGGAAGAGGCATTGCAAAATGCAAAATGCAAATTGCAAATTGCAAATTGGAATCAGACGCAGAAAGCCGATTGACAGCCTCGCAGCGTGCTTCTTTCAATTTGCAATTTGCAATTTGCAATTTGCAATTTGCAATAGCTCCTTTCTTTTCTCGGACTGCTTTCCGTGAGACCGTTTTCAGTTTTTCGGCCGCAATCGTTCAAGTTCCTCTGCCGACACGCTGCACGCCCCGACGGCACGGCGTCCGGGGCCATGACAGTCGCTCCCGCCGGTGATGGCGAGACCGATTGCCGCCGCCCAGGTCCGTAATTCGCGCCGCCGGCCTGGCGCCGTGTCGGGGTACTCGACCTCGACCCCGCCGAGGCCCAGCGTCCGCAACTCGGCGAGCCGACGCTGATCGCAATGATAATCGGGATGCGCCCACGCCGCAACGCCGCCCGCCGCACGGACCAGGGCCAGCGCCTCGGCAATCGGCAGCCGCTTCTTCGGCACATCCACCCGGCCGCCGTCGAGCAGATAGCGGCGAAACGCCTCGCGCACCGACCCCGCTCGTCCCGCCTTGACGATCATCTCCGCCAGGTGGCGCCGGCCGAGCGTGTCGGGAATCGTCTCCAACTCCACGTCGGCAATGGACACGCCGAGTTCACGTAATCGCTCGACCATCGCATGGAATCGTTCGACACGTCCGCGCCGGACCTTTTCCAGTGCGGCGTTCAGCGCCGGGTCGTCCGGATTCACAAAGTAGGCGAGCAAATGCAATTCGCGCCCCTCGTATTCGCAGCTTATTTCGACGCCGGCGATTACCTCCAGATCGAACCCAGCAGCCGCATTCCGAGCGGGAATCAGGCCGGCGAGGGTATCGTGATCGGTGACCGCGATGGCGGACAGGCCGCTGCACCGCGCAGATCGACGATCTCGGCGGGCGAATAAGTGCCGTCGCTGTGCGTGGTGTGCAGATGCAAGTCGGCACGGCCCGAAAGCCGTGGCCGGGCGAGAAGTTGACAGAGAGCAGTGAAGGGTTGTCGCGCCGGCATCACTCGATTGCGGATTGTGGATTGCGGATTGCGGATGGACACTCATTCGTTGCAGTCGCGGTCGTTTCGGTCGGGGAGGATGATGGTTCTTCACTCCGCACTGGAATCAGTCGATCGAGGATGCCGTTGACGAAGGCAGGCGAGTCCTTGTCGCCGTAGCGGCGGACGAGTTCGATGGCTTCGTCGAGAGCGACCTTCGGCGGTGTTTCCGGGTCGAATAGCAGCTCGAAAGCGCCAAGTCGCAGCACGTTGCGATCGACGGGGGCCATGCGCGGCAATCGCCAGTTCTCGGCGGCGGCACTGAGCTTGCTGTCGATCTCGGCGGCATGAGTCACGACGCCGTCGTACAGGGCGAGGCAAAAAGCGACCAGTCCGTCTTTATTGAGGAGCCGTTCGCGCACAAATTCCTCGATAGCCGGGCGGGGCACATTCGGATTGCTGTCGCGCTGAAACAGCAGTTGCAGGGTGACTTCACGGGCGCGGGAACGTCGGGTCATGGATCGGCTCGGATTCGGGGGCGTCTGCTCTCAGCGTAGCGAAATGCTGCACCTCGGCCATGTGCCGGACGCGGCGATCACGTCACGCCAGCACATCCTTCACCACCTCCCCATGCACATCCGTCAGCCGATGATATCGTCCCTGGAACTTGAACGTCAGCCGTGTGTGGTCAATCCCGAGCAGGTGCAGCAGCGTCGCATGAAGATCGTGAACGTGGACGGGATCGCGCACCACGTTGTAGCTGAAGTCGTCCGTCTCGCCGTGACTGTGGCCCCGCTTGACGCCGGCGCCGGCCAGCCAGACGGTGAAACAACGCGGATGATGATCGCGGCCATAGTCGCTGGCCGTCAGCGTGCCCTGGCAATAAACCGTCCGCCCGAACTCGCCGCCCCAGACGACGAGCGTGTCGTCCAGCAATCCCCGACGCTTCAGGTCCGTTATAAGTGCCGCGGTCGCCCGGTCGGTGTCGGCACACTGCCCCGCGATCTGTTTCGGCAGGTTCGTGTGCTGGTCCCAACCGCGGTGGAACAACTGGACGAACCGCACCCCGCGCTCGGCCAGTCGGCGTGCCAGCAGGCAATTCGCCGCGTAAGTGCCCGGCTTCCGCGAATCCGGACCGTAGAGGTCGAAGATTTCCGCCGGCTCCTTTGAGGTATCCGTCAGCTCCGGGACGCTCGTCTGCATCCGGAAGGCCAACTCATATTGGGCGACGCGCGTGGCGATTTCCGGATCGCCCGTCTCCTCGAATTTCATGCGGTTTAGCTTGGCAAGATCGTCGAGCAGACGGCGGCGGGTTTCGCGGTCCATGCCTTCCGGGTTGGACAGGAAGAGGACCGGGTCGCCGGAGGCCCGGAACTTGACACCCTGATGCTGCGTGGGGAGAAAGCCGCTGCCCCAAAGGCGATCGTAAAGCGGCTGGTCGGCCAGATTGCCGCTGCCCTGTGACACGAGGACGACAAACGCGGGCAGGTTCTCGTTCATACTGCCGAGACCATACGACAGCCACGCGCCGATGCTGGGCCGGCCGGCGAGTTGCGCTCCGGTCTGGAAGAAGGTGATGGCCGGGTCGTGATTGATCGCCTCGGTGTGCATCGACTTGATGAAGCACAGTTCGTCCACGATCTTGGCCGTGTGCGGCAGCAGATCGCTAACCCAGGCACCGCTCTTACCGTGGCGAGCAAAGCAGAACTTGCTCGGGGCGATGGGAAAGCTCGCTTGCCGCGAGGTCATCCCCGTCAGCCGTTGTCCCTGGCGAATGGAATCGGGCAGCTCGGTCCCGCGCAGGTCGAGCAGATTCGGCTTGTGATCGAAAAGGTCCATCTGCGACGGGGCGCCGGACTGGAACAGGTAGATGACGCGCCGGGCCTTCGGAGCGAAGTGCGGCAATTCCGTCACTGGCGATTTCTCGGCGCCGAGTAGGTGCGACAAGGCGGCCAGACCAACGCCGGTGCCGGCTCGGCCGAGGAAATGGCGACGGTTCAGAAACAGGGAGCGCATTCGTTGTCCTCGGTGAGCGATGAGGAACAAGGAAGATTATACAACCAGTCTCGTTTAGCCGCGAGCGTTCTGCGAGCGTTGCGTGGTTGCGCTCGCAGAACGCTCGCGGCTAAACGAATCAACTCATTCCATTGCCATTGACTTTTCCACCCTTCGACGGTATCTGCCCCTCTCTCTTTCGACAAGCCTTTGAACGGCTCCCACCTATCCGCGGACTACGGTCGAACGGATAGGTACGGTGTCGTATTGGCCCGGCCGGTCGGCGAACGACTTCGCCGGTACGGCCGACGGTCAAGCGTCCGGGGAACGTTCGGCGCGGCAATTGCTGCCGCGCAGGACGAGGACGCAGGGCCGGGGCGAAGTTGACGACCGCAACGGTTTTTCCTGGAGGGGAACGCCGAACGGGGTCGATAGAAGAGGGGGAACGGCCTCTCAATGGCCGTGGATGGACGGGGTTTGGCAAGCGGTAACCGGTCCTTCGGGGCTGGTGGAACGTTGTCGCCGATGGGGTGGACGCGGTAAGGCACAGGCCCAGGCTGCGCCGACAGGGGAAGTCGGCGCGACCGCGTCCGGCGACACGTTCCAGTACAGAGCAAGGCGTTCGACGGGCGGCAGCGGCCTCACCGGCCCTAGCCGCCCATTGAGCCTCGAACGCCGCCAACCTTTTCCGATCCCACGATCCGATTCACCGGGACCGCGACAAACCACGCCGCGTTCTCGGTGCGCCGGTAGTGCGATCGGGAGGGCACCGCAGCCGCTTGCCACCAGCAGGGAGGAGTCCATGGTGACGCATGTGGACGTGGATGTCCAGCAAGTCTGGCGCGACTATCGAGCCGGGCCGACGACAGAATTACGGAATCATCTGGTCGAGCACTATTTGCCGCTGGTCAAGTACAATGCCGAGCGGATCTGGGCCAGGCTGCCCGACGGCGTCGATCTCGACGACCTGATCAGTGCCGGCATCTTCGGCCTGATGGACGCGATCGAACATTTCGACCTGGAACGCGGCGTGAAGTTCGAGACCTACTGTGTACCGCGCATCCGCGGCGCGATGCTGGATGAACTGCGAACGATGGACTGGGTGCCGCGCCTGGTCCGCAGCAAGGCGAGCAAGATGGAGCTGGCGCGGAAAGCCTTGGAAGCAGCGCACGGCCGACCGCCGCGCCCCGACGAGATGGCCGAGAAGCTCGGCGTCTCGGTGGAAGAATTCAACCGGATGCAAGGCGATGCCACCGCCGTCACGCAGGTCAGTCTGAACAAGAAGTGGTACGAAACCGACAGTTACAAGGATGTCCGCGAGATCGACATCCTGGAGGACAAGAAGGCCGAGGATCCGACGCACCGTCTGCAAAACCGCGATCTGATGCGCCTCGTGACGCGCGGCCTGAACCGCAACGAACGCCTCATCATCATCCTCTACTATTACGAGGAGATGACGATGAAGGAGATCGGCGCCACGCTCGACCTCAGCGAGTCGCGCGTCAGCCAGATGCACTCGAGCATCGTGGCCCGGTTGCAGTCGCAACTGGCGCAGCGACGGCCGGAGTTTAGTAACTGAGGAGTATACGGAACCGCGATCGTCAGGGAGCGGCCGCAGATTGCCTGAAGAAAATGCTCCCCGACGATCGTGGTTCTGACGGCCTTACGATGGATCGAGGAAGGCGTAATCGCGAGTTGCGACGTAGTCCTGGACATAGACGATGCGTCGGACTGGATCTACCGCGAAGCGAACGCACAACATCCGCAGAAGTTTGTGACGAAGATAGAGACCCAAAGTCGGAATCTGCCCGATTTCATCGCCGCAATCTTCTGGATCGTGAGACATACGATCTTGAAGCGCGAGGATTTCATTGCGAACCTCGGCATCAATCTCTCGTTCCAGTGCCTTCCCCATAATGTCACGCACGCGCTGTCGCAGGACTCCCGAATGCACCAATCGGAAAGGATCGCCCTGGGTCGGCGTCATTGGCCATTCCTTTCCTGGTGATACTCGCGAATCATCTCATCGAGTTCGGCCATGAGTTGCTCCCCCGTCACTCCGTTCATTTCCATGTCGTCTAGGTCGTCCCGCGTCAAGGTCCAGGGCGGCAACGCCATTAGGGTGATCGCGGCATGGTGGTAGGCATTCCACTCGGCGACGATGTCGGCTCCGTTGTTGGGTATCCACTGGAGTTGTTTCGTAACCGAGTCGAAGGAAACGCCCACCGACCTCAACTCGGCAAGCTCCGCCTCGGTGAACGCTTCACGCTCCTGGATCAGGAGTTGGAGTTGATGACGATAGTTGTCGCGTTCGGCGACGAGTTCTTCGGGTGAAATACCCGTTGGCACCATCATAACGTTCTCCGTTTCGCTGTGCGCACTACTACCCTCCACTGTACACTCTCGCCGCTGCCCCATCCAGACACTTTGCCGCGATCCTGCCCCGTCAGCGCCGTGTCTCTCAAACGACCCCGCATCGGCGGGGCAACGTATTTCCCTATATTAACCCGATCAAACGTCTTCCAGCGGATCGGAGGACGGCTCGGGAGTAGTGAACGAAGGAATCAGCGTTATGGCCTTTCAGCGACGAACACACACTTGCGGCGAGTTGCGCGAAACGCACGTCGGGCAAACGGTCGTCCTCAACGGCTGGGTCAACACGTACCGCGCCTACAACGATCAGATCTTCATCGACCTGCGCGATCGTTACGGGCTGACGCAAGTCGTCTTCGAGGCCGATCGTCCGGAACTGTTCGCCGCCGCCCAGGAAATCCGCAACGAGTGGGTCCTGGGCGTGCACGGCAAAGTGCGCGAACGCCTGCCCGGCAAGCACAACCCGAAGCTGGCGACCGGCGACGTGGAAATACTGGTCGAGGAGTTGAGCGTCCTCAATCGCTGTCCGACGCCGCCGTTCGAGGTCATGTCGATCCCGCAGGAGGGGCAGACTTTCGGCGACCCGGAACTTGCCAACGAGGACCTGCGCCTGCAATATCGCTTCCTCGACCTGCGCCGGCCGACATTGCAACGCACGCTGGCCATGCGTCACCGGCTCAACAAGGTCATCCGCGACTATCTCGACGAGCGCGGCTTCCTCGAACTGGAAACGCCGCTCCTGGGCCGTAGTACGCCGGAGGGTGCGCGCGACTACCTGGTGCCGAGCCGTGTTTCTCCCGGCCAGTTGTTCGCCCTGCCGCAATCGCCGCAGCTCTACAAGCAACTCCTGATGGTCGCCGGCTACGACAAGTATTTCCAGATCGCCCGCTGTCTGCGTGACGAAGACCTGCGGTCCGACCGCCAACCGGAGTTCACGCAGCTCGATCTCGAAATGTCCTTTGTCGAGCAGGACGACGTGCTGAACGTCATCGAAGGCCTGGCGGCGGAGACGTTCCGGCGCTGTCTCGGCGTCGAGATCAAGCTGCCGTTGCCGCGAATCAGCTTACGCCGACGCGATGCTTCGCTTACGGCAGCGACAAACCGGACCTGCGCTACGGCATGGAGATCGTCGAGTTGACCGACCTGGCGGCGCAGACGGAGTTCCAGGTTTTCAAGGACACCATCGCCTCGGGCGGCAAGGTGCGCGGTCTGAACGTCAAGGGAGCGGCGGAGAAGTTCTCGCGCAAGAACCTCGACGAGCTAACGGCGTTCGTCGGCCAGTACAAGGCGCAAGGGCCTGGCGTGGATCAAGGTCGAAGCGGACAAGCTCAACTCGCCCATCGCCAAGTTCCTGCCCGCCGACGGTACAGCTCGACCTCAAGGCCCGACTCGGCGCCGAACCGGGCGACCTGCTGCTCATCGTCGCCGACAAGGAAGACGTCGTCTGCCAGGCGCTCGGCAACCTGCGCACCGAGTCTGGCGACCCGGCTCAAGCTCGTCGATCCCGACGAAGAAGGACTTCAAGATCGCCTGGGTGCTCGACTTCCCGTCGTTCATGTGGGACGATGAGGAGAAGCGCTGGGTGGCGAACCATCATCCGTTCACGGCGCCGCAGAACGAGTATCTCGACGTGCTGAAGTCGGCCACCGACGCCGACCTGACGGACCCCAACAGCAAGCTGGCGGCCGTGAAGGCGAAGGCGTACGACCTGGTCATCAACGGCTACGAGTGCGGCGGCGGCAGCATCCGTATCCACGACCCGGAAGTGCAGAGCCAGCTCTTCCGCGTGCTGGGCATGAGTCCGGAGCAAGCCCGGCAGCGCTTCGGCTTCCTGCTCGATGCGCTGAAGTTCGGCGCCCCGCCGCACGGCGGCATCGCGCTGGGTCTCGACCGCTGGTCGATGATGCTGGCCGGCACCGCGAACATCCGCGACGTGCTCGCGTTCCCGAAGAACCAGAAGGCGCGCGATCTGATGACCGGGGCGCCGGCAGCGGTAGACGCGAAGCAACTGAGCGAGTTGGGAATCAATCCACCGACTGTTTAGACGCGACCGGATAGGAGAGCGCGGTTGCGATTCCCTCTCCGGTTGCGGCTAAACGAAAGTGGAACACTCGTGAGGACTATTATCGTGACAACCGCTCTCGTCATTGAAGTCGTTGCAGCTGACGATCTGGCCGTTGCACTCGATAGGAAGGTGCTGGACCATCTGGATGCGGGTGCTCGGCTCGTATGCGTTGTGTTCCCGGAACTCCGCTGCGCGATGGTGTATCGCCACAATCGTACTTTCACGGTGCTAGAAGAACAGGACGAACTGAACGGCGAGACGGTCTTGCCAGGTTCCGCTGTCGTGTCGCCGATCTGTTGGAATTCGCCGCGGTCGTTGAGCCGCAATTTAATGTTCGAGGATCCGCATCGTGAGCCAGAAAACCGTGGGGCGGCCGTTTCAGCGGCGAGACCGACGACCGCGTCGAGCGGTTCACCGAGTCGATCAGCTTCGACCGCCGCCTCTATCGTCACGACATCCTCGCCAGCCAGGCCCACGCCCGGATGCTCGCCGAGGTCGGTCTGCTCACCGCCGACGAGGCGCAGCAAATCGTCGCCGCTCTCGACGAGATCGCCGGACGCATCGAGCGCGGCGAATTCACGTTTTCCATCAAGCTCGAAGACATCCACACGCACATCGAACGCGCCTTGATCGAGAAGCTCGGCGACGTCGGCCGCAAGCTGCACACCGGCCGCAGCCGCAACGATCAGGTCGTCACCGACGTCAAGCTCTGGGTGCGCGACGCCATCGATCAACTCGACGGTCTGCTTGCACGATCTGCAAGCGGCGCTGCTCGACGCTGCCGAACGCCACCGCGATGTGATCCTGCCCGGCTACACGCACTTGCAGCGCGCCCAACCGGTCCTCGCGGCCCACTACTTCCTGGCCTACGTCGAGAAGTACCAGCGCGACCGCGAACGTCTGGCCGACTGCCGCAAGCGCGTCAACGTCCTGCCGCTCGGCGCCGCCGCCCTGGCCGGCACGTCGCTGCCCATCGACCGCGACAGTGTGCGGCGACAACTCGGCTTCGATCGGCTGGCCGACAACAGCCTCGACGTGTCCAGCGACCGCGATTTCGTCCTCGAGTTCGTGTTCGACCTGTCGCTGATCGCGCTGCACCTGGCCGGCTGGGCGGAGGAGTGGGTGCTGTGGGCGACGACGGAGTTCAGCTTCCTCGATTTGCCGGACGCCTTCTGCACCGGCTCGAGCATCATGCCGCACAAGAAGAACCCGGACGTGCTGGAGCTGATCCGCGGCAAAGCGGCGCGGGTGGCGGCGAGTTTGCAGCAATTGCTGATGCTTGTGAAGGGGCTGCCGCTGGCGTACAATCGGGATTTGCAGGAGGACAAGCAGGCCCTCTTCGACGCCTTCGACACCGTGGTCGCATCGCTCGAGCTGGCGGCCCCGCTGATCCGGCAGACGAAGCTGCGCGAGGAAGTCATCAAATCGCGGCTGGAAGACGGCTTCCTCGACGCGACGACACTGATGGAGTTCTGCATCGCCCAGGGCGTGCCGATGCGGGCGGCTCACGAGGCGGTTGGCAAGCTGGTGCGGCTGTGTGAGCAACGCCGCTGCCGGCTGGCGGAACTTGAGGCGGTCGGTGTACGAAAGCGTGCGCCCCGGGGCTCACGCCGGGGGTATACAAAGTGTTAGGGGTGGCGAATGCACTCCAGGCGTTTCGCAGTGTCGGATCGACGGCGCCGGCGGAGGTGATGAAGCAGATGGAGCGGTGGCTTGAACGGCTCGGGGTGTCGTGATGGCTAATTGGTTGCTCGTGAGGCCGCCCGATGCGTCAATGGCATCCTTTGTTCGCTGACCTTTTGCGGCCGATGGTGCAGAGATACTACAAGGTCGAGACGAATTTCCCGGTAAGCGATCTGCCCCGTGAGGCAGACATCGTTCTGCTGCGGCGCACAAGTGACCGGCCGGGCCGCTTTTCCGGGCTGTGGCGTCATCTGACCACCTGGAACGTCCTCGAATACAAGGGGCCAACCGAGGACGCCCAGCGCGCCCATCTGCACGACTTGATCGAGGTGGGTCTGGGCATCCACCGTCGCTTGAACGAGGAACGTCGGGCACGCAACGAACCGATGTTGGAGTGGTCCGAGACATCTTTCTGGTATCTGGCCGAACGACCGGGAGAGCGGTTTCTGCGCGAGGTGCGTGAGGGACTGCACGGTCTGGAAATCGTCGAAGAAGGTGTGTGGCGAGCGACGATACTTGGCCATCCGGTGTTCGTGGTGCGCAACTGCGATGTGGCGGTGACGGCCGATAGCCTGCCGTTGCACGTTCTGAGCGAACGTCCACCCGAGGTTGCCCACACCATCGGCGAGGTTGATAGCATCACAGGAGAAGTTGATTTACCACTTCGGGCCGTGGTTGAGTATCCATTACAAGGAACTTTATGAGGAGATTCGTGCTATGGCACGCTCACGCCACGTCGAACTGCCCGAACCCGATTGGAACGCGGCCATTGAGTTCTTCGGGATCGACGGCTTGCTGCGACAGGTCGGCGAAGATCGCCTGGGGCGGGGACTGGACGTGACTCGAATGTCAGAGGAGGTTCGGGAGGATCTCCTCCGTAGATTACATGAAGCCCGATCTCATCAGGGTGAAGTGAAGAAGGCGAACCGTTCTCGGAAGAAATCTACTTGACCTGAAACGACACCAGGAGGTCCGTTCCATAGGACGTACACGTCGGGGTAGGATCCCCGAACTATATAATGAAAACCGCCCGGCAGCTAGCTCTCGGAAGAAAACTTCTTGACGAGTTCCGGAAATCGACTGGCAAGCGACTCGGTAGCTGTGTGCTCGAACTGGCGAAACGGCGAGCGCTCAACAGCGCTTCAACAGGTAACAGAATGGGACCATCTCCTCATCAAGTAGCCAATGTGTATCCCGAAGGGGGATCCGCTGGCGACGCGCCACGCTGTTCAAGAGGATCAAGCCCCAATGTTCTTGAGATCATTAAAGCTGTCGTGGTCTTTGCTGTCATTTTTCACGCGTGGATGGCTGTCTGGTTCGTTGGAGTCGTTCTCCTCGTGCTGTTAACCCTTGTCCTGCTCTGGCTCCACACCACATTCAATTACGATCTGAGGTTCTGGGTTTGTTTCGGGGTGTGTTGCGGTTGGTCGTTCCTTTGGTGTTGGTATTGCTCGAAATCCAAGTGCGAACGCACCGTGAAGAAGATGTTCCGCGTGCTGGATGGCAATGTTTTCTTGATGCTCGCATTGTTGACGGCAGAAGCCGCTTCTGCGTTTTGCTTTCATCGGCTGTGTCGATCCGAAGTGGCGGATGACGTCATGATCACTCTTCTCCGCTGGCTGCGTTAAGGAATATCATGGACCACTTCACCTACCACAACCGCATCCTCCACTGCGAAGATGTCCCCGTCTCGACGCTCGCCGAGCATTACGGCACGCCGCTGTACGTCTACAGCAAGGCGACGCTGCTCGACAACCTGAAGGAGATCCAGACCGCGTTCGCCTCGGTCGATCCGCTCATCTGCTACAGCATCAAGACCAACGGCAACCTGTCCATCTGCAAGCTGCTGGTCGAGAACGGTGCGGGCTGCGACGTGACCAGCGGCGGTGAGATGTACCGCGCCCTCAAGGCCGGCACGCCGAGTAACAAGATCGTCTTCGCCGGCGTTGGTAAGACCGCCGCCGAGATGCGTACCGCCCTCGAACATGACATCTGCCTGTTCAACGTCGAGAGCGAAGAGGAATTGCACGCTCTGGCCGACGTGGCCGGCAGCGTCGGCAAGGTCGCGCAGGTCGCCCTGCACGTCAACCCCGACCTGCCGCCCAAGACGCACGTCAAGACCGATACCAGCGTCAAGGGCGTGAAGTTCGGCCTCGACATCGACACCGTCTACGAGGTCGCGGGGGGTGTGAAACGGAACCCGAATGTGCTGATCGTCGGCGTGCACATGCACCTCGGCTCGCCGATCCTGTCGGCTCAGCCGTACAAGGACGGCGTCTCCAAGGCCCTGTCCATGATCGAGGCACTGCGCTTGCAGGGGCATCCGATCGCAGTGCTGAACATGGGCGGCGGCTTCGGCATCAATTATCGCAAGAAAGAAGCGTTGCCGGCGGCGGCGTTCGCCGAAGTTATCCTCCCGGCGATGGAGTTGTCGCAATGCGTCCTCGTGCTGGAGCCGGGCCGCTTCATCGTCGGCAACGCCGGCATCCTCGTCAGCCGCGTTCTGTATCGCAAGGAGACAGGCGGCAAGCGCTACGTCATCCAGGACGCCGCGATGAACGATCTCATTCGGCCGACGCTGTACGATGCGTTCCACCGCATCTGGCCGGTCGCCCCGCCGCCCAGCGTTCCCGCCCCGCCGGAGGATTACGAGGTAGACATTCCCGGCACGGTGAAGCAGGACGTGGTCGGTCCGGTGTGCGAGTCAGGCGACTTCATCGCCAAGGGACGCAACTTACCGGAAGTGCAGCGCGGCGATCTGTTGGCGACGTTCAGCGCCGGCGCCTACGGTATGTCGATGGCCTCGAACTATAACAGCCGACCGCGCGCCGCCGAGGTAATGGTGGACGGCGCCAAGCATCACCTGATCCGGCGGCGCGAGACGTATGAAGACCTGGTGCGGCCGGAAATCGAAATCCGATAGACACCGAGAAACCACCGCTTGCGGCTTGGCAGTCTGAGCCATAAGCGGCGACAACAGTGAGTATCGTTCCCATGTTTCGCCATTTCCTACGTTACTTGACCGGCCTCGTCGTCCTCATCGCCCTGACCGCGGCCGCACCGCCGGACGACAAGCCGCCAGTGCAGCCGCAGCGCAACCCGCTCGACCAGTATCGGCAGTTCCTCAAGCCGCCGGAAACTGTGCCCGAGTTCTGGGGTGCGATCCAGTTCGAGATCGAGCTGGGCAACTACGAGTTGGCTGGCCGCCAGTTGGCCGGCCTCATGGAGAAAAAGAAGCCGACGGATGAAGAGCTGTTCGCGCTGGAGCGCCAGGTCGGCATGGCTGCGATGCTGAAGTTGCGCAACCAGTTCACCAACTGGTTCAAGGAGGTGAACCGCGAGAAGGAGAAACTGGACGCCCTTCCTCCGCTGGAAAAGGCCAGGAAAGAAATTGCCGATCAAATCAAGAATGTCGAGAAAAACCGGCAGGTCGAGAAGAACGTCGAAGCCCTAATCACGCAGACAAGCAACGCCGTCCGCAAGTTCCTCACCGATCCGCTGCGAATCAAGAAGTACATCAACCTGCTCTATGCGTCGCTGGAGGAGCAGCAGTTCGCCCTCAAGGAACTGTATGAGTCCGGGCCGGCGATCGTGCCGTACGTGCTCGATGAAATGAAGGTGGCAGATGCGGAGAAGCGCGTCCTGCTCCTGGCGATGCTGCGGCGAATGAGTTCCGAGGTGTTGCCGCCGTTGGTCGCCGCCCTCGACAGCGATGACCCGGTACTCAAGGTGGAACTGATCGACCTGTTCGTGGTCCGCGCCGCCCGCGGCGTGGCGCCGCACCTCTGGTTCCTTGCCGGGTCGCGTTCTGAAGTTGAACGGGTGCGCACCAAGGCCCGGGAGGCGCTCGCTCTCTTCAGCCTGCCGCCGGAACGAATCTCTACCGATAAACGAGTGATGGAACGCGAATTACGAAAGGCCGTCGACCAGTTGCCGTCGGCGAAGGCAATCCTGACGCGCCAGGCGGAGCAGTTCTATCGCCATGAGGTCGCATTCGCCGATCCCCAAGCGGTTATCGTGTGGCGCTGGGACGGCAAGAACGTCGTCGCCGGTTGGCCGGGCGCACCGGTCATCTCCGCGTCGAAGGCCGAGGAATACTGGGGCGTGCGTTACGCCGGCCAGGCGCTGACCATCGACTCCACGTACCAACCGGCACAGAACCTGATGGTCAGCCTCCTCCTGGGGAAGACTTACGAATCGGGTGGGCTTGATCGACCCTTGGCGAAAGCCGACCCGAATGTGCAGGCGGTCGTCTCGAGCATCAACCCGGACGTGCTGGTCGCCGTGCTGGAGCGGGCACTAGACGAAAAGCAAATTCCCGTGATCCTGGCGGCGACACGGACGCTCGGCGACCTGGCCGAGGTACGGGCGACCCAGCCGACCCAGAACGCCGAGCCGGCCTTGCAACGGGCGTTGTTGTTCGCCGATAAGCGCGTGCAGATGGCCGCCGCCGAGGCGCTGCTGCGCGTACCGGGAGACCGCGCGGGCTTGTCCGCGGCGCCGCATTGTGGAAGTTCTCCGCCGTGCTCTGGCCGCCGACACGGCCGGATTGCCGAAAGTGCTGGTCGGGTTCGTCAACGACGATTACGCCAACAAGGTCGCCGACGCGGTCAAGCAGTCGGGCTATTCCCCGATTGTGGTGAAGACCGGCCGCGATCTGCTCAAGCGCGTGATTGCCGCCTCCGACATCGAGGCCATCATCTTCGATGCCGACCTGCCCGATCCCGGTCTGGTGTCGCTGCTGGGCCAGCTCCGCGGCGATGCCCATGCGAACCGCCTGCCGCTGTTCGTCACGCCCTCGCATCAGCAGGAGGACCTCCTCATCGCCGAGATGCAAAGGCTCGACGAACAACTCAAGGGAGCCGCTCCGGAAAATAAACCGATCGTGCAACGTCGGCGCAACGAGGTCGAACATTCGTTGCAGCTCCAGAAGATGGCCAGCGATGCGGCCCTGGATCGCTTCACCCGGGTGTATCGCCATTTATCTCTCCTGGCCTCATCGAATGCGATCAACGCAAGAGACCTCCAACCGATCTTACAGTCCCGGCTCGAGCTGGCGGTGAGTCCGCCGCTGGCTGACCCGGAACTGAAGGAGTACGCCGAGAAGGCGGTGCGTTACCTGGCGCGGGCGGCGAAAGGCGAGTTGGCAGGCCTCGACCCCACGGTGGCCGCCGACACGGTGTTCAACGCCTTGCGTGCGAAGAAACTGAGTGAGGGGGGACAGATCGCGGCGATCGAGATCGTCGGCCGGCTGCCGGGCAAGCGACCGCAGACGGAACTGTTGCGCGTGGTCCTCGACGCCGACGATAAGCGAGCGCCAGTGCGTCTGGCGGCTGCTTCCGAATTGGTACGGCACATCCAACGAAATAGTCCGCAGCTGTCCGACCCCGAGGTGCTCGGCTTGCGCGACGCTTACGACAAGAGCAAGGACCCGGCGTATCGAGCGGTGTTATCGCAAGTATTCGGTGTGTTGCGGCCCAACGCGCGCACCAGCGGTGACATCCTGCGTGCCTATCAGCCCAAACCGCCCGGCGGAGCGGCGCCGCTGCCGGAGAAGTAATTCCGGAATCGAACGCGGATGCGATGGACCAGCGCGGATTGAAAAGAGAGACTGATTGATGGCCGATTCTCTCTTTCCGATCCGCGCATAGCCACCGAATCCGCGTCATCCACTTTCTCTTGTTCTGATTACCTCCAGTGCTCACGCTCTCCCAATGATGATTGTCCCTGCCGGGGTATGTGCGGAGTCAAATTCGGCGATCTTGCGGGCAATACCGGTGCCAGCGGTCGGAGGTGGCAGCGGCGTCCCGTCTCGGTCGGCCAACTCCAGCCACTCGGAGACGATCTCACATAATTCGCGGTATACTTCCACCTCATCCGCTCCGTGGCAACAAGGCCCGATCACGCCGGGACACTGGCCGATGAATGCCCCATCCTCATCCGACCACTCCACGATCTTCACGTATCGCCCCGCGTCTGTCATGATTGCGACTCCTGTATCGCCCGCCGAACCTCTTTTACCTGGTATGGCTTGGCGTCATCACCTGGTTTCCCCGATAAAGTTACACGACCACCGTTCGGGTGCTGATAATTGCGGTGATCTCCTTTCCCTCCGCGGTTCACGAACCCCGCTCGATCGAGGTCGCTCATCAACTCTCGGACCTTCCGAACTATTTGGGTACGCACCGAGTTTCTGGGGATGGAGTTACCGTCTCAACGACTTGCACTTTCTCACACCATTCACCCGCGGTCAAGGGGGTTCAGGTTGGTTTTTTTATCGGTCACCTTGGGCATAGGTTCTGCGACATTTCTGTCACCCGCGTAAGGACGAGCCATCACTCCGCCCACACCTTCGCATCCTGCCGTATCCGCCAGCGCCGTGGTTTGTCGCCCGGTTCTCTCAATTCAACGCTCGCTTCAAATAAGCTCGTCGTCGTCTCCAGTTTCGGCGGCCCGACGACGGTCGGATGATTCAGCCCCTTCAGGCCGAGTTCCGCGAGTGATTCGGCCCATTTGTTGTGCTTGTCACGGTACTGGCGTTGAGCATAGTAAACGCGATGCAATAGTTGTTTCGCCGGTTCGGCGGGATCGGGAACGTAAACAGCTTTGCCCGGCAGCGCGGTGGTAAATTGCAGGTAGCCCCAACGCTCCGGGCGGTGCATGTCGATGATGCCCTGCGGCGACCAGACCCAATTGTCCTCCGGCTTGTCCTTCACCTTGCGATACTTACCGTCGGTGATCTCGTGTTCCCACTCGACGCGCGAGAAGTTGATGCGCCACTGATCGCCGTCCTTCGGCGGCACCGCGCGGCTGGTTAGCTCACGCAGCCCCTTCCACGGCCAGGCGATCTCTACGGTCCAGCCGCGATCGCGGTCCTTCGGGTCATTCAGCGTGCCGTCGATGTAGACCGCCGTCTTTAGCCCCGCGATTTCCCAGGAATCGACGGCTCGACCGCCGTCCTTGTACGGCATCGACAGCAGCAGGTCCCAGGTCGTGTTGAGAGCGTTGAGTTCCAGCTCGGCATAGAGGTGGCTGTCGCCGCTGGGATTGAGGAAGACCTCGAAATCGTTGTCGTGGAAGATGACGGCATCGTGTTTCGTTATTGTCGCCCAGATGTGCGGCTCTTCCAACTCGGCGGCGAGGTAGAGGTTGTCGTCGTCCCAGAGCATCTTGACGCGGGTGCGGAAGCGCGGTTTCGGTTTGCGGTCGCCCTCGATGTCCACGAAGTCGTCGGTCCACGGCACGGCTTTCCACGCGGCTTCTTCGAGCTTGCCGTCGATGGTAATCGGGCCGTTCGCGCGGTGGCAGACGTAGCCCTTCGGTGTCGTCCAGACCGGCTCCTGCGGCGGCGCGGCGGCAGTTGGCAGGGGCGCGGGGACAAGGAGCGCCAGAGAGAAAACGGAAGCATCTAGGACGAAGACGAGGCAGCGCGCGTGCATGGTTGCGGTTCTTGTATTACCGCTTGCGGCTTAGCAAGGTTGCTAGGCCGCAAACGGCGAAATCGCGGCGATCACTTCGCCCGCTTGAACACCAGCAGCGCCAGGCCGTCGCCGCGTTTGCTGGCAAACTCCGTCGGCCGTTGACCGGGCACGGCCATACAGACCGTCAGGGAGTCGCCATCCAGCTTGTAGATGGCCCGGCCCATCAGCCCCTTGGCATCCCCATCGTTATAGGCCACGTCGAGAGAAGCCGGTTTCTTCGCGCCATCAACGACCAGCGTGGCCCGCCTCTCCCGCCGGCCTTTGTTCAGTTCCGACAGCTGATCGCCGGCAATGACCCAGAGTCGTTCCTTCAGCTGATCCGTAGAGAACTCCGCACCGTCGAACACGGCGGAAGACGGCACCCATGTTCCCTGGAGCTTGTCGAGGTCGGTAGCCGGCTTACCCTGACCACTCAGGCTGCCGGCGAGAAGCAACACTGCCAGCGTGGCCAGCGACGACGTATGACGCATGATTCACCTCCTTGCGAAAGAGACGAGCGAGTTCAACCGATCAGACCGCGAAGGACCTGCCGCAGCTGAGCCAGCGCCCGGCCGCGATGACTCAGGGCGTGTTTGACGCGGCGCTCAGCTCGCCAAACGTCTGATGATACTCCGGAATGAGGAACAGCGGGTCGTATCCGAAGCCGCCGATCCCGCGCGGCTCACGGAGGATGACGCCGTGACACCGACCCTCGACGACGGCCCGGACGTTTCCTTCGGGGTCCGCCAGCGCCGCGGTGCAGACATAGTACGCGGCCCGACGGTCGTCGGTCAATGGGGCCAACTCGGCGAGGAGACGAGCGTTGTTGGCTTCATCGTCGCCCTGTTTACCGGCGTAGCGAGCTGAATAGACGCCGGGTCGTCCGTTCAGAGCCGGCACTACGAGGCCGCTGTCCTCGCCGAGAACCCACTGGTTCAAGAAGCGGGCCAACTCAACGGCCTTCTTGCGTGCGTTGCCCTCGAACGTGTCGGCGTCCTCGACCACTTCCGGGGCATCCGTCCACGAGGTCAGGTCGCGTAAGTCCAGGCCGAGGTCGCCGAGGATCTCGAGGATCTCTTCGCGTTTCTTACGGTTGCGCGTGCCGACGACGAGCAGCATTGGCTTCCTCGGATTCCGGCTCCCCTCTCCTCTGATTACAGGGGAGAGGGGAGAAATCGAGTCGGGGCGATGGGATTGTTATGGACTCTCACCCGCCGGTCGGCAAGCGATCCGGAAACGAAGCGAGCCGCCTTTCGGCGGCCCTCACATCTCTTTCGGCTCGATCCGTTTCCGCGTCTTCTTGATCCCGTAGGAGCCGTAGTTCTTTTTCAGGCTCCCCGCTTTGCCGACGTTCTCCCCGACCACCTTGACGTCATACTCACCGCCGATTTCCTTGCTGCACGCTATACAGATGACCGTGTCCGGCAGGATTTCCAACCGCTCCGCCGCGATCTCGTTGTTGCACCGCTGACAAAGGCGTCGCATCGTCATTCGGTCGTCTCCTGAGTGTGCTGAGGAGGTAGAGCCGCTAGTCCGGACTGGGCGTCTTCTCCTCCCTCTATCTAAAAGGACGAACCAGGGGCGTAACAGGTTCCGGGAAAAATCGGAAACTGGTGTCAATCAGTGGAAGGCTTCAGCACCTGCCGGGCGATAACCATGCGATGCACTTCGCTGGGACCGTCGTAGATGCGGAAGGCGCGAGCGTCGCGGTACAGGCGCTCAAGCAGCAGGTCACGCGAATAGCCGAGCGAGCCACAAACCTGCACACAGCGGTCGATCACGCGATTCACCGCCTCCGCGACGAACACCTTGCACATCGACGTTTCCTGACGCGCCTCGCTGTGCTTCTCCAGCAGCCAGGCGGCATGGAGCGTCATCAGGCGCGACGGCGTGCAGATCGAGAGCGCTGTCGGCGAACATCCATTGCACGGCTTGATGCTCGCTCAGCTTTTTACCGAACGCCTGCCGTTCCAGGACATATTTGCGGGCGATCTCAATCGCTCGGTTCGCTGCACCGAGCCAGCGCATGCAGTGGGTCAGTCGTGCCGGGCCGAGGCGGGCCTGCATCAGCCTGAAACCCTCACCGATGCGGCCCAGCACCTGCTCGTCGCCCACGGAGCAGGCGGTGAACTGAAGCTCGCAGTGTCCCCCCGGACCACCGGTGCCCATCACGGGAATCGCGCGCAGGACCTCGAAACCGGGCGTCCCCGCATCGACGAGGAACAGCGTTGCCCCCTGGCGCGGCGGCGCGGCCGGATCGGTGACGGCAGCAACGACGGCGAACGCGGCTCCCTGCGCCCCGGACGTGAACCATTTCCGGCCGTCGATTACCCAACGGTTGCCGCGCCGCTCGGCGCGCGTCCGCAGCATCGTGGGGTCGGAGCCGGCGCCGGGCGCCGGTTCGGTCATGGCGAAACAGGAGCGGCATTGTCCGCGGGCCAGCGGATCGAGATACCGAACCTTCTGTTCCGGCGTCGCGGCCCGGAGCAGAAGGTGCATGTTGCCCTCATCCGGTGCGGCGCAGTGCAGGGCCAGGGGACCGAGGGGACTCCACCCGGTTTCCTCGAAGAGGACGCACAGCCCCATCGTCTCCAACCCGAGTCCGCCGTATTCCCGCGGCAACTGCGGCGCCCAGACGCCGGCGGCGCGGGCCTTCTGCCGCACCTCGGCGAGCAGGTCCGGCGGCAGTCCGTCCTCTTCGTCCTCGCGCGCCTCCAGCGGCACGACCTCACGCCGGATGAAGTCGCGCACCCGATCCCGTAAGGCCAGTAGTTCCGGCGACAGATCGAAGTCCATTGGTTCGTCCCTTGCTTGCGCTGCGGGCTATCCGGATCGTGTTCGGAGGTACTGTTGATACAGCCACTCCATCGTCGTCAGTTCGACGCCGCCTTTCATCGCATTCAGCGGCGAGTGATTCAGCAGCCGGACCAGGAAACGGCCGGCGTCGTCCACATCAATGACGTTGATACAGCCGGCGTCCTGCTCGAACGCGCCGATGCCCGCCAGGTTGGAGCCGAGCATCCGGGTCAGTAGAACGCGATTGACGACACCGTGGGCGACGAGCAGGAGATGGTGCCAAGTTCGGTCGGCCAGCAGTGACTCCAGGGCCGGCCAGACGCGATCCGTCACCGCGCCGAACGTCTCACCGTCGAGAAAGCGAGTATCGCGCGTCACTTCGCCGTCGATCGCGCCGAGGAAGGCGTGTGCGATCTCGGCAGGGCTGCCGGCGAGTTTCGTCAGCAGCCGGCCCGGCTCGATTTCGCGCAGGTGCACGAAGGCTCTCCAGCGACAGGCCACGAGTTCCCAGGACGAGTTCCGCCGTCTCGACGCTGCGGCGCAACCCCGAAGTGATAATCCGGTCGAGCGGCACCTCCGCAAGCTCGCGCCCGGCTGCTGCGGCCTGAAGACGCCCCTCGGCGTTGAGCGGCACGCTAGTCGGAGGATACGGTCGGCCGTCGGGGGCGAAGTAGTCCACGTCGCCGTGGCGCATCAGATAGATGCGCCGCCGCGAGGGAGGCGGCCATTTTTTGGTTGCATTCGCGGTCATGTATCGGCGACGATCCTCTTGATGATACCTATATCACGACGGCGCTCCCCCCTCGCCCCGGTACTCCGGGGTGAAGGGTTGGGGGTGAGGGGTACTCCGCGGCGAGGGGAGCAGCATTTCTCCCCTCTCCCCGGTACTCCGGGGAGAGGGGTTGGGGGTGAGGGGTGAGGACCAGAACAGTGCCCCGCGGCTCACCCCTCACCCCCGACCCCTCTCCCCGGAGTACCGGGGCGAGGGGAGTAGGAAGATCCTCGCCCCGGTGTACCGGGGAGAGAGGAGTAGGAAGATCCTCTCCCCGGTGTACCGGGGAGAGGGGGGAGCTGTTAAACCACTCGCTCACGGACCCGATGCCATGTCCCCCACGATTATGGATCTCGTCGCTCGATTGGAAGCCTTTCTCGCGGCGAAAGTTGGTTCCCCGGTTCGTGCGACGGACCTGCGGCAACTCACCGGCGGGGCCAGCCGCGATACCTGGTCGCTCGACGCGGAGATCGACGGGCAGCGTCTCGGCCTCGTTCTGCGCCGCGACCTGGGCGGCACCATCACCGAGGAAGCCCTCAGCCGCGCCGATGAATTTCGACTGCTCGAGATCGTCCACACAGCCGGTGTCCTGGTTCCGCGGCCGCGCTGGCTCTGCACCGATGCGTCGGTTCTCGGCGCTCCGTTCTTCATCATGGATCGACTTGCGGGCGAGTCGGTCGGTCGGCGCATCGTGCGCGAACCATCGCTAAGCGAAGCACGGCGACGTCTGCCGCAGCAAATGGGCACACAACTAGGGCTGATTCACGCCATCGACGCCGGCGGCCTGAGCTTTCTGCCGCAACCCGAACCGGGCCTGTCTCCCGCACAATCCGCCGTCGAGCGCACCGCCCTGCAGCTGTGGAGCCTTGCCGAGCCGCACCCCGTTCTGGAACTGGCGATCCGCTGGCTCGGTCGTCACGCTCCGCCCTGTCCGGTACCGGTCCTCGTCCACGGCGATTTTCGCGTTGGTAATCTCATGGTAGGGACGGAAGGCCTGGTCGGCGTCTTCGACTGGGAGTTCGCCCACCTCGGCGATCCCGCGGAGGACCTGGCCTGGCCGTGCGTCCGCTCGTGGCGATTCGGACAGGATAACCTACGGCTCGGCGGCGTCGGCGAGCTGGCTGATCTCCTCGACGCCTACGAAAAAGCTGGCGGACGGAAGATCGATCCGGCAAGCCTGCATTTCTGGGAGGTGATGGGCAACCTCCGCTGGGCCGTCGGCTGCATCGCCCAGGCGGATCGGCACCTCTCGGGAAAGGCGGCGAGCGTCGAGCTGGCGAGCTTGGGCCGCCGCACCGCCGAGATGGAGTTGGAGTTGCTGGAACTGATCGAAAGGTCGTGATGAACAACGGGCGCGCGATTGCGCGGCCCCGCCCGATGCTTACGACAGTCGGCTCGACTACTTGTCCTTCGGTTTCTTGACTTCGTCTTCGATCATCTTCCGCAATTCATCCTGGTGCAGGCGGACTCGCTCCTCGCCGAGTTTCATGCTCCGGGCCATCAACGCGGCGTTCTTCTCGGCCATTTTCTTGCCAGCCGGCGTCTTGTAGAACGCTGTGGCCTGGCGCAATTCGGTTTCAGTAAATTCTTCGACATAGATCTTGATGAGTTCGTCCTTGAGCGCCGCGTAGCTGAGGTGCTTGTTGAGAAACTTTTTCATCACGTCCTTGTACGGCGCCAGCGCCGGCTGTGTCTTGACTTGCAGCGACAGCACTTCATCGAGTGCGGACTGCATCTGCTTCTCCATGTTCATCGCCTGCAATAAGTTTTCGGCGGCTTCTCGATGACTGGGGCCGTCCGCCCGGGCGTGAGGAGCGACGACGGCCAGCAGGACAGCGAATGCGGCCGGACAACGGGTTCTCATGACGATCTCCTCGCTCACGATGACAGTCGGTGTGATCATCGTTGACAGCAGGGTTCCACTCCCGGCCTCGACGACCGGTAACTTCCGCTTATCCTACCCGTTGGGTACACGTTCGCAAGCAGATAACGCTGAGGAAGTCTGCCATGCACGACCGACCGACTGCTGCGGAGCTGATCGACGCCGTGCGCGGCTTCCTGGAGAAGGAAATGCTGCCGTCGTTGACCGACGCTCGGCTACGTTTTCAGACGCTGGTCGCCGCCAACGTGCTGGCCATCGCAGGCCGCGAACTGGCGACGGAAATGGAATTCCTGGACGAAGAATGGGCATTACTCGACGGCCTACTCGGCGCCGAGGGAAAGCCGGCGGAGGCCGTGCAGTTGCGGCAAGCGGTCGAGCGACGCAACCGCGAAATGTGCAAGCGTATCCGCGCTGGAAGTTTCGACGAGGTGGGGCTGTTTCACGATCTCTCACGAACGCTGCGCCGCGTTGTCCTGCGCAAATTGCAGGTCGCCAATCCTCGTCACCTGGGACAAGGAAAGTGAACCGCGCGGTTCTGCGAACCGCGGCTAAACTAAATCTCGATCGGCTCTCCCCGGTTTGGGATTCGCACCTCGCCGAAGCCCAATGGCCGAAGGTCGGCGCACAGCGCTTCCGACGACTCCGGTTCGCCATGTACCAGGCACACGCGCCGCTTGGCACTGGCCAATGGCCGCAGCAGGTGCATCAGGTCGTTGTGGTCGGCGTGTCCCGAGAAGCCGTTCATCTGGACGACCGAGATCCACTTGTTCCATTTCTTGCCGTGGAAACGCACCGTCGGGTTCCGCTCCAGCAGTTTCGCACCCAACGAGTGCGGCGACTGATAGCTCACCAGCACGAGCGCGTGGCGTGGATCGTCGATGTGGTGGCGAAGATGGTGGATGATACGGCCGCTGTCGCACATGCCGCCCGACGCCACCAGGACGCACTGTTCACGCGCGGTGCTCGCCTCCAGGGCGATGTCCGGTGAGACGTAATGTGCTGGCGGATCGTCGGGGCCGTCGTTCTCGGCGAAGTCGTCAGGATAACGCTGGTAGACGGAAACGACCCGTGAAGCCAACGGACTATCGACGTACAACGGCAGCCGGGGCAGCACGCCGAGGTGCATCCACTTCCGCAGGTAATGCACGACAGCCTGGGTACGGCCGAGGCTGAACGCGGGCACCAACACTTTGCCGCCGCGCGCGACGGCGCGCGCGCACCACTTCGCCCATTTTGTGGGCCATGACCTCGACGCCGTCGTGGACTCGGCCGCCGTAAGTGCTCTCGCACAGGATCAGATCAGCCTCCGGAAGAGAGGACGGGTCGGGAAGGTAGGGCATACCGCGACGGCCCAGGTCGCCGGTGAATAACACGCGTACTTCCCGCGTTCCGTGGGCCAGTTGCAGTGCGACGATCGCCGAACCGAGGATGTGGCCGGCGTCGAGGAACGTCAGTTCGACGCCGGGACACACGGTAGTCGGCTGGCAGTAGGGCACGGTGACGAACTGGCTCACGACCTGCCGGGCGTCCTCGATCGGGGAAGTGATGATCCGCACGGCGCCGCTACGGCCGCCGATGACGGCGGCGCTGAACTCGTCCTCGTCGCGGATTCGAGCGGAATCGGCGAGCATGAGATCGGTCAGCTCCGCCGTGGCCGGGGTGCAATAAATCGGACCGCTGAAGCCGTGGCGCACCAGGCTCGGCAGATTGCCGCAGTGATCGGTGTGCGCGTGGCTGAGGACGACGGCGTCGAGAGTAGCGGGGTCAAAAGGGAATTCGTCGTGGCTGCGGCGGGTTTCGTCCTTGGCGCCGCGAAACAGGCCGCAATCGAGTAGAATACGCCGACCCCCGGCTTCCACCAAGTGCATCGAACCAGTTACTGTGCGAGCGGCCCCGAGGCAGGTTACAGTGGGGCCGACGGCGTGGGAAGTATCTCTCATGCTGCCTATTGTAGCACGCCAGACAAGTTCCGCTTGAAATCGGTGAGTGGTGAGTGGCGAGTGGTGAGAGTGAGACGGCGGTAACGAGCGCGAAAATGAGGGAATGGTTCTCAAGCTCGGGGTACTCCCGATCACGCATCACGCACCGTTTCAAAACTCCATCGCCCGCAATGCCCGGATGCCGAGCCGCAACGGCACCACCACCGCCAAAAGCCCGAGGGCGAGGCCCAGCACCGTGCCCGTCCCCACGACCCACGGGTATCCCATCTTGGCCTCCGCCGATCCGGCCTGGTACATCGCCAGGTGCCATGGTACGGCCATTGCGAGCAGCACCGCTACCAGGTAGCCGAGGCTCACCACCAGGTTCAGCGTTCCACCGAAACCGACCGCGATCTTGGACGGGTCCGTCTCGCGGAAGTTCGGCAGCCACGCGCCCATGCCGACGCTCAGGCCGCTCAGCCCTGCCGCGATCACCAGGACCGTCAGCGCGTGCAGCACCACCGCCGCGACCGGCATGTTCAACATCACGTCGCTCAGCACTACCAGGAACTCAGCAATCAGCACCGCACCGGTCGTCGAGAAGGCGAACTTACCCCATAACAATTGGTCGCGGTGCAACGGCAGCAGACCCAGCAGCCACATCTTGCGGCCCTCCAGGCTGAGCATCGGAAAGATGAAACGGCCCGTGTAGATGCACACCAACAGCGAGATCGCCGTCAGGTTCAGCAGGCTGATGCCGTTCTGATACGTCCAGCCGATCTCGACCACGAACATCTTGCGGATGTTCATCAGGTAGAGGCTGATGAGGCCGGTGAAGATCACCACCTGCGCCCACTGCTGCGGATCGCGGCGGAAAGTGCGGAAATCCTTTACGATCAGCAGCCGCGTCATCGGCCGGACGAAGAACAGCAACCGCTCCAGCAGCCGATCCAGCCAGCGGCCGCCGTAGCGTTTTCTCAACGTGCCGCCGGTAGCCAGGCGATTGAACCCGCGCCGGTACAGCTTCGCCGACGCCCACGCCGCCGCGACGTACAGGAAGAGACCGTTACTCCAGACGAGGGCGAGCTGAAACGACGCCGCCTTCAGTTGTCCACGCCCCGCCGCTTGCAATCCCTCCGCCACCCAGAAACTCGGCGTCAGCGGCGCGCAGCGAAGCGAAAACGATCCAGCAGCCGACTCACTTCCTCGCGCGTCCACGTCCGTTCGGAATCCGGCGCGCTGTGGACCGTGCGGGCGATCCAGATTGTCAGCCCCGTCACGACCAACGCAAGGATCAAGGCGACGACCTGCTTGCGCCGCCGCGGCAGATAGTTGACGAGCAGCAGGCACGCCAGGGCGCCGAAGGAGCCGGGCAGCAGGACGTAACCGAAGAAGAAGAGGGGAAGATACAGGTAAAAGAACCAGGCGCTTCGCACACCAGACCGTAGGCGATCAGGACCGGACTACCGAGCAGCAGAAACGCCAGGCTGCTGAAGCCGATCGCTCCCTGGAACTTGTAGGCGAACACCTGATCGGCCCGGACCGGCTTGCTCAGGAGATAGTTGGTTTCCTGGGAGGTGAACAGGCTGCCGTACAGGATCAGGCCGGTCGAGAAGACGAGCATCCCGCCGAGCGTCAGAAACATCAGGGCGAACAGCGTGCCGACGATGCCGCCGCTGACCGGCAACCGATATTGTTGCAAGAAGCGGAACCCGCCCAGGCTGATGGCGAAAACGAAGACCCAGACGACGACGCAGGCCCAGAGGACGGTGATCGGCCGTACCGTCGTCTGACCGAGCATCTGCCGCGTCGTGTTCGACAGCAACCGCCAGCGCAGCCGCAGAAAGAGCACGCCTTCGTTCAGTGGCTGCAATCCAGGCGAGCCGCTCGCACCACGCGGATTCGGAGGGAGAGATAGGTCCATCAATCCGCTCCTTTGCTTTCAGGAGATACGATGCCGTCACGGCTCGTGATGGCGGTATTGGTTTGCCCGTTGGGTGCGGCCGTTTCCTCCGTCAGCCGCAAGAACACTTCTTCGAGCGAGCCGCCGCCGGCCGATTGGCTCCGCAGCGCTTCCAACGTGCCGCAACCGATGAGTCGCCCATGTTCGATGATGCCGATCCGGTCGGCCAACTCTTCCACCACGTCCAGCGAGTGCGACGAGAGAAAAATCGTCACTCCGGCGTCGGCGTGCCGGCGCAGCAGGTCCTTCAACTGGCGCACGCTCCGCGGGTCCAGACCGACGGTCGGCTCGTCGACGATCAGCACTTTCGGACGATGGACCAGCGCGGAAGCGAACACCGTCCGCTGGCGCATGCCGTGCGAATAGCGCTCCGTCAGATCGTCAATGAACTCGGCGAGCTGGAACTCCTCGATCACCTCGGCGATGCGGAGTCGGGTCTCGGCGGCGGGGAGGCCGTACATCTCGGCGACAAATTCGAGGAACTCGCGGCCGGTGAGCTTCTCGTAGAGGAACGGCTGGTCGGGAACGTAAGCGAGCAGGGCGCGGGCGCGGTCGCCCTCCGTGGCCAGATCGTAGCCACCGATGCGGCACACGGCCCGTCGTTGGGAACAGCAGGCCGCACATGATCTTAATGGTGGTGGTTTTCCCGGCACCGTTGGGACCGAGGAAGGCAAACAACTCACCGGCCGGTATGTCCAGGCTCAACTCCTGAACCGCGGTCTTGCGGCCATACTGTTTCGTGACGCGGTCCAGTTGAATCATGATGGCCGATTGTATTCTGCGAGGACATGGTTTCAAAATCGGCTAGGTGGCACGCCCTTCGGAGTACCTCAGAGCGTGCCACCCAGCCGGTACCGCTCTGCTCGCGGCACCTACAAGGTCACGGTTCGCCGCCCGCCGCGTTCGGAATCATGTCGCGCTGCATGATGAGACGCTTGCCGTCCAGCTCCACTTCCTGCCGCAGCACCAAGCCATCCGCGGCGCGCACCCACGTCCGCGGCTGAGATTTGTCCTTCTCGCTCCCCTCGTACTCGATGACGAGGCAAGGAATCTCCTTCCATTTCTCAATGGGGTTCGGTGTCTCTGGAAGTAATTGCAGTTCCGGCAACACGCGGGCACTGAGGCTGCGCGGGCTGGACCGATCGCCACCGGGCATCATGGCGGACAGCGCGTCGGCGAGTGGATTGATTATCGGCGTTTTCCAGCTCTGGCCAGGACGGAGGCCGCGCAATCTGCTGACCGGGTGCGTGGGCAGAAGTACCGATCCCCGGTGCGAAACCGGCACCGGCTCCATCGCGCTCTCCTGGCGGCCCAGCGGGGTTTCGATCTCATACATGCCGTGGAACTGACTGCCGCGCACTTCACCCTTCAGGCTGACGGTCACGTCCTCGAGTTGCGCAGACCGGCAATCTGGAAGTCGAATTTGAGATCCGCTTTGACCCCGAGCAGCCGGCCGTTGCGATCCACACGATAGGCGCTATTCATGTGCCGCAACTCGATCTGATCGAGGACCATCTTCTTGGCAACCGTCAACTCTGGTTCGAACTTTATGTGCAGGGTGAAATCGTCCTGCTTCTCGCTGTACTCAACCCACGTCCTGGCCAGAAAGGTATCCTGTTTCTCTCCTTGCCGCAAAACTTTCTCTTCTTGCCATACGATCCAGCGGATTCGCGCATTCTCCGGCTTGGCCTCATCCACGAGGTCGATGAAGAACGGCGGCGGTTCGTCGGTCCCGAACGCGTCGCGCACTTCGGACCAGATCAACCAACCAGTGGCGGCCATCCAGAAGGCTACGACGCCGAAGCAGAGCCAGCGCGGCGGCATGACGATACCCAGAAAGAGTGCGCGGGACCAGTATCAGAGTCTGACGCTGCTATTGTCGCACAGAGTGGGGAGGAATCCAAGTGGATAGTGGCTCGGGGGTCCCTTCCCGTTATTCCGGCGCCCTCTCGTTCCCACGCTCTTCGTGGGAACGCACGTCTTGGCCGCTCCGCGGCACGTCTCGTGCTTGACGGGACGCAGAGCGTCCCGGACGTGCGTTCCCACGCCGAGCGCGGGAACGAGAGCGCCCAGTTAACGAAGTGATCGTTGATCTCTCACTTGATCTCTGGCGCCTTGATGACGTAGCTCGTGTTCACCTTGTTCCCCACCGGCCCCGTCGCCTGTGTGGTCCCCAGTGCCAACAGCTTGCCGTCAGGCGACAGCGCCAGACCCCAGATCGCGCCGACTTGCGGCTCCTCGGCGAACACCATCTTGCCGTCGGCCACACTCCACGCCGCAAGGTAGCCCTTGTCCGCCTTCGATCCGCCGGCGCTGAACAGGTACTTGCCGTCCGCCGTGAAGCGCACCGCAAAGATCGAATTAGGATGAGATGCGGGCGGCGGCGCGAGGACAGGCGGTGCTGGTGCCTTGATGTTCGGGTTGATGAACTCGCGCACAACCGTGCCATCGGCAACATTCCACAGTTTAATCGTCCGGTCGTCTCCAGCGGACGCGATCGTCTTGCCGTCCGGGCTGAACGCCACGGTGTAGACGGCGCCGCGATGGCCCTTGTCGGCCTTGTCGTTCTTCACGGCGTCGAACGCTTTGAACTCGCGCACCAAGTTGCCGCTGGCCGCGTCCCATAACTTCAGGCTCCGGTCCTGGCTGCCGCTGACGATCGACTTGCCGTCGGGACTCCAGGCGATGCAGTAAACCGAAGCTGGCGTCGGTGTGACGTGGGCGTTGATTTCGCGCAGCGCCTGGCCCTTCACCACGTCGAAAATGCGCACTTTACCGTCGGAACAGGCCGTCGCCAGCACCGGGGCAGCTGCCGGGGCCGTCGGATTGAACGCCACCGCGCCGACGGTGGCTGGATGAGGGAAGTTCTTCGTCGGCGCTGCCGACGCCACCTTCCAGGTCCGCACGGACTTGTCGGCGCCGGTGTATAGCAGCTGATTGTCGGCGGCGAAGGTTACGTCGAACGCGCCGCCGGCCGATGAAAAGCTCTGAATCGGCTTTCCGAAGTCGGGCGGCGCCGGTTGGTTGACGGTGTAGTTGACATTGAAGGCTGTGATCGCGCCGTTCTCGCAAACCACGGCCAGCACGAGGTTGTTCGGACTGAACGCGAGGCCGCGCACCACTCCGGTCGCCGGCAGCACCTTCAGTTCCTTGCCGTCGGCGAAGTTGTAGAGCCGCACTTTCGAGTCGGCACCGCCGGCCGCGACGAGAACGTTGTTCTTCGCCACGGCGACGGCTTTCACCGATCCCTCCGCACCGGCCAGGACACGCTCGATGGCGCCGGTGCCGAGGTTGACGAGCTTCACCGTTTTGTCGTCGCAGCCGGCGAGGATGTGCGAAGCGTTCGGCGTCAGCGTGAGCGCCCGTCCTGGAGATGCCAGCGCCACGGCACGGGCCGCGGCCAGGGTGTGGATCTGCACGGTCTTGTCGGCGCTGCCGCTCACGATGGTTGCGTTGTTCGGATGGAAGACGACGCCGGTCGCTGGACCGGTGTGCCGGAAGAACTGTAGTTCTAGCCCCGTCGCCGTGTCCCAGACGCGCACCAGGTTGTCGGCGGTGCTGGTGGCGAGCTTGCCGTTATCAACGCTGAACGACAGGCCGGTGACGCTTGCAGGGTGCGTCAGCGTCAGCAGCTCCTTCCCATCCGCGGCGTTCCACACCTTAACCACTTTGCCGGCCGCGGCGCCGACACGGACGAAGTCACGGCTGAAGGCGACGGCCGTCACCGGGTCGGCGAGCGGGCCGAACGGGCGCAGCAATTTCCCCGTGGCCGCGTCCCACAGCTTCACCGTCTTGTCGGCACCTCCGGTCAGCACCTGGGTGCCGTTGCTGTGATAGGCGACCCCGGTGGCGCCACCGGGATGGGCTTCCAACACGAGTCCGACCGCCACGTCGCTCAACTTGGCGGTCTTGTCGGCCGAGCCGGAAATCAGCGTGCGGCTGTCGCCAAGAAACGTCAGCGAACGGACCGTCGCGGTGTGCGGCGTCAACTGCTGCACTTCCTTCGCCGTCGCCACGTCAAAGACGCGAACCTGGTGGACATTGGCATCAACCACCGCGGCGGCAACGCGCAGACCGTTCGGGCTGATCGTGACGGTGCTCGCGGCGGCCGGCAGTGTGAAGACAACCGGCGGCACGTCAGGCATGTTCGCGGCGGCGGGAATCGTCCACACCTTGACGGTCTTATCGTCGCCGAAGGAGACCGCTTTGGTTCCGTCCGCGCTGACGGCGACACCGAGGACCGGCCCGGCATGAGCGGGAAAAGACTTGAAAGGTTTGCCGTCGGCACTGGTCCACACCTGCACAGTCTTGTCGTCGCTCGCCGAGATTACGCGGTCGCCCTTCGGAGTAAACAGAGCCTGCCGCACCGGACCGGCGTGGTTCGCCTGCCAGACGACGGCCGGGGTCCAGGCGCGAGCGCCCTTGTCGGCGCTGGCCGTGATGACACGCTTGCCGTCCGGCGTGAAACCGACCGCGAGGACCGGGCCATCGTGCGGCAGAAACTCCAGCAGCTTGCCGTCGGCGGCGTAGAGTCGGGCACGGTTGTCGGTTCCAGCGACGGCGAGGCGCGTCCCATCGGCACTGAGGGCTACCCCCTTTACCTCCGATGGAGTCGTGATCGTTCCGGCGGGTTTGCCGTCGGCGAGCGTCCATAGTTTCACGGTCTTGTCGTCGGCGCCGCTGATGACTCTGGCGCCGTCCTTGCTCAGCGCCAGGCTCAGGACCGGGGCACCGTGGTCGATCTTCCGTTTCGACATGCCGGTGGCGACGGTCCAGACCTGCACCGTCTTGTCGGCGCTCGCCGACACCAAATCGCCGGCCGGCGTGAAAGCGATGGCGTTGACCGGTCCAGTGTGTCCTGCGAATGCCTTCGTTTCCTTGCCCATCGCAATGTCGAAGAGGCGAAGGCTGTTGTCGGCGAACCCCCCGGCGACCGACTTGCCGTCGGGACTGAAGGCGACACTCAGCACCGGCGCGGGCAGGTTCGGCAGCTTCTTCAGCTCCTTGCCGTCAGCGACGTTCCAGACGGTGATCGACTTGTCGGCTCCGCCCGCAGCCGCCTGCTTGCCGTCGGCGCTGTAGGCGACGGACAGCACGGCCAACGTGTTGCCGGCCAACGGTCGCGGCTGGGCATTTGCGAGCGTCCAAATACGGGCGTTCTTGTCGTTGCATCCGGTCAGCAGCGTCGTGCCGTCGGGACTGAGCACGGCACTCGTCACCACATCCGGATGAGCGAACAGCTGGGTGGGCGTTGGCGGGACGGTCCAGAGTTTGAGGCTGCCGTCCACCCCGGACGAGAGCAGCTGCGTTCCGGCCGGATTAAACGAAAGCGAGGTCACCGAACCGGTGTGAGCGCCGATCAGTGCCGTCTGCTGGCCGTTGGTCTGATTCCAGAAGCGGATGACCTCGTCGTCGCCGGCCGAAGCAAGAAGTGGACCGTTCGCACTGACCGCAACCGCATTGACGGGTGCAGTATGGCCGGCGTACTTGCGCTCGGGCATCGCCGGGGCTGCGAGGTTCCAGGCATAGACCGTCTTGTCGGCGCCGCCGCTGAAGAGCTTCTTGCCGTCCGCGCTCGGCGTGACGACATGGACGGCGTCCGCATGTGCCAGCGCCGGCGGCAGGGCGAGCGGCAGCGCCCACAATTTCAGCAGCCCGTCGGCGCCAACCGTGGCGATTTGGTTTGAGGCCGGATGGAAAGCGACTCCGGTCACCGCGCCGTTGTGCGCCAGCATCTGCGCGATTTGCTTCGCATCGGCGTAGTTCCACAAGAAGAGTTGCTTGTCGGCCGTGCCGGCGGCGAGGAGGGCGGCGTTGGGCGACATGGCGAAGGCGTTCACCGGTGCGGCCGGCCCGGCGAAGGCTCGCACCTGGGCGCCGTTGGCCAGCGTCGAGAGCCGCACGGTCTTGTCGGCGCTGGCCGACAGGATCGAGTTGCCATCCGGCGACAGACCGACGGCGGTGACGGCGTCCCCGTGCGGTGTTGCCAGGGCGCGGGAAACGGCCGGCGGGACCGTCCAGAACTTTAGCACACCGTCCTCGCCGACGCTGTACGCCGCAGCGTTGTTCGGGTTGAAGACGACCGCGTTCGCGGAGCCGTTGTGAGCGCCGACCATGCCGACCGCCTGGCCGTTGGTCATGTTCCAGAAACGCACCGTTCGATCCGCGCCGGCCGAGACCAGCAGCGCATTGTTCGCACTGAAGGCGACGGAAACGACAGGACCGGTGTGCCCGGCGAGGTTGTACAGCTCCTTGCCGTCGAGGTTGTTCCACACCTTGACCGTGCCGTCCTTGCAGGCCCCAGCGATCTGTTTGCCGTCGGCGCTGACGGCGACGGAATTGACAACATCCTTGGCGGCGAGTTCACGGAGATGGTTGCTGGTCGGGAAGTCCCACACCTTGGCGGTGTTATCCACACTGCTGGAGGCCATCAAGCTGCCGTCGGGGCTGAGGGCGACCGAGAGGACATTCTTCTGATGCCCGGTCGTTCCGCCGAAGGTCTTGAATAAGTTACCCGTGGTCGTCTCCCAAACCTTGAGCGTCGAGTCGAAGCTCGCGGTCACAACGTATTTCTGATCGGGCGTGAAGGCGACGGCGTAAACGTTTTCCGTGTGTCCCTTGAGAACGGCGACGACGTTCGCCGGCGCTGTGGGGTCGGGTTGGCGAGCTGTCCCGATAGTCAGCCACGGCAACGCGACGCAAAAAGAGGCGAAAACGGCCAGCGCCAGCCAGCGGATCGGATGCGGGCCAAAACGGTGAGTATACATTTGGTGGGAACCTCGAATGGGGCAGGCGGGCGGGAAGGCAGCGAGGTTAGTTTCGCAGGATGCGGGTCGAGTGTCAACCGGCGCCGTTTAGCCGCGAGCTTTTGCGAGCGCTGGGTGAAGCGCTCGCAAAAGCTCGCGGCTAAACGAATTCAATCTGCCGCTTTTTTCGGATAAGATTCGCCTTCCGCCGACGAATTCGATAGTATCGACGATTATTGCCTCTCCCACGTCCCCGACACGATGGACCCGGCGATGCTGTTTCAGCTCGACAACGTGACGAAGACCTATGGCCGTGTCACCGCGCTCGATCACCTCAGCGTGCAGGTGCCGACCGGTGCGATCGGCCTGCTCGGACCGAACGGCTCGGGCAAGACGACCATGATCCGCACGCTGCTCGGCCTCATTCTCATCGATCGTGGCGAGGGACGCATCCTCGACATGGACATCCGCCGTCAACAGCTCGACATCCGGCGTCTCGTCGGCTTCGCTCCGGAAGACGAATGCCTCTTCCCGCACGTCGCCGGAGTCGATGCCGTCGCCTACGCCGGAGAGCTGGTCGGCATGTCGCGCAAGGACGGCCTGCAACGGGCGCATGAAGTCCTCGACTACGTTGGCCTGGGTGAGGCCCGCTATCGCCGCGTGGAGACCTATTCCACCGGCATGAAGCAACGTCTGAAACTGGCGTCGGCCATCGTTCACGATCCGAAGCTGCTCATCCTCGACGAACCGACGAACGGCATGGATCCCGCCGGCCGCGATGAAGTGCTGGAGTTGGCCCGCGACCTCGCACACAGCAAGGGCATGAGCCTGCTGTTCTCCAGCCACCTGCTGCCGGACGTGGAGGCGGTGTGCGATCATGTCATGGTAATGGGCAACGGACGCCTGCTGGCGGCGGGCAATATCCAGGAAATGAAAGGGCTGCAACAGCTGATGTACGAGGTTCGCCTCAAGGCCGATCCGGAGCTGTTCTGCGCAGCGCCTCTCCGCCGCCGGTTGTCAGGCCGACCAGCACGATGATGACTTGATCCTCGTGAAGGTGCCGTCGGGCCGCGATCACACGATACTCTGGGAGGTTGCTCGTGCGGAGCGGTTGCAGATTCGCCATCTACGGCCGCGCCGCGCTACCCTCGAAGAAGTGTTCCTGAAGGCCGTGGGGCCGCGCTGACGTCCTTTGTCTTGCCGCTTGCGGCTTAGCTGGGGTTGCAACATGCCGATTTTCGATCAAGGTTATCAGCACTGGCAGGGCACGCTGGGCAGTCACGGCTGGCGCTGGTTGGCCATCACGCGCCACGGCGTTCGGATCGGCATGCAGAACCGCACCATTCGTTCGCTGGTCATCATCGCCTGGATTCCCTCATTGATGTTGGCGGGTGTCATCAGCCTGTGGGGCTTGGTGGAGCAGAAGTACGGCGGGGCGATGTCATTGCTCGGCAGCATGTTTCCCGTGAAGGAGTTCCTGGACAACCCCGCGGCGTTCCGCGTGACCATGTGGACGTATTGCTTCTATTTTTTCATGCAGACGGAAATCTGGTTCGTGATGATCGTGATGCTGCTGGTCGGTCCAGGATTGATTAGCCAGGATCTACGCTTTAACGCACTGCCCTTGTATTTTTCACGTCCGGTGCGGCGGATCGACTACTTCATCGGCAAACTGGGCGTTATCGGTGCCTTCCTGGGCATGGTCATCGTAGTGCCGGCAGTCGCCGCCTGGTTCCTGGGTGTCCTCTTCAGCCTCGACTTTACGGTCATCTTCGATACCGGGCGAATCCTTATCGGCATGATCCTCTACGGGTTAGTCGTGACGGTGTCGGCCGGTTTGCTGATCCTCGCTCTCTCTTCGTTATCGCGAGATTCGCGCTACGTCGGTGCTGCCTGTGCCGGGTTCTGGATACTCACCGGCATCGTTTACGGCATCCTGGAAGGTGTCCACGTCAGCTCGTATTACCGGCAGCAGTCCCAGGTGCAATGGGAACAGGAGAGAGGTTGGCAAGCCAAGCAGCAGGAGATCCAACAGCGGAACAACGACCTCTGGCAAAAGGAGCAGGCCGAAGAGTGGAAAGATAATGAAGAGGCGAATCAGGATCAGGTTCGAGTAATGCCGCCTGAGGAGCGCGCGCTCGAGCGAAGGCGCGGAATGACCGAATGTTGGAGCGCAACCGACAACGGATGCTGCGCAATCAGGCCATGGCGCGCGAACCAAACAGGTTCCAGCAGAACATCAGGTACAATCTCACGGAGGCCTTCACGAATGACTGGCGTCCGTGCGTGTCGTACATGACGAACCTGCTCCGCATCGGTGAGGGGCTCCTGGGTTTCTACGACGCCGAGGATAATTGGCATGCCCTCCGAAGAAAGGCTTTGATGGCCCGGAATCAGAATTTCGGTGGTCAAGGAGGGTTTGACGACGGCTCGCAAGAGGAAACTCACCTCGAATCGCCGCGCTGGCCCTGGTACTGGTCTGCTCTCGTATTACTAGCCCTTGGTGGACTCTCGGTATGGATCCTCAACAATCGCGTGAAAACATTGGATCGGCTCCGCTAAAGCGGCCCGACGACCGGATGGCGGCCCTGCCCGCACTGCCCGCTGTGCTGGAACGCACGCCAGGGTCGGAGCCGATCGTGCGCTTTGAGGAAGTCTCGAAGTGGTACGGCAACGTCATCGGCGTCAACAAGCTGACGCTGCGCATTCCGCGCCGGCGTCACCGGCTTGCTCGGCCCCAACGGTGCCGGAAAATCGACGCTGCTGCAACTGGCAACGGGTCAGCTCTATCCCAGCCAGGGCACGGTAATTGTCCTCGGCCAACCGGTGTGGAACAACCCGGGGCTGAACCACTACCTCGGCCTGTGCCCCGAGCAGGACGCCTTCTACGAGTGGATGTCGGGCCGCGATTTCATCTTCACCTGTGCCCGTCTGTCCGGCTTCAGTACCGCCGAGGCCGCGGACAAGACGGAGAAGGCTCTGGAAATGGTCCGGATGACCGAGAACGCCTATCGCGCCGTCGGCGGCTACTCCAAGGGCATGCGGCAGCGCACCAAGCTCGCCCAGGCCCTGGTTCACGACCCCGACGTGTTGTTCCTCGACGAGCCGTTCACCGGCACCGATCCCGTCGCCCGCCGCGACCTGATGGACATTGTCGTCGCGCTAGGGAAGCAAGGTAAGAGCGTGATCGTATCCAGCCACGTCCTGCACGAAGTGCAGACGCTGACGCAGAACATCGTCCTGATGAACCGCGGCCGGCTCGTCGCCGAGGGGAACATCCGCGACATCCGCGATCTGATCGACAAGCACCCACACCGCATCGTCCTTGTCAGCGCGAACTTCCGCCGACTGGCCGCCGAACTGGCGGCGTGGGACGACGTCGAGGGGTTGAAAATCCAGCCGAACGAGCGTTCCGTCATCGCCGAAACCTGGGCGCCGGACGCCTTCTATTCACGGTTGCCGGAGTTGTCTCTCAAGGATGGAACGGTGATCGAAGAGGTTTATTCCGAGGACGACAATCTGGAAGCGGTCTTCAAGTACCTGGTGAAGTGATGAGGTGCCCCAGCGTCTCTCCCTCTCCCCGGTAGTCCGGGGAAAGGGGTCGGGGGTGAGGGGTGAGCGACTTGACTGTGTTCTGCCTCTCACCCCTCACCCCCGACCCCTCTCCCCGGAGTACCGGGGCGAGGGGGGAAATGCCGACCCCTCTCCCCGGAGTACCGGGGCGAGGGGGGAAATGCCGACCCCTCTCCCCGGAGTACCGGGGCGAGGGGGGAAATGCCGACCCCTCTCCCCGGAGTACCGGGGCGAGGGGGGAAATGCCGACCCCTCTCCCCGGAGTACCGGGGCGAGGGGGGAAATGCCGACCCCTCTCCCCGGACTACCGGGGCGAGGGGGGGAAATGCTGACCCCTCTCCCCGGACTACCGGGGCGAGGGGAGTAATGCCATACACTGGTGAAGTCATGAGCACCGCGCGTTCTCGAACCCCGGAGTCGGCCGGCGTCTCGGCCTTGCAGCCGCGCACGAGCGGTCTGGAGTTTTCGGTCCTGTGGACGCTGTTCACGCTGACGCTGCGCCAGTTTCTGCGCGGCAAGCGGATGCTGGTCCTGGGTGCGCTGACTCTCCTGCCCGCGGGTTTCGCTATTCTCATGCGAACGATCGACGATCGGCACGGCCCGGCAACCGATGAGATTGCGTTCGTCTGCTTGTTCAACCTGATCCCGCATACGCTGCTGCCGCTCACCGCGCTGCTCTACGCATCCGGCATGATTTTGGACGAACAGGAGGAGCAGACATTGACGTATCTGCTTATCCGGCCGATCCCCAAGTGGGCGCTGTACGTGACGAAACTACTGGCGACGATCTGCATGGTAGCGATCCTGGCGTTTGTCTACGTGACCATCACGTATCTGGCGGCGTATCTCGGCACGGACAAGTTTGTTGACGTTTTTCCGCTCAAGATGATGACGACGTTCGTCGTGATGACGTTGGCGATGACGACCCCTCTCCCCGGACTACCGGGGCGAGGGGAGTAATGCCATACACTGGTGAAGTCATGAGCACCGCGCGTTCTCGAACCCCGGAGTCGGCCGGCGTCTCGGCCTTGCAGCCGCGCACGAGCGGTCTGGAGTTTTCGGTCCTGTGGACGCTGTTCACGCTGACGCTGCGCCAGTTTCTGCGCGGCAAGCGGATGCTGGTCCTGGGTGCGCTGACTCTCCTGCCCGCGGGTTTCGCTATTCTCATGCGAACGATCGACGATCGGCACGGCCCGGCGACCGATGAGATTGCGTTCGTCTGCTTGTTCAACCTGATCCCGCATACGCTGCTGCCGCTCACCGCGCTGCTCTACGCATCCGGCATGATTTTGGACGAACAGGAGGAGCAGACATTGACGTATCTGCTTATCCGGCCGATCCCCAAGTGGGCGCTGTACGTGACGAAACTACTGGCGACGATCTGCATGGTAGCGATCCTGGCGTTTGTCTACGTGACCATCACGTATCTGGCGGCGTATCTCGGCACGGACAAGTTTGTTGACGTTTTTCCGCTCAAGATGATGACGACGTTCGTCGTGATGACGTTGGCGATGACGACGTACGTGGCGGTGTTCGGCTGCCTGAGCATTTTGGTGCAACGGTCGATGATCGTGGGCATCATCTACATTGCGATGGTTGAGGGCGTCCTGGCCAACCTCGATTTCGCGATGCGGAAACTGACCGTGATGTACTATTTCCGGGTTCTCTCGCTGCGTTGGCTGATCTCGATTCCAGGTGGACCCAGACCTGGAGGATCCAGCTGAGCGATACTCCACCCCCGACGCTGCCAGGGCACAGGGGTCACATCAACGATATATCCTTCCAGATCGGCAGCGTCGCCCCGGAGTCAGGTGTTTGTGTGTTGACGCTTCTGCTCGTTTCCTTGCTGGCGACGTTCATTGCCGCCCGTGTCTTTTCCCGCCGCGAGTTCTACGTCAAGACGCCGGAGAGCAGCTGAGGCGTTTCTGCCGGCGTTACCGTCTCGAGGTCCCGCGTCCCGTCACCAACCACAGCACGATGCCGGCGAGCAGGCCGACGGCTCCAACACCGCCGAGCGACCAGATTGCGATCGGGATCCAATCCGGCACCGCATGTCCGCGGTCCTGGTAGAGCCACATGACGAAGTAGCCGAGGCCGATCATGGCCAGGAATGGGATCGAAACACAGACGAACGCCGGACCCAGGTTCGACGCGGCGGTTTTGCCGTTATACCCGGCGCCGCACTCCTCGCACTTCACGTGGTGGAACATCCGCGTGAAATAGAAGCTGCCCCAAAACGTCCAGTATACCTGCTTGGCCTTCTGCTGGCGGCAGCTGGGGCACTTCTTCCACTTCTTGTATTCGTCTTCGTCGTCCGGTTCGAGCGGTGTCTTGCAATGGGGGCATTTCGTCGCCGCGAGATCGACCATTTCGCCGCATTCGGGACAGGGCGACATGTCGGACTTGCGGCCCTTTTTTCTACCCGGCTCGGTGGCGACTGCCGCCTCGTCGTCGAGCGGCGGCGGCGCCTTCGGAACAGCGGGAACGCTCTTTCCCGCTTTCGCAACGGCCTTCGGAGCGGCCGCCGTGACGCCGCGCGCACCGGGTACGACAATCACCTGGGCACACTTCGGACACTTGATTTTCTTCCCAGCGTATTCCGGCTTGAGCTTCAGCTTGGTCTGGCAGCCGGGACAACTAACCGTCTCTGCCATGAGAGATTCTCCACCGGCAATGAGCGGACGTCGGAACGATTCCGCTTCGTTACAATGTACCGCAAATTGAGCGTGTCTGGCAATGTCGTCGGAGATGATAACCGCGCGAAGACGGTGAGGACGAGAGGGTGAGTTTGGGAATAGGGGTTGTAATGGACAGTCGTCTGGTCGCTTCGCTGCGGTTTCAAAACCTCGTAGGGTGGGTCGAGTCTTCGAGACCCACCGATTGATAGCCGGCCGCTCTGGTGGGTCTCGAAGACTCGACCCACCCTACGTGCAACTTATCTCGTCCAAGCGGCAAGATGCGAACACCTCACGCCGACGGCGAGAAACCGATCAGGGTCAGGCCGATGCCGATACTGGTCTTCAGCTCTCCGACCACCACGTCCAACTTCAGCAGAATCGCCCATTGCCCGTCGCCTTTATCGACGAGCTTCGGATCGGCTGTCGCCTCCTTGCCGGGAAAGAGCACGAAAACGCCGGCATGGGCGCCGGTTGCCTTCACGCTCATCTCGAACAGCGCCCGAGGCTTCATCGTGGGGACGCCATTATCGTCGGCGGCGGGGGAGACGAGAACGAACTCGCTGGTCGGCGCGGTGCCCATGTGGTCGCCGTCCTGGGGCTGAAAGCCGAGGCGCATCGTGTAGACGCCGGCCGGCACTTTCTGTTTGCGGTAATCGCCCAGCTGCTTCGCCACGCGCAGGGCGCCGATCAGCGACGTTTCGGGGATCTCGCGCAGCGTCAGGCCATTCTTGACCTGGGCCTCGGTTGCCTTCCCCGGCACTCCCTTACGCAACCAGACCTCGGCCAGCAGCTCGCCCTTGCCGTCGAGGAACTGGACGCAGCGATCGCCGATTAGTTTACGCACCGGTTCCTGGAGTTCCTTCGGCGGCTCGGTGTTCACGACCTTGATCGAGTACGTTTCAGCGGCCGCGTGAACGGGAACGATAGCCGCCAGCAGAAACGCCTCGGCCAAGAGGGATCGAATGAGCATGGGATCGTCTCCAGAAAAAAAGGATGAAGGATGAATCAGCGACCTTGCCGGTCTTGATTCATCCTTCATCCTGCAGCCTTCATTTATTACTCAGCGGGCCTCGAACGTGCCGAGGTAAGCGCCGCGGCGCCCGGCGTCGCTCCAGGTTTCATTGACGCCCTTACCGCTGAACGTGTGTTCGACGGCGATGCCGGCCTTCACCTTGACGCCCTTGGCAAGCGGCGGGTAGTACGCCGATTCGTTGCCGCACACCTTGTCGTGTTTGTGATCGAGGCAGCGCGTCTCGATGCTGGCCACACCGGCTTTCAGTTTGCCGCAGGCGCCGTCCGCACAATTGCACACGTCGAGGTCGATCTTGGCTGATTCAATGCTGACGACGTTCCGAACCAGGCGCCGGCCTGTTGCTTGGCGAGATTGACCAGCGCTTTGCGCTGCGCAGATGAAGCGCGGCTATCGACGATCAGGACGGCCTTTGCGGGGCCGGTCTGTTCGAGGCCGAGGGTATCGCTGGCGGCAACGACCACTACAACGCTGAGGCCGTTGAGAGTGACGCCATTCAATTCACCCTTGTCCACCGACCAGGCGAGCACGGCGTGCTTGCCGCCCAGGTTCATCTCGGCGTTGGCGAAGCAGGGACCAGTCCAGACGTCGCAAGTGCGCGCTTCGATGTATTTGCCGGTAATGCCGGCGGCGCTGAGCGGTGTGGTGCAGGCGATCAGGGCCAGTGCGGCCAGAGAAAGTGAACGAGTCATCGGCGGGAGTCTCCACGTTGTCGAATCAAGGCGGTTCACGATGCTTCACTTGCCATTCTTCAGTCGAACGGGGTCGCAGTCAAGAGGTTTCCGGAAGAAGCAGTGAGTGGTCAGTGGTGGGATTGACCGGCTTGCGTTCCGCGAAACAGGCCCGTCACCGTTTGGACCAAAATACAGTAGCTCGCGCCACTCCCCGAATTCTGGCTTTTAGGTGGCTCGGACACTTCCATTCGCTCCGTCCCGGACTTATACTCAGCAGTTGTCGATCAATCGAGTTCCTTCAGAGGATCGCCATGACCCAGCCCATGCGCAACGAGGGAAAACCTGCGTCGAGCGAGAACCAGCGGACGCAGCCTGTGGCCCCGTCCAACGACGAGACATTGGCTTCGCCAACCGGTGGTTCAAGCGCGACTCCTTCCGGACGGTCCAATCCGGCAACGGAGGGCGCGATCCCGATGCCGCCCACCACGCCGGCTACTTCACCCGCTGGAGGAGCACCGAAGGTGCCGGCCGCCGCGGATGAGACCCTCTCACCCTCCGGCCAGGCTACGATGGAGGCTCCGCGGGATGCCGTCCACGTGACCGGCTACAAGGTCCTGGGCGAGCTGGGCGCGGCGGCATGGGCGTCGTTTACAAGGCCCGCCACCTCAAGCTCAACCGGGTGGTCGCGCTCAAAATGATCCTCGCCGGCGGACACGCCGGTAAACAGGACCTGGACCGCTTCCGCACCGAGGCCGAGGCAGTGGCGCGATTGCAGCACCCGAACGTCGTGCAGATCTATGAAGTCGGCGAGCAGGACGGCCTGCCCTTCTTTTCGCTGGAGTTCGTCGGCGGCGGCAGCCTGGCCGGCCGGCTCAACGGCGAACCACTCGGCGCCAAGCAAGCCGCCAAGATGGTCGAGGATCTGGCGCGGGCGATGCACTACGCGCATCAGCAGGGCATCATCCACCGCGACCTGAAGCCGGCCAACGTCTTGCTGACGCCCACCCCCCAACCGGCGGAGGACGCCCCGCGCAGCAAACGCAGCGAGCGCGTTCTCGGCGTGCCCAAGATCACCGACTTCGGGCTGGCGAAACAGCTCGACTCCGAAACCGGCCGTACTCAGGAAGGCTCCATCCTCGGCACACCCAGTTACATGGCCCCCGAACAAGCCGGCGGGCGGATCACCGATCTGGGACCCGCTACCGACGTCTACGCGCTCGGCGCGATCCTGTACGAGTTGCTGACCGGCCGGCCGCCGTTCCGCGCTGCGTCGCCGCTGGATACCGTCCTGCAAGTAGTCAACGATGAGCCGCTGCCGCCGACGCGCCTGCAACCGAAGATACCGCGCAACATTGAAACCATCTGCCTGAAGTGCCTGGAAAAGGCCCCAGCGCGGCGTTACCCCAGTGCCGAGGCGCTGGCGGAAGACCTGCGCCGCTTCCGGGAAGATGAGCCGATCCAGGCCCGACCGGCGGGGTTGTTGGAACGCGGCCTGAAGTGGGTTCGGCGCCGGCCAGCAATCGCGGCGCTGTCGGCCGGAATCCTGCTGGTCGCCGTGGCAGGGTTCGGGCTGGTCAGCTGGCAGTGGTTGCGTGCCGAGGGACAGAGGAACAAGGCCGAGGCTGCCCGTGCCGATGCCGAAGGACAAAAGGACCGTGCCGAGGGCGCCCTGACCGAGGCCGAACGCTTGCGGGGCGTGGCAGAGGGTCGCCGGCAGGAAGCGGTAGCGGCGGAGCAACGCGCCACGGACCGGGCGGAGTCCGAGGCCAGGGCCAAGGAAGAGGAAAAGAAAGCCCGCGCGGAGGCCGAGGATCAGCGCGGGAAGTTGCAACGTCTCTCCGCCGACCTGGCCCTGGATAAGGGTCTCAGCCTCTGCGACCAGGGCAACACCGGTCGCGGCTTGCTCTGGATCGCCCGTAGCCTGGAGATGGCTCCCGCAGATGCCACGGAGTTCCAGCAGCTCGCCCGACTCAATCTCGCCACCTGGCAGCAACAGCTTTACCCCTTGACGGCGTGTTTGCCGAATTCCGGTGGAATCACGTCCATCGCACTGAGCCCCAACGGCAAGACGGCCCTGACCGGCGGTGCCGACGGCAAGACACGACTCTGGAACGCAACGACCGGCGAGATGGTGCGCGAAACCAAACACAGTAATCCGATCAAGATCGTGGCGTTCAGTCCTAGCGGCCGCACCTTTCTGACCGCCGACGAGAAGAAGGTCAGCCTCTGGGACGCGGCCACGGGCAACCAGATCGGCAAGGGCAAGACCCACAACGGCGGGATACGGGCCGCCATTCTCAGCCGCGACGATGAGACCGTCCTGGTCGGCACCGACGACAAGACGGTGTTTCGATGGAACCTGAAAACCGACAAGCAGGTCGGGAACTACCCGCCGCTACAGCACTCCGGAGCGGTTCGCGCCCTGGCCTTCAGCCATGACGGCAAGCTGATCCTGACCGGCACGGACGACCGCATCGTGTATTTGTGGGATGCAGACACCGGCAAGCCGCGGGTCGCTGCCACCACGACTCCTCCGCAGCCGATGGGCGTCCGGTTTGGCCGCAAGCATGTCGTCACACCGCGCACGCCCGAAAGCAAGCATCTGCTGGAATGCCCGGCGCCCATCCTTGCCGTCGGCTTCACCAAGGAAGGCAAGATCCTGACCGGGACCGCCGACAAGTTCATCCGCCACTATGACGAGCACGGCGGAAGAGAACGCCAGACTTTGCTGCAACATCCTGGACGCATCCTCGGCATGACGTTCTCTCCGGATGGTTCTCCCGTTCTGACAGCGGGGAACGATTCCACCGTCCGGATGTGGATCGGGACGTTTAAAGGCAGGGCGTTTGGCCCAGTGCTGCCGCATCCGGGTGGGGTGCGCGAGGCGGTCATGAGCGCGGACCATCAGATCGTCCTGACCAGGTCCCAGGACGAGACCGCCCGCGTCTGGTCGACCGCACCGCCGCGGATCGAGTCACGGTCGTTCTCCATCCATAAGGATGCGCTGGTCACGTCGGTTGCCTTCAGCCCCGACGGTGCGATGGTCCTGACTGCCAGCCACGACAAGACGGCGCGGCTCTGGGATGCGAAGACGGGCAAGCCGCTCATCGCCAAGCCACTGGAGCACAAGGAACACGTCTTGTCGGCGGTGTTCAGCCATGACGGCAAGAAAGTGCTGACGGGCAGCAAGGACAAGACGGCCCGGCTCTGGGACGTGCGCACCGGCGCGCCCTGTCCAAGCCGTTCCCGCATGGAGCTTCAGTGAAGGCTGTTGCCATCAGCCCCGACGGCAAAACGGTGGTGACAGCCGGGGCAGACGGGAAAGCTGCGCCTCTGGAAGGCGGACACTGCCGAACCGATCGGCAAGCCTCTGGAGCACGACGACGACATCGCGACCGTCGCCTTCAGTCCCGACGGCACCCTGATCGCAACCGGCAGCATCGACAAAACGGTACAGCTCTGGGACGCGAAGTCGGGCGAGGAGTACGGCGAGACGTTGGATCACCCGGAAGCGGTCTTCAGCGTCGCCTTCAGCCCGGACGGCAAGACCCTGGCCACGGCCGGTGCCGACAAGACCGTGCGGTTGTGGGACGTGGAAACCAGCCTGCCGGTCGGCGCTCCGATGCAGCACCAGGGCGAGGTTCGGTCCGTGAAGTTCGGCCCCAAGAGCGACCTGGTCTTGACCGGCGGAGTGGACCAAACAGCGCGGCTCTGGGAAGCGGCGACCGGCCGTCAGATCGGCCCGCCCTTACCGCATCCGGGCGAGGTTCACGCCGTGGCCTTCGCCCCGGACGGCAAGTCGATCGCCATCGGGTGCAGCGACGGCTCGGTGCGGCTCTGGAACGTGAAGGAACCGCTGCCCGGCAGCGCCGAGCAAGTCGTGCTGGAGATCCAGATCATGACCGGCCTGGAGCTGACGCCGGAGGGTGTGGTTCGCGTTCTGGGATTCAAGGAGTGGCAGAAGAAACGCGATCGGTTGGCGGAATTGGGCAAGAAAAGCTGAGGACCGAGCAAAAGGTTGTTCCGCGATCAGTTCTATCCTCTGAGACTAAGGAGTCTGCGAGTGTCTCTTACCCGCGTCGCATCTTGAAAGAAAAGAGGACAGGCCTGTCCTCTTTTTCGGTCAGGTTACAATCCCGTGACAGGACAGAGCACATTGCCCATCCTTACGGCGTTGCACTGTGGAGGCGCATATGAGCGGTTTCGGTAAGGCTGTTCGCACAGTGGCTCAACTCGGCGGCATCTTGTGGGCTATTATGGGACGTCCGGCCTCCGTGGGAGCGCCGTTGTTTGGCCTGACGATCCTCCGTCAAGTTGCGTTTTCGCCGAACGGCCGGACGTTGGCGGTGAGCCACCCTGGCGAGCTTGATTTATATGAGACGGCAACTGGCCAAGTTCGTGACATCATTCCCAATTCCGTTGACGGCCTGCGTTTTTCTCCGGATGGCGCTACGATTGCATATCACGATCTAATCGAGCGAAAGCTAATCGTTTACGACATCCGAAGCAGGAAGGCAAAGTTCTCAGTCCCGTCGGTCATCCGCCGCGCAGCGGCCACTGTGTACGCCCCGGATTCTCATCCGACAGTAAGGTCTTATTCGCTTGCGTTTACGTAGGCGATAGCAAAGAAGACACGACGCCGCGAATCGCCGTTATTCGCGCGACCGACGGTACCAAGCTGCATGAATTGCGACTCTCGCTCGAGAGGCTTGACCTGCTCGTTCTTTCCCATGACGGTGCGCTACTCGCAGCGGCGAGCGGGGGGACGGCTGGGGATATCGAACTCTGGGATACCCGTAAACGCCAAATTGTGCGGCGGTTTGAGGCTCACAAAGGCGGTGTGTACTCCATGCAATTCTCACCGGACAACCGCCTTCTTTACACGGGCGGGGCGGACGGCAAGCTCGCCAATGCGATGTTACGAACGGAGAAAACACACATACTTTATCTGATCTGCCTGGCCCGGTTTTCGACATTAACATCTCACATGATGGACGACTCCTTGCGGTCGGCACAGACAAAGGCGAACTCTGGCTTTTTGACCGGCTGCCTGCACCGAAGAAGAAAGCGATTTTCCAGTGCATGACGCTGTCGCCGCGGACAAGATGCCACTGGCTCAACGTGCTCTTCAGCGCGGACGGTGAAGATATTGTTGCTACCTGTACGAGATCTTTTGATTTGCGCACGACGACAAACCTGATTGTGTGGAACGTGAAGACGGGCGACGCCGCGTCTTGGTTCCGGACCGACGATAACGCCCCGAAGAAGCAATTTGACTGGCGTAGTAATGCGGACGCATTGTCTCTCCCGCCTGCGCCGCTTTCGAAGAAGCAAATGGAGCTTCTTTGGGCCGATCTGGCAAGCGAGCTGGCGCCAATTGCTTATCGCGCTGTCCGTGCTTATTCCGGCTCGTCCTCAGAGAGCGCGGCTTTTCTGGCTTCCCGCATAAGCCCAGTTAAGCCGGTGAAGAGTGACCAGGTAATGAAATGGCTAGCGGAATTGGATAGCGATGAGTTCGAGGTCCGAGAGAAAGCCGCGCTCGATCTCAAGCGCGGGGGAAGGTGCGATCTCATTCCTGGAAAAAGCACTCGATGGTACGGCGTCCGTCGAGGCCAAGCGGCAAATGCGTCTAATTCTGGAGGAGACCAAGGCAAGAGCGGGCCAATCGTGCATCCGGAATGGTTGCGTACCATCCGTGCCCTTGAGGTGCTAGAAAACATCAATGACGAGGGCTCGCGTAAGCTGGTCGATGCGTTGTCAGAAGGCGAACCGGCCGCGTGGTTGACGAAGGAAGCGAAGGCCGTCCGCGACCGCATGCTGAAGCGGCCGCTCAGCAAGCCGTGACGTCCGCCGCTGAAGACCGAGTATGAAACGGGGGATATTCATCCGTTTGTTGAGAGCCGTCGGAATGGCACGAGCGCATTAGGACTTACGGAAAATTATGCGCCGCCTAACGGACTGTTACGCGATGGCTCAAAACGGTCGAAAAACTGAATCGCCCTTGGCAAAACTGTTACGCGATTTCAAAATCCCCCGCGTTTCAGAGACCTCGTACCAGTATTAGGCTGCGGGGAGTGCCCCCTTGTTACCTGTTACGAGACCAAGGAGAATTGGACGTAAGTCTGAAAAGCGCCGTGAGCAAGTCGCCGCAGTTTTCACCCGATTGCCCAGCCTAAAAAGCAGAAGTCGAACTCAGCGGTCACCACGCCCAGTGGAGTTGATACACCTGACCCTGCTTCGGCTCGCGCACCTCCCAGTACAGGTAAGAGTGTTCTTCGTCGGCGAGGAGGATCTGCGGACCCTCATACGGAACCGTGGGGGACTGGCTGGTCGGGGCGACCACAAAGGAGTCCGGAGTGGATATCCGTAGGGAACGCAGGTACGAGCCGCTCTGCGGGGCGTCAGGCGCATTGGGACGCGCCGCGGAGCGGCCCGGCAGAGCGTTCCCACGCGGAGCGTGGGAACGAGAGCGGTGCATCTACCGATATCCACCTCAAGAGTCCGCCGCGCCTCTTCCCTTCGTCTCCCTCCGCCCTTATACTTGCGACCGATAACCGAAGCAGCGCGGAACACCCTCGGAGACCCGAAATGTCCTCTCCCGCATCATCCCACATCACCAGCGTCCTGAAGGAAACCCGCACCTTCCCGCCGCCTGCCGAGTTCGCGGCCAACGCCCACATCGGCAGCGTGGCCCAGTACGAACAGCTCTTCCAGCGGGCCAAGGAAGATCCGGAAGGCTTCTGGGCCGAACAGGCGGAGGCGCTCGCCTGGTTTACGCGCTGGGACAAGGTCCTCGTCTGGAACGAGCCACACGCCCGTTGGTTCGACGGCGGCCGGATCAACGCCAGCGTCAACTGTCTCGACCGCCATCTCGCCGGGCCGCGCCGCAACAAGGCCGCCATCATCTGGGAGGGCGAACCGGGCGACGTCCGCGTACTGACGTATCAGATGCTGCACCGCGAAGTCTGCAAGTTCGCCAATGTCCTCAAGGCGCAGGGCATCAAACCCGGCGACCGCGTCACCATCTACCTGCCGATGGTCCCCGAGGCGGCCATTGCCATGCTCGCCTGCGCCCGCATCGGCGCCACTCATTCCGTCGTCTTCGGCGGCTTCAGCGCCGACGCCGTCGCGGACCGGAACAACGACGCCGGAGCGCGTCTGCTCATCACGGCCGACGGCGGCTGGCGGCGCGGCAAGGTCGTGCCGCTCAAACAAAACGTCGATCAGGCGCTGGCCCGGTCGCCGACCGTCGAGAAGTGCATCGTGCTGAACCGCTGCAACCAGCAGGTCGACATGAAGCCGGGCCGCGACTTCTGGTGGCACGACCTGATGGCCGATGCGTCCGCCGACTGTCCGCCGGAACCGCTCGACAGCGAACACCCGCTGTTCATCCTCTACACCAGCGGCTCGACGGGGAAGCCGAAAGGCGTGCTGCACACCACCGCCGGCTACCTCCTCGGCGTCTCGCTGACGCACAAGTGGGTCTTCGACCTGCGCGAAGAGGACGTCTACTGGTGTACCGCCGACGTCGGCTGGGTGACGGGCCACAGCTACATCGTCTACGGTCCGCTGTGCAACGGGGCCACCGTCGTCATGTACGAGGGCGCGCCGAACCATCCGCGTGAGGACCGCTTCTGGGAACTCATCGCGCAAGTACAAGGTCACGATCTTCTACACGGCGCCGACGGCGATCCGGGCCTTCAGCAAGTGGGGCGACCAGTGGCCGGCGAAACACGACCTGACGAGCCTGCGCCTGCTGGGCACGGTCGGCGAACCGATCAACCCGGAGGCGTGGATGTGGTATCACGAGAAGATCGGCGGCGGCCGCTGCCCCATCGTCGATACGTGGTGGCAGACGGAGACCGGCGCGATCATGATTTCGCCGCTGCCGGGCGCGATCGCCACCAAGCCCGGTTCGGCGACGCGGCCGCTGCCCGGCGTGGTGGCGGAAGTGGTGGACAAGCAGGGCGAGGAGGTCGGCGTCGATCAGCGGCGGCCTGCTGGTGATCCGCAAGCCGTGGCCGTCGATGTTGCGGACCATCTAGGGCGACGACGAGCGCTACCGGGAGCAATACTGGAGCCAGGTGCCGCACTGCTACTTCACCGCCGACGGCGCCCGCCGCGACAAGGACGGCTACCTCTGGATCATGGGCCGCGTCGATGACGTGCTCAACGTGGCCGGCCATCGCCTCAGCACGATGGAGGTCGAGAGCGCCCTGGTGCATCATCCGAAGGTCGCCGAGGCCGCGGTGGTCGGCAAGCCGGACGACATCAAGGGCGAGGCCATCGCTTGCTTCGTGACGCTGAAGACCGGCAACGAGCCGAGCGAGGAGCTGAAGAAGGAGCTGCGCGACCACGTCGCCAAGGAGATCGGCGCGCTGGCCCGGCCGGACGAGATTCGTTTCACGGAAGGGCTGCCGAAGACGCGTTCCGGCAAGATCATGCGCCGTCTGCTGCGCGACGTGGCCGCCAACCGGCACGACGACCGGCGACGTGACGACGCTGGAGGATCTCAACGTCCTGGCGAAATTGCGGGGCGAAGAGGAATGAGAGCATTTTCGATCGGCGCGCACCACGGACGCGGCTGTTCGCGCATGATGGAGCGCCTCGCGGAGACACGAATGCGGGCCAGACGTCCTGAGCGCGGCTCGAATTACCGAACGAACTCGGCGCGATCGCTTCGGATCGGGGCCGAACGCACGCACCGACGACGGTTGGTGCGGTGAGCAACCGCGACCCGATGAGAGCCAGTACGACGGCGACGAGGAGCGTCGATGTCAGAATCCGTGACGGCGCCGAAGCGAAAGCGTCTGCCGGCGGACGAGAGGAGCGGGCGGTGACGTGGTCGGTCATGGTGGACCTCGGGATGAGAAACAAGGGGCGCGATCATCCCGAAGAGTACCGGAGGCGCGTGCGTTGTGGGGAGAGGAGTATGGCACTCAATAGAGGCGGGGGTCAGGCGGAGGAGTAGCGGTCGGCGACGAGTAGCGATAGGATATGACGCGGGATCAACGGGGAACCTGTACTGCCGTCAAGAATGCCGGCGGTACAGACAAACGGCGACATCAACCCCCTCGCTGGGAGTCATTCATCGGTTCAGAAATTATGAATGTACCCGATTCTGTTTCCACGGGCGGCACGCACCAGGGCTGGATGCAATCGTCTACTTGCCGGGCCGTCGATGAAGCCGGCAAGACCGCGGGGTGCGCCTACGGTCTTGCCGAGGCGACGGCGCAGATGCTGGTAACGTTGCTGAGCCGTCAGGCCAAACAGAAATTCGGCAGTGCGGACACGACGGGGCGCGCGACCCTCGACGGCCTGGCCGGGGCCTTTGCGTCCGATCAGCTCTTGGACCTTGCCGGCCGACTCCTTACCGCCCCGAGTTGGGCCGAGTGGTTGGCGGGCGTCGTCGTGCCGCCCCTGGCTCCGGACATGCCCGCCTACACCAAGGATCTGGAGATCGACCTGGAACCATCCGGACCATCGATCGACACCCACGCCAGCGCGAAAATGCACGACGGGCGTTCGGCGATCGTTCACTTGCGGATTCAGAAGTGGTATCAACCGGACCTCGATCGCCATCTCTTCGAGGAGAGTCGCAAGCTCGAACGCAAGCACGGCTCGATGCCGATCGTCGCGGTGTTCCTGCTGTGGCCTCCCGCGGAGGGCCCTGGCATGACCGGCCGGTACGAGGAACGCGACGCCAAGGGCAACGTCAAGCGCATCTTCACCTACACGATTCGCCGGGCGTGGGAGCTAACGCCGGAAGAGGTCACGCAAAACCCCGGCACCATGCTGCTCGCCCCGCTAACCAGGGGATCGAGGGAGCGGATGCCCGAGATCGTACAGCTGATCCGGCGCGGACTGGATCGCTGCGGCGCCGACGCCCAGACACGCGCCGCACTCTGGGATTCCGTGTACTGGTCGATGGGCCTGATCTGCGACCTGGATGAAGCCCACCGCGCCCTGGGCGACATGTTGCCCCTCATCCACAAATCCTCCTATTACTTGAATGCCAAGGGCCAGGCTTTCCTGGATGCGTATTCGCAGGCTCAGGTCGAAGGCCGGCGAGTTGCCGCGCGTGCCCTGGTGCTGCGCCAGGCGACCAGCCGATTTGGCGACATACCCGGCGCTGCCGACACCCTGGCGTCGATCATCGCACCGGAGGAACTGGAGGTGCTCGCTCAGCGCGTACTGACCGCAGTTGATTGGACAGCGCTGGTGGCGAGAACGTGAAGAGGTTATCGAGCGTGTTGTGGTCGATGTCCTGGAGCATCCCAATCTTACTTGTCCATCGGCCGTCGGGCAGCTGTTGCGCGGCATGGGTATAGCCGACCGCGTCGCCGTAGATCGCTACTTTCGTGAAGCCGGGTTCGAGAGTCGCAACGCCGGTACGCTGGAACCCGAAGTGCTCAAATAGTCGGACGGCCGCCTCGACCGAACCGTCGTCGAGCACTCCGTCGGGCCAAACGCCGTCCGGGGGCGATTGCCACCAACAATCATCCTGCCCGGCCGCCCAGGCGAGACAGTTGTACCGCTTCGTCTTCCTACTGCGGACCTGGTACTGAGTGGCTAATAGCCTCGGGAACAGGCGACGGAGCTTGTTGGTCATTCGATCAGGCCTCGCGTACGCCCCCATTCAATCCACGCTCCGGCCATCTCTGCAACCTTCCCGGCGCTGGTCGAGGGCACCGGGTTTTCACCGGTAATCTCCCGCAGGGCCGCGAAACAGAAGTCGGGCTCACGGCAGAGTTCGGCCAGGATGAGGGGGACGGCTGCCGGTCCGAGCGCGATGATCTCACGATAGGCAGGGTGATTCGCCATTCGGACCGTTGAACTCAGATGGGCGGTTTCCTGTTTCCAGGTTTTCGCCAGCTTCCTGAATCGGGATTCGTGTTCAGATGCCGGCAATCCCTGATCGCTCGTGGGTTTAATTGAGTTTGCCATCTGGTTTTTCTCATCCGTCGTTGACTTTTCGACAGCGTAGAGACCGTAAGGGGACATGCGTGATTCCTGAAATCATGACCGTCTGAGCGTCTCCTTTATTGTCCCCCGCCGCCGCTCAGGGCGTCGCGGCTCGCCTCCTGTCAAGGCGTTCGAGAACCGCCCGCGCTTCCTGAGTCCGTTGCGCTCGGCGCACCCTGACCCAGCGCCTTGAGGACGGTTCGCGCTTCCGGCGTGGCGATTTGCTCTAACACCTGGAGCGACCGCGCCAGCCGCAGCTGCTCCGCTTCCTGCCGTGCCTCCAGCCCTTCCAGAATTTGCCCGATTCGCCGGCGCACCTCCGCTGACGGTTGGTCCTTCAGGCGCGACGGAGGGACGCTGCGATCGCGTCGGCCGACCGGGCCAGTTCTGCCTCGGCCTTCTCCCGTACGGCGAAGTCATCGCTGTCGAGATCGGCCAGCAGGCGGCGGAAGCGTTCGTCGGCCATCGGCGGGGGCGGCGAGAGCTTGTCCCGGATCAGGGCGACGGCCTGGCCAGGAGCGGCGACAAGGCTCCACACGGCGCGCTGGCCGCGTTTCGGAGCGTGATCGGCGAGGTCAGCCCAGAGTTGCTTGACTTCTGCGGCTTTAAGACCTTCGGCGTTCGCCGGCTTGACCCCGAGCAACTCGGGCACGCTCCAGACCAGCGCCGTCCCGTCATCGCCGGCGGTGGTCAGCCGTGTCCCGTCGCCAGCGAAGGCCACCGAGCGAACGTTTCCTCGGTGTCCGGTTGCCCGCAGGAGCAGCTTGCCGGTGCTGACGTCCCAGAGATGCAGTGCGCCATCGTAACTGCCTGCCGCCAGGAGCCGGCCGTCTGGCGAAAAGGCGACGGCGTCAGCCAGGCAGCCCGCCTCTTCCACCGCACGGATTTCCTGCCCGGTGGTCGCGTCCCATAGCCGAATCGTTCCACTCGTGGTGGCGAGTGTCTTATTGTCCGAGGAGAAAGCGAGCGAGGAGATGCTCGACCGAGCGACTTTCCATCGGCGAACTTCCTTACCGGTGGACACTTCCCACAAGGAAACGGAAGCATCGCCCCCGTCTGCGGCAACGAGGGTCTTGCCGTCCGGGGAGAATGCAAGCGACTCGAGCCGCCCCCCTTTCTCCACTTGGATTTGGCGAACCTCCTTCCCCGTGGCCACATCCCACAGGATGATCTTGCGGAACTCCCCGGACGCAAGGAGCTTGCCGTCGGGGGAAAACGCTAGAGCATAAATACGCGTCGGCGAGCCCTCGAGGCGGCGGACTTCCTCTACGCTGGCCGCGTCCCAGAGCCGAACCCCCTCAACGTCTGTGGCCGCGGCCAAGAGCTTCCCGTCCGGTGAAAAAACGAGGCAACAGCAAAGGCGTGTCGTACCCGAAAGGCACCGGACCGGCTTACCCGTTTCGGCCTCCCAAACACGAGTTGAGAAATCATAACTCCCCGTGGCCAGGCTCTGGCCGTCCGGGGAGAATGCGACCGACTGCACCCTTTGCTCGTGAGCTTCGGGTAGGAGAAGTTTTTTGCCGGTGGCAACTTCCCACCGATGCGCCTGATGATCCGCGCCAGCCGCGGCAAGCATTTTTCCGTCTGGAGAGAAGGCGAGGGAGTTGATCTGCCCCTGTACGTTTCCTTCGAGTTGGCGGATTGTCGTGCCCTTGGCCGCGTCCCAAAGCCGCACTGCGCCGCCGCTGTCACTCGCTCCGGCTAGGACTTTTCCGTCCGGAGAAAAGACGACGGACCGGCAAAAGCTGGTTCTCACTTTCCAGCGATGGATGGCCTTGCCGGTTGCAGCCTCCCACGTGCGCACCGTGTCGGCCAGCCCCGTGGTGGCCAGGGTCTTGCCGTCCGGTGCGTATGCCACCGAGCACACCCAGGTCTCGTCAGCCTGGAACCGTCGGACGTCTTTCCCGCTATCGACGCCCCAAAGGAAGACCCACCCCTTGTAATCTCCGGAAGCCAACGTCTTTCCGTCCGGGGAGAATGCGACTGACAACACGTCCCCGTCGTGCCCCTTCAGCTCGCTTCACCTGTCGCCGGTGGCCGCGTCCCATAGCCCGATAGTTTTCGCATTTGTTCCCGTGGCCAGCAGCTTGCCGTCCGGCGAATAAGCCACGGATGCCACCCCCCAGTCTTTCAGTTCGCGGATGATCTTACCGGTGCGTGGTTCCAACAGAAGCGTTGTCCCAGAGCGTCCCACGGCCAACGTCTTGCCGTTGGGGGAAAATGCCAGGGACCAGACTTGTCCTGCGTCGTAGCCAGCAAACGGCAACTCGGAGAAACAGCGCATCTCTTTGCCGGTAGCCGGATCCCAGAAGTAGATGATGCCGTCATGCCCTCCCGAGACGAGGAACTCCCCATTCGGAGTAAACGTCACGGCTCGGACAGGTCCCGCATGTCGCAAGCGCAACGATCCCGCCCGGGCCACGGCGCCGACGGGCAACGGATCGCCGAAGCGGTCGGTGCGGGCCGACTTGCCGGTTTCCTGCGGCGGTTCGCTCCGTGCCGTCTGACCGGACGCGAGCAAGAACAGGAACAACCAGAGTTGGCGGCGGAACATGGATCAGCACTCCGACAAGCTGAGGGACAACGCCGAACCCGAACACGGAGATTGTAACAGGAGATGCGGACGATTTACAGCCATTCGCACTCTTTCGATCCACCCCGATCGCGCCTACCCCGTTCACGTTGCCGGCTCAGCCGCCACCACCTCGCGCCAGTACGCCGGCATACCCTCCCACGCCGACTGATAGGTTGCCTCCAAGGGCACCGGTACATACACTTCCGGCGTCAGAAAGAGCGGCATTTCGGGCAGCGGATCGCCGACCGCGACCAACTCGACGAATGCTTCCGATGCGGAGCCGCCGACGTAGGAAACACACGTCAACGGTTTATCCTCGGGGAGTGTGAAGTCCGCGCCGCAGTCCTCGCCCCAGACCGCCCGGTGAATACCCTGCGGGTCGCGAGAACTCGGCGGGAATAGATCGACGAGCAAGAGGTGAATGCCTGCCGAGAGTGGTTCGCGCGTCTTCCGCACGAAGGCGTTTAGGCCGTTCTGGTTGTTCTTGTTGCCCGGCGACACAATCTCCGCCATCGCCACCACTTGATGGTTGCTGACGTGTCGGATCGTGACGACTTTCGCCTTCGCCGCGTAGCGATTGGCCTCGGCTCGCGTCCGGATGCGCACTTTCGGAGGGGCTTCCGCCAACGCCACGCCGCCGTCGGGAGGCTCAACGGGCGAGGAGGGGACGGTGTTTCCCGGTCTGCGCAAGGTCAGAATGTCAGGTCCGAGGCCGCCGGCGAGTTGCTCGGGAAGCGCGTAATATGCGGCCGGTAAGAGGCCGCGGTTCAGCGCGCGCGCAATCTCCGTGATCCAGTCATGGTGAAAGGCGTGGAAGATGCCTGCTTCGACGCGGGTCCAGTCATGGATCGGCATGGGAAATGCGCTCCCCGAGTGGTTGGCTGGTGGTCAATCCCAAGAAGGAAAAGAGGCGGCTTCTTTGATTCTCTCCAGCGTACTGTTCATCAACAAGGTCGGCACGTGCCCTACTTCGCCCCCATCGCCATCAAATGCCCTTCCGTCCGCAAAAACATCCGCCCGCCGCTGATCGCCGGTGTACTCTGCGTCGGCTCGCCCAGCGCGTTCTTCGCCAGCACCTGAAACTTCTCCGACGCGGCCAGCACCACCACGCTGCCGTCGTTGCCGACACAGTAGACGCGATCCCCGGCACACACCGGCGATGCTGAGAAGCTTTCGCCGACGCGCTCCTGCCAGACGATCTTGCCGGTCTTCACCTCCAGACACGTCGCCATGCCGAGCTCGCTGCACAGGAAGACGAGATCGCCTTTCACCAACGGCGTCGGCAAATACGAGACGGCCTTTTCCAGCGCGCCACACTTCCGCCGGCTTAGCGTCCGTTCCCTCGGGCGGCTTCACGGCGACGAAATGCTTCTGGGCCGTCACGAAGCCGCACGTCGACAGAATCAGGTCGCCGGCAACCACGGGGGACGCGATGGCCCGCTCCTGTTTGTTCACCTCGAAGACCGAGATTTCCCACGTCGTCTTGCCGGTCTTCGGGTCCAGGGCGGTGACGCCGTGCTGCCAGTTGGTGAAGATAAGCTCCGGCGGGCGCCCTCGCGGCTGATAGACGCACGGGGTCGAATAGGTCGCGTTCTTCGGCTTGCGCGACGCCGTCCAGCGCACCTTGCCGGTCTTGGCCTCGAAGGCGAGGATGGAGCCGCCGTTGTCCTGGTCGTTGGGCAGGATGACGAGATCGTTGAAAACGATGGGCGAAACGCCGAAACCGTGCTGGCTCTTGAACGTGCCGAGATCGTTCTGCCACACCGTTTGTCCCTGATGATCCAGCGCCATGAGCGTGAGCCGATCCGGAGTGGCCCAGGCGACGTAGAGGCGTTCGGCATCCGCGGCCGGCGTCGAAGTGGCGATGCTATTGCGGACGTGCATCTTGTAGGCCGAGGCTAAAAACTCCTTCTGCCAGAGCGTCTTGCCGGTCGCGGCGTCGAGGCATAGGACCAGGCGTTTGCCGCTCTTGTCGCCGGCCGTGACGAAAACCTTGTCGCCCCAGACGACCGGGCTGGAATGGCCGACGCCGGGAAGCGGCACCTTCCAGAGATAGTCCTTGTCGGTCCATGTCGTTGGAATCGAAGTCGCGTCGCTGACGCCGGAGCCGTTCGGGCCGCGAAAGCGCGACCATTCCTGGCCGTGGACACAGAGGGTGAGCGTCAGAGTGAGAACGAGAGTGAGGGAGCGCATCTTCCAGTGTTCCTATTGTTTAGCCGCGACCCGACAGGGGAGCGCGTTGAGAGGTGCGCTCCCCTATCGGGTCGCGGCTAAACGAAGCCGTGTACATAACCACCCTCAAAACGTCGGCATCTCCTGCTGCACGAGTTGGTTTGCCGTCGCCAGCGATTCCAGCGTGCCGGCGTCGGTCCAGTAGCCGCGCAGCCTGCTGGAGCAAAGCCGCTTCTTTTCCAGGTAGTAACGGTTCACGTCCGTGATTTCCAGCTCGCCGCGGGCGCTCGGCTTCAGCGTGCGGATGACGGTGAATACGTCCGGCGGATACAGGTAAATGCCGGCCACGGCGAAGTCGCTCTTCGGCTTCTTCGGCTTCTCCTCGATGCTGACGATGCGCTCGCCGCGCAGCTCGGCTACACCGTAACGCTGCGGGTCGTGGACCTCTTTCAGCAGGATGAAGGCGTCGTTCGGCTTCTTCTCGGCGGCGGCGATCAGTTCGTTCAGGGAGTCCTGAAAGATGTTATCGCCGAGGATGACGAGGCAGCGCGCGTCGCGGCAGAACAGCTCGCCGAGGCCCAGCGCCTGCGCGATACCGCCGGCCTCGTCCTGGACGCGATACGTCAGACTGCAGCCGAAGTCTTTACCGGAGCCGAGCAGCTCCACGAAGTCGCCCATGTGTTCGGTGCCGGAAACCAGCAGGATGTCGCGGATGCCGGCGCCGACCATCTTCTTCAGCGGGTGATAAACCATCGGATACGGCCCGACCGGCAGCAGGTGCTTGTTGGTCACCTTCGTCAGCTCGCCCAGCCGCGTCCCTTTGCCGCCCGCCAGGATAACGCCACGTAAAGACGACATATTGCCTCCTGCATGAGTGTGGTTCGGTGAGTGCTTGTAGGGTGGGTCGAGTCTTCGAGACCCACCGGAAAGCTAGGGATCGGTGGGTCTCGAAGACTCGACCCACCCTACAGTCTTACCCGGAGTCAGGGTACGGGAAACACGGAACGGCGTCCTGTTCACGATGGCTTCTTCTCCAGCCGGCCGAGCAGCCGTAACAGGCCGTCGAGGATTGTCATGGGATGCGGCGGACATCCCGGAATGAACAGGTCCACGGGCAGCAGCGCCGGAGCAGCCGTTATGCACCTCGGGATTGTCCACGATACGGTCCGCCGCTGATCGCACACGCCCCGACGGCGATGACCAGTTTCGGTGCGGGAATCGCTGCGTAGGTCGCTGAGCAATGCCAAGCGCATGTTCTCGCTGACCGGGCCGGTGACCACGACGCCGTCGGCGTGGCGCGGCGAGGCGACGAACTGAATGCCGAACCGGCCCAGGTCGAAGACGACGGTGCTGAGGACGTTCAGGTCCGCCTCGCAAGCGCTGCAGCCGCCGGCACTGACCTGCCGGAGCTTGAGCGAGCGGCCGAAGAGCCGGCGCGACTTCTCGTCCAGGGCGCTGCGGCCAGTTGCAGAGTCTGGCCGTCGCAGAACCAAGTCGTCCCGTGTCCGCGTGGCGAGGCGATACTCCTGCGTGTAGCGGATCGCTCCTTCGGGACAGGCCTGCACACAGTCGGTGCAGAACAGGCAGCGGCCCAGGTCCAGACGAACGTCCTTCGCCGTCGAGAGTGATGGCGTCCGTCGGGCAGGCATCGGCGCAGGCACGGCAACCGTCCGGGCACTTGGACGCATCGACGACCGGCAAGCCGCGAAAGCGGTCCGGCAAGATCGGCTCCTGTGCGGGATACGGGATCGTGCGGTGTCCCTGTTTCAATCGGGCCAGCGAAACTTGCAACATGGCGTCTCTCCATAACCACTCACCACTCACCACTCACCACTCACCAGACTCACAAATCGTGCCCGCAGTACGACAGGTTGAAGCTCTTGTTGCACAGCGGAAAGTCGGAAATCTGCTGGTCGCGCAGCGCCATCGCCAGGCCGGTCCAGTTGTGGAACGACGGGTCCACGATCTTGTAGCGCGCGAACCGGCCCTGCGTCGTCCGTCAGCGCCACGTGGCAAATCTCGCCGCGCCAGCCCTCCACCAGCGACCACGCAGTTGATCGGGCTGTCAGCGAGCCCGACGTCGGCACGGATCGGCCCGTCGGGAAAGCCGTGCAGCTGATCCTTGATGAACGCCACGGACCGCTGGATTTCCAGCCAGCGGACGTAAGCACGGGCGAAGACGTCGCCGGTCGTCCAGGTGGAAACCGGCACCTGCGCGAAACGGAAGATGCCGGACGGGAAGTCTTGGCGGACGTCGCACTCCACGCCGCAGGCCCGGGCCGCCGGACCGACCATGCCCAGGGCCGTCGCAGACATCGTGGGAAACCGCCCCCGTGCCCTCGAAGCGGGCCTGCACCGACGACGAATTCCAGAGCAGATTGACCGCGTTCGTCACGTCCCGGTACGCCGCCTCCAGGCGTTCCAGACACTGCTCCAGACGGTCTGCGTCGAGGTCGAAGCCGACGCCGCCGGGCCGGATCATGCCGCGGCCGAAACGGCTGCCGCACAGCAGGGCGGTCAGGTTCAGGAAGTCGCCGCGAATTCGGCCGCAATACGAGGCGGTCGGCAGGAACCCCACGTCGCCGGCCAGGGCGCCCAGGTCGCCGGTGTGGTTGGCCAGCCGTTCCAGCTCCAGGGCGATGCCGCGCAGCACCTCGGCACGGACCGGGACCTGGCAGCCGGCCAGAGCTCTCGACGACCTGGCAGTAGGCCGTCGCATGGCCGACCGACGTGTCGCCTGCCACCGTCTCCATCAGTGTGAATCGTCCGCTTGTTCGGGCCGCCGACGAGCGTCCGTTCGACGCCGCGATGCTGGTAGCCGAGCGAAATCTCCAGGTGAAAGACCTGTTCGCCGTGGCACTGGAAGCGGAAATGCCCCGGCTCGATGACGCCGGCGTGAACGGGGCCGACGGCGACCTCGTGGATCTCCTCCCCTTCGACTCGGTAGAAATCGGTGACGCCGATGACCGGAGCTTCGCCCGGCGGCCGGCCCCAGGCATCGTGGCCGGGACGGTAGGAGGCGTGGAAGCGCACCGGCTTGAACCACGGATGACCTTCAGGCCGCACGCCGAACTGCTCGGCGATTTCCCGCTCGAACAGATGGACCTGCGGACAGTCGGGCGTCAGAGAAGGAAAGCTGTCCGCCTCCAGTCGGGTCTTGCCCACCGACAGCAGCCCGCGCGCGGTTGTCGGCCAGGACCGCGTAGAGATCGACGAACCCCTTTCCTGCTCCCTCGTCGGGAGGACTCGGGTTGATCGGATCGCCGAACAGGGCGGCGACGCGTCTGCCCGGCTGCTACCGCTTGCACAATCGTCCGGCGGAAGTCGGCGAAGGATAGTCCGGGACCGTGGCCCGCGGGATCGCCTGGCCGTTCGCAGAGAGACGCGAAGGCGTGGCTGCCGTTCATCGCTTCACCTCCAGGAACTTGGCCGCATCGCGCAGCAGCGCTTCGAGCGGCGGCGGGATGTAGAGGCCCAGCAGCAGCACCAGCGCCATGAACGAGCAGGATCGGACCACATGTGCCGATGCGTATCGCGGTAGCCCGTGCGCCGATTCTCCCTCCGCAGAGGGCGGGATTCCGCTGGTTCGCCCTGGACGACCGCCAGCACGGTGGCGCCCATGCCGATGAACACGACGCCGAGCAGCAGCAGGAACAGACCCGCGGCGAGGAACTGACCGCTGCCCACCGCGGCGTTTACGATGGTGAATTCACTGACAAACGGGCCGAACGGCGGCGAACCGGTGATCGCCAGGAACCCGGCCAGGAACAGCGCCCCCGAGAGCGGTACACGCTGGATCGCCCCGCGCACGTCGTCCGTGAGCTTGCTGCCGTAGGCCCGGTGGATGTTGCCGGCCGAGAGGAACAGCACACCCTTGGTCAGGCCGTTGTTGATGAGATGCAGCAGAGCGCCGTAGACGGCCAGACCGCCGATGCCGATGCCGAGAACCAGAATGCCCATGTGCTCGACGCTGGAATAGGCCAGCATCCGTTTGAAGTCGCGCTGCCGGACCATGAACACGGCCGCCACGGCCATCGAGAGCAGCCCCATGAAGATCATGATCTCACGGGCGAAGTTCGCCTCCGTTCCGGCACTGCAAATCTGGTACACCCGCAGCATCGCCAGGAACGCACAACTGGTGACGCCGCCCGCGAGCAGAGTGCCCACAACTCCGGGAGCTTCGCCGTAGGCGTCGGGCTTCCAGGTGTGCATCGGTGCCAGGCCCATCTTGGTTCCGTAGCCGATAAAGAGCAGCACGAACGCCGCGTGCAGCCAGGGCGGCGACAGCTTCGGAGCGTCGTGAATGAGCCGATCGAAAAACAGCGTCGATTCCAGCCCGGCCTTCAGCGAGGAATAGGCGAGGAAAAGCGAGCCGAACAGGGCCAGGGCGATGCCGACCGAACCGATCAGCAGATACTTCCAGGTCGCTTCCAGAGAACGCGACGTTCTGGTTGAAGTAGATCGACGGGGCGCTCAGCCAGGGTCGTCGCTTCCATCGCCACCCACATCAGACCGAGGTGATGCGACAGCGTCACCAGGGTCATCATCGCCAGCAAGGCGAAGAGGTTGGCGCAGAAGATCCGGTTAGCCCGATCGGAGCGAAGGGCAAGATAGGCCGGCGCATACAGCGAACAAAGGAAGAAAAGGACGGCCAAGAAGCCGAGTACGACTTTGCCCAGCGCGTCGAGCAGCAGCCAGTCCTCGTGCAGGCCGGAGACGGGAGCGTCGCTGCCCGGTCCGAAGATCGCTCCCATAACCAGGACGAATTGCGCCAGACCGCCGACCGGCAACAACCACGGCCGCCAACGATTGGACGGCACGGCGAACGTCGCTGCCGCCATGACCAGGGGAACAGGATCAGCAAGTAGACCATCGGTTAATCCTTCAACTCCGCCAGATGCTCGGTGCTCATCGACGACAACTCCCGGCTGATGTGGTGGATGATGATGCCCATCACGAACACGCCCGTGAACAGATCGAGCAGCACGCCGACCTCGACGAGGAACGGCATCGCTTCCAGCAGCAGCAGGCCGAACAGAAAAATCCCGTTCTCCAGCAGCAGGTAGCCGAGGACCTGCATGATCGCTTTCTTGCGGGTGGTCAGCAGCAGAAAGCCGGTCCACGCGGTAGAGAGCGAGGCGGGGACGATCAGGAGGCCGGCGTCATTCGAGGCCAGGGGCAGCGTGGAAGAGAACATCATCGCCAACCCGGTCCCGACGGCACCCAGCAGCAGCGAGGTCACGTAATTCACGACCGGGCTTACCTCGTGCTGGATGTTCGCCTCGCGCATCGCATGACGCAACAACGCCGGGATGACGAAACCTTTGAGGCCGATGGTCACCAGCACGAAGCAGGATGCCGCGTAGACCGATTTCCGTGTGAACGAACAGCGGCAACAGGCCGAGCAGAATGCCCTGGAGAGCGACGGCATTGATGACGGCGCGGATGCGGCTCACCCCCAGGGCGACGAAGTTCAGCGCCAGGGCGAAGATCAGAAGCGGATCGACGAACTGGACCATGGATTCATCTCACCAGCAGGATGATGCCGAACGCCGACAGCAAGCAGGCCGCGACGAGCAGGGCCGGGATGTTCGGCAGGCGCAGGCGGGCCATGGTCGATTCCACACAACCGATCACCACGGCAACTACCAACATTCCCCCGACGAAAAGCGGCCAATCCAGCCACCCCGATCCCGTCGTGATCGGCATGACGAGGCGAACAATCAGGGCCGAAAAGATGAACAGCTTCAGCGCCGCACCGTACAGGATCATGCCCAGCGCCGGGCCGCTGTGATCCAGCACCATGACCTCGTGAATCATCGTCAATTCCAGGTGCGTGTTCGGATCGTCGAAGGGGATCCGGCAGTTCTCGACCAGCAAGACGAGGAACCAGCTGATCGACACCAGGGCCAGCGACGCCCCGGCCGTCGTCCAGTGTGCGGCGAGCGAGCTGCCGAGCATGGTCGCGAGCTGCAACGAGCCGGACAGTTTCGCCAGGACCAGTAGCCCGAGGAAGAACGCCGGCTCGGCTAAACAGGCGAATGTCACCTCGCGGGCCGCTCCCATGCCCTCAAAGGCCGAGCCGGTGTCCAGCGCCGCCGAGGCCGTGAAGAACCGCCCGAGTCCCAGCAGATAGGCCAGCAGGATCAGGTCGCCGGTGAACGTGATCGGGGCGCTGGAGCCGGTCAGCGGGATCAGCAGGACCGCGAACGCCGCTGTTACCAGACCGACGACCGGGCCGGCGCGAAAGACCCACGTCGTCGTCGTGCTGAATACGGACCCTTTCTGGAAGAGCTTGATGAGATCGTAATACGGCTGCAACAGCGGCGGTCCGACGCGGCCGGCGAACAGCGCCTTGGTCCTGGCGATCACACTCAGCAGCAACGGCGACAGACCGAGCGCCAGCAGGATGTGGATCGTGTTGTGGATGATCGTGTCCATCGCATTCTCTCAACACAACTCCGCTTCTGTCGACCTGAGCCCGACGCGCAAGCAAGGGCCGCCCTTGCTTGCACGTCGGGCTCACGGAGCATCAATCCGCCACCAAGATCGGATCGAAACCCACGCCAGGGCCAGGATCACGGTGAGCATGATGTACACCAAATAGACGTGAATGTTCCCGTGTTGCAGGATCCGCAATCGGGCAAGCCGCTCGGCCCAGCGACTGAAGAGCGGTTCGTACACGCGCTTGCTGACGGGATCGGGACATTCCGACGTAAACTCGCTCTCGGCGGGGAACAACCCCTCCGGCGCTTTCCGCGAAGTGCGTGGCCGAAGGAACCGTGGTAGAAGATTCTCGGCCAGGATCTCGGCGAAGGAACGGCCCGTGTACTGCATCCGCCGCGTGGGTTTCACGTAGCCGCACCCCCAAGTTGGTCCCTCCGCCCGGAGCCTCTTGCCGGTCAGCAACAACAGGAGGCCCATCACCAGGCCGATGCTCAGCAGCGTCCAGGAGTTGACGTTGCCGAGGAGGTGTACCGGCACTTCGGAAGCTTCCAGGGTCGCCGAAGCCTGTCCGGCTTTCAGGTTAAGGACCTGATCCAGCGTCCCCGACATGGAAGCGACGACCAGGTGCGGGACCACCGCCACAACCACGCACAACAGCAGCAGCACCGCCATCGGACCGAGCAGCCAACGTGAGGATTCGTGGGCACGATCGGCCTCTTCACTGCGCGGTGAGCCGAGCAGCACAATGCCGATCAGACGCACGAAGGCAATCGCGGATAGACCGCCGATCAGGGCCAGCAGACCGATCGTCAGCAGCGCCGCCAGGCCGTGGAGGTCCCGGGCGGCCAGGCCGCTCTTCAGCAGGCTCAGATACATGAGCCATTTGCCGACGAAGCCGTTGAGCGGCGGCAGGGCGGCCATCGCCACGGCACCCAGGAGCATGACCGTTCCCGTATACGGCATCCGCTTCATCAAGCCGCCGAGGCGTTCCATGTCGCGCGGTCCCGGTTGCGTGCAACACACTGCCGGCGGCGAAGAACATGAGGCCCTTCATGAGCGCGTGGTTCCAGATGTGCAGCAGGGCGCCGGTCATCGCCAGGGCGGCCACAATGGGCAGATGATTCGCTGTGCCCCACAAGGCCACGCCCAGCGCCAGCACGATCAGTCCCATGTTTTCGATGCTGGAATACGCCAGGACGCGCTTCACGTCGCGCTGGGACAGGGCCAGCGCGATGCCGACCAGCCCGGTGATGAGGCCCACAACGGCCAGCGTCGGCCCCCACCACAGGGCCGGCGGGCCGAGAAATGTCAGAGTCCGCAGGAAGCCGTAGAGACCCATTTTGATCATGACGGCCGACATCAGCGCGGACACGTGCGACGGCGCGGCCGGGTGCGCTTCGGGCAGCCAGACGTGGAACGGGACGAGACCGGCCTTGGTGCCGAAGCCGACGAGGGCGAGCACGAAGATCAGCCCGGACCAGCCGGCACTCACAGGGCGAAAAGCCGAAAACTCCAAACTACCGGCCTGCCGGCCCAGCAGCACGAAGGCGGCGATCAGAAAGGCCGCTCCCAGATGAGTGGCAATGAGGTAGATCCAACCGGCGCGGCGTACTTCCGCCTTTTCATGCTCGAAAGTCACCAGGAAGTACGCGGCAGTGGACATCACTTCCCAGGCAACCAGGAAGAGCAGCGCCGTCCGCGCGAGGACGACCAGCACCATGCCGGCGACGAAAATGTTGAAGAAGAACCAGGGGCCGCCGAGGGATTTCTCGCGGCGATAAGCGAGCATATAGTCGGCGCCGTAGACCGCTGCCAGGGCGGACAGCCCCAGCACCGGCAGCAGGAAGAAGGCGCTGAGGGCGTCAACCTCCACCACGAACGCCCCGTGTGCCGCATTCCAGGGAAGACGGAGCGATTCGGGCGCTCCGCCGAGCAGGACGCGCAAAGTCGGGATCAGGCCGAGCAGACAACCCGTGAAGGCACTTCCCGCGCCGAGGATGGTGGCCACGCGCGGCATCCGGGAGAAGATGAAAGCCGTGATGCCGCCCAGCACCTGGAGCGCCAGTGCGCTCAGCAGAACATCCATGTCACTGCGCCGCCTTTCCCGCACCGCTCGCCGGCGTGTGGATGGCCGCTTCCACGCGCCTTGCCTCCCGCAAGATCTCCTCACGCTGCCCCTGACGCATTACCACGGCCTTGAACGCCGCATCGTGCAGGGCGAAAGACAACCGGGCCAGCAATTGCAAATGGCTGCGCATCGTGGGACTGATGAGCGAGAACAGCACATGCACCGGCTTGCCGTCCAGAGCGCCGAAATCGACCGGTTTCTCCAGGAAGGAAAGCGTAATCATCGGCCGGGCGACGTGCAGGACGATGGGATTGCGGACATGCGGAAAGGCAATGCCGTCGCCGACCCCCGTGGAAGCCGAGGCTTCACGGGCCAGGAAGAGACGCAGCAGCAGCTCGCGATCGATCCCGTCCGGCAGCGGCAGCACGGAAACCAGGGAGCGCAACGCACGTTCTTTCGTGTCCGTATCCGGCAGCTGATAAAGGATGCCGCCCGCTTCGAGCGCTTCCGCCAGGGTCGGTATGGCCTCGGCCTCGCTCTCCGGGTTGTCGAACAACTCGGCCGCGACCTTGACCTTGTTGGCCGTGGCCCACTCCAGCAACTCCGTGCGATTGAACCGATACTGACCGCCGACGTGCTGGGCCGGCAGACCGCGCTGCTTGATCCATTTGGAAACCGTGGCCTCCGGCACATCGAGGAACTTGCTCACCTCGCGTACCGTCAATTGCATGACACCTGTCTCCTGCAGGAAACACGGCATAGAGGCAACAAACCCTTCATTATAAAGCGTTGTATGCGCGGGTGAGGGAGGAGCCAAGCGTTTGAGAGTCTGTTCCAGAAGTGTGGCAGCGATCCTGCGAGTCCGCAGCGCCAAGCAAGGACGAGCGGAAATCTGCTGGAAGCTGTGCCGCTCGTCCTTGCTTGGCGCTGCGGACTCGCGGACCCACACTCTTCTGGAACAAATTCTGAAAAGGTCAATGCCGCAGCGGGGCGTCAGCCCGACGTGACTTGCAACCGCCGCCCGATTTGCGATGATACCGGAATGTCGGGGCGCCAGCCCGATGTGGAGCATTGCTGTCGCCGGTCGCCCAGCTTCCGCACACGAGGTCTACCCATGTCCGCTTGCTCGTCCGCCGGCGTCGCAATCCGCGCACCGCGATTCGGCCGAAACCATCGTCTGCCGTGCCTGGCGATCAGCGGCGCAGCCCTCCTTCTGAGCATCTTCGCCGCCGCGGCGCCGCTCCCCCCACGCCATGAGCCGCTCAATTGCTTGCGCGGCGCCACAGAGGGGCAGGTCCGGGCCGTCCAGCAGGCCTGGGCGAAACACCTCGGTGTGAATACTGAGCGCGAAATCGACCTGGGCGATGGCGTCAAAATGAAGCTGACGCTGATTCCGCCGGGCAAGTTCCGCATGGGCGCCACCACGAACGAGATCGACGTGATCGTGAAACAATACGTGCGACCGCGCGACGTGTACGACGACGAATTCCCGCAGCACGACGTGGAGCTGACGAAGCCATACTGGCTCGGCACCTATACCGTCACCCAGGAAGAGTTCGAGCACGTCATGGGCCGCAATCCGAGTTCCTTCACAACAGACGGCGTCGTGAAGGACAAGCTGGCGAAGGATAACGTCGTAACCACGCGCCGCTTCCCGGTCGAAGGAGTGACATGGTACGATGCCGTGGAGTTCTGCAACAAGGCCAGCGCGCGGCTAGGCAAGAAGCCATGCTACCGGCTGAGCAACGTGAAGCGGAAGGATGGCGCGATCATCGCGGCGGATGTCGAAATGCTAAACGACGGGGATGGCTGCCGGCTCCCCACCGAGGCCGAATGGGAATATGCTTGCCGTGCGGGAACGATGACGCCGTTCCACTTCGGCATGACGCTCAATGGAACCGAAGCGAATTGCAACGGTACGTATCCGCACGGGACGGAAACGAAAGGACCGAACCTGGAGCGCCCGCGAAACGTTGGGGAGCAGTACCAGCCGAATGCTTTCGGCTTGCACAACATGCACGCGAACGTCTGGCAATGGTGCGGCGATTGGTATGGACCGTACCCCAGCGGTTCGGTGATCGACCCTCAAGGGGCTAAGGAAGCCTCGGCCCGTGTCCTACGCGGCGGCAGCTGGTTCAGCAACGCCAGGTACTGCCGGTCGGCGTACCGCAGCAGGGACGACTCGACGAACCGCATCATCAACATCGGCTTCCGCCTCGCAATTCCCGTCCGGTGACAGGCAGGCGAGGGTCGATGCACCGCAGTGGTCATCGTGTTAGGATAATCTCATGGCCGACGAGCCGACCACGCCGGTCGAAGCCGAAGCGCCGCCGCTTCCGCCGACGATACACGAGGCGCAAAGCGAGGAAGCGGAAATGAAGTTCTTCACCCGCGCACTGATCGAGATGGGCCAGTCGCAGGACGCCGCGACCCTCAATCGGCACGAAGAATTGTGGGATGAGGCGTGCGACCGCTACTTCCAGCACCTGGAAGCGCTCAAGGACACGCTGCCGCCCGGCCTGCGCCAGCGCGTGGATCAATACTACCTTCACGATGCGGTGATCCGAGGCATGGGCCAGCGCGGCAGCTCATTGGTCATCGTGCTGCAGCTGGAGACGCCGCCGGAGTCGCTGCTGATCTTCACCTACGATCTCGTCGATCCGCCCGTGATCGACCAGGCCGCTCTTGCTTCCCAATTCTCTTCGCTGGCTAGCCTCGTGGACTGGCAGTATGACGAGATCGAACCGAGTGCCGGCGACCCGCCGACCTGGGAACAATCCATTCTGTTCAGCAACGGTTGGGAAGTGCGGCTCCACTTCCGCGACGTGCGGATCGAGGAAGTGCAGCCGCTGCTGCCCGTCCCCCGTAACGGTCTTGTGATGCCGCTGCCTGCGGGCTTTTCCCAATCCGCGTGACACCGAGCGGCTGGCGCTGATAGCGGCATGCAAAGGCGCAGCCGCGGAACTGCTCTCCCCACAACGTACACGCCTCCGTTAGTCTCGCCTTCCAACATCTACCCCGTCCGCGCTGCGCGCCGAGGTGCCTCCATGCTTGACGACATGATTTCCCCGCTCGTCCGATTTTGCACACTGCTGCCCGCCGCGGCCAGTTCGTTTCGCAGTTTTGCCGCGCTGGCCGCCATCAGTCCGTTCGGCGGACGTTCGTTCCGCATTTTCATGGTGCTTGGCGGCGATGCTTTGCCGCTGTCCCTGCATGGCAGACGGCTGCTTGCCGCGGCCAGTTCGTTTTGCAGTTTTGCCATTGTGAGGTTGCGACGACTTCCGGTCCATCGTTCGTTCAGCAGTTGTCTGCCGCGGCGGAGTTCGTTCCGCACTTTTTCCCGCGCGCCGCCGGCTGTGGTTGCGGCGGTGATCCACAACGAGAGGTGTTCGTTTTGCAGTTTCGACGGCGCCGCAGCGGTGGGGTTGATCGGTGATCCGCCGCGCGCCCAGAATCGCCGCGCACCGGCCGGAACCAACGGACTGTGATGCCCTCCCGTTGCACGACGCCGCGCGCCGCGGTAAGTTGAGCTTGCACAATCCCCTTGTTCCAGGCTTACGCCATGAACAGTTACTTCTCCGAAGGTCTGGCCCATGCGCTGTTCGAGGAGGCGGGAGATGCGCTCTTCCTCTTCGACCCGGAGACCGATCGGCTTCTCGACGTCAACCCCGTCGCCGAGCGGCTCAGCGGCTTTGCGCGCGCCGCCCTACTCGTCTTGCCCGCCACGTACCTGTTCCGGTTCGGCGGTCAGGGCGGGTTGCAGCGTCTACGCAATGCCTGCCAGGATACTACGGTCTTCCACGCCCAGGACGGCTACTATCTGCGCACTCCGCAGGACGGCGTCTGGGTGCCGGTCAACCTCACCGTCACCCGGCTGCACGTCCAACCCAATACGCTCGCCATGATTACCGCCCGCGACGTCACCGCCCACAAGCGAGCCGAAGAGGCGTTGGCCCGGCAGCACAGCCTGTTACGCACCTTGATGGACAACCTGCCCGATTACATCTTCGTCAAGGACGCACAGGGCCGATTCGTGACCACCAACGCCGCCCACCTGCGCGTTCTCGGTGCCACGACGGTGAACGAAGTGGTGGGCAGGACCGACTTCGACTTCTTCCCGTCCCACCTGGCCGAGAAGTACCACGCGGATGAGCTGGAAGTCATCCAGTCCGGCAGGCCGATCCTCGGACGCGAGGAATACACCTTCGATCCCAGCGGCCGGCAGCAGTGGCTGCTGACCAGCAAGGTGCCGCTGCGCGACGGCGACGCCGTGGTCGGCCTGGTCGGCATTTGCCACGACATCACGCTGCGGAAGAAGGCGGAAGAAGAACGCGATCGCTTCTTCACCGTGTCGCTGGACATGCTCTGCATCTCCGGTTTCGACGGCTATTTCAAGCGTCTCAACCCCGCTTTCCAGCGGATCCTGGGGTTCAGCCTGGACGAGCTGCTGGCTCGGCCCTACCTGTCGCTGGTCCACCCAGACGATCTTCGCGCCAGCCTCGGCGAGCTGGAAAAGATCAAGACGGGCGAGACCACGGCTTCCTTCGAATGCCGATTCCTGTGCCACGACGGCTCCTACCGCTGGCTGCTGTGGACAGCGACGCCGTATCTCGACCAGCAGGCTGATCTATGCCGCGGCCCGCGACATCACGGAAAGAAAGCGAGCCGAGGCGGAGCTGCACCGGGCCTGGGAAGCGGCGGAAGCTGCCAGCCGGGCGAAGGGGACGTTTCTGGCGAACATGTCGCATGAGATCCGCACGCCCCTCAACGGCATCCTCGGCTTGACCGAATTGGTGCTGGATTCCGATCTGCCGCCGCCGCAGCGCGCCCATCTCGACCTGGTCAAGGCGTCGGCCGACGGACTGCTGGTCATCCTCAACGACATCCTGGATTTCTCCAAGATCGAGGCCGGCTACCTGGAGCTGGAGCGCCGTCCTTTCTCGTTGCGCGACGTGCTGGGTACCGCCCTGAAGGTCCTGGCCCCCCGTGCCGACGAGAAGGACGTGGAGCTGGCTTGCCACGTCTTCCCCGGAGTCGGCGACGCGTTGGAGGGCGATCCACTTCGGCTGCGCCAGGTCCTTCTGAACCTCATCGGCAACGCTATCAAGTTCACGCCGCGGGGCGAGGTCGTGCTGGAGGTTGGGGAGCAGCCGTCCGACGTTACCGGCGAAGTGTGCCTTCATTTCGCCGTCCGCGACACGGGCATCGGTATCCCGGCCGACAAACAGCAGGTCATCTTCCATGCCTTCGAGCAGGCCGACACCTCGGTGACGCGCGAGTTCGGCGGCACGGGGCTGGGACTGGCGATCTGCGCGCGCCTGGTTGCCTTGATGGGCGGCCGCGTCGAGGTCGAAAGCGCTTCCGGTCACGGCAGCATCTTTCGTTTCACGGCCCGCTTCGGCCGTCCTGCCGGCACCGATGTGTTGGCAACGATGCGGAAGCCGCCGGACCTGGAGGACATGCCGGTGCTGGTGGTGGACGACAACGCCACCAACCGTTTGATCCTGGAGGAGGTCCTGGCCGGCTGGGGTATGCGGCCGGTGCTCGCCGACAGCGCCGCCGCGGCCCTGGCCCATCTGTACCGGGCGCAGACAGCCGGGACTTCCTTCGCCTTGGCCTTGATCGACGTCCACATGCCGGGCGTCGATGGCTTCACCCTGGTGGAGCGCATCCGCGAGCAACCGGCATGGGCGAAGCTGCCTCTCCTGTTGCTGACGTCCGGCGGTCGTCCAGGCGACGTCAGCCGGTGCCGGCAGCTGGGGATCGGCGTCTCCCTGACCAAGCCCGCGACGCCGCCGGACCTCTTCGACGGCATGATGGCGCTGTTGGCGACCAGAACAGTGGGGGATTCGGAAGCAGCTGCGGCGCCTCTCGCCGAACCGCGGTGCCGTTCCCTGCGCGTCCTCCTGGCCGAGGACAACGCCGTCAACCGGACGCTCGTGGTCTGCCGCCTGGAGCAGCGCGGGCACACGGTGATCTCAGCCGGCAATGGTCGGGAGGCGGTGCAGGCCTGGGAGCGCGAGCCGTTCGATCTGGTGCTGATGGACGTGCAGATGCCGGAGATGGGCGGCTTCGAGGCGACGGCCCTCATTCGGGAGAAGGAGCGAAACACGGACCGGCACACGCCCATCGTGGCCCTGACGGCACACGCCCTCAAGGGGGACCGCGAGCGCTGCCTGGCGGCCGGCATGGACGGCTACCTTGCCAAGCCGCTGCGCGTGGAAGAACTCTTCCGGGTCGTCGAGGAAGTGGCGGCCCTTCCCGCTCGAACCGAGGACAGCAGAGCGGAAGTACCTCCGCCGATCACCGACACTCGGGCAGTCTTGAATCGAACTGAGCTGGAACGGTGCGTCGGCGGCGACCAGGCCCTGCTGCGTCAACTGGTGACCATATTTGCCGCGGAATGTCCCAAAGTCCTGGTCGAACTCCGCGAGAGCCTCGCCGCCGTGGAACTGACGCTGCGCTCATCGGGCGGCGCACACCCTGAGAGGGATGCTGGGAACGATGGGCAGCGAGGAAGCGAACGAGGATGCGTCGCACGTGATGGAACTGGCGCGGGTTGGGGACGTCTGCCAGGCACAGCAAGCGCTGGGCGTTCTCGAGAAATCGATTGCCCGGTTCCGAACGGCGCTGGCGGCGTTGTAGAATTGAGGAGACTGTTAGCCCGATCCCTTTTCTACCTCCGGCGAAACGACGGCTGGTAGATAGAGCGAGAAGACACTGCCCTTGCCCGGTTCGCTCGTTGCAGTCGCCATTCCCCCGTGACTGCGCGCGATCCCGAACACAGCCGAGAGACCCAGGCCGGTTGCTTCGTGGAATTTCTGCGTCGTGAAAAACGGCTCGAAGATGCGATCGAGCAGTTCCGGCGGGATACCGGCTCCGGTGTCGGCCACTCGCACAACTACGTAACAACCGGGGTCGAGATCGGGCGGGAGGTCCGCCGACGTGGGTTCCAGACTCTTGTTTTCCACGGTTATCCACAAACGTCCACCCCCCTTCATCGCCGCACAGGCATTGGCACACAGGTTGAGGATCGCTCGGTTCAGCTGCGTTTCGTCGCCCAGTACGCGCCACAATCCGCGACACACGGCCCATTCCAATTCAATACCTTGAGGAACCCGCGATCGCACCGGTTGTTCGGCTCGGGACAGCACGTCTTCCATGTCGAGTAGTTGCTTGTCTCCCCCGGCTCCATGCGAATAGACCACCAATTGCTTGATAATCTCGGCGGCTTCCAGCGCGCTGCGTTCCAACATGTCCAACAGTTGGTTGTGTTTCACCTCCGACATGGGTTGCCGCAGAAGGCCGGCGCCCAGCAGAATCGGGGTGAGAGCATTGTTCAGGTGGTGGGAGATACCGCGAACCAGCGTCATCACGCTTTCTTGACGTTGCACCTGGAGCGCGCGGGCCGCCTTTCGCCTCTCGGACGCGACGTCGGTGTATACTTGAAGAATTGCCTTGGGAGCCTCGGCATCGTCGAGGATCAGCGTCCAGCGGGCATCGACGATAAGGGAATTGCCGGCGCGGTCCTTCCGAGCCATTTCACCGCGCCATGTTCCCTTTTCCAGGACCAACGTCTCCGCTTCCTGCTGCCTCGGGGAACTGACGACCAAGAGCTCGCGGACGTTGCGTCTCAGAGCTGCCGTCTTCGGCCAGCCGTAGAGCCGCTCGGCCGCACGATTCCAGAAAGTGACCCGGCCGTTCATCTCCGAGACGACGACGGCATCGGCGAGGGTATCCAGCAAGGCCGCCTGTTCGCGCAGTTCCGTATCAGCCCGCGCGCCTGCGCGATCGCACCCTCGACGGTCGTCTCCAGGTTCGTGAGGTAGTGATGCTGGGGATCCTTGATGAGGTAGTCGCTGGCCCCCTGGTGCAGCGCCAGGATCGCGGCGCTCTCGTTACCGATTTCACAAGCTACCACGACTGCCGCGCCGCGCGTCGCGGGCAACAGGTCGAGGGCGGTGCCGTCGGGAAGGTGGTACTCGATAATGACGACATCGAACGTTGCCGCGTCGAGCGCTTGTCGAGCCTCTGCGATGGACGATGCGAGCCGGTATTGGTGCTTCAGCCCCTGTTGATTGAGAAAACGCTGAAAGGCGAGCTGATCGACACGGTCGTCTTCGACCATGAGGACGCGCAAGTTCGGCATGAGCGCTCCTGGGATACGCGCTGGATCGAGAGCATATCTGGTATCCTCCCCTGGCACGTGCTTCGGGGGCTAGATTAGAGAATATTTCATTTACGATTTTAAGAGAGAAAATGGAAATGGCAACAACCAAGAGGGTCTATTCCCGTTGTTGCGCTGCCGCAACCGGTCCGCGCAGACGCCCACTCTCCCTGACGCGACGGTCTCCCCCCCGGCCATCCGGCGGGAACTCACGCCGCATCCCGATCGGAGAGGCGCAGGTCTTCGAGCAGACTCTGCCGTATCTCATCGGTCAGCGGCGCACTGGTATAGCGGTAGGACGGTAGTGCGAGAGCGAAGACGGCAGGACGGCCGCGGTCGGCCAGCGCCTGGCGCGCTGCGGCATCAAGGACGAACTGCACCCAGTGCGCCGTGCCGGCGCAGCGGTCCTCGGGACGGCAGGTGTAGAGGTTGGCGGCAAGCGTCGCCTTGCCGAGGTGAAAGCGCAGCTGATCGCCGTTCAGCTCCTGCCACGGGGCCACTGCGGTCGTCCAGCCGGCTTCGGGGTCAACGGTAATCAGCAGGGCGGCCTGCAAACGGTCGCGGCCCGGCAACAGGCGGTTGTAGATTTCCAGTTCCTTCTGCACGCGGGCCGGCTCGTTCAACCGGGCGACACGCAAGATTTCTTGCAGACGGAACCAGAGCGTCTGGCGGTTCTCGAACAGCAGCGCGGCCCGCGGACCGATGCGCACTCGGCGATAGCGGTCGAGGTATCGGCCATGCGCTTCGAAGAACTCACGCCGGCGCCCCGCGAATTCGTCCAGCGGCAGCAGGTCGTCGAGAGTCAGACCGTTCATGGCGCGGATTCCCTTCGTCTTCGCCGTTCGATGTGAGCCCGCAGCGCAAGCAAGGGGTCCCTTGCTTGCGCTGCGGGCTAACATCAAGCGCAAGCAAGGGGTCCCTTGCTTGCGCTGCGGGCTAACATCGAGCGGCGAACCCTGGCGTTCACTTCTTCTCCGACGGCGAGAACACCGTACTGTAGAGCATTCCGCCCAGCAGCGCACCGAGAATCGGTCCGGCCCAGTACACGGCGTGATCGGACAGCGCCGTGTCGCCGCCGGGCCGATCAATCTTCAGCGTCATCTCCCAGACGACAGTGCCGAACCAGCGGGCCGGATTCGCCGAGCCTCCGGTCAGTCGGAAGCCAAACAGCACCACCGCCACTTGCGCCAGTCCCACGCCGAAGCCGCCCACTTTGGGTGCCCGTGGGTCGAACAGTGTCGCAAACACGGCCAACGTCAGCAGACAGGTCAGCACCACCTCGACGCCGAGGCCGCTCAGCAGGCTCGCCACCGTGACCACCTTTTTCTCGTCACGGAATGCCTCCGTCAGGTAGGGCGCTCCGGCCCGCGCTGCTTTCAGCACTTCCTCGCTGAAGCTGAAGCGCAGGGCCAAACCAGCCAGCACGGCGCCAACGAACTGCATGGCGATGAGCGTTAACATGCGCCGACCGTCGAAACGTTTATAGACCCAGAGCGTCAACGTGACGGCGGGATTGAGGCAGCCTGGCGAAACCTGCGAAGACGCGGTGAGCACCACGGCGAGAGTCAGACCCGAGGCGAGGGCGGCGCCCATCACGTCCAGGCGCGGCTCGCCGCCCAGGTGTAGGACGCAGACGGTGCCTGCCGTGAAGAAGACGAACAGGAAGGAACCGGCGAGTTCGGCGAAGTTGGGGCGCAGGTTGTTGTCCATGAAGCCCTCGGTTACGATGGAGCGGCCTATTCAAGCGTTTACGGCGCACGCTGTCAAGGCGGCCGTGATCGGTTGTCGGCGTTCAGACCGCGAGTCCGCCGCGCCAAGCAAGGACGAACCGCTCGTCCTTGCTTGGCGCGGCGGACTTGCAAGCTCGGAGGATTTCCATGCGACGAATCGGTTCTCACCCGCTCTGGGTTGGCCATGCCGGTGATGTGCGCGACCCCCGGCAGCTGCTCGACACCGGGATCCGTGCGCTGGTGGACCTCGCGGCGGAACAGCCGCCGGCAGCGCCGCCGCGCGAACTGGTCGTATTGTCGCTTTCCGATTCTCGATGGGGCCGACAACCCGCCGGAATTGCTCTATCTCGCCGTCAACAGCGTGGCGTCGCTGCTGAGCTGGGGGTTGCCGACGCTCGTCTTCTGCGGCGCCGGCATGAGCCGATCGCCCGCGGTCTCGGCGGCGGCCCTGGCGATCTGGCTCAATGAACCGGCCGACCACTGCCTTGCCGAGGTAGCAGGCCATGGGTCGGCCGACGTGTCGCCCGGATTGTGGCAGTCCCTGGCGCACCTGTTCCCATCAGGGTGACTGCGGGGCAGCGTCTCCGTTTGCCCGTACCGCCGGCATTCATGCCGGCATGAATGCCGGCGGTACAGGCAAACGGAGACGCTACTGCGGCGGCAGCACCGCGGAGTCCACTTCCGTACCGTTCAACGCCTTGAGGAACGCCAGCAACGCCTTGATTTCTTGCGCGGTCAGGTCGAGATGCTTCTCCCGGCTAACCTCGCCTTCCACGAGCATCAAGGGATCGAGGTAGTCGTTCCAGGGGAACGTCTGGGTGTGAAATGTGAGCGCATCGGCGAGCGTCCGCTGGTCGCCGTCGTGAAAGTAGGGGGCGGTGCGCTTTAAGCCGCGCAACGTCGGCGTTTTGAACGCCCCGATGAACTTTCGGTCCTTTTGACCGATCGGCAGGTTGGCGGATCGTCCGGCGAATTGTCCGTCGAACGGTTTCTGGACCATTTTGAGCCTGTCGCCGACGCCGACATTGTGGAACTGGCCATCGGTGAATTGCCGCGTGCTGTGGCAACGAACGCAATTCAACTTCGTGAAGAGCTGATGGCCCTGAACGAGATCGTCGGCGACCTCCTTGACGACGGCTTCCTTTTTCCTGGCAGCATCCTCACGGTCCAGCACTTTGAGTGCGGCGTCATCGAGCAGCGGAATGAAATCGTCGGCTTCCAGCTTGTCGCCTTTGCGCTTGGCCTGGACATCGCGGGCGCGATCGTACAGGGAATCGCCGGCCAGGAGTGTGCGCAGGTAAGTCGCCAGTGATTTGGCGACGGCATCTTGCGACGGCGGCGTGGCGAAGACCGCATCGAACCGCTGAACGTACTTGCCGGTCATCAGACGACCGACCGCACCGCTCCAGGTGTGCCGAAACCGGCCGGGAGTCTCCGCTGCCAGCTCGTCCTGAAGACTTGCGCGAATACTTCTTCGAGGCAACCGGCTCGACCGTCCCAGAAGACGGCTCCGTTGTAAACCACGTTGACGAGCGTCGGCGTGTTGAAGCCGTCGTAGCTCTGGCGGCTGTCGGCGAAACCCTGTTCGGGCCGATGGCAGCTGGCACACGAGGTTTTGCCATCGTCCGTCAGCCAGGTCTTGTCATAGAACAGGTCGCGGCCGAGTGTCCACTTGGGGTAGGTCAGCGGGTTGTACGCGGGGACAAACGGTGTCGGATCGTCCAGACCGCGCGGCACCTTGATCTTGATAACCTGCGGGTCCGGGGCGATGACCAGTAGCGGCGGCGACGGAAACCCCGGATTGCCGATCATCGACGCCACATCCTGGGCGGTGGTCTGCGTCCAGAACTTCTTGAGCGCGTTCCACTCGACCGCGTTCGTCTCCTCGTGGACGTAAATGATCCGCACGGGGTTAGTAGGTCCGTGACCGTCTTTCCACATCAAGTAGGAGCGCGTAAGATCGCTCAACTGCTCGCCGTCGGCAGTCGAGGGCTTGTCCGCAACTTTCTCGGTGGGTGGTGCGAAGCGTTTTGCCGGCTGGCAACCGAACAGTGCCATCATCAGAATCGCGGCGATTGGGAGGCAGACACGCAGCACACGACAAAGAGAGTGCATGAGAGAGCCTCCCGAACTTGGATGGAGAAGCGGTTCTGCTTCCTCGAACTGTTCCGGCGGAAATGGTTTGGCTGAAAGCTGACAGCTTTTAGCTGTCAGCTTTCAGCCAAACACAAGCGATTAGCCTCAACGCCTCCCGAGAAGTTCGAACGACGCGGAGGGTTCATTTTTTCCTGGCCGCGGCCGCAGCCTCCGCAGCGGCCTTCTGCTCGACGGCGAGGTCCTGAAGTGATTTGGCCACCGCGTTGAGCCGCTCCTGGTTCTTGGCGACGAACTCCGGCGGTCCGCCCTTGTCGGCGACGGCCTCGGCGATCTTCGTCGGATCGACCATGTCGATGGCGTCCCACGGGCACCAGCGCTCGCACAGTTCGCAGCCGATGCAACGTTCCAGGTCGATATCGACGAACGACTGCAATGAGGGCAGATCCTCGCCCGGCAGCTTGTAGATGCAATCGACGGGACAGACCTCGATACAGGCCTCGCAGCCGGTGCAGTTGTCGGCGCGGACGACGGCCAACTGCTTCGGGAGTTTCTTGCGAGCCTTTCCCGCACCCTTGGCCATGAGCGGTTCCCTTTGCGATGTTGAGGGGCGATTTCCGACTTACCCGATGGTGTCCACTCTACATGATAATCGTTTTGGGAGAGTTTGCCACTGGGGCCGAGAGGTCACGCCTCGATGATGAGGCTGCCCGCGACGCAACGCACTCCGGTCAGAGCAACCCGCAGCGGTATCTGGTGCGACCGTAGCACCTCGTTCACATCGAAGCGCACCATCTCGTTTTCAACAACGATACCCGGCTTCCCGGACAGGGCGTCGCGCACCATCTTCAGTAGAACGCCGCGCAATTTCCCCGCCGGAATGCCGGCCACCTTGAGGGCATTCAACCGCGCAACAACGCATCCTTCGAGAAGCCCGATGTCCCAGAGCGTCTCAAATGACACCTTGAACAGCATCATCGACGTCTCGCCCGTCATGCAAACGCCATCGGGAGTGAAACGGATGTGTGGGTTCCGGACCTCCAGATCTTGCGGCGCCAACTCCCCGAGCAGGAGATTGGCGTCGGCCTCGGTCACGATCAGCTTCAGAGCCTGGATTTCCATGCTAATCCTTCATCCCGGTGCGCGGACGGCGGCCTCACCAATTATCCATATCCTTCTGTACCAGACCGTGGCCCCGTTCACCAGATCGACCTGGATCGACCGCGGCGAGTCCGTTCCTTCCGGACGCTGCGCCACGAGCCGAAAGGGACGGCCTTCCGTCGCGGCGGCAACGGTATCGTAGCCTGCCTGACGATGATCCAGAAGAACGTACAACTCCAGCAGGCCATCGGACACGCCGACAACCTCTCCCGTCACCTCGAAGGCGTCGCCGACGGGGAGAAAAGCGACGTTACGCAGATACGCCGTGCAACGGATTTCGAGAGCGACTTCGCCCCAGATGCCGCCCGCTACGGCGTTACCTTCGACCTCCATCACCAACTCGTTGCGTGCCCGCAATCGGTCGGTCACGTCGATCTCGAACGGAGCGGTCAATCGTTCGCCGAGCGGGGCGTCGTTCAGCCGCACGTCGGCCGTCTCGGTCAGGCCGGCGCAGGTGAGCCAGACGCGCTCGTCGGCGTCGATGTTCCCCGGATAGCCGAAGCGACGGCGAAAGCGCACGCGGCCGGCGAAATCCACGAGGGCCGCTTCGGTCCAGCGGCACGGCATCGTTACACGGCGGGGCGGCGACAGGGGAGCGTCGGAGCCGTCGCGCCGCAGCGGCTCACACTCCCAGGGGCCGCGCAGACGAATGCGATGGGGATACATGGCCTTACCTTCCCCCCTCGCCCCGGTACTCCGGGGAGAGGGGTCGGGGGTGAGGGGTGAGAGCCATGATATTGCTCCGCGGCTCACCCCTCACCCCCGACCCCTCTCCCCGGAGTACCGGGGCGAGGGGAGTAGCGCTGTCGTGTTAAGCTGCAACCGCCGCTCAGCCGGCATGTTCATGCAGCACCAACTCGATCGCCCGCTCCGGCCGCAGCGTGATCGTCGGCCGTGGTCGCACTTCGGGACCCGGCGCACGAGTGAACCGGAAGCGGCGCAGAATCGTCGCCAGCAGCAACCCCGCCTCCAGCAGCGCGAACGTGCTGCCGATGCAGACGCGCGGTCCGCCGCCGAAGGGAAAATAGGCGAACTTCGGCCGCTCGGGATGCGGCTCCGCCCAGCGTTCCGGCCGAAATTGCTCGGGCGCATCCCAGAAACGCGGATCGCGGTGCATCACCCACTGGCTCATCAGCACGGTGGACCCGGCCGGCAGATGATAGCTGCCCAGGTCGCATGCTTCGATCGACTGCCGGCCGATCACGTAGGCCGCCGAGTAAAGACGCATCACTTCGAGAACGACCCATTCCGTGTAGCGGAGACGCGGCAGGTCCGCGACCGTCGGCGGCCGACCGCCCAGCACTTCGCGGAGTTCCGTAATCAGTTTATCCGAAATGTCCGGATGATGGGCGAGCAGGTACAACGCCCAGGACAGCGTCAACGCCGTCGTATCGTGACCGGCAAGAAAGAGCGTCATGGCCTCATCGCGCAGCTGCCGGTCGGTCATCCGTTCATTGCCTTCGCCGCGCGCCCGCAGCAGGATCGACAACAAATCGGTCCGATCGCCGCCGTCCTTGCGCTGTTCGATCAGTTTGAAGAGGATGTCGTCGAGACGGCGAACGGCCCGGCGCAAACGCAGGTTGGCCGGCGTCGGAAAGACGTCGGGCAAGCGGAACAGGCTGTAGAAACGCCGGCGAAATGTGGTGGCAATGTCGGCAAGGGCGCCCTCCATTGCCGCGCCGGCCCCATCGGTAAAATCGACACCGAACATCGTTTTCGAGGCGATCTCCAACGTCAACCGGGTCATGTCGGCGTGGACGTCGCGCGTCGTGCCGCCGCGCCAGGAGGACAGCATTCTCTCGGTGAGGGCGACCATGTCCGGACCATACCCGGCGACGCGCTCGCGCAGAAAGGCTGGCTGGATGAGCCGTCGTTGCCGCAGCCAGAAGTCGCCCTCGCTGGTGAGGATGCCGTTGCCGAGCAGCATCCGATTCATCTTCAGGCCGAAATGCTTGGTGAAATTGCGTGTGTCGGTCACCAGCACGCGCTCGATCAGGTCGGGATGGTTGATGAGGAAGACGCGCTTCCAGCCGAAGCGCACGGTGACGAAATCGCCGAATTCGCGGCGCAGCGAGTATAGAAGCCGAGCGAATCGCGGCGCAACTCCGCGAGATGGCCGGTCAGAAAGCGGCCTTTCGGTCCGGGCGGCAGAACGGCGGGCATCGGGTCTCCTCAACAAGTTCCGTCCGGCGAGCCGAGCCCCGTAAGGGGCCGGGTACATGGCGGCTCGCCGCAACCCGGCTGCTTACGCAGCTCGGCTCGCCGATTCTGAACGTCGGCGCGAATGTGCCTAAATCGCTCTTCCACCGTCCTATTACTGAAACAGGGGGCGAGTGCAAGCAGGAGGACTGACAACCGGACACCGAATTCCTGTGCGATCGAAAAATACTTCTTGCTTTCCTGAAACGAGTGCGATACTTTCACAACATAAACCGGTTCCATTGGTGGGACGTTACACCGTCCCTCCCGCCAGCGCCCCTGCCTGAACGACCTGCCTCCATCCTTCCGACGTCCCACGCGAGGGATCCTCGACTCACCGGAGGATCGCAGAATGTACCCAGCTAGCACCCCACGCCACGGCCTCTTTCTCGCCATCGGTGCCGTTCTCTTCCTGTCGGCTCCCGCTCATGCCGCCGACGTCACGCTGCCTGACGGCCGCGTGGTTCAGAAAGTCGATTTCGAGCGGCACATCATGGGCCTGCTCGGTAAAGCCGGCTGCAACGGCGGTTCCTGTCACGGCTCATTCCAGGGCAAGGGCGGTCTACGGTTGTCGCTCTTCGGCTACGACCCCGAGAAGGACTACTTCGCCCTGACCCGCGAAGTGCAGGGGCGCCGCATCGACCGGTCCTCGCCCGATGCCAGCCTGTTCCTGCTGAAGGCGACCGGCCAGGTCAAGCACGAAGGGTTGACGCGGTTCGGCAAGGAGTCCTGGGCGTATCGACTTTTCCATGAATGGGTCCTTCAGGGCGCCCAATGGAACAAGGGCAGCGGCGACATCGTCGCGGTCAACATCAACCCGCCGGAATACGCTTTCGCCAAGCCCGGTCAGAGCGGCAAGCTGACGGTTGAAGCCGCCTTCGCCGACGGGTCGAAAGAGATCATCACTTCGCTGTGCGACTTCCGCATCCTCGACGACTCCGTGGCCGAGGTGAATGCGCTCGGACAGGTCCAGTCGAAGCTGCCGGGCGACACGGCCGTCATCGTCTCCTACCGCGGCACGGTCCGCCCCGTCCGCATCATGGTCCCGACCGAAGTGGCGCCCGGCTTCAAGTATCCGGATGTGCCCGACGGTCAACTACATCGACGCCGAGGTCTTCGGCAAGCTGCGCCGCCTGAACATGGTGCCTTCCGATCTGTCCAGCGACAACGAGTTCCTCCGTCGCGTCACCATCGACACGATCGGTACGCTGCCGACGCCCAAGGAAGTGCGCGAATTCCTGGCCGACACAGCGCCCGACAAGCGCACGCGGAAGATCGACGAGCTGCTGGCCCATCCGATGCACGCGGCCCTGTGGGCGACCAAGTTCAGCGACATCACGGGCAACAACACGGATGCCCTGGAAACCAATTTCATTCCCGGGAACCAGCAGCAGACCCGTCCACGCCTGAGCCAGGCCTGGCACGACTGGTTCCGCAAGCGCGTCGCCGAGAACATGCCGTATGACGAGATCGTCCGCAACGTCCTGACGGCGACCAGCCGCGACGGCAAGTCGGTCGACGATTACCTCAACCGAGAACCGGGCTGTCTACGAGGCGATGGGCAAGGGTTTCAACACCCCCTACGCCGAGAAAAAGTCACTCGACCTGTTCTGGCGCCGTCAACAGCCGATAGCCGCCGGACCTGTGGGGACAGAAGACCGCCGCCGCGTTCCTGGGCGTTCGGCTCGAATGTGCCGAGTGCCACAAGCATCCATTCGATCGTTGGACCCAGGTCGATTACCGCTCCTACGGGAACATCTTCGCCGGGATCACGTTCGGCGTGCAACCAGATGCGGACGAAGGCATTCCAGGCCGAGGTGGCGAAGCGCAACGGGGACAAGACGGGCAAGAACGGCAACCAGAACGTGCAAGTGCGTGAGGTCTTCTTCGGATCGACCGGAGGCGGCAAGGGGAGGGGCCAGGGTGCGCTGCCGCATCCCGAAACGAATGCGCCGCTGGCACCGAAAGCCCTCGGCGGTCCAGAGGTCAAGCAGGCAATGATCCGCGCATCGAGCTGTTCAACTGGATGCGCTCGCCGGACAATCCGTTCTTCGCCCGCAGCTTCGTCAATCGCATCTGGGGCCACTACTTAGGCCGCGGCATCGTCGATCCGGTCGATGATTTCTCCCTCGCCAATCCGCCGGTCGAACGACAAGCTGCTCGACGCTCTGGCGAAGGACTTCATCGACCACAACTACGACATCCGCGTACATGGAGCGGACCATCCTCCTGACGCGGACCTACCAGCTGACCTCGACGACCAACGCCACGAACAGGTTCGACAAGATCAATCACGCCCACGCCTACATTCGGCCGATGATGGCCGAGGTCGTGGTGGACGTGCTGAACGCTTCGCTGGGTGCGACCGAAACCTTCGGCCCCGAGGCGCCTCCCGGCTGCCGGGCGATCGAAGTCGGAGCCAGCCGGTTGCAGAATCAAACCGTCGGTTACGTGTTCCGCATCTTCGGCCGGCCGCCGCGTACTATGGCCTGCGACTGCGAACGGACGATGGAACCGGGCCTGCCACAGAAACTGTTCCTGATGGCCGATCCGACCATCGTCAACCGAATTCGCGACGCCCAGCAGAAGCGCCTCAAACCGCTCCTGGACAGCAAGATGACGGACGACGAAATCCTGGACGACCTCGTCCTGGGAACGCTCACCCGTTTGCCGACGGCGGAAGAGCGAGCGGGGTTCAAGCAGTACCTGGCGAAGAGCAAGGACCAGCAGACCGGCGTTACGGACTTGCTCTGGGTGCTGATTAACACGGCGGAGTTTATCTCGAATCACTGAGCGTTGAGCACGCCGCGCCAGCAAGTGCAGAAGTTGGCACTTGCTGCGCGGCTGCTCAGAAACATACACGGGCGACCGTCAACGCTGCCCTGATGGGCGGCCGCTCAAGGGGGGCATCAGGGCAACGCCCCCGGCCATCCGCCGGGGTCAACCTGCATCGAAAGGACCGGATCACCATGGCTCAGCGAACAGTCGGATTGCGAAGGCTTCTATCGGCGCGACGTCCTGAAGTTCGGCGCCGCCGGCCTGCTCGGCCTCAGCCTGCCGGAACTGCTCCGGCTCGAGGCGCAGGCCGCGAAGACCGAAACCGCTCAAGCGCAAGGCCAACGCCGTCATCCTGGTGTGGCTGGGCGGCGGCCCGGCCACCATCGACATGTGGGACCTGAAACCGAACGCCCCCGAAGGCATCCGCGGCGAGTTCAAGCCGATCCCCACCACGGCGGCCGGCGTCGAGATCAGCGAGCACCTGCCGAAGATGGCCAAGGTGATGGACAAGGCCACCATCGTCCGCTCGCTGGCCCACACCATCCCGTCGCACGGCCCGGCCACCGTCTTCATGACGACCGGCAACAAGCCGACCCCGGCCATCCAGTATCCGTCCATCGGCTCGCTCGTCACCAAGCTGATCCCGGTCGAACGCGGCGTCCCGCCCTATGTCACTTTCAGCGACATCCGCGGCGGCGCGGCCGGCCAGGCCGGCTACCTCGGCACCGCCTACAACCCGTTCATCGTCGAAGGTTCGGCCGGCGACGGCAAAAAGGGCGGCGGCGGCGGCACCCTCCGCGTCCGCGGCATCCAGCTGCCCAACGGCTTCACGCTGGAAGAACTGGAGAACCGCGACAAGCTGCTCGAAACCTTCGAGAAGTCCTTCAAGAATGCCGACAAGAACGCCGACCTCGTCGACGGCCTCGACGCCTTCCACAAGCAGGCCCTGGAAATCCTCCGCTCCGACAAGACGAAGAAGGCGTTCGACCTGAGTCTGGAGAAGCAGGAAACGCGCGATCGCTACGGCGCCGGCGGCTTCGGCCAGGGCGCGTCTGGCGGCTCGTCGGCTGGTCGAGGCCGGCGTCCGCTTCGTGACGATCAGCCTCGGCGGCTGGGACACGCACGGCCAGACCTTCAATGCGCCACAAGACCAAGCTCCTGCCGCAGCTCGACACGGTCCTGTCGGCCCTGATCGGCGACCTGAGCGAGCGCGGGCTGCTCGACAGCGACGATCGTCTACTGCGCCGGCGAGTTCGGCCGCACGCCGAAGATCAACAAGAACAGCGGCCGCGATCACTGGGCGCGGTCGATGGCGGTGGTCCTGGCCGGCGGCGGCTTCAAGAAGGGCTACGCTCACGGCACGACCGACGCCCAGGGCATGGCTCCCGCGACCGAAGCCTGCACGCCGGACGACGTCTCCTCGACGATCTTCCAGAACCTCGGCATCGACCCGAACACCGAACTGCAGACCATCGACCGGCCGGCCGATCCAGCTGTTCCGCGAAGGCAAGGTGATCGACAAGATTTTGGCGTAAGGCCAAGTTTTCGGACAACTTAATCAACGCAGCCGGTGTCGCGCGTAGGCGCGGTCCCGGCTGCGATTGTTTCCGTCCATCGCGCTGGAAGCGGCATTTCTTTGACACCTGGCGACGGGGCCGGTACAACAGTAAGTTCGGCGAGGGAGGCGTGCGGTGGGTATCTCGCTGTTCTACATGACCACCTCTCCTGCTTCGGCTGCGGTGAGAACCGTAATTCTCGACGACGCGAAGCGGATTAACCACGACAGGCGGTGGTGGTGCGAGAGCATGATCTTCTTTGGTCTTGGTCGTGATAAGGAAAACAGCGGTGACCATGTACTCTTCGGGGACACCAAGTTCTTTCTCGGCGGCTACTCGCATGGTGACGGGCAGTTCATTGAGGTGGACTCGGATGACGAGCATTTCATGGCGTTCCGGGATGCTGCGTTCATACTGCACCAATTGGCCCGTTGGTCGACGGAGCACGGAGTCGGGTGGACGCTGAATATGGGCGACGCAGAAGTGGGTATGATCGTCGGAGGTAAGGTTCAACCGCCGGGGTTGTTCGGGTCGGATCGGGTCGAAACCGAGGCGGACGAGCGACGGGCGGTCGAGTTGGACGCGAAGTATGCGTCCCGGTCGGCGGAGTAGGAGGTAGCGCCGACCAAGTTTGGTGACGACCGGCGCGGATCCTGGTTTTTCAGATTGTGACGGTGAGGCCGCACTTGAGCATTGTCGTTAAGGTAAGTGGCGCTCGTGCCACAGGGAGCCAGAGTTGTCATGGCTGCGGGCAGCGCTGACCCCGCGTGTGCGGCTTGCGACCGTTTGCAACCGTGTACGGGAAAGCATGAAGGAAGCTGGCGTGTACCACCTGCAGGGAGTCCGGCAGCGGATGGTGGCGCCGGCCTTTCCGTTTTCGGCTTTCCGGCTGTGGCTGTTTGCAATACTGTCAAGCCCCCGTCCCGGCGTCTATCCCGGCTATGTCCGCGTGATCGACGAGGAGACCGAGAAGGCAATCTTCTTCGCACACCTGGATCCGCATCCTAGCTTCGACGGTGGCGACGATACCGTGGCGGCGCGGACCAGGCTGAGATGTACATTTCCCCATGCGGGCCGCTACACTGTAGAGGTATGGTTCAATCAAGAAGACGCGAGCGATGTTCTCAAAGCGGAATTAGCTTTTCTCGTGACGGACGAGGGTGTGGAACCATGAAAAAGAAACCGCAGAAGAAAATGGTCGGGCCGACCCTTCAGGAGTTTCGTCTGATCCCCGTGACCGATCCTGTTGAATTCGCAGCCATGGATCGCCGGTGTCGGGCGATCAAAAAGGCAATGGCTGCGGCAGAGAAGCCGCCGTAACGGCAAGCGGCGAAAAGCGACGTGATTGCTTGCGCGCCCTCAACCCGTCGCATGCGCTTCCGGATCGGACAGCGCCTTCTCCGCCGCCGCCACTCCCGCCACCGGCGCCTGACACGCAAAGTTTTCGCACACGTACGTCGTCACCGCCCCTGCCACGTCTTACCCGCCAGCAGCGGCACCACCTTCTCCGCAGCCGTGTCTACCGCTGACTTCAGCGCCACGATTCGATTCGGCTGAAACTGCGCCGCAGCATGCTCGCACTACTTGCCGGGTGTCGTCCGCTCCCAGCTCACCGACGATCGCGATCTCCTGCATCGGCCCCAGGTGGAAATCCAGCGCCATCAGCATCTGCCCCGCCGCCATCGGGCGCGCCGCCATCAATCCCTGATAGAGCAGCAGCGTCTGCTCGGCCTTGTCGCGGAGATCGTTGCGGCCCGTCAGTTTCGCCAGCCGCAGCAGCGCCGTCACCGCCATCGCGTTGCCGGAGGGGATCGCGTTGTCGTGCGGCATCCTTGTTGCGGGCGATCAGCGCTTCGTGATCGCGGCCGGTGTAGAAGAAGCCGCCCTCGGCGTCGTCCCAGAACTGGTCGATCATCACGCGGGCCAGGTCCAGCGCCGCCGTGATCCAGCGCAGCCTCGAAGGTCGCCTCGTACAGCGTGACCAGGCCGTCCATAGGAAGGCGTAGTCCTCCAGGTAGGCGTTCAGCTTCGGCTCGGCGCCGCTGCTGTAGGTGCGCAGCAGCCGGCCGTCTGGCGTCCGCATCCGGGTCAGGATGAAGTCGGCGGCGCGACCGGCAGTCTCGGCGTAGGCGGGATTGTCCAGCACCTGTGCGGCCAGGGCGAAGGCGCCGATCATCAGGCCGTTCCACGACGTCAGCGCCTTGTCGTCGAGACCCGGGCGGACGCGCCGACTGCGGACGTCGAAGAGCTTGCTCCGGCAGCGCGCGAGCCGCGCCGCAACTCCGGCTCGCGGCAGGCGGTGCAGCTCGGCGCACTGGTCGAACGTCTTGATCCGATGCAGAATGTTCGCGCTGGGCGGAGCGTGGCCGTGTGGGTCGTGCCAGTTGCCGCCGGGTTCGACGCCGTAAACGGAGTTGAAGAGCGTCGCGTCCTCGCACCCAGCACGCTCTCGATCTCCGCCGCCGTCCAGACGTAGAACTTGCCCTCGTCGCCTTCGCTGTCGGCGTCCTGCGTGCTGTAGAACGGCCCCTCGCGGGCTGGTCATCTCCCGCGTCACCCAGGCCAGCGTCTCCTCGACGACCTCGCGATAGAACGGTCGCCGGTCGACCTGAAACGCTTCCAGGTAGCCCGGCACCAGCAGGGCGTTGTCGTAGAGCATCTTCTCGAAGTGCGGCACCAGCCAGCGGGCGTCGGTGCTGTAGCGGGGGAAGCCGCCGCCGAGGTGGTCGTAGATGCCGCCCATCGCCATGCGGTCGAGCGTGTGCCGGACCATGTGCAAGGCGTTGTCGTCGCCGAAGCGCTGCCAGATGCGCAGCAGCAGACGCAGGTCCATCGGATGCGGAAACTTCGGGGCCGAGCCGAAGCCGCCGTACGTCGGGTCGAAGGCGCGCTCAAGCGTCGCCGACGCCTGCGACAGCAGCGTGTCGATCGAGGCCGCCTTCCGCCGGACGCAGACGGCCGGCGTCGCGGATGGCCTCGGTGAGCTGTTCGGCGGCGCTGGTCGAGTCTCGGCGCGGCGCGTCTGCCACCACTCGACGATCGTGAGCAGGACGCGCTTGAAGCCGGGCCGGCCGTAGCGGTCGTCGGGCGGAAAGTAGGTGCCGCCGGAGAAGGGCTGCAGGTCCGGCGTCAGAAACACCGACATCGGCCAGCCGCCCTGCCCGGTCAGCAGCTGCACGGCGGTCATGTAGATCTGATCGAGGTCCGGCCGTTCCTCGCGGTCGACCTTGATGCTGACGAAGTGGTCGTTGAGGATCTTGGCGATCTCGGGGTTCTCGAAGCTCTCGTGCTCCATGACGTGGCACCAGTGGCACGCCGAGTAGCCGATGCTGAGAAAGATCGGCCGATCGAGCGCCGGGCCAGGTCGAGCGCTTCCGGGCCCCAGGGATACCAGTCCACGGGGTTGTGGGCGTGCTGCCGGAGGTAGGGGCTGGTTTCGCGCGCGAGGTGGTTGGTGAAGACGGGATCGCTCATGGCCAGCTCCGGGTTTGAGGTGAGACGAAGTTATTGTATGAGAGTCACCACTCTCCGCTCCTTGACGCACCGCGCTCTCATGCTGATAATGGTTTCTGTATCTTGACCCCGTAAACCTACATTCCTTCCTTCGATCTGTGCTGCCGCGCAACACCTGTGTAACTTGCGGAAACCAAACGGCGTCTACTCGCGTCTATTACCTTGAGGGGAAGAATTGCCGTCCGCGACTGGGGGTACAAGCGGTTTACGAGCCGTCACCGTTAGGGAGCGTTGCCGGAAACATCCGCAGGCGCTCCCTGACGGTCGGGGCTTGTAGACGATGCTCCCATTTGTGGGCGGCTCTCCGAACGGAAGAGCGACATGACGATTCCCCCTTCCATCGACCGACAGACCTTCCTGGGCAACGTTCGCCGCAGCGGACTGCTCAGCGAGGCCGACCTGGCACAGGTCAGCGATCGGTTGCCGGAGACGAATCGCGGGCGCGTGGTGGCTCGGGCGCTGGTGGAACTCGGCGTGTTGACGCGCTTCCAGGCGGAACGGTTGCTCGCCGGCCGTACGACCGGCTTCCTGCTCGGTCACTACCGCATCCTCGATCAACTCGGCCGCGGCGGCATGGGCCATGTCTTCAAGGCCCAGCACGTCCAGATGGGCCGGATCGTGGCCCTCAAGATCCTCGCCCCGAATCTCGTCCGCACGTCGCAGGCCCAGGAACTCTTCGCCCGAGAGATGATGGCGGCCGCTCATCTCAATCACCCGAACATCGTCACCGCCCTCGACGCCAACGAGGTAAACGGCCGCTACTACCTCGTCCTCGAATTCGTGGACGGACCGAACCTCGAACAACTCGTAAAGCAGCAGGGACCGCTGCCAACCGGCCTGGCCTGCGACTACATCCTCCAGGCGGCCAACGGTCTCCAGGCGGCCCACTCGGCCGGGATCGTTCACCGCGACGTCAAACCCGCGAACCTGCTCGTCCACCGCCCCGGACAGGGAGGAGACGTTCCCGGCCTCGTGAAGGTGAGCGACTTCGGCCTGGCCCGGCTGCACGACTCCGTCGAGGGCAAAGCGGTCCGCACCATCCTCGTCAAGGAAAACACGGTGATGGGGACGCCGGATTTCCTCTCGCCGGAACAGGCCCGCAGCCTGCACAAGCTCGATAGCCGGGCCGACCTTTACAGCCTCGGCTGCACATTTTTTTTCCTGCTGACCGGCCGTCCCCCGTTTGCCGGCGGCAGCCCACTGGAAAAGATCATCCGTCAAGGCACCGAGCAACCGCCGCGGCTAACCGATCTCCGGCCCGACGTGTCCGTGGAAGTCGAGCAGATCCTGGATCGCTTGCTGGCAAAACGGCCGGACGATCGTTTTCAGACCGCGGCGGAATTGGCGGCAGCGCTGCAACCGTGGGCGGTGAGCGGCCCGATCCCGTGGGCGCCTCCGTCCGCGGTGCCATTGAGCATCGAGGCCGGCCTCACACCGCTGAATGGCGAGACGCCGCCGACCTCCGAGGGCGAGGCGGACCCCCGCGACGACTTTGCCGCCCTGAGTGCCAGCGTACCGGAGGAAGCGCTGCCGGCGCCGCCGGCAGAATGCGTCCTGGCCCTGCGCGAGGAGTCGGAGCGCCGGCGACGTCTGGCGCGCGCCTGGCTAACGACAGGCATCATCGTCGGCAACGCCCTGTTCTGGTGGGCGTTCCTGTGCTGGTTGTAGGCAACCGACTAACATTTCCCATGTGTCCGTCGTTACGACGTGATGGTGGCCCGCTGCCGATGCGATACCGCTGGCTGATTCTGGTGCTACTGCTGATCGGCTACGGCCTGACCGGAGTGGTGCAGGTGCGGCCCGGCGAGCGCGCGGTGGTGCGGCGGTTTGGCCGCGTGTTGCCGTACAACCCGGAGCCGGGTCTGTGGGTCGGGTTGCCGTGGGGCATGGACCGCGTGGATCGCGTCGCCGTGGACAAGATCCAGAGCGTCACCGTCGGCTACCAGGAAGAGGCCGCCGTCGACGCCGTCATCCCGGCCGGCCAGCTTCTCACCGGCGATCACAACCTCGTCAACGTCCAGGTGACGCTCTACTACAAAGTGCGGCCGGATGAGGTCGTGGATTACGTCGCGCAACTCGATCGGGTCGAAGGGCTGATCGCCCGCGCCGCCGAGACGGCTCTGGCGCAGTGGGTGGCGGCGCGCACGGTCGATGACGTGCTGCTCAACGCCAAGACGGCACTGCCGTCCGCGTTGACCGACGGCACACGGCAGCGTTTGGAGCCTTATCGGCTTGGCGTCGTAGTGTTGGACGTGCGCGTGGCCGTCGTGGCGCCGCCGGCCGACGTGAAACCTGACTTCGACAAGGTAACTAGCGCCCAGACGGCCATCGGGACACGCCTCAACGCGGCCGAGCAAGCGGCCAAGACCAATCGCCGCCAGGAAGAGTCCAACGTGCATCGCCTGGAGCTGGAGACCGCTGCCTACGAGGAGCGCGTTATCAAGCTGGCCCGAGCCGAAGCCGCCAGTTTCCTGGGCCGGCTGCGCGAGTACCAGACCGCGAAGGCCACCAATCCCGCCTATCTGCGGCAGCTGTACGATGAGGAGATGGGCGATCTGCTGAAGAAGATGCAGGAGAACCGGCAGCTGGCGCCGCTCGATCATCTGCTGCATTCACTCGGCCTTGACCTCAACACGATGCCGGCGGTGCCGAAGAAACCGTAGCAATGCTGGACGTTTTCTCCCTCTCCCCTGTACTCAGGGGAGAGGGGTTGGGGGTGAGGGGAAGGCACTTGAGCAGTGTTCTGCCGCTTGCCCCTCACCCCCGACCCCTCTCCCCTGAGTACAGGGGAGAGGGGAGAACGCTGGTGTGTCAATTCGACAGCGTCGGTGGCCAAGATCACGGTTCGCTGATGCGCAGACTTTTCCTGATGACGAGGCGAAGATCCGCCAGTCGGTCGGCGTTCGGTGAACCATTGTTCCGCCAAACAATCGACCCGTCTTCACCGAGAAGGATCAGTGTCGGCAACTGATCAACGTTGCATTTGTTGCGCACCGGACATCCCCCCTCGGTACTGCCGCCCAGCAGTGTCACGAATTTGAACAGCGAATAACGGTTGCGGGCGCTGCGGACGTTGCGCACCTGTTCCTCCCACGACCCCTGTTCATAGGCGATACTGACCACCTGCAAGCCGAACGCATCGTACTTCACCTGCACATCGCGTAAATCCTTCAGGCCCGCGAGACACTCCGGCGACGTGCTGGACCAGAAATGCAGCAACACGAGCCGACCCTTGTGGTCCTTGCGGAATTCCCACGGCTTCCCTTCCAGGTCGAACAGCGCGAAATTCTCCAGCCTTTTGGCGACGAATAAACATGACGGGACCGGTGTCGGCGTATTGGGTACGGCGTCCGAGACTGGCTTCGGATTCCCTTCGGGCTTCGGCTGCGGTTTCTCTTCTTCACGCGGCGCCGGAATGACCGGCGGCGGCGGTATCTTGTCGCCCGTTTCGGGGACGCCGGGGACAGAAACCGGCGGGGCGTCCAGTCTTCCACGTCTGAAACCGCCGCGTTCCTCCTCCGCGACATTCGTCCGGTCCGTCGGATTACGCGGCACCACCACCGGCGGAACAGTCGGCGTTCCCGGACTGACGGGAGCAGGATCGTCTGTCGTCGGCCTGGGCGTCCCCAACCCCGCCGCGGGCGATGGTTTCGTCTCTTTCTCTCTCTCCACCGGTTCCGGCGGTCTGGTGGGTACGCCGATCGGGGCGGGGATCGGCGGCGTGTCCTTGTCGACGAATTCTTCACTGACGCGGATGTTGATTCGCGGGTTCGGCGGGATCGCCTGGGTGGCGCCGGCCAGGAGACGGGTTCCATCCTTGACGCGGGCGATAAGCTTGTAGGTGTGGCCCGGCGTCAAGCGCGGGATGGTGAACTGGCCCTGGTTGTCGGCCGCCATGTCGAGCGTCGTCTTACCGGTGGGATCGCTGAGGTCGGTCACCTGGATGAAGGCGTTGCTCATCGGCCGGTTGAAACTGTCGCGGACGTAGCCGGCTAGAACGCCGCTGTAGGAAACCTGCGAGGCGGCCGCTTCTTCGGCGCGGCCCGGTCCGGGAGGGGGGAGCCAGGCGACCCGGTGAAGGGGCTTGACCCGGGCGCACCGTTCCCCTTGGCGGTGTCGTTCCGCTTATCGCGGAACAAATTACAGCCAGTAAGCGGGGACACGAGCAACAGCAAGCCGATGCCGACGAAGGTACGCACGGCCTGGCCCTCAAACAAGGAGCGCTTCGAGATTCGTCACCGGCCCGCGCCGCCCCAGACGGGCAAACAGCACCAACGCCGAGCCCTAGTGGGGCAGACATTCTTGTCTGCCACCCAGAGGCAGACAAGAATGTCTGCCCCACTAGGCCGAGATGGCGGGCGGGCCTTCATCCATGACGGGAATACTGCTATCCGTGCAATACTTCCCGCAAACGCCTCTCAGGTCAAGGCGGATTAACGCGAGCGCGCCCCGGGCAAAGTGGCATGGGCAGGCGGTTTCGCTAAAGACGGCGTGTCCGCTGCAACGCGGTTCTGCTCTTGTCCCGGCGCGGGCCGGCGGTTATACCCCCGCGCATGACGTGCAGAGCGAATCGGCAAGACGGGAGGGAGCGGAGGTCTTCGCTATTCTTGACGATCCTCCGGGCGCAGGTTAAGGTGGATGGCACGGCTACTCGGACAGATACAGAGGCCCTCAACCCTTGAGGAGACGATGACCAAGGCCGATCTGGAGAATTACAAACTCATCCTGCGAACCCTGCGCACCCGAATGACCGGCGACGTTTCGCATCTGGCCGGTGAGGCGTTTCGTACCGCCGGCACGGACGGCAACGGCGGCGCATCGGCGGCCCCGCAGCACCCGGCCGACGTCGGCACCGATGCCTTCGAGCAGGAATTCACACTGGGCTTACTGGAGAACCAGGAGCAAGTTCTGGTCGAGATCGACGCCGCTCTGGACCGGGTCCGGGGCGGGACGTTTGGCCGTTGCGAGGAGTGCCAGACGGCCATCCCGAAAACACGGTTGCAGGCGCTGCCCTACGCCCGTTATTGCATAGCCTGCGCACGGAAATTGCAGTAAGGTGATTTCAGGCGGACCAGGGCCGAGGGGGCCTGCGCCGTCTTCTAGTTGAGGCGAGTTATGCCGGAACGATCTTATCGCATTCTGTTCTGGATGCTGGCGCTGGTTGGGCTGGCGGCGGACCAATCCACCAAGTACGGCGTCTTCTCCTGGTTGGCCGACGCGCCGGGGAACACCTGGTTCCTCTTCGGCGAGGGAGCCAGGGGCGAGGAGCACAAGAGCTTCGCCCTGGTGGCCCAGTTCGAGGAGACGGCGGACGGACGAAGGATTCCGCACGTCAACCACGGCGCCCTGTTCGGCTTCCTGCGCGAACACAAGTCGCTGGCCAACATCGGCTTCGCCATCATCAGTCTGCTGGCCGCGGGAGCGATCCTGTACTGGAGCACTCAACAGGCGACGGCCCGCGACGTCGCCTTGTGCGCCGCCCTGGGACTGATCCTGGCCGGCACGCTCGGCAACCTGTACGATCGGCTTGTCTTCGACGGTGTGCGCGATTTCCTGCACTGGAACTACCTCTTCGACTGGCCGGTCTTCAACATCGCCGACTGCTGCCTGGTCGTCGGCGCCGGTCTACTGCTGTTCCAGGCGTTCACCGCGAAGCCTCTCGTGGAACCGAGCAAGACGCTCGTCGCGGCCCGTCAGCAGCAGCATGAGACGACGTGTGCGGGATAGAAGGCGTGCGTTCGTTCGCCGCTTGCGGCTGGGCGGACTTCGCCCGCGAGGCCGCAGGAGGCGATAATAATCACCCGGCAGGCGGGGTCGTTTTCTGGAGGCATTCCGATGACGACGAGCGACATCAAAATCTGGACAAAGGCCGAGCCATTCCGCCCCTTCCGCATCACCATGAACGCCGGTCGGCATTACGACGTGCTGCACCCAGAGTTCGTCATGCTGTTCGTGGACAGCATTCTCATCGGCAAGCCGAAGCCGGACGACGAAGGAGTGTTCAGCGGCGGCCAGATGATCGGGCTGAGCCTGGTGGACAGGATCGAGGCGCTGGCGGATTTGGTGGCAAGAGAAAAGTAGGGCCGCTGAGCTACGGGACGGACCAACGCCGGAGCAGGCCCAGCATTCCAACAGGACCGCGACAAGTGAGGTCCAGATCGCGGCCACCATCGTGCGTGTTGTCGCCAGTTTCACCCTCCGATAGTCGAACCGGCGCAGACGGCCATGTTTGGATATTCACACGTTTTCTGCGCTGAGACGAAACTTCCTGCCGACTTGTGGTCTATATTTGGGGCGGTAGTCTTTCGGCTCTCTCCCGATGCGACCCCGTAGAGGCACGCAACCTGTTCGGCTCGGAGTTTCATCATGCACTCCCAGACCCCTACCATCAGCTCAATGGTTCTGCCCTACCTCGAGCATTATCCCGAACACGATGGCCCCGTTCAGCTGGTCGTGTGCGAGCGGTTTCCCTTCCGCATCGGCAGGAGCGAACAGGCGGAATGCGTGATCTATTCGAACCAGGTGTCGAAGTATCATGCCGCGATCGAATGCTGCGGCGACGCGTATACCATCCGCGATCTTGGGAGCACGAACGGGACTTATGTCAACGGCGCACGTGTGACCGAAAGTCCGCTGCGCGACGGCGACATCATTCACATCGCCCATAAGGAATTTCGCTTCAGCGTAATGCCCGAGCAAGCTCCCCCTACAGACGCAACCGATGTCGGTGTCGCAACCACCCCTGTTCAGCGGGGCGAGCAGCTGAGTGTCATTCATGGTCGCGCGGCCTTGCAAGAAGTCCTGATCCAGCAACACGTCCGCGTCCTGTTTCAGCGGATCGTCGACCTGACCACGGAGGAGACCGTCGGTCATGAGGCTCTTGGCCGCGGGACGCATGAACAGCTAAGTCCTAACCCGGCGCAGTTGTTCCATCTCGCCGAGAAGTGTGGCTTGGCGACGCAGCTCAGCCGTCTTTTCCGCATCATTGCGTTCCGGGAAGCCAAGAAGATTTCTGGGGCGATGCGTTTCTTTTTCAACGTCCATCCGACCGAGATGGAAGACAAGAATTTCGTAAACTCTCTCGAACAGGCTATGCAAACCGTCCCCAAGGAGCATCGGCTCGTGATGGAGGTCCACGAAGATTGCGTGTCGGACGTATCGAAGATGCGGCGGCTGCGCGATCGACTCCACGCGATGCGGATCGATCTGGCCTACGACGATTTCGGGGCCGGCCAGTCGCGGCTTGCCGAGTTGGCGGAAGTGCCGCCGGACTTCCTGAAAATCGACATGAGCCTCATCCGGGGAATCGATCAATCGGCCGCACGCCAAGACATCGTCGGCGCCCTGACCGACAGCTCTGCTCGACTCGGCGTCCGTGTGCTTGCCGAAGGGGTCGAAACCACCGAGGAAGCCGACTGCTGCCGACGTCTCGGCTGCCACTGGGCTCAAGGATACCTGTTTGGACGTCCCATTCCTTCTGCAACGATCCCGCAAAATGGACTCGCAAACACAAAACCGATCGATCGGATCCTGGTCGAAGAGCCACTGCCACCACAATGAAGATGAATCCGCCATGACCTCCTATCGCCCGCGCGGATGTCGTCTCCGGATGACCTACTGATCAATGCGCAAATAGCGCAACCCCCTCGTGCCCAAACTCTGTTTGGGCACGCGCGTTCTCGAAACTCTGTTTCGCGTCAACGCGGCACATTTCACCGCACCGAGGACGCGAAACAGAGTTTCCAGAGGTGCGTGCCCAAACAGAGTTTGGGCACGAGACACTTGCGCTGCCTGCGCAGTGCTCAGTAATGTCCCAACGATAACGTAATTCCCGACCCTGTATTCTGTCTGAAATGCCTTGCCAATGAATGAGATGAGTCAATAGGTTGTCTGGCGTTCACCGCTTATCATTTTCCTCGTTTGGTCGAACGGTTTACTGCCGCCTTTCGCTGCTGTGACCGCTTCCGAACCGCCTTCCAGAAATCCTCCTCCGACAACCCCTCCCCCGCCTCGATGCGCTTCCTGGACCGAGTGAGCAACGCTTGAAAACGCCGAGAATGTGCCAGCGAGGTAATCGTCATGACTTGTACTCCTTCCCTCCCACGATAAGGCGGCTTCCATTCTTCACGCCGATAATCCCGACGCCAAATGATTATCCGCCGCCTTATCCCGGCATTCACTTCGGCACCATCCCCGTAAACGGCGCCACATACGCTTGCAACAGCGTCATCAATCCCACGACCACGGCGAGAAAGATGCTGTGCCACACCACTGCCTTGAAGATGTCGGCTTCGCGGCCCAGCTGGTTCGTCGCGGCGGTGGCGACGACGATGCTCTGGGCGTCGATCATCTTCCCCATCACGCCGCCGGTGCTGTTGGCCGTGCAGATCAATGTCTGTGCCTGAGCGAGCGTAAGGCCATGCGTCCCAAACGCTCCGTTGTTCCAGATCTCACTCGCTGTAATCTTTTGCAGACTGCCGAACAGGGCGTTGCTGCCGGCGTCGGTGCCGGTCAGGAAGACGCCGAGCCAGCCGAGCAAGGCGGCGAAGAACGGATACAGGACGCCCGCGCTGGAGAAGGCGTAACCGAGCGTCGCATCCATGCCGGCGTATTTCGTGATCGAGCTGAGGCCGAGCATGATGGCGATGGTGGGGATCGGGATCTTCATCTGAAAGACGGTGCGCCTCACGACGGCGTCGATCTGCTGGCGATTCATGCGCAGCAGGACCATTGACAGCAGCGCCGCGACGAAGACGCTGGTGCCGGGGGCCGTCAGCCAGGCGAAGTTGAAATCGGCCTTTTCCGGCTTTTGCTTTCCCAGGGCCGGATCGTGGAGTTTCTCGTCGCGCATCACTTTCTGGTCGAGCATCGGAATCGGCAGGATGTAGTTCGTCTGGATCGAGCCGAGCAGCACCGGACCCTTCTGCTTGATCTCGCCCTCGCGTTGCCGCACAAGACCGGTCAGCAGCAGCAGCACCGACATCAACGCGAACGGAAACCACGCCATCGAGACACTGCGCAAGGTCAACGGCGTCTGCGCGTCGGCCGCACTAGACGCCGGTCCGAGGAGGGCGCTCGCTGCCGCCGCCTCGGCTTCATGGGCAGAGGATGCCGCTCGGCTCGCGGCACCTACCGGCGATGCGGCGAGAGGCGTCGGACTCTCGGCTTCCTTCTCGACGTGGAATGGAGTGGCGGGCTTCCAATAGCGGAGGAAGCTCGCGGTCACCACGAGCGAGAAGATGCCGCCGCCGATGTCGGTCATCGGCCACAACTCCAGGTTGCTATAGACGTGCAGCGTGGCGAAGAGGAACTGGAAGCCGGCGAACGAGCCGCCGGCGACGAGCAGGGCGGGCCAGACTTGCAGCGTCTGCCGCCACGTACACATGCACCGGACCATGTACAGCGGCACCACCAGCGACAGGAACGGCAGCTGATGGCCGGCCATGGTGCTGAGCGTCTTCGCCTCGATGTCGGTGGCACCGTTAAGCGTGATGATCGGTGTGCCGAGTCCGCCGTAGGCCACCGGCGACGTGTTGGCGATGAGGCACAGCACGGCGGCCTGAAACGGCTTGAAGCCGAGACCGACCATCATCGCGCCGCAGATGGCCACGGGCGTGCCGCCGCCGGCCGAGCCTTCGAGGAACGCCCCGAACGAAAAGGCGATCAGGATCGCCTGGATGCGCCGATCGCTCGACAGGCTGGCCACCGAGCGACGGATCGTGTCGAACTGACCGGTCTGCACCGTAACGTTGTAGAGCAGCATGGCATTGAAGATCGTCCAGCCGACGGGGAGCAGTCCGAAGGCGGCGCCATGCACGAAGCTGAGGCCGGCCATGAGCGGGTTCATCCCGTAGACGACGATGGCGATGACGAACGCCGTGACTGCCGCCGCGGCTCCGGCCTTGGGAGCGAGCCAGCGCCGCGGCACGAGCAGCCAGAAGAGCACCAGGACCGGCAACGCAGCAAAAAGCGTGGACCAGAACGCCGACCAGAAAACCTTGCCATGCAACGGGTCGAGACTTTGCTGATAGACGGCCAGGAGCATGAGAGGGTCCTTTTCGGCACTTGGGCGCATCGACGGATTCTAATGCCACGGGCGCGGGAAGCCAAGCAGGATGTTTGCAAGTCGGTAATCAGCTGAGCCTGTAGGGCCGGCAAGGGTAGCTTTCATGCGACAGTCAGTATTCTGTCTCTCTGGACCCCGACGAAGGACAGTGGATATAATTTCCGACAGCATAGGCGGTTGCTCCAGCAGCACCGCGCAACTTGGGAACCCAGTGCGGCTGAAGCGCAAAACCGCTTGTGGCGATGAAGCGCAATACTGCCTATCGCGTGACAACCACCCGTGCTGCCGCCGCGGTTTCAACCGCACGCGACAATTCATTAAGGAGACAAACGCATGCGCATTCTGACCGCCGCTGTGGCGCTGGCCTGGACGCTGAGCGCCGCCGCACTTCCCGCCGCACCGGTGTCGGCCGAGCCGAAGAAGGACAAGACGGCGACGCCCGCGGAGAAGATCCGTCAGGCGCTCGACAAACCCGTCACCCTGGAACTCACCGGGCAGCCGTTGACCGCGGCCATCCAGCAAATATCGGAGGCGATCGGCGTGCCGCTGGTCCTCGACACGTTCACCATCCAGCAGATGGGCTTCGAGCCGACGCAGATGCAGATTCACTTCAAGGGCAAGGACGTGAAGGCGAAGTCCGCCCTGCGCTCCGTCCTCGGTCAGTTCAACCTCGGTTACGCGATCGTCGGCGAGAACGTAGTGGTGACGACCGACGAGATGGCGATGTATCGGCAGATGCGCCAGCGCGTGAACATCGACTACGAGAGCGCCGAATTTGCGACGGCCATCCGTCAGCTGGCCCGCGAAACCGGGACCAACCTCATCATCGACGCCCGCTCCATCAAGGAAGCGAAGGGCGCCGTGACGCTGCAACTGGAAGATGTACCGCTGGAGACGGCGGTGCGGCTGATGTCGGAGATGGTCGGCCTCAAACCGGTGCGCGTCGGCAACGTGATGTTCATCTGCTCGAAGGCCGCCGCCGCCGATCTCAAGACCGATCCCGACCTCGTCCCGCCGCCGCCGGTGCCGAACCAGCGTCTGACATATGATGGGGGGTTGGGTATTCCGGCGAATCCCCTCGCCCCCGCACCACCGCCGTTGGTCGCCCCGCCGGTGACTGTTCCGGTGCCGGCCCCGCCACCGACGAACACAGCCCCAGTCGTGCCGCCGCCGGGACCGCCCCGATGATCGAGTTGCCAGTCCGATGAAACACCGAGGGCCGCCGCGAGTCGATGAACTCGCGGCGGCCCTCGGTGTTTCTACCGCTTGCGGCTTAGCACGGCTAAGCGCTACGCCGCAAGCGGCGAGCAAATGGTCACTTCTTCGGTTCCACCTTCGGCTCGCCGACCAGCTTCGCTTCCTCGACGCCAAGCAGCTTGGCGACCTGGGCCGACAGCGCCTGGGCGTTCTTGCCGTTCGGCGTGCAGCCCGGCACGACCGCGATGATCTTGCCGCCCTTGTCGATCAGGATGTTCGTCGGCATGGCCTTGCTGTCGAACGTCTTCCAGTATTCGCCCTTCGGATCGGTCAGCCACAGGAACTTGATGTCCTTCTTGACGGCGTACTGATCGATGAATTCCGGCTTCTCGCGGAAGACGGCGACGGTCTTCAGCCCCTTGGCGTTGTACGCGACCTGGAGTCTGCTTGAAATACGTCAACTCGAGATCGCAGCCGGTGCAGGCGCAGGTGAGCCGGACGAGGACCGGTCCCTCGTTGTACAGTTTCTCCAGATCGACGGTGTGTTTACCGTCGGGCGATTGCAGCACGATTTTGGGGGCCATCTTCGGATTTTCCTCGGACCGGACGGTGCCGGTGAGGAAAGCGACGGCGAGAGCGGCGGTGAAGAGACGACGCATGAACGACCTCCGCAAACAGGTGGGACTGAAGCCGCCAGCCAACCGCAGGCGCGGCCGACCGGGGAAACGGGGTGACCAGGAAAGTGTACCGCAACCCGGCCTCGCCGCCAAGCGAAAAGTAATGAATGTCGGACGACGGCAAAGATTGTTGCATTTTCCCCATCACTCCGTCGCTGTTTCGATGGGTGCAGTCGCCACAGCATCAGACATTCTCGAAGAAATCGTCGTTCAGGAAACCGGAGAGCGGCAGAACTGGTCCATGAAAAATGAGGATCCTTTCCGCACAATGGGAGAAGCATCACCCACTCCCAGGGAAAGGAATCCCCATGGTCGTCAAGATTACTCGCCAGAGCGGCCTGCGGACAGAGGCAATCCCCGCGGTCGCGACGCCCAGCGAACCGGTCGACGTCTTTCAGAAAGGCGTGGACGACATTGTCGAGCGTTTCCGGAGCGAACCTGTCACGCCGCAGCGCTTCCTGGAACTGGAGAACGCGCTCCACGCCGCCGCGGCGGAGGCCTGTCGCCAACTTATCGAACGCGAAGCCAACCGCTTGGAAGCCGACGATAAGCAGGTGGTGCCGAGCAAGATGCGTTATCACAAGGAGACCTATCGCCTCAACAAGAAGACGCCAGCACGTATCGCCACGCGTTTCGGCACGATCACCGTGCGGTCGTTTTACTACTTGAATGAAGAGGACGGCGAACCGGGCTTGCACCCGCTGCTCTTGCGTTTGGGTATCGGTGCGGGAACGGCCACGCCGGCGCTGTTGGAACGCGTGGCACGGCTGTCGGTGGAGCAAACGCAAACCGAAACGCGGGCCTGGCTGCGGCGCGAGCACGGTCTGGTCTGGTCGAATGATCGGCTGCGGGCGGCCTTGGCAGGCTTTCGCCAGGCGCTGTTGCCGTTTGTGGCCGACTTGCAAAAGACGCGGCTGCTGGCGTGGCTGACGCAGGCGGAGCAGTCGCGTGGCCGGAATCGTCCGGTGTTGGCGGTGGGACGTGACGGCATCATGGTGCCCATGCGTCAGGGCGGCTACAAGGAAGCCAGCACGGCCACGGTAAGCGTGTATGATCGGGGGCGTCGGCGGCTGGGCACGATTTACTTGGGCCAAATGCCGGAGGAAAAGCAAGCGACGCTCACCCGGGCCTTGACGGCCTTGGTGACGGCGACGCTGCTGGCTTGGCAGCGGCCCGTGCCGCGTCTGGCCTATATCACGGACAAAGGCTCGGCGCCGGATGATTACTATCGGCGCGTGCTGAACAAGATGAAGCATCCGCGTGCTGGCACGCCGTTGACCTGGGAATGGGTGCTCGATTTCTATCACGTATGCACCTACCTCTGCAAGATGGCCGACGCCTTGTTCGGCGCCGAGACGGCAGCCGGAACGCAGTGGTTCGCGAAGATGCGGCGCTGGCTGCGGGATCGACCCCAGGGAGCGGCCCAGGTGCTGCGCTCCGCGACGCAGCACTTGGGTCGCCGCCACGCCACCAAGGGGCAGCAGGCAGAGTTCTGGAAAGCGTATCGCTATGTGCGTCGTCATCGCCGCTTGATGGATTATCAGGGCTATAGGCGGCGTGGCCTACCGATCGGCAGCGGTGTCACGGAAGCGGCCTGCAAAACGGTGTTCACGCAACGCTTCAAACGCTCGGGGATGCGTTGGCAGCGCGAGTCCGGCCAGGTGATTCTGGATTTGCGTGTGCTCTATCTGAGCGGGATTTGGGAGGCCGCGTTCGCAACAGAGTTGGCTGCGCGTGACTGGCCCGAACCGCGGGGGGCCGCTCGCCGACCGGTCGAAAAGGAGAGTCCTCAGGCGACCGCGGCTGCTTCCTCTTGTCTTGCCGCATAATTCGCGATGCTGAAGCGACCACACCCGTTTCGATTAGGATAGGTTTTGCCATTTTTTGATCCGAGCCGGGAGACACGATCGATGACCGTTCGCACGCTCCGATGTCTGGTTGCAGCGCTGGCACTTATGCCGGCCGCGGTCGAGAAGGTCCAGGCACAGGAACAGGACGGCTTCGAGGCACAGTTCCGGCGTTTTGCCGACAAGCATTGCGTGAGCTGTCACGGTCCCGACGTGCAGAAGCGTCGCCTGCGCCTGGACACCCTGCCGGCGGCGTTCGGCGACAAGGACGCCGCGGCGACCTGGGTCAAGGTCCTCGACAAGCTGTCGCGCGGCGAGATGCCGCCGAAGGACGAGCCGCGTCCGCCGGACAAGGAAACGCACGCGGTGCTCGCCGGCTTGCAGCGGCAGCTGCACGAGGCCTCGCTCGCCCGGCAGCGGCGGGAAGGGCGCGTCGTGCTCCGCCGGCTGAACCGCACCGAATACGAAACCACGCTCCGCGACCTGCTCGGCACCTCCGGTCGAAGTGAAAGACCTGCTGCCGGACGATAACATCGCGGCCGGGTTCGACAACGTCAGCGCGGTCCTGGACGTGTCGCCCGCGCACCTGCTGCGCTATCAGGACGCGGCCGAGAAGGCGCTCCGCGCGGTCATCCCGAATCGGCCGCCGGCCGCGATCAAGGAACGCCGCACGGGGCGGCAAGATCACCGAGAAGATGACCACTCTTCCAGGACCTGCTCGGCAAGTCGGCGCGGCTGGACGGCGATACGCTCGTGCTGTACGTCCGCCCCTGGACCACATCCCGTGTGCGACGCCCCGGCGCCGCAGGCCGGCCGCTACCGCGTGCGGGCCTCGGTCTACGCCGTGGGGACCGGACGGCAAGCCGCTGCCGATGATGTGCGTCTGCCGCGACATGTACGGCCGGGAGGACAACGACGTCCGCGCCGTCCGCGACGTGCCGGCCGGCAAGGCCGACGTCATCGAAGGCGAGTTCGACCTGAAGCCGCGGCAGGTGATCGTCTTCGCCGGCTGGTCGCTGCCGAGCTATGCGGACTCTGGACCAGCTCGGCAAGGAGAAGCCGCTCGACAGATACACGGGGCCGGGCCTGGCCGTGGAATGGGTCGAGATCGAAGGGCCGCTCGACCCCTGGCCGCCGGCCGGCTATCGAACGGCTCTTCGCCGGCGTGCCGCTGAAGCCGCACTCGGTCGCCCGCGCGGAAGCCGAGGGCCGGCCCGTGCCGCCGCAACCCGCCAAACGGCCGGACGACTGGTGGATCTACGATCCGCTCGTCCCGGCTCCCGCCAAGCCGCGCGAGGACGCCGAACGGCTGATGCGCGCCTTCCTGCCCGATCGCCTTCCGCCGGCCCGTCGGCGAGGAGCTGCAGCAGTACTACGTCAAGATGGTGCACGACGGCGCTCGACAAGAAGATGTCGTTCACCGAGGCGATGCTCCTGGGCTACAAGGCCGCCCTCTGCTCGCCGCACTTCCTGTTCCTCACCGAGCCGCTCGACCGATCTGGAGCGAGGGACAGCCGCACCGGCCCTGGACGATTACGCCGTCGCCTCGCGGCTGTCGTATTTCCTCTGGTCGTCGCATGCCGGACGGCGAGCTGCTGCGGCTGGCGGCCAAGGGCGAGCTGACCAAGCCCGGCGGTCCTGCGTGCCCAGGTCGAGCGGCTGCTCAACGATCCGCAAGGCGCACCGCTTCACCGCCAACTTCGCCGGCCAATGGCTCGACCTGCGCAGCATCAACGCCACCTCGCCGGACCCGCAGATCTACGGCGAGTTCGACGACTTCCTGTTCTGGTCGATGCCGCGCGAGACGGAGCTGTTCTTCGAGGAAATCCTGCGCGCCGACCGCAGCCTGACCGAGTTCGTCCACTCGGACTGGACCTTCCTGAACCAGCGGCTCGCCCAGCATTACGGGATCGCGGACGTCTTCGGCGGCGAGCTGCGCAAGGTCAAGCTGCCGCCGGACAGCCACCGCGGCGGCGTTCTGACGCAGGCCAGCATCCTGAAGGTCACGGCCGACGGCACGCGGACCTCGCCGGTGCTGCGCGGCAAGTGGGTGCTGGACCGGATCCTCGGCCAGCCGCCAGCGCCGCCGCCGCCCGACATCCCGGCCATCGAGCCCGACATCCGCGGCGCCACGACGATCCGGCAGCAGCTCGACAAGCACCGCAACACGCCGGCCTGTGCGTCGTGCCACCGGCACATCGATCCGCCCGGCTTCGCGCTGGAGACCTTCGACGTCATCGGCGGCTGGCGCGACTTCTACCGCGGCCACGCGCGGCAACGCCCGTCGACCTGGCCAACTACCCCGGCCGCAAGATCTTCCGCGGCCTCGACGTCGAACAGCGGCGGCCAGACGCCCGACGGCCGGCCGTTCAAGGACATCGACGACTACAAGCAGATCCTGCTCGCCGACAAGGACCAGCTGGCGCGCAACCTGGCGCAGAAGCTGATCATCTACGCCACCGGTGCGGACATCCAGTTCGCCGACCGCGAAGTGGTCGAGCAGCTGGTGGCCAGAGTCGCGGGAGAAGAATTACGGCTTCCGGTCGCTGTGCATGAGGTGGTGCAGAGCCGGGTGTTTCTGAACAAGTGAAATCGTGAGGAAAGAATCGCCGAGCCTCGACCGGCACGGCGAGGACTATTACCGTAGAATGCCTCTACCATGAAAACCCTAACACCACCCACTGCGAACGAAGGACTCGATCGACTGCTGGATCCGCTGAGCGAGTGGCTCACTCCCGCGGCGGCACGGCGATTGGTGGATTTCCGCGCCGATGCTGCCACCCAAGCACGGATCGAGGAGCTTGCTACGAAATGCAACGAAGGTGAACTGACGGCGAAGGAACGCCGCGAGTATGAATCGTTCGTGCGGGCCATTCATCTCATCAGCATCCTCCAGTCCAAGGCCCGCACGGCCCTGGCTAAAGCACACAAATCGTGATGGACGAGCAACTTCGAGCCCTGGTCCGCCGACGTGCGGGCGAGTGTTGTGAGTACTGTGGTTTACCAGAGGTTAATTCGCCTGTTGTGCCATTGCACGTCGAACATGTCATACCACGGAAACACGGCGGCATTACTCGAGCTGGGAACCTGGCCACCGCGTGTTACCACTGCAATCTTCACAAATCGAGTGATCTGGTAGGCTTTGATCCAAAGACGCGGAAACGTACTCCGCTCTTCAATCCTCGCCGACATAAGTGGCAACGACATTTTCGATGGGATGGCATCCTCCTGATCGGCCGAACGGCCATCGGTCGCACAACGGTCCAGGTTCTCGCCATGAACGATGACGACATGATCGACTTGCGAGCTGCTCTTCGAGATGAACAGGCATTCCCCTGGTGAAATCCGGCAACAACGCTGGCACGATCGGTAAGAAGTAGGTAACGTGGAAGACTGATCCGATCCGAGAAGAAGGTTCCAATCATGCCCCTTCGACCTCTCCACCGCCGCACGTTCCTGCGTGCCGCCGGCGTCTGCATCGGCCTGCCGCTGCTGGATGCGATGCTTCCCGCCGGCCTGCGCGCCGAGCAAAAGGCCGCGGCCTTGCGTGCGAAGCGCATGCTCCTCATCGGCCGGCCGCTCGGCTTGTACACGCCAAACCTGTTCCCCGAGAAAGCCGGCAAGGACCACGAGCCGACGCGCTATCTGAAACCGCTTCAAGACCATCGCCGCGACTTCACGGTCTTCTCCGGCATGTCGCATCTCGGCTATGCGGCCGGGCACGGCACCGAAGTGGCCCTGCTGACCGGCGTGGCGCCCGAGGGGATGCGCCAGGCGACGTTCGCAACACCATCTCGCTCGATCAGGAAGTCGCCTCCCGGTTGGGAGGCGAGACGCGGTTCGCTTCCCTGTCGCTGGGCGGCGGCGATCTGTCGGCGAATCGTAAGGGTGTCAAGGTCCCGTCTGAATCTTCGGCGAGTCGTGTGTTCCGGCAGCTGTTCATCGACGGCACTCCGGCGGAGGTGGACCGCGAAGTCCAGAAAATCCAGAACGGCCAGAGCATCCTCGATGGCGTGCGCGATCAGGCGCAGTCCCTGGGGAAAACGCTCGGCCCAGCGGACCGTCTGCGGCTGGACCTGATGCTGACGTCGATCCGCGAGGCCGAGCAGCGTTTGCAGCAAGATCAGGCCTGGGTCCGGAAGCCGAAACCGAAGGTGCAGGCGAAGCCCTTCACGGAAGACCACACCAGCGATCAGCGGATGCTGGACCGCGAACGGCAATGGTTCGACCTCGTCCACCTCGCCTTGCAAACCGATTCGACGCGCGCGATCGCGCTGTACCTGTGGTCGCACACCGAACGGCTCACCCTGGACGGGGTCGCCATTTCGCATCACGATGCCTCGCACCACGGCCAGGACGACGGCAAGATCAAGCAGCTCGCCCTGATCGAAGAAGCGGAGATGAAGCTGTTCGCCGACTTCCTCGGCAAGATGAAAAGCACCAGCGAAGGCGACGCCTCCTTGCTGGATCGGACCGTGGTCTTCCACGCCAGCAACCTGGGCAACGCCTCGGCCCACACCTGTGACAACCTGCCGATCCTGCTTGCCGGCGGCGGCTTCAAACACGCCGGACACGTGGCGTTCGACCGGAAGAACAACAAGCCGCTGTCCAACCTGTTCGTGCGGATGTTGCAGCAGGTGGGCATCGAAATGGATCGCTTCGGCAGCAGCACGGGGACGATTGGTGAGGTGTGACGAATGACGAGGATAGGATAACATAAAGGGACGCGGTGTTCGTGCTTCTACCCTGACGAGTGTTGCCATGAGCGAAGAGACAGTTTATGTCCGCATCGATGAGAATGGCGTCTATCGGGTTGGGACGACCCGTGTCATGCTGGATTCTGTGGTGGCCGCCTTCCATCAAGGACACTCTGCTGAAACCATCAAGCAACAGTATCCGGCGTTGACGCTGGAAGAAGTGTATGGAAGCATCGCCTATTACCTTGCACACCGCGGGAAGTCGATGCTTACTTGAAACGGCAGGATGCGGTCTGGGAGCAGTGGCGGACCCGAACTGAACGGTTGCCGAGTCCAGTGGTCGAAAGGCTACGGGCGATGGGATCGGTTGGTATTCCGGAGGCGAGATGAGCCGTCCGCGATTCCTGAGCGACCACGACCTCAACGAACACATAATAGACGGCGTTCTGAGGCGCGAGCCCGCCCTGGAGTTCATACGAAACCGCGACGTCGGGTTGAGCGGCAGGCCGGATGCCGAGGTTCTGGCCTTTGCCGCGGAGCACGGCCTGATAGTCATCTCTCATGACGTGAACACCTTGCCCGCCCAGGCGTTCGCACGAATTGCCGCTGGAATGTCCATGCCTGGCGTATTCATGGTGCATCAGCGGCAACCTATTGCACCGGTGATCGATAGCCTCGTACTCATATGGTCGGCCAGCGAAGCCGAGGAATGGTTTAATCAAGTGCGTTTCCTTCCGTTGTGAACTTCGCGGGGTATCTACCATGCCTTTCCCGCCGCTGAATCGCCGCACGTTCTTGCGCTCCACCGGCGTCGGCATCGGTCTGCCGCTCCTTGATGCCATGCTCCCCGTCGGACTAGGGGCCGAGAAGAAAGCCGAGGCTCTACGCGCGAAACGGCTGCTCCTCATCAGCAGGCCGCTCGGTTACCACGCACCGTTCTTCTTCCCCGAAAAGGCCGGCAAGGACTACGAACTCACGCGCTACCTGAAACCGCTGCACGACCATCGCCGCGACTTCACCGTCTTTTCCGGGATGTCGCACCGCGGTTATCCCGGCGGCCATCACGCCGAAGTTGCTCTTTTCACCGGGGTGGCGCCCGACGGCGTGCGCGACATGGGCGCGATTCGCAATTCGATCTCGCTCGATCAGGAGGTTGCGGAACGTGTCGGCAACGCCACCCGTTTCCCCTACCTGTCGCTCGGCGGCGGCGGGACCGGAGCGTTGTCGTGGAACCGGCGGGCGTCAAGGTCCCGGCCGAGGGACAGGCCACGCAGGTCTTCAAGCAGTTGTTCATAGACGGCACTCCTGCGGAAGTGGCTCGCGAAGTCCAGAAGATCCAGCACGGCCAGAGCATCCTCGACGGCGTGCGCGACCAGGCACAATCCCTGGCGAAGACGCTGGGGCCGGGAGATCGTCAGCGACTGGACCTGATGCTCACGTCGATCCGCGAGGCCGAGCAGCGACTGCATCAGGATGAGGCCTGGGTCCAGAAACCGAAACCGAAGATAGCCGTCAAGCCGCTCACCGACGACTACGTGGCCGACCAGCGCAAGGTGGACCGCGACCGGCAATGGCTCGACCTCGTGCATCTGGCGCTGCAAACCGACTCGACCCGCGTGATCGCTCTATGGCTGTGGTCCTACGGTCCGGTCGATCTGCCGGGTGTCGCCATCGGCCATCACGACGCGACGCATCACGGACAGGACGAGGCCAAGATCCGCCAACTGGCGACAATCGAGGAGGCCGAGATGAAGCTCTTCGGCGAGTTCCTCGGCAAGATGAAAGCCAGTCGGGAAAGAGATGCCACGCTGCTCGACCAGACCGCGATCTTCTACGGCAGCAACCTGGGCAATGGTTCAGCGCACAGTTGCGATAACCTGCCGATCGTGCTCGCCGGCGGCGGTTTCCAGCACGCCGGACATGTGGCCTTCGATCGCAAGAACAACAAACCGCTATCCAACCTATTCGTGCGGATATTGCAGCAAATGGGCATCGAGATGGATCGTTTCGGCAGCAGCACCGGGACGTTGACCGAGGTGTGATGGTTCGTCGATCGACTACTGTTCCGCTGGCCGTAAGCATCCGAGGGCACATCATGCGTTACTTTTCGCACCTGACTTTCGCCTTCATTCTGGCGATCAACAACGCCTCCGCCCGCTCCGATGAACAGGCCGAAGTGCGGACGTTGATCGACAAGGCGATCAAGGCATCCGGCGGCGAGGAGCGCGTCGCCAAACTCAAGGCGGTCACGTGGAAGACCAAGGCGACTGCCCGGCCCAGCGGCGAGGCCAACTACAGCGACGAAAGCAGCGCCCAGGGACTCGATCAGTATCGGGCCGATATCGCGGTGGTGCAAGGCGCCCGCGTCGGCAGGCTGATCCAGGTCGTCAACCGCGACAAGGCGTGGTATCAGATGAACGACAAGACGCTGGACACTCCCAAGGATTTCCTGGCGCCGCGCTTGGAGATTTATTACCTGCTGCGTCTACCGGAGATGCTTCTGCCGCTGAAGGCGAAGGAGAGCAAGCTATCGCCGCTGGGCGAGATACGGATCGGCGATCGGCCGGCGATTGGAGTGCGGGCGACCCGGGCGGGCCACGCCGACGTCAACATCTTCTTCGACAAGGAGACGGGCCTGTTCGCCAAGAGTGAGGCGCGTCTCAAGTTGCCGGACGATCGCGAAGTGGTCGTGGCGTACCTGGTGAGTGACTACAAGGACTTCGACGGCCTGAAGCATTTCACGCGCTTCACGGTGGAGTTCGAAGGCGAGGTCCAGTTCGACGTGGAGCTGAGCGACATTCGTGCCGTGGGCGAACTGGCCGACGGCGTCTTCGGGAAACCGTGAGAGCAACGAAAAGGGGGTCGGGAGTTCTCCCGACCCTTTTTCGTTTCTGAAGTCGATCAATACCACGGGTACGGGCCGGTTATCCGGGTCGCCTCCGGCGGACAGGGGCTGTTCCACCTGCTGGGCCTGACTCTGCCAGCCTTCCAGATCGCCGGCGGCCTGATCCTGTTCCTGGTCGCCCTGGATAGGATGCGGGCGCAGCGGCCGACCAGGGAACCCGGTGTCAGTTCATTTTTCCTGAATAATTGTCAGGAAAAATGAACTGACACCGATTTTCCCACGATGCTCTCTCCCAACGCCGGGTGAGGTTGCATCATCATGAGGCTCGGAAAAGATAAGGTGACGCAGCTGGGACGCAGCTATCGTTGTCTCGGAAAGAAAAGAATCAAACGCCTCCCCTTCCTTCGCCTACGGAGTCCGCTACACTCGCCTCCCCACAACGTACGCGCTTGCGGTAACCTGGCGCAACCACAATCGCCCGTCCGCTCTGCGCACCGAGGTCACCATGCCTGTGCCACTTATTCTGACGCTGATCGCCGCCGTCACGATGTCGCGTTTCGCCCTCCGGCGCGACGAGCACAGCCGGCCGTCCGAGATGAGCACACCCCGTTCGTTTCGCAGTTTCGATCAAACAACCGGGATGGCTTCGTTCGGCAATCGGTCCGACGGCATCGTGGTGACTTCGTTTAGTAGTTTCAACGAGACAACGGGACAGACCGGGGCTACCGAACGCACCGACGGCGCCGCAGGGTGTTCGTTTGGTAATTTCGCCACCGCGCCGCCAGCCGGCGCGGAATAATTTGTGTCGGTTCATTCTTCCATCGCCAAGGGTCTTGCTCTCGTTCCCACGCTCGGCGTGGGAACGCACTTGCGGGCCGCTCCGCGGCACGTCTCGTGCTTGACTTGCCGCGAAGCGGCCCGGAAGTGCGTTCCCACGCCGAGCGTGGGAACGAGGAGCAGGGCGCGGAGCGGGAGAATGAGAGGATGCTACTCCCCCAGGTGGAACAGCTTGCGCAGCGCATCCATCAGCGTATGGCGCGAGTGAGCCGCGCCGCCGCTCGTTTCCTCGCTCAGAGCGCTGATCGGTTTGTGCAGGAAGCGGTTCATCAGCAGTTTGAACGCCCCTTCGATGTGTTTGCGGTCGGCGTCGGTCAGCTTGCCGTTCAGCTTCGCCATCAGTTCGCGCACTACCGGTTGCCGTTCCGCGTCGAACGATGCTTGCAATCGGGCGATCACGGGGCCGACGCTGCGCCGCGCCAGTCGGTCAGGAACTTCTTCGCCTCCTGTTCGACGATTGCCTCGGCCGGCACCAGGTGCTTCCGCCGATCCGCCAGCGTCTCTTCGCGGACACGTTTCAGGTCGTCGATGTTGAACAGGAATGTCCGATCGCCGTCGTGGATGCGCGGGTCGAAGTCGCGCGGCACCGCGATGTCGATGATGACCGCCGTGCCGTCCGTTCGCCGGGCTGCGATCTTCCGGTAGCGTTCCAGCGTGACGATCGGCTCCGGCGCTCCCGTCGTGCTGAGGATCACGTCGGCGGTGGCCAGCAGGTCGTCGAGCCGCTCCCACGGCACGGCCTCGCCGCCGCAGCCGGCTGCCACCGTCACCGCTTTTTCCGGACTGCGGTTCGTCACCAGGATGCGGCGCGGTTTCAGCTCCTTGAGATGCTTCAGCGTCAGCTCGCCCATCTTGCCCGGCACCGATCACGAGGATCGTCTTGTCGCCGAAGTGGTCGAACACCTGGCGGACGTAATCGACGGCGGCGCTGGAGACGGAGACGTGACCGCGGGAGATGCCGGTTTCGGTACGGACGCGCCGGGCCACCTGGCGAGCGTGTTGAAACAGGGCGTGCAGCAGCGGGCCGGCACTGGATAATTCGCGGGCCTTCTCGTAGGCGGTCTTCACCTGCCCGGCAATCTGGCCCTCGCCGATGAGCATACTGTCGAGACTCGCCGCCACGCGGAACAGGTGTCGAACCGCATCGCCCTGACCCTGACAGTAGACGTGCGTCCGCACTTCCGCGACCGGCAGACCGTGGAACGCGGCGAGAAACTCGGTCGCGGCTCCATCGGTGAGCGACTCCTCGGGACTCAGCGGCCGATCGGGAGCCTGGGCGAGATACAGCTCGACGCGGTTGCAGGTGCTGAGAATGACCGCTTCGCAGCCGAAACGCACGGTGACGGCGTCGAGAGCACGATGCAGCGCCTCGCCGTTGAAGGCCAGCCGTTCGCGCACCGCGACCGGGGTGTTCTGGTGACTACAGCCGATGGCGAAGAGGATCATCGGCGGCCTCCTCTTCTTCCTCTCGATTGCATCGATGAGTGAAGAAATTGCAAATTGCAAATTGCAAATTGCAAATTGCAAATTGAACCCAAGCCGGTCGTGCCTCGACCGGCGAAACGATGCTCAATTTGCAATTTGCAATTTGCAATTTGCAATTTGCAATTCCCCATCATCGGCCGCCTCCTTGCCCGACAGGATGCGACAGGCTGAGACAGCACAGCAGCAGACCGAACGTTACGATCGTCCACAGCGCCATCTGCCGGCCGCGCAGGTGGACGCCGAAGCGGAGATACAGCAGCACCGCGAACGCCAGCCACAGCACGAACGCGCTGAGGACGCGCGGGTCGGTCCAGCCTTTTATCTGCTCCACGAACATCAGCACGACGCCGATCATCATCCCGACGGTCAGCAACGGAAACGCGATCACGACGGCCCGGCGGTTCATCATCTCCAGTCGTTCGAGACTGAGCGTACGCGGCCCCTTGAGCGGCAGTTGCTTCAGCTTCAAACGGTGCGACTGGTAGAGATACATCAGGCTGGCAATGAAGCCGACGCACAAGCCGACCGTCGCCAGCAGCAACAGCGTCGCATGGGCGGCCTGGAACGAGAGCACGTCTTCGATGAAGAAATACTGGTTCGGTCGCCGCTCTTTGGATTGTGGGTCGATGATCGCGCCGAGGCCGCCGAGGGCCACGAGGCCGAGAACCACCGGCAGCACGAAGACGCCCCACGCCAGCCGTTGATAGTGGAACGATCCGAAGAGGTAGAAGACGGCGAGGATCCAGGCGAGGAACAGCATCCAGCCGTATTGCGAGGCCAGCGGCGCTCCCTTGGCAACGAGGAAATAGGTTTGCGCGAACAGGCCGGCGGCGCCGAAGAACTGTCCCAGGCGACGAAGGATCGGCTGCGGCCGAAAGTGGTACCACAGTTCCAGTCCCAGCGCCGCCAGGTAACTGGCGAAGAAGCAGAAGATCTTGATCTCGAGCTGCATAACGGTGGGGTCGTGGGGAGAGACATCATCGTAGGGTGGGTCGAGTCTTCGAGACCCACCGAGCGAGCTATCGGTGGGTCTCGAAGACTCGATCCACCCTACGATGTAATCTACGCATCGTCGAGTCCCGCGTCCGCCCGCATCGCCCGGCGAACCGCCTCGACTCCCTCGCGTCGCAGCCGGTCCAGCCATTCCCAACGGCTCAGCCGCTCGAAAACGGCCCGCCGCTGCGATGCGCTGCCCGATGCGCTCCAGCACCAGTGGCCGGAATCTCCGACAGCAGAGCGACCCAGACGCCGTAGAGTTCGTCGAATTGCTCGGCCAGGCGGTCGCGGACTTGCTGGGCCAGTTGCGCGCCGCGCCGCCTGTGCTGACGGCAAGAACGAAATCGCCTCGTCGGTGAACGGCCGGTACCACGAAATCACTGCCGGCGCCATCGGTCGCCGAGTTGACCCAAATGCCGTGCGCCTTCGCTTCGGCAACCACGCTCAGGTTGATCGCGGACGGGCCGGCGGCGAACGCCAGCACTACCCCTTTGAGGTGCGTGGCGACGAACGGCTCCGTCAGCCAGGCGAGATGCGGGTGCGCTTCTTCGACCGGTCGTGGTTCCAGGCAGACAAGCCGAACGTGTGCTCCAGCGTCGAGCAGTGCGCCGGCCTTGCGACGCCCCACCGGCCCCCCGCCGACGACGAGAACTCGCTTGCCGGATAGATCGAGAAAGAGCGGAAACATGGTCGTTGTCCCAGAGGCATCATAGCAATCGCAACGAGAATCCGGTCGATTACGGGAACTGTACCAGGGTACTCCCGGGTGTCGAACAGTCCGCGTCGTGAGGATGCAATGTGAAGAAAAAAAAACGTTTTTTCTTGTTTTCTCTGGACAGACAGGATACACTTTCACCTAGCAGTCTGTACGGACTCTCAAGGGCGAATGGACAACGCCCTACCCACTCACCCCTGTCCAATCGGGGGGTGAGACGTGCGGATCGCTTCGACCCTCTCTCCTTGTATTTACCATAAGACAACTCACCGATGGCCGATGCGCTTCCGGTGGGATCCGGATTCATTCCATGCTCCGTCATACTGGGAGAACAACCATGTCCCATCCTTCAGCCGAGCGTCGGTCCGGCTTCACGCTGATCGAGCTGCTGGTGGTCATCGCGATCATCGCGGTGCTGATCGGCCTCCTTCTGCCGGCGGTGCAGAAGGTGCGCGAGGCATCCTCCAATACCAGCTGCAAGAACAACCTCAAGCAGATTGCCTTAGCGGCTGCTGGTTACGCAAATGCTAACGATAACCTATATCCCCCGGGTATCAATAGCACATACTGTGTTGGATGTTTGGCTTATCTGCTCCCTTACATCGAGCAGGATAACGCTTTCAAACTGATCCCGACTAATATGTTCACCCCCGTAAATAACCCGCCAGCTTACATTACCTCCTCTGCGCCGGGTGGGACTGTCGCTATTCCCACTCAAGGCGAGTGGTTCGCAAATACTAATGCCCTCCAGGCAGCAACGACTCATATCAAAACCTTCGAATGTCCCTCTGACTATATCTATACCGGGGAGTCTCCTAATGCCCCGGGAACGTTGTGGGCTTGTTTCGCCATTACCTATCCGACGCTCGGAGAGATTTCAGGAGGTGGATTTGGATTCGGAAACGCTCAATCCACGCTCGGCTCCGTTGCAGGGTATAATTTCGGCTGCACGAATTATTTCGGCAACGGCGGTTTCTACGGCAACATCACAGGGAATATTGCTGGGAGTGCCGGGAATCCAAATACTAATCCTCCTAGCTTAGCCTGCATCGGTCCATACACCGCGGATTGGGGCATTCGTAGCACTGACGTCAAGGATGGCACCACAAATACAATTGCCTTCGGTGAATCGGTCGGTGGAGATGGCAAGGGCGGTCACATCGTCGCCTTTACTTGGATAGGGGCAGGATATCTGCTAGGTGTTGCTGGAGTTACTGAACCTCCCGAATGGGGGTATTGGGGAAGCAACCACTCGAACACTTGTAATTTCGCTTACTGTGACGGTTCCGTACGTTCCATAACGCCGGTCAGTTCCCAAAATGTGAATTTCGCATGGGCGTCCGGAATGATCGATGGCGCAACGGTGAACTGGTCGACACTTGGTGAGTGACATAATCCGAGCCTGATAGGGCTGGTTTTCCAAAAAAGCTAGCCCTTTTTTGTGGTCTTTACATAACAATCCGGCCATGAGACTCCACATCGCGGATCGGAGTGATGATGCGTCAAATTCTTCGCAATGTGCTCGTCCTTCTTACGTTGACGATTTTCGCTGTTGGGTGTGGTAAAACACCCCCGACCCCGCAGGACACATCAGGATTGCCCCCTCCCGATGCAGACGCTCCCGAGAAAGACCAGGGACGCAAGACAGTCACACCGGGGACAAGAAAGTTCACTCCCCCCAAAGCCGAATGATACGGTTGCTTCATCGCTCCCAATTCACGAATTCAAACGTGAGTAAACCCAGCACGCTACAGGTGGGGAGAGATATGATGGTCGTTCCTCGACATGGCGTTGCGAGTTCCGTCCTACGCAAGCACTTTCTCCACCACCTCTCCATGCACGTCCGTCAGCCGATAATCGCGGCCCTGGAACCGATGCGTCAAGCGCAGGTGGTCTAACCCCAGCAGGTGCAGGATCGTCGCCTGCAAATCGTGGACGTGGACTCGGTCCTCGACGGCGTGGTAGCCGAGATCGTCCGTCGAACCGTGACTGGTTCCGCGCCGCACGCCGCCGCCGGCCATCCACAGGGCGAAGGCGTGCTGATGGTGATCGCGGCCTAGCCACTTCGAGCCGTTGCGCTCCTCGTTCATCGGCGTCCGGCCGAACTCGCCGCCCCAGATCACCAACGTTGAGTCGAGCAGTCCCCGCTGTTTCAGATCCTTGATGAGTGCCGCGATCGGCTGGTCGGTCTCCTGGCAACGCTGGACGAGGCCGTAGCGCAGATCGTTACCCTGCGATTCACCGTGGCTGTCCCAACCCCAGTGATACAGTTGCACGAACCGGACGCCGCTCTCCACGAGCCGCCGAGCCAGCAGGCAGTTGTTGGCGAACGATTTCTGCCCCGGTTTCGTGCCATAGAGTTGCGTGCGTTTTCTTCGTCTCCCTGGAAATGTCCATGATCTCCGGTACGCTCGTCTGCATCCGGTAGGCCATCTCGTACTGGGCCATCCGCGTCGCAATCTCCGGGTCGCCTACCGCTTCCAGCCGCAGCTGATTCAGCTCCTTCAGAGCGTCGAGCGAACGGCGGCGCTGGGCGGGATCCATGCCGTCCGGGTTCGACAGGAACAGGACCGGATCGCCCTGCGAACGGAGCTGCACGCCCTGATGGATCGTCGGCAGGAAACCGCTGCCCCACAGTGATGCACCGCCGTCCGGTGCCGCCGTGCCGGACACCAGGACGACAAAGCTCGGGAGATTGCGATTTTCACTGCCCAGGCCATACGAAGCCCAGCAGCCCATACCCGGCCGGCCGAGACGCGGCGAACCCGTGTGAACGAACAGTTGCGCGGGGGCATGGTTGAACTGATCGGTGTGCATCGAGCGGATGACCGTCAACTCGTCGGCCACGGTGGCCAGGTGCGGCAGAATGCTCGACATCCACTGGCCGGACTGGCCTTTCCTCGAAAACTTGTGCGGTGTGCCGAGCAGCTTCGGCTGCTTGTTGGCGATGAAGGCGAACTGCTGGCCGCGCATGTACGAATCGGGGCACGGTTTGCCGTTCAACTCGATCAGCTTCGGCTTGTAGTCGAACAGGTCGAGAGTGGACGGCGCTCCGGCCATGTGCAGAAAGATGACATTCTTCGCCTTCGCCGAGAAGTGCGGCTTCTTCGGCGCGAGCGGATCATCTTGCGGTCCAGCAAACAGGTCTGGATTGAGCAGCGAGGCCAGGGCGACAGTGCCGAGGCCGACGTTGCAGTCGCGGAAGAACTGGCGGCGCGTGCGGTGACGGAGATCGGCTTCGCGGAGGTTCATGGCGGCGCTCTCGACGGTGCGTACAACATCTACAGCATAGTCGTCGGCGCTGTCGATTGCAACGAGGATGTATTGTCGGGGGTTCTCACCGCGGAGGACGCAGAGGGGTGAGGAGAAAAGACTGGTGAGTACCGAGTACCGAGTACCGAGTACCGAGTACTGAGTACTCACCGCATACTCACTTTTTCCTTTATCCTCAGCGGTGAATAATGTGGGCGAATTGACAGGAAGCCTATCATGCGCACCGCTTTTGCCGTCCTGGGAGACGGAGCGTGGGGCACGGCCATCGCGCTGCTGCTGGCCCAGAACCAGGGCCACCGCGTTACCCTCTGGAGCGCCCGCGAGGACAATGGCCGGCTCTTGCAGGAACATCGCGAAAACGTCCGTCTTCTGCCCGGCGTGTCCATCCCGGCGAGCGTCGATCTGACCACGGACGTGCGGCGAGCGGTGGACGGGGCCGGCCTGTGGGTCTCGGCCATCCCGACCGTCTACCTGCGCCACACGTTGGAACGAGTGCGCGACGCGGTGCCGTCGGGGCCGCCGATACTGAGCCTGACCAAGGGACTGGAGGTCCACACGTTCCGCCGGCCGACCGAGATTCTGAGCGAGATGCTGGGCGTCGGCCGGGTCGCGGTGCTAAGCGGCCCGAGCCACGCCGAGGAGGTGAGCCGCGGCCTGCCGACCTCGGTGGTAGTCGCCAGTCACGACCTGGAGCTGGCCCGCTGGGTACAAGCTGAGTTCAGCACCGACCGCTTCCGCGTTTATACCAATCTCGACCCGGTAGGCGTGGAACTGGCCGGGGCGCTGAAGAACGTCATCGGCATCGCGGCCGGGATCAGCGACGGCCTCGGTTTCGGCGACAACGCCAAATCTGCCCTGCTGACGCGCGGCCTGGCGGAAATCACCCGATTCGCCGTGGCCCTCGGGGCGCGATGCCGCGACGTTCGCCGGCCTGGCGGGGATGGGCGACCTCATCACGACCTGCGTGAGCCGTCACGGCCGCAACCGGCACGTCGGCGAACGGCTGGCTCTGGGCGAAAAAGCTGCCGCCGTCCTGGCCGGGATGTCCATGGTGGCCGAGGGCGTCTACACGGCCCAGAGCGTCCACGAACGGGCGACGCAAATGGGCATCGACATGCCGATCACGACCGAAGTGTATCGCGTCCTGTACGAGGACAAGGATCCGCTCCAGGCGCCGTCAACGACCTGATGCTGCGGTCGCCGAAAGGGGAAGAAGAACCATGACGACGCTGCGACATGCCTTCAAGGAATGGGCCGTCATCTGCCGGGCGTTGGCGGAGGGACGAACAGGCGGTGATCCTGCGCAAGGGCGGCATCGCGGAGAGACGGGCGTCGTTCGACGTGGAGCAGCGCCGCTTCTGGCTCTATCCGACCTATGTCCATCAGCAACGAACCGGGGTCGTCGAGGAAGCGCTGCCGCTGCTGGAGTGCGTGGAAGCGGAGCGACCGCCGGAGAAGATCGTCCGGTCTCGAGCATTTCGCGGAAGTCGAAGGAGTCGTTCGCCGTCCACGACATCGTCGGCGCCTTGCGGCTGGAGGGATTGCACCTGTGGTCGCGAGACGGTGCAGAATCGTTTCCTGTACCGTGAACCCGGGCTGTTCGTCCTGGTGGTGCGAGTCTACCGAGCTGCGCAGGCGATCGAATTGCCGGAGACGCCCGAATACGCCGGCTGCCGCAGTTGGGTGGACCTGGGACAAGCGTCTATCGACGGATGGAGCGACACCGGTGCTGGAAGAGCTGGCGTTCTACAGTGTGATGCACGAACTGGAGCGACGATTGGAGCCGAGGTCGTGGGTCTGACCTCGGACGTGCTGGTTGTCGCTTGCGGCCTGGCAGCGGGCTTCTGCCAGGCCGCGAGAGGCCGAACCAGTCTATTAAGGCGAGCGGTAGGAATTGTCGTACCCGTAGTCGCAGGCTTTAGCCGGCACAGGCTGAAGCCTGCGACTACGGGTATCTTCTTCCTGCCGGTCGCCTAATGAGCCGTCAGGGGGGAGCCATGGTAAAGTTGCGGTTCCAGCACCACATTGCTTGCCAGGTGGCGTCGTCGGTCCATCCGTTGGTCGCGTAATAATAGGGATACATGCGGACGGAACCATCGGCCCACAGGACCGGCCCCGTTCCCATGCGGGCCGCCGGTGTGATTATTGTCAGTAGGCATGTCCCCATCGAAGATGTAGCCGTGGTAGTTGATGGGTGCCGAACTGTTTGAATCGGAATCGGACCAGCCATGTGATCAAAGTTGCCGAGGGCGCCGGCCGGTGGGGCGTTGCTTACGTAGACCCAGCCGAAGTCATTCGGCCCGTTCGTATTGTCGTAGTTGGGCGGCATGACCAATTTGTGGCACAACATGACGGTCTGGGAGGATCCGGCGCCGGTGTCGATAATCGAGAGCGTCACGTTGGCGTTGTTCAGAATCGTCTTGAGGTTGGCGACGCCGGCTGCTCCGAGGACATAATCGAGGTCTCCGTCTCCGCTGCTCCCGAGGTGTTGGATGCTGTCGTCGTAGATCCCGGCGTAATCGCATTTCGCCCCCACGATTGTAGTACGACGGGACGGGCAAAGGAACGTCGAAATCCCCACGGCGCTACCTGGGTTGAGAGTGGTGCCGGTGCCCCCGGTGATGCTCTCGTACAGGTTATTCTGTTCGACTAGCGGCAAGATCATGGTGTAAAAAGAGAGATTTGTCTGACCGGTACCGCCGTTTCCGCCTTCGTTGGGAAACATGCCATTGTCATTGTGATACGCATGGAAGGCGATGCCAATCTGCTTCAGGTTGTTCTCGCACTGTGCTGTCGACGCAGCCTCGCGGACCCTTTTGGACGGCGGGCAGCAGCAAGCCGATGAGCACGGCGATGATCGCAATCACCACGAGCAACTCGATCAGCGTGAAGCCGCGGCGTTGCCTTTTCTCGCAGAGATGCATGGGAGAGGCCTCGTGAAAAACGGGAAAAAGATTATCGCGATGATAACAGTGAACGCTAGCCGCTAACGGGATTCAACTCCGGCAGGAGTAAATATACGGCTCCGCAGCATGAAAGGCTAAAATCCCACGCAGAATCAAGAGCAGATTGGCGTTCACCCATCCTCAATGGTCCTGCAAGAACCTATCGATGTCAAGCGAAAAGCCGTCCGAATCGGAAGCATCTCCTATTCCAGCGTGATGTCATACTGACCGGGCTTCGGCTCAGCCACGACCTCTCTGGAAAGTGGAGTCGTGGGGCGCTTAAGGAAGGCGGCATTCACCTCTGTCGGAGGGCCAGTCCTGTCGGGGCGATACACAACCTTGTACCATCCCAGTGGAACCCCCGGAATCCCCTCGGTCGATTTCTCTCCGGAAGTCTTCAGCTCGTAATCGCCCAGCGGCCCAATCAGCCCGAGACAGACCACGTTGGCGTTATTCCCTTTCTCGGTATCGGGCAGAAAGGTAATGCGACCCGACGTGACGGGTTTGCCGCCGAGCATCACCTTGCCGCTCACCGTGGCCCGTTTGGCCGGCGCCGGTTTGCCGCACCCCGACATGGCCAGCAGCCCACAGGCAAAGAGGAAACCACATCGCCTGGCCCACCGCAATTTTGCCGTCGTCATCGCCAGTCACTCCCTCGTCCGTCACTCCAGCCGCGTCTGCGCCCTCGGCTGCAGATCTTTCACGTGCAGATCGACATAACGCCGATTGTTCCATTCGTTGATCTTCGGTGTGAACGCCAGACTGCACACTCCATTGGCCGACATCAGTTCGCCCGCACGGTCCGCCATCCCAAAAGCGATCGCCTTCATTTGCGAACCGTTCTGCCGCACCATGAAGCTTAGATGCAGCTCGCCTTTCCCCACCTTGCGCGGTTCACCAACCACTTGCAAACCGCCGGCCAGGAAGAGCGGCGGCCGATTCTCCGCTCCGAACGGCTCCAACTTGTCGAGGTCATTCAGAAGGCCGGGCGTCAGCACGCTGAGCGGCGCCTCGGCGTCCAGCACCAGGCTCGGCGGCGGAGTTCCGCCGGGGAAATGGGCGGCGACGTGACTGCAAAAGCGTGTGCGGAAGGCGTCCACATTCTCCGGTAACAGGCGTAGGCCGGCAGCCATCGCATGGCCGCCATGGCCGACCAGCAGGTCGCCGCAGCTCTGCAACGCCTCGTGCATCGCAAAGCCGGGAACGGAGCGGCAGGAACCGACCGCCAGGCCGCGCAGCAGAGCGTCGGTCGTGTCGGCCGCGGGCAGCGCGATCATGATCGTCGGCTTGCCATAGGCCTCCGTCAAGCGGCCGGCCACGATGCCGATGACGCCGGGATGCCAGCCTTCCCCGCCAGCACCAACGCCGCATCGTTCAGCCGGCCGTCGCGCTCCGCCAGTGCCGCGCGCGTCGCTGACCAGCCGTCGTTCCAGCAGCTGCCGCTGACCGTTTTGCTCCTCGAGATAACGGGCCAGGTCCACGGCCTGTTCGCGCCGCGTCGTCGTCAGCAGTTCGACCACGAGACGCGCACAGCCGAGCCGGCCGGCGGCGTTCAAACGCGGGGCGAGCCGGTAGCCGATGTCCGAGGCCCGCACTTCCGCGCCTGCCTCGATTCCCGCTGACTCGCACAGCGCTCTCAGACCCGGCGCGTCCGTCTGCCGCAGGCGGTTCAGGCCGTGCCGCACGATGATGCGATTCTCGTCGTACAGCGGCACCACGTCGGCGACGATGCCAAGCGACGCCAGCGCCACGGCATCGAGCAGGAACTCGCGGAACTGCGGCGTCACCTTTCGGACCGCCGCACTGACGCTGGGCCAGTGCCCACGCCAGCTTGAACGCCACCGCCGCACCGGAAAGGTAGCCGAAGGGATAATTCGTGCCGGGCAAGCGCGGATGCACGAGGACCGCGGCGTCGGGCAGCGTCTCCTTGAACTCGTGATGATCGGTGACGATCAGCTCCAGTCCGAGTCGTTTGGCCTCCTCGGCCTCCGTCGATGCTGGCGATGCCGCAGTCCACCGTCACGACGAGCGACGTCTCGGCCGCCGCAATCTGCCGCAATGCGTCGCACGTTCAGGCCGTAGCCTTCCTCCAGCCGGTGCGGAACATACAGGTCCGCCCGGCGCCGAGCAGGCGCAGACATTGCAAGAGGATAGCGCGTGCCCGAGACGCCGTCCACGTCATAGTCGCCGTAGACGCACACCTTACGGCCGGCTTTGACGGCTGCGAGGATACGATCCGCTGCCTCGGGAACGCCGGGAAGCAAGTCCGGTGGATGCAGACCGGTGAGCGGCGCGTCCAGGAATCGGCGGGCTTGTTCGACGGAGTCCACGCCGCGGTTGAGCAGCAGCTGGGCGACGATGTGGGGCGTTCGTAAGGACGCAGCAAGACGAGACACGGCGTTCGGATCGTGCGGCAGCAGGCTCCAGGTCTTGATGACGGCGGCAGACAAGGCGGCCTCGCTTCATCAACAGCCAAATGGCTTTCGGAGGATGTGGAGCGGTGTTCAATTCCCGAGATTATAGCAGGTCGGGAAGAGGACGTCAGGTTAAGGCGTTTTTCTGAGTCCGACGCGCAAGCAAGGGTGAACTCACAACCCTTGCTTGCGCGTCGGACTCAGAAAGACACATTCATTCCGCAAGAACTCATCTCTCCCGATCCGATACATCTTCTGGAAACTTCCCGATTCGCCTGGGGCACCTGGTATCCCAGCTTCGCTGAACCTGCACCGAAGTGGATCAATAGTGAGACCCGCGATGCGACAATCTACGCAGTGGCTCGTCTTGGGGATCGGCATTCTCGGAACCGCCCTCCTCTCCGGTTGTACCGCTCCGTATCACCGGTCTTGTTCTTGTGCTCGGATCGGCACCCCCGTCGCAGGCCAAATCATCGTCGGGACCCCAGGCTCGACGACGGTCGAACCGCCCCTATCTCCCACGACGGCGCCGACCCCCGCGCTGCCGCCGCCGGTCGCTACGCACGCCGAGGAGCCTGTGCAGCTGTATCACGTTGCGAAGACGGAAACGCCGACGACGACGGAATCGAACACAGCGCCGAACTGGCACGCCAGTACCGCGCCGGTCGAGCATGAACGAACGACGGCCGCGGAAGCTCCGGTCACTGCCTATTCACGCGCCGTCGATTTCAGCTGGCTCCGTGGCGTTCTGGAACGCGGCCGGCAGCCGAACATCTGGCTGCTGCGCTATGCTCCCGCGGACGACAACGATCGCTTCGGCGGATGCGTCACTCTGGTACTGGACGCGGACGACGCTCGCACTCTCCAGGCAGGCCAGACCGTGCGGGTCGAGGGAGCCTTGATGGATCCGGATGCCGGCGGTTCACGACCTGGCTACCGCGTCACAACGATCAAGCTGAGCGAGTAGCCCTGACGCTCCTTTCCTCCTCATTTCATGCGACCTTCGGACTCGCGTTCGGAGGTCGTCCTATTTTCCGGGACCCGGCCAGTTTATGCGACTGCCATCATGGTTCGGGCAAACGGGGCAGACTCCGGAAGACTGGGAAAAGTCGCTCAAGGTGGGAGACTAGAGAACCCGATAAAGGGAGGCAGGAAGCCGCGGTCGCGGAGCCTCCGAACGTAGGTTGGCGATCGCCGTCTCGAGGATCCAAGAAGGATCAGGGAAGGCGGGGGCGCCTGGATCCGAACGGATCGCCCCCCGGACGTATACGGCTCACTCCCGCCCTGTTTACCCATCTATGGAGGAATTGTTTGTGAATGCAGCGTTTTTGATTGTAACGTCGGCGTGCCTGACGGGGGCCGATCCGCTCCCACTCCTGGCACCCGACGCACCACGGGCAGCGGTCACAGCCGATAAGGCACCGGCTGACAAAGCCGCACCCGAGAAGATTCCTGCCGTGCCGGCGCCGATCGCCTCGACGAGCACGTGTGGCAGTTGCGGCAGCTGCGGCTGCGGTTACAGCCACGGCTGGACGGAAAGCGGCGGCCTATTCAATCGTTGGAAGGCCGGCTGGTCGCACTCCTGCGACACCTGCAATACCTGCAACACTTGCGGCCATGCCCCCAAGGTTTACGCCGCGCCCTGCACGACGTGCGATTCGTGCTGCAAGCCGAGCTGGTTCGAGCGCTTCAAGATCCACAGTTGCGAACCGACCTGCGACTCCTGCGGCTTCTTTGGCCACAAGAGCAAAGGTTGCGGTTGCGATTGTGGCTCCGCCGGCGTCATCGTACCTGCTACGCCCAGCAAGCCCGGTGAACCGGTGAAAGTGATGCCCAAAGAGGGTGAACCGAAGCAACTGCCGAAGGGCGACAAGGAAGTGAATACTCCCCTGACGCCCGAACTAACACCGACGACCTCGAAAACGATCGAGATCGGCACGAAAAGTCCCTTTTGATCGGTCCCTCGACGCCCCGATGGACTCCACGTCGTCGATCCCCATGGTCGAGCGCGAAGCAACGTAACGCGCGTCACCAGAGCGACGCCGAGCTGACGGCCGGACAAGGAGGCGCCTCCTCGTCCGGCCGTTCGCGTTTTTCCCCATGTCGTCGGTGTCCGGCGGCCGCGGTCCAACTTTCGGCATGGTTCTGGCCTGGGGCAGACATTCCTGTCTGCCCTGAAGTTTCAACCTGGCACAGGAGAGGTAACACACTTGTAGGACGGATTTGCAATCCGTCCGCCTTGGTCCGGACGGATTGCAAATCCGTCCTACCGATGTGCGACCCGCTTTTGAACTATGCCGGAGAAGAACCCGCGATCCGTAGCAAAACGTGTCGAGCGCGAAATGGTGGAAGTGAAATAAGCCGCCGGAGTGCGTAAGCATCCACACTCCGGCGGCTCATGTCGGTCTATTCGCGCCGACGGACTGACCGTGATCGTAACCGGGTTGGACGTCACCGATTGCCCAGTACTGTTGGTCGCCGTGATGGTGATCGTGGCCGTCCCGGATTGACTCGGGTTGACCGTCAGCGAATTGCCGGAGATGCTGACGATGTTATTGATGTTCGTCGAGAACGTGGAAGACTGCACGTTCACTTGATACGTGATCTGGTTCACCACGCTGACGCTGTTGACCACCACGAAGTTGCTGGCGGTCGGTGTGCTGCCCGGCGTGAAGTTCTGCAGCGGGATCGTGGGGAACGTCGCGCTGAAGGTCAGTCGTCGGAATAGCGGCGATCTGGTTCACCACATTGATGCCCGCCGTGGACTGGCCGGCGGTCGTGGTGCCGGTGGTGACCTGGCCGAACGCGGCGAACCCGCCGTTCTGGTTGTCGAGGTTGTTGACGTCTCCGGGGTCGTTGCTGTTATCGGCCACGTTGAAGAAGAACGCGTTGGTCGCGCTGTTCGGATTGCCGGGCATCTTGGCCATGGAAATCGTTCCCAGAGTGTTCGAGATATTCGGCTCGTTCTGCAACGGCGTCGTCGTCAGGTCCGCGACCGGGCTCAGGCTGGGAGACGTGAACGAGCCGCCCTGGACGACGAAGTTCGGCACGACGCGATCGATGACGGTGTTGTTGTAGTCGCCGGCGTTCACGTACTGGAGGAAGTTCGCCACGGTCAGCGGCGCTTCCCCTGTCCCACCGAACAACTGCACGTTCGTCGTTCCGAGCGACGTATCGTACTGAACGACCGGGAAATTGGTAAGATCCGAATCGCTGAAGTTGTCCAGCAGGTTCATGACAGTCGGCGAGGAAGAAGTCGTCGTCGTAACGTCGGAAATAGCCGTGGACAAAGTCGGCGACGTGGTAAGGAGGATGGCATGAGACGACTGGGTAATAGCGCCCGAGGCGTCCGTCTGCTGTACGGTGAAGAAGTTCTCGCCGGACGACAGGTTGACGTTCGAGAAGGTAAAGTTACCGTTGGCATCGCTGGTGGTGCTGGCGATCATCGTCTGCGAGCCTTCCAGCGGCCCCGAGAGCAACGCCAGTGCGACGTTCGCGTTGGCGGTACCGGTCAGTGCCACGACGGAATCCGCGGTGGCGAGATCGCCGAGGGTGCCGGTATCGGTCCCAGCCGTCAGGTTGAAAGTCGGCGTGATCGGAGTCAGCGTGAACGTGAACGTGGAGCTGCCGAGGATGTTGCCGGCCGTATCGACTGCCTGGACGGTGACGGTGTGCGCGCCGTCGGCGCTGCCGTTCGTCGGTAGACTGGTCGCGAAGCTAAAACTACCGTTGGAATTGACGGGCAGTGCCGTTGGGGTACCGTTGTCCACCACTTCCTGAAGGGAGAACAGACTCGACGTAGCCACACCCAGCTGGCCGGTAACGGTCTGGTTGCTGGTGAAGGTACCGCCGGAAGTGTTCGAGATTGAAACCAGGTTCGAGGGCGCCTGGAACGACGTATTATTCAGGAGTGCCAGTACCTGGGAGTCGGAGATGTCCATCGGCAGGAAGACATGGCCGTTGTTGAAGAGCAACGGCCCGCTGGACGGGACGCTGCGGTCCTCGAGCGTCTCCAGCATGGGGCGCGCACGCCGCTGGTCGCGATGGAACCGGGTAGGACGAGGACTAAACCACTTGTGCAGCACGCTGAACATCGATGCTCTCCGCATATTCCAGGACCACGATCGGTCGATACCTCATTTGTTAAACCCCGAAGCAACTCTGCTGGTACGGGGCTGGCTACCACATCTTGCCGTTATTCATCCGTGAGTTGCAGCTGAGAGTTGCCTGCGCAAAACCGGCAGGCAAGATGGGTATCTCAGAAAGACTATACCAGGCTGATTGCACGGATGCAAGGACGCGGCAGGGTGGTACAGCGATCATTTTCGCGCAGGCAGACAGATTTTGCAGGCCGGTGCGGAATTCGCGCACGGGAAGCGTCTTGCATCGCCCCGATCCGAATGGGGAGCGCGGGCACTGTCACGCCTGCGTTCCCCATTCGTGTCTCCGTGAGAAGACGTTGGTCCCTCTCAATAGTGAAAGCCGAGACCCGCCGTCACGCCCTGAGCCCAGATACCGTGCTGGCTGAAGACTGCGAACGGTTGCTGAATCCCGGTCGGCGTACCGACACCCTGCAAGCCCGTCGGTTGCAAGGTCGTGTTGACCGTCCGGTCGATGGAGTCGCCCGATCTCTCCACAGCAGACCAGAACAGGACGTCATAGCCGAGCGAAGCCGTGAGGTAGGACGTCAGCTGATACTCGAACTTGAAGTTGAGTTCCGGGATCGCGGCGAACTCGTGGTGAACGAGTTGTCCACTGTTACTGGACAGGGCGAGCAGGCCGCCGGACGCCGTTTGGGTTACGCCGCTCGGCGTAACCAACTGGGATGAGCCGGAGACGCTCAGCGTTTCCTGATTATAGCCGATTCCCACCTTTCCCGTTACATCGAGCGTCAGGGCGCCGAAGTCCATCCTGGTTCGCAGACCCGCCTCGCCGCCGACAAACTCGTTCCGCACCGTAAAGGTGTCCTCGATGCGGACGCCATTGGGAGCGGCGACCGGTGCGCCCTGGAAGAATGTGCCGCCGTTCGCCAGCACGGTCGTGTTCTGCACGATGTCGAGACGCTCGTCCAGACCCTGGAGACGAACCCCCAACAGAACGTCCACACCTTGTCCCGAGCAGCACGAAAGCCGTTCGATCACATCCGCATTGGCTTCCCACATCTGCATGGTCGAATCCACGCTCACGTTGCCGGAGAACGCCCCCGGAAAGGCCACGGTCACGGACGATTCGGTGCCCAGGTTGGCATCGATGATTGGCCGGGCCAGGATCGGATTGCCGGTGCTGTCCGAGCTGGCCGAGAGATGAATGGCTTGCGTGGCCGTCCAGAAGCCGCTCGCTTCCACACCGAGGGTGTGTTCTCGATCGATCCAGTAACCAGCCAAAACGCTGCCGCCTAGCACCGGGTCGAAATCCCCCACCTCGCGGCCGCCGATGACGACGGTCGTGCCGGTGGGACCGAGGACGCCCGGTGCAGTGATGGGAGTCCCGGTCGGGCTGGTGGTGACAAGCGGCGGCGAGTTGCCTCCGTGGAAGAACCAGAGCATGGCATCGAGATTCGCCCAGGCTCGGCCGTCGTCCTCGGCTTCGGTGTTGTATCCCGAACCGATCGGCAGGACGGAAGAGACTGCCGTCTGCGCCGGCGTGGATGGCTCCTGCGCCTCCGGCACCGGAAGCAGCCAGGGCCACCACCGGGAGGAAGAAGAGCCAGCGATGAAAGCCCGCGAACTTCCTGTTCATTGCGATCTCTCCAACGAAAGCGATTGACCTTCGAGAACGAGAGAAGGGCTATCCGCTCCTCGCGCTCAAACAATGGGAACTCCACGTCCAAGAAAGCGGCGTCCTGTCCGGTCAAGTTGCGCCGCTATGCTCGGTACATTTGTTGGTATCGGCACCTTCGGAAGAGAAGCTGAAATCGGAGAGTCAATTCAAGTGAGTGCAACCGGTAAGCTGCGCAAACTCTATCCTCGTCGTAATCGGCAGGGGATGAGCGACTGCCGCGATTGATACAGACGTCTCTGTCGTTGTGGTTGGGGTCGTCGTCCCCCATTTTCCCCAGTTTCCTCGATGACCGTTTCACAAGTCCTTCGCCAGTGGTTTCCGTGTGGGGCAGACATTCCTGTCTGCCAACCCGGCCGGGAGACAGGAATGTCTGCCCGACGAACTGGCGGCGAACTTGTGAAACGATCATCTAGGATGCAATTTGATGGGAAAGGGGAAAGAGGTCCCAACGCCTTTTCATGTCCGCTCGATCTACCGCGGCGACGGCCGCGGCCGCACCTTCAGTGTGAACCTGGATACGAATGTGTTCCACTGCTTCGACGCCAAGTGCGGGGCCAAGGGCGACGTCATCGACCTGTGGGGCGGCGTTGCAGCACTGGACCTGCGTGCGGCCGCCGTCGACCTGGTGCATCCGTTCCACCTGGAGCCTGTGCCGCCAATCGGAACAGGGGAAGAGGCACGGTTAAGAACGGTTAGCTTCGAAGCGAAAAAAACCTGACCGGAGTCGGGGCCGCTCCCAGTGCGCTCCGCGAAGTGGTTAGGGACCAAAAAAAACCGTGCGTCATCAAGTAGACGGGGGTTGACATTCATCGTTACATCTGCAAGCGAACCGTTCGGCTTGATTTTCCTTCTTTCCGGAAACGGCCCAATTATTCCGAACGCCGCCTTTTCACTGATTACTTCTTGATCTCGGTCAGTATCCAGAGTTGGTGGGCCGCTGGGTTGTCCCTATGTCGGGTGTACACCACGACGGAGGCGCCATCGTCCTGAGAAGCTCCCGCCACGTCCAGGACGAGTCCGGTCCGCTTGGACGCGATGTGGTACGCGTCGCCGACCTTGACGAACATCCACACCTGGTCGTCGGTGTCGTCCTTGCGCGGTGGTTGGACCTGCGCCTGTCCCCCCGCCGACTTACCAGTCGCATCGAGGGCCAAGCCGTTGCCCGTGCTAACCATCCGGAAGCCATCGCCCATCTTTTCCAGCCTCCAGACGATGGGAGTCTCCAGGGAATTATCCTGGACCACGTCGGCCCCGGCATCCTTGGCTCCGGCTTTGATCGCCAGGCGCTTGCCGGAGTTCACGCTGCGGACGCTGTACTTTTTGCCGTCCTCCGGCGCGTAGGACTTGGTATCGACCGGATCGGCCTGGGGAAGGTCCTTCAATTTTGCGACCACCTTAGTAGACAGGGGTCGGTTGGGAACGGCGGGAAGATTCTTCCCCGGGGCACCGAACTTGGGTTGACCGTAGACCTTCTCCAGCTTGGCGAAGACGGGCCGAAGCTTGTCCGCGTCACCGTCCGCCAGGAAATACTGACCTGCCAGCTGGCCCCAGGTGCCATCCCCCCCAGACCGCGTGAGGCTGCGCATCCTGGTCCGGCTTCGCGCCGAGCCAGAGGCTGTAGAGGGCGAGCTTGGGGACCGCCTTGTCGGTCCCCGCGAAATTCTCCAGGAACGAATTGAGCCCGCCACCCAGGGTGGCGACGCTGCGCTTCCCCCGATTGGGGCTGTTGATCGTCGCACTGTGAAGCCAAGCCTTCCGGCGGGCGTCGTAAATGTAATAGCGTGTGTCGGTGGTGTCGGCCTTCTTCCCCGGTAGCTTCCGGACGAAGAAGCGAAAAGTCTCGCCCTCCTGCCAATCCCAGAGCATATGGGTGTGTGCGCCTTCGCCCTCGCCACCGAAGCGGCCGGAGGACGTCCGGGGATCGGCTTCAGTAACCGCGGGATGCAGCTTAGGCGCGGTGTCCCAGATCGAGAAAATCGTCCGGCGCTCCTTCGGGCCGTTGTGCTGGATGCCGCAGTAGCCCCCCGCCGCCTCCCCTGGCCACCAGTTGGCCCCGCAGTAATAGATGTTCGGATGGGTTGCCAGCACGGTGATCTCGCCGTAGAGGCAGGTGGCGGAGTCCTGCCCCTCCTTGTCCCACCACAGGTGTTGGGCAGGGCAGTTCGCGGCCGGCAGAAAGATGAAGGCGACGGTCAGGAACATTCGGCTCAAGTTCATGGTGCTTCGTAGTACCAAAGGTCGCAAATTGTGACGCTGCATTGCCAACCTCCTCTTTATTTCGAACGATAAGGATAAGCTGCCGGGGCCGCTGCAACGACATTATACCGCGCGAAACCAGGATGGCGGCCCCGGTCAGCTTCATCCGTTGGTACGGCCGGCCTTGCCCATACGCCGCAGCAGCCGGACTAACCGCCCAGCTTTCTTTTCAACAACCGCCCAATCCCATGAATCCGGACTTTGAAAGTCAGGATAAGTGTCGCTCCAGTTCCCGGCCCGGATCGCTGAATTAACCGCGATGCGGCAGTCAACTATCGGGTGTTTTCGGAAATCGCACTGCAACTGGATCAGTCCCCATCCTTCTTGGCAGAATCGGAACGTGTGGCCATTGCACGCTTCCGGCTTCAGAGCAATTCGCTGTTCGTGAGTATGGCCTTTGGCCTCCGGATAATAGAGCGTGTATTGGCGAAAAACGTCCCCGACTCCCGGTTGGTAATGCAAATCGTCGAGCAAGGATTTCGCGTCTCCGTACTCTCTTGTGGCGCATCCGAAATCCGAATACGCCTGCCGGACGACTACGGGCCTTTGCACGAAGACTGCCGCGACGACTTCGTGGAGATCATCCAGTGAGATTTGTTGGGACGTTTGCATACGTTCTTGAGGCCGAACATTTGAGTTCTAGGCTGCGTGTTCCGCCCTTCTGAGGCAGCACGCCCTACCCAGGACCGGCTGGGCGGAACACGCAGCCTAGAACTGTGTTGAACTGAACCGCGTCACCCGTTGCCACGCTATGGGAGTTCTAAACACGCTGCTTCAGAGCGGCATCATTGTACGATGCGTTCCGCTGCCGTCGCAAGCAGAATAACTCCTCTTTTCCCAACCAACTGCCCTCACGCCGCGACGCCTGCTTCTCGACACAGCGCCGGCAACCCCGCCTGCTGCTTCCCACGCCGCGGCCGCTCTACTCCTCGGCGCGCACCCCGGAACCATCGGGCCACCAGTCATCAGCCAACGCTCAGCACTTCAGGGGCAAGCAGACAACGGGACGCTTAACTGCTATCCAGCGGTTGCAGCACCGGCAGCGGCATCGCGGCAGACTTCCGACACCCGCGGCCGTGGCACCCGTTCCACTACCTGCCACAGACAACCACCGCAGTGCGGGCACGGCGCCGCCGCCGCGGTGCCCGCATTCGACCCCGCTCCGACCAGCGTCGCTACCGTCACCAGCACCAGCAATGCGCGGCACACACGCAGATTCGCTGCCCGGTAGCGGTTGGCCAGCAGGCCGTAGTGCCGGATCTTCACGAAACCGCTCGGCAGCACGTGTTGCAAAAAACGCCGGATGAATTCGTGGGCAGCCAGCACCATCGTCTTGGGCCGCCGGTCGTCGGCATAGTCCTTGTAGCGGAACGTCACCTGGTCGTTGTCCAACGCCACCAGCCGGCTGTTGCTAATGGCCACACGATGCGTGTAGCGGGCCAGGTACTTCAGCACCTGCTCCGGTCCGCCAAACGGCGCCTTGGCGTAGACCACCCAGTCCTGGCCGTACAGCGGCGTCAGCCAGGCGGCAAACGCCGCCGGCTCCGCCAGCGCCGCCAACTGGCCGTGACAGCCCAAGGCGCCGCGGTCGTAGGCCGCACGCAGACCGGCCAGAAATTTGCCGCGGAACAGCCGGCTCAGCACGCGCACCGGCAGGAAGAACCCCGGCCGGCACGACACCCAACGCGGCGGTTCCTCCCTCCGGCCGTGGACGTCGCAGGCCAGGCCGCCGCCCGTGACCACGCAATGGACGTGCGGATGCTGGCACAGGGTCTGGCCCCAGGTGTGCAGTACCGCCAGCAAGCCGACCGTGGCTCCCAGGTAGTGCGGATCGCTGGCCAACTCGCGCACGGCCTCGCCCACCCTTGAACGATCCAGGTCGTCCGCAGCAACAGGTCGTACAGAACACGCGGGTTCTGCAAGGCCAGCGGCCCCAACGCCGCCGGCAGCGTGAACACCACATGGTAGTACTCCACCGGCAACAGCGACTGCGCCTCGCGCTGCAGCCAGGCAGCACGCGTGTTGCCCTGGCACTTGGGACAGTGGCGGTTGCGGCACGAATTGTAGGAGACACGCCGGGTGCCGCAGCCGGCGCATTGCTCCGTGTGCCCGCCCAGCGCCGCCGTGCGGCACAGGGCCAGTTCCTTCACGGCCCGCTGCTGATCGCGTGACAGGTGCGCCCCTGGGCGGCCAGGTACGACGCCCCATGGGCGCGGAGCACGTCGGCCACTTCCAGGGCCGGATGCGGCGCGACTGGGGCCGTCATGCAGCGCACCGCCGGCGGCGTCGCGGCCACCCCAGCCGGCGCCGGCCCACCCGGCGGACGCGGTGCGGCCACCAGCGTGTCCAGCGGGTTGGGCAGCCGCTGCAGGTGCAGCGTGCTGACATGGAGGTACCGCGCCGTCGTCTCCAGGTCGTTATGCCCCAGCAGGTGCTGCAACGTCACCACGTCGACGCCGGCTTCCAGCAGATGCGTGGCATAGCTATGCCGCAGCGTGTGCAGACTGACGTGCTTGTTCCAGCCCAGGGCACGCACCGCACGCGTCACGCGCCGCTGCAAGCCCCCGATGCTGCGATGGCCCCCGGAGCCGACGCCGGGAAACAGCCAATCCTTGGGCCGGTAGCGCCGCCAGTAGGCCCGCAGTTCCTGGAGCAGTTGCGGCGACAACGGCACCTGCCGATCCTTGCGTCCCTTGCCCTGACGCACCACGAGGACGCCGCGCTGACTGTCGATGTCGGCCACGCGCAGCCGGGTTACTTCGCCGATGCGCAGGCCGCAGGCGTAGGTAGTCCGTACCAGCAGGCGGTCGGGGTCGGTAGGAAAAGCGGCGAAGAACTGGAGAACCTCCGCGCGGCTGAGCACCGACGGCAGCGTCTTGAGCCGTTTGCCGAACGGCACGGACTGGTTGTAGGCACTCCAGGAAGCGTGCTTGACCTGAAGCAAATGCAGTTGCCAGGTACGGAGGTCGTCGGCGCCGAGTAGATCCGGCGACCGGCCGAAGTGGCGAGCGAACTGGGCCACTTGCAGGACGTAGCTGGCGATGGTTCTGGGAGCGTAGTTACGTCGTTGCAGTTCTTCGAGCAGTCGTTGACGCAGCGGGGTCATGGCGGTCGGTCTCCGGGTTTGGTGGATAGCGCGGCATAGGGCCGAGCAAGCATTCCCCACAAACGCGGAAAGCGCAAGTCCGCACAATCGTCAAAGGCGATAGATCCGGATCAGGTGGAAGATTTGAGGGAGGGGACGTAGGGGAAATGTGGGAAGAAGGGTCAAGCGAACGATCGCAGGGAGGGGATGAACCACCGCGAAGCGGTTTAGTTCAACGTCTGAGTATGTCTCGCATTGCGCGTCATAGCAATTTTACCGATCACTGCTTTACGCTTGCCAGCCGACAGCAGTACCGCTGCGGCCGGCAGCGTAACCTCCCCAAACCCGTCTGTCAAGTGTCGCACAACAAAAAGCGCGCGAATTTTACCTCGGAGTACGGCCGCATCGCTTCGAATTTCATTCGGATCGAGCTGGCGAACACGCCCCCTAATCCTCCCATGCACCACCGTCAACAAGAATCGAAGCTTTTTTCCATCTCCGGAACCCAGCAATCCCGTGCAATTCTGCTCTCCACCCAACGCACCCGCCTCCGGTAGTCTTCGCGGTAAACATCGCCCGCCACCCCACACCCCGAGGCGCACCATGTCCACCCAATCCACCGGCCCACGCTCCGACGCCGGTAAAGAACGCTCCTCCGCCAACGCCGCCACGCACGGCCTCTGCTCCGAACGCCCCGTCCTCCCCTGCGAAGACCCCGCCGCCTGGGACGCTTTCCACACCGGCATCGTCCAGGAACTCGAACCCGTCGGCATCCTCGAACACGAGTTGGCCGACCGCATCGCCCTGCACCACTGGCGCCTGCGCCGTGTCGCGCGTTTCGAGGCCACCGTCGGCGACGATCTCTACAACGCCGCCACCAGCAAGGCGGCCGGCGCCATGATCGGCCTCAGTCCGGACGACCCCCAATGGCAAGCGATGTACCAGGCGCATCGCGATCTCGATAGTTCCGAAGAAGACCTGGCCGAACTGGAAACGGCGCGCACGCTGATCCAACAGTTGCCGGCCCTGCCCGATGCGACCGTGCTCGATCCGGATGACGTGTTTTACTTCGTGCGTCTGCTCGGCGAGATGCAGGTCGTGGAGATCAAGGAGCCGGTGACGATGGCGATCTTGCGGCGTGAGCTGCCGGTGACCGCCAAGAAATCATGGCCCGAAACGCTGGCTCTGCTGACCGCCGCCAGCGAGGAGGACATCCGCGAGACCACCGCGTCGATCGCCTCGCAGAAGAAGCGTTTCGAGCGGATCGCGGAGGCGATGGCCAAGCACGTGGAAGCGGAGGGCCACGATCACCAGGTTCTGGCCAAGCCGGAGTTGGATCGGCTGGTGCGTTATGAGGCCCACGTCAATCGTCAGCTGCGGTACGCCCAGGAAGCGCTGGACAAACTCCAGGCCAAGCGCCGCGTCAGGGAAAGCGAGCCGCCGCCGATTCGTGCTGTAGAAAGCGAGGCCGCTCCCTCTCCAGCAGCACCAGCGTCTGTCCCCGAGGCAATCGCGCGCCGCTCCCAACTGCCGCCGCAACCGGCCGAAGCGAGTTCGTTCCGCAGTTACGACGACGTGCTGGCGACCCTCGCTCAACCGCCGCGTTTCCAGTCGTGGCCGGACGGCGCTCTTTGTGGTTCCAGCGCCGTCGCCGGCGAGTTCGTTCCGCAGTTTTCGGTCCCGCAGCACAACGGCGTCCCCGTGAAACTGGCTCCGGGCGAATCTTCGTAAGGCGTAGCCTGAGATTTCGTGCATAAGATGACGTCTTCCGGCACACTGCACCGTCCGATGCAGTCGTCCGTCCGAATGCGGTGCGCCCACGATTCACGCTCAACGAGTGCCCTGAGGATCCCTGATCCATTTTCGTGATTGCGTCTTTCAGAGTCCGACGGAAAATCAAAGAGGTCGGGAGTCGTTTTCCGTTCGCTACGGAAAGGCGAGTGTTCCGATCTCCTCAGACGGCTGCGAAATGACGCCCAACGCCTTTTCCTGTCCGACCTACAAGGTTGGAACTTAATCTTGGAGATCGCTTGAATCAACCGGATTGATGTTGCAGTAACTTCTCCACTCCGTGCATCAATCGCTGCCGTTCCGTCGCGCCCGCGGGCAGTAGGAGACCATCGCGAAAGATCCCTCGTTCCTCCAGCCACGCCGCGAATTCCGGCGCCGGCCGCAGTCCCAGCAACCGCCGCACTCCGGCCGCGTCGTGGTAACTCGTCGATTGGTAGTTCAGCATAACGTCATCGGCGCACGGCACGCCCATGAAGTAATTGCAACCGGCCGCCGCCAACAACAGCAGCAGGTTATCGGCCGAGTTCTGGTCGGCCGCGGCGTGGTTGGTGTAGCAGACGTCCACACCCATCGGCAGGCCCAGCAGCTTGCCCATGAAGTGGTCTTCCAGCCCCGCCCGCACGATCTGCCGCTCGTCGTAGAGGTACTCCGGACCGATGAAGCCGACGACGCTGTTGAGCAGGAACGGCTCGAAAACGCGCGCGACGCCGTAGGCCGCGCTTCCAGCGTCAGTTGATCGACTCCGTGGTGCGCGTCCGCCGACAAGGCGCTGCCCTGGCCCGTCTCGAAATACATGACGTTGTCGCCGACCCAGGCCGAATCGCGGAGCCGATGACTCTCCCGAACACGCTCACGGCCCTCGCGCAGTAGCGACAGCGTCACGCCGAAGCTGGCATTCGCTGCCTGAGTCCCGGCGATCGACTGGAACAGCAGATCGACCGGCACGCCGCGTTCCACGCAGGCGAGCTGCGTCGTGATGTGAGCAAGACAGCACGCCTGCGTCGGCACGCCCAGTGTCTCGATCAGCCGATGCAGGGCGCTCAGGATCGCGCTGACCGTATCGACCGATTCCGCGGCCGGGTTGACGCCGAGGACCGCGTCGCCGCAGCCGAAAAGCAACCCATCGGCCGCGGCGAGGAGGATGCCGGCCACGTCATCGGCGGGATGGTTCGGCTGGACGCGGATGCCGAGGACGCCGCGCTTGCCGAGCGTGTTGCGGCAACGCGTCACGTTGCGCACCTTCGCCGCGGCCAGGACGAGGTCCTTGTTACTCATCAGCTTCGCCGTCGCGGCCGCTACCTCCGGCAATATCGCCCATTGCAGAGCGCGAATCTCCGCTTCTCCGCTGGCGTCGTCCAGCAGCAATTCTCGGAACTGGCCGACAGTCAGGTGCCGGATGGTACGAAACGTCTCGTGGTCGAGCGTGTCGAGGAGCAGGCGCGAGACGTCGTCGCCATCCGGGTCGATAAGCGGGTGGTCCACGATCTCACCGAGGGTCACGTCGGCGAGGACGAGCTTGGCGGCAACACGCTCGCGCTCGGAGTCGGCCGCGATGCCGGCGAGGCGGTCGCCGGACTTCTCTTCATTGGCCCGGGCAAACACCTCGCGGAGATCGGCGAAGTGAAAATGCTCGCCGCGGATCGTCGTTTGATAGGCCATGATCGTTTGTCCTCCGTCGCGGCTCTGTATTGTGAATTGTGACAGGAGAGGATCCGATTCACCAGCGCGAAGTGTTCGCCGCTGGCGGCTTAGCAGGACGGATGCTACTGATCGCTGCCCGATGGGCGCAACCTCCTTGTGCCCAAACTCTGTTTGGGCACAAGTCTCCGCGAAACTCTGTTTCGCGTCGAAACAGCCCGATCACGCCTCATCCGAAACGGGAAACAGAGTTTCCAGGAGTGCGTGCCCAAACGGAGTTTGGGCACGAGTAGGTTGCGCTATTCGCGCAGTGTTCAGTAAGCCGCAGGCGGCGAACGTGTCCGATCACTCTTGCATTGCCCGACCGATCAGCGAAGATACAGCAATGTCGCCCGACACGCCGTCATCCTTTGGAGTTGGCCCGTGAACGCCTGCTGCCGTCACACCACGAAATCACATTCGGGACCACTCGGGCGCCTGATCCGCATCTTGCTCGCCGCCGCGGCCGTCCTCAGCGCCGCGGTCGCAGTTCGCTCCGCGCCGCCCACGGCAGCAGACATTCCGAAGCTCGTTGTGCGCCTGAGCAGCGACAGCTTCGACGACCGTGAAGAGGCCACCAAACTCCTGCTCGAGATCGACGAAGACGGACTGCCCACCCTCCGCAAAGCAATGGAGAGCGACGACGCCGAGGTCCGACGCCGTGTGCGGATGGTGATCGAGGCCGTTGAGAAACGGCTGTACGGCGAGCAGCTTATCCTGAGCAATCATACCAATGGCGTCGTCAGCCTCTCGGTTTCGCCCGACGGCAAACTCGCCATTTCCGGCGGGAATGACAGCACGGTACGTCTGTGGGACCTGGAAGCCGGGAAGGAACTGCGGCAGTTGACGGGGCTGGCAAGCCAATGCTGGGCGGTGGCATTCGCACCCGATGGCAAGCGGGCGCTCGGCGGCGGGAGCGACGGCAGCATGGTGCTGTGGGAGATCGAGACCGGCAAGGTTCTGCGAACGTTCGAGCGCCATCCGAGTTCCTGCCGTGCCATCGCTCTCACTCCCGACGGCCGCATGGCATTGACCGGTTGCTACGATCAGAGCGTCCGCCTCTGGGACCTGGAAACGGGTAAGATCGTGTACCGATTCGCTGGCCATACCGCCTCGGTGATGTCCGTCGCCGTGTCGCCGGACGGCAAGTTTGGTGTCACAGGCTCGGGTCAACAGGATCGTTCGCTGCGCCTGTGGGACCTCGCAACCGGCAAGGAAGTACGCAAATTCGAGGGCCACGGCGAGCGCGTCATGGGAACGTGCTTCTCGCCGGACGGGAAGCGGATCGCGTCCGGCAGCTGGGACGGGACGATGCGCCTGTGGGAAACGGAAACCGGAAAGGAGCTGCGGCGTTTCGAGCCTCAAGCCGGGTACATGCACGGCGTCGCCTTCACGCCGGACGGGAAACGGCTCGTCGGCGGCAGCGGCAACGGCTCGCTGATCGTCTGGGATCTGGAAACGGGCCGCCAGATCGTGCGTTTCACCGGGCACCACGGGAAGGTGAACGAGGTTGCGATCGCGGCCGGGAAGCGTATCGTGTCCGGCAGCGCCGACCACTCGATTCGCGTCTGGCCCCTCCCGCGCTAAGAAGATGGTGATTCACCACAAAGACACAAAGGACACAAAGGAAGAGAAAAAAAGGAAATCAGATGAAGAGCATCACGCTATCCCCTACTCGATTTCCTCTTCTCTCGCACGTCTTCCTTTGTGTCCTTTGTGTTTTTGTGGTGAACTCTCTGGCCGACGACCCGAAGGAAGTAGCCCGGCTGATCGAGCAACTCGGCAGCGACGACTTCGAGAAGCGCGAGGCGGCGAGCAAACGTCTGGACGAAATCGGCGAACCGGCGGTGGAGCCGTTGCGCATGGCGGCTGCGAAACACCCCGACGCCGAGGTGCGCCGCCGCGCTGCCGACCTGGCCGCCGCCCTCGAACGCCGTCTGTATGGCGAGGTGCGGGCGTTCCTCGGCCACAGCGGCGGCCTCTGGAGCGTGGCCGTTGCGCCCGATGGTAAGCGACTCCTGACGACCGGCGAAGACCAGACACTGCGGTTATGGGACGTGGCGACCGGCAAGGAACTGCGCCAGTTCGTGGACCCGCAAGATCCCGTGACCTGCGCCGTCTTCTCGCCGGATGGCCGATTCGCCTTGTGCGGCAACGGCGACACCGGAACCTCGAACAATGTCCTGCGTCTCTACGACCTGGAGACGGGAACCCTGGTGCGGACGTTCGAGCGGCATCACTCCGAGGTCTGTGGGGTCGCTTTCCTGCCCGACGGCAAACGGTGCCTCTCCGTGAGCCGGGATCTGAGAGTCCGATTGTGGGATGTGGCCGGCGGCGTGGAGCTGCGCCGTTTTGAGGGCCACACTTCCCTGGTTCGCAGTGTCGCTGTGTCGGCGGACGGAACGCGAGCTCTGACAGGCAGCTTCGATCGTACCGTTCGCCTCTGGGATGTGGAGAGCGGGGAGGAACTGCATCGGCTACGCGGTCAGACGGATCTGAACATGGGCGTTGCTTTTTCGCCGGATGGCCGCCGCGCCTTGTCGAGCAGCGAAGACAGAACCATTCGCTTATGGGACCTAGAAACCGGCAAGGAACTGCGCAGCCTGACGGGCCACACGGGAATCACCTACGGTGTAGCGTTCACGCCGAATGGCCGCCGCGCCTTGTCGAGCAGCGAAGACGGAACCGTGCGGCTGTGGGACCTGGAGACCGGCAAGGAGCTGCGGAAGTACGAGGGGCATTCCGATTACGTTCGTTGTATCGTGCTGTCTCCCGACGGCCGCTTCGCCTTCAGCGCCAGCAAGGACGGGACGGCGCGGATGTGGTCGGTCGGGCCGTGAGTGCCGGACGGGTTTACGTCTCGCGGCCTGACGGACGCGGCGGCTTGCGCTTGCGTTTCCGATTGCGCGGCGCGGCGGGTCGCAGTCCCTTACTCCGCAGCATCTCGTCGGCCCACTCCGCGTCGGGACCAGTCAACGGCGGATCGGCATCGCCGCGATAGTCGAGGCCCCTTCGTAACGGCCCATCCGATAGCACCGTTCGATGATCGCTTGCAAGTCCAACGGAACATCGGCGTCGCCATCACGCAACGGGACTCTCACAGTCGGCAAGCGCTGCGACAGGGGCACGGGATAGATTTCCGCCTTCCCACGAACCCAGGCGCGCCGTACACAAACCATGTACGGCGTTTGGTGTGTTTTTGGAATGTACTGGAGGGGAACCGCCAGCACGTGCTTGCCGCCGCGGAGAAGATCGATTTCCACTAAACTCGTATCACTTTGGGAGATGTCGTCCTGTTTGCGCAAGTATTGTACCATTGCCTCCCCCGGCGTCTTGTTGGACGGGCTGAGGACTTCGATGATTGTCACCACTCGGTTGCCGCTGCCGGCATCAATGATTTCGATGAAGGCTTCCGTTTGCGGTTCCTGCTCTGTTTCAATGAGGAATGGATCGGCCACGGCTAGCCCTGCGACCGGTTGCGTACTACCTCGCCGTTCCGGACGGTATTCGATCACACGGAGATCGGGAAACAGCGGATTGCCGATCCCATCGGCTTTTTCCAATACGACCCGTTCTTCGACGCGCAGCACGCAGTTCCGCTGGCAATATCTCCTGGATCGCATCACGAGCATAAGTGATGATGCTGTGATGCACATCGCCCCAATGGGCTTCTAGGTACGGGTCCATCCCAGGAAAGGGACTTGCCATCGCTCGCTCTCCGCTGTGGGTCATCTGTTCATCGACGCGCTGATTCTACCGCAGACGGCAGCCGGAACGAAGAGATTCTTACTCGCACAGCGCCCGCAGCAATCCCTCGGCCTTGTGCAGTGTTTCGGCGTACTCGTCTTCCGGCGTCGAGTCGGCGACGATGCCGCCGCCGACCGGGAACTGGATCCAGCCTTTGCCGATCGTGAAGGTTCGTATCAGAATGTTCGTGTCCATCGACCCGTCGAAGCCGATGTAGCCGAGACTGCCGCAATAGGGGCCGCGTGCCGTCGGCTCCAGTTCGGCGATGATTTCCATCGCCCGTACCTTCGGCGCTCCCGTCACCGAACCGCCGGGAAACGCCGCTCGCAGCAGATCTACCGGCCCCAGCCCCGACCGCAATCGGCCGCGCACCTCCGACACGAGATGATGCACGTGGAATAGCTCTCCAACCGGCACAGCGCTTCGACGCGCACCGAACCGTAAGCGCAAACCCGGCCGAGATCGTTGCGCAGCAGATCGACGATCATGACGTTTTCGGCCCGGTCCTTGGCGGAGGCGAGCAAAGCGAGCTTCTGCGCGTTCGTCGTCCTCCGGTGTACTGCCGCGCGGCCGGGTGCCCTTGATCGGCCGCGTTTCGACATTGCCGTCCTCGACGCGCAGAAACCGCTCCGGCGAGGCACTGGCGATGACGAAGTCGCCGAGGTCGAAATAACCGGCGAATGGGGCGGGATTGCAGCGGCGCAGCCGATCGTACAATTCCAGCGGCGATAGGGTGGCGCGGTGCAGCAGCCGCTGGGAGAGATTGACCTGGAAGCAGTCGCCAGCGTTGATGTAGTCGATGGCCCGCTGAACCGCACACAGGTAATCTGTGCGCTCGAAGTTGCTTGTCACGCCGGCCAAGCCGGATAGGTCGAACTGGAGCGGCAACACGGGACAGACCGCATTTTCGCCGCGAAAAAGTGGCACGTCTCCTCTGCCTGATAGCACTTCCCTCGCCCAGCGCAGCCGTGCCGCTGCCCGCTCTCGACCGGCCCTTTCTTTCTGGGGAAAGCCGGTAGCGATCAGCCAGGCGCGCCCGGCCAGGTGGTCGTAGGCCAGCACCCAGTCGTACAGCCCGATCGCCATGTCCGGCACGCGGAACTCGTCGCGGAGCGGCGGCGCCACCCGTTCAACATGCCGGCACAACCCATACCCGAACAGCCCCGCCGCCCCTCCCTGGAACGGCGGCAGTCCCGGAACGCTGGCAGTGCGAAACGGAGCGAGGTGTTCCGCTAGCGCCGCCCACGGATTGCCGGATGAGTAGGCGCTGCGGCGCCGGCGCGAACACCTCGCCGCCGCGGACGAACAGAGTGGCGAAGGGATCGGCGGTGATAAACGAGTACCGACTCCAGGGCGAGTCGGCCGCGGCGCTGTCGAGGAACAGGAAGAAGGGCTGACCCGCAAACCGGCACGCCGCCTCCCATGCGGAGGGCGCCGCGGCCAACTCCTCGACCAGTGGCATGACGGCGGCGGGCGCCATCGGCGATCCTCTTCTCGGGCGTCCTGGCGGATTATATCCGCCCAAAAACCGCCAAAATGCGCATGCCCGACTCGTCACTGCGGCTTCGATCCGCTACCGTTGGCCTTGAGCTGTCGCTTCAGCGCCTCCAGCGTCGCCGGATCAAGTTCACGAATCAACTCTTCAGCCGACAGCCCCTTCAGGCGTTCCTTGAGCGGCAACTGTTTTCGCAACTCCTCGGGCGGCAAGCCCTTGAGTGCATCCTCAGCCGACAGACTCTTGAGCATCTCATCGATCGTCTCGCGCACGAACTCTTGAAGTTTCTGTGATATGTCGGGGTCCTCGCCATACACGCGGAATAGCCGTAATATCAGACTGTTCGTCTCGGTCGACTGCGGCCGATAATGCTCCCGGCCGTATTGCAACAACTCCTCCCGCTCACTAAACAGCAGCAGCATGGCGTTTAGCTGCTCTTGCGGCAACTGGCTTATCACGATTCGTTTTGGTTTTCCTCTGCGATCCTCCTCATCCTTTACGGTGAATAATACGGGGTAGACGCGATCGCGCCCACGGCCCCGACTCCTATCTCTCCCCTCGATGCCTCAGTTCCGGCCGCGTCAGGAACCCCCAGCGCAGCGCCTGGTCCTGCACATAATTCTTGCCCAGTGTCAGCGCCGTCAGAGCTTTCGCCATCTCGTACCCGAGATAGAACGCATGAGCCGCGTCGATGTCTTCGCGCCGCCGCATCTCGTCGAACAGGACGAATGGGTCGTCGCCTTGCAGGTGCATCTTGTCGTTGACGACGTGCAGCCGGCCGTCCTCGGCGAAGAGGCGGAAATTGCGGTCGGTGACATGCGCCGCCAACTCGGCCAGGAATGCCGATCCGTAAGCGCGTAACTTTGGGTCGCGCAGTAACACCAGGTCCGGCGCCAGATGCTTCGGTAGAACGCGGTTCCTGACGGCATGGCAGACCAGGCGGCGGGCCAGGTCCAGCTCGCGCACACAGCTGCGGCACCAGTTGATGACCTGCGTTGTCAGTACACTGTGGATGCCGACCTCCTGACAGAAGCCGAGCAGTAGCACGTTGAGGCCGGCCGAGTCCACGTCGGTTAACTCGGTCAGGTTGCCGACACCCATCATCATCGCGGCCTCGGGATAGCGGCGCCGCACTTCGAGATAACGGCCCAGCGACGCCCCGAAACCGAAACCGATCGGCTCGATCACCGGGTCGAGTCGAAACGGCACGCTCCACGCCGTCAGCTTCTCCACGGTCCGATCCAACCCCTCCAGCGTGTGGATGTCGTCGGGCAGAGCGACGACCTCACAGCCCCAGTCCCGCGCCGCGTCCACATTGCCGCCGTTGACGCTCAGCACCAGCTCCGCCCCGCTCCGCACCGCCGCCGCGACCTCAACGGGGTTAAAGCTGTCGATGGAGACGCGCTGACCACCGTCGCGCAAAGCACGGACACAGTCGCCGACGCCGGGCCAGGCATCGCCGGGATCGCAACCCACGTCGATCAGGTCCGCCCCATCGGCACGCAGCGCCTTCGCCTGACTCAGGATCTCGGCGAGGGCAAGACGCGGGGCGTGGTTGATCTCGGCAATGATGGCGATGTCGAAAGCACTCAGATCGACCGGCGTTTCGGCGGCGTTGAAGAAGTCGGGCAGATCGCGCAGATCGTTTGGCCCGCGCTCGATGGAGACTCCCGGCGGAGCCGCGATGGCGTCGAGGTCCCCACCGCACAGGCCGGGCACGATGACGCGGGTGACGTCGTCCGGAACGACGAGATGCCGGGCGATCCACGGCGTCGGGGCCAGGGCGATGACCGTGATCGGCAGGACGGCGACGGAGGAGCGAAAGCCGGCACGCGGAGCCAGGTCGTCGAGAGTGCGGCGCAGGGCCGACTCCGCGAGCTTGCCAGTCACGAACAGCAGGTGCGGACGTTCCATGTCCTCAGCATAACCGTTCGACGGTTGGCGGGGAACCGTCTGAGCACGCAGCGCAAGCAAGTGGACACTTGCTTGCGCTGCGTGCTCAATTATGAAACCGCGACTAAACAATACAATGACCACAACCCTCGCCCCGCTTCATCCACGAAAGGTTCCTGCGCATGAGTCTTCGCACGGTGCGGCGCGCCCTGCTAAGCGTCAGCGATAAAACGGGTCTGCTCGACCTGGCCCGTGGCCTTGCCGCCCTGGGCGTCGAGCTTATCTCGACCGGCGGCACGCGCAAGACGCTGCTTGATGCCGAACTGCCGGTGCGCGAGGTCGCCGACGTGACCGGCTTCCCCGAGATGCTCGACGGCCGGGTCAAGACGCTGCACCCGTTCGTCCACGGCGGCATTCTCGCCGTCCGCGACAATCCCGAACACCAAAAGGCCATGTCCGCCCACGGCATTCAGCCGATCGACCTCGTCGTCTGCAACCTCTATCCGTTCGTGCAAACCGTCGCGCGCGGCGCCAACCACGAGGACGTCGTCGAGAACATCGACATCGGCGGCCCCACTCTCGATCCGTGCGGCGGCCAAGAATTATCAGGACGTGGCCGTCGTGACCGATCCGGACCAGTACGCCGAAATCCTCGCAGAGCTGACGGGCCGCAAAGGGGCGCTGAGCCTGGAGACGCGGGAACGCCTCGCCGCCGCCGCCTTCGCTCGCATCGAGCGGTACGATCGAGCCATCGCCGACTACTTTGCGAAACACACCGGCGGGTCGTCGCCCTTCCCCGCAACACTGTCGCGCACCTGGGAGCGGAAGCAGGAGCTGCGCTACGGCGAGAACCCGCACCAGAAGGCGGCTTTCTACGTCGATCCCGCGGCGAAACATACGTGCGTCGCCACGGCGAAGGTGCTGCACGGCAAGGAGCTGTCGTACAACAACCTCCTCGATCTCGAAAGTGCCCTCGGCCTGGTGCGCGAGTTCGTCGAACCGGCCGCCGTCGTCATCAAGCACAACAATCCCTGCGGCGCCGCCGTCGGCGCCACGCTCGCAGAGGCGTTCCAGAAAGCGCACGAAGGCGATCCGCTGAGTGCCTACGGCGGCGTACTGGCCTTCAACCGCGAGGTAGACGAGGCGACGGCGACGCAGGTGACGGAACCGAACCGCTTCATCGAATGCGTCATCGCCCCCGGTTACAGCGAGGCGGCGTTAACGCTCTTCACGACCCGGCCGACCTGGAAGAAGAGCGTCCGCCTGCTGGCGACTGGTGCCCTGACCGACGTCCGATCGACGCTGGTCCTGCGCGACATGGACGGCGGCGTCCTGGTGCAGGAGCGCGACCGCAACAACGCCGCAACCGACTTCCGCGAAGTGCGCGTCGTGACGAAACGGCAGCCGACCGCGGAGGAGCTTGCCGATCTGCGCTTCGCCTGGGTGGTGTGCAAGCACGTCAAGAGCAATGCGATCGTCCTGGCCAAGGGCGGCATGATCGTCGGCGTCGGCGCGGGGCAGATGAGCCGGGTCGATGCCGTGTACATGGCGATCCGCAAGGCGGCTGGGCGCGAGCGCGGCACCGTGCTGGCGTCGGACGCATTCTTCCCCTTCCGCGACAACGTGGACGAGGCGGCGAAGGCCGGCATCACCGCTCTGGTCCAGCCCGGCGGGTCGATGCGCGACGCGGACTCGATTGCCGCTTGCGACGAACAGGGGATGGCGATGGTGTTCACGGGGGTGCGGCATTTTCGGCATTGAGAAACGGTCTTTCTTGCTGTGATCCTTCCCCAACCACCCCGACTCTTTGATTTATCCAGTTTTTGTCCACTCCCCATCCTGAAATGCCGAAGGAATCACGGTCAGGGAATCCGACTCGACTAACATTACGCCAGGAGGGCGCGATGAGAACGGCACCGTTTCTATGGGTTCTAGCCGCGAACCTGATGCTTACTTCTTTGGCGGTATGCACGGCACAGGAGCCTTTGCCCGCACCGCCTATCCCTCCTGCACAGACTTCGCTGCGCACCAACTGCGATTCGGCAATCCCCGCAGCGACGCCTTCAGCACCATCGGTAACCGCTCCTGAATGCGTAGATGCCGCCTGTTGTGCTTCCGATCTTTTCGCCACGGAGCGCTGGTCGTTGCAATTTCTTACCGGCTACTACCCGATGTCCGGTCTTGGGGGCACTGGGACCATTGGGACACTGGGCGCGGACCATAAATACCATTACACATCTCCCCAACAACTCGACCTTCTTCCCCAGACGTTACGGCTCGGGTGGGCTTACCGGCCAGGCTTCCTGGACGATACCTGGTTTCAGGGGAGGAGCCAGGTGTTAGTTGAATACACCGTCGATCCGGTCACCCGAGATTTTGGTAATTTCGTAACCGGGCCGTCGCTCCTGCTGCGTCACAATTTTGAGCATCCAGGCTGTCGCCTTGTACCCTATGTCCAGGCGGGGGCTGGTATCGTGCTGGATGATGCTTATCACGATATGGACCAGCGCCTGATCGGCGGTCCGATAGAGTTTCTCCTTCAAGCCCAGTTCGGACTCCACTACTCCCTCAACTCGTCCTGGTCGCTGGACGCTGAGGGAGGCTACCGTCACATTTCCAATGCCGATATGTACTCGCGCAACGTCGGTGTGAACAGTCTCGGCGGCTCGATCGGCCTCACCTATTCCTTCGGGCAACGATGAGATGGGCATGGAGGCATCGGGCCGCGAGTCCGCAGCGCCAAGCCAGGACAAGCGGCACGGTTTTCAGCAGATTCCCGCCCGTCCCTGCATAGCGCTGCGGACGCTAAGGCAGCATCCAGCAACACCTTCCGTTTGGCCGCGATCTGAGAGAGAAACGGGTTTCCAGACGTTCTCTCCGGACGAATGACGACGAGCCGAAGTAGCCCTCGGAACGCCGCTCCACCGATCCTCACTTTCCCTTTGCCCTTCGCACTCACAAACCATACACTCCCGTTACAGTCGTCACGTCGGGCTTGTCCCGTCGTGGGGCCGTCCCGAATGAGAAGGAACGAGCGAAGCGGCAAAAGAAGGCTGGAGCGACGTGGATGGCTCACTCCAGGCGAGGCTGCACGAGGACGACCCGGCCCTCCAAGGGTCCGGCCTGGTGATCGCAGGTGGTGGCTTTATCCGATCCCATACCCGCAGCCACGAGGTATAGCCGTGAGTTCAGCTCTCATCGTCGATTATTTCCAGCAACTCCCCGAACGCCGCGTGGGGGAATCTCCTGAGGAATGGCGCGTTCGCCTCCGCGCCGCCGGTGAAACATTTCGCAAGACCGTCACCGAGCGTTACCTGGAAGGCACGCTGTTGCGGCTGCTGGTGAACCCTGCCGCTTGCGCGCGCGGGCCGCCGTCTTCGCTCTCGGCCAGTCCGGTACGATGGCCGCCAGCGCCGCCGTCTCCGTTCGCCTGCGCGACACGGATGGCGAGGTCCGCGAGTTGGCGGCGGATGCTCTGTGGTCGATCTGGTTCCGGGCCGACAGCGAAGAGAACAACCGAGAACTGCAACGGCTGCTGCGGACGCGCGATCGGGAGAAAGCTCGGAACGGCCTGGATAAGCTTCTGGAGCGGGCTCCATCCTTCGCCGAGGCCTACAACCAGCGGGCGATCCTGTCGTTCCGCCTCAAGGACTTCGAGCGCCTCCCTCGCCGACTGCGAGAAGGTGCTGAAGCTGAACCCGCACCACTTCGGCGCGCTGGCCGGCCTGGGCCAGTGCTACCTGCAACAGCGCAAGAACAAGGCGGCGCTGAAAGCGTTCCGGGCCGCGATGCGGATCAACCCGAACCTCGACGGTGTGGCCGAGACGATCCGCGCCATCGAAAACGCCCTCGGCGAAGAAGGGCGGAAGGACGACAAGAAGTAGCACGAGCGCCGCTTGCGTTTCGCGCCGGAGGCGCGAACACAAGCCGCCTCAGTTCAATTCTCATCTTCCACCACGGGCTTCGTCGCATCGAAGCCCAGCCACAGGAAGACCGCGACGACGTAAACCGCACCGTACGAGATCAGGTTGATCCGTGAGCCGGCGCTAAAGCCTTCGACCTTGCCCTCGGTCTGAATGAAGTGCTGGAGCACCACGCCACCCAAGACGCCGGCGACAAAACCCCCGAGGTTGCCGACGGTGTTCATGCACCCCGAGACTATGCCCGAATACTTCCGTCCGATGTCGAGACAGCTGGCCCACGCCGAGCCCATTGTCAGGTCATTCCAGAAAGCCGCGAGAGACACGCACACCACAAAAGTGACCGGCGACTCGGCGAACAGGGCGGCGAGCCAGCACAAGGCGCAGACGCCGTGACCCACGACACCGAATAGCCGCCGCCCCCATTTCCGATTGCCTGTCTTCCGGATGAAGAGATCGGTCAGCACGCCGCCGACGAGGCAGGCCAGCGCTCCGACCAGCAGCGGTGCACCCTTGAGAAGGCTGGTCACCCAGAAGCCGTGGCTCGCAACGGTGACGCCGTAGTGCTTTTCCAGGTATTCCGGCATCCGCTGGAGGTTGAAGTACCAGCCGTAGGCGCCGCAGAAGTACATCAGGCATAGGAGCCACAGGTTGCGATTCGTGAGTATTCGTTTCCAGGGGACGTTGGCATGGGACGAGTGGACCGGCGCGGCGGGTGCCTGACCGCGGATGAGTGCCAGTTCCCCCTCGTTGACCCAGGGATGCTGTTCCGGCCGATCACGGAACCAGAGCCAGAACAACAAACACCAACACACGCCCAGCCCGCCGAAGATCCAGAACACGTGCCGCCAGTACACGACCGGGGAGCCGTCTGCCGACGTGCCGTGAATCAACAGAGCGGTGACGACCAGCGCGGTAATGCCTCCGCCCAATCGGCCGGACATCCACACGGCCCCCTGCGCAAGCCGCGCTCCGTGAACGGGAACCAGTTGTGGAACGTCCGCGAGATATTCGGAAACGCCCCCGCTTCGCCGGCCCCGAACAGGAACTGCACGATGACCATGGCCATGAAGCCCGTGAACACGAAGATTCCCAGGTCAATCGAGAACGGCCAGATCAAGCCCGTCAGCGCCGCGAACAGCGACCAACAGACGACGATGCGCAGCAGCGTGCGCTTCGGGCCGTAGACGTCGCCCAGCCAGCCGCTCGGCACCTCGAAAAGGGAATAGGCCAGTGCAAAAGCGCCGAGCAGCCAGCCCTTTTGATTCTCCGACAGCCCGAATTCGCGCTCGATGTTCGTCATCACCATGCCGAGGCAAAAGCGATCGAGGTAGGTGATGGTCGCCAGAGCACAGGCGAAACCGAGGACACCGTAGCGCACGCGCGTCGGTCGGGAGAGGAGATTGGCAGAGTTCATGCGATGCGAGACTCAGGAGACCCAGGCGGGATGAGGAGGACACGGGCACACTGTACCGTCAAGGCAGGGTCGGGGAAAGGGAAAAGACCGAAAGGTTATCGCGCAAAAAAACCGCCCCGGCAATCCGGGGCGGCTGGGAGAGAGGACTTCCGTGTTGACCGGTGTTATTTCGGTTTGAGCGTCACAAAGGTAGGGTGGCGAGCATCGTTCACGATGTCGAAGGACTGGTTGTCGGTGCCGGCCGCAATCGTCCCTTGATAGAGGATCCGCGTCGGGTTGATGCGCGGATCATCGCGGACAATGATGATCTTGTTACCCGGCAGCATGATCGGCGGCGTCATGTCTCCCGAGTTGAGGACATACGGCGTGCCCTGATGAACTACGCCGCGAATGACACAGGACGGCTGGACGACGACGGTGCCGGTCGTCTTGTTCTGAAAGCGGATCGACTCGGCCGAGACCACCGCCGGTGCGAGGCAGACGATCAGCAGCGCCGGCAGGCACGGGCGAGTCAGGCCCAGACTGCGGAGTGTGCCAATCATCCTGCAACCCCTTATGCCGCTTGCCGTTCCGACGGCAATGGTTCCGAAATCGAGCGCGGATCGACCGCCGGTCCGCCGCATATTAGCCGTTCTCTTCATCAGCAGAACGCTCGCAGGCACGAAACTTGCGCCCGATGGTTTACATCTGCTTAGGTTCGATCGTCTACGCGAGTTCTGGCATGGTTCATATCAGGGTAACACTGTTGTAGGACGGCCTTCCCAGGCCGTCCGCTCCGCCTCGGACGGCCTGGGAAGGCCGTCCTACAACAGTGTTACCCAAGCTGGGTTGTTTTTGAACCATGCCCGAGTTCTCAGTTAGTCTACTGTTCCCGAGGCGCTGGCACAAATAAAAATCGGTGAAAAAGCCGACGAGTGTCAAGCGACTTCTTTCTGCTTCTCCAGCTGCGGGCCCCGCCGGCTCTTGAACGCCCTGGTTTCCTCCACCGCCAAGAGGATAGCCGGACCGCTCCAGGTCGCCAGGTCGGCCTCGAAGCCCGCCTTGACGCCAGCCTGCACAACGTGCTTGACCAGCTCGCCTGGTTGGCAACGTCCTTGTCCGGCCAGGGTGGCGTCGAAGGCGGCCAGGCGCCGCTGCAACTCGCCGCCATTGGCCGGCAGCGCGGCCGCCGGTTTCACCGGGACCACCTTTACCGTTGGTTTCGCTTTCGGCGACGAGGACTCGGGGAGGGTTGGCGCCTGAACGAACCGGCGTTTCTGCGGGTCGTAGTCGCACCACTGTTGCGGCAGCCGGTAGAGGTAGCGACCGATGCCGAACTTCACCGCCGCGCGTTTCAGGGCGTCGCTAAATGCCGCCTTCCGACGGTCCCCCTCGTCTGGTTGCTCGCTGGGGCCGCCGACGTCCATCTTCGTAATCCACTCACCGCCCAGACGCAACCGCAAGCGGCACACCACCGAGCCGTCGGCCAGGACTTCGTATTCATCCTGCCAGCCCGTGACTCCTAGCACGTCGTCGAGCCGATCCTGAATGACCCGCGCATCGACGAAGTGCAGGGCCAGGGCGCGGTTGCCGCTGACGACGCCCGGTTTGAACTTCACTTCGGTCCGCGCGAACGGCGCCGACAGGGCGTCCATGATGGCCTCGACCTCGGGCGACATTCCGGCCAGAGGCTTCTTCGTCTGTTCCATATTGTGTACTCCCAGAGATGGATGGAGTGGTTTTGCCGTCCCATCCGGTCACGCCTCTTCCTTTACTAATAGTGTACGCATGTCTATATCGACTGCTCAATGGCAGTAGGTGCGGAAAAAGGAACGAGGCGCAAGAGAAAATCGGTGTCCGTTCATCATTTCATCCTGAAAAGATGAACGGACAGGCTTTGCGGAGAAGCTGCCGTTTGGGAAGGCGCGGCTCCCGCCGAGCCTCTTATTTCCGGCTCGGCAGGAGTTTCGCCCTCCAGGATCAAGCCCGATGGAGAAGGTTTTCAACAGAGCCGAATTGATGTGAATCAGGGCAACGGTGTGATTTCTACCGCGCCGCCGGGAACGGCCGCGATCCGCAACTCGTGACCCGCCAGGAGTCCCATGCCCAGCAGAACCTCGCCGCCCACGGCGGATACCAATACCGGACGCCAGCCGGCGCCCCAGGCCACCTCCGAAGTGTAGACATCGAAATGCCGTATCGATCCGTCGGCCAATACCGCCTCACTGGTCGATTGCCGGGTCAATCCTAATGAGGCCACGATCGCGGTTGGCAGAGTCAGCGAAGCGGTGAAACCCGAATCAACGACCGCATCCACGTCCATTTCGATCCCGCTCGGCCCCCGCAGACGTAGCGGGACGATGGCTTCCAGGCGGGCGTTCACGACACCGCGGATCATCGGCTTTGCCTCATCCGATACGCCGCGGGCTGGCCGACTCGCCCGAGCCAGACCTCGGCCGACGGTCGGCGGCGACGCAACCGCATAACCGCTGCGTAGTCTTCCTTATCGAGTTCGTAGTCACCGGTTTCGATATCGAGGGCGACGAACTTGTCGTCATCCTCTGGACGGAGCATCGGCCGCACGCTGCGATCAAAGACCTTGGCCCCCAGACGCGAGATTTCCTCTGGAGTGCGTTGTGGTTCGGTGGCGGGCATAGAAGTCCTCCAAACGGTTCCGCGTTTGCCTTCAGTGTACCGTCCGCCGCTGTATTCCGCCACTCGCCTGACTCGGCTCGGGCCGTCGAAACTACCCCAGTCATTCTTATTCCGCAAGAGGCTGGAGCGGAGCATCTCGTGAACAGATTCCACGAACTGTCTGACCTGCGTCGGATTCCAACCCGGGACGGCGAATCATCAATCGCCGGGAAAATGACCGTGGGACGCCTGCCACCAACAGAGTGCGGCCACTGGGAAGGATGCCGCCACCATGGAAGACGTGAGGAACGGAAGGAAGCGAAAGACGACGTTGCTGGATAATCGGTAGATATACTCAACGCGGGCGGATCTGACCCGTTTAGCCGCGATGCGGAGCGTACTCGCGCAGCGGAGCGCGGGCTGCAACGCTCCGCTGCGCGAGTACGCTCCGCGTAGCGGCTAACCGGGTGAACAACTATGTCATCCCTCCCCGCGGCGAGTATATGCATCCCCTTTATTTCCCGGCTACGGACCTCTCACGGAATGTTGACTTCGATCTTCGCCGCCTTGCGTTGCTGCGACAGAATCACCTGGCGGACGTCCTCCGTGTAGACGTCGCGCACCTGCTCCTTGATTTCCTTGAAATCGGACGGCTTGCCGGCCTTGCGCTCCGTCACCTTGATGATGTGCAGGCCGAACCCCGTTTCCACGACGTCGCTGATCTGACCGATCTGCAAGGCGAAGGCTGCCTTGGCAAACGTTTCATCGACCATCATCTTGCGCGGGAAGAAACCGAGGTCGCCGCCGTTCTTATTGCTCTCGCACTGCGAGTAGGTCTTGGCCGCCGCCGCGAACTCCAGTTTGCCCGCCAGAATCTGGGCGCGTAGTCTCGGTCAACTGGGCCTTCGCCTTCGCCTTGTCCGCCTCGGTGGCGTTCTCCGGCATGCGTAGCGCGATGTGGCTGGCCCGGACCGTCGTGCCGTCAAAGAAATCCTTGTATTCCTGGTAGTAGCGGTAGACCTGGTCGTCGTTGATATGGCTCTTCGCCCAACTCGACCAGCGCAACATCCAGGTCAGGCCTTCGCGCAGCTCCTGCACGGTCTGGCCGTTGTCCTTGCAGAAACTCTCGACGCTTTTCTTGTCCTTTTTCAGGGCTGCGTCCATCTCGGCCATCTTCGCATCGACGTCGGCTTTCAGAATCGGCGGCGCGTTGGTCCGAAGGAATTGCTGCATGAGTGTGTCGTCGATGAGCATGGTCAGCGCATGGCGGCGAATGCCTTTGCGCACCTCTTCCGGCACTTCGACCGGCATCGGCGCTTGCTTGAGGATGGCATCCAACTCGGCCATCGCGATCAGCTCGCCGTTGACGACGGCGGCCGGCTTGACCGCCGTGGCAGCAGCAACCGGCTGCACCGCGGCCGGCTGTTGTGCGCGGACCGCTGCCGCTCCCCAGACCAGCCCGGTCAGCGCGGCTCCCGTCAACCCCCGCATCATCCATGTTAGCCCGTTCATCCGCACGCCCTCCACCGGCGAGATTGGCGCGATCCGGCACGGATCGCTCTTCGCGATGTATCGGCATTCGACGGCGCGGAATGTAGCGAATTTTCCGAATGTGACGCCTCGTTTAGCCGCGAGCTTCTGCGAGCGCCTTACCCAAGCGCTCGCAGAAGCTCGCGGCTAAACGGGTACGATCAGCGCGAACAGAGCAGGTAGAACACCACCGCCCCCACGCAGCCGCAGCCGAACGCGGTGTACAGCAGCACCTGCGGCCCGAAGGCGATCCACAGACCGGCCCCCGCCAGCGCCGCCGGGCACATGGCGAAGCTGCGGATGCCCCAGTACAGCCCGACGCCGTGCGCCCGCACCTCGGGCGGCATGCGCGTCGTAATCATCGCCTTGCGGGCCGGTTCGCCGATCTCGCGCAGACCGTTGACGACGAAAGCCAGGCCGAGCCACACCCGTTCGGTCGGCACCAGCGCCAGCACCAGCGGAAACAAGGCGAAGAAGACAAATGTCAAGCCGATGAACGGTTGCAGTCCGGCTTTCTTCGTCATCTGGCCGATGGGCAGGTACGTCAGCAGAGCGGTGAGGTTCTGCACCGCGACCAATACTCCGAACTCCGCCAGCGAGACGCCGCGCTCCAGGACGACGTACAGCACGACGAACTCGCGGTTCAGCCAGTCGCACCAGCGCGTGAAGACCTCGGCGATCAGCAGTGCTTTCAGCAGCGGGTCGAAGTTGCGGATGATGGTGCGCGAGGCAAGAGCCCCCTCACCCCTACCCCTCTCCCCCCCAGCGGAGGAGAGGGGAACGGGCATGAACCGAAACTGCAAGATCAGCGACACGATGCCGAGCGCAAGCGACGCCGCGATCAGCCAGCGCATGCCGAGTGCGATCCCCGTTTCTTCGCCGTGCCGATCCTTCATCGCCTGGAGGACGAAGCCGGCGATCAGCGGGCCGAGGATCTTCGGCAGACGTTTCTGGATCGACTGCAGCGCGAAGGCCATGCCGTGACCGGACGCCGAGACAGTTGAGCCGACGGTAGTGAACGTCACGGGGACTGACAACGGTTCCCAGCCGAGTATCAGCAGCGCGGCGACGATGGCGACGGCGGGCCATTGTCCCGCTGACAGGAACAGGACGTAGCCGCTGACGGTGAGCGTGGCGAAGAGCATCATCGAGCCGCGATCGCCGAGATGGGCCGTGAGCCGGCCGCCGCTGACGTAGCAGAACGCTTCGAGCAGGTTGCGCAGAGCGGCGTAGGTGCCGACCAGCAACAGCGCGTTCCAGGAAATCTGCTGGTCGTTAGGTTTCGCTTCACCTTTGAGATAGACCGGCATGAACTGGCTCCAGAGCTGCTCGCCGAGGCCGAAGAACAGCACCGACGCCAGCACGACCACAACGGTGCGGTTGAGGGCCAGAACCTGGGTCAACGAACGGCTCGCGGTGGCGGCGTATCCATGTCGGGGTCTACAATGAACAGTAGTGCTATTCGTTTAGCCGCGAGCTTTTGCGAGCGCTTTACCCAGCGCTCGCAGAAGTTCGCAGCTAAACGGGAATGATACAGAGGGATATAGACATGACCGCAAAGCGCGTCCTGAGCGTCGGCCAGTGCATGGCGGACCACGGTTGTATCGGCCGCACCCTGCGCCAGGCGTTCGGCGCCGAAGTAGTGCCGGCCGACAGCGTCGAGGAAGCGCTCACCAGGTTGCAGGCCGAGACGTTCACGCTGGTGCTGGTGAATCGCGTTTTCGACGCCGACGGCACGTCGGGGATGGATCTCATCCAGGCGATGCAAGCCGACGCCATATTGAAAACGGTGCCGGTGATACTGGTGAGCAACTACGAGGACGCACAGACGGAGGCCGTTGCGGCGGGCGCGTTGCCGGGTTTCGGCAAGGCGTCGCTGGGTCGGCCGGCGATGCTGGAGCGCGTGAAGGCGTTTCTCGTTTAGCCGCGGTTTCACACCCCCCCCGTACCGCCGACATTCTTGTCGGCACTGGCCGGCAAGAATGCCGGCGGTACGGGGTGTGAAACGGCGACCAATCCATCGTCACTTCTCCACCGCCCGATACGCCATCCCCAGCTGATCGAACAGGAACGCATAGACGTCCGCCGACTTGGCGACCGCGGCGCTCAACCCGTCGCCGAGCCCGTGGCCGCCCGCATCGACCAGCAACAGCACCGGCCGTTTCGACGCCGTCGCCGCCTGAAGCCGGGCCGCCATCTTCTTCGAGTTCGCCGGATCGACCCGGCCGTCGTTCGCACCGGTCATCAGCAACACCGCGGGATAGCGTTCGCCGTCCTTGACGTGATGATACGGCGAATAAGCGTGCAGCGCCTCGAACTGCTTCGCGTCCTTGACGGTGCCGTATTCCGTCACGTTGAACGAGCCGTTGGGGTGCTGCTCGAAACGCAGCATGTCGTACAGGCCGACGTGCGCCACCACGGCCCGATACATCTCCGGATGCTGCGTCAGCGCCGCCCCCATCAACAGGCCGCCGTTGCTGCCGCCCTCGATGGCCAGGTTCGCCGTGCTGGTGTACTTGCGATCGATGAGATGCTGGCGCAGGCGGCGAAGTCGTCGAAGACGTTCTGCTTCTTCGTCAGCATCCCGGCTTGATGCCACGCTTCGCCGTACTCGCCGCCACCGCGCAGATTGGCGACGGCCAGGATGCCGCCCTGCTCCAGCCAGGCGCGGTTGGCCGCCTTGAAACGCGGCTTGACGCTGATGGCGAACCCGCCGTAGCCGGTCAGCAGCGTCGGATTCGTTGCCGTCGAGTTTGGCGTCCTTGCGCGCTGATGATGCTCAGCGGCACCTTCGTCCCGTCGGCGGATTTGGCGAACTCGCGCACCACTTCGCAATCGGAGAAGTCGGCGGGTGACTTCTGGGCGAGAACGGGCACCGTTAGCGGCTGGGAGCGCATTTGGCCTGATCTGTGCAGATACCAGCCGGGCGGTGCAAGAAAAGTCTCCAATTCGATCAATACCTCGTTTGGGCCAATCTCCACGACATCAAGTACAGAGGCCGCCGAAGGCAAGACAATGATCTCGACCACGCCTTGCCAGTAAGCCCTTATCGCTGACGGACCACCATCTGAATAAACGACGTAGATAGCCTCTTTCGTTACCGCAAAGGTCGGATAGAGCCGATTGGCGGCGAAACGAATCCCTTCGATGTTCAGCTCATTTTCCTTCACGGCAGTCGTAGCGTTGGCAAGGTCAGGCTTGTCGAGCGGCACCGCGATGATCTTGCCCTTGGGGGCGTTCTTGCGGGTGAGCAGGTAAAGATTGTCGTTCTTCAGCCCACCAAACACTCCAGCGATCACCTTGTCTTCGTACCGCGTCAGCTGCTTCCACTTCCCGTCCGGGCCGCGCAGGTGGTGCATGAACTCGCCGCCGTCGCCGAGCTGCACCGTGGCCAGCACGTACGAGCCGGTCGTGTCCGAATCGAGGCAAATCTCCGCGATGCGCGGAAAGTCCTTGCCGAGCACATAGGTGTCGTCCTTCGTGTCGGTGCCGATTTTGTGGTGATAGATCTGTTGATAGAAGTTGAGGTCTTCCTTCGGCCGTTCGTCGCCGCGCGGATAGCGGGTGTAGACGAAGCCCTTGTCGTCGGCGTCCCAGGCCACGTCGCCACCGGCGGTCGGAAAGTTGATGCGCGGCAGCACGTCCGGCAGCTTCTTGCCCGTCTCCGTGTCGAAGACGAACACCGTCCCCTCCTCGCTGCCGTTTTCCGACAGCGAAACCGCCACGAGCGTGCCGTTGCGCGACGGCACATAGAAGTCGATGGTCGTTTTGCCCTTCGGATCGAGGGCGTTCGGATCGACGAGGACACGCGCCGAATCGAGGTCGTCGAGCGACTTCAGCGCGACGATGTAGGGTTGATCCTTCTTCGGGTCCCCCTTGATGGCGAAGAAGATGTCGCCGCGTTTCTGGAGTCCGGAATATCGCGGCGACGACGGCGTCATCAGCGTCTTGAGCCGTTTCTTCAGCGCGGGGAGCGCCGGACGACCGTCGAGGAAGGAACGCGCCGCCTTGGTTTGATCTGCCGTCCACGTCTTGACGGCGGGGTCGGCGGCGTTTTCGAGCCAGCGGTAGTCGTCCACGATCTTGACGCCGTGATACTCATCGTTGACGGGTTTCTTCGGCGTCGTGGGCGGATCAGCGGCGAAGAGGGCGGCGGTCGAGAGCGCTGCGAGGAACAGGGTGCGTATCATGAACATTCTCCTTCGTTTAGCCGCGAGCTTCTGCGAGCGCTGACCCACCGCTCGCAGAAGCTCGCGGCTAAACAACACCTTCACTCAGGCACGGTTCCGGATCGGGACATTCTACCGGCGCGAGTGGGTGATGTGCCAGGGGACGTCTCCTGGAGTGGTACACCCCGTGTGCCGCGGCGGACGGCGACCGAAGTGTGCCTTCTACTGCCATTCCTGCCGGGGCACTAATTTTCCTTTGCCCTTTGTCCAGCGCCGCATTATCCTGACGAGTAATCTCGGTCGTTCTTTCTCCCGGAGACTCCATCATGACTACGCGACGTGAATTTCTGAAGACCTCGGCCGTCGCCACGAGCGCACTGGCCCTGGCGTCGAACGTCCATGCTGTCGGCCCCGATACCATCAAGGTCGGTCTGGTCGGCTGCGGCGGCCGCGGCACCGGCGCCGCTCACAACGTCCTCAGTTCCGCCAAGGGGGTGTCCATCGTCGCCATCGGCGACGTCTTCAAGGACCGCCTCAACGGCTGCCGCTCGAACCTGCAAGACCTCGCCAAGGAAAACAAGATCAAGGACGCCGGCAACACCGTCGATCTGCCCGACGCGCGCTGCTACAGCGGCCTGGATGCCTTCGAGAAGGTCATCAACGACCAGCAAGTCAACTACGTCATCCTGGCGACCCCGCCGGGTTTCCGGCCTCTGCACATTCAGGCGACCGTCGCCGCCGGCAAGAACCTCTTCACCGAAAAGCCCGCCGGAGTGGACGGCGCCGGCATCCGCAAGGTGCTTCAGGCTTACGAGGACGCCCAGAAAAAGGGCCTGTACATCGCGGCTGGAACGCAGCGCCGCCATCAGGCTCCGTACATAGACACGGTCAAGCGGCTTCAGGAAGGCGCCATCGGCGACATCCTGGCCGGTCGTTGTCACTGGAACCAGGGACCCATCTGGTTCCGGCCGCGGAAGCCGGGCATGACCGACGTCGAGTACCAGATCCACAACTGGTATCACTTCGTCTGGACCTGCGGCGACCACATCGTCGAACAGCACGTCCACAACCTGGACGTCTGCAACTGGATTCTCAAGGGCCACCCGACCAAGTGCTCCGGCATGGGCTTCCGGGTCAACCCCTGCAAGGACCCGAACCTCGACGGCCAGATTTACAACTTCTTCTCGATCGACTACGAATATCCCAACGGCGTCCACATCCAGAGCACCTGCCGCCAGATTCAAGGGGCCGACGGCGGTCTTGACGGCGGCGTGTCGGAGGTGGTCGTCGGCAGCAAGGGCAGCAGCCGGGTCAACGACTACACGATCAACGGCCAGTCGGTGGCAGGTCGCGGCGGCGTCGATCCCTACGTGCAGGAGCACACCGACCTGATCGCGTGCATCCGCGGCGGCAAACCGATCAACGAGCTGAAGAACGTCGCCGAGAGCACGTTGACGGCGATCATGGGCCGCATGTCGGCGTACACCGGCAAGGTCGTGACCTGGGAGCAAGCGCTCAACAGCAAACTGGAGACCATGCCGGCGAAGCTGACGTGGGACATGAGCCTGCCGGTCAGCGAAGTGCCGATGCCCGGCAAGACGAAATTGATCTGATCGAACTCTCCTGTTTAGCCGCGAGTTTTTGCGAGCGCTGAACCATCGCTCGCAAAAGCTCGCGGCTAAACAATTTCTCCTTCCATCCACTTCGCCATCTCCCTCGGAAACACTCGAACATGGAACTCACCGTATTGACCCTGCTCCTTTGGCCCAACGGCGACCCCGGCACTCTCGGCACCAAGCCCGCCGACCAGCCGTCGCTTACCGCCTATCTGCCCCCAGCTGAGAAGGCTACCGGCACCGCGGTCGTCGTCTGTCCCGGCGGCGGCTACGGCGGTCTCGCCGACAAGCACGAGGGCAAGGATGTCGCCGAGTGGCTCAACAAGCAGGGCGTCGCGGCGTTCGTCCTGCGCTACCGTGTCGCCCCGTACCGGCATCCCTCCCCCCTGCTTGATGCCCAACGGGCCATGCGAACCGTGCGCGCCAAGGCGAAGGAATGGGGCGTCGATCCGAAGCGCATCGGCATCATGGGCTTCTCGGCGGGCGGTCATCTCGCCTCAACCGTCGCCACTCACTTTGACGACGGCAAGGCCGATGCCGAAGATCCCATCGACCGCGTCGGTTGCCGGCCCGACTTCGCCATCCTGTGCTACCCCGTCATCACGCTGAAGCCGCCGTACGCGCACATGGGTTCGCGCAACAATCTGCTCGGCAAAGACGCGGACGAGAAACTGGTCCAAAGCCTGTGCAACGACGAACAGGTGACCGACAAGACGCCGCCGACGTTTCTCTTCCACACCGACGCCGACTCGGGCGTGAAGCCGGAGAACAGCATCCTGTTCTATATGGCCTTGAAGAAGGCGAAGGTGCCGGCGGAGCTGCACATCTACGAGAAGGGACCGCACGGCGTCGGGCTGGCGCCGAATGATCCGATTCTCTCGACATGGTCGGCGCGCCTCGCGGGTTGGCTTCAGACGCGTGGGCTGCTGAAGAAGAGTTAATAAAAGTTCATCGCAACCCGATAGGAGAACGTGCGACTCGCGATCTCCTATCGGGCTGCGGCGAGTCCTATCTCGGCCGTCGGCGTTGAGTCTGGCTGCAAGACCTGTTATCCTGCCAGGTAGATTTCCGGGAGGAACACGCGATGACGATGGCAGCGATACCCGCTTCACTTGCTTCGGTGACAACGCCGGTCGGCATCCAAAATCGATTCCGACGACTGGCTGATGAGTGGCGCGAGCAATCGCGCTTTCTTTCCAACACGGCCCAGATGGCGATGCTTCCTTCGTACCAGCGGATCATCGGTATGGGCTTGGCCGTGGTGCCGTTGCTCCTCGAAGAACTACGCCGCGAACCGGATCATTGGTTCTGGGCGCTTGAAGCGATCACCGAAGAGAATCCTGTCCCGGCCGACGACGCCGGCGATGTTCCAGCGATGGCGAAGGCGTGGATCGACTGGGGTAAACAACATGGGTTCTTGCCGCAATGAGTTTCGATCTTGACCTTCCGCGACTCTCCGCACAAAACCACCGCGTTACCGGCCCGTCCAATTTCGACTATCCCGAGCGGAGAAGTAGCCGATTATGTCCGTCCTGTTGACCTTCGAGTCGCTATCCAAGTCTTACGGCCCCCGCCCCCTTTTCACCGGCCTGACGATGGACCTGCGCGACGGCGAGCGCGTCGGCCTGATCGGTCCCAACGGCTCCGGCAAATCCACGCTCCTCAAGATCCTCGCCGGACTGGAAACGCCGGACACCGGCACCGTCTCTCGCCGGCGCAGTGCCCGTTTCGCCTATCTCGCACAGGAAGCGATCTTCGACCCGGAGGCGACGATCGAAGAAATCGTCGGCGCCGGACTCACCGACAGCGGCCTGGAGGAGTACGAACGCTCCGCCAAGGTCGGCATTGTCCTCGGTAAGGTCGGCATCGAAGATCGCGATCGACGGGTCGGCACTCTGTCCGGCGGTTGGCTGAAGCGCGTGGCCCTGGCGCGCGAACTGGTCCGCGATCCGGACCTGATGCTGCTCGACGAGCCGACCAACCATCTCGACCTGGAAGGCGTCCTGTGGCTGGAAGCCCTGCTGAAAGAGACTCCGTTCGCCTTCCTCCTCGTCACGCACGATCGCTATTTCCTGGAGAATGTGACCAACCAGGTCATCGAGTTGAACCGTTCCTATCCCGACGGCTACTTCCGCGTCGAGGGGAGCTACAGCAAGTTTGTCGAACGGCGTGAGGAGTTTCTGAGCGGTCAGGCTCAGCGAGAGCTATCCCTGGCCAGCAAGGCGCGGCGCGAAGTAGAGTGGCTGCGGCGCGGGGCGCAGGCGCGCACCGGCAAATCGACCGCGCGCATTCAGGAAGCGGGCCGACTGCTCGGCGAGCTGGCGGAGGTGAAGGCACGCAACACCCAGGCCGGTTCCGTGCAGATCGACTTCAGCTCCACCGGCCGCAAGAGCCGAAAGCTGCTCAACGCCGTCGGATTGTCGAAGGCGCGGGGCGGCCGACCGCTGTTCCGCGATCTCTCGTTCACCTTGTCGCCGGGCACGAAACTTGGTCTGCTCGGAGCCAACGGCAGCGGCAAATCGACGCTGCTGCGCCTGTTGACCGGCGAGCTGGTCCCGGACCACGGCACGATCGAACGCATTGACGGCCTGCGCGTCGTCTCCTTCGACCAGAACCGCGATCAGCTCGACCGCGAGGCGACGCTGCGGCGGGCACTGGCTCCCAACACCGACACGCTGCTCTACCAGGGCAAGCCGTTCCATGTCACCGCCTGGGCGAAACGCTTCCTGTTCAAGGTCGAGCAGCTGGACCTCCTCGTCGGCAACCTGTCCGGCGGTGAGCAGGCCCGCATTCTGATCGCGCGGCTCATGCTGCAACCGGCCGACGTGCTGCTGCTCGACGAACCGACGAACGATCTCGACATCCCGTCGCTGGAGGTGCTGGAGGAAAGCCTGGCCGAGTTCTCCGGCGCCCTGGTGCTGGTCACGCACGATCGCTATTTGCTGGATCGCCTATGTACGGAAATCATCGGTCTCGACGGCCGAGGTGAGGCGCGACTATTCGCCGACTATTCGCAGTGGTTGGCCGCGCAGGAAGAACGGCCGCCGGAACCGAAGGAACGTCCGACGGTCGCTGCGGCAAAGACGGCCGTGATCGGCCCAAGAAATTGAGCTACAAGGAACAACGCGAATGGGAACAGATGGAGTCGGCGATCCTGACGAGCGAAACGGCGGTGACGGACTGCGAGCGCGACGTGGAGAAGGCCGGCGCGGCAAGCGATCACGTTCGACTTCAGGAGGCGTGCCACGCTCTGCAGGAGGCGCGTGTGGCGGTGGAACGGCTATACGCACGCTGGGCCGAACTGGAGGCGAAGCAACAATGATCTATCCGCTCGCGGCTTAGCATCCGGATTTGCTAAGCCGCAAGCGGCGAACGCTCCCCGCCTGTTCGCGCCGCGATTCGCCGGTATAATAGCCCTTTATCGCCGCCTCGCCCGGAGAACTTCATGCCGTTCAAGAATCTCGGCCTTCACCCATCCCTCGTCCAGGCCGTCCGCGACATGCGCTACGAACAGCCGACGCCGGTGCAGGCCGAGGCGATTCCCGCCGTCCTCGCCGGCCGCGATCTCATCGCCACCGCCCAGACCGGCACCGGCAAGACGGCCGCGTTCCTGCTTGCCGATCCTGCACCAGCTCCTTGACCGAGCCGCGCAACACCACACGCGCGCCTCATCCTGACGCCGACGCGCGAACTCGCCCAGCAGATCGACGACGTGCTGCTCGGCCTGGCGTATCACACGCCGCTGCGCGCCGGCGTGCTCGTCGGCGGCGTGGCGATGGGGCCGCAGGAAAAGGCGCTGCGTGCCGGCGTCGAACTGCTCATCGCCACGCCGGGCCGACTGCTCGACCACATGCGCCAGAACCAGGGTCGCTTCGATCAGATCTCACACGCTGGTCCTCGACGAAGCCGACCGCATGCTCGACATGGGCTTCCTCCCCGACATCAAGCGCATCATCGCCCGCCTGCCGGCGCGGAAGCAGACGCTGCTGTTCTCCGCGACCATGCCGCCGGTCATCGCCCAAGCTGTCGCGCGAGGTCCTGCGGAACCCGCTGACCATCGAGATCGGCAGGCGCAGCGCTCCGGCGGTCGGCATCACCCAGGCGGCGTATCCGGTCGCCGAGCATCTCAAGACGCCGCTGCTGCGCCACCTGCTGCGGCACACGGAGATGCCGTCGGTGCTGGTATTCACGCGGCACCAAGCAGTCGGCGAAGCGACTGGCCCGCGTCATCAACGCCGACGGCTTCGCGGTCGGCGAACTGCACAGCAACCTGACGCATGCCGCAGCGGACACGGGCAATGGACGCGTTTCGCGCGGGGCGAGACGCAGATCCTGGTGGCGACGAACATCGCGGCCCGCGGCCTCGACGTGACGCACATCACGCACGTCATCAGCTTCGACGTGCCCGACGGTGCCGGACGACTACATCCACCGCATCGGCCGCACCGCCCGCGCCGAGGCGGAGGGCGACGCGTTCGTCCTGGTGGCGCCGGCGGAAGAGAAGAACCTGTCGCGCAGATCGAGCGGCAGATCGGCCAGCGCCTGCCGCGCGTGACGCTGCCCGATTTCGATTACAAGCAGGCGGCGCCCGCCAAAGCGCCGATGCGAGGGAATTCGCCAACTCCGCTCCAAGAGGTCCGGCGAAGAGAGGACCGAGTGGCGGCAACAGCGGCCGGCGCAGACGGTGAAGCGCCGCTCCGCAGCGCAGGCTCTGTTTCGCGACTCCGCCACACTCCTCTCCCCACAACGTACCACCCTCCGGTAATGTCGTCGGCTGAGTCCGACCACACTTTACCTGGAGGGCGACCATGTTCAGCTCCGCCATCATCTTGCTCACCTTCCGAATTATCGTATTGCCCGAACGGATATGCTCTCTGCTGCTGACGCCGATGGTCGCCGTGGACCGTATCATGCCGAGTTCGTTTGGTAATTTATTGCCTCGGCTGGTGTGTACGCGGCGCGAGCAAGTGCCGCGGATCATGCACTTACAGGCGCCGCGTGCTCAGGGTGCGCTGGGTTCGTTTGGTAATTTATTGCCTCGTCTTGTGTGTACGCGGCGCCAGCAAGTGCCGCGGATCATGCACTTGCAGGCGCCGCGTGCTCAGGGTGCTCTGGGTTCGTTTGGTAATTTATTGCCTCGGCTTGTGTGTACGCGGCGCCAGCAAGTGCCGCGGATCATGCACTTGCAGGCGCCGCGTGCTCAGGGTACTCTGGGTTTGTTTGGTAATTTATTGCCTCGGCTTGTTAGCACGCGGCGCGAGCAAGTGCCGCGGATCATGCACTTGCAGGCGCCGCGTGCTCAGGGTGCTCTGGGTTTGTTTGGTAATTCGACAGCCGTGGGCATGGGGAGTTCGTTTGGTAAAATTGACGGCGCACAAGTCCGTCCACCGGACACGTCGTAACAACAGCCGCTGAAGCAGAGCTGTGACTTGGAGAGCAGACTGCGTCCGCAGTGCGCGCCGAGTGAAGATTCGGTGTCGTTATCTCGCAGCGGCGCGGCAGGATACCCTCAGGCCGGTCGCGTCGATACGATGCCTCCGCGGAGGTTCGTCGTACCGCAATCCCCACCGAGAGGCTCCCATGCTCCGTCGATCCCTCGTTCCCGCGCTGGTTCTCATACTCCTCTGCGGCGGCTTGGCCGTCGCGCTCTCTACCCGGCCATTGGCAGAGAAGCCGCCGCGCCCCCGAACCGGGTGCTGCGGCGGCCGCGCGTCCTGCCCGGCATCCTGCCCGGCGGCGAAGTGCAGCTGCCCAACCAGTGGTCGCTGCGACCCGCCGGCAAACACTTCCTCGTCGGCGACTTTCCCGTCAACATGGCCCTGCATCCGAGCGGCGATTGCCTCGCCGTTCTCCACGCCGGCTACGGCGAGCACGAGATCGTCATCGTCGACCTGCGCCACAAACGCCAGCATGTCGCCTGCCGGGTGCCGCTGGAGCAGACCTTCTACGGCCTCTGCTTCAGCCCCGACGGCAACACCCTCTTCGCCAGCGGGGCCGAGTTCGAGGTGGTCCACGCCTTCGCCTTCGAGGACGGCCTGCTGTCCAGGCCGCGCCAGATCGCCGTCGCCGCCCTGAAGGACAAGTTCATTCCTGCCGGCATCGCGGTGACACGGACGGCAAGACGCTGTTCGCCGCCGGCACCTGGGGCGACGCCGTGTGGCATCGTGCCGCTTGACGACCCGAGAAAAGGAAGACAATTGCCGCTCGACAAGGACAGCTTATCCCTACACCTGCCTGCCGGAGCCGGGCGGTAAACGGCTGTTCGTCAGCCTGTGGGGCCAGGCCGGCGTCGCGGTCATCGACCTCGAGACGGCAAGGTGCCGCGACCTGGCCGACCGAAAGCCATCCGACCGAGATGGCCCTCGCGCCGGACGGCAAGACGCTGTTCGTCGCCTGCGCCAACTCGACGCGGTCAGCGTGCTGGACGTCGGCGAACGGCAAGGATCTGGAGACGATCAACTGCGCCTTGTATCCCGCCGCTCCAGCGGGCAACACGCCGAGCAGCCTGAGCCTGACGCCGGACGGCAAATTGCTGTTCGTCGCCAACGCCGACGCCAACAACCTCGCCGTCTTCAATGTCGCCGAAGCCGGGCGACGCCAAGCCGCTGGGCTTCATCCCGACCGGCTGGTATCCGACCGCTGTCCGCTACAACGCGGCCGACAAGAAGCTCTACGTCGCCAACGGCAAGGGCCTGTCGTCGCGGCCAACCCGCAGGGGCCGCACCCGCATCAGGTCGCCAATCTGCGGCCGCATGTACCAGTACATCGGCGGTCTGATGCAGGGCACGCTCAGCATCATCGACATGCCGACGACCCGAGCAGATGGCGACGTACACCAAGCAGGCCTATGCGTGCAGCCCGCTGCAAGCAGGATCGCGGCGTCGTCGGCGAGCGGCCGGAGGACAATCCGATCCCGGCAAGGTCGGCGACCCGAGTCCGATCAAGTACTGCATCTACATCATCAAGGAGAACCGCACCTACGATCAGGTCTTCGGCGACATGAAGGAAGGCAACGGCGACCCGAACCTGTGCCTGTTCCCCGAAAAGGTCACGCCCAACCATCACAAGCTGGCCCGGCAGTTCGTGCTGCTCGACAACTTCTACTGCGACGGCGAGGTGTCGGCCGACGGGCACCAATGGTCGATGGGCGCCTATGCCACCGACTTCGTCGAGAAGGTCTGGCCGCTTACTATCGCGGCAGTCCGCGAAGAAGCTGAGCATCTATCCGTCGGAAGGCGGCTACGATCGACGATCGCCCGGCCGGCCGGCGGCTACATCTGGGACCGCTGCGACGAGGCGAAGGTCAGCTATCGCAGCTACGGCGAGTGGATCGAGAACGGCAAGAAGCCAAGCGACCCGGCGCAAGGCCCAGCGTCAAGGCACTGGAGGGCCACTTCGACCCGTGTTTCGCGGCTTCGATCTGGATTATCCCGACCAGAAGCGGGCCGACCGCTTCATCGAGGAGCTGAACCGCTTCGAGAAGGACGGCGACATGCCGCAGCTGCACGATCCTGCGGCTGCCCAACGACCACACCTCCGGCACGCAAGGTCGGCAAGCCGACGCCGACGGCCATGGTCGCCGACAACGACCTGGCCCTGGGCCGGGTCGTCGAGGCGGTGTCGCAAGAGCAAGTTCTGGAAGGAGACGGCCATCTTCGTCATCGAGGACGACGCCCAGAACGGCCCCGATCACGTCGACGCCCACCGCACCGTCGCCCTGGTCATCAGCCCGTACACGAAGCGCGGCATCGTCGATTCGACGATGTATTCGACGAGCAGCATGTTGCGGACGATGGAGCTGATCCTCGGCCTGAAGCCGATGAGCCAGTTCGACGCGGCGGCCACGCCGATGTACCACTCCTTCCAGAAGAAGCCGGACTCTGCCGGCTACAAGCACGTCGTGCCCGAAGTCGACCTGAAGGAGAAGAACAAGGCGACGGCCTGGGGCGCGAAGCTGTCGGAGACGTTCGACCTGACGAAGGAGGACCAGGCGGACGATCTGCTGTTCAACGAGGTGATCTGGCGTTCGGTGAAGGGGGCCGAACAGCCCGATGCCGGCGCCGGTGCGGGCGGCGTTCCTGATGCCGGCGCCGAAACGCGACGACGATTGACGGGACAGGAGTGGTTTCCATCCGAGCTTTTCCGTGTAGGCTTGTTCCTTGCGCGGCGACATGGTTATGCGTGCGGAACGAGAAGACGCCGACCGCGACGAGGTTCACGGCAGCAAGAAGTGCCCGACCAGCATCCCAAGAGCGAGAGCCGCAAAGAGAACCGTTCCGATCAGCAAATACTTTCGGCGGCCGGTTTCGGCTTCGAGTACGTACACCCGCTTCACCTTCCGCCGGCTGCCAGGCGGTATATGAATCGTCGGACCGCTGGCGATCACGATGTTCGGACGCGGTCGAATCTTAGACTTGTCCATTCGAGCCGCCCTCCGGTTCGATCAGTTGAAACGCGCGTTCACCAACGAGCTTTCCATCGAAGGAAACCTGGATGGAATATACCCCGGGCCTGGAAGGGTGCAATCGGTAAAGGGAAAGAAGAGGTGGATAAAGTAGAGCGGGCAAGTCAACGTGACTTGCAATGCTGGCGCGACCGCAGTCTCTTCTTCGCCGGAATCGACAAGAGCGACGTCGCCCTTCGGCTGTGCTTGTGTGTCCGGTCACCAGTCTGCCCCGATCGGAAAGACGATAGGAGATGAACGCAGAGAAGTCACCGAGAGCGGGTAATGCGAAAAAGGTATCAAGGGCATGCGTACCGGTTTCAAACCGTCCCTAATCTCTGGAGACGTAGTCGTCCGCAATAAGTTGCAAAGCAAGCCGACAAAGGGTGGCGCTCGTCGAAAATAAATCCCACGGCGGAGGTGGACGAGCTACTGATCGCTGCGCAAAGAACGAAACTACCGTCGTCAGGCTGTTGCATGTTTAGCCCGATGCGCCAGCGAGGGTCGCTGCGAAAAACCCTCGCTGGCGCGTCGGGCTAACAAAACCTCCGCGACGAAGGCAGGCAGAAGCTGACGCTTCAGGACCGCCCACACCGCTTTCCACTCCTCGTCGGCAAACAGCACGTCGCAAGGCATCCCCGGACATTCACGACCCATGCATGTGACAAACAGCACCCGCCAGGCAACGATCCGGTACAGCAGCAAGCACGGCTTGAGGCGATCCTCCGTCTCCAGTTGCAGCTTCTCTACCTGGCAACCGGATTTGAGCACCTTGAAGAGGATCTCGATTTGCCAACGACAGGCATAATAGTCGATGACGGTGACCGCCTCGGCGGCCGGCGACCGCGGGATCCTCGCAAGAACGACCAGGAAAGCAGGTGTGGCGTCGAGGTGGCAAGGCGATCGGACCTGGCAGTTCATCGTAGCGCAGCGAGTCAAGGACCGCGTCGGACTAGCGCCCGTAGCCAAGGAGCGACCGCCCACTCGCCATCGGTGGCGCTGAAGACTTGTGTAGAACGATAAACGCGGAGCGTGGGAACGAGGAGCGTACCGGTGCTATTAACTCGTGCCGCTCGCTCTACATCAAGGATAGGGTCCGGGAGGGACAGGACATGTCCGATGCCGAGTTGGTCCGTCAGGCGCGTGCCGGGCGGACCGAGGCGTTCGAGGAACTGGTGCGCCGCTGGGCGGGCAAGGTGACGGCGCTGTGCCATGCGCGCGTCGGCCGGGCCCACGTCGCCGACGATCTGGCCCAGGAGACGCTGCTGCGCGGCTTTCGGGCACTCGCCAGCCTCAACGATCCCGACCGCTTCGGCCCCTGGCTGTGCGGCATCGCATTGCGGACCTGTCTCGACTGGCTCAAGGCCAAGCAGAACAGTCAAGTGCCGTTCAGCGTCCTGCATCCCGATGACGATCCCAACGAATTCCTGCCCGGCCGCGACGATTCAACCGTCGAGCGCGACGACGAAGCGCGTTATCTCCTCGCCGAAGTCGAGCGCTTGCCGGAAGACTGCCGGCAGGTGGTGATGCTCTACTATTACCAGGACGTCACGTATCGCGACATTGCCCGATTGCTCGGCGTCTCGACGGCGACGATCAACTGCGCGATTGACGAAGGCGCGGTCGCTGCTGCGGCAACGATTAACCGCGGTGTAGCGGTTGTGTATTTACCCCGAAGGGGTTGGATAGCCCCGCCGGGGGTCGCGTACTCGCGCACCCCCGGCGGCGATGCGGCGATTAACCGCGGTGTAGCGGTTGTGCATTTACCCCGAAGGGGTTGGATAGCCCCGCCGGGGGTCGCGTACTCACGCACCCCCGGCGGCGATGTGACGCACCCCCGGCGGCGATGTGACGCACCCCCGGCGACAATGCGGCGCACCCCCGGCGGCGTGCCGCGTGCCGGTTATTCAACCCCTTTGGGGTAGGTGCGCCAGCGCGATTTCGCCGCCGGGGGTGAGCGAGTACGCGACCCCCGGCTGGGCTATGCAACCCCTTCGGGGTAGGTGCGCCAGCGCGATTCCGTCGCCGGGGGTGCGCGAGTACGCGACCCCCGGCTGGGCTATGCAACCCCTTCGGGGTAAGAACCGAACATACCGGAGGCCCGATCATGGACTGCGAACACGCCGTCGCGCTGATTTCGGCGCGGCTCGATCACGAGATTCAACCCGACGACAACGCCCTGCTGGAAGCGCACCTCGCCGACTGCGGCGCTTGCCGGACCACCGTCGAGGCGTTTCATCTGCAACATCACGACATGCAGCGGGCCTTCGAGCCGCGCCGTGCCGCCGCCGCCGTCGTCGCCGAGCAGGTCAACGGCCAATTGCCGGCCGCGGCGGCGCGAACCAGTCCGGCGAAACCAGCGCGATCGCCGTGGCTTCAGAGCACCGGCGCGCGCATCGTCCTCGTCGCCGGGGGTGTGGCCGCATCGCTGGCCATTCTGTTTACCTGGCTGCACCGGCCGCATGAGCCACATTCCAGTTTCAATGCTAATCTCAAACCGCTTCCGGATGGTTTGTTCCCAGAAGATCGGCAGGCGGACCGACTGGTTCCGCGGTCGCGCCCCGCTGATCCGGTCATAACCAAACTGGCCGCCGGCGATTCACTGGATACGAAAGCCGGTGAGCGGCGCCGCGTCGGCCTGCCGGATGGTTCGGTTCTGTACGTCAACCAGAACACAAGCGTCCACCTCGACAGTGAGCGGACCGTGCAACTCGATCGCGGCGAGGTGTTCGTCGAGGTGGCGCCACATGGTCCGGACGCGGGGTTCGTCGTCAAGACGGCGGACCGCCAGGTACACGCGCTCGGCACCAAGTTCGAGGTGCGCGCCGACGGCAAGCAGACGAGCGTCGTCGTCACGCAGGGCAAGGTGCAGGTCAGCGGCATGAAGGACGCGCTCGCCGCGGGCCAGGCGCTGACGGCGAAGGGCGTCGAACCGGCCCCGCGCGCTTCGCACCTGCTCGACTGGACGCGCGATCTGATGACCGCCGCCGAGTCGCCGCTGGTGCCGGCCAGCGCACACCAGGGCGGCTCGCTCGTCGCCGTGGACGCCAACGGGCAGGAGGCGAAACTCAGCCTGCGACGCTTCACCGTGGACGTGTACATCGAAGACGGCTTCGCGCGCACCACCATCGACCAGACCTATTTCAACCATCATCCGTGGCGGCTCGAAGGCACGTTCTACTTCCCGCTGCCGCCGGACGCCTCGCTGTCGCGCCTGGCCATGTACGTCGCCGACGGCGGCGAGAGCAACCTGATGGAAGGCGGCATGGCCGAGCGCAGCCACGCCCGCACCGTTTACGAGAAGATCGTCAACAATCAGCGCGACCCCGCCCTGCTGGAATGGGTGGACGGCACCACGTTCAAGATGCGCGTCTTCCCGCTGGAGGGCCGGCAAGAGAAGCGCATCCTGCTCAGCTACACGCAGCGTCTGTCGGGATTGTACAGCCGAGCGCAGTATCGCTTCTCCGCCGGGCACAGCTTGAAAGCGGTGGACAAATGGGACTTCCGCGCCTTCGTGAAGAACGGCAAGGACCTCAGCACGACCAGTCCGACTCATCCACTTCTCAAGACGCAGAAAGCGGGCGCCGACCTGATCCTGACCGACCATGCCGAGGGCGTCCGCGTCGATAAGGACGTGGTGCTCGATCTGACGGCGAGCGCCGGCACCGTCCCGGATAAGGCCGCGCGCTTCGTCGACGCCGAGCTGGACGGCAATCGTTACCTGGCGCTGCGTTATCGGCCCGACCTGCCCGGCAAGGCGGAGCGGCAGCGGCGCGACTGGGTGTTCTTGTACGAATCGTCGGCCGACCGCGATCCGCTGTTGGCGCGGACGCAGATCGACGTGATCCGCCATCTGCTGACCAACGCGGAACACGACGACACCTTCGCCATCCTCGCCGCCGGCACGCGCGTCCATCCGTTCCAGTCCGAGCCGGTGCCCGCAACGCCGGAGAACGTCGCGGCGGCGGTGAAGTTCCTCGAACGGACGCACCTGATCGGCGCCCTGGACCTCGGCCGTGCGTTGCGGGAAGCGGAGCCGATCCTCCAGCACGGCGACAATGCGTATCTCGTCCATCTTGGCTCCGGCATGACGACGATCGGCACGCCGCAGAAGGAGCTGGCGGCGCTGCTGCCGAAAAGCGTGCGCTATGTCGGCATCGGCGTCGGCAAGCGCTGGAACCGTTCGTGGATGAAGGAAATGGCCGAGCAGACCGGCGGCTACTTCACGCAGATCAATCCGGACGAAACGATCTCCTGGCGAGCCTTCGACCTGCTGGCGACGCTGAACACGCCGCGATTGCTGGACGTGCAGGTCTGTACCGCCGACATTCCTGTCGGCTCTGGCGATAAAGCCGGCAAGAATGCCGGCGGTACGGGTGGCACCGAGCGGGAAGCCGGCAAGAATGCCGGCGGTACTAGCTTCCTCACCGACGCCACGACGCTGGCCCAGGGTGAAGAGCTATTCGCCGTCACGCGCCTCGCCGCCGGCGCCGCGCCGCCGAAGGAAGTCACGGTAACCGGCACCCTCGACGGCTTGCCGTTTCGCGCGACCCTGCCCGTCGAGAACGTTGCCGCGGCGCCGGCTATCTGCCGCGCACCTGGGCGAAGTGGGAGCTGGACCGTCTGCTGCTCGACTACCAGCACACCGGCCGCGACACGACGAAGGACGAGATCGTCGCCCTGAGCAAGTCGATGTACGTGATGACGCCGTTCACGTCGCTGCTGGTGCTGGAGAACGAGGCGATGTACGAGGAGTTCAAGGTCGATCGCGGCCGCAAGGACCACTGGGCGCTGTACGAGACGCCGAAGAAGATTCGCACGGTTTACGAGCCGCTGGCGAACGAGGTGGACGTGCGAAACGCGCCGCAGGGGTTGAAGCCGACTGCGAATCAGGTGGGGCCGACGGTCGTGATGCGCGGGCGCAGCGCTTTTTGAATCGGGAGCCTGGCGTTGATAACGCACAGTGGGCGAAGATGTTTCAGGAAACCAGATTCGACACATGGTCATCGCTCGAGCGTACTCCAATTCTGCCGCCAGTGAGGGGAGAGCGTCTCGGTAAAATCGATTTCGAGGGGCGGGCGGTTGACTCTTTCCTCATTGGGGGCGAGCAGGCGATTCGTCTCCGGGTGCCGATTGACCAACCTCCTTCATTCCTGCGAGGTGAGCCGGCCGTGGATTTCTCGGACGGCATGAGATTCGGTCTGAGCATGAAAGCTGCGCTGGTAATGCCGGCCCTGGGCACCGTGTCCTACGCCAATGCGGTAGGCGAGACTTTGCCCGGCGCGACGGTGAGCGGGGTCCTCCAGCCCACGGCCCAATTAGGCTACAACTTTACCACTACGTCGCTCCCGCTTGGCATGGATCCAGACGTCAACCTCGGAATCATCGGCTTCCAAGGGATCACTAACCTCGGCGTCGGCCGGACGCCAGTGAATTCGGGCAAGATGGACCCACGTGGTAAAATGACCCTTGCCACCCACTACCTAGCCGACATGGCGATTCCGGTGGGAAACTTCGGACAATTGCCCTTTAGCCGAGAGGGACGCCCGCTTCAGGATTCCCAGATCGCCGACGCTACCGTTTTCTTTGACGACCACTTTCAACTCGGACGGTCCGCGCCGACGCTAACATATTCCCGCCCGTCCTTCACCGCCGACGCCCGCCTCTTCACCGATCTTCTAGCCTACGCTCCTGCTCTGAACACCAGCCAGGCCGACCTGCTCGCCGTCCTCGATGACGAAGCGGCCCCCGACCTGCGCGACACGCCCGGCAGCATCGACGCGGCATCGCGGGAGCTGATCGAGAAGGCGCGGTCGCACGGCTGGCAGACGTTGACGCTGCCGAACGCCGGTCGCTTCACATTTGACGGTGCCGGCCGTTATGCCTACGAGCGCCGCGTCAGCTTCGGCTTGCAGGAGCGCGTCGTCTGCGACGGCAAGACGCTGCTGCACATCTATCCGGAGCTTGGCGTCGCCGCGCGGCGGACCGTGTCGCGCTTCCATCGGGCGGCGCTGGCCGACCTGGTGCCGTGGTGGCTGCCGCCGGCGACCGACCTGGCCCGCGGCTGCGATCTGGAGTGCGTCCTGCCGCGGACCATCGCCCTGGTGCCGCACGGTGCGAAGGAATGGAAGCAGTACCTGCGCTACCATCTGCTCTTCGCCGAGGATGGCCGGCTCGCCGAGCGGCAGCTGGTGCTGATGCCGGAAAAGAAGGTTCTCGCTCGTGAAATCTACGACGGCAAGGGCGGCGTCCGCATCCTCGACGGCAAAGATAAGGAGATCAACTCCTACAAGCGCGATCTCAAATCGGCGGATCAACCCAACCTGGCGCCGGAGACGAAAGACCTCGTCGTCCTGCCGCTACCGTACCGGTCACGCTCGCACTCCTTCCCCGCCGCCGATCTGGAGCCGCGCGACCTGTCCGACGACGTCAACGGCTGCTTCGCCTATCTCGACAATGACAGGGTGCTGTCACTACTGGCGACGCTGCTGGCCGAGCAGAAGCCGTATGAAGCCCGGCTCCTGGTCCAGACGCACTTCTTCGACAAGGGCGATCTGCGGCCGGGGCTGTTCGCCATCCTGGCGGCGAGCGGCGTCGAACTTCGCCATGAATCCGCCTGGCAAAAGCTCCTGGCCCAGAAACCCGACTCGGCACTGGTGCGTTATCTCGCACTCGCTGCCAGCCATCCTTACGACTACCTCCTTCGGCGCGTCCCGGTTAACCTGACGGGAGCGGTCGCGCCGGCAGACACATTCCTCGGCCGCCTGGCCATCGCCCGTGAGTTGACGACGCGCTGGCAGGAACCGCCGACGCGCTGGATTGGTTCTCTGAACCGCCGTACCGACGCGGCGCGGACGTTGGCTTTCGTCCACGACAACCGCGACACCGTCCTCGGCTGGGCGATGCTCGTGCAGATGCAGCAGCGCGGCGGCCATCGAACGCAGGATTACCTCGGAATGGCGCACGCCTGGGAGGAATTGAGCACGCCGCGCACGCAAGTGCCGCCCGACTTCCGCGCCCAGTACGAACAAGCGTGCTGTCTCGCCGACGGCGACAAACAAGCCGAGGCTCGCAAGCTGTTCGAGGAACTGTACGCCCGCGCCTTGAAGGCCGGCGCCCTGCCGGCCATCGACTCGCGCTTCTATGACACCATGCTCGGTAAGGCCGGCGCCGACGACCGGTGGACGCCGCTCATCCGCAAGACCGCGGCCGAGTTCATCAAGGACAAGCGGCGGACGGCGGTCGTCTACCTTGGCTGGCAGTGCCGACAGCTCAACGATCCCACGCTCGCCGACACGCTCCTCGCCACCGCTCTCGACGTACCGCCGACATTCCTGTCGGCCAATGCCGGCAAGAATGCCGGCGGTACAAGCACCGACGACGCCGAACGGCTGATCGTGCATCTGGCGGCCATCAACTACCTGTCGCACATCAGTCAGACGGACCGGGCCGGCGAGCTGATGGACGGTCTGCTCAAGAACGACAAGTGGAACCGGGAGCCTGTGCTCTGGCGGTTGGCGGCGCGGGTGGCGTCGCAGCGCGGCCACGGTGAAGTCTCGGTCGAATACCTGGAGCGGTGCTCGACCTGGAATACACGGACTTACCGGAGGTCATCGACTTGCAGAGCTGGCGGCAGGATTATGGAGCGCTCCTGGCGCACTATCGAGAACTGGCCGGCGCTCGATTTCGACCACGACGCCGCTTCCGGAGCATCTCCGCGACACCCTGAGCGCTCGGACCATCCGCGTCGCCGACCGCTGGCGAGCGCATGATCCCGAGGCGACCGGCGCTTGCCAGACAGCGGCCGAGATCCTGCGGCTGCTGGGCGAACACGAGTTGGCGTGGGAGTATCTCACGACGCCGAACGCCATGCAGGCGGAGAGAGCGGCATCGGTACGCGACGCGGCGTCATCGCTCAGCCGCGAGGGCCATCACACACTGGCCGAGTTCGCCTACGAAGTCGCTGTCGATGCCGAGCCGGATAACCCGCAAATCGTGTGGGAACGAGGCGCAGAATTTGCGTCGAGCCGGCAATCACGACCAGGCCGATCGATGGCTGAAAACACTGACCGCTCCACGAAGGGACGAAACACGCGAGTGGCGTCAGGTCCGTGAACGGGCGGAGTGGGAACTTCAACGTCGATGATCTCCTTCTCCCCTCTCCCTGTACTCGGGGAGAGGGGTCGGGGGTGAGGGGTGAGCGACCTTGCTGTGTTCTGGCTCTCGCCCCTCACCCCCGACCCCTCTCTCCGGAGTACCGAGGAGAGGGGAGAAAGACGCACTGTTCCGCCGGTCATTTTCTGTGCTACAATCCACTGCGAAGCACCTACCGCACCATCCCACCTTCGGGAGTCTTCGCAGCCATGAACCGATTCCTCCTCGCCCTGATCGCGGCAACCCCGGCAGCCGCCGACGAACCGAAACCGCTCGTCAAACCGACGAATCTGCCCTGCAATACCAAGGCCGACGAGGACGAGCCGCACGTCACCAGCAACGGCCTCGTCCTCTATTACGCCAGCAATCCCAAGGGCAAGTTCGACATCTACGTCGCAACTGCGCTCCAGTGCCGCGCAGAAGTGGGGAGCCGGCAAGATTCCGGACGACTACCTGCAAACAGCCGGCGACGACAAGGGCGTCTTCGTGCTGCCCGACGGCAAGTATCCGCAGTACCTCTTCTACGCTTCGAAGAAGGACAGGGAGAAAGGCGCCAACTTCGACATCTACGTCGCCGTGCGCCAGGGACCGGGCAAGGCGTTTTCGTCGCCGACGCCGCTGCAGAAACTCGCTACCCCAGAGGAGGAACTGCATCCCTGGATTACCGCTGATGGCAAGGAGCTGTACTTCAGCCGGAAGACGAAGGACGGCTGGCGCGTCTTCGTAGCACCGCGCCCGAATCCGGCTGGTCCAGTGACTCTTGAGCCGAAGTTGATCGACGAGCTGCCAGCCGACTTCCACCACGCCACGCTGACGCCGGACGGCAAGACGATGTATCTGCAAGGGCCGCTGGAGAAGGGCCGTTGGGGTCTGTTCCTCTCGACCAGGACGAAAGACGGTTGGAGTAAGCCGGAGCCGCTCGACATGCTCAATCACCCCGACGGCCCGACCGGCGATCGTTCCCCGAACCTCAGCCGCGACGGCAGCCAGCTGTACTTCGCCTCCGATCGACCCGGCGGCGTGGGTGGACTGGATTTGTACGTGATTGCGACGAAGGAGTTGGTGAAGAAGAAGTGAGGTGCATTTCATGTGAGCACGCCGCGCAAGTGAGTGCATGCACTTGCTTGCGCGGCGTGCTCAGTTCTTAGCGCTCAAACCGCAGCGATTCCTCGACCTGTTTGACCAGTTCCGGCGCTGTGCGGCGCCGCTCGGTAAGAAACACTTTCGAGACGTCATCCTGGCACGTCAGGGCATAGCGCACCATCGCCTCCTGCATGATCGGGGCATCGAAGCCCTTGCGGCCCCAGAGTCCCAGGATGTCGTGCGTCAGGTCCCAGAGTTTGAAGCGGCGCAGGTCCTCGATGGCCACATCCGCCAGCTCTCCCTGGGCGAGCATGATGCGCATGCCGTCCAGCACGAGTGTTCGGGCCTTGTCCGGCTGCCAGCCGTAATGGAAGCGCATGGCCCGCGTCACCGCCAGGCGCAACGGCAACGGCGCCTTGTTGTCAGCCAGCAGGCGTTTCGCTGTATCCCAGCCTTCGCGCGGCCGCAGGGCGATGTAGCCGGTCAGGGCGCCGTCGTAGGTCGCATTGGCCCGCTCGCCGCGCTCCTTGAGTAGACCCTCCAGAAAGCGCGCATCCTCGTCGCCGCCGCAGGCTCCCAGGATGAAGGCGTACACGCTCAATCGTTCCATCGACGTCTGCGGGTCCTTCAGCCACACGCGCAGTTTCGACGCCGACAACTTGCTCGCTACCTTGCCGATCTCCGCATCGGTTGCCTTGGCAAATTCGAGGAAGGCGTCGCCGGCAATCTCCTTGTCGGGATGTTCGAGGTAATTGGCGAAGAAGGCCAGGTTGCCGCCCGGGTCCTTTGGATCGAGCTTCAGCACCTTGTTGACGTAGTCCAGCCCCTCGGCCGAACGGATCTGCACGCCGCGGTAGACGTCGAGCTTCTTGTCGAAAATGTCGCAGAAGACGAGGTAGTAGGGTGGGTTCTTCGGATCGCTGACCGGGAGAAAACGAGGAATCGTGATCTCCTTGGCGTCGCCGCGGAAGGGATCGTCGCGCAGCACCTGGAGGAGACGCAGCTTGGTGGAGCTGACCTGCGGATCGTGCAGCGAACCGTAGAGGATGAGGCGAGCGGTCGGACCCGCGGCTTCCTGCCGAAAGGTCGGCGTCTGCTGCAAGTTGCCGCCGCACAGGCTGCACGCGGCAACGGGGAAGGGCGACAGCAGCAGCAGCACGGTCAGGGGCATCCAGCGCATCATGCGGTTTCCTCCGAAGAATGGGACGCATGGGACCAACAGGGCGAATGGGGCGGAATCCGATCACTTCGTAGGCGTCGGCGGCTCCTCTAGGCGCAGCAACTCCTCGCACTCCTTCACGAGTCGGGGATTGAACTGCCGCTGCTCGGCGACGTAGGCGGCGGCCGGCTCGTTCCCCTTCGCCTGGAGGGCGAACCGCAGCACCGCGCGCCGCACAATGCCCATCTCGAACGCCGGTTTCGGGAACAGGCCGAACACGCGCTTATCCTTCAGCGCCAGGATGCGGTCGGTCAGCTCGATTCGCTTCCACTTGCGCAGGTCCTCGATCGCCAAGTCCGCGATGTCCTTCTGTTCGATCATCTCAGCCACTCCCGCGACCAGATCATCGTGCTTCAAGACGTCTGTCTTGAGGTCGTAGAAGAAACGCACGGCACGTAGGGAAGCATAGCGGAACATGAAGTCGTTCCTCGGATCGTCCAGAACCTTCCGCGTGAATTCCCAACCTTCTTTCGGCTTCAACATGATGTAACCGGCCAACATGCCGTCCACGCCGCTGCCGGAGCGTTTCTCGGGGTTCGCGAGCATGTTGAGCAGCAGCTTGGCGTGTTTTTCCGTACCGCAGTGACCGAGCATCGAGCCGTACAGGCCGTAGCGGAATCCGGACGTCTTCGGGTCTTCCAACCATTTCGCGATCCGGTCCGCAGGCAGGTTTTTGGCGATCGGAGCATAGTCCTGGTACGCCGCGTTGGAGAACTCCTTGTAGGCGTCGTTCGATACCTCGATGTCGTCATTATCCAGGTAGTTGAAGGCGAAGCTTAGCCGTTTCTCGATCGGCGCTTTCTCCAGTTCGATGACGCCCTTGAGGTACTTGCCGAGATCGCTGTCGGCCTTGACGGCGAGACCCTTGTACGGGTCTATCTTCCCCTTGGCGACGGTGCAGAAAACCAGGAACTTGTACTTGTCGCCGCCGACGTCGGGAATGCAGCGCGGGATGGTAATGCTGTTTTTCGCAGCGCGGAAAGCATGGTCCTTGACGACGGTGTCGATGAGGAGCGTGGTCGTCCCCTCGAAGTCGTCACCGCCTTTGGCCTGAACGGGATCTTTCAGCCGGCCGAACAGGATCATGTCCGCCAGCGCTGCCTCGGTCACGAGGGTCTCGCCGCCGCCGTTGCAGAACGGACAGGCGTGGACCGGTTGTGCCGCGCAGATGAACGTGATGGCGAGGAGGCGGGAGAGGAAGGTGTGTCGGAGCAGGCGGGTCATCGGGAGAATCTCCTTGCGTGAAGCCGGGATCGCCAGCAGCGTTCCGGCAATGGATGTATTATGACCCGGCGGGCCTATCCATAGCAAGTGATCGCTGCGCGGAATCGAGTGATTTCGCAGGCTGGGTAAAACGCGGTGATACCGCCGCTGGCGGCTTAGCGGGGAGTGCTTGCCGAGCTGCGAGCGGCGATCATCTCCGTCAGCAGTCGTTCCGCTATTTCATACGCTCGCCGAGCTGCGGCCGGCAAATCGGGAGTGTTCAGCGCCTCGAGGTAACCCCGCGAGCGCTCGGCGGTGCGGGCACGCTTCTCCGGCGGCAGGTGCTTGCTGTCCATCAGGTTATCGCAGAGATCGGCGAGCTTGCACACCTTGACCTGCCAGGGCGCCGCCGTCAGTCCACCGCGATACGCTTCCTCGCGTTCTTCGTCGCGCAGCGCTTGTCCTTCGACAGACGGGCCACCCAGCCGGCCACTTCCGCGCCGAAGTGCTCCTCAACGTCGTCGAAGTCCGTCGTGGTGTCCTCAATGGTGTCGTGCAGCACGGCGGCGGTCAGCACCGCGGGATCATCGATGCCGAAGACGTGGCGCACGATTAGGGAAACGCGATAGACGTGGCTGACGTAGGGAGTGCGACCATCCTTGCGGAGTTGTCCGTGATGGGCGCGAGTAGCGAACGAAATGGCGTCCAGGAGTGTGCGCGTCGCGGGGTCGAATTCCGGCATGTAAGATCCTCTCCAAGTCTTACCGCTTACGGCTTAGCAGTCCAATCTGCTAAGCCGTAAGTGGCGAAGAGACCGCGATCCGGTCACCGTTTCCACGGCGGCGTGTCCGGCAGATAGCGGTCGAACTCCGCGATAAGCAGCGTCTCGTAATTCCCAGCGTAGGTGCCGTTCAGGAAGCGATCGCAACTCTCCTTGTAAAAGCGCTCCCAGCTAACCTCTTCGTGGCCGGGATTGATCGGGAAGAACAGTGCCCCGGCTCCCCGCGCCGCCTTCAGGTCGCCCGGGGCGTCGCCAATCATCAGGACTCGGTTCGGCCCGTAGCCGAGCTTCGAGGCGCGTTCGAGAATCTCCTTCTTGCTGCCGATCTCCTGGCCGCAGATCGCACCTACCAGACCTTCGATGCGATGTTCGGCCCACTCCTTCTCCAGTGCCTTCTGTGGAGTGGCCGAGCAGACGACCATGTCCGCCACCGCCGCCAGCTTCTCCAGACTCTCGCGGACGAATGGGAACGGGGGAATGTGCTCCACCATCGCGTCGATCGCCTCGTTGACGGCCACGGACCAGCGCAGCGTCTGTTCGAGGTCCGGATCGTGCGTCTTCTCCACCTCGGCCTTGAGCGTCGGGTTGCCGAGTTTGGTTTCGCGCTTCACCCAGTCGCGCAATCCCTTGAGTTCGGGGAGCTTCGCATGACGGGCCTGCACTTCCTTGCGTTCCGCCAGCAGATCGAGGGCCAGGAGATAAGCCGGGAAGCGGTTCGCTCCGCGCCACTTGGAATACAAGTTGGAGAACTCGCACGCCTCGCGCGCATACTTCGAGACTGGTTGGAGCCCCATGTGCATGATGAAGGCGGGGATGAAGCACTCCTTGTGCTTGATCTCCATCGTGTCGAAGATGCACCCATCGGAGTCGATGCCGATGAGGAAGTCGTGTTTCCTGGTGAATCGGTCGAGTGGGTTGTCGGACATGACAGCTCCCGAGCGCTGGGTCAAGGAATGAACAGTCGGCCGAGGGAGGGAGCAGCCTCGAGCTCGACCCGAGCTTGGTTATCACGCAGAAAATTGCCGCCGAGCCGAACGAAAGGGAGAGCGTCTTCAACGTCGTTTAGCGGCAGCAGGGCTCGCAGGACGAAGGGCCGGGGGGTTGACTGTTCCAGCACCGGCAACCCGATACGGACTCGCACAAAGCGGCAGGGAACGCCCCACCAGACGTGTTCGTCATCGCATTCCGTCTCCTCTTCGGCATAGATCGACAAGCCCTCCTCGCTCTCAAAGGGCAGGACAACGGAGTACGGATCACCTGTAGAGAGCAGCATTGTGAATGGATGCGACGTGTAAGTATGGTGATGACGATGGAAACAGAAAAAACGCGCTTCCAACAAAAAGCACGCAGTGGGGAAGGGTACTGCTTCCACCCGCGGGCTCCAGGGTTGAAGGAGCGTGGTCGTCGGCGAAGGAAGCGGCGGCATGATAGGTGACCATTCTCGCTGGCTACTGAGGTGCTTCCCTAGATGACGACGAGCACAAGTTCATCGGCAGGCGGACAGTCAATCTTTTGAAATGCATCTTCCAAGGCGGCGCGGCGGCTTTTCCCCGCACCCCAGACTTTGCGGTTGTGGACGGCGACCACGAGTCCGGTATAGTCCCGCTGGACCTGCGGCTCCTGCCGGGCCCAGTCATAATCATCGGCTACTTCGGGCGGGACGGACGGAAATGGTAGTTCCGCGAACGGCCGAGAGCCCCGATACCAGGCGATCCCGTCGATAATCTCCACCTCGCCGGGCGGAACCTTATCGGGCAATCCTTTTTCGCGCGCCATGACCAGGACTCCTCTGACGGTTATTCACGGGCAGTGCGTATGGATTGTACCTTTTGCGTTTGGCGCCGGCAATCCCGCCTGATCTCAATGCGAAGACCGATCCGCCTGCGGCACGTAATTCTCCAGTTTCTGCGGCGCGAAGATTGGCTCGAACCGTGCCAAGCGTACCCGACCGCCGATCAACGGCACGCTGGGCCAGTCGTTGCCGATCAGCGGCTGAGCGTAACGGATGAAATCGTCGGTGACGTCGGTGCCGTCCTTGCTGATCCATGTGGCAGGGAAGCTCCGTTCGCTGTTGGCGACCGTCTCCAGGGGCACCTTGTCGTAGTGCACGTTGTAGATCGGCCCTGGTTCACGCAGGATCGTCGCCATGAAGCCGGTCGCGCCTGCCGCGGCCAGCAATGCCGCCTTCTGGCCGACGCGGTAAGCCTCGTCGAGATCGACTGTCGAAGCGTAGATCATGTTGTGCCGTTGATCGGTGCCGGGGACGTTGGCGCGGGCGGCTCCCTTCACCGGCAGGCCCCGCTGGTTCAGCGCGTTGATCACCATCTGCGCGACGGTGCTGTCACTGGAACTGAACTGCGTGTGGCCGAAGGAGTCCTTCCGCTCGCCAACGTCGCCGAGCTTCAGCCCCTCGCTGACGACGACGATCAGCCGGCCGTGTTTCTTCAGGCCGTCGTTGACCTGATCGCTGAGTTGCTCGATCCCGATCGTGCGCTCGGCCAGGTAGATTTGCAACGGCATCTCGCGCTGCGGATCGGCCAGGCGCGCGGCGGCGGGGATATAGCCGATGCGCCGGCCCATCGCTTGCAGCACCAGCACCGGGTCGGCGGGGCTGGAACCGGCGTTCTCCTCGTTGGCAAACTGGACGACGTGTGCCCAGTAACGAGCCGTGCTGGCGTAGCCCGGCGTGTGGTCGATCAACGTGAAGTCGCTGTCGCCGACGTCGTTGTCGATGGTCTTGGGCACGCCGACGCCGACCACGTCCAGGCCGCGCTCCCGAGCCAAGGCGGCAACCTGGTTCGCCGTGTCCATCGAGTCGTTGCCGCCGATGTAACAGAAGTAACCCACGTCGTGTGCCTTGAATACCGCGAGGAGCCGGTCGAAGTCCTCGGTCTGCTTCGGGCGGAGTTTGTAGCGGCAGGTGCCGATGGAACCGGCCGCCGGCGTGGTTCGCAGCAGGGCAATCTCCTCGCGCGGTTGAGCGGTCAGGTCGAGTAGTTCCTCTTTCAACACCCCCTCGATACCGTGCCAGCCGGCGTAGACGGTGCCGATCTGCTCTAGCTCGAGGGCCGTTTCGACCAACCCGCGCAGACTGTTGTTGATGACCGGAGACGGTCCGCCCGACTGCGCCACGATCAAATTTCTCGGCTTGGCCACGGTCGCTCCTTCCCCTGATCTGCCGCTTGCGGCTTAGAAGCTATTTCAAAACCGGCGAGCCGAGCCCCGTAAGGGGCCGGGTCGATGACGGCACGCAGCAACCCGGCTGCTTACGCAGCTCGGCTCGCCGGTTTTGAAACGGCTTCTAAGCCAAACCGCAAGCGGCGAAGTCGTCAATGCATGCACAACGACAGCCACGTCCGGCCGCTCTGGGCCAGGAACTGGTCGGCACACTCCGGGCCGGTCGAGCCGACGGCGTACTCCGACGGTCGCGGTCCGGTGGTCGATTCCGAAGCGGCGATGAGCGGATCCATGATCTCCCAGGCGCGTTCGATCTCGTCATTGCCCATGAACAGGGCGGCGTCGCCGTGAATCGCGTCCAGGAGTAACCGCTCATACGCCTCGGGGATCGGCCGATTGGGGTAAGCGGAACGGTAATGAAAATCCATGTCCGCAGGCTTCAAGATGGTGCCGCTCTCGTCGGGCACCTTCGTCTGGAAGTTCAGGTGGATGCCCTCATCGGGCTGGACGCAGATCGCCAGGCGGTTGCATTGCAGCGTCTCGCCGGGCTGCAGCGGGAACATCAGGTGCGGCGGACAGTGGAACTGGATGACGATCTCGCTCAGTCGTTGCTTCAGCCCCTTGCCGGATCGCAAATAGAACGGCACGCCGTGCCAGCGCCGGTTGTCGATGGCCAACTCGACGGCTGCGAAGGTCGGCGTGCGCGAGTCGGCGGCGACGCCTTTTTCGGCGTGATAGCCCGCATACTGCCCTGCGCAGACACAACGACACGCCGCGGCCTCGCTGTGAACCTGCACCGCTTCCAGCACCTTCACCTTCTCGTTGCGGAGCGTGTCGGCAGCGTAGCGAGTTGGCGCCTCCATGGCGACCACAGTCAGTAATTGCAGCAGGTGGTTCTGGAACATGTCGCGCAGCACACCGGACTTGTCGTAGTAATCGCCGCGGCCTTCCATCTTCACCGTCTCGCTCACGGTGATCTGGACATGGTCGATGAAGTTGGCGTTCCAGATCGGCTCGAACAACGTGTTGGCGAAACGGAAGACGAGCAAATTCTGCACCGTGTCCTTACCGAGATAGTGATCGATCCGATACAGCTGGTCCTCGCGGAAATGCGTACGCAGGGTCCGATTGAGGATGCGCGAGGAAGTGAGATCGCGACCGAACGGCTTTTCGATGATGAGCCGGCTCCAGTTGGCTCCAGCGTCGAGGTTCAGCTGGACGGCCGCCAGTTGCCCGGCGATGTCGCCGTACAATGCCGGTGCGACCGCGAGGTAGAACAGCCGGCACGACGCGGTGGCATCGCCGTCCTTGTCGCGCAGCCAGTTCGCCAACGGTTTGAGACCGTCCGGCTTGGCCGCGTCGGCGGCGACGTAGAACAGCCGTGGGGCGAAATGAGCCCAGGCGGCTTCGTCCCAATCGGCGGCAGCGTGTTCGCGGACGGAGACGGCCAGCTTGTTGCGAAAGGCGTCGTCGGTGAACGGCGACCGGGCCACGCCGACGACGCGCACTTCCGCGGGCAGCCGGCCCTTGCGGGCCAGCCGGTACAGCGACGGCACCAGTTTGCGAGCCGTGAGATCGCCCGAGGCACCGAAGATGACGAGATTGAGTGACATGGCAGTAGTCAGTGGTCAGTGGTTGATGGTTGATGGTTAATAGACCGCCTCAGGTTGTTATATTGCCGTTTCGGGCTTAGCATGGGGAGGGAGCCGTCGCTAAGCCGCCGGCGACGGTCGATGCCTCTCATCGACCATTGACCATTAACCCTCATCCACCCATGAAATTCCTCCTGCGTCCGTCGGTGGTACTCGCTTTTTCGCTGGCGCTGGTCGTCGGCGCCGTGGCCGTGTGGTTCCGCTTCCGCCCGGAGCCGACCGGACCGACGCCGCTGCCGGTTGATCCCGGCGACCGCGAGATCGTCTGGCTCTACCAGGCCACCAGCACCGCCACCTGGGAACGCTTCGTCACCGCCGTCCAGGGTATGGAAGAACGACTGCGCGACCAATTGCCGGGCATCAAGGCGTTGATCGACGACCGGGCATTTCCGAGCCGATCGACCACCGTGCCCGAGGTGGCACTGACGTGGAACGGGGCGGGAGGTCGTATCGTATTCCGCTGGTACAAGCTGACCAGCGACTGGAAATCGAGCGACTGGGTGACGGCGCTGCTCAAGGATCGGCCGCCGCCGCTAGCGATCATCGGCGGCAGTTCCAGCGACGGCGCCCGCGACCTGGCCGTGCAACTGCGCACAGCGGCGGCGAACCTGGCTCCGGAACGACGGCCTCTGCTTCTGCTTACGACCGCTACCGCCGACGTCGTGGATTGGCCGGCGAATGAACCGCGCCCAGACGATCTCGATTTCGTACCGCAAGCCACCGGTCTGCCGCCGCGCGTGAGTCTCAACGCCATCTATCCGGAGCGCACCTTTCGGTTTTGCTTCAGTAACCACCAGATGACCGAAGCGGTAACCCAGTTCCTCATGTCGCGGGAGGAGCTGAGGCCAGACAACGACCACGTCTACATGGTTCAGTGGAACGATGACAGCTACTCCCGCGACCTGCTCTTTTGGTTCTCGAAATCATGTAGGCAGCTGGTGGGTGAGACTGGTCGGTTCGACACCCAATATGTTGACTCGGGCTACGGCAATGCCGAAACCAAAAACCGGTTCGAGGTCCGGGCTGTCAGCGATCTGCTCGATCATCTGCAGCGCGACGGCGGACTTTCGGCGCTTCCGAGCGTGGACGCCCGCCGGAAGAAATCACTGCTGGTCGTGGCCGGACAATCATTGCCGACGCAACGTTACCTCCGCGAGCTGGCCCGCACCGAACCCCGAGCGGCCCGTGTCCTGGTCGTCGCCACGGGGGACGCCGTGGCCTTCAACACCATTTATCGCGACCGTCTCGACACCTGGCCGATTCAGGATCTACCTTTTTCACTTGTCCTCTTCAGCCACGCCAATCCCATCGATGCCGACGCCGGTTTTATACCCCATGCCGAGGGTCGCGCCGGCGCCGACACCATCGGCAGTTCCGGGGCGACGGGGACGGAGGACGTTCTGCTCTTCGCCGACATCGTGGCTGCCACGGCACTGGGAGCGGCGGAATCGAGCAAGCCTCTGCAAGACGCGGCGCACCTGGCCGAACGGCTGCGGGCTACGCGCTGGCACAACGGCCAGCTGGCTTTGGACGTGGACGGTACACTACTGTTCACCCCGGATGGCAATCGCCAGGACGGCACGGGCGAACACGTCGTCTGTCTGTTGCCGCAGTACCAGGGCGGCCGAGCCCTGGCCATGCTCGGTGGTGCGCTCGGCGGTGCGCCGGCTTGGGTCGGAGCGGGGATGCCCTTGCTTCAGGGGGGTCGGGTGCTGCCGCGGGCCACTATTGAAGTCCTGGTCGGGCGTGGTCAAGGCTCGCGCCGGACTTGGGAACGCTGCGGCGAACCGCTCCTCGTGTCCTACGGGGAGAAAAACGAGTCCGGAGGGACGCCATGACTAGCCCCACCCCCGAGACTAGCGTACCCGCTGCGGTCCTCCCCTCCCCCACGCGGACCCTCCGTCCATTCTGGAGCTATGCCCGCGACCTGCTTGCTCCGATCGTCATCTGGGGCCTCGTCGTTGCCGTGCTGGCGCGGCCGGTCGAGGCCTGGCTCAAGGGCCAGGAAAGTTACGACAGGGACGCACTCAAGGAATGGCTCGACGAGTCGCACAGCTCGCGGGACACGGTGCGGGAGATGATCGACTCCTATTTGCTCGCCTTCGACGCACTTCGTAAGCATCTACCCCCGCACCCGAAGGAAAGCGCCGAGGCCTACGACGAGCGCTGCCGCGCCGACAAGAATTACGTGGAGGGACTCACGCCGAAGTGGGGCATGAATTACGAGGAAATCCGCGAGCATCTGCGTTCGCTGGGCAGCCCGCTGACGAAACTGTACGGCAACCAGGTGCCGTTATTCCCGACCATCTACACCATGCAGGTGCAATTCGACGACGCCGACGTTAAGCCCATCACCTGGGATTCCGAGTGGCCGGTCCGCAGCAACCAGTACCGAGAGTTGACGCATCGCGTTCATCCGCGGGCGGTCATTTACGTCCGCTATCAGTTCCACGCTTACAGCAAGCGCCAGCACGAAGAGCAAGTGACGGCGGAACGGCTGTGGCGGCTGACGGCCGTGGCAGCTCCGGCGACGATCCTCGGCCTGACGTGGGTAGTGTTGCTGCAACGGCGCGAGCGGCGCCGCGAACAACAGCAGGCGCTGGCCGAATTCCAGGCCGCCCAGAACGAACGCTTGCTCCTCCAGGAACAGGGCCGTCATAGCGAAACGGAGCGTGCCCTTCTGGAACAACGCCTGGCGACGCAGGACGCCGAACAGCGAACACTGGAGCTGAAATCGCAGATGTTCGCCAACATCAGCATCATGGCCGGCTCGTATGCACACAACATCAAGAACCTGCTGGTCAGACCAAACGATCTGCTCCGACGCTGTCTCGAAACCGACGCCATCAGCCACGAACAGGCGGCCATGCTGCACGAGATCCGCGAGACGCTCGGCACCGTGACGGAGCGTTTGCAGCAGATCCTTCGCACCGTGCGCCGCGATCCGACCAGGACGGAGCAGACGCGGATCGACCTCAACACCGTGGTGCGCGATCTGGAGCGGACGTGGCACGACCTGGGCCGCGACCGTTGGAAGCTCGACGTGTTCCTCGAGCTGTCGGAGGAGCCGTGCGCCGTGGCTGGCGACCTGTCGCATCTCCAGCAGGCGATCGAAAATCTGCTCTTCAATGCGCGCGACGCCACTTTCGAGCAGCGCGTCCGCCTGCGTGATGAGGCGCACCGGACAGAAGGTTCAGCCCGCAAGCAAGCGCTGATCGCCGCTGCGGCGTGGCGCGGCCGGGTCACATTGCGGACAAAAAAGATCGACAATGTCGTCATTCTGGAGGTGAGCGACAACGGGGCCGGCATGACGGAGGAAGTGCGGCGCCGTTGCACCGAGCCGCACTTCTCGACGAAGCGCGACAACGCCCTGTTCGAGGGACTCAGCACTGGCATGGGCCTGGGTCTGTCGTTCGTCGTGGCGGTGCTCGAGCATCATCGGTCGGCGCTGGAGATCGACTCCGAACCCGGCCGCGGTACGACGTTCCGGACGCGGTTTCCGGCAGCGCGGGAGTAACGCTTCTGCGCCGCTTGCGGCTTGGCAGGCTCTCTCGCTAAGCCGCAAGCGGCAAAAGAGCGACAGCGCGAACCGAATTTCCTGCTAGAATAACACCCGTCCCAATCCCGGAGAACTGTCATGCAGCTCAAAAAAGTCGTCGAACCTTTCGGCGAAGTGAACGTCTATCCGGCCCAGGGCGGCAGGACGCGGGTCGTCGCCACGATTCTCATGGAGCCGCACCGCGAGGGCGCGCAGACCGGCATCGCCCTCGACGGCTCCGGCAGCATGGCCAAGCTCTACGGCGTGGACGACGGCAGCGGCGGCGGCTTCTTCGCCTCGCTGTTCGGTATGAAGAAGGAACTGCACAACGAGATCACGCCGGTCGCCCAGAAACTCTGTGCCTACCTGGCGCGGCAAGATCGACGCCGACGGCGGCACGACTTGCATCTACTGGGCGACGGGTCCCGGCGGCAGCAAGATCGAGGTGATCGGCGACCTCCGCGCCGACGACGCCGAGCGGCACATCTTCGGCCCGCCGCGCGAATTCGGCACCGGCACGCAGCTGCTGCCGGCCGTGGAATACTTCGTGCGAACGCTTCAAGGACGCGCCGTGGGGCTTCTACGTCTTCATCACCGACGGCGAGTTGCACGATCTCGACGCGGTGAAGGAGTACAGCACCGCGCCTGGCCCGCGAAGTGTCGGCGAAGCAGCGCAATCCGCTCAAGTTCGTGCTGATCGGCGTCGGTTCCGCGGTGAACGAGGGACAGATGGAGGAGTTGGACGACCTCGACACCGGCACCGAGGTGGACCTGTGGGACCACAAACTCGCCGCCGAGATGCGCGTCCTCCAGGAGATCTTCGCCGAGGTGGTGGACAAAAACGCGCGCATCAGCGACGGCGGCCGGATCCTCGATCCGGCGGGCAAGGTCGTGAAGGATTTTTCCGATTCCGGTATGTCGGCCTTCCTGGAGTTCGAGATCCTGGCACACGCGGAATACTTCACGCTGGAGGTGAACGGCAATAAGATCCATCAGGGTCTGTCGGACAGCGCCGAGTGCCACCGTCGCAGCTGACCCGCTGAGTTTCGCTTTCGGATCGAGAACCGCCGCATGTCTGCCGTGCCGTCCGTATCGTCACCGATCAAGTCCAGCCTTTCCGTGATTCCCGGACGGCGCTCGGGTTTCTGGTTTCACTTTCGTTTCTGGGCGCCGCTCGTAGTGCCGATTGTCTTTGTGTGCATCGTCGTTGCCGTCCAGCCCGACGACCACCTGGGACCGCCCGACTGGGCGCCCGAGCTCAGCAATTATCTCTACGACGATAATGACGTGGCTGTGTATGCACAGCGTGGACTGAGCGACCGGATGGGCCAGGTCGCCGGCCTGCCGGACAATCCCGATGCGGATGCAGACGAATTTCCCGCCGCGTTGAATGAGGACCGGCCTCTGCAACACTTGTACTTCCTGGAATATCCGCATACGGCCCTATTCATCTTCCGCCTGGGCTATCTCCTCCAGCCGGAGTTGCCGCCGGTCCCTGCCGTGGTCCTCGACAGTTACTTCATGAACATTGTGCTTCATCGGCCGCAGAACGAACGCGAACGTGAATTGTGGCATTATTTTCGCCGGGCGACGCGGATCTATTACGGTGTGATGCTCGCCTGTTACTACGCTGTCCTGGCCGTCTTGCGGTCCGGTTATCAGCGGGGCGGCGATCTGGCGTCGGTGGGTCTGGTGCTGATACTGCCGGCGACGCTGTACTTCACCTTGTACCGTTTCGACATCGTGCCGGTCCTGCTCAGCGCGCTGAGCATGTGGTGCCTTGGACGGCGGTGGATCGCAGCGGCGGGCGTTTTTCTGGCCCTCGGTGCGGCCGTGAAGGTCTATCCCCTACTACTGGCCCCGCTCATCCTGCGTTACCTCTGGCCGGATCGCCGCTCCGCGATTCTCTGGGCGTCGCGTTCGGGGCCACACTGGCCGGGCTGCTGGCCTTGCCGCTGCTGCGGTTCGGCTGGGAGTCGTTCGCGGCTCCCTACCGTTTCCAACTCTCGCGGAAGCTGTGGCCGTTGGCGACGATCTACCACTCGCTGCTGCCGAAGGAACTTGGCGGCGACACCCTTTGGGCACGCTGCTTCCGTCTGGGCAGCGTGCTCGGCATGATTGGCGTGCTGTCCTGGCCGCGGATGCCCAATCTGGCCAGTCTGCTGCGCCGCTCGGCTGTGGTGCTCATTCTTTTCCAGACTCTGCTGGTTTTCTACTCGCCGCAGTTCATCCTCTGGTTGATGCCGTTTCTGCTGCCGCTGAGCGGCCGACATCGCCGACTGATCTGGCTGGTTGTATCGCTGGACTTGGCGACGTGGGTCATCTGGATACCATCGGACATGCCCTTCGATTTGCTCTGTGCGATTATGGGGGCTCGCCACTTGCTGATGGTATTGCTGCTCGTGGTGCTATTCCGTTGGGATGTCGCGGCGCGGAGGAGCGGTGAACCGATCTACACTCCGGCGTTGGCTCCTCAACAGGCGTGAAAGGACTGCGGCATGACTCCCCTCTCCCCGGTACTCCGGGGAGAGGGGTGAGGGGTGAGGGGCAGAACCCTGCTCAGCGGCTCACCCATCACCCCCCAACCCCTCTCCCCGGAGTACCGGGGAGAGGGGAGAAGACTGGGTGAACGGCCGCTGTCAAGCTACCGCTGCGGCCTTCTCAGCGCGTTGCCGCCGGCGCACCGGTTTGGATCCCTTGTCGCCGGTCCCATCTGCGAACCAGATACAACTCAACCAACCAGGCTACGATTGCCACGACGCTGATCGGCCAATATGCGGGGATCTCACACTCCCAGGGGCCGCACCACCACATCACAGCTCCCAGGACCATGCCTCCGGCTGAAAGCACGAGGAAGTGGATCCGTCGTGCCGGATACTCGCGCAGCAACAGCGCAAGGAGGAAATAGCCCGGCGCCAGTAAGGGCACGAACCAGCGGATCGAGCAACAATCGCCGGACCAGTTGTTCGATAGTGCCGCGTAGACGAGCCACGTCATGAGGCACAGCCCGCTTGCGAACAACACTTCTAGCTGCAAGTCCCGCCGATCCCGCAGTAGGAACGGCACAGCGGCTACTGCCAGCAGGAAAGGTAGGTCGGACTGCAAGAAGCCGCGATTCCCGAACAGCAAACCGCCTGCGTAGTACGCAAAATCCCACAAGTCCGCGTGGTGCCAGCTGCCCGTCATGTTCGTGGTGTCGAAACCGGAGTCGGGATAATCGAAATACTCCGGCACTGAGTTGATCGGGCCGAACGTACCGCCCACGGCGAACGTCAGTCCGTGATGCAGGGCCAGCCACGGCAGGGCGCCCAGACCCGCCAGCAGCACAGTGGATAATCGAGGACGACGCAGGAATAGTACGCCGACTGTGCCGGCCAGCATCAACAAACCGGTTGCCTGTTCGATGGCGTAACCAAGCCCGGCCAGAGTACCGAGCAGCACGAGCGCAGCCGCGCCGCAGGATGAGTAAGTGCGGCAAGACCGGCGAACAACGGTACCGCCACACCGAGGAGAACGATGTGGCTGTTGACATGGCGAACATACGGCAACGCGGTCGTGGCCAGGCCGAGCGAGGCACACAAGGCCAGGCTCCAACCCCACGTTAGCCCCAGGGTGCGGCCCATCCGATAGGCGATCGTCACGGCGAGGAGATAGGCCAGACCGCTGGACGTGAGCGTCATCAGGTAGCAGAACCGATCGGCCCGATCCGCGCCCGCAATCCGATGGTCCATTGCAGAACCTGGTAGACACCGGCCATCAGCACGGTCTGCACCGGCGGCTTGTCGGAGTAGAACCGGCCCCTGACGCGGACCTTGTCGCAAGTGCCCTTCTCGGACAGACCAGGAATCTGGAGTGAATAGGGAAGCTGATACGGGGGGAGTCAATCGGCGGCGGCTGAACGAAGATGGAGTCGTCGATCGCCAGCGTGTGGCGATCGACCAGGCTTTCGACCGCTGCGAGTCGGCTGCCATCGTTCGCGCTGGCAGCGAAGGGGAGGGCGCTCACCGCCGCAACCACGGTTGCTGCCAGGGCCACCAGGCCGGCGATCATTCGGTCCTTGCGCAACGTCATCCGGTTCCACCCGAGGAAAAGGGGAACCCAGGGTTCTACCGTTTCGCGGCGGCTCACGGGACACAACGGTCCGGCGAACCTTGAACTTTTCTTATGGAACCGCCGGGAACGACGCAACGCAGCCGCCGAACAGGTCCTTCGACCGCTGTGTTCGCGCACGCCGCCTCGCCCCCGGATCGGTAGGGCCGAGGGCATGGTTCAAAGGCGGGTAACACCGTGGTAGGACGGATTTGCAATCCGTCCGCCATCGCCCGGACGGATTGGAAATCCGTCCTACCACGGTGTTACCCCTCTCTGGTGCCTCATTTGAACCAAGCCGGGCCGACAAGTCCAGAATCGCTCTTGTGCAAATCGGCCACGGTCGATATGGAGAGTGGCGCACCGATCAATCCTTTGGCCCTCCAACAAACCAGCATGACCCCGAACCGCCAATCGCAACACGGTCTTCGTTTGTTCGTCGCGTCCCTGATCCTGGTTGCCGGCACGGCCGATCACGGCCGAGCCGACGATGCGATCGACGGAGGCGCGACCACGCTGTTTCCGCGCGATTTCCTCAGCAGTTCGGCACCGGCGCCGGCCACAACGTGGACCCGAAGCAACCGCATCGCTCTATTTCGGATCACGCCCGGCTTTCTGACGGAGCCGGTCACCTTGGACCTCGACGATCCCCCGTCCGGGGATTCCTCCACGCCGGTGGAGACGGATTCGGGGCCGAGTTGGTTGCAAGTCAGCTTCGGCGGCGACAACCCTTTCCTCGACCTGCGCCAGCGCGGCGATCCGGGAGGCGTCGGCTACTATCAGCTTTTCTCGCAGTGCCAGCTGGTCGATACGACGTCGACCGCCTGCGCCGTCAACGTGAAGGCGGTATCGCCGGCAGGGCGTGACATGAACGGCGTTGCAAGCGGCCCAACGTTCGTCGCCCCGGAGTTGAGTTTCTTCCAGGCGCTGGACGACGACCTGGCGTTTCAGGCGTTCGTCGGCAAGAAGGTGCGCCTCGATCTGCACGCACAAGGGCCGTTGCAAAACTCCGTCGAGTGCGGGATGGGCGTGAATCGACCGTTGATCGACGGCTGCCCAGGTGCGGCCGGCTCTACGTGTTCATGGAAACGCTCGGTTCCTATCGCTATGCCGACAGTTCGGATACCCGCCCGGTCTGGGAAATGGTACCGGGCCTGCACTGGCAAATGAACGACAGCTGGTGGGTCTCGGGTGGCCTGGTCTTCCCAATGAGCAATTCGTGCAGGCCATCCTGGGCAATGGCAGATTAGTTGCTGGATGCAGTTTTAGCTAACGCTTTCCAGGTTCGCCAACCCAGGAAAAGAAGCGGACGCAGTTCGCGTTCTCAGCTGTACTGCGACCGCTTTTTCACCGTGGTCCGACCACGCACGTCGAAACGAAGCAAGACTATTGGCCCGTGCCATAGTTACTATGGCTTCTTCTGAAGGATTTGCTTCAGCTCGTCAACCTGTTTACTGAGATGTTCGACTTTCTGCTTCATTTCTCCGTTCGCGGAAGAAAAGGACCAGCCGATACCGAGAAGCGAGATGATGATCGCAGCGGCAAACCCGGATACCCATTTTGCAAAGTTCAGGCTGATCGTGACTTCCTTTTTGAATACTTGCAAGTCGGTCCTGAGATCCGCGAGTTGGGAGGCGGTTTCGACCTTGTTGGCCACGATCTGCGTGACGAGTTCCGTCCTGAACATCGCCATTTGCGTGGCGATTTCCGCCCTGAACATCGCTAGTTGCGTGGCGATTTCCGCCGCCACTGCCTGGATCTTGATTTCAAACTTGTGCCCTTCCTCAACCAGAGCCTTCTTCACGTCGGCAATCTCAGTATGGACAGCCGTTTCGAGGGCATCCACACGCTCATCCAAGGATTTAACCGTCGGGTTGGCCACTGGAGACGTCTCCTGAACGCTGCCCTTGTCTATCTCGATTGATCCGTCAACCGCCATCGGAGTTCCGTTGATCGTCTCGCCGACTCCATTTTGGAAGCTCGGGGGCCTCCTCCATCCGCAGCAGTATGCCGTTCCGCTGTTCCGGCGGGAGTAGACTTGCCATCTTGAGCCATCTCACTTCCTCCGAGCATCATTCTTGCGGGAGGCGCCGGAACGCATGTCTTCTACCTTCATGTTAACGTACCGGGCGGCCGCGTTCAACGCGACGAGCGGGAGAACGGAAAAGGGGCGCAGCTCGCTTCCAGGAAACGAGCTGCACCCCTTTGTTCCGGACGCGGTTCCGATCAAGGCTACTTCTTCACCACTTTGACCATTGTCACCGTGATCTTGTCGCCGTCCTTGGTGAAGGTAACCGCCACGTCGCTCCCGGCGTTATCCGTGAACATCTTTCCGCGTGCCTTGCCCTTAGCTATCTCGTCGTCACCGAGCAGAACCTTCGCGTCCTTGGAGATAACGTAGTCCACGTCCTTGTCGCCGACGGTGATCTTCACCGATTTTGTGTCCTTGTCCCATGACTTGACCTTGCCCTTGGCCTCGTCGGCCAGCATGATCCCAGCCCCGGCCACCACCACGATTACCACACCCAGCAGTTTCTTCAGCATAGAAGCCCTCCTGTGAACTCCCCGATGGCAACATTGTCGTCCCAGCCCCACGTGGGTAGGAAGCCTTGTCGCCGCATCCGGCACAGGGAGTTAAGCATAATTGATACACCAGTGAGGATATGAAGTTTCGGTCCAGCGGGACCGTCACGTCTGTTTCTGCTCGTGCCGGTTGCCGCGCTCGGCGGCGCGGCGGAGACGGGCGATCTCCTCGGTTTTCAGCGGCCGCGATTTGCCGCTGCGCAATCGGCCCAGCTCGATCGGCCCGATGGCAGTGCGCTTCAGCCGCATGACCTTGTGCTTCAGCCGGGCCAACATGCGGCGAATCTCGCGGTTCTTGCCCTCGTTCAGCACGATCTCCAGCCAGGCGCTTTCGCCCTGCGACTTCAGCCGCTTGACCTTCTTCGCCTTGACGTGGCCGTCGCTCAGCCAGACGCCCTTGAGCAGCTGCGCCAACTCCTCGCTGCCCGGCCTGCCGGCGACCTGGACCAGGTACGTCTTCTCGACGCCGTAGCGCGGGTGCATGAGCTTGTGGGCCAGGTCGCCGTCGTTGGTCATCAGCATCAACCCTTCGCTCTCCTCGTCGAGCCGGCCGACGGTATAGACGCGCTGCGGGACGTGTTCGACCAGATCGACGGCGAGCGGCCGGCCGGCGGGATCGTGGTTGGTGCAGAGGTAGCCCGGCGGCTTGTGGACCGCCCAGTAGGTCAGTCGCTCGGCGGTCAGCGGTTTTCCATCGACGCTGACTTCCTGCTTTTCGGGATCGACCTTGGTGCCGAGTTCGCGCACGACCTGTGCCATCGACCTTGACGCGCCCGGCGCTGATGAGGTCTTCGCAGTGTCGCCGCGAACCGGCGCCGGCGTGGGCCAGGAATTTGTTGAGACGTTCCATAGGGGGCATTCTACCCCGCAAACCACGGCGAAGAAGGGGCCGCTGGCGGTTTTTGTGGTTGTGAGAATGGTCGGTGATCGTTTTTTGACCTTACGCGGCTCCCACGCGCTCCATCGGTAGAAAGCTGAAATAATCGCGAACTTCGAGCTGCATACGGTCGATCTCCGCCAAGAATCCGGAGACCGATGCCCGATAATTCACCGGATTCGTCTCCGTCTTCCGCAAATGTGCCACTTGCTGTTGAAACCAGGCGATGCGTCCCAGGGTCGTTTGCAGTTCCTGATCGTTGGTAATCATGGCGTCTCCTCTCGGATTTCGACAATGCCCCGCTGACCGCCATGCTTATCGACTCGTGGAATCACTTCTTCGGTTTCAACTCCGGAAGCGGCATGCGCACACTCAGGTCATCTCCCGGTGGGTTGCCGTCAGCCCCGCGGCCGCCCTCGTCCTTGCCGTTGACGCCGACGCTGTAGAACAGGTAGCCGATCTCCGACGGACGGTAGATGAGCGCCTTGCCGGAGAAGAGGTCGCTTGGCACCGACGTCAGGTATTTCGGTGCCAGATCGTCGAGTTTCGCGGGGTAGCGGCTGTTGTCGTGACGGTAAGCAGCCAGAGCGAAGGCGATGAAGAGGCTTCGATGCTGCTGTTCATCACGGTCGGCGATTTCGAAGAGGTTTTTTGGCGATGCCGGGATGATCCGCGGCACAATGATCTCGCCGAAGGCTTTGCCGACTCCCTTCGCGAGAGTCTTGTCGGCTTGAACCATGCTCGCCATCTTGTCAAGATCGGCCGTATTCTCGCAGAGCGCCGAGAAGTCTTTATCAAAGGTCGCTCGCGCCGCAATTCGCTCGCTGCGCACTTTCACCCGAGCGCCGCCGGAACGGTTCAACGAGTGGTTTCCGGGCGAAACGCCGCGTCCCAATCGATCCCATCCATGCTTGGGTCAGGTTTCCCTATATCGACGGCGTAGGGGAGCTTCCGAAGCCCGTTGGGGACAACGCGACGGAGCATTTGCAATGCGTCGAGATAATAGATGCGTTCCGTGATGTCTGCCTTGTCGGCGATTGACGGCAGCAATGGGATCGCTTCCAGGTCCTTCAGCCGATCGCGAATCTGCGGCGCCGTTAGGTTCGCCTTTTCGAGATAGGCCAATTCCGCCGAAATCGCCATGTGCGAGATTGCAACGCCATACACTGTTTCGACGAAGCTTCCGCCGTGTGCCACGTGCCGACCGAGTCGGTGGCACGCGAGCAGATCGCGCCAGGCTTCATCGTAGTGGCCTTGTTGAACGCGCAGCATCGCTCTGGAAGTGAGAGCCATCGCCAAACCGCGGCAAGATTCCACGCTTGGCAATATCGCGTAATACAGTATCACCGCTGTCGTCTCCGTTCGGCGGGGGACCAACGGGTTATAGTATTGAGGCCGGTTTGTGGCTTCGATTATCAACGCGAGTGGCTTGTCATTTGCGGCTAACCACTCGGCGATTCGGCGGAAGTCTTCCCTTGCCCAAGTTCTCCTCATAAAGCGCGGTGCCTCGTCAAAGAGGGCATCTCTTTCCTCGCTGTCGAGTTTGAGCACATCGCGCGAGTACCGATCCAGGTTGATGAAATAGTCGCCCTTTTCTGGCGGTTCCAGCATGCCGAGAAATTTGAAGAATTCGCCTGGCATCCCCTTCTCACCGCCGAAAGGCCGCGGACCGATTGCCTTCCAGATCAGCACGTTGGCATTTCGTTCTGGCGTGATGCCTTTGCCGAGGCGCTCGTTTAACGCGGCCACATAGTCGATGTAGCCCTCCTTGTCGAGCGGACCATCGACGACGGTTGTCTCCTTGCCGACCGGCACTTTCGGAACGGGCTTCTCTTCCGCGGCCAGAAGCAGGCACAGGACGAGTGGGATACCGATCGTTTTCATGGGGTAAGTTCCAGAAGGTTCTGCGTGTGTGCGACCGGAAGTTGCTGAGACAATTGGAATCGTTAGCCGCCTCTCGGCCTATGGACGAGATGGGACAATAGCCCCCGGAACGTGCCGTACTGAGTATCGCGTACCGAGTACCGAGTACCGAGTACCGAGTACTGAGTACCGAGTACCGAGTACCGAGTACCGAGTACCGAGTACCGAGTACTCGGTACTCAGTCCAAGTCTCCCGCGCGCCATGCCGCGCCAGCAGTATTCCGAAATCACATCATCGTTGCCCGTCCCCCGACTTCTCCGCCCCGCCGTCTTTCTTCGCTGCCCCGGCCCGGTCGCCGCGCAGCGCCGTCAGCTCCGCCTGCAACTTCCCCGAATCCGCCTTCGCCCAGCACTTCTTCGCCAGCTCGGTGTAGCGTGCCGCCTCTTCCGTGCGGCCCTGACGCTCGCATAGCACTTGCAGCCCCAGCGCCGCACGCACGCAGCCGGGGTCGTGGGCCAGCGCCTCCAGGTACGCTTCCTCCGCGTCCTTGTCGTGGCCGCTCAGCAATGCCCCGACGCCCCACTGCTCCATCAGGATCGCGCCGTTGCCCCAGGCGTGATGACCGTAGTCGTCCTTCGAGCGCGTTGCCGCCTTTTCCAGCAGTTTCAGCCCCTGTTCCGCCGCGCCGGTCTGGCACAGGTACAGGCCCTGCACCTCCCAAACGCGGGACTCCTGCTGGTTCTTCGGCCCTTTGGTGTACGCCAGCCGCAGCACCTCGATTTCCGGCAGCGCTCGGGCCGCGTCGCCCTGCTTGAGATAAACGAGGGCGGAATAATAGCTGGCCGTCACCTTGTCGCGGCGGCGCACCTGGTCGGCCAACTTCAACGCCGCGGCCCAATCGCGATCGGCCAGGTAGAGGCGGAACCACGTCGGCAGGTCCTTCGAGCCGAGCTTGCGCTGGTCCTCGATGATGCCCCGGCCCTCGACGAAACGGCCGTCGTGGATCAGCGAAGTCAGCAGCGTGTCGAGATGATGGCTGTACTGCGAATCGTCGCTCGGCTTGACGTTCATGAACTGGTGATACGCCTTCTCCAGCACGATGGCCTTGGCCGAGTAGTCGGCCGTCTTGTTCCACTTGCCGATGCGCGTGCCGAGATGGGCCTGCATGTGGAAGGCGTGCGGGATGCCGGGCGACGACTCGATGTACTTCTCGGCGTAGGGCCAGCCGAGCGCCGGCCGACGGTGGTTCTCGTAGAAGTGGACCAGTTCGTGATTGGCGCCGGGATGCAGCGGGTTGACACGCAGCAGCGCCTTGTAGAACGGCACGGCGGAAAGCTGGCCGCCGAAGCCGCCGGCACCGCCCGCCATCTGGGCGCGGAAGTACCACGCTTCCTCGTCGTCGTCGTACTGGGCCAGCAGGGCGTCGATGGTTTCGATGGCCTTCTTCTTGCGGGCGTCGGCGTCGCCGACGTTCGGCGCCTGGCCCTTTTCCTGCATACTGGCCCAGATCAGCTGTTGCTCGCGGTAACTGGCGCGGTCCTTGATCTCGTTGGCCTTGAGCAGCGCCTTCGTGGCCTGGTCGGACCTCCCCCAGTTGCTGAACGCGCGATACAGGCCCCACCAGGCCATCGGACAGTTCGGATCGTGCTCGACGCGCCGTCTCGAAGGAGCGGGCGGCTTCCATCCAGACGTAGGAGTAGAAGTAGCCGAGTCCCTGGTCGAAGAACGCCTGGCACTCCGGCGACGTGGTGCTGATGCGGTAGCGATAAACGCACAGGTTCGGAGCGATCTTCGACGGCGCCAGGCCAGTGAGCGGCAGCTTGTCGCTGCCGCCGCGCGGCCGCGGCGGCGCGGCGTGGGACGAGGTGACGGCGATGAGAAGGACGACGAGGACGGACAGAAGGCGGGTCATGATCCGGTTCCCGGCAAGAGCAGGCGAGGAGGGCATGTTCTCATTGTGCGAAATGTGCGCGGCGGATGCCAGAGAAAAGATGACGAGCCGCCGGGGTGTCGGGGGGTCGCGAGCCCAGAGCCGGGGGTGCGCGAGTACGCGAACCCGGCTGGGCTATACAACCCCTTCGGGGTAAAGACAACCGTGGTCAGCTCTGCATTTACCCCGAAGGGGTTGCATAGCCCAGCCGGGGGTCGCGTACTCGCGCACCCCCGGCCTGCTAAGCCGCAAGCGGCGACTCCTCATTCGTCCAGCGCCCCCGGCTGCGTCTCCGCGGGACAGCCGGCGTCGAGATACGTTTGCAACAGGATCTGGGCCGCCACCTTGTCGCGCCGTGCTTTACGCTTCTTGTGCGTCAGTCCCGCCTCCCACAACGCCGCCTCGGCCAGCACTGTCGTAAAACGCTCGTCGAAGAAGACCACCGGCAGCCCCGTCGCCGCCATGAGCCAGGCGCCGAAGGATCTGGCCTCGACCGCCTTCTGCCCCTCGCGGCCGTCGAGATGCACCGGTAGCCCGACCACCAGGCCGCCGACCTCTTCTTGCGACATTAAAGAGCGGAAATAGGCAGCATCGCGCTCGGCTCCCCGGCGTTCGTAGATCGTCAGCGGAAACGCGAACTTGCGGTCCGGATCGCTCACCGCCAGGCCAACGCGCACCTGGCCGTAGTCTACTCCCAGAAGACGCTTGCCGGTGTTCACAATTAGTGACTGCCGCCTTTCCGTAGGACGGATTTGCAATCCGTCCCGAAGACGGACGGATTGCAAATCCGTCCTACTACCGTCGGGATACTCACAAGTAGCGGTCCAGTCCCTTCTGCTTGAGCAGGTCCACCATCTGCTTGACGGTCGCCTCCTCCGAACGGTGCGCGATCAGCGTGGCATCGCCGTCCTGCACAATCAGCAGGTCCTTGACGCCGATGGTGGCGATCAACCGGCCGTCGTCGCCCACGATGACACAGCCCGTCGTGTGAATGCCGGCATGGATCGCTTGCACGGTATTGTGATGCGCGTCCTGTGCGTTCAACCGTTCGAGCGCCAGCCAGCTGCCGACGTCATCCCAGCGATACGGGGCCTGCACTACCAGCACCTCGGCGGCGTGTTCCATCACGGCGAAGTCGATGCTCACCTTCTCCATCCGCGGATACTCGGCGTGCAGCACCTCGGCGCGACGCGGCGTCGGCCAGGCGTCGGCAACTCGGCAGACGGCGTCGTGCAGGGCCGGCTTGTGCTTGCGCAGCTCGGCCAGCACCGCCGCCGCGCGCCAGACGAAGATGCCGCTGTTCCAGTAGTATTCGCCGGACGCGACATCGCGCTCGGCCACGTCGGCCACGGGCTTTTCCTTAAACGCTTGCACCCGGTAGACGCCGATGCCCTGCCGGCTGGCCGCCTCGGCTCCGCGATGAATGTAGCCGTAACCGACCGCGGGATACAGCGGCGGGATGCCGAACGTCACCAGGGCCGATGGATGTTCCTCGGCCATGAGGGCGGCGACGTGGGCGGCGCGGCGAAACTCCTGGACCGGTTCGATGACGTGATCCGCCGGCGTCACGATCATGACGGCGTCGGGATCCTCGCGAAGAACCAGGGCGGCGCCAGACGCCGATGCATGGGGCGGTATCGCGGCCGACCGGTTCGCCGACGACGCGCTCCGCCGGCAGCGACGGCAATTGGCGGCGCGTTTCCTCGACATACGCGGCCCCGGTGATGACCCAGGTGCGCTCCGGCGGCACCAGCACCTCGACGCGATCGAGGGCCAGTTGTAGCAGCGAGCGTTCGCCGCTGAGCGTCAGGAACTGCTTGGGGCGGCGCTGCCGGCTGCGCGGCCAGAAGCGTGTGCCGCCGCCGCCGGCCATTATCATGGCGTGAAGCATCCGTGTCACCTGTACTGTTTAGCCGCGAGCTTTTGCGAGCGCTGAGGCAGCTCTGGATCAACGCTCGCAAAAGCTCGCGGCTAAACAGATCACTCAAAACACCGCGGCCCGTCGATCCGCACCTTGCGATCGACACGGTCCGCAAACTCCTCCGCGTCCAAGGCGAACAGTGGGCTGACCTCGAGCGGCACAGCGGCCTTACCGTCAGATCGGTGCGGCACCTTTACACCTGCCGCCTCCAGCCACGTCGCCGCCAGGTCACTGATCGCCTGTTTCACCGCCTCCGGAGAATCGGCCCCCTCCGCGTTCTTCAGCGGGGCGAACTCTTCGGCCCGGCTCGTCTCGACCACTGCGAAGCGCTCGGCCAACGGCAGTACGTCGAAGATGAAACGCTCGAACTTCAGCGCGTTCTCAACCGTCGGCTGCACCGGTTGGCCCGCGGCATCGACATGCGGCACCTTCTTGCGGGCCAGGTGGAACGGAATGCGATCCGCTCCGCTCGTGACGCGGCCCAGAAACTCCAGGTCAAAGACGTGAATAGCAGGGCTGCCGGCCCACAGCCGTAGACGGCCACGATCGTCTTTCTCTTGGGCCAGCGCCGGCGGCAGGTCCGAATACTCGATGATGGTGCAGCGGCCGTCCACCTGCACGATGACGCCGAGCTTGTCCGTCGGGCCGAGCTTCGGCACCACCTTCGACGACGCCTCCGACCGCATCGCCGATGTGGTGGCCGATGAAGATCGGATCGGCGATTTTCACCAGCGGGTTATCGACCTGGAAGTAGAACAAGTGCCGGACGCCGACGCCTCGCAGCCGTTCGAGCAGACCGCTGTCGGCCAGCGCCGTCAGCGTGCCGCCGTGGCCGTCGGGACCGAGGAACAGCCGTCCCGGCTTCTCCAGCAGCAGCCGGCCCGTCGCCAGGTCCAGCGCCGGCATCGTGCCCTGAACGAAGAACCATACCTCGTCGGCCGGCAGGCCGAAGTAGCGGTTATCGGCGAAGAAGCGCCGCGTCTCGGCATCCGTCGCTGGGCTGGTCATCACGAGGAACGGCACGGCCGCCTGGTAACGGCGGCGCAGGGCCAGCACCTTCTCGGCGTGGATCTGGAACAGCGTCTTGCCCGTGACGGGGCCGACCGGGAACATTCCCTTGGGCTGCACGCAACCAAGCCGGCTGCCCTGTCCTCCCGCCACAAGCAGGACCGCGACCTCGCCGCGCCGCAGAGCGTCTTCACCGCGTGTCCGGGCTGTCGGTTCGTCGGCAGAGCCGCGTGGCACGATCGGCGCTGGCTTGATCTGCTCGGAGACCGGCAGCGGAAAGGACTTCTCACGGTTGGTGTAGAGCCGACGCAACTCTTCCAGATCGAGAGCGGCGAGTTGGGCCAGCAATTCTCGCTGCGCGTCGTCGGTCAGCCGCTCCCAGCCGGTGAGTACGTGTTCCTGGCCGTACTGGCGGAAGCGGGTGTGCAAGTCGTCGGGAATCGGGATCATGGGCGGCTCCTCATGTTGTTTAGCCGCGAGCTTCTGCGAGCGCTGGGCTGCCCAGCGCTCGCAGAAGCTCGCGGCTAAACGATTAAAACTCAAACCGCAATCCATCGTAGGCGAACTCGACGTTCGCCGGCAGCTCGCGGCTGGCGGTCTCGTGGTCGATGTCGTGGCTCATGTGCGTCAAGTAGGCCGCGCTGCGGGCGTAGACGCTCGATTACCTCCAGCGCTTCGTTGAGGCCGAAATGGGCGGGATGCGGCTTGTAACGCAGCGCGTCGAGAATCAGGACGCGCAGGCCTTCCAAGCGCGGCCAGCTTTCCGGCGGAATCTTGCTGACGTCGGTGCAGTAGGCCACGTCGGCGATGCGAAAGCCGAGCACGTCGAAATGGGCGTGTTGGAAAGCGATCGGCGTCACCCGTTCGCCGAGGCGCTGAACGGTTCGGTGGCGATGCGCTTGAAAATCAGCTTCGGAATCATGCCGGCCGACAGCCCCTCGGCCTCGGGACCGAAGGCGTAGGAGAAGGCGCTGCGGATCTTGCCTTCCGTCTCGCCGTTGCAGTACAGCGGCACCGGCCCACCGAGCAGGCGCGGGATCGGCCGCAGATCGTCGAGGCCGAAGAGGTGGTCCGCGTGATAGTGCGTAAAGAGGACGGCGTGAACGATGCCGATCTTCTCGCGCAGCAGTTGCAGCCGCAGCTCCGGCGTCGTGTCGATGAGGATATTGCCCTGCGGCGTCTGGATCAACACGGAGCAGCGATAGCGCTGGTTGCGCGGATCGGGCGAGCGACAGACGGCGCAGTCGCAGCCGATCATCGGCACGCCGACCGACGTGCCGGTACCGAGGAAAATGAAGGTTCGCGGTCCGGCCATGAAGCCCCCTCTGGGTGACTATCCGTAGGGGGATTATAGCAAACGGCCGCCGCTTGCGGCTTCGCAACACCTGCTAAGACGTGGTTTCAAATCCTCGTACCGCCGGCATTCTTGCCGGTCCGTGCCGACAGGAATGTCGGCGGTACGAGGTTTTGAAATGGCGTCTGAGCCGCAAGCGGCGGAACGGGTTAACCTTCGCCCGGCCCTTCCGTGCCGCCGGTGAACTTCTCATCCTCGGCGGCGTGGCCGGTGAGAACCTTCGCCGTGTAACCGCCGATGGACATGAAATACACGATCAACAACAGGAAGCCGATCGCCATCGCCGCGGGCACGACCGCCGTGTACAGCAGGGCCATCTTGCCGCCGTAGAGGCGAGCCTCGGCCACCGGGCCCTCATCTTTCTCGGCATTCGGTTGGCCTTCGGCGATCCACCATTTGTCGAGGGCACTGAGGTTCTTGTTGTCCTCCAGTTTGTTCCCCTTCCCGGTGTAGTTCTTGATGTCCTCCTCCAGCTTCTTGCCCATGCCGTTGTCTTTACCGGGATCGCCCAGCAGCACGCCGACCTTGGCGCCGTCGAGGCCGGTGATCTTGGGGAACAAGCCCGTGAACGCCAGGAACGCCTTCTCGTCATCGACCATGATGGGTTGGCCGTCCGAACCCTTCTCGACGTTGCCGCCCGCGTCCGTCTTTTCATTCTGCGCCTTGTAACGGTCGTACACGCCGGGCGACTCCTTGTCCGCCTTGATTTCCTTGACGGCGAAATAGTCCTGGCTGTAACCGATGCCGGGACCGCCGAGAAAGCCGGCCGACAACATGCCGATGCCGCCGCTGAGACCCAGAGCGAGGGCGCCGGCCTTCGGATAGCGTTCGGAGATGACGCCGAGCATGGTCGGCCAGTAGAACGTCTTGCCGATGCCGTAGACCGTCACCGCCGCCAACCACAGCCAAACGGTGTTCGTTTCCGCCCAGCCCAACAGGACCAGGCCTCCCGTCCCGATCACGGCACTACAGAACAGCAGACCGAGCGGTGAGATCTTGTGGACGATCGGCCCGGCGAAGAAGCGCAGACAGAACATCAGGACGTTCGTCCAGATGAACGCCCAGAGCGCCGTATCGGCGTTCTTCAGCACCATCTTGGTGATGTCGATGATCCAGTTATCGGTCCCCAGCTCGACGTAGCCGATCATCGCGTGCAGCAGAAACAGGAACAGCAGGATCAGCGACAGCAGCGTCACAACCATTGTTCCGAACGACACGCCGGACGCGCTCGTCTCCGACCTGGGGAAGCGACGGCCGAGCATTAACGCGCCATAGAGCAGCACCGGCAATATGAAGACGCCGTATTTGAATTCCCAGGACAGGCCGGCACCGAACTTGTTGAAACCGAGACCGATGAACGCACCGAGAACCAGGCCGGCTGGCCAGCCGGCATGCAGGATGTTCAGCCAGTGCGTCTTGTTCTTGCGGAAGAGCGTGGCGGTCAGCGGATTGATAACCGCCTCGCAAGTGCCGTTGCCCAGCGAGAACAGCCACATGCCGATACTGAGACACCAGTATGCCGCGTTTTTGCCCCAGTGGTCGAAGGCATACGTCGTGGCGAGGGTGAAGACGGCGGACGAGGCGTGCAGCACCCAGGCCAGGCACATGAGCCGGCCGTACCCGATTTTGTCGGCAAAAAAGCTGAGCACGATGATGCTGACGCCGAAGCCGGCAAGACCGCCGCCGGTAATGCCGCCGAGTTCGGTCTGCGTGAAGCCGAATTGCGACGCCCAGGAGCCGATCACGTCGCCGCGAACCGAAAAGCCGATGCCCGCCGCGATCAGCGTGAAGAAGCTGGCCCAGAACAAGATCATGTCGTTCGTGCCGGGGCTGCGATCGGCCGGCAGACCACCCTCCTGTAGAGTTACGCTGCTTGCGGCCGGCTGACCGGTGATGCGTCCACTCCCCTTGTCTCCCGGCTGTCCCGCGCTGTGTTCGTTCATCCGCAGTTTCCTCGGCGAATCGACGGACGACTGGCGAGGTCGGCACACCCCTTCCCAGACGCCGCGTTCGCAATGGGTGTCAATTCGACTGGTTCGGCTGTCGTCCCACAGCCGTCACGATGGGATTTAGGGTTACCATCTCCGGCGGACGAAGTCAAATGGCTGTCGTGCGGAATTTCGGCTTGGTAAACGAGAGGGGCGTCCCGAAGGACGCCCCCATGCGAATTCGATATCCGTCCGTTTACGTTCCGCGCCGATAGCGCGGAACGTAAACGGCAAGTTGTTGCGCCACCCACCGGGGCGTCCACCGTTGCCGCCGCGATTGAACGGGTCGCGCGGGCCGGCTGGTCCACCCGGATTCATTGGATTCATCGGATCCCCGTTCATCTTTTTCTGCAGGTCTGTAATGCGTGTCTTCCACGCCGAGTACATTTTAGTGCGCTCCGTGTCCTTGGCATCGACAATGCCGCTGTGGACCAGCAGTCTGCCGTCCGGTCTGAGGATCATCACTTCCAGCCCAGCGGCGTCGTTCACCTCGTCGGTGCCGTGCTTGTACTTCAGCCTGTCGCCGCCGTCGAAATCGACCAGGATCGCGGGTTGGCCCGTCCCACCGAACGGCACGTCGATGCCGGGTTCGCGGCTTTGGCCCTTCTCGCCGGTGCTGGGCGTCGAGCCGAGCCGCCATTCGCCGATCTCCTCCACGAACAACGGCACTTGAACGCGGACCGGCCGATCGATGATCTCCCCGCGCGACACGATCACGCGCTCGGCCACCGACCACTCCCCCACCGGCACGTTCTTTCTGCTACCCGGCGAGGCGGCGTTGTCTAGGAACTTGTGGATTTGCAGGACGACCTGGTCACGGCCGACCTTGGCGGCCCCGTTGGCGCCGAAATAATTGGCCCCGTCGATCGCTTTCTGATCGACGGCGTAGTAGTGCAACTCGGACGGGACGGTTACAGTGTCCTTGATCTCGAACCATTGTTTGTCCGGGTTCGAGTTCCACTTCAGTTCCTTGTTGTTCTCGGTCTTTTCGGCGTCCTGCGGATTGGCGGCGTCCGAGCGGCCCCAGTTGGGATTGGCCATGCGGACGCGCAGGCGGTACTGGTAGCTCTCGCCCGCCTTGATCGTCACATCGATGACGCGGATCAGGCAGTACTCGGGCAGGATCAAGCTGCCCTGCTGCGGATTAACGGCTCCGGGCTGGGCCGGGCCGATGGGGAGCCGCCCGGTGAGACGGCCGCCAAGTGGATTCGGACCGTTAGGACCGGGGGGAGCGGCCGGATTCGGATTGTTGCCCGCCCCGGCAGGGCGCTGGTTAAACGGATCGATACCGTTCGGATCGAAAGGATTGGTCACGCGGCCGATCCGCGAAGTATCGGCCTCTTTCATCGCCTTGAGGGTCTTCTGGATGGTCGGCAGTTCCTTCTCTACCTTCGGATACTGCTCGGGGCGTGCCGAGAACAGCCGCGGCATAACCAGGCCATCCTGATACACGGGATCGAGTTCCTTGTCCTCTTCCTCGGTTTGCAGGCCGCTCAGGACGAGCAGCGGCTTGTACTCGCCGACTACATCGAGAGGCTCGTAGCCGTTCTTGTACGGCCCCGCGTCCGGGTAAACGGGATGGCCCTGGTGGTCCACTTGCCGTCGCTCGACCACGACGTTCAGGAAGCGGAACGACGGCAGGATAACCTTTTGAAGCTTGCCCATGGCATCCTCAGTTTCCAGTGCTTCTTCGGACGCCTCATCAAGAATCTCATCAGGCTTCTTCTTTAGCTTCTTGCAGAACTCATCGATCTGGGCCTTGAGCGGGAAGGAAGCGGCGATGATCGCCATGCGCTGTGGTCGAATCGTCTGCAGCAGAGCCACATCCGTTCTATCGGCCAGCTTGTCCACCGGGATAAATTCTCCCTTGAGAATGGAACCGAGGTCCACTAAATCGCTCGTGTTGGTGTTGTTTGTGTTTTGGAGGGCTCGCACGGCATTCCCTCCCCTTCGTCCACCGAACCCTCGGCCGACTCCTTGGTTCGCCTGATTCGCAGGAGTGTTTCCGCCGGCATCTTTGATGATCTTGATCTTGATCAGCAGGTTGTCGTTTTTGTCCTTGTCGAACATGTACGTCGAGAGCTGGGCGTTCACGAAAGCAACTTTACCCTCGACCGGCAGGAGCAGGTCGGGTTGGCGGCGGGTTTTGTCCGAGGAATCGCTGGTGGAGAACAGCGACGCCACCTGGTACTCCGACGGATCGGTAATGGTATTGTCCTTGAACTTGGCGGAGTCCACCGGTCCGGGTTTGTCCTCGTCCTTCTTCGGCGTGTTGCTCGCCAGCTGCTGGTTCAGGTTGTTCGTCTTCGCTTCCAGCGCCTTGGCGTGCTTCCCCGGACCAGCGCTGAGGAAACTCTTGACGTTTACCGCGAGAAGGAGCAGCGCGATCAACCCGGCGACGCCGAGGGCAACGCGCTCGCCCTTCTGAACCAGGAATTGTTTCCAGTTGAAATCTTTCATCGCCATGAGTCGTATCCTTCTGTCCTGTGGGGACACCGCATCGGCGGAGCATCGATCAAAGGCAGGTGGCACCGCGGTGGGACGGATTTGCAATCCGTCCGAGCTATTGCGGACGGATTGCAAATCCGTCCTACCACACTATTAACCCTCCGGTGCCCCGTGCGAACCATGCCGCAACGGCCACCAAAGGGTGGTGAGAGATTACGGTTTCCCCGGCTGCTTCAGTTCGTCCGGCTTCTTGGTGCTGAATTTCTCGTACAGCGCCGCGATGCCGTAGACGGTCATCTCCACCAGGTTCGGATCGGGCAGATCCGCGGGCGAAGCTGTGCCGGGAGCTGCTCCAACGACCGACAACGGCGCGACGGTGCGCACGCGGGTAAAGTGGACCTGCGTGATCTGGATGCGCAACTGCGAGTTCGCCAGCTGTACGAGGAAATCGTGCATGTGCGGCTGCTCGAGCACGATGACGGTGGCAAACGGCATGTCGCGGCACGTTGCCGTGACATTCAAGTAGCGGTTGCGTTCCAGCTGGTTCTCCTCCGTCGGATCGCCCACGGCGTTCGGGTTGATCGGAACGCCCGGGTGCCGGGAGCCGGGGGAGTCGGAGGAGTTGCCGGGGCGGGGGGAGCGGCTGGAGCACCGGGAGCAGCCGGTGCGCCCGGAGCGCCGGGAGCGGCAGAGGCGAGCGGATCGACGGGCTTGGGGAAATTCAGGTTCTGCTTCAGCTGCACGTTGGCGTCACGGTGCGAATGAATACACGTCTTGATGTCGTCGATGCGCCGAACGGGCGAGGTCCGCCAGTCGAACACCTGCTCCACGTCGAACGGTTCGCGCAGATTGACCTCCGTCTCCGGATTGATTTCGGTCGCTTTCCCCAGCCGGGCAATACCTTTCGGCTCTGGCTCGCGCGGATCGTACCAGGGCAGGTCTTCTACCAATACCTCCAGGATCTTATTGCCGCGTTTCTTCTGCTTGAGGCGGAACTGCAACGGCTCGTTTGCCCCGCGCGGCTTGGGCGACGGCCGCGAGCCTTGCTGCATGCGGTGCGTCGGATGTACGTTCTTGATCGAACTGTTGCTGCTGACGTATAGTTTGCCGTCTTTATCCTCTTCGACCAACAGCTGCAGTTCCCAGGCACTGTTGCGGAAGCGGCACTCGGCCGTGTCCACGTATTTGCGGCCGGTGGCCAGCTCGCCCTTGGGCTTGTTGTCGGGAGGAGTGAACGGCCGATCCGGATGCTCGGCGAGGTGGCCGATGTTGGCCCACAAGCCCTTCTCCTCGCGGCTGAACTGGCCCACGGCGTCGAGAGTGCGCCGGACGGCATACAGCACCTCGGTCTTGACCCAGAAATCTTCCTGGGCGTACCAGCATTCCTCGACGGTGGGGACACGCTTAAAGAAGGTGTCGATGTCGCGTGGGCCTGCGGCAGCGGGAGCTCCCACGCCAACACCGGGGGAGGCGGTGCTCAGCGTCGGGGCCATCATCATTTTGAAGCCGTCATAGCCATTCTTAAATTCCACCGGCGCGAGCATCTTGTGCAACGTATCCTTGGTTGGGGTCCCCTCGCCGCCGATCTTCCGGTACAGATCGTTAAATTGACGGCGGTAAAGATTGGCCCTGACGTCGGTAAGCGCCTTACCGCTGGCCGGCTGCTCTGAGCACTTTTGCTTCCAGGCCGCAAACGAATCGGCCGTGTTCCACCATTCCTGGAGCGGCGCATCGGTCGAAGACGGCCAGGTGATCCGATCCTTTTGCAGATCCCAGGCATCTTTGTGGACGACCTGGATGAGATCGTGATACTTCTTGGCGTTGTCGTTCCAGGGGTCCCAAAAGCTGGGCGTCTTCGGATCGCTATTGCCAGCCGATTCCACGGACGTTAGTTGTTCGTTGTATTTTTTCATTCCCTTGTCGTCGGCGGAAACCTTGACGGTGATCAGGCCGATGAACCAGATCAGGACGAAAGCGCCCAGGCAAAACCAGAAGCGTTGCCGGATCAGGGTGTCTTTATTCATTTTCATGGGTCGTTATCCCCGATGGGGTTGTTTGCTTGCTTGCGTTTCGCGCGGATTCGACAATTTGCCCGGTGGGTCTCGAAGACTCGACCCACCCTACGAGCAACAACGTTGACCTTCATTACGGCTTGGGCGCCGGTTGGGCGGGAGCCGGTTGGCCGGGCTGCGCCGGTGGAGGAGCCGCACTGGGCGGTGTCGAGGCAGCCAGGCCGCGCAGCTTGTCCGAGGGCGTCGGCTCCTTCCAGATGAAGACGATCACGAACTCGGTACGGAACGGATGATCTTTCGATTCAGCGATGTCCACGCCAGGATTGACCATGGGGCCGTTCACTCGTGGACGTACTCCGGGGACGGCTCCAGGGCGTACTCCAGGGCGTACTCCAGGGCGTACTGCCGGTCCTGGCGGCGGCGCTCCCAGTGCTACGGGTCCTGCGGGTGCCGCGCCGATGGCGATCGAACTGGTGAGCGGCGCCCAGGTGTCGCGGCTGGCGGTTGGCGCTCCACCCGCCGCGGGGGCGCCGGAGCAGCGCCAACCGGCGCAGCCGCCGGAGTCGCCTCAGCAGCCATCGCGCTCTTGACGAGGGAGTCGAGGAAAGGAGTGTTGATCCTTTCAAACGTCGTCGTGTCGTCTGTTTGCCTCGACGCGCCGTACTCCGGATCGGGCAGCAGGACGACGTGCGTGATGCGGTTACGGACCGGCTTGTCCGTCGGTAGCGGTTTGTCGGGCTCCTGAGGGTTGAAGTCCGGCATCCCGTGACGGACGATGCTCTCGCAGACCACATCGTTCAGGAACCGCCGTTGCTTGTAATGGAATGTGTAACCGCGTATCTCGATGATCCAACCGGCTTCCTTCTGGGCTTTGTTCGGGGCGGGCGATTTGTTGGCCATCTTGATTGGATGGACGTCGTTTTCTGCGACAAGCCCGGGTCTACGCAGATAAGTCCAGAAAGCGTCCAGGTCGTCGCAGAAGCGCGAATCCACGCTCTCGACGTTCACCTGGAGCAGACTGGGAACGAACTTCGGCATTTCGGTATCCGTCGTCATCGGCATGGGGCCAGTCGGCGGCATCTTGCCCGGATCGACCACGCGCACTTCCGCTTGGCGATCCTTGAACCTCTTGTACGCGACCTCGCCGCTGTCGTAATCCTTGCCGTCGGTATCGTCCTTCTTGGGTTTCAGGTCCCAGAAGTCGCGCTTGGTCTCGGGGTTGAGTTTGAAGACCCCCTGGAGGTTGGAGGCGTCGGGCTGCGGCATCGAGTCGGTGACGAACTTCGTCCACGTCAGCCAGTTGAGGTGCTCGCCCTGGCCGGCGACGACGGCGTTGACGTTGTTGGCCTGCTTCGTCGCTTCATCGCGCGCCTTGCGGTACTGACCCTCCGCGGCGCTGTTCCTGTCCACGGCCGCCTTGCCGTCCTTCTCCGCCTTGAGAACCACCGGGTCGTTGTAGGCCCGGTAATCGAGGCCGAAGCCCAGGACGTAGCCTCCCAGTCCCAGCAGCAGCAACGCGGCAGCTGCGGCGGCCCACGGCTTCTTGGCCTTCACCATGCGCTCGACGCGGATCTCGCCCGGCAGCAGATTCGTCGTCAACCGGTGCGTTCCAGCCCTTGCAGCGCCAGGCCGTAAGCCACCGCAAAGCTCATCACGTTTTCGGTGTACGAGGCCTCGTTGATGACCTTGTCGCCGCCGAGTCGCTCGATCTTCTGGAGCTTCTTCACGGTGATTTGCAGCTTCTCTTCGAGGTAGCGCTGCAAACCGGGCAGGCGGAAGGCGTTGCCCAGGCCGATGATGTACTCCAACTCGGCATCGCGGTGCGTGTTGGTGAAGTAGCCGATCGAGCGCTGCACCTCGCCGACGAAGTCGTTGAGGACCGGCTTGAGCGACGCCAGAATCTTCTTCAGGTCCGGCGACTTGGTGGCGTTGCGTTTAACGTGCTCGGCCTTGGCGAAGGTCAGTTTCAGGTCTTTAGTCAGGGCGCGGGTGAAGTGGTTGCCGCCCAGGGGTAACGGCCGTTGCCAGATGATGCGCTCGCCGTCGGTGATGACGAGGTTGCTGCCGTCGGCGCCGATGTCGAGGCCGACAACGCACTTCTTCTCATTGTCCTGGGCGACCTCGCCGGCGTGCTCGCCCTTGCCGAGCAGGTCGTAGGCGACGTAGTTGCACAGGGCCAGCGGCGCCATCTGGACGTAATGGACATCGACGCCGAGATCGATGAAGTGCTGCATCGACCGAGCGATCAGGTCGCGCTTCATGGCGAACAGGCCGATCTCCGTATCCATCGCGAAGCCGTCGGTCACGGCGCCGGAGCCGATCTTCTGGTAGTCCCAGACGACCTCGTCGAGGTTGAACGGGATCTGCTGCTTGGCCTCGAACTTGACGATGTCGGCGATCTTCTTTTCCTCGACCGGCGGCAGCTTGACGAACCGCGCCAGGCCGCTCGCACCGGGAACGCTGATGCAAACGGTGTCGCCGCGCAGGTCGTTGCGCGACAGGAACTTCTCGAGCGCCTCGCGGGTGAGCTGATCGGGGTCGGCATCGGGCTGGCTGAGGATCTTGGGGTGCTCGATGTAGTCGAAGGCGGTGGCGACGACTTTGCCGTCCTCTTCGATGAGGCGGATGGCCTTGAGAGCGCACTGGCCGAGGTCGATGCCCCAGACCCCCGCGGCCGCCTTGACCACGGCCTTCTCGATCTTGAGTTTCGGCTCCTTGACGATGCCGTCGGCCGCGGCCGGCTTCTTCAGCTTCGGTTTCTTATCCACCATCAGCCCGTCGGCGGGCTTCTTCGGCAGGGCTTGCGTCTTGTCCGGGTCGGTGGTGACGCCCTCGGCCGGTGCCGCGGGTTTCTTGGCAACCGGCTTCTTGTCGGGATTGGCCGTCACCTTCCCCGCGTTGTCAGCGGGAGCCTTGGCCTTCGGCTTCTTGGCCGGTTCCGAGACATTGATCGTGTCGTCGTCATCGTTCGGCTTGTCGCTCATTCCCAGTATCTCCACCTGCCGCCCGGGGCGTCGGCGCGGATCCTTGATGACCTCGTGAGCAGAAAAGGCGGTAACCGGTTTACGGTAACATGAGATACGGCTCGCTGTCAACGCGCCCGTTCGTCATTCCGCTCACAAGGAACAACACGAAGGGCGAGAGTCCGTTGGCGCGAATCGGGTGAGTGACCGTTTAGCCGCGAGCTTTTGCGAGCGCTGCGTTCGCGCTCGCAAAAGCTCGCGGCTAAACGGTCACACTCATCACTCGCACAACGGCCCGTACATCTCCGGCCGGCGATGCCGGAGTCGATCCAGCTCGTACTTCCCCGGAACCTTGATGAGGTGCTTGTTCCGCGCCACCGCGGGATCGACTTCGGCGACGAGGATTTCTTCGCCATATTCGCTGCCGGTCGCCAGCAGGTCGGCATTCGGAGCGACAATCCGGCTCTGACCGATGAAGCGGAAGCCACGCTCCTCCCCGACGCGATTGACGGCCGCATACCAGATGTGGTTTTCCAGCGCACGGGCCTGCACCAGATGACAGACCGTCGATGCGGCACCGGTCGGCCAGTTCGTCGGCAAGATCACAAGGTCGGCGCCGAGCAACATCAGGACGCGCGACGACTCGGGAAAGCTGCCGTCATAGCAGATCGTCATGCCGACTTTGAGACCGCCGAGATCGTGGACCGCGAACGGCCGATCGCCCGGCGTCGTGAAGCGGTCCACGCCGAGAAACGGCAGATGGACCTTGCGGTAACCGGCGACGAAGCCGTTCGGGCCGACGAGAGCACAGGCGTTGAAGACACGGCCCGGTCCGGCAGTTTCGAGCAGGCCGACGGCTGCAAATACGTTGAGGCGCCGGCAGTCGTCCGCAAGAACCGACGTCGCTGGACCGGGCAGCGGTTCCGCGAAGGGTGCAGCCTCGGCGAGACTGTCGAAGCAGTAACCCGTCAGCGCGCATTCGGGAAACACGATCAACCGCGCTCCGCGTTGCGCGGCTTCCTCGAGATGGGTCCGGATCGCCCCGAGATTCGCGGCCTTCGCACCGAGCCGGCAATCCATCTGCACGGCGGCAATCTTCCAGGTGGACATAGTAAGCTCTTCGAGAGCGCGAAAAACGGGGTTACCGGAATGGAGCAAATTGTAGCGGAAACTGAATCTCTTGTCGAAGGAGTCCGGGGGTGGCGATAATCGGGGTAGAGATGATGGGCGTCCCGCTCAACGATTTCGCTCTTGACACGATCCATGCGCGCCGCTATACTTTGCCATGCAAAGGAGTTGTGCGTTGCGACAATCCGTGGAGGCGCGTATGGAGTTGCGCGAGGCCCTCGACCAGGTCGCGGAGATCCACCAACGGTTGGCGGAAGCGGAGACGTTTCGCGGCTACCGTGCCATTCCGGCCGCGTGCGCCGGTCTGCTGGCCCTCGCCGCGGGACTGTTGCAGCGCACGATTGTACACGATCCCACCGGTGAGCCGCTCGACTATGTCCTATTCTGGTCGGCTGTGGCCGTGCTCAGTCTCGGCGGAAGTCTGGCGGTGATGTGGTGGCACGATCGGATCGCCTCCAGTCGTGAGCTTAACCCGATCACCCGGACGGGCCTCGTTCCGCTGGTGCCTTGCCTTGCGGCGGGAGCGTGTTTCACCGTCGTCCTGGTGCGGCTGGCGCCGGAAACGGCGTGGCTGCTTCCGGGGCTGTGGCAGCTCTTCTTCAGTCAAGGGTTGTTTGCGTCATGTCGCACGCTGCCGCGGCCGGTCTTCGTAGTGCCCTCGTTCTACCTGGCCGCTGGACTGTGTACTTTGAGCCTCGCTCGCGGGCAGTTCGCCCTGTCGCCCTGGGCGATGGCGGTGCCGTTCGGCGCCGGCCAACTGCTCGCCGCCGCCACCCTCTACTGGACGCTGGAACGCCATGACAGCACGGAAGAAACCGAAACCTGAAACGGGCCGCTATTCCTACGACGGCCTCGATCGTGTCATCCACGAAAAGGCCCGGCTCGGCATCCTGACCTCGTTGATGGTCAACCCGAACGGCCTGCTGTTCGGCGACCTGAAGCGACTCTGCACCCTGACGGACGGCAACCTCAGCCGGCATCTGTCCGCGCTGCAGGACGCCGGTCTCGTCGAGGTCTGGAAGGGCTTCAAGGACCGCCGCCCGCAGACGCTGTGCCGCATCACGGACACCGGCAAGGCGCGTTTCCGCGAATACCTGAGCGTCCTGGAACACGTGATCGCCGATTCGGAAGCCGCGGCCAATCGTCGCACCGACACCAACCTCAACGAAGGCTGGTCGCCCGCCTGAATTGCCGCTTGCATTTTCTCCCCTCTCCGGTACTCCGGGGAGAGGGGTCTTCCTACTCCCCTCGCCCCGATACTCCGGGGAGAGGGGTCTTGCTACTCCCCTCGCCCCGATACTCCGGGGAGAGGGGTCTTGCTACTCCCCTCGCCCCGGTACTCCGGGGAGAGGGGTCTTGCTACTCCCCTCGCCCCGGTACTCCGGGGAGAGGGGTCGGGGGTGAGGGGCGAGCAGCGGAGCAGTGTTCTGCCGCTCTCCCCTCACCCCCGACCCCTCTCCCCGGAGTACCGGGGCGAGGGGAGAGAACATATAAACCGGCTCATCCGCCGGTTTTTTTCGGCCGATATACTTTGTTATGCAAAGTTATTGTCACGACAAACAGGAGGACGGAGAATGAGCGAATTGACCGTGGCAACGGCCCGGCAGGTCGCCGACGAGCGCCAGGCACTTCGACAGGTGATCGCGGAGGAAGCAACTCCACTTTCCGAGATGACCTGGTCCTCCCTGGGCTGGTGCTTCTACTTCCGGGTCAATCGGACGCGGCTGATCCACATTCCCTGGAAACGCGGCACGGAGCTGACTGCCGAAGAGCGCCGCGTCCTGATCCCGTCGATCCAGGACTTTCAGCTTGGCGAAAGTACCGATGGCGTCAACGCGGGAGAGATGGCCCGCCTCTATGCCGAGTGGTCCGGCGACGTCGTGTACATCGAAGCGATGCGGCTGTTTATCGCCGAGGAGCAGCGGCACGGCGCGTACCTGGGCCGCTTCTTCGACCTGGCTGGGGCAGCGCGGCTGCGCTTTTCGTGGACCGACTTCGTCTTTCGCAGCCTGCGGAAGCGCACCGGCCTTGAGATGACGCTGGTCGCGGCCCTGATGGCCGAGCTGATCGCGAAGGTCTACTATCGGGCCTTGTACGCGGCGAGCTCGTCCCCCGTCCTGCGGCGGATCTGCGCCCAGCTGCTGCGCGATGAGCGTAAGCACGTCGATTTTCACGTTGAGCGCTTGAGCATGATGCGCAAAAGCCGATCGCGCTGGAAACGCGCGCTGACTGACGCGGGACAGCGTGTCCTGTTTGCGGGAACGTGTCTGGCGGTATGGAAGCGGCACGGCGCGGCGATCCGTCTGGGCGGCTACGGCTTCCGGCGGTTCTGGCACTGCGCGTGGGCGGAGTTCGACAAGGCACTGGGTTAATCCTACAGCCGAAATTGTTTAGCCGCGAGACTCCGGCGAACGCTGTATGGGTCAACGCTCGCCGGAGTCTCGCGGCTAGGAGGTGGTTTCAAAACCGCGTACCGCCGGCATTCTTGCCGGCCCGTGCCGACAGGAATGTCGGCGGTACGGAAAACCTGTCCATCACTCTTCCAGTTCAAGCAGCTCCCGCCACGCCTTCGCCGTCGGCCCGGTGTCCTTGCCCGTCAGTTCGCGCAACGCCGTCACCGCGGCGCGCTGGTACGGCGTGATCCGGCCCGGCTCCTTCACTTCGAGCTTCGCCTGGAACGCGGCGGCTTCCTCCTCGGTCAGTTCGCGCGTCCGGACCAGGAAGTCGAAACGCTGCATCTCCGGCCACGGTGCGGCGTCGGCCACCGCCTGCATCATGGAGAAGTCCTGTCGCAAATAGGTCACATCGAGGCGCACCAGCAGATCGGGCGACGATCCCGATTGCTGATAGCCGCCCGACGGCGGATTCAGCAGCTGATCCGGCGTCGGCACGGCGACCGCCAACGTCTCCGCTCCCACGGTGTCGGTGTTGCCCGGCGCGTGGCACATCAGGCAGTTGCGATGGTGGTTGATGCGCACCATCTCACGAACGACCGGCACTTTCTTCTCGTTGACTTCCTTCATCACCGGCGAGCGCGGGTCCGCCTCGTCCAGCATGGCCACCAGCTGCGGGAGGAGGTCGTTGCGCTCCAGCTTGACGACGGCGTCGGCGGCGCGCTTGGCGACGGCCGGCCAGGGATAGCGCATCCCTTGCACAAGAATCTCCGTGTAATCGCGCTCCCGGCGAACCTTGAGCGCGTCGATCGCAGCCTGGCGCACGTCGTCCTCGGCGGAGAAGATGGCGAGGCGGGCAAGGGCGCGGTCGCCTCAACCTGGGAGAGGGCGGAGAGATGCTTGACCAGTCCCAGCCGCGTGCTCGGCGCCTCCGGGGCCATGATCTGCATCAGGGCGCCGATGCGGCTCACAATGAGGTGCTCGCGCACCTTCCGATCGGACTTCGAGAAATTCTGATCCTCATTGGCGCACATCTGCTGAAAGTTGGTCCAGAAGGTGTCCGCATGACTGATGTTCGGCATCTGGCTGCGGATGTTGGCGACGGCGATGGAGAAGTATCGGTTGCGTTCGCCCTTGGTCCGGCAAGCGTCGCCCATGGCGAAGGGCAGACCGTGCAGGTCGGGCCGGTCGCCGAGCAGAGCTTCCAGGAAACCGTCGGTCTTCTTCTTGTTGAGGTGATTGATCTTCGCGATCTGGTGCGCCGTGTTCTTCATCGCCTCGGCGTCCTTCGCCACCGGGACCCCGAACTGGACTTCCGGCACGCCGGTCAGGTCATCGCCGAGGAACGGACCGGCGTTCTTGACCTTCGGGGCGCTCGGCAGCAGATCCTTCAACGGCGACTTCGGGTCGATCGTGAACTGGAAGCGCGGCGGAGCGGGAGCGGGAATCGACGCGATGAAGGCCGTATTGGACATCATGGGGGGTGGTTGGGCTCCCCCCGGACCGGGACCGATTTGTGGTGTGAAGATTATCGTCGGCGACGGAGGCGCCCCTTTCACTTCGATGGAATTCGGCGGCGGAAGCGATGGAACCGGCTGCGGGGCCGGCTGTGGTTCAAAAACCGGAACCACCTGCACGATCGACGGCGCCGTCGAACTGCCCGATCCCGGCTGGAAAACCGGCGGCGTCGGTGCGGGCGTGGATACCGGCGGTGGTCCCTTGGACGTTTCGCCTTTCACTTCGTCACCCTGAAGGTTCGCCGCGGGCCATGCCAGGCCCACGAGAACGAAGAGGATTGCCAGACACGTTACCCTGAGGACGGTTCGCTGTGCGCTGCCGAACATGACCTGTCCCTCCTTTGACGGCGAATGGAACGGTATCCCGAGCCGACGGCTCGACGCTTGGGACGCAATTGTACGCTCCGACCTGAATTGCCACAATACTATGACGATCGTTCGTTACACAGACTTACTGCGCCGCTTTCCTGTCCGCCTCCTCGATCAAAAACGCATTCTAGAGTTGTACCATCCGGTCGGGCTGACCCTCCAGCCGACCCAAACACTTACGGAGGGCATGAATTGGCGATGACATCGCGCAGCGTCTGGGCGGCGTGTCTGTTCCTCGTCGGGGTCGGTGCCGCGGCGGCCGACGAAAAGATCACGGTCGTGGTGGCGAAGAAGATGATTCCCGCGTTCACGTTCATCAAGAACGCGGACGAGTTCTTCCAACTTCAGGAGCAGCGGCGTGACGATGTGCCGAAGAACGTCCTGACCGATCTGGGCGACAAGGATCTCAAGGGCGGATTCCGCCTCTCACGGACCCTTACCGAGGGTAGTTTCCTGTCCCGCGACGACCTTGTTTCCGGGGACAAGGCGGTGCTTGCGCAACTCCCGCCGGGGATGAGGGCCGTAGCGATCAAGTTGCCTCCGGACTCGCTAGACGGCGGTTTCATACTTCCGGGCAGCAAGGTCGATGTGTTGTGGTCGTACCGCTTGAAGACCGGCGAGATGGGGTCGATGACAATCCTAAAAGACGTGCTCATCGCGGCCGTCGATACGCAGGCGAATCGTGAGAAGCCCGAAAAGATCCTCGCCACGACGGTGACACTGACGGTGAAACCAGAGGAGTCGCAAAAACTGGCTCTGGCCGCATCGAACGGCGAACTGCGGTTGTGCTTGCGGCCGTTTGCTGATCTCAAGCCAGCGAAGGTTGAGGACCTCAAGCGAGTCCCCGAGCCGAAAGCGGAAGACAACGTTCCTCCTCCGCCTCCTGTGGCGCCGAATGAGAAAGAGGGTCTCGCGGCGGTGCTACCTCCCGGAATGCGGGCCGTGGCTCTGCGGCTCGGCAACGATGACGCGGGAGTCGGTTTCATCCTGCCCGGTTCGCGCGTCGATCTTCTGAGTGCCAAGGGGACGAAGGAGAAGATCGTCCTCGAAAACGTTCTCGTCCTGGCCGTCGATGTGCAGAAAGTCGGCGACGAGAAACTGGCAGAGAAACGCATGACGATCACCGTTGCCGCCACTCCTGGCGACGCAGTGAAACTGGTCGAAGCCGTGAATAAAGGCACCGTCCGTGCGGTTCTGCGCCGACCGGATGAGGAGAAGAAGTAGGGCTACTCCGATCGTGTGGCCTCCTGCTTGCGGGGCGCGACGCTCACTGCCACCGCAAGCCGGAGGTTGCCGCCAGACCTGCCGGTATAACGAACTCGAAATTCGGCACGTTGTCGAGTGTTACGAGATGCCCCAAAAAGTGTTACGAAGTGGGGTAAACTGTTAGGCGATTTCAATATTCTCCGTGTTTCGGTGACCTCGTAACAGTTTCGGAGGTGCAAGGGGGTGCCCCTGTTACATGTTACGCGATGGTATAACCGAATAGGGAATCTGTCTGCTTCTCAGATCAAATCCGGCTGCACAAGCGTCTCCGGCGTTCCGCGCCGCCGCAACAATTCCTCCGCGGCGAGATAGCCGCTTCGCACGGCTCCCTCCATCGTCGCCGGCCAGCCGGTCGCCGTCCAGTCGCCGGCCACGAGCAAGTTGCCAAGCGGTGATCCCTGCTTCGGCCGCCAACGATCGACGCCCGGCACTGCGCTGAAGGTGGCCGAGTGTTCGGTCACAACCCGCGCCCGCAGGAGAGTCGCTGCCCGCGCCGCCGGGAACAGCCGGCCAGCTCCGCCACGATACGGCGCTGCACCTCGTCGCCGTTCATTCCGCGAAACAGGCGGGCGGCGCTGACGACGACCTGAACGTAGTGTTCGCCGCGCCGACCTCACCGCGGCGAAAGAGCCATTGGCCGACACAGTCGATCAGTACGACGTGCGGCAGCCGGGTGATCGGCCGATCGTACCACAAGTGTACGCTGGTTATCGGCGACGCTTCCAGGTTGCGCAGGTTGCCGAAATAGGCATCCGCGTCGATCAACGGAGTCGGCAGCAGATCGAGCAGGCGATCGAAAGGGACCGCGGAGACGAACCAGTCGGCCGTTAGCGTCGTGCCGTCTGCGCAATTCCACGCATCGGACGGAACTCGCCTCGACGAGGATGCGTCGGACCGCGCTGCCGAACCGCACCTGGACGCCGTGGCTGTCGAGATAGCGCCTGCAGTTCCTCGCCGTAGAGTCGAGCGAGCGGCACCTGTGGCAGTTCGACCTCGAACCCGCGCCGGTGCCCAGGAAGCCATCCACGAAGACCTTGCGAGCATAACGGAGACCGATGCGTTCCGACGTCTCGTTCAGGGCGCTGGTGAGCACGAGACCCCAAAAGCGCGTCGACGGTGCGCGGCGTCTGCCGATGCGCACGCAACCAGTCGAGAAACGGCCGATCGTCGTCCGGGCTGGTTCGCCGCAGACAGGCGAGACCCCAGGCGACGCGCAACTTTTCGTCCGGCCGAAGGTAATGGGCGATGAGGAAGGAACGCACCAGGTGCAGCGGTGCGGGTAAGGGATCGGCGCGGAATCGGCTGACCCGGCGGTCGGGTGTCATGAAGAAGAGATCGGGCTGTCGCTGAAGCAAATGAGCGACGCCGACGGTGCGGGCGAAGTGAGCGAAGTTGGTGCAGCAGCCCATGCTGACGTGCTGACAGACGTCCAGCACTTGCCCCGTGGCGGCGTCGGTGAACGACGACGCCCGCCCACCGAGCCGATGGCGCGATTCGAGGAGCAGAACGTCGAACCCGCGTCGGCCGAGAGCGGTTGCCGCGGCCAACCCCGCGAGGCCGGCGCCGAGGATGACTACGCGATCGGCCACAGCGGCTTGCCTCCTACTTGCCTCGATTTGCCGCGTAATCCATACAAGGGGAGGTCGGCTCTGGTCTTTTCCGAGAGTGGAGGCTGTTTCTTACATCGGGCTTATTTCCCGGTTGTCGCCGCGAGCAGCTTGCGAACCAGCGCCGACTGCTCGTCGCTCAGCACTTGCGAACACGCCAGCCCGTTGCCGAAGGTCTCGTACTGGTTGAACTGCCAGACGACTTTCTTGTCGTGCGTGATTTCAAAGATCTGCGGGCTCTTTTCACCGGCGTGGCAGTTGCCGACGATGAAGTTGCCGTTGCCGAGCTCCGTGAGGAATGTCGTCCACTTGAGAGCGATCTTGGTTTCCGGAACGATGTCCTTGATTTCCCAGACGACCTTGCCGTCGCGGGTGACTTCGACGACGCTGGCTCCGCCGCCCGAAGCGATCAGCGTATTGCCGTTGCGCAGCCGAATCGCGCCGTAAACGCGCGTCTTGATCGGGTACTCCCAGACCACTTCACTCTTGGCGTTGTACTCGGTAACCACGCCGGGGTTCTCGGCACAAACCAGGTAATTGCCGTTGTCCAGTTTCCGTGCCATGCGGGTGTTCTGCGTGCCGCCCGGCTTGAGCTTGACCTCGGCGTGGATTTTTCCATCCTTATCGACCTCAATGATTCGGCCGACCCCGCTCTCGGCGATCATCGTCAACCCATTGGGGAGCCGCCGAAAGGCATGAACATCGACTCGTTTGCCTTTGTTGCCGTTCATCGTGCTCGAGTCGTAGGTCCAGACGACCTTCTTGTCGAGCGTCATCTCGATGATCGTTGTCCAGTTTTCGTGAAACAGGATGTTGCCATTGTCCAGAAACTGGATGTCGTGATGTCCGGCGTGCCCGGTCATTCCCGCCTGCGGTCTTGTGCGACCAGAGGACTTTGCCTTCCGCATCACAGATCGCGACGATGTTCTTGCCGTAGGACGCACTGGCAAGGACCAACCGTTCGGCGTTTGCCTGAGTGCATGCGACCAAGACGACGACCGATGCCGCGACGATGTGGAGGTAGCTTTTCATGGCAGGGTTTCTCATGGCTGGTTAATCTCTCGGTGCGCACTGGCACGGAGTTAGGGATCGACGGCTCCGCACTGCGTACCACTCTCTGCATTATGCGAATTTTACAAGGAACGGGCATTTGAAACATCGTAAACTGTTTCAATTGAAGATCATCCCGCGGCGCTCTCCGCGATGTCCGCACGCCGACGTCTGAACGATGAGAAGCGACAGTTGAGCGAGCCGCCGGGCTTGTCCCGGCGGGAGCAGAAAAAGGGGCGCATCTTTTTTTCAGACGTCCAGTGGGTTGATCCAAGAAAAATAGATACGTCCCCTGGTCCGCATTTCGACCGAGTTGCGGTATTACGATCCTGTCGATGTCCCGAGCCTCCAGCTGCCAACACGCCGCGACGACGGATCGTTTTCGAGTAGCGCTCGTCAAATATCCTGGGCACCGCGCACTTCACCTATCCGTCACGGGCAGATTTCGGTACACTCCCGCCCCACTCCGTCTACCCTGTGTGGACGGACAGTGCTCCCTGAGACGGGAAGGGATTCCGCAATGCGTCTCGGCAAGGAAACGGTCTGCGTAGCGGCGGGTCTGGTGCTGTGTTTGCTGCTCGTTGGCTGTCTCGGGCTGCAAAGTACGCCGTTGGGCATCCGATTGGATGCGCGCGGCATCCTGCCCAAACCCCGGTCGTCGCCGATCGTGCCCGACTTGCGCATCTCTGGAGATTCGCTTGCTTGAGAATACCCAGATACCGCTCGTGCCCCTGCCGATCCCGCCGTCTCCGGGTTCCTCGGCCCCGATCGTGCCGGTTGCCTACCCGAAATCGCCGGAGACGCCAGCAACCGCTCCTGGCAAGGCCGCGCCGCCTCTAAATGACACGCCGGCCGTCCCGTCGGGATGGAGAACGTGCATAAGGTGTGCAAACTTGCCGTCGAGCGGTACGATGACATCGACTCGTACATCGCCCGTCTGACGCGGCGCGAACAGGTGCGCGGCGAGAACAAGCCGGAAGAAGTGATGCAGTTCATGTTCCGGAAGGAGCCGTGGAGCGTTTACTTCAAATGGGTGGGTCCGGCCGGCCGCGGCCGTGAGGCGATCTTCGTCAAGGGTCAGTACGACGGGAAGATCCATACCAAGCTGGCCGCCGGCGACATGCCGCTGGCACCGCCGGGCAGCGCATGGCCCTGGCGCCGGACAGTCTGCTGCGTGCGGTCCGCGAGCCGGCACCCGATCACGGAGGCCGGGTTTGGCGCCAGCATCGAGCGGCTGGCCGCGTCCTCGGCGCACTGGACCGCGGCGATGAACGCCTGGGGACGCTGACCGACCTGGGCACGATCGGCCGGCCGGAGTTTTCCCGACCCGTCGCCGCCATCGAACACCTGGTTCCACCCGGTCTCGATCCCAATCTGCCGCGCGGCGGCCGTTTCCTCTACTGCTTCGATCCCGACTCCAATCTCCCGGTGCTTCTCACCACGCGCGATCACACCGGTCAGGAAGTCGAATACTACTTCTACGATCGGCTCCAGTTCCCGGTACGCCTCGACGACAACGACTTCAACCCCGACAAAGTGTGGGGCCGGCCGGCGCGCGCGAGCAGTCTACCCCCCTCACCCGGTACTCCGGGGAGAGGGGTCAGGGGTAAAGACCAGAACACTGCTCAGCAGCTCACCCCCGACCCCTCTCTCTGGAGTACCGAGGCGAGGGGAGAAAAAACCCTGACAATCTGGCAGTCCCGCCGCACGGGCTGGCAGGCGGTCTTGCCTATTCCAACTCGTCCCTTGATTTTCCCCCGACCGAATGGTTTACTGGAATGGGACTTAGAACGTCCCGTCCTTCCCGCACGGTCAGTGGTACACTGTTTGCTTGGTTGAGGGTCGGCTATAGGGGCCGCACCCAGCCGCAGGGTGCCGCCCGCTTGCCAGCACCGCCTGGACCCGCCCAACGAGGTATGCGGCATGAACGCAACCTTCGAAAAAAAGGATTGCTCCATCCTGATCACGGACGACGACGTCGATTGCCGTGAAGCGCTTCGCGAGATCGTGGAGCTCCAGGGCTTCCACGCCCTGTTGGCCGCGTGTGGGGAGGAGGCGATCGACATCGTCCGCGACGGCGTGGTGCATCTCGCCCTCTTCGACATGCACATGCCGACGATGAACGGGCTGGAAGTGCTGCAAGTCGTGCGGCAGTTCAACGCTCGGCTGCCGGCCATCCTGGTCACCGGAGATCCGAACGAGTCGATTGTCCGCCAAGCCTACCAGCAGCAGGTTTACAGCGTGATCCCCAAGCCGATCAGCAAGCATGTCGTGCTTTACACCGTGCTGCGTGCCCTGGCTCGGTTCTATGGCATCGTGTGCGAGGCGCAGGAAAAGAAACAAGACAAGAAATCGTAGGTTGAAGTTCCGCGAAAGATGAACATCCTATTCACCCGAGGGAGTACACGGCATGAAGGTCGTACCGCTCAATGACAAGATCGTGGTCAAGCGGCTGGAGGCGGAGGACAAGACGGCGGGCGGCATCCTGCTGCCCGATTCCGCCAAGGAAAAGCCCAAGCAGGGCAAGGTCCTGAGCCTCGGCGAAGGTCGGCGGCTGGAGAGCGGCAAGCGGTCGCCGTTCCAGGTCAAGGAGGGCGACCGCGTTCTGTTCACCTCCTACGCCGGCAGCGAAGTGACCATCGACGGCCAGGAACATCTCATCATGACCGAGGACGACATCCTCGCGGTTCTCGAGTAGAACTCCGTTTCCGTTTAGCCGCAACCCGATAGGGGAGCGCTGGTAGCTCCATAGGTCGTAGAGGACCTCTACGACCTATGGAGCTACCAGCGCTCCCCTAATCTTTTGCTACAATGAGCGCGGCCAGGGAGTGACCACGGCTGGCGACGGGACGGCCAACCGCAGGACGCGGGTTACGCAAAACCCCGCGATTCCGCACCCTTTCCGTCGGCACTCTTTTTGCTCTCTCGACCATCGGGGTTCCCCACAACGATTCCGTGGAGACGCAAACGATGGGCAAGTTTTTCTCTGCCGCTGTGGCGTTCAGCATAGCCGGCCTTCTCGCCGCAACCGGCGGCGCGCAGGATACGGCTCGCAAGACGTCGGCCGACGTGAAGCAGTGGGATGACACGGTCGAAAAGGCCGTCGCCTACTTCCGCAAAACACAGGCCGCCGACGGCACCTGGGGCGGCAAACAGTCCATGGGCGTCACCGGTCTCGCACTCACTGCCCTGCTCAAGAGCGGCAAGGTCGCCGTCAACGATCCCGCCTCCGAGAAAGCACTCAAGTACATCGAATCGCTCATCAACCCGCAAGCAGGCCATATCGCCGGCAAGGACCCGCGCGCCCAGCTGCAAAATTACGTCACGAGCATCAACGTGCTGGCTCTGACGACGGCCAACCGCGATAGTTACAAGACCGTCATCGGCGACGCGACCAAGTTCCTGCGCAAGCTCCAGTGGGACGAGGGCGAGGGCAAGACGCCGAAGGACGATTTCTATGGCGGCGCCGGCTACGACAGCAAATCGCGGCCCGACCTGTCGAACACGCAGCTCTTCCTTGACGCCCTGACAGCGGCCGGCGTGCCGAAGGACGATCCGGCGTTCAAGAAGGCGGCGATCTTCGTCTCGCCGCTGCCAGAACCGCAAGATCGAGGGTAACGGCCGGAAGTGGGCCGACAAGATCAACGACGGCAGTTTCATCTACAGCCCCGCCGCCGGCGGCCAGACGAAAGTGCAGGATGAGCCGTCCGCCGACGGCGCCCTGCCCGGCTACGGCAGCATGACCTACGCCGGCGTCAAGAGCCTGATCTACTGCGGCGTCAGCAAGGACGACCCGCGTGTCCAGAAGGCGTTCGAGTGGATCAAGAAGAACTACACGCTCGATCACAACCCCGGCATGCCGGAAGTAAGGAAACACTGGGGGCTGTATTACTACTATCACACGATGGCCAAGTGCCTCGACGTGCTGGGCGTGGACGAACTGGTGGACGCGTCCGGCAAGAAACACGACTGGCGGGCCGAGCTGACCGCGGAGTTGGCGAAGCGGCAACGGACTGACGGCAGCTGGGTCAACGACCAGGACAAGTGGATGGAAGGCGACCCGCAGCTGGTCAGCGCCTACGCCCTGCTGACGCTCAGCCATTGCAAGCCGAAAAAGTGAGTGGTGAGTGGTGAGTGCTGTACTGAGTACTCGGTACTGAGTACTCGGTACTCACGGACAACAAGGAGATCTGAGTCGTGAACCGACCTCGTACACTTCTCTGCGCCATCGTGATCGGCCTGACCGCTGCTCCGCCTAGGGTCGGCGCCGCGGACGCCGACTCGCAGGACGTCAAGGACGTCGTCAAGAAAAGCGGCTGAATTCCTGCGCAGTCATCAGGCGCCGGACGGCAGCTTCTCGGCCAAGACCACCGGTCCCGGCGTGACGGCTGTCATTGTCGCTGGGCTGTTGCGTCACGGCTACAGTCCCGACGATCCGATGGTCGCCAAGGCGATGGCCTACCTCGAAAAGAGTGTCAAGAAGGACGGCGGCATCTACGACAAGGGCTGGCCAACTACACGACCAGCGTGGCCCTGATGGCCTTCCACGAAGCGAATACCGGCGGCAAGTACGACAAGCTCATCAAGAACGCCAGCGGCTTTCTGAAAGGCTTGCAGTCCAGCGCCGATCCGAAGGACGTGCGCTCCGGCGGCGTCGGCTACGACGCCAAGACGCGGCCCGACCTGTCGAACACGCAATTCTTCGTCGATGCCCTGCTGGCCTCCGGCGTGCCGAAGGACGACCCCGCCATCCAGAACGCGCTGAAGTTCATCAACCGCTGCCAGAACCTGCCGGGCGAAACGAACGATCAGCCGTTTGCGAAAAAGGCCGCACCGGACGACATCGGCGGCTTCACTTACACGCCGATCGACCCCGACGACAGCAAGCACAAGACCCCCGACGGCGGTCTGCGCTCGCTGGGCGCGATGACCTACGGCGGCCTGAAGAGTTTCCTCTACGCCGGCGTCAGCAAGGGCGACAAGCGTGTGGAGGCCGCCGTCAAGTGGATTCGGGCGCACTACACCCTGGACGAGAACCCCGGCATGGGCCAATCAGGGCTGTTTTACTACTACCACACTTTCGCCAAGGCGATGTCGGCCCTCGGCGAAGACCCGTTTATCGACAGCAAGGACGTGAAGCACGAGTGGCGCAAGGAACTGTTTGCAGCGCTCAAGAAGCGTCAGAAGGAGGACGGCAGCTTCGTCAACCCGACCGATCGAGCCTTCGGCGAAAACGATCCGAACCTGGCGACGGGGTTCGCCATATTGACGCTTAGTTACACGAAAGTGGCGAAGAAGTGAATTGTTTAGCCGCGAGACTCTGGCGAGCGTCTGATACGCTCGCCGGAGTCTCGATTCACTTCTTCCCTGCCGCGCTGCAATCACCTGAAGTGCCTCGCGCGCCTTCCATTCGCACAGCTGATCCTATTCCAGCACTCGCGGCGGAACGCAGCTTTGCCGCCAACGAAGCAACCGCGGTTGTGTTCATATTCGGGGGATACCTCGTTCGACCTCTCACATTTCGGGAGACCTCGCATGTCACCTTCCCGGCGAATCCGAGCCGTCGCGCTGGTCGTTCTTGTCGCCGTCTTGTGCATGAATCGGCACACCGAGCGAACCGATGCGCGGCAACCCGGTGCGGAGAAGCGGCCCGACGCACCGCCCGACAAAAAGCGCGGCCAGCCCGAAGTGCTCTTGCCGGTAGAGGGCAAAATCGCGGTGGTTCATGCACAGGTCTGGTCATACATCTTCGTTACAGACAGAAACGAGAAGATCGTGATTATGGTTGCGGACACCTCAAAAAAGCAAGTGGAACGTCCGGCAGATCGGTTGGAGCGGGAGAGGTTGGCGAAGAAGCTGAGTGCGGAGGGAGTGACGCAGCTGCGCAGATGCACTACACCGACCGCACTTCCCCGGTAACAACAGTATTGCCGATTTCGTTGACCTGGCCAGCATTAATAAGGGGGACTTTATTCCGGTAGACAAGCTCGCCGAGAGGAGCGATATCCGACTGCTGCAAATTCTCCACCCGATGCGCTCGGCCATCATTGCCGCCGCATTTCCCCTGAAAGCCCAGGTCGAGGAGTTCCGCACGACGCTGCGATTGGCGTCCAACGCCGCAGTCCTCACGGAGGTTTCGACCAACAAGCTCGCAGCGTTTCGGTTCCTGGGCGTTGTCGTCGAACGTCGCTTGATGGACCGTCAGGGCAAGCCGCTCTTTCCAAAGCAGGGCGACAACGGTTATCTCCCCCTTGATGTTGCGGGGGAATACCAGCCATATCTTTGGCTAAGCGGGCTTCACGTTGAGGAGGAGGACAAAGACCTCGGAGACGTAATCCTGTCCGGCCTGGTCATGCCGCGATTGCTCGCGGCGCGCCCCGATCCATATCCGAAGATCGAGACGGAACTACCTGCCCTTCAGAAGGCACTCAAGACGATCAAGGAGCGTAAGCGCGAAGACAGGATCGTCTTGCCCGATCACTGCCTGATCCGCGTCATCGACGTGACGGTCAAGCCGGGCGCACCTACCAATACCGTCTCCGTGTCCGCATGGCGAACCCAAATTACAAGCGGAAAGGCGTGGCCGATCCCAAAACGGCGAACGAGAAAGAGCTTACTTCAGCCAAATGGTTCGAGATTCCGAGCATCGTCACGATACCAAGCGAGATCTACTACTACGCCGTCGATCAGAAGGTGATCGACAAGGACGCTTATCGCGGTGCCAACAAAGCCGCCAAGATCGGCCGTGACCAGGTCGTCTTGCAGATTCACAGATACCTGGACAATGCCGCCTGGCCAAGCAGCAGAAAATACGTGCCGGTGGGCGAATGGTCGGTGGCCGAGCGCGTCGTTGTCAATCGCGGCGAGATCATCGACCGGCCGGTGCGCGTGGAGGTGCCGCTGTTCGTGCCGGAGTTGAGCGAGTGGCGCCTCGGTTCGACGCCGACTACCGGTGAGACGGGTGCCAACCGCGAGCCCGGCATCGACGTGCCGTTTTACAACGTCCCTAACTGGCCAGCGATCCTGGTCGATTTCGACGGCGGCGACAGGCTGAAGTACAAGCATGGCACGGAAGAGGTAGCCGACAGCTCCAGCCTGGAAGTGATAATCCTCGGCCCCGAGGGCAAACTGCTAGCCCACAACGGCGCCGTTGATGCGAAGAACAAAGAGCGCATCGACCGGTACACCGCGTGGAAAGCTCGCATTGAGGAAGTGCGGAAGAAGCAGGGTGACGACCCGAAGGCCCCGCGCAACCCGTTCGACAAAGGCCGCCCGTGATACCAGATGGCCGTTCCCCTGAACTGCCGCGCTGTTGATCGAACCGGATGAATGGCCGGGAGATTAGGACCACCATCCCGGGGCCGCCGCCCGCTTCACGGCACCTACTCCTTCGCTTTTCGGTCGTGCTGTTTGAGGAATTCCAGCATGGCGCGAGCGGCCGTATCGTCGTCACCAATGGCCGAGAACATCAGCGAATTGTGATTGCGCCGTGCCACTTTCAGCAATCGGGCATCGCAGCCTTGCCGCATCAGGGCCTGATGAAATTCGTCCGCCATGCCGGGTAGTGTGGGTAGGTCATGGGCGGCAGTCAGGATCAGGAAGGGAGACAGGCCGCGGCGGACGTGGGTTAGCGGCGACGCAGCAGCGCGCTCCTTCGCATCACCGCCGAAGGCTGAACCGAACGCGTCTTCCCAGACGGGAATGCCTAGCGGCGGTAGTTCGGGGAGCGAATCGTCGCCGCGCAACGGGTAGACCTGGTCCGGACGGAAGGAATGCGTCCCCGTCCCTCCCAGGAAAAACTCCTCAGCCCCCGATGGAATGTGATAGACGCCGCTGAAGGTGACGACGCCGCGAATGTCCGCGCTCTTCATCCCTTCAGCCTTCAGATACGACTCGTCGGTTGCCAGCAGCGAGACGAGGTGCCCGCCAGCCGAATGGCCGAGGAGGAAGAGCCGGCCGGGGTTGCCGCCGTACTCCCCGACGTGATCCCGCGTCCAGCGCACCGCACGGGCCACGTCTTTGACGTGGTCGGGGTGCTTGACCCAGGGCGAGAGCCGGTAGTTGGGCAGCACAGCGCCGATACCGCGACTGGCGAGGAAATGGCCGACCGAGGAGTACAGGCCGCAGCAGCGATTGTCGCCGAGGACCCAGCCGCCCCCGTGGACCAGCACGACCACCGGGAAGTCCTTCTTCCCCTTCGGCACGAAAAGGTCGAGCCGGTGCCGGATCGGATCCGCCTGGGCGTCGTCGCGGTAAGCAACGTCGCGCACCACCTCCACCTCGAGCGCCCCCGTCGGCGGTGGGCTTGGCGGCGCCCACAGCGGGATGCTGGTGACGTATCGGGCCGCGCGCTCGACGTAAGGATGGAGGCTTGACGAGGACGCAGTTGCTACTTGCTGGAGGAACTCGTAGGGGACGACTGAGCGGACGGCGAGCGTCGCATCCTTGACGACGACGCGCTGCCGGGCAAGAATGCCAGCCAGGCCTTGCGTCAATTCCGTATCGGCGGCCTTCAGCACCAGGGCAGCCCATAGCGTTCCGCCGTCGATCAGCGAACGCAGTTCCCGAGCCGTCTCCGGTTTCTTCGTCACGAGACCCCATTGCAGTCGCAGCGCATCCTCACCGGCCGACAGTCCGACGCTCGCGGCCGTGATCTCATTCCCGTACTGACGGGCGAATGTGGTGACCTGGCTCACGACCAACTGGGCGATCGCGTCCTTCTTCAGGTCGAAAACCTTGCCGGTCTCGTCCGTCAGGGATTTGACCGCCTGGTTCAGGATCACGTCGAAGTTGTTCATCAGCAGGGAGACGTGTTCCTGTTCGCCGGCGGCCAGCAGTGCCCGCGTGCCGGGGGAAAGGCCGCCGTTCTTTTCACCCGCGGCTCGGGCCAGCACGCCGGCCGTCCACTTTTCGCCGCGGACGATCACCCATGTTCGGGAATTCAGCAAAGCCACGTTGACTCCGTCGGGCAGCTGCCAGAGTTCAACCGCGCCGACCCGTGTCGTCTTGACGGCACCGAAGACTTCTTTCGTGAAGTCGCCGGACTCGCCGGGCGGAGTTTGGCTTCGTCGAACTTGCCCTCAACGACGAGAGCGAGGGAACCGTCGCCGCCTAGCTTGACCGCGCAGGTGATGCGGTGGACGTCCTGGAGCGGGTCGACTCCGAGAGCGTTGCCGATCGATTTGACGAGCCTGGCCCGGTCCAGGAAATCCTGCTCGGTAATGCCCGCGGTCTTCAGCAGGTCATGGTCGTGGTGATACTTTCGCAGTTGGTTGGCGTCGTCACGCAGGGCGAGTTGCCACGGTTCGAGGAAGTCGCCGGACGACCTCGGTCTTTTGATGGTCGTTGAGGAATTGACGGACGTTGACAGTCAGAAGGAGATCCGTCTCGGCCGGAAGCAATTTCTCGGCTTCCGAGGCGGCGACGGGCGAGCCGGCGACTGCCGTCACGATGAGAAGTACCGCCCAGAATCGACAGGAAAGTGACGTGCGGCATGTTTCGGCCCTCCGGATCGCTTCGTAAATTGTCTTAAGTGGGTAAGGGAGGGAGCCATTCCCCTCCCTCCCCGTTGTCGCACGGGGGTTAATTCCCCCGATTTACCGGCGTGCCCCTTTCGGGCACCGGGCGACGCCATGACGCTTGCCCCTTACGGGCAGGATAACCGGTCTCCTACAACGGAGCAGCCCGGAACTCGGACAAGGAACAAAGACCCAAGCGACGGAAATAGACCAGCCGAAACCGCCCGTTGTCGGCGCGACTTTTACGCTGGTACTTCATACACCGGAGACGCATGCGCATCCAGCGGTCCAAGCCGCGAAAGAGGTTGCCGACGTGGGAAAACGAGGTGGCGAAATAGTTCGCCGTGCCCCGAATGACCGAGTTCAGTTTCTTGATGACCGATGCGTCCAGGTTGTGGTGCCGGGGCGTCAGTTCGCGGACCTTGCCCTTGAATTTCTCCACCGACTTGGGACGCATCGTGACACTCCAGGCCGAGATCGCGAAGCCCAGGAAAGCGAAGCCGTCCCGGAACTGGGTCGTCTTGGTCTTTTCGGCACTCAGGGTGAGTCCGAGGGAGGTCAGATGACGTTGCACCAAGGCGTGTGCCTCTTGGACCTGAACCGCGGTCCGGCAGAGGACCACGAAGTCGTCGGCATAACGCACGAAGCGGTAGCCGGCGTCGTGGAGCTGCCAGTCGAGGCTGTTGAGAGCGATGTTGGCCAGCAAGGGGGATATGACCCCTCCCTGAGGCGTGCCGCCCGTGGTCGGTTGGAACACGCCCTCCTCCATCACCCCGGCCTTGAGAAATCGCTCGACCAGATCGAGAATGGTGCCGTCGGCCACTTCCGCGGCCACGCCGGCCATGATGACGGCGTGCGGCAAATTGTCGAAGAACCCCTTGATGTCAGCGTCGAGCACCTGGGTGTGCCCTTGCTGATGGAGTTCCAGGACTTTGCGCACGGCCCTATGGCAGTTGCGGCCCGGCCTGAACCCATACGAATCCTCGTGAAACAGCCGCTCGAAGAGCGGGCTCAGGAGGAGGCGAACCACCTCCTGGGCCACCCGGTCGCGGACGGCGGGGATCCCCAGCGGGCGTGTCTGGCCCGGCCCCTTGGGAATATGGACACGCCGCAAGGGGAGGGGTTGATAAGACCCATCCTTCAGGCGGCGCATCAGGGCGAGCAGGTTGTCTTCGAGGTTGATCTCGAAGGCCGCGATGCTCACCTTGTCCATTCCCGCCGCCCCACGATTCCGCCGGACGTTGCGGAAGGGCGGTGCAGCAGGGGCAGGGTGATCCGTCCCGTCAACGAATGGTGCTTGATCTTGGCCACGCTAGGCCCTTTCCGATGGAACCCCATGAAACCGAGACCCTGGAGGCGTTCGGCCTACAGGCCCGTGGAGGATGTTTCTTAGCCAGCCCAGCGGGTTTCGGAAGAGGGCCGAGCGGTCATCGTGCCGTCCCGAAGGGGCTAACTGTCCTCATGGTCCTGCGCGTGTGCCTCCGCGAACACGGAACCTCCTTTCGCCCCTGGGCGGGCTACTCCGGAGATGCTGCCATCCCTGAAGCGGCGTCTCGTTGGGGAGAGACGTTCGCACCGCCGCGTGCCCGGACCGTTTCGCAGTGCTTATGGGTCCGGCTTACCCGGCGTGAGCCGGGACGGCGTGGGACTTTCACCGGTCAGTGTGGTCAGCCGTTGTGCCCAGGCGAGATCACCAGTCACCGTGTCGGTTCGCAGCGCCAAACCGTCGCAGACGCTGCGCGGGGAAAAGGGCGATCCCTCTTCCGCGAGGCTTCGGCAGGCTGGAGAGCGTGGCCTACCGACCCGGCCGAAACGTGACCCCTCCCGAGCTACGCTTGCCTGGCCCCTCCGTCAGCGGCCGTTGCCGACCGCTGCTGGCTGCATAGGCTCCCTTCCGGGAGCTTCGAGCAAGCGTTTCCGCACGGGGACGGCCCCGCACGGGTAGGATTAAGTGGCCTGGGTGTGGCCAGACCACCGCACCGTTTAAGACTGAGCCGTCCACACCTGCGGCTCACACCCAGCCCGGAGCGCAAGCGACGGGTGAGCAAATCCCGTCGCTTGTGTTCCGGGCTGGTAAGACTAAACTTACGCCGCGATCTGCATCTCGGCCTGCGGCGACTTGTGCAGGAGCATCTCCAGCGCCGTCACCAGCCGATCCAGGCCGCGGCCGTCGATCAGCTTGCGACCGCAGCGCGCCATTGCCTGGCGCTCCAGCGCGTCCGTCAGCAGGTCGTTGACCGCCTGGCGGAACGTCACCGCCGACACGCTGTCGTGCCAGCCGAGACAGGTCGCCGCCCCTTCTTCCTCCAGTCGCTGCGCCGTCGGCCAGTGGACTTCGGACTGCACGATCATCAACTGCGGCACGCCAACGCAGGCCAGTTCCAACGACCACGAGTTGCCTGCCGTGACCGCGAAGTGACAGCGGGCCACGCGCGATGGCAGTTCGCCCGGCTCGCTCAGGATGGCCAGACGCTCGGGGCATTGCTCGGCCAGCGCCTTCAGGTTCGCCAACTCGCGGATGTGTCGGCCGTACCGCCACATCGACGCGGGCCACGCGCGGACAGTTCAGCAGCGACTTGGCCAGTTCGCCGGAACGGTTGTTCGGGTCGTCGTCGCCCAGGGCCACCAGGGCGCGGAACGGCTGCACCGGCTCCCTCGCTCGCAGCGGCCGAACACGGCGAATCTCCGGACGGATCACGGCGTAGCGCTGGCCGAGCAGCAGCTGGGAGCCGATACCGAACTCATACGCATCGAGGCCGGGGCCGAGCAGCGGGTTGACGACCAGGCGCGACGGAAAGACGATCTCGGCCCGCGTGTCGAACGACATGACCAGGACGCCGGTTTGGCGCAGGGAGCCGAGATACTCTTCCGTGGCGGCCGCCGAGTCCACGACGACGGCGCTGGGTTGCAACCGGCGAATCTCGCGGATCGTGTCTTCGAGGTCCTCGGGTGTGCCGACGTCGCTGCCGGCGGCGATCCAGTCGTTGCCGCCGCGCTTCACCATCATGGCCAGGGAGTTCGGATTCGAGCTGCGACAGGAAGTGAGCCGGCCGCCGCCGCCGCTGCAGGGCCGCCGCGAACGTCACGCAACGGTACAGCGATTCGTAGCCGGTTTGGGGCGCAGCATCGACGCGGAATAGAACGGGAGCGCGGTTCATTTCTATCTGTTCCGTGGGATAGGGATTTCCGAGCGCACCCCGAGCACAGGGCGCGCGGCCTCTCTCTTCAGCACTCGTCGTTGCACATAAGCGCGAAACGGCAAGCGATCAGTGGAGTCGGACGTGTTTTGAAAGCGTGGTGATAAGCTGCGATTGGAGTTCCGGCAGCCGGGTTCCGTGCCCGGCCGCGCAGAATGGGATGCGCTTCATTCCTGCCTCTTCTCCAGGGACCGGTTCGACCCCGCATCCTTGCGAGGCGCGTCAGCCGTGAGCGTCTGACAAACCGATCTGCCCCGACCGCAGTCGCGGCAACCTTCCGTGGCTCGTCGGTGGTTCCGTGTCACCGACGGACGGAATCTTACACCAGAGAGGTCGCTGAAAAAAAGTGCAAATCAGGCTGGTGAGTGGTGCGTGGTGCGTGGTCTTTACTTACCACTCACCACGCACCACTCACCAACTTCAATAATCAATCTTGTGCTTCTTCGCCTGATTGCGGAGGACTTCCAGCACCTGGCCGTCGAAACCGTTCGTGCCCTTGGCGGCGTCCTCGGCGTGCTTCTTGGCGATGAAGTCGCTGCGCTTCTTGTCCAGATCCAGCGCTTCCTTCTGCATCGTTTCACGCTTTTCGTCGAGCTTGTTCAGGTACTCCTTACGCTCCGCTGGCTTCAAATCCTGAAGCTCTTTCGGCAGCTCTTCCTTCTTCAGGTCTTCGAGCTTGACGTGGCCGCGCTTGACGCCGTCGAGCAGATCATAGCTTGAGGCTTGGCCGTTCTTGGCCTGGTACGCGGCACGCTCGGCGGCGGCTGCAGGAGCGAGTTTCTCGGCCTCCTTGTTCTTGGCGTCGCCCTTCGCCTGCTCTTCGGCCTTGCCGTACACCAGCGTCGAACGGGCCAGGTCGCCGTTGATCTCGGCGAGGCGCTTGTCGAACGGCGTCACAACGACCTGCTTGACGCCGCCGTCCTGGGGGATCTGGACGAAGGAGCCTTCGGCCTTGACGCAAATATCCTTCCAGAACTTGGTGCAGTCCGCGTCGTTGCCGCACTGCACGGTGTTGATGATGATGCCCTTCTCGCACGCCTTTTTGCAGGTGACGGGGTACTTCACGTCGTCGGGATAATCCATGTGCGGCGGGGCGTCGCCGACCAGGAAGATGATGCGCAGCGTGCTCGTTGTCGGTGCTCCACTTGATCTTGTTGACGGCGTCGTCCAGCGCCTGGTTGACGCTCTCCGGAATGTCGCCGCCGCCGGCCGCCTTGAACGTCTTCAGATGGCCGTGAATGGCGTCGAGGTCGTCGGTCAGGTCGAACACCTTGGTGATGTACTCGTCGCCGCGATCGCGGAACGCGACGAGTCCGACCTTCAGGTCCGGCGTCGGTTTGCCGCTGGCGATCTGATTGCAGATCGCCCAGATCTTCGCCTTGGCCCCTTCGATCAGGCCGCCCATGCTGCCGGTGGTATCGAGGCAGAAGACGACCTCGACTTTCGGCCGCTTGGTCACTGGCTTCTCATCGGCTCGGACCGGAACGGCGAAACCGACGACGGCAGCGACGGCAGCCGACAGGACGGTGCGACGAGGCCACAGGGAAGAATGCGACATGACTGGTTTCCTCACGGGATTGGTCGAGAGCTTTGGGGTGATCACAATAATCAGACGAGTTGAGATGGGACGGAGATTGTAACGGGCGATTAACCCGGTAAGCAAAAAACCGGCCGAGCTTCACTTGTGGGTTTCCGAGACCTGTTGTTCAAGGTCGGCCAGAACCCGGTTAAGGTTCTCGTTGATGCTGTGGGCCGAACGTCGCGCTTTCTCAAAAAGTCCTGTCACGAGTGCTGCTTCATAGGTGAGGGCATTCGGAGTGTACCGTTCCAGGACCGTGAACTCCTTGTTGAGGACTTGGAGAACAGGATTAGCCCCTTGATGAAAGATGATCTCGACGAAACCGTGGGGCAATTCGACCTGAAAAACGTCCGAATCGCTGGTCGGTTCCCAACAAAGCCGTCCGGCATCCGTTCCGGAATCCAGCAGCTGCAGCCATTTGACGGCGTTGAATTCAGTTGCCATGAGAAACCTCGAAGGTCTGATGACCGAGTTGCGCCTGCATCCCTGCCAACAGGGCGATCAGGCTATCAAGTGCTTTCGTCTTATCCGTCGGAAGGCCGGAGACCGCTGATGACACCTTCAATTTGTATCGTTCGACATAACGAAGAATGAGTCCGAGTTCGTCCCGCGCCTCCTCTACCCTCGTTCGCTCTGCTGCGGCAAGGTAAGGGTTCGCCACGATTTGCACGAGACTCAACCGGGCTTCTTCACCCATTTCGACAACCCGCGTCCAGAAACTATCGCGGCTTGCCTTTTTCAACTCGGAGATAAATCGAAGAAGTCTCCCGACCTCGGTCGACAACAAATACAGTCCCATCCGATTCAATATCCGTTGTGTCTCCGCCCGCGTCGCCGCGATTGCTTGCCGTGCCTCTTGTCTCGCCGCCTCGGTCGCCGCTTGAATCTTCCGTTCTGCCTCCTCAGTAATCTTGCGATTCCTTCGCAAACTGCGCAACGTGAGACCAAAACCGATCAGCGTTAACCCCAGGGCGACGATACTGGAAAAGTTTCCCCAACGGTCGCAGAACGTCATCGCGCTCTGCCACCACGAACCCATGTTCTGAGCGAAGAAACCGCCGATCATGTCGCAATCCCGGGCCGATTTCTGATGGATCGTTCGGATTTATGCTATCGCGGTGGAGAAGGTCCCGCAAGAGGCAGGGAGATCGTTGTCCGCAACCCTTCACCTGGATAAAGTCAGCACTGGCATCGAATCCGTGATCCCGGAAATCATCCCATGCGCAACCCAAAGATCCTGGCCGCCACGGCATTGCTCGCGGCCAGCGTGCTACTCGGCTGGCTGGCGGCTGCCGCTGAGGACAGACCCGAACCGCGAAAGCCTTTCCTCGAGGTCCCGGACACCGTCTCTTCGGAGGCTCGCAAATACCTGGAATCGCTGCCGGATCCCGCCACGATTCCTGCATGGCCGGCCGCGAACGACGTCGCCGGCTGGAAGAAAGCGTGGGCAGCGACGGAGGCGGCGAGCGAGCCGAAGGTCCAGGCCACGCTGAAGCGCTATCAACCGACGGTCGAGGCGCGGAAGATCGGCGGCGTCCCCGTGCTCGAGGTCAAGCCGAAAGGCTGGAAGGAGAGCCGTAAGGTGCTGGTGCATCTCCACGGCGGGGCGTACACGATGCAAAGTGCCCACTCGCGCTTGCCGAGTAGCGTGCCGGGTGCCGACGCCACCGGCTTGCGCGTGATCTCGGTCGATTACACGGTCGCCCCGGCCGGAAAGTGGCCGCAGGTGACCGACGAGGTTCTAGCGGTGATCGACGGTCTCCAGAAAGAGGGACACAAGCTGAAGGACATCGCAATCTATGGCGAATCGGCCGGGGGCGCGCTAGCGGCGGGTGGAGTCCTGAAGATGCGCGACAAGGGACTGGGGATGCCGGCCGCGGTCGTGCTCTGGTCGCCCTGGGCCGACATCACCAACAGCGGCGACTCGGCGATCACGATGAAGAACTTCGAGCCGATTTTCGTGTACGAGAAGCACTACAAACCCTCGGCCGACGCCTACGCCGATCCGAAGGACCAGAAGCATCCCTACGTCTCGCCGGTATATGGGGATTACAGCAAGGGATTTCCGCCAACGCTGATTCAGGGCGGAACGCGGGAGGTCTTCCTGAGCCACTTCGTCCGCCAGTACCGGGCCATCGACGCGGCCAATGGGATTGCCGTGCTCGATCTGTACGACGGCATGCCGCACGTGTTCCAGATGCGCCCGGAGATGGGGGACGCTCCGGAGACCAGGACGGCACTGAAGAAGATGGCTGTTTTCCTGAAACGGCATCTGGGGGAGTCGTAACAGGCGGTGGAGAAAACGGAACGTCCTCTTCTCGCCTCAGAGAGAAGAACGGATCAGCGTGGCTCCCCAGGAGTAGCCTACCCCGAAACCCACCAGCATCACCAACTGGCCCGGTGGGATCTGCCGGCTACGGACCGCCTCCTGGAGGGCGATCGGGATGGTCGAGGAAACCGTGTTGCCGCACTCGCTCATGCCGACGACGAATTTCTCAGGCGGGATCTTCAGCTTGTCGCGAAGGTGGTCCAACATGTAGCGGTTCGCCTGGTGGAAGACGAACAGATCGATGTCGTTCAGGCTTTTCCCGGACCGCGCTAGCAGTTTCCGGACAGCCTCGGGCACCACGCGCAGGGTAAATGTGAAGATCTCGGGACCGTTCATGTAAAGATGCTCGGTGCAGGGCGCCTGGCCGACCGTGTTCTCCTCCTGGGCCGGCGCGATGGAACTCCTCGCTGCCGCGCTGGCGCATTCCGCCCGAGCGGAACGATCAAGTTTCCCATCCCCTTGCCATCGGTGCCGAAGACAAACGGCCCGATCCAGGGAAGCCCGCCGGCGGGAGCGTCCACGCGCCCCTGGACCAGGGTGGCCGCGGCGGCGTCGCCGAACAGCGTGCGGACGCTCCGGTCCTGTGGGTGGATAAACTTGCTGTACGTCTCGGCGGTCAGAAGAAGGACACGGGTGGCCTGTTCGGTCTCGATCAGGCCCTTCGCCAGGCTCAAACCGTAAATGAAACCGGAACAGCCGAGGTTGAAATCGAGCGCCCCGGCCGTGGTGGGTAGACCGAGACGATCCTGGAGGATACAGGCAGTAGTGGGCAGAAAGTAATCCGGAGACTGCGTACACAGCAGGATGAAGTCGATCTCGTTCGGAGCGCAGACACCACGGTCGAATAGTTTCTGGGCGGCCGCGACCGCGAGATCGGAGGCGCACTGATCGGGAGCGGCCAGGTGACGCTTCACGATCCCAGTCTTGGCCGCGATCTTGTCTACGGGCCAATCCGGGAACGCTTGAGCCAGCTCCTGGTTGGTGAGTGTCTGTTCGGGAAGGTAATGCTCGATGGCGCAGGATCGCTGCGAACACGATCGAACCTCCCCCTGCTGCGGACCGCGTCGCCCCCTTCGACTCCGAGGAGCGGCTCCATTGCAACCATCAGGCAGCCCGGCTCGACTCGACCGGCTTCAGCAGAACTATCAACTCGTCAACCGTCCGGCAGCGCAGTACCCGGCTGACCGGCAGCGGCAACCCGAACCGCTTGTCGATCATGGCGATAAAGCTCAGGGTCGATAGGGAATCCCACAACTCCAGATCTTGAAGCCGCTCGCCGCCAACCAGCGAGAGCGGTTTCATTTCGATCACTTCCTCGAGAAAACGCAAAGCTTCGTAAGTGGTCATTCGCCTTCTCCCTGATTGCCTTGTGTTTCAATCCATCGTAACCGCAAGCCTCGCCGAGTTTGGCGTTCAGGCGGCCTGAGTGCCGCGTAAATCGCGGAGTTCAGCAACGATTTCGTGATGCAGGACCTGTTCCATCTCCATCAGGGTGTGACCGACAACTGAACCGTGCATGAGCCGGTGATCGAAAACGATGCCCACGGGGACCTCGCCTGTTTCGCTGATGGTCCCATAATGCAGCATGGCCGACCAGATACTGGGTACCTCGATGCTCCGAGCGCCGAAAGGACTCATCGTGGTGACCGCGAACGTTCCGAAATGCCGGGCGCGGCGGCGCGGCAGCACGTTCAGAGCCAACCAGATACTCAGACGGCGGAGGAACTGCGGCAACCGGGCGAGTCGCCAGATGAAGCGGAACGACTTGATGCTCTCGATCGGGTCATTCTGATAGCGGCGCAGATGGTCGTTCAGGCTCAGCAGGGACTGTTCCTCCGGCCGGATCAGCGGCGCCAGGAAGATCATGTCTTCGTCGCCAATGTTGCGGTCCACAATCACGGCAGCGATCTGCGACTCGTACTCACCAATGTGAGCCCAGGGAAAGCGGAAGAATGCCTGACGCATCTCAGGATGGAGCGCGGGCCGCCACGGCGAAGGCCTTGGTCATGATCGCTCCCCAGGACGGCCGCGGCGATGCTGCCTGTCGGGCGGCGACCACGTCCGGTAGGCGCATCAACCGTTCAGCCGCCGCCGTGTGGGTCTGCCGGCTGAAGTGCAAAAGATCGCAGAGGACACGCTTGCCGATCGACACCATCCGTTTGCGGCATTTGGGCTGCGGCATCCTGGACCTCCGCTCGCCACGGGGTGGTGCAATGTCGCCAAAGGAGTTGGAAAACCCGAACCTCCAGCGATAATGCCGAACCCGGAGCTAATAACGATCTGGCAACATCTTTTACTTTTTTTCGGCACAACGGATGGGGTATCTTGACTAGATCGCCCCACGGTTTGCCACTGCCCCCCTTGGGTGCCGTCGCTCCATTCCCTGGCAATTTCGGGAAAAACGACAACTTTTCGAGGTAAACCACGATGACTTACATCGGCTCCGGGTGAATCGTGTGCCATTCACCTGGAAAATGCAGCATTTTTCGGGGTGCCATCTCCAAGCGGGCGAACGAAATCCTGACGTTGTTCAGTGCCCAATCCCGTGGCTGGCACACGAAAGCCGCTGTCCGCCACGGTAGGAATGCGGAAATCGCGTGCCCAAGAGAATAAAACACGCCGTTTTTTGCTAGTGTTTAAGCCAAGTGAAGAGGTTTCTTGAAGCAGATTGCCCATTTTCTCGAAGTTTTTCAGGGAATGGAGCGATTGCACCCCCCCCCTTGCGGGTCTGACGCACCCCCTCCTGTTATTGCGGTCGTTCGCCTTCGCCGCGTTGGCCTTCGTTCGTCGGTCCACCCAGCGCCCGCACTCCGCGCGGAGTCAGCAGGCCCAAGTTGTCCAGTTCCAGTCGCGCTCTGTACAGGGTTTGTGAGTGAATGGATTGGTCGGGCGGTTAATCGGCGAGTGTCAACTGGAGCGCAGGATCACCGGCGACCTATTGGAACAGGCTCTTACTCACCCTCACAGAGACCGCCGCAGACCGGGTCGGAGAATCGAATGGAATCGAAAGGGGACGCAGCTCGTTTCGGAAAATGAGCTGCGTCCCCTTTCACTTCCTTCCCTTCCCACCTTACTGGATGGCGATCAATGACTGCGTCGTCTGGTCAGAAGTCGTGATCGCGCGGGCGTTGATCTGGAAGGCACGCTGGGCGACGATGAGGTTGGTAAACTCCTGATTCACGTCCACGTTCGACTGTTCGAGAGCGCCCGACTGAATAGCTCCGCTGTCGCCGGAACCGGCCGCCGCGATCAGCGGCGGGCCGGAATCGGGCGTGAGACCGAAGTAGTTGCTTCCCACCCGCGACAAACCGCCGGGGTTACTGAAGGATGCGACAGCGATCTGCGCGAGAGCGAGAGTGGCGCCGTTGCTAAAAGTGCCTTGCACGGTGCCGTCCTGGGCCACCGTGACGCCGGTGAGGGCGCCGGCAGCCGATCCGTCCTGACTGACTGCGGCCGCCGAGGAACTATTGCCGAACTCGGTCAGGCCATTGGTCTGACCCACCGTGCCGAGGTTGAGCGTGATGGGCTGGTTCGCCGGCAGACCGGGCGCGAACGACATATTGATGCCGGAGATTGTCGCCGGACTTTGGAGCGAGCCATTGGGGTTGAAGGCCACTGAGCCGACAACCAGGGGGGCCGAGGTAGTGTTGCTGGATGTGGCAGTGTTGACGACCCCGCCGCTAACGGACAGGCTGATCGAGTAAGTATCCGGGCCGCTGGCCGTCTTGGTGAACAGAGCCGTCAGGCTATGACCGGTCCCCTGTGTGTCGAAAACCTGGATGGACGTGGAGAAAGTGCCGCCGATCGCCGTGGAAGAGTCGAGGTTGCCCTGGAACGTGACGTTACTGGTCGGCTGAGCCGGAATGCCGGTCCCCAACGGGATCTTGATGTCTTCATCGCCCGGCGTCTGAAAGGTGACGGCACCCGTTTCGCCGACATTGCCGAACCGCTGCACGCGGTCGCCGGTCGTCGGGTCCACAAGGTATCCGGACGAACTGATCGAGAACGACCCAGCTCGGGTGTAGGAGTTCTCACTGCCATTGTTCATCACGAAAAAGCCGTTGCCTTGCAGGGCCAGGTCGAGGGGCTGACCGGTCTGCTCGAGGCTCCCTACGGAGAAGTTGGTGTTGACCCCGCCGACGGTGACGCCCAGGCCGACCTGGACGGGATTCGTACCGCTCTGGCCGGTCACGTCCTGGCTGCCCCCGGACAGGGTCTGGTAAAAGAGATCCTGAAAGCCGACGCTCTGGGACTTGAAGCCAACGGTGTTGACGTTGGCCAGGTTGTTGCCCACGACGTCCAGCATTGTCTGGGCGGCCTCCATCCCGGAGACCGCGGTCAGTAGTGAATCTGGCATGATACTTCCTCTCTCGGTTAGTCCATCGAGGTTCTTCCCCGGCCTCAGCCGGGGCTTTATTGAATGCCGTTTACGGTGGACAGTGGGACCGACTGGCCGTCGATCGTCAGCGACACCTGACCCTGGCTGTTGACACTGAGACTATCGACGGTCCCCTGAACCGGGGTGGTGGCACCCGCCGGTAGGTAACTGACCGCCTGGCCGATCAGACTGCTTCCCCCAGTGGAGCTGTTGCAGCGACAACAGACTGGAGAAATTGGTGTTGAGCGACTGGATGCCGTTCACGGTCGAGAGTTGGGCCAACTGGGCGACGAAGTCGGAGCTGCTCATCGGGTTGCTTGGATCCTGGTACTGTAACTGCGCGACCAGCAGATTGAAGAAGTCGCTGTTGGTCAACTGCACCGAAGAGTTCAGCGTGGAACTCGCCGCGGAACTCGAACTGATCGAGGACATCGCTCACCTCCATGTTTCAACTGCCCTATTGTCAAACCAACACGTCGAGCACACCCCGCCCGGCGGGATAGTCGATCGCCCCATGCCCCTGTCCGCCACTCCCAGCACGGGTCGCACTCCCGGCTCCAACGATCGGCGACTTCCTGCCACTGCCGGCTCGGCTGCCGAGAGTTGGACCACCGCTGCGAAACGTCGGAACCGCTCACGGACAGCCCCGGATCGCCGAGTTTCAGCCGAAGTTGGGGCAGATTGCTCTCGATCAATGACCGCGTCCCCACGTCCGTGACCACCAGGCGGGCGCTGACCGAATTCTCCGTCGCCCGCAGGTACACATGAACGGTACCGAGGTCCGGCGGGTCCAGTCGAAAATGGAACTCGACGGTCCCTCCGCTCGGGACGGCCTGGGCACGGCTGGCGATGGCCTCGGCGACCTGATCGACCGCGGAAGCAGCCAACGGCGGCTTCTCGGCTGGCGCCGCTTCTTGCGTGGGGCGCGGCGACGAAGACGGGATCGAGACTGGAGACGGTTCCGAACCCTCGGGTCGCGAAGTGGACACTGTCTTGACCGACGTCGAGCCATCATCCGTCGCTGCATCGGGCGCGTTGCCCCGCACCAGTCCCGTTGAGGCCGAGCCAGACGCGACTGCCACGGGCATCTCCGGGACGTCCGTCAACCGGCGGAGAACCAATCCGTCAGCCGCTGGACCGTGCGTCGAGGATAAATCGGCGAGCGGGCCGACTTTTCCCGCCGCGGGAAGAACGGAGGAGTTCGGCGTAGAAATTCCGAGGGAACTCGAATCGGAAGCGGTCATGGGGGGCGAAACCGCCGCCCCATCTCCGGACGGTGCGGTGGACGTTTTGGCATTGGGAGGCGAAACGAAAGGTGCCGCGCACGAGCGGCGTCGGCGACACTGGCGGTCTGGCTCGCTCCACCGGACGTACCGAAATCTGTTCCACTGACCTTTTCCGAGGTCCAGGAGTATGGTTGTCCCACCCGGTCCGAAGCGGCGGGGAAGCTCGCGCTGCGAGTTGACGCCTGTGCATTGTCCGGCGCGACCAGTGGCTCGCGATCCACGGAAGCCCCAACGGGCGAGACGTTGCCTCGACCTGAAATCGGCTTGGATGCGCTGGTGGCCTGCGAGAGGGAGGAACTACTCAGCGTCTCCGGGATTTTCGCTGGAGCCGAACCATGCGGCGTGTCCGTTAGCGCGTGCGTATCCGGGGCAGTGTATTCATTGGTTGACGGCGGCGCGGAGGCGGCGTTCTGGTTCGGGTCATCCGGCGAGGCAATGCGGAATCCCGCGAGGGCCGAATAGCCGGCGCTGATCTGTGGCGGCTTGTCGGAAGCCGCGTCCGAACGGGACGTCGTTGGGGATGCGCTCGCGGCTTGCGCGGGAGGAACTACCCTGCGTTCCTGGGCTTTCCACTCGATCCGAACTAGCCGGCGTGTCCGTTAGTGCGTTCGTGTCCGGGGTAGTGCCTGCTTTGGCTGACGACGGCGCGGAGACGGCATTCCGGATCGGGTCAGCGTGCGCGGCAATGCGTAATCCCGCAAGGGCCGAATAGCTGGCGCCGTTCTGTGGCAGCTTGTCGGAAGCCGTGTCCGAACGGTACATCGTTGGAGTTGCGTTCGCGGCTTGCGCCAGGGAGGAACTACTCAGAGATATCGGGTTTTCTGCTGGATCCGAACCGGCTGGGGTGTCCGTTAGCTGATGCGTGTCCGTGGCAGTGCCCGCACTGGCTGACGGCGACGGCGCGGATCCGGCGTTCTGGATCGGTTCAGCGTGCGCGGCAACGTGCAATGCCGCGAGGATCGAAACGCCGGCGCTGATCTGCAAGAGCTTGCTGGGAGCAGTCTCCGAACGGGATGTCGTTGGGGATGCGCTCGCGGCTTGCGCGCGGGATGAACTACTCAACGTTTCCAGACTTTCCGCTGGATCCGAACCGGATGGTGTGTCCGTTAGCTCGTGTACGTCCGGGTCAGTGCCCGCTTTGACTGACGGCGACGGCGCGGAGGTGGCGCTCTGGATCGGGTCAGCGTGTGCGGCAATGCGCAATCCTGCGAGGGCCGAATAGCTGGCGCCGTTCTGTGGCAGCTGATCGGGTGCAGTCACCGAAAATGACGTCGTTTGGGATGCGCTCGCGGTTTGCGCGCGCGCGGGACTATCCAGCGTTTCGGGGCTTTCCGCTGAATCCGAACTAGCCGGCATATCCGTTAACGCGGGCGCGTCCAGTGTCGTGTACGCTTTGGCTGACAGCGGCGGCGCCGAGGTTGCGTTCTGGATCGGGTCATCTTGCGCGGCAATGCGTGATCCTGCGGAAGCCGATAATCCGGCGCTGATCGGTGGCAGCTTGGCGGCAGCAGAGTCCGAGCTGGACGTCGCTGAGAATCCAGTTGAATCAGGCAATCCTTGCATCAAGAGGTTTCCTCTCAGCGCCCCGATCAGAAATCCTTGAAACGAATCAGGGTCTGTTCCGTCATCCGGAGCGGACCTGTTAACTTCATCTCGTGCGGCCGCTGTCGTGCCGGCATTGGTGCCGGCGCTCAGCAGGAGGTTGCTCATCAAGTTCATCAGGAGCCAGCCGTCTCGGAGAGGCAATCCGTGGTGCCGGCAATCCGTGCCCGTCGAGAATTCGGGTAACTCCATCCGATACAGGAAACATACCCAACGATTGGATGAGACGCGCAACCGAACTGACTGTTCTGTGAGAAGTTCACCTTGACAGTGGATAGACTAAACGATCCGCACGTAACACCTTGCCAGGCATGTAATGCCGAGGGTAGTGTCTCCGTTTGCCCGTACCGCCGGCATTCTTGCCGGCAAGAATGCCGGCGGTACGGGCAAACGGAGATACTACCGAGCCGAGGGACGATGTGGTACCGGCTCAGCGCTCCTGGCGAGACTTACGGAGTTCCGCCAATTGCTTTTCCACCTCGCGGCGCCAGCCGATGGCAGTCAGATGCCATAATGCACACTCGGTCAAAAAATCGTCCTCACGAGCGTCGGCCACCTCTCGGTACAGGTTGGCCGCCTCATCCAGTTTGCCGAGCTTACGCAGGCAGCAGGGCTTAAATACTGGACGATGACCCGTTCTTCCTGACCGAGCGATTCGGGATCGAGGCGTCGGTAGGCGGCCAGGGCGTCCTCGAACTGACCGGCGCGAAACATTGCCTGGGAAAGCAGGAAAGGATCCTCCTTGCCGGTCACGGTCGGTGCGGGGAGCGGATCGAGCGGTTCTTTGTTCGGCGAGGTCTGCGGCGGCTGGATCGGCGAGGTGTCCGAAGTCGAAGTCCGTGGCCTGGCGGGTGGTTCAATTTTCAAGGTGAGGAGCAATTCGGCCATCCGGCGCCGAAAGGCGCGCCAGTTCGGCCGCGTCCGAGGCGACGGTAGCGGGCGCTCCCTTGGACAACTTTTCGCGTTCCCTCGCCAGCGCCTCCCGTTCCGCCTTGAGCCGGGCCGCCTCTTGCTGCAGCGTCTCGGCTTGATTGGTCGGCACGGCGATTGGATCCGCCGATAAAGGCATGGGCAAGATGGGAGGGGATTGGGCATCTGTCCTGGACGGTAGCGACGGTACAACCGGACGCGGCAGCGGCGCCGTCTCCGGCTCGGCGGATAAGACCGCGGAGGATAGCAGCATTGCCAGGGCTAATGGCCGCAGCATCGTCATCCCTTTGCTTCATGTGCCGAGCCAGCAGGTTCGTTGCGCAGCCGCGGTTGAAAGGACCGACTGCCCTATAGATCGAAGTGAAATCGGATGCAACAGAGCTTTGGCGGATCATCCGGGGCAGGCGTGCTCTTGCAGCGGCAGGCCGCGAGTGCCGCACAGGCTCTTGCGACTGTTTTCACTCTATTCTCGGAGAAGAGGAGCGCTCTGGCTTAAGTCATTGGATGGGATGGGAATGGCCGATGGGTATGGAGTGAGGAACTAAGCCGCGCTTGGCGGACTTGGTCGGAACCGAGGTCTGGTTCCAACGGGGCACTAGAGGGGTAACACGGTGGCAGGACGGATTTGCAATCCGTCCGGGCTGTGGTGTACGGATTGCAAATCCGTCCTACCAGTGTATTGTCCCCCGGAGTCCCGTTTGAACCATGCCTTTGCACGTGCCAAAATGGCAACGATGCAGATAATAGCGATCTCTAATTGGGCTGTTACGAGATGTCCGAAAACGGGTCGAAAACCGTTACGCGTTTTAATGAATATGCGCGAAATCTAGGAAACACGCAGATCTCGTAACAGCTTTGACCGGCTCAACGCCCCTCTGTTACGCGTTATGAGATGGCCGCCTGAGAAGTCGCTCTGGCTCAAGTCATCTGGATGGGATGGAAACGACCGATGGGTAAGGCGCGAGGAGGTAAGCCGCGCTTGGCGGACTTGGTCGGAACCGAAATCTGACCATGCCGACTACGACACAGCCAAGACCTCATCTTCCACTGCTACCTCGACCCGGTTGCGCCTGCGCCCTTGGCCCGATAGAGCGCCTCGTCGGCGGCACGCAACAGCTGGTTGGGATCGTCGGCGCGGGACGGCTCGGACCATGCAATCCCCACGCTCGCGGTCACCGGCAAGGCAGCATCCGCCACCTCGACCGGACCTGCCATCAGCGTCTGCCGCACACGCTCTCCCAGGGTGATGCTCATCTCAGGCTCGCAGCCGGGCAGAACGATCAGGAACTCTTCGCCGCCGTAACGCCCCACCCAGTCCGTCTGCCGTACCACGGACTGCATCCGCACGGCGACTTCGCGCAGTACGGCATCGCCCGTCAGATGACCGTGCGTGTCGTTGATCCGCTTGAAATGGTCGAGGTCGGTCAGCAGCACACTGACGGGCACTCCGGTGCGCCCGCGGACGGCCAGCTCGCGCGTCAGGAACTCCAGGGTCGTGCCGCGGTTCCACAGCCCGGTCAGCGAATCGCGGGTGGCCTTGACGCGCAGTTCCGCCTGAGCCCTCAGCAGTTCCTCCTGCAAGCCCAGGATGCGCCGTCCCGTCTGGAGCCTGGCCCGAAGCTCCTGCGGGTTGATCGGTTTGAGAAGGTAGTCGTCGGCGCCCGATTCAAGCCCTTTCACGACGTCGTTGACGTCACTGTGGGCCGTGACGAGCAGTAAGTAGGTGTACGGTCGCGGGACCGGGCTGCGCCCGGACGGGCTGCATCCCGGATCGCGTCGGCAGCCAGGCGACGCACCGCGGCACACCTCGGGGCCGTCAATGCCGGGCATCATCCAGTCGAGAATGGCCAGGCGCGGGGAGTCGGGACCGCGGAGAATGTCCCAGGCTGCCGTGCCGTCGCCGACGGCGACGACCTCGTCTCCCCAGCCGCACAGCCGGTGCCGCAGCAACTCTCGTGCGACGCGATCATCCTCGGCGATCAGGATCTTCATGGTCTCGAGGCCGTTCGTGGTGAGTAAGTGGGGCAGGTCCTCGGCAAGTCCAACTCCGATGGTTGTCTCAACCATAGCACACAGTCAACGAGTGTGCTCACGGCTTGAATTCTCGCACCCCGTTTCATTCCCGGCGAGTGTTCGCTATGCTGACGGCTGAATCTTTTATGCCCCCAGAGGAACCACCAATGCTATGTCTGCGTTTCCTGCTTCCGGCCGTCGTGGCCGTCGGCTATCTGATCGTTTGCCGTCCCATCGCCGCACATGCCAGTCCCGAGGTCACCGGCAAGGCCGCGGGCTTCGTCAAGGACCACGAAACCCGCATCCGGCCGCTGGACGTGGCCGCCAACCTCGCCTGGTGGAACGCCAACACCACCGGCAAGGACGAGGACTTCGCCAAAAAGGAAGAGGCCCAGAACGCCATCGACGCCGCCCTCGCCGACCCCAAGGTCTTCGCCGAGCTCAAAGACCTCAAGGAGAAACGCGATCAGATCGACGACCCGATCCTGCGCCCGGGCCATCGACGTGCTCTATCTGCTCTACCTCGAAAAGCAGGTGGACACCGACCTGCTCAAGAAGATGGTCGCCATGTCCAACGCGGTCGAGAAGGCGTTCAACGTCTTCCGCGCCAAGGTCGACGGCAAGGAGATGACCGACAGCGAGGTCCGCGAGCGTCCTGAAGGACTCCAAGGACTCGGCCAAGCGCCAGGCGGTCTGGGAAGCCAGCAAGGAGGTCGGCGACGTTCTCGACGCCGACCTGAAGGAACTGGTCAAGCTGCGCAACCAGGCCGCGGTCAAGCTCGGCTTCAAGAACTACCACGCCCTGCAACTCTACCTCAACGAGCAGGACGGCGAGACGCTCCTCAAGCTGTTCGACGAGCTGGACGACCTGACGCGCGAGCCGTTCCGCGCCGCCAAGGCCGAGATCGACGCAGCGCCTGGCCAAGATGTACGGCATCAAGGCGACGGACCTGATGCCCTGGCACTATCACGATCCGTTCTTCCAGGAGACGCCGGCGGTCTTCGCACGCCGACCTCGACGCGCCCTACGCCAAGGCCGACCTGCTGGCGATGTGCCGCAAGTTCTACGCCGGCATCGGCCTGCCGATCGACCGCGTCATCACCAGCAGCGACCTGTACGAGAAGAAGGGCAAGAGCCCGCACGCCTTCTGCACCGACATCGACCGCGACGGCGACGTCCGCGTGCTGGCCAACATCGTGCCGAACGACTACTGGGCGTCGACGATGCTGCACGAGTTCGGCCATTCGGTCTACAGCAGCAAGAACATTCCCGCAGAGCTGCCCTACGTCCTGCGCATGGAGTCGCACATCCTGACCACCGAGGGCGTGGCCATGATGTTCGAGCGCCTGAGCAAGCGCGGCGCCTTCCTGGAGAAGATGGGCGTCAAGGTCGAGGATCGCAAGGCGTTCGACGAGACGGGGCGAAGACGCTGCGCTATCGGCTGCTGATCTTCTCGCGCTGGTGCCAGGTGATGCTGCGCTTCGAGAAGGGCATGTACGAGAATCCGGAGCAGGACCTGAACAAGCTCTGGTGGGACCTGGTGGAGAAGTATCAGCTGGTGAAGCGCCCGCCGGGCCGCAAGGCGCCGGACTACGCCAGCAAGATCCACATCGTCAGCGCCCCGGTCTACTACCACAACTACATGATGGGCGAGCTGTTCGCCTCGCAGGTGCATCACGCCATCGCCCGCGAGGTGTACAAGGGGATGGACCCGAACGCGGTGATCTACGTCGGCAACAAGGCGGTCGGCGACTTCATGAAGAAGCACGTCTTCGAGCCGGGCCGGACGCTGCCCTGGAACGAGCTGACGAAGCACGCCACCGGCGCGACGCTGAACGCCAAGGCGTTCGCGGCGGATTTCAAGGATAATTAGTCATTCCGAGTATTACTTCGGTTTTCACGATGGCGAGCCTCCGCGTAAGCGAGGGGAGGATGTAGCTAATTGCGCACTTCCTCCCCCCGCTTACGCGGGAGGCTCGCCGCACTGTCCAAAATCGGCACTTACGGCCCAATACGGTACAACTTCGTCTGCGTGCGTATCAACACGCTGCCGCAGGACAGGGCTGGCGTAGACAGGCACATCTCGTCCAGGCTGTTCTTCGCCAGCACCTCGAACTTCGGGCCGGCCTTGATGACGAACGTGTCGCCGTCCTCGCTCAGGCAATAGATCCGCTCGCCCGCAGCCCAGGGCGATGCGGTGAACGCCGTCGCGCTGCCGACGCGCTGTTTCTCGTAGACCATCTTGCCGGTCTTCGCCTCCCAGCATGAGAGCATCCCGCGGTCGTAAAGGACGTAAAGATAATCGCCGTGGACCAGCGGCGTCGGGTGGTACGGCCCGGCTTGCGGCAGGCTCCACGCCACCCATTTGTTTGCCGTCTCGCCTGCTTTCAGGGTAATGTCACCCTCGGCGCCGGGTCGGATCGCGTAGACCGGCTTCGACTTCGGATCGAGGACGTAACCGGACGTGACGAACAGCAGACCGTGGGCCGCGAACGGCGTGGGAATGGAGATGATCGACATGCCCTTGAGTTCCCACAGCAGTTTGCCGTCGAGGTCGTAGGAGCGGACGCGGTTGCTGCCGGCGGTCACGATCTCGGTGCGTTTCTCGTTCTCCCAGACGAACGGCGTCGCCCAGTTGCTCTTCTCGTCGCGCTCCGTCTCCCAGAGCGTCTTACCGGTGCGCTTATCGAGACAAACGAGATAGGATTTCTCCTCATTGTCGTTCACGATGAAGAGACGATCGCCGTGCAAGGCGGGTGAGGCTGCGGTCCCCCAACCCATGCGCGTCTTCACCACCGGCAACTTCCGCGACCAGACTTCCTTGCCGTCTCGGTCGCAGCAGAACAGGCCGAGATTGCCGAAGTAGGCGTATACGTGCTCGGCGTCGGCGACCGGCGTTTCGGAGGCGCAGCTGTTCTTGAGATGGATGGGCATGGTGGGCGTGCCCCGGGCAGCTTCGTGCGTCCAAAGCGTTTTACCGGTCTTCCAGTCGAGGCAGTGAAGGAGCCAGCGGTGTTCACCGGGCGGAACCTTGCCGTTGAGATCCTGAATGTACAAGTCCCTTGCGCGGCTCGGCGAGTTGGCCGTCGCTGACGACGGCGGTGACGAACACGCGGTCCCCGACGACGACCGGCGCCGACCAGCCGCGGCCGGGTACGTCCACCTTCCAGACGACGTTCCGGTCCGGCGCCCACGCTTCGGGCAGCGGCGCGGAGCTGACACCGGCGCGAGACTCCGCCGCGAAAGGCGGTCCAGTCGTCACCGGCCGAGGCGAACGAGATGACGGTGAGGAGCGGCAGGAACGCGATGAGGCGACGCACGGGTTCCCTCCTTTCGAGAATGAGATGAGGATATTGTATAGCGAAAACGAGCGGGTATGTTGACGTTTCGTGGCGAGGGACGGTCTGCCGCGAATCGGAACCGCGCTTGGTGCCGCGCGAATGTTATGACGCCGTCAAATCCGCCGGTTGAATCTTACCGGAAAGTCGCGTGCCACGGAATTGATGCTACAGTTGCAGTAGCTTTCTCCACACTCCGCGCAATCGTTCTTCTCACAGGTCGCGGCGGTCGCCCCCCACCTTCGTCCCACGCCAGGCGACGGGGTTTGAACGTGGTGAGACGGAAAGGACCGAGATGGAAAGCGAAGTCGCATCGCATGTGAACCTGAGCCGGCCGGAGCAACTGCTCGACCTTGCGCGGATGGCGGTGCGGGCCGATTTTGGCGGCGTCGCCTTGCTTTCGGCCCAGGGGGAGCTGGTGGAGCAGTTCACCACCGGCCTGAGTGAGGAAACCGCGCGTGGAGCTGCGCCGCTCGCCGTGGCCGGGTTTACTGGTCCAGTACGTGCTGCGACAGACGGGGCCGGTCTGTTTGCCCGGTTGGCCGATCAATGGGCCTCCGAAGCAGCTCGCGCTGCCGGCGGTTGGAGCGTTCCTCGGCGTGTCGCTCACCTGTCCGGGTCGCTGCCGGGGCGTCGTGTACCTGGGCCGTGCAGCCGGCGCGGACCGTTCAACCCCGCGGACGTGGAGACGGTGCAGTCGATCGGCCGATTCCTGGAACAGGGAAGCCTGTTCGAGGAGGCGCGTCTGCTGGCCCGTTTGCGCTTGCTCAACCAGGTGGCCCAGACGGCGGCCGGCAGCCTGGAGCTGGAGCCGATCCTCCGCATCGCTCTGCGTGAACTGGATCGGCTGCTGCCCATGCAGGTCTGCGCCGTCTGGCTGGTCGAGCACAGCCACGGCAACGAGACGCCTGCCCAGCCGCAGGCATCCGTGAGCCGTTTTCCCTCGGCGTTCTCCGACGCGCCGCCGTTGCCTGTGCCGGTGCCGCAACTGCAGCCCGAAGCCGGCTCCCCAGTCGCCCTGGTTCTGGCCGAAACCACCGCCGGCCCCGGAGCCCTGGCCCCCGGCGTGCGCCTGGACCTCGTCAGCGACCCCTTTCGCCCCTTGCGTTTACGACGGCGAGCCGATTTTCGCCGACCTCGATCGCCCGACCGAACCGGCCCCCGAGGACAAAGGGAAGTCCGGGGCTGGTGGACGCGGTCTATCCGGCATCTTCCGAATCGCGGCCTCGAGCACGGAACTGCACACGCCGCACGCCAAACTCTCTCTGGGGATCCGCGGCGCCGCCTGCTACTGTGCCGTGCCGCTGCGGGCCGGCGACCGGACGGTCGGCGTGCTACACAGCGTCTGCCTACGGCCCAGCGGTTTCAGCGCCGATCAGGTGCAACTATTCCATCTCGTCGCCGATCTCGCTGGGGCCGGCGATCTCCAACTGCCAGCTGTTCGGCCGGCTCAGCTCCGCCTACGAGGTGCTGCGGCAGACGCAGCACCAGCTGGTGCAGACGGAGAAGATGCGCGCGCTGGGCGAACTGGCCGGCGGCATGGCTCACGAGTTCAACAACGCCCTGTGCGGCGCCCTCGGCTTCCTCGAACTGACGCTGCGCAATAACGGACTGCCCCCCGCCGTGCGCGAGCCACCTCGAGTCGGCGCGCATCTGCTGCCTCGACGCCGCTCAGACGGTCAGCCGCGTGCAGGACTTCGCCCGCCGGAGATGCGACGGTTCGATCCACCTCCTCGACCTGGACGCCCTGGTGCGACAGACCATTGAGGTGACCCGACACAAATGGGAGAGCCTGGACCATGCCCGCGGCACGCCTATCCATGTCGCGGTGCATACCGACGCGAAGGCACGCGTGAACGGCAGCCCCAACGAGCTGCGCGAGGTGCTCACGAACCTGGTGTTCAATGCGGTGGACGCCATGCCGGAGGGCGGCACGTTGACCGTGCGGACCTGGAGTGAGGGACCGTCGATCTTCTTCTCCGTGAGCGACACCGGCACCGGCATTGCCGAAGCGGTCCAGCGCCGGCTGTTCGAGCCGTTCTTCACCACCAAGGGCGAGCGCGGCAACGGCCTGGGTCTGAGCGTGTCGTTCGGCATCGTCCGGCGGCACGGCGGCGACGATCTCGGTCGAGTCCCAGCCGAACCACGGAGCGACTTTTACGGTCCGTCTGCCGGCGTTCGCTCCTCGGGTAGCGACGCGGAACATCCGCGGCGAAGCGCTCGAACGTGCCTGCGTTGCGTCCTCCGCAACCGCTCCACGCAAGAGCCTGCGCGTCCTGGTGGTCGACGACCAGGAGAGCATTCGCCACGTTCCTCGACGCCGGGTTGACGACCATGGGCCATCGACCGGTAGTGGCCGGCAGTGTCGGCGAGGCACTGGACGTCTTCAACCGCGAGCATTTCGACGTCGTGCTGACCGATCTGGGCATGCCCGAGGTGAGCGGCGAGGAGCTGGCGCGGGCCGTGCGCCGTCAGTCGCCTTCGACGCCGGTGATCGTCCTGACCGGCTGGGCCGACCAGCTCCAGGCCGAAGGAACCGCCCTGGAAGGTGTCGACCGCGTCCTGGCCAAGCCCATCACCCTATCGACCCTGGCAACCACATTGACCGCGGTATGCGGGTAGTTTATCACTTCCTCGGTTTCCTTTTCCTGCTGAACCGTCCTGCCGGTGACTCCCACCTGGTCCTCTCGGGATCTTTCGTTGCGTGATGGCTGTGCAGGGTATACCACTCCACCCTTTCATTTTTTCCTTGCGTCGAGGTTGTGAGACTTGTATCGTATTATGGTGTTAGGTATTCTTGATAGTATGGGTAATCCGACCAGACGCCGCGCCTGAATCAACGGGACAGACGAACGGCTATCGGTCGCCAACGACCAGAAAAACATACCGCACCCGCCGATAATCTCGACTTTGGTCCACACGAACGGGTCCATCGTGCGTCGAGGAGTAGGTGAGCGGGAGTTCCACGAACCTGCCGAGCCGCGCCTGGCTCAATCGGCGGGGATTCCGTTCCCGTCTCTCGAATTGCGTTGCCCTCAAAATACCACCAAGAGTCATAAACCCCCGAGTTTCTCATGGCGCCGTTCTCCTGGTTCCGCTGGCTGCGTTCGCTCTGCAACTTTCGGGGCAAGACGTATCGGAAGCCGAAACGCTCCTTGAAGTTGGAGTACCTGGAAACCCGTCTCGCTCCCGCCACCTACACTTGGAGCGGTCTCGGCGGCAACACGAGTTGGAGCAACCCCAACAACTGGGTCAACCACGTTGCTCCCACGACGACTACTTCCGCTGATAGCCTCGTCTTCAACAACACCCCGGCCGCAGCACTGCGCACCACGAACAACAACATCGCCACGATCGACGTCGGTTCCATCACGATCTCTGGCACCGGCTACACTCTCAATGGTTCGCAGCTGACCCTCGGCAATACGATCTCCGGCGGCGGCACCCTCAACCTTGCCGCTCTTGCCGCCACACTCGGCTTGAACGTGAAGCTCGGCGGCAGCAACGCCAATGCCAAGGATTACTTCAGCGCCGGCAGCGGCGATACCCTGACCATGACCAATGCCGCCCACCTGGCCGGCGCTGCCGAACTCATTAGCAACGGCGTCGGCACCGTGGTCTTCACTGCCGACAACAGCACCACCTTCAACGGTCCGATCGACATCCTGGCCGGCGTTCTGTCCATCACCAACGCCAACGCCCTGGGCAATGCCTCCGCCACCAACACGGTCACGGTGGAAACGAATGCTACCCTCCAGGTGAACAACAGCGGCGGCACGATCACTTCGGCCATCAAGCAAACCTTGCTGGTGAACGGCGTCGGCTCCACGAACAACGGTGCGCTGCTGTACCTGAATGGCGGCGCCAATAACGACGCCACCTGGTCCGGTGCGATCACGTTGGACAGCAATACAACCTTCGGAGCCACGTCCTTCGTCGGGAACATCCCGCGCGTCGGCACCGGTGAGGGCACGTTGACCATCGCGGGGATCATCAGCGACAACAGCACGGGGCACAATCTTACCAAAGAGGGCACAGGCGAAATCATCTTCACTGCGGCCAATACGTACCGCGGCATGACGACGATCAACAACGGCATCCTCGACATCCAGAATTCCAAGGCCCTCGGTCTGAGCAACGGTACCGCCGCTTCCGGTGTTCTCGTAAACAGCACTCCGCTCGAAACCGGCACGCTCGAGATCGACGGTGCCAACGCACCCGGCGGCGGCATTACCGTTTCCAACAAACTGCTCACCCTCAACGGTGCCGGCTACTTCGATCCATTCACGGGAATCGGCACCCCGGACCAGGCGGCACTGGACAGTTTCAGCGGCAACAACACCTGGGCGGGCAACATCATTCTGGGCAGCCCTGCCGCCACCGCGGGTGTCTTCCCCGCCGTCGTGATCGGCGTCGGCAACAATTTCAATCAGGTCTCGACGCTGACGGTCAGCGGCGTCGCCGGTGCCCCGGACGCCCTTCCAGGCAGCATCATGAGTCCGAACGGTGCCTACCCGTTAGAGAAGACCGGCCTTGGCACTCTGATCTTCACAACGGCCAACAGCTACACCGGCACGACCACGCTCTTGGAGGGAATCCTGGAGATCGAAGACTCGATGGCGCTCGGCACCAACCTGGGCACTGTGGTACTTCCCGATGTCGTTGTCACTTCAGGCAGCACCCTGGAACTGGCGGACGACGCCCGCATCCAGCAGAACTCGCCCGACTCGGTCACCGGGTTCACCAACAAGCTCACGGTCCCGTATGTACTCTCGCTCGATGATCTCGGCTCGAATGCTCAAGGCGCTCTGTTCAGCCTCGACGGTATCAATACCTACGCCGGGCAAATCATCCTCACCGAGCTGGCATTCGCTCCGTCGGGAGACGCGATTGGTGTTGCTCCACCCGCCGTTTCCGCAGGGCGCCGAACAACTACGACATCCTCTCAACCCTCGGCTACTACGACGCCAACGGCAACAGCGCCGCGTTGGACGACAGCTTAACGGTCAACGACATCTCCGGCGGCCTGCCGTTCCCCGGCGTGGTGAATGCGACCACTTATGCCCAGCTGGACAAGTTTGGCGCGGGTCAGCTAATCCTGCCCAACGCCAACACCTACCTTGGCCCGACGGAGATCGAATCGGGTTGGGTGACGATCGGCAGCTCCGGCTCCCTCGGCGTGCAGGATCCCACCGTCGGCCTCGGTGTCGAGCCGAACGTGACGGTCGAGTCCGGCGCCGCTCTGCACCTGCTGCCGCTCGCCGGCAACATCACGTTGACGAACAACTTGATCCTATTCGGCTCAGGCATCACGAACGCCTTCTATCCTCTCATCAACCAGGAAGGGGCGATCGAGAACCTGGCCGGGATCAATAACCTCACCGGAAACGTCGGCCTGGCGGACCAGGTGGGCGTCGGCGTCGAGCAAATCTATGAAGCCAGCGATCCTACTTCTCCCAACTACAGCAACCCGCTCATCAACAACGTCGCCAGCCAGCTTACCGCGCAGGGAACCCAGTATGGGGCGAAGCCGGTCGTCACCATCAGCGCCGCCCCAAGCGGCTCCGGCGGCATCACCGAGTTCGACCAAATTATCAACGTCGGCGCGACCGCCGGCGTGTTAACCATCGACTGGCAAGCCTACTACGTTCCCGACGATATCCGCATCTACTACGGACCGGTCGGCACGCCGGGCAGCACGCTGTTGTACGACTCCAGTCTCACGGGCGTGGTGATGAACGGCAACGCCGGCGAAGCCATCATCACCGTCAATTTCAACGACATCCACTCGGTCACCACGGTCCTGCCGACATCGGGTGCCTTCGGAGGACCGCCTGCCACCAATATCAAGCTCGGCCCGGTCATCAAGAACTATGGCCCGGAAACTTCCACACAGATCGAGATCATCATCAACCAGGGCGGCGGCTTATCGGGTACGGCCTGGAACTTCTCCGCGACCCTCAATCCCATCGGATCGACGCCCGGCGGCATCAACAAGCTCGGCTCCCAACGGCTGATTATTCAGGGACCAGGCACCTTCACCGGCAACGTGAACGTCGAACAGGGCGTCGTGCTCGACGAGAACGATACCGGCCTGGGTTCAGAGAACACGACGACGGTCAACCCGGGCACCGCCCTGGAACTGGGCAACGGCACCGCCACGGAGAACGGCGGCATCGCGGCCGGCATCCAGACCGCGGGTGAAAACCTTGTACTGAACGGTTCGGGCAACCCAGAGTTCGGCGATGCGGCGCCCCTGGTTATCCTCCCGGCGAGCAACAACACCATTCCAACGAACGGCGTCGCTAACCTGCTGGCCGGCCCGTTCGACGATCCGATCGTCGATACCGATCAGCAATGGGGCGGCAACGTCAGCCTCAACACCGAATTCCAGGTCCAGTTCCAGGGAACGCTGGGCGGCCTGAGCCAACCGACGCTGACCGCGTCGGCGGCAACACTTACCGGGACCGGCCCACCATCACCGTCGTTCCCACGACGGTCGGCGGACCGAATCTGGTCGCTGGCACCACTCCGAACGCCGCCCAGAATATCACCTTCGGCGGCACCATCACCGGCGGCACGTTCACGCTTACCTACGATAATTTGACAACCAACGTGGACGTGACGACGGCTCCGATTACCTGGACTGCTGACGCCCCCACCCTGGTCGCCAGGATTCAGGCAGCCCTTGATGCGGCGCTGGATACAACGGTCGCCAATCTCTCGGTTGCGACGATCGACGGCACGGTCAATCTTCCGGCAAATACCCGGCTGACTCTCGCCGGCGTGGTCGATGACAATGCCGCCGCCAACTTTGTGGGTGGATCCGATCTAACGATCATGGGCGGCGGCGAGTTGGTCCTGTCCGGCGCCAACACCTACCTGGGCACCACCAACGTGACCCAGGGCGTTCTGGTCGTGGAGAACGATTTGGCGCTGGGCGGCACCGGGATCGCAGACGTGCAGACCATCACGGTCACCGGCGCCCTTCGTTCACCCTGACCTTCAACGGCCAGACGACGACCTCCGCCGTCACGCAGACCGGCAATTCCGCCATCGACGCCGCCAACATCCAGACAGCTCTCAACAATCTTTCGACCATCGGCGGCGAACCGACTCGACGGACTCGGGCGGTTCGGTGACCGTCACCGGCGATCCGACCGACCGCATCTTCACGGTCACCTTCGACGGCAGCCTGTACGGCTTCACGCAGCCGCTCTTGACCTTCACACCAACGGGGACCAGCGGCCCCGGAACCGTCACCATCGCCAAGACCCAGACTGGAGCGGGCGGCACGGTCGTCGCCAACGGCGCCTCCCTGCAATTGCAAGGCAACATCACCGTCGGCGGCGAGCCTTTGCTGGTCCAGGGTTCCGGCCTGGCCACAACACCGTCCGTGCCGCAGCAGTGGTTCTCCGTCGGCCCAGCGCGCCGGGTCACTGCGGTTGCGACGAGCCGACGACCCGAACGTCGTACTGGCCGGCACCAGCGCGCACCTGTTCCAATTCAACCCTGCCACCGGAACATGGACGCAGCTGCTCAACACGGGAAATGTCGCCGCCAACCAGCCATCGCCGTTTCGGTCCCACCTCGGCACCGGTGCGACTACGCCGCCGATTCCTTCTACGGCGGCGTGCATTCCAAGGCGGCCTAGACCTGGAGTCGACCGGCGGCGTACGCTACCCGCGCCAATGATATCGATTTCTTCGGCCAACACTTGGCGGTGGACGTGGTCAATCCACAGCGTGTCATGGACTACAATCCGTTCGCTGTCGGCGATATGGAGGAGACGCTATGGGCCGACTGACTCCGCCATTCCACCGCAGGATTCATGAGCCTGATGCTGAACCCGGCACCCTCTATGCTGTATTGGGATCACATTTCGGGTCGGCTAATTTCCAGGGACCATTCGACCCTGATCCTAACTTCCCGGAGCAGCGACCAGGGGGCGAATTCGTACGTTCCCGGTACCATCTATGTGCGACAACACCACGTTCGTTTCCCGGTGAACCAGGTCTACGTCACGAAGGACAGCGGCCTGCACTGGCAAAACGAGAGCCCGGCCTCCCCGCAAACATCAACGTTGTCCAGGTCGTCGTCGATCCGCGACCAGGACAATGGTAACGTAATCGACGGCACAGATTCGGGGGCAATGGCGCGGCAGCGGCCAGCTGGCACCTCGTGTACGAGCTTAACTACAACGCCACCAGCGAACCTTTCCTGGGTCAACATCTCCGCCGGCCAGCCCGACGTGCCCGCCAATGCACTGAGATCGATCCACGCACCGGCGCGCCTGTACGTCGGCAGCGACGATGGAATCTATACCCTCCGAACGGCGGCAGCGCTCTTCCGCCGCGACCGGCAACTGGACGCAGTTGGGCGTCGGTTTGCCTCGACTCCCGTGGCGGCCCTCCGCTGGACCAGCCAACAACGGTTCACGGTAGGCGCCAACCTGACCGGTGCGATCACGGTCCACCAATGCCAGTCCCATCGTCATCACTACCGCCAGCACTGCCGGTCTGACCACCGGCGAGTTGGTTACTATTGCCGGTGTCGGAGGCAACACGAACGCCAACGGCGTCGGAGCATCGTCGTCCTCAGCAATAGCACCTTCTCGTTGACGGGCCGTCGGCAATGCCCTGTATACCGCGGGCGGCCCTGGACCGCCCAAGGACGATGGCATCTTCCAACTTTCCCTGGACGGCTCCCAGGCCAACGGCGGCGCGTTCGTTGCCGTCAGCGGCCAGTCCAGTTGGACGGGTCCCGTGGTTCTCGCCGGGGCCACCACTCTCGGCGCCAACGGTTCGCAGGCCATTCAGAACGGGCTCACCGCGGCGCAACTCACTATCACCGGCACCATCAGCGATCTCAATCCCGGCACCAATCCGCTGCTCACCAAGACCGGCGACGGCAATGTCGTCTTCGCCGGCGCCAATGTCTACGGCGGCGAGACTCTCGTCAGCCAGGGCAACCTCGTCGTCGATAATCCCAACGCCCTCAGCGGCACCTTCACCCTCGTCACCAGCGGCGCTGCCCTCGAACTCGAAACCAGCCTCCTTAACAAGGAACCGATCACCCTCAACGGCGACGGCATTCCCTTCGACGGCCATAACACCGGCGCCCGCGCAGCATCAGCAATACCAACGACTACAACGGCACCATTACCCTCGCCTCCAACTCCACCATCGGCGTCGATACCGGCAGCACGCTCACCATCGGCGACGCGCTCGGCAACGGCACCATCACCGGCGCGGGCTTCAGCCTGGTCAAGGAACTTACCGGCACCCTCAACCTCGCCGATAACAACTCCTACGGCGGCGCCGGCTCCTTCGTCCTGATCGACGATCCCGGCAACCCGCCCGGCACCACCTACCCCAGCGGCACCCTCGTCGCCCAGGGTATCCTCAACGTCCAGAGTTCCGGCGCCCTCGGCGCTGCCGGCAACACCACCACCGTCCTCGACGGCGCGCTGCTGCAACTGGAAGCCACGCAACAAGTCCTCACGCTGACCAACGCGGTCGCCGCCAGCACCACCTTCACGCTGACCTTCGACGGCGCGACCACCACGCCGATCACCTACACCGGCGTCGCCGCCACCGATCAGGCAGCCATCGCCAGCGCCCTCAACAGCCTCGCCACCATCGGCGGCCTGGTCGGCGGGTTGGTGTCGGTCCTGGCTAACGGGGCCGACAACGCCTTCACCGTCACCTTCGGCGCCAACCTGGTCGGCAGCACTCTGCCGCTGACCGCCAACGTCACGGCCGGCACAGCGACGGCGACCGTCGCCACCGGCAGCATCAACGTGCCGATCAACGAGAACTTCCGCCTGACCGGCACCGGCATTCAGAACAGCGGCGCCCTGCAAAACGTCGCCGGCTCCAACACGATCAACGGCAACGTCACCCTGGCCCAGGACGCCAACTTCTCGCCGAGCACCACGCCCTCCACCACCGTGGCCCTCGGCATCGGCACCGACACGGAAAGCCCCAGCCCCAATAGCGGCGACAGCCTGACCATCAACGGCGTCATCAGCCAGGCGGCCGGCACCACCGCCGGGCTGAACAAGGTCGGGCCCGATCTGCTGATCCTCAACCCCAGCGGCGGCAACAACACCTACGGCGGCGTGACCACCGTGTCCAGCGGCATCCTGCGCATCCAGCAGTCCGGGGCACTGGGTACGGCGGGCGGTGTGCCCACCAACGGCACCGTCGTTTTGGCCGGCGCCGCCCTGCAACTGGACGGCAGCGTCACGGCACTGAACGTCAGCGGCGAGACGCTGATCCTCAACGGCACGGGCAGCAACAGCGCCGGCCCTTGGAGAACGTCGCCGGCAGCAGCAACGTCTGGGCCGGCCCCATCATCCTCGGCACCGGCCAAAACGACTCCGTGGGGCCGACACGGGCACGCTGCTGACCGTCACCGGCAACGTGCAGGACCCGGTGTTGCAGCAGTTCATCACCCTGACCGGGGCGGTGGCCAGCACGACTACTTTCACGCTGACCTTCAACGGCGCCACCACGGCCGCCATTCCCTACAGCGGCATGGCCGCCGCCGACGCGGCCGCCGTCCTGGCCGCCCTCAACGGCCTGCCGACCATCAGCAGCGGCGGCGGTTTCGTGTCGGTCACGGCCAACGCAGCCGACACCACCTACACGGTCAACTTCCTGGGCACGCTGACCGGGCAGACCCTGCCGCTGCTGAACGCCGTCGTCACCACGCTGCCGGGCGTGGCCGCCGTGACCGGCAGCCTGGCGCGACGCCGCCGGCCAACCTCGTCAAGAGCGGCAACGGCACGGTCGATTTCGCGAGCGCCAACAGCTACACCGGCACGACGTTCATCAACGCCGGCGCCTTGCGGATCCAGAACGCCGGGGCGCTGGGCAGCACCAGCATCGCCGAGGTGCAGCAGGTGGGCCTGACCGGCGCCACGGCCGGCACCACCCAGTTCAAGCTGTCGTTCAACGGCGTGGCGACGGCCCCGATCCTGTTCACGGGAACGGCGGCCAACGCCACTGCCGTCCAGACGGCGCTGAAGCGCTGTCCACCATCAAGAACAGCGGCGGCACGGTGACCAATGTGACCGTGTCGGGGACCGTGTTCACCGTGACGTTCGGCGGCAGCCTGGCCGGGGTCGATAACGTGCCGCTCCTGGGCGCGGCGATCGTGACGGCTCCGGGCACGGCGTCGGTGAGCGTGGCCACACCGGGCGTCGGTCTGACGGCGACGGTGCAGACGGTGTCCTTGACGGGCGCGGTTGCCAATAGCACCAAGTTCAAGCTGAGCTTCGACGGCCAGACGACGGCGACGCTCACCTACACGGGCAATCCCACGGTGGACGTGCCGGCGGTGCAGAACGCGTTGAATGGGTTGTCGGCGCGGCGGCGTGGGCGGCGCGGTCAGCGTGGCCGAGACGGGGACGGTGTTCACGCTGACCTTCCTGGGCAACCTGGTCGGTACGGCCCAACCGCTGGTGACGGCTACCATCGTCGGCGGTCCGGGCATCACGCCGGCCTCGGCCCTGGTGACCGCCGGCGCCGGCGGGACCATCGTCAACTCGACGGTGGTGCAGCGCTGACCATCCCGACCGGCACGGCGCCGTTCACCCTGACCTTCAACGGAGCGACCACGGGGACGCTGACGCTCACCGGCAGCGGCAGCACCGACGCCGCGGCCCTGGCCGCGGCCCTCAACGGCCTGTCGTCGATCGGCGGCCTGACCAATCCCGGCAGCGTGACGGTGAGCGCCGACCCGACCGACACGCTCTTCACGGTCACCTTCGGCGGCAGCCTGGCCGAGTCGTTCGTGACGACGCCGCTGACGGCCAGCGCCCCCGGCATCGTCGTGGCCATCCCCGGCGCCACGCTGGCCTTGCAGAGCGGCATCACGGTGTCGTCGGAGCCGCTGACGCTGTTCGGCACCGGCATCAACGGCGCCGGTTCGTTGGAGAACGTCGTGCCGACGGGCGCGAGCAACAACAGCACCTGGCAGGGTCTGATCACCCTGGCGGGCAACGCCTCGGTGGGCGCCGACGGCAGCACGACGCTGACGCTGAATCGGCCGATCGTCGATAACGGCAGCGGCTTCGGCCTGAGCAAGGTCGGCACGGGCACGGTGCAGGAGACGGGCAGCCTGAGCAACACGTACACCGGCCTGACCAACGTCGCCAACGGCACGCTGCTGCTCAACACCACGGGCGGTGCGCTGGCGGTGCCGGGCAACCTGACGGTCGGCGCCGGCACGGGCGCCGGCAGCGCCGTCGTGCAGGAACTGTCAAGCAGCTCCATCGCGGCGACGGCGACGGTGGCGGTCACCAACGCCGGCGTCTACGACCTGGGTTCCAACACCGTCAATCCGGTGCAGACGCTGGCCGCGTTGAACGTGACCGACGGCGTCGTCAACGTCCCCGGCACCAGCAGCGTGCTCACCACCGGCGCCCTGAACATGGTGGGCGGCGCCCTCAACCTGACGGGCGCGGCCAGCCAGTTGACGCTGACCGGCAATGTGACAGCGATGTCCAACGGCACCGGCACGGCGACGATCGAGGGCAGCGGCACCGTGCTATTGGCCCCGACGGCAGCGCCGACCCTGGTGAGGGTCACGGCCGGGACGCAGCCGGTCGATCTGGCCATCGGCGCGTTGCTCACCGGCAACAGCGGTCTGACGCTGCTGGGCACCGGCGTCCTGCAACTGGACAACAACGAGGCGTACACCGGCACCACGACCCTGACGGGCGGCACGCTGCTGGCCGACGGCATCCCGGGCACCGCCACCGACGTGGTCAACGCCGTCACCCTCAACGGCGGCACGCTGGGCGGCTACGGCACGGTGGGCCAGGTCACGACCACGGCATTGGGCGGCGTGGTGTCGCCGGGCGACTTCAACCCGGTCAACGTGGCCAACAACACGGGCGTGCTGACCAGCAACACGACGGGCCTCGCCGGCACGGAGACATGGAACAGCGCCACGACGTTCAACGCGACGCTCAACAACGACGATCCGTCGGTGGCCAATCCGCTGCCGTCGGCGCTGCTGACGGTCAACGGCAACCTGAACCTGAACAACGCCAACCTGACGGGCACGGCCGCCGCGACCATCCCGCTGAACAACTCGGCTACGAGCCTGCCGACGCAGTTCACGATCATCCAGGTGCCGTTCGGCGACCAGATCAGCGGCACCTTCGCGGTCGCCAACGTGAACGACCCGATGGCCTACTTCTTCAGCGGCCAGAAGTACGACGTCACCTACAACGAAGGCCCGGGCATCCCGAACAGCGTCGTGCTGACCAAGACGTTGAGCGATCTGTCGCTGAACGTGGTGTCGTCGTCGGGTCCGACGGCGACGTCGGTGTACGGCCAGGACGTGTCGTTCGCGTTGACGGTCGTGCCGGAAACGGGCACGGCCATTCTGCCGGCGGGCGAGCCGGTGACCTGGACCCTGACCGGCCAGACCACCGGGCTGACCGTCACCGAGACGACGTTCCTGTCCACGACGGGCCAGACGACCTTCGACCCGCAACTCGACCCGAACGCGGTGTACTCGATTCCGTCGGACATCGCGACGCTGCCGCCGGACGTGTACACGGTGGCCGTGGACTACGCCGGCGACAACAGCTTCAACCCGGCCCTGGGCGGCCTGTTCTTCCCCGGCCAGACGGTCAACGTCAACCCGACAACCGTGACGGTGTCCACGGCGACCAGCCCGGTGTTCGGCCAGCCGATCGCGCTGACGGCGACGGTCAACCCGCGGGTGACGCCGTCCACGCCGGGCGCGGTGTTCCCGTCGGGCCTGGCCACGTTCGTGATCGACCCGGGTACGGCGCAGCAGCAGACGTTCGCCGGCGTGACGGTCAGCAACGGCCAGGCGTCGCTCACGCTGAACAACCTGGCGGCCGGGCCGCACACGGTGGCAGTGTCCTACGTCGATACGACGGACAACTTCTTCGGACCGGGCAGCACCACCGGCAACTTCAACCTGAACGTCCAGCAAGACACGGTGGTGGTCACGCCCACGGCCACGCCGACGTCGGCGACGCTGAACACGCCGGTGACCTTCGCGGCGACGGTGCAGACGGCGTCGGCCGGTTCGACCGGCACGCCGACGGGCACGGTGAAGTTCTACGACGGGTCGGTGACGCCGACGCATCTGCTGGGGACGGCCACGCTGGTGTTCCAGAGCGTGAACACGGCGGTGGCGACGCTGCCGGCACTGAGCACGCTGGCGGTGGGCAACCACAACATCATCGCGGTCTATTCGGGCGACACCAACTACCGGGCCAACCAGAACACGCTGCCGTTCACGGTGGCCGGAGCCCAGGCGAGCGTGTCGCTGACGCCGCTGACGCGGGCGACGTTCTTCGGCCAGACGGCGAGTTTCACGGCGACGGTCAGCCCGGTGGCGGCCGGTTCGCCGACGCCGACGGGGACGGTGACGTTCGTGATCGATAGCGGGGCGCAGACGGTGGTGCAGAGCCTCAACGGCTTCGGCCAGACGACGTTGTCGATCAACACGCTGGCGGCAAGCGCGCAACCGCACAGCATCAGCGCCACGTACAACGGCAACAGCAACTACGGTTCGAGCAGCACGACGGCAGCCGGCACGGCGTACTTGACGGTGTCCCAGGACAACAGCAGCACGGTGGTGCAGGCCTCGACGAACACGGCGGTGTTCGGTCAGCCGGTGACGTTGTCGGCGACGGTAACGGCGCTGGCGCCCGGCATCGGCTCGCCGACGGGCAGCGTGACGTTCTTCAGCGGCCCGATCGTCAACAACGACATCCTGGGCACCGCGTCGCTGGTGAACGGGACGGCCGTCATCAGCCCGGCGCTTACCAATCTGGCCGTGGGCAGCCAGACGATCTTCGCCGAGTACAACGGCGACGCGAACTTTGCGGTCAGCACTTCGCCCGCTTTCAACGAGACGGTGAACCCGGACAACACGGCGACGGCCCTGGCGGTAGCGCCGACGACGGCGGTGTTCGGTCAGTCGGTGACGCTGACGGCGACGGTGACGGCCGCCGCGCCGGGCGGGGACACCGGACGGCCTGGTGCTGTTCAAGGACGGCGCGACGGTGCTGAACCCGGGCGGTACGCTGCTGAACAGCAACGGCCAGGCGCCGTTCACGACGCAGGTGCCGCTGACGATCGGCTCGCACAGTTTCACGGCCAGTTACAGCGACACGTTGGACGGCAACTTCCTGGGCAGCAACTCGCCGGCGACGAGCTTCACGGTGACCCCGTCGGGGACGACCACGCAGTTGCAGTCGTCGCTGATGCCGTCGATCTTCGGTCAAGCGGTGACGTTCACGGCCACGGTGACGCCGAGCGGGTCCGGTTCGGGGACGCCGACCGGGAGCGTGACGTTCCTGAACGGGACGCAGTTATTGGGGACGGTGGCGTTGCTCAACGGGACGGCCAGCTTCCCGACGCAGACGCCGCTGGCGGCGGGTTCGCACAGCATCACGGCCCAGTACAGCGGCGACCAGCATTTCCTGACCAGCACGTCGGCCGTGCTGAGCCAGACCGTGAACCTGGACAGCACCACCATTGGCATCACGTCGTCGGCGCCGTCGATCGGCCTGGGCCAGTCGGTGACGTTCACGGCGACGGTTTTGGCGGTGACGACCAACACGACACCGACGGGGAGTGTGACGTTCATCGACGGCGTGGTGGGCACGGGAACGCCGCTGGCGACGGTGGCCCTGGTGAACGGGGTGGCGACGTTGAGCACGACGACCCTGCCGCGTGGAACGCTGACGATCACGGCGGAGTACACGGGCAGTGCCAACTTCCTGCCGCACACGGCCAGTCTGACGGAGACAGTGCTGAGCCCGAGCACGACAGCCTTGACGGAGTCGGTGCCGTCCACGACGCTGGGCAGTCCGGTGACGTTCACGGCGACGGTGACGGCGACGCCTCCGGGCGCGGGAACGCCGATGGGGACGGTGCAGTTCTTCGACGGCACGACGCCCCTCGGCGGCGCCGTCACCCTGAGCGGCATCGTCGGCAACGACACGGCGACGTTGACGACGACCGCGTTGACCGCGGGGACGCACACGATCACGGCGCAGTACAGCGGCAGCACGACGTTCGTGATGTCCACGAGTTCGCCGCCGTTCAACTTCGTCGTGGGCATGGGCAGCACCAGCACGGTGCTGAACGTGAGTCCGGCGGCGTCGGTGGCGGGTCAGAACGTGACGCTGACGGCGACGGTGAGCACGATGGTGTCGGCGGGGGTGGCGGTGCCGAGCGGTACGGTGACGTTCCTGGACGGGACGACGACGCTGGGCACGGGTACGGTGATGAGCGGCGGCGTGGCGACGTTCAGCACGATGACGCTGCCGGTAGGCAGCAACAGCTTGACGGCGGTGTACAGCGGCGACACGAACTTTGCGACGAGCACGTCGCCGTCGGCCACGGCGACGGTGAGCCAGGCGAACACGACCACCGCGGTGAGCGCGGCTCCGGGCAGCCCGGACGTGTTCGGCACGACGGTGAACCTGACGGCGATGGTGAGCGACACGACAACGAACGGCGGCGTGCCGACGGGCGGCGTGGTGACGTTCACGGATGGGACGTTGATGCTGGGGACGGCCAACCTGATGAACGGCACGGCGGTGCTGCCCACGATGGCGTTGCCGGTGGGGATGAACCAGACGATCACGGCGACCTACGGCGGCACGAGCAGCTTCGGCGGCAGCACCGGGACGCTGACGAACTACACGGTGAGTGCGGCGGCGACCGGGACGACGCTCGGTGTGGCTCCGGCCAGTCCGTCGTTGTTCGGTCAGTCGGTGACGCTGACGGCGACGGTGTCCTCCACCAGCGGCGGGACGCCGACGGGCAACGTGACCTTCATGGACGGGGCGACGACGCTGGGCAGCGGGACGCTGAGCGGCGGCGTGGCGACGCTGGCGACGACGGCGACGCAATTGGCGGTGGGTGCGCACAGCTTCACGGCGGTGTACGGCACGACGGCGAGCTTTGCGGGCAGCACTTCGAGTGCGACGCCGTACACGGTGGTCAAGGCCGGCACGAGCACCGTGCTGAGCGGCTTCCCGAGTCCGTCGGCGGCGGGCAGTCCGGTGACGTTCACGGCGACGGTGACCGCGGCGACGGGAGCGAGCACGGCGGGCGGCACGGTCAGCTTCTTCCTGGACGGCTCGGGCACGGCGGCCGGGACCGGGGTGGTGAACGCCTCGGGCGTGGCGACATTCACGACCAGCGCGTTGACGGCGGGTTCGCACACGGCGGTGGCGGTGTTCGGCGCGACGAGCAACTTCACGGCGAGCACGTTGAACACGGTGACGCAGGTGGTGCAGAGCGGCGTGGCGACGACGACGACGGTCAGCGGCCCGACCAGCGGGGTGTTCGACCAGACGCTGACGTTCACGATCACGGTGACGGGCGCGAGCGGCGCCCCGAGCGGCAATGTGCAGTTGATCGTGGACGGGACGCTGCAAACGGCGACGGCGACGCTGAACACGACGACGCACCAGGCGACGCTGAGCCTGAGCACCCTGAGTGTGGGCAGCCACACGGTCAGTGCGCAGTACGACGGCAGCGGTAGTTTCGTGCCGAGCGTGGCGGCGACGCCGGTACATGTGACGGTGGGCACGGCCGGGACGACGACGACGGTGACGTCGTCGTCGCCGACGTCGGTGATCAACCAATCGGTAACGTTCACGGCGACGGTGGCCCCGCAAGCGGGCGGCACGCCGACGGGCACGGTGCAGTTCTTCGACGGCACGACGGCGTTGAGCGGCGCGGTGACGCTGAGCGGCGGCGTGGCGACGTTCACGACGTCGAGTCTGGCGATTGCGACACACAACATCACGGCCCAGTACGTGCCGGACGCGGCGTCGAGCGGGAAGTTTGCGGGGAGCACATCGGCGGTGTTGACGCAGACGGTGACGCCGGTGGTGGTGCAGTTAGGCTCGTCGCTGGCGAACAACAGCACGGTGTCGGCGGGCGCGACGTTCAACCTGTCGGTATCGGCGCAGAACTCAGCGGGCCAGACGGTGTCGAGCTTCAGCGGCACGGCGACGATCACGGTGCTGAGCATGCCGGCGGGCGCGATTGTGTCGGGCACGCTGACGGTGACGTTCGTGAACGGCGTGGCGACGTTCAAGGGCCTGAAGCTGTCGAAGGTGGGGACCTACATGATCGAGATCAGCGTCCCGGGCGGTCCGATGCTAACGCTGACGATCAACGCGGCGGCCGGCGGTCGTGGCGTGGGGTGAGAGCGGTAGAGGCAACAAACAACCAGCCCGCGTCCCCGGCAGGGGTCATTTCCTGCCGAGGACGCGGGCTGGTTGAGTAAACTCGGCATTTCAAATCAGTCTGACCAATCTCCTGAGTCCGGGTTAACTGTTTCCCTCGGCGTAACCGATAAAGACATCTGGACGCAGCAGGCACGGATGCACAACTCCATGCGGAGAGCGGACAGACCCCTGCGCGTAGCCGAAAAAGTTGGCAAGGTCTTCCGCCACTTACTTTCTCCAGGTGCGCTATGCGAACTCCTCTGCTCTGTGCTCTGGCGATCCTGTGCGGCGCCGGTCTCGCCTCTGCCCAGATGGCGCCGGGTTACGGCTACACCGGGTATGGCGGGGCTACCCCACGGCCGCCGGACCCTCTGGATATTACGGCTATTCCCAGTACGGGCAACAAATGGGGTATGCGCCTTATTCGCAGGGATACCCCGGCTACCCCAATGGCTACGCCTACCCGAACTACGCGGGCGGTAACCAGAACTACTACTACCCCACCAGTGTTCCTCGATCGTACAACTCTCCCTCCGCTCCGATGAACATGTCGGAGCAGCCGAGTGGAACAGCGACGGTGCAGGATACTGGAATGGGAATGGGAAACACAACCGTTGACCCTGTGCCGAGTCCGGCGATCGTTGAAGAATCACCTGGTGAAGCGGGTCCCCTTAGTGATCCAGCGGGTCAGCAACCCGGTTGGATGCCTGGTAAGGAGCGGTTTTGGGTATGCACCGACTACATGATGTCGTACTTCCGGCCGGAGAAAGTACCGCCGTTGGTCACGATAGGCTCGCAGGGAGACACGAACAACGGTACTCCTGGAACGCTGGGTGGGATCCTCGGCCAGCCCGGCACGACCGTGGTAGTCGGCGGCGAGAACTTTAATTTCGGTATGTTCTCGGGAGTCTCGGTTAGAGACCGGCTTCTTCCTGGACGACAGCAATCGCTACTCGCTGGAGGCGGCCGGCCAGTATTCGATGCAGAACTCCCTGCATTTTAGCAAGATGTCGGACTCCCTCGGGAACCCGATCATTGCTCGGCCGTTTTTCGACGTCATCGCGGGGACACAGGGTGCCGAACAGGACTCGAATCCCGTATTCGGATTCGCCGGCGGTTCCACCGTCGATGCCGTGAGCCAGCTATACGGAGGTGAATTAAACGCCCGCTGGCATTTTCAACCCATGGAACGGCTTCATGTCGATGGCTTGTTCGGGTTCCGCTACCTGCATCTGGCGGAGAGTCTAACGATTTCGGACAACATCACACCGCTTAACGACACCACGGGACTGTCGTTCAACGGCAGCCCGAACAATGGTTTGGGGCAGTTCGTCCTGCCTCCGCAATCGCTGTCGGACCAGGACAGTTTCTCGACGGTGAATGACTACTATGGCCTGCAGCTGGGTACACGCGTTGGCTGGAACCAGGATTGGTTCTCCGTCAGTGCCTTCGGAAAGGTTGCGATGGGTGTGAACGATCAAACCGTTAACATTAACGGCTCGACGACACTGGTTTCTCCCGGCGGGAACCAGGTTACCGAGGGTGGGGTCCTGGCCCTGCCGACCAACATCGGGAACCACACGAAGACGACCTTCTTGTTCGTTCCTGAATTCGGTCTGAATATCGGGGTCACGGTCACACCGTGGATGCAGCTGACGGCGGGCTATTCGGTCCTCTACTGGAGCCAGGTAGTGCGGCCCGGCGATCAGATCGACACGACGCTGACAAGAACCCAGATCCCGTCGGATCAACAGTTCGGCACGACTTCCTTGGCGAATGGCACGACCGCGACCGGCTTTCCGTCCAGACCAATCTTCAACTTTGTCGAGGATGCCTTCTGGATGCAGAATCTCACGGTTGGGGTGAACTTCCACTTTTAGCCCGAAGTTTGGGACTCTGTCTCAACAGTACGGGTTTTTGAGGGTTAGCTAGTGGACAATTGAGGGGTGAACAGCTGCAATAGCGTTGGAGATCAAGCCGACGCATCCTGCAGGAGTTCACCCATGGGCATGGTAGCCGCGCAGCAACAGATTGCCAGTGCCTATGTCGTTGGTCATGGCCGTTACGGCGACGTCAGCCGCTATGCCCAGCAACGCGGCGTCTGCCGCCAGTGGGTCTATCGCGAAGCGGCTCGGGTGCAGGATGTCCTCACCCACCAGCCCGGCGAACTCGAACAACTCCGCGCAGACGTGCAGCAGTTGCAACAGCAGAACGCTGAGTTGGAACGGCGACTCAGCCGCGCGGTGATCATCGACGAGGACAAGCAGGCAGAATTTGCCATTGTCGGCCAGGTGCGCGGAGTAACCTTGCGCCTTGCCGAACCCTGCTAAAAGTCTTGCTTGCGGACAAGGTGCTGAGCGTGGCGACGTTGGGCCGCGCACCCAGGAGGCGGGGGAGACGGCCGGGCCGTTGCTGGCCGTCCTGGATGCGGTAGCGCGGCCGCGTGCGCGAAGTGGCGGCGGATGAGATTTACGTCAAAGCTCCGGTGTTGATGGTGGTGGAACCGGAGAGCCTGTGCTGGCTCAGTGGTCGGCTGAGCGCTACGGTCAGCGGCACCGCTTGGGAACGGGGTGCCGTCGCTCCCTTCCCTGAGATTATCGCAGCCTTTTTGAGTTTATGGCCGCTGCAAACCCGTTGACTCGCCGGTTTGGACACTGTCGGCTGAGGCTTGGTACGCAGGTAGGCACTCGTGGGCTGCCGTGCCACACCGCTGCTTAGCACCAGCACCCGCAGGTCCAGGATTACCTGACCACCCTCATGACTCCACGTCATCCCCGAACGCTTCAGACGCTCCGTGAACACCGTCTTGCAGGCCGCCTCCGTCACGCCGCTGCCGATCGGCATACCCTGACGCCGATACTCCGCGTACTTCATCCACACCGCGTGCTTGCGCAGAGTAGCGGTAGGCTTTCCAGTAGTCCGCCATCGGCCCCTTGCGGAGTTGGCGACCGTTGGTTGTAGTGCCCCATGGCCGACCGCACCACGTGGCTCACGCCGTGCTGCCGGTCACGCAGCCAACGCCGCCATTTGGCAAACCAGCGACGCGGCCTCCTCCCCCTTCACCAAACAAAGCCGTCGCCAGCTTGTTCACGTAGCCGCAGGCGTGCCAGAAATCCACGACCCATTGCCACGTCAAGTGCTGTCCCGGATGCCACGGATCGTCCAGGCGACGCAGCACCTGCCGATAATACTCCTTCGGGTGAGTGCCGCCGTCGGTGACGTACGCCAGACGCGGCGCCGGCCGGCCCTGGGCGTGCCACTGCCGTCAGCACCTTGTCCAGCAGCGACGTCAGTTGCGCCGACAGCGTTCCCTGGCCCGCTTCGGGCATTTGCCCCAGGTAGACTGTGCCCAGACGCTTGCCCTTCCGATCATGCACCGACAGCGTGGCCGTGGCTGCCCTCGTGGTAGCCCTCCTGGCGAATCGGTACGTGGATGCCATCGCGTCCCGCCGCCAGCACCGGCCGATGCTTGCCTTTGGAAGCAAAGGCTTTGCTGAGCAGTTCCAGCACCCGAGCTACCTGCGCTTGCTCGCGGAACGAGGCCAAGCCATCACGCAACGCCGTCGTCACCTTGCGTACACTCGTCACCGACCAGGACACGTTGTGCGTGCTCAGCAGCAGCTTGCGGACTTGCTCCTGCTCGTGCTCCACCGACCACAAGCCCACACGCTCCGCCAGGGCCGGGGTCGCCAGGCCCGGCCTCGATGCCCAAGTGGTTCTCCAGCGGAAAGAGTGCCGGTTCGCCGGCTTCGACGGCTTCGTACAAATACCGGCGCAGTTCGATTTCGCCGAACAACGTACCGATGTGCATTGGGGCTCTTGGGCCGACGCCGATACTCCGCGCCCGCGAAACGCAGCCGCAAGGGGCAGTCGTCGCGACAGGCCGGTTCGATGCGATTGTACTCGTGCTCGACGAGGACACGGCCGGCCTCCCGCAACGCCGTCGCGATGCCGTTTCCAAGGCGTGGGTAAGCTCTGGGGTGGGTGGTTGCTGGCGAAAAGCCTGCTGGAGGGCGAACAGTGCCAGGAGCGGCGGCAGCATCCTGGCGAGAAAGTCCTGGAAATCGTCGGCGGGGGCCATTGCCGTGGACGCGGTCGGGACGGTAGATTGAGGCATGAGGACTCCTTTCCTGGGTCAGGGGTTTTGGCGAACCACTGCCCAGGATAGGACCCTCTTGTCACGAAGCAAGCACCCAGTGGATGGGCCGACAACGACAGAATCTGCGAATCCTCCGGTTTATTCAGGGAATGGAGCGATTGCACCCTGGGAACGGGAGTTCGCGGCGCTGCCGCAACGGGTGCCGTCGCTCCATTCCCTGGAAATATCGGGGAAAGAAACGACTTTTCGCGGAAAACCACGATGACTTACATCCTTTCCTGGTGAATCGCTTGCAATCCGCCAGGAAAATGCGGCGTTTTTCGGTGTTCAATCTCCAGGCAGGTGAACGAAATACTGGCATATTTCGGTGCCCAATCCCGAAGATGGCACATAAAAGCCGCTGTCCACCACGGCAAGAATGCGGAAATCGCGTGCCAAAGAGAGTGAAAGCACGCCGGTTTTTGCCAGTGTTTCTGCCAAGTGTAGAGGTTTTTTGATGTAGATTGCCCATTTTCTCAAAGTTTTTCAGGGAATGGAGCGATTGCACCCGCCGCAACTCGAGCAGGTGACACGGGATGGCGGGACCGGTCTGGAAAAGGGCGTGGCCTTGGTGAACGCCCAGCGGCAGGAACGGGGGCAGGAGTCGGTAGTGGATCAAGGGGATCATTTCCACGCCTTATGGGGCGGCGGCGTGGGCTTGCGCAAGGCCGAGACGCAAGCCCCATATTCCGCAACCCTGTCGCCGAGGCTCATCCAAGGCCCTCGGCCTTGCGCGCACCACTTCCGCGGTTTCACGCAGCGCCATTGTAGGCAACCGAGACAAGGGCTACGGGGCATTGACCAGGCGCGTAAGATAAAAAAAGCACCCCAAGGGTGGCAGCATGGAGCCGTGAAAACAAGGGTGCGGAATATGGGGCAAGCGAAGGTCTGAGAAGTAGTTACCTTCGCTTGTCCCATATTCCGTACCCCGGTGTCTGGGGCTGCCTTGGGAACCGCCGGGACTTTTTTTCTCACCCCGTCGGCACCGGGGGCAATGTTAGGCTAAGGGTTTCCGCCACGCTCGGAAATCCCAGTTGCCGCAAAATCGCTGTTTGCTGGCTCGTCGGACGCGTTGCATGGCCACGCGCCCAGCACGGTCCGTTCCACCACGACGCCGCACGTTTGGAAACGCCGCAGCAACGTCTGCGTCGTCGTCCGTCGTAACGCCGCCGGTGCGTCCGCCGGCACGCTCTGCCGGTACAGGCGCTCCAGCATCTGATACGCCTGCAACGCCATCCCCAGCAGGCACACCAACGCCTCCACACGCTGCGGCGATTTCAGAAACACCGGCCGCACCAACAGCGGCGTCTTCCACTGATGGTGCGTCAATTCCACATAGCATTGCTCCTTGTAGGTCGTCAACAACTCGTCGCCGCTCTGGAGCAGCGGCGGCCGTCGTCAGCAAGATCGACAGTCCGTCGTAACGCATCGCCGCCGTGGCGGCGGCTTCGTCGAACGTGTACACCAGCCGGTGTGTCGGCCGTCGGAAGCCCTTGCGCGGCGGCGGTAGTTGTTGCACCTCGTCCGCGGTCAACGGCAGCAGTTCCCAGCGGAACAATGCCGCCGCCCCGCGGCGTCCCAGCAGCCGCGCGATCTGCCGCTGGATGCTCGCGGCCGTGGTGCAGGGATGGCCGCGTTCCAGCTTCGCGGCCAACGCTTCCAAGCCGCTGCGAATCGTGGCGATGTTCTGCTGCCGTCGCTGCACGTTCCTCCGTGATGGCCGCGGTACTGCGTACGAAGAGGACACGACATGGGATCGCTTCTCCCGTGGTCGGATCGGCCAGGCTATGCGACCACACCGCCAGGTCGTAATGCTCACGCGGCAGCGTCGAGCCGGTGACGCGGCGACGCTGCTGCTCCTGCGACAGAAAGCTGCGCTTCGCTGCCAGTGCAGTCGGTCGGCGTTGGCGTCGTACAGGTGGCGGTAATCGTTCCACGGCACGGCGCAGAGCATGTGCCGGCCATGACGATGCAGACGGGCGATGTGTTCGAGCGAGACGGTGCCGCGATCGGACACGAGCAGCAGATCCGGCGGCAAGGGCAGGTACTCCTGAAGCAGATCGCACTGCTCGCGGATGGCGGTATGGCCGTTGCGATTACCGTCCAGACAGTGGCACATTACCGGAACGGCACCGACATTCGTCGACGATGGAGGTGACACCGGCCTGGATCATCTTGGCAGCGTTGAGGTAGCCGTGCGTGATGTGGGCCGGTGCCAGGTGGTCGTCGCCGCGGCACAACGCGGCGGTGGACGAGACGGGCCGGGGTTGGGACGCGGCGTAGGCACCGTAGAAGATGAGATGGGTGGTGTCGAAGTGGAGGCGTTGCAGGGTGAGTTCGGCGAGTGCGAGGGCGTTGAGGGTGACGCCGGCCATGATGGAGTGGCGCTGGTCGAAGAAGGCCTCGAGGGCGCGGCCGAGGCGGTCGTCGTTGAGCTTGTCGGGGGAGATGTTCCAGAGGAGGTCGGCGCCGGCTTGCTCGGCCCATTCGGCGACGTTCACCAGCGCGGTGGGGCGGCTGAGCCGCGCGGCGAGGAGCAGGGAGAGGACGCGGCCGTGCGAGAATTCGAGTTGGGGATCAGGCGGCAGGTGCTGATCGATGACGGCCGCGACGCCGAGCCGGTCGAGGAGAGGATGAATCAGGGCGAGAGGGCCGAGATTGACGATCTCCTCAGCGCGGGCTGGTCCATGCCAAAGGAAGGTCATGGCGACTCCGAAGAAGACGTGCGGGAATCTCGGCAGCGTCGTCGGAGTTGCACCAGCATTATGCGGGAGGCGTCAAGCCGATCGAAAAAAAAAGCCACCACGTTGTCGGACAGCGGTCGTGGTGCGTAGAATCGAGAGCGAGAAAAAAACATCCCTCGCGCGAGTGGAGCCCCGACGACAGGGGTGCGGAATATGGGGCAAGCACGCCAGGCCTTTGCTGCGGCGGAAGCGGCGGACAAAGCGTTGGCGGCGTGCAGCCGTCAGGGGCAGAATCAGTCCGGTCCGACGCAGCACGCCAAATACGCCTGGCGGAAAGCGGAGAAGGCGATGGACCACTGGCAAGAGCAGGAACGGCTGTGGCAAACGACCAAGGGGGCCTTGCAGTTGTTCACACCGACGGGGGAGCTCAACACCCGGCGCGAGCGGCAGCGGTGCTGGCCGAGACGTTGCCGCCGTTGCCCGACAGCGCTTTCGCCAAGACCAAACGGCAACTACAGAAGCCGGAGATGCTGAACTATTACCTCGGCATCCAAGTTGCTCACTAATTCCATCGTAGCATTTCACATCGCCGATGGAGGTTGTTATCATGACAATCTCCTTGCCCGACGCCCGCCAGTTGTCCGACGACATCCTGGAAGCGCTACGCCTTCGCGCCTTACGCGGCCGCGAACTGGGCTTCACCGAGGCCGACATCGGCGACCTGCTCGGCGTTTCACGCGAGACCGTCTGCCGCTGGTGGTCGGCCTACAGCGCCGCAGGGCTGGACGCGCTGCCCCACGAGCGAACCGGACGCCCCCTCGGCTCGGGTCGGCTCCTTTCCGACCCGCAAGGCCGGCCACATCCAACAACTGCTCGACGAGAACAGCCCCGAAGACCTGGGCATCGCTTCGCCCCTGTGGTCGCGGCGTGCGGTGCGCGACTTGATCCACAAGGAGTTCGGCATCGACCTGGCGGTGCGGACCGTGGGCGAGTACCTCAAACGCTGGGGCTACACGGCCAAGAAGCCCAGTCGCCACTCCAGGAACCAAGACCCCGAAGAAGTCCGCCAGTGGCTGGAGGAAACCTACCCGGCCATCGAAAAGCGGGCCGCGGAGGAAGGGGCGAAGATCTTCTGGTGCGACGAGACCGGCTCGCCAGGCGGACAAGCACCCCGGCTACGGCTACGCCCGCGAGGGAGAGCCGGCGACGATGGAAGTGCCCGACAGCCACATTCGGTGCAACCAGATCTCGGCGATCAGCAACGAGGGGGCGGTTCGCTTCATGACCTATACCAGCACGATGACAGCGGCGCTGTTCATCGTCTTCCTGGGCAAGTTGGTGGCGGGGGCGGGCCAGAAGATCTTCCTGATCGTGGATCGCCTCAAGGCCCACGATGCCGAGGCGGTGGACGAGTGGGTGGCGGAGCATCGCGACCGGATCGAGCTGTTTTACTTGCCCCGCTACGCCCCGGAGCGGAATCCCGACGAGTACCTGAACAATGACCTCAAGGGCGGCGTGAACAAGACCGGCCTACCGGACAACCAGGAAGACCTGCGTTCTCATATCCAAGCCTTCATGCACAGGCTTGTTGCATTTACCGGAGCATGTCCGGAACTACTTCCAACATCCCTGCGTCCAGTACGCCGCTGGCATTTGAGCCATCCTGAGTGAGTATCTTTGGCGCCGAGGTAATATCTGGACCGTGTGCAACAGCAGATCGCGGCCCTGCCGCTGCCGGAGGCAAGTCAAGCAAGCGGCCGTGCGTCAGGAAGGCTTACGCCGCCGACCAGAAGCCCTGCACGGCGAGAGCCAGCCGGCAGCGGCACGGCGCGGCATCCTGTTGCTGTGTGCGGTAGTGCTCACCAAAGCAGGCGCGGAGGGCCAACAAGCCGTCACGGCGATACGCGACATTCTGCGTCGTGCGTATCGGGCCAGCAGCTTGGTGGAATGTGTCAAGAGCGTGCTGCGCATGCAGCAAGCCGGCCACCGCCGAATGACGCAAGGTCTGTTGGATCTCAAGCGGCTGTACTGGAACTGCCATACGTTCGAGAGCGGTCGCCGCCGCAAGACCACGCCCTACCAGCGACTGGGAGTCCAGTGGCCGGAGGGCTTAAGCTGGTGGGACGTGCTCAAATTAACACCTGAACAACTACGGAGCAAACTGTCCACAGCCGGGAAGGCAGCGTGAGACAGTCTCGAAGTTTGGTATCGTGATTGCAGAGTAACGCACTATACAGATAGCATTTATGTCAATTGTGCGCTTCCACGTTCTGGCTACCGCCCGCCAGGCGCAGCGCTTCCACTTGCAGTGAATTGGGGTCGGCAAGTTGCGTAAAGCTCGCCCCGCTGCCCGCAGTCACCGTGCAGGGTTACGGCAGCATGTGCCTAACTCAGCCAGCAGCGTCCAAAAACTGTGTGCCGCCATCCCGTCCGCGTTCCGCCGCGTCTTTTTCTTCTCTCAGGCCGACTCCGAAGCGGCGGCCGGCTCGACAACGAGGGCACCCTCGGCGCGGTGGCGTGTGGCCAGATTGTTCTCGATGAGCGTTCGTCGAGCGACAAGCCAGTCGAGGGCTTGATACAACTCGTGGATGAGGCATCGGCGCTCCCGAGTGCGTCGGGCAAGGCGGTGCTGTGCCAATGGCGTGCGGTAGCCGGCTTGGAGACGGGAACAGCAAGCGTTCGGCAACCATGGCGAGGACGAGGTGGCGTTGGCGTGAGGGTTTGGCAGCGAGCAGAGGCGGTTTACACCATTCTCGCTCGTCGTACTGGCTGTGTGTTGGCGGTGGGTCCGTTCAGCTCTCATCTACCGTCGAAGCGTCCGACCGCTGTTCAGCGCTGAAAAAAACCGGTGGTTGCTCGATTGCTTTTTGGGGAGCGCTTTACTCCCTATTGACCATCGGCATTGATGGAAAACCCATTCTCGGTTCTTGCGCCCGACTATGGAAACCTCAGATCCCGCACGCCTAACCGCCAGTTCGGCATTTTCGGGACGGACAGGGCTTGCCTGGATGGGAGGACGAGGTAGAATTGCTGTCGAGCATGTTGAAACTCCTGAACCTCTTGTCAGTGTATTCTCAGCTGACGAGCGTAGTAGGTAGTCTCCAGTTACTACTTCGTGGTGTTCAAGGCGTTGTAACAAGTGCGATGTGCAGAGCGGAGTATTCCAGGGATCGCCGCAAGTTAATGTAGGTCAATTACTTATTCCCCGATAGCTCAATGGTAGAGCAACCGGCTGTTAACCGGTTTGTTGTAGGTTCGAGTCCTACTCGGGGAGCTTTCCCCATCTGTCCTCACAGGTCCGCGGCCGTCCTCAACCCCTTGTAACTTCAGGAGGCTGCGCTCTCTCCGCGTCATCTCCTTCTTCCGCGTCGCGGCGCGTGATCGCCCTCACCGGTCCTCTGGCGCTATCGCCAGTCTGTGTAAGCAGCGTGTAAGGAACCGTTCCGCCCAGGCAAGCGGCCTCGCCACGTCCGGCCGAGGCGTCATCGGTGCCGGTCGCGGCGACTATCTGCGGGACAGGCCCGGTCAGCAAATCGGGCAGGCGTTCCACGGCTCAGCCTCAGGTCGTGCAACTGTGCCCGACCGTCGACCGCCATCGTCAGCTTCGGGTCGCTGTGCCGAGCGAACTGCATCGCCTCTTTGAGCGTCGCTCCGCTCTTCTCCAGCAGGGCGACGATGCTGTGCGGTAGGGCGTGGAAGTCTGCATACAGCAGGCCGTCCGGCCCTTCGACGGAGTAGGCGATTCCGGCGGGCTAAAGGTCGATCCGCAACATTTCGGCACCCTTCTTCCACCATGTTCCAGGCCAGAGGGGTGCCTGAAACGGGCGATCCCTCAAGTAGGCTCGGAGGACAGCGGCCACGTCCGGCGGGAGGGGTTGCGTCGCGTCCTTTCGATTTTTCGTCTCCGCGGCGCCCAGGACGGCCACTGGTGGTCTGGCGTCGAGGTCGAACGACTCCGGTCTCAAGCAGGTTATTTCCTCCGCGCGGAAACCGGTTGCGCAGGCGGTCAGATACGAGATGCGCCGGTCGGCACCGGCCATGCCACGGAACGTCACGTCACTTCGTGCCGCCGCGTCGAGAACGGCCCGCAGTTCGGTCAGAGCCAGGGCGCGGCGATCGTGCCGCCGATCCAGCTTCACATTTCCGCCGGACAAGTGGGACAGCGGGTTGTTGTCCGTGCGTCGATCCTGTACCAGCCAGCCGGCGAATCCCTTCAGCGCGTCGCGGTACAGGTTGCTGGTCTTGATGCTACGCCCCCGCGCCGGAGGGAGTGAAGCGCTTCCATCGTCGTCCGGGGATAACGCCGAGCCTTGCCGTTGTCGGTGGCTTCCAGACGATGCCGGCGCACCAGCGAGGGCACGGCGGACGGCTTGACTCCCAGCACTGCGGCCAGTTCCTTCTTGGTTTACTTTTCTCTGGCCGATTCGAGCGGTGGCACGGCGCCGCGACACTCACGCAGGCGGGCAACGTAGTGTTGCACTCGCGAGCTGGACAGGTCGGCCATGAAGACGAAGCCGCATCCGTCGATGATCCGGCGCGCACAGGCCACGGTCAGCTTGACGTATTTGTTGGTGGACCCATCGGCCGATAGGGCCGCCGCCCAGTCCGCAAGATGCTCAGCGAGCGGTCGCTTGTGATGAGCCTCGAACGGGTCGGCGATACCCCGGTCTGCCAACTCTGCCTTGCGGATCAGGTCCCCGAGCATCTTTTCGGCCGCGGTCTTGTTCGTGCAGAGCGAAACGGGTTCGCCGGTCACACGTCCGTACCACGGTTGCGAAGGTGATACGCTCGGCGCCGGGAGGAATCGGCCGAGTGTACTGCTGACGGAAGACGCGGGGACATGGTGCCGGTCCTTTCTTGAGGGCGGCCGGCCAGTGTCGAGGGCCTCCAAGTTCCCCCAACACCAGCTCGGCCAAAGGTCAGCTGAAACAGATCGGATCCGGGGCGATACAGGGAGCAAGGTCAGAAGCGGGCGAATTCGGTTATTCGTTTCCGTGTCGTTGTCCCCCAATTTAACCAGGAGCGTCAAGTGCATCGCACATCGATAGCCTCCCACAACGACGGCTCCGGAGTATGATGCCGCTTTGGTCCGCCGAATTTCGCTCTCCAGTTTGCCAGGTAATCGCGGACCATCGGCGGCAGGTCCGCCAACAGCTGCAGCGCGTCCCAGCCGTGCGCAGCCTCGGTGGCATGGGTTCGGACGAAGCTCGCCGATGGCCAGGGCGTCGGCCAGCAGCAACGCCAGCGACGGCGGCGGATGGCCTCCGAACGCCTCAGCGACGCGGGCAACTTCCGACCGCAACCCGGCGAGCAGGGCATCGGCCGCGGTGGCGTCCTAGGGCGGTAAAGGAGGACGGGCCAGTAGTTGGCGGACGGCGGGCGGCCTTGTTCTCGGCGAGGGCGGGCAGCAGATCGGCCGGCGGGTCATCGTCGGCTTCCCATTTCAGGGTGCCGTCTTCGCCACGGGCGAGGTCAACGTGATGAGCGCGGCAGCGGTCCAGCCACTCGGCAGCGGTCATAACGCTCCCCTCGACTGTTTAGGACGGGGTTGTTCGACACAACCGTCCGATACAACCTCTCCCTGTCCAACGCAATCCCTCTCGTTACCTCCGTCCGTCTCGGTCGTTGCCGGCGCACCCCTGTCCTCCATCCGACAGCCGACATTACCGACACTACCCTCTGAAACACGGGGATTGTGAGGGGTCGGAGGGGTTGTGTTGGAGGTTGTGTCGGCAGGTGTCGGTAGCGAATCGTCGCCCCCATCATCTCCCTCGCCAGGGGTGGTGTCGATTGTGTCGGCTCGCGGTTGCAGGATCAGGACGCGCGTCGGTCTGCCGCCTTGCCGGGTAGATGGCCGTTTGCTCCATTCGGCCAGACCGTCCTTCGCCAGGGCGTCGAGGACTTGTTCCGCGGCATCCGAAGATGGATACTTCCGGCTGTTGAAATGTTGCAGTTGTCGAGAGGTGATGCTTCCGCCCCGCGATCAGTTGAACTCCACAAGCCGGCGGTCGTCTCGCTCCTCGGCCGACTCGGACAGGGTGCAGTAGATGCGCCGAGCCTCCACGGCGAACCAGCGGCACAGAGTCACGCCAGCCTTGACGCTGTCCGCCTCGACCTGGACGAGATCGTCGTCGCCGCGGGCCACACGGCCGACGACATGATGGATCTGGGCGAACCGAGCAGTGTAGGCTTCCAGCTTGTTGAGCGCGGCGGCCAACTCGCCTTCTGCTGCAACCTGCTCGGAAGCCCCTCGTTGTAGAACGCGATCCACTCGGCTTTCGCGCTCGGTGACAGACTCAGGACCTGCGGCACCTGATCGTCATCGCGGACTGTGAGGGTCAGGGCCAACAGCTTGTCGAGGGTATCGTGATAGGCCGCTTCGGTCAGCGTTCCGCAGGCGAACCGCCGCGCGGTCGTGGAAGTCGTGCCGCTCGGGTTCTTCCCGTTCTGCGGCGAGCGCATCGAGGCTACTGCGAATCCGCGCCCTGGTCGGAATGCTCTCGCGTCAGGAAGGCAAATTGGCTACGCTGACTCAACCAAGTAGGCCGAAAGCTGGTTGCCGATTCAGGCTCGGCTAACCGGCCACCACCTCTGGGCAAGCAGGGGTTGGCCCCATGACTCAAGCACTTGACGTTGCTCGCTACCTTCTTCGGGTTGCGGAGCCACCGGACGACGAAGATCCTGACCCTCTTAATACTACAGCGCTACGGACTACGATTCTGCTGTCCAGGATTTCGCCTTCGTGTCGGTCGTCGCCGCGTTGACCGCGCTGCTGGCCGCATGTATTCGGCAGGCAAGCCCCGTTGCCGCCGCTGCCGCGATTCCCGCGCCGGCTCGGTTACGCCGCTGGTGATAGCAAATGACCTCCGACATGTTCTGCACCGGTCCGGTCCCCCGTAGCTGTTCCAGCCAGTCCCGCCACTGCTAGTTCAGCGCTGCACACACCTGCTCCAGCGTCACCTCCGGATTTTTCCCCCCGCAACTGTGCCGCTTGGCCAGCGACGAACGTCATCGTTACCAGACACAACGTCAGGTGACGCATCAAGGCCGTGTAGTTCCGCCCCTCGAAGTGGCGGAAACCGACTTCGCTCTTGCTCATCCGGAAGCCGTGCTCCACGTTCCAGCGCCGGAACGCCACCTTCAGCAGCATCCGCACCGCGCGTCCGCGCCGGCGCATTCGACACGAAGTACTTCTCCGCGCCCGTCCGTCGGTTCCGTGCCCAGAGCAGCCCATGTCGCCGCTGCGGTCCCAGGACAGCCACACCCGCGCCGCCTTCACCTCCCACACCTGCTCGCCCACCGTCTGCCGCGGCAGCCGGACACCTGCCACCGGCTGCGGAACACCGGACTGTGCCGCACCAGGTCGTCGGCCCGGCTGCTGGCCCGCCGGCCGTCGGGTCGCTTCCACAGCAGCGGAACGACTTGGGCACCTCGCCGATAAACGTGCCGACGCTCCTCCAGCCCCAGCAGGAAGCCGGGCTTGTCGCCATAGCCTTCGTCGAAGGTCAGCCAGTCGAACGCGATGCCCTGAACCCGCACGGTCCGTTTGTTCCAGAGCGATCTGCCACTTGGGGCGGTAGACGACGTCGTCGGGAATACCGGCCGCGCGGCAGCGGTCGCGGTCCTGGTCCCAGGACTGGGCAGGAACAAGTCGGCATCGAGGAGGGTCTTGTAGCGGCCACGGGCGACGCCAGGTGGACGGTGACGATACAGTTCTCCGTCTTGCCGAGTTCGCCGCACCATTGGCGTTGGACGCCGGGGGTCTTGGTGCCCTTCTTCTTGGTGCCGGTCTCATCGATGATACCGAGGGTGCCCAGGGAGTCTTCATCCGGTAGGTCGGGCAGGAGGCCGGCGACGTGTTGTTGGAGAAGGTCGCGGGTCTGGTCAAAGTGACCAGACGTGATCCTTGAGGAACTCCTGGAGGGTGCGCACGGCGACGCCGGCCAAGGCGATGGGTTCGCAGGTCTTGCGTTTGAGGTCGGAGAGGAGTCCGCGGCAGTAGACGCCGAGAAGCTCGAAGGTCTGCGTGTAGCCGCAGCAGAAGAGAAACTGCTGCAAATAGTGGGCAAAAGCCGGTCCCAGAGCCTCAATCTGTTCGGGAGTCATGTTAACCTCCGTGGATACAGCTGCGATACAGATGTAAACTGTATACGGATGTCAACGTCAAGTGGCTAACAGATCGTAGCGCTGTAGTATTAGTAGTGTTTAGCTTCGCGAAACGCGAACATTACATACTCAAACCCCACCGACGCTTTAAGCCGTCCAGTCCTCGACCACTAACCCCGGCACATGGCGGAAGTCGCGTAAGTTCCGGTTCAGTAGGGTGGCATCGGTAACCAAGGCGACGCTGGCGATGCGCAGGTCCATGGTCTGAACTCGTGGGCACTGCCGGCGAATGGCGGTGAAGCGTTCCTGGGCATCATCGGTGAAAGGAAGGACGTTCATCTTCAGAAAGGAACGCCACACGGCCTCGAGTTTGGCATAGGCGTGAACCACGTCTTGTGGCTTGCGAGCACGCTTCAGATACGCCAGCCAGCCCTCGACCTGCTCATGAAAACTGACCAGGGTCGTGGCGACATCGTCCAGCGGCAGTTGGTCCAGGCGAGCGAGGAGCCGATCGCAGGCAGGCTGTTCCTGCCATTGCAGGACCGATAAGTGATCGGTGTCGAGGACGACGGGCATGATCCATCAGCCTTTGCGCTTGCCGGTGCGGGCAAGCCGGCCCAGGCGGATGATCTCCGCGTAGGCTTCGTCGCCCGCAAAATCGCCGAGAATCTGTCGGTACCAGGGAAGCCCCGGCTTCGCAGCCAAGGTTGCCTTGACCTCCGCCAGTTCCTTCTCCAGCCGTTCCAGGCGTGCTTCGAGTTTTGCGATGGTTGTGGACATATCTCTCATTCTTGCGTGTCGGCGACACGAATCAAGCTAAAAAGTTACCGGCCCTATCGCGCATCGTTTTCGGATCGTGGCTGAACCATCCTCACCCCGCCACCAGCGCCCGTGCCAGCTTGCGCGACAGCGCCGGTCCCACGTACTCGAACCCCGCCGTCAGCCGCGTTGTGGCGTGCTTCAGTCCCGTCATCTTCCGCTCGCGTCCCGCGGCCAGACTCGGCGCTCGCTTCAGCCGCCAGTTCGGCGACCGGCGGCGCGATGCGATCATGGCGGGGTGCGTCGTCGTGGACAGGGCGCGATAGCCGAGACCGCGCCACAGCGAGGCGACGGCGTCGGAGAGAGCATTGCCGATTCCCACTCCCTGAAAGTCCGGCAGCGTCACCGTGCGGTGCTCGCGCCGCGCCGGTCTGCCGGAACCGACGAACGGCAGCCAGGCGCTGAACGCCACCGCTCGGCCGTTCCACAGGGCCAGGAAGCAGACCGCCGAGCGGGCCAGCGACTCGCTCAGATAGTGATGAGGTGCGAATAGCTGCCACGCCGATGCCTGGCAGCGAAAGATTTCCAAACGAATTGCGGGGCGTCGCTGAAGACACCTCCAGTCAAAGCGGGCCTCGGCGGGCAGGTACACCCAGTCGGGTTGCAGCCACGGGATGACGTCGTCATGGCAGGTCACGGCGACGAAGCGCAGGCCGTGCTGCCGAACCGTCTTCGCCAGGGCCGCGCTGCCGATCCGCGCCACGGTGCGATCGACGACCGAGGTGAATTCGTCGAGGACGATCGGTTGCGGCGCCGTTTCCGCCAGCGCCTCGGCGAGCAATCGGGCCAGGCTGACGCGGAACTGTTGGCCGGTGGACAGGACGGCGTGCGGCCGCAACCACGCCGGCGGCGACGAGAAGCCGACGGCCGACAGCAGACCCGTCACGTCCTTGACGGACAGTGCTTCAGGGAAGACGTCGAGAATGGAATGATCGGCCGGCCAGTCGAGCGTGTGGGCGGCCTGTTCGGGCCAGAGCCGGCGCGCGACGGTGGACTTCCCGCAGCCGGACGGCCCGGTGATGAGGCCGACGGACCACGGTCGTTCGTCCAGCGGCAGATCGACCTCCCAGCGGAGCGCGAGGTTTTCTCCGGGGCCAGATCGAACAGGCCGCGGACTTGCGAGACGCGCGGCGATTCGACGATGGGTGATTCGACAGTGATGGTGGTTTTCATGGTGGTGTCTCGTGTTGTTTAGCCGCGAGCTTTTGCGAGCGTGCACATAGCGCTCGCAAAAGCTCGCGGCTAAACGGTGAATGTCAACTCAGCAACGCCTTGCACTTCAGCCCCATGCGCTGGAAGCGCCACAGCAAATCCGTCTGCTGCTTCTCGGTAGTACACTCGACGAGGATGAGGAACTGCTCGACGACCGGCGGCTCCCTGCCCGGCGTCTTACGGGCCTTCTCCATCGCCTCCCCGACGGCCTCGCCCGCGGTGTCGATCAACCGCCACAGGTTGTCGAGCGCGTTGGAAGTTGTGGAGGTTTGCTGTCGCAATTGATCGAGGACGGTCGAATCGTAGTCGGCGAGCAGCGTCAGCGGATCGAGTGTCAGCAGCAGCGCTGCGCCTCGGCGTCGGTTACGTCGAGGACTTCGACGTCCACTTCCAGGTCGGGATGCAGGTCGGCGCAGATGACCGTCGATGAGCTTGAGCCGACCGTCGGGCAGTTCGTAAGCCAGAAGCGAGCGCGAAGCCGACTTCCTCCATGCTGGCGGCGAGGGCTTCGCGCTGGGCATCACGGTGGATGCGCGGATTGAGTTCATGCGGCACCAGGTCGCCGCGCGCACCCGGACGTGCCGCACAATGCGGTTGCGGATAGTCATGGGAGAAATCTCCGAAGGGGTTAACCGTGGCTCGCCTTCTTCTCCCCTCTCCCCTGTACTCAGGGGAGAGGGGTTGGGGGTGAGGGGACGAGCGGCAACATCGTGCCCAGTGCCTCTCCCCTCACCCCCGGCCCCTCTCCCCTGAGTACAGGGGAGAGGGAAGACAGAACGTCACCGACCTCAAATACGCCGAGCCGCCCGCGTACGGGAATCAGCCACGGCAGCGGCTGCGGATCGGCGAGCAGCCACGCCCAGCGGCCGGGCGCGAAATTACCGAACGAACGCTCTCCATCGTCCAGCGCGTCGAGCTCCTCGACGCGCACGCAATCGCACAACTCGACGGTGCCGAGCAGGACGCCGCGCGGCGGCCGATTCCACGGCGACGACAGCAGCGCGGAGCGGTACGGTTCGCCGCAGCAGAGCTGATCGAAGCCGGTGGGCAGCCGCGAGCTGGCATGAACGGCGAGCCGGCCGCGAAAGCCGGTTCGCCACGGCCGCGTTTCGATGCGCTTGATGCCGAGGACGATGAGTGTCGCCCACGGCTGCATGACGGACAGGGCGTGCATGAGATGCCTCCTCCGGCCGGGATCGCCGCAAGCTATCACGGATTTGCGATTGGTAAGAGAGCAGATTCGTTTAGCCGCGAGCTTTTGCGAGCGCTGACTCAACGCTCGCAAAAACTCGCGACTAAACGATCTTATAGCGCGTCCGTCGGCCACGTGTTCGGCTGGAACCGATCGAGATAAACGCGCAGAGTCGCCGCCGCGGTGCCACGCGCTGCCTGTTCGACGAACACGACGTAAAAGGCCGATGTCGTCGTCGGTGTCGTGCTGTCGTGGACGATGATCGTGTCGGCGAGGGTGTTGTCGCGGCTGGGGTCGAGCTGGCTGTTGTAGGCGTCGCGCACGTCGGTGGTCGGCGGCAGCAGCAGGACGTGCGTCCACTTCAGCCATGATGCGCGCCGAAGCGGCCGTCGTGCGCCGCCGGCTTCAGGAAGCCGTTCACGCCGGACGCCGACAGCGTGCCGAGAGTGTACGGCGACGTCGGGTTGGCAGTGCGGTAGATGTCCACGCTGACATTGTTCGGCACAAGTTGAGACATGGTTCGTCACTCGTCGGGTTCGTAATCGGGACAGCGTTGACAGATTTCGAGCGTACAGGTTTCATGCAGTTCGCAGCGGCGTATCCATCTTCTTTGACACGCACAGCCGAGCCGATCGCTCACCGGGCCGAGGTGGATGCAGGGTAGGACGGATTTGAAATCCGTCCCACGAGCAGCCTCAGCCGACCACAGCGCGCGATACTGCGCGTCGTGATGGAACAACCAGCACAGGCGGCATGCCGGCGCTCGCAGTGACAGGGGCGTGTCATCGGCATTAGAAGGTCACCACGGCGACCACTCTGCCGAGGCAGCAGACGTGGAAGCCGTAATACTGGAAAGTCAGGTTCAACGGATCGCACTGGCCGCCGGACAGCGGCGGCAGCGTTTGCGTATCGGGCGCAGGCGACAGTCAGCCGCCAGTCGCCGATCAGGGGACCGGTGCTGCTGAGCTGAATATTGACCGTCTGGCCGGAACAGGCGGTCCCGGTGTAGACCCAGGCGGACCCGTTCCAGACGACCGGGTATCGGCCTGCGAGGCACGCACAGTCCCCAGGTCGGTCAGCGTAACGGCAAGGTCGTCGGCAACGGATTCGAGCAACCGGGCACGGTCACCATGCTCGAATCCGGACACGTGTCGGCCGGTTGGCAGCGGTCGAGGTAGCAAAAGAGCTGATCGTCGGCCGTGCCTCGGCCGGTGCGTTGCACCAGCACGACGAGGAACGCCGTGCAGCGGCCGGGGATCGGATAATCGGGGATGATGACGGTATCGGCGTTTGCGGAGTTAAAAGAGTTCAATTGGCTGTTATAGGCCGAGCGGATGTCGGCACCGGTCGGCAGTACGAGGAGGGTGGTCCAGTGCAGGGCGATGGCGTTGTAGCCGAAGCGGCCATTGCGAACGTGCGGCCGTAGCAACCCGGCGACACCGGAAGCCGCGGCGGGCTGCTGCGGCGGGTTGTACGGGTTGGCCGCGTTGAAACCGCGGTAAATATCCACAAGCACATTGGTGATGGTCAGTGGCATGGCAGTAAAGTTTCATCCTGTTTAGCCGCGAGCTGCTGCGAGCGCTTTGAGTAAAGCGCTCGCAGCAGCTCGCGGCTAAACTCACCCCTGGTTCGTGCCCACCGTGCAGCGCCGATACGGTGCCAGCAGCAGTGCCACCGACGGCGGCGGTTCCAGGACGTTCGTGCGGATGTCAACCCACTTCTGCGACAGCGCCTCCCGGAATCTCCTGGGACGCCAGGCCCGGATTGCGCAGTGTGGCGAGTAAGCGACGGCCACCCACTCCGCGGCGGCCTCCTGCACGCTCTCCGGGATCGTCGTGTAACCGGCCGTGTACTGGACGCGGAAGTTGTTGATCCCGACCGGCCAGATCAGGTCTTCGGGATGCAGCAATTCCGGGTCGGTGTACGGGATGGCCCGCAGCAGCCAGCCGCGCGGATCGAACTGCTAGCCGGACAATTCATAAGTGTGCAGCCTCAGTTCGGCGAATTGGCCGCGGGCGTTGAGGGCGCCCTGGGTGCTCACGCCGTCGCCGTAGGACGGAGCGACGTAGAGGTTGCCCGACGGCCACAGCCCGTAATCGCCGGGTCCGCCGGTGCCGCCCGGATCGCCGACGGCCTGTGCGACCAGCCGTTACCCAGCGCGTTGACCGCGACGTCGACGCTCTGCATCGTCGCGTTGCCCGCCCAGGTCACGCTGGTGTCCGTCGAAGGGACGCCGGACGCGGTGCTCGTTAGCGTCAAGCCGGTCCAGGTCACGGTGACGCGCGCCTGCTGGTTGAGGGCCGGTTCGTGTTGGTGATCTCCAGCACGGTCACGAGCCGATAGCGGACGCTCTGCATCGCCTGGATCGGATATTCGCGCAGCAGCAGCCGATGGTCGCCGGTGCCGCTGTAGAGTTCGTCGTAGAACGCGCGTAGAAATCGCGCCGGCAATACTTCTCGATACCGTCGCTGATCGCCGTGATGAGCGTGGTCAGCAACGCATCCTGGCTGGTGTCGGTGATCGACTGGATGTTCTGCTTGGCGCGAGCCAGTGTGATGAGGTCTTTGGCGGCCATGAGACGACTCCTCAATGGGGGTATTCTTCCGCCTCGCCCCGGTACTCCGGGAGAGGGGTCAGGGGTGAGGGGAGGAGAACCAGAAGATTGCTCAGGTTCTCCCCTCACCCCCGACCCTCTCCCCGGAGTACCGGGGCGAGGGGGGAAAATGGGTTCACATCACCAACCGCTGAGCGACGGCCGCAAGGTCGTTGGCATTCCCGGGCTTCTGGATCGCCTCGCCGCCGACGGCCAGCGCCGCGATCAGCACGGCGTTGGTGCCAACCGTCACCGACAGCCGGACATAGCGTTGTCCGGCCGTCAGCTGATCGGGGCGAATCTCCAGCGTCACGACCTTATTGCTGGCCGTGACCTGCGTGATGCTGCTGTTGGCGATATCGGTCCAGCTGCTGGAACCGGTCGCGGACTGTTGCAGCTTGGCGTCCACGGTGCCGGCGCTGCCCACGTTGCCGATCATCAGCATGAAGATCGTGCGATGGAACTTCGACAGATCGACGGCGCCGGTCGTCACCGTGCCAGCGGCTTGGCTGACCGGATCGATCTCCGCACCGGCGATGCTGAGGGCTTCTGAAAGTTCTTCGGTGTACATGGAAAATCTCCTTCGTTTAGCCGCGAGCTTTTGCGACTCGCTCGCATCAGCGCTTGCAAAAGCTCACGGCTAAACAACGCGGTTCAGTTCAACACCACGAACGGCGACACCTGCGTGCTCCGTCCTGCAGCGTGATGGGCTTGTCCAGCCAGGGCTGGCCGTCGACGCGCTCGACCACGCGCCAGGTCATCTGGTTCTTGAGGAAGTTGACGTGCTCGCTGGCCGCGATCTCGATCTGCATGCGGTCGCCGATGACGTAGAAGCTCGGATCGAGCAGCATGAGATCGCCGTTGGTGCCCAGGGCCGGCACCTTCTCCGTGGGGAACGCGGGCCGGCCGAGCAGGCTCCAGGTCGGCGTCTTCGCCGCACCCTGGTCGATGCTGATGAAGATCGCCCGGTTGGCGCCGTCCTTGAGCTGCAAGAGCTGCGGCACGACGGACGGGATGAACAGCCCAGATCGCCTTGCTCCACGACGACCGGCAGCAGCTTGCGACCACATCGTCGCCATGTCGGCGAACTGCACCTGGTTGGCGGTGGCCCGGTTGACGGCGATCGCGGCGTTGGCGGTCGAGCATGCCCAGCGGCTTGCCGACGCCGTTGCCCTGGAGGAAGGCGTACTCCTCGAACCAGGCGATCGCCTTGGCGAACAGCGTGATCAGGAACTTCTCCAGGCCGATGCGGCGTCCTGCAGCAGCACGTTGCTGACACGCTGTAGCCGGACAGTTCCCAGGCCTTAGTTCCATCTGCTTGAACTGCGGCTCGGTCTCGGTGCGCGTCTGGGCCTCGGCGGTCCAGTTCATCTGCACGCCGCCGAAGAACGGGCGAGACGCCGGCCGACTGCACCGTGGTGACGTCGAGGTAGGGGATCTGCAGCGTGGCCGCTGGCCATCGGCTGCACGAAGGCGCGCGGGCGGATGAAGGTCTCCTCGGCGATGATGGTCATCAGCTGCTGGTAGAACTCCGGCGGCACGGTGTAGCCGCCGGTGACGCCGCTCGCTTCGGCCAGGGCCGCCTTGGTGTGCCAGTCGTTGAAGCGCGAGCCGTAGTGCTTTTCGAGATAGCCGCGATCGTCGCGGGCGACGGCCAGGCACCAGTCGCCGAAGCATTCTTCGGATCGCCGTCGCCGTCCGGGCCGAAGAGCACCGGCACGGCATGCCGGCGGGCCTGGCCCTGGGCGTCGGCGATGCTTTGAGCGACTGGTTGATGACGGCGTCGAGCGTCTGGCGTGCCGGCTGAGGGCGCCTTCGACGGCACGGCTGACGGCGGGAGATGGGATCGTCGGTGACGGTCGTGCGGAGCCCGCGGCAACGAGCTCCTGGGCTTCGGCCGGCGACACGTCGATGCGCTCGCCGGCGCTGCGGCCGAGAAAATCTTTGGTGAGTTGCACGAACATGGTGGTCCTCTGGGTTGATAGATGTGGAACGACGTCGGCGCCGTCTCCAGGCGCACACGGCGGACGGCTCGGCGTCCGTCTCGACGAGACGACCCTGACGTTACCGGCGATCATTGGAATGGAACGCGGATAACGCGGATCGAGCGGATCAGCGCGGATCGGAAAGGTTAAAGAGAGAAAGCAGTCCTCTCTCCATTTTTCCTTTTTCTTCAGATCCGCGAGAATCCGCTGGATCCGCGTCATCCGCGTTCTATTCTTCACACGCGCCCATGGCGCGATCGAGACTCTCTGCAATCGTCTTTTGCACGAACGCCTCGAAATCGAGGCCTTGCACCGCGCGTTCGACGCCATGTTCAATCTCTTCCAACGCCGTGAACGACAGCACGCCCGGCGCCGGCGGCGCTTCGACGCCGAGGGCGGCGCAGGAACTCGGGCGGCAGGTCGACGCCGCCCTTGGACACCGCCTCGACGAGCGCGTCCTGGTTCGCCGGCAGGAAGACGCAGGCGTACTCCAGGAGCAGCCATTCGTCGATGACCAGCGACACGTCGTTCCAAGCGTTCTGCTGCTGTTCGGCGTCATCGGGAATGTGGACCTTCGTCGGCAAAAAGCCGATGCTCTTGCCCTGGAGCAGTCCGGCCTGGACCAGGGCGAACACCTTGTCCGGCGGCCACGGTTCGCCGTCCGGCCACGCTTCGGGGCACGGCGGATATTGCGTCTTGGCCTTGATGCCGACGAGGCTGCCGTCGGTGACGCGCCGCCGCCACAGCGATTTGCCGACCGGCGGCAGCCAGTAGGCATGGCCGAGCGTTACGAGTGGATTGCCTGGAATTGGCTGTCATTCATGCCGCGAGCGGTCACGACCTCGTTCATGCGATCGACGCTTTCGGTCGTGATCCACGACACGTCGGAGCGTTCGCCGGGATTTAGTTCGGTCGGCGCCTTGGTGACGACGGCGTGGCGATACTCGTACTCGGACGACTTCGGCAGTGTCTTGAGGAGGGCATCGAGAGCGTGGGCGGCGCGATCGGTCTGCGGAAAGCCCAGCGGGCCGACGGCGGGGCCGTAGTGACGATGATGGGTCATTGGAGTAATCTCGGATATTTAATGTCTCTATTGTCTGATCCGGAAACTACCGGAGTCGTGTACGTTGTGGGGAGAGCAGTTTCGTGTTTTTTCGTTTAGCCGCGAGCTTTTGCGAGCGCTGCACAGCAGCGCTCGCAAAAGCTCGCGGCTAAACGGATTTTTGCTCCCACTGCCCCGGCAACCACGGCGCGTTGCCCCACGGCACCGGCGGCAGGCCCGATTCGCCGCGCACCTCGTTGATCGTCACGACGCCGTACTTGAGATTCAGCTCCTGCTCCTTCGCGTTAGTTCGCGGTTGATCGGCACCGGGTCCTCGCTCGCCAGGAATAGCCGGCGTCGGATCGAACAGCGGCACCAGCTGTTCGTTCAGCTTCTCATCGCGGCGGCGCAAGCGCGGCGAGATCGCCTTGGCCATGTGCTGATGCTCCGCCGCCTGCAAATTGGCGAGGTTTGTCTCGCTGGTTAGAAACGATAACGGCACGTGGAAGGCATGCGCAGATGTCCTCCTTCGTCGCCTTCATGTCGGCCAGGGCGGCGAGGTCGCCCATCGAATGCGCGAGCAGCTGCACCTTGAACGCGCTCTCGGCGACGACGACCCGGCCGCTGCCGCCGCGGCGAAAGCGCTGGTTCCACTGCGTTTCAAGGCGATCGCGCTCCTCTTCGCCGATGATTTCTTCCGGCGAGACGAGCGCGTCGGGCACGGCGTGGTTCTCGAACTTCGCTTTCTTGAACGCGGCAAAATCGCTGCTCAGGGCCGCCTGTTCGTAGCAGGCCCGCAGCGGCGACAGCCCGCCGGAGTAGGGATCGTTCGGATCGGGATAGCGGAAGGCGATGATCGACTCCGGCGTGAAACGCTGCTCGCGGGTGCCGACGCGGTAGAGGTAGTAATCGACGAGTTTGGCGCTGTCCGGCCCGCGTATCGGCGTCACGTTCTGAGCCGGCAGCATCCAGATGCGCTGCGGCATGCCCAGCGGACCGGCGTCGAGATACCAGTACGCCGTGCCCTGGACTTCCTGATAGAGCGTGGTCAGCTCCCAGAGGTCGAAGGCATTGTGAACGGGGTTGACCTGTTGCAGCAGCGTCAGCAGCGGATGATCGGTGACTTCCTGGACCTGATCGACCCCGCGGATGTGCAGGGCCAGGTGCGGCGTCGAACGGAGCCGACGTTCCTCGGCGCGGGGAAGCGCCTTGGTCAGGCACTTGGGGGCCGGCTGTCCGGGGCGAGTGGCGACGTAGAGGCGCGGCGGAAAGCTGGCGCAGACGGCGGCATTGATGCTGGCGCAGGTCCAGGCGGTGTTTTTGAGTTCCGCCATGATTTCGTTGGGCGTCGGATTGCGATTGCGCCGATAGGCATCGACGAAGCGCGTGCCGCTCCACTGCGGCCCGGTGAGCGCCGGCGGCACGGACTTGTGGAACAGCCAATCGCGGAAGCGCGCGAGGAGGGAGCGCATCGGAATCTCCTTTGGAACCGCGACCGTTTTCGTTTAGCCGCGAGCTTTTGCGAGCGCTGCTGTTCAGCGCTCGCAAAAGCTCGCGGCTAAACGAAACGCGGCGCGGCGGGTCGTGTCCATGATGGGGGAGACTACCGAGGGGTTGTGCGTTGGGTGGAGAGCAGATTTTGAGAAAAAATGGAGAAGAGAGAGGCGGAATGAAATTGCGTGCTTTGGACGTGATCGGATAATACCCATACGCAAATGCGGTGCTGCAAGACTCTCCACATCTCGACGGGCCAAAGAGAGGGAGGGGAGCCAATGTCAGCAGTTCGGTGCCTGGCCGGACGCTGTTCGGCCATTGTTTTCATAAGTCACTGGTGCAAAACATCTTGTGGCATAGAGTGTTCGCTCGCGCTCCATTCATGCCATTTCTCTGCTAGAACAGCATCGGCTTTGACGGCATTGAGGTCACAAATTGTGACATCAAAGCCAGTTCCGCGAAGGCTCGGGTTGCCTGGATGTCGTTCCGTGCGCGGGCCCGTCCGCACGAGAGGAAAGCAGTATGAAATCGCCCATTGAGTTATCGCGATTGAGGTGCAGTTTCGATTTTTTTCTTTTTTTTGTGCGGAGACCCTTGACAGTTTCTCCACCGCGTTCCTATACTACTCTTATCACTGTAGCGAACAGTCGTGAACTGTAGCCGCTGTGAGAACACCGCGACGTTCTCCGTCGCATCGTTTGCTCTTTGACAAATCGGTGATTTCAAGCCATAACGCGAGGGTGTGTGCGCCATACGGCGTGACACAACCCTTGCGGTGACGACCCTTCGGGGTCGTTGCCACAAGTCTTTTGAGTCATAGTCGTAAGGCGACCTCAAACGCTTTCAGTTTACTACCAGCCCGGAGCGCAAGCGACGGGTTGACGTGAACATTTTTTGAAGGGTTTGATCCTGGCTCAGAACGAACGTTGGCGGCGTGGATTAGGCATGCAAGTCGAACGAATCCCACCTGGGTAACTGGGTGGGGGAAGTGGCGAAAGGGGCAGTAAGGCGTGGGTAACGTACCCCGGGGACGGGGATAGCCATCCTAACGGATGGGTAATACCGGGCGATCTGGCGGCAGGGCATCCTGGTTGCCAGGAAATGAATCTCGCCTCGGGAGCGGCTCACGTGGTATTAGCTTGTTGGTGGGGTAACGGCCCACCAAGGCCAAGATGCCTAGCAGGTGTGAGAGCACGACCTGCGCCACTGGCACTGAGACACTGGCCAGACTCCTACGGGAGGCTGCAGTCGAGGATCTTCGGCAATGGGCGCAAGCCTGACCGAGCGACGCCGCGTGTGCGATGAAGGCCTTCGGGTTGTAAAGCACTGTCGAGGGGGAGAAAGCTCCGCAAGGGGTTGATCTATCCCTGGAGGAAGCACGGGCTAAGTTCGTGCCAGCAGCCGCGGTAAGACGAACCGTGCGAACGTTGTTCGGAATCACTGGGCTTAAAGGGCGCGTAGGCGGGCCATCAAGTCAGGGGTGAAATACTTCGGCTCAACCGGAGAAGTGCTTCTGATACTGGTGGTCTCGAGTGGGGTAGGGGCATGTGGAACTTCCGGTGGAGCGGTGAAATGCGTAGATATCGGAAGGAACGCCGGTGGCGAAAGCGACGTGCTGGACACCTTCTGACGCTGAGGCGCGAAAGCCAGGGGAGCAAACGGGATTAGATACCCCGGTAGTCCTGGCCCTAAACGATGGGTACTAGATTGTAGGCTGACATGGGCTTACAGTCGGAGCAAAAGTGTTAAGTACCCCGCCTGGGGAGTATGGTCGCAAGGCTGAAACTCAAAGGAATTGACGGGGGCTCACACAAGCGGTGGAGCATGTGGCTTAATTCGAGGCTACGCGAAGAACCTTATCCTGGGCTTGACATGTCCGAAAGGGGCAGGAAGTAGAGGGCGGAAACGTTCCTCCAACGGTATCCAATCCGGAACCTGCTACAGGTGCTGCATGGCTGTCGTCAGCTCGTGTCGTGAGATGTTGGGTTAAGTCCCGTAACGAGCGAAACCCTTGTCTCCAGTTGCCAGCGAGTAATGTCGGGGACTCTGGAGAGACTGCCGGTGTTAAACCGGAGGAAGGCGGGGATGACGTCAAGTCCTCATGGCCTTTATGCCCGGGGCTGCACACGTGCTACAATGGCACCTACAGAGGGAAGCCAACCCGCGAAGGGGAGCCAATCCCAAAAAAGGTGCCTCAGTTCAGATCGAAGGCTGCAACTCGCCTTCGTGAAGTTGGAATCGCTAGTAATCGCAGGTCAGCAACACTGCGGTGAATGTGTTCCTGAGCCTTGTACACACCGCCCGTCAAGCCACGAAAGATCGGGGCGCCCGAAGACGCTGTGCCAACCGCAAGGGGGTAGGCGGCTACGGCGAAACGGTCGATTGGGACTAAGTCGTAACAAGGTAACCGTAGGGGAACCTGCGGTTGGATCACCTCCTTTCTAAGGATGATATCTGCTCCGGTCTCACGACCGGGGAACCAAAACATGTAACACCCTCACGTAAGGCGAAGAAATCACCGGTTTGCTTTTGAGAACCCCGACCCGTTGAAAGACGGGCCGGGGTTTTTTCATGCGCTGACATCGTTTAGCCGCGAGCTTTTGCGAGCGTTGGGTGTTGGGAATAGCGCTCGCAAAAGCTCGCGGCTAAACGATGTCAGCGCGACATCCAGTCAGTTGCTTCACCCCGCCGAACCTGGTATCCTCGCATCCATTGGACAACCACCAACTTCTACGGATAACCCACGGCGATGATCGCGACGGCCGAACTGACCGGCATCGACAAATCCTTCCCCGGCGTGGCCGCTCTCCGCGAAGTCTCGCTCGCCTTACATCCCGGCCGCATTCACGCGCTCGTTGGGGAGAACGGCGCGGGCAAAAGCACGCTTATTAACATTCTCGGCGGCAATTTGTCGCCGGATCGGGGAGTTATCCGTCTCTACGATCAGGCAGTACGATTCGCCGATGCCCGCGCCGCCCACGCTGCGGGGATCGTCAGTGTGCATCAGGAAGTCGATCTCTTCCCGGATCTGACCGTCGCGGAAAACATTGGCCTCGAACAGGGGCTGCCGACATGCCGTCTCGGACGGGTCGATCGCACCGTTCTGAGAAATCGCGTTCGTCAAGCGTTGGAATTGATGGAAGTGGACGTCAATCCGAACGCAGTCTGCGGCGACCCTATCTCCGGGCCGGCGGCAGCTGGTGACGCTTGGGGCGGCTCTGGCGCAACCGTGCAGCCTCCTCATCCTCGACGAACCCACCAGCAGCCTCTCCGGCGCGGAAGCGGCGGTGCTCTTTAAGCATCTGCAACAGCTGCGTCAAGCCGGGACGGCCATCCTGTACGTTAGTCATCGACTCGAAGAAATCTTCGCCCTGGCCGACGAGGTGACGGTATTGCGCGACGGCCGACGTGTCTGGCACGGGCCGCTGGAGGAGACGTCACCCGCCGCGTTGATTCATGCGATGGTTGGCCGCGAGCTTCTGGCCGAGACGCGGGCGCCAAGAGTAGATCCTGGACCGGTCGTCTTTCGCTGCCACGATTTCAGTGCCCATGACGGCTCCTTTACCGGGATCGACGTGGAAGTACGCGGCGGCGAAGTCCTCGGCGTCTACGGCCTGATCGGAGCGGGCCGGAGTGAGTGGCGCAGGCAGTGCTTGGCCTTCGCCCCGTGGCAGCCGGGAGTCTCTGGATTCACGGCAAGAGGGTGATGCCGCGAGGGCCGGGACCGATGGGGCGTCACGGCCTCGTTTACGTCCCGGAGGACCGTCTGCGTCAGGGCCTGTGTCGCGGCCTGTCGGTGCGAGCCAACACCATGTTGGCGACACTGCGCCGCTGGGCGACGCTCGGTTTCCTGACTCGCCGCCCAGAAAAGCAGCGCACGGCCGCCGTGGTACAGGCTCTGGGTATTCGGTTGCGTTCGATCGAGCAGGAAATCGGTACGCTGTCGGGAGGTAATCAGCAGAAGGTGGTTGTCGGTCGCTGGTTGGAGCGCGAGCCGACGATCCTGATTCTCGACGAGCCGACGCGCGGCATTGACGTCGGTGCAAGGGGAGAACTGTACGCGCTGATTCACCGTCTTGCGGAGGAAGGCCGGGCGATCGTGCTCATCAGCTCCGATCTGCCGGAGGTGCTGGCACAGAGCGACCGCGTTATCGTCTTCCGTGAAGGGAGTCTGGGCGGCACGTTTGATCCACGCACTTGCACGCCGGCCGATGTTGTCGCGGCAGCGATGCCTGAACCTGCCGCTTGCGGTTTAGCAGAAACGCCGCTGAGCCGCAAGCGACCGACTCGCTGATTTCCTCTGCGTGAAGCCGGTCTCGCCCTGCTCCTCGTACTCCTGTTCGTGTTCCTGGAGCAACGAACCGGTGCTTTCTGCGTAGCGGCAACCTCGTCAACTTGGCGACGGACACGGCACTCCTCGGTTTCTGTGCGCTCGGTGCGGGTCTGGTACTCCTCGCCGGCGGCATCGACATTTCGCTCGGCTCGCTCATGGCGATGAGCGCCGGCATCGCGGGGAAGATGTGGCAGGACGGCCTCCCGCTGCCGCTGGTACTGATTCTTGCCGTGAGCATCGGCGCGCTGGGTGGCCTGGTGAATGCCGCAATCTCTCTGGCCGGGCGCGTCCATCCGATCGTGGTGACACTGGGAACGCTCAGCCTTTATCGAGGGCTGACGCAGTGGTGGCTGGAACAGGACGTGCAAATCCCCGGCAGCTCGCGCGATGTGTTTCTCGACCCATTCCTGCGCTTGCCGCGGCTCGTATGGCTCGGCCTGGGGATCGCGGCGGCGGTCGCGCTCTTTCTGGCTCGCACGGTGCCGGGCCGGCATCTGTACGCTGTCGGCAGCAATCCGGCAGCAGCGGCGCGGGTCGGCATCTCCCGCGCGCGGGTCTGGTTGCTGGCGTTCACGTTGCAAGGAATGCTGGCCGGGCTTGCGGGACTGCTCTACCTGGCTCGATCCGGGCAGGTCCAGGCGATCAGCTACGAGGACAAGACGCTGGAGGCCGTCGCCGCGGCGGTGGTCGGCGGCGTGGCCATCACCGGGGGCCGCGGCTCCGTCGTCGGCTTAATGTTGGGCTGCCTGTTCCTCGTCTCCCTGGCTCCGGCGTGCCAGTTCCTGCGTATACCAACGACGTGGCAGCGGGCGCTGGTCGGCCTCGTCATGGCGGTCGCGGTCGTGCTGGACGCCCTCTGGCGCCGGAGGCAAGCATGAGTACACCCGCCGATTCGCTGTCTGTGCCGACAGGGCGTCCTCTTGGCGGGTCATGGACCGTTTTTGTGCTGGAGCATCTGCCGTGGCTGTTGGCCGCGGTCATCCTTATCGTCATGGTTGCGTGGAAACCGGCGTTTCAGCAAGGCAGCTACTGGGTCAATTTCACGAAGCAGTATTTCGCCCCGGCGGTGCTGGCCCTCGCCCTCACGCCGATCATCCTCACCGGTGGCATCGACCTGTCCGTCGGCTCGGTCACGGTCTTCAGCGGCGTCGTGGTCGGTCTGCTGATCCGCGACGCACACTGGCCGTTGAGCGCGGCCCTCGCGGCGGGACTGCTGACGGGTATGGCAGCGGGCTTGGTGAACGGCTCGCTGGTTTGTCTCGGCGTGGTGCCGCTCGTGGCAACCCTGGCGACGCGGGAATTGTTCCGCGGCCTGGCGTTCAGCCTCGGCGGCGACGCGCCGGTCAAGGGGTTGCCGAATGCGGTGACGGAGGTGTGGACCGCCCGGCCGCTGGGGGTTCCGCTCTCCCTGGCGATCACCGGCATCTTCTTCGTGGCAATCTTGCTGCTCGTGCATTATACCTGGATTGGACGGATGCTGTTCGCGCTGGGCGACAACGAGACGGCGGCGCGGTTCGCCGGTATGCCGGTGCGACGGCTGAAGCTGGGACTGTACGCGCTGGCGGGGCTGGCCGGCGGATTGTGCGGCTGTGCGAACGTGCTGCGTCTCGGCGAAGCCAGTCCCTCGGGAGAACTTTCGCTGGACCTGACAGCCATCGCCTGTGTGGTGATGGGCGGCGTGCGTATCACCGGCGGTTCGGGAAACGTCGTCGGCACATTGCTCGGTATCATTACCGTGGCGACGTTGCTCGCCGGCCTCGCCACGGTGCCGCCCAATGTGCGCGACATGCTGTTGGGAGGTCTGCTGATCGTCGTCGCCGTGGCCAACGAGACGGCGCGTCGCTGGACGGTGCGCCGGCCTATCCCCCCTCTCCCCTGTACTCAGGGGAGAGGGGTCGGGGGTGAGGGGTGAGCGACTCGGCTGTGTTCTGGCTTTCACCCCTCACCCCCGACCCCTCTCCCCTGAGTACAGGGGAGAGGGGGGAATCGCTGCACGCCAATCTCCCGCGAAGGGTCGTACTGGATTATTTACATGAGATGAATATGGGCAATCAACGACCAATAGCCTTCGGCCGGCGTCGCTTTCTTCGTTCGCTGGCCGCGGCGCCATTCGCCTTTCCGCTGCTTGGCTGCGGCGGCGGTGAGAAGAAACTGCCGCGCGTTCGGCTTCATTCCGAAGCTCACCGGCATCCCGTACTTCAATGCCTGCAAGAAGGGGGCCGAGGAGGCGGCCAAGGCGTTGAACCTCGATCTTGTGTACAACGGCCCGACCAAGGCCGAGACGACGCCGCAGATCGAGCTGATTAACTCACTAGTGGCAGGTCGCGAGGTAGACGTGCTGTGCGTCGCCTGTTCTCAGCCCGGACCGTTAGCCAGACCGCTCACCGAGGCCCGCGAAGCCGGTATTCCGGTTATCACCTACGACGCCGACACGTTGCCGGAAGCACGCGATTTCTTCGTCAACCAGGCGACCTACGACCGTGTCGCCGAGATGATGACCGACGAGATGGCGAAGCAGCTGTCGCCGGAGGGCGTCGGTGAAGTCGGCATCCTGACCAGCAGCGTCAATGCGCCGAACCAGGCCGAATGGGCGAAGCGCATCAAAGCCTATGCCGCTCGCAAATATCCGCAAATGAAGCTGCTGGCGGAGGTCGAACACGGCGAGGACCGCGACAAGGGCATCACGAAGGCCCGGACGATGATCGAATCCGAGGCCGGGCTGCGCGGCATCATCGGTCTGACGTCGGTGGCCGTGCCCGCGGCGGCGGAGGCGGTACAGCAGATGAAAGATGAGTTGAAGGAGCAGAAACGCACGATCAAGGTCACCGGCGTTTCGACGCCGCGCGACATGAAGCAGTATGTCGAGAACGGCACCGTCGAAGCGTTCGTCCTGTGGAACCCGATCGACCTCGGCTATCTCGCGGTCCACGTGGCCGACCTGAAGCGTAAGGGGGAGATGCCGAAGACCGGCACGATCCAGGCCGGCCGGCTCAAGGATATCAAGGTGACCGACAGCGAAGTGCTGCTCGGCGAGCCGATTCGCTTTACGAAAGAGAACCTGGAGCGGTATGATTTCTGAGGGTTCATGCGACATGAGGGTAGAAATGCCGCTTGCGGCTTAGCAGATCAGGCCCCTTAAGCCGCAAGCGGCAATCCAGGTCCAGCCCGGAGACGTCTATCATGCGGCCGCGCTTTGCGTTCTGGCTCGTGTTCGTCCTCGGGTTTCTAGCTGCGGCGCGCACCGCCGAACCAGACTCCGATCTCGTCCACGCCGAAAAGACGTTGCAGGAAGCCAGGATCGAGACGACCGGCACGGCGCTGCTGCGTTTCTTCCGCGAACGCACTCCGAGCGATGACGACCGCGCTCGCCTCTCCGACGCCGTGCGCCGCCTTGCCGATGACGACTTCGACACGCGCGAGAAGGCCGCCGCCGACTTGATCCACGCCGGAGGGAAAGCCTTACCCTTTCTGCGACGTGCTCAGGCCGATAAGGATCCCGAACGGGCAAACCGGGCAACCCGTTGTGTCCAGGAGATAGACAGCGGCGCGGAGGTTGCCCGTGTCGTGGCGGCACTTCGGGTTCTCATGGACCGTCGTCCGGACGGTGCGGCGGCCGCGCTGTTGAGCTACTTACCGGCAGCCGATGACGAGATAGTGGAAGAGGCGGTGCTGGCCGCGCTGCTTGCCGTCGGGATGAACGACGGCAAGCCCGATGCTGCGTTGACGAGCGCGTTGACGGACAAGGAACCGTTGTCGCCGTGCCGCCGCCGCACACGTTTTGGGCCGGGTCGCACCGGGTCAACGTGCGGAAGTTCGCCGGTTGCTCGCCGATGCCGACGCCAGGGTGCGTTTCGAGGCCGCCGAGTCGTTAGTGCGCGCCGGCGACAAGAACGCGGTGCTGATTCTGATCGCGCTGCTCGGCGAAGGACCGATGCCGCTCGGCGACTGCGCAGGAGTTGCTGTACCGCATTGCCGGCGACAAGTCCCCCGCGCTGGGGTTGGCCGGTGAGGAAGACACCGAGCGCGCCGAAGTCGCCGACGCCTGGCGCGGCTGGTGGAAGGCCGCCGCGCCGACGGCCGACCTCGGCAGGATCAATATCGAAAAGGCGTTACAGGGAATCAACGTCATCGGCGAGTGGGGGAACCCGGATGGCGGCCGTGTCTGGGCCTGTCGGGCCGACGGCAAACCGCTCTGGGAGATCAAAGACGTTGCTGGGCCGGTGGACGTGCAACTCCTGCCCAATGGTCACGTCCTCATTGCCGAATGCCGGGCGAACCGGGTGACGGAACGCGATCATGCCGGCAAGATCGTGTGGTCGAAGAATGTAAATCCCACGCTCACAACCTGTCGGCGCTTGCCGAACGGCAATACTTTCATCGCCACATACGTCGAATTGATGGAGGTCGACCCGAAGGGGACACCGCTCTATTCGTACAAGAACCCGTTCCCCGGCGAGATTTTCCGCGCCCATCGCTTCCCGAACGGCCATCTCCTGTTCACCTGCCCGCGCGACCGGATCGTGGAACTGGACGCAAAGGGCAAACTGGTCCGAACCGTGAATATCCCTGCGGCAACCGGCGCCTTTAACAGCGTCGAATCCTTGCCCGGCGGCCGCTTTCTCGTTGCTGTCCGTGAGGCAAACAAGGTAATCGAGATCGACACTGCGGGTAAGATCCTCTGGGAGTGTAAGACTACGGACCCCACATCGGTGGTCCGACTGCCCAACGGCAATACGCTTGTTGCTTGCTATGGCGGCGTGCGCACGGTAATCGAGTTCGATCGCACCGGTAAAGAAGTGTGGCAATTGAAGCTGGGCCTCGTTTTCTGCATCCGCCGTTATTGAGACCACGTTCCAGCGCGAAACAGGATCGGGAGGGCGTTCATGAATCTGCACCGGATATTCTGGCTCGTTCCCATCCTCGGGTTCCTCGCTTCGGCCCGCGCCGCCGAACCCGATCCAGAACTCATCTCCGCCGAGAAGACCTTGCAGGACGCGAAGGTCGAGACAACCAGCTCGGCGCTGCTGCAATTCTTGCGTGACCGCAGCCTCACGAACGACGATCGTACACGCTTGATCGACGCAGTCCGCAGTCTTGGCGACGACGACTTCGACACTCGGGAAAAAGCAGTCGCGGTGTTGATCCGCGCGGGCCGGAAGGCCCTCCCGTTCGTTCGTCCCGCTCAGAAGGATAAAGACCCCGAACGGGCGCGTCGTGCGGCCCACATCATCGAGGAAATCGACAGTGGCGCGGATACGATCCGCGTCGAAGCGGCCATCCGGGTACTGATGGATCGACGCCCCGACGGTTCGTCCGCCGTCTTGCTGGCGTATCTGCCTGCGGCTGACGACGAAGCCACCCTGGAGGCAGTGTTGAAGGCGCTCTTGGTTCTCGGCCTTAAGGATGGCAAGCCGGATGATGCGTTGACCAAGGCGCTGACGGGGAAGGAACCGCTCGCGCGCTGCCGCCGCGCACGTTCTTGGCCGAATGGTGCCGGGGCAGCGGGAAGCCGTGCGGCGGTTGCTCGCCGACAGCGACGCCCGTGTCCGCTATGAGGCGGCCAATGTCCTGGTACGCTACGGCGACAAGGAAGCGGTTCCGACCTTGATCGCTCTGCTCGGCGACGGTCCGATGCCTCTCGGTTGGCGGGCTTTTGAGATCCTGTCGCGCATCGCCGGTGACAAGGCACCCATCGATGCGCTTTCGGATGAGGCGCCGGCCAAGCGAGCCGTGGTCGCCGACGCCTGGCGCGGTTGGTGGAAGGATGCCGCGGCGACGACGGACCTCGCCAAGATCAACCTCAACGAAGCGCTGCTAGGCGTCAACCTGATCTGCGAGATCCCGGTTGACGAGAGCCGCGGCCGTGTCTGGGCTTGTCGCGCCGACGGCAAACAACTCTGGCAGATCACGGATATTTCAGCACCAGTGGACGTGCAACTCCTTCGCAATGGTCACGTCCTCATCGCCGAATGGAATCCGCCCCGGGTCACGGAACGCGATCGAGCGGGCAAGGTCGTCTGGATGAAAACGGTGACGGACGGCCAACTCACGACCTGCCGGCGCTTGTCGAACGGCAACACTTTCATCGCCACGACGACCACCCTGCTGGAATTCGATCCGAAAGGGACGCAACTCTACTCGTACAAGGATCCGATAGGCGGCTCGGTTTACCGCGCCCATCGACTGCCGAACGGTCATTTGCTTTTCGCCGCCTCGGGCGGCCGGATCGTGGAACTGGACGCCAAGGGCAAGGAAGTGCGGACAGTGAAGATGCCGATCATCAACAACGATTGGACCAGCCTCGAACCATTGCCCGGCGGTCGGTTTCTCGTCGCCGTATGGAGTGCGCCACCGGGTGATGGAACTCGATGCCGCGGGTAAACTCCTCTCAGAATTCACTGCCCCCAGTCCCATGTCCGCGGTCCGTCTCCCTAACGGCAACACTCTCGTGGCCTGCTATAACCTCAACAGCCACGTGATCGAGTACGACCGAGCCGGCAAAGAAGTGTGGAAGTTGAAAATCGAGACCCGCCCCTTCTGCATTCGCCGGTTTTGACCTGAACGCGGAACACGAAGATCGCTCCGCCTCCGACCGAATCGAGCGGTAAAACGAAGAAGCTTCACCCTGGGATCGTCAGGAGCCGTTATGAATCTGCACCGGATATTCTGGCTCGTTCCCATCCTCGGGTTTCTGGAGCGCGGCCCGCGCCGCCGAACCGATCGCCCCGGGGGCGGCCGAACTCGCCCAGGCCGAGAAGACCTTGCAGGACGCTAAGGTCGAGACAACCAGCCCGGCTCTGCTGCTCTTCCTGCGCGATCGCACTCTGACGGACGAGGACCGCGCTCGCCTGCCCGATGCGGTGCGCCGGTTCGGCGATGACGACTTCGAGACGCGCGAAAAGGCCGGTGAGGATCTCATCCGCGCCGGCCGCAAGGCTCTCCCATTCCTGCTGCCCGCGCAGCGACAAGGATCCAGAACGTGTACGGCGGGCCACAATCTGCGTCCAGGAGATCGAGAGCGGTGCGGAGTGTTCTCGAATCCTGTCGGCGATCGTTCTGCTGACGGACCGCCGTCCCGCTGAGGCGGCCGCCACCTTGCTGGCCTTCCTCCCAGCAGCCGGCGATGAACCGACTCAGGAAGCCGTGCTGCGTGCGCTGCTCACCGTCGGCCTCAAGGACGGCAAACCGGTCGCAGCCATGAAGCAGGCACTGTCCGGCAAGGAGCCACTACAGCGCGCCGCTGCTGCACACGTTCTGGGCCGAATGGTGCCGAAGCAGCGCGCCGCCGTTCGCCGCTTGCTTACCGATGCCGATGCCCACGTTCGGTTCGAGGCCGCCGACGCCCTGGTACGCGCCGGCGACAAGGAAGCGGTTCCGGTCCTGATCGCGCTGCTCGGCGAGGGGCCGATGGCGATCGGTTGGCGGGCGCAGGAAGTCCTCTACCGTGTTGCCGGTGACAAGGCCCCGATGATGGCGTTAAACGAAGAAGAAGCGGCCAAACGGGCGAAAGTCGTTGACGCCTGGCGTGGCTGGTGGAAGGACGTTGCGGCGGCAACCGATCTTGCCAAGATCAATTTTGAAGAAGCGTTGCAGGGGATCAACGTCATCGGCGAGGTCTTGGGAGGCAACGCAGGCGTTCGTGTCTGGGCCTGTCGCGCCGACGGCAAACCGCTCTGGGAGATCAAAGACGTCGGCGGCCCGACGGACTTGCAGCTCCTCCCCAACGGCAACATCCTCGTGGCCGAATGGTTCACGAAGAAGATCTCGGAACGCGATCGGACCGGCAAGGTCGTCTGGTTCAGGCAGATGGACAACTACCCCACGACCTGCCGCCGTTTGCCGAACGGCAACACTTTCATCGCCACCTACGGCGAGATAACGGAGGTCGATCCGAAGGGGACGGCACTGTATTCCTTCAAGCATCCGATGGGCGGCAACATTTTCCGCGCGCACCGGCTGGCGAACGGCCATATCCTGTATGCCGGCGCGGGAGACGTGATCGTCGAACTGGATGCCACGGGCAAGGAGTTGCGCCGTGTGAAGATCCCGGCGACTACCAATGCGTGGACCAGTGTCGAACTCCTGCCGCGCGACCGCTTTCTCATCGGGCTGCGGGGCGAACAAGGTGATCGAGATCGACGCGGCCGGCAAGATCCTCTGGGAGGTCGCCGCCATGGACCCGACTTCCGTGATCCGTCTCCCCAACGGCAACACGCTCGTGGCCTGCTGTTTCGGCAACGCCCTCATCGAGTTCGACCGCGCCGGCAAACAGGTGTGGTCGCTGAAACTGAACAGCGTGTTCTGCGCCCGGCGCTATTGAGAATTCGTGGGGCAGACATTCTTGTCTGCCGCCCAGCGGGCAGACAAGAATGTCTGCCCCACGAATTCAGGAGCCACCATGAAACCGCACCGCATCGTCTGGCTCATCCCCGTGCTCGGGTTCCTCGTCGCGGCCCGCGCCGCCGATCCCGACCCCGAACTCATCGACGCCGAAAAAACGTTGCAGGAAGCCAAGATCGAGGCGGCCGGCCCGGTGCTGCTGCACTTCCTCCGCGATCGGACGTTGACCGACGCCGACCGCGCCCGCCTGTCCGATGCTGTGCGCCGTCTCGGCGACGACGACTTCGAGACGCGCGAAAAAGCCGTCGAGGATCTGATCCGCGCCGGCCGCAAGGCTCTCCCCTTCCTGCTGCCCGCTCAGCGCGACAAGGATCCGGAAAGGGCACGCCGGGCCGCGCATTGTGTAACGGAGATAGGAAGCGGGCGCCGAATCGACGCGCATCACCGCGGTCATCCGGGTGCTGGCGGATCGACATCCCGAAGGCGCGACCGCCGTGTTGCTGGCCTACGTGCTGGGAGCCGAAGAAGAGGTGATCGAGGAAGCAGTGCAGAAGGCGCTGCTCACCCTCGTTACGAAAGACGGGAAGCCCGACGCCGTCTTGGTGAAAGCATTGACGGACAAGGAACCGTTGTGCCGGGCCACGGCGGCGTATGCACTTGGCCGCGGTGCGCCGGGGCCGCGCACGCGATCCGGCGCCTGTTCACCGATGCCGAGCCGCGTGTCCGCTTCGAGGCGGCCGATGCCCTGTTGCGTGTCGGCGACAAGGAAGCGGTTCCGGTCCTGATCGCGCTGCTCGGCGAGGGACCAATCACGTTTGGTGGACGGGCCAGGAACTCCTGGCACGCATTGCAGGCGAAAAAGCACCGACGGCGTTTCTCTCCGAGGCGACACCTGACAAGCGGACCGCCGTCGCCGATGCATGGCGCGGCTGGTGGAAGGACGCCGGGCCGAGAACCGATCTCGCCAAGATCAAACTCGATGAGACGCTGCTCGGCATCAACCTGATCTGCGAAATCCCGCCCAACGAGAGCCAGGGGATTGTCTGGGCCTGTCGCGCCGACGGCAAAAAGCTCTGGGAGATCCGGGACGTAAATGCTCCAGTCGATGCACAACTGCTCCCAAACGGCAACGTCCTCATTGCCGAGTGGGGGTCAACGCAGGTTGCTGAACGCGACCGTTCGGGCAAGGTGGTGTGGTCGCACAAGCTGAACCAGGTCCCCACGAGCTGCCGCCGCTTACCCAACGGCAACACCTTCATCGGCACCTATGGCGAAGTGCTCGAAGTCGATCCGAAGGGGAACGTCGTCTATTCATACAAGGACCCGAACGGCGGCTCGTGCTACCGCGCCCATCGCTTGCCGAACGGCCACGTGGTTTTTGCCACGTCCAACAGCACGATTGTGGAGTTGGACGCCAAAGGGATGTTGGTCCGATCCGTGAAGACGCCCATCCCGACCAACGACTGGACCAGCATTGATCCATTGCCCGGCGGCCGGTTTCTTTTGGCCGTCCGCAGTAGCCAGAAGGTCATCGAGATCGACACCGACGGCAAGATCGTCTGGGAACGAACCGTCCGGGATCCGATGGCCGTTGCCCGACTCCCCAACGGCAACACCCTCGTTTCCAGCTACTTCATGAATGGCGAAGTGATCGAGATCGACCGGGCCGGTAAAGACGTGTGGAAGCTCAAGATCGAGACGCGGCCATTCTGCGCCTCGCCGGTTTTGACAGTTCGTTTGCATTTCGCGGGAACCATCGCGCGAAACATGAACAGACATCACGGTAATCAGGAGCCGTCATGCGATCTCGTCATCTATTCTGGCTCGCTCTATCGCTCGGGTTGGTGATGGTCGTGCGCACCGCCGAGCCGGATCCTGAACTCATCAATGCCGAGAAGACATTGCAGGAAGCGAAGGTCGAGACGACCGGCCCCGCACTGCTGCAATTCTTCCGCGAGCGCACGCTTGACAGAAGCAGACCGCGCACGCCTCGGCGACGCGGTCCGCCGCCTCGGCGATGACGATTTCGACACGCGGGAGAAGGCCGAACAGGAGCTGCTCCGCGCTGGCCGTAAAGCTCTCCCGTTCCTGCGTCCTGCTCTGCGTGATAAGGACCCCGAGGCCGCGCGCCGGGCCGCTCAGTGCGTGCAGGAGATCGAAAGCAACGCGGATCTCTACCGAATCGGTGCGGCAGCCAGAGTGCTTATGGACCGCAAACCGGACGGTGCCGCTGCGGTGCTGCTGGCATATCTGCCGGGAGCCGAGGATGAAACGGTGGAAGATGCGTGTGTTCCGCGCCTTGCTCACCCTGGGAATGAAAGACGGGAAAGCGGACGCCGTGCTGGTCAAGGCGCGTAACGGACAAGGAGCCCTTCGCCGGGCCGCGGCGGCGCACGTTCTAGGTCGATTAGCCCCCGGCGACTCGCCGGGGGCTAATTATCGGGCGGCCGTTCGCCGCTTACTCACCGATGACGAGGCCCGCGTCCGATTCGAGGCGGCCGTCTCCCTGGCACGCGCCGGCGACAAGGAAGCGGTGCCGGCCCTGATCGCGCTACTTCGCCAAGGGACCGATGCCATTGGGTTGGAAGGCACAAGAAATCCTCTACCGCATCGCCGGCGACAAGGCCCCGATGCTGGCGCTGACCGACGCTGAGGAGGCGAAGCGCGTCAAGGTCGCCGACGCCTGGACCGATTGGTGGAGAGACTCCGCGGCGACGACCGACTTGGCCAAGATAAATCTCGACGAGGCGATGCAAGGGGTAAACGTCATCTGTCAGGAGGGATCGGGCACCACTCCACCGCGCGTCTGGGCCTGCCGAGCCGACGGCAAACCGCTCTGGGAGATCAAAAACGTGATGGCCTGGGACGCGAGCTGCTGCCGAACGGCCGCGTTCTCATCGCCGAGTACGGTGTCAGCCAGGTCTCGGAACGCGACCTCACGGGCAAGATCGTGTGGTCGGTGATGTTGACCAACACGCTCAGTACGTGCCAGCGGTTGCGGAACGGCAACACGTTCATCACTACTTTCGGCGAGATCCTGGAGGTCGATCCGAAGGGAGTGACACTGTGGTCCCAGAAAAATCCGAATGGCGGACTGATTGGCCGCTCCCATCGACTTCGGAACGGCAACATCTTGTACGCCGCCGGCGGCTTCAAGGTCATCGAGGTAGATGCCAAGTTCAACCCGATCCGCACGGCGGAGGTGCCGTCAAGCGGCGATTCCTGGATGAGCCTCGAACCGTTGCCCGGCGACCGATTTCTTATCTCTCCTTACGGCTCGAACAAGGTGATGGAGATCGACGTGAAGGGCAAGGTACTCTGGGAGTGCGCGACCCAGACGCCGATGTCTGCCGTCCGCCTCGCGAACGGAAACACACTCGTCGGGTCGGATCGCGGCCACGCGGTGATCGAGTATAACCGCGAGGGGAAAGAGGTGTGGAAGTTGAAGCTGGACAGTAGCGTGCGATGCGTAAGGCGCTATTGACCTGGTCGTCGATTATCATTGAGAGGAGCCGCGATGACTCGCCGCAAAATGCCGCCGATCCATCCCGGCGAGATCTTACTGGAAGAGTTCCTTTCGCCGTTTGGCATCAGTCAGTACCGGCTGGCCAAAGAGACGAGCGTGCCGGCGCGCCGCATCAATGAAATCGTGCGGGGCACGCGGTCGATCAGCGCGGACACTGCACTTCGGTTATCGCGGTACTTCGGAACATCAGAGCGGTTCTGGCTGAATCTCCAGACTCGTTACGATCTGGAAGTCGAGAAGGACCGGCTGGGAAATCGGCTCGGGCGCAAAGTGAAGGTTTTCAAAACGAAAACGCGTTAAACCCGGGAAAGAGTGGTGTACAATGTTGAGGTCGAGGGTGGCCATTGCTACCGAGTGGGAGAAAGCGGGGTGTTCGTGCATGAGCTGTCTACGACTCTGATTTCAGGGCCATTGGGAGCGACGGATTGCTTTCCAGAGATTAAGACAGCGACGGTCACCCGGTTTGAGATGATAAGCCCGTCGAAACAAAGTAACTTTATCATTGGTGAACTCTTGAGTAACGGGCAGTTGTCGTTCATCATCGAGAATTTCCCCAAGACCACTCCACAAACCGGATGTCCGGGACAGTGGATGTTCCAACAAATGATGAAGCACTTCGGCACGAGCGTCACTGCCATCCAGGGGAATTGGGTTGGTGCCGCCAGCGACAACCTGCATGCAATCAACCGGCTGACCGCTGGCGGTGCTATGACGATCGAGGACGCAGCGAAGCAGACGTGGACCGGATTGCGTGCCAGGAATTATGGATACACTCAGGTTCAAGTTGCAGGTACGCCTACCGGAACACCGGGGCATTACACCAGCGTCCACGTCCTGTTCACGAAGTAGAGGTGCTTGATGTCGAACGAACCGGAACAGCTTAACCGAGCAGTTGTCAGTAGCCTGCGGGACATGGCATGCCAGGGGCGATCTCCGTCTGAAATGGTCCGGGAGCTAAAGCCGCATTTTGGGGATGCAAACGCATATCCTTACGCTGCTGGATTACTTCAGGCACGCATTCCACCTGTCACTGGCGGAGGCAAAGCCGCTCGCTGCTCTCTCGCGGAACGAACAACGCGACATTGAAGACGAGCCTCTTTTGGACGAATTGCTCTCGCCAGCGATTCTGAATAACCGTTCGGAATGGGAAGATTCCGAGACCGCAGATCTGCTGCCATAAGTGCGGACGTTCGATAAGAAGCGTAGGGGGCTGTCCGAATTGACGTCATCCCCGATCAATCTGCTGCAACCGCCGGCCCACGCTCTTGAGGATTATCCAGTTTCGGCGCGGTTCCACACTCACGAGACCCCTTCGACATGACTTCCCCGCTCGGCATCGCGTTGCTCGGCTGCGGCACGGTCGGCGGCGGCGTGGCCCGGTTGCTGCTGCAACAAGCCGATCGTCTCGCCGCCCGCGCCGGCCGGCCCCTTGTCCTCCGCCGTGTCGTCGTTCGAGACCTTGCCAAGCCCCGTGCCGTCGAGCTGCCGGACGGCCTGTTGACCACCGATCTGCGCCAGGTGCTGCGCGATCCGTCGATCCACGTCGTCGCGGAGCTGGCCGGCGGAGTGGATTGGGCGAAGACTGCCGTGCTGTCGGCGCTGGAGGCGGGCAAGGATGTGGTGACGGCCAACAAGGCGCTGCTGGCTCAGCACGGCGCCGAGGTGTGCGATGCGGCGCGGAGGCATGGCCGGGCTGTCGCTTTTGAAGCGGCGGTGGCCGGCGGCGTGCCGATCATCGCCGCCCTGGCGCAGAGCCTGGCGGCCAACCAGATCACGGTCGCTTCAGGGCATCCTCAACGGCACCTGCAACTTCATCCTGACCAGTATGACCGAGCGCGGTCGGGCCTACGCCGACGTGCTGGCCGAGGCCCAGCGTTTGGGCTACGCTGAGGCCGATCCCACGCTAGACGTGGACGGCACCGACGCGGCCCACAAACTGGCCATCCTCGCCCAGATCGCCTTCGGCGTCGCCGTGCCCCTGTCCACCGTGGAACATCGCGGCATCGCCGGGATCGACAGCGCTGGACATCCGCTATGCCGGCGAACTCGGCTATGTCATCAAGCTGCTGGCCGAGGCGTTCCTGCTCGACGGCCAACTTGCCATGCACGTGTCGCCGGTGCTGCTGCGCAAGACGGTGCCGCTGGCGCTGGTGCGCGGCCCCTACAACGCCATACTGGTCGTCGGCGATGCGGTCGGCGACACGGTCTTCTACGGCCGAGGGGCGGGTGAGATGCCGACGGCCAGTTCGGTTGTGGCCGATCTGATCGACATGGCGGTGGGACGAGCGCAGCTGACGTTCAACACGCTGAAGCTCTGGTCGCCCGGCATCGGGCGCGTCGCATTGCGGCCATCAGCGACGGTGCGGACGCCGCTTCTATCTGCGGGCGCTGGTGGACGATCGGCCCGGCGTTCTGGCCGAGGTGACGCGGGTCCTGGCGGAGCATCAGATCAGCATCGCGTCGATCATTCAGCACGAATCGCCGGAGGAGCCGGGCGTCAAGGTGCAACTCGTCATCATGTCGCACACGGCGCCGACCGGCGGCTTCCGCGCCGCCGTCGCCGACATCAACCGTCTCACCTGCATCGCCGGGCCGTGCGTGTACTATCCGGTAGGGGATTAACACTTTCTCCCCTCGCCCCGGTACTCCGGGGAGAGGGGTTGGGGGTGAGGGGCGAGCCGCAGAGCAGTGTTCTGGTCCTCGCCCCTCACCCCCAACCCCTCTCCCCGGAGTACCGGGGCGAGGGGAGCAGCGCCTACGGCACCGCTTCGAGATACTCGACTTCCGGCACACGCCGGCGCAATTCCTCTTCGATGCTCATCACGGTGGCGTAAATCGAACTGGGGCAGTTGCCGCACGCGCCGAGCAGGCGCAGCTGGACCACACCGTCGGTCACGCTCACGACCTCGATCGCGGTGCCGTCCATTTGCAGCGCGGGGGCGACTTCCTCGGCAATGATGCGAGCTATATGCTGTTTCAGTTCGGACATGCGTCTCTCCAGTCCTCAGTTTGGCCGCGAGCGCCTGTACCCGAGTACCGAGTACCGAGTACCGAGTACCGAGTACCGAGTACCGAGTACCGAGTACCGAGTACCGAGTACCGAGTACCGAGTACCGAGTACCGAGTACCGAGTACCGAGTACCGAGTACCGAGTACCGAGTACCGAGTACCGAGTACCGAGTACCGAGTACCGAGTACTGAGTACACAGTAGGCGATACTCGGTACTCGGTACTCGGTACTCGGTACTCGATACTCAGTACTCGGTACTCCCATCCCCGCTGTAGCATCCACCGACGCGTGAATTATTTAGCGGCGCGTGCCTCTTCCACGTCGCGCCGCAACTGTTCGATCAGCTCGGCAGCGGAGGCGAACGGCCTCGTATGGCGCAGCCGTTTGACGAAATCGACGGAGAGCGGACGCCCGTAGAGGTCGCCCGTGAAGTCGAGCAGATGCACCTCGACCTTGCGCACTTTCTCGCCAAAAGTCGGGTTCGGGCCGATGTTGGCAGCGGCGGGGTACGTCGCCCCATCGACAAAGGCCCGAACGGCATACACGCCGTCACTCGGGGCGAGCGACTCCAGCCGATCGAGATTCGCCGTCGGAAAACCGATGGTCCGGCCGCGACGGTCACCGAGGATCACTGTTCCGACGAGGCGGTGCGGACGGCCTAGCAAGGTTGCGGCTTCGGTCACGTCGCCGCGCAGCAGGGAAGCACGCACGCGGCTACTCGACACTTCCGCTGCGCCGACCAGCACCGGCGGCACGAGAGAGAACGTCATACCGGCAGCGGCACAGAGGCGAGAAAGAGTTTCCACATTGCCCTCACGATTGCGGCCGAAACCGAAGTTGACTCCCTCGATCACCGCACGCGCTGCGATCCGTTCCCGGAGGACGCGCTCGAAGAACTCGGCGGCATTCAGCCCCAGGAGACTGAGCGTCGTATGAAGGACGACGACATGATCCGCGCCGAGTTCGTGCAGCAAACGGACTCGGTCCCCAAGTGTGGTCAAGAACGGCAGCGACTGTCCGGGACGCAGCAGGTCGAGCGGACGCGGATCGAATGTCAAGCCGACGGCGGGGCCGTGCAGGCAGTCTCGCCTGGCGTGACAACTCGGCGATCAGGGCGGCATGGCCGCGGTGCATTCCATCGAAATTGCCAACGGCGACGGCTCCTCCCCGGCACACATCGGGAAACGTGTCCTGCCATTCGAGCGTGTGCTGAGCCATGGATGTCACCGCTGTGAGCGAACCCGAACTCTTTCTGTCCTCTCCTTCTTATCATGCGGAGGCAGCCCGTTCGCGTCCAGAAACGCGATCGGCGCCGATCGTGTACAATCTCCTGTAGATTCGCAGGTCAGCCGGACGGTCGCTGCCCGACATCTGTCGGGGAGAGGAAAGTCCGGGCTCCACAGGACGCGGTGGTGGGTAACGCCCACCGTCCGAAGCCGCCGGCAACGGCGGCGAAGGATAGGGAAAGTGCAACAGAAAGTATACCGCCGTGGTGAGTGGTGAGTGGTGAATGGTGAATTTATAGTTCACCACTTACCAGTCACCCCTCACCCCTCACCACTCACCACGGTAAGGGTGAAAAGGCGGGGTAAGAGCCCACCAGCAGCCTGGCGACAGGCTGGCTCGGCAAACCCCACCGGGAGCAAGGCCAAATATGGGAGCAGGGCTGGTCCGGCCCGTTACGACTCTCGGGTAGGCTGCTCGATCCGCCGGGCAACCGGCGGGCTAGAGAAATGACCGTCGCCGCGTCTCGCATCGCATCGTCTTCCCGCAAGGGTGAGGATAAGGTGCGAAACGCGGATACAGAACCCGGCTTACAGGCTGGCCTGCGAATCTTTTCTCGCTTACAGCTGCGCAACGCGGTTTCCGGATGACTGCGGAAAATGGCCTCCGGCAAGCGTGGCAGGATCGGCGCGGTCGGTACAACTCCTCGAAAGATTTCGAGAGTCCGCCTCGTTGCGGCCCTCAGAATTCTCGATCCGCTCTTGTCTCTGTTACAATGGAGGAGAGGGACGGGCATTCGATTGTCCCTCTGCACTTCTTCTGCACCACGCCTTTTCGGGCGAGGAGGTCCACCATGAGCCTGTTCCCCGCCGATCAACCCGACGTTCCGCCCCGATCCAACGACCATCTATTCCCGCACAAGGCGGATGGTCCGTCCCTCCCGCGTGCGCTGGCGCGGTTCAAGGTCATCCTTGTCTCCGACCCGGCGCAGGACCTGATGCACGTCGTCCGCAGCGTCATGCAGCTGACGCGGTTTCCGCGCGAGGAGGCGACGCACAAGATGTGGGAAGCCCATCACGGTGGACGCTCCGTCTTGCTCATCACCCATCTCGAACGTGCCGAATTGTACGCCGAGCAGTTCGCCGGACACAGTTTGACCGTCGTCGTGGAACCGGCGTAGTGCTTCTTCAGGGCTAGGTTTTTGGGTTGTCCCGCTGATAGCTGAGAGCTGAAAACTGAGGGCTGCGTTCAAAAAAAGCTCTCAGTGAGAAGCTATCAGCTCTCAGCGGGGCAAATAGCAGTCCGACTGCCAGTCTGCGCCACCAACCCATAATCCCAAGCTTGACGTTGCAGTAGAGCCTCCGTTCCGTTGTGGGGAAGGAGGGAGCGCGTTTCGCTCAATCGAAGTAGCGGAAGCGTAAGATGGCGAAGAAGGCCGTGAAAGCGTCCTTGAGGCCGATTTTCTTGCCCTCCTCATAAGTGCGGCCTGAGTAGCTGATCGGGATCTCGTAAATGCGCCACGACGGATTGCGCTGCTGCGCGATCTTGGCGGTGATCTCCGGCTCGAAACCGAAACGGTCCGACTTCAGTTTGATCCCCTGCAACACTTCACGGCGGAAAACCTTGTAGCAGGTTTCCATGTCGGTCAGGTTCAGGTTCGTGAACATGTTCGACAGCAAAGTCAGTGCCATGTTGGCGAGGTAATGCCAGAAGTAGAGCACGCGGTGCGATTCGCCGATGAAGCGCGAGCCGAAGACCACGTCGGCCCGGTTCTCCAGGATCGGCTGGATCAGGCGCGGATACTCGGCCGGGTCATACTCGAGGTCGGCGTCCTGCACGAGAATCACGTCGCCGGTTGCGTGCGTGAAGCCGGTGCGCAGGCGCCGCGCCCTTGCCCTGATTCTTCGACTGCAATACGACGCGCACCTCGTCGCTTTCCAGTTCGCGCAGGATGGCCCGGGTGCCGTCCTTGCTGCAATCGTCCACGATGATGATTTCTTTTGGGAGCGGCACCGCCCGGACGCGGCGCACCACTTCGCGGATCCATCGTTCCTCGTTGTAGCAGGGAATGACGACCGACAATTTGAAGCCCGCCGGGATGTAGTAAATGCCGAGTTGGCGGCAAGCCTGCTCGCCCAGGAGTTGGTGCAGGACCGTCACGCGCTCGTCGTGCGTGGTGGGCAGATGGACCGGCAGCGCCGACGACAGCGGTTCCATGCGCTTGCTCTCGATAGCTCCGTTGGTGTGGCCGTTGCTGTTCGCAATCTTCAGCATGATACCGACTCCGCTTCCTGGAACCAACCGATCCGTGCAGAGCGGACTATTCCCATTCGATGCAGAGCGGTCAAGAGAGATTGCGCGACGGTTCAATGGTGAGTATGAAACCGATTGTAGTTATCTGGCCAAGCTCGTCGAATACTGCCCGGTTTGTCGCGCTTCCCGACGCTTCCAGAAACGGGGCGCGGATCGCGGAACCCGGCGTGCGACTTACGCATAACACAGTGCCCGCCAGACACCACAACAGGCCAGGAGTAAGCAGGACCATCGGCCAGTCTCTGCCCCGTTGCCAGGCACGCCAACCACAGCCCGAGCGGCACCCAGACGAAAACGCGCAGATACGAGGAAAAATCCACATAGACGCCCCAACCGGTCAGCAGGGTCAGCGCGATTCCACCGGCAAGCAGAAGAGCGATCTCGGTGGGGACCGCACGCCGCAGCGCCCAAACCCCTGCCCCGAGCAAGACGATCAGATGCAACGTGCTGGCGAGATGGAGGATTCCCAACCGCACGGAGATACGCTGACCCGTGTCGCCCAGATGCTGGAAGCGATAGACCAAGCCCGAGAGAGGTTGCGCGAGGTTTTGCCCGTCGCTCACCCAGGGCGGCGCGCCATAGGCCGTCCAGAGTAGTGCCACCCACCCCCCCCAAAGGATCGCAACGGCACCGATGCCAGCTGCCGCAGAGCGCCGGCCCTGCCAAAGCGCGCTCAATCCCACGATGCCGATCACCAGGGCGTTCTGTTCGCGGGCGAAGACGGCCGCACCTGCCCAAAGAGTGACGGACCACCAACTCCCGCGCCGCAGCCAGGTGGACAGCAAACCGAAGACGGCAAGCGTTGAGATGCAATCGGTGAAATTGTGCGTGAGCGACAGACCCGCGTTCACACCCAGAGGAAGGACGAACCCCCACCATCCGCTGCGTCCGTGGACCAGCGCCGTCCAGGCGCCCAGACCGGCCAACGCGGCCACCGCGAACAGGTTGACCGCCGGCATTACGTAGAAGAGAAGCACCGGATGCCCGCGCTCAGCATCCAGCATAGGGCAGGGTAGAGGATTCGCACGTGGCGGAGGGAGGGTTCGTCAATCTCCGCTCCGTGTCTTTGCCAGGGAGCGCGGGCCAGGGCATAGTAGAACTGACCATCGTGCCCAGCGGGGCCGCATGCCTTCGTGATCCGCTCGAAGGGATAGTGTCCAATCATCCTTTCGCCCACGCAGATGAAGGCACTGGGATCCCAACCGAACTTGCCCAGGTACAGGACCAGGAAAAGGAGATGAAGCCCCACCGTCGCCGCAACTGGACCGAGAAGCTGAGTGAACGCCGAACGCATGACGAATCCTGTCTGCTCTCCGAGATGCGTCACGTTCCGGTCGGGTTGCATTTTTTCCCTGCCTCCGAAACTACGACGAGCCACGACGGTCGGGGATCGCTGCCACGTTGAACGCACGGCATCCTCATCGTGTGGTCTCCCAGACGGTCACGGTACAGCCCTGACGTGGGAACTCCCGTCGGTCCGTCCGCTGAAACTCGCGCTGTTCCTCCAGCACATCCCGCAACTCGGCGTGCAAATCGTTCTCTGGGATCTGTTCCCACGGCGTCCGCGCTTCGGGTCCCGGCAGCGGTTCGATAAAAATCAACGTCCTGACCCGGGTCGAATTGAGCCACGCTCGAAACGCCTGCCGGTTCGGTTCGCCGGGTGGTCCGAACGCATAACGGTGATCCTCCAGGCGATCGAAACTCCCGTAACGTTCCAGGAACGTCCACTGCACCTGGGGCCAGATCCCAACGGCCGGGAGAACGGCGACCGACTGCGGACCGGCGAGTTTCGGCAAGATGAAGTCGGTCACGTCGAGGAGAGACGGTAAGCCGCGATCCGGTCCACCCTCCTGTGCATGCACTTGAGGGATGCCGTTTGCGAACTGGGCAAACCCAAGACCGCCGAGTAGAGCGCAGCTCAACCACGGTCGAAAGCGCGGTATCCGTGCGGTCAACCGTCCATGAACGAGGAGTGCGGCGCTGGCGCCGGCACAGACCCAAACAGCCGGGATCCACGAGTGCAAGAATCGGCCTTTCCTATTCGGATGGTCGCAGCTCAGCAATGTTCCAATCGTCACCAGGAGTAGCACCGCCAGGCCGCCGCGCCGGAAGGTCCAGCCAGCCAGGAGAGCCACTCCAAGAAGGCTCAAGGCGATCGACGCACAGATCAGGGTAACGTGGTAGTCCGTCGCCGCCCATCCGAGATAAGCGGTCAGGCCGTCTCGCAGAGAGCTTTTCGCTGTTTCCGAGGAGTTCAGGGGACTGAGGAACCACAGAAACGGCCCAAAATGTTTGGGTAACGCCAGCCAGCAGGCCACCGGCCAGAAATGCCAGCGAATCACCTGTCGCAGTCGTACGTCGCAGCCGTCGGTCCAGACCCGTCCCGCCTTCCGCCACCAGACGAGCAGACGGACAAAAACGATCCAGTAGGCCGCCTGCAAAATGTTGTAGGGGGGGAACAACCAGACCTCACGATCATTCCAAAGGTACGGCCGATCGCCATGCACGTAAACAACTCCGACGACGATCAGCACAACCAGAAGTGCGTAGTTCGCGGAAGATCGAAGCTGCGACCTGATCGAGGCCCACAGGTTCGGCCCGCTCAGAAATGCGCGTCCGATCCGCGATAATTCGCACCTCCAGAAGAGGGCCTCCGTGGCGGTAAGGGCGAGCAAAGTGAGCAACCAATAATTGTACTTGTGCAAGAACAGGACCGTCAGGGCCAGTCCGAGCCAACGGCCCGTCTGGACTTCCGGTTGCCCCGCAAGTCGATCGAGACCGGAGTTGGTGTCGCTCGGCTCGCGGCCTCTAGCACTGTTGTCCTGCACGGCGACGAGATACGCGTAGAGCACAACGAGGGACAACCCGGCGCCCAGACTCTCCAGCATCGTATCGGTAGCGTAGGATCGCTGAGCCGGGCTGAAAGCGATGAAGAGGACGGCAACCGCTCCCGCCAGATTGCCGCCGGATGGCACGAGCCGCCGCGCGGCGAGGAACCCGAACACCACGGCGAGCACCCATCCCATCAGGCTCGGCCAGATGGCGAGACGATAGTCGAACCCACCGATGGCAAGGGCGAACGATGCCAGGACGTCTTGCAACGGCGGCCAGACGCGTGGCGCCATTGACATCCGACAACCATTGGTACATTTGACCGTTGCGCAGGTCGGACGCCAGTTTGAGGGAGTACAGGTAATGAGCATTGCGGTCGTGCGTGCCGCCGGTCCAGAGCTGTCGATGAACGTCGAGGAAGTTGCGGTACTGGTTCACCGCGAGGATTACGGCGACGGCAACGACCGCCATGACCGACAGTCGCTCGCCCCAGGCAGAGGGCAGGGTGGGTGATTGATGACTCTCCACCGGGGTCAACGGACGAAGGAGACGCGGAGGGAACGAAATGGAAGTCGCGGCCACGGTGGCTTCCTTTCCACGAGTCTGGACCAATTCACATCGGAATGGCCCGACGACATCGGAATCGATTGAATCGCAATGCGGATGGTAACGGAGCCGGAGAAATGATGTCAATACAGGACGGAGCGATGAGGAAGGGGCGAAGGGCGAGAAATTGCCCCTCGCCCCTCACCTCGTGTTTCCCGCCGTATGGCTACGATGGCGAGTGCCGGCCCATCGTATTCATCACTTCGAAGAGGTTCGACTCCACCGATACGATCCCACTCTGAGCCACCAGGTAGAAATCGCCGACGCTGCTCAACGTCACTCCCGTGAAGGTGGCGATGCCATTGACCGCGTTCACCGTGGCGAACGCCCCTGTCAGGAAGGTCCCAGCCGGCGAGACCAGATACAGGTTGACCGCACCGTTGATGCCGTTCCCGAACTGGTCGGTCACCAGCACCTGGATCGGCGCCATCGGCTCATTGAGGCCCACACTGGCGATCTGCGCCAGGAACGAAATCCGCGCGGCGTTCCCCGGTGTTACGATCAAGGTGTACTGCATGCTGCCCGTGTCGCCTTCGATGTCAGTGGCCGTGACGGTGATCGGGAAGGTCCCCGCATACGTCGTCGAACCGGTGATGGTCCCGTTGGGATTGAGCATCAATCCCGGCGGCAAACCGAAATTCGAGGTGATGGCGAAGGTCAACGACCCCGCGCCGCCGCTGGCAGAAATCGTCTGGCTGTAGAAAACACCCGCCTGTCCTGACGGCAGACTCGCTGGGCTGAGGGTGATGGCCGGGGCCGGCGTCATGATCAAGGTGTACTGCATACTGCCCGTGTCGCCGATGCCGTCGGTGGCCGTGATGGTGATCGGGAAGGTGCCCGCATACAGCGACGACCCGTTGATGACCCCGTTGGGATTGAGCTTCAATCCCGGCGGCAAACCGAACTGCGAGGTGATGGCGAAGGTGAATGGCGCCCCGATGCCGCCGCTGGCAGTGATAGTTTGGCTGTAGGGAATCCCCGCCTGACCGGACGGCAGACTCGCCGGGCTAAGGGTGATGGCCGGCGCCGGCGTCACAATCAAGGTGTATTGGATGCTGCCCGTCAGGCCGGTGCTGTCCGTTGCCGTGACCGTGATCGGGAAGGTGCCCGGAATCAGTGTCATCCCGTTGAGTAGCCCGTTGGGATTGAGCATCAATCCCGGCGGCAACCCGAACTGCGAGGTGATGGCGAAAGTGACCGGCGGCGTGCCGCCGCTCGCAGTGATCATCTGGCTGTAGGCAACGCCGACCTGACCGTTGGGCAGCGATGCCGGGCTGATCGTGATCATGTTGATCACGTTGAAGCTGTACTGGGTCGTGGCTCCGGTGCCGATGCCGTCGGTCGGCGTGACGTCGAAGGAGACGGTGCCGGTGGAAGTCGGGGTGCCGGTAAGCGTGATGGTGCCAGTACCGTTGCCGCCGATGTTCAGACCGGTCGGGTTGCTGATGTTGGTGAGGTTCAACGTGATGGTGCCGCTGCCGCCGCTGCCCGTGATGGTCTGATTGTAGGCGACGTTGAGCTGGCCGTTGGGCAGCGACGACGGGGTCAGCGTGACTCCCGCGATCACGTTAAAGCTGTAGAGCGTGCTGGTCCCGGCGCCGTTGTTGTCAGTCGGCGTGACATCGAAGGAAACGGTGCCGGTGGAGGTCGGCGTGCCGGTGACCGTGATGGTGCCGGTGCCGCTGCCGTTGATGGACAGGTTGGTCGGGTTGTTGACGTTGCTGGTGCTCAGTGTGATGGTGCCGCTGCCGCCGCTGCCTGTGATCGACTGGTTGTAGTTGACGCCGACCTCGCCGGTTGGGAGGCTCGATGGGGTAAGGGCGACTCCCGCGATCACCGAGAAGCTGTAGAGCGTCGAGGCTCCGGTGCCGATGCTGTCGGTCGGCGTGACGTCGAAGGAGACGGTGCCGGTGGCAGTCGGAATGCCGGTGACCGTGATGGTGCCGGTGCCGCTGCCGTTGATGTTCAGACCGGTCGGGTTGTTGACGTTGCTGGTGCTCAGTGTGATGGAGCCGCTGCCGCCGCTGGCCGTGATCGACTGGTTGTAGTTGACGCCAACCTCGCCAGACGGCAAGCTCGTTGGGGAGAGGGTGACTCCCGCGATTACCGAGAAGCTGTAGACCGTCGTGGCCCCGGTGCCGATGCTGTCGGTCGGCGTAACGTCGAACGAGACGGTGCCGGTGGAAGTCGGCGTGCCGATGACCGTGATGGTGCCGCTGCCGCTGCCGGCGATGGTCAGGTTGGTCGGATTGTTGACGTTGCTGGTGTTCAATGTGATCGAGCCGCTACCGCCGCTGGCTGTGATCGTCTGGTTGTAGTTCACGCCGACTTCGCCCGTTGGCAGGCTGGATGGGGAGAGGGTGACCCCCGCGATCACCGAGAAGCTGTAGACGGTCGTGGCCCCGGTGCCGATGCTGTCAGTTGGCGTGACGTCGAAGGAGATGGTGCCGGTGGAAGTCGGCGTGCCGGTGACCGTGATGGTGCCGGTGCCGCTGCCGTTGATGGTCAGGTTGGACGGGTTGTTGACGTTGCTGGTGTTCAGCGTGATGGTGCCGCTGCCGCCGGTCGCGGTGATGGACTGGTTGTAACCGACGCCGACCTCACCGTTGGGCAGCGACGACGGGCTAAGAACAACGCCGGCAATCACGTTGAAGCTATAGAGGGTCGTGGACCCAGTGCCGGCAGAACTGCTCGGGGTAACGTCAAAGGAGACGGTGCCGGTGGTATTCGGCGTGCCGGAGACCGTGATGGTGCCGGTGCCGCTGCCGGTGATGGTCAGATTGGTCGGATTGTTGACATTGCTGGTCGTCAAGGTGAAGGGGCCGCTCGGGCCGTTGGCCGTGATCGTCTGGTTATAGTTGACGCCGACTTCGCCCGACGGCAGACTCGACGGGGTCAGGGTGATTCCGACGATCAGCGAAATGCTGTACGTGGCGGTGCCGGTGTTGCCGGCGGCGTCGTTGACGCTGATCTCGACGTCATTGAAGTTGCCCGAAACAGTGGGCGTCCCGCTGATCGTGATCGTGTTGCCGCTCAGCGAAGCCATCAAGCCTGACGGCAGGTTGAGGGCGGCCACGTCAGAATACGGCGTGACGCCGTTCGTGATGGTGATCGTGCCGCTGAAGGGAGTCCCGGACGCTCCGGAGGTAGTCGAGAGCGAGCCGAGGCTCGGCGGTTGCGTCAGCTTGTCCACAAACGCGCTGGAGTTGGCACCGGTGTTGGTGCTGGTCAGCGGGAAGGAGCCGATCCCGGGATCGAAGTTCCCGATGCCGGTGAACGATCCCGTCGTGTAGATGTCGCCGTTTCCATCCACCGCGATGCCGGCCCCTTGCGTCGCGGCTCCCGAGCCGATCTGGTTGGCCACGACAAAATTGCCGGTCGCGTCGAGCTTCGACACGTAGGCGTTGGAGCCTCCGGAGCTGCTCAGGTCGTCAGTTCCGGCGCCCGGGTTGAAATTGCCCATGCCGGTGAATGAGCCTGTGGTGTAGATAGCTCCCGAACTGTCCAGCGCGATGCCGCTCGCCAGTGTGTTGGCCCCGCTCCCGAGTTGTTCGACCAAACTGAAACTGCCGGCGTTGTTCAGTTGCGAGACGTAGGCATTAGCCCCGCCGGAGCTGATGAGGTCCGCGGTTCCGCTACCCGGATTGAAATTACCGGTGCCGTTGAACGAACCGGTGGTGTCGATATTGCCCGAGCCATCCACGGCAATGCCTTGTCCCATCGTGCTCGCGCCGGCGCCGAGTTGCTCGATCAGGACGAAACTGCCCGCGCTGTCCAGTTCCGAGACGTAAGCATTGGGGCCGCCTGAACTGGTCAGGTCGGCCGTTCCGCTGCCGGGGTTGAAGTTGCCCATCCCATTGAAGGTGCCGGTCGTGTAGACGTTGCCCGACCCATCGGCGGCGATACCGTTCCCCTGAGTGGCCGCTCCGGCGCCCAGTTGTTCGACCCAGATGAAATTCCCGCTCGAGTCCAGCTTCGACACGTAAGCATTTGCGCCCCCGGAACTGGTGAGATCGGCGGTCCCAGTTGAGTTGAAACTGCCGATCCCGGTGAATGAGCCGGTGGTCAAGACGTCGTCCGAGCTATCCAGCGCGATAGCGTTGCCCTCGGCTGTGGAGCCTGCACCGAGGTCGTCGGCCCAGACGAAGTTCCCTGACGAGTTCAGTTCGGTGACATAAGCGTTCGAGCCGCCCGTACTGGTGATGTTGAACGCGCCGCCGGAGTTGAAGAGAGCAGTGCCGCTAAAGGTTCCGGTAGTGTAAACGTCCCCCGAGCCGTCCACCACGATGCCGTTCCCCTGCTGGGTCACGCCGACACCGCCGAGATCGACGACCCAGTCGAGCGTACCGGTGGATGAGTATTCCGCCACGAAGGCGTCCTGGGTGCCCAGAGCAGTTAGAGTTGTGGTCGCATCGAAACTTACGGAGCCGGAAAAATCGCCGGTGATGAAAACGTCTCCCGCGGCGTCGGTGGCGTCGGACAGTCCCTGCGCGGTGCCGGTATCGGTCGAAATGCCGGCGGAGAGGGCGAACGCTAAGTTGGTGGGGTTGCTGTTAGCAAGTTCGACCAGGTAGCCGGCGGGATTGGACGGATCCGTTCCGGAGAGGTCGAAGGTGCCGGCACCCGGATCGAAGTTTCCTGTGCCCTCAAAGTTGCCGCTGGTGTAAATGTTGCCCGCTCCATCGACCGAGATGCCGGTCCCCTGCGCTGGGTTGGCTCCGGAGCCGAGTAGGTCCGCCCACACGAAGTTGCCCGAGGAATCGAGCCTCGACACGTAAGCATTCGCGTCCGATCCCGAGGTAGAACTGGTGAGCGTCCCGCCCATGCCGCTGGGGTTGAAGCTGCCGGTCCCTACGAACTGACCGGTCGTGTAAATGTTGCCGAAGGCATCGACCGCGATGGCGGCGAGTGCTCCGTCCACGCTGGCGCCCGCACCGAGTAGGTCGGCCCAGACGAAGTTGCCGGCTGTGTCCAGTTTGGACACGTACGCATTGAAATCGGTGCCGTCGGTGGAGGTGGTTAGCAACCCGGCGGCACTGCCTGCGCTGCCGGCCGGGTCGAAGTTAGCCGTCCCCTCGAAATAGCCCGTTGTGTACACATTCCCCGAGGCATCTACCGCGATGCCAAGGCCGGATGCGGTCGTCGTGGTGGTTACGGTTGCCGTTGCGGTACTAGCGGTGACGGTCGCACCGATGAGCGGCTGTACGGCAGTGGCCAACGCGCCTTGGAAGACGATCGTGAAGACGGTATCGCTGGCGTTGGCGGTGACCGTCACGGAGCCGCCCACACCGCCGATAGTTGAGAGCCCGTCGAGCGCGTTGGCAATGTTGCTCGTATCGGTCGCAGCAACTCCCGAATAGGTAATCGGTGTTGCGGTCGAAGCGCCATTGAAGCTCAGGTTGAACGCGGTGGTGTTGGCGGTTGGGCCGTGCAGGGTCAGGAGCTGCAACGGGCCGACAGATACGGATGCCAGTGGCGTGGTGATGTTCACGCCAATGAGCTGAGTGGTGCCGGCGAGGGTGCCGCCAAAGTTGATCGAAAAGACCGTATCGTTGGCGTTGGCAGTGACCGTCACGGAGCCGCCCGCACCGCCGATGGTTACGAGCCCATCGAGCGCGGTGGTGATGTTGCTCGTGTCGGTTGCCGCGACGCCCGTGTAGGTAATCGGCGCGGTCGCAGGGCCTTCGAAGCTCAGTTGGAACGCCGTACTGTTGGCGGTTGCGCCGTTCAGGGTCAGAGATTGGGGTGGGCCGGCAGATACCGATGCCGTTGGCGTGGTGAGAGTCACCTCAACGAGCGGCTGATTGCTATTGGCGAGGCTGCCGCCAAAGTCGATCGCGAAGATCGTGTCGCTCGGGTCGGCCGTCACCGTCACGGAGCCGCCCACACCGCCGATAGTTGAGAGCCCGTCGAGCGCGGTGGTGATGTTGCTCGTGTCGGTTGCCGCGACGCCCGTGTAGCTAAGCGGCGTGGCGCTCGTGATCCCGTTGAAGGCCAAGTTGAACGACGTGGCGCCGGCCGTTGGGCCGCTCAGGGTCAGCAGCTGCGGGCGCTCGACGCCGCCGGCGCATTGCCAAGTTCATCGGCCCAGATGAAATTGCCATTGGTGTCGAGCTTCGAGACATAGGAGTTCGTATCGGTGCCGTCGGTGGAACTGATTAGCATTCCACCCGTGCCGGTGGGGTTGAAACTACCCGAACCGATAAAGAACCCGGTCGTGTAGACGTTGCCCGTAGAGTCCACGGCGATGGCTTCACCGAACGTGCTGGATCCCGCGCCCAGATCGTCTGCCCAGACGAAACTACCGGCACTATTCAACTTCGAGACGTAAGCGTTATCATCGTTCCCGCCGTTGGAACTGGAGAGGATCCCGGCAGCACTTCCGGCCGGGTCGAAGTTCCCCGTGTCCTCGAAGAAACCGGTCGAGTAGACGTTCCCTTGTGTATCTACCGCGATTCCGTTGCCGATAGCTGTCGCGATCGGGCCTGACCCCAGGAGATCGGCCCAGACGAAGTTGCCGGACGCATCCAGCTTCAGAACGTAGGCATTGTCATTGCCGACGTTGGTGAGAGTTCCATTGGTGCTGCCCGGGGCGGGGTTAAAGTTGGCTGTACCAAACAACGATCCGGTGGTGAGGACGTCCCCCGAGCTGTCCACGGCAATGGCGTTGCCCTGCACCAGCGCCCCGGCGCCGCCAATGTCTACCGCCCAGACCAGAATTCCGGCAGGCGAGTACTTCGCCACGAACGCATCGTTGGTGCCTTGCGCCGTCAAGGTCGTTGAGCCGATGGTAACCGTTCCACTGAACTCCCCGGTCACGAAGCTGTCACCCGCCTGATCCGACGTCACGGCCTGGTTTTGAACAGCGTTGCCGGTGGAGTTTTGCAGGACATGGGCGGACAGTAGATCGCCGGCCGGAGCGAGGCGTTCCTCCAATCCTTCCAGCTGCGGACGGGAGGCGGTACGGCGAACGGCCGTCGGTCGGAGGGAACGGATCAGACCGAGAGAGCGAAGCCAGGAACGGAGCCAGCGCATGGGGTGGATCTCGTACAGGAAGCACATCGGTTGAGAAGAGTTGGCCCGACGAACGCCGCCGGGCATCCAGGTACGTCCGCACACTCACCGGCCCTGTGGGGTCGAGGCACGAAGCCGGTCTTGTGGGTAGGAAAGGGGCTACTCTCTCCGTTCCGTTCCTGGAGATTCACATAATACTAACCGCCGCTCGTCGAAAGTGACAAGTAAAAATCGTTTCGGTAAGCTGGGAAAGTTGTGCCCAGGACGTATTCCAGCGATTTGGCGGGAAATGTGCGATCCCTGGTGGAAGCCGCACAAATTGAAAGACCGGTAGAATGGAGAAGATGGGTCGGCGATGTTTAACCGCGATTCGCAGAATCAGGTGATTCTGGGAACCGCGGTTAACTTGGAATTCTCAATAATCCTCTCAAGGCGTTAAGGCGAACGGCGGGAAATGATTTACCCGTAGCCGAAGTCGCCAGACTTCGGGTGGAGCCTCCAAACCCGAAGTCGGGCGACTTCGGCTACGGGAACTTAAAACCTGCCGCTCGCCTAATAGCGAAACCCGAGACCGAGATCAAAACCGTGGGCCCAGTAGTCGGTACGATTGAACTGGACCGCCGGCCGATTCGTCGTCGAGTTGCCGAAGCCCGGATCGGTCGGAATCAGGGCCGGATCGACGACACGGTCGATCTGGTTGCCCGGCCGGACTACTTCGTCCCAATATAAGAAGCTGTAGCCGACATGGGCTTCCAGATGATCGTTGAACTGATAGCCCACCGTGATCCCCACTTCCGGCACCACCGCGAAGTCTTCGTGGTAGGACCGGCCACTGTTAGTGCTCTGCACCAGCACGCCGCCGGGGACCGTCATCGTGGAGCCGGGCGCGATCAGCGAGGAGGTGCCATCGGCCTGCACCACCTCCTGCGAAACACCCATCGCGAGCTTGCCCATCAGGCTGAAGCTGAACCGGTCGGACGTCCACTCCATTTTACCGCCGAACTGCGGGCCGTAGAAGTGGTTCTGCGTCCCGAAACGGTCGAAGGTGCTTTCACTGTCGCCCTCGGCCACCGGCTGGCCCTGGAACGTCAGCGGCAGATTCGGTGAAATCGAGGTAAAGGTGGTCGATAGCTGCAAATCTTCGTCGAGATCGAGGGCCCGGAAGCCCAGGATCAGATCGATGCTGAAGCCGGTGCTGCGGTAGGCATTGGCCAGCGCGTTCAGCTCCCAGCCCTGCAAACGGGAGTGGGTCGAACCAGTCACACCTCCGGTGAACGCTCCCGGCGCGGAGATCACCTCAGTAAACTCCTGTCCGTTCTGGGCGTTGACGAGCGGTTGGGCCAGCACGTTGTTGCCGCCCGGTCCGAAATTGCCGTTGGCGTTGGAATTGGCGGCGAAAGAACTCGCGCCGCGTTCCAGGACGAAGTAACTGCCCTCCACTCCCCAGCGGTGCTCGCGGTCCAACCACATGCCGGCGTCGAAGTGCAAGCCATTCAGGGTATCGTAGTTCTGGCTGTGATCGCCGAACAGCACGGTGGTATCGGATTGACCGAACAGACCAAGTCCCTTGGGGTTATTCGCCGGGCCGGTGGTGACCAGCGGACTCGGCACCGCTTGCCTTTTCGTCCACCAGAGGAGGTAATCGGTGTCGAACCAGAAGCGATCGCCGGGATCGAACGACTGCGTGAGTTGGATCGGACCGTTCACGGCCGGATCAACGCCGGCAAGTGGCGCCGGCATAGCGGGCATCGGTACGGCCGGATCGGGGATGGGGGCGGTAAGAATCTTCTCGGCGGGCGCAGGTTCGGCAGATGGCGGCTGTTCCGTTTCCGGCGCGGGGATGTCCAGCGACGGTGGGTCGGCTACCGGCGTGGGGGCGGCCGATGATTTAGGATCGGCAGTGGGTGCGGGGACAGTCGGAGCCAGTGGGTCGGCAGCAGGGGCGGGAGCGGCCGACATCTGCGGGTCGTCAGTGGACCCGGCGGGGAGAACAGACGGCTCGACAGCGGGTGCGGCCACCCCGGGCGGCGGTTGATCCGATGCAGGAGTTTCATCCGCTCGCTTCGGAGTCGGCACACCGGGCGCGGCGGGGTCCGCCTGAGCCAGGCACACAGCGGCCCCGACCGCCAGCACTCCCAGCAGCGCGAGAAATCCTTTTCTCATGGTAGTCTCCGGTCCTCGGTGGGGATGGTTCGTGGAGGTAAGTCGAGTAAGGCGGTCACCTCACCGCAATGTCATTAGGGTACGCCAGTTCACGGCTGCGAACGCACGGATCCGCTCCCCCGTGGGATTTCGGCTCATCCAGGCATCACCCCGCGGTTTACACGAAGGATGCACCTTACTGCTTATTCTCGGTTTGCCGGGGCGCCGATCTTCCGACGAAGTCGCCCAGAGTTCGTGATTTCTGGGATTGGAGAGTGGTATCACCGGTGCCGTCGCAATGTGGCTGCTGGATGGAGCCACGAAGCCGCATCCGATCTTGTTGCCTATCAACGGACTCAGTATACGCACAGCCCGCCCGGCCGTTTGCGATCGCCGGCTCCAAGAAGGCCGCTGAGTTGCTACACGAAACCGCGGTGAACCGTTCCACGCCGCGATTTCATTTCCTCCTAATTCCGGAACACGTGGGAGCCATACGATGTTTTCTCGGATTGCGCTGGTAGCCTGTTTCACGTTCCTGGTGCTGGCCTTGTCCCAGAGCCACGGGCAGCCGCCTGCGAAGGAATTCACCTTCGTAGGCGGTACGTGGGTCGGCAAGACGACCGTCGCCAACACTCCGGTCGAGATCCGGACGACGTTCTTCAAGGACGGCACCTGCAAGTCAACCGCGATCGTTGGCACTGCCGTGGAGACCAAGAAGGGAACGTGGTCCTATGAGAACGACGTGCTGACGACTCGCTCCGACACCGACACGATCCGGTCCGTGATCAAGGTGATCGACGCCAACCACACATACAACCGGGGCCAGGGTCTGGAGATCGACTTCTATCGGCAGTGAGCGCACGGTGCCGAGATGAAGGGGTCCCGGACGGATGCGTGCATCGGTCCGGGACCCCTTGCTGTTTTGAACCGGCCATCCCTCGAAGCAGTAGAATACATCGGTAGGTGCCATCGTCTCAATAGGACTGCAAGATGTGGCAAGCGAAGAAGAAGCCGAAAAATGAAAGGGACCGAGGGGCGGCGCAAGCATACTCCTGGTCGCGGTCACACCGGGAAGAGCGGGCCACTGAAGAAGAAACGGTTTCAAAAGAAAGCCGCGAAGAAACGCCTGACCAGAGATGATGACCTGCGAAAAAAATGGGCAGACTGGGAGGCCTTGCCGCCCGAAATGCAAAAACGACGGGCTGAACTCAAGCCAACACTACCGAGGCCGAACGATGAAGGTTAAACCTCCCGCCGACCGGCGCAAATTCACCGGCGTGTGGGACGAGATCGACTATCTCTACCAAAAGCTCCTCTACTGGCTCTACCAGCGCGAAGAAGCAGCCAGGGCGCGGCCCTATGCCAAGCGGCTCGCACAGCGACTGGGCAAAGCGGATCCGGACCATGAGGCGATCTTCGGTGAAGAATGCTGGTCGCTCGTCTACGAAACTAGGGGGGACCTGCGGAAGGCAATCGAACATCGGGAGAACGAGGTCCGCCTGATTCGCCGACTTCACGACATATCCAGGGACACGCCCAGCGAACATCTCATGCTCCGCGAATACGGGTACGATGACTTGAGCGACCGTCTGGATCTGCTAGCGACGCTCTATCACGATAGCGGCGAGCTGGACAAGGCCCTGACTGTGTTGGAGGAATCTCGGCAACTGTGCGAGTTGAAGGAAATCCCGTTTGATGGCGAGGATCTTCTGAAGGAATACTCGGCCGAGAAGGCAAAACGCCAGGATCAGCAGAACGGGGCCGCTGGAGTCGGAGGCCGGAAACGCGCCTCGGCAGGTCCACAGCGCATCGGTTTGCAGGCCGCGGTGAAGTAGGAGTTGACGATCTGCAATAGACCTGGGATGATCGCAAGAAAGTAAATGTCTGGAGGCGTTATGGCCCTTGTCGATACCGTCCGCGCACAAGTTCAACAGCTTATTCGCGCGCAGCCGTTTCGGCCGTTTGCGCTGACGATGGAAAACGGCGATCGGATCATCATCGAGCACCCGGAAAATATCGCCTTTGAACCGGGCTCGGAGAAGGGCACCGGTGAGTCCGAAGACTTCTATGTGATCAGCAAGAAACTCCGCCTGTTCTTCAATTTCGGGGCGGTAACGGCCGTCGCCGTGCGCGATCGCGGCGAGTTAGCGAAGTAGCGATGGGTTTGCAACAGACCACGGAGGGCGAACATGATCCCGATGCTTCTCGTCGTCGGCAGCTTCGTTCCGGCGAGCGATTCACCTGAGTTGACAACCACTCCTGTGCGGAGTGCGGTCGGCGCGACCGTGACTGGCTGGGATCTGATTCGGCCCGGAATGACTCGGGACGAAGTACTACGATTGTTGGGAAAACCATCAAAAGTACAGATGTGGGGTAATACGACTGAGGTTTTCTTTTCTGACACGTATGCGAAGTTTGGTGTGATAATCAGGTGCCACTTCTTTAGAGTCACGGATGTGATTCGCACAACACCGGACAAATAACCCATGATCATCACGGAGGGCGAACATGATCCCGTTGTTTTTCGTTGTCGGCAGCCTGGTTCCGGCGAGCGATTCTACAGAGTCGATGACCGTTGGACCTTGCCCCGTTGCTATGGGTGCAACAGTGGACGCGAGAAATCTTATTCAACTCGGCATGAGTACGGACCAAGTTCGTCATCTTCTCGGAAATCCGGAAATGCTGCCAGTCGGCGGCGTGAATTTCGAAGAGTGGAGGTATTTCAGGCTCGGTGCCGAGGTGAGGTTCACGTATGGGAAAGCGTCGAGTATGATTCGTCTCACGCGGGAGCAAATGTCCAAGCGCTGGAATCTTTCCCCTTGGCGGGAAGCAACTCATTCCCCTGGCGGGCGCGATTGACCTAGAAGACCTACTTCGCCTGCCGCGTATGCTTCTTGCCCTCCTTCCTAAACTCCTGTTCGGATCGAGGGCGAAACGCCAGACAAATAACCTCATCCCACAGAGGGCGAACATGATCCCGATGCTTCTTGTCGTTGGCAGCCTGGTTCCGGCGAGCGATTCACCCGATTTATCGGCAGCTCCTTCTCGGCGGAGTACTATTGTTTTTGGCATCAAAACTTGCAACGAAATCCAGCTGCAAGCCGGCTTCGTGGCCCCGTTATTTGGCTCAAGTGAGAGCACCGACCCGATTGAATTCAGTGCCGGTTTTGCTGCCGACGACACTATGGGTTCTACGGTGGATGTCCGTGATCTGATTCGGCCCGGTATGACACCGCACGAGGTGCAACGTCTGTTAGGAAAGCCATCGGAGGAGGTGAGAATCGTTTTTTGGGGAAAAGTGGAGATGGACACTCGACACGAGAAATACAAGACGGTCGGAATGGAGGTCAACTATAGCCGGGAAAAGGTAATCTGGTTGAAACGCACCAAGCCCTTGTAGTACGCCCTCGCATCGAACCGACTTCGTTTAGCCGCGACCCGGCAGGGGAGCGCTTCGAAGCGCTCCCCTGCCGGGTCGCGGCTAGACGACCCAATGTCACTTCGCCGCCGCCCGCTCATACTTCTTCCGATCATTCTCCTTCAAATACATCTTCCGCATCCGAATCCCCTTCGGCGTCACCTCGACCAGCTCATCCTCTTCGATGTACTCCAGCGCCAGCTCCAGCGTCATGATGCGCGGCGGCTTCAGCAGGATGGCCTTGTCCGTTCCGGAGGCGCGCACGTTCGACTGTTTTTTCTCGCGGCAGGCGTTCACCGGTAGGTCGTTGTCGCGGCAGTGTTCGGCCAGGATCTGGCCCTCGTAGACCTGATCGCCGGGGCCGACGAACATGTTGCCGCGCTCCTGGAGATTGTCCAGCGCGTAGCCTGTCACCCGGCCCGTCTCCGTCGAGATCATCACGCCGTTCGACCGGCCTGGAATGTGGCCGCGCATCGGCTGATAATCGAAGAAGTTGTGATGCAGGATCGCCTCGCCGCTCGTCGCCGTCATCAGCCGGGTACGCAAACCGATCAGGCCGCGCGCGGGGATCGTGAACTCCATGTGCGTCAGCTCGCCGCGGCTGTCCATCTTCAAGCACTCGGCCCGGCGGTTGCCGACCAGTTCCATCACGGAGCCGACGGCCGAGTTCGGCGCCTCGATCACCAGGTACTCGATCGGCTCCATCAGCACGCCGTTGATCGTTTTGTTCAGCACACGCGGCTTGCCGACCGATAGCTCGTATCCCTCGCGGCGCATGTTCTCCAGCAGGATGCCGAGGTGCAACAGACCGCGGCCGGCGACGTGGAACTCGTCGCGTTTCACCTCGTCCGGCGTCACGCTCAGGGCCACGTTCGATTGCAACTCCTTCATCAACCGATCGCGCAGCTGCCGGCTCGTGACATAGGTCCCTTCCAGCCCGCAGAATGGCGAATCGTTGATGCGGAACACCATCTCCAGCGTCGGTTCGTCCACCTTGATGGGCGGCAGGGCGACCGGGTGTTCGAGATCGGCAATCGTGTCGCCGATGTCCACGTCCTCGATGCCGACAACCGCGGCAATGTCGCCGGCCCCGACCTCGTTGACCTCGACGCGCCCCAGACGTTCGAAGGCGTACAGCTGCTTCACCGTGGCTTCGAGCCGCCCCTGTCCGTCGTGTTTCATCAGCGAGATGCGCTGCCCCTTGCGCACCTTACCGGCGACGACCCGGCCGATGGCGATCCGGCCGACGTAATCGCTGTAATCGAGCGTCACCACCAACATTTGCAGCGGCGCGTTGACGTCCACCTCCGGCGTCGGCACGTGCTTGAGGATCGCCTCGAATATCGGCATGAGGTTTTCCGGCTTGACGTTCATGTCGGTCGTGGCGATGCCGCCCCGGCCGGAGGCGTAGACGGTCGGGAAGTCGAGGGTGGCGTCGTCGGCGTCCAGCTCGCAGAACAGGTCGAAAACGCCGTTGAGCACTTCAGGGATGCGGGCGTCGGGGCGGTCGATCTTGTTGATGACGACGATGGGCCGCAGCTTGCAGGCGAATGCCTTGCGTAGAACGAAGCGCGTCTGGGGCATCACTCCCTCGGCGGCGTCCACGAGCAGCAGGGCGCCGTCGGCCATCAGCAGGACGCGCTCGACCTCGCCCCCGAAATCGGCGTGGCCGGGCGTGTCGATGACGTTGATGCGATATTCGTTGCCGTCCGGCGAATGGTAGCGGATGGCGCAGTTCTTGCTCAGGATGGTGATGCCGCGTTCACGCTCGATGGGGTTCGAGTCCATGATGAGGCTGTGCTGTCCGCCTTCGAGCTTTTCCAGTTCGCCGGCGCGGAAGTTGCCGGACTGCTTGAGCAGGTTATCGACCAGTGTGGTCTTGCCGTGGTCAACGTGGGCGATGATGGCCACGTTACGAATGTCGGCACGTTTCATTGGCGGCGCTACTCGATCTTAGGTGGTGGTGCTCGTGAACCGGCTTCGTGTCCGGGTTCGGAGAGATTTGTTATTATAGACGGAAACACCGGCCGACGCACAGGCCAATTGCCGCGTCTTGCTCCCCTCGCCCCGTACTCGGGGAGAGGGGTTGGGGTGAGGGGCGATGCCAGAACATAGCCTGCCCTTTTCCCCTCACCCCCAACCCCTCTCCCCGAGTACGGGGCGAGGGGAGTACATCGGCCACCGAAGAAGGCATCCTCATGAACATCCTGCTGATCCGCCACGCCGATGCGCTTCCCATCGGTCAGGGCGACATTCTCGACGACGAGAGCCGACCGCTTTCCGAGGCCGGCGTCGCCCAGTGCCCACCTCTGGCGCGGGCGCTGGAACGCTTCGGCGCTCGTCCCGGAATCGTCGTCAGCAGTCCGCTCCTGCGGGCACGGCAGACGGCTTCAGGCTTGCTGCAAAACTGGGCGGGCACGCCGCCGGAACTGCGTATCGAGGAGGAGTTGGCACCGGGAAGCAGGAACCAGAAACTGGCGAAATTGTTGCGCGGACTGAACGCGACGACGGTCGCGCTGGTGGGGCACATGCCGGACCTGGGGCTGTTCGCCGCCTGGCTGATCGGCAGCAAGAAGGTCCGCATCGAGTTCGCCAAGGCCGGCGCGGCGTTCCTCGTCAGCGACATGGTCCCCGCCAAGGGCGGCGCCACCCTGATATGGATGGTGACGCCGGCGGTGTGTGCCGTCGTCGCCTGAAGAGAGAAGCCGTTACATCACACCTCCGTTGAGCCACGACCCGGGAGGGGAGCGCGAGTCCGACGCGAGCCTCTACCGGGTCCGCGGCTCAACCACTCACAATTTCGCCGCCGTTTACGGAACTCTGGTTCCTCGAAGTGCATCTAATCCTCTGATTGGGCGTGAATCCGGGCGGGAAGAAGAAATCATTTCGGTCGCGCGCAACGTTTCTTCCCGCCGGTTGTTTTTCTCTTGGTGAAGTGCGGCTTCCCGATGGGTGTAGCCGATCCATCTCGTGCGAAACTCCACGACCGAGCTGTTACCGACGACCGTCTGACGATTACGAAGGCGAGGAGACCTCTCATGACGGGTATTCCGCAACGCCGACCCCTCCGATCGGGCCTGGCCACCCTGCTTACCGCAGGCCTGCTTCTGGCCACCCAGCAGGCGACACATGCCGCTTCCACCAAGTCCGTACCCGGCAGTCGGGCCACTGCGAACTCTCTGCCGACTACGACCAATCAAACGAATCCGGTCGCCAACCAGGCCAACCCGACCGGCAATCAAGCCAGCCAGACCGGCAACCAGAGCAATCAGGGGATGCAGGGCAGCGGCATGAACCAGCAGATGCTGGGCATGCTCCAGGCTCTTGTCAATCTGGACATGCAAGCCCAGTCGATGGGGATCACCATTCCGGGACTGGACAACGCGATTCAGACTCTTCTGGCCGACCTGTTGAACGGCATGCAGCAGCAAGGCGGGCAGAAGCGTCACCATCGCAATCAGAACCAGCAGGGTTTCGCCGGCGGCATGGGGCAGGGCAGTGGCGGCTCCAGTTCCAGCGGACAGTCCAGTTCCAGCGGACAGTCTAGTGGGACGGGCAATCAGAGTGGCTCCTCTCAGTGCATGAGCGGCCAGGTGGGCAGCCAGGCGAACGCCCAGGGCAGCCAGTTGTCGACCGGCCAGAACAGCGGATCGACATCGAGCAACAACACGTCCACGAGCAAGGCCAACTCCGGCAAGGTTGCCAGCAACGTTGGCAGCCAGTGCAATCAGGGTCAAAAGAAGAGCACACAGAATAGCAGCCAGAGTACCTCGGGGATGACCGGAACCCTCGGCTCCAGTTCGGGCAAGACCAGCGGCCAGAACAGCAGCTTGATCGGCTCACTGGTCGGGAATCAGCCGTTCATCAACAAGGGCACGATCAACATCAACATCGCCTCGGCGAACGGCAAGAACGCCCAGGCCACGGTGAACGCCTCGGGCGGACAAAGCACACAGCCGCAGACATCTCAGAAGACGACTCAGGCCGGCACCGCCAAATCTGCGAACGGCAGTACAGTCGCCGCCACTTCGAAGTCGAGTACGACGGGAACCACCGCTGCGAATCATGGCGGCGGCAAATCCTCCGGCACCGTTGCCACGACCGCGACAACGGCCTCAGCAAAGACAACCCTGGTGAAACCCGCCACGAGTGGCACGGCTACGGCCAATCACGTCGCCTCGGCCAAACCGGTCCAGACCGGGCACACCAGCCTGATCGGTCACGTGGCCCAGGGGGCGAAGTCGATCGCCCATTTCGGCACCACCAGCACTGCGAGTCGCAAGAGGTAAAAAGTCTGTTCCAGAAGGGCGCCTTTCTGCGAGTCCGCAGCGCCAAGCAAGGAGGAGCCGCTCGTCCTTGCTTGGCGCTGCGGACTCGCAGGAAGGCGTCTCGAAGGATGGAGGGTCGTCGCGATGGCGAAATCCGACTGGTTCGTCAACGCACCCGCACTGCCTCCAACCACCGGTTCGTCGCTTCACAAATCCTCGCCTTTCCGTCGGCGCTGGATGGCTCCGGTGATCGGGGGCACGCTACTGGCAGTGATCGGACTGCTGGCGCTTGAGGTTGTCCTGCTGAAAAACGCGAATCGCCGAACGGAAACAGTCCCGGCCGAAGATCCCGGCAATGATGCGACCGCAATCAAGGACAAGCAAACGAAGCCGCCGGAAGAAATTACCATCCGCCCATCGGTGACGCCATCCACAGCGCCGCCCGTTCCGAACCCATTGCCGATAAGTGAGCCGAAAAAGCCGGGACGTCCCTCCGACTCGATGCTAACCTATTTCCGCGATCTGACCATCGCCCATCTCTATCAGACATACCTCAACATCGGTTTGCTCGCCGATGGCGTCGCCAAAAAGGCTTACACGGCCGAAGAGGGCAAAAAACTGCTCGTCGAGATCAGCAAGGTGATGGATACCCTTGAGCGACAGCTGGCACAGCTTCCCGAGGAAGAATTGCGGCAGGACGAAAAAAAACAACTCGACACGATCCGCTCCATCCTGTCGCGGCAACGGAGCGAGATCAAGGAACTCAAAGACTACTACAGCACGAGCGAAGAAGAGTACGTCCTCAAATTTCAGAAGATCCACAAGAGCGTGTGGGCAGATCTGGAGAAGTTACTCCCCCCGGACTGAGCTTGCTGTTCGCGCAAAACGTAAACTCACCAGCACTTCCGCGCCGCCTCCAGCATTGCCGCCGCCTCCTGTCGTGTGGTTTCACCCCGTGCCTCACCGCGCAACATGCTTGCCAGTTCCTCCAGTCGTTCCTTCTCCTCCAGGAGGCGAATCTGCATCACCGTGCGGTTCGACTTCTTCGTCTTGCGGATCGTCCAGTGATGGCGGGCATAACTCGCCACCTGCGGCAAGTGCGTCACACAGATGACCTGGTGTGTCCGGCCCAGCGCCGCCAGTTTCTGGCCCAGCACATCGCCGAGACGGCCGCCGACGTTGGCGTCGATCTCGTCGAAGATCAGTGTGCCGAGACGGTCGTGTCCGGCCAGCACCGTCTTCAGTGCCAGCATGGTCCGCGACAGTTCGCCGCCTGAAGCCACCTTGCGCAGCGGCCGGGCCGGTTCACCGGGGTTCGCGGCCAGGGTCAGCTCCAGCTGATCGACGCCCCAGGCCGGCACCTCGCCCGCCGTCGGATCGTCGCCGAGTGCAATCGGCTCCAACACCGCCGTGAGCCGGGCGTCGGCCATCCCCAGGTCGGCGAGCTGCCGTTGCGTCTCCGCGGCCAGCTTTTTCGCAACCTTGTGCCGCTGAGCGCTCAGTTCTGTCGCCGCGGCTTTGAGCAGCTGCCACGCGGCCCCGAGTTCGGCCTCGATGCCGCCGAGGTCGTCCTCCTGCTTCTGAAGGCGCGACTCCTGCTCGTCCAGGCCGAGACGATAGGAGATAAGATCGTCTACGGGTTTGCGGTATTTCATCTCCAGCCGATGCAGCAGCTGCAAGCGTGCCTCAACTTCGCCGAGTCGTTCCGGGTTCGCCTCCCAGTGCCGGCCGAGGTCGCGCAGCGTCGCCGCCAGGTCCTGAACCTCCGCGTTGAGCGACTCGAGCCGGCGCACGACCGCTTCCAGTTCCGGATCGAGCTTGGCCCAGTCGGCGGCCTCATGTCCCAGCTTGCCGATCCGTTCGAGAACGGAGCCGTCATTCTCGTAGAGCAGGGCGTAACCCTCGGTAGCGAACGTCTGCAAGCCCTGGGCATTAACGAGTCGATCGCGCTCGCGGGTCAGCACGGCGACCTCACCGGGTTTCAGCTCGGTGCGGTCCAATTCCTCGCGCTCGAAGCGAAGCAACGACAACTCGCGCTGACGCTGCTCGCGTGCGGCCGACAGGACGGCGAAGCGTTGTCGCAGGGCCCGCACTTGTTCCGCCGCCTCGAGGTACGTCCGCCGTTGCTTGCCGAGGTTGCCAAAGTCGTCGAGGACTTGCAGCTGATACGCCGGGCGTAGCAGGGATTCGTTTTCGCGCTGGCCGTGGACGTCCACGAGTGCGGTCCCGAGCTGCTTGAGCGTGGTCACGGCGATCGGCCGATCGTTGACGTATGCCTGGCTGCGGCCGTTGCGATTGAGCCGGCGCGCGAGGATGATTTCTTCTTCGGTGAGGGTCATATCGAGGAGCTGTTCGATCGTTCGTCTGACCTGGGGATCGGCCAAATCGAAGCGGCCGGTAACGCGCAGCTCCTCGGCCCCGGTGCGCAGCAGATCGGCGGAACCGCGCTCGCCGAGCAGCAGACCGACGGCACCGAGCAGCAACGATTTGCCGGCGCCGGTCTCACCGGTCCAGGCGCAGAAGCCGGGCCGCAGCTCGACGCGCACATCCTCGATGATCGCCAGGTTTTGCACCGACAGTTCGCAGAGCATTCGGAGCGATCCGTTTCGGAGCGTCGGAAAGGAGTTATTCTACAGTAGAGGGGACAGCCGGCAGGGGTATGGACTCGTTGTTGCTCGCCCGGGTGAAACGTGGTACTATCCCTCTCAGGTGTTGAATCAGGGAGATCGCTATGAGCATGACAAAACGAGTTCGTGCCAAGCCAATTCCATCGTACCCGCTATTGCCCGGTGAGCCGGCCGATATTGTGCTGGACGCGGCCTCGATCGTGGCCGATACGGAGCGCTGGCTAGATACACCTAATATCCAACTTCTCGGGCGATCGCCGCGCGAAATGATTGGAACAGAGGACGAGTGGTTGCTCCGAAACCTCATCCGATCCGTGAAACATGGGATACCTACGTGAACCTTACCGCGTGTGCTTCCCTTCCGCGTCTCCCCGAGAATGCCGTCTGGTACCGAGCGATTCAATCCCAGCACTTGGCCACTGCGCTTGATACTAGCCAGACGGCTGCGATCTCGAGTCGGTTCAGTCCCGAGACGAAAACCCGGCCGGCTTACCCCATCCTTTATCTCTCCGAGAATCACCTCGTTGCCTTGTTCGAGGTCGGTGCCATGCTCGGGGACCCGTATCAGTTCGGCGCCGACTTCTTGCCAAATCCTAAGATGGCGTGGACGTTACTGAATGTTCATGTTCTTCTCAGTCAAGTGGTCGATCTCACGGACGCGGCAAACCTCACGGCTCTGAGAACAACCGCTCAGGAACTGACGGGCGATTGGAAGGCAAACTATTACCGAAAGCCGATGAATTCGGTCCGGCTACCGACGGGAGCGGCCCCGACGCAGGAACTGGGTGAGGCACTGCATCGGCTACACCGCGTAGAAGGCGCGCGGGTAATATCGGCCAAGATGGCGACGCACAGCAATCTGATCGTCTTTCCAGATAAACTACTCCTTGGCAGCTCGATTATCTTCCGCCAACCGTCAACAGGTCAAACGTGGACCATCTCTCCCCGAAAACCGCGCACCAAACGAGCCAAACCATGAACCGCCGCGATTTCGTCAAGCACGCCGCCGCCGTCTCCCTCGCCGGCAACCTCCCCGCCGCCGAGAAGAAGCTTGCGCTGCCCATCATAGACACGCATCAACACTTGTGGGACCTCGACAAGTTCAAGCTGCCGTGGGTCAAGGAAGGCTCACCGCTGGCGAAGAATCACGTCAGCAGCGACTACTTGAAAGCGACGGCCGGGCTGAACGTGGTCAAGGCGGTCTACATGGAAGTGGACGTGGCCGTCGAGCAGCAAGCGGCGGAGGCGGAGTACATCCTCGGCATCTGCCGGCGTCTCGACACACCGACGGTCGCGGCCGTGATTTCCGGTCGGCCCGCATCGGACGGTTTCGCCAAGTACCTGGAACCGTATCGCCGATCCGATCTCATCAAGGGCGTCCGCCAGGTATTGCACGGCGACAGCACGCCTGCCGGATTCTGCCTCGACAAGAACTTCATCCGCGGCGTCCGGTTGCTCGGCGACCTGGGTAAGAGCTTCGACTTGTGCATGAGGCCCGGCGAGCTGCTCGATGCGGCGAAGTTGATTGACGAGTGTCCGGGGACGCGCTTCATCCTCGACCACTGCGGCAACGGCCCCGTGTACGAGAAGGAGGCGCACACGCTGGAAGGAGGGCATCGCGGCGGTGGCGCAGCGCAAAAACGTGGTGGGCAAGATATCGGGGATCATCGCGCAGACGACACCCGGTAAATGGACGGCGGACGACCTGGCCCCGGTCATCAACCACACGCTGGCGGTGTTCGGCCCCGACCGTGTGATGTTTGCCGGCGACTGGCCGGTCTGCACGCTGGGCGCGACGTTCAAGCAATGGGTCGAGGCGCTGAAATCCATCGTCGCCGCGCGGCCTGAAGCGGAGCAGCGCAAGCTGTTCCACGACAACGCGGAGCGCTTCTATGGGTTGGGGGAATAGGATTCGTCATCGCTGTTTATCGCGACAACCAGGCTGTCGGCGGCGTAAGATGCGTGCTAAGGTGTGAAGAAGAGGGAGATCCCTCGACGGAAAGCTCTCGAACTGAAGTATGGAGACGCCGACGTGACCCTTCGTTGTCTACTGGACGGATTGTTGTTACCCGCGAAGCTGGCGAGGAATATCCCCTCCTTGATCGCTTTCGACGGCGGCGAATCTTTCCGTGTCGAAGTCGCTCGAGGCGCGGTACTACGAGATTGTTCGCGCTACGAAGGAAGAAGTGTTGGGGTTGGAAATCGCCGCTTATCGACTACTGCACCGAGCAGCCGACTTTCGGATCGAGATGGCCTAACGGAACAGCGTGCCCGTCCATCGGAAAAACAAGCCCTGTTGGATGTCTATTGACACCAGTTACCTGCACATGCGCCGATCAGGCTAATCACGATGGTCAGTTGGCTTCCATCAGCGGCTCCTCGGTTCTCGACCACCTCGAAGACGCGTTCGGAACACAGAAACCCATCAATCCCGCCACCCCGGCAGCAGCAGCCGCAGGACGCGGATCAGCGGATCGTAATGGGCATCGACCACGCGCTCCTTGAGAGGAATGATCGCGTTGTCGGTGATGGTGATGTGCTCCGGACAAACCTTGGTGCAGCACTTGGTGATGTTGCACAGGCCGATGCCGTTCGACTCGCGCAGTTCCTCCAAGCGGTCCGCGGTGTCGAGGGGGTGCATCTCCAGGCCGGCAACGTGGACCAGGAACCGCGGGCCGATGAATTCGTCGTGCATGTGGTGATCGCGGAGGATGTGGCAGACGTCCTGGCACAGGAAGCACTCGATGCACTTGCGGAACTCCTGGACGCGATCCACGTCGGCCTGGTTCATGCGCCAGGTGCCGTCGGCGGCGTCGGGCTTGCGCGGCTTGAACGGCTGGATGCGCTTCTTGACCTTGTAGTTCCACGATACGTCGGTCACCAGGTCCTTGAGCGAGGGGAAAGCTCGCATCGGCTCTAGCACCAACGGCTGATCGAGCGGCACATGCGCCAGCTGCGTCATGCACATCAGGGCCGGTTTGCCGTTGATCTCCGCCGAACAGGAGCCGCACTTGCCCGCCTTGCAGTTCCAGCGCACGGCCAGGTCGTTGGCCTGATCGGCCTGCACGCGGTGAACGGCGTCCAGCACCACCATCCCTTCCGAGACCGGTGTGGTGTAGTCCACGAACTTGCCGCCCGACGCGTCGCCGCGCCAGATGCGCAGCGTCACCGATGTAGCTGTGCCGTGAGTCTTCGCCGGTACCGTGGGGAGGGACGTCATTACTTCAACTCCACGCCGGAGTCTGAGCACGCAGCGCAAGCAAGTGTGAGACACGCCACTTGCTTGCGCTGCGTGCTCAGACTCCGAACTACTTCATCTCCTCAATAATCTGCTTCAACTCCGCCGGCATCTCCGGGATGGTGATCTCTTCCATCTGCATCTGACCGTCCGGTCCCTTGCGTGCCACCAGGTTGACCTTGCCGAAGCGTGCTACCTTGTCGGGATAGTCGTCGCGGAAATGGCCGCCGCGGCTCTCCTTACGCAACATCCCGGCGCGGGTGATCGCCTCGGAAACGGTCAGCAGGTTGTGCAGGTCGAGCGCGGTGTGCCAGCCTGGATTGTATTCCCGATTGCCGGGCACCTTCGTCCGTGCGGCTCGCTGTTTCAGCTTGGCTAACCCTTCGAGGGCACGCTGCATCTCCTCTTCGCGGCGGCACGATGCCCACCAGATCCTGCATCATCACTTGCAGTTCCTGTTGGATCTGATACGGCCCTTCGTTGCCGTCCTGGCGATCGAACGGAGCCAGCGCCCACTTCGCCGCATCTTCGACCTGATCGGCGTGGATCGGAATCGCGGCGTGTTCCTTGGCATACTGACCGGCGAACTCACCTGCTCGTTTGCCGAACACTAGCAAGTCCGAAAGTGAGTTACCGCCAAGCCGATTGGCGCCGTTGATGCCGACGGCGCACTCTCCGCAGGCGAACAGACCCGGCACGCGCGACATCTGCGTTTCGGCATCGACCCGCACGCCGCCCATGATGTAGTGCGTCGTCGGTCCGACCTCGAACGGCTCCTTCGTGATGTCGATGTCGCCCAGTTCCTTGAACTGGTGGTACATACTCGGCAGTTTCTTCTTGATGTACTCGGTGCCGTTGGGGACGCGCGATTTGATCCAGGCGATGTCGAGCCAGACGCCGCCGTGCGGCGTGCCGCGCCCGGCACGCACCTCGCGCAGAATGCAGCGCGCCACATGATCGCGCGTCAGCAGCTCCGCCGGCCGATTGGCGTTGCGATCGCCCTGGCAGTAGCGCCAGCCTTCCTCCGGATCCTTGGCCGTCTGGTTCTTGTACAGGTCCGGGATGTCCTGGTACATGAACTGCTTGCCCTCGCTGTTGCGTAGCACACCGCCTTCACCGCGCACACCCTCCGTGACCAGAATGCCCATCACACTCGGCGGCCAGATCATGCCGGTGGGATGGAACTGAACGAACTCCATGTCCTGCAATTCGGCCCCGGCGTCGTAGGCCAGTGTGTGGCCGTCGCCGGTGTATTCCCAGCTGTTGCTGGTGATCTTGTACGCCTTGCCGACGCCGCCCGTGGCCAGCACTACCGCCTTGGCCTTGAAGAGGACGAAGCGGCCGCGATCGCGGTAGTACGCCAGCGCCCCGGCCACTCGGTCGCCGTCCTTCAGCAGGCGGACGACGGTGCATTCCATGTGGACGTCGATGCCTTTGTGGATGCCGTGGTCTTGCAACGTGCGGATCAATTCCAGGCCGGTGCGGTCGCCGACGTGGGCCAGGCGCGGATAACGATGGCCGCCGAAGTTCCGCTGCAAGATTCGGCCGTCGGGAGTGCGATCGAACACCGCGCCCCAGGCTTCGAGTTCGTGGACGCGTGCCGGCGCTTCCTGGGCGTGCAGCTGGGCCATGCGCCAGTTGTTGACGTACTGCCCGCCGCGCATCGTGTCGGTGAAGTGAACCTTCCAGTTGTCGCGCTCGTCCACGTTGGCCAGTGCGGCGGCGATGCCACCCTCGGCCATGACGGTGTGAGCCTTGCCCAGCAGCGATTTGCACACCAGACCGACCGAAACCCCGGCGGCGGAGGCCTCGATCGCTGCTCGTAGTCCCGCTCCACCGGCACCGATGACCAGGACGTCGTGCTCGTGCGTCTGATACTCTGTCATGCGCTAATCCTTGTTTCGCCGCGAGCGTTTGTGTGCGCTTGACCAAAGCGCTCGCAAAAGCTCGCGGCTAAACGATGTCAAATAATCCGATAATCGCTCCAGATGCCCAGCGCGCACATTCGCACGTACAGATCGCTGAAGGCCACCCAGAACAGGCTGAACCATGCCCAGGTCATGTGCCCGCGGTTCAGACAGCTCACGCAGTTGTACGCCCGATGCCGTAATGGCGCCCGCGATAACTGATCGATGCCGCCGCCCACTAGGTGGCGGAACGAATGACAACCCAGCGTGTAACCACCCAGCAGCATGACATTCACGAGCAACACCAGTGTGCCGACGCCGATGTGGAAACCGTCCTTGAACTGCGTCGCCTTGATAACGTCGATCGACAAGAAGATCAGGAACAGGAGCGCCAGGTAGAGGAAGTAGCGATGCAGGTTCTGCAGGACCAAGGGTAGGCTGCGTTCGCCCCAGTAACTCTTGCGCGGCTCGCCAACGGCGCAATTGGGTGGATCGGCCCAGAACGCTTTGTAGTAGGCCCCGCGGTAGTAGTAGCAGGTGAAGCGAAAACCGCCCGGCGCCCACAGGATCAAGAGTGCCGGCGAGAAGAGCAACCAACTCGGCCACCACGAGGGTTGCGGTCCGAACCAGCTATGTTCCGAGGCGCCGAATAACTCGGGCGAATAGAACGGCGAGAGGTACGGGCCGAACGTGTAGTAATTCCCCTGGAACGCCGCCCAGGTGGCGTAGACGATGAACGACGACAGCACGGTGAACACGATCAACGGCTGCACCCACCACCGATCGCGGCGCGCAGTCTCACCCCAGCGCCGGGTAACCGGCAAGCTCATCCGCACCTCGGACATACCTGCACTCCCTCAGTTAAACTCAGGGGTGAAGATAGGAGCCGAGAGGGGGATTTGCAAGAGTCTCCCCCACTTGACGAAGGGATCGGAAGTCAATGCCCGAGATTCAATGCGAGTAGACGAATAAAAAGGTCAGGAGTTGTTTCGGGAATCGACTCCCGACGCCTTGTGCTTTTCCATTGAGAGGCTACGTATCGCGCCGTTCCAACTCCTCGGCGAGCCGCGCGAAATACTCGTCGAGGGCGAAGACGTTCGCGGAGGACATCGGCTGCGGCGGCCGTTTCGTCGAGCGGAGGGCAGCGAAAGTCGGGATGGACAGAGTCAACGCCGAGTCCCCGTCCTGGTCCGTCGCAATCTTTTCTGACTCACCGTCGTTCGCGGCGGTCGGTGAGTTCGCCGCCGGCGTGTCCACGGTGAGCGGTTGCTCGTCCGTTCTCGGTGCCGACTCCGCCGCGAGCGGAGTTGCGGCCGACATCACGGTGTCGCCGCCGTCCGTCGGCGCCAGCACGTCATCCTCCGGCACTAGCGCCAGGTTGATCGGTTGGAGCGCCGGTGACCCACCCGCGAACGGCACGGTTGCAGAAACATTGCTCACCATCATCGTGAACACCGGCGCCGGCGGCGTGAGCGCTTCCTCGGCGCGGCCGTCGGCGGCGACCGGCAGAACCGGCGGCGTCGGCGGCAACATAGCCTCGACCACTTCCACCGCCGACACCGACTCCGACGGCGGCACGGCGACCTCGGCAGGTGCAGGCTCGGCCACGCTGACTGAGACCGGCGCCGGCGCCAGAATCGTCACAATCCCGTTCGCCGAGTTGGCGCCGCCGGTCGGGCCGGAACTCAGCGTGAATGCGCCCTGCGTGTCGGCGACCATCGTCGAGATGACGCCGAACCCGGTAGGGTTGACCGCTGACACCAGGTTGATCGCGGTCGCGCCGGGGCTGGCGGTTCCGTTGACGTGGAAGTTAATCATTACCAGGCTGCCGCCGGCTGGGTCGGTGATCGGCGTGCTGCTGAACAGCGTGATGCCCAGTTCGCCCGTCGCCTGGTTCACCGCCACTTGCAGCGTCCAGCCGGTTCCCGATGCGGGCACCGTTCCAAGCCGAACGTCAGCGGCCGACACGCTCAGCAATGCCGGATCGTACTTCAACGCTAGCGTGGCCTCCGTCATGCCCGCGTTGGCCGCCGGCACCGGGTCGTCGATGTTCACCGGCACCGTGACGATATCACCCAGGCCGGCGCTCAGGTCGGTCGGGATGCTCACCGTCGGGTCCGGACCGGACGGGTTGTTGCTCGCCGGACCTGCATACGGCGGTAGCTGCGCCGGGCTGCTGCCGGTGAAGACCGAGTTGAGGATGGTGGCGTCGCCCGCGTCCATCAGGCCGTTATCGCTCAGGTTGCCGATGATGACTGGGTCCACGATCGGGAAGGCGCCGAAGCCGCTGTCCGCCTTGCCGGCCACACGCACGATGTTCACCGAATCTGCACTTGTGTACGCCGAGCCGCCGAGGCCGGTTGCGTCGCCGGGGTAGGCGACCACGTGCAGGCCGTCGCTGGTAACGACCGGCACCGTCCCGCCGTCGATCGTGTTGTTATTAGAGCCGCTCGTCAGGTCGAAGTGCAGCAGTTCCTTCGACTTGTAGGCCGCGTTGGTTGGCACCGTGGCCGTCAGCCCACCCAACAGCACGCTGCCCAGCGTTCCGAGGTTCACGCCCGCCGTGCTCTGGAAGACGATCGTCGCCTGGGCGGCACTGCCCGAACCCGACGTCGTCACCGTGAACGTCGCCCCGTTCAGGCTCGAATTCACCGTGCCGCCACTGATGGTTAGCAGGTTGGCGTTGTAGTCCAACGTGAAAGTGGCGGTCGTTACGTTGGCCGGCGCGTTGGGGTCGCTGATCGCGATGGTCGAGCCGCTCGGTGACAGCGAGTTGACACTCACCGTCATCAGGCCGGGATTGGCCACGGCGGCGGCGAACGTGACGGTGGCGGTCAGCTGGTTCGTCCCCACGACCGATACGCTCACGTTGCCGGTGCCGACGTTGGCCAGCGCCGCCAGTCCGTTCTTGATGTTGGTCGCCAGGGTGGCGGGAGTGCTGCTCCAGGTGATGGTGCCCGTGCTCGATCCGTTGAATGACAGCCGGAAGTTGCCGCCGGTGACGCCGCTGCTGAAGGCGATCGTCTGCGTCGAGGCCAGCAGCGTCAGGTCGATCGGAATGCCCACCGCCGGACTGGAGTTGTTGGGCACGTTGATCAGGTCCGTGGTGTCCGGACCGCGGGCGAAGTCAGGCACGGTCACCACCACGGCGTTCGTGGCCAGCGGGTTGACCGTGAACGTCGTCGTGTAGTTGGTCCCGCCGTTCAGCAGCAGGCCGGCCGGCGTCTCGAACGCCTGGCTGCCACTGACCAGGGTGGCCGTGTACGTATCCGCCGGCAGCAGGCCCCAGGTGTTCGCCAGCGGCAGGCCGTTGGTGCCCGCTTCCGTCGTCTTGATAAACGTGATCGACTGGTTGTTCGGGGCGATGACCAGCGAGCCGGTCACGGCCTTGCCGGTGGTGTTCGACACCAGCGTCACGTCGGCGGCACCGTCGTTGGAGGACGACGAATTGTAGAGGTTGAGCTGGGCAGTATTGCCGCTGTTGGTGTTGTTGAATGGCTGACTGAACGTGGCCGTGAAGCCGGTCGGCGTCACGGTGAACGCGGTCACCGCCAGGTTGACGTTGAACGCGCTGGAAGCGGGCCCCGTCAGACCACCGGTGGCGCTCTCGCTCAAGGTGTAGGCACCGGCCGTGGCGAGGATCAGGGTACTAAATGTGGCGATACCGCTGCTGGCCGTTACCGTGGCGGTGCTGCCGGCCGTGAAACTGCCCGGACCGCTGGCGACGGCTAGCGTCACCTGATCGGTGTTGTCGCTGCTCTCCAGGTTGCCGTACTGGTCCTCGATCATTACGGTCACGGCCGGATTGATAAGGGCGCCGGCCGCGGTGTTGCCGGGCTGCGTCGCAAACACAAGTTGAGACGTAGCCCCAGGGTTCACGGTGAACGCTGCGCTGGTGCCGGTGATCGTGTTGACGTTCGTGTCGGTGGCGGTTAGCGTCCGGGTGCCGGTGGTCAGGAAGGTGGCGGTGAAGCTGCCGGTGCCGTTGGTCAAGGTGACGTTGTTGGCGCTGAAGACGGCCTGGCCGTCGCTGCTGCTGAATTGGACCGTGCCGCTGTAGTTCTTGGCGGTGTTGTTGAACTCGTCGTGCGCCGTCACCGTGAACGTGATCGGCATGCCGGCGATGAACGGACCGGCCGGGGTGACAGCAAAGGTTGGGTCGGCGGTCGGGTTGACGACGATGTTGCCGCTGGTGCCGGTGGTGGTGTGGGTGACCGTGTCGGTGGCCGTCACGGTCTCGTTGCCGGCCGTGAACAGCACGACGGGAAACGTGCCCACGCCCTGAGTCAGCGTGGAATTCGCCGGCAGCGTGAATAACCCGGCGGTGGTGCTGAATTGGACGATGCCGATGTAGCCGGTAGCCACGTTGTTGAACTGGTCCAGGGCGGTCACGGTGGCACCAAAGGCCACGCCCGCGGTGATTCCGAGGGGCACGCTGACGGTGAATTTCGCGGCGGCGGCAGGACTGACGGTTACCGCGCTGTTGCCGAGCGTGGTGCTGGTTATCAAGTCGGTGGCCGTGAGGGTCTGGCTGCCGGCCGTCTTGAGCGTGACGCTGAACGTGCCTACGCCGCTGGTCAGTGTCAGGTTATTGGAGCCGAAGACGGCCTGGCCGTCGCTGCTGCTGAAGTGGACGGTGCCGGGGTAGGTGGTGACCGTGTTGTTGTAGGCGTCCAGAGCAGTGACCGTGAAGTTGAACGCGGTGCCGGCGACGGGCGTGGTGGTGGCGGGAGCGATCAGGAAGTGCGTGGCCAGGGCGGGGTTGATCTGCTCGACAATCGGCGCGGACGTGCTGCCGTTGAAGTTCGCGTTGGCACTGAAAACGGCCGTGATGCTGTGGCTGCCTGTACTCAGCAGAGAGGTGCTGATAATGGCGACGCCGCCCGACAGGATGCTGGTCCCGATCAGCGTGGTGCCGTCGAAGAATGAGACGGCGCCGCTGGGTGTTGGGCTACTGCCGGTTGCCGCGACCGTTGCCGTGAAGGCGATCAGCTGGCCCGCGACCGCCGGGTTGCTCGAGATTGCCAGGGTCGTCGTGGTCATGCCGGGACTGATGAGCCAGTTGGCGTTGTTGCCCGAATCGGTCGAGGTGGCGGCCGTCAGCGGAGTGATGTTGGTGTTGAAACTGTCCTGGACGTTCACGAACGAGACGCCCCGATAGGCGAGCGGATTGAGGAGCCACTGTGTGCCGGGAGTGGAGGAGTTCAGTGAGAGCAGGTTGCCTGTCGCGCCGTGCAGGATCAGCATGCCGTTGACGGTCTGTATAGACCCGGCCTGGAAGGTCAGCGTGGCGGAAGTGGTCGTCGTCTTCGTCAAGTTGTTGAACGTGCTGCTGCCGCTGATCGACTGATTGCCGCCGTTGAAAATCACGGTGCTGTTGGTGGAGACCAGCGAACCGCTATTTCCCCAGTTGCCGCCGACCGTCACCGTGCGGTTGCTGATGGTCACGTTGCTGGCACTGTTCTGGTTGGCGAAATTGCCGGCCAGGGTGAGGTTGTCGTCCAAGATCAGTCCGCCGACGCCGCTGTTCGTCAGGTTCGTGAGCGTCTGGCCTTGCGTGGTCAGGTTTTCGCTGCTGCTGCCGGTAAAGAAGAGGAAGGTGCTGGCCGCGTTGAGGTTGCCGCTTTGCGTGGTGAAGTTCCCGTTCGACATCGTGAGGTTGGTGGAACCGGTAGCGCTAATCGTGCCCGTGGTGGTCAGGCTGGAGTTGTCGCTGAGGAACAGGCTGCCGCTGATCGTGCTGGTTCCGAGGTTGGCAACCGTACTGTTCAAGGGCGCGGCGCTGGAACCGACGTTGCCGCTGGTTGTAAGCACCAGTGTGCTCCCGCCTCCGTCCAGGATCGCGCCATTGTTGTTGGTGATGGCGCCCGTCGCCAGGGTAAGGCTGCCCAAGGGTGCAGTCAGCGTATTGCTGAGGGTCGTTGCGCCGCCCTCGATCGTCCAATTGAGATTGTTATTCGCGTTCAGAACGATTGGGCCGAGACCGCCGATTGTCACGGCGCCTGCATTGGCGGCACCGATCGTGATGGTGCCACCCGGGCAGGAGAGCAGTTGTAATTCGTTCGCCGTGAGATTGAAAGCGCCGGCGGGGTCGTTCAGGCCGATCGTCCTGCCGGCGGTACTTGGCTGAAGAATGATGGCGCCGCCGCCGTCGACAGTGATCGCCGCGCCCAGGGCGATCGTATCCGCAGTCACGGTAACCGAGCCTGAGCCGAGGTTCATCGAACCGGCAGAAGTGCTGGTGAACGTGTTGGTTCCGGCATTGAGCGACACGGTGCCATTGAAGGATAGTGTGATGGCGCCGCTGGCCGTCAACGCTCCCGCGGTCGTCACCGTAAGGCTGGTATCATCGATGTTAATCGCCCCCAGGGTAAGGGCGCCCAGGCCGTTGAGGAAGATGCCGGTCTGGGGTTCATCGACGTCGCCGATGACCACGCTGCTGGGAGTGTTCGTGGAGTCGAATTGAATCGGGTTGGTGTTGTTGCCGATGCTTCCAAACGTGTCCAGGGTGACCGTGGCGGTGGTGGCGATCTCGGCGATCGTGTTGGTGTCGTTGATCGCGCCGATGCCTGCCGAGCCGGCCGAGAGGGAAATATTGCCTTCGTTGGACCCAGCCGACAGAGGATCCGTCTTGAAGAGCGTGCCGCCGCCACTTTTGAGGGCGATGCCCGGAGTTCCACTCACTGCGTTCCTGTCGTTGTCCAGCACGATACTGCCGGGGCCGAACGGGTTCTGTTGTACGATCACGGAGGCGCCTGGAGTGGTGGCCGGGGTCGCGGTCGTGAAGGTGATGTTGCCGTTCTGGCTGCTGTCGCCGAAAACGATCGCGCCCTGGCTGCCGGTAACGATTTGCCCGAGTTCGGCGTCGGTCAGGTTTATGCCGGCCACGGCGTTGCTCAAACCGCCGATGCTCATCGGCCGCGACGGCACCGACGACCGAATCACGACGGTGCCGCTGATGGCGATTTTACTGATCGTACTGTTGTTGAAATTGTCGACATAGAGGTTGCCGGCGGTATCGAAGGCCAGACCAACAGGACCGTTCAACCCGGAGCTGACCAAGGTGCTGACCGCACCCTGGGGCGTGACCTTGATCACGGTACTGTTGCCGTAATTGGCGACGTAGAGGTTGCCGACGGCATCGAAGGCCAGTCCGTCCGGCCCGGCCAACCCGGAGGAGACAAAGGTGCTCACTACGCCCCCGGGTGTTACCTTGTCCACGGCACCACCACCGAGGCTGGAGACGTAAAGGTTGCCGTTGGCATCGAAGGCCAGACCATAAGGCTCGTTTATTGTCCCGCCGGTGACAAAGGTGCTGATCACACCTTGGGGAGTCACCTTGCTCACGCTCTGGTTGCCTCCATTGACGACGTAAAGGTTGCCGGCGGCATCGAAGGCCATCCCTAGCGGCCCGCCGGGTAATCCGGAGGTGATATAGGTGCTGACCGCGCCCTGGGGCGTGATCTTGCTCACGGTATTGTTGCCGTTATTGGCGACGTAGAGGTTGCCGGCGGCATCGAAAGCCAGACCGTCCGGCACGGATAAGCCGGATGAGACAAACGTGCTGACCGCGCCCTGGGGCGTGATCTTGCTCACGGTACTGGAGCCGTAATTGGCGACGTAGAGGTTGCCCTGAGCATCCATGGCAGAAAACTGGGGGTTATTCAACCCGATTGTGCCGGAAACGAAGGTGCTGACCGTGCCAGAAGACGGAACCTTGCTCACGGTATCGTTGCCGAGATTGGCGACGTAGAGGTTGCCGGCGGTATCGAAGGCCAGGCCAGCAGGAAAGTCCAGCCCGGAGGCGACATAGGTGCTGACCACGCCCTGGGTAGTGACCTTGCTCACGGTATTGCCGATAACGCTGACGTAGAGGTTGCCGGCGGCATCGAAAGCCAGACCGATCGGCGCAGCTAACCCGGAAGGGACAAAGGTGCTGACCGCGCCAGAAGGCGTGATCTTGCTCAAGGTATTGTTGAGGTAATTGGCGACGTAGAGGTTGCCGGCTGTATCAAAGGCCAAACCTTCCGGCCCGGATAACCCGGAGGCGACAAAGGTGCTGACCACGCCCCCGGACGTGACCTTGCTCACGGTGCCGTTGCCGTAATTGGCGACGTAGAGGTTGCCGGCGGTATCGAAGGCCAGGCCAGCAGGAAAGTCCAACCCGGAGGCGACAAAGGTGCTGACCACACCCCCGGACGTGATCTTGCTCACGGTATTGTTGCCTGCATTGGCGACGTAGAGATTGCCCGCGGCATCGAAGGCCAGACCGTCCGGTGCGGATAACCCGGAGGCGACAAAGGTGCTGACCACACCCCCGGACGTGATCTTGCTCACGGTATTGTTGCCGTAATTGGTTACATAGAGGTTGCCCTGAGCGTCCATGGCAGAAAACTCAGGTTGATCCAACCCCATCGAGGCGGAAACGAAGGTACTGACCGGGCCAGCAGAGGGCGTGATCTTGCTCACGGTCCCGTTGACTTGATTGGCAACGTAGAGGTTGCCGGCGGCATCGAAGCTCAGACCCGCCGGCACGGATAACCCGGAGGCGACAAAGGTGCTGACCACGCCCCCGGACGTGACCTTGCTCACGGTACTGTTGCCTTGATTGGCGACGTAGAGGTTGCCGGCGGCATCGAAGGCCAGACCAAAAGGACCGAACCCGACGGAGGCAAAGGTACTGACCACGCCCCCGGACGTGACCTTGCTCAGGGTGCCGTTGCCGTTATTGGCGACGTAGAGGTTGCCGGCGGCATCGAAGGCCAAGCCACGCGGCACGGCTAACCCGGAGACAAAGGTGCTGACCACGCCTTGGGGCGTGATCTTGCTCACGCTATTGTTGCCGTTATTGGCGACGTAGAGGTTACCGGCGGCATCGAAGGCCAGACCCTCCGGCGCGGCTAACCCGGAGACAAAGGTGCTGGCCACGCCCTGCGGCGTGATCTTGCTCACGGTCGAGCTGCCGTTATTGGCGACGTAGAGATTACCGGCGGCATCGAAGGCCAGACCCTCTGGCCCGGCTAACCCGGAGACAAAGGTGCTGACCACGCCTTGGGGCGTGATCTTGCTCACGGTATTGTTGCCGTTATTGGCGACGTAGAGGTTGCCCTGAGCGTCCAGGGCAGCAAACTGGGGGACATTCAACCCGATCGTGTTCGGAACGAAGGTCGTAACCGTTGGTGCGACGGCGCTGACCGTGCTCCCCGTCTGAAGGTTCAGGGCGGCACCGCGCAGGGTGATGCTACTGGAGCCGGTGTTCGCCGAGGTCACCGCGGCGCCGCTGTTGAGGGTGAGAGTGCCGGTGCCCGCGGCGGCCGAGTCCTCTTGCAGGATAACCGTGCCGAGTCCCGAGGTAACGCTGCCGGTGACGATCAGGTTGCCGGTGTTGGTCACGCTGATGTTGGTCCCGGCCACCGCGGCCGGCTGAGTGATGCTCGGCACCGTTAATGTCGCGGTCGCATCAGCGAGGGAGACCGCGCCCGAGATGGTGTTGCTGGCCGTGAAGCTGGTGACGCCGTTGCCGGCATTGGTCAACGTGATGCCGCTGTGGGCGGCCGCAGAGAGGGTAGGGGCGGTGATCGCGGCGGTCTGCGTGATGGTCCCCGTGCTGGTCAGATTCACCGTACCGGGGCCGTTAATGAGATTCTGCACACCGAGGTTGCCGCTCACGTTGAAGTTCAACGTGGTTTTGTCGGCGATGGTCGCCGTCCCCAGAGCGGTGCTGTTGGCGACAATCAGCGTGATGCCGTTGCTGAGGGTGACCGTGTTCCCGGCGATGAGGCTGGTCGCCGCCGCGGCCAGGTCCACCGTGCCCGCTCCAGAGAAGGTAGGGTTCTGTACCGAACCGCCGTCATTGAGAGCGCCGAGCGTGAGCGTGGTGCCGGCGGCGGGGCTGAACGTGGCGTTGCCCGTCAGCGCAGTCGCTCCTAACGTCAAGTTGGCGCCGGCGGCGCCGGTGAGGCTGAGCGTGTTGCTGCCAATCTGCAAGGTACCGAGGGAGGCTGTGAGGGCGAGTTGCACGTCGAGAGTGGAATTGGCCGTCACGACGACGTTGTTGGGGTAGCTCTGGCTCTGACCCGCCGCAATGCCGGAGCCGCTGACCGCGAAGATTCCCAGGGCGTTGCCGACTCCACCACTGCCATACGTAAACGAGATCGAGTTGAGAATCTTGGACTGATCGGCTATCGGCAAGGTGTAATCGTTCTCGAAGAGTTCGGGATCGCTGGTCTGATAGGAGTTGTCGAAAACTCCGCCCGTGCCGACGCGGCCGAAGCCAGCGAGAGCGGGAGTACCACCGGAGAACCAGTCCGGCGCTGTCTGATTCGAGACCGTGATGTTCGTACCGTCTGCGAAGTTGAGGGTGAAACTGTAGGTGGCGGCGCCGTTGGTGGCGGAGTCCAGAATATTCAGGCTCTGGTAGTATCCGGGAGTGGTAAGCGTCAGACTTTGCGTCGTAGCCGACTGGGACAGGAGTACCACGTTATTTTGGGTATAGGACTGCAATTGGAAATTGACGGCAGAATTCGCGGCGCTTGTGAAAGTGCCGGTCGTCGGCAGCCCGCCCCCCGGCGCGTTGGTAACCCCCTGCTCGTAGAGCACGTAACTATTTACGCTGTCGAAGGCCGCGGTCGTACCCGTACCAATCGCCGAGCTGGCCTCGCTGGTGCCCCAGATGACGTCCTGGTTGAAGCCCGTTACCGCGACCGGCGCTTGTTGCGTCGTTTGCTGCGGGCCACGCATGGAGAGAGTTCCGCCCGCTTCGGTGACAGTTCCCGTTCCAAGCGGGTCTCCCCCCGCGAGGTCGAAAACCGCGAGCGTCCCCTGGCTGATCGTCGTGCCGCCGGTGTAAGCATTGGCGCCGGTGAGGGTGAAGGTGCCGGTGCCGACGACGTCCAGGCTGCCGCCGGTGCCGCTGATGATGCCGGCGTAGACGGTGGAACTGCTATTCCCGGTCGTCAACGTCCCGGTGCCCAGCCCGACGTTGCCGCCGGTCGTGCCGCCGCCGGACAGCGAGGCAATCGTATCGTTCAGGTTGTTCAGATCGAGCGTGGCGGCGGCGGAGTTCGCCAGGGTAACCGCGGAACCGGAGGGGATGGCGTTGGCGGTGAAGAGTTCCATCAAACCGCCATTGATGGTAGTGGCACCGGTGTAGGTATTGGCGCTACTGAACGCCAGATCCCCGGAACCGGACAGAGTTAGCGAGATGGTGCCCGTCAGCAGCGTGCTCAAGGTGGTGGGACCCGACAACGTGATGAACAGGGGGATCATGCTCCCCGAGCCGATGAGATGCCCAGCGCCTGATACGAACTGAGCGCCCGACACGCTGATCGAGCCGCCGCTAATGGTGGCAGAGATGTTGGTGTTCACCGTCTCGACGCCGGAGATGGACAGCCCTTTGCTGAATGTGAAGACGCTCGGACCATTCAGGTCGAGAACCTGACTTGCTAGATTGCCCGTATCAGTAACCACCAGACCCAGGACGGTGCTGCTGGTGAAAGACGTTGTGCCCGTCACGGTCCCGCTGCTGCCGACCGTTACGTTGGTGCCGTTGTTGGCGATGGTCACGGTCTCACTGGCCGCGGTGAAATTGACCGTGAGGATATTGCTTGCGAAGGAAGTGGTGGCCGGCGCGAGGCGATTCTCCAGCAGCTGAAGCGTTGGCCGGGCGAACCGGCGAGAACGCACCCGACGACGAGGTGCGAGGTGCGACGCCAGGGACTTCAGCCAGTGCATCATGAACATCGGAGGATACCTCAAGTACGAGAGAGCCGTGTGGTTCAACGCTGGCGCCGCCGGAGAATCAGGGCCGTTTCTTCCCCCAACGCCGCGCCGTAGGGTTTGCTACCTGTGGTGAAGGTTTGCGGGGCGGGAACGAGAAGGACGAGAGCCTGGGCGCGACTCGCCGGCAGCGTCACCAATGCCACATGGTGCGTCGTTCTGTCAGCTGGATTAACGATCAGAGAGTGGGAAGAAACTGCCGTTGCTGCTGGCGCACCAGCCCAAAGCCCTAACGCTCGGCGAGCAGAACCCCCGGCGGGCAGCCAGGAGGGCAAGGGGAACAGCATCAACGCACACCTTTGGGCAGATCGGAGGTCGCTGTCTATTCCCAATCGCCGAGGAAGGTCGGGAGGATCCGCGTTGATCCCGGGCCGGTGCAAGAGGAACACGGGCCAACCACCTGGGCAGTGACGAAAGAAAGTAGGGTGGTAGCACCGATTGACGGTTCGAGGTTATCCGACGTTCTCCGATGGGTCAAGAAAAAGTTCCTACATTCCGCGCTCGTGTGAATCGCTGAGAATCTGGTAGATCTGTTGTTATCCGGCACTCGCCGTGTCGGCCCACGTTGCTGAGACCAAACCCTGCGGGTCTCGAGTTGCGAAGTGTTTTCACGACCTCATCAACGAACGAGGGCGGCAGGTTTGCCTGCCGCCCCGTGAAGTGTGCGAAGTTAGACTTTAGGCGATGATCTCCTTCACCACGTTGCCCTTCACGTCGGTCAGGCGCATGTCGCGGCCGGCGTAGCGGTAGGTCAGCTTCTCGTGGTCCAGGCCGAGCAGGTGCAGGATCGTCGCGTGCCAGTCGTGGATGTGGACCTTGCCCTCGACGGCCTCGTAGCCGTAGTCGTCGGTCGCCCCGTAGGAGAAGCCGCCCTTGACGCCGCCGCCGGCCATCCAGGTCGTGAAGCCCTGGCTGTTGTGGTCGCGGCCGTCGGTGCCCTGGGCGTAGGGCGTGCGGCCGAACTCGCCGCCCCACATCACCAGGGTGTCCTTGCAGCAGCCCGCGCGCCTTCAGGTCCTTGAGCAGGCCGGCGATCGGCTTGTCGATGCTCTGGGCCTTGGTGCCGAGGGCGGTCTTGAGGTTCTGGTGGTGGTCCCACCCGTCCGAGGTGATCTCGACGAAGCGCACGCCCGCCTCGACGAAGCGCCGGGCCAGCAGGCACTGCCGGCCGAAGTTCTCGGTCGCCTGGTCGCCGATGCCGTACAGTCGCCTTCGTCGCCGCCGACTCGTTGGCGACGTCCATCACCTTCGGCAGGTCCTTCTGCATGCGGAAGGCCAGCTCGAACGACTCGATGGCCCCTTCGATGCCGGGGTTGTGCGGCTCGCGCTCTTGCGCTTCGCGGTTGAGCGACTGGATCAGGTCGAGCTGCATCCGCTGGTCGTCGGTTGACTGGTTGGGGTTGCGGATGTTGCTGACCCCGCCGCCGCCGTCGGGTCGACCGCCCGGGCCGCCGGCACCGCGGCCGAAACCGGTGCGGATCGGCGTGCCCTGGTAGACGGCCGGCAGGAAGGCGCTGCCGTAGTTGGACGGGCCGCCGTTCTGCAACGGCGGGCTGATCGTGACGAAGCCGGGCAGGTTTTCGTTCTCCGTGCCCAGGCCGTAGAACGCCCAGGCGCCCAGCGACGGCCGCTTGAACTGGAACATGCCCGTATGCATTTGCAGGAACGCCTGCGAGTGGGCCGGCACATCGGTGTGCATGCCGCGCAGCAGACACAGGTTGTCGGCCTGCTTGCGCCAGTTCGGGGAAAAGTTCCGAGATCCATAAGCCACCGTCGCCCTGCTGATTGAACTTCCACGGCGAGGCCAGCAGTTTGCCGCCGAAACCGCGCCCGCCGCGGCTGGGCTTGCCGTTGTCCTCGGTCAGCTTGGGTTTGTAGTCGAAGGTGTCCACATGCGACGGAGCGCCTTCCATGCACAGGAAGATGACGTGCCGGGCCTTGCCGGGGAAGTGCGTCTTCTTCGGGTCCAGCGCGTTGTCCTTCTCCGCGGCCCAGGTCGAGAGGCCGGCGAAGGCGAGATAGCCGAAGCCCACACCGGTGCTCTTCAGCACGGCGCGGCGAGAGAACGTATTCATGATCGTACCTCCGTACTTTAGCCACGAGCTTTTGCGAGCTTGAGCCTCAGGCTCGCAAAAGCTCGCGGCTAAACGATGATTAGCGATGACAGAATTCCGCGCTGGCGAACAGCGCCTGGCACAGCGCCGTCCACGTGGCGCGGCGCGAGTGTTTCACGGCGTAAGCTTCGATGAACTTCTGTCGTGCTCTGGAGTTCCTTCTCCGACGGCGGACGCGAGTAGCAGAGCTGGTAAGCCCGCGTCAACCTGGCGTCGTCATCGTCGGTGCCGGTCAGGAGCTTGCTCGGCCATCGCCTTCGGCCTGGCGGATGACGAACGGGTTGTTCATCAGGTAGAGCGACTGGGCGGGGACTGTCGTCGTCGCTCGTTCGCCGATGATGAGCGTGGGATCAGGGAAGTCGAACAGCGTCAGCATTTCGGGCACGCCATCGCGGATGATGGACTGGTAGACGGTGCGATGCGTGTCGATGGCGAGTGGGTCGCCGCCGAAACCGCCGCGACCCCGGAAGCCGACGTTGCCCTCGCCACCGCGCGCCACCGTGCTGCCCTTCGGCGGCGTCAGGTCGAGTCGTCCGGCCAGCGCCAGCATCGTGTCGCGCAACGCCTCGGCCTCCAGACGGCGTTTCGGCATGCGCCAGACCAGCACGTTGTCCGGGTCGGCCTCGAAGTTCTTTTCGTCGAAGTGCGAGGAGAGCTGATACGCCCGACTGAGGACGATGGTGCGGATGAGCTTCTTCACCGACCAACCGTTGTCGGCGAACGACAGGGCGAGATGGTCGAGTAACGCCGCGTGGCTGACCGCCTGGCCGTTGGCGCCGAAGTTATCGGGCGTCGCCACGAGACCGCGGCCGATCAGGTGCAGCCAGACGCGGTTGGCCATGACACGGGCCGTCAACGGGTTGTCCTTCGAGGCGATCCAGTCCGCCAATTCGCGCCGGCCGCTTCCCCTATTTATGGACGGCTGCCGCGCCGTCATTACCTGCGGGAAGCCGCGCTTGACCGTCTCGCCCGGCTGGGAGCGTTCGCCGCGGACATAGAGCCGGCTGTCCGACGCCAAGCGGCTCTCGCGGACACCAACAGCCAGCGGTTTCGGCGTGCCGTCGGACTCGTACTGGGCCAGCTGGCTTTGGAGTGTCGTCACCCGGCTTTGCAGGAGGATCCGCTGGATGAAGGCGTTCTGCCCGGCAGTCACCTTCGAGATCTGGTCGCGGACGTCAGTGATCTGCTTCTCGATCGCGGTCCGCCGCTCGGCCGTGAGCGGTTCCAGGTTCATCGTCACGCCAGCGTCCTTCGGCAGGGACAGGGTCGAGCTGGAGTGGCTGTTCTGGAACACACGGATCGTGCCGAAGCACGTGTCGGTGCTGCGGAAGATGCCGGCGAGGGCGTAGTAGTCTTTTTGGGGAATTGGGTCGAACTTGTGATCGTGGCAGCGGGCGCAGGCCGACGGTCATCCCCTGGAACGCCTGGAAGGTCACGTCGATCTGCTCGTCCGCCACGTCCATCGCGAACTGCTGCGGGTTCCGTTCGTCGTGCGCCTTGGGGCCGATGGCCAGGAAGCCGGTGGCGATGAGGAATTCGGCCTTCTCCCGGTCGTCCTTCGCGGGCAGCAGGTCGCCGGCCAGCTGCTCGCGGATGAACTGGTCATACGGCTTGTCCTTGTTGAACGCGTCGATGACATAGTCGCGGTAGCGCCAGGCATAGCGGATAGGCGAAGTTGACGGATCGGCCGCTCGACTCGGCATAGCGGGCGACGTCGAGCCAGTGGCGGCCCCAGCGCTCGCCGAACTGCGGCGACGGCGAGCAGTCTGTCCACAACCGTCTCCAGGGCCGTCTGCGGATTGGCCGCGTACTCCTTCACGAACGTCTCAACGTCCTCGGGGCTTGGCGGCAGGCCGATCAGATCGAAGGACAGGCGTCGCAGCAACGTTCGCGCGTCGGCGTCGGCGACAGGCTTGAGTCCCTTCGCCTCCAGTTCGGCGAGGAGGAAGCGGTCGATGGCCCCCTTCGCCCAGGCTGCATTCTTGACCGCCGGGAGCGTCGGTTGCTGCAGTGGCTGGAACGCCCAGAACTTGCGGCCCTTTTCGAGGTCGATCACGTATTTCTTCGCCTTGTCGGCGGTATCGCGCGGGTCGGGAGCACCCATCGCGATCCACTTCTCGAAGTCAGCAACGACGGTTTCGGGGAGCTTCTTCTTCGGCGGCATCGAGAGTTCTTCTTTGACGTGCTTGATCGCCTGGATGAGCAGACTTTTCTGCGGATCGCCGAGGACGACGGCGGGACCGGTCTCGCCGCCCTTGCGGAGGTCGTCCCGCGAGTCGAGTTTGAGTTTACCTTTGAGCTGCTCCGCCTTCGCCGAGTGGCAAGAATAGCACTCCTTGACGAGCACAGGCCGGATGCTCTTCTCGAAGAAGGCGACCTGCTCCGGCGTCGGAGGCGCCTCGGCGGCCCGGACCCGGTTCGTCGTCAGGAAGACGCCGACCCCCAGGCAGACGAGTCTCAGTGCGAAACCCCTGGCTCTCATGTATCCAACCTCCTCGACACGGATGTACTGTTCGCTGAGCCGAGCGCGGGCAGCGTATTCCGGGGGCGGCGAGTCGCCCCGAACCGCGAAAACGTGCTGGTCGGGATCTGCTTGCGCCACTCGGTTGACAGTAATAACTCCGAAACCCCTCCAGGGTTTCGTGCCGGTACCACCGCGACCACTGGCATAACACCCGCCGCCGATCAACCACGGCAACACGACACCCGTCGCAGGCGCTGTACCGAAACTATGTGCAACGGAGCAATTTTGCTGTTAATCCCATCGTTTGAATACTATTTCTTCGGCGCGTCGAGCGCCGGCATCTCGTTCTGTCAGCGGAATATCGCCACGGATCATCTTGCTCGCCGCGCCGACGAGTTTCAAATAGTGATCGCTCGGCAGGCCTTCATACGTTGAAAACTTCGATTCCCCCACCGGCACGTCATTCGTGCATTTGATAGATCGCCGTGCCCTCGTCCACTTCGTCGAACATGGCCTGATAGACCATCGTCGCCCCAGCCTTTTTCGCGGCGGCAAACTGCGACCAGAGAAACTTCCCGCCCTGACGCGGAATCGAATTCACGGGAAATCGCGGGTTCTGATTGTGCCAACTGAAGCCCGGAAAAACGACGGGCAGATAATCCTTTTCGTTCTGCTTGCACCAGGCGATGTCCGGCGCCATCGTCTTCTTGGCATAACTCGCCGCTTGCTCCGGCGTGCTGTAGCGCCCGACCGTCCACGGACTCACGATGTCCGCCTTCGAGACCAGTTCCAGCAGGGTCTTGTCATTGACCGTGTCGCGCTCCAGCGTGCGCCAGTAAGTCGGCACGCCCAGCATCACCGTACACTCCGCCGCCCTCCTTGCTTTTCAGGAACGCCACCAGCTCAAGCCCCTCCTTCAACGTATATTTCCGCCCGTCGTTGAAGCCAAAGCCCCAGACCGCCACGACCGGCTTGCCGTTGTGATGCAGATACGCCGGGTCTTTCGTGATCTGCATCTTGTCGGTGAGGAGTTTCCAGTCCTCCATCACCTTGTCCATCTGCCCCGCCCTCATTCCCGAGAGATCGTACATGACCGCGTAGGTGCGGCCGTACTTGTTGGCCCCTTCCCGGCAGTGATCCAGCACCGTGTTGAATTGCCGCAGCCCCGGCGGATTGAACACCTCAGCCGGCAAAGCGCTGCACGAACACGCCGTCGATCCCGTACTCCTGCATCCACTGGAAATGCCGAATCACGGTCTTGGCGTTGAACGCGCTATAGACCTCGGCAGCTTTCCCGTCCGCCGTCTTGAACGCCGTCGCGTAACGCTCCTCCGGACCAAGCTCGCTCACATCCGGCCACAGATCGACATTCGTGCTGCCCGGCTTGAAGCCGTTGCGTCCCGTCCAGTGATACCACCCGCGTCCGCAGCCGTCTCCTTCGGCCGCGTGCCATCCCTGATAGCCGCACATCACTTTCCCGTTCAGCGTCGAACAGTCAACCCCCTTCGCGCTGGTCCCCTGAAACGGCTTCATCGTCTGCTCGATGATCTGCTCGCGCGTCAACTTCGCCGGCTTGCTGCTGGTCGATACTGGCCGATGGCCGCTTGTGAACCTTCCGGCGGCGTGTCCTTCGGTTTCGTGTCGTTCGTTGCTTGTTGCCTGAGAATGAAATCAACGACTGGCTGCGGATCTTTCGGTGCCGTTGGGTAATGTCCAAGTCCTTCTTGAACGATGACCGTCATGGAGCCGCCAAGTTCCTTGTAGCGTTTCTCAGCCGCGCGGGTGTGGTCTATGAACATCGGATCGAGGCTGCCGCAAACATGCAACAGCGGTACGCCGGCTTTGGCCAAAGCGGCCAGGTTGTCGAGCGGCTGCGCTTTCGTCATGGTGCAATGCAGCACGGGATTTTCGGCGTAGATGCAGGAAACTTTGTCTGGATTCGCAATGGCCCAGGCATACGCTTCCCCCGCCGCCCCACCCGCGCCTTCCAACGCAGGCTTTTTGGAAAAACCGTTGTCGGTTAATAGCTTGTAAACCAAGTTCCAGCTTTGCAACGACGGTCCGTCGGCGTTATAGGGCACCGGCCCCGTCACGATGTGAAATCCTTTGGCCAACAGCGCCAGATCGACAACCGCTTCGACGATTCACATTATCGGCCCGAAAAACCCACGGCTTGCCCGGTGCGGCCGTTTTCGGAACGATGACCGTGATCGCTCCTTCGACGCGGTTATGTTGGAAGGAATATCGGTCGTAGCATTCGGTAAACCACGGTCCCCGGCAAGTGAGATAGATTCCTTCTTTGGGAAACGAACGGTAGGAGTTCTCAAGGCTATAAAATGACGTTCTGGAGAATTTGCCGCCCAAGTAAGCCGGCGGAGTGCGTTCGATGGGTTGAACGCTCTGCGAAATGAAATCGGCAATCGGTTTGGGATCGCGAAGGCTGTGCGGATGATGGCCGCTTCCTTCCTTGACCATGATGGAAATCCGTCCGCCGAATTGTTGATAGATGGTCTCGATCGTCGTTGAGGAGCGCCCAGGAGCGGATCGATGCTGCCGCATACGTGCAAGATGGGCACGTCCGCCGCCGCGAGATCGACGAGTTTTTTCAAAACATCCGGATTGATGCCAGGATTATCCGCATAGATGCAGGAAACCTTGTCGGGATTCGCGGTGGCCCAGCTATAGGAGTATTCTCCGCCGCGACTCATGCCGACAAAGGCCGGCTTCTTGGACAGTCCGTGCTTCTCCGTAAGGAATGTGTACCAGGCGTCCCACTGTTTGCCGGGTTTTAAGGTGGCATTGGCCGAGATATAAGCGACGTGAAATCCGCGATTGAGCAGTTCCACCTCGACTTGCGGCTGATGATCCCAATAACAGCCGCGCCACGACCACGGGTTGCCGGGTGCCGGTCGCTTGGGAACGATGACAACGCAGCGTCGCTTTTCCGGGGGCGGGTCCTTGAGTCCAAAGTTCTCGTTCTCACCGCGCTTGAAGGGCTGAATGTCGAAGGTCTTGTCGTCCATCAGGTAGTCGTAACGGTCGAAGCCGTCGTGCCAGGAACTCTTCGCTCCTTCAAATGGCAGAGACGCGTCGGCCGCTGACGCACCATTGAGATTCGAGAACGACGCTGCCAAGAAGAGGATGACGCTCAATACTGCTCGGCATTCCAGAATTTGGATCATCGCAAGAAGCCCTCTGCTTTTCTCCAGCAGCAACGGACGCCGTCGCCGCTGTATCTCCGTGCGGGTAGCACCGTGGTAGGACGGATTTGCAATCCGTCCGGGCGACGGTGGACGTCTACCGGTTGCAGAGGCAGTCTACGGCCACGCCCCTTCCGCCGCAACTACGGGCGTCGCGCTCACCACCGCAACGGCGGCATCGTGACATTCTGTACCCGATCCCCGGCGCGATTATTCCCGGCCGAGTGGGTCAGAAACCTGTTGCATCCGCGACGCGGCGCGTTATTCTCTTGAGGCTGTCACCGATCATCTACACGGGAACAAATTCCCGACCTTCGGAGATTCCGCCATGAGTAAGTACACGCACCGGCTCTCACGCCGTAAGTTCGTTCAGGGAGCCGCGACCGCGGCGCTTGGATTGCCGGCCCTCTGCGTCAATCAGGCCCTGGGCGACGAGAAGAAGGCCCCGGCCAATGACCGCGTCGGCCTCGGGTTCATCGGCGTCGGGACACAGAATCGCGGGCACCTCGGACATTTCCTCGGCCAGAAGGACGTCCAGGTCCTCGCCGTCTGCGACGTCGACACGACGCGGCGTGACAACGCCAAAAACACGGTCGAGAAGAAGTACGGCGAAGCGATCAAGAGCGGGACGTACAAGGGCTGCGCGGCCTACAACGATTTCCGCGAACTGCTCGCGCGCAAGGACATCGACGCCGTCGTCATCGCCACGCCGGACCACTGGCACGCCATCACCGCCATCGAAGCGTGCAAGGCGGGGAAGGACGTCTACTGCGAGAAGCCGCTGTCGCTGACCATCCACGAGGCGAAGGCCATGGTGGACGCGGCCCGCAAGCACAAGCGCGTCTTCCAGACGGGCAGCCAGCAGCGGTCCGAGAACGCCTTCCGCCTGGCCTGCGAGTTAGTGCGTAGCGGCCGGATCGGCAAGGTGAAGTCGGTCTACGTCAACGTCGGCCCACCCGAGCAAACCGTGCGACCTGCCGGAGGAGAAGGCGGAGGCGGGCCTCGACTGGGACCGCTGGCTCGGCCCGGCGCCGCAGCGGCCGTACAACTCCGTCCTCAGCCCGCGCGGCGTCCACACGCACTTCCCGAACTGGCGCAACTACCGCGAGTACTAGCGGCGGCATGATGACCGACTGGGGTGCGCACCACTTCGACATCGCCCAGTGGGGCCTCGGCATGGACGAGTCCGGGCCGGTCGAGATCATTCCGCCGGAGGACCCCAAGGCGCAGAAGGGGGTTCGCTACGTCTACGCCAACGGAGTCGAGGTGATCCACGGCGACGAGTACGAGCCGGGCAAGAAGTTGAACGGCGTCGCGTTCATCGGCGTCGGACGGCAAGATCTTCGTCAACCGCGGCTTCCTGGCCAGCGACCCCGCCGAGATCATCAAGCAGCCGCTCGGCGAGAAGGACGTCCACCTCTTCAAGTCGCCGGGCCACCAGCGCGACTGGCTGGACTGCCTCCGCTCGCGCAAACGGCCGCTCTGCGACGTCGAGATCGGCGCCCGTTCGGTGACGGTCTGCCACCTCGGGCAACCTGGCCTACTGGAACCACAAGAAACTGCGCTGGGACCCGAGCCGTTGGCAGTTCGTCGACGACCCCGAAGCCGACAAGTGGCTCGACCGCGAGCGCCGCCAGCCGTGGCAACTGCCGAAGGTCTGATCCGCGACGGAAATGGCTCTGTAGAAAACCGCGCCGCTCGTCAGGTTTTCTACAAAGCCCTTTAGTTACCGTTTGGTGCTAGTTCCGGATCCAGGGGCCGGAATCACCGCGGCCATCGCCGACGGAAAACGGCCCAACCTTCGCTCCTCATTGGATCGACGCTGAAACGATCATCCCAACGTCAGTTCGTGCAAGCGCTGCCCCGCCTCCGGCACGGCAGAAGCCAGCACGTCTTCGATTCGCTCCGCCAACGTGAACTCCATCTCGTTACGCACTTCCTCCGGCAGTTCGCGCAGGTCGGTTTCGTTCTCCTTCGGCAGGATGACGTGGCGGATCCCTGCCCGGCGCGCGGCCAGTACCTTTTCCTTGATACCGCCGACCGGCAGCACCAGTCCGCTCAGCGTCATCTCGCCGGTCATGGCCACGTCGCGGCGAACCGGCGTGTTCGTGTACAGCGACGTCAACGCCGACACCATCGCCACGCCGGCCGACGGTCCGTCCTTGGGCACGGCGCCGGCCGGGACGTGGATGTGGACGCCGGCATGACGAAATAGTCTGGCGTCGATGCCCAATGCGTCGGCGTGCGCCCAGATGTAGCTGCGAGCGGCACGGGCCGACTCTTTCATCACGTCGCCGAGCTGGCCGGTCAGAAGCAAACCGCGGCCGCCGCGCAACAAACTCGCCTCGATGTACAGCACGTCGCCGCCGGCCTCTGTCCAGGCCAGCCCCGTCGAGACGCCGGGCGGCAGCTCCTTGCGGAAGCGTTCGGGGCGCACCTTCTCCGGTCCGAGCAGGTCCGCCACATCCGTCGGCCACACCGTCACCGGATCCGTCTCGTTCTCGGCAAAGCGCCGCGCCACCTTGCGGGCGATGCGGCCCAGCGACCGCTCCAGATCGCGCACGCCGGCCTCACGGGTGTAGCGCGAAATCACACGCCGCACCGTCTCCGGCGGCATGACGAGTTGTTCGGCCGTCAGACCCGCTTCGGTCCGCTGGCGCGGCAACAGGTAACGCTCGGCGATTTGCAGCTTTTCCTCCTCCGAATATCCGGAAAGGCGCAGAATCTCCATCCGATCCAGCAGCGGGCCGGGAATCGTGTCCAGCGCGTTGGCCGTCGTGATGAACAGCACCTTCGACAGGTCGAACGGCAGGTCGAGATAGTTGTCGCGGAACGTGCCGTTCTGCGCCGGGTCGAGCATCTCCATCAGCGCCGCCGCCGGATCGCCGCGGAAGTCGCGGCCCAGCTTGTCCACCTCGTCGAGCATCAGCACCGGGTTGCGGACGCCGGCGCGGCGGATCGCCTGAAGGATTCGGCCCGGCATCGCGCCGATGTATGTTCGCCGGTGGCCGCGCAGCTCCGACTCATCGTGCAGACCGCCGAGGCTCAGACGCTCGAACTTGCGGCCCAGCGCCCGCGCGATCGACTGGCCCAGCGACGTCTTGCCGACGCCGGGCGGACCGACGAGGCACAGGATCGGCGCCTTCGCTCCCGGATTCAGCTTCAGGACGGCGAGCGCTCTCCAGGATGCGCTCTTTCACCTCCGTCAAGCCGTAATGGTCCTCATCCAGCACCTGGCGCGTCCGTGCGAGGTCGATCGACGTCCTCGGTCGTCTTGTTCCACGGCAGCTCGAGGACCAGATCGAGGTACGTGCGGATCACCTGGATAATCCGGCGCGGCCGGCGGCAGTCGCTCCAGGCGGGTCAGCTCGCGCATCGCCTCCTTGTGGACGGCCTCGGGCAGGTCGGCCTCGTCCAGCCGGCGGCGCAGCTCCTCGGCCTCCGCCTTCTCCGGGTTGTTCTCGCCCAGCTCGTCCTGGATGGCGCCGCATCTGCTGGCGAAGGACGTACTCGCGCTGCTGCTTGCCGATCTCCGTCTCGGCCTGGCTGGTGATCTTCTGGCGCAGTTCCAGCACCTGGATTTCGTGCGTGAGGTACTCGTGCAGCAGCCGCAGCGCCTCGGCCCGCGTCGGCGCTTCGAGCAGGGCCTGTTCCTTGGCCACGTCGAGGCTGAGCATGGAGCCGATCAGGTACGCCAAGCGCAGTGGGTCCTGTGCCTGGGCCGCCAGCTGCTGAATGTTGATCGGCACCTGCGGCTGGGCCAGCTCCAGCACCGCGCCCGCCTTCTCCAGCACGGCGCGGTAGAGTGCCTCGACCTCGGTACCGCCGTCTTCCGGCAGCGGCAGCGGCCGGACACTGCGCAGTCAGGTACGGCTCGGTCTGCTGGGCATGCAGCAGGACCACGCGCTCCAGCGCCCTGCACCAGCATCTCGATGCCGGCCTCGCCGCGGGCCATCTTCTTGACGACGGCGCGGGTGCCGATGGTGTACAGCGGATCGAGACTGGTCGGAGCCTCGTCGCCGCCGTCGCGCTGAGCGACGACGACGAACGACTTTGTCCTCGGTAGCCAGGACCGCCTCGATGGCGGCCACCGACGGGGGCCGGCCGACCGCCAGCGGCAGAAACAGCGAGGGGAACAGCACCGTATTGCGCAGCGGCAGCACGGGCAGCACCACCAGGTCATTGAATTCGTTGGGGTCGTCACGGTCGGGCCTCCCTCTGTCGAATGTGAACCAACAGCATGCCGTCGCGGTAGTCGGTCGAGATCTCGGCCCGGCCCACGTCGCAGGGCAGCTCCAGGGTACGTTCAAAACGGTTGTAGGCGATCTCCATTCGGTAATTAACAGCAGCCTTCCTCGCAGGCAAAGTCGCGGCGGACGCCACGGATGGTGAGGGTCTGGCCGTCGGCCGTCAGCTCGATCTCTTCGGGTCGAACGCCGGCCAGGTCGTACTTGACGAGCCAGCCGCGCCGGGTGCGGTACACGTCCGCCGCCGGCACCCACGGCACTTCGCCGCACGCCGAACCGGGCAGGAACAGGGCATGCATCAGGCGGATCAGGTCTTGTGACATGCGGGTTTCTCCCGCGGGCAATGAAGACATGCACAACGCGGGAGAGTAGATCGCAAGTCCTGTGCCGGAGCGGCGAAAAGCGTGAGATCGCGGTCCAAGTTGAGAGTTGGAAAGGGATTACGGAACACGGCTTGAAACCTTAGCTCGACGGCAGCCGCCCGCACGGCAGGGACGGCCCTCGTCAACCGCCAAAACGGCCGGAACGGGTTCGCCACGAGTTCGCAGACTTACGTCGAATTCTCGCGGATCTCGTAACAGATAACAGGAGGGCCGTCCCCCGGAGCCCCAAACTGTTAAGAGCCTCTTGAAATGCGGGGAATTTTGAAATCGCGTAACAGATTTGCACAGCGCGTGACAGGTTTTCGACCAATTTGTGCCATCTCGTAACACCCGGTTTGAAAGATCGAAATCGCCGTAAGTCAAGAAGACCCGCAGTGGCGCTCGCGAAACGACTTGTTGCGAGAAGCGGTGCGCCATGATACCGTAGGTCAATCGTTTGACCGCATCCCCGGAGAGCCGCCCCATGTCCGCCGACGTACCGCCGCCGCTGCCGCCGCATTCCGACGTGGATCGGGCGGCTCCGCCGACCACGCCAACCCTGGACACCGCACACGAACCACCCCATGCCGTTGCCGTGCCTGCAACGCCGACCGCCGCGCCGGTCACCCTGGAGCCGGCGCCGCAGGCCGCGCCGCCGACCGCCGTACCGGTCACGCACGACTCCTCGACGCTGGACCAGCCGGCGCCGAGGGGACTGGTGACCGTACCTGGTTATGAAATCCTTGAGGAACTCGGCCGCGGCGGCATGGGCGTCGTCTACAAGGCACGGCAAATCCGCGCCAACCGCGTCGTCGCCCTAAAGATGATCCTGCACCAGGCGCACGCCTCCCTGCACGAGAAGGTGCGCTTCCAGATCGAAGCCGAAGCCATCGCCTCCTTGCAGCACCCGAACATCGTGCAGTTGCACGAGGCCGGGGAACACGCCGGGCTGCCGTTCTTCTCGCTGGAGTTCTGCGACGGCGGCAGCCTGGCCCAGCGGTTGAAGCAGGGGCTGCCGTCGCCGAAGGAGTCGGCCACGGTGGTGGAAACGCTGGCGCGGGCGATGCCACGCCGCCCACCTGCGCGGCGTGGTCCACCGCGACCTGAAGCCGGCGAATGTGCTTCTGGCGGTAAATGAGCACGCAGCGCCAGCAAGTACCGCACTTGCTGGCGCTGCGTGCTCATTCAACGACATCATCCCAAAAATCACCGATTTCGGCCTGGCCAAGCGCACCGGCACCGACGGCGACCTGAGCAAGTCCGGGATGGTCATGGGCACCCCGGCGTACATGGCGCCGGAGCAGGCGGCGGGCAAGGTGCGTGCCACCGGCCCCGCGGCCGACGTCTAGGCGCTGGGGGCGATCCTCTACGAGTGCCTGACGGAACGCCCGCCATTCCACGGTGCGACAGCGGTCGAAACGCTCGGCCGAGTGCTGAACGAGGAGCCGGTGCCGCCGTCGCGCCTGGTGCCGAAGCTGCCGCGCGACCTGGAGACGATCTGTTTGAAGTGCCTGGCGAAGGACCCGGCGCGGCGCTACGGCAGTGCCGAGGCGCTGGCGGAGGACCTGCGGCGCTACCGGGCGCATCGAGCCGATCGCGGCGCGGCCGGCGGGGCGGATGGAACGCGCGGTGAAATGGGCGCGGCGCCGGCCGGCGCTGGCGGCGCTGCAGGGCGTCACGCTGCTAGCCATTGTGGCTCTGGCCGTCTTGGCGGCGAACCTTGTGGTGGCACGGAACGACGCCGAGGACAGGAGGAGATACGCCGAGGGGAAAGAGCAGGAGGCGCTCAAGCAAGCCGAGAAGGCGACCAGGGCACGCAACTTTCTCGTGAATATCTTCCGCATCTCGGAGAAAGATACGCAGTCGGGCAACATGACGGCGCGTCAGATTCTGGACAAGGCCGAGCGGGAAATTCCGCGGGATTTCGAGAAGCAACCGGACCTGCGCGATGAGCTGCTGGCCTCGATCAAGGATGTGAAGCGCGGCATCGATCGGACCATTCCGCTGGCGATGATTCTGGAACTGAAGGGCACGGTTACGTTACGCTCGTTCGACGGCATGAGCAAGACGGCTGCGAAGCAGGTTCTATTGCAGGGCGACGATCACTTGACCCTGGGAGCGGACGCGCACGTCAAAGTGGTAGTTCTCTCGGACCTGCATCAGGAGGAGCTCCTTCCGGGCCGGGAGGTAACCATTGGCCGTCAGGGCTGCGAACCGTCCGACGCCGTGAGCAAGCGGAGCGATGAGTTGCTCATGCCGTTCGTCCACCTGCCGGCGGCGACGTTCTACATGGGTTGGGACGGCGTGGAAAAGAAGAAAGGCGTAAAGACGCAGATCGAGAAGGATTTTTACATTGCTGTCCACGATGTGACGCAGGGGCAGTGGGAGGCGGTGATGGGTACAAACCCGAGTTGGTTCTCGCGCAAGGGGGCTGGTCGGGGCGATGTTGTGGACATCTCCGATGAGGAGCTGAAGCTGTTCCCGGTGGAGACCGTATCGTGGAATGAGGTGCAGGAGTTCATCAAGAAGTTGAACGAGAAAAAGCGTGGTAGTGGCTATGTGTACCGCTTGCCGACGGAGGCGGAATGGGAATATGCTTGTCGCGGAGGGGCTACTTCTGAGGAAGAATGTTCGTACCACTTCTACTTCGCCAAACCGACCAACGACCTCTCGTCTGAGCAAGCCAACTTCAATGGCAACTATCCATTCGGCAACGCTCCGAAAGGCAAGTATCTGGCGCGGACATCGCGCGTCGGCGCGTACCCGTCGAACAAGTTGGGTTTGTGCGACATGCACGGCAACGTGTTTCAATGGTGCAGTGATGCGCTCGATGGAGGCGTGGCCCGGCCCCTCCGGGGCGGCGGCTGGTACGAGAACGGCCAGAGCTGCCGGGCGGCGAACCGCGACGGGGGCGCGCCGTCCGACCGGGACTACTGCGGGGGCTTGCGGCTTGCCCGAGTTCCCGTCGAGTGACAAGTCGGGCAAGCAGGAGCACTGCCGTCCGCGGAGGCCGAAAGGCGGAGCCGGAGCGCAGGCGGTAGCCGGAGCGCAGGCGCAGCCTTCGTGCCGTAGCGGACGGCAGTGCGGGCGGGGGAGTGGGATACGCCCGCGAGCGTAGCGAGCGCAGGCGCCGAAAAATCCTTCAGAACATATGTACAGATAGCATCTTCCCATGGCGAGCCGGGAGCGTTCGCGCCGGAGGAAGCCAGCCCCGGCTTTCTCCGGTCGCTCACACTCCCGGCTCGCCAAGAGAGAATGGGATCATCAGACGGATCATCAGACGAATAATGGCAGTGGCGAATGTGGATGCCGACAGTACAACGAGATTGGTGAACGGCCCTAAGGCAAGGCCCGGCCCCTCCGGGGCGGCAGCTGGAACGAGAACGGCCAGAACTGCCAGGCGGCGAACCGCAACAGGAACGCGCCGTCCAACCGGAACAACAACGAGGGCTTGCGGCTTGCCCGAGCTCCGCGGAAAGAGCGGAAAAGTGCTTGCCCGACGGAACCGGCCGTTGTCCCATTCCGCCGCAAAGCGGATAAAATCCATCGAGGCCGCCCGGTGCTAGTAGCAGATGCGAACGCTCCGGTCGGCCATTTTTTCACTCGTTTTTTCACTCGTTTCACTCGTTCCCAAACTCCTGTTTGGGAACGCCCGTCGAGAAACTCCGTTTCGCGTCATGCGCTTGACTGCGGGGCTGTCTACCGGACGGGAAACAGAGTTTCCCGAAGAGGGTTCCCAAACAGGAGTTTGGGAACCAGTGATGTAGTGACCGCGTACAAGACCAGCAAGGTCGGCAAGTACTGGAGGAAGCCGTGAAAGTGATCTACGACCAAGAGACCGACACACTGTCGATTATCCTTCGTCCGGGCAAGGTGGCCGAAAGCGACGAGCCTCGATCGGGCCTGATCCGCGATTACGACAAGGCGGGGCGCCTGGTGTCGATGGAGCTGCTCGACGCCTCGGAACAGGTGAAAGCACCGCAATCGGTCGAGTTTTCGCTGGCCGGAAGCGCTCGAGACCCCACGCAATATCCGAACCAGCAGCGTGGCCGAAATACAAATCACTGCGCGGCCGGTAGTGCAAGTTCACCCCCGCGTTCCACCTGCGCAGACTGCTCGCGCACAAACCCGCCGACGCCGACAAGCTGACGGAACGCCTGAAACGCTGCGAGGAGAAACTCAAGTGAGCACGCGGCGCAAGCAAGTGTTTTGGAGCAGGCACTTGCTGGCGCAGTCGTGCTCCCAGGATTGAGCACGCGGCGCAAGCAAGTGTTTTGGAGCAGGAGCAGGCACTTGCTGGCGCGTCGTGCTCCCAGGATTGAGCACGCGGCGCCAGCAAGTGTGCGGACTCAGCACTTGCTGGCGCGTCGTGCTCCCAGGATTGAGCACGCGGCGCAAGCAAGTGTTTTGGAGCAGGAGCAGGCACTTGCTGGCGCAGTCGTGCTCCCAAGGATTGAGCACGACGCGCCAGCAAGTGTGCGGACTCAGCACTTGCTGGCGCGTCGTGCTCACAGGAGGAAACCATGCCGGTCCTCGCTTATCACATTGTCTGGACGACCTACGGCACGTGGCTGTCGGGGGATGCACGGGGATGGGTGAAGTGGGGTGAGCCGGACATCAAGCCGCTGGATCCGGACGTGGAGCGCACCAATCGCGCACGGATGGTGGAGGAGCCGGTCACTCTTACGCCGGAGCAACGAGCGCTGGTCGAGAAGACAATCGCCGACCATTGCCGTATTCGTGGGTGGGGGCTGCACGCGGTCGGCGTGAGGACCAATCATGTCCATGTCGTCGTGACCGCGGAGCGCGATCCGGACGACGTGCGCGACCAGTTCAAGGCGTGGTGTTCGCGGAAACTCTCCGATGCGGCGGGCCTGACCGCCCTCGTGGCGAAGAAAGCAGGCCGGCGGCACTGGTTCACCGAGGGCGGCGATACGGAGTTCATCGACAGCGAGGAATACCTGCACAACGCGATTCAATACGTGATGAAACAGTAATGAGCACGACGCGCGAGGCGTGCTCAATTCACACACTTGCTTGCGCGGCGTGCTCAGTTCGCACACTTGCTTGCGCGGCGTGCTCAGTTCGCACACTTGCTTGCGCGGCGTGCTCAGTTCGCACACTTGCTTGCGCGGCGTGCTCAGTTCGCACACTTGCTTGCGCAGTCGTGCTCAAACCGTGAACGCCAGCGCATCCTTCCCCGCATCGAAATCCACCACCACGGTCTGCCCGTCGCGCACCTCGCCCTTCAACAGCAGCTTCGCCAGTGCCGTCTCCACTTCGTGTTGCAAGACGCGCTTCAGCGGCCGTGCCCCATAGGCCGGGTCGTAGCCGACGCGCACCAGGTAGTCGCGGGCGGCGTCGGTCAGGTCCAGCGTGATGTGGCGGTCCGCCAGACGCTCGCGCAGCCGGGCGAGCAGGATCTCCACGATCTGCTTCAGATGCTCCTTGCTCAGGGCGTGGAAGACGATCACGTCGTCCACCCGGTTGAGGAACTCGGGGCGGAAGTGCTTGCGCAGCTCCTCCAGCACGGCCGTCTTCATGCGGTCGAAGACCTCGCCGACGAACGAACCCTGATACTGCAAGATGCGATGGCTGCCGATGTTCGACGTCATGATGACGATGGTGTTCCTGAAATCCACCGTGCGCCCCTGGCCGTCGGTCAGCCGGCCGTCGTCCAGCATTTGCAGCAGCACGTTGAACACGTCGGCGTGCGCCTTCTCGATCTCGTCGAACAGGAGCACGGAGTACGGCCGGCGGCGCACGGCCTCCGTCAGCTGGCCGCCTTCCTCGAAGCCGATGTAGCCGGGCGGAGCGCCGAGCAGGCGGGCGACGGTGTGCTTCTCCTGGTACTCCGACATGTCGATGCGGATCATCGCCCGCTCGTCGTCGAACAGGGCGGCGGCCAGGGCGCGGGCCAGCTCCGTCTTGCCGACGCCGGTCGGGCCGAGGAAGATGAACGAGCCGATCGGGCGATTCGGGTCCTTCAGGCCGGACCGCGCGCGCATCACCGCCTCGGCGACGGCCGTCACCGCTTCGTCCTGGCCGATGACGCGCTGGTGCAATTCGTCGCCCAGGTGCAGCAGTTTCTCCTTCTCGCCCTCGAGCAGCTTCGACACCGGCACGCCGGTCCAGCGGCTGACCACCTCCGCGATGTCCTCCTCGCCGACCTCGTCCTTGATGAGCCGGGCCGTGCCCTTCTCGCCGTCGATGCGAGCTTCTTCCGCCTTGATCTGCTTCTCCAGGCCGGGGATGGTGCCGTACTGCAACTCGGCCGCCTTGTTCAGTTCGCCCTCGCGCTTGTAGCGCTCCAGGTCGGTGCGCAGCGTCTCCAGGCGGTTGCGCAGCTCGGCCAGCTTCTGCACCTGCTCCTTCTCCGTCTTCCACTGCTTCGTCAGCTCGTCGGCGCCTGCTTGGTCTCCTTCAGCTCCTCTGCACCTTCGCCAGGCGCTGCTTCGAGGCGGCATCCTTCTCCTTCGCCAGGGCCATGCTCTCCATCTGAAGTTGCAGAACCCGGCGATGCACCTCGTCCAGCTCGCGCGGCATCGAGTCGATCTCGGTGCGCAGCTTGGCGGCCGCCTCGTCGACCAGGTCGATGGCCTTGTCGGGCAAAAAGCGATCCGCGATGTAGCGATTGGACAGCACGGCCGCGGCGACCAGGGCGGCGTCCTTGATGGTGACGTTGTGGTGCTTCTGGTAGCGTTCCTTCAGGCCGCGCAGGATCGAGATCGTGTCCTCGACCGTCGGCTGATCGACCATCACCGGCTGGAAACGCCGCTCGAGGGCCGCGTCCTTCTCGATGTGCTTGCGGTACTCGTCGAGCGTCGTGGCGCCGATGCAATGCAGCTCGCCGCGGGCCAGCATCGGCTTGAGCAGGTTGCCGGCGTCCATCGCCCCCTCGGCCTTGCCGGCGCCGACGACGGTGTGCAGCTCGTCGATGAACAGGATGATCTGGCCCTCGGCGGTCAGCACTTCCTTGAGGACGGCCTTGAGCCGTTCCTCGAATTCGCCGCGGAACTTGGCCCCGGCGATCAGGGCGCCCATGTCGAGGGCGACGATCTTCTTGTTCTTCAGCCCCTCCGGCACGTCGCCGCGGACGATGCGCTGGGCCAGGCCCTCGACGATGGCGGTCTTGCCGACGCCCGGCTCGCCGATGAGGACGGGGTTGTTCTTGGTGCGGCGCGACAGCACCTGGATGACGCGGCGAATCTCCTCGTCGCGGCCGATGACCGGATCGAGCTTGTCGTCGCGGGCCATTTGCGTCAGGTCGCGGCCGAACTGCTCCAGCGATTTGTACGTCGCCTCGGGATCTTGCGAGTTGACGTTCTCCCCTTTACGGACGTCTTTCATGGCGGTTATCACCTTGTCGCGGGTCAGACCCATCTGGCGCAGCAGCCGGCCTCCGGCGCCGTCGTCCTCGCACAGCGCGAGCAGGACGTGTTCCGAGGCGATGAACTGATCCTTCGCCTTTTTCGCCTCTTCCTCGGCCCGGTCGAGGACGCGGCTCAACCGGCTGGAGAGGTACACTTTATCCGTCTCGCCCTGCGGACCGGACACTTTGGGCAGCCGCACCACTTCCTTATCGGCGCGGCGTTTCAGTTCCGGCGCATCGACACCGGCTACTTGCAGCAGGTCGGCGGTTCGCTGGCCGCTTTGTTCGAGAAGGGCCGCGAGGAAATGCTCAACGTCCACCTGCTGCTGACCGTTGGCGCGCGCCGATTTCTGGGCGGCGGCGAGGCTCTCCTGCAAGGTTGTGGTCAGGCGTTCGAAGTCCATGGGCGCTCCGATCAGGCTGTTGGAAAGGACAGCCGGCAATGTGCAAGCGACGTGCCGTTTCGGTTGTCGGGGAAGCGTGATTCACAAACGCCTGAACGACAAGCAGTTACACAGACGCATGGGAGCGGCGGCGCTTGACGCTGTGCGGAAATGGCGGTACAAAACGTCGCCAGAGCGGGCGGGGCGTCCATTTTGGCAGTCAGGGACGGACACGGGCCGTCACTTGCGCTGCTTAACCAGCGAGATTTCGAGGCTGGTCACCTTGTCATCGGTGGTGACCACGGTGACGCGCGTGCCTGCCGCGAGGATCGCCAAGGCCTTTCCCGCAGTGGTTTCTTGCTTGGTCTCTTCGTTGGTCTTTGGATCAATTTCGCGCACCGTTAGCTTGAACTCCGGATCGACCTTGTAGGTGAATTGCTCGATCGGCTCTTCTTTTTCCTGCTCCTTGACCTTCGGTCGATTGCTGGCGTCGAGGAGTGTCAGCGTACCGTTTTCGTAGGACTTGAATTTGGCGGTTCGGATCGACAGAATCGCGTCTTCCGGCTTCTTCGGTTCCGTCGTCCGCCAGTCGAAGGGGCGCATGATGGCCAGCACCATGATTCCGACGGCGATAAAAAGGAGAAGTGTGGCCGGACGTGCCCGCGCCATGGGAATGCTCCGCTTGACTCTAACCGCTGCGCGGCCTGTGCGAACCTCTCGTGCCGAGGTAATATAACCCATGTGACCTCAGCCGCAAAGGTGTCGTGCCGGTTGTTGACAAACCGCGGCCCAGGAATACCGTTGAATCCGGCCGCGTAAGTTGCTTTACTCAGGGTAGATTATCTCACCGCGTTTGGGGGGCCTCGCATGTTTCGTCTCGATCTCGGAAGCGTGCCGCGTTCGCACAGCGGTCTGCATCGCCGCAGTTTCCTGCAACTCGGCGTCGCCGGCATGGCCAGTCTCGGGTTGCCGGGCCTCCTGCGCGCAAGGAGCAGTCGAGCGCCGCACCGGTTGCCTCGAAGGACACCTCCGTCATCCTGATCTGGCTCGACGGCGGCCCCGGGCACATGGACATGTACGACATGAAGCCGGATGCCCCGGCCGAGTACCGCGGCATCTGGAAGCCGATCCGCACCTGCGTTGCCGGGCTTCGACGTCACCGAGCTCTATCCGAAACAGGCGAAGATCGCCGATAAGTTCTCGATCGTCCGCTCGCTGCATCACGATACCGGCGACCACTTCGCCGGCGGCCATCGGATGCTGACCACTAAGGATATGGGCGTCAGCGGCGCCAATCCGCAGGGCAAGTTTCCCGGCATCGGCGCCATCGTGGCGAAGGAAGTCGGCGCCCGCCAGCACGGCATGCCGGGCTACGTCGGGCTGCCGAACGTCCACAGCATCGGCCTCACCCCCGGCTATCTTCGGCGGCTCGTTCCTCGGGGCGCAGTACAACCCGCTCCAGGCCGGCGATCCGAACCAGCCCAACTTCTCCGTCCGCGACCTGAACCTCGCCTCGGGCCTCACGATGCCCGCGGCTGGAGGACCGCAAGGCGCTGCTCGGCCATTTCGACGTGGCGCGCAAGCACCTCGACGGCCTGGCCGAGACGAAGGCGATGGACCGCTTCGCGCAGGAGGCCTACGAGTTCATCACCGGGCCGAAGGCGCGGCGTGCGTTCGACATCCACAAAGAAGATCCGCGGCTGCGCGATCATTACGGCCGCAATGCCTGGGGACAATCGACGCTGCTGGCCCGGCGGTTGGTCGAGGCGGGTTCGACGTTCGTGACGGTCGTGTGCAGCGGCTGGGACCATCACTGGGACTTGCAGAAGGGCTACGAGAACTACCTGCCGCAGGTCGATAGCCTGGTGAGTGCGCCTGTTCACGGACCTGTCGGAGAGCGGCCTGCTGGCCACGACGCTGGTGATGCTGTGCGGCGAGTTCAGCCGGACGCCGAAGATGAACGACGGCGGCAACGGTGGGGCGCCGCGGAGCATGGGCACGCCGGGCCGCGATCACTGGGGCGACTCGATGTTCTGCCTGATGGGCGGCGGCGGCGTCAAGGGCGGCCAGGTGGTCGGCTCGACCGACAAGCTCGGCCAGCGCCCCAACACCCGGCCGGTCACGCCGTCGAACATCCACGCCACGATCTACAAGGTGCTGGGCATCGACCCGAAATTGCAGGTGCTGGACCCGAGCGGCCGGCCGGTGTCGGTCCTCGACGATCCGGAGCCGATCGAAGAGTTGCTGTGAGGTTCGGAAGACCAGTAAAAAGGGACAGGCACGAATGGCATTCGGATATGAGTTGGCAGCGGCCTGCGAGCCCGCAGCGCCAAGCAAGGGCGAGTACAATACGCGGAAAAGACAGGACTGCTCGCCCTTGCTTGGCGCTGCGGGCTCGCAGGAAATCCTTAACCGAATGCCATTCGTGCCTGTCCCCTTTTTCTGATTGGACGGAGAGTAACCATCATGACGGTTATTCTTCGGGAGTGCCTTCTTCATGTCTGCCGAACCGCTGGCCTGTCCGTACTGCAACGCCCTCGTACCATTGCCGCCGAACGCGCGCGACGGCCAGCGCATCACTTGCCCGCGCTGCGGCGACGCGTTTCCGTTGCGCGGCGTGAGCGGCATTCAACCCCCTCCCGGTGTGACCGCGGCGCCGACCATGGTCCTGCCGACGATGGACCTGGCAAGATCGCAACCGGAGCCTTCCTGGTGGCTCCTCGATACCTATGGCCAGCGACTCCGCGCGTTGCGTGCGGAGACGAGGCCTGCGTATCTGTACTTCTACCCGATCCTTCCTTTCGTCTATATCTTCCTGGCAATGCTGGCTGCGGTTCCACCAGGCTGCTGGCATTTCGCCCTGAGACATGTTGCCGGTGTAGTGGTAACGGGGATGGCCTTGATGGCTGCCGGCGGGCTGACGTTCGCCCTCCTGACGCAGGACCAACGGCGCGTGAACGACTCAGGCTTCGAGCGCAAACGCAAGAGGCCGGTTTTTCCCGAGCCTCCCGACGAACCGGCCGTACTGACGGTCGTCCCAGCGAAACTCGCAACGCTCGGTTACCTGCCGTCGAATGCGAACATCGTTCTCGGTATCCACGTCCGACGATTAAGGCAAACCCCGGCCGGTCAAGCGCTGCTGAAGGAAGAGATCAAGACCGGCACTGGTCCCGTCGTACTTCGCTCCTATCTCGAATCCTGGACCGGTCTCAATGTCGAAGAACTGGATCACCTGGTCCTCGGGGTGCGGACCGAAGACGTCGAGTCGCCGCAAGTCGTTCTCGTGGTGCGAACCGTCAAGCCGCTGGATCCGCGCCGCGTCCGTTTCCTCAAGGATGCCCAGAAACGTCCCGGGCCGCATAAAGGGCAGGAAGTCTATGTCTTCCAGTTCCCCAACTCGGTGATCCGTCCAACATTGTGGTTCGCCGACGAATACACGATGGTGTTCGCCCTGTACGGCAGCCTGGACGACGTGCCGGAGAAGCCGCGCGACGGCCTCGACCACTTACCCTGGTCCGTGCGCAACGCGTTGAACGTCCGTGTCGATCCCGGCTCGATCCTGTGGCTGGTCAGCGCCATCGACGACTGGAAAAAGATGCTGGAGCGCGAATGGTTCAAGGCTCTGCAGGCGTTCACTCGTGGACTGGAACCGGAACGGCTCGATCACTTCAAGACGATACGTCTGCTGGCGATCAGTGTGTCCCTCGACCCGGAGGCGAAAGCGATTGCAGCGATTCACTGTCAAGATCCGTCGGCCGCGAAGAAGTTGCGGGCGGCGATCCTCGGACCGGAGGATGCCGAGCTACCACTGGGAGTGAAGGCCACGCTGGAAACTGAGTGGTTGACGGTGCAGTGGCCGGGGAGCCTGGACGCAATAATCAAGACGATAGGGAAATGAACGGCTTTCCTTTATCAGGTGAATATGGGGCAGAACATGAAAGCGCAGAATGGCAAAGGCGGCAGGAGAAACCGCAACACCGCGGCGGTTCGCTACATCCCGTGCCGGGTGGAACCTGGCATGTTCGAGGGAGAGTACCTCGTGTCCTTCGAGGCCGCGAACTTGCAGCACCCAGAAGAGAGAATACCCGTGCGATTGCTAGCGGACGAACTGGATGTCAAGATCCAGTCCGGAATCCCGCGCGGCACTCCCCCGCGGAAGGGTTGTTGCGGGTTGAAGTGGTGGAGCACGCGAAGGGTCTGGCTCTCCTCATCTTACCTCAGCCTGGCCAGCCAGTTGGTGAGCGGGCCTACATCGAAGAGGACCAACTGGTGTTCGCGGGGGCCAACACTTGATCCTCTGCGATCACCACATCGAGGAGGCAATAAAAGACGGTCTGCTGGTCGTCGTGCCGGTTCCCGGTCGGGATCAGTATGACTCGTCCGCCCTCAATCTGCATGTCGGGAGCGACTTCCGGCTCTGGAAACGGGATCTGAAGGCGCCGGCCACAAAGCACCTGATCGACATCGACAACGTCGACCTCGCCGACCTCATCAGTCTGACCGACCCCTTGTTGCCGAACGCCGACGGTTTGGTCGTGATCGACCCAGGGGCCTTCGTCCTAGTCCGGACGCTGGAGCACATCCGACTACCCACCGCGAGCAAGTTGGCCGCCCGGGTTGAGGGTCGCAGCAAACAGGCGCGACTCGGAATGACTGCCCACATAACTGCGCCCACGATCCATGCAGTGTTTTCCGGCAAGGTCACATTAGAGATCGTAAACCTCGGTCCGTTCAAGTTGGAAGTACGTCCGGGCAAGAGCATGCTCTGCCAACTCATCATCGAGAAGGTTAGTGGTGTCGCAAGACGAGGCGGGAGCCGGACCTTTACCGATCAGGACACGCCTCTCGGGACCCCGAAAGCTCATTAAGAGGAAAGCGTTGGGCCGTCGAAGAGGGCTGCGTTCCTTCACGGTTAACTATCGCAGAGAACTGGTGCCAGCGAAACGCAAACACAGCTGTCACTTCCCCGGCACCTCGACCACCCGAAAGCCACGATACTCCGGCCCCGCCGGGCTGGTCTTCTGCTTGGCGTCGGCGGGTGCGTCGGCGCTGCCGCCCATCAGCTTGCTCTTGCCGTCCTTGGTTATGACCCATTCGGCTACGTTGCCGCCGAGGTCGAAGAACTTGCCATCCGGGCCGCCGGCGCGGAAGCCGACCGCACGTAGCAACGGCGCCTTTCCGCCCAGCTTCGCCGCCGCCTCGCGCAGCTGGACCGCGTCCTCGGGGTTCACCGTGTAGCCGGCCCAGTGATCCAGCGTGTTCTCGCCCGGCTCCGACTTCTCGTACAGTTCCGCCGCCTCTGCCTCGTTCGGCAGTCGATAGGTCCGCCCCGTCTTGCCGCTCAACCAAACGCAGTAGCAGCGGGCCTGATCGAATGCGATGCCGTTAGCCGGGTGATTCTCCTTACCCGTTTCGACCGCGAACGTCTTGTCGAACTCAGCGTATTGTGCCCGCGTCACCTCGAAACGGCCGACACGCACCTTGCCGAACGGCGCCGTTTCCGGCACGAGGATTCCCTTCTCCATGACACCATAGCGGCCGCCGTCGCGCTGGACGTCCTTCAGCTTCAGCGCGCGGGCGAGCGGCGAATCGGACTTCAGCGAGTCGTTGTCGTCGTTCGTCTTGTTGAAGAGATGCTTGTCGAACCAGGCCAGTTCCTCCTCCAGCTTGCGGCGCTGAATCGCAAGCTTCTTGAGATCGTGCTTTTCTCCGGGAAACATCACGAGCCGCACGTCGGCCTTGCTCGCCTGCTGAAGGGCGCGGAACTGTGTCCAGGCGTGGTGGACCGGCACGACGCGGTCGGCGTCGCCCTGGAAGAGCAGCACCGGCGTCCGCACCTTGTGGAAGTCGTAGAGCGGCGCCATCTTCAGATAGAGTTGCGGATCTTCGAGCGGCGATTTGCCGAAGTAGTAGCGGTCGAAGGCGTCGCCGAAATCGCTCGCGCCCCAGTCGGAAACCCACTCCGCGCCGCCGGCCCCGGCCGCCGCCGCCTTGTAACGCGGATTTTTGGCGATCAGCGCGATGGTCAGAATGGCGCCGTTCGACCAACCGAGCGAGCCGAGTTTCGCCGGATCAACGAGGCCGCGGCGGATCAACTCATCGACGCCGCTTTCGATGTCCTTCAGCGGCAGATCGTAGTACTTGCCGTCGGCGATGGACTCGGCGAACTTCAAGCCGTAGTTCGAGCTGCCGTGGTAGTTCGGCCGCAGCACGAAGGCTCCGCGCTGGCAGTAGAGGTTCGGCGCTTTGGCCCACGACTCCTCCCAGCTATCGAAGTCCGCGCCGAACGGGCCGCCGTGGATCATGAGGACCAGTGGGTACTTCGTGCCTTCCTTGTAACCGTGCGGATAGTAGAGGACGCCCTCCACCTCTTCATCGAGAGCGCCTTTCCAGCGCACGACTTCGGCGCGCGCGTGCGGCCGTTTCGTCCAGTTTTCGTTGACCTCCGCGAACGCTTTCGGCTCGATCAGGCGTGCGCCGTCGAGACGGGCGCGATACCACTGCGTCGGCTCCGAGGCGGACGAACTGCGCGTACACCATCGACTTGCCGTCCAGGGACACTGCCAGACCGAACAGGTTGGCGACGTGTTCTCCCTGAAGCCATTCGCGTTTCCAGCCGTTCTCCGTGCGGGTGAAGCGAGCCGACTTGTTGCGGGCGCCGTCGGCCAGCAGCGCCACGAAACCGTCCGCCGTTGGTACGAATCCCGGCGCACCAGAATACTCCTTCGACGTCAACCCGCGCTCCCAGCCGAGATCAACGACCAGGCGTTTCTTCGCGCCCAAGTCGTAGTAGTGCAGCCGATCGACGTGCGCCTCGAAATAAATCGGATGGTTGCTGAACGCGCTGACGAAATAGAAGCCACGGCTATCGGGCGACCAGCGCACGTCGCTCACCATGAGCTTCTTGTCGTCGGCAAAAAGCTGTTGCGACGTGGCGTTGTCCAGGTCGTGGAGAAACACTAAGGGTTTCACCTTGTTGTCATAAGTGAAGAGCAGGCTGCGTGCGTGGACGGTGACCGCGCGCTTGCCATCCGGTGAGACGGCGAGTTGTTCGATCCAGTCACGATTATCGGTCAGCCGCGTCACCTTCTTCGTCTTGACCTCGACGCGAAACAACCTGCTCGGCGGTTCGGTCTTTTCATCCTCGACGACGACCGACATATCCTTTTTCTCGTCCTTGAGTATATTCTCGCGATAAGTCGCCTCCTCCTTGGCGACGAAAACGATGGCGTTGTCGCCCGCCCAATCGAAGCTATCGACGCCGCGCGGGTGGTCGGTGAGGTGCCACGGTTCGCCGCCGAACGGGTCGATGAGCCAGAGCTGCGTTTTCGGCTCGTCGTCGTCCTTCGGCTTGTCGTCGCCCTTGCCCTTCGGCAGCGGCCGGGCTGTGAGGAAGGCGACGCGCTTGCCGTCCGGCGACCACTTCGGCGACGTGCAGCTAATCGAGCCGCGCGTCAGCTCGACATCGCCGCCGTCCACGAGATCGGAGCGCATGAGATTGGAAACGCTCTCGCCCTTGTCCTTGTCGGCGACGGTCTTGACCCAGACGGCCCAGCGTCCGTTCGGCGCGATGCGGAAGCCGTGCGCCGATTCGGCGTAGACGACGTCCTCGACGGTCCACTTGGCCTTCGAGGCGGCGACCGGCACCTCGGCGTGTGCCGTGGAGATGAAGAGTAGGACGAGCGGCAGGAGGGTGAAACGGCGCATGGCGGATGGCTCCGGAAATCGGGAAGGGTGAGGTGGAGATATGATAGTGAGTCCGACGTGCCGACGCGATTCTCGCTGCCGCGTTGGACGTTCAGCGGAGAAATTAGATTCGCAAACGTGCAATCGGGTCGTCCATGTAGTCAGGAAGCGGCAGAGGTGCCATTGGCCGACTATGAACAACTGTCAAGCATGCGCTCGGGCCATCGCCAATGACCGCCAGCAGAGGTGCCATTGGCCGACTATGAACAACTATCGGGTCACATTCGATGCCACTGATAAGCTCGAGCAGGTAGTCCACGGTGTCCGACTGCTCGCCCTGACGGCAGCAAGTCAACACCAACGGGTCCGCACAACCAGCCTCTTCCAATGCGTCCGCCAAGATGGGGAGGTCCATGAACAGAGCCTCACTATGGATCGTCGCTGCCAGCTTGACAACCGTGCCGTCGTTCCATGCGAGCCACTCCGTCCGTATCGGCGACAGCCCTGCGCCGACCCAGAGAACTTTCACCTCGACGCTGCCGAACATCAGGAAGCTGGTCGGTGGGCGGATGTGGAACCAGTTCGGTTTGCCCGGTTTGACAGCGACGTTATTGACAAAAGTACCGTTTTGGCTGCCCTCGTCATTCACGAAGAGGCTGCCGTCGATCACCCCTAGCGTGGCGTGCCTGACGCTCACCGATTCATGATCGAACGAGAATTCGGCGTCGGGGAGACGGCCCACCCAGAAGTCACCGCATCCAGACCGGATATACTTGCCGGGATCGGGACCGCCGGTACAGAGACCGATCCAGCGCCTACCGTTGAGGATCTCCTGTAGATGAACGGATGGTTTCACGACCAGGCCCCCGGTTTCCCCTCCTGGCGCTTCTCATCCACGCAGATGTGGTTGTTGCTATTTCATGCCGGTTTCTTCGGCTCATCGCTGTCCGGCTTCTTTTCGGGTGGCGGCCATTGTTCCATCCACGGGGTGCCGGGGATGTTCTTAGGCCGGGGACAGCGTGTTTTGTCGCCCGGCCCCTGGCAGATGGCTCCGGAAATCGGGATGGGGCGCGGAGATAGGATCGTTCTACTTCTACGGTCCGCGATTGGCGAAGCGGCTGCGTCAGCGGCCGGGTGTTCCACCGCTACCAGGCCGCTGACGCAGCCGGTTCGCCAATCGCGCAGCAGTAGAACTACGTCCCACTCGGCCATCTGCGGCACACCAACCTGTAGCCGTGTCCCTTTAACGCCAGTGCGCCGACGAACCCCGGCGCCGGCTCCAGATTGTGCAGCGACCAGCCGCGGGCCTGGAACTCCTCGCCGTCGAGGCGCAGCAACCGCGCCGGTTCCGCCGGTCCCAATGTCACTTCGACACGCTCCAGGCCGTAAGACAAACCGACGCCGCATCGCCTTGAGAAACGCTTCCTTGCGCGTCCAGGCGTGGAAGAACGCCGTGGGCCGATGCTCATCGGACAGGCTCTGCAAGATCGCCACTTCGCGGTGAGAAGTAGCGCTCCGCCAGGCCGAGGTAGTTGGCCATCGGCCGCAATTGTTCCACGTCCACGCCAAGCGGGCAGACGCTGCGTCAGAGCGATACATGGCCAGGCCGTGCGAATGGCTGACGTTGAAGTGCAGTCCCGAGCCGGCCGGATCGCGCAGCTCGGGCTTGCCCACCGGACCGACGGATAAGCGAATGGCGATCGGATCGAAGTCGAGATAGGCGGCGAGAAGCGTGCGCAACAGACCCGCGGCCGACGGCGAACTCGGTGCGCGTCCGCAGGCAATGGCTGCGCGCGATGCGGTCCTGTTCGTCCACGGAGAGCAGCGCGGTCAACTCGGCGATCTCGGCTGCCGGCCGATCGAGCACCGCGGTCCAGACGTGGACCTCATCCGTGGTCAGTGACAGGGCGGGTCGGCCCATGCGGTCGTCTCCGTCACACCAACTTCACGCGCAACACTTCTTTCGAGCCGACGCGGACGATCAACCCTTGCGTGACGGGTACCAAGAAGTTCGGGTCAGTCACCTTCTCGCGGTCCGGGCCGATGGTCACACCGCCGCCTTGGACCAAACGCCGTGCTTCGTTGCCGCTCGCCGCCAGGTTCATCGCCACGAGCAGCTTGCCGATAGGCAGTCGGCCGTCAACCAGGCTCGCGGTCTGAACGGGAGCCTCCGGAATAACCGTCGGGTCCTGTCTCTTGGAGAAGCGGTTCTCCCACTCCGTTCGCGCCGCCGCCGCCGCCGCCGGCCCGTGAGTAAAAAGTGACGATGTCCTGGCCGAGCACCTTCTTCGCTTCCATCGGATGCGTCGCCGTGGCGTCGATCAGCCGATCGATCTCCTGCCGGTCTGCGGTCGGTCAGCAGCATCGAACCATTGCGCCATCAGCGTATCGGGAATGCTCATCGTCTTGGCGAACTGCTCGTAGGCCGACTTCGCCGACGCCGACGTAATTGCCGAGGCTTTTGCCCATGCGGCGCACGCCGTCGGTGCCGCGAGGATCGGCAGCGTCAGGCAGATCTGCGGCTCCTGGCCGGCATCCGCTTGCAGGTTGCGGCCGACCATGAGGCTGAAGAGCTGCTCGCTGCCGCCGAGTTCAACGTCGGCCTTGATCTCGACGCTGTCGTGTCCCTGCATCAGCGGATAGAGGCATTCGTGCAGGTAGATCGGCGTCCCGGCTTCACGCCGCTTGGTGAAGTCGTCGCGCTCCAGCATCCGCTGCATGGTGATCTTGCTCGTCAAGCGCGAGCACGTCGAGGAAAGCGAACTTGCTGAACCAGTCGCCGTTGCGATGGACTTCGGTCTTCGCGATGTCGATGACCTTGCTGACCTGCTTGAGGTAATCGACGGCATTGGCCTCGACCTGTTCCTGCGTCAGCCGGGCGCGCGTCTGATCGCGGCCGCTGGGATCGCCGACCAGAGCGGTGTAGTTGCCGATGATGAGCACCGCCTGATGGCCGAGTTCCTGGAAGAGACGCAGCTTGCGCAGCGGCACGGTATGGCCGAGGTGGACGTCGATGCCGGTGGGATCGATGCCGTACTTGATGCGCAGCGGTTTGCCGGTCTTGACGCTGCGATCGAGCTTCTTGACCAGCTCGTCCTCCGGCATGATCTGCTCGGCGCCGCGGCGGATCAAGGCGAGTTGTTCGGGGACGGGTTTCACGAAAGGACACTCCCTGAACGACCTCCACAAAACCGAACCTCGAATTGAAATCGGCTAGGCATCCAACCCGGATGTTCGTTGAGAGGTTGTGCTAGCCTCTTCCCGATGTCGTGCCGAGGCAGGCACTGCAGAATCCGAATCGGAACGGGGTTCCACAGAAGATTGCGTGCTTCCCCTAATCCCAGCCCAGTGAGACGACGAACGTGCCGAATGGATGGGATCATGAATGAAGAACCACCGTAGTTCGTGAGCCAGAGATCATAGCTTAGCTGTCGTAGCCATTCTCCATCCAGAGTACGGCAGACTTCATCTAGTCGAGTTTCGATTTCTTGACACCGTTGCAATGGAGTCTTCCATGCGACTTCCAACCGAAGATACTCGGCTCGAGAATCGCCACGCTCCTCAAGCCAATCCGCGTACACGAGCCGTGCCACATCGTCCTCGGGATTCGCGGTGATGGCGTCGATGAACGCTTTGTGCGGGGCGAGATCGTCCACGACTGTTCTCCGACGTGGGTTCATGCGGGTTTGTCGATGTCAATGGGCTTCTCGTCTTCAAGAACCCGCTCGACTTCGCAACGTGGGACCTGAACGACAAGGCCACTGGTGCCTGGCTCTTTCGTCAAAACCGAGATCGCGCCATCCAGTTCGGCCCGCACGAATTGTCCGCGCATGAATCGGGTAATCGTCCTTCCGCTGGATGGTGAACCAGTGAAACGGCTCAGGCCCAAGCGCTTCCTCGACCGCGACATCACCGCAGATGAACTCGCCGAGGAAGTACTCGTGGTCGTTGAGTTTCATGGGTTCGTTCATAAGTCACCTCACTCCGCAAGGACCGGCTGTTGGGCGACCATCACCCCATTGTACCAGAACTGGACATCATAAAAGCCTGGGCGGGGAAAGTACAATCGCGAATGCGAACGATCAACCCCTGAGTAACGAGCGGATCGACCGAGAAATTGAGCTGGGTGTTGTTCGTTTGGAACACCAGCTCTCCGGGTTTCCGAGTGACGGATTTGAACTCGTCCTCGGCCGGCGCCGCGGCTTCCTGTGATCTGCAGGAATACGTGAGAAATGAGGATATCGCTGCGGGAATCCTCCGATCCGATTTCCGAGGCAGACGGTTAATAAGTCCGACCAGAGAGGTCGTGATGCGACTTGCTCCGGTCTCTCACCACCCTCTCGCACACGACCATGTAACGCACAACCGGTACCAGAGTACTCATGCGTTTCGTCTCCCTCACGAATACATCTGCCACCGCCCCACCGCCTCGAACGCCTGACGATAATGCTCAATCCGCGGCTCGCGCTGCCCCGCCGGCCAAGTGATGGTCAGCACGTCAAACCGCGCCGCATCGGTCGAGCAGCGTTTCTGCTGGAGGAAGTACAGCGCCAGCGTTCGTCAGTCGTTTCTGCTTGGCGGCATCGACGGACAGGGCCGGGCCGTTCGGCGTCGTCGTTGCCGGTCGAGCGAACCTCGACGAAGACGATGCAGTCGCCGTCGAGTGCCGACGATGTCGAGTTCGCCGAGCGGACAGGTGTAGTTGCGTGCGAGGATGCGGCAGCCCTGGCGGCGTAAATAGCGAGCGGCGGCGCGTTCGGATCGAGTGCCGAACCAGCGCCGCCACCAGGGTTTGCGAGAGGGAGAGGCGGACATCGGTGCGCCTCGGTTTGCCGCCGCTTGCGGCATAGCATGACGATTGCTAAGCCGCAAGCGGCGATCCATCACGTCTTCGGTGTCTCGGTTGGTGCCGGCGTCGGAGTTGGTGCCGGAGTGGGAGCAGCGGCGTGTTTCATCTTCTTCCCGCCCTCCGTGCCCTTGGCCTTGCGCTCGCGCAGACGGGTCGCTTTGCCGACGCGGTCGCGCAGATAGTACAGCTTGGCCCGGCGAACGGTGCCGGTGCGCTTCACCTCGACGGAGGCGATACGCGGCGAGTGCATCGGGAACTGCCGCTCGACTCCTTCGCCCTGCACGATGCGCCGCACTGTGAACATCTCGCGCAGGCCATCGCCCTTGCGGGCGATGACCGTGCCGCTGAAGACCTGGATGCGTTCCTTCTGGCCTTCCAGAATGCGCAGGTGCACGTCCACCGTGTCGCCGATCTGGAAACGGCTCGATCTTGCGCGTCACGGTCTTCTCAACCTCCGTCCCCGCCTTGTCCTTCTCCTTCAGCTTGTACGTCTTGACCTGGTCGATCTGCTTGCCCTCGACCAGGTTCATCAATCGGTTCTTCATGATCCGGTTCCCTTCTCTCCAACAGTTGATCGAACCGGCCCGTGCGGGTTGGCTGCGGGCCAGGGATTGTTCTTGTCGCCATTGAGCGACGGCCGGGTGGTTGCCGCTCAGCAGGATGTCCGGCACTTCCATGCCGCGAAAGACGCGCGGCCGGGTGTACTGCGGATATTCCAGCCGGCCCGGCTCGTTGTGCGACTCCTCGATTAGGCTCTGCTCGTCGCCCAGCACGCCGGGGACGAAGCGCACCACCGTGTCGATGACGACCATCGCCGGCACCTCGCCGCCGTTGCAGACGAAGTCGCCGATCGAGATTTCGCGCGGCTTCAAACCGAGGCGAATCCGCTCGTCGAAGCCTTCATAACGGCCGCACAGCAGCAGCAGCCGTTTCAGCCCGGCCAGTTCGCGGACGAGGTTCGTCGTCAGCCGTTCGCCGGTCGGCGTCAGCAGGATCACCTCGCCGGGATCCGGAGCGAGCGGCCGCACCGCCTCGACGCAGTCGAAAACCGGCTCCGGCATGAGGACCATGCCCGGACCGCCGCCGAAGGGCCGATCATCGACGCTCTTGTGCTTGCCCCTGGCCCAATCGCGGATGTTCCACAGATGAATCTCAACCAGGCCGCTGCTGGATCGCCAGCTTCAGGATGCTCTGGGTGAGATAGCCGTGGAAGATCTCCGGGAACAGCGTCAGTACATCGAAGCGCATGGCATCATACCGTCACGCCGGCAGCAGCACGGCTGCGGCAGCGGTCGGCGCCGGCTGGGCCTTGGCCGCGCTCTTCCTTCTCCTCCCACTTCTTCATGTACTTCTTGAAGAAGATCGCCACGTTCTCCGACGGCATGGCGCCGACGCTCAGCCAGTGCTTGATGCGCTCCGGCTTCAGCACGACGCGCTCGTCGGTTTCTTGACGTGCGGATCGTAGGAGCCGAGTTCCTCCAGACACCCGGCCGTCGCGCGGCTGGTGATGGTCGATGGCCACGATACGAAAATAATGCCGGTGTTTGCGACCGTGCATCTTCATGCGAATGCGAACTGCCACGGTGGTTCCCTTCCTCGTTGTCACACGTTTAGCCGCGAGCTTTTGCGAGCGCTGCGGCAGCTGCTCGCAAAAGCTGGCGGCTAAACAACTATCGTCTTTTTCTTCTTCTTCCGCTTCTCCGCACGTTCCTTCGGGCTGAGTCGATGGCCGGTGTCGCCCTTCGGTTTGGCGATCTTGGCGCCCGGCTGGAACGCGCCCGCCTTGCCCATGCCGGTCACCATCTTGATGCGCTCCCAGATGCTCATCCGAGCCATCTGCCGCATCAGCGTCCGCACCTGGTCGAACTGGCCGAGGAACTGCTTGATGTCGTGCGGCTCCGTGCCACTCCCGGCCGCGATGCGGCGCCGACGGCTGATGTCGATGATGTCGGGGTTCTTCCGCTCCGACTTCGTCATCGCGTCGATCATGCCCTGGATGCGGCCCAGGCCCTCTTCGGGATCCTCGCCTTCCGGGATCATCTCGCTCATGCCGGGCATGGCGCCGAGCAGATCCTTCATCGGCCCCATCTTCTTCAGCTGCTCGAACTGCTTGCGGAAGTCGTCGAGCGTGAAGTCGCCCTTTTCGAGGGCCTGCCGCTGTCGTTCTCAGCTCCTCCTGGCTGATCGTGGACTGGACCTGGCTGACCTTCTCGATCAGGCTCATCAGGTCGCCCTGGCCGATGATCCGCTGGGCCATGCCCTCGGGGCGGAACTCCTCCAGACGATCCAGCTTCTCGCCGACGCCGATGAACTTGATCGGCACCTTGGCGATCGCCTTGACCGACAGGGCCGCGCCGCCGCGGGCGTCGCCGTCCATCTTGGTCATGATGACGCCGTTCAGATCCAGGGCGTCGTTGAACGCCTTGGCACTGTTGACGGCGTCCTGGCCGGTCATCGCGTCGCAGACGAAATACACCTCGTCGGGCCGGACGAGGCGGTCGATCTGCTTCAGCTCGTCCATCGGCATCTCGTCGACGTGCAGCCGGCCGGCAGTGTCGAGGATGATGGTGTCGAGCAGATTATTCTTCGCATAGGCGACGGCGTTACGGCACACATCGACCGGGTTCGACGGAAACTCGCTGTAGACCGGGACGTTGATCTGCTGGCCGAGCACCTTCAGCTGCTCGACGGCCGCGGGGCGCTGGAGATCGGCGGCGACGAGCAGCGGCTTGCGACCGCGTCCCAGCAGCGTCAGGGCCAGCTTGCCGGCCGTGGTCGTCTTGCCCTGGCCCTGGAGGCCGCAGAGCATGATGACCGTCGGCCGATCCTTGGCGAAGCGGATGTTTGCGTCCGCCGGCCCCATCAGTGCGACGAGCTCGTCGTAGACGATCTTGACGATCTGCTCGCCGGGGTCGATAGTGCGGAGGACTGCCGTTCCGAGCGATTTCTCGGTGACTTTCTCGATGAAATCGTTGGTGACAGTGTAGTTGACGTCGGCGTCGAGCAGGGCACGGCGGACCTCGACCATCGACTCGCGGACGTTGGCCTCGGTGATGCGTCCACGGCCGCGCAGTTTCTTGAACGCTTCCGAGAGACCGCGTTGAATGCTCTCGAACATGGCCGTCGCCCCAGAAACGCCGTTCTTCCGCAGCGCGCACTTCAACCGTGCCGCGGAACGGCAGTGAACGGTAGATGATAGGAAGAACGCACACCGGACGCAAGGGGGAGACGACGAATCGCCGCTCGGCGCGCCGCGGTCACACCGGCTATCGGACGGGATGAGAGACCAGTCTCGCAACGTTATCCTGGAAAAGATACTTCTACTGTCCGAGATCGGCGAACCGGCGGCTAATCGTGGGCCGCGCACCGCTCAAATCATGTAATACCCGTCGTCCTTCTCCGCCGGCTTCTCCTGGCGGCGCGGACAGGTCGGACACAGGTCGTTGCCCAGGATTTCGTAAGCCCGCCGCACGGCTTTTAACGTCGAGGAGAAGACCGACAACTCCTCCAGGAAAACGCAGTCCGCCGGCAACCATTCCTGGAAGCCGAGGTTGCGAAGCACACGCGCAAAATCCTCGCGCACCCCGCAAAGCAACACCTCGACCTTCCTGGATCGCATCTCCTGAAGGAAGTTCTGCAACAGCTCCAGGCACACCATGTCCGGGTTGCGCGTTCGCTTGACGCGCAACACGATCACACGGGCGCCCTCGTCGACCCGTCGTGTCAGCTGTCCGAAATACTCCTCAAGCTCCGGTGCCGCGCCGAAGAACAACTCGCCCTCCAGACTGAGGATCACCAACTTGGAGCAGAGTGGATCGTCCGGCAGCCGTTCGCGCAGCACACGGTTCGCAGTCAACGTCAACTCGCTGGCCTGAAGACGAGCCGCCCGTGGAATGTACATCAGGAAGGAGAGAAAGGTGCCGAACAGGATCGAGTACTCGATGTTCAGCAGGACCGCGAAGCCGGCTGTGGCGAGCGCGATGCTGGCGTCGTAGCTCGTCGCCTTGAAACAGTAGACCAACCGCGCCCGGTCGATGAGTCGCCAGGCCGTCACCATGAGAATGCCGGCCAGGGCGGGTTTGGGAACATATTTCGCCAAAGGGGCAAACGTCAGGATGACCACCGCGACGGCGGCAGCGGCCAGGATGCCGGAGACACGACTGTAAGCACCCGCCTGATAGTTGATCGCGGAGCGCGACAGGGAGCCGGACCCTGGAATGCACTGGAACAGACCGCCGCCCAGGTTCGCCAACCCCTCGGCGAGACACTGGCGATTGTAGTCGAGCGGCTGGCGCGTCCGTGCAGCGATGGACTTGGCGATGGCGAGTGCTTCCAGCAGACCGAGGAGGGCGATGGCCGACGCGCTGCCGCTGAGACCGCGAATCCAGTCCGCCTCGATGACCGGGATGTGCAGGTCCGGCAGTCCCGCCTCGAACTGCGGCCAGTTCTCCTTCCAACCGCAGAGCGCGGCCGCGACCGACGCCAGCACCAGCGCGATGAGCATGTCCGGCAGAGGGAAATTCCAGCGCCGGTCGATGCGCCGCAACCCGACCACCAGGATGGTTGTTCCCAGTCCGATGGCCACCGCTACGGGTTGTACGGGATTACCGATTAACGATTGCCAGATCCGGTGCAGAAGATGCTGATGGCCGGTGCCGAGGTTGCGAAGACCGAGCAGGTTCGGCACCTGGCTCAATCCCACGAGGATGCCGGCGCCGGTCATGAATCCCAGGATGACCGATTCCGATACGTAGCGCGTCAGGTCGCCGAGCTTGCACAGCGCAATGACGATCTGAATCCCGCCGACGAGCAGAGCCAGAAAAAACACGGCTTCCGATTTCTGAACCGCAGTGAGTTGGCCGAGGCCGGCGATGGCACTGAACACCACGAGAGCGATGGCGTTGGTCGGCCCGTTGATGAGGTGAGAAGAGGAGCCGAACAACGAGCCGAGGGCGGTCATCACGACGGCGGTGTATAACCCGTAGTGGGGATCGACGCCGGCAATGACGGCATAGGCCATCGCCTGCGGGACGGCGACGGCAGCGACCGTCAGGCCTGCGATGAGATCGCGGCGAAACGAGTGCCAGCTGTAACTGGCCAGAACCCGGTGCAAGCCGGTGAGGGTTGTGCCTGCCGCCGCGTCTTTCTTGCCGGTGCCATCGAGGGCCGGAGGAGCCAGACTCTTGCGTCGATTCTCGAACAACGGCTCGACCCCTCGTTTCTTAAACCGAGTTGCTGGGGGCGCGACGTTTGTAGTGTATAGGGATAGTGATGACCGCCGCCGGAACGAGAGGCGGCGCAAAAAAAGATCCGGAAGCGGGCATGTCCCAGGGGGGCTCGGGACTCTGCACCACTTCCGGATTGGTCGAAACGCCTCCGCCCCCGATTCCGGGTGCGGAAAACATCACGCCCACTCATCCCCCGGCGCGATTCCGGGGATCAACGCGGCGAATGAGGAGCAAGATTGAGCAGGCTGCTGGCACCTCCGGCGCGTGAAAAATCCGCGACTCAGAACGAGAGGAGAGGTTACGGGTACAACCGTCGCACCCGGAAGCGACGAAACGCTTCAAAAACTCATTGCAGCCGATTACAGCTTGGACACAGGGGCTGCCGGCCAATCGAACTTTAGACAGGAGATACTCAGAGACATGCTCTGAACACGTTGGTATCATACGAAGCTGGAAAGGGAACTGTCAAGCACTAACCGCAGAAATTCGTCTCTTGTTTACGTTTCTCGAGAAACGTAGACAAACCCTAACGATCGATCCACACCGAGGAACCCAACCATGACACGACGACTGCTCGCCGGGACCACCCTGGTTCTGGCCCTGGCGTTCTGCCTGCACACCCAGGCCGCACCGGAAGAGAAAACCGAAGCGAAGAAGGACGACAAGAAGCCTGCCAACTTCGTCGCTACTGACCCCGACAAGGCCGGCCCCGACTACGCGGTGCAGGGCGAATACGTCGGCGAAACGCAGGACAAGGCGAAACTCGGCTCCGAGGTCATCGCCCGCGGGAACGGCAACTTTCAGGTCAACTTCCTCCCCGGCGGCCTGCGCGGCGAGGGCGGCGACTACGCCAAGCACATCGACGCGACCGCCAAAACGGAGGGTGAGAAGACGACCGTCGCCAGCAAGGACGGTAAGTGGACCGCGACCATCAGCGGCAACGTGATGACCGGCAAGACCGGCGAAGGCACGGGTTTCACACTGAAGCGCGAGGTCCGCGTCAGCAAGACCATGGGCGCGAAGCCCAAGGACGCCGCCCTGGTGCTCTTCGACGGCAAGAATGCGGATGAATGGCAAAACGGCAAGATGGTCGACGGCAATCTGCTCGGCAGCGACGTCGCCTCGAAGGCCGCGTTCAAGAACTTCAAACTACACGTCGAGTTCCGCCTTTCATTCATGCCGTTCCAAAAGGACCAGCAGCGCAGCAACAGCGGCGTCTATCTCCAGCACCGCTACGAGGTACAGGTCCTCGACAGCTTCGGCTTGAAGGGCGAGGACAACGAATGCGGCGGCATCTACACGCTGCACAAGCCGCTGGTCAACATGTGCTACCCGCCGCTGACCTGGCAGACCTACGACGTCGATTTCACGGCCGCGAAGTTCGAGGACGGTAAGCGCACCGCCAAGGCGCGCGCCACAGTGTACCACAATGGCGTCCTGATCCACGATAATGTCGAGTTGAACGGACCGACCGGCGGCGGCCGACCCGAAGATGAGAAGGCGGGTCCGATATTCCTGCAGGGCCACGGCGGGCAGGTGCAGTTCCGCAACATCTGGATTGCCGAGAAGTAGTGATGCCACTCGGCGAACCGGCTGCATCAGCGGCCGGGTATGACACCCAACCCGGCCGCTGACGCAGCCGGTTCGCCGGGTTTGTTCGGGGCAATCACTTCGCCAGCGGCGGCGCCGCTGTTTCCGTGATGCCAACCGACGGCTGCGGCACGGGTCGCAGCTGCTGCGTGGTTTGCGGGGGCGGCGGCGGGGGCGGCATCTGCGGCGGCGGCAGGCCGAGACGTTCACCGATCTGATCGAGGATCCGCCGCGAAGGATCTTCATCGCCGATGACGCCGAAGTGAACGCCGACGCGTGTCGTGACACCATCCGCCGGCACACGCCCAGCGATCGTCCGCACGTCGATCGATACCTTGGCGCCGTCCGGAGCTTTCGTCACTAGACTCAATGAATCGTCCTTCATCTCCTCCTTCGCCGCGGGGAAACCCAGGCCGGCGAGAGCGGCCCGCACGGCCGCGGTTGTCTGCGTCATGTCACGGGGATAATCGCGATACAGGCGATGGGTCAGGGCATAGTAGCCGCCGGCGCCGGCGCCGACCGCCGCACCGACGGCCACGAAGATGCAGCCACTGAACAGCGGCGCCGACAGGGCGATGACAACCAAGGCCAATCGCCGCGTCCACATAAAGTTCGTCTCCGGCATCCGTTCCACCTCCCATCCGGAGGTCCCGCTCGTCTTCCATGACGAACGCGAGGCAAGATAGCGAATCCGCAGGGCCGAGCAAGACCAAGTCAGGGAACGTCGTGCCGGCGGAACCGCCGTTGACAGCGATGCGTTGACCATGCTACTTTTCGGCTCTCACCGGCTGCGCCTGCCGTCACGGACGAAGGCAAGGCGGCTGGATGGCGCGAGTCACGACGATGAATCCATTCCTGCTGGGCGTTGCGCGAGCGTTGGCGGAGACGTTCGAGCTGCCCGAACCAATCCTCGAAATCGGCTCGTATCGCGTCGCGGGACAGGAGACCCTTACCAACCTGCGTTCGCTGTTCCCCGGGCGCGAATATCTGGGCATCGACAATCGTCCGGGTCCCGGCGTGGACGCTGTCGCGGACGTCGAGTGTCTACCTTACCACGATGGGTCCATCGGCAGCGTCGTGGCGATGAGCACCTTCGAGCACGTCCCGCGCTTCTGGAAGGGCTTTGCGGAGGTGGCCCGCGTTCTGCGGCCCGGCGGTGCGTTCTTGATCGCTTCGCCGTTCCACTTCCACATCCACGATTTTCCCAGCGATTACTGGCGCTTCACGCCGGAAGCGTTGCAATTGCTGCTGCACGATTACCCGAGCAAAATCCTCGGTTGGCACGGCCCCGACACGCGGCCGTCGAACGTATGGGCTCTCGCCTTCCGAGATGGCCGTCCGCCGATCACCGATGCCGAGTACGCCGTTTACCGCGAGAAGATGAACCGCTACGCCCGGATGCCGCTGCCGTGGTTGCGGCGTTGGCGCTACCGCCTCGGCCAACTGCTGTGCGGCAGACGGCCTTTCGCTCTCTGGCTCGACCGCGAACGCTGGCGAAGCCGGCTCCTTCAGGAGTGCGGAGTGCGGAGTGCGGAGTGCGGAGTGGAAGAAAACAAACTCGTCGAGGCGCGGGCATGAAGCAGGATGTGAATGCTCGACACGCCGCACGCCGCACGCCGCATTCCGCACGGATTCCCGAGGTGTCCGTCTGCATTGTGAATTGGAATTGCCGCGACCATCTGCGTGTCTGTCTACGGTCGTTGCGGTCATGTCTTCAGAAAGTGCGGCTCGAAATAATCGTCGTCGATAACGGTTCGACCGACGGGGCTCCGGAATTGGTCTGCCGCCGTTTCCCACGCGTCAAGCTAATTCGCAACAGGGACAATGCCGGCTTTGCCCGCGCCAACAACCAGGCCGCCACAGCGGCGTGCGGCCGGTATCTCTTCTTTCTCAACAACGACACCATCGTTCCACCCGGCGCTTTGCGGGAACTGATCGACTACGCAGAGACGCATCCCGAGGCCGGCCTGATTGGGCCGCAGCTGCGCGACGGGCACGGGCGGACTCAGGTATCCTGTCGCAATCGCCCCACGATCGGAGCTTTACTGCACCGGACGACACTCCTGCGCTGGACCGGTCTCTTCCGCCGGGCTTATCGGGCATGCCGCGGCCGCAGCCAGGACCTGACCACGACGCACGCCGTCGAGGTACTGATGGGCGCCGCTCTGCTCGTGTCGCGGAAGGTCTTCGCCGAGTGCGGCCCCTGGGATGAAGGTTATCGGTTCGGCGGCGAGGACATCGACCTGTGCGATCGCATCGGTCGGCGCTACCGCGTCGTTTATCATCCCGAGGTGACGATCGCGCACTTCGGACGGGTCAGCAGTCGCCGGCACGTCGGTTTCGCACATACCACCACGATCATTGGCATCACTCGTTACCTGCGTCGGTCGGGCGCATTGCGCCTGGCTTTATGGCTGTACAAAGCAGCGGTGACGCTCGACGCGCCCTTGCAATGTCTGCGCTACGCTTGCCGTTTCCTGTGGGGACGCCTGAGCGGTCGGCGCGACCGGGCAGCGAAATGCCTGCGCACTGCGCGGCGTCGGTCACTTCCTGACGCGCGGCCTCTTCGCTTTTTGGAGAGCGTGACGATGGCGCTGCTTCCCGACGTTTCGGTGTGCATCGTCAATTGGAACTGCCGCGACATGCTGCGCGACTGTCTGTGGTCGCTGCACAAGCAGGACCAGGGCGTCCGTGTCGAGACGGTCGTGGTGGATAACGCGTCGAACGATGGTGCGGCCGACATGGTGGCGGCCGAGTTTCCCGACGTGTTGTTGACGCGCAACGCCGCGAACCTCGGCTTCTGCGCGCGGCAACAACCAGGCAGCGGTGCGCGCGACCGGGCGCTACCTCTTCTTCCTCAACAACGATACCTGGGTGCCGCCGGGATCGCTGGCGAAACTGGTCGGCCATGCGGAGGCGCATCCTGAAATCGGCATGATTGGGCCACGCTTGCGCAACGCAAAAGGCGACTATCAGATCTCTTTTCGCCGCACACCGACGCTCGGCGCCCTCCTGCACCAGACGAATCTGCTCGGGCCCACGAGGTTGTTTCGCCGGGTCTACCAAAACTACCGCCGCGATCAGTTTGATCCGCACTGCCGCCGGGAAGTCGAGATACTCATGGGTGCCGCGCTGTTCGTGCCGCGTCCGGTGTTCGACCGCTGCGGTCCCTGGGACGAGGAGTTCGCCTTCGGAGCCGAAGACCTGCACTTCTCGGCCTGCGTCGGCCGCTATTACCCGCTTGTTTTCTTCCCCGATGTCGAGATCGTCCACTATGGCGGCGTCAGTACGCGGCAGCATATTGGCTACGTGGCATCGAACCGGCTCGCCGGTTACGCCCGCTTTCTACGCAAATCCGGCTACTCGCGCCCTGCGCTCTGGCTCTACAAGGCGGCCGTGACCCTCGATACGCCAATCGAATTTTGCCTGAGAGGGGCGACGTACCTGTTGCGCAAACTGCTAGGCAAGAGCGAGGCAGCGAAGAAGAGCCAGTTGGCCTGTGAGGGGACTCGACACTTTCTGACCGGAGGCGTGCTCGATTTCTGGAGGGCGTGAGCCGGTTCGTGAAGGTTCCTGCGCGCGCTCGATAATCACTTCCATTTGCAACCGCTGTCCGAGATTGGCGCATCGGCTGCGTCAGCGGCCGGGTTTCGCATCACTCGCCTCGGTGACGCTTCTCGATGTTACTGCCTGATCGGCGTCCCTGGCCCTGGCATCATCCCGCCACGCGCCTGCGCGACGACCTGTCTCTCGTCTCGGGAACACTGCTCGGTGCCTCTTCCGTGCTCGCGGCGGTTGCGAACACGGTGCGGTAGACGATCCCCGAGCAGACAGCGCCGGCCGTCGGTGCGAGGATGAACAACCACAACTGTTCCAGTGCCCAGCTGCCGACGAAGACCGCAGGCCCGACGGATCGCGCTGGGTTGACCGACAGGTTCGTGACCGGGATGCCGATGAGGTGGATGAGCGTCAGTCCCAACCCGATGGCGATCGGCGCCAGACCCTTGGGGGCACGTTCGTCCGTCGAGCCGAGAATGATGAACAGGAACATAAACGTCAGCACGAATTCGGAGACGAGACAGGCGATCAGCGAGTAACCGCCGGGTGAGTGTTCGGCGTAGCCGTTGGCCGCGAATCCGCCGGCCAGGTCGAAACCCGCTTTGCCGGACGCGATCAGGTAGAGCACCGCGGCGCCTGCCAGACCGCCGAGGACTTGCGCGAGGACGTAGGACCCCAGCTCGGCGCGTTTGAAGCGGCCGCCCGCCACCAGACCTGCCGACACGGCCGGATTCAGGTGACATCCGGAAATGTGTCCGAGGGCGTAGGCCATCGTCAGGACGGTGAGGCCGAAGGCGAGGGAGACGCCCAGCAGTCCGATGCCGACGCCCGGAAAAGCCGCCGCCAGTACGGCGCTTCCGCAGCCTCCAAACACCAACCAAAATGTGCCGATGCCTTCCGCGAAACAGCGTTTGCTCAGCGTCATGGATTCCTTTCCATCGTGATTGCGAATGAGAGCCGAATCTGCCGGGATGGACAGACTGGCGCAGCAGGAAACGCCTCCACGCTTGTACTATTTCCGCGATTCACGGTCAATCACAACCGGATGGCGTTCAGCGGCCCTTCGGCAAGAGGCAGGATCGGTTCTTATCCTTCTACAGTCCGAGCTCAACACGGGGACGGAACTGGACTAACCGAAAACGCCCGTGATCGTTCATGGACCCGTTCGCGCCAATCCGTCGGCCTGACGCAGATCGTAGATCAGAAATGTCGAAGTTCGGGCAGCAGGTGGAGTCTGACGGAACCAGTCGATGAGCGTTTTATAGCGCGGTGCATTGGAGGCGAGCGTGCTGTAGATAAACGTGGTCCCCACGGCGACATAGGGACTGTGAGCATGGGCCCGGAGTTCCTCCGCATCGAAACTTTGCCAGCCTCTCATGTCCAGAGGATGCAAGGGCGGGCATTGAACGAGAGGGTCAGTCCCGAAGTAGATCACCTCGATTGTCTTCGTCCCGCTCCGCTGTTGCCAGGCGACGAGTTCTTTGACTCCCTGGCCCCAGTCGTAATTGGAATCGGAGACTAATTTATAGCCCTCCGTGGTGCCGCCCCAGAGTTCGTTTACGTAGGACAGTCCGTTCGGCCAGGCAGACCACGCCGCTCCTCCCATCCACAGCGGGACCACCGCCGTAACGACGATCAAGGCGCGCCGTTGCCAACCCGAGGGCGCGTCGCAGACTGCCCGGACGAGAGCCGCGGCGAAACCGATCACCGCCGAGCAAACCAAGGGGAGCAGCAGGCGGACACCAAGCTGCACACGGCAATTGAGGCTATACAGCAGCAAGATCGCGCTCAACGCACAGAGCCAGTTCCGTAGCGAGCGCGGCGATAACACCGCGAGCAGGAAGGGCAGGGCGAGTAAAGGAAGCGCCATCTTGATGCTGAGAGCCACCGGGAAATAATACCAGACTGCTTTCCCATAGGTATCGCCGAGCAAGAACACGTCCTGCGTCTGAAAGTTCCGCCGTGTCTGATAGGCCAGCGCGTTCCCGGCGTTGCTGAAGATGCGCAGATGGTCGGAGAACCAGCACACGGATCTCCCGATCGCATCGTCCGGGAGTTGTTGCGCCCACTTCACCAGAGAAGGCGAGGCCTTCCAGTCGGAACCGCAGAAGACAAAAACAAGGAGCAGGCCGATCCAAAACACCTGGGACAGATGTCGCCGAAAGGGGGCCCCAATGAGGGTAGCGAAGGCGAGGCGTGTAGTACCGCGCAGGCCTTTGAGGTCGATCCGGCCTCGAAACCGGTATTCGACTTCGAGAACGGCCATGCCCAGTACGCCGAAATAGAGCGCGGACACTTTGCACAGAACGGCGAATCCGAACCACAGAGCTGGCACGCCCACTCGCATCAGCCAGCCGCCGGAGCGCCCCGAACGATAGTGGAAGAGGAAGGCGAGCAGACCGGCGGTGACGGCCACGTCGGTAGTTGCCAGTGCAGCGTGCGCCAACACGGTCGGTTCGCAGGCCAGGAGTAGGACGGCGAGTCGGGCACCCCACGGTCCCGCAATCTGTCGTCCCGCCGCCCAGCCGTAGCCCAGCAACAGCCACCAGAAGCCGAGGGCCGTTGCCCGTGCCACAGGCAACAGCTTATCCAACTCCGTTTGGACGTCGAACGGGCGGCCCTGAAAACGCTCCCACACGTAGAGTGGGGCGGTGTTAACCCATACAGGCAGCGGCATGGTGCCGACATCTACCAAGGTTTTGAACGAACCGGTCCGCCACGATTGAAGTCCTTCGTGGAGATAGAAGGGTTCGTCGAAAGTCGCGCTTAACCGTTCCGCCGCCGATATGCACCAGAATGAACTCAGCGCACCCCAGAACAGGAACCACAGCCCGTCGGTCAGGATCGCTCTCGATTTCTGCGACACGATTGCCCCCTCCGGTTTCAAAGCGGTGTCTCGTACCGTCTTTCTGCGAGAAGTGCAAGGGGGATTTCAAGCTGCGATTCGAGTGATAGGACGGGCGGTCTGGAGAGCGATTGCGCTGTTTGGGTCGCGCTGCCGGTCGGTTCTCCTCCTCTGGACACGCACGATAATGAGGTGCATGATGATCCATGAAGAAATCGCACCAAGTCCGATCGGCCAGTAGAACGGAACCATGTCTCCGGTCCACGGGCATCTTCCGACCTGGGCCATGAGGAGGGTACCCCAACCGCTGAGGAGGACAAACTCCGGAAGTCGTTCTGGGCAACGTCGCAAATAGAGAGCGAGTAGATAATACCCCGGAGCGAGGAAGGGTACAAACCAGCGGACGGTGAGGCACTGACCTGACGTCGCTTGCGAAGTGGCCGTGTAGAGAAACCAGGATCCGGCACACGTGGCAACGGCCCAGATTACGACGGACCGTTCCGCATGACCGCGCCGGAGCAGGTAGAAAACCGCGGGTACGGTCAACAGCAGAGGCAAGTTGTGGAAAAGAAACCCACGCTTGCCGACGAGCATGTTTCCGCCGTGCAGGAAGAAACTGAGCGGGTCGTGGTGCCAGACGCCGGTCATGTTCGTCGTGTTGAAGGGACATCCGGGCCAGTTGAGATATTCCGGCACCATGTTGGCAGGGCGCCATGTGCCGCCGACCGCGAAGTTCAATCCGTGATGGAGAGCGAGGCAGGGCAGGGCACCCAGCACGAAGGGAACGAGGGCCTGCCCGCGGCCGTTGTAGGTAACCCAGATTGCCGTCGTCACAAACAACACCGGACCGATGCCGAGATCGATCGTGTAGCCGAGTCCCGTGAGCAGTCCCAACCCGAGCCAGACTCCAGAGACCGGGAGTCGATCCCGACTCTCGATGCTGGACGAGTCGTTGCAGTTGCAGCACGATCAGGAAAACGACACTGAGGAGGCAAGTGTGGTTGTTGACGTGAGCGGCGTAGGGCAGGGCGACCGTTCCGAGACCGAGACTGCCCTACGCCACTCACGTCAACAAACAAACTTAAATAATAAATGTCGTTTTAATGATCATGATGCAAATGCGACAAAACATAAAACATCGAAATCAAGATCAAATCACAATATATAGAGATAAATCAAGTTAAAAATGATCACAAAAATCAACTACACAATCAATATCAACATCCATACAATGTTGTTAGTGACAACAACAATATCAACAACTTACAACAACACAAAAAAAACATCGTTAAATTCATGATAAATAAAATAAAATACATCAATATACATCACAAATTAAAATTCGCATCAACAACATAACAAATAAAAAGTGCCGCCGACCGCGAAGTTCAATCCGTGATGGAGAGCGAGGCAGGGCAGGGCACCCAGCACGAAGGGAACGAGGGCCTGCCCGCGGCCGTTGTAGGTAACCCAGATTGCCGTCGTCACAAACAACACCGGACCGATGCCGAGATCGATCGTGTAGCCGAGTCCCGTGAGCAGTCCCAACCCGAGCCAGCTCCAGAGACCGGGAGTCGATCCCGACTCTCGATGCTGGACGAGTCGTTGCAGTTGCAGCACGATCAGGAAAACGACACTGAGGAGGCAAGTGTGGTTGTTGACGTGAGCGGCGTAGGGCAGGGCGACCGTTCCGAGACCGAGACTGCCGACGAGGAGCCAGCAGATGCCGGGCGATAGTCCCACTCGTCTGCCGAGAATGAAGAGGCACACGATGGAGATTACGTAGGCGAAACCGGCCGAAGCAAGGTTGGCGGCGTAACAAAAAGTGTCCGGTCTCTGGGCGGCAGTGGGGCCGTCAGCCCAACGCCAGCACTGATACCCCAACGCGAGGAGGAGGGCAGGGGAGGGAGATTTGTCGGAGTAATAGTGGCCGCGGATAAACAGTTTGTCCTGGGTACCGCTACCAGTTCCTTCGCGGAGGGCAGGGCGAGTGAAGACGGATTGCTCGATTGCGAATGTTCGATGATCGACCAGGCATTCGACCGTCGCGAGTCGGCTGCCGTCGTTCCAACCTCCGACAAATGGCTGTGCGGCCCATACGGCCAGCCCACTCGCAACGGCGAGCAACAGCAGCAATGTTTTCCAACCTGTCGCACACGGTCCACGAGAACCCACCGGAATCCTCCTGGAAAAGTTTGAGGAATATAGCAACAAGACGGCGGATAAATAAGGCCGGAATGCTGAGGCGGATCGAACTTAATTAAACATAAGAACCATTATCGGACCTAGCCGCTGAAGACCGGCAGATTCCTGAACAACCGACCACTTGTGCGGCCAATCGCACCAACGTCCGATAATAGACATTATGTTTAATTGAGCTAGCTCAAAATGACCCCATTTTCGCTGGCATTTCTTCGCTATGCCGGATAGTCTCGCCAATCATCATCCTCGTCGTCGTTGAGTCGGAGGAGGATCGGGCACATGTCCGCCGGCTATTCCGGGACGCCGTTACCCCAGAAGCTCGGGATCAAGAACGGCTACCGCGTCGCCCTGATCGATCCGCCTCCGACATTGAAAGACGAGTTGACGCCCCTACCCCTCGACGTGACCATAATTACGCGCAGTCGGCGACGCACCGCTCGACGTGATTCTCTTGTTCGTGCAGAGCCAGTCGGAACTGGAAGAGCAGTTCGCCGATCTCGCCGCGATGCTTCAGCCGACAGGAGGTCTCTGGGTGTGCTGGCCGAAGAAGACTTCCGGGGTCGTCAGCGATCTCACGGGCGACACGGTTCGCTCCATCGGTCTGACGAGCGGACTGGTTGATAACAAGGTCTGCGCGATCGATGCGATCTGGTCGGGCCTGCATTTCGTCGTCCGAATCAAGGACCGGAAACGATGGCGAACGTAGATCAGCCGGTGTGGCCTGTCTCCGTCTTCTTGCCTTCGATGATGGTGTCCACCACGTACAGGGGCCGGCGCTGAGTGTGACGGTGGGTGCGGACGATGTATTCGCCAAGCACCGCCAGGCACAGGAACTGGAGGTTCCAGAGAACCAGGAAGCCTAGGCCGGCCCACATCCACCCTTCCAACGCGATCGTCCCCGTGGACCAGAGTCCCAGGATCACGGCGATGAACACGCCGCTGCCAACGGCGAGAGCGCCGGCGAGGATTGTGATGACCAGGGCAGGGAATGTCGAGAAGGCGGTGATGGTGTCGAACGCCAGGTTGACCAGGCGGCTGTAACGATACTTGGTGACTCCGGCCACACGGCGCTGACGCACGAACGTCACCCCGACCTGACGGAACCCGACCCAGGCGGCCAGGCCGCGGAAGAAGCGCGGATCCTCCTGAAACTGGTCGTACACGTCCAGAACACGCCGGTCGAGGAGGCGGAAGTCGCCCGTGTCCGCGGGGATCTTCACGTCGGCGATCTTGCGCATCAGACGGTAGAAGAGGAACGAAGTGACCTTCTTCAAGATCGTCTCACCGCGGCGGCGTTCCCGGACGCCGTAAACGACCTTGTAGCCCTCGCGCCACTTGGCAAGCAGCTGCGGAATGAGTTCGGGCGGGTCCTGCAAGTCGGCGTCCATCACGATGGCCGCCCTCCCCCGCGCAGTGGTGCAGCCCGGCCGTCGTCGCCATCTCGTGACCGAAGTTGCGCGAAAAACAGACCACGCGCACCGTCGGATCCGCCGCGGCCTTGGCGGCCAGGATCGCGCGCGAGCGGTCGGTGCTGCCGTCGTCCACGAACACGATCTCGTATGTCTCGTTCAGCGCGTCGAGTTGCAGCTTCAGACGGCGGTAGGTTTCATCCAGCACCTCCTCCTCGTTCAGCAGGGGAATGACGACGCTCAGAGTCGGCACGGCAACGGCTTCAGGGGAACCGCTCATATTGGATTTCTCGATGGTGTCCTGTCCGTATCATGGTAGCGGCCGGCATTCGCTACGGAAACCGGACTCGGCCCTTTCTCGCCTGCCGCTCCCTCGTAGGATGACGCCATGAACACCTCCGCAAACCTCAACGCTCACCGTCTCCGGGCCGGCATGGTCGGCCTCGGCATGATCTTCGACGAGACCTATCGGCCGCTGTTCGAGCAACTGCACGCCGAAGGTCTGTATCGCCGCGATTTCGGCTTCGTCGAGGTGGAACTGGCGGCCGTCGCCAGCCGCACCGGAGCGCGCGGCGAGCGCTACCGGCAACAGGCAGCGGGTCGCATCGCGCCCTTTCGTCAACTGCTCCGGACCGGACGCCGTCGAGCAACTGCTCGGCCAGGGCGTCGATGCCGTCTGCGTCGCCACGCCCGACGATCGCCATTTCGACGCGGCGCGAACCGCTCTCGCCGCCGGCAAGCACGTCCTGATCGAGAAGCCCTCCGTCCTGCGCTTGCAGGAACTCGATGAACTGGAGGCCCTCGCTCGGCAGAAGGGCGTGCTGGCCAAGGTCGTCTATCACAAGCTCGCCGATCCCGATCACAAGAAGCTGCGGACCCACGTCGTCGATGGCGTCTTGCGGCACGTCAACAACGGCTACTGCTCGCTGCTGGAGCCGAAGTCGATCAGCGGCCAGCAGTTCGCCGAGTGGATCACGGGCCGCAATCCCGGCACCTACGTCGCGGTCCATTACATCAAGCTGATCGACTTCACGCTTCGCCGCTTCAGCCGAGCGGAGGCACAGCCGCTGGCGGTCTGGCCCGCATCACCGCCACCGGCCAGCGCGGCCTCGTCGGCCCGGCGGACGGGCCGACCTGGGATTCCGTGCAGCTTGCAGATGGTCTACGCCTACCCCGACGGCCGCGAGGCGGCGTTCGACATCCACACGAGCTGGGTGACGCCCGACAACTTCCCCGGCTACGTCGAGCAGGAAGTGCAGTTCCGCTTCGACAACGGCGTCTGGAACGCCCATCAGCGGAAGCGCGGCGTCGAGGTGACGGTCGAAGGGCAGTCGCCCGACGAACATCAAGTACACGCCGAACCACCACTACAACGGCACCTTCGTCGAACCGTGGGGCGAGCGCAGCCAGCGCGGCTACGGCATCGAGATCCTGCGCCGCTTCTTCGAGGAGGTCGCCTTCGTCGAGTTCGGCGGCCCGGCGGCGGACCGCGACGCGCCGTCTGCGAGCAGATGCGCTCGCTGATGTACAACGATCTGTCGGCCGATCGGCCGACCGTGGCGACCGTGCAGGCGATGGAGGCGATTCTGCGATCGGCACGCAAAGGGCAAGCCGGGCGGTGTCGTCACGGTCAATGGATCGGAAGGCGGATTGGCGCTGCATCTGCCGGGGCAAGTGGAACCGGACGTGTTGTACTCGCCGGCGGTTTGACGGCAGGGTGGCGTCCCCCTGCCCTGCCCTGCCCTGAAAGTTTCAATCTGATAACGAATGGTCCCCTGCCCTGCTCCGACCAACGATACGGATAGTCGGTAATCGACAGGATCGTGCGGTTTTGTCTTGCAATTAGGCCGACGTTCCGGCGAAATAACAGTGCCTTCTCGTTTGCAATAACGCGCCGGAGGCAGCAGTCATGTTCATCCGTTTTTTCAAGTGCGCCGCCAAGGCGGCGCTCGCCAATGTCAAGAAGGCCCTCCTGGAGAACCTGCCGTTCGGCAATGCGGCCTACGACTTCGCCCAGGACCTCGTGAAATACTGGCGAGAGGCCGCGCCGAACTCGGTGGATCGCGCCAACGAGTTGCAGCAAGCGTCCGTCGCTGCTCCGGAAATGGTCTTGAACGAAGCAAAGGAAGCCGTCAAGGCAGTGGCGTCCGACCAGTCGGAAGAGTTGCAGCTGGTCCTCGTCGACTACCTTACGCAGGTCCCAAGTACTATCCGCCGATCGCTGAGCCGACCCGCCGACTTGACTGGCACCACGGTTCCCCATGGACTGGCACTGAATACGGCCGAAGAGGTGCTCCCCTTCCTTTCCCTCCGAGCACCGCACAAGGAACTGTACGCCGGGAAGCATTTCAATGATTGGGAACTGACTGAGCGTCTCGGTTCCGGTGGTTTCGGCGAGGTGTGGAAAGCGGTCCATCCGCATCTGGCGCCGGCTGCCTTCAAGTTCTGCACCGATCCCGTTGCCGCGAAGTCACTTCGCAACGAGGCCGCTCTGCTAGGCCGGGTCGAACAATCAGGGCGCCATCCCGGTATCGTCGCACTTCGAGATACCTCGCTAAACAGTGAGCTTCCGTATCTGCGTTGCGACTTCGTGGCGGGAGGCGAACTCACCAGCCTAATCCAGGACTGGAAACGGCTCGCACCAGCGGTGCGGGCAAATCGGTCAGTGGAATTAATGTTCCGACTCGCCACCATCGTCGGGTTCGCTCATCGCTTGTCGCCACCGATCGTCCATCGCGATCTGAAACCCGCCAACGTCCTAATCCAGCCGAGTGAGAAGAAAGGCCGCTTCACACTTCGCATTGCCGATTTCGGGATCGGCGGCATCGCGGTCGCGCAAGCGCGAACTGAGACTCAACGCGGGACGACGCCTGGCGAATTCCTGACGATGGCGGTGCGCGGTTCATGCACGCCGTTGTACGCTTCGCCGCAGCAGATGCGCGGCAACTCACCTGATCCGCGCGATGACGTGTTCTCGCTTGGCGTGATGTGGTATCAGATGCTCGTCGCCGACGTGACAGCCTCCCGGCCCGGTGGCACAAAATGGCCAACGCGCCTCGTGGAACAGGGTGTAGAGAACCGGCTCGTCGAAATGCTCGAGAAGTGCCTTGAAGACGCACGCGAGGATCGGTTTGCTGATGCAGCCTCGTTAGCCCAGGAATTGAGGGGGCCGGTCAAGTCGGGCCGGGATGCCGTCCTCGATTACGTTACCACGATCCTCGGAACGTCCTGTGCAGCGAGGTGTGATGATGAACGATTACGCCCGGACGGGTACATTTACGTCTGGCTGTCAAGTAGCCCCAATCCGAAATGCCCGTGGAGTAGGGGTGAAATGACTAAGGCGCAAGTCCTCGATGGCATCAAGGAGACGGCAAAGAGGGCCGCCATTCTTGTGGATTGTCTGTGGGAAAGTGCTGACCGAGATATCAAGAAGGTCGCCAAAGACAAGTTGTCTACGAGGCAGCTGGTTATCTGGTTCGAGCCGATTCAACTGCCCGGGGGCGATCCGCCCATTACGAACGGAGGAGGACGGAAGAAGCAGACCATGAAGGTTTTGGAGGAGCGTGGCCTCCTCCGCGAGGGCACGGAAATCGAGGTGATGCCCGATGCAATCGGGGAGGATAGCCCAAGGGACGATCCCACGGTGTTCAAGGCCCGCATCGGCAACACACATTCGCAGAAGTCCGTCATCTGGATGAAAGACCAGACGACCTATTCCTTGACGGAGCATTCCTGCAAGCTCGAAGAGTTCGGCCTGTGGTGGATCAGGGGCAAGACTTTCGAGTTGTGGCGGATCGTCGGGCAGACGGATTCAATGTGGGACCAGGCGGACAAGCTCCGAGAAGCAGAAGCCCCGCCGTGATGGGCGCGGGAGGACAGAACATGAGTAAGGATGAGCAGGAGTGGTTCGTCACGGAGCGGTCGAGAGCACTGGCAATGATCTACCTCACCCGTCGTGACGACTTGATCGTCAGGAAAGCGGCCCCAGGCGTCGGGCTTGAGTTCATCGTCTCTCTTTCCGGAGAGAAGGGGGTGAGCAGTCCGTCCGTCAGTTTGGCGTTTTCCTCCGTGGGGCGAAAAGCCCCTTGACGGAGGCTCAGCTGGACAAGTCGCTACGACCCATCATGCGCTCGTTTGCGCGGATCGGGCCGTTCCCCTACCCCGTCTGCCTCTTCCACTTCACGATGGACGACGACCAGGGCTATTACACCTGGGTAGCGGAGCCGACCATCGCCGACGATGAGCCCGGCTCGTGATGCACGAGATCGCCCGCTGCGGCTTTGTTACGAATTGCAGCTGCGTCGCCGTAAGTCCTTATTCCTCGGTCGCAGATTCGCCGTAAGTCCTTATTCCTCGGTCGGTGACTCCAATTACGTAACAAAGCCCCCCGCTGCCGGAAACTGGATCGGGCGTCGCTGGATGAGATCGTGGGGAAGGTGGATCAATGGTACAACACTTTCTTCAGCCGCGTCACGGTCAAGGCTTCTTGATCGGACCTACCTCTCTCCTACCCTGCCACGATTGTTCTCGAGTCATTACAATCAACTGGGCACGCAGCGCCAGCAAGTTCCCACTTGCTGCGTGCTCATCATGGACTCTCCCTCCAGAATAGAGGATCCCCCATGACCTCCCCCCTGCACCACTCCGACGAGCCGCGCTCCAACGCCGTCCGCGCCGATCTGGCGAAACTCGAGCCGCGTTCCCTCCGTACTTACACGCCGACCCAGGCCGTCCTCGCCCGAGCCGCCGGCGTCTTTCTCTGGACGCCCGAGGGCCGCCGGCTGTACGATTTCACGTCCGGTGTGCTCGTCGCCAACCTCGGCCATAATCCGAGCGAGTGGATGCAGCGTTTCACGCGACTACATGGGCTGGATCAGCGCCGCCAGCACACCGGCGAACGGTCAGCCGGCCGATTACTCCCCTGCCCTGCCGATGACGGCGTACAACGCCGTCACGCCGGTCGAGATCGAAGCGACCAAACGGCTCGTCGCCACCCTCCAGGGTCGGCCCGGCGGCAATCGGCTGCAGCAGGTGATGTGGGCGGCGTCCGGCTCGGAAGCGATTCAGAAGGCGCTGTGGGCTGCCCTGGCCCGCGATCACACGCGCGAAATGATCGTGGCGACTCGTTTCGGCTTTCACGGCAAAAAGGGACTGGCCGGCGCCGTCACCGGCTGCGAGACCGACCACGACCGCGATCCGCGCGTCCGCTTCATCAGCTTTCCCGATGGCCGAGTGCGCGGACGTCGTCGATGCGGCGATCGTCCCTTCGACCCTGCCCCCTATCGCCGCGAGCTGGACGCCCTGCTTCACCAGTTCGGCCGAAAGCTCGGCGTGCTGATCACGGAGCCTTACCTCGGCGGCGGCGGCTCGTATCATCCGCACAAAAGCTATCTGCAAACTGCTGCAGATCGTTCTGCCGCGAACACGACCTCGTCTTCATCCTCGACGAAGTGCAAGCGAACTTCGGCCGCACCGGCGAGCTGTTCGCCTTCGAGACCTACGGCCTGGAGCCGGACATCGTGGTGCTGGGCAAGGGGCTGGGCAACGGCGTGCCGGTCGCGGCGGCGGTCGGCCGTGCGGACGCTTTCGCCACCCTCGAATACGGCGAAGGCTCCGATACCTGGAGCGCCAACCCGCTCTGCTGCGCGGCCGTGCTCGCGACGCTCGAAGAATTCGCCTCCCGCGACGTCATCGGCCACACGCGCAAGGCGTCCGCCGATCGATCGAAGATGGGCTGATTCGCTTGAAGGAACTGCCGTTCATCGAGCATGTCCGCGGCGAAAAGGGCGGCATGGTCTGGGGCGTCGAGATGCGCGACCATGCGGGCAAGACGGCGGCCGAGTGGGCCAACGCCCTGGTCCTGGCGTGCTATCGCGGTGAAGGCAACGACGGCATCCATCTGCTCGGGCCGCTGGCGAAAAAGGTGGTCCGCATCGCACCGCCGCTGGTCATCACCGAATCCGAAGCGCGGATGGCGATGGAACTGATGGGCCGGGTACTGAAATCGTTGACGATCGAGACGAAACCGGCGGGACGATCTGCAATCGCGGCCATGAACTGAGTTCGCCTCGAATCCGCTCGACCGTGGCAGCGGCGACTCCAACGTTCCTACGATGACCAGAGTCGTTCCATACCCCGAAAGGTGACGCCGTGTCTTTCGTCTGGCTACCTCTGTTTGCCGGTTTGTCGGATGATGGTTCCGGCAGCGGTCCCACAGAGTGGCTGAACCACGCCATTACCACTTTTACGCGGTTGTTCCCCGAGAACAGCTTCTTCAATCTCCCCTTCAACGTCCGCGCTCTGATTGCGCTGATCCTGGTCGGCATCTGCTGCGGCACAGTCGGCTCGCTCGTCATCGGCGGGCGTATGGCATTTTTCAGCGACGCCCTGGCCCACTGCGCTTTCGCCGGGGTCAGCATCGGCTTCATTGTCTTCGACACTTACCTCGCCGCATACCATCCGAAAGGCGAGTTCTGGGCCTGGGTCACGCCCATCATGGCCGTCTACGGCATCCTCGTTGGCATCGGTATCGCTGCGGTCCGGCAACGCACGGGACTCTCGAGCGACACCGTCATCGGCGTCTTCTTCGCAGGCAACATGGGGATTGCCGCCCTGCTCAAGAATCTCATTAAGAGGAAGAGTTTGTTCAGCCTCGAAGACTTTCTCTTCGGCAACCCGACGACGGCCACCACAGGCGATCTCATTACCCTCGCCGGACTCGCCTTGCTCACGATCGGCTTCCTGGCCTGGGGCTACAACCACCTGCTCCTCGGCAGCTTCAACACCAGCCTCGCTCTCTCGCGCCGCGTGCCGTTACGCCTCGGCAATTACCTTTTCGTCGTCCTGCTCGCCCTCGTCGTTAACTTGTGCCTGCGCTCGGTCGGCGTGCTGCTTATCAACGCCCTTCTGATCGTTCCGGCGGCCACGGCCATGAATGTCAGCTGCAACATGCGCCAGCTTTTCTGGTACACCCTGCTAGTTTGTCTCACGGTGTCGGTCGTCGGCCAGGCGGTTAGCTGGGAAGTCGGCATTCACACCCCCGTGGACGTCGGTATTTCCGGCACCATCGTCTTGCTGAGCGTCGGCCTGTTTCTGGTATCAACGGTCGTCGGCCCCGCATTCCGCCGCCGGAGCGTTGTGCCCCTGAACTCACCGGGCCGCGAACCAAACGAGAAGACGTGATACTTGCTCCGATCGTGGATGCCTCGCCTTGTAAAGTGCAAGCCATCCACGGAGAATACCATCAGCAAGTTGGCCTCGACCCGAACTCGGAGAGGTCCATCCGCGTAATTGCTTTCAGGACTGTTTCACGCCGCGATTTTCGAGACGTAACCCGTGCCGAACGAAACGGAAATTGTCAGTCTCTTTATCAGCAACGTGATCGTTCGCTTCAGCGGTATCCTCTATGAGGCCCTGCCCTGGGTCATCTTGGGATCCGTTCTGGCCGGGATCGTGCAGGAACTGCCAACGCGCCGCTCGCCCGTTTTCATGGTGCCACTCGGCCTGGTGATTCTCATCCTCGCGGTCTCTCGCTTACCCCTCTACACCAATATTGGCATCGCTTGCGCCGCTGCCATCGTTGCCGGTGTCGCCATGCACCGCTCTCAGCGAACGACCGACCGTATCTTGCATACGTTGTCGCAGCGGCGCGGACTGGCGATCGTGATGAGCGCTCTGCTCGGCCTCATCTTGCCCATGTGCGAGTGCGGTATCATCACCGTGATGCGCCGGCTGCACCGCAAGGGAATGCCTCTGAGCTGCTGCACCGCCTACATTCTGGCCGGGCCGATCATCAATGTCGTCGTCCTGCTGACCACCTACGTCGCCTTCTACACGATGGATGGAAGCCTAGCGAAGCAGGTGGCCAAGGTAGATAACGAGACGATCTATCACATGACGCGCGGCGGCATGGTCGTCATGCGGGCGGGGCTTGGCTTCCTCGTCGCGATCGGAGCGGCTGCCCTGGTAGAATGGCAGTATCGGCGGCGCGGCAGTTCGCTGTTGACGGCGTCGTTTCAGCAGAGCGGTCTGCCGGTGATCGTCCCGGAGGAGTTTCAGGAGGAATCCCGCAGTCTTTACCAACGCCTCAGCAACATCACGGAGACTGCTCTTCACGACATCATCGACATCACGTTTTACCTGGTGGTCGGCGGGCTTCTCGCGGCCGGTATCCGTGAGGGGCTTGACCTCTACAAGGTCGGTCAGGCGACGGTGCGCGACAACGCCCCTCTCGCAATCGGTTCGATGATGCTGCTGGCGTTCCTGGTGACCCTGTGCAGCGAGGCCGATGCGTTTGTCGCCTTCACCTTCACGCAACTGGGGCCGGCGCCGAAGCTCGCCTTCCTGGTCCTCGGACCCATGCTGGACCTGAAGCTGTTCCTGATGTATACGCGCGTCTTCCGGCCGCGGTTGATGTTCCTGATTATCCTCGCGGTCGTCGTTCAGGTGTTTATCCTGGCCTTCATCACTCATCTTGTGTGGATCAGATATGGGCCGCAACTTCTAGGGTTCTAACCCTGGTATTAACTCTACTGCTCCCCTCTCCCCGGAGTACCGGGGCGAGGGGAGAATTTCCGAGGAGAACGCTCATGAGCCACGATCACGAGCATCAACACGATGCCAACGATTACTACCTCGAACAACTCTGCTCGATCGGCTTCGGCGGATTGCTGGCGGCCGTCGTTTGCATGTGGTATTTCACGGAAGACCGCGGGAAGCCGGTCATGCTGCAGTTCATGGCGGGTTCTCTCATGCCGGTCGTCCTTGCCGGTGGATTGGCCTTGCTGGCTTTGATCGTCTTCCGCGCTGTCGTCGTTTGGCGCACCGCTGGTCAGCCGCAGTTGAGTGTCGATCACGGTCATGGGCACGCGCACGGACATGAGCATGAACACGGTCCGGAATGCCAGCACGATCACTCCCACGGGATCGCGCCGGCTCCCTCGGTCGGGCTGACCACGAAACCAGACGTGGACCACGGGCATTCCCATTCGCACGGGATCGCACCGGCTCCCGCCATCGCCGGGATCGGTCCGGCCCACTGCTCCGCACGGACATGGGCATGGTCACGGCGGACCGGGCCACGACCACGAACACGCCTGGGCACCCTGGCGCTACATGATCATGTTGGTGCCGATCATCCTCGGCTTTCTCGGCCTGCCGGCGCAAGGATTGCAACCCTATCCGCGGAAACAGGCGGAGACGAAGGCTGGAGAGTTCCAAGCGCCAGTACAGTCCGAATCAGGTGAAGCGCGATCTTCAGCATGTTGGCTCAGCCGTCGGGATACTGCGCCGCTGCTCGCCGCTCCGTTCACCGACCCCGATCCCGTCGTCATGAAAGGCGACTATGTCGAGAAGTCCTTCAAGGAACTCGAAGAAATGACCCTGACCCCGGAGCAACGAGAACGTTACACCGGCACGGCGGTCCAGGTGATCGGACAGTTCTCCGGAGATTCCGATCGGTTCTTCTCACTCACCCGCTTCAAGATCAATTGCTGCGGTGCCGACGCGATACCGCTGAACGCCAAGATCGTGATCGACTATTCTCAGAACAAGGACGGCCCGCGGCTGGACCCGCAGAAAATGCTTAAACGCTGGGTACGGGTGCGGGGCATCGTGCAGTTCCGGGATCGAGGAAACGGCAATTTCATCGTGGTGATTGTCGTCACCCCGACGCGCGACGAGAAAGAGTCGCTCGCCGAGTTGGTCAAACCACTCCCGGCTCCCGCCGACCCCTACGTCAACTGAAACCCGATGCGCACCGAAAGCGCGCTCAGATCGGCGAACGGCGGCGGCAGATGACGCGGAGGATCGAGCAATCCTTCCTCCGCAAGTTCGGCGAAGTCGGCCGTTTCCGCAAGGCTGGTTTTGCCGCAAAACAACAGGGGTATGCGCTGGTGCTGACCAGTCTCCAGTGCCGTGCGGAGGAACTCGGTCACCAGTAAAAACCCCTTGCCATATGAAAGGTCTTTGGTGAACGGGCCGCAATGCTCCGGGAGGCTACCGCGAAACACACGGGTCGTGTGCTGATAACTCTCGCGCGGATCGTAGCCCTGCTCCTGGTAGAACCGATACACCTCCAAGAAGTTCGCACCCGCCTCCGCCAATCCAACTGCCTCGACACGATGCAATAGCCGTCGAACACGCGAAGGTTGAACCGCCGACGCCAGTACCTCGGTGAGCACCGCCAATCCTTCCTGCGTCACAGTCGTTGACGGCGTACACTTCGTCAGAAAAGTGCAAACCGACTGAGCCTGGCCGTTCAGCGTGGTGCCGAGATGGACCCAGCCTTCGTGTACCTCTAAGAGACGTACTGAGTGTGCGGTGAAACGGGCGTCGTCTCGCACCTTGATGTAGTCGATGCCCGCCGCGGCATCCGCGACGATGCCGGCGGACAACCGCACGCGGACCGTCGAGCCATCATTGAAAAATGCCGTCAGACGTGTCGATAACTCGCGCACCGCCTCGGCGGCGCTCACCTCGGATTCAGCCGCTTCCGAGCAATCCCTTGCTCGGCTGTCGAGAATGGCGGAGAGCGATCGTCCAAGTTGACCGAGTGGCGGTCCATCGGCGTGGCAGCGATCTGCGGTGCTGCCATAAAGGCGACTCGATAGCAGTGCGAATTCCGGTGTTCCACGCCGCGCGACCAGATCGACGACGGCCCGTCCTTCCCGACAGCGACCCACGAGGAGACGACCGGCCGGGTTGTCGCAACCCAGTCGAAGCTCAATGTCGCGCTCCAACGCGCGGAACTCTTCGCGTTTCCGGTCCGGGTCGAATGAGAGTGGACGGTCGTCGTAGTAATCGCGGCTCACACGCGGCAACTCACGAGCATTCTCGGCGAAGAAGCCCGCTTCGACCCGGTCGTCCCACCGCACGGCTTCGAGGATACGGAGTGGCCTTGCGGCGTCAACCAGCCGGTCGCTCAACGCGCGGATCGTCGTCTGATAAGGCGATAAAGACCGGCGCTCCGGCCTCCCGGTTTCGTTTGTGCCATTGATGTGAAGGAGTCTAGCCATCGCCCCGAGTTCTGTGCCCTGCCCCGTTCCCTGCCCGAGTCCGTCCTCGCACCTGGTGCTGAAGGGGACGCCTTGTAACGTCTCCGCTCCGCCCTGACAAGACCTTCCGGTCAACCGGACGGAGGCGGGCCGAGTAATCGCCGCAACGCCCCCATCCCCAGCTCGGCAACCTGCGAAACCTTGAGCTGCCATAAAGTCGGGTTCAGCAACTCCAGCGATACCCAACCATCGTAGCCGATGTTGTGCAGATGGTGGATGATCGGATCGAGGCGGAAATCGCCCTCGCCCGGCAGGATTCGGTCGGCGTCGGTCGCCAGTTCACGCGGTACACCGGCCAGATCGCAAACCTGGACAAACGCCAGATTGTCCTTCGTGAGCAAGGCGAGATCGTCGAACTTGCTCGGGCCCGGTGTAATAGTGGAACAGGTCGAGGCAGACGCCGACGTTCGGCTCGCCGCAGGCCGCGACCAGCGACAACGCGGTGTCCAGGCTGGCGCAAAACGTAGCGGAGCCGCGAAACTCCAGTGCGAGGCGAACCTCGAACCCGGCCGCCCATTGTGCCGCCTGGGTCAGTGACACGACGGCTCGCTGCAGGTCGGTCGCCTGGACCTTCTCGACGAAATCGGCGACGACGCAGCATCGTCGGAATGCGGAAGTTCTGGCACAGGTCGAGTCGGCGTTTGAAGTGATCGAAGTGGGCCTTGCGCTGCTCGCCCTGGGACAGCAGCAAGCCACCCTGGTACGACGCCGCGGCCAGCGTCATCTGCCGGTCTTCGAGCAGTTTACGGAGGTCGGCAGGGGAGTTTTGTTCCAGGTGCGTTTCGAGCTTCGTGAGCCAGACTTCCATCGCCTGACAGCCGCCGTCGGCGTAGCCACGCACATCGTCGGCGAAAGAGGTGGAAAGCGTCGTGGCTTCGCTGATGCAGGGTTTCATACTTTCATGGTAGCAGCGCCTGCCGGTTACGGCTCAGACACGGTTTCAAAACCCCGTACCGCCGACATTCATGTCGGCACGGGCCGGCAAGAATGCCGGCGGTACGGCGTGTTGAAACAATGTTCACCGATCGCCCGCATACTGTTCGACATACGAACCGACGACATGAATACTGCTGCCTTCGCCCTGGAACCCCTTGAGTTCCTTGTCGATCTTCAGCGCGGCCCCGTGCAGTCGGCCGGCCGTCAGGTCGTAGACGATCTCGCCTTCCGGCTGCATCTGAAGCAGCGGCACACGATCGGCGATCGCTTCCGGCTGCCGTTTCAATTCGGTTGTCACCGTCACTACCGCGGCAGCGCTCGGTCATGCTCTTGCAGACATAATGCTGAACGGCGGCGTATTTTTCGCCGGCCCCCTGAGAGTCGAGCGTGAGATTGTACGAGCGATCCCACGTTTTCCCGATAGCGAGGGCCTCGACGGGCAGGACGCCGACGAACGGCAGCTCCGTCTCGTAGCGGCTGGCGGGGCCAAACTTCGATTCCTTCACTTCCAGCACCCGGCCGAGGGCATCGACGCGCAGCACTGCCAGAGGCGGACCGATGAACTTGCTCAACTCCTCCTTCAACTCCGGCGTACTGTTGTCGGGATTGGCCGAGTCGAATAGCAGCGTCTTCCCATCCGCCGCGATCATCTCCTGGCGCAGAGCGACGAGCGAATGTTGAATCGTCGCCACGCCGTTGGCATCGACGCTGAGGACCTGCCAGCGTTTGGTGTTGTTCATCTTGATCGTCGTTTCAACCTTCTTTTCGCCGGCGATCTCCGTGATGGCGATCGCCTGTTCGACCTTGTACAGCAGAACTTGCCCGGTCTGCCAGCGCAGGCGCACCGGAGCCTGGGCGGAAACGTTGCCGCTCACGATCAGCAAAACAGAAACAGCCGCGAGTATTGTTCGGATCATCGGCCCCTCCTTCCGCGTCCGGAAAACAGGGCCGGACGCAACGGCGGGGTATAGCAAGCAGACAATGACGGGACCAGAGCAATCCGATGAGGAATTGTCAGGGAGCGTACTTCCGAAGAAACTCCCCGAATTCCACGACGAACAGATCGGGATGACCGCCGTCGTCATGCGCGAGGCCGTGCATTGGGACGAACGCTTTCGGCTCGTTGGCGGCCTCGAACAAGCGTTGACCCATTGCGAACGGGATCAGATTGTCGGTGTCGCTGTGCGTCACGAACACCGGACCATGAACTCTGCGTGATTTTGTTGACGCTGTCAAACCGATTTCGCACCAACCAGTGCGCGGGCAGGAACGGATAGAGATGCTGCGCCATGTCGGGGAATGACGTGAACGTGCTGACAAGGATCAACGCGCGGTGTGGACGGCGCGAAGCGACGTCCACGGCGACCGCTCCTCCCAGCGATCCTCCGTAGAGAATGAGGCGTTCGGCCGGGACCTTCTGCTCGCCGGTCAGCCAGTCGTAGGCAGCATCCGCGGCGGCGTAGCACCCGGCTTCGGTCGCTCGGCCGCCGCTTTTGCCATAGCCGGGATAATCGAAGAGGAGGACAGCCAGGTGTTGATGTAGCACCCAGAAACGGGCGTAATCACCGCGAAAGCTGAGGTTGCCGCCGTTGCCGTGACAGAACAGCATCGCCCCATCTTTTGGTTCCCAGCGCGATTCCCTGACCCACCAGGCGTGAATCGCCGTGCCGTCGGACGAAGTGAGCCACACTTCATCGACCGCGCAGGTTCGCGGCGGCGGTGCCCACTCGGAGGCGTCGCTCGACCGGAACAGCAGCCAGTTTTCCAGCCAGAGCAGCACGACGAGGATCACCAGATAGGCGTAGCCAAGATGAAGGATGAGCCGGACCATGCGATGTTTGACCGACCGATTCCAGAACGGCGACCGCAGCGATACGACGGACAGGGCCGTGCGAATGCGCGACAACCAAGACGGTCGCTCTGTCAACGACGTCGCCATCTCATCCTTTTCGCAATGGACTTCCCGTCTGCGGCCATTGTAAATCTAGCTCACGCGGCCGGGAGGGGTCGGTATCGGGCAACAATCAAACCGACGGCGAGCAACCCCCAGCACGACCACGGCAACCAATCGCCGCAACGGGCATAGAAGCTCGACCGCGTGTCGATCGGGATGGAAGCAAGCAGCACGCCGGTGCGTTTTCTTGTACTGCGTTCCACTGCGACGTCGGCAGCGCTTCCTGTTCCGCTGGGTTCGCAGGAATGCACCAGACGTGCGGCCAGAAGCCGTGGTTCATGTCCAGCGCCATCCAGGGGAAGGCCGCCAGCGAACCCGCGGTGGTGTCGCCGGTAAGTAAGTTGAGATACTGCGGGAGCGGCACCGACCGCGGCTTCAGCACGCGCCCGTTACCGTCGATCACCGCCGAGACGCCCATGTTCACAGTCCGGGCCACGCTGCGCCGGCATTCGACGGCACGGAAACGGCAGATTGCCAGATGCTCCTCATGTTCGCTGGTGCCGTCGAACCAACCGTCATTGGAGATGTTCAGCAGAAAATCCGTCGCATGGGAACCATCGCCGCCGTAGGGCCTGGCAACATCCGGCACCGTGTCCTCGTAGCAGATGACGACGCCGAACGAGAACTCGCGCTCTTCGCCCTTCTTCGGCTTCAACGGAAAGCGCGTGATGGTGTCACCCTCGGCGACACCGTACTCGAAATCGTACGGAGCGAGGCGATTCAGAAATGGGAAGGTTTCACGCAGCGGCACATATTCACCGAGCGGCACGCGATGGATCTTGTCGTAGCGGCCCGCGACCTGGCCCTTATTGTCGATCAGAAGGGCCGAGTTGTATTTCTTCTCCGTGCCGTCGGCTTCAAGGACGATACTGTTCAATCCGAGCAGCACGTTTGTTGACCAAAGCTGATGAATACTCGATGCAAACTCTTCACTCTCTGCACTCGCCTTTTTCCAGGGAGCGGGCAATTCCTGGCGTGCGACTTGTTGGAGGCACAACCGCGAACTCTCCGGGACAACTCGTCTCGGGCCAGACGATCAGGTCCGGCCGATACATGATGGCGACATTGGTGAGGCTTGGATAAATGTGGGTGACTTGAAATATGACATTGGCCTGATTGCGGATTTGCTGGTCAACGCTGCCCTGAATCAGGGCAACGCGCGGTCCCGCGGTGAATGCCGCCTGGTTCAGACGCACGAAGCCGTAAACGAGGGTGCCGGCCATCGCTGCGACAACGACGACGGCCTGAATGGCAAGCGTGCCCCGACGTGCGCGTCGCCAGCACATCTCGAAAAGCACCGCGTTGACCGCGACGACGAGGAAAGAGACGCCATAAGCGCCGGTGATGTCGGCGATCTGAATGATCGGCAACCAGTCGTGCTGCGTGTGGCCGATGAGATACCACGAGAAACCGGTTCCGAAGTGACAGCGGAAAAACTCTAGTGCGGTCCACACGACCGGCAATGTGAGTACCAGCGGCAGCGGAGTCCGTCGCTCCAGATAGCGGACAATGAAGATCGCTAATGGGAAATAAGCCGCACAGAGGGTGGCAAGGAAACCCCAGGTGTAGTACATGCGCGGATCGGCCACGCGCATCCACTGAAGCGCAGGCCAGTAGAAAACCAAACCCCCGAGGAAGGCCGACAGGTAAACAGTCCGCGGCCTGGCGGGACTGCGGATGAGCACCAGTAGCGGCACCAGGGCGAACCACGCCAGCCAGCCGCAGGCTACCGGGAAATAGCATAGCCACAGCAGGCCGCCGGTCGTCAGCGCGAGCGGGAGCAGAACGCGTGTACCCGGCACCCCGGGTGACGGAACGACGAGCGCGTCTGGCTGGGACTGCGGCAGCACCGGGGTGATGCTCATACGGACCTCTGCGATCTCCTGGACCGACATGGGGCCTCCTTTCCTGGTAGCTTCAGATCCAAGCAATCACTCATCACCCAGGCGCAGCACAGGGAAGCGTCCGCCGGCACGGTGGAGATGATCGCCCACCGGCAATAGGATCAGGGCGTTGGCTCGCGTCAGAGAACGCAAGTCCGGAGAACCGGACCAGGCCACCGGCTGCACTCGCCAGCCGTCCTCCGCCATCTCAAGCCGCGCCGGGTGATACGTCGGTCGATCCGTCTTGTATGCGAAATCCGCGGCCAGTAGTGCTGAGAGCGATTCGTCCGCTCGATCGGAAAGTCCGCGGAGGCGCCGGAGAGCCGGTCGCACGAACAGCTCGAAGACGACGAAGGAACTGACGGGATTTCCGGGCAGGCCGAAAACGAGGGTCGATCGCTCGGCCGTCCGCGTTCCGAAAAAGACCGGTTTGCCCGGCTTCATCTCGACCTTGTGGAAATGGGCCACGACGCCGGCTTCTTGAAGCACACCGGGCACGAGGTCGAGTTTGCCAGCCGAAACGCCGCCGGACAGGATCAGCACATCGGCCTTCAGCCCGTCGGTGATGAGCGGACGGAGGTGATCGAGGTTATCGCGGGCAATCCCGAGGTAACGGGGCACCCCTCCAGCGCGGCAGATCTGGGCGGAGAGCATCGGTCCGTTGCTGTTGCGAATCTGTCCTAGTCCGGGTGTCTGGTTCGCCTCAACCACCTCGTCGCCCGTGGAGAGCAGATTGACCCGTGGCGAGGGCACGACGCGAACTTCCGCGCGCCCGACTGTCGCCAGGACGCCGATCTCCTGAGGGCGAAGGATGGTGCCTTTCGTCAGGACGACGTCGCCCTGGCGCATCTCCGACCCGCGCCGGAAGATGTGCTGTGAAGGGCGTGGTGGTTTGTCCTCGATCCGGACACGGCCGCCATCGACCATTTGCGTGCGCTCGATCACCACGACCGCATCCGCACCATCGGGGATCGCCGCCCCGGTCATGATCCGCGCCGCTTGTCCCGGTCCGACAGTTTGCTTCGGCAGCGTACCGGCCAGGATTTCTTCGACGACGACGAGGGTCCCCTGCCCTGCCGGAACATCGGCAGCGCGGACGGCGTAACCGTCCATCATCGACTTGTCGTAATTGGGGGAGTCGAGATCGCTGGCCACTTCTTCAGCTAGGACGTGGCCGAGCGCCGACGAAGTGAGCCCCGTCGTTTCCGGCGGCAGAGGCCGGGCGTGTTCGAGGATCAGACGTTGGGCCTCGGCGACCGCGAGCATGACAGACTCTCTCCGGGGCGACGGAGAGAGATTGTAGCAGAGGCGCCGCCGCGCCGGCTAGACGAGATAAGATAGGTGGTTATTTGTGGCTCTTCGAGCGTGTTCGAGACGTTGAGTTCCCGTTGGGCGCGGGAAATGAAGATTCTTGCAGCTGCAGCATGTCGCTCACGATATCGAGCGGCGGCCTGTCTTCGAACTCGCCGAGAGCGCACAGTAACTCTAAGAGTCGATCGAGGTAATCTTTGAAATGCTCGGAAATGGGAAGGAATCGAACGATCTCACCCCCACCATCCTCCGGGTCGCAGGCGAAAATGATGGCGTTGCCCCGTGGATGGCGTCTCACCTTCCATCCGTGCTGGAGCATGTAAGCACGAACGCCATCGACGGTGATCCGATGAACGCGAGGATCGAGCAATCCGAAGAGATTCATAGCGTCTGCACCCTCCGCACTGTCACTTCCCTTTCGCCTTCCGCGCCTCATACTCCTTGATGTACTTCTCCGGTTCGTCCTTGAACGCATCGCGGCAGCCGCTGCAGCAAACGTAGTAGGTCGTGCCCTTGTACTCGATCTTGATGGTGCCCAGGCCACCGCTGACAACGCATTCCGGCTTGCCTTCCGTGCCGGCGAACGCCACGCCTTCCTTCGTCGCCCCGACCTTGTAGATCGGCGTGAAGCTGGCGCGTCCCGTCGCTTTGACTTCGTAGCGATACAGGTGCCGATTATCGTGGAGAAGGTTGAACGTGAGCCGCTGCGTCTCCTTCTTCTTCTCGTCCGTCCGCTCCAGGATCAGCTTCTTGTCATCGAAAGTTCCATCGAACGTCAGCGTATCCTTGCCGATAGTCTGTACCGAGAGCCGATAGACTTCCTTCTCCGGCAGGTACCGCGACTCGCCGTGCGTGTACAGCTTGCTCTTGTCGAACGTCGCCTTGAGGAACACGTCGTCGCCCTTGAACTGCCATTCCCAGGCGATGGCCTCGATCCAGAAGCCGCGTTGCTTCTCCTCAGACGTGCCCTGCATCGGCTCACCCGTGCCGCGCCAGCTGCCGATCAGGTCGTTACACGCCTGAAGGGCATCTTTCGGCGTCAACTTCGTCGGTGCCGCGACGGCCGAGTCGGCTTGAGTGTTGACGGCGATGAAAATCAGTGACAGAAATCGGAGAAAGCGCATGGCGGGATTCCCTGGTGGGGGCGATGCCGGAGAAGGACGAACATCCGGCGGGGGAGCTAACTCTCTTTGTAGGAACCCCGCGGCGGAACAAAAGGATCGGGAGTCCGTTCGGTGGATTGACGACGGACCAGTTTGGCCCTTGCAACGAAACCGTCGGAGAGAGAGGCATCGATGAACGGCCTGGAGACGGTCCAGAAGGCGAACCGGACGAGCCTGCACGATGGTGCGAAAAGTGGCGATTACAGAGTGACGTTCACGCACAGGACCTTGCAATATGAACGCGGACTAAATGGTGCCCCTCGTCCGGTCCCGCAATTCCGCGTATCCGTAACGGAAGATGCGGGAACGACGAACTTCCAGTGGGAGTCCGAAACTGCATCCCACTTCTAGCAGACCTGTCGGATACCCGGCACCGGAACAGACTGGGCAAGTGCGAGCACCGGGCGGACGCGCCGTAATCAAGCATTTTAAGCCCGGATACCGCTTTGACCCTTCGACCAATCCGGCTCTCGCACCCAGACCTGTTCTTCAACTGGTCGCAAACCAGAATAATCAACGACCCGGTAGAAAGCTAAACGTCGGGAGGGCGAGGCTCCCGCCGAGCCGGGGTCCACAGCTCGGCGGGAGCCTCGCCCTCCCAAATCCGGCCAGTTTAGCTTTCTACCGGGTCGTTGAGAATAATCGCCTTCCGTGCTCCACCGAATGATCTCGCCATCGGGCCGCAGCCCAATCGTTTCCGTCCAGCCGATGTAGAGCGGTAACGCGGCAAACTCGGCAACATACTGCGATTGCCATCGCAACTGCTCAGGCGCCTGGTCACGGAAAACCCCAACGCAACGTGCGATATACTCGGAGGTCTCCGCTGCGACCGGTACCCAAGCCATCGAAGACTCCTACGGGCTAACGACAGACTTAATATGACGGGGCCGCCTGGGTGACCGTGACGCCGCGCGGAACCAGCATGGCGGCCCCGGTCAGCTTGAGCGTTTGGTTCGGCCGCTTTTCACGGCTGGCGAGGCGAAGGAAGGACCATTCTCTTCGACGTCGGAAGCCTGCCCGTCTGAGGCATGACGAATCGCAGTCCAATCGATGGCCGCGACCCAGCAGTGTTCTTCTTTCGAGAAGGATGCGACGCCATCGACCAGCAATTCATCCAACTTCCCCTTGTCGTCCAGATCGTCAGCGTACAAGGTTAGGAGCAGACCATCACGCAGCGCGACCTGCTGTTCCGCTAGATCCTCGATTGTTCCGATGCAATTCAAACGAAGCCGACCATGAGCATCCGCGTTGTGGAAGTCGGCGTAGATTTTGGCTTCACCATGCTGCGTCTCCTCGCATCAGGGCTTCTTGGCTGGATTGGGGATGGAAGGCGTGAGTAAACCGCTTGCCTCTTCGGGCTTCAGACCAACCACAGTGGCGTGATGCGGACTACGGCCGGAGGTTCGCACCACATCACCGCCAGCCGCACGAATCGCGCCAACGGTAGTCACGCCAATCTGCCCGTGGGGCATGGCTGCCGCTAGTTCCTCCACGGACATTCCCTCCTCGCATTCCACTGAAGCTCCCGTCACTCCGCTGGGATGGGTTCTCGTTCCCCGACGCAGATCGGCTGGAAGATTCCGCCCACCCCGAACGACCACGGCCTCGTCAGGAATCCGTTCCGGCATCGCTGCTCCCTCACTACGACTCCTGATGACGCCTCTCCTCGCTCCTTATCTCCTACTGCCCCATTTTACCCGAAATCTGATTCGTGAGGCAATCCTTGGATTCTGGCACCGGTTCGGACGGGCTTTCTTCCACGCGAAATCCGGAAGCCGAGGGCAAGGCCTAGTACGCCAAACGAACTTCATCGTTGTCGGGCTCCGTTCGAAGGATTCGCAAGAACATTTGGTCGTCCATCGGCGGAGAACCCACGTTGAGAAAGCGAACTGGTGAGTAAGCGGATCGGCGCCAAACCGATATGGCTCGACAAGGGGAAAGGGGTCGGGGGTCATTTTCAGAGCGCCGAGTCGTGCAAAAAGACTCCGGACTCATTTTCCCCCCAGGACCCCTGGTGCGGTTCGTCCTGACCGCGACGGTAGCCGCAATGACAGAACCTCGCGGTGTCGCCACGAGGGCTTGTTGCTCAACGCTCGATGCCCTAGCTCCAAACCGCAGTGAGTCAAGTCGGGAATTCCGGGGTGCGCACCTTGACTTTAGTGTCCATATATGTGTTCGGCGCGAATGACAGGCGGTTTGACTCCCGACCCCTTTAGCTTTTCGGCTCGTGATCACTTGGACCGCTTCCGCAGAGTGCCGACCTTGACGTCCTTGCGGACAGTTCGACCGGTGGCGGACTTAAGCGCGCTCTTCTTGACGCCTGCACGCTTCAGCACTGTACTGAGTTTCGCGTCGCTTCTGATCTTTCTAGCCATGAGTTTCCCCTACTTTTGGGACGACAAACTATCCTTGAACTCTACAGTCACCTCCACGTCATTCGGAGAGTCGAGCCATAGCTCCACGGCGAGCGGGTCTTGGTTCTTGACGATCAGGGTCACTTCCTTGGCATCCTTGTTCTTGAGCCGAATCTCCTTGATATTGGGGGTCAACTGGAAGTAAGTGATTCTACTGTCCTTCTTGTTGACCACCATGATAACAGGCTGGCCCCGCTCCGGTACCGTCGGCCCTGGTTCGCCGGTGACGATCTCGTTATAGAACTGCTTCGCGTCGAGGACGAGGTTCTTCAACTCACTCAGATCGACCTCCAGGGCAGCTGCGAGCGGGCCGAATTTGATCTTGCATGGTACTCGCTGCACCATCACTCGCGGTGCCTGCGCTGCGGATGTTGAGGGGGCAGACGGCTTCGACTTGAAATAGTCACAGCCTTGAACTGTGAGCACCGCCAGAAACAGAGCGACATGGGCAGTCCGATTCATAAGCGATCTCCTTCTCCGTCGAACGGCCAAGCTCAGCAGCCGGGCCGCCGGCTGGGCGAAAAAACTCGGAAAGCCGCGAGGGCGGCCCGGTCTGCTGAAGCAAATTGTTCGGCCCTCATCAGTTACGGAAACGGTCTCCGTCCTGCGTCCCCTTTACGGCATGGGTGCCGGCCCTCACTTGGGCTGGCAGACTTTCACTACTACAGGATACTATCAAGCAATGCGGCCCCGCAACGGGGACACCTGCTCATCCCCAGGCATCGGCCACAGTAAGACCCGTGACCGTTCGGGCATTGCATCATCCAGTACCTTCTACGGTCAAGTTGCGCGTAACTGATGTTGGGTGCAATCGCTCCATTCCCTGAAAAACTTTGAGAAAATGGGCAATCTACATCAAAAAACCTCTACACTTGGCAGAAACACTGGCAAAAACCGGCGTGCTTTCACTCTCTTTGGCACGCGATTTCCGCATTCTTGCCGTGGTGGACAGCGGCTTTTATGTGCCATCTTCGGGATTGGGCACCGAAATATGCCAGTATTTCGTTCACCTGCCTGGAGATTGAACACCGAAAAACGCCGCATTTTCCTGGCGGATTGCAAGCGATTCACCAGGAAAGGATGTAAGTCATCGTGGTTTTCCGCGAAAAGTCGTTTCTTTCCCCGATATTTCCAGGGAATGGAGCGACGGCACCCCTGATGTTACACTGACGGCACTTAATATTGTGCCAATGTTCCGGCGGGACAAAATCCGCCTTCTGAGAGGCGGATTTCTCTTTTCCTTTTCCGAACAGCCAATCAAAAAACCCCATCGCGCACCTCCACCCCTTCCGCCGGGCCTAGTTTTGCCACTTCCCTATGCCATCCCACGCCGCGCTGACAGAGGTGTGTCTGCCTCCCAATTCCCTGGCCCGGAGACAGACCAACAGCATCAAGGGAAAACCACCTCGGGCGTTAAGTTTACGCCCGATGGACTTCATTTCTTCCCATTTCGCGTCGCCGATATCCGAATACTCGTGTCCGAGGCGGCCCGCTCGCTCCGCTAACGCCTCCAATTCTCCGGTCAGCGGCCGCTTCGCCTCCTGTGCTGTGGAGCGCTCTAGTTCCGGGCTCCAACCTGTCGTGTTGGCCGGTGCATCAAGCGCTTTCCGCGATGGAATCTTGATCTTCTGTTTGCAATCGCGGCAGGTCACAGGTTTTCCAATGGCGCTGTGCTTGGCCTTAAGGGCACTTCCACAATTCGGACACTCAAACTCGTAACTTGCAGGCTCCGCATCCAATTGTGATTGTCGATCACGCTCACGTTCTCTTATTTTTCTTACCGCCCATTGTACCAATCGCTGGAGTTGGTCCGACGGAGCCCGATCCTTCATTTTTTCCAAATGCGGCAAAACAGTGCTGTCACCGTTTTCGGCTAATATGTGCAATGTTTTTGCCCACAACTCGTCGTCAGCATCCGAAAGAAACTTCACGAGTCCAAGGTTTGCGCGTGCGCCGCCAGTGTAACCAAGCGATTGGACGGCATGAAACCGAACTTTGGCAACCCCGTCATCCAATGCACCTATCAAACCATCCACTGCCGTTTCACTACGGATTTGGCCCAGCGTAAAAGCCGCGTGTTCTCGCACATCAGGATTCCGATCGTGAAGAGCACAACGAGGCAATCGATAGCCATAGGCCCTTTGACCTGGCCAAGGTGTGTGCAAGCTGCTAGACGCGCACTTCGCCACCCGATCGTTAGCCACAACCTATCCCACCAATGGGCCTTGAAGAAACTCATATTGTTCCTCCTCGATCGGTAAAGCCGCCGAACTGGTGAGTAAGCGGACCGGCGCCGAACCGGTATGGCTCGGTCCGATTCACTTATTTCCCACGCGCCGAACCGATATGGCTCGTGCCGATTCACTTATTTCCGCGCCGAACCGGTAGGGCTTTTGTCTGTTCACTTATTTCAGCACGCCAGTAGAGCAGGTGGTCTTTCCTCTATCAAGCAGATTCCTCATCGAGTCGTCGAGTATTCTGGATAATTTCGCGCGGCTACTGTACACGAGAACATAGAACGGGCTTCTACATCCATTCGGAGGATCAGACCATGTCCGCCTCAGATTCCCTCCCTGACAGCCCCATCCCTCAACCGCCGCGCCTCCTGGATCAGTTCCGCGTCGCTGCAGGCACCGCCGGTCAGCCCGAGTCCTGGATCGAGTCGCTCACCTGGTGGGTCCTCGCCTTCATCGTCTTCCACGGCAAACTGCACCGGCGCGACCTGGATGCCGCCGCCCGCAGCAGGCGATCCACGGGGACGGGCACCTTTTCCACTTGCCAAAAAATGCCCATCCCCTTGGATTTTCACAGTACAATTCTCACTTACGGCGATTTCCTTCCCCCGACCAGAGTGTTACGCGATGGTCAAAAATGGTCGAAAAACTGTAAGAAATCGGGCAAGACTGTTATGCGATTTCAAAATTCCCCGCATTTGAAGAGGCTCGTAACAGTTCTGGTCTGCTGGAAGTGACCCCCTGTTAGATGTTACGAGATTGCGGGGAATTTGACGTAAGTCTGCGAAGCATCCTTCTTGTCGGTACAGTCTCCTGCAGAAACGACCCTTACGCCCAGTGCTTTTACGCCGCCAGTTTCCGCGGGTCCCGTCCGTCGATCAACCGCGTCTCGGCGAAGCGCACGCCGTTCGAGTCGTGGGTAGAACAGGATGCGATCCTCCTCGCTTGCCCACAGCGTGTAGTTTTCACTGTCCGCGGCGAGACGAACATTCTCAATGGGGCGACGAACGAACGGCCTATATCTCGCGCGGCCACAGCCGAAACGCCTGGCGGCGGTGGAGGCGGTACGTCGAAAAGTCTGCTCGATCCAGCGTGAAGATGTCGCGGAACTTGCCGCTCCTCGGCAAGGACGACCAGCGAGGCGTCGGCCAGGTCCATCGGCCGATCGCGGTATTTCGCCATGAGAATCCGCATGCGCTGGGCCTGCGCCGCATTTTGAGAAGCAATTTCCACGTCGCCGCGTTCAACAAGGCTCCACAGGGCGTCCTGGCCGACCCATCCTCCTGCTTCCCCCAGCAGGTACATGGCTTCGGTGAACGCCGGCCATGTCGTTAGCATCGGGCCTGTTAGTTCGCCGAGACAGGCCACACAGGCCGCGTGGCTCGATTCGCCCCGGTCGAGGAGAGCGACCAGTGGCCCGGCATCGGTCATGATCATCGTGCGCGCCTCCGGGCGAGGAGCTGGCGGAGCGCCGCGCCCGTACGGTCGGCTCGGCCGCCCGCGCTGTTCACGATGCCGACGACAGGCGCCAATCGCTCCGCCAGCGAACCGCCCAGGACCTCCGCCATCGACGGACCAGCGCGTCCCGAATAAACTCCGACTCCGACACTGCCACCGCTCGGGCTGCGCGTTCCAGTTTGGCTTCCAGTTCCGGATCGAGGCGAACGCTTTTCACGGCCGGACCCTCCCATCTGTAATACAGGCCGTGTTCATTGTAATACGACGAGTGCGCTTGCCAAGTTCGACGGGTTATCTCGGAAAATGAAGATGCAGAACAGACGGCCCGCATCGTTTTTCGCTCCGCGGCGTCACGCCGCCAGTTTCCGCGGGTCCGGCCCGTCGATCAACCGCGTCTCGGCGAAGCGCTCCCCATTCGAGTCGTAGAACAGGATACGATCTTCCTCCCCGGCCCAGACGGCGTAGGCCTTGACCCTCCGTGGCCCCTGCACCGAGAAGAAGATGCCGCACACCCGGCCGGATCGCTTGAGAATGGACTTCGTAAGCGGGGTGAATTTCGGCTCCAACTGATCGTGGGAACAGAGCGTCGTCAGAACGTGGTCGCAGACGGCTTCAATCGTCGGCAGACAGACGGTAGCTGTCATGGAGAGAAGGCCCGTTGGGTGAGAGGCGAAGCAGATCACCCTGTCTATCGGCCGAAGAGGCATGGGCCGACAACCTAACTCCCCTGCCCTACCATCCTTCTATTTGTCTCAGCGTTTCGTACAGCGCGATTCCAACGGCCGTGGCGAGATTGAGGCTTCGCACAGCCGTTCCGGCCATCGGGATCGTGACGACTCGGCCGGTATGGCGCCGCAGAACTTCGTCGGGAAGTCCGTGCGATTCACCGCCGAATAGAAGAACGTCGCCGCGCCGATAGCGCACAGACGTGTAGCGTTCTCCGGTGCGAGCGCTGAAACAGTAGATACGCTGGGCAGATTGTGCCGCCTCGAACGCCGCCAGCGTGTCGTGTCGATGCACTTCGACGGAGTTCCAGTAATCGACACCCGCGCGGCGAAGCGAGCGATCATCGAGACGGAACCCGAGCCGGCCGATCAGGTGCAAGGCCGTTCCCGTCGCGGCGCAGAGACGAGCGACGTTGCCTGTGTTCGGTGGGATCTCCGGCTCCCATAAGGCGATCTGCAAGCCGGATTGCGGCTGCATGTCGGACCTCTCTCGTTCTGATCGTTGTCCCGCAGATTGCATCGGCCAGGCCTCCCAATCGCTACAACCCTTATGATCGCACTACTCCGCCAGGAAAGGGAGCGAAGCAAGCAGGTTTTTTCCTGAACTTATCGGCCCGAACCTGATAATGGGATAAGAGGGATCAAGTTCCGCGGCGGCAGCTTCCCGGCGGTGCTGCCTCGGCTGATCCCCTTACGGAGTCTGAACCATGTCGAGCCGACGCCCCTGGCGATTGGTCGTCGCCGCCCTTTCCCTGTTCTGTGCCGCTCTGGCGGTGTCGCTCGCCGTCTGGTCCTACGATCCCGCCGACCTCCCCGGCCGTGTTTATCCGGTCAACGCGGCACCGAAAAACCTGCTTGGGCGGTCCGGTGCCCTGCTCGCGCGATCGCTCCATGACAGCCTCGGCTTTGGCGTTTATCTGCTCACTGGTTTCTGGCTGACCATGATGATGCTACTCATCATGCGCCGCCGCTGGCTGCGCTGGGGACTGCGCCTGTCCGGCTGGATGCTGCTCATTCCGGCCGCAACCGTGGCGGCAACCTGCTGGGGCTGGGATGTTCTACCCGAACGCGGCGGCAGCGTCGGCGCCTGGCTCACCGCTCAATTACAATCAACGCTGCCGCCGCTGTGGCTGGACGTGGCCATAGCCGTCTCGGCATTCGTAGGTGTCTTGACGTCGTTTGATTTCATCACGCTCCCAGCGCTAAGAACCGGCGGGCGGTTCCTCTGGGGAATGCTTCTGCAAAGGGATTCTGGGCCGCGCCCCCTGCCCCGCCGTCCGCTTGACCGCATCCCGGTCACCGTGGCCGGGACTAAGTCGGAAGAAAAACCCCAGCAGAGTATTACCTCCGTCGCCCTCACTCTTCCCGAAAGCAGAGGCGGTGCGAAGCGCACCATTCCGATCCACCATCACGCTCAGATTACCGATGCCCTGGAGGCGCTGCCGTCGCCGCTCGTCTCCCGGTCGGCGGTCGCCATCCAAGCAGATCCGGCTGTCGCCTCTGATCGCGAGCGCTTCGCCGATTACGAGTTGCCGCCGTCAGTCTGCTGGAGGACGCCAAGCCGTTCGATTACTCCAGCCAGGAGAAGGAGCTGCGTGAGCGGGCCGTTCTGCTCGAAAAGACCTTCACCGACTTCGGCCTCAATGTCGATGTCGTCGGCATCAACACGGGGCCGGTCATCACGCAGTTCGAGGTCGCCCTGGAAACCGGCCTGCGCGTCAACAAGGTGACGAGCCTCGCCGACGACATCGCCCTGAACCTGTGCGTGCCGCACGTTCGCATGGTCGCTCCGATTCCCGGCAAGAACACCGTCGGCATCGAGATCCCCAACGAGATCGCGCGCCGTCGTCTGCCTCAAGGAAGTCATGGCGGCGTCGGCCAAGAAAGTGGCCAAGAGCAAACTGCCGCTCTATCTCGGCAAGGACGCGGAGGGCCGGCCGCTGGTCCACGACCTCGCCGACATGCCGCACCTGCTGATCGCCGGCAGCACCGGCACCGGCAAATCGGTCTGCCTGAACACCATCATCCTCAGCCTGCTCATGACCCGCCGGCCCGACGAGGTCAAGATGATCATGGTCGATCCGAAGGTGGTGGAGCTGAGCGACTACGGCAAGCTGCCGCACCTGATGCATCCCGTCGTCACCGACATGAAGAAGGCCGAGGCGATTCTCGCCTGGGCCGTGGACAAGATGGAGGAGCGCTACGACCTGCTGCGCCGGGCCCGCGTGCGCAACATCGCCGAGTACAACGAACTTAGCCGGCCGAGATCCTGAAACGCAGTCGCCCCTGCGCGATGACGAAGAGCGCAAGCACGATTCCCGACCACATGCCGTACATCGTCATCATCATCGACGAGATGGCGGACCTCATCATGCAGATGCGCAAGGAAGTCGAGGGCCACATCATCCGCCTGGCCCAGAAATCGCGGGCCGCCGGCATCCACCTGGTCTTGGCAACGCAGCGGCCGACGGTCGATGTGATCACCGGCCTGATCAAGTCGAACCTGCCGGCCCGCATCTGCTTCAAGGTGACGAACAAGTCGGATAGCCGGGTCGTGCTCGATCAGATGGGCGCCGACAAGCTGCTCGGCAAGGGCGACATGCTCTTCCTGCCGCCGGGCACCAGCACGTTGATCCGCGGCCAGGGCACTTTCGTCAGCGGCGAGGAGATCATGCGCATCGTCGCCGAGCTGGAGTGCGAGCCGTGCTATGCCAAGGAGTTGATGCAGCTGCCGACCGGCGGCGAGCAAGGGCGGCTCGATGAACGCTTGCAATCGCGCGACGATCTCTACGAGCCGGCCGTGGAGGTCGTGATCCGCGAAGGCCGCGGCAGTGTGTCGCTGTTGCAGCGGTCGCTCGGGCATCGGTTATGGCCGGGCGGCCCGGCTGATCGACTACATGGCCGAGGACGGCATCGTCGGCGCTTACAACGGCAGCAACGCCCGAGAGGTGCTGTACTCGCCGGAACAGTGGGCTGAGATGAAGGGCCTGCGCGTGGCGGGATGAGACCGCCGTTCGCGGCTTAGCAACGGTTGCTTAGACGCGTTCCAAACCCGGCGAGCCGAGCTGCATAAGCAGCCGGGTAGATACCGGCACGCAGCAACCCGGCTGCTTACGCAGCTCGGCTCGCCGGGTTTGAAACGGGTTCTAAGCCGCAAGCGGTCCACGCCGCAACGTCAGCAACGTCACTTCCGGCCGGCATCCCCAGCGCAGCGGATGCTCGCCTCCCAAACCTCGGGAGACGTGCAACACCGTCGGCGGCTCGTGAAAGGTGCCACAATCGTATCGCCGGCCATAACGGCTCGGCACCAGGACCGAACCGATTATGGGAAAGCGGATCTGGCCACCGTGAACGTGGCCGGACAGCATCAAGTCGATGCCGTGCTGCCGGCCCCATTTGATATTGTCCGGCGTATGGCTCAGGCAGAGTCGGAACGGCCCACTTGGGCACGCCGACAGGTCCGGCTGCGGGGAAGTCCACGGGTACTCGGTGCCGATGACCACGAGCGGTTCGCCGCGTACCTCGATCTGACGCCAGCTATTGCCGAGGTACTGCATCTTCAATCGGTTCAGCCGGCGGCGGATGAAGGGCGGATCGTACCAGTAGTCGTGATTGCCGAGGATGGCGAACGCCGCGATCTTCCAACGCAGCCAGCCGAGCGTCGGGATGATCCAGCGCCGATGGAACGTGCTGTCGGCGATGTCGCCGGTGATGCAAACGAGGTCCGGCTCGAACGCGGCACAGGTTTGCATGACGTGCCGGAAGAACGATTTGTCCGGAATCCCGTTGAGGTGCAGATCGGAGAGATGCAGGATCGTCAGCCCATCCCACGCAACCGGCAGACGAGGCAGGGCCAATTCACGTTCGATGAACTCGACCTGGAAGATCTCGTTTCGCGGCAACAGGGCCGGGAGACGCGATTGGCCGCGACCGATCGGAGCGCCGCCGAGTTCCTTCGCCACGTCAACGATCCGCGATTTCACCGCGCGAACGACCGCCGGCTCACGCCGCCTCCAGCGCCGCAGAGTGACCCAGGGCAAGAACACGAACCCGATCAGCCAGCACAGGACCAGGTAGCCGGCGATGGCGTGATGCCACGGCGGACTGTGGCTGAATGGAGCGATAACATCGAAGCCGAAGAACATCCAATACAGGATCGGTACACAGAGGATGAGTAGGCCGTGGGCGATGTGAACCAATTTACCCGAGTGGCGCGGCAGTTTCAGACCGTACCACCAGTTGTGACCGGCGATGATGATGCCGAGGTTGCCGAGGGCGGCCCCGACGAACAATAGAACGAAGACGAACGACAGCAACAAGGCGGAGACTCCCTTCACGATGTCGCGGGCGGAGGAACACTCCACCCTAGCAGACACCGCCCGCCTCATGCAAACCGAATTCGACGCAGCCGCCTTGCCGCTTGCGGCTTGGCAGGCGTAACTGTTACGGTTGCGGTGCGACGAGGAGTTCCCGCGCGGCGTTCAGACCGCCTTGTTGTTGTCGTCCTGTTCGAGGCGGTAGCCGAGTCGAGTCGTTTCGGCGAGCGCCTTCTCATCCGTCAAGCCGTTCATGCGGAAATGCAGATACCACATGCTTCCGGCGAGGCTGCCGTCGAGGTCCCAGACGAACAGCGGCAGGTTCGTCTCATCCGCCACGATGCGATTGAACTGCTCCGCCAGGTTGCGCGTCACTAGACGGGTGCCACCTCCAGGCTGACGTATTGCAAGCCATGCTTCTCGTACTGCCGGCGCGGCGGTGCCATCTTCGCCCGGCGCTCGCAAATGCAGAACGGTGCGGAAGCCCTTGGTCTGGAGCCAGGTGATGCCATCGGGGAATGGTTTCTGCCCCGTCGCTACCTTATCACGAACGACCGTGAAGCCTGGAATATCGACCGGCTGCGGTTCCGTGGGCGGAAGCGGCTCCGCTGCGCGATCCGGTCGGTCGTAGCCGGCGGATCGGCGGGTGTGGGCACCAGTTTGGCGTCGATCTGCACGGGAACCGGTTTGTCGAGACGGACCTGGGCGTCGGCCGATTCGGGTATGTATTTCTGTGGTCCGTCCAGTCGCGCCTGGGCGTCGAAGGCCGGCCGGAATGCGGGATCGCCTCTGCCGACGGGACCACCCATGTCGCTGACGCCCGGCGGCGGTGTGAACGGCGGTAACTGCGTCGGCGTGGAGGGAGGCAGGATGATTGCCGAGGAACCAGCCGGGTCGGTCGGGTAGGGAGTCAGGCGCGAGCCGGGCGGTGGGACGTTCTGGCCGCAGCTGTTGCAGGGTGGATTACGCGGAAAGAGACTCGCCCGCTGTTCGGTGCCGCAGCAGCCTGCCAGGCCGAACGCCGCCGTCAGGATCCATATTCGTCGTCCGCTCATGATCGACCTCCTCTCCGGTCCATTGCTTCCCGTTTGATTGTAAGCCGTTGGACCACAGACGCCCTAGAGACTGATCCGGTCTCACGGCGGAATTACCCCGCTCGGGGCGGCGAGTTTAACGGTTGTGCGGATTGTGCCGGCGATGCGACGCGGCCAGAGGATGTTGGCGCCGTTTCTTGCTGAAGGAGAGGACGGTCTGCACAGCTGCGCGAAACCAGTGGGTTTCGCTTGCGTTTCGCGCTCTGCGCGAAACGCAAGGAAGCCAAACGGATTCACTTCTTCAAGACGATCTCGTAATGCAGGGCATTCTGCGGATTCGGCGCTGCTCCCCCCCGAGACACCGCCGCGGCGTACAGCGTAGCCTTGTCCCCGTTCGCCGTGTACTCGAACGCCTTGCCGGTATACGGATCGACGGGAATCGGCACCTGTTTGATGTCGTCGAGACTCGCCGGCAATTTGCCGCCGTGCCCTGCTGCGTAGAACTTGATGGCCTCGAGACGACGTACAGCGCCGCGATCTTCCGGTCAGTCCGGGTGCGCATGAACAGGATGCGGCTGCTGCCCGGCAGGAACACGGCGGCAATGGGTAGCGCGGGCTCGTCCGGTCCGGGTGGAAGTTTAGGTCTCACGTAACGCTTCTCCATTTCCAGCAGTGCCGGTGCCGCCTGCCAGTAGGGGAAGCTGTTCCATTTCATCGTCTCGTCCATCTGCCGCTCGTATTCGAGCAGCCCGTGCAGCAGGCCGACGTGCAGGTGCGGCAACTTCTCCACGGTATCCCGCGGCCAACCGGACTCGACCAGTGCGGCCTTGGCTTTCTTGTGCTTCTTCTGCATGTCCAGCGCAACGCGGAGCTTCAACGCCGGGCGTGGGATAAGGTCTCGATTCGGTTCGTCGAAGAACAGGCCGACCATCATCCTGCTCGTCTGCTCGGCCTGCTCTTCCGTCAGCGGTTGGATCGGATCGGATCGCGTCATCGGCAAGCCGGGGAACGAGCCGTAAACCCCGATCCGCTCGCCCTGAAAAGCCGTGCGCAGGTCGATGAATGGTTGCGGCAGATCGGTCAGCGCCCAGTACAGGTTCGGAGCCGCGCCGTGTTGGATCAACTGATCGACCTGCTGTAGGGCGAGGTTGGTGACTGCGACGCCGGCGAGACCGCAGATCAGAGTCGGTGCTTGATTAAGATGGCGCCCCATGGCGAAGATCGTTTGCAGGTCGTGGACGGCGTCGTCGAGCCGATCCTCGGCCAGTGCGAGGCGAATGCGGACCGCCAGGAATGTGGCGAAGTAGCGCATTTCCTGAACGTCGGCGTTCAGTGTGCCAATACCTTGTTTGCGGAGTTTGTCGGTTAATTCCCAGTCGGCGTACTCATGGCGAGCACCTTCGGCGGCCTCTTTAAAGCGGCCTCGAAGGGACGTAGAAAGTTGTGCATCTGCTCGCGCGGCAACTGATCGAGGGGCATCTGCGCGCAACTTTCCACCCGGTCATACCACTGTTTATCGTTGAGGTTTGCGAAGGCGTCATTCAAGGTCATGGCTGCCTTGTGGTAGACCGGTACCGCGTTGCCGGGCTTCTGCTGTCGCAGTTCCGGCAGCAGCGGATAACGGAGCGCTTGCGACGGCGGAGTTGCTGGATGCAGCACGAGCCGGATCGCTTTCACGCCTGGCGGCGGATCGCCGCGGACCACGCCGCTGGCGAGGAGAGCCAGGCAGGCGCCGACACAGGAAACGGTTCATGAAGAAGACTCCCGAGATGGAAAAAAGGGATAATAACCTCGCTGAATCCGGCTATGAAAATCGGCTTCAGCGGTTCATCACGATCTCATAGTAAAGTGAATCGCGGCAGGCTCTCTTCCAATCCTCGAATTACTCTTTCCGGGCCCTCTGAATATACCGTTGCCATTTCTCCGATTCGCTTGTATTCAAACGGCTTCCCGGTGAACGGATCGACGGGGATTGGTACATCCTTGATTTCATCGAGGCTCGCCGGAAGTTTCCCCCCGTTCCCGACCGAATGGAGCCGAATCCCCTCGATACAGCGTAACACGGCAATTTTTCGCTCGGTCCGGCTCCGTGCGATAAAGCAGTGCTTCCCAGGGAGGAAAATATCGGCGGCGGCGTGGAAAAGCGGATCGTTTGGGTGCAGTTTCCGGGACTTCTCCCGATCCGCATCCAATCGTTCGAGTGCCGGTGCCAACTGCCAGTAAGGAAGGTTGCTCAATTTCCGCCGCTCGTCCAGTCCCCGCTCGAAGTCCAGAAGCCCATAGAGTGCGGAGACCTGAACATACGGCATTTTCTCAAGCGCTTGTCGCGGCCAGCCCTGTTCCATCAAAGCTTTCATAGCCGAATCGTGTTCCTTGACTATCTGCCGACCCACGCGTTGGCGGTTGACAAACTCCGGATATGCATTGTCATCGGTGCCGCTGTAATACTTGAGCACTTCGTCGCATTGTTCGGGTGTCAAGGGTGGAGCGTTCCGATCAATGGCACATCGACCAAGCCCCGGGAATGTTCCGTAGGCTTTAAGCCGTTCTCCCTCGAATCCCTGCCGCAAATCGATGAATGGCGATGGTAGATCCGTGAGTGCCCAGTACAAGTTCGGTGTGCGTGCATCCTGGATAATCTCCTCAAGCGCACTGGCAGCAACATGGACGAGTGATGTACCTACGAGCGAACAGATCAACGTCGGGCTCTTGCTGGCGTGCCGCGCCAGTGCGAAAATGGTTTGCACGTCATACAGTGCAGTTTCTATACGCCCCTCGGCGAGAGCTAACCGGGCACGAAGTCTAAACTCGGCCGAGAATACACGCAAAGCTTGGATGGCATTCAGATTGGCATTCATGCCTTTTTCGTACAGAGCAGCCTGTCAGTTCCCAATCGCACCATTCGGATCGGGATGCCGCTTCGATGTCACGCAATACCGGCCCGACCCTCTTGAACCAGTCGTGCATCGCCTCACGCGGCAGTTCTTTCAGGGGTGCGAGCGTCCACCGGTCATATCGATCCACGTATTCTTGTCCAAGTTCACGAGTGAATTTCGAAAGTTGCTTGTCGGCTTCGCGGTACAGCGGAGTCGCCATTGCCCGACTTGCGGTCGCGCAAGTCCGGCAGCAGCGGATAGCGCAGCACGGGCGACGGCGGAACTGCCGAGTGCAGCACGAGCCGGATCGCTTTCACACCGGGCGGCGGATCGCCGCGGACCGCGCCGCCGATGAGGAGAGCCAGGCAGACGGCGCACAGGAAACGGTTCATGAAGAAGACTCCCGAGATGGAAAATAGAAATAAGAACAGATGGAGGAGCCGTGGGGCAGACATCCCTGTCTGTCTTGCACTCGCGGCAGACAGCGATGTCTGCCCCACAACTTTATCCGAGTGTCTTCAGCGCTTCATTACTATCTCATAATAAAGGGCATCCTGCGGCAGTGGCCTGCGGTCGGGGCTTGTCACTGCGATGCCGTATAGCGACGCCCGGTTGCCGGTCGCTTCATACTCAAACGCTTTCCCCGTGAACGGATCGACGGGAATCGGCACTTCCTTCACGTCGTTCAGGCTTGCCGGTAGTCTCCCTTCGTGGGACGCGGCGTAGAGACGCATGCCTCCAGACAGCGCAATGCCGCGACCTTTCGCTCCATGCGAGTGCGGGCGAAGAGGACTGCGCCCCATCGCCGGTGCGAGCAGACCAGCGATTGCTATCGCCGGCTGGTCCGGAGTGGAGAGGCCGCGAAACGCCCTGCTCTTCTTCTGAGTTTCCCAAACTGCGGCTGCTGCCTGAGCGTAGGGAAGGTTGCAGGTTTTGCTCACCTCGTCCATGTAGCGGTCGTAATCGAGGAAGCCATGCACCAAGCCGACCTGGACGTGCGGCATCTTCTCGACCGCGTCACGCGGCCAACCCGCTTCGATCAGCGCCTGCTTGGCCCGTTCGTGTTTGCGCTTCAGGTCCAGGGCGAGATACACCTCGAACACGGGTCGGGGAAGGTCGAGGTTGCCGCGCTGCAAACCTTCGGCCATTCGGATGGCCCCCTGGACTTGCTCGGTCGTCATCACCTTTGCCGCTTCCTCGGGCAAGATGGGAAAGGTGCGGAACGTTGCGTAAGCCGAGATCCGCTCTCCCTGAAGACCCAATCTCAGATCGACGAACGGCTGCGGCAAATCGGTCAGCGACCAGTAGAGGTTCGGCGCGTTCGGGCACTGGATGAACTGGTCCAACTGGCTCATCGCCTGGGAGGCGATCGCGATGCCGACGAGGTCGCAGATTAGCACGGGAGCGTGGGCGGTTTGATGCGCAACCGTCAGCGTCGTTTGCAGGTCGCGGTGAGCGTCGTCGAGTCGCCCCTCGGCCATCGCTAGCCGTGCCCGCATCAACAGCAGGGAGGCAAACGTGCGCATCTCCTGGACGTCGGGCAGCAACGTGCCGATGCCAATTTTGCGCAGCTTTTCGGTCAATTCCCAGTCAACGGCTCGCGGCGCGAGGCGGCCAGGACCAATTCCAGGCTCGGATTTAATGGCCGAAAGAATTCGCGAATCCGTTCGCGCGGCAGACGATCGAGCGGCATCTCCCACCAGCGGTCGATGCGCTGGTACCAGCGGGGGTCGTCCATGAACTTAATCGCGTCCTTGACGGCCATGATGGCGGTGCGGTAGTGCGGCACGGCGTTTCCGGACTTCTGCTGCCGCAGTTCCGGCAGTAGCGGATAGCGCAGCGCCGGCGAGGGCACTGCCGCGGGGTGCAGCTCGACATGGATGACTTTCACTCCGGGCGGAGGGTCGCCGCGGACCGCGCCGCCGGCCAGCAGCAGGCTGGCGGCACACACGAGACGGTTCATGGAAAAGACTCCCGAGATAGGAAAGAGATAATGCCGGGATCGGAGTCGTTCAGGACGACGGCCGATCTTCAGCGCTTCAGCGTGATGTCGTACAGCAGCGCGTCCCGTGGATTCACCGCTCGGTCCGGGAGAGCGACCGCTGGACCGTACAGAGTGGCCTTGTCGCCAGTGAGACGGTACTCGAACGGCTTCCCGGTGAACGGATCGACGGGAACAGGAACCACCTTGATCTCATCGAGACGACTCGGCAGTTTACCTTCGTTGGCAGCTCCATAAAGCCGTAACGCTTCGAGGCAATGCGCAGTGCTGCGATCCTGCGTTCGACACGAGTGCGAGCGTAATAGATCCTCTCGAATTGACTGCCAAGTATTTCGGGCAGCGCGAGGGCGGCGGCGTCGGGTCGAGTCAGACCGCGCATGGTGCGTTTCCGTTTCGCCAGATCGGCGACCGCCGAGGCACCCTGCCAGTAGGGAAGGTTGTGCCATTTCGCGGCTTCATCCAGGTAGCGGTCATACTCGAGTAGGCCGTGCAGCAGTCCGATTTCGACATGTGGCATCCGATCCAGGGCCGCACTCGGCCAACCTACATCTACCAGTTCGCGCTTGGCCCGATCGTGCCGTTGCTGCATGGTAAGGCGCGAGATATACCTTGTAGACCGGGGCCGGCGCGAAGAGGTTGCCCTCCTCCAGCTCAAGGATTACCTTGAGAGACTTTTCTACTTCCTCCGTCGAGAGGATGTGCATCTCCGCGTCCTGGGGCGACTGCGGCAAGTAAGGAAACGAGCCGCGCACAATCACTCGATCGCCCTGGAGCGCGTACCGCAGGTCGATGAAAGGCGACGGCAGATCGGTCAGGCTCCAGTATAAGTTCGTCGCCGCGGGCATTTGGAGAAGCGTGTCCATCTGTACCAGCCCCATATTTGCAATAGCGATGCCGACAAGCGAGCAGATCATGCCGGGGCCGCGGGCTGCGTGTTGTGCCATCGCCATCATGGTTTGCAGATCATGCACGGCGTCGCCGATCCGGCCGTCGGCCTGGGCCAGCCTGGCCCGGATTGCGAAAAGTCCCGCAAGTTCACGCAACTCAGACAAGTGCGGCAGCAGGAGGTTGAACCCGAACTTCTGGGCTTTCTCACTCAACTCCCAATCGACGTATTCGTGACGGGCAGCCAGGTCGACCTCGCGAAGAGGCGTCCAGGGGGAGCAAGAAGGCCCTCACCGTCTCGCGGGGAAAGCGATCCAGCGGCAGATCGAGCCAACGATAAAGCCGCTCGTTGTAGCGAAAGTCGTTGAGCTTGTTCAGCTCTTCCTTGACTTGCTTGAAAGCCGTGCGGTACAGCGGGGCGGCGTTCCCCGGCTTCTGATCGCACAGTTCGGGCAATAGTGCGAAGCGCAGCGCGGGTCGGAGGCATCGACGGCCGCAATGCCATGCGGATGGCCTTCACGCCGGGCGGGGGATCGCCTCGTACACCAGCGGCAGGCAACAGGAGAAGGACAGCGGCGAACGGGAGGCGGTTCATCGAATGACTTCCGATAATGGAGCGAGAGATTGGATCGGCGCCGGTTCGACGAGTGTCGAAATCGGAGCGGATGGATAGAGGACAGTCTACCCGGAAACGGACAAGGTGCAACGAGGAAATGTCGCGTTTTGAGACGAACTGCCCCACAAATCATGTCATGCAAAAGAAGAAGGGCGGCGAACGTTGATGCGTTCGCCGCCCTCATTAGTTGTCGTTTAGCCGCGAGCGTTTACCCCCCTCGCCCCGGTACTCCGGGGAGAGGGGTCGGGGGTGAGGGGTGAGGGCTTGAACACTGCACCGCGGCTCACCCCTCACCCCCGACCCCTCTCCCCGGAGTACCGGGGCGAGGGGAGCAGGAAGACCCCTCTCTCCGGAGTACCGGGGCGAGGGGAGCAGGAAGACCCCTCTCCCCGGAGTACCGGGGCGAGGGGAGCAGGAAGACCCCTCTCCCCGGAGTACCGGGGCGAGGGGAGAAAAATCAGAACTTCACCTTGCACACCTCGACCTGCTCGTTGTGCCGCTTGAGGATGACCGTGTGGTTCTCGGTCGTCTCCTTCGGCCGGCCGGCGTTGCGCGTCACCGAGACCTTGACGTGCGTCTCGCCGCCGAGCAGGTTCGGGTTGGTGCCGAAGTAGTGGACCAGCACCTGGAACGTGCCCTTCGGCGCCTTGACGATCTGGTAGCGCTCCGGGCCGTAGCCCTGCGTCTGTCCTGCGACAGTTCGCCGCCGTTCTGCGTCGACTTGTGCTGGTAGAAGCACTTGGTGCCGTCCGGCTCGATCACCCACAGGTCCACGTCGGTGGCGTCGGTGTTCCACGAAATCGTGACGCGCAGGTCGGCCGGGCTTCTGCTTGCCGCTCGAGGCCTTCGAGCCGTTCGCCGAACACGTCGGCCACTTCCTTGCTGACGCGCCTTCTTGCGGATCGCCTCCTGCATCATGCGGACGTACTCTTCGAGCACGACCAGTCTTGCAGATCGGCCTGGAAGCGGTTGTGCCAGGTGCCGGCCAGGACGATCTCGTAGTTGATCGCCGCGAGCGGCGTAGAGGCCGCTTTCTTCCAGGCTGCGGGCCAGGTCGCGGTAGCTGTGCGGCTCGAACGGCCGTTGCCGCTGCACGCGCTCGAACAGCCGGGCCGCCTGCTGCGGCTGGCTTCAGGTCGAGCAGACGATAGCCGACCAGCCGCAGCGCATCGCCCCGGCCGGGGTGCTCCTCGATCACGCTGGACAGGACGCGCACGGCTCCGGCGCTTGTCGCCCTTGTCGGCCCGGCGGCGCGACTTCGGTCAGATAGGTGCCGACCTCACGGCGATCGCGCTGCCGTGCCGTCGAGGTAGTCCGCCGGCACGTCCTTCGCGGTGACGATGCCGCCGTCGACGGTGCCGGCGGCCAGCTCGAAATCCTTGTCCTTGAGCAAGGCCGAGCAGCTTGCGTCACGCTCGCGTCCTTGCGGACGTTGACGCGGTTCTCGATGCGGTCGAGGAAGCGGACGAACGACTCGCGGGCGCCGACGGCCTTGCCCATCGTCGCCCAGGCGTTGTCGAGGAACTCGCCCACGTCGGTCACCAGCGTCTTGCCGCGCTCCTCTTCGAGGTTGAAGCGCTTGTAGTCGGCGTCGTTTTCCAGGACCAGGAACGACGCCGTCCGGCCGACGATGCCGAACTGCTGACAGTAGGCTGTCACCAGGCCGTCGAGCTTCGGATCGTTCAGGGCCAGCAGCGACGCCGACGGCGACCTCGGCCCAGGCGCGCGGGGCCAGCTCGCTGCGTGCTGCCGACCTCGATCGGGAACTCCTCGGCGTACTTCTCGCCGCGGAAGGTGCCTTCGACCATGACGGTCGACCCGGCCGGTGCCGTTGACGCGGGCGGCCAGGATCAGCTCGCCGCCGGGATAGACCGCGGCCCGGCGGCCGGCGACCAGCACGTCGGACGTGCGACGGGCCGCCGACGAGGCGAACGCTGCTCGATGTGCAGGCACTGGTTGCGATGGGCCTGCGGCGGCGGCCTTCAGATCGGCCTCGCCGTAGCAGTTGAAGATGCCGCCGCCCTTGCGGGTCAGCGCCTCGTACAGCTCCAGGTTCTCGGCGCCGAGGCCGGTGCGGTAGCAGTGGAAGCGGCACGTCATCGGCGACCGGCCGTCGAACTTCGCGACCAGCGGAGGCCACGTCGCTCTCGCCCCAGGTGATGTTGCCGTCGGACAGCACGAAGCAGTTGACCGGCGTGCCGGCGGCCACGTCGAAGCCGGGATTGACCAGCTTGTCCAGGGCGCAGGAGAAGTCGGTCGCCCCTTCGAGCACGATGCCGTCGAGCCGGGCCAGAGCCTGGTCGCGGCCTTCCTTCGTGTTCGGCAGCCAGCCCTTCGGCGTCGACCCAGGCGGCGCCGACGTTGAAGGCGAGGACGTTGAAGCTCTTGATGTCGGCGTCGTCTTCGAGGATGCGCTTGAGCAGCATCATGCTGACGCCGAAGCGGTCGGGATGCTCGCTCAGCGACGTGTCGAGCAGGAAGACGGCGTGCTGGGCGAACGGCTGCATCCTTGGCGACGGTCTTCAGCTCGGGCCGCAGGCGGGCGTAGACGTAGCGCGGCCCGTTCTCGCCCTGCCGGCCGCTGACGGTCTGCACGCTGCGGGTCGGCCGGCGTGGCGCGGAAGACGATCTCGCCCTCCGGCTTCTCGTTCGTCCCAGGCGTGCGGTGAACGAGCAGGCCGCTGCCGAGCGTCTCCTGCTTGACTGCCCTTCGGCAGCACGACCGGCTTCAGACACTCGGCGGCGCTGGCCTGCGAGCGTGAAGTTCATCTCCGTGAGCTGCACGCCGGGCAGCGGGAAGCGATAGACCATCTGGCCCGTGGTGACCGGCAGCGTCTCTTCGTAGGCGATGATGACGCGGTTGTAGCCCTTCGGCGGAATCGGGAAGACCCGGCCGCGGAAGGTGTTGCCGCCGGCGTATTCCAGCAGCGCCGGATCGACCCGGCCGCGAACGACGTCCTCGTAGGTCTCCAGCGCCTTCTCGTTGTTGACGACGCGCGCCTCGCGCAGCTCGCCCCAGTCGGCGGTGTCGACGTGCTTGACGAGCTGCGGCCGGCGTCAGCCGCGCCAGGGCGTCGGCGGGCGGCAGCGGCCACGTCGCGCCGGCCGAAGCGTGCCGGCACCGTGTCGCGCGTCTGGCCGAGGAACATGGCGAAGTAGCTCGGGCTGGCACCGGTCGGCAGCGGATACTCGAACGTCCCTTCCAGCTGCCGCGGATGCGGATTGCGGAAGATGTGATCGACCACGGTGCGGGCACGCGGCCCCTCGACGGTCGTCGTGACGTTCAGCGACACCAGCTCCAGCGAGTTGCCGTCGCCGACGTAGACGCGGGCCATCGTCGGCTGCTGGCGGTCGCGATGCCAGACGGCCGGGCCCTTGACCGGTTCCTTATTCGGAGTACCGTTGTCGTTTAACATGTACGAGTAATAAAGGTTCTTGATCGCCTCGCGCTTCGCCGGCGGCAGGTTCTTCGACAGCTTCTCGAATTCTTCAACGCGCTGCTTCGCGGGCAGTTCGCCCCACTGTTCCGGGAACCTGAGGAGGAGCTTGCCCTCGTCGGTCGTCTTCAACTCCTCCAAAAGCCGCTCGGCCTTCTCTTGGTTTTTGGGATCGGCGTTCCAACGTTTTGCTGCCGAAGCAAGATCGACAAGCGGTTCAGCCGGCTTGGTCTTGGCCGGATCGTTGGCATCATGACCGCCGCCATTGGACGGATCACCCGGCTTGCCCGACGGCGCGTCGGGAGATCGGTCAGGACTTTTTTCCAACCCGGATCTGAGATCTGATACGGGTGACGGGCGGTTTTTTGATTCTTCGTCTTTCTTATTGGGATCAGGGCGCAGGATATCGGGTTGTCGGGAGGATGGGTCCGGCTTCGGGGTAACCGACGTAACGGCCGGCGACTCGGGCCGCGGCACGATCGTGAGTGAGGGGATGCTGGGCAAGGGATGGTCCTTGGACTCTTTGGGCAGCGCTTTGTCTGTGATTTCTCTCTCATTCGCCGCAATCGGCCGGTTTTCGGTGGTGGTGGACCCACTGGTGGATCCCGTCGATGATTTGGTCTCCACGCCTTGACCGCGGCCGCGGTAACCTTCCGGGTTAGTCGTGTACCCACCAGTTCCGGTCGTCTCGCTTTTATCGCCGTTAGACGTGCCAGGACCTCCCACACCAACGGGAGGACGGACACCTCGCATGTTAAGACCGAAGTGCCCATCCGGATTCAGTTGCGGAACACTAAGGTCGCCGATCCTCGAAAACTTCCAGTTAGCCGGGTTATCCGGGCTATTATCGTCACCGCGCGCAGATCGATAGCGGCTTCCTCGCCACGATCCAGATTCCGTCGTTCACGGAATTTGCCGATCATCGACCGACTGTCATCGAGGACGACAACGGGACCACCTTCACGAGAAGATTTCCGGGGTGATTCATCTTGATACGAGTTCCACAGGCCGATACCGATCAGAATGCTCGCAGCGATGCCGGCGACGGCGAGGAGGTCGCGGCGGAAGCGCGGGCGCTGAGCGGTCCGTCCGCGCAAAGTGCGGCGAGCGTGTTCGACGGACCGATGGACGGCGGCAGGCGACGGTTCATCGCCCCGTACTTGCTCGGCGGCGCTGCGGAGCGGTTCGTTCAACTCGTCGAGATAGTCGCGGCGGTTTGTACTCATCGCTGCTCTCCTTCATTCGTGGGCGGGCAGTATTTCGTTCGGCTCGGCGCTCTCTTCGCGCAAGCGGTTCCAGTAATAAGGATTCGAGTTTGGTGCGGGCCTTGCACAGGGCGGCGGCCACAGCGCCGGGCGTGATGGTCAGCAACTCGGCGATGTCCTGGTACGACAGGTCTTCAAAATAACGGAGGCAGAAGACCGTACCTTCGCGCGGCGGCAGGAGAGCGAGTTTTTCACGCAGTCGGGCGGCGAGTTCGTTGCCGATCGCTTCCTCTTCCGGCCCCGCGTCGCCGGTCATGATCGCCAGGCCGTCGAGGGGGATATTGTTCTTGCGCTGCCGCAGGCGATCCAACGCCCGGCAGGCGGAGAGGCGGCGCAATAGGCCACCCCAGGAGCGTACCGGCCGGGTGAGCGGCCATTGGTACGCCTCCAGAAACACTTCCTGGGCCACGTCTTCGGCGTCGGCAACGTGACCGAGGATACGCCAGGCTGTGCCGAACACGACGGGACCGTGTTCACGCACAATGTTGTCCCAGTCGATCACCGTCCCGCACTCCTCCAGTTCGGTGAAAGGCGTCTCCGCAGAATCAAGTCGAATCGTGATCGGAGAATGTTACCAGATTGTGACGAGGATCGGATGGATTCCTAAGTGGGTAAGGGAGGGGGCCATTCCCCTCCCTCCCCGTTGTCGCACGGGGGTTAATTCCCCCGATTTACCGGCGTGCCCCTTTCGGGCACCGGGCGACGCCATGACGCTTGCCCCTTGCGGGGAGGATGCACGGTCTCCTACAACGGAGCAGGCCGGAGCTCGGACAAGGAACCAAGACCCAAGCGACGGAAATAGACCAGCCGAAACCGCCCGTTGTCGGCGCGACTTTTACGCTGGTACTTCATACACCGGAGACGCATGCGCATCCAGCGGTCCAAGCCGCGAAAGAGGTTGCCGACGTGGGAAAACGAGGTGGCGAAATAGTTCGCCGTGCCCCGAATGACCGAGTTCAGTTTCTTGATGACCGATGCGTCCAGGTTGTGGTGCCGGGGCGTCAGTTCGCGGACCTTGCCCTTGAATTTCTCCACCGACTTGGGACGCATCGTGACACTCCAGGCCGAGATGGCGAAGCCCAGGAAAGCGAAGCCGTCCCGGAACTGGGTCGTCTTGGTCTTTTCGGCACTCAGGGTGAGTCCGAGGGAGGTCAGATGACGTTGCACCAAGGCGTGTGCCTCTTGGACCTGAACCGCGGTCCGGCAGAGGACCACGAAGTCGTCGGCATAACGCACGAAGCGGTAGCCAGCGTCGTGGAGCTGCCAGTCGAGGCTGTTGAGAGCGATGTTGGCCAGCAAGGGGGATATGACCCCTCCCTGAGGCGTGCCGCCCGTGGTCGGTTGGAACACGCCCTCCTCCATCACCCCGGCCTTGAGAAATCGCTCGACCAGGTCGAGAATGGTGCCGTCGGCCACTTCCGCGGCCACGCCGGCCATGATGACGGCGTGCGGCAAATTGTCGAAGAACCCCTTGATGTCAGCGTCGAGCACCTGGGTGTGCCCTTGCTGATGGAGTTCCAGGACTTTGCGCACGGCCCTATGGCAGTTGCGGCCCGGCCTGAACCCATACGAATCCTCGTGAAACAGCCGCTCGAAGAGCGGGCTCAGGAGGAGGCGAACCACCTCCTGGGCCACCCGGTCGCGGACGGCGGGGATCCCCAGCGGGCGTGTCTGGCCCGGCCCCTTGGGAATATGGACACGACGCAAGGGGAGGGGTTGATAAGACCCATCCTTCAGGCGGCGCATCAGGGCGAGCAGGTTGTCTTCGAGGTTGATCTCGAAGGCCGCGATGCTCACCTTGTCCATTCCCGCCGCCCCACGATTCCGCCGGACGTTGCGGAAGGCGCGGTGCAGCAGGGGCAGGGTGATCCGTCCCGTCAACGAATGGTGCTTGATCTTGGCCACGCTAGGCCCTTTCCGATGGAACCCCATGAAACCGAGACCCTGGAGGCGTTCGGCCTACAGGCCCGTGGAGGATGTTTCTTAGCCAGCCCAGCGGGTTTCGGAAGAGGGCCGAGCGGTCATCGTGCCGTCCCGAAGGGGCTAACTGTCCTCATGGTCCTGCGCGTGTGCCTCCGCGAACACGGAACCTCCTTTCGCCCCTGGGCGGGCTACTCCGGAGATGCTGCCATCCCTGAAGCGGCGTCTCGTTGGGGGGAGACGTTCGCACCGCCGCGTGCCCGGACCGTTTCGCAGTGCTTATGGGTCCGGCTTACCCGGCGTGAGCCGGGACGGCGTGGGACTTTCACCGGTCAGTGTGGTCAGCCGTTGTGCCCAGGCGAGATCACCAGTCACCGTGTCGGTTCGCAGCGCCAAACCGTCGCAGACGCTGCGCGGGGAAAAGGGCGATCCCTCTTCCGCGAGGCTTCGGCAGGCTGGAGAGCGTGGCCTACCGACCCGGCCGAAACGTGACCCCTCCCGAGCTACGCTTGCCTGGCCCCTCCGTCAGCGGCCGTTGCCGACCGCTGCTGGCTGCATAGGCTCCCTTCCGGGAGCTTCGAGCAAGCGTTTCCGCACGGGGACGGCCCCGCACGGGTAGGATTAAGTGGCCTGGGTGTGGCCAGACCACCGCACCGTTTAAGACTGAGCCGTCCACACCTGCGGCTCACACCCAGCCCGGAGCGCAAGCGACGGGGATCATGACCCGTCGCCGGCATTCCGGGTTGATGACCGCCAAACGGGAGTTCTCTTTCACGTCCGTCCCCTTCCCGGTACAATCACCGCATCTCTTATTATCCGTTTTGCTCCGGGGTTATCACGCGATGACGGTGGCGATCACCTGTGCCGGCTGCCGGCGAACTCTGCGTGTGGCCGAGAACCTCATCGGTCAGACGGTCCGCTGTCCCCTGTGCATCGAGACCTTCCTCGCTGTGGCCGATCCCAATCAACCGGCGCCGATTGAAAGGCCGGCGCCGCGCAAGCGCGCCATCGTCGAGACGGCCGTCGCCGTGGAGTCCCAAGACGTCGCAGTTGCCATTGTTGAGGACGATGACCTCGAAAGCGAACCGCCGTCGCAACCGCAGCGTTCGATCAAGCCGTTCAAGCCGATCCCGTTCAGCGTCTTCTTTGGGCGTGATCCGGATCGCCTGTTCCGCGGCCGCGCCGAAGCCGAACTGTCCGCCGACGGCCTGCGTATCCGTCTGCGCAGCCGCCGCGACCTCTGGGTGACCATCGGCAGCCCGCACCCGGTGCGCTATCTCGGCGGCAATCGTATCGCTGTCTTTCTCGACGGCCGGGAGGTGGTGCTGTCACTGGCCCGTACACGCACTAACCTCGATCGCCTGGCCCGCGACGCGGTCGCTATGCTCAACGGCGAACGCATGGCCATGAACGGCCGGGACTACGCACTGCCCTGGAAACTGACGCTGATCCCCTGGCTGGCGGCGACGGTGCCGTTCCTCGCCATCTGGCTGCGCGTGCTCGGCGGCATTCATGGCGGCAGCCGCTTCCTCTGGTTCCTCGTCGCGGGACTGGCCCTCCTCCTCGGCGTCAAGCTCATGCGCCGCGAGGCGCTGTCCAATCGGCGCCGCGTCGTAGTGGCGGCGACGGCGGCCGGCTTCTGTTTCCTGTTGCTGGGCGGCGCCTTTGCCTATCGGCTGGTGTATCCGCTGACCGTTCCCGCCTCGGTCTGGCAGACATTCACGCCGCCTGGCCAGCGATGCCGTATCCTCATGCCCGGCACGCCACCCCCGCCGCAGCATCGACCCGTCGGCGGTATCGTCAACACGTTCGTGTACTCCGTCGACGTCGGGAACCTGGACAAGCATTTCTCAGTGAGTGTCGGCACGCTCAATCGCGTCGAAGACCCGCGCTCCGACCTCGAGAAATGCCGATGCGCGTTGGAAACCGAGATCCTCACCTACGGGGTCCCCAAGATGGAACCCATCCGTCTGCGTTCGGGTGAGCCGGGGATCCAGCTCGTGATCACGCTGACGGGGAACAGTCTACGCGGCGACATGGGGATGCAGGTTACGCGACTGTTCCTCTCGGGAGACCAGCTGTTCACGTTGTCGGTTCGCGGCGAGGACCTGGACCCGGACGATCCGGACGTGAAGAAGTTCTTCGACTCGTTCGAGATCGGCAAAGCGGCCGTCGCCGCATCGCCGAAGGAGTTGCCCGGGGTAGTAGCGTACTGGTCATTCGACAATGTGAATCAGAAGCCTCTGGACCGGACGCAGTATGTCGGTGTTGCCCAGACAATGGGTATTCGGCACGGGGCCGTTTCGCTAACGGGCTGGGCCAGTTATGTCAATTTCGATCGGGTTCCTCAACTCGATTTCGAGGCGAACCAACCGTTCAGCTGTGTCGGGTGGTTCAAGGCAGACCTCAGCGAGAAGTTTGCCTATGTACTGTGCCTGACGCAAGAACGCCGATTGGTCCCGGGGGGGCTTCATCTCTACCTGGAGAACCGTCGTCTGACGGCGTCGCTCGGTACGGAGGGAGCTGATTCGATGGAGGTAATCGGCAACGCGAATCGGCTTCTGGATAGCAACACATGGCACCATTTTGCTCTGACGCGAAACGAGAACGGACTGCTCAACCTGTACCTGGATGGAGAACCGATCGCGAACAAACAGAGTCCGACGTTTGCCGGCGCCTTGAGAACGACGCTAAGGAGTTTCGGGTGCCGGCGCACCTCAGCCCTGGTGGAGCAGCCGCCGGATTCGTTCATGAACGGATCACTTGACGAGGCAGCGTTCTTCAACCGCTGCCTGACGGCGGAGGAGATCACCCAACTGGCCCGTACCGAGTAGTTCCAACTCCCATTCCGGCACACGTTTTGCAACACGATCCTCCGCGTGCAACGAAACTGCCGGGGAGGTGCGTTGTGGAACCTGCACCGAGTCAACCACGGAAGAATCGACGAGCCTCGCGGCGGCGCTCGGCCAAACGCAGCGCCCAGGTGGTCTGTTACGCCAACTCGCTGGGACTGGGACCGAACATCGCCCTGACTCTGGACGACGTGTCGGAAACCGGTGCCCGCGTCAGAGTATCGGTACCGCTGCCGCCGCGACAGGAGATCGAAATCAACCTGTCCGGTATGGGCCATCGGCGACCGGTTAAAATCCTGGCAGAGGTAATCTGGTGCGTGCCCACGGCGGAAGGGGCATTTCTGGCCGGCCTCAAGTTCCAGCGTTATCTCTCGTACAGGGATCTGCAAGAACTCGGGAGCTGACAGGGAACACGACGGTGAAATAACTGCCCGCCGCGGACCGCTATGGGGGGCACGTACTCGCGCCCCCCACGGCGAATCTCACGCGAGCTTCTTCACCGACTCCTTGAACACTTCGACACAGGCCTTCACGTCGGCCGTCGGCTCCTTGGCGTTGTGTTCGTACTCGATGCTGAGGTGGCCCGTGAATTTCACCTCACGCAGTGCTTTGAGCACTTCAACCATGTTGAGCGCCCCCTGACCGAAGACTACATCGTGCCGTTTCTCGTTGTCGTGGTCCTTCAGGTGCAGGCCGAAGTTGCGTGCGCCCATGACACGGATCTGCTGTTCGGGAACCAACTTTTTGTTGAACGGCGGCTGGGCCGAGCGAATGAGGTGGCCCGTGTCGAGGCATGAGCCGATGAGCGGATGGTGGTTCTTGACCGCCTCCATGATGACCTCCGCCGAGTACCAGCGGTGCAGCTTGTCCTTGCCGGCCGGGCCATGCGGATGAATGGCGATCGCGATCTTGTATTCGTCGCACAGTTTGTCGAGGCTGTTGAAGGAGTCCGGATCGGGATCGGCACTGAAGGCGTTGATGCCGAGTGCTTTGCCGAACTCGAAGACCTTCTTGTTGGCGTCGTGGTTGTTGTTGAAGCCCTGCACGCCCCAGCAGACCGGCTTGACGTCATAATTTTTGCACAGTGCAAGAATCGCCTTGAGCTGATCGGGGTTCGCATTGACCGGCGCGTGTTTCTGGTAAAGCTCGATGTAGTGCATACCGAGTTCCTTGAGGCGATTCAGGCACGGTTCGAGATCGAACTCGCGGTAGGTGTAACTTTGCATGCCAAGCTTGAAGCCGCCGAAGGGATCTTTCTTCAGATCCTCGGCGGCGCACAGTCCAGGCGTCACGGCGGTTCCCAGAGCGGCAGCGCCGAGTTCGAGGAAGCGGCGGCGGTTCAGTCGAGAGGGTCCAGTCATCAGAGTCGGCTCCATACAGGTGAAGATCGGGCGGTGAACATATGGGTTAACACGCCGCGGGAGGCGTGTCAAGGAACGGCTGTACAGATCGGCGATTCTACCACGACTGGTCGGCAGGGTGCAGTCCGATTTCCGAACGCAGCGGGCGAGTCGCCGGGGGCCACGGGTATGTCGCCGGGGGCCACGGGTATGTCGCCGGGGGTGCGCGAGTATGTTGCCGGGGGCGTGCCGAGTATGTCGCGGGGGTGCGCGAGCATGTCGCCGGGGGGTGCGCGAGTATGTCGCGGGGGGCGCGAGTATGTCGCCGGGGGTGCGCGAGTATGTCGCGGGGGGCGCAGTATGTCGCCGGGGGTGCGCGCCACTCGCGGCTATTGCTTCTCCGACCCTTCCCTCGATAATGACCGGACTCAGCCCGCCGTAGACGATCCCATTTTCCACGGAGACTGTCCGTGAATCCCGATTGGCGTAACCGCTACGAAACCGCCGTCGAGGCCGCGCGCCGCGGCGGCCAGGTTGCTCTTCAGTACTTCGATCGCGACATTACGGTCGAGTGGAAGGCCGACGTCAGTCCCGTGACCGTCGCCGACCGCGAAACGGAGATGTTGCTGCGTGACATCCTCACCCAGGCGTTTCCCGGCGACGGCTTTCTCGGCGAGGAGTACGGCGATACGCCCGGCACAACCGGCTATCGCTGGATCATCGACCCCATCGACGGCACGCGCAGTTTCGTCCGGGGCGTACCGATCTGGGCGACGATGATCGGCCTGGAGTACAAGGGCGAGCAGGTTGCCGGCGTCGTCCACGTGCCGGCGCTGGGCCAGACTTACCATGCTCTGCGCGGCAACGGCGCCTTTCGAGATAACAAGAGTATTCATGTCTCCAATGTCGCCGATCTGTGCAGGCGCACGTTTACTATTCGAGCCTGTCGTGGTTCATGAAAGCGGGCATGAAGGACGCCTTCATCGACCTGTGCCTGAAGACGGAACGGCAGCGCGGCTTCGGCGACTTCTACGGCTTCGTCCTGGTGGCGCAGGGTTCGGGCGAACTCATGGTCGAACATGGCGTCCATGCCTGGGACGTCTCGGCGCTGGTGCCGTTGATCGAGGAAGCCGGCGGGCGTTTCAGCGACTGGGACGGCAAGGTGGACATTTATCGGCCCGATGTGCTGGTGAGTAACGGCAAATTGCATGACGTGGCGCTGGCGATGATGAATAAGAAATGAGCCCGCCGCGCAAGCAAGGGCATCCCTTGCTTGCGCGGCGGGCTCAATGTGGGATTTGCGATGTCCCTCCCGCGCACCCTTGCATGGATTGGCGATCACAACGGCCATCTGCGTCTTCTCGATCAAACGCGGTTGCCGGTGGAACTGACCTATCTCGACTGCCGCACGGTCGAAGAGGTATGGACCGCGATCCGGGCGTTGTCGGTCCGCGGCGCCCCGGCCATCGGCGTGGCGGCGGCCTATGGCGTTGTTCTCGGGGTGCGCGAGAATGGGCCTCTTGAGGCGTCGAAACGGTTGCGCACCAGCCGGCCGACGGCGGTCAATCTGTTCTGGGCGCTCGATCGCATGGACCGTCTCGCCGCCTCCCTCTCCCCTGCCCTGCCCCGAGACGAACTCGGTCGCCGCTTGCTCGACGAGGCGCACTTCATCGAGGACGAGGATCGACGCACTTGCCGAGCCATCGGCGCCGCTGGAGCGAACCTGATTCAGGACGGTTCCGGCGTGCTGACTCACTGCAACGCGGGCGGACTGGCCACGGCGGAGTATGGGACCGCCTTGGCCGTGCTGTTCACGGCAGCGGAACGGGGACGGCCCTTCCGCGTCTTCGTCGATGAGACGCGGCCGCTGCTCCAGGGTGCCCGACTGACCGCGTGGGAGTTGCAACAGGCCGGTCTCGACGCCACGCTGATCTGCGACAACATGGCCGCACAGGTCATGAAGGAAGGCCGTGTCAACCTGGTCATCGTTGGCGCCGACCGAATCGCGGCGAACGGCGACACGGCCAACAAGATCGGCACCTACGGCGTCGCTGTCCTCGCCCGGCACCACGGGATTCCGTTCTACGTCGCCGCTCCGGTCAGCACTTTCGACCTGTCGCTGGTCAATGGTGCGGGCATTCCGATCGAACAGCGCGACCCGCGTGAGGTGACGCACGGGTTCGGGCGGCAGACGGCGCCGGACGGCATCGCGGTTTACAATCCGGCGTTCGATGTGACCCCGGCGGAGTTGATCGCGGGCATCATCACGGAACGCGGGATCATTCGGCCGGTGGACGCGGAGTCGATTCGAGCGGCGCTCAACGGTTGACCTCACGCCAGCGCTGCCGCACCTGTTCCGGCGTCGCGGTGCCGGTCGTGCCGAGCTGCTGCACCGTGATCGAGGCGATCAGGTTGCCGAACGCCGCGGCCTGGTCCATCGTTTTGCCAGCGGCGGCGGCGCAGACGATTCCGGCGCTGGTGCTGTCGCCGGCGCCGACGGGATCGGTGGGGCCGCTAAGCGGGTAAGCCGGTATCCAATCAGTCCGGATCTCCGCAGGAAAAGCCAAAAGGATGCCGCGTTCTCCCGCCGTGCAGAATACATGCCGAGCAGCCCGCCAAGCCAATGCGCGTGCCGCGCCCTCGATCGTTCCACCGCCGCCACTGAACGCCCCTCGAAGACATTCGCCCTGGTTCGGCTTCAAGCACACATTGCGAAAGAGGCTGATACGCTCACGGCTATCGGCGAGAATGAATTTGCCCTCATTCCCCCTGCCCTTCTCTGACATGTGATCGCGCACTCGCCCGGTCACCAGACCGCAATCCGGTTCACTTACCTGATCGAGGATAACGAGCGCGTCGAACCGCGGCCAATCGTCGTCGAAGACGCGCAGCACTTTCTCTTCGACACTCGAGGGCAGCGGCTTTTGGTTCTTGATGTCCAGCCGATTCAATTCGCGCGCGGCTTTTCCAGGCTCCCCCAGCATCGGCTTCGTATAGGTCGGAGTACGACGATCTGGGACGGAGAGGATACCCGTCGGATCGACCGCCGGCATTTGTGCAAGAGCCTGTCGCAATTCAAACCCCTCTCCGTCGTTGCCGATCACCGTGATGGGACAAACGCGGCCGACACCGAGCGCGACCAGGTTGTTGATGACCGTCCCCGCCGCACCGGGATACGAGCGCACGCGCACCACCTGATAGGCGTCGAGACCGGTCTCCACCGACGGCTCCGTGAGCGACGCATCGATATCGAGATAGCGGTCGAGGAACAGGTCGCCGAGCACGCCGATGGTCAGCGACGGAAGTTTGCCCAGGATCGAGTCGATGACGGAGTCGGTCAGCACGGTTATGCCTCCGCCTTCCGGGCCGCGTGGTACAGTGCCGGCACCGTCTCGCGGTGATCGCCCTGCACGTAGAAGCTCTCGCCGCCGTCGGCCACCGTCCGCACCAGGATCGTCTTCCACGGCCGATAGTAGTAGCGCGGATCGGTCTTCGGTGCTTGGCGGCGCGTGTCGCCGTCCAGCGGGACCAGGTCGAAGACGCCGGTCGTGAAGTGCTTGATGACGCGTCCCTCCTGGTGGGCCACGTTGCGGGCCATCGACAACGCCTTGAGATAGACTTCCGGCCCCATCACGGCCGAGCCGAAGTTCAGCATGACGCCGCCTTCCAAGCGGGTCACCGTTTGCGTGAAGATCAGGAAATCTCGATAGCTCGCCGCACCGAGGGCCGCCCCGTCGCAGTTCGGATGCTCGTGGATGATGTCGTAGCCGACGCCGACATGGACGGTCAACGGCACCCCGAGGCGGACGGCGGCGGCGAGGACGCTGACGTCTCGATGCGGGAAAACGCCATCGAGGATGGCGCGGCCCAACACTTCGCCGAGGCCGAGACCCGCGGTGGCGCCGGCGCGGATGACGTCGTTCATCCGGCCGGTTTCGTGCCACAGACCGAACTCGCCGGTCTGGATGTAGCGAGCGACGCTCTCCGTGCTGGCGCCGATCAGGGCGAACTCCCAATCGTGGATCGGCCCGGCGCCGTTCATGGCGATGTGATCGATCAGGCCGCGTTCCATCAGGTCGATCAGGTAGCGCTGCACGCCGGCACGGAGGACGTGGGCGCCCATCACGATCATGCGTGCCCTGCCCTGCCGTTTCGCCTCGACGAGACGCCGGCCGAGGACGGGAAAGGCGTCGTGGTCAAGGGCAGGCGGCGGGGCGTCGAGCGGCAGCAGAACCGACAGGTCGAGATCGTGCTGCCGTTCGGCGAGCGGCCGGATACGCAGACGCGAGCGGTCGAAAGCGGGGAATGGCATCGTCGGAATCCCTTCGGCGGCGGGCGAACCGATAGGGGCATTGTACGACTCGCGCTACGCCGATGCTCGTCTTGCCGGTGCCGATTCAATCGCCGGCGACCGGGATCCAATTGAGACGCGGCGGGGTTGGAAACCGCTGCGACCGCCGCTACTCCGACGGTGTCCGTGCCGGTACCATTCCAGTCTCCTGTCACCGAATTGACCTTCATCGCACTGATGTTAGCGGAGGCAACCGTATCCGCGCCGCTACCGGTCCAGTCTCCTGTCACCGAATCGCCCTTCATCGCGGCGAGGATGAACACCGCGTCCTTTGTGCCGCCGGTGTTGCCGAAATCGCCTGTGACGCCGACCTGTTGATTATGAGAGCTTTCGAGATACCAGGTCTCGGTCGTGGGATCGACGACACCGTCCTTCACGGCACTCACGGGTATCTAGCCGGGAGCACCATACTGGAAGCTGTTCGAGGAAACGACCGCGCCGTTGCCCGTGTTGACTTTCGCATTCTCGCCAAGCGTGTTGACGCCCCGCACGCTGCCGTCCATGAGACCGACGTTCGTCATCGGCGAGCTCAGCACCGCTTGATGCAGCACCGGTTGGATCAGATTGACGTGCGAAAGGGCCAGCCGATCTTCCAACGATTCCAGGGACAGGTTGGCACTCCGGACAGTTCTTGTGACGGTCGGCCGTTTGGCGGACTTGCTGATCCCCGCGAACAGGTTGCTCAGGAATCGCTTCATCGTAAACCCCTTGCTGTCTTGCAGTTTCGAGTTCATGTCGAGGGTTGACTCTCCCTCGCCACACTCTTCTTCTGCGCGTGACAGCAAGTGTGACAACAAAGCGCATTTTTTCTTTCAACCCTCGCGTTCACCTCCGGTCAGCGCGGTTAGCGTCTCGTGCAGAAGCCGGCTGACGGCCATCGCCACTCCGAGGCCGGTCATGCCCAGCGCGATCAGTGCCGTTACCAGCACCCGGAACGTGCGATAACCTGTACGGCTGAACTCCTCCGGACCGACGCCGACCATCATCACGGCCGCCGCCAGGGGGATCAACACGGCCAACGATTGCGCCCAGCCCAAACGCCGAGCCTGGCCGCGCAGCTCCGAGCGCGCCACCGAGCGCATGTCATGGGCGTTCGACCAGAGGGAGGGATACAGCACGCGCAACGCCACGTACTGGATCGCCAGAAACGAATACGTCAGGGCGATCAGCCCCGAGATCGTGAAGGAGACCAGGAAATGAACATAGACGTCGGGGCTGACGGAGGCGGCGAACCAATGGATCATGAGTGGAAAAAGCACGCTGCCGGGCAACCAACCGATGCACGATAACAGCACAACCCAGAGCGGCACACGCAAGACGGCACGGCGTGCGGCCGCCTCCTCGCGCGCATCGGCAAAGCCCTGCCGCGCCAGCGCCGGCGCGCGCGCCGGACACGCATCACGATGACGAGCATCAGCGCCAGGCAGATCGGATAGACGACGGCGTTGTAGCCCAGCACGGAGCGAAAAAAGACCTTCTCCTGGTGATGAGTCAGGTGGCCGACGATGCGCACCGCGTTGTAGGTGACGTTCACGACACTGCCCAGCAAATGCGGCAACAGCGCGAGGATACAGCCCATCAGCAGCGGCGCACGGGCGCTCGCCCGTGTCAACGGTCCGGCCGGCGGCAACGCTTTTTCGACGTGGCGCAGCTCGCGGCAGCCGTCCAGGGCACTGGCCAAGTCGGCCGCACTTTGGAAACGCTTCTTGGGGTCCGGTTCCAGGCAGCGGCGCACCACGGCCGCCAGCGCTGGCGGCACGGTTAATTCCGCGGGGAACTCCGGCGGTCCCCGCGCCGAAACTCCGCCACCGCGCGCACCAGCTCTTCCATTGGACCGGGCCGCGGCTTGGGTAACGCCGATCGACCCGCCAGCAATTCGAACAGAACCAGGCCGAGGGAATAGAGATCGGCACGTTCGTCCACCGCGCTCACCGGGACGGTGCCGGTGAAGGCGGCGAGATGCTCCGGGGCCATGTATTCGAGCGTCCCGCCGAGTGACGATCCACCGCCGCCGGAGTGCGCGGTGAAGGACACGTTGAAGTCGGCAAGGAGCGGCCGTCCGTAGCGATTGAGCAGGACATTGGCCGGCTTCACGTCGCGATGGAGGACCCCCAGGTTGTGCGCATGGGCCAGCGCCTCCGCGAGGCGCGGCGCCAATCCAGCACACCGCCTCGTCGAACGAGCAGCCGGCCAGGAACTCGCGCTCGCGCAGCGCGGCCGGGTCGAGCGACACCGGGTCGCTGTTGGCTGCGTCGAGAATGTTGAGGATCGTCCTGCCGTTCCAGGTCTCCCGACCGCGCTTGGAGAGCGCGCGGCGGACCGTGTCGAGCGTCGCCCCGGGGACATACTGGATACACAACAGGAGCTGACCGCGTTCAGCGTCGAACGACTCGGAGAAGACCTGGACGATATTGGAGTGTTCCAGACGGGCCAACGTGCGGGCCTCGCCGCTGGCGGCTCCGTAAACCACTTCGTTCGACACCTTGAGGGCAACCAGCCGGCCCAGCGACAGCTGCCGCGCGAGGTACACCCGGCCGAAGGAGCCGGATCCCAGGATGCGGATCAACTCGAAGTCGCCGAGACGCTCGGCGGGCGGCGGCGGCGGCGTTTCGACGGGGCCGTCAGGAAGCTGCCTGGTTTCGGGGAACGCACTGAGGAGCGACCGAAAAGGCAGAGCGCTGCCGGTCGGACTTTCGGTATCGATCGAGGAGCCAGGCTTCGCGGCCGAACTCCTAGGCTTCCCCTCCGGGTCGTCGGTCGGCTCCGGCGGATCGGTTTCCAGGGGGAGCGTCGGCTCCGGCATGGCACGGCACCTCACGAGGACAGAACAGAACGGCGTCAGGTAGCTTTGCTCTTAAAGCATGTATGACGCCAACGACAGTGAAAGCCTAAGGCGGCAAATATACGGAAACGATCTGATAGATCATGTTACTCTCCGGCGTCGATTTCCCGCTCCTTGATTCCTTCATAGTGTGAGTATGGATCGCAACCCATGATGAACGTCTGATCCGTGGAAAACAGGTTGTCCAATTTGTCGGGATCCTCCGGTTCTATTTCCGTGAAAAGAAATTGAAAGTCGGGATGTTTCAACTTTCCGATATAGGGAAGATGAACGGTCGATTTCCAAGTCGGCCGGACGATGAACCAGTATTGCCTTTCACCAATGCTTAATAAGAAGGCGTCTCTCCCTTTGAGAGCCATCTCGTAAGGCGTTATTAGCTTGTCGCGGTCGCGAACCTTGACAACTTCACACGAGTAAGTGGCGAAGAATTGCTTTTCTTCATTTACGGGAACCACGAAGCTCACATAGTGAGGCGCTGCTTCGCCAAGTTCCAATGGCGCGCACCATCCTCTTTTCTTGGCATTCGGCGATCTTACTAGACTGTGTACGAATGGCATGTTATTCCTTTGGACTCATATTACTATTCGTTGAGTAAGATTTCCATTGAGGAGTGCCTGCGCGTTGGCAGATTGAAACTTTTCTTGCTCAATTCTCGGCTGCCCTACCAGCGGCCCAACGATGGCATCATGATTTGTGGTATGTGTTCCTTGAGTGTTGTTATTCCGAAGCTGGGCATTCAGCGTTTGAGCCATGTTTAGCGTGAGACGCAACACGTTCAATGCGTGATATGCCGGGTCGTCGATGTCTAGCACCAGCATCGCACTAAGGTTGTTGCCGTAAAGGGACTGGCCACGCCGGTAGGCATTGCCAGAGGATGTCTGAGTGTAAAACCCTCGACCAAATTCCCCTCGGCCGATTATTACATTGTCATTCCCTCCGAGAGCGGGTGTGCCCGCCATGGTTATTGCAAAAGCCCTGCTTGTCCCGTGATAGAGCACTGGCATTACGCTCTCTCCTGGTTGATCTATAACTCAATATTTGCCCTTTGTTGTTTCTCTCAAACAGCTTGGCTCTGTCCCAGTTCGGCTCGGATCTCGCGGCAACCACTCGTACCCAAACCGACACCGACATCCCTTCAACATCACCACGCGGATCCCGTTTTCCTCGCTTATTATCTCCACCTATTGAGTATCTTTGCTTAGTATATACATTTCCTCTCGATAGCGTAATGGGGAGAGGGCGATCAGCGAGGTCCGATCCTCCTCCTCTTCGCGGACCCGAGACGGCGATCAGCTGCGCCTTTTTATCGGGTTATTGAGAAGTTACCAAAGCTGCGCAGGTCGCTCGAATGTTCTTCTGTTATCTCGTCACTTTGTCGGACCGTCCGGGTCGCGGCGGCGGTCGAGGGCCGGGCGGCAGTGTGCCAGGAGACCCAGTTCGACCAGTTCGTCCTCGATGGTTTCCGGCGTCGGTCGATCGATGGCCTGAGCGATCTCGTCCAGCAGCAGGTCGGCGAAGTGCTCTCGTGTCGCGGTGCAAGGTTTGCCGAACTCCCGGCGCGGTGATTGTCTTGCCCAGTTGCCGGCTCAGGTCGGCGGCCATCTGCTGGGACGAGGCGTCGGGATGGTCGGCCCGGAAGCGCAGCACGGTGAAAAACGGCTTGCCGGACGCTGTCTCCTCCTGCTGCAAGGCCGCCCACGATCGCGCCAGCAGCTCATCCCGCCAGCTAACACGGAACGCCTCGTCCTGCTCGGAAGTCACGACGGCCGCGGGTTCGGGATGGTCCGGGGCCAGCGCGAGTGGTTGTTTTCGGCCCTTCTTGTGGTAGTCCGCGGCCATGTGGATGAGGACGCCCTTGAGGAAATCGCGAAAACGGCCGCGGTCCGGAGCGGCTCCGCGCAGGCCGCCGCGCAGGAAGCGGACGGCGAAATCCTGAAACAGTTCGTCGGCGGCATCCGCATTACGCGTGGCGGCCAGCAGATAGCGACGGGCCGCTCCACCGTAGCGCTCCAGAAGTTGCCGCTGGGCCGCCGACACCTCGGCGCCGTCACGATGAGCCTGGTTGACGACGGTCCAAAGCGTGTTGATCCGGCTGAGGTATTGCTCCGAGTTGTTTGGCTCCATGTGTGTACTCCCGCAGACCTGACCGCCCTTCTGGGATCATACCAACGACGCGGAAAAAAGCTCGCCTTTTCGATCACGGCGGAGTGACACCGCGGAGCCGACGAACGGCGCACCGCGATTCCGGCGAACGAGTTCGATTACCGAAACGGACGTCCGGGAATGGTCACGACGGCTCGCCCGGACTCACCTTCACGGGGACGCCGTTATGTTTGCCGGTAGAAATGTACCGGAAGAACTGAGTTTCGACCTCCTCGATACCGGTAGGTCGCCCTCCAACCGGTTCCGCTCCAGGGCGGGCGATGGCGGCACGGTCGAAATTACTGAACGAACTCCAGAGGATGCCACACAGCAGGACGAGCAGGAGCCGATTGACAGCGGAGCGCGAACGGATCCGATGATCGCACATGACACACCTCGAGATAACGTCTCGGGAACGACAATCATCCCGCAGACTAACGGAGGCGTGTAGGTTGAGGGGAGTGCAAAGTGGGAGGGAAGAGAGCGAATCCTGGCGAGACGGGAGCGTTGCGGTGTGGGACGACATGAGGTGATGCCTCCTCGGCTGGGACCGAGGAAGAATCATAACCTTGGATCGTGGCGCGGTGAGCGGTCAGTCGCAAATTAGCAGCAAATGGTGTTTGGGGCCGTTTCTGGCAAGAATGCGATGCGACAAGTGGGTAAGGGAGGGGGCCATTCCCCTCCCTCCCCGTTGTCGCACGAGGGTTAATTCCCCCGATTTACCGGCGTGCCCCTTTCGGGCACCGGGCGACGCCATGACGCTTGCCCCTTGCGGGGAGGATGCACGGTCTCCTACAACGGAGCAGGCCGCAGCTCGGACAAGGAACAAAGACCCAAGCGACGGAAATAGACCAGCCGAAACCGCCCGTTGTCGGCGCGACTTTTACGCTGGTACTTCATACACCGGAGACGCATGCGCATCCAGCGGTCCAAGCCGCGAAAGAGGTCGCCGACGTGGGAAAACGAGGTGGCGAAATAATTCGCCGTGCCCCGAATGACCGAGTTCAGTTTCTTGATGACCGTTGCGTCCAGGTTGTGGTGCCGGGGCGTCAATTCGCGAACCTTGGCCTTGAATTTCTCCACCGACTTGGGACGCATCGTGACACTCCAGGCCGAGATGGCGAAGCCCAGGAAGGCGAAGCCTTCCCGGAACTGGGTCGTCTTGGTCTTTTCGGCACTCAAGGTGAGCCCGAGGGAGGTCAGATGACGTTGCACCAGGTCGTGTGCCTCTTGGACCTGAACCGCGGTCCGGCAGAGGACCACGAAGTCGTCGGCATAGCGCACGAAGCGGTAGCCGGCGTCGTGGAGCTGCCAGTCGAGGCTGTTGAGAGCGATGTTGGCCAGCAAGGGGGATATGACCCCTCCCTGGGGCGTGCCGCCCGTGGTCGGTTGGAACAGGCCCTCCTCCATCACCCCGGCCTTGAGAAATCGCTCGACCAGGTCGAGAATGTTGCCGTCGGCCACTTCCGCAGCCACGCCGGCCATGATGACCTGCTGCGGCAAATTGTCGAAGAACCCCTTGATGTCAGCGTCGAGCACATGCGGTGTACCCTTGCTGATGGAGTTCCAGGACTTGGCGCAGGGCCTTATGGCAGTTGCGGCCGGGCCTGAACCCATACGAATCATCGTGAAACAGCCGCTCGAAGAGCGGGCTCAGGAGGAGGCGAACCACCTCCTGGGCCACCCGGTCGCGGACGGCGGGGATCCCCAGAGGGCGTGTCTGGCCCTGTCCCTTGGGAATATGGACACGTCGCAGGGGGAGGGGTTGGTAAGACCCATCCTTCAAGCGCCGCATCAGGGCGAGCAGGTTGTCTTCGAGGTTGACCTCGAAGGCCACGATGCTCTCCTTGTCAATTCCCGCAGCCCCGCGATTCCTCCGGACGTTGCGGAAGGCGCGGTGCATCAGAGGCAGGGTGATCCTTCCCGTCAACGAGTGGTGCTTGATCTTGGCCACGATGGGCCCTTTCCAATGGAACCCCATGAGACAGAAACCCTGGAGGCGTTCGGCGAACAGGCCCGTGGAGGATGTTTCTTAGCGTAGCCCCGCGGGTTTCGGAAGAGGGCCGAGCGGCCATCGTGCCGTCCCGTGGGGGCTAACTGTCCTCATGGTTCTGTCCGCGTGTTCCTCCGCGAACACGGAACCTCCTTTCACCCCTGGGCGGGCTACTCCGGAGATGCTGCCATCCCTGAAGCGGCGTCTCGTTGGGGGGAGACGTTCGCACCGCCGCGTGACCGGACCGTTTCGCAGTGCTTATGGGTCCGGCTTACCCGGCCTGTGCCGGGGCGGCGTGGGACTTTCACCGGTCAGTGTGGTCAGCCGTTTTGCCCAGGCGAGATCACCAGCCACCAAGTCGGTTCGCAGCAACGAACCGTCGCACGTGCTGCGAGGGGAAGAAGGTAGTTCTTCTTCCGCAAGGCTTCGGCAGGCTAAGGAGCGTGGCCTACCGACCCGGCCGAAACGTGACCCCTCCCGAGCTACTCTTGCCTGGCCCCTCCGTCACCGTCCGTTGCCGGCCGATGCTGGCTGCATAGCCTCCCAGATGGGAGATTCGAGCAAGAGCTTCCATACGGGGACGGCCCCGCATGGGTAGGATTAAGTGGCCTGGGTGTGGCCAGACCACCGCACCGTTTGTGACTGAGCCGTCCACACCTGCGGCTCACACTTAGCCCGACGCGCCAGCGAGGGAGCTCCCAAACCCCTCGCTAGCCCCATATTCCGCACCCTTGTTTTCACGGCTCCATGCTGCCACCCTTGGGGTGCTTTTTTTATCTTACGCGCCTGGTCAATGCCCCGTAGCCCTTGTCTCGGTTGCCTACAATGGCGCTGCGTGAAACCGCGGAAGCGGTGCGTGCAAGGCCGAGGGCCTTGGATGAGCCTCGGCGACAGGGTTGCGGAATATGGGGCTAGCGCGTCGGGTTAGTGTCGCTTCTCAAAGTTGACACGAACGCCCCGGTTTACCGTTTGGTGCTAGCATTCCTGCCGCCACGAGCACGGATTCGGAAACAGACTTAAGGAGCCAGGGCGAGCCTCGAAGGCCCAAGATGTAGGCGCCGTAATGCTGCTTCTTCAGCTTCGGAGACCGGGCTGGCCTGAGGTCCCCGAAGTGAAGAGTCAGTTCGTGTCCATAGGAAAACCGAGCAAAACGAAACGGCTCGCCCACCAGCTGAGCCAGATAGGCCCGCAAGTCGGGAAGGTCATCCGTGGATTGCAGGCGGGCCGGTCGAAGTTTAAGCATGAATTTGGTAATTATCACTTCTGTCCTCGGAATTCAGTAACCTTTTCCCGCAACTCGCCGTAAGTAAAGTCTCCATTGTTGCCGGATCCGCGTTCACCCGCTCGTTTGCATTCCTCGACGATGTCCCCAAATTCACGCCGCTCCTGGGGATCCATCTCGAACGCCAGCATACCCGAGGCCTGGTTCAAACGGAACACCGGAGGGGTCACACGGTGGTAGGACGGATTTGCAATCAGCCCGCACTGGCCCGGACGGATTGCAAATCCGTCCTACCACCGTGTGACCCGCCATTGAACCATGCCATACCCGACAGCGCCCCCAACGCCGTTCCGCGCCCTTGACGTGAACCGGCGTTGTGCGACAATCGCTTCACCAGACCATCGCGCCTTCCGGCGGCGCCACACGATCCTGTCACCGCGGTCTTCAGGAGGACCGACCGATGCCCGCAACCAATCCGAGTGCCTTGGCCCTGTCCGAGTCGGATCGGCAAGTGCTGGATACGTGGCTGGCGGAATTCGATCGGTCGTGGCACTGCGAGGCGCTGGCGGAGCGGGTGCAGGAGTTGTCGGCCCTGCCCGCCGCGTTGCATTTCCCGGCCCTGGTTGAGATGGTCAAACTCGATCTGGGGCGGCAATGGCAGCAGGGCCGGCGACTGTCGCTCGAAAGTTATCTGGAAGCACACACCCGGCTGGGGACTCCCTACACGGTGCCGGCCGACCTGATCCAGGCCGAGTACGAGGCTCGACAACGACTCGGTGAAACACCCGATCTTGCCGACTTCGCCCAGCGCTTCCCGGGCCGGATCGACGAGCTGCGCCGGCTGCTGAACCTGGCCCGTGAGACCACAAGCCTGGCGGCGGAGCAACAGCGGCAAGCCACGCCGCCGCCGCCCCTGGTCACAAGCCCATCTGGACCCAGTCAGCCCATACAGTCGGCCGGGAGTCTGCCCGAGCAGTTCGGCCGATACCGGATCATCCGCAAGCTCGGCCAGGGCGGGATGGGAACCGTCTACCTGGCCCATGACGCACAGTTCGACCGCCCGGTGGCCCTGAAGGTGCCGCACTTCAGTGCGGACGACGGACCGGAGGTGATCGAGCGCTTCTACCGCGAGGCGCGGCGCCGCGGCCGTCCTGCATCACGCCAACTTCTGCCCGGTCTACGACGTGGGCGAGATCGCCGGCATTCCCTACCTGACGATGGCGTACCTCGAAGGCCGGTCGTTGGCGGAGGTCGTGCGCGAGGGACCGCTGCCAATAGACCGAGCCGTTCGCCTGACGCGTACTCTGGCCGCGGCCCTCGAGGAAACGCACCAGCATGGCGTCATCCACCGGGACTTGAAACCGTCCAACGTCCTGCTCACGACGGGCGGTGAACCGGTGATCCTGGATTTCGGTCTGGCCCGCCGTACCGGACGAGGTGACGCGCGCCTGACCCAGTCCGGGGCGCTGCTCGGGTACACCGGCCTACATGGCTCCGGAGCAAGTGTCGAGCAAGGGGGAACCAGCACCAGCCTGCGACATATACAGCCTCGGCTCCGTGCTGTACGAACTGCTCACCGGGCGTCCGCCTTTCCTCGGCACGCTCGAAGTCGTGATCCCCCAGGTGTTGCTGGACGACCCGGCGCCGCCATCGTCGCTGCGGCCGGAGGTCGGCCCGGTGCTGGACGCGGCGTGTCTGAAGTGCTGGCCAAGAAACCGGAAGAGCGGCACGTCTCCATGACCGCGTTCGCCGCCGCACTGGACAGTTGTCTGCACGCAGCAGCCTCGGCGAGTGGACCGACCGTAACCGCTCCCCCAGCCGGGGAGGTGCCGTCCCGACGACCGCGGCGGCGGCTCTGGGTGTCGGCTGCCGCAGCACTGGCCGGCTTGTTGGTGGCCGTCTTTCTCTACTTCAAGCTGAACACCGGCACGGTCCAGGTGGAAGTGGACGTCCCCGGAGCGGTCGTCCTGATCGACGGCGAACGGCCGAGGCAGTTTGAAGCGGACGGCAAGATCCGCCTGCCGGCCGGCGAGCATGTGCTGGTTGTGAAGTACGACGACGTCGCCATGAAAACAGAACCCTTCAAGGTCAACCGTTGGCGACACGAGGTGCTGATGATCTCGATCGCCGAGCAAGTGGCTGCGCGGGAACGGGCCAAAGACCCCAGTCTTGAGGCCATGAAGATGTTCTCAAACGTCGCCGGCGGCTTTTTCGATACGTTCGGCAAAATGGCTACGGAGCAAGGCGTGAAAGGCCAGAAGTAGCGCGAGTTGACGGCCGATGAGTCCTCTCCGCCTATTGCAGTCTCATTTCGATAGACGCCGGTCCTGCATTTCATGGAAAAAGGATGTGCAGCGTTCGGTCTTTTTCCTTGCTGCGGGGCCATCTTCGGGTATGGTAGAGGGTAAGCCTCCGCCCACCCCGACCGACCCACCAGGCTACCTCGCCCACCTTCCCGAGCGCACCTATGAGAGCCATCCTTCCCGCCTGCATCGCCGCCCTGCTTCCGGGACTAACGGTTGCGGCCGAACCAGTGGATTACAACCGTCAGATCAAACCGATCCTCACGAAGCACTGCGTCGGCTGCCATGGGCCGGAGATGCAGCGCAACAGCTTGCGCCTCGACAGTGCCGCCAGCGTCCGCGAAGGCGGCAACCACGGTCCGGCCGTCCTGCCCGGCAACAGCGCGGACAGCCTGCTCATCAAGGCCGTCACCGGCGCCAAGGGCGTCGTCGCCATGCCGCAGAAAGGGGCGCGGCTCGGTGCCGCTGACGTCGCCATTCTCCGTGCCTGGATCGACGCCGGTGCTGTCGTACCGAAGGATGAGATCATCGCCCGGTCGAACGTCGGCAGCAAACATTGGGCGTTTCAGCCGATCAGATGCTCGCCTCCACCGGCGGTGAAGAACACGGCCTGGGTGCGCAACGACATCGACCGCTACATCCTCGCCCGGCTGGAGAAAGAGGGCGTCGCGCCGTCGCCGGAAGCGGATCGCATCACGCTGATTCGCCGGCTGTCGCTCGATCTGCTTGGCCTGCCGCCGTCGCTGGATGAAGTGGAGACGCGCGCGAAACGATCAATCGCCGGATTGGTACGAACGGCTCGTGGATCGCCTGCTGGCGTCGCCGCACTATGGCGAACGCTGGGGCCGGCACTGGCTCGACAATGCGCGCTACGCCGACTCCAACGGCTACAGCATCGACGCGCCGCGGACCATCTGGCCGTACCGCGACTGGGTCATCAACGCCGTCAACCGCGATCTGCCGTTCGACCAGTTCACGATCGAACAGCTGGCCGGCGACCTGCTGCCGAATGCGACGTTGCAGCAGCGCGTCGCCACGGGCTTCCACCGCAACACGCAGATCAACCAGGAAGGCGGCATCGATGTGGAGCAGTTCCGCGTCGAGTCGATCGTGGACCGCGTCAACACGACCGGCTCCGTCTGGCTCGGCCTGACCGTCGGCTGCTGCCAGTGCCACGATCACAAGTTCGACCCGATCTCGCAGCGCGAATACTACCAGTTCTTCGCCTTCTTCAACTCCGTCGATGAGCCGAACCTGGAACTGCCGACGCCCGAGGCGCTGACGAAACGCAAGGAGATTGCGGCTCAGATCGCCGCTCTGGAAAAGCGCATGAAAGCGCTGGAGGACGTGACGCCGCAGAAGCTGGAGAAGTGGGAGATCAGCCTGACCGCGGCGGACAAGGCGAAGCTGCCGAAGCGCATCGCGCGACATCCTCGCCATCGCGCCGAACGGCCGCAATGCCAAGCAGGAGCAGGAAGTGCTGACGGCCTACCGCAACATCGACTCGCGTGCGGTACGCGGTCGGCGGCCTCGGGTCTCGGCCAGAACTACCTGATGGCCGCCCACGTCTCGGCGATGACGACGCGCACTTCGCTGGAGAAGCAGATCAACGAGCTGAAAGCGAAGATGCCGGCGATCCCGACGACGATGGTCGTGCCGGAGCGCAAGACGCCGCGGGTGACGAACGTCATGCTCGGCGGCGACTTCCTGCGCAAGGGGGCCATCGTCAAGCCGAATGTCCCGGCCGTGCTGCCGCCGCTGGCTCCGGTCGCTAACGCTCCCGGCTCGCCGAATCGTCTCGATTTGGCGCGCTGGCTCGTCGATCCGCGGAACCCGCTGACGGCCCGTGTGGCGATGAATCGCTTCTGGCAGGTCTATTTCGGCGCCGGCATCGTCGAGACGGACAACGACTTCGGCACCCAGGGGACCGCTCCGTCACACCCCGAGCTGCTCGACTGGCTCGCGTCGGAGTTCGTGGCCCGCGGGTGGAGCATGAAGGCGATGCACCGGCTGATCGTGACGTCGGCGACCTATCGCCAGTCATCGCGGAACCGGCCGGATTTGGCGACGCTCGATCCGCGCAATCGGCTGCTGGCCCGACAGAATCGGCTGCGCCTGGAGGCCGAGTTGGTGCGCGACGTGGCCCTGAGCGCCAGCGGCCTGCTGTCTCCGGTGATCGGCGGACCGAGCGTTTATCCGCCGCAGCCGTTGGGGGTCTACGTTCTGACGCAGGTGCCGCGCGAATGGAAGACGAGCACCGGCCCCGAGCGTTTTCGCCGCGGAATGTACACCTGGTTCCAGCGTTCGGCGCCGCACCCCGGCCTGATCGTCTTCGACGCCCCGGACGCCGGCACCACCTGCACGCGCCGCAATCGCTCCAACACGCCGTTGCAGGCGCTGACGCTGCTGAACGACGCGGCGTATCTCGAATTTGCGCAGGGATTGGCGAGCCGGGCGCTGACGGAAGCGCCCGCGGGTGACGAATCGCGGCTGGGCTACGTCTTCCGCCTTTGCCTGTCGCGCGAGCCGTCGGTGCGCGAACGGCGGACGCTGACACGCCTACTGGTTCGGCAGCGCGAAAACGCTGAGCCGCGCCGCAGGATGCGAAGGCACTCGCGCCGGCCGAGCTGCCGAAGGGAGCCGATGGGATCGAAGCGGCGGCGTGGACGATGGTGGCGCGGCGCTGCTGAATTTGGATGAGTTCATTACGAGGGAATGATCGTCGTTCGGCGCAAAAAACTTTCGGGGTAACAATGGAGGCATCTATGATTAAGGGAACCACAGTTGCTGGGATGGGACGGAATCATGTATCTATACCGCCGGCTCTAATCCGGTTTCGTCTGAATAACGGACAGATCGACGAAATTCATTCGTCATGGACTGTCTCGCGAAAGCAGGGAATCCAAGCGTTGGAGCATTTCCTGCTTCAGGGGGATCGCGACCCAAGGTTACAATGGGCAGAACAACCGGGGTGTCTGCAGCAACTGCGTCAATCAACAATAACACGAAAGAAGTCATCCCGACTGCTCATGCGGCGCGACGCAGGAGGACCAACTTCATGAAATTCCGCAATCCGTGGATTGACCTGCGCGTGGCTCAAGTTCGCGTCGCGGATTTTCAGAACTACCTGATGAAACGCGGCTGGCGACCACTTTCGCAGACGCTGCGCGGCTTCCTGTCTTTTGAGATCCCTGGTGACCCGGGGAGCCTGCTTCGCATCCCAACGCCAGAGGATGGCGCAGACTGATGTCCGCTTCGTCGTCGATGTTATCTCCGAGATGGCGAGGGTCGAGGGAAAATACGCCGGCGAGATCCTGAACGACATTCTCACGCCGACTTCGACTCCCTTGCCACCCGCGTTTATTGGAACCGCACACGCAGCAGGTCTAGCGAGTTCTGAGGTCTGATACAACCAACCTCTAAGAAGACAGGATCAGCATTCCATGAACCTCCTGCATCAGACCCGTCGCCACTTCTTCCGCGACTGCGCCGTCGGCCTCGGCTCCGTAGCGTTGACCTCGCTGCTGCGCGAAGGGCAAGCAGCGGCGCCGGCCGTCAATCCGATGGCTCCGAAGCGACCGCTCTTCACGCCGCGGGCCAAGAACGTCATCTACCTCTTCATGGCCGGCGGTCCGAGTCAACTCGAACTCTTCGACTACAAACCGAAGCTGGTCGAACACAACGGCCAACCGATCCCGGAGGAGTTCGTCAAGGGCAAGCGCTTCGCCTTCATGGACAGCTTCGCCGCGAAGGAACGGCCGAAGATGCTCGGCACACGCCGGAAGTTCGCGCGCCACGGGAAAGCCGGATCGTATGTCTCCGAGTGCCTGCCGCACACGGCCGGCATCGTGGACGACATCGCCATCGTCCGCTCCCTGGCGACGAACGTCTTCAACCACGCACCGGCGAAGTTGTTCATGAACACCGGTTCGCCGCAGTTCGGCCGGCCGAGCATGGGGGCGTGGGTCACTTACGGCATCGGCAGCGAATCGAAAGACCTGCCGGGCTTCGTCGTGCTGCAATCCGGCCCGCGCGGGCCGCGCGGCGGGGCCCCTCTCTACGGCAGCGGGTTCCTACCGACGACTTTCCAGGGCGTGCCGTTCCGCAACACCGGCGAGCCGATCCTGAACCTGACCAGCCCCAAGGGCGTCACGCCGGACCGTCAGCGCGACGTTCTCGACGCCGTCAAGGAACTGAACGCCGAGCGCCTGGCCGAGACGGGTGACCCGGAGATTGCGACACGTATCGCCTCTTACGAGATGGCGTATCGGATGCAGTCGAGCGCGCCGGAGCTGATCGACCTGTCCAAAGAGGACAAGAATACGCTGGAACTGTACGGGGCTGTTCCGGGCCGGGCGTCGTTCGCCAACAACTGCTTGCTGGCTCGACGGCTGGTGGAGCGCGGCGTCCGGTTCGTGCAGCTGTATCACACCGACTGGGACCATCACGGCGGCGGTGGGGCGAACCTCGACGATTCGCTGAACTTGGTCTGCAAGGATGTGGACCGGGCGAGCGCCGCCCTGGTGACGGACCTCAAAGCGCGCGGCCTGCTCGACGACACGCTGGTGATGTGGGGCGGCGAATTCGGACGAACGCCGATGGGCGAGAACCGCGGCACGATGGGTCGCAATCATCACATCGAGTCGTCCACGATGTGGCTGGCGGGCGGCGGCGTCAAGCCGGGGCTGAACCTCGGCGCGACGGACGAGCTGGGCTACGCCGCGGTCGAGGACCGCGTTCACGTCCACGACCTGCAAGCGACAGTGCTGCATCTGCTCGGTCTGGATCACACGAAACTGACCTTCAAGTTCCAGGGCCGCGACTTCCGTCTGACCGACGTGCATGGCGAAGTGGTGGCGAAGTTGCTGGCGTGAGTGGTGACTGGCGTGTATCGGGGAGTTCTCGGACTTTACCGGCTCACGGCTCCCGTTAGAATGGGGAGAGCCGGACCAATCACAGCCAGCCGAGGGAACCATGACAACCGTTACCTGCAACGCCGACGCGGAGGGGCGCATCTGCCTGCCGAAGTGCTTCGCCAACGCCACGGTCGTTGTCCAGCAAGTTAGCGAATCGGAAGTGCGCGTCCGCAAGGCAGAGACCGTCCCGGAGGAAGAATACGAGTTTGAAGAGGAACGCATGCGGCCGCTTTCTCCGCGGGATCAAGAATTCATTGCCAACCTGATTTTGAACCCGCCAAAGGCGAATGATGCTCTGCGGAAGGCGATTGAGAAGTTCAAGAAGGAGTACGAATGAAATGGCAGATCGAGCGCCTGAATCGCTCCCACGAGCGTGGGGTATTCGATTGCGGCAAAGCCTTGTTGAACTACTTCATTCGCTTACGTGTGAGTCAGTACGAAAAGCGCCATCTCCGCCGCACTTGCATTGCCGTCCGGCCCGGTGAAAGACACGTGTGCGGCTATTACACATTGGCAGCTGGGTCTCTCCCCCTCGATGTTCTTCCACCTGCGTTCACGAAGCGTCTCCCGAAACATCCTCTCCCGGTCATTCACTTTGGTCGCTTGGCAGTCGATCAATCCGTAAAAGGCCAAGGGTTGGGAAGGACCTTGCTCATCCATGCACTGCGACGATGCCAGAAGGTGGCCGAAGAAGTTGGGATTTGCGGGGTCGATCTTTCGGCCATCGATGAAGAAGCAAAAGCGTTCTACACCAAGTACCGATTCGAGGCGATACTGGACAGCGATCTTCATCTGTTCCTACCCATCGACACAATTGCTGAAGTGTTCGGAACCGGTGTCGATGCACGAGAAACAAAAACTGACACGTCCGCCGTCCGCTTCGTCACGCTGGACCCCGGCCACTTTCACGCCGCGCTGGTGCAGAAGGAGATGTATCCCGGCGTCGCCCCGACCGTTCAAGTGTACGCCCCACTTGGCTCCGATCTGTTCGCTCATCTCGGCCGTATCGCCGGCTTCAACGCGCGCAAGGACAATCCGACGACTTGGCAGCTCGAAGTCAACGCCGGGCCGGAATCCCTCGCTCGAATGCTGAACGATAGCGCTGGCAATGTTGTCGTCCTGTCGGGCCGCAATCGGGGTAAGATCGATCGCATTCTCGCTGCCGTCGAGGCCGGGTTCAACGTCCTCGCCGATAAGCCGTGGGTCATCGACGCCGCCGACCTGCCGAAACTGAAGACCGCTCTCGACACCGCCGAGGCCAGGGGACTCGGCGCTTACGACATCATGACCGAGCGCTTCGAGATCACCTCGATACTCCAGCGTGAACTCGTCAACGACGCGGAGACGTTCGGCGAAGCGCTGCCCGGCACTGCGGAGGAACCGGGCGTTAGCATGGAAAGCGTGCATTATCTGATGAAAACGGCGGCGGGGGCGCCGTTACGTCGCCCGGCCTGGTTTTTCGACGTGGGACAGCAAGGCGAGGGGCTGAGCGACGTTGGAACGCATCTCGTCGATCTCGTGCCGTGGATGCTCTTCCGCGAACAGGGTATCGCAGAAGAACAGGTTCGCGTCCTGTCGGCGAAGCGCTGGCCGACGGTGCTGAGTCTTGCCGAATTCCAGCGCGTTACCGGCGAGGCAGAGTTCTCCGACTTCCTGCGGCCGCAACTCGACGGCGGTCGGCTGCCGTACTTCTGCAACACGCAAGCGACCTACACGGTGTGCGGCGTTTACGTCAAGCTGGACGTGCTCTGGGATTATGAGGCGGCAGCCGGCGGAGGAGACACTCATTTTGCCGTCTTTCGCGGCAGCCGATCGCGCATCGAGGTCCGACAGCGGCAGGAACAGAACTACCGCCCGGAGCTGTTCGTCATCGCCAACCGCACGGCGGATCAACCAGGCGTGAGGGCGGCGTTACGGCACTGGGTCGATCGGAGCCAGACGGTGTATCCGGGAGTGGCTGTCGAAGACCGTGGCGGCGAGGCGCTGGTGACGATTCCCGACCGATACCGCGTCGGCCACGAGGCACACTTCGGGGAAGTAACCCGGCGGTTCCTCGAATTCCTGCGCATCCGAAGCGTATGCCGAACTGGGAAAAGGCGAACATGTTGGCGAAGTACCAGGTCACCACCATCGGCGTCCGGCTGGCGCAGCAGACGCCTCGGTAATCCGTTGCAATTCCATCAGCGGGCCGGCTTGTGCAGGATGCCAATACCGGCGTAACGCTTGTATATGAGCATCTCAAAGAAGGCGACTGGATCAGCGCATCGGCCAGATTGAGAGCAGGCGGCGTTTCCAGTGCTTGGCAATGCGGTGGGGCGCGTACAGTAAGGTTCCGAGATTATCCGGAGCGGGGTAGAACGCGCACCGGACAAACCCGATTGCCTGGCCGAGCCGGCGAATGTACTTCGGCGGCATGTCCTTTTCGGTCACGTCATGTTCAGCCGCGATGGCCTGCGATTTCTTGTTGTGGCCGGACCCCGGCTCCAAAGTAATACACACCCCACCCGGTTTCAGTGCTCGAAAAGCACCGCGGAGTCGCCGCCTGTTCGTCGAGTGCATGATGCAGCGAGTCGAAGAAGACCACGGCGTCGAATTCGGATTGGAACGGTAAACGCTCATAGTCCGCGACGAGGAAGTCCGGAACGCCACCGTCAAAAAACATCCGGTTGTGCTCCGCCAGATCAATCGCGTCGGGCGAGACGTCGGTGCCGACCACCTCGTAGCCGCGTTTCTGGAGGAGGTAAGAGAGCCAACCGGTCCCGCAGCCGCAGTCGAGAACACGACCGGGGGGCGGAGGCAACAGCGCCATCAACGCTCCGACGCGCATCAAGTAGCGGCCACAATCCGCATCGGAGAAGGGCTTATCGATCGAGTGACGCCGACCTTCGTTGCCGATTTTTTCGTAGTAGCGCAGCTCGCCGGTCCGTGGCATGACGATCTCCCCTCGTGTCTCGCATCCCCGGCGCGGACGGAACCTTCGTGCGTTGTTCCTCGTTAACAAACTGGGTAAACGGCGTCAAGACAGGTGATCTGCGTGGATCGGTACTCGTGTAGGCAATCTGGCCTGGGACAAAAGGGGCAACGGAGGGAGAACACCCTAGTAAGACGGATTTGCAATCCGTCCAGGCGATGGCGGACGGAGTGCAAATCCGTCCTACCAGGGTGTTACCCGCCTTTGAGCCGTGCAGGCAATTCCATCGTCCGATCGAGGTCTCACTTGTCCGCGTCCGGCTTCTTCGGTGCGCCCTTCGTCCTTCTTCACGTCGAACTCGACTTCCTGCAAGAGTTCGGCATTATCGACGGGAAACTGCTTGTAGCCCGAGGGCACCCGGCAGAGAAATCCTTCGAGTTGAGCGGGCTTCCCTTCGAGTTCCACTCGCAAAAGCAGCGTCAGCGATTCATCATCGCCGCTCTTCAGCGTAATCTGCCAAATCGGTGCTGTCTTGGTGCTGTCCTCTTTATTGGGAGCGATCTTCTTGATCTTCGCCAGATCGATCTTGATCGTTTGTTTGAAGAACAGCGTCGTCGCCAACGTTTCGCCCTCCTCGGTCCGATACAGCGCGTGCAGGTCGGTGACGTTCGCTACGTGTTTTTTTCCCTTTCTTTCCGCGTAGGTGATGGATGCGAGACGCCCATCCTTCACTTCGGCGGGGAACTTCGGCAGCGGAAAGCGGACGCCCCGAATGCCTTTTGCCCCTCCGCCGCTGAAATGCACCTCGGCAACACCCAGGTTGCCCTTGTCCACTTCGGCGTCAATACTGAGTGCGTTGATGTCCTTATATCCCGTGGGCCCGGTGAGCGTGACGTCGTCTTCCGCTTTTGCCGAGGTGGCGACCCGGACCGTCATGGTTTCCTTCTCCGCGTTGAAGTCGATGGCGCGGATGCGGTCCAGCGGGACCAGCGTCTGGACGCCATCGGCGAACAACGTCCCGTTGTCCTCGCGCATAACCAGCGCCTCGGGGCCTGCGAGTTTTGCCTTCGGGGCGGGCCTCGCTCCCTTTTCCTTGTCGGCAGGTGCTTTCGCGGGCGCTGCGGGGGCCAACCAGCTGAGATGGCGGATGCCAGTGGTGAACTTCCAGGTCTTCAGCTTCAGTTCCTTACCCGCGCTGTCGATGACGACGAGCGTGCCCTGCTCCACGGCTTTCGGCGTATCGTCGGCCTTCTTCGGCTCATCGGCCGGCGACTGGCGAGTAAATGCAGCGGCAAGAAGGGCCAGGATCAGGACTACGGGAAGACGGATACGTCGGTTCATGGATCACTCTCGGCAGGTTGTCGTTACGGCGGGTGAGGGCAGATTGTCAATGGTGAAGAGTTTTCGACGGAAGATCAAGCAGAAAGCGCAAACTTTTTGGATGAACGTGAACCGCTTGCCACCCGGCGGACACTACCGTGAGGCCGCGAGCGGCGGAGACATTGCCCGTTGGGCACGACTCGCCTATATTGCACTCGATGGCGCGGGCCTTCTGGTCCGTGTTCTTATTGTTGACACCAGATGCCCCGCCTGCCGAGGAGGATGTCGCCGTGCAAGCACGACCCGCTATCAAATCCGTTCGCAAGACGCGCTACGCACGCTGCCGAAAATGCGGCAAAATGCTGCGGCGTCATACGGTTCGCTGCAAGGTATGCCATTTGCTGCTGAAGAAGTAACCGCCCCATTGCCATACCGGCGCGATTGCTTGCTTGCGTTGGAGCAAGACCTTGACCATAATCTGAAGAAGGCTTCCCATTCGGAACCTCAAGGACTTGCTCCATGTCCTCTCCTGAAGACTCCGTGGATGACATCTTTCTCCCCGGCGGTCGTTTGCGCCTCGACTTGCTGACCGACGACGCCACGCAGGCCTTGCACGAAGCCATGCGCCTGGCGAAAGAAACACGCTGGGACAGTTTCCGCAGCCCGCACGTCTTCATGGGTCTGCTCGCGGTGCCCGATGCCAGTGTCACGAACTGGGGCGAACGCCTCCAGGCCGATCTCGCCAAGCTGCTCAGCCAGTTTCAGGAACTGTTCCACCAGGAAGAGGGCGACGAGGATTCGATCCTCGCCTTGAACCGCGAGTTCCTGTCCGACAACGTGATCCGGCTGCTGCGCGAGGCGCACAATCGCGCTACCGACCATCGCCGCCAGCACATCACGCCGATGGACCTGCTCATCAGCCTGCTGACGGCGTCGAACAGCATCGTCGCCGAGTGCTTCGAGCGCATCGGCGTCACGGCCGCCAAGCTCACGGAGCTGGCCGTCATCGCCGAGCACTCTGGCGGGCGCGGGAAGAACTGAACCGCGCCGCCGCTTGCGGCTTAGCAGGGGCTTTGCTAAGCCGCAAGCGGCAGCGCGATTCTGCCAAACCTTTTCACGGTTCACTCGTCTTATCTGATAACCGTGCATCGAGCGAAATCGTCAAGCGGATTCTCGATCCGTCCACCCATCTTTGAGCGAAGGAGAAGGATATGCGTCGTGCCCTGGTTTGCACCCTGTTCGCCGGCGCCGTTGGCCCGCCGTCTGGGTTTCCTGTGGCCGAAGTCGGCACCTGCCCGCGTCGAACCTGCCCGGGGCGCCCAACAGGCCAAGTCCGAGGACCCGGGATCTGAGAAGAACAGCACCCCAGCTTCCACCACCCAACTGCCGATCGGCCAGGTGGTGCTGTTCTCCAGCGGCGTCGGCTACTTCCAGCGCGAAGGCAGCGTCGAGGGCAACGCCCGCGTCGACCTGTCGTTCCCGGTGCAGGACATCAACGACCTGCTCAAGTCGATGGTGCTGCGCGACCTCGACGGCGGCCACATCTCCACCGTCTCCTACGACAGCAACGCTCCCGTCGAACGCACGCTGAAATCGTTCGCCATCAACCTGACCGGCAATCCGTCCTTCGGGCCATCCTCAACCAGGCCCGCGGCGAGAAGGTCGAGGTCGTCCTGCAGCAGACCAACGCGACGCAGCCGGGCACGCTGACCGGCACCGTCGTCGGCATCGAGAAGCAGAAGCAGCGCGGTCGGCAAGGACACCGTCGAGGTGCGAGATGCTGAACCTGTGGTGCGCCGACGGCATGCGGTCGCTGAAGCTGACCGAAGTGCAGCGCGTGCGCTTCCTCAACCCGATCATGGACAGCGAGTTCCGCAAGGCCCTGGAGACGCTGGCGCTGTCGCACGACACGCAGAAGAAGGCGGTCAGCATCAACTTCGCGGGCGAAGGCAAGCGCAACGTGCGCGTCGGCTATGTGATCGAGAACCCGATCTGGAAGACCAGCTATCGCCTGGTGCTGGACAAGAAGGAGAAGCCGTCCTGCAAGGCTGGGCCGTCGTCGAGAACCCGACGGACGAGGACTGGAAGGACGTGCGCATGGCCCTGGTCTCGCGGCCGGCCCATCTCCTTCCAGATGGACCTGTATCAGCCGCTGTACGTGCCGCGGCCCGTCGTCGAGCCGGAACTGTTCGCCTCGCTCCGGCCGTCGACCTACACCGGCGCCTGATCGAACAGAACTGCCGCTGGCGGCGAACAAGATCGCCGGACGCGCTTGGACCGTCTGCCAGGCACGAGGCGACGCGGCGCAGGCTCCGCTCAGGGACGGCGGCTGGGGTCGTCAGCAGGAGTGGCGAAGGCAAGCCGAGGCGTGAAGCCGCCGGGAACGACGCTCGATGAGCGACGCTTGAACCTGCGCAACACGGCGTGGCCCGCAGCGGCGACGGCGGCGAAGCTGGGCGATTTCTTCCAGTACGCGATCGACAAGCCGGTGACGCTGCCGCGGCAGAAGTCGGCCATGCTGCCCATCGTCGACAAGGACGTCGAGGCGACCCGCGTCAGCATCTACAACGAACGCACCCAGGCCAAGTTCCCGCTGCTGGGCCTGAAGTTCAAGAACACCTCCGGCCTGCACCTGATGCAGGGCCCGATCACCGTCTTCGAGGGCACCAACTACGCCGGCGATGCCCGCATCCTCGATCTGCAGCCCAACGAGGAACGCCTGCTCTCCTACGCCATCGACCTCGGCACCGAGGTCAACCCCGTGCCGTCACAGCGACAACGGCCGGCTCACCGTGGTCAAGGCGGTCAAGGGCATCCTCCACACGACCACCAAGATCCGCGAGACGAAGACCTACACCATCAAGAACCGCAACGACGCCGAACGCCTGGTCCTGATCGAGCATCCGGTCCGCAACGACTTCAAGCTGGTCGACACCGACAAGCCCGCCGAGACGGCCAGCGACTTCTATCGCTTCCAGGTCAAGGTGCCGGCCGGCAAGACCGAGAACGCAGATCGTCACCGAGGAGCGCATCATCAACAGCAGCGTGCCAGCTGACCAACCTCGACGACAACAACATCCGCTTCTTCATCAACCAGCCGGTCACGTCAGCCGAAGGTCAAGGACGGCCTGAACAAGGCCATGAAGCTGCGCTGGGCGACTGGCCAAGACGCAGCAGGAGATCGGCGAGACTGCAGCGGCAGCTGAAGGTCATCACGCGACGACCAGGCGCGGCTGCGGGCCAACCTGAAGGAGATGCCGGCGACGGCGGCGGCCTACAAGCGTTACCTGGAGAAGTTCGACGAGCAGGAGACGCAGATCGAGAAGTACCAGGCCGACATCAAGAAGCTGCAAGGCATCGAGCACGAGCAGCGCAAGGAGTTCGAGGACTTCCTCGCCAACTTCTCCGCCGAGTAACTGTCTTCGTCCCCTCCGCCTGTACTCAGGCGGAGAACGGTCGGCGGTGAGCGGTCAGAGGCGGACCATAGCCCGGTCGCTCACCTCTCACCCTGCCCCTCTCGCTGATCTGGAGAGCGGATAGCCGCAAGCGGCGATTCACTTACCATTCATTCACACGAAGGGAACAATCCATGCGTCGACGTGTTTACCTGCGTGGCCGCGGGACTCGGCGTCTCGGCCGCCGCTGCCCTGTTCTTGCTCACGACGACGCCGGCTCAGCCGGCCACAGGTCGATCCGAAGCAGACCGACGTCGTGCCGCCAAAGCGGAGCAACTCGGCCGAGACGAGCACCGTCGGCGACGACCAGCAGCTGCCGATCGGCCAGGTGGTGCTGTTCTCCAGCGGCGTCGGCTACTTCCAGCGCGAAGGCACCGTCGAGGGCAACGCCCGCGTCGATCTGTCGTTCCCGGTGCAGGACATCAACGACCTGCTCAAGTCCATGGTGCTGCGCGACCTCGACGGCGGCCACATCTCCACCGTCTCCTACGACAGCAACGCCCCCGTCGAACGCACGCTGAAGTCCTTCGCCATCAACCTGACCGGCAATCCGTCCTTCGGCGCCATCCTCAACCAGGCGCGCGGCGAGAAGGTCGAAGTGGTGCTTGCAGCAGACCAACGCCACGCAGCCCGGCACCCTGACCGGCACCGTCGTCGGCATCGAGAAGCAGAAGATCAGCCGGTCGGCAAGGACACCGTCGAAGTGCGAGCTGCTGAACCTGTGGTGCGCCGACGGCATGCGCTCGCTGAAGCTGAGCGACGTGCAGCGCGTCCGCTTCCTCAATCCGATCATGGACAGCGAGTTCCGCAAGGCGCTGGAGACGCTGGCGCTGTCGCACGACACGCAGAAGAAGGCCGTCAGCATCAACTTCGTCGGCGAAGGCAAGCGCAACGTCCGCGTCGGCTACGTCGTCGAGAACCCGATCTGGAAGACGAGCTATCGGCTGGTGCTGGACAAGAAGGAGAAGCCGTTCTGCAAGGCTGGGCCATCGTCGAGAACCCGACCGACGAGGACTGGAAGGACGTGCGCATGGCCCTGGTCTCCGGCCGGCCGATCTCGTTCCAGATGGACCTGTATCAGCCGCTGTACGTGCCGCGTCCCGTCGTCGAGCCGGAACTCTTCGCCTCGCTCCGGCCGCCGACCTACTCCGGCGCCTGCGCTGCCGGCGAGGAGCTGGCGCACCGGGCATTGCGAACCAAGTTCGCTGTGCCGAGCCGCTCAAGGCGCACGGATAGCCTGGCCAAGAGGCGACATGGACTTCGGCAGACGGCAGCGGCTCGCCGGAGCTCCAGCGACGAGCATGCAAGACGGTCGCGAAGAGAACTCGACGAGCGCCTGGACCTCGGCACGCAGCGGTGCGGCCTCGGCGGCGACGGCGGCGAAGCTGGGCGACTTCTTCCAGTACGCCATCGACAAGCCGGTCACGCCTGCCGCGCCAGAAGTCGGCCATGCTGCCCATCGTCAGCAAGGACGTCGAGGCCACCCGCGTCAGCATCTACAACGAACGCGACGCAGGCCAAGTTCCCGCTGCTCGGCCTCAAGTTCAAGAACACCTCCGGCCTGCACCTGATGCAGGGCCCGATCACCGTCTTCGAAGGCACCAACTACGCCGGCGACGCCCGCATCCTCGACCTCCAACCCAACGAGGAACGCCTGCTCTCCTACGCCATCGACCTCGGCACCGAAGTCAACCCCGTGCCCGCCTCCGACAACGGCCGCATCGACCGTCGTCAAGGCGGTCAAGGGCATCGTCCACACCACGACCAAGATCCGCGAGACCAAGACCTACACCATCATCAACCGCAACGACGCCGAGCGCATCGTCCTGATCGAGCATCCGGTCCGCAACGACTTCAAGCTGGTCGAGACCGACAAGCCGGCCGAGACGGCCAGCGACTTCTATCGCTTCCAGGTCAAGGTCGCCGGCCGGCAAGACCGAAAAGCAGACTCGTCACCGAGGAGCGCATCGTCAACCAGAGCGTGCATCTTGACCAACCTCGACGACAACAGCATCCGCTTCTTCATCAACAACCCGATCACGTCAGCGAAGGTCAAGGACGGCCTGGACAACGCCATGAAGCTGCGCTGGGCCATGGCCAAGACGCAACGCGAGATCCAGGAACAGGAGCGGCAGCTGAAGGTCATCACGGACGACCAGGCGCGGCTGCGGGCCAACCTGAAGGAGATGCCGGCGACGGCGGCGGCCTACAAGCGTTATCTGGAGAAGTTCGACCAGCAGGAGACGCAGATCGAGAAGTACCAGGCCGACATCAAGAAGCTGCAAGGCACCGAGCACGATCAACGCAAGGAGTTCGAGGACTTCCTCGCCAACTTCTCCGCGGAGTAACTGCATACTCCCCTCTCCCCTGTACTCAGGGGAGAGGGGTCGGGGGTGAGGGGTGAGAGTCAGAACATAGCCCGGTCGTTCACCCCTCACCCCCGACCCCTCTCCCCTGAGTACAGGGGAGAGGGGGGAAGTTTAATCGATATAAGGGAAGTTATTACGGCGTCGATCCTTCGCGGAAGCCAGCTGCTAAGCCGCAAGCGGCCACCTGTCACGGCACGTACAAAAACTCATTTCGATTCAGCAGCGCCAGGCAAAAGTCAACCAGTGCCGCGGCCTCGGCCGGGTCCACTCCCCGCGGAAGGTCTGCCGGAATACCGACGCGCTGCCGGGCCAGCCAGCCGTTCTCGCACCAATTCCGTCTGCGTTTCGAGAAACGCCAGAGCCGTCTTCAGTTCCTCCGGACGCGGCGGTCGTGCCAGTGCCAGACGGTACGCCGCGGACACCTGATCGCCGCGGCCGGTCCGTACTTCACGCAGCAAACGGGCGGCAAATGCCTTGCTCTGCTCCTGCATGAAGGGGCCGTTGAGCAGGATCAACGCTTGCGGGGCGAAGGTGCTGATCGGCCGCACCGCACACGAGGTCAGCGTGTCGGGCTGGTCGAACGCCTCGAACAACGGCTGACGGACGTTGCGCTTGACGAACAGGTAGAGACTGCGCCGCAGGTGCTGCCGCGGGTCCGGCGTGACGTGCCACAGGCCGTCCGGCTCTCCCTCGGTGAAGATCAGGTCGTACACCTCCGGTTCCAGCGGCACGCGCACCATCGGGCCGCCGAGCGCGGGATTCAGCGTTGCCGGCGACGGCGAGTACGCTGTCGCGCAAACCCTCGCCTTCCATTCGCCGCCGATTCATGCGCCAGAGCAGTCGATTGTCGGGATCGAGTTCCGGCGCATGGCGTTGCAGAGACGGCTGTCCTGCTGGTACGTTGCCGACAGCACCATGAGACGGTGCATATGCTTGAGCGACCAACCGCTGCGGACCAGTTCCGTCGCCAGCCAGTCGAGCAGTTCGGGGTGCGTCGGCCTTTCGCCGCGGACGCCGAAATCGTTCGGCGTGGCGACGAGACCGCGGCCGAAATGGTGCTGCCAGAGCCGATTGACGATCACCCGCGCCGTCAGCGGATGATCCGGCCGGGTCAGCCAGCGGGCCAGGTCGAGGCGCGTTAGCGAGGCGTTCCTTCTCGGGCAGTCGTGAAGGACGGCCACGTGCAGCACGCGGGGAAGCCGGACGAGACCTCTCGGTCCTTCTGTTTCGGGTCGCCGCGTTTCAGGATGTAGGCGGCGGGTGTGGCGCCGTTGTCGCTGACCGTCCACGCCTGGGCCGGCGGCGGCGGTTTCTGTTCCTCCAGGACGTGCAGCTGCGCGCGCAGCTTCGCCCGGCGAACCCGGTCCTCCGGCGTCAGCGCGGCAAGAATCTCGTCCCACGTCACCTTGATGAGGACCTGGGCCTGGGCGGCGAGCTTGGTCTGGTCCGGCGTCCGTTTCTTGGGATCGACTGCCAGCGCCTCGCGGTACGCCGGCTCCAGCCCGGCCTTCTTCGCCTCGGTGAGCCGGTCGCGGTACGGGGCGTCGAGGTCGGCCACCTGCTTGCGCAACGGCTCGATGCGCGCGTTCAACTCCTTCACCCGAGCCGCGTAGGCTGCGTTCTCCTCCGTGCGGGCGATCTCGACATCCTTCGGCAGACCGTGGGCGAAGAACGCCTGGAGCCGGTAGTAGTCGCTCTGCGGCAGATCGGGTCGAACTTGTGATCGTGGCAGCGGGCACAGCCCATCGTCAGACCGAGAAAGGTTCCGCCCACCCCGTTCGTCATCTCGGTGAGGACTTCCTGCGCGACGATGGCCGGGTCGATGTTGCCGCTGGTCTGGTGGACCGGGCCGCAGCGGTTGAAGCCCGCGGCGATCAGCAGCTGCGCCTCGGGCTGCTCGGCGCCGCGACGCCATCGCGGACGGCCGGTTTCGCCAGCAGGTCGCCGGCGATTTGCTCGGTCAGGAAGCGGTCGTAGGGCTTGTCCTCGTTGAAGGAGCGGACGACGTAATCGCGGTAGCGCCAGGCGTGCGGCCGTTCGCTGTCGGATTCGTAGCCGTTCGATTCGGCGTAGCGGACCACGTCCAGCCAGTGCTGGGCCCAGCGTTCGCCGTAATGGGGCGAGGCCAGAAGTCGTTCCACGACGCGAACATAGGCGTCGGGGCGTGTGTCCGTGAGGAAATCATCCAGTTCGCGCAGGCGTGGGCGGCAGGCCGGTCAGGTCGTAGGTGACGCGCCGCAAGCAGGGCGGCGCGATCGGCCGGGGCGACGGCCGAAGGCCTGCTTGCTCCAGCCGCGGACAGGATGAAAGCATCGATGGGCGTCCGCACCCAGGTCCGGTCGGCTGACGTGCGGCAATACGGGCCGTTGCGGCGGTTGGAACGCCCAGTGCGGAGCCGTCTCACGCGGCCGAACAGCGGGACGGAACGGTCGGAGCCGCAGGGCAGTACGGAGCGACAGAGATGCATAGTGACGCATGCAAATCTTGATCCGCATACCGAGCGTCTGCCAGTGATTCGCGGGATTAGTTCGTGAAACGCACGGGGTTCTTCCTGTGTAGAATAATAGAGGCGAGGGGCGGCCGCAACTCCCTCCCAGGCAGCAGGCGCAAGGCAGAGTTCCGGCCGGTTAACAATTTGGGAACTGTGTCGCATAGGGTTGCCTATAATAGTAATGTAGCAGGTTGCATTCATTCGTTGCGAGGCAACACGCTCCGATCTCCCAAAGGGAGTCGGTCCAGGGGAGAGAACCCGTACCCGGGATCGCCGAAGGACTCCTCTCCCGCGGAACGAGGCGGCTGGTATCGTTTTTTCGCGCTCCCAGAGCGGACGCAACAGAGAGACAGGATCGACGACCATGAGACGGACCATCAAGACAACCGCCAAGAACGCCGGAGAGCCGCTGGTCGGTGTCGCCAAGCCATCTGACAAGCGAGCCGGACACGCTTCACGGCAAAGCGGAACATGCCTGGGATGGCATGACCCGATCCGTTTGCGCGGCTCGAGGCCGAACCGGACGAAGAGGAGCTTGCCGAGCCGGAAGTCAGGCCGTGCCGAGGCCATTCCGGAAGACGACTCGCAGCGCGCCGGACGACGCCCTCGGTCTGTACCTCCGCCAGATGGGCGCCATCCCCCTGCTGGACCGCAACCAGGAACGCGACGCTGGCCGAGCGCCTGGAATTCCGCCGCACGCCGCTACCGCCACGCCGCCCTGATGAACTGGCGGACCCTGGCCATGGTCGTCGCAGACCTTCGAGCGCGTGCAAGCCGGCACGCTCGCCATCGACCCGACCATCGACGTGGTGACGACCCTCGGCCTGACCCGCGAGCACATCCTCAAGCGGATGCCGACCAACGTCCGCACGCTTGCGCCGCCTGCGTGAATGTCGCCGGAGGACGAGTTCCGCGATCTGCAAAAGGCGACGCAGCGCCGCCGAGCGCACGCCGTTGCGGCGCGGGCTGTACCGCCGGCTGCGCAAGGCCGCGATCCTGGCCGAGGAACTGTCGCCGCGCATCGACTTGCTCGACCGCTGGACCGACGAGCTGAAGGCGCTGTCGCGGCAGATGGCCAACGAGATCGTCAACCTGCTCGACGCTCGCGACCGTTCCGCCGCCGACCGCGAGCGCCGCACCAAGCTGATGAAGCAGCTGCGCGACTGACGCTGGAAGCCCGCTCGCGCCGGAAGACCTGGCGCGGCTGGTCCGGGTGCAGGAACGCCGCCGGCGCGATGTACCAGAAGGCGCGGCGGGAACTGGCCGAGGGCAACCTGCGGCTGGTGGTGTCGATCGCCAAGCGCTACCGCAGCCGCGGGCCTGCCCTTCTCCGACCTGATCCAGGAAGGCAACCGCGGCCTGATGCGGGCGGTGGACAAGTACGAGCACCGCCTGGGCTTCAAGTTCGGCACCTACGCCACGTGGTGGATTCGGCAGGGCATCACCCGCGCCCTGGCCGACCACGCCCGCACCATCCGCGTGCCGTGCCACCAGGTCGGCACCCTGGCCGCGGTGGAGCGGGTGCGCGGCGAACTGTCGATCCAGCAGGGCCGCGAGCCGACGGTCGAGGAGATCGCGGCCGTCCTCGGCGTGACGGCCGAGGAGACGCAATCGCTGCGGCTGGTGGCCCGCCATCCGGTCAGCCTGCACGAACCGCTGGGCGGCGACGGCGAGCGGGCCCTGGAGGACTTCCTCGACGATCCGGACGCGACCAACCCGGGCCAGGCCGTCGATCAGCATCTGCTGCGCGAGCGCATCGCCGAAGTGCTGCGGTCGCTGACGCCGCGGGAGCGCGAGGTGATCGAGCTGCGTTTCGGTCTGAAGGACGGCCAGCCGCAGACGCTGGAAGAAGTGGCCCGCGCCTACGGCATCACCCGCGAGCGCATCCGCCAGATCGAGGCACGCGGCCTGCTGAAGCTGCGCCAGCCGCTGCGCAGCCAGCGCCTGGCCGAGTTCGCGGAGACGGAGTGAGCGCCTCGTTTAGCCGCGAGCGCTGCTGCAAGCGCTCGCGGCTAAACAATACCGCCGGAGCGACACCGTGGGAGCGGGACAATTCGTCTTGGCCTTTGCACTCGCGTTCGGAGTGGCCGCGCTCTCCGTGTTCTACGCATTCCGTCAACTGCAGGTGCTCCGCCGTCTGCGCGAGCATTCCGACTTGCCAACAGAAGAAACCAGGCGCGAACGCCGGCAATGCTGGCGGCGGCTGGTGAGCAGCGGTTTACTGCTCATCATGGCCGTGCTGATCGCGGCCGCACAACTCTGGCTCGAATCGCCGGCCGATCGCTTCGCCAAGAATCGTGACGCCTCGAACCTCCCTCTATCCGAAACCGAGGTTCCCTTTCTCCGCCTCTACACCGGCGTCTGGATCGCTATTCTGCTGCTCCTACTCATCGTCATCATGCTGGCAGCGTTTGACCTGTGGGCCATCCGCCGCTTCGGCCGGCTCCAGCATCGCAAACTGCGCGACGATCGGCGGGCCATGATCGCGCGCCAGTTACAGCGGCTGCGCAAAGAGCGAAACGGAGATTGATGTGCCGCATGCGGTAGCCGCCGACAGGGAACGCGAGACGGCACGAGCCGCTGCGCTGGCGCAATTCCTGACACTCGCCCGAGACGGGAAGAGTAGTTCGAGGAGGCACCGGCGAAGCTGCACATCCAGGTGAAGGCGGCGGGGTGATCGCGTTGCGATTTGAAGTATGCGAAATTGAGTTCAAAATCCCCTGGCTGTTCGGTCCCATCTTGGTCAGGACCGGTGCCCATGTCGGCTTTCGTTTCAAGACGCAAAACGCGGCCTTTTCCTGCAGCGTGGTGGGAAGCCGGAAAAGATGCGGAAGGCGACTTCTAAAAATCCCGCGACCCCCTTTCACCCCACGTCATGTCCGCTCTGCCGCCAGGCGTCGATTGCTCGTGCCAGGTCTACTGCCTTCACCAGCAGGTGGTCCGTGTCGAAGGTGCTGACGGCGAACACGCTGAGGCCCGCTTCGGCCAATGGCTGCACGAAGGAGGCCAGGACGCCGACCGTCGAAAAAGGAATCGGGCCAGCGAGCTTGAAGCACCGCCAGTTCCGCTCGCATCGGATGCCGTCGGGGACAGCCAATTGCAAGCAGACGATGGAAAGCTCATCCGACGTGTGGGTGATCGACAAGAATTCGCCTGTGGTCGCCCAGGCAGGGAAGGCGGTGTTCGCATCGAGCCTGCAAATGGCGAAGGTGTCGGGCAGCAGGGTCAGCATGCGCGGTTGCATGGTCATGTCAGTTCTTCAAGCCAGCCGAGCAATCTCCACAGCCAGGTTGCGGCGGGCCGGTTCCTCCAGATGGACCAAAAAATGGAAAATCTTCGGCCTGGTCAAGAACCTCTCTAAGACTTGCCGCCTGCCCTTCCGGTATTCCGGTTCCGGCACCCAGGCGTACTCCCGACGAATGTTCTCCGCATAAGCCTGGTAGTCCGATTCGCTCGCACCCAGGATGGCAAGATCGGCGTCGAGCAGCACCTGGGCGTCAACGTCGTCACCGGCATCATGCGTTTTCGTTTTCCGAATGAGGGCAGCAACGCAATGGCCTTCCGGGATGGCCAGTTCGTTGCACAGCCGCTCGGCGTATTCGGCACTGCGTTCCTCATTGTCCGAAGCCTTGCTGTCGTAGATCACGTCATGGAGCCATGCGGCCAGCTTCACCGCATTCAGATTCTTGGCGTAGGAAGCAAGGCTCTCCACCGTGCCAAGCACGGCCAGGACATGATCGAGCGTATGGTAGAAGCGGCCTCGTCCAGCGTAAGCCCCGCAGATTTCATCGAACTCCTTGTCAGCCTGGATCGGGTCCGCATTCCAGCTTCGCAGCAGGTTGTGCCATTGCGGACGCCCCTGGTCGTTTGTGCCGGACATGGCTATCCCCTGAACCCTTCAGCATCGACCGTCATTCTACCGATGCACCCGCTCTCCGGTAGAATGACCGCTTGACGACGAGGAAAAGACCGCTGGATCAGAAGAAAGCCCGCAGGCTACAACAGGAACTGGTGAAAGCCATCGTGGAAATCGTTTGTCGCCTGGGCCTTCGCCGCCTGCCACTGCTGCCTTCCCACAAGGCCATGCAGGAGATGGCGAGGGCTACCGCCGCCGTTTACGAAGCAGAAGTGGAGCGGCTGCTCGCCATTATACCCATCCGCTGGACCGATCGTTATAATGCCAGCGTTGTCCTATGATGTGAAGAGCGAGCGGACCGATTGCGGAGAGACGCCATGAACCGATTCGTCGCCGGAGTGCTGGGCCTCGGGCTTATGATTGCGACCGGCACCGTCCGCGCTGCCGGGCCGTTCCCCGACAAGAATCTGGAAACGGTCGTCCGAGCCGCGCTACAGGAGCCGACGGCCGAGTTGACCGACGCCAAGCTCGCTAACCTGTCCATCCTGCACGCCGACGGCAAGGGGATCAAGGACCTCACGGGTCTGGAAAAATGCAAGGGGCTGGCCAAGATCCGCATGGCGAAGAACCAGATCAGCGACGTCAAGGCACTCAAGGAATTGACGAACCTGCAATCGCTCGACCTGTCCGGCAACCAGATCGCAGACGTGGCTCCGCTGGCCGGGCTGACGCGCTTGCAGTACCTGGAATTGTCGAGCAACCAGGTTGCCGATCTCAAACCGTTGAGCGGACTGGCTGCTCTCTCGTCATTGTATCTGACGAATAACAAGGTCGCCAATCTCAAGCCGCTGGAGACGCTCACGAAACTCTCGTCGCTGAACCTCGGCAAGAATCAGATCAAGGATATTGGCCCGCTGGCGAAGATCACGCGCGTCAATGTGCTGGAGTTGAGCGACAACCAGGTTGTCGATCTCGCCCCGCTCGGGAAGATGACCGACCTGCGGCTGCTGATGCTGGAGCGAAACAAGCTCGCCGACCTGGCGCCGTTGGTGGCACTCTGCAAGGCCGATGCCGGGGGCGAAAAGCTGCTTCCGCCGTACCTACGTCTCTACCTCGCCGGCAACCCGCTGAGTGATGCGGCGAAGAGTACCCAAGTGAAGGCGTTGAAAGACCTCGGCGTGCGCGTTGAGCCGTAATCGTTTAGCCGCGAGCTTTTGCGAGCGCTTGTCGAAGCGCTCGCAAAGCTCGCGGCTAAACGATCTCGCGCAGCGCCGGCGCCTCGAACGTTCCCGGTCGGTGTGTTGCCGTCATGAACTCGCCCAGCAGCTGTTGCAGATATTCCGCCCATTCGAGATGGTGCTGCATCACGTCGTTCACTTCCGAACGATCTTCCGGCTTGACGAAGAGCTGCGGTTTACATCCCGAGTCAGCCGCCGGTAGCAGAAACGCCCATTGCGGTGTGCGTAAACACATGCCGGCTGCCGCTGCCACGAGGTAATCGCGCACCTTCTCCGACTCGCCGCGCAGTAGCGGCCACAAACTGCGGCCATGCGTATCGGGGGCGTGCAGGCCGAACGCCTCGGCTAACGTCGGCGCCACGTCTACCGCCTGGGTTAGCCCCGTCACTCGCCGCCCCGCTTCGGCACCGTGCGGTAAGCGAACCAGCATTGGCAGATGAATTAGCTCCTCGTGCGGCGGCGAACCGTCCACCCCGACGACGCCGTGTTCTCCGAGCGGAAAGCCGACGTCGGATAAGACCAGGAAAAGCGTGTCGTCGCCCAATGCGCGCACTTTCTCCAATAGCAGGCCGATGCCGGCGTCGAGGTAGCTCACCGCCGCGGCATAAGTACACTGAGCGCGATCATAGAGTTCGTCATCGTTCGCATCGACCGGACCAAGCGGCGGCTCCGGCAGCGGCTCGACCGGTTCCTCCGTTGCCTCTGGTGGTTCGTGTACTTCCGATTCATCCTCATCCTCATCCTCTTCATCCGCTTCGTCCTCTCCGTCCTCTTCGACCTCTTCGTCCCCTTCTTCCCCTTCTTCCTCGGTCTGGAAGTACGATTCGAGGAAATCCGCCGGCGCGTTCCAGGGCGGTAGGAGCGTGGCGAGTTCGATCCACAACAGCCCGCGGTCTTGCTTCGCCAGTTTCTTCAGAGCCTTGTCGGCGGCGAGGAGCGGTTGATCCAGCGGTTCTTCGGTTTCACTCGACGCAACGGTCACGACTCGATCCCAGCCGGCAAAGTCCACAATCGCTGGTGTTCCCCGCTCGTCACGGACCAGGCAGGTGGCGACGCCCTTCGCTTTGAGCTGTTCGAGCAGGTGGAATGTTCCCGATGCAGGAGCGGGACCGGGGAAGCGATAGCAGCCGGTCAGCCAGGAGTACCACGCCCCGGCGGAGTTGGCGACGTCGGCGAAATGCCAGTCGAAGAGGACGCCGCCGGCGGCCAGTTCGTCGAGGTTCGGCGTTGAGATCCAGAGGTTGCCGTAGCAGCCGAGCATGTCCGCCCGCAAACCGCGCGCCACCACGACGACGACCTTCATGAGACCTCCTCGCAGCCAGCGGACCGTTTGCTTGACTGCCTTGCGGCGGACGCCTAGTAATAGGAGGAGGATGCCCACTCCTGCCGCACTCCCTCTTCCGCCAAGTCGGGCGTGACGCCAGTCCGGGACAGGATACCGCCTCTCACCCTTGCGGAGAAGTGCCACGCATGAATGAGTCCTCTTTCCGCGGCCGCCGTGTTGTCCGCAACGGCAAGGACGGTCCGAGCAATGTCGATCATGCCCGTATCGAGGCAGCGGTGCGGGAGATTCTATTGGCCGTCGGCGAAGACCCCGACCGCGAAGGGCTTCAGGAGACGCCAGCGCGCGTCGCCAGACTGTACGCCGAGATCTTTTCCGGATTGCACTGCGATCCGCGCGAACTGCTCCGCAAAACTTTCACCCAGAAATACGACGAGATGGTGCTCGTCAAGGACATCCGCTTTTCCTCAACGTGCGAACATCACCTGCTGCCGTTCAGCGGCACTGCGCACATCGCCTATTTGCCCGGCGGCAAGATTGTCGGCTTGAGCAAGTTGGCCCGCGTCGTCGAAGTGCTGGCCCGCCGCCCGCAGGTACAGGAACGTATGACCGAGGAACTCGCCGATCTGTTGGTGGAGGAACTCGGGGCGCGCGGAGTCGCCGTCATCCTGGAGGCGACGCATACCTGCATGACGATCCGCGGCGTCCGCAAGCCGGACAGTGTATGCACGACCAGCGCCATGCGCGGCGGCTTCCGCGACAACCCATCCACGCGCAGCGAGCTGCTCGCCCTGGTTTACGGACCGCGGTGACGTCATGCTCGCGGTCTTCTGCCTGCGCCTCGGCTTCGGAATGCTGGCCTGTCTTCTGCTGCTGCCTGCCACCCAGGTCCACCCGCGCTTCTATCGCACGCACTTCCTGACCGCGATCGGCCTGTCCGGCCTCGCTCTGTGGGGAGCCTGGAATATCGGGACGGGCCTCATTCTCGGATTGATCGGCGCCGCCGCGGCGCTGACTTTCCTCGCAGCCATCGTCTGGTCGGTGGATGGCGCACCCGGCGGCCGAACGCTCATCGTTCTGACGTGCGCGGCGATGTTCTCGGCCCTCTTTTTCCTGGAGAAGACGTCTGCGCTGGCGACCGATGAGGCGGCACAACGGGCGATGGTGCCTCTGCTTGCAGGTGATCTAACCTCGGCGGCGCTCCTCGGCACGGCGATGACCGCGATGCTGATGGGCCATTCGTACCTAATCGCGCCGGGTATGTCGATGACGCCGCTGCTGCGCCTGCTGGCGGCGCTAGGCGGCGCGGCGCTGCTGCGGATGGCGGCCGACGGCTTTGCGCTGTGGTGCTGGACCGCAGCCCATTCCCCTGGTACGCTGAATAACGACGACCTGTTATGGTTGCCGGTGCGCTGGCTGGTCGGGTTCGTGCTGCCGCTGATCCTCGGCTGGATGGCGTGGCAGACGGCCCGCATCCGCTCGACGCAATCGGCGACGGGGATATTGTACGTCGTCGTGATCTTTTGCTTCCTCGGCGAGCTGATGAGTCAACTGCTGCGGGAGAAGGGGATAACCTTGTAACTCCATAGCGCCTGGCAGCTGTTGCTGGACGAAGCTCAAGTGGAGGACATACCATCATGCGATTCTACGGCTACTTTGCTTCAGCCTACGGAACGATCTGGTTCGTCCTGATGCTCGCGGCACTCGTCACCCAGAGCCATATCAATACTGGACCATTCGGCATGTTCGGCTTTCCGGTCGTCGCTTTCGTGTACGCGCGTAATCCGGAGTGCCGCCGGGAACAGTTCGGATTCGGAAACGGAGTTCCTGAAAGAGCGTATCCGATGGCTCGAAGCCGAGCTTATCAGCCGAAGGTGACTATGAGACAGGCAAACTATCGTGAACGTCCGCTTCGATTGTCCGTGACCGAATTCGATTCAGCGCGGGAGGTGTACAATGTCTTTTATGTTTGAAGTTTACTACAAACCGCCGGCGAATCCGGCGAAAGAAACAGCGGTCGCGGACCATGTTGCCTCCCTGGGTGGTCGGCTGGTTTTCCATGAAGAGGGAGTCGTAGACGGACTCGATGGTGTTTGCTTGACCTACGAATTCGACGATCTTGGAAGCGCCTGGAAGGCAGCTGGCGTCCTGCGCCAACTCGGGGAATATGTCGAGGGGCCTGTTGAATACGGGAGCTGAGTGCGCGTTGAGGATCTATGCACGAATCGAGCGATTACCCTTTCCTATCGCGACCGCCAAAATGGCCACCTGGCGTTTCATGCCTGGTTGGTTTGGTTTGCATCCCGTTTGGGTTCTTCTTCAAGGGAGGGATCGGCGGCGCATTGGTGGGAGGCGGCATCGGTGCTATCCTAATGGGCGTCTGGGATTTTGCTCGACTGCGATTTGTATCTTGGCGGCGCTCCCGTGCCGCGACCCGTTCCACGGATGAGACAAGCACCCAGGCCGAACGAGAGGTAAAGTGAACGTCCGCTTCGATTGTCCCGTTTGTGAAACCGCCGGCGGCCGACTCGACACGTCTGGCCCGGCAGAGTGGCGCTGCCCCGGTTGCGATCAGCCGACACAGCTGACCGTTCCCGATCCGTCGGTCCCCGCCTGCGCCGTCTGCGGCAGTCACGATCTGTACATCAAGAAGGACTTCCCGCACAGCGTCGGCCTGACCATCCTGACGTTGGCTTGTGTCGCCTCGACGATCACCTATTTCCTTTACGAGAAGTGGTTGACCTGGGGCATCCTGATCGGCTCCGCGGCGATCGACGGCCTGCTGTATCTCTGGATGAACGATGTGATCGTCTGCTACCGCTGTCACGCCCACCATCGCGGGTTCACGCCCAACCCGGAACACAAGCCGTTCGAGTTGACGATTCACGAGCGCTATCGGCAAGAGCGCATCCGCCGCGAACAGATGAGATAACAGGCCCACGAGCGAACTTCATGGCGAGCACCACGACGGAACAACCCGCGGCGACGGACCGCTCCTGGTTCATCGTCAGCCGCTGGCAGGAATATGAGGGAGAGGGGCGAGCCAATCTGCTGCGCCTGATCGGACTCATCGTGTTCTACGCCGTGGAGCTGATCAACTACCACGGCCTCGACCTCGGCTTCGTGCAGATGCCGAAGGTGGTGGATCGTCCGTTCCATCTGGCCGTCACATTTGTGACCATCGCCTGGTCCATGCTCTGCCTGGGCGTCCTGGTCTGCCGGTTGCAGGGCATCTTTCCGCGCTGGCTTGCGTTCCTCTCGACCGGCATCGACGTGCTGCTGCTGACGACCGTTCTCGCGCTGGCCGACGGTCCGCGCAGTTCTCTCGTAATCGTCTACTTTCTTATCCTCGCATTGGCGGCGCTGCGTTCCGTCTGCCGCTCATCTGGTTCGCCACGACGGCGGCCGGAGTCGGCTATCTGTTCCTGCTCGGCTTCGCGCAGTTGGGGATCTGTGCCGGGATGGGAGCGCGCCCGACCAGACGGTTCCGCGTCACCACCAGGTCATCTTCCTGCTCGGCCTGGTGCTCACCGGCGTCATCCTCGGCCAGGTGATTCGCCGGGTGCGCCACCTTGCCAGGCAATATGTCCAGCGTCTCGAACACTCCCGGGGAGGCCAGCCATGACCTCGGAACACGTTTCGCCGTCGCCAGGAGACAGAGGGCGGCCGCCGGCGCGCCTGGAAAACGTGTCGGCCCTGCCTCCCGCCGGACGTGGGCGCGGCACTGTCCCGACTGCGGCGCGGCGGTCATCAATCTCTCCGCCACCCGCTGCTGGCTCTGCGACGCCCCGCTGCCGTCAGGGGGACAAGACGAAGCACCAGGCCGCGACGGGAATCGTCCTCCCACCGCGACGCGCGAAACTAGCGTCGTCATGGTCTTGCTGGCGGATCCTCTTCCTGATCTGGAGTTTCGGGTTGGCGACGGAGGCTCCCGGCGTGCTGATCGTCGCCCTCATCGTCCTCACGCCGGTCCTGATTCGGACGGGTCGGAGCGTCGCCGCTCAGAAAGAGCGTGGCGAATCGCCGGGCGGGTTGGCCGTGGTCGGACAGTTCCTCAGTTCGGTCGGCGTGGTGGTGATGGTCGGCCTGGCCGCGGGGGCCGCCTTCTACGCCACCTGCTTCGCCATCTGCCTGGGTGGGATGGCGCTGGGCAGTCTCGACCGACACGGATCGGAGGCGTCCCTGTTAATCCTGTCCGTGGCCGGTGGGGCTGTCGTGGGCATTTACGTTCTCGTCGTGATGATCCGCCGAATTTGGCGAGCGCATGAGCCGCGGGAGGCGATGTGTGACCTGGGCTTATCCAGTCTTGATGGGTGCCGCCATCACCGCCGGGGTGGTGGTTAGCCGCCGCACGCAACAGCCGCTCGGGCTGACGCGCCGGCAGCGGCTGGCGCTCGGAATCGGCGCGTTCTGCGGCGGGATGCTCGGCGCCAAGCTGCCGTTTGTGCTGCTCGACTGGGAGGGCTTCCTGTCGGGATCGGCCTGGTTCGCCGACGGCAAGACGATTGTCCTGGGTTTGGTGGGTGGTTATCTCGGCGTCGAGGCGGCCAAGTGGGCGATACGACATTCAGGTGAAAACAGGCGATAGCTTTGCCGCCCCGGTCGCCACGTCGATTGCCATCGGCCGGCTGGCCTGTTTCACGCGCCGGTTGCTGTTACGGCGTCGTCACCGACCTGCCGTGGGGTGTGGCGTTCGGGGCCGGCCAACGCCGCCATCCGACTCAGTTGTACGAGTTCGTCTTTCATGCGAATTGCGCCGTGGTCCTGGCCGTGATGCAAGCGCACGGCATCTTCCGCGGACAGCTCATCAAGCTCTACATCATCGCCTATCTGATCTATCGCTTCGCCACCGAATACATCCGTCCGGAGCCGAAGTTCTGGCTGGAGCTGACGCTTTATCAATGGGCGGCGGTGGTGTTCGTACCGTTCTTCGTGTTGTTGTGGTGGCACGATCGGATGCCGTCTCACCGAACTGCAAGCGACCCCGTGTGATATGGACCCGCAACAACGCTACCGCGTCCACGACGACCTCAAGGGAATCGTCAAGGGGGATCTCCTCTTCGACGACCTTTCGCGCGTCCTCTACAGCACCGATGCGTCCGTGTTCGAGGTGATGCCGCTTGGCATCGTGGTGCCGCGCGATGAGGACGATCTGCGCGCCCCTGGTCCGCTACGCCGCCGACCGGCAGGTGCCGCTGATCGCGCGCGGTGCGGGTACTGGCCTGGCGGGCGAGTCGCTCGGCCCCGGCATCATCGTCGATCTGAGCAAGAACTTCCGAGCGGTCCTCGACGTGGGGACCGACACGGTGCGCGTTCAGCCCGGCGTCGTCTACCGCGAACTGTCGCGGCGGCTGGCGGAAGTCGGGCGGCGCTTCGCCGCCGGACCCGGCCAACGTCGAATGCACCGTCGGCGGCATGGTGGCCAATAACGCTTCCGGGGCACGGGCGCTGAAGCACGGCTACACCCGCGATTACGTCGCATCGCTCCGCGTCGTCCTCGACAACGGCGAAGCGGTGACGGCGGATCGTGTGCCGCGCTGGCCGATGCCGAACTCGGCACGGACCGACCGGAGCGGCGAATCCGAGGGCTGTGCTCACCACGCTCTGAGTTCCGCGCTGCGATCTCGCCGCGGTTTGAAGACATCGTCACGTCGGTCGTCACTTTGCTGGAACGGCAACGCCGAGTTGATTCAGATCGTGCCGGCCGCAGACGCCGTTCAACCGCTGCGGCTACCTGTTGCACGACGTGCTCGATGACGACAGCCTCGACGTCGCCAGCCTGCTCGTCGGCTCCGAGGGCACGCTGGCCCTGTTCACCGAGGCGACGCTGCGCACGGTGCCGCTGCCGGGCGGCCGTGCGCTCGTGCTGCTGGGCTTCGACAGCCTCGACACCGCGTTGCGCGACGGAGCCAGCTCGGCAATCTGGGCCGAGCGCCTGCGAGCTGATCGACCGGCGACTCCTCCGCCTGGCCCGCGGCAACGACGCCGCTCTCGCCGCCCTGATCCCTGCGGCAGCCGAGGCAGTCCTACTCGGTCGAGTACGAAGGGGAGACGCAAGCCGAGGCGATGCGCTCTGCTTCCAACCTGGCCGACCGTCTGCATCGCCTCGACCGCCTGGCCGCTTTAGCTCGCGTCGCCACTGACGAAGCCGAGGCCGAGCGCTTCTGGCAGGTTCGTGAGGCAGCGCTCCCTGCGCTGTACGGTCTGCGCGGCACGGCCCAACCGCTGGCATTCCTCGAGGACGTCGGCGTCCCACCGGAGTGCCTGGCGGATTATCTGCATCGCATCCAGGATTTGCTGCAACGGCACGAATTGACGGCGACATTCCTGATCCACGCCGGCATCGGGCAGGTCCACATGCGGCCTTTCCTCGACCTGCGCCGCCGTGATGACGTGGCCCGCATGTGGACGTTGGCCGAGGATGTGTACGCCATCGTGCTTTCGACTCGGCGGCACGATCAGCACCCAGCACGGCACCGGCCTGGCCCGCACTCCGTGGGTCGGCCAGCAGTACGGCCCGCTCCACCCTGTCTTCCGCGATCTCAAGGCGATCTTCGATCCGCGTCATCTTTTCAACCCCGGCAAGATCATCGGCCCGTCGCCGGGGATGCCGTTCTGGCCGGTCGCGACTCAGGAGTCCGGAGTCACGGAGTGCGGAGCCAGGAGGCCGAGGACACTCAGCCGCCAGGAGTCGCAAGCGGCCGATGCAGCTCCGATTCCTGACTCCGGGCTCCGCGACTCCGCGCGACGAGAGCGTCTCACCTGCAATGGCTGCGGCGAGTGCCGGACCGAGGCCCCGGCGCAACGCATGTGTCCGATCTTCCGCGCGACCGGCGACGAGGCGGCGACGCCGCGGGCCAAGGCGAACCTGCTGCGCCACTTGCTGCGGCGCCGACGCCGATCCGCGCGAAGCTGTCGTCGGACGAGGTGCGGGCTGTCGCCGACCTGTGCGTCAACTGCAAGATGTGCGCGATCGGAGTGCCCGGCCCACGTCAATGTGCCGCGACTGATGCTCGAAGCAAGGCCGCCAATGTCGCCGAGCACGGCCTGGACTCGCGGCGACTGGGCGCTGGCCCGCACCGAGACGTTTGCCCGACTCGGGCAGTGCCGTCGCCCCGATCACCAACGCCTTGCTCGGCAACCGGGCCGTGCGCTGGCTGCTGGAGAAGCTGTTCGGCATCTCGCGGCGGCGGCGCCTGCCCGGCTTCGCGGCGATGAGTTTCCTGCGCCGCGCCCGCCGCCGCGGCTGGACGCGCAAGCCGCGCTCCGGCCGGCCGTGCGTCGCCTATTTCGTGGACGTCTTCGCCAACTACATCGACCCGCAGCATCGCCGAGGCCGTCGTCGCCGTGCTTGCAGCACAACGGCGTCGAGGTTTACGTCCCACCGGGACAGGTCGGCTGCGGCATGGCCCCGCTGGCCCACGGCGACGTGGAGACGGCCCGCGAAATGGTGCAGACCAATCTGCGGCTCCTCGCCGACCTGGCGCGCGAAGGCTTCCCGATCCTCTGTTCGGAACCGACCGCCGCCGTGATGTTCCGGCACGACGCCATCGACCTCTTCGACGACGCCGACGCCCGCCTGGTCGCCGCCCAGACGGTCGAGTTCACCGCGTTCCTCGCCGACCTGCACCGTGCGGGTCGGCTACGCACCGACTTCGCGCCGCTCGACCTCGCCGTCGGCCATCACGTCCCCTGCCATGTCAAGGCGTTGGGACGGGCACCGGAAGGACCCGGGTTGCTTGCGTTGATCCCCGGTCTGCGCGTGCGTACAATCGACGTGAGTTGCTCGGGCATGGCCGGCACGTTTGGGCTGGGAGCGGCGAACTACGACTGTCGCGCAAGGCGGGCCGGCCGATGCTGGAAGAGATGTCGCCGGCCGCGCGTGCTGTTCGGCTCGACGGAGTGCAGTACCTGCCGAATGCAGATGGAAGACGGCTCCGGCAAGCGCACGCTGCACCCGGCTCAGTACCTCGCGCTGGCTTACGGTCTGATGCCGGAACTGGCGGAGCGGCTGCGACAACCTATCGGCGAGCTGGTGCTGACATGATCCTGCACGTCCGCTTGTTTGCCCGTGCTCGGGACCTCGGCGGCGCCGACACGTTGAGCGTGGAAGTGCCGGAGGGGGCGACGGTGGGTGATTTGCGCTGCCGGATTGCGACCACGAGACCCGCCCTGGCTGCTCTCCTGACGCGCTGTGCGGTCGCGGTTAATGGCGATTTCGCGGAAGACACGCGGACACTGTCCGCGGCGGATGAGGTTGCCATTTTACCGCCGGTTAGTGGTGGGTCCAGATGAGGTCCGAGGTGTAGCTACGGTTTTCTTCCGCTTCTTTCCGCCTGCTTGGCGAGCGCGGTCTTCCTCGACAAGCCGCCAGATTTCCTTGTGGTTGAGGCCTTTACCCTGGCGTATCTGTTCCCGGCCGGCCTTCAGGATTTCTCGCAAACTCCGTAAACGCGCCATAATCCGTCCCTCCAACTAATCGTGATTGAATACCTCCACCGCATAGGTAATGAACTTGCCGCTAGGTGTGATGACCGCCGATTCGTCATCGTATTTGCCAACAATCGTGATTGTGATCGCCGGTCATCTATCCGTCAATCCCTCCAAGACCCGCCACCGGAAATCCGTTCTCTGTAGAATAGAGTTGTTGCCCATGACGGAACCGTTCCATGATCCTCCTGACGCACGAGCCAATCGACTACCACTCCCTGACGGAGTCGGTGCGCCGTCCCGACTGCGGCGCCGTCGTCCTGTTCCTCGGCACCGTACGCGACCTGACCGACGGCATGGTAACCGTGGCGCTCGACTACGAAGCGTATCCCGGCATGGCGGAGAAAAAGATGGCCGAGATCGAGGCCGATACGCGCACTCGCTGGCCCGTCGGCGACATCGCCATGATCCACCGCCTCGGCCATCTCGACGTCGGTGAGGTCAGCGTCGCGGTTGCCGTCAGCTGTCCGCACCGCGCCGAGGCGTTTGCGGCGTGCCGTCACGCCATCGACCGGCTCGAGGAACTGGTGCCCATCTGGAAGAAGGAGAACTGGGCCGACGGCAGAACCGAGTGGGTCGATCCCACTCGATTGCAGATTGCAGATTACAGATTGCAGATTGACGACAAGGCTCAGCCGGGCGGTGGAACATGAGCGCCAGGCAATCCCTACCCCTTCATTCAGCGGCCGGCACTCCGCACTCCGCACTCCGCCCTCCGCACTCCGTACTGGTGGATACCTTCGGCCGCGTCCACAACAACCTGCGCATCAGCGTCACGGACCGCTGCAACCTCCGCTGTACCTACTGCATGGCAGAGGAAGTCGTCTTCATGGACCGCAGCGCGTTGTTAACCTTCGAGGAGATTGCCCACTTTGTCCGCGTGGCGGCGCCGCTGGGAATCGACAAGGTCCGGCTGACCGGCGGCGAGCCGTTGATGCGGAAAAACCTCGATCGCCTCGTGCGCATGGTCGTCGAGGTTCCCGGCATCAAGGACGTCGGACTGACGACCAACGGCCTGCTGCTCGCCGAGCACGCTCAGGAACTCTACGACGCGGGACTGCGGCGCATCAACATCAGCCTCGACACGCTCGACGCCGGCCGCTTCCGCACCATCAGCCGGCGCGAGGGGTTGGAGCAGGTGCTGGAAGGCATTGCGGCGGCGAAAAAGGCCGGTTTCGATCCGATCAAGGTGAACGCCGTCATCATCCGCGGCGTCAACGACATGGACGTGGTGCCGTTGGCCAACTTTGCCGCGGACACGGACTGGAGATGCGCTACATCGAATACATGCCGATCGGCGCTGAGACGTGGGAGCGCGACAAGGTCTACTTCGCCCATGAGATCCTGGAGCAGATCGAGCACGCGGTCGCTCCGCTATCTCCGGCCGAGAATTACGATCCGCGCGCTGCCGGCGATGGAGTTCCGCTATGCCGACGGCCGGGGTACCGTCGGCATGATCGCGTCGATCTCCCGTCCGTTCTGCCTCAGCTGCAACCGCGTCCGACTCACTTCGGACGGCAAAGTGCGCAACTGTCTCTTCGCCCTGGACGAGGTGGACGTGAAGCCGTTGCTACGCGGTACACCGGACGACACCCGGCTTGCTGAGTTGATCCGCCGCAATGTGTGGGACAAATGGGAAGGCCACGAGATCAACACGGCCCGCTTCGTGAAGCCGCAGCGCACCATGCACGCCATCGGCGGCTAACCCCCCCCATCTCGTTCCCACGCTCCGAGGCTGTGATTCTTATCCCCTGGCCACGAGGCCGGCATGGCGCTAAGCCTAAGAGCCAGTTTTCGGTAAAGAACGGGAGGTAACGCTGGGCGAGCAGTCTGGCTTTTCCCGCCGTCTCTGTCCGTCATCCATGGGATTGACCGCCAGCGTCCACGGAGAAAAAAGGGAACCGCTTCGAGAAACTGCTCTTGTTTTTTCCGGACCACCTCGGTATACGCCAGCCCTACTTCGGTCATAGAGCGCTTGGTACGGAGAACTCGTACTCGGCGACCACGGTCGGGACGGACACGGGGGTGTTCCGTGCCCGGAGGTTCTGCGTCCCGGTACTCGGGAACCGGGCGGCAGCCGGCAGCGTAGGACGCGATCCGGCGGCTTCACGGAAAAAGGTGCGGACCACAGGTCTCTCCCCGGTGGGGGCTGTTTGGGGAAGCCCCGGGAGGGGCAGGAGGAACAAAATGAGGCGAATCGCGGGCACGATGCTGATCCTGGGCGCGTTCGGCGGCTGTACCATGCCGCAGCAGCAGACCGCTCAACGGAGCTGGCCGGATAGTAGGTATTCCCAGAGCCGAACGGCCTCGGCCGACGGTTCATGGCAGCGGCCCGACGTGCCGCAGCCGCAACAGCCCACGTACACAACCGACGAGAGCATGACGCGCGGGATCGTGGGGCTTGTCGAGGAACAAAATACGCAGGTGGGCCAGACGGTGGCCAAGCCGTCGGCGCCGGCGACGTTCCCGGCCGGTATTGCGACCGGCTCGGCTCCCGTGCCGGTGCCGGCGGGTATGACGAACTCGGCCAGCGGAGTCATTCCGGTTGCCGGGACCATCGATACCGCCGTGCAAGGTATGCACATGGTGGGCGATTCCGCGGCCATGACGTTGCCGGCCGATGTCACGCCGCCCTCGGCGCTGGAACTGCCGCATGTCGGCACCGAATCCAAGCAAGTTCCGATCAGCGTCGCGCTCGATACGAAGGCGTCGATTCCTGGCTCGGCTGCCCTGCGCCTGGTGAACACCAAGCGTTTCACGCTCAGCTATGCGGTGCAGGATAGCGGCACCGGAGTCTCGTCCGTCGATCTGTGGGAGACGCGCGACGGCAAGGTGTGGAAACTGTGTGAGAACGTGCAGGCCCAGCAGAACGCCTACCTCGTCGAGGTCAAGGACGACGGCGTGTACGGCTACGCGATGGTGGCCCGGCCGAAGAACGACCTGGGCAACACGCAGCCGAAGGCCGGCGACGTGCCGCAGGTCTGGGTGACGGTGGACACCATCAAGCCGGTGGTAAGCCTGAACGGCGTCGAGATGGACCTGGCGAGCAAGGCGCCGAACCTGATCGTCCGCTGGTCGGCCAAGGATCGGAATTTCGGTCCGCGGCCGATCACGCTCTGCTACGCCGACCAGTGCGATGGTCCGTGGCTGCCGCTGGCGTCGAACATCGAGAACAGCGGCCGTTACGAATGTGCCGTCCCGAGCAACATACCGAAGCACGCCTTCCTCCGCGTCGAGGCGCGTGGATCTGGTCGGCAACTGCGGTATGGCGATGACGGAGAAGATGGTGCGTCTGGATTTCCTGTCGCCGCCGACGGTTGCCAAGGTGATGCCGCCGGCGCCGCCGATGCCGGCCCCTCAGCCGGTAGTTGAAGCGCCGCGGCCGGTCGTCATCATCTCGGACGTCGAGCCGACTGGCGGCACGAAGGAGTAACGAGGATGAGTGGGTGAGTTTGTAGGGTGGGTCGAGTCTTCGAGACCCACCGGGGCAGTTAGCTCCCCGGTGGGTCTCGAAGACTCGACCCACCCTACTTCATTACATTCCCTTCATTCGCAACTTTTTCCGCGCCGCGCTCTTGAAACGCGCTCCCTCGGTTGAAATAATACCCCTTCCGCATGACGGTGACGGAACCTCCACTTTCGAGCGGGGCGTTCCCTTTTTGTTTTCGTACCAGAGATCGAGCCATGGCCGAATTCGTCGTGCTGGAGACAAGCCAACGTGAAGGGCACGGATCGAAGAAGGCCGCCCGTCTCCGCAAGGAGGGCAAGGTGCCGGCGGTCGTCTACGGTCACAAGAAAGCGACCGAGTCGGTGACCGTGGTCAAGGACGCGCTGTTGCACGCCGTCACGCACAAGGCCCGCGTGGTGGACCTCAAGTCGGCCGCGGGAACGCAGAAGGCGCTGATCTGCGAACTGCAATGGGACCACCTCGGCAAGGAGGTCCTGCACGCCGATTTCCAGCGCGTGGACATCGACGAGCGCATCACCGTCAATGTGCCGCTGGAGTTGAAAGGCATTGCTCCCGGCGTTACCGGCGGCGGCGCCCTCGAACAGCCGCTGCACACGCTGCGGGTCGAGTGCCTGGCCATTGCCGTGCCCGAATCGGTGCGCGTCAACATCGGCGAGCTGCAAATCGGCACCGCGATTCACGTAAGCGAGCTGCATTTGCCGGAAGGCGTCAAGGCGCTGGACGATCCAGAGGCCGTGGTAGTCCAGGTGAAGGCGCCGATTGTCGAGGGCGAGGTCCCGGCAGCCGCCGTCGCTGAGGGCGAGCAGGCCGAGCCGGAAGTCATCGGCCGCAAGGCCACTGATGAAGAAGCGGCCGAGGGAGAGTGAGGGGGAAATGCAGAAGTCAGAATGCAGAACTCAGAATGAAGATTCTGAGTTCTGCATTCTGACTTCTGACTTCGAGTTATGAAGGTCGTCGTCGGTCTGGGCAACCCGGGTTCCCGTTATGACGGGACGCGCCACAACGTCGGCTATGCCGTGATCGATCTGCTGGCGCAGTCTCCACGGGCGGGTCGTTTCCAGAGCCGATTCCAGGCACAGGTCGCCGAGCTGGTCGAGGACGTCGAGAAGATCCTGCTGGTCAAGCCGGAAACCTTCATGAACCTGAGTGGCCGCTGCGTTCGCCAGGTGATCGACTTCTACCAGCTGCCGCCCGAGACCCTGCTGGTGGTGTGCGACGACATCAACCTGCCGCTGGGCAAACTGCGGGCACGGGCGAAGGGAACGCACGGCGGCCACAATGGACTGCGCGACATCCAGAACCACCTGGGCTCGACCGAGTACGCCCGCTTGCGAATCGGCGTCGATGCCCCGCAGGCCGATGATGCCATCGATCACGTGCTAGGCCGTTTTCGCCCCGCCGAACGGCCGGTGATTGCCGATGCCCTCCTGCGATCCGCCCAGGCCGTTGCCGTGTGGGCGACGCGCGGCATCGCGGCGTGCATGAACGAGTTCAACGCGGAATCGGGTAAGAAATCGGATTGACGTCCTCGTTTGGCCGCGAGCTTCTGCGAGCGCTGAGACTCAGAAGCTCGCGGCCAAACGAGGACGTTGGAGTGAATCACGCATGGCAGCCAACGTCTACGAGTGCATGTTCCTGTTGGACACGAACAAGGTCGCCGGCGATGAGTCGTCCGCTGCCCGGCAGATCACGACCATCCTGGAGCGCAACCAGGCTGAGTTGCTGGCGAACCGTAAATGGGACGAGCGCCGCCTAGCCTATGCGATCGGCAATCACAAGAAGGGTCTGTACTATCTGACCTACTTCCGCACCGAGGGCAAGAACGTCGTCGCCATCGAGCGCGACTGCACCCTCAACGAGATGGTCCTGCGGGCGCTGATCATCCGGATCGATCCCAAGCTGGTCGAACCGATGCTGGCCGTGGCGCGCGATGAGCATCAGCACGCCTACCAGACCGTAACCGAACCGCCGCCGGAAGAAGAACATGGCGGCGAAGGCGATGGACGCGGTCCGCGCCGTGGTCCACGCCGCGAGGAAGGCCCTCCTCCAGATGACAAGGATCTGTGATCGCAGCTGCTTGCGGCCGAGGGCAGGGTGGCTCATAACGGGAAGAAATCCGCGACTGTGCTTGCAAACTGGTAGCGGACGGATGTATACTATCCACCACTTCTCGTACCCATTGGTGGGTCGGGACTATCTCTCAATCGCCACCCGACAGGAGTGCCCAACATGGCAAACCTCAACAAAGTGATGCTGATCGGCCGACTGACGCGCGACCCCGAACCCCACTCATTCTCCAGCGGCATCAAAGTCGCCTCGTTCGGATTTGCGGTGAACAACCGCAAGAAAGATCAGGCGACGGGACAGTGGGTGGACGACCCCTGCTTCCTCGACGTGAAAGCCTGGAATCGGGAAACAGGTCGCAAACTGGCCGACCTGGTCGAACAGTACCTAAAAAAAGGACACCAGGCGTACATCGAAGGCCATCTGGTGATGGAGACTTGGGAAGACAAGAACGGCGGCGGCAAGCGGAGCAAACTGGTCGTCGTGATGGAAGATTTGCAGTTCCTGGAACCACGGTCGGAGGGCGGCAACGCATCCGGCGAGGGCATGGCTCGTTCACCACGTCCAATCGCCGCAGCCCAACCGCGACAGTTGAGCAACGACGGTCCCAACCACTTCGCCGATCATCCCGAAGAGATGTCGCCGCCCGACAACGGCGGTGGTGAAGGGGGAGACATCCCGTTCTGATCGGACGGGACTAACCGAAAGACGAGTCGATCATGCCGACGAAGACAAAACAGCGCAATCAGGTTCCGAAAGGCCCCCACGGCGGGATGCAGCTGGTGCTGCTCGAGGACGTGGTCCACCTGGGCAAGCAGGGCGACCTGGTCGAGGTGAAGTCGGGCTACGGCCGCAATTACCTGGTGCCGCGCGGCTACGCCACGGTGCCGACGGCGCACAACCTGCGGCTGCTGGATCGCTTCAAGATCCGCGTTCGTCAGGCCCGCGACGCCAAGATCGCCGACCTGAAGAGCCTGGCCGAGCAAATCTCCAAGATGGCCGGCATCACCATTGAGGTGAACGCCAACGAGGAAGGCCACCTGTACGGCTCGGTCGGTCCGGGCGAAGTGTCGAAGGGGTTGAAGGTCAAGGGCATGCCGGTCGACGCCGAGATGGTCAAGATGGAAGGCCACATCAAGGAGACCGGCCTCTACGAGGTCAAGCTGAACCTCGGCTACGACATCGAGACGGCCGTGAAGGTCGCCATCGTCAAGGGGCAGGAAAAGAAGTGAACCGCCGTGTGAGCACGCAGCGCCAGCAAGTGTCCACTTGCTAGCGCTGCGTGCTTAGACCACGGCGAAAAGCGGCATCTGCTCCAGGCAGGACGCCAGGAGGTAGGGTCATGGCTGAGGACAAAAACACATCGGATCGTCTACCGCCGCAGAACCTTGACGCCGAGCGTTCCGTGCTCGGCAGTTTGCTTCGGGACAACAAACGGATCGACGACGTGGTCCCCATCTTACACGTCGATCACTTCTACGCCGACGCACACCGCAAAATCTACGATGCGATCCGCCATCTGTACGACAACACGCAGCGCGTCGATACGGTGTTGCTAGCCGAGGAGTTGATGCGCCGCGGCCACATCGAAGACATCGGCGGTTACGGTTACCTCGCCGAGTTGTGGGACTCTGCCCCCATCGCCGCGAATGCCGAGTATTACGCAAAAATCGTTCACGAGAAAGCGCTGCTCCGCCGGCTGATTCACTCCACCACCGAGATCCTGCGCGACGCTTATGACCAGGCGCTCCCGATCAAGGAATTGGTCGAGATCGCGGAGCGAAAAATCCTGGACGTCAGCGATCTCGGGGCGACGGGAGAGGCGGTAACACTGGCCGATGCGTTGGCAAAGGCCTATGACCGCATCGACGACCGCAATCGCGGCGAGACCATGTCGATGAGCGGTCTAGCAACCGGTTTCACCGACCTGGACGAGTTGGCATCCGGACTTCAGAACGGCGGCGCTGACGATCATCGCGGCGCGGCCGTCCGTCGGCAAAACCGCGTTCGCGATGGCCTTGATCCGGAACATCGCCGTGGACGGCGGCCACCCTGTTTTCTTCGCCAGCCTCGAACAATCGCAGATGGAACTCGCGGAGCGCTTCCTCTGTTCGCAGTCGCGGGTTGAAAGCCACAAATTGCGGAAGGGGAAACTCGACTCAGACGACATGGCCAAACTGATCGCGGCAGGCGGCCTGTTACGCAATGCCCCGGTGTTCATCGACGACATGTCGAACCAGGGGATCTCACGCATCGCGGCTAATGCCCGGCGTCTCAAAAATCGGCACAAGTTAAAGCTGGTCGTGATCGACTACCTCCAGCTGATCGAGCCGGAGAATCGCCGCGACTCGCGTCAGGAGCAGGTGGCGCTCATCAGCCGTCGTCTCAAGCATCTCGCCCGGGAGCTGGCTATCCCCGTCGTCGCCCTGGCCCAGGTGAACCGCTCCTCGGAGGAACGCCAAGATCATCGACCCCGCCTCGCCGACCTGCGCGAATCCGGCTCGATCGAGCAGGACGCCGACACCGTCATGATGCTGCACCGCCCGGAACTCCGCGACCCGGGGCAGCGCGAGGGTGAACTCGAAGTGATCGTTGCCAAGCAACGCAACGGCCCGACTGGCGAGGTCGTGCTCTCCTTCATCAAGCAGTTCTTCCGGTTCGAGGATCGGCGGATCGAATCGGGCTTCGGACCGTGAGGCGATCGGTACCCGACGCGGCGAGCCGAGCGGCGTGAGCCGCCGGTTGGGGCCGGTAACCGGCGGCTCACGCCGCTCGGCTCGCCATTTCTTCCGAACACTCCAAGCGTTCATCCGCGCCCGATCAGATACCGATGCGGGTCCACCTCCTCGCGCAGCAGCCGCAGTTCGTGCTCCGTCGGCAGGGCAGTCGTGGCAAGCGGTTCGCGCATCCTCAGCTCGAAACCCGTCGAGGTTTGCACCTGCTCCGGCGTGCTGCCGGGGTGCAAGCTCAGCACCTCCATGCGTTTCGTCCGATCGTGGTAGCCCATCACGGCGAGATCGGTAAGGACGCGGTACGGCCCCGTGTCGGCCGGCAGCCCGGCGGCCTCACGGGCGCCGGGGCCGGTCAGGTAGCCGGGCGTCGTCAGGAAGTCGAGCTTTTCGACGAAGCGGCGGCGGTCGTGATTGGTCACAACGAGAATGCGCCAGCAGAACGACGCCAGATCGTTCGCCCCGCCGCTGCCAGGCAGACGCACCTTCGGACGGCGGTAATCGCTGCCGACCATCGTCGAATTGAGATTGCCGAAGGCGTCGATCTGCGCGCCGCCGAGGAAGGTGTAATCGACCATGCCGCGCTGACACGTCTCCATGACGTCGGCCATGCTCGTCGCCATCGCCGCCCGGTAGAAGGTGCGCGAATCGCCGACGCTGATCGGCATCGTCGGCAAGTCCGGCGCGATGCCGCCGGCCTCGAACAGGATGACGAGGTTCGGAGCGTGCAGCCGCTGCGCCAGCATGGCCGCGGCGCAGGGCACCCCGGTGCCGACGGCCACCGCCTTGCCGTCCTCCAGCTCACGGGCGGCGCAGCAGATCATCAGTTCCATGGCGTTGTAGTGCATGGTTTATCGTCTTTCGCCGCGTTTCTCCCCTCTCCCCTGTACTCAGGGGAGAGGGGTCGGGGGTGGGGGGTAAGCGACTTGGCTCTGATCTGGCTCTCACCCCTCACCCCCGACCCCTCTCCCCTGAGTACAGGGGAGAGGGGAGAATCTGAAGCCGCAAGCGGCAGTCGTCAACGCCCCCGATCCAGCAGCAACTCCTGCCGCCGCAGCTCCTGCATCCGCTTCAATCCGCCGCACAGTTCCAGATACTCCGTGAAGTCTTTGACGCCGAAGATGTACCGATCGAGAAACGCGCCGAACGCGATCGGATCCTCCTCGACCTTCAACCACTGGCGCAGGTGGTCCTCGTCGGAGAAATACTCATACGGCATGTTGCCGGGATAGCTGCCGAACGGCACTTCGCACACGGCGTCGACGCAGAAGAACGGAATCACCGTCCGGCTCGGATCAGAACGGATCTCCTCGTTCGGGATTAACCGCTCGCAGGTTACGATGACCTTGCGCGGCACGGGCCAGGTCGAGATCGGCGACCGTGGTTCCGCGGATGCGGCAATTGCCGTAGCGATCCGCCTCGTGAACGTGAATGACGGCCACGTCGGGATACAGTGCCGGCAGGGCGACGAGGCGCTGGCCGGTGAACGGACAGGCGATCTCGCGTGCGGCACTCTTGCGGAAAGTGTCGGTGCCGAGCATGGACCGCGTCGGCAGAAACGGCAAGCCCATCGCCGCGGCCTTGAGGCGCACGGCCAGGGCGTAGTTGGTCCATTCGACGAACTCGACCGTGCCCGACTCCATCACGCGCCGGGCATGAGGCGACAGGCCGCGCGCCTCCAGGCCGACGACGTAGGCGATGTCTACCTTGGCGATCGTCTGGCCGCGCCCGGTCAGGTTGCCGGCACACAGCAGTTGAAAATCGTGGGTGGCGGTATGGCCGGCGAAGCGGAGGTTTTGCCGGCCTTGTCGCAGGATTTCGTGAACGGCAGCGGTGGGGAGACGAGCGCAGCCGAAGCCGCCGACGGCCAGATATTCGCCGTCCGCAACGAAGCGGCGGATCGCGTCGGCGACGGTCGTCAGCTTGTCGGCAAGGGCGCACGGCTTGGCGGCGAAACCCTGCCGCGCATGGTCGGCCGATGGGTCGGCGTACAACGCGCCGTCGCCCTGGGAGAGGATGTCCATGATGGTGCCGCTTGCGGCTAAACCGTGGTTTCAAAACCCCCGTACCTCCGACATTCCTGTCGGCACGGGCCGGCAAGAATGCCGGCGGTACGGAGTTTTGAAACCACGGCTTAGCACTCCCGCGCGCGGCACCGCATTCTTGCTAAGCCGCGCGCGGCGGATTGACGAGTCAACGATCCTCGAACTCGCGCAGCAGCTGGCGAAAGCGCGGGTCCTTGCGGATCGAGTCGAGGTCGTGGTCCTCGCGGATGTAACGGAAGTCGCGGTAGCCCAGTTCGATGGCCTTTCGCAGCGTATGGATCGACTGGTCGAGCCGCTTCATCAGGGCGTAACTGCACGCCAGGTTGTAATGGGCCAGCGCGTCGCCCGGCCGCAGATGCACCAGGCGTTTATCGACCTGCATGCCCTCGGCCGTGCGGCCCTTGAGGGCGAGCAGATTGCCCATGATGCGGAGGACGTCCACGTAATCGGGTTGACGCGTCAGCACGCCGCCGAAGAAATCGAGTTCAAAATCGAGCTGCGACTGGTCGGCGGATCGACCGGGCGGGCTGGCGGAGACTGGCTCGGGACCGTGGGAGGGTTTTCCTTGGTGCGCCATGTTCTGCCCCTTGCGTGTTCGGACCGTCCGAGAGGGCGAACCCCCTCTCGATGCCGCTGTGGATTATAACCGGTCCGAGCGGTCGTGCAAAGCGCGTCGCGGCTTCCGGCGCCGAAGTCGTGCCTCGCCGCCGGAATGTCGGGATTGAAACGCGAAGTTTCGCCGACTCGCAAAGTTGAAATGGACTATTATTTTTAACGAACGTGGGGCAGACCTTCTTGTCTGCCTGCCGCGGCAGACCGGATGAAAAAAAGGTGTCGGGGCCCCTCGAATGCCGAGGACCCCGACACCTATTGTGGAAGCAGACAGCGAGGGACATTCGCAGCAGAGACCGTCAAGGCTCTTCGTCCTCTTCGTCCTCGTCCTCGTCGTCATCCTCGTCATCATCATCGAAGTCTTCGTCGTCCTCCTCGTCAAAATCCTCCTCGTCGAAGTCTTCGTCGTCGAGGTCCTCCTCGTCGAGGTCCTCTTCGTCCAGCTCATCGTCGAAGTCCTCGTCGTCGTCGAGGTCGTCGTCGTCGAGGTCGTCGTCCTCGAGGTCGTCGTCCTCGTCGTCGTCGTCGTCGTCGTCGTCGTCCTCTTCCTCTTCCACGTCTTCGTCATCGCGCGACCGGGCTGCACGGACGTCGTCGGAGTCGGCGCCGGCCCAGGGGAAGGTGTACCCCTCCTGCTCCGTCTCCAGCCTGGTCGGAACCAACAGTGTGCCACCGATCATGTGTGTCCTCGACTCAAAGAAATTCCCACGGGGCTTCGGTACGCCTCCTGGAAGCCCTCGTGATATCGATTTCGTCGGCCCGCGACTGCTGCGCCGCCCCTTTTTTTCCATGGAGGCGGCGTGTGGGGCGCTGCCGCAGGCGTCGTATGCGTGTACTTCGGAATCCCTTACCCAACCGTCAGTTCGGACGGTTTCTCAACCTACTCACGAGCCGACGATTGCGACCGTCGGCCCTCATAGGATGACCGGAGGTATTCTCTTCGTAGTAAACACAAACGGGCTTGTCAAGCAAGGCGAATTCCTTTCGGGACATGAAATTAGGCAAAGCGGGAAAGAGAGAAAGAAATGGCGCTGCATATGGGAAAGCCGCGCGCTGGTAATGTGTGCGGCTGGAAACGAAACGAGCGGAAGAGATCGTCTTCCGCTCGCCGCGATTAGCATCTGAAATTTATTAACTGTCCCATTTCGCGGGAATGGCACGGTAATTCCATGTGGGGAGTTCTTCGTCGAAGCGGATTTTCATCGTTTCGGGGTAGCCTTCTGGGTAACCTTCTTTGAGCGGATACTCTCCGTCCAGCACGTGGACCGTGGTTTTTAGGCCGGTCTTGGTGCTTGTTTTCCCCATGGCGTCGACGGCGACCTTCAGGGAAGTCAGTAGCAAGCCCTGGCAGGCACGTGTGACATGTGGAAACAGACGGTGCTCGATAGCGTTGTACTTGGAGCAGTAAGGCGGGTAATGGGCGACGCGCAGTTCCAGTCCCGTGCGGTCGGCCAGCTGTTCCAGGTGGTACTTGAAGACGTAACGATTGCTGGCGTTGCTGCCGCCGCCGTCGCACAGAAGCAGCAGGCGACGTGCCTGGGGATAGGCGGAACGACCATGCGTCTGCCACCAATACGCGATACTGTCGCAGGCGAACCGGCTGGTATCGTGGCTGAGGCCCAGGTTCAGGTGCCCGAGGTTTCGTTTGACATCGTAGAGGCCGTGCGGATAGATCACACCGGTGGCCGCACTGGGGAAATCGTGGTCGAGAGCTTTCTGGGCATGTCGCGCGTAGAGTCTGCCAATGCGAAACAACAGCCCCAGGAATTCCTTGTGTTTCGTGTCGATGCTGACGATGGGATCGGACGAATTCATGAAGTTGCCGCGGTAGCTGGTGATGATCTGAAACTGCCGATCGCGACAGGCATGTTCTCCCAAGGGCAGCGTTTTGCGGGCCTTGCGCCGGCCCAGGCGATGCCGCTTGAGGAGCTGTGCCACGACAGGAACGCTGACGCGAAAGCCAAGCTGCCGCAGTTCCAGAGCGATTTGCGCACGCGAGAGATTGGTCCACAGCGCGCTTTCTTGATCGGGATCGCCTGCGGTGCAGGGATCGACGATTGTCAAGAAGGCTTCGTCGAGCCCGGGGAACAGGGACAAACAGGAACGCCGACCACCCCTTTTTTTCGCGCCTGGTTGGGCGGCAGCAGCACAGCGCCACTTTGCAACTCCGCCAGGCCCCGCTGGATCGTTTTGCGATGGCAGTCGAAGAGTCGAGCGATGTAGGTGATGCCGCCGTGTTCCAGTTTGAGAGACTCCGTGGCCGCATAGAGACGCCGCTGACGTTCATTGAGAGAGGCATAGGTAAAGCGCATCGCCTGTTTGACGGCGGCGGAAGGAAGGGTAAGCATGACGGCGTCCTGCCAGGTGAAAATCAGTTTTCCCAGAGCCGCCTAGCTTATCCACCTCATTCCGTGCCGAAAAGGTCAAATGGGACAGTTAATAAATTTCAGATGCTTAGCCAGGTTTCCAAACTACGCGGTTCTCTTCGAACCACCAGGAATCGGTTTATTTCTTCTCGATCTTCTTCGCCTCGGTTTCGGCCTTATCCAGGGCCTTCTTGAGGTCGTCCACCTTCTTTTTCGCCTCGTCGGATTTCTTCTGCGCTTCGGCCAACTCGGTCTCGGCCTTCTTCAGCGCCTCGCGGGCTTTCTTGACCTCGTCGCTGTCCGTCTTGACCGAGATCGTCTCCTTTGGGGCAAACTTCCCTGATTTCAGATCGGGCAGCAGGGCCAGGATCGCCTCGGCCGGGATGGCGTAGGTTTCGACGCGGCCGGCGCGGGCGATGTTGATGCCGACCGTCTTGCTGTCGAGATCGACCAGGGGACCGCCGCACTCGTTCGGTTTCAAGATGGTGTCGTGCTGCAGGATCATCGGGAAGCCGCCGCGGCGTTCACTCAGCGATCCGCCGAGACGATTCTGGAAATCGGAGCGGCCGTCGGTTGGCCGCTTGTCCAGGGTTGCCTTCAACTCCACTTGCTTGCCGTCGCGGAAGACTTTGAGGACAACGGATTCGCCGGGCTTGAACCGCTGGATGATTTCGATCATCGTCTCATGATCGGGGATGGTCTTTTCGCCAACGGCAATCACGATGTCGTTGACCTTGAGGCCCGCCTTCTCCGCGGCGCTCTTGGCCATCACCTGGGTGATCTTGGCGCCCTTGGTCGGATCTTTCTCTTCCGCCGCCTCCAGACCGACGCCCAGATAGCCGGCATTTGTCAGGGGCAGATCGCGGATGGTCACCTTACGGGCCGCGACGCTGATCACGCCGATGGCCACCGGGTTGCCGCCGTTGCCGGGCGCCGCTACCCAGTGGCCCGGTCGAGCCTCCTCACTGCGACCCCACACGACCGGTTTGAGATTCTTGGCCTCGACCTTCAGAAGGGCCAAGTCGTACTGTTCGTGGATACCGATCACCTTCGCTTCCAGGGCGGTTCCATCCTTGAGCTTGCAGACCGCCGTGCCCTTGAGTTCGCTGGCCTTGGTGAGGATCCAGCCGTCGGCGCCGACAATCGTGCCCAGCGCGACCTCTTTACCGTCTGTGAGAACTGCGCACCGTGCTGAGACTCGGCGCCGCCACCACGTCCCGGAAGGCGGCAATCACCTTCGGGCTGCTCTTGGGATAATCGTCCCGCCCCTTCTGCGCCAGTACCGGCCGCACCGCCATCAGATTGAGGCAGAGCGCTCCGGTCAGGACCAGAACGTGACGGAACCACACCGAACCGCGAGTTGAATGCCGGTGAAACATGGTGATTGAGAACTCCAGGATGAGGATGATCGCGGGAAGCGAAAGCTGGGGGTGTTTGTCGTCGCAATGCATCGCTTGCGGCTTAGCGATTGTCACTGCTAAGCCGCAAGCGGCGGGAGGGAGGGAACTCCTACTTCTTGCCGATCGTTAACTTGAGCGTGACCGTATCCTCGCCGCGTTTGACCTCGATGCTGACCTCGTCGCCGGGCTTCTTGTTCTTCAGGACGATGGACAGGTCGTCGGAGTCGCCGACGCGGCGGCCGTCGAATTTCAGGATCACGTCGCCCGCCTTGAGTCCTGCCTTGGCGGCCGGCGAGTTTTCGTTGACATCCACGATCTTGCAGGTCTTCTTGTTATCGGGGTCGAGCTGAAGGCCGAGGTACGGCTCGTTGTCGCGGCCGCTGAAGAAGCCGCCCCACGATTCGCTCTTGGCGAGGCGGTCCCAGGTGTCGCGGAACGTGTCCACCGGGACATGGATGTTGTCCTTGAGCGTGCCGCCGATCCGGCTGTTGATGCCGACCACGTTACCGTTCATGTCGAAGAGCGGACCGCCGGAGTCGCCGCCGACAAGGGTGCAATCGGTGCGGACCAGATTGCTGGTCGCTTCCAGGACACGGCCGAGGCGGACGACCGGACTACGGCCCGGCTTGAAACCGCCGGGGTGGCCGGTGGCGATGACCCACTGCCCCTTCTTGAGATCCGCGGAGTGACCCATCTCGACGAAGGGCCATTTACCCTCGTCAACGATCTGGATCATGCCGCTGTCGATTCCGCGATTCTGTCCGAGCGATTTACCTTTAACGCGCTTGCCGTCTGGGAGAATGATCGTGCAAGCCTGTCCGGGTTTGCCGGACACGTGGCCGGCGGTGAGAATAAAACCTTCGGCGTTGACGATCACACCACTTCCCGAGGAGCCGCCGATCTGAATGCCGACGGTGCAGGGAATGACCTTCTCAAGAACTTTCTTGACCTGGTCCTGAATGGCCTTGAGGTCGGCGATGCTTTCAGGCGCGATTTTTTCGACGGCGGGGGGCAGTTCTGTTTTCTTGCTGGGTTCGTCGGCGTAACTGGACGAAAGTGAGACCGCCAGGCCGAGGACGAGAAAGATGCCGAACAGGTTACGAAGAGTGCGTCCTGGCGTGGAGCAGATGGGGGGCATCAACGAACTCCTTCAGCGGATGGCGCCGTCGGGCCAGCGGCGAGGGTCGGGGTGTCGATTCATGGACTGGGCATCTTCCTGTCGGGGTAGGTACACGGATCGGAGGCGATCCGGGACGACGTGTGCGCCCTTCCTTATACTCTACGCCTTTTCTTCACCCAGATGCAACAGGTATTGTGACGGAATTTTTCACCGGTCGATCGAGGCGCGGACGGAGATTCACCCAAGATAAGACGGTCGGGTGGCGACGGCACTAACAGACATTCGCTCTTCACTGCCGGGGTGATCGGGCGCGATACCATCTGCACATGCAGGAACTGGCTGCCGTGCCGCAGAAGAGATCTGTTCCGGCAGCTGACCGGAATAGGCTACAGCCGGGTTGGTCTGGGATGCTCGAATTCAAAGTTCGCAGGCGATTCGTCTATCTCTTCTGGTGCCAGCAGAAGGAGAATCATGATGTCGGAATAAGTCTCCTCAGGCAGGTTCTTTTCGAGAATCGGAGCGACCAACTTGTCCCGCTCCACAAGGTTTTTTTTTCGGAAAATCTCATCGACGACCCGCACCCGTATCGATGCCGAATTGTACCGGTAAGCTGCTGGTGGGTAATTTGCTGGATGCTTGACGAAATGCGGACGCAACAACTGGACGATCTGCTCCGTCTCGGGAGTGATCTTGGAGCTCCATTTCGGACGATTCACATTCTTTCCGCCCATTGAACGATCTCCGTAACAGCCTCGACGAAGGCTCTTGCATCCTGTCGTGCCACTGAGATGACCTTATAGCGCAGGTTAGTTTCCCAGGTTGCCACTAATCGGAATTTTGCTCCCATTACTGCTGGAATTGCGACATTGATAGGTTGCCTCCGCAGAAGAGCCTTGAGCATTTCATAATCGTGAGCCTTCTGGCCACTCGTGAGCCGATTGAATACCGAAGAGAACTCCCGATGGGAAGTACGCTCGAAGATCAGCGCCTTGAGCGCGCATTCAACGCCATAACCGGCAAGGTATTTCGCATCGAGATTGAATCCGTGATCCAGAAGCAACTCAGCAGCGGTCAGCCGCTGAGCGGCAGCACGGCGGAATAGACGCACGGTCCCATCTTTCGTGACCACCGGTCCGCAACCTCCTTAACGAACACATCGCCGCTCAATCAGCCCCAATCAGTATAGCAAGATCACCCCGGCCCCGGCATCGCCAGCACCTCGGCTAGCAGCGGCGGCGTGCGGCCAAACTTCGCCTGATATTCTTCCCGCGTCGGCATCAGCCGCACCTGCACCTTGGAGGCGTGATGCGCCGCGATGTCGGCCAGTTTGTGCTCCACGAACGGATTGCGAAAGCGCTCCAGCGTTTGCCGGGCGAACTCCTCCGGCCCCTCCACGCGGCCCTTCAGCACCGGCACCACCTCCTCGAACAGCAGCCGTTCCAGCCACTTGCCCAGCTCCGGGTCCGACACCGCCTCGCGTACCGTCGTGAAGCCGTGCGGCTTCGCCTTGATCACCAGCGCCGTATGTCCGCCGTTCAGGATGCGCACCTTGCGGAGGAAGTACGGCATCACGTCGTCGGTCCAGACGACGGCGGGATGCTGGATGAACTGCCAGGCCGCCGGTTTCTTCTGGATGGCGAACAGGGCGTAGGGTTCGCACACCGTCAGCATCGGATCGGAGACCAACAGCGGATGTTCCTTCGGCGTACCGGTGACGATGCGATCGACGAGGTTGTTGAGCCAGACACACTCGTTTTCGACGTAGTGCAGTACCTTCGGCGTCAAATCCCAGTCGCCGGCCAGCTGCACCACGATGCCGCGCAGCAGGTCGGCGTTGCCCTCACGCAGTTCGCACGGAATGATGGTCAGCGGCGGCAGACCGGCCTCGCAGCGTTCGCGCAGCACGGCCAGCAACTTCGCTGGAAAGGAGCGCGGCGGCGCGTCTGCTGCCCTGTCCGCGGGATCGAGGTTGTAGCCGGCTTCGGTCGTGTTGGAAAGGATCAGCTTGAGGTGCGGCGACCGGGCCAGGGCGACGACCTCGTTCCACTGCGACGAGGCGACGACGGCCCGGCTGACGCTCTCGACCGCCTCAACGCGATCGACGACGATCCCGTTCTCCAGTCCGCGAAGGACAACGTGATACTGTCCGCCCTGTTTGTTGAGACCGCCGGCCCGCTCGCCACCGGTCGATTGCACGATGACGATACGGCCGACGTTCTGGCCCTGGACGTTGGCCTGGTGGATGAACAGGTCGGCGAAGGCGCGGAGGAAGCGCCCGGAGCCAAACTGAAGGATCGTTTCGGGGAGAGTGGTCATGGGATGCAGGGCTGATGGCCCTTCTCGATGGGAATGGTTCGTACTACAAAGCTACCCCCCTCGCCCCGGTACTCCGGGGCGAGGGGTCGGGGGTGAGGGGTGAAAGGCAGAACGCTGGTCCCCGGCTTGCCCCTCACCCCCAACCCCTCTCCCCGGAGTACCGGGGCGAGGGGAGAAATGTCGCCCTTGCAAGGCACACCTTACCGCGCCGAGCGTGTTTGTCCACCGGGCAGAATGGCCGGATCGGGACGCCGGAATGTGGAAACGCTTTGACATACGGACGGTCGTGTTCTACGATCCATCTTTGTCTACACTTGCGATCGTTTGCGATTCCCCCCAGACCTACGGCGATTCAGCAGGGGGCACGGCATGGCTGGACACATCACGGCACGCTGTACCAATCCGGCATGTACCAAGACGAAATCCGTTCCGGCTAACTACGCCGGCCGAATCGTTCGCTGTCCGCAGTGTGGAATCGCCTTTCGGATCGGCGAGTCGGCGTCTTGGCCCGTGCCCGGCTCCATCGAGGCAACGCCGAACGAGGCTACTCCCGAGTCTGCTGCGAACTGGTGGGCTCCTCCGGCGGAAACGACTCCAGCCGCTCCCGACCCACTTCCCCAGGAGCCGATCGTGGGTGGAGTCCTACTTCGAGAGGGCGAGGCTCCTGCCGAGCCGCTGCCCCAGGCTCGGCAGGAGCCTCGCCCTCCCGAAGTAGGACTTCAGCCGAGCGTACACCGGTGGAAGAGTCCGCGGGTCGCCATTCCGCTTGCCGTTCTGGCGGCGATTTCCGTCGTGGCCATGATCGTGTTCCTTCTGCCGCCCCGTCCGAACTCCCCTCCGGTCGCTGATGCCGGGTCGAAGCGCGACGATCCGAACCATTCCAGCGAACAAGTTCCTCCCCCGAAAGACTCGGAGACGAAGCCCAAGCCACGCCCTCTCCCTGGACAGATTCTCCGTGAAACCAGCCTTTCTCTCATCGAACAGGGGGATGAGGCGTGGAACAACAAGTCTTACGACGATGCGATTCAGGCTTACGCCGCTGCTGAGTTTCTGCTGCTGCCCGAGGACGATCTCGGCTACGACGTGTGGGCGCGCATCCTGCTGGTGGAGGTCGAGCGCGATGCACACGAGTTAACCGTGGCGGCGACCCGGAAGCAGTCTGGCCGTCAGGCTCAAGACCTACCGAGGCAATCTCGACGAGGGTAACCAGGCGTTGACGGACAAGCAGTACCCGCAGGCTCGCCAGTTTTTCCAGGCGGCCTGGGACATGGAAAACGGATTGGTGGAGGCGGCCGTCCTGCAACTGCCCGAATGCGTGGCCAGCTGCGCCTCCTGGCCGTTGCGACCCGAGAAAGTTACGACAAGCTACTCTCGAAAGGCAACTTCGCGTTTGCGAACAATCAGCACCCAGAGGCAATGCAGGCCGCCGTCGAAGCGCTGCAGCTCCCGGCTGCCGGACTCGAAGGACGCCCTGATCCTGTTGAAGAAAACCGCGTCAGCGCTGGTGACAGCTATGAAAACCCCACACAAGTATTCTCAGCTCAAACGTCTGGACGAAATTGCTCAGACGATCTTGCGTTGGGACCGCGAGGACGACCTGGCTTACAAGTGGAAGAAGCAGGCGGACGACGGACTGAGCGTCGATGAGGCGAAGGCGAAGCAACTCCTCACGGATGCCGAGAAGTTCAAGGCGCAGGGCTTCTATGAGGACGCCGTGCCGCTTCTCAACCAGCGAGCCAAGCTGATGGACAACGACATGGAGGCCGTCCGGCTCCTGCAAGAAACGACGGACAGGGCGGCGGCACAGGACAAGAAGTACCAACCGATCCTGAGCGCAGCGCGGACCCTTCGATCCCAGGCCGAGGCGCTGGTGACGCAGGCGCAGGCCAAGGGCACCTCGAAAGTGCAGGCCAAGCAGAACTACACGAAAGCGGCAGCGATCTTCATGTTGGCGCGGGAGAAGTACCTCGATGCCGTTCCGCTTGCTCCGAGCCAGATGAAGCACGATACCCAGGCCGTGGAAGGTGTGAATCTGTGCCAGAAGAATGCGAAACTATGCACCGCGTTAGGCATGTAGGCAGATTCAATCGGCGCAATACGGTGCCAGGACATCGCGGAGGGCCGCCACGTCCGGAAAGCGTTTCCTCGGCTCCCTCAGCAAGGCTCGGTGGATGATTCGGATGAGCGGCTCGGGAAGATCGGGCCGGCGCCGTTCGATCGGCACGGGATCCTCCGTCAGCACCTGCCGGAATTGCTCCTGGTTGGTCGGTTGCCGGTCGTAGACGTATTGCCGGGTGAGCAGGTGGTAGAGGGTTGCGGCCGTGGCATACTGGTCTGCGGGCGGCTGCGTTTCGCGGAAGTTCGTGATCTGTTCCGGCGCCACGTAACTCGCCGATCCGCCTACATCTCCCATTAGCGTCAGACCGCTCAGCTCCGACGACTGGTAGAGGCGTGCCAGACCGAAGTCGGCCAGTTTCGCCGCTTCTCGACCATTCTCCTCCGTCACGAGTAGGTTCGACGGCTTGACGTCCCGATGCACGAAGCCGCGCTGATGGGCATGTTCGAGCGCGTTCGAGGAGTTGGCAGACCAGGCCGACAGCTCGGGGCACGGTCATCGCTTCCTCTTGCTGGACGATCTGCTTGGCATTGCGGCCGGGAATGTAGTCCATCACGAAAAACAACTCGCCCAGGGCATAACCCATTTCGCGGAAGGCAACGATGTTCGGGTTCTGCAGCTGGCGGAGAATATCCGCCTCGCGGAGAAAGCGATCGAGCTGACGATTGGTGCCGGCCACGGCGGGGAGAATCATCTTCACGGCGACGGGTTGGCCATCGGTGCGATGCAGGGCGAGATAGACACGCCCCATGCTGCCCCGACCCAAGATCCGCACTAGCAGATAATCCGGCAGGTTCTGCGGCAGGTCGCGCATCTTTCCGGCAGGAAACGCAGAGAGCCGCCAAGCATCGGCGGTTCGCCGTCGATCGGTGCGGCAGCCGACAGGGACATCGGTAGTCCGCAACCGCGACAGTGCGACAGGCTCACCGTGGGAGCCGACGGCGTTTCCTCCGAAATGCGCCGCCGGCAGCGTCACCGTCTCGGGAAGCCCCGCAGCGGGAGGAAGCGCGTCGGCTGCGGTTTTTTCTTCCTCCACCTCGACGCGCAGCTGGCTCCGCCCGGCTCGGATGACGTCGCCGTCCTTCAGTTCCGCGGCGATGACTTTCGTATCGTTGACGAACGTCCCGTTATTGCTGCCCAGATCGACCAGTCGGCAGAACGGCGGATTGATCTCCACCATGAAGTGCATTCGGGACGAGTAGCGATCCCCGCGCTGCAGCTGGAATTGACAGTGCGTGGAACGGCCGACCAGGAACGTATCGTGTCCTGAAAAGGAGAACTTGGTTCCCTTCTTCGGACCAGCGATGACCGTCAGGTTCAGGCGCATGGGGGGCATCCCGGCAGCCCGCTCGCGGCTTAGCCCTCGTACCGCCGGCATTCCTGTCGGCACGGGCCGGCAAGAATGCCGGCGGTACGAGATGTTGGCAGGTCGTGGTCGCTAAGCCGCAAGCGGTGCGAGAGGTCACTTCTGCAATGCCTTGCGCTTCGTGGCGATCACCGCCAGCAGCGACTTGAACGGATCGGCGAACTTCGCCAGTCCCTGGCTCATCAGGGTTTCTTCCATCTTTTTCACGTCCACCTTGGTGGCGATCTCGGTCAGCACGGAGGCCGGCGGCAAATGATCGACCTGCTTCGTGAACGTCTGGCCGCAGGCGGCGACGGCGTCGTTGGTGGCCGGCGGGTTCGTCTCGATGTCGGACCCGGCTAACGCCGCGACATACTTGTACGGCGGATCCTGCTGGCCGTACTCTTTGTGCTTCGTGCCGGTGCTGGCGAAGATCATCTCCTGCTTGATCGGCAGATTCTTGCTAGCCCAGAAGTCATGGTTCATCTTCCAGATCTGCTTGGCGTTGACGATGCCGACGATGCCTTGCGCTTCCTCCGACAGGTCATGGCAGTTCACTTCGGTGTAGACGTCCACGCGGCTGACGAAGATGCTGTAGACGCTCTTGAACGGCTCGCGGGTGGCCCGTTTCTGCGCCGCGCCACACGGCGTCGCGCGCCAGGAGGTACTGCCGTTGGGAGAAGATCAGCGTCACGTTCAGCGTGATGCCCGCGGCGCACATTTCCTCGACGGCGCCGAGGCCGGCCGGGGTGGACGGCACTTTAATCATGCGGTTCTTGTGGCCCTTCGCATACTTCTTGCCCAGCTCGACGTACTTGGCCGAGCGTTCGGGGATGGACAGTTTGCAGCTAGCGTCTTCGAGCAGCGGGTCCAGCTCGAAACTGACGTAGCCGTCGTCGCCCTTGGTGGACTCCCAGACGGGCAGGAAGACTTCCTGCGCCAGCTTGACCAGACGATCGGTCATCGCCCAGGCAATGGCTTCGTCGTCGAGACCTTCGCGCATGAGGGCCGCCATCTGATCGTCGAAACGGCCCGTCTTGAGAAGATCGGAGACGATAATGGGGTTCGAGGTGGCCCCGGTGGCGCCGAGCGCGCGGTTCTTTTTGACCAGGTCGGGGTCGATGGAATCCAGCCAGAGCTTGGTGCCGGCGGCGATGAGCGACTGCAACGGATTGACAGCGGCCATGTCTCAACTCCGGAGATGGGTACGGGCGATGCAGGGCATTATAGATAGTGCGTGGCGAATGGGCGACGAAATTCACGAAGACTTCACCCACCCCGTTCGGATCGAAGTTTGCCGCGGCGCGGGAACGCCTCCGCCATGTTAGGAAACCGCCCGACGACTGGCACACTCGACCGCGGCGGGATAGAGTGTCCCGCACCGACAGGAGACACGCCATGCAGCGCATCATCCGCGACCAGGCCCGAAAATACGCCTTCGACTGGAGAGACACTCCTCTGCTGCGTGTGCAACCTGGCGAGAGCTTCGAGATCGAGACGTGGGACGCCAGCACCGGCTACTTCAAGTCGTCGGCCGACAAGGCGATTCCCGCCCTGCGTCCCGGCTTCGACCGCTTCCCGCCGCAAGCCAACCCCATCGGCGGCCCGGTCTTGTTGGAAGGCGCCGAGCGCGGCGACACGCTCGTCGTCACCATCGAGGACATCCGGGTTGCCGATTATTCCTGGATCGCCGTCGGGCCGCGGCGCGGACCGCTGGGCGAATCGTCGCGCTGGCCGGAACTGTCCGGTGAGTACACGACCAAGATTTTCCGCCATACGCCCGGCCCCAGCGGCACGACGCGCGACGGCACCCTGCACTTCAGCGAGAAACTGTCGTGGCCGATCACGCCGTTCATCGGCACGCTGGGCGTCGCACCGGACCGCGAGGTGACGACGAGTCTCGACGGCCAGGGCGACTGGGGCGGCAACCTCGACATCCGCGACGTCTGTCCCGGCAACCGCGTGCTGCTGCCGATCTTCCACCCCGGCGCTCTCTTTTACCTCGGCGACGTTCACGCCAGCCAGGGCGACACCGAATTCACCGGCACCGCCGCCGAGACCTGCGCGACGGTGCGTCTCCACCTCGAACTGATAAAGGGCAAGCGCGTGCCGTGGATGCGCATCGAGAAACCGAATTCGATTGTGTCGATCCATGCGAATCGTCCGTTGGAGGTCGCGGTCGAGACGGCAACGCTGCACCTGATGGACTGGCTCATCACCGACCACGGCTTCACGCCGACGGATGCGTATTGCCTGGTCAGCACGTGTCCGGAATTTCGGATCAATGTGTATCAGATGTGCAAGATCGGCAAGCTGTCATTTGTTGCTGGTGCCGAAATCCCAAGAAAATACTCAACGACCCGGTAGAAAGCTAAACTGGCCGGATTTGGGAGGGCGAGACTTCCGCCGAGCTGTGGACCCCGGCTCGGCGGGAGCCTCGCCCTCCCGACGTTTAGCTTTCTACCGGGTCGTTGAAAATACTTGGGTTGAGGAACACTCGAATAGCTTCGTCCAGCGACTGGTTCTCCAGGGCCCGATCGCCCATTCTCTGCGCGAACGCCTCGGGACACAAAGCGGACATCCTCGACTTCCGTCTTCTACTCGCCGATTGAGTTCACTGGGCAACAAGAACACAGCCCAGTGCTGGCCGCGAAAGTGGCCCCGTTTCAAACCGCGATCAACACGTGAACGCGAAGAGTTGATGAATCGAAGTGAAAGGATTGGCACTCCCGCAGCGGTTTCATATCTTCTCAGTATCGAAATATCCCAATCGCGATTCGCAATCACGGCCGGGCCAGAAAACACGGTTTCCGGTACGTATAGGATCGGCTTTCTCCCACCGCTCCTGAGCCAATAGACCAAGGCGAATGTGGATCGCCCTGGGTTGAACGGCTTCACCGATCGCGAAGGTAAGGAGAGGATAACAACCCATCGCGGCGCCTCGGCGGCTTCCGTCGAGGTATCACTCCCTTGAAGTATCGCCCCAGCTCGAAACGGACGTCCGCGTTCCCAGCCACCTACGTCACGGCGGAAACGCCGGCGCGGGTGAGGATCGGCTTGACCATCCTGGAGATGGCGAACCGGTCGGCGGTGCTGGAAGAGGGCGTCCATTCGGTGTTTGCGTTCCGACCGGCCAAGGAAAAGGCCCCGTCATTCCTCGACGGAGGGTATTCCGATGGCCGACGCCATGTCCATTCTTGACGCTCCGAGGCTAGCTATCCGGCAACCTCGCTCGGAAGCGGTTGCAAAACCTCTGTACCAGCCCCGAGCGCAAGCGAGGGGTTGGACCGGCTCTTGCCTTGCCTGAGTCTGCGGAGTCGGCAGCTTCAGCCGGGATGACGTGATGAAGAAGCTGCAGGACAGTTCAGGTAAGTGACCGACGCCATGAGGCGAACGTGATGTTACTGGAGGGCGCCCCATTGTGGGACGCCCTCCGCTCGATTCGTAGAGTCCGATGGAAAGGAGAGCGCTCATGCCATCTTCACTGGTGGTTCTGAAGTTTGAGACTCCCGAGGGTGCCGACAAGGGGCTGGAGGTGGCGGTGGATCTGCAGAAGCAGCAGCTGCTCCAACTGCTCGACGCTGCGACCGTGGTCTGGCCAGAAGGTAAGAAGAAGCCGAAGACGCGGCACCTGGGAGACCTCACCTGCGCCGGCGCCTGGGACGGCGCGTTCTGGGGCATGCTGTTCGGCTGGATCTTCTTCGTCCCGTTCCTCGGCGCCGCCTTCGGCGCGGCCGTCGGTGCGCTCAGCGGCCATTTCGCAGAGTTCGGCATCGGCAAGGATTTCCTCGAGAATGTTCGCAGCAAGGTGACCGAGGGGTCGTCGGCACTGTTCCTGCTCGTCGGGCAAGTGACGGCCGATCGCGTCATCGAGGCGTTCAAGGCGGCACCGAAGTTTGAGGTGATCGCCAGTAATCTTTCGAGGGACCAGGAAGAGAAGCTGAAGGCGGCATTCGCCCACGCCTGAAAGGACAACACTGGCGTCGAGACCGTTCGCCCTTCCCCCGTTGGGGAAAAGGGACGCACTTGATTCACCGTGGACGAATAGCCCGCAACTCCGCACGGAGAGGAGAACGATGGCTCTGCCGGCTTTCTTGACATTCCCCTGGCTCGGCGTTCCTTATTCGCCGCGATCCGAGGAGCGGCCTTTCCTCGAGCGGGCGCAGGTCCAGCAGGACGACGATCTTGTTGTCCGTGTAGCCGTCCTGGATGATCGGGAGAGCGATCGCTTTTTCGGGGTGCCTTTGGCACGCCGCGGAATCCAGCCCGTGTGGCTGCACATCAGCAACCACGGGACGAACCCCTATCGGCTCCGCCTGGCAGGCATCGACCCGAATTATTATCCGCCGCTGGAAGCGGCCTATGTCAATCATTTCAGGATCGTCCGGCGACTCCTGGAATTTGGACTGCTCGCCTGGATCTTTCTGCCGCTGCTGATTCTCTTGCCTTTCAAGATCCTCGGGGCACGGGCCGCCAACCGGCGCATGAACGAGTTTTTCGTGAGACAGGGAATTGGTTGGGGTCTGGTCCGTCCGGGGCACGAGATTGCTGGCTTCATCTTCACGTCCCTCGATGAGGGAACAAAACACGTTTCGGTCCGGCTGTTGGGCCTGGTCGGCGCGAAGGACTTTGCGTTTTCGATACCGATCCCCGGTCTTAAGGTCGATCACCACCGCAAAGGACTCGACGAACTCGCCAGTTCTGGGGAGACAATCGAGTGTGACGAGGGAGAACTCCGCAAGCGACTCGTGGCGCTGCCGCGAAGCACGACGAACCGCCGGGGGTCGGTCGAAGGTGACCCACTAAATTTGGTGGTGATTGGGGACTTTGACACCATCCTCACCTGCTTCGGCGTGCGCTGGGACGAGACCGAAACCATCAGCCTGAAATCGTGCGGTAAGACCATCAAAGCTTTCTTGAGGGGCAGCAGGTATCGGTATTCGCCTGTGAGTGCGCTGTATGTCGATCAACGCAGCCAGGACTTCGCGCTCCAGAAAGCACGGCAGACGATCAACGAGAGACTCCACCTTCGGCTGTGGATCACCCCGTTGCGGTTAAACGGCAAACCAATCTGGATCGGTCAGGTGAGCCGGGACATTGGCGTGCGCTTCACGCTAAAAACCTGGAACCTGACCACGCACAAGATCGATCCGGACGTCGATGACGCGCGGGATTATGTCCTCGATTACCTGCTGGAGCACGGCAAGGTGGCGCGGGTGGGTTACGTGTCCGGAGTCGGGGCCGCTGAGCGGACGACTCCGAGACACAACCTGACGGGCGATCCGTATTTCACGGACGGCCTGCGGGCGGTCGTTATTTGCTCGGAAGCTCGGATGACCCCGACATTCCTGAACTGGGCGGATTCTCCGTGACGTTTGATGTGCCGCATTTATCGCTGCTCACGACAGTGAGTTGATGCAGATCACTATCCGGGTTCCACAGCGGGACCACGGAGTGTTACACCAGGAGAGACTTCATGATGAAGAATGTGAAAGTCCAATTCCTCGCAGTCCTCGGCTTGGGCGCGCTGCTCGGCTACGTGGCTGCCAACGGCTCGACGAAGCTGTTCAGTTGGTCGCAGGGACGATCCTCTGCGCAGGCGTCAGAGAGCAAATCGATCGATGCGCAAACCCCGGACAGCTCCCGCGCCGATTGCGCGGAGAAGGCCCGGTTGCTGGCGATGGCGGATCCCAAGTTCAAGGAAGTCGCCGCCCGCGCTGAGGAGAAGGGCAAGAAGCCGAACATCCTCTTCATCATGGGCGATGACATCGGCATGTGGAACATCGGCGCATACCACCGCGGCATGATGGCCGGACGGACGCCGAACCTCGACAAGCTGGCCAAGGAAGGAATGCTGTTCACGGATTACTACGCCGAGGCCAGCTGCACGGCGGGTCGCGCCAACTTCATCATGGGCCAATTGCCCATCCGCACCGGCATGACCACGGTCGGCCAGGCGGGTGCCAAGATCGGCATCCCGTCGGAGGCCTGCACCGTCGCCACCGCGCTCAAGGCCCAGGGCTACGCCACCGGCCAGTTCGGCAAGAACCACCTCGGCGATCTCAACGAGTTCCTGCCCACCGTCCACGGATTCGACGAATTCTTCGGCTACTTGTATCACCTGGACGCGATGGAAGACCCGGCGCATCCGAATTATCCGCAGGACTTGCTGAACGTGGTCGGTCCGCGCAACATGGTTCACTCGTGGGCTACCGAGGTCGACGATCCGACCGCGATGCCGCGTTGGGGCAAGATCGGCAAGCAAAAGATCGAGGACGCCGGCACCCTCTATCCGAAACGGATGGAGACAGTAGATGACGAGATCCGCGACCTCGCCTTGAAATTCATCGACAAATCCAAAAAGGACGGCAAGCCGTTCTTCGTCTGGCTCAACCCGACCCGTATGCACATCGTCACGCACCTTTCCCCGAAGTATCAAGCGCTGCGCAACTCGAAGAACGGCTGGTCGATCCAGGAAGCCGGCATGGCCCAGCTCGATGACGACATCGGCATTGTCCTGAAGAAGATCAAGGATATGGGCGAGGAGGACAACACCATCGTCGTATTCACGACGGACAACGGCACCGAGAGCTTCACCTGGCCCGATGGCGGCACTACCCCGTTCGCGCAGTGCAAAGGGACGGTCATGGAGGGCGGCTTCCGCGTGCCCTGCATCGCCCGCTGGCCCGGCCACATCCCGGCGGACACGGTGCAAAACGGCCTCATGTCCGGCATGGACTGGTTGCCGACCTTCGTGTCCCTTGCCGGCAACCCGAACATCACCGAGCAGTTGCTCAAGGGCGTGAAGCTCGGCGACCGGACTTACAAAAACCATCTCGACGGCTACGATCAGACTGCCATGCTCACGGGTAAAGGGCCGTCGACTCGTCACGAGATCTTCTATCTCGGCGAAAGCACGGTCGGCGCGGTGCGGATCGACGACTACAAGTTCCGCTTCATCGACCAGCCCAAAGGTTGGCTGGGTGAGAAGACCAAACCCGACGTGCCCTACATCACCAACCTGCGTCTCGATCCGTTCGAGCGCATGGGCTGGCACAGCGATGGGACGAAAGAAGGTTCGCAGCAATTCTTTGACTGGTTCAAGTACGAATTCTGGCGCTTTGTATTCGTCCAGCAGGTGATGGGCAAAGGAACTCCAGACCTTCATCGACTACCCGCCGATGCAGCGCGGCGCGAGCTTCAACCTCGACGCCGTGAAAGCAGAAATGGCCAAACGGATGGCCGAGGCCGAGAAGGCGAGCAAAGGCCCCGGCCAGTAGAGTGCTGGCGGGATCGAGCGCCTCGAAAGCGGGGGGCGCTCGTTTCTTATTCGTTCACGCAATCTGTTGCGAGGAATCCATGCAACCGCTCCGCATCTCGCTCCTGTTCACGGTATTCGTTGCCGCGGTTCCGCTCCACGCGGCCGACCCGCTGCCTTCGTGGAACGACGGCCCGGCGAAAAAGGCGGTACTCGACTTCGTCAACCGGGTGACGAAAGACGGCGGCCCCGACTTCGTCCCGGTCGCCGAGCGCATCGCCGTGTTCGACAACGATGGCACGCTCTGGGCAGAACAACCGATGTATTTCCAGCTCGCCTTTCGCGCTCGATCGCGTCAAGGCACTGGCCCCGAAACACCCAGAATGGAAGGTGAAACACCCGTTCAAGGCCGTCCTGGAAGGCGACCTCAAGGCCCTGGCTGCTGCTGGCGAAAAAGGGATCATCGAGCTGGTCATGGCGACACATGCCGGCATGACAACCGACGAGTACGAGAGCATCGTCAAGGACTGGCTGGCGACCGCAAAGCACCCGCGCTTCAAGAGGCCGTACACCGATCTGGTCTATCAGCCGATGCTGGAATTGCTGGCCAACCTGCGCGCCAACGGCTTCAAGACGTACATCGTTTCCGGCGGTGGCGTCGAGTTCATGCGCGTCTTCTCCGAGAAGGTCTACGGCGTTCCGCCCGAACAGGTCATCGGCAGCAGCGGCAAGCTCAAGTACGAGCTGCGCGACAACAAACCGGTGCTTCTGCGCCTGCCGGAGATCGACTTCATCGACGACAAGGCAGGCAAGCCGGTCGGCATCCAGAAATTCATCGGCCGGCGTCCCCTCGCCGCATTCGGCAACTCCGACGGCGACTACGAGATGCTGCGCTGGACGACGGCGGAGAAAGGGCCGCGTTTCGGCCTGATCGTCCACCACACCGACGCCGAGCGCGAGTATGCTTATGATCGCGAGTCGCACATCGGCCGCCTGGACAAGGCGCTCGACGAGGCACCGAAACGCGGCTGGGTGGTGGTGGACATGAAGAAGGATTGGAAGACGATCTTTCCGTTTGAGAAGCCATGAAACCAGTTCGTCATGTGCAGTTGAGCGAGGACCATCATGCTTGCCGCCCTCATAGAGATAATCCTGTTGGTCACAGGTCTGGCGACAGCCGGTGCTGTGGTGGTGTTTCTGGCACCGGTCCCCATGATGAAGATGCTGTTCGGCCAGACGCCCCCGATGCGCTCAGCCTTCTCATCGTCCGCCACTGGGGGCTGTTGGTTTGCCTGGTAGGCGCATTGCTCATCTACGCCGCTTACCACGCGGAGATTCGCGTTCCAACGCTGATCGTCGCCATAGTGGAAAAGGCGGTGTTCGCGCTGGGGATGCTCATCTCGCCCTTCCGGAAACGTCCGGCGGTGCTCGTCATGGCGCTGGCCGACGCTGGCATAGCGGTGGTGTACTTGGTCTATCTGACTGGATTGTAAGGCGACGAGGGCCGAGTTAACGCTTCGCCGAGGCCAAGAACGCATGGACGACATGATAACTCGTGGTTGGGAGGAGCTTATCGGCCGGGACGCAGGGCCATTGCATGCTCGTCTGCTCTTCCAGCCGCTCGTCGCTAGCCTGCTGGCCATCCGGTCCGGACTGCGCGATGCGCGGGAGCGACGGCCGGTCTTTTTCTGGACGGTCGTCCTCGATCCGACGCAGCGGCGCGAGCTCGTGCGGCACGGCGGGCAGGATGTCGGCAAATTATTCATTACCGCCGTCATTCTGGACGTGATCTATCAGCTGATCGTCCTTCACTGGTTTTATCCAGTGCAAACGCTGATTGTCGCCACCGCGCTGGCGATAATGCCGTATCTGGTTTTTCGCGGTCTTACCAATCGCATCGCCGCCCGCATACGCCCGCTACCTGAAACACGATCCATTTCGAAGGGAGAGCAGAGCATGACTACCAGCGCGACTAACCCTGTCCCGGCCGGATTCGATTCACTGCCGATTCTGGACCTTCGCAACCCCAATTTTACCGTTGAGGGCAACCGGCTCCTGGCCGAGCTACGCGCGCAAGGACCAGTCTGCCGTGTCGAGCCCCTCGGCCTACTCGGGTTCCTGCGCTGGGCCGAGTGCGACGCGATTCTGCGCGACTTCAAGAACTTCTCGGCCGCGTTCGCGCGCTCCCAGCCCGTGCCCGGTGCGGAGGAAGAGACGAAGATCGACACGCTCTTGAGGGAGGACCCACCCAAACACACGCGCGTCCGCACGCTGATGCAACAGGCCTTCACGCCGCAGCGCGTGGCGGCGATGGAGCCACATACGCGGGACCTCACCCGGAAGCTCATCGACGACATCTTGGCCCGCGGCAACGAGTGCGATTTCCTCCATCAATTCGCACTCCCGCTCCCGTCGACGGTTATGTCGGGCCTCCTCGGCGTCGATGCCTCGATGACGGAGACGTTCGCGCGCTGGGCAAGTTCCATGATGGGTGCCAACACCGCCCACGCGATCAAGGACGAAGCGGCGCGCCAGAAGCGCTACGGGGAACTCGCGCGTGACGCCAAGGACATGGAGGCGTTTCTCCTGGAACGAATCCGAGAGCGCCGCAAGTCGCCGCAACAAGACCTGATCAGCTACCTCATCCAGGCCGCGGAAGGCAACGACCACCTAACGGAGCGCGAGGCGTTGACGCTGATGAAACTCTGCATCATCGCTGGTAATGATTTGACGACGCAGGCGATCGCGCTGACGCTGGACTGCCTGCTCGGACACCCAGACCAGATGCGCCTGCTCGCCGATGACCTGTCGCTCGCCGCCAACGCGTTTGAGGAGAGCCTGCGATTCAATGGCCCTGTCAGCATGCTGCAACGCAAGGCGCTTTGGGACGTGGAGATCGCCGGGGTAAAGGTGCCCGCGGGCTGCGTGGTCTCCCCGGTTGTCAGCTCGGCCAACCACGACGAAACGGTCTTCGACAAGCCGGAAGTGTTCGACATCCGCCGCAAGATCCCGCGGATTCTCAGCATGAGCAGCGGCAATCACCAATGCATCGGCCAGCCGTTGGCCCGTCTCGAGGCCCGCGTCGCATTCGAGGAGTGGTTCGCGCGCGTCCTGTCCTTCGCGCGCAAGGGCCCGCCTGAATTGTGCGGGCAGATGGGCCTCCGGGGCTTCGAGAAGCTGCCGGTGGTGCTTCAACGCCGGCCGGCCAAAGTTGCCAAGGCGCCGCAAGACAGCGTCGTCAAGCAAATGGCGACGGCGGAGAAAATCGCCGGCATGTCCGACCCGCAACTTGGGCTGGACAAACGCCAGATCATGACGGTGAGGGTTGCCGGCATTTGGGACGTGAGCACCACGACCAAACTCTTCGTGCTGACCCACCCGAGCGGGGGCCTTCTGCCGCGCTTCACGCCGGGAAGCCACATCGTGATTCACATGCGGGACGGCGCCAGGGTCCACCGGAACAGCTACTCGCTTATCAATGGCGGTTATGGCGAAGGTCTGGCGTACTTCATCGCTGCGCAGCTCGCGCCGAACTCCAAAGGCGGCTCGAAATACCTGCACGAGCAAGTCAAGCGCGGGGCCGAGCTTACGATCTCCGTGCCAGCTAACTATTTTCCGGTGGCCGAACACGCGATCAAGCACCTGCTGATCGCCGGTGGCATCGGCATTACGCCGTTGCTCGCCCACCGCTCCCATCTGAAGCTGCTCGAACAACGCGTCGAGCTGCATTATGCCTTCCGCAGCGCCGAGACAGCGGCGTTCGTGCCCTTTCTGAGCTTCCAGAACGATCCGAACGTCCATCTCTACGACGACAGCCTGGGACACAAGCTCGACATTCCGGCGCTCATTCGTCGCCAGCCGGAGGGAACGCACGTCTACAGCTGCGGTCCGGCGGGATTCATGGACGCCGTGGTCAACGCGGCGGAAGTCGCTCGGTTGGCCGCCCGAAACGATTCACGTCGAGCGCTTCGGCGCCGGGCCCAACAAGGGTGATGAGCCGTTCGAGGTCGTATGCAAGCTTTCGGGAAAGACGGTCCAGGTGGGAGCAACCGAGCACCTGTTGGATTGTCTGGAGCGCGCGGGCATTGAGGTCCCATTCGGATGCCGCGCCGGTAGTTGCGGGACCTGCGAAGTTGGCGTCCTGGCTGGGACGATCATCCATCGCGATACGGTTCTTTCCGCGGCGGAGAGGGCGGAAGGGAAAAAGCTGTTGGCCTGCGTGTCGCGCGGTAAGGAGAGTTTGACTCTGGATGTCTGATACGCAAACTCGGTAAGGGAGTTGGCGCGGTTCGAGCGTCACTGAGGGGCCGAAGGTGAATAAGGGAGCTACATCCCGCCGGTCAAGAAACCCCTCGCCGCGAAGCCGCCGGATAGAATAACTCTGTGTCATAGGGGAAGGAGAATCGAATGAAGACTCGTCTGTTGGGGTTCCTGGCGTTACCGGCCTTACTGCTCTGTTGCGGCGTTCAACTCGGGCGGGCCGAGAAACCGAAGGAGCCTTCGAAGGAAGAAGCGGCTCTGCTAAAGAGGGCGGAAGCGTTCGCGGCGGCGTTCAACAAGGCCGACGCCAAGGGGATGGCCGCTTTCTTCACGAAAGACGGCGACGTGGTGAACACCGAAGGGGAACATCTCAAGGGACGCAAGGCCATCGAGGAAGCGTATGAGAAACTCTTCTCCGAAGTGAAGGGCGCGAAACTCTTCATCCGAATCGCGTCGCTGCGCGTGGTCAGTCCGAGCCTCGCCCTGGAGGACGGCACGACGGAAGTGGTCATCCCCGACTCCCCGCCGTCCGCAGCCCGTTACACGGTCGTTTGGGTCAAGAGTGATGGGGAGTGGTATCTGGAAAGCGTCCGGGAGGCCGTCGCGTTTCCGCCGACCAACTCCAAGTACCTGCAAGACCTGTCGTTCCTCATCGGCAACTGGATCGAAGACGCGGAGAAGGGCGGATCGTCCAGGGCATCGTACTCCTGGGCCGAGCACGGCAATTTCATCGTGAACACCTTCGAAGTGACGATGAAGGACGTCTCCATCGGCGGCGGCGTCCAGTGGATCGGCTGGGACGCGGCGGCCAAGAAAGCGCGGGCGTGGTCGTTCATCTTCAACGGCGGCTTCGCCGAGGGCGTCTGGACCAAGGACGGCAATACGTGGAAGGTTGCCGTCACCGTCTCGCTGCCGGACGGCGGCAAGATGACCGCGACGAACGTCCTCAAAAAGAGTGACGCCGACCATTTCTCGGTACAATTCATCAACCGCTCTCTGAACGGCAAGCCGTTGCCGGACGATAAGGAAATCAAGATGAAGCGGCAAAAGTGAGTCGGCCCGCACGAGCGGCAGCCGAAATGGCATCCAGTGACAGAACCGATCGCCCCAAGCAGGAGTCCATGATGTTTCGATTGGTCCTTTCCACGGCGGTCGTCGGCGCACTGGCGTTGCTGACGACCTCCGAGGCACACGCTTACGGCGTGACCCACACCGGCTACACGAGTGTCAGCCCCACGGGTAGCGTGCAGCACTACGGCTCGACCACCGCATACGGCGCGTACGGTTCGTCTTCGGCCAGCCACTACGGCTCGACCAGCGCTTCTGGCGGAACTGCGTATCACACCGGCAGCACGACTGCCTCCGGGCCTTACGGCAGCGCCTCTGCATCGAGCAGCGGCTACCGCGCCTACTCTCCCTCCGCCTACGGCGGCTACTCAGCCGGTGGAACCGTCAGCGCAACCGCTACCGGCAGCGTCGTCCGGTATCCGTGATGGTGGGACGACTCATTGGCCGGCGAGCCCGCAGCGCCAAGCAAGGACGAGCAGAAACGATTCTGCTCGTCCTTGCTTGGCGCTGCGGACTCGCAGATCTGCCTTTTCCTGAATGTCTTCATTCTTGCTCCCGGACTCAGAGGAAACTAAGTCGTGAGTTCACTCGCGATTGCCGGTATTGCGTTTGCCTGCATTCTGGTCGGCACGTTGAGCGGGATGCTGGTAGCGCGGGTGCTGCCGAGTCATCATTTGAGTGGGGATTCCAAAGATGCTGTGAAGCAGGGGTTGGCTCTGATCGCGACGCTCACGGCATTGGTCCTCGGCCTGCTGGTTGCCACGACCAAGGGAACGTTCGACTCGCAGAGCGCGGCCGTCAAGGAGTTGGCCGCCAACATGGTGCTGCTCGACCGCATTCTGTCACGGTACGCACCGGGGACGGACGAAACGAAGGAAGCCCGTGAGTCGCTCGCTGGCGTCGTCAAAGTCATGTTGGAGCAGATGTGGCCGGAGCAGAGCGGTCAATCTACCAACCTGACCACGGGTGGCGTGCGGGTTGCCGGGGAAGCCTTGTTCGACAAAATCTCGGCACTCAAACCGATAACCGAAGATCAGAAGCAACTCAAGTCCCGTGCCCTGGATATCGGGATTTCGCTGGCCCAGACTGCGCCAGCGGCTGTTAGCGCAGAAAGAGAGTTCGATTCCACTGCCGTTCCTGGTAATTCTGGGATTCTGGCTCACCATTCTGTTCGCCAGCTACGGCCTTCTCGCTCCGCCCAACCTGACCGTCGTCACGGTCCTGATCGTCTGCATGTTGTCAGTGTCGGGAGCCCTCTTTTTGGTTCTGGAAATGGACAGACCGTTCGACGGCATCATGCGCGTCTCCAGCGCCCGCTCCGCAGCGCCCTCTCTCGGATCGGGGAGTAATGCGCCGCTTCTTTTCGGGCTGGTCGATTACTTTGTCGGACAACCGTTATGGATCACACTTCCTGGATAGCCTACGCCGTTTACTTCGCCGACTACGCGATCCGCGTCGGGTTGTCGGTGCGTGTCATCCATCGGCGACTGCCGGTCGGCGTCGGCTTGGCGTGGCTCGCCGTGATCCTCATTTTCCCCTTTGTCGGAGCCGTGTTCTACCTTCTGCTCGGCGAATATCGCCTCGGGCGGCGCCGGTCCCGCCGCGCCGCTGCCTACCGCGCCGCCCACCCGCCGCAGGGTCGTTCCGTTCCCGAAGCAGTTCGACTCGATCCGGCGATTCTTGGGCCGGAGCGCGCGGCGCTGGCCCGGCTGGCGGAGTCGGTGCTCGGCGCTCCCGTCCTGGCCGGGAACCGCCTCGAACTGCTGCCGAACGCCGACGCCGCGTTCCCGGTCCTCATCGCCGAGATCGACCGGGCGTGTACGACCTGCGACCTGGAGTTCTACATCTGGAGCCCGGGCGGCTGTGCGGACGATCTCGGCGCGGCCCTGATCCGGGCCACGAAGCGCGGCGTGCGCTGCCGGGTCCTGGTCGATGCCATCGGCAGTAAGGCGTTCCTCCGGAGTGGCCTGTGCCGCGACCTCCGGAAAGGCGGCGTGCAGATCGTGGCCGCGCTTCCCGCGGGCGCCCTGTCGCTGCTCTTCATCCGCCCGGACCTCCGCCTGCACCGCAAGATCGTAGTGATCGACGGCACCGTGGGCTTCACCGGCAGTCTGAACCTCGCCGACCCGCGCCTCTTCAATATCGACGCCGGCGTGGGTCAATGGGTTGACGCCCTGGTGCGCGTGCAAGGCCCGGTGGTTGACGCGCTCGCCGACGTCTTCAACGAGGACTGGGCGATCGAGTCCGGCGAAATGGCCGTGCCGACCGAGCGGACGGTCGCCCCTCCTTCGTCCACCGCTGGGAGGGCTGCGATCCAGGTGCTGCCGACGGGCCCGGATGCGCGCGTGCAGGCGATCGAGCAGATTGTAGTGATGGCCTTGTACGGTGCCGAGCGCGAGGTCGTGCTGACGACGCCGTATTTCATCCCCAGCGAGTCGCTGATGACGGCCCTGCTGTCGGCGGCGGGCCGCGGCGTGACGGTGACGCTGATCGTGCCGAAACGCGTCGATTCGCGGCTGGTCCATTTCGCCAGCCGCTCGTACCAGACGGATCTGCTCGCGGCCGGGGTGCAGGTAGCGCTGTACCGTGACGGTTTGCTGCACACCAAGTCGATCACGGTGGACGGGACGTTGAGCCTGTTCGGCTCGCTGAATCTCGACCCGCGCAGCCTGCGCCTCGACTTCGAGATCACGCTCGCTGTTTACAATTCGGAGTTCACGGCGGCGCTGCGCGGGCTTCAGCAGCAGTATCTCGACCATGCGGACTTGTTGACCCTGGACGCCTGCCGCTCCCGCACAGGCCGAGAGCGCTTCGCGGAAGACGCCGCACGTCTGGCCAGCCCGATCCTGTGAGTGGGCGGTTTGCTCGAAAACTGATTCGCCTCTCGTCCCCTGCGTCATCGGAAAGGATGAACCAATGAGAATGCGCGTGTTCCAGCTCCTCGCCCTGTTGGCGGGTCTGGCGGTTTCGCCGGCCGTCGCCGAGGAGGTCAAGGACAAGGAGAAGGAGGAAGCGGCCCTGCTTAAGTCGGCCGCGGCTTTCGTCGAGGCGTTCCACAAGGGCGACGCCAAGGCCGTGGCCGCCTTCTGGACGCCGGACGGCGACTACACCGACGAGACCGGGAAGCATTTCAAGGGGCGGGCAGCCATCGAAAAAGTCTTCACCGGTTTCTTCGCCGAAAACAAGGGCCTGAAGCTGCGCATCGAGATCGCCGGGCTGCGCTTCGTGACGGCGGACGTCGCGATCGAGGACGGCACGACGTCGGTGATTCCACCCGACGGCGGGCCGCCGAGCCGGGCACGCTACACCATTGTCCACGTCAAGAAAGACGGTAAATGGCTGCTGAGCAGCGTCCGCGACACTCCGTTCACGCCGCCGAGCAACCATGAGCAGCTGAGCGGGCTGGAGTGGCTGATCGGCGACTGGGCCGCGGACTCGGAGAAGGGCGAGATAGCCCGCGTCGCGTTCACCTGGACGGATAGCAGCAACTTCATCGTCTCGTCGTTCACCACGACGTTCAAGAACATCACGATCGGCGGCGGGTCGCAGTGGATCGGCTGGGACCCGTTGTCGAAGAGCGTCCGGTCGTGGACCTTCGAGACCAACGGCGGTTTCGGTGAGGGAACGTGGAGCCAGGACGGGGACAAATGGGTCGTCAAATCGACGGGGGTGCTGCGCGACGGCAAGAAGCTGACCGGGACGAACATCCTGACGCGCCTCGACGCCGACACCATGACCTGGCAGGCGAAGGATCGCACCGAGGACGGCAAGCCGCTGCCCGACGTCAAGCCGATCAAGATGAAGCGCGTGAAGTGAAACCGTGTCGGTACGGAAAAAGATCGAACACACCATCGAATCAAGGAGACAACGGATGAAGCGGACTTTCTTCTACCTCGGTCTTGCGGCGCTCGCCCTGCTGCTGGGAACGACCTCGGAGGCACATGCCTGGGGTGCCGCCCATGTCGGCTACACGCACGTCGGTTACGGCGGCGTCCAGCACTACGGCGCCACTGCCGCGCGCGGACCGTACGGGTCCTATTCGAGCAGCCACGTCGGCGCCTACGGCTACGGCGGAACGAGCTATCACGCAGGCTCGGTTGGTGCGGTGGGCCACGGCGGCGCCGCCTACGGCGGTTACCACGCCTACACCCCGGCCTACTCCGGCGGATACGCGATCGGCGGCTACCACTACGGAACCACAAGCGCATACTCCGCTGGTGTATACCGGGCGTATTAGCCGGCACCCAACGATCACTCCTGATTAGCAGCGACCCGAAAGGGGAGCACGGGCAATGCCACGCCCACGCTCCCTTTTCGGGTAGCGGCTAACCATTATCTCACGAAGGCATCACCCGCAAGAGAGTACGGTGTTTAACTCCACGACTGTCCCAGCCAAGATGAGGAGATGAAGTGAGAACCGGCCATGACGACACTCAGCGTGGACGATTTGCGCTTCGGCGCCTACCAGCACTATCAAGTTGGTGATAAGGCCACGGCCGAACGACTCTGCCGGCAACTCGTCCAGCAGGAACCGAATCAGGTCGATGCGGTCTTCCTACTGGGAGCGATCGCTCACGACGCGGGCCGCCATGTCGAGGCGGCCGAGTCGATCGGCAAGGCAGTCGCGCTGGCACCCGGGAACTTCGTCTTCCACAACGCCCTGGGGGAAGTCTATTTCGCCCTCGGTCAATTGTTGGAACCCGCCGCGCGGTTTCGGGAGGCGCTCAGGCTCAATCCGGCCTACGAACGCGCCTACAACAACCTGGGCCAGGTCCTGCACATCCAGGGGGACCGGAAGGCGGCACGCGACTGTTTCGACGAAGCCGTCCGGCTCAATCCGCTCTCTCCGAC
>CAVXNL010000010.1:0-181253 GCA_963763045.1 uncultured Planctomycetaceae bacterium | reverse complement strand
GGACGATGTGGTCGCCCAGGTTGCGCAGCTGCAAAAGCAACGCCTTGAGCTACGCCCCACCGAGGCGCGGCTGTTGAAGGACGGCGATGATCTTGCCGAAGAACGAACCCGCGCGGAAGAACAGGCTCGGATGGAACAGGACGAGGCCGTGCGCGGCGAGACGGCCCGGCGTCTGACGGCACTGCAAACCCGTGCCGATGTGGTACTTGCCGAGCGACGACAGGCGGTAGAGGAATGGCAGGCCATCGGTCGAGAGTTGAGCGACCCCGCACAGATCCCGACCGAACTGTTCGGCGAAGCGCTGCGATTGAAGCACGAAGAATGGGAGCGTTGCCGGAAGAACGACGACGAGCGCTGCAAGGCCGCGGCGCTGTGGGCGTCTGAACTGGAACAAGCCCTGGCGACGTTCCCCGATCGACTCGCGCAGTGCATCAATGTCGTGACCGCCACGCCGCGCGCGTTGGCTCTCGATCCCCGATTCGGCGACAGTGCCGCGCCCCCGGTAACGTTCGATCTGCTGGTCTTTGAAGAGGCGGACCAGGTCACCGAGGCCGATTTCCTTCAGGCCGCCCGCCGCGCCCGCCGCTGGATCCTCGTGGGTGAACCGCAACCCGACGTTGAGGTTGCTGCCTCGCCGCGCTCGAACCACGGCCAGGTGGTCCGGCCCAGCGCCCTACGTCCGGGCTTCTTCCAGCGACTCTGGCGCAACCTGCGCTGGGACCCGCGCCGGCTGCCCTACGTCTGGGAATCACGCGGCTCTTACCTCCATTGCCGGCTGCGTCCGCTCGCTCCGGAGCAGGAATCCTGGGTTCAGACCGAGCGCCTCGCCGATCGGCCGGACGTTGTGTTGCATATCCTGGCCCGCCCCCGTCAGGAACCGGAGTTGGTCGAGGTCGTCTTCCCCTCGTCCACCTCGGTCCCCGAGGCGAAGGAATACCTGTATCGCGAACTCGGGGAAGTCACGCTCCAGTCCGGGAGCGCCGACTGGCACTGGACCGAATCGGCCGAGCGCGTGGTCTTGCGATTCGCGCCGGTAGTCGATCCGAACGCGATCCTCGTACCGTTATGTGCCGGCGTGCGCGAACTGGTGACTCCGGTCGCCGGGGACGAGAACGAAGAAGCCGCCGAATGGCGGACTTGCGCGGTCGAGTTCGATCGGACGCAGGGTTGGGACCGAGAGAAGCGCCCGGAGCTGGGCCGCGGAACACCTGCAGCTGCGCGATCCTGGCCGTTCGGTGCTGCTGACGAAAGCGCACCGAACAAGCCCGCGGCTGACCGCCTGGCTGGCGCACTTGCTGCACGATGACGTCCTGCCCCGCGCAACAACATCCGAAGAGAATTCCTTCGAGTTCGTGGCCGTTCCCTCACTCAGCGCGACGGGAGACCGGTACTCCCCGAATCGGGGCTCCTACGGAAGGTCCCGCGAGCCGAGCGGGACCAGTTCGCATGGCGGCGCCGCCGTGGCGACCCGTCAACGAACTCCTCGCGGCGGAGCGGGCCTGGAAGCCGATTTGGCCGATTCGCGCCGCATCGATCAGATCCCCGCCGACCTCCGCGCCGCCTTGCCGCAGCGCGGCATCGTCAACTTCCTCGAAGCCCAGGCGCTGATCCGCTGCCTGGAAGGGCTGCTCGCCGATCCGTCCTTCCGCACCACGGCCGAGCGCTGGCAGTCGAGTATGGCCCAACCGTGCGAGCGGCATGGCAACGTGTGTGCCGGGGTCTCGACGGCTCGGCCCCTGCCGCCCGGCACCACCATCCGACCATCGCTATCATGGCCCTGTACCCAGCCCAGGCCGAGTTGATTACTCGGCTGCTGCAGCGCGTGCCGGCCCTGCTCGCTTCACCGGTGACGGTCGAGGTCGGTCCGCCGGCTGCATTTCGACACCGCGAATGCCTGGCGGCGTTGGTCAGCCTGACGCGCAGCCACACTCATCGAGCCGTGCCCTATGGCGACGGTCCGCACGCCCTGGCCCTGGCCCTGACGCGCGCCGCCGAGCGCGTGATCCTCTTCGGCGATCCCGGCACGCTGGCGCGGCGCAGCCACTGGCAGGGAGCCCTCGACCATCTCGATGACACGGCGGCCGAACGCGAACGTTCCCTGGCGGCGCGGATCGTCAGGGCCATCCCGGATCCCGAGGCAATCCCGCCGGCCCCTCCTCGCGATGATGGCCGGCTGCGGGAAGGCACCCTCGCATGAGTCATGGTCCCGACCTGCCCCTGCCGTCGGCCCGCGCTCTTCAGGGCTGGTGGCGGGAACTGGCCGGCCTCCGGCCTGGACGCCTCTGGTTCGGCCGGCTGCTCTTCCACCACCTGGATGCTCTCGTCGAGATCGCGCACGCCGCCGTCCTCGATCCCCTTCAGCGCGTTCTGCTGCGCGCCATCGCGGCCGACGCTCCCCTATCCTCGTTCGATCCGCAGGTCCGGACCCGCCTCCTGCATGAACTGGCGCACGCCGGTCTGCTGGGTGCCGGCGGGACCAACGGAAGTCTGTCGCCGGCTGGACGTTCTGCGGTCGCAACCGGTTCTTTCACGCGCATTGATCGGGCACGCCGCTCGTTCTGGTTCGTGGACAACACCGGATGCGCGCAGCCGCCGCAATTCCTTCTGCCGCAGCGACCGCTGGAATCGGGTGCGACGCCGGACGGCTGGAGCTTTCCCCCCGAATCCCTGGCCGAGCAGGTGAGGCGATCGGCGGAGTGGAAGCAACGGCACCACTTCCCGGAGGACGTTCAGACGATCGTGGACCTCGCGGCTGCACCAGGCGATTGGCGTGCGGTGATGCTTGATCGCACAGAGCAGTTTCTCGGCGTCGTGGTGGAAGCGTTGGAGGACTCAGCGCTGACGGCCTATGCCGTCCGTCCCGATACCTGGGGCGTGGAGTGCGACGCGCCGGCTTTTACCCTGTCGGCCCCGTGGCAAGAGGTGTTGCCCGACCTGGCCGTCGAACTGTCGGCCGACGACTGGCGTCAGGCCTGGCTGCAATGGTGTCAGCCGCGCGGCCTCGCCGAGGCCGATGCGTGTATCCTGGAGCGCGAAGGCCAGCGGCTTTTGATTCGCGCCGAAGAAATTGGTAGAGCGCTTGCGGACCGCCCGTGGTGAACCGCTCAAGAACGAGGCGTGGCTCCTGGCAGGCAGCGGCCGCTTCCGCCTGGCGGCTCAGTTCGAGGTCACGGAGCTATAGCACGCTTTGTTAGCCCGACGCGCCAGCGAGGGTTTCTGCAGAAAACCCTTGCTGGCGCGTCGGGCTAACAAACGCGGCATGCTCACATCAGCGTTTGCAGGTCGGTTTCGTTCAATTCGCGGATGAAGTTGCAACCGAGAATGTGGCCACCCTCCGGCGCATCGGTCACGTGGACCACGCACGCCAGGATCGTGAACGACTGCGGGCCGGTGCCGTGTAGTTCGGCGTTCAGCAGTGTGCCTGTCGGAATGTCGTCGTCTACTTGGAACGCCACCCCGCTGGCCGAGATGTCGCGGACGTGAGCCGGATAACGTTTGGGATCATTGTCCGAGAGCCGCTGAACCGTCGCGGTCACGTCGCAGGCGAAGCGCGTCCAGTTCCGGCCGTCCGGTCCCAGCGGTTTCGCCTTGATCGCGCCGAAGGAATTCAGGTCGCCGTCGTCCAACTCCGCGGAGAAACTGCACCCGACGTGCCATTCTCCAGTGTCGGCCGGTTGGCAACGGACGACGCAGGCCAGCACGGCCAGCGACGACTTACCGTCGGACGACGGCAGAACCACGGTCAGCAGCGAGCCCGGCTCGAAGGACCGGGTTGCCAGCAGCTTGGTGCCGCCGCGCGAGATGTCGCGGATTCGGGCCGAGATGCCAATTTCTTCCAGCTGCCTGGGCGCGACGACACGGGTCGCAAGATCGGCGGGAAAGCGGACCCAGACGCGGCGCTCGTCCTCAATGGTGGCGGTCTTCACGTCCGACGGACCGCCCCTGCCGAGGAGGCGGCGCCACAGCGCTGCGGTCTGTTCAAGCATATCGGACTCCGTCGCGGCGCGAATCGCAGGATGAGCATTGCGAGAAGAATGACTCATTCAACTGTAAGCCATCGGGGAAGGAGAGTCAAACCATCCTGCGTTGCCGCCGGGGGTGCGCGAGTACGCGACCCCCGGCTGGGCTATGCAACCCCTTCGGGGTAAATGCGAGGGCTCGCTTCGGCAGGGAGGTGCGCGAATTGAAGTCCGCCGGGGGTGCGTCACCTGCATTTACCCCGAAGGGGTTGCATAGCTCAGCCGGGGGTCGCGTACTCGCGCACCCCCGGTGGCATCTGATGCACCCCCCGGCGGACTTCAACCGAAAGCAACATTACCAGATCGGTCTTTCCCGCGACAACCCCTCTGCGGTATAACGGTCATCCCGCGGAGGGCGTCCCGCTCGCCTCCGTGGGATCGGCTCCTCACCTCTCGCCGCACACCTCCGCCGAAACCGCTTCTCCCCGGAGGAAATCCGACCATGCGTCCGCGCTACCGGTTGCTTGCGCTCGTCGTCACGACCTGCGCCGCCGTTGCCGTCACCGCCCAACTCAGCAAAACCGAACCACCGGTACAGCCCCTGCCCTCGACGCGTTACCTGGATCACCCGCCTCAGTACTTTGCGCGACACCGGCCGCTCCGGAAGTTGCCGAGCTGAAACGCATGGAAGCGCAGGCCGGGGCGCCTGTTCCCGGCACCAGCGGTTCGATCTCCTCGCCGTCGAAACTCCCCGTCGCCCAGGCCGTCCTCTTCAGCAGCGGCGTCGGCTACTTTCAGCGCGAAGGGGTCGTCGAAGGGACGACCCGCGTCGATCTGACGTTCCCGGTGCGCGACGTCAACGACCTGCTCAAGTCGATGATCGTGCGCGACCTCGACGGCGGGCACATCGGCACCGTCTCCTATGACAGCAACGCCCCGGTCGAGAAGACGCTGAATTCCTTCGCCATCAACCTGACCGGCAATCCGTCGCTCGCCGCCATCCTCAACCAGGCCCGCGGCGAAAAGGTCGAAGTACAGAGCGTCTCCTACGGCACTCTCACCGGCTGCACCGTCGTCGGCGTCGAGACGCAGAAAGTCGCCGCCGGCAAGGAGACCGTGGACTGCGAAGTGCTGAACGTCTCGGCTCCCGACGGCCTGCGTTCCTTCAAGATGAGCGAGGTACAGCGCGTCCGTTTCCTCAATCCGATCATGGACAGCGAATTCAAAAAGGCGCTGGAGACGATGGCCCAATCGCACGACACCCAGAAAAAGGCCGTCAGCATCAACTTTGCCGGCGAGGGCAAGCGCAACGTCCGCGTCGGCTACGTCGTCGAGAACCCGGTGTGGAAGACGAGCTATCGCCTGGTGCTGCCCTCTACCCTCGCCCCCTCGGGGGGAGAGGGCAGGGTGAGGGGGGAGAAGGATGTGAACCCGTACCTGCAAGGCTGGGCGGTAGTCGAGAACGTCAGCGACGAGGACTGGAAGGACGTGCGCGTCTCCCTCGTCTCCGGCCGGCCGATCAGCTTCCAGATGGACCTGTATCAACCGCTGTTCGTGCCGCGGCCGACGGTGGTGCCGGAACTGTTCGCATCGATGCAACCACGAGTCTATAGCGGGAACAGTTGGTTGGTCGGTGGGGAGCAAGCCGTTCCCGTTCCGACCGGCGGCGCGGCTGGTTACACGATCACCGTTCCGTTCCAGAGACCTATCCGCCAGCCCAGTCTCCAAATCAACAACCAATTTGGTTCGGGGTTGCAGTTCATCCAGACGGGCTCTGATCAACCGACCAGTTCCCTTTCCGCACCGCTCCAAGGCTTCGGATCCGACATCAATGGCCTCCGCAATGGAACAGACGTCACTCCCGTAGCGAAGGCGGCGAAGCTCGGCGACTTCTTCCAGTACGTTATCCAGCATCCGGTGACGCTGGCGCGGCAGAAGTCGGCGATGCTGCCCATCGTCGGCAAGGACGTCGAGGCGACGCGCGTCAGCATCTACAACGAAGGGACGCTGGCCGCGCATCCGCTGCTGGGGGTCAAACTCAAGAACACGACGGGCCTGCATCTGATGCAGGGGCCGATCACCGTCTTCGAGAACGGCAGCTACGCGGGCGACGCCCATATCCTCGACCTTCAGCCGAACGAGGAGCGGCTCATTTCGTATGCCGTCGATCTTGGCACCGAGGTTGTGGCGACTGCCGACCAGGCCAGCGAGCGCATCACCTTCCTGAAGCTGAACAAAGGCCTGCTCGAAACGACGATCAAGGTGCGCGTGGCCAAGACATACCGCATCAAGAACCGCTCCGAGCAGGAACGGCTCATCGTCGTCGAGCACCCGATCCGGCCGGAGTACCAGCTCATCAGCAAGGACAAGCCGAGCGAACGGACGCGCGACGCCTACCGCTTCGAGATCAAGTTGGCGGCCGGCAAATCAGCGGCGACGGACGTGGTCGAAGAGCGGACGGTGCTGCAATCCTTGCAAATGACTAGCGTCTTCGAGGACACGATGAAGTTCCTGATCGCCGGCCCAGCCCGCAACACGAAGCTGAAGCCCGCCCTGCAAAAAGCGCTGGACCTGCGCAACGCCCAGGCGAAAACGCAGAGCGATTTGAACCAGATCGAGACGCAGCTGCGGGCCATCACTGAGGACCAGACGCGGCTCCGCGCCAACCTGAAGGAGATGCCGCCGACGGCCGCGGCGTACAAACGCTATCTCGACAAGTTCGATAAGCAGGAGGCGGAGATCGAGAAGCTGCAAGATCAGGTCAAAACGCTGGGGGCGAAGGTCGTCGAGCAGCAGCAGGCGTTCGAGGAATACTTGCAGGGATTGAACTTGGAGAGCAGCGTCGGCGAGTCCGATGTCCGCCAGGCAGATTGCGTTGACCACGCCGCCTCTGCCAAGCCGGACGGGCCGCCGAAAGAGCCGGCCTGCAAGGTGGTGGCCACCTGGCTTCCGGAAGTGGTCCGCAAACCCGATCGGAAGGACGGAGACCCGGTGCCGTGCCTGGAGGGGCGCGTCTATCTTTTCGACCTGAACCTCAAGCACACGGTGCGGTGCGATGGTACGCTGACCGTCTTCATGTACGATCCAGCCAAGCTCGATCCAAAGACGAACCGGCCGGTGCTTCTGGAAAAATGGAACTTCTCAGAGGAGGTTCTGAACGCGAGCTGCTGAAGCTCGACTTTTTCGACTGGGGCTACACGATGGGCTGCCCGTGGCCTTCCTATCGGCCCGACCTCGCCGCCGTCGAGTTTCGTGTAAAGTACCAGCCGAAGGTTGGACCGCCATTGTTCTCGGACACGGCGCGGGTGACGCTCGCCGGCCCGGGGAAACCGGGTTATGAACGCCGATAGTGACGAACGGATGATCGTGGGGCGAGGGCCGTTCATGGCTCTCGTCCTCGGCCATTACCAATCTTCAGGCATTCGGCTAAAAAAACTGCACAGGATATTGCGAGCGTCTGTGAGAGAAACCGCGTCGGCTGGCGTTTCTCCTTCGTGAACGAGAGAATTGCGAAATAGGCGAACACGGTGAGCTGCGATTACCCAATTCGGCGGAACACTCCGCCGCGCCGCCAGAGCGAGCAGCAAGTCTTTCATAGGCGGATGCGTTGTTTGCGCCATGTAGTTCAGCCAGACATCCCGCAAGCCCGATTCAAATTCTGCGAACATGCGCAGGAAAAAGGTTGCCTCAAGATTGTTGCGCAGGTTGATCGCATCGCTCTTACGCCAGCCATCAGCTTCTGCCGAACGATGGATCCGCCCGCAGGCGTTCTTCCAATAGCGTTACGGCACCCAAAGCCGCCTGGTACTCGCGTTCGATACTCCGGATTCGTTCGAAGCGTTCCTGGCGCTTGATCATAACGTTTTCAACAGCCTGCGAACGGTTTCGACAAACGTCTCTTCTGTGAACGGTACGAATTCGCCATCTCCCTTTTCGGGGAGCATTTTCCAGCCGTCCTCTAATCGAACGATCTTGATAGAGTCGTAAGACGGCATCACGCACAGTTCAATCAAGCCCGTAGATCCGCCGCTTACGAACGGCGTAATCGGATCGAATAAGAGCCTGCCGTCGATCGTGTGGATGAGGAGACGCGGAACGGTGTACTCGCCGATCTCGTCTTCCTCCACCACCTTGGGATCACGGCGCAAGGCCCAGTCCTGCTTCCGCGACCAGGCTTCCACGTCTTGCATGATCTTCTCGACGGCGTCGAGCCATTCATCGCGAACCTGCTCCCACTTCTCGACCGGTTTTTTCGGCAACGTGGTAGGCGTCATCTCCGCTTTCCTTTCTCGTCCAATCATGCCGGGGGTCGGGGACCACAATGATTATACTCGTCCCACATCTTCAATCCATCCGCTCATGAACCCGTTCAGCGATGGCCCGAACGGCCGCCGAATCCGATTGCACCAGCTGTAAGGATCTTTCCCAGGATTACATGCTCGTTTTGTATATTGCCCATCTTGTGCAACTAATTCAGATTGCCAAATGGCCACGCCCCAGCGCATCATAGTGGGAGACCTGGGCGAGGAGTTCCGTCCGGTGCGGTTCAGGGAAATCAACGGTGAAAGCCTCGTCCCGGAGAAGTGGAAAAACCGTCAGACTTTCGGGGTTGCCGACGCGGCGAGCTGTTACTATACTCCCCTTTTCAGCCGACCGTCTCCGGCTGAAAGTGGTTGCGGAGAAACGGATTAGGCGAGTCCTTCCCCTTATGCGGTTTTACCTCCTTGACCGGATCGTCGAAGTTCGGGTCGGCCACAGTCTGCGTGCGATCAAGAACTTGACCCTGGGCGAGGAATACCTGGCCGACCACTTCCCCAGTTTTCCGGTCATGCCCGGCGTGATGATGTTGCAGACACTGGTGGAGGCGGGTGCCTGGCTCTTGCGGCTTACCGATGACTTTCGCGATAGCGTGATCGTTCTGCGCGAGGCGAAAAACGTCAAGTACGGCTCCTTCATGGAACCTGGACGGCAGATGTCCGTCAGCATCGAATTGACCGAACGCAGCGACGGCCTGGCGAGCTTCAAGGGCAAGGGTGAGGCCGAGGGGCAGACGACGGTTTCGGCCCGAATCGTCCTGGCGCACTATAACCTCAGAGACCGCAACCCCGCCTGCCAGGAAACTGACGAACGTCTCATTAAGCATCTGCGCGGCTTGTATGAAGTGCTGCGGCTGCCGATGGGCGGGTGAAAAAGGTTCGCAGAAGCTGGCGAGCCGAGCCCAGTAAGGGGCCGGGTATATAACGGTGCGCCGCAACCCGGCTGCTTACGCAGCTCGGCTCGCCGGAAGAGGATGACTCCCATGCGTCTGAAGGATCGGGTGGCCGTCGTGACCGGAGGCAGTCGCGGAATCGGCAAGGCCATCGTTCAGGCATTCGCCGCGGAGGGAGCGAAGGTCGCCATCGTCTATCGCGGCAGCCAGGAAGCGGCCGATGCCCTGGCGAAAGAGGTCGCCGACAAGGGCGGTCAGGCGCTGGCGATCCAGTGCGACGTGGCCGATCCCGCTGCGGCCCAGGCTTGCTGCGAACGCGTCGAAAAGGAACTGGGGCCGATCGACGTGCTGGTGAACAATGCCGGCGTCATCCACGACGACCTGTTCGTGCGGTTGGAGCCGGAACACTGGAACAAGGTGATCCAGACGAACCTCGGCGGGACGTACAACTTCTGCCGGGCAGTTGCGTTCCCGATGATGCGGCGGCGCAGCGGGCGGATCATCAACGTGTCGAGCGTGGCGGCGACGCACGTGAACCCCGGCCAGACGAACTACGCGGCCAGCAAGGGAGCCGTCAACTCCTTCACGCGGGCCTTGGCGGTAGAGTTGGCCGGTCGCGGCGTTACGGTAAATGCCATCGCCCCGGGATTCATTGAGACGGACATGAGCGCCCCCGTCCGCGCCAAGGCCGGCGACCTGATTAAAAAGTTTATCCCGATGAAACGCATCGGGACGCCCGAAGACGTCGCCCGTGTCGCTGTGTTCCTGGCCAGTACGGATAGTGCCTACATCACCGGCCAGGTGTTGACTGTCGATGGCGGCCTGAGTCTGGGCGCCGTGGGACAGTAATCAGGAGTCAAGAGTCAGGATTCAGGAGTCAGCGAAATACGCATCTGACTCCTGACTCCTGACCCCTGACCCCTGACCCCTGATTTCTTTTCATGTGGAGGATAGGTGCGATGCCGACCCAGGACGAAATCTACACGAAGGTGTCTGCGACCCTGGTCGAAGCCCTGAACGTGGACGAAGACGAGATCAAGCCGACGGCGACACTCCAGGGCGACCTGGGTGCCGAGTCGATCGACTTCCTCGACATCGTGTTCCGGCTGGAACGCGAATTCGGCATCAAGATTCTGCGCGGCGAGTTGTTCCCCGAGTCGATCTTCCAGGGCGACCCCGACTTCGTCCAGAATGGGAAGGTAACCACGAAAGGGTTGACGGAGCTGCGCAGCAAGATGCCCTTCGCCGACCTCGGCGATTTCGAGCAGAACCCCGAAGTGTCGCACCTGAGCGACCTGTTCACCGTGAACCTGATCACGCGGTATATCCAGGGCAAGCTGGAAAACAAGAACTGAGAGAGTTGTTCCACTGTTTCCGGACTGGACGGCGGCCGTCGAGGCGATCGGCAGGAAGAAGGATAACCGTAGTCGCAGGCTTCAGCCTGCGACTACAGGTAAGATTCCTCTTGCCGCCCGCCGTTGGTTTCGCTCATCCTGTCAGACCGCGGAACGTAAACGAGGAAGACCTGGGGTCGATTCGATGCGCTGGATCTGGATCGACCGACTCCTGGATCTGCAACACGGGGTTTCCGCCCGCACCGTGAAATACTTGAGCCTGGCCGAGGATCATTTCGCCGACCACTTCCCCGGTTATCCGGTGATGCCGGCGACGCTGATCCTCGAAGGGCTTGCCCAGACCGGCGGTATCCTCGTCGGCGACGCCAACGACTTCAAGGAGAAGGTCGTTCTGGCGAAGGTGCCGAAGGTGGTGTTCCACCGCGAGATGCTGGCCGGGGAACAGTTGATCTTCGAGGCCGAGATCCTGCACATGCGTCCGGAAGGCGCTGCAGTTTCGGCGCGGGTCCTGGTGAACGGCGTCGTGACGGCTGAGGCCGAAATCTTCTTCGCCCATCTCGACCAGAACCGCGCGGCACAGATTTTCGGCGAGCACAACTTCGTCTTCGACGGACCGATGCGGCGCATCTTGCAGGGGCGAAAGGGTCGCGGAGGCCAAACCCGCCAGCCCGGCCTCGAACTGACCCTCGGTATCGTTCTCTCGGGCCACGGCCGGGATGGTCGTGTGCATACGCACCGGATGAATCACCCAGTTTCTCCTGGTCCATCATGGAGGAGCGGCTTGCGTCTCCCGCGGAGTCGGGCGGGTTCAGCCGCTGACGAATCATGGCTGCTTCTTCACGTCGTATCGTCCTCACGGGCATCGGCGTCATCACCCCGATCGGCGCCGATGCCGACTCGTACTGGCGATCGCTCCTCGCCGGCCGCAGCGCCATCAAGCCGATTCGGTCCTTCGACGCCAGCGGCCTGCCCGTGCGCTTCGCCGGTGAAATCACCGATTTCGACGCCCGAAACTACGTCGAGAAGAAGGATCGCCGCAGTCTCAAGGTGATGGCCCGTGCTATCCAGTTGGCGGTGTCCGCCGCGCAGCTGGCTCTCAACGATTCGCGCATCGACAAGAGCAAACTCGACCCGACGCGCTTCGGCGTGGTGTTCGGCTCGAGTCTGATCGCCAGTGAACTGATGGACCTGGCCGATGCCGCCGCCCTCACCGCGGACCGCCAACCCGGCGTGGTCGATCTGGAAAAGTGGGGCACGCTCGGTGTGGAAGCCATCCACCCGTTGTGGATGCTCAAGTACCTGCCGAACATGCCCGCTTCGCATGTCTCGATGATGCACGACGCGCAGGGACCGAACAACAGCATCACCGAGAACGATGTGGCCAGTCTCCTGGCGATGGGCGAATCGTACCGGAGCCTGAAGCGCGACCAGGCCGACTTCTTTCTCACCGGCGGCGCCGAGTGCCGGCTCAACCCGACGACCCTGTCCCGGTTTAACCTGTTCGAGCCGCTCTCCCATCGCAACGAGGAACCGGAAAAAGCGTGTCGGCCGTTCGATCGCCACCGCGACGGCCTGGTCGTGGGAGAGGGCACCGGCATCCTGGCGATGGAAGACCTGGAACACGCGAAGAAGCGCGGTGCGAAGCTGCTGGCGGAGGTTGTGGGTTTCGGCTCGGCTTTCGACTACAAGAAGGACGGCCGCGGGTTGGCACGTGCGATCCGTGCGGCGCTCGACGATGCCTCCGTCGGTCCCGAAGAGATCGATCACGTCAACGCTCAGGGATTCAGCACGCGCGAGGACGACATCTGGGAAGCGCGCGGGCTTGTCGAGGTGTTCGGCGATTGCAAGGACCCTGTGCCGGCGTTGGCTCTCAAGAGTTATCTCGGCAATCTCGGCGCCGCCGGTAGTTCCACGGAGTCTGATCGCCAGCGTTATGGCCATGCAGCATAACACCGTTCCACCCACGCTGAACTTCGAGGAGCCGGACCCCGAGTGCCCGATTCCGGTGATCGCCAATGCACCGCGGGCGATGAAGCGAGCGCACGTATTGAAGGTGGCGTTCACGCGGATGGGACAATGCGCGGTGCTCGTGTTGCGGAAGATGTGACAGTTCTTTCTCCCCTCTCCCCTGTACTCAGGGGAGAGGGGTCGGGGGTGAGGGGTAAGCCCCATTACAGAGCCAAGTGCCTCACCCCTCACCCCCGACCCCTCTCCCCTGAGTACAGGGGAGAGGGAGATATGATGCGGCCGTCCACCGTAGCGCCGCTGATCCGCCCAGTCTCGCCAGGAGGACTCACGATGATGCGACGACGGGTTGTCATCACGGGCATGGGCGCGGTGACCCCGCTGGGCCACAGCGTCAAGGAAATGTTCGAGGCGCAGCTCGCCGGCCGCAGTGGTGTTGGGTCGATCGCCCAGTTCAACGCCCGTCGTTTCCCCACGACCTTCGCCGCCGAGGTGAAAGACTACAACCCAGCCCGGTTCGTCCCGCACGCCGGCGAATGGTTGAAATACTGCGGCCTCAACACCCGTTTTGCCTCAGGGGCTTCGCAGCAGGCCATCAAGGATGCCGGTCTGCTCGACAACGACCATATCGACCGCACGCGCTTCGGCGTTTACCTCGGCTGCGGGGAAGGCTCGCAAGACTTCTGGAATTTCATTCCGCTGCTGGCTCGGGCTTACACACGGGAGAAGCGGGTTATCGACGAAGCACACTTCGAGCGCGACGCGCTGAATGACCTTGCATACCGAACGTGAGCGCGAGCAGGAACTCCATACGACTGCGGCACACCTTGCCGATCTTTTCCGTCTTGAAGGACCGAACTACAACTGCCTGACCGCCTGCGCCGCCAGCAGCCAGGCCATCGGTGAGGCGACCGAACAGATCCGCTATGGGGATGCCGACCTGATGCTCGCCGGCGGTGTCGCACAGCATGATCCACCCGTTCGGTGTGACCGGCTTCAATCGCCTCACGGCCCTGTCCACGCGAATGACGCCCCGTGGAAAGCGTCGCGCCCGTTCGATCTGAACCGCGACGGCTTCGTCCTCGGCGAGGGTTCGGGAATGCTCGTCCTGGAAGAACTGGAGCACGCCCGGCGGCGCGGCGCCGCCATCTACGCCGAGCTGACCGGCTACGGCTCGACGGCCGACGCTTTTGCCGTAACCGACAGTCACCCGGACGGCCGTGGGGCTATCGCCTGCATCCGCGGTGCGCTGAAGGATTCCGAATTGTCGCCCGCCGACATCGGACTACATCAACGCCCACGGCACCAGCACGAAAGTCAACGACGCTGTGAAACCCTGGCGATCAAGACCGTGTTCGGCGAGCAGGCCTACAAGGTGCCGATCAGCAGCAGCAAGAGCATGCTGGGCCACCTGATCGCCGCCGCCGGCGCGGTCGAATTGATCACCTGCGTCGAGGCGATCCGCAGCAGCGTCGTGCCGCCGACGATCAATTACGAAACGCCCGATCCGGAATGCGATCTGGACTACGTGCCGAACGTAGCGCCGCGAGGTCGCGGTCCGTCACGCCCTGAGTAACAGCTTCGGCTTCGGTGGGCAAAATATCTCGCTCATCGTGAGTCGGTTTAAGTAAGGTAGCCGCGCGGTTCTGCGAACCGCGGCTAAACTGGGAAGTCGATGCGACTGAATCGTCGCACACCACGCTCTTCATGAGGTAGCACCGTGGCGCTATTCTGGGTCGGCTTCGGGATCGATCTGGATTGTGCCCGTCAGTCTCATCGCCTGGCTCACCGGCGTGCACTCTCTACCTGCGCTGGAAATACGTCCACCTCATCGATGCGCATCTTCCAGGAGCGGCCTCTGTTCGTCATTCCGCGCGGACAACCTTCTGCCGAGGCCGAGGACGTCTCGTTTCCGACCGTCGGCGGTCTGAGGCTGCGCGGCTGTTACTCTCGCACGGGCAAACGGCGGCGCGGCGTCATCCTGTTCGGACTGGAGTTCGGCTCCGACCGCTGGTCCTGCCGAGCGTACTGCGACCATCTGATCGAGGCGGGGTTCGACGTGTTCGCCTTCGAGCCGCGCAACCAGGGAGAAAGCGATCCCCAGCCAGGCTACGATCCGCTGCAATGGGTGACGGAGTTCGAGGTGCAGGACACGCACGCTGCCCTGGAGTATCTCAAGAATCGTCCGGACGCCGACCCGCGCGGCATCGGCTTCTTCGGCATCAGCAAGGGCGGCGCGGCTGGCTTGATCGCCGCCAGCCGCGACCGCTTCGTGCGCTGCTGCGTTACCGACGGCATCTTCGGCACCTACTCGACCCTGGTGCCGTACATGCGGCACTACTTCCGCATCTACAACAACCGACTACTGGTTCCAGGGACTGATCCCATCGTGGTACTACGGCCGGATCGGCCTCATCGGCCTGCGTCGGGTGGCACGCAAACGCCGCTGCCGCTTCCCGCACCTGGAGAAACGATTGCCGCGCCTCGCACCCCGGCCCCTGTTCATGATCCACGGCGAAGCCGACACGTACATCAAGCCCGAGATGGCCCAGGCGCTGTTCGCCTGCGCGCGGGCGCCGAAAGAGTTCTGGCTCGTGGAAGGCGCCAAGCACAACCAAGCCCTGCACCTGGTTGGCGACGAATATCGCCGCCGCGTTCTGGAGTTTTTTGAACGTCATCTTTCGGGCGACTTTGAAGCGGCGGCGGTGCCGCGGGCTTTACAGCCTCCTCACCTGTCAGCCTTAGCCTGTGACGGCGGGATGCCGGCGAGCGGAGAGCAGGAGCGGCAACCCTTATCCCAGTTCCCGTCGGCCGAGGTTCCCTCGCGCCGGCACCGATTCGATCCTGATTGACGGAGACCAGTATGCCCAGCCTGATCCGGCGCAGCCTTCACGGAGCGTTTCGCTTCCTGCTGACCCGCCTCGGCAAGTTAGTCGCCATTCCGGTCCGCCGCCGTCTTGCCGAGTTCGAGGCCGCCACACACGACCCCGCAACCGTCCAGCAGGCACTGTTGCAGAGCATCCTTGCTCGTCAAGCCGATACGGACTTCGGACGCGATCATCGCTTCGATCTCATCAAGACGCGTCGCCGACTTCCGCCGGCAGCTCCCGGTCGCCGGTTACGAGGCTTTCGAGCCTTATCTGGCCCGCGTCCGCAAGGGCGAGACGCGCGCCCTGCTTGCCGACGCCCGCGTTCACATGTTCGCCCTGACGAGCGGCACGACAGCCACGCGCAAGTACATCCCGGTCACCGACGCAGTATCTGGCCGACTACCGCCGCGGCTGGAATCTGTGGGGGCTGAAGGTGTTCAGCGATCATCCCGAGCTGCTGGCCCGGCCGATCTTGCAACTGTCGGGCGACTGGGAAGAGTGCCACACCGAGGCCGGCATTCCCTGCGGCGCCGTGACCGGTCTGACGGCGACGATGCAGAAACGCATCGTCCGCTGGATGTACTGCGTCCCGGCGTGCGCCGGCAAGGTCAAGGACGCGGCGGCGAAGTATTACCTCGCTCTGCGTCTGAGCCTGCCGCGCGACGTCGGCCATGATCATCGCCGCCAACCCCAGCACGCTCATCAACCTCGCCCGTGCCGGTCGATAACGAGAAAGAATCCTTGATCCGCGACATCTTCGACGGCACCCTGAGTACGCGGTTCGACATCCCCGCCGGGTGCGCGACGGAGTGCGCCGCCGGATCGGTTGCGACCGCGAACGGGCACGCGCAGCTGGAAGCAGATCGTCACGCGCACCGGTACGCTCTACCCGAAGGATTACTGGCCGCGACCTTGCCTGCTCGGGAACTGGACCGGCGGCAGCGTGGGCGCCTACCTGCGACACTACCCGCGTTACTTCGGCGCACAACCGGTGCGCGACGTCGGCCTGATCGCCAGCGAGGGTCGCATGACGATCCCGCTCAGCGACGCCACCCCCGCCGGCGTCCTGGACATCACGTCGCACTACTTCGAGTTCATTCCCGAGGCGGAAGGAGACAGCCGGCACCCGACGGTCCTGGCCGCCCACGAATTGCAGGAGGGAGGCCGCTACTTCATCCTGCTGACCACGGCTTACGGACTGTATCGCTATCACATCTACGATCTCGTCCGCGTCGCCGGCTTCCACAACCGCACGCCGCTGATCGAGTTCTTGAGCAAGGGCGCGCACTTCTCCAGCCTGACGGGCGAGAAGCTGTCCGAATATCAGGTGACGCAGGCGATGGCGCAGCTGCTGCACGAGTTGGACCTGTCGTTGACAGCGTACAGCGTGGCCCCGTGCTGGCCGAACGGCGCCGCGCACGGCGAGTTCGAGCAGCCCTATTACGGTCTCTTCGTGGAACGCACCGATCTCTCACCCCCGGAAGTGGGGCAGCAGCTGGCAGTGCGCCTGGACGCCCTGTTGCGGAAGATGAATGTCGAGTATGAGTCGAAGCGCGCGAGCGGCCGCCTCGGAGCGGTGCGGCTGGAAGCCGTCCCGACGGGGTTCTGGCGGCGCTGGGACCGCGAGCGCTATCGCGCACCGGCGGCACTCTGGAGCAGTACAAGCATCCGTGTCTGATCGCGGATCCGAAATTCGCGGAGAATGTTAAGCCGAGAGGCTAAGAACCCGTCCATGAACAAGACCGTGATTGTCGGAGGTGGGTGCTGCGATTGGGTTCAAGGTTTGTGGCCATAACACGAATCGACAAAAACAGGTCAGAATTTAACACGAATGTGCGGCCGAATTTGCATATAATCCGGGTTTCGTGCGGATTTGTGTTACCAGAGATACCGCCTCCCGCCTGCGTGACATGTAACACGAATCGCCGCTTGCTGGAGTCGAGACCCCGACTTCGACCCCTTCCCATTCGAGGGAATCATTCTTGGACGGGTTCTTAGTCCGGTATTGTGGAGAGCACCGACCTCGCCATCAACATTCGGCAAGCAGAACCGCGCCGATGGACGTAATCGAACGGTGAGAGGGGAAATAGGGGCAAGCGTCTGTCGTTACTCTCGTTACCTCCGGGCAGATGGAAACTCTGGTATCCTGAACCCTGCACGCTTTGCGAGCGTCGCTGCCGTACCAGCGGGCATCCGCTGAAGTCCAACACGTCTCATCGCCTGGGGGCTGATCGTCTCAACCGTCTGTCAATGAATAAGTTGGGGTACGCGGAGGTCCTGTCCTCACGGCCCATCTCCAGGTTGGCATGTCAATTGCTCAACTCCACATCACCTTGGGCCGTGCCGGGCCTCGCTGAGTCTACGGAATGAAGAGGCGGTCTCGTCCGCATTCCGTGTTATCGCAGCAAGTTCCTGGACCGTTGACCGACCTCGTCCGATTCTCTCTCCCGGGCAGGTTGCCGTCGAACCCATCAGCGTGCCTTGTTGCCGGATTCGCGCCTTTACGATGCGGCCGCGATCTAGTTCGCAACAACCGGAGGCCGTGCCTCGGTTTCGCGCCGGTGGATCAAGAGGAGAGAGACGCATGAATCTCCGCGATTTTCGCCGAGCCGGACACTGGCCGACCTTGTTCAGCGCGTTCCTGTACTTCGACATCAGCTTCATGGTCTGGGTGATGCTCGGCGCTTTGGCGAACACCATCGCTCCTGAACTCGGACTTTCGGCCGCCGTGCGCGGTCTTCTTGTAGCCGTGCCTCTCCTGGGCGGGGCGATGCTGCGCCTGGTCCTCGGCCTTTTGGCAGATCGGGTCGGTGCCCGTCGCGTCGGCATCGCGGGGTTAATCCTCACTACCGTTCCCCTCCTGCTTGGCTGGCTGTGGGCCGACAGCTTCGGTTCTCTACTGGTGGTCGGCATGTTGCTGGGCGTAGCGGGGGCTAGCTTTGCCGTCGCGCTGCCGCTGGCAAGCCGCTGGTATCCGCCGCAGTATCAGGGGTTGGCGATGGGCATCGCCGCTGCCGGCAACAGCGGCACCGCCCTGGCCACTTTCTTCGCTCCGCGCCTCGTCGCCGTGGTGGGCTGGCATGGTGTCTTCGCCCTCGCCTTGATCCCCGTCTTGTTGACCCTCGTCATCTTCGTCCTCGCCGCCAAGGACAGCCCGAACCAACCGCCGGCGAAGCCTCTCGCTGCCTATGCCACGGTCCTCCGCGAGCAGGATACCTGGTGGTTTTGCCTCTTTTACGCGGTTACGTTCGGCGGTTTTGTCGGTCTCGCCAGCTTCCTCGGCATCTTCTTCCACGATCAATACGGCATGACGCCGGTTCAAGCGGGCACTTTGACGACCGTGTGCGTGATCGCCGGTTCGTTCCTTCGGCCGCTGGGCGGATTCCTTGCCGACCGCATGGGAGGAATATCCCTCTTGACGGCCCTGTATGCCGGCGTGGGCATTCTCATGCTCGACTTGTCCACGACCCCGCCGCTCGTCTGGGGGACCATCGTGATGGTGTTGGTCATGGGACTTCTGGGTCTCGGCAACGGTGCCGTTTTCCAGCTCGTGCCGCTGCGTTTCCCCAAAGAAATTGGCGTCGTGACGGGGATTGTCGGTGCCGCCGGCGGCGTCGGTGGATTCCTGCTGCCGGTGCTGCTGGGCAGCGTCAAGCAGTTGACGGACGGCTTCGCCCTCGGCTTTCTGGTTTGCGCCTCGGTCGCTTTCGGCAGCTTGGCCGCTCTCGTGATCGTCAGCCGCTCGTGGGAGGGCGCATTCGTCGGCAAGGGCGGACGAGTGGCTTACAGCGAGCCTCTGCGCGGCGACCTCTCCGCAGGTGGGGCCATGGCGCTGGCTCCGGCGATCTCGCGGAATGGCCGGGCGCAAACCGAGTTTCAGTCGTGAGGCTGAGACTGCCCGTTTCGCAAAACTCCGGCCTTGTCGTTTCGCGAAGCGCGAAGCAGGACACCCATGACGAAAGAGAAAGTCAAGGCAACGGTCTGGGCGTTCCTGGTGACCGCGGTCCTGGCCCGTCTGATCGTCCTCGGGTCGCGCAACCTCCGGCACTTCGATGCGGCGTTGGTCGGCTATACCTTCGCCACCTTGTTCGCTGTCTTCGGCATCACGCGCCGCTACGCCCTCTGGCTCCAACGCCCGCCGACGGCGATGTACTGGAGGCGCGGCTGGACCGTCTTCTGGCGGCTTCTCCGGCCACGCCACCTGGTCAGCAACGCGGTTGCGTTTTTTTCAGCGTATCTTCATCAACTTTGCCCTGACACGCTTCATCTGGCGGCGTAGCCGTGGACGCTGGGCGGCACACTGGTTCATCCTTTGGGGGTGCGTCACGGCGGCGTCCATCACCTTCCCGCTGGTCTTCGGCTGGGTCCACTTCGACACGGACCAGGGTAACTTTGAATGGTATCGGGTCCATGTCTTCGGCTATCCGACGATCGCCTTTCCGATCCAGTCGGCCGTTCGGTTTCTTCATCTTTCACGGCCTGGTCTGGTCGTCGGTGCTGGTCGTCGGCGGCGTCCTGCTGGCGCTGCGGCGCCGGTTCCGCGATCACGGTGCCGCTGCCGTGCAGCAGCTTCGGCGAAGACCTGTTGCCGCTGCTGCTGCTGTTCGCCATCAGCGTCACCGGACTGATGCTCACCGCCAGCTACACGTGGATGAAGGGCTACGCCTACGACTTCCTCGCCATCCTGCACGCCATCACGGTGATCTTCACGCTGCTCTGGCTGCCGTTCGGCAAGTTCTTCCACATCTTCCAGCGGTCCGCCCACGTCGGCGTCGGCTTCTACAAGGACGTTGGCCGCCAGGGAGAACAGGCCCGCTGCCGACGCTGCGGCGCAGGAGTTCGCCTCGCGGATGCACGTCGAGGACCTGATCGCGGTTCAGAACGGCAACTCGGGTATCGCTACGAGATGGCAGGCGACGCCGAGCATTACCAGTGGATCTGTCCGAGCTGCCGGCGCGTCGCTGGTCGCGCCTGGCGCAGGGGCAGTTGTGGCAAGAAGCACGCCGCCGAGCCTGATGTGACGCGAAACGGCAAGCCGACGCTCGCGCGGCATCCCGACGTCGACGCGGCATCCCTAGCCCAGTGCGTTCGGGAGAATGAAGCGACATGGCCACGCTACCGGCGGTTGAACGACTGAGACTCATCGAGGAATTCGGCCCGCATCGCGCCTACTCCGCCGGCGTCGCGCCTCGAAACCGCGGCCGAGCCGGACAAGCTGGTCAAGACGCATTGCTGCTTCTGCGGCATGCAGTGCGGCATTCAGCTCAAGGTCAAGGACAACCAGGTCATCGGCTTCGAGCCGTGGGAGGAGTTCCCCTTCAACCAGCGGCATGCTCTGCCCCAAGGGCGTCAAACGCTACCTGCAAGGGCTCGCATCCCGATCGGCTGCTCACCGCCTATCAGCGCGATCCCGCCGCGCCGCGACGGTTTCCGCGCGCTGCCTACGACGAGGCGATCCAGCGCGTCGCCGCGGAGATCCAGCGGATCCAAACGGACCTACGGCCCCGACGCCTTCGCCGTCCTCAGCGGCGCCAGCCTGACGACGGAAAAGGCGTACCTGATGGGCAAGTTCGCCCGGATGTGCCTGAAGACCTCCAACATCGACTACAACGGCCGGCTGTGCATGGTCAGCGCCGCGGCGGCGAACAAGAAGGCGTTCGGCGTCGACCGGGCCGCCAACCCCTGGGCCGACATTCCAAGGCCGAGGTCGATCTGGATCAGCGGCGCCAACATCGCCGAGTGCTTCCCGATCCTCACGCAATTACATCTGGCAGGCCCGCGAGAACGGCGGCCGCATCATCGTCGTCGATCCGCGCATCACCCCGCATGGCCCGCACCTGCGATCTGTTCCTGCCGGTCAAGCCCGGCCGCGACATCGCCCTGTTCAACGGCATCCTGCATCTGATGATCGAGAACGACTGGCTCGATCACGACTTCATCGCGCGAGCACACCGATCGGCTTCGACAAGGTCGCCGAGCACGTCAAGGAATGGACGCCGAGGCGCACCGCCGAGGTCACCGGCATCGCCGAGCGCGTCGATCCGCCAGGCGGCCGAGTGGTGGGGCACGGCCAAGAGCAGCTTCCTGATGCACGCCCGCGGCATCGAGCATCACACGCACGGCGTGCAGAACTGCCTGGGGGCCATCAACATCGTGCTGGCGTCGGGGCGCATTGGCCGCGAAGGTTGCGGCTATGCCACCATCACCGGCCAGGGCAACGGCCAGGGCGGCCGCGAGCACGGGCAGAAGTGCGATCAGCTGCCCGGCGGCCGCGACATCGAGAACGCCGAGCACCGCGCCCATGTCGCCAACGTCTGGGGCATCAGGCCGGACGAGTTGCCGCGCGGCGGCGTCGATGCCTACGAGATCTTTCGCAAGGTGGACCGCGGCGAGGTCCGCGGCCTGCTCAGCATCTGCTTCAACCCGATGGTCTCGCTGCCGGACAGCGGCTTCATCGCCTGGATGCTGGAACGCTTGCAGTTCTTCGTCTGCATCGACTTCTTCCTGAGCGAGACGGCCCAGCACGCCGACATCGTGCTGCCCGGTTCGCTGCACGAGGAGGACGAAGGCACCGTCACCAGTGCCGAGGGGCGCGTCATCAAGATCAACAAGGCCGTCGACTGCCCCGGCGATGCCCGGCAGGACTGGCGCATCATCCAGGACATCGCCCAGCGCCTTGGCCGCGAACGCGGCTTCACCTTCAGCCAGCCGCGCGAGATCTTCGAGGAGTTGCGCGTGCGTCGGCCGGCGGCGTCGCGGATTATGCCGGCATCACCTACGAAAAGATCGAGGAGCAGTTCGGCGTCTTCTGGCCCTGTCCCGAGCGAGGACCATCCCGGCACGCCGCGGCTGTTCGAGGCCGGCTCGTGGAACCCGATCGCCAAGGGGCAAGGGCCGCTTCTACTTCCCCGACGGCAAGGCCCGCTTCATCGTCGCCCCGTACACGCCGCCCGCGGAAGACGTGGACGACGAATTCCCGCTCATCCTGACCACGGGCCGCGTGGTCAGCCAGTTCCTTTCCGGCACGCAGACGCGCCGCATCGGGCCGCTGGTGGATCAGTATCCGGAGCCGCTGATCGAGATGCATCCGCAGCTGGCCGAGAAGCACGGCATCAAGGACGGCGACTGGGTGCGCATCGAGTCGCGCCGCGGCGTCTGCACGCTGCGTGCCCAGGTGGTGACCACGATTCGGCCCGACACCGATCTTCGTTCCCTACCACTGGGCCGGCGGCAAGAGCATCAACCAGGTGACGATCGCGGCCCAGGATCCCGATCTCGAAGATCCCCGAGTTCAAGGTCTGTGCGGTGCGCATCCTGAGGCAGTACGGACCGCCCGCCAGTAACGATGGCACTGGAGCCGCAGCAATAACGATAGCCTGCCCCGACGTGAAGCCGAGCCCGACGTGAACGCAGTGACACACGTCGGGCTTACGCCTACGACGCTCGCCGGACTACCAGAATAACCCCGGAACAACATGCTTATCCCGATCAGAACGAATTCTTCATCGACCCCAGCCGCTGCATCGGCTGCCAGGCGTGTGTGCAGGCTTGCAGCGAATGCGACACGCACAAGGGGCACGCCGATGATCCACCTGGAATACGTGGACCGCGGCCATTCCACGCAGACGGTGCCGGTGGTCTGCATGCACTGCGATTCGCCGACCTGTGCCGAAGTCTGCCCGGCCGACGCCATCAAGAAGACCGACGACGGCGTCGTGCAGATCGGCCCGCAAGCCGCGCTGCGTGGCCTGCAACAATTGCGTCCTGGCCTGCCCGTTCGGCGTGCCGAAGATGATGACCGATTTCGAGCTGATGATGAAGTGCGACATGTGCTACGACCGCACCTCGGCGGGCAAGAAGCCGATGTGCGCCACCGTCTGCCCCAGCGGGGCCCTGTTCTTCGGCACCCGCGCGGCAGATCGAGCAGCTTCGGCCGCGCAGCGCGCCGGTCAATCGCTTCCAGTTCGGCCGCCAGACGATCACGACCAAGGTCCACATGATGGTGCCGCGCAGCGCCGCCAGGGCGCAGTACCTCGATGTGACCGCCGCGCTGAACGACGGCGGCGGCAAGAGCGTGTCACTGGACGTGCTGTCGGAATCGCTGTACCGGGTCGAGGAGAGCGCGTCATGACTCAACACGGCGACGAGCAAGAGCAACGCACGGTCGCGCCGGACGGCCGGCCGGAGTCCGAGCAACCGGACTGGCGGCGCGATTTCCCGATCGACGTTCCGGAAGACGATTATGTCGCCCGGCGCGATTTCACCAAGTTCATGGGGCTGACCAGCCTGGCCTTCGTCGTCGGCCAGTTCTGGATCGCCCGTGCAGAGCTGGCTGCGCCGCCGGCAGAACGCGGACAAGCCGCCGGCCGTCAAGGACATCGCCGCGCCTCGACGAGCTTCCGGTCGGCGACGCACTGATGTTCCCCTATCCGAGGAGCAGGACATCTGCATCCTGTTGCGCGTCGGCGAGGGTGACAAGGTCGGCGTCCTGCGGCTTACGACCAGAAATGCACGCACCTGTCCTGTGCCGTGGTGCCGAATCGGGACCAGGGCTGCCTGGCCTGCCCGTGCCATCACGGCACCTTCGATCTGGACACCGGGCCGAGCGATCGCCGGTCCGCCGCGCCGGCCGCTGCCGCGCATCACGCTGGAAATCCGCGACGGCGTCGTTTACGCCACCGGCGTGGAATTGCGCACCGTATGAAGCAACCATTCACCCGCGAACAGCGCACGACGATCATCTACGGCATCCTCTGCCTGGTGCTCCTGCTGGTCGTGATGCAGCTATGGTTGCTGGCCGCGACCATGAATGCCTACCTGGGCGGCGACGATTCCGTCATCTGGCCGGCGGCGCTGTCGAGCCTGGGATGTTTCGTCGTCAATGCGGCGCTGGTCCGCAATCTGCGGGTGATGGAAAAGCCCGTGTGAGCGAGGCACGGTGAAGTCGTTTCCCAGCCCCGAGCGCAAGCGAGGGGTTGAAGGCTGGTCCCGTCGCTTGCGCTCAGGCCTGGTTTTGAATCCACGTCTTGGCGCTGGCCTTCCTGCACTTCTCGGTTTACAATCACCACACGTTTCCGACGCATCAAGTCTCGCAGCCAAGGAGTTCACATCATGTACCGACGGTGGATCGGAATGATCTTGCTCGGTGTACTCATCGTGGGAGTCACGCCGGGTTTGCGCACACCAGCGCCCGGAGCAATCGAGCGCCAGGCCGGCCGACAAGCTGCCGGCCGACCTCGAATTCGTTGCGCTCTCCGGCAGCAGTTTCATTTCCCTGCGGTCCGGCGAGCTGCTCGACGCGGCGCCGATGAAAGTGGTGCCGGCGAGTCTCAAGCGCGAGCTGGAGCGGATGCAGAAAGACGCCCAGAAATTCCTCGGCCTGGCCGTCGCCGACATCGAGCGCGTCAGCTTCGTGATGCCTTCTTCGACCAGGGGAGAGCCGGTCGTGGTCGTGCGGACGCGCAAGGCCTACGACCAGGATGCCGTTGTCAAGAAAACGCTTGGGCCGAATGCCGTCCCGATCAAGCTCGGCGACCGCGCCGGCTTCACCCAGAAGGAACGCAACGGCATGAGCCTCTGTGCGCTGGACGATCGATCCTTCGCGCTCGGCCGTGATCGAGGAATGAAAGAGGCGATGAAGCGGGCCGATGCCAAAGTGACGGAACGGCCGCACGGCCTGGCAATTGAGTGGGCCGCCGCGAACCATCAGGTCGTGATCGGCTCGACGGCGGAACCGCTTCTCTATCTGATAGCGAGCGAAGATAAATCAGCGGAAAGCGCACCGGCCGAAGTTCGCCCCGTTCCGATCGAGAAAAATCGCGTGGGACCGAAACGACCGGAGGGCAAGCAAGTTGATCCCATCGAGCCCAAACCGGATCGGGTCAAGGATAAACCTTCCCGGCGAGGCTTCGCGGTGCAAGTCGAAGAGAAACCCATCGCTCCCCCACAGGAGCGGATCGAAGAACGGCGTTCCAGCTGGATCTCAACGAGATACTGGCCCAACTACCCGTCGAAGCGCTGCCGTTCAAGCCGCTGCTCCAGGCGAAGAGCATCGCCGTCGCCGTTGACCTGGGCACGGAGTCGAAGGCGAGTTGGCGGTTCACGTTCGCCGATGCCGAGACGGCCGCCGACGGCGAAACTTCGGCACGGGCTGTGTTTTATGTGGTGCGCGAACTGCTTGGCCGCATTCCCCGTGAGACGAACATGCCGCCGGACTCGGTGCGGAAGATTCTGCCCACAATCGAGGGCGTCCAGACCGCGCTCAAATCCACCAAGATCGAGCGGCATGGAGCGATGGTCGAGGGCAGTCTCGTGCTGAAGACGGACGAAAAGGCCGTCGGTCCGCTGTTCGCCGAGATGGAGAAGGCCGCGGCTGGCGTCGAGGCTCTGAACAACTTCAAGCAGATCGGCCTCGCGATGCACAGCTATCACAACGATTACGGGGCACTCCCGAATGCGGCGATCTGCGACAAGGCGAGCAAACCGCTGCTGAGCTGGCCGTTGCCATCCTGCCGTACATCGGGGAAGCCGCCCTCTACCGGCAGTTCAAGCTCGACGAACCCTGGGACAGTGCGAACAACATCAAATTGCTCGACAAGATGCCCAGCCAGTTCGCCATATCGAGCCGTGCGGCCAAGGGCAAGGGCGAGACGTTCGTGCAAGTCTTCACCGGACCGGGCACGGCGTTTGACCTGGCACTCGCTCGACCTGGTGAACCCAGCCTCGGCATAAGGCTGACCGACATCACGGATGGCACGACCTATACGCTGATGGCCGTCGAGGCCGCGGAGTCGGTGCCGTGGACGAAACCCGTCGATCTACCCTACGACGCCAAGAAGCCGCTGCCGAAGCTGGGCGGCGCCAGGCCGGATCGGTTCTTCGCCGTGTATTTCGATGGACACGTGGGGAGCATTCGCACCAAGCTGGACGAGGCGATTCTGCGGGCGCTCATCACGCCAAACGGCGGCGAGGTCGTGGGCCCTTACGAAGACGATGAACCAGGGCGAGACCGACCGATTCGCCGACCGGTCCGAATTGAAGGAAACAGACCGGCGCGACCGCCGGAAGTGAAACCCGATTTGCCGCCAGAGCGAAAGCCGTAATCTTCTCCCGTCGCATGCGGCTTGGCAGGGACGATTGCTAAGCCGCATGTGGCAATTCCCTCTGAACCAAAGGAGTCCCCATCATGTACCGACGGTGGATTGGAACGTTTATCCTCGGTGTGCTGGTGGTCGGCGTTACGCCCGCCCCGCGCACCGTCGCTGAAGTCAAGAAGCCGGTCGCGAAGCCCGATAAGCTGCCGGCCGACCTCGATTTCGTTTTCGAGTCCGGCGGCAGTTTCATCACGCTGCGGCCCGACGATCTGCTCGCCGCCGCGCCGATCAAACAGATGCCGCCGCGGATGAAGCAGAAACTCACCAGGGAGATGGAGCAGGCCCAGAAGTTTCTCGGCGTCGCGCTGGCCGACGTCGAACGACTGACCCTCATCATGCCCGTGACGATGGACTCTGAACCCGTGATGGTGGTGCGGACGCACAAAGCTTACGATCGGGACGCCTTGATTCAGACGATCCTCGGCGATGGCTTTCGGCGGGCGAAATACAAGGGTTTCAATCTCTTCACCACCCGAGCCAGCGACCAGAGCTTGTGCGCGATCGACGGCCACACCTTCGCCGTCGGCCGGGGACGCGGCATGAAGGAGACGATCACGCAGATCGACGGCCGCAGCACGCCGCGCCCGCACAGCCAGGCCATCGAGTGGGCGGCGGCGAAGCACCAGGTCGTTCTGGGTGGGACGGCAGAACCGATCCTCGGCTACTGGATGTGGCGTAGTCCCTCCCGGATTGAACGCAGCATTGCATCCGACGAGATCGAACTTTCCAGGGAGCAGGCCGAAAGGTTACGCCGGCAAGCTGAAGAGGCAAGAGAACGAGCTCGAGGCGCGAGATGGAGCGGCAGAAGGTATTCGAGAAGAAAGCTCCTCCGAAACCGCTCGAACCGCTTCCCCCGCCGCCGATCAAGGAGAAGCAGAGCCGTCGAGTTCTCACGCTTCCGGAGGAGCAGTTCGTCTCCTACCAGGCGGATCTCCGAATTGAGGAACGCCGTGATCTACCGGATTTCAACGAAATTCTGGACGAAATCCCGCCGGCCGCGCTGCCGTACAAGCCGCTGCTGAAGGCGAAGAGCATCGCCGCCGCCCTCGACCTGGGTGAGGAATCGAAGCTGAAATTGCAGCTCGTCTTCGACGACGAGGACGCGGCCAAAGACGGCGAGGTAGCGGCCCGTGTCGGCCTGTACGTCCTGCGTGAGGCGCTGGGCCGGCTGCCGCACGAGATGCGTGTTTCCGAGGAGATGGCGCCGAAAGTGACCGCGCTGGTGCGCGACCTGCAAGCCTCCTTACGGGCAGTTGCTCTTCAGCGCCGCGGCTCCGTCATTGATGGCAGCCTCAGCGTGAAGACGGACGAGGCGACTCTGAAGCCGGTCTTCGCGGAGATGGAGAAGGCCGCGGCGAACGTCGAGAGGCTCAACAATCTCAAGCAAATCGGCCTCGCCATGCACATGCACCACGACGCGACGGGGATGCTCCCCGCTGCAGCGCTTTGCGACAAAGCCGGCAAGCCGCTTCTGAGCTGGCGCGTGGCCATCCTGCCGTACATCGAGCAGGAGAATCTGTACTCGCAGTTCAAACTCGACGAACCCTGGGACAGCACCACAACATCAAGTTGCTCGACAAGATGCCTCCGGCAGCTCGCGCTTCCGGGCAGGGACTCGAAGAAAGGCGAGACGCACTTCCGCATCTTTACCGGCCCGAACACGCCGTTCAATCCGATGAACCTGCCGCCTGGCAAGGGGCCGAGTCTCATCACATTCATCGACGGTATGAGCAACACGCTCCTAGTAGTCGAAGCCGCCGACGCGGTGCCGTGGACCAAACCGGACGATCTGGCGATCGACCCGAAAAAGCCGCTGCCAAAGCTTGGCGGCTCGACTCCGGACGGCTTCCTCGCCGTCTTCGCCGACGGCTCGGTGTGTTTGATACCCAAGAAAATCGACGAGAAGATTCTGCGCAACCTGATCGATCCGGCCGACGGCAACGAGATACTGTGGGAGCAGATCGAACCGAGGCGCGGCCGGCCGATTCGCAAGCCGATTGAGGGACCTCGTCCTATCGATTCGGGGAAGCCAGCACCGCCGGAGCCGGAGCGGAAACCGTAATCGGTTGGTCAAACCATGCTAGTGGGCGAGTGCCGAGTACTCAGTACTCGGTACTCGGTACTCGGTACTCGGTACTCGGTACTCGGTACTCGGTACTCGGTACTCGGTACTCGGTACTCGGTACTCGGTACTCGGTACTCGGTACTCGGTACTCGGTACTCGGTACTCGGTACTCGGTACTCGGTACTCGGTACTCGGTACTCGGTACTCGGTACTCGGTACTCGGTACTCGGTACTCGGTACTCGGTACTCGCCTGGCGCAAAGGAACGCCACTTCTCTTGCCGCTCATCACACGATTCGAGTAAACTTTCTTCCGAGCAGTCCCGTCATGTAGATAAGAGACAGTGTCGAAACCGTCCCCCCTTTGCGGAACCCGAGGTGAGGCCATGCGGCGAATCATTGCCGGCTTTTCGCTCCTCCTGTCCCTGTCCCCCGCAGTCCACGCCGCGGACATTCCACCGGATCGCACCGCGCTGGTCAGGGGAAATACGCAATTCGCCCTGGATCTGTACGCCAAGTTACGCACGGAGGACGGCAACCTGTTCCTGTCGCCGTACAGCATCTCGTCGGCGCTGTCCATGACCTACGGCGGCGCTCGCGGTCAGACGGCCGCGGAGATGGCGAAGGTCCTGCACTTCGAGCTGGCGAACGACAAGCTGCATCCGGCGTTCGGGTCCCTGATGCGCGAAGTCAACGGCGAGGCCGACAAGAAACGCGGCTACCAGCTCAGCACGGCGAACGCCCTCTGGGGTCAGAAGGGCTATCCGTTCCTGGACAACTTTCTCAAACTCAACGCGGCCGGTTACGGCGCATTGCTCAGAGAAGTCGATTTCGGGCGGGACACGGACCAGGCCCGCAAGACGATCAACGCCTGGGTCGAGAAAGAGACGCAGGACAAGATCAAGGAATTGTTCAAACCTGGTTCACTCAGCAGCGATTCGCGGCTGGTGCTGACGAACGCCATCTACTTCAAGGGCGACTGGGCCAACCAGTTCAAGAAGGACCGCACGCGGGAGGCGCCGTTCTACCTGGGCGGCGGTAAGCAGACCGATGTGCCGCTGATGCACCAGACCGCCCCGTTCCGTTACTTCGACGGCAACACCTTCCAGGCGCTGGAGTTGCCCTACGTCGGCAACCACCTGGCGATGGTCGTCCTGCTGCCGAAGAAGATCGACGGCCTGGCCGCCCTGGAGAAAGAGCTTTCACCCGATAAGTTGGAGAAATGGCTCGGCGGCCTGCACAAGGACGAGGTCGAGGTGCAACTGCCGCGCTTCACGATGACGGCCGAGTTCCCGTTGGAGAAGACGCTGCCGGCGATGGGCATGCCGACCGCGTTTTCGGATGCGGCCGATTTCTCCGGTATCGCCAAGATCGAGCAATTGAGCATCGGCGTCGTAAGACACAAGGCGTTTGTCGATGTGAACGAGGGGGGCACGGAGGCCGCGGCCGCCACGGGTGTCGAGATTAGAGCCGTTAGCGATACCATCAACCCGGTGTTCCGCGCGGATCATCCGTTCCTGTTCCTGATCCGCGATGCGCAGTTCGGGGTCGATCCTGTTCATGGGCCGGCTTGTTGAGCCGAAGTGACCGACATGCACTTATAATCGAAGGAATCTCGCAATGAACACCACGCTCCTCACTCTGTGCATTCCCGCGGCGCTGGTGGCTGCTCTCCCGGCGACCGCCGCCGAGCCGAACAAGGCCGACCGCACCGCATTGGTGCAGGGCAACACGAAGTTCGCCCTGGATCTGTACGCCAGGCTGAAGGCGAAAGACGGCAACCTCTTCCTGTCGCCGTACAGCATCTCCAGTGCGTTGGCCATGACCTCGGGCGGCGCCGAGGCCGAGACCGCCGACGAAATGGCCAAGACGCTCCATTTCCAACTGCCCAATGACAAACTGCATCCCGCCTTCGGTGCTTTGATGAAGGAAATCAACGGCGAGGCCGACAAGAAGCGCGGCTACAAGTTGAGCGTGGCGAACGCCCTTTGGGGCCAGAAAGGCTATCCGTTCCAGGCCCCCTTCCTGAAGCTCACGAAGGGCAACTACGGAGCGGGCCTCAATGACGTCGATTTCATCGGTGCCACCGAGGCGGCTCGAAAGACAATCAATACCTGGGTCGAAAAGGAAACGCAGGACAAGATCAAGGATCTGCTCAAGCCGGGCGTCCTCACCGTCGATACGCGGCTGGTGCTGACCAACGCCATCTACTTCAAGGGCGACTGGGCCAGCCAGTTCAAGAAGGACCGCACCAAAGAAGGCGACTTCCATCTGGCGCGGCGGTAAGGCGGTCAAAGCGCCGTTGATGTACCAGAAGGCCGACTTCAAATATCTCGACGGCGGCAGCTTCCAGGCGCTGGAACTGCCCTACGTCGGCAAAGAACTGTCGATGGTCGTATTGCTGCCGAAGAAAGCCGACGGTCTCGCTGACCTGGAGAAGAACCTGACGGCCGATGCCCTCTCCATCTGGATCAAGAGCTTGCGTGCCAACGAGATTGAAGTGACTCTGCCGAAGTTCAAGGTGACCGCTGAATTTCTGATCAACGATGAACTGGCCGCTCTGGGGATGAAACTGGCGTTCACACGTGCGGCCGATTTCTCGGGGTTGAACGGCGGCAAGGAATCGCTCTGGATCAGCGCCGTGGTCCACAAGGCCTTCGTGGACGTCAACGAGGAAGGCACCGAGGCTGCCGCCGCCACGGGCGTCGTCATCACAACGGAATCGGTTAGGAGGATCCCCGTGTTTCGTGCGGACCATCCGTTCCTGTTCCTGATCCGCGACACGCGCTCCGACTCGATCCTGTTCATGGGTCGGCTTGTTGAGCCGAAGTGACCGACATGCACCTACAATCGAAGGAATCTCGTAATGAACACCACGCTCCTCACTCTGTGCATTCCCGCGGCGCTGGTGGCTGCAATCCCGGGATGTGCTGCCGAAGCGAGCAAGGCCGACCGTAGCGCAGCTGGTGCAGGGTAACACGAAGTTCGCGCTGGAGTTATACGCCAGGCTGCGGACGAAGGACGGCAACCTCTTCCTGTCGCCGTACAGCATCTCCAGTGCGTTGGCCATGACCTACGGCGGCGCTCGCGGCCAGACGGCCGAGGAAATGGCCAAAACGCTGCACTTCGAGCTGTTCGGCGAAAAATTGCACCCTGCGTTCGGGGCACTCATCAAGGAAGTCAACGGCGAAGGCAAGGAGAAACGCGGCTATCAGCTCAGCACCGCCAATGCTCTCTGGGGCCAGAAGGACTATCCGTTTCAGGCCGATTTCCTCAAGCTCAACAAGGACAACTACGGCGCCGGCCTGAACGACGTGGACTTCATCGGCGCGGCCGAGGATGCCCGCAAGTCGATCAACACGTGGGTCGAGAAGGAGACGAAGGACAAGATCAAGGACCTCATCAAGCCGGGCGTTCTGACCACCGATACGCGGCTGGTGTTGACCAACGCCATCTACTTCAAGAGCGACTGGGCCAGCCAGTTCAAGAAGGACGTGACCCGCGATGAAGCGTTCTTCATCGCCGCGGACAAGCAGGTCAAGACGCCGATGATGCACCAGAAGGGCCAGTTTAACTATCACGAGACGGCCGCGTTGCAGGTGCTGGAGATGCCCTACGTCGGCAAGGAGCTGAGCATGGTTGTGCTGCTGCCGAAGAAGAAAGACGGCCTCGCCGACCTGGAGAAAAGCATGACGGCCGACAACCCTCAAGTTTACCCGGAACATTCTACCATCGCGTGACAGGAGGTCTGTGTCTCTACGTGATTGTATTTTTTTCCACCGCAGCGCCGTGACGCCCCCTGGGCATAAGCTGGCGAACCTTTGCGGCTGTGCCCGCAGCTTTCCGAGCCTCTGTACTCTGGTAGTTTTTGCAATCACGTACCAGACCACCGCACCGCTCTTGACCACACGACCATCCTGAAAGTGACGGCAGGGTTGCACTGGTCACGAGGGCACGGTCATGACGACAGACGCACGGTTCGGCGAACATAACTTCGGCGCGGCCTTTCTGGGACACAAACGGCGCACCGATTGTCTGGTGCGCATCGCACACCAGATTTACCGTCATCCCGGCGGGACCTTGCCCGCCAAGCTGCACGAGCCCAAGGATTACAAGGCGATGGACCGGCTCATGAACCGCCCCGAGGTGACGCACGCCGCCGTGCTGGAGCCGCACCGCCAGCGGACCCTGCAACAGATGCGTCTGGCTCCCGGCGTGGTCCTGGTGTTGCATGACACCACCGAACTCGACTACTCGGGGCTGCGTTCGATCCCCGACCTGGGTCCGATCGGCGGCGGCCTCAACCGTGGCTACTTGTGCCACAACAGCCTGGCTTTCGACCCGCAGCGACACGAAGTCCTCGGTCTGGCCAACCAAATCCTGCATCGGCGCCGCCACGTCGGTCGCCACGAAAAAGTGCGGGCCAAACGCGAACGCCGCGATCGCGAAAGCCGGCTGTGGATCGACGGCGTCGCGGCGGTCGGCCCCGCTCCGGACGGCTGCACCTGGGTGCATGTCGCGGATCGCGGCGCCGACACCTTCGAGTTTCTCGCCCGCTCCTGGGGGCCACACGAAGGGTTCGTGATGCGTTCCAAGGTCAACCGCGTGATCCGCCACGGCCACCATGACCCGCAGGGTCCCAAAGACTATCTGCACACCTATGCACGCACGCTGCCGCTGCAGGGACACCGGGAAATCGTCGTGTCGGCACGGCCGGGCCAGCCCGAACGCAAGGCGGTCGTCGCCGTGTCGTTCGCGCCGGTGTTGCTCAGTCCGCCGCACGTGCGTCGCGGCTTGTATGAGAAGCGGCCGCTGCCGCTGTGGGTCGTGCGCGTGGCCGAAATCAAGCCCCCCCAAGGGCGTCGCGCCGGTGGAGTGGATCCTGCTGACCGACCGCAAGGTGGGCACGCTGGCGGACGCCTGGGAACGGGTGGATTGGTACGGCGACCGCTGGATCATTGAGGAATTGCACAAGGCGCAAAAGAGCGGTTGCGCCATCGAAGATCTGCAGTTCACTACGTCGGCGGCCCTGCAACCGATGATCGCGCTGCTGTCGGTGGTGGCGGTGGCGTTGCTGAACCTGCGTGAAGCCAGTCGGCGACCGGATGCCAAGGAGCGGCCAGCGACGGAGGTGGTGGATGCACGCTACGTGGCCGTGCTGAGTGCGTGGCGTTACAAAGAGGTACGGCCGGAGTTGAGCATCCATGACTTCTTCTATGCTTTGGCGCGCCTGGGTGGCCATCAGAACCGCAAACGCGACCATCGCCCCGGCTGGCTGATCCTGTGGCGCGGCTGGATGGCCTTGCAACACATGGTCGATGGTGCGGAAGCTCTGAAAAGTTGTGGGTAAACTTGAGCCAACAACCTCGCCGCCTGGCTGCGAGGGGTGCGCAAGACCGAGGTGCAGGTTGCGCTGCCGAAGTTCAAGGTGACGGCCGAGTTCAGTTTGAAGAAGGTACTCTCGGAGATGGGCATGCCGACGGCCTTCACACGCAGTGCGGACTTCACCGGCATCGCCACCAAGGAAGGCTTGCTAATCGCCGACGTGGTTCACAAGGCGTTTGTCGATGTGAACGAGGAAGGCACCGAGGCCGCCGCTGCAACTGGTGTGATCGTGAAAGCGAAGAGTGAGAAGATCATCCCCGAGTTCCGGGCGGATCATCCGTTTCTGTTCCTGATCCGCGACACGCGCTCCGACTCGATCCTGTTCATGGGCCGTCTCGCCGAGCCGCAGTGACCTACCTCTGAGGCACGCACCATGGACCTCGGATTGCGCAGCCATGTGGTCCTCGTTACCGGCGGCGCACGCGGCATCGGCGAAGGCGTGGCGCGCGTCCTGGCGGCAGAAGGAGCCGTCGCGATCATAGTCGGCCGTGACACCGTCGACAACACTGCTGCGGTCAATGCTATCGAGGCGGCGGACGGGCAAGCTCTCGCGATCGAGGCCGAGTTGACGCGCACCGACGATTGCCGCAAGGCCGTGGCCGAAGCCGTGCGGCAGTGCGGACGAATCGACGGCCTTGTCAACAATGCCGGCATCAACGACGGCGTCAACCTCGAAGACGGCGACACCGAGCGATTCCTGGCCTCCTTGCGCCAGAACCTCGTCCACTATTACGACATGGCGCGGTTCGCGCTGCCGTGGCTGAAGCAGTCACGCGGGGCGATCGTGAACATCGGCAGCAAGGTTGCGGAAACCGGCCAGGGCGGCACGTCGGCCTACGCCGCGGCAAACGGCGGCCGGCACGCCTTGACGCGTGAATGGGCCGTCGAGCTGCGGCAGTATGGCATTCGCGTCAACGCCGTTGTCGTCGCCGAGTGCTGGACGCCGATGTACGCACAGTGGCTCGGTAACCAGCCCGATCCCGGCGCGGCCCGGCGGCGCATTGAGGCCCGCATCCCGTTCGAGCAGCGGATGACAACCGCCGAGGAGATCGCCAACGCCGTCGCCTTCTTGCTGTCGCCGCGCAGCAGCCACACGACCGGTCAACTGTTCCACGTGGACGGCGGGTATGTCCATCTGGATCGGGCGCTGGAGTAGGCGATACACCGCGACGATCTCAAAAAGTGGAAGTTCAGAAGACGCCGAACCATCCCGCGCGGTAGAATGGTGACAGGGGCCGTCCCGCAGAAATACCCGAGGAGATGATCCGATGGCCGATCAACCGATTCTACTCGCGCCGGTCGTGCATCAAGTCACCGAACAGCACGTAGTCGAGGCGGCGCAGCAGGCCCAGCCGCGACTGGCGACGGCGGAAGAGATCCGGGCCGCCGATCAGCTCTTCGCCAAGCAGGAGCAGGAAGCCCAATTTGTCTCGGGCCTGATGGGGATGTACACCGGATCGCTGCTTCTGCGCGATCTTGCGGCGGAACATCTGGCACGCAACGAGAAGATTGAACTGGATGCATCGGAGCAACCCGAGAGCGACGAGACAACGGATTGAGGCGGCTACTTGTCGCTTACGGTCGTCGTGTCGAAGCGGACCTTGACGCTGATATAGCAGCGCAATCGCTCCTCCACGTTCTCGACACGGATCAGGACCGGGATGTGGCCGGTGACTCGGTCGGCGGCGATGCCGATGTTAACGACTTTACCGGTTAGACCGCCGTTCGCTTTTCCCGACGGCAGCACGAGCGCCTCGGCCCCAAGGCGAATCCCGTCGAGTTGAGCCGGCGGTACGTCGCAACGCACGTCGATCAGTTTCAGGTCAATGATCTCTCCCCAAACCGTGGTTTCGTGTCCACGCGCTTCGCCGAGGACGACGTTCAAGGATGCCACCACTCCGTCGATTGGGGATTTCATGAGGTAGTGTTCGAGTTCAGCCTCGGCGCCCTTGATTTCCTCACGAGCGGCCGCGATCCGCGCTTCGATCTCGGCCACCTCGCGCTGAAACGGCCGGCGCAGCAGTTTGTCGAGCCGGGCCTGGGCGCTGCGTTCGTCCGATTCAGAGCGCAAAACCAGCGCACGCACCTCAATGTACTTCTGCTCCGAAACCGCACCGCTCTTGAACGCCGGTTCGAGCCGTTCGAGCAGCTCGCGCTTCACGGGCACTGACCTTGGCGCTCTCCAGGATGGCGCGTGCCTCTTTCTGGTCTTCCTCGCGCGGTTCCTCCTTGAGGCGACCCAGGCTGGCTTCCATCTCGGCCAGGGAGGCCTTTTTGGCACGCACGCGCGCCTCCTGCTCATCGCTGTCGATCTTGAGCAAGTCCTGATCTTTCTTGACACGCACGCCGACGGCGACCTTGATCTCCTCGACCGGTTCGTAAGGAACCGGAGCGATCTTGGCGCTCCGGCCGGGAGCGGGCTGCGTCTTGCCTATCAACTCCAGCGGTTCGGCGACAGTTTCTTTAGTTTCCGATTGTTTCGCGGGCACTGCCTGGTCGGACTTCTTGCCCGATTGACCGAACAACGTCGAGGCGGTCACGATTAACCCGGTGCCGAGAAGAACGGCTGCCGTCGTCCAGAGTACTCGTCGCATCGTGTTCTCCCCCGGGGATCCTTTGCCAGTTCGGCCTGGTTCAAATGGGGCACCGGAGGGGTAACACCGTGGTAGGACGGATTTGCAATCCGTCCGCTGTCGTCCGGACGGATTGCAAATCCGTCCTACCACGGTGTTACCCGCCTTTGAACCACGCCGCCAGTTCCGCTCATCTACAAAGATACATGCGCAAATTTGCCCGGTGAGCAGGGAGAACACTAATTCCGAGTAAAGTTTGGCAGGAAAAACCCGTTTGGAGAGTAACTGTGCAAGGATAACCCTGGCCGCAGCTCATTCCCGATCAATCCGCGCCAAGCTACGGAGGACCTTCGGATCGATGTTCTCGTTCTGGAAATGCACGGAACCATCGACGAACAGCGCGTTCATACCTCCGGAATGGCAACCGCCGAACGGGGCACCGAAACCGACGAGACGATCGACGTTATCCGGAACACCGCGGACCGTCGGGAACCCGGCCGCGATCCAGGGACCATTGTCGGAGGTCGTTTCCAGGGACAACAGCGTGTAACTCATCCCCGCAGCCACACCGCTCGGCCGGAGGACGCGGTCGTAGCCGAAGAAGCCGGCCCGTTCGTCGCGCAGCGGCAGCAGAACAGCATCCATGCCCTCTCCGGAGATACCGACATAGTGCGTAGGAGCCGGCCGAACGGGCGGATCGTAGGTCGGATGGTTGGGACAGAGGAACACGGCGATAACCGTGTCTCGCGCCTCGTCGTTGGCGGGATCATTCCAGGCGCGCTGTCGGTCGAGGCTCTCATAGGCGTACTGCCACTTCTTCGCAATCGGGTGTGCCTCGTCGAGATAGGGTAAAATACTGGTCATCCAGCTCAGGCGATCGGCGACGGGTAGCTTGGCGTTGGGAACGGCGGCGCCAGGGAAGACCTTGTCGGCCGACTTGGCTTGATACACGTTAACGGCGAGACCGAGGCGGCGCAGGTTGTTCTGGCATTCGGCCACCCGGCTCTTCTGCGCGAGGTGGATGAAAATGAGGAGAATGAAGCCGATGACGGCGAGAACAGTGGTGAAGCCGCCGAGGGCCATACCCGCCACCGCGAGACGCCGCCCGGTGATGCGCCCCCCACTGGCGTTGACGTCGTAGAGGGCACGATAACCGACGAACAGCGCTGGCACGCCCGCTACGATTGGCAACAGCACCGACGCCGTGCCGAGCAGGAGGCTGGTCAGCGCCGCCGGACTCGGCTGAGGTCGTGCTGTGACGGGATCGGGATTGGTCATGGGGTGATCCATCGCGCCGTTTAGCCGCGAGCTTTTGCGAGCGCTTGAACTCAAGCGCTCGCAAAAGCTCGCGGCTAAACGCCGCGCTACTTCGCCTCCGGCACATCGACCTGGACGGCATGAAATATCTCTCGACTTTCCTCATCCTGAATAAGTGCGACGATCTTGAGTCGCTTCAGTTCCAGAGGTCGTTCCTCGTCGGGGAACGGTTCGATCTTGTTCACCAGCTCCAGGTAGGCGGCGAGCTTCCTCCGCACGCCGTCTACCGAAATCGCGAACTTCCGCGGAATCGCTGGTTGCGCCGCCTCGTTTCCGATGATGGCGCGGACAACGTGATAGTGCAGCCGACGGCCGCTGCTTCCCTGGTAGCGCACCACGTCTTCGACCAGCAGCACGCGCAACCGGGCCTCGTTCTTGCCGGGAAGCGCTGTCGGGGTCGCCATCACTCTGAGTTTGTCGCCTTCGCGCTTCACGGAGAGTTCGAGACCAGCTTTCGCCGCGCCTTCGAGTGCCTGGTTAACCAGTCCCGCCGTCTCCTTGTAACCTGCCTCGGCGGCCGAGGCGGCGCCGGCGAGCTTGGGACCGGGCTTGCCGTTGACGAGGAGCGTCGGCGTCTCATCCACTCGATACAGTCCGCCGCTCAACTCGCCGTCGGGGTTCGCCAACGGATCGGACTGCTTGACGTGCATGTGATAGCGCAGCAGCACGACGTCATCCGGCCGGTAGGTTCGGCGCAGCGCGTCGAAGACAATATCCGCGGCGACACAACGAACCGACTGGGCGCTGCTGAACAACTCGACCACGGCCACGCGGCTGCTCTTGTCCTTACGTCCGGCGAACGGTTCCGGTTTGAACGGAATCGCGGTTTTCTCGAACTCCGCGTCGAGCAGTTCGTCGAGCTTTGCCAAGCGCTCCTTGACCGTGCGGAGTTCAGGACCGTCGCCACCGTCGGTCGCTCGAGAGCGCGGCAGCCAGAGTCTTGAGCACTCCCATCTGCCGGCGCAGCGAATCGGTATCGTGCAGCAGCTTCTCAGCCCGGCGCGAACTGGACCGCATCGTTGGCCCCATCCTTCCGCGTTGTCAGCGACCGTACAGCTTGCGTGGCGGCGTGAATCTCCAGCTCGCGCCGAAGCCGGCGGCGACGCGCACATAATCCAGCGCGGCCGTACTGGTGGTCTTCGCATCGTAGTCGCCCTGGCTGTAATGCTGCCACACACGCTGGACAGCCGCATAACTCAGCGGTTTGCCGTCGTACTGCTCTAGGAGGGTCTTGAGGATACGCTCCCGATCCTTGTCGTCCTTCGTGTTCAGCTTTTTCAGCTCGTCCGCCCCCTCGATCGACGTCACCAGGTTGTCCGGGTCGATCTGCTTTTCGGTGGTCCGTTCGAGCGTCGCCACCTCGACATTGTTCCCCATTTCGAGAGAACCGGTCAGCACGCGGGGTCGTCGTTCTTCCTTGCGTCCATAGGCGGCCAGATCGTAGGTGCTGGCGGCGGACTTGAACGTGATGTGCAGCGATCGTTCGCCGACCCGGATTCCTGCGACCTTCACGCCGGAGAAGTTGCGACGCCGGTGGCGACGATCGTGGCTTCCGCCTTGCCGTCCGCGACTTCGACTCGGACGATGGCCAGGGCGATCTCCTGTCCCTGGAGCATCACGCTCATCTTCCAGGTGCCGGCGACCGGCAGCGTGCTTCCTGGGCGTGTCCGTCACTCGCCGCGACCAGGACGACGCCCAGCAGCAGCGCCGCCACTCTCGATCGCAATTGGCACATGGATGTCTCCTTCATCGTTCCTGTTTACGTTTCGCGCCTCAAGTCCCGCCGGCGCCGCCACGCGATCGTTTCGCGCACCACGTCCTCCAGAGTTCGCCGCGGCCGACAGTCGATTGTCTCTCGAATCCGCGTCAGATCCGGCACCCGGCAACGAACGTCCTCGAAGCCAGCACCGAACGCCTGTTCATAAGGTATATGTTCGATCGCTAACGCCGGATCGACGAGCCGCACAACAGTCTCGGCGAGGTCCCGTATCGTCACGGGGACGTCGCTGCCGAGGTTGAACACACGCCGACCGCCGCCGGACAGGCCATCAGGTTCAGAACGCTTTCGACGACATCGGCGACATGGGCGAAACAACGCACCTGCTTGCCGTCGTCATGGACCACGAGCGGACCGCCGGTCAGCGCCTGATCGACGAAGCGCGGCAACACCATGCCGTAGCGCCCGACCTGCGCGGCCCGACGACGTTGAAAAAACGGCCGATGACCACCGACAGCCCCGGTCGCTGGTGTTGGGACAGGGCGAGATACTCATCCAGTGCTTTGCTGCAAGCGTAGACCCAGCGTCCGCGATGCGTCGGCCCGAGAACGAGGTCGTCGTCTTCTGCCAGCGGCGTCTTCGGGTTCTTGCCGTAGACCTCGCTGGTGCTGGCGAGGAACAGCGGTTTCGGTCGTTCGCGAGCCGGCGCAGTACGGCCTCGGTCGGTCCGAGGTTGGTGGCGACGGTTCGCTCCGGCTCTTCCAGTACGAGACGGACGCCGACGACGGCGGCGAGGTGATAGATCTCGTCCGCATCGTCCGCGAGCCGGCCGAGACGGTCCTCATTCGTGACGCTGTCGAGGAAAACGTGCAGCTGGGGATGATCGCGCACGGCGTCGAGGTTGGCCGCGGAGCCGGTGGACAGGTCATCAAGCACGACGACTGCGCCGTCCCTCGGCGAGCAGCGCCTCGACAAGATGGCTGCCGATGAAACCCGCACCACCGGTGACAAGGGACGTGAGCATGAAGAATAGTTTAACCGCAGAAACGCCATTAACGTGCATAAATAGTGAGGTGCCAGGCGATCATTCCTCTTCGTTCTCGCGGAGGTTCCGATCAATCTCCTCGAGGTTCTGGTCGTAATCATCAGCCGTCTGGCGGCTTCGCCGATCAGAACCTCGATGCCTTTCACGAAGCTCGTGGAGGGCATCTATGAATCTCTCTGAGACTCCCAGCAAGGTGATGCTGCGGTCCGTTATCTCGGAGGGTCGAATAGAAGTCAACATGAGTGCAATGGTCATTATCATCCAGGCAAGAAATGAGATTGGAATCAGCACGAAGAGCCACTCGAGGTCCCGATTCATCGGATCGCTTGCGACGATTCTGACGAAGATTCCAATTGTCGCTACGATACACGCTGCCAAACCTAGAAGAATGTACGCCGTGCGCCTTGACCAATGATTGCGATGTTCGTAGCAAAGCGGCGCATCGACAACCATTCTCTTGGTCACGTTCACTGCCGTAATGAGTCCGGGAAGCAATCCGCCGCTTAAAAAAAATACGATGTAGGCCCAACCCGGGGTCCACGAGAATGATTTGTATTTATGCTCGACAGCGCGTTCACCGCAGCACATGCAAACGTCTGGAAGCGACCCTGCTCGGATCTCGTCCTGGTGTAGGCAAATGGTGGGCATAAGGCTCCAAATGTTGTTAATGATTGGTATGAGTATTGCGGTAAAGGGGCATACCATGATATACATTTCGACGGATCGCGGCAGTAGATAGCGCGGACTTCGGCCGTATACGGCTCGGTCACGCTTCCTCATCTTCCTTGATGGTTTGGTCGATCTCTTCACGATTGTTCTCATAATACTTCCAGGCCGCGTCGAGATCCGCTGTCGTCAGGCCCACAATCGAGGCGAGCAACTCCGTGTCTGACATCCCTAGGCGGTGACAATTCACCAGCCCTCAAACTCGGATGCGTGTATTGCGGATACAGGCATCGCCACCGCAGACATTGTCAGTCTTCTGGACCCAGCTCGTCTCAGGATGAGAAGGTGACACGGCCGGGCCGGATACCGTGGCGTTTTCATTTTCAGTCATCGATCGCCTCCTTCTGCGAACGGGCATCTCTTCTGATGCTGCTCTTCGACCGCGTCGCCGTCAAGAGCCGTTCGCTACGCCAGCACACCCTGCACCACCTTGCCATGCACGTCGGTCAGCCGGAAGTCGCGGCCCTGGAAGCGGTAGGTCAGTCGCTCGTGGTCGATGCCGAGCAGGTGCAGCACCGTCGCCTGGAAGTCGTGGACGTGGACCGGGTCGTCGACCGACGTTCATGGCCAGGTCGTCGGACGCGCCGTAGGTGATGCCGGGCTTGACGCCGCCGCCGGCCATCCAGATGGTGAAGGCGTAGGGATGATGGTCGCGGCCCCAGCGCTTGCGGTCGTCGATGTTGCCCTGGATGAACGGCGTGCGGCCGAACTCGCCGCCCCAGATGACCAGCGTGTCGTCGAGCAGGCCGCGCTGCTTCAGGTCCTTGACCAGCGCGGCGGAGGGCTGGTCGGTGTCGCGGCACTGGGTGTACAGCTCGGTCGTGCAGGCTGCTGTGCTGGTCCCAGCCGGCGTGCATGAGCTGCACGAAGCGGACGCCGCGCTCGACCAGCCGGCGGGCCATCAGGCAGTTGTAGGCGAAGGTGCCCTGCTCGCTGCACGTCGCGGGCCGTACATCTCGAGGACGTGCGGCCGGCTCCTTCGAGAGGTCGGTCAGCTCGGGCACGCTCGCCTGCATCGATAGGCCATCTCGTACTGGGCGATGCGCGTGGCGATCTCGGGGTCGCCGAACTCGCTGCAGCTTGATCTCGTTGAGCTTGGCGATGTCGTCGAGCAGGCCGCGGCGCATCGTCGCGGCTCATGCCGTCGGGGTTGGACAGGTAGAGCACCGGGTCGCCGCTGCCGCGGAACTTCACGCCCTGGAAGCGCGACGGCAGGAAGCCGCGGCCCCAGTAGAAGTCGTAGAAGATCTGCCCGCAGGTCGTCCCCTTGCTCGACCGAGGTCATGACCACGAACGCCGGCAGCTGGTCGGTCTCGCTGCCCAGGCCGTAGGTCAGCCAGGCGCCCAGCGTCGGCCGGCCGGGCATCTCGGCCGCCGGTCAGGAAGAAGGAGATGGCCGGGGCGTGGTTGACCGCGTCGGTGTGCATGCTCTTGACGAAGCAGAGGTCGTCGGCGATCGCGGCGGTGTGCGGCAGGAAGTCGCTGACCCAGGCGCCGCTCTGGCCGTGCTGCGCGAACGGCTCGATCGGGCGCGAGCATCAGCTTGCCCTGCGGCGTTGCCGGTCATGGTGCTGAAGCGCTTGCCGCCGACGTAGGACTCCGGGCACCGGCTTGCCGTGCAGCTCCGTCAGCTTCGGCTTGTAGTCGAACAGATCGACGTGCGTCGGGGCGCCGTTCTGGAACAGGTAGATGACGTGCTTCGCCTTGGGCGCGAAGTGCGGCAGGCCGGGCAGGCCGCCGGCGCGGCTGCGGCGTCGTCGCCGCGCAGGCCGTCGCGGCCCAGCAGCGCAGGCCAGGGCCGCGGTGCCGATGCCGCAGGCGGCCGCGGCCGAAGAACTCGCGGCGGGTGACGTGCAGGCGGTTGCTCGAGCAGCGGGTCCATGGCTCACTCCTTCGTCAGCGCTTCGTCGAGGTTGAGGATCGCCGAGCACAGGGCGGTGTAGGCGGCGTGCTCGACCGAGTCGAGCGTCTCGTCGCGCTTCGATTCGCCGACGCTCAGCAGCTTCTGCGCCGCCGCGCGGATCGGCGGCGAACTCGCCGCGCGACGCGGCCGAGGCTGCGCGAGCAGGACCTGCCGTCTCCGCGGCCGTCGGCCGGCGGGCGAGGACCAGGCGGAAGGCCAGGTCGATGCGCTGCCTCGGCGACGGGCCGGCGCTCGTGCAGCACGCGCTCGGCCAGCGCCCGGGCGGCCTCGACGAAGGTCACGTCGTTGAGCGTCGTCAGGGCGTGCAGCGGCGTGTTGGTGCGCGCCGGCTTGACGGTGCAGGTCTGCCGCGGCGGCGGTGTCGAAGAACTCGGTCGGGCCGACGATCCGCCGCCAGAAGGTGTACAGGCTGCGGCGATAGAGCGCGTCGCCCTGGTCCTGCTGATAGCGCTTGGTGCCGAAGGTCGCCTCCTCCCAGACGCCCGGCGGGCTGATACGGCTTGACCGGCGGGCCGCCGAGCGTTGGCGACCAGCAAGCCGCTGGCGGCCAGGGCCTGGTCGCGGATCATCCACGACGGCAGGCGGAAGCGCGGGCCGCGCGCCAGCAGGCGGTTCTGCGGGTCGCGCTCGAGCAGGGCCGGCGGTGACTCGCGACGATTGCCGATAGGTCGCGCTGGTGACGATCAGCCGGTGCAGCGCCTTGACGTCCCAGCCGCGTGCCGCGACGAACTCGGTCGCCAGCCAGTCGAGCAGCTCGGGATGCGACGGCGTCTCGCCCTGGACGCCGAAGTCCTCGGGCGTCTTCACCAGGCCGATGCCGAAGAACTGCTGCCAGTAGCGGTTGACCGTCACGCGGGCGGTCAGCGGGTTCTCGGGCGACACCAGCCAGCGGGCCAGGCCGAGCCGGTTCGCGCGGCGCGCTCGGCGCGGCAGCGGCGGCAGGACCGCCGGCACGCCGGCCGTCGACCTTCTCGGCCGGCTTGTCGTACGAGCCGCGGGTCGAGGATGAACGTCTCGCGCGGCTTCGGCATGTCCTCCATGACCATCACCCGCGGATCGAGCGCGTGAAGTCGTCGCGGGCCTCGATGGCCGCGACGCTGCTTCTTCAGCAGTGCTCGACGTAGCCGGGCTCGGTCGCTTCCCAGTGCTTCTCGAGCTGGTCGACCTGGCCGCGGCTGCGCTTGCTCGGGCGGCTGCTTCAGGATCGCGACGACTCGGCTTGCGGCAGCCGGCGGCCTTCGGCGAGTCCGACGCCGGCTTGCCCTGGGCGCGCGGGAAGAGCGTTCGTTCTCGACTCGTCCACTTCCTTGCGGCCGCCTTGATGGCTCGCTGCTTGCAGTCCGCCGAGCTTCGCCGTCTGCTCCGGCGTCGCCAGTTCGATCACCGGCTGGCGTCTGCGGATCGCCGCCGCCGCCGTTGACCGGCGTCTGGTTGAAGAAGGCGAAGAGGCGGTAGTAGTCGCGCTGCGTGAGCGGATCGAACTTGTGGTCGTGGCAGCGGCAGCAGTTGAGCGTCAGGCCGAGCCAGACGGTGCCGGTCGTCTCGGTCATGTCCATGACGTAATCGACGCGGTTCTCCTCGGCGATCCGGCCGCCTTCGCCGTTGATCATGTGATTGCGGCAGAAGGCGGTGGCGAGCTTCTGCTCGGCGCGTCGCGTTCGGGCAGCAGGTCGCCGGCCAGCTGCCAGATGGTGAACTGGTCGAACGGCATGTTGCGCGTTGAGCGCCTCGACGACCCAGTCGCGCCAGGGCCACATGGTCCGTTCGGCGTCGCCCTGGTAGCCGTTGGTGTCGGCGTAGCGGGCGGCGTCGAGCCAGTCCCAGGCCATGCGCTCGCCGTAGTGCGGGCGAGGCGAGCAGGCGGTCGACGACCTTCTCGTAGGCATCCGGCGACTGTGTCGGCTGAGGAAGGCATCGACCTCCTGCGGGCGTCGGCGGCAGGCCGGTCAGGTCGAGCGTCACGCGGCGGATCAGCGTCTCCTTCGCGCCTCGGGCGACGGCTGCAGCCCTTCCGCTTCCAGCCGAGCGAGGACGAAGCGATCGATCGGCGTTCCTCGGCCAGTGCCGATCGCTCACCGCGGGCAGTGCGGGCCGCTTCGCGGCGTCTCGAAGGCCCAGTGCGTGCCCCAGCGGCGCCCCGTCGTCGATCCAGCGCTTCAGCACTTCGACCTGCGCGGCGTCAGCTTGCGGTTGCGACGCCGGCGGCGGCATCACCTCGTCGGCGTCGCTGCTGGTGATGCGGCGGATCAGCTCGCTCTCGGCGCTCTTGCCCGGCACGATGACCGGCTCGGTCTTGCGTAAGGCGCCGTCCTGCGTGTCGAGCCGCAGCTTGGCCTTGCGGGCCCTGGCGTCGGGGCCGTGACAGCGGAAGCAGTTGTCGGAGAGGATCGGCAGGATGTCGCGGCTGAAGTCCACGCCTGGACGCGGTTCGCCGGCTGTCGATGCCCCACCGATCAGAACGAGCAACACGATCGCGGAACAGAGCGGCCGAGAACGGAGATACGAAGTCATGGCGGTCATTCCGGGGCGGGAGGGCAATCGTGGTGGGAGGAATCAGTTCGTTGATCTTAATGGGCGGTGGGGGATAGTGTCAAATGTTGAATCGTTTCTGGCTGCGTTTCGATAACGACTTCGAGGCCGATTTGTTGGGATGGGCTTCTCCGAATGGAACTACCAAGTACTGCCAGTGGACGAACGCGGGTAAGGAACGTTGACGAAATAACTTCCGTGCCACACGCTACACTCTCGGTCGCGTAGCGACCCTCTGACGATAGACCGGTCTTTCAAGGCCGGTATTTCGACCGAGCCATACGGTGGCGTCGCGTAGCGACGCATGAGACGTCATCCCAGCCGGGGCAGCTCACCTGTCGCTACGCGACACACGCTCATCATTCTGATCGGAACCGGGCGTTGAAACGCCCGGCTACCGTCTGAAGGTAGCTACGCGACCGAGAATGACTCCGCCCAAGATTTCATTTGGCACGGAAGCTATTTCGGCAGCGTTCCTCAACCACGCGCCGCAACCCACATTACCGCCGATAGTGCCCTCCGGCGATGTGCGCTTTCGCCGACAGATCGTTAATCATTTGCCGCGCATCGGGATCGTTCGGCTCCTTCCGCTGGACTCTCTCCCAGAGGGCGATGGCCGGTTTCCACTCTCGACGCCGCTCGTAGAGCCGGGCCAGCGCCCGCATCAGGTCGAGGTCCTGCGGCAGCAGTTCGCGGGCCTGCTCCAGCAGCCACAGCGCCAGTTCCAGCAATTCCAGCTTCTCCGCCGCCTTGGCCATGCCAAGATGCGTTTCCACGTCCGCCGGCTGACGGGCCAGAACCTCCTCGCCTTGTTCCAGCACTTTGCGCAATCGCCGGCCGTACGAGCCGCCCGCATCTTGGACTTGAGCGCCAGCACGTTGAACGAGCCGAGCCAGCGGCCCAGGGTGCCGCCGGCCGACTTGCGATTCACCTCCCGCAGCGTCTGACGATACGCGGGAGTGTACGGGTCCAGTTTCAAGCAATTGGTGAGTAGCTCTCGAGCATAATCGCTGCCGCCGCCCGCAGCCAGTACCTGGACGGCCCGCTTGTGAAATGCCGCCGCTGCCTGCAATTGCTCGATGGTGATTCCGGTCGATGAAGTAGCGCGATCCCGTCCAGAATCGGGAGTGCGAGGTTCCTGTGGAGCCGCCGCGATCGGCTCGGCGGGAGTCTCGCACCCCCAATTGGGGGTGCTGCTCGCGATCGGCTCCGAAGGTGCCTCGACCTCATCATCCAATGCCTCGGCCGCGGTACACTTCAGATCGTCCACCAGCTCGCCCGGCGTGGCGTACCGGTCCTCCGGCTTCTTGGCGAGCATCTTTCGCAGGATGGCCCAGAAGCCCACCGACACCGCCGGGTTGAACTGGCGCACATCCGGCGGTTGCATTTCCAGGTGTTTGAGCACGCGCTCTCCCAGGCCGCCCTCGGCAAACGGCGCCTTGCCGGCCAGCATGTGATAGGCCGTGCAGCCGAGCGAATAGATGTCGCTGCGCACGTCGGCCGCCTGGCTGTCGCGCGCCTGCTCCGGCGACAGGTAGTCGATGGTGCCGACGGTGGCGCCGTCGCGGGTCACCTTGTAGGCGTCGTCGTCTTCCATGCGGGACAGTCCCAGATCGGTCAGTTTCACGACGAGCTTGTTGCCGACGCGGGCCAGGAGGAAGTTAGACGGCTTGATGTCGCGATGGACGATCCCCTGTTCATACGCATGGTCCAGTCCGCCGGCAGCTTGCAGAAGGATGCGCCGAGCCTCGTCGGGCGGAAGTTGGCCTTTTCGCTTGATATGTGTGTCGAGGTCGATCCCGTCGATGAATTCCAGGGCCAGGTAGTGTAGATCGTGTTCGGCAGCGTAGCCGCACTCGTACAGCGTGACGACGTTCGGATGGTTCAGTCGAGCGGCGTAGCGGGCCTCCCGACGAAAGCGCTCCAGGATGACCTCACGCCGGACCAGGGGCGTCGTCAGCACTTTCAGGGCAACGGTACGGCCTAGCTCCAGGTCCGTGGCCTTGTAGACGGCGCCCATGCCGCCGGTGGCGATGTGTGCCAGCACCTCGTACTTAGCGAGGCGAAAGCCGGGTTGGAGGGTAGACGATGACATGGTGTATCCTACTCCGCACCGATGAGCTGAGCGAACCGCAACGGGCCGGCGACACGCGAACCGAAGCTGGGATGCAGAAAGGGGGTCGGCTGCGCGTCTCTTGATAGGGTAACGACTGAGCGGCGGAACGCAATCCCACGTCGGCTTCGGGAATGCGCCGCGCCTCTGTTTGCGATGCAGGAGTAGCCGACGCCAACGGAGTTCTCGGCCCGATGGCAGGCGCGGTGATCGAAGACGCCGCGCAGGGCCGTTCGATGGGGCTCGGAGTCGAGGAAGTCGCGGAGGGTACAGAGCGTGGGGCAATCGTCGAGACTTCCCCAGGCAAAAAGGGGGTTGGGCCGCGTGAATGATCAGGGGGAGAAACTCTTGGTAAGGGGCTAACGCCATGAAAGCAGCGCAAGCTTTACCCCGTCGCGGTCAGTCTTGGAGTAAAAAATCGTGGAAAACGCTGGCAACTGCGAGGAATCAGCGATGACGTGGGGGAAGGCATTCGCGGTCTAACAAATCGACGCGGAAAAAACGGGAGGCTGAGACAGCGCATGCTGCTCACAAACGTGCGGATTCACTTGACGCTCTCTGGAACGCGGTTAGAATTGATTCATCGGGTCGCACGAAACGTGGTGCGACGGGCTAGAGCCTCGCACGTATCCGGGCTGGTTAGACGTATGCGGCGAGGGTGGTCCAAGCGAAAGGAGGTGGTCATAGTGTGTAGTGCCAACCAGAGGTGGCTGCGGTAGACGCAGCTGACGGGCTGCCGTCAGACGCAGCCACGACTTTTGTAGAGGGCCTCGGCGCATATCTCGCCGGGGCCCTCCTTGTTTTGGTGAGTGGTGAGAGCACAGAAGGCGATCGGGCCGCGTTCCTCAAAGGACGCGGCCCGATTCTTTTTCACCACTCACCACTCACCACTCACCACTTACCACTCACCACTCACCACTCACCACTCACCACTCACCAGCCTGCCGCGCACAAACACAGCCGCCACACTTCCCGGAAACGTAATCCCCTCGAACGGACTCCAACCGCACTTCGTCCGTAGCACTTCGCGCCGTACCGTCGTCGGCTGCTTCAGATTGAGGACGGTCAGCGAACCGACGTAGCCGGGGAGCAGCCGGCCATGTTTGTCGGATCGGAAGGGATTGACGAACATGCCGGGATTGGCGGAACAGACGGCCGCGATGCGCTGCGGCGTGAAACCCTGCTCGACCAGCAACCAGGCGACGAACGGTCCAAACGTGTCGAGATGCGGTTGACCGGAGACACCGCGTTCCTTCTCGGCCACGGTGTGCGGTGCATGATCCGTCGCCAGGAAATCGACGTCGCCGTCGCGCAGCGCCGCCAACATGGCTTCACGGTCGGACGGCGACCGCAGCGGCGGGTTCATCTGCATCCAGGGCCGATTGCGCTCCGTCAGTTGGTCGGTGTCAAAGAAAAGGTGATGCGGTGTCACTTCGGCCGTCACCGCCAGGCCGCGCCGCCGCGCCTCGCGGATCATCGGCAAGCCCGCGCCGACGGAGTAGTGGCACAGCTTTCCGTGCAGCCCGTATTTCTCGATCATCGTCAGCGCGAACCGCGTAGCGCTCGAGCTCGCATTCCGCGGGCCGGCGCGATTCGTGGGTCGGGGCCGATCGGTGCCGATCCAGCAGGTCCGGATCCTCGCAATGGAAACTGACGGCCCGGCCGCGATAGTGGGCCAGCGTGCGATCGAGGTCTTCAAGGCTGGTGAAGAACAGGTCGCCGACACTCGGACCCATGTACGCCTTGTACGGGACGGAGCGCGTCAACGGGCGTGTACCGGGGCCAATGCCGGCGTAGAGGGTGAAGGCGATCGGCAGCTCGGCCGCGGCAACCAACTGCTCCTTGACGCTGTAACTGGCGTCATCGATGGGGGCGGCCGGGTTGTTCGGCATGTCAGCGACATGGACGACACCGCCATGGAGTGCCGCAGCTGCCGCCGTGGCGAATGTCTCCTTGTGACAGTCGCGTCTCGTCACATCCTCACGGGCATGAATGTGAACGTCGCCCATGCCGGCGAAGATCAGACACGACTCGGGAAAAACGTGATCGGCGCGGCCCAACTCCTCCCCCACCGCGGCGATGACGCCGTCCTCGATGACGACCTGCCCCGCCCGCACGCCGTCCACGTCGGCCAGCACACCTTCGACGATCGTTCGTGCCATGGTCCACCCCTGGAGAGCCTGTTCCAAAAGGGTATGGGTCCGCGAGTCCGCTGCGCCAAGCAAGGACGAGAGGCACGATTTCCAGCGGATTCCCGCTCGTCCTTGCTTGGCGCGGCGGACTCGCGGAGTCTGTTTCTGCCTTTTGGAACAGGCTATGAGAATTGTTCTACCGGTCGGCGCCGCGATCGGTCATGGCCAGCGATACAATGCGCGAAACGAAAACCGAGGCGACCGATGGACGACAACCCCACCCTGGGCCGGGATGACGGCGACCGGATCTTTCGGCGCGTCATTTCCCACTTCGACGCTCCCGCTTACATCCGGCGGGCGCGGCGGGTGGAGGAAGCGTTCGACATCCTGGTCGCCGGCTGTCGCCGTAAGCGCGACGAGATGCTGACGATGGTGGTCGTGCGTCTCTTCACGCTGCGCGGCCTGGCGGGGACATGGGAGCGCTTGTTGCCGTGGTTGGCGGACGCGGGACAGGTGGGTACACTGGAACAACTCTGGGCCGCCTTACGACCCGATTTGCAGATCCGGATCGATCCGACGACAGCCGCGCGGAAACTGCGTCGTGCATTTCGGTTACTGGCGTCCGACATTGAGGCGTTCAATCGCTGCTGGTCGGATTATCTGCCGACGGTCGATCTTTCCGGCGTGAATCAGCTGCGCGAGGGCTACAACCGCTGGTACGTCCTCGAAAAGGAATGCGCGGTGCGTTCACAGGCCGTGGCGCGACAGGGTTTTCAGCCGCTGCCGCAGCTGACCATAGAGGATTTGAGCGCGGCATTCCCCTGCTTGCCTGGTCTATACTTGAAGCGCTAGATGACCGTTTCACAAGTTCGACGCCAGTATTCGGGAGGGCGAGGTTCCCACCGAGCCTTGTGACAGCGGCTCGGCGGGGGGCCTCGCCCTCCCAGATTGCCAAGCAGGCGGTGATCTTGTGAAACGCTCATCCAGCCCGCAGGACATGCGGACAGCCGTCGAGACAGGCGTTCTGCCGGAACCGGAGGCGTAGGAAGTTGAGAGTTCGCTGACTCGGGAATCCGACCCGGAAGCGTAAGCGACGGATACTTGACCGTCGCTTATACTTCCGGGTCGGAGTAAGCATTATTTCAATTCGGTCACTTCGATGACAATGCACGAGACGTTATCGCGCGAGCCTTGATCCAGTGCGAGCTGACAGAGACCGTCGGCGCACTCCTGGACGTCGGTCTTCTCCTTCATGAAGGCCATCAGCTGATCGTCGGAGACGACACCGCTCAGACCGTCGGTGCAGAGCAGGTAACGGTCGCCGGTTTGCAACTGCACCACCTTCACTTCAGGCCCCTCGCCGACCTCGTTGCTGCCGAGGTATTTCCACAAGACATTGCGATAGCGATGCGTGCGGGCCTCGGCGGCGGAAATCGTCTTCGCCTCGACGAGGGCCTGGGCGATGGAGTGATCGACCGTCAGTTGCTCGATCTTCTTGCCGCGCAGCTGGTACGCCCGGCTATCGCCCATTCCGGCAACGTACATCAACGACGACCCCTTGCGCCACAGGGACACAACAAGGGTCGTACCCATGTTTTTCAACTCGCGGTCCAGGGCGGCCATCGCCATGATCTCTTCGTTGGCCTGGACGACGGAACGCCGCACGAAGTTCTTCGTCTCGTCGTTCCCGACGGAGCCAGTGACGTGTTTCTTCAGCTCGCGAGGAACGATCTCGACGGCGCGTTTACTGGCGACTTCGCCGGCGGCCTGGCCGCCCATGCCATCCGCCACGAGACACACGGTCATGTCGGGGAACACTTTGACGTCGATGGAATCTTCGTTGTTCTCGCGGTAGTTCCCCAGGATGGAACACTTGCCGATGTTCAGCGCCAAGGCCATAGGGCCACCTCGTTCGTGATCGTGTCTGCGATACCGTGGCGACAGAGCCGCGCACGAGCGGTCTGATCCGATACACTCCGATCGTTACCCACTGAAGGGTAACCGAGAAAACCGTCCAGGGCAAGCGATCAGACCGTTCCCTCAGACAGGTTCTCCACCGATAGATTATGGTAACACGCCGTCGCCGGTTTACCAGTCATTCCCGACAAAATCGGGGAGGCTGTATTTCTCGACAAGTCTGCTCCATCCTCGTCAGGCCGTCGGTCGTGGTGCCCTTTTCGGGATGGCGAAGCTCCCTCGAGCAAGGTTTTCCGGCACGACACGAGTCTCGCCATAAGACGAACGGGAGCCGTTTTCAACTTGAAAACGGCTCCCGTCATGTCGTACACACCCGATCCCAATCACCGGGCACAATCGCGGTCACCAGGTCGGAGTAAAAGGCGGCTCGTTCCCGTTGATGGTTGCGATGGCTTGCAGAACCGTTGTAGAGGTCGTCGTGGACAGAGCATGTACACTGCCGTCCGCGAAGACGAATTGGACTATGTTGTCGTGGTAACTGCCGAACACCAATTCTGTGCTGTTCGGGCCGTTAAGCACCGTCGCAAGGGGGAAACCGGTCCCCAACCCGCGGCCCCAGCAGTTACTATTAAGACCACCACCGGTGGTGGTGGTGTCGCTGCCATTTGAGGTGTTGCCCGCACTGCCGTCGCCAGCATCGTAAGCGCAGCAATCGTAAGGGTAATTACCGAACTGACCGACTGGAATGTGTTTCTCACCGATCAGAACCGTGTTGCTCAAGCCGTCGGTAATCTCGGACAGCGTAACACCCATGCCTTGCACGCCAATGCGGAACGCCCCATTCGGGGGGATATTAGAGTTATAGGCGGCAAAGTCAAGCCCCGTGCTGCCCAGGCTGCAGCCGTAGTCGATGAGCGCACCTGGAATAGTCGCCGTTCCGCCGGTACTTGTACTTGTTGAGCTGCGGCCGACTGTACTTGTCGTGCGGCGGCTGGGGCACAGATAAGTGGACGGCTGAGTCAGTACCGCGGTGGGCGATTGACCGCTGAAGGGAACACCGTAGCCATAGCCGTAAGTAGGATAGGAAGGCGCGTTCTGATTCGGGTAGGTGGTTAAATTCCAAAGCGCGAAGGCGTTTGCTTGCTCGAGATAGGGCAGGATGTAGACTGCCCAGGTGGCTGCGAAATCTTCGTCATCGTCCGGCTCGCTGTCGTTGTTTAGTGTAAGCGAATTCGTGGAAATGAGTTCTGCCAACTCGCCAGGGTAACTGGAAAGATCGCGACTGGGTGGCAATAAACCATGCTCATCGTTGAACATCTGACAGGCAATACCAGAGCTGCTTAAGATTGTTGCCGCAGGAGGCCCGGTTGCCGGCCTCGCGCACCTTTTGAACCGCCGGCAGCAGCAGGGCGATCAGGATAGCGATGATGGCGATCACTACCAGCAGTTCGATCAGCGTGAAACCGCGGTTCCGCCCGGAGTGATGACGCAGGGCAGTCATGGATTCCCTCATTTCTGAGAAGGGACAGGGGCATCGAAAAGCCCGGATATTCGAAATCGACAGGTGCCTTGCCGGCCCCAAGCCGACGTTGGCACTTCCAGCTTCAGGGCGATCCCGTCAGGCGGCGCCTCAAAAACCATTAAAAAACTCTGGCCGCTCCCAGCTCCCAACGACAAGGTCCTCCGGGCCGATGGCACGAATACCACGGGAACCTTGCGACCCTGCCGTTGCCACTGCTCGACGAAGGCATAGGAACGATTCGTATCGTCGGTCAGTACCGGCCGGTGGTTTTCGTTAGATAGTCCGTCGAACGTGACAGGGCCCTTATTTCCCAGGTTCATCAATTCGAAGTAAACCAGCAAGAAAGGTGTCGTGCCTTTATCGGGCAACGTGTCGATCTTGACACAATCTAAACGAATGAATACATCGTCCTGCCGGATCCCTTCGCTGCTGGCATTCGCACCGACTTCGGTTATCGGATCGCCTTCGTCTCTCAAGCCGGTCTTATCCCAGGGGATCACCACCATCTCGTTCGGATCGACTGTTCGCACTGATTGATCGATGGCCCACCAGCGATTCAGCACTCCCGGAAAGAACACCGCGAGGAGCAGAATTACGCCACTCAGGCTTCCGCTCACCCAGAACCAGACCTTGTCCCTGGTTTTGCGCGTTTCCCCGAGGGTCCAGGCACCGGATCCAACAAGACCTCCGCCAATAACGGCAAGTGCGATGGTTAGCCAGCGCACACCCAGAGTTGACGCCTGGAGTAACGCCAACGTAGCCACAGAGAAGGATGCCGCCCCCCAGGGGCTAATCCAAGGAGGAACCTGTCCTGGTTCACTTTCTTCCGCCGGTTCCTCTACAACCGGCTTCCGCGTAGCCTTGGCAGTTGCGATCTGCGGCGATCGCTGCACTGGGACAGGTGGTTTGGCTACTGATGAAGGCCTCGCGTCCTGCTTCGGGGCAACGGTTACGACAGCGGCTTCCTTGTCGGTCTTGACGGTCGAGAAAGTCCCCAGGCAACTGGGACACGTAGCCTTCTTGGCGTTCTGGGGCAATTTGATCTCCGCTTGGCAGCGGGGACATTTCATCGTTATAGGCACGTTCCACCCTCACTGGGGACCGTCTCGTGGAACCGGGATGATTTTGACGCTCTCCATCTCTCAATGCAAGAAAAAAACCGGTTCGCTCTCATTTTTTCAACTGGCTTCCCAAACTGAGATCCTGCCCTATTCACAGCTGTCAGCCCCTGGCGCTCCGCGGCATGATTCAACCGGGGCACCGGAGGGGCAACACTGTGGTAGGACGGATTTGCAATCCGTCCGGGCTATAGCGGACGGATTGCAAATCCATCCTACCACGGAGCCACCCGCCATTGCACCATGCCCGCTCCACGTCTGTCGCCGCTTCCTTGGGCGAAGGCTGTCATTTTTCCTGTTTTGGTAATCGCATCTCCAGTTGACGGAAGCGAAGTCTCTGCCCGGAAACACCAGATCCTTCCAGCACGATCAACCGGCGCGGTGGAAGTTGCAACTCCGTTGCTTCCACGGCATCCTTGTTGTTCAGCCGCACCAGGAGCCGGCTGTCCGAGACTTTGAGTTCCAGCCGGTTCCAGGTCTCGGCCCTGGTCAGGTTGGCTACCCCAAGCCGCTCCTTCACCGGGACGATTCGCCCGCTTGCCACTTCGACCAGTTTGAGCGGTTCGCCGACACTAAAGTCGATGCGGAATCCGGCAGCGGTATCCGGCCGACTGGCGTCGCGAATCAGGACGGCGCCCCCACCGTCTTTCCCCGGCTGGAACAACAGCGTCAACTGGAAATCCCCCGCCAGATGCAAGTCGCTTATCAACAACTCCGGCTTACCTGACTGGGGTTCCGGGGCCACGATTTCCCCTTTCTCCACGTCCCAGGCCGTCCCGATGGTGTGCCAGGTCAATAAGTCCGGACGATAAGGGAAATACTCCGGCGCATTTTCCGGTGTCGCCAGCAGAGGGCCCTGGTTGCTTCTCTGAAGATAGGCGATAAGCGATCGTACCTCGTGGTTATTTAACTCCTTCAGCAACTCCGTGGGCATGAGGGAAACCTTGCTCTCTTTCCTTTTCTCAATGTCGCTTTTTCTCACCACGAGTCGGCTGGGAAGGAGCAAGGTGAGGTTTTCGTCGTCTTCTTGCTTGACGATGCCGTTGTACACTATGCCGCGAGAAGTGATCACCATCGTCGGCCGAAACTCTTTTGCGATGAAGAAGCTGGGATCGACGATGCTCGTCAGCAGGAAATCGAGATCGCCACGTTGGGACTTGGTGAGGTCAGGCCCGATCTTGGCGCCGATCCCGTGCAGGGTATGGCACTCGAAGCATTTCTTGGCGAAGATGCTTCGGCCGAGCGCCGGATCGGGAGCCTCGGATCGCCTATCCAGCACGATGGCCTTTTTTTCCTCGATCTCCTTGGCTTTCTCCGAAATCAGGGTAAACGGATCGTAAACCAGTTTTAGAGAAAGGAGTTGCGGCAGGCCAAAAGCTAAGTCCGGCCTTAGAAATGACGTAACCGACTGCGCAGCAATAACTTGATTATGCGTTTTCCCTGTGTCCGGAGCTGGTTCGTACACCACGTCGGCCCCGGCGATGCGAAAACGGCAGACGCCCCTTCGCCCCCAGGCCGATGCCGGCACTTCCAGGGTCAAGAACTTGAACCCCGACGGCGGCAGCTCAAAAATCAGCCAACGATCGACCTTGAGTTCCGGATCTAACAGGGTGGCCGTCTTCCGTACTCTGTCGCCAATAAAAGTGTATCGACGCCCCGAATCGTCGGTTAGCTTCGGCTCATGCTTGCCAGGGAGGAAGCGTTCCACCGTGTTCGATCGTCCATGTCTCATCTGGACTAAGTAGAAGTTGACGAGGAGATAGGAGGAAGCGGCGTCCTGTTCCAGCAAACGGCCGGCGTTGACGATCCCCAGACGAAAGAACAGATCGTCTTGTCGGACGGCCTCCTTGACCGCATCGATCCACTCATCATCTTTGAGCAGTCTCCCCTCATCGTATGGACCTGTGTGAGCAACCACCTCTAATTTGTGCGGATCATTCTCGGGCAACGGGGAATCCATTTTCCACAGATGGTTCAACGATCCGGGAGCGAAATGGGTGAGGAGCAAAATCGCCGCGCAAAATGCTCCGCCGAAGGCAAGCGAAACTCCGGCCGCAGCGTTGTCGCTGCCTCGGTTCACCACAATGGCCACAAGGACCAGCACCACTCCGATGCCCGACGCGGTGTACGTCAGGGAACGCGAGCCGACCACGTAGGCGAACACCAAGGCCGCCGCAGCGAGAGCGCAGGCCGCAATCCCCCATAGATTGATCCAGGCGGGCCAAGCTTCGCCGCGAGCTGGCGGAAGCGCTGGTGACGTGGACACCTGAAACGTTTTGAGGCACTTCGGGCAAGTGGCCGTCGCAATCCGGTCTGAAAGCGGAACGGTGGCAAGGCAGAACGGGCATTGCATCGAGAGAAACACTGTCCGCCTCCGGATGGCCGATCAAGGTGGAGAGAACCTGGCCACGTTGCTTCTATTATCGCATGAACGAGTTCGATGGGAATTACTACACGGGATACTATGGAGCGTAACCGCAACTGTCAAGAGTCTGACACCAACCGCGGCGCGGGAGAGCAATCGCGCACCCGACCAGGATTGACGTTCGCCCACAAACCGCGGAGGATACTGGTTGGAGCTTCCGGTTCGATCTATTCGTCTATTACGTTCCGCGGAACTGGGTGGTTCGCTGAACTGGATATTTAGCCCTCCGCCAATGGCGGGGGACGAAGCGACAGACGGAGCGTGTTGTGCTGACGCTAAGCCTCTATCTGCTGCTGCTCTGGTTCGGGCTGTCGGTCATCCTCGCCGCGTGGACGCTCTGGTTCCAGGCTTACATCTACAGCGAGCCGGTCGAGAAAATCTGGTGGCGCGCTCCCGCCGCCGGGGGCGCCCTCAGTGTCTTCTTCCTTCTCTGGGTCTGGCTCGATTACGGCACGACCGGGCGCTACCGGGGCCTGTTCGAGTTCAGCGTGAGGCAGGATCAGGAGCCGTACAAGGAGATGACGATCGAGGTGGAAGGGGGACGGAAGGAAACGTACAAACGCAGCAAAATCGGCCGCGGGGAGATCGTCTACTTCAAGGACGGACATGCGGATAGTGGCAAGATGCCGGCCCGGCCGCAGAAGATCATCGTGACGGAGGGCGGCCGGGAGATCGAGTATGTGCCGGAGCGCGACGCGAAGGGCCACTTCCAGGAACGGTCGAACCAGCCGCTGCGTTACATCCACAAGGAGACCGGGCGCGTGATGGTAGAAGGCCAACTCGGGATGGTCAGCACGTTCCGCTGGTGGTGGCTGTTCTCCAACCTGTTCGTGAACCTGCTGCATTTCATCGCGTGGGGAGCCTGTCTCTGGCTGCTGCTGAAGTTCCAGTTCTGGCACTCGTTCGGCATGGCGATGGTGGCGTGGTTGGCGATGACGCTGTTCATTCTGCCGCCCCTGCTGAACCTGGCCGAGGAGACGGGGCAACAGCGCCGCGCCGGCCAAAACGGAGTGAAGCCACGGACTCCACCTCGACAACTCGACCGTCGCTGGCGGTGGTGATTCCTGCCCTCAACGAGGCTGCCCGTCTCGAACTCACACTGCGATCGCTGCTTGCCCAGTCGTTGCCGGCGGAGCGCCTTCTGGTCGTGGACGGCGGTTCGCGGGATGGCACCGTCGCCACAGCCCGGGCGCTTCATGCCCAGGTGCTGGTTGTGCCGGACCGGGGGCGCGGCGGCCAGATCGCCGCCGGGGTTGCCGTCCTCTCCGAAGAGGTGGTCGTGATCGGCCACGCCGACATGGTCTTTCCCGCCGTCGCCCTGGAGTCCGTGCGGCGGCACCTGACCGCGCAGCCGACCTGTCCCGGCGGTTGTCTCGGACACCGTTTCGACTCACGAAAAATGATCTACCGGTTGATTGAGTGGCTGGACCGTCGCCGAGCCAAACGGGGCGAGCCGTATGGCGACCAGGCCCAGTTTTTCCGCCGTGCCTGGCTGGCGAGTGTGGGCGGCTTTCCCGATCAGTCGATGATGGAAGACGTGGAGTTGTCGCGGCGCCTGCGTGTACTCGGCCGGCTCGTCTGCCTGGACGTACACGTAACGGTGTCGCCGCGCCGATTCGAGCGGCTCGGCTGGTGGCGCGCGGCCTGGCAAAATTGGTCGTTTCGCCGCGTCTACCGGCAGCGCGGCCTTGCGGCCTGCCGGGAAATCTATGAGCGGTACTACGGGTGACGAGCGTCGTTGGAACCTGACTTCCCCATGCGCTGACACCGCCCGACACCGCCAGCCTGGATTGCGCACGGCCCCGAGAAATGGCGGCCGCGCTGTTCACACCAGCCTGATGCGCAAGCGAAGGTAACCATCAGCCCGTCCTTCGCTTGCGCGTCAGTCTGGTGTCAGACGGTGCGCAATCCAGGCCAGACCGTGCCGAGCCAGCCGATTCGCTCGCATCGGGGGGAGAACGCGATCGCACTGCTCTACCGGTTCGCTTTCGAGGCGGCTTCCAGCCGCTTCAGAGCCGCGGAAGCTTCCATCGTCAACAGTGCTCCCACAGGACCGCCGGCCCATCTCTTCAACAAGTTTTTCGACTCGCTATCTCGAATCAGTTCCAGGATCATCACTCCCCGTATCTGGCGAAGCTGTTCCGAGGTAATCGCGGCTTTCTGTTTTTGTTCGAGAATCCACTTCACCTGACGGCGGACTTCAGTCGATTTCGCGCTTTTCAAGGTCGCTTCGAGGTAAGGTATTGCTTGATGATCCAGCCCCTCAAGCGCTTTTGACGCCGACTCGCGAACGTCGAATTCGTTGCTGTCGAGATCGGCAAGCAAGCGCTGAATCCGCTGGGGATCAATCGCCTCCACGGGCTTTATCTTCTCGGCGAAGAGTTTGATCGTGTCCGCTGGTGCCGCCAGAAACCGCCCCTCGGATTTGAACGATTCGCCGGCTTCCCGTGCAGCCAGGTTAGTCCACGCGCTTTCGAGGGACACGGAATCCGCGACGCGCGGCGGTCGAGTGTCCCAGGCCAGCACGGTCGTATCCTGGTTGCCCGTAAAGAGCTGGTCGTCCCGACCCGAAGGACAAGGTGATCGATCGATCGCGGTAGCCCTTGAATTCGTTCCGCTTGGTCCACGTCGCCACTTCCCAGATTTGAATTAGGTCCTCGGGAACGGCGGTCGCCAGATAGCGGCCGTCGCGCGAAAAGGCGGCGGCCCGGATGTACAACGACGGGTCGTCGGGCAAGGCCGCGACCCGCCGCCCGGAGGCTATCTCGACAGACACAATTCTCGCCGCGCGTGACGATGAGCCGGCCGTCGGGTGAAAACGCCCCGTCGATGGGGTGCCCGCCGTTCGAGTTCGAGCAGTTGTTTCCCACTCGCCACGTCCCAAAGTCGATGGTGTTGAGGAGGACCAAGCAATCCAAATCTGTCTACATTGCTGTACTCTTCGTAGGTGACCACGGCCGTCTTGCCATCCGGCGAAAGCTGCGTTCGCCGTGCGAGGTAAGACTTTTTCTTCAGGTCGTCCGGCACGATCGAGAAACTCCGCTCTTCCTTGGCGGCTTCGAAATCCCAGATTCGCACCATGCCGGGATGTCGATCGACGGTGACAAGCTTCTTGCTGTCGCTGGTGAACGCCAGATCCTGGGCATCCCCTTTGAAAGCGGGGAAGCGGTCCACAAACTTGTCGGCGGCGATGTCGTACAAGCGGATGCGCGAGCCGTAATAGATGGCATTGGGCTCCGGGGATACGGTGAACGTGACGCTCTCATCGCTGACGGGCCAGGCGAGAAACCGGCCGTCGGGGCTGATCGCCAAACCGCACTGCCGCCACCCGGCCTGGAATCGGCGGAGATGCTTGCCGTTGGCGCCATCCCAAATGTGGGCTTCGCCATCCTGGCCGCGCGTGACGACCCGACTGCCGTCGGGGGTGACGAGGATTTGCTCGACGGTGCTATCGGCGGCCTCGGGTGTCAGCGTCTTTCCGGTGGCCGTGTCCCAGCGGTAAATAGCCCCACTGACGGCGGCCGTCAGCGTCTTGCCGCCATCGGTGAAATGAAGGTCGCTGGCCCTTCGGTCGATGCGCAGCCGTTCTTCCCCGGTCGTCACGTCGTACAAACGGATCGAATTGCCGGCGGCGGCCACGGTTTTGCCGTCCGGCGTGAAGGCCACGCTGCCGCGGCTCCGGCCTGACGTCGTCATCCTTCGGGAACGCTCTCCGTAGTTTGCCGGTGTCCACGTCAAAGAGTCGGAGCAGAACGCCGGCTTGAGTGCCCAGGGTGGCCAGCGTTTTCCCGTCGGGAGAAAACGCCAGACTTCGAATGCCGTAGCCCTGCTTTCCGTGCATGAAACGGCGAAGTTCCTTGCCGGTTTCCACATCCCAGAGGCGTGCGAAGTAGTTGTCCTTGTCGTTGTCGTAACCGCCGCTTGCCATCAGTTTGCCGTCCGGCGAGAAGGCAATGTCGAGAACCGAACTCCAGTCGTGTCCGAGAGCCGACTCCGGATTATCGAGCGTGAAATCGCGGATCGTCTTGCCGCTCTCGAAGTCGATCAAGTGAATGAACTTCCCCTGGGAGGTCACGGCAATGGCTTTGCCGTCCGGCGTGAATTCGAGCAATTCACGACTCCACGAATTCGTGCTCGGGCCTTTGATCGTTCGAATCTGTTTTCCGGTGGCGGCGTCGCAGACGTGCAGATCGTGGTCCTGCTTGATGACAAGCGTCCGCCCGTCCGGAGAGAACGCGCCGACTTCTACGCTCCCCCAGTTCGAGGGAATAAAGCACCTGGCCGGAGGCGAGGTCGAAGACTCGCGGCACGATCGTTATCGTTGGCGACGAAGGCCATCTTGCCATCGGGCGAGACGGCCAGGGTATGCACCTGTGTTCCGTGCCGGAAGCGGGAAGTCCCAAAGCGAAGCGTGCTGCCGGCGGGCAAGGGATCCTCCATTGTCACGACCTTCTCCTCCTGGGCCGGCTTCACTTCCTCCTTTTTCCCTTCCGCTTGCCGTCGGCGGGTCGGCCTGGCCCATTCCCGCGTAGATTCCAACACCGACGGCGATGGCGGCAAGCAACGCGAGGATCGACTTCATGGCAACGCCTTTCATGGTGGTGGCAGAACCGACAACGAGGGCGGAAATCGTCGCGGGCACGACCGCTCCCGTCGAGAAAATGAGGCTGACTGAGGAGTCGAGAAGCGACTTGCTTACCGCCGCTTGCAAGGCCTCGGGAGTCAAAACCGTGAGAGCCAGCCCGACGGAGGCGATACCCCGTGTTGCCAACCGGATTCGCAGGGCCTTGCGGCCTTCTTCCAGTCGCCGCTTCAACGTGCCGAGCGACCAGCCGAGTTGCTTGGCCGCTTCATCGCGTGTCAAACCGGACAGGTAGCACAACAAGAGCGGCGAACGCAATCGTTCCGGCAGATGCTGCAATTCCTCGTCGAGAGCCTGGCGAACCTCCTGCCAAACCAATTGGGCTTCCGGAGCGATGTTTTCGCAGGGTTCCGGCGGCGGTTCCTCCGAACCGGCCACCCGATCCCTGCGAACCTTCGCGGCGATCCGACAGGTGGTCTTGTGAAGCCAGGCCGGAAGAGCGCGCCCCTGGCGGATCGTTTTCGCCAGACGGGCCAGACTGAGAAAGACGGCCTGGAAGACATCCTCGGCATCGTGAGTGTTCTCGACGTATCGACGGGCGGTTCCCAGCACCATGGGACCGTGGCGGGCAAGCAGCAGTTCGAATGCGTCGCGATCATTGGCTGTGACGAAGCGGTTCAGCAGCACGGCGTCTTCCGGCGGCGCGGCCTCCTCGCACAACCGGCGAAGGTATCGCTGCAACAGCTTCGATCGATCGAACGGACATGCGTCAATTCTCGTCGGGAAGATTCGACCCTGCCTTATAAGTACCCGCGGGTGATGAGACGGCTCAAGTTTTTTTTGGAGCTGGATTTTGTCTTCCGGACGAGAACGAGAAAGATAGCCTGGATTGTGTCTTCTGCGCCTCGGAAAAAAGCAGTTGGGACGACGGCTAAACGCTGGAAAGAATGTGCATAATGTCGCCGTCATGCACGATGTACGTCTTACCTTCGAGCCGATAGACGCCGTGCTGTTTCGCTTCCTTCATGGAGCCGACGCGCTGGAAATCGGCGTAACTGACCACCTCGGCCCGGACGAAACCGCGGGCCAGGTCGGTGTGGATCTGCCCCGCTCCGACCACCGCGTCGGCGCCCTTCGGCATCGGCCATGCCCGGCACTCGTCCTCGCCGACGGTGAAGAACACCTGCTGCCCCATCGCGGCGAAGATCGACCGCAATACCTCGTCGCGGACGAACCCCTTCATGCCGAGATCCTGCATGAACATCTGACGGTCTTCCTCGCCGAGGTCGTGTAGTTCCATCTCCAGCTTCGCGGGTGCTTGCAAGGCCGTCGGCGCCAAGGCCAGCAGGTCGGCCGGCAGCGGCTGCGTCAACCGATCATCGCCGATGTTGAGCAGGGCCAGCTCCGGTTTGAGCGTCAGGAGCTGGAAGCTGCGGATCGCCTTCTCCTCATTCTCCTTCAGGCCGAGAGTAGCCGGCGACTCGTTGCGCTCACACGCGGCGGCGATGCGCTGGAGTAGTTCCATCTCCTCCTGGTTCGCGGCCTTGCTCCTTGGCGGGCCGCGGCTTCCGCAGCTGCTCGCGGAGCTTGTCGATCCGATTGGTGATGATCTCCAGGTCCGCGAACATCAGCTCTTCGCGGAAGCGGCAACAGCTGGCCGGCGGGGTTCGACTCGTTGAAGCCGTTGAGCACGACGACGAGGCCGTTCGCCTCGCGCAGAATCGCCAGGCGGCGCGGATTGTCGCGGCGCTCGTCGGCCAGCAGACCGGGCGTGTCGAGGAAGTCGATGGCGGCGGCCGTGGTCTTCTTGGGGCTGAACTTCTTCGACAGCCAATCGAGGCGCGGATCGGCAATCTTGGCGTTACCGGTCTGTCCGACCTGGATCTTCGCCGGGTCGGGCTTGGCCCCGGTGAGCCACTGGAAGATGGTGCTTTTTCCGGAACCGGAATAGCCGACGAGACCGACTTTCATGTGCCTGCCTCAAGAAAAGGACTGAGGACCGGCGAGCCGAGCTGCGTAAGCAGCCGGGTTGCGGCCAACCGTCATGTACCCGGCCCCTTACGGGGCTCGGCTCGCCGTTTCAAACAGCGTCTTAGTAAAGCAACCGCGCCAGCTTCGAGCGATACTCATTCGACAGCGCGTGATCGGTCCCGAGGGCGTAGAAGACCTTGACCATCGCCTCGCGCACCTTGCCGTTCGCCAGCTTGAAATCGAACTCGGCGGCGGCGTATAGTTCTTCGAGCGCATCGGGATACTTCCCCGCTGCGGCGAGGACACAGCCCAATTCGTAGTGGAGTTGCGCGTTCTTCGCATCGGCGGCGAGGCGTTTCCGGAGAGACGGTTCGTCCGGCGATCCTTGGCCAGCTGGGATAGCTCCAACCGCGACTTGATGCCGGCCGCCTCAACCGCCGCGTCGCCCTCCGCAGGGATCGGGTCGAGGATGTCGAGGATCTCGGTCGTCTTGTTCTGAGCGAGCAGCGCTTTCGCCAGGCCGATGCGGGCCTTGTGGTTGTCCTTGTCGGCTTCGATTTGCTTGCGGAACTTCATCTCCAGTTCGGCCGGTGATTCGGGTTCGATTCCTTCCTCCACGGCCGCCCCGCCCAGTTTATCGAGGAACGCCCGCAATTGCGCTTCCGGCAGGACGCCGTCGAACTCCAGCATGAGCTGGCCGTCGCGGAACGCCTTGACCGCCGGAATGGCCTCGATGCCGAAGTATTGCGCGACTCGCTGGCACTCATCGACGTTGACCTTGGCCATCGCCACGGCGCCCTTGCGTTCGCGCACCAGGCGTTCCAGCACCGGCCCGAGCTGTCGGCACGGTGCGCACCACGGCGCCCAGAAATCGACGACCACCGGCCGCTGAAACGACGCATCGACCACACCGGGCTTAAACTCGGCCTCGGTCACGTCGTATACGCACTCCGCTGCATCGCTCATCGTTCCACCCCGAACAATAGTTTAGCCGCGAGCGTTCCGCGAGCGCTGATGCTCGACGCTCGCGGAACGCTCGCGGCTAAACGAAATACAGATCCCAGGTCCGTTACGACCGGAACACTTCCGCGATCGGCTGGGCTTCGACGATCGGCAACGGCCGGTTCTCCGGACCAGGCAGGCGGGCGTTAAGGTCGATGCCCAGGCCCCGATAAACCGTGGCGGCGACCTCGGCCGGCGTTACCGGACGGTCCCTCGGCTCGGCGCCGTGCTTGTCCGACGAGCCGATGACCTGGCCGCCCTGGACGCCGGCGCCGGCGAACAGGATCGACCAGACGCCCGGCCAGTGATCGCGGCCGCCGCGCGGATTCAGCTGCGGCGTGCGGCCGAACTCGCCCATCGCCACCACCAGGGTATTGTCGAGCATCCCGCGCTGATCCAGGTCGTCGAGCAGGGCGGAGTACGCTTGATCGAACATCGGGCAGAGCGTTTCCTTGTAGTCGTTCAGGCTCGTGGCCAGCGAGCCGCCGTCGGCGTGGCAGTCCCAGGTGATTTCGTTGAACACCGTGTCGAACATGTTGACCGTCACCAGCCGCACGCCGCCTTCGACCAGCCGGCGCGCCAGCAGGCAACTCTGGCCGAACGTATTGCGGCCATAGCGTTCCCGCAGCTCCGACCTCTCCGCCGTCACGTCGAGCGCCTGCTTCGCCTTGCTGGAGAAGACCTGGTCGGCCGCCGTCTCACAGGCGCTGTCGCCGGGTCGGCCGGCATCGAAGGCGCGATGGGCGCCATCCACGGCTTTGAGCAGTGCCTTGCGTTCCGAGAGGCGGGCGGGATCGAGGTTGGATCCGTTCGGATCGCCGCGGAGGAAGAACGGCTCATGGTGCCCGCCGAGGTAACCGGCTGCCTGCCCGTGACTGACGCTGACGCCGGTGTTGCCGATCGGCGCCGGCAGCACGACGAACGGCGGCAGCCCCTCCGCGCTGGGACCGCGCAATTGCGACAATACGGAGCCGTAATGGGGATATTCCACGCCGCCGCGGAACAGGTGGCCGGTCTGCATCAGCTGATGGCCGGTCTCGTGGATCGGCGCCGCTTTGTGATGAACGCCGCGGACGAGAGCATACCGGTCGGCCATCTGGGCCATCCGCGGGAAGTGCTCGCCGATCTCGATGCCGGGGACATTGGTATGGATCGGCCGGAACGGCCCGCGGATGTTCTCCGGAGCGTCGGGTTTGAGGTCCCAGGTATCGAGTTGGCTGGGTCCGCCGACGAGGAAAAGGAGGATGCAGTTGACGTCTTGGTTGCCGGTCTTGGCGCTTGCCAAGTCGGCAAGCGACAGACTAACGGCCCCAGCGCCAGGGCGCCGGCGCAGGAAATCGCGGCGCGACAGGCCGTCGCAGAACTCCACGCCTTTCTTGCCCTCGAACTGCAACATCGTGGCACTCCCCGTGCATGACGGGCGACAACGGTCTGGAATCCCGAAGGGAACGTCCCTCATCGTATCCGGGCCGGAGGCGATTGCAATGAGAAAAGGGCGCGATCCCGGTGGTTCCGGCAAACCGTGTCAGGACTGCATCTTCTCCGGATTCGGCTTATTGCGCATCTTCTCGCATTTGCTTGAGTTTCGACAGTTCCGTACCGATTCTCCTCAAAAGGCGCGCGAAATGATGAGGTGAGCGATGCTGTTCTGTTCACTTCCGTTCCTGGTATTCTTCCTCGCGGTGTTCGCCGTCTACTGGCTGTTGCCGTGGCATCGTGGGCGTGTCCTGCTGCTTCTGGCAGCAAGTTTCTACTTCTACGCTGTGTGGAATAAGTGGCTTGCTAGTATCGTGGCCGCTTCGGCGATGCTCGATTACATGTTCGCTCTGGGCATGGACGCGACCGACAGGATCGGGCGGCGCCGGCTGCTGCTCGGCATCAGTCTCGCCATGAACCTCGGATTGCTGGTCTATTTCAAGTACGCCAACTTCTTCCTGCAATCACTGGAAGTCGCGTTACAGGCGGCCGGGTTGAGCGCGTCGCTACCGGTTCTGTCCGTCCTGCTGCCGGTCGGCATCTCGTTTTACACGTTCGAGGCGATCAATTACACGGTGGACGTCTACTATGGCCGCGTTCGGGCCGAACGGGATCCAGCCCACTTCATGCTGTTCATTCTGTTCTTTCCGCACCTGGTGGCGGGACCGATCGTCCGCGCCCGCGACTTCCTGCCGCAGATCAACCGTCCGAAGCGCTGGTGCTGGCTGCGGCTGCACGTCGGCGGCCGCTTGATCCTTCTAGGTCTGCTGAAAAAGCTGGCGCTGGCCGACCGTATGGCCGCTTATGCCGATCCCGTCTTCGCCGATCCGGGCCACTTCGGGACGGCGGCGCTGTGGCTCGCCGCCATTGCATACGCACTACAGGTCTACGGCGACTTCTCCGGTTACAGCGATATGGCGCTGGGGTTGGCTCAACTGCTCGGCTATCGACTCGCACCGAATTTCGATCTGCCGTACCTGTCGGCGAACATGGCAGAGTTCTGGCGGCGCTGGCACATGTCGCTCGGGTCGTGGATCCGGGATTACTTGTATTTCCCCCTGGGCGGCAGCCGGTGTAGTCGTTGGCGGACCTGCTGCAACCTCTTGTTTGTCATGACCCTGGTCGGTCTGTGGCACGGGGCTGGTTGGAATTATATTCTGTTCGGTCTCGCGCAGGGCGTGATGCTTGTGGTCCACCGTCTCTTCCGGGAGTGGTGCCAGCGCAGACCGAGTCTCCAGGCGCTGTTGGAATCCGCACCTGGAACGGCAGCACGAGTCGGCTTTACTTTCACCAGCTTCATCCTCACGCTGGTGATCTTCCGCATGGCGACCTTGGCGCCCGCCGGTCTGATGTTGCAGCGGATGCTGTTTGGCGCGACGGGCCAGGTTTTGACACTGAGCCCGATCGGACTGTGGCTGACGTTCGTGGTGGTGCTCAGGTGCCATCTGGCTGCGCGGTGGGAACTGTGGGATCGTCCGTTCTCCCGGCTGCCGGCGCCGGTGCGCGGCCTGGCCTACGGCTCGGCCCTGACGCTGGCGCTGGTGCCGGCGCCAGCCGCCAGCAAGGCGTTCATCTATTTCCAGTTCTAAATGCATCGTCCAGGCAGTTGGGTTGCGGGACGGAGACGGACATGGGCCGCAAATTGGTACGCTGGGCACGCGCGGAACTACTTTGGGCAGCAGCGGGGTTCCTGCTGATCCAGTTCGCCCTGTCGCTCCTGATCGAGGCGCACTTGCCGCAGGTGTGCGACCCGGAGTTCGCCACAAAGCTGGATTTCCTTCGGGCCAGGATGGCGGAAGCGCCGGATCGGCCCCTGGTGGTGGCGCTGGGCAAGCTGCGCACTCTGCAAGGGCTGGATGCGGGTCGGCTCAGCAACAACGAGGACAGCCGTCGCTGCGTGGTTTTCAACATGGGCCTCGGCGGTTGCGGTCCGGTGCTGCAGCGCGTTTGCTTCCACCGGCTGCGAGAGGCTGGCGTGCGGCCGGACCTTATCCTCGTGGAAGTCCTTCCGGCGATGCTGACGACCGGCGATTTTCCCCTCGTCGAGGACCGCTACCTGGACGGAGCCCGGCTCCGGTCAAGCGAGTTGGCTTCGTCCTATCCGTATCTTCAACAACCTCAGCGGCAGCTTTGGAAATGGCTCTGGGGCCGGCTATTGCCCTGCTCGCGGCACCAAGCGGAGCTGCGCGATCGGTTCGCGCTGGACCGAGAGCGAAGCGACAGGCCGGTCGCTGCCGCGGGCTGGTCGTGCGACCCCTACGGCTGGCAAGCGGTCGGCGATGCACGAACGCCGGAACAGATCGCGGAAGCCGTGGCCTTTTCCTTGGGCCAGTATCGTGACGAGCTGCACACATCGAAACTTGCCGCGAACAAAGTTCAGGCGCTCCGAGATCTCCTTGACGACTGCCGCCGCGATGGCATTCCGGTGGCGCTGGTCGTCATGCCGGAGTCGAAGGCGTTCCGCGATCTGTATTTGGAAGGGCTGGACAGCCATGTGACCAATCTTCTCGACAGCCTGCGGCGCGAATACGGGTTGCTGGCTGTGATCGACGCCCGCGGCTGGATCGAGGACGACGGCTTCCATGACGCCCACCACCTCGCGGCCGCCGGGGCGCACGTCTTCGCCGACCGGTTCAACCGCGAAGCGCTGCGGCCGCTTCTCGCACGGCTCGATCAAAAACATCAATGACGATCGTCGTTCGCGGTCATATCGTCCACCGGTCATTGCCAGCGAGGCGTTGCAATCCTTCCTCGATCGAAACGAGCGGCCGATAGCCCATGTCGCGGCGGGCGGCGGTCAGGTCGAACCAGTGAGCCGTCGCCAGCTCGCGGGCCACGAAGCGCGTCAGCGGCGGCTCGCGCCGAATCCGCAGCAGGCCATACGCCATTTCGAGCAGCCAACCGGCCGTATACGCAAGGGGAGCGGGGACCGTCCGGCTCACCGGCGGCAGGCCCGCGGCGGCGAGAAAGCGATTAACGAGGTCCCAAATAGGCCACGGCTCGCCATTCGAGATGAAATACGCTTTGCCCGCCACCGGCGATCCGAACGCCAGACGATCAGCGGCGAGCAGGTGAGCGGCGGCGGCGTTGTCGATGTACGTGCTGTCGATGAGCTTATTCGCCGTGCCGATGCGCCGCAGACGGCCGGCCCGCGCGCGCGCCAGGATGCGCGGCACGAGATGGTTGTCGCCCGGCCCCCAGATCAGGTGCGGCCGCAGTGCGACGGTCGCCAGGTCGGGGCCGTTCGCCGTCAGCACTTGACGCTCCGCGACGCCTTCGTCTGCGGATAGTACGCCTCGTAGTGAGCGGGATAGGGTGCCGACTCGTTCACCCCTTCCATATCCCGGCCATCGAAGACGACGCTCGGCGAGCTGGTGTAAATTAGTCGTCGAATGCCGTGGCGGCGGCACGCGGCGAGGACGTTGTTGGTGCCAACGACGTTCGATCGAAAGTAGTCGCCGTAACGACCCCAGACGCCGGCCTTCGCGGCGACGTGAAAAACCACCTCGCAACCCGCCGCCGCTTGTTCGACGGTCCCGGCGTCGGCCACGTTGCCCAATCGCTGCTCGACACCCAGCGCGTCCAGTGCCGGATAACGGTGGCGCGACAGGGAGCATACCCGGTCGCCGCGCTCGACCAGGCGGCGCACGATGGCGCCGCCGAGGAAACCGCCGCCGCCGGTGACGAGAGCGTTCATGCGATGCGCTCTCCCGTACCGCCGGCATTCCTGCCGGCACCAGTGTTACGCCGGCAGGAATGCCGGCGGTACGGCATTCGGGCGTTCATCGCAAACGCCTCGCGGCCCAGATAGCCAGCTTTTCGCGGAAGATCTTGGCGTTGTGCCGCATGTCCACCGGAAACGATTTGTGGAAGAGAATGCGCGAATATGGCGCGTCTGCGGCTGGGCCTTGCCGAGTTCCAGCAGTTCACGGGCCAGTTGCTCGTCGGAGAGCGGCGACGATTCCGGGTCGCGCTCCACGCACAACACCGGCTCCAACGGTGGGACGGATTTCAAATCCGTCCTACTCGGTGGGACACCGACCAGGGCCGTGCGATACACCGACGGATGCGCATTGAACACACCCTCGCACGCCACGGTGAATAGTGGACCGTTCGCCGTTACGACTCGCTGCGACTTGCGGCCGCAGAACCAGACTCGGCCGTGCTCGTCGAGATAGCCGAGGTCGCCCATCCGGTGCCAGAAGCCGCCCGCCGGGTCCGCGATCTTGGCCAACGTCGTCGATTCCGGCCGGGCGTGATAGGTGCGGCTGACGACCGGTCCCTTCACGACGATCTCGCCGACCTCGCCGCACGACGTTTCCAGCGCATCGTCCCAACTCGTAATCGGCTCATCGCTGATATGGATGACGCGGACCGTCATCCCCGCTGCCGGCTGTCCGACGCAGACACCGGCTCCCTCGGCCGTGCGGAATCGCGTCTCCTGAAGGATCTCCTTGCTGCCGATCGAGCTGACTGGTAGTGCCTCAGTGGCGCCGTAGGGGGTGTGAATCTCGACGCCGTCGCCGAGCATCGACGTGAACGTCTCGATCGCGCGAGCCGACACCGGATGCCCGGCCGAGATGACGCGCCGCAGCGTCGGTAGCTTTACGCCCTGGGCGGCTCCGTAGCGGCCGACGCGGCGGATCAGGGCCGGCGAGCCGAAAAGGTTCGTGACGCCGAAGTGCCGCACCGCATCGAGGACCTTGACCGGATTGACATTCGCCGGCCGCGTCGGGTCCATCTCGGGAATGATCGCGGTCATCCCCAGGGCCGGGCCGAACAGTCCGAACAGCGGAAAAGTCGGCAAATCGACCTCACCCGGCTCGATGCCGTACAACCGTCTCAATGCCTCCACCTGGGCCATAAAGAGATTGTGCGAGTAGACGACCCCCTTGGCGACGCCGGTGCTGCCGCTGGTGAAGAGGATGGCGCACGTCTCGCCGACCCGCGTGTCGGCCGGCGAAAAAGCACCGGAGACCTGGGCGCCGGAACGGCGAACCTGATCGAGGGTCCAGCCGCCCCAGCCGAGGCGAGTGCCGACCGTGACGCTAGTGCGGACCGTGTCGCGTCCCCAGCCGAGAACGACACGGGCCAGATGCGCTTTCGGGATGCCGATGAACGCCGTCGGGGCGGCCTCGCGCAGACAGACGCCGAGGCTACGAAAACCCATGCCGGGATCGATGAGGACAATGACGGCCCCGACTTTGAAGAGGGCGAAGGTCAGGGTGTAGAACTCCAGGCTCGGTGGCACCATCAGCACGGTCCGCATACCGCGGCTGATGCCGATGCGTTCGAGGCCGTGCGCCAGCATATCGCTTTCGGCGTCGAGTTCGCGATAGGTTAGATGGCGATAACAGACGCGTCCGGCGCGATCGCGGCCGTGCGGTTCGACGAGTGCAAGCATTTGCGGTCGTGTCCGTGCCATCACCGACAGATGAGCGGCGATGTTGACACGTTCCGAGGATGACGGCGACACAGCGTCATTCCTCTTACACAGTTGGTGTGGTAATGATCTGGATTGCTGCGAGAATCCCACCCACGTTGTCGATGTAGTAGCGGTAGCTGTCGATCAAGATCGTCGAGTCCTCTAGGCGAAGGAACAGCCACGTTTCTCCCGAAGTCACACAGCCGTAGATCTTCTTCAGCGGTTTGCCGTGCTGCTCGTTGTAGAGGTGCGCTCCGATCATTTGGGCTACGCACTGTCCAATACCCGCCTCGATGTCGTGCTTCTTGGCCTCGACAAGCGTGACAATGGGTGCGGTCAAGATCGACATCAGCGACGAGATCGACAGAATGAAGTCGCACTCACCCGCCAGTCCCTTGTCCGGCGCCACGTTCAGGCTCTGCCCCGAGAAAATAGCGAAGCGATCCCGACCCAACTCCTGACTCGCCAGCAATACCGGCATGACGAGCAGTTCGCCGCGCGATTTTTCACTGAGAAGAGACTGGCGCTGACTGCGTTCGAGATAGATGCGCAGCCACTCCGGCACGGGGAGGGGAGCCGGTGGTGGGAATAATTGTTCGGTACGGCCCACGATCCCAAACGCCGACTGGACGTCGTCGAAGGTGAAATCGCTATAGGCCATACGCGCCTCCTCGATCAATCAGAGTGCCGCGAGAGAAAGTCACGCACCAGCTGCTCGATCTCTCTCCCCGCATCTTCGAGGACCAAATGTCCCGCGTCCGGAAACGTGTGGACCTCCGCTTCCGGAAAGTGTCGCCGCCACTCGGCCAGGAAAGCGCCGTCGAACACGAAATCGCGTTCGCCCCAGCAGATCAGCATCGGCACGGCGCGGAAGCGGTGCAATCCCTCCTGCACTTCAGTCACCAAGTCGAAACTCGCATCGCCGGGCTGCAGCGGGATGTCCTGCACAAAGCGGCGAACGGCGATCCGGTTTCGCCACGAATCGTAAGGCGCGAGGTAACCGTCGCGGATGGCGGGAGACAGCGGACGCATGGCACAATGGCGAACCGCGCCGCGGCTGAAGGCGTTCAGCCCGCGCACCAGTAGCGACCCCAGCGGCGTCTTGCGGACCAACCATAGCGACCACGGCAGTTGTTTGCTCGCAGGCAAGTGGAACGCGGCTGTGTTCAGAATCACCAGGCGGCGTACACGCTCGGGATGCCGGCCCGCCCACGCCATGCCGATCATGCCGCCCCAATCGTGCAGGACCAGGGTGATGTTCTCTCGAATGCCAAGATGGTCGAGCAGCGCATCCACATCCTCCACCCGTCGCGCCAGGGTGTAAGCATAGCGTGAATCGTCGGGTTTGTCGGACAGGCCGCAGCCGATGTGATCGGGAACGATGACGCGGTGACTATCCTTCAGCGCCTTAACGAGATCGCGGTAATAGAAGGACCACGTCGGATTGCCGTGCAGCATGACGACCGGCGGACCGGCACCTTCATCGAGGTAATGAAGGCGGCCTCCATTCAGGTTTAGGTAGTGATTGCGGAACGGATACAGACTGCTCCATCCGGAGCCGGCCATCGGCGATCCTGACTCCTGGCTCCTGACTCCTGACTCCTGAACGCTCACCACTCGACTCCCAGCATGAGGCAGTTCAGGCCGCTGCCGATGCCGAGCAGACCGACGCGGTCGCCAGGCAGGAGGAAGTCGCGCTCCTCGGCCAGGGCCGCGGTCAACGGCAGCGACACGGTGCCCATGTTGCCCAGGTAGGAATAGGTCGAATAGTCCTTGTCCGGCGAAATGCCCAACGTCGTGAGCACCGAATCGCGGTGGCAGCTGCCGACCTGATGGCAGATGACCTTGTCGATGGACGACGCGGCCCAGCCGAGACGGGACAGGAAAGCCTTCCAGGTCCGCAAACCCAGATCGACGCCGAAGCGCAGCAGGGCCACCGAGTCGGTGAACATGATCTGTTTGGCCGCCCCCAACACGCCTTTTGCCCACATGCCTTCAAAGCCCCAGCGGCACAGGCCGTGGTGCTGCGGGGCCGAGTGCGTGGTCCCGCCGAGCAGTCGCCGCCGCGCAGGACGTGAAAAGGAACCGTCGGTCACGAGCACGGCCACCGCGCCGCTGCCGCCGGTGAAGGTCGCCAGGGACGTGCGGAATTTCTCCATGCTGCGCGAACGGACCAGTTCTTCGATCATCGCGTCGTTGATTTCGCGCGCCGTCTCGCAGGAAACGACGAGGCCGGCCCGAACCTGGCCCAGTTCGATGCGGTTGGCGACCTCGATGATGCCGTTGAGAACACCGAGACAGGCGTTGCTGAGATCGAAGACGGTGTCCGGCTCCAGACCGAGTCCCGCGGCGACACGGCAGGCGGTCGCCGGCTCGAATTGCTCGCGGCAGACGGCGGCGTAGATCAGGATGCCTACGTCCTCCGGCATGACATTGGTCGCGTCGAGCGCCTTACGGGCCGCCCGTACCGCCCCCTGGTGGATCGGATAGCCCGGCTCCCACCAGCGCCGTTCAACGATACCGGTCAGAGCTTCGAGTTGTCCTTCGGGGAGGCGGAGTGCCTGATAGACCGGGCGTAGTCGCTCCTCCAACTCCTGCGACGTAACGATTACCGGCGGCAGTTCATAGCCGATGGATTCGAGGTATACCCGGTTATAGTTCATGGCGCCCGCTTGTAGGGTGAGTCGAGTCTTCGAGACCCACCATTTCCTCGGACCGTTGCATCATGCTCGGTGGGTCTGAAGACTCGACCCACCGTACGGTCATCGCGCCTGCAGCGTGAAGTCGTTTATTTTATAGATTACACGGCCATCGACTTCCAGGGAGCCTTCCGCCGTCAACTTCCGCACGGCATCGTCGCAGCCGGTGATGACGGCTTGTACACCAACATGGCGGTTGGTCGGAATGACCTGTCCGCGGTACAGCCAGCGGTGCGCCGGACCAAGATTTCCCACGAAAGCACGGCAGCCGGGCCAGCGTCGGGCGGCGACGACCTTGAGCAGCTGCAACATTGCCTCCAGACCGAGCGAGCCGGGCCAGACCGGGTCCTGGTAAAAGTGCGCCTTGAAGAACCACTCGGCCGGAATCACGTCTTTCGTACCCTGGATGAAGCCGAGTCCGTGCGGTCCGCCGTCAGGAACGAACAGTTCGACGCGGTCCATCATACGGAGCCGGTCGTCGGGAAACGGCTTCTCACGCGGAAAATCGAACGCCAGCGCCAGGCCCATCTCGGCAGTGCTTGCCTGGTAGCGTTGCGCGTCACGGACACCGACCTGCTGGCCGAGAGCTTCCCGTGTGAAGAATCCGAACATCGTCGCGCCACGGTAGACACTTTGGCCGCCACGGCGCACGTCTAAATCGTAGTTTTGAATAATCATGCCGCCCGGAGGAGGAAACTCCCGTGATCTTGATGCGCGTCGTCAGCGTCCCGACGTCGGGACTGACCACGGCAGAGTAATTCCGCAGTGCCGCCGAGGTTGCGGAACGACAGATCGACCGGGCTGGTCAGGGCCGAGCCGAGGTACGCCGCCAGCCAGCCGCAGGGTTGTAGCGCGACTTCGAGCAGGACGGCGAACGGCATGACCGGGTGCGCGCTCGGCGTCGAAGTACCACGCATTCGGCGGCACATCGTACTCGGCCTCGATGACGCCGCCCGCAACCATGTTCCACGGCTCGCACCCTTCAATGCGAACGATGCGGTCGAGAAATTGATACGGCGGCCCCGGCAAGCGGGCGATCACGCGCTCGGAATCGAAAACCCGGTAGCGCTCGCCGAACGCCTCGGACGGTTTGCCGTTGGAGAAGGCGCGGATCGACTCGGAGCCGAAGAGGGCCTTCGCCTTGTCTCCCCTCTCCCCGGTACTCCGGGGGGAAGGGTTGGGGGTGAGGGGAGGAGGATCAGCACACTGCTCAGCGGCTCGCCCATCACCCCCAACCCCTCTCCCCGGAGTACCGGGGAGAGGGGGGCAGGACCGTCGTGCGTTGACCCACATCTCGCGAGCCCCGCGCGAGTCTGTCCGGTCAGCCGCAGCGACATGTCCACGATCTCAACAATCGGCTTGTCATCGGCGTACATCAGCGCATCGACGATGACATACGGCTCGGGACGGTAGCCGCGCTCCTTGATCGTGACCTCATAAGTCACGCGGCGAGTGGCGGCGGTGACCTGGCCGCGACACTTGAGTCTGCTGGCGATGTCCGGCACCGGTTCCCAGGCCACAGCCTCTTTCTCTCCCACCCAGCCAATACGGAGAAGGAAGATCCGTAATGTGTGCAATCCGCATTCGTACATCAGCGTGCCCGGCATCACCTGGTCATCGATGAAGTGGCACGTCAGGAACCAGGCGTCGGGGAGGATGTCGTGTTCGCCGCGGATCAGGCCGACGCCGAATCGGCCGCCGCACGGGTCGAGTTCCGTCACACGGTCCACAAGCCGCATTCGGCCGGCGGGGATCGTCAACGGGTCGGCGAGCTGGCAGTTCCGCGAACAGCGTTCCGAAACATCTCGCCAGGTCGCCGCGGCGAAGAGTGTCGAGTTGTTCCGCGTCGAAACTACCGCGGGAACACGGTACCAGATCGGCCTCATCGTTGGGTTGCGTGCCCGTTTGCGGCCGAAGATCGAGCGCGGTGCGGACGACGCCCTTTCCGGCCGCGATCTCTGCCGCGGTGAAGAAGCCGGCGCACCCGTCGGTCATCGTCAGCAGCGGCTCGCCGTTGACCGTACCCGTAAATCGGAAGCGGAACAGGTGCGTCTCTCCCTGGCGGAAGAAGCGGTCGAGGTGGATGTCGTAACGAATGACCGCCCCCGGACCGGGAAGGCCGCGGTGGAAGGTGACGATGGCGTCGAGCAGCCGATACATGGCGAGGCCGCGGGTGCGCAGGTCGATGCCGAGGTAGCCGGACAGAAATAGGTCGGCCTGGCCGGCCTCGACGGCGATGCACGTCGGAATGCGGTCGCCATCGAGATACCACGCCCCGGCGCGAATGTCGTGTTCGGTGACGACGCGGCCGTTGGTCAAGGAACGCGGTTCTCCCTTCGACGGAGAGGATGCGATCGACGAGCATCAACGGTTCGTCCGGCAGTCGGACGCGCGTCGGAAACCGGTCGATCTCAGCGAAATCCGGACCGAGGACACGGCCAATGGATCCGACGGCGAATTCGAGACACTGGCCGCGGTCGAGGGCAAGCAGCGGTTCTCTTGGGCTTTCTCCTCCTCGCACCTGCGCGGGAAAGCGGGGAGACCGATCGCCACCATCGTTTCCAGCAGCGTCGTCTGGAATGCGATGTTCGCGCCGACCATCGTTTGCAGCGACGCGGAGTAACGGAGAAACGCGGCATGAGCCTGGCCACGCGCTGCCTCGGTATCGACGGCGCGATCGATCTCTTCGTTTAGCCGCGAGCGTTCCGCGAGCGCTGGATCAGCGCTCGCGGAACGCTCGCGGCTAAACGGTATCGCAAATGGCAGCCCGCCGACAGGAACGACGATGGTTCGCCCTTCGCGTCGCGGCGCGGCGTCCGTTTCCTCGCCGTATAGTTGGCTCAGATCGACCGGCACACGCTCCGCGATCAGCATCGCCAGCAGTCGCAGGAACGTCGAGACCGCGTCGGCACCAGGGATGCAGGCGGAGCGCGCCCGGTGCGGCCGATTGCCGAGAATCGTGTCGATCATCCGCGTGCAGGACGCGCCGGACCGACTTCCAGGAACAGGCGCGCTCCGTCGTGGTAGGCGCGGTCGATCAGGGCGGGAAAATCGACCGTGTCGAGCGCCTGGGCAAGAAGTGCCTCCGCGGTACTGTCGCGGTTGACATCGTAGGACCGGCCGAGAGCGGCACTGTAGAAACGCACACCGTGGGGCGACGTCGTCGGCAGCCGGTGCAGCTCACGGTAAGCCTCGGCCACGACCCGCGCGACGGGACAGTGGACGATAGACGGATCGGACAAGGGGATGAGTGAACCGCCAAGACGGCGAACCACTTCGACCACGCCGATTCGTTCGCCGCCGATAACGCATTCGTTCGGCGTGTTAACGATGAGCAGATAGACCCGCTGCATCCCAACAAGGGCCGCCCGGACGGCAGTCGCCGGACGGTCCACAATTCCCGCGGTCCAGTCCACCGGCTCGTCGTCGGCCAGTCCCCAGGCGCGCTGGGCCGCGTTAAACGGCATGGTCAAGTCGCCGGCAAATAAGGTGGAGGCGTTCAGCCGGTCGAACATCTCATCGCGGTCCGTCCAGGCGCGCAGAGCGAAGAGGGCCGACGATTCACCGAGACTGTGGCCGATCGCGACGTCGGGGACCACGCCGAAGAGACATAGGATGTCCGTCACAAGCGTGGCAACCGTCACCTGACCGAAGATACGTTCACGCGGCGTCAGGTCCACGATGGGCTGGTCCGACCAGAACTTATCGGCGACATACTGGCTTCGCAGCCGCTGATTCTCGGCGTCCTGTCGGTGCAGCACAGCGGGCCAGTGTGCGGCCAGGTCGCGGCCCATACGGAGGAAGTCATTGCCCGAACCAGGGAAGACGAATGCGAGCCTTCCAGGGCCGCCGAGTGGTTCGGGGTTGAAGAACAGGCGCTCGCGCAGAGACGCCGGCACCTCGGCCGCTCCGGAGACAACGTGGCGGGCTGGGTCGAATAACCGGCCGAGTTCGTCGTTATCCCGAGCAAGGAAAGCGATCGCCAGCGCGGCCGGTGTCTTCTCGGCGTTTCTCAAGTGCCAGGCTCGTGCGGCCTCTTCCAATGTTTTTTCGAGGTTTTCCTGCACGAATCGCCGTAATCGGGTCAGCCCGTCCAGCAGTTCCACAGGACTCTCACCCGTAACGACGAACAAGGCTTCCGGTAGGCGGCCCAGCGCGGCGCTGTGTTCTGGGCGTGCGACACATGTCGATGGCGCATACTCTTCCAGGAGTACGCAGACGCAATTGCCGTCGAACCCGCGCTGGCACACCTCGGCACGACGTGGTCCGTCGGCACGGTCCCGGATCCAGTATCCCGACGGCCGCATCTGCCGATCGAGACACAGTACCGCCGCAAGGACCGACGCCAGCTCCGTCGCCGCACCACAATGCCCGAAATCAGCGACGGCACTGAACGGTTCGTTGCGCTCCAGCGCGGCGAAATCGAGACCCGCATCCCGTGCCGCGCGTTCTCGCGCACAATGGCGGAGGCCAGTGCTTGGGGGTCCGTCGATACCGCCGTCTGACGCAGTCCCGATCCCCTTGAGGACAGCGTAAATCGTGTCCCCATCGCGTTCGGCATCGGCGAATCGCTTAAGGATAAACACCACGGCCCCGTCGCCGCGAACACCCTCCGATTCATGTAACCGAGAGCGTGTCAGCGCCATCCGAGGGTCGCCGGCGAAATCGACGGCCCCGACAAGTGCGGCGTCGATCTCACCGCGTTGCAGCGACCGTGCCGCCGCCTCCAGGGCATGCAACCCGGAAGTCTCCTCGCTCGACAGGGTGAAGCTCGGGCCGCCGAAGCGAAATTCGCGGGCGACTCGGCTGGCAGCAATGCTCGCCAGTCCCCCCATGACGCGGTTGGCCGTCAGCGGCGGATGGGCCGCGTCGCGCAATTCGGGCGGCACGGACCATCGGAAATGGTAATTCGTCGTGTTCGGGTCGAGTCCGCAGCCGATGAACGCCCCGGTCCGCACGCGCACCGCTTCCGGCAACCGGGCCGCCTCGACCGCATTGGCCGCCACGTCGAGCAGCAATAACTGTTGCGGCAGCATCTCCTCCAGCTCACGCGGCGGGATGCGGAAACGGCCGGCGGAAACGGCGACCTCGTCGATCCAGAAGCCCACGATCTTGTCGGCGCCGGGTTCTTCGCGGCGGAACCAGTCGCTCGCTTCGACGCCCCACCAGTTGCGCGGCGGCGTGAGTTCGGCGAGGGATTGGCCGAATACGCGCTCCTGCACGGCACGCAACGAGTCCCATGGGCCGAAATGGGCGTCGAGGGCGACGACGGCAATTTCCTCATTAGCCCGCCGCGCAAGCAAGGGTTCTGGAATTCCCTCGCTGGCGCTGGGGCTGGTACGTATTCCTCCAGCAGCAGATGCGCGTTGATGCCGCCGAAACCGAAGGCGCTCACGGCGGCGCGGCGCGGCAAGTCTTTGCGTCGCTCCCACGGTTCGGGCCGTGTCAGAACGCGGAACGGTGAGCCGTCGAGAGCAACTCCCGGCGCCGATCGCTCGAAATTCGCGGTGGGCGGAAGTACGTCTTCGCGCAGCGCCGCCAGCACTTTCGTCACTCCAGCCGCTCCCGCTGCGGTTAACAGATGGCCGACCGTCGCCTTCACCGAACCGAGAACGCACTGGCCGCGCCGCCAACCGGTTGTCCTCCACAAGCTCCGTAAACTCTGGAACTCGACGGCGTCGCCAACCGGCGTCCCCGTGGCGTGGCATTCGATCAGGTCCACGTCACACGGTTCCCAGCCGGCTTCGTGGTAGGCGGCCCGCATCGCTCGCAACTGGCCGTCGCTATTCGGCGCTAACAGACCTCCGCCCACGTCGTTGGACAGGCCGACTCCTGCGATCACGGCATGGATCTTGTCGCCGTCGCGCAGGGCGTCGTCCAGTCGCTTAAGCACGAAGACACCGGCCCCCTCGCCGACCACCAAACCGTCGGCACGGGCGTCGAACGGCGAGCACCGGCCGGAGGGAGACAGTGCCCGCAGCTGCGAAAAGCCCATCTGTGTGTACAAGCAGTCCGGCCGCGAGACGCCGCCGGCCAGCATGGCGTCGGCGCGACCGGAACGCAACTCCTCCATCGCGAGCTTGAGTGCGTACAGCGACGAGGCGCAGGCGGCGTCGAGTGTGTAACTGCCGCCGCCGAGGCCGAGCGCCTTCGCCAGTAAAGCGGCGGGCTGGCCGACGACGGAAAGGTTCAGCGCCGCGGCAGTCGGATCCTCGGTCGATGGCGTGAAAGGGCGATTTGTCATTTCCGCGAAGGTACGGCCGAGATACGCTTGCGCCAGTGCCGACGCCTTCTCCGTCGGTAGCGCCAGCAGGCCGAGGACGACGCCGACCCTCTCTCGGTCGACCGTGCTCATCATGGCCGAGCGGAAGGCCTCCGCGCCGGCGTGCAACGTCATCTGAAAGACCGGATCGAGCTCATCGACCAGCGACGGCCAAACGTCGAGTCCAGTAAGGTCGAGGAGAAACGGATCGACATAACAGCCGCGTTTGGAGTAGACGTGATCCACGGCGCCGACTGTCGGGTCGAACACCTCTTCGACGGGGAGGAGCCAACGGCCAGGCGGCACTTTCCGGGCAGTATCGGCGCGGGCGAGGACAAGTTTCCAGAGACGGTCGGGCGTGGTCGGACGGCCCTCGGCGGAGGGGAAAAGTCCGCCGATCCCGACGATGGCGATGCGCGGCGCATGAGACATGCGGGCTATCCCTACTCTCAGGAGGCCACTGCGGTCGAGAGTCGATTGCGTTGAAACGCCTGCCGCAGATTCGGATCGATCACCGCCTCGTAGCCTTCCAGCCGGGCAACCAACCGGTCCCCAGCGTCCAGGAAGTCGATGTCGGCCACGACCTGCGTTTCGGTGTCGCGGGTGACCCGAGCAACGACGAGCACCCCGTCCGCCGGAAAGGCCCGACGGAACTGCCGGTATCGAACCGCGTAACAGGGCAGACAGCCCGCCCCGTGCCGCTCGAAACTCCAGAGGATCATCAACTGGAACGCGCAATCGAGTGCCAACGGATCGGCGAGCCAGCGCTGCCGCAACGGCCGGCTCACCCATTCCACCGGCGCCGGCGATGTGCGTACCGCTGCGACGATCCCGGCTCCACCGCAGCCGTCGATCCGTTCGATGCCGTGAAGGTCCGGGCCGTGGAACAGCAGCGACTGATACGCCTCCACTACCGAGCGAGCATAGGGATCCAGAGACGCCGGCGCCTCCGCGAGTGGGGCGGGTGGCAGATCGGCGGCCAGCACGACCTCAGCACGGGCGTACACGATCTCGCGGCCATTCCGACCCGTGCCACGCATCTCGACCGGGGCGACGAGGACGCCGTCGCGCTTCACCGTCTTGCCGGCGGCGACACGCACCGTGGGCGCCGGGCCGTCGAGAATGACGCCGTGCAAGACACGCAGACCATCAATGCCGTGAAAGTTCAGACCGGGATTCCGGTGCAGGCGCGCGTGAGCGAGCCATTCGAGCATCAGCGCCATCGGCAGCACCGGCCGGCCGTCAAGGACGTGCGACTCCAGGATCGGGTGTTCCGCCACTTCCAGCACGCGCTCGAACGCCACGGGCAGCGGTCCGGTTTGCGGTTCAGGCTGCTCATTCTGCCCCGTGATACTCCCGTCGTGCTGGCGAGCCGGGGCGATCGGTGAGGCGAGAACGATCACTTCGGCCTCTTTACCGCCATTTCGGATCTCATTTATCGAGGTATTCCGCGCCGGCCGCCAGCGGGATGACGCCGACGCCCTCTTCGGCGAAGAGCTTCTTTAGCGGCGGGGTGACCATGCCGCCGTCCCACGGTCCCCAGTTGACGGCGACGACGCGGCAATCGGGCAGGCGGCGCCCATACTGCTGGGCCGTCTTGTTCAGCACCTCGTTGGCGATGGCGTAATCGACCTGCCCCGTCCGGCCGAAGCGCGCCGTCGAGGACGAAAACAGCACGAGAGCCCGCAGGTTCTCGGGAACCACCGCGGCCAGCAGTGCAGCGTAGGCCATCGACCTTGGTGCAGTACACGCGATCGAACTGATCGTCGGTCTTGTCCTCGATCCGGGCGTCGGCCAAGACACCGGCGCCGTGAACCAGACCGCGAACCGGCCCAAAATCGCGCCGGACGTCTCTCAGCACGGCGGCAACCGCTTCGGCGTTGCGCACATCGACGGCCCGATAGACGACTTTCGCCCCGGCCGTGGCAATCCGGGCGAGATTGTGGCGCACCTCGCGCTCCGCCATGAGTTGCCGGAACTGCTCGCCGAGGAGGCGTGGGGTCGAAGTGCCGTTGGCGCGGGCGTGCAGTCTCGCGTTTGACGTCCGTTTCGTTTGTCAACCGGGCGAGCCAGTCGGGTTCCGCACCGGGTTCAGGACTGCGGCCGATCAGCACCAATGTCGGCTTGAAGGAATGGGCCAGCGCCAGGGCCGCCTCGGCCGTGACACCGCGCGCCGCCGGTGACCACAATCACTTCGCCAGGACGAAACGGTTCGACGCTTGCGGAAGGCAGCGGACAGGGAACACGTTCCAGCGTACAGCGCCCGGATTGGGCGATTCCAACCTCCACCGGCCCGGCGAGCATCATCTCCTCAACGATCGCCGCGGCAGCCGATTCCGGCGCGAGATGCGGGTCCAGGTCGAGCGCCTTGCAACCGACCTCGGGCCATTCGTGCGCTGCCGTCTTCGCCAATCCCGCCAGCCCGCCGTCGATCGGTTCGCGGTTCGGATCGAGTCTCGCCAGGCCGAAGGCACCGTCGAGGCGAGACACAGTCAGCAACACGGCCCCGCCGTCACGCCCGGTGCGGCGCAGAGCCGACGCTGTCCGCCGGACGTCGCGCAGCGCGTTTCGCAGGTGTTCGTCCGTGGTTACAAGAGGGGCGAGCAAGATGAGGCCGGCGAGCGCTTCGGGACAATCGCGCTCCGCAATCTCTGCGAAAGACAGCAGACACGCGCGGTAACCGCATTGGCGGAGTTGCTCCTCAACCAGCGGGGCGAGTACGGCGTCATCATTCGTCAGCCAGATTTCGTGGCCGGGTCGAAGTGACCTCCGGTCACGAGGACTCGACGGGTCCAGAGGAGAGGCACGCAGAACGCTTCGTTCCAGCAAGTGCCCAGAGCCGAGAGGCACTTGAGAGCCGGTCCCGCTCGGGTCGAACGACTTACCAGGCGCGGTCGCGCCGTTGGTCAGAAAGGCGATGATGTCGCGCAGCGTGTGCAGCGTGCCGAGATGCTCCGAGCGGATCGGCGGCGCCTCCGGCAAACGTTCCTGCAAGGCCGACAGAATCTCAACGCGCTTGATGGAATCGATGCCCAGGTCGGCGTCCAGGGCCATGCCCGGCTCCAGCATCTCGGCTGGGTAGCCCGTCTTCTCGGACACTACTCCTAGCAGTATCGCTTCAATTTGTGACGGGCCGCGACCGTTCGGGACCGCGCCAGCATCGCTCCCTGATCGTCGCAGCTCGTGCTGTGGTGTTGCGTCTCCGGCGAGAAATGCAGCGATGTCGCCAAGCGTGTGCAGCGTGCCGAGATGTTCCGAGCGGATCGGCGGCGCTTCGGGCAAACGCTCCTGCAAGGCCGACAGGATTTCGACGCGCTTGATGGAGTCGATGCCCAGGTCGGCGTCTAGTGCCATGCCCGGCTCTAGCATCTCGGCCGGATAACCCGTCTTCTCCGACACCACCGCCAGCAGCACCGCCTCGACCTCGGCGGTCTTCGACGGCGCGGGCAAATCGGCTTTTCTTGAAGCAGCGGGCGGCGGAGGAGGAGAAACGGCAATGGGAGCGACGACCGGCGGCGCGACGGCAACGGGCAGCGGCGGCGGAGGAACCGGAACAGGCGCTGGCAACGGTGCCGAGGGAACGAGGCCGAGCGATACCTGCAACAACCGCTGTTGCTGCTCGACCAGCAGATGTACCGTCCGCTGGGCAGTCTCCTGACCTTCGAGGAACTGGCGGTGCAGCTGCGCGGCCTGTTCCTGCATCCGTTGCAGGCTGGCGAGGCTCTCACGCGTGACTTGCAGCGCTTGCGTCAGGGCCGAGGGATCGGCCGGGGTGTGGCGGGGGGCAGGCGCATCAAGGTCGCGCTCTGATCTGGACCCGTTCATGGTCGGCGTCACGACTCCGTTGGTTGACGGGGAAGGCTCAGCAGGAGTTTGTTGTACGCCCCGCGAGCCGTGCGGGGCAGTAGGTGCCGCTCGACTCGCGGCACCTACTCTCGGTTTGACATAATTCGCGCCGCAAATGGGAACGACGAGACTCGGTTTGTTCTTCTCGATCGTCGCCGTCGCACCGCCCCAGCCGGACAGGTCGAGGTCATGGCCGAGCGACGCCAACCAGCCGAGGACGCACGCCAGGTCGACGAAGCCGGGGCGCTGGCCGGAAGCGGCGTCGAGGGCCAAAACATCGTGCGGCCGACCTTGCAGGATCTGGCCGACGAGACCGGTCAGACGACCACCTGGGCCGACTTCAAGGAAGGCACGGGCGCCGGCCGCGTACATCGACTCGATCTCGCCGACGAACTCGACCGGTCGAGCCAGCTGGTTGGCGAGTAGATCGCGGGCGGCCGAGACGTCGTCAGGATACGTTCCGGCGGTGCTGTTTGCGAAGACGGTCGCACCGGATCGATAGGGCACTCGTTCGAGAGCTTCGCGCAGGGGACGTACCGCGTCGGCAACGGCGGGGCTGTGAAACGCGGCAGAGACGGTGAGGCGCGTCGCCCGCAGCTGGCGGGCGCGGAACGCAGCGGCGGCGCGCTCGATCTCGGCGTCGGGACCCGAAAGGACGGATTGCTGCGGCGCGTTCTTGTTGGCGAGCGTCAAGTCGAGGCGTTCGTCAGCGAGAACGGTGCGGATGGCGTCGAGCGGCGCTTGGACGGCCAGCATCGCGCCGCCCTTGCCCTCCGCCATCAACCGGCCGCGCAGGCAGGACAGGGCGAAGAAATCGGCGGAGTCGAGGCGGCCGGCGGCGCACAGGGCCGTCAACTCGCCGTGACTATGGCCGGCGAAGAAGTCGCCGCGCACGCCGAACGACTCCAGCACGCGCCAGGCGCCGAGGCCGACGGCGCCGAGGGCCGGCTGAGCGATGCGAGTATCACGCAACGAATCTTCTTGGGTGCGCCGCGTCGCGTCGTCGAAGACCGGGACGGGGTAGAGGAAGTCGCTCAATCGACAAGCCCGCAGCGCAAGCAAGGGTTCTTCCCTTGCTTGCGCTGCGGGCTGGTGATGGGAGGCGAACGCGGCATCGCTCTCCACCAACGTGTCGAAGAACGCGGGGAACGCACACGCCAGATCGCGCAGCATCCCGACGTACTGAGCGCCCTGGCCGGGGAAGAGGATCGCCAGTTTTCCCGTGGATTCCCCGCGGCCGTAGAACACGCCGCCGGGGCTTCGCGGCGACGTTGATTCTTTGGAGCTGCGGATAAGAATGCGAGCCGATTCGAGCAGCCGGCCGAGATCGCCACGGCCGCGTTGAACCGCGATGAATAGCCGATGCACCGCATTCGCCCGTTTCTGCTGTCTCGACCGGGCGGCACGCACCGCCAACTCGTCCCAGTCCAGATCGGCGGGCCACTTCGCCAGTTCGGCTTCCAGCGCCTCGACCGTGTCGGCGGCGAAGGCGAGAAGCTGCACGTCGGCGTCCCAGTCGATATCCGTCTTTCGCGGATCCGCTTCTTCCAGAACGCAGTGAAAGTTACTGCCGCCGAAGCCGAAGGCACTGACCACTGCGCGGCGCGGATGGGCCGCGGAAGGCAGCCACGGTCGTTTCTCCGTGTTGACGTAGAATGGCGAACGGCTCGGCTCCAGTGCCTCCAACGGCTGACGCACCTTGAGCGTCGGCGGCAGCACCTTGTGATAGAGCGCCGCTACCGCTTTGATGAGACCCGCGGCTCCGGCGGCCGCCTTCGTGTGGCCAATCTGCGATTTGATCGATCCGAGGGCGCACCAGGGCTCCGAGTGCGGAGTGCGGAGTGTGGAGTGCGGAGTGTCCGAGAAAACCGCCGTCAGCGCTTCCACCTCCGCCGCATCGCCGACGCGCGTCCCGGTGCCGTGGGCTTCAACCAGTTCGATGGTGTCCGGCGCGATCCCGGCTGCTCGGTACGCGGAACGCAGCGCCTCGATCTGACCGGCGGCTTTCGGGGCATAAACCGCATTGCCCTTGCCGTCGCTCGATGTGCCGACACCCTTCAGCACCGCGTAAATGCGGTCGCCGTCGCGGCGAGCATCACTCAGTCGCTTCAGCACGACCATGCCCAGCCCTTCGCCGAGAATGGTGCCGTCGCCATCGCGGTCAAACGGTCGGGCGTCTCCAGTCGGTGATAGCGCCGGCGTCTTGCTGAAGCACATGTACATGAAAATATCGTTGAACGTGTCCACGCCGCCGGTCAGCACCAGGTCGGCCCGTCCGCTTTGCAATTCCAGCGCGGCGAGGTGGATGGCGCTGAGCGAGCTGGCACAGGCCGCATCGACGACGCAGTTGGTGCCGCCGAGGTCGAGACGGTTCGCAATCCGGCCGGCGACGACGTTGCCGAGCAGACCCGGAAAGGAGTTCTCCTGCCAGCCGACGTAGTTGTCGCCGATGCGGCGCACCACGTCGTCGGCCGTCTCCTTCGGCACGCCCGCCTCGGCCAGCGCCCGCCGCCAGATCGGATGGCCCAACCGCGCCCCCAGCGGGATGACCAGTTCCAGTGTGCCGGTCACGCCGAGGATGCAGCCGATGCGATTGCGATTGAGACTGCTGGACTCATAGCCCGCGTCGTCCAGTGCCGCTTTGGCGACCATCAGGCCGAGGAGCTGCGACGTGTCGATCGCTTCGAGATTGTTCGGCGCGATGCCGAACTCGGTCGGTGGAAAGGGGACCGGTTCGAGGAAAGCACCGCGGGCGACATAGACGCGATCGGGAGATTTCGGATCGTTGTCCAGGTAGTCTTCAGGCCGCCAGTGGGTGGCCGGAATCGGCGTGACGGCATCGACGCGGTTGCGAATGTTGGCCCAGAAGGCGTGGAAATTGCCGGCGCGCGGGAACAAGCAGCCGATGCCGATGATGGCGAGCGGTTCTGCGACAGAGGGAGCATTCGGGGTCAAACGTCGATCCTCGTCCGATAGCGCCGTTTAGCCGCGAGCTTTTGCGAGCGCTTTGTGGTGCGCTCGCAGAAGCTCGCGGCTAAACGAGGTTTTGAATTTCCTCGATCGTCCGCGGCGGCACCTGCGCCCACCGTGGCGGCACCGTCGCGCCCTGGCAGCGCAGCACATTTAATCGTAGCAGAACCGCCGCTCCGTAAAGGATGTTCATCGCCGCCGTCACTACGCGGCGATTACGCGGCTGCTCCAGGAAGGTGCCGCGCGTCCACTCGTTGAAGGCCCCCATCGCCGGGCCGCACCACACCTGGTAATCGAGCTTGCGCGACGGCTCTCCTGCATTCGCCCAGCGCGACGACTGGCCGAGATACCAGCGGAACACCAGCGCCAACTTGTGCTTCGGATCGCGTTCGGCCCGATCCACTTGCGCCGGGTCGCGGCTGAGGAAGTATGTCCGCGTTTGAGCCCATATCCCCTCCAGCGGGGCGCGGAACAGGTTTTTTTCCAGGCCGGCGCGCTCGGCGGCGGGCAAGTCGGCGAGGCCGGAGCAGGTACGATAGAGTTCATACAGCTTCGCCGCCCGCATGGCAAACATGGTGCCGCGCTTCAGCACCTGCACCTTCACGCCCATCTCGAACATGTCGGCCGCCGGGGCCATCGCCACGTCGGCCTGTTCGGCCTGGGCCAGCATCTCGCGCACCGCGTCGGAACTGCCCGATTCGACGCAGGCCTGGTTGATCGTCCCCGTCACGACATAGGCCGCCCCCATGACGAACGCCGCTGCGGCTGATGCCGGTGTGGCGATGCCGCCGGCCGCCCCGACGCGCAACGGCCAATCGTAGGAGTGCTGTGCCTGCATCCGGTCGCGCAGGGCGAGCATCGTCGGCAGCAGCGTGATCGCGGGCCGATTGTCCGTGTGGCCGCCGGAATCGGCCTCAGCGGTGAGGTCCTGGGCCATCGGGATGCGCGGCAAGGCGCCCTGTTCCGCTGTCAGCTCACCGCGGCGGAGCAACTCTTGCACAAAACGGTCCGGCGGGGGTGCGAAGAACTTCGACGCCACCTCGACGCGCGACACCTTGGCCACGATTCGATTCGGCGCAACAATGCGGCCCGCGGGGTCCGTGTGGATGCCGGACAGACGGTAGCGGACGACCGGCAGCGTCAGATCGAGGTACGCCGACGCCTCGACGAGACGAACCCCGTGGCGCAGATAGAGATCGACGAGGGTCGCTTCGAGGTCCGGCTCATTGGGGCTATGGATGAGGTTGAAGCCGAACGGTCCGTCGCCCAGGTTTCGCTTGATGCGGTCGATGGCCGCCGCGACGCGCTCCGGCGACAGGCCGGCGGCGCCGAAGAAGCCGATCATGCCCGCGCGGCTCATGGCCTCGACGATCTTGGCGGACCCGATGCCGTTGGCCATGGCGCCGGCGACGTAGGCGTAGCGCAGATTGTGGTCGGCGCGGAACGAGGCGTCGCCCAGGTCTTCAAGGCGGCAGGCCGGGACGCACTCTCCGGACGGCAGGCGGACGGAGCGGCGAACGATACGCAGCGCATCACCGAGGTCCGGCGTGTCGGTCGTCATGGAGATGGCCCGGTGAGCGAGCAATTGGCGACGGCGTGAAGCATGTGGAAATGATACCGGGCCGTGCGTGCGTCCGCCAGCGGTCGTTTAGCCGCGCGCGTTCCGCGAGCGCTTTGTCCAGCGCTCGCGGAACGCGCGCGGCTAAACAATCATCGGACGTATCCCTCACACCCGCGCTGGCGCAGATGGAACAACGCATGGTTGGCGGCGCCACAGTCATCGTAGCGGCCATAACAGACCCACGGCCCGTTGCCATTCGCGCGATAGTAGACGCGGTAATGATGGTGGTGGCCGTAACGAGTGTGGTGGCGATGGAAATGTGCGGCCTCGACCTTCGGGGCGGCGATGAACGGCGTCACACAGCCCACGGCCACGACGGCAGACAGGAACAACTTGCGGAACATGGTGCATTCTCCTTCCGGTTTCTCGAAGTCCGCGACTTTGCGGGCTTACTAAGGAAAGAACGCAGTATTCGGCATAATTTGCGCGAGTTCGTCCTCCCTTCTCCGCTGTACTCAGGGGAGAAGGGTCGGGCTGAGCGACGAGGCTGTGTTCTGGCTTTCACCCCTCACCCCCGACCCCTCTCCCCTGAGTACAGGGGAGAGGAGACAGAATGATCCCTGTCTCCCCTTTGCCGGCTCGCGCTTCCGGTCTATGATGACCGCATCCTGTCTTGCAGCCGCCGGGAGGATTGGCATGGCCGGCTTTGCCGAGGAATTCGCCGACATCACGAGACGCCGCGAGTCGCTGGCTCCCTTCACCTTCCTCAAGGTGGGCGGACCGGCCGAGTTTCTCGTGCAGCCGCGCACCCGCGACCAGCTGGCAGCCGTCGTGCGCCGCTGCTTTCTCGAGCGCATTCCCATGCGCGTCCTCGGCACCGGCTGCAACATCCTCATCCACGACGAGGGAGTCGCCGGCGTCGTCCTGCGTTTGGTCGAGCCGGAGTTCACGTTCCTCCGCGTCGAGGGCAAGCGTGTCCGGGCCGGTACCGGAGCTGCGGTGTCGGCGCTGATCTCCGAATCGGCCCGCCACGGCCTCGCCGGGCTGGAAACGCTGGTCGGCATCCCTGGAACGGTCGGCGGCGCCTGCGCACCAACGCCGGCGACCGGGTCGGCGACATCGGCCAGTTCGTCCACTCCGTCGAGGTTCTCGACGCCAACGGTAACATGCAGGTGCGCGAGCGCGACGAACTGCACTTTGCCGACCGGGCCAGCAATCTCGACGATCCCGTCTTGCTGGCGGTCGAGTTCGGCCTGGAAACGGACACGCCGGACGCCATCGTCAAGCGCATGCGCAAGGCGTGGATCTTGCGCAAGGCGTCGGTGCCGCTGAGCTTCCAGGCGGCCGGCCGCGTCTTCAAGAATCCGCGCGGCCTCAGCGCCGCCGCCCTGATCGACCAGGCCGGCTTGACGCGCACCCGTGTCGGCGGCGCCGAAGTCAGCGACCGCGACGCCAACTACATCGTCGTCCATCCGGGCGCCACCGCGCGCGACGTACTGCGCCTCATCGACCTGATGCGCACCCGCGTTCAGGAGCGCTTCAATCTCGAGCTGGAACGCGACATTGCGATTTGGTGAGTGGTGAGGTCGTTTAGCCGCGAGCTTCTGCGAGCGCTGCGGCTCAGCGCTCGCAGAAGCTCGCGGCTAAACGACCTCACCAGTGCTCACGGAGGAACTCATGCCGAACGAGTCGGACGCGCGTTCGCCGTTGTCGTGGCTGCTGGCGGTCGCAGTGCCGGTCGTCGCCGTCGGCGGCGTCCTGTTCGGCGTCATCGTTCTAGGCCGGCTCGCGCGAACACCAGAGCGATCGGAATCGCATTGATTTCAAGGACATCGAGTGTGCGTCCCCGATGAGCGACATGTCGCGTGAAGAGTTCCTCGGCGAGGTGCAGTACATGGCGTCGCTGCCGGATCGCCTCGACCCGTCCGACGATCTTGTGAAAAAGCTGCTCGCCGCGTTCATCCGTCATCCGTGGGTCGAAGAAGTCAGCGCGATCAAACTGCTGCCGGAGCAGCGCGTGCGCGTTCAGCTCCGTTTTCGCAGGCCGGTCCTGGCGGTCGTCCACAACGGGATGAAACGGGCGGTGGACGAAAAAGGGATCCGCCTCCCGGACAAGGCGCCGACGGCCGGGTTACCCGTGCTGCGTTTGGTCGAGCCGCCGCTTGTCAAGGTGCCGCTGGAGGGCACGATCTGGGGCGACGACCGCGTGACAGCGGCCGCGAAGACCGTGGCGTTCCTTCAAGAAGGCACCAATAAACCGGTGGTGACGGAGATTGAGGGTAGCGCCGAAAAGCTGGTGCTGACGACGCCGTCCGGTACGAAGCTCGAATGGGGCCACGCACCGGGCAGCGAGGTGGCCGGAGAGAAGAGTGCGCAGGAGAAGCGCGAGGAACTGCTGGGACATTAACTGGATTGAGTGGGGTTACCGCCGCCAGAGCCAGGCATGGTTCAAACGGGAGACCGGAGGGGTAACACCGTGGTAGGACGGATTTGCAATCCGTCCGCCATCGCCCGGACGGATTGCAAATCCGTCCTACCACGGTGTTATCCGTCTTTGAACCACGGCCAGAGCCAGTACACCACGCCCGCTGCCGCTGTAAGCACGACGATCGGTATCAGCCATTTCACCCATTCATGGGACGAGGCCCGGCGGGTCGGCCCTGACGGTAGCAAGATGTGCGGCGCCGGTTGTTGGGTCTGGTCGGAGCCCCGTCTTTGCACAAGCGACGACGATTCCCGACCGACCGCCGCGGGAATGGGAGTGCCCCCCTTCGGGCCGAGCGTCGGGGCTTTGTCCCCGGGCAACGGTGTCGCGGCCACCACCAGGTCGCGAAACTCCGGATAGGTGCGCAGCGGCTCGAACGGCCCCTGCTTCTTCCGCGCCGCGCGGACGTTGCTGGCGTCACCCATCAAGCCTTCCTTGAGTGAACGCCGGATCGCCGTCGAGACTCCCTTGACTGTATGCGGCGTGCCTTCCTCGTCCTTGTAAACCAGGTACCACAACTCTTGCGGGCTGGAGTTCTCCGTCGTCGGCACCCGGCGCGTGCTGTGTCCGGTCAGGTCCTCGACGAATTCGCGGCAGGTCGTTGGCCGCGTGGCCGGGTCGGCGCTCATGGCCCGCATGATGGCCCAGTCGAGGCGCTCCGACAGCGACGGTACCAGTAACCGCGGCGCCGTCAACTCGTTCTGCACTTTCTTCATCCAGGCGTCGAGCGGGCCGTTCGATTTGAACGGCAACTCGCCCGTCACCATCTGGTAGAGGGTGGCGCCGAGGCTGTAGATGTCGCAGCGGATATCGGCGCCCTTGGCGTTGCGGAACTGCTCGGGGGCCATGAAGTGCGGTGTGCCGAGACCGCGGCCGGTGCGGGTCAGGTTCAGGTCGGCCTCGGTTTCCTTGACCAGTCCCAGGTCGGCCAGCTTGGCCTGGCCCGCCGACGTGATGAGGATATTGTCCGGCTTCACGTCGCGGTGGACCAGATTCTGCTTGTGCGCCCGGTGTAGCCCCTGCGCCACCTGGGCGATGATGCGGATGGCTTCGGGTTCCGGCAGCCGGCCGTCGCGTTCGATCTTCCTGCCCAACGATTCGCCCTCGACGAACTCCATCACCAGGTAGGGCGTACTGCCGCTGTCGCCGTAGTCGAGGGCGCGAACGATGTTGGGGTGGTCGAGCCGGCTGGCCGCCCGGAACTCCTGCTCGAAACGCTTCAGCAGCACTGGATTGTTGGCCATGTGGGCCGGCATGATCTTGACGGCGACGATCTGCCCCGTCTGCCGGTGCCGGCCGCGGTAGATCGCGCCCATGCCCCCTTCGGCAATTTTCTCCAACAGATCGTAATTGCCGATCGTCTGCACGGCGGAATGGTTGGTCTCTGGCTTCATCGCCGAGGTCTCCGCAAACGAGATGCGTGCGGCAGATCGGGTTATCCTACCCGGCCCGGCGAGTCAACGCGTTATTTCCTGTTCACGACGAGTCGTTATCATTGTAGCTCGCCTCCGGGAGGACGGCATGATAAAAATGACGAATCGGCACGGATTGATACGGCGCTCGATCGTACCGAGGACAGCGACCTTGCGGGCAGCGGTCGTCCGCTGAAGAATCCCATCCGCGTTTTCTCCTTTTTTTTCTCTGGCATTCCGCCGACGGATCGTTCACAATTACTACGAGTGGATTCTTCGTACCCATCTTGCCCATTTTGGCCCGCACCCGGGGATCCTTCTCATGTCGGTACTCGGTAAGATCCTCGCCTTCCTGAACATTCTTGGCGTCGGCGGCTTCATGGCCCTGGCGAGCATGGACTACGCCAAGCGCAAGAGTTGGGAATACGTCAATTTCCGGGCCGATCTCCTCGCCGATAACCCGGGCACCGGTACGCATGGGGGTCTGCCGATCGACGCCGACGACAAAGATAAGGCCGGCGTGCCTCTCATCGACAAGTTCGGCGCCGATGAGAGTCGATGGCAGGACGACAAGACCCTGAAGGAATTGTTCCCGGCGAACCCCCCGAAGATGCCGACGCAGGTCGCCGAGGTCGAACGCGTCCACGATCTCCTGAAACAACAGATCGAGGCGGCAGGTGATTTGCGCAAGAAGAACCTGCTGCTCGGCGCATCCTGATGCCCCTGGCCGGTCGGAGCGGCCATCCGGAAATCTACGTCGATCGAGAATTCTACCTAAGCATGAAGGCCCAGCTCGAAGAGGACGCCTCGTTTGAGGCATTCAAGAAGACGCTCGCCGACGCCTTCCCCATCGCCGTCGCGGCGGTGCGCTTCGACCCGAATAACCTCGCCTTCGAGAAGGCGTTTCAGCAGGCATTGATGGACCTGCCCGGTGAGGACAAATGGAAGCTCGCCGAGGCATTTCTCAACAAGCTGCCGCGCTCCGGCGCGACGTTTCAGAAGGCCGCCGCCGTGGCGAAGAAGGCCGCGGAGGACGTGGAGATGATCACAAAGGCAGTGGACGATGCCAAAGCCGTGCGGGACAAGGCGCGAGTGGACGCCTTTGTTGCCCGAGCCGAAGCCAAGGCCGAGGCGGTCGCCGAAGTCCGCGTCGTGAAGGAAAAGAAAGCTGCCGATCTGGAAAAGGCCTTGGAGGCTGCGGAAGAGGCTCTGAAGAAGGCCGAAGACGCCGCTAAACTGCAGCCCAACCCGCGTGACAAAGCTGCAGTCGTTTTTCTCCAGACGATCCGCACGGATAACGAAAAGAAGAAGGTCCCGGAGTTCGTCGAAGAAGTCGTGACCGAAACGCTCGAAGAGGTCAACAAGGATTTCACGGATCGCTTCGAAAAGGTCTACGCGGATGCCCTCACAAATCCAAATCAGAAGGATCTCCCGGCCGAGACGATCCGTCTGATGCGCGATCATCACCGGGACGCCATTGCCCGCGTTCTCCTGGGCGCCATCGAGGTTCTGGAGAGCAACGATACCAAGACGTGGCAGGGGCAAGACGAAAAGGGCACAATGGTGGACCTGCCAGCCTACAAGCGTTTCATCGCGGTCGTCGGCGTTCAATCGGCCGTGAAGGCTGTCAACGAGCAGACTTTAGCACTCCAAGATGTCATCGGCGACTTGAACGCCCGCATCGCCGAAGAACGGACCGACTTCTACGACCGTCACGATCGCACGATCCGGTCCCTCGAAGATCGTGCCAACGAGATCGAATCGCTCACGCTCCGTCTGGACGAGATCAAGAAGCAGGCCGCGGAGCAGGCGGATCGGGCCAAAGCTGAAATTGTTCGAGTGACCGAATACGTCACGGACCTGAAGAAATCGCGCGACGAAACCGCGGCGCGGATGACGCAACTGCAAACACTCACCGACGAGCTGAACAAGGTGCGCATCAGAATCCGCGACGCGATCCGCAACAACGAGAAGAATCTGCTGCGGATCACGGACCTGGAGTACGAAGTCCAGTACTGGGAAGCGAAGCTGGCGGAAAAGGAAAAGGCCGACAAGGACAAGAAGAGGAAGAAGCCGGTGGCGCCGTGATTGCGCTGTAATGGCTTGCGTTTCGCGGCCTCATGGCTCGCGCAACATTTTTCTGTAGGACGGATTTGCAATCCGTTCGTGCGTGCCGGACGGATTGCAAATCCGTCCTACAGAAATTGAGCACGATATTGTTGCGTGGATCATTTGCGACGAGGGCAGCATGGCGAAGTTCGGCAAGATCCTGGTGTTCGTCAACCTGATGTTCAGCCTCATGCTGATGATCTGGGCTATGAACGGCTACGTCCACCGGATCGACTGGACGGATAATCCCGCCAAGCCCAAAGAGGGCGGGGGGATGACTCCGGAGGGCGAACTCGTCAAACGGTCCAAGAACGTGAAGGCGGCCTGGCTACCGATGCCGGAGAGCGAGCGCGACTGGCGCCTGGCCCGGAACAACCTGGAGACGCTGGAAAAACAGCGGCGCGTGACCCGTCAGTGGTACGAAGCCCAACTGGCTTTGCTTGAGAAAGATCCCAACCCGAAGGAACCGAAAGGACTGAGCAAGATCGACCTGGTAAACGGCCGGCCGGTCCTCGCTCCTCCACCCAACCCAGACGATAATGTCCTCCGCCTCAAAATGATCCCGGCCGAGGAACGCACCGTCACTCGGAAGATCATGAACCTTCCGCATCCATTGACTGCCCGCAACGTGTACGATGACGAGGAGAAGGAACTGTTCGACGGTGACGAAGCCAAGATGAAAGACGGACTGCTCCCCGCCCGGACGCGCCACCGGAAGGAAGTCGAGAACAATGTCGAAACCATCACCCGGATGCTCGGCCCCAAGGGGTTGCACACCCGGCTGATGGAGGAGAGGGCGAAACGCGAGGCCTTGGTCGCGGAGTACGAGCAGGTAATGCCGCTACAGGTGAACACCGCCGCGTCCTCCGAGTTTGCCGTCCAGCGCGAGAAAGAGTTGCAGGCCCGTGTCGCGGAGTTGGAGGAGAGACGGAACGAGGTACGCCGTAAACTAGGTGTGGCGGGGGATTGAGGTCGAGTGCCGCGTGCGGCAACCGATTTCTGGAGTTGACAGGACGCGGGGTCGTCGGCATAACGCCTCCCCGCTCTCCAGGGGTGAAGGAAGAGCGTGCGGCACGTGTTGGGGAACCGAGCCGCACAGGGGACAGGGGGATGGTTCAATGACCACGCTCGGCAAGATACTGACAGTTCTCGTCCTCCTCTTCAGCCTGGCCCTCGGTGCGCTGCTGATCTTCCTCTACATTTCCCGCGTCAACTACGCCAACGCCTACAAGAAATGGCGAGCGGAAGCCGAGTTGGCACAAGCCGACGCAAAGGGTTGGAAAGAAAAGGCCGAGCAGAGTGACAAGCGGGATAGCACTATCACCGGGGACTTGAAAAAAGCATCCGGCAACGTGAAAGATGCCGACCCCAGCACCGTCGCTGCCGACAAAGTCAGGACCGAGGCCGAAACTCGCGAGAAGAAGATCCTGAGTCTGGAAGCCCAAGTTGATGGCCTGAACAAAAGCCTCCTGGTCGAGAAAAAGAAGAACGACGAATACGATGCCATCGTCAAGGCGCACCAACTCGAATCGGAGCAGAACCTGAAAGACAAGGTCGAGGTGAAAGAACAGCTGAAGAAGGCGAACGAGGCCAACACCATACTGCAGGTCGCGGCCAACAAGGCCCGCGAGGAAAAGGTCAAGGCCGAGATCCAGGCGGGCGCCCTGCTGGAAACGAACAAGGATCTGGTGACGCGCGGGCAGGAGTTGGCGATCGAGCTAACCAAGACGAAGAAGGCTCTGCTCACCGGCAATACGGGGACCGCCGGCGTGACGACTCTGACGACGAATACCCGCAATCCACCGCCCTTCGCCGTCGATGGCAAGGTGCTGGCCGTGAGCGACGACCTGGTGGAAATCAGCATCGGCAGCGACGCTGGCCTCGTCGTGGGGCACACGCTGGACGCGTTCCGCCTGTCGCCGAAACCGCTGTCGCTGGGCATGATTCGACTGATCCGCGTCGAGCCAACGCGCTCGGTCGGCCAGGTGGTGGGCAAATCGACCTCACCGCTGCAGCGCGGCGACGACGTGGCGAGTAAACTGGTGCGGAACTGAGAATCGATTGCAAACGTTTAGCCGCGGTTCGCAGAACCGCGGTTCTGCGAACCGCGGCTAAACGGAATAACTGCCGGGAAATCTAAGAGGGGATGAGTCATGGCCAAGCTGGGCGGACGATCGCGGGACAAGACACCGTCCGCGCCCACGACGAAATCGGATGCCTACGTCGGCATGTTGGCGCTCGCCCTGATAGCCCAGATCGCCGGAGCGGTTTTCCTGTATCTGGACTACGACGAGTACAAAGACAAGAAGCCGCCCATGCCGCAGGCCCGACCGCCTGTCGCCGGCGTCAAGCAGGTCGATCCCGGCAATCCGCCGCCCCCCGCCCCGGCGCCTGCCCCGCCGAAGTGACCCCCGATCGACTTCGTTTAGCCGCGAGCTTTTGCGAGCGCTGATGCATCAGCGCTCGCAAAAGCTCGCGGCTAAACGACATTGCCTTTCCACGACCCCGCCGTCGGGGTATCATCATTTTATCGACCTACCCACCGCCCGCGTCCCGCCTTACGAGACTGCTCCCATGAACGCTTCCCGCCGTTCCTTCCTCGGCCTGGCCGTGCTGACCACCTTCATCATCGCCCTGGCGGAGAGCGGTCCCGCTCACGCTCAGAAGCAACCGCCGGCCGCACAACCCAAGCCGAACGCCCCCTTACTCAAGTCGGTCGCACCCTATGGGATGCAGCGCGGCACCACGCTCGATCTCACCATCACCGGCACCAACCTGAACGAGCCGATCGGTGTCTCGACCAGCTTTCCCGCCAAGGTCACCATTCCGACCGAGGGCAACAACGGCAAGGACGCGACCAAGCTCGTCGTCAAGATAGAGGTGCCGAAAGACGCCCCGATGGGTCTGCACACCCTGCGGCTGGCGACGGCGCGCGGCATGTCCAACGTCCGCCTGTTCTGCATCGACGACCTGCCGCAGGTGCTGTCGAACAACAGCAATCGGACCAAGGCGGCCGCCCAGGCCGTGACGGCTCCGGTCGTCGTCGTCGGCCGCGCCACCGCCGAAGCCAGCGATTACTACGCCATCAAAGCAACCGCCGGCCTGCGTCTCAGCTTCGAGGTCCTCGGCCGGCGTCTCGGCAGCGCCTTCGATCCGCAGCTGACGCTTTTCGATGCCAAAACGGGCCGCGAAATGCCCGGCGGCCACAGCAACGACGCTCCCGGGCTGCAAACCGATCCGCGTCTCACCTACGTCTTCAAGGACGCCGGCGATTACCTCGTCGAGGTCCGCGATGTCAGTTACCGCGGCGGTGAGGACTTCGGCTATCGCCTGCGCATCGGCGATTTCCCCTGTGCTACGTCGCCGTTGCCGATGGGAGCGAAGCGCGGCAGCAAGGTGAGTGTGCAGTTCGCCGGTTCCAACGTTGAGGGCGTGGCCCCCGTGGAGGTAACGGTGCCGGCCACCGGGACTGACGGAATCTATGTCAGCCCGAAGGGGGCGAACGGCCTGTACGGCTGGCCGGTACTGTTGGCCATTTCGGACCTGGAGGAGACGCTGGAGCAGGAGCCGAACAACGAGTTGGCGAAGGCGAATCGCGTGCCGGTGCCCGGCGCCGTGACCGGACGCTTCCAGGAGAAGGGCGACATCGATTACTACATTTTCGCTCTCAAAAAGGGCCAAAGGGTTCTCCTCGACGCTCAGACCGCTGAGCTCGGTTCGCCGGCCGAGGTCTACATGGTGCTCCGCGACGACAAGGGCACCCAGCTGCTGGCGACGAACCCCGCCGCCGCGCCCCGCATCGACTACACCGCAACGGCCGACGGCGATTTCGCTCTCTCGGTCGAACATCTGCTGTACAACTATGGCCCTACGGAGTCGTACCGGGTGACGATCGTCCCCTACCAGCCGGGCTTCGACCTGGCGCTGCAGCTCGATCGTTTTGACGTGGCCCCGGATGGCTCGGTCACGATTCCGGTGGTGGTGACGCGCCGCGACTACACCGGGCCGATCGACCTGTTCGTGGACGGCCTGCCGGGGCTGACCGCCGAACTGAAAGTGGCGATGGGCCAGCCGCCGGCGAACCAGCCGGTGCAGCTGGTGGTGAAGGCCGCCGGCACCGTGACGCCTGGCCCGAACCAGTTCATGGTGAAAGGCAAGGCTCCGATCAACGGCAAGGAATTCGTGGCGACGGCGAGCGTGCGGGCACCGGTCAGTCTGAGCCTGGCCGGCCTGCCGATCCCGCCGCACCAGACGTTCACGGCAGTCGGCCTGGCGGTCACCGAGCGCCACCGTTCAGCCTGGCCGCGAAGTTCGACGAAGCGGCCGCAGCGCCCGGCAAGCCGACGATGCTGACGGTGACGGTGACCCGGACGGCCGGCTTCAACGGCGAGGTGGCGCTGACCCTGGCCGGCCTCCCGGCGAACGTGACGGCGCTGGCGAAGCCGATCCCTGCGAACACGAACGAGGCGAAGCTGACCCTGACCCTGGCGGCCAACGCCGCGGTCGGATCGTTCCCGATCACGGTCACCGGCAAGGCGAAACACAACGGCCGCGACTTCAGTATCAATGCGGGGCCAGTGCCGTTGACGGTGAAGAAATGACCGGGAGTGGTCAGCGAGTAGCCAGTCGATCCCGCGAGCCCGCAGCGCCAGCAAGGACGAGCCGCTCGTCCTTGCTTGGCGCTGCGGGCTCGCGGGCCGACCCTTCCACGGATCAGTTTACGGCACGCGCTTTGCCCTCAAACCTCGCAGTCGCTCCTGATCCGACGATCGTTCTCCGTCCGCGCTGGCACTCCATGAGGTTTCACTTCGCCAACCCCGGTTTCCTGTGGCTCTGCCTCGCCGTGCCGCCGCTGGTCTGGTGGTGGCTGCGGCAGCGTCGCCCTGCGTTGCGACACCCTGTCGCCGATTATCTTGTCGCACTACCCTCCGGCCGAGCGAAGTTCGCGCGCTGGGGTGGAACCGTCCTGCGCGGCGCTGGCCCTCCTCCTCCTGGCCGTCGCCCTGGCCGGTCCACGCTGGCCCGATCTCCGAACGCGCATCGAAACCGAAGGCGTCGCCGTCATGATGGTCCTGGACGTCAGCGGCAGCATGGCAGAGGAAGATTTCAACTGGGACGGTGAGGACATCGCTCGCATCGAAGCGGCCCGGCGCGCGTTCAAGCTGTTCGTCCAGGGCGGCCCCGGCGACGGCGGCTCCCACTTCGACGGCCGGCCGACGGACCTCATCGGCGTCGTCGCCTTCGCCACTCGTCCCGAGGCCGTCTGTCCGCCGACCTTGTCCCACTCCGTCGTGCTGAAATTGCTGGAGCGGCAACACCCCGTCGCCATCGCTGGAGAAGCGGACACGAACCTCAGCGATGCCCTGGTAGTGGCCCTGGTCCGTTTGAAGAACACACCGGCGCGGCGCAAGGTGATCGTCCTGCTCAGCGACGGCGATTACACGCGCGGCCAGAGCAACACGCGCTCCGGCTACAAGCCCGAACAGGTAGCCCAAATCGCCGCCCAGATGCAGGTGCCGATCTACTGCATCGATGCCGACCGCCGTCCCGACATGGTAACGACCGAGCGGCGCGAGGCCATCGAGATGCAGAAAGATCTGGCGTCGACGACCGGCGGCCACTATTTCCCGGCCGGAGATGCCCGCGGCCTGGTCGCCGCCTACCAGTCCATCGATCGGCTAGAGAAGAGCGACATCACGAGCTACCGGTATCGCCGTTATCATGAGGCGTATCCGTGGCTCGGCGGCACGGCGTTCGTGCTGCTGGTGGTTGCGTCGATCCTGGAAATGACGGTGTGGCGGAAACTACCGTAAAAGGGCCGCTTGCGGCTAATACGTGGTTTCAGAACCTCGTACCGCCGACATTCCTGTCGGCACGAGCCGGCAAGAATGCCGGCGGTACGAGGTTCTGAAACTACGTCCTAGCAAGGGGTGCTGATGCGACACCTGTTCGCCAACCCGCTGTTCCTGATGCTGCCGGCGCTGCTGCTGTGCCTGGCAGTGCTTGCGCTGTGGGCGCGGCGGCGCCGGCAGCGCGCACTGGCGCAACTCGGCAACGCGGCGACGCTGGGGCCGCTCCTCGCCGTGCGCCGCCGGCCGAGAAAGCTGCGCGGCCTGTGCTGGCTGCTCGGCATGTTGCTGCTCGCCGCGGGCGCCGCCGGGCCGCAGTGGGGCAAAGAGTGGGACCAGGCCGTTTCAGGCCGCGACTTGATCGTCGTCCTCGATGCGAGCCGTAGTATGCTCGCCGAGAACCCGAGCCGGCTCCGCCGCGCCCGGATTGCCTTGATCGATCTGTGCGGCGAGCTACAAAAACGCGGCGGCCATCGCCTCGCCCTGGTCGTGTTCGCCGGCAAGGCGCGCCTTCTCTGTCCGCTGACACACGACTACGATCACTTCCGCGACGCGCTTGGATCGGAGAAGGACGTGGAGGCGCTGCCGTTCGATCCCGACCTCGCGCCCGGTCCGCAGGAGGCGTCGGGGACACGCATCGGCGCCGGCCTTTACGAGGCGCTGGCGGCGTGTGATTCGCGCTATCCCGGCGGCTGCGAGATCCTACTGCTTTCCGACGGCGACGACCCGGCCCGCGACGGCGAATGGGAAAAAGGAGCCGCCGCGGCGCGCGATGCCGGCGTTCCCGTGTACACGGTCGGCGTCGGCAATCCGAACCCCGACGAAGACGAGGGGAAGCTCGTCATCAATCGCGAGGTGCAGATCGACGCCGATGGCAAGCCGGTGCATACGCGCCTGATGGAGCAGCCGTTGCGCGCGATCGCTTTAACTTCCCACGGCACCTATGTGGCGATGCAAACGCGGCCGCTGGCGTTGGGGCGACTGTACCTCGATTGGGTCGCCGACAAGCCGGTGCGCGAGGAAGCTGATGACTCGCTGCCGGTTTATCAGCCGCGCTACCTGTGGTTTCTCGCACCGGCGTTCGTCCTGTTGTGTGCGGCCTTCGCGGTGCTGGACCAGTTCACGTTTCGCGCGAAACGTAAACAAGATCCGCGTTGATTCGGAGACGCGCCCATGAAGCGCTTCGCTCTCGCACTTCTGTTCGTGGTCGCCCTGTCGCTGGCGGCCGCGCCGCCGATCGACACCGAGGCGTTGCTGCGCGACGGCAACACGGCCTTTCGGCGCGGCGACTTCGCTACGGCGGTGGAGTTGTACGAACGCGCCGGTCTCCGTACCACCGAACCGGCCCTCGTCGCCTTCAATCTGGCCACGGCGAAGTATCGTCAGGCCCTGACGACCGCAGAAAACCGAGCGAAACACCTCGAAGAGACGGAACAGTTCTTCCGCTGCTGTCTCGCCAACGACGATCCGCGCCGCGGTCTCGCTCTGCACTTCCTCGGCGCCTGCCTGCTGCAACAGGCTCTCGACGGCGACGATGGCCGAGCGCAACAAGCCGTCGAGATTTTGCAGGATTGCCTGAAGGAGCCGGGGCTGGAGGACGCATCGGCCGACGACGCCCGCCACAACCTGGCGCTCGCCCATCTGCTGCTCGCCCAGACGCCGCCCCCGCCACCCAATACAACGCGCTCGCCGGACAAACCGCCGGAGGACGGCGGCGAGCGGACGAAGCCGCAACCCAAGGATCGCCCGCGGACTGCCGAAGTGCGAACGAAGCCGGAGGGCGATCCGACGAACGGCAAGACGGATCAGCGGTCGAAACCGGGCGAAGAAAAAGCCGACGCCCACCGGACGGGCAACGACACTCGTGAGACGAAGGCCGGCGGCGACAAGGCCCGCCGCGACGCCGAAGGGAATCCAATCGACCCGGCCGACGTCCGCTATTTGCAGGACGCCTTCGAGCGAATCCACGAGGAGCAGCAGGCATACAAGCGGAAGAAGGCCGTGCCGCCTGCACCGGGGATCAAGGACTGGTGAGACTCCCCTCGCCCAGGTACTCCGGGAAACGGGATCTTCCTGCTCCCCTCTCCCCGGTACTCCGGGGAGAGGGGTTGGGGGTGAGGGGCGAGACACTGAGCAGTGTTCTGGTCCTCCTCCCCTCACCCCCGACCCCTCTCCCCGGAGTACCGGGGAGAGGGGAGCGTCGCAGTGGTAGAGGCTATCTCATGTCCGCGGCGCGCTCGCTCCTCGCTCTCGTCCTGCTCGGCACCTTCGCCGCGGCGGACGAACCGCCGGCCGAGACGGTGGACCCGAGGCCTGTCCATGGTTTCCCTACCGGCGAGGCCGACAGCGGTGCCAGCGGCCGCTTTTTCCGCGTTACGATGAAGGCCGAACCGACCACGGTCGTGGCGGAAGAGCCGTTCACGCTCACCGTCCGCATCACCACCCCAGAGCCGCCGAAGCGTCCGCCACACCGCATCGAGCTAACCGACATTCCGACCTTCGCAGACCGCTTTTACCTCCCCGAAGAAGCCGAGCCCGCCGGCCGACGCACTTTCAGCCGTCAGCCTCGCCGGGTTAGCGGCGGCGCCGCTCGGCAACGCACTGTTGCTGACTGCAACGGCCCTCGCCCCACAGACGGAATGGGTGTTCGTCTACCGTCTCAAGCCGAAGAGCGCGGAGGTCGTCGAGGTCCCGGTCTTCACGTTCGCCTACTACGATCCGGTTTCCGCCGTCGAAACGCCGGAGAAGCGCTGGCACGTCCCCTACGCCGATGCCATTCCGTTGCGGGTGCAGACGCAAGAGGTCGTCCACGTGCCGCTGCGCAGCGCCGGAGTGGGCGTTTCGCTTGGCCGAAGGTGATCTGACCGTCCGTCTCGAACCGTGGACGCCGGGGTCGCTGACGTTGATGCTGCTCTTCGTCGCGCCGCCGTTGCTGGGGTTGTGCTGGTATCTCACCTGGCGCCGACTGTATCCGGACGCGGCCCGTCTCGCCCGGCAGCGCCGCAGTCGATCCGCTCGCCGCGCCCTGGAGTTACTGGCCCGATCCCACAAGCTACCGCCGCCGCGCCGGGCCGACGTCATCGCGGTTGCCGTTTCAGGCTATCTGCGCGAGCGTCTCGACTTCCCGGCCGCCGAGCCGACCCCAGCGGAAGTGCGCCGTCATCTCGCCCGGCTCGCCTGTTCCGCTGTCGTCGTCGAGCAGGCCGAAGCGTTCTGCCGTGCCAGCGATGTCGCCCGCTTCCAGCCGGGGTTTGCCGAGGCCAACGCCCTCGCCGCTGCCGCCGAGTCGCTGATCCTCGCCCTGGAACACGACACGTCCGAGGAGACGCGGCAGAAATGGCGAAGCACCTCGACGGCGATCATCCCGCTTCTGTTCGCCGTCCTCGCCGCGCTGGGTGCCGAAGCTGCGTTCCTGGTAAAAATGCCGAACACCGCTCTCGCCGACCGGGGCGTGAAATCCTTCGAGGAGGGGGTCCGGCTCCGCGAGGCCAGCGACCAGGCCCGTCCGCACTTCCACGACGCCGCCCGCTATTTCGAGGAGTTGCGCCGGCGCGGCGCCGGCAATCCGGCGCTATTCCGCAACCTCGGCAACGCCTACCTGCTTGCCGACGAACTCGGTCAAGCCGTTCTCGCCTATCGCCGCGGTCTGCATCAGTCGCCGCACGATGCCGACCTGCGTGCCGGCCTGGCCGAAGCCCGGCAGCGTGTCGTCTACGCCGGCGGCACTTTCGGCAAGCCGCCCGCCGAGCGCCGGCCGCCGTGGCTGCCACAAGTCCGGGCTGTATGGCTCTTCGCCGCCGCAGCCCTTTGCTACGTGCTGGGCTGGCTACTCCTGAAGCGCTGGCTCATGCTCCGGACGCGGCGCCCGCTGGTTCTGGGGCTGGTGACTCTGACCGTGGCGGCGGGATTCGCGGCCTCGGGTCTGATCGTCTTGCGCGGGGAACGCGATGAGTCGGCGCATCCACTCGTAGTGATCGTCGAGAACGGCGTGCTGCTGCTGACGGGCAACGGCACTGCGTTTCCGGCACGTTACGAGACACCGGTCAACCAGGGTGTCGAGGCCCGGCTGCTGTTCGAGCGCGACGGCTGGCTGCAAATCGAGCTGAGCGGCGGCGAAGTGGGCTGGATCAACGAGGCGTTCGCGGTGGTGGATCGGCCGTGACATTCGTTTAGCCGCGAGCTTTTGCGAGCGTTGCCTGAGCGCTCGCAAAAGCTCGCGGCTAAACAAGCCGCTCCTCGCGCTTTTCCAGGAACGTGATGGGCGCCTTCCGCACACGTTACTGCGACAATTGCGGTGGTTTCAGACGAATCGCGGAGTATGCTGCCGGGTGGGTTCCGAGTCACCGTGTTTCCCGCTACCCGGAGGTCCGGCTGTGCGTTCCTTCATCTCCCTGTGCGGTCTGCTCATCGGAGTAAACCTGGCGATCGCGGCGGACACGCCCAAGACGCGGTCGCTGCTGCTCAAACCGGCCCGCGTTTTCGACGGGGTCAACCGTGAACCGCACGAGGGCTGGGTGGTCGTCGTCCGCGGCGAGCGGATCGAGGCGGCCGGGTTGGCGACGGAGGTAAAAGTACACGACGACGCCCGTACTATCGACCTGCCGAACATGACGCTGCTGCCGGGGTTGATCGACGCCCATACCCACGTTCTGCTGCATCCCTACAACGAGGCGACGTGGGAAGATCAGGTGCTCAAGGAGCCGCAGTCGCTTCGCGTTTGCCGGGCAACCAACCACCTCCGGAGCACGTTGCTCTCCGGCTTCACGACGATCCGCGACCTCGGCACCGAGGGAGCCGAGTACGCGGACGTCGGGCTCAAGCAGGCCGTCGAAGCGAAGATCGTTCCCGGCCCGCGGATGCTGGTGGCGACGCGAGCCATCGTCGCCACGCGCAGTTACGCGCCGCGCGGTTTTGCCCCGGAATGGCACATTCCGCAAGGCGCGGAGGAAGCGGATGGCGAGGCGCTGCGGCGGGTGGTGCGCGACCAGATCGGCCGAGGGGCCGACATCATCAAGGTCTACGCCGACACGACGCCGAAGGCCCCGATCTACTCCGACGCGGAACTGAAACTCATCGTCGAGACGGCCCGTCTGGCGCACTGTCCCGTCTCGGCTCATGCAACGACGAAGGACGGCATGAGACGGGCAGTCGCTCGCCGGCGTCGAAACCATCGAGCACGGCTACGGCGGCGATGTCGAAGTGTTTCGCCTCATGGCCAATCGCGGCGTGGCCCTCTGCCCGACTCTGGCCGCGTCGGAAGCAATGCGCCGCTATTTCCCGCCCCGCCCGGATGCTGATCCGCAGAAGGATCCCGCCCAGACGGTGCGAGCCGCGTTCAAGGCGGCACTGGAGGCGGGCGTTACCATTGTCAACGGCAGCGACATGGGCGTCTTCGCGCACGGCGACGGGGCTCGTGAGCTGGAGTTGATGGTCGAGTACGGCATGAAGCCGGCCGAGACGCTGCGTGCCGCGACCTCCGTCGCCGCGAAGGCGCTACATCTCGACGACCGGCTGGGAACTGTAAAGGTGGGGCAGCTCGCGGACCTGATCGCCGTCGAAGGCGACCCGACGCGCGACATAAAAACTCTTCGCAAGGTGCGTCTGGTCATGAAGGACGGCATCCTCTATCGAGAGCCTTAGTTCTACTGTCCGAGGCGGAACCGCGCGGTTGTGCGAACCGCTGCTGAACGTCTCTCTACTCTCGAGGGTCGTATCCATGTACCGTCCTCACGCGCTCGCCGCTCTCACCTTTACTGTCCTCGTTCTCCCTCTCCGAGCTGAGCCGCCGAAGCCGACGCTCACGTCGCCGATGCGCACGATCGATCTGAACGTGGGTCAGACGCAACAGGTTGAGTTGTCCGACGGCAAGAAGGTCACCGTCAAACTGCTCGACCTGACCGAGGAGCGGGACGCCTTCCGCAACGCTGTCCGCAAGGCGACGGTGACCGTCGAGGTGGCCGGTGAGAAGGTGTCGTTGGTCTCGGCCAACTATCGGCTGCCGTTGACGATCGCCGGCGTGCAAATCGACTGCCCGGTCACCAAGGGTTATGTGCTGAACAGCTCGGACACTGTCAGCGGCAGGAATCCCTGGGGCCTCGACAAGGACGTCCGACTGCGGCTCTGGCCGGCCGGTGCGCCGCTCATGAACCCCGGCACCTTTCTCTATCCGGTCAAACAACGCTGGTTCGCCAGCGCCACGCACATGGCGAATGAACCGTGCCACGTCGATGGCGGCGAGATCCCACAGGTGAAAGAGATCTACTACCACTACGGCCTCGACATGGGCGGCGCCGAGGGATTGGTCGAGGTCGTCGCCGCCACGGACGGCCTGGTGGTCGCGCCTTAGGGCAAGATGATCCTACCCGGCTACGACGACAGCCCGGCCAAGATTCGGTACGACGTCGTCTATCTCCTGGATGCGCGCGGTTGGTTCTACCGCTACAGCCATCTGCACACGATCGAAGCGGAGGTGAAGCCGGGCGCGCAGGTTAAGATGGGTCAGCGCATCGGTCTGCTCGGCAAGGAGGGCGGCAGCGGCGGCTGGTCGCACTTGCACTTCGACATTTCCGGCCGTCAGCCGTCCGGCAAGTGGGGCATCATCGAAGGCTACGCGTTCCTCTGGGAGGAGTATTTGCGCGAACAGAAACCGAAGTTGCTTGCCGTCGCCCGCCCACATCAGCTCGCCGCCGTCGGCGAGAAGGTCGTTCTTGACGGCAGCCGCTCGTGGTCCGCCGCCGGGAAAATCGCGTCGTATCAGTGGACATTTACCGACGGCAAGGGCGGCACCGGCGTCACCTTGGAGCATACCTACACGAAGCCCGGCGTCTACAGCGAGGTGTTGAAAATCACCGATGGCGAGGGCCGGATCGACTATGATTTCGCCGTGGTGAATGTCCTCGACAAGGAACATCCGGACCGGTTGCCGCCGTCGATTCACGCCGTTTACTACCCAACGTTCGGCGTCAAGCCGGGCGACCAGGTGACGTTCCTTGTGCGCAGCTTCCGCACGACGGCCGGCAAGGAGACTTGGGACTTCGGCGACGGCAGTGCGAAGGTGGAAGTGCGCAGCGACGGCAACCTGGTGAAGCTGGCGAAGGACGGCTACGCGCGGACGATTCATCACTTCGAGAAACCGGGCCACTACGTCGTGCGCGTCGAGCGGACCGATGAGCGCGGCTACACGGCGGTCGGTCACGTGCATGTCCGCGTGGGGATCGAGTAGCGCCGTTTCCTTCCCGCAAACCTCGGGGACTCTCATGCAGATGCACACCATCCGATTGAAAAATGTACTGCCGGGCCTGTCGGGAGTGGTGCTCGCGCTGACCACACTGTTCGCGGTGCCAGGCGAGCCGCCCAGAGCGGACCAATCCGCCCGGGGACCGTTGGCCGGTCTGCCCAGTGCCGCGGGAGCGCACCTCGACAAGATCAAAACGCTCGCCGACGACTCGTGGCTGAACCTGGGCGCTCCCGCTCCGGATCCAAAATGGGGTATCGCCCGCGGCCGTAGCTGGACACCCAAGATGGCTTACGCTCCTGAACTGCGAGCCGCTTTTCTCTACGGCGAAGGCGTTCACGCTTTCACGAAACCCGACGGCCGTTTGCAGGACGACCTCTGGGCTTACGACATCAACGCTCACCGTTGGATCTGTGTCCATCCGGGTGCGCATGTCAAGACATTGGAGGTTGAACTCGACAAGGCCGGCTTCACCGTGACTCCCGATGGTGAACTGCTGCCGGTCGCCCAGATGGCCCACGGCTACGAGGGGATGAGCTACGACAGCGACGCCCGAAAGTTTGTGTTTGTCCCGTGCGAAAGCCCTTATTCGCGCTCCAAGTTGGGAACCCGACTACCTATGCCGGGCGCCGACACGGACCGCAAGCGTCTGCGTGTCTGCCCGTGGTTTTACAACACGGAATCGGCCAAGTGGGAACGGCAACTGGTGCAGGGCGACTATCCTCAAGGGAACAACATGGAATCTGTGGTTCAGTATGTTCCCAGCAAGAAGCAAGTTTTCTTCCTGCACGTCAAGGAACCGTGGTTCTATGACCCGACCGCGAACACCTGGACCAAGGCGTCTCCCAAGGGTCCGCCGCCGCCGTTCGGGATCGATGCCGTCGCCTGTCACGATACCAAACGGGATCGCATTTACGTGGGAGGCGGTTCCTATCCGACCGCCAACGCGCTCTGGATTTACGACGTGAAAACCAATACCTGGATCGATCCCAAACCCGAGGGGCAGCCGGGCAAGGGTAATGGCAACTATGCTGGCGGCTACGCCACGATGCAATACGACGCGGTGAACGACGTGGCCGCCTTGAATCTGTATCGCGCCGCTGCGGAACGACGCGGCCTCTACGTCTACGATCCCGCTGCGAACCGTTGGACCACCGAACCCAAACCTCTGCCCAGGGAAATCACCGACGCAAGAACCTGAACGCCTTCTACGATCCGGAACTGAATGTTCACTTTTACCACGCGGCGGGAGACAGCGATACCGACGGGACCATGTGGGTCTACCGCTACAAGGGAGCGAAGAAATAAGGCGGGCAGCAGACAGGTAAAGGAGTGTAATGATGGCTCGATCAACGCATCGTCGTCGTTTCTTTCGGCAAGCGCTCGGGGCGGGGCTTGGCCTGGCGAGTGCGCTGGCACCGAACACTTTCGCGGTGGAACCCGAGCCGAAGAACGGCAAGACCAGCCGGGAGATCGCCATCGAGATCGACCAGGCGCTGAAGGCCAATCCCACGGTATATCCACGTGAATTAGTCGAGAGATGCACCGCGGCGGCCATCGCGGAGTGTAACGCCTGCCGGTCTGACCCCACGATTGTCGAGAAACTGGCGACGCTGCCAGACAATACCTGGCTGGACATGAACCAGCCGGACAGCAAAGGGACGCCCGCGAACCACCACAGCTTCCCGCGCTATCGAGGCGAAGGATCGGCGACGTACGATGCCGCGGCCAAGGGGGTGGTCTGCTTTGCCGGCTGCGGCGCCCCGCAATACTCGAACGATCTCTGGCTGTACAAGGCAGGTGCCAATCGCTGGTTCGAGATCTGGCCCAACATCCCGCGGAACTATCGAGTCGATTTCCGGGGCCATCGGCCGCCTGCCGGCTGCACCCTGGGTCTCGCCTACGCTGCGAAGACCGGTCGCGTCTACCGCTTCACTTGCGCCAACACTGGCACCGAGGGCAACAACCTCTGGGCCACGGCAGTCCTCGGCGGCACGTGGGAAATCGTCGGCCGCAACCCCAACACGCATTACGAAGGGCTGCGCATCGTCGAAGACCCGGTGCTGTGCGGCCTGCTCACCGTCGATCAGAAGGGGGCAACGTACCTGTTCTCGTTTGCGGAGCGCAAGTGGACGGCGCTCGGCGCGGAGGGCCCGAAACCGGGTGTCTGTTACCCGATGACGAACTTGGCCAAGGCCCAGGCTACTCTGCTCTATCTCAAGGGTGAGACCTGGCTGTTTCCGTCGAAGGACAAGCGCTGGCAGCGTATCCCCACCAGGCAAAGTCCCGAGGGCCACTATCGAGCGGGGATCACCTACGATTCGGCCAACGACGTCGCCATCCTCGGAGGTTGGAAAACCGAGGAACCCAGCAAAGAGCCGGACCGGACTCCCGGCGTGTGGATCTTCGACCCCGCCGCGCGCGAGTGGACATTTGCGAAACCCGACGCTGGTCCCAAAGGGCGGTATGAGTATTTCGCCTACGACCCCGAGTATAACGTGGTCGTCACGGCAGGCAATGCTCATGGAATCTGGGTCTATCGCTACAAGAAGGCGAAGACGTGAATCCTGGCGAATCCGTAACACGAGACATTCTGCAACCTGGCCACCGACTTGTAGCCTTCAAGCGAATCAGGTCGTCCTCCGCAGAATGGGCGGTCAGCGTTTGCCCTACAAAGGTGCTTGTTTCTCTTCGACGCGTCGAGTACGCTCATCCGATCTGGATCTTACGCCCCGATCAGCGGCCTTGACGACTCGCAGTCACTGGAGAAATGGAACATGATTCGACACCAACGATGGGTACTCGCTGTGGCGATTCTGCTCGGCATGTCGCCGGCCACGCAGTCACAGGTCCCGAAGGCGGAGCCGCGCCTGCCGGAGGGGACGAAGGCGCATCGTGACCTGGTTTACGTCAAGGACGGCCACGAACGCAACAAGTTGGACCTGTATCTGCCCGAGAAGGCGGATGGCCCGCTGCCGCTCATCGTCTGGGTTCACGGCGGCGGATGGCTCGCGGGCAGCAAGGACGGCGGCGGGCCGGCCCTTTCCCTGGTGACGCGTGGCTACGCGGTGGCAAGCATCAACTACCGCCTCAGCCAGCACGCGACGTTTCCCGCCCAGATCGAGGACTGTAAAGCTGCGATCCGTTGGCTGCGCGCCAACGCGAAAACTTACAAGCTCGACCCGGACCACATCGGCGTCTGGGGCGCATCGGCGGGTGGTCACCTGGTGGCCCTACTGGGCACGACCGGCGACGTCAAGGAGCTGGACGGCAAGGCCGGCAACCTGGATCAGTCGAGCAAGGTGCAGGCAGTGGTGGACTGGTTCGGCCCGACCGACCTGACGAAGATGGGCGGCTCCCACGACCGGCCCGATTCGCCCGAGGCAAAGCTGATCGGCGGGCCTGTGCAGGACAATAAGGACAAGTCGGCCAGGGCGAACCCGATCAACTACGTCAGCAAGGATGCCGCCCCGTTCCTGATCCTGCACGGCGACAAGGACAACACGGTGCCTTATGGCCAGAGTGAAATGCTGGTCGAGGCGCTGAAGAAGGCCGGCGTCGAGGTGACGCTGAAGAAGATCGAGGGGGCGGGCCACGGCGGTCCAGCCTTCAACACCCCAGAGAATCACAAGACGATCGAGGAGTTCTTTGACAGGCATCTGAAGAAGGCGAAGAAATAGCCCTGCCGTTCGACAGCCGACAACCCGTTGTCCAGGCAGACAGAGGCTCCGCAGCCGGTTCGCCAATCACGGATTATTTCCCCGAAGAATGAGTAACATGGGACTCGGGAATAAGAAAGGGCATGTGCATGGGTCGCACGTCTCGGGCGGCCATTCCACTCTCATCGACGGTGCCGATGTTGTCGTGAAAAAACTGAGTGGCATGGCTTGGTTTGAGTCCGTTCGTCCGGGAATAATCTCGATTTCGAAGGGCGGGAAACTATCGATCACGGTTCGGCGTCACACCGATGCCACGCATGTCAACACCGTGAAGTTGATCTTCCGGACGAAGGGGAGCGTCCAAGACGTGTATCTGCATGTCCGCGACCTGGAAACGAATCTATCGGCTATCGTGAGCGACATCTCCAGGATAGTAGGCAAGGAATTGCGGGGTGCCGACGTGTATGACCGGACGGATGACCACGTTGTTGATGCGCGAGAAGAAGATCGTCAGACAGCGATCGGGGCAGAGGATGCGCCGGAGAAGGGGGCAAAGAAGAAACGGGAACGTCGCTGAACATTGCGGTAGGATATTGATCGTGTGTCGCTGGTGACGGCGGCGTGCGAAGCCTTCGGGACAACGCATGCCTCGATCCCACCCCGGGTCGTGCAAGAGAGAGACAGCCCGTGCCTTCCCGTATCACAGCGCTCGTGGAGGTGGTACAGCGCCTGCTGCGTGTGTCGTGCTACCGCCGGGGCGGTGGCGGACGCGGTCTGCTGTGGAAAAAAGAGCGGCGATCATGGAACAGTTTTGACGGGATGCGAGAGAATGCGGACCTCCCCGCCGTGCGCAGTCTTCACGGGCATTGATCCGTTATGGCGCGCCTTTCCGCCCCTTACCCAACCGTTCCAATGACGCCTTCGCTTCACGCGACACGTCAGCCACGGTGGCCTCCTTGTCCAGTTTGGAAAGCAATCGGAGCGCGTCCGGTGTTCCGAGTCGTTCCAGTATTTCCACCGCCCGGAGTAGCCGATGCCGTTCCGGGTTTTCCGCTTTTCCGGCCAGCTTATCCAACAACTCCCGGACGCGACGCCTTACCTCTGCCGAAGGACTACCACTCAAAGTCCTCGTGAGCGCCCCTTCCGCCAGATCGCCCAGGTCGGTCAACTCTTGCGCTCGCTTTTTCGCGCACGTTGAAGTCGTCGGCGTTGAGATCGGCGATCAGGCGGGCCAACCGCTCTGTGTTCACACCCGGATTGGCAGCGAGTTTGTCCTTGAGCAAACTCGCGGCCTGGCCGGGACGCCGAGCCAATTCCGCGATGGTACGGTAGGCCCGCGCCGCCTCGGTGCCTTTAAGGTCGTCCCAGTACCTGGTAAGGTCGTCGGTTCCGAGTTTCTCCGCCGGCATCTTCGCCGCCGCCGCCATTCCCGTCACGTCCCAGATCAGGACGGTACTGTCGGCGCCTCCGGAAGCCAGCGTCTTGCCGTCCGGGGAAAAAGACAGGGAACTTATCCAATCCCGATGCCCGCTGAAGCGGCCGACTTCCTTGCCCGTCCAGGCGTCCCACAGGAAGATCGTCTCGGTCCGGCCCACCGACGCCAGCAGGCGGCCGTCCGGTGAAAAGGCGATTTGCATCACCTGCCCTTCGTTCATGGTGATTCGCAATCGCTCCTGGCCGGTGGCAGTTTCCCATAGTATAACATCGGGTTCGAATGCGTTTCTGGGATCAACATTGCCGCCTGGCGTAGCGATGGTTTTCCCGTCCGGCGAAAACATGAGGAGTTCCTTGGTCCCGAAGTAAAGCTTGCCGAAAGCTCGTACCACTTTCTCCGTCTTCGCATCCCAAAGGACCATGGCGACTTCGCGGTGTACCGCAGGCGATTAACCTCCCGTCCGGCGAAAGGCGTGGGTTTCTTCCGCTGTTGATCGGCTGTGGAATCCGACCCCGCTCCTTGCCGGTCGCGGGGTCCCAAAGGATCAACACGCTATTCTGGTTCATGTGAATGCAGGCGAGCGTCTCGCCGTCCGCCGAATAGGACAGGGCTTCGATCCAACCCCTTCCTTGAGGGAATTCCCTTTGCCGCTTGCCGGTCTGCGGGTCCCAATGGCAAACGACCCCTTGCTTGAAGTTGCCCTCCGCTGTTGTCAGGTACTTACCGCCTGGGGAAAAAGCCATCGAGGTGAAACGGCCGGTGTCCGCTTTGATCGTAGCCGCCTTCCGCCATGTCGCTGTTTCCCACACTTCAATGGTCTCATCTTGGCGCCACACCGCGAGCAACTTGCCGTCTGCCGCGTACTCGACCTGTTGGACGCGGCTGTCGTTTTCGGGCGGCGGATTCAGCCGCTTGCCGGTGGCCGTCTCGTGAATGGCGATCGTGTCGCGCCCCACTGCAACTTTCTTACTATCCGGGGAATACGCAATGGAAACCACGCACCAGGGATTGGCTTTCCACGGCGCGACAAGGTCTTTGTGGGCGGCGAGGTCCCAGATGTGGACCATTCCGTCGGGATGAGTTCCGTAGGTTATGGTCTTCCCATTCGGGGCCAGGGCTAGACAACGGACGTTCTTTTTTCCGTCGCCGTAGCGGCGCAATTCCTTGCCGCTGGCCACGTCCCACGACCGAATGGTATTGTCCATGGAACAGGAAAAGAGCGTCCGGCCGTCCGCCGCGAAGATCAATTCCTCGACGCTTTTCTTGTGGCCCTCGAAGGTGCGTACCAATTTGCCTTCGGCCATGTCTACCAACTGGATTCCTTCGTCCCAACGCTTATGGAAGGCCAAGTACTTGCCATCTGGACTGAACGCCAGCGCGTGGACGACATGGGTATCGCTCGACAACGTGCGGATCATCTTGCCCGTCTCGGTGTCCCAAAGCCGCAGCATCCCTGCACCGCACCCGGATGCGAGCAATTTGCCATTGGGCGACAGAGCTATCCGATAGACCGGCGCAGTGTGCCCCTGAAAGCGGCGCTGTTCGGCTCCGGTTTCCACGTCCCACAGACGCAGTTCAGTGTCTTCACTGCCCGAAACCAGCAATTTGCCGTCGCCCGAAAAGGCAATGCAATACACCGAAGCCTTATGGCCTTCGAGGATGCGAGTTTCCTTTCCTGTGTCCGGATCCCACAGCCGAATCCGGTTATCATGCCCACCGGAGGCGAGGATTTTCCCGTCTGGGGAGAACGCGAGGCTCCACGGAAATGGCTGGTTGAAGCGTATGGTTCCGAGCCGTGCAATCGCCCCCTTCGGCAGCGGATCGCCGTAGCGGTCGTTCCGGATGGGACCGGTCGCTCCCGATTTGGTAGGAGCTTCGGACTGGGCCGTCGTCGGGAGAGTGGGGACGGCTAAGGTTGCGGACAGGAGAACCAGGACGGCGAACGGTCGTATACGCATGGGTATCCCCTTCAAGGGTCCGCGTATCGAATCCAGCCAACCTACTCCCCCGGAGGGAGGGGGTTCGCTTGAAGTCTGATGTACCGATCCTACTCTTTCGGAGGAGTCGCGCGAGGATTTTCTTCTCAGGAATGGCGCTGCCGGCATCACGGCGATCATGGCGGTGGTACAGCGTCTGCGGCGGGCGATGTGCTGCCGCCGCTGGTCGGTGGCGGGCACGGCGCCAGTGGCTGCGACGGAAGGGGCGTGGCTGGGCGACGGCGTGCCAGCATGAGCCGACACGGAGTCTACTCGCAGCACGGTGACGAGGCGGAGGTACAGAGGCGGGCAACCGTTAGAGATAACTCAGCCACGCTGAGCGGTACGCGCTGTTTGACCCCCGCGAACCACCGGCACAATGGGTACAGCATCAGGACGACGCCAACCCAGACCAGGTAGGCTACCGGCAAGCTCACGCCGTAGTCGGGCGGCGGTTTGGCTCGCCGGCGACGCTCCAACAACCGTCCTTCGCCAGCGGCGACCACCCGAAACGCAGGAAGTCGAGCCCGACGGCCAACCCATGGATGAGCGGCAGGTGGAGCAGGTAGAAGAACAACGGCACACGGCCGATGACGATGAAGAACTGAGCGGCCCGACCTTTGGCCCCCTCGAACACGACCAGCAGCGTGATGCTCGGCCCCAGCGTCATGAGCACGAACAGCAGCGACGCCGGGTACTTCTGGCAGTTCAGGAATGAGCAGATGGTGAAGTACCAGGGCTCACGCTGGGACCACGGCCCCGGCAAGACGGCTGCGGGGACGGCGGATCGCCATAGAGATTACTGAAGCGAAGCACGACAAACAGGCGCGGTCAGCGTCAGCCCCCATCCGAGTAGTTGCCGGCGACGCTAGTCCGGTTGCAATAGGTAAAGTGCTCCTAACCCGTAGCCGGCGGCCATGATCCCGAGGCAGGGCAGCAGCCCATACCCTGTGGCGAAGGTCACGTTCGCAGCTACCTCTCCCCCTCTCGGGGTCGTGCAGAGATCCCCCAGATCCACGCAGGCAGGTTCATGTCGGCAGCCGACTTGCCGTCGAGCAGGTTGTGGAAAGCGATCACGGCGACACCGAAGGCCACAACCACCGACGTGGGCAGGAAGACGAGTCCCGGCCAGCAAAACCATCGCAGCCCCGATTACCCAGATAATGCCTCCGCCCAGAGACCCAAACGCCTTGCTTATCGGGGCCCCAGAGGTAGAACGCCCAGCCCAGCCGGCTCAGAGTCATGTCGGCCAGCATCAGCCACAGGCCGCGCGACAGGAGGAACCACGCCAGCTGTCCCCGGCTGCGGCCGCGGCTGCCGTATAGGAACGCGCCGGTCCCTGCGAGGAAGACGAAGGTCGGGGCACAAAAATGCGTCACCCAGCGCGTCAGGAAGAGCCACAAGCTGGTCTCATCGAGGTTGACCGGGTTGATGGGATCCATTGGCAAGGGGGGATCTCTGGCTACCAGTGAGTCATGGTGCCAGTAATCGCGGACGTGGTCCAGGGTCATGATAACCATGACCAGCCCACGGAGCAGGTCGATCGAGTCGAGCCGATTAACACCACTGGCCGGCTGCCGGGCCGGCCCGCCCGGCACAGCGGCGGCCTGTCGTTCGAGCGTCGTATTGCCCATGGTGGCGTTTTCCTATTGGTCGCAGGCTCTCTTTGGTTAGCACTCTATGCCCAGGAGCTACCTCGCCAAGTCGGCCGGCACATTAACCCGAAGCGTCAGCGAAGCTTGGAGTTACTCTCGCGAACGCTTCGGGTCAGTAACCGAACACTGTTCCCCTGCTTGGAACCAGGTCCTGTGAACTCCGTTAAAGTCGATGCGACACGTCAGCCGATACCGACCGCAAGGATTACCTGGCCAGCACGAACGGATCACACCAACCTGCTGGCTTTGCGGCGCCGGGCGAAAAAGGGGAAAAGGGGGACACAGTTCTTTGTCGCCGCAACAAGGAATTGTGTCCCTTTTTGCCTTTTCTTCGGCGTCCGGCCGGAGGAACGGCATGAACCTCTTGCTCGTTGGCGCTCGGTAGCGCGGGAGACGTCCATCCCTTTCTTGGCCTGGGCCGAGTGTTGCGGAGCCGCGGACATCGCGTCACGGTCCTGACACATCAGGATTTCGCAGGCGCTGTCCGAGACGGCGGCATGGAGTTCGCAGTCCTGCCCCGGTCGGGCAAGACCGGCACGGCCCGGCTGGAGCCTCGCTTTGAGACGGAGCCACTCTTGCATCGAGTGCTGAAACCCATCCTCCGCTCCTGGCGGCGCCTGGCCCGCGTCACGACCGTAGTACCCTTGCTCCGGCCTGTCTACGAGGCAATCCAGCTCCACCATCGTCCGGGTGAGACGATCGTCGTGGCGTGCAGTTCGGCCCTGGGCGCACGGGTGGCTCACGACCAGATGGGCGTGCCGCTGGTTACCATCCACCTGGCGCCGCTGGTCTTCCGCAGCGTGCGGCGCCCGCCGGTGCAACCGCCGTTTGTTCTGCCGAGCTGGTCCCCGCTCTGGCTGCGGCATTCCGCCTACTGGCTGCTGGACGCTCTGATGCTCGACCCGCTTCTGGCCGGGCCGATCAATGCCTTTCGCCGGGAACTGAAGCTGCCGCCAGTCCATCATCTGCTTCAAGAGTGGCGTCACTCGCCGCAGCGCGTGATCGGCCTGTTCCCCCCGTGGTTCGCCGCCTCCCAATCGGATTGGCCGCCGCAGACGCAGCTGACCGGCTTCCCCCTCTATGACGATGCCGAGCGCATGCGGGAGTCGGCCGAACTGCGCCGGTATCTGGATGACGGAGAGCCTCCCATCGTGTTCACGCTCGGATCGGTGCTGAAGGACAACCGGCGCTTCTTCGAGGAAGCGGTGCGCGCCTGTCTGCGATTGGGGAAGCGTGGTTTGCTGCTCTCGCCCTTCCGCGATCAGGTGCCCGCCTCGTTGCCGCACGGGCTGCGTCATTTCGAGTACGTCCCGTTCAGCCGATTGTTGCCCCGGGCTGCCGCACTGGTTTACCACGGCGGCATCGGGACGGCGGCCCAGGCGCTACGGGCCGGGGTTCCCCAGGTCGTCGTGCCGCAGAAAAACGATCAGTGGGACAACGCCGTGCATCTGGAGTCGCTGGGCGTCGCCCGACGACTCCGCTCCGGTTGGTTCCACGGCCCCGACCTGGCTCGGACGCTGGAAGAGTTGCTGCACTCGCCGGCCGTCGCCGAGGCCTGTCGCACGGTGGCCGCGGTTCCCCGATGGCGCCGCCCTCGAAGAGACGTGCCGGCTGATCGAGGCACAGCTACGCTCCTCTGCCGCCGCTTGACGGCATATCGTGCTGATACGCGAACGGCGGGAAATGATTTACCCGTAGCCGAAGTCGCCAGACTTCGGGTGGGGCGTCCAAACCCGAAGTCTGGCGACTTCGGCTACGGGAACTTAGAACCTGCCGCTCGCCCTCCTCGATTTCTGCTGCATGCAGCAACGGCTTGGTGAACCGGCTGAGTCAGCGGCCGGGTAGCGGTGAAAAACCCGGCCGCTGACTCAGCCGGTTCGCCAATCTCGCACAGTAGAACCAGAACTGCCGCTGTCTGCCGTCCCTTCACGACTGGAGTGCATCGTTCGCGCATTCCTTCGCATGTTAAGAAATTTGCAAGATTTTATTTGACGTGAGCAAATGTGCTGATATTCTACAACGAGACTCGTAAACTCATGTGGATGAATGAGACACTAGGCCGGCTTCTCTCCGGCCGTTTTCCAACTTCTCCGGCGAGTGCATTCAGCATCCGTTCGGGAGTGATGGCGTCGCATTCTCCCTGCTTCCGCTCGAAGCAAGTATAGCAGCGACCACCGTGTCCGCGGCGCTTCCCCTCCGCCGGCGCTCGGTCGCCCTGGAGGTCCTTCACTTGAGCAGTACCGCCACTGTCCGTATGAAGACTCGCGTCGTTAGCACCGAGCCCTCGCCGATCAAAATTCCCCGCGACACGCTGGAACGCCTCACCGACGTGTTCAAGCTCCTCGCCGATCAATCGCGATTGAAGATCATCCTGGCACTGTCCCAGGACAGTGAACTTCACGTCACCGCCTTGTGCAACGTGCTCGGTCAATCGCAGCCGGCCGTCAGCCACCATCTGACCCTCATGCGCATGGCCAAACTCGTGAGCGTCCATCGCCGAGGCAAGTTCAGCTACTATCGGCTCGCCTCCGACCACATCCGCGACCTGTTCGAGCGCTTCTTCAAGGATTCCGGCAACGTCGCCAAGTCCCTCCAGTTCGACGACTTCGCCCTGGCCTTCAAGCGGAAGTAAACAGAGATAAACCACGGAAGACACGAAAAATACGAAAAAAGAGACACTCTAGCACCAGCAGTGACCGGATTCAGGATCTGAGCGAGCGTGGTGAAGGGTTTTGAGCGTCCGGGCGCGTTTGGCAGCTCGCTGTTCGCGGTTCATGTCCAGGGCGAGTCGCTGTTCGATGTGCTCCTTGGTCCGCACGCTGTAGATGCTCTTCTGCGCCTTGCGGAAGCGCCGGTTGCTTCTCTCCACGGCGTTGCTCGTTGCCCCCAGCAACTTATCGTCCAAAAACAGCAGCGCCTTCTCCAGGTTCGGGCTGTGCAACACGGCCAACGCGCGGGCCAACCGCTTGAAACGGCGCACGCGCTGACGCAACTTCTCCAGACGCCGCAACGCCGTGGCCGTCTTGCAGCGGCGGTCGAACAACCGATACACCTCGTCCATGATGTCCCGCAAGACCCGTAACGAGGGCTGACCACGCACCAACTTCTTCAGCAACTTCTGCTGCGCCGCGTGAGTTGGTGCCGGACGAACAGGTGCCGATGCGTGAACAACTCGGCCACACCCTGCTGGAGCCGTTTGATCCGCCGTACTTGCGCTTTGTCCTGCTGGCGTGGTCGGCCACGCCGTTGCTTGGGGATGTGGGCCTTCCTGTCCTTGCGGAGTTTGGCCAGCGTCCGCAGCACCGCCGTGGTGATCTCCTGGAGGACGTGAAACTCACAGACTTGGTGCGGCGCGTCCGGCCACAACTCCTTGAGCACCTTGGGGTAAAGCGGCGATCCATCCGTGGTGATGCCGCGCACCTCCGCCGCGTTGATCCAGTTGCCCCTTGAACGCGCTCAGGAAAGCGCGGACGTCGTCGTGCGTCGGGTCGTGCTCCAGGACGCGGAAGGCCAGGCGGTTGTAGCGGCGGTTGTCCACCACGCTGAGCACGCAGAACGGGCCGTCGTAGATCTCGTCGATGGCCAGATAGCCGGAGAAATCAGCCACCGCCTCGTCGAGGTAGGTGGTTGAAAGGCCGTCCACCTTTTTTTTCCCGGCCGCCTCGACCCAGTTCTGGATGGTGGCCAAGGGGACGAAGACGCGGTGGTCGCGCCAGAGGTGCCAGGAGGCGGCTTGGTAGGCCAGGCCATCCTCAGCCACCACACGGACAGCCAACTCCTGGACGCGGCGGGTGTAATGGCACTTGGGCCAGGCCAGGTCAGAGAGATCGACGGCGAAGTGACCGTCGCAGCCGCGGCAGTAATGCTGGGAGTAAGTAACGAGCAGATCGACCGGGCGGCCGGCGCGTGTGTCGCCCAGGTCGTGCAGCGTGCGTGAGCTAACGCTATAGCGTCGCGCCGGGCGGCGGCAGCGTGGGCAACGCCGGGCTGGGTAGTTGCGACTGCGGTGTTCGATACGGGGCTTGGGTAGATCCTCGACGGCAGCGATGCCCTCGGTGACGTCAGGGACGTATTCGCCTGGTCCAAGCATGACTCAACCCTCCAGACCTAACTGCCTCCCTATCTTCATTTTAGGCCTGGTCGGACCTTATTCGGTACACTGGCTATGCTACAGTCTCAAAAAAGACAATAATGGAAGATGCGGGGACCCTCCAGGAATGTTCCCCATTCATCTTGTCTTTTTTCCGTGTTTTTCGTGTCTTTCGTGGTTTTGCTCTTCCCGAGGAGGCTCGAGATGAAGCCGGGCGTCATCGCCGAGTTGGCCGCACTCCGACAGACTCTCGATTCTATCCGCCGGCAAGCGCAAGCATCGGCTTCGTGCCGACGATGGGGGCGCTGCACCGCGGCCACACGTCGCTCATGGACCGCGCCAGGATCGACAACAACTTCGTGGTCGCCTCCATCTTCGTCAATCCGATGCAGTTTGGGCCTAACGAGGACTTAGGCCGTTACCCCCGAATGCTCGAACACGACCTTGAACTCTGCGGCCGGGCTGGCGTCGATCTCGTCTTCACGCCGACGCCGGAGATGATGTATCCACCTGGTTTCCGCACGTTCGTCGAGGTGACCGAGCTGGCCGACGGCCTGTGCGGCGCCAGGCGTCCGGGCCACTTTCGCGGGGTGGCGACCGTCGTCCTGAAACTCCTCAACCTCGTCAGGCCGGACCGGGCGTATTTCGGCCAGAAGGACGCCCAGCAGGTACGCATCATCCAGCAGATCGTGCGCGACCTGGACATCCCGGTCGAAATCGTCGTCGGTCCGACGATACGCGAGTCGGACGGTCTGGCGATCAGCTCGCGCAACCAGTACCTCGACGCCGCTCAGCGCCGGGAAGCCACGATTCTGTTCCGGGCGTTGGAGGAGGCGAAGACAATCATCGAGGCCGGTGAACGCGCTGCTGAAGAAGTGCGGCGCCGCATGGTGACGCGTATCACGGCGGTCCCCGGCGTGGTCCTCGATTACGCCGAATTGGTGGACGCCGACACGCTGCGGCCGATCTCCACGCTGAGCGGCACGGTCCTCATCGCCGTCGCCGTCAAGTTCGGGATGACAAGGCTGATCGATAATCTGCTGATTCGTGTCGGACCGTGAGGGTCTCTCCTAAAAAGGCCCGGATGAACCGACGAGGACACAGATATTCACTCCCGTGACGCTTTCTCCTTGGTTCTCCGTTCAAGATACAGTGGCTTGGCACACCGGCTGCGTCAACGGCCGGGTAGAGCCGTAATAACCCGGCCGCTGACGCAGCCGGTTCGGTGCGCCGTGATCGTCGTGAGTCCTCCGTGGGTCCGAATCCCACCGGGCAACTGTCGTTCTAGCCCGAAGGAACCGAAGCGTTCAGGTATGAGACGGGGCGAAGCCTTCGGTGGAAAGGATCGTTTAGCGATTCCGCGAGCACGCAGGCCGTAACGCAAGTGAACGCCGAGTAAGCCTCGAAACGCGTAATGCGAGAGCCGACCCAGTCGAACCGTGGGGGAAGGCCAGTGACGTCGTTGTGGACGAACGAAGCCAACGACGGACTCGCCGGGGTAGTGGCGACAGCATGTGTGCAGGACGGGGACGTCACGAAACACGGGAAGCCCTAGCTAGCGATGGTCCACACCATCGACCGGCGTCTCGCGAGAGACAGGCCGGGCTGCCCGGGGTGGCGGAGAGGCTCGTAGCACCGCGGAAGCCGAGTAATGCCGGTGGTGGGAAGGGGCCTCAGTTCAAGGCCAACGTGGAAGCGGCGGACAGCCGGGAGATTGGCGATGAGAATGAGCGGGGAGTGGAAACGGGGCACGGTGGGTGATTCGGGCACCGGCAACCGAGAGGGCCGGCAACACGCAAGACCTCACCTACTCCACCGCACCAATCCTCGGCTCTACCCGGGCTATTGCTCCGTCTGGCACGATAGAATTATATCCGCCCCACTTCCACCAGATTATCGAAGAACGTCGCTCCCGCCGCCCAGGTCGGTCAGCCGGCGTGCTCGTCGTGGTGTTGCAGTTGACGCCGTCGGCGCGTGTACTTGTTCCACCAGATGCCCTGCGACACCACCACGCCGCGCCTTACCGTCTTCGCCGACCACCGCCTTCGCCTGAAAGCTGCCGCGGTCGTTGAAGACGCGCACCCATTGGCCGTCGCGCGATGCCGCGCGCGGCCGCGTCGTCGGGATGGATCTCGACCGTCGGCTCGCCGGCCTGTTTGCGCAGCGCCTCGATGTTGACGAACGTCGAGTTCAGGAACGACGGCTCCGGCGGGCTGACCATCTGCAGCGGATACTTCGCGGCCAGGTCGGGCCGGGTCTGCGGATCCTCGTGCGGCGGCGTGTAGGTCGGCAGCGGGTCGATGCCCTGCGCCGCCAGACCGGGCACTGTAGAACTCGCACTTGCCCGACGGCGTGCCGAAACCGCCCTCGGCGAACGGGGCGTAGTCCTCCGGCAGGTTCAGGCGGATCGGGCCTTCGTCGCTGCAGGCGTTCCAGGCGTGATGCCGTCGAAGGCGTCCCGCGGCGGGAAGACGCTCGCCGACCCCGTCGTCGGCTCAAGCGCTTCGGCGGCCAGCTGCTCGTCGCTGACCTCGAACAGCTCCGGCTCGAAGCCCATGGCGCGGGCCAGCAGGCGAAACACCTCGGTGTTCGCTCTTCGCCTCGGCCAGCGGCGCGATGGCCGGTTCGTTGGTCTGCACGTACAGATGGCCGTAGGAGCCGTGAATGTCGAAATGCTCCAGCTGCGTCGTCGCCGGCAGCACGATGTCGGCGTAGTCGGCCGTGTCGGTCGGGAACTGCTCGTGGACGACGGTGAACAGGTCCTCGCGCCGCAAGCCCCGCAGCACGCGGCTCTGGTCGGGACAGACGGCCGCGGGGTTGGAGTTGTAGACGTACAGAGCCCGCACCGGCGGCCCGGGCAAGCTCGCCGTTCAGCGCCTCGGCCAGCTGCACCATGTTGATCGTGCGCGTGCCGGGCGGAATCAGGTCGGGCCGCTCCAGGCGCGCGCGTCGTTGAACGGATAGAGCTTGCTGGTGCTGAGCAGGGCGCCGCCGCCGACGTGCCGCCAGGCGCCGATGACGGCGGGCAGGCAGGTGATGGTCCGCACCGCCATGCCGCCGCCGCCGTGCCGCTGCATGCCGTAGTTCAGCGCGGATCAGCGACGGCCGCGTGCGTGCCGTATTCGTGGGCCAGTCGTTCGATGTCGGCGGCCGGTATGCCGGTGATCGCGGCCACCTTTCCGGGCGGATATTCGTTGCAAGCACGCGCTCGCGCAGCTGCGTCGGCGCCCAGGCAATAGCGCTGCAGGTAATCGTCGTCCTGCAAGCCGTCGCGCCAGAGGATGTGCATCATGCCCAGGGCCAGGGCGGCGTCGGTGCCGGGGCGGATCGGCAGCCACCAGTCGCTGCGGGCCGCCGTCTTGCAGCGGAAGGGGTCGATGGTGACGATGCGGGCGCCGGCCTTGCGGGCCTGGTGCATCAGCGCCCACAGGTGCATGTTCGTGACGCTGGTGTTCGAGCCCCAGTTGATGATGTAGCGGGAATGGACGACCGCCTCCGGATCGAGGGCGGCGCGGGTGCCGAGCGTGACGTCGCAGCCGGCGGCCCCGGCCGTGGCGCAGATGGTGCGGTCCAGCAGCGACGCCCCGAGCCGATGGAAGAAGCGCCGGTCGAGGCTGGAGCCCTGCAGCTTGCCCATCGTGCCGGCGTAGCTGTAGGGCAGAATCGCCTGCGGGCCGTCCGGCGAGGCGGCGATCTCGCGGAACCGGCCGGCGATGATGTCGATGGCCTCGTCCCAGGTGATGCGCGTGAACTGCGCCGTCGCCCTTGGGACCGACGCGCTTCATCGGATACTGCAGCCGGTCGGGATGGTAGACGCGTTCCAGGTAGCGTGCGACCTTCTGGCAGAGAAAGCCGCGCGTGAACGGATGGTCCGGATCGCCGCGCAGGTCGACGGCCCGGCCATCCTCGACCGTGACGACCATGCTGCAGGTATCGGGGCAATCGTGCGGGCAGACGGCGCGGATCGTCTGGTGAAGGGGCAGGTTCATGGTCGTGCCTCAATCTGGGTATACAATTAGGCATGGTTCAAAGGCGGGTAACACACTGGTAGGACGGATTTGCCATCCGTCCGGGCGATGACGGACGGATGGCAAATCCGTCCTACCAGTGTGTTACTCGTCTGGTGCCCCATTTGAACCAGGCCTACAACTAGAGGAGATTGTATTGTTCAGAATGCAGGGGCCAGAGGCAACGGCCTCTCGCCATAAGATCCATCACGGCTGGCGCGAACGTCATTCGTGAAAAAGATGAAAAAATATTAACCAGCCCCTTGCAGAAACGGCCAAATCTTGGCAAACTCAACCAGTCGAGGAAAAATGACCGCCAGCGCTCGATAAGGCTGGTTATTCGGTTGTGACGAGTTGGTGGAGATTTCTTCCCCCTCTCCTCCCGCTCCGACCTATAGTTGACATGTTCACCGACTGATTCGATCGCGGCTCGGGGTATTCATGCGTCAGCAAAGGTAGGCCGATGCCGTCGCCAACATCTCTTGATGAACTGGTCGACCTGGTCCAGAAGAGCGGCGTCGTCGAGGAAAAACGACTGACCGCTTACGTGGACAAGCTGCGCGCAGACCGGTACGCTGCCAGCCGACCCCAGCGAATTGGCCGGGTTGATGGTGCGCGACGGCCTGCTCACCGCCTTTCAGGCCGAACAGTTCCTCCTGGGCAAGTGGCGCCGTTTCAACATCGGCAAGTATAAGGTGCTGGAGCGCCTCGGCTCCGGCGGCATGGGCAGCGTTTATCTCTGCGAACACAAGCTGATGCGCCGCCGCGTGGCCGTCAAGGTGCTGCCGACCGCCAAGGCCGAGGACCCCGCCGCGCTCGAACGCTTCTACCGCGAAGCGAAGGCCGTCGCCGCCCTCGACCATCCCAACATCGTCCGCGCCTACGACATCGATCAGGACGAGAAACTGCACTTCCTCGTCATGGAGTACGTGGACGGGGCCAGCCTCCAGGAGATCATCAAGCGGGCCGGGCCGATGGACCCGCTCCGGGCCGCGCATTACATGCGCCAGGCGGCCGCCGGTTTGCAGCACGCCGCACGAAACCGCCGGCCTCGTCCACCGCGACATCAAGCCCGGCAACGTCCTGGTGGACCGCAACGGCATCGTCAAGATCCTCGACATGGGTCTGGCTCGCTTCTTCCACGACGAGGAAGACATCCTCACGAAGAAGTACGACGAGAACGTCCTGGGCACGGCCGATTACCTCGCTCCCGAACAGGCGCTCGATAGCCATTCCGTGGATATTCGGGCGGACATCTACAGCCTCGGGGCGACGTTCTACTTCTCCCTCACGGGCCGGACGCCGTTCGCCGAAGGCACAGTCGCCCAGAAGCTGATCTGGCACCAGACGCGCCAGCCCAAGGCCATCCGATCGTTTCGTCCGGACGTGCCCGAGGAACTGGTGGCGGTCATCGAGAAGATGATGGCGAAGGACCCCGCTCAGCGCTACCAGACGCCATACGCTGTTTTCACGGCCCTGGAGCCGTGGACCCAGTCGCAAATCCCGCCGCCTCCGGAAAACGAGATGCCGCAGCTGAGCCTCGCTGCGATGGGTACCGCCCCGGGCGAACAGAACTTCACAACCGGCGCACGCAACCCGTCGAGTGGGGCAGTTTCTCCCCCGCCGACATCCCGTAAACAGTGGCAGGTCGGCAACACCCCGACCGGGACTTCCGTGCCGGTCATCACCGCTCCCGCGCCGCCTGCTCCGGTGAGGTCGGCCGCGGTTGCCGGGCCGACGGCTACTCCCGCCGCACCTAAGGTCAAGGTGCCGGAAGTGCGCCCGGCTCCTCTCAAGCCCTCGCGCTCGGCTTCGCCCGGCGTGAAGCGGCCGGCACCTCCGATCGTCGTCCCACGGAAACCCGCCACCCCACCGGCAACTGCGCCGCAAGAGAAGGCCGATTCGGAGAAGGGACGCTGGAGGAGAGTTGCCCCCGAAACCACGGTTGCGGGAGTGCGCGACAATACTCCTCCAACCACTCCGCGCTCTTCGCAGTCGATACCTCGACCCTCGGGAGACGCTCTTCCGAGTTGGCCGAAGGATGGACGGCTCGTTTGGTGGTTGATCGGCGGCGTTACGATTCTCGTTCTTGTGATCGCACTGCTTATCTGGATGTTGTCTGGCGGCTGAAACCGGCGTGCTACTGCGATCGATCTGAATAATGATAACATCTTCCTTTCACGTCTCTTCGAGCGCTCGGGTTCACGAAACCGAGCAACACACTCATGCCGATCACAGTCGTCTCCGCCGAACCGATCGAGGGCAAGGTACGCCGCGAGATCGCCATTGTCAGCTCGCTCGGCGAACACAAGGTCGGGCAGTACGTCCTGGTCCGCCTTGCCGACGAGGAGGGCCGACATCGGACTGGGCGAGGCCAGCGTGACGGCCGTCTGGAGCGGCGAGACGCAGGTCGGCTGCATCACCCTGATCCGCGAATTGCTCGCGCCGCTCGTCGTCGGCGCCGATCCGTTCGACACCGAATGGATCATGCCGCCGCCTCGACCGGGCGGCATTCGCCAACAGCTTCGCCAAGGCCGCCCTGGAAATGGCGCTGCTCGACCTGCAAGGCCAGATCCTGGGAGTACCGGTCTACAAGCTGCTTGGCGGCCGCGTACGACGCCGCCGATCCTGCGGTTGCCTCGACCGGGGCGACCCGGCATTCGACTGAAGTTCGTGGTCGGCGCCGTCGAGCCGGATTGGCCGCCAGCGGGCCAGAGGCATGGCCGACGCCGGCTGGAAGGCGATCAAGGTGAAAGTCGGCCGCGATCCGCAAGCCGACGTGGAGCGGCTGACGGCGGTGCGCCGCGCCATCGGGCCGGATGTGTTCCTCTCGGTCGATGCCAACGGCGGCTACACGGTGGAACAGGCGGTCTGGGTAGCGGCCCGGCTGGAGAAACTGGAGGTCGCCCTGTTCGAGCAGCCGACGCCGCGCGGCGACCATGTCTCGATGGCGGAAGTGCGGAGACGCAGTGGCATACCGATCATGGCCGACGAGAGCGTGTTCACTCCGCAGGACGTGATCGACGTGATCCGGGCCGGCGCGGCCGACGTGCTGAGCCTCTATCCCGGCAAGCACGGCGGCATCCGGGCGACGCAGTACCTGGCACGGACGGCGGAGTCCGCCGGCATCGCCTGCACCATCGGCAGCAATCTGGAGCGCGAGGTGGCGACGGCGGCGATGGCTCACGTCGCGGTGGCCACCGGCAATATCCAGTGCGAGCGCTTCCCCGGCGACCTGATCGGTCCGCTGTACTTCGAGGCACCGCTGACGAAGACGCCGTTGATCTATCGGGCGGATCGCCTCTTCGTGCCGGCGGAACCGGGCCTCGGCGTGACGGTGTAACAAAATTCACCACAAAGACACAAAGAACACAAAGAAAAAGAACAATAGGGCAGCGAATCGAACAGCAATTTTCTCTGCCGATTGATTGCCTTTGTGTTCTTTGTGCCTTTGTGGTGAATCTTCTTACTTCTTCACCGGTATCCAATGCACCGCGTCGATGATGACGTAGCCGTCCGCATCCTTGTTGCCGATCTCGACGTAACCCGCTTTCCCCTTCTGGAAGCAAAACGTGCCGAGTGAGATGAACGCCTTGTCGAGCGTCGGCGGCTTTCGCTGGTTCACCTTCACCGTCGTGACGGTCGGTCCAGACACGATCGTGACCGGCACGTTCGTCGCCCGGTTCATGTTGGGCGAATACGAGATGCGCACCTCGTACTCGCCTTCCACCGGCAGATCGGGCCGGTAGCGCGCCCACTGTTTGCCGCGGTCCTCGTTGCCGTCGTGCCGATAGCCCGTGTTCACGAACGGACTGTTCACACTGCTGACGTGGTCGAAGCCCTTGCGCTCGGCGGCATCGTCGTCGATCACAATCCCCGGCAGCGTCTTCGAGTCGATGCCGATCTGCGCGTTTCGGACCGGTCCAGTCGAGGACCTGTTTGTCTTCGAGCAGCTTCGCCCGCAGCTTCGCATAGTCCACGTTCTGGACGTCGGTCTTCGCGTCGATGGCGAACGCCGCCGCCGTCGCCGCCGACTGGCCCAGCACCATGAACACCGGCTCCATGCGGATCGAACCGTAGGCGATGTGCGACGCCGACAGGCACACCGGCACCAGCAGGTTCGTGCATTCCGCCGCCTTCGGCACGATGGACCGATAGGCGATCGGATACGGAGGAAAGCCGCCGACCTGCACGTCGCCTTCGTTGAGGACGTGCCCGTCTCTGGTGACGTAGCGCTGGACGTTGTGCGAGTCCATCGTGTAGGCGGCCAGGCCGACGGAATCCTCCGCGACTGCGCTGGCCGCGGCAGTTCGGCTCGGTCATCACGTAGTCGCCGATCATCCGCCGGGCCTCGCGGACGTAGAGTTGGTGCGGCCAGTTGTCGGTGTCGGTGAACTCGTCCTTCGCCAGGCCCCACGTCTGGAAGTGCTGGCGGACCTTCTCCGGCACGCGCGGATGGTTCGCCAGCGTCCACATCAACCCTTGCTGGTACGCAATGTGCTCGCGGACGATCTTCTCCCGCGTGGCGTAGTCGCCGTCGGGGTAGTCGTAGTTCCTGCCGATGTCGTCGGTCGAGAAGGCGAAGTTGTTGTTCGTGTCGGTCTTGCGGTTGGGCATCAGGATCGGGTTCCACGGAATGCGGTGATCGCCGGCCTCGAAGTTGCGGAGCAGCAACTCGTACTGCTTCTCGTCGTAGTTCGCCGGCTTTGGCCACGGCCGGCGATTGTCGGCCCGGTCGGTGGCGCAGAGCCGATAGTTGTACGCCTGCACGCGCTGATCGCCGTCGCCGTCATTGCCGGGCGGCCCGGCGTGGACGCCCGGCAACAGGCCGCTGCTCGGATCGCCCGGCTTGACGTACGGATCGACTTTCTTGACGAACTGATGCTGGATCGCGTTCTTGACCTGCACGCCGTTGAGCGTCTCGCCGTAGGTCTTGTTCGCCTCGCGGCCGACGTGATACGACACGCCCGCCTTCGCCATCAGGTCGCCCTCGTAGGTGGCGTCGATGAATACCTTGCCGGCGTAGGTGTCGCCGGTTTCCATCGTGATCGACACGATGCGCGGGCCGTCCTTCTTGACGCCGTTCTTCAGGTCGAGCCGCTGCTCGAGGACGACGCCGACCTTGTGTTCGCGCAGCAGATCGTCGTAGATCTGCTCGGCGACGTGCGGCTCGAAGGTCCAGGCGGTGTCCTCCTTGCGTCGTGGCCGTGGCCCTTGAAGTCGGCGCGTTTCTCGTGCTTCCAGTTGGCGTCGTCCGCGTAATGTTTGCGAATACGCTGGTAGAACTCGCGGCGAATGCCGCCGATGGCCGCCTTGTTGCCGATGTCGGTCGCGCCGAGGCCGCCGGAGGTCAGGCCGCCGAGGTGCTTGCCCGGCTCGATCAGAATGACACTCTTGCCCAGCCGCGCCGCCTGCACCGCCGCCGCGATGCCGCCCGAGGTGCCGCCGTAGACGACGAGGTCGTAGTCCTTCGGCGCCGCCTGTGCGGGGAATGCGGGAAGCAACGCCAGCAGACTGAGAAGTGAAGCACGCATGGACGTTCTCCGTGCGGGATTGGGGAACAAGCACTCGACTGGTACAATATAGACAAGATAGGCACCGCGACATTCGCTCGAGCGACGGCGAGATTCGTTCCGTCATTTGTCCAGTTGCTGGGTAGCGCCCCTGCCTCTGAATGGAGATCGCTGTGGCAAACCAGTTTTCTTCCCGTCGTCGTTACGTCGTCGCCATGGTCCTGGGTACGGCCCTCTCAGCACTACCCGCGGGACAGGCACAGGCCGCGCCCTCCGCACCGGCAGATCAGACCATCTCCGACATCAGCCGTTACTGTACGCGCCTGCTGGCGTAACGCTCGTTTGCCGGTCACCGCGTGGAATGACTGCACGCAGGAAGTCTTTCGGCGTCTGCTGGAGCGCGTCCCCGCCGATGTGTGGGATCGACTGCTCGCCGCCGAAAGCGAGGAGCGGCGCGAGTTCGTTCGGGCCATCGACGCGGTGAAGAAACGCGAACAGCGGTCGCGGAAGTGGTCCGGCAGTCTCGACGGAGTCGCCGACCACCGTGACCAAGAGGCGGCGCGTCTGGCGGATGAGCGCGAACAAGTGCGGCAAGCCGCCGCCGAGTTACTAACCCCCCGGCAACAGCGCGTTCTGCAAATGAGCGTCGAAGGCTGGTCGGTCCACGAGATGGCGCGTGAGTTGTCCCTGTCTCCCGAGCGCGTCAGCGATGAGAAGTACAAGGCCGTGCGAAAGCTGCGCGAGTATCTGGCACCCCTCGTTTAGCCGCGAGCTTCTGCGAGCGCTGATGCATCAGCGCTCGCAGAAGCTCGCGGCTAAACGGCGTCACGTCTTTCGCCGCAAGCGCTCCGCCCGTTGTTTCTGCTTCTGGATCTCATCGGCCAATGTCTGCAACATTTCATCGCGCGGCATGGCGGCAAAGCGTTTACCATCCAGAGGCTTGCCGACGGAGACAGCCATGTCGCCGCCGGTTCGCGGCATGAAGATCGGCGAGAAATTTGGCAGCGTCTGGCCGCGGGGCAAGGCATCGTAGGCACCGGCTATGCCGATCGGGATGATCGGTGGCATCGCCCGTTTGATGAGCAGCGCAACGCCCGGCTTCAAAGGCTGCATCTCCCCCGTCAGGCTCCGCTCCCCTTCGGGAAAGATCAGCACCGCCTCACCCTTCTCCAGCTGTTCCAGCACGGCCTTCAAACCTGCGGCCGCAACACCTTCCTGATCGACCGGCACCGCCCGAAGGCTATGCACCAGGCGCCGAACAAGCGATGTTTGAAGAGCGTTTTGCACGCCAGGAAACAGAGACGCCGCGCCGCAGCAACGCCGATGGCGGGTGGGTCGAAGAAGCTTTCGTGATTGCCGATGAGAAGAGCCGGCCCGCTGCGCGGAACATGACGGCTGCCCTCGGTGCGAAGGCTGAACCCAATGGAGAAGGTGGTCCAGGTGACGGACCAACAGAAGTCATACCACCAGTTGTGTATCCACTCCGGCATCGGTGTTGCTTTCATCCCTGGTTGCATGTTGTTAGCCCGCCGCGCCAGCAAGGGTTCCCTTGCTGGCGCGGCGGGCTAACATACGCCCGAATCAAGTCATCCTGCGGCGGACCTCGTTTTCCATGCGGTCCACCACTTCCTCCAGACTCAGGCCGGTACTATCCAGCAGCACGGCGTCGGCGGCGGGCACCATCGGCACCAGATCGCGGGCCGCGTCGCGCTGATCGCGGACTTCGATGGCCTGCCGTATCTGGTCCAATTCGACCGTTTCGCCGCGCTGTTCCATCTCTCGCTGCCGCCGCCGCGCCCGTTCGCGCGGATCGGCTATCAAGAAGAATTTACAGCCTGCGTTCGGGAAGACAACGGTCCCCTGATCGCGCCCCTCACAAACGATGTTTCGCCCTGCCGCCAGGCGCCGCTGGCGGTCGGCCAGGAACCGCCGCACGACCGGGCTGTCTGCGACAGCTCCGGTCGCCGCCGTCGTCTCCGCCGAGCGAATGGCGGTTGAAACGTCCGCGCCGTTCAGGACAACATGGCCCGGCGAAACGTCGAGGCGCAACTCGGCCAGCAACCGGGCGAGGGCATCCTGATCGTGTCGATCGATGCCGGCCCGAAGTGCGGCCAGCGCGACGGCACGATACATGGAGCCTGTGTCGAGGAACTCGAAACAGAGGCGCGCCGCGAGAGCGCGGGCGGCGGTGCTTTTTCCGGAGCCGGCGGGACCGTCGATGGTGATAATCATGGCGAGGAGATGCGCTGGAAACGCCGCTTGCGGCTTAGCAGAGATTATTGCTAAGCCGCAAGCGGCGAAAACACGAACCGAGCGATGTACGTCATGGATTGATCGTCACGGTAAAGGGCCGGTCGGCGAGGAGTGCCCGGGTCGTCGCCGGCTGGATGAGACCCCAGACGTCCGCGACGACTTCGTAGGTGACGGGACCGACTGGACGTCCCGATATCTTCGCCGCCTGGCCCGGAAGCAAGCGATACGGCGTTCCGTCAAGGAAGACGGTAGCCGCCACGGTCGCACGGTTGTGCAGCGTGATGTCGCCGGAGAGGACCGGCGGCGGATTGATGGCGCCCGCGATGTCTCGAGGTGCATCAGACGATTCGCGGGCACGCAGACGGCGTTCCATCTCCTCGACGCGCCGGCGCAAGTCCTTCAAGTCAGCCTCGACGAGGGTCAGTTTCGCATCCCGCAACGGCAGGTTCGTCCGCAGTTCGTTGTAGATCCAGTCGATCTTTTCTTTCTCGGTGATGGGTTCCGCGGCGCCGGCGGGAGCAGTCGCCAGGAACAGAGTCGTCAGACCGAAACAGATCAGGCTGCGCAGCATAGTAGGGATCTCCTCGCTGTCGAAAGTTCATGGGAGTCAATGGAGATTCGGGGCGGTGTTCTCGGAAACTATCCTGACGCCCCGCGCTGGTGTTATAGAGCTTAGAGGAGGAACAATCGGTACGCAAGGCAATTTCAGCCGCTTTTTGGGAAAAAGGGACTGCTCCGCGTGAACATGGGCAAGGCGGGGAAGGATTGCCGGCTTCGGGTACAAGATTATAGGGCAAAGGCCGAAAGTTGTGTGGGGCGCCAGTGCTCTGATTCAAGCTGCCGAGGTAATGCTCTCGCTGCTACTGCGCCGCTCTGGCCGCTTCTCCACCATGAGCCAGGGGATGCCGCTCATCCCGGCGGCGAACCCGGCGAAGGCAAGCGTCGGCCACGCCCCTTCATCCTGCCGACGATCGATCCAGGCTCGCACCGGCAGGGCGAGCAGCAGGACAGCGGCGACGAGCAGAAGATCGAAGTTCAGAACTCCTGACATAGCCTCATAAACGCCTTGATTTGCTGAGGTTTACCCTGAAAGCCGCGCCACAATGGATGAGCGGTTGTTTCCTAGATTTTGAAGGAAACCCAGAGCGGCAACAACTCGGCCGACTTTCGTCACCGAACGCCGCTCATTCCATGCTCTCTGTTTGTCAGGAGGTCTGAAGTTGGAAGGGCAGGCGACGAACTCCAGCCGGCGCGGTTCCAGCACCAATGAGCCGATAGCCAGCAGTGCCACAAGGGCGAGGTCGAGCTAGGTCCAGACACGGTTCATCGTCATGTTGGTGCGCTTCAGACCGTCCAGTCTTCAATGATAAGGTTGGGTACGCGGCCGAAATCTCGCGCGTTGCGTGTCACGACGATGGCACCATGTTCCAGGGCGATGGCGGCAATGCGCAGGTCCATCTTGCCGATGTTGAGCTTGAGAGCGACGAGGCTGTTGAAGCGATGGATGGCAAGAAGCGAGAACGAAAGAAACTGGGCTTGGAGGCTGGCCAGGGAGCGGACAGCCTGTGTGAAACGCTCGTAGGTGCGTGCGATGTCATCCGGCCGCGCGACTCGGCGCAGTGCGGAATACCAACCCGACAACTGTTCTTCCACGCTGATGATGGTTATCGCACGATCAGCGGGAGAGACGGCCTGCAACCGTTGCAGAACGCGGGGATGACGATGCTCCAGAAGTGTCAGTGAGTCGGTATCGAGGACATACATACTCATTCTGGATCTGGCTCCGCATCTTCTTTCCGTCGGTTTTCCGCCATACACTCCATCCAGAGTTGAACGATCGGATCATTGGGATCATGGATTCCCGCCAACTTCAGCCACGGATCCTCGGACGTACACGGTACTTCCACGGCTACGACCCTGGTGCCTGCGGCGATGCGTGCTGCTAGTAACTCTTTGAATTTATTCACCGCTTCCTCCGCGGTCGCGCCCTGCGCCTCCAGCACCAGCGGTTCGCCGCTACGGGCGCGGAAAGCGTTGTTCTCCACCAACTCGACGACAACGGGAATCTCCATGATTGTACCCTCCCCTCACGGCGATGACCGTATTATACCAGTGTATCGCCGCGCCCTCACACTTTGATCCGCTGCTCGAACTGGATCAGCGCCATCCGATAAACATCGCGCCACGCCGCATTCGGACTTGCCGAGGTGCGGAACTTCACCATCTTCACCACGGCATCGGCGACGGTAAACGGTTCCGTGATCCCGCCCCGCCGGCGCCGATGCGATTCCAGCGCAGCGAGCGCCGTCACGGCAGCGCCCAGCGCCGGTCCCTCGAACGACTGCAAACGCTCCAGCGGCCGATCGAGCACGGTGGCCAGGATCTCGCACATCAGGTCGCTGCGGCGATGCCGCCGGATACCGAGATGCGCGATACCTTCTGTCCCGCCGCCTCGTGCTCGCGCACGGCCAGGGCGATCAGGTACGCCAACGCCTCCAGCGACGCACGGAACTTCGTGCCGCCCATGTCCGGTTCCGAAGGGAACCACTGCACGCGCGGCGAACTCACACCTAACGACGGCTCCGGGGATGCGAACGGCAGCACGGCGATCCCGTCGCAACCGGCGGGACAGGCACGAGCGTCGCGCTCCAACCACTCCCAGTCCGGTTTCGTCGCCGACGATGCGGTCGAGAAACTGGGCGCCGTTGTTGTAGCAGCGCATCCAGAGATACGGGCCCCAGTTCAGGCGCATCGCGTCCAGCGTGCCCGACTGCGGCAGTGAGGCCGACGAGGAATTGACGACGGCCGAATTGCCCAGCACGATGGCCACCTGACCCGCCTCCACCGCTCCGCCGCCGACGAGACCCGCCTGCTGATCGTCGGAGGTCGGAAAGATCAGCGGCCGCGGATCGCCCATCCCGTCTCGAGCGCCAGCGGACGGCGCGAGCGGACCGATCGGTTCGTTCTGGTCGATGATCCTCGGTAATTGCGCCCATGCCAGATCGCGATACTCCGGATTGGCGAGGGCGTCGAGCATCGGCCGGCACCACTGGTTCGTGCGCAGGTCCATGATGCCGGTCGAGGCGGCGGCCGAGACGCTGACCACGTCGAAGTTGCCGGTCAGAAAGCCGGCCGCCAGGGAGCCGTGCGGCAGGATGCGGACAGTTCGCTGCCAGTCGGCGGCCGAGAGGTGTTCCTCGTCCTTGACGAGATGGCTCAGCGTGTAGCGGATGGCCCACGGTCCGCCGATCAGGCTGCGGACGCGCGGATCGCCGCCAAGGCGCTCCAGACCACGGCGTGGTAAGGGAGCGAGACTGTGATCGTTCCAGCAAATGGCCCGGCGGACCTGAACGTGGTCGTGGTCGATGCGGCCGGCGGTGTGATGCGTGGCCGAGATGCCGCCCGCCGCCCAGTGTTCGAGCCGGCCCAGATCGCGCAGGCGTGCGGCCAGGCGCCCGGACGCTGGCACGGGCCTGGCCTTCGAGCTGCATCAGATTCAGTTCGGAGACGCCGCCGCTGGTCCAGAGGTCGGTCGGCAAACGCACCTCGGCGAGTGTCGTTCCGTCGAGGTCGAAGGCCAGGCATTTGACCGCTCCGGTGCTGAAGTCCCAGCCGGCGACGACGGTTTCGGGCAGCGTACAGCGAAGTGGTTCGGCCACGGGTGCGGACTCCTGCGCGGGTGATGGGGATCGACCGCGGCATTTTACCCGCCGTGCCGCCCTCCGCCAGCGCTCGCTTGGCGTTTCGCAACTCGCCAGGCGGAGACAGTCCTCAATCGCGATCCGCCGCGTGTGCTTTCTTCCGGGGCGTCCGCTTCTTGGTTACCGGCTTCTGTTCCGGCTCCGGGCGCGACAGCAGACCCGGACGATAATGCTCCATGTAGCCGAGAATGTCCCAATCGTCGTGCAGATTGTAATAACCGCATGCGATCATCTCGTCGATGGCCTGCTGGTTGTTCCAGCCGTCGAGTTCCATCCGATAGACCGCACAGTAGCCGCCGGTGCGGTGGATGCCGGCGAAGCAGTGGACCAGCACCGGGTGGTTGTTCGGATCGGACATCACTTTCAGGAAAGTGCGAATGCCCTCATCGACCGGAGCGATGCCGTCCGGCCCCTCCCAGTTGCGCGGCGGGATCCGGATATGAAGCATCCCCTGGCCCTTGCAGTATTCCTCCTCGGCGAGGTCCGGCGGCGGCTGGTCTTCCTCGTAGCTGTCGCGCAGCGTGATGACGGTCCGGATACCGTAGTCGTGGATGACGCGTTTCAGCGTCGGCAAGCTGAGTTGGCCGCTGCGGTACAGAACGCCCTCCCGGACGGTACGGAAGTTGCGTAGCTGCGCCTGAGCATGGAAGGCATAAACAACCGGTCCGGCAATCAGGGCGAGGACGATGGTGATGCCGAGGAATGTGCTAAGGGGACGCGACATTGGACGGCCTCCGTGGCGAGGATTTCATCGTTCGCGTTTTCCTCCTCTCGGGAATGAGATCAGAAGTGAATTGCAAATTGCAAATTGCAAATTGCAAATTGCAAATTGAATACTGGGGCTTCATGGCTTCCGCCCTGTTCCAATTTGCAATTTGCATTTCGCAATTTGCAATTTGCAATACCTCTTCTCTTGCCCGTCGAAGAGCCAGATGGAGGAATAACAGTCTGATATTACCGTTCTTGTCCGTTCCGAAAAAGGCGGTTTCATTTCACCGTCGTAGGTTCCGGTAAGCGGCGCAAACGGGGTAGGAGGCGTAACAGCCGGCGGCCGAGGCGGGTCAGCCAGTCCTCGACCGGCAGCGGCGGCTGGCAAGCCGTCAGGTTGGGGCGAAACACGAGCAGCAGCAGGAACGGCAGATACCACAGGACGTACACGCCGCCCTGGTCGGGGTACCAGAACTGCGTGCCGATCAACACCGCCGCCGAGAGGGCCAGGACATGGGCCAGGTCTTTCGGCCGCGGCCAGAACGCCGTCGTAACCACGAAGGCGAGATAGGCGAGGAACACCGGCATCCGATACGCCCAGTGGACGCCGGACCAGACGCTGGGAGCGTCGGTGAGTTCCCACGGCTGCCACCGGGATTGGTTCCACGGCGATTGCAGGATAGAGAAGAAAGTGCCGCCATTGAGCCAGATCGCCAGGCCGAGGAGGCCGAGACACAGACCGGCCGACAGGAAGAACGACAGGGCGAATCTCAGGGCACCACGCCGCCAGTAAAAGCCAAGCCACACCGGCAGCACCAGCACTGGGAAGAAGACGGAGCCAGCTGCAATGCCGAGGAACGCCCCGGCGACAGCCGGACGGCGATAGGCGAGGACGGTCCAGATCATCCAGGCCATCGGCCAGGCGTGGTCCCAGCGGCCGGCCTTCAGCGACGTCTCCAGCGGCGTGTACGGCAGCAGGAGGAACGTGTAGGGTAAGAGCAGATACACCACCGCGGCGGCAGCACCCGCTGCGGCATCCTGGAAAATCTTCATCCCGATCAGCACAAGGCCGACGGCAATCGCCAAGTGGCAGAGCAGAGCCAGAGTGCGCTCGACCCACAGGTTGAGGTCGGTGCTGTCCAGGAGAGTGCCAAGGCTTCGTTCACCGACGGGTGTGAGTGCCTTGTCCGGCAGAGACGTGGGCGGCGGTGTGTCACCCTTCTCCGACGATTTGTTGCGCGGCGATTCCACCGGCACGGCCAGAAGGCTGACGAAGAGCGTGCCGGCCAGGCAGAACAGCCCGCCCAGGCTGAGGTTCGGACTGAGGACCGGCCGCCGTGTCAGACCGAGGTCAAACAAGCACCGGGCGAAGAAGTAACCCGACGCGCCCACCAGCCAGACGAAGCCCCAGCGGTCCTTGCCGCCCGATTCGGTGAGCAGCAGCAGTCCCGGCATGAAGAAGAACAGCGTCAGGATGTCGAGGTTGCGGATGCTGAGCAGGCGCGGCGAACTTGACGAACAAGGCAACCGCGAGCAGCGCGGAAAAGTAGAACCACACGGTCGGGTTCGGCAGGGCCAGCTTCAGAAAGATCGACTCGGCGAACGGCATGGGGGCGCGGTCTCCCGGCTTCTCGTTATTCCACTTCGCGCGGCAGCGGCAGGTCCTTGATGATGCGCTCGACCTGCTCCACGTCCGCGTCGTCGACGCCCTCACGGCGGCGGTAACGGCGTTTCAAGGCATCGAGAACATTATCCCAGATTGCGCGCGTCGCCGTCAAACCGAGCGTCCATTCGCCGCGCCGCTGCAGCTTCCATTTGAAGCGCCACTCCCGGGCAAAGCGTTCGGCACAGACAAACCGTCTCTGCCCCGTCTCGGGATCGACATCGGTCCATTTGATCTCCATGCGCTGCAAGGTAGCATATTCACCTACCTCCTCGCAAGCGACAAGCTGGAATTAGCCTCATCGCCAACGAGGACGGATCAAACTGGACCGGCTGACATGAGGTGCAGTACAAGCGTGTTGTACTGCACCGCATCACTCGGAGTGCAAGAAATGCTGCCAGCCGCGAACAGTTCGCAACCGGATCATTACTGATGGGTGCAGCTGGTTTCCATAGAACCCTTACGCTGCCTTGCCGAATGTACATTTCAGCGGTTTCCCGAGCGTGGGAACGAGAAGTATGTTTCGGCCGCGCAGTTACGGATATGCACCCGCCTTGTGGACAACGGTTGCCTTCCCGTATTTCATATGCGATGCTTCACTGCGACATCTCCAGCGTTCAACAATCAGAGAGTAGGTACTATGCGACGTCTGTTGACCGGGTTTGTGGTGCTGGGGCTGATGGCCCTGGTGGCGCGGGCCACGGGAAAATCGGCTCAGGGTTCAGAAGCGTTCCAGGCGCTGAAGAAGGAGTTTGACGACGCTCAGAAGCAGTGGAGAGACGCTGTGAAGGAGGCGCAGAAAACGCTCCAGGAAGCCAGGACAGACGTGGCCAAGCAAGAGGCGCGGAAGAAATTGCAGGAACTCGTCGCCAATACACCGACGCCGAAGTTCGCGCCGCGACTTCCTGGTGTTTGCCCAGATGAACCCGAAAGATCCAGCGGCCCTGGAGGCCATCCGGCTGGCTCTCTTCGCCAGCGCGGGCCGGCAGAGCACAGACGACGTTTCTGGCAAGGCCGTCGCCCTGCTTCAGGCGGAGTTCGTCACTCATCCCGACGTCAAGCGCGTGCTGCGCAAAGTGGCCGGGGTAGACAGCCAGGCAGCGGAGAAGTTCGTCCGCAACGTCCTCGCCAAGAACCCGGACCGCAAAATCCAGGCAGCCGCGTGCAAGGCGCCGTTCTTCGCACGAGAGAGGAACGTCCAACTGGCCGAAATGCTCAAGAGTAACGAGGCATTCCGAGCTGGCCAGGAGAGGCGCTTCGGCAAGGAGCACGTTGAGAAAGTGATCGCCAACCTCGACAAGGCGAAGAGAGAGGGCGACGATCTGCAGAAATTACTGCACGATAAGTACGGCGATCTTGTGCCGGATCTGTCAGTCGGCAAACCAGCCCCGGAGGTTGTGATTCAGGCGGTCGACGGCTCACAGGCGAAGCTAGCGCGCTCAAGGGCAAGGTCGTGGTTCTCGACATCTGGGCGACGTGGTGCGGTCCGTGCCGGGCCATGATCCCGCACGAGCGCGAGATGGTCGACCGCCTCAAGGACAAGCCTTTCGCCCTGGTCAGCGTCAGCGTCGACGCCGAGAAGAAGACGCTGACTGAGTTCCTCGCCAAGGAAAAGATGCCGTGGACGCACTGGTGGAACGGGCCCAAGGGCGGCATCCTGGAAGAGTGGGACGTGCAATACTACCCGACGATCTACGTGATCGACGCTCGCGGCGTGATCCGGTACAAGAACCTACGCGGCGAGCGGCTGGAAGAAGCAGTCAAGGAACTCATCAAGGAGGCGGAGAAGAAGCCGAAGTGATCGGCGTATCGCCGCGAGGGCTGGCCGGAGCGCCGCGCTCGCGGCTCAACAGCGCTATAATATCCGCTCACCTCCCGGCATGTGGAAATGAACGCCGGCTCCAGCGCAAGAACACCTTGACTTTCATCGGTACATCTTTTCTCTTTCTTACCGGGTAGGACGGCTCTGGAGAGCCGTCCGGGCTGGTCGGGAGACACGACCTACCTCTTACTCGTAGCTCTCGATCACCACCAGTAGTATCGATAGGGATGATAGTACGGATATGGGACATAGGGCGCTGGTTGCTGAATGATAGTCTGTTGCTTCTGTTTCGCGTCATCGAGCGCACGCCTGCTGTCCTCCAGCCTTCGCTTTTCGTCCTCAAGAGCCTGTTGCTGTTTCCGTTCCATTTCACGCTTCTCTTCCTCGAACTTCCGCTGGGCGTCGTTGAACTTCTTTTCCAGTTCGGATTTCTGGCTCTGGTCGGAGATGCGGCTCAGCAAGTCCCGTTGCTCGGCGCGCTTCTCTCGTCCTGCTCCCTCATGCTCCTCATGAGTTCCTCGAACTTTTGGCGTTCACTCGCTTCGGCGGTCTTCTGTCGCTCCACTTCGTTCTTCTTTGCCTCGATTTCCGCTTTCAGTTTTTCCAGCTCGAACTGCATCTTCGCCTGAGCATCGGGATCGGGCTTCTTGCCGCCGCTGATGAGGCCAGGGACGACAAAGACAAGGAGCAAAATAACGACGAGGCCGATCAACACATTCCGAGGAGTGAACAGATCCGGCTTGCCTCCGTTCAAGTCCGGCTGCTGCCCTCCTACGGGTATGGCGAGCGGCGCACCGACGGTACCCGGGGCAGTCGCGGCACCCGTCGAGTTCCACGTGCCGCCTGAGGCGGCGGAAGCCAACTTCGTTTTGTTCGAGCTCCGGGGACGGTGCGGCAGGCACTTGAAGCCGTTGCGCACAGTAGGTGCAGTTCTTCTTCGTGCCTCCCTCGTTCGCCGGAGCTTCGAGGGGCTTCTTGCAATTCGGACAGTTGAATTTAATGGGAGGCAAAGAGGGCGGGGGCAGCGCTGAGCTCTCGTCACCGGCAAGCATCGTTTTGTTCAATGCGGGCGCGGGAGCCGCCGGCTTTGACGCGGCCGGCACTTGATGCCGTTGCGAGCAGTGGGGACAGTTCGTCTTCATGGCTCCCTGGCTGGCCGGAGCTTCCAAAGGCGCTTTGCAGCGAGGGCAGGTGTACTTGATTGGTGGCGCATCCTCATCCGTGAGCATGGTCTTGGCATAGCTCGGTTGCTGCTGGACGATTGGTTGCTGCTGGAGCACCGATGCCGCCGCGAGCCCTCCCCGGCTCTCGGCACTCGATTTCCCTGCCACGAACGAGGTTTGGCAGTGGGGGCAACATTGCAGTTTGGCCATCTCGCTTTCGTCGAGCAATTGTTTGTGCTGACAGGTGGGACACGTTACAGAGTGCATCATGGGTTGTTACTCCTTGGCTTGTATGGTTGATAGTGAGCGAGCGAGTGCAGCGCGGTATCTCATCGCTCAGCGGGCGTTTCTCACCCGCGTTGCTCCGCCCGGAACCTTCTTTTCAACCGGGACCGGCAGACCATCTTCAGAGAGCAATGGCCGCAGTGGGTTTCACCGGCATTATTCCCTCTCTTCTCATCTGGAATCCATCGCCGCCTGCGCTGCCGCGGCGGCCTTGATGACGTCTTTGATTTTCTTCTCGCCTTCCGCTATCCACAAATCGTGGATCCTCTTGTAATTATTATCGTTTTTGGATTTGCACGAGGGCCCGAGCTTGGCCAAGGCGTAATACAGGGTCGCGCGGTGTTTTACGTTGTCCGCGCCGGGGGAGGGCATACCGAGGATTTCCTTAAGGCGCGTGAAGATGCCATCGACGGCGGGCTGTTCAATCTTGAGGAGGGCCTGGTTGATCGCGGCTTCGGAAGCTTCTCCTCCAATCCGAAGTGACTCGGGGTGCAGACCTTCAACAAGGACGGGGACAAGGCGATCCACGTTCGCGGCGTCCTTGGCATCCGTGACATCGACGATGCCCGCGATGGTGAGGGCGAAAGACGTACGCTCGTATTTGGGCGTTTTGTCGAGGATCGTAAACAGTTTGGGCAGCGCCTTGCTGGCCGCGTGACCCATGGCTTTCAGGGCGTTTAGTGCTGCCGCACGCACCTCGGCGTTGTCGTGTTCGAGTAGGTTGGTCACCTCGGCCGCCACCTCCGCGGCCGCCTCCTTTTTGGCCAGCACGACCTTCAGCCCCACCACGACGATGTCTGGATCTTTGTGGCGTAGCAAAGGGAGCAACTCCTTCATCTGCTCCGGCTTCAGCAGGGCGAGTCGAGATTGCAGCAACTCGCCCAACGCCTGCCGGACAGCGGGGGCTTTCTCCATTACCCAATAATCGAGCAGCAGCTTCGATAAGTTGGGCAGCGCTTTATTGGTGGCGGAGCCCAGAGCTTGCAGAGCGTCCACAGCTCGCCTTCCGGACCGTGGCCTCGTCGCGTTTGAGCAGGTTGGCCACTTCCGCCGCCACCTCCGCGGCCGCCTCCTTTTTGGCCAGGACGACCTTCAGCCCCTCCACGACGAGGTCCACATCCGTGTGTCGCAGCAAGGGAAGCAGTTCCTTCATCTGCTCCGGCTGCAGCAGGGCGAGTCGAGACTGCAGCAGCATGCCCAACGCCTGCCGGACGCTGCTACTTTTCTCCGCAGGCCATCTTTCGACTATCCGCGCAGTTGAGAGGGCCGATGGCTCCAGTTGCTTCAGGACCTGGAGCGATTCCAGGCGGATCGTCGCCTCCTCGGCAGACGTGGCCAAGCCCAGCAGCGCGTTCAGGACATCCTGCCCCTTATCGCCGATCCGGACCAGAGCCTTGATCGACAGGGAGAGGAGCTTGGCGTCGGCCTTCTCGCGCAGGACACCCACCAGGGCGGGGATCGCTCGGGCGGCGTGTCTACCTTCACCCAAGTGATCCACAGCGAAGCAGCGCACATTGGTCCGCCGCTGGCCGTCGCTCAGGGCCTCGATAAGCACTTCCGTTTCTTCCGCTTTCAAAGCCTTCGAGTCGCCAAGCAGAACCTTCAGCACGTCGAGCGATACTGCCTCGTCGGCATCACCGATCGGACTCAACAGCAAACGGTACGCCGCTGCGACACTGGGCTCCTTGCCATCCATGTTCAGAAACTTGCGAAACGCTGCCGCCTTTTCTGGCCCGGTCGATGGAGCAGTGGCTACGTCTCTCCACCTGGGAGCCAATAACGCCGCCATCTTCCTACCCAGGCCAGCGTTCGCTTTCATATAAGCATCCATAAGCCTCTGGCCGATTTTAGGATCATCACTTTCCAGGCACGTCTTAACGATCGGCTCCAGGCGTGGCCATTGCGCTTCGGTCCCTTGTCCCAGCGCGGTGACAAGCAAATCGGCATCGACCTGCTCGCGCAGGGCGGGCGACAGGTGCTTGGAGTACTTCTCGATCAAGCTGCGCACGGATGGTCAAGGCATGTTCGATTGATTTGGCGGCGGTCGCGCAGGTGTTGCGGTAACACCGCTCGGCGAGCAATTTCTCCGTCTCCACCTTGAGTTCATTCGGCCCGACGCGGGTGTCGATGACAAAGACGCCGCCGAACGCGTCGGCTAGGCTTCGGGCCCGCACCGGCTTGGTAGCCCTATGGGTCATTGCGTCGAAAATGATCTTCCGCGCGTAAAGGGCATCCTCTAACTCGTGGCCATCCGCGTCTAGTTTGAAAGGGGTTTGCTCCTGCGGGAATAGCCCCGCCAAGGCCCCCAGCACCGGCGCGATGTTCAACTCGGACGGCTCATGGACACAGCACTCCATTAGGAAACGAGCCAGTGGTTCCCGGGTCTTCGTGTTGTGTACCAGTTCCGGCAACTTCGCCGCCAGTTGCTCGTAGCGCTGAACCGATCGGTGTCGACCTTCCGCGTCAAGCGCTCGAAGATCGCCAAGCTGTCCGCCGGCGCGATTAATTTCACTGCCTCTGCGGCGAATTTCAGGTCAGGGTTATCATCCCACCAGGCCTCGCCCTTTGGCGTTTGCGGTTGTTGTGGTTGTTGCGGATGGCCATTGTCGACGACAGGCGGATCGGCCCTTCGGCTCTTGAGAAACAGCACGCCTGCGCCAACCGTCAAGAGCAGAACCAGCCCGCCGACGCCGGCGAGAACCCACAGACGCTTAGCTTTCTGTTCCGCTTCTCTCTGCTTTGCGGTCTTGGCCTCTATAGTTAGCGTCACGGGCACGACAAAGCGCTGCTGGCCGTTCCCCTGAACTGTCACGCGGCCCTGCAGTGACTCGCCGGGACAAGCCGGAATGTCGATGCGCAAAGGGATCGTGACCACATTGCCTTTGCGTATGCTCCGTTGCACTTTGATCCACGCCTGATCGCTCTGAGCCTCGGCGTTGACGAATTTGGCTTCTTTGGTGCTGACGGACAGATGCTCCATTAGCTGCTGCCCGACCTCGCCCCGGCACTCGATGTGTTGCGTGTTGATCTCGACAGGCGGCGGCTTACTCAGGCCAAGCACCTCGAAGAATTGTTGAATAGCACCCTTGCCAACGCCCTGGGTGCCTTGAATTGGATATGTCCAGCCGTTACTCGCGTACCACGCTTTCACCGTGCCTTGCTCGAAAAGGGCGGCTGCCTGCTGCTGGTGGGCTTTCGCTTTTTGGGCGACCTGACGCGGAGACATGGCTCCCGCCAGCACATCATTGCCGTCCTGTCCTTTCGGGAACGGAACGATCGGCACCAGCGCTGTCACGGCGATAATTTTGGTAGCGCCGTTGGATTCGATCGTGATGCGTCCTTCCAGGGGCTTCTGGCCCGGCGCAACTTGCTGCCGAGGACACTCACGGACAGGGTGTAGTCGTCGCGCGTTTGAAACAGCTTCCTCGACACCTTACCCTGCCGATCCCCGAGGACAAGCCACTCGCAGTCGGTCACCGCCATGCCGGTTAGAACGAGTCCTCCCTTGTTTCTGATCACCAGGTCGATTTTGCGATCCATGCCCGGCTTGAGGGTACCGAGGTCTTCCGCTTCCGAAAGCAAAGCCAAGGCCGGCGGGCGCAGGGCGTCCGTTGGCAACCGTTCCAGGAGATAGGCGAGCCCGATATCGTGGTCGGCTTCTTTGGCCGCATGTCCGGCAGCGAGGGCCAGGTCGTGCCGGCCGATCTTGCTGAAGAACGAGTGCCAGATCCCGTTGACGAGGAAGTTCCGCGCTTCGTTCCATCGGCGGTCACAGGCCAAGGCGAGCTGATCGAAGTTACCGCAACTCTCACCATCGGGAAAGGCAAACGGCGCCGGAAACGGCAATGCTCCGGGCCTTTGCGGCACAGTCTCATCGACTGCAGTGAGCGCGCGCCCATCGTAGTAGCAATAGGTCGCGTTCGCTGGGTTGACCCGAGAGCAAATTGGGCATCGAGTCGTCATGGGCACTCCGATCTCTTGAATTCTCGTGAATGACGCCTCCCGTCACATTCGCCGTACGCAGAGAAATGCCTTGTTGCGTAACCGTCCTGCCGAGCGTCGCGGGCCTGCTCCGAAAGGCATGGCGTGCATTCAACATGCCGCTTTAAACGAATCGACTATAACCGACTTTGGCAGACTGTCCACAAAAATCTGGGTGGAATTCAGCCTGATCTCGACAGCGTCTCAGGGCGGCGGCAACCGATACAGGTAGACCAGGTTATCCGTGGACACCGCCGACACGGCATGGCAACCATCCGGCGAAATGTCCACAGCGGTCACGGCTGCGTTCTTGTGCGAAAAACGTTTCAGTTCTTCAGCCTTGTCGAGATCCCACAGTATCACGGTGCCGTCTTTATGTCCGGTAAGCGCCCGACCTCCACGCCAAAACGTGACACAGAGCATCGGCCCCGCGGTCTTGCCCATTTGGATCTGCTTCAACTCTTTTCCCGTGGCGGCATCCCACACGCGCAGAGTTCCATCGCTGGTCGAGGCCGAAAAGATGCGCCTGCCATCAGTGGAATAGCCAACCCCAGAGATCCCACCTTCATGAGCCCTGAATTCCCGTTCTTGACCGTCGGCTTTGATATTCCATAAGCGAAAAACCTTATCCCCGCTTCCAGTGAGGACGAATTTCCCGTCGGGTGAAAACGCCACGCTAGTGAGGTCGTTCGAACCCAACTGGAATTCGTTCAGCACCTTTCGCGTTCGGACGTCAACAACCCGTGCCCGATTTCCGTTCGGACGACTGAACTCTGCTGTTGCAAGCAAAGAGCTGTCTGATGAGAACACAAAAGAACTCAACACATCACACTTAATTGGCTGGCCGATGGGTGTGAGCGTCTTTCGGTCGAACAGAACAACTGCTACAAGCCCTCCGTTGCCATTTGGGCTAACACCGGCAATGATCTCGTCGTTGGGTGAAACCCTCACAATACCCGTCCCACCAAAGTTGTCGGGAAAAGGGCGCGTATAACCGAGTTTGCGTTTCTGGAGCTCCCAGACGAAGAGATGCCCGTCGTCTAAGGAGACAGCACGTTCTCCGTTTCGTGTAAACACCAAAGACCCACACGGTCCGCGGTGCCCAGTCATGCTCACCGGTTGGTCCGGCCCGTCACCCAATACCGGCGAAACCCGCGACGGTGGCTGAGGTTTCGAGGGTCCCGAATCGCGAACAATCCGCGGTTCCAGTGTCACCACGAGTGGCGACGCCTTGCCAAAACGAGGGACGCTCACCTTCTCGGGTTCGCGGAGATCCTCGCCGTCGGCCCACACCGCGATTTCATGCACCCCCACCAGAACCGTCACTTCCGCCGTCCGGCCGTCCACATGCTGGAATTCAACGCGGTTGCCGTCCACCACGATTTCGAGGTTGTCGGGCACCTTCTCATTGAAGGTCACCTTCACCTTGCCGTGCGAGGTTTGCGCGCGCACCACGAACGCCGCAAGGAGGACCGCCAGGAAGGCCGCGGCGGCGACAAACCAGCGGCGTTTCAGGCGCCGCGGCCGCATAAATGTCGTCGTCGGCAGTCTCGGGGACCGGAGCACCCAGGAGAGCGCGCAGTCGGTCGGCGTCGCAGCCGAACGGGGCAAGACGTTCCGCGACGGTGCGGGCAGTCGGGCGGCGAGCGGCGTTCTTGTCAACCATCGCGTTTAGCAGGGAAATCACCTCCGCATGCAGGTTGGGGCGAATCACCTTGGGAAACTCCCCGGCGACATGCCCCGTCAGCTTCTGCAGGATCGGTCGGTCATTGAACGGCGGCTTGCCGCTCAGCAGGGCGTAAAGCGTGCAGCCGAGGCTGTACACGTCCGCCGCGGGGCCGACTGGATTTTCCGGGTCGGGGGCGGCCTGTTCGGGTGCCATGTAGTCGGGCGTGCCGATCAAGGCACCCGGGGAAGTCGCCTCCGGAGTGGGCCTTTCCTGTTCGGTCACCGCCTTGACCAGACCCCAGTCGATCACCTTCAGCTCCGTCTTGTCGCCGAAGCGGGCGAGCATCAGGTTAGACGGCTTGACGTCGCGATGCACCAGGCCGAGGTCATGAGCCGACTGAAGCCCCAGCGCCGCTTGCCTCACCAACTCGCACGCCTCACCCTCCGGCAATGGGCCGCGGCGAGCCATGACGGTGTTCAGCGATTCTCCTTTGAGATACTGCATCGCCAGGTACGGCCCGAATTCGTTGTCAACGCCGGCGTCAAAAATCTCGACGACGTGCTGCTTATCCTCCATACGCGCGATGGCCCACTTCTCGCGCCGAAAGCGTGCCAGCAAGCCAGTGTCGTCTCGATGTTTGGGCAGGAGCAGTTTTACCGCTTGCTCGCGGGCAAGATCCGGATGTTTCGCAAGGTACACCACGCCGAGTCCGCCGTGAGCCAACTCTCTGACGATCTCAAACCCGGCCACACGCTTTGGCAACGGCCCCGACAGCTTCTCGGCATTCCCTGGCAACGGGGGTGGCGCGGAAGCCGTCGCTGTCGAGGGTCCCGGTTGGCGCAGCAGTGCGATGAATGAATCCGAAGCGCTGTCCATTGTGACCGCTCGGCGCTGGCAGTCTGGGCAATTGTCGAGGTGGCCTTCTACGCTCGCGAACTGCTCCCAGGCCAGACGACCGAGGATGTACGCGGTCAATACCTCCGGCGTCAGGTGTGTCGCGGATGGCATGGTTCGTCCTGCGAGAATTCGGTCCACATTTAGTGATAACGGAGCCGTGTGACAGACTTCGCTCGATTTCGTCAAAATCAAAGCGGCCAGTTCGGCCTCTTGCTGGGGTCCGGTGGGAAAAGGTCATCGAAGGTATCTTTATAATCCTGCCGCAATCTCTTGGCCATGCGTGAGATCCACTGACGGACTCTGGCATGGCCTACGCCCAGGTCTCTGGCCACGTCCGCAGACGATTCCTGCCCGATCGTTATTCGGAGGAACGCCTGGAAGGCCGGGTCGTTTCCATGTGCGGCCTTCATCTGCTCCACCAACAATTGTGCTGCCGATTCACGGTCATCGGCATCAGAAGAAGGATCAGTCCCAACGGTTGGTGGTTGTTGCGCGAGATACTCGGCGAGAACCTTGTTACCCTGGGCACGGCTTCGGAACAAATCATTGATGCAGTTGTGCGTGATCGCGCGAACCCAGGCTCGAAAGGAGGTTCGGCGCACAAATGCGGCGAGATTCTTCGACACCCGTAAAGAGACTTCCTGCGAGACTTCCTGATAGTCCGCATTCTGCAACCCGGCCCTGCGGCAGCAATCCAGAACAGTCGCCCTGGCCCATGCCAGCAGGTTCCGCCACGCCTCAGCATCCTTCTCCAGTGCCCGCTGTAACAGGCTGGGTGGCGTAGAGCCAGCACCTTTTCCCGAAGGCGACGACATGGCGGGAGACCTGTTGAGGTGCTGAGTCCTTGAACAATCGAATGAGATGCTATCATGAGGTGTGCGTGGTTGCAACGAAATTGCCGGGGGGAAAAGGGGCCGTTGCGGAACAGGCACGTTTATTTCACGACGAGGATGGTTGGGCGATGATAAACCCGGTCGTGGTCAGGCCGCTCAGGCTTTTCGCAGCCGGCAACGGATCGCCGTCGGTGGACATACCGTCGGTGATGTTGACCACCAAAGGTGGGTAGCAGGCTGGGAAACGCCCGAGGAAGACCTCCAGGGACTGCTTGGCGACATTCAGGGCCTGGCACATCGGCGTTCGTCCGCTCGGCCTTGCTTCAAACCAGACGGGGAACTTGAACTTTTGCTCGATCAGACCGCCGGCGCCATCATCGACGCGGCGCGTCCGTTGTTCGACGCGCAAGGGATTGTTGGCCAGGGCACTCACGGGGACGAGGGGCTGCCCAGCCAGCCCACCGCCAAAGGCGGAGGTAACGCGACCGCCGTAGCTGACCAGACCGACGTAGAAATAGTCCCGAATCCCCTCCGATTTGGCGCTCTTCAGCACCAAGGTTCTGCAGCAAACGGTTGATGGCGTCGGCCACGCCCTCCGCCTTCTGTTTCCCGGGCTGGCCGCCGAACTCCTCCAGCATGGAACTGGACTGATCGAGGAGGAATAGAAAGCAAGTCGGATTGGTCCGGCTGATCTCGGCGGTATACGGCATGAAGCGGGACTCCGTGGGAGTTTGGATCAGTGAGGCACCAAATCGGTCAGTAGAGAAGGAAAGCGCATTCCAGCAGCTTCCGAGGAGGCGCATTGAGTCATCCACGTTCTGGTTTATTGGAGCGAGTATACAAGAAAAGAAAAGAGGGAGTCCATCTATTTCCAGAGAACGCCAGGCTCTCATCACCAGACAGAACAAGAGCGACAAGAACCTTTTCGGAGGAAAATGCAGAAAAAGTTCCGCTGCTTCGAGCTAGCGGTGAATAGTTCAGGTTCGACGACGGCGCCGCTGCTCCCTCTAAATCTGGTAATCTCCACTCCCCCTGCCCTGCTCCGCCGCCCGGTGGATGTGTTGCTCCAAACTAGGTCGTTTCACGTGATGCCTTCCCAAAGCGCGGAAACCGAGGAACGCCAGCCAGGAGAAAAACGCGGCGAAAAGGCCGGCGGCGGCGTTGGCGGCCTCCTTGTCGGAGGACAGGACGAAGCGGGCGGCGACGAACATCATCAAGAGGCCAAAAGCCAGTTGCAGAGTGGTTTCGGGCAGCAGCGGCACCAGGTACGCTCCCAACCAGGCACCCCCGGCGAAGGCGAGAGCAACCCAGATCGCCGCCTCGATCTCGACATTCTGATGCCGGTACGCCTCCAGAGCCGCGAGCAGGCCGATCGGCGGCACCAGGATGGCCAGGCTCGTGCCCGCCGCCTTGGGATAGTTGAAGTTGCAGAACCACATCAGCGCGGGCACCAGCAGAATGCCGCCGCCGATGCCGAGCGCGCCGCTCAAGGTGCCGATACAGCCACCCAGCATCAGGTAGAGCAGGATGCGCATGATGTCGTTCTCTTATGGCCCCGAGGCGTTGTTTGAGCCGCGCACGAAGTAAGCGGGAATGAAGCCAGGCCCGCTTACTTCGTGCGCGGCTCCAAAGTTATCACTCCGCTCCCGGCGTCGGCAGCGCCGGCACCTGGACCTTCGCCGCCGGTCGGTCCTGGGTGAAGATCAGCAAGCCCATGCCTTCCCGCCGCGGCGATTCCTCCGGCACCTCGGCCGGCAGCGACCAGGCCTGGACGCCGCGCCCCGGCAGCACGCGCACCGCATTGAACGCCCACGCCCGGCCCGGCAAAACCTGGTCGCCGGTCAACGCCGCGAGCGGAATCGCCGCTTCAGCGACCCACACGTTTGGCTCGCTCTGCACCGCCACGAACCAGCGCGGGTTCCACGTCCGGTCCCCCCAGCAGTCCTCCGCCACGCAGCCGCGCTCGTCGATCTGCAGATGGAAGCTGGTGGAATAGTCGCGGTCCAGGTCGAGCATGATGCTGACGCGATCGAAGGCTCGCAAATCGGCGTCGCGCGTCCGGGTCTTGTTCAGCGGAATCTGCTTCTCGGGCGGGTGGAAGCAACGCACGGCGAGGTACAGGTATTCCTTGTCGTAGGCCATGCGGACCTCGGTCGGGTACTCCTTGACGAGCTGCTCGCGGGCCTGAAGCACCTCGGGCGGAATGTCCTTGCGCGTGTCGCCGGCGCTCGTCATTCGCAGCACCGAGGCGTTCTTCCAGCAGGCGTCGTCCAGCTTGCCGTCAAGGAACGGCTTCGTGTCGGTGAAACGGCAGACCGCCGCGGGCTTGGGCGGCGGACCGCTGCGGTTCAGTAACCACAGCTCGGCCTTGGCGGCGTCGCGCCAGGGGCCGTCGGGCTGATTGGCCACGAACCGGGCATACCACTTCTGCGCCGCCTGCACGTCGCCGAGCTGGCGGCGCGCGGCCTGGAGGCAGAACTGCGTCGCGGGATCGTTGACGAACAGCGGGCCGAACGTGGCCAGGCTCTTCTCCAGCAGCAGCGGCCGTTGATACCACTCCTTCGCCTGCGAGCTGTTGAAATACGTTTCCGATCCCGTGTGTTCCTCGAATTTCTTGATCGTAAACTTGACCCCCGGAATGACGGCGTTCGGATTGGTGACCGGCATTTTCGGGTCGGTCATATCATGCGCGTTCGATACTGCGCTGAACGTACTGCCCGAGTTCGTAACGGCGATGTACCTCGCTGCTGGCGTGATGGCGGATCAGCCAGCGGCACGCCTCGGCCGTCAGTGGGTGGGCGGGATAGCGCTCCACCATCATCTGGAAGGCTTCGCTGGCCAGCGGCCACTTCCCGTTGCGGGCAAATTGACTGCCGATGCCGTAGGCGGCTCGAGCGGCCATGTCGTCCGGCAGGTCGGCGAGCATGGAGCCCATCTGCCCGATCAGGCGCTGGGGGTGTTCAGCGCGGTCGGTTCCGTCTCGCCGAGCGCGGCAGATTCGCTCGTTGCTGAATCGCTTTCTTCTCCTCCGGCGAGAACTCGGCGCTCTCGATCATCGGGCGACGCGCCTCGCCGCCGGGCATGAGGCTGGTTCCCGCCATCAGCTCGCTATCGTTCTGACTCCCCTCGACACCGGCCAGGAAGCGGAAGCGGCGCAGGGAGGGGAGTCGGACGGATTTCAAATCCGTCCCACCGAGAGCGGCACCATCGACGAGAAGCCCGACCGGCCCTGATGCGAAATCCTGGAGCGTCGCGCGCAGGGAAGTCTGCGGCGCAGTCAAGTCGATGCGGATCTCGGCGTCCGCGCGGCCTTCCCAGCGGGCGTACACTTTCTTCGGCTGCCACGGTTCCAGGCCGAGGTAGTTGGCGTGTTCGGGAAACACCTTGGGATCGGCGGCGCGGCGGAAGGCCTCGCGCACCACTTCGGAGGTCGCGCCGTCGCTGCCGAAAGCCTCCGCGAACACTTCGGGGCAATCGGTGACGATCACCTCCGGCCGCCACAAGCGAATGGCCAGCACCATCTGCCGCAGCAGATTCTCGACCGCCGTGTTGCCGTGGAGTTGGTCCCACGTCTTGATGAGATCATCGCGGCCGCAGCGGACGGCATGAGCGCCAAGCGGGAACTGCCAGAGCATCTCCGCGGACGCCCCACCGGCCTGACGCCAGGCGGCGACGAGCCGGTCGCCGTCGGCGCAGCGGGCCGGTGAGGCCGTGTTGGAATCCGGAGCGATCACGCGAACCCCAGCCGTGAGATAGCCCTGCTCGCCGCCGAGCAGGGCCACGGTATCGAGCGGCATCCCGGCGGCACGGGCATGGAGGAACAGCACCGCCGTCCTCTCGCCGCCGCGGCGCTGCACGCGCCAGTTCTTGCCGCCGTCATTCGTGGCCAGGATCGAGCCGAACTCGCCGACGACCCAGCCGGTGCGGTCGTCGAGGAAGAAAACGCCGTTGAGCGGCAGGGTTTGCCGAGTGTACTGCACTTCCCAGTGTTCGCCGTTGTCGCGGCTATGCAGGACCGCGGAGCCGGGCCGGCCGACCGCCCAGAACTGGCCGCGCGCCCCGTGAACGGCGTGGAAGTCCCAGGACTGGCGTACCGCGACCGATAGACCGGTGTTCTCGGAGATGGCCCAGCCCTTGCCGTCGTTGGTCAGAATCAGCCCCCCCTGCCCCACGAGGACGCCATACTTCCCCTGGAACTGCATCCCGCGCATCGCTTGCCCGGTGAAACCTTCGACCGAGGCATCGCTGCCAACCCGATCCGCCCGCACGACGCCGGCTTGGCCCCAGGCCCCGGCGAGCGCGGCCCCATGCTCGGAGACCGCGCCGCACAGCCACGACGGGATGCGCGGCCCCGCCACGGGCAGCCACTGCTCCCCACCGTCACTGCTGGCGAAGACGCCGCTGGGGTACTGATCCGACCCGTCGCCGGCGAGGTAGCCGTGCTTTTCATCCGCAAAGCGCACCGAAGTTCAAACCGGGTACGCTGCCGGCCAGGGCACGCTGCCATTTGAGGCCGCCATTGTTGGTGAACAACAGGACACCGGCGCTCTGGCCGCCGGGAAGCTCCTCACGGCCCGCAATCCAGCCGACGTAGGCGTTGAGGAAATGGATCGAACGCAGCGAGGCGCGGACGCCGGTCGATTGCCGTTCCCACTCCTTGCCGCCGTCGATGCTGTGCCAGACGACGCCGTCATCTCCGGCAGCCCAGCCTTCGCGGGCGTCGATGAACTGCACGGCACGGAGCGCGGCGTCGTTGAAGTTCCGCAGCTCGACGCCGAGCGCCAGGGGAGTGAAGAGAAGAGCGGCCAGGAGCGCCGCGAGGGAGATACGAACGGGCCGCATGAATAACCCTCTGTCCGAGCGCGCGCAGGGATGGGATGCAGATCCCCTGCCGGTCGCGGAAGGAGGGATAGCGAGATCGGGAAGACGGGTCAAGTCGGCTCTGAAGAGTTCGCCAGCGCTTTCGCCTTGCGAGCTTTCCGGGAGGCGATGAACGACTTGATGCACAATCCGGTATAGACGGCACATACGACGGCCATGATCGTTTGCACCAGGGTCGCTTTGTGGGCGTTGACGCCTTCGCTGAAGAGAGCGGACAGGTGGGGGAAAGCTCGGTAAGCTGGAACGAGACACCCGACCAGCCCGACGAGGACAGCCGCGTGCATGACGTGCATCCGCAGATGATCCCGACGCGAAATAGCCGCAGATGGCAAGCACCAGACCAAAATAGGCGGGGATGAGAGCGGTAAGCGCCTCGGTCCAGACGTACGCGCCGCTGCCGAGCAGGATCAGGATCGTGCCGAATGCAATGGAAATGTTTGCCATGCCACGCCCTCTTTGCCGATTGTTATTCTCGTCACTGCCGCGTCCGTCTGCCAGCATTGTAGGGTCAACGAGGATCGAGTCCACAATTCGCGGAAGCGGTTGCAGCAGGCTCTTGCAATGGGCAGCAGGGCATGGTACAAACGCGATGTGAGATCGTTCGCGGTCTTGCAGCCTCTGCGGTGTTCGTGTCTGGCGTTGCTTTTGACGAACCGATGGAGTACCCGCAGGGAGCCAACATAGCAACCGGCGCTTGCAAGCCCACCCGATGGGAACTCGTTCCCAACCGCGCAGTGGGATCCAAAACCCGGGGCTGAGGCACCCACAAGTACATAGCGGGTTCTCAGAAGGCGCCACAACGGCACAGGTGGAGGTTTTTTTACGCGCTTTGCGCGACCGGGCATCTCCTACTTCTACAAGGCGATGTGCAAACGGCTCGGCGAACCGGCTGCACCAGCGGCCGGGTTTTAGTGGCGATACCCGGCTGCTTATGCAGTCGGTCCGCCGAGCCTTTCCACATCTCGCACAGTAGAATCACGATAACCAATCGCACGTCGAGGATGAGGCAATCGGCAAAGGGGAGCCGCCGGACATGCCAGTGGTCACATCCCGGGCGAACTTTGAGAAGCTGATGGACCTCCGCATGTAAGGAGGCGAAACTACTCCTCGACCAGAAGAACTGGGACGGTGCTTACTACCTCGTCGGCTATGCAGTGGAGTTCGCGCTCAAAATCCGAATCATTTCCCAGTTGATGAAATCGGACAGTTTTTCCGACAAGAAACTCGCGGAGATTTATTACAAACACGATCTCGAAGTGCTCCGTAAATCGGCCGGTCTGGACGTTGAGATGGAAAAGGATGCCGTGGTCGGTGGGCAATGGGATATCGTGGAGGGATGGAGCGAGCAGAGCCGTTACGAGATCGGTAAGGCGGAGAAGGACGCCTCGGACCTTTACGACGCCATCGACAAGGGGGTACTGCCGTGGATCAGAGCACGTTGGTAGGAGATCAGGTTTACGACGGCCGCCGGTTCGTCGAACGCTTTGCCGCCGACGGCAACCCAGTTCAGGCCGCCTTCTGGGTGAAAACGGCCGAGTATGGCATGTGGCACCTGTACATAGTAACGGAACTCAGTGACCGTGTGGGACCGGCCGCCGCCTATCAGGCCGTTCGTGCGTCGCTGCAAAAGCTTGGCGAATCGGGGATTGTCGGTTCCGAGATCAAAGTCGTAAGTCCGAATAACCCCATCGCCAAAGACGTGCTCGCGGTCATGGCCCACCATCCGGGTTGGTCAGCTAGCCGATTCGTCGGCAAGACACTGGGGTCGATGGAGATCGACCAAGCATACATCTACCCGCCGCAGTTCTTCACCTTCACCCAGGCGAATCCGATGACTATCGAAGATATCGGCCGGGAAATACTCCGGCTCATGAACCGCGGCCCCGGCACCCTGCAACCATCACGCATCACTCTGAAGGACGGCACATCCTTCAATGGCGTGCCGTTTGCGCTTGAACTCGGAACCCAAAGGGCGATGGTGGTCCGGTTTGTCGCGGACGGAGAAGCGGCCCCACGAGTAGTTCGATTGGATGAAATCGCTGCGATTAACTGAAAGGCACCCCCAGCCAGTAGCGTCGTACTTGATCGAGGCCGCATTTCTGCACAAACAAGAGACCAATTCTCGCAGAACAAGATATATTTGAGAGAGCCAATGTGCAAATATCCCGTAAGAGGCAGCCGCAGATTTCCTGTCCCACCTGAAACAGCCCGCTCTTGCGCTCAACTTTCTTTTCCGGGAACGCCGCGCAAGCGGATCGCAACTCTTTTGTTCGCATTTTTCCCAATTCTTCTGACAGTAACTGGTTGCGATCAGGGACGGCTTGGGGGAACAAGCGGCGATGCGCGAGTCTGGATAGCCAGCGAAAAAAATGTGCATGCCGTTGAGCGTTGTGAGGCAACGGGTTCCGCCGGGTCGGAGGAACGGGAGACAAATTCCGGTTGACACCCCTGGAGAATTCGTTAACCTGTCCCCTTATGCTAGTCGAACAGCTGACGCTGTCAGCGACGCGGGGTCCGGCACTGGGGGGCCGTCCCACGGATGAGGTTCAAGATCGATCCCCCGGGCGGCATCTTGCAGACGATCGGGTTCCTCGCCGCACTCGGGCGTTCCCACGGAAACGGGATCTCAGCGGGTGTCGCGGCCTCTCTTACCGATGTCGTCCTGTGTCCTTCGAGATTCGCAATAGCGTGCTTAGATTCCGTAATCATCGACGTCCCGCGTCCGCGCTGCGCCGACCGGGGCTTGCCCTCTGTGAGCCAGGCTTCAGTGTTCCGGTTGTATCCACCTGGGCCAGGGACGGCCCACGATAAGCTACTAACGGATGGTGGGGGTCGGGGGAGGCATCGATCTGGGCCCTCTCACAAGCGAACAACCGGACACTGAAGTTCTGATCCTCCCGAACGCCCCACCGGCGCTTGGGTGGAAGCGACGGCCCGCAAGGACGCAGTGGCCACGATGCGGCCGGTCGCCTGAAGGAATCGGGCGGCCGGCCTTTTTTCATTCCGCCGCTGAACCTCGAACGCGGCGGGAGAGTCTGATAGACTAAACCCTAAGCAGCGTTTAGCCGCGAGCGAACTATCGCTCGCGGGCTTGGCGGGTAAACTGCCTGGAGGACGAATTTTCAATTCGTCCACAGTGCGGACGAATTGAAAATTCGTCCTCCAGGCAGTTTACCCGCTAAGCCTCCCTCGCGGCTAAACGTGGACATCACCCGGGATCTCATCGACATGCTGATGCACGCACGACTCTCTATCCGAGACGTTCTCGATGAACTCCTCGATCAACGCATCCTCGTCCTCGACGGTGCGATGGGGTCGATGATCTACGCCCACCAACCCTCGGAAGAAGACTACCGCGGCAAGCGCTTCCGCACGCATCCCGTCTCTTTGAAGAACTGCACGGAGGTCATGGTCCTCACTCAGCCCAAGCTGATCGAGGACATTCACCGCACCTATCTCGAGGCCGGCGCCGACATCCTGGAAACGGACACGTTCAACAGCAACCGGCTGTCGATGGCCGAGTTCGCGCTGGAAGACCACGTCTTCGAGCTGAACAAGCGCGCCGTCGAGATCGCGCGCCGGGCCGCCGACGATTACACGCGCCGCAACCCGGATCGGCCGCGCTTCGTCGCCGGGAGCATCGGGCCGACGAAGAAGACGCTGTCGATCAGCACCCACGTCGATGATCCCGGCCGGCGCGACGTCACCTTTGATCAGATGGTCGAAAACTACTACGAACAGATCCACGGGCTGGTTTCCGGCGGCGTCGATCTTCTGCTTCCCGAAACGTCCTTCGACACGCTCGTCCTGAAGGCGTGCCTCGTCGCCATCGACAAGTATTTCGCGGATCACGGCATTCGCCTGCCGGTCATGATCTCGGGCACCATCTTCGAGAACAATCGCACGCTCTCGGCCCAGACCGTCGAGGCGTTCTACCTGTCGGTGTCTCACTTCGATGCGTTGAGCGTCGGCCTCAATTGCGCGGTCGGCGTCGATCAGATGCGGCCCAACGTCGAAGCGCTGGCGAACCTGTGCAAAACGCGGGTGAGCTGCTATCCGAACGCCGGTCTGCCCGACGGTTTCGGCGGGTTCCACGGCACCAAGGAACACACAGCCGCTTGCCTCGCCGAGTTTGCGTCCAACGGCTGGGTCAACCTCGTCGGCGGCTGCTGCGGCACGACCCCCGAATGGATTCACGCCATCGTCGAGGCAGTGAAGGAACTGCGGCCGCGGCAGATTCCGGATACGCCCCGCTTCGCCGCCTATTCCGGTGAGGAACCGCTATTTCTCCGGCCGGAGACGAACTTCGTCATGGTCGGCGAACGGACGAACGTCACCGGGTCGAAAAAGTTCGCGCGCCTGATCCGCGAAGGCAACTTCGAGGAGGCGTTGAAGATCGCGCGCGAGCAGGTCGAGGGCGGCGCCAACATCATCGACGTGAATATGGATGAGGGCCTGCTCGACGGCCCAGCGATGATGACGAAGTTTCTCAACCTCGTCGCCACCGATTCGTCGATCGCGCGCGTGCCGGTGATGATCGACAGCTCGAACTTCGCCGTCATCGAAGCCGGCCTGAAGTGCGTGCAGGGAAAGGCCATCGTCAACTCGATCAGCCTGAAGGCGGGGGAGGACGAGTTCCTCCGGCAAGCTCGCATCTGCAAGCGCTACGGCGCGGCCGTGGTCGTGATGGCGTTCACCTCCGAGGGCATCCTCGCCGGCATTCCGATGGGGCAGGCGGTCAGCGCGGATCACAAGGTCCGAATCAGCGCCCACTCGTACAAGCTGCTGACCGAGCAGGTTGGCTTCGACCCCGGCGACATCATCTTCGACACGAACATCCTGACGGTCGGCACCGGCATGGAGGAACACGCCAACTACGCCGTCGAGTTCTTCGAAGCAGTGCGCCGGCTCAAGGAGTTGTTCCCGCTGGCCCGGACGAGCGGCGGCGTCAGCAACGTCTCGTTCGCCTTCCGCGGTCCCGGCAACGAGTCGGTACGCGAAGCCATGAACAGCGTATTCCTGTTTCACGCGATCCGGGCCGGCCTCGATATGGGCATCGTCAACGCCGGCCAGCTCCAGGTTTACGAGGAAATTCCGAAGGACCTGCTGGAACGGGTCGAAGACGTGATCCTGAACCGCAGGCCGGACGCCACCGATCGCCTGGTCGAGTTCGCCAAATCGAGTGCCAACGGAGCCCGACGCGTAAGCGAGGGACAGGAACAGGCCTGGCGCAGTGCCTCGGTGGCCGAACGGCTCAAGCACGCCCTGGTCGCCGGCATCGCGGACCACATCGAGCAGGACGTGGAGGAAGCCCGGCACCAATTCGAGCGCCCGCTCCAGGTGATCGAAGGCCCGCTCATGGACGGCATGAACGTTGTCGGCGACCTGTTCGGCGCCGGCAAGATGTTCCTGCCGCAGGTGGTCCGCAGTGCCCGCGTGATGAAGAAAGCGGTGGCGTACCTGCTGCCGTTCATGAAAACGGAAAAGGAAAAAGCGGGCGGCGTCCACCAGACGCGCGGCAAGCTGCTGATGGCCACGGTCAAGGGCGACGTGCATGACATTGGCAAGAACATCGTCGGCGTCGTCCTGGCGTGCAACGATTTCGAGGTGATCGACCTCGGCGTCATGGTACCGTGCGAGCAGATCCTGAGCGAGGCGAAAAAGCACGGCGTGGACATGATCGGCCTGTCCGGCCTCATCACGCCGTCGCTGGACGAGATGGTCCATGTAGCCCGCGAGATGCAGCGCGAGGGCTGCAACTTGCCGCTGCTGATCGGCGGCGCGACGACCAGTGCCAAGCACACCGCGGTCAAGATCGCGCCGGCGTATCACGGCCCGGTCATTCACGTCAAGGATGCGTCGCGCTGCGTGCCGGTGGTGGAGAAGTTGACGCGTACTGAAGGGCGCGAACAACTCGACCGCGAAAACCGCGTCTTCCAGCAGAAGGAGCGCGAGGCGTTTGCGAAGCGGCGTGAGCGCAAGCTGGTGCCGTACACCGAGGCGTTGAAACGCCGCTTCACGATCGACTGGCAGACGACGGAGATCGCCAAGCCGTCGTTCCTGGGTGCGAAGTCGTTGCGCGACTTCCCACTGGCCGAGATCATACCGTACATCGACTGGTCGCCGTTCTTCATGACGTGGGAGATGCCGGGCAAGTATCCGCAGATTCTGACCGATCCCAACGTGGGCACGGAGGCGACGAAACTTTTCCGCGACGCGCAGGAGCTCTTCGGCGACATCGAGAAGGAGACGCTGCTGGCGGCGCACGGCGTCTATGGCTTCTTCCCCGCAAACGCCGACGGCGACGACATCGTGGTCTGGACCGACGAGGAGCGCACGACGGAGCATTGCCGCTACCCGATGTTGCGCCAGCAATGGGAGCGCGAGGGCCAGACGACGTTTCGCAGTCTGGCCGATTATCTCGCCCCAAAAGAGAGCGGCCGGCCGGACTATCTCGGCGCGTTCGCGGTGACGGCGGGCGCCGGTATGACGGAACTGGTCCACGGCTTCAAGGCGCAGGGCGACGACTACAACGCGATCATGGCCGAGGCGCTGGCCGACCGCCTGGCCGAGGCGTTCGCCGAATTCCTGCACGAACGAGTACGGCGCGAATGGGGCTTTGGCCGCGACGAACGCCTGAGCAAGGACGAGATCATTGCGGAGCAGTATCGCGGTATTCGCCCGGCCGCCGGCTATCCGTCGTGTCCGGACCACACCGAGAAAGCGAAGCTGTGGGAGATGCTGAACGTCGAGGCCACGACGGGCATGCGGTTAACCGAGTCGTTCGCCATGCTGCCGGCGGCGTCGGTGAGCGGCCTGTACTTCGCGCATCCCGAGGCGAGCTATTTCGCGGTCGATCTGGTGATGCGCGATCAGATCGAGAACTACGCGGCGCGCAAGGGGATGCCGCGGGTGGTCGTCGAGAAGTGGCTGTCGCCGAACCTGGCGTATGAGGTGGAGGGGTGACGAGATTGATGGTAGAATAACGTAGTTGAGAAACACGAGCGGACGTCGGGAGGCAGAGTCATGGCCGTTGCCTACGAAGAATTCGTGGATTTCATCGCTGGTGTGGTTCCACCGGAACGCCTGATCGCTTTTCAACCGTCTCAAGCGGCGAAAGCGCATGTAGAGGATCTGATCGGCCGCAGCAAAACGACAGGCCTCACAACGGAAGAGACGTCCGAACTGGACCACTACCTACAAATCGAGCATCTTCTCCGACTCGCCAAGGCACGTGCTCAGCTTCGGCTCACCAAGGGAATGTGAGATGTCCGTCACGCACATCCCAGCTGATATGCGGCGGGTCGTTGTCGCCAGGGCAGAGGGGCTATGCGAATACTGTCTGATCGCAGAAGTTGACACCGGCTTTGGTTGTCAATTCGACCATGTCATCAGCGAAAAACACGGCGGAACGACGACGCTTGGCAATCTTGCTCAGGCATGTGTAGCCTGCAACGTAGCAAAGGGAAGCGACGTTGGATCGATCCATTCCGAGACGGGCGACTTCTGTCGTTTTTTCAATCCGCGCAGCGATCGATGGAGCGACCATTTCGTCCTGCGCGACTATCGAATCGAGGCTCTGACATTGATCGGAACTGTGACTGTTCGGATCTTCCAGTTCAATGCGGTCGAGAGACTGTTGGAGCGGCAAGCACTGACCTTAGCTCATCGTTATCCGAATGAATCAGCCAGACGGCGAATCGGCACGTGAGAGAGTGGGTGGAAATGGCGCCAGTAGAGGTCGAGAAATGGCTGTCGCCGAACCTGGCGTATGAGGTGAAGGGGTGACGGGGAGACCTGCGAAATGGCGGAAACGCCCGATGAATTCCGGTTGGAGGACATCATCCCGCGACACCACATCGGGGCGGAAATGTTCATTCCATTTACCGTCCTCCGCTTGCGCGGGCATTCGGACATCTGCGAGGCCGTTTGGACTATCTCGGCGCGTGATCTCGGCAACGCCTCCGAGCAATGCCGGATGCTGCGCGTCACCTGGTCACCCGAAAGCGTTCCAATCCGTCCGCCCGGTGTGTCCGATCATGTCGTCACGGAATGGGCGGCGCTCGGCATGGCCTGCATCCTCGTGGCGCGGTATACTCCTTATCATATTTTTGAGACGGCACAGATTCATGACTGCTTCGATTTCTGGCTGACTGATGGCCATCGGAAATGCGGTCTGGAGGTAAGCGGCACCTTATCCGGCGCTCTTGAAGTCCGCCATCGTGCGAAGATTGAACAATGGCGACCAAACCCGCATCGAGTGGATGGGCTGGTGGTCGTCGCAGGATTCGACGCCCGACAGGCGATCCTCTCATTTCATCGCTTCCCGGAGGGAACCCAATGACCTGGACATTTCGCGGCATCCCACATCCCGCCGAGACGGCTTACACCGACGACATCGCTCGAAAATCCAACCTGTTGCTCGAAGCAAAACTATTGCTCGCGCAAGGTCAGAACGATGAGGCCACTCATCGCTTCGCCGAGGCCGCCCGCATCGAAACCGATCTAGCCAACTACTGCGATAAGCACGGCTATCCCGAAAGTGCGCGCCTGCATCGCTACAGTTCGATTGGCTGCTGGGCAGGAGCCGGCAATTTCTACCAGGCGCTCGCCGATGCCGAGGTCATGCTCCGGCAGTCGGATATCCCAGATCGACTGCGGCGCGACATCGAAACATATGCACAGACAATCCGGAACAAGCTGCGCCAGTGGTATGAGGAGCAGGTCGAGGAATCGGAAAAGGCCCTGGTCTGACCTATGCTCGGGGGCGAAATCCAACTCCCTCCAAGCCACGGATTCCGTCGTCGCGAAGCCTTGCATTGTGCAGCGGTACGGCCGATTCATACCCTGAGAGAAGTCGCCCCTCGGAATCGACCACCATGACCACCGACACGTTGACAGACTACCTCGACGCCGCCTGTGAGGCCGCCCGGCACGGCGGCCGCCGTGCTGGAGGACTGGCGCGGCCGCTTTCAGATCAAGGAGAAGGGACGCTTCGATCTCGTCACCGACGCCGACCTCGGCTCGCAAAAGGCGGTGCGCACTTACCTCGCCGAGCGCTTCCCACAGCACGGTTTTCTCGGCGAAGAGGAAGGCGGTCCCAAGACGCGACCGGCCGCCGACGCGCCGCCGACGTGGATCGTCGATCCGCTTGACGGCACCACGAACTACGCTCACGACTTCCCGATGTACTGTGTCTCCATCGGCCTGTGGGCCGGCGGTGAGATGTTTGTCGGTGTGGTGTTGGACCCGCGGCACCAGGAGTTGTTCTCCGCGGCGAAGGGACATGGGGCCTTTCTCAACGGCCGGCGCATCCAGACGAGTCAGGCGTCGAGCCTGGAACAGTCGCTTCTCGCCACCGGTTTCCCGCCGGACCTGCGCGGCCAGGAACGCACTCTCGATTGGTGGCGCTGCTTCTCCACTGCGCACACGATCGCTGCGCCGGACCGGTTCCACGGCGCTGAACCTGGCCTATCTGGCAGCCGGGCGCTTCGACGGCTACTGGGCGTTCGACAACCATGTCTGGGACGTGGCCGGCGGCATGGTGCTCGTGACCGAGGCCGGCGGCATCCTCGCCAACGTCGACGGCTCGCCCTTCGACCCGTTCACCCCGGACTGCCTGGCGAGCAACGGACCCTTGCAGCCGGCACTGCTCGCTGCCCTGCGAACTGGACCGTGAGCGAACGGTCAAAAAAGCAGCCGCCGAGGATCTCCCCGGCGGCTGAGCCGCAAGTAGCGATTTTCGCCGTGGCCGTCTTAGTTCAACTTGATGGTGACGGTCTTGGTTTCCGTGTAGTGCTCCAGCGCGGCCTCGCCGTTTTCGCGGCCCTGGCCCGACATCTTGAAGCCGCCAAACGGCGTCGTCGTGTCCACGACGTGGTAGCAGTTCACCCACACCGTGCCGGCCCTGGCCTCACGGGCGAACCGATGCGCTTGTCGATGTCCTTCGTCCAGACAGCAGCGGCCAGCCCGTAGTGGGTGTTGTTGGCCCGCTCGATCACCTCCTCGACGCCCTTGAACGGCAGGACGCTGACGACCGGCCCGAAGATTTCGTCCTTGGCGATGGCCATGTCGTCCGTGACGTTGTCGAACAACGTCGGCTCCACGAAAAAGCCTTTGGCGCCGAAGCGCTTGCCGCCCGTCAGCAGCTTGGCCCCCTGCTTCTGGCCGATCTCCACATAGCCCAGGATCTTGTCCATCTGCTCCTGCGAGACCTGCGGCCCCTGCTCGGTGGTCGGGTCGAGGGGGTCGCCTAGTTTACGCTTGCCGGCCTTGTCGGCGAGACGGCGGACGAACTCGTTGTGAATCTTTTCCTCGACGAACAGGCGGCTCCCGGCCGTGCAGCACTGGCCGCCGTGGAAATAGATGGCGTGGAACGCTCCGGCGACAGCCTGATCCAGATCGCAGTCGGCGAAGATGACGTTGGGGCTTTTGCCGCCCAGCTCGAACGTGGTGCGTTTCAGCGTGTCAGCGGCCGACTTTTGAATGATCTTGGCGGTCTCGTAGTGGCCCGTGAAGGCGATCTTGTCCACGTCGGGGTGGGCGACGACGGCCGCGCCGGTGGTCTCGCCCAGGCCGTTCAGGACGTTGACGACGCCGTCCGGGAACCCGGCCTCCAGAGCCAGCTCAGCGACGCGCATGCCGGTCAGCGGCGTCTGCTCGGCCAGCTTCATCACGATAGTGTTGCCGCAGGCGAGGGCCGGCCCCCACTTCCAGGCCAGCATCAGCAGCGGGAAGTTCCACGGGATGATTTGGCCGACGACGCCGACCGGCTGCCGCAACGTGTAGCTGAGGAAGTTGCCGCGCACGGGGAGGGTCCTGCCCTCGATCTTGTCGGCCCAGCCCGCGTAGTAGCGGAGGGTATTGAGGACGCCTTCGAGGTCGCCCCGCGCATCGGTGATGGTCTTGCCGCAGTTCAGCGACTCCAGGACGGCGAGTTCCTCCGCTTGCTTTTCGATCATGTCGGCGAGCTTGTAGAGCAGCCGGCCCCGGGCGACGGCGTCCATCTTCTTCCACGGGCCGGTTTCCAACGCCTTGCGCGCCGACTTGACCGCGCGGTCCACGTCAGCCTTGTCCGCTTCCGCGACCTGGCACAGCGTCTCACCGGTGGCAGGGTTGATGGCCGGGAAGGTCTTGTCGGTCGCGCCGTCCACGAATTTGCCGCCGATGAATAGCGGCTGGTCCTTGACGACGGGAGGCTTGACGGTACGAGTCTTGGCCGTGAGAGTGGCAGTCATGGATACTCCTTGATGCAAGGAAATAGAGTGAATGAATCGTCGTTGATTCCAGTTGAGTATAGCGGTCGCACAGGTGACCGGCTAGAACGAGCGGAACGGAGGCTCGACCGACAGTCCGACCTCCAGAAACCAGAAAATCGGTGTCAGCCAAGAAAATCGGTGTCAGTTCATTTTCCCCTTGCAATGAAGGTAGGAGGGCCGTACTTTCGTCCGCATTGGGCAGACTCTTACGACCCATGGCGGATGGCCTGGTGTACCACGCCCTCAACCGCGGCAACAACCGTGATCGCGTCTTCGGCGACGAAGGCGATTTCCGGGCCTTTCTACGGGCTCTGGCTCAAACCCAACTGCGCTATCCCTTCTCCCTATTCGGCTACGCGCTGATGAGCAACCACTTCCATCTGCTGGTGCGCCCGGAGGCGGGTCAGTCCATCAACTGCATTCTTGCAGTCGCTGATCGTGGCGCACGCCTGGCGCTACCACTTGGGCCAGGCCAACCCGTTGCTCGGCGCGGTGCCCGTGTGGTCGGAGTTGGGGGCGGCGGCGCGGTAAGCGTAATGGCGACGGTGGGTGCATCAGCCGCTAACGGAGCGGGAGTTGGCGGTGTTACGGCGTTCAGTAACGAGCGGGCGGCCGTTTGGAAGCGAGTCGTGGGCGCAAGTGATGGGCCAGCGACTGGGCGTCGCGCTGACTTCCCGGCGGCGCGGTTGCCCTCCCAAAATCGCGCTGTAGTGCCGGAGCAGGCGGTGACGCGGACGGAAAAAAGAACTGACACCGATTTTCTTCCGATTTTCTTCACAAAAAGAGCTGTGTCGCAGCTGCGTCCCCTATTCTTGCTCTCGGCTTGCGCGGGAAGGTGGTGTTTCCGACGAGTCGAGGACCTCCCGCACCTTCAGGGCCAGGGACGCCGGGGTGAACGGCTTCTGAAGGAACGGCGTGCCCGAATTGAGGACGCCATGATGGACAATGGCGTCGTCGGTGTAACCGGACAGATACAGCACCTTCATTTTCGGCCGCAACGCGAGCAATCGTTCGGCCAGTTTCGGACCGCTCAACTGCGGCATGACGACGTCCGTTACCAGCATGTGAATCGGTCCCTCGTACTGCTCGCACAGCAACAGCGCCTCGCCGCCGTTCTTCGCTTCCAGCACCATGTAACCATTACTCTCCAGGACGAACTTCGCCAGGCTGCGGACGCCCGGCTCATCTTCCGCCAGCAGCACCGTTTCGGTGCCACGGGTAGTCGCCTTCAGACCCGGTGACGACTTCGACTCCGCCCGCTGCTCCCGGTCGTGCGGCAGGTAGATCTTGAAGGCCGTGCCCACACCCAGTTCGCTGTACACGTCGATGCTGCCGCCGCTCTGCTTGACGATGCCGTACACCGTGGCCAGTCCCAGGCCGGTGCCCTTGTCGCCCTTGGTGGTGAAGAACGGCTCGAAGATGCGTGCCTGCGTCGCCGCGTCCATCCCGCAGCCGGTATCGCTGACCGCCAGCAGCACGTACTCGCCCGGCTGGACCTCGGGGTGTCGGCCCACGTAGGACGCATCCAGTACGACGTTGCCGGTTTCGATCGTCAGCTTGCCCCCTTGCGGCATGGCGTCGCGGGCGTTGACGACCAGGTTCATGAGCACCTGCTCGACTTGCCCCGGATCCGCCTTGATGGGCCAGAGCGGCACGTGCGGATTGACCAGCAGGTCGATGTCCTCGCCGATCAGGCGGTGGAGCATCTTCTCCATTTCCTTCATGAGGAAGTTGAGGTCCAGCGTCGCGGGCATGAGCACCTGCTTGCGGCTGAACGCCAGCAGCTGGCGCGTCAGACCGGCGGCGCGGTCGCCGGCCTGCCGGATCTGCTCGACGAACCCGTGCAGCGGATCGGCCGCACGCAACTGGCCGAGCACCAGTTCGCTGTAGCCGGTGATGACGGTCAGCAAATTGTTGAAGTCGTGCGCCACGCCGCCGGCCAGGCGGCCGACCGCCTCCATCTTCTGGGCCTGACGGAACTGATCTTCGAGCAGTTTGCGCTCGGTGATGTCCGCCCACGAACCGACGACCTCTACCGGTTTGCCGGCCGCGTCGCGCAACAGGCGCTTCTCATCCCGAAGCCAGCGATATTTGCCGTCCTGGTGCCGAAAACGATACTCCTGCACCAGTCGATCGCGGTCGAGCAGGTCGTGCTGCAACTCATTCATCACTCGGGGTAGGTCCTCCGGATGGACGCGCTCGTTGAACCAGGTGCGCCCGAGGGCTTCCTCCGGCGCAGTAGCCCAGCATCTCCCGCAGGTTCTCACTCACCCAGGTGGTGATGAGGTTTTCCCCTCCGAACTCCAGTGTGTAGAGCATGGCGGGGCTGGAGGCGATTACATGCTCGAGGCGCTGCTGGGCCTGGCGGAACTGCGTTTCAAACTTCTTACGCTCGGTGATGTCCAGAAACGTTACCACCGAACCAACGACTTGTCCCCCGCGACGAATCGGGTAGGACCAGTATTCGGCTGGGAAACTGGTCCCGTCGGCACGCCAGAAGATCTCGTCCTCGATGTGAGACCCTTCGCCCTTCTCGATAGACTGGTAGATCGGGCACTCCTCCCTGGGATTCGGCGTCCCATCCCTGCGGGTATGGTGAATCAAGACGTGCATGTCCTTGCCGAGGATTTGACCCGTCTCGGCATAACCCAGGAGGCGGATACTGGCCGCGTTGCAAAACGTGCAGCGGCCGAGCAGATCGCGGCCGTAAATCGCCTCGGCGGTGGAATCGAGCAGCAGGCGAATGCGTTCCTCACTCGCGCGAGGCGCGTCTTCCGCCTGCTGGCGTTCCGCGATTTTCAGGTCCAGTTGGGTCTTCTGGTCCAGAAGATCGGTGTAAAGACTGCCTTTCTCGTAAATCTGGCCCACCTGGGTGGCCAGGATGCCCACGAGGCGCTCGTCCTCGTCGCCGAACGCCGCGGCTCCGAGTTTATCGACGAGGTGCAGCCAGCCATAGACCCGTCCCGGCGAGACGATGGGGGCGCCCAGCCACGAATGGATGGGCGGGGCGGGGGAGGCGAAACCGACTTCGACCGGTTCGCCGCCGGGATGGTGCTGGCGGAGGCAGCGCGACTCTCCCAACACCGTGGCGATCGCGCCCTTGCTCGGGTCCGGCGCGCCGAACTGGGCGGCCGTCTCGGCATCCATGCCGCTGGTGAAGTAATAGAGGACCTGCGACCCGTCGCCGGCCACGATGCCGGTGACGGCGTACCGGGCGCCGGTAAGCTTCCGCGCCGCGTGACAAAAGCTCTGCAACAGCGCTGGGGATCGCGCTCCGACCCGAGGTCCAGGCCGAAACTCAAAAGCGACTGCAAGCGATAGTTGGTCCTCTGCAGCTGGTGCAAGTTCTCGGTCAACTGGCCGGTCACCAGACGCAGGTGCTCGCGGTCGAACTCTTCCGTCTCGGGAGAGGAGGGCGGCGGGGACATCCCGAGGGCAGCCTCCACGACTTGGAGCACTTTCTCCGGGTGTGAAGGCTTGGTGAAGACGCTGGAGATGCCGCAGGCGCGCGCGAGGGCCAGCGCTTCCGGCTCGTGGTAGTGGGCCGTGCAGAAGATGACCGGCGTGTGTGTGATGGACGGGTCGGCACGCAGCAGGCGGACGAATCTGGCCCCGTCCATGGTCGGCATGAGGATGTCGGCGATGACCAGGTCCGGATGTTCGGCTCTCACAACTGCCAGGGCTTCCGCTCCGTCGCCGGCCTCCAGCAGACGATGACCGCCCTTGCCCAGGAGCGCGACGAGGAACTCCCGGTTGCTCGGACTGTCATCGACGATCAGGATGGTGGCCATCGCTCTCCGTTTCCCTTCTCCAGCCGACGGGCGTTGATTTCAGCCAGCAGAACGGCCGGATCGAGAGGGAGCGTTAGACACGCGACCACCCCGAAGACTGGACCCTGGGCCGGTTCTTTCTCTTCCCTGGCAGCCGCGCTAACATATTGAGGTTAACCCTGGAGCAAGACGATGCAAGTTGGGAAAGTTTGAAATCTGCATTTTTCCAGATTGTTTTACCGCTGTCCCCTCAATTTTCTTGTCTCGCATGAAATCGCCAGCGAATCCGATGAGGTTTGGAGAGCGCAGGGCAACCGTTTGCCGGATTGTCGAAATTAGACTGTTGCGCCCACAGCCCGGTACGATCGCCTGCCAAAATGACGATAATGCCGACATTAGCTATACCTGAAGTGGCTGTTACGAGGTGGCCGAAAACGGGGCTAATCCTGTTAGGCGCTTTTTATGAATATGCGCAAATCTAGGTTTCACGCAGATCGCTTAACAGTTTTGGCCCTTCGGACGCTCCAGTGTTACTTGTTACGAGATCGCTGAGTCTGACCGCCTAACCCGGAGTGGTTGTCAAGCCGCTAGAGACTATGTTCTCTTGCGGCGCCAGTTCCGCGAATTTCACCACCAGTTCCGGGTCAAGGCCGCCGTCCAGGGCGCTGTCACGCAGGATCTGAAGGCACATCTCGTGTGAGAGCCGTCTTCGGTACGGTCGATCGCTGGCCAGGCTGTCGTAGACGTCGGCCACGGACAGCATTCGCACCAGCTGCGGAATCTGCTCGCCGTGCAGACCGTCCGGATAACCTCGGCCGTCCAGCCGTTCGTGGTGCCAGCGGACGAGCGGTAGGGCGTCGCGCACGGTGACGAGCGGCTGGACGATGTGCGCCCCCGTCGCGGCGTGCGTCTTGACGATGTCGTACTCCTCGGTGGTTAGTTTGCCCGGCTTGTCGAGAATGGCGTCCGGAATACTGAGCTTACCGATGTCGTGCAATATAGCCCCTTTGCGCAGAATCTCGCAGTCCGCGTCGCCGAGGCGGAGGTGCAGGGCCAGCCTCACCAGCAGACGCCCGACCCGTTCGGAGTGGCCGTGCGTGTAGGGACTCTTGGCCTCGACCGCGCGTGCCAAAGCGAAGACGACCGCCTCGGCCGAGTCGCGCTCTTCTACCAGCCGCTTGATACGCAGCAAGGACCGGCAGCGGGTCGTCACTTCCACGGTCTGAAACGGCTTGGTCAGGAAATCGTCGGCGCCATACTCCCAGGCGGCGAGACGGCGCGGCAGATCACCCTGGGCGGTAATCATGATGACCGGGACGAGGCGCGTGGCGGACTGGTTCTTGAGGCGGCGGCACACTTCGTCGCCCGTCATTCGCGGCATGTCGATGTCGAGGAGAATGAGATCGGGTTGACATGCTTGAATCGCAGCCAGCGCTTCCAATCCATCGTGAGCGACGGCCACATTGTAGCCTTCGGCCAGCAGGACATGCTGGAGAAGTTGCGCGATCGCTCGATCATCGTCCACGACCAACAGGTGCTGGCCACCGGTCGGATAAGCGGCACTCATGCGTACATCCTCTGGCGGTTTGCCCGTATTTCCGCGGCAATTCCAACCCACCGAGGTCAGAACCGCAGCGCGCCCTTGTCAAGCCGCCGCGTGCTGCACTTTAGCGAAATCGTGAGGATGTGTTACAAAAAGGGAAAAGGGGACATCGCAATCCCCGCGCAGGGCGCGGCCCCTGACGGCCGGTCACAACAGTGACTGGGGACATTTCCTGTGCAGAAAGTAAAGGGGTAGGCACCTTTGATTATCATAAAGGTGCCAGCCCCCTTTGATTTACCCCACGCGCCCGGATGCGCAGGTGTCATTTCCGGAAATGAGTTGAGTCCGCTTTGATTCTCGTGAGCGGCCCTGGATGGGAAAGTACCCAGGGCAGCCACGCTGTTCGAGAAGGCCAACCCGGCAGATCGGCCGGTCACGACGCGGTGACCGTATTGGTGTTGTTCGCCATAGTCAACGAACCGGCCAGCGCATCCTCAACGCTGATCTGGTTCAAGAACGACGTTCCGGACGGTGTGTTCGGATTGACTCTGACCACCACACTCAGCATCACAGTCTGGCCCGCGGCGAGCGTTCCGACGTTGATGGTCAACGTGCTCCCGCGGAGGGTGGAACTGTAAGGCAAAGCGCCGTAGAAGCTGGTGCTACCGGGCAACTGATCGATGATCTGCACGCCGCTAACGGCCTGGGTCCCGAGGTTGGACAGCGTGATGGCGTAGGTGAGGTAACTGCCGGGATTGATGACCGCCGGCGTCATCATCGACTGCGTGATCTTCAGGCCCTGTACCGTGATGGAGTAGCTGGCCGTCGTCGCGGCGCCGGACTGGTCGGTGGCGGTGACGGTGAAGGTTTCCGTGCCCGTGGCCGTCGGTGTGCCGGTGATGAACAGGGTGTTGGTGCCGCTGGTCGGAACCACCAGCCCGGCGATCGCCTGCGTAATGTTAACAACCAGGTTTTTGTTGCCGGTGCCGCCGCCGACGGTGATCGTCTGATTGTAGAGGGTATTCAGTGTATCCACCGGCAGGGTTTTCGGGGTGAACGTCAACGCTCCGTTGACGGTGATGGAATAGCTGAGACGGGTCGTCCCGCTGGACTGGGTAATGGCGATGACGCTGAAGGTTTCAGTGCCCGTGGCAGTCGGCGTGCCGGTGATGTGTAGCGCGTTGGTCCCGCTGGTGGGCAGCGCCAACCCCGCGATGGCATCCTGGATGTTGCTGACCACCAGGGTAGTGTTGCCTGTGCCCTGGGCCGTGATCGTCTGGTTATAAGCGTTGCCGATCGTGTCGGCCGGCAGCGATACCGGACTGAGGCTCATGGAGGCGACGACGAAGCTATAGAGCTTGCCGGGGCCGGTGCCGATGGCGTCGGTGGGCGTGACTGTGAAGGTGACGGTGCCGGCAGCGGTAGGCGTGCCGCTGATCGTGATGCTGCCGGTGCCGCTCGTTGGAATGTTCAGGCCGGTCGTGTTGGTAATGTTGCCGACGTGCAACGCGATGGTGCCGCTGCCGCCGCCGGCGGTGATGGTTTGGCTGTAGGATTGGCCGAAACTCCCACCCGGCAGACTCGTCGGGTTGAGCGTGACACCCGCCATCACCGTGAAGCTGTATGCCCTGCCCTGCCCGGTGCCGATCCCGTCGGTGGGGGTGACCGTGAAGGAGACGGTGCCACTGGACGTGGGTGTACCGCTGACTGTGATGGTTCCGGTGCCAGTGCCGGTGATGCCCAGGCCGGTCGTGTTGGTGACGCCACTCAGGTCCAGCGTGATCGAGCCGCTGCCGCCGCCGGCCGTGATCGAGTGGCTGTAGTTGACGCCGACTTCGCCCGTCGGCAAACTCGTGGGGTTGAGCGCGACGCTGGCAATGACTGAGAAGCTGTAATGCGTGCCGGTCTCGGTGCCGAGGCTGTCGGTGGGGGTGACCGTGAAAGAGACGGTGCCGCTGGACGTGGGTGTGCCGCTGATCGTGATGGTGCCGGTGCCGGTGCCGGTGAGGTTCAGGCCGGTCGTGTTGGTGACGCCGCTGAGTGCTAGGGCGATCCCGCCGCTGCCGCCGCTGCTGGTGATCGTGTGGTTGTAGCTGACGCCGACCTCACCGGCTGAAAGCGTTGTCGGGTTGAGGGCGACGTCCGGGTAGACGGTGAGGGAGTAGTGGGTCGTCGTCGTGCCGCCGGCGGCGTCGGTGGCGGTGACGGTGAAGTTCTCCGTGCCGGTCGCCGTGGGTGTGCCGCCGATGGTCAGGCTGTTGGTGCCACTGCTGGGCACGCTCAGACCGGCGATGCGATGCACGATGTTGCTGACCGCCAACGTGATCGTGCCCGTGCCGCCGCCGGCGGCTGATCGTCTGGTTGTAACGCGACGTTGATGGTGTCTGCGGGCAGCAGCGTGCTTGAGTTAAGGGTGGCGGCGGGATTGACCGTGATGGAGTAGTTGGCCGTCGTCGTGCCGCCGGCGGTGTCGGTGGCCGTGACGGTGAAGGTCTCCGTGCCCGTCGCCGTGGGTGTGCCGCCGATGGTCAGGCTGTTGGTGCCGCTGGCTGGGCACGCTGAGGCCGGCGATGGCATTCTGGATGTTGCTCACGGCAAGTGTGACGGCGCCCGTGCCGCCGCTGGCGCTGATGGCCGCGGTGCTGTTCGTCCCGACGACCGCATCGACCATGCATGATCTCCGGGTTCCCCGTGTTCGGATCGAGGGGTGGGTTGGCGGGAACCGAGAACTCGATGTAATTGACCCCGGTGATGGGCTTGCCATTCTCGTCCGTGACGCCGCTCAGATTGAGCCAGGTGCCACCGGCGGAACCGTTCAGGACCGCGAGCGTCTGCTGCCAGTTCAGACCGTTGAAACTGCTCAACGATCCAAGGAACGGCTGGCCGGGATCCGCCGGCGGGGCCGACGCCGGGGGAGAGTCCCTCTGGATCGGTCGTCGAGCCGGCGTCGTAGTTACTGGGATTGCTGAAGGTAATGGTCCCAAGATTGCCCCAATTCACCCCGTCGGAGCTAACCTGGACGTCCGCCTGAGGCAGCCACGAATTGACGTAGGACGCCGGATTGGTATTTGTGCCGTTCGGGTAATCGGCGTCCAGCAAACCGAATCCCGTATGGACGCCGATGGTATAGCCATTGGTCGATGCGGTCTCCGCGAGCTTGAGGATCAGCGAGCCGCCGGCGCCGACTTCCACCAGGTCCGATGAGCCAGAACGCCGGGTCGAATGGCGTCAGATAATAATTGGTGCCGTCGAAGCTGCCCGCCACCGGGTTCAAGCCGCCCAGAGCCGCGGAAGGATTGTTGTAGCCAGCGTCGGGGATGGTCCCCTGAACATAGCTGACCACCTGATTGGCATAGAAGGCATTGTCCGCGCCGCTGGCGGTAAAGGCCTGGTTGTAGGGGACATCGATCGTATCGGCTGGGAGTGCCGCTGGACTGAGAGTGATGGCGGGGTTGACCACAAGTGTCTGCTGCACCTGGGGGGCCGCGTTGTAGTTGCTATCGCCGGCCTGATTGGCGTCGAGGACGAACGTGCCGGCACTTGTCACGGTTAGCACGTTGTCGCTGATGCTCCCGCTGCCGGAGCTGCTGGTGTCGATGCTGAACGCCACCGTGTCCCCCGACGAGGCGCTGGCGTTGAGCGTGACCGTCTCGTTGGGAGCGAAGGTGATCGGAGTGGTCGGAGCGGTGAATGTGATTGTCTGGTTGGCCTGGCTGACTACGAGTGTCTGCTGCACCTGGGGGGCCGCGTTGTAGTTGCTATCGCCGGCTTGATTGGCGTCAAGCACGAACGTGCCGGCAGCTGTGACTGTCAGCACGTTATTGCTGATGCTCCCGCTGCCGGAGCTGCTGGTGTCGATGCTGAACACCACCGTGTCCCCCGACGAGGCGCTGGCGTTGAGCGTGATCGTCTCGTTGGGAGCGAAGGTAATCGGCGAGGTCGGGGCGGTGAAGTTGATGGCCTGGTTGGCCTTGTTGACAGAGACGGAGTAGTTGGCCGTCGTCGTGTCACCGGCGGCGTCGGTGGCGGTGACGGTGAAAGTCTCGGTGCCGGTCGCCGTGGGAGTGCCGCCGATGGTGAGGCTGTTAGAGCCGGTACTGGGCAGAATCAAGCCGACGACGGGGTTCTGAATGTTGCTGACCGCCAACGTGATCGCACCCGAGCCGCCGCTGGCGGTAATGGTCTCGTTGTAGGCGACATTGATCGTGTCCGCCGGCAGTGTCGCCGTGCTGATCGCGAGGGCGGAAATGACCGTGGTCTGGAGTTTGGCCGTGTCGTTCCCAAGAGTGAGGCCGGACACGGCGCTGGGTACTGCGGCGATGCTCAGAGGCGTGACGGCCTGATTCGCCACGTTAATATTGTACAACTGGCCGGTGTTGGAACCTCCGTAGAGCTGCCCGTCCGAGCCGAAACTCAGGCTGCCGGCGGCAAAACCGGTCGAAAACAGGGTGGTCGCCGCGCCCGTGGTCAGGTTGAGCGTCACCAGATTGAAGGTGGGGCCGGTGCCGCCTTCGATGCCGTACAGAGTGCTGTTCGCTGGATCGTAGGCAATCCCCGACACGGGACCGTTGATGCCCGTCATGCCGATCAGGGTCGCTGTCCCGGTGGTTGGATTGAGAATGAACAGGCCGGACGGCGAGGTGCCTCCGGTGCTGCCCTCGCCGGCGGCATACAGTGTACTGCCGATAAAGGTCAGGGCATTAAAGTTTTCGTGCGGAGAGTCGGAGATGGCTCCACCGATCGCTGCGCCGGTATTGATGTTGAACTGCTGACCCTTGAACTGGTTGCTGCCGTACTGGAGCCAGTCCTGACCGGTCGAAGTATTGGCAGTGATTTCCGTGACGTTAGGCCCCGGCAAACTTCCTACCAGGGTTTCGCTGTTCTTGCCCAGGTCGAAGAGGTACAGTTGACCGGTGGCGGCGCCACCCGTGCTGCCATAAAGAAGATCGTTGCTGTAGTCGCTGTCGCCCACGCTGAGGCTGACGGTATAGATCCCGGCGGCCTGGTAGGTATACGACTCGCTGAAGGTGGTCGTGCCCGCGGGCAGGGTGAAAGTTTGCGGCGTCGAACCATCGCCCCAGTTCACGTCCAGTGTGAAGGGTTGCGTGGCGGGACCAGTAACGTCACCGGTCAGCGTGGCCTGGTTGACTAGGTCCTCGACGGAAGTGATGCCGACGTTGCTGAGAGTGGGCACCCCATTGTTCACGGTGATCGAGTAGTTTCCGATAGCGGTATTGTTGAGGGAGTCGGTGGCGGTGACCGTGAAGGTCTCCGTACCCGTGGCCGTGGGTGTGCCGCCTATGCTCAGGCTGGTGCTCGCACTGCTCGGCACACTCAGGCCGGCGATGGCATTCTGGACATTGCTGACAACAAGAGTGATAGCGCCGGAGCCGCCGATGGAGCTGATGGTCTGGTTGTAAGCGACGTTGACAGTATCAGCCGGTAGCGAACTCGGGGTAAGGGAAAGTGTGACCGCGGGAGCTAGCCGACCCTCGAGCATCTCCAGAGTCAGAGACGCCGACCGTCGCTTACCGACCGCACGATAGCGCCGGGATGCAGCGACGGACAGTCCGAGGCAGCGACGGAAGATGCGAAGCCAGTGCGCGATCATGGGGATTCTCTTTCTCAGGTTACACGGACGCTGCCCGATCACAGCGCGCTGCGAAGCGCACCAGTTGTTGGTAGCGGTCGATGGATATTTCTTATCCCCGGTCCAAGCGAATCCGAGCGAGACGTCGATCTTCCCCATCAGAGTTTGAAGAGGGGGGTCGGCTGGGCGCTGTTACCCATTGTCTAGTGAGGTTGATAGAATCGTATCATTAGGTGATATGAAAATGTCCGAGCAGGGGCAACTGCAAAACCGAGTGAAACTGTTCCGCCGGCAGCGCGGCTGGTCGCAGGAGGAACTTGCGCAGCGGGCCGGTATTTCGCGCGCAGCGGTCAGTGCCATCGAAATACAGCGGATCGTGCCTTCCGTGGCTGCTGCCATCGCTCTGGCCACGGCCCTCGATAGTCGTGTGGAGGATCTGTTCGGCGCAACTGCCGCCGCCAAAGACGAGAAAATCTGGGCCTGGCTGCCGACACGCGAACCTTGTCGCTTCTGGCACGCGCGCGTCGGCGGACGGCTCATCCTTTTTCCGGTCGAGACAACCGCCCTGGGCGTCATTCCGCATGACGGCGTTTTTCGCAACGGAACCTGGAACCTGAGCGGCGACGGGTTGCCGGAAAACACGTTGGTCATGGCCAGTTGCGATCCAGCTGCGGGCATGCTGGCCAACGAATTCGCGCGTGTCACCGGTTTGCGCTTGCTCGTCTTGCAACGGTCCAGCAGCCAGGCCCTCGATTTGCTTCGCCGCGGCTTGGTGGATGTCGCGGGTCTCCATTTGGCAACGACGAAAAACGAGGAGGGCAACGCCGTGGCCGCCAGGTCCGCACTCGGTGCTGGCTTCTCGTTGCTGAAAATGGCGACCTGGCAAGAAGGCCTGGCGATTGGATCGGGCGTTCCCGCGTCGTCGATGCGGTCGCTGCTCCGCTCTCGATTGCGGTGGGTTGGTCGTGAACTTGGTTCCGGAGCACGCCAGTGCCAGGATGAGTTGCTGCAACATCGCCCAAATCCGCGGCGATCGGCGACCGACCATCGCGGCGTGGCCGAAGCAATCCGCTGTGGTTGGGCCGATCTCGGCGTCTGCCTTCACCTGGCTGCCGAGGAGGCCGGCTTGCGTTTTATCAAAGGTGCGCGAGGATGTGTACGATCTCTGCTTCACCGCTTCTTCGGAGAACGATTCACGCATTCGCAAGCTCATCGAACTGGTTCGCTCCCCGGCTTTTCGGACTCTGTATGCAGACCTTCCCGGTTATCAATTAGCGCCGGCTGCCGACCTCGATCGAGTGAAATAAACGGGGCATACAAGTGCAGGAAGTCACCCGGAAAAGAGTGTTGTTCATTTTTGAGCTTGATCGACCCAGCGCTGCCAGACCTCACGCAGCAACGCCGACAAATTCGCCGCAAAACGCTTCCCATCGCACAGCGGTGAGGCTGCCATCCGTTCCCGAAGGCCCGCCCGCAACGTCGCCAGGCGCGGCAGGTCGCTTGCCAATGCAACGGCCAGTTCCACGTACTCGTTCAAGTCGTGAGCAATCAATTCCGGCACACCCACGTTCGAGAGATGGCTCAGCGAATGACGACTGGCAAAGGTCTCGAATGGGCAAGTTATCACCGGCACTCCCATCCATAACGCCTCGCAAGTGGTCAAACCACCGGAATAAGGGAACGGGTCCAGAGCGAGATCTATACGGTTGTACTCTCCCAATAACTCGGCGTGTGGTGAGGAACCAAGTAGCTCCAACCTGTCGGGATCAATGCCGTGCGTGCTGAACATCTCGCCAAATCGACGCGCATTGCCGCGATCGTTGCAGCCCTTGTACTTGAGCACCAGCCGTGCCCCCGGCAATCGACGCAGAATCTTGGCCCAGACTTCAATAGCATGGCGAGTGACCTTCGCGGGATTGTTGAAACAACCCAAGGTCACGTGGCCGCGCTCCAATGCGGGGAGACGTGCCACTGCGGGCGCATCGCCCGGCGGCGCATAACAGACGTAGTCGTCGGGCATGCGCAACACCTGCTCCTGATAGTGGCGCTCGGAGCCGGGTGGGACCTCATAGCAGTCGGCCAGCAAGTAGTCCATGGTGCGCAACCCGGTGGTGCCGACATAGCCCGCCCAGGTCACCTGGATCGGCGCTGGTTTGCGGGCGAAGAGCAGCAGGCGGTTGCCGGCGGTGTGTCCTGCCAGGTCGAACAGGATGTCGATCCGGTCCGCCCGGATCTGCTCCGCGAGGCGTTCGTCGGTTATGCCAACCACATCGTGCCAGTGCGTCGCGGCGGCTTGAAGACGCAGCGAAAGATCGTCTTTGACCATCCGGTCGGAGTAACAGATTGTTTCAAGGTTCGATTGGTTGAGGTTCTCCAAGACAGCGATCAAGAAGTAACCGACCGGATGCCGCCCCAAATCGTGCGACACGAAACCCAAACGGAGCAGATCCGGACGATCCCGGAGGCATTCGTGCTGTGTGGCGGCGCCGTATAGGGATGCCGCGTGGCGGCGGTCGTACGCAGCGTGAGCTTCGGCTAACGATGCCGCTGTTACGCCGTTGAAATAATGAAGTGCGAAGAGAAGGTTACTATGTACTCCAGCATCATCCGGCTTAAGGTCCAGCGCCCGGCGGTAGCAGGCCACTGCTTCCTCCAGTCTTCCCTGGCCATAAAACGCATTGCCCAGGTTGGCGTGTGCCCTGGCGTAATCGGGTTTCAGCTCCACGGCACGGTGGCAACAGTCTACTGCCTCGTCCAGCTTTCCCTGGTCCTTGAACGCAATGCCCAGGTTGTTGTGCGCCTCGAGCAAAGTCCGGCTTCAGCTCCAGGGCACGGCGGAAGCAAGTCACCGCTTCGTCCAATTTCCCCTGGAGCTTCAACGTCGCGCCCAGGTTGTTATATGCTGCGGCATAGTCCGGCTTCAGTTTTAAGGACCGGAGGTGACAGGCCGCCGCTTCGTCCAGCCTTCCCTGAGCCTGAAACGCAAGTCCTACGTTGCAGTGTAACTCAGCGCACTCCGGTGTCATTTCCAGGGCTTGACGGTAGCATTCCATAGCTTCGTCCAGTCTCCCCTGATCTTTAAGCACATTGCCGAGGTTGCCCTGGGCCGCGGCATAGTCCGGCTTCAGCATGAGGGCCCGACGGTAGCAGGCTTCCGCTTCGTTCAATTCGTCCTGGTCCTGTAACGCAATTCCCAGGTTGTTATGCACTTCGGCGCACGCTGGGTTCAGTTCCAGCGCGGATGGAAGCAGGCCAGCGCATCATCGAACCTTCCCTGGACTTTCAACAGATTGCCCAGGTTGTTCAGCGCCGCGAAAGAGTCCGGCTTCATCTCCAGGGCTCGGCGGTAGCAGGCCACCGCTTCGTCCACTTTCCCCTGGTCTTTCAACGCGTTGCCCAGGTCGTTGTAATCAATGTCAACATCCAGTGTCCGTTCCAGGGCCTGATGGATGCAGGCCACCGCTTCGTCCACTTTCCCCTGGTGTTTCAACACGTTGCTCAGGTTTCTGTGCGCTGCAGCATAGTCCGGCTTTAGCTGTAAGGCTCGTCGGAAGCAGGCCACTGCTTCGTCCAGCCTCCCTTGGTCCTGCAACGTCGTGCCGAGGTTGTTATATACCTCGGCGCATTCCGGAATCAGTTCGAGGGCTTGGTGAAAACAGACCACCGCTTCGTCCAACCTCCCCTGCTGTCTCAACACATTGCCCAGGTTGTTGAGCGCCGCGGCATGATCCGGCTTCGTCTGCAAAGCTCGACGGTAGCAGGCCACTGCTTCGTCCAGTTTCCCCTGGTCTTTCAATGCTGTACCCAAGTTGTTATGTGCGTCGGTGAAGTCCGGTTTCAGTGCCAGGACCTGGCGGTAACAGGCGACCGCTTCGGGAATCTTATGTAAGGGCAATAGGCCTCACCCAGGTGGAAATGATAGATGGCGGCATTGCCGTTTAACCCGATCGCTCGTTCGATGTATTCGACGGCGATCTCGTGCTTGCCCACCTGGTGAGCGATCAAGCCGAGAAGGTGCAGGGCATCGGCTTGCTTGGGATCAGCCTGGAGAATTTGCCGGTAGATCTGCTCGGCGGCTTGGAACCGACCGACCTGATGGTGCTGGATCGCCGCCGTCAATAATTCGGAGATCGTTGCCATAACGAGAAATCACCTCCCTCAAGAGGTTGGTCCATCTCCACTCGTACTCAGTACCTTCATCGCGCCGGAGTTAACTTCAATAAGTTCAGCCAGTAAGTACGTTCTGTCTCTGGCAACGATTCCCACCACACAATCGCCTTTCCGGTGCTCTCGGCGTTGGATTTTGTGTTTGGTGGAGGGCTCTCGCCGAACGCCTCGTAATGAACCTGATACTGAGTGCGAAACGCGACGGTCGGACGCTTGTTGTGAGCATGGGTAAGCCGTTGCGCCAAAATCGACTGCCAGATAATGGTATCGCCGATTGGACCAAGCTGCGGCGGCATCATGGCCCAAATCGGTAACACGTGAAAAGCCGGCCGAGTGAGGAAAAGGCAACTGGTATCAACGTGCCTCTGACCGTCGCAATCATGCTCATCAACATATAACAGCGACCCGTCCAGTCGATGTAACGTTCGGGTTGCCGTACAGACCACACCGCCCGTCTGCCGGTGGAGATCAACCATCGTCTCGACGTGATCTGGTTGGAACCAGTTGTCCGCATCAAGGAACGCAATCGCATCGTAGCCCTGGTTCATCGCCGAAAGCGATCCTATGGTGCGCGGAGTATTGCCGACATCCCGGTGGGGCCGAGGTAGAACGATGTGCTCCGCAGGCCAACTCAGCACTGAAGCCCTCGGGGAACCGTCGGCGACCATAAAATGCGTGCAAGGGTGGCTCTGGCGTTGAACGCTCTCATAACAGGTTCGGAGAATCTCCTCCGATTCCTGGTAATAGGGCGTGATGACGGCAACTCGATATTTATCTGGAAAACTCACGGCCTCTCTCCCTTTGGAAACACCCACCTGGGTTGGTTGTTTCGCT
>CAVXNL010000009.1:0-121333 GCA_963763045.1 uncultured Planctomycetaceae bacterium | reverse complement strand
TAGAAATCCGCCTGGATTTCACACCCACACGAACAGAAATTGGAACCATATTAATTCGTGCAATTTGTACACGCGAAATACTTGGTCGGGCTCCTCTGCCACACGAGTACGCTATGATTCTTCACCCTTTCCCAATAAATTCCATCGCAATTCGGACAGGGACTCCAGTTGAAAACCTGGCGGCATTTCGGGCATGTTGCTTTGATCGGAACCCAGTGGAACCAGCTGAATTCGTACGAAACTGGATTCATGGAAAACTCCCGCGGTAGTCTGTGCTTTGATGCCGTCCCTTGTCAGTCCGTTCGCAAAACGCCATCCGAAGCGAGGCCGCCGAACAGGAGATTGGACCATCACCCAATCGTGCTGCCCATCTTGAACACCGGCAGCAGCAGCGCCGCGACGACGATGCAGGTTACGACGGCCATCACCAGCAGCATCACCGGCTCCAGCAGACGCACGAACAGGTCGAGCTGCCGGGTGGTGCGCTTTTCCAGAGTCGTGGAGATGTCGAGCAGCACCTTCTCCAGGTTGTTGCTCTCCTCGCCGACGGCCACCATCTCGACGATGTCGCGGGGGAAATGATGGCTGGCGCCGAGCGGCTTGGCCAAGCGAGTCGCCGGCCTTGATGTTCTCGGCCGACTTTTCGATGGCCTCGGCCAGCACGCGGTTGCCGGTCGAGTCCTTGGCGATGCGCAGCGACTGCAGGATCGGAATGCCGTTGTGCAGCAGGGTGCCCAGGATGCGCGTGAAGCGCGAAAGCGCCAGGTTGAGGAAGATCGTGCCCGCGCCCGGAATGCGGCAGCTTGAGGGCGTCCATCGCTCATGCCGGCCGGCATCCGTCGCGGCCCATGCTCCGGAAGGCGAGGAAGCCGACGACGATGATGCCCGAGCAGCAGCACGCCCACCCAGCTCCCGAGGAAATGGCTGACGCCGACGACGCCGCGTGGTCAGTGCCGGCAATTCGCCCTTTTCTTCGAGCTTCTTGAAGATCGGCTCGAACTTCGGCACGAAGAAGACCATCAGGACGTTCAGCACCAGCGTGCCGATGATCGCCAGGAAGACCGGATAGGCCATCGGCGCCGATGACCTTGGACTTCAGGTCTTCCTGGTGTTCGGTGAAGTCGGCGATGCGGCGCAGCACGTCTTCGAGGAAGCCGCCTTCCTGGCCGGCGCGGACCATGCTGACGGCCAGCTCGTTGAAGGCCCGCGGGTGCTGGGCCATGGCCTCGGCGAGGCTCGTGCCGTCGGCGACCTTGGCGCGCACCTCGCGGAGCACATCGCCCAGGGCGGGCTTCGATCGTCTGCCGTTCGAGGATTTCCAGGCTGCGCAACAGCGGCACGCCGGCATGAAGCAGGTCGGCGAGCTGCGAATAGAAGGTGGCCAGGACGCGCTTCTTGATGCGCCGGCCGCCCTTGCCCGCTCAGCCGACGGCCGTCTTCGACGCCGACGATGCGGATGGGGAACAGGCCGCGGGCGTCGAGCATGGCCATCACTTCGCGCTCGCTGTTGGCGGTCAGCGTGCCCTGACTGCGGACGCCGGTGTTGGCCATCGCTTCGTAGGTGAATTCCGGCATCTGTCGTGCCTCATTCGTTTAGCCGCGAGCTTTTGCGAGCAGCTGCCTTGCAGCGCTCGCAAAAGCTCGCGGCTAAACGAAACCTTTAACTCAAGATCGCCCGCCGTCACGCGCGCCACCTCGTCGATCGTCGTCTTGCCCTTGCAGCACCTTGCGCCAGCCGTCCTGCCGCAGCGTATCATGCCTTCCTTCAGCGCCTGGTTGCGGATCGCGTTGGCGTTGGCGCGCTGCGACGCACAGTTCGCGGATCGTGTCGCCGGTGATCATCAATTCGTGGATGCCGGTCCGGCCGCGGAAGCCCGACTGGCGGCACGCCCGGCAGCCGGTCCCCTTCCACACCGTGACGCTGCCGTCCGGGCTGCGCGGGAAGTCGGTCGGCAGGTCGAGCGGGTCGTGATTGTACTGGATCTTGCAGTCCGGGCAGATCGTGCGCACCAGCCGCTGCGCCATCACGCCCTCGACCGTGCTGGACACCAGGAACGGCTCGACGCCCATGTCGATCAGCCGCGTGAACGCGCTGGGCGCGTCGTTGGTGTGCAGCGTGCTGAACACCAGGTGGCCGGTCAGCGACGCCTGGATGGCGATTTCCGCCGTCTCCATGATCGCGCATTTCGCCGATCAGGATCACGTCCGGATCGTGACGCAGGATCGAACGCAGCGACGCGGCGAACGTCAGGCCGATCTTGGCATGCACCTGAATCTGGCTGATGCCCGGCTGCTGATATTCGACGGGATCCTCGACGGTGATGATCTTCGTCGTCTCGTCCTTGATCTCGTTGAGGGCGCTGTAGAGCGTCGTGCTCTTGCCGGAGCCGGTCGGGCCGGTGACGAGAACGATGCCGTGCGGCTGATCGATGAGCTTCTTGAAGCGCTTGTAGATGTCCGGCTGCATGCCGACGCCCTTGAGATCGAAGACCATGCGGCCCTTGTCGAGCAGACGCATGACGATGCCTTCGCCGTGGATCATCGGGATGATGGACACGCGGACGTCGATCTCGCGGTTCTGGACGCGCATCTTGATGCGGCCGTCCTGCGGCAGGCGTTTCTCGGCGATGTTGAGCCGGGCCATGATCTTGATGCGGCTGATGATCGCGGACTGGAAACGGCTGATCTCCTGGGGCAGCGACTGCGTTTGCAAGGATGCCGTCGATGCGATAGCGGATGCGCAGGCCGGTCTCTTCCGGCTCGATGTGAATGTCGCTGGCCCGCTCGTTGGCCGCCTCGATGAGGATCTCGTTGACGAGCTTGACGACGCCGGCTTCCTGGGCCATCTTGGCCGCTTCGCTGTCGTCGGCCTCGAGCCCTTCGAGCAGCTCGATGCCCTCGTCCTCGGCGCGCTCCTGCACGAGGGCGGACACGGTTTCGCCGCCGACGCCGAAGTGCGTCTTGATGAAGCCGAGCGATCTCGCGCGGGCTGGCCAGGACCGGCTGGATCTGCAGGCCGGTGAGCGTCTGCAGTTCGTCGAGCGCGTTGACGTTGAACGGATCGCCGGTGGCGACGGTGAGCGTGCCGTTTTGCGCGGCAGCGGCATCAGGGTGTGGCGGTGGACGAGCTTGAGCGGCACGGTCTTGAGCATTTCGGGATCGACCTTGACCTTGGTGAGATCGACGAGTTCCATGCCGAATTCGTCGGCGAGCGCGGCGAGGACGTCTTCTTCCTTGGCGAAGCCGCGGTCGATGAGGACTTCGTGCAGCGGCCGATTGGGCATGGCGGCGTGGGCCTCGGTGATGCGCGGCAGAACATCCTGTGAGAGTATTCCTTTGCGAACGAGTCGTTGCAGCAGCTGCATGAAGGCCTCGAATCGGTGCAAAAAGCGAGTACGGCGGGTAATGAGTATAACCCCGTCAACATGTTCAGGGTAACGCGGCGGCGCCGACTTGTCCACGCTGCGCGGGATGAGAAATGAATGAGAATGTGCGCAATCTGCACAGGGAACGGTGAATCCGGATTGGCCGGAGTCAACGAGCATGATAGGATGGCGTCCCGTTGAACCGTTGGGACGCAGGAGATGTCCATGTGCAGCGTGGTGATACAGCAGGCGGAGAATGTACGAGTTCCCGAATGGGTCACGGACCTTGCGTCGTTCACGCGCTGGACCGAGACGGACGAGTTCCCTGAAGAGGGTCGTATCGACTACCTGGCGGGGGAGATCTGGATCGACATGAGCGACGAAAAAGTCTGGTCGCACAATCAGGTCAAGACGGAGTACACGTACAGACTGGCAGGTCTGGCGAAGACTGAACGTCGGGGCCGGTTCTTCCAGGACGGTCTCCGCATCGTCCATCCAGAGGCCAATTTGTCCGCAAAGCCCGACGGCCTGTTCATCTGCAACGATTCATTTCAGATGATGCGCGTGACGTTGACCCAGGCCGCGGACGGTGAAGACCTGCACGTCGAAGGCTCGCCGAACCTGGCGCTGGAGGTTCTGAGCAATAGTTCGGTCCGCAAAGACACGGTGCGGCTGCGCGAGTTGTACTGGGCGGCCGGCGTCCGCGAATACTGGCTCGTGGATGCCCGGCAGCAGCCGGTGTCGTTTGTAATCCTTCGGCACACCGCGAAGGGCTACGTCGCCGTGCGGCCGCAGCGCGGGTGGCTGAAGTCGGCGGTGCTGGGGAAGTCTTTTCGCTTGACGCAGGAAGCCGACGAGTTGGGGCATCCGGCGTTCACGTTGGAGGTGCGGTAACGAGTGCAATTGCAAGCACCGTTTTCCGAGCCGGAAACGTGAGCGACGGAGGAAGACCGTCGCTCACGTTTCCGGCTCGGAAAGACCCCTCCCCGCAGGCTGGGCGATCCGCACAAAGATGTCATGCAGCGTCGGCCGGGCGATCTCGAAGTGGCGGACACGACCCAGCTCCGTCAGACGAGTGAGGATGCGCTGCGGGTCGGCGCCGGGTTCCAAACGCAGCTCATGCACACGACCGAAGTTGGTCGCCTTCACCACGCCGGGTAAGCCTTCGAGGCTCGGCGCCCCTCCACTTCTAAGCGGACCGTGTCGCGGCCGTAAGCCTCCTGGATCGAATCCAGTGTGCCGTCCAGCACCTTGTTGCCCTGGTAGATCATGAAGATGAAATCGCACATCTTCTCCGCCACGGCCATGTCGTGCGTCGAGAAGATGATCGTGGCCCCGTCGCGGCGCAGGCCGAGGATTGCCTCGCGCAGCACTTCCATGTTGACCGGATCGAGGCCGCTGAACGGCTCGTCGAGCAGGACCAACTCCGGTTTGGCGACGACGGTGGCGATGAACTGCACCTTCTGGGCCATGCCCTTCGACAGCGCTTCGACCTTCTTGTCGGCCCAGTCGGCGAGGTTCATGTTTTACCAGCCAGGCGTCGATCACGGCTCGGCTATCGCGGCAGCCTTTCAGCTCGGCGTAGAAGCGAAGCACGTCGCGGACCTTCATCTGCTTGTAAAGGCCGCGTTCCTCCGGCAGATAGGCGACGCGATCGTTGGCCGCGCCGAGGTGTTCTTCGCCGAGGACGCGGATGGTGCCGCGGTCGGGGTGAAGGATGCGCATGATCATGCGCAGCGTGGTCGTCTTGCCGGAGCCGTTGGGGCCGATGAATCCGTAGATGCAGCCGGCCGGCACCTGCGAGGCTCAGGTCGTCGACGGCGGTGAAGGTGCCGAAGGTTTTGGTAACATGCTCGATCACGACGGCCTTCATGCGCACTCCACACTCTTGCCGCTTGCGGCTTAGCAGACCCAGCTGCTAAGCCGCAAGCGGTCCCAGAATCAACACCACATGAATCTCCCCCGGTCCGTGTACGCCGGTGACGAGGCGCAGCTCGATGTCTCCGGTCTTGCTCGGTCCCGTGATGAGCGACAGGCACGACGGCGGATCGCCCCCGGTGAACAGATCGAACAGGTCCGGCAGCAGCTGGCCGCGGTCGGCGATGGCGACGTGGATCGGCGGCAAGAGACTGAGGCCGCGCGGCTGATCCGGCCGGCTGAACAGCGCGACACTCCCCGTCTCGGCGATCAAGTGATCGACGCCGGAGATCCCGAGATCGGCCGCAAATGCGGCGTCACGCCAGCCTTCCGCGGGCGGCGAATCGGTGCGTGTCACCTCAACACCCGCGGCCCGCAGCGCCTCGAACAGCGGCAAGGTATCGACGACCGGCCCGCACCCCAGCAGGACACGCCGGGCCGATTTCGCCCTCACGAGATCCATGATCGTGCTGACTGCAGCGCTCCGGTCGGGAACGACGTGTGGAACTCCGCCCGCCGCGGTTAACTCCGCACAGAAGCGCCCGACCGGATCGTCGCCGGCACCCTGGTAGCCGATGGTGGCGCGTTCGGGCAGTGGCGGCGCACCTCCGGCGCGGTTGCCGGCTTTGACGGCCTCTCGGACACGTCGCAGGAATCCCTCGCGCTCGGAACTCATTCCCTGACCCCACTCTTCCCCGAGCCGGAAGCGTCAGCGACGGTTTGGCCTCCGTCGCTGACGCTTCCGGCTCTGACGGAATGCTACTTCTCCTTGCCCACTTTCAAATAGCGATTGAAGAACTCCTCAATCCGCTTGCGGCTCTCCTCGTTCCTGAACTCCGGTCCGCCGTGGCCCGCGCCCTCCAGCTTGACGAGCGTCACCGGTACGTTGACCTTCTTCAGCGCCTCGGCCAGCATCTCGCTCTGCGCAAGCCACGGGCAGATCCTTGTCTCCGTGCATGATGAGGAACGGCGGGCAGTCCTTGTGACGTGGACGATCGGGCTGGCCAGGCCGCCTTCTCTTTCTCCTTGCTCGGTGTGCCGCCCAGCAGCTGCGTCACGGGCGACTTCGGATCGTCGCTGCGGGCTGCCTAGGCGCGGAAGTCGGTCGGGCCGTACCAATCGAGGACGCACTGCACCTTGCTGGACTGGTCGAGGTTGCCGTCCTTACCCTCCAGCTCCTTCATGCCGCCGGTGGTGCCGAGCAAGGCGACGAGGTGTCCGCCGGCCGAGCCGCCCCAGGCGCCGACATGGTCCGGGTCGAAGTTGTACTTCTTCGCATTGGCCCGCAGCCAGCGGATGGCGGCCTTGCAGTCCTCGATCTGGGCCGGGAAGAGCGCATGCTGGCTGAGACGATAGCCGACGCTGGCCACGGCGAACCCCTTGGCCGCGAGGAAGATGCCGGGGCTGTTGTCCTTGCTCCCCTTTTGCCAGCCGCCGCCGTGGACCCAGACGATCACCGGCAGCGGACCGTCGGCCTTCTCCGGCAGATACAGGTCGAGCTTCTGCCGCTCGTGTCCACCGGGAACGTATTCGAGGTTGCGCATCGCCTTCACGCCGTCCGGCAGTTTCGGCTGTTGCTGGGCACTGGCCGATTCCACGGCGACCAGCAGTATGGCCAACGTCCCGATTCGCAATTGCAGATGCCGCATGATGATTCTCCCGATGAGGCTCGCGGCTAAACGGCCTGGAGGACGAATTTTCAATTCGTCGGGATCGTGGACGAATTGAAAATTCGTCCTCCAGGCCGTTTAGCCGCGAGCCCCTCCCGATAAGAAAATCCACGAGACTCCGTCTTACCACAGTTTTTCCGCCGCCGCACGCATTTTTCAACGGCGGATCGTGGGAACGACATTGCGTGGATGCGGCTTGCCGGCTGCCGTTGCCTGCCCGGCCGTCTCCGGTACAATACACCCTTCACCAACAAGGGCCGCACCGCGGTCCGGCAATGATGCTCACCGGGCGCTCGCCTGGGCCAGACAGTTGCTTGTGAAAAAGGACGTATCCATGGCGCTCGGATTGCTCGGTCAGAAAGTGGGAATGACGCAGGTTTACGACGAAGCCGGCAAAGCCTCGCCGGTCACGGTGCTTCAGGTCGGACCTTGCCCGGTGCTGCAAGTGCGCGATCAGCAGCGCGACGGCTACGACGCGCTGCAACTCGGCTACAAGGACAAGGACCGCCGCAAGGCGACGCGCGCCGAGCGCGGCCACGTCTCGGCGAACCTCGAATCGAAGCGGCGCAGCAAGCCGGGTGCACGCTGCGCCCAAGGCGGATTGCGAACCGCAGCGCCACGTCAAGGAGTTCCGCCTGGACAAACCAGCCGAGCACAAAGTCGGCGCCATCCTCACCGCCGCCGACGTCTTTAAGGAAATCAAGTACGTGGATGTGATCGGCACGTCGAAAGGCCGCGGCTTCACCGGTGTGATGAAGCGGCACAATTTCAAGGGCTTGCGCGGCAGCCACGGCGTCAAGAAGGGCAACCGCCAGCACGGCTCGATCAGCTCGAACGCCAGCAACCGCGGTAGCGGCCGTCCGAAGAAGGGCATCCGGATGGCGGGTCAATACGGCAACGCGCAGGTCACCATCCGCAACCTGACCGTCGTTCGGATCGACCCGGAGAACCATCTCGTCCTGGTCAAGGGTGCCGTCCCCGGTCCCAACGGCGGCCTGGTGCTGATTCGGCCGACGAATAAGAAGAAGTAATTTGGTGAGTGGTGAGTGGTAGGAGATCAGTTGTTTTTTTCGATCCGCGAAACGTAAACCGCACCACTCACCGCTCACCTTGCTACAATGCCCGCACTCTCCGACAATGTCCTGTCATCACCTCGATAACGCTATACTCGCAAAGGGGGAACGTGATGGTACCTGCACACGCGCCGGGCCGTCGGTTGGTGGTCCTCTTCGGGGGACTCGCATTGTTCGCCTTGCTGGCGCCGGCTGTCCGCGCCGCCGACTCCGACAAGAACAACAACTCGCTGAAGATCATTCCTGCCGACGCCGCCTACTACAGCTCGTCGCTGCGCCTCAAGGAGCAGTTCGACGCTGTCGCCAAGAGCCGTGCCTGGGCGAAGCTCTGGGCGATGCCCAGCGTCCAGATGGGCTGGAAGATGCTCGAGGCCGAATATCAACGCGGCAAACTCGCCCAGCTGCGTGCCTTCTTCGAGGCCGAAGAGAACTGGGAATTGCTCGGGTTACTGGCCGACGCTGGTTCGCACGAAATCTTCGTCTACGGCGGCGACAGCTGGCATGGGTTCGTCGGACTTCTCCAGGAGGTTGTCGGCGCCGTGCAATTTGGACCGGTTCTGGCTCAGTTCAGCGGCAACGCCAATGGCCGGGATCAGCAAGAGCTTCAAGCCCGGGCCGTGCTGCTGGCCCTCGTCGCACACCCCGATCTGCTCAAAGTCCCCGATCTGGTGATCGGCGCCAAACTCACCGACACCAAGCGGGCCGAGAAACAACTGAAGCGGCTCGAAGCATTGATCGAGCTAGCAGCCGCGAACGTTCCGGAACTGAAGGGGCGTTTCAAACGTGTCGCGGTAAACGACGGCAGCTTCCTCACCGTGACGTTCGACGGCGCGCTGGTGCCGTGGGCAGCCCTCCCGCTGCGCAACCTCGAAGACAAACCCGACGAGTTCGCACCCTTGCTCCGCAAGCTCAAGACGATGACGCTGACCTTCAGCATCGGCATCCAACAGGACTACCTGATGCTGAGCGTTGGCGCCGGGACGGATCATCTCGCGAAGATCGGCGGCCGCGGTCCGATGTTGGCCGCTCGACCGGAACTCAAACCGCTGGCCAAGTTCGCCGATCGCAAGCTCACGTCCATCGGTTACGTCAGCAAGAAGCTGATGTCGCAGTTCATCGGCAGCCAGGACTACGACGGGATTGTGGAGATGGCCAAACTGATCCTGCCGAAAGCCAACCTGCCGGAAGAGCAGGAGAAACGCATCCTCAAAGACCTCGGCGATCTGGCCAAGGAGTTGAAGGGGAACGTTGTCGAAGTGGGGGCCATCGTCGATTTCTCCTTCCTGTCGGAACGCGGCTACGAGTCTTACGACATCAATTACACGAAAAATCCGATTCTGGACGGCTCGAAACCGTTGACGCTGCTGGACCACGTCGGTGGCGCGCCGATCCTCGCCACCGTCGGTCGATCGAAGGTATCGGGCAAGAGTTACGCCGCGTTCGCCAAGTGGGTTAAGGTCTTCTACGGCCATGCGGACGAGATTGCTCGGGCGAAGCTCGACGGCGACGACAAGGACGGCTACGTCAAGCTAACCGACAAGCTCGTCCCGTTGTTCAGGAAACTGGACGAGACCACGGGGAAATTGTTTCTACCGGCCCTGGCGGACGGCCAGCTTGCGTTCGTGATCGACGCGAAATGGTCGAGCAAGCACTGGCTGAAGGCGCTGCCGCCGACGGAGAAGGCGCTGCCGTTTCTGGAGATCGGGATCGTCCTCGGCGTCAGCGACGCGGAGAAACTCCAGAAGGCGATGACCAATTACCGCGAAGCCGTCAACGACATGATCGGTGTGCTGCAGTCCCTTCGTGGCGTCCCTGAAGCCATTGCCGGTTTCCAGCCGATCCCGCCGCCGGAGTCAGTGAAACGCGCAGTCCGGCACCCTGTATTTCTATCCGTTGCCGGCCATGTTGGGGCTGGACCCCCGCGTGATTCCGACGGCCGGCCTGTCCGACAAGGTAGCGGCTCTAACGCTGTCGCACGGTCATGCGGAGCGACTGCTGAAGGCGACGCCGCTGAAAGTAGAGGGCGGCCCGCTCGCAAACCCGAACCGGCCGCTGGCCGGAGCGATCTACTTCAACTGGCCCGCCCTGATCGACGCCGCCGGGCCATGGGTGGAGTTCGCCACGGAAAGGATGCTCGAAAGTCAGGAGGCCCCGAAGCAGGCGCGCGACGAGATGCTCGCGCAGGTCCGGACCGTGCTGGAGGTGTTGAAGGTCTATCGCGGCACCACCAGCGCGACCTACGTCGAGGACGGCGCGATCGTGACGCACAGCGAGACGGTCATCAAAGACCTGGAGAAGTAGATCGAAATTATCCGGAAGGGATTGGCTGGAAAATCGGTGTCAGCCTCTCATGCCGCCTTCGCGGCATGAGAGGCTGACACCGATTTTCTGCCCGGGCTTGCGTTGCGTGATTCGTTAGCTCAGGTAATGCCGCACGGCAGAACCTACGCGCGGGCAGTTGAAGCGGCTGGGTGGACCGCTCTGAGGTATTCCGGAGAGCGGGCGATGCAGCACCTCCTCCAGAGTACCTCAGAGCAGGCCATCCGACGTATCGCAGCCGTCACGGCAGCGCCCGCCGCAGCGCCGCGGCCACGGCACGCGGATCGTCAGCGTCGGCGATGGCCTGGCTGACGGCCACGCGCGTCGCGCCGGCTGCCAACGCCGCGCCGATGGTCTTAAGGTTCACCCCACCGATCGCGAAGGCGGGCAGCGTCGTCTCGGCCGCCGCTACTTTCACGAAGTCCAGTCCCGCCAACTCCGCGAACTCTTTTGTTCCGGACAGAAACGTCGGACCGACGCCGACGTAACTGGCGCCGTCGCGGATCGCCTGCCGCAGCTGTTCCACGTTGTGCGTGCTGACGCCGATGAGCGCCTCGGCGCCGAGAACGCGCCGCGCCTCGCGCACCGGCAGGTCGTCCTGGCCGAGATGAACGCCGTCGGCCTCAACCAGGCGCGCGACGTCCGGCCGATCGTTGACGATAAACAGCACACCGGCCCGGCGCGTCCAACGACGCACGTCGCGCGCCTGGCCAGTAGATCGCGGTCGCTCAGCCCCTTTTCGCGCAACTGAACGATGTTCGCCCCACCCGCAGCGGCCTCGGCGATCGTCGATTCCAGCGACATCTTGCAGCGCGCGCTGGTCAGCAGCAGGTATAGCCGTGCGTCCTGCAACCGACGCCGTGCGTCCGTCCCGACGACGATGGCTTTCTCCAGCGTGTAACTACGGTAACGCAGCCGTTCCAGTTGCCGGCCGAGGTCGGCGCTGCGCACTTTGCCGAATTCCTCCAGGCTACGCAAGGCTTCTTGAAGCCGCTTCAGATTGGCCTGTGCGACCTCGACGAGACAGTGCCGGCGCTGTTCGGCTTCCGTCGTGAGGAGGGTGCCGACGTCGCCCTCGGTGTCACGAGCGGCGAGCAGGTCGGGGCCGAATTCCGCCAGGGCCGCCGTCAAGTCGTGCCGCATCCCTTTCAATTCGCCGCACAGAAACGAGTCATCGAGCACGAACCGGCAGTAATCCTCCACAACGCGCAGTCCCTCGCGCGCCCGGTTGGCGCAGGCGTCGAGAACGCGGGCCAGGTCCAAACGCTCAACCGGCTCGTCGAGATGCAGCGGTTCGTCAACCTGAATCGCCGGCACACGACTGGCGTGCAAATGTTCTTCGAGCCGAGTTAGACGCAGGCCGAGCGTTTCCACTTCGCGGCGCAGTACGTCGTCGGTCCGCAGCAGGGCCAACAGCAGGACCTCGCCGGATACCTCGGTTTCACCGGCCAGGTCGAGAGCCAGCTCGCGGGCCAGGGAGAAGGCGGAACGAGCCAGCGCGTCTAGTTCGATGGTGTCGGTTGAGGCGGCGGGAGGAGTAGACGGGGCGGCGCGACGGTAGGCTTCCCAATCGAGGCCGCCGATGGTGGCAAGAGTGCCGGCGCGCCCCTCTTCTTCTGCGAGCAGGCCGTGGAGCAGGTGAACCGGCAGCAGCGCCGCAGCCTCCTGAGACCGGGCCAATGCGTGCGCCAACTCCAGTGCGCGGGAGACGGCAGCAGTCATTTCGGGAAGCATGGGCAGGGAACCTCGTCGCAGCGCAGGCGAACTGCCTTCACCACAGTGTCAGCATATTATCTGAGCCCGCAGCGCAAGCAAGGGTGACCCTTGCTTGCGCTGCGGGCTCAGGTGCAGTTCTCGAAGCCGTTATAAACCTTACCCTCGACGCAACCTACACGAGAACGCCGTAAATTCTGGCGACAGGGAGAACCTGGCTGTCCAGTCCGGGCGGCGAGGGGCCGATGAAATGGATAGGGTCGAGAAACCCTACCTTGCGCCGGAGCATCCCTACCCACCCCGCCGCTGGCTCAGATTTCCACACACCTTGAGGACGAGTCCCATGATTGGCCTCTCTGCGTCATGGCGTCGAAAGATATCACGTATCCTGACGGGTCTTGCCGCCCCCGCCCTGTTGTCCATCGCAGGCAATGGCCGCGGTGCCGAACCGATTGCGCTGCCCGCGGAAGCCGCCTCCGCGACGCAAATGCTGGACATCGCTGCCTGCCGGGCGGTTGCCCTCGAACGTCAGCCGAGCATTGCAGCCGCCCGTGCCAGCCTCGGCGCCGCCCTCTCGCGGTCGCAGTCGCTGGACAAACTCCCATTAGGCGGCCTCGTGTTTGCGCACGACCTGCCGGTCCGCAAGCAACAGGCTGCGATCGGTATCCAGAGCTATGAAGCCGGTCTGTGCCTCGCCGAAGCCGAGACGCGCTACGCCGTCACCTATTTCTACATCGCCCACCTCTATGCCCGCCAGCAACAGGAAGTTCTCCTGAACTCCAAGAAGGACCTGGACGACCTTTACAAACAGGTCAAGGGTTTTGTCGATAACGAACAGCACATCAAGTTCATCACCCGCGAACATCAGAGCCTGGTCGAGTCCTACGTTGAGACTCTCGAAGGCCGCCGGCAAGAGACGCTTCAGGGCGAAGAGCGTGCCCTGGCGGCTCTGCGGGAAGCAATGGGCCTGGGAACTGAATGCGGCGTCCGGCCGTCGTTGAAGGCAATGCCGATCGCGGCCCTCCAGGCAACCGCCACGAAGGACGAAGTCGTCGGCCTCGCCCTGGCCCGCGCGGCGAGGTAACCCAGACTTCGACCTTCGCCCAGGTCACCTGCATGGAGATCACCGCCCAGGGCCGGACGTTCCTGCCCTCGCTGCGCACCTTCGCTTCCGGCTCCGACATCCATGCCATCCCGGTGCCGTCCGGCGTTCACGGCATGGAATACCGGCCCGGAGCGCTGCGCGCCGGAGATGCCCACCACTCTGGCCGGCTCACGGTCGGGCCGCATGGAACAGGCGACCAACTATTCGGCCCGTGCCGACGCGGTAGCCGAGAAGACGCGCAACCTCATCACGCTGGAAGCCGAGGATGCGTTCTTCCGCTGGAAGGAAGCCCGCGTCAAGACGGAGCATCTGAAAAAAGCGGCCCTGGATGCCGACAAGTACGCCGGTTACATGCGGAAAAAATTCCGCGACGCCGCCGAGGGTGGCTTCAAGGTGAACGACCCGACGCGTGAACCGCCGGCACCGCGCGTCGAGGAAGTGCTGCTCGCCGGAGCGACGGCAGTGCGAATGAAAATCGACGCCAATCGGGCATATTTCGAGTACCTGCTGACCCTGGCGTCGCTGGAGCGCATCACGGCCGGCGGTTTCGTCGTCGAATTCTCGCCCGCGCCGGAAAAGCCCAACGGAAAGTAACGTACCCGTTTAGCCGCGAGCTTCTGCGAGCGCTTACTGAAGCGCTCGCAGAAGCTCGCGGCTAAACGCTCTCGGGAGAACGGAACATGCGAAGAAGGCTTGCGATCCCGGCCGCCGGTATCGGCGCGCTGCTGCTGGCGTTCGTAACCGTTACGGGACGAGCGCCGGCGGAAGACGCCGCGCCCGCGCCGACGGTGCGCATCGGCCTTCTCAACACGCTGTTCCGCGACGCCCCTGAGCCGCTGATCCAGGTGCTGGCCAAGCCTTTCAAGACTCTCATGGAAGACCAGGCCGGGTTTGTCGGGCAGGTGGTCGTCGAGACCAGCCCAGACCTCCTCGCTCTCCAGCTTAAGGACAACAAGATCCAGCTTGGTGTGTTCCACGGCTTCGAGTTCGCCTGGGCACGGCTCAAGAATCCCGAGCTGAAACCGCTGATGATCGCCGTCAATCAGCAGCCGTTCGCCCGCGCCGTGCTGGTGGTGCGCCAGGACAACAAGGCCGAGAATGCGGACGCTTTGCAGGGCCGGGTCCTGGCACTGCCGCGGTTGGCGCGCGAACATTGTCGCCTCTACGTCGCGCGTCGCTGCGTCGGCCGCGGGTTGCCGATGGACAAGTGGTTTGCGAAAATTTCCACGCCGGGCACCTCGCAAGACGCCTTGGCGGATCTGGCCGATGACTACGTTCATGCTGCCGTGGTCGAGGACGTGGAGTTAGCGGACTTCCGCAAGGCGTACCCAAAGTTAGCCGCCAAGCTGCGCGTGCTGGCCGAGTCGGAGACGTTCCCCTGTGCCGTGATCGCCTACCAGCCCGGAGGCATGGACGAGGACGTGCTGAAACGGCTGCTGACCGGCATGATCTCCGCCAAGACGACTCCGCGCGGCCGCAGCTTGATGGAACTGTGCCGCATCACCGGCTTCGAGGCCGTCCCCGCCGATTACGAGAAAAACCTGATCGACATCCGCAAGGCGTATCCGCCGCCGGCGAAGTGAGATAAGAACTCTCCGAGTTTAGCCGCGGTTCGCAGAACCGCGCGGCTCTGCGAACCGCGGCTAAACGTAAGTTGTTTCTTGGACGACCGCTCACACTTCCGTCTCCGGTCGAATCTCTATAGACCCCGGACTGCCGTCCCGATATTACCCTGCCGAACCAGCGCGACGGATTGGAACCACGTCGTGAGCGGAGAAGGGAGTCTCGGCATGGTGTCCGCGGGGTTGCACACCGATCTGCCGTTGCGGCCCCGAATGTCTGCGCGCTGGGTCGCTTCACCGCTTTTCTGGGGATTGATCCTCGCCCTGGGGTTGGCAATTCGGTTTCGCCAATATCTGTTCGCACATTCCTTTTGGTATGACGAATCTTTCCTTGTACTCACGATTCGGGACCGCGGTTGTGCGGACCTGATCGGTCCACAGCCTTACAACCTGGTGATCCCTCCGTTGTTCCTCTGGGCGACCCGCGGCTTGTACGCGGCGGCGGGAGATGGCGAACTGATGATGCGGCTGCCGGCGTTTCTGGCCGGGGTTGCGGCGTTGTTGCTTATGGTTCCGCTGGCCCGAAGGCTCGTCGGCGGGGTCCAAGCGGTCTGGGCCTTCGTCCTCCTGGCTATCTCGCGGTCGGCGGTCCTGCACGGCTGCGAGGTTCGGCCGTACATGGTCGATCTGCTGTTGACGGAAGTGCTGCTGTACGGCGCCGTGCTGTTGCTCGATTCGACCAGCTCGCGGACCGAACGACGAGGGGCGGCCCTTCTGCTCTGCTTGATCGCCGCGCTTGGGCCGTGGTTGTCGTTTCCATGTACCTTTGTGCTTGCCGGAGTTAGCCTGGCGCTGGCGGTCGATTTCTGGAAACGATCCGAGAGGCGCGTCTGGCTGGTCTGGGTCCTTTTCAACAGCCTCGTCTGCTTCTCCGGGCTGATGCTTTGGTGGTTCTCGGCTCGACACATGTATTACGATGGGATGATCGAGCACTGGGGCCACCAGGGTTGGGGCGGTTTCCCGGACTGGAGCAAACCGTCGGCGATCCTCACGTGGCTGGTGTCACGGCCTTTTGAGATCGGGAAATATGGGACGAAAGAGCTTGGCCCACTGGTGGTACTGCTGGCGTTTGTTGGTGTGTGGGTGCTGGTGAAACGGTCGTGGGCGTTGACTGTGTTGGTGGTGTCGCCGTCCGCAGTGGCGGCGGTGGCGGCGTTGCTGGGGAAGTATCCGCTTGCCGATCGCACGACATTCTTCCTGTTGCCGTGCCTATGGCTCCTGGCGGCGATGGGCATCGGGGCCGTGGTCGACTGGGCGCGCGCACGCGGTTGGGAAGTCGCCTGGCTCGGTTTGGTCGTCGTCGCCGTGGATTTCGTGTGGCTCGGGCAGCGCCTGGTCTATCCGGAGCCGGTGATTGACTACCGCGGCGCGTATCAATTCGTGGAGAGCCGACACCAGCCGGGCGATCGGATCTGGGCCCAGACGGCCGTCGTCTATCAGACGTATTACGGGAAACGTGCGCCGGTCTGGACGGACGACGAATTCGGCGAGGCCGAGCGCTGGGTAGCGCACGGGCGAGTGTGGATCGTCGCCTCCGAGAAGCGCGAATTCCCGGATGCGCTACAAGCGGCCGGCGGCCGGCTCATCCTGCAACGATCCTTCAGCAAACAAACCGTCTGGCTGTTCGAGTCGCGTTAGATCCCATCCTGCGAGTCCGCCGCGCCAAGCAAGTTGGCACGCAATATGCACCACTTCTCACGACGTTTGAGAAACTCTCGACGGGTTGATCGCCTTATCAACCCCTCCAGAAACCCGAAGGAGGTGCATGATGTTGCGTCTCGCATTGCTTTTCCTTCTGATCGCCGTGGTCGCCGCCGTGTTGGGGTTCACGGGGATCGAGTTACTGTCCCTGGATGTCGCTCGCATCCTGTTCATCGTGTTCCTGGTGCTGTTCGTCTTTGCCCTGCTGACGAGCGTTGGACGGGGCCGTCCCAGCGACCTGGTCTGACAAGACGGGCCTGCTTCAAAAGGGGCACCGGAGGGGTAACACAATGGTAGGACGGATTGGCAATCCGTCCGCCAAACCGGACGGATCGCAAATCCGTCTTAGGCGAGCGGCAGGTTCTAAGTTCCCGTAGCCGAAGTCGCCAGACTTCGGGTTTGGACGGCCCCACCCGAAGTCTGGCGACTTCGGCTACGGGTAAATCATTTCCTGCCGTTCGCCTTACCACTGGGTCAATCGCCTTTGAACCATGCCAAAAACGGCGAAGCGGCGGCACCGATTAAATCGGCGGATCGGCGCAGGCGGCTCGGGCGACGCTCTCAATGACGATCGCCGCCAGAGCCGCCCCGTAGTCGAGGTCGATGTTCGCCATCGTGTCGTGCGTGTCGTGGTAGCCGCTGCGGTTGATGTCGTAGTCTTCCATGAACAGCACCACCGGAACGCCGGCGTCGGAGAAGATCTGCCCGTCGGTGTTGTACAGCGTGCTGCGCGGATCGGTCACTGGCCGCACTTGGCCACACAGGGACAGATGGGCCGCCACCTCTGGGATGGCCGTCGCCGTAAGGACTGCGGCGGCTGCGCGCCCGGCCGCTGCGGTCGGCACGACGGTTCCACGTCGGCACCGACGCATTCCACACCGCGTTGGCTTCGTGAGCCTGTTCGGCCAGCCAGAACGAGGAATGCCCCGTGCCCGGCGCGATCTGAAACACGTCGCGTTCCCGATCGTTATTGTGCGCAATCATGTCCGAGACGTAGACGCCCTGTACCCGCACGCCGGAGAGATCGACTTTCTCCACCTCCCCCCTCGCCCCTGAGGGGAGAGGGGTTGGGGTGAGGGGATGAAGATGCAAAGCCAGCGTACCTTCGACGAGAGCCTGCGTCAGGTGGCGGGCGCCGAGGCAGTCGGCCGGGAACTCCTCGCCGGTCAGATGGATCAGCCACACGTCGCAGCCGAGCCGACCCTTTTTGCTCATTTCCAGGAAGACCGGCGCCGCCAGCATCAGGGCGGCCGTTGCCGAGTGGTTGTCGTCGGCCCCGCAGGCCGCGAGGCGAGCACCCTTGCCGTGGTTGGTCTTCTCATAGCTTGTCGGCCATGTACGCCGTGTCGTAGTGGTCGGCCATGATGACCGCCCGGCTCCGATCCCGCCCGGGGATGATCGTCAGCAGGTTGCGCTCGGCCGGCTGGTCCTGATTCATCAGCCAGCCTCCCATCCACGAATAGTCGAGGTCGGTGGACCAGCGAAACGGCAGGGAGCCGGTCAGTGCTTGCCCCGCCATCTTGGCCGCAGCGATGCGCTTGCGATAGTAGTCGAGCAGGTAGTCGCCCAGTGCGTCGAGGTGCCGGCCGTGGTAGGGCAGCAAGCCCTGCGTAACCGGATCGCGGACGCAGTCGGCGTTGTTCTTGTTGAGGAATCGGCCCTCCGCCAGCATGGCGATCGTCTTCCAGTACGTGACCTCGAACGCACGCTTTGCCGTGGCGCTGTAGGTCAGCGATGGCGGCGTCGGCGTCTTTTTCGCGGCTTTCGCCGGCACCGGTTCGACCAGGGCAGACACCGCAGCGGTCAGGCCGATGGGGTTGAGCGACTCCAGCCAGTGGTCGAGCGTCTCGTCGCGCGGCAACGTCGTCAGCTGACGGGCCAGACCGCGGGGCAGCGGGCGATTGCCGCGCAGGTGGAAGGCATCGAACAGCTTGCGGATGTTGCAGGCGGTGGTCGGTCCTTTACCGTGCTGAAGGCACAACGGCAGCGACGCCATCGGCAGCGGCCGGTGGTGCAGCCGCGGCCACAATTCGATCGGATGTTCCACGGCGACCTGAGGCACGCGGTACGTGGAGCGGAAGGCCCGCTCCGGGTCGCTCTCGTTCGCATCCGATACTGGTGGGGTACGCGGTGAAGTAGCCGAGGGGAGCCTCGGTCAGCACGACCGGCCGATTGCTGTCGGGGCATTGATAGGCGACGAGCGGGCGGTGCCAGTAGACCTCATGGGTGCCGACGCGCATGGCCGGGTACTGGAAGCGGTAGCCGAACACGCCGCCGGCCTGCACGGTCCGCATCGCCTCCTTGATCTGGGCCGGCAGGCGCGCTGGGACCGTCCAGCAGCAGCTCGCCCTCCGGCGTCCACAGCTGGACATTGCGGGCCATCGGCTTGTCGTAGAGCCCCAGGTCGTCGGGGATGCTGCTGAACAGGACGTGCAGGAGTTTGTCCTCTTTCTTGAGCAGGGCCAGTTCATCCTGATCGCGCAGGACCTTGTCCCAACGGTGCGTGCGCTGGAAGGTGTTGTCGCACCAACTCGGGATGGGCGGGTTGCTTGTCGTCGTGGGCATTCGCTTCGTGGAGCAAGCCGGCCTGTGGCATGCGCAGGCCGCGACCGCCGCGATGCCGTGTCACCGCCTGTACCAGCGGCGCTTGCACGACGAGCGGCAGCGTCTGGAACAGCCGATGAAAGCGCGGCACACCCCAGAAGACCAGACTGGCGGGACAGGGCAGCAGGTGCAGCTCGCCCTTGCAGATACATCCGCCGCAGCGTCTCGGGCAGCTGGCCGAAGGGGCGGAATGTGAGCAGGTACTTCACGCCGGCGGCTACTGCTGTTTCATCGAAAAGGAACGGCGTGGTCCAGCTCGGCAGCGGTCCGTCCCAGAAATCGAGCGGCGGGTGATCGTGCGCGCAGGATACGAAACCCGGCGCCGAGCAGATCGGCGGCGGATTCCGTCGCTTCCTTGTAAACCGTGCGCAGCAGATGGCAGAAGAACTTCGGCCCGTCGTCTTCCGGTGCCGGCGTACCGGGCGACGTGAAGAAGCTCTTCCAGAAGGCACGGGCCGGGCCCTGTTCGCTGGCGCCGAAGAGCGTCCAACGGAGTCGTCCCTTGTCGTCCTGGGTGCGCGACAGGGCCAACGGCATCAGGACGACGCAGCGTTCGTGTGTCAGTTTGCCCGCATGATCGCTCAGCTCCGGCGACCAGTAAACGTTCTCGGCCAGCAGCCGCCGCGAGACGCCGTGAGCCGCATCACCGGCAACGAGGTGGCGGATCTTGCCGAGGATGTGCTGCGCGACTTGTTCGAGACCGGGCTGCAGCTCGTTGGCTTCTTCGTACTCGCTGACGTACCAGCCCCAGGGATCTTCCGGGTCGAACAGTTGCGTGTCGGGCGAGCCGCCATAGGGTTTCCAGCCAAGCCGCGGCGGCGGCGTGAATTCGGAGTAGGCGTCGAGGGGAAACCGTCCGGCGCCGCGATAGGCATCGGCCGGGGGAATGAGCTGTGTCCAACCGGCAGTCGGCATGGGTGGGATGCTCCTGAAAGGGTTTTGCTGTACACTTGGCATAATAGCTCCGGGCGGTTGCGGCAAGCGAAGAATGCGCGAAGACCAAGCCCGCGCCTCTTATTTCAACAAGCAGGAGACCCGCCATGATTCGTCCGAGTGTGCCGGCAGAAACCCCGGCCCTGGTGACCATCGCTCACGGAACGAACGTGTTCAAACCGCACGAGCTGATCGCGCTCCAGGAAGTGCTTGACGATTACCACGCCTCCAACCACGGGTATGGCCACCAGTGCGCGACCTATGAAAAGGACGGGCAGGCAATCGGCTTCGCCTACTACGCTCCGGCGGCGATGACCGATCGGACGTGGTATCTGTACTGGATCGCCGTGAACAAGGACATTCAGGCGCGCGGCGTCGGCGCCTGCTGCTGAAGCACGCGGAGGAGGCCATCCGCAAGGCCAACGGCCGCCTGTTCCTGATCGAGACGTCGTCGCTGCCGCACTATGCTTTGACGCGGAAATTCTACTTGAAGCACAATTACGAGCAGCACGCCGTTCTGCGCGATTACTACGCCGACGGCGATGATATGGTGATTTTTCGGAAGCACCTGGGATGACCTGTTTCCATACCGCGCGAAACAGAAATGACGTGTGTGGTCAAAGGGTCAGAGGTAGTCAACCAGATCAAGGTAGCGAAGCGAGCGAGATGATGAAGGGAATTGACTTTGCATATTGCGGATCAGACGATCATCTGCCGTCACGAACTCGCAGACCTCACGTTCAGCGAGCGCAACGTAAAGGCAGTCGTATAAGCCTACCCTCATGGCGGAGGAGATCGCCAGAGCGCGCCGCAGAAGCGGAAGGTAGGAATGGAGTTGGGGAGGCGAGGATAGAATGTTCAGTAGATGGATGTCGGCGTTCCCTACAGGAATGATTCGACGCCTTTCGGCCCGAGTTAGCGCGTGGCCAATTTCAGCCGGTAAGATGTCGGGGGCTATCAATTCGTGAATCGAAACCTGAAAATCGGCACGAAGCCGCAAGGCTTTGTCCGAATGAGTTTCCGGCAAAACCCACTTCAAGGCCACCGAAGAGTCCAGGACGTATTTCATCCTTCGTCCCGGATCTCGCGGATCAACTCTACGGCGACGTCGATTGTGCCAAACTGCCGGCGCAACTCCTCGGTGGCCCGCTCGGAGCGTTCCCGAACCCGGCGCGCGACCTCGGGATCAAGGGGTTTGATCCCCAACACATTGTCCATGACAGCCTTGGCGTCGGCTTCAACATCGGGTGGGATCATAGGGGTCGCGAATGTGTCCATAACTCCATTCTCCCGATCCATCTGCGCTTGTCAATCTTGACGATCCGCGCAACCCCGGTTACTGTGCCTCGTTAGGAGATGTTGCGTCTCCACGTTTCGCTGTTACGCCGGAGTTCCACTGTGGCAGATGCACGGCCCGCTTGCCTCTTCGCCGATTTCGACCTTGCCGCCTGGGCCGCGTCGCCGCTGGGGATCACGATCCTCAGCATCGTCAGCGTCCTGCTGCTGGCCTGGCTCTTCCCATGGACGATCTTCCGCATTTTCTTCTGGTTCATCACGCACACCCTGTACCGGGTGCGCGTCCTGGGTCGGGAAAACGTGCCGGCGACCGGCGGGGCACTGCTCGTCTGCAACCACGTCAGTTACATCGACTGGCTGCTGCTGCTGACCTCCCAGCGCCGCCGCATCCGCTTTGTGGTCTTCGCCGCCTTCACGCGCGCCTGGGGCATCCGCCACATTCTCCGCTGGGGCGGCGTCATTCCCATCGACGGCGCAGGGGGGCCGCGCGGCATCGTCAAGTCGTTGCGCACCGCTTCTGAAGCCCTGGCACGGGGCGAGCTGGTCTGTATCTTCGCCGAGGGTGGGTTGACGCACACCGGCTTCATGCTGCCCTTCGCCCGCGGTTTCGAGCAGATCGTGAAGCACGTCAAGGCGCCGATCATCCCCGTCTGCCTCGACCAGGTCTGGGGCAGCATTTTCAGTTGGTACGGAAGGCACGTCTTCTGGAAGATGCCGCAGGAGCTGCCGTACAACGTCACCGTCGCGTTCGGTAAACCGCTCGCGCCCGAGACCAGGGCCGCCGAGGTGCGCCAGGCTGTGCAGAAGCTCTCGGCCGACTGTGCCATCGATCGGACGGTGCGGCGCAAACCCGTCCATCGCCGATTTGTTCGGGTGGCAGCCCGGCACCCGTTCCGCTCCTGCATCATGGACAGCAGCGCCAAGGGACAGGAACTCAACTACGGCAAGGCCCTGGCCGGGGCGATGTGCCTGGCCGACGCCCTGAAGCCGCTGCTCGGCGACGAGCGCATGGTGGGCGTCTGGCTGCCGCCCGGCGCCGGCGGCGCCCTCGTCAACATCGCCATCGCTCTGCTCGGCAAGACGTCGGTCAACCTCAACTACTCGGCCACGGCGGAGGTGGTGCAAGCGGGACTACGCCAGTGCGAGGCGAAGCACGTCATCACTGCGAAGCGGTTCGACAGCCGGGTCAAGCTCAACCCCGGTCCCGGCGTCGAGCCGATCTTCCTCGAAGACGTGATGCCGAAGATCACCAAGGGCCAGAAGATCCGGGCGTTCCTCAAGGTGCTGCTGCTGCCCGGCTGGTGGCTGGAGCGCGTGACGCTGGGCCTCGGCGGTCATACCGTCAACGACCTGGCCACGATCATCTTCTCCAGCGGCAGCACCGGCGATCCGAAGGGCGTGATGCTGACGCACGGCAACGTCGCGGCCAACGTCGAGTCGATGATCCAGGCGGCGGGCTTGACGAAGGCGGACCGCCTGCTGGGCGTGCTGCCGTTGTTCCACAGTTTCGGCTACACGGTGACGCTGTGGACGCCGTTGCAGATCGGTGCCTCGGCCGTCTACCACGCCGACCCGCGCACTGCCCGCGAGATCGGTGAGCTGAGCCGAACCTGGAAATGCACCATCTTCCTGACGACGCCGACGTTCCTGCGCTTCTGCTTGAAGAAGTGCGAGGAGAACGATTTCCGGACGATACGCATCCTGATTACCGGCGCGGAGAAGCTGCCGCAGCCTCTGGCGCAGGACTTCGAGAAACGCTTCGGCGTCCTGCCGCACGAGGGCTATGGCTGCACGGAGTTATCGCCGGTCGCGGCGGCCAACCTACCGGACGTGGACGTGGACGGCCACAAGCAGATCTGCAACAAGCCGGGATCGATCGGCCAACCATTGCCAGGGATCGCCGCCCGGACGGTCAATCCGGACACGATGGAATCGCTGCCGAATGGCGAGGAAGGGCTGCTCCTGATCTTCGGTGCCAACGTGATGAAGGGCTATCTCGGCAAACCAGAGCTGACCGCCCAGGTGGTGCGCGACGGTTGGTACGTGACCGGCGACATGGCGAAGATCGACGACGATGGTTTCGTGACTTTGACCGGCCGGCTGTCGCGCTTCGCCAAGGTCGGCGGCGAGATGGTGCCGCTGGAAAAGATCGAGGACGAGCTGCACGACGTTCTACAAACCAGTGAGCGCATCGGTGCCGTGACGTGCGTACCGGACGAGGCACGCGGCGAGCGACTCGTCGTGCTGTACGTGCGCAGGCCGGCCTGGAGGTCGGCTCGTGGGTGAAACAGCTGAGCGGCCGCGGCCTGCCGAACCTGTGGGTGCCGGCCGAGCGCGACTTCTACGCCGTGCCGGAGCTTCCCGTGTTAGGTAGCGGCAAGGTGAACCTGAAGCGCGTCAAGGAAATGGCGCTTGAGGTTGCGAAACGTTGAATCGTTTAGCGGCGAGCGCTGACTCAACGCTCGCGGCTAAACCGGATAATTGCGATGGCCGATGTCGCCGATTGTCGAGTCGTGTTGGTCCGCCCGCACATCGCCGCCAACATCGGCGCCACGGCCCGCATCATGCGCAACATGGGCCTCTCTGAGCTGGTGCTGGTGGCCCCAATAGCCGATCCTTCAGACCGAAACGCCCATCAGGTCTCGACACATGGCGAGGACATTCTCAATCGCTGCCGCATCGTGCCGGAGTGGGGCGACGCCGTCGGCGACTGCGTTATTGTCACCGGCACCTCCGCACGAACCGCCGGCGTCTTCCGCGGCCAGACGGCCGGGCCGCCCGACATGGTGCTGCCGCGCCTGGTTGCGGCGATGACAACCGGCCCGGCGGCACTGGTGTTCGGTCCGGAGCCGACCGGCCTAACCAACGACGAAGTCGCCCGCTGTCATTTCCTGATTCATATCCCCGCCGACCCGACGCATCCGGCGCTCAACCTTGCACAGGCCGTGGCGATCTGTTTGTACGAGCTGCGCCGCGCCTGGCTGCGTCGCACCGACGACTTGCCGCTTGGCGAACCGCCCGCATCATTTGCGGAGCAGGAGCGGATGTTCGTCCATTTGCGAGAGGCATTGGAGCAAATCCATTTCCTCTACGGCGAGAAGGCAGACACACTGATGCACGGACTCCGGCACCTGATCGGTCGAGCCGGGCCGACGACGGCCGAGGTGAAACTGCTGCACGGTCTGGCGCGGCAGATGCTGTGGGTTGCGAAGCACGGAAACGAGTGAGGTTGCGCAAGGGTACCCTATACTTCGCCATCGAACGGTGGACACTCCATGCAGAGTCTGGCAATCGAAGCCGTATCGCAGTGGACCTGAGATGTTGTCACATCTCGTTTATGTGTCGCCGAATCGCAACCGAACCTCGTTAACGCCCATTCGCTCCGGCGCTCTTCTCGGCCTGAAGCTCGCGCAGCAGCTGGTCCACCGCGGCGTCGAGCTGCGGGCTGCGCAGGTTTTCGTAGCGGATCACGCCCTTGTGGTCCAGCACGTAAGTCGTTGGAAAACTGTTGACCTGCCAATCGTTTGAAATCGAGCCGTTCTTGCCGGAGTCGTTCCACCAGGAGCGCCACACCAGGCCGTGCTTCTTCTGCAAGGCCGCCACAGCCGGCCGGTTGTCGTCGCAGTTGATGCCGAGTAGGACGAACGGCTGACCCTTCAGACGCTGGTACATCTGGCGTTCCTGCGGATACATCTGCCGGCAGTAGCCACACCAGTTCGCCCAGAAACTAATCACCACGACATTGCCGCGGTGGTCGCTCAGTTTGAGCCGCTTGCCCGCGATGTCCTCACCATCGATGTCCTGGGCCACGCAGCCGATTTGCAGATAGCGGAATTTGTGCAGCCAGAACTTGGCGTTGTTGCCGAGCGTCGATTGGCCGAAGGCCACGTCGCCATATTGCTTGATGACCACGTCATACTCTGCCTCAGTCTGCTTCGCAATTTCCGCCGCCTGCGTCGGGTTGGTCGCCCGCAGCCAGGCATGTTGATAGTCCAGCGACCAGGCGAGGGCGTAGTGGGCCAGGCCGCGTACGTCGTTCTTCGGATGCTTCTCGGCCACGATCCTCAGGAGACGGTCACCGGACGGCGACGGCGAGTTGGCCAGGATCCAGCAGAGGCCGTTGATGTCCTGCTTGGTGAGGTGGTCGCGCTCGACGATGCGCACCGCTTCGTCGCGCAGCAGCTCGTGGTCGGGTGCCTGCCGGCCGAAACTCATCTCCGGGCCGGTGCTCTGCACGATCCAGCCCAGGGCGTTCAGGGCCAGCTCTTCCTCGGGATGTTTCTGGGCCATCGCCAGCACCTGGCGGGCAACCGACTCGAACTGCGGCTTTTTCGCGGCTGCCTTGCGCTTTTCCATCACGAGGCGGGCCCGACTGATGGCCGTCTTGTACCGATTCTGGTTGCCCTGGTAGTTCCCCACGATGAGCTGGAACTCCTCGGCCGCGGTCGGCGGCTTGGTCGTCGTGCGCTTGGCCAGATCGACCAGCAGCGCCTTGAAGTCCGCGCCTGCCGTAAGGGTGTGAGATCGGTGTCTCGCTCCATGTGAGCAAAGTCCTTCCAGCCGCACTGGATCGCCTTCTTCAGCAGGCCCACGGCCTTGCCGCCGTACTCGTTCGCCAGCTTGGTCCGTTCGGCCTGGGGCAGCGCCGTCTGTTTCTTGACGACGACGACGGCATCGGCGAGGTAACAGGCACCGTTGTAGGAGTCAGTGGCCTCGTCGCTAACGCGGCTGGTCGTCATCTCGACGGCCAGTCGAGCGACGTCGGCGTGCCGTCCTTGCTTCTTGTAGCAGTCGATCAGGTCCGCGTAACTATCGTGCAGTTTGTCCGCCTGATTCTTCGATTTCGGCGCCAGGACGTAAGCCTGGGAATAGGCCTTGTGGGCTTGTTCGAGGAAGCCCCGGCTCTCGTCGGCCTTGGTGTTCTCCAGCAGCGACGCCAGGCTGGCGGCAGAATTGCCCAGGTTGTCGTACGCCGCCACGGCGCTCTTCGGGAAGGCCTCGGGCAGCGTTCCTTGCCTGGCGAGCGCGTCACGGTACATCTTGTCCGCGTTGGCCGACTGCCGCATCATTTCCAGGGAATTGCCGATCAGGTAGAGGGCATAAGCCGCCCGCCAGCGCGCGTCGGCCTCCTTGTCGGGAAAGTCCCGGATAAGCAGGTCCTCCAGGTCGATGGCTTGCTGGAAGGCCTTGTGGGCCTCGGGGTAGATGCCTCCGTCGTAGAGCAAATCGCCGCGCCGGGCGTGGATGCAGCGCCACCTGGCTGCGGTCTTCGTAGGTCTTCGTTTCGTCGGCCAGCTTCGCCATCAGATTCAGGGCGTTCTGGTAGTCCGCAGCGCCGTCTGGGAAGAAGCCCATGTCCTTGTGCAGCCCGCCCAGGGAAACCCACGCTCGGGCCAACTGCCGGCGCGCGACTGGGTCGTCGGGTCTCTCCTTGAGCAGCGCGTCGCTCATGGTCATGAGATCGTGCATGAATTCCAGCCGGATCGACTCCATGCCCTCGGCCTTGGCGAGTCGGCCGTTGATCTTCTCCACCATTTCATTGACCGTCGCCAGTCGTTTCGCGAAACCTGCGGCCACTTCGTCGCGCTGCTTCTTGGCCTCGTCGCGCTGTTTCGTGAGCTCCTCGTTTAAGCGTTTCTCCTCGTCGCGCTGTTTCGTGATCTCTTCGTTCTGGTTCTCCACCTTGTCGCGCTGCTTGTTGGCCTCGTCGGCGTTGAGCTGGGCTGTCTCGTTGGCCCGGTTGGCGGCGTTGAGAGCGACCTGGAGCTTGCCGTTGAAGACCCAGCCGAGAACGAACAGCACGCCGGCGACCAGGCCGGTCATGGCCAGCAGTGTGGCCATGGCGGGACGGCGCTTGGCCCACTTCCAGGACCGTTCCAGCCAGCCGACCGGCCGGGCGTGGATCGGCTCACCGGTGCAGAAGCGTTCGAGATCCTTGGCGAGGGCGGCCGAATCGGCATAGCGGCGCGGGATCCTTGGCCAGGCACTTGAGACAGATGGTTTCCAGATCGCGGTCGGCACTGGGACAGAGGGAACGCGGCGTCGGCGGCTCGTCCTTCATGACGGCCATCAGGGTTTCCAGCGTGCTTTCGGACCGGAACGGCGGCCGGCCTGTCAGCAGTTCGAACAGCACGGCGCCCAGGCCGTACACGTCGGCGGCGACGCTGAGGTCCTTGCTGCCGGCGGCCTGTTCGGGGGCCATGTAGCCGGGCGTGCCGACGATGGCCCCGGACTGCGTGTTGGCTCCCTCGGTCCCGAGGTGTTTGGCCAGCCCGAAGTCGGTGATGTGCGGCACGCCGTCGTGATCGAGGAGTATGTTGCCGGGCTTGAGATCGCGGTGCAGGATGCCGCGCTGGTGCGCGTAGTGGACCGCACGGGCGATGATGCTCATCAAGCGGGCCGATTCGCGCGGCTTCCTCTGATAGCGGTTGACGGTGTCGGCCAGGCTGCCGCCTTCGACGAGCTTCATGCTGAAGAAGTGCTGGCCGTTGTGCTCGCCGACCTGGTAGATGGGCACGAGGTTCGGATGATCGAGCCGGCCGGCCTCCTCCGCCTCGATGCGGAAGCGGCGGACCTGTCCGGCGGAGGCGAGCTGTCCGGCCAGGATCATTTTCAAGGCGACGACGCGCTGCGGGCTTTTCTGGCGTGCCTTGTAGACGACGCCCATGCCGCCGCGGGCGATCTCTTCCAGCAGCTCGTACTCGCCGAAGGGCCGCGGGTATTTCCAGTGTGTAGTGTCGGGAGGAGCGCTGGTGCCGGCGTCCGGATTTTTCGACAGGGTCCGTGCCGCGGCGGCGGCTGGGTTGGCAGTGGGCTGAACCGATCGAGCTCCGCCGACGCTGGGCTTTTCCGCCACGGTCGGCGCTTGCCGCGTGGCGGACTTAGGCCCCGCGGCGCCATCTCCCTGTGCTGCCGTCTGCGGAGTAGCGTTTTTCTGGACCGGGCCGGTGGGTGCCGCCTGTTGGAGCGGCGGCGCCTTGGCCGGCGGAGCGGGCGCCTTGTCCTGCTGGGTGGGCGGCATCTCCCTGGTCGCCGCCTGGCCGGCGGCGGGAAGCGGAGGCGGTTGGGGAGGCGGCTGGGGAGGCTGAGCGCGATCGGGCATGGCGATGACTCCGTAGCAGATCCTTCCATAAAAGCAGCGGAAACCGAACCGAGATGCCGACGAGCCGCGATTGTCGGGGAGCGCTCGCTGACGGTCGCGGCTCATTTCCCTCATTTGAGTGCTGTGATTGTACCGCGGAGAAACGAGGCAGCAAGCATTTTTTCGGCCGAGCGCGCACCGCGGACGCATCACCCCCGATCGAGCGCCGCCGGATGCTCCTGCCGCGCCTCAAAGAGGTATCGCGCGGCCGGACGACCCAAAATTACCAAACGAACTCCGCGGAGCTGACGGCCGGCCTGCTTCGCGTTCCCGCGGGCGAACTGCCTGCAACATGGAATTGCCAAACGAACCCGCCGGCAGGCGCGGACAGAATTGCGAAACGAACTGGCCGGCGCCGGAGCGATTCCCGGCGCGAACAGCCAAAGAAGTGCAAGTACCGCGGTGTTGGGAGCAAGCATGGCAACCTCGGGAAAGCGCGGGGCGAGCGACAAGCATCCCGCAGGGTAATGCAGGCGCGTAGGTTGTGGGGAGAGCAATGTCGGGAGAATGATTGATCCAGCAGCAAAGGCGTGAGGGAGTTGAGCGCTGAGCCGAAAGGGAGCGGCGTAGGATGGGGGGAGGGAATAGTACCGACACCCTGTCATCGCTTTTCTGGTAGAATGCCCTTCAGAGCCGAACCTGCCAATCTCGAATTGCGAGTAGCCATCATGCCGACATTGAAGGTCGTTCGAACGCTCCCTGTGGATATCGCCCTTCGGACGCTTTCGATGGAAGAATTGCGGGAGGTCCAGGCGTGGCTGCACCAGCTGGAACGCTGGGACACCGACGCCCACGTCCGGAAGATGTCCAAGCCGATCGCGGTCAAGGACACCTACATCCTGACCACTTCCGACGACACCTACATCTTCTTCAAGAAGGAAGCGGGCACGATCACCGTTCTTGACATCGCGAAAAAGGCGACCATCGATCAGTTCGCGGACGTGGAGTGACGCCGATGGGATCGGTGTTCGAGCAAGTCGCCTTCAGCGCCGGCCAGTGCAGGCGAGAAATCAAGGCGTTGGGAAAGCTCCTTCGATCAAGAGTCGATCTTGCGGAGCGCGGCGACATTCTCCCCCTTCTTCAAGGCCAGCAAACAGCTATGCGCTGCGATGTCCTCTTTTTCGCTCGATCCCCGCAAATACTCCTTGTAGAATCTACGATGTCCCCTTTTCCCGTCCCAACGAGATCCAGGGGTGAGTCACAAGCGGAGAATCGGTATCAGTTCGTCTTTTCGCCGAAGGCGGAGGGCGCGAGGCGCGCGAAATAAGAACTGACACCGGTTTTTCCTCCGTTCCGTCTTTTTCGTTCTAGGTAGACGCGGCTTCCACGCGGAATCACCCTTTTCGCTAATCAGAAAGCGAGTATACTCCTAAAAGTACCTCTTTTGAAGTGTTCCCGGTTCACACATGCACGATCGCGCCCCCAAGCTGCCGACGGCTCTTGATCTTTTCTGCGGCGTTGGCGGCCTTTCCCTTGGCCTCCTTCAAGCAGGATTCGAACTGATTGGCGCTGTCGATTACGATCAGACCGCGCTCGACGCTTTCCGGACGAACTTCGCGGACGTGCCGACCGTACGTCAGGACCTGAATGTCGCTACTGGCGGTGCTCTGCGGCGCGATCTCGGAATAGGAAAACGGGACATCGACCTTCTCATCGGCGGACCGCCGTGTCAGGGATTCTCAGTCGGCGGCATCGGGGCAAAAATTGATCCTAGAAATGAGGGGGTACTCGCCTTCGCACGCATCGTAAACGAGCTGCGGCCGCGGTACTTCGTCATGGAGAACGTGCGCGGCTTTCTCTCACCGAAGCACGCGGATAAGCGGCGCAAATTCTGTAAGGCAGTTTCGGAAGCCGGCTATGCGGTTCTACTGCCCATTCAGGCGCTGAATGCCGCCGATTACGGCGTACCTCAACGAAGAGTCCGGGCATTCTTGATCGGCTACGCCCAAGGTCAAATCGTGCCCGACTATCCATCACCCAGCGACCGCGATCACCCCACCGTGCGTGACGCGATCGGCGACTTGTCATTCCTTGATCGCCATTGCTCGGACTACGACCTGGACCACTATGACGGACCGCTTGGCCCATCCTCGGATTTCGCCGCCGCTCTTCGACGGCACCCTGGCGGCAAGACCGTCGAACGACTGTCAGGTTGCCTTCGCACCAGGCATTCTTCGTCCGTCGTCGAGCGGTTTAGGGCGACAAAGCCCGGCGGTCAGGAACCGATCAGCCGCTACTATCGATTGGCCTGGGGTGGGGTCAGTCCGACATTGCGGGCAGGCACCGGTCCAGACCACGGAAGCCATACAGCCCCGCGCCCCATCCATCCGGCCAGGGCACGCTGCATCACCGTTCGCGAGGCGGCTCGCCTCCACACTTTCCCGGACTGGTTCACTTTCCATCCGACCAAATGGCACGGATTCCGGCAGATCGGGAATTCGGTACCACCTTATCTCGCCAAAGCCGTCGTCTCTCGGATCTGCGACGCTATCACACAAACACGCTGAGGGAGTCGGCCATGGCCAAAAGCACCGCCATCGACAAGCGCGTCTCTGAAGCAGCGGGCGACGATTATGACGAGAAGACCATTGACGCGATGCCGACGAAGGAACTGTTCATTGACATGCTCACGCGGGACATCGCCCTGATCCCTGCGATCATCGATCTCGTCGATAACAGTGCGGACGGCGCGAAAAAAGTGAAGGCCGAAGGCAGCCTGAGAGGGTATTGGGCCAGAGTCGCGATTTCTCCAGACGAGTTCACTGTATCGGACAACTGCGGAGGAATTTCGGTCGAGACTGCCCGTAAATACGCCTTCCGATTCGGCCGACCGGCCGGCGCACCATCCGTCAAACATTCGGTCGGCCAGTTCGGTGTCGGCATGAAGCGAGCTGTCTTCAAGATGGGTCGAAAGTTTCGGGTCGAATCGACGACCGCGACAAGTCGATTCGTGGTGGAAGTTGACGTAGACGCTTGGGCCAAGAAGCCGAAATGGGAATTCGAGTTCACGGAGTTAGACGAAAAAACGAAACACCCTGCCGACGAGGTAGGCACAACGGTCACAGTGACTCGATTGCACCCGGATGTGGCCGAGAAGTTTTCTCTTGAGAGCTTTAAAACGGAACTTCGGAACGAACTCCAGTCGAAGCTTCAGGATCCTATTTCGCGTGGCTTGGCGACGACGTTAAACACGCTGCCAGTCGATGCGGAACCGATGATGATACTCTCCGATCCCAAACTGGCTCCCGCCCACAAGAAGCTGACATACGCGAAGGGTGGCAAACCCGTGACGGTAAACCTCTTTTGTGGGATCGGACGCAGCAGCAGCCGAAGCGAAGAAAGGGTCGATGCGGGATGGCATGTATTCTGCAACGGGCGACTGATTTTGGAAGGCGACAAAACGGACGTCACGGGCTGGGATTCGGACGCCGACAGCATTTCCGTTCCTGGGTTTCACCCCCAATACAACAATTTGCGAGCCTTTGCGTATTTCGACTCCGATGATCCGGCGCGTTTGCCCTGGAACACGACGAAGACGGGTCTGAATACCGATTCACCGGTGTACAGGGCCGTCAAACTGGAAATGATGCAACTCATGCGGCCCGTCATCGATTTTCTGAACAGGCTAAAAGACGAGAAGCAGAGCAAGGAGGATCAAGACGATAAGGGGCCGTTGGAAAGGCTGGTTGACGCGGCGAAGACGGTCGCTGTAGGCAAAGTGGAGACTCGCCCAATCTTCACGCCCCCCGTCGTGAAGACGGAGCCAAAACCGAGCGGCCCTGTGATGCAGAAGATCCAATATTTCGTACCTTTAGCCAAGGTGTCGCAGGTCAAGGTAGCGTTGGGTGTCACGACCTACACGGACGTGGGGATTGGAACATTCGAATACTTCTATAATGCCGAGGTCGAAGAGTGACGAGCTCATCAAACTACGCCCTTCGGCCCGCGAAGAACATCGAAAGAAAAATGTTCTGCGAGGCTCTTGCGCCTCTCGCGGATCGCCCGGCTGGCCAGCTATCGCTACGTGGGATTCGGTGCCATCGGCTTCCACGACTTCTGTCTGTTTCATCAGCGGCTCGGCATCAAGGACATGGTGAGCATCGAGGGCGATCTCCAGGCCCAAAACAGAATCGGCCACAACAAACCCTACTCTTGCATCAAGATGAAGTGGGGGATGTCCCACGTCGTTCTATCCACGCTCACTTGGTCCAGGCGCACCATTCTGTGGTTGGATTATGAAAGACCACTCGGCGACCGTGAACTAAACGACATCGAATTCGCCGCCAACGCCTTGCGTTCTGGGAGCGCCTTGATCATCACGGTTCCCGCTGATCCCGGACCAATCGACACCAAGGTGGATATGGCGGAAAAGAGGCTCAATGATTTGAGATCGCGCGTAGGGAAGAAGCGTTTCCCAGCGGACGTGACGGGGGCAGCACTGTCTAAATGGGGCATGGCGACGGTAACTCGTCAGATCATCGCGAATCAGATCGAACAGACCTTGACCGACCGCAGCGCCGTTCTCGAAGACAGTCGCAAACTCCGATTCAATCAACTGTTCCATTTTCACTACGCGGACACCACCAAAATGATGTCGATGGGTGGTCTGATTGTCAACGCGCGGGACGAAACGAAGCTAGGTCCGAAGCACTTCAATGATCTCAGTTTCTATATGCCGGGCCACGAAGCGTACCTGATCGAGAGTCCACTTCTCACATTGAGAGAGATCAAATTGCTGGACGAAAAGCTTCCACGATCCGCGCCTGACGTCCCTAGACCCACATGGATTCCGGAAGCCGAACGCAAGAAATACGGAAAGGTATACCGCTACTTTCCGTCGTTCAGCGAGGTCGAGAATTGAAGCATAGCCAGAAGTGTTTTCGGCCTTTCACTTCGGCTGAAACCGGCCGGACTCCCCGGCATGCTTGGTCACAATGAAGTCAAGGAGACGTGCGGCCAGTTTCGTTGGATGGGAAAGCTCGCATTGCCATACGATGCAAACGCGCCAGCCCAACCTCGCTAGTCGTCGGCGCACGGCTTTGTCGCGCTTCACGTTCGCATCGAACTTCTTCTTCCAGAAATCGACCCGCGATTTTGGGGTAGTAGTCTTGCGGCATCTTGGGTGGCGATGCCAAAAGCAACCGTGGATCAGGACAATCACACGCCACTTGGGCAGCACGACATCTGGCGTCCCGGGTAGATCCTTCCTGCATAATCGGAACCGGAAGCCCATGCGGTGGAGCAGTCGGCGAACAGCGACCTCGGTCCGCGTGTCGGCGCTCGGGACGAGTCGCATTATATGGGAGCGTCGGTCGGGACTAACGTGGTCCATCGCCTCTCCAGCCATCGGGCGCAAGCGGAAAGCGGGTGCAACTCATTTCCGAAGAGTTCGCTTGAGCAGCCCAGGGCGACAGTGCCGTAGATGTCGCTTCCAGTGCTCGATGTCTTCCCCTTCGCCGAGTTTGCTCGTCCACCAACCGGTCGGCAGCTTTCGTGCGGCGTGCATCGGTAGACGAGAAGCGTTCGCAAACACGGCGACTTTTTCAAAACCCGTCTCCAACTCCTCGCCCGCACACATAACGTAGCCGAGGGGCGCAAAGGCGGCCTGAAACGATTCCAGCGTCCGCACGCGCTGCCCACCTTCCGGCCAGAACGCCTCCTCCGGATCCGCGTGCGGCCACCACCAATCGTTTGTTATGCCGGCGGCCCAGGCGACGCAGTTGTAAAGCGGATCGCGCGGGCTCGTCACCCGGAATGCCGCCGTGGTAAGCCGGGGAAAGAGTGCCTTGAGATGATCTACCATTGATAGCCATTCTCCCGCCCCCAGCGCAACCAGGCTTCGCGCATCTTGCTAATGTTGCCGGGGTTGCCCGGCGGTACGGGATTCTGCCCGGTGATGCGGGGCAACGCCCAGACCCAAAGGTGCGGTTCCTTTTCGAGATCGCGCAGCATCAGCGGAATGACGGCGTCGCCCATGCCGATGATCTCCTGAAACGCCGGGTGCGCGATGATCTCGGTGGGATTGGAGCTGAACCACGTCTCCGAATGCCAAAGTGCTTCAAGGCGGCGGAAGCGTTGTTCGACCGTTTCCGCCGGCGGAGCGGCCGGAGCGTTCAGTACGGGATTGGCGGCCATGACAGAACTCCTCCGGCTCAGGCGATCATGTTGGCGCAAGTGGAATCGTTCACCGTCTTTTCCCAGGCATCGGCACTGGCCCGCTCCTCGGCAGTCTCGGCGGCTTGTTGGCAGTGGAAGCAGATGCCATCATTCGACCGGTTTGCCGCGCGGGCGAGGGTTTTTGCCATGCGGAAGTCGTCCTCCGCTTTCCGCACCCACCCCCTCGTCAGGCTGTTCATGGAGAACGATCCCCCGCGCCACAATCTCGCGTAGAAAGGAATCGCCCGCCTCCAGACGCCAGCGCAGGTCCTCTGGAGTGCGGACGATGAGATCCATCGGAAACGGTGCCGGGATGGCCAGGCAAATCTTCACGGCCTGATCGATCTCATTGCGGGCGGGCATGACCACGAGGATGTCCACGTCGCTGTCCTCGTGCGGGGTACCGTAGGCACGAGAGCCGAAGAGGATGATCTTCTCAGGATGGAACATCTCTGCCACCGCGCGCGCAAAGCGGCGCACCACCCGGATCGGGATGTCTTTGCCGCGATACCAGCGCGGCAGCGGGGTTTCGGATGGTGACGACGATTGTTTCGCCATGACGCTATTCTATCCGATGGCGGGAAACCTGGGGCAGCTCATTTTCTTAACAAGCAAAGAATGGACATCGCAGGCCCGTGGTCCGAGTCGTCCGATAACGCTCTTTTCTTCCCGATGGCCCGCGCCTGTACAAGGACCAGACAAACGGAGTCCAGATTCGTACTCCCGGCTCCATTTCCGTCGAGAAGTCGGTGAAGCGGAACCTTCTTGCGAATTTCACCCGAGGCAAGGGCCATTCGCCAGCACATGGCCGGGGCGAACCCGTAAAGGAGCCAGACCGTGATTCACAAGCTTGCTGTCGGGCACTTCGACGTTGAGGCCCTAATGAACGGCAGACTGGTCGTCGTTCGGCCTCTGGAGATGGCCGTCGTGACACGTTTACTGCAAGAGCTAGGACAGGTGGACGAACAGGGTCGGGCATCCCTGGGAGGTCACCGCGTCGAACTCAAGGATGGCTATCTAGCCTGTCCCTGGCTCATGGCGGAACGGGTCATCGCCACAGAAGATTTTGCACGGCGTCTCCATCAGGAAACTGGCTGCGTGCTGTACGACGTTGGGCGTCGTGAAATCGTTCCTCTCGAGCAGATGGCCGGCTGGTAGACGCGAGAACGAGAATCTGCCTCTGTCCTTCGTAAAACAATTGGAAGACGCGCAGAACGGCGAACGGCGCGATCCAGCGGAGACAGCCATGATCCATCCCGGTTTCGGTACGATCCTTCGGACAACCCTCGTGCTGGTTTTCTTGCGCGGAAACGGCATCACGGCCGCAGAGCCATTCCTCGACAAGATCGACCTGTTCGAGGCCGGTAAGGACGGCTACAAGCTGTATCGCATCCCCGGAATCGTCGTCACGGCGAAGGGGACGGTCCTGGCGTACTGCGAGGCGCGGAAGAGCGATTCCGGCGACTGGGGCACGATCGACATTCTCCTGCGGCGCAGCACCGACGGCGGCAAGACCTGGCGGGCCGCGGCAGATGATCGCCGAGGTTCCGGGGCCGAAGGCGAAGAACCCCGTCGCCCTGGCCCAGAAGCTCGCGAATCCGGACGATGTGACGTACAACAACCCCGTGGCCTTCGCCGACCGCAATGGCGATGTTCACTTCCTCTTCTGCCTGGAGTACGCCCGCTGTTTTTACATGCGCAGCCAGGACGACGGCGCCTCCTTCGAAACCCGTCGAGATCACCGCGGCGTTTGAGAAGTTCCGCTCGGCGTTTCCCTGGAAAGTGCTCGCCACGGGGCCGGGGCACGGCATCCAGCTCAAGAACGGCCGGCTGCCGGTGCCGGTGTGGCTCTCGACCGGAACCGGAGGCCACGCCCATCGACCCTCGGTCACGGCCACCATTTTCAGCGACGACGGCGGCAAGACGTGGCACGGCGGCGACATCGCGGTGACGGCAACGGCGGAGATCATCAATCCGAATGAAACCACGGCCGCCCAGCTCGCCGACGGCCGCGTGCTGCTGAACGTCCGCAGCGAGTCGAAGCCGAACCGTCGCATCCTGGTCACCAGCCCGAACGGGGCAACGGAGTGGTCCACGCCGCGCTTTCACGAGCAGCTGCTGGAACCAATCTGCATGGCGGGCATGGTGCCGCATGACCGAGAAAGCGGATCAGGGGAAGAACCGTCTCACTCTTCTCGAACCCGCACAACCTTGAACGGGGCACGGGTAAGGCCGAACCTGGACAGAATCGCGATCGTAAGAATGTCAGCGTGAAGCTGAGTTACGACGAAGGCGACACCTGGCCGGTGAGCAAGACGGTGGAGGCGGGTTTCAGCGGCTACAGCGATCTCGCCGTGGCGAAAGACGGCACGATCCTGCTCTTCTACGAGCGCGGCAGCACCGACGGCAAGAACATCTACAAGACGGGTCTGCTCACGATCGCGCGCTTCAACCTGGAGTGGCTCACGGACGGCAAGGATGCGCTCAAGTAATTTATCCGCGTACCGTTCGCCCAGGCAATGGAACCTTCCCATGTTTCAAATGCGCCACTCAACGGCGGCACTTTTCGCCCTCGGCCTCTTGACCGTCGGGATATTCGGCGGCTACCTGGTCCTACGCAACCGTTTCCCCGAGCCGGCACCCATCGAACGGCGCGGACCGGAACGAGGATAAACCGGTTCGCGCTGAGCCGCCCGTCATTGTGCCCGTTTACGCCATGTTTACCGGAGCCTCCGCCGAGGAAGTGGAACGACAGGTCGCAATTCCCCTGGAGGTGGCGCTGGCCGGCATGCCCCATCTCCAGTCGCTGCGCAGCAATTCCGCCTGCGGCGCGTGCGAGCTGCACGCTTGCTTTTCGATCGGAACCGATTTTTTCGCCGCCCGCCAGGAAGTCATCAACCGCCTTCAGTTCGTTCAGGCACTGCCGCCCGGCGTTGTCCCCCAGCTCGGTCCCAGGCCCGGCGGTGAGACTCTGCGCTACCTCGTGATCGGTCCCCGCGACGCTCTGGGCCGACCGGTCTACACAGCACACGACCTGAGAACTTTGCAGGAGTGGCGCCTGGAACGCGAATTTCGCCGGCTGCCCAACGTGGCCGATGTTGGCAGCAATGGCGGTGTGGTCAAGCGGTACGAGATCCAGCCCGACGCGGACCGTTTCCGCCGCTACGGGATCACGCTGCAACAACTCGCGGACGTCGTCGCCCAGAGCAACGTCAACCTCGGCGGCGATTTCCTCGTCCACGGGCAGGTCGCTCTCAGCTTCCGCTCCGTCGGCCTTTTCGGCGGTGGAGCGGACCTCATTTCCGCCGAGGTGCTGACCGCCGCCAATCCCCAGAAAGCGGCCAGCCTCCTCCGCGCCGCGGAAAAACGGCGATTGCGCGAAATCCGCGCGCTCGTGATCGCGCGGGTCAATGATCGACCCGTTACCATTGGAGATGTCGTCGAGGGCGGTCCATTGGGGCCGGACGAAGTTGAGGGGCGACGCGGTGTGGTCATTGACAGCCAGCCGCGCCGCGAATGGGTTGCCTCCAGCGGACCGGGAGCGGAGCAGGAGGCGGACGCCGTTCATGGCGTCGTTTTTATGCGGCAGGATGACGACCCACGGTTTCTGCGCGGCGTCAAAGCCCGCATTCAGGAACTGAACACGACCGCCGGCACGTTGCTGCCCGGCGTGCGCATCGAGCCGTACTACGCCGATAACGATGGAGGGACCGGCGCATTGTGGGTTCACGGCCTGTTTCCGCTGAACGCCTCTCTAGAAGCGACGGCCGAGCGAAGCCGCAAAGTCGTGGAGCTGCTGCGCGAGTTTCCGGAAGTGGAGCGCGTCGTCTCCCAGGCCGGCACGTCGGAGGGCGACGAACCGCAGTCGTCGAACCAACTTCAGCTGTTCGTCGGCCTGAAGGCGGGGCCGCGCGGCCGGACAAAGTTGCTTGAGGAACTCAACCGCGTGTTATCGGCTCAGGTCCCCGGTGTCGCCTGGATGATAACGACGAACAGCCCGGAGCAGCTGGAGCTGGTCTTTCCCGGCGCTCCCGCCGAGAACCTGCTGAAGATCGTCGGCCCCGACCTCGACGAGTTGGAACGTCTGGCCGGTCCGGTGCAGGCGGCCCTGCGCGACGTTCCCGGAGTCGAGAGCGTTGCCGCGTATCGATCCCTGGGCCGGGCGCACCTGGAATTTCGCATCGACGCCGAAAAGTGCCGAAAATGGGGCGTGAGCGCGGCCGACGTGAACGCTGCGGTGCAAACGGCCCTCGGCGGCAAGACGCTGTCCCGGATGATCGAAGGGGAGAAGATGTTCGACATCACCGTGCGCTGGCCGAAACGGCTGCGCGATACTGAAACCGCGATACTCGACATCCCGATTGACGTCGTCAACAATCCAGTCGATCCGGCCGTACCGATCAAGGCCATTCCTCGGATACGGTTGCGGGACGCGGTTTCGCCCGTCGGTAAGAACGGCGAGCCGGACCCGGACGGGGCTTTCCTTCGCTCCGGAGCCGCGGCGATTTACCGCGAGAACGGCAAGCGCGTGCTGCCGGTGCGGTTCAGTGTGCGCGGCCGTTCACTTGCGGATGTCCAGGCTGAGGCGGCGAAGAAGATCGCGCCGCTGCTGAACACGCCCTGTCGGCTGGAATGGAGCGATTGAGCCTTCTCACTTATCAACTCACATTCCGCACCTCCAGAACAGGCACGATGAGGCCGGCCCGTTGCCACGCTGATGCTCTCCAGAAAAGCGGACCTCGAAACCATCTCTCTCAACCTGAGTCCGACATTCCAGGACATCAGCGAGGGAGCCAGGAGGAATATAGCGCGGACCGGAGGCCACTCACGGGACGAAGTCCGGCGCGAACTCGGGATCGAAAAACCCGCCGCCTACGGCGGCACCAGTCCGAAACGGGCGAAGAAGCGCGCAATGAAAAAAATGACGCGGGCACCTGGGACAGTCCGCGAGAGGAGAGGCACATGGTCGCCAAGTTCGACCTGGTCAGCAAGTTCCAACCCGCCGGCGATCAACCGCAGGCCATCGAAAAGCTCGTCGCTGGCTTCCGTGAAGGCAAGCCGTGCCAGACGCTGCTCGGAGCCACCGGCACCGGCAAGACCTTCACGGCGTCCAACGTCATCGCCCAGCTCGGCAAGCCGACGCTCGTTCTTGCCCACAACAAGACGCTCGCCGCCCAGCTCTACAAGGAGTTCCGCGCCTTCTTTCCGCGCAACGCCGTCCACTACTTCGTCAGTTACTACGACTACTACCAACCAGAAGCCTACATTCCGCAGCGCGACATCTACATCGAGAAAGACGCCCTCATCAACGAGAACATCGACCGCCTACGCCTTGCCGCTACCGGCGCGCTCGTCAGCCGCGAGGACGTGATCGTCGTCGCCAGTGTGTCGTGCATCTACGGCCTCGGTTCGCCCAGCGATTACAAGCGCATGATGATCCATCTTCCCAAGGGGGGGACCATTGCGCGCGAGCAGCTGCTTTACAAGCTTGTAGACATCCAGTACGAACGCAACGACGTGGCCTTCACACGCGGTAAATTCCGGGTGCGCGGCGACGTGGTGGAGGTGTGGCCGGCTTACGAAGAGTTCGGCCTGCGCATCGAGCTGTTCGGCGACGAGACTCGATACCCTCGCCATCATCAACCCGACCAGCGGCGAGACGCTGCGCGTCCTCGACGAGATGTACATATACCCGGCCAAGCACTTCGTCACGCCCGAGGAGCGCACGAAAGCCGCGGTTGAGGGCATTCGCCAGGAACTGAATGAGAGGCTGGAGGTTTTCAAAACCGAGGGCAAATTGTTGGAGAAACAGCGGCTCGAAGCACGGACGCGCTTCGACGTGGAGATGCTGCTGGAGGTCGGCCACTGTCCCGGCGTCGAGAACTACGCACGCTGGTTCAGCGGCCGCAAGACCGGCGAGCCGCCGTATACCCTCATCGACTTCTTCCCCGACGATTTCCTGATGGTGGTGGACGAATCGCACGTCACCCTGCCGCAGGTGCGCGGCATGTTCGCCGGCGACCACAGCCGCAAGCTCACGCTCGTGGAACACGGCTTCCGGTTGCCGAGCGCCCTGGACAATCGTCCGCTGCGCTTCGACGAATGGGAAAAGCGCGTCAAGCAAGTGCTGTTCATGTCGGCGACCCCGGCGGCCTACGAGATCGAGCGCTGCGGCGGCGAGGTCGTCGAACAGGTGATTCGGCCGACGGGGCTGGTCGATCCGCTGGTCCACGTCAAGGCGGCGCGCGGCCAGGTGCCGGACCTGATCGGCGAGATCAAGAAACGTGTCGAACGCAAAGAGCGCACGCTGGTCACTACGCTGACGAAGCGATTGGCGGAAGACCTGAGCGGTTACTTCCGCGAGGCGGGGCTGCGCTGCAAATGGCTGCACTCGGAGCTCGACGCCATCGAGCGTGTACAGATCCTGCGCGAGCTGCGCGAAGGGGGATTCGATGTGCTGGTCGGCGTCAACCTCTTACGCGAGGGTCTCGACCTGCCGGAGGTGTCGCTGGTCGCCATTCTCGACGCGGACAAAGAGGGATTTTTGCGCTCCGAAACGTCGCTGATTCAGACCATCGGCCGGGCGGCGCGGAACGTCAACGCCGAGGTGATCCTGTACGCCGACCGCGTCACCGACTCGATGGCGCGGGCCATCGGTGAGACGCAGCGGCGGCGCGATCGTCAGACTGCGCTACAACGTGGAACACGACATCACGCCGGAGACGGTCAAGTCGGCGATCAGCATGGGCATCGAGTCCGAGATCGCCGCGCACAAGATCGCGGCGGAGGCGGCGGGCAAGGAAGACTATGTCACGGAGGAGTACCTGGAGGAACTGCACGGCGAAATGCTGGCGGCGGCGGCGAACCTGGAGTTCGAGCGCGCAGCCGAACTGCGCGACCGCATCGCCAAGTTGAAGGGCGAGCCGACGATGGCGCCGCAGGGGAAGAAGCCGCGTGGACGGCGGAGGCGGTGAAGAGGGCGCTGAGGTGTTGGCCAAGGATAGAGACGGTGAGGTCTACAGGCGGAATAGATATGCCGACCAGTAAAGATGACAGAACCGAGAGACTCCGCCAGTTGATGGCCAGTCCCAATGATTATTCGGAGACTGATCGTGCTGATTCCGGCGTGACGACACTCTCGTTTCGAAGTCGGCAATACACCAATCGGCATGTCTGGATTGACCCCCGACCTTGATGGGCAATCAATAGTCGACTTGGAAGATTGGGATTTGGATGGAAAATGGGATAACTCACTGGCTCACCTGGCCTCGTCGGAGATTGATGAATTTGTTCGGATTGCAAAAGCTTGGCTTGCGGGCGAAACGCTCGAAGGATGCAAGAAAGTTGGCGGGACGGACGAATACATGCAATGAAACGAGAGAGTGTATTTAAGTGGGCGTTTACCCGTTCCAACGACAGCGATTTGCCTGTACATCAGTTGCCAGGGATGGTAGATTACAGACACCAAGAGAAAGCGCCCCGGGAGAGAGATCATGGACGTGAAGTATTCGCCAGAGTCGCAGCAATGGTCTGAGGGACTGAAACTTCTTGAGCAAGCTTCGACCCTACTCGCAGAAATTCTGGGGCCACAGTCGTCCCAACTGGTGAAGGCCGAGTGGAACCGCGTGCAAGATCCCCAGGGCCGGGCGCTTTACCGACTGACTATCCGGGACTTCACGGGCGAAGTTTCCACAGATTTTGCTCCCGATGAGCTTCAGAATCCCCTGCACATGAGAGTCCGTCTGTATCGCCTCTGGGGCAACCTCCTGCAGGTTCGCAATAACCAACAGCACCAACAGGTCCAGATCATCAGCGCCCAGATCACCGCGGGTTCGGAGGGACACTAACCATGGCAACCCAAACAGAGAACCTTATTCAAGCTCTCACGATCGAGGTGAACACTCTCAAGGAACGAGTGGAAGCTTTGCGGGGCGAGACAGAACCGATCCGAGAAATCACGAAACAGATCGCCGTTATCGAGCACAAGCTCTCGGAACTGACAAAGACGAAGGAGTTGTGGGGGCAACGGGGATGGATGATCCTAACCATTTTTTTGTCTGCCTTCTTTTCCTTGCTTACGGGCATCCTCGGTATTTTGTTGACATCTTATCTTATTACGAAGAAATAGTACTCATCGGATGTAACCACCCTCTGTACTCGCAAGAGGAAGACCGCTTCATCACCGTGGGTGAATCGTATCACCATCGTCTGCTGGTGCAAGAATCCCCCGTAGTTCTTCAACCGTAGTCTCCCGGATCTCCGCCTCGAGTTGGAACTTCCCAGCGAGGCGCTCGAGTTCGTCGATGCGGGTGCCTTCTTCCTCCATTTTCGCCTCGGCCTGGATCGTGCGTTTGGAAACCTGGGTGCCGAAGGCAGCCAGCGCCATCCGCAGACAGGCCAGGGCGAGGGTATTATCCTTCTCTTGCCAGTACAGCGGAAGCTCATTGCTCATTCCATTTCCGTATCCGCTCGGGATCACCGGCGATCGTCCGCGTTCGGTCCTTCCGGACCTCCGGGGGAGTGAGGAACGTAAACGCTTCCCCGTCGTAGAGCAGGTCGCCGATGTAGCCTTCATGGCCGGTCGTGTAGCGCAGGGTTACGGCGATGATCCAAACCTGGAACCCCTTGATGCGGGTTTCGCGGAGGCCGGTGGCGACCAGGAACATCCCATGCTTGCAGATGAGGTGCTCGGTGGCCTTCCGCAGAAGCCGCTCTTCTTCGTCGATGACCGCGGGCTTGCCCCTTCGCCTGGTCACCCCGGCGGCTTTCATCTGCGTTTCCTTGCGCACTTTCTTGACCACGGAAAACTCTTTCTGGGGCCTTGCTCTCGGGGTAGCCGCCGGCTGTCCGGCCTTGATATCACTTCCTGCCCAGGTCCTTAAACACAATGTCCTTGAACGTCACTTCCATCTGCGGCCCCGCGTGGATCTGCCAGGCGATGATCCCCTCGGCGGGCAGGTTCTCGATTTCGGCATCCACGGTCGTCGCGCCGTTGAGCTTGATGGTGACGTGCTTGCCGACGGCCTTGATGTAGTAGTCGTTGAACTCGCCGGGCTTCAGCACCTTCTTGACCACTTCGGGATCAGCGGCCTTCAAGGTGGTGTGTTCGCCTGGCTTTTTGCCGCCGAAATGCTCGCCGAAGAGGCTGGCCCAGTAGTTCTGGCCCATGTCGCACTGCGGACCCCAGACGACGAAATGGTCTCGTTCCTTCAACTCGCTGCGGATCTGCACGCCGCTGTTGGCCTGGGCCAGGTCGCCGGTAAGACGTACCGCAAACTTCAACTCGAAATCGCCGTATTTCTGCGTCGAGCAGAGAAAGGTGTTGAACTTCAGACCGTCTTTCGGCGAGGCGCCGACGAGGGCACCGTCTTTCACGCTCCAGTAGGCCGTCAGCCCTTCCCAGCCGGTGAGGTCCTTGCCGTTGAAGAAGGGCGTTTCCTTCGGCAGTTCCGCACGCCCCGCGCTGAACGCCAACAGCAGTGCCGTGATTCCGAAGTAACGCATCGGGAATGCTCCGTGGTAGGCGTTTCCTCGTTTAGCCGCGGTCTAAGATCCGCGCGGTTCTGCGAACCGCGGCTAAACGAACGGGACGTCACTTCTTGCTCAGGTCCTTGAACTCGATGTCCTTGAAGATCACTTCCATCGGGTTGCCCGCGTGCAGTTGCCAGGCGATGATCCCGTCGTCGGGCAGTTTGGCGAACTCTTCGTCGACGGTCGTCTCGCCGTTCAGCTTGATCGTGACGCGTTTGCCGACGCACTTGATGTAGTAGTCGTTGAACTCGTTCTCCTTGAGAACGCTCTTGACCAGCTTGGGGTCGGACGCCTTCATCATACCGCCGAACTGCTCGCCGTAGAGGCTGCCCCAATATTCGGCGCCCATGTCGCACTGCGGCCCCTTGACGACGAACTTGTCCTTGTTGATGATCTCGCTGCGGATCTGCACGCCGCTGTTGCCGGTCCAGCCCTTGCCGGTCAGCTTCACCTTGAACTTCAGCTCGAAGTCCGTGTACTTCTTCTCGCTGCACAGGAAGGTGTTGAACTTGCCTCCCTCCGGCGTGGCGCCGACGATGGCTCCGTCCTTGACGCTCCAGTATTCGGTCAGCCCCTGCCAGCCAGTCAGGTCCTTGCCGTTGAAGATAACGGCGGATTCGTTTTTTTTCTCCTCGGCGCGGGTAGGTGGATTGGCGGACGCCAGCAGAAAGCCGGCGGCGAGGAGAGACGCCTGAGTCAGGTAACGCATCGAGATTCTCCCGTCAGGGAACAGTAGTGTGGAACAGTTTCGCGAAACGTAAACGGTGGTATAGACGTGGTTTCAAATCCTGTACCGCCGGCATTCTTGCCGGCCTGTGCCGACAGGAATGTCGGCGGTACGAGGTTTTGAAACCACGTCCTAGCCGGTTGTCAGCGGATGACCTTTCTCGCGCCAGACGCGGATGCCGCCGTCCATCGACAGCACGTTGGTGTAGCCCATCTTCTGCAGGTTGTCTGCCGACAGCGCCGAGCGGAAGCCGCCGCCGCAGTAGAGAATGATCTCGGCGCCCTTGTCCGGCAACTGCGCCTCGACGTCGCGCTCGATGATGCCCTTGCTCAGATGCAGCGCATGGGGCAAGTGGTCTTTCGCCCACTCGTGATCCTCGCGCACATCGACGATCAGCAGCTTCTCGCCGCGGTCGAGGCGAGCCTTGACTTGATCGACCGTCGTTTCACGGACGCGCTTCTTGGCGTCGTTGACGAGCGCCAGGAACGCGGGAGAGTGTTGGTGGGCCATGCGGAAACCTCGTTTGTTTTTGAGCACGCAGCGCAAGCAAGTACATCACTTGCTTGCGCTGCGTGCTCAAATTACAACACCCCGAGCAGCAGCTCGGTCACCAGTTGATCGAGCCGCTCATACGGCAGCTTGCGCGACGCCAATGCCGCCAGGTCGAACGACATGCTCTTCAGCTGCTGCACCGCCTCCTTGCTGTACTTCGTCGTCAGGCCGCGCAGGTGCGGGTTGGCGCCGTGGATCTCCTTCAGGAGGTCCTGAATCTCCTTGTTCTCGTTGTACTTCCGCACCTTCTCCTTCATGATCTTGTAGGTGCGCATGTTGCGTTCGACGAAATCCCACGGATCGGCCTCGCTGCGATAGGGATGGGCGTCGAAGCCGATCGTGCCCTCGTACTTGTGGTCGGTCAGCAGCTTCGTCGTGAAGAACGCCTCCTTCAGATCGTCGCTGCCGAAGCTCAGGTCCTGATCGAAGCGCAGCGGCTTCTGGCCGTTCAAGTGGACGTCGAGCAGCTTGCCGGATTCCAGGGCCTGGGCGAACTCGTGATACGGATTCAGGCCGGCCATCTTGATGTGAGCCGTCTCCGGATTGATGCCGCACATCTCCGGATGATCGACCGTGGCGATGAACGCCAGCACGCTGCCGACGGTCGGCAGATACAGGTCGCCGCGCGGCTCGTTCGGCTTCGGCTCGATGCTGAACTTGATGTCGTAGCCCTGGCTCAGGACGTAGTTGCACAGGAAGTTGATGGAATCGCGGAACCACCGCGTCGCATCGACGGGGTCCTTGCTGGCGTCCACCTCGACGCCTTCGCGGCCGCCCCAGAAGACGAAGACCTGCGCCCCGAGGTCGGCGGCCACGTCGAGGGCGTGCATCACCTTCTGCGTGGCGAAGAGGCGGATCGCCGGATCGGTGCTGGTGAAGGCGCCGTCTTTGAAGACGGGGTGGTAGAAGTTGTTCGTCGTGGCCATCGTGGCCTTGATGCCGGTGTCGGCCATCACCTTCTTCACGTCGCGCAGGATGGCGTCGCGCTGGCTGGCGCTGGCGGCGAACGGCAGCACGTCGTTGTCGTGGAACTCGAAGCCGTAGCACTGCCGCTGGGCCAGGCCCTTGATGGCCTCGACCGCGGTCACCTCCGGCCGGGTCTGGTCGCCGAACGGGTCGCGGCCGCGGTTCTGGAGGCACCAGATGCCGAAGGCGAACTTGTCTTCCCGAGTCGGGGCGTAGCGGGGGGATGGCATGATGCAGGTCTCTTATGAAGAAGGACTCGGAGTCGATTGCGACCTCGCCGCGCTTTCCGGAGGGCCTACCGCCGTTCGGTTGAGGTCCGTCTCGCGCCGGGCGAAAGCTCGGAGTACCAACCAGATCTCAATTCCCTTGCATACTCCCGCGGCGAAAAGGATCCACGGAACGCGATTCAGCACGCGCATCGTGTAGTGCATCCACAGCGGCAGGTCGCGCTTCTCAAGGCCGTGACGAAGCTCGGGCCAGCTAATCCACCATGTGAGCAACACCAGCACGAGGAAAAAGCCGCCCACCGCCGCTTGGCGCAGAATACCGCCTGCGGGTCAAGGAGAACAGGCCATATACCTTGATCCGAACCGGCTCCACGACAGCCTCGGCGTCCACATTCGGCGACCCGGCTGCGTCAGCGGCCGCTTAGGTAAAGGCCCGTGAGCATACCAAACCCGGCCGCTGACGCAGCCGGTTCGCCGGGTCACCGCACGCCGGCCATGGCGGGCTTCAGCTCGCGCACGGCCTGGATGATCGTCTGCATGAACGCGGGCAGGTCGTCGGGCTTACGGCTGGTGATGAGGTTGCCGTCGCGCACCACTTCTTCATCGACATAGCGGGCGCCGGCGTTGCTCACGTCGTCTTTGATGGCGAAGAAGCACGTCGCCTTCTTCCCCTTGAGCGCCTGCGTCGAGCAGAGCACCCACGGACCGTGGCAGATGGCGGCGACGATCTTGCCGCGCTCGGCCATGTCGCTGACGAGGCGGATCATGGCGTCGGTGCGGCGGATGAAGTCGGGCGCGAATCCGCCGGGAATCACGACCAGGTCGAAATCGTCGGCCTTGACGTCCTTCGCCGCCTTGTCGCTCTTGGCCGGGTAGCCGAGTTTGCTGGGGTAGGTTTGTCCCGCGTCCGGGCCGACCAGCGTCACCTTGCAGCCGGCTTCGCGCAGGCGGTAGACCGGATACCAGACTTCCATCTCCTGATACTGCTGCTCGACCAGGATCGCGGCGCGTTTGCCCGAGAGTTCCATTGTGGCCTCCATAGCAGGTGGTTGCCGCTTGCGGCTTAGCATTCCTGCTAAGACGCGATTTCAAAACCGTGTACCGCCGGCATTCTTGCCGGCCCGTGCCGACAGGAATGTCGGCGGTACGGGGTTTTGAAACCACGTCCAAGCCGCGAGCGGCGAAGACAAGGTGATTCTAGGCGTTCTCCTTGAGCCAGGCCACCGTTGCGCGCATGCCCTCGTCGAAGCTGGTGCGCGGCACATAACCGAGGTCGCGTTTCGCCCGGTCAATGCTGAAATCGAGGTTCAGACCGAGGAACTTCAGCCGGCCTTGCGTCAGGCGCGGCGGGTTCGGGTCGCCGCGGAGACGTGCCCAGCTTTCCATCCACGAGGCGGCGATGCGTGCGATCCACAGCGGCACGGACCTCGTCGGACGCGGCACACCGGCGCCGTCGGCCACTGCCTCGATGAAGCGCCGCTTCGACACCGCCTCGCCATCCGTCAGGTTGAACACCTGGCCCTCGACACCCGGCCTGTCCAGTGCCAGCAGAATCGCATCGACCAGGTTGCCCACGTAAATCGTGTTCAGCGCCTGGCCGCCGCTGCCGAGATAGCGGACGATCCCATTGCGGAGGTTCTCGATCAGCTTCGGCAGCACGGTTCGATCCCGCGGCCCGTAGATGAAGCCGGGCCGCAGCACGACGACGGGGACCTTGTGCTCGCGCTGATACTCCAGGGCGAGCAGCTCGCTTTCCACCTTCGACTGCGTGTAGCCGTCCACGTGCCGTTTCGGCAGCGGTTCCGATTCTTCCGTGCCGAAATGATGGCGAGCGGCGTAGACGCCGAGGCTGCTGACGTGGACGAACCGCTTGAGCGGCTGGTCCTTACAGGCGTCGAGAAGGCGGCGCAGACCTTCGACGTTGACCGCTCGATAATCCTCGACCGGTCCCCAATCGCCGACCTTGGCGGCACAGTGAACGACGGAATCGACGCCCTCGACGGCCTGCCGGATGGCCGACTCATCACCGAGGTCGCCGGAAACGATGGTTGCGTCGCAGCGTTTCAGAAGAGAGATATCGCTGTTGGGGCGTGCAAGAGCGCGAATCTGGATGCCGCGGCGCGTGCAAGCTTCGGCGACGTGACCGCCGAGGAACCCCGTCGCGCCCGTGATCAAGCAGGAGGGCATGATACAGAAAACTCGCAAAGAACCATGCGACCGGCGTCCTTGTCGAGTCGGCTGGCATCGGCAACGCCGGATGCTCTGCGGTAATCATCGGAAGGGAGGGGGGATTCGGCAAGCTTGCGAGGCGTTGGTGCCCCTGGGCCACTCTCTTTCGTGTTGCGACTATGCGGTCTGGAGAATCTGAGCGGTGATACGGAGAGGGCGCTGGCAAAGGGTGCAGGCGAAATCCGCAACCGGCAGCGTCGGCGACTCGGTGACGTGACGGCAGGCAGGACAAGTGTACTGATACGTGCGCACGGTCTTCGTCCGGCCCAGGAAGCGGCTCAGCAGCGTCGTCTCTTCTTTCAGGTGTTGCATGGCCGTCACCAGCAGCGAGCCTTGCTCGACGTCTTCCAGCGCCACGATCCGGACCCGACCGTCCTCGCAGCCCAGAGCGATTTGTAGCCCCGAGGGCGCCAGGCTGCCGCACATCACCTTGAGGCGCGTGCGCAGGTCCGCACGCATCACCAACTCGGGCACATTGAACAGAAACATCCGGCCGACAGCGTCGAGAGAGACGAAAGCGGCGCCGTCGAGCAGGAAGAAGCAGCCGCGCACCTCGGCGTCTTGCGGCCAGGAGCCGGCCTCGACGCCCTGTTGCAGGTCCCACAGTTTCAGCAGGCGATCGCGGCCGCCGGACACGGCCCAGCGGCCGTCGGGGGAAACCGCCGCCGTCGTCACGCGATCCTCATGGCCGGTCAGGCAGCAGATTTCCGTGGCGAACTCCACGTCCCACAGACGCAGCGTGCCGTCATAGGCCCAGGAGAGCAGACGCCGCCCATCCGCCGTGAAACAGCAGCCGGCGACGATGTCCTGATGGCCGATCAGGTTTTTCCCGTCGCGCTCCGCGCCGACCTTGCGCAGCACGATCGAACGGTCCCAGGAAGCGGTGGCGAGGTGCTGACCGCTCGGGGAGTAGACGAGCGCGGAAATGGGCCTGGTGTGGGCCATGAACTCGGTGAGTTTCCTGAGCTGGGCCGCGTCCCAGAACGACAGCACACCTTCCATCGAGCCGGCCAGCCAGGTCTTGCCGTCCGGGGTGATGGCGCAGCAGGACAGGGGCTTCGGTCCGACCTGTATGAAGGCCAGCGCCTCACCCGAGGCGGCATCCCAGAGACGAAGGTGTCCATCCCACCCCGCCGACAGCACCGTGGTGCCATCCGGCGAGAAGGCACAGGAAAAGATCTCGCCGCTGTGGCCTTCGGCGGCTTGCGGTGCTTGCAGTAGTCGTAGTGTCCCCACGTGCGAATCCCCATCCAGTTCCGCACCATTTGTGACAGAGCGCGAATCGCCCTGCGAAAGCATAGCTTGTCTTTTGAGGACGTGTCGGAGGAGAGGCGACGTGGGAACTCTGTTTAATATCGGCGGCGAAATAACTTTCCGTCTTCGCCGCTTGCGGCTTAGCAAACACTGCCAAGCCGCAAGCGGCGGAGAGAAGTTATTTCACCGCCTGTCCTTAGCGCTTTTTCTTCTCTCCATCCGCTTCCGGCTGCTTCTTGGATGGGTTCAGCCCTTTCCGTTGACGGACCAGCTGCTTGGTTGACTCGGAAATGAGCGGCCTACACCAGCGCCTGCGGTAGTGGTCGTGAGTAGGGGGCCCGCCGACCGTGACTCGCCGGCAACGCCGATCAGCCAGAACCCGAAGGACTGCTGATCTTTTGTATCCTGTGGTACTCTCTCGGTCACGTCGAAGACTAATATGTCGAGCGGACCTTTCAGTTCGGCGTAGGCGGTGCCGATCGGCGGCGGGGTCCACTGGCTTTCGATCAAGCTCGGCGTCAGGTACGACAGGAGGAAGCCGAGACCGCTCCCGGCCGGCGGCGGCGACGCGGGGATGATCGTGAACTCCCAGGTGCGAGACAGACCCTTCTTGATCTGCGTGCCGTACTGCTCGTTGAAGAACTGCAAGTATCGTAACTGCGTCTCGTAAGCGTACTCCTGGGCGGTGTGGTGTTCGCGGAACCGGCGATGTTCGGCCGCGTTCACACCTGGTTTCGGGATCAAGCGGCCATTCGCGTCGCGGATGCAACCCAGCAGCACTTCGTCGCGCCAAACGGCGATGGCACCGGAATTTGCGTAGGCCGCGCGGATTGCCAACGCGTCGCCGCCGCCGGCAATCAGGCCGGCGGCGTTGGCCCCGGGTTTCGCCTCGTAGGTCGCACGTGCCTTGACCAGGTCGCCGCGCAGGTAGGCCGTCTCGGCTTCAAAGAACAGTTTGCGCACGGCGATGGTCGTTTTCTCCAGTTCGATCTTGGCACGGTTATGGTGGTGAGCGAAGTTACTCAGGTCGCGGTAGAACTTGTACTCGAACATGTACTTCGCCGCCTCGTACCGTCGTTTCCTATCCCCTGTCAAAGCGTCTTCCCCCTCCGATGGAGGCGGCAACTGCGAGCCGACGACCACGCCGGCCGCCTTGCAGTAGACGAGCGCGTCCTGATAGGTTTGCGCCTGGGCCTCCGGGCTTTCAAAGAGCAGATGGTTCGCTTCACCCGTGCGCGTCCAGACCCGGTAAGCGATGTCCCAGACCACGTCGGCGTGCTGGCTCTTTTGCAGGACGAGACGCGCCCGCTCCTTCTTACCGGTCTTCGGATCGACAAACACGTTGCCGCGCGACTTGAACCAGCTGTCCTCGGGAAACTCCCAGAACTCTTCCGCGGTCCGATTTTCGGCCACCGCCTTCTTTTCCTCCTCGGCATCCGGGCGGAACCAACCTTCCTGTTGCAATCGTTCCGCGGCAAAACTCTGGGCCAGGGCAGGATAGTTGCGGAATAGCAGCGTCGTCATATGCACTGGCCGCCGCTGGCGCACGCGGTCGGCAATCGGCTTGTTGGAGCCAGGCAGGGAGTCTGCCGGGGGCAGAGGCTCCTGGGCGTATCCGTACCACGGCTGCGCGCCATGGCATAACCGTCCACGGTGTCATCCAGCGTCGAATCGCTGGTCAGCTCCGAGAACGCGTCGCCGGCCGGCTTGTACGGATTCGGCCGGGGAGGCGGGATCGGCGGGAAGCGCGACTCCGGCGGCAGCAGCACGTCCTTTTGTTCGACCGCGACGCCGACCCTCTTCTCGGGCGGTTCGTACACTCCCGGCACGCGCCAGTTATCGCTCAGGAAAAGGATGGCGTCCTCCGCATCGCGGCAGGTGAACTGGTTTTTGTGTTCGCGCACCGTATCACGGAGTTGGCCGGAGTGGAGACGCTGCGCCAGTTGCGGATGCTTGGCGACGAACTTCTCGAACTCGGTCCAGTCGATTTCATCGCGGCCGTCCGCGCCGCGCTTTCGGAACCGATCCGGGTCGCGCTCGCTCGGGGGGATCATGCTCAACTGGAACAGCGAGCGCAGCACATTCGTCTGGTCGCTCTTCATGATTTTGTGTTCAGTGTAGAAGCCGATGGAGTAGCGCAGGTCGGGGTGGTAGTGGTTCTGCCGCTCTCCCTCGGCCAACAGGTCGATGCCGCGCGTGATGAAGAAATACTTGTCGTTGATGCGATCCGATTCGACGGAGACGTTGTAGGACAGGTTCCAACTCTGGAAGAGCCACGGCCGGATGAAGTACGGCTGCAGCTTGGTCAGGTTGCGGACGATCAACTCCAGCTCGCTCCACTCGTTCTTCTTCTGCTTCTCGAGCGCCTGGTTCCACAGGATGCAGGTGACGAGGCCGCGCAGCCGGTGAGGCTGAGCCGGATCAGCTCGCCGGACAGTTCCACGTCGCCGCGGCTATCCTGCCGGATCGCGAGTTGGACGGCTGCGCGTCCACCTGCGCCGCGCCGCCAGAAGAACGACGCCGTGAACAGGACGATGATGAGAACGATGTAAACCACTTTCCGCGCCGTCAGCAGTTCGCGCGGCTGCAAGGGGCGTTCGAGCAGTTTCACGGACAGCCATTGCAGGACGGAGTTTTGCACGATTTCCTCCTCCTATGGTTCTGGTGAGTGGTGAGTGGTGAGGTGAGTACCGGGTACTGAGTACTGAGTACCGAGTACCGAGTACCGGATATTCACCACTCACCACTCACCACTCACCACTCACCACTCACCACTCACCACCACCCACCACTCACCACTCACTCACGTCGCGGACGCCACCTCGCGCCACTTGAGCAGGTAGTACGCCAGGACGCCCCACGGCAGCAAGTACAGAAACACCAACAGCAATTTCACCAGCAGCTGTTCGAGGGGTATGTTGAACCCCTCGGCGACGTAGCCGGTCAGGTCGTAGCGGTCCACGTCCGGGAGCAGATTGAGGACGCGGCGGAAGGCCCAGCGGAAAGCGAGATCGGTCGTCTCAAGCCCCTTCACCGCGCCGGTCTTGTCGAGCGGCGCGTTCATGTTCTTCCCCGTCACCAGCCGGAAAGCCGACTCCAGCGGGCCGCCGCCGATGTTCGTGCCGATGGCGACGGAGCGGATAAACTCGTGACAAACGCCGCCCAGGTACAGCAGGCCGGTTATTAGCAGGCTGATGACGCCGCTCAGGTAGGTGCTGAGCGCCACCCCGAGGCCGATCACCAGGCACAACCGGAACCACACGCCCGACGCACCCTTGAGGAAGTTCCAGGCGAAGCTCACCCGCTCCGAACCGCCTTCGGGATCGTCCAGCCGAAAATACAGGTCGTGCTTCGCCATGCCGACGTACTGCGTTTGGTCGTTGCACTGAACTTCGACGCGTAACGCCGGGCCTCTCCCCTGATACGCCAACGCCTTTTTGAACAGACCGCCGGGCACGTCGATGTATTGCGTGTGGAAATCGGTCACATCCTTGCCGGCGTATTCGAAGATGCCGTAGTTCTCGGCCGCCTTGGCTAACTCCTCGGGGTCGTTTTTCTTTTCCTTGGGCCGCGCGTCGAGGTATTTCTGATACTCAACCGGGTCGTGGTTGGCGGTGATGAACCGAAAGGTGCAGGCCACGCCCTTGTTCTCGACACCCTTGGTGGTGCGGTAGATGTCGAAACCAAACTCGCAGCGGACCGTATCGCGGGCGGCGACGCGCTTGGGCGGAGCCTCGAACGACCAGATAGCAGTCGGCTGTTTGCCGGGCATGCCGGCGGAGATGTAACTGCGGTAGTCCCATTCCCGGCCCACGCTGTCGCCGCGCTTCTCGGTCGGCGTGTTGAGGAAGCTCAGCTCACCGTTCATCGGCTCACGGGCCTTGAGGGTTTCCTCTGCCGCCTCGGCCGAGACGCCGCGCACGATGTAGAGCAGGCTGACGCCGGCCATCACTCCCAGCACCACGGTCATCAGCGCGGTGAAGCCGAGAAAACGGCCCAGGACGATCTCGAAGCGCTCAACGGGTTTCGTGAGGATCGTGTGGATAGTTTGAGAGCGGATGTCGGCCGGGATGCTGAACGCGGCGATGATGCCGCCCGCCAGCAGCAGCAGCAGCGTCATGGCCACGAACACGACCTGGACGTAGGTGCGGACCTGGTCTTCTGGCTTGGGTGAGATGAACCAGCTGCCGAACAGAAAGACGAGCAGGAGAATCGAGAAGACGTACAGGACGCGGCGGCGGACGGCTTCGCGGAAACTGAGGGCGGCGATGGCGAAGATACGACGCATCTTGAGACGGATGACGCCGATCAGGAAGGGCAGTCCCGCCGCGATGAGGCCGAGCGCGCCGCCGATGGTTAACAACCATGCCTGAAAAATGAGACTCCGCTGCGTGTAGAACACCGGCGTGGGTGTCGCCGCGAACAGCGCCCGGATCTCGGGGATCAGAAGGAAGAAGCGGATGATGTAGCACAACCACGCGCCGGCCGTGCCACCGACGACGACAACGTACAACCAGGAAGGGATGCGGGCGCGGTCGGACTTGCTCAAGCGCGGCCAGACGAAGAGCATCCCCAGCAGAGCCGCGACGGCCGCCCAGCCGCCGGCGTCCTGAACGCCGTTGACGAGCAGGGCCGGAAAGTTCTTCCACTGGATCGGTTCTTGCTCGACGATCAGTGCCCCGAACATAAGCGGTTCCTGAATCATTCCGATGTGTTTCGTTTAGCCGCGAGCTTTTGCGAGCGTTTGGTAAAACGCTCGCAAAAGCTCGCGGCTAAACAAATTCAGCGTTTGTCCTTGATCCGTTCGTCGCCATCCTTGGCCAGCGCCGGCGCTTCCGCGGGCCGCTTGGTTTTGTCGCCGTCCTGGCCGGGAATAAAGCGGCGCCCCGGCCGCGTTTTGCTCTCTTCGACGATGCGCAGGAAATAGTCCTCCAGCGTCGTCGTCGGATGGCCGATCGTGTCGAGCTTGCCGCCGTGTTTGCTGAGCACCTCTTCGAGATCGCGGCGCAGGGCGTCGGTCATCTGCAAGCCGCTGGCCCGGAGCTCGACGCGGTTCACGTCTTGCAGCAGGGCCTTCACTTCGCCGTAGGCTTGCAGCTCCCCCTCGTGCAGGATGGCGATACGGTCGCATACGTCCTGAACGTCTTCCAGGCGGTGGCTGCACATGATGACCGTTTTGCCGGCCTTGCGTAAGTCGATGATGAGGTTCTTCATCCAGCGGGCGCCGAGCGGATCGAGGCCGGAGGTCGGCTCGTCGAGGATGACCAGCTCGGGGTCGTTGATGAGTGCCTGAGCCAGGCCGATCCGCTGTCTCATGCCCTTGGAGTATTCCTTCAAGGGGCGTTTGCGGTCCTGCTTGAGACCGACGCGCTCGATGAGTTCCTGCGACTTCGCTCGGCGCTTGGCCGGCTCCAGGTTGAAGAGCCGGCCGTAGAAGTCGAGCGTCTCCTCGGCGTTGAGGAAGCGGTACAGATACGACTCCTCGGGCAGGTAGCCGACGCGTTCGTTCTTGCTCACGTCGGCGGCGGGTTGGCCGAAGACGAACGCCTCGCCGTCGCTGGGGAAGAGCAAACCGAGGAGGAGTTTGATCGTGGTGGTCTTGCCGGAGCCGTTGGGGCCGAGCAAGCCGAAGATCTCGCCACGGCGAATCTCGATATTGAGCGCGCGGAGAGCGGTCTTCTTCTGGCGGCCCCAGAAGTCGCGGTAGATCTTGGTCAGTTTCCGCGTTTCGACAAAGACTTCCTGGGCCATGCGATGCCCCTCGGCGATAGACTCGATGCGCAGTCGGACTGTCCGTTCTACGCAGCAGGGACGGAAAGCGTTCGTAAGTTACTCTATATCCCCCCGCGCCGGCTGCAAGCGCGTGCATCCGTCGCTTGCGGCTTGGCAACAACCAAGCTGCGAAGCCGCAAGCAGCAATACGCGGCGACTTGCTGCTTGACACTCCGCGCCCTCGCCCTCTACAGTGGTTGCGTCCCCCGGAGCCGGCCCTATGTCATTCCGTCTGTTCATCTATTACTGTGCGATGTGCGGCGGCGCCGGCGCGTTTGCCGGCTGGGCACTCGGCCGCTGGCTGGCCGGATCGCCCTCTGTTTTCAACAGCGGCGTGAAGGGATTGTTCCTCGGCCTCGGCATCGCCTTCCTGCTCGGCTTGCTCGATGCCCTCTGGAACTTTTCGATCAGCCAGTTCTTCTCCATCTTTGTCCGCGTCCTCATGGCCGTGGTCATCGGCAGCGCCGGCGGCTTGCTCGGCGGCATCGTCGGCCAACTGCTGTTCGACAAGTGGGCGCACGACTTCCTGCTGGTCCTCGGCTGGATGCTGACCGGCCTTCTCATCGGGATGTCGCTCGGCGTCTTCGATTTGTTAGCGGCCCTGGTCCGCAACCAGGAGACGCGCGGGCCGCTGCGTAAAATGCTCAATGGGTTGATCGGCGGAACCGCGGGCGGCATCCTCGGCGGGTTTTTCTACATCCTCATGGATGGGAAGCTCAAATCGTTCTTCGAGAGCAAGGCCAGGGAAGACCTGTGGACCCCGAGTTCGTGGGGTTTCGTCATTCTCGGCGTCTGCATCGGTCTGCTGATCGCCCTGGCCCAGGTGATCCTGAAGGAAGCCTGGCTGAAGGTCGAGGCCGGTTTCCGCAAGGGGCGCGAGCAGATCCTGACGAAACAGTCGATCACGATCGGCCGGGCCGAGCGCTGCGACGTCGGCCTGTTCGGCGATGCCCAGGTGGATTTTTGCCACTGCCGCATCGTCCGCAAAGGCAACGACTACATCCTGACCGATGAGGGGAGTTCGACCGGAACCTACGTCAACGACGAACGCATTCTCGGCCCGCGCGACGCTGCGATCCGGCGACCTGATTCGGCTGGGGCGATCGTTGCTGCGCTTTGGGGAACGGGCGAAACGAGGATAGTTGGGCAGCGCTCCTCCCCTCGCCCCGGTACTCCGGGGAGAGGGGTCGGGGGTGAGGGGCGAGCCGCTGAGCAGTGTTCGGTTCCTCCCCTCACCCCCGACCCCTCTCCCCGGAGTACCGGGGCGAGGGGGGAAAAGTGCGGCAAACAGAAAGAGGCGTCATGTCGGTCCACCGCTGCCGCAGATGTCAGCGCGTCAATCCGCGGGAAGCGCTGTACTGCTATCACGACGGGGTGTCGCTCGACCCGGCCGGGAAGCGCCGGCCGGTCGCCGTCGGAGCGCAGCTGTTCCATGCGCCGTTCGTCTTTCCCGCTGGCCGCGCTTGCCATTCCTTCGACGAGCTGGTCCTGGCCTGCGAGGACGACTGGGAGGGAGCACGGAACGTCCTGGAGAAGGGCTATCTCGAAGGCTTTCTCGCGACCCTGGGCCGGCTCGATCTCGCCGAGGCCGTGCGCCGGGCCGCTCGCGCTCCCGACCGGGATCGCGGCCTGGACGAGTTGCTCGGCGCACTGCCGAACAGCGTTCGGACGCCGGCCCGGTTGCAAGTCCAGCCGTTGGAGATGAACCTCGGCCAACTCGCTTGCGGCGCGTACCGCCGCTTCCTGCTGCAAATCGAGAACAAAGGTATGGGCCTACTGCACGGCGCCGTCCGTTGCCCCGACACACCCTGGCTGGCCGTCGGAGATGCCGGCGCGTTGCCGCGCAAACTGTTCGTCTGCCGTCACGAGACAGCCCTCACGGTCCAGATCGTCGGCCATTCGCTGCGCGCCGGCGTGCAGCCGCTCCAGGGCCGGATCGTGGTCGAAACCAATGGCGGCACCGTCGAGATTCCCGTCAGCGTCCAGGTGCCGATCCTGCCGTTCGCGGGAGGCGTCCTCACCGGGGCGAAGACGCCGCGTCAGCTGGCCGAGAAGGCCCGGGGTGCCCCGAAGGATGCCGCGACACTGTTCGCCAGCGGCGCCGTCGCCGCCTGGTACGCGGCCAACGGCTGGACTTACCCTGTGCAGGGGCCGGCGGCGACCGGGATCGGTGCCGTGCAGCAGTTCTTCGAAGCGCTGGGACTTGTTGCTCCGCCAAAGGTGGAGATCAGCACACAGAACGTGCATTTTCAGGGGGGATCGGGCGGATCGCTGGAGCAGGTCCTTCAGCTGCACACGATCGAGAAGCGGCCGGTTTATGCCCACGCCATCAGCCTGGTTCCGTGGCTGCGCGCGGGCAAGGCGATCCTCGAAGGCCGCACTGCCCGCATCCCGCTGCGCGTGCCGTCCATTCCCGATCTGCCGGGGGTGGCGCTGCGCGGCCAGGTCCACGTGACCGCCAACGGCAATCAATGCTTCATCGTCGAGGTCACGCTCGTTGTGATCGCGATGCCGCCGCCGCCGCGCGTCCGGGTGGTCGAGCTGACCGATCCCGTGCCGCCGCTGGTCGCGGTGGAAGTCCCGTTCCTGCCGATCCTCGACGTGGAGCCGTCACCCGCCGCACCGTCAATACCGGTGGCGCCGCTGTACGAGGAGGACTACCGCAAGAAACCGCCGCAGCGGCGCAAATCGAAATAAGTTATCGTTTGGCCTCGCCGTTTTGGAACACCTACGATTGGGCGACTGTGAAAGATCACTCCAGAGTTCCGATCGGCCCTCCTGGGGAACTGGTGGAACCAAGTTCGGGCACAACCAGCGATATTTGCAGCGGCGCGGAGGTGCTGTTGAAGCGCTCCGGCAGGATTGGTGAACATTCGGAGCGCTCAGTACTTACGGCCCCAACGAACACCGTCCGTTCGATGTTGACGACCTCGATCTGTGTGTGTTCCACGGCGTTAAACCTCTTATTAGAGACGACCATCGTAGTCGCCGAATCGTAGCGATGCAAATCTCATTCCTTGGACCATCCCCTCTTTCTTACGAGGAGGGTGACGGAAGTTCCTCCGCCATTCGGTGCTTTCTGGCCGAACAATTCAAACTCCAGTTCATATACATCGGTCCTGGCGGCACTTTCGATGAAGACAAGCCGAGCAGTCTCGGGGTTCGTGGTTGCTGATGCACCTGCTACCAGCGCCGGATTCGCTGCCAGAAACATATCTCCGATCTCGAACGGCTCGCTCGAGTTTCATTTCCTCTTCGTATCGAAGAAAGAGCTGCCACATCAACTTCTCGACTCTCATCAGACGGAGACACCACGGTGGGCAATCCGACTTGCTTGCTTGCCTCTTGTCTGTTGATCGGGTGTCCGTGGTAGTACAGTTTTGAAGTCAAATTATCAACGATTTCATCGATCTTATGCGAGTCCTTGATGGGATCCATGTGCAAAGAGAGCAGTTTTTTGGCCATCATGCGCGATTGTGACAGTGACCGCTTGACGTTACCCAACGCCAAGGGGTGGACCTTATCCGCCAGGTGATTGAATGCCTTGACGAGTTCGTCTTCGTGTTGGATGCCGGCATCCTCTTTGATGAGGGCGATATACGCCGTTACGTCTTCCACGCTGATCCCCAGCCGAGCTTGCGGATTTGCAGGATCTACCGGATTGAAAGCGTTGACCACTGTGGCGTCGGTCGGTCCAAGCATTCCCATTGGGTGCATAACAACCTCGTCGGCTCCCAGTGCCGTCAGAGTCGCTGCACTGAAGGCGCGATGAGGGACGAGAACGGAGAACTTCTTTGCCCGCTCCCGGATGAGCGTCACCAGACGCCAGGGCACTGTGCCGTCTCCACCGTTGCTGTGCAAGAAAAGGTCAATGTGGTCCGATGCCGATGTGGCCTCCAAATGATCGTATACCCTCCGAACGGCGTCCATGGCCATAGGAACTTCCAGCTTGCTGCGCGTGCTTGTCACATAGCTCACGAGCAGACTCTTCCGCTCCTTTTCGATACTCTGGATGATCTTTACGCGCTGCTCTCTGGACATCCTTTGCTCCCGTTCGCCTGCGTTTCAGTCTATTTGGAGATATTCATTGTATACCGAGCAGAAGACGGAGCCTACAGCCACCTTCTTGGGCAGATATGCCGAATACTGCGATTCGATGCGGATGGGGCATTTTGAGCCGGAAAAGGCTTGTGCAATCGCAAAGCCCAGGTCCAGCGCTCGCGGTTGAACGAAACCCCCTCTGCCCGCTTCTCCCATTTTCCGTATCCTGATGCCGTTGCTCCGCCCGTTCTACTTCGAGGAGTCGCGTCATGCAAAAGCGTCCGAATGCCGTCACGTTCAAGGGTAAGGGAGTCACTCTGGCCGGCCCGCAGCTCAAGGCCGGCGATAAAGCGCCCGACTTCGCGTGCCTCACCGGTCTCGATGTGAACACGCTGGGTCAGACCCCGGCCACGACTCGCCTGTTCAGTGTGGTGCCGTCGCTCGATACCGGCGTGTGCAGCCTGCAAACGAAGAAATTCGACGACGCCCTCGGGGCTTTCAAGGACAAGGTCGCTTCCTATACCATCAGTCTCGACCTGCCCTTCGCCCAGGGCCGCTTCTGCACCGCCGAGCACGTCACGAACATGAAGACGCTCTCCGACGTCCACAACCACTCGTTCGGCCAGAACTGGGGCGTGCTGATCGAGGAGGGCCTGCCGCTCAAGCTGCTGACGCGCGCCGTCTTCGTCGTGGACAAGAACGGCGTCATCACCTACGCCGAGTATGTGCCGGAAGTCACCTCGCATCCCGACTACGACAAAGCACTCGCCGCTGTGAAGACAGCTGCGGGCTGAAAAAACCACTACGATCAAACCGAATTCCATGCGGCGCCGCCCGGTCCTCCGACCGGCGGCGTGCCGATTGTACCGGTTGTAACGATTGCGCCGCCTGCAACCGGGATTTCTCGCTTACCAATGGTCTTCCCTCTCTAGTCAGCACGTTTTCGGGCACTTACTCTGAAGTAGACGAGGTGTGCATCCAGGGTCTACCCGCGATGCGCGAGAGGTTTCGTGGTGCGCTCTCAGCCGATTGCTGGAGCCAACAGAGGCAACGACACCTACCGAACAGAGAGAAGGAGAACGTGCCATGAGACCCTACCGAGGGTTCGTGTGGGGCTGGGCGCTAACGGCACTCGTGGCGGGGAGCAGCGAAGGGCGCGCTGCCTGGGACAACGTGTTCCAGACCTGCTGCTGGGGCTGCAACCAGCCGGCGACCGCGAACTATTACGCCCCTCCACCAGTCGTCGCGGCGGCGCCGCTCCGCAGCCGTGTACGACGCGCTACGTGCAACGCTCTTACTACCAGCCGGTGACGACGTACAAGACCGAGACGTACATGGAGCCGGTGACGACCTATCGCACTAGCTACTATTACGAGCCGGTCACCACCGTGCGCTACAGCACCTACTACGATCCCTGTAGCGGCTGTCCGTCGCAAGTGGCGACGCCGGTCACCAGCTATCGGCTGCGTTCGCAATGCTCGCCGGTCACAAGCTACTTGCAGCGCACCGCCTGCAAACCGGTCACCAGTTACCAGATGGCCTACTACTGGGAACCGCAGACGACCTGCTGCCAGACGACCATCGGTGCTTCCGGTCTACACGCCGCCGACCGGGGTTGCTGCTCCGCCGTCCGTGACCTCGGACAATCTCGGTGGAGTGCCGCCGAACAGTTCACCGTACGTCGCACCGCCCAGCGTCGGCGACACGGGCGGCAGCGGTCCGCCGAAGGTGACGGACAGCAGCCGTAAGGTCAGCGAGCCGCCGTTGTCGATGCCGCCGGCCGAACCGAACTCGTACCGTCAACCGAAACTCGGCGCACCGCCGGCCGTTCAGCCCGAACCGGCGAAAGTGCGGTTGGACAAGATCGTGTCACTGCCCAGGAACGACGTGCAAGGGGAAGTTCTCGGCGCCCGTCGCCTGCCGCAGTCCAACGCCCGTGTGCTGTTCGTCAGTGCCGATCTGCCGCGGACGCAGGAAGAAGTCGTGACCGACGCCGACGGCCATTTCCGCCTGAAACTCTCTTCAGGGAACTGGCTGGTTTACACGACGGGTGACAATGGCCGCCCGGTGTTTCATCGCAAATTGGAAGTGCGCGACGACGAACCGAGCCGGTTGACGCTCGGCGATCGTTGAAATATCTGAGGCGAACGGCGGGAACTGATTTACCCGTAGCCGAAGTCGCCAGACTTCGGGTGGGGCGTCCAAACCCGAAGTCTGGCGACTTCGGCTACGGGAACTTAGAACCTGCCGCTCGCCTAAACATTGAACTCTGGGTGGCCGGGGCTTCGGAGTACCTCAGTCCCGGCCACACCCATAAACGACTCGATTCAATCTCCCCCCGCTCCCGATCGCAGTGGCAGCACCGGGACAAGTTTTGCATCGGTCAAGCTCACGTTCACCTGATTCTTGACTTGCATCGCGTTGAACATCACCTGAAAACCCGCTACGGTCGTCTGACTGCTCGTCGGCAGCTGCGTCGTATTGACGCGGATAATCTTTCCATCATCCAGCTCGACGCGTACCGATCGATTGGACGTGATCCAGTCCGGGGGTAGGGCCGGTAAGGCCACTGCTCCGGCACTTGGATACGCAGAGCCGGGCACTCCCAGCGGCTGCGCCAACTGCACCTCGGTCGGACCAGCAGCCACTTCGCGCTGCTCCGTGATCTCGACGGAGAACGTGAGTCTCGGCGGAGCCGCGGGGTTGTCGCGCACCATCTCACCCGTCAGCTTCAACGATTGCCGGTCTTGCGAAAGGGTCAACTTGAGATTGCGAGCCGCCGGTTGACCGAGAGCGGTTCCATCCAGGGCAATCTCGGTGTTGTTGCCCATGCGAATTTCCTTGTTATCCGGCAGGGGAATGCGCACGTCGGCGATGGTATAGCCGCCTGGCTCCGCCATGGTCTGGCTCACGATCTTGCAGACGTTTCCCGTCTCGTGCTGCGCAAACCAGGCGTGCATCGGCGGCGGCGTGTAGATCTTTCTCTCGAGCTTTTTGCCGACGTCGGTCACGCTCACGATGGCCGTGGCCACGCCCACCGGCGGCGAGGCGACCTCGACCACCACCGTCTTATTTTCGTGAACAGACCCGTTGACCGCCACCAGCTGGATCGTGTAACGGCCGGGATTCTTGAAGACCACCATCCGGTCGTGCTTCGGCGCCGTATCCTGTTCGACCTTGATCCGGCCCTCGCCCAGTTCCCAAACGCATAGCTGCGCGTTCTCCACCTGAGAGGCCAACCGGAACGTAGCGGGGGCCATGTTGCCGGCACTCATTGGAATCGCCTTCAACTCGATGATCGTCGGCTTCGTCGACGCGGCCGCGGCATCGCCCAGTTTCACGACCACGGTGCGATCGTTCTCCTCATTGAGGATGTTGTGGACGCTCAGTTTGACGGTGTAATCGCCTTGAGCGGGAAACTTGTGGGTGATGAACTCGTTCTGAGAACCGACCGGCTGCAAGGGCGTGCCGTCGCCGAAGTCCCAGGTGCCCTGGGCGACGTTGGAGAGATTCTGGAAGCGGACGGTGAAACCGTCGGGCTTGGCTTCGAAGTTGGCCACGGGCTTGGCCGGCTGAATGACTTTATTCACCAACGGCGTGAGGTACATGACGGCGGCACCGGAGCACAGGCCGGCGATGGTACCGAGGAACGCCTTCCACCAACCTTTTGCTTTCGATTCGGTTTCCTTCTCGGCCATGGTTCGCTGATCCTCCTTGACCAGATTGGGCGAGGCAAACGCAGAGGATACGCCAGAGGACGGCACGGAGTCGAGAGCGCTTTACGCTGCCCTCGCCAAATCACCAATAGAACGCGGATGACGCGGATGCAGCGGATTTGCGCGGATCAGACCGGAAATGAAAAAGAATCATAGCCTGACTAACTGGAATCAAGGAGGGACTATTTCTCTTCTTGTTTCATCTTGTTCCGATCCGCGCAAATCCGCAGTATCCGCGGTATCCGCGTTCTATTGGGTCAGTCGTCCCGGAAATCGCGCCAAACGCCGTCGTCGCCGCGTCGCTCGTTCGGGAGGAAGTTCGCCTTGTACTCCAGCGAGCGGCAGCCGGCGACGTGATAGCCGAGGTAGACGTAGGGCAATCCGCGACGTGCGGCTTCCGCGATCAGACTCAAGACGTTCCACGTGCCCAGCGAGCGGCTGCCGTTCGTCCGGGTCGTAGAAGAAGTAGATCGCCGACAGGCCGCCGACGTTCGTGTTGGCGTCCACCATCGGCAGCGGTTGCCGGCCCTCGTCGCCGTCCTCCTCGATCGGCTGCGGCGGTCCGGGCAGCGGATCGACGTAGCCGACGCCGACCAGCTTCCGGCCGACGTAGTAACACCACTCCTCGACGGGGAAAGGGTGATAAACGAACGATTCGGCGTAAGTTGCGGCGTCCTGGGCAGGATGCTCGGGCCAACCCTTGTCCGCAGTCTGGAAGGTGTGGAACTTATCGTACATTGCGAGCTTCTGCTGGCTGACCGACGGCTTGTGAATGCGCAGCGAAACAATGTCTTCGTTGGCCGTGGCAGCTCGGCGCTGGCTGCGGTTAGGCCGGAAATCGGCGACACGAACACGGACCGCCCGGCACTCGTTGCAACCGGGACATTGCGGGCGGAACAGCACCTTGCCGAAACGCCGCCAACCCGCCAGCATCCGCGTCAGGTACTCCTCGGCGCTCAGCGCGGAAACGTATTCGTACTCCATCCGCGCCAGCCGATCCGGCAGGTAGGCACAGACACGTGGAAACGCGATGTAGCGGAAGGAAGACTCCACGGACGAAACTCACGTTGGATTGCCGCTTGCGGCATGCCGCAAGCGTCGAAAGTCATTGTTTCTCGATCCGTCGCAGGTGCCGCGCCGCCAGCCAGTCGGCGATGGGGCGCGGCAAGTAGCGCAACATACGGACTTGCCAGAGATCGTGCGCCGGGAAGGCGAAGAACGACCGCCGCCGTCGCAGCGCATGGATCATCCGCCGCACGGCATCCTCCACCTTCATCAGCGTGATGAAGTCGGGAATGTTGGCCGTGTCTGTCATCGGCGTACGAATCCAGCCGGGGCAGAGGGTCGTCACCGCGATGTTGAACGGCTTCAGCTCCACTCGCAGGGCTTCGAGCAGCGCATTGACGCCGGCCTTGCTGGCGCAGTAGCCGCCCATGCGCGGCACGCCGTGGTACGACGCCAGGCTGGACAGGGCGGCGAGATGGCCGCGCTGCCGTTCGCGCATGCCGGGCAGCACCGCGGCGATGCTGTTGCTGACGCCGATTAAGTTCACGCGGATGATGTCGGCGAAGTCCGCCGCCCGATAGTCGAGAGCCGTCGTTTCCCGACCCAGTCCGGCGCTGGCAATGAGCAGGTCCGTCGGTCCCAGCCGAGTTTCCAGGTGCTGCACCGCGGCGGCGACGGCGGCGGCGGCGGTCACGTCGGCGACGGCGTGGGCAAACGGCTTGCCCTTGAGGTCGGCTTCCAGAGTTCCGAGCGCGGCGGCGTTGCGGTCGAGCGCGGCGATGATCGCACCTTCGGCGGCGAGCGCAGTGGCAAACTGCCGGCCGATGCCGCTGCCGGCGCCGGTGATCAGGGCGACGCGACCCGCAAACGTACACATGCACAACCTCGGAGGACGCCGTGTGGGAGACGGCTTTCGCTCTTCGCCAGCAGGCAGTGTAACAGCCCGGCCCAGGAGAGGCCAGCGGCCCTCCCTTGACCTGTTTCGCAAAATGCGAACAATAGCGGTGGGAAGGCGATTCACGAACCTACGAGAGACGGTGTGACGATGCATGTCATCTCCCGCAAGAAGCTCGTGGAGTTCTGGTCGCTTCATGCGGACGCGGGTGAGCCTCTTGCCGCCTGGTTCAAAGTTGCGGAGAAGGCAGACTGGGGGAAGTGGACCGACGTTCAGAAGACCTACCCCAGGGCGAGTTATTACCTCTGCTGTCTCGTGTTCAACATTTGTGGCGGAAACTACCGCCTTGTCGTCAGGCGATCGGTAAACTGGAAGACCCTATTCGTGGTCGCCGTCATGACCCATGCTGAATACGACCGCGACGTCTGGAAGCAATATTGCGAATGTCGCTGAGAGGACGCGTGGAGGAGGGATCGAAGATGGTGAGGAACAACGCTGAACGTGTCCGACCCGCGGAAAAGAACCGGAAGCCCGGGTCCGCCCTTCGCAAACCGGCGCGTTCCGCAACGCGGGCCAGCGCCAGCTACCTCAAGTTGGCGGCCGTGTTTCCTATTCGACCGCTACGGTCGGTCGAAGAACTTGATGAGGCCGTCGCCGTTCTCGACCGGCTCCTGGCGCGGAAGAAGCCGTTGGACGAGCAAGAGGCGGGCTATCGGGACAGCCTTAGTCATGAGGTCCGGCGTTACGAGGAAGTCCACGTGCCGATGCCGGTGGTATCAGGACCGGCTATGCTTCGCCACCTGATTGAGGCCCGTGAAGCGACGCTCTCGGAGGTAGCGGCGGCGACCGGTATAGCGGTTTCGACGTTGTCGTCGGTGCTTGGCGGCAAGCGCGCGCTGAACCTGGGCCACATCGACAAGTTAGCCCAATTCTTCGGAGTGGCCCGAGGGGTGTTCCTGGAGTGATAAGAAGAAAAGGAATGTCAGTTTTGCGAGTCTACAGAACCACGGAAGGACGTCGGGCGGGAAACGGTGTTGAGAGGTTGGGAGTCGTTTTCAGAAACGATTCTCGACCCCGAATCCTTTTTCATTTCTTTTCGGCTTGAATATCTCCCCAGTCACTGTTGTGACCCGCCGTCAGGGGCCGCGCGGGGCGGGGGTTAGGATGTCCCCGTTTTCGCTTCTATCCTAGCAGCTCGGCGATCGGCTCGCCGTGCGGTAGGATCGGGATCGGCCGGCCCGCGTTGTTCACGAAGGCGTGGTGGAGGTCGATCCCCAGGTGGCGGTAGACCGTCGCCAGCACATCGTTGGGGTGCAGCGGGCGGTCCTTGGGCCGTTCGCCCTTGTCATTGGTCGAGCCGATCGCCTGGCCCATTTTCATGCCGCCGCCGGAGAGCAGGACCGACATGCTGCCGGGCCAGTGGTCGCGGCCGCCGTTCTTGTTGACGCGCGGCGTCCGCCCGAACTCGCCCCAGACGAGCACGGCGACCTTCTTGTCCAGGCCGCGCTCGTACAGGTCCTCGATCAGGCCGGCCACTGCGGCGTCGAACGCCGGCGCCCGTTGCTGCATCTGTTCCTTGACCTTGCTGTGGTCGTCCCAGCCGTTCAGGACGACGGTGACGAAGCTAACGCCGGCCGAAACCAGGCGGCGCGCCAGTAGACAGCCCTGCCCCCAGTGGTCTTGTTTGCCGACCAGGGTGCTGCCGTAGCGTTCGCGCGTTTTGGCCGGCTCCTGGCTCAGGTCCAAGGCTTCACGGGCTGCCTTGCCCGTGACCATCTCGAAGGCCTGGCGGGTGAACGCGTCCATGCCCTCCATCATGCCGCTGGCATCGGCATCACGGCTCAAGCGATCGAAGGAGGATAGCAGCGCCTTTCGGTTTTCCAGCCGCCGCAGGCTCAGCTCGCTGGGCAACTCGAGACCCTTGGCGCCGTCCTTCGGATTGACGCCGTAGGGGTTGTACGCTGCGCCCAGGTAGGCGGCGCCGCTCTCGTTCCCGCCGGCCCCGCGCAGGCTCGTGTTCGGTACGGAGACATAGGCGGGCAGGCTGCGGCGCTCGTTCTCGCGCACCTTGGCGACGACGGCGCCCACCGACGGATAGAGCAGCGTGCCCTCGTTGGTGTTCGCCGGGTGCAGGTAGCCCGACATGAGGTTCTTGACCGCACTGCCGTGCCCCGATTCCTTGTGGGCGCAAGAGCGAACGACGGCAAACCGGTCTGAAACCTGGGCGTGGCGCGGCAACATCTCACAGACGTCGAACCCGGGCACCTTCGTGCGGACGGGCTGAAAGGGGCCGCGATATTCGACCGGCGCCCCCGGCTTGGGATCGTAGGTCTCGAACTGGGTCGGTCCGCCCGAGCAAAAGATCAGGATCACGGCCGTGTCCGCAGCCGGCTTGCCGGTCTCGGCCTCGGCGGCCCGCAGACGGAATAGGTCCGGCAGCGTTAGTCCGGTGAGACCCAGGGCGCCGATCTTCAAGAAACTACGGCGGGTCGTTCCGTCGTTGGTGATCGTGAGCATGTTCATCCTCTTCACATTCCTGGTAGCCGGCATCCGGAGTGTGCCGGCTACTTTCTCAATGATTGAACAGGAATTCCTTGGTGCTCAGGAGCGCCCAGAGCAGGTCCTCGTAGACCTCCTGCCTGGCCACCTGCAACGACTTGCCGGTAACTCCGCCCTTGGCCAAGGCGCGTTTCTTCCTGGAGTAGGTACGTCTCCGCGGTCCGAATTTCCTCCGGCGTTGGATAGCGGGCGAATACCCAGAGGAACATCTCCTTGACCTTATCGGCGAACGGCCGCGGGTCAGCGGCCAACTTCGCGGCGCGGGACGTCTGCTGTTTCAGTTTGCCGTGGAGATCCCTGGAAGCGATCAGGTAGAGACTTTGGGCCAGCGTGGCCGCGGACACCCGCTCGCACTCGCACGCTGAATCCCGGCTTGGTTTCCCGAAGACTTCCAGGAGTGTGTTCGACACCGCCTCGTCCGGCAGGTCGATGGCTCGGGCCACCGGGTCGTTCGTTCCGAGCTTGGTCGGTACGCCCGTTGCCTGGTCCAGTGCGTCCAGCAGCACCTCGGCCGGCAACCGGCGCGGATAGCCGCGCGCGAAGTTCTGCCGATCTTTCTGATTGAATTCGTTCGGCACGCTCGATCGCTGATAAGTCTGGCTGGTGCAGATCGTGCGGACGAGTTGCTTCAGGTCGAACTGGTGCGCGACGAAGTCCTTCGCCAGGGCGTCCAGCAGTTCGGGGTTGCTCGGCGGGTTGGTGATGCGCAGGTCGTCCGCCATCTCGACGATGCCGCGGCCGAAGAAGTGCGCCCAGTAGCGATTGACCAGGGCGCGGGCCAGGAACGGGTTGTCTGGTCGGATCATCCATTCGGCCAGTTTTTCACGCGGGTCCGCGCCCGGCGGGATCGTGAGCGCCTTTCCGCCGAGCGGCTGCGGCTGCGTGTAGGTCTTGCCCTGGGGGCTGGTCACCTTGCCGTCGCTGGCAATCGACAGCGTCAGCAGACCCTTGCCGTCCCTGGGGACGTTGCTCTTCGCGGGAGCCGTCTGCACGCGCGGCGAAGAACGCGGCGAGGCCCCAGTAGTCGTCCTGGCTCCACTTTTCATACGGATGATGGTGGCACTGAGCGCCACTGGATGCGCGTGCCCAGAAAAGCCTGGGCCGTGTCGTCCACCAGCTGCTGGGGTGTTTTCAGGACGTGGTACCAGGCGACCGGAGGCTGACCCGTGTCGCCGAACAGGTCCCCCCGGGCGGTGATGATTTCGTGGACGAACCGATCATAGAGCTTGTTCTTCGCCAGGCTGTCGCGGATCCAACGGTGAAAAGCCTCCGTCCGGGCCTTCCCGCCGCCGAGACCGACCACGCCGGTACGGCGATTCCGCAGAATGTCGCCCCACTTGAGGGCGAAATAGCTGGCGTATGCCGGCCGGTCGAGCAGTTCGTCCACCAGCCTGTCGCGTTTCTTCGGATCCTTGTCGGCCAGGAACTTCTCCGCTTCGGCAGCCGTGGGCAATGTCCCGGTGATGTCCAGCGACACCCGGCGCAGGAATTCGCCGTCCGTGCAGAGGTCGGAAGGTGGGACGCCGAGTTGTTTGAGCTTGGCGATCACGTGCTGGTCGATGAAATGGGCCGGCACTTGTTGTGGGAACTTGTGCGGCGGCGTCGCAAGCGGAATGGTTGCCCGGAAGACAGCGACGTGACCGAGGTAGCGCACCATCACGGAGCCTTCGCCAGGAAGACCGAGCGTCTCCACCAGCCCGCGATTGCTCACGTCCACGACCTCGGAGTCGTTGCTGGAGTATTCGGCCTGGGCGGTAACGTCCTGGCGCGAACCGTCGTTGTAGTGCGCGGTCACGCTGAGCTGCTGCCGCGAGTGCGGCGGCACCAGGCGATGGTCCGGGGTCACCGAAATGCCCACCACCGTGGGATCGGTGCGGTTGCCGAAGGGCGTCCCGGAGCGGATCCAGCGGAGTAGGAGTTGCGCGTCACGCGATTTGGGATCCAGGCGTCTGCCGCCGCCGTGAGGCATCGCCGCGGTCGGCTTGAGCAGGAGGAGGCTGGCCTCCGGCGCGGCCGGGGACACGCGCCGGCCGCGCGCTTCGCGGGTCAGCGCCTGGTAGTCAATCATCGGCTCGAAGCCGAGCAGCGACAGTTTGAAGCCGTTCTGACCGGAAGCCTTACCGTGACAGGCACCGGCGTTGCAGCCCAGCTTGCTGAAGATCGGGACGATCTGGTTGGTGAAGTTGATCGGCTGCTCGCGCTCGGCCCCTTCGACCGCAATCGGGACCTTAACGACCTTCCCTTGTACTTCGGCCGTGATTTCGGTGTTTCCGTTCTTGCCGACGACGATCAGACCACCCGCCTCAACTCGGACGATGGTCGGATCGGCCACACGCCAAAGAGTCTCTGAAGTCAGGTCGCGGATGCCATCGTTGGCAAAGTGACCCGTGATGACCAGCTGCTGGACCTGATCGCCGCTGCGCAAGACCACCTTTTCCGGCAGCGCCGTCAGGCTCCGCAGTTCACCCGTGCCGACGGGAGGCGCCGCGGGCGGTTCGGCAGACGCGCATGCACCGGCCAGACCGATCAATACGGCCAGGGAGGGTCCGATCCGCGGTGAGTAGCCGTGCGGCATGGTTGCTCCTCCGTCTTAGCCCAGATCCGTCAAGGTCCCGGTGCTGCGCCGAACTCCTTGCGCTCGACGCCGATCTTCTGGGCCAGCGTCAGCCACAGGTTGGACAGCGGCGTCCCCTCCCGATAGCGAATCTGTCGTCCGGGCTTCGGCAGCAGCCCGCAGCCCTTGCCGGCCAGGATACAGCCCACATCCTTCAGGCTGTGACCGGGCCAGCCGTATGCGGTGCCCGAGCTATTATTGTTGCCGTAGACGACGATGCTGTGATCCAGCAGGTTGCCTTCGCCCTCGGGAATCGACTGCATCTTCTGCAAGAGGTACAGCAACCGGTCCACGTACCAGCGATCGATGGCCTGGATCAACGGCAGCGTCGGCTTCGGGTCATGGCTACAAGCGTGATGGCCGAAACTCAGATACTTGGTTTCCACCTTGTCGGCGAATGGGGCCTTGTCGATGCCGAAATCAGCCAGCGTGCGCGCGTAGGTCGTCCCGGTGCCTTCGCTCTCGTCTCCCGGCGTGAAGGTGATCACACGGGTGAAGTCGGTCTGAAGGGCGACGACGAGCAGGTCGGTCATCAACTGGATGTAGTCCTTGAGAGTCGGCGGTGTCTGCTCCGGCCGTGCCATCTTCGGCGCCGGCCGCTTGGTCGCGCGCTTCGAGAAGGCTGCGATCTGTCGTTCCAGCGATCGCACCGATTCGAGGTATTCGTCGAGTCGGCGCTGATCTCCCTGGCCGAGGTTCAGCTTCAACCGGCGGGCGTCTTCGGTGACCACGTCGAGGATGCTTTGCCGATACAGGTCCTGTTTCGCATCGCCGAACATGCGGGCGAAGACGTCTCTGGGGTCGGTCTCGGCCCCCGTGGGGACTCCCCGGCCGGTCCAGGAGACGAAGAGCGCGTGCATCAGGTTGCCGATGGCGTTGCAGCTCATCTCCAGCGACTTCTGCCGTGTACCTTCGCTCAGCTTGGCCGCCAACACCTGGTCGAACGTCACATCCGTTTCCACGCCCCATGTGTCCGCGGTCCCCGTCGGCGCACTGCTGAGCCACAGACAGGCGGAGCGATTGTGGCCGGAGTCGGGGTGAGGCCGGCCGTTGAGGCCGTCCAGGACCAGCAGCTGCTCCTTGACCGGCTCCAGCGCCTTCAGCGTCGGAGAAAGCTGCAGATCCTTGCCTTCTCCTTTGACGCCTTTCCAGGCGGTCGTCTCGGCCCCGAGCGGGTGATACATGAACACCACGCGCAACGGCGGCTTGCCGGTCTGATCCGCCGCCGCGCGGAGTGGCCGCATCGCTTCCAGCCACGGCAACGCCAGCGCCGAGCCCAGGCCCCGGAGCACCGTTCGCCGTGAAATGTGCCAGCTTTTGGTCATGGGTCGATCTCGATTCCGGGTTTCCTCGTTTAGGAACGCTGACGAAATAACTTCCGTGCCAAATGAAATCATGGCCGGTGTCCTACTCGGTCGCGTAGCGACCTTCTGATGGTAGCCGGGCGTTTCAACGCCCGGTTCAGACCAGCAGCAAAAGTGTGTGTCGCGTAGCGACACGTGAGCTTCCCCGTCTGGTGCGACATCTCAAGCGTCGCTACGCGACGCCATCGCATGGCTCGATCGCAATACCGGCCTTGAAAGGCCGGTCTACCGTCAAAGGGTCGCTACGCGACCAAGAGCGTAGCGTTTGGCACGGAAGTTATTTCGTCAACGTTCCTTAGCCGCGAGACTCCGGCGAGCGCCGGGCGTCAGCGCTCGCCGGAGTCTCGCGGCTAAACGAATTCATTCCGCCGTTTCCCTTACGCGCCGATTCCGGAACGGATAGCACTTCGCCACTTCCACCACGACCCGCGAAAACTTGTAGCCGTCCTCCGCGACGGCCTTTGCGATCTGCTTCACGGTCGCCGCGTCGTAGTACTCCAGCTTCCTGCCCAGGGCATAGGTTAACATCCGCTCCACGAAACAGCGAACGAAATCGTCCTTGCGCAACATCAGCAGAGCCTTCAGGTCCTCAATCCCCTTGAATTCCTTGCCGTCCACCAGCGTCCCCGTGGAGTCGATCGGCTGGCCCTGGTCCTTGTCGCGCCATTTCCCGATCGGGTCGAACGTTTCCAACGCCATGCCGAGCGGATCGATCAGCCGATGACATGTGAAACAGGCCGCGTTGGCCCGATGCCGCTCCAGACGTTGCCGCACCGTCAGGTTCTTCCCCTCGTCTTTCGCCTCCTTGAGGACGTTATCCACGTCCGGCGGCGGGGGCGGCGGCGGCGTCCCCAGGATGGTTTCCAGCACCCATTTACCACGGTGGACCGGGCTGGTCCGCAAGGGTTGCGAGGTGCCCGTCAGCACCTTGCCCATCGTCATCACGCCGCCGCGGCGTTTGTCCGTGAACTGGACGCGATACCACGGCGGCAGCGTGTTGGTCGGCGGTTTCTTGCCGGGGAATTTCTCGATGCCATAGTGTTGCGCGAGCTGATAGCAGACAAATCCCCAGTCGGCATCCACGAACTCCAGGATGCTCCGGTCCTCGACCATGATGGCGTCCGTGAACAGCAGCAGCTCATCGCGCATCAACTCGCCCAGGTTGTTCTGGAAGTAGGGCGCATATCGCTCCGCGTCCGGCGTGTTCCGATCGAGCTTATCCAGCTGCAACCATTGACAGAGGAACCCTTCGAGCAGTCCGTCCGTGATCCGCCGGTCGTTCAGCATTCGCCGGACCTGCTGTTCGATCGCCTGCGGATCCTTCAAGCGCCCTTGCTCGGCGGCGAGGAACAGCTCACGATCCGGCAGACTGCTCCAGAGGAAATAGGAGAGCCGCGTGGCCAATTCGTAGCCGTCCAGCGGGCGTACCGGATCGGCATCCTTGGCCGGCCCTTCGACGCCGGCATCGCCCCACAGCACCACCAAACGCGGCGACACCAGCATGGCCTGGAGAGGCAGCCGAATCGAGGTTTCAAAGTCCTCGCCCTTGTCCTGCGCCATCTCGAAGAGTTTGACGTACTTCGCCACTTCATCCGCCGTCACCGGCCGGCGAAAGGCCCGTGTGGCGAACTCTTTGAGGAACGCCGCCACCGCTTGCCGCGACGTCGTGATTCCGCGGGGGAAAGGCCCTTTCTGGGCCGTCAGCACGTCTCGATAAAGGGGCCACTGGTACGATGAGCCGAATTTGGGGTTGATGGAGAACATGTCATCCATGAGGAGCTTGGAGCAGCGGAGATATTTCTCCATCAGGAAGGGCTGGATCGACAGGTTCTCGCCGATGGTGTCGAAGCCGCCCTCATGGGTGTCCTGCGGCAGGGTTCGGGAAACGAAGGCACAGGGATGCTCGGGAGGCGGGATGACGGCATGGTACAGATTCACGCTGCCGTCCGGTTTGCGGGAGTAGGTCGCTTTTCGAGGCAGCGCATTCCCCTTGTTCACGGCCAGGTCGCGGAACGTGTTGCGGTGTTCACGAACGTTGAGCCGGCGCGGACGGAGGGAGCCTGGGTCGGGATGGCCGTCCAGCGTGTGCTGGGCAAAAACCGTTTCGATCCAGGCGGTCACCCGCTCGCGCTCCTCGGCGGTCGGTTGCGGCTGATCCGAGGGCGGCATCTGCCGTGCCTTGAGGCGATCCCAGACGTGTTTCCACTGCGCGACATTCTTGGCGGCCGTCTCGTCGCCGGAGATCGCTGCCAGATTCAGCCCTCCGCGCAGGTTTCTTGTCGCCATGACACGTCAGACAGTATTTCGTCAACAGAGGCCGAATATCTCGAATGGCGGCGTCCGGCGCCCCCTTGTTCTCCGAAGGTGTTGGTTCCGTGGAAGGGACGAGCGCCGGTCGGGTGAAGAGCCAGGCGACGATCAGGCACGTCGCCAGGATCCGCCCAATACCACGCTGTAGGATACTTGCGTTCATCGTCCTGCTCTCAAGGGAGTTCCACGGCAACCTCTCTATTTTAAGAGGATCGCCAGGAGAACGCCTCCTCGGACAGAGGCGATTCCGGGGACAGATTAGGCTCGCCAACATCGAGTCGGCGCGTTGACTTTCCCTCGGACGGCGATAGATCGTCCGCTGACTCGACTCGCGCGATCCAATGAGGAACCAATCCGTGACGCACGCCTGGCACGACGTGACCCCCGGCGCCCACCTGCCGGCCGAATTCACCACCGTCATCGAGATCCCGATGGGGTCCAGCGTGAAATACGAGCTGGATAAGGAGACGGGCTTGATCCGCCTGGATCGCATCCTCTATTCGGCGGTCTACTATCCGGCGAACTACGGCTTCATCCCGCAGACACTGGCGGAAGACGACGATCCGCTGGACGTCCTCGTTCTCTGCCAGGTACCGGTGGCGCCGCTCACGCTGGTCAACGCCCGTGCCATCGGTCTGATGACGATGGTGGACAGCGGCAAGAAGGACCACAAGATCCTCTCCGTCGCGGTGGACGACCCCGAGTACAACGGCTTCAAGGAAGCGGCCGATCTGCCGGTACACCGTCTGACCATGCTGCGCCGCTTCTTTCAGGATTACAAGACGCTGGAGGGCAAGGCCGTCGAGGTGGACGAGTTCCAGGCGTTCGCCACGGCCTTGCCGATCATTGAGGCGGCACTGGCCCGGTACAGCGAACAGCGCCGGCGCGGGTTCATCCACGGGAAGGTGAAACCTACCGCTGGAACGCCTTGAGAGATCGCTGAGGAAATGTATTAAACGCCAGCTTCTGGGCTTGCGCTGCCCATCGTCTGGGGTAAGATGAGCAAGAGGAAGGGCAAGCCAACTACCGACGCGCTGATCCGGCTGTTGCAGAGTTGGTCAGGACTATCGTCGAGGAGAGGCGCGATGATTCGATAATCCTGATCGTCCCGAGTCCCGATTGCAGCTAACCACAGAAAGCGATAGTAAACAGGGATCAATGGGCTGACGCTGGTTTGAGATTGTTTGCCCGTTTGTACCGTGGTGCCACAGCGTTTATGGCGCTGCGCGGCATCTGGCGGTCGGATGACGGTACAGACCTACTTGACGAGCCGATTATGATTCAGTCGCTTGTCCGGCGGGAAGATGCCGAAAACGAGGACAAGCTCCAGGAACTAGCCGACTTTGCCAGGAGGCTCTGCCGGGAAACGAATCAGGAATGCGTAGCAGTAATCTGTAACGATACGATCCACTTTATCCGAGCACGCTGATGGATGGTCTGAACCAGTTCTTTGTGAGCCGTATTCTCGGCAGCACAATGAAGCATGCCAAGCGACCGTCGTTCGGTCCCTTGGGGTCACTGCATGCGCAGCATCAGACTCTCGCAAATCGTCCGAAGCGTGGAGAGCAGGTAACCTTTACGCCGCCGACTGACAGAATCATTGCAAGGGCCTTTGAGGAAACAAGGCAGGGCATGCCCATCGACCGCGTTCTGGCAGATCCTGAGCTGGCAGCCAAGTTCATCAGGCGATGCCATCAACTCGAAGTCCGAGCCCCTGCGCCCGCTATCGTCTTGCGGCTGTTTCAATTCCGCAAGTCGCCGGGAAAGCTCGTCCGGATACCACGGGCAACAGTCAGAGAACCGCGGCGCGATTTCTCTCAGTACTTATTTGCTTCTGAAATGGCGAGTGCCCAGATCCGATACCGTTTCGGCGCCTCGGTTGACGACATCCTGGGTTACACCGAAATCGGTGGGGAGTTCGATAGACTGGCAGCTCAACTGATGCCGGGATTTGAGCCGTTAGACTATCGGCTAGCGGCGTTGCACGTGCGCAAGAGTCGTTACTGCAAAGCCGAAGAGGCTTCGCTGTTCGACACGATCAGCTCCGCTCGTGCCGAGAACACTCGGAGAGACTACGGCTCCCTGGATCGTCTCGACCTCCAAGAACTCGATCAGGTCAACGGCATCTTGGGCCTAGTAGAGGATGCACGTTTATCAAGGTTCTTGTACATCACTCAAGCTAGTAGCGTGTCGCAATCTGTGCTCCCGTTCACAAGAAAAGAGACGTTCGCGGCCCTGGCCAATTCGTTTTGGTCGCCGTCGCTTTCGTCCATTCATCTCGTTGTTTACGGCATAAGGGACGGATACGATAACATCTCGCAGTCCATCTGGGCCAAGAAGCTCATCCATGACAAAATGCCCATCTTCAACTGGCCCATCCATCTCGCGGCCTAGCTCTGTGCGGCATGATCCGCACATCCGGCATTCTCCGCATTCTTCCAACCTCCTTCCACACTTCCCGGTATAGCTCTCCCCAGCCCGCATCCGTTAGAATGTTAATGTCCCCAGCCGCTGACAGCGACCGGTCCTCTGTCCGGTACGGGACCGGGAGCGCATCTTCATGGACAATCTCAACGCCCGGCCGCTGATCTCGCAGCTTGGCGAGGATCTCGGCTGGCTCGAACAGCATTGCCGCACGCAGCCCGATCAGGCCCGTTCGGCCGGGCAGCTCCGTCTTGCCGCGGCACTGGTCCGCAATTGCGTTGGGCCGTTCCTCGACGACGAACCCGCCACGCCGCTGCACGTCGTCGTCGTCGGCGGCGCCGGGGCCGGGAAGAGCACGCTCGCCAACCTGCTCAGCGGCGCCCCTGCGGCCGAGGCCAATCCGCAGGCCGGCTTCACGCGCCACCCCATCGCTTATACCAGTGCCAACGGGGCGACCAACTGGGCCGGACATCCCGGCTTCCTCGGCTCGCTCCAGCGCCTCACTCAGCCCGGACCGTCCAGCCTCGATCAGGACGTTTATCAGGTCCGCCGCGTCCCAACCGATCCGACCAGCTTCGACATGCTCAAGGACTACGTCGTCTGGGACTGCCCCGACATGACGACCTGGGCGGCGACGGGTTACATCCCGCGGCTGATCGAGGCGGCCGCTCTCGCCGACGTGCTGGTCTATGCCGCCTCCGACGAGCGCTACAACGACGAGGTGCCGACACAGTTCCTGGCCTTGCTGCTCCAGACCGGCAAGCCCGTCGTCGTCTGTCTCATGAAGATGCGTCCCGCCGACGCCGACGCCCTGGTAGCCCATTTCCGGCGCGAGGTGGTCTCACACATGCCGCCCGGTGTTGTCGGCGTGCTGCCGATCCCATTCCTGCCGAAGGAACAGCTCGCCGACCCCGCCCGTTCGGCCTCGAAGTATCGCATCCCGCTCATCAACCAGGTGTCGGTCCTCGGCAGTCCCGCTGCCGGCGCCCGGCGGCGCAGCGTCGTCGGGGCGATCAATTATCTCGTCCGCCACCTCGATGAGCTGCTTGCCGTTGCGAAGAACGACCTTGCGGCCCTGCAGCGCTGGCAGCAGATCGTGGAGGAAGGGCAGCGCGAATTTCAGGGCCGTTACCTGCGCGAGTATCTTGCCAGCGAGAAATTCCGCGGCTTCGATGAGGCGCTGATCCGCCTGTTGCAGCTGCTGGAGTTCCCAGGCATCGGCAAGATCTTCACCGGCGCGATGAGCTTGCTGCGAGCGCCGTTCCGTCTTCTGGGGAGTTGGCTTGGCAATGCGGTGGGACGGGCCGAGGTGCCGAACCGGCCGGAGCAGCCGGTCCTGGAGGAGGCGCTGACCGGGTGGATCGATCTGACGCGAAAAGAGTCGGCTCGTTACGCCAATTCACACCCACTGTGGACGCACATCGCCAAGGGCTTCCAGAGCGCCGGGCTTGGCGATCAGTTCCGCGAACAGTTTACGCTGCACCTGCGAACGTTTCAGTCATCGCTGACGGACGAAGTAGATCGAACGGCGCGGGCCATCTATGAGGAGTTGCAGAAAAAGCCAATCCTGCTCAATTCGTTACGAACCGGCAAACTGGCCCTGGAAGTGGCCACCGTCGCCGGGACGATTGTCACCGTGGGGGTGCATAGTCTCTGGTTGAACGTCGCGCTGGTTCCGGTCGTGGCGGCGGTGACGCATCAGCTGGTCGAGCTGCTTGGCAAACAGTTCGTGGACGCCCAGCGCGAATTTACGCGGCAGCGCCAGGCCGAGTTGATGAAACAGCATCTCGCGGTGCCGCTGGCCGATTGGCTGACGAAATGGCCGACGACCGGCGGTTCGTCGTTCGAGCGGCTGCAACTGGCGCTGCGGCGGATTCCGGACGGGATTCGGCAGTTGAATGAGATGACGCAAAAGCGGCTGGCGACGGCCGTTTGAGTACGGGGTACTCAGTACTCAGTACTCAGTACTCAGTACTCGGTACTCAGTACTCGGTACTCGGTACTCGGTACTCGGTACTCGGTACTCGGTACTCAGTACTCGGTACTCGGTACTCGGTACTCGGTACTCGGTACTCGGTACTCCGAATGCCGCATGATAAGTTCGGGACATCACATGACAACCACCACGGACGCCCCGCGAGACACCGCCCCTCTGCTGCGGACTCTCTCCCCCGCCCTGCGCGGACTGGAACGGCGTCTGCGCGGCTGGCTCGACGGACCGCATCGGCATCCACTCTCCACCATCACGCGGGCCGCGCTCGAAGGATTGGCCGACGACCTGCGCCGCCAGGCCGAAGCGCTCGACGTGGATCGGCCGTTGCTCGTCATCATGCTCATGGGCGGCACCGGCGTCGGCAAATCGACTCTGCTCAACGCCCTGGCCGGCGGGGCCATCGCCCAGGCATCGTTCACCCGGCCGACGACGCGCGATCCGGTCGTCTACTATCACTCCTCCGTCCGCACCGATCGGCTTGACGCGGCCCTTCGCCATTGCCGGCTCGCCCCGCACGATCGGCCGGAGCTGGAACACAAGATCCTCGTCGATACTCCGGACATCGACAGCAACGACCTGGCCAATCGCGACAAGCTCATCAGCTTACTGCCGGTCGCCGACATTGTCCTGTACGTCGGTTCGCAGGAGAAGTATCACGACCAGATCGGCTGGGAGCTATTCCTGGAGCACCGCAAGCGGCGGGCCTTCGCCTTCGTGCTCAACAAGTGGGACCGCTGCATCCACGCCGGTGCGGCCGGACTGCGGCCCGATGAGGACCTGCTGCGCGACCTCAAGGGCCAGGGATTCGAGAACCCGCTCCTGTTCCGCACGTGCGCCCAGCACTGGGTCGATCGCGCCAAGCTCGCCACGGGCGCGGTCGCGGAGAACGGTGCCCCGGTGGCGATGCCCGAGCCGCCGGAGGGCGAGCAGTTTCGCAACCTCGTCAATTGGCTGGAAGAAGGCCTGACGCGGATGGAGATCGAGGCGATCAAGGCTCGCGGCGTCCATCAACTGCTGGCCCACCTCAGTCACGCGCTGCACGCACCGCCAGCCCGCCCGACCTGACCGAGGCTGCTGGCCGGACGCGCGCTCGCCTGGGACAAGCCGCTTCTGGAGGAGGCCGGCACCACGACCGAAGTGCTGCTGCAAGCGCTCGAACCGTACCAGCGCGAGATCGAGCATCATTTCGCCCTGGAAGGTCAGCGCCGTTTCCGCGGCCTCATGGCCAGTTATCTGGGCATGTTCACGAAGTTCCGCTACCTCGGCAGCACTCTGCGCGATCGCATTCCGTTGATGCCCGAAGTCCCGCGGCGAGAAGCGCCGGCCCGCTGGGACCTCTCGATGTTCACGTTTGTGTGCAGCGACGTGGCCGGCAATCGGATGCTCGATTCGCGCGGCAAGGCGTTGGCGAACCGCCTGCTGGTCGAGGCCGACACGCAGGGTTTTCCCGTCGGCATCCTCAACGAGCCGGTCGAGGCAGTCGCCCGTCTCGATTGGCGGCAGCGTTACGCCCAGATCCTCAGCGAAGTGCTGCAGTACGGTCGAACGGCAGTGGAGCGAGCCGACGGGCAGCCGCCGGGTGGTGCAGGGCGTTCTCGTCTTCCTCGCCGACTGGCTGCCGTTGACGGCGTTCTTCGCGTCGGTCGGTGTGCTGTTGTGGCGCTATTTCGACCCCTATGATCGCAAATATGACGTGCCGCTCAGCCACGTGTTCCTCCCCGGCGTCGTGCTGCTGGGCGTGCTCGTGATGTTGCACCTGCTGATCACGCTGCTGCTGCCCATGCGCTGGCCGGCCATCCGCGACGAGTTCAAGCGGCGGTTGGGCGAGCGTTTGCAAACGGAGCTGGAAACGACCTATGGCGCCGTTCCGGGCGAGGTGGCCGCGGCCCTCGAAGAGGAACGCAAGAACGTCGAGAAGATCGTCGCCGAGACGGAGGAGGTCGCCTCCTGGCTGCAAGAGCGCGAACAGGCGGCGAGCATCACGGGGCTATACGGGAAATGAACTCACCACAAAGACACGAAGGACACAAAGGAAGACGAAGAAGAAAGACCGCTTCTCGTTTGTGTTCCAGCCTTTCTTTTTCTTACTTTGTGTCCTTTGTGCCTTTGTGGTGAATGTGTGGGAGTGGTAATGGCCGACGGCAAATGGATCGACGGTTTACGGCCGAATCTTGAGCCGGACGAAGCGGCGCGGCGGGTCCTCACTGCCCGGCTCGCCGTCGTGCGCGACTACCTGACGCGGGCGCTGAACCAGTCCGAGAATGCCGAAAACGTCCATCAGCTGCACGTCGGCACTCGTCGAGCCGACGCCGCGCTGAAGATCTTCCGCGCCTGTCTCCCCGAGCCTACGTTTAACAAAGCGAGAAAACGATTGCGCCGACTGCGCCGCGCCGCCGGTGAGGCCCGCGATTGGGATGTGTTCGCTCTCGAACTGAGCGCACGGCGGCAGAATCGGCCGGCGAAAGAGAATGCCGGTCTGGATCACTTGTTCGGTCACGCCCTGGCCCGCCGTGCCGCCGCTCAGACGCACCTCGCAGCCGTCGGACACCACGAATGCCGGCATTTTGAAATGTTTGTCAAGGAAACCCTTCGCGCGGTGCGTCCTGCCGACGACCCCGCCCACCCGACGACGCTTCTCACCCTGGCACGGCCGACTCTCTGCGGACTCTGCGCCGACCTGTGCTGTGCTGCCTCCGCCGACTTCGCCGACTACGAATTGCTGCACCAGGTCCGGATTGTCGGGAAACGGCTGCGCTATGCGATGGAAGTCTTCGCCGACTGCTTCAGTCTGCCGTTCAAGGAACAACTGTATCCGCGCATCGAGAACATGCAGGAGATTCTCGGTCGGGCCAACGACAGCCACGTCGCCACGGGACGATTGACTGAACTCCGTCACGCCTTGAAAACGGCATGGCCAGGCGAATGGGAACGCCTGCGGCTCGGCGTCGAGGGATTGCTACGCTCTCACCGCAGCCGTCTGCCACGCGAAAAACGGCGGTTCCTCGCCTGGTGGCAGTTATGGCAGGCAGAGGGGAAGGCGTTTTTCGATAACCTCATCGGGCAGGATTGGCTTGTCGATGGCAGCGATGCAGGTACGTCGGGTTGAACCAGCAAATACTACCGCGACTACGCAGCGTGAAAGCGGCTGGATTCCCCCCTCTCCCCGGTACTCCGGGGAGAGGGGTCGGGGGTGAGGGGAGGAGCCAGACGCTGTTCTGCCGCTCCTCCCCTCACCCCCGACCCCTCTCCCGGAGTACCGGGGAGAGGGGAGTAGCGCGGCGGTACTAATTCTTCCGCATATCAGGACAGCGCCGAAGTCAGCACGTTCCCCGCCACTTCCACGCTGCTCGGTCCGTGATTGTGCAAGATACTCGCCGCTTCGTCCTGCCGGTCTTTCGATTGGACGACCACGATCGTTCGACCCAACCGGAACTCCGCTGCATAGCACCGCGCATCCTTTTCCTTCAGACCCATGGCCACGAAGGGGCCCGCGAACGTCCCGAGTGCTGCTCCGGCCGCCGCTCCACCGAGACTCCCCAGCAATAAACCGCCGAGCAAGACGGGACCGAAGCCGGGAATCGTTGCGACAGCGATCATCCCCGCAAAGGCCCCGAGCACACCGCCGGTCACTGCCCCGGTGCTGGCTCCGTGGGCCGCGCAGTTCCTCGAGTTGCTCCGTCGCGGTGTCCGCCTCGTGGAGATGCTCGCCAGGGCTAGCGAGTCCAATCTCGCTCTTCAGGAAGCCGGCGTGCAGCAATGCGTCGATGGCCGAATCGGCCATCCCGCGATTGGCGAAGATGGCGACTACGGGAAGATGACTGGAGTTGTCCATGATGTTCTCCTGGAATAGTTCCGAGAGGGGCCCCCGGAACGAGGACCTATCTCCTCACTGTTCCGGTTCGGAGACGGACTCGCCCGGGGACACTGTGACGGTCAATGTTCGAGCGCCACTCGATATTAACGAGCAACTCTCGTGCCACGTCGCTCCCCAAGTCGAGACTGATGTCGCGGTCACCCAGGATTACATCAGCTTCTGTGCCGCTGCGTCGAGCAACCCCTCCAGCACCAGCACAAGCTGCACGCGGCGGTCGATCTGCTCGTCCGCTTCCAGGCAGCGCTCCAGCAAATTCATCAGCACTTCGGAGTTTGTGCGTGACGCCAGCCCGGCCAGCGGGACGGTCGTCGGGTGTGCTCCGCCGCGGCTCTCCCCCCTGACTCACCGCCAACGCATCCGTAATAAAGTCGATCAGCATCCGCAGCAGCAATTGCGCCCGGGTGCGTTGACCGGCCATCTCTTTGCCGGCGCCTTCCGCGAACTCGTACCATTCCTTGGCCATTGCCACCGGATCGAAGCGCGGCTGTGCGAACGCATCGAGCAAATGGCGGCGGAAGTCCGAGCAGAGCGGGGTCGGCGAGGGCCAGCGCGAACCCCGGACTGCCGCCGCCCAGCCTGACCAGCCGTTGTCGCAGCGCCGCATCGTCGACGCCGTTCTCGGCCAGCAGGTCGCTTCCACAGCCGGCGGCGCCAGGGGTGCGAAACGCATCACCTGGCAGCGAGAAACGATGGTCGGCAGCTGCCGGTCGGGCGTGCTGCCGATGAGGATCAGGACCGAACGCGGCGGCGGTTCCTCCAGCGTCTTGAGAAAACAGTTCGCCGACTCCTCGTTGAGATCGTCGGCGTCGTCGAGCAGCACGACCTTGCCGCGGCCGCGCCCGACTTGAGCGAAAACGCCTGGCACAGCTCGCGCATCAGCTCGATGGGAAATTCGTGCTTGTCCTCGGGCCGGACGGCACGGAAGAAGTCGGGATGCGTACCGGCCTCGATCTGGATGCAGGCGGGGCACCGATCGCACGCGTTCAGCGAGGATTTGGCGAGTTCGGCACGGTGCGGCTTCGCAGAGCAGCGCCTTGGCCAGTTCGATGGCGAACAGCCGCTTGCCGACCCCGCCCGGGCCGGTGAAGAGATAGGCGTGCGCCAGCCGGCCGCGCTGCACGGCACGGCGAAACGCCTCGACCTGAGCGTCATGCCCGCGAACCCGTTGCCAGGACATCGGTCGCCTCCGACGCTGCACGGCCGGACGATCGCCTCATGCACCGCCTCGACCGCAGCGCTCGCGTCGACAGATGGATGCGCTCGGGCCGGCGCCGCGCCTCGGCCAGGAAAACCGGCCGCACGCGCTGGTGGTATTCGCGGCCCCGGCTCTCCATGCGATCCGCCGGCCGGCCGCGCCGCGCTCCGCTGCTCGACGGGCAGATCGAGAACCAACGTCAGGTCCGGTTCGAGGCCGCCGGTGGAGAGCCGGCCCGACCTGCCAGAGTGTCCGCGTCGAGACCGCCCGCGTATCCCTGATAGACGACATTGGCCAGCAGGAAACGGTCGCAGACCACGACCTGTCCCGGCGTCGAGCGCCGGCCGGATGACTCGGGACACGAGCTGGCGCGGCTCGCCATGAACAGCAGCGCCTCGCAAGCCGGAGCCATGTCGCCGCGATGGTGCAGGAGCAGTTCGCGGAGCTTGCTCGCCCAGGGCCGTGCCGCCGGGATCGACGCAGGTGACGACGTCATGCCCCGCGGCGCGGAGGCGGTCCGCGAGCAGCCGGCACTGGGTCGATTTCCCGGTGCCGTCGAGACCGTCCAGCACGATGAACGCGGCGCGGGGCATAAGATTTTCCTGCCGTTTAGCGCGAGCTTCTGCAGCGTGATACTCAGCGCTCGCAGAAGCTCGCGGCTACACGTCACCATTTCATCCGCATGATAGCTGGAGCGCACGAACGGCCCGCCACCACCTTGGCGAAACCCATTGTCCGGGCCAGCCCGGCGAGGCGGTCGAACTCCTCGCGGCGGCACGTAACGGGCGACGGGAATGTGCTTCAGCGTCGGCGCAGATACTGGCCCAGCGTCAGCGTGTCGCAATCGGCGCCGCGCAGATCGGCCAGCACGTCGAACAGTTCCTCGATGGTTTCGCCCAGCCCGAGCATCAGGCCGCTCTTGGTCACCGTTCGCGGATAGCGGCGTTTGACGTGGGCCAGCAAGTCGAGGCTGCGCTGGTAGCCGGCCCGGCCGCGCACCTTCTTGTACAGGCGCGGCACCGTCTCCATGTTGTGGTTGAAGACTTCCGGCGCCGCCGACATCACCGTATCGACGGCGGCCAGGTCGCCGAGAAAATCGGGCGTCAACACCTCGACGGCGGCCCCGGTCCGTTCGCGCACGGCCAGGACGCAGCGGCGGAAATGATCGGCGCCGCCGTCGGGCAGATCGTCGCGCGTCACCGAAGTGATGACGACGTGCTTCAGTCCGAGCCGATGGGCCGCCTCGGCGACGCGGGCCGGTTCGTCGTCCTCCAGGGCGAGCGGCTCGCCCTTCGGCACCGAGCAGAAACCGCAGGGCCGCGTGCAGACGTTGCCGAGGATCATGAACGTGGCGGTGCGGCGCGACCAGCACTCCGGCCGATTCGGACAGCGGGCGTTCTCGCACACGGTTTCGAGGCGCAGCTCGTCGAGCAGGTGCTGCGTGTAGAAGTTGCCGTTGCCCTGCGGCAGTTTGCGCTTCAGCCACGAGGGCAGTCGCCGCGCGGCGGCTGGGCGTTTCAACCGTCGGAAGTGCGAGCATCAAAGCGTCCTCAGTCGGGACAAGGAAGTCTCCATTCAGTGTATCGACGCTCCGGCGCGGCGGACAAGCCGGTTCATCGCTGAGGGTCCGCGCAAGAGTAAGTGGTGGATTTTCTGTAGGACGGATTTGCAATCCGTCCGGCCCGCTCGGACGGATTGCAAATCCGTCCTACAGAAAATGATCGGGTTATTATTCAGCGGTTCCTCATCCGACAAGACTGGAGCATAGGGAACGAAATGGCGGTTACAACTGGTTCTCCGCCATCTCCAGCGCCCGCAGCAGCCCCATCGCCTTGTTCATCGTCTCCTCGCACTCGTGTGCGGCACGCTGTCGGCGACGATGCCGGCGCCGGCCTGAAAATAGGCTGTCTGGCCCTTCAGCACCATCGTCCGCAGGGCGATGCAAGTATCCATGTTGCCGCTGAAATCGACGTAGCCGACCGCGCCGCCGTAAGGGCCGCGACGGTGCGGCTCCAGTTCGTCGATGATCTCCATCGCCCGCACCTTCGGCGCTCCGCTCAGCGTACCGGCCGGCAGACAGGCCCGCAGGGCATCGAAGGCCGTCTTGCCCGGCTGCAAACGGCCCGTCACCGTGCTGGAAAGGTGCATGACGTGGCTGTAACGCTCGACGGTCATCACGTCGCTCAGCTGCACGGTGCCATAGCGAGCGACCCGGCCGACGTCGTTGCGGCCCAGGTCGACCAGCATGATGTGTTCGGCTCGCTCCTTCGGATCGGCGAGCAACTCGGCGGCCAGGCGTTCGTCTTCCTCCTCCGTCTTGCCGCGCCGGCGGGTGCCGGCCAGCGGGCGGATCGTCATTCGCCCTCGACGCGGCACCATGATCTCCGGCGACGCACCGACCAGGCACAGCGGCCCGGCTTGAGATAGAACATAAAGGGGCTGGGTTGACGACGCGCAGCGTCCGATAGATGTCGAATGGCCGGGCCCGCGTTTCCGTCTGCAGCCGCTGGCTGAGCACGACCTGGAAGATATCGCCGGCCTTGATGTATTCCTTGCATTTCTCGACCGCCGCCTCGTACGCGGCCGGCTCGAAATTCGATCGGATACGGCAGGCGTCGCCTCGCCGACGGCGCGATGTCGGTCAATTGCAGATCGGCCACCCCCTGTTGCAGCCGTTCGACCAGCCGATCGACGCGCCGCAAGCTGTCTGGTAGCTGCGCAGCAGTCGTCCTTGCTGACTTCGACTCCTGACCCTGGATCCTGGTACGTGGGCATGGGCGACCACGGCGATCGTCTTGGTGATGTGGTCGAAGATGACCATGCGATCGTAGAAGGCGAAACAGAGATCGGGCAACTCGCGATCGTCCGGCGGCGGGTTGGGCAGGTGTTCGACGTAACGAATGGTGTCGTAGCCGGCATAGCCGACAGCTCCGCCGCAGAAACGCGGCAACCCGGCAACTGCGGGGCACGATAGGCGGCCAGTCTTTCTTCGAGCAGCGCAGCGGGTCGGGGTGCTCTAGCTCGTTTACCCGCCGGGCCGGCTGCCGAGGGCGGCGCGTCTGGATCCGCACGCGGCGCCGAAGCCTGGAAACGCAAGAACGGCCCGGAGCCGAGGAAGCTATACCGGCCCAGGCGTTCGCCGCCGATGACGCTCTCGAAGAGGAACGACCATTCGCCTTCCTGGATCTTGCAGAACGCGGTGACGGGCGTCAGCGTATCACCGATGAGCTGGCGATAAACCGGCACGACGCTGTGTCCCTGCGCGAGTGCGCGAACTCCTCGAACGACGGACGATAACGCATAAGGTGACTCAAGAATGCAGCGACGAAGGTGAGACCGAGATGGTTCGGATTCATCCTGCACCTTCCGGATGTCTAGGGGGCCACATGCGCCCGGAAAAGAGCATCCGGAAGAAGGCGCGCTGTGCGGCGTGTGGGGTGGAGAACGAGCGATGAGCCCGAGGTGCTAGGCGTGTGGCGTCCTGCTCGAAGAAGCCGCGCCGCCGGGGGTGGCGGCGGAGAGCGACACGCCCTTCACGGTCGCCGCGATCCACAACCGGCCCGCCCTGCGCTCCTATCGCCTCGCGGTCACCAGCATCATTCCCGGCGTCGGCTGTTCCTCGGCCCGGCCGCTTGGTCCTCGGCCTGGCGCCCGGCCCCGCGGCAACGCATTCGCACTTTACCGCCAGGGGACCCGTCTGGCGGCCGTCGTCGTCGGCGTGCTCCGTCCGTCACGAACTGGTTCGGGTTCATCCTGATGTATCAGGGACTGCACTCGGTGGGATGGTTGTGAGGATCCCCCCAAGCTAGGTGTTCGATTCAGTAGGACGGATTTTCAATCCGTCCGGCTCGCTGGACGGATTGGAAATCCGTCCTACAGAAATTGCACCCCAATTCATTTTTCGCGGCCCTTAACGGCGACTCACGGCACCACGATTCTACGAAGACCGCCCAACGGGGGAGTGGGCACGCTGCCGGATATAATCGCTCCTGCGTCTGAAGCAGACCCGCGCGGCGACGGCGACCTTCAGCAGATGGATGCCGCCGCGGAACACGAAGATCCCGCACATCGCCATCGGCCACGCTTCCAGGATGCGCGGCCGGTTGTGTCGCACATGTCATACGCGAGCTAGATCAGCAACAGGCCCACGCCGACGAGCAGCCAGCCCGCGATTTCACGGGTCCAGTAGCGCATTGTTTCTCCTTCCTGCGCGGCCCGAGACGGGCCCAGGTCATCCAGCGATTGGCGCGGCCCTGTTCCCGCCGCGTCTCCCGCCAGAGTTGATCTTGCAGAAACATCCGGCTCTCGGTGTCCCTTTCCACGGCACTGTTTTTCATAGACTCAGACCGGCGCGAAACAGCAGCAAGGGCAGGCCGAACAGATACAGCAATTTAACCGCCGCCCAGAGACGGCTGGAATCGGTTCGCCACAGCTGCTCGGCCATGACGCATCCCCTGTTTACGGCTGCCCCCCTGGTGCGCAGCAGCCATCCCGGGACAGCAGCAGCCGAACCCTTTATTTTCAGCTTCCTCTGAACCCCTTCTCAGCTCCTGACGCCAAACGCTGGCTATCGCCGAAACCCAGGCCGCCATAGGGCCGCATCCGTGGGTCGAGGGGGAAGACGTGCCGCACGAACCCCAGGTAGCGATAATAACTCGCCGCGTAAATGAGGAAGGCGCCGGCTAGCAATTGGTAATAGGATCATGTGCCTGTTCTTGGTTCGGTTGGTATTTGTAGCCGCACTTCCTCATTTACGCGGCGAGTTATTATCGCTACCTGGGGTTCGTGCGGCACGTCTTCCCCCTCGACCCACGGATGCGGCCCTATGGCGGCCTGGGTTTCGGCGAGCGCCAGCGTTTGCGAGAGGAGCCGCAACGTCGTTCGCCGGAGACGCTGACGGCGAAAGAGTTCGGCCTGCTGTTCCTGGCAGTGCCGCTGTGGATCAGCGGGGCGGCCCTACTCTGGCAATGGACGATGGCCGAGCAGCCGCGGCGCTATGATTTCGAGCTGGTTCTCGCGGCGGCGCTGAAATTGCTGTATCTGTTCGGCCTGCCCTTGCTGCTGTTTCGCGCCGGTCTGAGTTATGCGAAACAGTGCCGGGCCAGCGACACCGAGAGCCGCATGTTTCTGCAAGAGCAGCTCTGGCGCGAGACGCGGCGCGAACAGAGCCGCGCCAATCGCTGGTTGACCTGGGCGCGTTGCGCGCCCAACGGAGCAAGGAGAAATAATGCGCTACTGGATCCGTGAACTGGCGGGCTGGTTGATCGTCGGCATCGGTCTGTTGCTGATCTACGTCGCCTATGAAATGTGCGATCGCTATCAGCCGCGTATCCTCGAAGCGTGGCCGATGGCGATCTGCGGGATCTTCGTGTTCCGCGGCGGCATCCATCTGCTGAAGGTCGCCGTCGCCGCGCGCGTCTGTCTTCAGACGCAGGAGCGGTTGTATCCGGCAGCGTTGCCCACTCCCCCGTTGGGCGGTGCTTCGCAGAATCGTGGTGCCGTGAGTCGCCGTTAAGGGCCGCGAAAAATGAATTGGGGTGCAATTTCTGTAGGACGGATTTCCAATCCGTCCAGCCCGCGCGGACGGATTGGAAATCCGTCCTACAGAATTTAACCAGGTAGTTGCGCGGATCCTCAGAACCATCCCGCCGAGTGCAGTCCCTGATACATCAGGACGAACCCGACCCAGTTCGTGACGGTCGTGAGCACGCCGAGGATGATGGCGGCCATGACGGGGCCGGTGGCGGTGAAGTGTGAATTGCGCTTGCCGCGTGCGCCGGGCGATCAGGCCGAGGACCAAGGCGAGAGGGCCGAGGAACAGTCCGACGCCGGGTACGACGCTGGCGATGGCGAGGTGATAGGCGCGCAGCGCGGGTCGGTTGTGGATCGTGGCGATCGTGAACGGCGTGTCGCTCTCCGCCGCCACGCCGCGCCGCCGCCGCTTCTTCGAGATCAGGATGCCACACGCCGAGCAGCGCGGTGCGTCACGCTCGTTTTCCACGCCACACGCGGGGCAGGGCAGCCGTCTTCTGCTTGCTCTGTTCCGGCCCCATTCCGCCCCCTACACTTCCGGAAGGATGCAGGATGAATCCGAACCATCTCGATCCATCCTTCGTGCTGATTCTTGAGGCAGCTTATGAGTTATCGACCGACGTTCGAGGAGTTTGTCGCACTCGCGCAGGGACACAGCGTCGTCCCCGTCTACCGCCAGCTTATTGGCGATACGCTAACACCCGTCACCGCGTTCTGCAAGATTCAGGAAGGCGATTGGGCCTTCCTCTTCGAGAGCGTCATCGGCGGCGAACGTCTGGCACGTTATAGCTTCCTCGGTTCCGGTCCGTTCCTGCGCTACCAGGCTTTCGGCCGCCGCGTTCAGATCCAGACGGCGCCCTCGGCATCCGGTCCCGGCGGGCTAACCGAGCTAGATCACCCCGACCCGCTGCGCCTGTTGGAAGAAAGACTGGCCGCCTTTCGTGCCCCGCACCTGCCGGGTCTGCCGCGCTTCTGCGGGGGCGCCGTCGGCTATGCGGCCTACGACTCGGTGCGCTACGTCGAGCGCTTGCCGAACCCGCCGACAGACGACCGCGGCCTGCCCGACCTCTGTTTTGCATTTTACGATCGCATGGTCATCTTCGACCACATCACCAAGACCATCGCGGCCGTCGCCCATGCCCACATACCAGGAATCAAGGGTCAGGAGTCAGAAGTCAGCAAGGACGAACTGCTGCGCAGCTACCAGACGGCTTGCGGCCGTGTCGATCGGCTAGTCGAGCGGCTGCACCAGGGTGTCGCGGATCTGCAACTGACCGACATCCAACCGATCGGGGAGGCGACGCAGCCGTTCCGGTCCAACTTCGAGCCGGCGGCGTTCGAGGCCGCCGTGGTCCAGTGTAAGGAATACATCAAGGCCGGCGACATCTTTCAGGTCGTTCTCAGCCAGCGGTTGCAGACGGAAACGCGGGCCAGGCCGTTCGATATCTATCGGACGCTGCGGGTTGTCAACCCCAGCCCGTTTCTGTTCTATCTCAAGGCGGGGCCGTTGTGCCTCGTCGGCTCCTCGCCGGAAATCATGGTGCGCGTCGAGGGCGACTTCATCACGACGCGCCCCCTGGCCGGCACGCGCCGCCGCGGCAAAACGGAGGCGGAGGACGAACGCCTCGCCGCCGAGTTGCTCGCCGATCCGAAGGAGCGGGCCGAACACATCATGCTGGTGGATCTCGGCCGAAACGACGTGGGCCGCGTCTCCCGTTTCGGCACCGTACAGCTCAGCGACGTGCTGACAGTCGAGCGCTACAGTCATGTCATGCACCTGTGCAGCACGGTGACCGGACGTTTGCAGCCGGGCAAGACGGCGTTCGACGCGCTGCGGTCGTGCCTGCCAGCCGGAACGCTGAGCGGAGCGCCGAAGGTGCGGGCGATGGAGATCATCGACGAACTGGAACCGCACCGTCGCGGTCCCTACGGCGGCGCGGTTGGCTACGTCGATTTCAGCGGCAACATGGATACGTGCATCGCCCTGCGGACGATGGTGCTGAAGGGCCAGACGGCGTACCTTCAGGCCGGCGCCGGCATCGTCGCCGACAGCGATCCGCACAGCGAGTGGGAGGAGACGATGAACAAGGCCAGGGGGCTGCTAAGGGCGCTGGAGATGGCGGAGAACCAGTTGTAACCGCCATTTCGTTCCCTATGCTCCAGTCTTGTCGGATTAAGAACCGCTCAATAATAACCCGATCATTTTCTGTAGGACGGATTTGCAATCCGTCCGAGCGGGCCGGACGGATTGCAAATCCGTCCTACAGAAAATCCACCACTTACTCTTGCGCGGACCCTCAGCGATGAACCCGGCTTGTCCGCCGCGCCGGAGCGTCGATACACTGAATGGAGACTTCCTTGTCCCGACTGAGGACGCTGTTGATGCTCGCACTTCCGACGGTTGACGGTCAGCCTGCCGCGCGGCGACTGCCCTCGTGGCTGAAGCGCAAGCTGCCGCAGGGCAACGGCAACTTCTTCACGCAGCACTTGCTCGACGAGTTGCGCCTCGAAACCGTGTGCGAGAACGCCCGCTGTCCGAATCAGCCGGAGTGCTGGTCGCGCCGTACCGCCACGTTCATGATCCTCGGCAACGTCTGCACGCGGCCCTGCGGTTTCTGCTCGGTGCCGAAGGGTGAGCCGCTCGCCCTGGAAGACGACGAACCGGCCCGCGTCGCCGAGGCGGCTCATCGGCTCGGACTGAAGCATGTCGTCATCACCTCGGTGACGCGCGACGACCTGCCCGATGGCGGCGCCGATCACTTCCGCCGCTGCGTCCAGGCCGTGCGCGCTCGTACCGGTGCGGTCGTCGAGGTATTGACGCCCGATTTCCTCGGCGATTTGGCCGCCGTGGATACGGTCATGTCGGCGGCGCCGGAAGTCTTCAACCACAACATGGAAACAGTGCCGCGCCTGTACAAGAAGGTGCGCGGCCGAGCGGGCTATCAGCGCAGCCTCGACGTGCTGACTCACGTCAAACGCCGCTATCCGCGAACGGTGACCAAGAGCGGCCTCATGCTCGGGCTGGGTGAAACGACCGAGGAACTGTTCGAGGTGCTGGCCGATCTCCGCGGCGCCCACTGCGACACGTTGACGCTGGGCCAGTATCTCGCGCCGACGCTGAAGCACATCCCCGTGGCCCGGTACGTGCCGCCGCAGGAATTCGACCACCTTGCCGGGTTGGCCAGGACGATGGGTTTCGCCAAGGTGGTGGCGGGACCGTTCGTGCGCTCCAGTTATCATGCGGATGAAATGGTGACCGTTTAGCCGCGAGCTTCTGCGAGCGCTGGGTTCAGCGCTCGCAGAAGCTCGCGGCTAAACGGCAGGAAAATGTTATGTCCCGCGCCGCGTTCATCGTGCTGGACGGCCTCGACGGCACCGGGAAATCGACCCAGTGCCGCTTGCTCGCAGACCGTCTCCGCGCCGCGGGGCATGACGTCGTCACCTGCGTCGATCCCGGAGGGACGGCACTTGGTGCGAAGCTCCGCGAACTGCTGCTGCACCATCGCGGCGACATCGCCCCGGCTTGTGAAGCGCTGCTGTTCATGGCGAGTCGCGCTCAGCTCGTGCACCAAGTCATCCGGCCGGCGCTCGACGCCGGGTCCATTGTTGTGAGCGATCGCTTCTTGCTGGCGAATGTCGTCTATCAGGGTTACGGAGTCGGTCTCGACGTTGAGCAGCTCTGGCAGGCGGGCAGGCTCTCGACGGGCGGATTGGAACCGGACCTGACGCTGGTCCTCGACCTGTGCGTCGAAGCAGCGGAGACGCGGCGCGGACGGCCGGCTGATCGAATGGAGAGCCGGGGACGCGAATTTCAGCAGCGCGTACGTGCCGGTTTTACGGCCGAGGCGCGGCGCCGTCCCGAGCGAATCCATCTGATCGACGCGAGCGACTGCGGTTGAAACGGTGCATGAGGCGATCTGGCGCGAGGTCACGAATGTCCTGGCAACGAGTTCGCGGGCATGACGCCCTGGTCGAGTCGTTCCGCCGTGCCGTGCATCGCGGCCGGCTGGCCCACGCTTATCTCTTCACCGGTCCGAGCGGGATCGGTAAATGCCTCTTCGCGGTCGAACTGGCCAAGTCTCTGCTCTGCGAATCCGCACCGAGCGAACTCGCCAAATCCCCACTGAACGCCTGCGATCGTTGCCCCGCTTGCATCCAGATTGAGGCGGGTACACATCCCGACTTCTTTCGTGCCGTCCGTCCAGAGGAATTGCACGAATTTCCCATCAAGTTGATGCGCGGATTATGCGAGGCGTTTTCTCTCAAATCGGCGCGCGGCCGCGGCAAGGTCGTGCTGCTCGACGCCGCCGACGACCTCAACCAGGAGTCGGCGAACTGCTTCCTCAAGACGCTGGAGGAGCCGCCGCCGCGTGCCGTCCTGATCCTCATCGGCAGCACGCCCGACCGCCAGTTGCCGACCATTGTTTCTCGTTGCCAGGTGATCCGCTTCGCACCCCTGGCGCCGCCGGCCGTGGAAGGACTGCTGGCCGAGAACGGGGTGGACGATGCAGCGCTGCGACAACGGCTGGTCAGTCTGAGCGGCGGCAGTCCGGGGTTCGCGCTGGCCCTCGCCGACCCCGCTCTGCTGGACTTTCGACGACATTTGCTCGATGCGTTCTCACTACCGCGCTTCGATTCGGTGGCAATCGCCAAGGAATGGTACGAGTTCGCGGAAGGTGCCGGCAAAGAGACGGCCGGTCAACGCACCCGGGCGCAATTGCTGCTGCGGATGCTGATCGACTTTATTACGGATGCGTTGGCGGTGAGTCAGGGGGGAGAGCCGCGGCGGAGCACACCCGACGACCGTCCCGCGCTGGCCGGGCTGGCGTCACGCACAAACTCCGAAGTGCTGATGAATTTGCTGGAGCGCTGCCTGGAAGCGGACGAGCAGATCGAGCGCCGCGTGCAGCTTGTGCTGGTGCTGGAGGGGTTGCTCGACGCAGCGGCACAGAAGCTGATGTAATCCTGGGTGACCGCGACATCAGTCTCGACTTGGGGAGCGACGTGGCACGAGAGTTGCTCGTTAATATCGAGTGGCGCTCGAACATTGACCGTCACAGTGTCCCCGGGCGAGTCCGTCTCCGAACCGGAACAGTGAGGAGATAGGTCCTCGTTCCGGGGGCCCCTCTCGGAACTATTCCAGGAGAACATCATGGACAACTCCAGTCATCTTCCCGTAGTCGCCATCTTCGCCAATCGCGGGATGGCCGATTCGGCCATCGACGCATTGCTGCACGCCGGCTTCCTGAAGAGCGAGATTGGACTCGCTAGCCCTGGCGAGCATCTCCACGAGGCGGACACCGCGACGGAGCAACTCGAGGAACGCGCGGCCCACGGAGCCAGCACCGGGGCAGTGACCGGCGGTGTGCTCGGGGCCTTTGCGGGGATGATCGCTGTCGCAACGATTCCCGGCTTCGGTCCCGTCTTGCTCGGCGGTTTATTGCTGGGGAGTCTCGGTGGAGCGGCGGCCGGAGCAGCACTCGGGACGTTCGCGGGCCCCTTCGTGGCCATGGGTCTGAAGGAAAAGGATGCGCAGCGGGCTATGCAGCGGAGTTCCGGTTGGGTCGAACGATCGTGGTCGTCCAATCGAAAGACCGGCAGGACGAAGCGGCGAGTATCTTGCACAATCACGGACCGAGCAGCGTGGAAGTGGCGGGGAACGTGCTGACTTCGGCGCTGTCCTGATATGCGGAAGAATTAGTACCGCCGCGCTACTCCCCTCTCCCCGGTACTCCGGGGAGAGGGGTCGGGGGTGAGGGGAGGAGCGGCAGAACAGCGTCTGGCTCCTCCCCTCACCCCCGACCCCTCTCCCCGGAGTACCGGGGAGAGGGGGGAATCCAGCCGCTTTCACGCTGCGTAGCGCGGTAGTATTTGCTGGTTCAACCCGACGTACCTGCATCGCTGCCATCGACAAGCCAATCCTGCCCGATGAGGTTATCGAAAAACGCCTTCCCCTCTGCCTGCCATAACTGCCACCAGGCGAGGAACCGCCGTTTTTCGCGTGGCAGACGGCTGCGGTGAGAGCGTAGCAATCCCTCGACGCCGAGCCGCAGGCGTTCCCATTCGCCTGGCCATGCCGTTTTCAAGGCGTGACGGAGTTCAGTCAATCGTCCCGTGGCGACGTGGCTGTCGTTGGCCCGACCGAGAATCTCCTGCATGTTCTCGACGCGCGGATACAGTTGTTCCTTGAACGGCAGACTGAAGCAGTCGGCGAAGACTTCCATCGCATAGCGCAGCCGTTTCCCGACAATCCGGACCTGGTGCAGCAATTCGTAGTCGGCGAAGTCGGCGGAGGCAGCACAGCACAGGTCGGCGCAGATCCGCAGAGAGTCGGCCGTGCCAGGGTGAGAAGCGTCGTCGGGTGGGCGGGGTCGTCGGCAGGACGCACCGCGCGAAGGGTTTCCTTGACAAACATTTCAAAATGCCGGCATTCGTGGTGTCCGACGGCTGCGAGGTGCGTCTGAGCGGCGGCACGGCGGGCCAGGGCGTGACCGAACAAGTGATCCAGACCGGCATTCTCTTTCGCCGGCCGATTCTGCCGCCGCGCTCAGTTCGAGAGCGAACACATCCCAATCGCGGGCCTCACCGGCGGCGCGGCAGTCCGCGCAATCGTTTTCTCGCTTTGTTAAACGTAGGCTCGGGGAGACAGGCGCGGAAGATCTTCAGCGCGGCGTCGGCTCGACGAGTGCCGACGCGCAGCTGATGGACGTTTTCGGCATTCTCGGACTGGTTCAGCGCCCGCGTCAGGTAGTCGCGCACCACGGCGAGCCGGGCAGTGAGGACCCGCCGCGCCGCTTCGTCCGGCTCAAGATTCGGCCGTAAACCGTCGATCCATTTGCCGTCGGCCATTACCACTCCCACACATTCACCACAAAGGCACAAAGGACACAAAGTAAGAAAAAGAAAGGCTGGAACACAAACGAGAAGCGGTCTTTCTTCTTCGTCTTCCTTTGTGTCCTTCGTGTCTTTGTGGTGAGTTCATTTCCCGTATAACCCCGTGATCCTCGCCGCCTGTTCGCGCTGTTGCAGCCAGGAGGCCACCTCCTGCGTCTCCTCGATGATCCTTTCGATGTCCTTCCGCTCCTCCTCGACGGCCTCGGCTATCTCGGCGGGAACGTTGCCGTAGGTCGTTCCAGCTCCTTGTGCAAACGGTCGCCCAACGCTGCTTGAACTCATCGCGGATGGCCGGCCAACGCATCGGCAGCAGCAGCGCGATCAGCAGGTGAAGCATCACCAGCACGCCCAGCAACACAAAGCCCGGAGAGGAACGTGCCGAGCGACATGTCGTCTTTGCGTCATAGGGTCGAAGTACTGCCACAACAGCACGCCGATCGCTCCCAGGAACGCGGCCAGGGGCAGCCAGGCCGACACGAACACGAGGATTCCCTGCACGATCCTGCGGGTGCCGGTCGGCTCGCTCCACTGGCGTTCGACGTCCTGAAGCACTTCGCTGAGGAGCTGGGCGTACCGCTGCCGCCAGTCGATGCGGGCGACGGCTTCGACCGGTTCGTTGAGGATGCCGACGGGAAAGCCGTGCCCGTCCGCCTCGACGAGCAGGCGGTTCGCCAGCGCCTTGCCGCGCGAGTCCAGCATGCGATTGCCGGCCACGTCGCTGCACACATAACGTGAACATCGATAGGTCCCAGCGCGGCGCGACGCTCTCGCCGCGGCCGCTTCGGGATGAACGGAATCCGGTCGCGGAGGCTGCTGCCGATGTAGCGGAACTTCGTGAACAGGCCGAGGTAACTGGCCATGATGCCGCGGAACCGCCTCTGTCCTTCCAGCGCGAAATGATGCTCGATCTCGCGCTGGTACGGGTCCAGCGCTTGGAGCAGCACGTCGGTCGTTGTCGCCGACTCCTCCGCGAGCGGCTTGTCCCAGGCGGCCGCGTGCGGCCCGCGATTTCGCTCAGGTCGGGCGGACTGGCTTCCGTGAGCGCTACTTCGAGGTGGACCAACATCTGGCTGACGCCGCGGCCTTGATCGCCTCGATCTCCAGCCGCGTCAGGCCCGCTTCCAGCCAGTTGACGAGGTCGCGAAACTGCTCGCCCTCGGGCGGCTCGGGCAGCGCCACGCAGCATCGTCCTCCGCGCCTCGCCTTCTCGGCCTTCGCTCGATCGACCCAGAGCTGGGCGCACGTGCGGAACAGCATCGGGTTCTGGAAACCCTGCCTTGCAGGTCGCGCAGCAGGTCCTCGTCAGGCCGCAGTCCGGCGGCGCCGGCGTGAACGCAGCGGTCCCATTTGTTGAGGACAAAGGCGAAGGCCCGGCGCTTGCGGTGCTCCAGGAACAACTCCCAGCCGATCTGATCGTGGTACTTTTCCTGCGAGCCGACGTAGAGGACAATGTCGGCGACGGGCAAGAGGCGGATCAGCTTGTCGCGGTTGGCGAGGTCGTTGCTGTCGAGGTCGGGCGTATCGACGATGACTCTTGTGTTCCAGCTCCGGCCGATCGTGCGGCGCCAGCCGGCAGTGGCGCAGTGCCGGGTCGAGCCGATCGGTGCGAATCGAATCGTGATAGTAGACGACCGGATCGCGCGTGGTCGGCCGGGTGAACGACGCCTGGGCGATGCTGCCCCGCCGGCCAGGGCGTTGAGCAGCGTCGATTTGCCGACGCCGGTGCCGCCCATGAGCATGATGACGAGCAACGGCCGGTCCATGTCGAGCGCATCGGCCTGCCGGCGCAGGTCGTCGGCCATGCCCTCCAGCGCCGCCCGCGTGATGGTGGACAGCGGAGGCCGATGCGGTCCGTCGAGCCAACCGCGCAGACGCCGCTCCAGCCCCCGCAAGGCGGGAGCGAGCGTTCGCAGAAGCGGCGTTGTGTCGGACATTACGATGCAGTCTCCACGCCCGTCCGAGACGGGTCATGGGCGTTCAGGTTCCGGTTCCTTTCCGACTTTGATGTGGCCGGGGCTGAGTACTGAGTCCCGGCCGCGTCCGGGGCTTCGGAGTACCTCAGCCCCGGCCACCCTTGCCGACAGGAACCAGGCAACCGATGGGTCAACAAACGATTACCCGCTCCCCCCTGCCAACCGTCTTTGGGTCATCTCATTCAGATGCCGAACGCCTTCCGGTATCCGCTTCAGCGCCAGTTGCAGGCGCTCGAACGCGGAGCCGCCGGTCGCGGGCCATTTAGCGATCCAGTCGGCCAGCGGCTGGGAGAGATGTTTTCTCATCAGCCCCAACTGGCGCTGCCGGGTCTGTTCACGCTGGGTGTCCACGAATTGCGTGCCGAGCATTTCCACCAATTGATGCGTCACCGTCGTAACCAGCGGCACCAGGGCGAGGTTGACCCAGGACTGTGGATTCCCAGTGTCACCACGGTTCCGGTCACCGCAGCAACTTCCAGTGCCAGCTTCCCACTGCGCAGCGAGTTGAGCAGGACGGGCCGCTTTTCCAGCTCCTCGTAAATCGCGCGAGCCGTGCGGTCCACCTCATCGGAGAGGGATGACTGAAACGTCCGCAGGTCTTGTGCGAACTGCTCGCGGATCTGCTCCGCCAGGCCCATGCTGTGAAATCCCTTGGCGATGTACGCCCAAAGGGGATGGATCTGCGCATAGCGGGCCGACTCCTTGCGGAGCTGGTCGATCCAGCCGGTCAACGCTTCTTCGAGCACCGGCTGCTCCGGCCGGCTAGGGCCCTCTGCCCGGTTGACCGCCTTGTTAACGAGGTTGCCGAGAAGGCGAACCGGCGCCATCATCAGCTGCATTGCTGCGGTGAATACCTTGCCGAAGCCGGGGAACTCAAGGAGCTGGAGCAACCGCACCAGCGCCTCGTCGAAGCCGCGGAACTTCTCGCTGGAGAGATACTCACGAAGATACCGGCCCTCGAATTCCCGCGTCCCTCCTCGACAACCTGCTGCCAGCGCTGCAAGGCCGCAACGTCATTCTTGGCGGCGGCGAGGAGGCTGTCGAGGTTCCGCACCAGGTAGTTGATCGCCCCCACCACGCTGCGCCGCCGGCCCGCCGCGGGAGGCGAGCCGAGAACCGAGACCTGGTTGAGCAAGGGAATGCGGTACTTCGACGCCGACCGTGCTGGATCGGCGAGCTCCGCCGGCGGCAGGTAGGGGATGGCAGGATGCTTACCACACCGCCGGGCAGGTGAGACGCAACTCCTTCTGGAAATGAGAGACCAGCGCGTCGGCGTCGGCTTGCGCATCTTCATCAGGCAGACGATAACCGGCTTGCCCGTGTGGACCAACAGGGAGAGGAACTGCGTCGGCATCTCATCATTGTAGCGCTCGTCGGAGGCCGCATAAACGAGCACATCGGCAAGGGCGGCCGCTTCGATGAGGCGCGGGATATAGCCCGTCGCCGCCCACGTGGTCATGTCCGGACAGTCCCAGACGACGAAATCTTGAGGAGGTCGAGGTTGGTCGAATCGGTCTGAACGCGGCGGACCTGGTAAACGTCCTCGTCCCGGCTTGAAGGGCCGGGCTGCGAGAGACGTTGCAGTGGACCGAGGAAACCGGGATGGCCGGACCAGCTGACGGCGGACTGGGCGTTGGTGTAGGCGATCGGGTGGCGAGTGAACCCGGCCTGTGGATTGGCCTCGGCCGCCGGGGCGCCGCTGAGAAGATTGGCGAGCGTGCTCTTCCCCGCTCCCGCTCCGCCGACGACGGCGACGTGCAGCGGCGTCGGCGGTTCGTCATCCAGGTACGGCCCGACGCAGTTGCGGACCAGCGCGGCCGCCAGCCGCACTGGCCGGCTGCCCGTTCCTGGTCGGACCGGCTCCGGCAATGCTGCTCCAGCCAGCCGAAATCGTCGGCAAGTTGTGCGGTCAGTGCCCGGGCGTTCTGGTTGTCCATGAAACGACGCTCCCGGCCCGCGCCGGACAGGGGACGGGCCGCTGTCAGCGGCTGGGGACATTAACATTCTAACGGATGCGGGCTGGGGAGAGCTATACCGGGAAGTGTGGAAGGAGGTTGGAAGAATGCGGAGAATGCCGGATGTGCGGATCATGCCGCACAGAGCTAGGCCGCGAGATGGATGGGCCAGTTGAAGATGGGCATTTTGTCATGGATGAGCTTCTTGGCCCAGATGGACTGCGAGATGTTATCGTATCCGTCCCTTATGCCGTAAACAACGAGATGAATGGACGAAAGCGACGGCGACCAAAACGAATTGGCCAGGGCCGCGAACGTCTCTTTTCTTGTGAACGGGAGCACAGATTGCGACACGCTACTAGCTTGAGTGATGTACAAGAACCTTGATAAACGTGCATCCTCTACTAGGCCCAAGATGCCGTTGACCTGATCGAGTTCTTGGAGGTCGAGACGATCCAGGGAGCCGTAGTCTCTCCGAGTGTTCTCGGCACGAGCGGAGCTGATCGTGTCGAACAGCGAAGCCTCTTCGGCTTTGCAGTAACGACTCTTGCGCACGTGCAACGCCGCTAGCCGATAGTCTAACGGCTCAAATCCCGGCATCAGTTGAGCTGCCAGTCTATCGAACTCCCCACCGATTTCGGTGTAACCCAGGATGTCGTCAACCGAGGCGCCGAAACGGTATCGGATCTGGGCACTCGCCATTTCAGAAGCAAATAAGTACTGAGAGAAATCGCGCCGCGGTTCTCTGACTGTTGCCCGTGGTATCCGGACGAGCTTTCCCGGCGACTTGCGGAATTGAAACAGCCGCAAGACGATAGCGGTGGCAGGGGCTCGGACTTCGAGTTGATGGCATCGCCTGATGAACTTGGCTGCCAGCTCAGGATCTGCCAGAACGCGGTCGATGGGCATGCCCTGCCTTGTTTCCTCAAAGGCCCTTGCAATGATTCTGTCAGTCGGCGGCGTAAAGGTTACCTGCTCTCCACGCTTCGGACGATTTGCGAGAGTCTGATGCTGCGCATGCAGTGACCCCAAGGGACCGAACGACGGTCGCTTGGCATGCTTCATTGTGCTGCCGAGAATACGGCTCACAAAGAACTGGTTCAGACCATCCATCAGCGTGCTCGGATAAAGTGGATCGTATCGTTACAGATTACTGCTACGCATTCCTGATTCGTTTCCCGGCAGAGCCTCCTGGCAAAGTCGGCTAGTTCCTGGAGCTTGTCCTCGTTTTCGGCATCTTCCCGCCGGACAAGCGACTGAATCATAATCGGCTCGTCAAGTAGGTCTGTACCGTCATCCGACCGCCAGATGCCGCAGCGCCATAAACGCTGTGGCACCACGGTACAAACGGGCAAACAATCTCAAACCAGCGTCAGCCCATTGATCCCTGTTTACTATCGCTTTCTGTGGTTAGCTGCAATCGGGACTCGGGACGATCAGGATTATCGAATCATCGCGCCTCTCCTCGACGATAGTCCTGACCAACTCTGCAACAGCCGGATCAGCGCGTTGGTAGTTGGCTTGCCCTTCCTCTTGCTCATCTTACCCCAGACGATGGGCAATGCAAGCCCAGAAGCTGGCGTTTAATACATTTCCTCAGCGATCTCTCAAGGCGTTCCAGCGGTAGGTTTCACCTTCCCGTGGATGAACCCGCGCCGCCGCTGAGCGCTGTAGCGGGCCAGCGCCCCTCGATGACCGGCAAGGCCGCCGCGGCCGGCTGGAGTTCATCCACCTCGACCGCCTTGCCTTCCAGCGTCTTGTAGTCCTGGAAGAAGCGGCGCAGCATGGTCAGGCGGTGGGCGGGCAACTCGGCCGCCTCGTGGAAGCCGTTGTACTCCGGATCGTCCACGGCCACGGCCAGAATCTTGTGGTCCTTCTTGCCGCTGTCCACCATCGTCATCAGACCGATGGCCCGGGCCTTGACCAGGGTCAGCGGCGCCACCGGCTCCTGGCACAGCACCAGCACGTCGAGCGGGTCGTCGTCCTCGGCCAGAGTCTGCGGGATGAAGCCATAGTTAGCGGGGTAATAGACCGCCGAATACAGGATGCGGTCCAGCCGGAGCATGCCGGTCTCCTTGTCCAGCTCGTACTTGACGCTGGACCCCATCGGGATCTCGATGACCGCCGTGAATTCGGCCGGCAAGTGCTCCCCGGGGTCACGTCGTGCCAGGCATGGGTCATGGATTGGTTCCTCATTGGATCGCGCGAGTCGAGTCAGCGGACGATCTATCGCCGTCCGAGGGAAAGTCAACGCGCCGACTCGATGTTGGCGAGCCTAATCTGTCCCCGGAATCGCCTCTGTCCGAGGAGGCGTTCTCCTGGCGATCCTCTTAAAATAGAGACGTTCCCGTGGGACTTCCTTGAAAGTAGGACGATGGACGCAAGAAACCGACAACGTTTGTCGGCCGAATCCTGGCGGGATGCCTGATCGCCGCCTGGCTCAGCGCCGGACTTGCCGCGGCTGACACGCCTGCGGAGAAAAAGCTCCGGACGTTCTCCCCTCGCGAGTTCAGCCGCTGCTGGAGAAATACTGCCTGGCGTGTCATGGCGACAAGAAACCGCGGGGGGACTGAATCTGGCGGCGCTCGCCAGTGAAGCGATGGCCGGAAAGAATGTCGCGCAGTGGAAACACGTCTGGGATCGGCTCAAGTCACGACAGATGCCGCCGCCGGACCGGCCGCAGCCGACGGCCGAGGAACGGGAGCGGGTGACCGCCTGGATCGAGCGGTTTTCGCCAAACACACGCTGGACGGCCAACCCGATCCCGGCCCCCTGCGCCCGCGCGGCTGAACGTCCGCGAACACAGGAACTCGCTCCGCGATCTGGCCATTGTCAAGGGGAATGCGCTGCCGAGAAAAGTCGCCTACACCCGAAACCGGACGGCAGCGTCAACCTGTATCAGCTCGATCATCCCGCCTCCCGAGCATCCCTGTGCCTTCGTCACCCGCACCCTGCCGCAGGACACCAGCGACGGCGACTTCGACACCATCGGCGAGAACCTGTCGATCCCGCCGTTCCTGATGGAGAAATACCTCCGCTGCGGCAAGCTGCTGCTCGACGACATGTTCACCCTCAACCCCAAGCTGGGCTCGTCGTACCAGTGGCCCCTGTACCGGGATGTGATGAAGGTCCAGAAAGGGCCGTCCCCAAAGGAATCACGACGCCACGGCAAGCGGTGCCGGCCTTTCTCAAGGAGTTCGCCACCCGGGCCTTCCGCCGGCCGGTGACGGCGGAAGAAGTGGAGAAGTACGCCAGGCTCTTCGACCTGGCGCAGGAGAAGGGCGAGGACTTCGAGACCTCGATCCGCTTGCCGCTGCAGGCCATCCTGGTGTCGCCGCGTTTCGTGGTGCTGTGGGGCGATGCCGGCGCGAAGGGCCAGCGACAAGGATGCCGCTCCGGTGCGCCCCTGGATGACTACGAACTGGCCACGCGGCTCTCGTATTTCCTCTGGAGCAGCCTGCCGGATCGGGAACTGTTCCTGGCGGCCCAGCAAGGGCGCTTGCAGGACCCGCAGGTGCTCGAACAGCAAGTCCGCCGGATGCTGAACGACCGGCGGATCACCGACGGCCTGCTCGAGGGGTTCCTCTGTCAATGGCTGCAGCTGGACAGGCTGGACCGGAACGCGCCGGACGCGGACAGGTATCCGTCCTATTTCCAGAACAACCTGGCCGAGTTGATGAAGCAGGAGCTGCTGCTGTTCGCGGACGCGATCATGGTCGAGGACCGCAGCATCCTGGAATTCGTCGATGCCGACTGGGGGTTCGTCTGCTATCCGCTGGCGCAGCACTACGGGATCGAGAACTTCCCGGCAAGAAACCGCCGAGCAACGCGCAGCCGCCCTGGTATCGCGTCAAGTTCCCGGACAAGCGCCGCGGCGGAGTGCTGACGATGGGGAAGGTGCTGACCGGCACGTCGCAGCCGCTGCGGACCAGCCCGGTCCATCGCGGCAAATGGGTGCTGGAAACCATCCTGGGGACGCCGCCGCCGCCCCCGCCGCCGGACGTGGACAACGTCCTCAAGGAAGAGAAAGAAGAGGGGAAGAACCTGACGGTGCCGCAGCGTCTGGCGCGGCATCGGGCCAATCCGGCCTGTTTCTCGTGTCATCAGATGATCGATCCGCTCGGCATGGCCTTCGAGACCTTCGACCCGGTGGGCAAATGGCGCGACAAGGACCAGGACCAGCCGATCGACGCCCGGGGACGCTGGTGGACGGCAAGGAATTCAACGGCGATCGTGGAACTCAAGGCGCTGCTGCTGTCGCGCAAGGAAGATTTTGTCCGCTGTTTCGTGGAGCAGATGCTGGCCTATGCCCTGGGCAGGAAGCTGGAGTTCTACGATGCCGCGACGGTGAAGCAGATCACGCAGGCCGTCGCCCAGGACGACTGCAAGTTTTCCCGGGTGGTGGTCGAGGTGGCCAAGAGCTATCCGTTCCGGCATCGGCGAGATGAAGGGAAGACGGCGAAGTCCGTAATGTAGCGCACGCTCTGCGAGTGTCAGCACGCGGAGCGTGCTGCACACTCGGCGCTGACAATCCCGGATCCAGGAGAACCCTATGACCAAGAGCTGGCACATCTCGCGGCGAACGATGCTCCGGGGCATGGGAGCGGCCATCGCGTTGCCCTGGCTGGAAGCGATGCGGCCGCTCCGCGCGCCGGCGGACCAGACCGGGCAAGCCGCCGTTGCGGATGGTCTTCATGTATCACCCGCTCGGGGCCGAGACGACCGCCTGGAAAGGCGTGAACGGGCGAAGGCAAGGACATGCAGCTGACTCCCACCTTGCGGGCCCTGGAGCCGGTCAAGGAACACTTGCTGTTCCTGGACGGCCTCAACGGCAGGCCGCACCCGGCCTCCGGCCACAATCGCTCCGCCTGTCTGTGGCTCAGCAGCGCGCCGCCGGCAAGGCCGACACGTGGGGCGCTGAAACCGACGTGACGCTGGACCAGGTTCTGGCGCCGAAGCTGAGCGAAGGACACGACAGAAGTCGCTGGAGCTGAGCTGCACCACCGTCGGCAATCTGATGCACGCGATGAACATCTCCTGGCGCGGCCCGGGCGTGCCGATGGGGGCCGAGACCAGCCCCCGGGACGTCTTTGCCCGGATGTTTGGCGATGCCAAGGAAGACCTGAAACGGAAAAGCATCCTCGACGTGGTCGCCGACGATGCCCGCCAGTTGAAGTCGAAACTGGGCCAGGGAGACCATCGCCGGCTCGACGAGTATCTCGAATCGGTGCGGTCGCTGGAACGGCAGATCGCGGCGTTTGAGCAGGCGCGACCAAGCGGCCGGCGCCGCCGATCGCCCGGCCGGAGCAGCGCCGCAGAGTCTGCGCGAACACGTCAAGCTGATGCTGGACCTGCTCGTCGTGGCCCTGCAAACGGACTTCACGCGCGTCCTCACCTGTGCCCTGGGCGACGAAAGCGAAGGCACCAAGGGACGACCTACGAACGCACGCTGGCCGATTTCGGCATCGACAAGACCCAGTTCGCCGGCCGGGTGGACGCGAAGTACCTGGATTGGGGACACCACAAGTGCAGCCATGACCCGAAGCCGACCCTGCCGCTGATCCAGGCGATGGATCGCTGGTACGTGGACCAGTTCTGTACCTGCTGCAAAAGCTCCAGTCGATTCGCGAGGGCGAGGGAACCCTGCTGGATCACAGCATCGTGGTCTACGGTTGCACCAATAGCCGGGCACCGGCAACGGCTGGCCGGGCCACAGCCTCAAGGACGTGGGCTGTATCCTGGCCGGCCAGGGCGGCGGACTGCTGCCGAAGACGGGCCGGCAGATTCGCTATCGGGAGGGCACGTCGCTGGGCAACCTGTGGCTGACGCTGGCGCAGATGGTCGGGATCGAGCGGAAAGAATTCGGCCGCAGCACCGGCACCTTGTCGGATCTGGGCTAAGAAAGACGAGCCACGATAACGTCCCGTTGTTGATTCATCGTTTCGTCACGGGCACTGCCTGGCCGCGATGATCGGGTTTTCTTCCGGCGGTGCGTGTTGCCGGACCGGTCGCGGTCCCGTCGGCCCGGGCGAGCTGGCGGTTCGCGCGTGCTCCCCGAGAACGTGGTCCTGCAGGCGCCGAACAGGTTCAGCAACTGGCCGTCACCGGATCACTTCGCCAACGGCGGCGTCCGCGACCTGTCCTCCCCGGCGCCCTGGCGGGTTGCCGACCCCACCGTTGTCGGCGTCGAGCCGGGCGGCCTGCTCGTCGCCGGGAAAATGGGGGCACCGAAATTACCGTCGCGGTGATGGGAACCGTCAAGGTCCCGTCCCTGTGGAAGGGGCCGAGCGGGAGCAGCCGATCAACTTCGCCAACGAGATCGTGCCGATCTTCAGCAAGCTGGGCTGCAACGCCGGCGCTGTCACGGCAAGGCCAGCGGCCAGAACGGCTTCAAACTGTCGCTGCTTGGCTTCGAGCCGCCAGGACTACCGGCGCTGACCCGGAAGCTCGTGGCCGGCGCGTGTCCCCGGCCGCCCCGGCGGCGAGCCTGCTGCTGCTCAAGGCCACCGCGGCGTTGCCTCACGGCGGCGGCAAGCGCCTGGACCCGGACGCGCGACTACCAGTTGATCCTGCGCCGGATCCGTTCGGGCATGCCTTTCGGAAAGACACCGACCGAAGGTGGTGGCCATTCGGTGACCCCGGACCATCGTCTGCTGCCGCCGCACTCGGCAGCAGCTCCGGTGACCGCGCACTTCAGCGATGGCTCGAGCCGGGACGTGACCCGCCAGGCCGAGTATTCCAGCAACGAGCCGGAGCTTGTGGATGTCAATCCGGTGGTCGAAGACCCACGACCTGCCGGGGGAAGGCTCGATGATGGTCCGCCACCTGGGTCACGTCGCCGTCTTCCGGGCCACCATCCCCCAGGGACGCCGCCGGGAGAAGTTCCCGCCGCAACCGCCGGCCAACTTCATCGACGAGCAGGTGTTCGCCCGGATCAAAGCAACTCAACGTGCCGCCTTCGGACTGTGCAGCGACGGCGAGTTCCTCCGCCGGGCGTCGCTGGACATCACCGGCACGTTGCCGACGGCGCCGAGGCCGAAAAGTTCCTGGCCGACGCCGACCCGAAGAAGCGCGAGAAGCTGGTCGAGGACCTGCTGGACCGGCCGGCCTACGCCAGTTACTTCGCCCTGAAATGGGGCGACATCCTGCGCAACCGGCGCAACGGCTCGTCGGCCTGGCGGCGCCCAGGTCCGCACCGTCGCGTTTCACGGCTGGATTCGCGACAGCCTGGCGAAGAACAAGCCCTACGACCAGTTCGTCCGCGAGATCCTCACCGGCGAAGGGCGACTTGTCGGCGACGCGGCTCAACCGCCGGTCGGCTGGTATAACGTGCTGCGGACGCCGCAGGCGCTGGCCGACGACACGGCGCAGGCTTTTCTCGGGACGCGAATCCAGTGCGGCCCAGTGCCACCATCATCCCTACGAGAAATGGAGCCAGGACGACTACTGGGGCCTGGCCGCCTTCTTCGCCCGCGTGCAGACGGCCCCCGTGAAGACCAATGTCCCGAAGGACGGCCGGGGACTGAAGACCGTCTCCATCCCCCGGAGGGCAAGGTACCAGCCCCCGAGGGCAAGGGCTACCCCGGCCCCGGCCCTCGACGGGAGAGGAATGCCTTTTCTCCCTGGGAAGGACCCTCGTGAGGAACTGGCCGAGTGGATGAGCGCCCGGACAATCCCTTTCTGGCCCGGGCCCTGGTCAACCGCAACTGGGCTCATTTCCTCGGCCGGGGCATCGCGAGACCCCGAACCATATCCGGGTCACCAATCCGCCGAGCAATCCGGCGCTGCTCGGTGCCCTGGCCAAGGACTTCCTGGTCCACCGGTTCGACCTGAAACACCTGGTTCGGACCCTTTGCACGAGCCGGACCTATCAGCTCTCCAGTACGCCCGAACGAATCGAACGGAAAGACCGGGGGAGCTTCTGCCCGCTTCTACCCGAGACGGCTGGCGGCCGAGGTACTGCTCGATGCGCTGGATCAGGTCACGGCCGTGCCCACAGCTCGGCGGACGCTGTGCTCGGGCCATCGACTTGCCCGACGAGAACGTGAAGAAGACCCTCCTCGACGGCTTCGGCAAGCCGAGCCGGTCTTCCGCTTGCGAATGCGAACGGATCTAGTCCGCCACGCTCGCCCAGAGCCTGGACCTGATCACCTCCCGGGATGTCACGACAAACTGAAACTACCGCCTCACGTGCGGCCCTGCTCGCCGCCGCCTACGGCCGGTGGCCGACAAGGTCCGGGAGATCTTCCTTGGGTCTACGGCCCCATCCGACCCCGGAGGAAACGAAGGCCGCGGATATTCCTTGCCCGGGCGAGGAAGGTGAGCCAGGGAATGGGCGGGGCCGACCACGCAACTCCCGGCATGTGGCCTACCAGGATCTCTGGGCCCTGATTGAAACCAAGGAGTTTCTGTTCAACCACTGACGGTGCGGAAGGCACATTTCGCTGCCGGCTGCAAGGCAGACAAGAATGTCTGCCCCAGAATATGGTTGACCATGCTCTCGTTCCCCCACCGGCGCCGGGTGTCCCGCCGGTGCTTCTTGGAGATCGGCGTCCTGGGCCCGCCGGGTCTCGCTTCCGGACCTCTCCGCCTGCGGGCCGCGAGGCCGCGCCTCCAGGCCGGCGGCCGACACGGCCGCCATCCTGATCTGGTGCTGTGGTGGGCCGACGCATTTCGAGACCTACGATCCCAAGCCGGACGCCCCCGAAGAATATCGCGGCCGTTCAAGCCGATTGACACCAACGTGCCCGGAATCGCATCTGCGAGTGCCGCCGCGACATGCCCGGTCGCCGACAAGTTCGCGATCGTCCGCTCGTGGCCACAATGAATCGGGTCACGGCATGCCACCAGAACCTCTTGTCCGGCTATCCGCATCCGCCCAACACCAATGAGGGCCGCTGCTGTATCCGTCGATCGGCTCCGTCGTGGCCAGGTCCGGGAGAAGGAGCGACGCAGCTTGCCCCCTACGTCTGCGTTCCCAACGGACTTCGCGGCCGGCGGCAACGGGAACCGGAGCGGCCTATCTGGGAGCGGCCTACAACCCGTATGGCGCCCATCCCAAGGATGGCCCCCAGACTTTGAGTTGCCCAACGACTGACGCCTGCAGCGGCTGCAAAACCGCCGGTGCTGCTGGCCTCCTTCGACCGCCTCCGCCGGGACGCCGACGCCAGCGGCATGATGGAAGGCATGGATGCGTTTACGCCAGGCTTTCGAGATGGTCACGGCAAGGCCGCCCGGGATGCTCTGGACCTGAGCCTGGAATCGGCCCGTACAAAGGAGAGATACGGCGCACCGGCGGAACCCGGTTATTCCTGGGGGCAGGGATGTCTGCTGGCCCGCCGGCTGGTCGAGGCAGGAGTCAGCTTTGTCACGGTCGCCTGGGCGGCTGGGACGACCACAGCAAGGTCAAGGAAGCCATGCAGCAACGGGCTGCGGCGTTCGATGCCGCCCTGGCCGCCCTGATCGAGGACCTGTGCGAGCGCGGCCTGGACAGGAAGGTCGCCGTGGTCCTGGGGCGAGTTCGGACGGACGCCGCGGGTCAACAAGAACGGCGGCCGCGATCACTGGCCCGGCAGCATGTCGGTCCTGGTGGCTGGCGGCGGGATGAAGATGGGCCAGGCGATCGGCTCCACCAACGACAAGGGCGACGGCCCAGGGACCGCCCGCTGCACCCCAACGACGTTCTGGCCACGGTCTACAGGCACCTGGGGATCGACCTGCGCCAGGCCTTTGTCAACAACGCGGGCCGGCCCATCCCGATCCTGCCGCACGGCGAACCGATCGCCGAGCTGCCTAGGATAGAAGCGAAAACGGGGACATCCTAACCCCCACCCCGCGCCAGGCCCCTGACGGCGGGTCACAACAGTGACTGGGGAGATATTGAAGACCGAAAAGAAATGAAAAAGGATTCGGGGTCGAGAATCGTTTCTGAAAACGACTCCCAACCTCTCAACACCGTTTCCCGCCCGACGTCCTTCCGTGGTTCTGTAGACTCGCAAAACTGACATTCCTTTTCTTCTTATCACTCCAGGAACACCCCTCGGGCCACTCCGAAGAATTGGGCTAACTTGTTGAGATGTGGCCCAGGTTCAGCGCACCTTGCCGCCAAGCACCGACGACAACGTCGAAACCGCTATACCGGTCACTTGGCTTCCTTCCAGAGCGTCGCTTCACGGGCCTCAATCAGGTGGCGAAGCATAGCCGGTCCTGATACCACCGGCATCGGCACGTGGACTTCCTCGTAACGCCGGACCTCATGACTAAGGCTGTCCCGATAGCCCGCCTCTTGCTCGTCCAACGGCTTCTTCCGCGCAGGATCAGATCGGGGACAGGGCGACGGCCTCATCAAGTTCTTCGACCGACCGTAGCGGTCGAATAGGAAACACGGCCGCCAACTTGAGGTAGCTGGCGCTGGCCCGCGTTGCGGAACGCGCCGGTTTGCGAAGGGCGGACCCGGCTTCCGGTTCTTTTCCGCGGGTCGGACACGTTCAGCGTTGTTCCTCACCATCTTCGATCCCTCCTCCACACGTCCTCTCAGCGACATTCGCAATATTGCTTCCAGACGTCGCGGTCGTATTCAGCATGGGTCATGACGGCAACCACGAATAGGGTCTTCCAGTTTACCGATCGCCTGACGACAAGGCGGTAGTTTCCGCCACAAATGTTGAACACGAGACAGCAGAGGTAATAACTCGCCCTGGGGTAGCCTGAACGTCGGTCCACTTCCCCCAGTCTGCCTTCTCCGCAACTTTGAACCAGGCGGCAAGAGGCTCACCCGCGTCCGCATGAAGCGACCAGAACTCCACGAGCTTCTTGCGGGAGATGACATGCATTCGTGCACACCGTCTCTCGTAGGTTCGTGAATCGCCTTCCCACCGCTATTGTTCGCATTTTGCGAAACAGGTCAAGGGAGGGCCGCTGGCCTCTCCTGGGCCGGGCTGTTACACTGCCTGCTGGCGAAGAGCGAAAGCCGTCTCCCACACGGCGTCCTCCGAGGTTGTGCATGTGTACGTTTGCGGGTCGCGTCGCCCTGATCACCGGCACCGGCAGCGGCATCGGCCGGCAGTTTGCCACTGCGCTCGCCGCCGAAGGTGCGATCATCGCCGCGTATCGACCGCAACGCCGCCGCGCTCGGAACTCTGGAAGCCGACCTCAAGGGCAAGCCGTTTGCCCACGCCGTCGCCGACGTGACCGCCGCCGCCGCCGTCGCCGCCGCGGTGCAGCACCTGGAAACTCGGCTGGGACCGACGGACCTGCTCATTGCCAGCGCCGGACTGGGTCGGGAAACGACGGCTCTCGACTATCGGGCGGCGGACTTCGCCGACATCATCCGCGTGAACTTAATCGGCGTCAGCAACAGCATCGCCGCGGTGCTGCCCGGCATGCACAAACGGCAGCGCGGCCATCTGGCCCCCACCTGTCCAGCCTGGCGTCGTACCACGGCGTGCCGCGCATGGGCGCCTACTCGCGCCAGCAAGGCCGGCGTCAATGCGCTGCTCGAAGCCCTGCGAGTGGAGCTGAAGCCGTTCAACATCGCGGTGACGACCCTCTGCCCCGGCTGGATTCGTACGCCGATGACAGGCACGGCCAACATTCCCGACTTCATCACGCTGATGAAGGTGGAGGATGCCGTGCGGCGGATGATCCATGCACTGCGACGGCGGCGGTCGTTCTTCGCCTTCCCGGCGCACGATTTCTGGCAAGTCCGTATGTTGCGTTACTTGCCGCGCCCCCATCGCCGACTGGCTGGCGGCGCGGCACCTGCGACGGATCGAGAAACAATGACTTTCGACGCTTGCGGCATGCCGCAAGCGGCAATCCAACGTGAGTTTCGTCCGTGGAGTCTTCCTTCCGCTACATCGCGTTTCCACGTGTCTGTGCCTACCTGCCGGATCGGCTGGCGCGGATGGAGTACGAATACGTTTCCGCACTGCGGCACGAGGAGTACCTGACGCGGATGCTGGCGGGTTGGCGGCGTTTCGGCAAGGTGCTGTTCCGCCCGCAATGTCCCGGTTGCAACGAGTGCCGGGCGGTCCGTGTTCGTGTCGCCGATTTCCGGCCTAACCGCAGCCAGCCCACGAGCTGCCACGGCCAACGAAGACATTGTTTGGCTGCCGCCGTTATTCCACAAGCCGTCGGTCAGCCAGCAAGACTTCGCAATGTACGATAAGTTCCACACCTTCCAGACTGCGGACAAGGGTTGGCCCGAGCATCCTGCCCAGGACGCCGCAACTTACGCCGAATCGTTCGTTTATCACCCTTTCCCCGTCGAGGAGTGGTGTTACTACGTCGGCCGGAGACTGGTCGGCGTCGGCTACGTCGATCCGCTGCCCGGACCGCCGCAGCCGATCGAGGAGGACGGCGACGAGGGCCGGCAACCGCTGCCGATGGTGGACGCCAACACGAACGTCGGCGGCCTGTCGGCGATCTACTTCTTCTACGACCCCGAGGGCCCGCAACCGCTCGCTGGGCACCTGGAACGTGCTTGTCTGATCGCGGAACCGCTCGTCGCGGATTGCGCTACCTGTACCTCGGCTACCACGTCGCCGGCTGCCGCTCGCTGGAATACAAGGCGAACTTCCTCCCGAACGAGCGACGCGGCGACGACGGCGTTTGGCACAATTTCCGGGACGACTGACCCAATAGAACGCGGATGACCGCGGATACTGCGGATTTGCGCAGGATCGGAACAAGATGAAACAAGAAGAGAAATAGTCCCTCCTTGATTCCAGTTAGTCAGGCTATGACTTCTCTTTTCATTTCCGCGTCTGATCCGCGCAAATCCGCTGCATCCGCGTCATCCGCGTTCTACTGGTGATTTGGCGAGGGCAGCGTAAAGCACTCTCGACTCCGTGCCGTCCTCTGGCGTATCCTCTGCGTTTGCCTCGCCCAATCTGGTCAAGGAGGATCAGCGAACCGTGGCCGAGGAACCGAATCGAAAGCAAAAGGTTGGTGGAAGGCGTTCCTCGGTACCATCGCCGGCCTGTGCTCCGGTGCCGCCGTCATGTACCTCACGCCGTTGGTGAATAAAGTCATTCAGCCGGCCAAGCCCGTGGCCAACTTCGAAGCCAAGCCCGACGGTTTCACCGTCCGCTTCCAGAATCTCTCCAACGTCGCCCAGGGCACCTGGGACTTCGGCGACGGCACGCCCTTGCAGCCGGTCGGTTCTCAGAACGAGTTCATCACCCACAAGTTTCCCGCTCAAGGCGATTACACCGTCAAACTGAGCGTCCACAACATCCTCAATGAGGAGAACGATCGCACCGTGGTCGTGAAACTGGGCGATGCCGCGGCCGCGTCGACGAAGCCGACGATCATCGAGTTGAAGGCGATTCCAATGAGTGCCGGCAACATGGCCCCCGCTACGTTCCGGTTGGCCTCTCAGGTGGAGAACGCAGCAGCTATGCGTTTGGGAACTGGGCGAGGGCCGGATCAAGGTCGAACAAGATACGGCGCCGAAGCACGACCGGATGGTGGTCTTCAAGAATCCCGGCCGTTACACGAATCCACCTGGTGGCGGTCAACGGGTCTGTTCACGAAAATAAGACGGTGGTGGTCGAGGTCGCCTCGCCGCCGGTGGGCGTGGCCACGGCCATCGTGAGCGTGACCGACGTCGGGCAAAAGATAACGAGAGAAAGATCTACACGCCGCCGCCGATGCACGCCTGGTTTGCGCAGCACTTGACGACGGGAACGTCACTGATATCGTAAGCCCAGCCCATGGCGGACCAGGCGGCTATACCATGGCCGACATGCAAACATTCCCCTGCCGGATAACAAGGAAATTCGCATGGGCAACAACACCGAGATTGCCCTGGATGGAACCGCTCTCGGTCAACCGGCGGCTCGCAATCTCAAGTTGACCCTTTCGCAAGACCGGCAATCGTTGAAGCTGACGGGTGAGATGGTGGCGACAACCCCGCGGCTCCGCCGAGACTCACGTTCTCCGTCGAGATCACGGAGCAGCGGAAGTGGTGCTGGTCCGACCGAGGTGCAGTTGGCGCAGCCGCTGGGAGTGCCCGGCTCTGCGTATCCAAGTGCCGGAGCAGTGGCCTTACCGGCCCTACCCCCGGACTGGATCACGTCCAATCGATCGGTACGCGTCGAGCTGGATGATGGAAAGATTATCCGCGTCAATACGACGCCGCTGCCGACGAGCAGTCAGACGACCGTAGCGGGTTTTCAGGTGATGTTCAACGCGATGCAAGTCAAGAATCAGGTGAACGTGAGCTTGACCGATGCAAAACTTGTCCCGGTGCTGCCACTGCGATCGGGAGCGGGGGGAGATTGAATCGAGTCGTTTATGGGTGTGGCCGGGACTGAGGTACTCCGAAGCCCCGGCCACCCAGAGTTCAATGTTTAGGCGAGCGGCAGGTTCTAAGTTCCCGTAGCCGAAGTCGCCAGACTTCGGGTTTGGACGCCCCACCCGAAGTCTGGCGACTTCGGCTACGGGTAAATCAGTTCCCGCCGTTCGCCTCAGATATTTCAACGATCGCCGAGCGTCAACCGGCTCGGTTCGTCGTCGCGCACTTCCAATTTGCGATGAAACACCGGGCGGCCATTGTCACCCGTCGTGTAAACCAGCCAGTTCCCTGAAGAGAGTTTCAGGCGGAAATGGCCGTCGGCGTCGGTCACGACTTCTTCCTGCGTCCGCGGCAGATCGGCACTGACGAACAGCACACGGGCGTTGGACTGCGGCAGGCGACGGGCGCGAGAACTTCCCCTTGCACGTCGTTCCTGGGCAGTGACACGATCTTGTCCAACCGCACTTTCGCCGGTTCGGGCTGAACGGCCGGCGGTGGGCCGAGTTTGGTTGACGGTACGAGTTCGGTTCGGCCGGCGGCATCGACAACGGCGGCTGCTGACCTTACGGCTGCTGTCCGTCACCTTCGGCGGACCGCTGCCGCCCGTGTCGCCGACGCTGGGCGGTGCGACGTACGGTGAACTGTTCGGCGGCACTCCACCGAGATTGTCCGAGGTCACGGACGGCGGAGCAGCAACCCCGGTCGGCGGCGTGTAGACCGGACGCCGATGGTCGTCTGGCAGCAGGTCGTCTGCGGTTCCCAGTAGTAGGCCATCTGGTAACTGGTGACCGGTTTGCAGGCGGTGCGCTGCAAGTAGCTTGTGACCGGCGAGCATTGCGAACGCAGCCGATAGCTGGTGACCGGCGTCGCCACTTGCGACGGACAGCCGCTACAGGGATCGTAGTAGGTGCTGTAGCGCACGGTGGTGACCGGCTCGTAATAGTAGCTAGTGCGATAGGTCGTCACCGGCTCCATGTACGTCTCGGTCTTGTACGTCGTCACCGGCTGGTAGTAAGAGCGTTGCACGTCCGCGTCGTACACGGCTGCGGTAGCGGGCGCCGCCGCGACGACTGGTGGAGGGGCGTAATAGTTCGCGTCGCCGGCTGGTTGCAGCCCCAGCAGCAGGTCTGGAACACGTTGTCCCAGGCAGCCACCCCTCGCTGCTCCCCGCCACGAGTGCCGTTAGCGCCCAGCCCCACACGAACCCTCGGTAGGGTCTCATGGCACGTTCTCCTTCTCTCTGTTCGGTAGGTGTCGTTGCCTCTGTTGGCTCCAGCAATCGGCTGGAGCGCACCACGAAACCTCTCGCGCATCGCGGGTAGACCCTGGATGCACACCTCGTCTACTTCAGAGTAAGTGCCCGAAAACGTGCTGACTAGAGAGGGAAGACCATTGGTAAGCGAGAAATCCCGGTTGCAGGCGGCGTAATCGTTACAACCGTACAATCGGCACGCCGCCGGTTGGAGGACCGGGGTGCCGCATGGAATTCGGTTTGATCGTAGTGGTTTTTTCAGCCCGCGCTGTCTTCACAGCGGCGAGTGCTTTGTCGTAGTCGGGATGCGAGGTGACTTCCGGCACATACTCGGCGTAGGTGATGACGCCGTTCTTGTCCACGACGAAGACGGCGCGCGTCAGCAGCTTGAGCGGCAGGCCCTCCTCGATCAGCACGCCCCAGTTCTGGCCGAACGAGTGGTTGTGGACGTCGGAGAGCGTCTTCATGTTCGTGACGTGCTCGGCGGTGCAGAAGCGGCCCTGGGCGAAGGGCAGGTCGAGACTGATGGTATAGGAAGCGACCTTGTCCTTGAAAGCCCCGAGGGCGTTGTCGAATTTCTTCGTTTGCAGGCTGCACACGCCGGTATCGAGCGACGGCACCACACTGAACAGGCGAGTCGTGGCCGGGCTCTGACCCAGCGTGTTCACATCGAGACCGGTGAGGCACGCGAAGTCGGGCGATTTATCGCCGGCCTTGGCTCCGGGCCGGCCAGAGTGACTCCCTTACCCTTGAACGTGACGGCATTCGGACGCTTTTGCATGACGCGACTCCTCGAAGTAGAACGGGCGGAGCAACGGCATCAGGATACGGAAAATGGAGAAGCGGGCAGAGGGGGTTTCGTTCACCGCGAGCGCTGGACCTGGGCTTTGCGATTGCACAAGCCTTTTCCGGCTCAAAATGCCCCATCCGCATCGAATCGCAGTATTCGGCATATCTGCCCAAGAAGGTGGCTGTAGGCTCCGTCTTCTGCTCGGTATACAATGAATATCTCCAAATAGACTGAAACGCAGGCGAACGGGAGCAAAGGATGTCCAGAGAGCAGCGCGTAAAGATCATCCAGAGTATCGAAAAGGAGCGGAAGAGTCTGCTCGTGAGCTATGTGACAAGCACGCGCAGCAAGCTGGAAGTTCCTATGGCCATGGACGCCGTTCGGAGGGTATACGATCATTTGGAGGCCACATCGGCATCGGACCACATTGACCTTTTCTTGCACAGCAACGGTGGAGACGGCACAGTGCCCTGGCGTCTGGTGACGCTCATCCGGGAGCGGGCAAAGAAGTTCTCCGTTCTCGTCCCTCATCGCGCCTTCAGTGCAGCGACTCTGACGGCACTGGGAGCCGACGAGGTTGTTATGCACCCAATGGGAATGCTTGGACCGACCGACGCCACAGTGGTCAACGCTTTCAATCCGGTAGATCCTGCAAATCCGCAAGCTCGGCTGGGGATCAGCGTGGAAGACGTAACGGCGTATATCGCCCTCATCAAAGAGGATGCCGGCATCCAACACGAAGACGAACTCGTCAAGGCATTCAATCACCTGGCGGATAAGGTCCACCCCTTGGCGTTGGGTAACGTCAAGCGGTCACTGTCACAATCGCGCATGATGGCCAAAAAACTGCTCTCTTTGCACATGGATCCCATCAAGGACTCGCATAAGATCGATGAAATCGTTGATAATTTGACTTCAAAACTGTACTACCACGGACACCCGATCAACAGACAAGAGGCAAGCAAGCAAGTCGGATTGCCCACCGTGGTGTCTCCGTCTGATGAGAGTCGAGAAGTTGATGTGGCAGCTCTTTCTTCGATACGAAGAGGAAATGAAACTCGAGCAGCCGTTCGAGATCGGAGATATGTTTCTGGCAGCGAATCCGGCGCTGGTAGCAGGTGCATCAGCAACCACGAACCCCGAGACTGCTCGGCTTGTCTTCATCGAAAGTGCCGCCAGGACCGATGTATATGAACTGGAGTTTGAATTGTTCGGCCAGAAAGCACCGAATGGCGGAGGAACTTCCGTCACCCTCCTCGTAAGAAAGAGGGGATGGTCCAAGGAATGAGATTTGCATCGCTACGATTCGGCGACTACGATGGTCGTCTCTAATAAGAGGTTTAACGCCGTGGAACACACACAGATCGAGGTCGTCAACATCGAACGGACGGTGTTCGTTGGGGCCGTAAGTACTGAGCGCTCCGAATGTTCACCAATCCTGCCGGAGCGCTTCAACAGCACCTCCGCGCCGCTGCAAATATCGCTGGTTGTGCCCGAACTTGGTTCCACCAGTTCCCCAGGAGGGCCGATCGGAACTCTGGAGTGATCTTTCACAGTCGCCCAATCGTAGGTGTTCCAAAACGGCGAGGCCAAACGATAACTTATTTCGATTTGCGCCGCTGCGGCGGTTTCTTGCGGTAGTCCTCCTCGTACAGCGGCGCCACCGGTATTGACGGTGCGGCGGGTGACGGCTCCACGTCGAGGATCGGCAGGAACGGGACTTCCACCGCGACCAGCGGCGGCACGGGATCGGTCAGCTCGACCACCCGGACGCGCGGCGGCGGCGGCATCGCGATCACAACGAGCGTGACCTCGACGATGAAGCATTGATTGCCGTTGGCGGTCACGTGGACCTGGCCGCGCAGCGCCACCCCCGGCAGATCGGGAATGGACGGCACGCGCAGCGGGATGCGGGCAGTGCGGCCTTCGAGGATCGCCTTGCCCGCGCAGCCACGGAACCAGGCTGATGGCGTGGGCATAAACCGGCCGCTTCTCGATCGTGTGCAGACTGAAGGACCTGCTCCAGCGATCCGCCCGATCCCCCCTGAAAATGCACGTTCTGTGTGCTGATCTCCACCTTTGGCGGAGCAACAAGTCCCAGCACTTCGAAGAACTGCTGCACGGCACCGATCCCGGTCGCCGCCGGCCCCTGCACAGGGTAAGTCCAGCCGTTGGCCGCGTACCAGGCGGCGACGGCGCCGCTGGCGAACAGTGTCGCGGCATCCTTCGGGGCACCCCGGGCCTTCTCGGCCAGCTGACGCGGCGTCTTCGCCCCGGTGAGGACGCCTCCGCGAACGGCAGGATCGGCACCTGGACGCTGACGGGAATCTCGACGGTGCCGCCATTGGTTTCGACCACGATCCGGCCCTGGAGCGGCTGCACGCCCGCGCGCAGCGAATGGCCGACGATCTGGACCGTGAGGGCTGTCTCGTGACGGCAGACGAACAGTTTGCGCGGCAACGCGCCGGCATCTCCGACGGCCAGCCAGGGTGTGTCGGGGCAACGGACGGCGCCGTGCAGTAGGCCCATACCTTTGTTCTCGATTTGCAGCAGGAAGCGGCGGTACGCGCCGCAAGCGAGTTGGCCGAGGTTCATCTCCAACGGCTGGACTTGCAACCGGGCCGGCGTCCGAACGCTGTTCGGCAGTGCGCCGAGCGACTCGTCCAGGCCGCGATCCCGGTCGGGAGCGCCAGCGGCCCCGCCACGGCCTCGGCGAGATCGAGCCGGCCCAGGGTCGCGAGAAAGCCTTCGAGATAGCCCTTCTCCAGGACGTTCCGTGCTCCCTCCCAGTCGTCCTCGCAGGCCAGGACCAGCTCGTCGAAGGAATGGCAAGCGCGGCCAGCGGGAAAGACGAACGGCACATGGAACAGCTGCGCCTCCGACGGCAACCGGCCGGCGCTTCCCGGCCGGGTCGAGCGACACCCCGTCGTGATAGCAGTACAGCGCTTCCCGCGGATTGACGCGCTGACGTCTGCGGCAGCGGTGGACCGACATGACGCCTCTTTCTGTTTGCCGCACTTTTCCCCCTCGCCCCGGTACTCCGGGGAGAGGGGTCGGGGGTGAGGGGAGGAACCGAACACTGCTCAGCGGCTCGCCCCTCACCCCGGACCCTTCTACCCGGAGTACCGGGGCGAGGGGAGAGCGCTGCCCAACTATCCTCGTTTCGCCCGTTCCCCAGAGCGCAGCAACGATCGCCCCAGCCGAATCAGGTCGCCGGATCGCAGCGTCCGCGGGCCGAGAATGCGTTCGTCGTTGACGTAGGTTCCGGTCGAACTCCCCTCATCGGTCAGGATGTAGTCGTTGCCTTTGCGGACGATGCGGCAGTGGCAAAAATCCACCTGGGCATCGCCGAACAGGCCGACGTCGCGGCGCTCGGCCCGGCCGATCGTGATCGACTGTTTCGTCAGGATCTGCTCGCGCCCCTTGCGGAAACCGGCCTCGACCTTCAGCAGCGCTTCCTTCAGGATCACCTGGGCCAGGGCGATCAGCAGACGATCCAGACGCCGAGGATGGCGAAACCCCACGAACTCGGGCTCCACAGGTCTTCCGTGGCCTTGCTCTCGAAGGCCGATGAGGTACATGTAGGAGGATGCTGATTCGCCGGCGCCGCCGCCCGCGGTTCCGCCGATGCGACCCCATTCATCATTTGGCGCCGTGGACCGCACCGTCTCCTGGTTGATGATCAGCCCCCCCCACAGATTGATGGAGGCGCCGAGCGACATCCGGATCAGACATGCAGATCAGCACCCAAACCGACGCACACGAGGAAGATCGTCGCTGTCCAAAAGTCGAACAGCGGCTGCTGGCCGACGATGCCACCAAGCAGGCCACCAGCATGCCGATGACCACGGCCATGAGGACACGATGGCAACCATGGAGAAGAACTGAGCTCGCACGAGAAATTCCAAAGAGCATCAAGCAGAACCGAACAAGAAGACAATGTGCGAAAGCCGAGGGACAATCCCTTCATGCCGCTGTCGAAGAACAGAAGACAAACCGACCAGCCAGCGACCGAAGTACCCACCCGCCCGAAGGCACGGCGCCGCCGCACAGCGCACAGTAATAGATGAACAGGCCGGGAATGACATCAGGACAGGCTTCTACGGGACACAACCCGCTGTAGAGGGGGATGAACGCGGGGTGTCAAGCAGCAAGTCGCCGCGTATTGCTGCTTGCGGCTTCGCAGCTTGGTTGTTGCCAAGCCGCAAGCGACGGATGCACGCGCTTGCAGCCGGCGCAGGGGGGATATAGAGTAACTTACGAACGCTTTCCGTCCCTGCTGCGTAGAACGGACAGTCCGACTGCGCATCGAGTCTATCGCCGAGGGGCATCGCATGGCCCAGGAAGTCATTGTCGAAACGCGGAAACTGACCAAGATCTACCGCGACTTCTGGGGCCGCCAGAAGAAGACGGCCCTCCGCGCGCTGAACCTCGACGATTCGCCGTGGCGAGATCTTCGGCTTGCTCGGCCCCAACGGCTCCGGCAAGACCACCACGATCAAGCTCCTCCTCGGCTTGCTCTTCCCCACGCGACGGCGAGGCGTTTCGTCTTCGGCGAACCGGCCGCCGACGTCGAGCAAGAACGAACGCATCGGCTACCTGCCGGAGGAGTCGTACCTGTACCGCTTCCTCAACGCCGAGGAGACGCTCGACTTCTACGGCCGGCTGTTCAACCTCGAGCCGGCCAAGCGGCGAGCCCGAAGTCCCAGGAGCTCATCGAACGCGTCGGTCTCAAGCAGGACCGCAAACGCCTCTTGAAGGAATACTCCAAG
>CAVXNL010000008.1:0-56856 GCA_963763045.1 uncultured Planctomycetaceae bacterium | reverse complement strand
ATCTACGGCGCTCAACAACCTGGGCGCGATTCTTCTGGCCGAAGGCGACCTCGACGCAGCCGCGGCCCACTGTCGCCAGGCGTTGCTGCTGCGCCCCGACGATCCCGAGGCCCATTTCAACCTGGGATCGATCCTGCAGCGACAAGGGAATCCCCCCGCCGCGGTTCTCTCGTACCAGGAAGCCATTCGCTTGCGCCCGGATTATGCGAAGGCGCGGGACGCTCTGACGAAGCTGTCGGCGCCCCGGACCGACGCTTCGGCCGCTCCAACGAACTCCAGCGAAGCCCATCCCGTTGCGTCCCCGTCTACCTCCGAAACGCAGACCGAGACCGCCCCCAGCCGTGTTTCCGAAAGAGGCCGCTTTCGCACGTGGGCCGCTGCCGCATGTATGCCTGAGGTGTATGCGAGACTCGACGGCTTGCCGGAGGGGCTGGCATTCTCCGCGGAGTTCGCTCAGCCGATCCGGTTCGATGCGGAGCGCAAGCGACTCGTCTACCGGGGTTTCAAGCCGAGTGCCAGCTACCACTATCTGCATGGGTTGAGTACGGATAGTGCCTACATCGCCGCGCTGGACCAACTGTATGTCGCCAGCTCGGAGGTCCTGCTCGGCCGGAAACCCTGGTGGCGATTCTGGCTGTGGCTGGTGGTGGTTGCGGGAGCGGTTGGGTCGGCAGTGATGGTATGGAGGGTGTTTCTTCGATAATGGCGGGAAGGCATTCATGGGCAGAACCGGACTCTGTTGCACGTGCGTCACGGGGAAAGTAAACGCTGACGGCAGCCGAGTCAGCCCATACGCTATCCAACATCCACGATGAGAAATCTTGAAGTCGCAATTTGCGACTTCAAGTTCACCCACGGCAGCCCCAGCACGATCATGGCCAAGAAGCAAGTCCTCATTCCGGCGGAGCGGATCGAGCGCTCCATCCTCGTCTTGCGCGGGCACAAGGTCATCCTCGATGCCGACCTCGCCGAAGTCTATGGCGTGACGACGACCCGCCTCAATCAGCAGGTGACGCGGAACCTCGATCGCTTCCCTGACGACTTCTCGTTTGTCCTTACCAGGAAAGAGTTTGCAAACTTGATGTTGCAATTTGCAACATCAAGTTCGTCCTATGGAGGCCGACGAAAACTGCCGCGAGCTTTCACCGAACACGGTGCGGTGATGGCCGCCAGCGTCCTCAACACACCGATCGCCGTCGCGGCGAGCATCCAGGTCGTTCGAGCATTCGTCCGACTCCAGAAACTGATCGCCGGCAACGAGGAGCTGCGGCAGAAGCTGGAGGAGCTGGAGAAGAAGTTCGGCGAACACGACCAGAAGTTCGCCATCGTCTTCGAGGCGATCCGCCAGCTGATGATCCCGCCGCCGTCTCCGGGCAAATCGGGGCGCATCGGCTTTCAGACGCCGGAGCCGCCGCCAGCGGAATGATACCACGATGGTAAAGTGGCTCGGCATTCGGCTGGAATCTTCCAGCAAGGTCATATCATCATCATAAGGAACCATAAAAAACAATGTCGAGCCGGCGGGTTTGTCCCGCAGGGGCGAGCCCGGCGGCTCACCAAACGATCCGACGCGATATTCGGCTGTGACTCGGCGACCGATCCTTACCCCACGAGACCGCACTATGAGCAACCCGACGAAACTCGCGGCCTGGCAGGCGCTCGACGCGCACCACAAGGAAATGGCCAACGTCCAGATGCGCGACCTCTTCAAGCAAGACCCGAAGCGCTTCGACAAGTTCTCGCTGCGCTTCGACGACATCCTGCTCGATTTCTCCAAGAACCGCATCACCGACGAGACGCTGTCGCTGCTCCTCGACCTGGCCCGCCAGGCGAACGTCGAGGGCTGGACGCGAGAAGATGTTCACCGGCGAGAAGATCAACACCACCGAAGACCGCGCCGTCCTGCACGTCGCCCTGCGCAACCGCTCCAACCGGCCGATCCTCGTCGACGGCAAGGACGTCATGCCGGAGGTCAACGCCGTCCTCGCGCACATGCGCGAGTTCAGCGACGCCATCCGCAGCGGCGCGTGGAAGGGCTACACCGGCAAGGCCGATCACCGACGTCGTCAACATCGGCATCGGCGGCTCCGACCTCGGGCCGGTCATGGCCACCGAGGCGCTCAAGCCCTACGGCAAGCCCGGTCTGCACGTCCACTTCGTCTCCAACGTCGACGGCACGCACATCGCCGAGACGCTGCAAGAAGCTCAACCCGGAAACGACCCTGTTCATCGTCGCCTCCAAGACCTTCACCACGCAGGAGACGCTCACCAACGCCACGTCGGCCCGCGACTGGTTCCTGAAGACGGCCGGCGACAGCAAGCACGTCGCCAAGCATTTCGTCGCCCTCTCGACCAACGAGAAGGAGGTGACGAAGTTCGGCATCGACACGGAGAACATGTTCGCCTTCTGGGACTGGGTCGGCGGCCGTTATTCGCTCTGGTCGGCCATCGGCCTGTCGCATCGCCGTCTTCATCGGCATGGACAACTTCGAGGAGCTGCTGACCGGCGGCCACCTGATGGACGAGCACTTCCGCACCGCGCCGCTGGAGAAGAACCTGCCGGCGATCCTGGGCCTGATCGGCGTCTGGTACAACAACTTCTTCGGCGCCCAGACGCAGGCCATCCTGCCCTACGACCAGTACATGCACCGCTTCCCCGCCTACTTCCAGCAGGGCGACATGGAGTCCAACGGCAAGAGCGTGACGCGCGACGGCGAGCCGTGCACCTGGTCCACCGGCCCGATCATCTGGGGCGAGCCGGGCACCAACGGCCAGCACGCCTTCTACCAGCTCATCCACCAGGGCACGAAGCTGATCCCGTGCGACTTCCTCGCCCCGGTCGAGACGCAAAACCCGCTCGGCGAGCACCACGCCATCCTGCTGTCCAACTTCTTCGCCCAGACCGAGGCGCTGATGAAGGGCAAGACGGCCGACGAAGTGCGCGCCGAGCTGAAGGGCGCGAAGATGTCGCCGGAGGCGCTGGAGAAGCTGGTGCCGCAGAAGATGTTCGCCGGCAACAAGCCGACCAACTCGATCCTGTTCCAGAAGCTGACGCCGCGGACGCTCGGCTCGCTGATCGCGCTGTACGAGCACAAGATCTTCACGCAGGGCATCATCTGGAACATCAACTCGTTCGACCAGTGGGGCGTCGAGCTGGGCAAGCAACTGGCCAAGGCGATCCTGCCCGAGCTGAAGCCGGCCAGGCGACCGTGACCGTCGCACGACTCCTCGACCAACGGGCTGATCAACGACTACAAGGCGCGGAAGAAGCGCGTAGGGATTTCAAGCGGCGAACCGGCTGAGTCAGCGGCCGGTTCGCCGAGGTCGGATTTGCCCTGATGAGGATCAAGGATGACCGAATTAGTGGATCAGCGCCGGTCGTTCGCTTATTGTGAGAGGCTGACACGCCGTGAAGCGGGCAACTTCTACTTCGCTTTCCGCCTGCTACCCGGCGAACAGCGCCGGGCCATGTGTGCCCTGTACGCCTTCATGCGCGTGGCCGACGATCTCGCGGATCGGCCCGGCAGTAACGAAGTCAAGCGGCGGCGCCTTACCGACTGGCGCCGGCAGTTCCGCGATGCGCTCGCCGGCCGTGATCCGCATCCGCTCTATCCGGCGCTGCGGCATACGATCGAGCGGTTTCACGTGCCGGCGACGTATCTCGAAGCCGTCCTCGACGGCGTGGAGATGGACCTCGACACGGCCCACTTCGCCACCTTCGCGGACCTGTATCCGTACTGCTATCGAGTTGCCGCCGCCGTGGGGCTGTCGTGCATCCACATTTGGGGGTTCAACGATGCGCGTGCCGAACCTCATGCCGAGGCGGCCGGGATTGCGTTCCAGTTGACGAACATCCTCCGCGACCTCCGCGAAGACGCTGGAACCGGCCGCGTCTACCTGCCCCGCGAAGACCTGGACCGTTTCGACTATAGTGCAGACGACCTGCGCGACGGCGTTCACGACGAGCGCTTCCAGGCACTGATGCGATTCCAAATCGAACGGTGCGCGTGCCTACTACCAAGAAGGGGAACAGCTGGCGCCGCTGCTGCCGTCCGCTGGCCGGGCCGTGTTCCTCGTGATGCTGCGGACTTATCGCGGTTTGCTCGACGCCATCGAGCGGCGCGGCTACGACGTCTTCCGCGAGCGCATTCGTCTCGGCAAACTGCACAAGATGTGGCTGGCTTGCCGTTCGCTGCCGGTGCGGTTGGGAATCCTATAAATGTGGAATAGGCGACTCGGATTACGCACGCCTGGAACGTCGGTACTGAGTACCGAGTACTGAGTACCGTTGCTATTCGGTACTCAGTACTCAGTACTCGGTACTCGGTACTCGCTCCTGATGAAGAAGAGGTTCCCATGCGACTGGCAACCATCGCGACCGCTTCCGGCCCCCGAGCGGCGCTGCTGCACGGCGATTGTTACGTCGATCTTCACGCAACCAACTCCCAGCTGTCGACGACCGTGCGCGGGCTATTGGAGGGCGGACCATCGGCGTTACGAGCCGCGGAGGAAGCGGCGGCGCGTTCAGCAGCCGTTTGCTATCCGATGAGCGCGGTCAAGCTCCTTGCGCCGATTCCGGACCCGCCTAAGATCGTGTGCGTCGGCCTCAACTACCGCGATCACGCCGCCGAGAGCGGAGCACCGATACCGCGTGAACCTGTCCTGTTCAGCAAGTTCGCCACGGCGATCATCGGCCCGGAAGTTCCGATCGTCTTGCCGAAGGTCAGCACGAAGGTGGATTACGAGGCGGAGTTGGTCCTCGTCGTCGGCAAGCGCGGCCGGCATCTGACGAAGGAAACACGCGCTCGACTATCTTGCCGGGTACACGGTCGGCCACGACGTTTCGGCCCGCGACTGGCAGCTGGAAAAGGACGGCAAGCAGTGGTTGGCCGGCAAGACGTTCGACACCTTCGCCCCCATCGGCCCGCATCTCGTCACCAAGGACGAGGTGCCGGACGCCATGGCGCTCGGCATCCGCCTGCGTCTCAACGGCACGACGATGCAGGATAGCAGCACGAAGCAGATGATCTTTTCACCGGCCGAGGTGCTGGCTTACGTTTCGCAGATCGTGACGCTGCAACCCGGTGACGTCATCTTCACCGGCACGCCGCCGGGCGTCGGTTTCGTACGCAAACCGCCGGTGTTCATGAAGGGCGGCGATGTGGCGGAGGTCGAAATCGACGGGCTCGGCGTGCTGCGGAATCCAGTGGTGCAGGAGTGAGCACGCAGCGCAAGCAAGTGCGCACTTGCTTGCGCTGCGTGCTCAGAGGCGTTGCGATGTCCTCCCTCCTGATCGTCGGTGGCGGACTGTTCGGTTCTCTCGCCGCCGCCTATGCCCGCAGTAAAGGCATCGAGGCGCTGGTGTTCGATCCCGCTCTAACCGGGGCTGCCTCGCCCGCTGCCGCCGGACTGTTCAAGGATTCGTGGGCCGGCAAGAAACTACGAGAGCATTATGAACAGGCCGTGCCGCTTCTCGATCGTCTCTACGGCATCCGGCAGATATCGCTGAGGCACGAAGACGGCAGCAAAGAGTCATTTCTGTTCGTGCCGCCCTCCGTCATCCTGGAACCGAGACCGATCCGTGAGCGAGTCACCGCCGTCGGCGACGGCTGGCTCGAAGCCGGCGGCCGCCGCTATGAGGGCTGGGTGTACGTCGCCGTGGGAATCTGGTGCGAGCAGTTCCTTCCTGGTCTCGGAGTCTACGGTAAGGCCGGAGCTTCCTTCGTCTTCCAGGGTGAGCGCGAAGGACGAATACGACCGATTGCGCGTGGTCGCCAGGCCATCGCCTTTGTACGCGATGCAGGGACCATCCACTTCAGCGATGGGACAGCGGAGCACGAGTATACAGCGGAACACGATCGGCTGACCCTGGAGCGAGCGGCGGCGATGGGACTGAGCGACGAGCCGATCCGACGCTACTGGGGTTATCGGCCTTACACGCCGGGTGGGCCGGTGTTTCGACGGATCGGCGAGCGGACCTGGATCGGAACCGGTGGACGGAAGATGGGCACGATTCTGGGGGCGTCGTTTGCGCGGCGATTGGTAGAGCAGGAGCTTACTTCGGGAACAACTCCGAGACCAGAACGCTGAAGCCCGGCAGAACATCTTCGCCAGAGAGCGTGTCTGATTCGGATAAGACGTGTCTTTCTCGTCCCAAGCGCAGGACGGTAACCGTTCGGTTCTTCAAGTCCAGTACCCACACCATTCGCACGTTGGTTCCGAGGTACTCGTCAATCTTTGGTAACATGCTCTCCCGCGATTTGCCGAGCGGAAGGATTTCCACACACAGATCGGGAGTGAAGTCAGGGTATCCGACCGGCATCTCCTGTGGGGACAACCGTTGAAAGCTCCAGAATGCCACGTCCGCAGTGCGCGCACTGTGTCGGGATTGCGTGACGTGATAAACCCCACTCCCATTAGCGTACTGCCCAGGCTCTTCGAGTCAGTATGGTCGTACAGAAGACGTCCGAGGTGCGTTCGGCACCAGCTATGTCGAAAAGTCAGTAGTGTCTCCGAGACAATCACACCGCGAACCAATTCCTCGCGCGCGTCGACTTCCGGCATCAGCGCGAACTCCTCCGCCGTGATTAACCGCGGTGTGGTCACCGTGGACATGTTGTTTGTTCCTCAAATACGTCCGGTTGTTTAGCCGCGAGCTTTTGCGAGCGCTGGTGCCCAGCGCTCGCAGAAGCTCGCGGCTAAACGAATCACGCCTGCACCACTTTCGTCCACTTCTCATCCTTCGCCGACTCCAGCACCGCATCGAGCACCAGCTGCGTCCGGTACGCATCGCGGAAATCGGGCTGGGCCGGTTTGCCCTGTCTCGACGCCCTTGAGGAAGTCGGCCACCTGATGGACGAACGTATGCTCGTAGCCGATCTGCAAGCCCGGCACCCACCAGTTGCCCATGTAGGGATGATCGCCGTCGGTGACGTGGATCGAGCGCCAGCCGCGCACGTTGCCTGCGTCGCGGTGGTCGAAGTATTGCAGGCGGTGCAGGTCGTGCAGGTCCCAGAAGATCGAGGCGTGTTCGCCGTTGATCTCGAAGGTGTACAGCGCCTTGTGGCCGCGGGCGTAGCGGGTCGATTCGAAGGTCGCCAGCGAGCCGTTCTGGAAGCGGGCCAGGAAGGCGCAGGCGTCGTCGATGCCGACCTTCTCGACCTTGCCGGTCAGGTTGTGCTTGCGTTCCTTGACGAACGTCTCGGTCATGGCGTTGACGGTGTCGATGCCGCCGTTGAGCCAGATGGCGGTGTCGATGCAGTGGGCCAGCAGATCGCCGGTGACGCCGCTGCCGGCCGCCGCCACGTCGAGCCGCCACAGGCCGGCGCCGCCCTGCGGCAGGTCGGGGCTGATGGTCCAGTCCTGCAGGAACTTGGCGCGGTAGTGGAAGATGCGGCCGAGCTTGCCCTCGTCGATCAGCTGCTTGGCGAAGGTGACGGCCGGCACGCGGCGGTAGTTGTACCAGACCATGTTCGGCACCTTCGCCTTCTCGACGGCCTCGACCATCTTCAGCCCTTCGGGGCCGTTCATCGCCAGCGGCTTCTCGCACAGGATCATCTTGCCGGCTGCCGCCGCCGCCAGGGCGATCTCGTCGTGCGTGTTGTTCGGCGTGCAGATGTCGATGACGTCGATGTCCTTGCGGTCGATCAGCTTCCGCCAGTCGGTCTCGATGCCTTCGTAGCCCCACTTGTCCGGCGAACGCCTTGACCTTGTCGGCACTGCGGCGCACACGCCGCCTTGAGGACGGCCTTGTGCTGTAGGTCGAAGAAGTTGTTGACGCGGTTGTAAGCGTTGGAGTGGGCCCGGCCCATGAAGCCGTAGCCGATCATGCCGATGTTCAGCGGTTTCGCCATGAGAAAGAGTTCCTTCGGGTCCTAGAGCTACCAGTCTTGCCGTGGGTGCGGCGTTCCCCGATAAGCCGGGGGCTATTTGTTTACTCGCGATCCGACTGTTATTTCTTGATGATTCGAAAGACGCCCCAACCCAGAAGTAGAGAGCCCGCGATGGGCATGATTGTGTTCGCAATGTTGGCAAACGTGTCTTGATAGCGAAGGGCAGAATAACCAGTGCGATCCCAAGTGCGACGTAGATTACGCCGGCAATCTTCCCAAGAACACGATCCCGCTCCTTCCGTACTTCATAGCAGCCAGGGCACAAAGTTACTTTTGTGGAGTGGAATCCGAAGCTGAAACCCGTGCCGACATCCACACCGAATTACCGGTCTGAACTGTTGTGCGTATCAATTCGTCATCGGAAACACGCTGTCCGCAATCGTAGCAACGTACCATAGGACACCCCAGCTTTATCCCGTCATTTCTTGAAGAACTGGAATACACCCCATGCTATGACGCCGACTCCTAGCCCGGCAACTCCGAACCTTTGCATCTTCAAATCGTCGCCCTCGAGCGACCTTAACGACGAATGGCACGATCGACAGCGCCAGACCCAGCACGCAGAACGCGCTGCCGGCGATGATGTTGGCCGTGTTGCTCCCTTCCCGGCGGCCGCCCTTCCCACCTTTACCTTTCTTGCGGCGCGGTTCGTCGTCCTCGTCCTCGTCCTCGTCTTCGTCCTCCTCGTCGTCGATTTCCTCCACTTCCTCGTCGTCATCTTTGCGGCGAGCGGATTTCTTCGCCCCCCTCTTCGGGGGACGGTCGTCCTCCTCTTCTTCCACCTCGTCGACGACGTCAGGCTCCTCGACGACCTCCGGATCCTCAACGTCGTCGTCGTCGTCCCGGGCCGGCTTCTTCGCTGCGGGTTTGACGGGTTTCTTCGCTGGAGCGGCCTTTTTCGCCGGTTTCTCGTCTTCCTCTTCGACCTCCTCCAACTCCTCGACTTCATCGTCCGCCGGCTTCTTCAGCGCAGGTTTCGCCGGTTTCTTCGGAGGGGCCGGCTTGGCCTTCGGCTTTGGCGTTTCTTCTTCCTCCTCGACGGGTTCGAGTTCCCCGACTTCCTCCTCGACGGGTTCCAGCTCCTCGATCTCTTCTTTCGGCTTCGGTTTGGCGGCGGGTTTGGCGGGTTGCTTCACCTGCGCGGCTGCCTTCTTCGGCTTCGCTTCCTCCTCCTCCACGGGTTCCAGATCCGCTACTTCTTCCTCTTCTTTCTTCGGCGCTGGTTGCTTCGCCGCTGGTTTCGGCGGCGGGGCGGGTGCCGGCTCGGCCGCGCCGTCATCGGCCAGCGAGAGATCCGACATGTCGCCGAGAAGACCCGCCTCACCGGATTCTGGCTCAGCCTTCGGTGAGGGCTTGAGCGCGACCGGAGCAGGTTTGGGCGCCGGCTTGGCCGCCGTGGCCGCGGCCTCCTTCTTCGGTACTTGAAACTTCGTCTTGCACTTGGGACAGGCGACGGTGGCGCCGGCCCGCGAGTCGTCGATCTTGCCACCGGTCTTGCAGGCCGGACACTGAATGGAGATCATGTCGGTTCGCCTTATTTTGCCGCTTGCGGCTTAGCACAAGCGAAGCCGCAAGCGGCAAAACGTTAATGTCCGGGTTTCGACGGCGCGGCCCGGAAATGCTCGTAAACGGCTAGTGCCACGCGGGCGCACAACAGGTTGCCGGCGTTGTCGCTCACCCAGCGCCGATCCGCGTTTTGGTTGGTCAGCACCACGACGACCACCGGGCCGGTCGGCGTTTCGATGATGCCGGCGTCGGTGCGCGCGTCGCTGACGGAGCCGTCCTTGTGGGCCACCCGCGTGCCGGGCGGCAACAGGCGGGCGAACTTATCCTTGTCGTCATTCCGGTACAGGTGGCCGAGCAGGCTCTGCTTGAGCGCCGGGCGGAAGCGATCGCTCATTTGCAAGTCTTCCATCAGTTTCGCCATTTCGCGGGCCGTCGTCGAGCCGAGACCGTAGCGCTTGGTCCGCTCTGGATCGACCGATGTCGTCGAGCCGCGAAATACCTTGGCGTTGATCCGCGTCTCTTTCAGCCCCCACGCCTCCATGCGCTTGTTGACGTTGGCGATGCCTACCTTGTCGAGAATGAGATTCGTCGCCGTGTTGTCCGACACGGCCATCATCAGATGGATGGCGTCGCGCAGCGAAAACGTCGTCCCCTCGCTGAAATGGGTCGTCAGCAAGCCGCTGCCGGGCACCTTGTCCTCGTCGCGGAGCGTCAACCGATCCGTCAATTTCAGCTTGCCGTCGCTCACCTGCTGATAGGTCTCAATCATCACAGCGACCTTGATAAGGCTGGCCGTGGGCATCACCGCGTCGGCGTTGAGGTAGTAGGTCTCACCGGTCAGAAGGTGCTTGACGGCGACCGCGACCTTGCCCTTGTGGGCGTCGGTCAGCGGGGCGATGCGGGCGTCGAGGCCGGCCAGGGATGGGTCGGCGGCAAGCGTCAGGGCACAGAGGAGCGGTGTCCACATGGGATGATTCCGGGGTTAGCGTTTCCTGGGGTGGCGCGTACTGCCAAACAACTTGGACAGCGGGAGCGAAAAACCGGGGAAAACGACACTCCCCGTGAGGATACCACCCTTGGAGATCCGGCGCTTCTCGTCCGGAGCCGAGTAGATGTCGATGTGTTGCGTCTTCGGGTAGACGTACCACACTTCTGTCACGCCGGCCTCGAAATAGTCGCGGAGTTTGCGGGTCATCTCGCCCTTGGTGTTACCCGGGCTAATGACTTCGATAGCGAGATCGGGGATGAGATTGGGAACCGGCTCCTCGGGCCATTCGTCGGCGCCGATGCGGTCCCAGGATACGAAAGAGAGGTCCGGAATGCGGACTAGATGGGGTAGAAATTCCAGTGTGCCGTCGGCACCGAGGAGGACACCCGGTCTTGTCTCGAAGCGGTCCAGGTAATTCCCAACATACTGGCCGAGCCAGGTGGCCAAGATAGATTCCTTCGATCCCATGACTTTCTCCACTAGCACCCCATCGATCAGCTCACAGATGCGCTTCCGAGGAGCTTCCAGTGCGGCAATCACGTCCTTCACCGTTGCAGTTCCGGGCGGCGGCTTCATACGGATGCGCTCCGGCGATACATTTCCGATCCGTTCCAGGAACTCCGCCATGTTTTCGACGGGAGGTGCCTCGGTCATAGTCGCCATTATTATCTCCTTTCTCAGAAGTCCTGGTAGCCCTTCTTCTCCGCATCGTTGGGGAACGAGAAGAGGAGCAAAACTACTCCGACAGCCCAGCCCCACGGCCAGAAATACCCAGCGAACCAGATGATGGTCGAGGCGAGCAAGAAAGCACCGGCGACGCCAAACCGGAGCCAGGGATTCAACGTGCCCCACCAGCCGAACATGGCGATTCCTCCACAGTTCGTTGTCGTTTAGCCGCGAGCTTTTGCGAGCGAGGGGTGAGCGCTCGCAAAAGCTCGCGGCTAAACAAGCACGATCACGCCGCGTACTTCTTCCGCATCTTATCGAGAAACGTCTTCGAGTCGGCGGTGACGCTCCAGGCATCGGGCCAGAAGCACAGATCGACGCACCACCAGTCGTTGGGCACGCCGGCCTGGTTCAGCGCCGGCAGCAGCTTGTCGAAGTTCAGCTTGCCGGTGCCGAACGGATTGTGCGTGCTGGTGTTGTGCTCGTTCAGCGTGCCGTCGGAGTCGATCAGGTGGACGTGCGTTATCTTGCCCTTGAGCTTCTCCAGCAGCTCCAGCTCGCCGCCGGGCAGCGTCTCCTTCGTCGCCGATCTGGTTGGCGCCGACCGCGGCGCACATGTGGGCGTGGCAGGTGTCGTAGAGCACGCCGAAGTTCGGGTTGCCGCTCGTCGCGCACGGCATCCACCAGCGCCAGGATCTCCGACGGCTTGTTGAACGGGAAGCCCGGCTCGAACTCCCAGCAGATCTTGATGCCCGCGGTTGGCCGCCAGCTTCGCGCACAGGTCGAACGCCGCGCACCGCCCGGTCGAAGACCACCTTCGAGTCGGTGCCCCGTCGCCTGGAACTTCGTCGACGTCCTCGACGGTATCGACGCGGATGGTGTCGATGCCCAGGTCCTCGGCGAAGAACAGGTTCTTGGCGAACGCCGCGATGTACGGCCCGCTGTCCTCGACGCTCAGCAGCTTCTGCGACCACAGGTCGGCGGCCAGGCCGGAGAACTCCAGGCCGTGGTCCGCGACCTCCTTGCGCAGCGCCTGCCGCTTGGCCTTCGTATCGCAGGTGTCGGGGCCGGGATGGGGGTTGAAGCCGCCCAGCTCGACGCCCTCGTAACCGAGGTGCTGCAGCTTGTGCAGGATCTCGTGGAAGTCGTTGGTCGGCTTCTCCTGGTTGAAGATGTACGCCCAGGTGCCGATGGAGAGTTTCTTTTTCATGGGGTCTCCCGTGATTTCGTTTCGCCGCGAGCTTTTGCGAGCGCTGCGGGTCATCGCTCGCAAGAGCTCGCGGCTAAACGATCAATGTTATCACTTCTTGTGATCGCCCGACATTCGGCGCCTCCGGATTGGCGTCCGGCCCGAAGTAGCGCAGCGTCACCAGCGGCTCCTTGCCGGTGTTCTCGAACACCACGCCGTGCCGCGCCGCTTCGTGCTGACGAACACCTCGTCCTCGGTCAGCTCGCCGAAGCGGATCATCGCCGGCGTCTGCAGCGCCAGTTTGCCGATCCGGCCGCTGCCCTGCACGGCGATCAGGCCGTAGGCGCCGTTGTCCTTGATCGTCACCTTGACGCCGGGATCGACGGTCAGTTCCTTGGCGGTGAACAGCTGCTCGCCGTCCACCTTGCCGTAGACGATCCAGCGATCGACGTAGCCCTCCGCGGCGGTGTCGGCGACGGGGATCGGCTCCAGATAATGGCTGTCCTTGAAGTTGGGATTGACGTTGCCCTCCCAGTCGAGCTGCTCGACGATGATAATCGAGGTCGTGGTGCTTGTCCTTCGGGCATGTCCTTGACCAGCAGGCTCCACGGCACCGGCCGGCCCTCGACCAGCGACTGGTACATGGCGAACACGTCGGAGCCCCACTGCGGCTCGTAGGTGACCAGCGAGCCGGGAGCGTGCAGGACGCAGGGCGGCACCAGCCAGCCGGTGCCGGGCTGGAGGCGGTAGGCCTTGCTGTAGTTGAGGATGCCGTTGTCGCCCTTGTTCCAGTCGCTCCAGGCAGCGGCGGATGTCGGCCTTGGTCGTGCCGGGTTCCAGGCCGAAGAAGGTGTAGGGGAAGTTGTTGCCGAGCGGCGTTGAGCTGCGGCGGAAAATAATACGACTCCGGCTTACCCTGCTGGCCGACCTTGGCGGCCTGGGCGTTGCTCTGGTGCATGTGGTGCGGGATCGGCCCCAGGTTGTCGAAGAACTTGCTGTAGACCGGCCAGCGCTGGTACTTGTCCCAGATGGGCCGCGCCGACCAGCCGTTGCCCTTCCTGCTCGACGGCCTCCTTGAGCGTGAAGGCCCGTTTGCCGTCGTGGACGACGTAGCTGAGCCCTTCGTCCGGCACGCGGTTTTCGTTGGCGGCGGGCGTGGTCGAGGCGAACCAGCGTTCGTCGATGCCGCCGCGGTGGGCGCCGAAGGCGTAGAGGTCCTGCGGCGCCAGCTTGATGCGCCGGCCCGGCATCAGGAACGAGCGCGGCACCCAGGTCGGCGCCAGACGGAGCAGGCCGTCGTTGGCCTCGATGGCTCGACGGATCGTCGCCGCGTTCGCGCGTGTGAGGCGTTTCAGCCCCGGTCGTCTTACTTGGAGAGGATTTTTTCTTCGCCATGCTATGTCGAACTCCTGAAGGAAGGGGCCCCGCCTGGAAACCCCCGCAACGTCCCGCCCCCTGCCATCTTCCGAGGTTGGCTATAGTCCCCCAACGCGTGCCGGCAAGGAGCAACAGCCTCCCATGCCGCGCCGTCGGATGAAGACGGGGTGAGGGCGGCGAAATATCGGTAAAGAAAGGATATGCGAGAGCGAACAACATATTGACGAGGACCGTCTTAGTAGATATTCGCCTGTCGCCCACCTGACCCTGGCCTCTCTCCTCGGGGGAGAGCCTCGGGTCAAGGGATCGGAATAGAAAGGAGCTGTCATGTTAGCCGCCAACAGTCTGAACGAGGCACCCCGGCCCAGCGTGGTCCTGGCCCACTCCGACTCGAAATACCTGGCGACCGTGAGCCGCTCCTTCCGCCGGCTCCACTGGCAAGTCCTGCCGGCCGCGACGCCGAGGCCGTCCGGCAGCTGGCCCGCCAGCACAATCCCGAGCTAATCGTCCTCGCCGCGGACCTCGCCGGCGAGAGCGGCTGGCTGACCTGCGAGAAGCTCGGCCGCGAACTGCCCGGTATCAAGGTTGTCCTCGTTGCCGACGAGCCGACCGCTCCCCTGGAGCACTTCGCCCAGTTCGTCGGAGCCGCCGCGCTGGTCAGCGTTCACAGCGCCCCTGCCGCCCTCCTCGACCTGGTGGGACAGCCGGCGGTCGCTTGAGGCAAATCCGAAATCCGAAATCCGAAATCCGAAACAAGACGATTTTTTTCGGATTTCGGATTTACGCATTCGGATTGCCTCACTCCACTTCGAAAATACACTCCACCTCTACGGCGCTGTTGGCCGGCAGCGAGCCCATGCCGACCGCGCTGCGGGCGCCGACGCCGGCGTCCTCGCCGAACACCTCGGCCATCAATTCCGAGAAGCCGTTGATCACCGACGGCTGGTCCTTGTAGTCCGGCGTGCAGTTGACCATGCCGAGCGTCTTGACGAGACGCTTGACCTTGTTGAGCGAGCCGAGCGCCGCCTTGACGGTGCCGAGGATGGCGATCCCCGCCTGGCGGGCCGCCTGCTTGCCCTGCTCGGTGGTCAGGTCGGAGCCGACCTTGCCGATGATGAAACTGCCGTCGTCCTTGACGGAAACGTGGCCCGAGACGTACAGCGTCTTGCCCACGAGGACGGTGGGCTTGTACTTGAACTTCGGCGGTTTCGGCGTGGGCAGAGTCAGGTGCAGTTCCTGGACGCGTTTTTCCGGATCGAACGCCATCGGTTTCTCCTTCGCGTGATGCATCTTCCGGGTGGGTTGGGTACGTTATCCCTGTTCGAGGGTTTGACACTTTACACAAACCGAGGTAACTTTGAGGAGGAATCAACCCATGACGATCCATCCCGAAACGTACACGATGCCACGGAGGGCCTACAGTTACCTGCGTTTCTCCTCATCCCCACCAAGCAAAGGGCAACGCCCTCCACCGGCAGCTCTGCTTTCGCCGAGGAGTTTTGCCAAGAGCAAGGCTGGGCGCCCGACGACTCCTTCAATCTCCGTGATTTAGGCGTTTCTCCCTTCCGCGGCAAGAACCAAGATAGCGGAGCGCTCGCCGATTTCCTCGACGCGGTCCACTCTGGCCGCATCGCCTCCGGTTCAGTCCTCATCGTCGAATCCCTGGGGGGAAGAAAAGGGGACGCAGCTGAATGGCACTTCCATCCGCGAAAAGTAGCGGAGTTTTGTCCAAGCCGACGGCTTGGCGTTCGGCGACGTCCTGACGGCAGAACGGATCCAGGACATCGCCGACCACGCCCAAGTCCCGTTCGGCACCGGTGCCGCGGACGTCAACTCCGTGCCCGTCACCTCGTGGGCGTTTCTCTCCCAAGTCGCATCGACCTCGAAGTCGTGCCTGACCGCCGTGTCGCGCGTGCTGGTGCTGCTCGCCATCCTGGGACGCCGGGCCTGCCACGCCGGCACGGGCGCCTATTGCAAGGCGCGGGCCAAGTTGTCCGAAGCGTTCCTGCGTTGCCTCGCCTGCACGGTCGGCTGCCAAGTCGAGGACCAGGCGGCGGAGTCGTGGCGCTGGCATCGCCACCGCGTCCTCCTGCTCGACGGCTCGACCCGGTCCATGCCGGATACGCCCGCCAACCAGCGGGCCTATTACCACGGCATCCAAGTTGCTCACTAATTCCATCGTGGCATTTCGCATCGCCGATGGAGGTTGGTATCATGACGCTCTCCTTACCTGATGCACGGCACTTGTCCGACGAGGTGTTGGAAGCTCTGCGCCTCGCGCCCTGCGCGGCTGCGAACTCGGGTTTACCGAAACGGCTGTCGCCGACCTCCTTGGCGTCGCCCGTGAAACCGTCTCGCGCTGGTGGTCCGCCTACGCCGACGGCGGCCTGGACGCCCTCCCCCACGACCGCACCGGCCGACCGGTTGGCTTGGGCCGTTCCCTCAGCGACGAACAGGCCCGCCACATCCAGCAACTGCTCGACGACCACAGCCCCGCTGATCTGGGTATCGCGGCGCCGTTATGGTCACGGCGTGCCGTCCGCGATTTGATCCAGAAGGAGTTGGCCATCGACCTGGCGGTGCGGACCGTTGGGGACTACTTGCAACGCTGGGGCTACACCGCCAAAAAGCCGGGTCGCCACTCCAAGGACCAGGATCCCGAAGAAGTCCGTCAGTGGCTGGAGGAGACCTACCCCGCTATCGAAACGCGGGCCACCGCGGAAGGAGCTGACATCTACTGGTGCGACGAGACCGGCCGCCAGGCGGATCAGCAGCCCGGCTACGGCTACGCGCGTCAGGGCGAGCCGGCGACGATGGAAGTGCTCGACAGCCACATCCGGGTCAGCCAGGTCTCGGCCATTAGCAACACGGGGGCGGTCCGCTTCATGACGTATACCACCACCATGACGGCGACGCTGTTCATCGTCTTTCTGAGCCAACTGGTGCGTGGGGCCAACCGGAAGATCTTCTTGATTGTCGATCGACTCAAGGCCCATGATGCCCACGCGGTGGACGCGTGGGTGGCAGAGCACCAGGAGCAGATCGAACTATTTTACTTGCCCCGTTACAGCCCGGAACGGAACCCCGACGAGTACCTCAACAATGACCTCAAAGGGGGCGTCAACGCTACAGGCCTGCCGGAGAACCAAGCCGGTCTACGTTCCCGTATCCAAGCCTTCATGCACCGCTTAGTGCAGTTGCCGGAGCATATCCGCAGTTACTTTCAGCACACTTCTGTCCAGTACGCCGCTGGACATTAAGTGAGCTTCTTTCCCGCCGAGGTAATACTATGCCACCCATCTCCTCAGCCACTTCCTGCTCCATTCCGGCTCGGGCTTGGCCGTCGCGCACATCGCACGCCTCGTCGGCATCAGCCGGCCCACCGCCTCGCGTCAGCAGCGCCAGTCCGCCAAGGCAGACCATCCAACAAGCTCGGCACCGCATGGACGGCCGACCTTACGGCAAGCTCCTGCCACGCTACGCCGGACCCATCGTCGAATTTCTCTGCCGGCATCCCGACGCCACCCGTGCCGACTTGATCGATTTCATCAACACCACCTTCGGTGTACGGGTGTCGCGCATCGCGCTGTACAAGTTCCTCAAGAAGTACGGCCTCGACCAGGTGGGTGCCACGACTCCCAGCACGGTGCCGGTCCCCGTGCTGGCTACGCTCCAGGCCGCCACGCCGCCGCCAACTCCCATCGAGGTGTTGCCCGACGCCACGCCGGCCGCCACGCCAGCGCCCCCCTTTTGCTCGGACGGCACGCACTTCGCGGGCGCGTTCTTGATGTTGGGCCAACCCCTGCAGTGGCTGGCCGCCGCCCAGCAATGCTTCACCGATGACTATGGCTCCTTAACCCGCGGGCTGTTGACCAGCGCCTTCGCTCCAATCGTTGGCCTGGAACGGCTGTGGCACCTCGACGAGATGGAAGACCTCGGCTTTGCCTTGTTGACCGGGGGCTGTCGCTGCCCGTCCCGGCACACCGTCGGGGGCTGGCGGCGTCACCTGAACTGGTACGAGGTCGATGCCTTCTGCCGACGCACCGCGCCCTGGCATCTGGTACGGCGTGACGACGCCATCGTCAGTTTCGATGAACACACCATCCCGCGTTGGACGCGCAAGTTTCGCATCGCCAAAGGCTACGTAACCACACGCAACAAATACATGCGCTGCGAAAAACTGTTCTGCAGCTACAGCATCAACGCCGGCCGCTTCTTGGCGGTACGGGCCACACCCGGTAACTGGGGTTTGTCCGACTTGGCGGTGCCGCTGGTGCGGCAGGTGCTGGACCGCGGCCAGCCCCTCAGCTTGCACGCGTTGTTCGACGCCGGTGCCGGCAAGTCGGACGCCGCCGTACGCGCCTTGTGGGATCTGGCGGCGGCCGAGTCCCGTCTCGACGTCACGCTGCGGGCCTGCCGCTACCCGCATCGGTTGCAACTCTGGAAGGAATTGCCCAGCAACTTGTTCATCACGGTCGCCGAACCGGGCGTGTGTGTCGAGGCCCCGCCCAGTGGGCGCGATACTTCTTTAACGCCGCCACATCGGACAGGCGGGCGTCCTGGAGAATGAGCGGATGAATGCGCTTCCAGGAGGTTGCAATCGCTCCATTCCCTGAAAAACTTCGAGAAAATGGGCAATCTGCTTCAAGAAACCTCTTCACTTGGCTTAAACACTAGCAAAAAACGGCGTGTTTTTATTCTCTTGGGCACGCGATTTCCGCATTCCTACCGTGGCGGACAGCGGCTTTCGTGTGCCAGCCACGGGATTGGGCACTGAACAACGTCAGTATTTCGTTCGCCCGCTTGGAGATGGCACCCCGAAAAATGCTGCATTTTCCAGGTGAATGGCACACGATTCACCCGGAGCCGATGTAAGTCATCATGGTTTTCCTCGAAAAGTTGTCGTTTTTCCCGAAATTGCCAGGGAATGGAGCGACGGCACCCCTCCAGGAAGAGTCGCTTGTCGCGCAAGGCGTGCAGGAAGATACAGTACAACTCCTTGACGCAGTACGGCGACTCAAGGTACTTCTGGCTGAGAATCGACACGACGTGTGGGGCCGTGCCGATGCGGCGGATGAAGTCGGATATGAGACTGCCAGGCTTCATGTCCTTCTTGTCGAAGGTCACCTCATAGTCCGCCTGCATCAGCCGTTCGATCGACCCGGCGGCGCCTCGGCGGCCTCGTTCCGTCGCATCCTCGCCCCAGGCGTAGGACAGATAGACTTGCTTGCCGAGGTTGTCGGGAAGTGCCCCGCGCGTGCCGGGAGCCGAAACAATGATTGGTTCGTCCGCCTCGGGAAGCATCTCGCCGCGTTGGTCGATGCTCGCGAAGTTGAGATCCTGCGTCTCCGGTTTCTGCGCCATCTGTTGATCGTGGAGCAATTTCGCGATCGACCGCAACACGTCAGATGGACACCGGCCCCAGGCCTTCACGGTGATGCTGCCGCCGCTGGGCTCCTCCCTCGTGTCGTCCCACCGACTCGCGATGAACAAGTCGCAATCAGAACGCTGCTCGTGGAACCAGCAACCGTATTTCCAGTAGACGGCGTGCTCGCCAGCAAGGTGGCCCAGCCGCGAGAGGAAGCCGCGCAAAATGCCATCGTGCAGAAACGGGTAGCGGACCTCGAAGCCGAGGTAGTAGGGATCGTTCAACAGCCGGCGGAACATCGGCACTCGCGACTCGGACCAGCGCGGCAACAATTCCGGAGCGATGTATTGGGTCAACTTCGTGCCATCGTCGCGCTCCCGTTTACCCGCCACGAAACAGATGCCGCAGCTCCGCATCATGCCGAGGAGCGTGTCGCAATCGGCGTCCGAATTGCCGTGCCAGACGAGGTGCTGGAGGTCCGTGCGCGTGAATCGGCCGAAGTGGTTCAGGGCGGGTAACGTCTTGCCGCGCTCCAGCAGCGTGTAGATGGCCGCGAGCGCCCAGTTCTGATCGAGGATGATGCAGTCGTCGAACATGCCGGGACGGTAGAAGATGACGCCGCATTCGTGGAAGAAATCGAGCAGCGCGTCGGGATCGGAAATCTTGCCGTTGGCGGCGCAACGGCCGTGAAACTCACCGACGCGGATCGTGCGACTGGTCGAGGCCATCACGCGGTACTTCGCGGCGCATCTCGACGCGGCCGATGCCGATCTTCGGCGGCGAGCGTCTGCCGAACAGTTCTTCGATGGCACCGGCCAGCGCGCCTTTCAGTTCGGTCAAGCCGGTGCCGGTCTTCGCGCGTGAACTTGCAGCAAGCGGACGAAGGCAAAATCGTCCGGTACGGGGATGGGAAGAGGCTTCCTCTGGGCGCGGCTGTCGCACTGAGCCTGGACGATTAGCACCGGAGCGTCTGGTCCGGCAACGTGGCGCACATAATCGAGCCAGTACACCAACGGTCGGTGCCGCATCGTAACGCCGCCCTCGCAGAACTCGCCTTGCTCCAGGTCGGGATGCCAGAGCAGCAGGAATACGGCCCGTTGTTGGAGGAAAAGGGCGTGCGAGCCATGATAGATGTCCTGCCCGCCGAAATCCCAGAGGTTGACGTTCGCCGGTTGTTCCGAGCCGTCGATCTCCAGGGGGAACTCTGCCACCTGAATACCGTGGGTGCTGGCAATGCTGGACGGATCGGCGGGATACTTGCCGCCCTGAAGGCGGTTGCACAGATGCGACTTGCCGACGCCGCCGTTGCCGAGAACGAACACCTTGAGTTCGGTGTCGACGTGCGCGCCACGATCAAGGTCCGCGTAGTGGGCGCGGACTTTGTCAATGACATTGTCGCGCTGCTCCTGCCCACAGACTTCCTGCGGCAAGTCCGTGAAGGTGGAGCGATACAGGTACAAGATCTTCAATGTCGGCAGCAAGACGCGCACGGGCTCAAAGATGCTCAGATCGCAATACTGTAGGCTTAAGTACGTGAGGCTGGTCAGGCCGCGCAAGACGTCGAGGTTGGCTAGCTGGTTGCACCCGCTCAAGCTCAAGGACTCAAGTCGGGTTAGACTGCGCAAAGCGTCGAGGCGGGTCAGATGCTTGCACCCGAAAAGATCCAACGACCTGAGGCTGCTCAGGCCGCGCAAGGCGTCGAGGTTAATCACCTGCTCCCACCCGCACAGTTCCAACGACGCGAGTCCGGTGAGGTTGTGCAAGGCATCCAGGTTGGGCACCTTTTTGCACCAGTTCAGGTCCAACACCGTGAGGTTGGTCAAGCCGCGCAGGGCGTCGAGGCTGGTCAGCTGCTCGCACTAGTTCAGGTCCAGCGACAGCAGTCCGGTGAGACCGCGCAAAGCATCGAGGCTGGTCAGTCGCTTGCACCAGCGCAAGTCCAGCGCTGTGAGCCCGGTAAGGCCCCGCAAGGCGTCGAGGCTCGTCAGCTGCTCGCAAAAGGACAAGTTCAACGACGCAAGGCCCGTCAGATTGCGCAGCGGTTCCGCAGCGCGGAAGGGTTGAGTCGGTCTCTCGTCGTGATATTCCCACTTCAATCGGCTCGTTTCATCGTAGTAGGGCCGCCTCTTTCCCAACGCCAGCACTCGCAACTGAGTCAGTTCGCCGAGTTCTTTCGGCACTTCCTCCAGTCGCAAATCCCCCAGGTCGAGGAGAGCGGCGTTGCTAGCTTTGGCGTCGGCGATGCGGCGCAGGGCTTCTTCTTGTGGCGTCATGGTGGGCCAATGTGGATTGAGGGATGCTTGCGCGCTCGGCACCTCCATGCGATCGCGGCTGCACTCGGCGCGGCACAGTGACGGTTCATGGCGATGGCGTGGCGACGGTTTTTCCTGAAAGGAAATTATGTCACGGTCGTTTCCTGTATGTGTATAATACCGATGGCCCGAGGAAGAGCGACATTTTTCCCAGCTTCCGCCGCATACGGGCAGCCACGGATTTCGTAGTAACTTGGGAAACAGCCCGTGGCCCCACCGACGCGCGTTAACACCCGTCTCAACCTCGTGAGGAGTTCTGCCATGTCCTACCAGCCTCGACCGATCGACACAACCCGGGTTGTGCTGCCGGACGAATTGCTCGCCCTGATCGAGCAGCTGGCCGAACACACCCACGACACTTGGGCGCTGCAGCGCCTGGCCGATGGTTGGACCTACGGCCCGCGCCGCGATGATGCCCACAAGCAACATCCCGATCTGGTAGACTACGCACAACTGTCCGAAGCCGAAAAACAGTACGACCGGGCGACCGCCTTGCAAGCACTGAAAGCGGTCGTCGCGCTCGGTTACCGCATTGTCCGGGACGAAGTGCCCCGGCCGTGAACACATCACCAAGATCCTGCCCGCGGCCGCCGCTTTCCGCGCCGGCGGTCCAAGAGGAGGTTCCGATGAAGGAAGATCTCGCCGTGCAAGTCGCCGTGGCCGTCGTTACGGACGACCAGCAGCGGCATCTGTGGGTCTGGAACGACAAATGGGGCGCATTTGGCCTGCCGATGACCAAGCTGCGTCTTGGCCCCGACGGCCGGGAGGCGCCGGAGTGGGCGGTCCTGCGCCGGGGCCGAGGCGTTGGGTGTGCCGGTCCGCGTCACTCCCGGCACGCTCCGGCTGCCGTTCCCCAAAGACAACTTCTCCGGACGGCAAAGGGAGGTGCGCTCCTATGCGTACCAGGTCTTCGGCGTCGAACCGCACCCGGACTTCGCGCGCCGGACGGCGCCGCGCAGCCCGCACCTGTGGCTGACGGCGACGGAGGCACTCGAGTCGGGTTACGAGCCTCTCTCCGCGTCGTCGCGCGCGATCCTCGACCGCGTGGTGCTGGTGTTTCCGCCGGACGGTGCGCGCGCCGCTGCGGCGTTCGCGGGCGGCCCTGGCGGTCGTAAGCCGCCCCGGCCCCGGCGGCCGCCCCGTGTGGCTGGCCCAGTGGAACAGCCATTGGCGGCGTTTTCATTTCGTCGGCGGCCACAAGCGCCACGATGAGACATTCCGCCAGTGTCTCGTGCGTGAGGTGTCCGCCGAGCTGGCATTTCGGGAGGGCGACGACTTCAGCGCCGAGGAGAAACCGCTCGGCCGCCGGGAATACACCGCCTGGTCGGAACGCTTCCAGGCGGAGACGAAATACGAGATGGAGTTGTACCGGGTGCGCCTACTCGGCTCGAACGCTGTCTCGCGGATCAACGGCGACCCGCTGAACCGCTGGCTGAGCGCGGAGGAGATCCGCGCGGGCAAGACCGGCGACGGGCAGGCGGTTAGCGAGACGATGGGGCAGCTGCTGGAAGAGACGGGGTGGCCGGGGCCGTGATGCGGCCGAGTCCGTCCCGGCACCATCGCTGGACCGCCACCAGAGGAGCGCGCCGCAGGTAATACAATGATTACCGCCGTGCGCTGGCCTGTCTCTTGTTCGGTGTCCTGGATTTGAACGACTCCCGACCTCGATTCGCTGGAGTTCACCGATGCCCTCGCTCTTCATCTCCTACCGCCGCACCGACAGCCCGGATACGGTCAAGCTCATCCACGAACGGCTGAAGCGACGGCTGCCGCGCTGGGAGATCTTCTACGACCACGAGAGCATTCCGCTGGGCGAGCAGTTCCCAGAGCGGTTGCGGGCGAAGGTGGCCTCGGCGGCCGTCGTGCTGGTCATCATCGGCCCAAAGTGGCTGGAAATCTTGCAGGAGCGCAAGGGTGCCGCCGTCGATCACGTCCGCGCGGAAGTGCGGCTCGCGCTCGAAGCAACCACGAATGTCGTGCCGGTCCTGGTCGGCCACGCCGCCATGCCGACGGACGCCGATCTCGCCGATTTCGCGGACTTGCAGCCGCTGCTCCAGCGCAATGGCCGGCCGGTGCGCCCCGATCCCGATTTCGACGGCGATCTCGAACCGATCATCGCCCATCTCAAGCAGTTCGACTCCGACGAAGCCATCGGTGCGACGCTGGCCGACAAGTACACGCTGACCGCCGAGATCGGCCACGGCGGCATGGGCGTCGTCTATCGCGCGGAGCAAAAGCAGCCGGTCAAGCGCACGGTCGCCGTCAAGCTGATCAAGCCCGGCATGGACAGCCGCGATGTCCTGGCGCGCTTCGACGCGGAACGGCAAGCCCTCGCCGTCATGGACCATCCCAACATCGCCAAGGTACACGACGCCGGCATGACCGCCGGCGGCCGGCCGTTCTTCGTCATGGAGTACGTCAAGGGCGTGCCGATCACGCAGTATTGCGATGAGAAAAAGCTCACCCCGCAAGAACGGCTCAACCTGTTCATCCCCGTTTGCAACGCCGTGCAGCACGCCCATCAAAAAGGCATCATCCATCGCGACCTCAAACCGAGCAATGTGCTCGTCGAAGTCGTCGATGGCAAGCCGGTCCCCAAGGTCATCGACTTCGGCCTGGCCAAGGCGCTCGGCCACAAGCTGACCGACAAGACGCTGTACACCGCCCTGGACACGCGCATCGGCACCCTGGAATACTCCGCCCCCGAGCAGGCCGCCGGCCGATCGTTCGACGTGGATACGCGCTCCGACATCTACTCGCTCGGCGTCATGCTCTACGAGCTATTGACGGGAGCGCCGCCGTTCACGCACGCGGAACTGCTGAAGATCGGCGAGGAGGAAATGCGGCGGGTGATCCGCGAGGACGAGCCGACCAAGCCGAGCAAGAAGCTGTCGAGTTCGGGCGAATTGCCCGCCATCGCCGCCAATCGCCATCTGGAGCCGAACAAGCTGACGCGACTCGTGCAGGGCGATCTCGACTGGATCGTGATGAAGTGCCTGGAGAAGGAGCAATGCGCGGCGTTATGAGACGGCGAACCAGCTCGGGCAGGAGTTGCAGCGATTTCCTGGCGGACGAACCGGTCCAGGCGGGGCCGCCGTCGGCCAGCTACCGTGTGAAGAAGTTCCTGCGCCGCAACAGAGGGCCAGTGATCGCGGCGGCGCTTGTGGTCATGGCCTTGATCGCCGGCGTCATCGGCACCAGCATCGGTTTGGTGCAGGCGCAACAGGCACGCGAGGCCGAGGCCAAGCAAGGCGAGCTGACGGCCGCGGCCCTGGCCAAATCCGAAGAAAACCGGAAGCTGGCGGAAAAGCGGTTCGACGAGAAACGCGGTGCTTTGGATGAGATGTTGCAAAGTTTCAGCGACGATCGGCTGAAGTTGCTGCCTGGGTCGCAGCAGATTCGACAAGTGTTTTTCGAGAAGGGATTGGAGCAATACACCCAAATCCTGCGTGAGCGGCAGGACGATCCGGCGATCCAGGCGCGGCTCGCGGACAGTTACCGGGAACTGGGCGTGCTGCGAAGCGAAGTTGGAGTCCCAGCCGAGGCTCTAACCGCCTTGCAGAAGGCGGTGGCGCTGAGGCGGCAAATGACAGCGACGGCACCGGACGACGCGGCCGTCGCCACGGCCTTGGGGCACGCGCTATTCCAACTCGGCCAGTTCCATTTCGAGCAGCGGCAGACCAATGACGCCGTGGCGCCGGTGCAGGAGAGCGTGGACCTCTTCACAAGGCTTGTGACGCTGCATCCCGGCGACGCCCTTTACAAAGCCGGATTGGGACGGAGCCTGACCCGGTTGGCCTCCCTCAAACCGGATCTCGACCAGGAGAAGACGTTGGTCCGGGCTTGCGAGCTCTTGCAAGAGGCGGCTCATGACATGCCTGCCGATGCGGACGTGCTCACGGAATTGGCACGGGCCTTGAACAATCTCGTTGTCTCGCTTCCACCGCAGCGGCAAAGCGCTGCCGAAGGATTGGGCCTCTATGACAAGGCCCGCAAGACCGCCGACAAGGCCCTTGAGCTGAACCCAGCCCATTCGGCCGCGCACTCGATTCGATCACGGGTCATTCAGAATCGGGCTGCGCAATTGGCTAAGGCCGGGCGGGAAAGCGAGCGTTTGCAAATCTTGGAGGAGGCGCTCAGTGACAGCAAAACATTCGTGCGTAAGAACCCTGCGGTGGTTCGTGCCGGTTTGGCGCAGGTGAGCCTGCAGGAGGAACTCGCGCGAAGCTACCAAAAGTCGTCGAAGCTCGATGAATCCATCGCCCTTTGGGAGGATCTCGTCCGCATCCACGAAGGCCTTGCTCAGCGCAATCCGCAAAGTCCCCAGCACGTAATCGACGCCATCGTTGCATCCCAGAACATTGCAGACATCTATCGAACCAACAAGCGGGAACCCGACGCAATCATCATTCTTGACAAGGTCATCAAACAGGCCGAACCGACGATGAGACTGCACTCCACCTCAACTGATTTGCTCAGACATTTGCTTTTTGCCCACCGGATACGAGGAGAGATGTCCTTCGGGGTTCAGCAGTACGAGAAAGCACGCGAAGCCTATCAGGGGGGGAGTGGACCTGTTCACACGATATCGCCTTTCCGTCAACTCACCCGAAGAATACATGCATTACCACTACCTCATTTGTTGTCGTGGGTTACGTAGCATTGCCAGGGAACAAAAGGAAACGGCAACCGCGATCGCCCTGGCAACGAAGTTGATCGTCCCGATCAAGCTCGAATCGTTCAGCACTGTGGATCTCAAGGAGACACTGATCGGGGAGTGGATCTCCCTAGCATCGCTATACGAAGACAATGGAAATATCGATGAGGCGCTCCGGTTGCGGCTTCGGGCGGTGGAGGAGGCGAAAAAACTTGGCGGAGGAGATCCGAAATCCAACTGGAATCTCTACTACCTAGTCATTGTCGAACACGCCTACTTGGCAAGGTTGTACGGCAAAACGGGGAACCAGCGAAGAGAGTTCGAGGCCATCCGGAACTACCTGAAAGAAACGCAGCCTTATCTGTACGAAAAGGATCACTCGAGGCTGCTGGAGGAGACGGCAGACTTCACCCTACAAAACCTGAGCCGGCTTCGAGAGGCGTCTGGGGACAAATCCTGGTATGGCAGGAAGGTGTTCACACTTCCAGTCGAATTTGACGGGGCAAAGCGGCCTTGGAGCCTTTTCGTTACCGAATCGTGGCATTTCGTGGAAGACCAGTTCGACTTCGTAGAGAAGGTGCAGGGAGGCAAAGTTCCAAAGGAGATTGTTGACAGTTTCAGGAGGATCTACATGGCCGCCAAGGAAAACAAAGTGTCCTTCCAGGAGCTGTGCGTTTACGCCCTGGGTACTACTACGAAGGAGGTCGATGCTGAGAGTCCGATCATGACGTCAAGTTCAAGGTTGGATGCCGATATCATTGCCATCCTGCAGGAGTTGGCGGCGGCAAAACGGCAGATTCAGCCAGGAAAAGGCGACTCGCTGGCCAGGAAACGGCTCGCTCTCAAATATGCCCGGTTGGTGGAAGAGGAGGTTTCCAGGTCCCGCTACTTTCGAGCGACACACCTCCTCGCGGAATCGCTTGGGTACATTGACCTGGACTCCTTTGACCGACTTCGCGATCCAAACGACAGCGATATCTATGCCTACATCCAGTATGTGCAGGGCGCTCTCCTGGGCGGCGGAGGGGAACTGGTTAAAGGCTATTCAAGGCTCATCGACAGTATGCAGACCGAACCTGAGAAGGGTGCAATCGCTCCATTCCCTGAAAAACTTCGAGAAAATGGGCAATCTGCTTCAAGAAACCTCTTCACTTGGCTTAAACACTAGCAAAAAACGGCGTGTTTTTATTCTCTTGGGCACGCGATTTCCGCATTCTTACCGTGGCGGACAGCGGCTTTCGTGTGCCAGCCACGGGATTGGGCACTGAACAACGTCAGTATTTCGTTCGCCCGCTTGGAGATGGCACCCCGAAAAATGCTGCATTTTCCAGGTGAATGGCACACGATTCACCCGGAGCCGATGTAAGTCATCGTGGTTTTCCTCGAAAAGTTGTCGTTTTTCCCGAAATTGCCAGGGAATGGAGCGACGGCACCCCCTGAGAACGTATCGGCCGAGTTCGCCATCCCTGCCGGCAACCGGGAATTCGCCTTGGGATGGATCTGCCTAAAACTTCAACGCCCTGCGGAATCGGCGACGTGGTATCGCAAGGCCATGAAACGAGGGCACCGCTCCGCTGCGGGCAGGCTTTACCTGGTGTATCAGGGGTATCCCCAGAGCACGCAAGTGTTGCCCGATCACTTGCGGAAAAAGCTCAATCAAGCGAAAACCGCTGCGAAAGAAAATGAACCGGCTTCCGCGGCGTTCGCGCGGCTCGTCGCAGAGGGGGAGACGAAGGAATCTCAAGAGGCGACACTGGCAGCACAGAAACTTAGGACCCAGCAGTTAGTCGTTCTTCAAGAATTAGGCAAGCAGTACCACGACCTCGCCGAGGCGTATGAAACCAAGGGGCGCCAGGACGATTACCGGAAAGCCTTGGAAAAGGAATTCGACGCTCTCAATAGGCTATTCAAACTCGATGCCAAACTGCCAATCGCATCAAGGAGTGCTCGGGCAATCGTCGCCGTGAAGGTTGCCCAGTCCTACCTGGAGAACAAAGAGACGAACGTAGCGGTAGAGTGGACAATTCGCGCCGCAAACCTGGGTCATCTCGAATCGCTATTTCGGCTCGCCGACTGGTACGAGAAGGGTACCAACGTGAAGGCGGATGTCAAGAAAGCGAACCATTACCGCTACAATGGCCATTACATTCGCGGAACGGTCTCCTTCCGTACTCGCCGTTACCAGGATGCCTTGATCGACCTGAAGAACGTCTGTGAATTTGACGAAGCGGATGCCGATGACTTTGATACATTGGGGATGTGCTATGGCAAACTGGGCCGCTGGGACGAGGCAATCGCGGCTTACACCCGGAGTGTCGAAATCGACATTAAGGGCGACGGTGCAACCGGCCACATCTTGAATCTGCTGGAAGCATTGACTGTTGCCGAACGTCCGGACCAGCTTCTTCAGTTCGTTCAAGATGTTGAGAAGAAAGGTTGGAATCTGCCGCAGGAAGGCTCGACAGCAGCCAAATACAACGCCCTCTTTCATGGTTTTCGGGCGATCGCGCTGCGTATGAGCGGAAAAGACGCATCCGAAGCGGAGCGCAAGATGCGGCAGTTTACCGGGAAACCCGACTTCAAGATTGCCACCTGGACCTGGGACGAGATGAACGAGTGGCTCAAGACGACTAAGCTGTCGCCGGACCGCAAGGCCGCAGTGGAGAAAATCGTTGACGAACTGAAGGGAACAAAATCCCGGTAGAACAGCCGTCCAGCAGCGGAGATGAGGAACCGCCTTTCGGCGAAAGCTCACGCGCGGCCTTGGGAGGCTGGTCTATTCGCTTGCACGCATCAATCACGAGTGATTGTTCTTCGTGCAATCTGCCCTCTCCGCCGCCTCGCGCAGCAACACGGCAAACAGCCCCGCCTCCGGCGTCATGTCCGCTTTTTCTGGCGATCCGCTCTGACGCCGGCAGATCAAGCGCGTCACCAGCGGCGCGAACTGGCGCGGGTCCAGTCGCCGCTGCAAGAATCGTTCGCCGGACTGCGCCAGCGCTGACCAGGGGACAATGCCGGCCCCAATGCCGCGGCGCACGTAAGCCAGCACCGCCGGCCAGCCACCGATCTCCAGGACCACGTCAAGCCGATCGCGCACGCCGGCCGCGCGAAAGTGCGCTCCAGCTGCCGGCGCGTGTCGGCGTCCGGCTCTGGCAAGATCAGCGGAAACGCGGCGGCCCGTTCGGCGCTGACGCCTTTCTCGGGCAGCTCGCTGAAGCCGCGCACCCACGCTGCCTTGACGCCGCGGCCGGCCACCAGCACTAGCGGGTCCTCGAAGATTGGTTCGATGTATAATGGGCGGCCCGCCACCTGCTCGATCGCCTCGGGCCGGTGGCTGACCAGTGCCAGGTCGAGCGCCCCGTTGACCACACCCTCAATGCGGGCCCGGCCGCGCAGCGTGGCGATGCGCAGGCGAACCTCCGGGTGCCGCTTCTGCATCTCGGCGACGGCGGCACACACAAAGCCGCTCACCGTCTGCTGGCCGCACGCAAACGTGACCGGCGGAGTGCCGGGCTCGGCATCCTCCAGCGCGTCACGCAACCGGTCGTAGCGGCGCACCAGATCCTGGGCCGCGGGCAGGACTTTGTGGCCCTCGTCGGTCAACTGCCAGCGCTTGCCGACGCGGGCCAGCCACGGCCGACGAATCAGCGGCCCGACGTTGTGCAGTTGCGCGAACCGTTTGGACATGCTCGCCAGGTTGATGCCCAGCTGCCCCGCCGTCACCGACGCCATGCCCTCGTTGTCGATGACGCGGACGAACGTCTCCAGCAGTTCAAAGCTAAGTCGGCTGCTCCGCGGCACTGTCGGCCTCCTTCGGCGACACTCTTGAATTATGAGAAAGAAAACAGTTGATGTTTCCTTTTATTCCATGATAGAATAGCAGCGCCAGGCCGGAGCCGCAAGGGCGTCGCCGCATTACCGGAGGGACGACTTCTGACGCCGAGTGATCGCGTCATCTTGGAGTATTGCTCGACGCGCTGCAAGCCCGTCGCACGCCAGGAGGGCACACCAGACTACAACAGAAGTGGCTTTACCGACTGTTGCCCACTACTTGTCGGAGTCCCCAGATGCGCACGAGCGTTGCCGCCCTCGCCCTGCTGCGCCGCACCTCGGCCACCGGGAGCGTCGAATACCTGGCCCAGTGGCACGCACGCTGGAACGGCTATCACTTCGTCGGCGGACACAACCGACCCGATGAATCCTTCCGCGCCTGCTGTGTTCGTGAAATCGAGGAAGAACTGCATCTGACGGAAGGCCGGCAGTTTCGTGTCGCAGCAGGGCCGTTGGCACACCTGGAATACGTCGCCTTTTCGCAAGGGGCCGGTGCCGAGACGGCCTACACCATCGAACTGTTCGATGTCGAACTGCTCGGCGACGCGGCGCAGATCGTGGCGGCGGACGCAGCCAATCGCTGGCTGAGCGAGGCCGACATCCGCGCCCGGCGCTGCCGGGATGGCAAGGCCGTCAGCGACACCATGTTGCGGCTGCTCACGCTGGCGGGACTGACGCCGGGCGAGTTCGACCTCTTCGTCAGCTACGCCCACAAGGACGATCGCGACGGCTGGGTCGCGGCCTTGGTGGACGCCATCCGCGCCGAACATGCGCAGTTCACCAATGTGCCATTGCGCATCTTCTTTGACCGCGAAGCGATCCGCACGATGGACGACTGGGAGCATCGCATTCTGACCGGACTGCGTTCGGCCAAGGTGATGTTGTCGGTGCTGTCGCCGAACTATGTGGCCAGTGACTTCTGCCGCCGGGAATGGGAGACGTACCTGGAACACGAGTTGGCCCTGACGCTGCCGGGCGACGGCATCACGCCGATCTATACGGTAGCTGTGCCGGGCTTCGCGGACGGGACGACGACCGCAGATCGCCTGCTGAACAACCTCGGCCAGCGGCAGTATGTGGATGCGCGACCGTGGTGGACGGAGGGCGTGGCAGCGCTGCGGCGGGAAGAAGTACGGCGGCGGTTGCAAGTGCTGGAACAGGACATCGACGACCGCTTGCGGCGGGCGGCGCGGGTGGCGTCGTCGCTGACGCACGCGCTGCCCGGCCACAACCCGAACTTCGTGGGCCGGCACGATGAACTGCGGCGACTGCGTGAAATCCTGGCGTGCAACCAGATCGGCGCCATCGCGGCGGTGCAGGGCATCGGCGGCATCGGCAAGACGGCGCTGGCCTTCGAGTACGCCCACGGTTTCGCCGAGCATTATCCCGGCGGCCGCTTCGTGCTGCGGGCCGAAGGCGTCACCGACTTCCGGGCGGCGGTGGTCGATCAGCTACGGCCGGTCCTCGGCGTCGAGCTGAGCGACGACGAAAAGAAGAGTTATGACCTCTCGTTTCCGCGCGTGTGGGCGACGCTGCGGGGACGCGGCAGGTCGCTGCTGGTGCTGGACAACCTCGACCGGACGGAACTGCTGACCGGGGCGAAGCGGTCGGGCGTGCTGCCGGCCGGCGACGCGGTCCACATCGTGGCGACGACGCGCCTGGAGGCGGGGCGCCTGGAGGACAAGGAGAACGTGCAGTGTCTGCTGCTGGACGCGCTGCCGCCGGAAGACGGCCTGCGTTTGCTGCGGCGCTACCGCGACACGGCCGGTGAGGACGAGTGGAAGGCGGCGCTGGCGCTGGTGCATCGGCTGGGCGGTCACGCGCTGGCATTGGAGGTGGTCGGCGTCTTTCTGTGGAAGAATCCGGAGGTGTCGTATCGCGATTACCTGACGCGCGCTGTCACTTACTCCAACTTGGCAGCGGTCGAACTCGACCTGGGCAACTTTGCGGCAGCACGCGAATTGCTCCGCCGCGCTATCGCCATCGAAGAGAAGGCGTACAAGGGCGCTCACCCCAATGTCGCCCGCAGCTATTGGAACCTCTCTCAAGTGGAAGTACGGCGAGGTAATCTCGCGGAAGCTATCATCCTCGTCCGACGTGCTTTCCACATTTGGAAAGCCAGCCTTGGTACCGAACATCCCAACTGTTGGATGGTCGCTCGCTGGCTCGTCCGGAACGATCCCGACCTCACTGATCGCTGATCTCAAAATCGTCTTTGGACCTTCCCCATGTCACCCGCCGACACACCACCGCCGCTCGTCCTCTGGACCGTCGCCGCGCGGCGACACCTGCGCCAGGCCCTCGCCGAAGCCGCTTGCCGCTGTGGACCCAACGCAGTGACCGACACCATGAACGATCTCGACCAGCGCCTCCGCCGCCTCTTCGACCACGCCACGGGTATTATCGTCCTCCAACAGTTCGTCGGCTTTCGACGGCACGACGATGAGTTCATCCTTCTCGTCGAAGTCACCGGCAGCAATCGACCGGGAAGGCACGTCGTCAAGTTCGCCGCCCCAAGACCGCCTGCAAGCGGAACTGAATGCCTGGGATAGCTGCCGACCCCACGGCTTCCGGCACGACCTCGTCTTCATGACCCTCCATCCCGGTCCGGACCACGGTACCGAACTGGTCGGCCTCATCTATGACGACGCCCAACAGTTCGTCGGCGTCTCGCACACCACGTCGCTCGAACACGCCTTCCTCGGCGCCGTCTGCCATGACACGCCGTCGGTCGCCTCCGTCGCGCCTCGTTCTCGGCCAACTCTATGAGCGCATCGGCCATCTGTTTTATTCCCAATCCTTCGTCGAAAACCCCGCTCCTCTTCCCAAAGACAAGAACCCGCCGTCCCCGCCCTTTGCGCTCCGGCTGCCAAAGGTTCTGCCATCGCTCGCCTTGTGGGAGGAACCCTACTCCGATGCCGAACGCATCCGCCAGGCCGTCCACACCTGGGCGGCCAGCGGCCGCGGCGAATTCCGCGACCCGGTCGATTACCTCCGTTTCCTGGAACGCTTCGTCCGCTGGGCCGACGAGGCGCGGAGCAGCGCCTCCGGTGGCGGCAACGGAACTGCTGGCACGCCAGTGGGTGCCGAGGATGCTTCGCGGCTGCAGCCACGGCGATCTGCATGGCCGCAACGTCCTCGTCGGCGTCGTCCGCAACCGGGCGCTGTGGCCGGCCGTCTTCGATTACGAAAACATGGGACCGTGCAATCTGCTCGGGTGGGACTTCGTCAAAATGGAGACGGAACTGAAGATACGCGCGTTTCCGGAACTGTTCCCCGGAGGCAGCGATGCTGATTTCGTGCGTCAGGTGCAGCAGTTCGAGACCGGGCTAGCCGACCTGACCGAGCAATACCATACTCAGTCGCATTGGCCCGACCTGGAGCGGAGCCAAAATCGGCAGGTTCGCCTACGCTGCGCTGCTGTTGGCGCTGCGTGAGCAAGCCGCGCTGCACCTGGGAACCGATCGCGGCCGGCCACGCGATTGGCTTGACGAGTTCTACTTCCTGATGGCTTGCTATGGCGTCAGCGTAGTGCGCTTCCCGAACCTCCTGCCCCGAGAGCGCTCGGCGCCTTTGTCTCCGCGGGCGTGGCGACGGCACGCTTCCTCTACAACCGTGAGCCGTTGGTGACCTGACTGTAGCCATGCCACCAGAAAAGAATAAACGGGAGATTACCGAATGAACAAAGCGGAAGAGATTCTGAAGCGACCCTATCCGAGCTACCATCCACCGTTGGAACTGGCTCGCCAATGGGTGCGGGCCGGCGGCGAGCAGCGGCAGGAGGCCGTCAACCTGTTGCAGCGCTTGCGTGAGCGTTATAAGCCTGTGCTGGCCATTGGTCAGGAACTCGTGTTTGCCTTGCTCCAGGAGGGCCGGCAGGCCGATGCGGAGGCCCAGCTCGACGAACTAGACCACCAGTTCGCCGAGCTGGACGAGGAGACGCTGTGTCGTCGCGGCCGTTGCCGAAAAGAGGCCGCCGGCGCTGCCCTGGCCGCCAACGACCTGAGCCACACGGAAGCGCAGTACCGTCTGGCGCTGCACTGCTATGGCCAAGCTTATGAACTGCGCCACAGCCATTATCCGGGAATCAACAAGGCCACGATTCTGCTCCTGCTGGCGGCCGTCACGTTGGCGCGGCAAGCCGGAGGAAAGCCGCGACTTTGAGGGCCAGGCAAACACGTTGGCCCGCGACCTCCTGGCCCGGTACGAGCGCAACGAGTGGCCGAAGACCTTAACCGACGACAATATCTGGCACCTACTGACGCTCGGCGAGGTGTATTTGCTGTTGCGGCAGTGGTCGGACGCCGAGCGTGCCTATCGGCGTGCGTTCGCGGAGTCCAAGGTGCAACCGTTCCACTGCGAGACGGCGGGCAGGCAGGCACGCCGCATCCGTGACGCCTGGCGCCGGTTACGCGGCGAGGGGGACGCCGCGGAGTTCCCGCTCGAAACGCTGTTTACGCCGCCGATCGCCGGCGACAGGGCCAACGCTTCACCGTCCTAATCTTCAGGAGCTTCCACCATGTTCGGTCTGTTCTCGCGTCCTCCCCGTGTGCAACGCGTCGTGGTCGCCGTCGTCTTCGACCCGGAGCGAGAGAAGTTTCTCGTCGTCTTCAACCCGCGTTGGGGCGGTTATTCGTTTCCGCTGTGCCAGAGGCGTCTCCCAGACGCCACGGATGCAGTGCGCGAACGGGAACAGGTCGTCAACGACGCGCGGCAAGCGCTTCGGAACGACCTCGGTCCGACTCTGGGGGAGGCTGGGACGCGCACTGGATGGATCGAATTGCAGTGCTGGGCGTGTCGGGGCGGACCAAGGAGCCGACGCGCTACGTCTACGACATTGTCACGCTGGTCCCAGCCGGACCGCTGCCCGACGGCGTGTTCGGCGCACCGTTCGGCTTCCTCAGCGCCGATGAGATCCGCGACTCCGATCCGGACGAACCCGGCCCGAACCGCCGCGTTGTCACCTGGACGACCTGGCAGGTCCTCACGAAACTGCTCGACAACCAGCAGGTCGCGGTCGCCGTGGTCGCGCGGCTCGTCAACGGACAGCACGAATATCTGATGACGCGCAACCGTGACGGCCAGTGGTTCTTTCCCGCTGCCCGCATGGGCGACCAGGTGCCGCCGGACCGGCTGGTGGTGTACGAGTTTAAGATCAAGGCCAACTACCACGGCAAGATTGAAGTCGCCGAGGAGTCGAGGTCGGTGGAACTGGAGCAGACCACCCGGCACCTGGGGCCGCGCCGGTACACCTTCCATTTGTACCGGACGGACTTCTCCCAGGAGGACTTGCTCCTCTCCGGAAACCGGCTGGAGGTCGCGCTGGACAACGCCGGCACTGAATTCCGCTGGTTGGGGAAAGGTGGCCCGGACTTGTCGGATACCGCGATGAAGCTGTGGCCGTATCTTCCCTGAGAGGGGCTTGAGACCGTGAATGCGATCCGGTTCCGACGTTCCGCACTTTGGGGAGACCGCGATGAGTGACGGCCCTTCCCGTCAGGGCTGGCGTACCGTGAAGGTTTTCCTCTCGTCCACCTTCCGCGACATGCACGCGGAGCGCGATCATCTCATCAAGGTGACGTTCCCCGCGCTGCGCGAGAAGCTGCTGCCGTACCGCGTCGAGTTGTACGACATCGACCTGCGCTGGGGCATCACCGAGGACGAGGCGAAGAACGAGAAGGTGATCGGCCTCTGCCTCGAACAGGTGGACGAGTGCCGGCCGTTCTTCCTCGCGTTCCTCGGCCACCGCTACGGCTGGGTGCCGGGCCAGATTCCGGACGACACGCAGCAGCGGTTCCCGTTCGTGAGGCAATTCCCTGGCGTCAGCGTCACCGAGCTGGAACTCCGCCACGGGGCCATGCTCGACCCCGAGGCAGTGCACGCACGCTCGTTCTGCTCCGCGCGGAAGATGCCCTCGCGATCGATTCCCGAGGCGACCCGCAACCGCGACTTCGTCGAAGCCGACCCGACCGTTGCAAGAAAAGCTCGCGGCGCTCAAGCAGGAGCTCGAAGCCGGCCCGCTCCCGGTGCAGCCGTACTCGGCCATCTGGGATCCGAAGCGGTACGACCGCGTCAACCGCACCGAAGGGAAGCTCGACGGGCTGGACGACTTCGGCAAGCAGGTCGAAGACTGGCTCTGGCAGGCGATCAAGACGGAGCTGCAACTTCCCGGACACGCCCGCCGCAATCGATCCGCTCGACGCCGAGGCCGACCTGCACGAGCGGTTCCTGGAACTGCGGACGCGGCATCTACGTTGGTCGCGACGACCTCTACCGCCGGCTGCGCGACTTCGCCCTGGCGAGCGGTGAAACCCCGCTGCTCCTCACCGGCGAGAGCGGCCTGGGCAAGTCGGCGGCGTTGGCGCGCTTCGTCCGCGATTTCCGCAAGGAGCACCCCGACGTGTTCGTGCTGCCGCACTTCGTCGGGGCCAGCCCGCGGACGACCTCGCTCGCCCACCATGCTCGCAGCGGCTCACCCAGGAACTCCAGCGGAAGTTCGCATCTGACGTTGCCCGAAGGCCGAGTCGCCCGACGAGATCATCCGCACGTTCATCGTCGCCATCACCAGCCTGCCGGAGTCGGCCCGGGTGGTGCTGGTCTTCGACGCCCTCAACCAGCTCGACGCCGACAGCCGGGCCGAGACGCTCGTCTGGCTGCCGGAGCGACTGCCGGCCGAACGTGCGGGTGCTGTGCAGCTCCGCCACCGGCCCGCAACAAGGCCCCGCGCGTGTTGACCGCCTTCGGCGAACGCGACGTACGTCGACGTGCCGCTCCAGCCGCTCACGCGACGACGAACGCCGGGCCATCGTCAAGGCCGTGCCGAAGCTGGTGGCCAAGACGCTCGACGACCGGCAGATCGACGCCCTGCTGGCGAACCCCGCCACGCGCAACCCGCTGTTCCTGATGGTCGCCCTGGAGGAACTGCGCGGCTATGGCTCGTTCGAGAACCTGAACAAGCTGATCGCCCGGCTGCCGCGCGACGGGCGACGCCCTGACGAAGCTCTTCGAGCAGGTCTTCGAGCGCCTCGAGAAGGAGTTCGGCCAGCGACTGGTGGAGCAGGTCCTCAGCCTGCTGGCGTGTGCCCGGCGGGGCCTGAGTGGGCCGGAGCTGGTGGAACTGACGCGAAACCTGGGCGACGCGAGCCGACGATCTTTACCCCGCTCTTGCGGCAACTCGAAGCCTACCTGCACCGCCGCGATGGCCGCTACGACTTCTACCACATGAGTATCCGCCGGGCCGTGGAGTCGGCATTATCTGAAGTGGCAAGACGAGGAGGACCAGCACGACCCGTGGCTCCGCTGGAACCCGGACCGCCACCCGCCGGCCGAGCGAGCCGACCGAGCCGGAGCGAGAAACGCGCACCGGCTGATCGACTTCTTCGAGTCGAACCGGCTGCGCTCGCGGTGCCATCGACGAACTCCCCTGGCAACTGGCCCAACTGCGAAGTTGGCAGGGGCTCTTCGACCTGCTCGGCGACCTGACGTTCTTCGACGCGGCATGGCAAGCGAACGAGTTCGAGGTCCGCACCGCCTGGTCGCTGGTGAAGACCGTCGGCCGGCTGGAACCGATCGACGCATATCGGGCTGCGCTGGCGAACCCGGCAAACCACGACCGGCCAGGCGTTGTGGCAACGTCGCGACTGTATCTGCAGGAATTCAGGAGATGCCGCATCGATGATCCCATTCTGGTCCGTCCTCATCGATAAACGTCCGCCGCATGGGCAATGATTCGATTCTCCACGGTTGCCTGGGCAATCAGGCGGCTGATCCTGCGGGCCACCGGGGACCTGGACGGGGCCATGCGGCTGCTCAAGGAACAAGAGGCGATCTGCCGTCGACTCAACGACCCGACTGGGTTGTCAAGCCAGCCTGGGGAATCAGGCGGTGATCCTGAACGACACTGGGGATCCTGGACGGGGCCATGCGGCTGCACAAGGAGGCAAGAGGCGATCTGCCGCCGGCTTAACGACCTGGCCGGGTTGTCTCGAAGCCTGGCGAATCAGGCGATGATTCTGCAGGGCACCGGCAGCTTCGACGGGGCCATGCGGCTGCACAAGGAAGAAGAAGCGATCTGCCGCCGGCTCAACGACCCGGCTTGTCTATCGACTATCTTAGGGAATCAGGCGGTGATGCTTCAGGCGACCGGGGACCTCGACGGGGCTATGCGCCTACTGAAGGAACAAGAGGCGATCTGCCGCCGGCTCAACGACCCGGCCGGTTTGTCTCGAAGCCTGGGGAATCAAGCGGCGTTTATTCAGGCCATTGGAAACCATGACAAGGCCATGCGGCTGCTCAAGGAGGCAGAGGGGATCAGCCGTCGGACTAACGATCCGGCAAGCTTGTCTCGGAGTCTGACGAATCAAGCGGTGATTCTTCAGGCGACCGGGAACTTGGACGGGGCTATGCGGTTGTGCAAGGAGGCAGAGGCAATCTGCCGTCGGCTCAACAACCCGGCTTTTCTATCGACTATCCTGGGGATTCAAGCGGTGATTCTTCAGGCCACCGGGGATTTGGACGGGGCTATGCGCTTACTGAAGGAACAGGAGGCGATCTGCCGCCAGCTCAACGACCCGGCCGGGCTGCAACGAACCATAGGGAATCAGGCGGCAATCCTCATCATGATCCAGGACTTGGACGGGGCCAGGCAGCTGTTAAAGGAACAGGAGGCGATCTGCTATCGGCTCAACGACCCCGCCGGGTTGTCTCGAACCCTGGGGAATCAGGCGTTAATCCTGAAGGAGACGGGGAACCTGGACGAGGCCATGCGGCTGCACAGGGAGGAAGAGGCGATCTGCCGCCGACTCAACGACCCAGCCGGGTTGCAACGAACCTTGGGCAATCAGGCGTTAATCCTGAAAGAGACGGGGAACCTGGACGAGGCTATGCGGTTGCATAAGGAGGAGGAGGCAATTTGTCGCCAAATCAACGACCCTGGTGGGCTCTATCAAAGCCTGGGAAATCAGGCGGTCATCTTGCGATCCAAAGGGGATCACGACAGGGCCATGCGGTTGCACAAGGAGGAAGAAGCGATCTGCCGCCGACTAAACAAATTCGGCGGGTTGCAACTTAGCCTGGGGAATCAGGCAGTGAACCTGGTGGAGACCGGGGACCTAGAGGGAGCAATGCGATTATTGAAAGAACAGGAGGCAATCTGTCATCGGCTCAATGACCACATAAATCTTCAGCGAAATCTGGCCTATCAAGCAGAGGTCCTACTGGACAGCGGGCATCTCAACGAGGCCATGCAACTGTTGAAACAGACGGAGGTGATTTGCCGGGAACTCACTGACCTGGATGGCTTGTCACGCAGCCTCGGGAACCAGGCGAGATTTCAAAAAGAACTTGGAAACTATGACGAGGCCGAGAGTCTCCTCAAAGAAGATGAGGCCATTTGCCGCCAGATGAATGATTTTGGCGGAGTAGCTCGATCACTCACGAATCGAGGGCTTCTGGCGTTCATCCAGGCGCGGCTTCCCGAGGGGTTGCCTCTCCTGGAAGAAGCCCTGCGTATTGCAACCGAGAACGGTCTCATCGCCCTCGCCCGGCAGATCGAACAGACCGCGAACAAGATTCGCGCTCTGCTGAAGTGACCCAGGACCAAAACCATGACCAGCGTCTTTCTGTCCTATGCTCGTGGCGATGACGGCGAACCGTTCGACCCGGCCACGTCGTTTGTCGCGCGCCTGCACCGCGATCTGACTGCGGCGGGGTTCGACGTCTGGTTCGATCGCGTGTCGATGCCGAGCCGGGCGTTGACGTTTCACCAGGAGATTCGCGACGCGGTCGCGGCGTGTGATCGGCTGGTGCTCGTCGTCGGACCGAAGGCGGCGGAGTCGCTCTACGTGCGGCAGGAATGGCAGTTCGCGTATTTCGAGGCCGAGAAGATCGTCACGCCGATCCTGCGCCGCGGCGATTACTCGAACGTGCCCGATGAGCTGAAGCTGCTGCACTGCGAGGATTTTCGCGACGATGGGCAGTATGACTTCCACCTGAAAAACCTGATCCGCCAGCTCGCGGAGCCGGCGCCAACGCTCGGCAAACTGATCGGCGTGCCGTCGCTGCCGCCGCACTTCCTGTCGCGGACCGATCGCCTGACGGCCCTGCGCGACGCGCTGCGTGCCGACCTCGATCGGCCGGTCGTCATCACCGGAGCGGCGGCACGCGTCGGCATGCACGGCATGGGCGGCATCGGCAAATCGGTGCTGGCGGCGACCCTCGCGCGCGATCGCAAAGTCCGCGAAGCGTTTCCCGACGGCATCGTCTGGGTCGGCCTCGGCCCGCTGCCGACGGTCGCCGACCTGCAGCGCCGCGTCCACAAGGACCTCGGCGGCGACGGCGCCTTCCAGACCGAGCACGAAGGCCGCGTCAAGCTGCGCGACATCCTCAAGGACAAGGGCGTCCTCCTCATCCTGGACGACGTTTGGCGCCGCGAGGATGTCGATTGGTTCGACGTCCTCGGCCCGCGCTGCCGAGCGATGATCACCACGCGCGACGCCGGCCTGCTCACGTCGCTGGGCGGCGTGCATCATCAGGTCGAGCTGCTGACCGATGCGGAAGCGCTGAACCTGCTCGCCCAGGCCGCCGGCGTCGAGCGCGACAAGCTGCCGAGCGAAGCCGCCGACCTGATCGCCGAGTGCGGCCGGCTGCCGCTGGCGGTGGCCCTGTGCGGCGGCTTGATTCGCCACGGCTTCGCGTGGGCCAAGGTGCTGGAGCAACTGCGAGCCTCACGCATCGATCGGATCAAGGACCCGCACGCGGCCAAGGTCGAGCACGAGAACATCTGGAACGCCATCGATGTCAGCGTCAAGTTTCTCAGCGCCGCCGAACAAGCGCGTTTTCTCGAACTGGCCGTCTTCCCGCCGGACGAGGCGACGCCGATCGCCGCGCTCCAAACGCTCTGGTCGCACACGGCCGGCTTCGACGATTGGGACACCGACGCGCTCGTCATCAAGCTGTCGCAGCGTTCGCTGCTGCAACTCACGGCATCCGGCCGACGGCAAAGCGATCTCGCTGCACGCCCTTGTTTATGATTACGTCCACCGCGCCGCGAGCGATGAAACCGCTTTGCATCAACGCCTGTTGGAGGCTTACCGCCAGAAATGCCCCGACGGCTGGCACGTTAACCCGCCGAACGACGGCTATTTCTTCACGCACCTGCGCCACCACCTCATCGCCGCAGGCCGCGCCGGCGAGTTGGCCGATCTGCTGCATGAGTTGCGCTGGCTGGAGAGCGAAGAACGAGGCGGGGCTGACCTTCGACCTTACAGAGGATTTCCGCGACGCGCTTGAGGCACTGCACGCCGACGATTCGCGCGGCAAGACGCTCCGTCTGCTCGACGAAGCTCTGCGGCGAGACATTCACTTCATCGCGCGGCACGCCGCAGATTACCCGCAAGGGCTGTTCCAGTGCATGTGGAACACCTGCTGGTGGTACGATTGTCCGGAAGCGGCGGGGCACTACGAGGAAAAGCGAACGCCGGGACAGGCGGCGGGGGTTGGACTGCACCGCCTCTTAGAAGTTTGGCGAGCAGAGAAGGAGAAGGCGAAGCCGGGGTTCGTGTGGGTGCGGTCGTTACGGCCCCCTGAAATTCACTTGGGGTCAGCACAAAGAATGGTGTTCACCGGGCACGAAGGTCATGTGGAAAGTGTGGCCTATTCACCGGATGGGACACGCATCGTTAGTGGTTCCCATGACCAAACAGTGCGTGTCTGGGACGCCAACCATGGACATCAGATTCTCTGCCTGACTGGACACGGCCAGTCGGTGAATAGTGCCTCATATTCGCCGGATGGCTTACGCATCGTTAGCGGAGGGCATGATGGGACGGTGCGTGTTTGGGATGCATTTAGTGGCCAGAAACTCCTCTGCATGACCGGACACGGCGACTGGGTGAATAGTGTCTCATACGCTCCGGATGGGTCACGGATCGTCAGCGGAGGGCATAAGGGAACGGTGCTTGTGTGGGACGCCCGCAACGGAAACCAACTTCTTTGCCTCAGCCAGAACAGAGATACTATAAGGCAAGTAACATTCTCACCAGATGGAACACGCGTGGTCTGCGGATCGGATAGTGGGGTCTGTATTTGGGATGCTCGAAGTGGTCAGGGACTCCTCGACATCACGCATCTGGCGGTAATAAGCGTCTCATTTTCACCAGATGGATCACGTATCGTCGGCGGCTTATATGACTCCCGCGCCATCGTCTGGGATGCCCAGAGTGGACAAGAGATCTTCTGTCTGACCGGGCACAGGTGCCCCGTGTCCAGCGTATCGTTTTCACCGGATGGGTCACGCATCGTGAGTGGATGTGGGGCGTATTATCCGGCAATACGTGTCTGGGACGTCTCTTCGGGACAACAAATCCATTGCCTAAAAGGGCACTCATCCCATTCCATGAGCGGAGTCATGATGCCATATTTGTCGGTGTCGTATTCTCTGGATGGGTCTCACATCGTCAGCGGAGGTAGTGATGGAACGATCAGAGTCTGGAACGCCGACGGCGGACAGCCTCTCCTCTCTTTGCTCGGACATTCACTCATGGTGTGGAAACTGGCATATTCACCAGATGGCTCACGCATGGCCAGTGGGTCAAGCGATGGGACGGTGCGTGTGTGGGACGTCTATAGTGGACGGCACCTTTTTTGCCTGACGACTGAGCAATGGGAAATCGATTGGTCTTCCTCACTCCATTATTCACCGGATGGAGAACGCTTGGTCAGCCGCACTAAGGGGACGGTGCGTGTGTGGGACGCTCACAGCGGCAATCTCCTGGAGGTTCTAACGTCTGTTCCAGAGAACCTTGCGGCCAGTGTGGCAGACAGCCAAACCCTCTCCTGGTTGGCTACCACCCATCCTCTCGAAACGCTGATTGAAACAGCCGATGCAATTGTTCCTATCGCCTGGTTCCCGGCGACTCTGTACGTTATTTGGCCACATTTGGCTGGGCGAACCTGGGCTGGCTCCGGATCGAACCATATCTATCTCTTTACGCTCCAAGGGACACCTCCAACAGCAGATCCGACCGGCCCCAGTCCGCGGACCACGTGCTGACCGCAGGGACCACGCTGGCCGATCTGGTCGCGGTAACGCTGCACGATCCGTTGCGTCACCGCGTCGATCGTGAACGGCATGCCGATCAGACCGCGGCTCTCCCAACTCTGCGGCGGCACTTGCGACAGGAGTTGCGATGCGGTGATCGGCAATCGCAGCTCGCCGAACAGGAACGGGAACCGCGCCTTGAAGGTGCGCGCCAGGCCGAAGAAAGTGATCCACGACAGGTCGGGCAGCAGGGGGCCGGTCGCTTCCTCGAAGGCCTCGCGCTGCGCGGTGCGGAACGGGTTGTAGCGGCCGTCGGCGTCGCAATCGAGCAGTGGGCTGCCGGTGCCGCTCACCGCGGGGCCGTAGCCGCCGGGGTTCCAGGCGACGCGCAGACTGCGCTGCGAGACGAAGATCATTCGGTCGGCCGTCACGATGGACAGGTTGGTCGCCAGCGGATTGGCGAGCTGCGAGCCGGCGAGGTCGTCGAGGGCGCCGGCGTAACGGCGTTCGATGCGTTCGCCGTCGGCCAGACGTTCGTCCACGCTCGAATTGGTGACGCGCATCGTGAAGTAATCGGTCAGGCCCACGTCGAGCCGCAGGCGTTTGATCTCCTCGGTCGGCCCGTCCTGGTCCCAGTCGTACTGATTGAGGCGGATCATCGGATTGTTGACGAACACCGCCTTGCGTTTCTCGGCCTCGGCGCGGTGCCGAGCGAGCAGCCCGTCCTCGATCGCGGCAATCTCCGCGGGGAGCACAAAGGTGTCGGTGGGCACATTGGCCGACACGCCGTCGGGATGATGGAAGCGGGTCTTGGCGTCGCCGCCGAGAAAGCGGTAGACGGGGATGAGTACATCGCCGACCTGAAACTGCGGGAAGACATAGCGATCGATTTGCCAAAAGTGCAGCAGCCGGCGAATGGACTCGTCGCGATCCTTGGTGAAGTCGATAAGCTGGAATCGATCGAGCTTTGCATCGATTGTCTGCCAATCGCACGGCCGAGCCAGGACGGGAACGATTCTGCCGCGTTCGAAGTAGCGGGGATCTTGCATGGCGAGTTCGACTTCCTTGCGCACCCAATCGGAGCGAATCGCGTCGTCGGAAAGGATCACCAGGAAGGAATCGCACAGGTCGAGTCCCTTGTAGATTTCTGGCTCCCAGGGCCCGGCGAGAATATCGCGATTGGAGTACCAGGTCTCGACGTAGTGGAGCCGAAACAGCTCGGCGAGGTCGTCGGCGAACTGGCGATCCTTGCTCGAATGGCTAAGGAAGATACGCGGCATGTGGGGACTCCCGTCTTCCTCGCTGATAGTCGAGGCAGGCAGGTTCAGCGTCTGGTCGTTACTCCACCGGAGCGACCGAGCCTCGCGATCCCTCTCAGCCTGGTACACCGCGGTCCGTGCGGTCCGTCAGCCGATACAGCGGGCAGACGTCGTAGTCCTTGGCCAGCGGCTGCAGGCCCAGGTACTCGCACACGAAGTCGTGGCCAGGTCGCCAGTGCCAGGGCGGCGGCGAACTGCTCGCTGACGAACGCGCAGCCCGGGCGCCGTCACCGGCTCGATCCGCGCGGCCCGGCTCACGTGGCTGCCGAAGTAATTCTTCCGGCCGATGATCGCGTCGTAGCCCTCGAAGACCGGGCCCGGTGTGCAGGCCGATGCGCACGCCCGGCTTCTTGTCCTCCTTCAGCTTGAAGCCGAACGAGGCGAAGTCGAAGCGCTCCAGCCGTCGCAGCAGCCGCAGGGCGAAGTCGGCACAGGCCACCACATCCGCGAAGACGAGGTACAGGCCGTCGCCCCAGGTGTTCTGGAACAGCGTCGGCGTGGTCTTCAGCTGCTCTTCGACCATCGCCAGGAACTCGATGAAGAACGCGGGCAGGTGCGGCTCGGGCAGACCGCTGAAGCCGGCCACGTCGGCGAAGAGCATGGCCCGCACCGTGCGCTGCGTCGCGACGCTGGCTGCGGTTGTTCCGGCGGCGGCGCAGGCGGGCATCGCCGCAGAGATACGCCGCGCGCACGGCGGCGAGGTCGATGACCCGCAGTTCGCGCCCGGTCCTGCGCCAGTTCTCGATGAACGTCGCCAGGCCGCTGGGGCCGGACTGCGGCGTCGCATCCTGCACGACCAGGGCGATGGCCTCGACGCCGACCTGGGCCGCCCGCGTCAGGGCCAGTCCCTGCATGAAGGAGCCGGCGAAGTCGTACAGCACCTGGTCGTTCAGGAACTCCTCGGTGGTGGCGAAGTGCCGCGTGACCCGCAAGGAGCCGCGCAGCTCTTCGTAGCGCCGCCGCCAGGGCTCCAGCTCCGGCATGCCGTAGGTCAGGCGTTCGGCGCACGAAGTCCTCCTCGGCGAAGGGCAGGACGACGTGCAGCTCGGCGTCGCGCTCGCGCATCAGTTCGCCGAAGAGGATCTCGCTGCCGCAGCCGGGGCTGCAATAGCCGATGCTGGTCTCCAGGGCGTCCAGTTCGTTGCTTGATGGCGCGGCGGACGGCGGCCTCCAGGGCGGGGTCGGCGGGAAAGCGCACCGGGTCGCCGGGCCAGTCGAGGCCGTGGCCGGCGAAGACGACCACCGGGCCGAGGTGGAACAGGCCGAGCAGGTCGTCGCCGACGGGCAGGTGGTCGCGGAGCAGGAGGAGTTGGCGGAGCATGGAGGCGATGTCGCCGTCGTTGTGTGTGTCCCGGGCACAGCGCACGGCCTCGGGCGTAGCGTCCCTTGGCGGCGGTGCCGTCGCCCAGGAGCAGGTACGCTTCGCCGAGCGTGGCCAGCAGCCAGTAATCGCGGTCCTCTGCCGGGCTTCTCGAGTTCGACGAGGACCGCGTCGCGGACCTTGGCGGCGAGGATACGCGGATTGTTCCGGGTCGCCGCTCAGGAGGGCGAGAGTGGCAGCGTTGATGCCGGGGAAGGTGTCGCTCGTGACGTCGTATGCCTGCTGATAGAAAGCGAGGCCCTGGCGGTACAGGGCGGTGCGGGCGATGGGGTCGGGAGTGCGGGCAGCGACGTCTTTGCGGATGCGCCCGGCGAGGCTCAGGGCGTCGCTGCGGATCGCGCGGCGCAGGTCGGTACGGGCGAGCAGCTCCCGAACGAACGCGATCGGCGCGCGTGGGCGTTGCCGCAGCTGGCCAGGGCGAGGCGCGACAGTAGAGCAGGTCGTGGTCGTTGGGATAGACCTTGTCGTCCAGTCCGCGGGCGGCGACCTCGAGGGCGAGGGTGGGGTGACCCTGCTTGAGCAGAAGACGGGCGAAGCGGCGGAGCAACTCGGGGCCTTCGAACCAGACGCCCAGATACGGCTGCGTGCGGCAGAGGGCGAGAAGGTTAAGGACGGGGGCGTCCTTGTCCTCCAGTTCCTTGAGGACAGCTGTAGCGGTTGGGAGGAGCATGGCGTGAGATCCTTGTTTTGCCGCACAACACCAGGTCCGCTCCAGGAAGCCGATGATGCGCGCGGAGCAAGCCGAAGCGGTGGGACCCGGTTTCGGCGACAGCGTCGCGGCCCATTGTAGGAAGAACGCTGCGGGGTCGCCAACGACACGCTGACAGCCGTCGGCCTGGCACCGATGTGGAGACGTGCGCCGGAACGGTAGGCACCACAAGCCGAGCGGGACCAGCACTGACGCTCGGCTCTCAGCGGTCGCTTTCTTCCGCAGCGTCCGCCGGGCCGTCTGGAAACGAGTGGAAGCGATCCAGGTCACACGAGCCGGCCACTACCAGTTCCGCAGCAGAACGATTTGAGGGAAATCGGTATGGATCGCGTTAACCAGCGGTTCGTCCGCAGTGACGCCCTGCAGCCTCAGGTTCTGGCTGAGGGCGACAAACAAAGCGTCGTAAACGGCGCGATCGTACTTTGCGGCGATTCCCAGGGCCGGTTTGAGGAGGCGGACGGCTGGCTCGACGTGAACTGGGATGCGCAAGAGATCATCCAGAGACTGGCGTGTTTCGTCCAGCGTGGCCAGGCCCCGGTGGTACCGCTTCCAGATTGCGTTGGTAACCTCAACTAATGCCAGATCGAGAACGATCAGACGTTCGCCCTTCAGCGCGACGTCGGCGATCAGCCGTTCGGCATGAGGCGAGTCCGGTTCCGGCAAAGCCCACTTGGCCACCACGCTGCTATCCACGACGGTGTCGCTCATCGCCTCCGGTCCTCGGCGATGTCCGGAGTGCTGTCGGGAAAGAAGCCACGCTCGGCGATGATGCGCTGCTTCCGCTCTTGTACCTCGGCTAACCAAGCAAGCCAGGCTTGCACATCGCCGGCTTCGACAGGCTGAACGCTGAGCCGAACCCGCTGGTTTTCGGCGAGCCCAGGCTCTTGCAGCGGCTTGAACACGCCGTTCTGGTAAATGGCATCAACTTGAGTCATGCTGAAGTACCTCCCCTGGTATTCTACCGTATTCTACCGCCCTGAGTGGTCGGCGAAAGCTCACGGCGCCGGGTAACTCTTGGATATACGATAACCAAGAACAATCCAAGCGATACCAGCACTGCCGCTCGGCTGTCAGCGGTCGCTTTCTTCCGCAGCATCCGCCGGGCCATCGGCTCTTCAGATCTTCTTTACGAGGTCACGAACTGCCATAAGCCATTGCTCTGCCCGCGAAATCAATGCGCTTAGGTGGCTCTTCCAAGGAGCATTTCAGCTCTCGTCGGATGAGTGTTTTTTCTCCCAACATGCTACTTTGACGATACAGTCAGGGTGCCGTCGCTCCCTTCCCTGAGATTATGCAGCTTTTTTGAGTTTATGGCCGCTGCGAACTCGTTTACTCGCCGATTGGGACACTGTCGGCTGAGGCTTGGTACGGAGGTAGGCCTCGTGGGCTGCCGGCCACACGCTGCTGAGCACCAGCACCCGCAGGTCCAGAATTACCTGACCACCCCCATGACTCCACGTCATCCCCGAACGCTTCAGGCGCTCCGTGAACACCGTCTTGCAGGCCGCCTCCGTCACGCCGCTGCCGATCGGCATACCCTGACCCCGATAGTCTGCGTACTGCATCCACACCGCGTGCTTGCGTAGATAGCGGTAGGCTTTCCAGTAGTCCGCCAGCGGCACCGTGCGGAGTTGGCGACGATGGTTGTAGTGCCCCATGGCCGACCGCACCACGTGGCTCACGCCGTGCTGCCGGTCACGCAGCCAACGACGCCATTTGGCAAACCAGCGCGCGGCCTCCTCCCCTTCGCCAAACAACGCGGTCGCCAGCTTGTTCACGTAGCCGCACGCGTGCCAGAAATCCACGACCCATTGCCACGTCAGCTGCTGTCCCGGATGCCACGGGTCGTCCAGGCGGCGCAGCACCTGCCGATAGTACTCCTTCGGGTGCGTGCCGCCGTCGGTGACGTACGCCAGACGCGGCGCCGGCCGGCCGCGCGCGTGCCACTGCCGCAGCACCTGGTCCAGGAGCGACGTCAGTTGCGCGGACAGCGTTCCCTGGCCCGCTTCGGGCATTTGCCCCAGGTAGACTGTGCCCAGACGCTTACCCTTCCGATCATACACCGACAGCGTGGCCGTGCTGCCCTCGTGGTAGCCGTCCTGGCGAATCGGTACGTGGACGCCATCGCGTCCCGCCGCCAGCACCGGCCGATGCTTGCCTTTGGAAGCAAAGGCTTTGCTGAGCAGTTCCAGCACCCGAGCTACCTGCGCTGGCTCGCGGAACGAGGCCAAGCCATCACGCAACGCCGTCGTCACCTTGCGTACACTCGTCACCGACCAGGACACGTTGTGCGTGCTCAGCAGCAGCTTGCGGACTGGCTCCTGCTCGTGCTCCACCGACCACAAGCCGACACGCTCCGCCAGGGCCGGGGTCGCCAGTCCGGCCTCGATGCCCAAGTGGAGCTCCAGCGGAAAGAGCGCCGGCTCGCCGGCTTCAACGGCTTCGTACAAATAGCGGCGCAGCTCGATTTCGCCGAACAGCGTGCCGATCTGGTTGGGGCTCTTGGGCCGACGCCGATACTCCGCGCCGCGCAACGCAGCCGCAAGGGGATGTCGTCGCGACAGGGAGGTTCGATGCGGTTGTACTCGTGCTCGACGAGGACACGGCCGGCTTCGCGCAACGCCGTCGCGATGCCGTTTTCCAAGGCGCAGGTAAGCTCTGGGGTGGGTGGTTGCTGGCGAAAAGCCTGCTGGAGGGCGAACAGTGCCAGGAGCGGCGGCAGCATCCTGGTGAGAAAGTCCTGGAAATCGTCGGCGGGGGCCATTGCCGTGGACGCGGTCGGGACGGTAGATTGAGGCATGAGGACTCCTTTCCTGGGTCAGGGGTTTTGGCGAACCACTGCCCAGGATAGGACCCTCTTGTCACGAAGCAAGCACCCAGTGGATGGGCCGACAACGACAGAATCTGCGAATCCTCCGGTTTATTCAGGGAATGGAGCGATTGCACCCGTTTCGGTTGCGTTGCCGCGTGACCTGCCACAGCAGGTAGAGGGACAGGGTTGGCTATCCCGGCTGCGGCACGCGTGGCACGGGTGACTTTCACCAGCTCATTCGCCAATTCCTTCATGCTGCGAGGACGATCTGTCGGCTTCTTAGCCAATGCTTTCATGCAGATCGCCTCCACCGCTGAATCCACGGACGGATTCCGGGCACGCACCGGCATCGGTGTGGCGTGCAGCAGCTGGCTCAGTACGGCCATAGTGGAACCCTGGAAAGGCACTTGACCGGTCAACAGTTCATACAGGATCACTCCGAGGGCATAGATGTCGCAGGCGGGACCAATTTGCTCCAGATCGCCACAGGCCTGTTCCGGGGCCATGTACGACGGCGTGCCGTTGATCGCTCCCTGCTTTGTCAGGCGCGTACCCGCATCATCGAACTGCTGGGCCAAGCCAAAATCGAGGATTATCGGCTCGTCCTTCTGGTTAATAGCGACATTACACGGCTTCAGGTCGCGATGGATGACTCCAGCCTCGTGCGCAGACTGCATGGCCAGTGCTAACTTCGCTACCAACAGCGCCGCCTCTTGCTGACTGGGTTGTGCGTGATGCTCTAACCACGCATTGAGCGTTTCGCCCTTGATAAAGGCCATTGTTAAGTAAGCGATCCCATCGCGCACGTCGTACTCGTAGACTGGACATAAGTATTGGTGCGACAGACTCGCGGCCGCCTTCGCTTCACGACGGAAACGTTCTTGAGCTTGCGGATTGTCGGCAAGTCGACAGACTTTGAGTGCGATCTCGCGATCGAGACGAGTATCCCGGGCTAGGTAGACGGCTCCCATGCCGCCTTTTCCTAGCGGTCGCAGGATACGGTACGGACCGAACTGCTCCGGGAGCACCGGTGAGTGAGAGGAGGGGGTCGACATGGCGAGTCTCCAGAATTCAAAGAGGCGAACTCCAACGCAGCCAATAAGCTACGGACCGACTGGAATGGCGTAACGCATCGGGGACAAGACCACTTGCACGAGATGGATTTTTACGTCCCGAAATGAAGAGGAGCGCCGAACCCGGCACTGCCTACGAGACCCCCGCCAAGGGGCACAGAAGAACAGCACAAGGCCGACGCCCCTTGCGGGGCGCGGTCCAAGGCTGCTTCTTCTGTCGGAGATACAAGGATCGGTTTCCCGACCCAGGTTGGCGGTTTCTCTACGAAGCAGACTCGACTCACACGAGTCTTCGGGTTTTATCCGCAGCCGACGTCTGGCCGCAGTGTTCGGTCTGTTCTCCACCTTCAGAGTCAACGAAGATCGGCGACCGGCACGATGCCGATCGAACAGGATAAGTCTACAGCGGCGCAATCGAGAACGCCAGAGAGTAGATAGAAATATCAGACGAGCGACACGGCCATCGGGAGAGCTGCCGTAAGGGCCGGAGGGACAGGATTTTGCAGCGGTCAACCTGCCTTCGTCAGGCCGGATCGCGAAGTGTGGAACGACGCGGTTCGGTGAAGGTGGGGGTGGATTCCTTTTCGATACCAGGGTACGGCAGATGGAACGTGACTGCTAATTATTCCAAGTCACGGGATAGGGTGGGGTATCTTCGGTCAATTCGTCGGCGAGATCCTGAGTCAGAAGCCCGGAGCAGTCTACCCGAGTCAGCCGCCTCGTCGGAACTTCTGGTCATTTTGACCAGAAGTTCCTCACCGCAGCGGCCGGCCCGTCAGCGGTTTGCCGTCCGTGTCCAGAATCTGAAAGTGGTGAATGCCCGACTTCCGATCGTCGGTGTACGTCCACACGATCTTCTTATCGCGCGTCACTTCCGTCAGCTTGACCTCGTTCGCCTTGGCGTGATGACTGGTGACAATGGTGTTGCCGTTCGGCAGTCGTTGCACTCCGCAGGCGTCGTTGATCGGCTTGCCGGGAAGATCGTCGTTGGTCAGCTGCCAGACGGTCTTGTGCTCGGGGTCCACCTCCATGACCAGATTGCCGAGGGTGCAGCCGATCAGCGTGTTGCCGTTGTCGAGCCGGATCGCGGTGAACGGCATATGCGGCGTCTTCACCTCCCAGATGATCTTGCCCTCCCGCGTGTACTCGCGCACCACCTTATCCAGTAGTTGCGGCACGAGATAGTTGCCGTTCGCCAGCTTGCGTGCCATGCGCGTTTGCAGGTGATGGTCCTTGGTCTGAGCCGAGAGCGGCACCTCGACGACGATCTTGCCCTTGCGATCCACCTCCAGTAGACGCGGTTTCGCGCCAGCCTCGGTCAACAGGATGTTGCCGTTGTCGAGCGCCTGCGCCGTGTTGACTTCCGACTGAGTGCCGGCGAACTCGAAGACGACATTGTTGTCGCGGGTAACCTCGACGACCGAGCCGCCGGGACGGTCCTTCGACTTCGACAGCGCCAGCAACACGTTGCCGTTGGGCAGCACCCAGCCATCGCGCGACGACTGCGGATAGTGCCAGACGGTTTTCCCGGAGCCATCGACAAGGAACGTCTCGCCGCCGGTGGCGAGGAACGAGTGCGTGATTTTGCTCTTTGGTTCGTCGGCGCCAAGACAGGACAGAACGCACAGCGCCAGCAGCAGACGGTAGAGCGGAGTCATGGTCGTTCCTCGGTTAGCGCCCGGTGCCAGATCCCGACACTCGACGGAAGGTCGGTGACAAGATCGGTGCGAGTGCGGTGGAAGTAGTGTACCGGAGACGAGGAGCGTTCGACAGGGACAATCACCGATGAAGCCAGGTCTGTGTTCGTTGCGGTCATCTTCGACCACGCCTCTCCCGCCACAACCCTGGCGCCGCGCCCGCACCACGATACGCGCCGCGAGCTGCTGGACCTCCGCCATGATCGCCGTGATACTGGCAGGCGCCGTAGTGGCTCACACTTGCACCACCGACACTTATGGGATCGAGGTATCCGTTGTCCCGAGGCTGCGCACGCTGCCGGTACAGGCGACGCACGTCAGCAGAAATGTGCAGCACAGCGGTTACACCAGCGACGCGAAACCGTTAAGCGAGTCTCGCTCCTTTGAGGCATTGGCAACCCCGGCCTTATTCGTCAGAATAAAAAGAATCGCCCCCGCTACCCCCCATGCAGGGGACTCGATTCGTGATCATCCCCGCCGCCGTTTCCGATGCTCATCGTCAGGAGTTGATGTCCCTCGCCGCTGACGCCGACGCTAGGCCGACGTGGCCCGAGGCGTCCTGGAATGTCCTGCGCCGGAGCGGTGCCCTCGGCTGGGCAATCCCGCGGGCCTACGGCGGCCAGGAGTGGGATCCCCACGCACTGCTCGACGGCTACGAACAACTCGCCGGCGCCTGCCTTACCACGTGCTTCCTCCTCAGCCAGCGCGAGGCGGCCTGCCGGCGGCTGGTCGAGAGCGGGCGGGACGAATTGTGCCGCGAATTGCTGCCGGGGCTGGCACGCGGCGAGAACTTCGCCACGGTCGGCCTCTCGCAGCTCACGACCTCGCGCCAGCACACCGGAACGTCGCTGCGCGTCCAGGAGACGACGACGGCCCTAATCCTCGATGGCATTCTACCCTGGGTGACCGGTGCTGCCCGTGCGCAGCATTTCGTTATCGGCGGCACGCTGGACGACGGCCGGCAGGTACTGGCCGTGCTGCCGGCTGACCTGGAGGGCGTGAGCGTCGGTCCATCGCTGGAGCTGATGGCCCTGCAAGGCTCCATGACCGCGGAAGTCCGTTGCGCCGACGTCACCCTCGACCGCCGCTGGCTGCTGGCCGGGCCGGCGGAGCGCGTCATGCAGATCGGTCGCGGCGGCACCGGCGGTCTGGAAACGTCTTGCCTGGCGCTCGGCCTGGCAGGCGCCGCTCTCGACCACCTGGAACACGAAGCGGTCAGTAGACCCGAATTGCGTCCCGTCGCGGCGGCGCTGCGCCGACAGCACGCGGAAATACGTGATGAGATGCACCGCCTCGCCGAACCCGGCGGGCCCGCGGAACAGGCACTGACCCTGCGGCGCGGGCCAACACGCTGGTCCTGAGCACGACCCAGGCTGCGCTGACCGCCAGCAAAGGGACCGGCTTCCTGAGGCAGCACCCCGCCCAGCGCTGGGCTCGGCAAGCGCTGTTTTTCCTGGTCTGGTCCTGCCCCTGGCCCGCCGCCGCTACAACCCTCAGTCAGTTGACGCACATGTGTAACGGGATCGACGTCGTCTCGAAATAGCGGATGGCTCACCCGTCGCATCCGCTGCCGCACCAATGCGATGTCAACGAGCACCACACACTTCGATGCCGTCCGGCCTTCTTGGCTGCAGCAACTTCGCGATCAGGCCGGTCCATCCTGTTTGATGCGACGCGCCAACTCCGCGGCCGGTGTCCCCGTGGAAATACTCGTGGAAAAGCACGTGATCCCGGAAATGCTGGTCGCTATGCAATTTATCGTGGTAGGCCAGGACCGGGCGTCTGCCGTGTTCATCGCGCAGGAAAATGCGCGTCAGGCGGCGCGTTAGCTCATTGGCTACCTCCTTGATCGTCAGGAGTTTCCCCGAACCGGTTGGGCACTCCACCTTGAAGTCGTCGCCGTAGTAGTGGTGGAACTTCTGCAGCGACTCGATGATCAGGTAGTTGACCGGGAACCAGATCGGCCCGCGCCAGTTGGAGTTGCCGCCGAACATGTCGGAGTCCGACTCGCCAGGCACGTAAGAGACCCGCAGCTCTTGGCCTGAACAGCGGAAGACGTATGGCTGGTCGCGGTGCCGGCGCGAGAGCGAGCGCACGCCGTATGGAGACAGAAACTCGGTTTCGTCCAACATGCGGCTCAGCAGCAGCTTCATGCGGTGACCGCGCAATAACGACAGCAACCGCGCGCGCCTCGGCCAGGTTCTTCCCAGCGCGAGACGAGCTTCGCCAGGTCCGGCCGATTGTGGAGGAACCACTTCAAGCCGCCGCCTGAAGTCGGGCAATTTCCCCACCAGCTCCTCTTCCAGCGTCTCGACGGCGAACAGAGGAATCAGCCCGACCAGCGAGCGCACCTTGAGTTTGATCGTCCGCCCGTCGGGAAGGTTGAGAACGTTGTAATAGAATCCGTCTTCCTCGTCCCACAAACCAACTCCAGGGGTTGGCTTTTCTGCGTCGCCGTCGCTGCCGATGCCTGTCATCGCCTCGGCGATGTTCAGGAAGTGCTCGAAGAACTTGGTGGCAATATCTTCGTAAACATTGTTGTGCAGCGCCAGCTCCAGCGCAATGCGCATGAGGTTCAGGCAGTACATGCCCATCCAACTCGTGCCGTCGGCCTGGTCGATGAACTCGCCGTCGGGCAACGGGGCGCTGCGGTCGAAGACACCGATGTTGTCCAGTCCCAGGAAACCGCCCTGGAACATGTTTCGGCCCTCAAAGTCCTTGCGATTGACCCACCAGGTGAAGTTCAGCATCAGTTTGTGGAAGACGCGTTCCAGGAACTTCAGGTCGCCGCAATCGCCACGTCGCTTGCGGTCGATCTGAAAGACGCGCCAGGCGGCCCAGGCATGCACGGGCGGGTTCACGTCGCCGAAGTTCCACTCGTAGGCGGGCAGCTGGCCATTGGGGTGCATGTACCACTCGCGCGTGAGCCGGAGCAACTGATCCTTGGCGAATTCCGGGTCGATGAGCGCGAATGGGATCGTGTGGAAAGCCAGGTCCCATGCGGCGTACCACGGGTACTCCCATTTGTCCGGCATTGACACGATGTCGGCGTTGTTGAGGTGCGTCCACTCACTATTCCGGCCGTGCCGGCGAGCAACCGGCGGCGCGGGCTGAGCGGGATCGCCCTTCAGCCACTGGGGCACGTCGTAGCAATAGAACTGTTTGTTCCAGATCATGCCGGCGAAAGCCTGACGTTGCACGTTGCGGGCGTCCTCGTCGTCGATCCCGGCCTGCAATTCCGCATAGAAGGCGTCCGCCTCGGCCTGCTTCCTGCGCACCAGTTCGTCGAAATCGCGGAATGGATCGGCCAGCCCCCCGCTCGCCAGACGCAACCGCACGACTGTCGAGCCGAGGGCTGGCACCGTCAGAACGTAATGGGCCGCGGCCTTGGTGCCGGTTTGCGCTGGGTTCACAGCACTGCGCCGTCCCGCAACGACGTAATCGTGGAAGGCGTCCTTGCAATACGCCTTGTTCCCGGCAACCCCATTCAAGCGGGCGACGTTGGTTTCGTTGTCGCAAAACAGGAGAGCAGGCCCGCCGTCCGCAGCCAGGGTGTAGTCGCCGAACTCGGGATGGCGAGCGGCAATCGCGCCGGGCCCCGCAACGGCCAGACTCGGCTTGTGCGGATTGCCTGTCCAGGACCACGTGTTGCGGAACCAGAGCTGCGGTAGGAGGTGGATCACTGCCGCGTCGGGACCGCGGTTCTGCACAGTGACTTGCATCAGCAGGTCGTCCGGCCCGGCCTTGGCGTACTCCACGAAGACGTCGAAATAGCGGTCATGGTCGAAGACGCCGGTATCGAGCAGCTCGAACTCCGGCTGATCCTTGCCGCGTTTGCGATTCTCCTGGGCCAACCGACCGTAGGGGAATTCCGCTTGCGGGTACTTGTACAGCATTTTGAGGTATGAATGGGAAGGAATCGCGTCGAGGTAGTAGTAGAGTTCCTTGACGTCTTCGCCGTGATTGCCCTCTCGATTGGTCAGACCGAAGAGTCGTTCCTTCAAGATCGGATCGCGCCCGTTCCAAAGCGCCAGCGCCAGACACAGCCGTTGCCCGTCATCACTGACACCGGCGATGCCGTCCTCGCCCCAACGGTAGGCCCGGCTGCGGGCATGGGCGTGCGGGAAGTAATCCCAAGCGTCGCCGTCAGGGCTGTAGTCCTCGCGCACCGTGGACCACTGGCGTTCACTGAGGTACGGCCCCCATTTTCGCCACTCCTGGCGGCCGAGACGGATTTCCTCGAGGCGTTGCTTCTCTTCATTCACGACCCGCTCCACGACGGTTTTCCTCACATCGAGTCAAGCAACCCGGCCTCCGGACAATCGCTCTCGAACATGGTGTACATCGCGCGTAGGGATGAGGGTAGTCGCTGTAACGTTAGCGCTTGGACGGCGTCGCCTGGCTGCTGCGTCAGTCTACAGCCGCGCCCCTCCCTCCGCGATCACTGTGCGCCGCGCCCGTCACCGAGCAGCGGCAGTGACACGATGCACGCCGCAGACGCTTTAACACCACCACGATCGCCGTGATGCCGACAGTCGCCGTGGCGGCTCACGCTTGCACGATTGTTCTGGGAGATCGCGATGTATCTTCACTGTGCCCAGTGCTAGCGACCGACCGTTAGAACAACTCGAAATCGTGCCTTACCACTCATCATGCGATCGTAGGCTTCGGTGACACGCTCCAACGCGAAGGGTTCATTCATCGACCGCACGCCGGCACGCGCACTGAATGCGAGCGCATCCTGGGAGTCGATCGACGTCCCAGAATACCAGCCCTTGATCGAGCGGCATCCCGTCAACAGAAACATGGGCGACACTTGCATTGAGGCAGCCGCTCCGACGATTATCAGCGTGCCGTTGACAGCTAGGCCGCCCTGTACCGCACTCATCGCTTCACCGCTAGTCGCCGTCGCCAGAATGACCTTGGCGCCACCCAACGTCAGAAGTTCCGCCGCGGGATCCTGGACCTGACTGTCAATGTAGAGCGACGCACCCAACTGACGGGCCAGCACCTCCTTGTCCTTTCCGCGTGCGATGCCGA
>CAVXNL010000007.1:0-583166 GCA_963763045.1 uncultured Planctomycetaceae bacterium | reverse complement strand
TCTGGACATCCGCGCACCAACTCTTATGTTGATCTTAAAGCCCCGCGGCGGCGGAATCAAGCGGCGACTTTGTTTACGTTTCGCGCGCGAAACGTAAACAAGCAGATGACACCCCTCGCAACCTCGCCGAGCTGCACCGCCTCCAGGCCGAAGCGCTCGGCCCCCGCCCTGCCCTGCGGTACCGGCCGTCACGGTCTGTACCGCGACCTGACCTGGGCCGACTACCGCGAGCAGGCGCTGGCCGGCGCCGCCGCCCTGGTCGAGGCCGGCATCGAACCGGGCGACCGCGTCGGCCTGCTGTCCGAGAACCGCGTCGAATGGCTCATCGCCGACATGGCCATCCTCACCGCCGGCGCCGTCAACGTCCCGCCGCACGCTCCGCTGACCGCCCGGCAGGTCCATTTCCAGTTCGCCGACGCCGGCGTGCGCTGGCTGATCGTTTCCGACCGCGAGCAACTGGACAAGGTCCACCAGATCCGCGCCGAACTGCCGGACCTGCGCGGCATCGTCGCTTTCGATCCGACGCTGCCGGCAGACGAAGGCGTCGTCTCCTGGGACGCGTTTCCTCCAGTCCGGCCGGCGCGCCCTGCCGCGCCTCGCCGCTGAGCTGCGCCAGCGCGAGGCAGCAGCCTCGGGCCGGACGACCTGGCGACGATCATGTACACCTCGGGCACCACCGGCAATCCCAAGGGCGTGATGCTGACGCACGGCAACCTGCTCAGCAACGCCGAGGCCATGCTGCCGATCGCGCCGCATCGGCCCGACGACGTGGTGCTGAACTGGCTGCCGTTCACCCACATCTATGCCCGCACCGTGCGATCACTACAAGAGCCTTTTCTCCGGCGTCCTCACCTGCCTGGCCGAGTCGGCGGACACGCTGGTGCAGAACCTGGAGGAAGTGCGGCCGACGCACATGTCCTCGGTGCCGCGCTTCTACGAGAAGGTGCTGGCCGCCTGCACCGCCGCCGACCCGGAGAAGACGGCCCGCAACCTGCGCCGCGTCTTCGGCGACCGCGTCGATTGGCTGTCGTCCGGCGGCGCCCCGCTGCCCGCTGGCCGTCGCCCAGGCCTATCAGCGATGCCGGCCTGCTGGTCCTGCAAGGCTACGGGCTGACGGAAAGCTCGCCCGTCATCAGCTTCAACACGCGGGAACACCATAAGCTGGCGACCGTCGGCCGGCCGCTGCCGGGCGTCGAGGTGAAGATCGCGCCCGGACGGCGAGGTGCTGACGCGCGGGCCGCACGTCATGAAGGGCTACTGGAACAACCCGCAGGCGACGGCCGAGGCCATCCGCGACGGCTGGCTGTACACCGGCGACCTGGGCGACACTGGACGCCGACGGCTTCCTGTCGATCACCGGCCGGAAGAAGGAGCTGATGGTGCTGTCCAACGGCAAGAAGGTCGTGCCGGCTTACCTGGAGGGCCTGCTGCTGGCCGATCCGTGCATCGACCAGGCGGTGGTCTTCGGCGAGGGCCGGAACTTCCTGACGGCGCTGCTCGTGCCGAACTGGGACAACGTCGCAAAGGCAATGCGGAGTGCGGAGTGCGGAATGCGGATGCGAACTGAAATCCGCCAGCGCCGATCCGCAATCCGAAATCGGGAAGGTGGTTTACGAACTGCTGCGTAAGCGTGTCGCGGCGTGCCTGGCGGACGTGTCGCCGATGGAGCAGGTGAAGAAGTTCGTGCTGCTGCCGGAGCCGTTCAGCGTCGCCAATGACGAGATGACGGTGAGCCTGAAGCTGCGCCGCAACGTCATCGTGGCGAAGTACGCCGAGCGCATCGAGACGCTGTATCGGGAGTGAGAGACGGTTACGAGCCGCGACCGTAAGGGAGCGTCTCCACGGCGTTCCCTTACAGTCGCGGCTCGTTCGCTCCAGCGGTTTCAAAACTGAGCACGCAGCGCAAGCAAGTGGGCGCTTGCTTGCGCTGCGTGCTCAACGGGTTTTTCAAAACGGCTTCTCAGCAGGGTTGGTCGTTCCTGCCTGCAAATGCGCCACCACCAACCGGATCGTATCGTAACCCACCTTCTCCCCAGCGCGATGAACAGCGGCTTCAGCCGTTCGACGCCGTGCTGCCGGGCCGCGGCGACGACGCGCTGATACAGGGCGTCCGGCACCCATGTCGCAATCGACGCCGGCTTCTCGGCCCTTATGTACTGGGCGAGATAATCCACCACCGTGCTGCGGCTCAGGCTCATCCGGTGCATCACGTCCTCGACGATCAGACCTTCGCGGTACAGGTCGAACGCGATCGTCAGCCGTGTCGCAAGGCGCAGGCCAGGAGGTCGCTCCTCGCGGTGTGCGCCGGCCCCGCCGTCACGTCGGTGGCCAGACCATTGTCCCGGCAGTAACCGGTGAGCAGATCGAGGAAGCGCTCGCCGAAATCGCGCGAGCTTCGCCTCGCCGACACCGTAGACCATGTGCATCCGTTCCAGTGTCGTCGGACGGTTCCGCGCCAGCTCGCGCAGCGTATTGTCGCTGAAGACGACATAGGCCGGCACCTGGCGCTGCGTGGCCAACTCCCGGCGCAGGTCACGCAGGGCATCAAACAGGCCGCGATCGACCCCCTCCCAGGACGTCTCGTCGGCTTTCGACTTCACCGGCGCCTCGCCCTTCTGGCGGCGCACCAGCTGCACCAGACGCACCGGCCGTTTGCTTACGCATCACCTCCCACGATTCGTCGTTCAGCTTCAGCAGCGGATACTCGCCCTCCGTTTGCACCAGCACGTCCCTGGCCGATGAGCTGATAAACCCAGTCGCGCACGTCGGCCTTGCCGTGGTCCTTCAGCAGACCGTAGGTGGTCAGCTGCTCGTGGCCGCGTTTGCGGATGTTTTCGCTGTTTTCGCCGCGCAGCACGCCGACGACGTGGCCGATGCCGAAGCTCTCCTTGACGCGCGCCACGCACGACAGGATCTTCTGGGCGACCACGGTCGCGTCGGGCACTTCTTCCGTGTCGCCCAGGCAAATGTCGCAGGCGTGCACAGGTGTCGCGCTCGTACTTCTGGCCGAAGTACTCGCACCAGCGCCCGATGCCGGCAGACGGCACCGCGGGCATAGCGGTCGATGTCGTCGAGGTGCTCGAAGGCAAGCCGTCAGGAACTCGGGATCGGCCCCGGCTTCCTCGGCCGACTTCTGGATCATCTTCCGCAGCGCCATCACGTCGCCGCCGGAGTAGAGCAGCACGCACTCCGCTTCCAGGCCGTCGCGGCCGGCCCGGCCCGTCTCCTGCTGGTAATGCTCCAGCGACTTGGGCATGGTCGGTATGCAGCACGAAGCGGACATTGGAGCGGTCGATGCCCATGCCGAAGGCGACGGTGGCGACGATCACGTCGCAGCGTTCGCTGGCAAACTCGTCCTGCGCGGTCTGCCGTTGCTCGCTGCGCCATGCCGGCGTGATAGGGCAGGCACTTGAAACCCTGTCTTCGCCAACGCGGCGGCCAGGTCGTCCACGTCGCGGCGGCGCATGCAGTAGATGATGCCCGCCTCGCCCTTGTGCCGCTCGAGGACTTCCAGCACCTGCTTCAGCGGATCGTGGCGCGGCAGCACGCGGTAGGTCAGGTTGGGCCGGTCGAAGTTGCCGACCAGCACGGCGGGATCCTTCAGTGCGAGCTGGGCGATGATGTCGCGTCGCACCTGCTCGGTGGCCGTGGCGGTGTAGGCGTGGACGGAGGCATCGGGAAAGCGGTCGCGCAGGACCGGCCGAGCTGGCGATACTCGGGGCGGAAATCGTGGCCCCAGTGGCTGATGCAGTGGGCCTCGTCGATGGCGAAGGTCTTGACACCGATCTGCTGCAACACCTTGTACAAATCGGTTTGCACCAGCCGTTCCGGCGAGACGAACAGCAGGTTGATGCCGCCCTGGCGCAGGTCCATCTCGTAGGCGAAACGTTCGACGCTGGTTAGTGAGCTGTCGAGCTGAGCCGCGGCGACGCCGCAGGCACGGAGGCCGTCCACCTGGTCTTTCATCAGGGCGATGAGCGGCGAGACGACGACGGTGGTGCCGCCGCGACAGACGGCGGGCGCCTGGTAGCAGAGCGACTTGCCGCCGCCGGTGGGCATGACGACGAGGGAATCCCGGCCGTCCAGCACCGCCCGCATGGCCTGCTCTTGCAGCGGCCGCAGGGAGCGGAATCCCCAGTGCTTCTCGATCAGCGTTAGAAGTTTCTCCCACATGACTCCCTACAATACCAGCGAACGCCCTGTCTTTCCAGGTGCATCGTTTTGTTTCGCCGCGAGCTTTTGCGAGCGCTGCACCCAGCGCTCGCAAAAGCTCGCGCGGAACGTCATCCCGGAGTATCCCCATCGTGCGACAGACCTATCTAAGCATCGCCTTGCTGCTCGTGGCGTCGAGTGCGACGGTCCGCGCCAGGACAAGCCGACCTCGAAGGACCTGAAAGCGTTGTTCGAGAAGGCGGAGGCGCTGGAACTGTACTCGCTCGATCCCGGCGAGGACTTCAAGGAACCGGACGTGAAGAAGGGCTTTTACGGCTGGAAGATCCTCGGCAAGACGACGATCAAGGACGCCAAGACGCGCAAGAAGATCATCGACGCGCTCTACAAGGCGCTGGACGAAAGCGACGGTTCGGCAGCGAAGTGCTTCATTCCGCGCCACGGTGTCCGGGCGACGGTGGACGGCAAGACGGCGGACGTCGTCATTTGTTTCGAGTGCCGGCAGATGGAGTTCCACATCGGCGGGGAGATGAAGACGGAACCGACGAACGACTCTGCGGCGCGGGTGCTTAACGAGGTGCTGACGATGGCGGGAGTGCCGTTGGCGGCGAAGAAGAAGTGAGGGTATCATCAATTCATCAAGGACGCGAGATTTCAGCAAGGAACCGAGACTCATCGGAGGTAGTAGCGTGGAGATAACGATGCAACCGGAGATCAAGACTGCTGCCGCACGGGTCGCTGAGATCAGCCGTGTGAACGATCTCCTCCGCACTGCGTTTGGATCCTCAACGGTCTGCTGGATGCGAGGAACAGGACCAGATGCTCGGCGACGCGCTGCCGATTGGGCTAAGACTGCTACGTCAGGAGGAATGACAGCCATCATTGCTTTCCGAACCGGGCGCGTCAGCGACGGCCACATTCACTGGCGAAGCGCAAGAGGATAGAATAGACTGCGCGTCATCGAACAAAACGTGTGGAACACATCGTGAACATGCGCGCCTGAATTGAGGATCGAGAGATGCAAATCTTTCGTGACCTAATTCTCCGAGGCGATTCGGATCAACTCGCTGCAACGGTGTCCGAGATCGAGCACACTTTGAATGGCTGCTGGACGCGCGATAAGGCGGAGGAGATGCGCATCCAGTCGCTTGCGAATCAGGAGCCCATCTACTGCTTCAGAGGAAATGAGAAAGGCCGGCCCGCGGCAACGATATTCTTGAGGCAGAAAGAACCGGGAACGCTGTTCGTTTCCAATGTGGTCCCGCGCAACCAGTACCAGCTTTCCCTGGGCGAATACAACGGGATCCTCGAAGATTTCTTCGAGGTCTACGTGCGGCCAGCGGCGGACAGAATGGGTGCGCGGGCAGAACTGACTGCTGCCGAGGCCGAGTTGAAGCACTGGCTGCCGGCTGCCGCCGCCGAGAAGCTTCGATCTTTTTTCTTCCGCCGCCCACAAAGGCACAGGGGCCGCCCATCCACGAGACCGGGAGCGGTGGAACGACTTCGTCGTTTCGGCACACGAGGGGGATAGCCGGCTTGATGCGTCGACGTTACGGCGCTGGCTCATCGAGATTGAAGGCTGGCCACCCGAATTTGCCGAACAACTTGTGATCGAGTATGGATTCGGCCGAGAACTCCTCGCCTTTGCCGACCGCCGTCGGAGCGCCTGATCGCCATGCCGAGTATCGCCGACGCGGTTACCCAGCTCCGGGCAGCCGATCTGCCCGTCTTGTTTGCCGACACGTGCAGTCTTCTGGACGTGATCCGGACGCCGCTGTTCTGCAGGCGTCTCATAGGTTGCCTGCCGGACGATCGACTTGGCAAGCTGACTTACGTCATCCACCATTACTCATAACCGATTTTGGAAGCCTTCACGCTGTAGGCCATGCCAGGAAAAGTATGACGCGGGAAGAGGGAAGCTTCATGCTGTCAGCGTGTTATCAGGTTGCTCCGCTTGATCCCGCTCACGGCAGTTAATCACTCCCGACTGGTTCGGCGGACAGCCTCCAGCACTGCTTTGAGGAGAGCCTCGTTTTCCGATTGGCTCCCCAGCAGTTTCCGCAATGCACGCCGCTGAACGGTCCCCGTGCGGCGAAAATGCACGATGATTTCGTTTACCAAACGAGGGGGGGCCTTGCGCGTAAGCGACTCAAGGAGTTCCTGTGCATCGCCGGTTTTACTCATAGCTAGGACTCGCGGGATAATTGCTGTATCGCAGCCGACAACTTCTTGCGTCGAACCCATCGGAACGGTCGGTCCGTGGTAATTATCGCAAGATCAATCGGCCCGCCGCATATCGGCGGTAAGTGCGTGAACTTGGTGACCTTGACCGTAGTCTCAAGGGTCGCATGCACCCAATCGACCGCTTCCCGAATCGGAAGGTTCGCAGGTTGGGCAAGGCTGCTCTCCGTGCGCACGATATCGAAAAGGTCCTCCAGGGTACCCTGCCACTTGCCGGATTCGGCAATAGCCTTCAGCAGCTTTACGTCAACGCCGACCAGAATCCGGCTCATCAGGTTGGGTGACCCCCACATCTTCAAGGAACCGAGCGACAGCGGAGTCGGCCCCTTCGGCGCCGGCATCGTCACGTCATAACCTATCTCAAAGGCTTTTGGCACTCGGTCAGTCAGAACGTGTCCGCCGATGCAAAATCCTCCGCGGTAAGCTTCTTTCAAGTCAAGGAACCGTTCATCATCGTCCTTATTTCGCTGCGTTATTTGTTGCAGTTTCGATGCCTCTTGTCGTTCATCATGGTAGATGCTCTCATACTCTCGCCGAAACAGGTCGGTGCATCTACTCGCTACTTCTTCCATCGACGTCGCCGGTTTCTGTTGAAGATCGTCGGCCAAGCGAGCAACCAGCGTGCGAAAACTCAGGTCCTTCAGCAGCACTAGCCCCCAAATTACAATTCCCAGTGTGCTTCCTTCGCCGATTTCAAGAATCTTTTGACCGTACGCGAAATACCGCGTCGATGATTCGCTTTCACCGTCCGCTACTGGCACAGGAACGGACCAAGTGCTGTCCGATCCGAACACCACTCCGTCTGAACACACGTAACAAGCCGCGATAGTCATGAACGGTGCTGCCCTAATGAAGAGGCACCCCCTGGTTCGACCTCGCCTCGTGGTGCCTCCTCAGTTCGCAAAACCGTAACATGCCCAGTATCAACAGTCAATGGGCTTGGAAACAAGATTCTCAAAAATGATCTATACCGTGCTCAGGTACTCCTCCGCAGAACGCCGCGCCATCGACGCATTTTCAAGGGAAAACCGTTCCGACTGCGATTCCGCGATTCCGACTGCGACACTGCCGACGTACACAGGAAAGCGCACCCCTGCTTCATCTTATCTCCAGCGGCACGCCAGTCCCCGAATACCGATACCGCAGCACCGCATGGGTCACCACGCTTAAATTCGCCAGCCCGGCCAGGTACACCCACGCATCGTTGCCGCCGCCGAAACCGTAGCTGTGCAGGCCGGCGCCGAGGACGAAGTTGACGCCGTACCACGCCATCACCACCGACGCGAAACAGACGACTGCACACACCGACAGGCCGAACTCCTTCACCCAGCCGGCATAGCGGGCGTGGAGCGGGATGACGTAGCACAGCAGGGCGATCAGCGCCCACACTTCCTTCGGGTCCCAGCCCCAGAAGCGGCCCCACGATTCCGCCGCCCAGAAGCCGCCGAGGAACGTCCCGGCGGCCAGCAGCACCACGCCGATCTGGATCGCCCGGTAGCAGAAGCCGGACAGTTCCTTCGTCAGGTCGCGCCGGCCGGGAGCGAAGACCAGAACGCCGAGGTTGATGAGGCCGAGCGCCCACGCCAGGGAGAACGCGGCGTAACTCGACACGATCGTCAGGACGTGGATGATAAGCCAGTAGTTGCTGCGCAGGACGGCTTGCAACGGCTGGATGTTCGGCGCGAACGTCAGCGGCAACTGGTCGGCGAGGACGAAGCCGAGGGCCGACGCCAACGCCCCGGCCAAGGCGATCACGCCGCGGCGATAGATTAGTTCCAGCAGCAGGCCGAACGTCGCGGTCATGAACGCGACCCAGATGATCGACTCGTACATGTTGCTGACCGGCGGCCGGCCGGAGATGGTTGTGCGGCACCAGAAACCGGCCGCCGCCCAGCCGAGACAGCCGGCGTAACCGAGTAGGCCGCCGGCGTACAGTAGCCGGGCGAGAAGGGGACGCCGGCCGAACACCAGGACGCCGACGAAACAGAGACACGCCGTCAGGGCCGCGATCCACGCCCGGCGGAACGGGTTGACGCGGTTGTACCACAGCTCGCGGGATAGAAGCTCAGGAGACGCCACGGCCCCGGCTTTCGCATTGATGCCGTCGATCCGGTTGAGGAAGGCGTCGAGCGCGGCCGTGAACTTCTCCTCCGACTGGGAGCGATACGCCTGCTCCAGTTCCCGATTGGCGAACTGTAAGCCGAGGACGTCATCGGTCGGGAACTCGGGCATCGGTTTGCCTTCGTACAACCGGGGGTTCTCGACCCGGCGGGCGGCCATCGACTCGACCCACGCTTCGGGACTCTTGGCGTATTCGCGCACACTTCTGAGTGAAAACCAGGTCGATCCGGTCGTCGGTTCCAGCGCCGCCACGCCGAACTCGCCGGGCGCATGAATGCGCTCCCGGCCTTCCTGGCCGCCGCCGCGGATGCGGTCGTAGAGGCTCAACCGTTTCTTCACGTCGCGCGCCTTCGTCTCGGCCCGCGTCAGAACAGCCTTTTCGTCCTTCGCCGACTTCGCTGCCCCGCTCTTGAGCAACTCCTTCATCGTCTCCGAGTAACGCAGCACGGCCGGTTCGACATATTTACCGTGCAGGTCTTCCTCCGACAGATCGGCTTCGGCACCGCGGTAATCGCGGTAGAGGACGGCACGCAGCTCGTGGTCGTCGCAGAGGACGAACGGATAGCTCTCCCAGTCGGCGTTCATCTCCCGACCGACTGAAAACGCCTTATTGTGGTCCGGATCGTACAGCAGCAGCCAGGACGCGACGACGGCGACGGAGTCGTTGTCCTCGAAGCGTTCGCGGCCGGTGATGGTCCGCACCGACTCGTTGCAGAAGGTCTCGAACGGTTTGAGCCGGCCGTCCTCCTGGATCACCCAGCGATGCAACGGCGTCCACAATGCTGCATTGGCCGCGTAGGGCACCGCAATGCGTCGGTTGGTCGGCGGCGCCACCGACGGGCTAGCGAAGCCGATCAGATACACGCCGAGTCCAAGAACGGCGACGTTTAGCAAAACGCTCAACATCCACAATGCGCGGAAGCGTCCACCGGGGCCAGAGCCGAACGACCGTCCGCGCCATCGGCGGAACAGGTCGGTCCAGCCGCGGCGCTCGCTGCGGCATGGGCGCGGTCTTGATTGACGAACTCGGCGACGACATGGCGTGTATCCTCCGTGAAAGATGGAAGCTGTAGTCTTGGTTCTGCCCCCCTTCTCCCCTGTACTCAGGGGAGAGGGGTTGGGGGAAAGCGGTAGGTCACCGCGTGACTCTCACCCCTCATCCCCGACCCCTCTCCCCGGAGTACCGGGGCGAGGGGAGGAAGATCGTTACACCACCGCCGGGCGCCGCTTGAAGAAGTACGCCCGCATCCAGAACATCGTGGCGATGCCGAGCACCAGCAGCGACGAGCCGGTGTACTTGCACCACAGGCCGGGATCGTGCGCCACCGTCAACCCCGACATGCTCACCAGCCGGCCGTCGTTGTCTTGCAGCAGATCCAGCGACTGCGGATCGGTCAACGGCGTGTAGTTCGACTGATAGACCTTGTACGGCCCATACGACAGCGGGTGATTCATGTAGATGCTGTACTCGCTCGTCACGGCGCGCCGGTGCCTTCTTGTCGGTCACCAGCACGTCGCTCTGGAAGCTGGCCGGGCGGTTGGTGCCGGGGTCGGTCGTCTGGTAGGCGCGCTTCAAGGTCAAGGCGAAGTCGGCCTCCTGCGTGGCGTTGCGGTAGCGGACGAGGTACAGCGCCTTGCCGAGCTGAACGCGGGTTGCCTGGCGTGAGAGGCGCACCCAAAACTCCTGGCTCTTGCCGTCTACGGTCAGCGTGCAGCGCAGGGCCGGCAGCATCCCTTCGGCATTCTCGGTGCCAGGACGCTCGCGCTTCGGCACTACACTCGGCCGCTTCACCGCCTGCGGGATGTAATTCGTCACCTGGAACTGCATCGCCATCGCCTGCCATGGAAGACTTATCGGAGGGGAATTGTCCGAAATGACCATTTCGCGTCCGGTCTGCCGTAAGCCGTCCTTGCCGTAGACGCGATACCAGAGCCGTAGATCGGGCGTTTGCAAGAATTGTAGCACACCCATTTTCGAGCCGTCGCCGGAGCGGAAATCGGGGTGGTGATACCAGGCCGCGACCGCGATGACGTCGGTGCCTTTCTGAAACGCGGGCAGGTTCGGCAAGCGGGCGCAGGCAAGGTAAACTCCCTTGCGGCCGCCGGACGATAGCTCGAACTGCACCGCGGGAAACATCGGCCCGACCGCCGGCCCCTTCGCGTTGTCGTCGTGTCCGAGCAGGTTCATCAACGGCCCGGTCTTCACGAGCCGCAATTCCAAATCGGTGCCGGGCAGGCTGACGGGTTTATCGTCTTGGAGGGTGTCGAGATCGATGGTGCAGCGCGTCTTCTGCCGGCCGACGAGGAGGATTAGCCGGCCCAGTTTGCCCAGGTCGGCCTGCGCGGGCGGATCGTTGAACTCCGTCAGCAGCGCCGGCTCTGACAGCGTCATCACTTCCAGGCCCAGAGGCAGGGGGTCGCGCTCGAAGGCCGGCAGACTCGAAACCCAGCGCTCCATCGGCCGGGCCATCGGCGTGACCAGATGGATGCGCAGGGCCGCGAACGACGGCTCGCCTTCCGCCGCCTTGCTGAACGGCCATTGCTCCGAATGCGGATAGTAATTGTGAATCGTCACCGAGGTCGTGCCGTCGAGATCGCGCGCGAAGCTCGGCGACGGATTGGCGAGGACCTGCAAAAAACGGATTGCCGCCGGCAGTTCCGCGCGGTAGTGCTCGTCGTCGTACCAGGCCAGCGAGCCGGGCGTCAGGTCGAGCGACCAGAAATGGTCCTTCAACGCTCGGCCCAGGTCGCCGGCCGGCTCCACACCGCCGTCGATCACCTGCGCGATGGCCGCGAAGGTCGGATCCTCCGGCGACGGATCGCCGGGGACGCGGAACACTTCGAGGCGATGCTCGTCGGCGAGCTGGATGGTATCGGCCTTGTTGGCGATGCGAAATCCCTGCTGAATCTCGCGGTTCTCGGTGTCAATCAACACCATCTGCCCCTCGGTGCCGCCCAGGGCCGAGAGGAGGCCGCCGAGCACCAGGACGAGCAATCCGGCGTGCGTGATGAGGAAGCCGGTCTGATGCCGCTTCCACGGATATTTCTTGAGGGCCGCGCAGAGCACGTTCACCGCCAGCAATCCCAGGAGCAGCGCGAACCACCAGGTACGGTAGACCAGCTCCCGTGCGATCCGGCCGCCGTAGGCCGACTCGATGAACGTCGCCAGGGCCAGGCAGAGCGTGAACAGGGTGAGCAGGCTGATGGCCAGCTGCAACGACGCCGCGGCGCGGAAGAGGCGCCGGCCAAACGGCGCCGTCGTCGGTGCGACGACGGCGGCGGGGGAAGCTGCGACACTGGTAGAAGCCGCGGCGGATGGCCGATCTAGCACAGCGGCGGAGGCGGGGGGAAGCGGGTCGGAGGACATCGCGGCTCTCGTGAGGGAAACGGGCGACAAAGCCTGGAAAATCGCCGCGGGGAGGAAAATCACGAGGTGCAGGTGCGAGTCGCGGGACGGGCGCTCCGGACAAGATCTATTTGAAACCACATTTCACGACGATTTTCCAGGGCAACTCTCCCGGGTTGATCTTCCCGCCGTATGAACCGTTCGCTATACGGCTGGCGGCGCGCCCGTATGCTCCTCTCTCCGCTGTACTCAGAGGAGAGGGGTTGGGGGTGAGGGGTGAGGCACCTGCCTGTTTTCTGCTGCTTACCCCTCACCCCCAGCCCCTCTCCCCTGAGTACAGGGGAGAGAGGAGACGTCTTGTTGCCGTTCAGGTCACGAGAGCCGAGTCATGGGTCGAAACCATTCAAAGATGTCGCAGCGATTCGTTCTCTGGGAGATCGCCGTTATCGCTCTGCTCGTCCTGGCGATCGGGTTCCCGGCGTCCGCTCAGAACCCTGCTCAGCCCGATTCGATTGAACGCCTGCGCTGGGTCTTACGCACCCCTGGGCCGGATCCCGCCGGGCGCGATGCCAAGCTGAAAGAGTGTCTGAACAATCTGCGCGGGTTGAGCGAGTTGCGGCGGGCTCTGGTTCTGCGGGAATGGCACCTGTCTGGGTCGATCGGGGCCGACGAGCAGGTGGAGGCCTTGAATCGCAATTTGCTCGCCGAGCGCCTCTTGACCGAGATCCGACAGATGCTGCAACGCGGCGACGCGGTGACGGCGGGTGTGATCGTGGACCTGGTAGCGGAGACGGCGGCGGAGTTGCGGAAGCAGGGCGACTCGGCGAGCATGATGCGGCCTCTCGCGCCGGACCTGGTCGCTTTGACGCGCCGCGGCGATCCACGACTCCGAGCGACGGCCGCGCGCGTCCTCGGACAGCTGGAAGCCGACGTCTTCGTGACGCTCCCGGCCCTGACCGACCTGCTTCAGGCCAGGGAACCTGCGCTGCGCCGCGCGGCAGTGGACGGCATGGCTGCGACTGTTGAACACCGCGGGTGCCGCGTTGCATCGGCCCGAGAACACGTTGCGCGGCGTACCGCAACGCACCGCATTGCTGTACACGGCCGCGGCGGTCTTGCCAGCCGTTGGGCGAGCGCTCGACGACTCGAGTCCGGAGGTAGTGTGGACCGCCGCGCTCGCCGTCACCCAGGCGGCCCGATCGACGGCTTTGCTCATTTCCGACCCGCCATCACCCGAGCAGATGCAAACGACCGACGCCAAGCAGATCTGGCAGTCCATCCAGGCCGAGCGCGCCGAGGTCCGCCCGCTGCTGATCGCCCTGCGCGAACCGGCCGCGGGCCTCGTCCGCTTGCTGAGTCACGCGGGCAGGGAAGAACGGCTGGCCGCACAGAAAGGCGCTGGAAGACGTGGCCCATGTCCGCTCGCGCTGGCTCCGTCAGGCCGCAGACCAGCTGCCGGCCGACGACGTGCTGCTCAACGTGTTTCAATCCGCGTTAGTGGCGCTGGCGGTCTCGTCAGCCGACGCCGACGTCCGGCTGCGGCGCTCGGCCATCGAGGTGCTGGAGACGATCGGCCCGGCCGCCGCGCCGGCAGCACCGGCCCTGGCGGCGGCGCTCGCGGACGAGGATCACTTCGTGCGCTGGTCAGCGGTGCGAGCACTGCGGAACATCGGGCCGGCAGCGGCCCGCTGTGCGACGCCGGGCCTGGCTCGGCTGCTGGAAGACACCGACGTGAACGTCCGGTTGGCAGCGGCCGCCGCGCTGGAACAGTTCGCCCCGTCCAACACGGCGGCGATCGTACAACCGGTAACCCACGTCCCCGGACAGCTCAGCCCCTTCGCCCGGACGGCCCTGCCGCCTCTACTGCGGTCATTGCGGGCCTCCGACGCCGAGGTGCGGATCGCAGCGATGCGAACACTGCGCGGACTCGGCCCGGAGGCACATCCCGCGGTGCCCGCGCTGCGCGAGGCGCTGGCCGACGCCAACCCGCAGATTCGACAAACGGCAGCCGAAACGCTGGGTGCCGTCGGACCGTCGGCGGCCGCGGCCGTGGAGGAGTTACGGCGAGCGATGCAGGACATGAATCCGGAGGTGAGGCGAACGGCCGGCGAGGCGCTGCTCAACATTCTGCGGAAGGAGGAGAGGTGAATGGTTCGCCGCTTGCGGCATAGACGTGGTTTCAAAACCTTGTACCGCCGGCATTCTTGCCGGCAAGAATGCCGGCGGTACAAGGTTTTGAAACCACGCCCAAACCGCACGCGGCATCATGCCGGAAGTAGTGGGAACCGTTGCCCGCGATCGCGCCAGCTGGCCAGCCCGACCAGGATCACGCCGAGGCCGGCCAGCAACAGCGAACTGGGTTCCGGCAAACTGTTGATTAGCTCCCCGGTGACCATCACATGAGCGCTGATGCTGCCGGCATTTGTGGAGCTAGGCGGGCCGGGGGGCGTGTAGTAAGGCAACGTCACCGTGTACTTGTAATTGCCCAGAACGATCGACTGCATCGTCGGGTTGTTGAAGGTGTTGGCGATGTTCGCGCTATGGGCCGACACGGTGCCGTTCAACACCCCCGAAAAACTGATGTTCCCGGTTTGTCCCGATGCCTGATCGGTGAGCGTCAACGTCAGCACATATGCCTTGTTGGTGAAATGATCGGGAGTGCCATCCGGCGCGTTACTGACCGTGCGGAGGTTGGTGGAAACAATGTCTGAATCGCCGACGACATTCTGCACCGGCTCGCTCGTCAGCGAGACGTAGCTGGTCCCTGGTGCATTGGCCAGGACCTCGCTGGGAGATCGCGACCAGCTATAGCTCCAATGAACCAGATCCGCTTGAGCGACGGAGCCGGTTGTCAGAAAAACGGCGAATACGGCTCCGAAGAGCCTGGAGGAAGTAGTCATCCGTGATGCTCCTTTCCCATCCGTGAGAGGTCGGCCTCCGAGAGAAGGCCCGGCGACCCTGTTCCGTTAACTGTGCCGCGTGGCGGCGATGGGCAGCCGCCGGCTTCGTGAAGTGCGTCGAGAGGTGCGTTCGGCCGAAGGCGATTTCCTGCGTGCCGTCAACCGAGATACAGGATAAGACATTTCGCGCTCAGCCGTCAACACGGATTGACACGGGGGTGCGCACGACGGCAAGTCCGCTCCGATTGTGCGATTCGCCCGGTTTTTCGCGCATCGCCAGACCGCCACATCTGCTTGCATTTTACGCGGCCTGTTCAGCTCAGGTTCCCTACATGACCAGGTAACACGAGACAATAAAACCCCCGAGAGCGAGGAGCGTGAAGCCGAGCGCGGCGAGACTCGGTCGAGGATGGACGACGGTCAATTCGCTGCCTTCGGGCGGATACTCTACCCCAGGCACCGTCGGCTGCCACAGCGCCGCGCCTCCCTGTGGAACCAGCCGTGCCCGACTCGTGTAGAGCGCCCAGACCACGATGGCCACGAGGGCCGCCGCCGCGAGGAAGAAGTACGCGGGGGTTTTCGCTGGGTCCGCATCCAGCGTCTGCAGAACTGAAATGCGCGACGAGATAACGGCGAACGAGTTGTTCAGGAAATGGAGCAGCATCGGCACCCACAAGGAACGCGTCGCCAGGTACGTGAAATGGAGATAGAGCCCCATCAGCATCGCCATCGTGCCCTGGGCCGGATCGAGATGGATCAATCCGAAGAAGAACGAACTGAGGACGACGCCGATCGTCGGGCCGTACTTGCCCACAAGACCGCGGCCGAGAAAACCGCGACACCACAATTCTTCGCCGATGCCCGGTCCCAAGCCGATCACCAGCACAGCGAAGGGCCAGGGCCAGGTGTCGAATAACGCCATGACCTGAGTCATCATGTCCGGCGTGCCGAGCAGCTTCGAAGGGTCCGGTAAGATGCGCTTCAGGACCACGTACGCGGCGTTCGCCAGGACGACAAGCCCTGGCAGGCTGGCTACGGCCAATCCGAGATGTGCCACCGATGGCCGGCGGACTGCCAGCTGGCGTGTCCAGTCTCTTCCGACCACAAGACGGATCACGAGCAGCGACACACCGATTACCAGGATCTCGGTGACGAAAAAGGCTGCTCCCAGCGCCACGCTCATCACCGGAGACTGTAGCAATGCACTGGCGTTGCCAACGGCTTGCGGATGGATAAGCGAATAGACAACGATGATGGCGATGGCGACCAGAGCGCCCGGGAACTGCGTCACGATCACGAAGCCGATGCACCAGAGGAGGGCCCACCAAAAGCCGGGATGAGGCGGGCGAGGCGTTTCGGGAAGCTGCGCTACGCCGGGACGTTCCGAGGTCACGGTTTCTTGCGGCGGCGCTCCGACCGCGGGAGTCTCGGACGTGATTTGCCGGAGATCGGTGCGGACAGAGTCCGGGCTGGGATGGTTTGCAGACATGGTTCCTCGGGAACGGTGTCAGTACGGCATCAACCCCTGGGCGTCAAGCCAATTATAGATCCAGGGATGCGTCCAGGGGTTCCACGCCGGGTAACTCGCCGACAGGACCGACAGCAGCAGCAGCAGCAGGGACACCGCGCGACCCCAGCGCCGCCGGCCGAGCCATTCCACCGCCGGCAGTGCCGTGACCAACCACAGCGGCGTCAGCCACATCAACCAGCGAGGCCCACTGCTCATGCCGCCGTAGTTGTCCGTCGTCTTGATGTAGAAGCCGAGCACGACCAATGTCACGGCTAGCGTGAACGGAAAGAGGATGCGCGGCAACGCCGGATCACGTTCCTCGTTTAGCCGCGAGTGTTCCGCGAGCGCTGAGCCAGCGATCGCGGAACGCTCGCGGCTAAACGAGGAACGCCGCATCCCGAGCACCAAACCCACGACGGTGAGTACAAACACCGGCGTCAGCGAGAAGATGCCGCGATGACCAATTAGCAGGTTGACGGTGTAAGTCCCCTTGTCCTCAAAGTTCTTCGCCCAGTCGATGCTGCGTCGGGGCAGAGTTTTCACGTTGAGCCAGTGGCTGCCGGGGTATTCGTACCACGGGCCGCCGAACTTGCTGTACGCCAGGTCGAACCAGCTGCCCATCGCCAGGTAATTGGTCCACATCAGCGCGACCACCGGCAGCACCGTGGCGGGAACGAACCAGAGGAGCGTCCGGCGCGGCGACTGCCAGCACAGCATCCCGAACAACCCCGCCGCGAACGCCGCCGACGGCAGCTCGTTCGTCACGGCGAAGCCTGCGCAGAATCCGGCCAGGAGGTGCAACCAGGGCTGATCTTCTCCCTCCAGGATTCGCAACCCCGCATACAGGGCGATTAGCACGCAGAAGGTGCCGACGGTGTGGTTGCTGAACGTGATGAGGAACGGCGTCACCAGCGTACCGAAGGCGGCGGCTCCGACCAGGAAGAAGCCGGCCCACTCGGAGGCGCCGTGGCGGTCGAGCAGCCGGGACAACAGCCACAGGTACAAGGCGAGCGGCAGCACGTTGATCGTCAACAGAACGGTACGAACGACCTCCTGTGGCCGATCCTTCAGCGACCAGCCGAACGACTTCTTCAGCGCCCAGTATTCGCCGGCAACCAGCGTCGCCAGCAGCGGCGGTTTGCTGGAGTAGAATTCGAGCCGCTCCGGATCGAGCACCTTATCAACTGTTCCCCAGCCCGGCTCGAAGACGATGCCGGTGTCGCCGTATTTGTTCTCCGCGCTGACCAGGGCTGGATCGCGATGGCCGACGATGTAGGTGCCATCATCCACCAGCGAGCGCACGGTCGCCCAGCGCGAACGGTCGTTCGAGCTGAACGTAGGCATCGGCGGCTCATACTTCGGCGGCCAGACGTTTTTCGCGGAGGTCGGGTCAGGAGTCGTGCCGGGCGGAAAGTACAATTTCGGCTCGAAGACGCGCTGCGTGGTGAGGACCCGCCCCGCCGCCGACCCGACGGCCAACGTAATCAGCAGAGCGTAAACCAGTCGGCGCGTGGCGTTCGGATCGGCGGCGGGTGTCATGCGGAGAGGATACCTCGGGCGGATTTCCCCCCTCTCCCCGGTACTCCGGGGAGAGGGGTCGGGGGTGAGGGGTGAGCCGCGGTGCGGTGTTCTGGCTCTCGCCCCTCACCCCCGACCCCTCTCCCCGGAGTACCGGGGAGAGGGGGGTAGCGCTGCTGAACTACTCGTTCGTTGTACCGAACACCGCCTCGCACCGCAGCGCCCGGCGCAACCGCCGCAGATACTCCGCGCGCGGAACCTCGATCGCCCCGAGGCGTTGCGTGTGGTCGTTCAGAAACTGCACGTCGAAGAGCTGATAGCCGCCACGCCGCAGTCGTTCCATGAGGTACACCAGGGCGACTTTCGAGGCGTCGGCCACGCGGCTGAACATCGACTCGCCGGCAAAGAAACCGCCGATCGCCACGCCGTAGACGCCGCCCGCCAACTCTTCGCCCTGCCACACCTCGACGCTGTGCGCATGGCCGATCCGATGCAGTCGCTCATACGCCGCAGCCATATCGTGCGTGATCCACACACCGTCCGGCCCGGTGCGGCGCGCAGCCTTCTACGACTGCGGCGAAGGCGCCATCGACCGTGACGCGGAACCGACCGGAGCGGACAGTTCGGGCCAGGCGGCGAGACACCTTCAGGCCGTCGAGTTCAAAGATGGCGCGCGGATCGGGCGACCACCACAGGATCGGCATCGAGTCGTCGTAGAAGGGGAAAATGCCGTGGCCGTAGGCTTGCAGAAGGCGATCCGGAGACAGATCGCCCCCGACGCCGACGAGTCCCTGGGGGTCGGCGTTTTCTGGGTCGAGAAAACCGGCGGTGAACATCGCGGCTCATCCTGCCGTTTGCGGCTTAGCAGCTGTGTCAAGATTGGCGAGCCGAGCTGCGTAAGCAGCCGGGTTGTGGTTTATTGTCATCTACCCGGCCCCTTACAGGGCTCGGCTCGCCAGTCTTGAAATAGCTTCTTAGCAGAAGACATCGCTAAGCCGCAAGCGGCACAAACAGTTACTTGTCCTTCTTCGTCGGGTTGCCGTCGATGCCCTTCCAGCCGCGCTCCTTGCTGACGCGGATGGTGATAACACCGTCGTAACCGCTGCCCTTCTGGGATTCGACGTAATAGCCCCAGCTGGTATTCGCCTTGACCAGCAACATCTCGAGGGCATCCTCCAGAACCACGTCCTTGCATGAGAAAGTGATCTGTTTGTTCAGGTTGACGCCCCCCTTGGTGTCCGGCTTGACACCCAGCCCCTTGACCTGATCCTTGATGTCCTGGATCACGTCGCCGAATGAGGCGTCCTTCCACATGAAGGAGACTTTCTGCTTCAACAGCTTGCGTGTGGCGGCGGCCTTCGCGCTATCCTCGGGCAGTGGGTCGGCGAACGACGGAGCCACGCAGCATACGATCAGAGTTGCGGCAAACAGACGGCGCACGGGTCGGTCCTCCAACTATTACATGCGGTCGGAACTGGTCATTCGTTTAGCCGCGAGCTTTTACGAGCGCTTCACGCGGCACCCGCAAAAGCTCGCGGCCAAACGTGACGCTTCGTGACACGTTCATCCTATCAGGCTTTTCGTCGCTGGGAACAGAAAAAAGGTTCCCGCGCACCCCGCGGCGGAGGTGGAGAAGGTCCACCTTTTCTGATAAGATAAAAGGGTGAAAAGACTGACGACGGAAGGCTGAAGGATGAGGTGTGGTTCTTGCCGCTAACGGCTTAGCACCCAGCGATTGCTAAGCCGCCAGCGGCAGACCCACTTCATCCTTCATCCTTTCCGAGGAGGGTTCCTGCCTTGCCCGATGACGTAATCCCGCCGAGTGACCCACCCGTGTTGCCGCCCGCCGGTAGTGACGGCGAAATTCCACCCACGCCGTTGAACATCGCCGACGAGCTGAAGGATAGTTACCTCACCTATGCGATGAGCGTCATCATCAGCCGGGCGCTGCCCGACGTGCGCGACGGCCTTAAACCGTCGCAGCGGCGCATCCTGGTGGCGATGAACGGTCTCGGCCTCGGTCCAGCGAGCGCCACGAGCAAATGCGCCGCCATCGTCGGCGAGACGATGGGTAAGTACCACCCGCACGGCGACCAGTCCATCTATGCGACGCTGGTGCGCATGGCCCAGAACTGGAACATGCGGCATCGGCTCGTCCATCCGCAGGGCAATTTCGGATCGATCGCCGGCCTGCCGCCCGCCGCCCAGCGTTACACCGAAGCCCGCCTGACGCCGGTCGGCGCCGAACTGCTCGCCGACCTGGACTATGAAACCGTCGATTTCATCGAGACCTACGACAACAAGAACCGCGAGCCGCTCGTCCTGCCGTGCAAGTTTCCGAACCTTCTCGTCAACGGCGCCGACGGCATCGCCGTCGGCATGGCGACCGACATTCCGCCGCACAACCTGCGCGAGGTCTGCAACGCCGCCATGCGCGTCATTGACGATCCCGGTGTCTCGGTGCAGACGCTCGTCGAGGAAGGCATCATCCGAGGGCCGGACTTTCCGACCGGCGGCATCATCTGCGGCCAGCAGGGCATCATGGACGGCTACACGACCGGTCGCGGCCGGATCACCCTCCGAGCCCGTGCCGAGATCGTGGAGGAGGGGCGCTCCAGTCAGATCATTATCAAGGAGGTGCCCTACCAACAGACGCGCATCCGTCTGCACGAAGAGATCGGCCGGCTCGTCCGGGAGGAGCGCATCAAGGGGGTTTCCGACGTCAAGGACGAGAGCAGCGAACGGCAGGGCGAACCGGTGCGCCTGGTCGTGTACCTGAAGCGCGACGCCGACCCGCACCTGATCCTCAACCAGCTGTACGAGTTCTCGCCGCTGGAGAAGACGGTCAGCATCATCTTGCTGGCGCTGGTGGACGGCCGGCCGCGCTGGTTGACGCTCAAGGAAATGCTGGAGTGCTACATCCGCCACCGCGTCCAGGTGATCCGGCGGCGGACCGAGTTCCTGTTGCGTGAGGCGAAGCGGCGCAGCCACGTCCTCGAAGGCCAGCTCATCGCCATCTCGTCGCTGGACGAGGTCATCGCCATCTGCCGTTCCTCGCCGAGCCGTGCCGAATCGAAGGTGCGGCTGGCGACGATGGAAGTGGCCGCCGCCGTCATGGAACGCGCGCTCGGCGCGGAGCATTTCGCAGCCCTGCAACGAGAGATTGGCGTCCAGGCCAGCTATCGCATGACCGAGGCGCAGGCCGAAGCCGTCGTGCGGATGCAGCTCGGCCAGCTCGCCGCCCTGGAGCGCGACGAGGTGATGCGCGAGTTCGTGGACCTGCGTGACAAGATCGGCGAGCACGAACGGCTGCTGGGCGAGGAGCGCAACATCCTGGATGTCGTCAAGGCTGACCTGATCGAGGTGCGCGACAAGTACGGCGACGATCGGCGCACGGACATTCAGGGCGAAGTCGGCCGGGTGACGCGCGCCGACCTCATTCCCGAGGAGGAGATGGCCGTCACGATCAGCCACGGCGGCTACATCAAGCGCCTGCCGCTCAGTACCTATCGCACGCAGCACCGCGGCGGCAAGGGCGTCTCCGGCGGCGCGACGCGCGAGGACGACTTCATCGAGCATTTCTACGTTGCCTCGACTCACGCCTCGCTGCTGTGCTTCACGAGCCGCGGCCAGCTGTACTGGCTGACGGTCTATGAGATCCCCGAAGGGTCGCGGACCGCCTCCGGCCGGGCCATCGCCAACGTGTTATCGCTCAAGCCGGACGAGAAGATCACCAGCGTCATTCCGGTGCGTAACTTCGACGAGCCGGACGCCCATCTCATTATGGCCACGGAGAAGGGCGTTGTGAAAAAGACGGCTCTGCAGGAATACAGCCGGCAGCGCCAGGGCGGCATCATCGGTATCGCTCTGGACGAGGGCGAGACGCTGATCGACGTGGTGCTGACCCACCCCGGCGACGAGGTGTTGCTATGCACGAAACTCGGCATGGCGATCCGCTTCGACGAGGCCGACGCTCGTGCCATGGGTCGCAACACGCACGGCACCCGGGGTATCAGACTCAAGCCGGGCGATGAGGTGGTCGGCATGGTCGTCGCCGATCCGGCAGGTTTCCTGCTGACCGTGTGCGAGAACGGTTACGGCAAGCGAACGCCGTTCGGCGCGAACGTGGCCGGCGTCGTCGAGGAGGCCGAGGACACCGAAGAGGCGAGCGGCGCCACGGAGACGGTGGAGGAGGAGAGCGTCGAGACCGCTCCGCCGTCGGCGATGCGTTATCGCAAGCAGCGGCGCGGCGGCAAGGGTGTCCGCGACATCCGCACCAGTGAGCGCAACGGCTCCGTGGTCGGCGTGGTGTCGGTGCGCGAGGACGACGACGTGATGCTGATAACGAGCGGCGGCATGGTGAACCGCACGCACGCCGCCGAGATCCGCGTCGTCGGCCGCAATACGCAAGGGGTGCGCGTCATGAGCTTGAAGGAAGGCGACAAGATTGCATCGGTGGCGCGCGTGGCACGGGAAGAAGGGACGGAGAACGAGCCGGTAGCGGAGCCTAGCGGCGAGGGGAGTATTTAGCACCGAACGGTGAACCGGGCCTTCGTGCGAAGGATGGCGTGCGGCTCTAACCCGAAGCATCATCCCGGAAGCCCGGCCAAAACCTCGCTGACGCTGCGGGTTCATGTGCCGGCCACTTTCCCGTTTAGTGCTCGGATAACCCGTAGAGCTGCTGCGGCAAACCCAAAGTCGGGATGAACGGCCAAAGGGTGTGTCGGGGGACAGAGTACCTCAACCCCGGCCACTCTTTCGCAGCACGGACTGTACTTTCCTACCTCTCACTAAACAACCGTTGTGTCCGAATCGTCTTATAGAGTAAGGTGGGACGTTCTCCCGCTCCCTCGCAAACTACCGGTCCATCGTTTCTCTTGGAGGAGTCGATCATGCGTCGAACCTGGGTGTTGGCCGCGGCGAGCGCTGCGGTGCTTGGCACAGCGGCCGTCTGGTATTCCTACTCTCCCGCCGCGAAGCCTGAACCGGCCGACAAGAAAACCGACGCGGTCAAGGGCGACCCGGATCGCCTGGTCGTCAAGAAGGATGAAACCCAGCCGACCGTCGGCACCCAGCAGTTGCCGATCGGCCAGGTGGTCCTCTTTAGCAGCGGCGTCGGCTACTTCCAGCGCGAGGGCCAGGTCGAAGGGACGACCCGCGTCGATCTCTCATTCCCGGTGCAGGACATCAACGACCTCCTGAAGTCGATGGTGCTGCGCGACCTGGACGGCGGGCACATCTCCACCGTCTCCTACGATTCCAACGCCCCCATCGAACGGACGCTGAAGTCGTTCGCCATCAACCTGACCGGCAACCCGTCGTTCGGGGCCATCCTCAACCAGGCCCGCGGCGAAAAGGTCGAAGTCGTGCTGCAACAAGTCAACGGCACGCAGCCCGGCACCATGACGGGCACCGTCGTCGGCATCGAGAAGCAGAAGATCGCCGTCGGGAAGGACACCGTCGAGTGTGAGATGCTGAATCTCTGGTGCGCCGACGGCATGCGCTCCCTGAAGATGCCCGAATTGCAGCGCGTGCGCTTCCTGAACCCGATCATGGACAGCGAGTTCCGTAAGGCACTGGAGACGCTGTCGCTGTCGCATGATACGCAGAAGAAGGCCGTCAGCATCAACTTCGTCGGCGACGGCAAGCGCAACGTCCGCGTCGGCTATGTCATCGAGAATCCGATCTGGAAGACGAGTTATCGCCTCGTGCTCGACAAAAAGGAGAAGCCGTATCTGCAAGGCTGGGCCGTCGTCGAGAACCCGACCGACGAAGATTGGAAAGACGTGCGCATGGCCCTGGTGAGCGGTCGGCCCATCTCGTTCCAGATGGACCTGTACCAACCGCTGTACGTGCCGCGGCCCGTCGTCGAACCCGAACTGTTCGCGTCGCTGCGTCCGCCGACCTATTCGGGGGCGCTGGGTGATGCGTTGGCGAAGGCGCCCGATGCGGCGATGCCGGCTCTCACGGCCCCGGCCTCGCCAGCATTCGGCGGCGGCGCCCCCACCAGCTCCAACAGTTCGGCTGCTATCTTAAGCCTAGCAACCCCGCCGCCCGCCGACCCCGGCTACGCGCGCAATATGCGGGAGAGGCTCAACGAGCGGATGGAAATCGGCAAGAGCGTCGGCTCATCGGCGACGGCGTCGAAACTGGGCGACTTCTTCCAGTACGTCATCGACCGGCCCGTCACGCTGCCGCGCCAGAAGTCGGCCATGCTCCCCATCGTCGCCAAGGAGATCGAGGCAACCCGCGTTTCGATCTACAACGAGCAGACCCAGGCCAAGTTCCCGTTGCTGGGCGTCAAGGTCAAGAACACCTCTGGCATGCACCTCAATCAAGGCCCGATCACCGTCTTCGAGGGCAGCAATTACGCCGGTGACGCCCGCATTCTCGACCTGCAACCGAACGAAGAACGGCTGCTGAGTTACGCCATCGATCTCGGCACGGAAGTGAACCCGGTTGCGTCCAGCGACAACGGCCGGCTGACCGTCGTCAAGGCCGTCAAGGGCATCGTCTACACCACCACCAAGGTACGCGAGACGAAGACGTACACGATCGTCAATCGCAACGACGTCGAACGCATCGTCCTGATTGAGCATCCGGTGCGCAACGACTTCAAGCTGAAAGACACGGACAAGCCATCCGAGACGGCGTCTGACTTCTATCGCTTCCAGGTGAAAGTTCCGGCCGGCAAGAACGAGAAGCAGGTCGTTACTGAAGAGCAGCTCATCAATAGTAGCGTGCAGCTGACGAACCTCGACGACAACACCATCCGCATCTTCGTCAACAATCCGGTGACCAGCGCCAAGGTGAAAGACGGCTTGAACAGCGCCATGAAGCTGCGCTGGGCGGTGGCCAAGACGCAGCAGGAGATCGGCGAACTGCAACGACAACTCGACGTCATCACCCAGGATCAGGTGCGTCTGCGGGCCAACCTGAAGGAGATGCCGGCGACGGCGGCCGCGTACAAGCGCTACCTGCAGAAGTTCGACGAGCAGGAGACGCAGATCGAGAAGTACCAGGCCGACATCAAGAAGCAGCAAGGGACCGAGCTCGCCCAGCGCAAGGAGTTCGAGGAGTTCCTTGCCAACTTCTCCGCGGAGTGACCTCCTCCTCCCCTCGCCCCGGAGTACCGGGGCGAGGAGTCTTCCTCCTCCCCTCGCCCCGGTACTCCGGGGCGAGGGGTCGGGGGTGAGGGGCGAGCCGCTCGGCAGTGTTCTGGCCCTCTCCCCTCACCCCCGACCCCTCTCCCCGGAGTACCGGGGCGAAGGGAGACACAGCGCAAGCGGCGTTCCCGCGCAAGTCCGCCACCGGTGAACGTCCTCCTTATAGAAGGAGGACTTTCACCATGCGACTGCACACCACACTTCCGAAACTTGTCATCGCCGCTTTGACGATTCTTTCGTTCCAGGGCCTGCCCGCTCGGTCGGATGAACCCGTTACCCCCGGCATCGACGTTCTGGCACGCGGGCCGATCCACGAAGCGTTCGCCATGCCGGTTGACAGCCAGCCGCAGGCCGGGCCGATCGAACCTCGGGAGCCGCCGCCCGCGCTGAATGAAGTGCCGCCGGATCAGAAACCCGACGGCGGCAACGATCAGTGGATACCCGGCTACTGGCAATGGGACGACCAGAGCACCAACTTCATCTGGGTGAGCGGTTTCTGGCGCGTGCCGCCTCCGGGCCGCAAGTGGGTGCCCGGTTTCTATACGCCGGTGCAGAACGGCTATGAGTGGGTGTCCGGTTTCTGGGCGCCGGCCGATCAGACCGCTCTCACGTATCAACCGCCGCCGCCGGATTCCATCGAGGCTGGTCCGTCGGTGCCGGCGCCGTCCGACGATGCGATCTACAATCCCGGCATCTGGGTCTATCAGGACAATCAGTACCGATGGCGGCCCGGCTTCTACTTGCCGTTCCAGTCCGGTTGGGTCTGGGTGCCGGCCCACTACGTCTGGACGCCTGCGGGCCTCCTGTTCGTGGACGGCTACTGGGATTACCCGCTGGCCGACCGCGGTCTGCTGTTCGCTCCGGTGGCCTGCGATCCGGCGATCTATTCTCAGCCCGGTTTCGTCTATCAGCCGTCGTGCGCCTTCCCGGCGGATGGGTTGACCTCTGCCCTGTTCGTCCGTCCAGGCTTCGGCCACTACTACGTGGGCGACTACTGCGGCGCCGGCGATCAGGGTGCGGGGTATACGCCCTTCTTCAACTACCGCTACGCCCGTGGAGCGGGCTATGACCCGCTGTACAACTACTACCGAAGCTCCTACAAGGGCGGAACTTGGGAGCGCGACCTGCGGGGACTGTATACGGGCCGGTCCAACGGCACCATTGCCCCGCCGGCGCGGACGCTGGTTCAGCAGAATGCGTTCCTTCGCAACAAGACGCTCAGCGCGGCCGACTTGAGGAACTCGGCTCTACTGGCACCGTTGTCGCAAGCGAATCGTCTGGGCGTGCGGCTGACGGCCGTTTCGTCGCAGCAAAAGACGGCGATCCGCCAGACGGCGGCACAAGTGCGCGATGTAGCCCAGCAACGGCGCGACCTGGAGACGCAGATGGTCCGGACCCGTGGGACGCCGCTGCGGACGAATGATCCCGCACGTGTAGTTGGGCTGAACGCACCGAAGACGGGCTTGGTCTCGGAAAGGAAACCCACTGTCGCACCGCCTTCACCGGTTCGGCATGAGACGGCGCCGGTGCAACACACGGCACCACCGGTGCAGCACACGGCTCCGGTGCAACACGTGGCACCGTCGGTGCAACACACGGCACCAGTGCAACATACAGAGGTGAAGCCGGTGCAACACGCGGCCCCAGTGCAACATGCGGCGCCAGTGCAACATACGGTGGCGAAGCCCGTGCAACATGCAACACCGGTGCAACATGCGGCACCGGTGCAACACGCGGCACCGAAGCCGGTACAGCATCAGGTATCGAAGCCGGCACAACCCAAAGCGGCGCCGGTCCAACACAAGGCGGCGCCCGTGCAACATAAGGCGGCGCCGGCCCCTGCCCCGCGCAAGGGGAAAAAGTAGAAACCTTCGGTGACACCCATCGGGGCGTTCGTGAGGAGTGACAATTCTTTGCGAACGCTCCTTTTTTTTGTCCGCCTCCCGAGGTAAAACCGCATCGAGTTGTCAGAGGACGGTCGAGGCCCGAAACCGGATTGAGGCCCCTCATCATGATGCACACATGTGCCTGGTGCGGTCACGCGGCGGAGTCGAGTGCTCCCCCGACGCTTCCCGAGAAGAGCCACGGAATCTGTGCCGAGTGCCTGGCGGAGATGCTGGCAGAAGTTTTCAACGTGGGAGGGACGAAGGAGAAAAAGAGTGTACCGCTGCCGCAGCGCTTCGACCAGGCGTGCGATGTGGTGTGATCGATTTCGGGCGGCGGCGGGTGACGGAACGACCCGCCGCCGTCTCCATGTTTTAGAATGTAACCCGACGCGCCAGCGAGGCTCTTCCGCAGCATTCTTTGCTGGCGTCGGGCTAACCAGTAGAATGGCTCTTTCGCAGCATCCGCATCCGCATCCCTCGCTGGCGCATCGGGCTAACCAGTAGCGTCGGGCTAACCAGTAGCGTCGGGCTAACCAGTAGAGGTTAGAGGCCGCCGCGATGACCAATCCCTTCCGTATCGCCTTTCTCGGCATCGACCATCCGCATGGCGCCGGCTGGCGCGAATCGTTGCTGAACCTCGCGTCCGAGGTCCAAATCACCGCGCTCGTGCCCGGTTTCGACGGCTCCACCGCCAGCCTCGAAGAACGTTACGCCCACTTGCCGCGCTTCGAGAACGTTGAGGCTCTTCTCGCTGGACATCCGTTCGACGGTGCCGTCGTCTGCCTGGCCAACCGTGCGATGGTTGAGGCGGCCGTTCGACTTGCCGGCGCCGGCAAGCACATTCTCGTCGAGAAGCCGTGCGCCGGTTCCGCGACGGAGATGCGGCGTATCCTCGAAGCGGTGCATCAGGCCGGCGTGGCGTTTCAGAGCGGCTACTTGTGGCGCTACGACGCCGGAGCCAACCGCCTCAAAGCCATGATCGCCGACGGCCGCTTCGGCAAGCTCATTAACGTCGAGATGCTGTTCGTCACCAGCGACGTTGCCCGGCGCGGACCGGCCCATTACCTCTTCGATCCGGTGCAGAGCGGCGGCGGTTTCTTCAACTGGCTGGCCTGTCACTGGCTCGATTTGCTGCTGTACGTCACCGGCGAGAACATCGTCGGCGTGACGGCGCGGACCGGCACTTTCGGCGAGACGCCGGTTGCGGTGGAGGACGGCGGGGCAGCCCTTCTCGACCTTTCCGGTGGCGGCTTGGCGACATTCCTCGGCGGTTACTGGTTGCCGCGCTGGACGGGCGAGAGTCGCTGGTGCCTGCGCGGCAGCCGGCGCTGGGTCCACTGGGATCCGAACCGTCCCGGCACCGGCGGCGAGTTGCGCATCCACGGTCCGCAGCCGCAGTTTCTGGCGATGGAAGAGACGTTCGTGCTGCCGGAGGACACCACGCCCGGCTATGGTGGTGCGCGGGCGGTGGAGTTGATCCGCGAGTGGGTGACGGCTGCCCGCACTGGCGCTCGGGAGGTACGGAATTCGCCGGAGACGGCCCTGGCGACGCTGGAATTGATCGACACGATTTACCGGGCGTCGAAGGAAGGGCGGCACATCGGCGTTTGGTGAGTGGTGAGTGGTATCCGTATCACCACTCACCACTCACCAACCTACGATTCGCTCGGCGTTGCGACGGCGGCGCGGCGGGCCTTGCCGGTGGTCTCGGGTTTCGCCGGGGCCGCCGGTTCCTCCAGCGCCTCGCCGTTGGACGGCGCCGGCGACAGCAGGCCGCGCTTGGTGAGGATCTTCTGCGTAAGCTCCTCCACCAGCGCCGGGTTCTCGCGCAGGAACTCCTTCGCCTTCTCCTTGCCGTTGCCCAGCGCCACCTCGCCGTAGTTCATCCAGGCGCCGCGCTTGTCGATCAGCTTGTCTTCCAGCGCCAGGTCGATCAGGTCGCCCTCACGACTGATGCCGCGGTCGTGCATCAGGTCGAACTGCGCCTGCTTGAACGGCGGCGCCACCTTGTTCTTGACCACCTTCACCTTGCATTCGCGAGCCGACGGTGTCCTCGCCGTCCTTGATGACGCCGGCCTTGCGCACCTCCAGCCGCACCGAGCTGTAGAACTTCAGGGCCAGACCGCCCGACGTCGTTTCCGGGTTGCCGAACATGACGCCGATCTTCTGGCGAATCTGGTTGATGAACACCAGGCACGTCTGCGTCCGCGAGATGGCCGGCGTGAGGATGCGCATGGCCTGGCTCATGAGCCGGGCCTGCATGCCGACGTGCGCATCGCCGATCTCGCCCTCGATCTCGGCCCGCGGCACCAGGGCGGCCACCGAGTCGATGACGATGATGTCCACCGCGTTCGACTTGATGAGCATCTCGGCGATTTTCAGCGCTTCCTCGGCGCAGGACGGCTGGCTGACGAGCAGGCTTTCGAGATCGACGCCGATGCGCTTGGCCCAGCCCGGATCGAGGGCGTGCTCGGCGTCGATGAACGCCGCGACGCCGCCTTGCTTCTGGGCGTTGGCGACCGCGTGCAGGGCCACCGTCGTCTTGCCGCTGGCCTCCTGGCCGATAGATCTCGACGACCCGGCCGCGCGGCAGCCCCTTGCCGCCCAGGGCGATGTCGAGGCTCAGCGCCCCGGTCGAAATGCCCGGAATGTCCTGATGGAAGTCCTCGCCGAGACGCATGATGGCACCTTTGCCGATGTCCTTTTCGATCTGCGCCAGGACGTTCTTCAGTTCCCGATCGTCGGCCATGATTGGTCCCTCGTGGAAAGTAGGTTGCCGTGATTGGCGTGGTGGTTTCAGTGAGGTCTCATCTCCTCTGTAGTGTACAAGTGTTAGTATAATCGGCGACGACGGGATCGCAAGGTGAGCAGGAGTATTTTTTCATCCGTTGCTTGCGTTTCGACAATACTGGTCGAATGGCTCATCCCACCTTGGTTGCGCTCTTGTGTGGCTCCAGACGCTGCTTTTTTCGATCGTCGAGCTTCCAAGCGTGCGGCCGGTACTTGCGCGGGATGAGAAACCAGAGTTCGCCATCGTTCAGTTCCTCCCTGAATGGGACCCCGTGGCGATTCATGTACTCCTTGTAGCGTGCAGTCCAATCATTCGGACAGGTTATAATTTGCCAGGACGGAAAAATGCCATCTCGGAACGAGCAGAGCAGGTCATTCCCGACCACCTCCTCATCCTCCGCTGCGAAATGGATAGCGCCATCCCGGTCAATCGTATGTTTGATCCGGGCCTGAGTCAGCAGGCCGACGAACTCTCGATTCAGGTTCTCGTCCAGAAATTTGAAGGAGTGACTCTTACCCATCGGGCACCTCGGGGGTTAATTCGTGACATGGTTCAAAGACGGGTGGCACAGCAGTAGGACGGATTTGCAATCCGTCCGGGCTATGGCGGGCGAATTGCAAATCCGTCCTACCCGTGTGTTACCCCGCCGGTGCCCCGTTTGAACCATGCCTAATTCGTCGGGTAGCAACTGGTATGTCCGCAATCGCAATTGTGCGGTTCGCGGCCTGGTGTGTGACAGCCTGCGTCCTGGCACGCGCTCTCCGAACTCCGCTTGGCGGCTTGTTTGGTGGCACCGAAACTCGTGAAGACCTTTTGGCAATCGGCCGAACAAGTCCCACGGGGCTTGGTGGTGCATTTCCACCGCCGCGTCTTCTTGGTCGAAGCCATCGAAAACTCCTGCACGCTGCTGTTCACTTCCCCGTCTCGATCTTCTCCAGCGCGTAGGCCGCCCACAGTCGGATCTCGCGGTCGGGATCGCGCAGCAGCTTGACCAGCTCCGATTCCGCGGCGCGACCGGCCAGCCCGGCGGCGGCGAGGGCGTTGATCGCTTCCTTGCGTTTAGCCGGCACGGGATCGTTCATAGCGGCGATCAGCGCCTTGACCTTCTCCGGATCGGCCGGCTTCTCGCGGGCCTTCGGCTTGTCCGTAGCGCACGCATCGGTTTATTTCTCCTCCCCATTCGGACGCTTCAAAGAGCGGCGCTAAACGGGTCATCTACTTCTTCTGGATCGCATCCGAAGCCATTTTCGCCGCCGCCTTGACCTGCGGAATGGGACTGCTGAGTTTAGCATTGACTACGGCGAGGGCGGACCGGGCATCGGGGCCGATCTTCCCCAGAGCGTTGAGCAGCAGGATCTGCATGACGGGGTCCTTGGTTGACCCCAGCATATCCTTCAAATCCTTGACCGCATCCTTACCCAAGCTCACCAGCGCCGACACCGCGACCTCGCGCGTCTCTTCCTTGGCCAGGGCGTTCAGCAGCAGCGGCATGACGGGCTTGGCGTAATCGCCGATCTCGCTGAGCGCCTTGACGGCCTCGGGGTAGATCGGATTGGTCTTGTCCATCGCGGCCGCCAGCAACAGCGGCACCACGACTTTCGCTTCCTGCTTCAGTTTGATGAGGCCCAGCACGGCCACCAGGCGTACCTGGACTGCCATGTCGTTCAACTTCCCCACCAGCGCCGGCGCCAGTAGTTCCGGGGCCGCACCGCTTGCCACCAGGGTTTCAACGGCCAGTGCCCGTACCGTCGGACTATCGTCGTGCGCCGCGTTGACGAGCTGTTCGAGAACGTCCTTGTCGGCAACTCCCTTCTGGTCCGCCAGGAGACGCTTCAGGACAAACAGACGGACGCGCTGGTTGTTGCTCTTCAGGGCCGCGGCTAGTGTCGCCGGATCGGGCTTGTCCACACGCGTCAATCCCTCGAGCGCCTTGCTCTGGACCGCGGCGTCCTCGTCCTCATACGCCTTCAGCAGGGGGAGATACGTCTTGGCCTCCGGCGGCATCGCGGCCAGCGTCGTCGTGACGTTCAGCCTGATGGCGGCGTCCTTGTCGTCCAGCGCCTTGGCCAGCGCCTGGGCTGCCTCGGGCGTCTTCAGGCCGGCCTTGACCAACCCCTCGGCGGACAGTTTGCGAATCGCGGCGTCCTCGTCGGACAATCCGGTCAGCAGCACTTTGGAGACCTCCGGCGACGCGGCAGCCCGAGGCGCCAGAACCCGGGCGGCGAAACCGCGCGTCTTGGCCGTCGCCTTCGGATTCTGCATCAACTTCAGCAGAGCCGGCACGTCGCCGTCGCCGGGGGGGCCGAGGGTTTCGAGCAACTGAAGCGCCGAGTCGGCCAGGTTCGCATCGCTTTCGATCAGTTTCATCAGCGTCACGCCGAGTGTCGGCACCTTGGCGCGGTCCACCTTGTTGCCGAGCTTGGTCAACGTCTTCAAGACGAAGCCTTTCGTCTCGGCGTTCGCGTTGGCATCGTCCAGCTTTTGTGCGAGGACCGGCACCTCGGCAGCGTCGGGCGACGGCAGCGCATCCAGGGCGGCGCTGCAGGCGCTCCGCACCAGCGCATCTTCGTGGTTCAGACCGCCGAGCAGGGCGGCAAAGGCATCCTTCCCGGCAGCCGGTCCCGCCTTGCCGAGCAGCTTCGCGGCGGCAGCGATCGCTGTCGGTGGCGCGTTCGCTTCCTTGAAGCTGGCCAGAAGAAGGGCGCTCTCTTTTTCCGTCGGCGCATCCAAAGTTGTCGAGACTGGTCACGGCGGCGTTTCGCACCGGCGTTTCGGCGTCCTGGAAGGCCTTCACCAGGGCCGGAACAACGGTCTCGCGCTGCTTGAGGCCCACCTTGCCGAGCGAACCGGCGGCGGCGGCACGCAGCTCGTTGTCCTTGTCCGTGAGCGCAGTCAGCAGCAGCTTCACCAGGTCGGGCGAGTCGGGCGTCAGGAGGGTCAACTCGCGCAGGGCTATGAGACGGGCCTGGGCTCCCTTTTCTGGATTGCCGGCAATGGCGGCGTATTCCGCCGCGTCTTCCTTGCCGAGCGGACCCAGATCGGCCAGCGCCCGCTTCGCTTCCAGGCTGACGGCGCTTTCGGAGTCGGTCTCGGCCTGAAGCAGCGCCGGCCGCACGTCGCGCTTAGCCCCAGGTCCGAAACCACGCAGAGCCTTCACCGCTTGAAGACGCAGCGACGTCTGCGGATGCTTGATGAGCCGAGCCACGGCCGGAGCGGCGGTCGCTCCTTTCTCCTTCAGCTCGAGCAGCAGGTTCAGCACCGCCTCTTGCGACTTCTGATCCTTTTCCAGCCCCTGGATCAGGAAGGGGAGCGACCGCTCCAGGTTCGAGTTCAGCAAACCCTTCGCCCGTTTGTAGTTCACGGCGTTCGCCGCGGAGGAATCCGACAGCATCTCGATCCAGTAGTCTGGGCTTCGCCACTTCACTTCGATCAGCGGTTTCTTAACCTCCAGCAACGGCTTCACAAGTTCCGTGCTGGGGACAGAGATCTTGCCGACGATGCGCGTACCGGCGGTCTGGAATTTCTCGATCACGATCCCTAGTGGGGGCAGTTGCGCCACGATGGCATTGAGCTGGTCGCGCACGTCCTCGAAGTCTGCTTTGTCCTTGCAATGGACGACGATTTGGGCGTCGAGCGGCTTGTCGGCCGGCGATTCCACGATGACGGCCCGAACGCTCTCCTTGAGCGGCTTGACGTTCCAGCCGGTGACGGGCTCCCATCCGGCCGGGACGACCGTGATGTCGATGCCGACCCAGAGACCCCACGAATTGTTGAGTGGATGGTACGCGGCCTTCAGACCGTCGGGCAGATCCGCCTTGCCGTCGCGCTCGATGACGCGGCCAAGCGCCTCCGCCGATGAACCGAGGACGACCGTGCGCGTCATCGGGAACAAAGAAGGCGCCGCCAAACGCGGTTCGATAGATCGTGTGCGTGCCGACGGTCCTCAGTTTCGGATCGCTCTCACCGCTTGCAGCCTTGAGTTCATCGACGCGCACAGGCTTGGAAGAGCGGACGATCAAGGTCCATTCCTCAACCGGCGACTGGGTGGCGCCGAAGGTTAATCGTTCGATGTCCTCGGGGGCCGCGCCCGTCAGCTCGCGCAGGATCTCGGCCTCACTGCTGTCTAGGCCGGCGCCCTTTTCAGCAAGTTCCTTGTACGCCTGGCTGGAAAGTAGCTTCGGCACGGTGACGGAAGCCACCACCTGGCAGTTATTCGGCAGAAAGAGGAGATCGTCCGGCGGAGGCTTCGGGGCCGTCGTGCTGTTCGACGACGAATTCGAGTCCGACTTGATGTAGGCGCGGAACCCGAAGAACCCCGCCGCCGCCCCACCGCCCAAACCGACGACGAGTGCGATGAGGAAGTACAGAGCACGCGAACCCGAACCGCCGGAGGAGCGGGGCCGCGGTGGGCCGTCGCTCGCATCGAGTTTGAAGTCGCGCTGCGTAGCCGGGGCTTTCTTGCCGTCGCCGGGCGCCGTCTTTGTGGCCAACAGGTTTGGCTGCGGTCGCGCCGCGCCGGCCTGGGGACTCTGCTTCGCGGCCGACACCGGGGACAAGGGGGACGGAGGGAGCGTCCCCACGTCGAGGATCGTGTTGCAATTTGGACAGCGCACCTGCTTGCCGGACATGTTCGCTTCGACCGACAGTTGCGTCGGACATGCAGGGCATTGGATGATGAAGCTCACGGCTGCGATTCTCCGTTGGAGCAATACGGGCGGGCGCGTCAGGAAAGCGGCAGCATTGAATACGGCAGTGTACCACACCGGGAACGGAAGGGAAGAGGCTACAACGCCGCTTGCGGTTTACCGGTAAGGCGCGCGGCAGGTTCTAAGTTCCCGTAGCCGAAGTCGCCAGACTTCGGGTTTGGACGCCCCACCCGAAGTCTGGCGACTTCGGCTACGGGTAAATCATTTCCCGCCGTTCGCCTAATTCGCCCCCGACGAATCGCCGGGGGCGAATTGCTCTCCGTGTGCGGACCATTATACTTGCCGCAAGGTGGACAGATGCGCGAAATCGAGTACACTGCCGGCGCTAGGGTTGCCGTGGTCCGCTCGGCGAGTCGTAGTGTCTTATTGTGTGTATCGCTGCTTGCGGCTTAACTGGAGAACCTTCCGTGCCGATCCCCATTGCCTGCCCCGGTTGCGGTTGGACCGAGAACGGACCCGACAACCTGATGGGCAAACGACTCAAGTGCAAGCGCTGCAAACAGGCGTTCGTCGTCGGTGGAGGGGCCGTTGCGCGAAGCCCGCGCCGAAACCGGCCCCGAAACCGGCTGCTAAACCACGAGTCGAGGAGCCGGCGTCCAACCCGAACCTCGATTTCGGCGAGCCGGAGGTGCGTTCCCCCTCGACCCGGCGACGCACCCGGCAGAAGTCGATGGGTCCTGTTTTCGTGTTGTTCATGCTCAGTTTCCTGGCAGGCAGCGGCGGCACGGCGGGCTATCTGTGGCATACCAAACCGGCCGCAACCGCTGCCGAGGACTCTGCGCCGATGAAGACGGAAAAACCGGCGAACTTTACCTGGATCGACGCGTCCAGCTCCGGCAAGTCGAAGGATGAGGGGAAGTAGCCGCGGAGATCCCACCGCTTGCGGCTTAATATTACAGCGCTTCGCACCGCATAAAACGGTCTTATCTCCCCTCTCCCCGGTACTCCGGGGAGAGGGGGCGGGGGTGAGGGGTGAGAGTCAGAACAGTCCTCAAAGTCTCACCCCTCACCCCCGACCCCTCTCCCCGGAGTACCGGGGAGAGGGGGGAGCGCTGTAGTATTAAGCCACAAGCGTCAAGACAGTGAGGCCGCCGTGAAGCCGACCGACGTCCGCATCGAATCCGTCCGCTGCGAGTACGAAGACCATCTCTATCGTACGCCGATCAAGTTCGGCGGCACCGCCGTCGATCGCGTCACGCTCCTCAACGTCGAGTGCCGGGTCCGCAGCCGGGATGGCCGGAGCGCCGTCGGACATGGCTCGATGCCGCTGGGCAACGTCTGGTCGTTCCCGTCGAAGGTACTCGGCTACGACGCCACCATCGCCGCCATGAAGGCGCTGGCGGAACGCATCGGCCGGGTCTTCTCCAGCTGCACCATAACGGGCCATCCTCTCGACATCAGCCACACACTGGAACCGGAGTACTTCAAGGAGGCGGCCGAGGCGACCCGGCAGCTGCAGCTGGCGGAACCGATCCCGCGGTTGTGCGCCCTGGTCGTCGCCAGTCCCTTCGACGCCGCGGTTCACGATGCCTTCGGCCGGCTGCTGGGCCTCAACTGCTATCACACCTACGGCCCCGATTTCGTCAGCCACGACCTCGGCCATTATCTCGGCGCGGAGTTCAAGGGCGATACGCTGGACCGCCATGTTTCCCGCTCACCGCAACCGAAGATGCCGCTGTATCACCTCGTCGGCGCCTCGATCCGCTGGAGGCGGGCGACGTGCCTCGTACCGCCGGCATTCCTGCCGGCACGAATGCCGATGGTACGAAAGACGATCCGCTGGAGGCGGGCGATGTGCCTCGTACCGCCGGCATTCCTGCCGGCACGAATGCCGGCGGTACGAAAGACGATCCGCTGGAGGCGGGCGATGTGCCGCCTCGTACCGCCGGCATTCCTGCCGGCACGAATGCCGGCGGTACGAAAGACGATCCGCTGGAGGCGGGCGATGTGCCGCCTCGTACCGCCGGCATTCCTGCCGGCACGAATGCCGGCGGTACGAAAGACGGCCTTCCGGAGACGCTGCCCCAGTGGATCGACTTCAACGGGCTGACGCACATCAAGATCAAGCTCAACGGCAACGATCTCGGCTGGGACGTGGAGCGCGTCGTGCGGGTCGATCGCATCACCGCCGAGACTCAGCAGCGGCGCGGCGTCACGCATTGGTCGTATTCTCTCGATTTCAACGAGCGCTGTGCGAATGTCGGCTATCTGCTGGAGTTCCTGCGACTGGTGCAGGAGAAGACGCCGAACGGCTTCGAGCGCGTCGCCTACATCGAGCAGCCGACGGCGCGCGACCTGGCAGCCCATCGGCACAACGTCATGCACGAGGCGGCGAAGCTGCGGCCGGTCGTGATCGACGAGTCGCTGCTGGACCTCGACAGCCTGCTCTTGGCCCGCGAAATGGGCTACACCGGGGCGGCGCTGAAGGCGTGCAAGGGCCAAACGCAGTCGCTGCTGATGGCCGCGGCGGCGCACAAGTTCGGTCTATTCCTGTGCGTGCAGGATCTGACGTGTCCCGGCGCGTCGCTGCTTCACTCGGCCGGATTGGCGGCGCACGTTCCCGGCGTGACGGCCATCGAATCCAATGCCCGCCAGTACTGTCCCGGAGCCAACAAGCCGTGGGAAGAGCGCTTCCCCGGTATCTTCCGCATCACCGACGGGACGATGAACACGAGCTGCCTCACGGGAGTGGGGTTGGGAACCAACGTCGTTTAGCCGCGAGCTTTTGCGAGCGCTGAATCAGCGCTCGCAAAAGCTCGCGGCTAAACAGCCCATGACGGTTGTACCCTGCATGTTGCTTATCCCACCGGAATCGGTTGCGCAAGTTGCGGTTTCCGCGTCGTTCTCTTGTAAAGGCTTCCGTCTCTTGCCCTTTTTCGCAGGCCTGTGTATCTTGCGATACCGGGGCGATCATTTCGTCCGATGTTTCGCAAGATCACCGCGGAACCTCGGACAGCCCCCCATCGGAACGCGTCCGTCGGAGGAACCCCTGAAATGGCGCACGAACGAGCAACCCCGATTGCGGAATTGCGGCTGTGGCAGAAGCCCTGGCCGGTGCTGCTGACGGGCATGGGTCTGGTAGCCGTGGCGGCCGTGATCCACCATGTTGCGGCCGGCGGTCTGCCCCAGGTGCGCCTGCTGCTGCTGGGCGGCGGTCTCATCGCGGCGGCACAGGCCGTCATCCTCCGGATGCGTCAGGGCAGCGAACAGGTCGAGGAGCGCGTCGAGTCGGCGGCGGTCATCACCCTGGCCGGCTTCACCGCCCTGATCGGTTTACTGGCCACCGACAAGGATTGGGACTCCGCCGACATGGTATTGAAGGCGCTGCTGGTCGTAGCGGGGATCGGTCTCGTCCTCGTCCTGCTCGACTCGTTATGGCGCCGCATAGCGATCAGTGCCCTGGTCCTGTTCCACTTCGCCGGCGTGTTTGTCACCATCACGATGATCCCGCCTCCCGGTCATCCGGAAGCTACCGCTCCGTTCCTGGCAGTGCAAGCCTGGATCCACGTTTACCGCCCCTATCTCCAGTTCCTGTACATGAACAACGCCTACCACTTCTATTCGCCCGAGCCTGGACCGCCGACCCAGTTGTGGTTCTCGCTCAACTACGAAAGCACCGATGAGAAGGGGGCCAAGTCGATTTCGACCCAGTGGGTCAAGCTGCCCGACCGGAAGACCAGTCCGGTCAACCTGCATTATCAGCGTCTGCTTTCCATCACCGAAAGTTGCAATATCGTTAACACCTCGATGCCTGCCGATGTCGTGGGGAGGATGACACAGCATCGAGACGCGGCCCTCTTGGCAGGGTGGACAGATCGGGCAGGCGCAGTACATTCGTTCAATTTACCTTATCGTCCCTCGGATTCCGCCACGTTCGATTATCAACCGGCTCAAGATCACTCCGCGATCATGATGGCCGCGATCATCCGCAGGATAGCCCGCTTGAATCCCACCAATCCCGAGGCCCCGACGGCCAAGCTGGTAAGCATTAAATTCTACCGGGTGCAACACTGGATCCTTCCAGCCAAGGAGATGGGCGACGGTTACCTCCCAACCGATGAAACTCTCTACCACGCCTATTACCAGGGGGAGTTCTTCACAGATGGAAGACTCGTCAACCTCCGGGATCCCTTCCTCTACTGGCGGATTCCGATCATCTATGAAGGGAACCAGATAAGGCACTGCGTTAGGGAGCACGCCGGGCTGGACTACAACTGGGCCGATCGCGATAGGGTGCTGAACGAGAAGGAGAAACAGCCATGAAATCGCCCCATGCCGATGACGTACACTCCGAGGCCGATGAACCGCTGGAGTCGGTGCGCGACTTCGCGCACGGCTGGGACCGCTTCTGGTTCGAGCCGAGCGACCCGACGACCCTGGGCCTGATGCGTCTGCTCGGCGGGATCGTGGTGCTCTACACCTATTTCTGTTACAGCTTCGATCTCCTCTCCTACGTCAGTCCGCGGGAGGCTTGGCTGGACAGGGAAGTAATGAATTATCTTCGCAATGACTCTCCGAACGTCACTTTTCCCGATGGCTGGCCTGGACAGACACTCTTTTTTCAGGTCACCGATCAATCGTTGGGTGAACTGACTAAGGATGGAGTGCCTCCGATAGTGTTCGCGCGCCTCAGCTCTCTAAGAGGCAGAGAAATTGCCAAAGAAGCGGAGACGACCGCCCAGAAGGATGCCATATTCCAGTCGGAAATGGCCAACTCCCTAAAAATGGCTGATCTGCTCAACACCTTCAAACCGGATGATTTGCAGAGATGGCAACTGATGGTGGTGGAACGTTGCCGGGTCATGGTTCCCATCTTGGATTACACTGGCAAGGGACAGAATTCGTGGTCGATCTTCTTCCACGTAGAGGAACCCCATTGGATCTGGACGGCACACATTCTGGGTCTGAGTGTCCTGTTGCTGTTCACGGTCGGCTTCGCGACGCGGATCACTTCCGTCCTGGCCTTCATGGTGGCGATCGGCTACATGTGGCGAGCACAGACGTCGCTGTTCGGCATGGACGCGATGATTGTCGTGTTCCTGTTCTACATGATGATTGCTCCCGGCGGCGCAGCTCTGTCGGTGGATCGTTGGTTATTCGTCCGTAGCGAGCGCAAACGGCTGCGCGATCCCAACGCCGATCTCCCGTTGCAACCGTTGGCCTCCGCCACGTTCGCCACACGGCTGATCCAGGTCCAGTTCTGCTTCATCTACATTGCGGCCGGCACTGCCAAGCTGCTCGGGGCGGGGTGGTGGAACGGCACCGCTCTGTGGGCCTGCTACGCCAATTACTCCTTCGCGCCGATGCGGGTGCCGCTCTACATGGACTTCCTCGTATTCCTGTGCCGGCACCGCTACCTGTGGGAAATCTTCATGACCGGCGGAGTGATGTTCACTCTGTTCATGGAGCTGAGCTTCCCGTACCTGATCTGGATCAAGCGCTGGCGCTGGCTGATGCTGACAGGATCGGTCCTCTTGCACACCGGGATCGGACTGTTCATGGGTCTGGTGACATTCAGTCTGGTGATGCTGTGCCTGGTTATGGCATTTATTCCGCCCGAGGCCACACAGCTATTTCTTGGGCGAGTAGCGGAGACCTGCCGACGGGTGCGCCAGGCCGTCTATGGTTCTGCAACCAACGCGGCGAAACCGCTGCCGGCACCGGCACGTTGACAACGCCCCCCTCGCCCCGATACTCCGGGGAGAGGCGTCTTCCTTCTTCCCCCCTCGCCCCGGTACTCCGGGGAGAGGGGTCGGGGGTGAGGGGCGAGGGCCAGCAAACTGTACAGCGGCGCGACCCCTCACCCCCGACCCCTCTCCCCGGAGTACCAGGGCGAGGGGAGTAACGGCCGCAAGCGGCCCGAACCTCCCGCGTTCTCCCATTTTCCCCTTTCGTTCAAGTTCACCGTGCCGCGCCGCCGATGCTGGAATAATGGCGGGCATGGTCCCGCCAGCGCCGGTTCCCTTACACCGCTCGACCTTCGCCTTCGGGCCGGAGGTGGTAGGCACCATGCACCCGCACTCTGACGGTAAACGACGACTGTCCTCGGCGGTGCTGCATGCGCTGGCGTGTCTGGCCGTAGTCGTACTCTGGCCCGCTCTGCTGTGCGCGGCACCGCCGACCGGCGACCGCATCTTTTACATCAACCAGAAGAGCTTCCTGATCCCGGCCACACCGGAACCCGGTGCTGTCGGTATCCAGCGAGTGCTGCTGCACGTCTCCAACGACCTCGGCAAGACTTACAAGAACATCGCCTCCAGTACGACGCCCGATGAGAAGTTCAAGTTCACCGCTCCGGCCGACGGCTGGTACTGGTTCTCGGTGCAAACGATGGACTCGGCCGGACGTTATTTTCCGCCGAACGTCAATGCGGTGCTGCCGGGCCTCAAGGTCTGCGTCGATACGCTGCCGCCCGCTATCTATCTCAAGCAAATACCGTCCACAGAGTTCACGGCCGCCTTCGAGTGGGACATTCGCGAGGAACATCCGGACCTATTTTCGCTCAAAACAACTTACCATACCGTGGGCAGCAGCGACTGGATCAAATTGGAGCTTCCACCGAGACTGGCCGGTCAATATGGATGGAACCCGCCCGTGAAAGGCCCCTGGGAAGTACGGATGCAGTTCGGCGACAAGGCCGGCAACGTCGGCGAACAGACGACGACGGTTACCGCCGCTGCCTGGCGGCCAGATGCGACGGCAACCGCGGCGCGGGGCACTTTGCACCGCGTGAATTCGAAGCAATTCCAGCTCAACTACAAGGTCGACCTCGTCGGCAAGTCCGATATTTCTACCGTCGAGATCTGGAAAACCGAGGACGACGGCCGAAGCTGGAAGCCCGACATCATGAACGCGCCGCGCCCGGGACCCTGTACTGTGAAGGTCACTCGCGAAGGCATCTTCGGCTTCTTCGTGGTCCCGGTGAGCGGCGTGGGCCTGTCCGATCCTCCCGTGGCCGGAACGCCGCCGCAGGTATCCGTCGAGGTCGATACGACGCCTCCCGTGGTCTCGCTGCTGGGGCCGCCTCTCATCGGGACGGGGCCGGATCTCAACAAGGTGACGATCCGTTACCAGGCCGTCGATAAGAACTTCGGCCCAACGCCGATCAAGATTCAGTGGCGCGACGCCAAGTCGCCGACCAGCGAGTGGGGTGAGGTGGCGAGCAACCTACCCAACGACGGCGTCTACATCTGGAACGTCCCCGACAGCATTCCCGCCCATTCGTTCATCATCCGGGTGGAGGCTGTCGATCTGGCCGGCAATGTCGGCTTCAAAGAAACCGAGAGGCCGGTCAACGTCGATCCGATCAAGCCGAAGGCGTCGATCATCGGCGTCGAGGCGGTGAAGGTGGCGCCGCCGCCGCCGTGAGACGACCTATGTTTACGTTTCGCGAGTTTTGGGTGGCCGGGGCTGAGGTGCGCTGTCAGCCGACACAAGGTTTTGCCGAGTAATCCCGACACACGTTTTGCCGCGCACTACCGTCAGTTGGCATGGTTCAGAGGCGGGTAACACCGTGGCAGGACGGATTTGCAATCCGTCCGGGTTATGGCGGACGGATTACAAATCCGTCCTACCACGGTGTTACCCCTTCGGTGCCCCTTGTGAACCATGCCCGTCAGCTTCGGACGGCGTCTCCGTAAGCAGTTGCGGGGATTTTCCTTGCGGCGATTGGTCAGTAGACTTAATGGCATGGTTCAAAAACAGGCCAGCTTGGGTAACACTGTTGTAGGACGGCCTTCCCAGGCCGTCCGAGGCGGAGCGGACGGCCTGGGAAGGCCGTCCTACAACAGTGTTACCCTGATATGAACCATGCCGACTTAATATCACCTGTCCTCGTGTCATCTGGGTTCGACTCCCATTCGGGGGGATCCCTCTTCTCACGGAGTGCGTCATGAAGCCCGACGCCGGCCCGACGCCGGGCGCTCGGTGGTTGCGTCTGCTTTTGATCCTGGCCGCGCTCGATTGTCTTCTGGCCGGCACCTGGGCCATACTTCGGCCCGACGACCTCTTCACCCGGCTGAACTTGCCGGTAACCATGGATGGCCGGCTCCTCTGCCGCGCTCTCGGCGCTCTGACGCTCGGTTACGTACCCTGTCTGGTCCCGGCAGCGCTGTGGCCGCGCAGGTGGGGCGGCCTGGTTGTCGTACCGCTTCTGGGGCGAACGCTGCTGGCCGGCGTCTGGCTCTGGCTGCTCCACGCCGACCGCGTCCATCCCTCTCCGGAGAGCCTGCACTGGCTCTTGATCCACGACGCCGTTTGGCTGCCGGTGTTTGCCCTGTTCCTGGTCGGCGCCGCGCGAACGGCGAAAAGCGGTTGCGTTTAGTTTTTTCTGTTACAGTAGAACTACCGTTGGCCGCCACGTTGCATGGGCAATCGTCGCACCCCGGGGAGACGTCCAGAAGCAGGGAGAACCCAAGGGCGACCGCGTGGTCGTGGCCATGAACGGGAAGTTCGCCCTACAAGAAGTGGTAATGGAGTTGTCATGACTCGACCGCTTGAAAACAAGGTGGTGGCGCTGGCGGAAGGCCGGCAGCTGGAGGATCTGGCCCAGCTCTTGCAAGCCGAGGGAGCCGTGCCGCTGCGCTGTCCGATGCTCAGCATCCTCGATGCTCCCGACGCGGAGCCAGTACTCGCCTGGCTCCGCGACCTGATCGCCGGTCGTTTCGACCTGCTCATTCTGATGACCGGCGAAGCTGTGCGGCGCCTCTTCGGTTTCGCGGAACGAGGCGGGCTTCTTGACGACTACATTACCGCGCTCGGCAAAACGACAACCCTGACGCGCGGTCCGAAGCCGGGACGGGCGCTGAAGGAACTTGGCCTCACCCCGACGCGCATCGCCCCGAAGCCGACAACCGACGGCGTTCTCGCGGCGCTAGGGACGGAAGCAGTGACAGGCCGCACCATCGGCATGACACTCTATGGGGCGCCGAATCCGGTGCTGGAGGGCTTCTTGACGAAAGCAGGGGCGACGGTTAGGCCGGTGTTATCGTACGTCTATGCTCCGTCGGCGGATGACGGCAAGGTTCTCGACCTGATCGATCGCCTGGCGTCGAGTGCCGTCACGGCGATCGTGTTCACGAGTGCGCCGCAGATCGATCGACTTTTCGAGGTAGCGGTGAAGCACGACCGGGAAGCGACGCTGCGGCAGGGGTTGAGTCGCACACCAATCGCCGCCGTCGGCCCCGTCGTTGTCCAGGGACTTCAAGCTCACGGATTGACGGCGTCGGTGTGCCCGGAGCAGGGCTACCAGATGAAGAATCTCGTGCAGCATCTCAAACGTGCGTTCGATCGCACCATTGGTACTGTAGAATGATTTTTTTTCGTTTCGATTCGTTCGCCTGGCGAACGGTAGGCGTAATCCCCTGCTGGATTAGGAGCAATTGTGGACGAAGACGAGTTGATGCGGAATACTTGCCGAGTTGCTGCAACCGACTTGGGCGTTCAGGTTGTCGCCCCATTCAACTTGACGGTTGCCGACGGCTTAGCGACGGAGTTTATCGCCTTATTCCCTCATTTTGGAGCGAAGAAAGGCACACTGGTCTGTCACTTCCGTGACTGGCCTGTAAAGGCGCGTACGGCTACGGAATATGGCTTCTATTGCTCTGGATTACACCCGAGCAGTTACACTAAGTATGACCGAGATCTGTTTATAGAGACATTCGAAGAGTGGAGTTGGCAAAGTGAACTTAGCCAGCGGCCGACCTGGTGTCGAGGTTGATTCCTACACTCATCCACTGGCTGGAATATCTTACGACCCAATTCCGCCTGCCGCGGCCCGCTGCAGCTGAGCAACGAACGCCGCGTGTTCGGGACTGGCCACCCCCGCCAGTGCGATCTGGCTGACGCGCGGCAGATTGCCGTCGATCAACGCCGCCGCGTCCAGCCACAGACCCGGGAGCGCGACGCTACGGTAGATGCCGTCCGGTCCGAGAGGCAGACGGTCATATTGCCTGTCGCGCAGCACGAACCAGTCGATGGCCCGATCCAGGACGCGCCAGACAATGTACTCGCTCACACCGTTGCGCCGGTAGAGCGGAAGTTTAATGCCGAGATCGATCGGAACACTGCTGACGCTGACCTCGCTGACCAGATCCACTGCTCCTTCAACGTAGCCGTCCGCGCAATGGATCGCGCGGCCGCCGTGGGATGGCAGAATGTACAGAAAGACGTCCGGCTGCGGTTCGGTGTCGAGGTCGAGTCGCAGGGTGCCGCTATTACTTCCTTCGACACCCGGCGTGGAGAATGAGAAAAAACCGGTCCAACCGTTGAGTTGGTAGTGGGAACGGGCGTGGGCGCGCGAGACGGGAGATGGCATATGGACGACTCCATCGAGCAATTCGGCCTTTTTGATCTGCGGCATGGCGTGGTAGCGGCGCTCGAACTCGGCGCGGGCTAGTCGGTCGCCGTGTCGTAACGGCGGCACCGTTTCTGCCAGCGGAAGTTGAGGAATGGGCGATTCCGCAGGATTGACTGTTGGTGAAGACATGCACGCTTACCCCCGGATGGAGATCGAAACGCAATCGTAATTGTACCAACCGACTGGACTGCATGCGACCTGGATCGAGCCTGAAGAATCGCGGCGCCGCAAGTTGATTGTACATCCGCCGACAACACACCCTGGAAATCAAGCATGTTTTCCTTTGCGATCCCTCTCGTCGGCTGTCATCTCCTCAACCCCCTGCACTTTTCTGCGCGACGCTGGTATCGGACTCGGCGGCATCGCGCTCACCGCACTGCTCGCCGAGCAGGGATTCCTCCGTGCCAACGACTAAAACCGGCCATCGCATCGACCGGGGTGCTACCAGAGAAGGCCGACTATGCCCGAACTCTCCGACCGTCAACAAGATGCCTTCGACAACCCCGCGAAAATGGCCTGCCAGGGAAGGGGACCTCCGCGCCCTGCGTGTAGCGGCCCACTTCCTCTGGCAAGTTGAACAGCCAGCCCCGCAGTCTAGGTAGCTCCGACTGGGGCCCTATCATACATCTTGACCCAAGAGGATGTCGCCAACGAGGCACCGAATCCCTCACCGAGGATCTGACTCCGGGAAAGAGAGGTCGCCGATGCTGCATGTCCCGGACCGTACCTGTTCACGCCGCGACTGGCTGCGCCTCGGCGGTCTTGCCAGCATCGGCATTTCGTTGCCGGGATTGCTGCGTGCCGGCGAACTCACGCGGCCGGGACATACCGCTCGTTCCTGCGTCCTGTTCCTGCTGCACGGCGGGCCAAGTCAGCTGGACAGTTGGGATATGAAGCCCGCCGCGCCCGACAATGTCCGGGGCGAATTCAAGCCGATTGCGACGAGCGTGCCGGGCATTCACATCTGCGAGCATCTGCCGCTCCTCGCCGCTCGGGCGCACCGCTACACGATTGTGCGCTCGATGACGCATACGGCGATCAACCACAACACGGCGACCTACACCGTCACGACTGGCCGTCCGCCTCTGCGCGACCTCATTGCGTTCACGCCGACCGAGAACGACTTTCCCCACCTCGGCGCGCAGGTCACATTCGCGCAGCCCAGTCAGCGTGCCGTGCCGGTAGCCGTCTCGCTGCCGGACGCAGTCACCGACGGTCCCTACACGACACCCGGCCAGAACGGCGGCTTCCTCGGCGCCAGCTATGCTCCGTTCCGCGTCATCGGCGATCCCAGCGAACCCGACTTCCGCGTGGCCGGCCTTGCGGACGAGCCGGAACGCCTTACCGAACGCGCAGGCCTTGCTGATCGGCATCGACCGCGGATTGGGCAAACTGGCAGAAAGCCCAAGCATTGCCGACCTGGACCGCTACCGTCAGCGAGCGCTGGCACTGCTGACGTCCGACGAGACGCGGCGAGCCTTCGTCATCGACCGGGAGCCGGATCGGGTGCGCGAGCGCTACGGCTTCCACAAGTATGGGCAAAGTCTGCTTTTGGCCCGGCGCCTCGTCGAAGCAGGGGTGCGGCTGGTGACGGTCTACTGGGGCGGCAAGGTGAACAACCCCGACCCGCACTGGGACACGCACATCAACAACAATCGACGGCTGAAGGACGAGTTGCTGCCGCCGTTCGACCAGTGTTTCTCGGCCTTCCTCGACGACCTGCACGCCCGCGGCCTGCTGGAGACGACGCTGGTCCTGGCGATGGGCGAGTTCGGCCGCACGCCGCGGTTCGGGCAGTTCACCGGCAACGGCGTCAACGAGACGGGCCGCGATCACTGGTCCTCGTGCTATTCCATTCTGATTGCGGGCGGCAAGGCTGGCGGCGGCCGTGTGTTGGGCAAGTCCGACCGCTTCGCCGCCTATCCCGCGGAAGACCCGTACCAACCGGAGGACGTGCAGGCGACCGTGTTGTCGGCCCTGGGGCTGGATCCGGCGATGATAATTCGCGATGCTTTTGGCCGGGACGTGCCACTGAGCACCGGACGAGTTCGGACGACGCTCTTTGGGGGATGACCACGAGGATCGCTCGGACCACGCTGCGAAAACACGGAGGCGTTGTCTGCCGACTTCTGTTATGGTAGAAGATGAATAGCGTTTTCCAGGCCGGGAAGACGAGACAGTGCAAGATCGCCGGGACGAGGATGGTCATGGGCATCTACGACCGCGACTATTATCGACGTGAAGGCCAGAGCTTTCTCGGTTCGCTAACCGAGCGCGGCACGGTCTGCAAGTGGCTGATCGGTATCAACGTCGTCTGCTTCGTCTTGCAGATGATCACGACGAAGCATGTTTACGACCAGCCCACCTCGCCTTTCACCGATACCCTGATCCTCAACGTCAATGCGGTGTTTCACGGTGAGGTCTGGCGGCTGTTAACCTATGCCTTCCTGCATACCGTCGGGAACCCCTGGCACATCCTGCTGAACATGCTCGTCCTCTACTTCTTCGGCCGCGATGTGGAGGATGCTTACGGTCCGCGCGAGTTCCTGGCGGTCTATCTCCTGGCGGCGGTGCTAGGCGGTGCCGCGTTCGTGGCGACCAAGCCGGAAGGCGGACTCTGCCTCGGTGCTTCCGGAGCGGTGATGGCCGTGCTGGTCCTGGCTGCCTGCCGTGAACCGGGCAAAGTGATCCTGCTGTTTCTCGTGCTGCCCTGTCCGATCTGGCTGTTCGTGGTATTCATGGTCGCCAAGGACTTTTTCGAGTTCTTGGGCGGTGCCCATTCCGGAACAGCGGTGACGGTGCATCTCGCGGGTGCGGCTTTTGGTTACTGCTACTATCAGTTCCAGTGGCATGTGACGGGATGGTGGCCGAATTTCAAGACCCGCTGGCGGCGCATGACCCGGCCGAAGCTGCGCGTTTACGAAGAGCCGCGTGAGGAACGCTTACCGGCGCCGGTAAGCGCCCCGGTTCCCGCCGCCCCGGCCAGCCAGTCGGCACTGGACGACGAACAGCTGGAAGCCAAGATGGACGCGATCCTGGAGAAGATTTCACGCGTCGGCAAGGAGAACATCACCGAGAGCGAACGCGAGGTCTTGCTGCGAGCCAGCGAGCGCATCCGCCGGCGTCGCGGTTGATGAGGGGAGAACACGGCCATGCCGCTGTACGAGTACGCCTGCAAAAAATGCAATCACGAGTTCGAGGCTCTGGTGTTCCCCGGCGAAGAGGCTGAGTGTCCCGAATGCCGGGGCCACACGCTGGAACGCCTCCTCAGCGTCCCGGCGCCGCCCGGCCGCGGAGACCGCGTCGCTGCCGATGGGCTGCAATTCAAGCGGACCACCGTGCGGGCCGGCTTGTCGTCGATTCGATGGTAGGTGAAACCATCGGGCCAGCAGCAACGAATAACATCGTAGGGTGGGTCGAGTCTTCGAGACCCACCACGCCGCGCCCGGTGGGTCTCGAAGACTCGACCCACCCTACGACCCCGGGTACCTCCGACCCGTCAGACGGCAACCGCCAGCTTTTCCGCCTCCTCTACCATCTCGTCGAGCAGATGCAGACCGAGCTTCCAGAAGCCAGGGTCGGTCACGTCCACTCCCAACTTCGCCAGCAAGACGTGCGGTGTGTCGCTGCCGCCGGCTGCGAGGAGTTCGAGGTACTTCGGCACGAACGCCGCGCCCTCCTGCTTGTACTTCTGCACCAGCGCCAGTACGAGTAATTCCCCGAAGGCGTAAGCGTAACAGTAGAACGGGGAATGGATGAAATGGGAAATGTAGAGCCACCACCAGCCGTAGTTGTCCGTCAATTGCACCACGTCGCCGTGCATTGGGCGGTTCGCGGCCAGCCACAATTCGTTGATCTGCTCGGTCGTCAGTTCACCGCGCTGATTCCTCGCCTGGTGTAACGACTGCTCGAACCGGGTCAAGACCACCTGGCGGAAGACCGTGGCGAACGCATCCTCGATCTTGCTGCATAACATGGCGAGGCGGACGCGCGGCTCCGGGTACAGCACCTGCAAGCGCTGAAACGTCAGCATCTCGCCGAAGACGCTCGCCGTCTCCGCCGTCGTCAGCGGGGTATCGCACTGGAGATAGCCGACGCCGCGCGACAGGTACTGATGCAGACCGTGGCCCAACTCGTGCGCCAACGTCATCACGTCCCGCACCTTGTCGGTGAAGTTCATCAGGATGTACGGGTGCGCGCTCGGCACCGCACTGCTGCTGAAGGCGCCGCTGCGCTTGCCGTCACGCAGCTCGGCGTCGATCCAGCGCTGGGCGAAGAACTCCCGGATGATCGCCCCTGCCTTCGGATCGAACGCCGTGTAGCTGCTCTCGACGATGTCGCGCGCTTTCTGCCAGTCGCACGGCGGCAGATCGCCTGAGATCGGAGCGTAACGGTCGTAGTCTTGCAGCTGGGGGAGTCCGAGCAACCGGGCCTTGAGGCGGTAGTAGCGCTGAAAGGTGCCGTGGTGCGCTTCCGCCGCGGCCATCAACGCATCGACCACGGCGTCGTTGATCTCGTTCATAAGGTTGCGCGGTCCCAACACGCTGTCGAACCGGCGCAGGTTGCAGTCGGAGCGGTGGTCGAGGACGAGCGTGTTGAAGATGTAGGTCAGGAGCCGGGCGTTTTCCTGCAAGCCCTTCGTCAGTCCGTCGGCCGCCGCCTTGCGAACCTCGCGGTTCGAGTCATAGAGCTTCGACAGGATCTGCTGCACCGGCAAGCGCTCCGTCTGACCGCCGAACTCGAAGGGACAGCGCAGCGACGACACCGTTTCGTCGAAGAGCCGCATGAACGCGGCGCGGCCGGTGACGGACTTCTCGTCGAGGATTTTCTCTTCCGGCTCACTGAGGGTATGCGGCTTCCAAACCCGTTTCTGCTCCAGGCATGGCGATAGCGCGCGAGCTGCGGATCAGAAAAAAGACGGGCGGCATCGGCGTCGGCGACCTGCATCCATTCGAGATCGAAGAAGATCAGATGCTTGTTGATTTCGGTGCGTTTCTCGCGCGTCCGGCTCATCAAGGCTCCGTGTGCTGGGTCGTCCGTTTTGGCCGCGAAGACGAGGTTGGCGTAGATGGCGGGCCGATCCATCTGCTCGGACAGGCTTTCGAGCTCCTTCATGGCGGCGAGCAGAACGGCCGGCGCAGGACCGCCGCTCACGGCGATCTTGCCGCGATAGGTCGTCTCGAACGACTGTGCTCGAGACAGGCTCTCGGTCAAGTCGCCGTCGAGACGCGGGTCGTGTAGACCGCGGTACAGGTCGGACAGGTCCCACGCGACGCCCTCGGCAGTGCTGGCCGGCATGGCGGTGCCTCCTTCGGTTGGGGCGACGTCCTGAGCATCATTGTCCGGCGCGGGGCGGCGAAGTCGAGATTGGTTGCGGGGCGGACCGGGGCGCACCGCTTACGGCCGGGTGAGGGATTGCCGCAGGAACCCTCGCTGGCGCGTCGGGCTAACAAAAGTCAAGCGGGCGGAAACAAACCCAGGCGAAGCCGCGAGCGGCGTGTCCGGGTCACGATGAGCCGTGGGAGTCCGCCATTACGGGCGTGCCGTTGCGGTGCGTGGTCGAAATCTGCGGAACGAACTCGCTCGAAGCGTGCGCTGCACCGCCTGGCCAGGCCTCGAAGCGCCGCGGTGTGGCAAGTTCGGCCAGCACTTCCTCGGTCCTGCGAAACGAACTCCGCTCGGCCGGCGCCGCCTGCGGCGGCAGTTGCGAACAGCGGGCGATGGCCTCGGGCAGCGACGCCGATGCGCTTTCTGCCGAACGAACGGGTGGGGCAGACATTCCTGTCTGCCCGTGCGGCTGGCAGACAGGAATGTCTTCCCCACGCTCCGCGTCTCTCGCTCGGCGTTTCGCCTGGATCTTCTCCAGCGCGTCCATGGCGCGCTTCAGTTGCCGTTCGGTATGGGCCTCGTAACGCACCAGACGGTCCAACTCCGGTTTGTGCAGGATCAGGTGATCGTGCCCCTGCAACTCGATGTGCGCGGCCATCTGGTGCGCGACGCGGTCGAAGCGCCGCTTCGTTGCCGCCATCTCCTCCGTTGTCTCCTGGATGTCCTCGTCGCAGCCGGTCGTCAGCTCGGCCAGCGTTTCGGGCAGCGATTTCTCCGCAGTCGTGGGCAGCTCGCGGCGCATGATCTCCGCGGTGACCGGCTCCTTGATCTCGACTACCGACGTTTTGCCGAGCATGTGGACGAGGTAGAGGACCAGGTCCGAATCGAGCACGGCGGCGTCGGGCATGGTCGGCAGCTGCTGGACGAGGTCGCGTGCCGCTTGCTGGCCGGCGAGGTCTTCCTTGTGATTCTCCAGATCGCGGTGGGCCTGGAGCATGGTCTTCCAGGACGGATCATTGGGGCTGAGGCCGATCATGGCGCCGGCGGCCGTGCTGGTGGCGGCCTCGTGCAGATCGCTGGTGACGGTCCCCTCGAAGCGGGCGACGCGGCGGAGGCGCCAGTGGTGCAGGGCGATGCGATTGGCGTATTCGTTTTCGAGGACGCCGACCGGTTCGAGTTCGGCGACGACGGCATTGTGGAAAGCCTGCCATGCGTCGGCATCCTCGCAGGGGAGGACGGTCTTTTCGGAGCAGAGGCCATGGGTGGTGGCGTTCATGGAGGAGCGTTCTTTGCCGGCGGCGGTGCGCGGGCCGGTGGCGTGGGTGGACATGGGTGTGCCTCACGGTTGGGGGTGGCGGGCGACGGTTTGGGGTGGAGAGTACCGGAGGGGCGTAGGTTAGGTGGAGAGCAGAATGAGACGAATCGAGAGAATCGTGGCGCGATGAAAAGTGGGGGTTCGCTCGTTCCCACGCTCCGCGTGGGAACGCACGGCCGGGCCGCTCCGCGGCGCGTCCGGCTGATGCTTGACGTGCCGCGGAGCGGCACCCCTTGCGTTCCCACGCGGAGCGTGGGAACGAGCGAGCACGTAGCCGCTCCGGCGCCGTCCTCAATAGAGCGCACCTTGAAATTTCGGTGGTCATCGCCGAGATTTCAAGGTACGATGACTTCGGCTGCGGCGACAGCGCAATTCAGGCTAACCTATGCGGCGGACCAGCTTCCGAGCCCGGCCGCGTGAGCCTCCTTTTCAGTTACGCCCATTTGCTTGCGACCCGCGCCGAGTGCGTGTAGTCTGGTGGCATGAGTGGGGCAATCCGCCATGTCGATCCGAACGAGTTGAGGCTCCCGCGCAGCCGAAGCAGCGGTGCCGACCCGTGGAAGTTGCACCAGCAAATCGGCAAGTATGGGTCCTCAGCGGACGGCATGCCGCCCATCTTCGTGTACGAGGATCCTGACGGCGTGCTGGAAATCTCCGATGGCGTCACGAGGGCCACGCGGATTGCGAAGCTAGCTCCGGGCGCGACGGTGCCGGTTGTCGTGATCGGGCACTATCGCCGCAGTCGCGCCAGTTCGCCGCGCGTGAGGGACAAGCTGTGAACGAGCAGGTAACGAAGGCCGAATTATTCGCGGCGCTGCAAGCGCTGGCCGAAGTCATTCCCCAGATGCGCGGGGGGCAGCTCATGGCTGCCGTCGGCGAGTTATGCGCCGATCTGCACGGGCGCGGACTTTGGGACGCCACAGACGTGGAGCTTCTCGAATCCATCTGGCAGTTTCGTCGTAATTTCGACGCGGCGACGGTTGCTCAGAATGGCGCAGGGGTTGTTTCAGTGCGGTAGCCGGATGGACGAGTTCATCGGGCTGCCCGGTAGGTCGAGCCACCCGAACCGCCGCTTCATCCTATTTCTTGAGTCGCTCGCCATGAACCGCAACGGTCAGTGTCCGAACTGCGGTGCATCCTTTCAGCTGCCTCCGCGTTTCTGCGGCATCGCGAGACTTAAATGCGCTCATTGCAAGTACTTCATCATCGTAGGGTCCCGGACACCACCCGACCCAACGGCGACGCGCTTCGCGGGTGGCCCTAGAGTGAAACGTCCCCGCCGCCGCATCAACCGCACTGCCATCGTCTCGGCAGTCTTCGCGGCATCGGCTGGGTCGCTTTGGCTTGTAGCGATGCTCAATCTCGCCGGAATCTTCGCGGCGCAATCGATAGTCTCGCTTGTGTCGGCGTTCGCCGGTAGCGTGTTCGGTGGCATGACAGCCTCATCCCAGACCGGCGTCGATCGGTTCCGGCACAGCCTCTATGCAGGGGCCTGGGCGTTCGTCGCGCAGGTCGTGTTCGTGGTGCCTCTTGTGTTCGTCACCCAGGTGTTCGTTGCTGCGGCGTCCCTCTCCGACAAGAGTCTCGATCAGGTCACGCGCGATACTGCCGCTACTTGGCTAGAATCGTATCGCAGCACCGATAGCACCGGGGCGACCGGACTTCTGCTTCCAGTAATCACGATATCCGGTTTTCTGGTCGGGGGAATGATCGACCTGGTATTGACTCGCCTGTCGCGCGTTCTTGTGGGCGCGAGCAGTGGACGTACAACACCCGAGGGGGCAAGTCCTTTCCAGTCTACGGGCCACGGCGCAATCCGACTCTCGCCGTCGCTTGGAGCTTGACCGGCTGGCTCTTATTGCTCACCTGTTGGGTGCCTTTGATCCACAGCGGATTTTACGGCGCCTTCGCAAGCTTCGTACTCGGACAGGGATGTCGAAGGCTCGGACGAAAACACAGGGCCGTTTCGGCGAAGGCCGCCCTCGAGAACGACCCGCGACCGCCCATCATTTATCTGCGCTCGTTCGGAGATGACGGGCTTTTTCAACCGGGGACATTCTTGCTGATAAACGACTGGCTGCGGACACTGGCCGAGGTACCTGTTGAGGAGAAACTGGCGGGCAGATTGGCGAGGTTCGGCCCGGTCCTGGCCATCGGCCGTCCGGACGAGGAGACACCTGAAATGGGTGCCGCTCGTATCTACGTCGGCGATGACAACTGGCAGGATCTCATCGCGGATCTCTTGCTCGATCGAGGTGCAGTTGCGGTCCTGCAAGGCGGCATCGCAGGCGGATTGCGCTGGGAGATGGAGGCCGTTGGCTCAGTGCTTCGCCGCGACCGGATCTTGTTATTCTTGCCATTCGGCCTGCACTGGTCGCGCTCGCGCAGAGATGCCGATTATTCGGCTTTCCGCCACTGGGCAAACCATTGTTTCGCCCCAGAGCTTCCCGAAGAGATTGGCGGCGACGACTTTTTCCTCTACTTCACCAAGACGAGGACACTCTTTCTTGATCCGAGCGAGCCGATTCCGCGCCGACATGCCCTGCAAGATATCCTAATTGACCTCGAGGCGAACCATTCGCTGCGCCCGTGGCGCCTGGTGAATTGGGGGAGATTTTGGACTCTCGTCTTTCTTGGGACGATTCTGACTGTGATCGTCTTCGCGGTGAAGACTACGCTGGGTGCGAACGGCATTAACTTGGTCTCGACTCCGCCATAAGCTGGGAAAATAAATGAGGAAAGCACTACTGTGAATGCAAACGCGTCCTCTGACCGAAGGTCTCGTCCGGTGCGTACCACCAACCCACCACACCTGATACGCTTCTCCCTATGGAACGCTACTGCATCCATCCCGAAGCCGCCGTCTATTACCTCACTTATTCCGTCGTCGGAAGAAGAAAGGGGTCGGGAGTCGTTTTTCAAGAAGCGCAAGGCCGACAGCGGGACCGAACTCCCGACCACTTTCTCAGTCCGCCCATGCGAGCGCGCACGCCGGACACTTCCCCGTCCAAAGTGACGTTGTCGGACGCCGGCTCTCAAGGCGTGCTGCTGACCCCGGTCACTCGCTGGCTTCGGCATCAGGCTTGACCATCGGCAGCAGGATGGGAATCGCGCCGCAAATAACCAGCCGCCTCTCCTCGTACACACCATAGCGCATGCAGAGCGGCCGAATGATGCCGAGGCGAATCTGTCCTTCCTCCACAGACAGATCCATAATCGGATCGCCGAACTGCGGGAATAACTCGAGTCTCCGGTGGAATTCCCTCAGCGCCGCGGCGAACGCCGGGCCGTCGCCGCGCGTGGCAACCTCCCTTGCCAGCAGGCGAAGGTGCTGCAGGACGAAGCTGGAGTATTCGACCGTGTACGGAACGGGCGGGTCACTCTTCTCCATGGGCGATCCGCTCGATCTCGTCGATGAAATCCTTGAAACGGTGGCCGCCGCCCTGCTCAACCTCGCGGAGAGCAGCAACAAACTCCGCCTCGTTGAATGTCTGTCTGCCCCACGCCAGCACGTCGGGTGACGGACGTTCGATGATCCATCTCGCTACCTCCGGCGCAGGCACAGGCGGGAGTCCGTCAGCAGCGCCGGTGTCGGCGGTGTGGTCGCAGCCGGAACACGCTGCGCCAGGTGCGATGTCGCGTCCGCATGTCGGGCATTGAATGTTTGGCATAAGCCAGCCTTCGCTCTTGGCGACCAATCGAACTTGCGGGTATTGTACAAGGGCCGGGATGGAGCACGCAACGCGACTTGGACCTGCGTGCCTGTTCACCCAAGTGTTGAATCAGAACGAACGACCCGGGGGCAGCGAACTACCAGCTGCACCAGACGTGCCGTCGTGCTGGCTTTCGATCCTGGTCCCTTGCGGCGGGCTGATGGCTCCAGGCGCTTCGGTATTGGTCCGGAACGCCAAGCCGCTGCAATCGGGTGAATTTCAACAGGAAGTGTTCAATGGCCATTGAGCGCGAAGCCCTGCGCGACTGGCATCGTCTTTTCGGACTGCTGCTGATGGACTTTTTCACCGGCTCGCCGATCGTCGTCGAGGTGGAACGCGATCTGTCGGTGCAGCAGCAGTTCCTCGACGTGTCGATCGTGCGCCGCGGCCGGGGGCGTTTTGTCGGGCGGCTGCCGGATGGCCTCGAAGACCTGCGGCCGCACAACCTGGTGACCTTCAAATCGCATCACGAGACGCTGGACGCCTGGACCATGAAGGAGCTGAGCGGGCTCGACGTTGCCTATCGCAAGTTCGTCAGTCCCTCACCGTCTGAATTACTGCCCGCGAACCAGTTCGGGCTGTATACCGTGGCCGCACGTTTTCCGCACAACCTGTCGCAGCAAGTGCCGTGGCGGGAGCGGCAACGGGGCGTGTATGATTGTACCTGGGGGACGGACATCATCCGTGTGGTGGTGGCGGGCGAACTGCCGCGTGAGCCGCACAACGCGCCGCTCCACCTGTTCAGCGCCGTGCCGGCACTGGTGAATTTTGGCCGCAGTGCCTACCAACGGTGCTCGACAAGAAGCAGCGCGCTCTTGGAGCAGCTGTTCGGCCAGCTCCACGAGGAGGGTTTTGCAATGTATACGATGGAGGATTTCGCGCACGATTACGCGAAGAAGAATTTCCGACGACTCACGCCGGAGGAACAGCGGGAAGCGCTGGAGTTGTTATCACCGGAGGAGCGCCGGCAAGTCGTGCAGTCGATGCCGCTGAAGGAGCGCCGGCAGGTCGTGGAGTCGCTGCCGCCGGAAGAGCGCCTGGCGGGTCTGTCCGCGGCGCAGATCCAGCAGTACCTCGACGGGCTGACCGGCAGGCGCTGAGCCGGCGGACGTAAGCCGCGGCGCAAAAAGTAAGGAAAGAGAAATGGGGCCGCAGCGGACGCAGCTCATTTTCGGCAAGCTGGAAACGCAATTCGGGCACCTGGCGATGCAGTTTCGCGGCACGTAAGACGAGTCGGAGCGCGACGCCGTGGGGTGGCCTACGGGCAGGTCGTTGCGGAGCAGTGAATCGACTCCCGGCCGTGCGCTCGGTCAGGTCAACGCCGCCCGGCTGTCTACAGCGTCTGCACCAGCCGCGCCGAAAACAGGTGGTCGATCCACAGCGAGGTCAGCTTCTCCGCCGCGCTGTTCTGGCGGAGCCGGTCGTTGAGGTTGGCGAAATCGACCGTTTGCAGTACCTGATCCTGGTTGAAGCAGCTGAAGACGAACGACTCCGCCTTTGTTTCGGGGTCCACGTGGCGCTGCAAACACTGGGCACAGATCTCTTTCATCATGCACTGCATGGGCGAGTTGATCGAACCGATCGCCGTCGGTTGATTGGGGAAGTGCTTCTTCAGCTTGTCGGCGAGGGCGTGCTTGACGGCGGCCATCATGCGATCCGACCCGATGGCGATGATGCGCTGGGCACCGACGAGTGGAATCGCCTGCTCGCCCAGTTCGCCCGAGCCGTAGGCCTGCATGGCCACGCCTGGCCTTTTCTCGGGAGATGCCTTACCGCCTCGCTTGGCGAGCCATGAACGCATGCCGATATCCCAGAGGGCGAGAGCTTGAAGCGCGGTGGTCTTCCCGGAGTTGTTCCGGCCGACGAATACGACCGCCTTGCCAAGCTCGATCTCGGCGTGTTCGAATCGCTTGAAGTTGCGGATCGTTAGTCTGGTGAGCATGAGCCAGTTTCCCGCGGGTGCTCGGGTATGCTACCGCTTTTGATCTTACTCTATGAAACCAATGCCTTGCGCCTCTACGCCCTCCCGCCGAAACCGCTTCATAAACTCCGCCTGCTGCTGCTCATTCCAGTTCGTCACCAGCACCAGCCACTACTCCGGCCCCATTGCGGCTCACTCGGCGAGCGACCTCTTCCATTCCTGCCCCAGTTCCTCGACCATTTTCCCTGTTAGTTCCTTCCAAATCCCTTCCTTGTACTTGCCCTCGCGCATGGCAGCGTTGAGTTTGCGGACGATCTCCTTGTCATACTTCTCCGTCACGAACGCCAGGAAGCGCGCCGACGTTTGGTAACTGCCGTCGTACTTGGCGTGCTCCGGCGCGAATTTGCGCAATTTCCCAGGCTCGTACTTGAAGAACCGCAAGTAATCGGCGATGCCTTCCACCAGCCAGCCCGGATTCCGACCGCCGCCGCTGCGACCGTAGCGTTGCACGATATGAACGGTCTCATGCACCATGGCCCCGACGTCGTCCGTATGCGCCTTGAAATACTTCACCGAGCCGGTGATGCGGCCACCGCCGGCCTCCGCCACACCGTTATAGCTGGTTTTCAACGTCATCGAAACCAGCGTCAGCGGCGTAAAGCCGTCGCTGCGCAGCTCCTCACAGATCATCGGATACTGCCGCTCGCAGACGTGCGCCGCCTTCTCGGCCCACTCCTTCATCTCCGGAGCGTCGCTCACATCCACGACGAACTCGACGGGATACTTGAATGTCATCACCATTGGTTCGGAATCGACTACGAACTCGCGGATCGTCAGCGGATGCTTCATGTCTTCGGTGGGCTTGACGCGCAGCGCCTGAATCTTCTTGCCGTCGAACCGGGCACTCGCTTTGCCGTCCACGAATTTGGCCAACTCCTCGAACTTGTTGCCGTCCGTGGAGATTTCCAGGACGCCGGCCTCCAGCCTTTCTCCTCCCGTGGGTTTGCCGGTGGTCACTGCAACGGCTCTCACCGCCACCGGCTTGTCGAAGGCGATCGTAAAATGATCGTCTTTCGTAGGATTGTTTTTCGAGGCGAAATAGGTCCCGGCGTCGCCGTCGAAGGCGTACTGGCGAATCTGCTTGCCATCGGTCATCAACGACGACGAGACGACGGCCGACACCTCTTTTTCGCTGGCCTTCGTCTGCGCGGACAACGCCACGACACTCACGAACAGGAACAGGATGGTGAGACCGTACCGGATCGACCGCGGCATGATGTTTTCCCTTGACAGTTGTTTGCCGGAAAGGACGCGAGTTTGTGTTCGCAAGAGCCAGGCAAAGGACGCCCGGATGCGTCGTCGGTATCTTATTCAGGGAGAGGAGGGAAAGTCGAGGAGAGCGGAAAACCGGTCTATAACGAGCAAGGGGACGCAGTTCCTCTCAATGAGAGCTGCGTCCCCTTTGCGTCCTACGAGCCGCGACCGTCAGGGGGCGCTCAGATTGCTCCCTGACGGTCGTGGTTCGTCGAACCAACCGTCACTTGGCGAACTCCAGCGCCTTTTCCAACTGGTTGATCGCCACGTTCGTGGCCTCCAGGGCCTTTTCTTTGTGGCCCTTGAAGTCGGTGGCGGCTTCCTTCATTTCCATTCTGGCCTTGCGCAGCTCAGCCAGTGCGTGGCGGATGTAAGGGTGGTTCTTGTACGCTTTGTACACGTCCTTCTTCGGCGGGTCGTAGACGGGATCGATGCCGATGGCACGCAGCGCCTTGTCCATCTGCTCGATGGCGTTGTCCACGGCTTCCAGAGCTTTGACCTTGTGGCCGCCGAAGTCGATCGCGGCTTCCTTCATCTCTTTCCGAGCTTCCTTGAGTTCGCCCAGGGCGGATACCATGCGCGGATACTTCTGGGCATGGGCCTGGGGCACGAAGCCGAAAGCCAGGGCGACCACGCCGAACGTGCAGAACAGACGCCGAACCATGTCAGTATCTCCTTGTCCAGAAATCTAAAACGCTTTTTCAGAACGGATCACGCTTCCGTCCCATCCTCGGCAAGCAGCTGCCGTAGTTTCTTGAGGCCGCGATGGAGCAGGCCGGCGACGGCGGGCCTGGTTGAACTCAGTGCCGCGGCCACCTCGGCCAGCGTCTGGCCGCGGAGGTGGTGCAGCTCGATCACCTGACGCTGCGGCTCCGGAAGGGCCGACAGCGCTCGGGTCAGTCGCAGCAGGCGTTCCGCTCGGACCGCCTCCTGACTGGGCGTCGCCTGACCGGCAGGCAAGAGCTGCTCCAGGTGCGACAACGAGTCGTCCATCGCGGCCTCCAGCGACCGCTCGCGCCCGCATCACGCCGGGCCGCGGTCAGCTTGCGGATCTCGTCGGCCAGGTTGTTCGCCAGCGCCCGCTTCAGCCAGGCGGCCCGCTGAGCGTCGTTGGTGCCAGCCAGCTGCTCGCCGGTCTGGTACGCTTCCAGCAGCGTTTGCTGCACGACGCCGGACAGGTCGATCTTGCCCTGCCAGCGGACATCCGCTTGGGTGCGCGCCAGCACGGATAAGAATCCGCGAAAACGATCCCAATCGCCCGCCGGTTGCTGCTGGTCGGTGGTCATCATTGGCCTCATGGTGAGCGTTTCAAAACTGCTTTGAAACGGTCACCTATTTTCTAAGCGGGGTTGGTCGGGGAGTGGAGCGCGCGGGACGAGATTTTTTTCAAGATAGCAAACCCGCTGGCGAGTCGACCCCTGCCGGCTCGTCCGGCAGGTGAAGCCGTTCGATGGCTAGACTTGCGCCTCGGAATCCTTCGGCCGCACCGCGGCCATGCCGTATTCGCCGAAAGTGCCAGCGTAATACCCAGCCACCCACCATGGCCGCTGATCCAGTACATACGCCAGGTTGTTCAGAAACGATAGTGCGATCTCCTCGGGCGATTGTGCGATCGTCCCGCGAATGGCAAGGTGCAGATGATCCGGTAACACCGCCAGCGCAGACGCCCCGTAGCCCTTCATGACGCAGATCCGCAACGTCGTGTCACGGATCTTGGCCAAGGTTGCCGCCTCGCCGATGCGATATCGCTCGCCCACTACCAGCACAATATGCAGGTTGTACCAATAACGCCCGCTGTTGGTCTCGGTTGGCTTCGACAGGTCCACTTGTGGTTGGACCACGGTGAACGAGGTTAGTATTTCCCGCATTCGTTCGTCTGCCAGAGCCTCCTTCGGAACCTGATTGCGGATGTAGGCTTCTACCGAGGCCCGAGTGGGATCACCGAGCGACCGTACGGCCAGCTTGCGGCTGAATTCGATCGGTGTACCCTTCCGCCGACAGTGATGCTGGATTCGCCCTTTGACGCGCCCAGCCAGTGTTACGGGATCGACTTGCGGTTTGGTGCTGATTGTGAGTTGGATCTGCTCGGGAGTCAGCGCTGCTTCCAGGAGTCGGAGGCCGTCGATCTCCCACTCGGGGGTGATTTCGGGCAAGACACGAGTAAGGAGATCGCTTGGGAAGGGCGCTTGCGAGGGCCAGCCGGTCCAACCGTAGCGGAGTTGATAGGCCGGGTGCAGGTTCGATGGTCGATAGAGGGTTTCGGGTATCATGGGGGCGCAACCGCGTTCCGTGCCGGGCGAGATGAAACGAGCATAACCGCATGGAGAGGTATTGGCCATACTTTTTCGCAAGGCAAACGCCGGTGGGCGTTTCGCCTCGACCCCTGCCGGCTTGTCCGGCAGGTGAAGGAGTTCGACGGCTAGAAGTGGGTCATAGCCCCCGCGAGCCGACCCCTGCCGGCTTGTCCGGCAGGTGAGGGAGTTCGACGGCTAGAAGTGGGTCATAGCCCCCGCGAGCCGACCCCTGCCGGCTTGTCCGGCAGGTGAGGGAGTTCGACGGCTAGAAGTGGGTCATAGCCCCCGCGAGCCGACCCCTGCCGGCTTGTCCGGCAGGTGAAGGAGTTCGATGGCTAGAAGTCCGAAATAAAAGACCGTGATCTTCTCCTCAGTCTAGCCGCCGAACTGCTTCACCTGCCGGACAAGCCGGCAGGGGTCGAATAGACGATACCTCGACCACACCTTAGCCGCCGAACTCCTTCACCTGCCGGACAAGCCGGCAGGGGTCGAATAGACGATACCTCGACCACACCTTAGCCGCCGAACTCCTTCACCTGCCGGACAAGCCGGCAGGGGTCGAATAGACGATACCTCGACCACACCTTAGCCGCCGAACTCCTTCACCTGCCGGACAAGCCGGCAGGGGTCGAATAGACGATACCTCGACCACACCTTAGCCGCCGAACTGCTTCACCTGCCGGACAAGCCGGCAGGGGTCGAGGGGACGCGTATCTACGTCCGGTTAGCCGCCGAACTGCTTCACCTGCCGGACAAGCCGGCAGGGGTCGAATAGACGATACCACGACCACACCTTAGCCGCCGAACTGCTTCACCTGCCGGACAAGCCGGCAGGGGTCGAAAAGACGATACCTCGACCACACCTTAGCCGCCGAACTGCTTCACCTGCCGGACAAGCCGGCAGGGGTCGAAAAGTCGATACCTCGACCACACCTTAGCCGCCGAACTGCTTCACCTGCCGGACAAGCCGGCAGGGGTCGAAAAGACGATACCACGACCACACCTTAGCCGCCGAACTCCTTCACCTGCCGGACAAGCCGGCAGGGGTCGAGGGGACGCGTATCTACGTCCGGTTAGCCGCCGAACTGCTTCACCTGCCGGACAAGCCGGCAGGGGTCGAAAAGACGATACCACGACCACACCTTAGCCGCCGAACTGCTTCACCTGCCGGACAAGCCGGCAGGGGTCGAAAAGTCGATACCTCGACCACACCTTAGCCGCCGAACTGCTTCACCTGCCGGACAAGCCGGCAGGGGTCGGCTTGGTGTTCACGGAGCCGGAGTGAATTCTTGCGGATATTTGGTACGCAGACGCGGCCAGGTGTCGCGCAAACTGGCCGACTCCAGCGGCTCGAACCCGCCGCTGCGGCCGTCCAGCGCCTGACCGGATAACAGGCGTGTCAGCCGCACCAGGTCGTCCACGGGGCGGGTGTCCGGACTGAGGTCCCAGACGGCTCCCGTGCCTTTTTTGCCGCGCACCGCCAGTCGGCTGCCGTCCGCAGCCAGGCTGACCCAGGCGATCGCTTCCGTGTGGGACAGCATCGGCGTCAGCGGTTGGCCGGTCTGTGCGTCCCAGGCCCGAACGGTGTGGTCCTCGCCCATCGTGGCCAGTCGGCGTCCGTCGCCGCTGAAGGCAAGCTGGCGCAACGATGGGCCGTGCTGCAACGGCGGCACCGCCAAGCGGCCGGTTTCCAGCACCCACAAGAAGGCAGAGCCGTCGGCCGTCGATACGGCCAGCCGCGTGCCGTCCGGGCTGAGAGCGGTCGCCGTGACCAGGCCGGCGTGACGGAACGGGCCCGCACGCAGCGCCCCTGAAACCACGTCGCGCACCTCGACGTTCTGGCTCAACCGACTCACCACGGCGACCCCACGACCATCGGGGGTCAGGGCGAGACCGCTGAGTGGCTCCTTGCCCGGCAAGGATTGACTGGACTGGAGTGCCCCGGTGGCGGCGTCATAGACTTCGAGCTGATCCTTCGACCCCAGGATGCCCACCCGGCTGCCGTCGGGACTGAACGTCACCCGTTGCACCGGACCGAGATGGGCCAGCACCGGCGTGACGGCCTCGCCGCTGACGACGTCCCAGATGCGTGCCCCGGCATCGGAGACGGCCAGCAGCCGGCGGCCGTCGGGGCGAAGCGCAACTCGGTGACGGGACGGCTGAGCTTCCACGGCCCGTGCAGCACCTTGTCGGAGACGTCCTCCCGCACCCAGACCGCCCCGTTCTTGTCCGTGGCGGCGTTGAGGCGCCCGTCCGGGCTGGTCGCCGTCGGTCCGTTACTGTCCAGCGGCACCAGCGGATGGACCAGTTCCCGCGACGCCAGGTCCCAGATGCGCAGGACGCCGTCGTCGGACACGGTCAGCAGTCGGCGGTTGTCGGCACTGAAGGCGGCGCGACGCACCACCCGGCCGTGACGTAGCGGCGGCGTGAGCGGTTGGCCGGTGACGGCGTCCCAGACGCGGGCTGTGCGATCGCGCGCCGCCGTGGCCACGAACCGGCCGTCGGGACTGAAAATCGCCAGGAACATCTCACCTCCGTGCAGCAGCGGCGGCGAGACCGGTTTGCCCGTGGTCAGGTCGAAGACCTGGGCGGTCGGGCCGTCCAGCTTCAGCACGCGGGTAGGATCCAGGCCGACGGCGCCGTCGGGGTCGACACGGACGACGGAGACGGCCGGACCATCCGGTTTGGCCCCCGCCAGCGGCCAGAGATGAGCCACGCGCCGGCCTCCCGCGGCCACGACCTGTTCGCCATCCGGCGTGAGATGCGCCGACGAAATCACCACGCCCTTGGACAGGGTCCGCGCCGTCGGCTTGGCCAGGCTCAGGTCCCAGACGCGGATTTCGCCCTTGTGAACGTCGAAATCGCCGCCGCTCGTCACCAGGAACTTGCCGTCGCGGCTGAAGGAGGCGAACAACACCGGCAGGTCGTGCATCAGCGGCCCGAGGAGCAGCTTACCCGTCGCCGCGTCCCAGATGCGCGCGGTTCGATCGGCGCTGACGGTTGCCAGGCGTTTCCCGTCGGGGCTGAACGTCGCCCAATTGATCGCCTTGTCGTGTTTGAGCGGCGGAGTGATCGGCGTGCCGGTGGCCGCGTTCCACACACGGACGGTGCCGTTCTTCGCCGTGGTAAAGACCCGCCGGCCGTCGGGACTGAATCCCGCTCGATCGACGTCGGAGTTGTGGGGCATCATTGCCGACATGGCGTCGCCGCTGCTTACGTCCCAGACGCGGGCCATGTCCTTGCGGAGCAACACGACTCGCCGGCCGTCGGGGCTGAAGGCCGCCGGCAGAGCGGGATTGTTGTCGAACCAGACCTGCACCAGCCGGGGACAGCGGCGCAGCACAGCGGCGAGACGAACACGGTGGGCGTCCTCGCGGGCCGGGTCGCCGCGGTCGCGGTCCAGGGCCTCGCCGTACCAGACCAGGGCGCCGAACAGATCGCCGCCGTCGAAGGCGCGCGTGCCATTGGCCACGTAGCCGGACACGAGCAGACGATGATTCTCGGCGCCCGCCTTTTCGGCCGCTTCACGGGCCTTCTCGGCCAGGTTACGGGCGATGTCGGCGTCGGTGCGCAGCTACGCTCCTTCGCGGCATTCAAGGCTGCCTCGGCGGCGTTGCTCTCTGCCTGCGTGGCGTTGGTTTCGGCCTTCTCGGCATTCTCCTTGGCCTGGGCGGCGTTCTCGTCGGCCCGCACCGCGTTCGCATCTGCACGATCGCGGGCCGTGGCGATGCGCCAGGCGGCCAGCAGCGATCCGACCGTGACCACAACCATGAGCAAGGCGACGGCCGCGAGCAGTGCCGCCGATAGACGGTTGCGCCGCGCCCAGCGCCACGCCCGTTCGACCGTGGTCGGCGTCCGCAATGAGATGGCGTCGCCTGCCTGCCAACGCTCCAGGTCCTCGGCCAACTCCAGCGCCGAGCCGTAGCGCCGCCCCGGTTCTTTCTGCAAGCACTTCAGACAGATTGCGTCCAGGTCGGGCGGCACGTTTGGATTGCGCTGCCGCGGCGGCACCGGCTTTTCTTTGGCCACGCGCAGCAGCGTGTCGATCTGCGAATCCCCGCGGATCGGCGGGCGGCCGGTAAGCAATTCGTAAAAGATGGCTCCAAGCGAGTACACGTCGGCGGCGAGAGTCAGGCCCTCTCGGTTCGGCCTGGCCTGTTCCGGGGCCATGTACGCCGCCGTGCCGATGATGGTCCCGAGTTGTGTCAAATCGCCGTCGCGGCCGACGCGCTTCGCCAGGCCAAAGTCGGTGACCATCGGCCGGTCTTCGCCGTCGAGGAGGATGTTCCCCGGCTTGAGGTCGCGGTGCAATATGCCGCGCTGATGGGCGTGATGCACCGCCCGCGCCACCGTCGCCGTCAACTCGACCAGGCGGCCGAGTTGCCTCTCGATCTCCCTCCGATTCGTGCCTGGTGCAGGCAACCGCAGCTCGGCAAGTCTGGCCGACAAGCAGCCGCCCTCGACGAGCTTCATGGTGAAGTACGCCTGGCCGTCGATCTCGCTGACTTCGTAGATGGGCACGATGTTCGGATGATCGAGATGAGCCGCTGCCTCCGCCTCGATCTGGAAGCGGCGCAGCGTGTTGCTCGTGGTCGCCTTATCGGTCAGGATCATCTTCAGGGCGACCTCGCGGTTGAGGCTGATCTGACGCGCCCGATAGACGACGCCCATGCCGCCGCGCGCGATCTCGCTCAGGATCTCATAATCGCCGAAGTGAGTCGGTGGACCTTGAGCGGTCAGGCGGGTAGAAGGAAGCGCGTTGATTTCTGCCAGTCCGTCGAGGGGTGCCAGTACATCTTGGTTGTCGAAGAACTCGTTTAGCTCATCGGCGAGGTCGGGGTGACGGGCGATCAGCGCGGCACGCTCCGGTTTGAGTCCGGCTTCCACCGCCTCGATGTACTCCGCCAGGACTTCCTGCAGCCGGCGCTCCGCTTCCGAAGCCGGCGAGGACGCTTTGGACATAAGCCCGATCCTCTCGCAATACCACGGACGGGGATGCTCTCGTAAGTATATGCCCGATTACGGTTCGAGAGCCGTGAGCGGCGGTGTCTGGCGCAACCGTGGTTGGAGAGCCGACCCCTGCCGGCTTGTCCGGCAGGTGAAGCAGTTCGAGGGCTAGCCGGTGGCTGAGCGTCCGCTTCCCGACCCCTGCCGGCTTGTCCGGCAGGTGAAGCAGTTCGAGGGCTAGCCGGTGGCTGAGCGTCCGCTTCCCGACCCCTGCCGGCTTGTCCGGCAGGTGAAGCAGTTCGAGGGGCTAGCTTCGCTGCTAGCCCTCGAACTGCTTCACCTGCCGGACAAGCCGGCAGGGGTCGGAGCGGGGCGTCACCTGCCGTTGTCTAGCCCTCGAACTGCTTCACCTGCCGGACAAGCCGGCAGGGGTCGGAGCGGGGTGTTACGTGCCGTCGTCTAGCCCTGAACTGCTTCACCTGCCGGACAAGCCGGCAGGGGTCGGCTTTGAAGCCCAGTCTTAACCAGCCTTTTAATCAGGGCAGCGGTGAACGCACGATACGGTCGTCTACTTGTTAAGCGTGATTGGGCGGCGAGTGGAGCGCGCGGAAATGGAAAAGGGAGGAAGATGAGTCAGGTCGTCAGGGATCAGTACCGAGTACTGACCCCTGATCCCCTGATTGCACCGATCAGCTCTGCTGGGACAGGGTCACCAGAGCATTCACGAGATCCGCGGCAGTCGGAACAGTTACATTCTCAGTATGGGTCGGCCCGGCCCCCTGCGTGATCGCGTTCGCCACGCCGTTTACGACCAGCCGGACGTCGGCGTTCTGCTGGGCGCCGGCGTTGACCGTACTGTTGCCGGCATCGACCTCAACGCGTTTCGTCTTGGTCCCGGTCAGGTCGCCGATAGTTACCGTGTTGCCGGTGCCCGTCGAAGGTTCGATGTACCAGTCCTGGATGCCCGTGGTGTAGAGGTTGAACGCGGTGAGGTTGTTGTAGTTGGTGCGGGTGTAGGTCGCGCCGCCGTTGCCGTCGGCCGTCAAGCTGTCGTTCTCGGCGACTCCGGCGTTGTTCCCGACCACGACCACCTGGTTCAGCTTGCCGGCGCCGATGAAGATGTCCGTACCGGTGCCCGGCTCCCAGTCGAACAGGTTGTAACCCTTGCCGCCGGTGAAGGTGTCCTTGCCGCCGGGGTTGGCGATGAAGTGGTTGACCGCGGTGGTGTTCGGCGAGCCGTAGGCCGTCGAAGGAGCATTGTTGCCTGGGTTGAAGGTCATGACGCCGCCGCCGTTGCCGAACAGTTCATCGGAGATGGCGGTCAGGCTGGGGTCGGTGGCCAGAGTGTTGTTGTTGCCCGTACCGGCTCTCTCGACGATGAGCTGGACGTCGGTGAGGTTCGCCGCCGGTCCCGAGATGGCGACGGCCTGGCCGCGCTCGGTTACATGGATATTGCCGCTGGAGTCGGCGAACACGTTGATGTTGTTGCCCAGGTTGTCGCCCTGGATTAACAACATGCCGTTGCTGAGGACCGCCGTCGTGGGCGTGATGCGGTCGGGCAGCTGTTCGAGGTTGAGACGCGCACGGTTCTTACTGGACATGGGACACTCCTCAAGAAGTAGACCGGGATATTATCGGGACTTGTTTGGGACCTTCAGGTCCCAACGATTGAGACGGCCAGGGTGCGGGTTGGGTCCGACGGCGGCAGCGATGTGCGGCTGGAAGCCGCAACAAAACTTGTCAGCGTCGGCCAGTTTTCGGGGTCCTCGTCACCGCTGGCCCTCTAGTTTCTAAGCGTGATTCCGCGGCATCTGGAGCGCGGCCGCCGATATTTCGTTCGGCGTGATCGCAGGAAACACCAGCCCGATGCGAGTTGATTACGTTGGAGACGCGCTTTCGCGATGCGAACTCCCCGCTGCACATTCGAGGCGATCAAATCACGAAAGTCCGCGGTTTCCATTACGGTTGTAGCGGTTATACCGATATTGCCGATGTTGATGGTGGACGCTCGACGAAGCGAACGGGCCGAGAACCGCGGGTCGCCATTATTCGGCTGACGGAACTCGGAAGGAGAGGGCCTCACGATGAAGCTCTGGATGCTGGCGCTCGTGGCCAACGCTTGCACGGGCTGCACAATGACGTCGCTGGAGCGGCATTCGGTCGCCCAGACCAGCTCGGCAATCGACCTGCGTTATCGCGAGATCATGGATAATCTGGCGATGATCGCTGACGACCCGGCTACCCTGCCTTCTTATGCCTCCATCTTTGCCGGGACGATCGCGGTGACTGATGAGGAGCAGCTTATTTCGACGACCATGTGGCAGCACGTTACCGGTGCGGTCGTACAAAATGGTTTCGCTTCCGAAGCCGCCAATCCGATGGTCAGTCGGACCATCAATCAGAACTGGGTTCTTGATCCCATCGTGATTCCGGAGAAGCTGGAGGCGATGCGCGCTGCCTGTCAATGGGCTATCGCGGGACCGCAATATGTGACTCCAGACTCGATGAGTCTTCTGATTAGCCCCACTAAAGCCTCCCCCGGGCCGAATCGCCACTTCGACGTATTGGACAAGTTGGAGCGACTGCCGGACGGCTGGCTGGGCAAGGGCGGGTTGACGGAGGTGCCCTTGTGCGCTGCGTTACAAGGCTCACTGTGGGTGTACCTGGGTCTGGGTCACGCCCGAGGGAATGAAGGGTCTCGCCGACTTTACGCTCATTATCCAAAACATCGCCCGGGTGAATAGCAACTCGCCGTCCCTGTTTAATTGGCCGCCCGTGTATCTCCCCGTACGGATTCAAACGCCCGATTCACCGGTCTATGAGAACCCGAAGGATCCCTTAAAGAGCAGGCAGATCAGACTTACCGCGTCGGTCTTTGTTGACGAAAGTGGACGCTTTGTCCCCGATAGCCCGTATTATCCGGTGCGTGTGGAGAATTTGGGCACGGACGCCGCTTTGAAGAGTTCGCTCAGCGCGACCGTGACAATCCCCCATTGAACTTCGGCGGATGGCTCGCATTCCGCTGGGCCGGGCAATCCCGCTCGCCGCTGGCCGACCCGGTGTTAGCGAGAGTCGCAACCAGCAGATTCGCCGTAACAGGATCGCTCGACCGTTTCGGACCGGCGGCATCAGGGACAGAGGGAGGATGAGATGAAGAAGTCCTGGATTCTGGCCCTCATGCTCGCGGTCGCCTCTACGGGTTGCACAACGGTTGCCCTGGAGCAGTATACGCTGAATCAGATCCACTCGAGCGGCAATTGTCGGGACAAAGCGGTACTCGACTGCCTCGCCGCCGTGGCAGCCAATCCCGATACGTTGCCCTCGTTTTCGCTATTCGGCAATGGGACGACGTACGTGCAGGATCAGGCAAACCTCAGCTCCACCACGACCTGGCTGAGGTCCGTGGGATCGTTCGGCCTGGAAACGCTTGGAGTGACGGTAAGCCGAAGTCCGCATGGCGATTGGACCGTGGCCTCAATCGTGGAGTACCAACAGTTGGAGGCGATGCACTGCGCGTGCCTGTGGGCGCTTTGTGGGCCCGATCGGGCCAAGAGAGAAAACCCGGAAATCCTGCGCAATCCGCGCATCGATCCGATACCAGGAGAACCACATTTTGGTGTGGAAGAACGGCTCACACGGATCCCTTCGGGTTGGGTTCACTGTGGCCGGCTGAAGGACGTGCCTTTGTGCGCCGTTACAAAGCCAACAGCGGCGACACCTGGGTCTGGGTCATGCCCGATGCCACGGAGGCCTTTGCCCAATTCACCCTCGTACTCCACGACATCGCCACGCGCAATACCAGTTCGCTAACCGTTCCACAACATGTGGTCGTGCTGACCAAAGACGACGTAACACCGATCAAGGATCTGACCGATTCGACGAAGCAGGTATCGATCAGTACCGCTGAGACGAGAGCCGTTGCCGATCCCAAACATCGGGCGGAGATTGAAAACGCGATGCGCGAAGCAATCCAGAAGAGTGGAAAAGTCAACCTGACCTGGGCAGAATGGATGGCCTACACCGTACCCTATCATGGTGCGCCGCTGACGATCAATCCCGGTTCCACGGTGTCTCGGCCAACTCCAATGCAGGCGACTCTGGCAATGCCGGGTACTCCAGCGTCAACAAATCCTCCTGGTTCACCTCCGGCGGGAATAAAGTGGGACTTGAAACAACCAGAATAGAAATCGACTTCGGAACTTCTTATACCTCACGAGCCTGGACCAGATGGGTTAGCTTCCTGCTAACGACCGTTAATTCCTCCGATACATACGCTCATTTTTTTCCTTGCTTATCGTAACCCTTAACCGGCGTGAAGGGTGGATTGGGGATCGATAACAGCGGCAGAATCGAATCGGCAACTTCGGCAAATTTGCGGCGGGGGAAGTTTTCCCAAAGGAGTGCGTTAAGGCGATTGATTCCCGCGAAGGTAACTTTCGAGTTCCCGAAGATTATAGATGTTAATCGTGGAAGCCAAGCAAGATCTGCTAACCCCTTATCAGATACGGTTGTAGCGGAAACGTTGAGCGTGGCCAATGCTCTGAACTTCGATGTTTTTACGATATCCGGTAGTTGATCAACCGGTCCGAACGTTTCCTGCAGCCCGGCGTCATTGATGCCGGTTCCAGACAGGTTCAGTTCTGTCAGCGCAGTCATTTTTCCGATTGCCATCAGTCCATCATTCGATATCCCTGTGTCAGAAAGATTTAGTTTTGCCAGCGCCGTGAGATTCCCAATGGCCTGGAGACCGCAGTCCGTTAGTGCTATACCAGACAGGTTCAGTTCTGTCAGCGTAGTTAGTTTCCCGATCGACACCAACCCATCATCGGTGATGAAAGTGAATGATATATCCAGCGTCTTGAGTTTGTGGAGGTTCTCCAGCGACTTTAATCCGGTATTGGTTATCGCCTTCCCGCCGCCAAGTTGTCCAGCGCCGGAAATCTTCAGAGATGTTAGATGTTCAAACTCTGCGATAGTCTTCATTCCCGAATCACTTACGCTCGTTCCGGAAATGTCCAGGTCCAGCAATTTCTTCTTCATATTCCTTAGATGTATAAGTCCAGCATCATCTACTCGGGTTGCAGCGAGATTAAGCGTTGTTAGTTCTTTGAGATTCACCAACTTCTGCAATCCGATATTTGTGACATTTGTTCCGGAAAGATTAAGCGTCTGAAGGTTCTTGATGGCTCCGAGGAGTTCCAGCCTCGCATCATTCACCTTGGTGCCCGAAAGCGACAAGTGTCTTAGTTGACTATTTTCCCTGAGCCGTGTCAGCCAGTCGTCTGTCACGTGAGTGTTGTCGAGAATCAATGTTTTGTAGGAACTATGATTTATCAACTCCACGAACCCGGCGTCGGTCACCGCGGTGCTTGAGAGATCCAGATCGGTGAGCCCATCAATTTCCTTACTGAGTCCCTGCAATCCCACTCCAGTCAGCTTGGTGAGACGGAGATCCAGTTTCCTCAAATTCTTGATCTGCTTCACTGATTCTATCAATTCTGCAAGGTCTGAGTCATTGAGATTGCTATTCAAGAAGATCACGGTGACTTGCTTTGAATCCTTCTCGTCATTGTATCTGATCACCTTGCCGCGCAGTTTCTGAATGGCTTCGGGAGTGACGAGTTCGCTTCCGTCGTCACACTTCCCCCTGCCGGCCAGCAGCGCTAGCAGAATCGTCGCCGTCGTCCCGATCCGTGCCAGTTGTCTCTTCGTCATGGCTCGCGCTCTTTCAGAATACCACTGGGATAATACCGCTATCGCGTCTGCCGGCGCTCCCGAGGGTACTATATCCTCTGCGCCATGGTGCTTCCAGGAATTCGCAGGTGAACCGGCCCCAAGGTCAACCCTCTGTTCCGGCACGAACGGCTCGGTCGGACTTTTCATCCGCCACCGAGCCGGTTCCTCGTCATCATCACGCCGCCGCAATGCCCCAGCCCTGGATTTGAATCCCCTCTCTTCCGACGTCGCGCTATCATTTTCCCCTCCCTGCAGGTACTCTACAGGGAGGGGTGGGGGTTTATCATGCGCTGGCGCATCCGGTATCAACTGCTCGTGCCGTGCCTGTTGCTGCTCGTCGGCGTCAGCGGCGTCAGCGTCTGGATGGCGATCGACACCGCCGCGCGTGCCGCGCGAGCAGATCGAGACGCGCGTGCGCAACGTTGCCCATAACCTCAGCGAAGAGACCAGCTACCCACTCGCCGAAAACGTCCTCGTGCAGATGAAACGTCTGTCCGGTGCCGACTATCTGCTCATGCCGCCGAGCGGGGCCCCCGTCTCGACGCTGGCGGCATTGCCGGAAGAGACACCGCCGGCCGAGGCGGTCAGCGACGACTGGCAGAAGCTGCGTCTCGGGCCGCCCGTCCGCGCCGGCGGGCAGACGTACCTGTGCAGCGGCATCCGCCTCAGGCCGCCCCGGACCGGCGAAACGCTCTACATCCTCTATCCCGAAACGCTGTGGCGCGACGCCCGCTGGGACGCCCTCAAGCCGGTGCTGGTCCTCGGCGGCTCGTTCGGTCTGGCGGCGGTGATCCTGGCGTTCGGCCTGGGGCAACGGCTGAGCCGGCGCGTCCGTGAGCTGGAACGGCGCACGCGCCTCATCGCGGCCGGCGACTTCAGCCCGATGCCGCTGCCGGCGCCCGACGACGAGATCCGCCACCTGGCCCGCTCGGTCAACGAGATGGCCGAGCGCCTCGCCCGCTTCCACGAGACGACCCGGCGGACCGAGCGCCTGCGGCTGCTGGGCCAGGTCAGCGGCGGCCTGGCTCATCAGCTCCGCAACGGTCTGACCGGTGCTCGCCTGGCCGTGCAGCTCTTCGTTCACGAGAGCGCCGGTGCCGCCGACACATCGGCCCTGGAGGTCGCGCTGCGGCAGCTGACGCTCCTGGAGACGAACCTGAAGCGCTTCCTCGACCTGGGCCGCGGCGGCGAGTTGCGCGTCGCCGACTGTTCGCTGACGGCATTGGTGAAAGAGGCGGTCGAGCTAGTTCGGCCGCGTTGTCGTCACGCCGGCATTGGGCTGCGCTGGCAACCGCCGGACGATCCCTGCACTCTTTCCGGGGACGCGGGACAGCTCGGGCAGTTGATTTTGAATCTTGTGGGGAATGCCATTGAAGCGGCGGGACCGAATGGGGAGGTTGAAATACAATTGCAAATTGCGAATTGCGAATTGCAAATTGCAAATTGCAAAGACAACGGATCTCCGCATTCACCCCCGTCCGGTTCTCCAATTTGCAATTTGCAATCTCCGGATGGAACAGCCATCGTTCTCGACGTGATCGACACAGGTCCGGGGCCGCCGCAAGAGATCGCCGACCGTCTGTTCGAGCCGTTCGTCACCGGCAAACCGGAAGGCGTTGGTCTCGGGCTGGCCGTTTCACGGCAAATCGCTGAGGCACACGGCGGGCGCATCACCTGGCGGCGCGCGGAGGGACGCACCGGGTTTCGGGTGGAGTTACCGAAGTCGGCCGCTCGCGGTTTAGAAGCTATTTCAAAACTGGCGAGCCGAGCCCCGTAAGGGGCCGGGTACATTACGCCTGACCGCAACCCGGCTGCTTACGCAGCTCGGCTCGCCAATCTTGAAACAGCTCCTAAGCCTCAAGCGGCAAGACGAAGGACTACCTGCATGAAACATGTACTAATTATCGACGACGAAGAAGCCGTCTGCTGGGCGCTGCAGCGGGCGTTGACGCGCGAAGGCCACAGTGTCGCCGTGGCAGCGTCGGCGGAGCAGGGGCTAGCCCTCGCCGAAGAGCAGCGGCCGGATGCAATCGTTCTCGACGTGCGCCTGCCCGGCATGGACGGTCTGACGGCGCTGGCTCGGCTGCACGAAACGGCGGCCGACGTGCCGGTCCTGATCGTCACCGCGTTCGGCGATTTGCCGACGGCAGTCAAGGCCGTCGAAGGCGGCGCGTTCGACTATCTGACGAAGCCGTTCGACCTGAGTCAGGCACTGAATGCCCTGCACCGTGCGCTCAATCGGCCCCCGCCGGCCGACTCCGCGGCTCCACAGCCTCGGCTTACCGCGGAGGACGAAATTATCGGCCGCAGTCCTGCGATGCAGGCGGTGTTCAAGCGCATCGCCCTGGTGGCGCCGCGCGAGGCGAGCGTGCTGGTCACCGGCGAGAGCGGCACCGGCAAGGAACTCGTCGCCCGTGCCATTCATCGCTTCAGCGCGCGCCGCGATCGGCCGTTCCTGCCCGTTCACATCGGCAGCCTCAATCCGAACCTCGTCGAAGGCGAGTTGTTCGGCCATGTGCGCGGCGCATTCACCGGCGCGACGCAGGCGCGCACCGGCCTGCTCGCCCTGGCTGACGGCGGCACAGTCTTCCTTGACGAACTGGCCGACATCCCGCTGCCAGTGCAGGTCAAGCTGCTGCGTGTGCTGGAGCAGAACGAGGTGCTGCCGGTCGGCGCCGGACAACCACAGCCGCTCAACATCCGCATCCTCGGCGCGACGCACCAGGACCTGTCGCGCTGTGTGACCGAGGGCCGTTTCCGTCACGACCTGTTCTTCCGCCTGAACGTCTTCGAGGTCCACCTGCCGCCCCTGCGTGAGAGGTTAGAAGACGTGGAACCGCTGGCCGAGCATTTCCTGCGCCGCTTCGCTCCGTCATCGCTGCCGCTGCCGGCAGAGACGCTGCGCTTCCTGCGAAGTCTGTCGTGGTTCGGCAACGTGCCGCGAGCTGCGCAACGCCCTGGAACACGCCGCCATCGTGGCCCGCGGTGGACCGCTGCTGCCGGAGCATTTCCCGTCGATCTCCGGCAGCCCCGGTGGACTGTCGCCGGCCGATCGACTGGCGTCGGCCGTGCGCGACTGGCTGGCGGAGCATGTCCGGGCCGCCAGGAAGGAGGCGCCGGCGGAGTTGTATGCCGAGTTGCTGCGTGCCGTCGAGCCACCGCTGCTGGACGAGGTGATGCGCCGCCTGAACGGCAACCGCTGGGCGGCGGCACAGTGGCTGGGGCTGAACCGGGCGACGGTGCGCAAGAAGCTGGCGCTTTATGGGCTGCATCAGCATGTGACGGAGGAGGAGGGAGAGAACGACGATTCCGCTTAGACTTGACGCGGTGGAACCACGCGGGCGATAGCGTTCTCCAGCCAGGCCGTTCGAGCATCTTCGCCGGCCGACACGGCGGACCATTCCCGGCGGATGAGGCTCAGGTCGATGGCGTCGCGGTTGGCGATAAACAATGTCTCGATGTCCGCCTGATCCTGCGGCCGGAACGCGACCATCTTCGTCAGGATCAGGCCCTCCGGCGAGGCGACGCGCAGCAGATGTCCTTCCGTCCAGGTAAGCGTAGAGGCATCGGCGAGCGTTCGCGTGTAAAGCGGTAGGACCGGTTTCAGCCAGTCGATACGCACGGACCCGAACTGGAACGCAGTAATGTGGTCGCGGACGTACTGGCGAATTACAGTGGCCATGTCGAATGTAAAACCCAGGCGTGCAAGTTCCTCCAAGAGGCCTGGCAGCACGAGCTGCGGTACATCCAGCAGCACGTCCACGTCCTGAGTGAAGCGCGGCCGGCCACGCATCACGGTTGCCAGCCCGCCCACTATGGCGTAGCGGATCGCCTTGGCGGCAAATGTGTCGGCGAGCAGTTCAACGGCCCGAATCAACTCGTCGGCCAGTAGATCGTGTTCAGCGGGCATGACGTGCAATGAACTCCTTGAAGGCCTGGTGGGCACGGTCTTCCTGTTCCAACGTGTACTCACGAAGGAACGCTGCCTTGGGCGACCGTTGCATCATCAGCGCGCCGGCGGCGAGCAGACCACGGATCGACCGCATACGACTTTCCGGCGACAGCGCCCGGAAGCGCGCGGCCTCCTCGGCAATCACCTCCACGTCGCTGGGGAACTTGATCGGTAGATTCATGTTCGTCGCCTTCCCTTCGGACGCCTGCGGATATTATAGCCGGTGCGCTGCCTGTCGCCGCGCTGGGCGATAAAGTACACGAATGTCACGGGGAGGAGCCAATCAGCGCGGACCCGCGCAAACGTCAGAAGAATCTCGAACATCCCGCCGCCAAATGCCCAGGCCAAAAACAATCATTTCCATATCTTGAACATCACCAACAGCTTGTGGAAATTATTCTCGCCAATCTTGAAACAGCACTAGAACGGTCCTATTATCATGTCTAAAATAGGAGTGTGGGACTACTATATCGAGGAAACTGATCGGGAGAGCGACGATGACGTTGATGAGTCGCAAGGTCGATTACGCCCTCCTGATTCTGTCGCACCTGTATCAGAACCCCGAAGGGGCGCCGGCCGCGAGATCGCTGCCCGTTTCGGATTGAGCCGGGCGTTCGTCGCCAACATCCTCAAGTTGTTGTGCCACAATGGTTTCGTCGCTAGCCATCGCGGGGTCAAGGGCGGTTATGTCCTGCATCGGCCGGCAGAACAGGTGCGCCTCTCAGACCTGATGGAGTCGCTCGACGACACCTTCCACCTGGCGGAGTGCAACCACACGACACCCGAGGATACTTGTACTCTGACGGCGATCTGTCCACTCAAGCACGCCATCGCCGATGTTCACCAGCGGCTCCGCGACGTGTTGCGGACCGTCACTCTGGCGGACCTGTTCCGGCCGAACCGGCCGGGGACCGAATCGACCACGCTGGGAATGCTGTTTCCGCCGGTGACGGCGGACAAACAGTTCGCGGTTAACTAGGCGTTACCCCCCTCGCCTCGGTACTCCGGGGAGAGGGGTTGGGGGTGAGGGGATGGCGTCTCTCGCCCCTCACCCCAACCCCTCTCCCCGGAGTACCGAGGCGAGGGGAGAACCGAACGGATTTTGCGGAGAGAACCGGGACATGGTCAAGACTTCCGATTTACATGGACAACAACGCCACGACACGCTGCGATCCGCGCGTCGTCGAGGCGATGCTGCCCTATTTCACCGAGCATTACGGCAACGCCGCCAGCCGCAACCACGCTTTCGGCTGGGAGGCCGAGGAGGCCGTCGAACAAGCCCGCGAGCAGGTCGGCAGCCTGATCGGCGCCGGCGCCAAGGAAATCATCTTCACCAGCGGCGCCACCGAGAGCGACAACCTGGCCATCAAGGGCGTGGCCGCGATGTACCGCAAGAAGGGCAACCACGTCATCACCGCCGTGACCGAGCACAAGGCCGTGATCGACCCGTGCAAGCGCCTGGAGCGCGACGGCTATCAGGTGACGTTCCTGCCGGTGGACAAGCACGGCCGGGTCTCCGCCGAGCAGGTCGCCGCGGCCATCACCGACAAGACGATCCTGGTCAGCATCATGGCCGCCAACAACGAGATCGGCACGCTGCAGCCGATCGGGGACGATCGGCAAGCTGTGCAAGCAGCGCGGCGTGCTGTTCCACACCGACGCGGTGCAAGCCGTCGGCAAGGTGCCGCTCGACGTGGAGGAGATGGGCATCGACCTGCTGAGCATGTCGGCCCACAAGATCTACGGCCCGAAGGGCATCGGCGCGCTGTACGTTCGCCGCAAGGACCCGCGCGTCCGGCTCGATCCGCTCATCGACGGCGGCGGCCATGAGCGCGGCATGCGCAGCGGCACTCTGCGCGGTGCCGAACATCGTCGGCCTCGGCATGGCGTGCGAGCTGTGCCGCAAGGAAATGGACTCCGAGACGAAACGACTGCTCGGGCTGCGCGAACGGCTGCGGAAGGGCACTCGAATCGAAGCTGGAGGACGTGTACCTCAACGGCCATCCGACGGAGCGGCTGCCGGGCAACCTGAACCTGAGCTTCGCCTACGTCGAGGGCGAGGCGCTGATGATGGGCATCAAGGACGTGGCCGTGAGTTCAGCGGCTCGGCCTGCACGTCGGCCAGCCTGGAGCCGAGCTACGTCCTCAAGGCCCTGGGCGTCGGCGACGAGTTGGCCCACAGCAGCATCCGCTTCGGCCTGGGGCGATTCAACACCGAGGAGGAGGTGGACTTCGTCATCGACGACGTGGTACGAGCGGTCAATCACCTGCGCGACATGAGCCCGCTGTACGAGATGCACAAGCAGGGCATCGACCTGAAGACGGTGCAGTGGGCGGCCCACTGACCCGCGCGGACTGTTTCTCATCACCCAAAGGAGGTAGCTTACGATATGGCCTACAGTAACAAGGTTCTCGACCATTACAACAATCCGCGCAACGTCGGCAGCTTCGACCGTGCGGATCCGACCGTGGGCACCGGCGTTGTCGGGGCTCCGGAATGTGGTAAGTAACGTTGCCACGTAACTCTGCTGTATGCGAGAAACTCTCGTTACGTCGTGGATACCAATGTTCGACCAGACACAGAGCAATATCCTGGACGGTTTGATGCTCAGTGATGCTTACGTCTCGGGGAAGCAACGGTTGCTGCATTTTTCGCAACGCCGCCAGAACCGCGAATACGTCGAGTATGTCGCTCAATCGCTGGGTATCGATTCGGATCGTGTTCGAGATAGGACGCGCAAACCGGATAAGCGGACTGGAAAGGTATATGAATGCTCTGAGCTAAGAACCCTTTCCCACCCTGTTTTCATCCAGATGCACGAGCGCTGGTACAGGGATGGGAAGAAGGTGGTGCCAGGGGATCTCAGGATTACCCCCGAGTGTGTGCTGCACTGGTTTCTGTGCGACGGTTCGTGTTCCGCCAATCGAGGGGGAGCGCAGCTTGTTCTTTGCACAGATTCCTTCAGCCGAGCAGAGGTCGAGTCTTTGCGGGACCAACTAGGATCGATTGGCGTTGAAGCCACTTTCCTGCCTGGTTCCCGGCGGATTCGAGTGAGCCAGAAGAGCATCGGGCGTTTTTACGAGTATATCGGCGAATGCCCTGTGTCCTGTTTGGCCTACAAGTGGATTCCCGAAGAGAATCGAGCTTCGAGGCAACAGAACCTGAAGCCGTTCTATGAAGCGATCCACAACCTCTTTAGCATCAACGGCTGGTCTTGCGAGCGGATTGCACGCAAGTTCGGTACGAACTATTTCTCGGTACGGTATATCCTGAAGAAGCATTATGGCATCCGCTTTGGTAAAAATGCCACGACAGAGACAACTTGCAGGGAAGGCGTGGTTGCCCCCTCAGAGACTAAACGCAGAGCCTCGCCGTAAGGTGAGTGAAGACATAGTCCGAACTGCATGGCGACATGCAGAGGCGGTCAGAAATGACCGCCCGCCCGCCCGTGCGGGTCATGTAAGTAACAGACAGGACGTAATGAAGCTGCAAATCAAAGTCGATCCGGTCACGGGCCGGATCGAGGACGCGAAGTTCAAGACGTTCGGCTGCGGCAGCGCGATCGCTTCCAGCAGCCTGGCGACCGAATGGCTCAAGGGCAAGACCATCGACGAAGCGATGGGCATTCGCAATACCGAGATCGTCGAGGAACTGGCGCTGCCGCCGGTGAAGGTCCACTGTTCGGTCCTCGCCGAGGACGCCATCAAGGCGGCGATCAAGGATTATCAGCACAAGCAGACCGCCGCGGAACCGCAGGAGGCTGCGACGGTTTGAAGCACAGTGCCCCAGGCGATCCGCCTGGCCACGGAATATACTCATCAGGCCCGAAAGCCTGATATACTTACCATTGAGAAAGGGGGATTCATCCATGTCGATTACCGTGACCGAGAAGGCCGCCGGCGAAGTCAAACGCATCATCTCCGAGCAGCAGGATACAGGCTCCTTCCCCGAGAAGGTCTACCTGCGCTTGCGCGTCGTCGGCGGTGGTTGCAGCGGCTTCCAGCACAAGCTCGACCTCGATCCGCAGGTCAGCGAGAAGCTGGACGAAGTGTTCGAGTTCCACGGCGTCCCTGTCGTCGTGGACAAGCGCAGCCTCATGTACCTGAGCGAGGCGACGGTCGATTTCCATGACGACCTGAACAAGCGCGGCTTCAGCATCACCAACCCGAGCGCCAAGAGCACCTGCGGCTGCGGCAGCTCGTTCTCGATGTGATTTTCCTGGTTGTTCGGAAGAAATGGCGAGCCGAGCGGCGTGAGCCGCCGGTTACCGGCCCTAACCGGCGGCTCACGCCGCTCGGCTCGCCGTCCCAACGGGAACCAGACAATGACGGAGACGCCCCGCCCGCTCGCGCCGAGTTCACCTCTGACGACGCACTTCGAGCGTCTGGGGTTGCCGCGTCGTTATGCCATCGACCTGAAGGATATGGAGCGTAATTATCTGGCCCGCAGCCGGGAGACGCATCCGGATTTTCAACAGCAATCCTCGGCGGGGCAGCAGCGGACGAGCATGGAAATGTCGGCCGCGCTGAACGACGCCTATGCCACGCTGAAACACGCCTTCCGACGGGCCGAGTACCTGATGGAACTGGAGGGCGGCCCCACCGCGGCGGAATACAAGGAGATGTCGCCAGCGTTCCTCGAAGAGATGCTCGACCTCCGCATGGAGATCGAGGATCTGCGTGAAGCCGGCGACCGAGAGTCGGCGAAGTGGCAAGCGATGGAGAAGCAATTGATGCGACGTGCCGAAGCGCTTCAGGCCGACTTGTCGCGGCGCTTCACGCAGTATGAAGCGATGACGCCGGATGCTTCGGGCCGCCAGGGCGTGCTGGTGCAGATTCGCCAGGTGCTGAACGCGGCGAAGTACATTCAGGGGTTGCTGCGAGATTTGCGGGCGGACTGAACTCTAACTGGGCGTGCCACGGGCCGCCCATCAAAAGGAACTCGGACATGGCGACCATTACCTTCTCGTCGAAGTTCGGAATGTTGCTGCTGGGGATCTGGCTCATTCTGTACGGTCTGATCGCCTTGTTCGACCTGAGGTTCAACGGTCAAAACGTCGTCATGGGTCTGCTTGCTCTCGTGGCCGGAATCATCATCGTGATCGACCGGTAAAGCGGTTGGGGGCGCTTAGCTCAGCGGTAGAGCAGCGTGTTTACACCGCGAAGGTCACTGGTTCGATCCCAGTCAGCGCCCAATCTCCGATTCGTTTAGCCGCGACCCGACAGGGAAGTGCGGGGCGGTTCTTCGCCCCGCGCTCCCCTGTCGAGTCGCGGCTAAACAATTTCAGGACACATTATCATGTCTTCCAACGTCGTCGGCATCGATCTCGGCACCACGTTCAGCCTCGCAGCCTACATGGAAAAAGGCAAGCCGGTCGTGGTGCGCGACGAAAACGGGTCGCCCTGGTGCCGAGCGTCGTCAGCTTTCACGACGACGGCAGCGTCCTCGTCGGCAGCGAGGCGCGGCAGCCGCTGCCTCAGCGATCCGGACCACACCGTCTACAGCGTCAAACGGCTCATGGGCCGCACGCTCGCCGACCTGCAAAAGGAGCTGCCGCTCATCCCGTACCAGGTCGTCGAGCGCGAAGTGGAGCCGGGCCGCAAGGTGCTGCACGTCCTGATCGGCGGCCGCGAACACACGCCGGAAGAACTGTCGGCCCTGATCCTGCAAGAGGTGCGGCGTCGGGCAGGTAATCCAACGAAGGCCGTCATCACGGTGCCCGCCTACTTCGACGACACCCAGCGCCAGGCGACGCGCGACGCCGGCCGGATCGCCGGACTGGACGTGCTGCGCATCGTCAACGAGCCGACGGCCGCCGCCCTGGCCTACGGGCTTGATCGCAAGCGCTCCGGCACCGTCGCCGTTTACGACCTGGGCGGCGGCACGTTCGACTGCTCGATCCTGTCGATCGACGATGGCGTCTTCAAGGTCCTCAGCACTAACGGCGACACCTACCTCGGCGGCGACGATTTCGATCGCGCCATATGGACGTCGTCGCCAAGGAACTCGGCACCGATCTTACCCGCCGCGACTCCGGAACTGCTCCAGACACCTGCGCGACCAGGCCGAGCGCGTTAAGATCGCGTTGTCGTCGGCCGAGAGCAGCCGAGTTCGTACTGGACATTGCCGGAGACGGAAATCGTCCTATCGCCGCACCTTCACCCGCGGCTGAGTTGGAGGAGCTGCTCAAGCCGTTCATCGACCGCTCACTGGAGAAGTGCCGGTCGGCGCTGCGCGACGCGGAACTCAACGGCGAGGTACACTCAACGAGGTCGTCCTGGTCGGCGGCTCGACGCGCATTCCGTATGTCCGGCAGCGTGTGGAACAGTTCTTCGGCCGCAAGCCGCACACGGAGCTGAATCCAGACGAGGTAGTGGCGATGGGCGCCGCCGTGCAGGCCGACATCCTGACCGGCGGCCGGCGGCACATGCTGCTGCTCGACGTGGTGCCGCTGTCGCTCGGCATCGAGACGCTCGGCGGCGCGGTCAGCAAGCTCATCTATCGCAACAGCACGATCCCTGCGCGTAGCGACTGAGCGTTTCACGACGTTCGTCGAGAATCAGACTGCGGTGGACATCAACATCTACCAGGGCGAGCGCGAACTGACGAAGGATTGCCGGAGTCTGGGCCGGTTCCGCCTCAGCGGCATTCCGCCGATGCCGGCCCAGTTGGCCCAGGTGGACGTGACCTTCCTCGTGGACGCCAACGGTCTGCTGACCGTGTCGGCCCGCGAACAGCGCAGCGGCAAGGAGGCGAAGGTCACGGTGCAGCCGAGTCACGGCCTGACCAACGACGAGGTAGAACGGCTGGTTCTGGAGAGCGTCGATCATGCCCGGGAGGATTTCCGCGCCCGCCGGCTGATCGAGCTGAAGAACAAAGCCGACGCCGACCTGCGCCACACCGAGAAGGCACTGGCCGCCGAGGGCACGAGCTTGACGAAAGAACAACGGCAGCGCGTCGAGGCGGCGAAGACGAGGGTGCGCGAGGCGATGCAAGGAGACGACGGCGACAAGTTGCACGCGGCGCTGGACGAGTTGAATCAGGCGACGATGCCGCTGGCCGAGCGCCTGATGAACGCTGTGGTCCGTACCACGCTCAAGGATCGGCAGATGGAGCAGGTGGATCCGAGCAAGCTGTGAGGATGAGATACCGATTAGGCGAACGGCGGGAAATGATTTACCCGTAGCCGAAGTCGCCAGACTTCGGGTGGGGCGTCCAAACCCGAAGTCTGGCGACTTCGGCTACGGGAACTTAGAAGCTGCCGCTCGCCTTAGAGCGTCGTGCGGAAGACCGCGAAACGTAAATATCACTTAGGGGATAGGATCGGGCGCGAGTTCAAACTTCCGCGCTTCGACACGCTGCATGATGCGAGCCGCCTGAGCGCGGATGACCTGATCCTTCTCTTTTTCGGCGATTTCTTTTACGATGTCGATCACCTCTTTCGGCAGCGGCGGCGGTTGCATTCTGATCGTCCCCAACGTCGGCAACATCTGAAGCGCAGTGATGCGAACGGAGCGAGGAGCCTCCTTGGCGACCTGAGCCAGCATAAGAAGTCCGGGTGTCTCAAACCCGGTTGCCAGGAGGTCGACCAGAACGCGCGTCAATTCTTGCGGCGTCCCCTCGTCCCTGAGAACGTCGCGGAACGCCGGCAAGGCGTCTTTCGCGGTCGGTTCAAGCCGCGTGATGGCCTCGGCGGATACAGCGCGTAGACCTGTCGGCGTCGTCCGGTCCTTCAGGATCACCGCTAGCGCCGGCACGGCTGACTTCGCCTTTGGGCCGATGGCTCCCAGAGTGTCTACGGCTGCTTGGCGCAGCTCCACTTCCGCCTTCGTCTGCTGCGTCAACTCGACAAGGACGGCAACGGCAGGTTGCGCCGCAGGTCCAAAGGCGGCCAGGGAACGGATGCTTTCCAGCTTGACGAGATGGGTCGGATCGCGGAGCAGGTCGATCAGAGCGGGCATTACCACGGCAGGCTCGGCCCCGATTTTCCCCAGCGCTCGGGCCGCCTCGCTGCGCAACCCAAAGTCGTCGGCCTTGAGAGCGGCCAGCAGTTCCGTAACGGCGGGAACCGATACCTTGCCGATCAAACCCAGCGCCCGCGCCGAGGCCCGTCGCACCTCGTCATCAAGCTTTGCATCGGCCAGCAGGACGATGAGTTGCGGCACCGCTGTCGGAGCGCTCCCAGACATCTGACCCAGCGCGATCGCTGCCTCATCGCGAACGATAGGGGTACCGGTCTTCAGTGCGGCAATCAGCGCCGGCACAGCCTCGGGGCCGATCCGCGACAAGGCCTCGCCGACTGTCCGCCGCAGTAAATTGGAGTCGTCGCCCAACATGGCGACCAGAGCAGGAACCGCCGGCGCAGCGAGCGGGCCGAGATGGCCCAGTGCTTCGGCGCTACGGCCGCGAACTGTCCGGTCGGGATCCTTCAATGCTTCAATCCGGAAGCCAATGTCGTTGATGTCGAAATCCTTCGGTCTGGCGTGATCGAGGCCGACGCGCAGCAGGTTGAAGCACGGCCGGAGGCGGTCGATCCGCCCTTTCATCTGGGTTTCCCACACGGTCTGACCCGTCCGCGCCAACTCGACGATCCGCTGTCCGCGGAAGGAGCTCGACGCCAGAAGGTTGCCGTTGCGCAGCCCGACCACCGAGGTCGGCCGTTGCAGCGCGGTTTCCCATAAGCAGGCGCCCTCGGCATCGAGATGCACCACCTTGTTTTCCAAGAAATCATTCACGAGGACGCCGCCGTCGGGCAGAGCGCAGAGTTTGCGACGGTCTGAACAGACGAGCGTGTTCGTCACCACTTTCCCGCTGTTCTGATCGATCTGTCGCAGTTTGGTGTAGCTCAGGCAAACCGTCGAACCATTGCGCGGCTTGGTCCCATCCAACACATTGATCTCGTTGCATAGATCGAATACGGTGCGCTGGTCTGGTGTGACCTCCGTCAACCCTTCGTCGCTGACAATGAATGTGTTGCCGTTTGCCAGGCGCTCGCAGCTGCTGAGGTAATCGCCGCGCCGGTTCTTGTACTCCCAGAGAATCTTGCCATTCAGATCACATTCGATCACTCGCGAATTGTCGGCCTCTTCGGCGAGCAAGAGGCGGGCGTTGGGCAGCAGCTGGGCGTCTCTCAGAGTGGTGAAGCCCGTAAACTGCCACGCGGGTTTGCCGTCGCTGCCGATAAGGAAGACGCCGTCGTGAGCGCAGACGAGGATCAAGCCCGGTCGGCGATGATCGCGTTGCACGCGCTGCCAATCGACCCGGCTGTTGTCGCGCAACCAGTCCTTCCAGGCGGACGTGCATTTCCGCCGCGCGGCCGCAACCCCCATCCCGACGCGCGGCTCCGGTGCCTTGGCACCGGCGACCCAGCGCAGCAACTCCTCGGCCTGCCAGGCGACGTCCAGAGAGCCATCGTCCAGCAGCGCCACCAATGTCGGCAGCGCTGCGTTGTCGTGTGCCGCCAACAACCCCTGAGCTGAGCGCAAGCGGACGTTCGACTTGTTGTCGGTGAGACACCGACGCACGGCCTCGCGGTTCGCCTCATCTCCGAGGCGGCCCAGCGTCAGCGCCGCGAGTGCCCGACGCGCCGGGTTGTTATCGGTAAGAGCGGCCTTCATCGCCGGATCGACCTTGCCGTCGCGCACCGCTACACGGTCGATGCCGAAGTAGATTTCCTCTTCTGTGTCGGTATCGGCATAGGGTAGATAAGCGAGCAGTTCTGCGGCCGCACCGTCAACACGCTGCCGTATCAGTTCGCGGACAGCGGCGAAGGCGGCATCCGGATCGAGTTTCTTGCGTATGTCCGCGGCGATCAACGCGGCACGACGGCTCACCTCGGGATCGGCATCCCTGCGTGCTTGCGCCAACCGATCGAGGGCCGGTCGTCCCATTGCAGTGATGGCTCGCTCCGCCTGTTCGCGGCGGTCGAAATCCTCGTCGCCGAGTTGTCGCACCAGTTTATCGAGTAGCCGGGTATCGGCGTCGGTCCGGCTGTGGTTGCGGAGCAGATCGCACAGCGCCGCCGGTTCGGTGCCGATGCCGGCGCCGTTCAGGAACAACTCGTCGTGGTTGACGGGAGCGGGCCGCGGAAGAGGCTGGTGGGATGAGGTCCGTTGCACGGGCGGCTGCCCGGCGACCATAGAGGCGACGGCTGCCGACAGAATCACGATGAGCGTGCGGCAGAGGCGGAACATCGGTTTATCTCCCTCGGCGGTCACGGATGGCGTCCTTCGTTCCAGCATAAGCTCCGGGCGGTATCGTGCCCAGCGGAATCCGAACGGGTCAACAGAGTAGACGATTGATCACGGCTGAAGAAACCCGTCGGAGCGCAGCTGCGAGACATGAACTTGACCGCAGAGAGACGCACGTATACGATTGAAAGCGATGAGACACCGCGCGATCGATTCCCTGATGCTCTGCTGCGGCCTGGCCCTTGCGCTGCCGCCGGGGTGGTGCTGTTTCATCGCGCCGGCGGTCAAAGTCGAAACGCCGCTCCAATCCGAGATGTCGTGCTGCCCGCACTGCTGTCCCGCCAAGCCCGTTGAACCCGTCCAGCAACCGGAACCGTCTTATCCTGACCCGTGTCAAATCTGCGGCGCGGGCGATCTCGTCAAGCCCGCCCCGTCCACAGCGGTCGATGGACCTCTGACCGCTGCCGATATGCTTCCCTCGCTCACCGTCCTCGGCGCCGCTTCGGAACGTCCCCTCGACGTGTCTGTGTCGAGAAGCGACCGCAATCAACCCATTCACTTGCTCCACTGCGTCTGGACCTGTTGAGCCATTCTCCGGCCTGCAAACGTCGTGAGTGCGGTGACGGTGCGCGCCATCGCCGCGGTGTTGCCTTTTTTTTTCAGACGAAAAACCAATCCGGAGAGTAACTCATGTTGAGCAAGTTGATCTTTTCCCTCGCGGCCGCCGTGGCGATGTTCACTGCGGGCGTCTTCCTCGTCAGCGACAAGGCGACGCCGAGGGCGGAAGCGGCGAAGAGTGCGGTCAAGACGGCCTCCTGCTGTGCGGAGGGGGCGAACTGCTGCTCCCCGCCGAGCGAGTGCTGCTTCGTCGGCGATTGCTGTGCTGCCGGTCTCGAATGCTGTGCGACGGGCGAGGCGTGCTGCGCAAATTCGTCCGTCGCCAAGGTCAAGGTCGGGACAAAGGACTGCTGCGCTGTTGGGGCCGATTGCTGCGTGACGGGCGAGGCCTGCTGCGCAACCAAGTAATCACGCATGATTCCGAACGGTGCGCGACCCTTCGCCGTAGGGTCGCGCACCAACTCACTTCTCCGGCAACAACTCAAGTGGTTCATCCCGCTGCGCCAACGGGCTGGTGTGGAACCTGCTCGGGTTTCTTGCGCCCTAACCAGCACAGGAGACAATGATCCACCGAAACGACGCCGCTGCCCAGGAGGATCACGGCCAGACACATGAAAATCAAAACCATGTTGTACTCCGGACCGACCTTCGTGAAGTCGGCTCCCGCCGCTTCAAAGGTCGGCCCTTGCAACGCCTTTTTGCCCGTGACCAGGATGATGGCAGCGACCTGAATGGGAATGATGGCCAGGGCTGCGAGCCGAGAGAACAGACCGATCACGAGCAACACGCCCGCGGCCAACTCGGTCCAACCGACGAGGAGTTGGGTGTGCATGGACATCACCTTGTCCAGCATCGGCGTTATCTGAGTGATTTTCATGGTGCCGTGGACGATGAAGATAGCCGCGAGGCCCACGCGCAGCATCAGGACCGCTAAATCTGTCTTGGGCTTGAGCAGGTTGTTGAACATGGATCCTCCTTCGCCGAACGTGGATGCACCAAACCCCCAGCCGGCCCGGCTCGTCCACCGGGAGGAGCAGGATCCAGACCGCTGTCGAGGAGGACGCCTTCTTGCGAGGCATCGCGATGCGATCGAGCTATCGGCGTGTCTTGATCCTCGCACGGTATCACTACGCCGCCCTTGCCGCAATGATTATCTTGGGAAAAAATAAACCCGCTTGAGCGCGCAGCGGCCGTCAGGCGTGGTGGATGTGGCCACGCTCGCCGCGAATGTTGCGGGTAGCATTGCGCGTATCGAGTAGCAGCGGAGCATGGGTAGCAATCCAATCCCAGTCGTAGGACGTGTGGTCGGTCACGATCACTACCGCGTCCACGCTCCGCAGCAGTTCCTCGCTCATCGGTTCCGTCGCCATGTCCAGGCCGTGGCGTGCGTCTGTCACCCGCGGAATGTACGGATCGTGGTAGCCGACCTCGGCCTCCTTCTGGGACAGCAGGGCCGCCAACTCCAGTCCCGGCGATTCGCGCGCGTCGTCCACGTCGCACTTGTACGCCATGCCCAGCAAGAGAATGCGACTTCCCTTGATCTCTTTGCCGCACCCGGCCAGCGCGACCGCCAGGCGCGCGACGACGAACTGCGGCATGGAGGCGTTGATCTCGCCGGCCAGTTCAACGAAGCGCGCCGGTGAGCCGTGCTTCGCGCGATCCACGTCAGGTAGAACGGATCGATCGGGATGCAGTGCCCGCCGATGCCCGGACCGGGGTAGAACGCCTGGAAGCCGAACGGTTTCGTCTTCGCCGCCGCGATCACTTCCCAGATGTCGATGCCCATGCGCTGGTACAGGACCTTCAACTCGTTGACGAGGGCGATGTTGACGGCACGATAGGTGTTCTCCAGCAGTTTGCTTGCCTCGGCGACCTCGGCGCTCGACACCGGCACGACGCGCTCCACCGCGGCGGCGAACAACTCGCAGGCCAGTCGGCCGCCCGCTTCGTCCACGCCGCCGACGACGCGCGGGATCTGGGCTGTCGTGAATTCGCTGCGGCCGGGGTCTTCGCGCTCGGGGCTGTAGGCCAGGAAGAAGTCCTGGCCGCAGACCAGTCCGTTCACCTCCAGCATGGGCCGGACCACGTCGCGCGTCGTGCCGGGATACGTCGTGCTTTCGAGCACAACGAGCCGGCCAGGACGGATGTGGCGGGCCACCATGAGCGCTGCGGCAACAACCGCGGACAGGTTCGGTTCCCGGTGCTCGTTCAGCGGCGTCGGTACGCACAGAAGGTAGACGTCGGCTTCGGTCAGCCGGGCGGGATCATCCGTCGGTTGAAAACGACCGCTCGCCAGCAGTTCCTGGATGCGCGCATCCGGAATGTGGCCGAGATAGCTTTTTCCTGCACGAAGATGGTCGATCTTGGCCGCGTCGATGTCGAAGGCGAGAACGGGGAAGCCGGCGCGGACGAAAACCTCGGCGAGAGGCAAGCCTGCATAGCCCAAGCCCATGACGGCGACACGGGCGGTGCGGGCCGCGAGGGCGGCGCTGAGGTCAGCGGCGAGAGACAAGTCGCTCATCAGGATAGATTAGGGCATCGGGGCGTGACCCGCTAGCGGCTTGACACCGATCAGCAGCGATTTAGACCACTTCACTGAAAAGCACCTCAAAGACCGTGGCGGGACGACCGTCAAGTTCCGTCAGGTGCCCTTTCGCTTCGCGAAAGAACAGGGCCATTAAGCAGGGTATAACCATTCGATTCCATAACCGAGGCAATCTTCCTCTGAAGGCTCAGGATCTCTTCCGGAAGATGGGCTTCGGTGACATGACTCCAGTATCGCTTGGGAGCCTCGATCCCTTTCTCTTTCCAGCCCGCTGTCGTTGGAGACAAGGCGAAAATAATGAATGTAAAGAATCGTCCTCTGGAACTCACCAAGTCAACCAGACGAAATGCCGCGTCGGGGTCAGACCGTTCCAGGGCGTGATATTCCCGATCCACGCAAACCACAAGCTTCTGGGCAGAGCTGTAGTTCATGTCGTCGTCATGTTCGACAGGAGCAGAAATCGCCTCGGAGATGGCGCCCTGCAGCGCCGTCACCGCGCGCGTGAACCGCGCCGAGAAGTCCGGCTTCGTGTTCAGCGTCAGCTGAAGGTCACGGCTCAAATCCACGCTCTTCACGGTGCTTCCCGACATGAATCACCAGGGATATTGAGTCACGACTTCATCAGGTGAGAAAGTTGACCAAGCGGGAGAATGAGGTCCCTCAACAATGACAATTCCGCCCCGTGTCGGGTTTCCATGCCGATCCCGACCCACCGCTCTTCCCAAATCCGCCACCGCATATTTGAGCCTTCCATTGCTCTGAATCACGGGAGCGCCCGCGGTCGCAATCACCGCGTCGGTGAACTTCTGGCCCCCTTCTGTGGGATAGAAACGGCGTTGTCCCGCCTGGGGGAGAGAATTGGAAGCATGACCGTGCAAAAAAACATGGCGACGCGATTGAGCGGTATAATTCGCCATCGCAACACTCGACCACCGTTTCTATCTATTCCGCGATGATACTCCGCGGGGTTCGGAGAATCAATTCAGTTCCGGTGGATATAATCCCATCAGTCTGACGCCCCGCGTGGACGCTTCCCGCGATGGTGTCTTTCGCTATAGGGAGGTATTCGATGCAATTCCGACTGCACAGTGCATCGGTAACACTTCTCGCAGTGCTTCTGACGGTGGCTTGCGCGGGCCGAGCACCGGTGGCCGACTCGGCCCGAACAACTCCAGGTGAGCCTTCAGACTGTACTTGCTCTCGAAGATGGTCCCTTCGTCTGTACGGTGACGCTCAAAAACGTCTGCGATTCGCCGCTTGATTATTCCTGGTATATGGATGGCGGAGCCTTCTGCGGACCGGTCTCAAAATGGCCCGTCCGAAAGGAACCGCTTGTTCATATTCGCTTGATCTGCGGCAATACCGGACCGTACACGAATTTTCTCTACCCTGGAAAATCGCGATCAGACACGATCCATCTTCACCCGATGTTTCTGTCGATCCCAGCCGGGAAAGTGCCGGTTCGGTTCGGCTGGCCCATCAGCCGCAGAGATCCAAGGGCCAACGCCAACGATCTCCTGGAGGGCAAGTTGGAGCACTTGTTCACCCTGGAACACACTCAGACGGTCGAAATTCTTCCCGCAACCAAGGAGAACGTCGCCGCAGCCCTTCGCATTTTGGAGACGATGTTTCGGGAAGTGGACGACCGGCTGAAGGAGCGAGCAGACTATTTCGCGGAGTGCCCCGACAATGCGGACGACTTCGTACAGTCGATCACCGGTTGCCGGCACAAGGAATTCGTCCCGTTACTGCTTCGGGCAATGAATCGCCTCCCCTCAGCGCGCTTGAGAGAGCGTCTCGTCGGCGCGGTCTACGAAAGTTGCTCGACACCGGCGGAAGGGTTCACGGTACTTGCGGACTACCTTGCAGCGACAGACCCGGCGGCCGGAGTCGAGGTGTTCGACTATTGGACCGAGGAGGAATCAAACCATAAGAGGAGTGCGGGGCGGCTGAAGGCATTGAAAGAATGGAAAAAGCGGGAATTCAAATGGTCCGAAGACGCCGAATTTGCCGAATGGCAATGGAACTGTCTCATCGCCGACGAAGAGGCATGGCAGACGTCAAAACGGCATCGGGATGTCCGTTTAACCAAAGACCAGGTCACGCGGTCTGCTCGACGCCAAGGACATCTGGATTCGCATCCTGCTTTACCACCACTTCCCTGAGCGTTGCCCGGATGAATGGGTAAAGGCGTTGCGCAAGGATATCGGCGAACTCGTTCACGCGCCGATGCACTTGACTGCTCTGCTGAAGCGACTCGATGATGACAATTTCGAGGTCCGAGAGCAGGCGAGTGCGGAACTTCTTCGGAGGGGACCGGAGTGGGCGATCTATCTCTGGGGGGTGCCGCTGGCAAATCAATCGGCAGAAGTCACTCACCGGGTCCGGTTGGTGCTGAAGACAATCCCAAAGCCGGCCTTGCCACGGTTGTGGCGACGGACACTGAACTGCCTCGTTCTTGAATCAAAACCCCATACCGGCTCCGTTATCCACGATCTCACGCTGCGCGACTCTTGCAGCTTGATTTCCGTTACCGCGAAGGAGGTCATCGAGGAACATAAGGCGCATAACAGGTGATCTGATGTGTCGCCGTAGCAATCCCTGGCGGTACTCTGAAAAGCGTAGGATTACGAGGCGCCGAGCGAGCTTTCATCCACCATCACCCGCCGGATCGCCTGCGCTCTTCCCGTCTCCGGATCGACGTCCACGATGGCACCGGCCAGGCGCGGGTCGCCGATCGCCACGTCGAACGGACTCGGCACAAAAGTGATCGTCGTCGAGAGAACGCGATCGATGCGGCGGCCGAGGATGCTGTCATACGGCCCCGTCATCCCGGCGTCGCAGAGGAACGCGGTCCCGTGGGGCAAGATGTGTTCGTCGGCTGTCTGGACGTGGGTGTGCGTCCCCAGGACGGCACTGACCCGGCCGTCGAGATGGTGGCCGAGAAGGTACTTGTCGGCCGTCGCCTCGGCGTGGACGTCCACGAGGATGACGCGGGCCTTGCCTTCCAGCTGCGGCAGCACGCGGTCGATGGCCCGGAAGGGGCAATCGACGGAGCGCATGAAAGTCCGGCCCAGCAGCGACACGACGGCGACGGGGTTGCCGTCACGAGCCTGGGCGACGGCGAATTCGCGGCCGGGGGCATCCGGAGGGAAGTTGGCCGGCTTGCATATGCAGGTCTCGGCTTCCAGCGTCGGGATGATCTCGACCTTCTTGTAGATGTGATCGCCCATCGTGATCAGATCGACGCCGGACGTGCGGAGTTTCCGGAACAGCGACGCCGTGAGTCCGGTGCCGTTGTGGGCGTTCTCCGCGTTGGCGACGACGCAATCGAGCCGTTCGCGCTCAATCAGCATCGGTACGGCACGCCGCACGATCTCGATGCCTGGTGGACCGACGATGTCACCGATGAAGAGGATACGCATGTGCGAGGCCACCGAGACACAGAGGGATACGCAAATTCTAGCATAGGGAAAGTCTCGGTGGGTTCATCGGGCCGAACGCACCTCGGTCAACGAGCTTTGTGGAGCGTATAAGAGAATGCCCCGAGCAGCTTACCTTCGGTAACGTCGTGACACGAAAGGCATTGTTTCTGAGCGCGGACTGAACCGAGCAACCGTATCGTATCATTTTGGCTGCGGGCAAAGAGTTCCTGGCCGCTTTGGAGTTTTTCAAGGCCGACGACCTCGAATCGGTCAAGCTCTCTTGTGGGAACATGCTTTAGATCGATCATTGAAATGAGTTTTTCGGAAGAATATACGACGGGCGGGTCATGTTTCAGAAGACCAACCAGGTCGATGTTCCTGACATGCCAGGTTTTTGAATGCGTGGCTGCGGATGGAGATTTCTCATCCGAAGTCGGTGCGGTGCTCGGTCGTGTGCTAATTCCTTCAAGGTCTGCTTGTGCAGAGGATCCAAGATCTCCGCGCCTTCGATACGCCTTTCATCCCCCAACTCTTCCGCCGACCATTTTGGAATGGTCGAGTCCTCCTCGATGAGTACCCCAGGGAAAGTCGGAACCTGCATCTGCAATTTACCGAAAGAAGACGGGTCGGTAGCGGGCCCACCGAGTAGGCCGATCTGGCCGATCTGATTGACGTGAGTGATCGCGGCTGGATAAAAAGTCATGCCGAATCGTCCGACTCCGTTGCTTGGTGCGGAGACGAATCGGGCGGTCGCGTTGGCGTGCAGGCCGGACAAGGCCGAATTGGAGATCAGGTTATTCGCCGGCTGGGGCGTGTTCTTTGTCATCGTCGTGGTGCCGATGGCTCGATCGGCACCACCGCCGTCCTTGCCGCTGGTTGCTGCGAACCGTCCTCGCCGGTGCGGACGGGGACGCCAGCCAGTATATGAGCCCGGCGAGCGGCACGACGGCGATGATGGCCAGGTTGACGACGTTGCGACGGGGCCAACGCATTTGCGGACCTCCTTTCGCGCATGGCGGTATCGTCCCGAGGTGCGGGAACAAAAATCGAAGCGTTATTGAGGGAACGGATTCAGGGCCGCGACTTGCGCGAAAGGCCGCGTTTTCCTTGGAAATGAGCAATCAGTTATCAGCCGTCAGCTATCAGCCAAAAAGGATCCCAGATCGCTGTCGTCACAAGCCTGAAGCGCCAGCGAAGAGAAGGCACTGTTCAAACTTCGCTAGCGCTTCCGGCTTGTGACGACAGTGTGCATCCAGGCCAACATCCGCTACCTCGCAAACTCCACCGCCCGAATCTCACGCACCACAGTCACCTTGATCTCGCCGGGATAGTGCAGCTTCTCCTCGATGGCCCGAGCGATATCGTGGCAGACCTTGAGGGCGTCGCTGTCGCTGGTCTGCGACGCGTTGGCGATGACGCGCACCTCGCGGCCGGCCTGGATGGCGTAGGCGTGCTCGACGCCCGGAAAGCCGGACGCCACCGACTCCAGCTCCTCCAGCCGCTTGACGTACTTCTCCAGCGTCTCGCGCCGCGCTCCGGGCCGGGCGGCGCTGATGGCGTCGGCCGAGGCCACCAGCACCGTGTAGATGTGGTCGATGGTCACGTCGTCGTGATGGCCGAGGATGGCGTGCAGCACCTCGGGCTGCGTCTCGCCGTTGCGCCGGGCCAGCTCGGCGCCGATCTTCGGGATGGCCGCCCTCCATCTCGTGGTCCGCCGCCTTGCCGATGTCGTGCAGCAGGCCGCAGCGCCGCGCCAGCTTGCCGTCCAGGCCCAGCTCCTCGGCCATCATGCCGGCGAGGTAGGCGACTTCGAGGCTGTGATTGAGGACGTTCTGGCTGTAGCTGGTGCGGAACTTCAGCCGGCCGAGCAGCTGAACGAGCTTGTCGCGCCAGCGGGCCGATGTTCGCTTCCTGCACCGCCGCCCGGCCGACCTCCATGATGTGCTTCTCCATCTCGGCCTGCGTCTCCGTCACCACCTCCTCGATGCGCGACGGGTGGATGCGGCCATCCTGGATCAGCTTCGTCAGGGCCAGCCGGGCGATCTCGCGGCGGATGTTGTCGAAGGCGCTGACGATGACCACGCCAGGCGTGTCGTCGACGATCACGTCCACGCCGGTGACTTTCTCGAAGGTGCGGATGTTGCGGCCCTCGCGGCCGATGATGCGGCCCTTCATGTCGTCGCTGGGGATGTCCACCGTGCTGACGGTGGTGTCGGCGGTGTGCTCGGCGGCGTAGCGCTGGATGGCCATGGCCACGATGCGGCGCGCCTTCTCCTCGCGCCGACTGCTTGATGTTCTCCTCGTGCCGAGCAGCCGGCCGGCGACCTCGTTCGACAGCTCGCGCTCCAGCCGTTCCAGCAGGAGCTTCTCCGCTTGCTCGCGGTTAAGGCCGCTGATCTCGTGCAGTTTCTGCGACTGCTGCTTGATGAGCGCCTCGACGTCCAGCGCCGTTTCTCGACCTCCGTTTTTCGATCCTTGAGTTTGCGGACGTCGTGTTCATGGGCGCGTTCCTTCTTCTGGAGCGCGTCGATTTTCTCTTCCAGCCCGTCCTCGCGCTTGCTGACACGCCGCTCCTGATCGCGCACCTCCGTCCGAACCTGCTCGATCTCGCGGTTCAGCTCCTCGCGGCGGCGGTACAGATCGTCCTTGGCCTTGAGATCGGCTTCCTTGCGGATCTTTTCGGCTTCTTCCCGTCCCTGTCTGCGCTCGGCATTCCGCTTGCTGCTTGCTGTTCTGGAGGCGCGAGCGATCGAGGGTCGCGGGCAAGCAAATAGCCTGCGAACGGTCCCAGGAGCACGCCTCCGATGAACATGGCGATCCAAAAAGGCTCCCCCATAGGGCCACTCCTAGCCGAGGGAACGCGAAACCGCAGGCGGGAGAGAACCCACACAAGGGCGCAACGGCAGATGGAGGCCGGCAGCGTACCGCCGACATTCCTGCCGGCACATGGAATGCGCCGACAGGAATGTCGGCGGTACGAGCCGGCGACGGGACCGGGAGATGAACTGACGGACAACCTCTACCGAACGGAGAATACTCGGGGAGCGGTGACGGCGCGCGGAAGCAGCGAAGCCGTGCCTCGACCGGCGTCGCTTCCATCTCAGCGTCGAGGTCTTGTGGTCACCTGGGGCGGTGGAACAGAACCCAGACGCAACGGGGGATCGTCCGGCCGAACGGCCTCGGGCCGTCCTGCTGGAATCTTGATCCGAGCGCGCACGCCGAACAAGGCGAGGCGTACGTCGGTCAGGATCATCCCCAGTTCGCGTCGGAGGGCCAATCCACCGAACACCAGAATCACGCCCAGCAAGCAAAACAGTAGCATGCGGCTCTCGTGGTATCTCGGGTGTGATGCAACGTCACAACAGTCGGTGTTGGTGTCCGCAGCGCTTCCGGTCGCGCCCTTATCGTGGCGTACCTGCGAAACCGCGGACCTCGGTCAACAAAAACAGTGTTGAGCAAACCCACTCCCGAGCGTCGGCCCGGGAGGAGAATGTAAACCAGTACTTGCATCATTATGGCGGCGCGAGGGGGAGCGCGTCAACTAAAAAGGTTCGCAACCGCCCTCTCGCCCCGAATTACTGAGGGAGGGGGGGGCAGGAGAACCCCTCTCCCGAAGTACCGGAGAGAGACGTAGCGAAGCAAGACGATGAGCGTCCCCGACGATACGGGGTGCGTTCGCTCGGACAGCCAGCGTTGTCCCGCTCCCGCTAGAACTCGCCTGTCTACCGACGGTTCCGGATTGCTTGCCGAACGCGGATCGGAGGAGGAGAGGGCATGAGATCATCTTCCATGAAGCTGGTGAAGAGCAACGACGATCTCGTTATGATAACCGGTACAGCTGTTGCGGCATCAACCCGCTCTCGGGATGAGCAGAGTACGCTCCACCTGCCCGATTCTGCCTCGGGCTCTGCGTCGAGACTTCGGAATACCTCAGCTCCGGGCACCCGCCGCCCGCCGCCCTGACGCTGGGCATCTGGGAGGCTCCTGGCCATGACAGTTTTGAAATCATGCGCATCACATTGACATTCTCACGAAGCGGAATCAAAATATCGCCGGATAGAATGCGAAACGTTGATTCAATGCAAGGAGACCAACCCCATGACCGCATTGACCGTTGACAAGGCTACATTCGAATTGCTTCGGCAAGTGAATGGACCTACCGAACTTCGGGGTGAGACCGGGGCGGTCCTCGGGGTCTTCTCACCCGTCGCCAGGCAGGTACGCCGCAAGGTGCGAACGCCCGAGGAAGAAGCGGCTCTTATTGCCGATCTGGAGCGCCGCGCTCAAGACCCAGGCCCGGATGTCACCTTCAAGCAGGCGTTTGAGCGTCTGCTTTCCCTTGCGACGGACCCGGTCGATCAGGCAGTGTTACGCAAGCAAATCGAGCGATTCGCAGAGAGGGAATGATGCGCTACACGCTCTTGATGACTCCAATCTCACAAAACGATCTGGCTGATGCGTGGCTCAACGCGTCGGATCGCACTGCCGTCACGGAAGCATCCGACCGGATCGAGCAAGAACTATGCAATCGTGCGGATGTGGCCGGTGAAGCCGTGGGTTCCTTTCGTCGATTGATCGATCCGCCTCTGGAAGTGCTGTACCAAATCCTACCCGACGGTTGCACTGTGCGCATCTATCGCATCGAGCTTGTCGAATAACCCTATGAATGGCCCAATCAATTAACTTGTAACCGATACAGGAAGTATCCCCATGCCACGCGTCCTCATCTGCGACAAGCTGGAATCCCCCGGCCTCGACCTGCTGCGTCAGGCCGGCATCGAGCTCGACGAGCGTCACGGCGCTCAAAGGCGACGCGCTGCAAGAAGCCCTCCGCGCTGCCGACGGCGTCATCGTCCGCAGTGCGCACGCAGCATCACCGCCGAGCTGCTCGAAAACCCCGGCAAGCTGCGCGCCATCGTCCGCGCCGGCGTCGGCGTCGATAACATCGACGTGGCCGCCGCCACGCGCAAGGGCATCCTGGTCATGAACACGCCCGGCGGCAACACGGTCAGCACCGCCGAGCAGACCATCACGCTGCTGATGGCCCTGGCCCGCCACACCGCCGCCGCCGACGCCAGCTTGCACGCCGGCAAGTGGGAGCGCAGCAAGTTCGTCGGCACCCAGCTCGCCGGCAAGACGCTCGGCGTCGTCGGCCTGGGCCGCATCGGCCGCGAGGTCGCCCGCCGCGCCGCCGGCCTCGACATGAAGGTCCTCGGCTTCGACCCGTTCCTCGCCCCGACCGCCGCCGCTCAGATGGGCATCGAGGCTACGCAGACCTCGACGAGTTGCTGCCGCGCTGCGACTTCCTGACCGTCCACACGCCGCTGACCGACGAGACGCGCAACCTGATCGGAGCCGACCAGTGGCCAAGATGCAGAAGGGGCCCGCGTCATCAACTGCGCCCGCGGCGGCATCATCAACGAGGACGCTCTGGCCGAGGCGCTCCAGAGTCGGCCACTTGGCCGGCGCCGCTCTCGACGTTTTCGTGCAGGAGCCGCCGCCGGCCGACCATCCGCTGCTGCAACTGCCCAACGTCGTCGTGACGCCGCACCTCGGCGCCTCCACGGTCGAGGCGCAGGTATCCGTGGCGCACGAGGCGGCCCAGCTCCTGATCGACTACCTGACGCGCGGCGTCGTCGGCTTCGCGGTCAACATGGCGGCCGTGGATCGCGCCGAGCTGGACGAGCTGCGCCTCTACGTCGACCTGGCCCGCCGCCTCGGCCTGCTGCACGCCCAGATGTGCCAGGGCGCCATCCAGCGCTGCGAGCTGTCGCTACCGCGGCGAGGTGGCCAAGCAGAGCACGACGGCTCATCACCGCCGCCTTCGCCGCCGGCCTGCTGGAGATGCGGCTTGACCAGGACGTCAACATCGTCAACGCCCGCTGCTGGCCCAGGAGCGCGGCATCGAGATCGTCGAGCAGAACAGCTCGCAGAAGGGCGATTTCAGCACGCTGCTCAGGATCGACGTGACGACGGACAAGAAGACGTACACGGCGGCGGGCACGCTTGTTCGGCAACCAGTTCCTGCGCCTGGTGCAGACTCGGGCCGTACCACCTCGACGCCTACCTGGACGGCGTCATGCTGCTCTTCACGCATCGCGACGTGCCGGGCCTGATCGGCTTCATCGGCACGATCTTCGGCAAGCACCAGGTCAACATCGCCCAGATGACCGTCGGCCGGCAGCAGCCCGGCGGCGAGGCGATCGCCGTGCTGAACCTCGACAGCCTGCCGCCGGAAGAAGCGTTGCGCAAGGAAGTGCGCGCATCCGCAGATCAGCAGCGTCAGCGTCGTCAAACTGCCGCCGGCCGGACAGATGCCGCCGTGGTTCGGATGAGCGTGAAACCAATCTAATCCGGCTTGATGGTCCTCATTCCTTGTTTAGCCGCGACCCGATGGGGAGCGCGTCGAGGACTGCACTTCCCTAACAGGTCGCGGCTAAACTCAGGAAGCTGCCGGTCCGCGAACCCACAAGCCAATCAATTTCCTTGGCATTATTTTCCTGATTTGTATTGGCAATCCTGTACGGCCTTCCATACACTTGCATCTATTCGCAGCTAACTCGAAATTATCTCGCCCGTAAACCCGAGGTGAAGACGATGGCTGAAAAAAAAGGAATGGGTTCCAAACCGAAGCAGAGGCAAGTGAGGCTGGAGCCGAAAACATCTCCGGCTACTGGAAAGACTTTTTTAACAAGCGCCCCGAGTTGTTGCCGGTGGCGAGAACGAGGAGCCTGTCGCCCAATGGAAAGCGGATCACGACGGCATGGCCGATGCCTGAGAACGTCATGAACGGACTAACCAACGTCAAGTCCCTGCTCCGCAAAGAGAGCGGGATCAAACCCAAGAAGAAAGCGCGGCCGGCCCCGTAAGCACCCAGAGGCCGTTGCTGCCCTCGTCGTTGCCGCACCGGCCGCACGGGTCGTCAAAGCCCCGTCGAAACTGCTCGAAGCGCTGGAAGATCAGATCGATAACTGCCTCGCGCTGATTAGCGGCCACGCCGATCTAGCCAAAATCGCTCTCGCCCTGAAGCATGTGCGTCGCCTCACGATTTTCGCAATGCACGAGTGAGGTCCCGGCCTCATCTTGTCGGACGTTGTGGGATGGATTGCCGCTCGAGCCCACAACGTCCGACATACGACGACACAATCGTGGTACACTTCGACAAATCCTATCCGCTTTCATACCATTGCCGCTAGGTTCCACCGTTCGGCAGGCCACACGGAGGCCCGCAATGCAGGACGTTCTCAGCCTTATCCTGGGCGGCGGCCGCGGCGCCCGGCTTTACCCGCTGACGCGCCGCCGCAGCGAACCGGCCGTGCCCCTGGCCGGTAAATATCGCCTCATCGACATACCGGTAAGCAACTGCCTCAACAGCGGTCTGAACCGCGTTTTCGTCCTGACGCAGTTCCTCAGCGTCAGCCTGCACCGCCACATTGCCACCACCTACAAGACCGGGCCGTTCGTGAACGGCTTCGTCGAAGTCCTCGCGGCCCAGCAGACCAACGAAACCACGAACTGGTACACCGGCACCGCCGACGCCCTGCGCAGAACCTCCGCTACATCGAATCGGAGTCCCCCGAGGACGTGCTGGTGCTGTCCGGCGATCAGGTGTATCGCATGGACTTTCAGCGACTCGTCCACGCCCATCGTGCTGCCGGCGCTGACGTGACGCTCGCCGTCGCGCCGGTGACGCGCGCCGCGCGCCCGCCCTCGGCATCCTGCGTTTCGATGACACGGGACGCATCACGCAACTGGTCGAGAAACCCAGCAGCGATGCCGTCCTCAACTCCCTGCAAGAAACGCCGGACTGGCTCGGGCGCAATGCGATCCCCGCCTGCCGGCCGTTCCTCGCCAACATGGGCATCTACCTCTTCAAGCGCGCCGCCCTGTTGGATCTCCTTGAAGCCAAACCGCATGCCGTCGATCTGGTGCAGCACATGCTCGCGCCGGCGGTGGCGACGCATCGGATCCACAGCTTTCTATTCGACGGCTACTGGGAGGACCTCGGCACCATCGCGTCGTATCACGAGGTCAACCTGGCCCTGGCGAGCGATAACCCGCCATTTGATTTTCACAGCCCGGAAGGCGTCATCTACACGCGGATGCGCAACCTACCGGCGGCGCGCATCGGTTCGGCGACCGTGTCGCAGAGCCTCATCGCCGACGGTTGCCTGGTCGAGGACGGGCGCGGCTGGAGCGCTCGGTCCTGGGTATTCGCAGCTGTGTCGGCCGCAACGCGAGGTTGCGTGAGACGATCGTCCTCGGCGGCGACCAGTACGAGACACCCGAGCAGGTCAAAGAGAACCGGGACAAGGGACTACCGGACATCGCGATCGGCGAGGGAAGCATCCTGGAGCGCGTCATCGTCGATAAGGATTGCCGCATCGGCCGCGGCGTACGCATCGTCAATCGGCGCGGCGTTCAGCGCGAAGACCACGATCTGTACATCATCCGCGACGGCATCGTCGTGATTCCGGATAGGGCGGTCATCCCGGATGGGATGGAAATTTGAGGGGTCAGGGGTCAGGAGTCAGGAGTCAGGACTCATTGCTCCTGATCCCTGACTCCTGACTCCTGACCCCTGACTCCTGACCCCTGACCCCTGACCCCTGACTCCTGACTCCTGACCCCTGAGCAACGCCGCGATCCGCGCCGCCTCGACGAGGCTGGACGCATCGGCGACGCCGCGGCCGGCGATGTCGTAGGCGGTGCCGTGGGCCACGCTCGTCCGCACAATCGGCAGGCCGGCGCTGATGTTCACCGCTCGGCCGCGGCCCAGCAATTTCAGCGCGATGTGGCCCTGATCGTGGTACATCGCCACGACGCCGTCGAACTCGCCGTCGCGCGCCCGCACAAAGAGCGTATCGCTCGGCCAGGGACCGGAGGCGTCGAGACCGTCGGCGCGGGCCGCCTCAACCGCCGGAGCGATGATCCGTGCCTCTTCATCCCCGAAAAGACCGCCGTCGCTGGCGTGCGGGTTCAGGGCACACACACCGAGCCGGGGCCGCCGCCCAATCAGTCGATACACCAGGTTGTCGAGCAGACGAGTCTTTTCCAGCACGGCGGCGGTCGTGAGATGCCGGAACACGTCGCGCAGGGCCATGTGCAGCGTGACGTGTGCCACCGCGACTCCGGGTACAGCCAGCACCATCGCAAACTCGCGGACGCCGGTGCGCTCGGCCAGGATCTCCGTGTGGCCGGGATAGCACAGGCCGGCCGCTCGCAATCCCTCCTTGTGCAGCGGCGCGGTGACGATGCCGTCGGCGCTGCCGGCCAGCGCCTCGTCGATGGCACGGCAGAGGAAGTCATACGCCGCTCGGCCTGCTTCCGCCGTCACTCGTCCGGGGACGACGCGCGATAAATCCTGATCGCTGCCGGCGATGACCGGAATGGACTCGCAACTCGGCTCGACGTCATCGGGATGCGCGACCACCTGAACGCGGGCTGAGATCCCAGCGAGCGCCAGACCGCGCGCGACCCAGCCGGGATCGCCGACGACGATCGGCCGGCACAGCGTCAGCAGGTCGCGCCAGGCCCGGACGACGATCTCCGGCCCGATGCCGGCCACGTCGCCGAGCGTGATGAGCAAACGCGGTAGGTCGCGGTGTTCGTTCATGGATGCGTTCGGTGTATTCTCTCCCTCTCCTCCGTACTCGGGGGAGAGGGGTCGGGGGTGAGGGGGGTGAGTTTCCAGTGGCTTTACCCCCTCACCCCCGACCCCTCTCCCCCGAGTACGGAGGAGAGGGGAGAAAGTGGGACTCACTTGCGGGCGAGCTGGATCACCAGCTTTTCCATCAGAGTGCGCGGCGGCAGCTGGCTGCCGCCTTTCATGCCCTGGTTCGTTTCCAGCAGCCAATCGTAGACGCGGTTCAGCCTTGCGCCGCGGAGATGGCGCATCTGTTGTTCCGCACTTTGTCGGGCGAACGGGGGAATGCCGACCTCATCCATTGCCTGCGCGAGCGACTTGCCGATCATCGTCAGCCGATATGTCTGGACCATGCCGCGGAGCTTCATACTGAAGGCGCCGAGCAGCGCGAGCGGAGCCTCGCCCTGGGTCAGCAGACGATCGAGCAGCGTCAGCGCCGCGGCTGACTCACCGGCACCGATCAGATCGAAAATCTTCCAGACGTCCTGTTCCCGACTGTTGCCGACGAGTTTGTCCACGTCGCCGGTATCGACTTGCCGGGCATCACCGATGTAGACGGCCAACTTGCCCAGTTCCTGGTTGAGCAGACCCATGTCGGTGCCGACGAGATCGACGAGGAGCTTCGCGGCCCCGGAGGAGATCGTCTTGCCGTACTCGGCCTGGCACCACTGCTGGCACCACGACGGCATTCGCTGCGAAGTGGCGCTTTGCAGCTGAGCGTCGCCGGCTCCGGCACCAGCTTCGCCAGCCGGGTGTTCGCCGGCCAGGTTTTCACGTCGAGGATCAGCACGCCGGTTGCGGCCGGGGCGCCGACGTACTTCTCCAACTTGTCGCGCGCGGCGCTCACGAAGGGATCGGCGGCGTCCACCACGACGACACGGCGCGGACCGAGAAAGGGCATCGTGGTCAGCTCGCTGTGAACTGCCGACCAGACGGCCTTGTCGCCGGCCAGGACCGACCAGCCGAACGGATTCTCGTCTGCGCCGAGCAAGCGTTTGCGCAGCGCGATCAGGACGTGCCGTTTGAGGAACAGCTCGTCGCCAGTCAGCGCGTACACCGGCTGAACTGGTGTTTTGCCGGGATGCTGGAGAAACGTCAGGCCGTCCATGCCGTCATTATACGGACGTTGGGATCTGAAACACCCGGCCGCTCACGCAGATGGTCGGGGGGCCGAGGCTGAGATACTCTGTCACCCGACCTTGCGGGGCAGCACAACGAATAATCAAGGTGGGGCGGTTCGAGCTTGGGCGATTTTCTGCCGAACGAACTCCCCCCCTGCCGATCGCGCCAAGCTTCCGCCTGTGGCCCGTGATGTGTGGCGCAAGGGAAAACTACCGAACGAACCCGGAACTGTTGCACTTGCTGGCGCCGCGTGCTCACAAGCCGGAACGAACGTGGCGTGACGGCATCGATCCGCGTGTCGGCTTGGCTGGCGCGCACCGTTGGCGCTGGGGCGAGGCGTAGCCACAGATTACCGCAGCTTCGTAGGTTAGGGGGAGAGCAGAATCGCAGGGGCCGGGCAGAATCACCCCCGTTATTGGTTTGATTCTGCCGCCAATCGCCGATAAACTCGGCCGTCATGTCCGATGTGACCTTCCTCCTCGATGCTGCCGCGGCCGGCGACCGCCGGGCTGCTGCCGACTTGTTGCCGCTCGTCTACGACGAGTTGCGGAAACTCGCCGCCGCACGCATGGCCGATGAGGCTCCCGGCAACACCTTGAATGCGACGGCCCTCGTCCATGAGGCGTATCTGCGGCTCGTCGGACCGGCCGACGCCGCCCGCTGGGACAACCGCGGCCACTTCTTCGCCGCCGCGGCCGAGGCCATGCGGCGTATCCTCGTGGACCACGCGCGCCAGAAAGCAGCTGCCCGCCACGGAGGTGGGCGCGACCGACTTGAACTCGAGCCGGACCTGGCCGCGGCCCGGGAGCCGCGGGAAGATTTGCTCGCCCTGGACGAAGCCCTGGACCGGCTGGCGGCCCAAGATCCGCTCAAGGCCGATCTCGTCAAACTCCGGTACTTCGCTGGGCTGACGCTCCCCGGAGCCGCCGCGGCGCTCGGGCTGTCGGAGCGGACGGCGGGTCGCCACTGGGCGTACGCCCGCGCCTGGCTGCGGCGGGCGGTGGAAGGGAGTGAAGGGTCAACTTGACTATACCGCCGGCATTCTTGCCGGCAAGAATGCCGGCGGTACAGTCAAGTTTGTTGGCCAGCTTTTCGCCCGCATTACGCATTGGGAGTGAAGCCGTCTCGTGTACCCCTCGCGGAGACCACGCCGTGACCGAAGAACAAGTCTTTCTCGCTGCCCTCGATCTGCCCGACGCCGCCGCCCGAGCCGCCTATCTGGACAAGATTTGTGGCGAAGATGTTGAGTTCCGCCGCCAGGTCGACGGCCTGCTGGCCGCGCACTTCCGCACGGGTGAGTTTCTGGATGTCCCGGCGGCCGAGCAGGTCCATGCTGGCTCGAAAGATGACAGCACTGTCGCCGTCGAGGGGAATGCCGTGTCTGCCGAGAAAGACCACGAAGACGACTCCGACGACCTGAATTTCCTGTCGCCCTCCACTCGGCCCGATTCCCTCGGCCGTCTCGGGCATTATGAGGTCCTGCAACTCCTCGGCAAGGGCGGCTTCGGGATCGTCTTTCGGGCCTTCGACGACAATTTGCAGCGCGTGGTCGCGGTCAAGGTGATGGCCCCGCAGATTGCGACCCTGTCGCCGCGCGCAAACGGTTCCTGCGCGAAGCCCGTTCCTCGGCGGCGGTGCGGCACGAGAACGTGGTGCAGGTCTACGAGGTCGGCGAACAGCCGTTGCCCCACCTGGTGATGGAGTTCATCCCGGGCGAGACGCTCCAGCAGCGCCTCGACCGGACCGGTCCGCTCGACGTGCCGGAGGTGTTGCGGATCGGCCGGCAGATCGCCGAGGGGCTGGCGGCGGCCCACGCCACCGACCTGATCCACCGCGACATCAAGCCGGGGAATGTGCTGATCGAAAGCGGTCCGCAGCAGCGGGCCAAGATCACCGACTTCGGCCTGGCCCGCGCCGCCGACGATGCCAGCATCTCGCAGAGCGGCATCATCGCCGGTACGCCGATGTTCATGGCCCCGGAGCAAGCGCTCGGCCAGAAAATCGACCAGCGGGCCGATCTGTTCAGCCTCGGCAGCGTTCTCTACCAGATGGTGAGCGGCCGGCCGCCGTTTCGCGCTTCGTCCGCGCTGGCCGTCCTCAAGCGCGTGGCCGAGGAGTCGCCGCGCCCTATTCCGGAGATCATCCCCGAAACGCCGGCATGGTTGTGCGCGATCATCGCCAAGCTGCACGCCAAGAACCCGGACGACCGCTTCCAGTCGGCGCGGGAAATCGCCGACGTGCTCGCCGACTGCGAGGCCCAGCTCAAGGCCCACGCCAAGATCAAGGATTTCTCCCGTATCCCGCACGGCAAGCCGCAGCGTTCGGGGCGGTGGAAATGGGTGGCCGCGGCGCTGGTTCTCGTGGCCGTCGCCAGCGTCGGCGTCTATGCCCTGACCCGGCCGGGGCCGAATTCCGGTGGCCCAAAAACAGAGCCGCTGCGATCGACCGCCGTGACCTGGGGCGACGTCACGGACCCGCTCGGCGATTGCCGGTTCACCGAAGAGGACGGCCGGTTGACCATTACTGTGCCGGGTGATCGACTCCACGACCTCAACCCACTGCACGGCCGCAACCTGAACTCCCCGCGTGTGCTGCGGGAGGTGGCGGGCGATTTCGAGGCCCGCGTCACGGTTCTCGCCTACCCCCGGCCCACTTCGCTGGGAAGCACGGGTCCGAATCCCCCTTACGTCGGGGCCGGGCTGGTCGTCTGGTCGGACGAGGCCAACTTCCTCCGGCTGTTCCGGGCGAACATCAGCGGGCCGTTCGTCCAGGCCGAGTGGTACAACGGGCTGGTCCTGGGCGGCCAGAAATGGATCCCTGTTCCGGACGGGCCGCTGCACCTGCGTATCCGCCGCATCGGCGACAACCTGCACCTCGCGTCGAGCGCCGACGGGGAGACCTGGACCGAAGTAATGACCGCGGCCAAGCTGCGACCGGCCGCCCGCCGGGTCGGAGTCGCGGTGGTCAACGCGGTCAAGCAGGAATTCACGGTTCAGTTCGAGGGATTTGAGATCAAGGAGCTGCCGGCGGCCTCGCCCGCTACGCAGGAGCCGGGGCCGGTGTCGATTGTCCACAAATTCGAGGGGCACACCGACGCCGTCTACAGCGTGGCCGTGACCCGCGACGGTAAGTACGTCGTCACCGGGTCATTGGACGGCACAGCGATCCTCTGGGATGCGGCCAGCGGCAAGAAACTGCAGACCTTTCCGGTGTATACCGGGAAGGTCCCTCATGTCCAGGTGGCCGTCAGCGACGACGGCAAGATCGTTGCCACCGTACACCACGGACAGGCGAAGGTGTGGGACGCGGCCACCGCCACGGAACTACAGACGTTCGAGAGGCCCCCCGGCAAGCATAATCTCTATAGCGTGGCCCTGAGCGGGGATGGGGAGAAACTCCTCATCGGCTCTGGAGCCTTTGGAGACGGCGAAGCCGTCCTCTGGAACGCAACGAACGGCAAGATAATCCAGACCTTCGAAGGGCACATCGAAGTCCTCAGCGTGCGCCTGAGCGGCGACGGCAAATACGTCCTCGCAAGATCCTACGTCCCCGGCGGATCGAAGGAAGAAACAGTCATCCTGTGGGACGCCGCCAGCGCCGAAAAAATCCAGACATTCCAGCTGGCCAGCGGCTGGGGCTTGGCCCTCAGTGACGACGGTAAGCTCGTTCTCAGTAGTTCAGGCAGTACAGCGACCCTGTGGGACGCGGCCAGCGGCAAGGAACTGCAGACCTTCAGGCGGCACGCCGAGCATATAAGAAGCGTGGCCCTGAGCAGCGACGGCAAGCGCGCCCTCACCGGCTCCTATGACAAAACCGCGATCCTGTGGGACACGGCCAACGGCAAGCCACTGCAGACCTTGAAGGGACACACCGGTTGGGTGATGGCGGCGGCCCTGAGCGGTGATGGCAAATATGCCCTCACCGGCTCGGATGACAAGACAGCGATCCTGTGGGAGATCAAAGCCGCGCCACCGATCAGCCCACTGCCGCCCACCCTCAAGAACAGCATCGGCATGGAGTTCGTGATCGTGCCGAAGGGCAAGTCATGGCTCGGCGGCGGCAAGGACAAGCTGGGCGACCAGGAGGTGGTGATCCCGGCCGACTTCTACCTGGGCAAGTACGAGGTCACGCAGGAGGAGTGGCAGAAGGTGATGGGGGAGAACCACAGCCTTTCTCGCGCACGGGTGGAGACATGGACGCCGTGAAGGACGTCACGGACGAGGAGCTGAAGCGATTCCCGGTCGAGAACGTGTCGTGGGATGATTGCCGGATCTTTGTGACGAAGCTGAACAAACTGGAGAAAGAGACGGGCTGGGTTTATCGGCTGCCGACGGAGACGGAATGGGAGTACGCGTGCCGGGGCGGACCGATGTCGGACAAGGCCGCAGAGCGACTTCGACTTTTACTTCGCTCAGCCAACGAACACACCGACGCCAGACCAGGCGAATTTCAGTTTCGAGGGAACTCCGAAAAGGCCCTGCAAGGTGGGCAGCTACAAGCCGAACCGGCTCGGTTTGCACGACATGCACGGCAATGTGTGGGAGTGGTGCGACGGCCCATTCGACCCGAAGGACCCGGTGCTGGCCCCGCTTCGGTCGATCCGGGGCGGCAGCTGGGTGGACGAATTGGGTGGGAACGGAAAAGCGGCGATCCGCCACGCCACCGCGCCGCCGGTCCGGAGCCACTTCTTCGGCTTTCGCGTGGCCCGAGTTCCGTCCGGCGCTCCTTCGCCCGAAGCGAAGACGCCGGTGCCGTTCACTGCCGAGCAGCGCAAGGCCCTGGAATGGGTGCTCGCGAAGGGCGGTTGGGTGCGCCTGGGGCCGGAAAAGTTGCCCGAGCAGGGTTCTGCCGGCGTCATCAAGCTGTCCGGGCCGAACGCCAAGCTCCCCGATCAGCCGATGGTCGTCTGGCAAGTGCGTGTCGTCGTCGCCAACGCCGACGAAGTCAAGAACTTGGCCCACCTCCCTCCGGTTCGAGAATCCTTCAGCATCGCGGGCTCGCCGATCGGAGATCCCGGACTCGCCGAACTGGCCAGGTGTCCCGCGCTCCAGGGTATCACCAAGCTCGTACTGAGCGAGACGAGCATCACCGACGCCGGGCTCGAACACCTGCCGGCCTTCCCGAATCTCGAATACCTTGCTATCGACAATGTTAATAGTCCCAAAGATAGAAACCTGATCACCGGGTCAGGGTTCAAGTACGTCGGGCAATTGAAGCAACTACGGGTCTTCAAAGCCGCCATGAGTCAAGTCAAGCCGGGGTCATTGGCCGCGCTGCGGAACTTGAAGCTGACTTACCTGGGGTTCTACGGCACACCTGGTGTTTGCGACGCCGACATGGACGCCCTCGCGGACATGACAACGCTCACCTTACTGGATGTAAACCTGACAGGCGTTACTGCGGCCGGGTTGAAGAAACTCGACAAGCTGACCAACTTAACCTCGCTTCGAGTGAACGTCGATAAGGACGCTGCCGCTTTCGCCGAGGCCATCGGCCAGTTCACGAACCTGGTGGAACTGCACATTGCTAATGCCAGGTTTACCAATGCCGCCGACCTGAACGCCCTCAAGCCGCTCCCGCAATTGGCAACGCTGTTTTTGTTCGATAGCAAGATCACCGACGACGGTCTGGCCGCGCTGCGGGTTCACCCGAATCTGAGCTGGCTTAGGTTGGACAAGAACAAGTTGACCGACGCCGGGCTGTTGCACCTCGCCGAGTGTAAGAAGCTCACGCAGCTAAACCTCAAGGAAACGCAGGTGACGGAAGCGGGCGTCAAGAAACTGGCCGCCGCCCTGCCGGCGTGCAAGATCGAATGGGACGGCGGCGTGATCGAGCCGACGGCCAGTTTCGATCCCGACCGCCGTGCTGCCGAGTATGTGCTGTCCATCGGCGGGAAGGTTTACCTGAACGATGAGAATGGCGATCGCGCCGCCGACCTGCCGCAAGAGGCGTTCCGGCTGACAGGCGTTGGATTAGCTGGGAACAAGCAGGTGAACGACACGGGCCTGGCCCACTTCAAGGACTGCAAGAACCTGACGAAGGTCCTCGACCTGCAGAGTACGCAAGTAACGGACGCGGGACTGAAGGAGTTGGCCGGCCTGACGAAGCTCCAGCATCTGAACCTCTACTTCGTCTCCCAGGTGACGGACGCTGGACTGAAAGAGCTGGCCGGACTGAAGGACCTGGGGGAGCTGAACCTTGCCGGCACGCAGGTGACGGACGCGGGCCTCAAGGAGTTGGCCGAATTGAAGAACCTCCGCATACTGTGGCTCTCCAGCACTGGGGTGACGGGTACGGGTTTGAGGGAGCTGGCCGATCTGAAGAGCCTTCAGACTCTTTTCATCCACCAATCAGGGATGACGGACGCGGGGCTGAAAGGCATGGCCGAGCTAAAGAGCCTCCAGTCGCTGGTCCTCCGTTACACCGCAGTAACGGACGCGGGCTTGAAGGAGCTGGCCGGCTTCAAGGCGTTGCAAACCCTTAACCTGAAAAACACGAAGGTCACCGCTGCGGGAATCGACGAGCTGAAGAAGGCCTTGCCGAAGTGCAGGATCGAATGGGACGGCGGCGTGATCGAGCCGAAGTGAGTCTCGACCTCGACCGCAAGGCCGCCCAATTGATGCGGGCCGGCGGCGGAGTTCTGGGAGCGCTACGACAAGGGGAAGTTCAGCAGTAGCGCGGCGGTTGGTGCCGATGGTGGTCCCTTTCACCGCAGAGGAACGCAGAGGGAAATTGCAAGGCTTCGCTTTCTCTACATTTCTCCGCCTGCTCTTTGGTGAGATCGGTTGCAGGCGTTGGCTCGATGCTTCGGCGCCACAAATGGGCCAAATCCAGCGCTGCGGAATAGAGCTGGCTCGCGTATAATACCCATCGGGAGGAGGATTACCGTGTCGGAACTGACCTTGGAAAGCCTGGCCCGCCGCCTCGAAGAAGTCGAGCGCCGCCTGAATGAGAAACAGCCGTCAATCATTGCGCCGACCAAAGATTGGCGAAGTGTCGTCGGCATCTCGGAAGAGACCGATTTTTCGCGCCTTATGCAGGCTGAGATGGCCGCCATGCGCGACGCCGATCGCCGAGCAGCCGAAACGGAAGTTGGCGAATGATCATTCTGGACTCGGACCATTTATCGGTCCTGCGGTATCACAACAGCGAGCGTGCGCTCAAGCTCATCGCCCGTCTCAATCAGACGACGGAAAAGCCGATCGCGACATCCATTGCAAACGTCGAGGAGGCGATGCGCGGCTGGCTCGCGGCGATCGCGAAAGAACGACGGATCGAACGGCAGTTATCTGCGTATCGTGAACTGGGCGAACTCTTCACCTTTTTCTCCGGCTACACGATTGCATTACTGGATTCAAACGCCGCTGCTCTTTTCACCAGCTTCCGCAAATCTGGCGTGAAAATCGCCACCATGGATCTGAAAACGGCCTGTATCGCCCTGGCCAATAACGCCCTATTGCTCACGGCCAATCGCCGCGATTTCGAGAAAGTGCCGGGGCTGCAATTCGAGAATTGGCTCGAGTAGCGAACGGCAGAAAGCGACAAGCCGCCTGACCCCGAAAGACATTACCCAGGGCCTGGGTATCCTCCGCAACATGAAGAGCCTCAAAACCATCGGCATCAGTTATTCGCAAGCCTGGCCGGCGGAGGAGTTCTGGGAGCGCTACGACAAGGGGGAGTTCAAGTAAGCGGATGGGTACTTCGGCACCCTTGGCCCGTTCGATCGGCCTTGGTATTCTGGTAAGGAGTGGATGTAACAGGCATCCAACTTGCAGGAGGTATCGCGATGGCAGTGACCATCCCCCCGGTCGATCCAGTTCATGGTACAGACGGTCCCATCCGCCCGGAACTGCCTATCACCGCGTTCCGCGCGCGGCAGTTGGTAAACGTGCTGACGAAGATGGAGGTTAGCTCGCAAATGGGCGCGGGGAGTCCGACCCTGATCGGTGGAGAGCGGCCGTGCTGGTCCGTTCCGGTGTGCTTCACCGAGCCGGACCGCGGCGACGTCGGCCGGGCCGGTTCTGTCCTCGTCGATGCGCGGACAGGTGAAGTGCTGGCTGATTCCCAGTCCCTGCGGGAGATTGCCGAGAATGCCAGGCGCCTCGCTGAACGTCCCGCACTTTAGCCAGGAATTCCACTATTCCTGCATCCCGGCCTGTGCCCGAATGGTGTTCGCCTTCTTCGGCCAGCAGCGCACCGAAGCCGAATTGCGGACACTGATGAAGACGGGCCCGAGCGGGACTCCGGTGCGTCGCCTGACGCAGTTGACCCACTTGGGGTTCGACGTGGATTTCCCGATGACGGACATCGCGGGACTCTCGGCCTATCTGACTTCAGGATTACCTCCCATCGCCCTGCTCTGCACAGCCGCACTGCCCTACTGGTCGCAATCCTGCGACCACGTCGCCGTGGTCGTCGGGGTCGATGACTCCTGGGTCTACCTCAACGACCCGTATGTCAACTCCGCTCCCCAACAAGTTTCGCATTCGGACTTCCTGCGGGCCTGGTCGCCCAACGCCTGCACGGTCGCGCTCGTGCGGCCCCGGCCCTGATCCTCTGCAAGGCATGCCGCTGGAAGAGATCCACCTGACCCCGAAGAAAATCACCAAGGGCCTGGATACGCTCCGTGACATGAAGAGCCTCAAAACCATCGGCATCCGTGGCGAGCAAGCCTGGCCGGCGGCGGAGTTCTGGGAGCGCTACGACAAGGGGGAGTTCACGAATTAGCGTGGTGGCTGTTCCCGCGGGTTGACCTTGTTGCCCCACGGCGACCCGCGAAGTACGCATCCAGGGCGAAGACGTTCGCAGAGGACACTGGCCGCGATCCCCGATTCCTCGAGCGCAGGGCTGCGAAGGTCGGGATGAACAATGTCATCGCCGAGTCCTTGTCCTGGTCCAACGCACTCATTCCCGACGGACCGTTGTTCTCAGCGGCTGGTGCGTTCGCCGCCGGCGTGTCCACGGCGATCGGCTGCGCGGCCGTCGTCGGTGCCGTCTCTGCCGCGAGCAGATTCGCGGCCGGCGTGTCCATGACCGCGGCTAGGGGCTGCACGTTCGTTGTGATCGCCAACGGCGCCGCGAACGGATCAACGGCCGTCCCAACGCCGTCCACCGGTGCGGGGACATCATCCTCCGGCGCTGGCATCAGGTTCAACGGCTGGAGTGCCGGGGCCGCACCCGCCATCGGCACGGTTGCAGAAATGTTGCTCACTACTACCGGAAACATCGGCGCTGACGGCGTGAGCGCTTCCTCGGCGCGGTCGGCGGCGACCGGTAGAATCGGCGGCGTCGGCGGCAACAGAGCCTCGACCACCTCCACCGCCGGCTCCGGCGGAGGCACGGCGGCCATTTCTATCGGTGGGGGTGTGGTTACGCTGACCGGCGCCGGTGTCAGAATCGTCACGATCCCGATCACCGAGTTCGCGCCTCCGGTCGGCCCAGCACTCAGCGTGAACGCGCCCCGAGTATCGGCGACCATCGTCGAGATGACGTTGAACCCGGTCGGGTTGACCGCCGACACCAGGTCGATCGCGGTTTCGCCGGGGCTGGCGGTCCCGTTGACGTGGAAGGCGATCGTTACCAGGGTGCCGCCTGCCGGGTCGGTGATCGGCGTGCTGCTGAACAGCGTGATGCCCAACTCGCCCGTGACCTGGTTCACGGCCACTTGCAACGTCCAGCCGGTCCCCGATACCGGCACCGTCCCGAGTGAGACGTCTGCGGCCGACACGCTCAGCACCGCCGGGTCGTAGTTCAGCGCCAGCGTGGCCTCTGTCATGCCCGCGTTGACGGCCGGCACCGGGTCGTCGATGTTCACTGGCACCGAGACGATGCCTCCCAGGCCGGCACTCAGGTCGGTCGGGATGTTTACTGTCGGATCAGGGCCTGACGGGTTGTTGCTCGCCGGGCCTGCATACGGTGGTATCTGCGCCGGGCTGCCGCCGGTGAACTCCTGGTTGAGGATGGTGGCGTCACCTGCGTTCATCAGGCCGTTGTCGCTGAGGTTGGCGATGATGACCGGGTCCACGATCGGGAAGGCGCCGAAGCCGCTGTCCGCTTTGCCGGCCACCCGCACAATGTCCACCGAGTCGGCACTGGTGTAGGCGGAGCCGCCGAGGCCGGTTGCATCACCGGGGTAGGCGACCACGTGTAAGCCGTCGCTGGTCACAACCGGCGCCGTCCCACCGTCGATCGTGTTGTTCGAGCCGCTCGTCAGGTCGAAGTGGAGCAAGTCCAATGACTTGTACTGGGCGTTGGTCGGCACCGTGGCCGTCAGACCGCCGAGCAGCACGCTACCCAGCGTCCCGAGGTTCACGCCCGCCGCACTGTGGAAGACGATGGTCGCCTGAGCGGCACTGCCCACCCCGGACGTGGTCACGGTGAACGTCGCCCCGCTCAGGCTCGGGTTTACCGTGCCGCCGCTGATGGTCAGCAGGTTGGCGTTGTAGTCCAGCGTGAAGGTGGCGGTCGTCACGTTGGCCGGGGCGTTGGGGTCGGTGATGGTAATCGTCGAACCGCTCGGCGACAGGGAGTTGACGCTCACCGTCATCAAGCCGGGATTGGCCACAGTGGCGGCGAAGGTGACGGTGAACGGCCCGGTTCCCGTGACCGTCACGTTGCCGGTGCCGCCGACGTTCGCCAGCGCCGCCAGTCCGTTCTTGATGTTGGTCGCCAGCGTGGTCGTGTTGCTGCTCCAGGTGATGGCGCCCGTGCTCGAGCCGTTGAACGACAACCGGAAGCTGCCGCCCGTGACGCCGCTGCTGAAGGCGATCGTCTGTGTCGGAGCCAGCAGCGTCAGGTCGATGGGAATGCCCACCGCCGGGCTGGAGTTGTTGGGCACGTTGATGAGATCGGTAGCGTCCGGACCGCGGGCGAAGTCGGGGACGGTCACCACCACTGTGTTCACGGCCAGCGGGCTGACCGTGAATGTCGTCGTGTAGTTGGTCCCGCCGTTCAGGAGCAGACCGCCGGTCGTCTCGAAGGCCTGGCTGCCGCTGACTAGAGTGGCCGTGTACGAGCCCGCAGGCAGCAGGCCCCAGGTGTTGGCCAGCGGTAGGCCGTTGGTGCCCGCTTCCGTCGTTTTGATGAACGTGATCGTCTGGTTATTCGGAGAAATGACCAGCGAGCCGGTCACGGACTTGCCGGTGGTGTTCGACACCAGGGTCACGTCGGCGGCGCCGTCGTTGGAGGACGACGAGTTGTAGAGGTTGAGCTGGGCGGTGTTGCCGTTGCTGGTGTTGTTGATCGGCTGACTGAACGTGGCCGTGAAACCGGTCGGGGTCGCGGTGAACGCCGTCACCGCCAGGTTGACATTGAACGCGCTGGAGTTGAGGCCCGTCAATCCGCCGGTCGCGCTCTCGCTCAAGGTGTAGGCACCGGCCGTGGTGAGGATCAGGTTGCTGAACGCAGCGATGCCGCCGCTGGCCGTTACCGTGGCGGTGCTGCCGGCCGTGAAACTGCCCGGGCCGCCGACGATGCCCAGAGTCACCTGAGCGCTGCTGGTGCTCTCCAGGTTACCGTTCTGGTCCTCGATCAGTACGACCACCGCCGGATTGATTGCGGCATCCGCCGCTGTGCTGCTCGGCGGCGTGGCAAACACGAGCTGGGAAGGGACGCCAGGGTTCACGGTGAGCGATGCGCTGGTGCCGGTAATGGCGTTGACGTTCGTGTCGGTGGCGGTCAGTGTCCGAGTGCCGGTGGTTAGGTAGGTAACGGTGAAGGTGCCGGTGCCGTTGGTCAGGGTCACGTTGTTGGCGCTGACGACGCCCTGGCCGTCACTGCTTGTGAAGTGGACGGTGCCGCTGTAATACTTGGCGGTGTTGCCGAACTCGTCGTGCGCCGTCACCGTGAACGTGATCGGTGTGCCGGCGGTGAACGGCCCGACCGGGGTGACGGTGAACGTCGGGTCGGCGGTTGGGTTGACGACAATGTTGCCGCTGGTGCCCTGGCTACCGGGTGAGACCGTGTCGGCGGTGGCCGTCACGGTTTCGTTCCCGGCCGTGAACAGCACCACGGGGAACGTGCCGACGCCCTGGGTCAGCGCGGCGTTCGCCGGCAAGGTGGCCGAGGCGGCGGAGCTGCTGATTTGCACGAACCCGTCGTCGCCGGTCACCGTGTTGTTGTAGGGGTCCAGGGCGGTGACGGTGACGCCGAAGGCCGTGCCGGCGGTGATGCCGATGGGGCCGCTGACGGCGAAGTGCGAGGCGGCGATGGGTCGGACCGTTATCGCCGTACTGGTGCCGACGATCGTGCTGGTCGTCGTGTCGGTGGCGGTGAGAGTCTGGCTACCGGCCGTTTTGAGCGTGACGCTGAAAGTGCCGACGCCGTTGTTCAGGGTGACATTGTTGGCGCCGAAGACGGCCTGGCCGTCGCTGCTGGTGAAGTGGACGGTCCCGGTGTAGCCGGTGGCCGTGTTGTTGTAGGCGTCCAGTGCCGTGACCGTGAAGTTGAAGGCGGTACCGGCCATGGTGCTGCCAGTAGCAATGCGGCCGATCTTGTCGCCGTTTTGCTCGGCGAACCAGAGGTTGCCGTCCGGGCCCGCCGTGATCCCCTCGGGATTGCTGCTGGCCGTGGGCACAGTGAACTCGGTGATGACCCCGGCGGTGGTGATGCGGCCGATCTTGTCGCCGCCTGCCTCGGTGAACCAGAGATTGCCGTCCGGACCCGTCGTGATCCCAGCAGGCGTGCCGTTGGTCGTGGGCACGATGAACTCGGTGATGACTCCGGCGGGGGTGATGCGGCCGATCTTGTCGCCATTCCCCTCGGTGAACCAGAGGTTGCCGTCCGGGCCCGCCGTGATCTCAGTAGGGGTGCTGTTGGCCGTGGGCACGGTGAACTCGGTGATGACTCCGGCGGGCGTGATGCGGCCGATCTTGTCGCCGACATTCTCGGTGAACCAGAGGTTGCCGTCCGGGCCCGCCGTGATCCCAACAGGCTCGCTGCCGGCCGTGGGCACGGCGAACTCGGTGATGACTCCGGCGGGCGTGATGCGGCCGATCTTGTCGCCGACTGTTTCCGTGAACCAGAGGTTGCCGTCCGGACCAGCCACGATCACTTCAGGCAAGCAGCCGGCCGTGGGCACGGTGAACTCGGTGATGGTCCCGGAGGTGGTGATGCGGCCGATCTTGTCGCCGCCTGCCTCGGTAAACCAGAGGTTGCCGTCCGGCCCCGCTGTGATCCCAAAAGGTTCGCTGCCGGTCGTGGGCACGGTGAACTCGGTGATGATTCCGGCGGGTGTGATGCGGCCGATCTTGTCGCCGCTGAACTCGGTGAACCAAAGGTTGCCGTCCGGGCCCGCCGTGATCTCCGCAGGATTGCTGCTGGCCGTGGGCACGGTGAACTCGGTGATGGTCCCGGTGGGAGTGATGCGGCCGATCTTGTCGCCGCTGAACTCGGTGAACCAGAGGTTGCCGTCGGGACCGGTGACGATTCCCCTAGGCGCGCCACTGGAGGTGGGCAGGGTGAACTCGTTGATTCCCGCCGACAGCAGGCAGCGGGTTTCGAGCCGTTCCAGGCACGGACGAAACAGCCGGGCAACCCAGCCGAGCCGTGCCGGACGATCCGGCGCCAACCGCGCCGCCAGCGACTTCAGCCAATGCTTTGCGAACATCGGAGAACACCTCTGTAAATGCGAGCCGTGTAGCACCGCCTGGACAGGGATGCTGCTGACGGCTGGTCACGTCGGTTGGTCATCGCGCTCACAAGGTCTATTGCGGTCGGCAGGCCCACCGGACAAAAAAAGAAAAAAATCGAGACTGTAGCAGTAAAGGTGAGGTCGTAAGACCCCTGCCGGCTTGTCCGGCAGGTGAAGCAGTTCGCCCGCTAACCGGACGCCGAAAACGTGACCTTCTCGACCCCTGCCGGCTTGTCCGGCAGGTGAAGCAGTTCGCCCGCTAACCGGACGCCGAAAACGTGACCTTCTCGACCCCTGCCGGCTTGTCCGGCAGGTGAAGCAGTTCGCCCGCTAACCGGACGCCGAAAACGTGACCTTCTCGACCCCTGCCGGCTTGTCCGGCAGGTGAAGCAGTTCGCCCGCTAACCGAGTAGCTTCACCTGCCGGACAAGCCGGCAGGGGTCGAGCGCAAAGTTTCGGTTACGCCGCTCTAGCCGCGGAACTGCTTCACCTGCCGGACAAGCCGGCAGGGGTCGAGCGCAAAGTTTCAGTTACGCCGCTCTAGCCGCGGAACTGCTTCACCTGCCGGACAAGCCGGCAGGGGTCCGATCCTCCTAATGCCGGAGTCGGGGCCACGACGCTCATGTGGTCGCTGGCCACCCTGGCGACCAACTCCGAAACGGCGAATCGGACGTGACACGGACCGACCGACATTTCGCAAAATGACTTCCGTAAGCATGTGTGGGCGGGTTACAATGGTCGAGTGCCGCTCGATCCGGTTGCCGGCGACACGATTCGACTCTTCTTCCTTGCAGGCACTTGAGGCTGGACCGGCATCTCAAGCCTGAGATCGTCAGGGAGCAGGCCCATGTCCGAGTCTGCTTTTGCTGAGCTGATAGCGCGGATCCGCAGGGGCGACCAGCAAGCCGCCGTGGATTTGGTCCGCCTTTACGAACCGGTGATTCGCCGCGCCATTCGTTTCCGCCTCAGCAGTGCCGGCCTGCGCTCCACTTTGGACTCGATGGACATCTGCCAGTCGGTGCTGGGCAATTTTTTTGTGCGGGCGGCGTCGGGGCAGTACCAGCTGGATCAGCCGTCTGGTCACGGGCGGCCCAGGCCCAAAGATCGCACTGTCCATCGGCGCGGACCAAAACATCCGCGTGCCCGGTTATGAAATCCTGGAAGAACTGGGACGCGGCGGCATGGGTGTCGTCTACAAGGCGCGTGAACTGTTGCTCAACCGCCTGGTGGCGCTCAAGATGATCCTGCACAGCGATTACGCCAGCGCCGACGAGATGCGGCGCTTTCGCGCTGAGGCCGAGGCGGTGGCCGGCTTGCAGCATCCCAATATCGTGCAGATCCACATGATCGGCGAGCACGCCGGCTTACCGTACTTCGCCCTGGAGTACTGCGCCGGCGGCACCCTGCAGCAGCAGCTGGCCGGCCAACCGCAAAAGCCAGCCGACGCCGCCCGGTTGCTCGAAACGCTGGCGCGCGCGATGGCGGCGGCCCACGTCAAGCACATCATCCACCGCGACCTCAAGCCGGCCAACGTCCTGTTAAGTCCGAAATCCGAAACTCGAAATCCGAAAACCGCAATCGAGCCCAATTCGGATTTCGGATTTCGGATTTCGGATTTCGATCTGAAGATCGCCGACTTCGGCCTGGCCAAGAAGCTGGACGTGCCCGGCCAGACGAGCACGGGGGCCGTCATGGGCACGCCCTCGTACATGGCCCCCGAGCAGGCCCGCGGCCACAACCAGGCGCTGAGTGCGGCCTGCGACATCTACGCGCTGGGTGCCATCCTCTACGACTGCCTGACGGGTCGGCCGCCGTTCAAGGCGGCGACGGCGGTGGATACGGTCCTGCAAGTACTGCACCAGGAACCGGTGCCGCCAACGCACCTCAACGCCCAGGTGCCGCGCGACCTGGAGACTATCTGCCTCGCCTGTTTGCGCAAGGAACCGGCTCAGCGCTACGCCACGGCGCTGGCGTTGGCCGAGGATCTGCGGCGCTTTCAACTGGGCGAGCCGATCCAGGCGCGGCCGGTGAACACGTTTGAGCGGACTCTCAAATGGGTGCGGCGGCGTCCCCTGGTCGCCGCGCTGCTGGCAACGGTGCTGCTGGTCGCCGCCGCAGGCGGCGCTGCCTTTGCCTGGGCCTTTCACAAAACCGCCGTTGTCCTGACGGACACGGACCAGGCTCGCCAACAAGCCGTAGCCGACCGCAACCTGGCGGACCAGGCACGCCAGCGCGCCGAAGCGGCTGAGAAGCAGAAGGCTCAACAGCTGCGACGGTCCGAGAGTCTGCTGTACGACATGCAATTTCAGGAAGCGTACCGGCATTTCCAGAACCACGACCTGGTACACTGCCGCCTGGCCCTGGATGAGTGCCGCAAGGATTTGCGCGGCCTCGAATATGGCTATCTCGTCAACCAGCTGGAGCACAAGGCCAGGACCCTCTCCGGACACACGAAGGATGTCAGCAGCCTGGCGCTCTCGGCAGACGGCCAGCGGTTGGTCTCGGGCAGTATGGACAACACGATCAAGGTGTGGAACCTGAAGACGGGCAAAGCATCCCTCACCCTGCGCGGACACACCCAGGGTGTCAGCAGCGTGGCGCTCTCGTCGGATGGTAAGCGGCTTGTCTCAGGGAGTGGGGACCACACGATCAAGGTGTGGAACCCAGGGATGGGCGAGGAACTCCTTACTCTGCGCGGACACACCGATAAGGTCAGCAGCCTGGCCTTGTCGTCGGACGGCAAGCGGCTGGTCTCGGGCAGTGGGGACCAGACGATCAAAGTGTGGGACCTGGGGCCGGTAAGGAATCAACTACCCTGCGCGGGCGTGCGGGTGCTGTTTACAGCCTGGCGTTGTCGTCGGACGGCCAGCGGCTCGTCTCGGGTGGGGTCCGCACCATCGAGGTGTGGGACCCTCCCGACGGGCAAGGCCACCCTCACCCTGGGTGGACACTCCTCTGCTGTTAGGTGCCTCGCATTGAGCGTGGACGGCCAGCGGCTATTCTCGGTGGGTTGGTGGGACCGGACAATCAAGGAGTGGGATCTCAAGACGGGCAAGGAACGGCGCACCCTGAGCGGACAGGATGCCGGGTTTGTTTGCAGCCTGGCGTTGAGCGTGGACGGCAAACGGCTGTTTTCGGGGAGTAATGACAATACCATCACGGTCTGGGACCTGGAGGCGGGCAAAGAAACTATCACCCTGCGCGGACACACCGATTCAGTCCTCAGCCTGGCGTTGAGCGCTGACGGCAATCAGCTAGTCTCGGGGAGTTTTGGGGACGGGACCATCAAGGTGTGGAACCTGGAGACGGGCAAGGAGCCTCTCACCCTGCGCGGGCGTAAGGCTCCTGTTCTCAGCCTGGGGTTGAGCCTGGCGTTGAGCGCTGACGGCAAGCGCCTCTTCTCGGGGAGTTATGACTCCACAAGTGAGACTGGTGAGATCAAGGTGTGGGACCTGGAGGCGGGGAAGGAAACAATCACCCTGCGCGGGCATACGGCTTGTGTATTCAGCCTGGCGTTGAGCTTGGACGCCAAACGGCTGTATTCGGGAAGTGATGACCAGACCATCAAGGTGTGGAACCTCCAGACCGGCAAGGAAACCCGCACCCTGCGCGGACATACCGGGGCGGTCGGCAGCCTGGCGTTGAGCAGCGACGGCAAGCAGCTGTTTTCGGGGAGTGGGGACCACACCATCAAAGTGTGGGACCTGGAGACGGGCCAGGACACCCTTACCCTGCGCGGACACACCGATATGGTGACCAGCCTGACGTTGAGTGGAGACGGCAAACGTCTGTTCTCGGGAAGTAGGGACCACACTATCAAAGTGTGGAATCTGGAGACCGGCCAGGACACCCTCACCCTACGCGGCCATACGGATGTTGTGAGCGACCTGGCGCTGAGCGTGGACGGCAAGCGGCTCTTTTCGGGGAGTCATGATATGACGATCAAGCTTTGGGACCTGGAAACCGGCAAGGACGTCCTCACGCTGCACGGAAACACCAGGTTTGTCAGCAGCCTGGCGTTGAGCAAGGACGGCAAACGGCTGGTCTCCGGGAGTGGGGACCAGACGATCAGGGTGTGGAACCTGGGGACGGACCAGGACAACCTCACCCTGCCCGAGCACTCGGAACCGTCGCGTCCACCACTCATGCCGTGAAAGGTAGTGCATCCGTCGGAAGTTACGTCTCCTCCCGCCTTTCTCGACAAAACCATACAGGATGGGGGCGTCACGTTCGCGCCGAGACGGAAGCGGCGGCGGGTTCCCAAGCGAAAACGCCAGAAAAATGCGAGAAAACTGCGAATCCCCCGGGTGGGAATCGAACCCACAAGCCTTGCGGCAGGCGATTTTAAGTCGCCAGCGTTTGCCATTTCGCCACCGGGGGAGGCGAGGCTATCACACTGTAGCGGTCGTCGAGAAGGGTGACAAGGTGAGTGAACGCGGATCGGCGGGATAGTTCGGGGAGAAGGAATCGAACCTTCATCGATCGGTTCAAAGCCGATTCGCCTACCGGTTAGCGTATCCCCGAGCGGGTCCGCGAGCGGAAGGAGAGGGAGTTGAACCCTCAAGGACTGCTTGCGCAGCCTCGACCGCTTTCGAGGCGGCTGCCGTCGCCCATCGGCTTGCCCTTCCGGAATTCGTTTCGACGGGCCTCACCGATTCAGACACGCTCGGCGGCGGCGGGTTCGCTTCAACCTTGAGCGATGGCTTTTCTCGGCATGGTTCAAAGGCGGGTGACACCGTAGTAGGACGGATTTGCAATCCGTCCGAGTGGTGGCGGACGGATTACAAATCTCTCCTACCACGGCGTTACCCTTCCTCTACCCCGTTTGAACCATGCCCTTTCGCACGTGGGGACAGTAACCGATGTTGGCTCAGTATTAGCGGTTCGGAATGGTTTCAGCGGTACAACCCTGTGATCGGCTTGCCCGTAGCGATCGGATAGGGCCGATCGGTCGAGTCGAGGTAGTGGCCGCCTGGATCAATGCCGAGCGCGGCGAACAGCGTGGCGGCGATGTCGCCGGGTGTACACGGATTACTCTTCGGATATCCACCGATCTTATCGCTCGCCCCATACACCGCGCCGCGCGCGACGCCCGCACCGGCCATCACCAGGGAGTAGACCGCGGCCCAGTGTTTGCGGCCGGGTGTCGAACCGGCGAACTTCGCTTCCAGGGCGACCTGCGGCGCCCGGCCGAACTCGCCCATGCACACCACCAAAGTCGTCTCCAGCAAGCCGCGCTGCTCCAGGTCCAGCAACAGGGCCGAGAAACTGTCGTCGAAGCGCGGCAGCAACGATCCCTTGAGGACCTCGAAAATGTCGTTGTGCGTGTCCCAGCCGTGGCTGTCGGGATCCTCCGGCGTCAGGTCCTGGCCGCGGTTCGTATGGTTCCAGACCACCGTGACCAGCGGCACGCCCGCCTCGATCAGCCGGCGACCGAGAAGACACGCCTGGCCGGAACGGTGCCGGCCATATCGGTCGCGCACTACACCCGGTTCCCGATCCAGATCGAACGCCCGACGGGTCTGCGGCGCCGACAGCAACTCGTAAGCGTGACGATAGTGGCCATCGAGGTCGAGCAGGGCGCGATCGCGCTCCAGACCGCTCCGGTAGGCGTCGAGCGATTGGCGCAACGAACGGCGGTCGTCGAGGCGCATGGGCGGCAGGTCGGGCATGGGGTCGAGGCCGTGCAGGGCGACGGACTCGCGGCTCACATCGCCGATCACGAGTGGGTCGAAGGCGTGGCCGAGGACGCCGCCGGCCTGCCCCGGCGCCACGATCACGGGCACCAACGCCGGCCCATTGACATGGACGGCGGAGTAGGGAAAGCGGTTCGTCGGCCGGACCCGTTGCAGGACGGCGCCGTAGGTCGGCAGATCATTAGGAGAAGGAGGCGGATTCGAGGATTTCCTGGGGTGCATATGCCCGGTCAGCGCCGCGTAGGACGCCGAGCCGTGATCGAGGTCGTCGTGCGTGGCGCTGCGGACGATCGTGAAGCGATCGGTGAGGCGGGCGAGGCGCGGCAAATGTTCGCAGAGAAGCACACCGGGAACGGCGCTGCGGATCGGACGGAAGGCCCCGCGAACCTCTTCGGGAGCGTCGGGTTTGGGGTCCCACATGTCGAGTTGACTTTGGCCGCCGCTGGTGAAGACCAGCAGGACCGACTTCGCCTTGCCGAAGCCGGGGAACGTCGTGCCGGCGGATTGCGCACGGTTCGGCAAGGTAAGGCCGAGGCCGAACAACCCGCCGAGGCGCAGCCATTCGCGGCGTGTGATGCCGTCGCCGGTGACCAGACGAAGAGCGCGACCGATGGGCATCGAATCTTCCAGGGGTTAGCCGATACGGGCGATGACGCCGACGATTGTAATCATTGAAACAGACATACGTGGCGATGTCCACGGGGACAGTTTTGACGAACCGCTTTTTCCGTGCGTTTTCAGGTGGGCTTGCAGACGGATTCACTTCGACGGTTGGATCTTCTCGTGCAGCAGGCCGACGAACTGCTCCAGCAGGTCGAGGAACTCCGTCGCGGCGACGGCGACAACCTGGCGAACGAGTTTCCGCCGGCGCTCGCAGCCGGCCGACGAACGCATCGGCGCCGTAGGCCGACAGCGGGCCGTCCGGTCCTTGCAGCGTCAGGATCTCCTCCACTTCTTCCGGCGTCAGCTGCCGGGCGCGCTCGGCATTCCGTTCCAGCCAGGCGACCAATTCCGGCTGCCACGCTTGATCGTACAGCTTGCGCAATGCCTCGCCGCCGTGCGTCGGATGGTTGTCGTTCATGCGCGGCAACAGGCGTTCCAGCGGCAGCGTCCGCAACTCGTTGACCGAGAGGCCAAGAGCGCGGGAACAGGCGCCGACCGTGGCGTTGTGCAGCTTGCGCGAACTCTCCTGCGCCAGGATCGTGCGGACTGTGTGCCGGTTCAGTCGGGCAATGCGCGAGAACTCCTCCATGTTCCAGCCGCGCTCCTGCACCAGCCGCGCGATCTTCGCCACCAATTCGCGGTTATCTGTTGTCGGGTCAGCCATGTCGTCGATCCTAGCGGAACGCGCCTGTCCAGAGAAGTTGTAAAGATGTGGATGTAGGACGGATTTCCAATCCGTCCAACTAAGCGGACGGATTGGAAATCCGTCCTACGGGCCGCAGCGCTTTGATAGCGGAGACTGGTCAAGCAGAGTGGCAGCGCCGACAGCGCTTGAGCATGCGGAGGGTGTTGCCCCGGTTGCCGTTTGAATGGCAGCTGAGTTCGTCCATCAGGCGGCGCATCAGGAAGACGCCTCGGCCGCCGATGCGTAGCTCGGCTGGGTCGAGGTGAGGTACAGCGTTAAGGTCGAACGGCTCGCCTTCGTCGATCAGGCGGATCTCGATGCCGTCGGGCAGCAGCCGGCACTGGATCTGGATCGGGGCGTCGGGATTGCCTTGATGGGCGTGGCGCATGACGTTGTTGGTCGCCTCATCGGTGGCGAGAACGACGGCGTGCGTAAAGTTTTCGTCGAAACCGGCTACCAGGCAGACGCCCTCGACGAAGGCCCGCGTCAGCGACAGCAAACGCAGGTCGCTGGCGATGGTCAGGTTCCAGGGGATCGCCTCGTAGGTCATCGTCCCTCCCCCGATCGAGGGTATCACCGCGCCTCTGACTAAGCGGCTGAATTATAAAGGGCGAGATGGGCGGCCGCAAGCCGCGTCTGCGGCCGTCAATCCCGGCGCTCTCGGCACTCTGGGGAGCAGGGGCGATTCGACCGGCATTCGATTCCGTCGGGGTTGTCTTGCCCGGAAACGACGCGCTGGTATGATGGCCCCTTGCGATTCCTCGCCCACCTCTCTCTCAGGAGCGTGGGGTGATGGGCGAGCTACCCCGCTGCATGGAGGCAGCACCGATGCAAATCACGATCAATCTCTGCGATCACCTGCTGGAAACCGGCCGGCGTTATCAGGAAATGGGACGGAACCACGATGCGCTGACCGTGTTGAAGCGGCTCAGCGATTTCCGCGAAGTGCCGGCGGAAGTTGCCGAGGAAACTCAGGCCCGGCTCGGCGAGCTGCACATCAAGCGCCGCAAGTTCGTGCGGGCCCGCCGCCATCTGACCGCGGCCCTGCGCCACCGTCCCGATGAGGCCCGTTATCACCACTTGATGGGTCTTGCCTGTCAGGCCGAGGATCGCGGCAATCTGGAACGCGCCGCCCAGCACTACCGCCGATCGCTGGCGCTGGACGCCACGAGTGTGCCGTGTCTCGTCGATTTCGGCCTGCTGGCGATCCGCCTCGGCCGTCACGACGAAGGGTTGGAGCGGTTGCGCGAGGCGGTCGCCCTGGCCCCCGACGATCCCACCGTGACGGCGAAGCTGGTCAAGGGTCTGCGGCATCTCGGCAAACCGGACGAGGCGCGGGCCGAAGTGCGGACCGCCCTGTTCCGCAATCCGCGCGATCCGCGCTTCCGGCAGCTCTGGAACGAGTACCAGTACCGCGAGCTGCGGCGGAAACAGGAGACCGGACGGGACGACGAGCAGCTGACAACCGACGACGAACCGGTGCTGCTGCCGTTCGCGGCCAGGGAGACGGCCGCAGACACTCCGCAAGTCCGGCACGACGGTCCGGCGACGGTTGCGCCGCCGCATCAGCCGCGCGTTAATCGGAAAAAAGGACAGCGTGAGGCGAAATAACCGGCCTGTCAGCCGCATCAACCCGCCGGAAATACTTCACTGCATCCTCCGGCAGTCGGGTCCGGCGAAGAGTTAACAGTTCTTCGCCGGACTCGAGTGCCCGTTCTCCTGCCGGACGTTCCCAGACAAGAGCAGCAAAACACTCGAGGCGTACAGTTGGTATAATTATCGTAACAACCGGCTCAACAAATGGATAACAGGACGCCGGTTCAGAAGGCGCCGTGGTATGGCGAGGAAAAGGATTACGACAAGAAGGAGCCGGGACAGCAGTTCGAGGAGATACAGAAGGCACAGCGAATCGCGCAACAGCGCGCGGTATCATTGACAGTATTGAGAAATCAAAACAAAGGGACGAGCAAGAACTGGATCAACTCGGCAATGAGGCATTGGATGACCTCCGGCAGCGCAAACTTCGACAGAACCAGCCGCCTGAGGAGTAGAGGGGTCATTATGGCAGCGTGGGAAATCCTCGAGAAGAAATACGAGCAAGCCACTCTGGCCTTGAAGGACAACCATCCGCAGAAGGCCGTGCCCATATTGCGCGAGTTGGTCGGCGAGGAACCGAACGAGCCGCTCTTTCATTGGCAGCTTGGTCGCGCGCTCAGCGAATTGCGCGAATATCAACAGGCTGTACATGAGTTTCAGCAAGCACTCCAACTGGACCCCGAAAACGTCCCCCGCCTTGGGCTGTCTCGGAAGGGCGTACCTGGAGCAACGAGAGTGGCCGCAAGCGGAGCAAGCAATCCGGAAAAGGCTGGCTTTGAAGGAAAGCCCTCAGTATCTGGTATTTCTTGCAGACGTAATGATGGAAACGGAGAGGCATGACCTGGCTGTCGAGTACTGCCGTCGGGCAATCGCACTCGATCCGTCCTTTGCCGAGGCATACTTGAATTTGGGACTCGCCTACCGCCACAAGAAGCAGAACCAAGAGGCGATAAGCGCGTTCGAGAAAGCCGTGGAACTGGATGACCGATACTCCGTCGGCTTCCGAGAGCTCGGTTTGACGTACTATGCCGAGGGTGGCGCACAGTCAGCAAAGAAGGCACTCGAAACATGCGTCAGCCTTACCCCAGATGATGCTTGGGGACACCTCTACTTGGCGCTGTGCTTGGATGATCTGGAAGATCCACAAGGGGCGGATGCGCACTTCAGGGCCGCGGCGGCTAATGAGCCGGAGAACCGGTTTTTCCAGCGGAAGTATCGAGAGTTTTCTCGCCTCAGGCGAGTAAAGCCGACGGGGTGAGGATCATGCTCGCAAACGGAACGCCGCGCATCCTCATCTGTGCCGCTCAACCGGACGGCCTCCTCGAACTCCGCCGGCAACTGGCCCCCGTCAGCGACCACCTTGGCGGCCATCTTTTCGGATCGCGCGACCCCGAGAACCTTGCCTCCTATCATCTGATCGTCCTGGAAGGCGGCCGCAGTGTCGTCGAGTCGCTCGATCTCTGTCGCCGCTTCCGGACCGGCCTCGACGAAGCGTTTGTACCCATCCTGTTCATCGCCGACGATCCCGGTCCCGGAGCCCGCCTCGCCACCTTCGAGGCCGGAGCCGATACCTACCTGCTTCGTCCCTTCGCTGCCGAGGAGCTGCTGGCGCAGGCCCGCGCCTTCCTCCGCCTGAAGGATACGCACGACCGCCTTGCCGAACGCACTCTCGAATTGCACCGGGTCAATAAACGACTGCAAGAGGCGTATCAGCAGATCGATCAGGAACTGGAGCTGGCTCAGCGGCTACAAGCGAGCTTCCTGCCGCAGACGCTGCCGCAGATCCCGCACAGCCGCTTTGCCGTGCATTACCTGCTCTGTGGCCGGGTCGGCGGCGACTTCTACGACGTGTTCCGCCTCGACGAGAACCACGTCGGCTTCTACGTCGCCGACGCGATGGGCCACGGCGTTCCCGCCAGCCTGCTCACCATCTTCGTCAAGAAGGGAGTGCGGGCGAAGGAAGTCTTCGGTCAACAATATCGTCTCGTCCCACCGGACGAGGTGCTGGCCCGGCTGAACAAGGACCTGATCGACCAGCATCTCTCCGAGAGTCCCTTCATCACGATGGTCTACGGGCTGTTCAACCACAAGGAAGGTGTGATGAGCATCGCCCGCGCCGGCCATCCCTATCCGCTCTACATCCCGGCCGGCGGCGAACCGCATCTGTGGCGGCAGGAGGGGCTGCTGCTCGGTGTCGTGGACGCCCAGTTCCCTGCCCAGGCGCACACGCTGAAGCCGGGCGACAAGCTGCTGGTCTACACCGACGGCATCGACAACGCCACGTTCGACGGCAACCCGCCGGGGACCGACAGTCTGGTGGCCTGCGCCGCCCGGCACCGCGCAGTTGCCGGTGTCGGCGTTCGTGGAGCAAGTGGCCCGCGACCTGTTCGGCGGAGTGGCCCAGCCGGACGATCTCACGCTGTTCGGGCTGGAGATGACGGTGTGATGCGATTTGCTCGCAGTTGTCGTTTCGTGGCGGTTCCACCCGGTACTGAGTACCGAGTACTGAGTACTGAGTACCGGGTACTGAGTACCGGGTACTGCGTACCGGGTACTGATTACGGAGTACTCCGTAATCAGTACTCACCCTGTCTCCGCCTCCCTTGCACCATCGTTCCGGCGCCGGTACGATACAGCATCGTATTCAGCAAGGGAGAAGACCCATGACCGCGAGTCGTGCGGACCAGCGCCAGGTGCTCGACGGCGTCGAACAGACGTTCGTGGGGCTCTGGCGGCGCATGTCGGCGTTGTGGGGCATCAGCCCGACGATGGCCGAGGTCCACGGTCTGCTCTACATCACGGGGGCTGCCCTGTCGATGGACGACATCATGGAACGATTGGGCATCTCGCGCGGCAACGTCTCGATGAACCTGGCGAAACTGGTCGAATGGGGGCTGGTGCGCCGCGTCCACAAGCGCGGCGACCGGCGCGACTACTACGAATCGCTGGCCGACGTTTGGGAGATGTTCACGCTCGTCGCCGCTCAGCGCAAACGGCGCGAGATCGATCCGATCCTGAACACGCTGCGCGAGTGCCGTGAGAGCCTGTCCCCGGAAGTCCTCGGTGCCGCCGCCGCCCGGTCCGAGACTGAAGATCGACGCCGGCGCATCAACGAGCTGTTCTCGCTGCTCTCCCTGATGGACAGCCTGGCCCAGCGCTTTTTCGAGAGCCACCGCAGTCTGCGGACGGCTTTCGAGATCCTGGCTCAGAAAGACGAGTGACGGAACCCAAGACGTCATGACACGACGCCGGAAACCCACCTCCGCCACGGGTGACGATCAGAAGGCGGCCGCCGCGCCGATCGTCACGCAGCGCGCGATCCGTGCGGAGTGGCTGCTCGCTGCAAGTCTGCTACTCGTCACTTTTTTGACATATCTCCCCGTGCTGAAGTGCGGCTTTATCAACTTCGACGACGACGTCTACGTCACGAATCAACCGAAGCTGCAACTCGGGCTGAGCGGACCGGGGTTGCACTGGGCGTGGACCAAGGTGGTGTCGGCGAACTGGCACCCGCTCACGCTGATGTCGCTGTTGATGGACCACGATCTGTACCGCCTGGAACCGTGGGGCTACCATCTCACGAACTTGCTGCTGCACCTTGCCAACACGCTGCTGGTGTTTCGCTGTCTGCGGGTGCTGGCGGGATCAGTCGGCCGGAGTGCCGTCGTTGCTGCCCTGTTCGCGCTGCACCCGATGCACGTCGAGGCAGTGGCCTGGGTCGGCGATCGGACGGACCTGCTCAGCACCTTCTTCGGTTTACTCGCCCTGCGCGCTTACGTGTGGTACGCCGACAAACCGTGCGTGGGCCGCCTCGCCGCGGTGACAGTATTTCTCGCTCTGAGTTTCCTGGCCAAGCCGATTTGGCTCACTTTTCCCTTTTTGTTGCTGTTGCTCGATTGCTGGCCGTTACGCCGCCTGGCCGCCGGTGTTTCCTGGCGCCGGCTTGTTGTCGAGAAGATTCCCTTACTTCTCCTGGTCGTCGCCGCCGGCGTTGTCGCTCTGCTACTGCATCGCGGTGCGGGGGTACTGGAAATCGGTACACGTCATTCGCTGGCTATCCGGACGAGTAACGCGGTGGTCAGTTATGCAGAGTATCTACGGCAAACCTTCGTCCCCACGGACCTCGCCCTCGTTTACCCGCACCCCGGAGATTCGCTCGGTACCTGGATGGTGTTGGGGGCGGCACTACTCCTCCTCGTGTTGTCGGCACTGGCGATCGCCACGGTCCGTTCGAGACCTTATTTGTTCGTCGGCTGGTTCTGGTTTGTCGGAACATTGGTGCCGTTGATCGGGCTGGTGCAATTCCGCGAGGAAGCGCCGCCGACCGTTACACCTACGTGGCCCACATCGGCTTGTTCCTCGCCCTGGTCTGGAGCGTCGCCGACCTGATCCAGCGCGCCCATGCGCCGCGCCTGGCTGCCGTCGTTACGGGTGCTGTACTGCTCGCCTGCGTCCTATTGACGTGGAGGCAAATCGGTTACTGGCGGGACAGCTTCACCATCTGGGAGCAGACGCTGCGGGTGACGACGGACAACGCACGGGCGCTCAATAATTATGGAGAAGCGCTGTGGCAAGAAAAGCGGTTCCTCGACGCATTCCAGCAGTATGACGCCTATGTCAAACTGCGGCCGAACGAAGTGCGCGGATATCGGCATCGAGGCAACACGCTGTTCGAGCGGTATACTCGGAAGCCTGCCGAATCGAGCCTGTTGGAGCGTGCGGTCGAGGATTATCAGACCGCTCTCGGCATCGACCGCAACCTACCCGACGTTCAACTAAGTCTCGGCGTGATTCGATTGGATTATCTGGCACCGCGCGCGGCACACCCGGAATCCGATCGACTCCTGGCAGAGGCAGCGAAGAACTTTCAGGCCGCTCTCGACGGCGACGCCGATGTGGTCAAGGTCAAGGCGTGGTATAATCTAGGCAGAACGTGCCTCGTCCAGAAGTTCTACGCGAAAGCCGATGATTGCTTTGTGGAAGTGCTTCGCCATCATCCCGAGGATATGGGCGTTCAAATCCTTCGGACGGATGCGCTCGCCGGCGCCGGTCGATTTGCCGAAGCGATTGCCGTCGTCGATAAACTCCTCCGGCAGGTGTCCATCGCTTATCAGCCGGAACTGGCGCAGGATCTGGAGTACCGCCGTCAATCGTTCGAGAAGGGTCAACCTTACCGGTCAGAGTAACGAATTCCCGTCCGGCGGACGCCCCAACAGTCTGCCGTGATGCTTTGGAGGTTCTCGTGCCACCCAAACGCAACAAGGAACGTAATCGCCCTCTTATCCCTGGCGGCCCGCTGATCCTCGTCATTCTCCTGCTCGGCTCTCTCGTTTGGTGGTTGTCGAACCGCGAGCCGGCTTACGTTACGCTGAAGTACGGCGAATTGACGCAAATCCTCAACGCCGCCGGTCCCGATCCCAACGTCGCGTTGCAAAGGGTCAGGGTCGGCCGATCCGACATCCGCGGCGAGATCGTCGTCACCGACCCCGTTTCCGACGGCAAGGATAATGTCAGGGTGCGGGAAGTAACTCCCTTCCGTGTCATGCGTATTGGTCTGGAGGACGACACCGAACTGTACAAACAGCTCCGCAAAGCCGTCGGCCCGGGGTTCCAGGGTGAAGAGGAAGAGGGGGCTTTGAAGGGGTTGTATTCGATCATGTCGATGGTACTTGTCCTGTGTCTGGGCCTGCTGGTGGTGCTGCTCATGGTCCGGTGGCTGGGAGGCGGATCGGCCCTGAGCTTCGGCCGCAGTCGCGCCAAGCTGGTCGTTGAGAAGGACATGGAGATCACCTTCCAGGACGTGGCCGGCATCGACGAGGCGGTGGCCGAGCTGCGCGAGGTCGTGGACTTCCTGAGGACGCCGGAGAAGTACCAGGCGTTGGGCGGCCGGATTCCCAAGGGCGTGCTGCTGGTTGGGCCGCCCGGCACCGGCAAGACGCTGCTGGCGAAGGCGGTGGCCGGCGAGGCGTCGGCGCCGTTTTTCAGCCTGTCCGGCTCGGATTTCGTCGAGATGTTCGTCGGGGTAGGGGCGGCGCGGGTGCGCGACCTGTTCGCCCAGGCCGAGGCCAAGGCGCCGTGCATCATCTTCATCGACGAGCTGGACGCGCTGGGTAAGACGCGGGCCGGCGCGGTGATCGGCGGCCACGACGAACGTGAGCAAACGCTCAATCAGCTGCTTGTCCAGATGGACGGCTTCGACACGAACCGCGGCGTCATCATCATGGCCGCCACGAATCGGCCCGAGACGCTCGACCCGGCGCTGCTGCGGGCCGGCCGTTTCGATCGCCAGGTGGTCGTGGATCGGCCGGACATCAACGGCCGCGAGGCCATTCTTAAAGTCCACGTCCGCCACGTGCGCCTCGGCACCGATGTGGACTTGCGCCGGGTCGCCGCCTTGACGCCCGGGGCCGTCGGCGCTGACCTGGCCAACCTCGTGAACGAGGCCGCCCTCATGGCCGCCCGCGCCGGCAAGGCCACGGTGACGATGGCCGAGTTCGACGAGGCCGTTGAACGCGGCGCCGTCGGCCTGGAGCGCAAAAGCCGGATCATGAACGCCGACGAGAAACAGCGCGTCGCCTATCACGAGGCCGGCCACGCCCTCGTCGCCTGTTCGCTGCCGAACACGCATCCCGTCCACAAGATTTCGATCATCCCGCGCGGCGTTGGGGCGCTCGGCTACGTGCTGCGGCGACCCGACGAGGACCGCTACCTCGTCACGCAATCCGAGTTGGAGAGCAACATCAAGGTCGCCCTGGCCGGCACCCTGGCCGAGGAACTGGTCTTCCGCGAGGTGTCGAACGGGGCGACGAGCGACCTGGAGAAGGCCAGCGAGATCGCGCGAAGTATGGTGAAGGCGTTCGGCATGAGCCGGCTGGGACGCATCAGTTTCCAGGAACGCAGCGGCCCCGGTTTCCTGAGCAACGGCATGTCCGAAGGCGACCGGGTCTTCAGCGAGCAGACGGCCCGCGAAATCGATGAGGAGGTGCGCAAGATCATCGACGATGCCACCGTCGCGGTCCGCACGATCCTGCTGGAACGGCGACAGGTTCTGGAGGCGGTTGCCCTGCGGCTGATGGAAAAGGAAGTGATGGACGGCGCGGAACTGCGTCAATTCATGGAGCAGCACAGCCCCGGTCCGCGCCTGGTGCCTGGCTCCGAGGCGCTGCCGGGGGCCATCCAGACGACGCCGGCGGTGAGTGAGGCGCGCGATGCGGCGGGCGGGATCTGAGTTCCACCAATCACGGTACTCGGCGGAGGTGAGGCACTGTCATGCCGCGGAGGCTACCCAGTTCGCCAGCTTTTCCCGCACTTGTTTGATCGTTTCGTTCCATTGCCGCAGCGTCGCGGTTTCCGCGTGGAGCAGCGCGTCCGTCTCGGCCGCAAACTGTTCGGCCCGATCCAGCGACCCCTGGAGCGCATCCATGCGACGATCAAGTTCGGCTACTGGGGCGCTATGGGTGGCCTTTGGGTCAAATGGCGGCAAAGGTGCCGGTTCGGGAGTCTGCTCCAACGATCGGGTCAAGTCCGCCTGGATGCGGTCGAGTATTGCCGTCCATTCCGTGGCGCTTCGTGTGCTGGGGGGAGTGGGTGCCATCAATCGGTCCTCCGGTGGCGAGGTTCCGCGACCGACGATGATAGCGGAGAAGGGGAGTTTACCACAAGACCCGAATTTTTGGTGGACGCGCTGCGGTGATCCGCGGACAGGGCGAACAGGGTGTGACGCGGGCAGGACAAGGAGCGAACCTCATGTGTCTCGCGGTGCCGGGGCTTTTGGTCGAGCGGCAGGCTCCGATGGACGGACTCGCTTTTGCCGTGGTCGAATTCGACGGGTTACGGCGGCGCGTCTGTGTTGAATGCGTCCCCGACGCCGTTCCGGGGGATTACGTTCTCGTCCACGCCGGGATCGCCATCACACGGCTGGATGCGGTGGAAGCCGTGCGTCTGCTGGAAGACCTCCGCGCGCTGGGTGAGTTGGAGGAAACCGGGACGTGAAGCACCTCGACGAATACCGCGATCCGCGATTGGCCGAGTCGTTGCTGCGCTCTCTGCGTCGGGAGGTGACGCGGCCCTGGACGCTCATGGAAGTCTGCGGCGGACAGACGCACACGCTGATCCGCAGCGGGATCGACCGACTGGTCCCCGAACGGCTGGAACTGGTCCACGGCCCCGGTTGCCCGGTGTGCGTCACGCCGCTGGAACAGATCGATCGCGCTCTGGCCATCGCCGCGCGGCCCGAGGTGATATTCTGCTCCTTCGGCGACATGCTGCGCGTGCCGGGTTCCGCGACCGACCTGCTGCAAGTGCGGGCGGCGAGTGGCGACGTGCGGGCTATCTATTCGCCTCTCGATGCGGTCAAGTTGGCTCGTGAAAACCCGACGCGACAGGTCGTGTTCTTCGCGGTTGGCTTCGAGACGACGACGCCGGCGACCGCCCTGGCGGCGTGGCAGGCGAAGCGCTTGGGGCTGACCAATTTCTCACTCCTCGTCGCGCACGTCCTTGTACCGCCCGCGATGGAGGCGATCCTCTCATCCTCCGGCAACCGCGTTCAGGCGTTTCTCGCTGCCGGGCACGTCTGCACGGTCATGGGGTTTGAGGAGTATTACGATCTCGCAAGTCGCTTTTCGGTTCCCATCGTCGTCACGGGGTTCGAGCCGGTCGATCTGCTCGAAGGCATCTTGATGGCGGTCCGCCAGCTGGAAGCCGGCCGGTACGAGGTTGAAAATCAGTACGCCCGTGCCGTGAGCCGCAGCGGCAACGTCCACGCTCAGACGGTCGTTGCCGAAGTGTACGAGGTTGCCGATCGCGCCTGGCGCGGCCTCGGCATCTTGCCGCGGAGTGGCTTGCGGTTGACGCCGGCCTATCGTGATTATGACGCCGAGGAACGGTTCTCGGTAACCTCGATCCGCACCGCCGAACCGGCTGAGTGTCGTGCCGGCGAGGTGCTGCAAGGTCGATTGCGGCCCGATGGATGCCCAGCGTTCGGTACACGCTGCACACCGGAACACCCCTTGGGAGCACCGATGGTTTCCTCCGAGGGCGCATGTGCGGCGTATTTCAAATACCGGTCGAACGCCCCTCGCGTTGACAACCCGTTGACACTGCCACCATGAACCCGCACGGCTCCGATTCGTTTACATCGTCCTGTCCAGTGCCGCTGCCGCCGGGCGAGCGCATTCTGCTGGCGCACGGCGAGGGTGGCGCGCTTGACCCGCCGTCTCATCCGCGAGGAACTGCTGCCGGTCCTCGACAACCCAATCCTGCGGCAGCTCGGGCGACGGTGCGCTCTTGCCGCCGATCGAAGGCCGCTTGGTGTTGACGACGGACGGCAGCGTGGTGAGTCCCTTGTTCTTCCCCGGCGGCGACGTCGGTAAGTTGGCCGTTCATGGCGCCGTCAATGACCTGGCGGTCTGCGGCGCCGAACCACTCTACCTGACGCTCGGTTTCATCATCGAAGAAGGGCTGGAACTCGAGATCCTGCGGCGCGTGGTGCGGAGCGTCGCCGCAGCGGCCCGGGAGTGCGGCGTCGTTATCGTGACCGGCGACACCAAGGTGGTGCCGCGCGGTGCGGCCGATCGGCTCTTCTCTGCACACGTCCGCCCTCGGCCGTTTGCGTCCCGGAGTGGATCTCGGTCCGCATCGGATTCGCGTCGGCGACCATGTTCTCGTCAGTGGAACGCTCGGCGATCACGGGTTGGCAGTGCTGGCTGCGCGCGAAGGATTGGAGCTTGGCGACGGGCTGGTCAGCGACACCGCTCCGCTGCACAATCTGGTCGGAGAATTGCTCGCTCTGGGAGCCGACGTGCATTTCCTGCGCGATCCGACACGCGGTGGAGTGGCGGCGGTGCTGCACGAGCTGACTGAGGCGGCGCCGTGTGGAGTGGTGCTGAACGAGGCCGATCTGCCGATCGCCCCGGCAGTGCGCGGCGCGTGCGAGCTGCTCGGCCTCGATCCACTGCACGTCGCCAACGAGGGCAAGCTCGTCGCCGTCGTGTCTGCGCCTGTCGCTGACAACGCGCTGTCACTACTCAAGAGGCACGCGCTCGGGAAGAACGCAGCCGCGATCGGCGTGGTGGTTGATGGCAAGGGCGAGGTCCTGATCCGTGGTTCACTGGGGGCGCTACGATTCCTCGATGAACCGAGCGGAGCGCCGTTGCCGCGGATTTGTTAAGTTCCTAACAGCCATTTCTCCCCTCTCCCCGGTACTCCGGGGAGAGGGGTCGGGGGTGAGGGGCGAGCCGCAGAGCAATATTCTGGTTCTCCTCCCCTCACCCCCGACCCCTCTCCCCGGAGTACCGGGGAGAGGGGAGCAGTGCTGTACTACCCAGCCGCAAACGGCGAAAGCGCGATTTTCCCTTTCGACCGTTGCAGTGCGGCCGCGCACGGGCGATAATCGCCACGGTGATTGACACCTACCCCGAACGAGGTCCTCTCATGCGTTTCCGTATCTGGCTTCTCTCTCCATTGCTCCCGTTCGCCTGCTCGCTGGCGTTCGTTCCCGCTGCCGACGAGATCAAGAAGGCCGACGACGGCACCGGCGTCACCTGGAAGAAGACGGTCCTCGACAAGGCGTTCCGCTCCGAGGGCGTCGCCGTCGCGGACGTCAACCGCGACGGCAAGATCGACATCCTCAACGGCGAAGTCTGGTACGAGGCGCCGGACTGGAAGATGCACGAGATCAGGCCGTCGAAGGATTACACCAACGGTGAGCAGAACTCTACAGCCACAGCTTCGCCTGCTGGGCCGAGGACCTCAACGGCGACGGCTAGCCGGACCTGATCGTGATCGGCTTCCCCGGTACGCCGTGCTACTGGTTCGAGAACCCCAAGGGCAAGGACGGCCACTGGAAGAAGCACGTGATCTGCAAGAGCGCCTGCAACGAGACGCCGCAGTACGTCGACCTGTTCGGCACCGGCAAGCGCGTCCTCGTTATGGGCTACCTGGAAAAGCAGATGGTCTATCTCACGCCCGGCGCAGGACCCGACGCAGCCGTGGGAGATTCACCCGATCAGCGATCCGGAGAAGGCGGCGCCCGGCACCAAGCGGTTCGCTCATGGCCTCGGCGTCGGCGACATCAACGGCGACGGCCGGCTCGACGTGATCTGCACGCAGGGCTGGTGGGAGCAGCCGGAGAAGGCCGACGGCAAGACGCCGTGGAAGTTCCACCCCGCCAACCTCGGCGCCGCCTGTGCCGACATGTTCACTTACGACCTGCGACGGCGACGGCAAGGCCGACGTCGTCAGCAGCTCGGCCCACGGCTATGGCATCTGGGCGTACCACCAGGTGCCCGGGAAGGACGATCCGGCCTTCGTCAAGGTGGACCTGTTCCCGAAGCTCGTTTCGCAGACGCACGCCCTGCACTTCGTCGACATCAATGGCGACGGCCTGAAAGACCTGGTGACCGGCAAGCGCTGGTGGCGCACGGCCCGAAGGGTGACGCGGACCCCAGCGCGCCGGCGATGCTCTACTGGTTCGAGGCGAAGAAGACCGACGGCGTCACTTCGTTCACACCGCACGAGATCGACGACGACTCCGGCATCGGCACGCAGTTCGTCGTCGCGGACGTCAACGGCGACAAGCTGCCGGATATCGTCGTGAGCAACAAGAAAGGCACGTTCCTCTTCGAGCAGGTGCGGAAGAAGAAGTGATCCGTTGGGTTCGTTTACGTTTTGCGAACCCTGATCGCGCGAAACGTAAACGAACCCGTCGGGTGCCGAAAATGCCGATAATCTTCCCCATGTGGCGTGGCCACTCGGCAGTGGCTCGCAGTCTCTGCGTGGGTTTCGTCCTGGTCGCCGCCGCGGCGCTGACGCTCGGCTTGTTATGGTTCCTCGGCTTGCCTCCCTTTCGCTCGTCGGTCTTCGACGCCTTTCCTCCCGGCGCTCTCGACAACTACCTGCCGCACGACACTGCCGCCGTCGTCACTCTCGACGTCAAACAATTGCGCGAGAAGGGCGTGCTGAAGAAACCGCTCGGAAAGCCGCTGCTCCAGGCGCTGACGAACGAAGCGATTGAACCGACGTTCGTGCTGCTCGGAGTCGATCCGTTAACCGACATAGACACAGCCCGCCTGGCGTTCTCGGGGGGGGATCCCGGCCGGCCGTTTGTGCTGCTGCGGGGCCGCTTCGATCGCGCACATTTCAAGATCGGGCCGAGAGAGTTGCAGGAACTGAAGCAGGATGGCTTCCGGCTGTACCGACATGAAGATGCGACCCTGGCCCTGGCCGGCGACACGCTCGTGATCTGCCTCGAGAGCGGGCGGGTGGTTGATGCCCTCCATCACGCAGCCGGGCCTGTTCCGGCGAAGCTCGACGATATGCAGTTCAAAAGCATCCTGGATTCCGTGGATCGCAAAAGTGCAATCTGGTTCGCGGCGGACCTGGCGAGCCTGGGCCAACTCGATCCGGGATTCGGCCAGGTGCAAATTCAGCCGATCCATGAACACGCAATAACGGTGCGGGGGAGCGTAATTTGCGGTGCGGATCTGCTCGTCGAAATCACTCTGGAGGGACGCAGCGAAGGGGATGGCGTCGCACTGGAGAAACACCTGAACGAGGTCGTCAAGATCCTGAAAGGCCTCCGGAGCGCCGAGGAGTCGAACCTTCCAATTCCTATCTCCTCCGAATTCCGGCCGCTCATGCGCCTGTTCGCGGAGAGTGAAATCGAACGACGGGAGCGCACGGTGTTCCTACGCGCCCGTCACCAGTTGAAGTGACGGCTCACGGAATTCGATCGAGGACAATCTCGAAGTAATTCGCCTTCGCTTCCACCTTGTACATGGTTGGCATCCGCACGGAATGCAAGATCTGATCGGCTCCCATCGGTCGGCTGATCGTGACGATGTAATCGCCTTCCGCGGCGCCGGGCAGGACCTTCTTGCCGGAAATGGTGGACAGGGTGAAATTCCCCTGCGGGTCGAGTTCGCCGCGAGCCAGGAAGGCCGCCCCGGTCGAGTGGACAAACTCGACCGAACCTTCTTTGAGAGGCTGGTTGTCGGGTTGGGTGCCGTCGCTCCATTCCCTGGCAATTTCGGGAAAAACGACAACTTTTCGAGGTAAACCACGATGACTTACATCGGCTCCGGGTGAATCGTGTGCCATTCACCTGGAAAATGCAGCATTTTTCGGGGTGCCATCTCCAAGCGGGCGAACGAAATCCTGACGTTGTTCAGTGCCCAATCCCGTGGCTGGCACACGAAAGCCGCTGTCCGCCACGGTAGGAATGCGGAAATCGCGTGCCCAAGAGAATAAAACACGCCGTTTTTTGCTAGTGTTTAAGCCAAGTGAAGAGGTTTCTTGAAGCAGATTGCCCATTTTCTCGAAGTTTTTCAGGGAATGGAGCGATTGCACCCGTCGGGTTTGATGACGACCTTGCCCTTTACCTCGTGCGTAACGGGAGCCGATTCACCGGAGCCGCAACCGAGACACAAAGCGGCGGCGAACACAATCAATCCTGCAACTGTCCGCCACATCGTGGAACCACCTCGGGCCGGGAATCGAAGCCACGGACTGCCCAGTTGAAAGCCGAATCATCGAATGCGGCGATGCGGTGCTTACCAGCCCTCGCCCGGAGGTACGCCGTCGCGCGGATCGCACACCGCGGCCCAGGTCGCTGCTGCTATGCCGCTGCTGACGAACTTGACGCTTCCATCACCCAGGCAGACGTTAATTCCGCCGGCGTGCGGCGATTCAGCGACCGCGGCGTTGCAGTTGATGATCCAGTCGGGAGTTACCTGGAACAGGGCGCATGGTTGCCATGCCGGGGTTTGCGAGGGATCCTGAGACGTATTGTTGATGCAGAAAGCGGGCCGCCAGGTCATGTTGGAATCGCCCCACAGGTTGCAGAAAACGCCGGAACCAGCCTCCGGGTTGCCGCCCGTGCCGCAGGTGCCATAGCGCTCGGAGTAAAAGACCGTGTTCGACAGACCGTCTGGTATCGAAGCCGGCAGACGGGCGGCGCCTTCCGTGTTTTGGGCGACCGGATTGCCGAAGACGAGGTAATTTGCCGAGTAATTGCCTGTGCCCCAGCCATTGGCACCGCCGATGGTGGTCGCTCCCAGGCCCGAGGTCAGTGACGGACTTGGATCGGATGAACATTGGTACTTCCGCACGACGTGATACTGCAAGCCGCCGGACTGGTTGGTATCGGGAGGGTTGGTTACATACGCTCCATCGTATAATCCCTGCTCTTCGATATAGGGTAGCAGCCAGGTGAATACCGTGAAACCCACAGCTCCCTGATACGGTCCGGCGACCATGATCTTCGAGGACGAGTAGTTCCCGCCCGGATTGCCCGAAAGGTCCACACACAAGGGCGGCAGAACACCATTGACGTCATGGATATTGTGCGTGGCCAGGCCGATCTGGTGGAAAGTGTTCGCACACTTCGTGCCGCGCGGAAGCCTCTCGCACCTTCTGGACAGCGGGCAGCAGCAGGCCGATCAGGATCGCAATGATGGCGATCACGACCAGCAGCTCGATCAGGGTGAAGCCTTGCCGATTTTGGGCGGGACCGACGTGCCGCATGATTGATCTCCCAGAAAAGAACAATGCCGCGACCAGGCAGGGACGACGCCATCGGACGACGTTGCCGAAGGAGAGGGACAATGATCGACGTTAGTCTACCGTCGATCCGCGGTTGGAGCAAGGATTGCCAGCCGGTGAACCGCTCGGAACTTTTCATTCCCCGCTCACCATCGCAACGCTACAATGCACTCATGCGAATGTTGCCGCTGCTCACTCTCCTCGCCGCACGGCGCGGCTTGCTGGAATTAACCGACGCCGAATTGCTGGCCTGGCTTACGGCCCGTGGCCAGTCGGCCCTGCGCGCCCGTCAGTTGCGGCGCTGGGTCGTCGTCGGCAGGGCCACGTCGTTCGAGCAGATGACCGACCTGCCCCGTTCGCTGCGGGAAGAAATCACCGCCGAGTTCGCCCCGCTCGGGACCACGATCGACCGCAACCTGTCTTCGTCCGACGGCACGCACAAGCTGCTGCTGCGGCTGCACGACGGCCACCACGTCGAATGCGTGCTGATGCAGGAAGCCGATCGGCGCACAGTCTGCATCACCACGCAGGTCGGCTGCGGCATGGGCTGCGTCTTCTGTGCCAGCGGCCTCGAAGGCGTCGTGCGCAACCTGACGGCGGGGGAGATCCTCGAACAGCTGCTGCACTGCCGGAACCTGCTGCCGGAGACGGAACATCTCACGCACATCGTCGTGATGGGCATGGGCGAGCCGTTGGCGAACCTCGACAATCTGCTGGAGGCGTTGGCCACGCCACGTCGCCGCGGGGATTGGGGTTGAGCGCCCGGCATGTTACCGTCTCGACCGTCGGTCTCCCGCCAAGATCCGCCGGTTCGCCGACCTCGATCTGCGCTACCACCTGGCCGTCTCGCTGCACGCCCCGAACGACGAGTTGCGTACGCGCATTGTGCCGACGAACGACAAGACCGGCCTCGACGCTATCCTGGAAGCGGCCGACTACTTCCAGGAGCGGACGGGGCGGCAGGTGACCTATGAATACGTCCTGCTGCGCGACGTGAACGATCGGCGCGAACATGCCGTGGAACTGGCCGAACGGCTCCACGGCCGACGATCGCACGTCAACCTCATCCCGTTCAACGATGTGGTGGGACTGCCGTATCGCCGGTTAACGGATCAAGCGCTGGCCGATTTTCTAACTGTGCTGCGGGGGGCCGGGGTGAGCGTCAAGGTGCGTAAGCGCAAGGGGGCAGACATCGACGCGGCGTGCGGGCAATTGCGGCGGTCGGCGTTGGAGCAGGTAGCAGGAAGGTGAGTACTGGGTACTGAGTACCGAGTACTTGACTCTCCTGACCCCTAACCGAAACCGGCCCGTGTGCCGGGGGTTCAATCAACAGAGGGCGGTCGGCTCGGCCACCGCAGTCAGACGCGAGGCGATCTGTGGCGACGACCGGTGAGTCCAGCGCGACCCTGGCCCTCCGCGATCCCGACATCCGGCTCATGCTCCGGGTGCGGGACGATGAGCCGGGTGCGTTTGAGCAGCTGGTCACGCAGTATCAGCATCGCCTCGTCGCGGTTATGAACCACCTGATCGGCAATGCCGACGAGGCCGAGGATCTGGCCCAGGAAGTTTTCTTGCGCGTCTACCGGGCGCGGAAGAAGTACCGTCCGCGGTCCAAGTTCTCCACCTGGCTCTTCACCATCGCCAACAACCTCGCCCTGAACTGCCTGCGCTCGCGGCAGCGCAAACCGGTGGTGCCGCTGTCGGTCCACGACTCCGGTCCGCTCGGCGCCCGACCCGCCGAGCAGCTGGTCCAGGACCGCGGCGGCGGGCCGACGCACCAGTTGCAGCAGCAAGAACTCGCCGCTGTCATACGCACCGCGCTCGACGGTCTGAACGAACGCCAGCGCATGGCCGTGGTCCTCAACAAGTTCGAGGACATGAACTACGCCGAAATCGCCGAGGTCATGGAGCTGTCCACCAAGGCCGTCAAATCGCTGCTGAGCCGGGCGCGCATGAACTTGCGAGCCGCCTTGATGGGCTATGTCTGCATGGACGGCGAACCGATGCCCGACTCGATCGACGGGAACGAAGAAGACGACGCATGAGCAATCCATCTGTATTCAGCGAGAAGGAACGGGCCGATCTGGTCGCCTACCTGGACGGCGAGCTGGAAGGAGAGGCCGCGCGCTCCCTCGAGCAAAAACTGGCCCTTGACCCGATGGCCCGCGCCGAGGCCGACACTCTGAAGCGCACCTGGGACCTGCTCGATTTCCTGCCGAAGAAGGAGCCGTCGCCGAATTTCACCCATCAGACGCTGAGCCGCCTCGGACCGGTGCCGACGGCCAGCCGGCAATCGACCATCGGAAAGCGGCGCCGCCCGATGGCGCCGAGTGCTGGTCGCGGCCGGTTGGTTCGCGGCCGTTGTGCTGGCGGCTCTGGGAGGGTACGCCGGGTTTAACCTGCTGGGTTCGCGCGCGAACCCGGCGATCCGGAGTTGGTGCGCGATCTGAACGTCATCAAGAACGAGCGCGTCTTCGAGTTGGTTGAAGACCTGGATTTCATACGTGAACTGGACCAGCCCGACCTGTTCGGTGCTGACAGCCCGGGTTCGTGAATTATTCTCCCCCCTCGCCCCGGTACTCCGGGGAGAGGGGTCGGGGGTGAGGGGTGAGCGTCAGGGCGGAGTGCTAGCTCTCACCCCTCACCCCCGACCCCTCTCCCCGGAGTACCGGGGCGAGGGGAGAATGGCGCGGAGCGTTTGCCATGCGACATCCCATCCGTCTGGTCGGGCTGCTCCTGCTGCCGATCGCGTCGGTCCTGGCTTCGTCCGAACCGAGCGGGGATGACACGGATCGCAAATGCGCGCCTCGTGGAGAAGTATCGCCGCGACGACCCGGCCTACTACAAACGTCTCCGGCGCGACCTCGACGCGTTCTACCGCCTCCCTGCCGAGACCCAGGAGCGCATGCGGCGGCTGGACCGCACGCTGCGCGAGCAGGATTCGGCAACGCAGCGACATCTGTGGGAAGTCCTGGACCGTTTCAACGCCTGGCTCGATCGACTGCCCGAGGAGGATCGCCGGCGTGTCGAAGGAGCCTCGAGCCGCGAGGAACGGCTACGCATCATCAAGGAATTGCGCGAGAAAGAGTTCATCCGTGGCCTACCTAAGAAGGATCGCGAGCAACTCGATGGGCTCTCGGAAGAGGAGCGCGCCGAAAAGATCGCCCAGCTCCGCGCGGATGAATTGCAGTTGCGGCAGTCGTTGAACCCCAAGACGAACTATCCGGTCCGTCCCTCCGATTTGTGGATTGTGCAGCAGCAGTATCTGGAAAAAATACTCAAGCCCACGCTCAGCCCCGCCGAAAAGGACGAACTCAAACAGGCGGAAGGGCAGTGGCCGGAATACGCCAAGACGCTTTTGCGGATGGTCGAGAAGCATCAGTTCAAAGGCCCCACCCGAACCGATGCTCTCCCTGCTGAAGCTCGCGCTGCCATGAACAGGCTGTTCAAGGCCGGGGAGAAAAAAATATTGCACAAGCAAGAAGGCGACTTCCCCAGGTTCGGACAGGAGTTCATGCGTCTGATCCGCCAGCACAAGCATCGTCTGGAGCGACCTCTTGGTCCCAGCCGGCTCGAGGATCTCCCTCCCTTACACCAGACTTTCATAACCGAGAAGTTACTGCCGTTGCTGGACAATTCGGAGAAGGAGGATCTGCAGAAGGAGGACGGCAAGTGGCCCGAGTACCCCGCGAAGTTGCTGGAGCTTGCCGACAAGAAAAAACTCGAGATTCCATTGCTGGATTTCCCCGGGATGAACGAGTTGGCGGAGACAATGCGCAGTGAGGTTTCCGAGCTGCCGGAAGTGCCGGACCGCACGCTACGGGACTTCTTCCTGGTCGAACTGACCGAAAAAGAACGGGCGGACCTGCGTCTATCGCTGGATGACCCCGATAGCAGGGACCGCGTCCGCCAGGAATACTTCAAACGCTATCCGAAAGCGCTCAAACGACTGCGCAACATCGACCAGAAAGCGAACTCGGGCAAGAAGTAATTGCCTCAGCCCACGGCTATCCCCACCAGCTTCTCGCACAGGTGGAAAAACAACTGCGCGTTCGCCAGGCTGTCGAAGTTGAACTTGAACACCCCCTCCGACGAGAACCAGCCCTCCTTGGCGTCCACACGTTTGATGCGGACAACCCCCTGATCGACCTTCACGGCACTGATTTCATCTCGGTTCCACTGCTCGCCGTCGGCGCTGGTGCTCAGAATGATGTGGCCCTGTCCGAGCCGGATCCATTGGCCGCCCGTCAAGTTGAACAGCACCGTGCCACGCAATTCGATCGCGCGAAACGTCTCGTCCAGCAGGTAAACCGTCCACTGAATCTCGGCCGCACGGGCATACTGGAACGGGTCCGTCGAGGGCGGATTGCCCTTTTCGCTCTTGTGCCGGCCGGTGATGACGTAGCGTTTCCGCCCGCCGACGTCGCTCCAGGTGTAAGTGTAGCTGGTGCCGGTGTAGGCGCCGTTGTAGTAATGGCGCGTCTGGGCGGTGCGCAGCTCGGCGGCATCGCGGAACCGGAATATCTCCTCGCCGGTGACGCTGTCGCGGCTGCCGGTGCAAGTGTACTTCGCCACGCCGTCGCGGCCGACGAAGGTGCAGGAGTGGGTGAAACCGGTGCAGGCCATGGCGATGCCGCCGAAGATGACGAACAAGATGAGCGGCCAGAAAACGTACCAGATGGATTCGCGCGGGTTGATGGCGGCGACGATGAAGAAGGTGAGCAGCAGGCCGACGAAGCCGATGCCGGCTCCCAGCCCCAGCCGGCCGCCGAGGGTCCACGGTTCGACACCCTGGTGCAGCGACGAATAGGCACTGACCAGCGGGCCGATCTCTTCCGGCGCCTCGGCAAAGAAGTCGGCTTTGGGGTGCAGCGGTTCGCCGCCGTGGTTGTTGACTGGTCCGGAAGACGCCGGTGTAGTCTGCTCCGGCAGGCGCGGCGCCTCCGATTCCGGTTCCGGCTCGGGAAGCTCCAACGGTTCAGAGTTCCGGGACGGAGCCGGCGCGGCATTGATCGCTCCAGGGATCAGGAAGGTGCGGTTGCAACCGGGACACTGCCCCTCCTGGCCGGCGAACTCCTCCTTGATCTGGAGCTTCCGACCGCACTCACAGGAAATGACGATGGCCATGGCCGCAAGCTCCATCGAACCGCTACGAAACGCGAAACCGTTATCAGCAAATCGAATCATCCAGGCATCGTCAAGCCGGAATCGTCGCCACTCTACGCTTTCCCACCCCGCCCGCTAGAATAGGGCAAGTTTGAAGCCTCCGACCCTGTCAATACCTGGAGCTGCGCGATGAGCATTCCACCCGACGGCTACGGTTCGGAGTATGACCGCGAAGGCAGCCAGGGCGGCGAGGGCGGTCCTGGCTTCGGCCCCTACAATCCGACGGACCTGCCGGGTCGGTTTCTCAGCATTATCGGTATCTTGAGTCTCCTCTGGGCGTGTTTTCAACTGTTCCGGGGTTACCAGGCCAAGGACACGCCGGTTGCCGAGTTCGATCAGCAGCTTGAGGAGATGAAAAAGATCCTCCCGCCGGAATGGTTTGCCGATCCGAAGTTCACGGGGCAGTTCCTGAAGGACCAAACCATCTGGGGAGCGTTTGTGGGCGGTGGGATTGGGTTCGTCGTGGCCCCGATCATCATCCTGGGCGGATTGCGTATGCGGCTTCAACAATCCTATGCTCTGGCCGTGTCTGCTTCGGTGCTGTCCTGTATCCCCTGTCTGACCTGCACGGGTTGTTGCGGACTGGGACAGGGCATCGGCATCTGGGCGCTGGTCGTGTTGATGAAACCCGATGTCAGGGCACTATTTCGTTAAAGAACCGCAGCCGCTCAAGCCGCACCCTGTTGCGAACCGATAGGGAGGGATGCACGTCGCCAACTGGAGGAAACCGCAACGTGGTCCCCAATTCAACCAACACTGCCCAGCCTGAGAAGCCCACCGGACCGCCCACGCTCGGCTTTTTAACCGTTCTTCAGGAACCGAGTGGTTATCTCGGTGGTTATCTGGTCACCAACATCTGGGGCCGGCCGCTGGAGTTTCGACTCACCAGTGCGGTGCAGCCCAACAAGGTGCAGCAGATCCTGTACGGCGACTCGCTGCTGCCCTACATCCATGCCGATTTGCTCGGCAAAACGCTTGTAGACAAGGCAGGCATCGCCGTCCACCTGATCCTGACCGATCGGGAAGCGGTTCTTGAGCTGCGGCTGAAGGTTGACGTTCCGGTCGTCTACCTCGCCCCGATCGAAGAACCGGGATCATCAACGGCAAAGGCAGCACAGATCGTGAGTGCGGCGAAAGCGGAGCGCGGTCCCGTGCTGTGTCATCCCCAATTCCCCGGCGACGTTTTAGCGGCGTGCGAATTGGTGAACCGCGTCGAGAGCGCGGTCGATTTGGCCGAGCCGTTCGTTCGCATTCGGGAGGCCATCGCCGAGGCACGCAAGATGGGCGTGACGCGCGCGGCGTAGACGTGGTTTCAAAACTGTGTACGCGGCGCAAGCAAGTGGGCACTTGCTTGCGCCGCGTACACAGCTATACCATCTCCAGGAAACCGCGCAACGATACATCGCCGTTAGAGATATCTAATGTCCGCCGAGCCGCATATCCCCCCCACTCCGCCAAAACGTTCCGGTGTGGAAGTCGTCAAGGAAAACAGCCGGGCACTGCGCGGCACCATTGGGGCCGAGTTGGCGAAGGAGAGCGACCGCTTCACGGACGCCGACAAGAACCTGATCAAGTTCCACGGCTTCTACCAGCAGGAAGACCGCGACGCCCGCAAGAACCGGCGGGCCGAGGGGTTGGGCAAGCACATCATGTTCATGGTGCGTTGCAAGATCCCCGGCGGCCGGGTGAGCGCGGACCAGTATCTCGCCATCGACGACCTGGCCGGCAAGTACGCCAACGGCACCCTGCGCATCACCAGCCGGCAGGGCATCCAGTTGCATGGCATCGTCAAGAGCGGATTGAAGGACGCCATCGCCGGCATCAATCACTGTCTGCTGACCACGCTCGGCGCCTGCGGCGACGTGAACCGCAACGTCATGGCCTGCCCCGCTCCCATTGCCGACGGATTGCACTCCCAACTCCAGACGACGGCCCACCGTCTCGCCGCCCATTTCGCCCCGCGCACCGGGGCGTACCACGAGATATGGCTGAACGGAGTACGGAGTGAACAACCCACTTCGAACTCCGACGAGGAGGAGCCGATCTACGGCAAAGTCTATCTGCCGCGCAAGTTCAAGATGGGCCTGGTGCTGCCGGAGGATAATTGCTGCGACGTGTACGCCCAGGACCTCGGCCTGATCGCCGTGGTGGAGGCCGGCCGAATCGTCGGCTACAACGTCCTCGTCGGCGGCGGCATGGGCATGACGCACGGCAACGCCAACACGTTCCCGTTCATCGGTAAGGCGATCTGCTACGTCGCCGCTGACGAGGTGCTGCACGCGGCCGAATCCGTGGTGAAGTTGTTCCGCGACCACGGCAACCGTGCCGATCGCAAACGGGCACGCATCAAGTACGTCGTCCACGACTGGGGCGTCGAGCACTTCCGCAACGTGCTGGGCGGGTATCTCGGCAAGCCGGTGACGCTGCCGCGACCCGTCGAGGTGAGCGGCGTCGATCTACACCTGGGGGCACACCCGCAGGGCGACGGCAAGTGGTTCTACGGCATCCAAATCGAGAATGGCCGGATCAAGGACGACGGCGCTCTCAAATTGCGGACCTGTCTACGCGAGTTGGTGCGCGCGCTTTCGACCCAACTTGCGCAACACGCCGAACCAGGACGTGCTGCTCTGCGACCTCGACGGTTCTGCTCTGCCGGAAATTGAGCGGATACTCACCGATCACGGCGTTCGGCTGCCGGAGCAGCGTCTCGAACGCACGCCGCTACAGCCTGGCGTGCCCCGCGGTGCCGTCGTGCGGCCTGGCCCTGTCCGAGGCGGAGCGGTCGCTGCCGGGCATTCTCGATCGGCTGGAGGCGGCGCTGCACGAACTCGGTCTGGACGGCGAGACGATGGGAGTGCGCATGACCGGTTGCCCGAACGGTTGCGTGCGGCCATATCAAAGCGACGTCGGCATCGTCGGCCGCAGCGGCGAGAAGTACACGCTGTTCGTCGGCGGCCACGTGCATGGCCATCGGCTGAATTTCCTCTTGCGTGATCTCGTCCATCGTGATGATATTGTGCCATTGCTGCGGCCGGTGCTGGCGCTGTTCAAGGAGGAGCGGACGCCGGGCGAGACGTTCGGCGACTGGTGCCAGCGTGTGGGGGTGGAGGCGCTTGCAGGCGCTGTTGCCGGCTACCGAACCCGTTTAGCCGCGAGCTTCTGCGAGCGTTGGGCTTCCCAGCGCTCGCAAAAGCTCGCGGCTAAACGACACAGCGAGGGGGTGAAATGCACGACACCCGCCGCGGGTTGTTAATGGTTGCACTGATCGCGATCTGGACCGGTGGACCGAATCGCTCTGACGCCGAAGAGCGAATCATCTACTGGGCGGCCGACCTCGCGGGCGGTGAACCCTATGTCCTCCAGGATCCCGAGGATTCCACTCGCGTTCTCGGTTTCGAGTCCGAACTCCGCTTTCTCCTTGCACGAGAGTTGAATCGGCCCATCGTTTTCAAGCAGTATCCCTTCGACAACTTGCTCCAGGGCCTCGACCGCCTCGACTTCGATTTCGCCATGAACGGCCTGGAGATCACCGACGAACGCAGACAGCAGATCCGGTTCACTCGTCCATATTATGTCTACCAGTTAGGTCTTGTCGCTCGAAAGGACGAGAAGCGCTTCCAGTCCCTCGACGAGATTGGTACGCGGAAGGGGCTGAAGGTCGGTACTCTCCGCGGCTCAATCGCCGCGGATATCCTCGAAGAAAAGCAGATTCCCACCAGCCCGTTTGAGAGCCAGGACCAGATCTACCTTGAACTCGTGAATGGCCGCGTCGACGCCGTTTACCTCGATACCGTCATTCACAAAGCCTATCTCAAGAAGGAGCAGTTTAGCGATCTCCGCGAGATTGGCGAACCGGGAGACAAGGGCTATTACGGAATCGCAGTTCGCAAGCGACAACGAGGCGCTCGCAGGCGAGTTGAACGGCGATCTGAAGCGTCTGATCGAGAATGGTGAACTCCGGAAACTCTACGAACGCTGGGGACTCTGGAACGACGATCAAGAAGAGTTAAAGAATCCACCGAATTTTGACGACAGCGATGAACAGGAGGAGGTACACGGCTGGACGATCGGCCGTTATCTGCCGGTGCTGGCCGCCGGAGCATGGATGACGGTGAAGCTGAGCGTACTGAGCTTCGCGTTTGCTGTCGTTTTGGGCCTCGGCATTGCCATTATGCGGTTGTACGGTCCGAGTTGGATGCGCGGCGTTGCGACGACGTACATAGAGTTCTTCCGCGGCATTCCCGTGCTATTGTTGTTGCTGTTCTTGTATTTCGCACTGCCGGGCATCTTCCGCTCCGTCGGCCTGGAAGAGTGGGGGAAACTGGACGCGTTCTACGTCGCTGTCCTCGGTCTTGGTCTGAACTACGCCGCCTACGAAGCGGAGATCTATCGCGCCGGCATCAGTTCCGTTCCGGCCGGTCAATGGGAAGCGGCCGCCTCGCTCGGAATGTCAAGCCCTCTCACGTTTCGCCGCATTATCCTGCCGCAGGCGATCAAGTTTATCCTGCCGCCGATGACGAGCGATTTCGTCGCCCTGTTCAAGGATACGAGCATCGTCAGCGTCCTCGCGGTCGTCGAGCTGAGCAATCAGTATCAGGTCGTGTCGAAGCAGAGCCTGAAGTATCTGGAAGTGGGCCTGGCGACAGCAGCCCTCTACCTCATCATGTCGGTGCCGCTGGGTTATTTGTCGCGGCGTCTGGAGAAGCGGTGGGGACACGCTACCGTCTGAATTGCCGTTTGCGGCTTAGCAGCGTCCTCTGCGAAGCCGCAAACGGCGAACAGGGAGGATTCGATGGAGGACGACAAAACCTTCATCACGTTGACCGACATTCGCAAGCGATACGGCGACCGCGTCGTCCTTGACGGCGTCAGTGTGAGCGTACGCGCCGGCGAGACGGTGGCGATTCTCGGCCCCAGCGGCGGCGGCAAATCGACGTTGCTGCGCTGCCTCAACGGTCTTTGCTCCTTCGACTCCGGGGCCGTCCAGGTCGGTCCTCACGCCATCAACGCCGACGAATCGCGCCGCACCGGACCAGCGGTGCGGCAAGCACGGCATCTGCTCGGCATGATCTTCCAGGATTTCCAGCTCTTCCCGCACCTCACGGCACTCGGCAACGTGATGGAGGCCCCGCTCCAGGTCCTGAAGCGCCGCGCGGTGAAGTCCGAGAGCAGGCGATGCAACTTCTCGACCGCGTCGGCCTCACCGGCCATGCGGGCGCCTATCCGCGGCAGCTTTCGGGCGGCCAGAAGCAGCGCGTGGCCATCGCCCGCGCCCTGGCGATGGAGCCGAAGGGACTTCTCTGCGACGAGATCACCAGCGCTCTCGATCCCGAGCTGAAGGGTGAGGTGCTGGACGTCCTGGCCGGTCTGAAGCGCGACGGTCTGACCTTGCTTCTGGTGACGCACGAGATCGGTTTTGCACGCCGTGCTGCTGACCGGGTCATCGTCCTGGCCGACGGTCGGGTCGTCGAAGAAGGGACGCCGGCGGAAGTGCTGGACTCAGCCGCGCACCGAACGCACGCAGCAGTTCCTGCGCAGTGTGTTCGTGTAGTTATCTGCGGCGCACCGTCGCGGTTCGTAGAATGACGCGGCAAACGAATATCGTTTAGCCGCGAGCTTTTGCGAGCGCTGGGAAATCCAGCGCTCGCAAAAGCTCGCGGCTAAACCGCTGAGGATCCGCCATGACGACGCGACTCATCACCGTCGGCCACAGCCCCGACCCCGACGACGCTTTCATGTTTTACGCGCTGGCCAACAACAAGCTCGACACCGGCGGCCTGTCTTTCCGCCACGAATTGCAGGACATCGAAACGCTCAACCGCCGCGCCCTGCGCGGCGAACTCGACGTGACCGCGATCAGCATCCACGCATACGCCTACTTGCTCGACAAGTACGCTCTGCTGCCGAGCGGTTGCAGCATGGGCGATCGCTACGGCCCGATGGTCGTCGCTCGCCGGCCGATGACGGTTGAGGAATTGAGCGGTGTGCGCATCGCCGTACCAGGCACTATGACGACGGCGTTCCTGACTTTGAGCCTGTTGCTGCCCAAGGGGTTCACCCATGAGGTGATGCCGTTCGACCAGATCCTCGATGCCGTCGCCGCAGGCCGCTGCGACGCCGGGCTGATTATTCATGAAGGCCAGTTGACGTTTCAGAACCAGGGATTGCATCTCGTCGTCGATCTCGGCGTCTGGTGGCAGGAGAAGACGGGGCTGCCGCTGCCGCTCGGCGGCAACGTCGTTCGACGCGATCTCGGAACGCAGACGATCCGCGCACATCTCCCGCCTTCTGAAGGAGAGCATCCGCTACGGCCTGGCCCACCGTGACGATGCCCTGGAATACGCCCTGAAATACGCGCGGGACATGGGTAAGGAACTGGCGGATCGTTTCGTCGGCATGTACGTCAACGACTGGACGCTCGATTACGGACCGCGCGGCCGAGAGGCGGTACGGCGACTGCTGGACGAGGGCCATCGGGCCGGGATCATCCCCAATCCCGTCGCGGTCGAGTTCGTGGAATGACCGGCTCGTCTTGCGTCGGGACCACGGCCTGTCGTATCCTGTCGTAGGTTTCGAGGAATCAACGCTCACGGAGGAGTCGATCATGTCGAAGTCCGAGAATTCAGATCGTGGCAACGAGAACCCCGTCCAAACGACCAGATGGCTGAGCCGGTTCGGTCTATGGAGCGCACTGCTGCTGCTTGCGGTGGCCGCGGGCACGGTCTTCACGATTTGTGCGTGCAAAACCTCGGGATCCGGAAACTGGTGAGCAACGAACGGCGATCGGTTCGGAGGGATGACTCGTCACAGCCCGGACTCTACAACATTCCTCTACGGAGAAACGCCTTCAAGGAGAATGATCGCCATGCGGCCCCGCGTGCTGTTCGGAAGCGGTTCGGGTCTGGCCCTTTTCGCCCTGGTCCTCACGGCGGCAGCCCAGCCGAAGCCGGAGGGAACGACGCTGCGGTTCGAGGTGACGCTCTCGAAAGACCTGAAGACGCCGGCGCGTGACGGCCGGCTCCTCGTGGTCCTGGAGCGCGGCAAGGGCGGCGAGCCGCGCCGCCTCATCCTGGAGGTAGACCCCGGCGCCCCGACACTACTCGGCCGCGATGTGAAAGCGTTCGCTCCGGGAACCACCGCCGTCGTCGATCAATCGGCCGCCATTTCTCCCATCGCACACCTGTCCGCACAACCGGCGGGCGATTACGTGATCCAGGCTGTGTTCGCCACCAATCGCGATCTCAATTTGCCCAATGCTCCCGGCAACCTCTACAGCGAACCGGTGTCCGTCATGATCGACCCTGCGAAGGGCGGCGCCGTCAAACTGGAGCTGACGAAGCAAGAGCCGGAAGAACAGCTGCCGAAAGAAACGGAGTCGGTCAAATGGGTGAAGCTGAAATCGGAGCTGCTCACGAAATACCACGGCCGGCCGATGTACCTCCGGGCCGGCATTGTGCTGCCGCCGGGCTTCAACAAGGAGAAGGACCGCCGCTATCCGTTGCGTGTCCACATCGGCGGATATGGCACACGCTACACCGCGGCGCGGTTCCTCGTCGATCGGGATGAAGGGGCCGACGTGCCGCGTTTCGTGCTACTGTACCTCGACGGCGCCGGCCCCTATGGCGATCCGTACCAGGTCAACTCCGCGAACAACGGTCCCTACGGCGACGCGGTGACACGGGAGTTAATCCCCTTTGTGGAGCAGCAGTACCGCTGCATCGGTAAGCCGTGGGCACGCGTGCTGGACGGCGCCTCGACCGGCGGCTGGGTGTCGCTGGCGCTGCAAGTCTTCTACGCCGATTTCTTCAATGGCTGCTGGTCGCACTGCCCCGACCCCGTCGATTTCCGCGCCTATGAGCTGATCGACATTTATCGGGATGAAAACGCCTACGTGAACAAACATGGATTCGAGCGTGCCGCCTGCCGGGACGTCGAGGGAGACACGATCTACACGGTCCGCTTCGAATGTCAGCATGAGATCGTTCTGGGCCGCGGGAATCGCTGGGAGTTGTCCGGAAAAGATTGGTGCCGCTGGAATGCGACCTACGGCCCGCGCGGCGACGACGGCCTGCCGAAGCCGCTCTGGGACGACAAGACGGGCAAGATCGACCGCGGCGTCCTCGAGCACTGGAAGCAGTACGACCTACGCCTGGTGCTGGAGAAAAACTGGGCGGTTCTTGGGCCGAACTGTTCGGCAAGATTCACATCTGGGTCGGCGAGGGAGACGATTATTTCCTGAACAACGCCGTGCATCTACTCGACGATTTTCTGGAGGAGGCGAAACCGGCGTATGGCGGTAAGATCACCTTCGTGCCGCGGACCGGCCACAATGTCGGCGGGATCAGCGAGAAAGAGAAACTGAAGGAAATGATGGTGGCGGTGGAGCGCGGCCGGAAGGCGGCGGAGCGGCGGTAAATCTCCCCTCTCCCCTGTACTCAGGGGAGAGGGGTCGGGGGTGAGGGGTGAGCGCCAGAACATTGCTCATGTGCCGTACCCCTCACCCCCGACCCCTCTCCCCTGAGTACGGGGAGAGGGGAGCAGAGTCCTGTAAGTCGCCTGACGACGCCGAGCATTTCGATTGATGAAAGGAGAGCACCGATGGACACCGACATGAAGAAACTGACCAACTTCCTCGTAAACCTGGGCGTGGAGAAAGTCGGCCACTCCGGCAAGACCTATCTCGCGCCACCTGATCGGCGTCTACCGCCTCATGGCAGGTCAAGGCTGCGACGCCGAACTCTGCCGCAGGCCGGCATGTTCCACTCGATCTACGGCACGCAACAGTTCCAGGGTTTCAAGCTGGCACTCGACCAGCGACCGCAGGTGCGCGATCTCATCGGCGAACGGGCCGAGCAACTCGGTTACTTGAACTGTGCCATGGATCGGGCCTCTCTCGATCGCGCCGTCGAACAGGGTGAAGGACCGTATCGCATCACCGATCGACTCACCGGCCAGCAGGTCGAGCTTTCTCCCGGCGATTTCGACGACCTCTGCCGGGTCCATCTCTACGATTGGCTGGAACAGGTGCCGCGCTCCCGGCTCGGATGGGGCTATCGCCGTGACGCTTACCGGCGCATGTCGACTCGACTGGGACCCGTCGCGCGCAGACGCCTATGAAAGCGTATTCGCACAGGAACCCGCGGAATCCACGGTGAGTTAACTTTCGGTGGCTTTGATCGGGGACTTTGGGTCTGGTTGCGTTTCCGCCAGACACTTGACGATCTTGCGGAAGGTTTCCCCAGTCGGTCCGGACAGGTCCGCCAGTTCCTGATGTGCCTGCAAGACTCTCCGCCGGAACTCGTCGTCCCCTTCCGTGGTCTGTTCGATCTCGATCCATCCTTTTGCCGGCAGCTCCTCGTCGCGGATGCAGCAGATCCGATCGACGCCCATCTGGCGCAGCAGCTTGCGGCACTCCTCGGAGGGAGCGAGAAGACTGAACTCGCCGAGCTTGCGTTGGGCAACGGCCCGGCATAGGAGCAGCAGCGTGCCGACGAACGTGCTGTCCATCCAGGTGCAGCGGCGCAGGTCCACGCGCAGCCGGATCTCGCTGCCGCCCAGGTAATGTTCCGCGATGCGGCGCAGCGGCAATCCCTGGAGGACCGTCGCCTGGCCCGCCACCTGAAAAGTGATCGTCTGTCCGTCTTGATGGACGCGAAGACTGCCCTGTAGCGGGGTCATAGTAAGCTCCTGCGGGTCTGCGACGAAGATGTCTCGCGCGTGGCGCGGAGAGGAGAAGTTATTATAGGTACCAGCTCGCTCGGTGGTATTCTTCACCACTTCGTCGCGCTGCCGGCGCACAACCGCAACCGTCAATCGGTCGCGCTGAGGGCGGTTTCTTCGTCCGGAGTGACTGCGACGATGACCAAGATCTGCCGCCTCTCCTCTCTGCTCAGCGCTCGCTTCTGTAAGATGTCGTGGATCAGATTTTGGCGATCCATCGAATCCAGATTCTCAAAGTGCGCGGAAGTGACGATACCGACGATACCGTCATGATTGCGGAGTTTTATCGTGTCGGGGGGCGGGAAGGCCTCTCCCAGAATCCGCTTTAGCTTTCTCATCAGTGCCATTGCAGGATCCCCTTCGTTATGAACAGGTCCGCCGCTTTCAGTAGGTACAAGGCTTTAGCCTTTAAGGGATCGCCCTTGATCCCCCGATAGAGTTTCAGCCTCTTCAAGTGAGCGAGAAGCCTGTTTTCAGAGGCATAACGATAAGTGTTGTGCCACAGGACATACACGTCGTTCACGGCGGCTTGCAGCGTACTAACATGGTTTTCGATGTCGCCCTCTGACCACCCATCGGCCCGCAACTTGTCCTCGCCCACTCGGAGCATACCACTCTCCGCGAAGAGCAACAACACGTCATGCCGCGACTCGAATTGCGCGAAACTTTCGTGCGATAGGCCCGCAACATGCACTCGACGGCAACCCCGGCCACGTACATCGCCAGGGCGTAACTGGTTCCCTCTCGATACAAATGTTGTGCCTGCTTCATGCGCTCCAAGGCCGCCTGATAGTAGTGCTCCGGTCTGTTGATTTCCATGGTCGTTCGGTGTGTTCCGAGATCTTCGCATCGTTCCCTGCAACGCGGCCTGTCGATCCCTCATTTCTCGGTCCCAGCACCCCCGGCGCCAGCACCTCCAGCTTCAAGTCCTTGAACCGAACTTCCATCGCTCCGCCGGAGTGGATCTGCAGCGCGAAGATGCCGCGGCGCGACAGCAGCGGATCGTCCAGATCGACGCACGGTTTGCCGTTGATCCACGTCCGCACATGGCTGCCCTCGGCCATGATCTCGTACTCGTTCCAGTCGTCCACTTTGACGACCTTCTCGCCCGACTTGTTGTCGGACAAGACGCCGCGGCCGCTCTCCTCGTAGAGCTTGCCCCACCAGCCGGCGCCGACGTCGGCCTGCGGTCCCTTCATCTCGCCGTTCGGCAACGCTCGCTGCGGAACTGGACGCCGCTGTTCTCCTTGTTCGGCACCAGCTTCACCTTGAGCGTCAGCCGAAAATCGCCCGCGATCATCTGGCTCTTCAGGAACTCGTTGCTTCTTGATGCCGGGACTCTTGCCGACGATCTCGCCTTTCTCGACCGACCACAACTTCATGTCGCCGTCCCAGCCGGTCAGGTCTTTGCCGTTGAACAGGTCCTTGGCGTTGTCGGTCGTCGCCAGGATCGGCGTTTGCACCGGATTCCGCAGGTAGGCGATCAACGCCCGCACCTCGGTGTCGCTCATCGGCTTGAGCTGGTCCTCGGGCATCATGGAGGTGTTGCTCGGCGTCAGCTTGTCGATCTCGTTCTTGGGAACCGTCAGCGTCTCGTTGGCCGTCACCACCGTGTACGCGGTCCGGCGTTTCGCCCCGGATGATGCCGGTGAGGACACGGCCGCTCTTGAGGTCGATGGTCGTCGCCTTGTACTCGTTCGGTATGACGGCGCTGGGGTCGAGGATGTTTTCCAGCAGGTAATCCAGGTTGGCCCGGTTGGAGCCGGTGATGTCCGGCCCGACCTTGCCGCCGACGCCGTAGAGCGTGTGGCACTGCTGGCACGTCTTGGCGAAAATGGCCCGGCCGAGCGCGAGGTCCGGCGGCGGGGCGGGAGCGTTCAGCTTCTTCGTCCAGTCGGCGATCAGCTTCACCCGGTCGGCCGGCGTGGTGCGGACGATGCCCCAGACGTCGCCGATTTGTTTGTCGAGGCTGACGTCGTTCAGCGTCCGCAGTTGCCGCACGATCTCCGCCGGAATGTCTTTCGCCGCGACCTTCTTGGCGGCAACGGCGTCCATGAGTGCCTTGCCGTAGACGACACGAGACGCCAGCGTGTTGAGGGCGTCGCGCTTCTCCTCGGCCGTAAGGTTGGCGAAGGCAGCGAGAATCAGGTCCGGCGTCTTCGGATCGTCGTAGGTGGCCAGCGCGCGCAGGGCGGCGCCGCGCAATTCTTTCTCGCCGATAAGTTGATGCAGAACAGGAGCGAGTTCCTTGTCGCGCGCGTCGAGCAGCGCGGTCAGCGCGGCCTGACGCGACGGCAGATCGGCCTTGCTCGACGACAGTTGTTCGCGCATCTGCGTCAGCGCCTTGGCATCGCCGAAGAGGACGGCGACCGAGTAGGCCAGTGAACGCAGTTCGGCGTCCTTCGACGTGAACAAGGGCTTCGCAACCACCACGTGCCAGCTCTCCGGACTGGCGACCCGACCGCGGCCCTTCAGGCCGGTCAAGATGTTACGCAGAATCAGTTTCTGTTTGTCTACTTCGGCGCATCCAGGTATCGGCTCAATTGCCGCACCATCAGATCGAGGGTCGCCGGGTCGGCGCCGGCGAGGCGGCGGACGAGGTGTTCCCGGACCATCGGTATGCGGGCGTTGTCGAACGCGCAGTTCTAGCATCTCCAGGTGGGCCGACAGACCCTTCCCCTCCTTTTCCCAACGCGCCGAGCAGAGCCTCCAGCGCGTACCAGTGCAGGTACGGCAAGTTCGGGTCGGCGGCGCAGTCGGCGCCCGACACGGACTGCCCGTAGTCGATAGTCACGACCTTGGCGAAGACGGGGTCAGTCATGCGCAGAGCCGCCGACAAGAGGTACAGCCGCACGACCGGCGAATGGTCGAAGTTGGCGAGCCGAAGCATCTGCGTGAAGAGGTTCTCCCTCGGCTTGCCGTCCTCCGCGGCAATTTGCACTGCCCAGGCACGAACGTAGGCATCCTTGTCGTTCCATGGCTCGGAGTAGCCACATATTCGTCAGCAGTCCACCCGTAACGTGCAGCGCCCACAGGCCGCGCAGCCGTACGTTTCTCGTCAGCGTCGGACAGCCAGTTTCGCCAGCAGTCTCATGCGTGCCTGCGTCGAGCTTCTTTTCGCGGCGGCGCTCCTGCAACAGCCGCCGCGCATGCCGCACGTACCATTCGTTCTTGTTCTCCAGCAAGTTCGACCAACTCCTTGTCGCTCTGCTTCCCAAGATCGACGCCGACACTGGTTTGGTGCCGCGGTAGCTGATCTTGTAGATCCGGCCGTTGTCGCGGTCCCAGGCATTGGCGTTGCTGCCGACGTGGCACGCCTGCTTGTCGTACCAGTCGAAAACATAGACGTTGCCGTCCGGCCCGTAGCGCAGGTTGATGAAGCGCGCCCAGGCATCGTTAGCGAGCAGGAAGTCCGGGCCGTGCGAGGCGACGAAGCCGCAGCCCTTTGGCTTCAGCATGTCCATGTTGAGCCGATGGCCGTGGATGTTGCCCATGAACATCTGGCCGTCGTATTCCTTCGGCCAGGCACCGCCCTGGTAGAGCATCAGACCGCAGTGGGCGTGGCCGCCGCCTTTGCTACCGGAACTCTGGTTGCCGGCCCACTGGTTCGCCCCCTCCCAGTGCAGGTGATCGGCGATCGTCTTGATGTCGTCGTAGGTATAGGGGTTGAAGTGCGACCCCGCCTGGCGCTGATAACGGCCGCCCTGAATGATGTGGTAAGCGTGCGGGATGACGCAAGCCGTGACGAACGCCTGCCCGTGCGCGTCGAAGTCGAGGCCCCACGGATTGCTGGTGCCGTGAGCGAAGACTTCGAAAATGTGCCGCGTCGGATGATAACGCCAGACGCCGGCATTGAGCGGGATGCGGTCCTTGTCCGGAGTGCCGGGCTTGCCGACGAGCGAATGAGTGAAGACGCCGTGGCAGCCGTAAAGCCAACCGTCCGGCCCCCAGCAGAAGGCGTTGAGCGTCTCGTGCGTATCCTCGTAGTGCCAGCCGTCGAGGAGGATTTGCGGCGGCCCGGCGGGTTTGTCCTCGCCGGCCTTGATCGGCACATACATCAGGTTCGGCGCCGCCCCGATCCAGACGCCGCCGAAGCCGACTTCCAGTCCGCTGACGAGGTTCAGTCCCTCCATGAAGACGGTCCGCTTGTCGAACTTGCCCTTCACCCTTGCTGTCCTCGAAGATCAGGATGCGGTCCTTCGCTTCCTTGTCGGGGCGGCGCACGGGATAGCTGTACGCCTCCGCTACCCAGAGCCGGCCGCGGTCGTCGAAGCATATGGCAATCGGTTGGCAAACGTCCGGCTCCCCGGCGAACAGCGAGACGCGTGAAACCCTCGGGAACGGTCATCGCCGCCGCGGCTTTTTCAGGCGGCAGCCCGGCGTACTTGTAAACGTCAGGCGGCGGTGGTGCGGCTTTCCGCGGCGGCACGTTCGGCTTGTCCGTGTGGAAGCGGAAGTCGTCGAAGTTGATGTGCCCCCAGCGGCCCGGTGTGCTTATCGACGAGACGGATGAAGATTTCCTTGCCCAGGTGCGGCCGTAGATCGACGGCGACGCGGCGCAGGTTCTCTTCCTCGGCGCCGGAGGTGCGCGAGAAGACCTCTTTGGTATCGGTGCGGACCAGTTCGACGCAAGTTTCCGGCCACGGTCCGCCGCCGACGAGGAACGATCGCCCACGGATGCGTGACCTTGAACGGCACCGACGTGAGCGTGCCGGCGGCCTTGTCCCGAAGCAGCTCGTAGCCGCCGATCCAGTATTGTCCCTGGTGCTCGCTCTTCGATGTCGCTGCGGCGTTTGGCGACGGTATCACCCTTGATCGGCTGGCCCTTGAAGGCGTTGCCCTCGGCGGTCCAATCCTTGAGCGTGCCAGTCTCGAAATCGAGGTTAAGCGGCTTGCCGTCGGCACCGACGGGGAGAACGCCTTCCGGCGGCGTCGGCGGCAACTTGTCCGGCCCCGCGGCGAACACGGGTAGGAAGAAGAGGACGGCGAGCAGGACGAGCGGAGAGAATCGGCGCATGACGACTCCCGAACTGGAGAACGAGGGAATGGGACGACGGCCCTATTGTCCAGCGCCGGGAGCGGATGTCAACCAGCTGATAATGGTTCGTGATCGCTCCGGCACGAATTCGAGAATGACAGGAGCCGCGTATCCGGGTATCATGCGAACAAGGAGGACGCTTCCATGAATCCAGTTGGCCTCGACTCCGCCGCCTTGAACAACTTGGCGTTGTTTCCAGATGCCTCGGTTGCCGGCCAGAATGCTAATCCGTCGGACGATTCGACCGGTGAATCGGATATCGACGATCTTGTCGCGTACAAATCTCTTCCGCCCCGGCGGACCATTACACTCACCGTGTGTTGCAGTCCAGCCGTGCAAATGACACCGCTCCCGTATCTACTTGAAGACGAGGAAGACGACGAATGACCGTGGAGCCATTCTGGACCCAGGTCCGGGAGCCGCATTTACGCCAGGGCGACTACCTGCCGTGCTGTCTGGTTCCGATGTCAGGACCGGCGCTCGCCGCCGATCCAACGCTTGCCGGCCAGCAGGTAATCATGGCAGGCGAGGCCGACCTGATCGTCGTGACGCAGAGTTGCGATCTGGAGCAACGCAAGGTCCGCCTGGTCGACGCCTGACCGATCTATCCCATCGCGGAGTTCGAGACCATAAATCCTGCCTTCGCCAAAAAGGGCCGTTGGAATGAAGTACTCAAGGGACGGATCGAGGGTCTCCACCTTCTTGCCTGACCCCGGAACCCGGAGAACAATCGCGAGGCATTGGTGGTGGACTTTCGGGAGATTTACAGTCAAACCTTCGATTCTTGCGTGAACCGCGCGGTTCAACTCGGATCTCGCTGGCGTCTGCGCCTCGCCTTACCTGGAACATTTCTCCCAGGCGTTTGCCCGCTTTTTCATGCGCGTCGGGCTGCCATCAACTATTCCGTCGTTTCCTTGAAGGAGCGCTGCAGCGCGAGAGGAGCGGAGAGAATCGGCGTCTGACGACTCCCGAGCAGCGGAAGAAACGAAACGTCTTTCTCCGACGCAATTACGACTTTTCAGCCTGGAACGCGCTGTGAAAACGCAGCCCAAACTGGTATGCTGGCGGACGGCGATTCCACGGCTCGACTCGATCGGAGGCCAATCATGATTAAAGGCATCCTCCGCGTTCCAGATCGCTTCGGCACGAACAAGGAGATGGTGTACCCGGATTCGGATGGACAACCGATGGCCGACAACACGGAGCAGTTCGACTGGATCGTCCTCATCAAGCTGTGGCTGGAGTGGCTCTTCGCCGACGTTGAGGACGTGTTCATCGCTGGCAACCTGCTGTGGTATCCGATCGAGGGCGACAACAAGACGAAGGCCGCTCCCGACGTGATGGCCGTCTTCGGCCGGCCGAAAGGACCGCGCGGTTCCTACATGCAGTGGGAAGAGGCCGGGATTGCTCCGCACGTCGCCTTCGAGATTCTGTCGCCGGGCAACACGCCGGCCGAGATGGATCGCAAGTTCGCGTTCTACGACCGCTACGGCATCGAGGAATACTACAAATACGATCCGGAACGCCGCCAGATCGAGGGCTGGCTGCGCAAGGACGGCCGGCTCCAACCGCTGCCGCACATGAACGGCTGGGTGAGTCCGCGTCTCGGCATCCGCTTCGAGATGGCGGCGGATACGGGACTGAAGCTCTTCGGGCGAGATGGCGGGCCGTTCATGAGCTTTGTCGAAGTGTCCCGTGAATTGCGATCCGTCGGCCGCAAACTGGAGGAAACCGGACGCCGCATGGACGAGCTGGCCAAGGAACGCGATGTGGCGGTCCAGCAGCGCGATGAGATCACTCGGCAGCGCGATGAAGTTGTTCGTCGTGCCGATCGTCTCGCCGCCAAACTCCGCGAACTCGGCGTTGATCCCGATGCGGCTACTCCATGAGGATACCTACTACGCCAACGGCGAGTCCGGCCGTAGTGGAAGAAGGAGATGCCGTTCGCTCCGCTCTGCTCGCCTTACTTGCCCCCGGACCGAACACGGACAAGACGGAAGCCCACATCATCGTCCCCTTTCGACGGCGCGCACCCGACGCGCGCCGACGCCCGGCAATCGGAGCCGTCGTCGCTCCAGCCGCCGCCCCGGACCACCCGGTCCGAGCCCCCTTCCTCGTACAGATCAGCGCACCATTGCCTCACGTTGCCGTGCATGTCGAAAAGGCCCAGCATGTTCGCCTTGTACGAACCGACCTTCTCTGGACGCTCTAGGTACTTTCCCTTCGTCGCATTGCCCGCAGGGTGTCGGCCCTTGAAGTTAGCTTCCGCAGACGAGAGATCATTCGTCGGCTTAGCGAAGTAGAAGTGGAACGAACAATCTTCCTGCGAGGCAGCTCCATTGCGACAAGCATATTCCCATTCAGCCTCCGTCGGCAAACGGTATTTCCAACCATTGCCGCGTTCTTTTTCGTTCAATTCTTTGATGAAGTCCCGCGCCATGTCCCATGACACGTTCTCCAGTGGGAAATGCTTGAGATCGGCATCGGAGAAGTCCTTCACGCGCACCTTGTAATCACCATTGCGCGCGAAGTTGCTCGGATTGTCCTTCATCAGAGCTTGCCACTGCCCCTGCGTCACCGTGCAGACCGCAATCTGGAAGTCCACCTTGATCTCGGTCTTCTTGCCCGACTTCTCGCCATCCCAACCCATGTAAAACGTGCCTTTCGACAGGGGCACGAACTTCATGCCCAGTGGGCCGTCCTTCGGCGCCGGAGGCTCTGCCAATGCGGAGTTGGCGTTCAGGGCGACGATGAGGAAGGACGCAAGCAGCATGCAACGGGACGACATCGGCGGTCTCCTTCATAGGCGCGAAGCGAAGCGTGTAAAGAGCGATTATCGCCAGCCGAAACAGATGGGTCAACGAAATACCGGGGATATGCAACCGGAGACCGCGACAAAAGGAGTCTTCACCTCGCGGCGGCAGCGTCCAGTCCCTACGGGTTATCTCAGTCCGGAGGCTTCGCCTTGTCCGCCCGTCATCCTGCCGTTGCCGTCCGCGCACCGGTGATTTATGATCGTGATAGGGAACCGCGAGCGCTCCTCATCCTCCTCATCCGAAATCGAGTGTTCCAATGGCTGATGCCGTCATCGATATTGTGGGTCAGGAGGACCTGCCGCTGATCGTCGATCTCTACAACCAGATGTTCCGGCCGGGGCGCAACGTCGAATCGTTCCAGCGCCGCTACCAGGGCCGACACAACGTCCTGCAAATGGTGGCGCGCATGGACGACACGCCCGTCGGCTTCTTCCTCGGCTTCGAGCTGAAGCCGCGCATCTTCTTCGCCTGGTTCTACGGTGTGCTGCCGGAGCATCGCCGCCACGGCGTCGCCTCCCAGCTCATGGATGCCGTTCACGACTGGGCGCACCTCAACGATTACGAATCCATTCGGTTCGAGTGCCACAACCAGCATCGACCGATGCTGCACCTCGGCATCGAGCGGCTACGACATCGTCGGCATCCGCTGGGATCCCGACCGCGGCGCCAACCTCGTGCTGTTTCAGAAGGTGCTCAACAACGGCAGTTTCGTCGAAGAGTGGTAACGGTCGCGCCGCTGCGGCTTCACGCATTTTTTCGCTATGCCGCGAACCCGGCAACCTTCGTCCTGTCTATTCCCCTGTACGTCACAACGACGTGCAAGCCCGCACCCAACGGCAGAAGCGTACAAACATTCGGTTAGGGACCGAGAGGTAGCAGGTTCGACTCCTGTCCGCTCCATTTGACGGGGCGGTAGCTCAACGGCAGAGCGCTAGTTTCACCGCTTATGCGACTCGTGCGGGCGATTTTCTTCTTCTCCCATTAAAACCTCTCTCGTTTAGCCGCGAGCTTTTGCGAGCGGCTTTGCTTTGTATCAGCGCTCGCAAAAGCTCGCGGCTAAACAATACACGGAGGACGTTCCCATGATGCACACCGAGCAGGACCTGCGATTGAACATCCTCAACACGCTGCTGACGACGCCGCACCGCCAGCTCGACGAGGTCTGGCCGGTCCACCAGGATCATGGCTGAGAAGGACCCGCGCTTCTACGTCCACCTCGGCGCCTGGTACGCCGACCACGGCGACGTCCGCGACCACAAGGAAATGTTCGTCGTCACGCTGACGCTGAGCGCTTCCCCGGCCACCGCGACGTCGGCCTGGCGTTGCTGCGCGGTCTGCCGCCGTATCAGGTCGCGCGCGTCCTCGACTTCATCCACGGCCGCAAGACAACGCGCAAGCTGCGCGGTGAGGCGAAGGGCGGCGACGGTGCGGCCACGGCGCCGGTGCAGACCACCGTCGAGGACTTCGGCCTGTTCCGCAACCCGCCGCGCTCGCTGAAGACGGAAATCACGCGCTACCTGCGCGAGCGCGAGGCCGACGCCGACTGGTTCGACAGCAGCGTCCTGATCGCCCGCAAGGCGCTGAAGCGGCTCTACGCCCTGCTGCACGTCGCGCCCGGCGAGCGCGCAGAAGGTCCTGTTCGACGAGGAGCCGCCGGCCGACAGCCGCCTGCGCTGCGGTGAAGGCGTTGACGCAGGCCAAGACGCCGGCCGACCAGGCCCGCGCCATCCTCGAGCACCGCGATTCCGTACCGCGTCGCGGCGACGGTCGTGCAGCAGATGACGCCGACGGTGCTGCTGGCCCTGATCGAGTGCATGACGCCGCAGGAGTTGATCAACAACCTCGGCTCGCTGCGCCGCCGTGGTGTACTCGACAACCCGGAGCTGGCCACCCTCGTCGAGAAGAAGCTCGGCGCGGCCAAGACCGACGGCCGCGTGTCGGCGTACAAGGCCCAGGTCGCCGCCGACGCTGCCGGAGCGACCGGTGCGCTGGCCAACGCCCTCGACGCGGTCACCGACGCCCGCGTCAAGGCGAAGGGCCGTATCACCCGGCCGACGGCTCTGCTGCTCGACAAGTCGGGCAGTATGAACGTCGCCCTGGAGATCGGCCGGCAGCTCGGCGCCCTGGTCTCGGCGGTTTGCGCCGCCGACCTGTTCGCCTACGCCTTCGACACGATCGCTTACCCGGTCGCGCCGAAGGGCAAGGCGCTGGCCGACTGGGAGAAGGCGCTGCTCGGCATCCAGGCCGGCGGCAGCACGTCGTGCGGCGTGGCCCTGCAATGGATGGCCACTCAGGGACAGCGCGTCGAGCAGATCGTCCTCGTCACCGACGAGGGCGAGAACGCGGCGCCGCTGTTCAAGGACGCTTACGAGGGTTACGCAAAGGCGCTCAACGTCCGGCCGTCCGTGACGATTGTCAAGGTCGGCCAGGCGAGCGATCTGCTGGAGCAGGTCTGCCGTGAGCGCGGCGTGCCGCTGAATGTCGTCGAGTTCCGCGGCGACTACTACGCGCTGCCGAACGTCATCCCGTTCCTGATGGCGCCGTCGCAGGCGGATCTGCTGATGGAGATCCTTAACTACCCGCTGCCCGAGCGTCGAGCGGGATGATACATCGTTTAGCCGCGACCCGATAGGGGAGCGCTGGCCAGCGCTCCCCTATCGGGTCGCGGCTAAATTAATGCTGTCTCCTGGAGGTCCGCGATGATTGCTTCCATCCTCTCCCCCACCGTCTGGGAACCACCCGAGCCGGTCCTGCTCAACACCTGGAAGCACCACGCCGCGTTTCTGCGACACGAAATCCACAAAGCGATCGCGGCGGGTGCCGACGGCCTCGACGCGCTGGCTGCGAACCTCGTCGTCGTCGGCACGGACCTGATGGACCTCTACACGGGCCGATTCACTCCCGCCGAGATCGGGACGAAGGTTCGTGAGGAATTGCAGTCCAAGCGGCTTTTCGACGTTTCGAGCTATCGCGCCTGGCTGGCCGAGACCAACGGCTACGCGGTGACGGAATTCGCTGAAGACCAATCGCGCTGGGTGCTGCTTATGGGCGAAGATACGGGACGCTATGTCCACGTCCATCCGGCCCGCTGGACGCCACAGACACGGCGAGTGCGGGCGAACGTGGTGAAGACGGCGGCGCTGGTACTGGCTCACGCCGGCATCCACGGCGGTGACCCGTGCGACCTGGTCCGCGCCAACACGGTGCGGCAGAAATATCTCGGCTTGTCGCCGCTGGGCCGCGAGCTGAGCGGCGATCAGGGACTAGGCGCCCTGCTTGATCTGCTGGGGAACGATCCGCCATGACGATCCGACGCGACGTACACGATCTGCTGAACCGTCTTGCGGCGGCCGAGGAGCAGTTCCGCGCGAACGAGTTCCTCGCGCCGGCGCTGCCCGGCGGCATCGTTCACGTCCGCGTTGCCAGTGTGCTGCGGCGCCTTCGCGTGAGCGGCTTCGTCGGCTGGGGCGTGTTTCGGCCGGCCGGCACCGACCGCGCCCGTCTGGTTCGCCGTGCAACGCCGGAGGAACGCCGCCGCTATCTCGATGCGCTGCCGTCGCGCCGGCTTATCCTGCGTGAGCCGCATGACCTCGGATGGCTGGCATGGCCGGCGGCGCGCTTCCCGGGAGCCGAGCTGGTTCCCGTTCATCTGGTCGAAAACGGCCGGCAGTTCGACAACATCGACGCCCGTTTCGACGGCGTCCAGTGCTGGTTCGCTGCGACGCCGAACCGCGACGATCCAGCCGCGGTGTATCTGCGCGAGTCGTTCGAGCGCGGCACGGCGACGAACCGACTCTACCACGCTGGCCTGACGCCGGAGCAGATCGACACTTACACGTGGGCGGAGGAAATGTGGCGTCGGCGCAACTGCGCACCGACTACGCCGGCGGAGGCTCCGTCGGTGGTCGGCGTCTGTCTCGGCGGCACGGAGATGCCGGGTTTCGCAGGGGTGATGGGTGACATTCCGAATGGCAGTGTTCCGGTCGCCAGTGACAGTGCATTGTCAGAGACGGAATTGTGAGCGACAAGAAAGAAGGGTCGGGAATCGACTCCGCGGATCGACTCCCGATCCTATTGTCTTCCGGGATTACGGAACATCTTTCGACTGCTTTGTAAGGAATCTGTCCACCACCGCTTTCCACTGCTCTGGAGCGGCTCCGTACAGCGACGTATGTCCAGCCCCCTCGAATACCACCATTTCTTTGCTGCCGGCCAGATTCCCGTAGATGGCCTGTCCCTCTTCCAGTCGCGCAAGGCGGTCTTCTGTCCCGTGTAGCACCAGGGCTTTACACTTGCAGGCCCGTGCGTATTCTTCCGGGTTGTGGTGAAAGCCGGAAAACCCTACCTGAACGCCCCCCCAAAAGACTAGCAGTTCGGCCCCGGGAAAGGAAGGCACCCCCATGAGGCCGAACCGGTTCCGGACGGCCCCGATCATCCGGCCGAAGACAGACTCAAGAATGACGGCTTCCGGCTTTACTTTCAAGGCCGCGATGCTCCGCAGAACCGCCGCCCCGCCCATCGACTGCCCATACAGGATCAGTGGACCTGGCAACTCTCGCGATCGGACGTGTCGGACAGTCGCCACCACATCTTGTGCTTCATGGTAACCCAGGGTCGTCGCGCTGCCGTCGGAGCCGCCGCTGCCGCGGAAGTCGATCAGTACCGTTGTGAAACCCATGTCATAGAACGCTCGCCCCTCCTCCAAGAGGGTGGACCGGCATGCGGCATATCCGTGGAACAGCAGAACAGTTCCCTTCGGGTTCGGTGGGGTGAGAAGCCAGCCTTCCAGACTTGCCCCGTCACCGTTGGCGAAGCGGATCGTTTCGGAAGGGAGACCCAGGTCCTGGGGCGATCGATTGTTCTCTGGGCGGGGTACGGTGACGCCACAGGTCAACACCTTGATCTTTTGCCAGGTGGAGAGGGACTGGGGAGGTGGTGTCCGACCTGCTTCTGTGCTGAAAGTCAGCATGGCGCGAGCATGACGGTAGGCGAGGAAGTTGAGTAGGAGGAAGCAGACCAGGAGAACTACCCATGTAGTGCGCCAGGGATGGCGTCGGACCCAGGCAATAAGCCGTGCCAAGCGGGTGCCCTTTAATATCACGATCTTCGACCTCCGCAGAAATAAAGGAAGCAAAAAGAGGACGCAGCTCAATTCAAGAAATGAGGTGCGTCATTTTTCAGTCCACTTACCCTTCTACCCACAATCGGCCTTCGCAAAGAGGCACGCGATGCTTGCGGTTATTCCAATTTATGTTGCGGTCGCGGTTCTTTTCAAAAGCGTAAGAGGCGAAATCGGTTCTCGGTTGACTCGGTGGGTTTAGCATCAGCCGATATAGTGCCAACTGGACCCGCGCCTCCGCTCAATCCGGTGGTAACACTCCGACCGCGGCAGCTACCTGGTGCGGTCGCCGAAAGATCGCCGTTAGCCGGTCGGCTATCTCTTGCGGCACGAACAGCACGGGGGCATCCGTGTGCAGCGTGGTGAGCAGTTGGGCTAGACGGTCGCCGATCCGTTCATTGCAGTCGTCCGCCGTCTCGTCCAGGAACCGCTTCAGATAGTTGAGATCGCTACGGGTCGGAGCCAGGATACGCGGCGCGGAAACCGGCTCTCTCGCCCACAGCCGCAGTCGTACGGCGTCGGACTGCGTGATGACGCCGACGTTGTGGACTGCGCTGTGACGAATCTGCCAGATAAGGTTCATCAAGTCGAAGCGCGATTGCTGCCCTGGTGGTAGCTGATTTTGTTTAGGAAACACGTAAAAGAACTGGCCGCCGACCTGAAACGGATCGGCAAGTAATCTGCGGAACCTGTCGTTGATCTCCTCGCAGTCAAGCCAGGTGGCCGATTCGCAAAGAGACTTTCCGAGTGTTCCGGTTGAGAAGTGAGACGCCAGCCCACTGCCCTGGATCTTGAAGACGTTGAAGCGGTCATCCACAACAAAGTTAGCGATGGCATCAACGCATTCGGACGCGACCTCCTTGAGGAAACGCTCAAACGTCTCCACGAGATTGACGAGCGCCATACCGTAGAGCCGGCCCAGATGCCGGTCTACTACCGCTTGATAGCGCTCCCCCTGGTCAATCACCCGCTCAACGTAGCCAAGCGACCCCCAGAGGTCGGCGCCCGTCCGACGGTAGTGAAGGATCGGGGCCCTGGCGTCGTCCGGAAGTTGACGGACGTGCTTCAGGATGTCTTTTATCTTCCGGGGCAAATCGATGGGTAGCCGAGGCATGTCCCCACCTACTTCGCTTTCGAGGCCACCTCTGCGCATATCTCTGGCGGTAAGGCTGTCCTCGATAAGGAGCCACTCGTGCGGCGATCCCTTCCAGCACATGTAGAAAAAGCGGTCGTTGGCTGTCTTAGACACTGGGCCGGGGGCGAGGAGGTTTCCGAAGTAGCGCACCGCGAGTCGGCCGAGGCTGGCGGCGTCGATCTTTTGCCCATTCGCCTCATAGTCCCCTTTAAGCGCTTGAGCCAGCAGGCGCGATCGATCTTGCGCAGCTCCGCCGCGAGCTCGTCCGCCGGGCAAGGAAATGAGAGCCGTCCCGTCAGAAGCGGATCGCCGTCCACGTTCCACCATTGATCGATTCCCTGTTGTTCGAGCCAGGCGGCAAGGTCAGAAGACGAGAGTTCGTAGTGCGGTCCTGCCTGAATACTCGCCATGCTCACCTCCGGTTCGGCGCAGCCAGGGGCGGTTTCGATGAACTCTTGCATTGTCTCTGCCCGGCTTCGGATTGGCAAGGGAAAGGCTGGTGTGCAGTTTTCACTTGTTGGAGCGGAGTGAACACGATCCCGAGACTGTCGATGACGGCGGCATCGGCTAACGCCCCAGCCAGTCAACGACCGGGAAATGGACTACATCGAATGAATCGCAAGTCGCCCGCCGATCCTCTTTCCGCCTGTGACGAATAGGAGAGCCGCACAGGCTGGCATGGCTCGGAGCCCCATCTTCTGCGCTCCGTCTCCCTCGACCCGCCGCCCCGCATCGGCTACAGTAGGAGTGCCGTGGTGTGCTGGACCTCTGGCCCAAGTACCGGGGCGAGGTTCCGATCCTGGGGCGTCAGGGCATCCGCTTTATGCGATACAATCCCACTTGTGGGAGCGCCTACCTCCTTTGAGGCCACACACCACGGCTTGTCGCTCAAGTTCCGGCGAGCGGCCGTTGCACAAATCAAGAAGATAGCGGTGTGAACCAGTGATTCGGTGCGAGATGGTGCGAAAACAAGAGCCACGGAACGTCGTTGCCGTGCCAGCGTGCCGCCGCGGCCATCGCCGTACCGACGAGGTTCGCGGTCAACTCTCGCGGCGGACCGCACCAGCGAATGCAGCTATCTCCCGACTCGAGCGGGAGGACGGCGCGGTCGATCAGCCCGTCTTCTTTCCTTCCGTCCACCGTGCCGGTCAGGAACAGGCTTCCCGTCGCCCGGCCTGAGCCGAGGAACCAGCTCACATCGTCCGCGCTCCAAGGGCCGTGCCAGGCGAACCGTTCGCGGTAAATCAGGGCGCCCGCGCCACACCTCCAACTCCTGGATGATCTGCTCGAACTGGAACCATTCCGAGGCCGCGCCCCGAGCGTAGCGGCCCGGCAGCCAGACGTCGCCCCACACTAGGCGCGCGCCCGGTTCCAGTTCGATGATCGCCCGCTGGTAATAGCGACAACCTCGGAATGGGATCGTGGGACCGGGCAGGACGACCAGCTCCGCCCCGGCGCCGACATGCACATGCCACTGTTGTGTCGAGAAGCCGTTGACGGCGGGGTGGACGCGGTTGGCCGACTGGCCGGTGACGACGGCGCGCGTGCCGGGGCGAGCTGTGATCTCGACGCGATGGGCATCGCCGTCCAGCAGTCCGGCCGTGGAGTTGAGCAGGTAGAGAAGGGCCGGGTCGGGAACAACCTGGAACGGCGGCATCACCCGGAGAGGCACTTGCTGATAACAGGCGCCGAGACGGGTCGCGCCGCCGCCGGCCACCAATTCGATGCGCGCGCCGCCGATCTGTCCGCTCCACTTGGGGGCGAGGCGTAAGCCCGCGAACTCCGGCGGCGTCACGAAGTCTTCCGCCGTGATGCGAACTGCTGTCGCACCCACCGAATCACCTCCTCCACTCCGTCGCCTTGCCGCAGGCTGATCATGGCGAACGGCTTCTCGCCGCGCATCCGCAAGCTGTCGCGGCGCATCACGTCCAGGTCGGCGCCGACGTGCGGGGCGAGGTCGGTTTTGTTGATGACCAGCAGGTCGCTGGTGCAGATGCCGGGGCCTCCTTTACGCGGGATCTTGTCGCCCTCGGCCACGTCGATCACGAAGATGAACACGTCAGCCAGCTCACGCGAGAAGACGGCCGTCAAGTTGTCGCCGCCGGCTGCGGGTCGCCTCGGCCTCGGCCCGCGCGGCAGCCAGCAGAAGTAGATCGATCTGCGCTCGGGTCGCTCGGCTCGCGCTGTCCTCCTTCTCCGCAAGCGGCCGGTAAACTTTGCGATGGAACGGATGGCTCGGGTTGAGCACGAGAAGGAAGAGGCCGTCTTGGTGAGCAAAGGAATAGAAGCCGGCATCCTTCATGTCATCCTCGATAATTCGATATTGGAGCTTGCCCTGCTCAGTGTTCGAGATGGTCTCCCGTAGTACGGGATGGCGGTGAAGTAATTCCTGGATCATCGTTGCCGATTGCTGTGGCGCCCGGTTGGCGGGCAACGGGTTCAAGAGTTCGTCACGCTCAGAGGCCAGCTGCTCCACCTCCGCCGTCTGCACAGCCGCCTTGAGACGAAGGTGCGCCTGACGCACTCGGCCGTTTAGTGCCTTGGCCCGGGTCTGTACGTCCGAACCGATGGCCTCAATCAGATAGTCTAGCGGGCGTATCTGTTGTTTAGTGTGGGTGATGCCGAACGCCTCGTCGAGGACGGGGTCGAAGCAGATTTCGCACCTCCACCAATCATCGTAATTCTCGCGCCGCTTACGGTCGAGGAAGAACCATCCGTAATCGACCTCGCGGCCGGACCGGACGACCGAAACACCGGCGCCGTTCACGATACCCAGCCGGCGCTTATCTTCGTTCGGCAATTCATGCCACTAACGGACGGGCAGTTCTGAGAATGTGACCGTCACCTGGCCGGTACCGTTGACAACCCCGTTCCCCGAACGTGCTTCAACCGCATATTTCAGCGGCGGGCCGAAGCGTGATCCGCCGCGACGGGCGGATCGGGGATGAAGGTAAAGCGGATCGATAGGATCGACGGGTGTGCCGTTCACGGTGATAACCGTGCCAGCCCAGATGAAATAACGAAACATGCGCCCCGAGGGTAATCAAGAGTTTTCGGGCAATTGTCGCAGTCCGCCTGTGATCCAGACGATCGCAGCGGTTCCAAATCACGAGTGTGCCTGTCGCACTATCTAACTGGCGAGCCCACGCCGGAAGCGTCCGTGCTCTCGGGTCCGGAACCTCAGTCATCGCGCCGCTTGCGATCTCATCGACGTCGAGATAGCAAGAAAGTGCGCCGCCGGGGCGGTGCCAAGACAAGACCTCAACGCGTCGGGATTGGCTGAGCGAACTGTTCGGGAGTCCCATTCCATACCGACCGAGTCCGGTGCGGTCGTTGAAGCGGGAACTGCCGCCGAACCGGAGCGACTGTCGAAGTATCGCGCGATCCATGCCACAACCATCATCGAGGACAGAAACGCGCACCGGATATTGGTCACCGTCTTCTACGATGTCGATCGCCACGCGGCGAGCGCCGGCCTGGAGGGAATTGTCCACAAGTTCGGCAACCGCGCTCTCGGTTCCCTTGTAGCCAGAGTCGCGAGTTGCCTGAATGAACTTGTCCACGGCGATGATGGAAAAGTCCTCTTTTCGCCACATAGCGCTCACCTCCGGATTAATTGATTGTCATATCTCTACTACGACAGGGGAGACGCGATGTACGGTGTGTTTACCTCTCCCTCTGTCAGCTGGAACTCTATCCCGTTCAGCACGGCGCGCACCGCGAGGTATTCGTCGTCTTCATCATCGTAATCCTTGCATCCGTCATGCCGTGGCGTATGATCGTGTCTCTCAGGCACACAATATCGACTGGATGGGAGAAAAACATGGTGAAGCGATCCATCGAGGTATTCGTCCTCCTCATCACGCTGGCAACCCCCTTGCCGATTCGCTCGGAATCGCCGATCGTCCCGGCCGACGCCAAGCTCGAAAAGCTCTTCGACGGCGGCGTGGTCCTGACCGAGGGCGTCGCCGTCGCGCCGGACGGCATGGTCTACTTCAGCGACATCACCTTCTCGCACGTCTCCAAGGACAAGAAGGGCGCCGATCGAGGCGGGGCACATCTGGAAGTTCGACCCCGAAGACCGGCAAGGCGACGATCTTCCGCTCGCCCAGCGGCATGTCCAACGGCATCAAGTTCGACGCCGAGGGCAACATGATCGTCGCCGAGGGGGCCGACTACGGCGGCCGGCGCGTCATCCGCACCGACATGAAGACCGGCAAGAGCTACATCATCGCCGGCCTGTTCGAGGGCCGGCCGTTCAACTCGCCCAACGACCTCACCATCGACGAGAAGGGCCGCATCTATTTCAGCGATCCGCGCTATCTGGGCCATGAGCCGATCGAGCAGCCGGTGCAGGCCGTCTATCGCATCGACCCCGACGGCAGCGATCCACCGCATCATCACCGACGCCGGCAAGCCGAACGGCGTCTGCGTCTCGCCCGACCAGAAGACGCTGTACGTCGTCAGCAACGACAACGGCACGACTGCGGCATCGGCCGGCTGCCCAAGGACGCGCCGCTCGCACAAGGGCCGGATGGCCCTGCTGGCCTACGACCTGGCCGCCGACGGCACGGCCAAGTTCCGCAAGACGCTGGTCGATTACGCCCCGCAAGACGGCCCCGACGGCCTGGCCGCGCGACGTGGACGGCAACCTGTACGTCGCCGTGCGCGATGAGACCCGGCCCGGCATCTACGTCTACTCGCCGGAGGGCAAGGAACTGGCGCTACATCAAGACCGAGATCCCGACGAACGTCGGCTTCGGCCGCGGCGAAGGAGAGCAAGACGCTGTACATCACCGCGGGCAAGAGCCTGTATCGGATCCAGGCTGAACAAGGAGGGGTATCAGCTGCCGGCGAAGAAGTAGTGTTACCCTTCGCCGCTGTCGTCCCCATTAGACAAATGGGACAGCGTCGGCCCACAGATTTGCGTGTGATGCGCATTTGGGCATAGGATGCCCGCCATCGCGTAACACGTAACAGAGTGGCGTCAGCCCGGCCAAAACTGTTATGCGATCTACGGGTTTCCCAGGTTTGGGCGAATTCATTAAAATCGCAAAACAGTTTTTGATCCGTATCGGGCCATCGCGTAACAGTCTCCGCCCGCAGCGCTCGGGTCGAACTGCCCAGTATTTCGGCAGGTAGCCCAGGCCGTGTGCTGGGTCGAGATCTCGAATAATGGCTAATTTCCGATCCGGCTGACGACCGAAATGACGACTTCGTCCGTCTCTCGCTGCATCCGCTCAACCACGCGAGGGTTATTCCGGAGGAAAAGCGTGAGGGTGTCCGTGTCGAGGATTTTCATGTCTCATCCTCGGTCACAGGGCGCCCGCGTCGCCTGTGGATCTCCTTCAACTCTTCTTCCACATACGGATCGTCCTTCCAGATACTGGCCAGGGCCATCCAGGCCTCTTTGTTGGTCTTCAACGACGGGGTGCTCAGCCACTGCATGAATGGCCGTCTTCAAGAACCGCCACTGAGTCGCGGCGAACCGCCCCGGCAGATCCTGCTCCTGAACCAGCCGCACAACTTCCTGCTCCGGCAGCTGCAGATACGCCGCAGCCTCGGCCAACGTGAGGACCTCTCCTGTCTTCGGCCCGTTGAACGCAACTGGCTGCGAGGTTGTTGTTGGTTGCTTCATCGTTCGCGGTATCGTTCGTCCTCTGGTTTTCGTGATCCCTTTGACACCGGCACGGCGCCGTCAAGGAGTGTCGAGAAGGTCTTGCCAACTCGTCGCGTCGAGCATGCCGCTCTTCGATCCGATGAAGTCGCTCAAGGTCCGCGATGGCACGCAATTGCGTGCTGATCGATTCGGCTAGGGCGCCAAACCGCCTGTGCCCCATGCGTAGGATGACGCTCTTCGCCTCCTCGTCGCGCCCCTCGTCGCGCCCCTCGTCGAGAATCGCCAGATAGGTGTCGGAATCTCTCATCCCACGTACTCCTTGGAAAACCTGTCGGGCCACGTCGCGCGTGACGCGCAGCCCGGTCAGCAGGAACGCCGCTGTCAGCAGCTTGCTCTTACTCCGGCAGCGCATCCTTCGGGGGGAGTGCCTGCCCGCCGTCAAGGAGTGTCGAGAAGGTCTTGCCAACTCGTCGCGTCGAGCATCGCGCTCTTCGATCCGATGAAGTCGCTCAAGGTCCGCGATGGCACGCAATTGCGTGCTGATCGATTCGGCTGGGCGCCAAACCGCCTGTGCCCCATGCGTAGGATGACGCTCTTCGCCTCCTCGTCGCGCCCCTGGTCGAGAATCGCCAGATAGGTGTCGGAATCTCTCATCCCACGTACTCCTTGGAAAACCTGTCGGGCCACGTCGCGCGTGACGCGCAGCCCGGTCAGCAGGAACGCCGCTGTCAGCAGCTTGCGCGCGGCTCGGGCGCCGCCTCCCGCTCCAACCGCTCGATCGAGCCGCTGCGCTACCACGGCGAGTGCGTCCGGCAGCGGCACACCTTCCGGCATCGCGCCCAGCATCGCAAACGGCGTCGTGCCCAGCGCCCCGTTCAGGAACTCCTCCGCCGGTCGCTCCCAGAGGCGCACGACCTGGTAGGTGAAGTTCATGCTACCGCGTCCGGACCGTGCGGTATAGCTCACCACACCGTTGAGGTTGGCGTGCGCCGCTTGTGGCCGCAGCAGAATGACGATGCTGTGGACCGGCACGTGATACTCGGCGAAGATCAGGGCGTTGTACACGAGGACGTTGGCGTGCTTCCAGGCGGCGGCGCTGGACTGAAAATCGAAGTGGACGATCTCCGCCAGCGGGGCACCGATCCCGAGGACGAGATCGGCCGCCGTGGTCACAGTGGACAGATCGACGTTCAGCAGCGCGATCGCGCCGGAGGGTGGGCGATCAAACGTGGTGAGGACGTCGGCGGGAGCATCGCGGCCGAGGTCCTTCAGCGTGGCGTCGAACGGCATGGACATGGCGAGAACCCATCGAGAAGACAACCCCGGCACCACGCGGTGCGGCACAACGCATGTCAGTCCAGGCGCAACGCTACGCGCAACCCATCACTACCCCTGCGGCCACTTGGTGCGAGACCGAACGAACCGCCCCGGTAGATCCTGCTCCTGCACCAGCCGCATAACTTCCTCCTCCGGCAGCCGCAGCTACGCCGCCGCCTCGGCCAACGTGAGTACTTCTCCTGTCTTCGGCCCGTTGAGCGCGACTGGTTTCGGAGTTGGTTCTGGTTGCTTCTTCGTTCGCGGCATGCTTCGTCCCTCCTGTTGTTGTGATCCTTCGAGTCGGTGTCGATGATAATGATGACGCATTCACCGCGATCGCTTCCGCCGCGAAATAAGAAGGGAGGAGGAACCTGATCTCTTGTTATCTTCATTTCAGATGGCTGGCCTTGAGTTTCTCCAAATGTTCTCGAATGCCCAGTGCCGGCGATTCAATTGCCACAACGCCAGAAGGCAATTCGTTGGCAAACTCAAAACAACCGCCTCTTGCCAACACAATCACAAACATCAGTTTCGCGCCTTTCCCGGCTGAAGCGTTTGAAAGCTTCTGGGCCGCGTCCAGAAGTGTCTCGCCGCACCGTTGAACCCGAACCGTCACGGGGCCGCCATCGAACTCCTCTTTCAGGATTGCGTCGATGCCGCTATTCCGTTGAACCGGCACGAATTCCAAGTCTTGGAGTATTGCAAGAGCGACATCATCCACATTTCGATAGGCTTCGCGCCGACCTGCAAGAGGCGCGATTGGCTTCGAGCCGGGTGGTCAAGCCGATGCTTGGTCAATTTAACGGCGTCCTCGGAGACATCTATTCCTATGGCGGCTCTATTGAGGGATTGTGCTGCAACCAAAGCCGTTCCGCTTCCACAAAACGGGTCCAGCACACAATCACCTTCGTTGGTTGCAAGCGATATGATCCGCTCAAGGAGAAACCGAGGCTTCTGCGTGGGATATCCTGTCCGCTCCTTGGCTTTAGGGTTTAGGAAAGGAATGTCCCAAACGTCGCTAAGTGGAACCCCGCGTTTTGCGCCGTTTGGGACCACGTTACCATCGTCATCTCTGTCGTAGACTGACTTGTTGAAGTTGTCGCGGGATCGGCGCTGAAGAATCTGGTCAACATTTGTCGTCGGAGAGTACTCGGTCCACATCTCGTTGAAAGTGTATTGACCAGCTTTCGTGTAGTAGAGAATGGTCTGATGAGCCGGCAATAGCCCGCGCTGGGAGTTGGACCACCTGCGATAATGCCAGATGATTTCCGAACGAAAATTGTCAGAGCCGAAGACCTCATCAAGTAACACGCGCACAAGGTGAACCGCATTCCGGTCGCACTGGAAGAAGACCGATCCGTGGCTCGAAACCACCCTGTGCGTCGCGTGCAGCCGCTCGATAAGAATGTCCCGTATTCCTTTTGTGAGGACCAAAGATCCTCAAATGAAAATTCTTTTGAACGATCGCGTGGACCGAGTCGATGGACTTTCTGAGTGAAAAACGGTGGATCGAAGTACGCTAAATCCGCCATCCCGCTTTGCATCTTTTGCAAGATGGGCAAGCAATCGCCCAGATGGACCTGGATTTCAGAGCTTGGGGGCATTTTCCTGTGCCAGTGTTTGTAGAATCGCAAGGAGATCGACGCCCGTCCGTTTTTTTACATACCGCCAGGCGGCGTCGCCGTAGTAGTACTGGCCGTTTACGCCCTTGTAAACTTTCTCAAGCGTCCTTTGAATGCTTTGTGCTTGATCGCGATTCGGGTAATAGAACATGACGCGGATCGGCGTGTACTTGGCATCGACAATTGCCTCGATACGTGCCTCCTCCTTCAAAATATGATCACCATCGGTGGTTGCATCCCGCCACTTGATCTCGATTGCTTCCGAGCCTACGAGGCAATCAACTCCAAAGTTTTTTGGGCGTCGCCCTTTGGTATTGGCAACCTGGGCAGATCGTGATTCGGGGTATTTTTCGAGAAAGCAAAGCTTCGCAGCTTCCTCCAAGAAGGAGCCGGCGTACTTGTACAGAAACCGGCCCTTATTTTGGTATTCGTCCACCAATCGACCTTCTTGATCGCCGACTCCGAGCACCTGGTAGATCAAGAAGTGCGATTTGTCGTCCTCCTTCATCTCTTCCAACCGCTGGTCAATGGCTTTCTTCAGTCTATCACCATATTGGCGCAAGAAGGCGGATGGTTTCTTCGATGCCTTCGGTCGGCGACTTCCTTTTAATCACTATCTTCTTCTGTCTTGCCATCTTATACCGTAGTTTAGTATGCACCCGCCCGCCGGCAAGTGCCGCGCCGGGCGTCCCACAACGCTTCCTGGCCGTCGTACAGGAACACCATCGCCCGTACCCAGCGATGATCGCGCCGATTGCGCAGCCTTAACTCCTCCATCAATTCCACATGGACCAGGTCCATACTGGAGGTGATCTTACCGTTCTCGATCCGCGGCAATTCGGCCCACACCTGTTTATGGCACGGTTCCGGGCGTGCCGGCCGCGGCTTCGCGGGCTCGGCGGAACAGCAGGGCCACCACTTCGGCGGCGCTGCGCACGTGCCGGTCCACCGAGTACACGCGGGCCACCGTGGCCAGCTGCTTCTGGCTGGCCTTCTCACCCTTGGTGCGGTGGGCGGCCGGGGCCGGGGCGTCGGCCTGCCGGCGCATCACGATCCCCTTGCCGTCAACACTGGCCACCATAATCTGCGCCCTCGGTGGCGGCAGCGGGCGCCGGCCGATTCTCCCGAGAGGCGTCGATCCGCTCGGCCACCTGCTCGTTCATGCGCTCCAGACTATCGACCGACCGTTTCAACCCGAGCAGCCGTTGCAGCTGACTTCCTGCATTTGCCGCTTGATGACGTCCAGACTTTGTGGGATGCTCATGCGGGGCCACCGTGCTCTTGGGTGCTCGACCGATTTGTCTTCTCTGTGTCGCTGTGGTTAGTCTTTCGGAGATGACATGTCGTCCTGCGACTGGGACATCGTGGTCGTCGGTGCCGGGGCGGCGGGGCTGATGGCGGCCATCCGCGCTGCCGAGTCGGGGCGGCGCGTCCTCCTTCTCGAAAAGAACCGCAAACCGGGCGTGAAGATCCTCATGTCCGGCGGTACGCGCTGCAACATTACGCACGCCACCGACAACCGCGGCATCGTTGAGGCGTATGGTCCACCCGGCCGCTTCCTGCACTCGGCCCTCGCCGCCTTCAGTGTTCAGGACACGCTCGACTTCTTCGAAGCCGAAGGAGTCGCCACCAAAGTCGAGGACACCGGCAAGATCTTCCCCGTCAGCAACAAGGCGCTGGACGTGCTGGACGCCTTGCTGCGCCGCCTCCAACGCAGCGGCGCCGTCCTCGTCCTGGAAGAACCGTTGCAAAACCTGCAAGTCCTTCCAGCCGGCTTCACCCTCACGACCGCACGGCGGACAATCGAGGCGGAGCGCGTCATTCTCACCACGGGCGGCCAGTCGTATCCCGGCTCCGGAACCACCGGCGACGGCTACACGCTGGCCGCTCGATTCGGTCACACAATCGTTCCGCCTCGCCCCGCCCTGGTTCCCATCACCGTCAGCACCGGCTGGGTCGCGGAGCTGCGCGGCGTCACGATCTCCGACGTCGGCGTGCGCGTCCTGGACGACGACCAGGTACTAGCCGGTCGGCGCGGCTCGCTGCTGTTCGCCCACTTCGGACTGTCCGGCCCGGTTATCCTCGACGTGAGCCGGGTCGTCAGCGGCCATCCCCGGCCACAGACGTTGACTCTCGAACTGGACTTTCTTCCCGGTCAAAAGGAAGACTGGTTGGACGAATGGCTGCGCGTCGAGACGGCGGCGGCCGGCAAGAAATTGCTGGCGGCCCTCCTCGGCACGCTGCTGCCGCGCCGGCTGGGCGACGCGCTGCTGATCCAATCCGGCCTTCCGGTCGATCGCAAGGCGGCGGCACTGAGCAAGCCGGACCGCTTTCGCCTGGTAACCGGCATTAAACGGCTCCGGCTGCCGATCGCCGGGACGCTCGGTTTCGGCAAGGCGGAAGTGACCGCGGGAGGCGTCGCGCTGGACGAGGTCGATTCACGCACCATGCAGAGCAAGAAAGTACCCGGACTCTACCTGGCCGGCGAACTGCTCGATCTGGACGGGCCGATCGGCGGCTACAACTTCCAGGCGGCGTGGAGCACCGGCTGGCTGGCCGGCTCGGCGGCGGCACGGCGACCGTAGAATTTCCCTGTGGGCAAGGTGGACTATCTGCCAACGATGATCTTTCCGGAACTTTTTTGCCTCTGCGCGGTCTAATCCGGTATAAGGATTCTGCGCGACGCCTCTTTCGTGTCGAAGAGAAACTGACTATACTGGCCCACGGCTGTTCCGGTGCCTCCCCGCAACTGAGAGGCCCGGATCGAACCGATAATAGGGAGTGCTACCAATGTATCGACGGTTTTTTGGGGCCGGCCTGCTCCTGGCGTTCGTGACGGCCTGTGCGGTTCCCACCAACGCCGCCCCGGACAAGCAGCCCATGGACGGCATCGACGCCGACAGTCTGCCGCCCGGTCAGTTTACCGGCAAGCTGAAAACGCCTCCCGCTTCCGACGGCTCCTTCATCGTGTCCATCCAGTATCAGTACCTGCAACTGAAGAACCCGAACCAAATCCCGCGCAGCACGAATCCGCAGATGAATAACATCATCCGCGATCAGGTGAAGATCACCCAGCTACAGAACCAGATTGCCTCGACCAACAACGCCAAGAAGCAAGCTCAGTACTTGGCGCAGCTGCAAACCGCGATGATCAAGCTCCAAAATGATATGACGCTTGCCCAACTCACCCCGCAGCAAAACCCCTACAACGTCATGACCGGCACCAAGGACATCACCTTTCACACCGCGGATGAGGTGAAAGTCCGCTTCTCCAGCCCACCGGCGGCGTTCGACGAGAAGGGCAATGTCAAGAAGTACACTGCGGATGAGTTGAAGGAATTGAAGGGGATGGGCGACGACGCGAAACTGCCCGGCTACCAGGGCACCGTCGAGAAATTGACCGCCGGAATGCCGGTTCAGGTGAAGACTGTCGCCAACAAACCGAAGAAGGAAGAGAAGAAGCCCGACGACAAGGACAAGAAGCCCGACGACAAGGATAAGAAACCCGACGACAAGGACAAGAAGCCTGACGATAAGGACAAGAAGCCTGACGATAAGGACGCTCCCAAGGATCCCACCGAGAAGAAAGATATGGGTCCGAAGACCGTCGTGAACCTTATCGTGGTCCTCGGCGACGAAAACAGCGGCACCGGCGGGGATAACACGAATCCGAAGAAGCAGAAGAATAACTAAGCGTAACCTTACGCACAATGACGGCCGATTCCGTTTCGAGCGAAACGGAATCGGCCGTTCTATTTCACATTGGCAAACTTTGGCTGGAGAGCCGACCCCTGCCGGCTTGTCCGGCAGGTGAAGCAGTTCAAGGGCTAAGAGCGAGGCTAGCCTTCGAACTGCTTCACCTGCCGGACGAGCCGGCAGGGGTCGAAACGCGACGCGACGCGACGGTCTCTAGCCTTCGAACTGCTTCACCCGCCGGACGAGCCGGCAGGGATCGAAGCGCGACGCGACGCGACGGTCTCTAGCCTTCGAACTGCTTCACCTGCCGGACGAGCCGGCAGGGGTCGAAGACGATTACTCCGAATAGCCGATCTGCGCAACAACTCCGGCGTCAGCACGAACGCACTCCGTGGTATGGCGTCGAGCCGAAAGCGCGGCAGCAACTCCGCGCTCGTCACGGGTTGGATGCTATCCAACCACCCGCACGACCACGCCAGCAGCCCCAGCAATTTCTCGGCGGCCACACCAGCCGATCGCAGCGCCGCCAGCCGTGTGTCGCCATGCCGCTTGGCCAGCCGTCGGCCGTCCGCACCGACCACCAGCGGGACGTGGGCGAATCGCGGCGAGTTCAGTCCGAGCGCCTCGTACAGCAGCAGTTGGCGCGGCGTGGACGGAACCAGATCGTCGCCGCGGATAACTTCCGTCACCCCCTGGGCGGCATCGTCCACCACCACGGCGAGTTGATACGCCGAGGTGGCCGGAGTATCCTGGCGCGGCGCCTTCCACACCACGAAATCGCCGCCCAGCGAGCGCAGGTCGATATTCACCGCGCCGAGAAAGTCATCCGTGAACGTGGAGGGCGACTCCGGCACGCGGAAACGCCAGCAGTAGGGCCGGTCCTCGAGATCCACCGCATCGCCAGCCCGCCGTCCTGCGCAGGTGCCCGGATAGACGGGGCCTTCGTGGTCGCCATGCGGAGCGCTGGCCGCACGCTCCACGTCCGCGCGGGAACAGGTGCAGGGATAGACCAGCTCGCTGCGCGCAATCGATTCAATGCCGCCTCGTAGAACGGCAGCCGCTGCGTCTGGACGATCGGAGCCGCGTCCCAATCGAGACCCAGCCAGCGGAGGTCGTCGCAGGCCTGTTCCGCGGCCCCGATCTTGATTCTTGGCGAGTCGATGTCCTCGATGCGCAGGACCACGCGGCCGCCGGCCGATCGGGCCGACAGCCAGGCGATCAGATAGGTCCGGGCGTTGCCGACGTGCTGCGCCCCGGTCGGCGACGGCGCCAACCGGCCGACGACACCCGGAGACTCATTTCTTGACATGGGCCGTGATGAACTCGAGGATCTTCTTGAACACCGCGTCGTCCGACTTGCCGGCACTCAAAATGATGAGGATGTGATTGCTGCCCTTGATTTCCATCGTTTCGACCGAGTCCTCCTTGTCCTTCAGCGCCTTGGCGAACACCTCGGAAGGGACCTTGCCGCAGCCGGGGAAATCCTTTTCCGCATATAGGATCAGAAAAGGCGGCAGCCCCGCCCTGACGTGGCGCAGGGGCGAGGCCGCTTGTGGACTTCGGGGTCGGTGCCGAACGCCGTCGGGCAGGAACTTCTCGGCAATCTCATACACGCCGCTTATCGGGATGACCCCGTGAATCGTCTTTCGTGGTCAGACCTTCCGCTTTCAGATACTGTTCGTCGGTGGCCAGCAGCGCGACGAGATGCCCGCCGGCGGAGTGGCCGCAGATGAAAATGCGGTCGGGCCGGCCGCCGTACTTGGCGATGTTCTTGTACGTCCAGGCGAAGCGCGGGCCACGTCCTTGATGTGCTCGGGATGCTTCACGCCGGGACTGAGGCGGTAATTCGTGACCACCGTGCCGATGCCGGCCTTGGCGAATGTCTTGCCCAGAGTGATGTAGGTGCCGAAGTCCTTCGCCTTGTCGCCCATCTGCCAGGCGCCGCCGTGAACGAAGAAGAGGACGGGGAAGTCCTTCAAACCCTTGGGCAGGTAAAGGTCGAGCTTGTGCTTGACCGGATCGGCGTTGTCGCCTTCGTAGTAGGCGACGTCCTTGTGGGTTTCGACTTCATAGGTCGGCGCGGGGTCCTCGGCCCGGACCGAGCGAGGGAAGAGCAACGCGGCAAGGCAGAGAACCGCGAGCCGACAGGGCAGGTGGAGCAAACGGGGCAGCAGAGGGAAGCACATGGGATGTTACCCGGATGGAGTCGATCCTTCGGATCGTAGGTTCGCAGCCGACGCCGTGCATTATACCAGTTCGGAAGCGATCGGGTTTCCGTGGCTTCGTCTTCCCTTGTCCGCGCAGCGCGGGTATAGGCGCCGCCTGGAGGTCGTGCATGGTTCGCGTCGCCTGGTTTGTGTTGCCGGCACTGTTGGCCGCGGCGTGTGCGCCGACGGGGCAGGAGCGGCTGCGCGAATACAACGAGGACGGTGTCCGCTTGTTCCAACGCGGCGCCTATTCCGATGCCCGCGACAGCTTCCAGGCCGCGCTCGCGCTGAAGCCGGCGGACCCCGACCTGAGTTACAATCTCGGCCAATGCTACGAACGCCTCGGCCAGACGGCCAAGGCGCAGCAGTATTACGAAACGTGTCTCCAGACTAAGCCGGCGCACTACGAATGCCGGCACGCGTTGACGGTGCTGCTGTGGAACAACAACCAGCAGGCCGAGGCGACCCGGCGCGTGGAAGAGTGGTTGATGCGCGAACCGAAAAACGCCGCTGCTTACGCCGAGCACGCCTACCTCTACCGCCGTTCCGGCGACCTGCTGCGCGCCCAGTCGCGCTCGCAACAGGCCCTGGCTCTTAATCCCAACGATGTGCGTTCGCTTACCGAAATGGCCTTGGTGTACGAGGCGCTCAATCGACCTGAGCGTGCGCTGGTGCTGTACGAGCGCGTCCTCGAAATCGACCCTCGTGAGCCTGACGTGGTACAGCGCGTTAGTTATCTGAAAGCGCAGGGAGTGGGACGGCCGAAACGGGACTAACGGGAGTCGTTTATCTTCCGCGCGGGCGATTGGACACGGTTAGAAGCTATTTCAAAACTGGCGAGCCGAGCCCCGTAAGGGGCCGGTCAGATGACAATAGGCCGCAACCCGGCTGCTTACGCAGCTCGGCTCGCCGATTTTGAAACAGCTTCTAAGCCGCGACGCGGAGCGTACTCGCGCAGCGGAGCGTTGCAGTCAGCCATCCCTCCGCGTTGCGGCTAACCGGATGAACAAAAGTGTCATTCCTCCCCGCGGCGAGCATAGTAGCAACGGTTCGCAGAACCGCGCGGTTCGGCTTTGCTGCCAAACTGCCTGGAGGACGAATTTTCAATTCGTCCACGATCCGGACGAATTGAAAATTCGTCCTCCAGGCAGTTTAGCCCGGCCAGTCGGCCACGGGGACCGGACGAATTTTCAATTCGTCCTCCAGGCAGTTTAGCCCGGCCAGTCGGCCACGGGGACTGGACGAATTGAAAATTCGTCCTCCAGGCAGTTTAGCAGCAAAGCCACGCGGCTCTACGAGCCGCCGCTAAACGGAAGATGGTGCCGGCGGCGATAGCGAGCTCGGCACGGCCAGCCCGTGCGCGGTGTACTCTGAAGAACTCCACGATCAGCCGCGCGGGTTTGTTCATTGGGGACTATCTCCCGCCACTTTCCCCGCTATACTACCATCCTCAACATCGCGCCGCACGTTACGAGGACGCATCATGGCCAAGGTTCTGCTCGTCATCGGCGACGCTGCCGAGGTGCTGGACACCTTCTACCCCCTGCACCGCTTGCGCGAAGACGGTCACGAAGTCCATGTTGCCGGGCCGGAGAAGCGGCTGTATCATCTCGTGTTGCACGAACGGCCGCCGGGCTGGGACATCACGCGCGAATCGCCCGGCTACCATCTCGCCGCCGACATCGCCTTCCGCGACGTGAAGCCGGACGACTACGCGGCCCTCGTCATCAGCGGCGGCCGGGCGCCGGAGTACTTGCGCTACGATCAGGACCTGCTGCGCATCGTCCGCCGCATCGCCGAGCAGGGGTTGCCGATCGCGTCGGTCTGCCACGGCATCGAGATCGTCGTCGCCGCCAATGTCGTCCGGGGCAAGACGGTGACGACCGTGGCAAAGTGCAAGATGGATGCCGAGCAGGGTGGTGCGACGTATGTCGATAAGGAAGTCGTCGTCAGCGGCAACCTCGTCACGGCACGGACGTGGCACGACAATCCGGCGTTTCTGCGCGAATTCATCAAGCTGCTCAATCAGTCACTCGCAACAAGGGGACAGCGATGACGACTCGCCGAAGGTATCTTCCACTGCTGGCGTTCGTGCTGGCCGGGGCGATGCTTCGCGCCGACGATCCGGACGCTGGCCAGCGTCCGGCTCCAGAGCTGGCACAGTTCACTTGCAAGTTCGACGAACGCCCCGCCCGCAGAGTGCGGCGCCACCGCGGCGGGGACATGGACAATCGCTTTGAGGTGCGCGGGACGTGGGACAGGCAGCGGTTCTTCATCCAGTTCAGCGACTATTCCGCGATGGCGACACTGGAGCAGCACGAGGCGCTCTGGCCGGAGACGATGGAACTGCATCTCGTCGGGCCGAGGTACACCCTCACCTGGTTCGATCTGGCCACGGACGGCGGAGTCACGCTGCACGGATACATCGGTACGGCAAAGGACGTGTCCTACTTCGACATACACGGCGAGCAATGCTACGGGGAGAATGGACGTGCCTACCGCGTCGAGACGGTTCCCGTCCACGACGGGCGCGGGTCCGCGTGACCCTGCCGGCGACGGCGCGGCCGAACAAGGAATGGCGCGTCAGGTGGTACTCGACGTCCTGGTGAGGGGGGAGCGCGATGTCTGACCCTTTCGACATGACCGACCGCCGCGCCCTCGTCACGGGAGCGAGCCGCGGTATCGGCTACGCCGTCGCCGAAGCGCTGGCCCGCCGCGGCGCCGCCGTCTGCATCACCGGACGCAAGGCCGACACCCTCGCCGAGGCCGGCGCGAAGTTCCGCTCCTACGGCCTCGAGGTGCGCGAGGAAGTTTGCCACCAGGGCGATGCCGCCGCTGTCGCCGCGCTGTTCGCCAAGCTCGACGCCGACGGCTTCACACCGGACGTGGCCGTCGTCAATGCCGCGACGAACCCGGTGTACGGCCCACTGCTCGATCTCGATCTCGACGCCTGGCGAAAGATCCTCGACGTAAACCTGACCGGCGCCCTGCTGACGGTGCGCGAAGCGGCGCGGCGGATGGTGCCGCACAAGACCGGGTCGATCGTCTTCATGGCTTCCGTCGCGGGGTTGGAGCCGTTTGCGAACCTGGGCGCCTACAGCGTCAGCAAAGCCGGGCTGCTCGGTCTGATGCGTACCCTGGCGCGTGAACTCGGACCGAGTGGGATCCGCGTCAATGCCGTGGCACCCGGTCTGATCGAGACGCGGTTCTCGGCCGCGCTATTTGAGAACCAGCAGGCGTATGATACCCTGATCGGCCGCACGCCGCTGGGACGGCACGGCCAGCCGGAGGACGTGGCCGGAGCGGCGCTCTACCTGGCGTCAGACGCCTCGGCCTACGTCACCGGCCAGGTGCTGGTCGTCGATGGCGGCGGCCGGGTGTGATGGTTTCGCCGCGGTTTTCTCAAGTGGGAGGATCCACTGTGTTGGCTTTGCCGGTCGTCAATCTCTCCGAAGCAACGTTCGATTGCATCTACGGCCGCGGCTGCGACGGCATCTGCTGTCAGAACGGCCGGCCCGGCCTGTATCCGGACGAAGAGAAACGCATCGCCCAGAACCTGAAGAAGTTCCTGCCCGAGTTGCGTCCCGAGGCTCGGAAGCTGATCGAGAAGGAGGGCTTCGTCAGCAACCGCCGCAAGGAAGGCCTGCCGATGCTGCGCGTCATCGGCGGTTGGTGCGTGTTCTTCCACCAGGGTTGCGTGCTGCACAAGGTCGGAGCCGTCGAGGGCGACAAGTACCGCTACAAGCCGGCTCCCTGCGCCCTGTTTCCGCTCGCTCGCAACGAGAAGGGCGACTGGTACGTCCGTCAATGGGGCGTCGAAACGGAGGAATGGGACCTGTTCTGCCTGAACCCCGAGGCGAGTACAAGGCCGGCTGCGGAGTCCCTGGCCGAAGAGATGAATCTCGCCGAGCGTTTCATGGCCGAGGAGAAGGCGAAGACCAAGTCGCGCAAGAAAGTCGCGACCCGAGCGAAAGCGAAGTGACGGCGCTGAGGAGAAGAAACACCCGGCAGAGGTTCCGTGCGTGGGGCAGACATTCTTGTCTGCCGAGCGGCTACCCGGCAGACAAGAATGTCTGCCCCACGGCGAACCCCAGTGATCTTTCAAGGTGCCGCGAAAGTCATCCGTATACCGCCCGCCAGCTCGGCGGACAGTACCCTGCGATCACCGAGGTCGGTCAGGCCGTTGATCGGCTTATCCAATGCGAGGGTGACCTGCGTGCTCCGCATCGTGGTGAGCCGTCCGGGCCGCGCTGGATCGGCGCCTTCACCGAAGCGAGCGACGGCACAGTCGGTCAGCTTGATCCGTCCGTCCGGTTCGATCGTAACGCTACTCGCGGCCAGGAGCAGTCCCTGCGAGCGGAACTCCAGTTTGACGGCAGCGTCTTTCACCGCCGAGTCGGAGAACGCCTGCTTCAGCTTCCGATCGATGGCGGTGCCACATTGGGCCGCGGCCTTCGGAGTGGGTTCCGCCGACGTGAGGAAAACGACCGTCAGAATCGGCAACGCGAACTTGCTCATGCAGTGCCTCCTTGCACAAAATCGTTCCGGTTTCAAGTTCAGTACGCCAGCAGGCAGTCGCGCCAGTGATTGGGGGATGACCGCGCGTGCTTCATGGCCGCGGCCGATGACAGCGCTTCACGCGGGGCCGAGCGAATGACGGGAGCGGTACGGCTATGGTCGAACCAGCCGGACTGTTGCAGGACGATGCCGGTGAGCAGGAACGTGGCTGCGGTCACGACGAGCAAACCCCAGAGCTTCATGAGATCGCCTCCTTACCGGTTGTCTCCGCGAGAACCTCTCGGAGAGCAATAACCTCGGCGGTCGTCGCGGGAAGACGCCGCCGAGCACCTTGGGTCATGGGCAATACTTGAAGCAACTGCGGTGCCGGAAGCGAATGTTCCATCTGCCTGGAGCTGCGATTCCGACGTAACCCATTGACTTGAAAGGGCCAGAATCGGCGAGCGGCGACAGGTTGCCTTAAAGGTCGGACGATGGAATATGCAAGAGTTACCAGCCGAATTGTAGAAGGGGTTGTCGGGCCGACATTGGCGCAACTTCTCGGATCGGGTACAACTTCCCCAGGTCGGCTGGACGGAAGGCTGTCCAACCACGATATATCCCACCTGAGACGAAAGGATGCTCCCGATGAAGTCTCTCTACTCGCTTATCCTGGCACTGTTCGCCGTCGCGTTCGTCGTCGGCGAGGAAAAGAAGGACGCGTTCGATTCCGCCAAGCTGCTCGGCGACTGGACCTACGTCTCCGGCACGAAGGCCGGCGAGGCGGTGCCGAAGGATCATCTCGCCGGCAAGGTGGTCTTCACAAAGGATACGATCACGGTTCCGGCCGGCCCCGACGCCAAGTTCGTGATGACCTACAAGATCGACGCCAAGGCGTCGCCGACTGCGATCGACATCACCATCAAGGAGTCGCCGGTTCCGGACGCGAAGGACACGAAGGCTGAAGGGATTCTCGTCCTGGAGGGTGACGAACTGAAGCTGTGCTACGTCGATGCCTCGGCCAAGGACCGTGCCAAACGGCCGGCGAAGTTCGAGTCCACCAAGGAGAACAAGGCGTTTTATTTCGTGTTCAAGCGGGCGAAGTGAGGGAATAGGCGACGAGCCGCGACCGTGCGGGAGAGCTTTGAAGCGTTTTCGTATGGTTGCGGCGAGTCAAATACTTGGCGCGGCTGGCGGTTGACGGACAGCGGCCAAAGCATTCAGGATGAACGCGCCGTTGCGTTCGCACTGGGAAAAGGTGGCGGGTAGAACGTCTTCCAGGCACGCCCCGGCGACTTCCTGAGGACGGATACGAGGACTGCCAACTTCGGAAGTTATTCGTTCGGCTTGTCCGCTCGTCTGGGGATTCTGAGCCAGCAAATTGACAAATCGTTGCTGGGCGGTTTCATCCGCTGTCCTCTCTGGTGATTCACGAATGAGCCACGTATCCGTATCCACCAAAGGACTTCCGGCCGAGCGAAAGACGGCGACCACGAATGTCGCACAATTCAAGCCCGTCGCGCCTCCGGATGGGACGTAATTCCCGTCACTATCGAACCGCGTTCCGGAATCGTGTCGGAGGTTGTAAGGGATCTTTTGATTGCGTGCCGATCGCGCCACCCGACCGCAATACTCGGCAAGATAGGGCACCTCAACGGGATCGAGCTTCGGAATCGCAACCGCGTAGTCGCTCGCCGACGCATCATTCCGAAGCTTCTCGTGCCAGGCCAGATGAACCACCCAGAGTTGATTCATCGCATCGCGATAGATAATACCCGCGTGTGTGTTGCACCATGGGAACTCGTTCAGCCAGATGGCGACCGCAAGATCACCCGCTTGGTCTCCGGATAATTTGAACCGAGTGGTATCCATACTCTCAGGCGTATTTGTTCAGAAGCCGTTCGGCTCGTTCGGCCTGAAGTTGTTCGACCAGTCGATTCTTTGCCCGCGCAGAAGTTCTCCCGCGACCCGATCTGCTTTTTCGCCGCCACAGTGGTGCCAAGGAAAGCGATGAGCACGGGCGGTGTGAGTTTCGTCACATCCGCCCGGCTGAAGATCTCGTCGCATCCAGCGAAGTCGCCTTCGTTCAACAGATCATCCAGATAACCGACAACCCGCTCGACGGCCATTCGAGTCTGTCCGGTGTCCTCCAGACGATAGACGCCGTCGAGGAAATCGGTCGCTTTCGCAACGAAGACAGCTGCCGACACGTTCTCCTCCCGCGTCCCCGAAGCCGGCAAGCGTTCGACTGGAGCGGTCATCGCAGGAATCCTCGTAACGACGACTCGGAGCGCTGCTATCGCGCGCCGGCAATCGTGCCTAGCTACTTCATTTCTCCACCGCCATCTCACGGCGGCGTTCGGCGTTTCCCAGTGTCCGCCGCACCGCCGCACAGATGCCGTAATTCACGAGGCCGTTTTCGCCTCTTCACATATTCAGGATGCCACCTCGTGCGAACTCTGCACCCAATGCCTCTGGAGCAACCGAAAGGCCACGTCATCGCCGTTCATGATCTGCAAGTCAAACACCGGCCGAAAGGTCGGATCATCCTCCGCGAGAACACCCAATCCCAGCAGAGAGATCGCTTGCTCCGCTTCGTCAAGGAAACTGAGCATGTTCTCATTCGCCACTTCCTCGTGCCAGCGGAAGACCTGACGGACTTCCTCCGGAATGTGATCGGTAATGATCTTGCCGAGCAGCCAGTCGTCCCCATCTGGCACAACTTTCACCCGAGCCAGCGCTGTCCCACGAGCGTCCACTAAAGAAAAGAGTTGTTCATTCATGGGTTCGTCACACTGGTGTTGTTGAAGACACGAGCCAGCCGCTCGAGGTTAACTGCGGTAAACCCAGCGACGCCGTCCGGGTGGATCAGACGAGCGTGGTTCGGGAAATTCGCCGACGGATCCGGGATCACCTCAAACCCGGCCGCGCGAATGTCGTCCACAGTCGCCGTTCCCACCGTTCGGGCTGCCTGATGGAGACGCGTTGCATGGGGCAAGGCGGTACGAACGTCCCGAGCCGCGTCTTCCGGAGTGCCGCCAAGTAGGACCGAAATGCCGGGCGGGTTCAACCGGGCTTCCGTGGGCTTCAGCGACAGGTTCGTTGCCTGTCCTCCGCCGATTCGGTGTGCATCCATGCTGCCGCCCTGCCCCGCCGCGGCCCTTGGCAATCACTTCTCCACCGCCATCTCACGGCGGCGCTCGACGTTTCCCAGTGTCCGCCGCACCGCCGCACAGATGCCGTGCGCGTCCAGCCCCAACTCCGCCAGCAATTCGCCGCGCTCAGCGTGTTCGACGAACTGATCCGGAATGCCGAGCCGAACGATGTGGCGCGCGTCCAGCCCGGCAGCGTTCGCGGCCTCCAGGAGGGCACTGCCGAAGCCGCCTTCGAGCGTGCCTTCCTCTACCGTCACTACCACCGGCGCGGCCTCCACCGCCTTCAGCAGCGTCGTGCGGTCCAGCGGCTTGGCGAAACGAGCGTTGATGACGCCGACGCTCAACCCCTCCTCCGCCAGCATCTTCGCGGCCTTGACGCACGTCGGGAACAGGCTGCCGTAGGCGATAAGCATCGCGTCGTCGCCCCACTCGACGACCTCGGCCTGGCCCAGCTCCATCGGCAGCACGGCGCGCTCGACCCGCTCCAGGCTCGCTTTCGGATAGCGCAGCGACGCGGGACCGTCATATTGCAGCGCCCAGCGCAGCATCGGGGTCACGTCCAACTCGTCGCCGGGGGCCATCACGACCATGTTCGGGAACAGCCGCATATAGGACGTGTCGAAACAGCCGTGATGCGTCGGGCCGTCCGGGCCGGTCAGGCCGGCGCGGTCCAGCGTGAACGTGACCGGCAGGTTCTGCAGTGCCACTTCCTGGAAGATCTGATCGAACGACCGTTGCAGGAACGTCGAATAGACGTCCACGATCGGCCGATTGCCGCTCTTGGCCAGGCCGGCCGCGAAGGCCACGGCGTGCGACTCGCAGATACCGACGTCGAAGAAGCGCTCCGGAAAGTCCTCGCGCACCTTCTCCAGCTTGTTGCCCTGGCACATCGCCGCCGTGATGACCGCGACGCGATCGTCCTCCTTCATGGCGCTGTAGATGGCGCTGCTCGCCGCATCGGTGTACGCCTTCGAGCCGCCGCGCTTCAGCGCCAGGATCGAACGGTCCGGGCCGATCTTCTCGAACACCGGCGGCGTGTGGAACGTCACCGGGTCGGCAGAGGCCTGCGGGACGCCGTGGCCCTTGTTCGTCAGGACGTGCAGCAGGATCGGCCCCTTCTGGTTCTTCAGGTCGCGTAGCCAGCGGCGCAGGACCGGCAGATCGTGACCGTCGATCGGACCGAAGTAGCGGAAGCCCAGCTCCTCGAACAGCATCCCGCCGGTGAACATCGCCTTCAGGCCGTCCTTGAGCTGTTCGAGCATGCGGGCCGCCTTGCCGCCGATGAGCGGGATCTTGTCGAGCATCGAGCGGATGGTGTACTTCGATCCCTGGTAGATGTTCGTCAACCGGGCCTGGTCGAGGCAGCGTGCCAGGGCGCCGACGCGCGGGCAGATCGACATCTTGTTGTCGTTGAGGATGACGAGCAGGTTCTTGTTCAGGCCGCCGGCGTTGTTCAGTGCTTCGAAGACGATGCCGGAGGGCAGGGCGCCGTCGCCGATGACCGCGACGCTGTGGCTGTCCTCGCGGCCGCGCAGCTCGTCGCCGACCTTCAGGCCCAGGGCGCAGGAGAGGGAGCAGCCGGCGTGGCCGGTCATAAACAGGTCGTATTCGCTCTCGTTCGGATTGGGGTAGCCCATCAGGCCGTTGCGCGTGCGGATGGTGTCGAAGATCGGATAACGGCCGGTAATGAGCTTATGCGGATAGATCTGGTGTCCGGTGTCCCAGATGAGCCGATCGCGCCGGAAGTCGAAGCTCAGGTGCAGGGCGAGGCACAGCTCCACGACGCCGAGATTGCTGGCGAAGTGGGCGGAGCGAAAGCTCAGGACGCGCACCAGTTCGTCGCGCATCTCCTGAGCGAGCTGTTGCAGCTGCGCGTCGGAGAGATTCTGGAGATCCAGCGGCGAGGCGATGGTCGGCAAGAGAGTTGTCATATCGGGTTCCCCAATCCATTGTGGAAGTCAGGAGTCAGGAGTCAGGGGTCAGGAGTCAGGGGTCAGAAAGAACCTTACGGCTGTCCCTGACTCCTGACCCCTGACTCCTGACTCCTGACTTTACCGGTCCCGCTCCAGGACGAAGGCGACCAGGTCCAGCAGGTAGCTGGCGCCGGCGCCCAGAGGCACCAGGTGGTCCCGCGCTTCACGGCCCAACCGTTCGGCGCGTCGTCGGCTTTCGGCGATCCCCAGCAGACCGGGGTAGGTCAGCTTGCCGCGTGCGGCGTCCTTCCGCACGCGCTTGCCGGCCTGGTCGGCGTGGCCCTCGACGTCCAGCAGATCGTCGGTGATCTGAAACGCGAGACCCAGACAACGACCGTACGCCTCAAACCGTTCCAGGAGTTCCGGCCGCGGCGGCTCACGACCCGCGTGAGCGGCCAGCACTCCCAGTTTCAGACTGGCCCGGATCAGCGCCCCCGTCTTGCGGGTGTGCGTGTACTCCAGGCCTTCGACCGTGCGTTCACGTACCGCCGACATTCCTGTCGGCGATTCCGATGCGCCGACAGGAATGTCGGCGGTACGTTCCCAGGCGAGATCATCGACCTGGCCGCCGACCATGCCCGCAGCGCCCGCGGCATGAGCCAGTTCCTTGCAGCAAGCGGCGGCGATTGCGGGCGGATAACCGTCGGCCAGCACCTCGAAGGCCAGCGCCTGCAGCGCGTCGCCGACCAGGATGGCCAGCGCCTCGCCGAACTTCTTGTGACACGTCGGCTGGCCGCGGCGCAGGTCGTCGTCGTCCATGGCCGGCAGGTCGTCGTGAACCAGCGAATAAGCATGGACCATCTCGACGGCACAACCGGCCGGCCACGGATCGGCGTTGTCGGCACACGCCTCAGCGGCCAGGGCGACAAGGATCGGCCGCAGCCGTTTGCCGGGGGCGAGCAGACTGTAGCGCATCGCCGTCAGCAAGGACGCAGGCAATCCCGGCCGTGCGTACAGGGTAGCGTCGAGGCGCTCCTCGGCATGGGAGCGAAGTTCCCTCAGATGCTGTTCCAGCGACGTCCGCATCAAAGTAACCGAAAAGTTGATGATACCATTAACTGGCGAAAATGGGCAATGGCGGACGATCCCGTTTAGCCGCGAGCTTCTGCGAGCGCTTGACTCTCGTTTAGCCGCGAGCTTCTGCGAGCGCTGGGTCCAGCGCTCGCAGAAGCTCGCGGCTAAACGAGGAGCTGCCTCTCACTCGATCTCATCCACTCTTTTACGCACCGCGCGACGGGCCGAGGCAGCCGCTTCGCTACTCTTGGCCGCCGTTGCTTCGTGCTTGAACGGTTGCAGAATCGGTTCGCCAGACTCGTTCAGGCCGGTCAGTTGCAGGATGCGTTGTTCGGCCTCGCGCAGCCGTCCGTAGCAGCGCTTGATAAGGCCGACGCCTTCCTCGTAGCGAGACAGAGCGTCTTCCAGGCCGAGCTGACCGTCCTCCAGCTCGCGCACCGTACGCTCCAGCTGCACGAGTGCTTCCTCGAACGTCGATTCGTCGTTCTGCGGTTCGCTCATGGGATGGGCCATTCCATTAGGTTTCACGGCCTCCCCGCTGAGAGGGCGGCCCGGCAATCCATTGCGATGCTGAGACACTACCGATCACTCCACCCGGCTCTCGATCCGCCCGCCTTGCACCTGCGTGATGAGGCGGTCTCCGGGCCGTACTTGCTTTGGGGCACGGATCACGGTCCCGTCTTCCCCGCGTGTCAGACTATAGCCGCGGGCAAGGACGTTCAAGGGGCTGAGCGTCTCCAATCGAGCCGCTTCCGCCTCCAGCCGCCGCTTCGACTGGTCGAGCCGCTGCCGGATCGCCCGCTCCAATCGTTCGCTCCTCTCGTCGAGACGGCGTTCCTCCTCGCGGACGCGCTCCAGCGGTTCACGGAAACAGCGGCGCTTCGCCAGGTCGTCGATCCGGCCGCGGGCCAATTCCAGCTTACGCAGCAGCAGCTGCCGCAGCCGGCCCTCCAGCTCGCCCAGCCAGTCCAGCACCTTCGCCCCGTCCGGCACGACGCGCTCGGCCGCCTCGCTCGGTGTCAACGCCCGCACGTCGGCCACATGGTCCGCGATGGTGAAATCGTCCTCGTGGCCGACGCCGCTGACGACGGGGATGCGCGAGCGAACGATGGCCTCGGCGACGACTTCCTCGTTAAACGCCCACAGGTCTTCGAGGCTGCCGCCCCCGCGGCCGACGATCAGAACGTCAATGCGCTGCGGCAGTGGAGCGTCCGGTCCGCCGATGCGGTTGAGCAGATCGACGGCCGCCGCGATTTGCTGTGCGGCACCCTCGCCCTGGACGGGAACGGGGCAGACCCACACCTCGGTTGGCGGCCAGCGGCGCGACAGGATTTCGAGCATATCGCGCACCGCCGAGCCGGTCGGACTGGTGACGAGGACGACGCGGCGTGGAATGCGTGGCAGCGGTTTCTTGCGGCCCGGCTCGAACCAGCCGCGGGCAGACAGTTTCTCCTTGAGCTGCCGATAGGCGAGTTCGAGCGGCCCGATGCCCTTCGGCTGCACTTCCTCGACCTGAAGCTGGTATTCGCCACGCGGCACGTAGACGGTGAGCCGGCCCTTGACGATGACGCTCATACCGTCGCGCAGGTCGAAGCGCATGCGCAAGGCGACGCCGCGATAGATGACGCTGCGCAGCGGGGCTTCGGCGTCCTTGAGCGTGAGGTAGAGATGGCCGGAGCTGGGCCGGGCGAGGTTCGACACTTCACCCTCAACCCAGACGGTGCCAAGGTGGTCTTCGAGGAGCTGCTTGACGTTGCGCGTCAGCTCGCCGACGCGATAGACGCGCACGCCGGCAGGTGGAAATAGAGTGGTCGCGCCCATAGAGGTCGATCCCCGAAGAACGTCTGCGTGCGTGCAGAGTACACAAGTTCAACGGGTTGTGGCAAGACGAACCTGCTGGAGATGGGAAAACGGGGAAAAGCGGGATGAAGATTCGCTTTGGAACTACCAAAACGGAGGTATAATGAATCGCGCTTGATGAGATGGTCTTCGCTGCTTGAACCGCTATGCAATAGGTTGAACCGCTATGCAATAGGCGAAGGCCATTTCCGGTTCGCGATTGCTGCAGGAGATTCGCTGCATGCCTCCACTCTTCGGCGGCGCTCCTGGGGCGTTGCCAATTCTGGCACCCGTCGTCCAACCTCCTGCCAGAGGTTACCGAGTTATCCAGGGTTCTGTGTGGTGGCGGCTCCTTTTCTGGGAATGGAGAAAATACCGGGCGGCTGTAGCGACCGGGATGACAGGGATCACCCCACCGACACTGGCTTCGCGATTGGCAAGCGGACTGTACTTTACGGACGCGACTTCTCTCCAGGGTTGCGACAGCCCAACCGACTTCGCCGCCAGAATGGCTCTCGCAGCACAAGCCCAACTGGATTGCCAGTTGTTCGGTTGCGCGGTAATCGAGTTCGACGTCCCCCAACAAGGAGCGATCGTTCTTCCTCCCGCTATGCCCGGTGCGGTCCAGGGTCTCACGGGAGGAGGAGCACGCGAATGGCTTCTCGCGGGCAACTTGGACCTCTCCGTCACGATGGTGGTGAACTACGTCGATAGGGCACCGAACGGTCAACCGAGGCATTACCCCCTGCCCCTTTGAAAGGAGAAGCCCATGTCCGCTCTCAAGTACCAGAAGCTGATTTTGGACATTCTTCAAGGTAAAACACCGGAGCTTCGAGATATTCCTCCCGAGCGCTTGGACTGGAACGGGCCGGGAGCCTTTCTCGAACTCTACGGCCGAACTTCCGGCAAGGATCGCGCGGCGCTCATTAAAGCCATCGGCCAGATTATCCACAATCACTCGGGACCGTCTCCCGTGATCGCTCAGCTGGTGGACATCGCTTCAGGGCTTGATCTCGCAGAGGTGGAGCCGGATGTTCGAGCGCCTGGAGGCTGAACCCGTTGCCTCGCGTGAACCGCTGCGCAAGTCGATTGCCAACTACTTGGCCTACCGTAAATTGATGTCCAACGGGCACGCCGCACCTGCTCCGATCAGTGCAACGACGCATGCCGCGCCCCGCGAAAGCGGAGCGCGGAAGAAGTGATTCCTCGCGCCATCAGTAAGCGGATGGCACTCTCGTCTACGTGCCAGGCATTAGCAATGATCGCGATACTCAGCGCGACGAAACGACCACGCTTTTCTTCAGTATGTCATCGATCTGCTTGATCTTCGTGCCGATGAACAGCACGTTGTGCAGATCGAACTCATGGGCATTTGCGCACCGATGTCTTCACGACCAAGTCGCCTGACCCGAGACCGAGGATCCAGTGGCGGAACAGGTCGCTGCGCTGCTTCTCCATGGCCAAGCCCGCGGTTGAATAGACCTTTTCCCCGCCGCCGATCTCGGTGCAGACCCTGAATTGGCCCGGTGTGAACGTCATGTAAATGCGACGGTCGAAGATCAGCAACGTAATCAACCAGAGGCCAAGCAGGATGGACGAGATGAACAGATACCCTCCGGCATTGATGCGGATGTCGAGGTAGCTGAGGTGTTCGAGGATCCTCTCCCACATGTCGGCGAGAGCCAGGATGATGGCGATCATGATGGCGAAGACGATGATGGCGAACGACCAGCCGCCCCGCAACGGCACGTTCGTGATCACAATCACCAGCAAGAGCGTCGTGGCGAACAGGACGCCGTAATTTTTGCTCTTGGCCAGGTGGAGCTTGGTCGGGGTTTCGCCCAGGCTGCCTTTGGGCATCACCAGGACGTCGCGCAGGGGTTTTTTCTTGTCGTCGGAGCCGAACTCGACACTCTTTCCATTCTGCTCTTCCAACTTGCCGGTAACGCCGCGATAGACCTCGGTGTCGGCCGGCACGACGGCCATGCGGTAATTGTCCCAGTAGGTGAGCACGGCCATAAGGAACCCGACGGCCCAGACCGGCCACCAGTAGAAGAGAGAACAGTGCGAAACGACGGTGATCTCGTTGGTTGGTGCCGGGGCGGCGGGCGGCAGAGGCGCCGGAGGTGCGGCGGACATGGAGGTTCTCTCGTTGGTATGGAGATCGGCCGACAGCGTCTCCAGCGACGCCGCGGTCCGTCAGTATTTCGCCGGCCGACGGTCGATCTTGCGCCCTGGCGTCTGCCGGCATCGACAGGCTATGGCGGTTCGAGGGGGTTGTCAAGGTGGGGACCACCCGCGCAGGTCTCCACCGGCGCAGAACGTAAACACGCAGATTACTTCTGACTCACCAGGAACGCGATCAGGTCGAGGAACTCCTCCTCCGTGAAGCGCTTTTCCAGACCCTCCGGCATCGTACTCAACGGTGATGGCTGCTGTCTCTCGATGTCGGCTTTCGCCAGCAGCTGCTTCTGGCCCTCTTGATTGGCCAGCGTCAGCGTCGTCTCGGTTTCCGCGACTTTCACACCGAGAATCGTCTTGCCGTTCTTGAGCGTCACCACCACGGTTCCGAAGCTCGGCGCGATGGTGCGGCTCGGCTCCAGGATCGACTCGACGAGGTAGATGCGCGAGAAACGGCTGCCGACGCCGGTCAACTCCGGCCCGATGCGCTCGCCCTGGTCGCCGAGTTGATGACACTTCAGACAGAGCGATTTCTCTTTGTCGAAGAACAGTTGACGGCCGCGCCGCGCGTCGCCGGTACGGGTGAGGGCAACACGAGTCAAGCGTTCGAGTTCCGCCGTGGCACTCTTGCGGCGGAAGCGCAGATGAAACTCGACGGCTCCCGCTGCCGGCCCCACCTGCACGAGCAGCCGATTGACCCCCTTGTCGAGCGTGGCGGTGAAGCGGTCGGAGTCGATCTGGAAGTTGCGGGCCTGATCACGGCGATGTATTGGCTTACCGTTCAGCCAGACTTGCAGCCCGCCGCTGCCGGACCCGAGGAACTCGACCGCCATCGCCTCGACAACGGCCACGTCGGTGACGGCGAACAACAGGCCGTCCTTCGGTGTATCCTTCGGCCCGAGGAGAAGACGCGCTTCGGTGCCGGTAGCGAACCGGGTTTGCCAGCCGGTCGTTTCGCGCGGTGGGCCGATCGCAGCGAATCGTTCGATGATGCGCGGCGCTGCCGTTGCCGATACGGGACCATTCACATCCCAGCGCACCAGGATGCCGTTGGCGCCGTGAATCTCGGCCACCGCGCGGTCCAGTTCCTGCCGCTTCTCCGCTCCGAGTCCTTTCCGTCCTCCCCATGCCGTCAGAAGGCGGACCGAGGCTGCGAAGAACGTCGGCGGAGGGATTCCGTTTGGCCAACTCGGCCACCGCGCTGGCCTGTTCCGGACCGCCCAACTCGCTCAGGCACTCCAACGCCTTCAAGTCCAGCTGGCGATCGCTTAGCGCAGCGACCGCCAAAGGGACAACGCGCGGCTCGCGCAACAGACGCAGCGATTCGAGACTGGCGCGGCGGACCATCGGATCGGTATCGGCCATCAGCTTCAACAGCGTCTCGCTCGCAACTTTCGCGCCGAGCTTTCCCGCCGCACCGGCAGCAGCGCGGCGCACGCGCACATCGTCGTCTTTAAGCAATGCAACCACCGGCTCACGGCCTTCCTCAGCGCGCAATTCCCCCAGCGCCTCGATGGCCGCGGCGCGCACTTCCGCATCCGGTGAAGCCACCTTGCGCAGTCAGGACGGCGTAGGTGGCAGCGAACTTCGGATACTTGCCGGTGCGTCGCAAAGCGTCGGCCATCACCGGGCCTTCTTCCAGTACTTGAACGAGCGCGATGAGCGAATCCGCGGTTGCCTCGTCCAGTCCTTTGACGGCGAGGGCGAGGGCCGTCAGTCGGTTGGCGGCGCTGTGTTGCCGATCGCGAACGACCGCCTCCAGAATGCGCCGGACCTCGGCAGCCGGTTGATCGCCCAGCGAAGCGAGGAGGGCGGTCACGCGCTCGGGTTGATGCTCGTCCTCCAGCCACTTCCCCAGAGTCGTCAGGCGCAGGGGCACCTTTTCGCGCTGCATCCGGCGCAGCACGGCGAGTCGCAGCTCACGGTCGGGATCGGCCAGCACCCGATCGAGTGCCTGCGCGATCGCCTCCGTCCGCTCCCACGGCACTGTGTTCGCAGGGCGCGGCGGCGGCCGATAGCCCCAGTAAACCCACGGGCCGGGCTTCTGATGGACGCGCGTCAGAGCGTCGGCATATTCGCGCAGCCGGGTCGTATCCTTCTCGGCGCCGAGCCGTGCGATCAGGCCGTCCACCACTTTCGATTCGTAGCGCTCGGCGACGGCACGCAGGGCAATGAGACGGATCGGTTCGCCGGCGGGTTTGTCGAGGAGCTTCAGGATCGCCGGCCAGTTTTCCGAGCGACGCATGGTCTGCATGGCGGCGTGTGCCAGGGCGGTGGAGGACGGATTTGAAATCCGTCCTACGTTGCTCAGGTTCTGCGCCAGCCAGTCCGGAGCGCCGGTCCAGCGCAGCCGGCCCAGCGCGATGACGATCTCCAGAAGCACGCGGTCGTCCTGGCCCTTGGCCCGGTCGGCGAGGCGGACGGCGAGGTCGGTATCGCCAGGGCCGGCGTCGAGTTTGTGTTTGGTGAGAACAGGATCCGCGAGGTCCGCCACGGCACGTATCGCCTGGGCGCGCACACTCGGATCGAGGTCGGACTTGACGAGGGACAGCAGGTCATCGAGCGCCGCCTTGCCGCCGAGATGGGCCAACAGCCAGACGGCGTGCAGACGGCCGCGGTTGCCGATGGTCTTCTTGTTCAGCGCATCGGTCACTGCTTTCAACCCATCGGCTCCCTTACGTTCGAGGGCCGTCTGGGCTTCCCAGCGTTCGTAGTAGCTTTCCGAATCGAGTTGCCGTAGGTCCGGCACACGAGCCGGACCTCTGGTGCCGCTCGGCTCGCGGCACCTATTTTTCCATCGCCGACGTGGGCGATGTGATAGATGCGGCCGCGGCCGCGCTTCGGGCGCTGACCGTCGGCCCAATCGGAGACCATCAGGGTGCCGTCGCGCTGCACGACGATGTCGGTCGGCTTGAAACCGTAGGGATCGTCGGCGGCGCCGGCGGCGAAGTCGATTTCCTTCGGCGGCGCAAAACTGCTGCCGGCACGGCGCATCGGATAGCGCACCACCGAGCGGCCCCATTCGCAGAAGAACAGGTTGCCGCGATATTCCGGCGGAAACTGCCGCTCCAGGTAGCAGACCCCTCCGGCCGAGGAACCAAGACCGAGGTCGGCGATCGGCGGCAACCCTTCGTCCGGCCGCTCCTCGTAGAGATACGGGTAGCCGTGATCCGCGCCGAAGAAGCTATGGCAGACGCGGATCATGTAGGTGCCGCCGTCGTTCTCGTTGTCGCGCACGAAGACGTTCAGCTCGGCGTCGAGAGCCACGTCGTAGATGTTGCGCAGCCCGCTGGCGAAGACGTGCAAGTCGCGGCCGTCCGGCCGGCAGCGCAGGATGCCGCCGCCGTGCAGCACCAGGCGATCACCTTCGGGCCGCTTTATGTCGCAGCCGTGATCGCCCAGCGCCAGGTAAAGCCAGCCGTCGTGGCCGACGGCGACGCCGTTGGCACAGTGCAGCCGCACCGGGTTCTTCTCGGGCGTCAGCCCCAAGCCGGTCAGCAGGTCGCGGCGTTCGTCGGCGATGCCGGTGCCCTTGGTATCGCGCAGGGCGGTCAGGAACGGGGCGTGCATCACGTAGACGGTGCCGTCGTGGTAGGCCAGTCCCTGGATCGAGTTGAACCCCTTGGCGAAGACCGTGGCCTTGTCGGCGTAGCCGTCGCCGTCGGTGTCCTCGATCAGTCGGATCTCATCGCGGCGGACGATGTCGGTGCCGAGGCCGGTCATGTAGTCGATGGCCACGAAGAGCGCGCCGGCGCGCGGCCCGGCGGCGATGACGGAGGGATACTCGATGAGCGGATCGCAAGCGAAGAGCGTGGCCTTGAAGCCGGGCGGGACCTTCAGCGGCGGAAAGCGCTTCTCGGTTTGTGGGCCGGTAGGCGGCGGTTCGGCGGCTAAACAGTGACCGTTGCTGGTTCCCAGCAGCACGAGGAGGAAATAAGCATATTTCATATTATCGTCGCCTTCGCCGTTCGGCGCGAGCCCGCTCTTCATCCACAATCGCACGCAGCTCCGATTCGTGGGGAATGATGCGGTCTCGGCGCTCTGCTGGCTCGATCATGTCACTGATTGAATACCACACCTCGTCGGGACCGCACTCAATACCAAGGTGGAGGAGATCAAGCACGCCAATGAACTCGAAATAGACCCTGCGGCCGTCCGAGTTTTCATAGTCGAATTCGCTATCACGACCGCGACGTTTTGCCGCGTGGAGAGCAGTTCGCGCGTTTCGAGCTTTCAGTACGATCATCCGCCGTTCACACGTTCGCCGTCGAGCGCTGTCTACGTCCACGCGGAACTGAAATAGGAGTAGTGCCGTAAAGCGGAACTCCTCGGCGGTGCTATTTCGCACAGCCGCAATAAGTTGCTCCCTTCGCATCGGGAAGTCCCGCATCCGCCTGAGAGCCTCAGCGGCGGAAAGTCTCGCGCGCTCGGGTCGGCATGGCATGGCTCGCCTCCGTTACTGGCCTAACGCCAGAGGAATCTCGGTGTGAAGGACGACGATCATCAGTCGTGGTCATGGTAAATGTCTTCACGCGAGAAGTCTTCCGGGAGCGGTGGCAGGTCATTCAATCCAGCGGAGAATTCGTCAAGGAAATGGTCCAACTCCTCGACGGAAAGCGACTTGCTCGCGATCACAGCTGGCTCCACCGCATTCTGCTGAGCGAGGGCCTGAAGATACGACTCCAGAGACTGGCCCAACTGCGCCGCTTTCTCCCGCAGTTTCTCAGTGGTTTCTTGCGGCAGTTCGATTGTAATGGAGGGCATGTCGGGTTCTCGGAGGTTGCGAGTTTGTAATCCAGATACCACGACAGCGGTTCTTCATTGTAGCGTGAGCGCCGCTGCACTTGAACTTCTTCAGCATCTGCTCCGCCACGAACTTCTGCCCCGCGTCGTTGAAGTGGTTGCCGTCGTAGGTGAGGACGTCCTTCGCCTTGTTGTCGGGGTTGTTCTTCTTCCAGTGGGCGACGAACGCCTTGCGTAGATCGTTGAGTGGCACATCCTTCGCCTTCGCCACCTGACGCTCAATCTCCGCGAACTCCTCTAGTTTCGGATCGTCCTTGTTAGTGCCGTCGTGCTTCTCGCCGACGCTGGTGAGCGAGCACTGCACTACCTGGATGCCTTCCTTCTTCAAGCGGTCGATCAGCTCTTCGAGGCTGCTCTTGAAAAGTTCCTTGGTGATTCGCCGGGCGTCGTTGCAGCCGATTTGAATGACGACGATGGTCGGCTTCTTGGCGATCACGTCCTTGTCCACGCGCTTGAGAAGGTCGGGTACTGTGTGCCCGCCGGTCGCCACCCAGTCCACCTCGATGTTCTTGCCCTTGTGCGTTTCGTTCAGCGTCTCCTGCACGATGCGGACGTAGCCCTTCGTGACGATGTTCTTCGGCTCCTCCTTACCGGCCAGGTACGTAAGCGAATCGCCGAAGAAGATGATGCGGTCGCCTTTTTTCAGCTCGATTTTCCTGTCGGCGGGATCCTCCGCGGCGGCGCGCGACACGGCCAGAAGCAGGCTCATCGACAGCGACACCAGGAGATTAGGGCGGCGCAGTGCGAACATGGTGCGGGTCCTCTTGCGTTTGGGAGATGGGATCAATTATAGGTGCGCGACTCCGACTTGTCGTTTCGCGCACCTCTGTTCTTGCGGCCGCTCGTCATTCGTCTTATCCTCACACTAGCCTCGCCCCGTTCCGTCCGAGGTCGCGTTCATGTCCCCATTGCGCATCGCCGCCGTCGTCTGCTGCTCGCTTGGCCTTGCCCTCTCCGGCCCAGGGGCGCAGCGAGAGAATGGTCAGCGATTGCCGGTCGCAACGACCGTGACGTTGACGGCGAAGGACAAACCGCTGTCGCAAGTGCTTGCCGAAGTCGCAGAAAAGAACGGCATCAGCGTCGAAAGTCAATTCGGCGAACCGGAGCCGAAGGTGAACGTCGAGCTGAACCGCAAACCCTTCTGGGAAGCCCTTGACATGATCGCCGAGAGCGCCGGCGCGCACGTGACGATCCTCGCGCGCGGCGGGCGCATCGTCCTCAGCAAACGCGTCGCGGACCAGCGGCCGCCGATCGTCAGTACCAGCGGTCCCTTTCGCTTCTGCGTCAAGGGCGTCACGGCCGGGTGGGACTTCGACACAGGGGTTCGCACGTATCTCGCCGACGTCGAGGTCGCCTGGGAGCCGGGACTGCAACCGCTGTTCCTCGAAACCTATCCGCAGGACGTCGTCGCCATCGACAACAAGGGCGGACGGCATCCCGTGCCGGACGCGGGCAGAAGCAAGGCCGGCGTGGATGGCCGGATTTCGCTGTCGATCAAGGTGCCGCTGCCGTCGCTGCCCCGAGCGACGGCGAGCCTGGCGCAACTCGACGGCCGGCTCGAAGCCATCGCGCCGAGCAAGATGGTGCGGTTCGCCTTTCCCAAGCTCGAAAAAGGCACGGCACTCAAACAGGACGGTGTGACGTGCAAGATTACCGACATGATTCTCAAGGATTATCGTTGGAGCGTGCAAGTGTCGATCGAGAATCCGGGCGGCGGCACGGAACTCGAAAGTTATCAACCGTGGGACTCGAATAACGCGTTGACCCTGGTCAGCAAAGACGGCAAGACTCGACTCGCCGCGAACAGCTACGTCCGCGAGAGTCAATCGACGCGCCGCGCCGTCCTCGGCTACCACTTCATCGACCGCGCAAAACTAGCTGGATCGAAACCCGAAGAGTGGTCGCTCGTTTACACGACGCCGGCGCTGGTCGTCACCGTGCCGCTGACGTTTTCGTTCAAGGACGTGCCGCTCCCGTGATCCGCCGTTTGCGGCTTAGCAGGTAGCGATTGCTACGCCGTAAGCGGCAAACTCCCATGAGGTCATCCATGCGCAGCGCATCCGTAATCATCGTCGTCCTTCTGTTAATCCCCAGGCAGCTGCCCGCCGCCGAGAAGGACCCCTTCGACCAATCCGGCGTTCCCATCGAGGTCCAACCAACCGACCCGAAGTTGGTCAAGGTCGTTCTCGTCGCCGGTACGCCGAGCGCCAAGACAGGCGAACACGAATACTTCGCCGGCTGTGCCGTGCTGATGAAGCTGCTGCAACAAACTCCGGGCGTCTTTCCGGTCATGGTGCGCGACGGCTGGCCGAAGAATCCGAAGACGTTTGAGGGCGCGAAGACCATCGTCTTCTTCATGACCGGTGGCGGCACGCAATCGACGATCGTGCATCAAGAGGAAATGCAGAAATTGATGGACGCGGGCGTCGGCATCGTTCACCTGCACAATCTCATCGACTATCCGAAGGACCTCGGCGACCGGGTCCGCGGCTGGATGGGCGGATGCTATGAACCGATGTTCTCGAAGCGCGCTCATTGGGTCACGACGCATAAGGACTGGCCCGACCATCCCGTGATGCGCGGCGTCAAGCCGTTCACCATCGACGACGGCTACCTCTACAATCTGCGCTTCGTGCCGGGGCTGAAGGGCGTGACGCCGTTGCTGCGCACCGTGCCGCCGACGACAAAGCTGCCGCCGGATCAGAAGCCGGGCGACGACGCCATCGTGGCCTGGACCTACGAACGGACCGACGGCGGCCGGGCGTTCGTCTGGACGGGCGGCCATCTGCACAAGACCTGGGGCGACGAAGGCTATCGACGCTTCCTCGTCAACGGCGTGCTGTGGACCGCGAAGGTGGAGGTGCCGAAGGGTGGAGCGAAGGTCGATCTCGATCCCGCGGAGCTGAACAGGAATCTGGATCGTAAGAAGTAGAGAGAGGCTCTCAATAGTCCTTCGTCAGGAAGTCGTAAACGGCGAGGATGAGCAACCCGACGCCGACCAGCGCTGAGGTCGTAACCGACGCGGCCGGGTGCCAGAGTCCCTTCCGCGTCAGTACGTCCACGTCGAGGAACTGTCCGAACAGGTTTTCGGCCTGCAACGTCTGCATCAGCGTCAGATTGAAGTCGAGCGGTTTCGGCAACAGCCAGTAGATGAACTCGAGCATCCGGCCGAAAGTGGGCGCCACATCGGACATACTCGTGAGCAGTCTCCCGTGCGTGTCTGCCGAAGTTCACGGCCCAGCAAATTAGCCAGAACCCAATCGACCCAAAAGCGCAGGCCACGGTGCTGCGCGTGGCCACGGCCAGCATCACCGAGAAGCTGTAGAAGACGGCGAAGTTCAGGATCAGCAGCGGAATGCACAGGAAATAGCGTGTGTCCCAGTCGCCGGTACGGACGGCCAGCGCCAGCCAGGTGAGGGCGACAAACATCGTCGTCTGAAAGGCAATAAAGAGCACCACGCCGGCGAACTTGCCGACCAGCAGGCTCCAGCGCGGCGCGGGTTTGGCCAGCAGCACCGTCACGGCGGCAGGATCGAGGAACGACGGCAAAAACGCGGCCGTCCAGATCAGCGCCAGCAGCAGGCCCGCAGCGTCGGCGACCAGGCCGGCGAGCTGCAACTGGAGCGTGCGGAGCGGGTGTGCCTGAGGACGGGGCACGTCGAGCGTTATCGCCCCGGCGAGCAACTCCACGCGCGTCGTCGGCACCGGTGTCTCCGGCAGAGCATCGGTCACACGTACCGTCAAGCAAGCACAGGCCGTGAGCGCGCTGACCGTGAGCATCAACCAGAAGATCCCGGCGGCACGCGACTGGCGGAACGTGTCGCGGATCAACCAGCGGATCGTCGAGCGAGTGGCGAAGACGTTCATGGCTGCGGCCTCGTGTAGATCGCGTGCAGCGCCTGTTCCAGCGAGCGTGGCTTCTGGCTTGCGGCATCCTTCAGCAAGTCGGCCAGCGCCCCGACATAGGTGAGCTTACCGTTTACCACCACCCCGACCCGGTCGCACAGTTCCTCCACCTCGGTCAGGACGTGCGACACCAGCAACACGCCGCCGCGTCGTTCACGCATATCACTGACGACCTTGTGCAGCTGCCGGCGGCCGATCAGGTCGAGGCCCTCGGTCGGCTCGTCCAGCACGAGCAATTTCGGTTCGTTGATGAGCGCCTGGGCCATGCCGAGACGCTGCAACATGCCCTTGCTGAAGCGGGCGATCGGTTCGTTGGCGCGGTCGGCGAGACCGAATCGTTCCAGCAAGTGCGGCACGCGCTGGCGGAGCGTCTCGTAAGGGACATACGACAGGGCGCCGTAGTACTCAAGCAAGGCAGCTGCGGAGAGGTAGCGCGGGAAGGCCTGGTTCTCATGGACATAGCCAACGTTGGCCAGGCTGGCGCGGTCGTCGATCGGTTTGCCCAGGCGCCACAGCTGTCCCGAGGTTGGCCGGCATAACGAGAGCAGCAATTTCACCAGCGTGGTCTTGCCGGCACGGTTCGGCCCCAGCAACCCGAAGACTTCTCCGGGCATGACACGGAAACTGACTTCTTGCACCGCCTGAATGGGGCGTCGGAAGAACAGGCCCTGATACGTTTTCGAGACGTTGATGAATTCGGCCAACGCATCGGGCTCGGGCACTATCGAGTTCGTCATATCGGTCACGCAACTCTCTTCGGGAAGCGGAATGAGGACAGCTCGTTGAGGCGGGAGCAATATATTCTCCCGGCAATTCTTTAGCAGCCTAGCCTAAAAAGGGCGCAGACGCAACTCACCTGGAATGCGTCGGCCGCGAGAAATGGCGGCCACGCTGTTCACACCGGCCTGACGCGCAAGCGAAGGTGACCACCTACCTGTTTTTCGATTGCGCGTCAGGCTCGAGAAACGCCAATTACGCGGGTTATCGAAAAAATACGACCTCGTCCTGATTTCTGTTCTATACTCGATTGGCGAGCGTATCTCCCTTCGTCCGCAAACCCGTCGCGGTGTCGATTCGTGATGATCCACAGACGAACGTTCTGTTCCGGCGCAGACGCGCTTCCGAACCGAATGAATCGTCAAACGAATATTGTCCGGCTTCGGCCAGAGCGGAGTATATCCATGAAGCAGCGCTCCAGCACAACTCCCCGACGAGGCGTGGCCGCCGTCGAGTTGGCTTTCATTATGCCCTTCATCCTGACGCTGCTTCTCAGTTTGTGGGAAGTCGGCCGCATGATCGAGATCCAGTCGATCCTGAGCAACGCCGCACGCGAAGGCGCCCGCCAGGCGGCGACAGGTAATTTCACCAACGCGCAGGTGCAGACGATCGTGACGAACTATCTGACCGCGGCCGGTATCCCGACGACGAACGTCGTGGTCGGCGTCTCAGACCTGACTTCGGGCACGGACGTCTCCAAGGCGGTGTACCTGGACCAGGTGCAAGTGAATGTTTCGATCCCCTTTGGGAGCGTGCGTTGGAGCGTGATCTCGGTTGCCATGCCGTCAACGTCACTCATGTCGGCTTCGGTCACGATGGTGACGATGATCGACCAATCACTCGGTACGTTCCCCACGCCGCCGACCGGTTGAGACGCTGTTTGCATTCCGTGGGGCAGGCATTCGTGCCTGCCAGGGGTTCCCTAGGTACGAATGCCTGCCTCTTGGAGTCGAGTCATGATAATGTCGAATGCACGCCGCCGCCAGCGACCGGGTGCCGCCATGGTGGAGACGGCCTTCATCGCCCTGATCCTGTTCACCTTCATGTTCGCCATTTTCGAGTACGGCCGGTACATGATGGTGCGGCAAGTCGTCGATAACGCCGCCCGCGCCGGCGCGCGCCAGGCGGTCACCATCGCGACGAGTTACATCAGCAGCACCACAGCCACCAGCACGGTGACGGCGACGGTCACGCAAAACCTCGCCGCGCAGAACCTCGAGAACTTGAGCATCCAGATTTACCAGTCCAACGCCACCGGGACCAATGATAGCGTCACGTGGTCGTCGACAACTTTCGGCGGTCCCATCGTCGTCCAGATCGACGGCGACCTGCCGCTGTTGTTCCCGACGTTTGGGTTCCTGCCTCTCAGCGGTGCGGCGGCGAATTCCATCCACATATCGACGAAAGTAATGATGCTGTTCGAGGCGAATTGAACGACAGATACCCCCGAGAAACCGGGGTGAACGGTCCAGTGTACTAAGCCCAGATGAGGAACTCAGCCATGACGCGGAACAAGAGACAATACAGTCGCCGGGGTTCGATCCTGCCCCTGACGGTTCTTTGTCTTGTAGGTATGTGCGGATTCGTCGGCATGGCCATCGACATTGGCCTGATCGCCACGGTTCGCACGCAATGTCAGTCTGCCGCCGACGCCGGCGCCATGGCCGGCGCCGCGCTCTGAACGGCGCAAGCGGGCAGAACCTCGGTTCGTCCACTACGTCTGGATCGGCCTGGTATATCGCCATCCAGACCGCCGCCGCGAACCCGGTCATGGGAGCCAACCTGCCAAGTGCTGACGTCACGCCGGTCTTCGGCTGCTTTAGCTACAGCACGTCCAACCAGGTCTTCTCGCCGGTGTTCCCCAACGGGTCCGGCAACTTGCCGACGGGCGACAACTACAACCTCTGCCAGGTCACCGTTACCTACAACGTCAACGTGACCTTCGCCGCGGTCTTCCAGTCCGTCGACCCGACGTTCAATAAGGTGACCACCGTGACGGCCGTGTCCCAGGCGGCGCACCGGCCGCGCGACGTGGCCCTTGTCCTCGACTACTCCGGCTCGATGAACAACGAGGCCGACCTGTGGAACAACGAGAGCTATCTGGACACTGGCTCCGGCTACAATACCAATCTCGGTTATCAGTGGCCCAAGAGCGGACAGGCGAACAACACCTCGAACAACTTGGATACGGTTTATCCACAGTTCGGCCCGTATGCTGGTCCTGGCGGCACCAGCAACAACTACAGCGATTATACCTGTTACCCCAATCTGCTCTGCCCCGCAGCCAGTTCGGCACCGAGCAATTACATGAACACGAAGACAGGCAGTCCCTCCGCGCTTCCTGCCACTTCCGGCCTGATCGGTAAGTGCAACGTCAGCGTCAGCGCCCTGGGCGTCCAGTCCATGATCGGCGACTACTACACCTACAGCAGCGGCAGCGGCTCCGCCGCTTTCCCGACGGCGCAGTCCACCAGCTACGCCACGACGCCGGGCGGCGACAATTACTTGTCGAAGAAGTCCGGCTTCTCTTCGCCGACCTATACAAGCCCATTCGGCACGACATACACCTCGACGGTGGCGACGACGGTCAACGATGTTCTCGGAATTGCAGCTGGATCCACGACAAGAAATTCTAACTGGGAGGATACCACTCCATCTACCGGAGGATACAAGAGCGTAACGGGGAACGCGTACAACGGTTTCACCGTCGGGCCAAACTACTGGGGTAAGACCTTCTTCATGTGGCCGCCTGATCCCAGCACTGTTGCGGTGACCAACCACACGCCGAGCGGCACCAACGATTGGCGCAAGAATTTCTTCTTCAAGAGCGACGGCGTCACGGCGCTGAACGACAACACGCTGATGTTCCAGAATGCGTACCCGGGCTATCTCGACCCGTCGGGAAACTACGTTATCAACTACAAGGCTATCCTCGCCTGGATCACGAACACGACGGGCACCAACAACATCAACCCGTTCCCGGCCCAGATGCAATCGGGCATGGTGCAGTTCTACAGTACGATCCCGAGCGACGTACCGGCCTCGGCTTACAATCACACCAACGCGAACTCAAACATCACCAACACCGACCAGCGCTTCTGGAAGGAGTACATCGACTACGTTCTCGGCGTCTATCGCTCGCAGGACGGAACCGTCCAACACACGCAAACTTCCACGTGCAGCATCGGACCGGATTTCGTCTTCGGCACCGTGGCAATCAACTCGCCTCCGGCTGTTTCCATGGCCGTACCTAACCCTGCTTATATGAATTACGACGACAACCCCTGGCGGCCGCGGCACCGCATGTGGTTCGGGCCGATGACCATGATCCAGTTCCTGTCGGACACGGGCAAGTTCCCCGGAACCGCCCACGACATTTCGACCTATGTGATGAAGAGCGGCGTCGGCGGCGCCCTTCAGGACATCTCGAACAACCACCCCAACGACCTGGTGTCTGTGCTGCCGTTCGCCCGTCCGCAGTTCAGCGACGATCCGCCGGACAGCGGTTCCTTCAACAACCCGCAATACACGCTGAACAACAATTACACGTCGATGATCAATTCGCTGTGGCTGCCGAACATCACCAGCGGTACCGTGCCGCCGTGGGATGGTCTGACGGCCGGCGTCAATATCCCTCGTGCCCACGGCGACTGGGACAGCAATACGTCCACCAGTTACGGCTTCATGCTGGCTTATAACCAGATGTCCAGCGCCAGCGCTCTCCAGACGACGACCCCGTCTTCCGGCGGCTTCGGTCGCGTCGGGGCGACGCGCCTGGTCATTTATGAAACGGACGGCATGGCCAACGAGGATTCCTTGGCGACCGGGGGCAACACGGTGGTCAATTCCAACAATGACTTCGTGACCGGATCACCTGCTGCGAACAACTCCTACTTCGCGATCTTGCCTGGCCAGACGGTCAATAGCGGCGGCTACAGCGAAACCAACCTGCTGGCCGTCGTGGAGTCGATCTGCAATCTTTCCAATGGCTCACCTTACCGCACGCTGCCGACGAGTTCGCCGTATCCGTCCCCGCAACCGACGGTTCCCGGTTTCGCCACCAGCAGCAAACCGGTGATCGTTCACTGCATCGCGTTCGGAGCAATCTTCGAGACGACCAACACGGCTCAGACCTCCGCCGTGCCGCTCTTGCAGGAGATCTCGACGATCGGCGGTACAGTGTTCCCGGCAGCCGCGACGCCGACGGCAGCCGAGCTGGCGGCGGATCCCACAACGCCGTACAAATGGTGCATCGGCACGATCAGCCAGCGGCAGACACTGCTAACCCAGTGCATCCTCAAGATCTTCGACACGAGCGTGCCGGTGTCGTTGATCATGTAATCGACAATGGTTCTCCTGTACGAGATTGGCGAACCGGCTGCGTAAGCTACCGGTTCGCCAATCTCGTACAGGAGAACCAGAGACCATTGACCACGGATGACAATGAACCTCCCCAATGCCGTTTTCGTTCTTCGCTGGATGGTGCGCGACACTTTCCGCCAGTCGCTGGGATCGCGAGCGTTCTGGCTGGTGTCCGGACTCAACCTTCTAGCCATCCTGCTGTGCCTGAGCGTCAGCCTCCAGGACTTCACCGCCAAAATGGCGGACGACAATATGGAGTACGTGGACAAATACGGGAAACCATTGACCGGAATGAATGAAGGAAAAGGATACGTTTCTGTGGCGTTCGGCCTGATCCGCTACGAGCAAGTGCGCGACGGCAAGCCGGAAGTGCTGCACTTGCAGTCGCTGCTGGCGAAGTTCGGAGCTGGGCGCTGGGCATCCTGCTGGTCCTATTGTGGACCGGCGGCTTTCTGCCGGAGTTCCTGCACTCCGATGCGGCCAGCGTCCTGCTGGCCAAGCCGGTGCCGCGCTGGGCTTTGCTCGTCGGTAAATATCTGGGCGTCGTGGCGTTCATGACGTTGCAGACAATCGTGTTCGTCGGCGGCACCTGGCTGGCTCTGGGCTGGAAGACGGGCGTCTGGTTTCCGGGTTACCTGTACACGATACCCATTGTCGTCGTCAGCTTCGCCATCTTGTTCAGCTTCATGACGCTGCTGTCCGTCTGGACACGCAGTGCCGTGGTGAGCATTGTCGGTACGCTTCTCTTCTGGTTAATGTGCGCGGGCGTGACGCAGACCCGGCACGAGATGATCTTTCGGGACGCGCCGCCTTCCATCGGCCGCAACGTGGCGGAGACGAGTTACTGGGTACTCCCCAAGACCGTCGATCTGGTGTATCTGTTGCACACGCTGCTCTCGCCAACTGACGGCAAAGTGAAACTGGCGACGGACAAAATGCTGGACAAACTGGAGAAGCAGAACGAATTTCACCCTGGGCTCTCGGTGTTTTGTTCACTGCTGTTCAGTGCTGTCGTACTGGGATTGGCCGCTCGACGGTTTGCGACGGCCGATTACTAAAGGTCATTCGTTTAGGGACGCTTCGCAGAAAGCGTTCGGGACGACTAAACATTCGTGAGGAGTTTCACCATGCGACGAAGTTGGTTCCTGGTTGCCGCAATCGTCGCGGCGATGACCGCTGCCCTGCCGCTGCGGGGCGACGATGACGTTTACCACAAAATTTACTACGTTCGCGTCGGCGATACCGCGCCGGAGATCCAGTGCCGCGACGATGCGGGCAAGCTCTGGCGGTCGAAGGACCTGGTCGGAAAAAAGGCGGTCATCCTCGTCTTCTACCTGGGCGACTTCTTCCCCGACTGCACCAAGCGGTTGACGACTTATCGCGATTATCAACCGACCCTGGCCAGTCTTGGGGCCGAGGTCATCGCCATCAGCGGCGACGTACCGGAGAACCACGAGCTGTTCAAGAAGGCCAACAAGCTCAACTTCCCGCTCATGGCCGACTTGGAGGGGAAGGCAGCGCAGCAGTTCGGCGTCTATGCCTCCAGCGGCGGTTTCACTATCACGAAGGACACCGACGGCAAGGAACTGCGCTTCAAACGTGCTGTGACACTGTCAAACTGGACCTTCATCGTCAGCAAGGAAGGTAAAGTGGTCTACAAGGACATGAAGCCTGATCCCACCGGCGACAGCAAGAAGGTCTACGAGTTGCTGTACCGATTGGCCGCGGCGAAGCGCTGAGAAAATCTTGTGCCGTTTGCGGCTTAGCGGGTGCATCTGCTAAGCCGCAAGCGGCATCGAGCCACGTCCCACAACCCGTCTTGTTCGATCCTTGCGGATTTGTTACAACCCGTTGCCACTTCAGACGCGACAGCCGGACTGATTCCTTCCCCATTCATGGGGTCTCTCGCTGTCATGAAGAACTTCGCGCGCGCCCTCCGTCATGCCTGGCCGTATCGCTGGCGCCTCTCCGTATCGATCGTCTGCGCCGTCCTGGCGGCGGTCCTCTGGGGGCTAAACTTCACTTCCATCTACCCCGTGCTGAAGCTGTTGCACACCGGTAAAAGTCCGCAGATCTGGGTGGATGAACGGCTTGACGCCATCAACCTCGAGATCGGCGGCCTCGAGAGTGAGGTGAAACAGCAGACCGATCGCGAGAAGGAATTCGATGCCCGGCCGCCGAGCAAAGTGCGCGACCAGACGTTGCGCACCGTCACCAGCGACCTGGTGCGGTTGGAGAGCAAGCTCGAATCCGCACGGCGCCGCCAGGGATACCTGCAACTCGCCCGCAAGTATATCATCAGCTGGGTGCCCGCCGACTGTTTCCAGACTCTGGCCCTGGTCATCGGCCTCGTCTTCGCTGGCGTCATCGTCAAATGTGTGTTCGAGTTCTTTCAGGAATCCCTGGTCGGCAGCGTCGTGAACCTGTCGCTGTTCGACCTGCGCAATCGCTTCTACCGCAACGCCATTCACCTCGACATCGGGCAAATCGAACAGCAGGGCACCAGCGAGTTGATGGCGCGCTTCACGAATGACATGGACGCCCTGGGCACGGGCATCAAGACGCTCTTTGGCAAGGTGGTCGCCGAACCGCTGAAGGCCTTGAGCTGCGTCGTCATCGGTTGTTTCATCAGCTGGCAGCTGACGCTCCTGTTCCTCATCCTGGTGCCGATCGCCGCGCTGATCCTGTCGAAGGTGGGCCGCGTGATGAAACGGGCCACGCGCAAGCTGTTGGAGCGGATGTCGAGCATCTACAAGATCCTGCAAGAGTCGTTCCAGGGGATTCGCGTGGTCAAGGCATTCACGATGGAGCCTTACGAACGGCGGCGGTTTTACGCGGCGACAAAGGACTACTACCGCCGGTCGATGCAGGTGGTCAACCTCGACGCGCTGACCGGCCCGATCATCGAGATTTTGGGCGTTGCCGCCGTCGCCGCCGCCCTGCTGGTCGGCTCCTATCTGGTGCTGCAACGGGAGACGAAGCTGTTCGGCATGAGACTGACGGCCTACCCGCTGGAAGCGGAATCGCTGTTGCAACTGTACGTATTGCTGGGCGCCATCGCCGACCCCGTCCGGAAACTGTCGAGCGTGTTTACGCGCATCCAGGCCGGTGGTGCGGCGTCGGATCGGATCTTCGCGTTTCTCGATCGCCAACCCGAGGTCGGGCGGAACACCGACGGCCCGCGCCTCAAACGCCGCACTGAGGGAAAGCCGGCCGCGGTTCCCACCGTGGGAGAGGCTCCCGTTCACATCGAGTTCCGCGACGTCTGTTACTCCTACGACCCGAAGGAGCCGCTGCTGCGGAATCTCAACCTGAAAGTGCAGCACGGCGAAACGATCGCCGTGGTCGGGGCAAACGGCTGCGGCAAATCGACCATGGTGGCCCTGCTGCCGCGCTTCTTCGATCCCGATTCGGGAAGCGTCCTGATCGACGGCCACGACCTGCGCACGGTCCATCTGCGCAGTCTGCGCCAGCAGGTCGGCCTGGTGACGCAGAAGCCGATCCTGTTCGACGACACGATCTACAACAACATCGCCTACGGGACGCGGGGAGCCAAAGCCGAGGACGTGGAGAAGGCGGCGCGCCTGGCCGGCGCCGACGAATTCATCATCGAGAAACCGGAAGGTTATCGGCGCCAGGTCGGCGAAGTGGGCGGTCAACTTTCCGGCGGACAGATGCAGCGCATTGTGCTGGCGCGTGCGATCCTTCGCAACCCCGCCATCCTGATCCTGGACGAGTTTACCAGCGCGATCGACCTCGAGAGCGAGGCCGAGATCCACCGCGCCGTGAAGGAATTCAAGTGCGGCCGCACGACGTTCATCATCACGCACAAGTTCCAGGCGCTCGAACTCGCCGACCGGATCGTCGTGCTGGAAGACGGCCGCATGGCCGCCGTCGGCACCCATGCGGAACTGCTGGCGAGCTGCGCAACGTATCAGCGGCTGAATCACGCGCACAGTCAACGCCTGGTGGCATGAAATAACTCACCACAAAGGCACAAAGGACACAAAGGAAGACAAAAGAAGGACAAATGGAGAGCGAACAAAACTCCTGCTGTTCAGCTCCTTTTGCTATCTTTTTTGTCTTCCTTTGTGTCCTTTGTGCCTTTGTGGTGAGTTATCTCCTCTTCTTCCATCGTCTTGCCGACCGCGATCTGTGGAGCAGCCACGAGGCGCGGGCGGCGATGGATGCACAGTCAATTCTTGCGGGCGATTGGGCTTTGCCGCATCTCAACGACGATCGCGCCGAGCTGCAAAAACCGCCGTTGTATTATTGGCTCGTGGCACTGACAGCCTGGTTCCGCGGCGGCACGGTGGACGGCTGGGCCGTCCGCCTTCCCGCGGCGCTGTCGGCACTGAGCTGTGTCCTGTTGTTGGTCTGGTTCGGCCGGCGCGTCGGCCGTCCCGGCACCGGCCTGTTGGCAGCCGCGATCCTGGCGACGGCGATTCATTTCCCCTGGCTGGCCCGCATCGGTCGAATCGACATGCCGCTGGCCTTCGCCGTCAGTCTGGCCTGTGTGGCGTTCTACCTTGCCAACCGTGACGCGGGCAATCGAGCTATCCTGTTGATCGTCGGCTACCTATCCGTTGCGGCCGCGATTCTGCTAAAAGGTCCGATCGGGGCCGTCCTGCCGATAGCCATACTGTTGGCCCATCGATTCATTCCGGGGCGTACTCCGTACTCAGTACTCAGTACTCGGTACTCGGTACTCCGCACTCCGCACTCACTTTTGTGGGGCGTGCCGCTCGTCCTCGTCCTGGTGCTGCCGTGGTTCATCTGGGTCACCGTGGCGACGGACGGCGAATTCTTTCGCGTCTTCATCTGGTATCACAACGTCGAGCGCGGCCTGGGCGGATCGACGTTGAAGTCTCACCCCTGGTGGCTGTACTTGCCGTACTTCGCCAACGACTTCCTCCCCTGGACGCCGCTGCTGATTGCGGCGGGAGTCTTTGCCTGGCGGCGCGGCTGGCTGCGAACCGACCCGATCGCCCGCTTCGGAATTATCTGGCTGACGGCGGTGCTCGGCATCCTGTCGTGCGCCAGCTTCAAACGCGCCGATTACCTGTTGCCGGCGTATCCGGCGCGGCCCTGTTTCTGGCAGCGGTGATCGCTCGTGTCCTGAAGGAATGGAAAGACACACGCCGCCGTCAGCTGCATTTGAGCATCGTGGTGTGGTCGCTGGTGGCAGTGGTGGTGGCGTTCTGGGCGGTGCGTGTCGAATGGGGGTTGCCGGCCGAGGAACCTTTCCGCGACTATCGCCGCTTCGCCGCCGCCGTGCGTGAGGCCGCGCCGCGGCCGGCGCCGGTCGTGTTCTTCCAGACGGAGGCGCACGCACTGGCCTTTCACGTCGGCCGGCCGCTGAGCATCCTCGTAGAATGGGAGGAGTTGCAGGACCGGCTGGCTGCGGATGCGACAACCTACGTCGTCATGCCGCCGGCCAGCGCCGACGCATGGCCGAACCATCTGACCGGCGTTCGTCTGCGCGAAGTGCTGAAGAACACCGACCTGAGCGGCGGCCGGCACGAACGACCCACTCGTACTGCTGCGGGCCGAACCGGAGTCCACACCTTGCCCGACGTTCCTCAATTGCCGCCAATCGCCGCTCAACCGCTGAGCGTGGTGCTGCTGGCGCATGACTGTGCCGCGCATCTGGAACAGATCGTCGCCGAATGGGTGACGTTTCTCAACGGCCTGGACCGCGAATACGAGATCCTGCTGGTCGATGACGGCAGCACGGACCACACAGAACGTCTGCTGGCGGTGCTGAAGGACCGTCACGTCCGCCTGCGCGTGCTGTCTCATCCCGAGCATCGCGGCGAAGGAGCGGCCCTGCGGACGGCTCTGGCGACGGCACGCTACCCGCTGTTGTTCTGGACGGTCTGCGACCCGCGGTATCGATCGGCCGACCTGAAACGTCTGCTGAAGGAGATCGACCGCGTTCATCTGGTATCGGGTTATCGCGCCGGCCGGCCGGTGCCGCGCTTCTGGCGCTGGGTCGGCGGAATGCGGCGCGGCTTCGGCTGGCTGGTGCTGGGCCACGCCGACCTCGCCCTTGCCCGGCTGGCTCGGTTGGAGACGCCATCTCGGCCGATTGATCGTCCGACTCCTGTTCGGCGTCCGCAACCAAGACGTGACCTGCCCGTTCCGGCTGGCCCGACGTTCCATCTTCGCGCGCATGCCGTTGCAGTCTGACGGCCGTTTTGTCCACGTGGAGATCCTGGCGAAGGCGAACTTCCTCGGCACCACTGTTTAATCGGCGAGGAGGTGCCGCTCGGCGACCGCCAGCATCCGGTGCCGCGCGGAGGACACCGGCGACAGCGTTGGGCCAACTGTGGTCGGATTGTGTGCGAGTGTTTCGCCATCCCGACTTCGGCCCGGCGAAAGCCGCCGTCACATCCGCCGTAAAATAACGTTGTGAGCCGAAAAAAGTGGCTCGGTTACCTTGACGGCGTCATGGCGAGCGCCTTAACATACAGACACCCCTCGCTACCGCTGGCAGGGTTTGAAGAGAAGTCGCCGAAGTGGCGGAATTGGCAGACGCGCCAGGTTCAGGACCTGGTTCCTGTAATGGGAGTGGAGGTTCAAGTCCTCTCTTCGGCACCTAGACACGAAAGGGCTTACGGCGAAGAATGCCGTAAGCCCTTTTCGTTTACCCAGACCTTTGGGGAAAAATTGGGGAAACCAATGGGGCCGCATCGCAGTGACGTTGCTCGTCGCTGAGGAGGCATCAGATGGCGTCGCTCGAACTTCGGAACCAGACTTGCCGCGTCGTTGTCATGTTCGGTGGTCGCAAATATGGCTTCTCGCTGGACACCAGAGACCCCTCGACGGCTGACGCCCTTCGCGGCGGCGAGAAAACCCTGATGCTCATCGGCCAGGGTATCCTTCAGGTGCCGAACGGTGCCGATGTCGCTCGCTTCGTCCGCAATGGTGGCAAGGTCGAAGAGCAGCAAGCACTCGCTCTTGTGGCAGTCACCTTCGCGACATGCCGGCAGAAATACTTCGACACGCATCGCAACGGCGCGATGGAGGCAGGTAGCCTCGCCACCGTCGAGATGCACCTCAACCACTGCGACAGGACGCTGGGCGAGCGCTTCCATTCACTGGTTTTCTGGTGGGGCATGCTTCCCGCGTGCCCGTATGGTAGGGCACGCTGGAAGCGTACCCCACAAACACTGGCGGCGGATTTGTGTAACGAGCATCTAGCTATGGACGAGCCCACGAGTCGCCGGGAACGATCCAGCGCCGCCCCATCGTTCCGCATCGAGAAGTGCGTGGTGGCGCACGGTTCGGAACGATGGGGCCAACGTCCAGCCAGGCTGTGTTGTTGAGGTGCATGATTTTGAGAAGGATTCACGAAGTGGCGTTCAGTTGTACATAGATGATCCCGAGGACGTCAAGAAGGGAGGGCTAGAATGGACATGTACCAGCAGACCGGGGTAAAACGACATCTTTGGAGAAGGCGTTGTGAAAATCAAAATCTGCGGCGTGACGACACCGGAAGACGCCCGCACGGCGGCCCTGCTCGGGGCAGACGCGATCGGGTTGAACTTTCATCCGCCGTCGCCGCGTTTCATCTCACATGAGACGGCGGCTGTGATCCTCGCCGAGTTGCCGCCGTTCGTCGAAGCGGTCGGCGTTTTTGTCAATCGGCCGCTGGCGGAGATCGTGGAGGAAGTGCGGCTGCTGTCCCGGCTGGCGTCGATTCAGTGGCACGGGCAGGAGCGCGAGTTGGCGTCGGAATGTTCGCTGCCGCTGATCGCCGCCTTCGGTGTGCGCTCGCCGGATAGCCTGGCGGAGATCACCAGCTATCTCGACGTGTGCCGCGAACACGGCCGGTTGCCGGTGGCGGTGCTGGTCGATGCCCACGTTCCCGGCCAGCACGGCGGCACCGGTCGGACGGCGCCGTGGGAACTGCTGGCGTCGTTTCGGCCGGGGGTGCCGGTGATATTGGCGGGCGGATTGACGCCGGAGAATGTGGCCGAGGCGGTGCGGGTGGTGCGGCCTTACGCGGTGGACGTGGCCAGCGGCGTGGAGTCATCGCCAGGACGGAAGGATGCGGAGAAGATGCGGCGGTTTATAGAGAATGCTCGGGCGGCGCTCTGACGTTCTGTTAAAAGGGCACGTAGTCGACTCGGTTCAGCATGTCGATCGGGTCATAAACCTTTGCCAGCAATTCCAGATCGTTCACACACTGACCGACGGTCACGCCAAGCTGCTCGGCGAAAATCACGCCGGCGAATGGAATACCCGCTGCCTGCCGATGGGCCGCTTCCACCAGAAAGTCCCTGTCCTGCGTGAACAACACGGCGCCCAATGTGGTCGCGCGATCGAGTAGTTCCGGGTCGTGGAACTGATCTGTGCCATCCTCCTGTGCTGTTAGAACTGTTACGGTGCGCAGACGCAATCCTCGCGTGATGGCGAAGTTCACGTTGAGCATCCATGTAAAGAGACAAACTCACGGGATTTTCCCCAGCGCACGCAATTTCTGCCGACCCGGCGAGTTGAGGCTCTGGCGGCGAAGTTCCTCCACCTCTCGATGCTGCCGTTCGATCTCCGCGTCGTACTCCGCCTGGTGGTCGTAGTAGTACGACAAAGCCGCGTGGATTTGACCCAGCGTGAACATGCCGGGGTGTGCTTCCATCATCTGTTCCGGCGTAAGACCCCAGCCGACCTTGTCCAGCACGACCTCGATCACCTTCACGTTGGTGTCATCGATCCACGCCCGGCCGCGCTCGTCCAGCCAGATGTGTGCCGTGGGGGTCGCCGTTTTCATCATGACGCTACTCCGCGAAGAGCGATGCCCGCGAACAAGTGGACTGCCCCGTTTCTCGCGGGCCAAAACTACAAAGGCAAGTATACGAGCCGGTTTGCCATCTCCGGCGGGTCGTACACTTTCGCCAACAACTCCAGGTCGTCGATGCACTGGCCGATCGTCACTCCCATTTGTCGAGCGAATACCACCCCTGCGAACGGAATACCCGAGGTTTGCCTTCGTGCCGCTTCCACCAGGAAATCTTCATCCTGAGTGACAAGAACGTAACCCAGTGCGGTAGCGCGATCGAGCAGGTCCACGTCGCTGAATCGTGTCGTGTTATCGTCCTGGGAGCGTAGCACGGTAACACTACGGAGTCGCAGTCCGTGCGTAACCGGTCTGGGAATATGCACGTCCATGTAGAGGGCGACGCTCATGGCAGCCCACCCATCGCACGCAACTTCTCTTCCAACTTTCGTCGCTCCGGCTGGTTGAGATTCTGCTGGCGCAGCTCATCCACCTCGCGGTCCAACTTTGCGATCTCCGCGTCGAATTCCGCCTTGTGGTCGTAATAATACGACAGTGCTGCGTGAATTTGGGCCAGTGAGTAGTAACCGTCGTGTTCTTCGTGAATCTGCTTGGCGTCCCATCCATACGCAAGCAAGTCGCGCACAACCTCAATCACCTTGACGTTGGTGTCGTCGATCCACGCTCGACCGCGCTCGTCCAGCCAGATGTGTGCCGTCGGGGTCGCCGTTCTTGTCATGACGCCGCTCCGTGAAGGGCGATGCCCGCGAACCGGTCCCGAATGTGGACCCGGTTCGCGGGCATCGTCTGCCTGCCGTCATTGTACCCGGAGCGGGATTACCCCTCCAACCCCGTCAGCCGCCCCGTGCTGTCGCCGAACGAATCGACCTTCGCCCCGACGCGGTCCAGCATCGACAGGTACAGGTTCGTCAGCGGCTCTTCCTTCTTGTAGCGGACGTGCCGGCCGGTCTTGATCGTGCCGCCGCCCTTGCCGGCGAACAGCACCGGCAGGTCGTTGTGGTTGTGGCGGTTGCCGTCGCCGATGCCGCTGCCATAGACGACCATACTGTTGTCCAGCAGCGTGCCGCTTCCTTCCTTCACGGCGTTCAGCTTCTCCAGGAAGTAGGCGAACTGCGTGATGTGGAACTGGTTGATCTTCTGGATCTTCGCCAGCTTCGCCTTGTCGTTGCCGTGGTGCGACAGGTCGTGATGACCCTCGGATACCTCGATGAAGCGGTAACTGCGGTTGCTGCCGTCGTTGGCGAACACGAATGTGGCGGTGCGCGTCAGATCGCCCTGGAACGCCAGCACCAGCATGTCGGCCATCAGACGGATGTGATCCTGGTACTTCTCACGAGAGTAGCCCGCCGGCCGGGTCATGCCGACCTTCGACGCCTCGATCGGCGTCGCGGCTTTCGCCAGGCGTTGCTCGATCTCGCGGATGCCGGTCAGATACTCGTCCAACTTGCGCTGGTCGGTCGTACCGAGTTGGCGGCGGAGGTCGGCGGCGTCCTCGGCCGCGAAGTCGAGGATGCTCTTCTTGAAGAGGTTGCGCTTGTCCTGGTCCTTATCGACCTTGCCGGCCGTGCCGAACAGGCGGTCGAACACCTGGCGTGGATCGACTTCCTTGTAGTTCGGCGTCGATTCGGAGCGCCAGGAGAGGTTATTCGAGTAGGCACAGCTGTAGCCGGAATCGCAGTTGCCGGCATCGCGGCCCTGCTCGCAGCCGACTTCCAGCGAGGCGAACTTGGTCACCTTGCCGATCTTCTGAGCCGCTACCTGATCGACGGACACGCCGACCTTGATGTCGGCACCCGCGGTCTTGCGAGCCTGGCAACCGGTGAGGAACGTCGCCATGGCGCGGGCGTGATCACCGGGGCCGTCGCCGTTGGCCCTCGCCTTGTCGTGCTTCAAGCCGGTCATGACGAGGAGGTGCGACTTGACCTTCGCCAACGGCTTGAGCGTCGGCGACAACTCGAAGTCGGCGCCCTCGGTCTTCGGCGTCCACTCCTGCATGACTTTGCCGTTGGGGACATACGTGAAGGCCATACGCAGCGGGAACTTGTCGGTTCGCCCGCCGAAGGCGTTGAACGGCAGCATGGCGTCGAGCCACGGCAGCGCGATGGCGGTGCCGAGACCACGCAGGACAGTACGGCGGTTGAGAACGCGACTCACGAGAATGCCCCCTTGGGTGGATCGCGGCGGGAGGGCCGGCGGGTGTGCTGCAAGATGAAACCACGCAGGTTGGCGAATGTTTCGGTCGCAGCGCGCGGTTGCATCGGTTTGCGGTGGTAGCGAACGCTACTATCATACCTCCTCGCGCAGTAAAGGCCAGCACAAATTGCGTAGTGTGTCCGTTGGGCGTACCGCCGGCATTCTTGCCGGCAAGAGTGCCGGCGGTACAGCCAACCTGAAACACTACCACGGGGGCGTACCGCCGGCATTCTTGCCGGCAAGAATGCCGGCGGTACATCCGGCCCTGCGACTTGAATGCATGCGTTCCGAGGCGCGAGCCGGGAATTACCAAACGAACTCACCGCGATCTGCCACGCCGAACTGCCGGGGGTGTGCGGAGTCGGCACCCCCTTCGATTTTACCAAACGAACTCGCCGTGCTGGCCGCCGACTCCAGGGCGGCGGCAATCGGCAGTGCAGCGACAAGCAGCGCCAGCATCATCCAGCTTGAAGTAGCAGTCCGAACGGCATCGAGGGACCAGCGCTTCGGGACGGTTCCGCAGCACGGCCCGGTGGGGTACTCGCACATGAGACACCTCGGCGCGCAGGGCGAACGGTCGGCGTTTACCAGCAGATTAACGGACCAGCGTAGGTTGGGGGGAGAGCAACATCGGGCGGGGCCAGGCCGGTGGATCACACGGCGATTTTTGTGGAGCCTGCCGCTATCCGCGGATTACAATGGCCGACAATCGCCCCCCCGTGTCCCGCTGGAGTCGCCGTCATGTCGCAGTCCACGCCGCCGCGCCCGGAAGATCGTCCGCCCACCGCGCCGACGCTCGGCAATCCGCCTGATCCGCTGCCGGGAGGCGCCGCGCTACCCGCTACCGATACGCTGGCCACCTCGCACAATCCCCCGGGCCGTTTCCTGGCCCCGGAGGACGTGACGGCAGCGACGCCGGCGGCCGCGGTCGTGCGCTGCTTCCGCGTGTTGCGGCCGCTCAAGAAAGGCGGTCTCGGCGAAGTCTTCGTCGCCCTCGACGGAGACCTGAACCGCGAGGTGGCGCTGAAAGAGATCCAGGACAAACATCGCGACAGCCGCGAAGCCCTCGACCGCTTCCTGGTCGAGGCGGAAGTGACCGGCCGGCTGGAGCATCCGGGCGTCATTCCCGTCTACGCACTTGGCCGTTATCCGGACGGTCGGCCCTACTAGGCGATGCGGCTCATCAAGGGCGAGAGCTTCCGCGACGCCATCGAGCGCTTTCACAAGGACGATCAACCGGGCCGCGACCCCGGCGAGCGCAGCCTGGCGTTCCGCGAGTTGCTGCGCCGCTACACCGACGTTTGCAATGCCGTGGCCTACGCGCACAGCAAGGGCGTGCTGCACCGCGATCTGAAGCCGGATAACGTCATGCTCGGCCCGTTTGGCGAGACGCTGGTCATCGACTGGGGCCTGGCGAAGGTACTGGGCCGCCCGACTGCCGAGACAACCGCGGGCGGCTCCGTCTTGCAGGGAACGCAGACGCAGCACATCGGCGAGACGGGCATTGCCGGGACGCCGGGCTACATGTCGCCGGAACAGGTCGAAGCCCGCCACGAGGAACTCGGACCGGCGACCGACATCTACAGCCTCGGTGCGATCCTGTACACCCTGCTGACGGGCCAACCGTCGGTGCGCGGCAAGTTCGAGCACGTGGCCGGACGAATCGTCCGCGGCGATTTCCCGGCGCCGCGGCAGGTGAAGCCTGGCGTGCCGCCCGCGCTGGAAGCGGTGTGCCTGAAGGCGATGGCGTCCCAACCGGCGGACCGCTACTCCTCCGCGAACGCGGTCGCAGCCGAGGTGGAGCACTGGCTCGCTGACGAGCCGGTGACGGCACACCGCGAGCCGTTGACAGCGCGCGTTCGCCGCTGGACGCGGCGGCACCGGGCTTTGGTGACGAGCGCCGCGGTGCTGCTTGTGACGGCGACGGCGGCGCTGGCCGTGGGGCTGGCGCTGGTCGAAGCCGAGCGCAACCGAACGGCGAATGCCCGCGACGACGAACGCCGGGCCAAGGAGGCGGAGCAGAAAGCGAACGCGGACCTGACTGCTCTTGCGCGGGAGACGAAGCTCACGGGCGATCTGGAGACCGCGAATGCCAGCCTCAAAACCGCCCTGGCGCGAGACGAAGCTCAAGGGCGATCTCCAGACGGCCCTGGTCAAGTCGCAGTCGGCGGAGAAGAGCGCGACCGAACAACGCAAACTGGCGCTTGAAACCATGAAGGCAGTGCGTGAGCGGATTGACGCGCGCTTGAAAGATAAGCCAGACCTGCAAAAGCTCCGCAAGGAGCTATTGGAACAAGCCAAGGAAGGCCTTGACAAGGTGGCCCGCGCCGCCGACACAGCCGGACAGATCGATCACGAAACCGTCTGGGTGCATTTCGAGCTGGGCGATATCCTATTGAACCTCGACGGCGCCACGAAGGAAGCAAAGGCGCAATACGATCTGGCCCACCAACTCGCGCAGAAGCTGGCCGCCGCCGATCCCACCAGCGCCACCGCCCAACGCGACCTGTCCGTCTCGCACAACAAGATTGGCGACGTGCAGCGGGCACAGGGGGACGGCAAGGCGGCGCTGGCGTCGTACCAGGAGTACCAGAGGATCAACCAGCAGCTGGCCGCCGCCGATCCCACCAGCGCCACCGCCCAACGCGACCTGTCCGTCTCGCACGGGAAGATCGGCGAGGTGCAGCGTGAACAGGGGGACGGCAAGGCGGCGCTGGCGTCGTACCAGGAGGGCCTGAAGATCCGTCAGAAGCTGGCCGCCGCCGATCCCACCAGCGCCACCGCCCAACGCGACCTGTCCGTCTCGCACGGGAAGATCGGCGAGGTGCAGCAAACGCAAGGGGACCTGAAGGGGGCGCTGGCGTCGTACCAGGAGGGCCTGAAGATCGATCAGAAGCTGGCCGCCGCCGATCCCACCAGCGCCACCTCCCAACGCGACCTGTCCGTCTCCCTCAACAAGATTGGCGACGTGCAGAGTGAACAGGGGGGACGGCAAGGCGGCGCTGGCGTCGTACCAGGAGGGCCTGAAGATCGCGCAGAAGCTGGCGGCCGCCGATCCCACCAGCGCCACCGCCCAACGCGACCTGTCCATCTCCTACGACAACATTGGCGACGTGCAGCGGGCACAGGGGGACGGCAAGGCGGCGCTGGCGTCGTACCAGGAGGGCCTGAAGATCCGTCAGAAGCTGGCCGCCGCCGATCCCACCAGCGCCACCGCCCAACGCGACCTGTGCGTCTCCTTCAACAATATCGGCAACGTGCAGCAGGCGCAAGGGGACCTGAAGGAGGCGCTGGCTTCGTACCAGGAATACCAGAGGATCAGCCAGAAGCTGGCCGCGTCCGATCCCACCAGCGCCACCGCCCAACGTGATCTGTCCGTCTCCCTCAACAAGATTGGCGACGTGCAGCGGGCACAGGGGGACGGCAAGGCGGCGCTGGCGTCGTACCAGGAGGGCCTGAAGATCGCGCAGAAGCTGGCCGCCGCCGATCCCACCAGCGCCACCGCCCAACGCGACCTGTCCCACTCCCTCGACAGGATTGGCGACGTGCAGCGGGCACAGGGGGACCTGAAGGGGGCGCTGGCGTCGTACAAGGAATACCAGAGGATCAGCCAGCGGCTGGCCGCCGCCGATCCCACCAGCGCCACCGCCCAACGCGACCTGTTCATCTCGCACAATAAGATTGGCGACGTGCAGAGTACACAGGGGGACGGCAAGGCGGCGCTGGCGTCGTACCAGGAGGGCCTGAAGATCGCGCAAAAGCTGGCCGCCGCCGATCCCACCAGCGCCACCGCCCAACGCGACCTGTCCATCTCGCACAACAACATTGGCGACGTGCAGCGGGCGCAGGGGGACGGCAAGGCGGCGCTGGCGTCGTACCAGGAGGGCCTGAAGATCCGTCAGAAGCTGGCCGCCGCCGATCCCACCAGCGCCACCGCCCAACGCGACCTGCTCATTAGCTTTCTCAAAATCGGGCTGGTTGCCCAGAGTGATACTGACTTCGCCAAGGCCGTTGAGTGGTACGAAAAAGCTCTCGACGTACCGCGGCGCTTTCCCCGTCCGGAATACTTCGCCAGCGACGTCCGTTGGTTGGAGGGAAAGCTGCGCTTGTGCCGCGGCGCCGAGAAGGTCCTGAGCGAGCCGGCCGCTGTTGATCAGATCGCGGACGCTGATCGCCTGACGGTGTTGAAGATGGTCATCGAGGCGCACCTCCGCCACAAGGCCGCCGACAAGGCCGTCGCCGCCGCGGAGCTGCTGGCGCGAAAGGGCAAGCAAGGGAGCGACGTTTACGCTGCGGCGTGCGGCCTGGCAAGGTGCGTTCCCCTCGCGGACAAACCCGAGACGAAGGAGCAATACGCCGCCCGTGCCGTGGCGCTGCTGAAGCAAGCCGTGGCGATGGGCTACAAGGACGCCGCCCACATGAAGAAGGACACCGACCTCGACGCCCTGCGCAAGCGCGCCGACTTCAAGGCGCTGCTGAAGGAGCTGGAGTCGAAACCGCCGGAGAAGCCGAAGGAGAAATAACATCCAGCGGTGGCCTTGCGATCGGCTTGGTCCACCGACCGAGTCAAAGGTACAATGCCCTCGGCCCCAGAGGAACATCGCATGAACCTGATTTGGAGCGAACACATCAAGAACCGCGCACGGCTCACGGACGAGGAACTGCGGCCGCATTACGGCAAACAGGTCGCATGGAACATGGAAGGGACCAAAATCGTCGCCAGCGCCGGGGACGATGGCAACCTTTTTCAGGCCGTCGTGGACGCTGGCTGCGACCCCGAACAAGTTGTGTTTTCCTATCTGCCGCATCCGGATGAGGTGATGATCGGAGGTTCATGGCTGCAATCGGAGGCAGCCGAATGATCATCCCTTACACGGCGGTGCGATCAACCGGCCCTCTGCCGTCTCTCGGCGGCGCACGCCTGCGCTACCGCCCACTCGCCGCCGTTCGCATCACGGGGCCACTACGTGCCGTTTTCCGCGACGGTCAGTTGGATACTGGGGCCGACGACACCGTTTTTCATGACCGCGTGGCGCGGGACATCGGTCTAGATCTGACGGGAGCGCCCCAGATTTCGATGAACTTGGCGGGCCGCGGCGTAATCGTCTGTCGTTACGCCCCGGTCGTGCTTCGGATCACGGATGGTCTTCTCGAAACCTACGAGTGGATGTCGGTCGTCGGGTTTGTCTCGGTGCCAATTCCGCAGCCGTTGCTCGGCCAAGCTGGTTTCCACCAGTTCTTCGACGTCGATTATCGTGGAGCCGCACGCGAGGCTATCCTATTGCCCAATTCGTCCTTCCCGGGCCGCCGAATTTGAGTCGGTGCGGATTATCTGCGGCTCCCAACGAAACCCAGGACACCGACCTCGACGCCCTGCGCAACCGCGCCGACTTCAAGGCGCTGCTGAAGGAGCTGGACAAACTCAAACCGGACGAGGCGAAGTAGAGCACCGCGCACTTCGGCTGGCGTTGTGGAGCAGGTGGTCGCAATTTGCGACCACCTGTTACACACAACACTCATGGCAAACCCCAAATCCCAGAGCCGCACATGGGCAAGAAACGGACAGCCCTCGTCCTCGAAGAGATCGAGCCGATGATCCTGACGATCCGTGGGCAGAAAGTCATGATCGATGCCGATCTGGCGAAGCTGTACGGCGTCACAACGAAGCAACTCAACCAACAGGTCAAGCGGAATGCGTCGCGCTTTCCGGACGACTTCATGTTCACGCTCAGTGCCGAGGAGAAAGAGGAGGTGGTCACAAATTGTGACCACCTCCGCGGTCTCAAATTCTCCCCGGCTCTGCCCCACGCTTTCACCGAACACGGCGCGATCATGGCGGCCAGCGTCCTGAACACGCCGCGGGCTGTCGAGGTTAGTCTTTTCGTGGTGCGAGCGTTTGTGAAACTGCGTGAAGTGTTGCTCGGCCACAAGGAACTGGCCCACAAGCTGGCCGAACTGGAGCGCAAAGTCGAAGGCCACGACGATGCCATCCGCTCCCTCGTGGTCGCTCTCCGCCAGCTCATGGCACCAACTCCAGCACCCTCGCGCGGACGCATCGGCTTTCAGGTGCCGGGCAGCGAGAAGGGAAGCGCTTCGGGGAAGCACGGGTGAAACAGGCCGTCGAGAAAGGCTACAAGGACGTCGCTCATATGAAGAAGGACCGCGACCTCGACGCCCTGCGCGACCGCGACGACTTCAAGGCGCTGCTGAAGGAGCTGGAGAGCAAACCGCCGGAGAAACCGTAGCGAGACCGGTGCCGCGAGATAGAATGCAATTACCCAGTGCGGGGGACAACCCATGCTATTCCAACCCAACGAACACTTTCGCAACCGGGAGCTCCTATCGGAGGAGCAACTTCGACCCTATCTGGGCAAAGAAGTGGCGTGGAGCCTGGACGGAACGCAGATCGTTGCCAGCGCGGACGAATTCGACAAAGTCTATCAGGCGGTCCTCGATGCCGGTCTTGATCCGGAGCATGTCGTTTTCTCTTTCGTCGAACCGCCCGAGACCGACTGTGCAAACGTGCAGTCGCTCAACGCTCAGGAGCCGAAGTGATCATCCGCTACAGGCCGGGCCTTGCGTCGGTTCCCTTGCCGTCGCTCGGCGGCAGCCGGTTCGGTATCGACCAATTCTACCGGTCCGTGTCGCGGCTCCGAGCGGTTCAATCCTCCGCGACGGATACCTTGACACCTGCTCGGACGATGTCATCTTCCCCGACACGGTTGCCGCAAGACTCGGTGTCGACCTCGGCGCAGCCCCGCAGCTGAATGTCTATCTGGCGGGGCGTGGTATACAAGTTTGCCGCTTTGCGCCTTTTTTACTCCGAATCACGGATGGGATCAGCGAAACCTATGAATGGTCGGCTGTCGTGGGGTTCGTCGCCATTCCGCAGTTCAAACCACTGCTCGGCTACGCCGGCTTCCTGCAATACTTCGACGCCGACTTCCGCGGCGCTGATCGAGAAGTGGAGCTGCTGCCCAACGTCTCCTTTGCCGGCCGTCGCATCTGACACGCTCTCGTACCTTCGCCGTAGCCATGAAGAAGGACACCGACCTCGACGCCCTGCGCAGCGCGACGACTTCGAGGCGCTGCTGAAGGAGTTGAAAGAAAAGTGATCGGTCCGGAATCTCAAAGAGACAGTATTGCACGCAAGGCGTCGTTGACCTCCACCATGCGCATGGGAGTAAGATCGCCGAGCTTTCGGAGCAGCCTTCCGAGGTCGGTCACCCGGATTTGCTCGCACAGCGCCACGGAGTCCTGCGTCAAACCGCCTTCTCCCGCCAGAACCTGAACATGACTGGGCAGCAGCCGTTGGCGGATCCGCGTCGTGAACGGGACGACGATGGTGTGCGGACTATAGGGGTTGGCCCGGTCAGTCTGAACCACGAGGACCGGTCTCGTTCCCGATTGTTCGGTGCCGCGCGTCGGGGACAAGTCGGCCGTCCAGACCTCGCCACGCATTACTGCCATCGGATGTCTCCGCGCCGCCAACCTTTCTTCATAGTCGCACAACTGCTCGTCGTAGTCTCCCAACTCAGCCAAGTCGGCGCTTTCGTCGGGTTCCAACAGGGTGACCAGAACGCGCACGGAGTGAGAAGGAACTCCAGCCGGCGGTAGCGTGATCGTGAGGTTGGGATGGAGGACACCTTCAAGCGTCTTGAAAACCATGACAGTTTCCCTTGTGCCGTTCCAGATTGGGTTGCCCAGCCGTTATTATAGCGAGTTCTCTCGCCAACAAGCCCGAGTTGAAAGAGCGCTACGCCGCCCGTGCCGTCGCGCCACTGAAACAGGCCGTCGAGAAAGGTTACAATGACGCCGCCCACATCAAGAAGGCCCCGGACCTCGACGCCCTGCGCGACCGCACCGACTTCAAGGCGCTGCTGAAGGAACTGGAGGGGAGGAAGCCATGATCCCCAGATTTCGCAGATTCTCGATCCATTCGATTGAAATCTGCGAAATCTGTGGATCGTTTCTCTCTTCGCTACTTCGCCGCCTGCTTCGGCCTGCACATCTGAAATGCGTCGCTCTTGACAATGTCGAACACCAGCGTCGAGACGCGATACTGATTCTTCGCCAGATCACGGGCGATCTCGTCGATCGTACAGCGGTCGGTGCGCTCCATGCCGCGGCCCAGGGCGTAGGTTAGCATCTTTTCCGTCAGGCAGCGGCAGAAATCGGCTTCCCGATGCTTCAGAATACCACGCAGCTCGGCCGGGCCGTTAAACTTTTTCCCGTCCGGCAGCACGCCCGAGGCGTCGATGGCGAATTTCCCCTCCGTCGTGCGCCAGACCGCCGATCACGTCGAAGTTCTCGAAGCCGAAGCCGAGCGGGTCCATGCGCTGGTGGCAGGTCGCACAGTTCGGATTGGCGCGGTGCTGCTCCATGCGCTGCCGCAGCGAGCCGGTCAGGGCCGTCTTCATGTCTTCCTTCAGTTCCGGCACGTCCGGCGGCGGCGGGGGCGGCGGGGTGCCGAGGATGTTGTCCATGATCCATTTGCCGCGCTTCACGGGAGAGGTGCGCGTCGGATTCGAGGTCACCGTCAGCACGCTCGCCATCGCCAGGACGCCGCCGCGCCGCTTATCGGGCAGTGAAACCTTGCGGAATTCGCCGCCCTTGACGCCGGCGATGCCGTAGTGTTTCGCCAGTCGTTCGTTGAGGAATGCGTAGTCCGAGTCGATCATCTCCAGCACGCTACGGTCTTCATCGACGAGGTACTGGAAGAAAGACTCCGTCTCCTTGAACATGGCATTCCGCAGCGGCTCGTCGAAGGTCGGGAACATCTTCGGATCGGGGGCGAAGCTCTTCAGCCCGCGGATTTGCAGCCACTGCGGAGCGAAGTTCTCCGACAGCGCCTGCGCCTTCGGGTTCTTCAGCATGCGCTTGACCTGGGCTTCCAGCGAGCCCGGCAGGCGCAGCTTTCCCTCGGCGGCGAGTTTGAACAACTCGTCGTCCGGCGTGCTGGCCCAGAGGAAGTATGACAGCCGCGTCGCCAGCTCGAACTCGTTGACGGCATAAGCGCCGTCGGCCCTCGTTCCCAAACTGGAGTTTGGGAACGAGTGGTCCTGTTCGATGCGGAAGAGGAAATTCGGCGACACGAGGACGGCCTGCATCGCCAGCTGGATGCCCTTCTCCGGCGACTCGCCGTTCTGGGTGGCCAGCTGGACGAAACTGCTGACACGGCGAAACTCCTGCTCGGTCAACGGCCGGCGCCAGGCGCGTTCGGCGAAGTAGCGAAGGACGGTGCGCGGCTTCGGTTCGTTTTCCGTCTTCGGCTTCACGGGAGGATTCATGAAGCGCTGGCGTGCCTTTTCGTCCTTGAACGTCTTGTCGGCGATCTGCTCGGCGGCGGCGAGGTACTTCTCCAGCAAGAGCGGCGGCAGTGACAGCACATCGCCGATGTTGTCGAAGCCGTAGCCGGAGTCGTCGGAGGGAAAGTTGTCGGCCGGCTTGAAGTCGATGCCGAACAGGTCGCGGATGGTGTTGTTGTACTCGACCTTGTTCAGCCGCCGGATAGTGACCCGGCCCGGATCGCGCAGCCCATTGCAATCGACCTTGAAGACGATGACGTCGATCCAGCCGTTGACGGCATCGAGTTCATCGGCAGAAGGCCGCGGTTTGTCGGGAGGCGGCATCTCGCTGGAACGGAGGGCCTCGGCGATCTTCTCCCACGCCTTGGGCCGTTTGAGGGCCGCTTCCTGGTCCTTGACGTTGTCGAGCCGGAAGCTGCCCTTGGGCTTCTCGCCGCCGTGGCACTTGATGCAGTACTTGGTGAGAACGGGCAATACGTCCTTGCTGAAGTCCGGCGGGGCGGCACGAACGGCTGAGGGCAGGGAGATGCAACAGAGTAGGAGCGTCAGCCGGTTCATCGACGCGGATCCGTGGGGTAGGAAGTTTGCCGCTAGCGGCTAAGCAAGGAGGGAAGGGCTGCTAAGCCGTAAGCGGCGATGTCGTCAATCTTACCGTCAGAGTCGTATCATCTTCAAGCGCAAAGTGATTTCCTCGACGGAAATCAGCTCGCCCTGGCCGGAGCCGGGACAGATCTCGCAGGTCTGCTGCCAGTCCTCGGGAGTAGTGACGTTGCTCTCCCAGAACGGCCAGGTCCGGCACTGCGTCGGCCGCACCGGGTAGATGGTACAGCCCTGCTGTCGATTGTAGAAGACGCAATCGCCGTTCGCCTTCTCGCGCAGGGACCGGCCGCGCGGCGTCTTCTTGGTATGTAACCCCGTCACCTCCTCCAAAGTTTCGCCGCGAAACTCGGCGATGGCGCCGAGATCGGCTTCCTCGACCCAGACGAAGCCCGGTTCGCCGGTGCAGCAGTGGCCGCATTTCGTGCAGCGGAAGCGGAGGCCGTCCTTGTACCAGGGGTCGGCTTCGGCGCAATTCGGGGGGAGATTCTCAGGAGTCATACGGTCTTGTTTACGGTTCGCGCGAACCGTAAACAAGAATGGAGAAAGCAATTCTTCTACCCGAGATGCCCCATGAGCGATCCGACGCCGACCGGTCCGCCTAATGCCGCCCCGGCCGTCCCCGACCAAACGCTCGACATGCAGCACGACTCGCCGCCAGGGCCCGATACCTCACCGCCCGCGCCGAGATCGGCGAGTCCCTCCACGCACGGCCAGGCTCCGATCGTGACGCCGAGGCCCCGCGGCGACGCACAGAGTACGCAGTCCGGGTCGCCGTTGCCGATGTTGGACCTGCCCGGATACGAATTGCTCGGCGAACTGGGCCACGGGGGCATGGGCGTCGTGTACAAGGCCCGGCACGTCAAGCTGGATCGTCTCGTTGCTGTCAAGATGATCCTGGCCAGCAAGCACGCCTCTCTACAGGATCAGGTGCGTTTTCGGATCGAGGCGGAAGCCGTCGCCCGGTTACAACACGCCAACATCGTCCAGTTGCACGAGGTCGGCGAACACGAGGGCATGCCGTTCTTCTCGCTGGAGTATTGCACCGCTGGCTCCCTCGACCGGAAACTGAAGAACTGGACTCCCAGCGCAGACGAGTCGGCTGTGCTCGTGGAAACGCTGGCCCGAGCCATGCACTATGCCCATCTGCGCGGCGTCGTCCACCGCGATCTGAAACCGGCGAACGTCCTGCTGACTGGGGACGGGACGCCGAAGATCACCGACTTCGGCCTGGCGAAGAAGATGGACGCTGGCAGCGACGTGAGCCGCTCCGGCGCGATTATGGGTACGCCCTCGTACATGGCCCCGGAACAGGCCGCCGGCCGCGTCCACGACACCGGCCCGGCCGCGGACGTGTACGCGCTGGGTGCCTTGCTGTACGAATTCCTGGCCGGCCGGCCGCCTTTCAAGGGAGAGACAGCCTTTCAGACCGTGCAGATGGTGTTGACCGAGGAGCCGACGCCGCCGTCCACGCTGCGCAAGGGTTTGCCGCACGATCTGGAGACGATCGCTCTAAAGTGTCTGAGTAAGGAGCCGGCCCGGCGCTATGCCAGTGCCGAGGAACTGGCCGACGACCTGCACCGCTATCGGCAGGGTGAGCCGATTGCGGCCCGACCAACCGGAAGGCTCGAGCGTGCGGTGAAGTGGGCGAAACGGCGTCCGGCCATGGCGGCGCTGCTGGGCGTGACGGTGCTGGCCGTCGTGGCCTTGTCCGTCCTCTCGGGGTATTTGGTGAAGCTGGCGAATGAAGCGGTGAAGCAAACGGGCATCGCCGAGGGCAAGGCGCGTGAAGCCCTTCAGCAATCCGACAAGGCGGGAAAGGCCCGCGACTTCCTCGTCAGTATTTTCAAGATCTCGGAAACCAATGTCCTGGGTGGGAACGACACCCGCCGCGAGATCCTCAAGGATGCGGAGGAAAGGATTACACGTGAGTTCGGCGACCAGCCGGAACTGCAAGCGGAACTGCTGTCCGCCATCGGAGAAATAAACCATTCCATCGCCTTGACGGTGCCCAGGGCCATGATCCTGGAGGTGAGCGGCACCGTCCAGTTGGAATCGGCCAAGGGCGTACCCAAATCAGCAGTCCCCCAGACCCTGCTGCATCTCGAAGATCATCTGACTCTATCGGCCGACGCACGCGTCCAAATTGTTTTCCTGGAGGACTTCCACAACGAGTGGCTCAAACCGGCCAGTGAAGCGACCATCGGCTGGAAAGCCTGCGAACCAGCCGACGCGATCGACAAGCGCGTCGATGATCTGATGATGACGTTCGTGCATCTGCCGAAAGGGACGTTCTACATGGGTTGGGATGGCATGAAGAAAGGCACGAAAACGGAGATCAAGGAGGACTTCGAGATCGCTGCCCACACGGTGACACAGGGACAGTGGCAGGCCGTCATGAACGACAACCCGAGCTGGTTCTCGCGGAAGGGCGGCGGATCGGGCTTTGTTAAGGACATCTCCGATGAGGAGCTGAAGCTGCTCCCGGTGGAGCAAGTGTCGTGGAACGACGCGCTTACATTCATCAAGAAGTTAAACGAGCGGGAGAAAAAGCGCGGCGGTGAATGGTTATACCGCTTGCCGTTGGATACGGAATGGGAATATGCCTGTCGCGGAGGGGCAACATCCGAGAAAGAATGTTCCTACCACTTCTACTTCGCCAAGCCGACCAACGACCTATCTTCCGAGCAAGCCAACTTCGACGGCGACTTCCCATATGGCAATGCGCCGAAGGGGCAAAAATTGCAAAGAACAGCGCGTGTGGGCGCCTATCCACCGAACAAGTTAGGGTTGTACGCTATGCACGGCAACGTGTGGCAGTGGTGCGCGGACCAATCCGAAAAAGAGGGCCCCCGCGTGATCCGGGGCGGCGACTGGAGCCTCCACGGCCTGTACTGCCGGGCGGCGGTCCACCGCAGGATCGCGCTGTCGTTACGGCTCAACTTCGTCGGCGTGCGCCTGGCCAGAGTTCCCATCCGGCCCAAGTAACGCAAGCCAGGGCTGTGGTCCGCATCGACCTGCTGACGCAAGAGTGGTGTCGAGTCATGGATGATGAGATTAGAATAGTCGAAGGAGATTTGTCGCTGCCCCCGTGCGGTCAATCATAAACGTGCCGGTCCCCTTTTTCTGCCGCACGCAGAAACGTCAGCGCCCGGCGGGCCGTCTCGACCGCATCGTGACTGTGCCGGCTCAGCTCGACGTGGACGCCTCCCTTGTAGCCGACCTCCGCTAACACGCGCAGCACCTCGACGAAGTCGATTTCTCCTTCGCCGAACATCAGATGATCGTGGACGCCGCGGCGCATATCTTCGATGTGGACGTTCCATAACCAATCGCGCCAGCGGCGCACGTGATCGGCGATCGGCGTCTCTCCCAGACAGTGCAGATGGCCGATGTCGAGAGTCAGGCCGAACGAGGGATGACCGACGCGTTCGTGTAGATCGGCGTAGCGGGCCATCGTGTCGATGAACATGCCCGGTTCCGGCTCGAAGGCGAGCCGGATCGCACAGTGTTCGGCATAGCGGCTGAGTTCCCGGCAATGCGCAACGAGCACGTCCATCAACTGGGCCGGGTCATGCAACTCCAACGGGGTTCCGGACCAAAAACTTACGGCGTCGGAGCCAAGCGCGGCCGCAATATCAATGGCACGTCGAAGAAAATCGAGCCGTCTTTCCACAGCGGGGGGGGACTCAAGAGCGTCGGCTGATGTTTGCGGCGCGGGTCGAGAAGAAAGCGCGATCCGGTCTCGATCACCGAACGCAGGCCGAGGTCATGCAGCAGGCTCTTGACCCGACCGAGTTGCTCGGTAAGTTGGGCGTCGAATGGATTGAGGGCGTGATAATCGAGGGTGAGTGCGACACTCCGGTAACCGAGTCTCCGCGAGGATGGTCAGGGCCTGTTCCAGCGGGTGATGCGCGAAGCCGTTGGTGTTGTAACCGAGGAGCATGGCGGTCCCCGCATCGCCGCTTGTGGCTTAGCGAATACTAAGGGCCCGCGCAGCAATAATCTGGTCAAGTTCTGTAGGACGGATTTTCAATCCGTCCGGTTCGCACGGACGGATTGAAAATCCGTCCTACAGAACTTGACCAGGTTATTGCTGCGCAGGATGCTCAGCCGCAAGCGGCAAATCTCCGTCATTTCCGCCACTCGTCAATGAGCGATGCCACCAGACCCGTCCAGCCCGTCTGGTGCGATGCCCCGAGGCCGGCGCCGTTGTCGCCGTGGAAGTACTCGTAGAAGAGCAGGTAATCCTTCCAGAACGGATCGTCCTGAAACTTCTGGGAGCCGCCGAACACGGGACGCTTCTTCGTCTTCTCGTCGCGCGTGAAGATACCGATCATGCGCGACGCCAGATGTCCCGCCACCTCTTTGAACGTCAGTGCCTTGCCGCCGCTGGCCGGCGGCGTCACTTTTCGGTCGTCGCCGAAGGCCTTGCCGATCTTCCGCAGCGATTCGATCAGCAGGAAACTGGTCGGGAACCAGAGCGGTCCGCGCCAGTTCGAGTTGCCGCCCTTGATCTTCGACACTGCTTCCGCCGGTTCGTAGCCCACGCATCGGTCGCCATACCAGAACTCGTTCGGATGGTCGTGCGCTTTCGACAGACTGCGGATGCCATAGGGCGAAAGGAACTCCGACTCGTCGAACATACGGTCGATAAGCCTCGTGATCTGCTCGTAATCGACGATCGTCATCACGAACGTTTTTTGCGAGCCGCGAATCGACTCGTGGATCACGCCTTCCGTCAGGTCCTTGCGATTGTGCATGAACCAGTTGAAGTCGCGCGTGAAATCGGGGTAGTGCTTCTCGATCCAGTCGTACTCCAGCCGCTCCACCGCGAACAGCGGAATCAAGCCCACCAGCGAGCGGACGCGGAACTTGAGCGAACTGCCGTCGGGCCGGCGGAGCATGTCGTAGAAGAAGCCGTCGTTCCTGTCCCACAGCGGTTCGCCGCGCCCGCCCATGTGTTTCATCGCCCGGGCAACGTAGGTGTAGTGCTGGAAGAACTTCGTCGCCAAACCCTCGTAGACCTTGTTCTCCTTCGCCAACTCCAGCGCGATGCGCATCAGATTGAGGCAGAACATACCCATCCAACCTGTGGCGTCGGCCTGCTCCAGCTTGACCCCCTCCGGCAGTTTTTCGCTGCGGTCGATGACTGTGATGTTGTCCAGCCCGAGGAATCCGCCCTCGAAGACGTTGTTGCCCTCGCCGTCGACCTTGTTAATCCACCAGGCGAAATTGATGAGCAGCTTGTGGAAGCAGCGTTCGAGGAAGTCGCGGTCCTTCTTCTCGCCGCGCTCTCGCGCTGGAGGCGATCCACGTTGTAGACGCGCCAGACCGCCCAGGCATGGACGGGAGGGTTGAGATCGGAGAACTCCCACTCGTAAGCGGGAATCTGGCCGTTGGGATGCTGGAACTGCTCGAACAGCAGCACCCAGAGCTGATCCTTGGCAAATTGGGGGTCGATCGGGGCAAAGGCCACGCAGTGGAAGGCGAGGTCCCAGGCGGCGAACCAGGGGTACTCCCACTTGTCCGGCATCGTCATGACGCGCATCGAGTTGAGATGTTGCCAGTGGCTGTTGCGGCCCTTGAGCCGCGACGCCGGCGGCGGCCACTTCTCGCAGTCGCCGTTGAACCAGCGGTCGACGTCGAACAGGTAGCTCTGCTTCGACCACAACAACCCGGCGAAGGCCTGACGCTGGACACGTTTCTCGTCGTCGGATGCCCTGGCCGGCTGCACTGCTTCGTAGAACTCGTCGGCTTCGGCCCGGCGGTCTTTTAAGACCTTTTCCGCCTCGATGAGCGGGTTTTTCAGGTCAGGCTTGTCCGACAGCCGCAGCACCAGCTTCGACCGAGCCGCGCGCCGGCACGGTGAAAATGTAATGCACTGCCGCTTTCGTGCCCGCCTTCTCCGGGTTGACGGCGTCTTCCTTGTTGACGACCTGACGATGAAACGCATCCTTGACGTGCGGCTTACGGCTCAGCGCCTGAGGTCCGAAGACACGCGGAGCATTGGTTTCATTGTTGGTGAAGAGCGCGGTGCCGGCAGGCGGACCGTACAGGGTGCGCGGGCCGAGCCTCGCTGATTGCGGGATGACCTGCGGGATTTCGAGGTTGGCGTCGTCGGCGACGATGTTCAGAAATCCTTTCCCACCCGACCCGGCACGGAGCACAGGCTCCCGGACCTTGCTGGGTTCCTCGGCCGCGGTGCAATCCCACGCCCAGATGTTGCGGAACCACAGCTGCGGCAGGATGTGCAGCGGCGCCGGCTCCGCTCCGCGATTGAACGCCTCGATGCTGAACGCAGACGTCCTCTGGATCTGCCTTGGCGTACTCGATGAAGATGTCGAAATAGCTTGTCCTCGTCGAAAATGCCGGTGTCGAGCAGCTCGAACTCGAAGCCCTGACCGTTGCGGCGCTGGTTCTCCTCCAGGAGCCAGCCGTAGGGATAATCTGCTTGCGGATACTTGTAGAGGAGTTTCATGTACGAATGCGTCGGCGTGTTGTCGACGTGGAAGTAATACTCCTTAACGTCTTCGCCGTGATTGCCTTCGTGCCGGTTAGACCGAAAAGGCGTTCTTTGAGGATGGGATCGTGTTCGTTCCAGAAAGCCGGCGCGAAGCAGAGCATCTGATAGCGGTCGGAGATGCCGGCGATGCCGTCTTCCCCCCAGCGGAAGGCCTGGCTGCGGGCCTGGTCGTGCGGGAAGAAGTTCCAGGCGTCGCCGTTGGCGCTGTAGTCCTCGCGGACCGTTGCCCAGGCGCGATCGCTGAGGTATGGCCCCCAGCGTCGCCACCCGGTCGCGTCAGTGTGGATTTCCTGGAGACGGAGGTGTTCTTGCGTCGTCATGGTGCTCCAACGAGGTAGCCCCCGGCAGCCGGGAGAGTCGAACCCTGGCTTTGCGGTTAAACTGCCCGGAGGACGAATTGAAAATTCGTCCTCCGGGCAGTTAGCCGCAAAGAGGCGAACCCCCGGCGAAGCGGGGGTTCCTTAGTCTACATCATGCGGGCGGCATAGTGGGCCGCGCCGATCAGCGGCGCCCGTGGATTGAGGGCACGTCACCTGCAAAGACTGCATCAGGCCGGAGAAGCGTCCCTTGGCAATGAACGCCTTCAGGAACCCGCCCTTGTTCAGCGCCGCCAACATCTTCGGTGCGATGCCGCCGCCGACGAAGACTCCGCCGACCGCGACACATTTCAGTGCCAGATTGGCGGCCTCGGCGCCGTACAGTGAGCAGAACAATTCGACGGTGGCAACGCACAGCGGATCCTCGCCGGACATGCCAAGCTGCGTGACGGCAATGCTCGGGTCCCCTCCGGCCGCCAGCTTCTCCTTCAGAGCCGGGGTCTCCTGATATTTGCCCGTTTCGCGGAGGAAATGGAAGATGTTGGCGAACCCCGGCCCGGACAGGACGCGTTCGCAGCTGACGTGGCCGAACTTCGCCCGCAGCCACCGGAGCAGGTCGATTTCCTGGTCGCTCTGCGGGGCGAAATCGGCGTGGCCGCCCTCCGAGGCGAGCGGGTGGTGCATGCCGGCCGTCCCAGTAGAGCATCGCCTCGCCGAGTCCGGTCCCGGCGGCGATCGACGGCGACGTTGCCCTTGCGGCGCGGCTGCGCGTGCGGGTTGAGCGGAGCCAACTCGTCCGGTTTCAGGTAGAGCATCCCGTAAGGCGGCGGCTTCCAGGTCGTTCAGCAGCTTCGCCCGGGCCGCTTGGACCGACCTTCGCCAGCTCGATTTCGTCCAGCTTCCACGGCAGGTTGGTCGTCTGGCACTTGCCCTCGATGACTGCCCCGGCGACGCCGAAGCAGGCGGCTCAACGGCGAGAGGTTCGTCTCGCCGTGCAGGAACTTGGCGAGGATCTCCTCCAGGGCCGCGTGGTCCTTGCTGGGAAAGGTGGCATCGCGCACCAGCTTCAGCTCGCCGCCTGTTTCGTCGAACAGGGCGATCGACCGTTTTCGTACCACCGATGTCTCCGGCGAGGATCATGATGCGAGTTCTGCCATGGCGTCCAACCGCTTGCGGCTTAGCGTACTTGCCAAGCCGCAAGCGGCAATTCCTTCAACCCTTCCCGACAACGCTCGCTAGCAGTGCGCTCCATTCCGACCGCGACCCCTTCCTTGACGCCGAACACCGATGACCCGGCCACCAGCACCCGCGCCCCGGCCTCGACGGCGAGCGGCGCGGTCGTCGCGATCGATGCCGCCGTCCACTTCCAGCTCGATCATCGGCTTCGTGCGGTCGATCATCTGCCGCACCTGGCGGATCTTGCTGAGCGTGCTGGTCAGAAACTTCTGGCCGCCGAAGCCGGGGTTGACCGTCATCACCAGGATCAAGTCCACTTCGGGCAGGATCTCGACCAGGTCGACGGCCGGCGTTGCGGGTTGATCGTCACGCCGACCTTCTTGCCGAACGACTTGCACCATGCTGCACGGTGCGATGCAGGTTGGCGTTGTTCTCGACGTGGACGATGATCGTCGCCGCCCCGGCCTTGACGAACGCCTCGATGTACTGGTCCGGGTCGGTGATCATCAGGTGACATTCGAGCGGCAGTTTGGTCACCGGCCGCAGCGCCTGGACGACGAGCGGCCCCATGCTGATGTTCGGCACGAAATGGCCGTCCATCACATCGACATGGATGCGATTGGCACCGGCCTTCTCCGCCTCGCGCACCTGCTCGCCGAGCCGCGCGAAGTCGGCGGCGAGGATGGACGGTGCGAGGTGGATCGGTCGGGGTACTCATGGTCGAATCCCATTCTTGAGCCGCCCGTCTCAGACGAGGCGTCCTACCCTGCTTGCAGTCCGGCGGGCTATTAAACGCAGCGTTTGCGTCAACTTCGCCACCGCGAGTCGGTCCACGAACCAGATCAGCTTGCCCGCCGTGGGCTTGATGAGCTGCGACGGCAGGCGAGCCGGGTCGGGCGGCCCTTCGAGCACCTCGGCCAGCGGCTCGGCCTTGTCCGCACCGGCGACGAGGAACAGCACCTCGCCGCGCCCTGTTCAGGATCGGCGTCGTCAGCGTCACGCGGTCGGTGTTGAACTTCGGCACGAAGTTGACGACGACCCAGCGCTTGGTCTCGTTCAACGCCGTCGTGTGCGGAAACAGCGACGCCGTGTGGCCGTCGGGCCCCATGCCAAGCAGGACGAGGTCGAACGCCGGCGGTTCGCCGTCGGGCATCGACGCCGAACGTCCGGCAATGATGGCCTGGTATTCGCGCGCGGCGGCGTCGCGGTCGGTGCGCTCGGCCTCGATGCGATGGACCTGCGCGGCCGGGATCGGCAACCGCGACAGCATCGCCTCGTTGGCCATGCGGTAGTTCGAGTCGCGGTGATCCGGCGGCACGGAGCGCTCGTCGCCCCAGAAGATGTGGACCTTCGTCCAATCCGACCTGATCGCGGTACGGCGGTTCGGCCAGCAGCTCGAACATGCGCTTCGGCGTCGAGCCGCCGGAGAGAGTGACGGTGAAGCGGCCGCGCGCGGCGATGGCCTCACGGGCACAGCGGACGAACTCCTCGGCGGCGCCGCGGCTGACGGCCTCGGCGTCGGCGAAGACGTGCGGATGGTCGGTGTCATCAAAGATGCTCCTCTGGCGCTCTCAGGTCTCAACCTCGGGTTCCGATCGCGCACTCGTGCCAGATGCACACCATGCGCACTCGTTTCGCAGCTTCATCAACCCGATAGAATATTCCTGTATTTGAAGCACAGGATCTCGCGTGTTCCCTTCTTTCGGTCAGGCGGTGATAGATCGGACCGATCGAACGGGAATGTTTTCAGCAGTGCCACGTGTTCGAGGATGGCATCGCGCATGTGTGCAGCCCGTTCGATGCGACGCTATTGAACGCAGTGTAAGCGAAATGGCCTCGAATTCATCTTGCGATCGCCTCCTGACCACTTCTCATTGGAAGGCTTCCATGTCGCAAACCTCTTCACGACCTCCTCGTGCGGTGTCATACGACCTTCTTCGATCGACTGTTCGCGCGACGTAATCGCTGCCATGTGGCAATTTCCTCACTAATCTCATCGCAGGGTGGCATCCTCGGGGCGTTTTTGGAGTGTCTCTCGGACCAGTTCTTTCTCGGACATCGTCGCTGGCTCCTCCGTGTGTGGTCTTCGGAAATCCCGCATAACCAGCCGATCGGGTTCTCTGCAAACGATTCTTCCTATTTTACCACACTCCGCGCCATCGCCTGGGCCACGACCATGCTCTCGCCGGAACGTCGGATCGGGCTCGCGGTCGGACAGTTGCCGGCCGATCAACTCGGCCGGCGTCAGCGGCGGCACCGTCACGGTACGCGGGGCGGCTGTCCATGCCTTCCAGCGTGATGCCCAGGCGGAAGTCGGTCTCAGCGGCGAAGTTCATCATCACCGGCTTGCCGCCCAGTTAGCAGGCCGAGGCGAACGCCGGGCCAGCACCGGCGGTCCCTCCGGCGAGACGTCTTGACGCGCACCGCCGCCTCGCCCTTCGGTGTGCGGAAACGCCAGTCGATTTCGACGTTGGGGCGCACGATGCCGCTCTGCAGCGTCCAGCCGAGACGCCGCGCCAGCCAAGCCGCAAGGCTCCAGCCTTGGACGACGGCGTGCGGACCGTGCTCGATCGTCAAGCTCGGTGATCGACTCGGCCGCGCCGGGGGCGGACGCCTCGTCCAACGCCTGCGTCGATCAGCCGGCGCCAGTATTTCAGCCGGCGCCAGTTCAGGTCCGAGGCCACGCGCCACCGGCCGGCGTCCTGGCGCTCGACCTGCTCCAACCAGACGCCCGTCGCTGCCACGCCGCGCGGCGGGTCGAGCCAGCCGATGCTGTCGTAAATGATCTGCTGGGCGTACTCCGCCAGATCGAACAAGATCGGTCCGGCCATCGGCGGCGGCACTGTCGAGGACCACCACAGGTTAATCGGCAGATCGCCGATCAGGAAGCGGCGCATCAGGAACGGCAGTCGGTCGGCGACGCGCGGCGGGGGCGTGCAGCGTGATCTGCTCCGAGCACGTCTCCTGCCCGTGCCCGAGCTCCCGGAACCGCACCGACACGGCCGCGGTGAGCCGATTCCCGATCGCAGCTGTCATCGCGGATCAGGAGCAGCACGCGCGCCGGATGGACGGCGGCGATATCGGGCACCTGCCGGGCCACCTGCTCCGCCGTCGTCCATCACGTCGCAATAGACGACGAGGTTCGACATGTGGACGCGCTGCAACGGCTGTCCGGTCACCTGGGCGGCGAGCTTGAGCAGTCCCTTCAGCTCGTCAGCTCCGATCAGCACGGACTCGGGGACAGTACCGGTTGCGTCCGACAACTCCCGCGTAGTCCGGCACCCCCGTCGACAGAGCGTCTATTCCGTTTGCCGCAATTGCAGTTTGCTGCACCGGAGCGAAGGCTGCAATGCAATGCGAAGCAATGAAACTACAACGTCCGCCACTGCCGGTCGTCCGCCTGGATCAGCCGGTCCGCCTCGATCGGTCCCCACGTGCCGCACTGGTACTCGGGCAGGTTCAGTACGCGCTCCGGTGACCACGTCTCCAGGATCGGCATGACCCACGTCCAGGCGGTCTCCACCGCGTCGCGGCGCATGAACAGCGTCGCGTCGCCGGCCATCACGTCGAGGATGAGGCGTTCGTATGCTTCCGGCGACGTGGCACCGAAGCTGGAGGCGTAGTTGAACTCCATCTTCACCGGGTAAATGCGCACCTTCGGGCCGGGCAGCTTCGACGCGATGCGCATCGACAGCCCTTCTTCCGGCTGCACCTTCAGCGTCAGCACCGTCGGCTCCAGCGGCACCTCGGGGTGCATGGTTGAACAGCACCTGACGGCACGTCCTTGAACTGGATCGCCACCTCGCTGCCGCGCTTCGGCAGCCGCTTGCCGGTGCGGATGTAGAACGGCACGCCGGACCAGCGCCAGTTGTCGATGAACAGGCGGATGGCGACGAACGTCTCCGTCGTCGAGTTCATCGACTCCGCCGGGATCGGCTTCTTGACGAACTCCGAGATAGTAGAGCCGGACCTCCTTGCGATAGTCCGGCACCGCGCAGCCGTCCTCGTCGCCCGGCGATGTACTGGCCGCGGACGACGTTCTTCTTCACGTCTTCGCGCGTCATGGGCCGCAGGCAGTGCAGCACGTTGACCTTGGCATCGCGCACCACGTCGGGCTCGAGCGAGTAGGGCGGCTCCATCGCCACGGTGCAGAGGACCTGGAGGATGTGGTTCTGCACCATGTCGCGCAGGGCGCCGACGCCTTCGTAGTAGCCGATGCGGCTGGCGGTCATCTGCGGCGGCTCCGTCTTGTGGTCCCACTGGACCAGGCCTTCTTCCTCGGCCACGGTGATCTGGACGTGGTCGATGTATTTCTGGTTCCACAGCGGCTCGAAGATGCTGTTGGCAAAGCGCAGCACCATCAGGTTCTGCACCGTCTCCTTGCCGAGGTAGTGGTCGATGCGGTAGGTCTGGCTCTCGGCGAAGGCCTGGTCGACGGCGCGGATGACGGCGCGAGCGCTCTCCAGGTCGCGGCCGATCGGCTTCTCGACGATGACGCGCGTGAAAGCCGACTTCGTCATCGGGATCGGCTACCATGCCGGCGTCGCGCAGGTGCGTGACGGACAGCTCGACCAGCGACGGCGGCACGGCCAGGTAGAAGACGCGGCTGCCGGGGACGCCGAACTGGTGGTCCACGGCAGCGAGCTTCAGCTTCGAGCTTTTCGTAGGCGCGGAGATCGCCGAAGCTGCCGGGGACGAAGAAGAGCCTGCGGGCGAAATCGTTCCCAGTGGGCCTCCTCCAGCGGTTGGCGCGAGAAGCGCGGGATGCCGTCGCGGGCACGGCGGCGGATGTACTCGTCGGGATCGGCGGCGCCAGTGCCCTCCTCGGTGCTGGGCAGGCCGAAGCAGACGACGGCGAAATGCGAGGGTAGGACGCCGTCCTTGTTGAGGTTATAGACGGCCGGCAGCAGCTTGCGCCACGACAGGTCGCCGTCGCCGCCGAAGATGACGAGCAGGTTCGGCTGCGGAAGCAGCGCGGTCATTTGCGCCATGGGGGTGATCCACGTTTTCCGTTTAGCCGCGAGCTTTTGCGAGCGCTGCATCGCAGCGCTCGCAAAAGCTCGCGGCTAAACGGGGAACTCATTTCGCTCAATGTCCGCCGAACTTGCGGCGCATCGCCTGCACGATCTTCCAGGCGAAGTCTTCCTCATGACGCGACGTGAACCGCGAGTAGAGCGACGTGGTCAGCACCGGGCAGGGCACGCCCTCGTCGATGGCGGCCAGGAGCGTCCAGCGGCCTTCGCCGGAGTCGGGGACGCCGTGCGCCTTCAGCGAATGCTCTTCGATCGGCAGCTCCGGGTTCTCCAGGAACGCCTCGGCCGTCAGGTCGAGCAGCCAGGAGGCGATGACGCTGCCGCGCCGCCAGTTCTCGCAGATGGCCTGGAGGTCGAAGTCGTACTGGTAGTGGTCCGGCTCGCGCAGCGGCGTGACCTCGGCGCTGTGCTGCGACTTGCGGCCCTGCTTGCCGACGTTGGCGTGCTTGAGGATGTTCAGGCCCTCGGCGTAGGCGGCCATGATGCCGTATTCCATGCCGTTGTGGACCATCTTGACGAAGTGGCCCGCGCCCGACGGCCCGCAGTGCAGGTAGCTGTCGGCGGAAGTGCCGGTGGCGGTGACCTCCGCGCCTTCGATGCGCTTGCCGGCGGCGTCGACACCCTTGATCTGCTTGACCTTGGTCGGCGGCGACGCCGCTGGAGCCAGGCGCGATGGCCTTGAAGATCGGGCCGAGGCGCTCGACGGCGGCCTTGTCACCGCCGATCATCAGGCAGTAGCCGCGGATCAGGCCCCAGACGCCGCCGGAGGTGCCGACGTCGATGTAGTCGATGCCCTTGGCCTTCAGTTCCTTGCTGCGGCGGATGTCGTCGATGTAGTAGCTAGTTGCCGCCGTCGATGAGGGCGTCGCCCTTTTGCAGCAGCGCGCGTAGTACTTCGGGATCACCTTGTCCACGATGCCGGCCGGAATCATCAGCCAGACGGCGCGCGGCCCCTTGAGCTTGGCGATCAGTTCCTGCGGGTTGGCCGCGCCGACGACCTTGCCGCCGCTCTTTTCCATCCCCTGCTTGATGTCCTTGACGACATCGGCCGTGATCGTCGCCACGTCCGACTCGATCGCGACCGTCTTTCGGATCACGTCCGGCGATCGTGTCCGTGACGACGACTTCGTGGCCGGCCTTGGCGAGCCGCCACACCATGTTCTGACCCATGCGTCCCAGACCGACCATTCCCAGTTGCACGGTAGTTGCTCCTTGTTGCGGGTAGATTCCTCCGCTTGTCGGGCTTAGCAGGGGCACCGCCAAGCCGCAGGCGGCAATTCACTGTTCGCGTCTTCGCTCGCTCACCAGCTTGAAGTCCTCGTCCCCCGACCAGCACCACGTCGGCCATGCCGAGGAACAGGCCCGTATCGACGACTCCGGGGATGTCTCGTATCGTTTGCATGGAACGTCACGGGCGTTCGGCGATCGGCTTGATCCCGCAGTCGAGGATGTGGTTGCCGTTGTCCGTCACGCCGGTCTTGCCGTCTTTCATCCAGAGAACGGGTTCGCAGCCGAGGTCGCGCAGCTTGCTGTGCGCGAGCGGCACGGCGAACGGCACGACTTCGACCGGCAGCTTGCCCTTGGTGCCGAGAACGGCGACGCTTCTTGACATCACTGCGGCGGCTTGTCGCCGTACAGGATGATGAAACTTCTTCGCCGCGGCCGCCACGATCTTTTCCCGAACCAAGGCCCGGCCGTAGCCCTTGATGAGATCCAGGTTCGGATCGCACTCGTCGGCGCCGTCCACGGCGATATCGAGCGGCATTCCTTGCTCCAGCGTGACCAGCGGAATGCCGAGCGACGTGGCGAGGTCGGCGGACGCCTGCGAGGTCGGCACGCCGCGCACCTTCAGCCCGCTCGCGACCTTTGCCCCGAGCAGCTCGATGAACTCCGTCGAAGCACGGCCCGAGCCGAGGCCGAGCGTCATGCCGTTGCGCACGAACTCCAGAGCGCGTTCGTAGACGGTCACAGCGGCATTCCTCCGTCGTTTAGCCGCGAGCTTCTGCGAGCGCTGGCAGCAGCGCTCGCAGATGCTCGCGGCTAAACGACCGCGATCTCGCATCTTCGCCTTCTTCAGCTGTTCCTTCGCCGCGGTGACGATGTTCTCGACGGTGAAGCCGAACTTCTGCTGCAAGTTGCTTCAGCGGAGCCGACGCGCCGAACGTCTTCATGGCGATCAGACCGCGCCGGTCAGGCCGACGTACTGGTGCCAGCCGAAGGTCGATGCCTGCTCCACCGCCACGCGTGCCGTCACCGACGACGGCAGCACCGCCTCACGATATGCCTGGTCTTTCGTGCAGTGATGCTCGAACATCTCCCACGACGGCATGCTCACGACCCGCGCCTTGATGCCCTCGCTTGGTCAGCTGCTCGTAGGCGTCCACGCACATGTACAGCTCGCTGCCCGAGTCGCCAGCAGCAGCACGTCGGGCTTGCCGTCCGCGGGCGTCGGCGAGGATGTAAGCGCCCTTGGCCACGCCCGAAGCCGGCGCGTACTTGGTGCGGTCCAGCGTCGGCAGGTCCTGACGCGTCAGGATCAGGCAGATCGGCTCGTGCTTCGACTTCATGATGATCTTCCACGCCTCGACCACCTCGTTGGCGTCGCCGGGCCGCAGGGTGATGAGGCCGGGGATGGCACGCAGCGAGGCCACCTGCTCGATCGGCTGATGCGTCGGACCGTCTTCGCCGACGCCGATGGAGTCGTGCGTGAAAATGTAGATGACCGGGATCTCCATGATCGGCGGCCAGACGGATCGGCGTGCGGCCGTAGTCGCTGAAGATCAGGAAGCCGGAGCCATAGGGCCGCAGCTTGGCCAGAGCCAGGCCGTTGAGGATGGCTCCCATGGCATGTTCGCGGATGCCGAAGTGGAAGTTGCGGCCGGCATAGCTGCCCGCCTGGAAATCGCCGGCACCGGCGAACGTCATGCCGCGTTTTCGTCGAGGGCGCCAGGTCGGCCGCACCGCCGATCAGCCACGGCACGTTCGGAGCGATCATGTTCAGGACCTTCTGGCGAAGCGTTGCGGCCGCCCATGCCTCTTGGGGTCCGTCGCCGGGAACGGCTTGGCATGTCCTTGTCCCAGCCGTCGGGCAATTCGCGCTGCTGGATCTTCTCGAGCTGCATCGGCCAGCTCGGGGTAACTTGGCCTTGTACCGAGCCAGCTTCGGCGAACCAGGCGTCGCGCAGCCTCCTTGCCGCGCTTGCCGATGCCCTTGGCGAAGGTGTCGTAGACGCCGTCGAACAGGCAGTTCTCGAACAGCCCGACCTTCCATTCTTCATCCTTGGCATCGGTGGTGTCGGGCGGCGTGAGCGGCGTCCTTGAACGGACAGCCATAAAACTCCTTGGCCTGGCAGACCGCCTTCCAACCGAGCGGCTCGCCGTGGGCCGAATGATGGCCCTTCCTTGCCCGGCACACCCCAGGCGATGTGGCTATCGACGATGATGAGCGTCGGCCGATCGGTCGTCGCCTTGAATGTCTTGAACGCCCGTTCGAGCATGTCGAGGTCGTTGGCGTCGGCGACGCGCATGACGTTCCAGCCGTAGCCGATGAAGCGCGTGGCGACGTCTTCGGTGAAGGCCACGGTGGTGTTGCCCTCGATGGTGATCTTGTTGTTGTCGTAGATCCAGCAGAGATTGCTCAGCTTCAGGTGGCCGGCCAGGGAGGCGCGCCTCGCCGGAGATGCCTTCCATCATGCAGCCGTCGCCGGCCAGGGCGTAGACGTCGTAGTCGAACATCTCGAAATCGGGCCGGTTGAAGTAGGTCGCCGCCAGCCACTTCTCGGCGATGGCCATGCCGACGCTGGTGGCGACGCCGTTGCCCAGCGGACCCGTCGTCGTCTCGATGCCGGAAGTCCAGCGATACTCGGGGTGCCCGGCGCAGCGGCTGTCCAGCTGGCGGAACGTCTTGATGTCGTCGAGCGACGACGGTCGGCTGGCCGACGGTCTCATACTTCTTGTTGACCGCCTTCACCTTGGTCAGATGCAGCATGGAGTAGAGCAGCATCGACGCGTGGCCCATCGACAGGACGAAGCGATCGCGATTGGGCCAGATCGGATCGGCCGGATCGAAGCGGAGGAAGCGCTGCCAGAGGGTATAAATCACCGGCGCCATGGCCATCGGGCGTGCCGGGATGGCCGGAGTTGGCCTTCTGCACGGCGTCCATCGCCAGCGTGCGGATGGCGGTGACGGCCTGGTAATCGGGTGTGTTTTTCCACTGAGCGGTCGGCGTCGCTTGCGTTCCCATGGGGTGCTTCCTGTGTGGTGAATGATGGTCCTTGTCTGTCATGCGATGCGGTCAAGCCGCACCGGCTTTATCGTCCGGTTTCGCTAACGGCGGAGCGCCCAACTCCGCGAAGATCTGCTCCGGCTGGAGCCATACGACATTGCCGTCACGGGAGACGGGGACAGCACGGCCTGCGCGAGCGTGACCCAAGATGACTTCACGAAATGCCTTTTGCAGGGCCGTTTCGAGAGCTTTCCCCTCGGCAACTTGCTGTTCTAGGGTCCTGGCATTAATGCGCAGCGGCGGTGTTTCAGCCATGCGTCCGTATATCCTTCTGTATTTTCTTCACCAACTATGCGCAGCCGTGTCTGACGGACTCGGCCTTCGGCGGTCATGTGACATGCCCCTTCGCCGAAGGGGACCGCCTCCTGCGGTGCCGGAGAGATCGGGAATCAGTATCGGCCGAGTGCGAATTATTCGTCAATGAAGGCGTTATAGCAGAACGAACCACGACAGCAACAAAAAAATGTCTGGGACGACACGGGACGATGAAGGTTCGGTGTAAGTCGTTCAGGCTCGTGGATCGAAGAGCAAGCTCTGCCACAGTGCTTCCGCCCACTGGCGCCGAAGTTCGTCGGCGTCATCGACACCGCCGATCATCTCGAAAGGAGCGGGGGGCAATTCCAGCTCCTCAGCCGCGGCGGACAGCAGCAGGCGCAGGAACTCATCGCGATCCAACTCGGGGCATGAAAGCGGTGGTACCGTGGCCGTCGGGGCACGGCGGAAGGCAGCTGCGAATTGCTCCAGCGTCTCCGAAGCACCGGCCGGCCGCGGGTGTGTCATCAGCGCGTGCAGCAGCTTCTCTTCCGGATTGCCGGTCAGCGCCATGGCAGCTTGACGGATCGCGCCCAGTGACGCCTCATCCGTGGCGCTGCGCAGGCGCTCGGCCTGACGCATCACGTCCTCCTCCGTTGCCGTCGGGTCGAGACGCAGGACCTCGAATGGATTCGTCATGATGGACAGAGGATCGACTTCGTCTCGCCGCGAGCAACGGACACTCCAGCGCTCGCGGCTAGACGAGGGCATTATAGGGAACACGCGGTTGATTAAAGTTTGCTGAGATCGCGACGTTCTCTATTTGACTGCCCTTTTGGCACTGGTTACGATGAGCGCGGGAAGAGTAAGTGAGACCAACCCCAACATCTTGTGAGGAGGCGGTCCATGGCGTCGCGCACAGTCGTTCGATTCACGGCAACCGCGTTCGTGGCGGCTTGCGTCTGGCTTCTGCCGGCACACACCCAGGAGAAGAAAGCCGGTCCCGGTCAGGCGAAACACATCGTTTACATGGTGAAGCTCGGTTCCGCGAAAGACATCGCCGCGGTCCTGAGCAAGCAATTCAACGGCGATGCCGAGGTGGACGCTCTCCCTGAGCCGAACAGCAACTGCCTGCTGATTCGCGCCAACGACCGCGTCTTCGACGACGTCCTCAAGGTGTTGCAGGCTCTCGATCGCCGGCCGCGGCTTGTGACCGTCGAAGTGTGGGTGACCGACGTGGTGCCGCCGAAGACGGCGGAGAAGGGGGAAGAGGCGAAGCCGATCCCGATCGACGTCAAGGGATTGACCGGGCCGTCCGGTGAGGTAATGGTGCAACTGCGCGAGATGCAGCGGAAGGGCCAGCTCGGCTCGCTCAAGCGGCTGCAAATGACGGTCGCGGAAAACCAGAGCGGCGCCGTGCTCGAAGGAGAGCATCAGCCGGTCGTGGTAGGCACGAGCATGACTGGGACCGGGATCGTCTCCCGGCGAATAATGTATCAGAACACAGGGACGAGTGTGCGCTGCACGCCGCGCGTTGCCGATGACCAGACCGTGATGCTGGACTTGCGGATCGAGGAAGCGCGCATCCATGTACCGTCGGATGGCATCGTGATTGGAGAAGGTGAGAAAAAAGATGAAAAGATTCGAGCGACCGAGACGATCCAGTCCAGCTACAACGGCACCGTGACCGTGGGACCGGGCCGGGCGGTGCTGCTGCGCGAAGTGAAGCTGGACGGCAAGACCAACGGGCCGAACCGGACGCTGTTCGTGGCGACCGCGCGTGGTCGATGAGAGTGCGAAACCGACCGAGAAGGAGGAGGATGAGACACCGCCTCCGATCCGCCGTCCGCGACCGGGGCGTGATCCGTTCCCCGGCAGGGGCGTGCGCGACCCGGAGAAACCGTGACCCGAGGAGCACACCGCGCCGGCAAATACACTTGCTGGCGCGGCGTGCTCAATCCCTATCCCGCATTCGCCGGCGCCGGGAAATTGCGGCACATCTCCTCCACGGCGCCGCGCACGCGCTTCTGCACCGCGGCATCCTCCGGCGCCGCCAGCACCTCCGCCATCCACGCGGCGATCTGCCGCATCTCCGGCTCGCGCATGCCGCGCGTCGTCAGCGCCGGAGTACCGATGCGGATGCCCGACGGATCGAGCGGCGGCCGGGTGTCGAACGGAATCCCGTTGCGGTTGACCGTGATGCCCGCGGCGTCGAGAGCGCGCTCGGCCACCTTGCCGGTCAGTCCCTTCGAGGTCACATCCACCAGGATCAGGTGATTGTCGGTGCCACCGGAGACGAGACGGAAGCCGGCGCTGCCCAGCCCGTAGGCGATGGTGCGGGCGTTGGAGATGGTCTGCGCCGCATAGCCGCGGAAGGACGGTTGCAGCGCCTCCTTGAAGGCGATGGCCTTCGCCGACACGACGTGCATCAGGGGGCCGCCCTGCATACCGGGGAAGACCGCCTGGTTGATCTTCGCCGCCCAGTCCTTGCGACACAGGACGAAGCCGCTGCGAGGGCCGCGCAGTGTCTTGTGCGTCGTCGAGGTAACGAACTCCGCCCACGGCACCGGGCTGGGATGCTGGTCGCCGGCGACAAGACCGGCGATGTGGGCCATGTCCACCATGAGCAGTGCCTTGACCTCCTTGCAAATCTCGGCGAAACGGCTGAAGTCGATGCTGCGCGGATAGCGCTGGCCCCCGCCACGATCAGCTTCGGCTTGTGTTCGCGGGCCAGGGCTGCCACCTGATCGAAGTCGATGCGCTCGTCCTCCTTGCGGACGCCGTAGTGCTGAACGCGGTAAAGTTTACCGGAGAAGTTCAGGTGCATCCCGTGCGTCAGGTGGCCGCCGTGAGCGAGGTTCATCGCCAGGATCGGATCGCCCGGTTCGAGGCAGGCGAAGTAGACGGCCATGTTCGCCTGCGCTCCCGAGTGCGGCTGAACGTTGGCATGCTCGGCGCCGAACAGTTTCAGGACGCGCTCGATGGCGAGGCGCTCGGCGACGTCCACGAACTCGCAGCCGCCGTAGTAGCGCTTGCCGGGATAGCCCTCGGCGTACTTGTTCGTCAGCTCCGATCCCTGGGCGGCCAGCACAGCGGCGCTGGTGTAATTTTCGGAAGCGATCATCTCCAGCCCGGTCTGCTGCCGGCGTCGCTCCGCGGCGATGGCCTGCCAGACTTCAGGGTCGAACTTTTCGATGGGGTTCATGCGCTCCTCCACTCCCCGTAAGGTGGGCCCGGTTCTGCTCCCCTCTCCCCTGAGTCACGAACCAGGGGAGAGGGGTCTTCCTGCTCCCCTCTCCCCTGTACTCAGGGGAGAGGGGTTGGGGGTGAGGGGTGAGCCACTTGACTGAGTTCTGTCGCTCCACCCCTCACCCCCAACCCCTCTCCCCTGAGTACAGGGGAGAGGGGAGACATTATGTTGCTATTCGCCCTAGACGAAAACACCCAGGGCAGCCAGGCGTTCGGTCAAGCCGTCGTCGGGCCGATACACGATCCCATCCCAACCGCAAGCGCGGGCCGCTTCGACGTTGACCGGAATATCGTCGAGAAACAGGCATTCTGACGCCGCACAGCCGGCAACGGTCAGGCAGTGTTCGTAGATGGCCCGGTCCGGCTTCCGTATCCCGATCTCGAAGGAAAGCACCATCGAGTCGAAATGCGCGAGGACGTCGGCGAACTGACGGCGGAACCAGCGCGAATGGACCTCCGTCGTGTTACTCAGCAGCACGAGGCGATGGTGCCTCTTCAACTTCGGCACCAGGTTGCAGGTCTCGGGGTTGGGCGTGAACATGTCGGCGTACGCCGCATCGAACTGGGCATCGCCGCACGTCAGCCGACAGCGCTCGCAGACCAGGGCGCGGAAGGCGGCGCTGTCGATCGCTCCACGCTCGTAATCGTCTTCCAGCTTACCGTCGACGAAGAGCGACTGAATGGTGTCCGCGTTCACGCCCTGTGAATAGGCGAGAAGCTGTTCCATCGCGCGGCGATGGCTAAAGAATCCCAGGACATTGCCGAAATCGAAAACGATCGTGCGGATTGTCATACCGTTGGTGGTAATGAATCGGCCGTCCTGCTGCAAGATCAGTCCTCGTCTTCCGCTCCGAACGCCTTCAGCCACGCGCGCACGTCCTGCTCCGACAAGGCTTCCGGTCGTTCCGCCGGTTTGTCCTCGATGGACGTGCGGGGCGGCTTGCCGGTTTCCTCAAAGAAGTCGAGACAGTTCTGCGTCGGACAGTGCCGCCGGCGAGCGGCCTCCTTGAGCCGGCGGTCATCGGAAACAACAGTGAGCGATCGAGGTGCCGAATCCGCGCGGATCAACTCCTCGATGCGGTCGTCGGCGGAACCGTCGAGAGTGTAAGAGACGTGAACGCCCTGGTAATCCTGTTCCGGTTCGACGGCAGGCGGCGCTCTGCTGGCATCGAAAACCACGGTTGCCTCACCGGCGCCGGTTTTCGTGAAGGCCGCCAGCCGGCTCAGCAGCACCTGGCGTGCCCTCTCCAATCCATGCAGACCCGCCTTGCCGGAAAGGTGTCCCGTGGCGTGCAGCAGGTTGTAGCCGTCGATCAAGTAGCGCATTAGTCGCACTTTAGATTGAATAACCTGCTGAAATGGGTTTTGGAACGCAATACAGTTCGACAATCTCAACAAGTCAAGTTTTGCCAGGATTTGGATCTACGACTCTTCGTCATCATCGTCCTCGTCAGCCGTTTCAAGTTCGGCAACCGTCACGCCGCTAAGAAAATCTTCAACGGCAATTCGGTCGAGTTGATTTTTCAGGAAAGCACGTAGTTGCTTATCCTTCATATCCGCGATTGCGTGTTGGTACCCGAACCGAACTCGGAGCAACTGCGCCACCCGACGGGGCCAGTATTGCATAACCATCTGGACGATTTCCGCTCCAATCTTCGCGGCTGCTGCCTCAGTTTTTCCGGTCTTGGGCAGTCGGTCCACGATGATGAAAGTAACCGAACTGGTGGTCCCTTGACCAGTTTCAAGTTCGGCACCGAAACGAGAAAGTTTATCTTTGGAAATCTCCGAGTTCCCCGGCCCGATGAACCCAATGTCAAACCTTGCCAGTTTGCCGGGAGCAACCAGTAGTGTAGCATCACTCTCTCGGATGTCCGAACTGTCCGAGAGCCAGAACACCCCTCGGTCCCGCTTGTTTCGCGTTGGGTCAACCCGCTCAAAGCCGAGCAGAGACAAAACCGAACCCAGGATCAGCTTCTCGAACAGCTTCCCGTACATCGATTTGTCCGACCCGCGAATGGTCAGTGTTTGCGCTCCAATCGCGGTCATGAGCCGAACGATGCCTTGCCAATCGATTTCAACTTTGCGGCCGTTTTTTCCTTCATAATGGCCAAGTGTCATCCGGTAGTCGCCGATCTGTTGGAGACAGTGCTTGGCAGCATCTTGGATAGCCCGTTCGAAGTCGGTAACATACTGCGAAAGGGCCTCTCGATCGTTTCGCAAGACGTTTTGATTTGCCTTTCCGGTTAATCCGAGCAGCCATTGGGCGATCCACACTTCCGCTTTGTCGTTTCGCTTCGTTTTCAATAGTTTTGCGACGGATAGTTCAGAAAGTCGCTTCCCGAATTGATCAATGGTAAGGAAGCCATCAGTAAAAAAAGCGACCAATGCGCCATTGACCTGAGCAATCCGGCGGCGGCCGAGTGGTTCGGTCAGGTTGCGAAGGTTTTCACCAAGCATGACACGGTAGATAGCCTCACGGACAGCTGTCGCTCCGATCCGTTCTATGAACTGTTTGCCGCCACCCGTAAGCAGAACACGGCTGTTCGCTGGGAACAGATTGGAAAACAGATTTCCTACAGGGTCGTTCGCTGGCATGACAAAATAACTCTTAGAAGAGGCTGGGAACTTCGGTAATCGGTGGTACGTTGATGCAGAGAATTTCTTCTGCCGCTTTGCCCAGCCACGTTCGCGCCGCGTGTTGTATGTGGCCGACGTACTTAGGGTTAATGTCGTAAAGCACGAAGCGACGGCCACTTGCCACGGCAGCAGCACCCACAGTACCTGACCCGGCAAAGGGATCCATCACCACGTCCTCTTTGAATGAGTAGTAGGCGATCACCTTTTCGGCCAATTCAAGCGGAAACGCGGCCGGATGCTGGGAGTTCGTTTTCGGATTGATTCTCCAGACATTCGTCTTTTCATATCCGTCCTTGATCTTTGATGCCTCGACGAGATCCTTCCTGGGATGGTTACGGATGTGCCAGTCAATCAGAATGTCCGTCCGTGTGCGATACACCAGCACGTACTCTGTCACCGGGACCGCTTTGTATTGAAGCGGATTACGGTCAGCCGCGAAACGTCGGCCTCGTCCCGTCGCCCAACCCGCTCCTTCGGGCTTCACCCAGATGATGTCGTCGATGAAATCGTAGCCCGCTTCCACGAACAGCCTGTGCATATCGAACGGAACGGCGATCCGCCTGGAGGACTCGTTTCGGCTCGAACGTCGAAGAAGGACAGGTGAACAGTTCATGACGAAAAAGCCGCCCTCCTTCAAGACTCGGTGACATCGCTTGATCACCTGCTGCATCTTGAGTAGATACTCCTCGTATTCTTGATACTCGGAGTATTCCGGCCGGGCGTTGAAATACGGGGGAGATGTGAAGATCAGATCAACGCAATTCTTGGGCATCTCTTCGACTAGATTTGCGGCGTCTCCTAGACCTATCGTGTTCCGAAGCGGGGAGAGTTCATAGGTCTTGTGCGACCGCTTGGTTTTATTGATTCTGTCCTCGCTCTTACCGAGTAGACGAGACTCGAGTAACTCGGGCTTGGTCGTCTTGTCATGCAATACCTCCGTGGTATACGCATCAATTACCACTTCGCCGACTTTAGTCTCGGTCCGCTTCTTACGGAGAGGAACTCTCCAAACGTGGTACCGGTCGTCAACTTCGGGCAGACCTAGACTCACAGCCTGGTTCAAATCGATAGCAGAGAGCCAGGTTTCGGTGATGAACTTGGCCTGGGCCACGGTTGCCACCAGGTAGCTCCGCTTTTCGGCCACCGTCTGCTTCTTCGGATTGTACATGTCTGTCGTGATCGGTTTGTCCATCGCTGCGCCTAGCCTGCTTTCTTGCCGCTGGCCGGTTACCCGAGCCGAGCGCTGACGACCCCGGCGTATTCCAAGAACATTCTCAGTCACCGTTCGATCGTTTCCAATCAGAACCTGCCCTGCATTCTTCCGAGACATCCCACTTTGCAGCACGGATGCGCAAAAACCTGGATGGCGACTACTATAACAGAGAGTCGTTCCGATATCCAGGACTTCCGTCGGCGAAGGAGGTGACCTGATGGCGTCCAGAGTGAAACCCGCGGTAGTGCTCCTCAGCGGCGGCCTGGACTCGGCGACCGTGCTGGCGTTCGCGCCAGTCAGGGTTTCGCTTGCCATGCTCTCACGATCGCCTATGGCCAACGCCATGCGGTGGAGCTGGAGGCCGCGAAGCGCGTCGCCGTCGCGCTGGGCGGCACAGGACCATCGCACGCTGCACCTCGACCTGCGAGCGTTCGGCGGTTCCGCGCTCACCGCCGACGTCCCTGTGCCGCGCGATCGCGATGAGGCGGCGATGTCCGCGGGCATTCCCATCACCTATGTCCCGGCACGCAATACCGTCTTCCTGGCGCTCGCCCTGGCCTGGGCCGAAGTCCTGGAGTCGTTCGACATTTTCGTCGGCGTCAATGCCGTCGATTACTCCGGCTACCCCGACTGCCGCCCCGAGTTTGTGCGTGCCTTCGAGGGGCTGGCGAACCTGGCGACGAAGGCCGGCGTCGAGAATAAGGGCCGGTTTCGTATCCACACGCCGTTGATCGAGAAAACGAAGGCCGAGATCATCCATATGGGGGCGTCGCTTGGCGTCGATTTCGGGATGACGCATAGCTGTTACGACCCGGCCGCCGACGGTGCCGCTTGCGGCCGTTGCGATTCGTGCCGGATACGCCGTGCCGGCTTTGTGGCCGCCGGTCTTCACGATCCGACGCACTACGCCCCGACCGTGGACTGACTGATGAAGATCGCCGATCTCTTCTACTCGATCCAGGGTGAAGGCCGCCTCTCCGGCGTGCCGTCGGCTTTCGTGCGTACCTCCGGATGCAACTTGCGGTGCGCGTGGTGCGACACTTCCTACACGTCCTGGAAGCCGGAGGGCGAGAGGTTGTCGGTCGAGGAGATCCTCAACCGATTGGCGGCTTTTCCGACCCGACACGCCGTCGTCACCGGCGGCGAGCCGATGCTGGTCCCCGAAGTGGTGGACCTGTGCTCCGATCTGCGGGAGCGCGGCTACCACATCACGATCGAGACGGCGGCCACGGTCTTTCGGCCGGCGGTGTGCGATCTGGCGAGTCTCAGTCCTAAACTGTCGAACTCGACGCCGTGGCAGCGAGAAGACGGCCGCTGGGCGGCAAGACACGATCGGCTGCGGTTGCGGCTCGACGTGATCCGGACTTTTCTGGACTGGTGCGATTACCAGTTGAAGTTCGTGATCGACCGGCCGGCGGACGTCGAGGAGGTCTTGAGCCTCTTGACCGAGCTGCCCGGCGTGGACTGGGGCAAGGTGTTGCTGATGCCGCAGGGCGTGACCCGAGAGGAGTTGGCAACGCGCGGCCCGTGGTTGGCGGACGTGTGCAAGGAACACGGCTTTCGCTACTGTCCGCGGCTGCACATCGAGTTGTTTGGCAATCAGCGCGGGACGTAAGCCACGGTAAGACCCTTCTCCGCCGATTTTGCTTCACGGGCGGCAGCTTCCCAGCGATAATGCTGAGGCATCATTCTTCTCATCTGTCTCGGAGGGTCGATCATGTTTCGTGCCGTTCGCATTCTCTTGGTCTACTTCGCCTTCACTTCCGTAGCGTTCGCTGAGGAACGCAAACCCGGCGATCCGCTGCCGCTGCTGGTGTCCGCAGCACCGGCACTGGCGCCGTCCCTCAAGTATCGCCTGGCACACGACCGGCGCGACCTAGTGCCAGGCAACGCCGCCACGCTCTACTATCGCACGCACGCCATTCTTTACGAAAACCCCGAACTCATGAAAGACCTCAAGGAGATCCACTGGAGCGAATGGAGCGGGACGGCACTCCAAGATTTGCCACGGGAGCAAGTTCGCCTGAAGCTCCATGATGCGCGGCATGTCCTCCGGGAAGCCGAACTCGCCGGCCGCCGGCGCGAGTGCGATTGGCAGCTCGACGGCCGCGACGAGGGACTCGGCCTGCTTCTCCCCGAGATCCAGGGCTACCGCGGCCTGGCTACCGTGATGGCCGTCAAGGCTCGCCTGGACATGGCGGAAAACCATCCGGCTGAGGCCATCGACACGCTGCGGTCAGGACTGACGCTCGGGAAAAACATCGCCCAGGGGCCGACCCTGATCCACGTCCTCGTCGGCGTTGCGTGCAGCCAGGTCATGCTGAAACAGGTCGAGGAACTGATTCAGCAGCCCGACGCACCCAATCTTTACTGGGCGTTGACCGTCCTGCCGCATCCGTTCATCGACCCGCGCAAGGCGATGCTGGATGAGAGCGATTGGCTGGAACAATCGCTGCCGTTCCTCAAACGCCTGGAGGCCGGTCCGATGACCTTGACTGAGATCCAGCAGGCGGTCGGCACGATCATCAAGATGCACGCCGATTTCAATCTTCGCAAACCATCCCGGTTGGAGACGCTGGCCCAGGCGGCCTACATCGAGGCAGCGCAGAAGGAAGCGAAGGCGTCGCTCATTAAACGAGGCATGGCGGCTGACCCGGTCGAAGCGATGCCGTCGTTCCAGGCCGTGTCGCTCTTCGCTTACCGAGAGTTCCACGACAGCCGGGAGGAAGTTCTCAAGTGGATTTACGTGCCGGAAGGTCGGAAGCACCCGGCGTTCCTCGAGGCCGTCAAGCGTCACGATCGGAATGCCGACCGCCTGGACCAGCTGTTTTTCCGCGGCCTGATCCGCGGTCTCGGCGGCCTGGGGACCTCTGCGTTCGAGAACGTCTTCAAAGCCGCGAATCGGTTGGATCGGCACGTGGCTGCCCTCCGCTGCGTCGAGGCGTTGCGAATCTATGCGGCACGTCACGGGCGCTGGCCGACAAGGTTGGAGGACGTGAAGGACGTGCCCGTGCCGCTCGATCCGCTCACGCTCAAGCCGTTCAATTACAAAGTGCGCGACGGCAACCACGCCGTCGTCGCCACGCCGTCGCCGACGGGCGAATCGCTGACGCCGGACATGAACTACATCTACGAGTTGGCGCTGCGGAAGTGACTGTGTGCCGCGGCGATCCCCACTTATCCAACCGACGGCCGTTGAGTGTTCTTGCTCACCAGGGTACACTAACGACGCCTAACGCGGCGTGATGCTAAGGCTACCGGCAGGAAGAAAGATACCCGTAGTCGCAGGCTTCAGTTTGCGACTACGGGTACGACAACTCCCGCCTCTCGCCTAAGTAATGAGGGAGTGCTGGATATGCCGGCCGACATGCTGGAGCGCCTTCAGGAACGCAAACTGCGGGCCATGGACGAACTAGAACAGCTGATCGAGGACTGGAAAACCGCAGACTTCCGGGCCGACGGCAATGAACTGGCGGCTGCGGTCGCCGACTTCATGGTAGATGAGGGGATCGGGTTGAGGCAGGGGCTCCTGCGCCTGTGGGATTACCACTGGACGGCAGCCTTGTCCGGCAAAGTAGCGGATCGGCGGCAGATGGGCGCGACACTGCGCTCCTTGCTGGAACGTGGTGCCCGCAGCCTGGCGCGGAGTGTGTCGATCGCTCGAACTCACGCCGACTTGTCCGGCCAACCAATCGCACGCTTGGTCCAATTTGAAGAGCAAGTGCGGTCCTTCCCACTGTGGATTGAAGAGTCCCTGGCACGGTGGGAATTGCTGGACCGTCCCCATAAGCCCTTGGATCGCGAACGCTGCACACGCGCACAAACCGCTTTTGCGCGCGGTGAGTGCGAGTCCGCCTCCGACATCCTCGCCCGACTCGAGCAGGGCGGCCCCTTGTTGCAAGAGTGACAAATCTTTTGGCAGGGCGGCAATGAGCGAACGACGTGCGATCTCGGTGCATGGAGTCGTCCAGGGGGTTGGTTTTCGACCCTTCGTGTATGGTCTGGCCATGCACTGGCGTCTCGCCGGCTTCGTCCGCAATCAGGCGGGCGCTGTCCTCATCGAAGTCGAAGGACACGCGCGGTCCCTGGACGGATTTCTCACCGACCTCACCGGGAAGGCGCCGCCGCTCGCTCGGATCGAGAACCTCAAGTGGACAACCTCACCGTCTAAAGGCGATCACCAATTCCGCATTGCGGCCAGCCAGGCGGAGCGACCGGACCAGGTTTTCGTCTCACCGGACGTCGCCACGTGCGCGGCCTGTCTCTCCGAACTGCTCGATCCAGACGATCGACGTCACGGCTATCCCTTTCTCAATTGCACCAATTGCGGGCCGCGCCTGACGATCATCATTGCCGCTCCCTACGACCGCGCGCACACGACGATGGCCGACTTCATCATGTGTCCGGAGTGCCGGGCGGAGTTCGAGGATCCGACCAATCGCCGCTTCCACGCACAGCCGACCTGCTGTCCCGTGTGCGGCCCGCAGTTGCGCCTGCTCGACCGCACGGGGAAGGCGATCGCGGCGGAGGACCCCATTGCCGTCTTCGCCGCGGCCTTGCGCGCGGGGCAGATCGGTGCGTTGAAGGGGCTAGGCGGCTATCACCTTGTCTGTGACGCTGCGCGATAGCGCGGCCGTGACGGAACTGTGTCGCCGCAAACAGCGCGACGAGAAGCCGTTCGCGCTCATGGTTGCAGGCGAAACGGCCGCGGAAACGCTCTGTCACCTCGATCCCGAAGAACGAGAACTGCTACGGTCTCCGCGCCGCCCCATCGTGCTCTTGCGCAACGCCTGGCTTGCGCGGTTGCGGCGGGAGCAGCGCCCGGCAATCCCTGCCTGGGGATCATGCTGCCGTACACTCCTCTCCATCATCTGCTGCTGCGCGCCGTCGGCGAGGCGCCCCTCGTGATGACCAGCGGCAATCGCTCCGATGAGCCGATCGCCAGCGACGACGCCGAAGCTTTGAGCCGGCTAGCGGACATCGCCGATCTGTTTCTGGTCCACGACCGGCCGATCCGCGTCCGCTGCGACGATTCGGTGACGCGCGTGGTCGATGGCACCGAGATGCCGTTGCGGAGGTCGCGCGGCTACGCGCCGGAGCCGATCGCTCTTCCGTTCGAGTGTACGACGCCGATCCTGGCAGTCGGCGGCCAGCTCAAGGGGACTTTCGCACTGGCCCGCGGCCGTCATGCCTTCATCAGCCATCACCTCGGCGATCTCGACTACCACGCGGCCTATCAGGCGTTCGTCAAGGATTTGACCCTGTACGAGAAACTCTTCGCGATCGAGCCGCGGTTGCTCGTCCACGATCTTCACCCCGAATACGCTTCGACCCGCTATGCCCGCGCGCGCGGCGAGAAGGACGGCGTGCCGCTTATTGCGGTGCAGCATCATCACGCGCACATGGCGAGCTGCATGGTGGAGCATGGGCTTACCGAGCCGGTCATCGGCGTGTCGTTCGACGGCACGGGATACGGCACGGATGGAGCGATATGGGGCGGCGAATTCCTGGTGGGCGATTGCCGGCACGTTCGCCGCGCGGCTCAGCTGCGTTACGTCGGCATGCCGGGCGGCGAGCAGGCGATCCGCGAGCCGTGGCGCATGGCTCTCGTACATTTACTGGATGCCGATGAATCGGACGCGCTGCTTCAGCACCGCCTTCCCGCAAGCTCGCTGCGCACCGTCCGGCAGATGCTGGAGCAAGGCTTCAACACGCCGCGGACTTCGAGTGCGGGCCGCTTGTTCGACGCCGTAGCCTCATTGGCCGGTGTCCGCGACCGAGTCGGCTTTGAAGGCCAAGCGGCGATCGAGCTGGAATGGCTCGCCACGGCGGCGGAGCCGGCAACCGCCTATCCGTGGGATGCAGCCGAGACGCACGAAACCACGTTGGTTGTCGATACACGGCCGATCATTCGCGGCGTCGCTGCCGATGTGCGCCGTCGAGTGTCGCCCGCTCGGATTGCGCGGCGATTCCACATGACGATGGCGGAGCTGATCGTCGGCATCTGCCAACGTCTTCGACAAGCCACTCGGCTGGACGCGGTCGTTCTAAGCGGCGGCGTGTTCATGAACGCGCTGTTGACATGCGAAGCCTGCCAACGCTTGACCGAGGCCGGTTTTCGCGTTTATCGCCATCAGCGCGTGCCTCCCAACGATGGCGGCCTCAGCCTGGGGCAAGTCGCCGTTGCGGCGGCGCAAGGCGTTGAGGCTAAACTGTCTGGAAGACATCTGGAGGACGAATTTTCAATTCGTCCATGATCCGGACGAATTGAAAATTCGTCCTCCAGCCCCGCAAAGGCCGTGGCGCGATACAACTATTACTCCGGCAATGAATTTGATCCCATCAAAGCCCGAGGCGTCAGCGAGGGACGCAGCCCCTTCCCTCGCTGACGCCTCGGGTTCCAATTCCTGTGACGGATGCGAGCACATGCACGAGCTTTCCATCGCTCTGAGCATTCTGGACGTGGCCGCTGAGGAAGCTTCGCGGCACGGCGGCGGGCGCATCCGCGGTATCCATCTGCGGCTCGGGCCTCTCGCCGGTGTGGTCAAGGACGCCCTGGTTGCCGCTTACGATCTGGCACGCGATGCGGAATTCTTCGGCGATGCCAAACTCATCATCGAAGAGGTGCCGATCGTCGCCCGTTGTCCGAGCTGCCGGAAGGAGCAGCCGGTCGTCGCCGTCGATCGGCTCTGCTGCGTCGAGTGCGGGACGCCGACGCCGGACATCGTCCGTGGCCGGGAGCTGGATATCGTCGCTTTGGAGATCGAATGAACGCGCCAACCCGATTGGTGGAAGTACGCCAGAAGGTGCTGAAGCAGAACGACGTCACAGCCCGAGCGCTGCGCCGGCGTTTCCATGACGCGGGTGTTTGCGCCGTCAGCCTCGTTTCCAGTCCAGGCACGGGCAAGACTCGCTTTTTGGAGACGACGCTGAACCGGCTGCGCGATCGCTACCGTCTCGCCACGCTGGTCGGCGATCTGGCTACCGACAATGACGCGCAGCGTTTGGCGCGCACAGGAACACTGGTCCGCCAGATCACTACCGGGACCGTCTGCCATCTCGAAGCCGCGATGGTGGAAAATGCCCTGGGCGATTGGAATCTCGACAACCTCGATGTGCTGTTCATCGAGAACGTTGGCAACCTTGTCTGCCCGGCGAGTTACGATCTCGGGGAGGACATGCGACTCGTCTTGCTGTCGGTCACCGAGGGCGAGGACAAACCGCTCAAGTATCCGACCATTTTCAATACGGCCGACGTTGCCGTCCTGACCAAGATCGACCTGGCGGAAGCCGTCGAGTTCGACCGCTCAGCGGCGCATCGCAACATCCAAGCAGTACGGCCGAACATGAAGGTGTTCGAGGTGTCGGCAAAAAGCGGCGCTGGCATGGAGGCATGGCTTGCGTTTCTCGAAGAACGCCTCAGCGGTTTCGGGCAGGCGGCCACTCCGAGCTGAAGTTCCCGTCTGCTTCTTCAGCAACCTCCGTGTCGATCGCGGCCAGGCCAGCCTGGACTATTCACCGTCCGAGACAAGCCTGACGCGCAAGCGAAGGTAACTACCTGCTAGCCCTTCGCTTGCGCGTCAGGCTTGTGTCGGACGGGTGCGCAATCCAGGTTAGTTCGTCTTCGCCGCGTCGTGTACCTTGATGACAACTGCGGTCATGTCGTCGTCCTGCGGTTGCCCGCGCACGCAGTTCCGCACCGATTGGAAAATCGCTTCCACGATCTGCCGGGCGCTGTTCGCGCTGCGCTTCGCACAACCTCCAGGAGACGCTCCACGCCGAACCGCTTCTTGTCAGCGAACCCGGCATCGACTACGCCGTCGGTGACCAGCAGCACTAAATCGCCGGGAACCAGTGCAATCGGTGGGTTCACCGGGTACTCGGTGTTGGCCTGAATGCCCAGCGGTACGCCGGTGCTGTTCAGGCGTGACTTGACAAGCCCATCGGAACCGAAGACGAAGCCGGGCGGATGGCCCGCACTGGCATACTCCAGAAACCGTCTGGACGGGTCGAGTTTGGTAAGGAAGAGAGTGCAGTTGTTGCCGTCGGTCACGTCCTGCGCGAACAGCCGGTTCGTCAGGGTCAGGATCTGGCCGACGTCCGACCGCGTTTGGGCAAAGGCGCGGCAGATAAGACCGCACCGCCGCCATGAGCAGAGCAGGACCGATACCGTGTCCCGTCACGTCGCCGATGGCCAGGGCGTGCGCTCCGTCGGATAACCGCAGATACTGGAACAGGTTGCCGCCGAGATCGCTGGCGCTGAGCGAGGCCCCGAACGTGTCGTACTCCGACAGACTCGGCGAATGGTGTGGTAGCAGGTCGTGATGGATCTTGCGAGCGACGCGCAGCTCCGACTCTTTGGATCGCAGTGACGCTTCCATCTGCTGCTGGCGCTCGTGCCGCTGCAAGGCAAAGTGCAGCGAGTGGGCCAGCTCAACTTCCGTGATTCGACCCTTGAGCAGATAATCCTGGGCTCCTTCCCGGATCGCCTGAATCCCTTGGCCCTCATCATCGAGGCCCGTCAGCACAACTACCGGAAGACGCGGACCGGTTTTACGCAGCGAACGGAAGGTGTCCAGTCCTTGACTGTCCGGCAGCGACAGGTCGAGCAGGACCACGTCGAACTTGAGCTGCTCGATGGCGTCGCGGGCAGCGGCCAGACGTTCGACCCGGGTCAGGTGGAACGACGTTCCCTGTTCCTCGCACAGCATCTCGTGGATCAGCAGCGCGTCGCCGGGATTGTCCTCGACCAGCAGAACGCGAATGGGCGGTGTGTCCATCATTCTCCCTTCGGCAGTTTGGCGACGGTCAGCCAGAACGTGGTCACGCTCTGGATCACGCCGAGAAACTCTTCCAGATCGGCCGGCTTGGTGACGTAGCAGTTTGCGTGCAGATCGTAACTCGCGGTGATGTCCTGCTCAGCCTGCGAGCTGGTCAGGACCACAACGGGGATGCGCCGCAGTCGCTCGTTCGTCTTGATCGCGGCAAGAAGTTCCCGGCCGCCCAGACGCGGCAAGTTCAGGTCCAGAAGGATCAGATCGGGTGCGGCGGCGTGGGCAAACTCGCCCTGACGCCGCAACCGGGACAGACCCTCCTCGCCATTCGAGGCCACGGTAAGCCTAAGCGAGATGTTGCTGTCTGCCATCGCCTCGCGGATCAGCACCACGTCCCCGGCGTTATCTTCTACCAGGAGGATCTCAAACGGCCGGTCGTCGGATCGCACAATCATGGTCGGGGATGACTCCTCGTACAGCGCGCGAAACGTGAAGCTTTTTCTCCCCTCTCCCCTGTACTCAAGGGAGAGGGGAGTAGGACTGTGCTACACTCCCCTGTCCTCTGTACTCAGGGGAGAGGGGATGGCAGTGTGCTACACTCCCCTCTCCCCTGAGTACAGGGGACAGGGGAGCAGGACAGGCGAGAGCGGAGTAGCACTGTGCTACACTCCCGGCAGCGTGAAACAGAACGAGCTGCCCTCGCCCAGCCTGGACTCGGCCCAGATGCGGCCGCCGTGGCGTTCGACGATCCTCTTACAGATGGCCAGACCGATGCCCGAACCGGGGTATTGATCCTTCGTGTGCAGCCGTTGAAAGATCACGAAGATCCGTTCCAGGTACTGCGGCTCGATTCCGATACCGTTGTCCTGAACCTTGAAGACCCACTCGCCCCGGCCCGAGTCGCGGCGGGCACTCACCTGGACGGCCGGCTGAGCGCTGCCGCGGAACTTGATGGCGTTGCCGATCAGGTTCTGGAAGAGCTGCATCAGCTGAGTGCTGTCACCCCGGACGTGCGGCAGCGGTCCCCGAGTCACCACGGCCGACGATTCACGGACCGTCTCGCGCAGGTTTTGCAGCGCCCGGTCGAATGCCTCCTCGCAGGACTCGTCTTGAAGCGGTTTGCCGCGGCTGCCAACCCGCGAATAGTCGAGCAGATCGTTGATGAGCCGCTGCATCCGCACGGCTCCATCGACGGCGAAGTGGATATACCGGTCTGCGCGCTGATCGAGCTGGTGTTGATACCGCTTCTGTAGTAGCTTCGTGAAACTGGCGACCATCCGCAGCGGTTCCTGCAAATCGTGGGAGGCCACGTAAGCGAACTGCTCCAGGTCCTGGTTGGAGCGGGCCAACTCGGCGTTCGCCTGCTCCAGCTGTCGTTCCGCGCCGGCGCGACGTGATGTTCCAGAACGCTCCCTGAATGCCGACCACGCGTTGGTCGTCGTCGTGCAACGGCGCCAGGAGCATTTGAAAATACCGAGAGTCGCGGTCCTGCTCGGCCGGCGCCTGCGGCTCCCGGAACACCATGCAGCGACAGTTGGGCTGACAGGCGCGGGGGTGTGTTCCTCAACGTACTCGGTGACGCCGCCGCTATCCCGCACGAGGTCTTCCTTGGCCGCAACCTGTCGGGCCAGGTCGGCCGAGAAGAGGTCGAAGTCGGTACAGCCCAGGATTTGCTCGGGTTGCTTGCCGACGCTGTCGCAGAACAGACGATTGACAAACGTGTAGCGGCCCTGCTCGTCCTTGCGGAACACGTTCAAACCCAGCAGACTGAGCAACGAATGATAGAGCTTTCCGGAGCCGAGCGTGGTCTTCAGAGCGGTGACGTCGCGCAGGACGACCACGGCCCCGTTATCGCCGGTTTCCCTGGCCAGGGGCCAGGCGGCGAGAACGATCCAGCCTCCGTGGCGCCGTTCGCCCGGCGCCAGGAACACCTCGATTTCCTCGGTCGGTTCACCGCGCAGGGCGGCGATGGGAGGCAGGCGGTGCAGGGGCAGGGCAGCGGCGGCGTCCGAGCGCAGCCAGGTTTGGCGCTCCATCCAGTCGGGGAGCGAGAGACCGGTCAGGTTCCGGCCGAGGATCCGCTCCGCCGCGAGGTTGCACCGCACCACCTTCCCGGTCGCATCCAGCACGAGGACGCCTTCGGCCATCGAATCGAGGCCGGCCCGTAGCATGTGATCCGCTCCGTCGTGACGCTCGGACACCGATCCCGAGTGCGGAACGTCGGCGGGTAGCCGGTCGAACCAGGAGTCGCCCATCTTCCCGGAGCTGCTGCCCCCTGCCGTTCGGTCGAGGACGCCCCGTAACAGGGATGCCAGCTCACGTGTACTGGCAGGTCGATCGCGGGAATCCTTCTGGAGACAGCGGAGACAGATTTCCTCCAGGGGAGCGAGGCAATTCGGGTTCAGCAATCTGGGTCGCTCGGGTTGCACTTCGCGGGCCAGGCGGAGTATCTCGGTGGAGCTGGATGCCTGGAACGGCAGCCGGCCCGTCAGGATCTCGTACAGGATCACGCCAACGGACCAGATGTCGGTGGTTGGGCCGATCGCGCCGGCGTCCTCCGTCAGTTCCGGAGCCATGTAAGCGGGAGTCCCGAGGATGCGGGAGGGATTCGCCTTGATCGAGTCATCTTCGGGCGTTCGAGCGATGCCAAAGTCGCACAGGTACGGTTCCCCCCGATCGTCGAAGAGGATGTTGGCCGGCTTCAGGTCGCAGTGGACGATCCCCTGACCGTGGAGGTAGTGCAGCGCTTCCGCGATCTTGATGAGAAGGTCGATGGATACATCGGGAGCAGCGGACACGGCGCTGATTCGCTGTCGCAGACTGCCGCCCGCGAGGAACTTCATGGCGTAGTAGAGCCGATTCCAGGATTCTCCGGCGTCATAAACCGGCACGATATGGGGGTGATCCAATCGCGCCAGGAGCCGGGCTTCACGGCGGAACCGTTCAACGCGCACCGCACCGGTGACCGAGCCGATGTAGAGAACCTTGAGCGAGACGAGACGGTTACAGCCTTCATGCAGCGCCTGGATCACCGTGCCGCCGCCGCCGCGTGCGAGTTCCTTGAGGACCTTGTAACCAGGGATCTGGGTTTGATAGTCGTTTTCCGACTCGGCAGGCACATCCGCGAAGGGACTGCCGGGTTGCAAGTCTACCGTCAGGTGCGGATCGTACTCGGCCTGAACGCTGGAGCCGCAGATCGGACAGAGGAGCGACGCCCTGGAAACCTCACCGGTCGGCGCCTCCCAGCGATGCCCCGATCGGCAGGTCAATCGTTCGGGCATGAGTTGCTCACGGTTTGGAAGTGGGCTATCCTCCGGATTGTATCCGCGACGTGGGCAGATAGCAAAGGAACCCCGTTTAGCCGCGAGCTTCTGCGAGCGCTGAGTTCAAGCGCTCGCCAGCGTTCCGCGAGCGCTTGAACTCAAGCGCTCGCAGAAGCTCGCGGCTAAACAGCTCCGCTCGGTGCGAGCCGCGACAAGTCGATCTGATAACAACTGGTGTTTCCGTTCCCGGTGAAAAGCGTGCTGCCGTCCGGCGCGAACGCCAGCGCCTTGACCTGCGTGTCCAACTCGACACTGCCGAGTTGCTTGCCGCTCACAGCGTCCCAACGGCGAAGGGTACGGTCGTCGCCGCCGGTGACGAGGAAGCGGCCATCCGGGCTGAACGCCACCGCGGTCACCGGTTCGGCGTGACCTTGCAACCGGGCAAGCAGCCGGGCGGTGGCCGCGTCCCAGAGAAGCACTGTACCGTTCAACGTGGCGCCGGCGAGACGCGTGCCGTCCGGACTGAAAGCCAGCGCGATGACCCCGTTCTCGAAAAAGCGGATTGGCTGCCGCGCGACCATGTCCCACAGAGCCACCCGGCCGTCGGAGCTTCCCGTCGCCATGTAATCGACGCCGCCGACCGCGAGCAGCCGTCCGTGTGGATGGAATGCCAACGCCTCGACGGAACAACCCTCGGCGGCGGCGGGAATGAGCAATTTCGCAGCTCCAGACGGCACTTCCCACAACCAGACGTCGCTGCTCTGATAGCCGGCCGAGGCGACGGACGACGAGTCTGGAGAGAATGCGAACGCCGTCACCGGCCCGGATTGGCCCTCCATCCACGCCTGAACACGACCCGTCGCCGCGTTCCAGAGGCCCATCTTCGCTTGCGGTGGACGGCGGGTCTGTTTCTCCTCCTCCGGCCGGGCGATGCTGGCCGCGAACCACCGGCCATCCGGGCTAGCGGCGAAAGCCCGCAATGAATCCGCGTCGTGCAGCTCCAGCGCCGGCTCACCCGTTTTGAGGTCGTAGACACGCAGGGCGGTCCCGGCCCCGAGGCTCGCCAGCCGATTCCCGTTCCCGGTCACCGCGACACAGGTGCGCGTCAGGAGTGTGTCGGCCGATTGTTCTTCGCCGGCCGATGTGCGGGCGTCCCAGAGGTGGATGACGCGCTCGACGCCGCCGGACGCCAGGCGCTGGCCGTCGGGGCTGAAGGCGAGGCAGCGTACCTCGCCGGCTTGTCGGCGCAGCACAACCAGCGTGCGACTGCGCTCGAAGTCCCAGATATGCACCGTGTTGGCGGAATCGGCGCACGCCAATCGCGCACCGTCCGCGCTGAACGCCAGGGCCTGGACCTGCGGATCGTGACTGTTGAGCAGGATGATCGGCTGTGCGCTGATCGTGTCCCAGACGCGGGCGGTGGCGTCCCAACCTGCGGAGACGAGACGCCGTCCGTCGGGGTGCCAGGCCAGTGCCGGAATGCGATCTGTGTGTCCGGTCAGCGTGCCGACGCGCCGGCCGTCGTCGGCGTCCCACAGGTGGATGAGCTTATCCTCTCCGGCGGTGGCCAGGAACCGGCCATCGTTGCTGAAGGCCAGGGCGCTGATCGACTTCTTGTGCGCGGGAATGCGGATCAGCTCTTCCTGGTTGGCCCAGTCCCAGAGTCGGACAATGCCGTCGTCGTCGCCGGCGGCGAGAATCCCGCCCCAGTTGCGGAAGGTGAGCGCGGTGATCCACGAGGAGGCCGGATGGCTCCAGCTTTCGCGCAAGTCGCCGGTCGGCACGTCCCAGACGGTCAACTCGTTACTGGCGCCGGCGATCAGGCGGGCATCGCGGCTGAAGCACCAGAGCGTGGCCATCTCTTCGAGGGGGAACCAATTGAGCTGGCGCTTCTGCTCGACGTTCCAGCGGCGCAGGACGCCGGGATCCTCGACGGACCAGACGTCGCCGTCCGGTGTGAAGGCCAGGGCAAGAAGGTCGCCGTCGGTGTGGAACGGTTGGCTGCCGAACACGCGGCAGACCGCGGGAGCGGAGTCCAGAAACGAGGGGGGAACGGTTGCAGAGTTCATGCAGTCGTCTCGTTGGGTACGGTCGCCGAGCGCGGTCGCCCGACCGGATTAGGGGGGTGGGTGACGGGAGACAAGCCTGCACCGGCCCATCCCTTGGTTAGGGCGGGGTCGGATCTTCACTGTTCACTTCACAAGTTTACCACATTTTTGCTGGAGTGCGCTGCGGCGGGGCGATAAAGTCGGATTAGTATGATTTCGCCGCGTGCGGCTTGATACTACTCCCCTCGCCCCGGTACTCCGGGGAGAGGGGTCGGGGGTGAGGGGTGCGTCGCTGAACAGTGTTCTGGTTCTCACCCCTCACCCCCGACCCCTCTCCCGGAGTACCGGGGCGAGGGGGGAAACGAGTTCTGTAGTGCCAATCCGCAAGCGTTAAGAAGGCACCCCATGCCGCACGATCCCCCCTCGCCCCGGTACTCCGGGGAGAGGGGTCGGGGGTGCGGGACATAATACTGCTACGCGGCTCACCCCTCACCCCCGACCCCTCTCCCCGGAGTACCGGGGCGAGGGGAGAATGCGAGGCGCTGTCGCGCGAGGCCGCAAGCGACAAGAAGGCACCCCATGCCCCACGATCCACCCTTCGGCGAGTTCGCCTTCATCGACTGGCTGCGCCGCCGTACCCTATCGGCCGGGCGTGTCCTCATCGGTCCCGGCGACGACACCGCTGCCGTATCCTGGCCGGCCGCGACGCCGTGTCTGGTCACGACCGACATGCTGCTGGAGGGAAGCTGTTTTCGACTCGACGAGGCAGGGCCGCGCCGCGTCGGCCGGAAGGCGATGGCCGTCAACCTGAGCGACATCGCCGCGATGGCCGGCATCCCCGTAGCCGCCGTCGTCAGCGTCGGGCTGCCGCGTCAAGGCGGCCGTGCCCTGGCGGAGGAGCTGTATCTCGGCTTGCGCGAGATGGCCGACGCCTTTGACACCGCCATCGTCGGCGGCGATACGAATAGCTGGGACGGGCCGCTCGTCATCAGTGTAACGGTCTTGGGCGAGCCGGGAGCGTCAGCGACCGGAGTTCGACCCGTCCGGCGCAGTGGGGCGAAGGTCGGCGACTGGCTGCTGGCGACGGGCGCATTCGGCGGCAGCATCCTCGGCAAGCATCTCGACTTCGCGCCGCGCGTCCGGGAGGCCTTGTCTCTGCATCAGGCCGCTGATTTGCACGCTATGATCGACATCAGCGACGGTCTCGCCGCCGACGTCGCCAAACTGTGTGTCGAGAGCCGCTGCGGGGCGGTTCTGCGGGCGGAGACGATTCCGCTTGATCCCGCCGCGTATCGAATGACGGATGACAAGACGCCTCTGGAACATGCCCTCGGCGACGGCGAAGACTTCGAGTTAGTGTTCGCCGTCTCACCCGAGGATGGTCGGCGGCTGCTGGCGACCCAACCGGTGCCCGGTATCACCCTGGCGCACCTCGGCGAGTGTGTCGCCGACGGTCTGTGGATCGAGGAGACTCGGCGAACGTCGCCCCCTGCCGCCGACCGGTTACGTTCATACATTGGAGTGAGATAGTCCCACCCGTTTAGCCGCGAGCTTCTGCGAGCGCTGCATTCAGCGCTCGCAGAAGCTCGCGGCTAAACAACACTCTCCCCCGGTTCCATTTCCTGGAGTGTTGTAAGATGATGCGTTTCACAACCGTGATCCTGGCAAGCCTTGCGTTCATCGCGGCGTGTGCCGCCGAGGATTGGCCCGGCTGGCGCGGTCCACGCGGCGACGGCACTTCCGTTGAGAAGAACGTCCCGCTCGAATGGAGCGCCACGAAGAACGTTCAGTGGAAGACGGAGATTCCGGGCGTCGGCCATTCCTCGCCGATTGTCTACGGCGACCGCGTCTTCGTCACCTCCTGTGTCGATAAGAAGCCGATCGGCAATGGCCCCGAGGGCGACCGGATGCTGCTGGCGATCGATCGGCGGAACGGGCGAGTCCTCTGGGAGAAGACGATCCTCTCCACCAAGTTGGAAGGGAAACATCCGCACAACAGCCGGGCCAGCTCCACGCCTGCTACCGACGGCGAACACATTTTCGTCTCGTTCCTCGATTATCCGAACATGGTCGTCGCCTGCTACGACATGGACGGCAAGGAGGTCTGGCGGCAGACTCCCGGCACGCTGAAGTCGGTCCACGGCTTCTGTACCTCGCCAGTGCTGCACAAAAACCTCGTCATCCTCAACGGCAACCAGGACGACCCGTCGGCGTTTCTCGTCGCGCTGAACAAGACAACCGGCCGAGAAGTCTGGCGCAGTCTCCGGCAGAACCCGAAGGACAAGAAAGGCGTTCGCTCCTACTGCACGCCGATCCTCATCAACACGAAGAAGAATCCCGAGATCACTCAACTCGTTTTCAGCGGCAACCGCATGGTGACGAGCTACAACGCCGACACCGGCGAACTGCTCTGGGTCAACCAGGGTCCCACGGAGCAGTACGTCGCCAGCCTGGTCTATCATGAAGACGTGCTGTGTCTCTCGACCGGGTTCCCCGAGTTCCACATCATGGGTTTCAGCCCGCACGGCCGCGGCGACATCACGAAGACGGAAAGTGTCCTCTGGCACATCCCGGACGTGAAGAAGAGTCCGAAGAATGCCGCGTATGTCACGTCGCCGATCGCCGCCAACGGCCTGTTCTTCGTCTGCTCCGACGTCGGCATGTTGAACTGCGTCGAGGCGAAGACCGGCAACCGGTTATATCAGCAGCAGCTCGGCAAGCATCACTATTGCTCGCCGGTGCGGGTCGGCGGAAACCTGCTGTTCTTCGACGACGACGGCGTCTGCTGGGTGGTGAAGCCGGGGCCGACGTTCGAGCTGGTGCGCAAGAACGAACTGGGCGAACGCACATACTGCTCCCCAGCGGTCTCGCACGAGCAGTTGTTCGTCCGCACGGAGAATCACCTCTGGTGCATCGGTACGGGGAAGTGATTCGTTGGCCGCTTGCGGCTTAGCGTACCGCCGACATTCCTGTCGGCACGGGCCGGCAAGAATGCCGGCGGTACGAGGTTTTGAGCCGCAAACGGCACAGATTACCATACCGCCGATAAATCGTCCCGATAAGTTGTTGCACTCCCCGCCCGCGCCGCTTAGACTTATCGCAGCCCGAACGTTCATCCGCTCTCTCACCCGTTTAGGAGAATCACCATGGCTCGACGACAAACATCCCGTCGTCAATTCCTGCGCAAAGGCGCCCTGGCCGGCGTCGGCTTCTGGGCCGGCGGCGGCGTGCTGCTCGGCGAAGAGGCGAAAAAGCTCGCCAACGACAAGATCAACGTCGCCGCCATCGGCGTCGGCGGCAAGGGCGACGGCGACACCCGCCAGGCCGCCAAGCTCGGCAACCTCGTCGCCATCTGCGACATCGACGACAACACGCTCGGCAAGATGGCCGAGGAGTATCCCGCGGCCAAGAAGTTCAACGACTACCGCAAGATGTTCGACGAGATGGACAAGGGGATCGACGCCGTCGTGGTCAGCACGCCGGACCACAACCACGCCCCGGCCAGCATCATGGCGATGAAGCTGAAGAAGCACGTCTACTGCCAGAAGCCGCTGACGCACACCGTCTACGAAGCCCGGCAGATGCGTGAGATCGCCAAGAAGATGGGCGTCGCCACGCAGATGGGCAACCAGGGCACGGCCGCTGACGGTCTGCGCCGGGCTGTCGAGTTCGTGCAGGGCGGCGGCATCGGCGAGGTGAAGGAAGCCCACGTCTGGACGAACCGGCCGATCTGGCCCCAGGCTCCCGGCCTCACGAAACGGCCTGAACCGTCGGCCTGTCCCCCCAACGTCCACTGGGACGAATGGCTCGGGCCCGGCTCCCGAACGCCCCTACGCCAAGGGCTATCACCCCTTCGCCTGGCGCGGCTGCTGGGACTTCGGCACCGGCGCCCTGGGCGACATGGCCTGCCACACCGCCAACATGGCGTTCATGGCCCTGAAGCTCCAGTCCCCCATAAGCATCCAGGCCCAGAACGGCGAGATCAACCCCGAGACGTATCCCGCCTGGGCGCCGCATCACGTTCCAGTTCCCGGCCCGCGGCGACATGCCGCCGGTGAAGTTCGTCTGGTACGAAGGCAAGACACCGGACAACAAGAACGTGCTGCCGCCTGCCGAGCTGGTCAAGGGGCAGGGCAAACGCGACTAGGGCAACTCGGTCTATTTCGAGAACGCCAAGTGGTTCTTCAGCAACGGCAAGAATCCGAAGAACGTCTCCAGCGGTTCATTCCTGGTCGGTGAAAAGGCGACGCTATTCTCTCCGGACGACTACGGCGCCGAATCGTACATCGTCACGAAAGACGGCGTCGAGAGGCTGACCGGCAAGCCGGAAAAGATGGCGAGCAACAACGGCGGCGATCAGGGCATGAAGGACGAGTGGGGCAAGGCGATGCGCGGCGGCCCGAAGGCGTACTCGAACTTCGATTACGCCGCGATGCTGACCGAGACGATCCTGCTCGGCAACGTGGCCATGCCACCGGCGGCAAGCTGCTGGAGTGGAACGGCCCCGAGTTGAAGATCACCAACGAGACGGACGCGAATAAGTTCCTGCATTACGAGTATCGTAAGGGCTGGACGTTGTAAACCGCTTCCGACGCTGTGAGCCCGCAGCGCAAGCAAGGGTCCCTTGCTTGCATGCGGGCTTACGGCAATCGCCCTCACTTCTTCGCGCGCTTGTCATCCAGGTTCTTATTCAACTCCGCCGGGTCCATGACAACCTTCGCGCCGTCCTTCGGCACCTCGACGTTGCGCGCTCCACAGGATCGCATTGACCACCAGGCGGCGGAAGTTCTCCTCGCCCCAGTTCTTGTGCGTGTGGCCGCCGGTGAAGCCGAAACTGCGGCCGCCGTCGGGACGCTCGAACGCCCAGGCCACGATCTCTTCACGGCCGGGGAACTTCTTCGACTCCGGCGTTGCTGCGCACGTTTTCCGGTGGTGTCGCCGTCAGGATCGGCGTCACGCCCGCGGACTCCGGCCGGAAACGGATGTTGAAGTACCACTCGTCCTTGATCTCGAACGGCTTGACGCCGCGCGTGATCGGATGCTCCGGCATCTTCTTGAAGTTGGCGACCCAGTGCGGATTGGTCGAGAAGCCGGTTTCGTAATAGCCGCCGAGCCAGTTGAGGATCGTGTTCGCTCTGCAGCTTCGGATATTCGACGGCATAGTGCAGGTTGACGAAGCCGACCTTCTTTTCCATTAATTTCGCCAGGACCTCCTTGTGTTCCTTCTGGATGATCGGATGCCCGCCGCCGCCGTCCATGTAGAAGACGACGGCCTTGGCGCCGGCGAAGGTCTTCTCCGGGTCCTTCGGCCAGCCGTCACGGGCCATTACGGGAAAGACACCGGGCGTCTGCTTGAGCATGTTCATGAGGATGGCGCTGCCGGCGAAGAACTCGTGATCGCCGGGACCGTGGCTCTGCCGTCCGGCGACGATGACGATCTTCGTCAGACCAGGATCGGTCGGCTGCACTTCGAGCGGCACGCCGGACTGGTCGTAGGGATTGATCTCGGCGGCAGCGAGGCACGGCAGCACCGTGACCAGGCCGAGATAAAGGAGAGTGCGTTTCATGGTGGTCCTCTAGGGTTCTGTCGGAGTCGGAAGCGTAAGCGACGGTTCTAGGGCAGCAGGAAGGCCTGACGCAGGAGTCGTGGCGCAAACGCGGCGCACCTCGCCGGAATCGAAGAACAGACGCAGCAACAAATCCATCGCCCGTTGCTGAATCTGTGCGCCGGTCTCCCAGCGACTCAACGTCGATTCCGCAATGCGCAGTGCGGAGGCGAGCTGCTTCTGCGTCAATCCGAGTGCTTCGCGTTTCTGGCGAATCTCCTCCGGTTGCAGAAGCCCCGCGACGCGCCGCAGTTCGGCGCTTACCGCGACACTGACGTCATTGGTTACGATCACCGCACCGCAATGCGAGCACGTGGGCAGTTCCACGTCGTGGGTGGTGACTTCGTAAGCCCGGCCGTCATGCTCGACGGTTAGAGAATAGTTCGTGCGAATGGGCGAGACCTTCTTCTCGCGGCAGGTCGGACATTTCCACGGAAATGGTTTGGTTTCCATTTGCGCTTCCCTCACTTCCGTTGCGGGTGGGCGTTGACGATCAGCACGACAGGGTAATCAGCATCGTCGTCTGTTAGACACATTTCGACGAATAACCCATGGCGAAATTCCGCGACGGGGATGATCGCCTTGTAATAGAACTCGAAATCGCCGTGCTCTGGCCGTTGTTCTTTAACCTGCTGAATCATGCCTCTCGCTGCGACGCATTCGAGAAGCAACTGCCGAATGGCCTCTGGGGTGAATCCCAGCAATCCGGATTCTTTCCTAACACGAGGGTAGGCCCGGTCATGCCACTCGCAGCAGCCTTTAACCGTTCGCCCCAACAAGATAGCACGATGAACCAGATCGAGTTCATCCTGCGGTGTCATCGATCGTTCACGAGGTTAGTGTAGACGACTGACTTGCTGTTAGTCAAGTAGTCTGGACAGTCCTTTTGTCTGTCGCCGCGTTCACTTCCGAAACATCGGATGATTCGCATCGCCGCGCGACAGCAGGTACGCCAGCAGGTCGAGCACTTCTTTCTCATTCAATCCCTTGAGCAGCCCCTCCGGCATGATCGACACCGGCGACGGTTTCGACGATTCGACATCGCTCTTCTTGATCTCGACCACCTTCGACGAATCCTCGGGATCGGTCAATATCAGGATCGCGTCTTTCGTCTCGCTGACGATTCGGCCGGTGAGCGTCTTGCCCTGCGCCGTCCGCACGGTCGCGGCCTTGTACTGGTCCGAGATCACCTTGCTCGGCTCGACGATCGACTCGGTCAGGTCCTTGAGGCTGAAACGGCCGGCGGCCTGCGACAGGTCGGGGCCGGTGGAGCCGCCGTCGCCGTCGAAGCGATGGCAGACGACGCAACGGGCGGCGGAATACATTTTCTGGCCGTTCTTGAAGTCGCGGCCCTTCAGCAGTTTCGGCTCGGCGAACGCAACGAGTTCGTCCGTCTTCCAGTCGCGGCCGGGACCGACTGGCTTCGGCAGTTCCTTCGGCTTGTACGGCTTGCGAATACCGGCCGCCTCGATGGCCAGGCGCTCGGTGTCGGTCGCGTTCTCGAAGGCCTCTTTCTCCATGTTGGTGATGAAGCCCTGGAAGCTCGCGCCGCCGCTCTTCTGCCGTAGTTCGTTGAACCAGGCGAAGTAAAACTTGCGCTGCTCCAGCGACCAGCCTTCGCGCACATTGCGGAGGACGAAGGCGTACTGGAACTTCTGCAGGTCCGGCGCAGTTGGCCATCATCTTCGCAATGGGGCCGGCATAGCCGCGATTGCGAGCCAGCAATTCGTCGATGGCCTCCTGCGACGGCGGCGGCGACGGCTGCTGCATCAGGGCGATGGCCTTGCTCACGACCGTCGGTGACTTGAGATAGACGAGCAGTGCAAGCAGTTCGCGGTTGAGGGGATCAGTCTTGCCGGGGAAGAACGGATCGAACTTCTTCGCCAGCCGTGCGGCCGTCTCCTTGTCCGGCTCACCCATGCGGAGGAACGCCAGAGAATAGACGCGCAGCAATTCGAGCTGCTGGAACTGGGTCAGCGCGGCGAAGTCGAGACGATCCAGAGCGGCGAGCAGCTTCGATTGCAGCGCCTTGTCGCCTTGTCGCGCAAGCGCCACGGCGCCGGTGATCAGTGTCTCGGCATCTTTTTCGGCGAGAACGGTGTTCTGCCAGAGATCGGGTTTCTGATGTTCCAGAGCGATGCGGGCGGCGTAGCGAATGAAGCGATCCTGGTGGCCGAGCAGGGGATAGATGAACTCGTTTAGGCCCTTACCGGCCGGCTTGCCACCATGATACTGCTCAAGCTTCTGGCGTATCCCGCGCAAGTCGGCGTTCTTCGTCTCCTTGTAATCCGCGCGATCAGTCGGTTCCTTGCCGACGTAGGTGACACGGAACAGCTCCGACTGTGTACCGCGGCCGCCGGTGGTGAAGTAGAGGGCGCCGTCCGGCCCCACGGCTACGTCGGTCAACGGCAGTGGTGTGCGCGACACGAACTCTTCCTTGACGGCCTTGTAACTGCTGCCGGCCGGTTCGAGGTGCATGGCGTACATCGTGCCGAAGGTCCAGTCGCAGCAGAAGAGTGCCTTCTGATACTTCGCGGGGAACTTCGTGCCGTAGCCGAACTCCATGCCGACCGGCGAACCGGGGCCGACGTTTTTCACTGGCGGAAGGCTATCGACGTAGTACGTCGGCCATTTGCCGGTGCCGCTGCGCCAGCCGAACTCGCTGCCGCTGACGGCGTGACAAACGCGCGTCGGTCGATACCACGGCGTGCCCATGTCCCATTCCATGTCGGCGTCGTAGGTGAACAGCTCGCCCTCGGCGTTGAAGGCCATGTCATAAGCGTTGCGGTAGCCGCTGCTGACCATCTCCCACGTCTTGCATTCGGGATCGGTCTTGGCGATCCAGCCGCCCGGCGCCAGGATGCCGCGGCGTGGCCGTTGGCGTCCCACTGGCGCGGCAGCAACTGGTCTTCCGCCCAGTTGGTCGGCAGCCGGCTGGCGTCGATCTTTGCCGGCGTTTGCGTGTGATTGCCGCAGACGACGTAGATCGACTTGCCGTCCGGCAACAGTCTCAAGGCGTGGTTGCCATGCTCGCCGCCGCCGCGAATCGAGGCCAGCTTCACGACCTCGTCGAATTGGTCGTCGCCCTTGGTTGAACGGAGACGATAAATGCCGCTGCCAGGCCCGTTGACCGACAGGTAGAGGCTGCCGAAGGCGTAGAGCATCCCCTGTGCGGAAGAGATTTTCACGTTGAGGTGTTCGACCTTCGTCTCATCTTTGGGCCGATCTTCGGCGGCGTGATGCGGCACAGTCCTTTGCCGTCCTGATCGCTGGCGATGAGCCGGCCCTTGTCGTCGAAGGTGATGCTGACCCACGAACCGAGCTGATTCTTCGGCACCGTGAAGAGCGTTTCGACCTGGAACCCCGGCAGCGTGTTGAAGACGTTGGTCGGCGTGGAGCTGCCGACCGCGCCGGAGAAGATGTCGCCCCACGGTTGGGCGCCGTACTTGGCGATGCTCTTGACGGGCACCCACTTGTCGGCGTCCTTCTTCTCGGCTGCCTGCCAGGTGTTATTCGAGACGATGTAGCGCGTCGGTCCCTTCGGCGGCGTGAGGGCAAGCTTCATCACAAACCCGGCCGCCCCGCCGTCGTTGATGACCTCGACGACCAGGACGTTCTTTTCCGGTTTCAGGTATTTCAGCACATCGACTTCGACGGGCGTTTGCCATTCATCACTGCGCACGACTTCCTGGCCGTTGATCGACAGCCGCAGCCGATTGTCGCACGTCGCCTTGAGCCGTGCTGCCGCGTGGGTGCCGCCGTCAAATTCCGTCCGGAGGAAATAGCGGCGGTTGGTGTCCGCGCCCCAGATCCATGTCGGCACGGGTCCGTCACGGAACAGCTGCTGCGTCGGTGGAGCTTTCAGCATCGGGTCCATCGGAGCAGGACGGTCCTTCGTCGGAGCGATCGTCGGCTGCTGCGTGAAGATCTTCTCCTCCGCGGCTCGCAGATCGGCGAAGGTGGTGAACAAGAACAAGAAACCCATGCCGACGTTCAGACGTCGGCCGTGCTGGTGAGTGGCTCTCAAGGCTGGTCTCCGTGATCGGTGATGGCGTCATCGGCGGGTAGACGTTCAGTCGGCGCTGTGTCCTTCCGAGCTTTCTTCTTACGGTCCCAGTATATCCCGATCGGAATGGATGCGACAATGACTAACACACCCACTCCGATCGCAATGTAGCTGATGATCTCGGTAGTGCGAGCCGAGTCGACGGCTTCCTGGAATTTCTTCTGCTGTTCGGCAGCGGACCCGCCGCGAGTTCCCTCGGCGGCGCGGCGCGGTTGATCGAGGAGCGTTTCCCCGATGAGCCATCCTAGAGGAAGGAGCAGCGACAATCGGCGTTCGCGCATGTTGGCTTAATCTCACTTTGAGGAAGGTTCCTTACCGTAAACCAGAACTGCAAACGTCCCCGGCAGCACCATCGGTCGGCCGCTGGTGGTCGGCTTGAAATCCGCCGACGGCAGGAACAGCTTGTGCGTCTTGCGATCCAGCGCCATGGTCTTGGAGCCCTGCTTCGTCTTGATCGTCTCGACGACACTGTATTTGTCGGGACCGTCTTCGTGAACGACGGTCACGGTTCCATCTCCGTTGGAGCTGAAAATCAGGCTCGTCTCTGGGTCGAACGTCGTGGCGTCCACGCGCAATCCGAGAGGCAAGTCCGCGACGACCTTGCCGCTGTCCGCACTGACCACGACCAGCAGTTTATTGCGGCAACCGACGAAAAGACGATGGGTCTTCGTGTCCATCGACAGGCTTGCGGGTGTCTTGCCGGGAGCGAGCGGCCAGCGCTCCAGAACGCTCATGTTCTTCGCATCGAGTTTGACGAGCGTGTCCTTGTCTTCCAGGTTGACGAACACATGCCCGGCCCCGTCCGCCACGGCGTATTCCGGCTGGCCGCCCAGCTCGATGGTGCCGGCCACCTTGCCTTCGGCCGCGTCGATGACGGTCACGCTGGCACTGCCGCCGTTGAAGGCGAAGACACGTTTCGAGGCCGGATCGAAGATGATGCAGTCGGGGTTCTTGCCCGTCGGGACATCGCCCAGGGTCTTGAGCGTTTTCAGATCGAAGATCGTCACGTTGTTGGCTTTGCCGTTGCTCGTGAAGCCGCGGCCGAGGTCCGGTGCCAGGGCTATGCCATGCACGCCCTTGAGGTCGGCGATCTTGCCCTTGATCTCATACGTGTCCGCGTCCAGCACTTCGACCTGAGTGCCGTGCGAGACGTACACCTTGCGGGCTGCCTCGTCAACGATCAGATAGTCCCAGCCGCCGTCGCCCGGCACAGCGATCGTCTTGACCAGACGGTAACCCTCCGGCGCCGCGAGGGACGCCGTGCAGGCAATTACAAGGGTCAGCAGCGATCCAGTGAGAGTTCTCACCATGGCCTCCAAAGGGTAGGGAACGGGCGAGTCGGGGCGATACAACTTCCGGCTTCCGTTCAGGAACCTACCGCACGGAGAGAACGACTGCAATGATTTTCTTCGGCCGGGTGTTGCCCGGTAGTCCGGTGGCGACTTAACACAGGGTGCGAAACAACTTCCTGAGATGACGCGGTTTCGGCGTAGGGTGGGTCGAGTCGTCGAGACCCAACAGGTAGGCGGTCACCCCTGTGAAAAGGAACTTGCCCCCTCTGATTTTCTCGCCTGCTGCTTCCTGCCGGCGAACCAGGAGGCTCTCGTTGAGGTGGTGTTCACAGGCACTCTCGCCCTCCCGTCCGGTTTGGCGACGGCGCTCGGCCGCGACCGTCCGGGAGTGGAGCGCAGTCCGTGCCGTTCACGCCGCTGACGGAGGCGGAGAAGGCCGTGGCCGTCGACCTGGGGATGGCTCTCTTGGCTTGCAAGATATTTGTGTTTTTCCCCGTTTACAGCCACCTGGATATTGATGTATGATAATTTCAGTAGGCGAACCAGAGGCAGGTTGCATACACCAATGGTGGCGGTAGAAATGTTATGAGCAAGGACAAGTTAATCAGGCGAGCGGCAGGTTGAAATCTACCCGCTATTGGGCGTGCGCCAGGTCGGGGCGCCCGCTTTCTGAGCGGGTTGCATTTTTGTTTTCCTGCCTCCCCCTGAGACACCCCTGTAATTGCAATTACACCCTCTCCCGACGCGCCATTACGAACTTGCGAGTGCCACAGGATGTTCTATACCAATCACTTATGGCCAACAGCAGTGCGAAAGCGTCGCGTCGGATGCCGAAATACCTGCACGGGCTGGTAGCTCTTTTCCTGCCGCTCGCCTTAACCGCTCACGGTATCACCGGTGGAGGTGGACATGCCGGTGTTGACAGACCCGATCCGACTCGCAGCGTACAAGGATGCTCTCGCAAACTGGAACTACAGCGACTACATCCAATTTGATCTTGCAGAACAAGCGTACAGATGGGTGCGGCATACACTCGATGACATCCCTCTCAAAGAAATCGGCCGCTTGATGTTTGAGTACGTCCAAATGGGAGGAGAGATCGACGAAGTCCCAGAAACGCGGCCTCGTTGGCTCGACCACGAATTCCACTATGACCTTCGATTCGCGATCCAGGGACAGCCCGTTTACATAGAGACGCGCTTGAATTACCGAACGCCACTCGTTCCTGATGAATCGTGGATTTTTGTGGTGAATATCCATGCACAATAAGCAAGCAAAGCAGCCCAAACGGCCGGTTGGCGCAGACCGCCCATTTCCACGGCGGTGCAACCATTGCGGGGAAGAGCAAGTAGTGATGACTACCCTCCCCTACGAGACCGAGGTGCGCCACGATGGCCGGCTTTACACGGTTCGGATACCGAATCTCGAACTTCCGGTGTGCCGATCATGTAACGAAAAAGTCTTCACGGAACGGGTCGATTCCCAGGTAAATGCTGGCCTTCGGTCCCAATTGCATCTCCTTACTCCAGAGGAAATGCGCGCGGGATTGGAGCGAATTGGCATGGCACAGAAGGACGTCGCGGAACGCCTGGGAATTGCCGAGGCCACTTTGTCCCGTTGGCTCAACGAAACACAGATCCAGACCCGCGCTCTGGACAATCTCTTCCGTGTATTTCTCTCTTTCCCGCAGGTGCGCACCGCTCTTAACCCAGAGTCCCAAGATGCCACCCTAGGCATCGCCGATATTGCTCCAAGAGTGCTTGATCGCGTGTCAACACAGAAGGCAAAGGTGGGGGTTCATAAACCTGAATGACCCCTTTTTCCATCTGTGCCCATCTTTGCGACGCCGTGGTCGGGCCGTGGGGTGGCATCGAGCTTCGGCGCGACATCGAATTCGCGTTCACCTGGGCCAGCCCGCCCAGTGACTCTTGATTTGCCTCGACGAATCGCTATTTCGGCGGACCGCATGCCGGTTATCCGAGAGGCCGGGCGTTTGCTGCGCAGCACCGCCGGTGACCGACTTCGGCTGCAAGGCGCGGTAGTGAAATTGGTACGGCCAGAGGGGGCCGAAACCGGAAAGGTGACCGTCGTCGGCTTGCTGGATGATCGACAAGTACGCGTTACCGTGGAACTGGACGAAGCTCCTTACCACCTCGCGGTGACCGCGCACGATCAGGGGAAGACGCTTCGGGTTCTGGGCACCATCGTGAAAGAAGGGCGCAGTTACCTGCTCCAGAACGCTCGGGATGTGGCGATTGATGAGGAGTGACGTCGGGTCCGACTCTTCATTCGTCCGCACGCCACCGCCTCCCGCCGAACCGACGGACCGACCCGGCGGGAGGCCCGCAGTGGCTGTTGCACCAATCCTACTTCAGCGGCCCCTGCTGCGCGACGCTTTGAACGATCATCGCGCCTTGACCGCCAGCTGGGAAACCAAGAAAATGGCTGCATGAAAACAACCCTCGATCTACCCGATGCGCTCGTCAAGCAGGTGAAACTCCGCGCCGCCCGCGAAGGGCGGAAGCTGAAGGATTTGGTGGCGGATCTGCTGCGCAAAGGCTTGGCGAGTGCCATCACCTCTCAGGTTCCCGCGCCCCCCTTGAGATCGGCACGCATCACGAAGGACCCCGAAACGGGCCTGCCGCTGATCGTCTGCGCCGCGAATGCACCGGCCCGCAAGATGACGGCCGAGGAACTCATCGCCCTGGAACAAGAGACCCAGACACAGGAAGATCTTGAACGACTCGGCTTATCTTTTTGACACGAACGTATGGGTTGCGTTGGCATTCGCCTCGCATCCGCTTCACCGTGTGGCAGCGGAGGTGTATGCGCAGTTTCGACGGACCAACCTGCCGTGTTCTGCCGCGCCACGCAGCTGAGTTTCCTGCGCATCGCAACAACGCCGGCCATCCTGCGCCACTACGGTGCGGAGTCCATGACCAATCGGGACGCGTTAGTCGCTTTGAACCAGTTTTTGGCTCTGCCGAAGGTTGGTTTCCGGGAAGAAACCTCGGACGTCGCAGCCCTGTGGCACCGTTTGGCCGCATCCTCGAAAGCTTACCCCAAGCTGTGGATGGACGCCTACCTCGCCGCCTTCGCCCTGGCCAGAGGGTACCAGTTGGTGACGACGGACAAGGCATTCAAGCAATTCAAGGGGCTCGATCTTCTTGTGCTATCGAAGACCTGATTTGCCAACAAGGAAGCAGCGCGTCCCGCATACGCCAGACGGTAGCATCCAGAAACCAGCCTCCGCAACACCTACGAGCTATACTCGTTTATCGCAGTAGAGACATTGCGTCTCCCGCTGCCCCGTCCCGATTATTCTCGCCGAGGAACCCGGATGTCGCGCGACGACCACTCCGCCACCCTGTCGCAGACGCTGATGGATCCGCCGCCCATCGCCCCCTCCCAGGCGCAAGGGACTGGGATCACGGTTACTCTGCCGCCCGTTCCATCCTCGGAACCGCATCCGGCCGCCGCGGTCCCCGGTTATGAAATTCTCGGCGAGCTGGGTCACGGCGGCATGGGTGTCGTCTACAAGGCCCGGCAGTCGAAGGCGAACCGACTCGTCGCTCTCAAGATGATCCTCGCCAGGGCACACGCTTCCCTGGAGCAGAAAATGCGCTTCCGTATCGAGGCGGAGGCCATCGCCCGGTTGCAACACCCGAACATCGTCCAGCTTTATGAGGTGGGTGAACACGACAGTCTGCCCTTCTTCTCGCTGGAACTTTGCGACGGCGGCAGTCTCGACCGGGAACTGAACGGCGCACCGTTGCCGCCTTTGGAAGCCGCTGCCCTGGCGGAGAAGTTGGCGCGCGCGATGCACTACGCCCATTCGCGCGGCGTCGTCCACCGCGATCTGAAACCGGCGAATATTCTTCTGGTGAGTGGTGGAGTGGTGAGTGGTGAGTGGTCCGGACGAGGCGCATCGTCCACCACTCACCACTCACCACTCACCACTCACCAACCCAAGATCACCGATTTCGGCCTGGCCAAGCAGATGGACACGGGCAGCGACCTGAGCCGCACCGGAGCTGTGATGGGGACGCCGTCCTACATGGCTCCGGAGCAGGCGGAGGGCAAGGTGCCGCGAAATCGGCCCGGCGGTCGACGTTTACTCGCTCGGCGTCATGATCTACGAGTTCCTCACCGGCCGAACGCCGTTCCAGAGCGACTCGGCAATCGATACCCTGCGCCGCGTGATGTTCGAAGAGCCTACCCCACCATCGAAGCTGCGGCCGGGGACGCCGCGCGATCTGGAAACGATCTGTTTGAAGTGCCTCCAGAAAGAACCGCGCCGCCGCTACGTCAGTGCCGAGGCGCTGGCCGAGGACCTGCGCCGCTACCGTACCGGCGAACCGATCGGCGCACGGCGCGTCGGCCGGTTGGAACGCGCGGTGAAGTGGGTGCGGCGCCGCCCGGCCGTCTCAGCCCTGTTGCTGACCCTCATCGCGGTCGTCGGCGTGGCCGTCGGCATGGTTACGTGGGAATGGCGCGTGGCGACGTGGGAAGCGAAAGCAGAAGCCCGCGCCCGGACCGAGGCTGAGTCGTTGCGGTTGGAAGCCGCGGACAACGCACGAGCCGCACAGGAAGAGAAACGTCTTGCCGAAAAGGCCCGCGATCACGCCGAGCAGAGCCTGTACTTCCAGTCCCTCGCCGCCGCGGAGCGTGAGTACCTCGCCGGCAGCAAGGACCGGGCATTGCAAGTCCTGGATGCCTGCCGGCCGGACCTGCGGCGCTGGGAATGGCACTATCTGCGCCGCGTCATTCAGGCTCAGCTGTTCGCTCGGCCGCGCGGAGGAGCCGGCGACAACGCGGACAATGGTCCCGCCAGCTGGAACGCCTTCACCAGGACCGCGAAGTCGGTTCCCTACCCGGAAATCCTGCAACTCAACCCGGCTCTGAATCGGGACGCTACCCGTCTCGCCTGGCCTCGGAACGATGGCACCCTGCTGTTGATGGACGCAGCCAGGGAGAACGGGATCAGTCTCGAGGCCGGAGTCGGTCCGGTGGAAAGCACCGCTTTCAGCCCCGATGGCGCCTTGGTGGCTGCCGCTTGCTGGGAAGGGGCCGTCAAGGTGTTCGACGCCGCCACGGGCAACCTCGTCAGCAGCTGTGCGGGGCACAACGGCCCGGTTAATGCCGTGGTTTTCACGCCTGATGGCAAGCAGCTTGATTTCCGCAGGGCGAAACGCGCGGATCAAGGTGTGGAACGCCGCGACGGGACAGGAAGAGCTGACCCTGGACGGGGCGACCAACGGCGCGACGGCGTTAGCCGTCAGTCCGGACGGCGCCCTCGTGGCCGCCGGCGGGTACGGCCGATCGCTCAATGTCTGGGACCTGACTACGGGAAAAATCGTCTTGCAACTGTTCAATCACAAGGAAGCGGTGCGGGCTCTGGCCTTCAGCAGCGACGGTGCCTGGCTGGCATCCGGCGGCGACGATCGGACGATCGAACTCTATTCGCTACAGAAGGGCGAGAACTACGGCATGGGCGTAACCTCGTTTCGCGGGCACTCGTCTTCGATCCGCCACTTGGCCTTCAGCACTGACGGCCTCCGTCTCGCTTCGTGTGGCGGGAAACCGACCGATGGTGAAGTCAGAGTCTGGGACCTCAAGAGTTCGGCGCGAGATCCGTTACTTGGCCCGTTACCCAGGTGAAGTCCTCCAAACGACATTCTTGCGGAACCACAAAGTCCTGACACTGTCCGCCGGCCCGAAAGAGAGTGTCGTCAACGTCTTTGATACAGCTGCGAACAAGACGCTGGCCGAGTTTCGGACGGATACCACTCGTATTCAAAGTACGGCAACCGATGCCGAGGCGCGTTACGTCGCACTGTCACACGGTTGGCCGGATCGAGTCGGCGAGAAGTTCCATGTGAAGATCGTCCGGACTGTGGATCGCCAAGAGGTGCTGGAACTGAAGGACGATGGACCGACCGCGTACGCCGTCGCTCTCAGCCCGGATGGCAGCCGTTTGGCGACGGCGAGTCTCGACGGAGAAGTGAAAGTTTGGGAGGTGCCATCGGGCAAGCAGGTCGCCGTCCTCCGCCTGGACGGGGAACCTCGACGATCGACGACGTCGATTCACGGACCGGCGTCCCTCGTTTTCAGCCCGGACGGCGCACGGCTGGCGGCGGTTCATCCGGACGGGTCGATCGGCTTCTGGAACGTGGAAACTGGTCGGATCATCCAGCGCTTCGTGGGTCACGGCGGCCGAGTGTTCAGCCTGGCATTTCATCCGAACGGGCGATTCCTCGCTTCCGCCGCTGAACTCGACCCAAGCAACCGTAGCGAGCCGACGGTGAAAGTCTGGGACCTCGACCAGGGCGGTGAGGCGTATCCGGTGCGCGGGCTGAGCGGCGGCCAGTTTGGCGTCGCTTTCAGTCCGGACGGTTCGCGCCTGTTGACGGCCGGCGAGTTCGGCGTTACGAACTTATGGGAAGCGCACACCGGCCGATTTGTCTTCGCGCTGCGCAAACTAGCGTCGCCGGTCAAATGCGTGGCCTTCAGCCCCGACGGTGCGTACATCCTGACCGGGGAGAAGGGCGGATTCCTGATCTTGTGGGACGGGACGCCGTAGAAAAATCCGAAATCCGAAATCCGAAATCCGAAAAAAAGCCTGTCGCCGGGTCGGATTTCGGATTTCGGATTTCGGATTTACTCAGTCCTGCCTTTTCAAGCCGCATCGCGGTCAAATTTGAGGATGATGCCGCGTGTCGAGGCACGGATGAACGCAACCAGCTCGATCACCTCGGGAACCTGGGCGACCTCGGCCTCGATGTGTTTCAGAGCCTCCGGTACCGTGTAACCTTCGCGATAGAGCAAGTGGAATGCTCGACGCACGGCGTCGATGCTCGCCGTTGGGATACCGGCGCGGTCTCATGCCGACGACGTTCACGCCGACGACGAGGTTGATGCGCTGCTGAATGATGAACGGCGGAATATCCTTCGTGCTGCCGGAGCATCCGCTGAGCAGGCTCAGCCGGCCGACACGCACAAACTGATGCACGGCAGAATTACCGGACAGGAAGACATTGTCCTCCAGCACGCAGTGGCCGCCGACGAGGGCGCCGTTGGCCAGAAGACAGTTGTTGCCGACGACACAATCGTGAGCGACGTGGGCATTGGCCATGAGGAAGTTGTTGTTGCCGATACGGGTCGTCCAGGTGGCCGTCGTGCCGCGATGGATCGTGACCCCCTCGCGGAAGATGTTGTCGTCGCCGATCTCGAGTCGCGTCGCTTCCCCCGCATACTTGATGTGCTGCGGCTGTTCGCCGAGGGTAGCGTGACTGTAAACCTGATTCCGAAGGCCCATCGTCAGCGGGCCGAACAGGTGCGCACCCGGCCGTACGACACAACCGGCCCCGAGGCGGACCTGACCTTCGATCACGACATATGCGCCAATCTGCACGTCGTCGGCTAAGTCAGCCTCGGGTGAGATCAGCGCGGTCGGATGAATCCGGGCGGATGGTGCGGCAGACATATCGACACCCGTCTCGGGGAGCGTGGTTCGTACCCGACAGAGGCGAGGCGGATGCGGATCAAGTTGCTGGTTCAACACTCTCTTCCAACAGGCGCCCGCGGCTCATCCGAGCCTGAGCGCCAGCGAGGCACGCGGCTCCGCTCGAATGCGGTACCCGGTGGTACGCGAGCGGAGCAACCTCGAAAGGAATCTATAAGTTATTTCCCCGGTTCGATACCAGATCAGTTTCCGATGCGGGGTGTTGCCGAGTCGATCTATCCTGCCCGAATCGCCGCGGCGATCGCCGCGGCAGCATCTTGCAATGTCTTCGGTTCATGGTTCGCATGAATGCAGACTCGTAGCCGGGCCGTACCGGATGGGACGGTTGGCGGCCGAATGGCGCGAATATCGAACCCTTGCTCCTGTAATCGGTTTGCCACGCCGACCACACGTGCGTCGTCGCCGAGGAGTATCGGAACGATATAGTCGCTTCCCAGTGCCGCAACACCGCACTGAGTCAGTACCGAGCGGAAGAGCGCAGTGTTGTCGCACAGGGAACGGCGGCCGGCGTCGTCGGCCTGTGTGCGCCGCAGTGCCTCTTGCCACCATGCTCCGATCGCCGGCGCCGGTGCGGTGGTAAAGATCAGCTGCCGGCAGCGGTTGACGAGGTACTCCTTCAACTGGCCCGAACCACCGATGTATGCCCCCGGTACACCGAGCGCCTTGCCGCCAGTGTGAATGGTCGCCAGCACTTTACCGCGCAATCCCAACTCGTCCACTCTTCCCGAACCGGCCGGTCCGAAGCACCCCGTCGCATGGGCCTCGTCCACGATCAGATGAGCTTCGTAGCGTTGCGTTAACTCGGCCAACTCGGCCAGGGGTGTGCGATCACCGTCCATGCTGTACAGCGCTTCAGTAACGACGAACAACTCCCGCGATACCGTTCGCCGGGCCGCCTCCGCCCGGAGGCCCTCCTCCAGCTGATCGAGGTCGTTGTGCCGATAGACGAAGCGCCGCGGCCGGCTCAGACGCAGGCCGTCGATGATCGAGGCATGATTTCGTTCGTCCGACGCAACCCAGTCGTCCGGTTCGATGATCGTGGACAGCAACCCTTCGTTGGCGGCATAGCCGCTGGTCAGCATCAAGGCGCTCTCGGCACCGTGCCACCGAGCCAACTCCGTCTCAACCTGTTCCCAGATCGCATGATGGCCGCGCAGCAGACGCGAGGCCATCCCACTGTGGGGAAGGTCCACGGCGTAGGACGGATTTGAAATCCGTCCCACCGCATTGTCGGAGGACGGATTTGAAATCCGTCCCACCGCATTGGCGTAGGACGGATTTGAAATCCGTCCCACCGCATTGGCGCTGTAGCCGAGGTAATCGTTGGAACTGAGGTCGATGCCACGGGGAAGCATAGACGGCGATACCCACCCTCGACCCGAAGGGCTTCCAGGGCCGCAGTCCATCGTTCGAGCAGACTCATGACTTGTCAGCCGTTTGCGACCGGGCGGAGGTGGGGCGGACTATACCGTCTGTTGCAGCATCCAGTCCCATCGCCCGGAACAGTGCGGCGTCCTCATCCGCGTCGGGATTCGGCGCGGTCAGCAGTTTCTCGCCGAAGAAGATCGAATCGGCCCCCGCGAGGAAGCACAGCACCTGCAGCTCCCGGCTCATCCGATCGCGGCCGGCACTGAGCCGAACCCGCGCTGTCGGGAAAGCGATGCGCGCCGTGGCGATCAGGCGCACGAGGTCGATCGAATCGACCGGCGGCGCTTCGGCCAGCGGCGTGCCGCGGATCGGCATCAGGCAGTTGATCGGCATGCTCTCCGGCGGCGGGTCGAGGTGCGCCAGCTCCGCCAGCAGCATCAGCCGATCGTCCTCCGTCTCGCCCATGCCGAGGATGCCGCCGCAGCAGACGGAGATGCCGGCCTGTCTGCACCGCTGCAGATCGTGTCGAGCCGATCGTCGTAGCTGTGCGTCGAGACGATGTTCGGATAGTGGCGGCGCGAGGTGTCGAGGTTATGGTTGTACGCCGTCAATCCCGCCTCCGCGAGCCGCTGGGCCTGCTCGTCGCGTCAACATGCCGAGCGTGACGCATGCCTCCATGTCGAGTTCGCGGACGACGCGCACCATGTCGAGCACGCGGTCGAACTGCGGCCCGTCCCGTGGCCCGCGCCAGGCGGCGCCCATGCAAAACCGCGTCGCGCCGCGCTGCTTTCGCCTCCTCGGCTCGCCGGCGCACCTCCTCGACGCTCAGCAGCGGCTGCCGCCTGCACCGTCGTCTGATAGCGGGCGCTCTGGCTGCAATACGAGCAATCCTCCGGACAGCCGCCGGTCTTGATGCTGAGCAGGGCACAGCGCTGGATGTCGCCGATAGCCGCGGTTCGCCCGATGCACCTCCGCCGCCCGCAGCATCAGATCGGGCAGCGGCAGGCGGTACGTTTCGCGGAAATCGTCGAGAGTCTTCATGTCCCTTTGCTACGGGCCGTCGTGAAGAAGACAAGATGAGCCCCTACCAACGCCGGGCCTGACGGCGCAGCGAGCGGAACTGTCAGGAATAGCGGCGCGACAGTGGCTTCGCGTCAGAAGAGCTGGCGGGTGAAGAGTTCTGGTCAAATCACAATTTTGAGGAGTAAACCTTTCCTTCGACTCCAAGTGGTGGTAGAGTTATATGTCCTTGGCGCTCGCCCCGTCAAGACGATGAGACGGCCCAACGATTATCGAAGAGCTTGCCGCCCGATCATCCCTCCTCCCGTTCAAAAGGAACCTCCTCGATGCGTCGCTCGCTCACCCCGCTGGTCCTACTGGTTAGCACGTTCGCAAACATTCAGGCTCAGGAAAAACCACCCGATAAACCGCGACCTGTCGATAAACGCATCATACTGCGTCTGGAGTCGGGCGGGCCGACGAGTTTGGTCACCGCCGTGGCGTTCAGTCCGGACGGCCAGAAACTCTATGCTGCCGGCGTGGACAAGGTGGTGCGCGTCTGGACCCTCAACGACGATAAACCGCCGAAATGGGTCATTAGCGACAAGACCTATCGTGTGCCGATTGGTCCCGGACGTGCCGGCGCCATCAACGCCCTGGCCGTCTCGCCGGACGGCAAATGGCTTGCCGTCGGCGGCTTGAGCATCTTCCGCGGCGGCTCCGATTTCGACCGGCCCGGGTTGTTCGTCCCTCCCGGCGAGCAGAACGAGGAAGAGCTTCAGGATGAGGGGATGATTTACGCCATCGACGTCAACACGATGGCGGTCAAGGGGCTCCGAGGCCATCGTGAAACCGTCACCAATCTCTCCTTTGCCCCGAACCTCGACGGCAAACCGCCGATGCTCGTTTCCACTGCGCACAAGGTAGCAGTGGGCCGCGAACAGCCTGAGCTGCAGGTTCGCCTCTGGGACGTGACCAACGCCAAATCGGTGGCAAAACTCGATATTCCCACGCGAAAAGAGGCGCCGGTCTCCTTCGATCCGCGCTCGCGCCCGGGTCTGGCAATTCGGCACACGGGCAAGGACCCCAAACAGGTGCTCGTTGCCATCGCCTGGTACGATGGCCTCGCCCGGTTTTGGGACGTCGCCGCGGACGATCTGATGCAATACAAGAATGTGGCTTCTAATCGAACGGCGCTTTATCATCCCGGACGGCAGGCGTTCGTCATTGACTCGATGCGCGGCGTGGACGGTCAATTGAGCGCGTGGACGTTCACCGACGCTCGGCCGCGAGAAGCCAAGGTCGAGAAATTAGCCACGCTACCGGCGAGCGACCCAACGGCGGGACCTTTCTTCTTCCCGCGCTCGCTGACCTTGCTCCCCGTTCCGGGCAAGACGAAGGACGGAGCGGCGGTCATCGTGCGGCGCCAGGGCGAAAGGGGAAGCTCAGACGATGTAGAGGAGTTAGTCCTTCTCGATCTGGAAAACGGAGAGAAGTTGGCGGCGCGCTATCCGCTGGGCACGGTCACCATCCAGCCGCGTCTGCTGGCCGCGTCGCCGGACGGCCGTTATTTGGCCATCGCCGATGGGGACCACAATCGCGTGCTGGTCCATACCGTAACGGACCTGATCGCAGGGAACTCCAGGCCGCAGGAACTCCGCAGCTTCGGCACGACGTTCCGCCGCGCCGCCTTTGTCAAGAAGGGTGCCGATCAGGGACTGGTGCTCAACGAAGCCGCGCCGCGGATGGAAGCGCAGCCGCGCGAGCCGGAAGAGGGCGACGTGATCTTCGACTTCGCCGGTCGCAAATTTTCCGCCGACCGGAAGGATTGGAAACTGGATGCGGCCGATGTTGGCGATTGGAAGGTGCGTCAGCCCGCCAAACAGCCGGACAGCAACGATGAGGATCCGCGGCCTTTCCTGCTCGTGCGGCAAGGTCGGGGTGAGGAACGCGCGATTCGCATGGTCTGGACCAGCAGCTCGGTTACCGCCTATGCCCTGGCACCGACTTTCAGCGCGGGCGATAAGAACGTTCCGCTGCTGGCGGCGGCGACTCTCGATTGGTACGGCCAGCCGATCCTCAACCTCTACCGCGCCGACACCGGTGCCCGCCTGCGCTTTTTCAATGCCCACGTCGGCGCCATCCGCTCGCTCGCCTTCAGTTCCGATGGCAAACGGCTCGTCTCCACCTCCGAGGACCAGACCGTCTGCGTTTGGACGCTGAACAACGTCGATGTCCTGCTCAACAAGGGCCGCCTGCTCGGAGTCGGGGTGGAGATGAAGGACAACAAACTCGTCGTGGTGATGGTCGATGAAGCCAGTGATCTGAAGAAAGGCGACGTCATCGAGGGGATCGTGGAAGACGGGAAGGTTGTCCCGATCAAGGAGAAGATCGAGTTTTACGAACGCGTCTTCAACGTAGTAAAGCCGGGGCAGAAGGTGACGCTGAGTATACGGGACAAGAAGAACGTGGAGCTTACAGCCATCCAGGGCGTCGATGAGCGCAAGCCGCTGTTCACGCTTTTTGTAAAGAGGGCGGCGAAACCGGAAGACTCGTCCTGGATCGGTTGGAACCCGGTTGGTCCCTATGAAGTCAGCGATGAGGCCGCGGAAGGGTATGTCGGCTGGCACTTCAACACCGGCAAGGACGACGCGCCGACCAGTTTTGCGAAACTCGGTCAGTATAAGAAAGATCACGAGAAGAAGAGCATTCTCCAGGCGCTGGTCCGGCGGGAACCTCACCGAGGCATTGAATGACATCCCGAAGCCGCCGCCGCCGGATGACACCTTTAGCCTTGCCCTCACTCTGAAGATCCTGGAAGCCGGCCCTCCGGTGCAGGGGACCGCGGGCCGCAAGCTACTCCAGAAGGTCAACTCGACCCTGCGACTCACGATTGACAAGCCGTTCCCCGTCGAGCGTGCCGAGATCTTGTGGCAGGTCCGACGCGGAGGTGAGTCATTCGAGGACATCCCAGCACAGCGGTTCGAGCCGCCGGAGCAGGACGAATGGAAAGCAGACCTCTCGAAGGTTTTCAGTCAGCGCGGCGTTTACGAGTTCCGTGCCGTCGTACGGTTCAAGGGGGCCAAACCGCAAACGTTCGAGAAAACGCTCGCTCTCCATTATCTGCCCCCGCCTCCCTCGATCACGCCCGATGCGGAGTGGATCAAGTACTACTTCAAGGGCGGCGATCTGAAGGACGATCTCGACCTGCGCGACGATCCACGCTTGCCCGTCAAGGCCGCCGCCACACCGCGAGCTGGCGTCATCAAAGTGATTGCCAGCGTCGGTTTGGAAAACGCTCTCCGACCGGTGCCAGACCCAGCGGATATAAAGGATACGATCAAAGTCGCCACCGGAGTACCGAATTCCGTAGTCGTCGTTGAGGCGTTCAACGAGGGTGCGGAGGGAGAGTTGAAGATTCATGAAACCGCAACCTGGCGTCTGCGGGTCCACTACATCCAACCCAACGTGCCGAGCATTTATCTGGACACCTGGACGCGTTTGTTCCCCGCGGGGAGCAGGCCGGAGCCGATCTCGAGTGATTTGATTGAGGTCCCCGTGCGCCGGATCCGCATTCAGGGGCGGATCAAAGCCGACGAGATGAGCAAGGAAATCATCAAGGATGCACAGATACAAGTAAGACCGGGGAAGGAACGGCCGCTGACCGCATTCAAACCGGGCAAGGAGGTTCCCATCGACGAGGAACTGACGCTGGAACCGGAAGTCACCACGGTCTCCTTCCGGGCGAAGACCGAGAACAGCGATTGGTCTCCCTGGACCGAGCTGAAACTAAACTACCTGCCGCCTCTCCCCGCGCTGCAGATTGACAATCTCCCCGATGGTTTCAAAGTCACCGAAAGCCCCTTCAATCTGAAAGCGGCTCTGATTCCGGACGGCGAGGACCCACGCCCATTCACCGTCGTGGTGAAGCTGGACGGGAAGGAGCAAGGCACGCAAAAGTTTGACGCGGGGTGGACCGCTGACGTTGCCGTTGAACTTGTCACCCGGACTCCAGCCCAGGCGGCTCGAATTGTTGATCGCCAATCAATGGAAGACTTCTCTTCCGACTGTTCGGCAAGTGAACTATCGTCGCCCGCCGCGGATCACTCAGATTGACCCTTCCGAGGTCGAACTCAAACCGATGGTGGATCTCCGGGTCACGGTCGAGTCTCCTCCTGACTTGAAGCCGACCGGGATCACGATCGGTCAGGACCGTCGTGCGGACGACACGGTCGTGGTGGAGCAAGATCCTACGATGAAAGGCCGCTGGGTAGTAACCTGTGCGTGACGTTCCCTTAAACTTGGGACTCAATCGCTTCAACGTCCGGGTCGATAACTCGGAGGATTCGAGTAAGGTCGAACGGACGCCGTTCGTGGAACTCAAGAGCCGCCGCCGCCCAAGGCCACGATCGAGTTCTACTCTCCGGCCCCGGACGGCGGTGTTGCGATCGCGCCGGAGTTCCCGGTGCGGTTCACGATCCGGTCCACGACGGCCTTGAAGAGCGTCCGTTTGCTGCTCGACCGCGAGCAGGTCCACCGCGATGACCTGACGAAGGCCAAGAAGATTGGTTCGGAATATTCGCTGGAGGTGGCGACGAAAGTCAACCTCAATCCCGGCGTCAATTTCCTGACCGTGGAGGCAGTGAACGAGAATGGATCCACCGCGGTCCAATCGGAGACGATACAGTATCTGCGGCGTCCCGTACGCTTGGTTGTCGATCGCATGGAATCGCAGCTGCTGCCGAAGGCCGGGCCTTTCCGCCCCAATCCACAGCTCGATCTCCAATTCCGCATGGTCGTAGAACCAGAAGTGCCAGGCCGCGTCCGGCTCTTTGGGCATGTGGAATGGATCGATGCCAAGGATCAGCAGGTGCGCGAGGCCGTTCGACTGCTGCGTCTACGTCAACGCCTTTCAGCAAATCCCGGTAATCCTGCGCCCGGCTCCGGCCGAGGTAAATCGCCGCGAATTTGAGGTGAGCATTCTGCTAGACCGGGCGAAGGACAATCGAATTTATCTCGACCTGCCCGGTATCCCGATCGATGACCAGCAGCCGCGCAAGTGTCTGGTGAAGAATCGCGAAACCGGCCCAGGACATGCGCCTGCACCTTCTCATCGTCGGCATCGGCGGGGCAGATGGTGACAAACTGAAGGACCAGGCACTCAAGTGCTCGGTGCGGAATTGGACCCGAAGGACTCCAATAAGTTCACCGCCCCGCCGGCATTCAAGGAAGGCCGGCTCTATCGACCGCTGACGCGAAACGTCAAGCGAAGCGACGTGATCGAGGCGATGAAAGAGATCAAGCGTGAAATCGAACGCATCGGTGGTGAGGGTCCCGCGACCTCGAACGATCTCGTTCTGCTCTATTACCAGGGGCAGGAACACATCACGGAGAAAGACCATTTCCTTCTAACCGATCAGCACGACGGTCCGGAGGAAAACACGGCCGTCAGTCTGGATTTCATGACCCAACTGCTTGCCGATACACGCGGTGCTCAGCTCGTGTTGCTGGACGTGGCCCAGGACGTGGCCCGACTGGAAGACGCCAATCGCGAAAAGCACGATCGCGTCAACGCTCAACCGCCTCCGGAACATCAGCGCATCAGCTTCCTTCGTCTCGTGTGGCTTGGACCCAAACCTCCGGAGGGAACTCCCAGACTTCTAAAAGCCTGGGAAGAAAAATGGCGCGATTCCGTGAATCTGGGAATGCTGGAGAGCAAAATAAAAGCAGGCTATCAGCTCTTAATAGACCAACAGGTGGTGCGAGTCGATGACAAGATTACAGTGGACTTGCGCCAGTTTACTGCGGGCAAGAGCCGTTGATCGACTACCAGGCGACAAGGTGATCTGAACCTGTTTTCGGTCACCTTGTCGCTTTCCCACCTTGCCCCTCCTGCCGATCCGTACCTTTCGCTAATCTCTTACCGTCACATTGCATTCAATGCGAAAGTTCTCTTTCCGCCCTTTATCCCATTTCGTCGATACAGTCAGCAAGGAGTGATTCACTCCTCTCGTTGTACGAGTCGCTCGGACCGAAGGAATCGGTCTGTGCGCATCGTTCCCCGATCCGTTGATCAAGGAGGATGACATGCTCTCCGACCGTCCCGTGCGCCGGACGATTCGGCGCTGCTGTGTGGAGTGGCCCTGACCGCAGTGATCTCGAAAGCCGCAGGTCAGGAAGCTCCCGTTGCCTGCACCCAGACTGTCCCTGTGCCGACGGACTGCCGTGGTTCGTCTTGCCTCTCGCTGTTCCAGGGGCCTTACACCTCGCTGTTCCGAATGCCTTGTCCTGGCGATACCGCGTCGTCGAGCATGGATGGGTCCATAAACCTTAGTCCGGGGCAAACCGTGCCCGATGTGCAGTCGCCTGGCGGACCGGGCGGTGTAGGGCCTGGTGGAACCTTCCGTGCGGCCAACATCATGGGCGATTTGCTCGGTGCCGGCAAATCGGTGTCGTTCTTCGTGAACCGCGCCTCGGGGCCGGTGTTCGTCAACGGCCTGGGTGCGACGAGCGTCGTCAATCCGAAGATCGCCGAGAATGAAAGCCCGGTGCCGGCGGACCGCGTCTATTTCCGTTACAACTTCTTTGACAACGCCGTCTCGGTGACGGGCTTGAGCGGCGTAGTAGTGCCCGCCCCGGCCATCCTGGGCACTGAGGCGTTGACCACGTCTAAGTCCTACAACGTCAACGAGTTCACGTTCGGCGGCGAGAAGACGTTCTTCAACGGAATGGCCTCCGTGGAATTGCGCGTGCCGTTCAGCAACACCCTTTCGAACAACCTCAACTTGAATTACGGCACGATCAACGGTCCTCCGGTCAATGCTGTTTCAGTGCAAACCGGTCAGGCGATAGCCCCCTCCAACGCAACGGGCGGCGCTCAGCTTGAGGCCTTCAACGTCGTCACGGATGCGGCGCAAACCTTGGGTAGTACCTCAACGCAGTTCGGAGACATGACGTTGATCTTCAAGGGCGTGCTTCTGAAGAATGAGCATTTCCTGCTCTCCGGCGGCATGGCCATGGGATTGCCGACCGGCCCGAATACCGATGTAAGCGTGACCGACTATCTCGGGAACCAGGACTTTAACAACGCCGAAATCCAACGGCTCCGCGAGTTCCACATCAAGGACGAGACGTTCACGGCCTCACCGTTCCTTGCGTTCTTGGCGGTGCCGACGGAACGTTTCTTCACGCAGGGCTTTGTGCAGGTTGAATGCCCATTGAACAGCAGCGGCTTGTCCTATTCGGTCAGTACCCCGCAGATGGTTCCGACCCTCGCGCTTTCCAACAACCCTCTCAATAACGGGACCAGTCTCCCGGCAGGTGGACTGGGCAGCAATACGCTGAGCAGCCCCTTCACGGTGAACACCTCGATCCGCGAGCAGACGCTGTTGCACGTCGACATGGGTTCGGGTTACTGGTTGATTCGCGATCCGATTCGTGGCTGACCGGTTTGGCTGCAACGGTCGAATTGCACTACACGTCCACGCTGGACAACGCGAACGTCATCACGCTACCGCAGGATACCAACTCGAATCCGAACATCGCCAAGGCCTACGGAGTCGTGCTGCCGTCGACCTTTACCGGCCCCGCAAATGGTGTGCTGGGAGTACCGACGCCCTCGCAGGTTGGCAACCTGAACAACCGCCTGGACATTATCGATATGACGGTCGGCACCACGTTTGAGATCAACAACCAGTTGACGGTTGCCACCGGCGTCTCCTTCCCGTTACGCGGTGGAGCCGACAAGACCTACGACTGGGAGTTCCAGCTACAGTTGAACTATTACTGGGGGCGGACTTCGCGCTAAACTGTAAGGCTGAGTTTTTCCCGAGCCGCGACCGTCAGGGAGCGTTAGACGTAGTGTTCCCTAACGGTAGCGGCTCGTTCAATGAGGCGTAACGAGGCGACCGTTAGGGAGCGCTGCGGCCAACGCTCCCCGACGATCGGGGCTCGTTATAACCGTTTACTCTTCAATCTAATTGCACCGCGAGAAGACCGAGATCGAAAAGGAAAGTACTGGAGGCAAGCGGACACAATATCCACAATCCGCATTCCGGGTTGCATCATGGTAAGAGCAGTACTACGCGAAAGCTAATCTCGGGATGCGCGTCCTTATAATACACGCGATCCGGCGGATCAAGATTGTCGAAACGCAGTGGCGTCTTGTTGGAATATTTCCCGCCTTTGAAGATCACATAGTATTCTGGTTTCGGGGACTTGATGGGAACCGGGTCGCCTTCCCCGGTGGTACATGTCCACTCGAGACCGTTCCCAGACATGTCATTGCAGTGTGAAAAAGGATTATGATCGCGTGGCGCCTCCCCGACAGGCATGGGTTGCCCGCCGAATGCTACCTCGCCAGGGCGTGGATCGCCTGGGCCATCGAATGGTGCTGTCTTACCATCCAACTTACCGCTTGCCTTGTCCCACTCGTGGGCCGTAGGTAGTCGACCACCGAGCCAAGCGGCGAAACAATAGGCCTCCGTCACTGTTACCCGAAATACCGGCCATCGATCATGTCCTTCAATTCGCAAGTCTAATCCTTCATACCACGCGCCCTTTTTCCAGCGATCTTTTTCCTTCTCACTCGATACAACCCAGTCGTAATCTTTCGAGTTTCTGAAACCATCGATGAATGTCTGAAACTCCTGATTCTCGACCGCCTCAGCAAAAAGGTCGTTAGAAACCTTATCTTCCATCATGTAGAAGGTGGAGGGATCATCTCGATTCGCTTTCGCGATCAGCCGGAATCGAACTTTTTTTCCATTCGGAGTCGTTTTCACGATGCAGTCGTAATACTTCTTCGCGCCGATGGTGACTACATTCGCATCGTCCGCCTTCGCGGCGTCCTTGGGCCACCAATCGGCCTCTCGTTCCGGGATAGCTTTTGGCGTTCCCAGATCTGTGCCCGGCGTCCGTTCGGCTGGGGCCGCACCGAACACGAAGTCGCGCACCGGCTTGATCCACAGGATCAGCAGCGACACGATCAACGTCAGTGCCGTCACCGCCGCATACGGCCAACGGATGGAAGGTCGTGGAGCGGTATCCCGCGTCGGCTTCAGCACTTCCCTGAGCGCAGACGTGAATGCCACGCAACTCGGGTAGCGTGCATCGGGGGTCGTGCTCATCGCCTTCAGCAGCACTTTTTGTTCCGCGAGCGGTAACCCGGACAACATCGGCGTCCCGGATGTCCGGTCGTTCATGAAGGCGAGCATGTTCGGCCCGCGATCCGGATAGACCTTCTGCGCCGCGGCGCAATTCGGCATAAGACAGCGCCAGACTGAACTGGTCGCTATGTTTGCTGAAGGTCCCGCTGAGCACTTCCGGTGCGATGTAGGCCGGGGTGCCGGCGCCGGCCATGGTGGCCTGGTCGTCGGTCTTCAGCATCCGAGCTAGCCCGAAGTCCGCGACTTTGGCGTGACCCTTGAGCAAGAGAATGTTGCTGGGCTTGATGTCGCGGTGCTGGATGTTCTTCTCGTGCAGGAAGTCGATGGCCTCGGCCGCCTCCGAGAAGATCGTCAGCAGTTCATCTTGCGGTAGACTCTTCACGGTGCTGAGCGTTTCATCCGCCAGGTCCATGACGATGACCAGCGAGTCGTCCAGCGGCCAGTAGGCTTGCGTCTGAAGCAGATAGGGGTGGCGCAGCCGTTTGATCAATTCCAGAGCTTCCAGCTCGCGGTTGGCCATGACCTGGTTGCCGGTCGGCCGGCGGATGATCTTGACGGCCACCTCGACTCCACCCGGAGCTTCGGCTCGACGGACTTCACCGACACCACCCGCGCCCAGCTTTTCGAACAGGTGATAACCCATCCGTTCGAGAAAATCTTCGGGACCCGAGATGGGTTGCACCCCGATCAGGTCATTCCGCACCACCGTGCGTTCCAGGTGTTTGGGAACGCTAAACGGGGGAGTGCTGCCGGAGTCCACGCGTTCGCTGTCGCGCTTGGATGGCGTGGGTGCGACCTCCTGTGGGGCTGATTTGCTGGGGGGGAACTGCCGGTTCCGCTGATAAACGGCAGGCTTTTCTCGGAGCCGACCGTGGGTGTCGCATCGTCCTCGATGAGCTTCTTGAAGTGCTCGAACTGGTTCGGGAAGCGGCGGCGGTACTCCTCCAGTGAAGGAATGAAGCACCTGGCGCTGCCGGGCAGCATATTCCTCGTAGATGAGGTCCGGGGATACGGTAGAGGGGGTTCCCAACTCTGGGAATTTCAGCAGGTAATGCTCTAGGTCGATCAACTGGTTCCGGGCGTAGCGCATGTCGAGATCGACGGCGATCAGCTCGGACAGAACGGCTATTCGAAGTGGGTCTTTGGGGGAAGGTAGGAACGCAAGGAGATCGATCGACTCGATCAGGGGATCGGCCGCCCGCCAGGTTTCGGTAAACCGAGCGACGATGTCCTGAACGTGCCGTCTATTGCTGGTATGACTGGAAGGTTCGACCAACTGGGCCATGATGCATCCTCACGTGCATCGTGCCGGGGCTGTCATCACCCAGACACTGGGGCCAAATCCCAGGCCCCCCTGTTTTCTCTCCCCACAATACCCTCCGGGGCGATACATCGCAATGTCTATGGTACAACGACGAGTTTGCGAACGCAATCGAATTGAGGAGAGATTTTTGATTGTGCGAGCTATTCCGGAAATGTGGAAAGGGGAAGGACCGCGGGCGCTTTCCCCGTGAAGTACGGGGTCAAGCGTCCGCGGTCCGTCCCCTTCGCGCGATCCACCTCGACCGGTTACCACTCGAACTTGAGACCCGCGCTGAAGCCGTCTGCCCAGAAATCGGTGTGATTCAGGACGGCCGCCGGCGACTGCGGACCGAGGTTGGTGCCGTCCGACTTCACCGGAATCAGGTTGGCGTTCACGTTCCGATCGATCTGGTCGCCGGGACGCACCACGTCGCTCCAGTAGGTGAACTGGTATCCACCGAAGAGGCTGATGTGGGTGGTCAGCTGCAGAGCGATGTTGAAGCCGACCTCGGGGAGAACCGTGAATTGCTGGTCGGTAAGCGTGCCGACGTTAGAGGAAAGCGCCAACGTCTCGCCGACGGCGCTGCCGGTCGTCCCGTCCGGCGAAACGAACGATGTGCCGCCCTTGATCGACGAGCGTTCCTGGGTCACACCGAGTCCGAGCTTGGCGTAGGCACTCACCGACAAGAAGTCTCTGGTGCCACTCAGCCTCCAGGCCGACTTGCGCACCATAGAAGGCATTGCGCGTACCGAACTGATCGAACCCGGTGAACGTGGTGCCTGGAGCGACCCCGGTCCCCGCAAAGATGCCAGGGTTTGGCGAGATGCTGGTGGAGGTGGTCCCCAGATCGAGCCGTTCGCTCAGGTTGGCGTAGCGCAAGCCGGTGATGGCGTCGATCCGCCAGTTGCCGCGGTCGAGCAGCAGGGCGACCGAGTTGGCCTCGAGGCCCCAAAGGCGGGCATCGAGATGCACCGCGGCCGTTCCCATGAGCGAGTTCGGCGAGGCCAGGAGATTGGCATCCGCGGTGCCGACTCCCGCGTCCACAAAGGGGATGGCGAGAGTCGGGTTGGCGGTGGAAGAGATCGAACGGTTCTGGCTTTGCTCGGCCAGGAGGAAGCCGCCGGCCTGTAAGCTCCAGACGTCGGTGATGCGGTAGTCGGCGAGGAGGCGAACGCCGGAGAATGAACCGTAGTTCGTGTCGCCTCCCCCGAACAGCGTGGTGGTCGTTGGATTGCCGATGACTCCGAGGTCAGTCGGGTTGCTGGAAGTAGTCAACAGCGGAGGCGTCGGCGCCGCCTTGAGCCACCACAACATGTATTCAGTCTGAACGGTCAGGCGCGGGCATTCTGCACAGGGACCGCCGCAATTGGCTGGCAGGGTGGGATTGGCCGAAGCGACCGGCGCCGGCACGGTAGGCGGCTTGTTCTTGTTCGGATCCAGATTCGGGATTGAATCGGGTAACACGGCCGGCTGCGCAAAGGCGAGGCCAGCTCCGAGGAGGGCCACGCTCAGAGAAACCAGGAAAGGTTTGCGGATCATATCACTTCTTCCTTGAAGAGTATGAGGGGTAGCCTCGCCTCGGCTCTCGAAGCCGCTGCCCGCACCACCAGGACAGCATTTGAGGCATTTGTGGATCGCGACGGACTTCCTTGCCCGTGGGTTAATCGACAAAATCCGCAACACAGGCGCAAAAGAACGTCTCTCGGTCTGTCCCTTCCCTGCCAGCGCGCAGCCAAATCCGGCAAAGTCGTCACGACCGGCAAGGTCTCGCAACGGTTGTTCGGATGAAATGCCGGCTGCGCAACTGGCATGGTTGAAAGGCGGGCAGCACCGTGGTAGGACGGATTTGCAATCCGTCCGGGTGATCGCGGACGGATTGCAAATCCGTCCTACCACGGTGCTGCCCGCCTTTGAACCATGCCCATCTCCTGTCCAGGCGGTGTAATCACCGCAGTCGAGCAACAGATAAAAAACAGTTTTTGCCGCTCTCCTCAGCAATCCCGAAACGAGCCACAGACCGCATTAAAACAGGAAAAAAGCGATGCCAACTCCTTGCCCAGATTGACTGACCTACCACCCAGATTGCCTATATTTCCTATCAATCAGTTTTTTTTCCCTTGCAATCGTGCTCCGGTCCGGCAGAATAGTCCGGGATCGAGACTCGCAGACGAGTCCGATGAGCAGACGGAACGCAGGACGCTCGCCCCCACTCCCCTGAAAACCGATCGGCGATGCAGATGCAAGGATGCCACGGCTGTTTCAGCCGCGGTGCCCGAGCACGGGAGAGGAAGCGCCGCTCGGTAACCGTTCGACAGGATCGCAGCGGACGGCCGATACCAAAAGACCATCCCGAATTACCAGGACGCGGTTCGGACGACCGGTCAAGTTCCGGTGTCGTTTCTCCCCGAGAGCGACCCCAGCTGCAATGCCGTTGCGCAGCGCCCACGAGTGTCGGTGAACGATCAGCCCCCCCAGACTTCGCAACAGGAAAGAAAATCACCATGCCGCTCTCTACCTGGTTCAAGCACCTTCTGGTTTGGGATTCCAAGAAGACTTCGCGGAAACGCACACCGCACCGCCCCCTGTCGCGCCGGAACGCTATCGTTCCGCGGTTAGAGCAGCTGGAGGATCGGTTGGTGCCCGCCAACTATTCCTGGAGTGGCAACGGCACCGCTCTCGTGATTCAGCTGAACACGAATGAGAGCGTGACCGTTTCCAACCCATCCGCGAATACGGTTGCCTTCACTTTGTCCGGGCCCGGAACCGACACCTGGACGCAAACCGGCAGCACCGCGGCCAGCGGCGGCGGCAATGGGACGGCGACGATCACCTTCAACGCGGCCGGCGATCTTTCCGCGTCGATCGCCATCGACAATTCCATTGCCGGAGCTGGTGAGAACGACGTCACCTTCGCTACGGGCACCATTTCCTCGGGCAGCATCAGCGTAGATACCACCCAGGGGAACACGGCCACCGGCAACATCGTCAATGACGCCGCGGTGAACGCCACGGGCGGCGGTGCCATCACACTAACGGCGTCAGGCTCCATCGACGCCAATGGTGGCTCGTTTGGGACCACCGGCGTGCTTACCACCAGTTCGGTCGGCGAGACCACCCTCGAAGGTGCCAACACCGTCGGTAGTATCAATGCCACCGACGGCGGCCTCCAAGACTTCGACTTCAGTAATACCGCCGCGACGCTGGTTGTCACCGGCATCAACCAAACCGGCGGCGGTGAGGTGGACATTACGAACACCGGCGCTGTGAACATCACGGGCAGCGTCAGCACCACCGGCGTCCAAGTTACTCTCTCGGCCACGGGGGCCATCAGCGAGACGGGCGCGGGCCTGATCGATAACTCGGCGCCGCTTTTGATCGAGAATTCGGCGGGCGTCTCCATGAATGGCGCCAATGTGGTCGGTAATTTCACCGACCTCGACAACACGGGCGGCGCCATTAGCTTCTCTAACACCACCGCGCTGGCTATCAGCGGCATCGCTCAGAACGGTACGACGGCGGGAGACGATGTCAGCGTCACCAGCACAGGCGACTTGACCACCTTCGGCGCCATCACCACGACGGCCGCAGCCAACGGCAACATCAGCTTGGCCGCGACGGACGGTAACGAAACGATCGGTGCGGCGGTGACCGCGGGCGGCTCCGTCAGCCTGTTCGCCGGGACCTTCACGATCACCAATGCCTCTTCCATCACCGGCGCAGGTGTCACGTTCCGGTCCGACCATGAAGACCTTCAGCCCGGCAGCAGCATCACAGCGATCAACGGGGGGGAGGTCAACCTGCGTGTCAACACGGTGGGGGTGGACATCGACCTCGGCACGGGGGGCGGCGCAGGCAGCCTGAATCTTGACCAAGGTGAGTTGAACACGATCACCGCCGGAGATCTCCGCGTCACCGCGAGCCAGAATATCGTGGTCACCTCCGCGGTGACGCTGAACCCGGCGAATGTGCCGACCCTGTACCTCGACGCCAGTCTCGGGGAGGCCATGGACAACGGCGCGACCGATACCATCACCGCCACCAACCTTGCCATCCAAACGGGCAACGGCATCAGCCTGGACACGATCGTTTCCAACCTGGCTTTCAGCAACACGGGCGGGGCGGTGGACATCAGCAACACGGGGGCACTAACAATCGCCGCCGTGAACACCATCACCACCTCCTCGAACACCGGCACGACCACGACCCTCAGCGCCGCCAGCCCGATGACCTTCGCGGTGAACACCACCAGCACCGGCACGATCACGGCCGACACGACCAATACGCCCACCACAACCGACGGCGTCATCACGGTCGATACCGGCGTCACGGTCGAATCGACCGGCGGCGACGTGGACTTCAACGCCGGCGCCGACATCGATCTCGCGGCCGGCAGCATCGTCACGTCCGACATGGGCACGGTCAGCCTCATCGCCGACGCCGGCGGGACCGATGCCAACGCCCAGCTGAACCTCGACGGCACGATCAACGGCGTCAACATCACCCTCAGCGCGCCGACCAACATCACCCTGGGCGTCCTGAGCGCTACCGGTACCATCAGCATCACCTCGACGAACGGTGCCATCCTCGATGGCACAGCGCCGACCGTAAACATCACGGCGGACACCCTGCAGCTGTCGGCCGGCACCGGCATCGGCGTCGTCCTCGACGGCGGCGTCGGCGCGCTGCAGACCCAGGTCAGCATCCTGGGAGCCGACACCAGCACCGGCGGCATCTTCATCGACAACGGCGTCACCACACCGATAACGCTCAACATCGAGGGCACGGACGGCGTGGAGGACACCGGTGCCTCGGGTGACATTGTCCTGACTAACGCCGGAACCGTGAATCTTCTAACGTCAGGCGACAGCATTTTCAGTGTCAACGGCAGCGTCACGGTCACGGCGACCGGGGCAACCTCAAACGTTGTGGTGGACGCTGGTCCCACCAGCACAGGGATCGTCGGCGGAGTGAACGCCACCGTACAGGCCGGTCAAGACATCCTCGTCGGATCGGCAACGGGCACCGACACGATCAACGCCGGAAGCGGCGTTGCCACGCTAACGGCCGGTCGGGACGTGATCATCGACAACGGGGCACAAGTCGGCATCGCGTCCGGACAACCGGGCAGCCTCACGGTGTCCGCGGGGCGAAACATCTCGCTCCAGGCCACGACGACTCAAGGCGCGCTGATCGCCACGTCCGGCGGGAGCATTACGCTGACGACCGGCGCCGGCGACACGTTTACGAACAACTCGGGGGCAGGCGGCGGTGTGTTCTCCAACGTCGCTGGCGGCAATGGGAACATCACGATCAGCGCCGATATCATGGTCATCGACGACTCGATCGACGCCGGTACAGGCATCGTCACACTGCAGCCGGTGACCACCGGGCGCAACATCGACCTGGGCACTAACCCCAGTACCGGCAATCTCGGCCTGGCGCAGAGTGACCTCAACGAAGTGACCGCCGGCATTCTGCGCATCGGCAGCAACATCGCCGGCACTATCAACGTCAGTGCCGCGATCACCAACCCGGCGACCTGGAATACGCTGACGCTCATCAATGGCAGCACCATCACCGAAGCGCCGGCTGGCTCGCTGACGGTGACCGATCTCGCCGTCGATTCGACCGGGCCAGTGACGCTCGGCAGCGCCAACCACGTGACCACCCTCGCCGCCAGCACCACGGGTGCATTTACGTTCAATAACGGCACCAATACGCTGACCGTCGGCGTCGTGGATGGCGACACCGGCATCACAACCATCGGCAGCAACATCAACCTCTCCGCCGACGCCATGGACCTCACGCAGCAGGTATCGACCGGTTCCACCACCGCCGGCATCGTCACCCTGACGCCTTTCACCGCAAGCAATTCGATTTCCATCGGGGGTGCCAACGGTCCCGGAACGCTCGGCCTGGACGACACCGACTTCAGCAACATCACGGCTGCCGTCGTGCGTGTCGGCAGTTCGTCCCAGACCGGGGCCATCAGCATCGACGGGAACATCACCACCCATGCCGGCTACAACACCATCGACCTGATCGCCACCGGCTCAGGCGGTTCCATCGTGGAGAACAGCGGGTCGATCACCGTGGCCAAACTCGCCCTCCAGGCCGACGCCGGCATCGGCGACGCGGGCGCCATCGACGTGGTCGGTCCCATCAATGTCGCCTTCAACAACGCCACCTCGGGCGCCGTGCAGATTCAGCAGCGCCGGAGCGCTGACCATCGCCGCCGTGGATGGTGTCAACACCTCGGTGAACGATGGAGTGCCCACGACGTCCACGTCCCTCAGCGCCGGCAGCCCGATCACCTTCGCCGTGAACACCACCAGCGCGGGGACCATCACCGCCACCACGACCAATGCGCCCGCTACCGTCGATGGCGTCATCACGGTCAATGGCGGGGTCACGGTCGAATCGACCGGCGGCGACGTGGACTTCAGTGCTGCCGCCGATATCGATCTCGTAACCGGCAGCACCGTGAAGTCCGACTCCGGGACGGCCAGCCTCATTGCCGGCAACGGCAATGGCACCGCCGATCCCAACGCCCAGTTGAGCCTCGACGGCACAGTCTCCGGCGCCGACATCACCCTGATGGCACCAAGCACCATCACCGTGAACGTCCTGTCCGCTACCGGCACCATCGACATCACCTCCACCGGCGCGAACATTACCGAGCTTGGGACAGCGCTGTGAACGGCAAGCCCCGCTGACGACCAACTCGGCGACCGGGACGACGCTGTCGGGCACCGGCAACACGGTTACGAGCTTCCAAGCCACCAACACAACCAGCGGCGCGGTCACCCTGACCGACACTACCGCAACACTAACCGTCATCGGCATCGCTCAGAACGGCACCGCGGCGGGATCCAATGTCAGCGTCACCAACACCGGCAACCTGTCCACCACGGGTGCCATCACCACGACCGCCGCGGCCAACGGCACCATCAGCTTAACCGCCACGAATGGCGCCGAAACGATCGGCGCTGCGGTGACCGCAGGCGGCTCGGGCACCGTGATGCTAACCAACACGGGAGCCGGCAACAACCTGGCCGTCAACGCCGCAGTGACTAGCACCTCGGGCGCCATCACCGCGAATTCAGCGGGCACGATCTCCGAGACCGGCGGCAAATTCGGAACGACGGGCCGGTTGACCACCATGTCCGTCGGCGGCACCACTCTCGGCGGCGCGAACACGGTCGCCAGCTTCAATGCGACCAACACGACCAGCGGCGACGTCAGCTTAACCAATACCGCCACGACGCTCACCGTAACCGGGATCAGCGAAAGCGGCGGCGGGAACGTGAACATTCACAACACGGGTGCCCTGGTCGTCTCGGGTGGTGTGAGCGCGACCGGTGCGGGTAGTGTCTTGCTGGTTGCGTCCGTGAATGTCTTCGTGGACGCCAGCGTCACCACGGCCAACGGGAACCTGACGATTCAGGCCAACCAGGGCGCTCCCGCCAGCGGCAACTTTATCGGCATCGACGTCAACGCGGCCACAATCAAGACGACCGGGTCCGGAAACATCCTGCTGCAAGGCGTTGGCGGCAACGATGCTGCCACGAGTGGGCACGACGGTATCTTTATCCAGAACGGCGCCACAGTTCAGGCGGCCGGCACGGGAACCGTCAGCCTGGAAGGCACCGGCGGCCAGGGGACCTCGAATAACTTCGGTATCGGCATCACGAACGCCAACACGATCGTGGAGTCGGCGAGTGGGCTTATCACGCTCACCGGTCAGGGCGGCACCGGGTCAGCATCGCCAACCAGTTTCGACGTCGGCGTGATTCTCAGCGGCGGCGCCAGGTAGTTGCAAACGGCAGCGCGGCCGTCATCATCAACGGCACCGGCGGCCAGGGCGTCGGCAATGAGTTCGGTGTCGATATCGGGGGAACCAACACCGCGGTGACCTCCGCCACTACCGTACAGATCACCGGCAACGGCGGCGGCAACGGCACGAGTTCCGTAAACATCGGTGTGGACGTGGCCGGAGGCGGGCAGGTCAATGCGACCGGCGGCGTCACCATCACCGGCACCGGCGGCATGGGCACCAACGCCGACTTCGGAGTCGTGGTGGACGGCACCGGTGGTGCTGGGCTGGTGACTTCGGCGACCGCGGTCCAGATCAACGGCACCGGCGGCGGCATAGCCGGAGCCATGAACGAGTTCGGGATACTGATCGACCACGGTGGGCAAGTGACGGCGACGGGCACCGCTACCATCAGCTTCAGCGGCACGGGCGGCACCGGTACAAACGACCTCGGCGTGGAGATTACCGACGCGGGGACGGCCGTCATGTCGGCGACAGGGACTATCACTCTCACCGGCACGCCGGGAGCCGGAAGTACGGCCGTGAGTTTGGCGAACTCGGCCCAGGTTACATCCACAAGCGGCAATATCATGGTTACCGGCGTGGGAGGTCCTATCATCGAGACCGCCGGCGGCTTGTTCAGCACCACGGGCCGGCTCACCACTATGTCTGCCGGCGGCACGAATCTGGGCAGCGCGAACACGGTCGCCAGCTTCAATGCGATTAACACGACCAGCGGCGCCGTCAATCTGACCAACACGGCGACAACGCTGACCATCACCGGCATCGCTCAGAACGGCGCCGCGGCGGGATCCACGGTCAGCGTCACCAACACAGGCAACCTGGCCACCACCGGCGCCATCACCACGACCGCCGCCGCCAACGGCAATATCAGCTTGACCGCCACCAACGGCGCGGAAACGATCGGTGCCGTGGTGACCGCAGGCGGTCTCGGGCACCGTGCTGCTGGCCAACACCGGAGCCGGCAACAATCTGGCCGTCAACGCCGCGGTTACCAGCACAACGGGCGCCATCACCGCGAACTCGTCCGGCAGTATCACGGAGACCGGCGGCTCGTTCGGCTCCACGGGTCTGCTCACCACGACGTCCGTCGGCGGCACGACCCTGAACGGCAGCAACACGGTCGGCAGCTTCAATGCCACAAACAATCCCACCAACTCGGGCCTCACCGGCATTCAACTCATCAACACCGCCGCGACTCTGAACATCACCGGGGTTGTGGAAACGGGCGGCGGCGGCGCTACCGTGACCAACACTGGGAACGAGACGATTTCGGGCTTGGTTGTCACTGCCCCCTTCATGAATAGCGCCGGACCGCTGACTCTTACGGCCAGTGGGGCCGTGAGCGAGACGGGCGTTGGCCTGATCAACACCGAGGGATTGCTGAGCACCAACTCGGCCATCGGCACCTCGTTACTCGGTGCCGCGAACGCCCTGAACCTGGTCGGCAGCTTCACCGCCGTCAACACCACGAGCGGCCCAATCTTCCTCAACGACAACGCCGGGGGACTGGCCTTGACATTGACGATCCCCGCAAGCGGGATCAACAATATGGGCACGAATGGCATCGTGACGATCTCCGAAGAGGGCGGCAGCCTCGTGGTCAACGGCAACGTCAACAGCGCGACCGATGAGGTGTTCCTCATGGCCCTGACCGCGGCGCCGAATCTAGGCAACAGCTCGCTGACCATCAACGCCAACGTGATGTCCAATACCCATACGGAACTGTCGGCGAGCGGCACGCTGTCGGTCATCGGATCTGCCAGTGTGGTCGTGTCCAACGGCAATGCTATCCTGCAGGCCGGTCCCGCGTTGACCATCGTATCGCCGACCGCCACGGTAGTGACGCCCAACGGGGAGAGCATCTTCTATGGCAACTTCGAGAACCCCAGCGGCACCACGACGGTTATGGTCGTCGGCACCGCTCTGGTGTCCTCCGCGCAATCGCTCTTCAGCGCGTTCGCGGGAACCGGCACCGCCAACTTTATCGTCAGTCCGACGTTCAACCCCACGATCTCCACTAACCAGGAGGATGTCGTGGGGTTGGCCGCCACGAACAATCTGTTCGATACCGACGAGGCCAATCCCAATCCGAGCACCAGCACTCAAAGCTACATCGTCACGAGCAACTCGATAGACGAGATCGTCACCGCAGCGAACGGCACCGAGACCGGCACTGCACCAGTCGTCTACACGGGCATGCAATCCGTGTACGCGATCGGCTCCTCGGCGGGCACCAACACCTTCACGGTCGATTCCATTGCGCCCGACGCGGCAACAAACGTCGTCGCAGAGGGACTGAACGGAACCACGGCTTCTCCGAACACCATCACGGACAACGCCACCAACCCGGCGCCGCTGGTTGGTTCGGCGCTGAATCTGTATGGAGTGACCACTGGGCCGATCGGCGTGACCAGTTTCGCGATTAACGTAAATCCTCCACCGGCGAACATACCCGCAACGAATGTGTTCGGACCGGTCAATGTGACGGCCGGCGGCTCTGGGAATGACACGGCCACGCTCACGGTCAACTCGCCGCTTACTCCCAACCCCCCAACGGCGCATCAGCACCACGTCATTTATCATCACGGAATCCGACGGAACCGGGCCGAACAGTGTCGTCGCATCGCAACAGTTCAACGGGTTTGGAGAAGCGCAGCCACCATTCAACGGCAAGCCCCTGGTCATTAACACAGGAGGAAAGGGGGGTGGGGGACAGGTTCCGTTGACGACCCCACAGACCTTCTATCTCCGGGCGCTATTCAACACGATCGATGGCCCGATGACGGCTCCCGCGGATGATTCGCCGCAATTCCAACTCGAAGCGTTTATTCTGGCGAACCAGGGAAATCTGGCGGTAGTAGCTGACATCGAGAATATGTTCGACACGCAAACGATCCAACGCTACGCCACGGATGGGTTGATCCCCGGGGTCACCGCGCCCGGCGCGGCTCAGCTCAATCAGGCGGCGGCACTGCTGGCGGCTGGCGACTCGGAAGAAGCGACGCTCGGGGCGGTGTTCGGCAATTCGGCGTACTTCAGCAGCTTCGCATTCCGTGTGAGTGCGATCCAACTGGACTTCCAGACGTTACTGCAACAGAACCTGCCGGCGACGTCGCCCCAGGTGCTCAGTTTCGCCCATGGGACACTCCCACTGCGCCAGATCCGCGAGGCATCGAGGCTGGCAACCAGTTCTTCAACTTGGTAACCGGGCTGGCAGCAGGTTAGGCTTACTGACCTCCACCGTCAAACACAGCGACGCCGTCCATTCCCAAGAGGTCTGTACGGCGTCGCTGTGCCGCTTGCGGCTTAGCCTGAATTGAGCACGACCCAGCGAAATGGTGGGCGCACTGTTCACACCAGCCTGACGCGCAAGCGAAGGTAAATACCTGCCTGCTCTTCGCTTGCGCGTCAGGCTTGTATGGGACGGTGCGCAATCCAGGTTAGCGGCCATGCAACTGCTAGGCCGCAAGCGGCCCATGCGCGTTCCTCTTCATGTCGCTGGGACCACTCCCGGTTGAGTCGCTTTCTCGGCCGCGACGACAACAGGGACTGGCGCGATCGGCACTTCCTTTACCGTCGTCGCCTGGGCAGGCTTGCGTCTCTCCAGCACCAGGTAACCGACCGGGATCACCATGCGCGTGAACAGCATGTTGGCCGTCAGCCCGCCGATGACCATGATCGCCAACGGCTGCTGCATCTGCGCTCCCGGACCGATGCCGAGAGCCAGGGGGAACAGTCCGAGGATCGCGGCCAGGCTCGTCATCAAGATCGGCCGGAAGCGTGTGCGCCCGCCAGCAGCAGCGCCGGCCGCAGCTCCATGCCCTCGGCTCGGAGCTGCTGGATGTACTCGACCAGCAAGATGCCGTTCTTCATGTCCAGGCCGATCAGCAGGATCGCGCCCATGTAGCTCGACACGTTCAGCGGCGTGTTCGTCAGCCACAGAGCGAACAGGCCGCTCACCAGCGACAGCGGTTGCGTCAGGAAGATCAGCAGCGGCAGCGCGACCGAGCCGAACTGAAACGCCAGCATGATGAACACCAGCAAGATGGCGACGACCATGACCACGGCCAGGCTGCGGAACGCCTCCTGCTGATGAACGTAGTGGCCGCCCATCTCCCAGCGATAGCCGGCGGGAATCTCGCCCTCTTTTGTCATGTCGTCCATCGACCGGCGGATGAGCGCGACGACGGAGCCGAGGCCCGCCTCCTTCTCAAGATTCGCGGTCACGAAGATGGCCGGCTGCTGGTTCTCGCGCATCCCGTTCATCGGGTGTGCGCATCGGCGTCACATCGGCCAACGAGGAGACTTCGATCTTCCGCGCTGGACCCAGGAGCGGACGGAACGCCAGCGAGCCTCCCGCGTTAGCGGGGGGAGGAGCGCGCCTTCCGGCGCCAGCAGCCACTGGTCGCGGAGCAGATCGGGGTCGAACGACCCGCGGCCGAAGCGCAGCGCGTCGGGGTAACGGACGCGCACATCGGTGATGCGCATGTGCCGATTCGCGCACCTGCGTCGCCACCTGGCCGAAATAGATCGCCCGCAACTGGCGCTCGACCTCGTCCGGTCCAAGCCCGCACCGGGCCGCACGCGCGCCGTCTACGCGGATCATCAGGTCGGGATTGCCCTCGAAGACGTTGCTATCCACGTCCTTGATGCCTTTGCCTTTCCCGTCGGTCTGTAGGCGATCTGGCAACCTTCTCCGCCAGGTCGCGCAGCTTCGTCGTAATCGCGGGCCGAACAGCTTCACCTCGATCGGCCGGTTCGCGCCGGACAGGTCGTTCAGGTTGTCCTCCATGATCTGGTTCGTCTCGACCTTGAGTTGATGCTCGGAGAACTGTTCCTTCACCGCATCCTCGACCTCTTTCATGACTCCTGAAGCGGCCGGCGGCGGTATTTTCGGCGTACCGCCGCCATGCCGGTCGCGCTTGATCTCGTCCTCGATCTCGCTGAATTTCGGGCGCACGGGTTTGGTCAACAGGCTGACTGGATCGTCCTCGGCCGGCCGCAGCACTACCTGAATGTCGCCGCGGTTCGTCTTGGTGGCGAACAGGCCGAGCTGCGTGCCGGACCGGCGCACGTAAGATTCGACGTCCGGGTTGGCCAGCAGCACCCTCTCGATTGCTTTGGCGATCTCCTCGGTACGTTGAGCGGCGTCCGGTCGCCGCGAAGTAATCGAAGACAAACGCGCCCTCGTCCATCGCCGGCATCAGGCCCGTTTCCAGACCCTTCAGTTTCTGGTCGTCGCGGCCTGCACTGCATTGGGTACCCGAGGAACAGCAGGACGCCGACGCCCATAGCGGCAACCGCGAGTGTCAGCGTCGCCCACGGCAGACGCAGGGCCAGGGACAAGACAAGTTCGTAGAGACCAGCGAATAAGTTGTAGATCGGCCCCGGCTCCGGCATCCGGCCGCCCGCTCAGGATCTTCGCCGCACAAACCGGCACTAGCGTCAGGCTGATGACCATCGACACCAGCACGGCGATCGACAGCGACCAGCTCAATGCCGCGAAGAACTGGCCGTAAACGCCGACGATGAACGCCAGCGGCACGAACACAAGCACCGTCGTCAGCGTCGAGCCGACCACGGCGCCGGTGATCTCGCCCGAGGCTGCGTCCACGGCGTCGCCAGTCCCCTCACCCCCAACCCCTCTCCCCTGAGGGGCGAGGAGAGAAGAGTTGCTCCCCTCGCCCCTCAAGGGAGAGGGGTTGGGGGTGAGGGGAGCCCCAGTTCCCCCTTCGCCCCTCAGGGGAGAGGGGTTGGGGGTGAGGGGAGTCAGGTGCCGGGCGATGTTCTCGATGACCACCACGGCGTCGTCGATGATGAGGCCGATGGCCACCGCCAGGCCGCCCAGCGACATCAGGTTCAGCGTCTCGCCGCTCCAGTGCAGGAAGAGGAACGTGATGGCCAGGGTGATCGGGATGGCCAGGGCCGCGACCAGCGTGGCGCGCCAGCTGCGCAGGAACGCGAGCAGGATCAGAACGCTGAAGATGCCGCCGACGATGATGGCGTCGCGCACGTTTTCGACGGCCGTGTGGATGAATCGGGCCTGATCGTACGCCATCGTCGCCTGGATGTTCTTCGGCAGCGGATGGTGCTTCAGCAGTTCCGTGATGTCGTTGGAGATGTTGACGGTGTTGCCGCCAAGCCGGCGGAAGACCGTCAGCACGACGGCGTCCTTGCCCTCGAAACCGACCGACTGCACGCGGTCCTGGTGCGACACCTTCACGTCGGCCACGTCGCGGACCAGGATCGGCTGGTTGTTGCTTGGTCGGAGACGACCAGCTCCTCGAGTTGTTCGGCCGACTCGCCCTGGGTGTTGACGATGATCTGAAAGGCGAACGGCGGCTGCTCGACGCGGCCGACGGGCTGCAGACGATGCTGCTTGCCGATCTGGTCGGCCAGGTCGGCGGCCGTCAATCCCGCCGCCAACAGGTCGTTCGGGCCTCGGCCTCGACCACTATCTCGCGCACATCGCCGCCGGCCACGTTGCAGTACAGCACATCGCGTGATGTTCTTGATCTGCGGGGCCAGCTCGTAATAGGCGTAATCGCGCAGCTGGCTCGGATTGTCGCCGCCGGTCAGCACCACCGACAGGATCGGAAACACCGACGGCGTCATCTGCTCGACGGTGAACTCCACGTCGGTTGGCATGACGGAGCGGGCGGCGCCGATCCGGTTCCAGGTGAGCTGCTCGGCCCGCTTGATGTCGGTGCCGGGGCTGAACTCGACCGACAGATCGCAGCCGCCGCGGATGGTCTTGGAACGAACGCGCTCGACGCCGATGACCGTGCTGACCGCCTGCTCCAGCGGAACGGTGACCTGCAGCTCCATGCTGCGCAGGTCCAGGCCCGGCTTTCTTGGCGACGACGGCGATGCGCGGAAACGTGATCTCGGGGAAAATGGCGCTGGGCATGCGCGTTGCGCAGTAGATGCCGCCGGCGCTCAGCAATGCGGTGCTGAGTACGACAGCGCCGAGATAAGGACGGGCCTTCGCAGCCAGGTTGAACATGGATGATGGCTCTCAGGTGCATTGCCCCCCTCTCCCTTGTACTCAGGGGAGAGGGGTCGGGGGTGAGGGGTAAGCGGCAGAACACAGTCAGGTGCCTCACCCCTCACCCCCGACCCCTCTCCCCTGAGTACAAGGGAGAGGGGAGACCAATTGTTGCCGTTCGGCTCACTTGTGTTCCTTCGGTTCCTCTTCCTCCACCTTGACTTCGTCCTCATCCTTCAGACCGTGGGCGCCCTTGGTGATGAATTTCACTCCCTTGATCTCGACCTCTTCGCCCTTCACTTCACCCTTGTCCGGCGATTTTAGGTGGACGACCTCAACCTTGTGCTTCTGCCGGTCGCGCACGCCGAGTTCGACCAAGAGAATGCGGGCTACGACCTTCTCTTCCTTACCCTCTTCGGCCTTCTTCCCTACCACGATCACCGCCGGCGGCTCCTGATCTTCCAGGACGGCGGTCTCGGGGATGAGCCAGCGTTCCCTCTCGGGCTGAGTCTGAACTTGAACGCGGACCACGGCGTTCAACCGCAGCTTGTCGTCCTGGTTGGGAAAACGCACCTTCACGGTGTAGTTGCCTGTCTCGGCCTGGGCTTGTACCGCTATGTATACCACGCTACCTTCGACCTCGGGTCGGTCCGCCAGCCGTGCCTTCTGGCCGAGTTCGAGATGGGCCGCGGTGTGCGGTGGGACGGCACACAGGACGTCAACCTCGTCGAGATCGACCACGTCGGCCACGGTCGTGCCGATCGCCAGGTTCTGGCCGGGAGTCACCTGAAACTGGCCGAGCGTACCACTGATCGGGGCACGAATCGTGTAGTATTCGAGCTGGATGTCGAGCGTCTCAAGCTCCGCCGCCAGGGATGCCTTCCGGGCGGCGACGGCGCGGCGCTTCGACTGAGCCTCCTTGTAAGCCAGGACGGCCTTGTCGATTTCGATTTGCGGCACCTGGAGCATGGGAATTCCGGTAGGCCCATCCTTGCGCAGCCCTTTCAGACTGTTCACGTCGAGTTCCGCCCGTTCCTCGGCGATTCCGGCCTGTTTGTCCTGCTCGTCCACGTCGGCGACCGTGGCAGCCAGCCGGGCGCGGTTCGCCCGCGCGGCTCGGTCATCGAGTTGGACCAGCACCTGACCGGCTTGCACGTGCCGACCCTCGACAATGCGGGAGAACCACGACGGCCGTAGAGAGGAAATGACGCGCCCTTCGACCTGGGCGGTGGCGCGGGCGACACTGCCGGTCAACGGCTGGGTGGTGCCCAGCAGGGACGTCCACTCGTCCACCTTCTCGGAGACGGCATTCTCCACCGAGACGTTGGCCGGGTGATCCTCACTTCCACCCTCGGGAGGTGCCGACCGATTGCAGGCCAGCGGAAAGCAGGAGATGAGGAACAAGTAACCCAGGAAGGTGCGGCGTCGAGCGGTGGAAATCGAGATCATGGGTGCCCTTTCACGAGGTCATGGCTTGACCGGGACGGCAGGCCGGGGCGGAGGTTGCAGTGCGGGGACGACCACTCCGGGGTCGCCGAGCGCGGCTGCCAGGTCGGCCCGAGCTTGCCGCAGTTCCCACAGGGCGTCCAGGTAGGTGTCGCGCGCGTGCAACAACTTGCGGCGGATGTCGATTACCCGCAGGACGTCCGCGCCCGAATTGGGCTGCTCGAACAAGCGCTCGATGTCGTTGAGGCTGGTGCGCAGGTTCTTCAGGATCTGGCCGGTGAAGATATCGACCGAGGCCCGAGCGGCTTGCATCCGGTCCATTGCTGCCTTCACTTCCTGGTCAACTTGAATCTCCGCCTGCCGTAGTTCCGACGCGGTGCGGGCCAACTCGGCCTCGCGCTGCATGATCTCGCCTCGGTGGGTGTTGAACACCGGGAACGGGACGGTGACCTGGGCGCCGATCAGGTTGATTCGGGTCGGATCGTACTCATAGGCCGGACCGATGTTGGGGTTGCCGTAGCGGTTGGCCTTCTCCAGGTTCAGGCGGGCCGTTGCCTCCTCGATGGCCATTTCTCGGCGCGCAGGTCGGGCCGATGACGCCGCGATTCCTCCAGCAATGCCGGCGGGTCGGCCGCCAGCAGCGTCTTCTCCAGATCGTCTACCACGTCGAACTCACCGCCAACCACGCCCAGGGCACGGCGCAGATCGTTTGCAGCGGCCACCAAAGCCGTCCGCGCCGGTCCTTGCTGGGCTAGAACGTCGTCGATCTCGGTACGGGCCAGGATCAGGTCCGCCGGCCGCAGCCGGCCGCCTTCCACCAGTTTACGAACCAGTTCGACGGCTTTCTTGTTGGCGTCCAGCCATTCGTTTGCCAGCAGCATCTTCTCGCGGCGATAGACGAGGGCGTTGAAGGCACGCATGACCCGGACCGAAACGTCCACCTCACGGGCGGCGATCTCCCAGTCGGTGGCGAGAGCGCCGCGTTCGCGCCCTGGCGCCGGTAGCGACCCTGGCCACGAATCTCCACGTCGATAAGGACTTTGGATTCGACGGAGACCCGGTTGGTGATGGCGGCCGAGATGGGACCGTCGGCGTTGCGGACTTTGGTCTCGTTCACGGGATTGAAGGGGTAGGTCTGGGAGATCAAGATGCCGGCAGCCGCGACACCGTGCTGCATGCGGACTGCTGCCAGTTCCGGGTTGTTCTGAAGCGCCCAAACAACCGCGGCGTCGAGGGTCAGCAGCGACGGAAGCGGCGTTTCAGGTGCAGCAGCACGCGCGGCGCCGGTGAATACAAACCATCCCAGCAAGCAGGAGCAACTCGCTCCGCCCCAGCGCATCGCCCGGCTCCTTGCGGCCATTCTTTTCATGGTCCGTCGCCTCGCTCTCGACAAGGATCGCCGCCCGGTCGGACTCTTCCCAACGTGCCGGGTTGCCGTACCGCTCCTGTCTTTACCGGAAGCGGCACCTTTACTGAATCGGCCAGTTGTCCGCGATGCGCCATGAACACCGTCGCCTTTACCCACCCGCACCGGCAACCGGGGCAAATTGTACCGTCCTGGTAAACTGGCGCTGCGGAAATGCAACCCTAGCGGGATTCTACTGACTGGGAAGATCACCCACTATAACCGTTCGCGGCGGGCCAGGGAAGGGTCTTCGCAATCGCAGGACGAGCCATTGCACCTGGCTACGGATTCTGTAGGTCCGATTGCTTATCCGTCCCACGACTTGCGTTACCAGTTCCCCAGGAAACGTGTACGACAGAAGTCGGCGGCGGCGCCGCGGAGCGAATGTTCGCCGCTCGGGTCGCTCGATCCGAAAACGCCGATTGTGCGAACGGCGCGAACCGTATCAGCTGCATTTTCAAGGTCCCGCCTTTTTCTGCGATTTGTTTCCTCTCCCTTCTGGCCTCCCCCGCTACAATTCATATCGTTTGCTTGAACTCTGAACTTCCCTGGCGGCAATGTCCTGCGTCGTACAGAGCTGCTCCACTCTCCCACGAACGGGGAACCCTGTTCACGAAACGCCGACGCGAAGCACCTGCTAGAGTCGTGGGCATGATGCACCCGAACACTACCCTGCGCTTCATCGACGCGGACATGGGACACGGTGTCTACGCCACGCAATTCATTCCGCGCGGGACCATCACCTGGGCACTCGACGAGTTCGATCAGGTCTTGCCGCCGAACCGCGTCCGCTCCCTGTCCGATCTGAGCAGGGAACTGGTCGAGGAATATGCCTACGTCGATGCGGCCGGCAATTACGTGCTTTGCTGGGACCTCGCGCGCTTCGTGAACCATTCCTGCGATCCGACCAGCCGCGGGATCGGTCCCGGCTTCGAGATCGCCGTCCGCGACATCCAACCCGGCGAACAGGTCACCAGCGATTATGCCGAACTCAACGTGACCGGCACTTTTCGCTGCTCCTGCGGCAAACCGACCTGTCGCGGCCTGGTCGGACCGGATGACCTCCTCCGGCACTGGCAGGAATGGGACGCCGTCGTCGGCGCGGCATTTCTTTTACTGAAACAAGTAGACCAGCCGCTGTGGCCCTTCGTCCAGGACAAGGAACGGATTGAACTTTTGCTGAGCGGCGCGAGCCGCTGCCCTCGCGCCTGAACTATCGCGCCCCGCACACGCTAACCGGCGACAACGGAGCGAGCGCCCGGCGTGAATCGAATGGCCGTGAGCCGGACAGGCCGACCGCCAAAAGCCTGTGGCGACTGGCGTAAAGGCCGACACGAGGGGCGTCCCTTGATCCATCCGCACACCCAGCTCCGCTTCATCAATCCGACGATCGGGTTCGGCGTCTTCGCCACGCAATTCATCCCCGCGGCACCCTCACGTGGGTTTGCGATGAGCTGGATCAGATCGTCGAGCCGGAACGAGTGGCGGGACTGCCGCCGTTCTACCGCCGGCTGCTTGATACCTACACGTTTCGAGATGAACACGGCCGGCACGTTCTCTGCTGGGACCTGGCGCGCTTCATGAACCACTCGTGTACACCGTGCTGTCTCGGCCCCGATTCAAGCTTCGAGGTGGCCGTGCGCGACATCCATCCGGGCGAGGCGCTGACCGACGATTACGCCAGCTTGTACCTCCAGGCGCATGAGAGCTTCTGCTGCCATTGCGGCGAACACGACTGCCGGCAATGGATCAGCTCCGCGGATATGGAAAAGTGTACTCCGGAGTGGGAACGGCTCATCGACGAGGCGATGCGTCTGCCTACCGAAGTTCCCCAACCGCTCGCTCCGATTCTGCTCGCTGCCGTGAAACGGCAGCGACTCGGAGAGAGCGCGTTGCATCGGCTCAAGCCGCGCGTGGAAAAACTTGGCCAGCACACGAGCGGCGTGCCGATGCTGGCCTTGGCGGAAGGAGGGGTGAATTGCGAGGTGTTTCAGAAATGATCGGCGTTGCTCGTTCACGATTCGCGGTGCGACGTATCGTACAATGCCAGCATGGTCAAGTCGAGGTTGATGCACGTTTTTGCAGACGAATCGGGAGACGCGGACCAGCCGGGCCTCGAACCCTACTTCGCTTTCTTGGCCGTCGCCTTCAAGGACGATGGCCTGGTGAATGTCGTCCAAGAGGTCGTCCGGAAGTTGCGCCGGGAGTGGAAGAGAAAAAAGGAAATCAAGTTTGGCAAGTTGAATGACGATCAGCTGGAGCAGCTCCTTGTCGCCGTTGGCGACCTCGACTTCAAGTACTCCTCCTGTGTTTTCAGGAAAGAAGACCGCAAGGGCCAGTGGCTCAAAAAGCCTTACGTGTACGAGAGGGTTATCGGCTCAGTCGTCGAGGGACTCGCTGACTACTTCCGCGAAGTCGAGGCCGAGGGCAATGGGCCACTTCACGTGCATGTTACCCACGATGAACACACGGACCGCCGATACCTAGACATTCTCAAAGCGGAATTCAAGAAGCCGCTTGCGAAATCAGGCTATCCGTTTGTCAAGGCCGTGAGGCCGGGGAAGATCGGTTTCTTCCGACCTGCTCCAGTTCGCGGACGTTCTATGCGGTACTACTCGCTTTGAGACAAAAGTTTACCGTAGGTTCGTCGCAAAACAATCGCTGCTGCGGTCCGAACTTCCAGAGAGGGAACTACCGAAAGAGGAAGAAGAGAGTAGGCCATGAAAAGGCGAAGGGGCTTCCCCATGATGGGAAGCCCCTTCGTGGGGGATTGAGGTTTAGGCTTTCGATGAACGGCATGTCATCATGCGGGTTTCCCGAAGGACAACCGTGTCAGCGATGGTCGATGGTTGTTTTGACGCCTCGCCGATTTTGTTTACGGCTACCATCGCCTGAGCATGACCGCCAGGTGCAACACATCTCGGTTTCGCCCATAACCGTGATGCCGGCAGCCCGTCGTTCACCCAGACCGCCCCAATTCCCCGTTGGCATTAATTATTATCGACCGAGGCGGCATTGAAGTCAAGGCGGGCTTCGCTGAGCCCGCGCTCCTCTATCGGGTCGAGGCTAACGGAAGATACTATTGGACGCCGCCTAAAACCCTTCGTCCTTCTTCCAATTCACCTTCCCCTCACTGATGTGAACCGTTATTTTCTTCGTTCCCTTTTCCCAGACGTACTTCTGGATAGGCGGTCCAGCAGGCTTCCCGCTCTCCAGGTTTACGACACCCCCGCCCATGGTGGAGTTGGAGACGTCGCCTTCCTCAACTTTCGTTCCCTTGCCACCGAGGATCGTTTCGACCTCTGCGAGCGTCATGCCCGTGGTAATCTTCTCGAAGTTGTCCTTGGTGACCTTGTTTTTCCCACAACCCGGCAGCAGCAATAAGCAAAGCGCGAGAAACAAGCCGATGCGGGAGAGACGATGGATTCGTGAGGAGGGAGACATGATCGGTTTCCTTCAGAATGAGGTTCGGCGAAGAATAGCATCGGTAGCTTCTGTTCCGCACGGAATCCGGCACGAACTCATCCGCCGGTTTGCTGCTTCATGAAAGCCGCGGCCCGCTTCTCCATCTCGTCCGGCGGTACGTCTTCCATGTGCGTGGCGATGGTCCAGACGTGGCCGAACGGATCTTCCAGGGTGCCGGACCGATCGCCGTAGAACTGGTCCTTCACCGGCCGCTGCTCGGTAGCTCCGGCGGCGAGCGCCTGGTTGAACATCGCGTCCACGTCCTTGACGTAGATGAGAAAACTCACCGCCGATCCGCCGTAAGACTGCGGACTACGAGCGCCCATCTGTGGGGCCTCGTCCGCCATCATGAGGTGCGAATCGCCGATCTTGATCTCGGCGTGCCCGATGCAGCCGTTCGGGCCGTTCATGCGGAAGAGTTCGACGGCGCCGAACGCCTTCTTGTAGAAGTCGATGGCCCGTGCCGCGTCCTTGATGTACAAGTACGGCGTGACGGCGTGATAGCCGTCGGGGATCGGTTTCACTGCCATCTCGATGTCCCCTCTTCATGAGCGAGTCGCGTGGAATTACAAGCATGGATGCTACGGGCTAGCACGTCATTCCGTCAAGAACAAACTACATCAGCACCCGGGCGCCGGGGCGACGACAAACGTGGAGCCGGATGCGCTGTCTCAACCCGCTTTGGCCAGCGGGCGTTGGCGCAGTGCTTTGGCGATAGGTCCCAACTGTGTCGGACCCAGGGTACCTTCCCAGCGCGGCGCAGCGGCCAGGAGTGTGGCGAAGAGGAGTTGCACCACCAGCACCGCTCCCACGCAGCCATGAAACCGCCGCGCTCTCGTCACGTGACCATCGTCGGCTCCCCAGAATATCTTGAGCCGCGCGTTCACCAGCCCGTCTCGGCGGCGACGGCTTTCGCAGCGGTCTTGGCTCGGGCATGGAGCGCGGTGGCGTCGCCAACGGTGTGGCGGCCCAGGTCGAGAACGGCCTGCGCCCCGATGGCGGGCGCGGTGATCGAAGACGCCGCGCAGGGCCGTTCGATGGGGCTCGGAGTCGAGGAAGTCACGGAGGGTACAGAGCGTGGGGCAATCGTCGAGACTTCCCCAGGCAAGAAGGGGTTGGGCCGCGTGAAGGATCAGGGAGAGAAACGCTGGTAAGGCGCTAACGCCATGAAAGCAGCGCAAGCTTCACTCCGTCGCGGTCAGTCTCGGGGTAATAATCGTGGAAAACGCTGGGAGTTGCTCAACAGCTGCGAGAAATCAGCGATGACGTGGGGGAAGCCATTCGCGGTCTAACAAATCGACGCGAAAAAAAACGGGAGGCTGAGACAGCGCATGCTGCTCGTCGCACGGGCAACTGTCTTTACCTCGACGGTTCGTGTTCGTACAATTAGGATTTCTTTACGAGGATCTCATACCCGATGGCGAGCCTTTTACAGATCACAAAAGCCGTCAAACACTACGGCGATCAGGTCATCCTCGATGAAGCCGAGGCAACCTTCAGCGACAGCGTCAAAGTGGGGTTCATCGGCCGAAACGGCGCGGGGAAAAGTACCTTGCTCCGGATTCTGCTCGGTGAGGAAGAACTCGACAGCGGCGAAGTCGTCCGCGCCTCGAGCCTGCGCCTGGGTTATCTGCGTCAGCACGATCCCTTTCTCCCCGACGAGACCGCTCTTCAGTATCTGATGCGCGACAGCGGCGAGCCTGACTGGAAATGCGGAGAGGTCGCCGGGCAATTTGAGCTGAAGGGGAGCTACCTCGAAGGTCCCATCGCAAAACTTTCCGGAGGCTGGCAAACGCGCGTCAAGTTGGCGGCGTTGCTATTGCACGAACCGAATCTCCTGTTGCTGGATGAGCCGACAAACTTTCTCGACCTGCGGACACAGATTCTCCTGGAACATTTTCTGCAAAGCCATCGGTCCGCGTGTCTGATTGTCTCGCACGATCGGGCGTTTCTGGCCGCCACCTGCGACCACACGCTCGATCTGTCCCGGGGCAAGTTGACGGCCTTTCCTGGTAAAGTCGATGCCTACCTGGAATACCAGCGCGACAAGCGCATTCACGAGGAACGCTCGAACGTCTCCATTCTCGCCAAACGGCGGCACCTGGAGGAATTCATCGCCAAGAACAAGGCCCGTGCCGCCACTGCGACCCTGGCGAAATCAAAAGCCAAGCAACTGGAGCGCCTGGAATTGACGGCGATCGCCAGCGATGAGCCGACAGCCAGGATCCGCGCCCCCCGCGTCGAGCCACGCAAAGGCCAGGCACTGCGCTGCCGCGATCTGGTGATCGGCTATCCCGAGCGACAGATCGCAGCCGACATTCACCTGGAGATCGATCACGGCTCGCGCGCGGCGGTGGTCGGGGACAACGGACAGGGGAAAACGACGTTTCTCCGCACGCTGGTCGAATCCCTGAAACCGCTCAACGGCGAAGTCCGCTGGGGCTACGGCTGCCAGATCGGCGTCTACGCCCAGCATGTCTATACCAGCCTCCCGGAGGGCCAAACCGTCATCGAGTACCTGCGCAAGCAGGCGGCTTTCGGCAAAAAGGAACAGGAGATTCTCGAAGTGGCCGGTGCCTTGCTGTTCCGGAGAGGTCACGTCGAGAAGCCCATTTCGGTTCTGTCCGGAGGAGAGCGTGCCCGGCTCTGTCTCGCGGGGCTGTTGTTGAGCCAGTACAACGTCCTGATCCTCGACGAACCGGGTAACCATCTCGACGTGGATACCGTCGAGGCTCTTGCCGAAGCCCTGCTGGAATATCAGGGGACCGTGATCTTTACCAGCCACGACCGGCACTTCACGAAACGAGTCGCCACCTGCATCGTGGAAGTGCGCGACGGCCGCGTTACCAACTACAGCGGCCAGTATGAAGCGTATGTGTACAAGGTCAACAAGGAGATCGAAGCCGGCGAACGCGAGCTGACCACCGCGCGTACGAGACTTCCGGAGAGTGTGGCCAAGCCTTCCAAAGCTGCCTCACGTTCGGCGCAAAAGAACGAACGGGAGTTGCGCAAGGAGATCAAGACGCTGGAGAAGATGATCGCCCAGCTCGACGAAGAGAAACGCTCCCTCGACGCTCAATTGTTGAAGTCGACCGATGCAACCGAAGCGCTCCGTCTGCATAATGAAGTGACCACCCTGACGGGGCAGCTGGCCGAGGCCGAAGAACGTTGGTGCCAGCTACAGGGCGACATCGAAGGCTGAAAAAGGGGTCAGATTGGCTTTGGGCGAACGGCGGGAAATGATTTACCCGTAGCCGAAGTCGCCAGACTTCGGGTGGGGCCGCCCCACCCGAAGTCTGGCGACTTCGGCTACGGGAACTTAGAACCTGCCGCTCGCCAGGTTTTCGACAAAGCCAACCTGATCTCTTTTCCTCTCCTCGTAGACGATCCCTCTTCAGCGAACGACGACACTCCATTGCGCTGCGAAATCATGGGACTGAAGTAATGCCGCAATCGCCCCGGTAATGCGTTCGCCGCCGATAACGGACGGCTCAATGGGCGATAAGGCCGAGTAACATGCTTCGTGACGACAGATCATCCGCAAGTCGAGGACCGGCAGTCCCGCGTCGATCGCCGTTCGCAGGATCACGTCGTTGAACAGCGACAGGGCAGTCACTTCCGCCCGACCAAGCCTGGGAATCGAGTCGTAGATCGTGCAGACGGCGGTTGGCTTCTTCTCCGAAAGTACGGCCTTGAGCATCGCTCGATAGCTGCTGCCAAACTTCTCATGAATGTCGGCAAAACGGAGTAGGACTTCCTCCGAACTGTCCGCCGGCTCGAATACCTCGCGGCTATACCCGAGCGCGTTGTTGCCGCCGACGCTGACGATGAGGTGTGAAGCGTCCTCCGGCAGATGCGTCAGTTGTTCCGCGACGTCACACGTCACACTGCCATCCAGTGCAAGGAGCGAGGCACGCCAGCCGGATGGCAAACGCTGCCGAAGCTGCTCAATCACTGGCCGTCCGTTGGGGACATAGCTGGCGTTGTCGAAGATCGAATCACCGAGAAGGATGACGTGACTCATGATGACACACTCCGAATGATCTACGGAGAATTGGGATCACACCATTATACTCAAGAGGTCCGCGAGCCCGAGAATTGCCGGCTGGGCTTTCTCTTTCATCGGCGCACACCGCGGGTTACAATGCACGTCGTGACTTCGGCAGGGGTCGGCTCGTCGCCGTCATTTCCCCCTTCGGAGACTTCTCTCTCCTCTCCACGAGGGGCGCACGTATGGCGGGTGATACCGTCAAAGTCGTCGGCATTGACCTGGGCACTACCTTCTCGGCGATCGCCACGCTGGACGACCGCGGCCAGCCCACCACCCTACCCAACCGCGATGGCGAGATGCTGACGCCCAGCGCCGTCCTACTGACCGAGGACGGCGAAGCCGTCGTCGGCCAGGCTGCACTCGACGTGTCCCTGGAACGGCCTGATCGTGTCGCCACGCTCATCAAACGGCACATGGGCTATCCGGACCTCGGTCGGCCCGTCGCCGGCCGGGCTTTTCGGCCCGAAACGCTGTCGGCGATCATCCTCCGCAAGCTCGTCCAGGACGCCGAGCTGCGGATCGGCCCGGTCGCCAAGGCCGTCATCACCGTCCCCGCCTACTTCGACGATACCCGCCGCAAGGCCACGAAGGACGCCGGGCGGATCGCGGGCCTGGACGTGATCGATATCCTCGATGAACCGACCGCGGCCGCCCTGGCCTACTCGATTCAATCCACCCGCAGCGGTCCGCCGACCCAGATGCTCGCCAGCGGCGAGCAGCGCACGGTGCTGGTCTATGACCTCGGCGGCGGCACGTTTGACGTGAGCCTGGTCCGTCTCTCGCCGAACCACTTCCTGACACTGGCCGTCGAAGGCGACGTTCGTCTCGGCGGCAAGGACTGGGACGATCGCATCGTCAACCACGTCGCCGAGCAGTTCAAGGTCCAGCACGGAGCCGACCCACGCGACGACGAGCTGGCCCTAACGAATCTGCAATCCGCAGCCGAACGGGCCAAGCGCACGCTCAGCAAGCTGACACAGACCAACATCACTTGCACCCACGCCGGCCGCGTCTTGACCCTGCCGCTGACGCGCGCCGACTTCGAGAACTTGACGCGCAACCTGCTCATCCGCACCCGGCTGACGACACAGCAGGTGCTGCGTCAAGCGAACCTGACCTGGGATCGCGTTGATCGCATCCTTCTCGTCGGCGGCTCGACGCACATGCCGATGACGCGGCAGATGCTGCAAGACCTCACGGGCCGGCCGCCGGATCACTCGCTGGCCGTAAGCGAGGTGGTGGCACGCGGCGCCGCCCTGCACGCCGGTATCGCGGCCTCCCATGCCGCGCCGCCGCCGGACATCGAGTCGGCCGCCCTCGACATGCTCAGTCAGGTGGTCGAGATCAGCGTCAACGCTCACAGCCTCGGCATCGAGGTGAAGAAAGACGGCAAACGGATCAACAACATCTTGATCCCGAAGAATACGCAGCTGCCGACGGCTGCCAGCCGCGTCTATCACACGGTGCGCGAGAAACAGCATCAGGTGCGGGTGAAGGTCCTCCAGGGCGAGGCACCACAGGCCGAAGCGTGCATAAGTATCGGCGAGTGCTGGATCGAGGGGTTGCCGGGAAATCTACCACAACATTCCCCGATCCAGGTGCGCTGCGGCGTCGGCAGCAACGGCCTGCTCGATGTGATGGCCCTCGACATGACGAGCGGCAAGATGGCCCGCGCCGAGATCCATCGCAGCAGCGGTCTGTCAGAGGACGAGATCGGCCAGGAGGCCGCCTGGGTGGGACAGTTGCGGATCCAATGAGAAAGGAGACGGCGAATGCAGAAGTCAGAATGAAGGATCTTTCATTCTGACTTCTGCATTCGCCGTTAGTATGGTTTTCGCCGTGCAATGTCCGAATCCGAAGTGTCGCAAGTTCATGTTGGTCGAGGAGAGCGACCGCAACAAGGTACTGCCGTGCCTGCTATGCAAGACGCCGATCCGCGTCGGCGGGACGGGGTTGCACGTCAAGAGTTCGCGGCCGACACCGATGCCGCGCCCGGAACCGGAGGTGCAGCCATGAGACCGACCGCGCGGATCACACGGCCGTTGCCGGGAACGGTGCGCGATCCCATATACCCGGACTCCTACCGCGGTTCGCTGGCGGCATCTCAATTCCACACCAATGCGCGACTGTCGCTGTGGAGGCTGCTCGGCGATCTTTTTCAGGACGAATCCGATGTTTGCGTTGCGACGCAACTCGACTGGTACTATCGAGAGGCCACGCCCACTCTCTGCTGCGATCCGGACTTGTTTGTCGCTCGGGGTGTTGCCAAAGTGATGCGCGAGTCATTCATCGGCTGGATCGAGACCGCCCAACCTTGCACAGTCTTCGAGATCGTCTCCTACGAATCCCGATGGCGGGATCTGGTGGCACGGCGTCGGTTGTATGCATCGCTGGGCGTTCCGGAGTACTTTATCTTCGACCCGGAAGGAACCGGGATGGTACTGCCGTTACGAGGCTTTTCCCCGAAAAATCGCCGCTCTTATGAGATGACTCCGCAATCGGATGGATCGCTCATTAGTCATTGCCTCGGTCTTCGATTGCTACCACAACAATCGGAGCTGCGGCTGTACGATCTGCGCACGGGTCTGGCAATTCCCAACCGCGGCGAACAGGTAGAGATCGAGCGGCAACGCGCCAACGAAAAGCAGCGCCGCGCCGACGAATTGGCCGCCGAGTTAACCCGTCTCCGCGCTGAACTTGCTCCGGCCGGCAAGAAGTCCAAACGCAAGGGCGACGATACAGCGCCCTGACGCTCACTTCGACGGCGCGGCTTCATTGAGGAAGGCGTTCAGGTCCGTCTCCAGCTTCGCCAGTTCGGTGACGATTTCGGTAATATCCTTCCACTTCGGCTCATCCTCCACATTGATCTGCGGTTTCAGCTGCGCCAACTCCGTCTCGATCCGCTGCCGGTGGGTCAGCATGACTTCCGCCATCTTCTGAGGACCAAGCACGTCGCGGACGTTTTTGCATTCGGCGAAGGCCTGTTTCGTTTCCTCCAATTTCGCCTTCAGACCGGCCGTGTTCAGCGCCGGAAAGGTAACGTAGATGAACTTTCGAGCGGCTTCGTGCTTGTCGCCTTTTGTGGTCCACGCCTTCCGCAGCCGTGCGATCCGGTCCTGCAGTTCCTGGCTGTCGAGGCCCTTGATCTTGCGTACGTTCTCGTAAATATCGATGGCCTGGCCGTATTCATACTTTTGCTCCAGCAGCCGGCCACGGTTCATCTCTTCTAACGCTTTTACTCGTGCCGGGTCTGTCTCCTCGCGCTGGATTTTTTCGGCGTTATTTAAGTAGTTGACCAGCGCGATCTCCGCGTCTTTCATCTTCTTGAGGCGGTCGTCCCACGCACTCAGGTTGGGCCGGTTGGCGGTAGGCAGCTGCTGGATCTGGAGGTCCAGTTCTTTTCGGTCCGCCGTCAGACGCGCGAAATCGCTGCGACAGCGCTCCAGGCCGGACTGCGCTTCGGCGACGGCATTCTTGCGCTCATCCGCCTTGGACGACAGCTCGTTGAGCCGGCGGAACAGGTTGGCCTGGACGAGATAGCTATCGGTGACGTTGCGCGTCCACTCCTCACGCTGAAAGCGGAGCAGGTCGTTTCCTTCGGCCGCCGCGGGCACTTCCACTTCCAGCGGCCGATCGGTCAGGATCGGCACCGGCAGCTGCGGGATGCGCACGGCGCGAGCCGCACCACCTTGAACGGTGACGAAAGCCAGATGATTAAACAAGCCGGTCTCGTTGGGCCGGGTCGTGTCGAATGAACCGTCCGGTTGAGCCGGATCGCGCAACGAGGTGCCCTCTTCGCCCACGAAGCCGAAACGACGGACGGTGAGGGTAAGCTTTTCGCCGGATCCCGTACCGGATGGGTTTTGCTGCGTTAACAAGAGTCGCACCGGGCCGCGCGTCGTGCCGAGCTTGACGCAGCGGAAACCGGCGAAACCGGCATTTTCGAGCGAGATGCGGTAGCGGTGATAGAGCTTGCAGATGCAGACGCCGTCACGGGCTTCGTCGCTCGGCGGCTTCTCGACGCGGAGGAACAGCCAGGGGAACACCTTCTCGCCGGTGCTGGCGTTCGGAATGCCGACGAGGCCGAAGATCTCGCCCTCCTTGACCCAGGGGCCGAGCGGCACGCCGAGACCGCCGCCCTTGAGGACGACTTTGACGATGATATCCTCGCCGCGCTTCTCGGTCGGTCCGTCGATGGTGCCGATGAAGCCGAAATCGCGAGCCACCATCAGCGCCGCCGTGCGCGCCACGAAATCGCGATCGCGCGTTCTCTCCAGGCGCACCACCGAGCCGGTGAACACGCTCGCCTGACCGGTGACGCCGTCGTGCTGCCGGGCTTGAATCTCCCACTCGAAACCGTTGAAGCCGATGAGGACGAAGTGCGTCTTGAGGCCGGAGCGATCCTTCCAGCTGTCGAGAACCTCCTGGAGCCCTTTCGACCCCTTTTGCAGGATTTCGGGCAGCTTGTCGTGCTTGTACGCCACCTCGACGATCCCGAGGTCACCCAGGGCCGCCTGCACCGCGTCGCCGAGTTCACGGCCGACCCGTTCCTGGAACGCGGGCGTGATCTGCGGATGCTCGGCGAAGTGCAGGACGATGCGCAGCTGATACGGCTTCTTCAGCTGCGGATCGAGTGCGGCGGAGGATTCACCACAAAGGCACAAAGAACACAAAGAGGAGAGAAGGAAAATGCGGGACGCGGTCATCGTCATTCTCCGGATCGCCGCTTGCTGAGCACGCAGCGCAAGCAAGTGCCCCCTTGCTTGCGCTGCGTGCTCGGCAAGCGGAGGTTGGTTAGCGCAGCGCTTCAAGATCGCGGAAGAATCCGGGATACGTCTTGGCGACGCAGCCGGGATTCTTGATGACGACGCCCGGCACACGCAGGCCGATCAATGCCAGGCTCATCGCCATGCGATGATCATTGTACGTCTCCACCTCGGCCCCATGCAACGGCTGTGGCGTGATGGTCAGCCCGTCGGCGAACTCATCGACTTCGGCGCCGAGTCGGCGCAGCTCGGTGGCGAGGGCGGCGAGGCGGTCGGTTTCCTTGTGGCGGATGTGGGCGACGTTGCGGATCGTCGTCGGCCCCTCGGCGAAACAGGCGACGGCGGCGAGGGTCATCACCGTGTCGCTGATGTCGTTCATGTCGATGTCGATGCCGTGGAGGGGGGCTCCGTGGACGATGGTACTTGCCGGTTCGCGCTCTACGCGGCAACCCATTTGCTCCAGGACATCGACGAAGCGAACATCGCCCTGAAGACTCTCCGTTGTCAAATCGCGGACCTGTACTTTGCCGTCGGCGATGGCGGCCGCCGCCAAAAAATAGCTTGCGGCAGAAGCGTCGGGCTCAATCAGATAATCGCACAGTCGGTATTCTCGACTCGCCGTGATATGGAAGGATCCATCTGACACGACGATCTCTGCGCACTCCACCGCCGCATCATTGCCACTGTCATAGCGATATACGGTTGCGATACCAGCGGTCCCTCGATTTCAAGAATGGCATCATTGAGGGCAAACGGTGCGACCATCAGCAATCCGCTCAGAAACTGACTGCTGACGTCACCACGAACCCGAGCGTGTCCACCGGCCAAGCCATTGGCTTCGATGATCACGGGCGGACAACCGTTTCCGCTCTCACTCCACGCTCTTACTCCGAGTTGACGCAACGCTGCCAGTAGGTCTCCGATAGGGCGTTCTCGCATCCGCGGCACGCCATCCAGGCGATAGCGTCCCTGACCAAGACTGACTAGGGCCGTCAGGAAACGCATGGTTGTGCCGGAGTTGGCGACGAAAAGGTCTGCCTGCGAGGCGGGAATCAATTCATTCTCTCCGCGGTACACTCTGACGAAATTCTTGTGCCAATCCGTCTCGACCGCGAATCCAAGGATCCGTAAGGCCGCGATCATCACTTCCGTGTCTTCACTCCGTAAGACGCCCTGCAAGTCACCGGGGAAACTATCACCGGCAAGCGCCGCCAACACCAGCGCCCGGTTCGTGATGCTCTTCGACCCCGGCACGCGCACCGTCGCCGTCGGCGGCTTCGTCAGCGGCACGATTTCCAGCTGGTCCGGATATGACAACGCGCTTGTCACTCATAAGTCACGCGCATCAGAAACAGCCCCTGCGCCGGCGCCGTCGGTCCCGCCTCGGCGCGATCCTCGGCGTTCAGGATCGCCGCGACCTGCGACTCGGGCCAGTAGCCGCGGCCGACGTTCATCAGCGTGCCGGCGATGGCACGCACCATATTGTACAGGAAGCCGTCCGCCTCCACGTCGATCCAGATCCAGTCGCCGATGCGATTGACGGCCAGGTGCGTGATGGTCCGCACGCTCGACATGCGGTTCGGCCAGTCGGTCTCGAAGCAGTGGAAATCGTGCCGGCCTTTGCAGCGGAACCGCCGCCCGTGCCATCGCCGCCGCGTCGAGACGCCGTTTCGTGTGGCAGCAGTAGCGGCGCAGGAACAGGTTCGGCACCTCGCCATCGTGGATGACGTAGCGATACAGCTTCCGTTTCGCGTCGCGGTTGGCGTCGAACGACTGCGGCACGTCGGCGGCATCGCGCACCACCACGTCCGGCGGCAGATGGGCGTTGAGCGCACGCACGATCACGTCAGTTGTCAGGTTCGTTTCGATGTAGAAGTTGACGACCTGGCCGACGGCGTGAACGCCGGTGTCGGTGCGGCCGCTGGCGTTGACGCGAACGCGCTGCTGGGTCAGCGCGAAAATGGCGTCTTCGAGCGTTTCCTGCACGGTGCGGAAGCCGGGCTGCGTCTGCCAGCCGTGAAAGTCGGTGCCGTCGTAAGATAAAGTGAGGCGGAGGTTACGCATGACGAATTCACAATTTGCAATTTGCATTTTGCAATTTGCATTTTGCAATCGCGACGGCGTAGAGCCAAGCCGATTGCAAAATGCAAAATGCAAAATGCAAAATGCAAATTGTTTTCAATTCTTACGTGGCAGCCAGCCGCGTCGCACCAGCACCTCGGCGATCTGCACCGCGTTGGTCGCCGCGCCCTTGCGGAGGTTGTCGGCCACCACCCACAGGTTCAAGCCGTGCGGCACCGTCGGATCGCGGCGGATGCGGCCGACGAACACCTCATCGCGGCCTTCACAGTGCAACGGCAGCGGGCGCCTCGCCTTCATCGTCCACAAGAATGATGCCCGGCGCCTTGGCCAGGGCCGCCCGCGCCTGGTCAACCGTGATCGGCCGCTCGAACTCCAGGTTGATCGCCTCGGAATGGCCGATGCGCACCGGGACGCGCGCCGTAGTCGGCGACACCTGAATCGTGTCGTCGCCCATGATCTTGTGCGTCTCGCGGATCATCTTCCACTCTTCCTCGGAGTAGCCGTCGTCGCCGGCCTTCCAGTCGTGCGGCAGGACGTTGCCGGCCAGCTGGGCGGCGTGCGCCTTGGCCGGCCGGCACCGGTGTTTTCTTGCCGATCGCCGCGACCTGGGCATCCAACTCGAACAGCCCCTTTGCTCCCTTGCCGGACGACGCCTGGTAGGTGGACACGACGACGCGCTTGATGCGAGCCAGGTCGTGCAGCGGCTTCAGGGCGACGACCATCTGGATCGTCGAGCAATTCGGATTGGCGACGATGCCCTTCGGGATGTGTCGCAGGGCGTCGGCGTTGACTTCCGGCACGACCAGCGGCACGTCGGGGTCCATGCGCCAGGCGCTGCTGTTATCGACGACGATGGCGCCGGCCTTCGCGGCCATCGGGCTGGTCTCCCGGCTAACCGTGGCGGGCGTGCTGGACAGAACGATGTCCACGCCGGCGAACGCCTCGGGCCGAATGGCCTCGACGGGGTACTGTTTACCCTTGAAGGTGATCGACTTCCCGGCGCTGCGCTCGGAGGCGAGGAATTTGATGGCGCGGAAGGGGAACGCATGTTCGTCCAGCACCTGCCGCATGACTTCGCCGACGGCGCCTGTCGCGCCGACCACCGCAACGCTCGGTAACACGAATGTGCCCTCTCGGGAACTACGGATCAACACCTAACAGTGATTCTAGGGACGAGGGCGGTGAGCGGTGAGTGGTTTACGTTTAGCCGCGAGCTTTTGCGAGCGCTGGAACAGCGCTCGCAAAAGCTCGCGGCTAAACGTAAACCACTCAATCACTTCTCCACCACCCACACGTTGCGGAACTGCACCGGATTGCCGTGGTCCTGTAGCATGATCGGGCCGGGCGTGCAGACGTCGCCGCCGAGGCCGGCGCGTGTGTTGTCGCTCTTCACCTCCACGTTGTCTTGGATCTTGACGCCGTTGTGATAAACCGTCATCCGGGCGTACGCCGTTCGCTTGCCGTCGGCGCATTTCGGCGCGGTGAACTCGATGTCGTAGCTCTGCCACACCGTCGGCGCCTTGCAGGCGTTCACCAGCGGCGCTGCGACTTCATAGATGCCGCCGCACTCGTTGTTCTTCGGCGGCAGCCCATAACTGTCGAGAACCTGGACTTCGTAACGGCCCTGAAGGTAGACACCGCTGTTGCCGCGGCCCTGGCCTGTCGCGCGGCATGTACGGCACACGGAACTCGACGTGCAGCTTGAAACTGCCGCCGAACTTCTGCTTGGTGAGGATGTTGCCGCCCTTCTCGACCTGCATCGCATCGCTCGGCACGAGCTTCCACGCGGCCGGCATCTTGCCGTCCGTCTTCACCCAGTTGTCGAGGTTCTTGCCGTCGAACAGCTGGATAGCCCCGGAAGGTGCCGGGACGCTCTTCACGTCCTCCTTGTCCTCCGGCTTGGCCAACTTGAAGTCGCCGAGGTCGCCGTAAGGCTCCTGAGCTGCGAGAGACGACACCAGGAAGGCCGCTGCGATCAGGCTGATTCTGAATGTGCGCATGGAAGATTCTCCGTCGGGACGAAAAGGTCGAGCGCTGGAAACGGCGCTCGGTCCGCGCTTGCTGGCTGTCTTATGAAATTGATGGGGCTGCGCGGGCAGTTCGCCGTCGGAAATGTAAACAAAGTCGCCCGCGTGACTTTTCCTTGCTCGCCGCCGCCATATCCATTACCCTCATGGAAGGAAACCGATCCACCGACCGAGCCGCCACGGTCGCTTGTACGGAGATGGTCGCTTTGGCCGGTATTCCTTCTCGGGAGGTCCAACGATGAGTTCCCCCAACGTCACCGTCGGCCGCACAGTCCTGGTCGTGGACGACTCGGCCATGGACCGGGCCCTGGCCGGCGCCATCATGCAAAAACTCGAAAGCTGGAAAGCCGTCTTCGCAGGCAACGGCGCCGAGGCGCTGGCCGTCATGGCCGCCGCCGCGCCCGACCTCGTACTCACCGATATGCTCATGCCGGAGATGGACGGTCTGGAACTGGTTCAGGCCATTCGCTCCACCTATCCGCTCGTGCCCGTCATCCTCATGACGGCGCACGGCAGCGAGGACATCGCCATCCAGGCGCTGCAGAAAGGGGCCGCCAGTTACGTCCCGAAAAAGAGCCTGGCCCGCGACCTGCCCGAGACCGTCGAGCAAGTCGTATCCGCCGCCCTGAGCACGAAGAGCCAGCAGCGTATCTACGACAGTCTCCAGGCCCTGGAGACGCAGTTCGTGCTGGAAAACGACACGTCGCTGATTCCGCCCCTGGTCAATTATCTCGAAGAGAGCGTGTCGCGGGTGAAGCTGTGCGAACCGAGCGGATTGATCCTGCTCGGCGTCGCCCTGCACGAGGCGCTGACCAACGCGATCTTCCACGGCAACCTGGAGCTGAGTTCGACGCTCAAGGAGAGCGACGAGAAGCAGTTTTACCAGCTCGCCCGGGAACGGCTCAAGCAGCCGCCGTACAGCGACCGCCGGGTCCGCGTCGCCGCCCGTCTGAGCCGCGAAGAGGCGGTCTTTTCGATCGGCGATGACGGACCGGGCTTCGATCGATCGATTCTGCCCGACCCGACCGACCCAGCCAACCTCGACAGGGTGAGTGGCCGCGGTCTGCTGCTGATCCAGACGTTTATGGATCATGTCGAGCACAACGATCAGGGCAACCAGATCACGATGGTGAAACGACGTTGAAAGGAGTTCGTCATGAAGCGACTGTCTCTTTCGTTGTTCATGCTGGCCGTCGCGGCAGCGCCTGCCTCGGCCCATTTCCTGTGGCTGCTGCCGCCGGAGTCGGGTGCGGCAAAGCCCATCGTCCGGGCCGTGTTCAGCGATACACCAGCTCACCGACGATCCCAAGCTGCTGGAAAAGCTCGCTGCCGCCGAGTTCTCGATCCGCGGCGCCGATAGTAAAGTCACACCGCTGAAAGCGAGCATGGGAAAGGATGCCCTGGAAGCGACGGTCCCGTCCGATCCGTCCCTCGTCCTCGGGGTCTGCAATTACGGAGTCGTGCAGCGCGGCGATTCACCGCCGTTCCTGCTTCACTACTACGCCAAGACGGCTGTCAGCAGCGGTGGTGACGACGGATTCAAGCCCACCGAACGGCTCCTGCTCGAGATCGTGCCGGTGAGGGGTACGGAACCCGTGCTTGAAGCTAAGGTTCTTTGGAAGGGTAAGCCGCTGGCCGGTGCGGAGGTCGTCCTGGTTAGCCCCGATTCGGAAAAACCGAAGGAACTCAAGACCGACGCCGATGGTACGTTCCGGCTGTTCCGGCTGGACCAGAAACTCGGCGAGGGGCTGTATGGGTTGCGGGCTCGCCACGTCGAGGCGAAGGAAGGTGAGGCGGACGGCAAGAAATACAACGAAGCCCGCTATTACTCGACGCTGACGTTCCGGGTGAGCGGCTTTAAGGTCGTCGAGAAAGTGGTTCCCGAGGTGAAGCCGGTCGCGGCCCTCAAGGAAGATCCCGCCGCGACCAAGCTGCTGGCCGATGCCCGCGCGGCTCGCGCCGAGTGGGAGAACTTTCCCGGCTTCAAGGCCGATCTGGAAGTGAACATCGACGGCAACATCTCGAAGGGCACCGTGACCATTTCCGACAAGGGCGATGTGTCGCTGAAGCTGGATGGCAGTGAGGACGCCGTCAAGTGGGCCAAGCGCCACCTGGCGTCGCTGGTCGGCCATCGCATGAGCGAAGGGGCTGGCGGCGTGGCCACGCCCTGCGCATTCCCCGACGAGAATGTCCACCACCCGCTTGGCCGAACGGTGCAGGTCCTCAACGACGAGTTTCATTCCAGCTATCGCATCCGCGATCGGCAGGTGATCGTCGTCAACCGCATGGGCCGTGAGGTGCGTTTCACTATCACGGTCATGGAAAACCGCCTCACAGCGGAGAAGAAGTTCCTGCCGGTGAGCTACGTCGTCAACACCTGGGACGCCAAGACCGACGCGCTACGCAGCTCCGATACGTTCCATCACACGTGGAAGCGCGTCGGGAAATTCGATCTGCCGGAGACAGTTGACGTGGTGACGGCGACGGCGGGCAAGCTCGAAGCGCGCTCGATGCGGTTGACACATCTTGAGTTGGCGAAGTGATGATCCGTTTCTACCCCTCGCCTCGGTACTCCGGGGCGAGGGGGAGAAAGTGTAACGCTCCTCCCCTCTCCCCGGAGTACCGGGGCGAGGGGGAGAAAGTGTAACGCTCCTCCCCTCTCCCCGGAGTACCGGGGCGAGGGGAGCAATTCCCATCCAAACTATTTCGCCAGCACCTTGAGCATGGCATCGCCGGCGGCGCGCCGCACTTCGGGATCCGGATCGCTCAGCGACTGTTTCAACACTTTCAGGATCGCCGGCGCTGCTTCCTTCCAACCATTCGGGTCCGCCTTGGCGACCTGCAGGCCGATCTGTCCGAGCGTCTGGCACGCGGTCTGGCGGAGGACGGCGTCGTCCTCGGTCAAGTTCTTCCCACCCTGGTACGCATCCGGATAATCGTCGGGACGGGGCAGGAGCCGCTTATTGAACGCGATCAAGTTTTTCGCCACGGCCGGCAGCGCGGCAGCCGCGGGAGCCCCGATCGCCTGTAGTGCCTTCATCGCTGCGATGCGTACCTCGGCGTCGTCGGACATGGCCTTGTGGCCCAGGTACTGAACCGCGACGGCCTGTTTCGCCTGGTCCATGCCTTTCAAGGCGGGGCCGTAGCGCTCGAGAGAGCTGATCGCCGCCAACCGCACGTCATAACGTTCGTCGCGGGTCAGTTCGGCCAACCTCACGACGGCGTCGCCCCTGGCATCCTTCGCCGACAATCTCCCGAGGATGCGCACCGCCGACCAGCGCGTGAACGGGTCGTCGTTGGATGTCGCCTGAATCAGGGCCGGGATGGCCGGCGCCGCGTCGTCGCCGATCGTCTCGATCGCATCCAGGGCCGCCAGCCGGACGGCGCGGTCTGGGGACGTGAGGCTCTTGCTCACGGTTTGGATGTTCTGGCGCAGAACACCCTTGAGAGGATCCTCGGGCGCTTTCGTCTCCTGAAACGCTACCGCTCGGCCGACTCGGACGTTATCGACCGGAGCCGGGATCGGCAGGGCCGGTTGCAGCACACTGACCGGCGCGAACGCCATCGGCGTGGCAGGAAGGTTGGCGCTCCGCCGCACTTCCGACTCCATGCCGCTCGTTTTCTCGACGGGCAGGATGTTCCGCAGCTCCACCAGGCGCTGACGCGCGAGGGCCAGGTTCTCCAGGGCGTGGTTCGCCTCGACGCGGACGTCCTGGGCCGGGTCTGCGGACGCAGTTTGTGCGAGGTTGGGCACGATCGTCTCGAACTCCTGGAGCAGTGGCGTCAGGATCGTGCCCAGTTCATCCAAATCTCGCTTTTTCCCGGCAAACGTGTCGCGCTCGGCCATCGTCCACGGTCGTCCCGGCGGCGGATATTTTGCGATCTCGGTCTGGAGCGGGAACTGCGATTTCACCATGAATTCCATGTTCGACGCGACAATCTTGCAGACTTCCACGCTGATCCGGCGCACGCGCGGATCGGGGTCCTTCAGCGCGGAAGCCGCCGCTTCGAGAATGCGCTTCATGCTTTCCAGCCGATACCCGTCCGCCGCCCATTTCATGCGCTCGGACTCGGCGCGCTTCGCACCGGTTCCGGTCACCAGGTTGTGCTTCTCACCGAATAGCTTCAAACCCTGCGTCAGATCGGCCAGCGACTGCACGGCGGCCAGGCGGACGGCTACGTCGTTCGACTTCACCTCCTTCTTCAGAACTCCTTCGAGATCCTCGTACTGAGGCTTGATCCACTTTGCGACAGAATCGATGACATCCTGTCGGGTGGCGCCTTCGGGGATCAGGACCAGTACCGGCTCGATTCCTCCGAGGGCGGCGACGGCGGCGGCACGCGCCGCCGGGTCGGTCTTGGGCGATTCGATCAGTGTTTTCAGATCACCGCTGACATTGGCCAGCCGCTCGGTAAGAGGCGATGAGCGGGTTTCCTTGACCGAGATCTTGCGGGTGCTGGCGACCGTTTCACGGATCAGGATGGCAGCCGCTTCTTGCCGCGTCGGATGACCGTCGTCCTTGAGTTCAGCCCGCAAGGCACTCTCGAACTTGTCTCCCATGGTCTTGAGCGCCTCCTGGTCCACGTCCGGGCGCCATTCCAGCAGCAGCAAGACCTGGGTGAGGTTGCCCAGTTCGTGAACCTTCTTGCCCGCCTCTTCCAGCGTCTTGGCCCGGTAAGCCAGGGCCTCCTTGGACGTGGAGTCCCGATCGACCTTGAGGGCATCGCGGAACTCCAGGACGATAGTGTTCTGATCGCGAGCGGTAGCGCGGCTGTGGCCGAGGCAAGTGACAGCAAGCAGCAGGCCGCCCAGAACGAGCGCGTTGGGCAGTCTGCGGTACAGGCTCAGTGGATGTCGATGCGTGGTTTGCGGCATGGTCTATGCGTTCTCCCGAGGAGGCGGTTGTCAGCGCACGATGCGATTCGGGACAGTCCCATGAGTATTGTGACGCCGGTTCTCGGTCATTGCCAGTGACTCACAGGAAAACGCATCGTTAGGCTTGTCCCCCAGTCGCCACAACCCCCCACCTTTCTCGGACTCCGTCCACCATGTAACTCTATCGGTTCTGCCGCATCGCCGCCATTTTCCATGCCGCGAGGATCTGGCGGAGATAGGCAGCGCCGCCGTTGACTGTGCCGGGCGAATGGGTTCTTCGGCTGCGGCCATGCGCTGACCGCGAAGCTGGGTAAGGTGGGGAACGATGAGCGGCGCGGCGGCAGTATCACGCACATTCATGGGACCGATTGGCCCGATAGGTCCCATGAATGTGCATGGCTCACTCCCCGCTCTGGAACGCCGGTTTCCTTCTCTCCGCGGCAAACCCGACCTGAACCCTATAGATCCTCACCTTCAGATTCGACCCTTCCTCATGTTCCACCGGCGTGCGGCCGCCGTAGAAGCACGGCACCGTCCGCAGGCTCAGCGATCCGCCGACGGTCAGTTCCCCGCACAGGATCACGCAATCTTCCGGTAATCTCACGCCCTGCTGATTGAGACGCGAGTCGGGCACGACCAGCCAGTCGCCCGGCGCGAACACCGTGGCCGGCGGCAATGCGATCGTGTCGTCCGTGGTCCACCCCTCCGGATAGCGCGGAACGACGGGCCGCATTCCGTTACGCTCGGCGTAGAACTGAAAACCCCAGTGACCGGTGTACCAGATACGGCCGCCGCCTCGATCGGCGATGTACTGCGCCGCGGTCTCGGCCGCGGTTTTCTGCACCCAGGCGCCGTGCCAGTCGAGCGCCCAGTAGCCCAGGGCCAGGGCCACTCCCCCGGCAGGCAGCCACGGGATGAATCCGCGCCGCCACAGCAGCCGCGCTCGCCGCGCCGCCAAACGGCCGATGAGCAGCGTCAGCACCAGGCCGACGCCCAGCACGCGCCGCACCGCCGGGAAGGGCGTCAGGGCCACGAAGCCCAGGATCTCCAGCCCGAGCCAGAGTGTCAGAAAGAGTGTGTGGCGATCGCCCACGCCTCGTTCCGCGCCAGCAACCGCCGCACGACGCAGCCGACGACCACGGCCCCCGCAAGGCTGTACGCATTGAAGAGGATCTCGGCCAACTGCACCTCGACCGGCGGGTCGAGCGGTCGGCCAAGCAGGTCCACCGCGTTCGTGAACCGCACGTCGAACAGTGTCACGACGACGAAGCCGGTGAGCATGACGCTGACGGCGGTCCAGACCCAGCGGCGCGCGACGCCGAGTGCGGCCAGGCCCAGCGCGACGACGAACGGGATCAGGCCGCCGAGCTGGCTACTCAGGAACGGCAGCTGCTCGAACTTCGCCGATAGACTGCCGCCGCCGGACAAGGCGATCAGAAAATGCGACTGGCCGTAGAGCAGCGCGACCAGAAATTCCCAGGCGACGAAGACATGAACAGCGACGACGGCGGCGACCGGCCACACGCGCCAGCTGCCGGTTGTCGCCGACCAGAGCAACATGACGCCGGGGGCCAGGAACCCCGTGTACTTGGTCTGCATGGCGAGGCCGGCGAGCAACCCGGCCACTGCCGCCAATGCCAGATCATCCCGGTCCGCCGCACGGAAGAAGACGTTCAGCGCCGTCAACGATAGCGCCAACGCCGGCACGTCGAGCATCAGGTTCAGGCTCGGCAGCAGACCCGGCGAGAAGACGAGCATCACGAGCAGAGGCCGTTCCAGGCCCTTCCCCCCTCGCCCCTCGGGGGAGAGGGGTGGGGGTGAGAGGGCGAACCGCCGCAGCAGACTTTGCAGGCCGAACACCAGCAGCAGCGACCACGGCAGTAGGCACAGCTTCCAGACGACGGGATTGTTCGTGAAGCGATGGACGACGGCCCACGCATAGCAGAAGACGGGCGGGGCGAGAATCTCGTTGGCCTCCTGCGGATGGTCCCACCAGAAGACCGTGAAACCGTAAGGGTCGAGCGGTGTCGCGGCCATCTGCCGAGCGAAATATTCGTAGGCCGTGTCGTCAATCTGGAGCGGTTTGACGGCGTTGAGGGCCGTGTAGAGAACGGCGAGCAGGACGGGAAACGCGCTGCGGCGTGATAGCGACATTAGCACCGGGCTGGTTGTTCAATCGTGCCGCAACCTGTGTCAAATCCCCGCAGCTTCCCATTTCGACCTTGCCGCTAACGTGGGGAGAGGTGACCGCCGTAATCCTTTGAACTGCTGGAGCTTAGGCCGTCATACGTCGCAACAGCCGGAATGGCATCATTTTCGCTGTTCAGGTGGTTGTCTAATTGTCGCTCCGCGTTCTCCTATCGGGTCGCGGCTGAACGGAACGTTCTCACAGGAGACGATCGCCGGATCCTTCACTCCCACCCAGGGAATGCGATGCCGATGCTTCATCTCTATCAAGTTTCCCGACCGTCTTCACGTTCCGCTTCCCCCAGATCCTGTTGCGTCCGCGCGGTGCGGCCCTCGCTGCTCGACCATCGTTTCACGGGCGACCCGTGGATTGTGGATCATCAGGACGGCACCGCATCGGTACGCCTCGGCGATTACCCATTGACGACACTGCTGGTAGCGGCGTTCGACCTGCCGGCGCTGAACCGCTGCTGGATCGAGTTGCGGCACCGCAGTCGATTGTCGCGGCAGGTCGGTTCCGCCACCTAACTGCCATGCGGATGGTTATCTTTTCCGCAAGGGAAGAAAGCCATCAAACAGTGGCTGTCGGTTCACCATCGTGATCCCGAAGTGGCGGAGGAGAGCAGCATCGTTGATGTCCTTTGTGCGATACGTCTCCAGTTCGTCCTGCTCCTGGCCACGCCTGGACAGCGTCACGTTGAGGCTGAAGGTTTCCTGCTCGCGGTAGTTCATCGTCACTTCTCGGATTGTCAGTCCCTGGAGAATCCTCCAGACCATTACGAGCATGTCCGGGTTGCCACTCATTCCCAGAGCTTGTAGAAACGCGCGGATCTTGTGCGGGTTGCGCTCGGTCTCGGCCCTAAGAGTTTCGGCGCGAAGGACACTTCGCAGTTGAACCGGCTTTGAAACTCGGCCGTCAATCTGATGAGTTGTTCGAGCAGGACAGGAACTGCGCGATCGCGCGGCGCGTACATATCGATCATCCATCCGAGGTCGTTATCGCGGAGCAGACGTTCCAGGACGGCGGGGGATTGGGGTGTCATGCCGCCCTCGCGTAGGTGAAAAGGATGTCCGTCCAGAGCAAATCATGGATGGCGCGGAGAATGGATTGCATCTCCGCGGTGTCAGGATTGTCCAGAACCACGGTCAAGTCTTCAGGCCGCACAATCAGATTGAGCATCGAGTTTTCGGCGGAGTCGGGGCTGTCGGTGTCCCAAGCGGCCTCGGCCTCGGCATTGGGGTAAGCAAGCAGTTCCCGCACTTTACCAAAAGGGATTTCGCCAAGACGTGGGTATTTTTCCCCCGTGATAGCATCCTCAAATCGGACATTAGGCCAATGTCGCGCGACTATTCGAGCGCAGGCCTCCAGCGCTGCGGCATCACCGACGGCCGGGAAGACGATGTCGTTTCCACCAATCACCCTAACTCCTCCTTTACCTTTTCGGTTTCGCCGTGAGGCCCCTGCCTCGGCGTCTCCACGGGGTAGTCTTCCAAGCTGTAATGAACATGATCTCCTCGACCGCCCCTCAGTCGAGGTAGATCCTCCCCTCCGGTAAAACTGAAGATGAACTTTGTTTTCTCCGCGCATCCGCGGACGAACAATCGCTTGCTGAGATTCTTCGTCCCCGGAGGCAGCGTCGAGAAGTACGCAGCTTTCGGATGATCGCAGGGCGGCTTCGACACCTTGAAGAGCCACACGACTTGCGAACTAATGGCTTTGTAGCCATTATCATTCGTATAGTGAAACAAGCGCTGGTCCCCATTCCAAGTGCCCTTAGGAGTGGTTGAGACCTCTCGCATTTGGTCCAGTCGATTGCCGACACCGCCGAACCGCGTCTACCCTCCAAAGCAGTAGCGCCCTACCAGCAAGCCGGCCCCGAAGGCGACGGCCAGCAGCACAATGCCCACGACCGCCAGCATCGTCGCCTGGTTCGAGGACAGCAAAATACCGTTGGGCACCGACATCCCTTGCGACTGCGAAACCGGTGAACTGGCCGACGCCGGCCCGCGGTCCGGGGAGAGGTGGTTCGCTGCGTGCGCGCCGTTCTTCGGCGCCGACCGGACGCCTCGCGGCGGCGCTTCGGGTTCCCGCAACACCTCGTCGAAGTCGTTCATCTCGAACAGCTTGCCGGCGGCCGGGGCGGGCTCACCGGGTTTCGCCGCACCACGGGGCTGGGGTGCGGACGTGGCCTCGACCTGGTCCTCCTTCGGAACGAGGACGTTGCGGCGGCAGGTCGGACACTGCACCTCGGTGCCGGCCTTGCGGCGAGCGATGCCCATCAACTGCTGGCAGTGTTCGCAACGAAACCGGATCGGCATGGTTTATTCTCATTTCGGCGCAGCGCCGCCCGAATGGGTGTCGCTCCGCCGTACTCCTATTGTCGCGTCTCGCTCGCTTCTCTGCAACATTTACTTGACGCCGGTCTATCCTTCCGGCCAGAATGGGGGTGGGAATAGTCAACAGGAGAGTGGTGCGACCTCGAAGTAACGGAGCGTGCAGCATGTTCAAGAACCCCCGTTCGCGGTTCGCCCTCCGCGCCGGCACCGCGGCGCTGCTGATCCTCGGCCTCACCGCCGTCGTCCGCGCCGACCTCATTTTCCTCAAAGACGGTTTCGTCATCCAGGGGCAGGTCAAGCGCGCCTACGATTTCGATATCGATATGGGGGTCGGAACCGAGATTCCCAAGGGACCGTTCTATCTCGACGATGGTCCACGCAAGGTTCTCTTCAGCCCGAGACAAATTAGCCTGGTCGAGAAACGCGATCCTGGCAAGGAAGATCGGCTCAACGCCGCGATCGACCTTCCCGGAGGCAAGCCGCTGCCGCCGCTGCTTGAGGTCCTCTCAACCACGCCGTTCAACGACAAATGGCGGCGCAGTATCCGTATCCGCACGTCGCCCAACAACTCCTACGAGTTGCCGCAACATCTCGGTTTCATCACGCCGTACTGGGCTGCGCGTCGATTCGACGTGGGGCTTCGCCTGGGACGCCTGCTACCTGACGTCGGAGTTCACGGGGGACGAGTTGAGGAGCATCGTCGCCACGCACCCCGACATCGCCGAAAAGACCACAATGCCGGTGAGAGACATCGTGAATCGCCGCATTCGCCTGGCTCGTTTCCTCTGCCAGGCCGGGCATTTCTCGGTCGCTGAGCGCGAAATCCAGGGAATCCTAACAGCCTTTCCCGGCGAAAAGGCCGTTGTGGAAGCGGAGATGACGTCCCTGAACATTATCCGGTGGCGTGAGCGCTATGAAGACGTCAAGCGGTTGCACGTTGCCGGTCAGTACAAGACGGTGCGGAAGATTCTCGACAACTTTCCACAGAAAGACCTGACGCCGGACCTGGCCTCCGAGGTGGCCATTCTGCGCGAAGACTACAAAACCGCCGACGAGAAGATCAAGGAGACGAAGCGGCTCCTGGCCGTCATGTTGGATAGCCTGCTCGACGGCAAAGTTCGGCCCACCCTGATGGAAGCGGCAACGACCCTCAGCGCCGAGTTGCAGCCCGACGTGCTGGTGCGGCTCGAAGCCTTCGTCGGCCAGGCCAAGAAATACGAGAAGGAAAAGACGGCCGGGAAATCGCCGCCGCTCAGTCCCGAGGAAGTGTTGTCGCTGGCCGTCACCGGTTGGCTGCTGGGCGGCGCCTCGGCCGAGACGAAGCCTGCCGCCGCCCTCCGTCTCTGGCACGCGCGGCAGATGATGATTGCCTACATGAAAACCGATGATGCGAGCCGGCGGCTCGATCTCGTGACGGCCTATTCGCGGCAATTCAGCGAGCAGCGGCTCGATGAACTCTTGCAGATCGTCCCGACGTTGCCGCCGCCCGAACCGGAGGCAAACCTCGATACCGTCAACCCGATCGTGCAGGTGGCCGGCGGTCGCGGCGGACCGTCGTACCTGGTGCAGCTGCCGCCGGAATATCGCCATAACCGCACGTATCCGGTGTTGGTTGTCCTGCACGAGGCCGGCCAGAAACCGCTGGAGATGCTGCGGCGCTGGACCGACGCGGCCGCCGAGCACGGCTACATCCTGATCGCGCCGGATTGGCAACCGGCGATCGCCGGCTACGCCTTCAGCGTGCGGGAACACAACATCCTCCTCGCCTCCTTGCACGACCTGCGCCGCAAGTACAGCGTCGATTCGGACCGCGTGTTCCTGTTCGGCCAGGGCCAGGGCGGGGCGATGGCGTTCGACGTCGGCCTGTCGCACCCCGATCTGTTCGCCGGTGTGTCCACGATGGGAGCGCATCCCGAGATGTTCTCCGAGCGCTATGTCCGCAACGCCCAGTATCTGCCGTTCTACGTCGTCAGCGGCAACACCGTGGTCAACACCGCGAAGGCTCTCAGGAAATGCTTTGCGGACGAGTGGAACTCGCGCGGCTATCCGGCACTGTGGATCGAGTACCGAGGCCGCGGCGTCGAGTGGTTCGGCGGCGAGGTGCCGAACATCATGGACTGGATGCGCACGAAACGCCGCGCCTTCCCGCTGCACAAGCTTGGCAGCGACGGCCTCGGCGGCCGCTTAGGCAACGAATTCACCTCGATGCGCACGACGGACAACCGCTTTTACTGGCTCTCGACGAACACCATCGATGCGGATCGTCTGAACAGCACCGCGCCCTGGAAACCCGGCATGATGCCGGCGATGCTCAGCGCTCGTATCGATCCGAGCACCAACACCATCCATGTGGTGCCGAAGGGCATGAGGCAAGTGACGGTCTGGCTCGGACGCAACAGCCGCGGCGAGAACATGATCGACTTCGACAAGCCGGTAACGATCACCATCGCCGGCAGAGCGATGTGGTCGAAGAAGCCGGTCACGCCGAGCCTGGAGACGCTGCTGGAAGACCTGTACCAGCGCGGCGACCGGCAGCGGCCGTATCTGGCGAAGGTGGATTTGAACTGGTGATGATGAATCCCGCTCACGGCGCTGGGACCGGTTTGTGGTTAGGAAGCCGTTTCAGAATCGGCGAGCCGAGCTGCGTAAGCAGCCGAGTTGCGGCCAACCGTCATCTACCCGGCCCCTTACGGGGCTCGGCTCGCCAGTCTTGAAACGGCTTCCTAACGGGAGAGCATCATGCAGGTCGAGTTAGTACAGTCCGAGTTACAGCGGGTACTCCGGCTTACCCCGTTCCGCCCATTCATTCTCACCCTTGTCGGTGGTGAACGAGCGGTAATCGAGCACTCTGAGAATGTGGCGTTTGATCCGCGGCCTGGGTCGTCTTCGGACTTTTACGTCCTGTCCGGAAGCGTGCGGCTATTTAGCACCTTCGAGACCGTGTCCAGCATCGCCATGCTGTCGGGCAGTGAAGCTACGAACTCGAATGAGCAGGTACAGACCTGATTACGCGATGAGTTCACCCACTACTGCGTCGCCCCAACCGCCCAAAGTCTACCGTGCGATGAAGCGGGATCCCGTGGACAACTTGCCCATCGTGGGATGCAACAACTCTTCCGAGTTGGGCGTCCGGTTGGGAGTCGATATTGCGGTGGATACGGCAGGAAATGTGGTTCTGGACGAAAGCGGGATGTCCGTCGCCCCGGAATGGCGGAACCTCAGGATCACCCGAATCCCAAAGAGGCTCCGCCATATCGTTCCGGGGGCGAAGGGACCAAATAGCACTTTCTGCTTCACCCTGGGAGCCGGGCCGTTTCAGCGGAGTACGATTGCAACCGGGTTGGAGCTGATCCCCGACCAAGGGCAAGCCCCCGTAACCCACGGGGTGATCGCTCCCGTTCAGGTCGTCCCGCTCGCTGATTACCAGACAGATCTCGGGAACACGCGCGCCTCCTGGCAAATTGACGAGGCATGACCATGGTTCTACATCCCCCGTTCGGCAGCTCGAGCTTCAAGCTGGTGGCGAAGGGACTTGTTGAGCTTCACCGGCTTGGCAAATCCGGCAATGACGATTCACCAGAAGCTGACTCCATTCGCGACGCGCTGGATGCACCCCTGGACGCTTTGAGCCAAAAGGAAAAGCACCGTGCCCAATGGCTCTCTGAGGATCTGTACTCAGTCAGTGAGCCAGCATCGGGAGCAGTTCTGATAGAGATGACCGCACAGGCTCAGCAACAGTTCGACGAGGTCTTCGCGGCCCTCCAAAGCGGAGATTGGGACGGCGCGCTGGCGTTGCTCCGCCGGTGTCAGGAGTACATCGCGCCCGCATTGTTAAGCTACCTGCGCGGGGAGATCTGGTCGGACGCCGGATACCCCGAAGCAGCGGCCATGTTTTACGGGTACGCTTCGGAATCCGATCCGACCAACGCACATTACCGAGCGCTCCACCTAAAGGCTCTGGACCAGTCCGCCCCGGCTGTCACTCCGCCCGTTCCCGCACGTTGAACTCCAGCTTCCAGCGCTGCTTGTTGTCGCGGCTGAGGCACCACAACTCCAGCGTGCCGACCTCCGTCACCTTGCTGTGCAGATGCACCGGCACCATCTGCCCCTCCTTCTTCGGCGCCTCCAGCGTCGTCGCCAGCGGGCCCAGTTCCTCGATCTGGCCTTCCCATTCCTCGACCAGCGTGCCGGGCGGATCGCCGCGGCGGACCGTAGAGCCGAGGAAGCGGAACTCCGCCGGGGCGCCGACCACCAGGCCGAACTCCTGTCCGGGCATGTCCGCCTCGGTGCCCTCCTCCATGCCGAACGGCACGACGCACAGCGCCTTCATCGGCGGCGGGAAGCCGGGCACCGCCGGCAGCGACGTCTCGACGCCGACGTAGTAGACGCGCGCCGCGCCGCCGCGGATGCGCACGCCCTTGCCGCGCCGCACCAGGCCGTAGTAGGCCGCCCCGCGCCACGGCCAGGTCCAGGTCGGCGTTTTGCAGCACCTTGACCTTGCCGCCGTCTCCACTCGTTCAGGACCGTCACCACGCGCTCGCGCAGCGGCGTCGGCCTTGAAGACGCCGCCGTTGAACAGCACCGCCGTCGGGCCGTCGGCGGGATGACTTCTTGCCGCGACCCGGTCTTCGGCCGCTCCTTAAGATCGCCGGCATGGCGGTGCAGGAACTGGGCCAGGTGCTTGGTCACCGCCGGGTCGCTGGCATAGGGCAGGCCCAGTTCCTGCAGGCCGACCGCCTTCTGCCGCACCGGCTCGGCGTCGACGGGCACGGCGGGAAGAAGCCTTCGACCAGGACGCGCTCCACGTCGGCGCGCGGCAGCTCGCCCTTGATCGTGCCGCCGATGACCTTGCTGCCGCGGCCCAGGACCGTCACCGGCGCCGTGGCCAGCCCGGTTCGCCGAACAGCTTTTCCTTGGCCGCCCGGCAGCTGTGCCAGAGCATCAGCATCTGGCCGCTGTCGAGCTTGATGTTCCGGGCCGCGAATGCCTGGGCCATGGCGTGCGCCAGCGCCAGGTCCATGTTGTCGCCGCCGAGGAGGATGTGATCGCCGACGGCCACGCGATTGAGAACGAGGTTGCCGGCTTCCTCGCCGACGGCGATCAGCGTCAGGTCGGTGGTGCCGCCGCCGACGTCGCAGATCAGCACGACGTCGCCGACTTCGACCTGCTTGCGCCAGCCGTCGTGGCTGGCGTCGATCCAGGCGTAAAACGCGGCCTGCGGCTCCTCCAGCAGCGTGACGTGCTCCAGTCCCGCCGCCCGGGCCGCCTCGACGGTCAGCTCGCGGGCCACGGCGTCGAACGAGGCCGGCACGGTCAGGACGATGTCCTGCTGTTCCAGCCGGTTCTCGGGCCGGTCCTTGGCCATCGCAAAGTTCCACGCCTCGGCAAGGTGCTTGAGGATAGAGCGTGCTGGCCTCCAGCGGCGAAACGCGCCGGGCGTTCTCGGGGGCCTTCCACGGCAGGACGGGCGCGCGGCGATCGATGCCGGCGTGGCAGAGCCAGGACTTCGCGGAGCTGACGAGGCGCGTCGGCACCAGGCTGCCCTGCTGACGGGCGAACTCGCCGACGGCGTAATCGCGGTTGGGGTCCCAGGGCAGTTTCAGGCTGCCGGCGGGCAGCTCGTTGGGCCCGGGCAGGTAAAGGAACGACGGCAGCAGCGGCCGCTCTTCGACGACGCCGGGCTGCACGACCTGCGGGATGGGAAAGAACGTCGGGCCGCTGCGACTCCGGCTCGCCGGCCCCGGTATCGACGTAGGCCAGGGCGCTGTTGGTGGTCCCCAGGTCGATGCCGACAATGAATCGCGTGCCATACCGCCACTCTCCGAAGGAGAAACCACGGAACACACGAAAAACACGGAAAAAAGAAAGAGAAGCGCGGAACGGCCAAACTGGACACGATCCGACTGCTATCTCTCACTGTTATTGTATCGGTTCTTCTTTTCTCCGTGTTTTCCGTGTGTTTCGTGGTTTCTCTCTTCAGGGCAGCTCGACCTCGGCCTGGGCGACAACGAACTCATCGTGGCCTTCCGGCAGCGCGGGCAGCTTGTAGTCCTTAACGCGCCAGCCGTGGTGGCGCAGGGCGCCGCGGAACGGCGGATCGCCGTGGACGTTGCCCGTCAGGCGGATCGCCGAGCGATCGAAGCCGGCCGGCACCTCAACCGTCTCGTTTTCCTTTTGGGGCATCACCGGTTCGAGGACGAGATGCTCCTTGAGGACTTCCTGCCCCTTCTTGTGGATCTCGCGCACGCCGGCTCCGAGCTGAGCGTCGTCGGCACCGGAGACGTCTTCGAGCAGGAAGTCGAGTAGCCGGCCCTCACGTTGGAGAATGGTCAGCAGCCGCAGCGGTTCGGCGGAGCGCTTCGGCTTGGCGACGGCATCGGGTGGTGTCAGCAGCGGCACTACCTTGTGGGCGAGTTCCGCATCGCCGAGAATGCGGCGAAATGCCTGCCACGCCAAGCCGAGGCGCGTCAGCGTGCCGCCGCCCAGAACGAGCAGAAGAAACAACTTGAAGACGACGAGGACGCCCAGCGTCGCCAGTACGATCTGATACGTTTCCAACATGAGGTGGATCCTCAACGAATGCTTCATCAGCCCCGGCTTGCCGAGGAAAACGAGACTCCCCTCGTGGATGTTACGATCCTTGCCGCGATATGGCCCGGCCGATAACGAGCCGCGACCGTTAAGGAGCGCTCGGGGGACGCTCCTTGACGGTCGCGGCTCGTCAGGACGCTTCTCACAGGATTTGCTCGATCACGCGCCCCTGAATCAGCGTCAACCGTTCCTTACGGCCGAGGTGCGGGAAACTGAGCCGATCCTGATCGAGGCCGAGCAGGTGCAGCATCGTGGTGTGAATGTCGCGGAAATGACAGGGGTCCTGTACGGCCCGCAGGCCGATGTCGTCGGTAGCGCCGACGACGCGCCCGCCCTGGACGCCGCCGCCGGCCAACCACATCGAGAAGCCGAGGTTGTGGTGATCGCGGCCTTTGCCGCCCTGTGCCTCCGGCGAGCGGCCGAATTCACCGCCCCACAGCACCAGCGTGGAATCGAGCAGCCCGCGCCGTTTCAGGTCCGTCAGCAGTGCGGCGACGGGCCGATCGGTCTTCGCGGCCATGCGCTGATGGTTCGTCTCAATGTTGTCGTGAGCGTCCCACTGCTCGCCCGCCGGGCCGCCGCCGGCAACGACGACGACAAAGCGTGTGCCGCGTTCCACTAGACGCCGGGCCAGCAGGCAGCGCCGGCCGTAATCGTCGGTCGGCTGGGAATCGACGCCGTACAGTGTGAGCGTTTCTTTTGTCTCACTCGCCAGGCTGAACACCTCCGGTGCCTCGGTCTGCATTCGGAAAGCGAGGTCATAGGTGGCGATGCGAGCGGCCAGTTCCTCATCATCGGGATCGGCCGACGCGCGGTTGAGGTCGCCGATAAGCCGCACTGTCTCGCGCCGCTGTTGCGGAGTAATGCCCTCCGGAATGTCGAGATTGCGCACCGGGCGAGGGCCGCCGCGAACCATCGTCGGTTGAAACGCCGCCGGTAGAAAGCCGTTGCCGTACATCGGCTGGCCCGCCTCCAGCGCACCGTGCGGGTCCGGCAGGACGACGTAGGACGGCAGCGAGCGGCTCTCCGACCCCAGCCCGTAGACCACCCACGATCCCATGCTCGGAAACCCTGGCACAACCCGACCGCCGAACAGTTCATACTGCGCCGCCGAGTGGACGACCCGGTCGCCGAAGCAGGAGCGGATGACGGCGACGTCGTCCATGCAGCGGGCCGTGAGCGGGAAGAGGTCGGACACGTCGATCCCGCCGCGGCCGTGCTTCGCAAACTTCCGGCCGCTTCCCAGGAGCCGAGCATTCGGAGATATGAACTGATACTGGGCGTCGCCAAATTCCTTCGGCCGCGGTTGACCGTGCAGTTTCGTCAGCAGTGGCTTCGGGTCGAACGTGTCGAGATGGCTCGGCCCACCCGCCATGTAGAGGAAGACGACCGACTTGGCCCGGCGCGGCCAGGTGCGGCGGTTTCGGTGCCAGCGGGTCGGCGGCGCGGGCGCGTTCCTCGTGCAACAGCGACGCCAGCGCGAGACTGCCGATGCCGCAGAAAGAGTCGCGCAACAGGGTCCGGCGGGAGACCTCTTGCTCCCCTCTCCCCTGTACTCGGGGGAGAGGGGTTGGGGGTGAGGGGGCTAGCGGCAGAACACCGTCCGGTTCCAACCCCCTCACCCCCAACCCCTCTCCCTCGCGGCAGGGGAGAGGGGAGCAGACAAGACGGCCGGAATTCTCAGTGTGTTGCACCATTATTAGTCCACGTAGAGGAAGGCGTTAAGGTTGAACACCGCGAGCGCAAACTCCCGCAGCGATTGCGTCTCCAGGAACTTACGCGACAACTCCCGTTCGCGTTCCGTCGGCTTCCTTCCAGCGGCGAGAAGGAACGCCCGTTCGATGACACGGTTGCGGTCGCCGCCCGCTGTCTGTTCCAGGCGGCGCGCAAACGCCGCGGCGAGGCGGTTTGACGTGGCGCCGTTGAGCAGTTCCAGCGCCTGGAGCGCGTGCGTGCTTTGTTCGCGGCGCGCAGCAACTGGTCTGGGAGTCGGGCTGGTCGAACGCCTCGGTAAACGGCAGCCGCAGATTGCGCTTGGCGAACAGGTAGACGGACCGCCGATCGTGTTCGCGCTCCTCCGGCGTGGCGAGCCACTGGGCCGGGTCGTACAGCAAGCGCATCTGATCCGGCTCGACCGGCAAGACCACACTCGGTCCCCCTGCCTTGATGTTCAGCGCCCGGAGGCCGACAGCATCGCGTCGCGCACCTCTTCCGCGCTGAGCCGTCGCCGCGGAAAGTGGGCGAGCAGGCGATTGTCGGGATCGGCCGCTTGCGGTTTCGCGGACGCTTGCCGATAGGTCGCACTGAGAACGATCGCGCGATGGAGCGTGCTTGAGTCGCCAGCCGCCGGCGACGAACTCATTGGCGAGGTAGTCGAGCAGTTCGGGATGACTCGGCCGGGCGCCGTTTTTGCCGAAGTCGTTGGCTGTGGCGACGAGTCCGCGGCCGAAGTGATACTGCCAGACGCGATTGACGATCACTCGCGCCGTCAGCGGATTCTCGGGAGCGGTGATCCAGTGGGCGAGGGCGGTGCGTGGCGTTGGCGTATCGGGCCGCAATTCGGCCAGATCGGCGGCGACGAGAGCCGACGGCGGCCGTGGTCCGACGCGCTGCTCCTTCTTGTCAAAGTCGCCGCGCTTGAGGACGTGAACCGGCGTGAACTCCTTCAGATCGTGCCGCACCGAACTGATCGTCGGCAGCGGCGGCGGCAGCGATTGTTCCAGCTCGCGCTGCTTCGCTTCGATGCGTTTCTTGTCCTCCCCCTGCTTGCCCGCCAGCGACCCTTTGATCGCTTTGATCTCCTTCATGATCTTGTCCGTGCGGGCCTTCCACGCAGCCTCTTCGGCCGGAGCGACAAGGGCGACATCCTGTTCGTGCGTGGCGGCGAGGTACGCCTGGAGCCGATAGTAATCGGCCTGAGAAATGGCGTCGAACTTGTGATCGTGGCAACGGGCACAGCCCATCGTCAGACCGAGGAAGACGGCGCCGAGGGCGTCGGTCATCTCGTTCAGCACTTCCTGCCGGCTGAAAGCGACGGCCGCATTACCGGCGTTGCGCCGCACCGGCCCGAGCCGATGAAAGCCGACGGCGACCTGCATCTCGCGGGATTGCGGCTCGATTTCGTCGCCGGCCAGTTGCTCCGTGGCGAAGCGATCGAACGGCTTGTCGTCGTTGAGCGACCGGATGACGTAATCGCGGTAGCGCCAGGCGCCGGGCCGATAGCGATCATACTCGAACCCGTCAGTTTCAGCGTAACGCACTATGTCGAGCCAATGCTGACCCCAGCGTTCGCCGTAATGCGGCGAGGCGAGCAGGCGCTCGACGAGGCGCTGGTAGGCGTCGGATCGGCGGTCGTTGAGGTAAGCGTCGATCTCCTCCGGCGTCGGCGGCAGACCGATTAGATCGAACGAGAGCCTGCGGATGAGAACACGGCGGTCGGCCTCGACTGCGGGCCGGAGGCCGGCTTTGCGGAGACGCTCCAGAATGAAGGCGTCGAGGGGCGTGCGGCACCAGGCATCGCTGGCGAAGGACGGTGCGTCCGGGCGGGAGCGCGGTCGCAGCGCCAGTGAGCCGGCTCAGCCGCGGCGGCCGACACAGCCAGGAGAGATAGCAGCGATATAATGAGGAAGCGCACCCGACATCTCCGGCGGCGGGGGACGGACATAACACAGGCGATTCTAACCGGCCGGTCGGGGAGGGTCAACGATTTCGATCACGGATGCCACGTCACGACGCGCAAGACGATCTGTTCGTAGGTCTTCATAGCGATGGTGATTTGCGAGCGTATCGGTTCGATTGCGGCCGTTTCGAGAATAAGGATGATCGAATCGGCTTCGCGGATAGCGGCAACGGGATCATTCGAGCGAATCGGTCTGCTCAGTTCGTAGTCGGCATTGTTGCGGCGGCGGCGCAGATCATTCAGATCACGGCCGGCCTTTTCAACCGAGGCGTTTCCACAGTTCTGGAGGCGTAACCAAAGGTAGGCGTGTGCCCGATCGGCATTGGGGACCGTGAAACCCAGATCGGCCATCAAATCACAGGCGACGTGAAAGGCGGCGTAATAAGCACGGCTGACGGCCGTTCGCCAGTCCTCTTCTTCGGTAGAGGAAGCCAACCGGCGAGCCTGGTTGAGGAACTTGCGAGGGTCCATTATTCGTGTACCTGGTCGAGACAGAAAACGTGCCCATGCGTCGCCGGACAGCACCGAAAGAGTTCGCCCCCCCAATGGTGCGACGTCTCGAACATCTGGTTGCCGTCCATGTCGCCGACGTTGACGGAGACGATGACCTGACGATTGTCGGCTATTGACGGGTCTTCCTCGACGGTGACTCTCTGGATCATGCCGGGGAAGATGCGGCGAGTCATGTCGAGAACAGTCGGTAAGTAGTCGGTAACGCCGCGTTCAGCAGCGAAGGCGAGCACCTCCGGCGACAGGTCGGGCTCGGCAAGCGTTGAAGTCGGCGTCATGGGATTCTCCTTCGCCCACAATGGCTGGCTGGTAGCAGTCTATCACGATTGCTGGACTGTAGACAAGCATACATCTTCAGCCACTGCTTGCTCCGCCTCCATATACCTTCATCGTTCTACGAATCGTCTGCGCTTCCTCTATAATCGCCCCGTCGAGCGTTTCTTCCGGCCGAGAGTATCATCATGCTCCTTCACGAAAAAGCCGATCAGGCGCAGGCGCTGTTGGCCGAGACCGGCCTCAGCTGCTGGTTCAGTCGGTGTTGTCGAGACGGGCAACGTCTTCACGCTCGAACTCGGCGTGCCGACTGACGCGGGTTTTGTCGGCCTGGAAGAAGACGTGCTGGTTACGGCGAACGGTTGCGAGTTTCTGTCGTCGTTCCAGCGCGAGTTGATTCTGGTATGAAACGAGGTGCGACCGTCAGGGAGCGATCCCTGACGGTCGCGGCTCGTGGGAAATCAAAGGAGATCTGGCATGTCGCAGATCTTGAGCGTTGTCGCTCTCGACGAGCCGACGATCCGGCGTTTGGAGTCGTTGTCCGGCGTGAAGGTGCGCCTACTCACACCTAACGATTCCAAATGGGATGCGCCGGACGATGCCGTGCGGGGAACTGACATCCTCCTGTGCAAACTGCCGCCGCGCAACCTCGACGCCCTGACCGACCTGAAAATGATCCAGCTCACGACGGTCGGTTACGAACACCTGCGGCACCTGGGGTTCGCCGAGCGGCCGGTGCGTGTCTGCAATGCCCGCGGCCTGTTCGACACGGCCATCGCCGAGTGGAACCTGGCCATGATGATCAACCTGACGCGCGATCTGCGCGGCATGATCCGCAATCAGGAGCAAGCGAAGTGGGAAAAAGACGCTCGTTTTCAGCAGGAGATCCGCGGCAAGGTGGTCGGCCTGTGGGGCTACGGCGGCATCGGCCGCGAAACGGCCCGGCTGGCGAAGGCGTTCGGCATGACGGTCCACGTCCTGACGCGCTCCGGCGTCGGTCCACGCGGCAACAACTACGCCCTGCCGGGCAGCGGCGATCCGGACGGCGTCCTGCCTGATCGCGTCTTCACGGCGGGAAAGGAGGCGGATTTCCTGTCCGGACTGGACTTCCTCGTCCTGGCGCTGCCGCACACGAAGGCCGAGCACTGGCCTGGTCGGCGAGAACGCACTGCGAGCGCTGCCGCGCTCGGCGTTTGTGCTGAACCCGGCACGCGGGCCGATCATTCAGGAGGCGGCGCTGCTGGAGGCGCTGCGCGAGGGCTGGATTGCGGGAGCGGCGCTCGACACGCACTATGCGTATCCACTACCGCCGGAGCATCCGCTGTGGCGCTTTCCCAACGTGATCCTGACGCCGCACATCTCAGGGGCGGATAAGAGCCGGCTGTTTCCGGCGAGGCTGGCCGATCTTTTCGTGCAGAACGTCGAGCGGTTTGTCGCGGGGCGGCCGCTGCTGAGTGAATTGGCCGCGGCAGAGTGGCGGGAGGCGTGAAACTCCATCGTGGCTTGATGTCGTTCAGCTGCGACCCCGATCGGAGAACGCATCATCCAACGCCCTCCCTCGGGTCGCGGATAAACAAGGAACGAATTCATGGACGGCCGCTTACGGCTTGGCAAACTCGCTCTCGTCAATCGTCGCCGGATACTTGACCTCCAGCACCTCCGCTTCCAGGAACTTCTTGCCGTCGCGGGTGACGAGGACCTTCTTCGCGGTCTTGTTGCCGTCGATTTCCTGGTACTCCGTGATGATCCGCTCCTCGGTATACTCCTGATCCGACATCGGATCCACGGCGCGGCGCAGCACCTTGGCGAGCAATCCGGTTTCCTTGTCGAAGAACAGATCGACGTCGCGGTGTCCCTTGCACACCGCCTTGACGCCAACGGCGGGACGGTCGTTGACCTTGATCTCGCCGAGCAGCGACAGCTCGACCGTCTTATCCTTGAGGAACAACAGCCGCATCACGCGCATCAGGTGCATGGCTTCCTTGATCTCCTCGAGCACCTTGTCCTTCAGCTCCATGGTCTTGCCGTCCGCGCTCACCCAGGCCTTTTTGCCGTCGAACACTGTGATTACCGTGACTTCCTTGCCCTGGACGTCCAGTTTCATGACATCCTTGAAGCGGTCGGGTTGCAGGATGGATACCTCCTGCGTGAAGGCGAGTCCGCCTAACAGTTCGAGGGTGCCCTTATTCTTGAGTTGTATCGCCTTGATCTTCGCCAGCTTCTCGGCAGCGCCGTGAGCCTTGACGGCCTTCTCGACGATGGCGCGGACTTCGGTCTGGGCCGAAGCGCGACCGACCATTACGAACAGGACGCAGAGCGCAAAAGACAAACGCCGGTTCATGAGCCACCTCCACGAAGGGAAACTGATCGGACTTTCTTAACCGCATTGTATCGTCAGCACCGCTCATACCGGTTCCCCGGCAACCGGCGCACCACCTTCTTCATCTCCATCATCATCAGCGCCGTGCTGAGCTGCGGCACCCCGAGAGCGAGCTGCTGCGCCATCTCGTCCATGCTGCGCGTCTCGGCGGCGAGGAATTCCCAGATGCGCTGCTGTGTCTCGTCCAGCCCCGGCGGCGGGCCGGTTGGTGCAGGTGCCGCCTTCGCCGCTTGGGCCATCGCGGAGACGCCGTGCAGCTCTTCGAGAACGTCGTCGGCACCACGGCATAGGACGACACCTTTGCGGATCAGGGCGTTGCAGCCGCCGCTCATCAGCGCATCCACCGGTCCGGGTACGGCCAGCACCTGGCGGCCCTGATCGGCGGCGTGGGTGGCCGTGATCAGCGCCCCGCTCTTTTCCGCCGCCTCGACGATGACCACGACTTTGCTCAGGGCGCTGATGATGCGATTGCGCGCGGGAACAGCGGCGCCATCGGCTCCTGCTCCATGCTCGCTTCGGTCAACAAACCGCCGCTCCGTGCGACGGCTTCGGCCAGATCGGCGTGTTCCGGCGGGTATAGATGATTAAACCCACCGGCCAGCACGGCCAGTGTCCGGCCGCCCGCTTCCAGCGCTGCCTGGTGGGCCACACCGTCAATGCCGCGCGCCAGGCCGCTCACCACCGTGACGCCCGCGCGGCCAGGCCGCCGGCAATCTGTGTGGCCAGGCGCTTACCGTAGCCGGTGCAGTGACGGGAGCCGACGATGGCCACCGCGTTGGCATCGGCGTCGGTCAGGCTGCCGCGCAAGTACAGGAGATGCGGCGGGTCGGTGATGGACGCGACGCCGGAGGGATAGTCCGGCGTGCCGAGGACCAAGAGGCGGGCACCGACCTTCGCCATCCGGGCGATTTCCGCATCGACGTCGGCGTCGCCGAGCCGGCGCACGATCTCGTCGGCCAGCTTCGCCCCGATGAACGGCACTTCCATCAACTCGGCGGGACGGGCGCGCGCGCGCGGGCGGCATCACCAAAGTGGGCGAGCAATGCGGCCGTACGGCGCGGACCGAGACCCGGTACGAGTTGCAGTGCGAGCAGATCGCGGAGGTCGTCGGAAGCGGATGGGGTCATGAGGATACCGCAGGAATCTTTTAGCCGCGAGCTTCTGCGAGCGCTGGACAGTCCAACGCTCGCAGAAGCTCGCGGCTAAACGGAGAATAATGCCACCTACTTCCCCGCTGTCTCCAGGCGCAGGACGTACAAGGTGCCGTTGCCGTTCGCGGTGACGAGATAACGGCCATCGGCGGAATAGGTCAAACCATAAACGGGACCGGGCAGGTCGATCTTGGGGTCATTTTTCCAATCGGGGGCCGCCGGGTTCAGCAGCCGCAGCCGGCCGGAGGTGTTGGCCGTGACCAGCGTCCGGCCGGTTGGCGCGAACACCGCCGCACGCATCTCCACCTCCGAAGTCCGGATGTTCGCCGTTTCCTTACCGGTCGACAGGTTCAAAATCATAAGCGCGGAATGTCCCCAGGCGGCCAGGAAGGCGCCGTCGGACGAGAACATCACCTTCTCCGCAGTGGGCGAGCGGGCTGCCCAGCGGCCGCGTTCCTTGTACGTCGCTGTGTCCCAGATCCGGCCGGAACCGTCGCGGCCCAGCCCGGCCACCTGGCTGCTATCGGCACTGAACGCAAGAGCAAAGACCTGGGAAGCGATCCCCTTGAGCGATTCTTTTTGCTGGCCCGTCGCTGCATCGTAGAGGCGTACGCCGGGCTGGCCCAATCCGCCGAGGGCCAGCAGCTTGCCATCAGGCGAAAACGCGGCGACACCGTTGACGCCCTTCGCTTGCTCCTTCAGGACCACACGCTCCTTGACCGAGACGGGATCCCATATCTTCACGGTCCCGTCCTTCCCGCCGACGACCACGACGCCGTGGCCATCCGGCGCAACGGGACCGACCAGGATGGAATCCGGCGGCGCCTTGAATCCGGGCAGTTCCTCGCCGGTGGACGCCTTCCAGTACAGAATGCCATCCGATCGCCACGCAGCCAGCGTCTTGCCCCCTTCGACGAACCCCAACGTCTGTCCGACTCCCCTGACGCCTCTGAGGACCGAGTCCTTCCCGGACGCAAGATCGTAGAGGACGGCCGACTGATCGGACTGTCCGAAGACGGCCGCCAGAAACTGCCCATCGCGGGACAGGACGGCCGAGGTCGCGGCACCGCGGAACGGCGGCCGAGGCATCACCTGCTTGCCCGACTCCAGGTTCCACAACCGCAGCATCTGATCGGCGGCGCCGGAGGCCAACGTTTTGCCGTCCGGGGCGAACGCCAGTGCGGTGACGAGAGTTTCGAGAGGTCCCAGTACGATGCGATTCTGCTTCTCGCTCAGGTTCCGGACGACGATGCGAAACTCGCCCTGGACTTTGCCGCCCCAGGCCGCCACCTTGCCGCCAGGTCCGAAAGCCAGGGCGTTCGCCGGCCCTGTGGGCAGCGTCGCCGACAGTTTACCGCCCGGCATGTCCCACAATTTGATCTCGGTGAGGAAGCCAGTGGGCCGGGTGCCGGAGCCGGAGGAGGCCAGCACCTTGCCGCCCGGTGCGAAGGCCAGCGCCCGGATCGGTACGTCGTGGCCGGGCAGCGGGGTGAGTTCCGTCATCGTCGCCGCGTCGAAGATACGGATCACGCGGGCGGGGTTCGCGGCCGGCGCGGCCGGTTCGATAGCGACGGCCAGGGTGGTGCCATCGGGCAACCAGGCCATCCGGCTCACTTTCAGGAGGGCCTGGTCGGCCGGAAATGGCGTCGTGGTCTCGTCGTCCACGTTCACGATCGATACCACACCGAGAGGCTCTTTCTCGCCTTGCTTCCACTCTACCAGGGCGACGAGCTGGGCGTTCGGAGACAGGGCTGCGGCAAGCACGGGGGGACTGCCCAATTCCACGTGCTTCCGTTCCGTCCGATTCTTGAGGTCCCAGACGATGGCGAATGCGCTTTCCGGCGTCGAGGTGAAGGGACACCAGCGTGTCGTCGGTCCGGAAGGCGAGAGCTTGGACATGGCTGACGTCCTTGACCGGCAGGACCGTCTCTTCTTCGCCGGTGTCGGCGTTCCACAGGCGAATGAAGCCGTCAATACTGCCGGTCGCAATCCGCTTGCCGTCGGGGTGATACGCAATGCAAGTAACGGCATCCCAGTGGCGGTATGCGTGCTTGCCCAACACGGCCACTAGCTCGTCCGGCTGTCCGGGGACTCGTTCTACCTTCGGGATGCGAGCCGCGGCCAGCTGATCGAGGCTCCAGGGTTTCGTCTCCTTCGTAGAAGGCAGATTCTCGACGGGGTCATCGGGGTTGCTCACGGAAGGCCGCTCATCGCGGCGCAGGGCGTACCATCCGGCGGCACCGAGGCAGGATGCCGCAGCGAGGCCGATCAGCGTGAAGAGCAGTGCGCGGTTTTCCCGACCTTCTGGGCACTGTCGGTCTGGACGGCATGGCCAGAAAAGGGTCGGCCTCGGTATCGGTCGGATCGGATACCGAATCCTGTACGATCGCTGCTTGTGGTTTGGCAGGCGGCAACTCGGGCGGTGCGAACACGGCCGTCGGCCCAGGGAGTGGCGCGGCGACGGCCGGAGCGGAAGGCGGTTTGACGGCGGCCGCGATGGGAAGCGCCGGAACGGCGGGCGGCTTACCGGCCTGAAGCACGGGAGTGGCCGTGGCAGAAGACGCTTTCGTCGCCACTGGGATCGGAGGAGTGGGCGGCGGCAGGGAAGGCGGCAGCGGCGTGGCCCGGGCGGCGGAACGGGCGAACGGCTCCAGAACGACGGCAACTTCCGCAGGCGTTTGGTAGCGGTTCTCCACCTTCTTCGCCATCAGCTTGCGGATTACCGCAACCAGTGCGGGCGGCACCTCCGGCCGCAGGTTCTCCACCGGCTGCGGTTCGTCGAGTTGATGCTTCAGCAATCTCTCCATCGGCGAACCTTCGGGGAACGGCACCTTACCCATCAGGAGGAAGTACATCGTGCAGCCGAGCGAATACAGATCGGCGCGGATGTCCACGCCATGCGAGTTGCGCGCTTGCTCCGGTGCGAGAAAATCCGTAGTGCCGACGACCTTGCCCAGCTGAGTGAGACGAGTCTTGTCCTGTCCCCCCTCAGGAGTCTGAATCAGAGCCAGGCCCATGTCGAGCAGCTTGATGAGGCCGTGCGGACTCGTCTCGACCCCCGATGGCTGCGCAGCGCGCGGGTGACAACCAAGTTGGACGGTTTGATGTCGCGGTGAACCAGTCCCTTCTCGTGAGCGTGTTGCAGGCCGAAAGCCGCCTGGCGGATGAAGTCACAGGCCATCGGTACCGGCAGCGGGCCGCGTTTGTGTACCAGTTGCGTCAGGTTGACCCCCTCGACATACTCCATCTCGAAGATGAGGTTGCCGTCCACATTCGACGCATCGATGGCGCGGACGATGTTGGGGTGCGACAGCGACGAAACGACCTGGACCTCGCGCTGAAATCGGCTGACGACCTCGGCTTTGGCTCCATGTTCCTTGCGCAGCAGCTTGATGGCGACAATCCGGTCGAGGCGAGTATTACGCGCCTTGAAGACGGCGCCCATCCCGCCTTCGCCCAGTTTTTCGAGAATGATGTAATGGCCGAGGACGAGCTGCGGTCCGTGTCCCTGCGACAACATGCGGATCTGGAATTTCGTCAGCCAGCCGCGCCGGATCATCTCGTCGGCCAGCGGGCGGGGTTCGGAGATCCGGGTCGCGAGCTGTCGCGCCTCGTCGAGGGGCGCCGGGTCCAGCAACCGGTGCTTGGTGAGCGACTCGATCAGGCTGGTGCTGGTGAACATCGGGAATGCCCTGGCTATCCTTGACTCGTCATTCGGAGGCGCTGCCGAACGCTCTCCCTCCGACACGCCGGGAGGCGATGCCGTGCCTCTTGCGGCCTTCGGCTGCGCACTTTGAGGTTCTGTCCGATTATAACACCTGAAAGCTACGCCGCGACGAGAATCTGCCGCGGCGTGAAGGAAGCCTATTTATCCCCTCCTATTTGTACGGGGGCGTCTTGCAGACTTACGTCAAATTGTTCGCCATCGCATAACAGGGAACAGTGGCCCACCCCCGTCAGCTCAACACTGTTATGAGCCTCTTGAAATGCGGTGGATATTGAGATCGCGTAACAGAATTGCCCAGCGCGTAACACCTTTTCGACCATTTCGCACCATCTCGGAGCACCCTGTGTGGGGCAACGAAATCGCCGATGAGTGCGATTCGCCCGGACTGTCGCCACGGCGCGCAACATGAGCCGTCCTGGGCCATAACCATAACGCCATACGGGCGCGCGGCGGCGATGGTGCCGGTTATGGCCTCGGTGCGTGTCTTTTCCGTCGCCTGCCTCGACGATCAAATTTTGCGCGGTGCCGCCTATGACATGTCGGCCGGGCGGATGCGGACAGCGGCGGCGCCGGGAGAAGCGGTCGAAATCTGCCGAACGAACTCCTGGCGGACAAGCCGACTGCCGTGCGAAGCGCCGGCCGGCGGCGCGATGGCGAAATTACCAAACGAAGCCCGAGCCTTCTGAGCACGCGGCGCAAGCAAGTGCTGCGCCCTGCCGCACTTGCTTGCGCCGCGTGCTCACAACCCAGAGACCGAAACTGCGAAACGAACTGGGCGCGCGCATCTCGGGCGGCCGGCACGGCGGCGATCATTGTCAGAATCAGTGGCACAGGCATGGCGGACCTCGGCGCGCAGAGCGGACGGGCGATTGTTGTTGCGCCAGGGTAACGCAAGCGCGCACGTTGGGGGGAGGCGAGTATTGCGGATTTCGTAAGCGAAGCGAGGGGAAGCGTCCGATACTTTTCTTTCCGAGGCAAAAAGAGCTGCGTCCTCTTTTCTTCAGCCTACTTCTTGTCCGGATCGATCTCCAGCAGTCGCGATTTCAGCGTGTTAAACTCCATAGGCGTCAGAAGGTTCTCACCATATAGCTTCTGGACGATCTCCAGGTCCCGCTTCAGGTCGGTCAGTGCAATGGGTTTGGCGAGCAGTTGGGCTTTCTTCTTCTGGTACTCCGACGGGGTGAGAGTGTTGTTCCCATAGAGCGACTGAAGCTCACGTATCTTGGTCTCTAGTTCGTTCATGGGCGAAGTGGGGAGTGGTTGCTTGTCCACCATCTTCAGCACCACTGCCTTTTTCGCATCGAACTCGGCCTGGGTGAGCGCCCCTTTGCTCTTGAGCGTCTCCAGCCGCTCCAGCTCGTCCAGGTAGGATTGCCTGAGCGCCTGCGATTTCAATGCCTTCAGCTCCGCCTGGGCTTTATCCAGTTCCGCCTGGGTTTTCGCCAAATCGGCCTTGGCCTTCTCCAACTCGGCACGATCCGCAGGCCCACAGCCGGCGCTCGCCAGGATCACGAGGATTGAGAACCAGCCGCAGAGTTGTTTGAACATGTCGCCTCCGAGGACGAAGTCTTGCCCGATGCAGCATTGTGCGCTCGAAACACAGTAGCCATCTATCCCTGTAAAGCTCGCTCCGGCGACAGTCAAGAGAAATCGCAGCGTATAGTTTTTTCCTGGATTTAGGATACCCTCCGGAGGGCGACGGTTGCACAATACGGACTGTGTAGCAGTCGCCCACCCTGACGCGAGGTCCTGCGATGCGTTCTCCCTGTCTCATCCTCTCCTGTTTTATGGCCGCGATGTCGGCCAACTCGGTCGCGGCCGCCGAGCCGGCTTATGACCTCGTCATCCGCAACGGCAAGGTCGTCGATGGCAGCGGCAACCCGTGGTTCCACGGCGACGTGGCCATCCGCGGCGACCGCATCGTGGCCGTCGGCCGCGTGGTGGGAACCGGCCGACACGAGATCGACGCCAAGGGACTGATCGTCGCGCCCGGCTTCATCGACATGCACTCGCACTCCGACTATCTCCTGCTGGAAGACGGCGACGCCCAGAGCAAGATCCGCCAGGGCGTCACGACCGACGTGCTCGGCGAGGGCCGGTCGGTCGCGCCGTACAAGGGCAAGCTGGCGCCGCGCCGCGCCACCGTCCACGGCAAGGAGGTTAGCTGGACCACGCTCGGCGGCTACTTCGACACCCTGGAAAAAGCGGGCAGCGCGATCAACGTCGCTACTTACGTCGGCATCGACAACATCTGGGAAAGCGTGATGGGCACCTCGCACGCGCGCCCGTCGGCGGAGCAATTCGAGGAGATGAAGGTGCTGATCGACGAGGCGATGAAGGACGGCGCCTTCGGCCTGTCCACGCTGCTCGCCCAGCCGCCCGGTTCGCTCGCCACCACCGACGACCTGGTAGACCTGTGCAAGGTCGTGGCGAGACACGGCGGCATTTATTCCACGCACAACCGCCATGAGGGAACCGGCGTCTTCGAGGCGATTCAGGAAGCGATCGCCGTCGGCGAGCGCGCCGGCGTCCCCGTGGACGTGATCCATCTGAAGATCGCCGATCAGAAGCTCTGGGGCCGGATGAACGAGGTCGTGGCCTTGATCGAGGCGGCCCGCAAGCGCGGCGTCAACGTGCAGGCCAACGTCTATCCGTACACGCGCGGCAACAACAACCTGGCGAGCATTATTCCGCCCTGGGCACACGAAGGCGGCACCGCCCGGCTGCTGGAACGGCTGAAGGACCCGAAGCAGCGCGAACGGCTGAAGAAGGAAATCCGCGAGGGTCTGCCCGGCTGGTACAACCATTACACCGCCGTCGGCGGCGACTGGAGCCGGATGCTCGTCAGCGGCAAGGGCGCTTACGAGGGCCTGACGATGGACCGCATCCTCGCCGCTCGCAAGAATCGGCCGCCGGACGACCTGGACGTGCTGTTCGACCTGCTGATCGAGGAGGGCGGCTCGATCTCGACGGTCTACGCGCACCACACGGAGAAGGACATGCAGCTGGCGATGGTGCAGCCGTGGTGCTCGATCGGCTCGGACGGCTCGGCGCTGGCCGTCGCCGGTCCGCTGCGGCGCGGCAATCCGCACCCGCGCAACTTCGGCACCTTTCCGCGCGTGCTGGGCGTTTATGTCCGGGAGTTGAAGGTGCTGCGGTTGGAGGACGCCGTGCGCAAGATGACGTCGCTGAACGCGGCGAAGCTCGGCATCATGGATCGCGGCTTGCTGCGGCCGGGCAACTTCGCGGATGTGACGCTGTTCGATCCGGACAAGGTGATCGACCGTTCCACGTACACGGAGCCGTTCCAGTACAACGACGGCATCGAGTACGTGATCGTCAACGGCAAGTTGGTGCTGGAGCGCGGCAAGCACACCGGGGAGAAGCCGGGGCGGGCATGCGGCATGGGTTGTAAGGTTTCCGATGTGAAGCCGTTAGATTTACCATGCTGACACAGTTTCCCCGATTTGCTCTCGACCGAACCCATCGTAGTCGGCCTGCGACCGAACTTATTCCCATGTGAGGAGTCTTCCCATGCACAATCTGGCTGTCGTAGGTCCGTGGCTGGTCGTCGCGGCCATCGGTCTGTCGCTGCCTTCATCGGCCCAGGCGCAGAAGCCTCCCGCCAAACCGGCCGTCCCCGACGGCGTGGTCTTCGAGACGGACGTCGAATACGCCAACCCGGACGGGCAACACCTCAAGCTGGACCTGGCCCGGCCAAAGCAGGGGGACGGACCATTCCCTGCCGTCCTCTGCATCCACGGCGGCGGCTTCCGGGCCGGCTCGCGGCAGGGTTACGACACCCTGTGCATCCGCCTGGCTGAGCACGGCTACGTCGCCGTGACCGTGGATTATCGGCTGGCCCCGAAATATCCCTTCCCTGCCGCTATCCACGACACCAAGGAAGCGGTTCGCTGGCTGCGCGCCAACGCCGGGAAGTATCACATCGACCCCAACCGCATCGGTGTCATGGGCGGCTCGGCCGGCGGGCACCTGGCGCAGTTCCTCGGCGTGACCGGCGACGTCAAGGCGTTCGAGGGAGACGGCGCCAACCGGGAGCAATCGAGCCGAGTGGCCTGCGTGGTCAACTTCTACGGCCCCAGCGATTTCACCAAGTCATACGGCAAGAGCGTCGATGCGGCCGAGGTGCTGCCCCTGTTCTTGGGCGGCAATCTGGAGAAGGCGCGGCGTCAGCATATCATGGCCAGCCCGCTCTACTGGGTGACGCCTCACGCCGCACCGACCCTGTGTATCCACGGGACGAAGGATGCGTATGTCGCTCACGAGCAGGCCGTGTGGCTGGTCGAGCGCCTGAAGGCCGCGGAGGTGGAGGCCGAGCTGCTGACGCTGGAAGGGGCGGGACACGGCTTCAAGGGGGCGGACGCGGAGAAGGCGGAGAAGGCGATGCTGGGGTTTTTTGATGGGCACTTGAAGAAGAAGTAGCGTCTGTTCGAGAGAGTTGGGGTCTGCGAGCCCGCAGCGCCAGGCAAGGGCGAGCCGCACGGTTAGGTGGCCTTCCCTGCTCGCCCTTGCTTGGCGCTGCGGGCTCGCAGGCCAAGTGCCGGCCCGTCGCCGTCCCTCGCCGGGCCGGTGATGGCGGGGTTCTTTCGACATCAGGAAGACGCGTTTTCTGCTTGCGATCCCCACCGTGCCGTGGCAACTTGGATCGATCATTTGCAAGTCAACGAGAGGGGTGCATCCATGATGAAGATTCACTCGGCCTGTGCTGTCGTTCTTCTTCTGCCCGCGCTTGCCTTCGCAGACGACTTGGAGCGTGGCGGCGAAGCCCTCGCCAAGAAGGACTATGACCTGGCTATCACCTGCTTCACCGCCTACATCCGAGAGAACCCCAAGGATACCGTAGCATACAAGCTCCGGGGTACCGCCTACGAGTCCAAGAAGGACTATGACAAGGCCATCGAAGACTTCTCCCAGGTGATCAAACTCGACCCCAAAGACAATGGCGCCTACTACAGCCGAGGGGAGGTGTATCGCAATAAGCAGGAGTACGACAAGGCCATCAAAGACTACTCCGAAGCCATACGACTCGCCCCCGAGAACGCCAGCGCTTACGGCGGTCGTGGAATCGTCTACGATAGCAAGCAGGAGTACGACAAGGCTATAGAAGACTTCTCCCAGGTCATTCGACTAGCACCCAAATTCGCAGATTCCTACCACTACCTCCGGGGTAACGCCTACTCGGGCAAGAAGGAACTTGACAAGGCCATCGAAGACTACTCCCAGGCCATTCGACTCCATCCCAAGTTCGCAGAAGCCTATTGCGACCGAGGGCTTGCCTATTACAACAAGAAAGAGTTCGACAAGGCTATCGAAGATTGCTCTGAGGCCATCCGACTCGACCCCAAATTAGCTAATGCCTACGCCAACCGGGGGGACGCTTACTGCGCTAAGAAGGAGTATGACAAGGGCATCAAAGATTACTCTCAGACCATCGAACTCGGCCCCACGGACATTGGTTCCCACAATAACCTCGCCTGGGTACTGGCAACGTGCCCTAAAGATGGCGTGCGGGATGGCAAGAAAGCGATCGAATATGCGATGAAGGCATGTACGTTGTCCGAGTGGAAAAACGCTACCTGTATTGGCACCCTCGCCGCCGCCTACGCCGAAAGTGGGGACTTCAAAGAAGCGGTGAAGTGGCAGAAGAAGGCGCTTGAATTGGGGCATGATGACAAAGAAGAGACGGAGCAGGAACGCAAGCGCTTGAAACTGTACGAGGACCGTAAGCCGTACCGGGACGACAAGTGATGGCCGATCTCAAAACCTCGCAGCCAAATCGTAGAGCCGTCCATGTTTGAAGTCGTGGAAGTCCGTCACGAAATCAAGTACAAGGGATTTTTTCGGATCGACTTGCAACAATTTCGTTACACCAAGTTCGACCAAAGCATGAGCGAGATTGTGACGCGGGAGATCTTCGAACGCGGCGCGGCAGAACACTGCTCAGGTGCTTGACCCCTCACCCCCGACCCCTCTCCCCTGAGTACAAAGGAGAGGGGAGAAGAACTCCTGACGATTGCCTTAGCAACACCGCGGCTGTTGATATGATAACGGCGTCGCCAGCCCCCTGCTAAGCCGCAAGCGGCTGCATCCTGAGTCGAGGTGCATCATGGCTCGCTTCGCCGTCATTCTGCCCGCGGCCGGGCAGTCGTCGCGCTTCCGCGACAAGGAAAAAAAGGTCTTCGCCAACCTCGACGGCCGGGCCGTCTGGTCTGCGCAGTGCCGAACTGTTCGTCACCCGCGATGACGTCTGCCAGTGTCTCATCGTCGTCGCGCCGGAGGACATGGAAACCTTCAAACGCCGCTTCGCCGCCAACCTGGCCTTTCTGAACATCCAGATCGTCGCGGGCGGCAAACAGCGCTTCGACTCCGTGGCCGCCGCCCTGGCGAAGCTGAAGGACGACGCCGAGTTCGTCGCCATCCACGACGCCGCCCGGCCCTGTGTGACGCGCGAGCTGATCGACGCCGTCTTCGCCCGCGCGGTCAAGGACGGCGCCGCCATGCTCGCCGTGCCGGTCGGCGACACGATCAAGCAGACCGACGGACACGACAATGTCCTGGCCACCGTGTCGCGCCAGAACCTGTGGCTCGCGCAAACGCCGCAGGTCTTCCGCCGCGACTGGCTGCTCGCAGCGTACGTCAATCGCGCCAAGGCCGGCCCCGACGTCACCGACGATGCCCAACTCATCGAGGCAGCCGGCCACGTCGTTCGCCTGGTGACCGGCTCGACGACGAACCTCAAGATCACGACGAAGGAGGATCTGTTCCTGTCGGAAGCGATCCTCAAGTCGCGGCCCAAGCCGAAAGGCACCGGTCCCATTCACCCGTTCGCGGATGAGGCCAAGTGGTGACCCATGAGCGAACACGTCCATGTTTCGCGGCACCCGTTGTTGCTGCACCATCTGACCCGGCTGCGCGATCGCACGACCGAGCCGCCGGAGTTCCGCGCCTGGTGCGCGGCCTGACGCAGCTGCTCTTCTATGAAGCGACGCACGATTTGCAGATGGAACCGCTGACGGTCGAGACGCCGCTGGGACCGTGTCAGGGTCATCGCGTCGGCGATCGCATCGGGCTGATGCCGATCTTGCGGGCCGGCCTGGGCATGGCCGAGGCGGTGCTTGAAGTGCTGCCGACAGCGTGCGTCTGGCACCTCGGCCTCTACCGCGACCACGAGACATTGCAGCCGGTGACGTACTACAACAAGCTGCCGCCGAGTCCGAGCATCGACTTATCGCTGGTTCTCGACCCGATGCTGGCGACGGGCGGCTCGGCCATCGCCGCCATCGACATCTTGAAGCAGTGGGGAGCGCGGCGCATCAAGTTCCTCGGCCTGATTGCCGCACAGGAGGGCGTGCGCGCGCTGGCGAAGACACATCCGGACGTGCCACTGTACCTGGCGGGGATCGACAGTCATCTCAACGCCAAGAGTTACATCGTGCCGGGTCTCGGCGATGCGGGAGATCGGCAGTTTGGGACGTGAATTTTCGCCGCTTGGGATTTAGCAGCGGTATCAAAACCTCGTACCGCCGACATTCCTGTCGGCACGGGCCGGCAAGAATGCCGGCGGTACGTGGTTGTGAAACCATGTCGATTGGCAGCGTCGGGCTGTTACCGGGATTCCGCCGCCGCACGTTCGGCCTGTTCCAACGGCGCAAGTGGGCTACCTTCCCACGACCCGCCGACATTCCTGTCGGTACGGGCCGGCAAGAATGCCGGCGGTACGTGGTTGTGAAACCATGTCGATTGGCAGCGTCGGGCTGTTACCGGGATTCCGCCGCCGCACGTTCGGCCTGTTCCAACGGCGCGCGTGGGCTATCTTCCCACGTACCGCCGACATTCCTGTCGGCACGGGCCGGCAAGAATGCCGGCGGTACGTGGTTGTGAAACCATGTCGATTGGCAGCGTCGGGCTGTTACCGGGATTCCGCCGCCGCACGTTCGGCCTGTTCCAACGGCGCGCGTGGGCTATCTTCCCACGTACCGCCGACATTCCTGTCGGCACGGGCCGGCAAGAATGCCGGCGGTACGTGGTTGTGAAACCATGTCGATTGGCAGCGTCGGGCTGTTACCGGGATTCCGCCGCCGCACGTTCGGCCTGTTCCAACGGCGCAAGTGGGCTATCTTCCCACGTACCGCCGACATTCCTGTCGGTACGGGCCGGCAAGAATGCCGGCGGTACGTGGTTGTGAAACCATGTCGATTGGCAGCGTCGGGCTGTTACCGGGATTCCGCCGCCGCACGTTCGGCCTGTTCCAACGGTGCGCGTGGGCTATCTTCCCACGTACCGCCGACATTCCTGTCGGCACGGGCCGGCAAGAATGCCGGCGGTACGTGGTTGTGAAACCATGTCGATTGGCAGCGTCGGGCTGTTACCGGGATTCCGCCGCCGCACGTTCGGCCTGTTCCAACGGCGCGCGTGGGCTATCTTCCCACGTACCGCCGACATTCCTGTCGGCACGGGCCGGCAAGAATGCCGGCGGTACGTGGTTGTGAAACCATGTCGATTGGCAGCGTCGGGCTGTTACCGGGATTCCGCCGCCGCACGTTCGGCCTGTTCCAACGGCGCGAGTGGGCTATCTTCCCACGACGCTTTCTCCTCGATCGGCTCGACATGGATCGTCACCTCGGCGCCCGGCAGCACGGCCTTGACCGCGTCCTCGATCCGGTGGGCGCGGTCGTGCGCCTGTCGCACCGTCGTCGATCCCGGAACCAGCAGGTGGAACTCGATGAAGCGCACCGCGCCGGCCTGGCGCGTCCGCACCGCGTGGTAGGCTGCCCCGGCTCCGAGATTCGCCTCGACGGCACAGCGCAAAGCGGCCAGTTCGTTCTCCGGCAAGGCGTGGTCCAGCAGACCCTGGAACGACCGCCACAGCAGCCCAACCGCCATCCACAGGATGTACACCGATACCAGCAGGGCGAGGACCGGGTCCAACCAGTTCAGGTCCGTGAGCATGACGAGACCCAGGCCGAGCAGAACGGCGACGCTGGTCCACACGTCCGCCATCAGATGCCGGCCATCCGCTTCGAGGACGATGGACTGGTGTTCGCGGCCGGCGTGCAGCAGCACCAGGGCGGCCGTGCCGTTGAGGAGGGCGGCCGGAACGAGCAAGAGCAGGCCGAGGCCGTGAAGATCCAGCGGTTCCGGCCAGAGCAGACGGCGTACCGCGTAACCGGCGATGGTCAATGCCGCCACGAGAATCAGCCCGCCTTCGAGGCCGCTGGAGAAGAACTCGACCTTTTCGTGTCCGTAGGGATGATCGCGGTCCACCGGCTTGGCTGCATAACGAAGCGCGAAGTACGCCGCCAGCGCGGCCACCAGGTTCACCAGCGATTCCGCGGCGTCGGACAGAAGGCCGACCGAGTTGGTGAGCAGGTACGCCGCACCCTTCAGCACGAGCGTCAGAACGGCGGCCGCGATGGAGAGGTAGATCGGATAGCGGAGCTGGGATTTGACCATGACGCTGCTCCGCCAGTGGTTTTCGTTTGGCGCGAAACGGTTCGCCGCAAGCAGTATCTTATTGATCGTCTGGCGGCCCAATCCGCTCGATCCGATAGCCGTGCGGATAACTCCGGTACGGCCCGGCGGTGCGCAGCTGCGGACGCCGACTTGCCGGCACCCAGCGCAACAGCCAGGCTCGCAAACGCATCGCTCCGACGACCACTGCTTGCAAGCGCGGCGACGGCGGTGCCCAGTCGAACGCCTGGCGCATCGGCTCGTCCATCAGGCAGCTCATGGCCGCGCGCGCCAGCGGCCGCAGCGGCGGCGGGAACCAGCGCAGGAACATCCCGCGCACGGCTTCGGCAATGCGCCGCGTCGCCTCGGTCGTTCGGAAATGTGTTCGCTCGTAGTCGCAGCTGAATTGCTCGAAGGCGTCGAAGTCGGCCGGCACGTCGTGGATGCCCATGCGTTCGCCGACCGCGCACCAGAAGTGGAAGTAACCGAGGCGCTCCTGCACACACAGCGGCCGCCAGCCGAAACGAGTGTTCCAGCGGATCGGCTCGTAGATGAATGTGGACAGGACGTAACGGTGATCGTCGTTGCCGATCGGAAACCGGCTGTGGATCTGGTTCATGCGGTCGAGAGCAGCTCGGCCGCGCGGGCTGTCGTAGCCCCATTCCATCATCTCGCTGATGAGGATGTCGGTATCGTCGTAGCGTTTTTGCGTCCGGCGCAGGAATTCTCCGGTGCCGGCCAAAAGCGCGGCGATGCTCGGCACGCAGAAGGTGCGGAACAGGGCGAATTCCAGCGCCCGCGTCGTGTCGAACGGGAAGTCGTACCGGGTGCTGAGGGAGACGATGCGCTGGTGGTCCGTCACCGGGTCGAGCTTCTGGATCTGTTCCAGGATGGTCCGCTGCGACATCGTGCTCCGTGGATTCGCCGCCGGCGGCCTGGTGAATTGTACCAGGCCGCGAGCGGCAGCATTACGTTATGCCGTCCCGGCAAGTTCCAGGGTCTCGGCCAGCTCATCCGTGAGGACCGGCACCGCATCGTCGCCAACAACGGCCGCGTGCCATTCACTGTGGCAGCGCGGGCACTCGAAGACGATGTCGTGCGTCGTCGGGAGGGCGGTTTTCCAGGCGTCTCGATTCGCCTTCGGTAGAAGGCTTCCAGTCCAGTGACAACCAGTGTGTGGGCACGTCACCATGTAGTCCGTCAACATGATCCACCTCCTGAAGTGAAAGGGAGGAATTGAAGGGATTGTTGTTTTTATCACGTCCGCAAGGCGGATGCAAACGAAATCTGGAAAAATTTGTTAGAAGGTGCGCGGTCGGTCGTCGCTCCGCCTCTCGGGTCTCGCCAGACGTGTGGGGCGCATGGCACAGATCGACAAAGCCAGGATGGGCCAATTTAGGCGAACGGCGGGAAATGATTTACCCGTAGCCGAAGTCGCCAGACTTCGGGTGGGGCGTCCAAACCCGAAGTCTGGCGACTTCGGCTACGGGAACTTAGTACTACAGCGCTACTCCCCTCTCCCCGGTACTCCGGGGAGAGGGGTCGGGGGTGAGGGGATGAGCGGCAGAATAGCGTCTCGCTCCTCTTCCCCTCACCCCCGACCCCTCTCCCCGGAGTACCGGGGAGAGGGGGGAATACAGCAGCTTTCATGCTGCATAGCGCTGTAGTATCAGAACCTGCCGCTCGCCTTAGTAACTTCTCAAGAACCCTGGGGGAGTCGCTCCTCACCAGATAACTTCTCAACAACGGCGTAATCCTCGAATGACGTAATGAGGGGCCATTTTTGTTCTGATCCGCATTCCCCTGCGTAAAATATAAATGCTATCGCCCCTGGTCTAAAAAAGGTGCCCCATGTCTCCCGATGATCTGTTCAGCTGGCCGCGTCCTCATCCGTCGCCGGTTACTCCCCTGCCGCCGCCCGCACCGCCTCCCCGGTCGCGGCGGAGCGTGGTGCCGCTGGCGGTCGTCGTCTGGATCATGGTCGTGCAGTTCGGCATCACGGCCGCGGGACTGTTGACGTGGCGCTACTGGATCGATCCGCCCTATCAGCCGCGCCTCGTCAATCCGCGCGGCGATCTGGCGGCCGACGAACAGACTACCATCGAACTCTACAATAAGCTGCGGCCGTCCGTCGTTCACATCACGACGCTGACGGACGGCCGCGATCCGTTCGGCGGCGACGCCCAGGCGGTGCCGCTCGGCACCGGCTCCGGCTTTGTCTGGAACGACAAGGGCTACATCGTCACCAACTGCCACGTCGTCATGCGGCCGGACGCCGACCCCGGCGCCGCCGATCAGTCCGCCAACATCTCGCACAACGTCCAGGTCACGCTCGACGACCAAACCACTTACGAGGCCAAGGTGTGGGGCACCTACCCCGACAAGGACCTGGCGGTGCTGAAGATCGACGCCCCACGCGCCAAGCTGCCGCCGGTGCCGCTGGGTACGTCGAACGATTTGCAGGTGGGCCAGAAGGCGTTTGCGATCGGCAACCCGTTCGGCCTGGATCAGACGCTGACGACCGGCGTCATCAGCGCCCTGGGTCGGGAGATCGAGTCGGTGAACAAACGACCGATCCGCAACGTGATTCAGACGGACGCCGCCATCAATCCCGGTAACTCCGGCGGTCCGCTCTTCGACAGCGCCGGGCGGCTCATCGGCGTCAACACGGCCATTGTCAGCCGCACGGGTTCCTCGGCGGGCATCGGCTTCGCGCTGCCGGTGGACGACGTGGTGCGCGTGGTGGAGCAGTTGATCGAGAACCGCAAGATCACGCGGGCAGGCCTCGGCATTCAGATCGCTCAGGACCAGGTGGCGCAGCAACTCGGCCAGAAAGGCGTGGTCATCGCAGGCGTGCTGGAGAATAGTCCGGCGTCCCGGGCGGAACTGCGGCCGTACCAGAGGACGAGAGGCCGACTGACCCTCGGCGATGTGATCGTGGCCCTGGACGGCAAGTCGATAGCTCGCAGTGCCGATCTCTTCGCGGACCTGGAGCCGCATAAACCCGGCGACAAGGTGACGCTGACCGTGCTGCGCGACGGCAAGCGCGTGGACGTGGCGGTGACGCTGGCGGCGATCGAGTAATCGTCGTTTAGCCGCGAGCTTTTGCGAGCGCTGGGTTCCGGCGCTCGCAAAAGCTCGCGGCTAAACAATTTGAAACGCCCGCCGAATCATTTCCATGCGCCGGCGATTGACGCCGAGATCGGAGCGACCTGCCCGCGACGCCGAGCGGAGGTGAATTACCTTCGCAGTACCATCAATTAGAAACTCCACATCGTCCACAAAACGGAATAAGCGACTCCGAAACTCCGCATAGAGATAAGTGTCCGTTTCGGCGACGATCCGCACTCTCGGCAAGCATGTCAGGACCGTCTTCAGTCGCGCCATCGCCTCGGCGGGGCTGCCGGTGAAGGGGAACGGTTCGATGTGATGCAGCGGCGTGTCGGCCTGCGTGGCGACACAGTTCGGCGTCGGCGAACAGGGGGCGAGCCGGCCGTCTCGAACGCCGAGACCGGCCGGTTTACGTGACTTCAGTCGGAACCCGAGCATCACAACGACCCAGCTCGCGATCGCGCAGCCGGCCACGAGCGCCAGGGTCTGCCAGGGCATGGCTGGTTCCTCGTCATGCGGATCGCCGCTTGCGGCTTGTCTCCCCTCTCCCCTGTATACAGGGGAGAGGGGAGAAGACGGGTTACTCCGCCGAGAAGTTGGCGAGGAAGTCCTCGAACTCCTTGCGCTGGGCGTGTTCGGTCCCTTGCAGCTTCTTGATGTCGGCCTGGTACTTCTCGATCTGTGTCTCTTGAAGATCGAACTTTTCCAGGTAACGCTTGTAAGCCGCGGCCGTCGCCGGCATCTCTTTCAGGTTGGCCCGCAGACGCACCTGGTCCTGGGTAATCACGTCGAGCTGCCGCTGCTGTTCCTGCATGTCGCGCTGCGTCTTGGCCATCGCCCAGCGCAGCTTCATGGCGTTGTCCAGGCCGTCCTTCACCTTGGCGGACGTGACCGGGTTGTTGAGGAGAATGCGGATCGTGTTGTCGTCCAGGTTCGTCAACTGCATCGACTCGGTGAAAACGCGCTCCTCGGTGACGACCTGCTTCTCGTTCTTGCCGGCCGGCACTTTCACCTGGAAGCGATAGAAATCGGACGCGGTCTCGGCCGGTTTGTCGGTGTCCTTCAGTGCAAACTCGTTGCGGACTGGATGCTCGATCAGGACGACACGCTCGGCATCGTTGCGGTTGACGATGGTGTATGTCTTCGTCTCGCGCACCTTGGTCGTCGTGTAGAGGATGCCCTTGACGGCCTTGACGACGGTCAATCGGCCGTTGTCCGACGATGGCACGGGATTGACCTCGGTGCCGAGGTCGATGGCGTAGCTGAGCAGACGCTCCTCGTTCGGTTGCAGATCGAGGATGCGAGCGTCGCCGGCGTAGTTGCTGCCGTCGAAAACGGTGATCGGGCCTTGATTGAGGTGCATGCCCGACGTGTTCTTCAGCCGCACGCCGAGCAGCGGGAACTTGGCCTGCGTCTGTTCGTTGTAGATGCTGACGCGCGTCGCCTCGACGTCCTTGGCGACGATGGGCAGCATGGCCGACTTCTGGCGGGGCAACGTCACGGGCCGATCGATGGTGTACTGGAAGAAGTCGCCGAGCTTTGCTGCCGTCGCCGCTGAGCTTACGCCGCTGTCTTTGAGGATAAGCTCCTCGGCTTTCTTCTGATATTTTGCGGAATCTTCGATTTGCTTTTTGATCACGGCCTTTCCAAGCGTGCCTTCTGTTTCTTCGCGGACCCTCTCCTGATCTCTAACGAGTTTGCTAACATTCTTACCACCCAACTCGATCTCCGTGCGCACATGTTCTTCCTTCTGCATAAGCTCTGAGATTCGTTCCAGAGTTCCGGAATAGGTCGGCGGCCGCAAGGACGCGAACAGTTCCGGCTCGACGACAGGCCGCGGCACGTACAGCGGTTGGTACAGGTCCATCTGGAACGAGATGGGTCTGCCGCTCACCAACGACATACGCACGTCCTTCCAGTCCTCATCGGTCGGGTTCTCGACGACGGCCCAGCCTTGTAGGAACGGTTTCTCCTTCTTGTCGAGAACGAGGCGATAGCTCGTCTTCCAGATCGGGTTCTCGATGACGTAGCCGACGCGGACGTTACGCTTGCCGTCGCCGACGAAGTTGATGCTGACGGCCTTCTTCTGCGTGTCGTGCGACAGCGACAGCGTTTCCAGCGCCTTGCGGAACTCCGAATCCATTACCGGATTGAGGAAACGCACGCGCTGCACTTCCGACATCTTCAGCGAACGCATGCCGTCGGCGCACCAGAGATTCAGCATCTCAAATTCGACCGTGTTGTCCTTGCCGGTGGCGATGTGCTGCTTCTCGATACCGACGACGGTGCCGGATAAAGTACCCGGCTGGTTGGCATTGGCCTGCTGCAACACGACCTCGACCTTCTCGCCGCGGGCCTGGTTGAGGATGGCGCCGAACGACGGGTTGCCGGTCAGGTTGACGGCGAACGATTTCAGCGTGCGTTCCACCGGGGCGTTGCTGTCGTAGGAGACGGTGGAGATGTGGCCGCCGTCGAGGTCGCGCAGCACCATCGACTTCAAGAGATCGTTGATGTCCTGCACGGGGAACGAGAGATCGACGCGCGTCGTGCCTTCGACGGTGCCCTCGCGCTGGAAGTAACCGACGCCGCTGCTGAACAGCACCACCTGGCCGATGGGAAGTTGGCTCTTTGCGGAGGGTTCCTCGATTTGGCCGCGTTCCTCGATCTTGACGACGGGCAGATCCTTCTTGACCGGCTGGGCGGGCGTCTTCGTCAGCATGAACAGGACGGTGAGGGCCGCAATACCCAGGCCCGCGGTCAACAGGTGCGTGCGACGCAACATGGTCTTCTCTCTTGAATGTGGATGTCCGGCTGCTCCTCAGTAGACACAAGAACGGTCATTATAGGTGACGAGCGCGAGGGGAGATGAAAACAGCCCCGCCGTCCGGGAGAGGATGGCGTGGCTGAGAGGTTGTCGAATCGCCGCTTGCGGCTTGTCTCCCCTCTCCCCTGTACTCAGGGGAGAGGGGTCGGGGGTGAGGGGTTGGAACCGTCTCACCCCTCACCCCCGACCCCTCTCCCCTGAGTACAGGGAAGGGGGAAGACGGGTTACTCCGCGGAGAAGTTAGCGAGGAAGTCCTCGAACTCCTTGCTGCTGGGCGTGCTCCGTGCCTTGCAGTTTCTTGATGTCGGCCTGGTACTTCTCGATCTGCGTCTCTTGAAGATCGAACTTTTCCAGGTAACGCTTGTAAGCCGCCGCGGTCGCCGGCATTTCCTTCAGGTTGGCCCGCAGACGGACCTGGTCCTGCGTGATGACGTTGAGCTGCCGCTGCAACTCGCCGATCTCCTGCTGCGTCTTGGCCATCGCCCAGCGCAGCTTCATGGCGTCGTTCAGGCCGTCCTTCACCTTGGCCGACGTGATCGGGTTGTTGATGAAGATGCGGATGTTGTTGTCGTCCAGGTTCGTCAGCAGCACACTGCTCTTGATGATGCGCTCTTCCGTGACGACCTGCTTCTCGTTCTTGCCGGCCGGCACTTTCACCTGGAAGCGATAGAAGTCCGACGCCGTCTCGGCCGGCTTGTCGGTTTCGATCAGCTTGAAGTCGTTGCGGACCGGGTGTTCGATCAGGACGAGGCGCTCGGCGTCGTTGCGGTTGACGATCGTGTAGGTCTTGCTCTCGCGCACCCTGGTGGTGGTGTAGACGATACCCTTGACCGCCTTGACGACGGTCAGCCGGCCGTTGTCGCTGGAGGGGACCGGGTTCACTTCCGTGCCGAGGTCGATGGCGTAGCTGAGCAGCCGTTCCTCGTTCGGTTGCAGGTCGAGAATGCGAGCGTCGCCGGCATAGTTGCTGCCGTCGAACACGGTGATCGGACCCTGATTCAGGTGCATCCCCGAGGTGTTCTTGACCTTGACGCCGAGCAGCGGGAACTTGGCCTGGGTGCGTTCGTTGTAGATGCTGACGCGGGTCGCCTCGATCTCCTTGGCGACGATGGGCAGCATGGCCGACTTCTGGCGCGGCAGGGTGACGGGACGGTCGATGGCGTACTGGAAGAAGTCGCCCAGCTTCGCCGCCGTCGCGGCCTGACCGACGCTGCGGCCGAGTTCCATGCGATCGTCGAGGCCCTTGCGAACTTCGTCGGCGTACGCGCCGCGGCCCTGAGCACCGAACGAGGCGCCCGGCTTCCCCGGCGCTGCGGCGGCCTTCTCCTTGCCGACGACCGCGCCGCGGCGCAGGCTCTCGTTTTCGTACCGCGCGGCGTTCTGCTTCTCCGCTTGAGCCAGGGCCAGGCCGTCCATCGCGCCGGAGTAGGTCGGCGGGCGGAGCGAGGCGAAGAGTTCCGGCTCAACGACGGGCCGCGGGACGTAGAGCGGTTGATACAGATCCATCTGGAACGAGATGGGCCGGCCGCTCACCAGGGCCATGCGCACGTCTTTCCAGTCTTCGTCCGTCGGGTTCTCGACGACGGCCCAACCCTGGAGGTACGGCTTCTCCTTCTTGTCGAGCACGAGGCGATAGCTCGTCTTCCAGATCGGGTTTTCGATGACGTAGCCGACGCGGACGTTGCGCTTGCCGTCGCCGACGAAATTGATGCTGACGGCCTTCTTCTGGTGTCGTCGACAGCGCCAGCGTCTCCAGCTTTGCGAATCCTGTCCATCATCGGGTTCAGAAGCACGCGCTGCACGTTCCGGCATCTTCAGGCGAGCGCATGCCGTCGGCGCACCAGAGATTCAGCATCTCGACTTCGACGGTGTCCTTGCCGACGGCGACGTGCTCGCTTCTCGATGCCGAACTGCAGGCATCGTCCGGGCTGCGTCGATGGTCAGTGGAGCAGCGACTTCACCTCGCAAAGCCCTGGCTTGGGATGGCACAACGACGCGCCGGAGGTTGATGGCGCATCGATTCGGTCGGCGACCGGCATATAGAGTCATAGGTCCAGCGTGCTCTCCGTCATCGTCAACCCCATCCGGAACCCACAATGCGCCCCTCAGGCTCGCGAGAAGGACCGAAGCCGTACCTCCAGGTCAGGCCGTACGTCGCAGACTCCGACCGACGAGGATCGAGAAAGACGTCGCCGCAGGCGCGTCGGAGCGAGAGCCGTCTCGTCCAGATGGATCTGTAGCAACCGCTCAGCGCGTGCCTCGCAACCCTCTGAGCAGGAACTCCGCCTCGCTCGCGCCCGCGCACGACACCCGCGACGGCCTCCGGTGTCGTGCGACAGCGACAGCGTCTCCAAGGCTTTGCGGAATTCACTGTCCATGATCGGGTTGAGGAAGCGCACGCGCTGAAGTTCCGGCATCTTCAGGGAGCGCATGCCGTCGGCGCACCAGAGATTCAGCATCTCGACTTCGACGGTGTCCTTGCCGACGGCGACGTGCTGTTTCTCGATGCCGACGACGGTGCCGGTCATCGTGCCGGGCTGCGTCGAATTGGCCTGCTGGAGAACGACTTCGACCTTCTCACCGCGGGCCTGGTTGAGGATGGCGCCGAACGACGGGTTGCCGGTGAGGTTGATGGCGAACGATTTCAGCGTGCGTTCGACCGGGGCATTTGAATCATAGGAGACGGTGGAAATGTGGCCGCCGTCGAGGTCGCGCAGCACCATCGACTTGAGCAAGTCGTTGATGTCCTGGACCGGGAACGAAAGATCGACGCGGGTGGTGCCTTCGACCTGTCCCTCGCGCTGGAAGTAGCCGACGCCGCTGCTGAACAACACCACTTGGCCGATCGGAAGTTGTTGCGTTTTGGCCGACGGTTGGTCGTCGGGGACGGGTTGCTCGGCTTTGGCGACGATAAGGTTCGTCTTGACGGGGTCGGTCTTGGCTGGCTGGGCTGGTGTCTTGGTGAGCATGAACAGGGCAGCGGTGGCCGAAATGCCTAGCCCCGCGGCCAGAACGTAAATGCGTCGAAACATCGTCTCTTCCTTTCGTGCGAGTGAAGCGTGGTTTTGATGTTACGGTTATATCTCATCAGACGAGAGAACGCGGGCGGCGGATTGCGGAAAAATGTAACTCCTGAGCACGCCGCGCAAGCAAGTGTACGGACACTAACCCGAAGTGCAAGCGAGGGCGAAACATCCCACCTCGCTTGCGCTTCGGGTTAGTGTCCGTACACTTGCTTGCGCGGCGTGCTCATAAACGGGTTACTCCGCCGAGAAGTTGGCGAGGAAGTCCTCGAACTCCTTGCGTCTGGGCGTGCTCGGTCCCTTGCAGTTTCTTGATGTCGGCCTGGTACTTCTCGATCTGCGTCTCTTGAAGATCGAACTTCTCCAGGTACCGCTTGTACGCCGCCGCGGTCGCCGGCATCTCCTTCAGGTTGGCCCGCAGACGCACCTGGTCCTGCGTGATGACGTCGAGCTGCCGCTGTTGCTCGCCGATCTCCTGCTGTGTCTTGGCCATCGCCCAGCGCAGTTTCATCGCGTTGTTGAGGCCGTCCTTCATCTTGGCCGACGTGACCGGGTTGTTGAGGAAGATGCGGATCGTGTTGTCGTCCAGGTTCGTCAGCTGGATGCTCTGGTTGATGATCTGCTCTTCGGTGACGACCTGCTTCTCGTTCTTACCGGCCGGCACCTTCACCTGGAAGCGATAGAAGTCGCTCGCCGTCTCGGCGGGTTTATCGGTTTCGATCAGTTTGAAGTTGTTGCGCACCGGGTGCTCGATCAGGACGAGGCGTTCGGCGTCATTGCGGTTGACGATGGTGTAGGTCTTGCTCTCGCGCACCTTGGTGGTGGTGTAGACGATGCCCTTGACCGCCTTGACGACGGTCAGCCGGCCGTTGTCGCTGGAGGGGACCGGGTTCACTTCGGTGCCGAGGTCAATGGCGTAACTGAGCAGCCGCTCTTCGTTCGGTTGCAGGTCGAGGATGCGGGCGTCGCCGGCATAGTTGCTGCCGTCGAAGACGGTGATCGGACCCTGATTCAGGTGCATGCCGGAGGTGTTCTTGACCTTGACGCCGAGCAGCGGGAACTTGGCCTGAGTGTGTTCGTTGTAGATCGAAACGCGGGTCGCTTCGATCTCCTTGGCGACGATGGGCAGCATCGCCGATTTCTGGCGCGGCAGGGTGACGGGGCGGTCGATGGCGTACTGGAAGAAGTCGCCCAACTTTGCCGCCGTGGCCGCGGAACCGACACTGCGGCTGAGGTCCAGGCGTTCTTCGAGGGCGAGATCCTTCTTCGCGGCGGCCTGCAATTCCCGGATGGCCTTGTCCTGGTTTCGCGGTGCGGAGGGCAATTTGGAGGAAGAGAAGTCCCCTCGATCCTTGCCCTTGTTCGCTTTGGGCGTTTCGGGTTCTTCCTCATCCTCGCGCGCCAGGGCTCCCGAATAGGTCGGCGGGCGGAGGGACGCGAACAGTTCCGGCTCGACGACAGGCCGCGGCACGTACAGCGGCTGATACAGGTCCATCTGGAAGGAGATCGGCCGACCGCTAACCAGAGCCATGCGCACGTCCTTCCAGTCCTCGTCGGTCGGATTCTCGACGACGGCCCAGCCTTGCAGATACGGCTTCTCCTTCTTGTCCAGCACGAGGCGATAGCTCGTCTTCCAGATCGGATTCTCGATCACATAGCCGACGCGGACATTGCGCTTGCCGTCGCCGACGAAGTTGATCGACACGGCCTTCTTCTGCGTGTCGTGGGACAGCGACAACGTCTCAAGCGCCTTGCGGAATTCGCTGTCCATGATCGGATTGAGGAAGCGCACGCGCTGCACCTCCGGCATCTTGAGGCTGCGCATGCCGTCGGCGCACCAGAGATTGAGCATCTCGACTTCGACCGTGTCCTTGCCGGCGGCGATCTGCTGTTTCTCGATGCCGATGACGGTGCCGGACATGGTGCCGGGCTGCGTCGAATTGGCCTGCTGAAGAACGACTTCGACCTTCTCGCCGCGCGCCTGGTTGAGGATAGCGCCGAATCCCGGATTGCCAGTCAGGTTAATGGCGAACGATTTCAGGGTGCGTTCGACCGGGGCGTTGCTGTCGTAGGAGACGGTGGAGATGTGGCCGCCGTCGAGGTCGCGCAGCACCATCGACTTCAAGAGGTCGTTGATGTCCTGCACGGGGAAAGACAGATCGACGCGCGTCGTCCCTTCGACCTGGCCTTCGCGCTGGAAGTAACCGACGCCGCTGCTGAACAGCACTACCTGGCCGATGGGGAGTTGTTGCGTCTTGGCCGACGGTTGATCGTCGCGCACGGGTTGCTCGGTCCTGATGACGACGACGTTCGGCTTCGCTGGATCGACCTTGGCCGGCTGGGCCGGAGTCTTCGTGAGCATGAAGAGAGTGGCGGCGGCCGAAATGCCCAGGCCCGCCGTGAGCAGGTGAACGCGGCTCAGCATTGTGGTATCCTTTCGAGAGAGTCGGTTGCGGATGGGACCATTGTATCCCATTGAGACGAATGGTAAGAGAGCAGAGATTGCGACGGGAAACGGAAACGCGGATGGATCGCGATAACGAGAGAACGGCCGGGTAGAACTTCATCGATGTTCCTGTTATATTCAGCTAAATATCTGGTTCGGTCGCAACACACGATCGACTTTGCGAACCGAGAAAGAATGAGGAAGAGATGCCGGCAACACTGGATTTGCACACCGTGCTCCGTTTCGCCGGCGATTTGAATGCTCGGCTTCAGCGCTGCGAGAACGGTGAAGGGATTGAGTGCAGCAGCCTGGACGCGCGCATCAACTACTACGTTCAGCTGTGCAGCGAATTGCGGGAGTACGTCAACCAGTGGGCGCGGGCCGTTTTCACGGGTCGGATCCCGTTCGATCCGGAGGTCGATAAGCTCCTGAACGAGGAATCGAAGCGTCTTCTGCATCGCGCTGCGGATACAGCCGCGCGTGGCCGCGCGATGAACGGACTGTGCTTTGTGCTCCAAGGATTGGACGCACTCCACTACCACCTCGCGGACTTCCATTTCCTGTTGGAGAACTGGGTCAGCCCCCGGCTCGCTGTGAGCCCTGCACCCCGTGTGAAACTGCCGGACGCAGCTAAACAACAGATCCGCGAACGCCTCGACAAACTACCTGCGCTGCCGAGTGATTGGCGTCCCACTGACGCGAGGCAACTTGCGTTGTTCAAGAAGCAGCGGGGGGAGTGACTGTGGTAAGGGGTATGGAGACTCTCCCCGAGCGCCTGCTGAGTGCTGTATGTCCACTCAACAACCGATCCCGCTTACTCCGATTCCAACCACTTCCAGCAAGCCCGAGTTCCAGGCTCTGCTGAAATGGCCGTTCGCCGAACAGCCTTTTTACGAGGGTCAGATCAAACGTCTTCTCCAGGACGACATACCGGATCGGGTGAAGTACGGCTCCGCTCAAGTCTGGGTTTACAGGGATCCGGATGGCAACACTGTCGGGTTCAGCACTCTGGATCTCTGCCAAGAATACGATCAGTTCACGGATGGGAAGTTTCATTCGTACATTCCGCTGCTGGCCGTGCATCCGAATTTCAAGAGGCGCGGACACGGGCGCAGCATCGTTCAGCATCTGATCGCGGAAGCCGTGTTGATCGCTCAAAGTTCAGCAGACTTCTCAGACCTCCTGTTTCTCGACGTGTACACGGCCAATAAGGAGGCCATCCCCCTGTACGAGAAGTATGGGTTCGTGACGCTGAACCCAGACACACCTATCCCGGACCCACAAGAGAACAACGAGACGTACGTTATCATGGCTCGAAAGGTTGCCGTCTCAGCGGCTTGATGCCCGGCCGGCGGCATGGCCCGCGAAACTTCCCGCTGACTTTTCCAGTATCACAGCAGTACAGCGTGCGTCTTTCATCGACCCCTTCGAGGCGTTTTCCATGATGCAGCGCAGATTCTCGGACGGCTTTCTGGCGATCGGCTTGCTCCTCGGCGTCGGCTGGACGGCCGCCCCGGCGGAAGAAGCGGCGAAAGCGGCCGCTCTCGGCGACAAGGTGCCTAACAGCGGCGTACTCCGCGACCTGCACGGCAATCGGCGGCCGCTGCATGACTTCAAGGACCACGCCGCCGTCGTGCTGGTCTTTCTCGGCACCGAATGCCCTATCTCCAACCTCTACCTGCCCGGTCTGATCGAGCTGGAGAAGAAGTATCGGGCCAAGAAGGTCCAGTTCCTCGCCATCTACGCCAACGAAGCGGACGACCTCGACCAGATCGCCGGCCACGCTGTCGACCGCGATGTGCCCTTCCCCGTCCTGAAGGACTTCGGCCAGAAGCTGGCCGGACCAGCTCGGCGTCAGCCGGGTGCCGACGGTCGTGGTCCTCGACGGCGACTTCGCGCTGCGCTACCGCGGCCGGATCGACGATCGCTACGGCGTCGCTTCTCGCCGTGCAGAAGGCGACGCGCGACGACCTTGCGCAGGCCGTCGACGAAGTGCTCGCCGGCAAGAAGGTGACCGTCGCCGAGACCGAGGCCGATGGCTGTCTTCTCGACCGCGGCGCAAGAAGCCGGCGAAGACGGAGGTCACCTACACCAAGGACGTGGCCCCCATCCTGCAGAAGCGCTGCCAGGCGTGCCATCGCGACCGACCAGTTCGGCTCCGTTCACGCTGCTCACCTACGACGACGCCGTCAAACATGCGGCCATGATCAAGGAAGTGACGACGCAGCGGCGGATGCCGCCCTGGCACGCCGATCCGCGGTTCGGCCATTTCTGCAACGAGCGCCGGCTGACGAATGAGGAGATCGACACGCTGGCCGCCTGGGTCGATGGCGGCATGGCCCGCGGCGACGACAAGGACCTGCCCAAGCCGATCGACTGGCCGAAGGGCTGGGTCCACGGCAAGCCGGACCTCGTGATCTCAGCATGCCGGAGGAGTTCGAGGTGCCGGCCGACGGCGTGCTGCCGTACAAGAACTGGATCATCGACACGAACTTCACGGAAGACCGCTGGGTGCAGATCGCCGAGGCGCGACCGGGGACGCCGAGCGTGGTGCATCACGTCGTCGTCTACATCATGCAGGAAGGGCAGCGCGGGCCGATCGGGCCGGACGGCAACCTGTCGATCCTGGTCGGCTGGGCGCCGGGCGACCTGGGCCTGGTCTGCCCGCCGGACACGGCCCTGCGCGTCCCCAAGGGGGCGAAGCTGCGCTTCGAGATGCACTACACGCCCAACGGCACGAGCGGTGAAGGATCGCTCGTCGATCGGGCTCACCTTCGCCAAGAAGCCGCCGAAGTACGAGATGCTCATCAGCGAGTTCGCCAACATGGCGATCGACGTGCCGCCGAACGATCCGCACTACAAGGCCGAGGCGACCTTCCGCTTCCGCGCCGACGCCCGGATCCTCAGCTTCGCGCCGCACATGCACTGGCGCGGCAAGGATTACCGCTACGAGGTCATCTACCCGGACGGCAAGCGCGAGACGCTGCTGTCGGTGCCGCGCTGGGACTTCAACTGGCAGAACGTCTATCGCTTCGAGGAGCCGATCAAGGTGCCCAAGGGGACGAAGCTGCACGCCGTCGCCCACTGGGACAACTCGCGTGAACAACCCGCTCAACCCGGACCCGAAGAAGTCGGCCAAGTTCGGCTTGCAGACGTGGGACGAGATGATGGTCGGCTTCGTCGCCTACGTCTGGGAGCGGCCCGAGACGGCGGCGGAGCTGGCCAAGAACCCGCTCGAGCCCGGCCGACCAGTTCTTCGACCGCCTCGACGTGAACGGCGACGACGTCATTACGCCGGACGAGATTCCGGAGCGTCTGCGGCTGATCCTGGCGGCGACGGGAGCGAAGCTGCCGGAGAAGATGAACCGCGAAGAGTTCACCAAGTATTACGAGGAGATGCGCAGCGCTTCCCGCCGAGGAAACCCGACGAGAAGAAGCCGGAGCCGGGGAAGCCGTGAGGCTCGCACGCAGTTTCACGAGAAATACCCATCTTCTCCCCTCTCCCCTGTACTCAGGGGAGAGGGGCCGGGGGTGAGGGGTGAGCCGCGTGGCGGTGTTCTGATTCTCACCCCTCACCCCCGACCCCTCTCCCCTGAGTACAGGGGAGAGGGGAGATAAGAAGGAGTCCAGCCACGAGCCGCCGACGTAAAGACAAAGGCAAGGCGCTTTCCCTTCAAACCGCCCCGGCGCCCGCGCTGCCGCCCGGCCAGCCGCTCGATCTGCTGCGCCGCATTCTGCTCGTCCTGGTCACGGCGCTGATCGTCGCCCGGCCGCTGGTGCTCGGCGAAGATCCCGGCCTGCTCAACGCCGAAAGCGACAACGGTTCGATGATCCTGTCGCTGCTCTGGCTGCTGGTCGGCGTCGGCTGGGCAGCCTGGCGCTTGAAGGTGAGGCGTGGCGAATGGTATGTCGGCGTCGTCGAGGCTGCTCTCGGCGTCGCGGTCGTCCTCTTCTTCATCACCGCCGAGACGGCGGCGCACAAGTATCCTGCCCGCATCATCGCCTGGGAATGGCTCATCCTGCTCGTCGGCTTCGTGGTGGTCCGCCATCTCGCCGCCACGCCGGAGGTCCGCCACGGTCTGTTTTCCGTGTTCCTCGCAACCGGCCTCATGGCGTCGGCGCACGGCGTCTTCCAGGCGCTCGTCGATATTCCCGCCATGCAGAGCAAGGCGGAGAAGGGCGAACTGCGAGAGATAGCGGAAAAACACGGCTATCAATTCGACGACGCGCGATTCGAGATGATCCGCCGGCGCATCCAGGAGGGACACGCTTACGGCACCTTCGCTCACCCCAACAGCTTCGCCGGCTACCTCGCTCTACTGCTCCCCGGCCTCATCGGTGCGGCGGTCGTCTGTCTGCGCAACCGGGCCGATGCCCGTCTGACGCGCCTGGCGTCGACGGCGGCGCTCGTCGGGATCGCCGCTCTGTGGGTGACGCACAGCCGCGGCGACTTTCCTGGGCGTGGCGGCGGCCGGTCTCGGCGTCGCGGCCATTTTCTGGCGGCGACAGCTGTTGGGACACAAGGCGTTGACGTTCGGCGCGGCGGCCGGGATTGTGCTCGCGGCAGTGGTGCTGTTCAAGTCCGGCTTGCTCGGCAGCGTCTTCGGGAAGAGCACTGGCGGGCTGGCGGCTCGGCTCGAATACTGGCCGGCGACGGTGAAGATGATCGGCGCTCATCCCTGGCTGGGCGTCGGCGCCGGCAACTTCGGCGGCTACTATCCGCGCTACATGGCAGAGACGGCCGGCGAGAAGATCAAGGACCCGCATAACTTCATCCTCGAACTCTGGACCAGCGGCGGCATCTTCCTGCTCCTGGCGATGCTGGCGGCACTGGCGGCGGTGTTCGTGTATGTCGTTCGCTGTTTCCCGACCAGCCCGGAACGCGAGCCACGGGTCGAAGCCCCGCGCTGCGCCTGGGGCTGGTGCGGACACTCAGTTCGCCCGCTGGGAATACTACGCCGGGGGCGTGATCGGGCTGCTGCTGGGGTTCGTTCTGCGTTTGCAGGGGCTGAACGACGCCGACGCCATTCTGGTCGAGGGCATCGCTTCGGCGGCGCGATCGCTCGTTTGGTTCCTCGCCTTTGCCCTGTTCGAGCGCATCCTCTGGACTGATCGGCAGCGCGTCGTCGCCCTGGCCGCGGGCATCGCTGCCCTGCTGCTCAACCTCTGCGTCTCGGGCGGCATCGGCCAGCCGTCTGTCGCCGGTCCACTCTGGCTCTGCGCGGCCCTCGCGCTGGCGTCGTTGCAGCTGCGGCCGCGCGTGTTTTCCAGTACACCTCTGCCGAGCCTCGGCCTGCCGGTCGGCGTCCTGGGAGCGACGGCCATGATCTATGTCGTGTACTGTTTCTATCCCGTTAGCTCATCCCTGAGCGTGCTGCGGAAGACTGGACGTATCGCCAGCTTCATCCAGTACGATCGCATCTTGCTGCCATCCTTCTGCGCGAGCACGGTCAGCCTGTACGCCGCCAACAACGAAGGCATGACGATGGTCGTCGCGGCGATGCTGCGTCTTCAGACTCCCGTACTGCTCCAATGGGCCAACCGGGCGCCGCTCTCGATCGAACGGGACATCCTCAAATCGCTGGAAGAGGCAAAAGACGACGACCGCGACAATGCCCGGCTATGGATCCAGCTCGGGACGTGGTACGGTCAGGATTGGGAATTCCGTCACGAAAAAACGAAAGACCGGGCACAGCAGCTGGCCCTGGCCCAACACGCCCGCGCCGCCTTGAGCATTGCGCAACAACTCGACCCCAACAGTCTCGAACCGCTCCAGGCCCAGGTACAGCTCTTCTTGACCTTCGCCCGGTATCACAAGCTGGAAGCGCAGGCGGCGCGGCGGGCCATGGACGTTGTGAAAGCCAACCCGAAACTCAAGAGCGACGATCGGGAGAATCAACTGAAAATCATAGAGGACAAAGAGAAAGGGTCGCTCGCCAATGAAAAGGAATACCTCGACAACGCCGTCGCTACCCTCCGCAAAGCCGTCAATCTCGACCCCACCGACGCCCCGTTGCACTGCCAACTCGCCGAGTTGCTCGACCGGGACGGCGATCCTGTTGCCTGCCACAAAGAAGCATCGACTGCGATGCGTCTGCACAACCTCTCGACCCTGCCCCGCGCCGTTTATCCGACCCGCAACTCTTCTGGGTGAAAAAGTGGATCGGTCCTGATCCGAACCCGTGACCCTTGCGAACAGCCTGCGGAAACGGTAGGATCATTCTCGTCCCATTGTAAAGGACTACGGTTCATGTGTCCAGTATGGGAATGCGCCGACGTCGGCGGACTCTCGGTTGCGTTTCGGCGAACATCCCCTGGGGCGGAGGACGACGATGGCCCGATGGCTGTTCAAGGAGGAACCGACGCATTACTCCTTCGCCGACCTGGTCCGTGACGGCCGAACGCTCTGGGACGGTGTAACGAACAACCTCGCCCTTCAGCACTTGCGGCGAGTGCGCAACGGTGATGAGGTGTTCTTCTACCACACCGGCAAGGAGAAGGCGGTGGTCGGTCTGATGCGGGTGATCGGCGATCCCAGGCCGGACCCCGAGGCCGAAAGTGATAGAATGGTAATGGTGGAGGTGGAGCCGGTCCGGTTGCTCGCCCAACCGGTGCCGCTGACGGCGATCAAGGCCGATGCGACGCTCAAGGCCTGGGATTTGGTTCGTCTACCCCGGCTGTCGATCGTACCGGTGACGGACACCCAGTGGCGGCGCATCGAGGAGATGGCCGCCGGTGCCTGAGCCCGCAGCGCCAGCAAGGGTTACCCTTGCTGGCGCTGCGGGCTCAGCGGAAAGCAGCGGACCGCGAGTTGTATTGGGTCACGGAGGGCATCCCCGAGGTCGTTTGGAGGCTACATCCATGGCGCGTCGCAGCGCCGAATGCGTTCTGAACGGTCGAGCCGTCGCCACTCGCTGTTCCGACCGCTTTCTCTCAGGATTGAAGGACGCGGCCTGCGTTTCCTTCGTTTCCCACGTACACCCCGATCCCGACAGCCTCGGCGGCATGATGGGGCTGGCTCATCTGGTCGAGGTCGGCCTCGATAAACCCACCCGCCTGATCCGCGACGGCCTCATCAGCCGGGCGGAGAACAAGGCGATGGTCGATCTGCTCGACATCGACCTGTGTCCCATTGAACAGGCCATCTGGAGCGAGGGCGAGGCGCTGGTCATGGTGGACAGCCAGCCGAACACCGGCCGGCATAACCTCGATTCCGAGGCGCCGCTCTATGGTGTGATCGACCATCACGACACGCCCGGCGACCTGGACGGGATTCCGTTCGTGGACGTCCGCCGCAGCCTCGGAGCCACCTGTTCCATCGTCACCAGTTACCTGATGGAGCAGGCCATCGACATCCCGCCGCGCCTGGCGACGGGGCTGCTCTACGGCATCGAGACGGAACTGTGCGGCTATCCGCGCGAGGCCGGTCCGCTGGACGACAACGCTCTGCTCCACCTGTATCCGCTGGCCGACAAGGACCTGCTGGCCCGCATCCGCAACGCCCGGTTGCCGCAGAGCCATTTCGAGTGCATCCTGCAAGCACTGCAAAGCTCGTTCATCTACGATCGGCTCATCATCAGCTGGGTCAACGAGCTGCCGCAGCCGGAGCTGGCCGCGGAGGTCGTCGATTTCCTGATCCGCTTCGAGGAGATCGACTGGGCGGTCTGCGGCGGCGTGTACGAGGACAAGCTGATCCTATCGGTGCGCTCGGCGGCGCCGGACGCCCATGCCGGCGAGATGCTGAAGCAGGTGGTCGGCAGGCTCGGCCGAGCCGGCGGCCACGACCGCCGCGCCGGCGGCACCGTCATTCTCCCCAGCACGTCGGCGAATGCGATCGAGCAGCTGCAAGGCGAGCTGCGCCGCCGGCTGCTGAAGAAGCTGCACATCGACGAGCGCCGCGGCCAGCGCCTGGTGTCGCGCAAGGAGATGCTGCAGAATTTACAGTCGTAATGTCTTCGCCGCTCGCGACACCAGCCTGACGCGCAAGCGAAGGGCGGGCAGGCAGTTGCCTTCGCTTGCGCGTCAGGCTGGTGTGAACAGCGCGCCGCCATTCCTCGGGGCCGTGCGCGATTCAGGTTAGCAACCGTTGCTAAACCGCAAGCGGCGGTTTCGAGCTTCACTCCCCCTCGACCGCTTTCGCGTCGCCGACGATGAACAGGAAGCGTTCGGGGTCCGTGGCGTTCAGCGTCAGCTTGCCGGTCACGCGCAACGAGCCGCGCGTGTATTTGAGCGTCTTGCCTTCTTGCATCTCGACCAACACAATTCCGGTCATCGTCGGCATCTCGCAGAACCAGCAGCCGATCGGGTTCTCCACCAGCATGAAGGCGGCACAGTCGAGGTCCGATCCCAACGGCTGCATGTAGCCGATCAGCTCCACCTGCTTGTCGTCCAGCTCCTTCACATAATCGGGAAACGTCGGTTTGTACTGGCGGTCGAGGGCCGTGTCGGTCAGCACGGTCCAGGGCAGCGGGTTGATGCCCGTGGGGTCCACGGCCGGTAGTGCGGGTAGATCGGTCTTGCTGACCAGCGGCCGAGCCGAGCGCGGCTTGAACAAGGCGACGTGGTTCTGCTGGTGCGTCGTCTTGTCCGGCGCCGCGCGTGCCAGGGCTTCGGCGGCGGTGCGGGCGATCCGGCGATGTTCCAGCAACAGGGGTGCTCGCAGGCCGAACTCGGTGACGCAGCCGTCCATGACCGCCGCCGCGGTGCCGACGTCGCCGTGCGCGCCGGCCATCTCCGCCATTTGCCACAGGAGCCGTGCGTCGGCCGGCAGCCATAGCCCCAGCAGCTGCAAGGACGCCGCCGCATCGCTGGGCAGGAGCTTGCGTTGCTCATCGGCCAACTTGCCCGGCTCGTACTTGCCGCTCGGACCAATGAATTGCACACCGAAGAGGTCATCGAGTGTCACCGTGCCGCGCGGCTCACGGGCACGGAGGCGGACCAGGCGCAAGTGCAGCTCTTCAGCACGCTGATACTTCCCCGGCGCCAGGCGGACGGCCTGTTCGAGGCAGGCGGCGGCGTGAGCGAGGTCGCCGTGCAGCTGCCAGGCCGTGCCGAGGTTGGCGGCGAGCCGGAAGTGGCTCGGATGGTCGCGCTGAGCAGGCCGCAGCACTTCCAGCGCGCGGCCCACATCGCCGAGACGGACATACAAGGCGCCCAACTCGGCGGCCTCGTCGGCGCTCAGCTTCCGTTCGCCAGCTGTTTTCGCCAACCGTTCCGCGGCTGCTTCGTAGCGCCTCGCAATGGCGAGTTCGCCGTTTTGACTGCGATGAGGCGCAGCGCCCGCTGATCGAGAAGGAAGCCGCGCCACTGGGCCGGCAGTTCGGCGACGGTCTCCTCGCGCAGTACAATCCGGCGCGGGCCGCGGTGGGCAGACAGACGGCGAGGAGCGCGGTGAAGACGGCGGTGCGCATGGCAGCTCCTGTTCGGGCGGATCACGGGCGGTTCCAGTGTACCAACGGCCGGACGATAAGAGAAGGGAACGGGGCGCTTTGCGATCGGTGTGCACGACGGACGAGGCGTGTTAGCACGGCTTGTGTGTACGCGGCGCCAGCAAGTGAGCGCGGTGCAACACTTGCTGGCGCCGCGTACACACAAAGCGAAGCATTATTACCGAACGAACTCGGCACGGCCACGACCAGCAGGAAAAGCACCCACACGACAGAGGAAACCGTTGTGTCGAGGGTGTGGCTTTGCTTGCCGATAACGGAGTACGGGAAGACGGCCAGATGGCACATGATGAGCCTCGGGATGCGTGGTGCGGGCGACGTTTATCGTGCAGACTACCGGAGGCTTGTGCGTTGTGGGGAGAGGAAAATGGGGAGGGAGGGCAGGAAGGTCGATCATTGACAAGTTACTCGAATGAAAACTCCGTTGCATCGAGCCGCCGATGTCTCGACCTAATGCGATCCTCTTTCGATAGCCGATTCATGCCGAGGCATGGTCGTTCAGCTACAATAGTCTTATTGTTTGGTCGGCGCCGCCGCTGAACCCGTCCTGAGAAGCGGAGAAGTTGTGCGGCCGTTCTCAGAAGGGAACACATCATTATGGTCGTCGCCACTTTCGACACGTTGAAAGCGGCCGGCGTACCGGAAAAGCAGGCCGAAGCCCAAGCTGCTGTTCTCGCTGAAGCGCTCGCCGTCAACTTCAAGGAACTGGTGACGAAGGACGATTTGTCGCAGGCACTCCGCGAGACGGAACAGCGGTTGAATGCCAAGATTGACCTGGTGCGCACCGAACTGGACGCCAAGTTCGACGGCGAAATCAAACTCCTCAAGTGGATGGTCGGGCTGTGCATTTCGCTGCTCATCGCGGTGCTGGTGCGTCTCTTCTTCTTCCGTGGCGCCTGATACTGAGAAATGCGAGATGCGTGTGCAACTGCGGGAGGTTCGCAACCGCCGGCTAAGAAGGCCGACAGGAATGTCTGCCCCACAAGCAGCTATTTTGCAGCACCTCGGTTCTTCAATCGACAATCCTCGATCAACGCCTCGATCAACCCGTCCGTCGTGTATTCCGTCGCCTCTGCCGCCACCGGTAGCCCCAATTCTCGCACCGCGGCACTCGTCACCGGACTGATGCTCACCAGGCGAACGGTTCCATTCCGCAACTGCTCCAACGCCTCGGCGTCGAGCAAGCGCACCAGCGACCGGGCGATGTTCGAGCTGGTCAACGCGATGTAGTCGATCGTGCCGCTCCGCAGCTGTCCTAACGTCTCGGCATCGACTTCGAGCGCATCGACTTGCGCGTAGACGGCCACCTGATCGACTTCCGCTACCACGGCGAGTTGATCGCGCAGCAGTTCGCGGCCCCGATCCGCACGGGCCAGCAGTATACGCTGTCCCGCAGTGCGCTCAGCCAAAGCCGCGGCCAGGCTCTCGGAGCAGTATTCGGCCGGCATCAGGTCGGGTTCGAGATGATACGAGCGCAGGGCCTCCGCCGTCACGGGACCGATGACCGCCAACTTCAGCGGACCGAGTGCGCGCAGGTCGCGGCCCAGACTCCGCAGACGGCGCAGGAAGAAATGGACGCCGTTCGTGCTGGTGAAGACCAGCCACTGATACCGGCTCAGCTCGGCGATGGCGCGATCCACGGGGGCGTGGTCGGTCGGCTCGCGCACTTCCACCGTCGGCAACACCACAACCTCGGCACCCAGTTCCTCCAGTCGCCGGACCATCCCACCTGCCTGGTGTCGAGGCCGCGTCACCACGACACGCCGGCCGAATAGGGGGCGGGACGCAAACCAGTCTAGCCGCGACCGCAGCTGCACCACGGCACCCACGATGACCAGCGCCGGCGATTTCAACCCCGCCGCTTCGACCGCGCGGGCAGATCCGCCAGCGCCGCTTCGACGACGCGCTGCCGGCCGGTCGTCGCCCAGTGGACCAGGGCCGCAGGAGTGTCGGCCGATTTGCCGTGGTCGATCAATGAGCGCGATGACAGGCAACCGAGCGACTCCCATGTAGAAGACCAGTGTGCCGGGAAAACGCGCGAGGGCTTCCCAATCCAACTGCGAGGTGTCCTTGTCCCCCTGCTCGTGACCGGTGACGAACGCGACGGCGCTGGCATGACGACGGTCGGTCAAGGGAATGCCGGCGAACGCCGCCGCTCCCAGAGCAGCGGTGACGCCGGGCACGACCTCGAAGGCCACGCCGGCCTGGTGCAGCAACTCCCCCTCCTCGCCGCCGCGGCCGAACAGGTACGGATCACCGCCTTTGAGCCGGACCACGCATTGGCCCTGACGAGCGGCCTCGATCAGCATCTCGTTGACCAGCGGCACGCGCTCGGCATGGTGTTCGTTCAATTCACGCAGGCAGATCCGGCGCGCGGCGGCTGGGGCGAAGTCGAGCAACCGCGGTGAAACGAGCTGGTCGTAAAGTACCAGGTCGGCGCGCGCGAGACATTCGACCGCCCGCAGAGTGAGCAGTCCGGGATTGCCGGGACCATGCCGACCAAGAAGACGCGCGGCTCGGGAAAGGCAGGAGGACGAGGCCGGCTGACATCAGCAGCGTTCATGATCGCGCCTCATTCGAGTGTGGCCATCCTCTGAATGATCCTACTCGTTTCGCCGAGCCGAACCATCTCTTGACCGCCGGCGCCGGCATCGGTATGGTTCCGACCCTGCGCGTTGGCCTGCGCGGCCGGTGCGAACGTCGGTGTTGTGAGGTAACGAATGCCGCGTTGTCGTTGGATTCTGGCGCTGGTCGGTGCCGGGATGAATCTGGGCATCCTGACGGGTTGTCTGTTCCTCGGAGCGGAGAAGACCGATTCGCCCACGGTGACGCACACCTTCCAACCGAAAGACACGATCACGCCCGCCGTGCCTCCACCGGACAAACCTCTCCCGGAACCAGACCCGATCGAGCCTCCGAAGCCGCCGCCCGAGCCTGTGCCTACTTCCGCAATCAATACGGCTGAGCCACTGCCCAGGAGTTCCGAGCCGGCGCCGCCTTCTCAACCGCCGCAACCGCCACCTGATACGCCACTCATCGACGCCTTGCGCGTTTGCCTCGCCGATAAGCCCGATTATGAAAAGGTGCGCCAGATATTCAGCCAGCTCGGCAAGACCGATGCCGACGTGTTGGCTGCGCTGCTGCCCGTCGTCAAAAGCGCCGGGAGAGGTGAACTCGCGCGCGGGGCAGAAGGAGATCGATCTACTTCTGAGCCAACTCGAAATGCTCAAAGACACGTTGCCGCGCGGCTCGCTCACGCTCAACAAGGTGTGCTTCACTCGGAATATCGATGGGTTCGGCGTCTACGAGCCACTGTGTGAGGCGACGGAGGTGCCCGTCTTCCAGAGCGGTCTCGACGGTCGTCCCGGTGAGTCAATCCAGTTGTACGTCGAGATACGCAACTTCGCCAGCCGCAAGGTCGGCGAATACTGGGAAACCGCTCTCGCCAGTATGCTGGAGCTTAGCAAGGTCGATCTCGCCGATGCGCCGCCCCGGCAGCTGCAACGCCCGGCCCGGCCGGACCGCAGCCGGTTGCCGCGTCAGGATTACTTCCTGAACATCCAGTTCCACGTTCCTCCGAAGTTGCCGCCCGGTCTCTACAAACTTCAGATTACCGTCAACGATGACGTCGCCTCGGGTCCAGCTCGACGCAGCGATACACGCACTCTCGAATTCCGCATCGAAGCGCCGCGCCGAGGGCCGTCTTTACGCTCACTTTTTCCGCCGCGGCTTGCGCGGCCGAGCGGTTACGCGGTCCAGGTACTGCTGGATCTGCTCCGGCGGCAGACCAGCCAGACGCTCCTCCGGCGGCAGACCAGCCAGACGCTCCTCCGGCGGCAGACCGGCCATGCGCTCCTTCGGCGACAACGAGCGCAACACTTCCTCTCGCTCCTCGGGCGTGAGTTCCGCAAAATGCTCCTTGACGAATTGCCGCCGGAAATCCTCCATCGTGTAGGACATGGTGAAGCCCTCTCCCTTGAACCACTCGAATAGTTGCCTGAGCAGCGTACTGGTGTCGTCCGAGCGCCGCCTGTAGGCGCCGCTACCGAACTGAACCAATTCCGGCGCGGCGCTAAACAAGTGCAATGGCGCGTTGTGCGTTTCTCGCGGTAGTTGGCCCGCCACGATGACCCGGATAGTGTCCGTGCCCCATCGGCAATCATACACGCCTGCCTGAAGCTGCTGCCAGGGAACTTGGCTCGACAGGTTCTGCGGGAAGCGGGCGGCCACCGCGTACAGGCCGAATTGGTCCTCGGGCAGCAACTCCGACGGCGACGGGCTATCGAACTTGCGGTAAGCTACGTCCTGCGCCGACCAGCTCCTTCATGGCCCACTCATCCAGTGCTTCGTGGTGCGATTTGAAGGTCAGAAGGTTGTGCGGCCGCAGCCCTTCCAGGCCGTCAGGCAGACGGCCGACAAACCGGCCGCGCCCCCGGCGGACGATAGTCACGTCGAGCAACTGCTGCTGCACCGACAGGTCGCGCTCCACCTCGACGACGAACGGCGAGCCGGTGAAGAAGTCGGTCAACAGCAGCCCGAACAGGCGGTGCCAGTCGCGCAGGGTTTCACGCGAGACGGTCATTGGATGGGCCTCTCCGGAGCACGCGCGATAATACCCGACGGCCGCCTCCACCGTGCTCAAGGATTGACGATGCCACCGGTCCGCGCACCGCCGTCGACAAGCAAAACTCGACCAGCCTCAGCTCAGTACATCTCAAACATCTGCTCGCCGCCGTGGGCCGGGTTGCCGATCAAGCGTTGGCCGCGCGGATCGACGACGAAATCGAGGATCTCCAGCGGCACCTGTCCGATGAGCACGGGAATGTCGTCGGACGTCTCCAGCACATCGAGCGGACACGAACGTCCCATGATGGTCAAACGCACGGTATCGTAAAGTTGCGCCTCGCGGCGGCTGCTGGTCGTTAGCGTTCGTTTCGTGGTGAGCGGATTAAGGCCGAGCTGCTTGATTAACGACCGGGGCATCGACAGCATCGTCGTGCTGGTGTCCACCAAGGCGTCCTTCACCGTGACTCGGCGCACCGATTCGGCTGGCAGACGGCCCTTTCGCACTTCGTAGAGGTCGTCAAGGCTCTCAATCGTCGCTTCGGTGAGAATTCGACCCATCGTTTCGGTCCCCATGACTGTCCTCCTCGTAACGTCGTCCAAGGTATCTTACCGAATGGGCACGCCGAAGGAGAGCGCACCTCCGCTGGCGCCGTGCCGGTTCTGCCCCCTGACTCCTGACTCCGCCCCAATAATATGAGCGGGAACGCCATCGTTCGCCGCACTCGTGGGGCCTCGAAGACATGCCGCGCCGTACCGACTTGAAAAAGATCCTGCTCATTGGCTCCGGCCCGATCGTCATTGGCCAGGCGTGCGAGTTCGACTATAGCGGCACGCAGGCCTGCAAGGCACTGCGCGAAGAAGGCTACCAAGTCGTCCTCGTCAATTCCAATCCCGCCACGATCATGACCGATCCGGAGACGGCGGATCGAACCTACATCGAACCGATCACCTGGGAAGTTGTCGGGCGCATCATCGAGCGCGAACGGCCCGACGCCCTGCTGCCCACCCTCGGCGGCCAGACCGCGCTGAATACGGCGATGGCCCTGCACAGGCACGGTGTCCTCGACAAGTTCAAGGTCGAGATGATCGGCGCCACTCCGGCCGTGATCGACAAGGCCGAGGATCGCGAGAAGTTTAAGCAGGCCATGATAAAGATCGGCATTCCCGTGCCGCTGAGCGGTGTGGCGCGCAGCCTGGCTGACGCACAGGAGATTCGTGATCGCGTCGGCCTGCCGTGTGTTCTGCGCCCCAGCTTCACGATGGGCGGCACCGGCGGCGGCATCGCTTACAACCGCGAAGAGTTCAACATCCTCATCACGCGCGGCCTGGACCTCAGTCCCACCAAAGAGGTGCTGATCGAGGAGTCGGTGATCGGCTGGAAAGAGTTCGAGCTGGAGGTCATGCGCGACCGGGCCGATAACGTGGTCATCGTTTGCTCCATCGAGAACTTCGATCCGATGGGGGTTCACACCGGCGACAGCATCACCGTCGCCCCGGCCCAGACGCTGACCGACAAGGAATATCAGCGGATGCGCGATGCCGCCATCGCCATCATCCGCGAGATCGGCGTCGAGACCGGCGGCTCGAACATCCAGTTCGCCGTCAATCCCGACAACGGCGACATGATCGCCATCGAGATGAACCCGCGCGTGTCGCGCTCGTCGGCATTGGCGTCGAAGGCGACCGGTTTTCCCATCGCCAAAATCGCCGCGAAACTGGCGATCGGCTATCGACTCGACGAGTTGCGCAACGACATCACCAGAGAGACGCCGGCCTGCTTTGAGCCGACCATCGACTACGTCGTGACGAAGGTGCCGCGCTGGGCGTTCGAGAAGTTTCCCGATGCCGATCCGACGCTGACGACGCAAATGAAGTCCGTCGGCGAGACGATGGCGATCGGCCGGACGTTCAAGGAGTCACTGCAGAAGGCGCTCCGCGGGCTGGAAGTGGGCAGTTTCGGCCTCGGCTGCGACCGCAAGGACCTCTGGGGCACGACGAACCAGCCGTCTCTCGATGAAATCCTGGGCCGCCTGGCCAAGCCCACCGCGGAGCGCATCTGGCACATCCGCTACGCCTTCAAAGCGGGTTTGAGCCTCGAAGACATCCACCGCAGCACGCGCATCGACCGCTGGTTCCTGCACAATCTCCGTGAGATCATCGACGTGGAGGAGAAGCTGCGCGCCGTCGGTACGGTCGAGCGAGTCCTGGCCGGCCCGGCCGCGCACACGGAACTGATATGGGAGGCGAAACAGCACGGCTTTTCCGACCGGCAGCTGGCGCACCTCTGGTCGGCGCATCCGGCCGAGATTCGCCGGTTGCGGCTGAGCCTGGGAGTTGTGCCGACGTACAAGCGCGTGGATACCTGCGCTGCCGAGTTTGAAGCGTACACGCCGTACTATTACTCGGCGTATGAACGACCCGCAATACAGGTGAGTGGTGGAGTGGTGAGTGGTGAGTGGTCAGAAGGGACCATTCACCACTCACCACTCACCGCTCACCACTCGCTTTTTCTGGATGATGAAACCAAACCCTCCACCGGCAAGGATCGCATCATGATCCTCGGCGGCGGGCCGAACCGGATTGGGCAGGGCATCGAGTTCGATTATTGCTGCTGCCAGGCGGCGTTCGCGCTGAAAGAGGCCGGTTACGAAACCATCATGGTCAACTCCAATCCGGAGACCGTTTCGACCGACTACGACACCAGCGATCATCTGTTCTTCGAGCCGCTGACGGCCGAGGATGTGCTGAACATCTGTGATCGGATGCAACCGAAAGGGCTGATCGTGCAGTTCGGCGGACAGACGCCGCTGAACCTGGCCCGCGCCCTGGAGGCGGCGGGAGCGCCGATCATCGGGACGAGTGTCGAGAGCATCGACATAGCCGAGGACCGGGAACTCTTTCAATCCATGGTGCAGCGCCTCGGTCTGAAGCAACCGGCCAACGGCACGGCCCGTGAGATGCAGCAGGCCATCCATGCCGCCCGCCGCATCGGCTTCCCGGTGCTGGTGCGGCCCAGCTACGTCCTCGGCGGCCGGGCCATGGAGATCGTTTACGACGAAGCGAGCATGAGCCGTTTCGTCAACCAGGCCATGGACGTCTCGCCGGGCAAGCCGGTGCTGATCGACAAGTTCCTCGAATCGGCCGTCGAGGTGGACGTGGATTGTCTCAGCGACGGCACGCGCTGCATTATCGGCGGCGTCATGCAGCACATCGAGGAAGCCGGCATCCACTCGGGGATAGCGCCTGCGTGATCCCGCCCTACAGTCTGCCGCCCGCCGTCGTCGAGGAGATCAAACGCCAGACCCGCGAGTTGGCGCGCGAGCTGAACGTCAAGGGATTGATGAACGTCCAGTTCGCCATTCAGTTCGGGTCTCGACCGCCCGAATGCGAGGTCGAGCGGCGTCATACCGAACGCCGGCCGCCGCACACGGAGCAGGCGACGATCTACATTCTCGAAGTCAATCCCCGCGCCAGCCGCACGGTGCCGTTCGTGTCCAAGGCGACCGGAGTGCCGTTGGCGCGCTACGCTTCGTTGGTGATGGTCGGCAAGACGCTGGACGAGTTGGGTCTGTTCGACGAGGTGGTGCCGAAGCACTTCTCCGTCAAGGAGAGCGTGTTTCCTTTCAATAAGTTCCCCGGTGTGGACATCATCCTCGGCCCGGAGATGCGCTCGACCGGCGAGGTGATGGGGATCGACGACCGCTTTCCGATGGCGTTCGCCAAGAGCCAGCTGGCCGCGAACAGTCCGCTGCCGACGTCGGGCAAGGTGTTCATCTCGGTGGCCGACCGCGACAAGGGCGAGGTAGTGCCGATCGCGCGGGCGCTGGCGGAGATGGGTTATCAGCTCCTCTCGACGCGCGGCACGGCCCGGGTGCTGAAGGCGGCGAACATTCCGGTCGAGGAAGTGCCGAAGATCCAGGAAGGCCGGCCGAACCTGGTCGATTTCATGATGAACGACCAGATTGCCCTGGTCATCAACACGCCGAGCGGCAGGGGATCGCGAACGGACGAAGGCAAGATCCGCTCCGCAGCGGTGATCCACGGCGTGACCTGCATCACGACTCTCTCCGCCGCCCAGGCCGCCGTTGAAGCGTGCCAGGCCATCAGCCAGCACGAATGGACCGTGAGCGCCCTGCAAGACCGTTATCCGTCGGCGCGCACGAAACCCGTTTAGCCGCGAGCTTCTGCGAGCGCTGGTGATCCAGCGCTCGCAGAAGCTCGCGGCTAAACGGACCGGAAATTTGAACGGTGAGGCATGAGTACGCTACAAGGTCGAGTCGCCGTCATCACCGGGGCCAGCCGCGGCATCGGTCGAGCGCCTGCGCTTGGTCTGGCGCGCGCCGGTTGCAGCATTGTGGTCGCCGCCAAGAGCGTCGCTTCAACGGACAAGCTGCCCGGATCGATCCACACCGTGGCCGCCGAAATCGAAGCCGCGGGCGGACAGGCGCTGCCCGTTCAGGTGGACGTGCGCGACGCCGAGCAGGTCGAAACGCTGGCAGAGCGAACAAAAGAACGCTTCGGCCGCATCGACATGCTGATCAACAACGCCGGCGCGCTCTGGTGGCAACCGCTACTCGATACGCCGCCGAAGCGGTTCGACCTGGTGATGGGCGTGAATGCGCGCGCCGCATTTCTCTGCTGCCGCGCGGTCCTGCCGGCCATGATCGAACGGCGTTGGGGCCACATCGTCAATATGAGTCCGCCGCTCGACCTGGCGATGGTGCCGGGCCGCATCGCCTATAGTATTTCCAAGCTCGGCATGACCTTGTTGACGCACGGACTGGCCGAAGAAGTGAAAGGCCACAACATCGCCGTCAACTCGCTGTGGCCGGCGACGATCATCGAAAGCCAGGCGTCGATCAATCATGCTCTTGGGACACCGGCGCTGTGGCGGAAGCCCGATATTCTGGTCGAGTGTGTGTTGCGTCTGGTGAGCAAGGAGCCGGGTGAAATCACGGGCCGGGCGCTGATCGACGAGGACTTTTTGCGCGCGGAGGGAGTGACGGATTTCGGCGGATATGCTTGCGTGGCGGGGACGGTGCCGCCGCGGCTGTCGTGGGACAAACTCGCTTGAAATCCGTGGCCGCGTCTGGTTCAATCATTGCTGGAGGATACACCGATGGTTCCGGCGCCGATGGGTATCGGGTTGACGTTGTGCCACTATGTGGCAGTCGAGGAAGGCAGCCGCAACGTCACACTTGCTGGTTCCTTTAACCGGTTGGGTGGCAATTCGTTTCCTCTCATCCCTTCGCCATTCTACGTCTACGCGCCGCTCGTCGGTGGTCAAGGCGAAGGAACCGTGGAGTTGGTCATTACGCGATTGCAGACGGATGAAGAACTCTCCCGAACGCATCGTCGCGTACTCTTCCGCGATCGGTTCGCGGAGGTTGGCGTTCTGTTCCGTCTGAAGCATTGCGTCTTTCCAGCGGTGGGTGCGTATCTCTTCACTCTTCTCGTGGATAGTGAATGGATGGCGCAACGCCGCATTTTCGTGTCGAAAAGGAGGTAGCCCATGATCGAGTCAGGTTCCCAACCGGATGACACAACGCCGTATGAGACGGATTCGCTCAGCAGCGAAATTGTGGTCATCGATGGTCCTGGCGACACGACGATTCGCCCACGCCGGCCGTGTATCCCATTGGACCCGCCGCGCCCGCGCCGACCTGAACCAGAGCCGCCGGTGGACGAGAGCAAGAACACCTAATCCTAATAATGGGCGACGGATTCCGGCACCAGAAATCGAGGTGGTGTCATGAGCGATTCAGGTTCCCACCCGCAAGGCTCGACGCCGTACGATTCAGACTCACTGGACAGTATTCTCGTGGTGATCGACGAACCCGGCGATACAACTCGACGCCCACGCCGGCCGAACATTCCTCTGGACCCGCCGCGCCCGCGGCGGCCTGAACCGGAGCCGCCGACTGGGGGAGATCAGAAACCCTCCTGAGCGACGTTCACCGCTCGCCACGGGATTCCGCCAGATACAAAAAAAAGAGAGGCGTCGGCCATCGCCGCGCCTCTTCTCTATGGGAACGGCCGCGGGAGCGACCGGCTTAGGGGACATCCGTATCCGCGGCAGGGGCGTCTTCCGCCTCCTGCTCGTCCGCAGGGAGTCGATACGACTCACCGAGCCAACGGCCCAGGTCGATCAGTTTGCAGCGTGGGCTGCAAAAAGGATACTGGGGCCAGTCGGTGAGGTCCTCGCCCCGCATCTCTCGCTGGCAGATCGGGCAAGATGCTTGTTTCATCGACCGCTCACTTCTTCGACTTTGGGCTTTTTGTCTCGCTTTTCTTGTCTGCCCCTTTTGTCTCACCTGCCACGGTGTCGGATTTATCGGCTTTGCTGTCCGCGGCAGGCTTGGCGGCTTCGGTGTCGGCCTTGGCGGCGCTGTTGTACGCCTCACTGCGGTAATCGGTTTGATAGAAGCCGGAGCCTTTGAACAGGATCGCGGCCCCGGTGCCGAACGCACGTTGTAGTTTTTTCTTCTTGCAGGCCGGGCACTTCTTCAATGGTTCTTCGCTGTACGACTGCAACTCGTCAAACGTGTGGCCGCACGCCTGGCAGACGTATCCATAGGTAGGCATGGATATCACCTCGTTTAGCCGCGACCGATCAGGTCTCCCCTCGCCCCGGTACTCCGGGGAGAGGGGTCGGGGGTGAGGGGTGAGCCGCGGTGCATTGGTCTGGTCCGCATCCCTCACCCCCGACCCCTCTCCCCGGAGTACCAGGGCGAGGGGAGTATCGCGGGGTCTCAGTTTGTTGGCGGCGCCGCCACGGCGACGCGGGCCGGTCGCAGGACGCGGTCGTGGATCATGGAAGCCCTGTTCCAGCACTTGCACGACCGTCATCGGCGGTTTGTCGGCGGTCGGTAGCTGCATCACGGCCTGATGCAGATTCGGGTCGAACGGTTGATCCTGTGCCTCGATGCGCACGATGCCGTGACGGCGAAACACGTCGAGAATCATGCTCTGCACCAGGGCCACGCCTTGAACGAGTGGCCCCTTCTCGCCAGCCTGCTGAGCCGCGGCGGTCGCCCGGTCGAGATTGTCCAGTGCCGGCAGCAGTTCGGCGGCGAGGGGAGCGACGGCGTACTTCTTCTCCTGAGCCTGATCGCGCGAGGCACGCTTCTGATAGTTCTCGAAGTCGGCGCGGGCTCGTTTCGCCTGGGCCAGATATTCATCGCGCGCCTGCTCGGCAGCTTGGAGTTAGTCTTTACCAAGTCGATCTCATCGGCGGGGGCGTCGGTCTGTGTTGCGTTGGGTTCGCTCATGGTTGGTCTCCACGGGGGGGCGTTCGTTTCCGATGTAGGGTGGGTCGAGTCTTCGAGACCCACCATAGCAACAAAACCCCGGTGGGTCTCGAAGACTCGACCCACCCTACCAGGATGCTTCAGCGGGCGGCGTCCTTTGAGGCATCCCCCTTGAAGAAGCCGCGCAACTTCTCAAAAAAGCTCTTACGTTCCGGCGAAACGTGTTTGCCTTCGATCTCTGCCAACTCGCGGAACAACTCCTCATGGCGCGGCGTCAGGTTCTTCGGCGTCTCGACGGCCAGTTCGACGAGCAGGTCGCCCATCTGGCGGGCACGAAGGTCGTAGATGCCCCGGCCGCGAAACTGAAGCGTCGTCCCGGTTTGCGTGCCGCGTTCGATCGTGTGAGTGAAAGAACCATCGAGGGTCGGCACCTCGATGGGGCCGCCCAGTGCCGCCTGAGCGAACGTGATCGGCACGCGGCAGACCAGGTGCGGCCCCTGGCGTTGCAGCAGCGGGTGCGGCCGAACCTTGAAGACGCACACCAGGTCGCCGCGTGGTTGGCCGGATGACGCCGCGTGGCCCTGGCCATCGTAGCGAACCGCGACGCCGGTATCCACGCCGCGCGGAATCTCCATTTCGATTTCGGCGGCCACGAAATGACGGCCCTCGCCCTTGCACGCTGGGCACTTGTCCACAACGACCTCGCCCCGGCCCTGGCAGGCGTTGCATGTCTGCCGGATCGAGAAGAAGCCGTTGGACTGCATGACCTCGCCCTGGCCGCGGCAGCGCTGACAGCGCTGCGGCTTGGACCCGGCCTTGGCACGGCTGCCGGCGCATTCGGGGCAGAGTTCGCTGCGGCGGATCGTGGTGCGCGTTCGGCCGCCCTTCCCCGCTTCGACGAGATCGATCTCGACGACATGTTCCAGGTCCGAAACGCTCCCGGTCGATTGGCCGCCGAAGATGCCGCCGAAAATGTCGTTGAAGAAGCTGCGAAGGGAATCGCTCGAAGCAGCGGGGCCGATGGCATCACCCAGCCCGGCGTGGCCGTAACGGTCGTAGCGCTGCCGCTTCTCGGGATCGCGCAGCACCTCGTAGGCTTCCGACGCCTCGCGGAAGAGGGCTTCCGCATCCTTGTCCCCGTTGTTGCGGTCGGGGTGGTATCGCATGGCCTGCTTGCGGTACGCCTTCTTGATCGTCTCCTCGTCGGCGTCCTTTGAGACTTCGAGGATTTCGTAGTAGTCGCGCTTGTCGGCCATGGATCTGTTGTCCTTCGTCCGATTTTTTGTTTAGCCGCGAGCTTCTGCGAGCGCCGATTGCAATCAGCGCTCGCAGAAGCTCGCGGCCAAACGAAAACCGACTTTACCGCACCGCCCCCTGCACCTTGTTCCCCGGCTCATCCTCGTCGATCTTGGTGATCATCACCTCGGTCGTGAGCATCAGCCCGGCGATGCTGGCGGCGTTGGTCAGGGCCGAGCGCGTCACCCGGGTCGGATCGACGATGCCGGCCTTGAACATGTCCACGTATTCCCGGGTATTCGCATTATACCCGATGTTCGGGGACTTTTCGCCGCGGGTCCGCACCTCGTCGGCGACCACCGCGCCGTCCACGCCGGTGTTCTCGGCGATGGTGCGGATCGGCTTCTCCAGGGCACGAGCCACGATCTCGGCTCCGAGCTTCTCGTCGCCCTTGGAGCCCTTGACGCTTTCCTCGGCCGCGTCGATGCAGCGGATCAGGGCCACGCCGCCGCCGGGGACGATGCCCCTCCGGCCAGGCGACCGCCGCACGGGTGGCGTGCAGGGCGTCTTCGACGCGGCCCTTGGTCTGCTTCATCTCGGCCTCGGTCGGCGCCGCCGACGCGGATGATCGCCACGCCGCCGGTCAGCTTGGCCAGCCGTTCGCTGAACTTCTCCTTGTCGTACTCGCTCTCGGTCTGCTCCATCTGCGCGCGGATCTGGCTCGATCCGCTTCATGATCGCGTCCTTCTTGCCGGCGCCGTTGATGATGGTGCAGCTTTCCTTCTCGACGCGCACCTGCTTGGCGGTGCCGAGTTGATCGAGCTGGACGTTCTCCAGCTTCAGGCCGAGGTCCTCGCTGATGAACTGGCCGCCGGTCAGAACGGCGATGTCGCCGAGCATGGCCTTGCGGCGATCGCCGAAGCCGGGAGCCTTGACGGCACACAGCTTGAGCACGCCGCGCAGGTTGTTGATGACCAGGGCGGCCAGCGCCTCGCTCTCGACGTCCTCGGCGATGATGAGCAACGGCCGATGCTTCGGATCCTGCGCGACCTTCTCCAGCAGCGGCAGCAGGTCGCGGACGTTGGCGAGCTTCTTTTCGTGGATGAGGATCAGGGCGTCTTCCAGCTCGCAGGTCATGTCTTCGTTGTTGATGAAGTACGGCGAGATGTAGCCCTTGTCGAACTGCATGCCCTCGACGAACTCGAGCGTCGTCTCGGAGGTCTTGCCTTCCTCGACGGTGATGACGCCGTCCTTGCCGACCTTCTCGAAGGCGTCGGCCATGATCTTGCCGATGGCCGGGTCGTTGTTGGCGCTGATGGACGCGACCTGCTCGATCTCTTCCTTCTTGGAGAGCTTCTTCGACAGCGAATTCAGCTTCGTAACGACCGCGGCGACAGCCTTGTCGATGCCGCGCTTGACGGCCATCGGGTTGGCGCCGGCGGTGATGTTGCGGAGCCCTTCCTGATAGATCGACAGAGCGAGGATGGTCGCCGTGGTGGTGCCGTCGCCGGCCACGTCGCTGGTCTTCTGGGCGACGGCGTTGACGAGCTTGGCGCCCATGTTCTCGAACGGGTCGGGCAGGTCGATTTCCTTGCTGACGGTGACGCCGTCCTTGGTGACGGTCGGGCCGCCGAAGGACTTGTCGATGATGACGTTCCGCCCGGTCGGCCCGAGCGTGATGCCGACGGCGCGAGCCAGCTTGTCGGCGCCGGAGAGCAGCTTCTTGCGGGCTTCGTCGGTGTAGAGCAGTTGTTTGGCCATATTACGATGATCTCCGTGATCGCCGTTTAGCCGCGAGCTTTTGCGAGCGTTGCAGCAGAGCTCGCAAAAGCTCGCGGCTAAACGGGTTGAATGATTGAATTACTTCACGATCTTGGCGAGAATGTCGCTCTCGCGCATGATTTTGATCTCGCGGCCGTCCACTTCGATGTCGTTGCCGGCGTAGCGGCCATAGATGACCTCGTCCCCCTTGCCGACGCCCAGGGCGATGCGTTCGCCTTTGTCGCTGAGCTTGCCGGGACCGACGGCCAGAACGCGGCCGCGCTGCGGCTTCTGTTTCGCAGCGTCCGGCAGCAGGATGCCGCCCGCCGATTTCTCCTCGGCCTCCAGCGGCTCCACCACCACACGGTCATCCAGCGGTCGCACTTTCAGGTCTTTGTCCTTCGCCATGATTCGATTTCCTCGTCTAGTTCGTTTAGCCGTGAGCTTTTGCGAGCGCTGCGATACAGCGCTCGCAAAAGCTCACGGCTAAACGAGAGATGTTACATCATGCCGCCCATGCCACCCATACCGCCCATGCCACCCATGCCGCCCATACCTCCCATTCCACCCATGCCTCCGCCACCACCGTGATGGTCGTCGTGGCCGTCATCCTTCTTCGTCTCGGGGATGTCCGCCACGAGCGACTCGGTGGTCAGCAGCAGGCAGGCCACGCTGGCACCGTTTTGCAGCGCCGAGCGTGTCACCTTGACCGGATCGACGACGCCTGCCTTACGCAGGTCTTCGTACTTCTCCGTCTCGGCGTTGTAGCCGTAGTTCTTGGTCTTCTCGGGGTTGCGGCGAATGTTGTTGACGACGACGGAGCCGTCCAGGCCCGCGTTCTCGGCGATGGCACGGCACGGCACTTCCAGGACGTTTCGGATGACGTCGACGCCGACCTGCTCCTCGCCCTCGACCTCGAACTTGTCCAGCACCTTGCGGACCTGGAGCAGGGCCACGCCGCCGCCGGGGACGATACCCTCGGCGATGGCCGCCCGCGTCGCATGAAGCGCGTCCTCGAACAGCGCCTTGCGTTCCTTCATCTCCGTCTCGGTTGCGGCGCCGACCTTCAGCTGGGCCACGCCGCCGGCCAACTTCGCCAGCCGCTCCTGCAGCTTCTCGCGGTCATATTCGCTGTCGGTGACGCCGATTTCGCGCTTGAGAAGCTCGACCCGGCCGTCGATCGACTTCTTGTCGCCCTTCCCCTCGGTGATCGTCGTGTTCTCGGCGTCGATCTTGACCTTCTTGGCCCGGCCGAGGTCGCTGAGCGGGATGTTCTCCAGCTGAAGACCGAGGTCCTTGAAGATCGCCTTGCCGCCGGTCAACGTGGCGATGTCTTCGAGCATGGCCTTACGGCGATCGCCGTAGCCCGGCGCCTTGACGGCGCAGACCTGGAGGATGCCCTTGAGCTTGTTCAGCACCAATGTTGCCAGGGCATCGCCCTCGATGTCCTCGGCGATGATGAGCAGCGGTTCTTTCTTCTTCGAGATGGCTTCGAGCAGCGGGATGAGGTTCTTCGCGGAGGTGATCTTCTCCTCGTAGATGAGGATGTAGGGGTTCTCCAGCTCCGTGACCAACGTTTCCTGGTTCGTGGCGAAGTGCGGCGACAGGTAGCCGCGGTCGAATTGCATGCCCTGGACCACGACAACTTCGGTCTCGGACGTCTTGCCTTCCTCGACGGTGATGACGCCGTTGGTGGCGCCGACGAGTTTCATGGCCTCGGCGAGCTTCTTGCCGATTTCGGAGTTGTTGTTCGCCGCGATGGTGGCGACCTCGGTGATCTCTTTCTGGTCCTTGTCGTCGATCTTCTCGGCGATCTTGGCCAGTTCCTCGACGACGCGATCGACGGCCTTCTGGACGCCGCGGGTCAGGGCCATGGGATCATGGCCGGCGGCGATCATCTTCAGGCCTTCGCGGTAGATGGCCTCGGCGAGAACGGTGGCGGTGGTGGTGCCGTCGCCGGCCACGTCGCTCGTCTTGGAGGCGGCTTCCTTGACGAGCTGGGCGCCCATGTTCTCGTAGGGATCCTTCAGCTCGATGTCCTCGGCGACGGTGACGCCGTCCTTGGTGATGGTGGGGCTGCCCCAACCCTTGTCGATGATCGCGTTCCTGCCGCGGGGCCCCAGAGTGCAGCGGACCGCTCGGGCCAGTTTGCTGACGCCGGCGAGCAGTTTCTGCCGGGCCTCGTCGCTGTAGGTAAGTTGTTTGGCTCCCATCCGGAAAGCTCCTTTCGGTGGTTCAATGGCAGTCGATAGCGCCGTAACGGCGTAGGGATTCTCCTTCAGTGATACCCCGCACTCTCAGCAAGGCGTGTGCCAGCGCTGAAGCGTTTCACAAGTGGTTGCCGTTTAACGCTTAGCGGCGACCGATCCGCGGACGGACATCGTGCCGGCACTGCCACAATGGCAGCGGAGGCGACTCCGGCTGACAATTTGTCACCGCATGGAATGCACAACCGGCGGGTCTGATCTCGACTCCGGGAGCGGGTACAACCGGTAGCGACCGCCGTGCCGCCGATCAGGGGAGAAGGGTTTTCGGCATGATTCAAAGACGGCTAACACCGTGGTAGGACGGCTTTGCAATCCGTCCGGGCTATGGCGGACGGATTGCAAAGCCGTCCTACTACAGTGCCACCCGCCTTTGAACCGTGCCCCTGTCACTTCCGCACAATCTCCAGCTGCACCTTATCCGCGATGAACGACCGTTCGCCGGCCGTCGTGAAGCGGATCTTCACCTTGCGCAGCGCCCCGTGCCCGCTCACTTCGACAATCCGACCCTGACCGTATTTCTCGTGACGCACCACCATGCCCTCGGTGTGTTGGGTAGTCGTGATTGTCGCGCCATGCTTCGGCGCGATCGGCCGCGGCTGGGGTCGAACTCCGGCATCAGCCCAGCCCTGCTCGGCCGCCTCCCCACCGCTGCGCCAGGCGTTTAGCGCACCGTGCCCCTCGCCCGGCACCGACGATAGGTCGATCGTCTGGATCGCGTCCTGCGGCAGCTCATTGAGGAAGATGCTCGGCACCGCGTACATCGTTTGGCCGCGGAATTCGCGCATCCGCGCGTTGCACAGGTACAGTTCTTCCTTGGCCCGCGTCATGCCGACGAACGCCAACCGCCGCTCCTCCTCGATCTCGTCCTCGTGGCCCAGGCTGCGCTCGTGCGGCAGCAGACCCATCTCGACGGCCAGCATGTACACCACCGGGAACTCCAGTCCCTTGGCCGCGTGCATCGTCATCACCGAGACGCAATCCTGGCTCTCGTTCCAGCCGTCCAGGTCGCTGGCCAGGGTGATGTTCTCGAGGAAATCGCCGATGCTGGCTGACCCGCTCGGAGCCGCCGCCGCTGCGGGCGGTGGATCGGTCGCGAACTGCTTGGCGGCGGTGATTAGCTCCTCGATGTTGGCCAGGCGATCCTGATCCTCCGGGTTGTCGCTCTCCAGCAGCATCCGCCGATAGCCGGTGCGCTCCAGCACTTTCCGGATCACCTCGTCCGGTGGGGCCTCGATCAGCTGGCGTAGTTCGTGCATCAGGCCTGCAAAAACGCGCAGGCCCATCGCCGCCTTGTTTTTAATGGCCTCGATCTTGGCGACATTTTCCGCCGCGGCCAGCAGACCCATCTCGTTGCGATCGGCGTACTGGCGCAGATGTTCCAGCGTTACCTTGCCGATGCCGCGCGCCGGTTCGTTGACGATGCGCTGGAACGAGATGTCGTCGCGCGGATTGAGGAGCAGCCGCAGGTAGGCCAGGATGTCGCGGTTCTCCTTGCGGTCGAAAAACGCCAGGCCCTTGACGATCTGATAGGGCACGCGCTGCCGGATGAACGCCACCTCGAGACCGCGCGACAGGGCGTTGATCCGCATGAAGACGGCGAAATCGCGGTAGCGGCGCTTGCCCGACTGAACGGCGTCGTGGATGCGGCGGGCGAGCCGCTCCGCCTCGTCCATGCCGGTCTCGAACGTCAGCACCGTGACCGGCATCCCGGCGGGGTTGTCGGTGACGAGATCGAGCGGTTTGCGCTTCTTGTTATGGGAAATGACCGTGTCGGCCGCGTGCAGGATCGACTTGGTGCTGCGATAATTCTTGTTCAGGGCCAGCACGCGGCGCATTGGGAAAGTCGCGCTCGAAATCGAGAATGTTGCGGATGTCGGCGCCGCGGAACTTGTAAATCGACTGGTTGGGATCGCCGACCACGCACAGGTTCGGATAATCGACGGACAGGCCGTGCGCGATGGCGTACTGCGCCTTGTTCGTGTCCTGGTATTCGTCGATGAGGACGAACCGAAACCGGCTATCCAGGTCAGCCCGCAGCTCGGCGTCGTGCTGCATCGCCAGCGCCGGCCAATAGAGTAGGTCGTCGAAGTCCAGGGCGTTGGCGTCGCGCAGCCGTTTCTCGTAGATCGGGTAGACGTGTGCGACAATTTCGCCGAAGTAGTCCTCGGCCATGCGGCTGGCATACTTGTCCGGACCGATCAGCTGATTCTTCGCTTTACTGATGGCACCGGCGATGCTCTCGGGTGAGAAACGGCTCCCGACGGCACCGTCCAGGTCCTCGACGGCCATCTTCACGACTTTGGCACGGTCGCTCTGGTCGTAGATGGTGTAGTTCCGATCGAGGTGGAACCGATCGGCGTACAAACGCAGGATTCGAGCGCCGAAGCTGTGGAACGTGCTGATCCACACCCGGCTGTTCGGCACGACGGCGTCGATGCGCTGGCGCATCTCGCCGGCGGCCTTGTTGGTGAAGGTGATAGCGAGGATGTTGCTGGCACGGACTCCCTGTTGCAGCAACCAGGCGACGCGGCGCGTGATGACGCGCGTCTTGCCGCTGCCGGCCCCGGCGAGGATGAGCAACGGCCCCTCGAAGTGCGTGACGGCCTCGCACTGGGCCGGAGTTAAATCGGCGAGAAGGTCGGTCGCGCTGCGCCATGCGCAGCTTCTCCTAAACGGTTGCAAAGTTGTTTAGCCGCGCGCTTCTGCGAGCGCCGATGTATCAGCGCTCGCAGAGCGCGCGGCTAAACAATTCCATCCTCTTCGATTGTACATGGCGTAGCCGGGTTTGCTAAGATCACCATCATGGACATCGTTGGCATCGGCACCGACATCGTGGAGTGTCTGCGCGTCGGCCGCATGATCGAGAGCCACGGCGAGCGTTTCCTCCAGCAGGTCTACACCAGCCGTGAGACGCGCTTCTGCAACGACCGCAAACGGCCGCTAGAACATTTCGCGGCGCTGTGGGCGGCGAAGGAAGCGATCTTGAAGGCGCTGGGTCTCGCCGGCCGGGGACTCAACTGGACGGACGTCGAAGTATGTCAGGAGGGGAACAGCCGGCCGGAAGTGCGCCTGTCCGGGGCGGTGCGCGACGCGGCGGATCGGCAAGGCGTCGGCGGAGTGCTGGTGTCGCTGTCTCACTGCCGGGCATATGCGATGGCCCACGCGCTGGCGATGCGCGGGGGATGAGACAATCGAGAAAAGCGGCTGGGGCCGCAGGGCGGCATGGCGCGGGACGCGCTGGCGTTCAAGGCATCGGGGCGACATTCCGGTTCCGATTAGGAGAACGCAGATGCGAAAGTCGAGGATCGTGACGGCGGCGTGCCTGACCTTTGCAATGGTGTTGATAGCCGGCCTCGGGCGGGTCTACGGGGTGGACAAGGAGGACAAGAAGATTCCCTCGGAGAAAGAAATCAAGGAAATGATGGCGAAAACCCACAAGGGTGACAAGTCGCCGCTGGCGGACCTCATCCAGCAGTTGCAGTCGGACAACCCCGAATGGACGCTGGTGGGCCAGGACGTGAAAGTTCTGAGCGACATGGCCGACATGCTCCGCGCCGCTCGGCTGAGGTCCAGACTCGACCCGGATGCCTACGTCGCCAGCGCCAGCGCCCTGGACAACGCCGCCCGCGCTAAAGACCATAAGGCGGCGACCGCGGCGCTGACGGGCTTGCGACAGTCGTGTAGCAAGTGCCACAATTACGGCGGGGTTGGCGAGATCCCGAAGTAATCACCCTGTGAGGTCGCGCACCTCCGACGGTTGCCGTCAGACGTGCTTCAGCCCCGAACGAAAAGGGGTCGGGAGTCGTTCCCAGGAACGACTCCCGATTCCTTTTCCTTCCTTTCTGGCTCTCAACGGCCTGGCTTTGCCTGTGCAGTAGGCAAGCGGTAGACGCGCAAGCCGGCGCGGAAGCTCCCCGACACGGCGAAGTTGCCGTCGGACGTGAACGAAAAGGCCCGCGCCTTGATGCAATCGTCGTAGCGGTGGATTTCCAAACCGGTTGCCAGGTCGAAGACGCGCACCGAGCCGTCCTGGTGGCTGGCGAGGCCGAGCCGGCCATCGGGGGAAGCGGTCATGGTCCAGCGATCGCCGCCGAGCTCGGACAAGTCGATTTCGCGGACGATTTTGCCGCTCGCTGTGTCCCAGATGCGGTATTTTTGATCGTCGCAATACGCCGCCACCTGCCGGCCGCGAGCGATGAAGCCGCGCACGCCATCCTTGACGGCGCCCCCTTCGAAGCGGCGAATTTCCTTGCCGGTGGCGGCCTCCCACAAGCGGATGGTGCTGTCGGCGCTAAACGACAAGATGTGTTTGCCGTCCGGGGAGAACGAGCCGGTGCAGGCGTCGTCATGGCTCAACGGCTTGAGAAGCGGCTTGCAGGTGGCGGCGTCCCACACGCGCAGTGTTTTGTCGGAGCCGAACGTGAGGATTCTCTTGCTGTCCGCGGCGAAGACTCCCTCCGCCTTGTCGGTGTGCCCGTCCAGCTTCCCCAATTCCTTGCCGCTAGCCACGTCCCAAACACGCAGTGTGCGATCGTTGTTGCCCCAGGACAACAGCGTCTTGCCGTCCGGCGAAACCGTGAAGCCGATGCTGGTGTCGGTGTGCCCGGAGAACTTGCGTGCAACCTTGCCTGTGGCGATGTCCCAAAGATAGATGTCCTTGTCGAGATGGTAACTCGCCGCCAGGTGTTTGCCGTCGGGCACAAAAGCGGCGACCGTGAACCACAGATCGCCGCCGGGCCGGAGATCGTGGACCAGGTTGCCCGTGGCGATGTCGAAGATACGGATGGAGCCGGTGGGACCGCCGTCGCCGGCGCCGAAGAACAGCTTGCCGTCGGGCGAAATGCCGGTCTGAAAAATGTGGGCGGGAAAGCCTTGCTCGACGTCTTGCCATTCGATCGTATGCAGCAACGCGGGGTTGGCCGGTGGCGTCGCGGCCGTGGCTTCGGTGTTCCTGCGCTTGAGAATGAATCGAGTCTTCTCGAACCCTACCAACTCCCATCCGTCCTCACCGAGCCTATTCAGGCCGACGGTGAGATCGTCCTTGCCGAACTTGACTATATCCGCCTCGAATGCCACCTTGTACTCCCACCGAGGACGGTCGGGTTCCTCCACCGATGGCGGCTTCGCGGCCTTGTCATCGTAATTGTGCAGCGCCAGACCGAGCTGCCGGAGATTGTGAGCGGCTTCCAGCCGGGCAACGGCCTCGCGCGTCCTGGGCGCCAGTAGGCCCGCCACGGCCTTGAGCTGTTTGAGGATGCCCTCCCCCTCGGGCCCGATCTGATCCTTCTCCGGCAAGGCCCGGTACTTCGCGATCAGGTCCTTGACTTTCTCGTCTGGGGACGTGCCTTTCTCCTGAGCAAGCCCAGCTCCCATGACGATGGTGAGGCAGGCCAAGCCCGCGATACACTTGGAGACCACGAGAAATCCTCCCTTTTCATGAATGCGAAACGGTGAAGCTCTGGGGCGTCGGGTGCCTGAAGGCGTCGGGCTTTGAACTCACGAAGGACTTGCGCCTGCTGCGGGCGGATACCAGTTCCGCCAACTCCGCCCAGAGGGGTTCGTAGCCCTTGAGGTCCGCCGGCCGCGTTCCGGAGCGACCCGACGACCTCGTCGGCATAGCTGCTCCTTGCGACCTCTGGTTCGGCCTCTGCTGGACCGCGGGCTTACAACACCTCCACCGGCACTACCACACATCGCGCCAGCCCTCGGTCCCCGGTCAAGGACACCGTCGCGCCGAGCTCCACGGCTGTGGCGTAGTGGAGGGCATCGGGCGTCTTGAGGTTATATTTCGCGCGAAGGTCCGTGGCCCGTTCGATCACCACCGCGCTGACGTCGGCCAGCACCAACTCGACCCCGGAGAAGAACACGTCGAACTGGGCCAGGGTGGCGAGGTCGCCCGTACGCAACGGTTTCGACCGGCATTCCAGCCTGGTCAGGCGCGACGTGGCCAGCGATCCCGGCACGCCCAGGGACGCTGCCAACCGTGCCACCAGTGGGCGCTGGTCGCGGCGTCCCCTTCCACCAACCGGATCACGACATTCGCATCGAGGTAGATCAGCGGTCACCCCACTCGTCGCGCTCGGCCCGCACCTGGGCCAGGATGTCGTCCCCGCTCCGCAGAACGGCGGCGCTGCCGAAGGCGTCGGCGATCGAGCAGCGCGCCTGCGGTCGGAGGGGGGTGATGACCAGTTCGGCCGTCCCCTCCGCATCGGGCAGCGGGCCATCTGGGATGAACGTCCGGCCGACATACCGGCCGCGTACAGTCAGCGTCTGTTCCATCGCGTGTTCTCCACAGAACTACCGACACGGTATCACGCCTGACCGCACTTGGGAAGCCCCCCGTGCCTGAACGGCAAACCGTGAAAAATGTCGTACACGGCTGCAAGGTCTTCGGTGGCGCCCTTCTCGGGTACCGTCGCTCCATTCCCTGGCAATTTCGGGAAAAACGACAACTTTTCGAGGAAAACCACGATGACTTACATCGGCTCCGGGTGAATCGTGTGCCATTCACCTGGAAAATGCAGCATTTTTCGGGGTGCCATCTCCAAGCGGGCGAACGAAATACTGACGTTGTTCAGTGCCCAATCCCGTGGCTGGCACACGAAAGCCGCTGTCCGCCACGGTAAGAATGCGGAAATCGCGTGCCCAAGAGAATAAAAACACGCCGTTTTTTGCTAGTGTTTAAGCCAAGTGAAGAGGTTTCTTGAAGCAGATTGCCCATTTTCTCGAAGTTTTTCAGGGAATGGAGCGATTGCACCCCCCTTCTCCCTTCTCAGCGGCGAATGCGAGTACCTCTGGCTTTAGGTCGGGTAATGTCTGCGTTGGGGTTATGGCAGGTTTCGGAATTCACGATGTCCCCTTTTTCCATTCGGAAATAGACCCTGAATGTCGCCGTTTTCAGGGCTGCGGAGCTATTTGCAACAATCCGTTGGGCGTCCTCACCACAGACCGCATCGAGCCGTTTATTGTTTCTAGATCGACGACGTCACTCGGACAAAGAGGAATGAGCCCATGCTTCCGCCCCACATCATGGAGCATCTTCCGATCAGCGACAGACTCGATTTCGTACCCTATGAACACAGCATTCAAGATCTCTGTCGAAAGCAACCATTGATCAACTTTCACGAATGCGGGGTTTTGCAGGCCCACTATTTCCGTGACAAAAGCCCGCAGGCATTTTTGATAGTTTTTTTTCCTCATGAACTGGCACCCTCCTCTTTATTGGGCGCATTGGTGGGGAAAAGGGGTCAGGTTAGGTTTTTGGTCTATGGGAGCTGCCACCAAGAAAACCTAACCTGACCCCATTTACCTTCGTTGGGCAAATTATGCGTGGCTGAACCTTTGCTGATATGAAAAAGGTTCCTGGCACGTTCCTGACACCTTTTCTTCTCCACGATGTCCCCTTTTCCCTTTCGCAGAAGCTCTTTTGTTCGGTTCAGTCTTTCTGTAGCAGCCCCTTAATGTTCTCACCACCATCAGCCGTGATCAACGCGCGAATGAGTTTCTCGTCGCCGTAGGAAGGGAGCTTGATTACGGTCGCGTCAGCGAAGGCCGCCATGAAGAGGCCCGGAAAGTGCCCTCCGAGTTTCGGCAGCGGCCTGTCGGATGCGTATTCGAGTTCGTCTGGGCTTGGTCCACGGCACCGCCTCCTTCGCCTCGACCACGAGAAGGGTGTTGCCGGCGCCATCAGGGATGCTCCACAACGGCCAGCCGCCATTCGCACGGAAGACCGCCGAAGGGCCCTTCGCCCCTGCGGGTGTCACGAACACGCGGTAGTGTGTGTGCCCCGGCGGCGTGCGACTCGCAAACGGGTGCCCGTAACTCTTCGGCATCTTTTCGACGAGTTGAATGTTGTGCGGGCTGTCCCACGGCTTGTCCAGCTTGAACTCCTTGTATAACCTGTCCTGCTCGATGGCCGGCAGGATGGCGACGCGCGAACTCAAGCAGCGGCTTGCCGTCCCTGCTGTAGATCGCCCATCCCGGGAATCTGCCGTTGACGTGGTCGTACTGGTGGAAGGCGAAGCTGATCTGCTTGAGGTCGTTGGCGCACTCGCGAGCGCGCTGCTGCAGCGCGAACCTGCTGCACGGCGGGCATCATGGCGGCCACCGGGTCGCGCACGAGGGCCAGCCCCATCGTCGATGCGGCCAGGAAGGCCTCGCGGGCGGTCCCGCACTCAAAGAGATAGGCGAAGAACGCTCGCACCTGGACGAAGAATAACCAGAGCCCGACGACGATGCCGGCGAATATCCCAAAACCACTGAGCTTGAAGAACCAGCCCGCCAATGCGGTGATCAAACTGGCCAAAAGGCCGCCGACAACGACCTCCGCCCACGACATATTCGGCCCCTGGCCCATCGCGCCTTCCACCACCGAGCCCTGGTAGACGACCTCGCTCCCGGCGGCGACAGGGCGTGGAGTTGCTTCGGCAGTTGCTGGGCGAAGCCGTGGACCTCGTTGCGGAACTCCGCCCGCGACCGCGGGGAGTCCGACCAGCACGCTACACGGATCGGCGCATCCGGCGGCAACTCCAGGACCGCCGCGACAACCGCCCGCCAATCGCCGATGCTCCTGCTGCCGTCCCCGATAAAAAGGACCCGGTCGAGGCCGAGCGTGCGGTAGCAAAGGCGGATCTCGTCCCGCACATAACTGGTCAGGTGGTTCACGTCAAGGACCGCGCCGCGAGTGAGCGTCAGGGAGCGCCACAACCGGGCCTTCCAGTCTTCGTCCCGCGCCTCAAGGTTGAGGTACTTCGGGCTGGCATAGCGGAAGGCGAACGCCAGCACGTTCAGTTGCCGGAGCCAGCGCACCGACCGGCGGCGCGGGTCGCGGATGCCGGAGATGCGAAAACCCGGGCCGAAGGCGCGGATGAGATCGACCCTCACGCGGCCCGTGTTCTCGTCGTGGCGGAACGACCGCAAGTACAGCACATTGGTCCGCCGGTGGGGCAAGACTGCGCCAGACTGAGAACAGGTACCAGGCGACCGCGAGGGCAAAGACGAGCCCATTCAGGAAGGCCGGTTCTTCCTCCTCCGGCCCCTGGTTTCCACGCAGCAGCAGCAAGACGCTCGCCGCCACTTGCAGCACCAGAAACCCGAGCACGTACCAGCTCAGAACACGCAGCGGATCGTCGAGAGGCCGGGGTAGCGGGAGGGAAGTACTGTCGCCGGTGGCGGCAACTTCTCGTCCAACAGGTCCATCGCCGCAGTCGACACTTGCCACGCAGACTCGCCCGATTCGTCGTTTTCCGGGAGGTCTTTCGCGGGCGGAGGCCGGTCGTCCCCGGTCAAAAGAACTTCCGAAACCAAGCGGCAAGCGTCGCACTGACCACTGTCGGCCAACGGTTCGCCGCACATCGGGCATCGCTTCGTCATAGCCACTCGCAGAGGAAGTTGTAACCGAAGAAAGCAAAGGGAAGAAAGCAAAGGGGACATCGTACATTTCCCATGAAACAATCGGTGATGTCCCCTGGATTCCTTAACTGACCCCTATTCCTCCCTTTTCCTTCTTCAAGAAGGAACCTGCCCTTTGTTCCGTTTCTGCTCCCCCTGCGGTTAACCTCATTCCAGCTGCCATAGCGGTTTCTTCTGCATGATTTCAGGTATAGATAAGCTCCTGAATCCGAACATCGGAGATTTCACCAGTGGAATCTGATGCCCATCCTCCAATCGGAGAAACGGTGCGGAGTGGCAAGTCGAATGCTGCCATAAAATACTTGGCAAGCGTGGTTCCGTAGGTTGCCTCGTGACCAAGATGCCCGTGAAGCATTCGGAGCAAGTCGGGCACGCTCGCGCCCTGAGCGGCATTGCGCCGCAACTCTTCAACGAGGCACTCGGATACCCCTTTCATTGGAAATATCTCCACTTGGTGCCATCACCCACTGTCACTTCCGGAACTTGGCGGTGACCTTGGTGTACGTGCGCCCGAGGTGCCGTTGACGACTCCACGACGACATCGCTCACTGTCGTGTACCCATGCCGAACCCCCAATCTCTGGGACCGACGAAGTACGTATGGTGTTCGGCCACTCATCCTTGTAACCTCGCCGCACCGCTCCGTCAACAAAAAACCGCCCGCGTTCCACACCGTAGCACGGACACCGGCGCCATCAGGGGTTGACAACGACCTCGCCGGCAGGGCCGCGGAACAACGCCTCCAGGCGGTTCAAGACGTCACGCCCGAGATTACTTCTTCACCTTAGATCTGGGCGCCGCCTCCGGGCACCAGTATGTGAAGAACGCCTCGGGCATCCACTCCAAAGGCAATTGATCCTCGAAGGCAGGTGCCTCAGACCAGTCCCCGGTTTCGATCAGCCGCTGGACCTCCTGGGCATACTCAGTGGCAACGGCGCGCCGGGTGGTCTCATCACGCGTCCGGCGGAATCGCATGGCCAACACCCCGAGCTGGTGAGCGACGTCGGGTCGCGGAGAGGGATCGGATTTCATGGAAAGTCTCTGTTTCACAGGCATCGCCCAAAGCGGCGGGTCGGGCAAGGCGTTGCGCACCATAGCACGGCCGTGAGTGCCATAGCAAGGCAATGCGCCGCCACACTCTGTAAACCCCCGCCTCACCTCCTGTCAACGAATTTCGCTCTATTTTTCTTTGTCCGAAATTGCTCTCCACCCAACCTACGCGCCTGCGGTAGTCTCCACTCCAAACCGTCGCCCTAACCCCCAACCGCGAGGCACCTCATGTCCACCCACGCCACCGGCCCGCGCACCGACGCCGGCAAGGAACGCTCCTCGATGAACGCCACCACGCACGGCCTCTGCTCCGAGAAGACCGTCCTCCCCTGCGAGGATGCCGACGCCTGGCAATTGGCAATCCTTCCACGATGCCGTCGTCACCGAACTCGAACCCGTCGGCGTCCTCGAAAATGAATACGCCGACCGCATTGCCCTGCACCACTGGCGCCTCCGCCGCGTCGCCCGCTTCGAGGGCACCCTGACCAGTGATCTGCACGAGGCCGCCACCAGCAAGGCTGCCGGCGCCATGATCGGCCTCAGCCCGAATGACCCGTCCTGGCAGGCCATGCTCCAGGCCCACCGAGACCTTGAAAATCACAAGGAAGACCTTGCCGGCCAGCAGGCGGCGCGCGACCTTGTGCAGCAGCTGCCGACCATGCCCGCCGCCGCCGTGGTCGATTCGGCGCTGGTCCTCTACCTCGTCCACATGCTCGGCAAGACATCGGTGTGTGAAATCAAGGAGCCGGTCACCGCGGAGATCATGCGCCGCGAGGGCCGGTCGCTCGAGCGCCTGAAGTTACAACTCCAAACCGCAGTGAGTCAAGACGGGAATTCCGGGGGCGCGCCTTGACTTTAGTGTCCATATATGGGTTCGACTCGACTCGCTGCTTGCGATACCGTGCTACAAGCCGTCTACTGTCGGATGATGCTACCACGGGCTACCAGGCTCTGCAAGCAGGATCAGTTCTTGCTTGGCGCCTTGATGGAAACAAGCTTATTCACTCGCCACGTCAGGATTGTTGATCCCCAGAGTCAAAAACAATTCGCAGTATTTACTCCGCCGCTCTTGCTCCCACCGAGCCGCCTCCTCAGGCTCAAGCGGTTGCCCATAACGAAGGGACGAAAGGTTATCGGTATGTGCCCAGTGAGAAATTGCTTCACGCGTTCCCGGACCTCTGGACCTGCCGCTTCCAACTCCTCCGAGATGCGGTTCTCGGAAAACCGGTCCAAAAGCCCTGCGAATAACTCGTTTGCTGACAGATCCCCGTCCGAATACGCCCGAAGATACTTTACTCGGCTCCGCGCCCTCACATCGTCGATGGTTTCCATGGACCTGCTTCGCACCTCCAAACTTTACGCACCATCTCCGGAGTTTGGCAATGCGGGATTTCCATGTGCATGTGTGTCTTGATGGAACGCAGGTCGATCTCCACGTTCCAACGCGCGTGGTAGAGTTCCAGAATATCCTCCGCAGGATATGCCTCCACGGCGGTCAAGGTCGTGACCACGATCAGCTCGCGGACCCGGCAGCCTGGCGTGGCAATCGAGCCGCGCACTTCACGCAGGGTCAGTGTTGCAGGCACGGCGGATAGGTTGCCTCATCCATCCACGTGGGACGCTACGGCTTGTTCCAGGCGACCACCTGGTCGTTGCGGCCCAGGTGTCGGCTGCGGCGAAAATCGGTGTGCCGCAATTGCTGTTGGCGGAAGACGATGTGGACGCCCCGGGCCTGGGCAAGGTCGATGAGCCAATACGAGCAGTAGTAGCGATCGGCCACGAGCACGTTGCCCGGCGCCTCGCAGACGTTATTGTCCTGGATCAGTGCTGGTGATGCCCTTCCCCCTGGAACAGCTTGTGCTTCGGATCGCCCTTCGCGGCGATGTACGCCACCAGGTCGAGTACCTCCTCGCGCGTCAGCTTGTCCAGCAAGCCCTTCGGCATCATCGACACCGGCGATTTCGTCGGCTTGCCGTCGATGTCCGACTTCTTCAGGATCACCGGCTCGGCCTTCGCCAGCGGGTTCTCGATCGACCTTCACAGGCGTCGCCGGCGTCTCCTTCAGGATCAGGCCCGTGATCGACTTGCCCGACTTCAGTCTCGAACTTGTACTGGAAGTACTTTTCGTTGATGCGGAACGACGGCTCGATGATGTCGTGGAGGATCTCGATCGGCGACTGCTGCTTCGGGTCGAGCTTCGTCAGGTCGGGGCCGAACTCCTTGCCGACGCCGTTCAACTTGTGGCAGGCGATGCAGCTGGCCACCTCGAACATCTGCTTGCCGTTGGTGTAGTTGCGGCCGCCCTCGCTTCCATCTCGACCACGGCCGGCTCCAGGTCCTCGAACTTCCACTCCGTGCGCGGCCGGCGATCCTTCAGCAGCGTGTCCTTCGCATCGGCAGCGGGTGCTTCGCCAGGTAGCCTTCGGGGTTGGCGAGGTACTCGTCGAGGTCGTCGACGACGTACAGGGCCCCGTACATGCGCCGCCAGTGGCCGGGGTAGGTGCAGACGATCGGGATAGACGCCCGGCTTCGTCGGCGCGGTGAAGCTGAGCTTCTGCGACTCGCGCGGCTGGAGCAGGCGGCTGCGACAGCAGCACCTTGTTCGACTTCGGCACGAAGTTGCGGGCCGCGGCATCGGGCGCGGTGGCCGACTCCTCGGCCAGCCAGGCCGATCTCCTCCAGCGCGCCGGGCTGCGTGATGACGAAGTTGTGCGGCATCAGGTCGATGTTCTCGAACAGGAACTCGACCGGCTTGCCGGCCTTCACGACGATACACGTCCTTGTCGAAGACATCTGCTCCGGCAGCGTGCCGACGCGGATCACGCGGCACGCCCAGTTCGCCCAGTTCCTTGCGGATCTTCTTCGCCTCGTTCGGCCGGCAGCGAGGCGTCGTCAGCGCGTCGGCGAACTCCAGCGCATCCAGCGCCGTGTCGGACGTGCGCTCCTGAGCGGGGATCTTGCGGATGTAGCCGAGCAGCACGTCCAGCAGCGCGCCGGCTTCTTCCTTCGGCCAGAACGAGCGGGATGCGCTGCAGGGCGTGGATGGCGTCGGCCCGGCCGACGTCGTCCTTCACGAATTTCGCCAGCGTCTGGAACGTCTTCAGTCTCCTGGCCGCGGACCGAAGGCAGGGCGTTCATCGCCGCCCGGCGGACGACGCGCTCGGGATCTTCGCCGCCGACCTCGTATGCGTGGCCGAGACCGGCCGGCGCCGGTTGCTTCGCCTCCGTGAAGACGATCGTCTGGTGGTCCTTCGCCAGCACCTTGAGCGTGTAGCCGTTCAGCCGGTTGCCGAGCCCGCCGTCGGTGCGGTTGTAGATCGACGATCGACTCGATCGGGACTTCGCCGCCGAGATCGACTTCCCACCAGGGATTGGTCTCGCTCTCCTCGGTGTGCGTCTGGCCGCCGTCGTCGAACTTGCCGCTCGTGTTGCCGTCGATGGCCCGGCTCGCGTCGCCGCCGTTGGCTGTGGTCGACTGCGTCGCCTTGCCCTTGCGGGCGACGTTGCGGCCGTCGCTGTAGACCTCGACCTCGGCCAGCGTCAGCGTCTTGTTCTTGCCGGGCAGCTCGATGCGGACGTAACGGCCCAGCCGACCGTCTTGCCCGTCGGCCCGGTCGGCCAGCTCTTTCGGCAGACGCGTGCAGCAGCGGCTCGATCTTCGGATACATGCCGGCACGCAGGCCGGCGTCGGCGATCAGCGGCATCGCGGAGACGAGGTCCGCGAGCGACGGCACCGACTTCAGGCCGAGCGCCCACGCCTTGTCGACGTTGCCGTCCGAGTTGATGAGGGCGACGAAACCGATCTGGCGGATGACGGCTTGCTTCGCGGACAGGGCCAGGTTCTCGATGTCGGCGCGCACCTCGGCCAACTCGCTTGGCACTGCGGCCTGTCAGCAGACGCACCAGGTCGAAGACGACGCTTTCGTCGCGGTTCTCCCGCTTGTCGTCGATCAGGTGGATCGCGTCGACCAGGACGCGCAGCTCGCTGCTGGCTCTTTCTTCGCCAGGTCGCGCAGCGCCTCGCGCCGCAATTCGTCGCGCACGCCCGGGCGGAAGAGCAGCTCCAGGTCCACCGCCCGCGTGCGCTCCATCTTGATGAGCTTGTTCGAGCGTGACGTTGCGCAGGAAGTAGCGCGCGCCGGCGTCGGTGGTGAACTTGACGTCCTGGCCCTTCGCCAGCGCCGCCTTGAAGATCGGATCCAGCGCCTTGAACGTCTCGCTGCTGAGGAAGTCGAGGTACTGGTCGGTCGGCTGTTCCGGGGCGATGAAGACCACCTCGATGGCCTCCGGGACCGTGAAAAGCTGGCGGCGCGAACCGCTTCCAGCCGAACGCGCGGCGCCTCATCGCCGGCGAGCTTCTTCAGCAATTCCAGCGCACCCGGCACGCGGTCGCGCCAGTAGCACAGGACGCGCGTCGCCGCGGCCCGGGCATGGAAATCGGGCGAGGCGAGGACGCGCTTCAGCAAGTCCACGTCGACGACGTTGTGATACTGATGCAGCCACAGCGCTTCGAGGACGTTGTGTTCGTAATCGGCGTCCTTCCGGTCCAAGCCGGCCAGCCACTTCTTGACGGCGGGGATGACGCTCCGTCGGTTTCACGGCCGCCCAGCTCGACCTTCGGCGCGAACGAGTGAACGCTTCCGGCTCCTTCAGCAGATCGAGCAGCTTCTCGATCGGTTCGCCGTCGATCTTCTTCGGCGTCAGCAGCGGCCGATCCTTGTAGGTGATGCGATAGATACGGCCATGCGTGCGATCGCGGCTGGGGTCGCGCAGGGCGTGCTGCAAGTGGCCGATGATCGGGTTCTGCCAGTCGATGAAGTAGATCGGAGCCGTCCGGAGCGACCTTGATGTCGGACGGGCGGAAGTTCGGATCGGTCGAGGTCATAGATCGGCTCCAACTCGGTGCCCTTGAGGCTGGAGCCGTTGTCCTCGATCTTGTAGCGGAGGATGCCCTGGAAGCCGATGACGTTGGCGACCAGCAGGTTGCCCATGAAATCGTCGGGGAAGTGCCGGCTGTAGACGTATTCCATGCCGGGGCAGGGCCGCGTCCGCTGCTGGTAAACCTGCGGCGGCTTCGGGTGCTTCTGCGGATACTCCAGGTGGCCGGAGAAGAGGGCGGCGTGGTAGGGCTGGGCGCCGGTGCCGTCGACGACGATGTCCTGGCCCCAGCGGTCGAAGACGTGGCCGTGCGGATTGGCGAAGCCGCGTCGCTGACATAGACGTCGAATTTCTGAGTGCGCGGCTCATAGCGGAAGACGCCGCCGTTGGCGCAGCGGAGCGGCGGACCGTAGGGCGACTCGACCTGCGTGTGGTGGAACGTCCCCTCCTGGAAGTAAGCCGCGCCGCCCGGATCGAGGACGAAGCTGTTGGACGTGTGGTGCGAGTCGGCCGAGTCGAGGCCGTGAACGAGACGAACGATCAGGTCGGCCTTGCCGGTGCCCTTGGTGTCCTTCAGGAAGAGCAGGTCCGGCGCCTGGGCCACGAGGACGCCGCCGTTGTAGAACTCGAAGCCGGTCGGGCAGTTCAGATGGTCGGCGAAAACCGTCATCTTGTCGGCCTTGCCCGTGCCCTTGGTGTCCTCGAAGATGAGGATCTTGTCGCTCATCTCCTTGGTCGGGTTCCAGTGCGGATAGCTGGGCCAGACTGCGACCCAGAGCCGGCCCTTGGTGTCGAACTGCATCTGCACCGGCTTGGCCAACTCGGGAAATTCCTTCTCGGAAGCGAAGAGCGTCACCTTCAAGTTCTTGCCGAGCGTCATCTTGCTCGATGGCCTCCTCGCCGTCGAGGAACGGCCAGGCGCCGCCGGCGAGTGGACCGGGCTTGTTGGTCTTCACCGGGATGAGCGGCGGGCAATTGCTGTCGTCAATCTGCATGTCGCCGCCGTTGGCGACGGCCCAGATGCGCTTGTCGCGATTGGCTGGTCTTGACGTCGAGGATCTCCAGCTCGCGCTGCTGGTCTTCGTAGTTGGACTGCTTGTCGGCGTACCTCTCGAACGCCCGGCCGCCGAAGACGTTGTAGCCGTCGAGGACACGATAGCGGTTGAACCAGTAGAAGTTCTTGTCCAGCACGGCCTGGCGAAGCGTTCCAGCGCCTGCGGATCGCGTTTCGGTTCCGGTTGCCCGGCGAAGAGAGCGGCGTCGATGATCTTCGCCACCGCCTCGTTGCCGTGCTCGTTCAAGTGGATGCCGTTGATCGTCAGCGGCTTCTCGGCCTTGGCGTACAACGCACGGGTCGGGTGGAACAGGTCGACGAAGACGACGCCGTGTTTGCCGCGCCACCTCGCCCATCGCCTTGGTGTACAATCTCCAGGCGTTTGTTGTTCTCGATGCCGTCGGGCAGGTTCGGCGACTTCAGGTTTTCGTGGGCGATCGGCGAGAAGAGCACGAGCCGCGGGGCGCTCTTGCCGTTGTACTTCTGCTCCGAGCGTGTGCTTGATGAACGTGTCGAGATCGGTCTTGAACTTCTCCAGCCCCGCCTCGCCGCGCGAACGATTCGTTGTAGCCGAAGAACGCGAAGACCACGTCGGCCTTGGTGTTGGTCGTCTCGAAGCGGTTGTCGCGCAGGCCGATGCGTGTCACCAGCTTGCCGGCTCGGGAATCGGCGCCGACCCGGAGAGCCACTGGTCGGGTGTGCCGAAGGATTGCGAACGCATCCGTAGAGTCAGCTCGTCGCCGGAGAAGCCGAGGTTGCGGAACGTGAGATCGAGCTTGGGAAATCGGCTGTGGATGTAGGTTTCGAGCCAACCGTCGTGCTGCATCCGGTCGGCGAGGGTGTTGCCGATGATGCAGATATGATCGCCCTTGCGCAGTTCCAGCTTGCGGGCTGGTTTCTGCTGATCGGCGGACCGGACGGGCGCATGGTCGATCAGCAGGAGGCCGAGGAGCGGGACGGCCGTCAGTAGCGTTGCGAGAGCGAGGCGACGACGGCGGGAGAAGAGAGGTAGCGGACTCATCGCGATCTGCCTTTGCGGAAACGGGTCACGAGAAGATTGATCGTTGGTGCGGGATGGGGCTGAGGGACACGTCGCCCCTTACATGTCGGTATAAGGATTCACCAGTCCGTCGGCCGCGCTTTTCAATGTTCTCTGCCTTGCGGCTGGTCAAAAGAGCTTTCTCTCGTAATGATTGACACAGGCACGCGTGTGCTGCCCAATCACCTCCCAACACGGAGAAATGCCATGCTCGTTTCCCGAACGCGACTCGTGGTGTTCCTGGCCGTTGCCGCTGCGCTCATCGCCCTGCCTGGCGTCAGCCGCGCGGGCGAAATCGAAACCGCCGCCCTGAAACCGGGCGACTATCGAGGGCGCTGGCACGGCGACGCGGTACACTTCATCATCGAGAAGGTCAACAAGGAAGGAGTTTTCTCCGGAGTCCTCCGCTTTGACAAGGGTGGACGCTTCGCGGACAAGACCTTCGTATTCACCGGCAAGCTTGCGAATGACGGCGCGATCACCATCGACCGGGACCCCAAGGACAACGCGCAAACGTCGCGTGCCAAGGCACCAAAAAACGAAAAGGGGCACCTGGTCTGGGAAGGACATACTACCGGAGCTGATCTCGACGCCAAGGTCAAGTTCGTGTTCGAGTTGCACATCCCGCTCCCGAAGTGAATGGAGACGGCCGCATCACCGATTCCCTCACCGGATGAGGCAGGTCTTGGTGGATCGTCGCCGGCAACGGGACGAGTGGCCGCCGCTCCTGATCGCTAAGAAGATGCCGCCGTCGGGGTCTTTCTCGTGCCCAAACTCCGGTTTGGGAACGAGGAAAATTCCGCCGCGGTTACCATGGCGGTCGCCTGTCCGATTGCCATTCGTTCATTTCGCGGTTGAGCTTCGGGTCATCAATCTCGTCGATCAGCTCTTGACCCTCGGGTGTGTATCTGTCGACTCGCACCCAGTAGCCCACAGGGTGGCGGTTTCACGGGGTCTGCGCTTCCAGAACGACCTGAGCAACAATACGAATAGTAATACGAGCAGGACCAGTCATTCTCCCAGGCCGATTTGGGTATGCCGATTCGGCGGACGGAGTGCGGACTCGCTTTGGTGAATCCCTAAAACGAGAAGAACCCCGAAACGCCCCGGCACGTACCGATCTGAGCCACTTCCCGTCAGGAGAACATCGTTTGTTCGGTCCCATCTTTCAGCGCGAGTTCCTCACCGTCCCGCGGCGCGTTCGGCATTACGTCTGCGCGGGTCGCCTATCTCGGAGCGCTCTGGGTCATCGGCATCACGGCCTGGTTGGCGACCGTCGGCTGGACGCGCTCGGCCACGCTCGGCGAACTCTCTCGCTTCGGCCCGTTGCTCTTCCAAGTTCTGACGACGGTGCAGCTGGCGATCTTCCTGTTCTTCGCCGCCCTGTCGTCGGCCAGCTCCATCTCGCAAGAAAAAGACCGCCGCACGTTCATCCTGCTGCTCATGACCGACATGAGCAATTTCGAGATCGTGCTGGGCAAGCTGTTCGGCAGCCTGTTGCAGATCGGCCTGCTGCTGCTGGCGACGGTGCCGCTCTGGATGTTCATCATCCTCCTCGGCGGCGTGTCGCTGGGACAGGTGATCGAGGCGGCCGTCATCATGGCGGCGACGGTCCTGGCCGCCGGGTCGCTCGGCAGTCTCGTCGCCCTGTGGCGCGAGCGGACTTTCCAGGCGCTGGCCCTGACGACGCTGTTCCTCGTCCTGTATCTTTGCCTGGCACGCGGCCTCGTCGTGCTGCCGAACTGGGCAGCGCTGGCTCGATCCGTTCCGGGCGCTGCAGAGCGTCCAGTCTCCGTCGGAATCGCTGGAAGCGGGGCTTTCTCCGGCCGTCGGTTTCGCCGCGATGATGCTGCTGCTCAGTGCCGCGCTGAACGGGCTGGGACTCTACAAGCTGCGCGTGTGGAACCCCAGCGGCGAGCCGATCATGCAACGCGAACGGCCGGAAGCCATCGACGCCAAGGACGCCGAGTTGGCGAAGGACGCGACGAAGCGCGCCGCCGCCCACGCCGCTCCCGGCATGGTGCGCGTCGTCGGCGAGAATCCGATCCTGTGGCGCGAGATTTTCACACGAGCTTACGGCCGGCGGCCGCTGCTGGTGAAGCTGGCGTATTTGGTTGCGTTGGCGATCATCTGCTACTCCGCGCTGGCCCCGTTGATCCTGCGCGGGCAGCACAGTGCGTTCGCGGCGGCCTACGGGCTGGTGCCGGTGTCCGTACTGAGCCTGCTGCTGGTGGCGGCCCAGGCGGCGACCTCGATCACCTCCGAGCGCGACACCGGGGCGCTGGATCTGCTGCTCGTCACCGATCTGACGCCGCAGGAATTCATCTTCGGCAAGCTCGGCGGCATCATCTACAACACGAAGGAGTATCTGCTGCCGCCGCTACTCCTGGCGGGGGTTTACGCCTGGTATGGCTGCATGGCGTCGCCGCCGGGCAATCATCCGGAGCTGGGCAGCTCGATGAATTTCTCCTCGTTCCTCTTCTTCCTCGGCGATGCCCTCGTGCTGCTGGCGTTCGCCCTGGTGCTGGGCATCCACGTGGCGCTGCGGACGCCGAACAGCCGGGCGGCGATCATTTACACGCTGAGCACGGTCTTCTTCCTGTCGATCGGGACGCTGGTATGCGTGGCGTTGATCCTGATTAACGGCCAGTTCGAGTACCAGTGGAGCAGCTTCGTCTTCTTCGTGGTGGCGGGTATCGGCGGTTTGTGGTGGGTGCTGAACAGCGGCCGGCCGTCGGGAGCGCTGACCTGGGCGAGCTGGTTCTGCCCGCTCGGCGTGCTGTACACGGTGATGAACGTGGTGGTGGCGAAACCCGGCTCGGAGGAGTCGGCCGACCCGTTGATGCCGTTCTTGGTTCTCGGCGGAGCGTTCGGCTTCACGATCGCCGCGATGCTGATCCCGCTGCTGAGCGAGTTCGACGTGGCGCTGGGGCGCACGTCCGGCGGGGCGGATTGAGTAGGAGGCGACCGTCGAGTATAGTGTCGAGAGAGGAGGATACCACGATGGACCAAGCCTATTCGCGTCTCAAAACAGTCCTCAAGCAGCAGGACGCCACGCTCGACGAACTCCGATCCCTTCTCGAGGCAACCGGCATTCGAGTCGGATCGCGAGCGCTCGCTCGGCTAGGAGACGAGAGCAAACCCCTGGAACGGTTGGATCTTCGACTCGCCGGCGCGATCTGCCAGGTATGCGAAGTATCGCTCTCCGAACTGATCGTATTCCGTCCGGCTGAGGGAGGATTCCGTCGTATCTCCCTCGTCAAGCAAAAGCGGCTTGATTACTTGTTGGACGGGAATAACGAAGGAACCTTGACGAAGCCCGAACTGGAGGAACTTCGCCGCATGGTACGCAAGAGTGAAGAGATGACGGTTCACAATGCGAGGTATCTTGCGGAACAACGCCAGGCAACGCACGCCTAAGAGGAGAGGAAGCTCTTCGTCTTTACAGATCGAGGTTATATGAGGCGTCACGTTTGTGTCGCTGGTGCTTGTGGTCTGGTGCAAGTCGTGCGCCTGGAATGGGATAAGTCCGCGCGGGGCGGTCAGGGCGCCCGCAACCGCAACGCTGTGCCAGTGGTTTTCGAGGTGCCCGCCGACCTCCTGCCCGGTGCCGGGGAAGTGGTCATCATCGAGTCGCACTGGAGCAACGACAACGCCTTTAGCGAGCCATTCCGCAATCGAAGTCGGCGGGTATCGGTCACGGAGAAGTTCGGATTCGGGTGCGTCACCTTTGCCGCCGAGTTAGAAGGGCTTTCGGCCCGGTATCAGTACGACCGAACGTACGGAGGCGCTCCGGATCGGTGGTATCTCAATTGCGCTTCTGGAGAAGGGAATCCGCCTGGGCGCGTCCTAACGGCCCGGTTCGGTAGTTGGGTACGGCTCTGCTACAACGGGCGTTTCTCCGACAACGACAACGGCACTTGGTGGTACGAGCAGATTACCGTCAACGCGGCCTGGTTCGACGGCCCGCCTTCCGGACAGGTGTTTGTAAGCAGTGAGCCCTCCCAGGAATTCCGGGCGCTCTCTGAGTTATCATAATGAAACGGCCGAACCAAGCTATGGCGATAACGCTCACGGGAACATCCGCCGCAGCAGCACCGGGTTGATCCGCCCTCGGAAGCGCACCCGCCCGTCGATCGCCACCACCGGCACCTCAGCCCCATACTGCGCGACGAGGTCCGGGTCCGAATCGACGTCGATGATCTCCAGCGAAAAGCTATGCTGCGCGCGTGCCTGCTCCAACACACTTCGGGTGTCGTCGCAAAGGTGACAGCCGTGACGTGTGTACAGCACTACACGGCGCGAACTTACATTCTTTTCGTACCACCAGGACCGAAGCCAGTCGAAGAGCATCGGCATCGCATTCACGGCTTCGGTGAGGCTGGCACGGAGGCTTAAGGTGAGCTACCGCCACTAGCCGGTGTCGCAGGTTGAGTATAGCGAGTTTCTTCATTGCTCACGTACTTCTCGATTGCTACGAGGTACTGATCGACGAGCAGGGATTTGACTTGGGCTATGGTAAGCGTGAACTTGCCGCACGAGGAGTAGCGAGCAATGAGAGAGTTGTTGAACAATTCGTGATATGCTGTCTGGATCGGCTTATAATTCCGGCGAACGGCTCCACTGCGTTCTTGGTGGTCGTTGCTGTGTTCACCAACGTAGGCACGCAGTTTTTCGACAAGATGCACGGCGGTGTAGAAAGCCACAATAGCCATCCATTCCGGAGGCCCATTAATAGAGATTGTGTTCAGGAAAGCCCGATTTGCGTCAGCTTTTTCCTGATGTTGCTTCGGTTTGGCCATAGACCTGCACCGACTGGTCTGGGTTGAAGAAAATCCGGAGTTCGTCGTCGTCTCCGCAGGGCAGTTGAATGACGTCTGAAGGCCAACCAGCGTCGTGCAGTGTCAATTCTAGTTGGGCAATCTCAGCGCCGAGATCGGTATTGTACATCCCCGTCGCCACGACAAAAACCTGGAGAACGTTTCGGAACACGATGAAACAGGAGTTGATCTGGGTACTTCGCTCCTCGCACCAGTGGTGAAGACGCGGGATATAATCAGAGAACAACCTCTCGACCCAGCTGTCCACGTCTGAAGCGTTCTTGAGCGCCTCAACTGCCCGTCGTGCCTCGATTACGAACTTGTTGTAGTCTTCAGGGGTTACCAGGATCTTCCCATGATCGAAGCGCAGTTCGATTGCACCGCGCCTTCGCTGCTGGGGCACGGACTCCCAGCCGGCGTCCTTTGCGGACATTGCCATTCGACTCTCCCGCTGCCGCAATGCGGCCGAGTGTGGAACTCTCAATTGAAAATCGCATTGGGGTGCTTGCACGCACTCCTGAACCGGTAGGGTAGTGTACTCACGCGCCATAAGTCAATGCTTTCCCGAGGGTTTTCCCGATGCCTACGCCGTGGCACCATTTCATTGACACAATCGAACGGCGCAAGAAGCAGACCGATCGGTTTTTGCGGAGTTAAATTGTAGAGTAAAGCCCTCCCCGACGGTCGCGGTTCTGAAACGCAGCTTATGAAACACAACGGGGTCCGGCATTTCACTGCCGGACCCCGTTGCCCGTTTGTGTATTCCTAAAGCGCCTCCGCCCCGTCCGCCGGACGAACGAGCGGGGCGGAGGCGTATTCGCTTACGGCAGATCGAAGTGCTTCTCCTGGGCGACTTCGCGGAGCTTCTTCATCGCCCGGGCGTTCAGCTGGCGCACCCGCTCCTTGGTGATGCCGAACTGCTGGCCGATCTCCTCTAGCGTCATGCCCTTGGCGTGATCGTCCAGGCCGGCCCTCATGCGGATGATCTCGCGCTCGCGCGGCTCCAGGAACTCCAGCAACCGATTGACGCTGTGCGTCGCCCGTTCATGCGTCGCCAGGGCCTCATGCTCGTCGCCGCGATTGTCGGGAGCGATCTCGAAGATTTCCTCGTGACCGGTCACAAAGCGCTCGCGGCGAACCTTCTCGTCGGGGATGCTGCGCGCGAAGTTCTTGATGATCGCCCAGCTGGCGTAGGTGCTGAACTTGAAGCCGCGGCCGTAGTCGAACTTCTCCACCGCCCGCATCAGCGACAGGTTGCCGTCCGAGATCAGCTCGAACAGGCTCTCCGCCTGATGAATGTGCTTCTTGGCGATGTTCACCACCAAGCGCATGTTGGCGTTGATGAGCAGTTTCTTGACGGCCTCGGCCTCGGCGACCAGTACCTCGATCTCGTCCAGCGTCTGAGTCCGGACCTTCACCGGGTCTACTTCGCCATCGTCCTTGCGGAACTCGTCGCGCAGCTTGTCCGCGCGGTACTTCAGATAGTTCAGCTTGCGGAAAAGATGCTGCTCCTGATCCTTGCCGAGGAGCGGCATCTCATACAGCGGAGCCAGCTCCGCGCCCACGTCCTTGGGGGCTTTCATGGCGCGGCGCTTGACGTCGTATTCCTCGGCGTCGGGCATCGGACCGAGAATCGCGGCGGCGTTGCCGGCGTCCTCGAAGGAGGGGTGCGAAACATACTCCAGCGGCAAGTCCAGCAGCCGCTGCGCGCGCACCTCATTGATGACGCGGTAGACCGACGTTCGGGTGCGGTTGAAGCGTTTGGCTAGCAGTTCCACGGCTACCCCCTTCTGGTAAGAGGAGAAGATCATTTCCTTGGCGGATTCGTCCAGCGGTCCAGTCACATCCGGGAACACCGCCCGATCGGGATGCTCCCTGTCGAAATTGCGAATCGTGTACCGGACGGTCTCGGTTGACCGTCCCAGTTTTCGGGCGATGCGGCGGCTGACATCGGTCAATGTCGCTCCGCCGTAGCCTGCCAGGTTCTTGGCCTGGCAGAGAATCTCTTCGCGCTCGGCATCGGTCATCTGCGAGAAGCGGCTACCCCGCTCCACGCGGTCCGGGTGGTTGGTCAGGAAGCGGTCGATCACGGACTGGGCATAAGTGAGCTGCTGTTTGCCTTCCGTTACGACACGCCGGCCAACCAGGCCGAGCTTACTCCAGCGCCGGATGGTCTTGGTCGAGACGTTCCAGCGCTTGCTGATTTCCTCGATGCTCACGATGGCGTCGGCGAGATCCTCCGGCGGCACGGCCAGGGCGTCGGCCATCAGACGCAGATCGTGTAGCAGGTCTACCCCGTCGATCAGCAGATCGGGGTACGAGTCCGGGCGGAACTCGGTGATGCGGAAACAGATGTACTGGTACGGGTACTGTTTCGACGCATCAATCTCGGCGAGCAGCTTCTCCGTCCGCACTTGCTGTTCGCGCCGCTTGGTCGGGGCGCGAACCGCACCTGTTGGTCCGTCAACTGCTTCAGGGCTGGATGCTTGAAGGCTGTCACCGCTGTCACTCCTGGTGGTCCAGGCATTCCGCCGGGACGCTGCTCCTTGCTAGATGATCCCGCCTCTGCGATCGCCTCTCTCTCTTACGACCGTCAACGTGTTTCGTTACATCAGGGAGTTAAGTATGTATCCGTTTTTTGCCGATAGAACGGATAGCCATTATTAGAAGTTTGCGCTCCTCCCGAAGGTTCACCCCAAATTCCCCCGCTTCGTTCCTCCGTTATTGGACGGCTCGAAGGCCGTTTCCCACTGGACGCAACCGGCGGATCCCAGTATGGGGTCGCAGCCGTCTTCCTTCGATTCTTCGCAGGAATCCTACGTTCCTTTTGCTTGCTGCGTATTTCAGGCAATCTTTCTCGACCTTCGTCACACCCTTCGACCGAACGCTCTGGCCTGCTCTTATGAACCACCTCATCGAGGGATTGACAAGCGCTCGGTTCAACCCTCGCATGAACTCCTATTGCAAACGACGGGCCGTTGCTCTACCTAATAGACGCTCTCCCCTTCGATTCCCTTCGCATTTTTTCCAGAAGTTTTTGATCTGCTTGGACTTCGGTTTGGGAATAAGCCTGCGCGGTTTTGTTCCTTCTGCCGGGGGAGGAATCGTACTGTAACAGGCACCTATCCATTCTTACACTTCGGATGTTCAATATTGCAAGGTCGGTGGAACAAGATACATCACCCTGCCTTGCTTGCGCCGCCCGCACGCATCGCCCAGGTTATGCTCGTCGAGAAGGAAATGGTGTTCCTTAAAGAGTTTGCGCCACGCTTGTTCCAAACTCCGGGGGTAAAATCGAGGAAGAGGTCTTCGATCTGCCCGCGCGGCAGACCGACTGCCATTTCCGGAGAAGTCCGCCATGTTATCCGTTGCTCAACGACGAATTCATCTGCTCCTGGGTGTGGTCGTATCGTTCTTCTGGCTCCGATCCGTATCCGCGGAGGAACCGATCCGGCTTGAAGAACGCTTCGCCAGTGGCGATCAGTACGGCGTCAAATCGCGCTCGGAAGTTACGGGGACGCTGACGCTACCGGCGGAGAAGGGCAAGCCGGCACCGCAACCGTTGAGCATTCGCGGCGACAGTGCGATTGAGTATGACGAGCGGGTGTTGAACGTCGCCGCGAATGGAGAGGTACGGAAAACGATCCGGGTCTGTCGGCGTTTGGACTTCCGGCGGTCGGTCGGCGATCGGCCTCAGGAGAGCACGCTCCGGCAATCGGTTCGCCGTCTCGTGATCCAGCGTGAGTCGCGCGACAAGAAGGCACCTTTCTCCCCAGACGGTCCATTGACCTGGGGTGAGATCGATCTCGTTCGGACCGACATCTTCGTTCCCGTGCTGACCGGACTGTTACCGGCCGGGGCAGTGAAAACCGGCGACAGCTGGACAGCTTCGACCGACGTCGTGCAAGAGCTTACCGGTCTAACGTCCGTGGAGGATGGCAAACTGGAATGCCGGCTCGAACAGGTGACGACCCAGGCTTCGCGCCGCATCGCGCGGGTATCCCTGTCCGGCAACGTGCGCGGCATGTCCGATGACGGCAAGAGCCGCCAGCAGGTTAAAGGGTATTTCCTGTTCGACGTGGACGCTGGCCGTACTGTTTATCTCGAACTCCGCGGAGTGCATTCGCTCCTGGCCGAGGACGGTCGAGAGGTTGGCCATATCGAGGGCCGGTTCGTCCTCAGCCGTCAATCCGACGCACGCGCGCCGAACTGACTGATTCGGCGCTGCGCGGCGTGACGGTGGAACCGGACGCGGACAACACGCTCTTGCTGTACGACAATGCGGACCTCGGAGTTCGCTTCCTCTATCCACGCCGCTGGCGGGTGGCTGGGGCCAGCGTCAACCAGGTGGCTGTGGACGCCCCGGACGGCAGCGGGTTTCTGCTGACCGTGGAGGCACCCGCACGGACGCCGACGGCGGAACTGTTCCTCAAGGAGTCGCGCGGCTTCCTCATAGGGCAAAAGGCCCGGATCTTGCGTACCGATCCGCCGCAGACCATTCAGACCGACCCGCCGCTCGAACATTTCGCCCTGGAAGTCGAAATGAATGGGCAGAGGTTCTTGATGGACTATCACCTGAGCCGGCAAACTAAAGGCGGCGCGATCCTGGCTGCAAGATTGCTGACCAGGGAACAGGCTGTGCTACAGCGCGAAGTAGAGCGTATCGCTCGATCGGTGGCGGTCACAAAGCGGATCGAGGAGCGGAAACAGCCGTGAAGAAGGGTTCGAGCGGGTCATTGGGTAAAAAAGGTCTACCGATCGCTGCCCGATGGGCGCAACCTCCTTGTGCCCAAACTCTGTTTGGGCACAAGTCTCCGCGAAACTCTGTTTCGCGTCGAAACAGCCCGATCACGCCTCATCCGAAACGAGAAACAGAGTTTCCAGGAGTGCGTGCCCAAACAGAGTTTGGGCACGAGCAGGTTGCGCTATTCTGCGCAGTGTTCAGAAATTGTTGTCGAACGAAGCCAAGCGGTAGCGGCACGGAAGGATCTGCCGGATGCGCCGGTCGGACGGGTTTTTCTTGAAGAGAGGAGAGTGCTGAGGACGACGAATAGGGGGACCGCGACGAGTAATTCCATTGTCCCCTGCACGAACTGAGATCTCTTATGGGAAACCGGGGGCTGGTTCTCGGTATCGCCCTGTTTGTCAATGCCGGGCTAGGACTCGCCCAGGCACCCTTCTCGGGGGTTCCGGTTTCGATCGATCGCCCCATTGTGCGTGCGAATCTGGTCGAGTCGCCGGAGGGGCCGGGAGGGAACGGGTCAAATAGTTCCGTCGGGGAATCCGGACGATTGCCCTCCGCAGTGGTGGGCGAGCGATCCGATAACGCCCCTTTCCCCATCGTGCCTTCCGCAGGCGATGTTCACGATCAGCCTGGTGCTCCTGCAATCTCCGTCCTGTCCGATCTTTTTTGGTCCAATCTGTACCCCACGAGCTGCTCCTGGTGGATCCAGCCTGAGTACCTGCTGTGGTGGGTCAAGAAAGTCGCCGATCCCGGTTCCGCTCGTCTCGACCGGCGCGCTGGACGCGATCGACTCCAGCGTGCTCTTCGGCAACTCCAACATCAACTACAACTCGTTCTCCGGGGGCGCCTCACGGGCGGAGTCTACCTCGACCGTTACGACATTTTCGGCCTGGAAGCCGGCGGATTCTTGCTGGAACAGAAGACGGTCCGCGCCAGCTTCTCCTCGGATGCGACCGGCCGACCGCCGCTGGGCATCCCGTTCCTCAATGCCGACACCGGCGCTGAGGATTTCGCAGCGTTCGCCATGCCTTCCCAAACCGTCGGTACAATCGACGTATCCTCTTCGAGCCAATTCTGGGCGGGGGAATGCAACCTGACTTTCAATCTGTCCCGCTGCGGAGAATTCAAGCTCGACCTATTGGGCGGCTTCCGCTACCTGGGTCTCCGGGAAGACCTTCAGATCATCGGGACGTCGGCCCCGCAGTCGGCCAGGAAGTGGCGTTTGACGGCGCCTTTTTCGGCCCGCCCAACCAGACCAGGACGACCGACCATTTCGTCACGAACAATGATTTTTACGGCGTGCAGATCGGCGCCGAACCGAGTTCCGGTTCGGCGAGTTCTTCCTCGAGGTGACAGGCAAAGTGGCGATCGGCGACACCCACGAGTTGGTCAGCACGTCCGGTTCCAGCGACCTGTTGGCGGGCGCCACGGTCGTGAAGACCCTGCCGGGAGGCATCCTCGCCTTGCCGAGTAACATCGGCCACCTCAGCGACGACGAATTTACCGCCGTCTCGGAGGTGGAAGCGAGGATCGGGTATCAGCTCGGGAGGCACGTGACGGCCTCGATGGGCTACAACTTTCTGTATTGGAGCCGGGTCGTACGACCGGGAGACCAGATCAATCGCGGCCTCTCCCCGGAACAGATCCCAACACTCGCGGCGTTCGGCTTACCGGGGCAAACCGTGCAAACGGCCCCCGCCCTCACCAGCACCGATTTTTGGACGCAGGGATTCAGTCTCGGCCTCGAGTTCCAATTCTGACCGGACACGGGGGAAGTCCATTCGACGCCGCTGGTCACCGCTGCCGGGCCAACTCATGGCTAACGACGGCCATCAGTTCGTGCGCCTGGACGTGCTGCGGTTGTTGGGCCAGGACGATGACCAGCTCCCGTCTTGCGTCCTCCAGCCGTGCTTGTTCGTGCAATGCCTCGGCCAACTCGTAACGCCACCCGGTCTGCTCGGGTCGCTTGAACAGCAGTCGCTCAAAGGCCGTCAGTGCCTCGGCCGACCGGCCAAGCGACCGCAATGCCACGGCCTTGACGTGCAGGTCCTCCGCATCCAGCGATTCCGGCGGCCCGTCCAGAAGGCGTAAAACCTTGTCGAAGAACGGACGGCGCTGGTCCGATTCCCCGGCGCCAGGGTACAGTCGGCGGGCCGCGGCGAGTAACAACTCAGGCCGATCGGGTAGGACGGATTCGACAATCTCCTCCGGACTGAGAGTGAGAGCGCTCGCCTCGAGGATCGCGGTGAGGTACAGGTCGGACAGCTCCAGGCAGCGGCGCCAGCTCGCCCAGGCGACGACAGGGTCGTGCGCCGATAGTTCCTGAAGCCCGCACAAATACCAGGCTTCCGGATCGCCAGGGGCTACCCACTTGACGCGTCCCAGGTAGGCGGCGCGTGAATCGCCCCGTTGCAATCTCGTCACATGGTTGGCGAGCATGAAGTGCGGCTCGACCAATAGGGGACAACAGTCGCGCGCGTTCCGATAACTCCCGAGTGCGCGTAGGAGGTACTCACGAGTACGCCCATCGACCCAGGGCTGGATGGCCTCGCGCTCCGAAGCTCCCGTCGAGATCCAAACCAGGGTAGCCCCCCAGTCCGATTGGGCCGCCAGGACACCGCCGGCGGCAACAGCGAGTTGGACGTTCTCCGTAAGCTGTGCAGTTTGCTTCTCGAAGATCCGGAAATAAGCTCGGCCCAGCTCGGCCCGTAGCTCGGCGTCTTCGGGAGCAAAATGGGATGCCCGTTCGAGGAGGGCGGCACGTCGTTCCAGGCAGTCCGTTTCTGTACTATTCTCCAAGTTGGCCGCGACTCTCAGGCGGTCCGACCGGTGTACACTCCAACCGGACCCCACAAGCATGATTGCCAGAGCCACGGCCACACATGCCCCAGCTACCGGGGCCAGCCCCCCGAGGCGGAGGCTGTACGCGGACACATCTTCAGATGGCCTGCGCCCGTCGTTCAAGCCTGACAGGTGGGCGGAGAGGACAACGGCCAGGAGAGCGATCGCCGGGATGTGCATCCCGAAGTCCCCGAAACTATGGACCACCAGGGTGGTGAGACCGAACAACCCTCCCAGTGCAAGGGCGCTGCGCGGCCGCCGCCGCGGACCGTTCGGTAGCCGAACCGGAAGAGCAGCCCGACGACGAGGAGTGTCAGCAGCAGTCCCGGCACACCGGCCTCGATAAGCATCTCGAGATAGTCATTGTGGGCATGTTCCCAAACGACTCTCCCGTCATCGCTTCTCCGTGTCACTGGTTCGACGTACTGGAACGTCCCGTATCCCGTCCCCCAGATGGGAAAATCCTTTACCAGCGTCACCGTCCTGGACCACGCGGGGAGGCGGGATTGCAGAGCTTCTCCTTTCCAGAGGGTGGACAACCTCTCTTGAATAAGACCGACGCCAAGCCACCCGGCCAGCAGGACTGCCAGCGCCGCGACGAGTAATACGGTCTCGCCCCGCGCGGATCGTAGCGACTGCGACCACCGGAGGAGCAGGCATACGAAAGCCCCGCTGGCCAGCGCCAGGTAGCCGCCGCGGGAAAGGGCAAAACTGACAGCCACCAACATGAGGACGAGAACCGCGCAGATCCAAAGAGTCGCCGGATCGTGAAGATAGTGCCGCGCTACCGTCTGCCACCGAAAAACAGAGCCGCCGGACTGCGAGTTCGACGGACTGTCGCCGCCCTCCAGCTGGTGGCCGCGCTTCCGAAGGTGGGAAGCCCGATTCAGGATGAGACCGACCCCCAGGCCGATACACACGTTGACGTAAAACGGGAAATGGTTGCGGCAAATGAACGGGCCGAAGACCTGGCCCAGCGAAGGATAGCTCCAAAACACGGTGTCCGGTGACGAAGAGAAGTGTTGCACGAGGGCGAACAAGGACAGGGCAGCTCCGTTGACCAACACGGCAACGCTCAATCGCCGCAACCCGGCCTCCGAGGCGATGTTGTTCCGTACCGCGGCAAAGAGGAGGAAGACGGCCAGGAGTCGCACCAACTCTAACCGCGTCGCCGTCGGATAAAGGCTGATCGTCGCGCCTGCCGGCGCCAAAGGCCGTTCCTCCTGGTCCGCCCCGCCTAGAACTTCCGTCTGGGCGGGCAGGAGCCGGTCGTACAACCGAGACGTGCCGGGTGAAACCCGTGCGAGGTCGGACCTGGATAGGAGTGTGATCTGCCAGACTCCGATCAAGAAGAGGCCGGCCAGGCAGAGCGCTACCGGACACTTGACCCACGTCAATCGTCCCTCAACGAGCATCCGGAAAGCCCAAAGGACGAGCAGAAGCCCAATTCCAATCAATAGGAGCAGCCTGAACCCTGGAGGGACGCTCCCGTAAAACCACGGTGCCGCACACACAATCGTCAGAGTGACCGTCTCCATCGCGATTCGGATCAGGTGCGCGACCCGAGGACGAAAACCGGCAACTTCCGCTGGCAATTCTCCTCGAACGGGAGCAGTGCGGCGCATCATCACGGAACCTCATGCGATCGCGAGTTCGTTATCCGAAGTCAGTTTGAAGATTGGCGAACCAAGCCATTCGACGGAGCCTGAAGGGAAAAGTGGCAGCTGCGGTGGGAAGGCAGGAAAAGATGTGCGACCACGAAACAACAACGGTCGAAGAGACTGCGGCGAACCGCGTCCTCTTCGACCGGATGATTCAACAGGAGTCTACTGGCCGAATCGTCTTAGTGGCTAGATCCGCTGAACTTCCACTCGGTGAGGAGGATCGCTTCCTTCCGGTCGGCAGCACTCCATCCCGCGGGAGCGACTTCTGCGGCTTGCGCCTCTCTCGACTTTTGCGTCCGTAGGGCTGTCGTCGGTGCGTCGAACGTCAAAGGTCCGTTTGCGACTTCGTCAGCGCGAAGAACCAACGGGCCGTAATCATCCTGATGTCGGAACGAGAAGGAACTCGGACCCAGGGTCGCAAGTCCCAGGGCCGGGACGGCCGCCACTAGGAGGAAGACGATTCCTCCAGCAGCCCGTTTCGCCCAAGACACCTTGCTGGTGTCCTTCGTCTGTTGCGGCATGGATTACCCCTTTCCCAAGTTTGGAAGGTCGTCTGGGCAGATTTCGTAGCGGGACCGAATGATACTGGGACATCCCGCGCATGAAACCGCCACGAACGATCTTCTTAATATAGCCACACGAGGCAAACAAGGCAAGCAGTAACAATTCGACCTTGCGACTCCGTCCGGCATCCCGGGGCAAATTGCACGTCCGGCGGCAAGCATTCTTCGGTGCGATCAGCCCGGATCATTTTAGCCAATCGAAGCCGTTTTGCTCCAGGAACACGCGGATCTCATCGGCGTGGCAGAAGTAGCCCTTCCCTTTGTTCGACCCGCTACATACTCCGATCAGGTAACCGCGTTCTCGACGAGCGGTCCTCCCGATCGACCCACCTTCTGTTCTTTCTCCAGCTCCCAGAACGAAGCTCCTTCTCCTTCCGCCTGTTTCCGCACGAGTTTCTTGCCGCTCACGACGTCAATCAGACCGGTCGGCGGCCCTCCCTGAGTACATCCGACGGCGAGAGCCTTGAACCCCTTCTCGTTGGGGATCAGTCGCACCGGGCAGAGCGCGAGGACTCCGGGCATCGGGTCGCTTGTGGTCAGCCGGATCAGCGCCAGGTCGCGCAGTTCATTCGACTGGGCGACGACACTCGCCGTGCGATAGACCTTCTCCGGCTTCGGGTAAGAGGTCGAGGAAAAAGTGACGACCTCCAGTCGGTCCGCCTTGTCGACCACGTGTCGAGCTGTGAGGACATACACGAAGTCGCCTTTCCGGCCGATCACGACCCCGCACCCCGACGACTCCCGTGACACGTTCACGATCCGCACGGTAGCGGCCAGCGCGGCCGTCTGCGCTTTCGCGGAGAAGTCAGGCGATTCAACCGTCTCGATTTGCCCCGGGATCATGAGGAGACATGTCAGACCGAGCATGATCGATTCCTGTTGTGAAAGTTACCAGTAACAATCCTATCCATCTCACCCGAAGGCGACAGTCGGAAACGAGTGTCTGCCGCAATCAGCTCGGTGGTCTCGGGGATTAACGACATTTAGGGGGCAACCCGAGAACCCGCAAACTCCTCCCTTTCGTTAGATTCGGAACCTTCGGCAGAATCATTAAGTCTTCCACCGCCATCCGCCGATCAGAAGATAACCGGGGAACGACGAGTGTCCGTACGGGCAGGTTGCCCTGGTGCCGAAGAGGACAAGCCATGAGGGTGAAGCTGGCTGCGTGCCTGGTCGGGCTTTGCCTCTTCAGTCCGGGGTGCAGTCCTCTGGGTCACGTTGCACGCACCATCGTCATCGAACCGACCGAGTATTCCCTCCGCCTCGATGAGACAGTGGATTGCATCCGCAACAAGAAGCTGGCGAAAGAGGCGTGGGCATCGTTCCAGACGACCCATCCCGATACCGCCTATTCCTGCCATTACTGTTCCGGTTTTCTCGATGGATACACGGACTTCCTCTATGCGGGGGGGACGGGTAATCCGCCTCCGCTCCCGCCGCGCGTTTACTGGAGGCCGGAGTACCAGACGCCCGAAGGCAAACAGGCTGTTCTGGACTGGTTCGCGGGGTTCCGGGAAGGCGCCGCACTCGCCAAGCAGAGCGGCAAGCGTGACCTCGTGACCGTAACCACGTCGGTCAAGGACTCGTGCTGCACGCCGTCTCAGACGCACCCGTCGTCCGTTCCCGGCACGGTGCTGGGCCACGACGAGACGGCTCCTGTGCCGAGGAAGGATCCGGTAGCGATCCCGAAAAAGTCAGATGAGTAGCCGACACCGCCGCCAGGTCCTCGAAACCGATCGAGAGGACCCGAGGAAGACGAAGCATGGATAGCCTACCACAGCGTGATGCGTTCCGCACGGAGGTCAAGCCCGCGAACAAGCGAGGGCCGGGCCGGTTCGTTGCGTTGGTCTTGTCCGCGCTACTGACGGCTTTCCAGGGATGCGCGGCCCTAGAAAACCCGGTGGCCAACGGCATCCCGGTACGCCGGTTGCCGCCCGAGACTGCTTGGCGAGTCGCGGGAGAACATGGAGAGGACTCCGCTGTCCCTCTTGCGGCAGAAGCCTCCCGAGGCCTATCTACTTGGCTCCGGCGATGTGCTGGGCATCTGGATCGAAGGGGTCCTGGGCGAGCGGGGGCAGGCTCCTCCCGTCCGTGTTGCCGATTCTGGACGGCAGGGGGCGGCCCTGGGCTTCCCCATCCCCGTTCGTGCCGACGGGACGATCGCATTGCCGCTGGTGCCGCCGATCAAGGTCGCGGGTCGGACCCTAGACGAGGTGGATGCGAACATCCGCAAAGCGTACACGGTCGATAAGAAGATTATCCAGCCGGGCCAGGAACGCATCATCGTGACCTTGCAGCGTGCGCGGGAATACCATATCCTCGTTATCCGCCAGGACTCTGCCACCGGAGCCGAGGCCGGAGGCGGCGCCGCGGCAGGTTCCCGGACCACGGGCTTCACCATCAATCTCGGCGGCGGCATCCGTGGGTCGCGCCGCGGCACTGGCTATGCCATCGACCTCCCCGCAAACGAAAACGACGTCCTGAACGCTCTGGCCCGGACCGGCGGCTTTCCCGGATCGGATGCGGTCGATGAGGTCATCGTTGAGCGCGGCGCTTTCACGGGCGAGCAGAGTCCGGAGGAGCTGATGAAGGCTATCGGCTCGTGTCCGCCGGGAAGCGGTTCGCAGTCTGCTGCCGCGCCGGGCACACGCCGGATTCGCATCCCGCTGCGCTATCGGCCGGGGAATCCACCGCAGATTCGACCGGAGGACGTGATACTCCAGAATGGGGACATCGTTTTTATCGAGGCCCGGGAGGCAGACGTGTTCTACGCCGCCGGCTCTGCTGCCCGCCGGCGAGTACGTCTTGCCGCGCGACTCCGACCTCGACGTCGTGCAAGCAATCCTGCGTATCGGCGGGTCGATTGACAGCGGCGACCTGAGCACCGCCAACATCGCCGGAACGCTGATCAATCCCGGCATTGGATTCCCTTCCGCGACTCTGGTGAGCATTATCCGCCCGACGCCCGACGGTGGTCAGGTGAACATTCGCGTGGACCTGGACCGGGCACTCATCGACCCGCGGGAGCGGATCCTCATCAAACCGAAGGACCTGCTCGTGCTACAGGAACGTCCCGATGAGGCGTTGGCGCGGTACTTCTACGAGATGATCCAGTTCAAAGCCGTGTACACCTTCATCAATTCGTCCAAGGCCGTGGTAACGGGCACGGGATCGGGGCCGTAATCGGACAGCGATGTTATTATTACGCGGTGCCGAGGGCCTTCACCAGAAGCGAAAAAACCACCGCGATCGCCTCGGCTCGGGCGGGGTGATTTGCAGCGGCAGGCCGTGAACGACGGCGGTGGCGTTGGTGCTGCACACGCGGTCGGCCACGCTATCTCCAGCCCAGCGAGCGATCTGGCGGTAGGCCTGCTCCATCCGGGGCTGACGTCGACGCGGCGAATGGCCGTCCGATCCCAGGAGATGGACAACACCGCGCCGGAACCAATCCTTGAGAGCGCGGGCGTCGCGGGAATCAGGCGGATCGGTGACGCTCGACGAAGAAACCTGGATCAGGCAGCCGGTCTGGATGAGCTGCTCGACGCGGCCCGGATCGTGCAGCAACTCCGGATGACGCTCCGGGTGGGCCACGATCGGACGAACGCCAGCGGCCCGGAAGCCGCCGATGAGATTGCGCAGGTCGAGAAACAGTCCGTGCGGCATTTCCACCAACACGTATTCGCCCCGATCCGCGACGCTGAGAAGCTCCCCCGCTCCCACGCGGCGTCGATCCCAGGTTCGACCATCACTTCGGCACACGGGAAAACGATCAGAGGGATCGCTGCCTCCGCAGCGCGAGTGAGTCAGTTTGCGAACACGATCTCGGATCACCTCCGGAGTAACGGCATTCCACCGTTCGCTCTGATGTGCGAGGGCGGCCGATAGACGGATACCCTCCCCGTAAGAGATCCGGCACATCTCCAGGGCATCTTCCTCCGTGCGTGGACCGTCGTCCAGCCCCGACAGGAGGTGGCAGTGCATGTCAACCAGAGGGATCATCAGTCCAGCTCCGCGACCGCAAGCCAGTATCGCCTAATGATTCGCAACAATAACCCGGTCAAGCTCTGTAGGACGGATTTGCAATCCGTCCGTGCGAACCGGACGGATTGCAAATCCGTCCTACAGAACTTGCACAACTTATTCCTGTTCGGGCCCTAAGTCTATTCTGGAAACCTCTCTCCCTTCGAGGAGCGGGAGACGATTGGAGCGGTTTGTCAGCGGTTGAGCAGCCAGCCGAGGAACCCTTTCTTCTTTCCGGTGTGGGGACGCCGTGTCCGCCGCGGCTGCGCCTCTTCGGTGGTTTGCGTCCCCTCCGCACCGTTCCCGGCAGAATCACCTGCGTCGTTCGAATCGGTGCCGCGGTCCTCAGCGTGGTATGCGTAGGTGTACTGATAGTGTTCGTACCCGTATCCGTACCCGTAGCCTCCGGCGAAGTCGTCCATCCCGTTGACCACTACCCCGAGCACCTTGGCCCGCAGAGTGGCCAGGATTTCCTTGGCCCGCAAGGCACGCGGTCGGACGTTCTTGGAAATGCGGATCGTGAGAATGACCGCGTCCACATGGGGGACGACGACGCAGGGATCGGTCACCGCCAGCAGGGGCGGCGTATCGATGATGACGTAGTCATATTTCTCCCGAATGACGGCGAGCGCTTCCTGAAAGCCGGGCATGCTGAGCAGCTCGGCCGGGTTGGCGGGGATCGGGCCGCAAGGCAGCACGGACAACCCGGGGATGGAGGTGGGCTGAATCACGTCGTTCAACTCCGCATCGCCGCCGATGACGGACGCCAGCCCCTGTTTGGCCGTGAGGTGAAACAACTTGTGTACGCAGGGACGGCGGAAGTCGGTGTCGATCACGACCACCGTCTTCCCCGACTGAGCAATGGCGACCGCCAGGTTGGCGGCGAGCGTCGTCTTCCCATCTCCCATGTCGGGGCTGGTCACCTGGATCACCTTGTAGCCTGCGGAACGGGTGCTGAAGAAAACGGAGGTGCGAACACCGCGGTAGGCTTCGGCCTCGTGCGACCGGGGGCGGTATGCCGCGCAGAGGGCCGGGTTGAGATGATGATCCTCCAAGTCGGCCGAGTTGGCCGCTTCTTCTCGATCCCGAAGTGCGGGATGTGCCCAACGATCGGCAAGCCGAGACTACGCCGCACTTCTTCGGGGGTCCGGAAACTCTGATCGGCACGTTCGGCCAAGTAGGCCAGCGCGAAGCCAGCGAGCAGCCCCATGATCGCGGCCGTGCCAAACACCTGGAAGGGGCGCGGGTACACCTTGCCCTCGACGCTCGGCGGAGCGATGGTTTCGGCTTCGAAGCCGCCGGTGAAGTTCTTGAGGATGCTTACCTCTTCCACCCGTTTGGCGATCGCGTCGAAAAGCTGCTTACTGCGCGCGATTTCTTCGCTCAGCGCTTCGTCCTTCTGCTCGTCCGTGAGCATTGGCTTGGATTGACGTTGCTCCTCGTCGAACCCCTTTTTCAGGGCGTCCGCCATCTCCTGAGTGCTCGCCACCTCCAGTTTCAAGGCGGCCACGTGGGCTTTCACCGGATCGACCGAACCGGATTCTGCATTCGCCGTCGATTTGCCCAGCCGCTCCCTCTGGGAGCGGACTTGGGCAACCTGTCGGCGTACCGAGCGCACATCCGGATAATCCTGGCCGTAGTATTCCAGGAGAGTCTTTTCCTGAAGTTCGAGGGTCATGAGGCGGTCATCCAACGCCACGGCCACGGCATTTTCAGGTGTCGAGCTTGTCGCCGACTTGGCGATCATGGCCAGCAATTCCGACTGGCTATGGCGTCCGTCTTTCATGGCCTTCTCGAGGGCGTCGATCTTGCCCTGGATCTCCTTTCCCTGCAGGACCAGTTCCGACCGCTTACTTTCGAAGCGCGACAAATGTTGTTGGAGGAAACTGACACCGTCCTTGCCTTTCGGGATGACGGGGTGATCGATTCTGAATTGATTGTGTTCGCGCTGCTTTTGGGCAAGCTCCACTTGCAGGATCCTGTGGGCATCGGTGATCGACTTGGCGGTTTCGTCGCTGACGTTCTTGTACTTATCCTTGTTGAACTGCTGGTAGCTCTCGATAACCGCCTTCACGACCGCAGTTCCATCCTCACCCTCGGGGCACCGGAAGGAAATGTTCAGGATATTGGTCGCGCTGTTCCCGTTCATCTCACGCGTGATCTTGAGGGAGTTGATAATCTCCCCGGTCGGATCGCCGTGTCCGGCGAATGATTTGAGCGCCCCCAGATTCGCTTTCTGAACCGCCTGACCCACGATCACGGGGCTACGGATGAGCGACATGTGGGTGGACAGGTAGTCCTCGGTGAACGAGGCTCCGATGGTGCCGCCTGGCAGCGGCAGGGTGTCGGGCGCCTTCTTCACCACCAGCACCAAAGCGCTGGACTGATAGATGGGCGTCAAGCGGGAATAATACAAGGCGCCCAGCACGCAGCCTACCACGACCCCCAGCATCACCAGCCACCGATGGCGCCAGACGAGACGTATGGGATTGAGAGAGGAGTGCGGCGTTGCGGCATCGAAGGCATCGGATTCGAGAGGCGTCGGAGTATCGACCATGAGACGGGACTCGTCGTGGGGTGTAGGATCTATCGTAGTATCCCGGCGCAAAGAAGTTCCTCGGCCCGCGTGGCAAGAAATGTATAGCTTTTGCTTGCCCCGTCGACCGATTGAGTTTCTTCCTCGCCGGAGTATTCTGGAAGGTGACGCTGGGTTAATGGAATCCTTCTTAGAATCGGCAAATCCGTCGCAGCCGGCAAATCGGGCAGTCACGGAATGTTGGCATGTCTCAGCCTCGAACCCAATAGACCACGAGCTTCGTGTACTCGTTGAGGTAGGCGACCAGGCCGTCTTCGGACTGCCACCAGTCCGAGGCGTCGAAGCCGTGGGACGGTGCGGCGACGAAGCGCAGGGAAGCGGCGCGTGCGCCGACATGGCGCCGGAAGGTCCGGCTGGCCCGGCGTGTGTGGAGATCCGTGGTGACGATCAGGACGGAACAGCCGGGTCGGCTCTCGAGGAAGCGGGCCAGCGCGTCAGCCTCGTCGGCCGTGCTGTCCACTTCGCCGTCGAGGATCTCAATGGCCGTCCGGGGCACACCCCGTGCGACCAGTACGTTCCGGTTTACCTCTACCCCAGGCAGGGTGGCCTCTTCCGCTGCACCGGGTCCGATTCGCCCGGTCACCAACAGAATGTGCCGGCTATAGCCAGCCTTGTAGAGTGCCGCCGCCACCGCGGGGCGGTATTCGTAGTCACCTCCCAGGATCAGGATGTAATCTGCCGAGCCAGGGGACTCCGAGGTATCGAGGAAACCCCCGGCAGCGGCCAGCAAAGTCGCCCGCCACCACCACAGAGCGACGAGACTGCCCAGCAGCACAACCCGGCGCTCCAGCGCCAACGCCGAGGCTGCGGCTTTCCCTCCATCGCTAATGGGGCTGGAGTAGGCTCTTCTCGTACTCGTCCGGATCCCACCGCGGTTTCTCCTGGCTCTCACCGCACAGTCGAACATGGGCGTAGCCCACCAGATTATTAAATGTATTCAACAATCCGTGTTTATGCTGCCACCAGTTGGTCTCGTCGTACTCCGGGTCGGCCACGGCACGCAATCGCACACGCAGCATCGCTCCGGCCGAGAGACCTTGGCTCAGGAGGTAACGCCAGCGGGCGCTGGTCAAGCGCGGGCAGAGCGCCGTGACATGCGCGTCGGGATGTTCGTCCAGCCAGGTGCCGAGGCTGCCGCGCCCGCTCCCAGTCGCTCCGTGAGGCAGAACCCTGCTCCTCGACGGCTGTCTCATCAAGTCCCTCGCGCCGCAGGAGCCGCCGTAACCGCTCAGTCGGCGATGGCTGTGCGCCGAGTCGCTCGGCCAGTTCCGGAGGGGCAAGCACTAACAGCACGCGCCGGGCCGCGCCGCTGCCGCATAGCCGGACCGCCTCGCGCTCACAGCCCATAAGCGGCACCACATATTCAGCCGACTCGGGCGCGTCCTCGCTAACCAGGAGGCGTGCGATGCCGCGCAGGATGGGGGCGCGAGCGAGGTACAACCCCAGGAACGCGATCACCAGAAGCGTTAACCGCCATCGCCGCTTTTTTCTCTTGGAATTCAGTTTATTCGCGGTAGGGGTTGAAGCCTCGACCACCAAAGGTCTCCGGTAGCATCTACAGACCCAGGTGAACCCGCCCCGTACGGAAACTGCGCCGGTTGCCGAGTGTCTCAATCCACGATCCGCCTCAGATGAGCGAGTCACCGGAAGCCGAGGATTGTCCGGTACAAGCTGGACAACTGGATTCCAAAACGCTCCAGGGCGAAGCGGCGGACCGCTGTCTGGCGGGCATTTTCGCCCAGGCGGCGACGCAATTCGGCGTCGGTCACGAGTCGCTGGAGAGCGTCAGCCAGTGCCCCGATGTCGCCGGGAGGGACGCCGAGGGCGTCGTGTTCCGGAGTGAACAGTTCGGCCGCCCCGCCGGCGCTGGACACGATCACCGCGCGGCCGCACGCCATGGCCTCGGCGACCGTCAGGCCGAACGGTTCCGGTTGGGTGCTGGCATGGACGACGACGTCGAGGGCGCGGTAGGCGTTTGCCACTTCGGGAACCAAGCCGACGAAGCCGAGACGCCCGGCGAGCCCGAGGTCCACGGCGCGGCGGTTCAATTCCTCCAAGCTGAATTGAGCGGCCGTCAAGTAGATCGGTCCGCCGACGACGTAAAACCGGACCGGCGGCGATTCTAGTTTCGTGGCAAGTCGGGCCGCCGCTTCAAGGAAGACGCCGTGGCCTTTCCAGCGAGCAAATGTGCCGACGAGGCCAACGCGGATCGTTCCCAGCGGCGCCGGCGGGAACCCGGCCAATCGGTCGAGCCATTCCCCATCGGCTTCGCCCGGCCGGAAATGGTTCGTATCGATGGCGTTGAGGATGACCTCGACGGGCAGCCCCGGCAGAACGCGGCGTACGTCGTCGGCAACCGCCTGGGAGATGGCCACCGCCGCGACGACGCCGTGGCGGAAGCGGCGGATGATGCGCGACACGACCGGTCTCAGCCCGTAAAAATCATGCACGTGCCAGACGATGGGTGTGCGCGGCGGCCGGGCGAAGCGGGTGAACAAGTGCATCTTCAGCCCATTGGAGTGAACCAGGTCGGGGGCGAGTTCGGCGAGGCAGCGCCGCAACCGGAGAGCATAGCGGCAGGCAGTGGGCATAGCCGTTACGGCTCGAGGCGAGCTTACGAATGCGGCCGCCCCCGGTCTTCCATTCACTGTCGCCAAGTCCCGCCAGACTGCGCGGCATGGGCAGGTGAACTGTCTCTGCCCCGAGTTCGCGCGCCCGTTCGAGGAGCGGCCCGTCGGAGCCGGCGATGAGAGTCAGTCGGGCGGCTGGCATGAGACGGCGTGTCTCGGCCAGCATGGCGAGGAGGACGCGCTCGGCACCGCCGAGGACGCCGACGGGGTTGAGGTAGACGAGGTTCATGCAACGGCTATCAGGGTAGCCTCGGTCTACAGACGAACCACGCCTGACTACTCACCCAGCCGCCAAGGAAACCGAGAGGCGAATAGAGGGTATGCTCGATGACAAGGTGGTTCGCTACCAGCGTCCTCAGCCGCTTCCAATTGAAACCGAAATGAGAATGAAAGTGGGCTCCCGGACTGCCGTAGACCGGCCGGTCGAAGTGTGTCCGCCGTCCCGCGAACAGCATTCGGAGCGCGTCGCGGACCCCGTAGGGTTCGTAGTACTTATAATCGCTCAATCCCCGCCAAGCGGCCAGTTTTCTGCCGACGAGTTTCAAAAGAAAAGTCGGCCCAATTTCGATCGGAACACTGATCACCACTCTCCCCTGCTCTGTCACGAGACGGGTGAGGTCTCGAAGAACGATTTGGACGATTTCGTCCGTGCAATGCTCTAACGTTTCCATGCAAGTGACCACGTCGTAACTGCGTTCGTGCATCGGGCCGTTCAACTCGCTGACGGCGCAGAACTGAAGATTGCTGAACTCCGAGAGTCGTTGCCGACAATCGTCGATCTGATCGGCTGTGATATCGGCACCCCATCCTTGCTCGACTCGCCGCGCGGCCAGTCCTAGGAAGGTGCCGTCGCCGCAGCCGTAGTCGAGGAGTCTTCGCGGCGACGGACCGATCAATCGTAGTCCCATGTCAAATCGCGAACGGTGGCTCCAGGCAATGAGCCGACTCTTGCATTCTAATTGCTTGCGGTAGTAGTGGCCTTTCGCAACCGTATCCAATGAGGGATCCTCTCTCGGACGCATTGGCTGGCCGAAAAGACGGGCGCGACGTTGCGGTGGTTCAGTTCCTCCGAGCTGAACTGAGCGACCGTCAGGTCCTCTCGCCGCGCCGGCAGCATCGCGGATGATACGACTTCATGCCGTCATTTTGCCGTTAGTGCGGCAGGATTCTGTTAAGGCATGCTTGTCGGGCGGGATAGTAATCATGCCATCCGTTCCAGAACCCGTGGACAATACTCTTTGCTCCCCGGGCCGTACCCAGAACGAGAGAGCAAGGGCTGCACAAAAGACGTCAGAGGGCAAGCGATTGCGGATACTCGCATTGATGAGAATGTGGAAAACATACCAGAATCCCAGCGTCAACAACAACACCCACTCCTCCCTACGCAACCGAACGGGTCGAAAGGCCCGGGCAGCAACGGCCAGCAATGGCACATAATAAAAGGCGAGGCTGGAAACGGTCACCACCCAGTATTGTAGCGGAGATACTTGATAAAAGTTGGGTGTGGGGGAGAACAAGAATCTAAAGCGTGCGAGGCATCTGCTCAGGTAACGACCGGGATGATTGACGATCCCCTGTAGAGCGTATCGCGTCAATATCTTGTTCCTATTATAAGGAGACATCGACTCAATTTCTGGAGGCAAGCCCAAGTCGCTGGTTCCCTCCTGGTCATAGGGATTATCGACAGCGCTGCCACCAAACTGAAAGAGGTTGATGCCGAGTTTCAGCTCCGTGGAGGTAAACCCGGCTCCGGCCTGTTCCATCCGCCACAACCAGGGAGCCAGCACGAGAACATGCACGAGGACAAAGAGGCAGCTATACCCCAAGAACATGCGCCATGGAAGCACAAGCAGGGCGACGACCCCTATCGCGAACATGGGCAGCAGGGTTTGAGTTCGGACGAGATGGCCAAGGGCCGTCACGATTCCCAGTGCGAGAACGATCCCTGCTCCCGGGCGTTCGAGGAATTGCAGAGATAGAATCATCGAGGCGAGGCAACAAGTAATCGTAAGCGCTTCCGTCATCAGATGACCATGATAGAACAACAACAATGGGTTCAGGGTGAGCCAAAGCACCAGAATCCGACACCAGATTTCGGACAGCTTCAGTACCCGACCTAGCTGGTACACAAGGAGTGCGTTGGCGCACCAAACTAGCCCAAGGATCAGCCAACACCCGAGTGTTCCACCTATGACAAGATAACCCAGGGATAGGAGCGCCGGCCATCCTGGAGCAACATGAGTATAAGGTTGTCCTGGAGCATGCCAATACGAGGAGAAGTCTAGGTGAAAGCTCGCATTAGTTGCAAGATTCACGGCAAGGTTGATGTAGGCATCCTCATCTGGAATCAGATGATGAAACCTTAATAGCAGGAAAGGCGCTGCAAGGTGAAAGCTTAGCACAGGCACCCAAAACCGCCAGGAGGAACTTACCGTGCTTGTCATGGCTGTTCGTGTTGGCTCCTCGGACCAATGTTACTAAACCATCGACCCAGTGCCATAGCATTGTTCCAGAAGTTTCAAGTAGGACGCTGCAATCCTCTGCGCCTGACCAGCCCAGGTGTATCGTGCCGCCTGCGCCAGCCGGGTTTCACGCCCTGGTGCCGTCTCGGGCCGCTTCAGCAGTCCGGCCACGGTCTCGCTCCAGGCCAGCACGTCCGCGACTGGACAGTAGATAGCCGCCCCACTTCCCACTTCACGGAGAGGCGGGATATCGCTGGCAACGACGATGGCACCGCAAGCCAGCGCCTCGATGACCGGCAGCCCGAACCCTTCAGTCTCACTAGGTTGCAGCACGACGGCCGCCCGGCGATAGAACGCAGCGAGTTGTTCCCGGCCCAGACCGCTCACCTGTCGGACCGAATGCCCGATTCCCAAGAGGCGCAACTGCTCTTCCTGCTCTGGAGTCCAGCGCCCGCCGATTTGCACGAGCCGTATGTCTGGAAGCGACTGGCGAACGGCCGCGAATACGTTTAGGAGCACGTCGATCCGTTTCCGAGCGATGCAGTCTCCCGACGTGCAGCAGGAACGGTGCCTGAACGGTCTCACGGACAACTTGGTCGTCCCGAGGGTCGGCCTCCTGCGAGAATTCGGGACAGACACCGTTGGGCGCGTGTACCAGCCGGGCGGGGTCGATCAGTCCAAACGCCTCAATTTGTCGGCGAACTGCCTCGGTCGTATAGAAGACGACGGCCGCTTTTTGCATCCCAGTGAGGACACGGCGAGCCAGCCAGCGGAACCAGGTCGGGCGCGGCTCCTGCCGCGGCTCGAGGAGACAGCGAAACGTGTCGAGGTCGTGGCAGTAGACGCCGACGCGTTCCGCAGGCAAGACGTGGACCAGGTGGGCGTAGCTATGATCACAGATATGGAAGATCTCAAAATCGCGGACGAGGCGGCGCAGATAACGCGGGTAGTACCAATGACGGTTCAGCAGTCGGTCGGCGTTGACGGACGCCTTGCGTTTGCCGAGCCAGGGTAGGCGTGTGAACCGGCGGCGGTAAGGCGGGCAGACGCGTTCGGCCGCCAGAGAGAAAGTGGGGTCCGCACGCAGAGAGCAGAGGAGCATGTCGGCGACGAGGTCCATGCTCGGCCAGTTTTCCTCGGCGAAATCGCACAGGACCGCCAGACGCGGGGACGGCAAAAGTGACTCCGGTAACGCTCCTCAACGGCGACGGGCAATCGATTCGAGCGAGTCACGCAGGTCGTTGAACGCCTTGTCGCGATTCCATTCCCGGGCGACGAACTCTCGTCCCCGCAGCGCTCGTGCGCGTGCGAGGGCAGGATTTTGGGCGATCCAGAGCAATTCGTGCGACATTGCTTCGGCATCGCGGCGCGGGACCATCCGGGCGAATCCATTGAGGTTGGAAGACAGCCCACCAACGGCTGTCGCCACAACCGGTGTTCCGCATGCCAGAGCTTCGAGCGGCGACAACCCTAACCCTTCCTCAAGAGACGCTTGAGCGAGGGCGTCCGAAGTCTGGTAATAATCCGCGAGTTCCGTCATGGGATGGGCGGCGGGTCGACCCAGCACCCACTTCTCGCTCTCTGCAAAACCGAGGTCGTAAGCCAGACGTACGAAATCTTGATAACCTCCCCCAAGGTTGAGGATCACGGCGTCAAGCCCCCGACGCCGGAGGAGTGCGACGGCGCGTATCACGGTCTCCGGATCTTTTTCGTGACTGACGCGGCTGGCAAAGAACACAACGAAAGCACTAGCCGGGAGTCCACGGTCTTGGCGGATTTGCTTGCTCCGTGTCTCGTCCACCGGGTGGTAGTACTGCACATCGACGCCGTAGTAATAGGCCATCCGCGAGCGACGACAGAGTTTGCGAGCCTTCCCCAAAAGGTACGACCCCAGGGCCAGCCAGCAATCAGCGAGCCGGCTGTTGGCCACGAGCAAACCACGGATGACTTGTTCCCCAAACCAGGCTTTCAGAGGCCCAATCTGGCCGCGCGAGCGGCGGCAGCGGAAGTATTCCACGGGAGCGATGGCCGTAAAGTTGGCCACAGGGACGCCGAGGAGTCGACCGACGAGATTCGCGCTTAATGCCCCCCGCAAGATTTCTTGAGCGAGAATGACTTCGAAATGCAACGCGTGCCGGATCAGGTAGGCGAACGAACGAATCTGATAGCTGAGCCATTCGCCGGGGATTTCGTGGACTCGAACCCGCGCGCCGCTCTCCACGATTCGTTGTTCGAGCCCGCTGGAGCGGTACGCACCGCTGGGAACCGCGAGAGTCAGCTCACAGATCGAACTCAGACCCACCACAAAGCGGATATCCGTGAACCCCTCGACGAGAAAGAGAACGCGGAGCACAGTTTTCTCAGCTGATTGCGGTCGTCAGGAAAGGGCAACACGGGCTGGGCGCCGTTGTGCCCGCCGCAGCACGCAATGTTTCGACGGACCGCTCCAGGGTGAAACACGACCGATAGAGATCGACGGCACAAGCCGCCAGATACTTGAGCCGCCATTCGTCGCGAAGCAACGCCTCGGCCGCTTCGGTTAAGGCAACGGGATTACCGGCGGGCGCCAGGACGACGGCAGCGCTGTTGCGCCAGAGCGATTCGGTGGCCGGCCCTACGGTCGTGACGATCGGACGCCCTAGTGCCAGTCCGGCCATGAGACTGCCTCGCCGGGTACTGGCGCCGTCGGGGAACGGCTGGAGCAACAGATCGCAGGCTGCAAGGTGAGCTGCCACCGCGTCGCCGGGAAGACTGTCTGTGGCAAAAAAGCGTCCTGTCAGATCGGGACTCGCCAGGGTCAGACGTTCGACGAAAGCTTGTCCGCCCCGGCCAACGAGGAGAGCCATCCGACCCGGTTCACGCCGCAGCAGAGGAGGCAGAACCTGGTCCAACGCCGCAGACACGAGGTTGCCATAGGTGCCAAAGTGCCCTATGAGTTGACTACCTGTAGACGGCACCAGGCGAGCACGGACGGCGGCCGCTGCGGTAGGATCCGCGGCGGTCGGGATGTTGCTTGGGACCGGCAGCCAAGTTGCCCGAGCGTGCTGGGGAGCGAGTCGGCGAAGCAGGGGCAACCACCAGGGGACGGATACGAACACTCGTTCCGCTGCCCGAACGACGGCTTTCGCCATGCCGCGGTGGACCAACCCCTGGATGTTGTGTCGAACTGGCTGTCCGAGTGTCACGGCAACGGCCACCTCGTGGAACATGATCCACGGACGGACAGGACACGCCCAGCGTAGCCATGCACAAAACGCGACATTCATCGACTTCCAGCCGTACATTTGTGGCACATACTGCACAAGCAGATGAAAATTCCGCCGTTCTCGTCGCAGTACAGCATCGAGGCAATACAGAGCGTGCGGGCCATAATGGTCGGGGAGGCGCCGCACCTCGACACCGGAATCCGCGACTTCGGGACCATTGGCCGGGGGGGCCCAGACGCACACCGCATCGCCGGCCTGGGCAAATCCGCGGGCCACCTGCCGCGTGTAGTCGCTCAAGCCGCCCGGTTGAGGTGGGTACTCCCCCGTGAGGATGTGCCAACAGAGACTCACGTTTCTGCCACCTGTGTAAGTACCGATTCCAATCGTTCGAGATGGCGTTCTGGGGTGAACCTTCGGGCTTTCTCCCAGGCGCCGCGCCCAGTCGGGCCAAGTGCCGCGGTTCGGCGAGGGCGCGGACCAGGGCATCTGCAAGGCCAGAAGACGTGGGAGGATTACCTGGCGCCAGTTCCCCCGACGTGCCCTGCTCGAGCCAGTCTGGGATGCCCCCCACGGCAAATGCGACCGCCGGCAGGCCGACGCATCCCGCTTCGATACCGACCAGGCCGAACGGTTCGGGCCAAACACTAGGGACGACCAGGACATCGGCCGCACGCATTTCAGCTTCCCGTTTCTCCGAGCCAACCCAACCGAGAAATTCGGCAAGGATTCCCTTTCGCTGGGCTTCGGCTTTGAATTCGTGATAGTCCGGCCCATCTCCGGCAATCACGAGGGTGAGCGGAATGGAGAGTTTGGCGGCGGCTTGAGGTATAGCCTCAAGCAATTGCCGCCAGCCCTTGAGGGGAGTGATTCGGCCCACGAACAGCACTCGTCCCGACCGAGGTCTTAGGGTAGGCGGGCTCGGATCGGGACAGACTCCTGTAGGAAATAGAGGTACGAGATGTAGTCGGTCGGTTGAGATACCGTGGCGGGCGTATTCGTCCCGCATGTGCCGGCTAGAGGTCAGAACTGCCTTTGGCGCAGAATTGTGGTCAAGCGTCTGCGGTGGTCGCGGAAATGGCGGATCATCGAAAGCGGATTCCACCCCCCACATCGTCGTGGTAAATACAATCCAAGGCAGGCAACCCCGAACGTGCGACTACACGGTTGCGGGACAACCGACTGACATTTGGTCCCGCTGATACAGGTGCCATAATAAACGTGAGCATAGTGAACAATGCGGAACCTGGCTGCCAACCACATGTCCAAGGTCGGATCGGTAACGCCTTGCAAATAAACTACGTCTGGTTGCCAAGCTGCGACGGCTTCCAGAACCTTGGCGGAGCCATTTTTACCAATCACCCACGCCTCAGCCACAGGAGCATTTTCCGCCAGATCGGGCGCACCCGCTGGGGCGTATTGCTCGGTCAGCAGTCCAAGAGCGTGTCCGGCCTCATGCAACCGAGGCAAAACGGCTCGCAGATACGTTTCGATGCCGCCGACGATTGCTCGGTTGGAATTGACGACCAAGATTCGCATTTATTCGATGCTCTGTCACTCTGCCAAGACTCGATCAGGAAACTGAAAACACTTACCTAATTCATTGCGCTACTATCCTGGCAAATACGTAGTCAGTTTTACTTCAGATCATATTCGCAAAAGACTCCCCACCGGGTCCGGTGATTGGCCGCCAACCAGCGATTTATAGAAATCGTTTAATTGGACACCTGCCGCGTCCCAGGTAAGATCCGCAACTCGTCGTCGACCCGCTAAGGCCAACCTGCCCCTCAGAGAAGAATCGTCCAACAATTGCAACACTGCCTGCTCGAGTGCAGCTTCGTCGTCGAATCCGACCACCAACGCCTCTTCGCCATTTACTAAGTCAGCGCCTAGTCCAGTCGGAGTGGTGACTGCTGCGCATCCGCTTGCCATGGCCTCGGCTAGAGCCAAACCGTAGCCCTCGTAGCGGCTGGGGAAAACAAACACCGCTGCGCACGCCAAGCCTCTGGCGAGTTCGCGGTTCGGAAGGCTAGGATGGATAAGAACCCGTTGATTTACGGCCGGGGAGAAAGCCGCACGAATGCGATCGGTTGGGGAGCGCGATGCACCGAAGATCTCGAAGAGAACATTAGCCCGCGCTGTCAGCACTTTGTTCATGACGCGGGCAAGGACGTCGATGCCCTTGCGATCAATCCAGCTACCGCTGTAAGCCACGCGATGGCTACGTGCGGTAGAAGGCAGATTCGCATTATCCCGGTACTCTGGGTCCAGTCCGGGTTCGACCACGGCAGTCCGTTCTCGCGCAATGAAGCCGCGATCCACAGCCCAGCAACGGTCAGCCTCGCACAGGCACGCGAGAGCATCGACAGACTTCAGCCAAATGCGCGAGAAACGGGAATGTGTCAAGGAGTGAAACCATCGCTTTACGGGACTGGGCAGGGAGTGGGCAACTTCACGCTCATAGGCGAGCGGTTCAAGCCCATTCGTATGCGCGACCAATACCGGCCGAGGATGTCCGCTCCGGAGGTGTTGGGCAACCGCCCAAAAATCATCGCCATAAAACTCAATGAGATCATATTCGTTGGCAACTCGCCGTGTTATTTTCTGCCAGACCCAGCAGGCTCGACAGAACTTACGAGCGCGCAGTTTGATCCAAACCGGCGGGTCAAAGTCTTTCGGCTCAAGAACGTCCACTTGGTGCCCAGCAGCGCGAAGAGCCGCCGTGAACATCAATACGGTTTTACCAGAGCCGAGAGTTGCGTCGAGTGGGCAATTTGTGAGCGTCAATATTCGCATGAGAAGATCGCTTGCGGAGCGCCGGCAACAGGTGACGCAGAATCCGCATCACGCCCTATAGACGTCAAGGCAGCGGCGCACGACGGCCGGCCACGTGAACCGTTCCAACACGCGCTGCCGGGCCGCCTTCCCCATCGCCGCCGCCTCTGCCGGATGGTCGCGCAGCCACAGCAGTTTCGTGCGTAGGGCGTCGGGGTTGTTGCGTGGGACGACGAAGCCCGTCACGCCATCGGCGACAACCTCGGGCATACTGGCGACGTCCGTGCAAATCGCGGGAATACCGCAAGCCATGCCTTCGAGAAGACTCTGCCCCAGAAAGCTCGGGCACCTTCGACTCGACACCGTAGCAGTCCCGGTACACGCTAGGAAGCACGACGCAGAGCGCACTACGATAAGCCGCGACGAGTTCCTGGTCCTTACAGTCGTGGCGGAAGACGACCTGTTTCCCGACCGCAAGCTGATGCAATTTCTTCAAGTATTCGGCGTGGTAGGGCCGACCGATCAGTTCGAGCGGCAGACCAGACGGCACGGCGCGGACTAGGTCATCGACGCCCTTGTGCGGCATCAACCGGCCTACGAATACGACGAGTGGTTTCTCCGAGACGACTGGCTCCGGCGAGAATAATTCCGTATCCACTCCGCCGTAGATTACCGCAGCACCGGGTTGGCCATCGTGTCCGGCGACTTGGCGGCTGTATTTGCTGATGTGCAGGTGTCCGTGGAACCAACGGTCGGTGTTGAGTCGGGACGAAACCCCCCAGCCCCCGCCTCCGAGGTCGGACGCGAACACCCGTCGACCGGTTGTCCGGGCGATGATGGCTGCCAACTCGGCCGCCAAGGTGTGTGGTTGGTGGCAGTGGATCATATCCGCCGCGAAAACCGCCCGAAAGAGGCCAGAGTGAACTGGGTTGAACCGCTGGCCACGAACGTACCACGGAGGGCCGAGTACTCGCACTAAGAGACCTTCAGGGGTCCTGAACTGTCGGGGTCGGTCGCCGAAGCTGACGAGAGTCGTCGGTGTGCAACGAGCCATGTTGCGGGCGAGCTCAAGGGAATAACGCTCCGCTCCGCCGAACACTCCGTCCTCACCAAATAAGGCCGGTGTGACGTGGACAACACGCAGCCTGCGCGTCGATCGACTAAGATGCACGGGTGGTCCCGAGTCGCGCGAGGCGGCTTTTACACTTCGCGACGAGCTTTTTTGCGTTATTTATCCACTCCTCCAACCGCAGTTGCCAAGCCGGGTAAGGGCAGACCCGTTGGACATATCTTGCTAACTCGGCTCGCTGGTTATCCACTCCATGGATAGAAATCTCCTCGAACTCGAATGTCCGGTCCCACCAGAGCCATTGGACGCACCGCTCTGCCGCCAGTTTTCTCAGATGGGATGCGGGAAATGACAAACGCCTCTCGGAATGAATCAGGTGATATTTTTGGAGGAAGCGGATTTTTTCATTCGCGATTTCAATAAGCCACCGGTGATGTGACAATCCGGCGAGGCGCGGGTGTTCCACACCGCGGCAGGTTTCCCATTGGCGTGATGGAACCTCGATATACCCCCGTTTTCCCACTCGCATCAGTTCCGAACAAACCCAAAGTGGGTCTCGGATATCTTCGAGTGTGTGCGAGCAAATCGCGAAGTCGAACTGCCTGTCAGGGAACGGCCATGGCTCACGTCCGCAAATATCCCGCTGTATCCACGTATCACGGGTGAACCACTCCTTCTCGCCGCCTTGAGATGGTGTCCCCCCAAAAGTCCGGTAGTATCCACGTGTTTCGTACTTTTCGGCGTCCAGTACCCATTGGGCGCGATTGAACGGACAAGCCCAACCACCGACGTCTAGCACGATGTCCGTCGGGACAAGTTGGCCAAGTAATTTATCGACATTGGGTTGGAACACGCCTCACTCCTGGCATCGATCGAAGACCTGGACTAACTGCGTCAACGCCAGCGCGCTTGCTGGATTTCCCTGCGCTCGAGCGATTGGCAGCGGATAGCCCATCTATGCGTAATCGGCCGTTCCGCTCCGCCGAAAACTACGTGCTCACCGAATAGGGCTGAGATGGTGAGGGCGACCATCACGCTGTGACTGCTCCTGCGAGACTAGCGAAGAACCGTCGTCGGACGGCTTGAAGGTCGAAGTCTCGTACTCCGGCTGCCACTCCGGCCGCCGCCACCTTCTGGGCATAGTCTAAGTTCTTGAGCCTGCTCAGCGCCGGTTCTAGTGCATCGGGGGAGGAGTCTATCACCAGTTCGGTCGCTCCAGGGTGTTCCACCGCCCATCGGGCTGCCGAACTGTACTCTGGACCCCAGACCAAGATCGGCAAACCGATGGCCGTGTAGTCGGCCAACTTACTTGGAAAGAGCGTAGCGACATCCACCCTCTCACGCTCCCCAAATGATGCCGGAAGGAACAGAGCGCACGCGGATTCTGACACCAATTTGGCCATCTGGTGTGCGGGGAAGAAGCCAACCAATCGGACATTAGGGCAAACCAGATTCCACATTGCTAGAGAGTCTGAATTGTGCGGAACGTAAAGATCAAGCCTACCGCCGAGCCTGTCTAAGATATCGGCGAAGCTGCGGAGACTGTCCGCTGTCCACTGATAATGTATGACACCACAGTATGCCACAACCAACGGACCTGACGCCTCCGCCCTAACCCGTACGCATGGTTCCGGGCTGTCTTCCCCCCGAGATGGTAATAACACTTGGCTGTGGATCCCATATCTTTTTTCGTACCACTCGTTCATGCCCTTACTGACGCAGAACCGAGTCTTCGCCCTACGTAAAGCTTGGGAGAACACCCAATCGCATCCCTTCTGCACTAGCGGACGAATCCACTTAGGTTGAGGCATTACACGATGAGTTGGCCAATCGTCATGCAGGATCAAGTGGAGAGGAACTTGAAGACATGTCGCTACTTCATCTGCTAAAAACCATAAAAAGTCGTGGGCAACGCTCAACACTGCCTGGGGTCGAAATGCGGTCGCTCTTGCCACCACTTCGGAAGACCGCCAACGAATGTACTTTGCCATAAGAATAGGCCAAAATGGGTTAAAACGCATCAGCAACAAGCGTGGGATGCGGTAGGCGAATTCGCAGTACTCCGCACCCGAGACTCGATCAATTGGATGCGACCAGTCGTCAGTTCGCCGAGAAACCACCATTAACTTTCCAGGCGGATAATTCCGGAGGAGCCTGTACAGAACGAGTCCGCCACCCGCTGTACGATCGACTGATATGTCTGACACGACCAGTAAACGAGGTAACCGATTTTCGAGGTCGGAAAGTCGTGCCGAAGTGGGCTCGGATAACATCAGAGGCGTCAAACTGTCTAGTTTTTTTCGGCTCGGGAGGTTGGTCATGAGCTGACTCCTACCTCAGCCAGGCGTTTCCGCCAAGCGGAGACCATTTCTTCGATAAGGGTATCCAGAGTGCGGGTGACGCCCCAATCCTGGTAGTGACGCTTGGTCTTGCGGAGGTCGCTAATATAACAGATATGATCTCCTTCCCGGTTGTTGTCCTCATATTCGTAGATCATCTTCTTTCCAGTCACCGCGGCCACCCGGTCAAATGCCTCTACGATACTGCACGAGTTCGCTCGTCCGCCACCCACGTTGTAGACCTCTCCACAGCGCGGGTTTCCCCAAAACGCCTCAATGAACCGGGTCACGTCGCGCGCGTGGATGTTGTCGCGAACCTGCTTGCCGAGATAGCCGAACACCTTATACGTCCGGCCTTCCAGGTTGCACTTGACCAGGTAGCTCAAAAACCCGTGTAACTCGACGCCCGAGTGGTTAGGTCCAGTCAGGCAACCGCCCCGGAGACAGCAGGTCTTCAACCCGAAGTAGCGACCGTACTCCTGTACCATTACGTCCGCCGCCACTTTGCTTGCACCGAACAGGCTATGTTTGCTCTGGTCGATCGGGAAGTCCTCGGGGATGCCGTCCGCAAACGCTGAATCATCGTACTCCCACCTGGTCGGAAGCTCTATTAGCCGGATTGTGTTTGGCCGATCGCCGTACACCTTATTGGTGCTCATGTGAACGAATACCGCATCGCCGGCGTGTCGTCGTGTGGCCTCCAGCAAGTTCAAAGTGCCGACCGCGTTCACGTCAAAGTCGTCAAACGGCCGCTTGGCAGCGAGGTCGTGGCTCGGCTGGGCGGCGGTGTGGACGATCAGGGCGGGGCGCAACTCTGCGAGCAAGTTGAGCATTTTGTCCCGGTTCCGAACGTCCATCTCAATGTGGGAAAAGGTGGGAAACTGCTCGGTCAGACGCTTCTGGTTCCACCGAGTGTCACCTAGGGGCCCGAAAAAGTCGGCCCGTTGGTTATTGTCGATCCCAAACACTCGCCACCCGTTCGGAGCGAAGTGGGACACGACTTCGGATCCAATCAAGCCCGACGAACCGGTGACGAGAAGTACGGGCATTGTTCCTCCTCGTGTCAGCGGCCAACAGCCCGTGCGGCCTCTTCGTACGCCGCCGCATATCCGGCCGCAGTCCGGTCCCAACTGTATCGCCGAGCGTTTTCGCGCCCGGCCTCGACGAGCCGGTGTCGGATGTCTGGTTCGCAAGCCTCGGCGACCGCCGCAGCCAGCCGTTCCCCAATTCGGGGATCGAAGAAGACAGCGGCCTGCCCGGCAACCTCTCGGAACACCGGGATGTCGCTGAGAACTGCAGGGCAACCGTTCGTCTGCGCTTCAACCACCGGCAGGCCAAACCCTTCCAGAAAGCTGGGGAAAACAAAGCACCGGGCAGTAGCGTACAGCCGCCGAAGGTCGGCGTCGGACACCCGCCCAAGATCCCGGATGCGGCTTTTAATCCCGAGCGCTTCGATTAAGCGGACTTCGAAGTCCGCCAGAGCGGATCCGACGACGAACAGGGTCAGCCCAACCGGCCACGTCGCCGAGCGAACGGCGTCGAGCACGGTGTGGAAATTCTTGTACCCGTGCCGATAGCCTACGAAAAGCGCAAATGGCTCGCTTGGCGAGGCGAGTTTAGTGTTTTCATGTTCTGGATCTCCGGCCATGTGGTCCGCCCCAAGAGGGACGACCCGGACCCGTTCGGCTACCTGTGGGTAAAAGCGAATCAAGTCGGCCGCAGTAGCATTGGAAAGGGCGATGCAGAGAGTAGCCGACAGGATTGCGGCTCCCTTGTCCCGAATGTGTCCGGCCCAGTGATCCCCACCGGAATATGGGAATGCCATCTCGGCGATCATGTCATAGACCGAAACGACGACTGCTGGCCCATCGCAAGGGCACGGAGTGAAGTACGTTGAGTGGAACACATTGGCGTCGCGGACTTCTCGCGGGTAGCGAGTTCGTGCCCAGCGGTTGTAGGCTCGGCTGAGAAGGTTCCACCGCGATGGGAGGGTCCGGCCCCGATCACGGACAATGCGCACACCGGGAGGAAGCGGAGCGGCCGGCCGCGCACGGAGCCAAAGTGTGCAGTCGATTCGGTCTGTAATTCGCCATATGATTTCATAGAACGCTCGTCGAATACCGATCTGGTGGGAATTCTCGAATACGCAACCATCGACTACTACTCTCATGGACGTCCCCATAGCCGCCGCGCAATACTCGTGGCAGGGACTTCAGGAACGCTTTGCCTAACGCGCGGGGACCGAGTCGGGAGGCCCAATCCTGACTAGAGCGCCACTTGTGCGTACAAATCCTGCATGGCGAGAGCCAACCGACCGTCAGGAGTGGTCGCCAGTCGGTCAGCAATCCGCTCCGGCGAATAGACCATGAGCGGCAACCGTGAGGCGAAGACAAACATGTCACCTCCGAAGATTGGCTGCTCATAGGCGAGGTGCTCGAACCCGAGGCGGCAAAGAAACTCGTGAATGCTAGCTGAACTAAACAAATACGTGTGTTCCGGAGGCTTGAACTGATGCCAGCGATCACTCCCAACGTCGTCGTAATTAGGAGTTTGAAGCACAACCACGCCGTCAGGGGCAACATGTGACAGTACCACACGCATTGTAGATGCGGGGTCGGCAAAGTGCTCAAGAACATCGAACAGCAGAATCACGTCGAACATTCCAAGTTCTCGTTCGGAATGCTCGATCGGGCCGCGGCTGATATCTACTTTGAACCACTGCTTTGACTTTTCAATAATGCCAGGACTCATCTCCATTCCGAGCGCATTGAACCCGGCGACAGACAGTAACTTAACGAACCCACCGTGAGCAGAGCCGATCTCCAAAGTGCGACCAGGCGGCAAACGATATTTGAGTAAGTGTGCCAGCCAGTATTGGGCACGCTCCGATAGATCGCCGCGCACGCGCTCGGAGAGTGTAGGATAACCGAACTGACGCATGTGTTCGTTCCAGTAGTGCTCCCCGTATAAATGTGACTGCTCCTCTGTGACTGGATCTTGGCCAGTTGCCAATCCTACTCGAAGTTTTGCGGTCCCACACGCCCGGCAGACTCGGTAATCAGCGTGTGGCGAAGCGACAAAATATTTTTCGCCGCACCAACATACGTCGACGGAAGTATTACTGACACTATTCGGCTTCATGTTTTTCCCGTCTTTCATTCATTGGAACTGTCAGTATTTGGTGGCCCCGCTGTAATTGCTGCCACCTCACGTTGGCTTGGAGTATGGCCCGGGAACGGAACCAGGTAGTAACGCGGGGGTTCGAAATGCGTGGCCGAGTCGAATGGGTTGAGAAATTGGTCACTCAACAGGTCAGATCGGACAAAGAAAGCATTCACTCCGCTAATCCCGCATCCCACCAGTTCGTATCCCTTCGTCCGGCCTAGTAACTCTAAAGCTTTCAAGCTTGCCCCGAATGCCCTCGACCCGTCGCCGACGAAATCCGCTTGGTAAGGCATTGCCCAAGGAATTGTTGGTCCGATCCCGGCATTGTACTCGATAACGACGACCCGCGGCTTGTAGCTTGTGATAGCCCGCCACACCCAGTAGTCGTTCCCGTCAATATCAATACTGAGCAGGTTGAACTCAGGAGGTACACCCGAGTCTGCGAAAGTTTGTTCGATAGATTCGGCAGTAATGAAACTTTCCACGAGCCGCAAGCGGCTGGTACTAATCAATTCCTGATATACAGTGCGGATGACGCTTGAGAACACTGGCGATCCTTCGATCCAGACACCTCGCCAGCCGCCTGCTAGCCTGTATTGCGTGTTGTTTTCTATTCCGTCCCCAACACCGAACTCAACAAAGAATCGGTTTGTCACTCCGACCCGCCGGAAGATCTCATCTAGCAATCCGTCTTCGTCATACTGAGAGTATGCTTTGAACCCGTACCGAGCGAGTTGGCGAGGATTCTGATACCGCGGAGCAGACAGAATATTCAGGCGAAGGAGTTCGACCGCCATGCGGTCAATTTTCAGGAGATTATTTCGGAGGCCAGCTTCAACGACTGGCCGAGCGTAGCCCGGGCTAAGGCTACGGATCTTCCTGACAAGATCGCGAATGAAGGATAGCATGCCGTGCTGCTTATCTTTGGGATGTGTTTTCGGAAACCAGTTCGGACTCCCAGAGTACGCACGGGCAAATCAAGCCGGGCCATAATTCGGGATATTTGCCGCTAACACCTCCAGTTTGCTCGACGTGGAATCCAAGACATTGCTCTTCAAAGAATATTACCTCGACAAATGGTATATCTGCACCCGGAGAGATAAAATAATGCCCGATGTTTAGTAGGTTCCCGGGAATCCCACAGCGGCTCAGGTATCGTCCGGGTATATTGAATCCGTCTGGATGGGATTGATTTTCTTGGTCGGTGGAGGTGAAGACAGTAATTCCATCACCAGTCAGCACTCGAATCGAGCTCCGGAAGCTCGGCACAGGAGCAACGATTTCGACCTCCATCTCCACCCAGAACGGTCGGCGAACGTCAACTGTCTGACGTATCTCGCCATTAGCGCTGATCACGCGAACTGCCCTCAATTTCACTCTGTCATTTCCTGGGGGCCGCTGATTTGTCTCCCAACGACGTTCACCAGACTGCTCCGCCCCACCTAAAAGATAATCGGTTACGATTGTCTCAGTCGCCCCGATTCTGGACATCCGTCCCTCTTGCAGCCACACTGCCCGAGAACAAAGCCGGTTCACTGCTCCCATATTATGGCTTACAAACAAAACTGTCCGACCACATCTAGCCACCTCCCTCATCTTCCCCAAACACTTCTGTTGAAACTGAGCGTCCCCCACCGCCAGCACCTCGTCCACGACCAATATCTCCGGCTCCAAGTGCGCCGCCACCGCGAACGCCAGCCGCATATACATCCCGCTGCTATATCGCTTCACCGGTGTGTCCAGGAACTTCTCCACTTCCGCGAACGCCACGATCTCATCGAAATTGCGACGGATCTCAGCTCGACTCATACCGAGAATGGTGCCGTTCAAATACACGTTCTCCCGGCCGGTCAATTCGGGGTGAAAGCCAGTGCCCACCTCCAGCAGGCTCGCCACTCGGCCGCGCAATGTCACCTGGCCGGTCGTCGGTTCAGTGATGCGGCTCAGGATCTTCAGCAGTGTCGATTTACCGGCCCCGTTGCGGCCAATGATTCCGACCACCTCGCCCGGCTGCACCTCGAACGAAACGTCGCGCAGTGCCCAGAACTCCTCTTGCGCGGACCGCTCCACCATCGTGGTCGGCCGCCGCAGTCGCCGGCCCACCGACCGCAAGCCATTCATCAGCGTTTCGCGCAACGACTCGTAACGGGCCTTGCTCTCTTGCCGATGGCTGAGGACGTACTTCTTTCCCAGCTCTTCGACGGCGATGATCGGTTGCGACATGCCCGCGGTTGTCCTCAAATCACATCCGCGAAAGTCCGTTCCGTCCGCCGGAAATACCACACGCCGCCCAGCAGCAAGGCCACCACCATGAGCAGCGACACCGCGAAACTCGGCTCGGCGAAGGGCGGCCGGGTCCCGAACAACGACCAGCGCATCCCGTCGATGATGCCGGCCATCGGATTCAACTCGAACAGCCAGCGCCAGTCCACCGGCACGACCGTCGTGCTGTATCCTACCGGCGACAGGTAAAGGCCGAACTGCACGATGAACGGGATGATATACCGGACGTCCCGGAAGCGCACGTTCAGGGCGCACAACCACAGGCCGAGGGAACAGGCGGCCATCAAAGCCAGGCTCATGAACACTGGCAGGAAGGCCAATCGCCACGTCGGTGCCACCTGGTAGACTATCATCAGCACCACCAGCACCGGCAGGCAGATCAGGAAGTCGATCAGGCTCACGGCCAAGGCGCTGAGCGGAACGATGAGGCGGGGAAAGTAGACCTTGGAAACCAGGTTGGCGTTGTTGACGAGACTATTGCTCGACTCGCCGAGGGCGCTGGCGAACAACTGCCAGGGCAACATCCCGGCAAGGACCAGAAGAGGATACGGCACGTCGTCGGACGGCAGGCGGGCCACTTTACTAAAGACCAGCACGAAAACCAGCATCGTCGAGAGCGGCCGCACCAAAGCCCAGGCGGCGCCGATAATCGTCTGCTTGTAGTGGACAGAAATGTCGCGGTAGGCAAGCAATAAGAGCAACTCGCGGTAGCGCCACAGATCGCGCCAGTAAAGGCGCTCGGACTGGCCGGCCTTGATGACGACCGTGTAGCCGGACGGAGCCTCAACGGTCGCGGACGGCACCGTCGCCAAGGAAGGAGCAACATGAGGAATGTCGGTCGCGGTCGGACTGTTCATCATCATCGATTCCGTGCGCGACGAATAGGAGGATGCATCACGATGTTGGGACCGAAGTATTCCTTAGGGCAGTGCGAGTGGGTCGTTAGGTTGTCAGGACCGGAGCGGCTAGCGGCCGATCGACGAACGTCCGGACCGCGGTCGAACGACGTGCTGAGACCCGCGACCGGGCCACCGCGAAGATCAGGCCGTTGAGGAACCAAAACTGGGCGCCGAGGTAACTGTTGAAGCTCGGCCCCGCAAACGACTGCCCGACGATGAACAGGTCGAAACAGAACACGATGGCGGCGCTGTAGGCGAGTTCGGGCGCCGTCGATCAACGGCCAGTCCATGAACTGCCCACATGACGGCCACTATCGCACCCGAATAGCAGATCATGAGTGGGAATCCGCCGTCCACGAGCCAAGCGGTCAACTGGATCTCGGCATGAACGCTCGGGCTGGGAATCCCTTCCAGGGGTGCGAAGTAAACATACATCATGCCGTGCCGGCCTGCTCCGGCGCCCAAGGGGTACTCGTTGAGAAGGTCCGTCAGGGTGTATTCGAGAAAGATCCCGCGATTGCGGCGGTAGCTGTCCGTCACACCGGTCTCAATGATGCCGAAGAATCGGTCGGAGATGGTGTCGCCACCGATCAGCGTGGCCAGGAAGAACATCCCAACGACGAGCGCGATGCCGAGGACCATGAATCAGCACAGCCTCGCGCAGCCGTCCATGCTCGAGGAGGATAACAACCATCACCGCGGAGGCGAGGACGGTCATCATCAAGAGCGAGCGTACCTGGGTAAGATACAGACACAAGATGCCGACACTGGCGAGGGAAGCGAAGAATCCGCCCCGAGCCAGGATAGACCGGGCCGCAGGACGAGCATCAATCCGATCAACGCGGCGGTGGCGCCGGCGGGGGCGGCACCGCCGGGTTGGTCGCTCAGCCCACAGGGCGCATCATCTTGTGGCCGTCCGGACCCGTGAAAGTCATTGCATCCAGCATAAGCGGGTCCATCTTGAGACCCAGGCTATTGAACTCCGGAGGCTGTAACTGTTCGGGATAATAAACCTGGCCAATTCCGAGGAGTGCGGAAGCACCATTGAGTACTCCCACAAGGACGAGCAGCCGATCCAAACGATGCTGGTCGCAGGGCAGGCGGGCCATCCAGAAAAAAGGAGCAGCGATGCTGAGCTGAAAGACGATCTGGGCGATGCCGCAAATCGGGTTCGTGTTCGGCAGTATGAATCCGAATCCCAGGATCGCCAACGAGACGGTCAGCCAAACGACTCCGGGAGACCGGGAGCGAGTGGCTGGATACCATGCGGCCGATAACGCTAACAATACCAGCCCCGAGAGGTAGGGAAGCGCGGATCAGGGGCCGGACTACTTGCGCGCCCGGCAGGAACAGCAGACCGGCCGCCAGATACTGCACCAGGACAAAGCCAGTCAGCATGACCGTCGGCCGCGACCACCCGCGGTCATACTCGTGCATATAACCTCGCGCACGGCGTCCGGGTGCGTCGCTGAGTCGACGGATCCAATTTTCGTAGTGATCGATCATGACGTCCATACTAAGTGCCCTGGCACGCTGGAGACCGCGTTCCGTCCACGAGCGGCGGAGTTCGGCGTCGGCCAACATTCGGTTAAGGGTCGCCGGAAAAACGTCGTCGGAAACGACCTGGCCGTAGGCCCCATTGTCCAACACTTCCTCGCTGCCGGGATTCGGAGAGGCCACAACGGGTGTGCCGCAGGCCATCGCCTCCAGATACGGAAGCCCGAACCCCTCGTAGGTGCTGGGCGAGGCATACAGCCACGATCGCCTGTAAACGGCCGCGAGTTCCTCGTCTGAGAGACCAACGTGATAGCGGACATTTTGCCGTGAAGGCCCGACGGCACCGACCACGTCGAGAGTGGCCTCGGCATGCTGCGGCAACACGTCGCGCTGAAACCACTCAACTAGGACGCTCCCCCGCTTACGTCCGGTCAAAGAACCGACGAAAACAATCGAGGGGTGTTTTGTCTTTCCAAAGGGTTCCGGGTGGAAGACGGCTCCGTTCACGCCGTGAAGGATGATCTGCCTTACGAACGGGTTATAGCGACAGGTATTCCGACTGACTCCGACGCAGCCGCTTTGAGTGAATCCAGTCAGGAGTTCTTGAACGTACACGCCGATCTGCATGAGAAATCGCCAGGGCGAACGCGCTGAGAGTGCCTCGCCCAGGGCGATGCCGTGCATTACGCGGATGACCGGCAGTTGGCGAAGCGGCAGCAGCAGACTGTCCCCGTGGGCGATGACGGCGTCGAAATTGCGAGGGTCGAGAAGAAGGGCGAGGATATTACCGAAGTAGCCCATTGTCAAACGTCGCCCCAGCCAACTTGTGACGAAACTGCGGTATGGCAAAGGCCGAACCCTGTAAAGCGCACCGGGAGGCGCCGGATCGTAACTCCAGACGATGATCGTATGCCCGCGACGAGCGAGACCGTCGGCGAGTTCATGGGCAACTCGTTCGATGCCGCCGCATCTCGCGCCCGGCACGGGGAGGCCGTAACTGATCATTGCGACACGCAGAGAATCGTTAGCCGGCAAGTTAGAAAGTTCATTCTGAGATCGCGTGGCACGAGGCATTGTCAACTCAGAGATTGCCAACCCGAGCGCGTAAGCGGTCGGAGACTCGGTCGACGTCTAGTGTGGCGAGTATGCTTTGCGGCTCCCAGATCAAACGCGGTAGCGCCGTCGATACGTCGACAAGTTCCGGCCCGAAAAACTTCTTCCTAATCCAAAACAGTTGGTAGCCGTGACTTTCAAATAGGTCCGTGATCGCCGAAGGATAGGCCGAGTGATGCTCGACCACCCAGTCGCGGACACGACGACTTTCAAGAGTGTTCCGACCGCCGTGCAACACCGCTTCCTCATGCCCTTCGACATCCATCTTCGCCACGCCAATCGCGGCAACACCGTCCAGGCATGAATCGAGGGTGGAACACGGGACCGTCAGCATGGTTCCCGCCGCGGCTTCGCTCCCATTGTCTTGAACTACCCGACCGAGTCCCCGGTTGAGAGAGGGTTGGGGGGACGACTCGAATCGAACAGATCCTTCGGAGTCAGATAATGCCCGCAGGATGACCCGAATCGCCTCCTTGCCAACAAAGGCTTCCCACCTGGCGACGTTCGCTTGAAGGTCCATACCGACTGTCGGGTCAGCCTCGAAAGAGATCACTTTGCCGGTCCGTCCTACCCGGTAGGCGAGAAGGGCCGTCATTATCCCGATGTTCGCCCCGATGTCGAGTGCGGTCTCCCCCGGATCACAAAGTCGCCAGAGCACCTCGGAGACGGCTAAGTCGCAGATTCCCAGGTGCAGCAATGCCTTTCCGTGCAGTTCCTCTGGAACGACCTCAATCGGCCATCCCCAGGACAACCGGGTGACCATCCGCTCCGGTGGCCGTCGACGCAGCGACCAGTACAGGCGGCGTGCCAGTTGCGTCGGACGAAACAGGTATTCGGGTTTCAACAAGGCAGTGATGCTCATCGTGAGACCCCGTGTTTAAAGCGGGAGCGTGTCGGGCTTCCGCCCGACCAGCAACACGTTGTCCGAGAGTGCCCGCGGAAACAGGCGGGAGAGGAATCGTGGGTAGTGCCATGACGTCCCAGGCAACCGCCCTTGCTCGCTGAAGAGCACCGTTACGTCCGTGAGGCGGCACTCAGCCGCCATTCGTCGCAGATCTATCTCCAGCAGAGCAGTGAGGTGGACTGGGTAGCAATTGTCTTGGAAGGCGTTGAACCGGTTCTTCAATACCAACGTTAGTTTACTTAGAAAGCTCAACTGGTTGGGGGTAGTTACTACCACCCAACCCCCCGGTCGCGTTAGCCGCACCAGTTCGCCACGAACGCCCTCGATTCTCGAGGTGCTCAATGGTCTCCACCGCGGCGACCACGTCCGCCGTCCCATCGGGGAGCACAACGCGCTGACGCATCGAGATCAACCGGGCAGAAAGTGGCATCGACCGGAAAACCTTCATAGCGCACGACGTCAGCCCCGATGTAACGGTCGAAGCGGCCCTCAAGGCACTCCAAAAGGTTCCCCTTACCGCAACCGACGTCAAGGAGCAAGCCGCCCCCCGGGTGGCGTGTTCGAGACTGTGGACAACCATCCGAAGGATGGCATCGGAACTGGCCCCTCCGCTCAAGCGAGCACGGTGCAGAACGACGGACGCAGCAGGTTCAGTCGAAGAAGCAATCATACCGCCGCACCACATCGAATGGTGTCCTGCAGAGCTGCCACCATCTTGCCAAGCTGGCTAACCGGATCACACAACTTATGGGCACGTTTGGGGCCATGGCCTCCAAGTCGAGCCCGCAGCCCGTCATCCCGGATTAGCCGCAGCAGCGCACTGGCGAGAGCTTCGGGGGAGTCGGGCGGCATCAAGATCCCGCATTCTTCGTCTATAATTTCCAGCGCTCCTCCCAGGGCAGTTGTGACCACGGGAAGCCCGGCATACAGCGCCTCAATAAAGGCGATGCCAAATTGCTCCGGCTCCGTGTTCGGTTGGCACTGGATGTCGGCTGCGGCCAAAAGGTTCGGAACGTCGGTCCGCTGCCCGAGGAAGCGAATGCGGTCGCCGATGCCCAGGGAGCTTGCTTGACGGCGCAGTTCCTCCAAGTAAACCGCTTCGTGAGGGCGCTGAGCACCGCCTGCCATCCAACATACCCATCCGGGGACCGTGGCCAGACGGCCGAGGGCTTCGAGCAGGAGGCTATGCCCCTTCCAGCGTTCGAGACGGCACGCCAGGACGATGACGATGTCGCTCTCCGAGGTCTGCAAGGCATTGCGGAGGCGGGAACGATTGCTCTCCCGATCAATCGAGGCTGGACTCGTCACAGGCAGATAAATCACTTCGCTCCGAACTCCCGGGAAGAGGTTGCCCAGGAACGACTGGGTATACCGGCTGTTCACCAGGACAATGTCCGGTTTCGTCCAGCGGCTCCAGCGTTCCAGCCAGTGCCGCCCCAGGTAGCTGTCGTGGGCCAAGAAAGCCAGGGGCAGGCGTCGTGAGGCGCACGACGGGAGCGAAGACAACGTGCGGCCAGCAGCTGTGACAAATTACGACATCCGGTCGCACGCGTCCAGCAGTTCGGAGAGTCGGCGCCGCGCTCTCCAGACTGTCCACGGCCGGCTGATCCGCACCTCTCCAAGAAGATGGACGGGTGAGCCTACCGCCAACAACTCCTCTCTGAGCCGGCCCTCGAAACACAGCCCGAAATGTGACTCAAGTTGCGGAAGTGCATCCGTGTAGCGAGCAATCGTAAGGAGCGTACTCTCGACGCCTCCAAACATATTACCCGCAGAAAGATGCAGGACGCACATTTTCGTCGAAGTCGGCGACGAAGAGGTGGCCTCTTTCTCGGATTCGATCGGCGGTGAGATCGAATTTGCAGAAAGAAGCGGTGACTCCATTTCATGAATCCTTGTTTTTCGCTTCTCAACACTGAGTTTTAAGTGTCGTTTGTACACTGAAACGCGGCAGATGGACATAAAAACGCGGCGATTGCTACCCGCTGATCTTTTACATCTGGCTGCACGGCATGTGCGCCGGTGGTACCGAAGTGGTGCGCAGAGTGGGCCGTAAGTCTTCCCAGGAAGGCCCAATTCAGCTGCCAATGGCAGCCAGCGGACGCGTTTTGGCCAGTGCGGTGCGGTAGATCTTCCAGACTGCGCTCGCCCATGATGCGATGCCCAAACTCGGAAACCGCTCGCTTACCAGCCGCTTCCGCCAACCGCTCCCGCAACCCCGCCTCCTCCACCAGGCGACGAGCGGCGGCGGCGAGGGCAGGCGATTCGCCGACTGGCACCGTCAAACCCGTCTTCTCGTGCAGGCTCACCCAGGACACGCCGCTGGAAGGTATTGCCGTGTTCAGTACCGGACAGCGACTCGCCATCGCCTCCACCTGCACAAGGCCGAAGCCTTCGCTCCGCGCCACGCTCGGAAACCACAGGGCAGTCGCCGCCTGGTACGCTCCAACCAACTCGTCGCCACCAGCATTACCATGCCAGAGAACGCGGTCGGCTACTCCCAGAGTGCCAGCTATCTCACGCAGTTCTCTCTCCAGCGGCCCCGTGCCGATGACCAGTAACTTACCGGGCGTGTGCCTCAGCATTTCCAGGGCCACTGTCAACCCCTTGTAATAGACGAGTCGGCCTACACATAACCAGAGGGGGACGCCGTGACGCCGGCGGAGTTCATCGGCGATGGAACGAGCGCGCGGTGAGGGTTTTTGGTATGGCGCCAGGTCGATCCCCAGCGGTAGAGTACGCACCTTCCTGTGGTAGCGTTGCAATACTTCGGATCCCTCGATGTACGGCGGACTGTCGCTTAGCAGCATGGCGGCGCGGTGATACACTCGCCGCTCGAACGGGTTATGCAGGTGGCGGAGCCATTTCTGCCGCACAATGTCGCTATGATGGGTGACCACCACCGGCGGGCCAGGCGGAAGCATCGCCAACGGCAGCAGCATCGTCGGGTTGGGCGTGTGCAGGTGGATCAGGTCGGGCGGGTCGTGTCGCAGTCGTCGTAGCGCCGTCGGGATGCCCGGACAGACGTCCAGACCGGACAGGCTCACCAGGCGCGACAGCCGTGTCACCCGTACCGGGCCGTCCCATTCTTCCGTCGCACCGGTGCCGCGGCCGACGTGGTTCACGCAGATGACGTGAACCTTCGCTCCTAGGGCCGCCTGGGCGCGGGCCAGGGTTTGCAGGTGCGTCTCCATTCCGCCCGGTGCCGGCGGGTAGTACTTGCCCAGATGACACACCCGCAGCGGGCGGCCATTCAAGGGAGCATTCCTCCTACCGGCTGACCCATGGCGTTGCCGACCCCGACCAGGGCCGCAGGCTCGGGGATCAACAGCGGTGTGAATGCCTCGCGGGTCAGACGATCCGCGGTCACCTCGAAGCACCCGATCAGCCGGGCCAGAGCCGCCATGCGATCCGCGATGGCATCGCCCTGCATGTGGCCGACCACCTCCAGGCTGCCGATCACCCGGCCGCTCGCCGAGAGCGGGATCTCGGCACGCCACAGTTCGGATTGCTCGCCTTCGTCGTGGCCCAGTTCCCATCTTGCATGATAATTCTCGCTGATTGCCGGCGCAGTTGACGTCGAGGCGCACACGGCGGAGGTTCAGCCCCGCCGCGTTCTCCAGGATCGTCTGCCATAACCCTTTCCAGTCCGCGGTCCCTTGCAACCGCACTTCTAGCTCGCTCGGCTGGTCCCGGTTCGGACCACGCAGGAACGACCGCAACACCCTGTTCGCCCGCTGACCGAGCAGGACAAATTCCGCGTGGCCGAACAAGCGCGTCGCCATCAGGATGCCGACCACGAGCGCGGCACTGAGAGCTGCGAGCCATTCGTTTTCAAACGCAACGCTGCCCAGTGCTCCGCCAACACTCACCAGACCCAACCCAGCTACCAAGAGCAGGGCGGTGCGGACCGAGAGACCGCTGCGCAGCAAACAGTGGTGCAGGTGGCCGCGGTCCGTCGTATACACGCTGCGCCCTGTCAGTTTCCGGCGAATGATGGCCGCGGTGGTGTCGAAAATCGGCAGGATCAGCAGGGCGGCGGGGGCGGCCAGAGCCAGCGTGGCGGGCCCTTTCAGCGAACTCTGAATCGCCAACACACCCACCGTCAGGCCGATCAACATGCTGCCCGAGTCGCCCAGGAAGATCGAGGCGGGCGGGAAGTTAAAGCACATGAAACCGAGCAACGCCCCGGATAGGGCCAGCGCCACCAGGGCGGCTCCCATGTGGCCGGTGTGCAGTGCCATCACGCCCAGAGCCAGGCAGATGAGCAGACCGACCGTGCTCAACAGGCCGTCCATGCCGTCGAGGAGGTTGAGCGAGTTGATCGCCCCGAGCAAGAAGAACGTCGTGAACGGGATGGCGAGCATACCGAGTTCCTGGTCCATGCCGAACACATGCACGCGGTCGATGCGCACCCCGAAGGCGATCACCACTCCAACTGCCACCAACTGGCCGAGAAGTTTGTGCCGGCCGCGCAGCGAGCCGCAGTCGTCGGCGACACCGACCGCGCAAATCAACACGCCGCCCAGAAGCAGCCCGAGCAGGCTCTGAGAGGAGAATCCGAGGACGGCTGGGTCGACGCGGTACAGTCCGAAGTCCACCGCGCCAAGTAGGGCGAACAGGATCGCGAGGCCGCCTGTCACCGGAATGGCTCGGCCGTGCAGTTTCCGCCGGCCGTCCGGGCGGTCCACCAATCTGGTATGGCAAGCGATCGATCGGGCGATGGGAGTGAGCGCAAAGGACAAGCCGAACGCCGTCGCGAAGATGCCGAGCAGATTGAGATTGTCGAGCATGGCCGGCTTTCTGACTGGGTGCGGAAACTCACGTAGGAAAGCAACGTGAACGAATGCGATCCTCGGTGGGAGAGGTCAATTCCTCGTCTGCGCGATGTCGTCGGTGGACGAGCCGTTGGGAGAACCTTGCCAGACTCCGTCCCCGTCGGTTGCGCGAGCAGCGCCACCAAATACGGAGAATAAAAACTGGCGATTAGGATCATCCATGATGTGTTTGGGCGCGAGACCAGCGGCGGGAAGGATCCCTCTTCCGTAAGCAGTTCACGAACTAGGAGCGCTGGGTGCGCTCATTTGGCCGGTCCTGAGCAATATTCCCGGCTTATCGCGGCCAGGGTGAAATCGTCCAGCAACACGGAAGCACCGCGTTGGATGAAATCGACTTGCACGTAGAATCGCCCACCGGAGGCGGCTTTGAGGATGACGCCGTGCAAGCCGATCAACGGCCCGCTGCGGATCACGACCTCTGCTCCGGTCTCCAGTCGGTCTTCGGGACGTACCGGAAGGCCGGAACGAATCAGCCGATACACCTGACTCAGGTCGTCCGACAATCTACCCTGATCGGGGACGGGTATAGAACGGACGACGCGGTGTGTGGACAGGGCTGCGATCCGCTGTTCCGAACTACCTCGAATAAACAGGTAGCCGGGGAACAACGGCAACTGCGACTCCATCACCCGGCCGCGAATCAGATTGCGGTGGGCGATCAAAGGCAGGTAAAATGCGATGTTAAATTTCAACAAGGCGCGAGCCAAGCTTTTTTCCTGTCGGGGTCGGGTATGTAGCACCCACCAATTCAGCCCGGAGATTGCTTCAGTTTTCCCCTCAAACAGATCGAAGGGGTGCAGGTTGCATTCGGTGGCAAGAATCGGCATGAGGGGCGACCTCAATTTGTGTTCTGACGACTCGACCTATTGGAAAGTTCCATCTAATCGGATAATTCCATCCTGACAGCTGGCAGCCGCGGTCCGACCTTGGGATCACTTAGGAAAGTCTAAACCGAGCGGAAACCGGTGCGGCTCGCGCTCGGTTTACCCCGGCCAGACCGCCTCCGGCCTACGGAGGCATTGCAAACTCTTAGGACTGCTCGCTTTCGATCATCCTTTGCTCATTTGCTGTGCAATTTCCGCCTGGCGGACAACAAACCAGGGGAGATTCTCATTTCTGTCACACGTACAACGCAGGTTACGTGCCGAACCGCGACGGAACAACCGTTAAGATCAGCATAACCAGAGTAACCAGGTTCACTAGATTAAGACAAAAGTACCCCCATTGTCAAGAAGTCTTTAATCTGTTTCCCTGTCCCCCCCTGCTTTCGCAGTACACGGGCAAGAAACGATAGGACAATCCCGCAGACAATCGGCGGAGAGGCGGTTCGTAGCCTCGGTTCTGACGTGATGGACGGCTGGCGATCTACCGGAAAGCGTTTCCCGCTTCGCCGAACCGTAGGAATTCGATCAGATCGGCGCGCTCGGCGGGCGTGAGCGGTTGCCCGACCAGTTTCTCCGACGCGACACTGGTTCAGCGCCGCCGCGTCCACTCTCGTTGTGTGTACTTCTCGGTGGAGAGTGAGCGAACCGTCTCCTCCGGCCACGTCGCTAAATCTTCGTCAGCCCCCCACGCCGCCCGCAGCTGTCGTTTCATCTCCGGCGCGGCCAGCGGCAGATTGCACAGGAAATCCTCGTGCGGCCGCTGTTCCCGATACTCCGGCTGGCGCGGCGGGACGCGCAAGTAGCGGCCAACCAGGGTTGCGTCGAAATCGTAGAGCAGCGTGCCGTGATGAAGCAGAAACGAACGCTTCCGCTGCTGGGCATTGCCGGAGAACTTGTGATCGCCAACGGCGAGGTCGCTGATTCCAAGCAACCGGACTCCGGTCAAGCCGAGAGACGATGCGATACGACCGAGAATGAAGCAATAGGACGATCCGATCTGCGTCAACTCCGCCGCCCGGTCGTAGGAAAGGACGAGGCTGAAGAGGAGGCAACCGCGACCCCAGAGGATGGTGCCCCCACCGCTGGATCGGCGCAGGATCGGCACTCCGTCGGCAAGACAGGCAGGTTCGTTCACCTCATCGGCGAGGACACAACCGGAACCGAGGACCACCACCGGCGCCGGCCATTCCCACACGCGCAGCACTTCGCCGCCGGTTGCCGATTCCGCGTCGAGCAACAGGGCCTCGTCCAACGCCAGATTCGTCGCCGGGTCAGACAGGGTGAGATCAAGGTAACGCATGAATCGGCTCGTGATCGACTCGCCGCTTGCGGCTTCGGAGGTATTTGCTAAGCCGCAAGCGGCGGATTCTGTTGCAAAACCGACTCTGGCAGTCGATAATCCGGTAATCGTCCCATCCCACTCCGGCGAATGTCATGTCCCAGCCGACGCCGATTCCCATGGCCGAATCGCTGTCTCTCTCTGAGGAGGCCGCCGCCGCTCTGGATGCCGCCATCGACGCCGTCCAGAAAGGCCGGCCCTACGACCGCGCCGACTTGCTCGCTCGCCATCCCGATCTGGCCGATCCGCTCACTGCCCTGGAGCAGCTGTTCTGCGACCAGCGTACACGCTCCGATGGAACTTCCGAGGATGCCCCCCTGCCCGATCCGGAGAACATCGGACCGTATCGCATCGAGCGGCAACTCGGCACCGGCGGCTTCGGCACCGTCTATCTCGCCTTCGACCCGGACGTGAAGCGATATGTCGCCCTCAAGGTGTTGCACTCCGCACGTCTCGAACAACCCGAGTCGCTGCGTCGTTTTCACCGCGAAGCGCATGCCACGGCTCGCTTGCAGCATCCCGGCATCGTCCGTCTCTTCGACTACAGCCGGCAGGGACCACCCTATTACATTGTCACCGAGTTCGTCGAGGGTGTCGAGCCACGGCGGTGGTGTCAGGACCACCGGATCACCTTCGCGGGAGTCGCCGATGTGGTGGCGCGCATCGCCGACGCCGTCGATCACGCGCACGGCCAGGGCGTCTGTCACCGCGACCTCAAGCCGGGGAACATCCTGATTGACGCCGCAGGGAATCCCCACATCCTCGACTTCGGCCTGGCCCGGATCGTGCCGGAAAACGACGTAACGACGACTGCGGCGACCTCTGACGGCCACATCCTCGGCTCACTGGCTTACATGGCCCCGGAACAGGCAGCCGGCCACAGCAACTCCGCCGATGCGCGGAGCGACACCTACGCCCTGGGGGTCATCCTCTACGAGCTGCTCACCGGCAGGCTGCCGTTCGAAGGACCGGCCTATACCTTGCCGGCGCAGGTGATCGAGGAGCAGCCGCCGCGACCTCGTGTCGTCAACGCCAACATCCCGGCCGACCTGGAGGCGGTCTGCCTCAAGGCCCTGTCCAAGAAACCGGACGAGCGCTACGCTACCGCCGCCGCCCTGGCTAACGATCTGCGCGCCTTCCTGCGCGGCGAGTCCGTTGGAGCGCGGCGGTTAACGTGGCTGGTGCGCTTGCAGCGCACCTTACGGCGGATGCACCGCGACATTCGCCAGCAAGGCTGGACGTTGCTGCTGCTGTTGCTCGGGTTCACGATCTTCGTCGGCTGCACCACGGCCAACGTCTGGGAGATCTGCCTGCAACCGCCGTATCGCTGGTGGGCCGTGCTGGCGACGAAACTGGTGCAGATTACCGTCATGCTCTTCTTGGTGGTGCGCTTGCGGCCCGTGAAGGAGCCGGTGATGACGGCGGCTGAGCGGCAGATCTGGTCGCTGTTGCCGGGCTACTACGGCGGCTTTCTGACGCTGGTGCTCATCAACCCGTTTTTCGACAATCCGATCCAATTGGCTCCCGTGTTGGCGGTGATGAGCGGCATGTGTTTCATGAACCTGGGAGCGACCATCTGGGGATGGTTCTACGTCTGGGGCCTGGCGTTCTTCGGCCTGGCGGTCATCACCGTGATGTGCGCGCCGTTCGGCTTGACCATCCTCGGTGCGGGGTGGCTCGTGTGTCTGCTCATGGGCAGCATCCATCTGCGGATGACGCGGTGAACCTCAGCCGGGGGTGCGCGAGTATGCGACCCCCGGCTGGGCTATCTAACCCCTTCGGGGTAAATACAAATACGGGCCTCTCTGCATGTACCCCGAAGGGGTTGCATAGCCCAGCCGGGGGTCGCGTACTCGCGCACCCCCGGGAACCGCTTGCGCTACCCCCGCGTTCATTTCTTGACGCCGCCTGGCACTTCGCGGTATCGTTTGGGTGTGTCAGCGACGACGCATGATGCGTTAACCAGGTGGAAGGATTTATGACCACCGTTCTCGTAACCGGCGGCTGCGGCTTCATCGGCAGCAACTTCATCCATTACCTGCTCGAACACGACCCCGAGGCACGCGTTGTCAACTTCGATGCCCTCACGTACGCGGGCAATCCCGAGAACCTGGCCGCTGTCGCGCAGCACCCGCGATACCGCTTCGTCAAGGGCGATGTGGCCGACCGCGATGCCGTCCGAGCCGCGATCTCGGGGGCCGATGCCGTCATTCACTTCGCGGCGGAAAGCCACGTCGATCGCAGCATTCACGACGCCGGACCGTTCATCCGCAGCAACGTCCTCGGCACACAGGTGCTTCTCGACGCCGCCCGGGAGTTCGGCGTCCGGCGCTACGTACAGGTTTCCACCGACGAGGTGTACGGCAGTCTCGGTCCGGCCGGCCTGTTCTCGGAGGAGACGCCGCTGGCACCGAATAGCCCCTACGCGGCCAGTAAAGCCGCGGCCGATCTGCTCGTGCGGAGCTACCACCATACCTTCGGAATGCCCACGCTCATCACGCGCTGCTCGAATAACTACGGGCCGTATCAGTTTCCCGAGAAGCTGATTCCGCTGTTCATCAGCAACCTGTCGCGCGACGAGTCGGTGCCGGTGTATGGCGACGGGTTGCAAGTACGCGACTGGATCCACGTCCGCGATCATTGTGCCGGCATCTACCAGGTGTGGCGCACGGACGCATCGGCGAAGTGTACAACTTCGGCGGGCGTTGTGAGAAGACGAACCTGGAGCTGACGCACAACCTCCTGGCCGCGCTGGGCAAGCCGCCGTCGCTGATCCGCTACGTCAAGGACCGACCGGGCCACGACCGCCGCTACGCCATCGACTGCTCGAAAGCCGAGCGCGAGCTTGGGTGGATGCCGAAGATCCAGTTCGCGGAAGGCCTGCGGCAAACCGTCGCCTGGTACCGCGACAACGTCGACTGGGTGGCCAGAGTACGCAACGGCGAATACCTGAAATACTACGAGCGACAGTACGGACGCTGATCGCCCCTACAGTGCTACCCCCCTCGCCCCGGTACTCCGGGGAGAGGGGTGGGGGGTGAGGGGATGAGCGGCAGAATCGCGACTGGCTCCTCTTCCCCTCACCCCCGACCCCTCTCCCCGGAGTACCGGGGCGAGGGGGGAGTACAGCCGCTTTGACGAAACGTAGCTCCGTAAAACGAAGCCGCAAGCGGCCAGACACATGGACCAGATACGATGAAAAAAGCGATCCTCACCGGCATCACGGGACAGGACGGTAGCTATCTCGCAGAGTTGCTGCTCGCGAAGGGTTACGAAGTCCACGGCATCGTGCGCCGGTCCAGCACGGAGACGTTCGAGCGCATCAACCATCTGACCGACCGCATCACGCTGCACCAGGCCGACCTGCTCGACCAACTCTCGATCATCGAGGTGTTTCGCCAGGTGCGGCCCGATGAGGTCTACAACCTGGCTGCCATGTCGTTCGTGCCGACTTCGTGGAAACAACCGGTGCTGACCGGCGAGTTTACCGGCATCGGCGTCACGCGCGTACTGGAAGCGATCCGTCTGCTCGACCCGAAGCACATTCGCTTTTACCAGGCTTCATCGAGCGAGATGTTCGGCAAGGTGCAGGAGACGCCGCAGAAGGAAACGACGCCGTTCTACCCGCGCTCGCCCTACGGCGTGGCGAAGGTCTACGGCCACTGGATCACGGTGAACTACCGCGAGAGCTACGGGATGTATTGCAGCTCCGGCATCCTCTTCAATCATGAAAGCGAACGGCGTGGGAAGGAGTTCGTGACGCGCAAGGTGACCGACGGCGCCGCCCGGATCAAGAACGGACTGGCGAAGGAGCTGCGGCTCGGCAATCTCGATGCGCGGCGTGACTGGGGCTTCGCCGGCGATTACGTCGAGGCGATGTGGCTGATGCTCCAGCAGGACCAGCCGGACGATTACGTCGTGGCCACCGGTGAGACGCATACGGTCGGCGAACTCGTGCAAGTTGCCTTCGAGGCGGCCGGTCTCGACTGGAAGAAGTACGTCGTGCAGGACCCCAGCCTGATCCGACCGGCGGAAGTGGACCTGCTCATCGGCGATCCGAGCAAGGCACGGAAGAAACTGGGTTGGGTGCCGAAGGTAGGCTTCAAAGAACTGGTGCAGCGCATGGTGCGCGCCGACCTGCAACGGTTGAGTCGAGGGGTCGAACTCGGTGAGAACGCAAGGCGTTGAACAACGGATCCTCGTGACCGGGGCGACCGGATTTGCGGGCGGCCACCTGCTGGAGGCGCTGTTGGCCCGGAGCGGCTCGGACGTGATCGGTCTGAACCGACACTCGGCATGGCCTTCCGGACTGACGCATCTCTCAGGGAAGGTCGGTCTGCGCGTCTGCGATCTGACCGACAGCGCCGCCGTCGAGGCGATCCTGCGCGAGGTTCAGCCGCAGCAGATTTATCACCTGGCCGGCTACGCCCAGGCGGGACGATCGTTTCACGAATCCGACGCCGCCTGGGACGGCAATCTGAAGGCGACGCGTTGTCTGTACGACGCGGTGGACCGCTGGGGTGGCCGGCCGCGAATCCTCTTCGTCGGCAGCGGCCTCGTTTACGGCAACCCCGAGACTGCGAATGCAACACAGGACGAGAACGCGCCGCTGCGGCCGAACAACCCGTATGCCGCCAGCAAAGCCGCCGCCGACCTGGCGAGCTACCAGTACACCTGTCATCCCGGACACGACATCGTTCGCGCTCGGCCGTTCAACCACATCGGACCGCGTCAGTCGCCGGAATACGCCATCGCTCATTTCGCCAAGCAGATTGCCGCGGTGCAGCGGAGCCAGGCGCCGCCGATCCTGGAAACCGGCGATCTCTCACCGCGCCGCGATTTGTCCGACGTGCGCGACGTGATCGCGGCCTACATGCTGATAATGGAGAAGGGCCGGCGCGGCGAAGCGTACAACATCGCCTCGGGACAGACGGTTTCGATGCGCGAAGTGCTGGATCGCCTGATCGCGTTGGCGGGAGTGGCTGTCGAGGTACGACAGCGCGGCGACCTACTGCGCGCGACGGAGTTGAACGTGGCGCGGCGTGGATACGTCGAAATTGCGGCGTGAGACGGGGTGGGCGCCACGGTTCACACTCGAACAAACGTTGGCGGAGACGCTGGCGTTCTGGCGGGGGTTTTGATTACTTCGTTTAGCCGCGAGCTTCTGCGAGCGTTGGGCTATCCAACGCTCGCAGAAGCTCGCGGCTAAACAATGCCTACCGCAACAACCACTCCACCATCTTCTCCGGCGAAACCTTCTCCGGCGGTCCCTGACGGTTATCCGGCTTGCCGGCCGCAGTGTACACCGCCTTCATCCAGTGCCCTGATCCCGTCCCGTGATGGTTCGGGATATACACCTCTGCCGGCGCCGCCAACGCCGCCAGCGCATACAAGCCGCCGTACTTCAGGGCGCCCGGCAGCATCATCTCGTCGTTGACCGTCCGCACTTTCTCGAAGCGAAACTCGTTGGCATCGGCGGCGGTGCGTGCTACCGCGTCGCCGCAGAGCGCCTGCGCCAGCAGCACCCAGGGGCCGGCCTGTTCGAAGCCGACGAGATGGATCTTCGACGCTTTCCCACCGTACCGAACTAACGCGACTGCGGTGAGAATGTCGTGGACGCGCTGCGCCACCAACGGCCGATTGTAACCGTAGGTATATCCTGCGAATTTTTCATTGGCGACGGGAAGCTTCTGTGGCTTCAGCTCGCCTGTTCCCAACACATCGAGTGCTACGATAACAGCCTTTTTGTCCAAGATCTGTCTGCGCAGCCGGAATTAGCTTTCCATCCTTCCACAGGCTGTCCTTGCCTGCGGGATGAACCCACACGACTGTAGTGCCGTCGAATTCCTTGCCTCCTATAGCGATGATTGGGATATCTTCATTATGTCCTTTTCGGCCAATAAAGTACTGCTCACATCGTACGTCGTCGATGCTCGTTACTTCGCCGCGTTTCTTCTTCACGACATCGGTTTCGGATGGGAACTTGTCGTTGACCATCACCCGCAGCGCCGTTCCCATCACCTTGCGATACTCCTCCAAGCTCTTCGCGTCAGTCGGCAGCAGTGCCGCGATCTGCTTGTCGGACTCTTCCGTCATGTACTGCCGCAATCGTTCAGCATTGACGGCGTCTTTCGGCTGCGGATGCTTCTCGTCGAACACCGACAGCTCGGCCGGCGGCACCGGTTGCGAACGGCTTCTCCGCGACCGGCTCCTTCTGACCGAGGCCGAGATGCCGTTGAACCAGTTATACATCACCTCGCGGCTGACCTGGTTGTAATTGTGCTTGAATTGCGGGAAGCACCTCGCCATCACCTTGTCTTCCGCACCGTACAGCTTGTACAGCGCCTTCAATTCGGGCAGCCCCTTCGTCTCGATCTCGTTCGTCCAGTCGTCGGCGCCGGTCATGCCGAGCGGCTTCGGAGCGAACAGAGCGGCCAGTTCGACGTTGCCCGTTCCCTGGCGCAGATAGGAGCAGTTCTCGCAGATGCAGCCGCCTTGCATCGCCGTCGAAACCATCACCGCGGGAAACGCCGCGGCCAGCCGGTCATCGACGGCGGCCAGCATGAACGTCTGCGTGCCGCCGCCGCTGGCGCCGGTCATGGCGACGCGCTTTGGATCGACCTCCGGCAGGCTCAGCACGAAATCGAGGGCGCGGATCGTGTTCCACGTTTGCAGGCCCATGAAGCTCTGGAGCCGCAGCTCGGCGTCGGCGTCGAGGAAGCCTTGCGTGTGGCCGATGTCCTTGCTGTCGGAATGGCCGACCATGTCGTACTGGAAGACGACGCAGCCCATGCGCGCGAGTTGGGCGCACATCGCCTGATGGATGAAACGTGCCGACGCTTCCGTCTTCTCGGCGCCGAGCTTCATCTGCTCCTCGGCCACCTTCGCGCCGAAGTCGGCGAGGCGCGCGTTGGTCCAGTGGCCGTGCGCCACCAGCACCGCCGGCTGCTTCTCGCTTCTTGCCCTTTGGGACGATACAGGTTGCCCGTGACATAGTGGCCGGGATAACTGGCGAAAAAGACCTTTTCGATCGTGTACTCGTCGCGGTCGATCTTGCCGTGAATGGCGGGATTGAGCGGCGTCTTCACCGGCATCGGCCAGAGACCGTTGGCGACCAGCACCTGCTCGCGCAGCTCCCGACGACGCACTTCCCACGTCTTGAGATCGGTCGGCGGCGTGAAGATGAACTCCTTGTCGTTGAGCGTGCGGAGGTGGCTGAGTCGGGCGTCTGGCGGTCTCGCATCCGGCGGCGGCTCTACGCGGATCGGGTCCTCGGCTACAGTTCGACAGACGAACAGAGTCAGCAGGACGGGGATGAGGAGGATAGCACGTTTCATGGGGGTGGTCCTTCGCTGGTGCAGGTATGGTCGGCAGCGAACCAGGGTACGCCAACGCGGGCGCTGCGTCAACAGGTCGTGGAATCGGTGGGCTATTTCTAAGAAACGCCGCAGGAGGGCCGCTCTCGGACAGTACAACTACGAACGCGAATCTTCATCCTCCGTGGTCCAGTCCCATGCCTGCCGAGCGATTAACTCTCACGGTAGCCACTCCTTTGGCAGGAACGGCCGGGCGATCGTATAGCCGAGGGCCCCCGCCCCGAGAATGACGACGAAGAACACCAGCACCCACGCCAGCCAACCGCTGTCCTCGGGCGGTGCCTCTGACTGTCGCGATCGGAGGGGTGCGTTGGCCGGTGCCGGCTCATTCGGCAGCGAGGCGAACGGCGACGGTCCCGGCGCGGGACGGGGCGGCGCTTTCGGCACGGTGGGCTTGCTCGGCACGGCGGGACGCGGCGGCGCCGACGACGGCGCAGGAGAACGAGGCGCCGGGACGGCGCGAGGAGGAGGGGCGGGGTACCTGCTCCGGCTCGGCCTTCGTCGGCACGCGCGGGCGCGGCATTGCCGGGCTCGGCACGTTGGCGGTCGCGGCCACATCGTCGTGCCGCCTCGGCGGACGTGGAGGCGCTGCACCCGGAATGTGTGCGGTTTCCGCCAGATTCGCTTGCCACTGAGCCGGGCGTGCCGGGGCCGGCGGCGCGGGAGAAGGCAGTGCCGAGGTTTGCTCGAGGCTCTCCGCGCTCGGAAGCCAAGCCGTCGGCGCCGACCGATCGTCGGTCGAGTCGATATTGAGGGTCGGCTCGATCGGGACGGCGGGGGCCGGCACTTGCGCAGTCTGCTGAAGCGCCTGCACGCCGGGATCGTCGCTGGCGTGCAGGGCGGCGCATCAGGTCGGCGGCCACCTCCAGCGGATAATTCAGACGCAGGTTGCGGATGTAGGTGTCCACGTCCGGAGCGGTACGCGCCTGGTCGAAACTGCTGTACGGCTTGAGCATGTGGTGCGGGTTTACCTGGAGCAGCCGCAGCCGCAGCCGTTCGGCTTCGCCGGCGTTCCCGCCCGTCAGAGCCGCATCCGCCGCCAGCACGAGAAAGCGGTCGCGCATCTGCGCCTGGCCGCGCCGCTCGTAGCACTCCGCCAGGTCCTTGTACACGTCCAGAACGTTTGCCGGATTGTTCATGGGAATCCGCCCTGCAAGGTCCGATCGCGCCGCCGCGGTAAGCCGCCTCTCCGGCACGCCGCGGCACCTTCTCTCGTACAATACCACAATACGCCCCCGAGACAGAATCAAGAAGTGGGCAAAGTTCGTTTAGCTGCGGTTTCAAAACTTCCGGTCGAATCTCGTACCGCCGGCATTCTTGCCGGCAAGAATGCCGGCGGTACGAGGTTTTGAAACCGCGTCTCAGCTGCGACCCGAAAGGGGAGCGCGTCACGCAATCGGAGGACGCCGTCATGGCCGACGACTCCCGCTCACCACTGGCCGGCCTGCGCGTACTCGACGCCTCGCGCGTCCTGGCCGGGCCTTTCTGCGGGCAGATCCTCGGCGACCTCGGCGCCGAGGTCATCAAGGTCGAGCGCCCCGGAGCCGGCGATGAGACACGCTCCTGGGGACCACCGTTCCTGACAATACCCGGTCTGCCGTCGTTCAGCGCCTACTATCTGTCGTGCAATCGCAACAAGCGCGGCATCACTCTGGACCTGGGCTGTCCGGAAGGACACGAACTGTTCGCGGGTCTGGTACGCCGCTGCGACGTACTCCTGGAGAACTTCAAAACCGACAGCGCCCAGAAACTCGGCCTCAGTCCAGCGCAACTGCTGACAATCAATCCGCGCCTGGTGATCTGCTCGATCTCCGGCTTCGGCCGCACGGGACCGCTGAGCGAGCTGCCCGGCTACGACTTCGCCATCCAGGCACTCAGCGGCCTGATGAGCATTACCGGACCGGTGGAAGGGCAGCCCTACAAAGTTGGCGTCGCCGTCGCCGACGTGATGACCGGCCTCTACGCCGCGGTCGCCGTGTTGGCATGTCTGCAAGCGCGCAACCAGACAGGCCGCGGCTACGCCATCGACCTCGCCCTGCTCGATTGCGCTCTCGCCGCCCAGGTCAACGTCGCCCAGGCATATCTGACCAGTGGCACGGTTCCGGCCCGGCAAGGCAACGCTCATCTACAGATCGTGCCGTATCAGCTGTTCCCAACGGCGGACGGTTGGATCGTGCTCGCGGTTGGCAACGACGGCCAGTGGCGGCGCTTCTGCGAGAGGACCGGCAAGACGGAATGGGCCGATGACGAGCGCTTCGCCCTCAATCGCCGGCGCGTCGAGAACCGTACGATCCTGGTGCCGCTCGTGGAAGATCTGCTGCGGACGCGAACGACGGCGGCGTGGCAAGAGTTGCTGGTAGCGGCCGACGTGCCGCATGCGCCGCTGTGGACCTATGCCGATCTCTTCGCCCATCCCCAGGCGGCGGCACGCGGGTTCCGCCTGACGGTGACGGACGCGCAGGGTCGGCCCGTTGATCTCATCGGACCGCCGTTCCACATTGCTGGGACGAAGACGGCCGAGGCCGCGCTGCCGCCGGCACTGGGACAACACACCGATGCAGTGCTGAGCGATCTGCTCGGCCTGGATGCGGAGCAATTACGCGGCTTGCACAAACGCGGCGTGATTTGAGGGGCTGTGATCCACGCGTTGGACGGGACGCCCGTAGGACCGTCTGCGGGTCGCCTCGAACTGGATCAGGTAACGACCCCATTCTCAAAACTCGATCGCGTCGGGCCAGCCTATCGGCACAACGAATACCTTGCCGTCGCCGATCCGACCGGTGCGTGCGGCCTTGACGATCCGCTCTTCCACCTCGCCGGCGCGGTCGTCGCCGACACAGACGGTGATCTCAACCTTCGGCAGGAACGCCATGCTGTACTCGCTTCCCAGGTAGCGGTCGAGATAGCCTTTTTGCCGACTGTACCCCTTCGCTTCGCGCACGACACATGAACTCACGTCCAGGTCGGCAATCGCCCGCAGGACGGCCTCGGCTTTGAACGGTTTCACGACGATGGTGAGTTGTTTCATCGCCGTTCGCTCCTGCGATGGCTCCCGCGGGGAACACTTTTCCATGTTATAGTATTCAGAGACGGCCACAGTGTTGGCACAGCAGAGGCATACGTCCCTGCGGTGTTCTTGGATCTGATGGGAAAGAGAGGTGATCGTGATGACGCGACTGCGGAACGTCGTGGTCCTGGTCTTGACCGGTTTCGCCAGCCTGTTGTGGCCACACAATGCAATGGCCGATTCCGGTGTCAAGGAAGCAGCGGTTGCCGCCCAGAAGCGCGAGGAAATCCTCCAGACACAGATCACGTACGCGTGCATCGGCGCGGGTGCCGTCGGTGTCGCCGTTGTGATTTTCTTGGGTCTGAACGCCGCCAATACCCGCGGTAAAGCTCTCGATAGCCGCCACAAACGCAAACGCCCTCTCGATCCTGATGCCCCGCTGGAATACGAAGAGCCGCCAATCGAAACGCCGCCAACGGAGCCGGAAGCGTAGGTTAGCCGCGACGCGGAGCATACTCGCGCAGCGGAGCGCTGGCTGCAGCGCTCCGCCTGCGCGAGTACGCTCCGCATCGCGGCTAACCGAACGAACAAATGTGCCGCGACGCTTCGACTAGTCCCTTCGATCAGACCGCGCAGTCGAAAGCATCTCCAACCACGATCGGTATGGTGCGCACGCACCGCTTCGGCTCAGATGGGACAAGCGTTCCCCCTTTCCATTTCGTCTTGATGGATAGCAACCGTCAACATCCCGTTCTCAGAGGAGCCGAGTCATGTTCCATCTCAAGCACCTCGCCCTGATGCTGGGGGCTTTGGCCGTCGCGGCCTCCCCGTGCCGTGCTGCCGACGAGAAAGCCGAGACGAAACGACCGAAGGTTGAAATCGTCTTTTGCCTGGACACCACCGGCAGCATGGGCGGCCTGATCGAAGGCGCCAAGGCGAAGATCTGGTCGATCTGCAATCAGATCGCCAGCGGCAAGCCCGTTCCCGATCTGAAAGTCGGCCTCGTGGCTTTCCGCGATCGCGGCGACGAATACATCACGAAGGTGTTCGACCTGTCCGACGACCTGGACGCTATCCACGGTGATCTGAAGACGTTCAAGGCGGCCGGCGGCGGCGACATTCCGGAGAGCGTCAACCAGGCACTGGACGACGCCGTCAACAAGGTCAAGTGGAGCACCGACAACAGCACGCTGCGCATCATCTTCCTCGTCGGCGACGCCCCGCCGCACATGGACTATCCCGACGACGTGAAATACCCCGTCACCTGCAAGAAGGCGTGCGAGAAGGGCATCATCATCAACACCGTGCAGTGCGGCAACGACGCCGACTGCACCAAGTTCTGGAAGGACATCTGCGTCAAGGCCGAAGGCTCCTTCGTTCAGATCCCGCAGGACGGCGGCGTCAAGCAGGTCGTCGCCACGCCGTTCGACAAGCGCCTGGCCGAGATCAACCGCGAGATGGCCGACACGACGCTGGTCTTCGGCAGCAAGGAAAAAAAGGATGGCGACTTCCGCAAACTGGATGAGGCCAAGGCGCTGCCCTCCGGACCCGCTGCTGACCGGGCCGCATTCAGCGGCAAGGGCGGCCGGGCCGCATCCTATGACCTGCTCGACGCCGTGAAGGCGAAGGTGGTGAAACTCGAGGACCTCAAGGACGATCAACTCCCGAAGGAACTGCAGGGCATGAACCTGGAGAAACGCAAGGAGTTTCTCGAAACGCTGGACAAGAAACGCAGCGAGCTGAACAAGGAGGCCGTCGATCTGGACAAGAAACGCTCCGAGTTCATCCAGAAGAAGCTGGCCGAGGACAAGAAGGACACGAAGGACAGCTTCGACAGCCAGGTGCTGGAAGTGCTTCGGAAACAGGCGAAGAAGCACATGATTGAGTACTAAGCCAAATCCGAAATCCGAAGTCCGAAATCCGAAATCCGAAATCCGAAAGAAGCGCGTTGCCAGGTTGATTTCGGATTACGGATTTCGGGGACGAACTTCTGAACGGATAATGAGGCTTAACGGTCGACATCCCGGAGGCGAGAAACATCGAGTTGATCGACCAATGCGGGCCGCGTTCGAGACTTCACGTCATCGAGAATTCCTTTGCGAAGTGAGTCGGTTCCGGTTAGGATCACTTTCTCTCCCGACAATCCCACAAATCCGCAAGGGCGATGCCATGCCGGCCGATTCGGACATTCGCTGGGTAAACTCGTTCAAGGCGGGCAACTTCAGCGCCGCTCAGGTCCTTTGGGAACGCTATTACCCTCTGCTCCGATCCTGCGCCCGCCAGCGTCTTGGCTCGGCTCCGAGACGGGCGGCCGACGAGGAGGATGTGGCTCTCAACGCCTTCGACAGTTTTTGCCGGGGTGTCCAGGAGGGCCGCATTCGGCTGGAGGGCCGTGAGGATTTGCGCAGCGTGCTGCTGACCATCGTCGCTCGCAAAGCCGCTCGCCAGATCCGCGACGAGCGCCGCAGCAAGCGCGGCGGTGGCAAAGTGAGCGTCGAAGCCGACTTACAAGGGACCGGAGATGAGGACGTCTTCGCTCAGGTAGTGGACTGCGAGATGAACCCCGAGTTTGCCGTGCAGATGGCCGATGAGTGCCGTCGTTTGCTCGACAAGCTGGGGGACGACGACCTGCCGCCGATCGTACTCTTGCAAGTGGACGGTTTCACGGTCGAGGAGATCGCCGGCCAGCTGAATTGTTCGCCGCGCACAGTGGCCCGCAAACTCGCCGAGATCCGCGACCTGTGGTGTGAAGAGAGGCCGAAATAAATTAACCCCATCGCTTCGCTGGGGGTTAACTACCGCTCGTCGCACTCACGGCCCGGACCGCACCCCTGCATGTTCCAGCAAGATCCGCCGCACCTCCAGCACCGCCAGCGGATGCTGATGGATGTGCGTATGATCGGCCCGCACCACGACCTCCGACTCGGCCGAATCGAGATGGGCACTGTACGCCGGCACGACGCCGTCGCCTTCTTCGTTCAACGACGCGCCGGCCAGCAGCAGCTCCAGCTTCGCAGTTTTGTCGTGGGTGATACCGATCACGGAATGGTAGTGAACGCCCGCCGGCTTCGGCCGCGAGGCCAGCACCTTCAACGCCGGCGACTCCGGGTTCAGCAAATCGACGCTCGTCGCCAACGGTTCGTCGAATCCAGGCTTGAGCGCATCCGGGTTGCCTTTGCCCACCTCGTTGATTGCCTCCACCAGCTGCTTCGGCGTTCCGGCCAGCTTCGCCACCATTCGGCCGAGCAGCGACGGACTCAACCGCGAGCCTTTGTGCGGCGTCCCCAGGAAGATCACGCGCTTCACCATCGGCACTTCCTCGAAGTAGAAGACCTGCTGGAGTTCTTGCCGCGTCGGGCCGTCCACCTTCAGTTCCGGCAAGGGCCGTGGACTGGCCAAGCCCCAGAAGTCGTCGCCGCCGTTGACCGTCAGCAGGCGCGACACCAGGCCGCCCATACTATGGCCGATCAGCACCATCTCGTCGAACGCCTTGTCCTCATGGCGCGGATCGAGGCCCTCGCGCAGCTTCGCCAGTGAATGCCGCAGGTCCGCCGCTGTCGCCAGGTACGGATCGCTGGTCGGATAGAAGTAGAACAAGAACTGGTACTTTTCGCGCAACACCGGGTCGGCACGCAGGTCGTTGAACATCGGCGCCCACATCAGCGGTGACGCCAGCAGGCCGTGAACCAGCACCACCGGGATCTTGCCCGGCTGGTACGGTTCGACGAGGTAGATACCGTAGTGTTCCCTCACCTTGTCGGGGTCGATGAACGCCTGGTATTCGATCCCATTGATGTCCGTATTGGCGAGGAAGTAGGCGAGCGGCGTCGTCAGGTCGGTCTCCAGCGGCACGGAGCGGCCCTGCACTTCGATGGCCTGGATGCTCAGCGGGTTGTACAGCTCAAGCCGGCCGCAGCGTTGGGAGCCGAGGTCGGCCAGCGTCCCCTCGAAGCGGAAGAACGCGGTGACCGGGAAACTGACGCCCTTGGGGTAAAGCGTGCGGCCTGGACCGTCGCCCGTGCCGTTGCGCGTGGCGATGAGCGGCACACCGAGACCGTAGCTGTGGTAGGCGTTGTTCAGACCGGAAACCTGGTAATCGGCGCAGAGTTGCAGCCGGCCGAACTCCTCGGCCTTCCACCCAAACCCGGCGTGGACCACCGACAGGCAAAAGCCCGGCGCCGTCGGGCGTCGGCAGGTTTATCTTTTCGCGCGGATCGAGCCGGCCGATGCGTTGGGCCGCGTTGATGCACTTGGCGAGGCCGGCGTTGTAGAGGTCGCAGGCCAGGCGGAACCGCGGATCGAAAGCGTCGGCCGGAGTGAGGGTGGCTAACGGTGAGTGGTGAGTGGTGAGTGGTAAGTGCGCGGTGGATACGTTATGTTCTTCCATTCCGCTCTCCACCAATCGTCCCGGCTTATCCGCGGTGAGGAAGAGGAAGTGGTAAGCGTAGCCGGCGAAGCGGTAGTAATGACCGACCGCCTCGCTGCTGTCCCATTTTTCGGCAGCTCGACCGCGGAGGTAGCTGATCTCCGCGAGGGCGAATAACAAATCGGGCTGCGGCAACCGAACCGCTTCGGCGTGCAAGCGCCGACAGCCTCCGCGGGATGGCGGTCGTAGCCGTGTTCGAGATCGAGGCGGCGCAGCGTCTGCCGGGAGCGCGGCGATAGGTCGCCGCTGCCGACGATGTTGGCCTTCCACGTTTCGAGAAGGTCCGGCCCCTCGGCATGGCGAACGCTGATGGACGCGCAACCGGGGAGGACCGCGAAGACCACGGCGATTCGAAGGGCGAGACGGGAGAAGCGTGCGTCATGCATCCGTGCGACTCCTGAGTTCGCCGGGCGGACGATACCATGCTACGGCAGACGGTCAAGGGGAGATGCACGCCCCTCGCGGCTTCGCCGATCACCGCCCGTTCCCGCGGCGGCGCAGTTGTTCCTCCAGTTGCCGCACGCGGCTCCTCGGCGGCGGCGCGGGCGAGGGCTTCCGATTCCACGCGTTCCTCCGCGGTCGTCGCACGCTTCTCGGCGGCGGTGCGCGCCTGATGCTCTTCCGTGATTCCGAGAATGCGGCGGCCGTCGCGGTCGTAGCAAACCACGCGGCCCTCCTCGACGGCGAGCCAAACGCCTACCGGTTCCAGCCACAGCCGGCCTTCCTCGTTCAACTTCAACCGCTGGTAGCCGCGCCGCCCGCGCCAGTAGCCCAGGATGCGCAAGCGTCGGGGAGTGTCCTGGCGGCGCCGCGGCAGGTCATCGACGATGACGTAGTATGGCACGCCAGGCGCGGTAGTATTGGCGCCGCTTGGTCACCAGGTCCACATGGCGCGTGCTGGGCGAGGTAAGCTCGATGAGGAGCGTCGGCCGAACACCTTCCACCGCGACGTGGAAGCTCGGCCAGAGGTGGCGCCGCCGCGTGCCGAAGATGACGGAAACGTCCGGCGAATGGTGCCGCAGGGAGCAGTCGTCCCAGTAGACGCCCGTGTCGGTCAGGACCAGCGCCGCCCGTGATCGCGGCCAGGACCGTCTTGAACACGCCGCGCAGGTACGACACATCTTCGGCGTGGGCGTCTTCGTTTACGATGTGGTCCCCTTCCTGCGGATGCAGCACGTCCTCTTCGGTCAGCGGCACCTGTACGAACCGGCGTCGGCCGTCGGCTCCCTTCTGCCAGACGTCGCGCCAGCCATAGAAGAAGCGATCGAGCTTCGCTGCCGGGCTTGATCGCCGTGGCTTGTGAATCGTGCCCATTGTGTCCTTCCTTCCGCGAATCGTGGCAGGTGCAATTATGACCGATTTCTTGCCGCGGAGAAAGAGGGGAGCGGATTCGTCCCCTGGCAAGCACGGACCACGACGCCTACACTGACGGGCAGAACGACTGAACTCTCCCGAGCATTTACAAGGAGCGACGGCGATGCGATCACACCTGTTCGGCGGCCTCTTCCTGGCCGCTCTGTTCACACTCTCCCAGGCCATTCCGGCCGGCGGTGAGGAAAAGAAAGAGAAGGACGACAAATTCGTGCCGCTCTTCAACGGCAAGGACCTGACCGGCTGGAAGACGCACCCCGACGACAAGGGGAAGTGGGAAGTCGTGGACGGCGCCATCGTCGGCACCGGCCCGGTCGGCCATCTCTACACCGAGCGCGGCGATTACCAGAACTTCCGCTTCCGCATTGAGGCGATGATTAGCGACAAGGGCAACAGCGGCCAGATGTTCCGCTGCGTCTACAGCAAGGGTTTCCCCAAGGGCTACGAAGCCCAGATCAACGCCACGCACGGCGATCCCGATTCGCACCGGCAGCCTGTATCCCGCCTTCGGCAAGATTACGCCGGAGCAGCGCAAGAAGATTCTGGTCCTGGAGGCGCCGCACAAGCCCGACGAGTGGTTCACCCAGGAAGTGATCGCCGACGGCAACCACATCATCATCAAGGTCAACGGCAAGACGACGGTCGATTTCGTGGATGAGAACAATTCGTTCACGAAGGGCCATCTCGCCATTCAGCAGCACAACCTCGGCAGCGTCATCAAGGTGCGCAAGGCGGAGATCATGGAGTTGCCGGCGTCGAAGCCGTGAGTGAGTGAGGTCACGCTTGTTTAGCCGCGACCCGATAGGGGAGCGTGTCGGATGACGTGCTTCCCTACCGGATCGCGGCCATTTTTTTCAAAAGAATGGCGTGCCTGGCGATCTCATAACTCGTAACACTGGGGCAGGGGACGCGCCGAAATTGTTATGCGATTTGCGTGTTTCCTGGGTTTCACTCATATTCATTAAGATCGCGCAACAGAATTTGGGTCGAAAAAGGGCATCTCGTAACACTTTTTGTCCGGCCCGGATTGGGCTCCACCCATCGTACCAGCGCGTGGTACTAAGGAGTGGGACTCCTGCAACCCGGTTCAGTGATCGAGTCGACCGATCGGAAAGGCAGGCTCCGATGTCCGGCAAGCGCAAAGTGCTTTCTTCAACCCGAACGCGACCGCTTCGAGGTGTTGCCGTTCCTGGCCCGGAGCGGCATACCTACTCTCTTGTCGAGTTGGCGGCTCAGCAGGGATTGATCGGCCCGCAAGATCTCGACGCGCTGTTCGGCGCCGGTGCCGACCTGTGGAAGGATGACGCCGACTTCGAGGCGTTCCTGGCGGGACTGCGCGAATCGCGGCGGACAGGAGGATAGGTAGACGTGGCAGTCCGGTTGTTGGACACGAACATCGTCTCCTACTGCTTCAAGGGCCACACGCTGGCTGCCGTTTATCGGCCATTTCTCCTCGGCCACACGCTGGCCATCTGCTTCATGAACCAACTCCGCTTCGGTGGTACCACGACATTTTGCTCGCGGCGGCGATTCGCTCACCTTAGACTGATTCTCTGGTACACGCCCCATCCTCGCCCGGAGAATGTGCCATGCCGCAACCCGTCGATTCGCCGCGTTCTGATCTGACGCCGACACTGAATACGCACACCCCCTCGGTGGAGTCGGTAACCGGTCCGGTGCCGTGTGACCCGGAACCCACGGCGGCCACTGTCCCTCCGAGCCGGTATCAGCCCAGCCGCTTCCATGCCCGCGGCGGTCTCGGCGAAATCCACGTCGCCCTCGATTCCGAGCTGAACCGCGAAGTCGCCCTCAAGCAGATGCGGCCGGACAAGGATGACGCCGGCGGCCGGCAGCGCTTCGTCCTCGAAGCGGAGGTGACGGGCCGACTTCAGCATCCGGGCGTCGTCCCCGTCTACGGTCTCGGCACCTACGCTGACGGCCGGCCCTACTACGCCATGCGCTTCATCAAGGGCGACAGCCTGCAAAAGGCCATTGACGCCTTCCATGCGGCGGAGCTACAGGGCCGCGATGCCGGCGAACGGAGCCTGGCACTGCGCGCGCTGCTGCGCCGCTTCATCGACGTCTGCAACGCCGTCGGCTACGCGCACAGCAAAGGCGTGCTGCACCGCGATCTGAAGCCGGACAACATCATGCTCGGCGCCTTCGGTGAGACGCTGGTCGTCGATTGGGGTCTCGCCAAGATCCTCGGCGATGCCGAGGGCGAAGCGACCGAAAGCGGCGTGCTCTCGCCCAGCATTGCGACGACCGCGACACAGGATGGCACCGTGGTCGGCACACCGGCGTACATGAGCCCCGAGCAGGCGTTGAGCCGGAACCATCTGCTGACGCCGGCCACGGACATTTACAGCCTCGGAGGCATCCTGTACACGCTGCTGACCAGCCGTCTGGCGTTCCAGAAAGCGGCGGACGTGGTGGAGTTGCTCGGCCGTGTCGCCCAGGGTGTGTTTCCGCCGCCGTGTGACGTCAATCCCGCCGTGCCGCCGCCGCTGGCGGCGGTGTGCTTGAAAGCGATGGCGCTGCGCCGGAGGCCCGCTATTCCACTGCGAAGGACCTGGCGGCGGACGTGGACCACTGGCTGGCCGACGAGCCAGTGACGGCGTACCGCGAGCCGCTGACGGTTCGGTTGCGGCGCTGGGGTCGGCGGAACCGCGTCACGGTAGCCGCCGCCGCCGCACTGGTGCTGACGGCGACGGCGGCGCTGGCCGTGGGGCTGGTGGTCGTCAATGCGGAGAAGAACCTCACGGCGGATGCCCGCGACGACGAGCGCAGGGCGAAGGAGGCGGAGCAGAAAGCGAACGCCGACCTTACGGCGGCCCTCGCGCGGGAGACGAAGCTCAAGGGCGACTTGGAGACCGCGAACGCCGGCCTCAAAACGGCTCTGGCACGCGAAACGAAGCTCAAGGACGAATCGCGAAGGTTGGAGAAGAGCGCAGCGGAACAGCGAAAGCTCGCGCTGGAAACGATGGAGGACGTCGTCAACGTCCTCGATGAACGCTTGAAGAGTGTTCCTGCCCTTAAAGAGTTCCGGAAGGAACTGCTAGAGCGAGCTAAAAAGGGGTTACAGCAGGTATCTCGCGAAGGCGATACAATTGGCCGGATCGATCACGGAACGATCTGGGTTCATCTCAAGCTGGGCGACATTTCTTTGGAGATGGACGGGGATACAAGATGGGCCTGGGCGCAGTACGAATTGGCTCATCGACTGGCCAAGAAACGAGCCGACGCCGAACCAACGGACACCCAGGCCCAACGTGACCTGTCCGTCGCCCATGAGAAGCAAGGTAATGTGCGATTGCAAATGGGAGATCCTGAAGCAGCCCTGGCATCATACCAGGCCAGTTTTGCCATTGCTGCAAATCTGGTAAGTCTCGACCTCAGCAACGTCGAACGCCAGCGCGATCTGTCCGTCGGGCACCAAAAGCTCGGCGACGTGCAGTTGAAATTGCGCAACTACAATTCGGCGCTTCAAGCTTACAAAGCAAGTCTCGGGATCAGGAAAAAGCTATCCGACATCGACCCGAGCAACGTCGAACGCCAACGCGATTTGTCAGTCGCGCATCAAAGGCTCGGGCTGTGCATGTAAAATTGGACGACATGCCGGCGGCTCTCGAAACATACAAGACCAGTTTAGCTATCGCTCAGAATCTTTCCGATCGCGACCCGCACAATAATGAAGCCCAACGCGACTTGTCCGTCGCGCACAGTAAGATTGGCGACGTGCAAATAAAGTTGGAAGGCACCGCGGCAGCGCTCCAAGCGTATAAGGCCAGTTTGGCCATCCTTCAAAAGCTGGCCGACAGCGATCCGCGCAACGCAGAGGCGCAACGTGATTTGCTCGCAAGCTTCTACAAAATGGGGGACGTGTTTGAGCAATCCACCGATTTTCTTCAGGCTATCGAATGGTATCAGAAGGCGCTGAGATTCCCAAACGTTTTCCAAACTCGGAAATCTTCGCCCGTGAGGTTCGCGTCCTCGAAATTCACGTTCGCCTCAGCCGTGGCAGCAATGCCGTCCTCACCGATCTTGCCGCTCTCGACAAGCAACCACAAGACCTGCGCGTGTCGATCCTGAACACCGTGATGAAAGCCCACGTGCGCCACAAAGAGCCGGATAGGGCTGTGGCAGCCGCGGATCGCCTCGCCGAAATCGCCATCAAACCGGAGGACGTCTACAATGCGGCAAGCGGCTGTGCCCAATGCGTCTCCCTCAACGACGACCGTGAGGTGAAGGAACACTACGCCGCACATGCTGTCGCCCTACTAACACAGGCCGTCGCCAAGGGTTATAAGGGCGTGGCCCACATAAAGAAAGATGCCGATCTCGATGCTCTGCGCGACCGCAACGACTTCAAGATGCTGCTCCGCGAACTGGAGGCGATGAAGCCAGACAAGCCGAACTAACCGGAGTGAAATCGAAACGAAAAAATAATGGGAGGCAATAAATCATGCACGATCTCAGGACATACCGGATCGCAAGAGCAACTCTGGCGGCAGGACTTCTCGTTCTGTTCACCGGATGCGGCGGGGGCTCAAAAACTCCAATAGATAGAGCACGAGTGATCGAAGATGTGAAGAGGGTCGTGAAAAAGCTTCCGTGGGACAAAGTCATCTCTGTCACGGTTAACCGCTTAACTGGGGTGGCTGTTTTCAACGGTGTGAAGGATGGCAACAAAGTGGAAGCGGAATTCAAACTAACTGCACAGGAGCTAGAGAAACTACAGAATGAGGAGGGAATTGAGATCGAGATGAGAGATGGTCGGACGATGACCGTGAAGCCAGCGGTGGAGAAGGCACCCTAAGCTGACCGATGCGATGACAACTGCCACCAAGCAGCCAACGGAGGCACCGCCGCCCTGCCCTCTCATCTCGCCACAAAACTGAAGGAGATCTACGACGCGGCGTGCGGCTGCGCCCTGTGCGTCCCCCCTCGCGGACAAACCCGAGTCGTAGGAGCAGTACGCCGTCCGTGCCGTCGCGCTGCTGCAACAGGCCGTCGAGAAAGGCTACAAGGACGTCGCCCACATGAAGAAGGACACCGACCTCGACGCCCTGCGCGAGCGCGACGACTTCAAGGCGCTGCTGAAGGAGCTGGAAGGGCACGCTAAAGCCGGTCGGCCGGCAGGAATGCCGGCGGTACGGACCACCGCTCTGTACCGCCGGCATTCCCGCCGGCACGGGTGCCGGTCGGCCGGCAGGAATGCCGGCGGTACGGACCACCGCTCTGTACCGCCGGCATTCCTGCCGGCACGGGTGCCGGCTCGGCCGGCAGGAATGCCGGCGGTACGGACCACCGCTCTGTACCGCCGGCATTCCTGCCGGCACGGGTGCCGGTCGGCCGGCAGGAATGCCGGCGGTACGGACCACCGCTCTGTACCGCCGGCATTCCTGCCGGCACGGGTGCCGGTCGGCCGGCAGGAATGCCGGCGGTACGGACCACCGCTCTGTACCGCCGGCATTCCTGCCGGCACGGGTGCCGGTCGGCCGGCAGGAATGCCGGCGGTACGGACCACCGCTCTGTACCGCCGGCATTCCTGCCGGCACGGGTGCCGGTCGGCCGGCAGGAATGCCGGCGGTACGGACCACCGCTCTGTACCGCCGGCATTCCTGCCGGCACGGGTGCCGGTCGGCCGGCAGGAATGCCGGCGGTACGGACCACCGCTCTGTACCGCCGGCATTCCTGCCGGCACGGGTGCCGGTCGGCCGGCAGGAATGCCGGCGGTACGGACCACCGCTCTGTACCGCCGGCATTCCTGCCGGCAGCTATCTCATCAGGAGATCTCCTGTGCGCGAGTATTACCGCCGACGACTGCCGCACCAGATTCCCGCAGGTCACCCGATCTTTTTAACCTGGAACCTACACGGCAGCATCCCGAAACACATCCGTGAGGACCTGGACGCGGAACGCCAGCGCCTGGAACGGGAACCACCCCGGCCGCAGGAGACACCCGCACAGCGGCGGGTCCGGATCGGGAAGAGCCTGTTCGGCAGAACCGATCGCTTTCTGGACACGACCCAAGATGGGCCGCTGTATCTGCGTGAGCCAAAGGCCGCACGCATCGTCGTCGATGCTCTGCTGTTTGGCGCGGTCGAGCGTTACGATCTCTTTGGCTTTGTCGTCATGGGCAACCACGTCCATGCCCTCTTGATGCCGCGCGGGAACTGGCCGACGTGACGAAAGGATTAAAGGGGGTGACGGCCTATCGCATCAACGAACTGCACGGCCAACACGGTCGCACGGTGTGGATGCACGAATCCTACGATCACTGGGCGCGTGACGAGGACGAAATGCTCCGCATCCTCCACTACATTGAAAACAATCCCGTTGCGGCCGGATTGTGTGCCTGGGCCAGGGAATGGCCGTGGTCCTCCGCGGCCATGCGCCTCGACTGGTTGGCTGGTCAACCGTGGCGCCCACAGCGAACGAACCCGGGACAGGCAGCCGAATCATCGCCCTGAGCTGCTGGGCCGGCAGGAATGCCGGCGGTACGGTCCGATTCAGGCGTATGAGTTGGGGGGCCGGCAGGAATGCCGGCGGTACGACCGGCCGTCGAGAAGGGCTAAACGAACGCCGCCCACATCAAGAAGGACACCGACCTCGACGCCCTGCGCGACCGCGGCGACTTCAAGGCCCTGCTGAAGGAACTGGAGTCGAAACCGCCCAAGTAACGGCACAAAGTCGGCTAACGACGCCGCCGGCGCTACGGTATGCTGAAACGTGTCCGGGATGTTCGACGATCCGCACGGTCACGAAGGAGCCTGGCAATGTCATTCATTCCGAGCGAACATCAACAGAATCGCCAGCGACTAACCGAAGAGCAGTTGCGTCCGTACCACGGCAAGCAAGTGGCCTGGAGTCTCGACGGCACGCATATCGTCGCGGCGGGGGACGACATCGATCAAGTGTTCGATGCGCTTGAAGCGGCTGGGATCGATCCGGAACAAGTCGTGTTCTCCTATGTCGAGCGACCGGGCGAAGTCTTCCTGGGCGGACTGGCGCTACCCCTGGAGACGACCGAATGATCCTGCCCTATATCCCTGGACAATCCCCGGTGCCGGTGCCGTCTCTCGGCGGCGCGAGCGTGCGTCATCGACCGATTGTCTCCGCACGCATTCACGGACCACACCAGAGCCTTCTGCTGGACGGCCAACTCGATACCGGAGCCGAAGACACGATCCTACCCGAACGGTATGCGCCGCGGCTGGGGTTGAATCTCTCTGCACGGCCCCGTTTGTCTTTACACCTTGCGGGCCGCGGCGTGGTTTCTTGTCGCTTCGCGGCCGTGACGCTTCGGATTACCGACGGTTGCCGTGAGACCTATGAATGGCCTGCGATGATTGGCTTTGTGGCGGTGCCGCTCCTCCGCTCTTTATGGGGACACGCGGGATTCCTGCAGTTCTTCGATGTCACTTTTCGCGGTGCGGCTCACGAGGTTGAGATCGTCACCAATGCGAGCTTTCCGGGTCGGCGATTTGGAATCACTCCATGAGAGACGCAGCGTCGAGCTTCCCGTGCCGTCGCGCTGCTGAAACAGGCGGTTGAGAAGGGCTACAAGGATCTCGCCCACATGAAGAAGGACGCCGACCTTGACGCCCTGCGCGACCGCGACGACTTCAAGGGCGCTGCTGCGCGATTTGGAGAAGTAAGTAGATTGGCGATGTGCGCCGCACTCCCCAGCGGAGAGGCAACAACCGTGATCTCGCCGAAGAATCCCTACGACAAAGCGAGCCGGTACGCGCTCCACCTGGATCCAGCGGGCGTGTTGAGTTGGTTGCTCGGTTGCGTCCTCGTGTTCAAGGGTTGGCTGAATGCCCGGACGCTGACCTTTCCCGGTCAGCCGGATCGCACCTGCGACAGCGTGGCCCATCTGGTGGACGATACGAACCAGGCGTGGGTGGTGCCGGTGGAGTTTCAGCTGCGACCCGATCCGAAGATGTTCGGCCGCTTTCTCGGCTACCTCGGTGCGCTGTGGCTGGAGTTGGGACTCGTTGCGGACAGTGGAGTGGAGCGTTTCGCGGTGGCGGCCATCGTTGTCAATCTGACCGGCGTCGGCAGGGCCTCCCGCGATCTGCGCTGGCGGCGGGCCCGGTTGCGCACCTGTCTGCGTGTCGGCGAAGCCAACCTTTCGACGCGGTGCGCGCGGTCACGGTTCTGCGCGCCATTCGGCGCGGCCAAGTAACCCGGGCCGTACTGCCGTGGATTCCGCTCCTGACAGGCGGTGACGAACCGATTATCATGAAGCGCTGGAAAGAATTGGCCGCCCTGGAACCGGACTCGCGGAAGCGCAGCGATTACGGGGCACTGGCGCTGGTCTTCGCTGAAGCGGCCGGGCGCCACGCCGCGTGGAAACAGGCCTTGGAGGGATGGAACATGATCGAATCGCAACAGGTACTCGAATGGCAACAGGAAGCTCGCGTGGCGGAAGCGGCGCAGAAACTGCTGCGTCTGCTGGAACTGAAGTTCACGACCGTGCCGCCGGAACTGGCGGACAAGATTCGCGCGACGACAGAGTTGGTGATCTTGAACGATTGGTTTGACGCCGCCGTTCCCGCGCGATCGCTCAAGCAGATTCGCCAGCACATGGGCGCGTGACCGACACGATCTCCAACACCTCCACAACCAGGGCTTCCGCTCCTAGCACGCTTCCCCGCGGATTTCATGTTTTCGCTGAGTACCGAAGAGAAAGACGAGGTGGTCGCAAATTGCGACCACCTCCGCGGTCTCAAATTCTCCCTGGCTCTGCCCCACGCCTTCACCGAACACGGCGCGATCATGGCGGCAAGTGTCCTGAACGCGCCGCGGGCCGTCGAGGTCAGCCTCTTCGTCGTCCGAGCCTTCGTGAAACTGCGCGAAGTGTTGCTCGGCCATAAGGAACTGGCCCACAAACTAGCCGAATTGGAGCGCAAGGTAGAAGGCCACGACGATGCCATCCGCTCCCTCGTCGTCGCTCTCCGCCAGCTCATGGCACCAACCCCGGCACCCCCGCGCGGACGCATCGGCTTTCAGGTGCCGGGCGGCGAGAAGGGAATCGCTTCGGGGAAACACGGGTGAAACAGGCCGTCGAGAAGGGTTACAAGGACCTCGCCCACATGAAGAAGGACGCCGACCTCGACGCCCTGCGCAAGCGCGACCACTTCAAGGCGCTGCTGAAGGAAATCGAGGGCAAGTAAGTCCGCAAGACTGCCGCTCAGGGTGTGGCGAGCAGTTCCGACCACGAAGCAGCATCGAGCAGACGTTCACTCAGCCGTTCCAGTCGTTCCACGTCCGCGATCGCCTGCAACTGCGCGGCGAGGTCCGCGGCCGGTTCGCCGAAGCGCTTGCGGCCCAGTCGGAGCATAAGGCGACGGGCTTCGTCCGACCGGCCTTCGGCTCGGCCTTCATCGAGGATGGCGAGGTATCCTTCCGAGTCGCGCATGGCCTTTGCTCCTTGAAACAAGGTCGTCAGTTGACCGCGGGGAACACGCAACCCCGCCAGGATGTAAGCCGCCGTCAGCAATGTCCGTGCCTCCGGCGGAGCGGCCTCGGCGACGATTCGATGGATCATCCGCTCGACGACGATGCGCATCGCATCATCGCGGACCACGCCATCGGGTAGTTGGCCGAGCACCGCGAATGGTAGCGTGCCCAGTCCCCCAGTCAAGAGCGTCTCGACCGAAATCGTCCAGAGCCGCTTGACGTCGAACCCAAAATCCATGTGCCCGCCGCGCGTCTGGTATTCGAGCTGCGGACGCAACGACGAGCGATCCGCCGCCGGCCGTAGCAGGACGACGATGGTCAGTACGGGCAGGCCATACAGGTGGTGCAGCAACGCATTATACAGCAGCATCCGTGTTTCCAAATCGGGATCGGAACCCGACTGAAAGTCGATGTGGACGATCCGATCGCCGACCCAAAACACCAGGTCCGAAAATGCGCTGATGACCGAGAGATCGGGCGTCAGGATGGTCACCGGAGCGGTAGGCGTTTCGTCCACCAGCGTCAGCAGATCCACCGGTCGAGCCTGTCCGAGATCTTTCACGGTCGCGTCGAACTTCAGCGGCATGGCGGCACCTCCTTGTCGCAGGAGATTATAGAGAAATGTGATCGAGCATTCTGGGCGCCTCACGCCGCTGAAACAGGCCGTCGCAACAAGCCACAAGGACGTCGCCCACATGAAGAAGGACACCGACCTCGACGCCGTGCGCGACCGCGACGAGTTCAAGGCGCTGATTAAGGAGTTGGACAAACCCAACCCGGACGAGCCGCGATAGCTCCGCATTCTTTTGTCCCGGATCCGTGCGGAGGTTGTCACAATTGTGACAACCTCCGCCCCGTTGCCCCGAGGCAACCTGCCAAATCCGCCGGTGGCTCATGGGCAAGAAATGGCCGCAACACATCCTCGAAGAAATCGAGCCAATGATCCTGACCTGCGCTGGTAGAAAGTCAGGAGCGACTGGTGAGCCGCGACCCGACAGGGGAGCGCAGTTTCTCGTGAGACGCGCTCCCCTGTCGGGTCGCGGTTCAACCTGTTTTTGTGGTGTCTGCGCTCGCGTCGCCTGCTACAATCGCCGATCATCGCCGCGTCCGTCGTTCCTTGGAGTCGCTGCCATGTCGCAGTCAACGCCGCCGCCGTGTCCCGAGGATCTTCCGGCCCTCTCGCCGACGCTCGACCTACCGCCCGCCCCGCCCCCAGCTGCTGCTGCCGCCCCACTCCCGGCAGCTTCCGTACTGCCCGATCCCGACACGCTGGCTACCTCGGACAACCCGCCGGGCCGCTTCCTGGCACCGGAGAGCCTGACGGCGGTGGACCCGGTTCCCGCCGCAATCCGTTGCTTCCGTGTCTTGCGGCCGCTCAAAAAAGGCGGCCTCGGCGAAGTCTTCGTCGCACTCGATAGCGACCTGAACCGCGAGGTGGCGCTGAAAGAGATCCTGGACAAGCACCGGAATAGCCACGACGCCCTCGACCGCTTTCTGCTGGAAGCGGAAGTTACGGGACGTCTGGAGCATCCGGGCATCATCCCCATCTACGCACTCGGCCATTATCCGGACGGCCGGCCCTACTATGCCATGCGCCTCATCAAGGGGGAGAGCTTCCGCGACGCCATCGACCGCTTTCATCGGGACGAGAAACCGGGCCGCGACCCGGGTGAGCGCAGCCTGGCATTCCGCGAGTTGCTGCGGCGTTTCACCGATGTGTGCAACGCCGTGGCCTACGCGCACAGCAAGGGCGTGCTGCACCGCGACCTGAAGCCGGACAATGCCATGCTCGGCCCGTTTGGCGAGACACTGGTCATCGACTGGGGTCTGGCGAAAGTCCTGGGCCGACCGACCACCGAGACAAACACCGGCGGCTCCGTCTTGCAGGGCTCACAATTGCAGCACTTCGGCGAGACGGGCATCGCGGGATCGCCGGGCTACATGTCGCCGGAGCAGGTCGAGGCCCGTCACGAAGAGCTCGGGCCGGCGACCGACATCTATAGCCTCGGTGCGATCTTGTACACGCTGTTAGCGGGCCAGCCCTCGGTCCTCGGCAAGTTCGAGCACGTCGCGGGGCGGATCGTTAGCGGCGACTTTCCGCCGCCGAGCCGGGTGAAGCAATCGGTGCCGGCGGCGCTGGAAGCGGTGTGCCTGAAGGCGATGGCGCTCAAGCCGGCGGATCGCTATCCCTCCGCGAAGGAGGTGGCGGCCGAGGTGGATCATTGGCTGGCCGATGAACCGGTGACGGCCTACCGCGAGCCGTTGACGGTGCGCGTGCGGCTGGGGGCGTCGTCATCGGGCGCTGGTGAGCAGCCTGGCGGCGCTGCTGGTGACGCTGACGGCGGCGCTGGCCGTCGGACTGGGGCTGGTGAACGCGGAAAAGGGAAAGACGCAGAAGGCGCTGGAGCGCTCGCAGATAGCGGAAAAGAGCGCCGCCGAGCAGCGGAAACTGGCGCTGAAGACGATGACGGATGTAGTTAGCCAGATCGATGCATTGAAGGACCAGCCCAACCTGAAAACGCTGCGGAAGGAGCTGTTGACCCGGGCTAAGGAGGGACTGGAGATGGTGGCCCGCGCCGCCGACACGGCCGGCCAAATCGATCACTTGACCGTCTTGGTGCATTTCCAGCTGGGAGACATCTTGTTGACAATCGACGGAGCAACTCAAAAAGCGCGTGACCACTACGAATCGGCCCATCAGCTCGCGCAGCAGCTGGCCGCCGCCGATCCCGTAGACGCCACCGCTCAACGCGATCTGTCCAGCTCCCACGAGCGGATTGGCAACGTACAGCTTCAGCAGGGGGACAGCAAGGCGGCACTGGCGTCGTATCAGGAGGGATTGAAGATCAGTCGAAAGCTGGCTGCCGAGGATCCCGACAACGCCACCGCACAACGCGACCTGTCCGTCTCCCACAACAAAATTGGCGACGCGCGGCGTCAGCAGGGGGACAGCAAGGCGGCGCTGGCGTCGTACCAGGAGGGACTGAAGATCCGCCGGAATCTGGCCGCCCAACACGACACAGCCACAACCCAACGCGACCTGTCCGTCTCCCACGACAAGATCGGCGACGTGCAGCGCCAGCAGGGAGACCTCAAGGGGGCACTGGCGTCCTACGGGGAGGGACTGAAGATCAGCCAACAGCTGCTCGCCGACGATCCAACCAGCGCCGCCGCCCAACGCAACCTGTCCATCTCCCACGAGCGGATTGGCAACGTGGAGCAACAGCAGGGGGATCTCAAGGGGGCACTGACGTCATACCAGAAGGGACTCAAGATCATCCAGAAGCTGGCCACCTCTGATCCCGACAACGCCACCGCTCAACGCGACTTGTCCGTTTCCTACGATCGGATTGGCGATGTGCAGCAACAGCAGAGGAATCTGCGGGGGGCGCTGGCGTCGTATCAGGATGGACTCAAGATCAGTCAAAAGCTGGCGGCCGCCGATCCCAGCAATGCCACCAAACAACGCGACCTGTCCGTTTCTTACAACAAGATTGGCGACGTGCAGCAAGAGCAGAGGGACAATAAGGCGGCGCTGGCGTCGTACCAGGAGGGCTTGAAGCTCCGCCAGCAGCTCGCCGCCGCCGATCCCAGCAACGCCGCCGCCCAACGCGACTTGTCCGTTTCCTACAATACGATTGGCGACGTGCAGCAAGAACTGGGAGACGACAAAGCGGCGCTGGCGTCGTACCAGGACGGATTGAAGATCCGCCGGAAGCTGGCCGCTGCCGACCCCAGCAACGCCACCGCCCAACGCGATCTGCTGGAGAGCTTCGCCAAGCACGGCGACGTGGCCCTGCAGACCGGCGAATTCCGCCAGGCCGCCGATTGGTTCGCCAAGGCCCTCGACGTGCCCAAACGCCACGACAAGCCGGAGTTCTTCGCCAAGGACGTACGCATCCTCGAACCGCGCCTGACGTTCTGCCGTGACGCGGCGGCGGTGTTCGACGATCTGGGCGTCCTCTCGAATGTGCCGGACGACCGTCGTCCCGAGGTGCTGGCCGCGGTGCTGTCCGCCCACACCCGGAACAAGCAACCCGTCCAGGCCGTCGCCGCCGCGGACCTGCTGGCGCAACGCCAAGTTAGCGGAGAGTGTATACGACGCGGCGTGCGGCTACGCCCTGTGCGTCCCTCTCGCCGACAAGCCGGAGACCAGGGAGCGCTACGCCGTCCGTGCCGTCGCGCTGCTGAAGCAGGCCGTCGAGAAAGGCTACAAGGACGCCGCCCATATCAAGATGGACACCGACCTCGACGCCGTGCGCGAGCGTGACGACTTCAAGGCGTTGCTGAAGGAGCTGGAGGGGAACTGATCTCATGCCAGCCTACGATTCGGGCTTTAAGATCGCCGCGCGGGTATCGGGAGCGGGTTTGTCGCGCATGGCGGGAGTGACCTGTCAGCGCTGCGATGCCATCGGCGATACGTTGCAAACCACAACCGAACGCCTCGCGGATCGGGCCTTTCGTGCGCAAGATGGGAAAGAGAAGTTTGTGATCTACCTGGAAGCGTACACGGAGTGGGTCGAGTCGGCGCCCTGGAGCGTGCTGGCCAAGAGCGGCCTGTTGTCCGAACGCGAACGCTTGCCGACGTGCAGTCTCCTCTTCATTCTGACGCCGCGCGGCTACCAGCCGCAACAGCAGCACTTTCGTTTGGCGGTCAAAGGGAAACCCACGCAAGAAGTCTGGTTCGAGGAAGTTTGCCTGTGGCAGCAGCGTCCCCAGGCATGGTGGGAACAGCATCCGGGCGTGATGACCTTGTACCCGCTGTGCCAGCACGGTCAAACCGCGACGCAGGCGATCCGCCACGCCTCCGCCGCGATCCAACGGCAAGCACTCGACCACCACATCCGCGCGGATCTGCTGACAACGCTCGGCATCTTCGGTAAGCTCCAGGATCGGACGCTCGACGTTGTCGCCCTGATTGGGAGAGAACTCATGAGAGACTCGCCGTTCTACGACGAACTGCTGGAAGAAGGCGGACAGATACAGGCTCGCAAAGCAGTCCTTCAGGTACTGCAATTGCGGTTCGGGGACGAAGCGGTCGCGGAGTTTACCGATTCGCTGAACGGCATCGTTCACAAGGAGCAACTGGAGGCTCTGCACAAGATCGCCGTGACCTGTCGGCGGCTCAGTCAGTTCCGCAAGGCGTGGCCGAAACCGTAGGAGTCCCGCACCACTCCGTCCGCGCCGTCGCGCTGTTGAACCAGGCCATCGAGAAAGGCTACAAGGACGTAGCCCACATGAAGATGGACACGGACCTCGACGCCCTGCGCGAGCGCGACGACTTCATGACGCTGCTGAAGAAGATAGAGGACAAGTAAGTCCACGTGGTTGAGTGCCGCTCAGGGTGTGGCGAGCAGTTCCGACCATGTAGCAACGTCTAGCAGTCGATCGCTCAGTCGTTCCAGGTGTTCGATGTCGGCGATCGCTTGCAATTGCACGGCGAGGTCCACGGTGGGCTCGCCGAAGCGCTTACGGCCCAGACGCAGCAACAGGCGGCGGGCTTCGTCCGCACGACCTTCGTCGAGGATGGCGAGGTATCCTTCTGAGTCACGCATGGCAGTTGCTCCTTGAAACAAGGTGGTCAGTTGCGGCCGGGGAATGCGCAACCCCGCGAGGATGTACGCCGCCGTCAAGAGCGTTCGCGCCTCCGGCGGAGCGGCATCGGCCACGATACGCTGAATCATCCGCTCGATGGTTCTCGTCAGCGCTTCGTCCTGTGCTAGGCCGGCGGGCAGTTGGGCGAGCGTCGCAAATGGTAGCGTGCCCAGACCGCCGGTCAAGAGCGTTTCAACCGGGATCGTCCAGAGCCGCCGGATGTCGAAGCCGAAGTCCATGTGGCCGCCGCGCATCCGGAAGAGGACCTGGGGACGTAGCGTCGAGCGATCGGCGGATGGTCGCAGCAGCACCACGATAGTCAAGACCGGCAGCCCATACAGGTGGTGCAGTACGCGCGTTGTACAAGAGCATCCGCGTTTCCAGATCGGGGTCCGGCCCTGACTGAAAGTCGATGTGGACGATCCGATCGCCAACTCGGAACACCAGGTCGGAAAATGCACTGATAACCGACAGATCGGGCGTCAGGATGGTCACTGGAGCGGTTGGCGTTTCGTCCACCAGCGTGAGCAGATCCACCGGTCGAGCCTGCCCCAGATCTTTCACGGTCGCATCGAACTTCAGCGGCATGGCGGCACCTTCCTGTCGCACAAGATTTATAGAGAAAAGTGATCGCGCATCCCGGGCGTCGTCGCTTTGCTGAAACAGGGCGTCGAGAAAGGCTCCTGATGCTCTTCAAAGATCGACAACTACCTCGATTTACTCTCCGAGGACCTTCACCAGCACCCGCTTGGGCCGGTGTCCGTCGAACTCTCCATAGAAGATTTGCTCCCACGGCCCCAAGTCCAGCTTTCCCTTCGTGACAGCGACGACGACCTCCCGGCCCATCACCTGTCGCTTTAGATGGGCGTCGGCGTTGTCCTCGCCGGTACGATTGTGGTGATAGACGTTCGGATCGGGGTTGAACGGTGCCAGCTTTTCCAACCAGACACCAAAGTCGTGGTGCAGGCCCGCCTCGTCGTCGTTGATGAACACGCTGGCGGTGATGTGCATCGAATTGCAAAGGACGATGCCCTCCATGACTCCGCTCTTGCGGACGGCCTCCGCGACTTGCGGAGTGATGTTCACGAAAGCCATCTTGGACGGGATGTTGAAGGTCAAGTACTCGGTGTAGGATTTCATGCTCAGTCCGCCACAGAGTTGTTGGTTCAATTGAGACGGATCGAGGAACCTGAACTTTGCTCTCACTGATACCGACGTTCTCGACCGCGGCCTTGATCCCCGGCTCATTGTAGGAAATTGAGTGTTGCCGCTTGTCGTCGGTACGAGAGACCGCCAGGACGCAAATGGTGTACCCTGTCAGCACACTCGATCGTCGTGCCGGGGAGGATGCTATACCGATGCCGAAACCGAATCCCACCACCGAACTGGCCCAGCGCGTCGTCGAGACATTGGCGCGGCTGCGCGAACAGGGGGCTGCGGTCTACCCGCCAACGCTGCCGCAACTCGTTGCCCGCCTGGACCCACCGCCGACGCCGGAATTGCTCGCCAAGGCCCTGTCAAAGAAAGCGTTTGCGGAGAAGTTGTTCGCGCCCGGAAGAAGGACGCGAACAGCCTCATCGCCCTGGCCGAGGACGCTGAACGTCTCGCCGCCGATCCGCGGCTGCTTGAAGCGGTTCTCGCCAGTCTCTGCACTGCGGAGAAACCGCTATTTCCACTCGCAAAAGTCGTCGGCCTGGTCGAGAAGCCGCTCCGTCCGGCTTTCGAGATCGTCGTGCGGCGCCGTATCGAGACGAACGACTGGCCCGCGGGCGTCGGCTGCGTTTCTCTCAAAGGCAAGCCGCATCTTTATCTGCACAAATTCCCCCTGCCGCCGGCGTTGGCTCCGGTATTGCTTGCGACCAAGCTGCGAAACGCGCTGGAAACGTCGCAAACGGACGCCATCGGAACCCTACGGCAGCTCGCGGAGAAGGTCGCACCAGGCGCATCGGCGGACGACCTGCGCCTGGCGGCAGCGGAGCGGACGTTCAAAACGCGCGTGTTGCTGGCGCTGCCGAACAACCTCGCCTCGCCGATCGGTCTCGCCGAACAACTCCCTCGCCTCGCCGCGGATGCACTCGTGCTGGAACTGGCCCTCGCCACGACGCGCACGGCCGATAACCAGGCGGTGACGCTCGCCGACCTGAAGAAAAAGCTCGATAAGAGACTGCAACCCGCGTTCGATGGGGCTGTAACCTCGGCCCTGGCGTCCGGCACTCTGCCGCCCACGATCGGTTGCTTGCAAATCAAGAAAAAGCCTTATCTGTTTCTGCGGAGCGACGTACCCCACGGCGATCGTTCGGGAGTGGAACGGCCGATGGAGCCGCTCGCGCACGGTCGCGGTTCCGAACTGGGTAGATCATCCGACCTCGGTGCGTCGATCGTGGCAGCGTTCAACCGTCTCGACCGCGAGAAAGGCGGACACAACCTCGTCAGCCTGTTGCAGCTGCGGCGAGCACTGGCTGTCGATCGAGCAGTATTTGACGCCGAATTTCAGCGTCTGCGTCGGGTTGGTCGTTTTACGCTGAGTGCGGCCGAGGGACGGCATGGACTGAGTGTCGAGGAGCGGGAGGCGGGCATCGTCGAGGAAGGAGTGTTGATGCTCTACGTATCGCAGACGGCGCGATAACTACGTGTCGTCGATGCGCCGCTTGCAGCTTAGCATGTCGTCATTGCCAAGCCGCAAGCGGCGAAATTTGTTAGCCATGCAGCCCCGGAATCGGTTCTGCTTCGCTCATCTGCAAGATTTCGCGTCCCACTCCGCGGATGAGCCGCAGCTGACCGACGTCGAACAGCGTGTGCATCACGGTCGAGATGACGTTCTTGATCCGCACCGGTTCGCTGTTCGGCTCGCCGCCGTTGCGTGCCGACTGGCCGATCACCTGGCCCATCTTCAGACCGCCGCCCGCCAGGACCAGCGGTCCGAGGTTGCCCCAGTGGTCGCGGCCGCCGTTCTTGTTGATGCGCGGCGTACGCCCCATCTCGCCGCAGCACACCAGCAGGATCTTGTCACTCAGGCCGCGTGCCTCCACGTCTTCGAGGAATGCCGATACCGCGTGATCGAGCGGCGCGCCCATGTACTTCATGCCCTCCGCGACCGGGGCGTTGTTCACGTCGGCGTGCATGTCCCAGACGAAGTTCGTCGTCACCGTCACGAAGCCGGCGCCGCGCTCGCACAGGCGCCGGGCCAGCAGCATCAGCTTGCCGAGCGTCTTGGCGTTATCGACGTAGTTGTTGTAGTTGTTCCACTTCTTGTCGATGTTCTCCGGCCGAACCAGCGGCGCCGTGTCGTAGCGCTCGACGAGCTTCGCGTCTTCCTTCGACAGGTCGAACGCATCGCCGACGCCGCGGAGCAGCATGTTGAACGCCTTCTCGCGGGTCGTCTCCACGCCGAGCGCTGCCCCTCATCGAGGGAGCGCTGCACGCCGTCGAGGCCCTTGAGCAGGGTGCGGCGGTCGTCGAGTCGGTCCATCGGCAGCGTTAGCTTCATGTCCTTTTGCAGGGAACCGCCGCCGCCGGGAACGAACGGCGCCGCGGCGTTGCCGAAGATGCCGGTCGAGGCGAAATTGCCGAAGCCCATCTGCCCCGCTTGTGACGCCGGTTCGACGGCGCGCGGAAAGAGCAGCAGGTTCGTCGGCATCCCTGTGTCGGGATGATTGCCGCCGACGACACTGGCGTAGGCCGAGCCGAGGTTGCCGCTGAAGCTGTCCTTGCAGACGATCGGCTTGATGTCGTGGTTGGCGTCGCCGGGAACGTAAGAGCGCACGACGGCGAGACGTTCGGCCAGCTTCGCCATCTTCGGGAACGAGGAGCCGAAAGTGACGCCGGGCAGCGCCGTGGGGATCTCGCCGGTGGCGCTGCGGATGCCTTCCGGGGCGGACATTTTCGGGTCGAACGTTTCGACCTGGCTCGGACCGCCGTGCAGGAATAGGAAGATGACCGATTTGTCGGTCAACGGCCGCGTCGTGGAAGGTGCGGCCGAGAGCAACTTCGGCAGCGACAGCCCGCCCAGGGCCATACTGCCGATGCGCAGGAAATCCCGACGGCCGAGACGGCCGCCGTTATCGCCGATGGTCAACATGATGTAGCCCCCCCTGTGCAAGCCGAACGGTTCGTCCGACCGCGAGGGGTATTGTCGCAGGGCGTGGTTGGTGTGTAAAGGGGGTAGCGTGGAAATCCGAGATTGATCGCTCAAAGCCAACTCTCTTCATCGATTCCAGGGATGCGTTCCCAACCGACCAGGTGGCCCGGCACTCCCAGCGCCGCGAGATTCGCCTCGGCCGTTTCGTAGTCTGGTCCGCTGGCCACGACATGCGTCCCATCACCGCTTATTGCCACCCACTAGCTCGCATACGGTGCGAGAGCTTCCCAGGGAATCTTTCTGCGGTTTTCTTGGAATAGGACGAGATCGATTTCGTCACGCGGTTGACCATTTGCGCTCATGAGCAGTTCTCCGCATCCTCGGACGTACTTTATTGAGAGTATCACAATGCTCGTTACAAAGGAACATCGCGCTCCACCCGATCGCCGTGGAATTACGGATCGGCGGGGCTGCGATTCGATCCCGGCGCCGGGTTCGCCTCGCAATACCAGGAGCACACCGACTCCCGTGGCCGCGATGCCGACGGCCTCCACGGCCAGCACCGCTGGTGCGCCCCAGGCGTCCGCGGCCCAGCCGGCCAGCAGGCTTCCCAGCGGTTGCGCCCCGCACAGCACCATCGACCAGACTCCCATGATAAGACCGCGATTGTGATCGCCGCGAACTCAATTGCGTCACCGCCTGGGCCGTGGCGAAGAACAGGATCAGCCCGCAGCCCACCAGGGCACAGCAGACCAGAGCTGGCATTGTCGTCGCGGTCAGCGCCAGGAGAGCCAGGCCCGCCGCCTCCAGCGCGACACCTCCAGCGAGGAACCATTTCCGACGCGGCATTGAGCCGACTGACGCCACCAGCAGCGCGGCCAGCATCGCTCCGGCACCGATGGCACTGAGCAGGGCACCGTACATCCCCGGCCCGGCGTGCAGGTTCTTGTCAGCCAGCGCGGGAAGCAGAGACAACACCGGCCAGCCAAAAAAGGCCATCCCGCCGCTGAGCAGCACGAAGCCGAGCAGCCACGGCCGGGCGGCCAGGAACGACAGGCCGTCACGCAGCCTCTGGCGATCGTGTGGAGGAGTTGTCCTGAAGCCGGTCGGGTCCATCGCCCACAACGCCGCCAGAACGGCGAGGAACGACAGGCCGTTGGCCAGGAAGCACGGCCCCGGCCCGAGGACGTGCAGCAGCGAGGCGCCCACGCCGGCCCCAGGACACGGGCGGCGTTGAACAGCAGCGAGTTGAGAGCCACCGCGTTGAGCAGGTCGTCCTTGCCGACCATTTCGACCACGAACGACATCCGGGCCGGCAGGTCGATGCCGTTGACGATTCCGGAAGCGAGTGCCACGGCGAACAGCACCCAGACGCCGTCGAGGCGGACGAAGACCAGCCAGGCGAGCAGCAGCGCCAGCAGGAGTGACAGCGTTTGCGTGACGAAGATAAGCGACCGTTTCGGCCAGCGGTCCGCGAGACTTCCGCCCCAGACACCGAGGACGAACGTCGGCAAAACCTGGGCCGCGGCGATCCCGGCCGGCCACGACGATTGCCCGGTCTTCTCGTAGGCCAGCCACATCAATGCCGTCGTTTGCAGCCAGGAGCCGGTGATTGAGATGAATTGGCCGATGAAATAAAGGAGGTAGTTTCGGTGCCGCAGAGCGCAGAAACGTCTCCGAGAACCAGCCGCCGGACGGAACGGCAGGGCCAGGTTCGATTTTCTGCTCCGGGCGATCGAGTTTGAGCATCGCACTACTCATCGAAATGGTCGCTCGCGGCTTTGAGGTGGTTTCATAATCAGCGGCCGCGGTTTCCGCCGGAGCCGGGGCTTCTACATTTTGAAACCGCGTCATAACTCGACTTGTACATTTTTGCAAGCGATGTCGGAGCGGCCAAGAGCGCTTTCGCAGCGGATAGGGGTCAGGCACCGAAGCGCCGGGCGAATCTGTTTTGCTTCTGCGCCTGACGTTCGTCCTGCGGCTGCGGATTGTTCGGCGTCGCCGGCGCTTCTCTTCTTCCGGCCGCTCGACGACAATCTTGCCGACCTCGTCAGCCTTGAGGATGCCGCCCTCGATGAGCTTGTCCACCAGGGCGCGGTGCTGCTCCTCGTGTTCGTGCGGCAGAGCGTCGTCGTCGGAACGCAGCTTGATGACGATGTTCTGCTTGCCCGTCTGCGGATCGCGCCGCAGGGTGATGGTCATCTCGGCCATGAAGGATTCCCCCGTCGCGTTAGCGACGCTTTGACGGTAGGCAGGCCATTCATGGCCTGCACCACAGGCGGTCACATCGGTGCGTCGCGTAGCGACGCTTGAGTTCAGCCCCACACGTAGCGCTCATCGTATTCAACTTGATGTTTCTCCAGGAATGCTCGATATTCTTCCTGAAATGTCCGGACCCGATGATGTTCGCGTTGATTAACCACATACAGGATCAACTCAGGCAAGTTGGACCTGCTCACTGTAAAGGCTCCGTAGCCGTCTTGCCACTCGAAGCCAGCCAGAGTGGGGAATGTCTCATGAATCCATTTGGATGAGCCTCCCTTGAGCTTCTGGACAACCTGACTGACGGCCATGATCGGCCGTATTCCGACCACTACATGCACATGGTCTTCGACGCCTCCTATCTGAAGCGCCTTCATTTCGTTCTGCCGTGCGATGCCGCCTATATATTCCCAGATGCGCTGTTCAACGTCTTCGGTGATCCAGCGTTGACGATTCTTGGTGCTGAAGATGATGTGGAAATGAAGACTTGTGTAGGTGTTGGCCATGATGTCGCACCTCCCCCTCAAGCGTCGCTACGCGACGCAAAGCCTACAACGCATTTTCCGGCGCCGGCGTTGAAACGCCGGCCTACCATCATGCGGCCGCTACGCGGCCAACTCGGCGCTACTTCTCCCTCCAACACCGCACTCGCCGCCTTCTCCGGCACCTTCTTCGCCGCCTTCGGATGCGCCTCCTTCAGATGCTGGCTCAGCGTCTTCGCCTCGATCACCTTCTTCTCCAGCAGCAAATCGCGGATCGTCTCCACGATCGCCCGATTCTCCTTCAGAATTGTAATCGCCCGCTGCCGCTGCTCTTCGATGATCCCCTTGACGCGCCGGTCCAGCGATGTCTTCTGCGTCTCCGACAGCTGCGGATAGCGCTCCCACCATCTGCCCTGGCCGTTACCGCGCTCCACCCAGTAGTTGCAGACGCCGGTCTCTTCGTCGCCCATGCCGTAGGCCTCGACCAGGGCGCGGGCCTTGTTCGTGGCCATCATTAGGTCGTGGCCGGAACCCAGCGACAGGCCGTCCAGGAACATCTGCTCCGCCTCGCGGCCGCCCATGTCCACACAGATGCCGTCGAGATACTGGGCGCGCGTGATGATGTACTTGTGCGGACTCTCCGCCGACAAAACGTAAGCCGTCGCGCCCGATGACGTCGTCCAGAAGGGAGATGCGCTCGATCGGCTGCGAGTTCGGCGTGAACAGCGCCACGACGGCGTGCCCGGCCTCGTGCGTCGCCGCCACCTTCTCCTCCTCCGGCGTCATCGGCGGCCGTTTGTGCCACTCGGTCAGGGCACGCTCGACGTCCGCCACGGTCGTCTCGTCGCTGCGGCCGTCGCGCAGACGGAAGCGGGCGATGGCCCGGCACAGGGCGTTCAGGTGGTCGCCGCTGAAGTGCGTCCCCTCGGCGGCCCCCGGCACGTAGAAACGTGTCCGCTTCACCGCCGACTCCAGCGTATCCTCCGACATCTTCAGCCCCATCTTGCGGTCGTAAATCCGCAGGATCTCACGCCGGGCGTCGGCGTCGGGGTAGGGAATGTGCAGGTGGAACTCGAAGCGGCCCGGCCGCAGCAAGGCCGGGTCGAGAATCTCCGCGAAGTTCGTCGTGCCGATGACGAAGACCATTTCTTCCTTGTGGAAGCCGTCCATCTCGGTCAGCAGCTGGTTGACCATCGAATGCTCGACGCCGCTGCCGGTGTAGGTGCCGCGGGCCGAGGCGAAGGAATCCAGCTCGTCGAACACGATTACCGACGGTGCGGACTGGCGGGCCTTGTGGAAGACCTGTCGCAACCCCTCTTCGCTTTCTCCTACCCATTTACTCTTTAATTCCGGCCCCGAGATGATCTGCACCGCCGCCCCGATCTCCGAGGCGATGGCCTTGGCGAACAGCGTCTTGCCGGTGCCGGGCGGGCCCCAGAAGATCATGCCCTTCGGGATCAGTTCCTCCATCGCCCGGACCTGCTCCTCGCTGGTCAGTGCGTCCTTGCGGCGCAGCACGTCGAGGATCTCGAGAGCGCAGCCGATCCTTGACCTTGACGTAACCGCCGATGTCTTTTTCGAGGCTGATGGTGGGGACTTCCAGGGTGCCGCCGAGCGTGGCTTGCCGCAACTGCTGAAACGCGCGGACGGGATTGGCGGGATAGTCTTCGCCTTCCAGCGTCGAGAGCAGTTTGCGCAGCCGCACGGCGTTGATGCCGGAGACGTACTTGTAGAGCGACCACGGGTTGAACTCCCGGCCGAACTTCCGGCTCTCCCGGGCGGTGACGAGATGCCGCAGCCGATTGCGGCCGATGCCGAGCAAGCTGACGCGGTGCGGGAACAGGTTTTCGATGACCTTCGGCAGCGGGAACGACGGATCCTTGAAGCCGAGCCAAACGAGGTCCGGATTCTCGTACAGCAGCGGGATGACCTCGCGCGCCTCGGCGGTGAGGCCGCCCTGGCTGGTGGTCAGCAGGTCGAGATGCGGCAGCACGAGGACACGCTTCTCGACGACGCCGCGCACGGCCTCGCGCAACTGGGCGATCATGGTGCCGAGCATGCCCATCGGCATGGCGCCGGCTTGCTCCTCTTGACGCGGCCGACCGTCGAGGTAGAGGCAGTTCAGGTTGACGGCACGCAGTCGGCCGCGCAGGTTCTGGTAGAGAAACGGCCCCAGATCCTTGTCGCACTCGATCAACGCCGGCAGACCGCGGCGCACCTTCGACGCGACCTCGGCCAACTCGGCGGCATAGGCGGCCTCGACGGCGGTCTGTGGTGTCAGCTCTTGCGGCAGCTCGGATTCGGGGATCAGGATGGACATGCACGGTCCTCATGCGTTTAGCCGCGAGCTTCTGCGAGCGTGGACCAGCGCTCGCAGAAGCTCGCGGCTAAACAATCTCACACCTCGACGACGATGGTCAGCGACCCTGTCTGCGGATCCTCGGTCATTTCCTTGATCGGACCCATCGACGCGGCCTTGCGTTTCAGCGCCTCGGCGGTGACGCGGTTGACGGCCTCGTCCAGTTCCTTGCGTACGTCGCCGAGTTTGGCTTCGAGCTTGTCCGTCACTTTCGATTGCAGCTCAGCCGTCTTCTCCTGGGCCTTGCGGTCGATGTCTTGCTTGGCCTCCTTCTTCAACGCCGCGCGCACCTGCTTGGCGTTGCTGCCATCGTCGTCGTAGGCGCTGCCGGTGCGCTCGGCCTCCAGCGCGACCTCCTGCGCCGCCTCGGCCGCCACGGTCACCGTCGCCGTCTCCGGATCGACGGTGATCGTCACCCCCTTCTCACGGCGGACGAGCTTGTCGCCTTCCTCGACGAAGCCGCGTTTCTTCAACTCGTCCTTGAGCAGGCCGGCCATCTCCTCCGGCGGCAACACTTCGATGATTTCGAGGCATGTGCTGACCCGATCCTCGGCGTGCAGCACACGGTTCTCGCTTTCCTTGACACTGACGCAGTACGATCGGCTCATGGGTTTCCTCGTGGTTTGATCCTTCTGAACCCGCAGCGCAAGCAAGGGCCAAGGTTACCCTTGCTTGCGCTGCGGGCTCAAAATCAATGTCGCATCGGATCGAGTTGTTGTGCGATGTTGTGCGCCCGTTCGCACAGGGCATCGCCGTCGTACTGCTCCCAATCGGCCTTCCACATCTTGGCGGCGGCGTAACCTTCGTCGAAATAGCCGACGTTGCGGGCGCGGCGTGCCCAGTTTCGCAGGCGCTCTACCTGCCGTAGCATCGACAGGGCCGAAGCGTACACGGCGGCGCGATCAGCGAGACGTAGACCAGTCAAATGCAGCCGACCGGTCCACATGCCGGCGTGGGCGTGCGGCCCCAGGAGATTCGCCAACGCCCGCAGCAGGAAGCGGGCCAGGTCCAGCCGGCCGGCCACCTCAACGGCCTCGAGAAAGGCGGTCAGCACGCGCTCCTGCGCCGCGCCCAGTGCCTGCATCACGCGCGGATCGGCGATGCGCTCCTTGCCGCCCTCGACCTGCTCCCAGCGCCGGGCCAGGTCGACCTGCAGCGCCTCCACGATGCACGAACCGACGCCGGCTGTCCAGGGAGCGAAGTTCGGTTCGATCCCGGCCGGCACGCTGGTGAAGTCCTCGGGATAGGCCAACCAGCACACGCCGTGGCGGGCGAACGGTGCTTGCCGGCGCATCGCGGCTCCGAGGTATTCCGAGGATTCGCGCAGCCCTTCATGAGCGAAGAACAGTAGCAGACGGTCGCCGTCGCTCAGTCGCTGCTCATCCGGTTGCCAGGTCCACTCTTCATCGCTGGGATGTTGGGCCGTGATGGCCAGGAGGAATTCCAGCGTCTGAGGCGAGAACGTCAAACCGAGGTCTTGCGGCGGTGTGCGCTCCCAGAGCCGGCCCTCTCGTGCCGCATCGGTACGCAAGAACCGCTCTCTGCGCCAACCGCCGCGCTGGGCAAGAAGATGAATACAGCCTGTGCCGAGAGCGGCGCGAATGAGACGCACGGCACCGGGGCTGATGCAGGCGGGGACCTCGCAGCGGTTCTCGATCAACGGCAAGGCCCGCTCCGGCGGCTCGCGGCGCAGGAAGTAATAGAGCAGGTGCAGCAGGTTCGCTTCAAAGCGTGAGACGTTCTGCATGGAATCCCTTGGCAGCTTGCGGTTCACGCAGAGCGGCAATCTCATTCTACGAGGGCAGTGAAGGCACGACCCCTTGCGTGGACTCGGCCGGAGCGCGGCGGGTTCTGCCTGCACGGCGACCAGCACTTGCGATTAGAGCGATGCGATCGCCTGCCGCAGTCGAATCGGATCGGCCTCGATGGCGTCGAGTAGGGCGAGAGCGTCCTCGGAACGCTTAATCGTGCGCTCTGCATGTTTGACGGAAGTGAAGTTGAACGATGGCCGGATGTCGTAGTGGGCTTTGTTCCGGGCATTACTGAGCCACTCCAGCGCATAGCCAATTGCCTTCAAATTTGGGTCTTTCGCAAAGACGAACGCGCCGCGCACGGAGTAATGAACATTTTGCTTTGGCGGGATCGGATGCCGCCAGCGGGCCAGGGCCTCGCGGCACTCCAGAAACAGTGCGTAATAGGCCCCAACGACGGCCTCACGCCAGAAAGGTTCAGAGCCGCCGCGCACATTCGACCGGGCAGATTGCAGGAACTCGCGACCTTGCATGATTCACCGAAGAGAAGACAGGTACATTGGGAATCGCCACCACACCTCGGGTGGAAAAATTGCGATCATCCAATTGTGGAGATCCGTTTCGGTTTGGTAGACCGAATCAAACGATCGATCGACTTCGCCCTCGATCACGATCCTGGGTTCGACCCCTGTGTCACAGGGGTCGCCCCATTTGACGGTTAGGTTGGTTAACCCCTCCACGTTGTTGCGGAGATAATCGAGCATTTTCTCGAACTCCGCCTGCATCCCGATCTCGGCCACGAGTTCCGCGGCCTGTGGTTGGATTTCCAGCGGAATGGTCGTCGTCGCGCTCATACTGTGTCTCCTCGCCAGGGGGAGTTGCCGTCACCAGTCTAGCAAAGTCGCGCTACCGTCACCATAGTGCCTTGTTTACGATGCGCGCGCGAAACGTAAACCAAACCGTGTCCACCAGTCCCCGCGGAGATCGCTCCCATGATCCAGGATCTCTCCACCCGGCACGACCTCGTCGGCAACCTCGTTTCGCTGCCCGCCACGCCCCAAGAGTGGGCGCGCTACCGCCTCTCACCCGAGCAGGTACGCTTCTTCCACGACAACGGCTACGTTGCCGGCGTGCGCATCCTCGACGATTCCCAGGTGGATGCGCTGCGGGCCGAGCTGCAAGACCTCTACGACCCCAACCATCCCGCGAACGGCTTATTCCACGAGTTCCACACCAACGAGTCGCCCGATCCGGCGCGCGTCCTGTTTCACGCTCTCGGCGCCTCGCGCATCCGGCCCGGCTTTCACGACATTCTCTGGCACCCCGCCTTCACCGTCGCAGCAGCGCAGCTGCTCGACGGGCCGGTGCCGCTTCTGGCACGATCAACTCTTCTGCAAGCCGGCCCAGCACGGCGGCATCGTGGCCTGGCACCAGGACTATTCGTACTGGACGCGCACAACACCGATGGCTCATCTGACCTGCTGGATCGCCCTCGACGACGCCACGCGCGCCAACGGCTGTCTTCACTATCTGCCCGGCAGTCATCGTTGGCCGCTGCTGCCGGTCACCGGCCTGGCCGGCGACATGGACGCCATCCGTCAAGTGCTGACGCCGGCCCAGATGGACCAATTCGACCACCCCGCTGCCATCGAGCTGAAAAAGGGCGAGGCGACGTTTCACCATCCGCTCATGGTTCACGGCTCCTTCGCCAACGACACCGATCGTCCACGCCGCGCCACTGTCATCAACGTCTTCCGCGACGGTACGCGCTCATGCAGCGATCAGCCACCGCTCCGGGACGTTCCCGTCGTGCCGCCGGGTCAGAAGATGGAAGGGCAGTTCTTCCCATTGTTGTCCGATCCCGCCGCTCAATAGTTCCGGCGGGGCGTTGACCCGTCGCTAAAGCCGTATGCACCGATTCTACCGGGGTTGCGGCCCCGCGCCGTTTTCCAGCGCTGCTTGGCGTCTGGGGAGATGCAGTTTTCGCTTGCCAGCGTTAGGCAATCTGGGTTAAATGAGTGTGATAGGACGGATGCGAGATCCAGGAAGTATTGGTGTATTTCGTTTCGCACGGAATGCGGCCGCACGGAGGGACTATATCAGGAGGCGGTGAATCGCGCCGGGGGCGAAGCAATTCCCGGTGCGCTTGCTGGAGTATTGCCATGCGTAGAGTGGTGGTCACCGGCTTGGGTGTGGTCGCGCCCAACGGCATCGGCAAGGAAGCGTTCTGGTCGGCGTGTGTCAACGGCAAGAGTGGGATCGGCCCCATCCGTTGCTTCGACGCGACCCAGCATCCCGTTCACATCGCCGGCGAGGTGCCCGAGTTCGACATCACGCCTTTCATCGTGCCGTCCCAGCGGAAGAGCCTTAAGATCATGGGCCGGGCGGCACGCTTCGGCGTCGCTGCCGCCTTCCTGGCGGTGCGCGACAGCGGTCTGGAATTGGACCGCGGCGACCCCGAGCGCGTCGGCGTCGTCATGGGCACCGGCCTGGTGCCGATCGACCTGCCGGAGATCGCTCCCCTGGTGGCCGAGGCGTGCGACGAGAACGGCCACGTCTGTCCGGAGCGGATCGGCAGGCTCGGGTCCCAATCGCTTTTCCCACTATGGCTGCTGAAGTATCTGCCGAACATGACCGCGGCGCACATCTCACTGGCCCACAATGCACAGGGGCCGAACAACACGATCGTGACGGCGTGCGCTGCCGGGACCCAGGCCGTTGGCGAGGGTTTCCGCCTCATTGCCCGCGACGACGCCGACATCGTCCTGGCTGGCGGGGCCGATAGCCGGCTCGATCCGATGCTGCTGATCGCCTATTCCGCCCTGGGCGCCCTCAGCCCGGCGAAGCGTCGTGCGGAGGAAGTATCGCGCCCGTTCGACAAGGACCGCGACGGCTTCGTATTGGGTGAGGGAGCCGGCGTGCTGGTGCTGGAGGAGTTAGAGCATGCGAAGCAGCGCGGCGCCGTGATCTATGCCGAGGTGCTGGGCCTGGGCAGCAGTTTCGACGCCTATGCGGTGACGAAGCCCGACCCGGAGGCCGGTGGTGCCGTGCGTTCGATCCGCTGGGCGCTGCGCGAGGCCCGCGTCGATCCGTCGGACGTGGATTACATTAACGCACACGGGACGAGCACCAGGCTGAACGACCTGATGGAGACGACGGCGGTGAAGCGCGTGTTCAACGGCACGGCCCGCGCGATCCCGATGTCGTCGATCAAGTCGATGGTCGGCCATCTGATCGGCGCAGCCGGTGCGGTGGAGGCGGCGGCGCTGGCGCTGACGCTCCACGACAGCGTGTTGCCGCCGACGATTAACCTGACGCAGCCGGACCCGGAGTGCGATCTCGATTACGTGCCGAACTGCGCCCGCGAGGTGCCGGTGCGCACAGGCATCTCGACGAGTTTCGGGTTCGGCGGTCAGAACGCGGCGCTAGTGATGCGCAGTTTCGCGGGATAATGTCGCCCGAGGGCTGCCGAGTGTGCTCGCCTCGATGCAATTCAGCCGCGACTCGATCAGGTCTTGCTTAGCGCGAGACGATCGGAGTCGCCGTCGCGCCCAAACTCTGGTCCTGCTCAGCCCCCCGCAGTATAGCAAGCACCTCGGGAATGGCGAAGTAAACGCGGAGATGATTGTCCATTGCCCGCGACTGGATCAAGCCTCCCTGTTCCCACCGCGCTATGGTTTCGATCGCAACGCCGAGCCGTTGCGCCAGTTCGTTCACGTTCAAGCCGAGTGCTTCCCTACCTGCTCGGATTTGCTCAGGAGTCAGGAGCCGGACGTACGCGCAAGGCTCGAGTGATCTGGTCATCCACGCTGTTCGTGAAGGTCAGTTCACCACAGGCCCTGCACTTCGGTATACGGAGTTGGGGGATGTCAATGCGGTACGACGCACCGTCGTGTTTCACCTCGGCGACATAGCGCATCGTCTCTGGATAAACCTCGGGTTTCAGGCAGTTCGCGCAAGGCTAGGGGAACGCCCGGTCGCACTGCTTCCGAGATTCGTTGGCGGTGGTTTCATGCGTCATGAACATTTACCACCTGAATCAATCGCCGTTGAGCGCTATGTGAGAACTGGCCGGGGACAGCCCCGCGGGGACATCTGGAGGCGTGGGACTTCTACGGAACAGGCGCACAACCGCGATGATCGGACGGAAGAACTCACGGCCCGCCTCGCGGGCAGCAGCTGCCGTCACACCGATGATTTTTTTCGTGCTGGACATGAGGCTCACCTCAGAGCAGTTTTCTCACGAATACCCACCCCATCCGCAGCATGAACACGAGGTATAGTAGCACATCGATGCACGCCACGATACATTTCGTCCACGTCCACCTCACACTTTCATCTTCAACGGCCGGTATCATGTCTGCATGACCCTCGACCTTCCCAATCTCGCCGCCACGGAAGCGTTCGGCCGCCGTCTCGGAGCGCTGCTCTTCCCTGGCGCCGTCGTCGCGCTGATCGGCCCGCTCGGCGCCGGCAAGACGCATCTCGTCCGGGCTGTCGCCGAAGGGTTGGGTGTCGCCGATCGCCGGCTCGTCACCAGTCCGACCTTCGTACTCATGCAGGAATATCAGGGCCGACTGCCGATCTATCACTTCGACGCCTATCGCCTGGCATCGGCCGCAGCGTTCGACGATCTCGGCGCAGGAGATCTTCGAGAGCAACGGCGTCTGTCTCGTCGAATGGGCGGATCGAGTCGAGAGGAGTTTGCCGCCGGAACGGCTGAGCGTTCGGCTGACTGTCGTCGATGAGAATGGGCGGCGTGCGGAGATCGTTGGCATCGGCGCCCGCTACGAAGCGCTCGTCCGGGCGCTGTGAAGGGCATCAAACCGGAGCGGGGACCAGGGCGCCGCTCGACGGCGCGCGAACGGTGGAAGGCTTATCAGCGTCGGTCGTTCGCGCCGCGGGCAGGGAGAGGGTTACGGTCGTGCCGGCGCCAGGGGTCGAAGCCACGCTCAGCGTGCCGTCCTGAGTATCGAGCATGTCGCGGCACAGGACGAGGCCCAGGCCGAGATGGCCCTTCCGCTTGGAAGTCCAGAACGGATCGAACAGGTGCGCCGTCGCTTCCGCGGTCAGTCCGCGGCCGGTGTCGCTGACGTGCAGCTCCACCCGGCCGAGTTTCTCTTCCCGGCGCAACGTCAACGTTCCATTCTGCGACATCGCCTCGACGGCATTGCGCACGATCTGTTCCAGGGCCAAACGCAGCAAGCCCTCATTGCCGAGAACCAAAGCGTCGCCGTCCCCCGTCACCTCGACCTTCAGGTCGTGGCCGCGCTGGGTTCGTACCTGGACGGCGGCTTCCTCGGCGAGCTTGAGCAGCGAGACCGGTGCCAGCGTGCTGGTCGGCACCTCCGGCGACGCAAAGGCAACGAGCCGTTTCACCGCCTCGGCAGCCTGGCGGGCGCAGAGCAGGCCGGCGTTCAGGTGGGACAGGTGGTTCCCCTTGGCCGCGCTGTCGCGCAGGCTCAACTCGAGGTAGCCGATCACGCCGGTCAGGGCGTTATTCACTTGATGAGCCAGGCACTTGGCCAGGCGCTGCAGCACGACCTCGGCCCCGGGCGCAGGGGCCCCCTCGGCTGTGCCAACGAGTTGGTTGGTGCGATTCTGGTCCGCGGTCGATGAACCCATGTGCGTGGTTACCCAGGTGGCGCGAAAATGCGAGTGCCGGCAATGCAGGTGGGGATGGGACGAAGAGCCGGTCTATCGATCTCCGCGGTGGCGTCGTGATTTGTCGGCTCGTGGGGAGTGACGTTCCGACGCCGAAACTTCTTGTCCCGCAGCAGATGACTCTCGTCGGGAGAAGTCTCGTCCTCTGGCTCAAACATAGTAGCAGTTCGGGAGATGTCAAATTCGCGCCGTGGTAAGCATCTGTCCGAGAAGCTGTTTTTCAGCCCCGCTACTTGGCCCGGATGCTGAATAGGATCGGCACCTCCGCGCAAAGCCAAGATCCTGCGTCCCCTGGCCGACGTCGAAACGAAAGGTGGCCTCGCGCTTCCCGGCCTCGCGCGCCGCAAGACGTAGACCAACGTACTCAAGTCGGCGGCCGCTTAACCGCGCAGGGTGACGGTCGTCGCGCTCAGCCAGCCGCCGTTCTCTTTCGCCGCGATCAGTCCGGAACCGCTCATCACCAGCGCTGGTGACGCCTCCCTCATTGTGAACGCGGATCAGAACGAGGACGTCATGACCGAGCCGTAGGTCCGTAGCGGCCGCGCCATGCGCCGCCTTGACGCGACTCTCGGGATTGATGCTCACGCCGATCAGACAGTGCGGGTCGAGCAGTTTCTGCACGGCGGCCACCGCGGCGTCCGGGTCGGCAGGCTCCTTGTCCAGCAGGTCGCGCAAGGCTTTGACCGTGTCCGGAGGTAAGGGTGCTTTCGCGGCGTCGAGGCTGCGTAGCAGCTCGCGGCAGTGGTCGCGCAAGTGCGGCCACTCGACTTCACTCACGACAGGCAATGTCTGGGCACACAGCGGAGGCGCGAGAAGGAGGAGCGCGAGAAGAGAACTGAAGGTGCGACGCATGGTCACCTCGAGATCTTCCGGAAGCGGTATGACGGCGTTTTTGTCCTTGAACCTGTAACGGGGCATCGTTAATGTTGTAGAAGATCGTACCCTGCCTGTTGGAATCAGCCTAAGAGCCTGTTGCAAAATTAACGGCCTAGCGAGCGGTGTAGCGGAAGTCGTGAGACTTCCCCCGCCTTGTTAGGCCACAGCGGAAGTCTCACGACTTCCGCTACACCGCAGCTCGCTTAATTTTGCAACAGGCTCAAGTTTCATCCCTCCCGGAATAGTTCGTACTCATTTTCTCCGTTCGTCAGGCCGGGATGGAGGAGAGACAACGATGAGCCATCCGCACTTGTTGCTCCGATCGCTTCCGTTCGTTCTTGTTTTCGCGACCCCCGTCACGACTATGCTGCCGCAACCGATGGGAGAGAAGACGATGATCGGCCGCACGGTCTACTATTCGGGTCGAGTTCAGGGCGTCGGTTTTCGCGCCACGACCGTCGATCTTGCCAGGGGACGGCCGGTGACCGGATGGGTCAAGAACTTGCCGGACGGCCGAGTGCAACTGCTCGTGGAAGGGACGGAACAGGACGTGGAGGCTTTCCTGCAAGCGGTGCGCGATTACTGGAAAAAGGCGGTCGAGAAGGAGCAAGTCGAGAAACAGGCGGCCACCGCGAAGTACAAGAGCTTCGACATCGTGCGGTGACACCAGCCTGAAGCGCAAGCGAAGGACGGGCAGGTAGTTACCTTCGCTTGCGCTTCAGGCTGGTGAACTCACTCCGGTTGAATCGCCGCGTCGCCGAAGAGTGCGAGATCGATCAGGTCCTGGTCGCCTTCAGTGACACCGCCGAACAAACTCGTGGCGTAAAGGTTCCGCAGCACCTCGTCGGTTGCTGTCAGGGCCGGCGCAGTGCGCTGGTTCGTGCCATTGTCCCGCAAGCTGAACTGGGGATCGCCCGACAATCCCGCAGACGAGATCGAGCCGATCTGAAGCGCGGCGCTGGACGGACTGAGACCGGTGTCGATCAGAATGCCGATGGCGGCGGCTGATTGGGTGGAGCTTCCCGCAGCACCGCCGGTAGTGGGACTGGTCACATTGAGAGTCGAGCTGCCGGTGTAGACCAGACCCATCACGACCAGGTTGGCGTACGGACTGCCGCGGCCGGTGACCGGGTTGTAGCCACTGGACACGAAGTAGCCGTTGTAGCCGCCGTTGATTGTGTGGAAGTCCGTGGACGGCATGCCGTAGATCGTTGCCTGGGCATTGGCGACCGAACCCAGACCGAGCGCCGCGCGCCCCTGGTCGGCCAGGGCGATCAAGGCCGACCACTGCGGCGCACCGGCACTGGTGCCGCCGAAAGAGTACCAGCCCGAATAGCCCGCCGGCAGGGAGTACGTGTTGTAGACATAAACCCCGGTTCCGGGATCGGCGTCGTAACTGACGTCCGGGCTGCTGCGACGGCCGGTATGCTGTGCCACATCCTGGTATCCCGGCTCGGGGACATACGAGCTGTACCCGCCGCCGCTGTCCGACCAGCCGGCTTCGGAGGAGTAGGAGCCGTTCGAGGTGAGATACAGCGACGTGCCGCCGACCGCGAGGACGCGCGGTGAGACGGCCGGCCATTGCGGCCCGTACCAGGCGCCGCTGTCGCCCGACGACGCGACGAAGGTAATCCCGCCCACCAGGCCGCCGCCGCCGATGTGGCCCGCCGGGGTCGTGAAATAAGAATCGTCGCTCGACTCGTTGTAGAATTCCGACCCGCCCCAGCTCATCGACACGACCGAGACACCCGCATAGTTCCGGGCGTAATTGACGGCTCCGAGGAGGTCCGCATCGCTCGACGAGGCCGCTTCGACCAACAGGATGTTGGCCTTCGGCGCGATGGCGTGCGCCCACTCCACGTCCAGGGCGATCTCACCAGCCCAGCTGGCATTGGCAGCCGGCATTCCCTCCGGCGTCGCCTTGATGAACGACGGCGGAGCGGCCAGGCCGAAAGTGGCGTCAAAGTGCTGCAAATCGGCGGCGATGTTCGGATCGTCATAGGCATCGACGATGGCGATCGTCTGGCCGCTGCCGTTGTAGGGCAATGAGCTGAAACCATACGCCTGCTGGATCTGTGCCGGCGTGTAAACCGCCGATACTCCGGTCCCTGACAGCGGCGTTGCATTTGAGTCCGGCAGCGCCATCCAGCCCGAGGCAGAGGGCAGCTCACGACGTTCCAGTTCTTCCAGCACGAGGACGGCGAAGCGAGTATGCTTCGAGGAGTTACGGTGTTTCCGAGTCGAGCGAACGGTGAAGAGCGAGCGCAGTAAGGACGTCACGGTGGCCGGAACCTCCATCTAAAGCGTAAAACTGTTACAGATAGGCGGACAGGTGTCTTCGGAAGAATCCTACTTCGCGGAGTGAGTGTGAGGAGGGTTGCGTCAACCGTATCGCATGAACCGGCATTCGTTGTTGTGCCGACTGTAACGGTTGGGAGGGATGTGCGGCCTCATTCACTGATTCAGAGTCGTCGTCGAGGAGAAGAGGTGAGACATGACGGGCGATGCTGCCCGCTTCCTGACCCTATGTTCGGGTCTGTTTCTGTTCGGATGTTCATCGAAGACGGCCCCCGAGCCGGTCTGGGTGGGCCATCTCGCGCAGCTGAGCGGTAGCTGCAAAGCGCAAGGCAACCAGGCTTGTCAAGGAGTAAATCTGGCGGTGCAGGAGACTACCACCGCGGAGGAGCGGCGTACTGGGCCGACCGTTGGCAGTCCGACACGTCGATACCCGTGGCGACTCCGAGACGGCGCGGGCCGAGGCGGTTCGCTTGATCGCGGTCAGCAAGGTGTCTGCCCTGCTCGTTGGGGCAGAGCCTGCTGTGGCGGAGCGGGTGGGACGCGAGTCGCTGCCCTACGGCATACCCGTGCTATTGTGCGGCGAACTGGCATCTTCACCGGGCGAAAACGTGTTCGTCTTCGGGGCCGGACCGGAGAGGAGAGGCCGGGCACTGGCTCGCTGCGCTGCCGACCCGTTGAAAGCGGAGATGGTCGCGGTCGTCATCGACGGTCGAAACACCATCGCCGGTATACTGGCAACTGCTTTTGTTCAGCAGTGCAGGAAGAACGACGGGCCGAAGGTGCGGGAATGGACCTACCAAAACGAGAAGGACTTTACCGAGAATATCAGCGCAGTGGTCAAGGCGCGGCCGGCGGCAGTGCTGCTGGCGGGGAGTCCCCGTGACTGTCTCAAAATGCGGTCCGAGCTGCAAGCGGCCAAGCTCATGGTCCCGGTGCTGTTCGGCGGTGAGGATGGCGGCGCGGCCGGATTGCGTCCCGAGGACGAAGGTGCGGACGTCTATCTGGCGACCGCCTTTTCTATCGAGGGATTAAGTGACAAGGGGCGCGAGTTTGTCCAGCGCTTTCAGGAGGCAAACGGCGAACCGCCCACTCTGGCCGCCGCCCTGGCCTACGATGGCACGCGGTTGCTGTTCGACGCCATCCGCCAGGCGGCGACGGCCAACGGGACGCGCGTCCGCGATGAGCTGGCCAAGACCGATCAGACCTTCGAGTCGGTGACGGGAACCGTTTCATTCAAGGATCGACAGGCCCGCCGGCGGATTTTTGTCCTGCGGGTGAAAGGCAGCGAGGCGAAATTGGTGAACACCATCGCTGCCGATGAGTGAGCTGGACCCTTGCGTTCGCCCCCCCGGGTCGGGTATACATAGGATAATGGCCTCGTCCAGGCAGGACTCATTCCGAGGATTGTCGCATGGCTCTGCTGGCACCACCGCCATCGCCGCCGCGCCTCAACAAGGGTGATGACGACCGTTTGAAGCGGTTTCGCCTGCACATGATGCAGATCATGGCCACGCTCGTCACGCTGCTCGTCACCGCCTGGCTCTGCACCTTCGGCGCGATCCCCGCCATTCTGGCCTTGATGGTCGCCAAACACATCCTCGTCGCCATTCTGATTATGGGCGTCGGGCTGGACGCTCGTGGGGCGACGACCTGACTCTCCTCTCTGAAATTCCTTGAACAGCCACAGCCGTCGTAAAGCCGCGAACCCAGGGACCCGAACAGGCGGATGGGAACGATCGGGTGATAGCGTACCGTAGCGCCGCCGAGCGAGGGGACCGGACCCTTAGTCGGCAAAGGCAGGTAGGGAAAGATCACGACACGTTCAAACCTCCGAGGACGCAATCCGTTTCGGAAAGCCCTCGATGGGGCAATCTTCGGGGTTCTCGCTAGCGGCTCGGATCAGTTCATCCAGGGCTTCCGGATTCCGGGACGTGGCGACGAGCCGAGTGCCGTCAGGCCTCCACGCCACCCACTCGCCCAGGTGCTTGGCCAATTCCTCCAGCGAGAAGGCGACCCGATTTTTGAGATAGGCTCGCATGTTCATGATCGTCTTCCTGGTGGAGCGACCGGAGCTAAAAAGCACCCCCCTGAAACCAACGGTAGGGCGGACATGATGTCCTATCAATGGCTGGACGCTCGTGGGGCGACAACCTGACTCGATACGAGGACGCCGTGTCGCCGCGAGTCAGCGGTGTTTTGATTGACGGGCTGGCGGGCGCCTCGTATCGTAGACACCCCCGTCTGCCTGTATCATACCCAGAGTCGATGCGGCGCTCGAGCCGTGTCACCTCGACAACCTAACTTTGGAGGGTTTAAGATGCCTGACGTCTTCAGTCGCCCAACCTTCGGTCCTCACGCGGCACTCCGTGAGGACCTTACCGCAAGAGTCGGCGGCACCACCGCACGGCTCCTCGGCGTGCGGGCTACCCGCGGGTCACTGATTCTGGTGGCGATGATCGCGCTGGCCACCTTCACCGTTCTCGCCGAAGCCAGGGCGCAAAACCGGAAAGCCCGCGGAAAAGGAGAAGCCGAGCACCAAACCTGAGGACCTCTACGGCGATCAGGGCGGGGAGAAGGTTGCCGCCGCCGACGCACGGGGACCCAACACGGTGATGCGGGCGCGCCGCGAGGACATATACCTCAAGCTCAGCAACCCGCGCGTCGATCCGAAGCGCAATGCCCTCCTCATCGATTGGGAGGTAGTCACCCGTGGGAAAATGGACGGCAGCGCCCTCGTCCTCCGTACCGACGACGGCGGGCGGGCCGAGGTGGCGCTGAAATCCCTCGAGGGCCGCGAGAGCGGCACGATACAACTGGTCGGGAGCAAACAGTTCGGGAACATCAAGATCCGAACGAAGGCCATGTTCCCCGAGGATGTGGAAATGTACGTGATTCGCAGCGACGACCGCTACGACCCGCCGTTGAAGTGCATGGTGTCCAACTCGGTGGTGATGGGCAAGACGAAGACGACCTCCCGCGCCACGCGACTGGACAGCCGAGGAAATCACGCGGTATACCAAGCCGCCGCTCGCCTACAAGAATCCGAACGGCTACCCCACGATCGGCGAGGACGTGCCGGCCCTTCCTACCGCAACGGGGCTCCAGCAGTTTCGCTACGTCGACCCGGATGGCTCGTTGCTCGGTCTGGATTACGTTGTGGGCGACTGGGACAAGCGAAAGACCGTTTGGCGGCTGGCCCCAGTCTACGCCGTTGACCAACCCAAGCAACACCATGCCCGGTCGGTCGCGCGCAAGGGTTACGCCGTCGCCGGCGCCGAGGTCAACATAGACAAGTACGTGTGCGGTATTCGCCTTCTTTTCTGCCGCGTCAAGCCGGATGGCACGCTCGACATGAAGGACGCCTACGCCGGCGAGTGGATTGGAACGCCGACCGAGGGTAAGGCGACCACGCTCGTCAACGACGGCCGCCGGGTTCTGGGCATCCACTTCAAGCAAGGCGCGATCATCGACCAGTTCGCCCTGGTGGCGGAGGACAAAGCAAAGTAGTCGAACCCCGAGCTTCAGCGGACGGCGGCCTTTTTTCGGTTTCTGCGAGTTTTCGCTCAGCAGGCCGCCGCTGCTGACTTGGGTCGTTCGCCGGCAAGAATCGGAGGTGTCGCATGTCAAAGGCCACAAGGCGTCAGGTGATCCGAGCCGGCGTTGCGGTGAGTGCCGCGCTCATCGCCGGGACAACAAGTGCAGCTTGCGAACCAGAGAAGTCATCATCCGTCCTCGATCTATTGCTTCCGGGGCAACTGAACAAAGAAGACATTCAAGCCGCAAAGGTAAAGGACGGAACGTTCACCAAACTCGAATTCGCGGGATCCACTTTCTGGCTGATGAGCGTCAATCTCGGCTATGGCGTGCCGCACACGTATCTCGGCATCTATGCCCCGGACAAGGACGGAGTGTTTCACCGCAGCCTCTCTGCCGAGTCGTGGGCCGCGGGAAACATTGAAGCAACCGTGGACGCCAAAACGGGCATTCTGGAACTGCGCGAACGAGCCAACAGCGCCGTGAAACGGCAACTCGTCCTGTCATGCAATCTGAAAACGATCGGCACGCAACATTCCATCCGGGCGAAGTGAGGGCCGGTACCGAACCCAGATATGGTCTCAAAAGTCAAGGTGCCCACTCCGATTTTCCCGACTTCACGCATCGCGGTTTGGAGTTGCAACTTCGAGCGAGGCTACGATCGCCTGGTGGCGAGCGAACTCGGTTTACAATGCGGCAGATCAAGCCGGGAAACTTCTCAGTCGCCGATAGCCAGTACCGTGGTTACGGAAGTCTCAATGACCCCACAATACGTTTGCAGGGGCAGGTCATCGTTGCCTTTGCCGAACGGTTCCTCGATCTCCTCGGCAACTAATTCGATACCGAGCAGGAAAAACAAGCCGACGGCCAGGACCGGCAGGGTCCACCAACCCATGTCGAACACCATCAGCCACGGTAAGGCCAACAGGTTGAACCCGATGCCGCAGCGGAGCAAAGCCCGGTAGGACGAGGAGACGGGTGTGTTGCGAATGCGGCTCACAGCCGCCGCACACATCCATCAATCCCCGGGCGTGCGGGTCGAGAACGAGCAGGGCAAGACCGAGTTTGCCGGCGCGGTCCCAGCGGGCCAGCCACTCGAAGATCTGGCCGGCGACGTGGCTGGGCCGATGAGCGCCTGGCCCCATTGACGCGGACAAACCCGGCACCTCTGCCTCAGTCTCATTCCGCAAGTGCAGCCGCAGGGCGTGGGCAAACCCCACCAGCAGCTGGCCGAATTGTCGGTGTTCCTCCGCCGGGACCGCGACAAAAGAGCGTACCTTCAATGCCAGGTTGCGGCTGTCGTTGACCAGTTGGCCCCATAATTTCCGACCTTCCCACCAGCGGTCGTAGGCCTCCTTGTTGCGGAACGCCAGGAGAATCCCGAACACCAGGCCGTCGATGGCCGCCCATTCGTCGCCAGGGATCCACCGGCGCATGTGATAGCGATCGACCACGACCACCACAGCCAGCACGTAGGTCAGGGCGGCGGCCATCCAGAGCGCGAGCAATGGAAACACGTTCAGCCGTGGCAACAAGAGCCTGAGCCGGCCCGGTGGTTTGTCCTGGTGCGTCATATAGCCCACCTATTTGAGGAGATTATGCACTCGGTCGCAGGCGCCGAGTTTCTGGAAACCTGCCCGGTCCATCTGTAGCGCAGTTGGTCCAGGGCGGAGTCGAAACTCCCGGCGGGTTGCTCGTAACAAGATAGCCGTGTCATGGCATTCTGGACAATCCCGACTCTTCGCACTGCTCATCATCCGCAATCACCTGGAACGCCTGCAACCGGCCGACCTCGTCAATGAGCTGGTGCCGTGGGAAGGCGGACACTATTAGGGACGCATCTGTTTTTTCTTGACGCACGGCCGCTTGACCTTTAACCTCTGCCGATGCCACGGAGTGCACAGTCCCACGTCGGGCGGTTACGTTTGCCACGGCTGAAAAATAGCTGCGTCCCCTTTATTTGGCGCGGAGACTCACCGATGAAGGAATCCTGCCGAGGTCGGTTGCGTGTGCAGGAACGAGCGAGCTTGCTCTTCGTCCTGATCGCGGCAACCGGGCTTGCCTCAGCGGAGCAGCCGGTCAACACCTGGGCCAAGCTCGACAAGGCCGTCCTTGACGGGCAGCGCTGGGATGTTCCGTTGGGCTATAGCCGGAGCTGAAGCGTTTCCTGGTCCTCGGCGGGCGCACCTCCTGGGCCGAGTACAAGAAGCCCCGCTCCGTTCGACGAGCTCGCCCTCGACCTGAAGGAGGGACAGTGGGAGAACTGGTTCCCGACGGGCAAGGACTGGGGACCACGGTTCGGGCCGTGCCAGGCGCCAGGCATGGAAGGACGAGCTCTTCCACTTCCGCGACGCCGAGGGCAACGTCCGGCCCAACTGGACCGTCTACGGCACCTTCTCGCTCGGCCAGAAGTACGACTACGATCCCGACACGAAGAGCCTTCTACTTCTACGCCGGCGGCCGGACCTTCCGTTACGACCCGGCGAGCGCGCAGCTGGACCGATCTGGCCCCGAAGACCGATCCGCAGAAGGAGCTGGGCGGCACTCTGCTGTGGAGCTCGCATGTGCTACGACCGCCACAACAAGCGTTTCGTCCTGTTCGGCGGCGGCAACATCCAGAGCGAACGCGGCGATCCCGGCACCTGGACCTACTCCTCCGGCGACAATACCTGGACGCAGCTCAACTCGACCAGCAACCGCCGCCGCGGGCCAACTCGCCGGCTGGTCTACGACCCGGTGGAAAAGAAGTCGTCCTCTTCGGCGGCGATCAGCTCGACCAGCTGCTCTCGGATACCTGGACGTTCGACGTCGTCACGCAGAAGTGGGAAGAACGAAAACCGGCTCGTGTCCCGGCGCCGCGTGCCGGCCACGCCCTGCTCTGGCTGCCCCGGGCCAAGAAGGTCCTGCTGCTGGGCGGCTACGGCTACACCTCGGCCGTGGGCTACGTGGAGAGCCTCTACCGCCGTCTGCCGCTGGAGGCGTGGATCGTACGACGTGGCAGCGGATCGCTGGGATCTGGTCAAGCGATTCGAGCGGGCAGCGACGCTCCGATGCCGTCCGGCGAATGTCTTCCTCAGCGCCGCCGTGGATGAGGACGACCGCGTTCTCGTCCTCGCCAACGGCACCTGGCTGTGCCGATTGGATGCCGGCAAGCCGGACGACGCAGGGACGGCCGAGTTCGGCGTCGCAGCCGGGCACGACCGCGCGCCGCACCGGCCCGCATGATCCGGCCTGGTACCGGGAGGGGGTTCCTGCCGCCGACCCGGCGAAGGTCGACAGCCGACCTGAAGGACCTGCCCGCCAACCGCTGGGTCGTCGCGGCCGACGCCGAAGCTGCCCCGGCCGAACATGGACTGGGGCTCGGCCGTCTTCGCTCCGGAGCTGGACCTGATCCTGCGCTTCTCCGGCGGCCACTCGGCCTACAGCGGCACGGCCCCGCAGGTCTATGACGTCAAGACCGACCGCTACTCCATCCCGTTCGCCCCGGAGTACCCGCTGGAGTACGTCTACAGCAACGACCAGGTCCGCGGCGAATGGAGCTTCAAGGGCAACCCGTGGATGACCGGCCACACCTACAAGTCCACCGGCTACGATCCTCACCTCAAGTGCCTGGTCTTCGCGCCGCACGAGTACACCTACTTCTTCGATCCCAACGACCGGGCAAATGGTCGCGCAGCCGCGAGCGCAACCCCTACCGGCCGAACTTCTACGTCGTCACGGTCTGCGCCACGCCCGCAGGGAGCGGTCGTCTGGGCCGACAAGCGCGACGGCAGCGGCGCGGGCCTGTGGCGGCTGGACGCCGCAACGCGCACCTGGAAGCCGCTGCCGCTGACCGGGCCGCTGCCGGCCAAGAGCGCCGACCAGCACGGCATGGCGTACGACTCGCGGCGCGATCGGCTGCTGCTGTTCAGCAACGCCGACAAGAACAAGGGCGACGTCGCTGGCCTACGACTTGAAGAGCGGGCGAGTCGCAGCTGGCTGAACGCCGCCGGCAAGGACAAGGCGGCGGTGCCGTCGCGCGAGACGATCTACCTTCCCGAGCAGGACGCGGTGCTGATCGGCGCCCACGTCCGCGGCGGTGACGGCAAACTGCTCTGGCCGCTGTACGACTGCGGCAAGAACGCCTGGTTCGGCGTGGAACTGGCCGGCGACGACCCGTCGGCAAGGGGACGCTTCAACAACTCGATGGGCCTGATGTACGACCCGAACCGCAAGCTGGTCTGGGCCGTGGGGCAGAACAGCCACGTCCATGTGCTCCGGTTCGACCTGAAGAGCGCGGGCGCGATGGAACTGAAGTGACCGTCAAGGCCGCTTGGTGAATCAACGTGGCCCGCAACTCCAGCGCGGAGGATCTTGCCGCTCGGTGTTGACAGTTAGTCGTGAGGATTGGCCATGAATATCCGAGACTGTAGCATCAAAGGTGAGGAAGTGAGACCCCTGCCGGCTTGTCCGGCAGGTGAAGCAGTTCGCCCGCTAACCGAGTCGCTCCCGGAACTGCTTCACCTGCCGGACGAGCCGGCAGGGGTCGAGGGCTGACATAAACCACCGCCGCCTCGTTGCTGGGGCGAGCGGTCTTCGGCCCGAACCGGTGAAACTTGTCGAGGTCGATTTCTGCGGCGACGAAAAGTGCCTTGATCTCATCATCGGTGCTGAGGTCGTTCTCGGCGAGGGCCTTTGGCGGGACGTAGACCCTCTCCACGCTGGCGAACGGGCGGAACGTCGGAGAAAAGCTACGGTGTGTTCGACCCCTCCGAACAGTGCTTCGTAGCCCAGTTCCAGCAGTGCTTGATCGAGGTCTGGGCGTGCCGACGTGTCTGGCGTGCGTGTCCTTCCTTCTCCAGGCTTGCGAGCCAGGCTTCCAGGTCCGAGGCTCGGACCTTCCGAGTGGGCCGGTCACTGATCTTGACGCTCTCGCCCATGACCTTGAACTTTCCGAAGCGGTTGCAGTGCGTCTTACGGGTGCTGTAGGAGCGGTCGCTGCGGTGACCCATGATCCTTCGAGGAAGAGGTCCATCAGATCACCGGCGCTCAACTCTCGGCTCTTGCGGTCCTGCTGGGCGTCCAGTACACTTTCAAGGTGCTGGTTGAAGAGCTTCTTGGCGTCCTTGAAAGCGATCTCCTTGACGTTGCCGAAGTAGGTGTCGCCACCAACCTTCGTGAACCAGTAGACGGTTTTCCCGATCTTCTTCTTGCGGAGCGTGGGGTGTCTTGGCATGGAGCTTCCCCTGCTGAAAGGGGTAAACGAAAGGGGTAAGATTCACTGGACAATTCATAAGATGAAGCAAGTCAACGGCTAGAGCCGTTTGGAGAGGTGCCGGAGCGGCCGATCGGGCCGGTCTCGAAAACCGGTGTGGGAGCAATCCTACCGAGGGTTCGAATCCCTCCCTCTCCGCTTTATCGGCAGATAGGTTTTGACCTATCTGCCGATTTTTGTTGCGCTCGCGTCATTTCTCCGCTTAACCTCCGAAGTGGAAATCGCTGATTTATCGGATTTTCTTGTCCTATGTTATCGGATTTCTTGTCGGATTTCGGGCGCTGACGATCCGCAGGGAGATACGGGATCAATCCCTTTTTGAAGGCAATCTCCTGCACTTCCCTGGGAGCATGGCGAACGTCAACCATGAACCCGTTGACCTGAAGCATCCACACCATCGGGTTGTCCTCCAGACGGCTCGGCAAGGTCCAGTTCGGGTCAAGCTGGTACATCGTGAACATCTTGCGGATCGCCGCCAACTTCGCCGCTCCACTGCTTGGGCTGGTGCCGAGACAGTGGTCGATGTCGGTTGACCGCATATAAGGCGTCTGGCTCTCGTCGTGCAGGAAGTTGACCCCACCCACGGCCCGCACGATGCCGCTCGCCCAGGCATTCGGGCTACCTTGGAGCAAGGCGAGGGACGCTTGCGGCCCAGTTTCTCGGCCAGCTTGCGGCACAGCACGGCGTACTCTTCGTTCAGATGCTCTCTGCAAAACTGGTCGATCAATCCGATGATGACATGCAGCGCCTCATCCTTTTCCTCTCTCGACGGTGGCTTCGGCACCGGCCTGCGAGCATGTCCCGTAAGCGGTCAAGTTGGTCATTCGCCAGGGTATTCAGGGGTAGATGAGGATGGCCGTTAGCCCCGACGTGATGCTCTTGTCTCGCTGCCGGAGGAGGTCGTCCACGATCGGGTAGAGGAACGCCTCGGTTTTGCCTGGTCCGGTGCCTGTGGAAACCAGCACATGGTTGCCTGTCTTGACCGCCTCCAACACCTGCTGCTGGTGTTTCCACATCGAGGGGGTAGCCGATCAGCCCAGGCATGGCGTGGTGCAGGGTGCCCTGGTCTGCCAACATCTGGACCAAATCGCCCTTGGCGAAGGCTTCGGAGAGCGACACGAACGGCCCCTGGACCAGCGGGATGTCGAGCGACGACGGGCGCTCCAGCAGCTTCCGGGCCTGGTCAGCGAGTCCCGGGTCGGAGAGCGGAAACGCTGAGAACGGGCAGCGCAGGAACTCGTCGCAAACACCATGAGCAAACTGGACCGGGTTGATTGGCAAGGCTCACCTACTTTTCTTTCGGGCGGCAAAGCCGAATAATTTAAACCTTGCTGCGGAGAACACCTATATCACTGGAAGTCGAAGCCACCTACGAAAACGGCGTCCTCAAGCCGTCGCAGGCGTTACCCTTGCAAGAAGGGCAACAAGTGAACCTTACCATCCAGCCGGTCGGCAGCGCTGCCACGCGGTTTTGCGGTAGCCTTAGGGTAGCTTTCGATCCACCCGGTAAAAGCCCTTGGAGTCGGTCGGATTATCCCGCATGATCCAGTCGAAGTCGTCCGGTTCCAGGCCGTGGAGGTCGGCACAGAGAGCGTCGATCTCAACCCGCAGCCGCAGCCGGTCGGCCTCGGTGACGGCCCACCAGTGCTTCCATTCCTTCCCTGCAAGTTCGGGGTACTGGTGTTTGAGCCGCAGCCATTTGCCGGTTGATGGCCTGGGTGCATTCCCGCTATTGCGGGAGACGAGTGCGATTTTCGTAGCCCGACGCATTAGCGCGGTTTTCGACACAACCCTCGCTGGTATATTCAAAGTACCCACTCAATACCCATTGAAATCTGGGTTGTGGGAATGGCGGACCACTTCGGGGATGAGACCGTACCTCGCAGGGACCCTTTGGGCAGCCCGAGCGTTAGTTGGGTCCTCCACGAAGCGGTTAACCTCGGTCCGAACAGTTACTAACGCGTCGGGCTACGAAAATCGCCTACGCCGCAATAACGGGAATGTACCCACTCACCTTGTCATCCGTGTGTTAAGGATTATAATCACTTTTCATTGACTTTTTGTACGAGAGATGCCCCTGGAGAGGATCGATGCCGCACACCCGCAGCGCCAAGAAGAACCTTCGCAAGTCCGAGAAGCATCGGCTGCACAATCGCGCCGTTATCAAGTCGTTGAAGACGCAGATCAAGCGCACCACCGCGGCGGCCGAGGGGACGATCGAACAGTTACAGCAAGAGTACAACCTGGCCGCCAAGAAACTTGACAAGGCGGCGGCCAAACAGATCATCCATCGCAACCTGGCAGCTCGCAAGAAGTCGCAGCTCGCTCGGCTGCTCAAGGAAAAGAAGGCCGCGGGGGCGGCGCCGGCACCTGCACCAAACCGTGATGGCTTGCCGCTTGCGGCTTAGCAGCCACTCCTTGCTAAGCCGCAAGCAGCAACCCATCACGCCGCTCGCCGTATCTCGATCGGCGACTCCCGCGCCGGCACTTCTTTCTCTTCTTGCCGGCGCCAGACCCAGAGCGTCAACGACGGCACCAGGAATGGCCGCACGACAAACGTGTCCATGAGCACGCCGAACGACAGTGCGAAGCCGATCTGGATCAGCGTGTTCAGCCCAGCCAGCATCAGCGTCGCAAACGTCCCCGCCATGATGACGCCGCACGAAGTGATCGTGCCACCGGTCCGGGCCAAAGCCCGCCGCATTCCTTCCTCCGTCCCGTGTCGCTTTTTCTCCTGCAACGCCCGTTTCATCAGCAGGATGTTGTAATCCTCGCCGACGGCGATCAGGATCGTAAACAGGAAGAACGGCACGCGCCAATCGACCTCGCCCAACGGCCGATCGTGGCAGAAGTGAGCCATCAGCGTTGTCGCCCCCAGCGCGGCGTAGTAGCTGAACAGCACGGTCACCAGGAGATAGCCCGCCAGCCACGGCCGGCGCACCAGGACCAGCAGAATCAAAAAGATCCCGGCCAGAACCAGCAGGTTGACTCGCGTTCGATCGCTTTCGGTCACCATCGCCAGGTCGCGCGCATTGACCGTCACGCCGTAGGTTTCAGCGCGCACGGTGCCGAGATGTGCCGAGTCACCCGGCAGCTTTTCTCGGAGCCACATGTGCAACAACTCGAGCGTCGCCGCGCTACGCGGATCGAACGGGTCGGTCTTCAAAACCACGTCGAGCCGCGTGACGTATCGGTCGCCCTCCGGCGTGCTGATCTTCGCCTCGTAATGCTGTTTCGCCGCTTGACGCCCCGAATCTGCGATGGACTCGTCCAGATGCTTCAGCAAAATCGTCGCCCGCTCGGGAAGTAGCGATCCAAGGTAAAAGTCGCCTTCGGATTTCGGATTTCGGATTTCGGATTTCGGATTTCGGATTTCCGGCTTTTTACCCAGTGGCTGCGTCAGGCTGCGCACCTCGGCGACGGTGTCGAGGTAGCCGAAACCGAGGCTCAGGTGCTCCACCACTGCGCGGCCTTGCGCGCTGTCCCAGTCCGTGGCCGACTCCAGCAGGACCGTCACCGGGCCGATCTCGCCGGCCGTGAAGTGTTTTTGAATCGCCGCCAGTCCCTGCACGCTGCTCGATGTGTCGGCCAACTCGCCCGTCGCCCGGTAGTTCGCCTTCACCCGCAACCCCAACCAGGCCAGCGGGAGCAACAGGGCCACGCACACGCACCAGATCGTCATCGGCCGAGCGACGACGACCTTGCTGATTCGACCCCACACGCCTTCGTCGGAGAGCCGGTTCGAGGACGACACGCCGACCGGCCAGAACACCGCGCCGCCCAGCAAACGCAGCAGCGCCGGTGCCAGCGTCAGGGAGGCGACCAACGCCACGGTAAGGCTGATGGCAATGGCCGGGCCGCCGCTGCGCACCTTGGCGAACTCCGCCAGGCCCATCATGCCGAGACCGACGATCACCGTCGCCGCACTTGCCGCCAGAGCCCCGCCCACCGATCCTACACCGCGGGCCAGTGCTTGCGCTCGGTTGTAGCCGCTGCCTAACTCTTCCCGGTAGCGGCTGATGAGGAACAGACAGTAATCGGTCCCGGCGCCGTAGAGCATCACGACGGCGAAAATCTGGCTGATGTTCACAAGATAGAATCCCGGAATCAGCGTACACAGCGCCAGGATTTTCAGCGCCACCCAGACCGAGACGGCGATCGTGGCGAGCGGCACCAGGGCCAGCAGCGGCGAGCGATAGACGGTCAGCAGGATGAAGACGACGAGCAGAATGGTCGCCACGGTCGTCTTGTCGAGGCTGCTGGCGCTGGCGGTGACGAGATCGCGGCCGATGCCCGCCGGACCTGTGGCGTACATCGTCGGTGCATCGCTGCCCGCCTTTTGCAGACAGGCGCGAGCGACCTGATCGGCGCGGTCCACCGTCGCCTGCGTTTGCAGGGCCAGATATGGGGTGCCGAGCGATACCTGGATCAGCGTGCAGTAGGCGTCCTCGCTGAGCATTCGCGAGCCGACCAACGGTTCGCGGTGGGACACGACGCGATTGATGTGCAACCCCGGTTCGTCCTGGCTGAGCCGGTTGAGGTCGGCGACGATGTCATCAACCAGGGCGAGGTCGGCGCCGGTAAGCGGAGCGTTCGTCCGTTCGACGGCGAAGATCAGGTTGCTGGCGAAGACGTCGTGTGGAAACGCCTGTTCGAGGAGCCGAAAGCCGCGGACACTATCGCATCGGGCCGGGAGGAAGCGGATGTCGTCGTCCTGGGCCTTGTTGTCCCAGCTGGGAGCGACCAGGGAGAGACAGATGCCGACGACCAGCCAGGTGACGCAGATCGACCAGGGATGGCGTGCGGTGTAGCGTCCGAGTGATTTGAACATGCGCATCGTCTCCCGCACGAACGGATGGTTGGGCCGCGCCGGTAAAGGCGGCACCCGACACAGGCGAGTCATCGGCGGAAGCAGAACGTGGGCAGGAGGAAAATGCAGAAGAGGAGTGGATGAGAGAAGCTGGCGAACCGGCGTCCTCGCGTGCGGTTGCCCAGATTGCCTGGCTTCCGCGCGAAACCATAAATCGACACGACTATACTCCGCGCGGCCGGATCTGACATGGTTAGCCGCGACGCGGAGCGTACTCGCGTAGCGGAGCGTTGCAGCCCGCGCTCCGCTGCGCGAGTACGCTCCGGGGTCGCGGCTAACCGGATGAAACACCGGCACGGAGGATCCGCACAAGTGGGTAAGGGAGGGGGCCATTCCCCTCCCTCCCCGTTGTCGCACGGGGGTTAATTCCCCCGATTTACCGGCGTGCCCCTTTCGGGCACCGGGCGACGCCATGACGCTTGCCCCTTACGGGCAGGATAACCGGTCTCCTACAACGGAGCAGCCCGGAACTCGGACAAGGAACAAAGACCCAAGCGACGGAAATAGACCAGCCGAAACCGCCCGTTGTCGGCGCGACTTTTACGCTGGTACTTCATACACCGGAGACGCATGCGCATCCAGCGGTCCAAGCCGCGAAAGAGGTCGCCGACGTGGGAAAACGAGGTGGCGAAATAGTTCGCCGTGCCCCGAATGACCGAGTTCAGTTTCTTGATGACCGATGCGTCCAGGTTGTGGTGCCGGGGCGTCAGTTCGCGGACCTTGCCCTTGAATTTCTCCACCGACTTGGGACGCATCGTGACACTCCAGGCCGAGATGGCGAAGCCCAGGAAAGCGAAGCCGTCCCGGAACTGGGTCGTCTTGGTCTTTTCGGCACTCAGGGTGAGTCCGAGGGAGGTCAGATGACGTTGCACCAAGGCGTGTGCCTCTTGGACCTGAACCGCGGTCCGGCAGAGGACCACGAAGTCGTCGGCATAACGCACGAAGCGGTAGCCAGCGTCGTGGAGCTGCCAGTCGAGGCTGTTGAGAGCGATGTTGGCCAGCAAGGGGGATATGACCCCTCCCTGAGGCGTGCCGCCCGTGGTCGGTTGGAACACGCCCTCCTCCATCACCCCGGCCTTGAGAAATCGCTCGACCAGGTCGAGAATGGTGCCGTCGGCCACTTCCGCGGCCACGCCGGCCATGATGACGGGGTGCGGCAAGTTGTCGAAGAACCCCTTGATGTCAGCGTCGAGCACCTGGGTGTGCCCTTGCTGATGGAGTTCCAGGACTTTGCGCACGGCCCTATGGCAGTTGCGGCCCGGCCTGAACCCATACGAATCCTCGTGAAACAGCCGCTCGAAGAGCGGGCTCAGGAGGAGGCGAACCACCTCCTGGGCCACCCGGTCGCGGACGGCGGGGATCCCCAGCGGACGCGTCTGGCCCGGCCCCTTGGGAATATGGACACGACGCAAGGGGAGGGGTTGATAAGACCCGTCCTTCAGGCGGCGCATCAGGGCGAGCAGGTTGTCTTCAAGATTGATCTCGAAGGCCGCGATGCTCACCTTGTCCATTCCCGCCGCCCCCCGATTCCGCCGGACGTTGCGGAAGGCGCGGTGCAGCAGGGGCAGGGTGATCCGTCCCGTCAACGAATGGTGCTTGATCTTGGCCACGCTAGGCCCTTTCCGATGGAACCCCATGAAACCGAGACCCTGGAGGCGTTCGGCCTACAGGCCCGTGGAGGATGTTTCTTAGCCAGCCCAGCGGGTTTCGGAAGAGGGCCGAGCGGTCATCGTGCCGTCCCGAGGGGACTAACTGTCCTCATGGTCCTGCGGGCGTGTGCCTCCGCGAACACGGAACCTCCTTTCGCCCCTGGGCGGGCTACTCTGGAGATGCTGCCATCCCTGAAGCGGCGTCTCGTTGGGGAGAGACGTTCGCACCGCCGCGTGCCCGGACCGTTTCGCAGTGCTTATGGGTCCGGCTTACCCGGCGTGAGCCGGGACGGCGTGGGACTTTCACCGGTCAGTGTGGTCAGCCGTTGTGCCCAGGCGAGATCACCAGTCACCGTGTCGGTTCGCAGCGCCAAACCGTCGCAGACGCTGCGCGGGGAAAAGGGCGATCCCTCTTCCGCGAGGCTTCGGCAGGCTGGAGAGCGTGGCCTACCGACCCGGCCGAAACGTGACCCCTCCCGAGCTACGCTTGCCTGGCCCCTCCGTCAGCGGCCGTTGCCGACCGCTGCTGGCTGCATAGGCTCCCTTCCGGGAGCTTCGAGCAAGCGTTTCCGCACGGGGACGGCCCCGCACGGGTAGGATTAAGTGGCCTGGGTGTGGCCAGACCACCGCACCGTTTGAGACTGAGCCGTCCACACCTGCGGCTCACACCCAGCCTGACGCGCAAGCGAAGGTAACTACTTCTCAGACCTTCGCTTGCGCGTCAGGCTGGTGTCGGATGGTCCGCAATCCAGGTTAGCGCAAATGAAGAACTTCCCACAGCAATATAGTCGTGTCCCGGCTGCCGGAGGCGAGCATGCGGCCGTCGGGGGAAAAAACCAGACACTCGACCTGGCTACGATGACCGCGGAATTGCTTGATTCGTTCGCCGGTGGCGGTTCGCCAGAGGTCAACGGCACGACCGCCGGCGCTGGCGAAGAGCTTGCCGTCCGGAGAAAATGCGAGAACGCCGCCCCATTTCGCAGGTCCCTGCAACGCGCGGAGTTTCTTGCCGGTGGCGACGTCCCAGAGTTCCATCATGTTCTTGCCGCGATCGGCGTCCTGGCGTGGGAACCCCGTTTCGCCATCCGCGCAGACGAGAGTCTTGCCGTCGTCGAGAAAAATCAGGTTGTTGGCCAGCGCGGTGTCGATCTGGCGTTCCTTGCCAGTGGCGACGTCCCAGACGCTGACGCCGTGGCCCACTCTTATCACGTACATTGGCGCGTGACGGAGGTAGACCCAGGACGTGGCAATGGTCTTGCCGTCCGGAGCGATGGCGACCGCCGCGGGCGATGCTCCCGCATCAGCTGCCGGCGGGAGATCCTTGAACGCGTGAGTGAACTCCCGGATTTTCTCGCCCCTCACTCGATCCCACAGCGTGTAGGTGATGGCGGACGTTTTTTCCGACCAAACTCCCTGCAATTGGTACGTGACGATGCTCTTGCCGTCGGCAGAAACCGCGGCGGGGAAACCCTTCGGTAGGTTCGTAAGGGAGCGTTCCTTGCCCGTTTTCAAGTCCAGGATGCCCAGACCGGTCGCCGTGCTGCGCAGCAGGGAGTGGTTATCGAGGGCGTGGAAAATGGAAAAGTGCGCCTAACCCTGATTCCCCCCTTCGGAGCTATCGAACCGGCGTGTTTCCGTTCCCGTGGTCAAATCCCAATAGCGGACCGTGTAGTCCATGCCGCGGGAGATCACGGTGTTGCAGTCCGGCGAAAAAGCCAGCGACACGACCGCGCCTCGATGGCCGTCGTCGAAAAGCTCTTTACCGGAACGCCAATCCCAAAGGCGAATGATGCCGCCCCAACCGGCGGCGGCCAGGGTCGTGCCGTCGCCGGAAAAAGCCAGCGCATACACGGGGCCGCTCACTTCCCGCAGCACCTTGCCTTCCTTGTCCCTGGACAAATCGAGGAGACGCAAGGTCTCATCGGTGCCGGCCAGGGCCAGCGTGTTGCCGTCGGGGGAGATGGCCAAAACATTAACGCCCAGTTTGTCGCCCTTGAAGCGCTTGCGTTCCTTGCCGGTAGCCGGGTCCCAAACAATGACATCCGTGCCCCGCGCCGCAACCACCGTCTTACCGTCGGGTGTCGCGGTAGCTGTGTAAACGTCGCGCAGCATGTGGAGCGCCTTTCCGGTGGCGGTGTCGAAAACCTGAACATTGCAGGGCAATACGTCGGCCAGGCAACAGCAGGTCTTGCCGTCCGCGGACACGGAGATCCATCCCACGGACCCCCAAGCCTTGTTGAATTGACGGAGTGCCTTGCCGTCAGCCGTCCGCCAGGCGCGAATGGTATACTCGTCGCCGCCGGTATACAACGTTTCGCTGTCGGGGGAAAAAGCAGCGCTGCGAATCCAGTCCTTGGCGTCCACCACGCACAATTCCTTGCCGCTCGCCAGGTCAACGAGGTGAATTGTGTTGATGGTCCCGAGCAAAGCCAGGGTCTTGCCGTTGGGAGAGACGGCGAAGAGCCAGCCTTGCTTGTAGGTCCGCAGCTTTTCGCCGGTCTTGAGGTCCCAGAGAATAACGCCGGCCCCGTCGCACGAGAGCAACGTCTGACCGTCCGCCGGAAAACGGAGGCGGGCGTGATACGGGCCGGTATGGCGGAAAGCCAACGTCCCCAAGCGCAGGCGAGCCCCCGGCGGCAAAGTGGGCTGGGCGCTCGCCGGGCCGGCGGTGGCCACGCCGACCGCAGAAGGTTGGCCGGATGCCATAGGGCCGAGCAGTGCAACGGTAAACAGGGCCAAGCGCGAAGTGGACAAGGGAACCTCCTTACGAAATCCTGCGGACTCCCACGTGCGGAATCGAGGGATTTCCGCTCGCCGTCGCCCGGCTGCTACGGCAGTTTACCGCCACGCCCCTACCACCGCAACCACTGGCGCCGCAACTCCCGCAACAATTCCCCTAACTGCGCCGGTGACTCACCGACCAATTCCTTGTCGTTGCGTGCGAAAGTGCCGATTTGAGCCGCGACCATCCGGACGCGTTGGTATATGATACCCAATGAGCGCCTCTCATGGCCGCGGTTCGGAAACCGCTGTTGATCCGGCTCGGGCCATGATCCATCGCAAAGCGGTATAGCTCATGTTTCCGACTCCTCTGAAAACGTTCCTCCAGCCTCACTCCGTTTACCGGCTCGAATACCCGGCCCACTGGGACCAGGTCGTGGAAAAGGACGGCAATTCGTGCGGTTTCGGGCCGCATGAGCGCGACGACGTGGGTTTGTGGATCTCCATCATGCCCATGAGTGTGGACACGGAGCGTCTCCAGGAAGACCTGCCCATGCTGATGCAGCAGGCCCTGCAGCAGTCCGCGGCCGAGAACCTGCGCCCGATCCCACGCTGCGCCATTACGGCCTGATCGCCGACATGACGAAGGAGGGTGAGGGCGGCCATTACTGGATCGTGGCCGGCGGCGACGTTGTGTTGTTTGCCAGCAGCCAGGTGCCCACGGCGGAGCGCGACGCCTGGAACCCGCTGTTCCACCAGTTGATGGCGAGCCTTCAGATCACCCGTGAAGACCAGTTGTTCCAGCGGCAAGTGGCCAACGAGCTGCTGGCCCAGCTCCGTCTGAAGCACCCCGATCAAGAGTTCGAGTTCGACGCCGACAAGATCAAGGGAAAAAATCAGGTGGTCTACCTGAGCAACTTGATCCGCGAGGTCCGCTCCTCGCCGACGCGCCGCGATCAGATCATCAAACGGTTCGTCGATTCGCTCGGTCAATCCGCGATGGCCGACCTCGGGCACGAGGTCTGGGAGGAAGTCCGCACGTCGATCGTGCCGGTCCTGAAGCATCGCGATTATGTGGATAGCGACGGCCCGACGAAACACTTGCAGACGCGCGATTGGCTGGCGGATGTGCTCATCGTTTACGCCATCCGCAGCAAGAACCTGTTTCGCTTCGTGACCGGTTGGGACGTGGACCGCTGGGGGCTGACCCCCGACATCCTGCACGAACAGGCAATGGCGAATCTCACCACACTGCGCTGGCCGAAGCAGCTGATGGGAGCCCGCGTCAAGGATTCGGGGCGCGTCATCGTGGTGGAGACCGAAGACAAACTGGCGTCGAGCCGGTTGCTCCACCCGGACCTGCACCAGCTCTTCTCCGGCCCGCTGGGCAGTCCCTTCATGGTCGGCATCCCCTGTCGGGATCGGCTGGTTCTCTACTCGAACCGGCGCGAGTTAAAGCAGCGCATCCATCGCCGCTTGAAGAAGGATCACGCCGCCTCGGCTTATGCGATCACGCCGAACCCGTTCCTTGTGACCCGGGACGGCATCGCTCCGGCAGTGGTGAAGTGATGAACTCTGGTGAGCCCGACGCGCCAGCAAGGGTCTTTTCTTTTCTGGCGCGTCATCTAACCTCTCACGCCGTCCATGTCTGCGAACCGCCATCGACGCGGATTACCTGCCCGCTGATGAAGCGACCAGCCTCGGAGGCCAGGAAGGCCACGACGGAAGCGATCTCATGCGGCCGGCCGTAGCGGTTCAGCGTTCCCTCTTCGATCAGTTTCGCCGTCTCGACGTCGTGGATCACCATGAAGCGATTGGTGACCGTGCCGCCCGGCGCCACGCAGTTGACTGGGACGTTGGAAGCGCGGAGCTGCACGGCCAGGCAGCGGGTGTATTCGTGGACTGCCGCCTTGGCCACGGAATAGATCGACCCGTCGTCGCGGCCGAAAGTGCCGGCGATCGAGCCGATGGTGATGATCCGGCCGCTCTTGCGAGCCATCATTTCCGGCGCCGCCTCTCGACAACACAGGATGCAGGACAGCAGGTTTCGATCCATGACCGCCTTGATGTCGGCCAGGGGAATGCCGATGCAGTCGTCGGGGCTGGGGCGGCCGCCACGACCGACGCCCGTGCCGCCGGCCCCAATGTCGCCGCCGGCGTTGGTCACGAGAATGTCGATGCGCCCGCACTGGCCGCGGATGGCTTTCGCCATGCGCTGGACCTCGGCTTCGTCGGTCACGTCGCCCCAGATCGGCATGGTGTTGCCGCCGGCCTCCTGCGCGACGTCCCGTGCAACCTGTTCCATCGACTCGCCTTCGCCAAACGATTTCGGCGAGTCGGCACGAGTGCCAGGCACCGCCACTTGCGCCCCCAACCGGCAGAGCTGCGTGGCGATGACTCGCCCCAACCCGCGCGAGGATCCTGTCACCCAGGCGACCTGCGAAGCCAGTGGTTTTTCGGTGAACATCGTCTTCGTCCTCAGCTACCATCCGGCGAGTCTGCCGCCAGAGTTCGGTAGCGTGTACGAGGCCCCGCCGGGAGACCCAGACGAGAATTGTCTACAGACAAAGGTTTCAGACAGGTGACGGCGGTAAGCAGCTGCGCGAACGCATCAGGTGAGCGGTAGTAAATGTCTTACCCAAAGGAGCAGGCACACTCCGTGTATCTGCTGCCTTTTTCGCCGCTCGCCTTACGCGGCTTGCTAAACGTGTCTGCGGAGTGGTAACTGAGCACGTTGCCGAGCCGTGCGCAGGCCCATCAACGGCCACACGCAAATTACCAGGCGAAGTGTGAGAACGCCTTGTTGGCATCGGCCATCTTGATGGTGTTTTCGCGCTTGGTCATGGCCTCACCCTCACGGCGGTAGGCGGCCATGAGTTCGTCGGCGAGGCGGAGGAACATCGGCCGGCCGGCCTTGCTGCGCGCAGCGCCGATCAACCAGCGGATCGCCAGGCTCTGCTGGCGGATGCGGTTGACCTGCATCGGCACCTGGTAGGTGGCCCCGCCGACGCGCTTGGAGCGCACTTCCACGGTCGGCTTGACGTTCTCGACCGCCTGGGTGAACACGTCGATCGGGTTAAGGTCGGGCATGCGCTTCTTGATCTGGTCCAGCGCGCCGTAGAAGATCCGCTGAGCGGTGGCTTTCTTGCCGCCCCACATCAGGCAGTTGGTGAACTTGCTGGCCAGGACGGAGTGGTAGCGCGGGTCCGGCTTCAAGGTTTCGGCGCTTGCGGTTCGTTTTGCCATTCTCGTGCAATCCCTAGTTGACCGACGGCACAGGCAGCGGCCGGAAGCAGCGGTACGGCTTCACGGCTCGGATGCAGCCGGTCGGTTCGAAGAACAACTGGTTGATCTGTCCGCAGTTAGGACAGGGTACAGACGTGGACGCCACCGGCGTCTCATTGTCTGACTCGACCCCACCTCCCTGGCTCTGACACTTGACTATCACACTCACCGGACCCCCGCAGCGACAGCAGGCGAAATCGAGGGTCAAGTACACTTCCTGTCCAACGCCATTCGGCATCGGCAGTCTCCCGATGTGGCACGACTTTCCCTCACACCACCTTCGCCCCTCCATAGGAGAGAAGGTAGTGTAAGGAAAGGCCGGCCGCGGCCTTACTTACCTTCGCGCTTGGCACCGTACTTGGAACGGGCCTGCTTGCGATCGGCGACACCCTGGGCGTCGAGGACGCCGCGGATGATGTGGTAGCGGACGCCGGGCAGGTCGCGGACACGGCCGCCGCGGACCAGAACGATCGAGTGTTCCTGAAGGTTGTGGCCCTCACCGGGAATGTAGGCCGTCACCTCGACGCCGTTCGAGAGACGCACGCGGGCCACCTTGCGGAGCGCCGAGTTCGGCTTCTTCGGCGTCATGATCTTGACCTGCAAGCAGACGCCTTTCTTCTGGGGGCAGCCGTGCAGGGCCGGATGTTTCGGCCGGCTGTGTTGCGGCACGCGCGGCTTCTTGACGAGCTGGTTGATAGTCGGCATCGGTTCAATCGCTTCCGTCGTTGGTTCCTGGCGGACGGCTCCCCGGCGTGAATCGCCGATCCACAGAAGGATTACCGTAGTGGGCGGAACGCGGCTGGTCAAGAGGAATGAGCGAAGAAAACCTTCGGCCTGGCTCGGGGAGAGTCGGTCGCGCTGCACAAGACTGTCAAACGTTGTCCACTCGCCGTACACTGGCCGCGAGATGTTGCCCGGCGAGGTACATACCCCATGAAACCCGTTCGTACCGCCCTGATCGGCTGCGGCAAGGTCGGCCAGATCCATGCAGCGGCCCTGAGCAGCCTGCCCGAGTCGGCCTTCGTCGCCGTGTGCGACAGCAGTCCGGAACGGGCTTCGGCGTTCGCCGCACGCTTCGGCGTTCCGCGGCTTCGCCGATCGTCGCAACCTTGCTGCGCGTCGCTTCAGCCGAAGCCGTCGTGATTTGCACGCCGCATCCTCTGCACGCCGAGTCGGCGATCCAGGCGGCGGAGGCCGGCACGCACGTGCTGGTCGAAAAGCCGTTGGCTGCCAGTCTCGCCGATTGCGACGCCATGCTTGCCGCGGCCCGCCGTACCGGGATCAAACTCGGCGTGGTCAGTCAGCGGCGGCTGTACGAACCGGTGCTGCGCATGAAGGCTGCCATCGACGCAGGCAAGATCGGCCGGCCCGCCCTCGGCGTGTTCACGATGTATAGCTGGCGCGATCCCGCCTACTATCAGTCCGATCCCTGGCGCGGCAAATGGACCACCGAGGGCGGCGGCGTCCTGGTCAATCAGTCGCCGCATCAACTCGATCTCTTGCAGTGGTTGATGGGCGACATCGACGAAATCAGCGGCTACTGGGCCAACCTCAATCACCCGCACGGTCGAGGTCGAGGATACCGCGGTGGCCACGATCCGCTTCAAGAACGGCGGCCTCGGCGCGATCGTGACCAGCCTGTCGCAGCGGCCGGGCATCTACACCAAGGTCCATATTCACGGCACAAGCGGCGCTCAGTGGGAGTGGAGACGGACCGTGGGGCGACGTTTGTAGCGGGAGTGTCCGACATCGCCGAGCCGCCGCTGAACGATGTGTGGACGATACCCGGTGAAGAGCACCTGCTGGCACAGTTCCAGGCGGAGGATCGCACGCGCTTCGCCCAAATCAATGCCACCCAGCACTACCATGCCCTGCAAATCCAGGATTTTCTGCGCCATCCGGGAAGATCGGCCGCCGCTGGTGTCGGGTGTAGAGGGGCGGACGGTCGTGGCCATGTTCACGGCGATCTTTCGTTCCCAGCGCGATCGCCGACCGATCACTTTCCCGGTGGCAACGGAAGGAGGGTGATTCTACATTCCGCAACTCTACCCAGAAGCGTCCTCTCACTCGAACAACTTGCTCACCGATTCATTGAGGTGGATGCGCTTGATCGCCTCCGCCAGCAGCGGCGCCGACGCTGAGGACCAGCAGGTTCGGCAGCTGCTTCTCCGGCGGTACGGGAATGCTGTCGGTCACCACGATCTGCTTGAGCGGCGCGTCACGCAGACGCTGGATCGCCTGGCCACAAAGGAGGCCGTGCGTGGCGCAGGCGTAGATCTCCTTCGCCCCGTGAGACTTGGCGACGTGTGCCGCGCCGACGAGGGTGCCGGCCGTCGAGATCATGTCGTCGAACACCACCACTGTCTTGCCTTCCAGCGAAGGGCCGATCAAGTGGGCCTGTTTCACGTCCGTGGCGCTCGATCGTCGTTTGTCCACCACGGCGATCGCTCCGCCCAACCGCTTCTGGTACGCCAGCGCCTTCTTGATGCTCCCCTCGTCCGGGCTGAGGACGATGAACTCCTTCTGCGGGATGTTCAGCGACCGGACGTACTCGCAGATGACCGGGCTGGCGTAGAGGTGATCGACGGGGATGTCGAAGAAGCCCTGGATCTGGGCCGCGTGTAGATCGAGGGCCAGACACGCGGGCGGCACCGGCGGTTCGAGCAGGTCGGCGACGAGCTTGGCCGTGATCGGCACCCGGCCGACGTCCTTGCGGTCCTGGCGGGCGTAACCGTAATAGGGCATCACGGCCGTGATGCGCGTGGCACTGGACCGCTTGAAGGCGTCGAGCAGGATGAGCAGTTCCATCAGGTTTTCGTTGACCGGCGGGCAGGTCGGCTGGACGACGTAGATGTCCCGGCCGCGAACGTCTTCGTCGATGCGCACCGACAGCTCGCCGTCGGGAAAGTTGGCGAGCGTGACTCGGCCCGGTGCATCGCCGAGATACCGAGCGATCTTCTCGGCCAGCGGGATGTTGGCCCGGCCGCTGAAGACCTTCAGCTTGTGGTTGTTCATGATCACGCTGTTGCCGTTTTGCATGAGGGTCGTGCCCTTCGGTGCCGCGCGACCGACTCTCCTTCCGGTCTCATCAGTAGCGCTCCCTGCCAGCAACGGGACACGCATTATGAGGGGCCGGTGAAGGTCTTGTCAACAACTCAAGTGAGAACGGACGGAATCTTCTTGTGGGGTAGGCAGCTTGCCTGCATCCCGAACAGGCGAGCCGCCTGCCCAACGACGAAGGCCGCACCACATAGATACAATAGGGGAAACATCTATCCGGTCACCAGAGGTCCGTCCGATGACCGCAATTCGACACGCCAGTCCTTCGCTGCTTCTGGCTCTTGCGCCGTTCGCCTTCTGTCTGCTCGGCGGTTGGCCGGAACGTGCCGCGGCCGACTCCGTTCCCGGTGTGGACTGGCACGTCGAAAATGCCCAGGTCGCGGCCCTGGTTCAGGCGGAGGGGGCCCGCGACGCCGAGGCGTTTCCACCGCCGAAGGGACAGCAGCGCGTCCTCGTGCGTGAAGTCCTCAAAGGCTTCGACACCCGGCAAACCTTGCTGATCCCCGCGAAAATGCTCAAACCGGGTCAGCAGGCCATCTTGTTGATACCGTACCAGCCGCCCCCATCCTGGGAACCCACTCTGCAATTGAAGCGCATGGGAGAACCCAGCGTACCGACCGTCTGGCCCATCGAAGGCGATCAGGTGCGAACGCTCGGCGTCCCCGCGCAGACGACCGGAAAGTTCTTCGAGGACACCCCCGTGACGATGAAGTTGGTCCTCGACGAGATCGGCCGCACCGCGCCTGAAGAACCAGGGCTGTACGCACAGCTGCTGACGGCGTCTCTTTTTCCCGAGAAGCTGGAAACCTTCATCGGCAAGGACGCGGAACGGATCGCCTACGTCCGCTTCGTCCTCGTGGTGCGCGATCTGGATCGCGACGTTCCCGCGCTGGCGAACCTGCTGGAAGCGCAGGACCGGAAGGTGCGCGACGCAGCCATCAAGAAGCTGCGCACCCATCACAAGTCCTGGCGTGAAAGCTCCTCCGCCACTGCCGCTGATGGAACCGAAGGACGAGAAGCCGGCCTCCCTGCACGCCTGGTCGCGGTCGTGGCACGTCTGGTGGGACAAGACGCGTGACGGTCTCGCCTGGGATGCCGCCACGGGATGCTGGATGCCGCGGACAAAGGACCAACCGGACGCTCGGCACTGGCCGGAAGTGCCGGCGAACTTCAAGCGCCCGCCGGACGCTTTCCCTCCCGAGTTGCTGCGGGCGCTGGAGAAGAAAGACGTCGCCGCGTTCGCCGTCGCCTTTCGCACCTGGCTCGGCTCCGGTGTACTGCGCGACCGCCAGATCAAGCTGGCTGAACAGCTCGCCCACAAACTGAGGCGCGATTCCAACCTGGAAGGCGGCAGCCGCTACCTGCCGCCGACCCCGCGCGTGCGTTCCGCGGTGCTGTTTGGCGGTAAATTGTCCACGGCGGATCGGGTGAAGGTCCTCGCCCTGATCGCCCACGATTGGCACTTCGACCGCTTCGCCCGGGAGCGCCACCAGGCCACGGAACAGATGAAGACGGAGCCGATCGGTTCGGAGAACCTCCGCCGCGCCGCTTTCTGGGAAATGCTCGACGTCAACGTGTGCGGCGTTGGGTGCGAAGCGTGCCAACGGCTGGCGGAGAGCGCCGCTCCGGCCGACCAGAAACTGCTGGCCGCGCTGTTCCTTGAAGGCCCCGAGAGTGCCGTGCTCGCCGCCGCGCGCATCGCCCTCCAGGCCGGGCACAAGGATTTCTCCGTCATCCTGCTCGACCACCTGCGAACGCACAACGATCGAGCCGCGGAGTGGGCGGCCCGCTGGCTCGCCCTGGAGAAAGTGCCGGCCGTCCTGCCGGTGTTGGTCGCCAAGCTGAAGGAACCGGACGCCGCCGTGCGCAAGTGGTCCGCGTTCGCCCTCTGCTGGCAGCCGAGCGCCGAAACGGTCCTCGGCCTGCTCGCCGCGATCAAGGCGGAAAAGGACGCCGCCGTGCGCCAGGAGATGCTAACGGCCCTGGCCCAGACAGAGGACCGTCGCGGTCTCGATGTGTTGATCGAGGCGACGAAGGGCACATACGACAAGGACCAGGGCATTCAGTTGGCACGCGGCCTGTCGCGCATCAAAGACAAGCACGCACTGCCAGCGTTGGCCGCGATGCTGGAGCGCTTCAAGGACGATCAGCAGTATCAGTCGGAGGTGGTTCAGGCGTTCGGTTGGGTGTCGGAGCTATACAAATCGTACCCGGCGGCCAACTTCTGGAGCGGCGGCGCCGACCGATCCGGAGCGGCTGAAGACGGGGCTGGCGGTGATCGCGAAGTGGCGCCCGACGCAGCCGAAGTGAAGGCCGCTAGGTGTGCATCCAACGCGCTGGGTTCTTTCTCACTCCGCGGAGCGGCCACGTGGCGTCGCCGGCCCGGACTGTGTTGTCATGATGACCCGCGTTTTCCCAATACAAGTTTAATCCCGAGTTCTCGGAGCATGTCAAACGTGTTCATGTAATCAACGGCAAATTGTACGCACAGATTGGGGATCGGAACTTTCCACTGGATCTTTGGTTTGTGAACTTCTTGGGTCACCACGATGAGTTCATTCGCCTTGGCGTAAGCGACAAGCCAACCGTCAGCGACGTTGGCAAATTCTGCCTTGGCCTCCGCATTGTATTGAGGCTCGTTGGATACCCATTGAACCATGTTTCTGAACCAGCTAATGACGGCTTGGTCGGCAGTTTTCTTGAAGAATGTTCCGGGCACCGACTCGTTGGCCCCGTGCTCCAGTTCATCACCTCCGTCTTCAATCTCCTTTTTCACCCGGTCGATGCTGAAAACCCGTTTTGTCTCGTGTTGGACGACTAATGCTTTCCAAAAGCCGGGACAAATATCGAACGGGTAATATCGCTGATGCGCTTCAATGAACACGTTTGCATCCAGCACGAATCGATTCACGAAGTGCCCCCTTCCGTCGGTGCGGTAAGGCGGGTGGCGAAGCGTTTGAATGTTTCGCCCTTGAGGCCTGTTAGTTGAAAGGCATCGCGATACAGCAGGTGGCCCTCGCGGAGAGCCTGGACAACGGCATTCGCAAACCTCCGGCCGAGGCGCACATTTTGGGTCGCATAAAAATTGCCTCCGCGCGAATTCTCTTTTGTATTCGCCCTTTTAGCTGTCCACTCCGCTTGTTGATGGCGATAAAAAGAAAAAAACTCCTCTTTGCCGATCATGCCCAGATCCAGCGCTCGACGTGCCGCAACAACAGGGCTGACTTTGAACGAACGGGATATTGTCTGAAAGGGCTTGTCGGTTCCGTTCGCTTCCGGCCAAATGGCACGGAGCTTATCCGCGGGGATCAGAAACTCTGCCGCCACTCGGTTGCAATACGTCTCCGTTTCATCCCCGGCGGGAAGAGTATTGATGAGGTTGAAGATACCATCCCTGCCCAACCAGATGTGTACGAGTTCATGTGCCAGGGTGAACATCTGCGCCGATTTGGCATCGGCACCGTTGATGAAGATCAGCGGCACGTATGGATCGCAAAGCACGAATCCACGGAATTCTTCGGGGTCGAGTGCTCGATTGTTGTTCAGTCCGACAACGCCGCTCGTCGAAACAAGGATGCCGATTGACTCGATGGCGTCCCTGAACGTCCGCAGTGCATCCTCCCACGTCGCAGACCGCTCGGCCCAATCGGCATCGAGGCCGAGAGTTGTGCGAATCTGCATTACGAGTGTGTCAATGGAGCCGTGCTTTTTCACAGACGCGACGAATCCTAATTCTTCCTGAGCTTGCTCTATTAGGTAATCGCGCATCCAATGCTGGCGCCGCTGCATCTCGTGAATCGTGTCTAACAGGTTTGGGTTCGGGCGGCGGACCGGCCGGTCCCCCACCGTTCGGAAGTCTGGCAGAGGCAGCGTTTCCTCCGGCGGTTCCGACAGAAACAGAAACCCGAATGGAGTCATGGTCCGTTTTGCGAAAGCCTCGAGTTGCGTCAGCGTGGGTTGCTTTTCACCCCTTTGCCACTCGTCGAGATGAGGGAATTTCCCCCTCAATTCGTCGAACGGTAGACCGGAACGCTCAACCGCCCAGCGAATGAGTTCCGGTTTTACAGCGACAGTGACGGCCATGACTTCACCAATATTCGCCCAATCGCATATGTTAACGGCCACTGCGACGCTGTACCACGTTAGCAGGGGGTGCATTCCCGTTATTGCGCGCTTCCCGCTGGATACCGGGCGATTTCAACTCCTTGAACTATCCAGGACTTCGGATGTAGCAGTAATTCCGGCCGTTGGAACGGTTGTTCACTGCAATAACGGGAATGCACCCGTTAGCAGGAGCCGCTTGTCACACGGTGTACTTCGCCGGCAAACTCCGGCCACGATCCGCACCGTCTCCAGGCTCACCTGCACCACCTGGCCGACCAGCCGGACGATGTACTCCTCATCGTCGGCGCGGTTGGGATCGGAGCGGATGCCGCTGCGTTTGTCCTCGCTGACCTGGTACTGGTCGATCACCCATTCCAGGGCGCTGCGGTTGCCGAGGCGGTACTGGAACGCCTCCGGCGGGATGCCGGCCAGCGTCAGCGACGGGTTGACGCGCAGGGCCGTCTTGTCCTTGCTGAGCCGCATCTTGTCCTCGACGCGGTACGACAGCGGCACGCCTTCGGTTTCGATCCACTTCAGCGGGATACGGTTCGAGCTTTTCGTAATCCAGGTGCCACCCGGCCAGTGCCTTGCCGTAATTCGCGAAGGCGTGGAAGTCCGGCGCGAACGGGATGCGCGGCAGCTCGCGCTTGAGATTGTCGGCGAACTTCGTGCGGTAGCCGGGATGGTGCATCTGAAAAACAAATGTAGAGATCCCTCACTGGGTGATTAAGTCGTAAGCCTTCGTGCTCGCGCCAGGGCGCACCTTCGCGAGCAAGCTATCCGGCAGAGCGTTGCGAGCACAAGGGTTTGCGATCAACCGCCACATCCAGCCGATTTGGATTCCAATATGCGCAGGTCCGTGAACCAGCAATACACCTGAGACACGTGGCCAAGCGGAGAAATACTGAGGCAACTCACGAGGGAAGAGCTCGAAGGCCCCCGGAAGCACCATTGCGTCGACCGCGATTAGAAACGGTGTACTGTCTGAGCCTTGGAAGTGGTCGGCCTTTTTCGCGACAGGGTTCATGTAAGCGCCTAGGGGCGTCCCAATCTGGAGCCGCACCTGGGGATGGACCTTGTTGTGGTCTGGTCCTCCGACGAGCTGTTCAAGTGAGAAAATGCGGCAACCTCCTCCTCCGGCCACCACGCTGGCGCGGCGTCCGACTGTCCCCCAGCGACGTGATAGTTTCCGTCGCGGCGCGGCGTTTCTGCACGCACACGCCATTTGCCTGGGTTTTCAACCTGCCTGCCTGCCTCCAATTCGCGCGCTGCTTGGAGAATCTGCTGCCGGTCTTCTTCGCTCGGAATGTCCGCGACATGAATGACGATGTCACACGAGCGCCCGAAGCATCGGACCTGATCTCTGAGACGGTCGGCTGCCACGGTGCGCTCCACTTCACTTCTCTTCCGATCCGCTCTTGTGACCTCCATCTCGACCAAGTGCTTCTCCCACCAGACACGGAAATCGGGTGTCAGCTTGTTCGTTTCCTTGATGCGCTCAAGTTGGCAAGCACCGAGAGCCTTCGCCAACGCCGCGGCGCTAACTTCCGCACAGTTCGTGGGGTCGGGCCTTTTACCGTCGCCAATGCATGTGCCGATTTTCTTCCGCAACGGATCGAGCGAAGGGATGTCCTTGAGGAATGTGAATGGGAAGCCCCACAGCACCTCCCTTGGGATCATCCTTTGGATGAACGGCCCAGGAGGTATCCATTTCCCGACGCCTGGAAGATCCTCCACCTCCCGGAGGGATTCTTCAAGAAGAGGCGCACGGTTGGCCGGCAAATAGGGACGCAAAGCCTCCGACAGGCCGCATGGGCTCATGGTATCCCGTCCTTCAAGCTGCGCAGATTCGGACCGAAGTCATCGCGCGATACTCCATCACCAAGAGAGCCTCATTTGGCGGAAGGTTCACGGTGTCGGCGACCTTGACCGAGTAGCCCTGGAAGAAACGCTCGTAGACCGTGTTGAGGAAGTGCTGCTTCTCGCTGAAATCCTCCAGCGTGTGGGCGGCCGTCCTCGATGGCGCGGTAGAAGCGGTCCAGCGACTTGAGGAACCGTCGCGGTTGAAGCTGAGGCTGACCAGGGCGTCGATGACCTTCTCGACCTCGGCGGCGATGACGTTGCGGCGGTGAACTCCGGGTTGTCGAAAATCTTGCGGAAGAGCCGTTCGGTCAGCAGGTGCTGCACCAGCATCTCATCGACGGCGGCCCGGCTGATGTTCGGGTTGAGCGTCTGCTGGCAGACGGTGAAAAAGCCGTCGAACGCGGCCTGGAACTCCTTGTTCTTCTTGTGTGCGGCCGTCAGGATCTCGACCAGTCCCTGCGGCCAACTCCGGCACCCGGCTCTTGAACTCCTCCACCGCCTGGTGGAAGTTCTCAATCTCCGGCTCGGTCCAGGCGTAGAACTCGTTGAGAAGGGCGGCGAGCTGCCTGGTGTCGGTCAGGTCGAAGCGATAGCGTTCGGTGCCACCCTGGTAGAGGACGGCGCGGCGGGTGTCCTCGAAGATGATGTTGCTGGTCGGATAGCCCTTGGCGAGCTTCTTGCTGATCTCCGCATCCAGGTCGTCGTCGGTGTCCTTGGCCTCCCAGAAGCCGCGGCGGCGATGAACAGGTCGCGCAGCGTGCCGTCGGGAAAGATGTTCTTCTTGCCGACCTTGAGCTTCTGCTTGGGGATGAGCGTCCAGCCGTGCGGCGCGGCGGTGTCGGCGAGCAAACGCTGAAAGGCCGTCTCCAGCAGCGCCTTCGTGCTTGACGTGATGCTCGCTGTAGCTTGCCAGCGCTTGATAGTAGCGCTGAATCGCCTTGTGGGTCGGCTTGATGAGGGTGGATCGGGACACGGCCGGCGGAGCCTCGATAGATGAAGAGAAGGCCGCTCGAGATGACGCTATGTTACAGGTTGTCATCGATGGCGTCAAAGGGCCGGAACGAAGGGCTGTTCTAGTTCCCCACCCCAAGGAAATAAAGGCGACATCGCACATTTCCCCGGGATCAATCTCCGATCACCCCTTTTTCGCTCCGAAAACGTCCGGTCAACCGACCACCGCCACCACCTTGCACCCCTGCCGCACTGCTCCGTCAACGGAAAACTGCGCGGCTTCGTCGGCAACCCATCTGACTCCGGCACTTTTTCCTCCGATTCTGCACTCCCCACAACGTACGCGCCGCTGGTAGTCTTGCGGGTTGATTTTCGTCCTCCGTCTCAGTTCCGAGGTGTACATGTTGACGGTACTGGTCGCGGCGCTGTTGGCGACGAGTGCGCCGAGGTTGGTCCCCGAGGCGGCTGCGCGTCCCACGCCGCGCCGCGCCTCGATCAGATCGCGTCGAGTTCGTTCGGTAATTCGGCTGAGGCACACGCACCGAGTTTGTTCGGCACTTTCGGGGTGCAAGCGGCTCGCCTGCGCAAACCCTCGGCAGGCGAACCGCCTGCACCCCGAAGGAGTTCGTTCGGTAATTTCGACAGTGCGCCGCCGCGCCGCCCTGCGATCGCTGCGGAGTTCGTTCGGCATTTTTGGGCCGCGCCGGCCGTCGTGGTCTCTTCGATCGTGCGACCCCGCGATACATCCTGATAAACAGAGACTGAATGCGCTCGCGGGCAGCGGGCCGGGCATCAGCGTCCGCGGTGCCGCTAGACCGGCGCCGAGGTCTCGACGTGTTGATCGGATGTGTAAATGGGCACGCAGCTGATTTCCTCCCGTTCAGGGAGGAAATCAGCTGCGTCCGCTTTTGTTTTCTTTCACTTTTCTCCTGGCCGATCCAACTCCTCCTGGGCCAGGCGCAGGGCCGACTCGGGAGGTGCGTCGGCCAGGGCGGTTTGGAAAAAGACGGCCGTTTCCTTCGCCGGTTTCTTGAGTTTGAGGCGATAGCGAAGCCCGAACACGTAGGCCACTGGGCCGCGAACGGAGGACTTCAGCTTCGGCGCCACCGACTGCCAGGCATGGGCCAAGATAGTGGGGCTGCCCTTCCCGAACCACGTCGCAGCAAGGGGCACGAGCTGCTCCGCCGCCCCGTCCGGGTCCTCCAAGTAGGCAAAGTAAAAACCTTCAACCAGCTGCCAGATCAGGTCGTCCTGTTCTTTCGTCAGGGGATCGGCCGAGATTTGCTGGCGGATCGCCTCGGACACGACCAGAAAGGCTGGGGCACGGGCTGACTCGGCGTAGGTAAGGTCCCGAAAGGCGTGGCGCCGTGCCCACTCTCGGCCGCGCGGTGTACGCCACATATCCCAGAACAGCGTGGGCGGCAATTTGGCCAGCTTGATGTAATCAAGGATCTTTTTCTCGCGCGGCCAGGGACTCCAACCAGCCGGCGTTCCTGTCGTTATCCTTTTCCGAGGGCTCGTCGGCCAACGCGGACAGAATCATGCTGTTAATCACGGCCGAGGGATCGATGTACAGCCCCGGCAGACTGGGATCGGGCGGGCCATTGAGTCTGGACACGTTCTTGAGCAATCCCTTTCGCCAGGCGTCGCGGGCTCCCTCTTCATCCTTTGCTTGCAGCCGTAGATACCCCTGGAGCAAACAGGCGTTGGAGAACCAGTTGTAATCGATGTGCTTCTTTTCCTCACGGTAGTGAAAGTAGTCTTTCAAATCGTTCTCGGCCTTGTCCCACTGCATCAGAGCGGCGTGGATGCGGGCACGCTCGATCAACAACAGGTAGTGTGTCCCGGCGGGGGCGGACTTTAGCCAGTTATCGATCGCTGCCAGGGCGCGGTCGGGTTCGCCGAGGCGTCGCAACACCCAGCAATACTGCTCGACCGCCCGCACCTCGGGCCCGTAATCCGCGATGAGATCCTCGCCCACCTTCAGCGCGCGCTGGTACTTGCCCGTCAGATTGCACGCCTTGAGGAGACCCAATCGGCCCCAGTATTGCCACTCGTAAATCTGGCTTTCGGCTCGGCGAATCGAGGAGGCTCTGCACCTTGACCATGCGCTCGGCGTGCAGCAGGATGTCCTCGGGCTTACGCAGCACCAGCGCGATGCCCTGGGCCCCGTACTTGGTCGTGATGTTCTGCATGACGCCGTAGGGGACGTGGACAGCCAGTTGCTCGAAGCTGAGATCCTTTCCGGTCGAGAGCTTCAAGATGATGTTGTCGGCATCGTCGAGACGGTTCTGTTGCAGGTAAAGCTGCCAGAGTTGGCAGTCGGCCAGCAGGCCCAGCGATCGCCGTTCTTGTCTAACCCCTGACCTTCGGACAGCTTTTGCAAAATCTCCACGGCCTCCGTCTCGCGGTGAAGCTCGATCAGGCACCGGGCCTCCTTGTAGCGTGCCTCCTGGCTCACCCGGCCCTGGCGTGCGGTGTTGGCCTGGGTCTGGTATTCAGTCAGGGCGTCGTGCAAGAGTCCCCGGCCAAAGAAATCATCGCCCCGCTCCAGGGGACTGGGAGCGGCCGGTAAGATCTGACACCAGGCCTGCAGGCACAGTTACTTGCACTCCCTCGGGCCAGTTGAGGCCGAACACCCCGGAGTCGGAACCTCCCAGAGGGAACATATCCTGAAACTCCAGCGGTTTGGCGGCGTTGAGCTGGAACGTCAAACGCTCGCCTGCGCGCTTGACAGACAGCAGCAAGGGGCCTCCGGCAACCTCGGCCGGGCTCAGCAACCGCTGCCGCAGAGGGATGCCGTTCCTCAAGATCTGCATCATAAATTGCCTGCCGCTTTTCCGGGCCTGTGTAAACGAGGACACGGAGAGCGGCTGGTCTTTGTTCTCCGAAACCTCGGCCGGGATGCTCTGGAATTCCGGTGAAGCTGTTGGGGGCGGACCGACGTGCAGCAGGAAGGTGTAGCCCGTTCCGTAGTCGGAATTGAGGACGAGGCCGACTTGAGCGGCGTTCTCCCAGGAGGAGAAGACTGCCTCCATCTGGACGTTTCCCCGGCAGTGGACCTGAGTTTGGATCAGGGGATTGGTGCGCGGGTCGCCTGCGGGCCGGAAGTCGGATCCGCTCCGGTCGGCATTTTTTAGGTCGAGGCTCAGCTGCAACTTGCTACAGCGGTCCTGGAATTCCTGGCGCAGAGGCCGCTCCCTCTCCGGGTCGCGGGCGGCGAGTAGTTGCAGAGCGCGGTTCCACGCGGTCGATGTCCTGGGGTTCGAGCACCGGCTTGTTTTCAAAGACGGCCCGGATGGACTCGGTGAAACGCTGGGTGAGTCGCTCGCGGGCCGCGGCTGCCTGTTCGGGAGACAGCCGGTCCAAATCAGCGACCTTGTGTTCCAGGGCCGCGAGCTGCTCTTCCGAGCAATCCATGGATTGCAGACTCGTATCGAAATCGCGCACCGCGGCCGCGGCCTGGGCGGAGGAGCTGAAGCGCATGGCGAAGTAGCCGACCACCCCGGCTGTCGTCAGGAAAACGAGGAGGGAGGCAACCAGGGCTGGGCTGCGGCGCAGTTTTCGCCAGGCCTTGCGGATCAGGCCCTGGCGCCGTCCCAGGATCGGCTCGCCCGCCTGGAAACGCGCCAGGTCATGGGCCAGGGCGAGGGCGGTGGGATAGCGCTGAGCCGGTTCTTTGGCGAGTGCCTTGAGGCAGATCGTCTCCAGGTCGCGCGGCACTTTCGGTCGCAATCGAGACGGCGGCACGGGATCCTGCGTGCGCACCTGCTCCAGGGTCTCCACCAGCGTTTGCCCACGGAACGGCGGCTTCCCGGTAAGCAGCTGGTACAGGATGGCTCCCAGGGCATAGACGTCGGTGCGCGGACTGATCTCACGGATCTTGCCGGCCGCCTGCTCGGGGGCCATGTAGCTGGGCGTCCCCATGACGGCGCCGCTGCGCGTCTGGCCCATGTCTCCTTCCAGCTGCTTGGCCAGGCCGAAGTCCGTGATCTTCGGGGTGCCTTCCGGGGTGAGCAGCACGTTCGCCGGCTTCAGATCGCGGTGGATAATGCCGCGCTGATGGGCGTAGTGCATGGCCCGTGCCAGCGTCTCAACCATCTGGGCCGCTTCTTCTGCCGACAGGACGCCTTTGGCCAGTCGTTGGGACAGGCTGCTCCCTTCGACGTACTCCAGCGAAAAGTAGGGGCAGCCGTTGTGCTCGCCGATTTCGTGAATCTGAACAATATGCGGATGTTGCAGATGGGCCACCGCCTCGGCCTCGGCACGAAAGCGCGTCCGCAGTTCCTCGCCGGCATGGCTGCCTGCAAGAATCATCTTCAGGGCCACGAGCCGCTTGAGGCTCAGCTGGCGCGCCTTGTAAACGACCCCCATCCCGCCGCGTCCGAGTACGCTCATGATCTCGTAACCGGGAATGTCGGTGGAAACCTGCGGCGCCGGGATCTCTGGTTTGGCAGGTTCACCCGATGGAACAGTGCCGGAGCGCACGGCTGGTTCGGCTGGTCGGTCGCTGACCGTGGGGAGCGGGATCGAAGGCTCGACGGCAGCCTGCGCGCAAGAGAATCGAGCGTCGGCGGCAGCGGCGGAGCTTCTCTCGTCTTGGTTTCAGGCAACGAAGGCGGCGGAGTCGGCGACGGAAGATCACAGGTAGCGAGCGTCTGCTGATTGGCGCCGGGCTGCGGGTGAAGCGTTTCGAGTGTTAGCTGCGGCGTGTCCGTAGCCGGCAGTAGCGGCGGCAGGGATGGAAGGATTTCGGGAGGAACCATCACGGCCGACTTGCATCCGGGACAAGCGACGTCACGACCCCTGTTCGCCGCGGATGTTTGCATCTCCATCCCGCATCTGCCGCAGCGCAGCCGCACTTTGTCCACAATGGGGACCGGTGCCAGCGTCAGGGTCGGCTGGGCCTCGATCACCACTTTGCACGCCGGACACCGGACATTCTTGCCGATTAGTTCGTCTTGGACTTGCAGTTGCTTGCCACAGGAGCAGACAAGGAGTACGGGCATGGAAACCTCTCTGAACAAAAGTATCTCAATTCTCCGTCCACCGAGGAAGGATTCTGGTGACGGCGTCGTCTGTGGAAAGCAGGTTCAGGATACTGCCGGCGGTGAGACTGGGCAAGGACAAACGAGGACCGGGGAAATCAGGCGAATGACCGTAGAACGCGCCGACGCTCTGGAGGATTGTGCGTCGAAATCGTCGTTGTCCGAACCACAGGAGGCCAGCGGCGTAGGCGGTTCGTGCCACCCGGAACGGATCTTGAAGGAACCGCCCGACGGGAAAGATCAGTGTCAGCCCCCTTTCTCTCGTCCGACCGGGCACTTGGTAGAATTGCACGCTTGATCCGGCAGCGCAGCGTTCCAGACAACCTTTCCAGGCTTGGCTCGCCAATTGCCGACGTGCCTACCAGATCTGTGGGTTAAATTACCTTTGTTCGCCACCGTTGGTGGAACAGACCGGCAATCGTCACCGGCCTCGAACGGAAACTCGAGAGGTGTCCCCATGCTGAAGAGTCGGTTAATGGCAGTCGTCGGTGTGACCATGCTCATGCTACCGGGCGTCGGTTCCGCCGGACCCGGCGGCGGATCGGGAGGCGGGCACGGCGGCGGCTACGGCGGTGGACGCGGTGATTACGGTGGGCGCGGTTATTACGGTGGGCGCTGTTCTGGTGGCGTGGGAGTCTACCTGGGCGCCTATGACTTCGGGCCGTACTTCTACGGACCCCCACCCTACATCGTCCCCTCGGACTACCTTTTTCCGCCTGTCGCGCCTCCCTATTACTACCCGCCTACCGCCGTGCGACCGGTCCCGTCGCCGGCCACCGATCCGGGCGCACCGCCGAGCAGCGCGATTGTGGACGTGCACGTCCCCCCAATGCAGAAATCTGGTTTCAGGGCAACAAGACGAGCCAGACCGGCGGTGTTCGGTCCTTCGAATCACCCGAGTTGCCGCCGGACCGTTCGATCACTTATGATGTGCGCGCACGCTGGATCGGTCAGGACGGCAATCCGGTCGATCTGACGCGTCAGGTCCAGCTTCGGGCCGGTCAGCGAATCACGCTGGATTTCAACCGTCCGTAAATGAAATTGATCACATCAGAAAAGCGTAAGCGGGGGAAGTAGCCCTTCCCTCGCTTACACGTCGGGTTAACGTACCAGCCCGAGGTTACGCGCCGATCGGCCGCTTTCCCGTTTGGTGCTGGTGCCATTCGACCAGCAGACCGACGCCGCCGCTGCTTGCGGTTAGGTGTGTTTAATGGTTGCGGTGCCGGCTGCAACGATTCCCACCAACGGCAAGCCGCTCTGTCGGCTCGGCCAATTGCACCCGATAGATAGTTGCTTCCGCTCGCCCGCAATCACGCAGTGCCCCGCCCGCACCGATCCTCAGTCGCCTTCCTCCTCGGCCGGCGGCGCAGTTCGACAGCGCCACATTACTCAGCACATCCTCGATATGACGATCGCGCGCCGCATCGCTGACAACCAGGAACGACCAGTCCTGCACTCCCGCTGCGTTTGGTTCCGTTGGTATTTCGTCCTCAACTCGTGTGCGGGGATTGTCGTTTCCGGCCGGGGCGCCGTCTTGCCGAGCAGGTCGGCCACGCGGTCGGCGAAGTTGTCCGACGCGTGCCAGCCCGCCATGATCGACTGAAACGCCTCATCGCCGGCGCTCGCCTCCAGCGCGGCGTCCAACGAAGTGTCGCCGAGGGCCTCCTCCGCCAGACGCTCGGAGCCGAACCCGGCGACCAGCAGGCTGCGACCGCGGCCGCCGATCTGCAACGCGTTGCCCGCGCCGCCGATCAGGATGTCGCCGTCGCTGCCGTCCAGCCGCACGTCGTCGTCGGTGGGCAGCAGCTCGACGTTGCGACTGTCCAGATACTCTCCGTCAACCGTGGTGGTATCCGTACAGCACCACAGCGCACGGCGCTCGTCGGTTGCATTTCCGCGGCGACCGTCGTCACGATCGACCGCGACATCGGCCCATTACCCAGCGCGGCGGCCGCCAGCGCGATCGCGGCATCGGCTACCGAGCGCGTCGATTCGAGCGCCAGCGGAATGCTCGCAGTCGCCGGCCGCGCGGCCAGCGGCGCTACCGTTCGTTCCACCGGTGACGCGGCGGCCACCAGCGGCAGCGTCGGACTGGTCGCCGGGGCAGAAGCCGCTTCGTTGACGCGGCCCGCGTTCACGCCGTTGGCTATGCCCGCCAACGGCACGAACTCCGCATCGAACACGTTGATCATGCTGTTGATGACATTCGTGGTTACCGCGGGGTTGTTCGTCGAGCTGTTCACACCGCCGTTGCCGGTCACCGTCACCGTGCGGCCGGAGACGTCGGCTTGGCCGTTCGTGTACGAGACCAGATCGGGGATCAGTAGATTGGCCACCGGGCTGCCCAGGCCGGTCACCAGGTTGTAGCCGGCGCCGGCGTTGTACAGACCGTTGGTGCCGGTCGTGATCGCGTTGAAATCGCTCTGGGGTACGCTGTACAGGGCTTGCTGGGCTTCGGTCGGGCTGGCCGTGCCCAGCGTTGCTTCGCCGGCCGCGGCGCGTCCCTGGTCGGCTAGCACGATCAGGCCTGCCCACGACGGTGCCGACAGACTGGTGCCGCCCACCACGGCCCACGGGTTGTCGCCGGGCAGGTTGTACGGATCGGCGATCCACGCGCCCGTGTCCGGATCGGCCACCATCGACACGTCGGGGGTGGACCGATAGCCCGTGTTCTGCACGTTCAACTGCCAGGCCGGCTCGGCTTCGTACAAGCTCAGGCCGCCGCCGCTGCCGATGAACTGACCGTTGCCCGCCGCCTCCGTGCTGCTGCCCCAACCCGTCTCGGAGTTGTACGAGCCGTCGGCGTTGACCGAGAGACTCGTGCCGCCGACCGCCACGACATTCGGCGAAAACGAGGGATATTCCGGATCGGCCGTGCCGTAGTCGCCGGTGCTGGCCACGAACGTCACCCCCTGATGGCCGGCGGGCGTGGTCAGGTAGCTGTCGTACATCGCCTCGTCCTGGGCGGTGATGGCCTGCCCTTCAGCCAAACCCCAGCTCATCGATACGACCGAGACGCCCGGCTGGCTGGCGGCCGTCGCCACGCTGCTCATCAGGTCGGACAGCGACTGGCTGTTGGCTTCCACCAGGACGATGTTGGCCCCCGGAGCGATGGCGTGCGACCCATTCGACGTCGAGCGCTTCTTCCATCTCCCAGTTGCCGGTGCCGGCTCCGGTCGGGTCGGTGATCGGCAAGTTCGTGTTTTGCCCTGCCTGATTCAGCACGGTCAGGAACGACGACGCTGGGCCGTACTGCTGGAACAGGTTCGGACTGGAGGCAGTCAGGCCGAACTGCAGATCGAAGGTGTCGAGAGCCTGGTAGATGGCCGGGTCGTCGTAGGCATCGACGATGGCGATGGTCTGGCCGGTGCCGTCGAGGGACAGGTCGTTGAGGCCGTAGGCGGTGCGGATCTGGGCCGGGGTGTAGACGGTTGAGCCGTCGGAGGTGACCGCGTTGAGAATGGTGTTGCCGCTGATGTTCACAGTGTTGACGTCGAGCGAGCCCTTGAACTGGCCGTTGCCGCTAATGCTCAGCGCCGCCGTCGGAGCATAAATTACGCCGCCGGGCATGACGATGCCGTTGCCGCTCAGCGAGATGACCTTCGTGTTGGCGCCGGCTGGTAAATCAAGATGCCCGCGTAGGTGCCGGTGGTCTCCGGTGTCAGGCTGATGTTGCCGTTGCCGCTGAGCGTCACGCTGCCGTAGGTGCCGCTGCTGCTGCCGGCGTTGTAGATCATGACGCCGGTCCCGGAGACGCTGTTGGTGCCGGTCGTCGAGACGCTGCCGTTGCCGCTGACCGAAAAGCCGCCGCCCTGGATGATGTAAGTGCCCGCGGTCATGGTCAGATTGCCGTTGCCCGAGACGGCGATCGACGAGTAGATGCCCGGGTTGATGGTTTGCGAGCTGTTCCCCGAGAGGTTGACCGCAGGGTAGTTCGTCAGGCCGGTCGTCGAGGGAGCGGCGAGGCTGGCCAGCGGGTCGCTGAACGAGGCCGCGCCGGTGACCGTGGTGCTGAGATGAGCGTTGCCGCTGGTGAGCGTTTTGCCGACCACCAAGATACCGCTGGCGGAGATGATGGCGTTGCCGCTGGCGTTGATGGCCGAGGTCGAGTTGGAATCGACGTCGACGACGCCGGTGAGCTGGATCTGAGCGTTACCCGACAGGGTGAGGGCGCCGGCGGCAGTGCCGTTGAGGACATAGATCGACGGGTTGGCGAACGCGTTCCCGCTCGCCGAGTTGACGACCTGGCTAAGCGGAGTCGCCAACGTGCTGTTGACGAAATTGCCGTCGCCGCCGTAGTTGACCGTGATGCTCTGTGTGCCGACGCTGAGGGAACTGGTGCTGAAGGTGGCCACTAGGTTGCCGCCGACAACGGAATTGGTACCCGTCCCCAGCGATGTGCCGTCATCGAGGAAGGTCACTGTGCCGGTCGGCGTGCCGCTGCCAGGGGAGTTCGCGCTGACGGTCGCGGTGAAGGTCACCGACTGGCCCGAGTTGGACGGGTTGAGCGAAGAGGCGACGGTGGTGGTGGTGCTGTCCTTGCTGACGGTAAGGGTGCCGGTGGCGTAGGTGATGGTGTAGTTGCTGGCCGTGAAGGTGCCGCCGGTGGCCGCATTGGCGGTAATCGTGTAACTGCCTGCCGCCGCCGTCGCCGCGCCGCCGTTGTTACTGACCGCCAGGGTCACTGTGCCGATCGTTTGACCATTCTGCAAGCCGCTGCTGGTAAACAGCATGCTGCCGCTGCCAAAGGTCAGCGTCTGGCCATATGTCTTGGTCTCGGGGCTGGCCGTCACCGTCAACGCCGCCAAGTTGACCACCATGTTACCGCTGGCGAAGGTGATGGCGTAGTTGCTGGAGGTCAGGCCGCTGGGAGTCACCGCACCCGTGTAGGTGCCGACGGGGCTGCTGCTGCTGGTCGTGGTGCTGAAGGCCAGCGTGCCGCTCAACACACCGACGCCCTGGCCCAGCACAAAGCCGCTATAGGCGGCCGCGTAGGTCGGGCTGCCGCCGTAGGTCTGCGTGCCGCTGCCCGTGACCGTCAAGGCGGCGGCGCTCACCACCATGTTACCTCTGGCGAAGGTGATGGCGTAGTTGCTGGACGTCAGGCCGCTGGGGGTGACGGCACCCATGTAGGTGCCGACGTTGCTGCTGCTGGTGGTCGTGGTGCTGAAGGCCAGCGTGCCGCCGAGCACACTGCTGTTCTGGCCCAGCACGAAGCCGCTGTAAGCGGCCGCGAAGGTCGGGCTGCCGCCGTAGGTCTGGGTGCCGCTGCCGGTCACCGTCAACGCGGCGGCGCCGACCACCATGTTGCCGCTGGCGAAGGTGATGGCGTAGTTGCTGGACGTCAGGCCGCTGGGGGTGACGGCGCCCGTGTAGGTGCCGACGTTGCTGCTGCTGGTGGTCGTGGTGCTGAAGGCCAGCGTGCCGCCGAGCACACTGCAATTCTGGCTCAGCACAAAGCCGCTGTAGGCGGCTGAGTACGTTGGGCTGCCGCCGTAGGTCTGGGTGCCGCTGCCGGTCACCGTCAACGCGGCGGCGCTGACCACCATGTTGCCGCTGGCGAAGGTGATGGCGTAGTTGCTGGACGTCAGGCCGCTGGGGGTCACGGCAGCCGATGTAGGTGCCGACGTTGCTGCTGCTGGTGGTCGTGGTGCTGAAGGCTAGCGTGCCGCCGAGCACACTGCAATTCTGGCCCAGCACAAAGCCGCTGTAGGCGGCTGAGTAGGTTGGGCTGCCGCCGTAGGTCTGGGTGCCGCTGCCGGTCACCGTCAACGCGGCGGCGCTGACCACCATGTTGCCGCTGGCGAAGGTGATGGCGTAGTTGCTGGACGTCAGGCCGCTGGGGGTCACGGCGCCCATGTAGGTGCCGACGTTGCTGCTGCTGGTGGTCGTGGTGCTGAAGGCCAGCGTGCCGCCGAGCACACTGCTGTTCTGGCCCAGCACGAAGCCGCTGTAAGCGGCCGCGAAGGTTGGGCTGCCGCCGTAGGTCTGGGTGCCGCTGCCGGTCACCGTCAACGCGGCGGTGCCGACTACCATGTTGCCGCTGGCGAAGGTGATGGCGTAGTTGCTGGACGTCAGGCCGCTGGGGGTCACGGCGCCCATGTAGGTGCCGACGTTGCTGCTGCTGGTGGTCGTGGTGCTGAAGGCTAGCGTGCCGCCGAGCACACTGCAATTCTGGCTCAGCACAAAGCCGCTGTAGGCGGCTGAGTACGTTGGGCTGCCGCCGTAGGTCTGGGTGCCGCTGCCGGTCACCGTCAACGCGGCGGTACCCACCGTCAGGTTGGCATCGGTCTCAACCACCGTGTAGTTGACTAGCTTGCTGTTGGGGTCGGACAGCGTGGCGCTGATGGTGTAGCTGCCGGTGCCCACCGACGCCGTGGCTGCGTCGCCTGCGCTGGTGAAACTGGCCGTGATGCCGTCGTTGTTCATCACGCCGCTGATCGTGCCGCTGTCGCTGGCCGTCTGGCCGTAGGTCTTGCTGTTGGGGCTGGCCGTAACGTAAAGGTCGGCTTTGGCGACGTAGACCGTCACCATTGTGCTGACGACGGCGTAATCGGTCGTGTCGTTCGGCGTGAAGGTTACCATCTCGCTGTAGCCCGTGGTACTGGCCGCGAGCACCGTGCCCGCCGCCGACGTGTAGGTGTAGGTGCCCGTTACCGCCGCGTTGACGCCGTTGACCCGGGTTGCTGTCCCGGCCAATTGGCTGTTCGCAAACGCCGTGCCATAAGTGAGGTTGACCGCGTTGACCGTCACCATCGGCGTGGCCTTGCCGATCACCCACGTCGCCGATCCGGTGGCAATGTTGTAGTCGCTTGTATTCGTCGGCGTGAACATCACCACTACGGTGTAGCTGCCGGCCGCGGTCGGAATGGTTGCGGAACCGTTGTAGGTGTAGCTCAACGTGCCGCCGCTGTTGCTGAGATCGTTGGTGCCCATCACGGTCACGTCGCTACCCGGATAGGCCAGGGGCGCGCCGGTATAGGTCGTGCTGTCGTTGCTCGGCGTTACCGTCGGCGTGTCCGCGATCACCTTCAGCGGGCCGGGAACGTAAGTGATCTTGTAATTGCTGTCCACGATGCCGCTGCCCGTGACGGCGTAATTGTTGCCGACGTTGCTGGTTGTCTTCGTGGAGTAGGTCAACGTTGGCGCCGCGGAGAAGCTGGCGGCCGTGTCGCCGTTCACCAGACCGGTATAGACCGGGGTTGGCGTCGGTGCCGGCGAGCCGTAGACCTGTGTTTCGGCGGGCAAGGTGACGGTCAGAGGGGCCGGGGTGATGGTCAACGTGCCGACGACATATTGGATCGAGTAATTGCCGTCCACCGCGCCGCTGGCCGTGATGAGGTACGTGCCGACGGGACTGTTCGCCGTGGCCGTGGTTGTCAGCGTCGGCGCCGTGGTCAAGCTGGAAGCTGAGTTGCTGCCAACGAAACCACTGTAGCTGGCGGTCAGCGTCGGCAAGGTGCCGCCGTAGACCATCGTCTGGTTGTCGGCGGTGATGACCAGCGGCGGCGCCAGGACGCTGAACGTGCCGGCGCTGTAGGTGATCGTGTAATTGCCGTCCACGGCGCCGCTGGCCGTGATGGGGTAACTACCGACGGTGCTCGCCGCCGTCGCCGTGGTCGTCAGCGTCGGCGGTGTGGTCAGGTTGGCTGCCGTCTCGCCGTTGACGAAACCGCTGTAGCTGGCGGTCAATGCCGGCACGGACCCGCCAAAGTTCATCGTCTGGTTGTTCGCGGTGACGGTCAAGGAAGCAGGATTGACGGTCAACGCACCGCTGTTCAAGGCCACGTTGTAGTTGGATGCGAGACCGGTGCCGTTGCCCAACGTGCCGGTGATGGCGTAGCTGCCGGCATTGGCCGTGGCCGTAGCGCCGGTGCTGCTGTAGACGATGGCCAGCGTTTCGCCGTTGACATTGGTGCCGATCGTCGCCGGTAGATCGTGAGCCAGGTTGGCGGGACTGCCGTAGGTCTGGCTGTCCGTGCCGATGGTGTAGCTGAAGGCAGCGGGGTTGACGGTCAACGTGCCGGGGGTGATGGTCACGCGGTAGTTGGCCGGATTGCCGGTCCCGCTCGCTAGCTGGGCGGTAATGGCATAGCTGCCGACACCGGCGGTGGCTGTGTCGCCGCTGCTGGTGTAGACAAGGTCGAGACATTCGCCGTGGACGTGAGTAGCGACGGTCGCCGGCAGATCGTGAGCCAGGTCGGCGGGGCTGCCGTAGGTCTGGCTGTCCGTGCCGATGGCAACGGTCAGCGGCGCCTGGCCGATGGTGAAGGGGACGGCAGCGCTGTTGGCACTGGTATAGTCGGTGTTGCCGGCGAACTGGGCGACGACCGTGTAACTACCGGCATTGATCGGAGCGCTGCTCAAGGCCGTGCTGCCCTGGTAGTACGAGTACGTCACCAAGGAACTGCCGAGGCTGGCGCTGGACACACCGGTCACTGTGGCGGCGGTGGCCGCGAAGGCGCTGCCGTTATAAGTTCCGCCGGCATCGGCTACCGTTACGCTCGGCGTGGCCTGGCCGATCGTGAAGTTGATGCTGGCGCTGACGACGCCGTAAGAGGCCGTCACGCTGTAGGTCCCGGCGTTGACGGGGGCGCTGCTTCCCAGGGACGTGCCGCCCAGGTAGTAGGTAAGCGTCGGCGTGACGCCGGTCAGGAGGTAGCCGTCGGCGTCGGTCACCGTCGCGCTGGCCGGGAAGGCCATGCCGTTGTAGGTGCCGCCGTTGTCCGTCAAGTTGATGCCGCCGCCGACCGTGAAGGAATACGAGTCCACGGCACTGTGGTTGCCGGCCTGGTCGATGTCGTACACGGAGATGGTGTGCTGCGATCCTGGACTCAAGACGGAAGTGGTGAAGCTGCTGCCCGCGGTCAGCGCGCCGCCGTCCAGGTCGGCCTCGAACGTCAGGGCGCTCGGTGCGCTGAGGTTGTCGCTGCCGGTGAAGCTGAAGGTGTAGGTGTCGCCGGAGATGGACGGCGTGATGCTGGTCACCGTGGGCGGTGTCGTGTCCACGGTAAAGGTGGTGGCCGCGCTGTAGCCGATGTTGCCCGCCGCGTCGGACTGCGCCGTCTGGGCTGTGTAGGTGCCATCGGCCAGCGCCGGGTTGGCCGTCGCCGTGTAACTGCCGTTCGCACCAACGTTGGCCGTCAGCGTCTCGACCGGCGCGCCGCTGGTAGTGGTGCCGCTGTAGAGGGCGACGGTCACCGTGCTGGCGTCGGCGGAGCTGCTGCTGCTGGCGAGCACGGTCCCCGCGCTGCCGCTGAACGTGGGCGTGCTGCTGTTGAGGAACGACGGCTCGGCGTTGAGGCTACCCATCGGCGGCGTGAGGCTCACCGTCGGTGGAGTCGTGTCCACCGTAAAGGTGGTCGCAGCGCTATAGCCGATGTTGCACGCCCGGTCGGACTGGGATGCCACGGCTGTGTAGGTGCCCTGAGCCAGTGCCATGCTGGTCGGGACCGCGACGGAGTAACTGCCGCCCACTCCGACCGTGGCCGTCAGCGTCTCGAACGGCGCGCCGCTGGTAGTGCTGCCGCTGTAGATGGAGACGGTCACCGAGCCTAGGTCGGCGGCACTGGTGGTGCTCGCGGCCACGGTCCCCGCGATGCCGCTGAAGGTGGGCGTGGTGTTGTTGAGGAACGATGGCTCGGCGTTGAGGCTCACTGTCGGCGGCGTCAGGTCGATCGTCCAGGTTGAAGCCGTTGATTCAGCCAGGACGACGTCGCCCGTGGTATCGAGGACGTTGAACTGGAAGGTATGCTGGCCTGCGGTGAGGCCGGTCAGCGTGACCGTGGCCTGGTTCGTACTGGTGTAGGACACCGACAGCTCACTGCCCGGCGTACCCGGTGTGACCGGGTTGCCGTTGAGCAGGAACTTGGTGTCTAGCTGGGCCAGCGGCGTGAGGTTGTTGGCGACGTCGATCTGGAAACTGGCCGTGGTGCTGTTGGTGTAGGCCGGAGGGGGTGCGGCGATCGAGAGCGTTTGCGCGGCGTAAAGATCGTGTCGGTGCCGGTGGTCTGGTTGGACGCCGCGAACGTGTACATGAACAGTTCGTAGGTGCCGTGCTCGGCATCGTAGAACGCGGCCGGGTTGTAGTTCGCCGAGCCAGCAGTGTGGAGTGACGGGTCGCTCTCGTTGTCCTCGTAGGCATTCACCTCGACGGTGTAGGTTCCTGTTGACGGCAGCGTCACGTCGAAGATGGACGAATCGGACGGCTCGAACTGGTCGTCGTTGTGCGCCACCACCGAGCCGTCCGGCCCATAGACCGTCAGCACGGTGTCGAACGGATCCTTGATCGACGTGATCGAAGCCGACATGACCTGGAAGCTCATCAACTGGCCTTTTTGACCCGTGAAGCTGTAGTAATTGGGGCGCTCTGCGTGAGAGTGGTTGAGGCCCCCGTCGTGTAGTAATCCGCCATCCCGAGGGGCGCGGTGTTTGCCGTCAGTCCAGTGGGCACGGCCACGTTGCCGCTCACCGGCGTTGTGCCGCCGAGGTAGCCGTCGATGTTGACGGCGGACACGGCAAATTTCATATCGGAATCGAAACCGCTGGTGATCGAGTCCGGCACGCTCAGGGTGTACAGGCTCACGGGCTGGGCGTAGACCGTGGTTGTCTCGTTGGTATCGAAGCTATCGATTTCCACCGGATCGACTTGGTCGGGAGAGGCGGGGACGGTCGCCGGCAGGATACCCGAATTCCAACCCGCCGGACCGGAGGTATTGGAGCCGACCGTGGTGCCGTCGGTGATGAACGCCAGACTGATGGCGTCGCGGGCGCCGAACTGGGCTTGCCCGTCGGCAGCGTCCTCCAGGGTGGAACCGACCGACGCCGGCGACGCCATGACGTCGTCGACGGTGGCGAAGGCGCCGACCAGGCCGGCGTAAGCGGGGTAGTACTTGCTCGGCGCCGGGGGGGCTGGAGATGCCGAAGCCGATCGGGCTGAAGGAATCCATGTGCTCCAGGCCGAGCGTGTGCCCGATCTCGTGGGAGGCAATGGTGGTGGACATGTTGTCGAAATCCGCGGTGGTGTCCGGCACCTGGCCCGAGCCGTTGCCCAGGAAGCCGTTGACGTCCACCTGCACCGTGGTGTCGAGATTCAGGTTGCCGAAATCGACCTCGCTGGACAGACCGCCCGCCGACGGGATCGTAATGGCAGCGGTCGCGGCGGCTGCCGAACTGTCGCCGCCGCCGGAGAAGGTGACGGTGGGAGGCGACGAGTAGCCGCTGCCGGGGTTGGTAATGGTGATGCTCACGACCTGCCCGGCGTTGCTGCCCGAGCCGAGGACAGCGGTCCCCGTGGCCGTGGTGCCGCCGGTGGGGGGCGCACTGAAAGTCACGGTCGGGGCGGACGTGTAGCCGTTGCCGCCGTCGGTGATGGCGACCGCCGACACCGCCGTGCCGGGCTGCAGGGGCGTGCTGTTGAAGTAGACGGTGGCATAGTTGCCGCTGGCGAGGACCGCGGACGGGATGTCGGCAACGCTCGCCACCGAGTAACCCAGGGCTTGCAACTGCGCCCTTTCCGCCTGGGCCTCCGCCGGATCGAGACTAATCTGCACCGTGCCGCCGAATGCTGCGTAGATATTCCGCATGCCCTGGAGGACCGCTACCTGGTCGGCGGCGTAGTAGGTGTGCTCGGTCTCCCCGGGCAAGAGGACCAAGGGGAAAGTCGTGTTGGTGCCGCTGAAATTGAGGACGACCCACTGGACTTGGGGATTCGCGGGGGGGGCGGCGGCCACGGCGTTGGGATCCGGATCAGGAGGGCGGCCCCCTGGAGGTCGCCGGAGCCGTTACCGACGATGGTGTCGGACGCCGGGCTGCCGATGACGTTGGTGACGGCGCCGCCGCTGGGCAAGGTCAGTATCAGGTTCGGATTCACCTGCTGCCGACGCCCTCTTCGTCAGATTGAGGTTGATGCCGCCAACACCCTCGAAGTTCGAGAAATCGACCGTGTCGCCGTCGAGCGGGCCGGTTTGGTGAGGGTGACGTTCCCGAAGCTGCCTGCAGAACCGCCGACGAAATAGAAGGTGTCGCTGTCGCCGTCGCCGTTGAACGTGCCGCCGTTCAACCCGACCGCGGCCCGGCCGTCAATCCCAGCAGGGGTGGGTCTTCGATGATGAAGTTGCTGGAGTTGCCGGTGGTGGTGAAGTTGCCGAGCGTGCCGCCGACGATGGTGCTGTCGCCGCCCACGGTGACGTTGAGTCCATAGGCGCTGGCCGACAGACCGGCACCGGCCACCTGGTTCGCCATCTGGACGCCAGCGGGCGTGATTTGTTCGGTGAACAGGCCGCCGGCGCCGAGGTTGAAGTTGGAGAACAGGCCGCCGATTGTCTGGTGCCGGGCAGATTGACCGTGGTCTGTAACAGGTTCAGGGACGCACCCGTGTCCACTTGCTGCAACTCAGCCGCATTGAGGCTGGTGAGGCTGGTCAGGCGGGCTCGGCGTGTTCGTCAGGAAGGTGGCCAGGGCGGCCGGATCGTCCGCCAGGAACGTGGTCAACGGGCGCTTGGATTGCTGGCCAGGTACGTGGTCAGCACGGCCGGATCGTCCGCCAGGAACGTGCCCCACGCCGTCGCATCGCTGCCCAGGAAGGAGGGCAAAGCGCTAGGATCGTCCACCAGGAACGTGCCCAACGCCGTCGCATCGCTGCCCAGGAACGTGCCCAGGCCGCTGGGATCGTCGGCCAGGAACGTGCTCAACGCCGTCGCATTGCCCGACAAGTACGTCGTCAGCGCCGCTGGATCGTCGGCCAGGAACGTGCCCAACGCCGTCGCATTGCCCGCCAGGTACGTCGTCAACGCCGCCGGATCGTCGGCCAGGAACGTGCTCAACGCCGTCGCATTGCCCGACAAGTACGTCGTCACGCCGCCGGATCGTCGGCCAGGAACGTGCCCAACGCCGTCGCATTGCTCGCCAGGTACGTCGTCAACGCCGCCGGATCGTCGGCCAGGAACGTGCCCAACGCCGTCGCATTGCCCGATAGATACGTGGTCAACGCCGCCGGATCGTCCGCCAGGAACGTGCCCAACGCCGTCGCATTGCTCGCCAGGTACGTCGTCAACGCCGTCGGATCGTCTGCCAGGAAGGTACCCAACGCCGTCGCATTGCCCGACAGGTACGTCGTCAACGCCGTCGGATCGTCTGCCAGGGACGTGCCCAACGCCGTCGCATTGCCCGGCCAGTACGTCGTCAGCGCTGCCGGATCGTCGGCCAGGAACGTGCCCAACGCCGTCGCATTGCCCGACAGATACGTCGTCAACGCCGTCGGATCGTCCGCCAGGAACGTACCCAACGCCGTCGCATTGCCCGACAGGTACGTGGCCAGCACCGCCGGATCGTCGGCCAGGAACGTGCCCAACGCCGTCGCATTGCCCGACAGGAACGTCGCCAACGCCGTCGGATCGTCGGCCAGGAACGTGCCCAACGCCGTCGCATTGCCCGCCAGGTACGTCGTCAACACCGTCGGATCATCAGCCAGGAACGTGCCCAACGCCGTCGCATTGCCCGATAGGAACGTGGCCAGGTCGGTGGGATCGTCGGCCAGGAACGTCCCCAACGCGGTCAGGTTGTTCGACAGGAAAATGGACAGGGCATTCTGGTGGTCCCATTGAAACCGGTTTGACTGTCGAACTTGGCCAGTTCGGTCGCGTTGTCGAGGAAGCTGCTCACCGTCGTCGGATCGGTCCCCAGGAAACTGCTCACGCTGGTGGCCACGCTGCCCAAGAAACTCGACGCGGCCGTCGACGACGTGCCCAGAAAACTGCTCACCGTCGTCGGATTGCTACCCAGGAAACTGCTCACGCTGGTGGCCACGCTGCCCACGAAACCGTACGCGGCCGTCGACGACGTGCCCAGAAAACTGCTCACCGTCGTCGGATTGCTACCCAGGAAACTGCTCACGCTGGTGGCCACGCTGCCCAAGAAACTCGACGCGGCCGTCGACGACGTGCCCAGAAAACTGCTCACCGTCGTCGGATTGCTACCCAGGAAACTGCTCACG
>CAVXNL010000006.1:0-384227 GCA_963763045.1 uncultured Planctomycetaceae bacterium | reverse complement strand
CTCGCTCAACTCGGGCCTCTCCCCGCGGTGGCTACCGAAGTGCTCTCTAACGCCCTCAAGGACCAGCTGGCGCGGGACATGGCGGCCGGTTCCGTCATTGAGGTCGGGCCCCCGGCAAGAGACGTGGTTCCGGCACTGCTGGGGGCAATGGAAAACTCAGAGGAGGAACTTCTTGGGAAGCTAGCGTGGGCTCTGGGTTCGATTGGGCCGGATGCAAAGAAGGCCGTTCAAGTTCTCGCGGCAGCCACGAAAAATCACAGCCCAGGTGCGCCTCCAAGCCGTTGGGGCGCTGAGGACGGATCGGCGCAACGGAGCATGCAGTGCCGGCGCTGATTGAGCGATTAACGGATCCGTGGGACGTGATAAGGCAGGACGCGGCGTTTGCTTTGGGGCAGCTTGGCCCGGCGCGATAGCCGCTAAGCCAGCGCTAACTGCGGCAGCGAAGGATGACGACCCATGCCTGCGGCTTTTCGTGTCTATCGCGCTGAAACGGCTCGCCGACAACCAACGCGAAGCCATGGCGCTGCTGACTGACGGGTTAAAGGACAGGGACGAGAGTGTTCGGATTGCCGCTTATACAGCACTAAGGGTACTGCGCGGTTCTGCCGCAAAGGCTGCTTTGCCCGAGTTGCTAGCCGCGCTTGAAGAGTCCGGACACCGAGATGCGCACAACGGCTGCCGTTATCCTCGCTTATGTCGGCCTGGGAGCACAAGAGGTCATTGAACCGTTATGCGCGGCCCTCATGGACCGGGAGGGTTCGGTCCGAGCCTCAGCCGCGTTCGCCTTGGGCAAACTCGGCTCGACGGCGAAGGCTTCCCTCCCCTCCCTAGACGCAGCAATGCGCGACAAAGACTCATCCGTCCGCGCCGCCGCCAAGCAGGCGTTCAAACGAATTTCGCGGGAACGGGAACGATAGAATGGGACGATAGCGGCCTACGAGAGATCGCCGGTGCGGACTGTACCGGCATTACTATCCCCGTCATCATGGGACGAGCGATCCAGAGCATCTCGCCCTTTCCCCAGCGGAGATCGCAGGTTACAGTGTAGTGTGGTATTTTTCCAATGCATGGTTCAAAAGGGGCATGGGAGAGGTGACACAGTGGTAGGACGGATTTGCAATCCGTTCGCTATAGCCCGGACGGATTGCAAATCCGTCCTACCACTGTGTCACCCCCCTTTGAACCATGCCTGTTCCAATCTTGTCTGCCATGCGCGAATCGTAGACGACACCCGCCTTTCAGTGAGGATCACCTGTGACCGACGGCGAACGCTCGCTAGCCATCTTCATCGACTTCGAAAACCTTGCCCTCGGCTTTCAGGGGCGGCGCGACCGCTTTGAAATCGGCCGGGTGCTGGAACGCATCGTCGAAAAGGGCAAGATCGTCGCCAAGAAAGCCTACGCCGATTGGAGCCGGTTCGCCGGCTACACCGCGCCGCTGCACGAGGCGGCCATCGAGCTGATCGAAATCCCGCCGTGGCCAGAGCGGCAAGAACTCGGCCGATATCCGCCTGTGCGTCGATGCGATGGACCTCGCCTACTCGAAGGATCACATCAACACCTTCGTCGTCGTCTCCGGCGACAGCGATTTCTCGCCGCTGGTGTCAAAGCTGAAGGAACTCGGCAAGCACGTCATCGGGCTGGGGATGCAGGACTCGACGTCCGACCTGCTGCGCGACAACTGCGACGAGTTCATTTACTACGAGGATCTCGGCAAGTCGCCCGCACTGGAACCGGACGTCAACTTGAAGTTGCCCGAGGCCAAGCGCAAGGCGTTCGCCCTGCTGATGGAGTCGCTGGTGGCCCTGCGCCGCGAGAACAAGGAAGTGCTGTGGTCGTCCATGATTAAAGACACGATGAAGCGGAAGAAGCCGTCGTTCAACGAGACGTATCACGGGTTTCGTACGTTCAGCGAACTGCTGGAAGACGCGAAGAACGAAGGGCTTGTCGATCTGGAAACCGACAAGCGTAGCCGTACTTATGTCGTGACGCGCTTCGGTTCGGAGATGCAGGCGCAACCGGAGGGCGAGACCGAGTCGCTGGCGGCGCGCCACCAAGCGGAAGTCGCGGCGGCGGCGTTCCGGGGCGAAGCGAACCACACCGGGCGCTCCACACACAGACACCGCGGCGACGACGGAATCGCCAACTCTCACAGCGGAAGCAAGCCCGCCGGTCGCGGAACCGGCACCTCGGCCGGAGCCGGAACCAAAACCATCACCGCCGAACGATGATGAGATCATGTTTACACCGTCGGATTGAGTTGGGGCGGAGTTGCGTCACAACGGGACGAGGTTTAGACTGGATGAGTCGCCAGTCAAGGAGTTCAATCATGAGCGAACCACCGTTTCCCTGGCCCCCGCCGGAATACGAGGAAAATCGACGGAGAATGCCACTCGAAACTCTGCTCCCCTTCAATGGGATGTATATCGCCTATAGCTGGGACGGTACGTGCGTTCTCGACGGGGATCCCAATGAAGCGAACCTGGTCGCCAAATTGGAAGCAGCGGGCATCGACACCAATCGCGTCGTTTTCGACTACTTCGAATATTCGGATGTCTCTAACACCGGATTTTTATGCGCTTTCGATACAACCCCGTGAATGTCGCGCATCCCGTGGTTTCCCTTGGAGGACAATCTGTCCGACCACGCCCATTGGTCGTGGTGAGTTTGGCAGGTCCCCGCGGCATCTTCATTCGGCACGCCCTCATGGACACCGGTGCGGATGACACGGTGTTTCCCGATGCAGCAGCTATCAAGGCCGGCATCGACCTAGCGAACGCCCCGATCGGCCAATTGACGGCTGTCGGCGGCGGGGTTGGTCGGTTACGCTACGCGCAAGTCAAACTCCGCCTCAGCGACGGGCGCGAATCCCGCGAATGGACGGCATGGGTGGGATTCACTTCCGCGTTCCTGAAACAACCACTCCTCGGTTTCGCTGGCTGCCTCCAGTTCTTCAACGCCACATTCCTGGGCGCTCAGGAGGCCGTTGAACTGACCGTCAACTCGCTCTATTCCGGGACCTGAGTAATCACATGTCCCGCATCGTCATCGTCGGCGGCGGCATCTCGGGCCTCGTTCTGGCTTGCCGTCTGGAGCAATTCCTACCCGGTGCGGACATCATCGTTCTCGAACAGCAGCCGCGCGTCGGCGGTAAGATCGGCACTATCGAACGCGCTGGTTTTCGCGTCGAAACTGGACCGAACGGCTTCCTCGACAACAAATCGGCTGTCCTCGATCTCTGCCGCGACATCGGCCTGAGCGATCGACTCATGCCTGCCAGTGAGGCATCGGGCCGCAACCGCTACCTGTTTTTGCACGGCCGGATGCGGGCGCTGCCGACTAGCTTGTGGTCGTTTCTCACCAGCGACGTGCTTGGTTTGGGCGGCAAGATCAAACTGATGCTCGAACGATGGCGGCCGCGGCGGCGCCGAACCGGAGATGAGTCCATCTACGACTTCGCCCGGCGGCGCGTCGGCCGGGAGGTCGCGGAGACTCTTGCGGACGCCTTCGTTACCGGTATCTACGCCGGCGATCCGCAGTGCCTGAGTTTGGCGGCCTGCTTTCCGCGGCCTGGCCGCCTTCGAGCGCGATCATGGCAGCGTCATGGCCGGGTTCGCCGCGGTCCGACGGCAACGGCAAATTGACGCGCTCGCCAAGGGGGAGCTTGGGCCGAAGCCCGGCCCAAAGATGTGGTCGTTCCGCGAAGGGCTGGAGTTGCTCCCTTCCGTGCTTCGAGCGCGGCTGCGTCGGCCGCCGGTGGTCGACGTCGGCGTGCGATCCATCCGGCGCTTGCGGGAAGCCAATGTGTGGCAGGTTCGCGGCGACGGCGACGAGCGCTGGATCGCCGACGCCGTGGCGCTGACCTGTCCCGCGGACACGCAGGCGGAACTGCTCGCCGCTGAGGACCCGCACCTCGCGGAGCTGCTCGCCGGGATTGCGTACACACCGGTCGCCGTCGTCGCCGTCGGTTATCGCGCCGCGGACCTGCCGAACCGCCTCGACGGCTTTGGATACCTTACGCCGCAGCGGGACCGGCGCGACGTGCTGGGCGTGCAGTGGTGTTCGTCGATCTACCCCGGAAGGGCGCCGGAGGGAATGGTTCTGCTGCGTGCGTTGTGCGGCGGCTGGAATCGGCGCGACATTCTGAGCGGGGACGATGATCGGCTGCTCCGTGCGGTGCGAACCGAACTGGCGATCACGATGCGCATCCATGCCGCACCGGTGTTTCATCAGATCGTCCGCTGGGAGCGGGCGATTCCGCAATATCGCGTGGGGCACCTGGATCTCGTCGCGCAGATCGAAACGCGGGCTACCGCGCATCCGGGGCTGTATCTCGGCGGCAACAGTTTCCGCGGCGTCGCCCTCAACGACTGTGTCGAGCAGGCCGAGGCGCTGGCACGGCGGATCAGCGGCTCAAGCGCGAGGGGGATTGCCGAGCGGTACAGTAGGACGGATTGACGCCGGATTCGTCCCGTTGTTGGGAACCACGTCCTCATTCCACGTCACCGGTGTTTCTGGAGCAGAGAACTCCAGTTTCGGTTTCCGATGCGTCACCACCCAGGCGGTCGGTGCAAGGACCAATCCGACGCCGAACAGCGTCAGACCGTCGAATGTCTTTTGAAAACAGACGATGTCCAGACCCATCGCAAACACGATTTGTGTCAGGCCCACGACGGCGACTTTCGACGGCGGACCATGCACGAACGCTTTAGTCAGGCAAATCTGGCCGATCGTCGCGCTCAGGCCGACGCCGAGCAGCTGACAGACGGAGCCCAGGTCGGTCGCCACGCTCAACTTCCGCTCCGCCGTCGCCAACGCGGTCAGCGCGAACAGCAGGGCGACGCCGGAGAAGTGAACGACGACGGCCCGCGTGTCGAGTTCCTTGAGGCGGTTGAGGCCCATCATGGCCACGGCTGTTGACAACGAAGCGATGAGGGCCAGGAGTATCGCGAAATGATCGGTGACGGCCCCGCCCGGCCGCTGGATCACGATGACCCCCACGACGCCGACGGCTGCCGCGAACCACACGGGCGGCGCGGGCATTTCCTTCTCCAGAGGCCACGACAGCAGCGTCACCCAGATCGGATACACGCTGGTAACCGTCAAGACGAGCGACTGTGGCAGCCGGGTCAGGCAGTAGAACGTGCAAATCAGGCTGATGCTGCCGGTGATGCTGCGCAACCACAGGACGCGCGGCCGCCACAACACGAGCTTCGCCCGCGCCGCCAGTGCCACCGTCGATACGAGCACGAGAGGCAGCGCCGCCCGCACCACGGCGATGACCTGCCAGTCGTAGTGGCGGCGCAGTCCGTAGGTCAGGGCCCCCATGAACGAGAAAGCGACGCAACCGCAGAGCATCCAGACGTAGGGCGCGAGAGATTCAGTCTTCACGGGTTCTCAGAACCGTCGAGGAGGAGGGATGGCAGGTACGGTCATTGACGCTCGCCAATAACATCTTATTGTAGGCCGCTGATCGAAGGAGGTTCGTGTCCCATGTTCACGCTCATCCTATCTTATATCGTGGAACACTGGGTTAAATTGCTGGTGTACGTGGTCGGTTTCGCCGGGTCGGTCTTCGGTTTCCTGTTCGCTCGGTACACCTGGCTCAACCGGAAGTTCATGCACAAACTGAACTTCTCCCTCAACCTGGAGGATCGCGGCGTACTGGATTTCATGACCATCGACGAACTCGATCTCGCCGTTCTTTACGATCTTTATCCTCGATTCCGGCTGATGCTGCTGGCCCGGCGGTCGAAGAAGGCGGGTCGGGCCTTCGTGCTTTTTCAGGATCCGAAAGAAGCATGGACGATCCTCAACGTCCTGCTCAACCATCTCAGCCGGTTGTTCGGTGCCGGCGCGATCGCCCGGGACCTCGGCTGCGCCACGACGGTCGAATACCTCTTCGGCCTGACGTGCGAGGTTCATCCGGAGCTGAACAGCTTCAAGTTCCGCGTGATGCTGGCGCGGCTGGAGTTGCTCGAGAAGATCGAAGCGACGCCCGACTTTCGCTTCGAGCTGGACAAGCACAATCGCATTCGGCGGCAAACGCTGCTCGAGATGCTGGCCATCCAGCGCAACCCGGCGCTGCGGCACAGTCTGCAAACGGTCAAGATTGCGGTCAAGCGTTGAAGGCATCCCAGCGCCGAACATGTGTGTGACAATTTGTATCGTGGCGCACTCAGCAATCACTTTGGTTTGCGCGTAGCCCAGCCAGCGACTACGAGGACCAAGACAGTCAAGGCACCGCCGATGAGTCCGATCTCGACCGCGCTCATGATTACCGAACTCCGAGGATCTCTTCTGCCGCTTGCGGCTTAGCAGATAGCTATTGCTAAGCCAAAAGCGGCACGGACGGTTATTCGATCACCTTCAACAGCACCGATTTCGCCGCGTGTTCGCTGTTCTTTCCTTCGCGTCGAGCCAGCACCACGATCGGATGCTCCGTCGGCTGCACCCACGGTTCGCAATAAATCGTGATGGTGCGCGTCGTTTCTTTCTCGGTGATCAGTATGCCGTTCAAGCCGATGTCCAGCACGCGGATACCGTGAGGCAGGCCGCGCACCTCAAGGGGGATTCGGCCGGAAAAACCGTTGCGCCGCTCCACGCGCACCGTCAGCCGGGTCTCGCCGCCGGGTTTCACCGTCACCGCGGACTGCTCGGTCGTCGTGACAATGTCACCAGAGTCGATCGCTTTGGGCAGGCCGCCGGTCGCTTCCCGGACGATCTCCTTGCCATCGACCGTCGCCCTGGCCACGAGCTTCAGAGACAGGGCTTTCGGGGGGACCGTCGCGCCAGGTTCGGCGAAGAGGGCGAGACTGGTGCTGTTCTCGCCGGCGGGGATCGTCGTGGTCGGCGCGCTGAAGCCGGGAGGCAGGTTCTCTATTTTCAGCGTAATCGTCCCTTCAAATTCGTCGATCCGTTCCGCTGTCAAACCGATCGGCAATGCGCTGCCCTTGCTGACGGCGGGGGTTGTCGGGTTGAAGTTGACCGTAAAGTCGGGACGCGGCGGCCGGATGGTGAGACGATAGGCGTACTGCGCTCCGCCGACGCCGCGCGAGTCGCGGATGCGCACCTGATACCGGCCGTCAGCCGGAGCGTCGAACACGAGCCGCGAATCCTTGCCGAAGCCGGCGCCGCCGTCGTCGTTGCGGTAATAGAGCGTGACGACCGGCAATCCGTTCGGCGGAAAGGTCGTTCCTGGCGGGTTCAACGACACCTTGTACATCGGCTCGCCCTGCGGATGGTGCGTCGGCGTCGTGCCGAAGAAGCCCATGCGCTGGCCACCGGCCGCGAAGAACTGGCAATCGTCGTCCGGGCCTTTCGGCAGAGCGCGGATGCGCACCAACTCGCTACCCACGAGCAGATAATCGTTGACCGTCAACTCGGTCCACGTGTCGAGGCGAATGCCCGATGAGGCGGAATCGTGATCGCGGAAGGTGGTGTACGTCTTGGTCAGGCTCCGCAGAACGGCGCGGTACCGGATGGCCTTTGTCGTCGAGAATCTCAATCGCCGAGTCGAGCGGCGAACCGAGCCGACGCGCGTTGACCTCGACGAGAAGCCGTTGGCCTTTCTTTGCCTGGAAAAGCCAGGTGTTGGCCGCGCCCGGCTTGTCGAGGATTCCGTTCGCCGTCCCCGGAACCGACATCTCTTTCTGCGGAGTTATCACTTCCACGAACTCGCCGACGACGACTCCGGGATTGCCGAGCGGCGTCCCGTCCGGTGTCGTCAGCGTCACGGGCAGGCGCGAGCCAAGAGTGGCGTCTGCGGCTGCTTTCACCTTCACCGTCCGCTTTTCGCTGAGAAAAACGCCGTCCAAATGTACGTTCGTCTCGCTCCCCTGTTTGACGCCGAGAGGGAAGACACTCGTCACAATCGGGATGCGGCCGACGTGCAGTCGATAGGACATCGGTTGATCCGGCCGGTAATCGCGGTCGCGGATGCTCAGGAGATACACACCGGCCGCAGGTGCCGAACATCCCAGGAGGCCGGTGCTGCTCTCGGCGACGACCCGGCCACTCGGGTCAGTGATTCGCAAGATGGGGTCGAGCTTCGAGCCGAGTGCCGCCGTGATCGCCTGCACGCCGACTTCCTCACCCGCCTTGAGTACGATGCGGAAGAAATTCACTTCGCCGGCGCGGGCCAGACTACCGATCAGCGACGCGGACAGCGCAACCTCCGGCGCGGTTTCGGGCGAACTAGCGCCGTTGCCGGCCGGAAGCGGATTGAAGAGATCGACGATGAACGGAACGCCGGCTGTTTCGCCGCCGGGCGTCTTCACACGGATCGGGTAGACTCCGGCAGGCACATCATTCGGGATCGTCAGATTGACTTCCAGTTCGTCCGACGTCTTTGCCGCCGTGATGCTCCATTTGATGCCGGGCAGGGTTGACAGGATCTCGGTCGCGCCGGCCAGGTCCTTGCCTTCCATGTGAATGGTGATCGTCCGGCCGCGGGTCCCGGCATTTGGCGTGAGCTTATTCAGCGCCGGCGGCTTCGGCTTCGCGGGCAGTGGTTGCGATTGCGTCTTGCCGGTCGCCTCGTCGAGCAAAACAAGAGCGCCGTCATAGAGGCCGATGGCCAATTGTTTGCCGTCGGACCGTACGGCCAGGACGAGCGGCGTTTCCGGATGAGCGGGATAGACGCTGCGCTCGGTCATCGTCGCCGCATTCCACGCCTTCGCGGTGCGGTCTTCACTGAGCGAATAGAGAGTTTTCCCATCCGCGGAGTAGACAATACGGACGACGGCTCCCTCATGGGCGAAAACGGAGTGAACGACCTTGCCGCCGGTCGCCGTCACTTCCCAGACGCGGATGCTCTTATCGACGCCGGTCGCGGCCAGGTGCTTACCGTCGGGGTGCCAGGCGACGGCGTACACCCAGTCGGTCGATTCGCTCAGCGTGTACAGCCGTTTGCCGCTGGCTACGTCCCACACCTTCACGGCCCGATCCGCGGCGCCGGAGGCGAACAGCTTACCGTCGGGGCTGAAAGCGACGGCGTAGACCGCGTCGCTGTGGTCCTTCAAATCGCGGATCAGTTTGCCCGTCGTCGGGTCCCAGAGATGGATGAGCCGATCGTAGCCGCAGCTCGCCAGGATCTTGCCGTCGGGACTGAAAGCGAGGTCGTAGATGAGATCGCGATGGGCAGCGATCTGGTGAACGAGCTTTTCACCGGCGTAGAGTCGCACTTCGCCAGCCGTTCCACTCGTCCCCGAGGCGACGGCGAGCAGCGTCCCCGTCGCGGTTGTAGGCGATGGCAGTCACCTCGGCCGGCAGGCCCGTCAGCCGGCCCGTGACTTCACCCTTGATCGGATCGACGAACGCCACTGCCTTGTACCCGCCCGCTGCGAGTCGCTTGCCGTCCGGATGGTAACTCAGCGCGGTAACCGGCGGAGCAACTCCGTGACGGGGGGCGACAGGCGGTAGGGAAACCGCGAGCGCATCAGTGTCGTCCTTAGCTCCGGCTGCAATCCAGGAGCGGAGGAGGGCGATCTCCTCGGCTTTCGGTTGCGGTTTCTTCTTCGGCGGCATCGACGGTTTCGTCTTGCCCTCGACCATGCGAACGATGCGGCTGACGTCCGCCTTCCCCGCCAGAAAAACAGGACCGTGTGCTCCGCCCTCGCCCAGTCCCTTGAACGTCTCAAGGTTCAAGCTGCCGTCCGGGTCCTCGCCGCTGTGGCACTCGATGCAGTACCGGGCGAAGAACGGCTTCACCTGCTTGGCGAAGCTCGGAGGGGCCGCAGAGTGGGCCGGTGAGCGACAGAACCGTCAAGACGGAGAGGGTGTATGCGCGCATGGTAACGGACTCGCAGGGACAACCGATCATGTCACCATTCTATCGGCAGGCAAGTGAGCATCTACGGCACGCACAAGAAGTACACCGCGGGTATTGGAGAGGTGTTTCCCTTGCCGGGGAGAGAGCAACTACTCGTCATGGAGGTCGAGTACATCCTGTCGTGCGGCGGCTTCTTCGCCTTTCGGTTCCTTCGACTCGGGAGTGCCCTTCGGTTCGGGAGTCGGCGTCGCGGTATCGTCTTTCGCTCCGGCGGCGATCCACGCTTTCATCATGGCGATCTCGTCCTTCGTCGGCGTCTTGCCGAATTTCCGCGGCGGCATCTGTTTGCCGCCCCCGGTCATCGCTCGGTACAGCCGGCTCTTGTCCGGATCGCCGGGAACGAGCAAGTTGCGGGCTATCATCATGGAGGCGATCGAATCCACACTGATTCCCTTCTTCGTATCCCTGCCGCCGTGGCACTCCAGGCAGTAGGTTTTGAGGAACGGCTTCACGTCCTTGGTGTAGCTCGGGGCATCGGCGGAGTTGGCACGGCCGGAGAGAAGGACCAGGGCCACGGTGGACAGGAATGTGGTCTTCATCAGCGATCAGGTCCTCAGTCGGGTTGAAAACGCCAGGCTGGAGTCCGCTCTAACCTGCGCCACTCCGATTTTAACACCGCGGCTCCAAGAAGGTTTCTGTTCAGCCTACATAGCAGCCCGGTGCCCATCTCCTCTCCAGTCCGATTCGCTTCTAAGGGGAACTCAACCAGGCAAAGGTGAATCCGCCTGCTGCCAGCAACACCGCCAGGAGAACGGCACCGAAGAAACAACCCAAGGCCCAGCATCCTTCGGAGAGCCAGTAAAGGAACACCAGAAAGCCGCCTCTATCCGTCGAATTCCGCCCGGACTGGGCGGGCAGATCGTTCGGCTTGGCTGGGTCGTTCCGGTCGGCCATTATCCGTTGCCCTCTTCCGGTCGGCTCGTCAACGGTTGAAGACGAATTCCTTCGACGCCAGCACCGATCGGGATCAACCGGTTTCCGAGCTTGCGGGCATGGCCGTGAGCGGTTCCAAGCGCACGATATGTCCGAGTGACACTAACTCAATACGCTCGGCAACAGCTTTAGAAGCGTCGCGCGGCAGGCCGATCACGGCTGCATTCCACACGGGCATGCACATCTCGGGATGTCGGATTTCATACTTCGTCCCGTCGGAGATGTGCAATAGGAACGGAATGAATGGGCGGCGTCGTGTCCACTCTAACAGGTTCTCAGGAGTCATGGTTTCATCTCCGTCTCTGGGGCGATCTCCATTTTATCCGTCCGATGAGCATCCTGTCACCCTCAGCGGTTGAACACAAACTCCTTCGACGCCAGCACCGACCAGAGCAGGTCCTCCAACGCCCCGCGCCGGCCCGTCAGCGGATCGGCGGTTGCCTCGGCGAGGAAGCCCTTGAATTTCATCATCTCTGTTTGCGTCGGTTCGCGGCACAGGGCGAGAAAATAGATGCGCCGCACCGCCTCTTCGTCGCTCACATTCTCTTTCAGCCACGCCCCAACGCGCGAATCCGGCGAGCGGATCTTATCGTTCAGCGTCTTACCGTTGTTGACGTGCAGCGCCTGGCCGACGCTGCTGTCCTGCTGCCGTTCGCAGGAGCATGTCGCCGCACGTTCCGCCCGGCCGAAGGCGTCGAGGAAGGGCGACACAACCAGCGAATCCGGGAGCTGCAAGGCCCGGGTGCCGAGCGGATATCCGCTGTACTTCTGCGGGCCGCCGCTGCTGGTGCCGACCTGCGTGAACGGCGTCGGTACGGCGGTGACCTGGGAATAGGCGTCGAGGATCACCTCGGCCGACAAGCGGCGGATCAGGTAGCGCGAATAAAACCGATCGTCATCCTCGTTGCCCTTCACCGGCCGCGACGAACGCTGATACGCGGCGGAGTTCATCACGATGCGGATCAGGTGCTTCATGTCGAACTTGTGATCGACGAAGTCTTTGGCGAGGGCGTCGAACAACTCGGCGTTCGTCGGTGGGTTCGTCTGGCGGATGTCGTCCTCGGCCTCGACGATGCCCCGGCCCATGAAGTTCCGCCAGACGCGGTTCACCAGTGCCTTGGCGAAGTACGGGTTGTCGGCCGACGTCATCCACTGAGCGAGGTAGGCGCGGCGGTCGATGGGGCTGTCGAACGCCAGCGGTTTGCCGTCGAGCGGTGTCGGCGGCATCGGCACGCCGCGGCGCAGGTGCGGCACTTCGCCGGACGGTTGCGACTGCACGACCACGTCGCCGGGCCGGTCGCCGTTCTTCAGCGCGACTCGGCCGAACAGGTTCGCCATCGCCCAGTATTGATCCTGCGTCCATTTCTCCAGCGGATGGTTGTGGCAGCGGGCGCAGGTGATCGACGTGCCCAGGAACGTCACCACCGTCGCCTCGGTCAGGTCGGAAACGTCCTTGTGCAGCACGAAATAGTTGGCCGCCCCGTTCTGGAGGCTGCCGCCGCTGGCCGTCAGGATTTCGCGGACGAAGCGGTCCCACGGCTTGTTCGTCGCCACGCCCTGGCGCATGTGCTGATAGAACGACCAAACGGCCGGCTGCGGCAGACGGCGGCTGGTGATGAGTAGCAGGTCCGACCACTTGTAGGCCCAGTAATCGACGAACTCCGGCCGTTCCAGCACGGCGTCGATCAGTTGCGCGCGTTTCTGCGGGTCCTTGCTGTCGAGGAACGCCCGCACTTCTTCGGGCTTCGGCAGGATCCCGGCCGCGTCGAGGAAGGCGCGGCGGATGAACTCGGCGTCGGTGCAGGACGGCGACGGCGGCAGGTTGAGCTTCTGGAGCTTCCGCAGCACGTGCTCGTCGATGAAATTCTGCCGCGGCGACACAGCGAACGTCTTCGCCTCGACGACGTTCGGCAGCGGCGAGGTGATGCGGTTGGCGGCGACGAAGTTCGAGAACCAGACGGTGATGGCCGCCTCGCCGTGGCCGGTCACCTTCACCCGGCCGTCGGCGTCCACCCCGGCGACGAGGTCCTCGCTGCTGCTGAATTTCGCCCAGCTGGTCACGTCGCGGGCGCTGCCGTCGGTGTACCACGCGCGGACCAGGACTTGCAGCGCGTCGTTCGGTTTCAACAGTGCGGCCGGCGGAAACACCTCGATGCGCTCGACACGCGGTCCGTCGGCTTTCGGTCCCGGAGCTCCTGCCGCGATCCAATCGACGAGCAACTGGTAATCGGTCGAGCCGACTTCGATCTTCTGGCCGCCGCCGTGCGACATGGCCAGAGTCGGCTTCCGCAGCACGAGGCTCCGCGCCGGTTCCTGTCGATCGATGCGCCGGCCGCGCGCCTGGCGAGTCAGGACGAAGTGATCCGCCTCGACGTTGTAGCCGCGCAGCGATAACTTCATGCCACCCTTGCCGGCCAGCGCCCGTGACAGGCGCCGGAGTTGCAGCCGATGCGCGTCATCATCGGAATGATCTCGTTGCGGAACGAGTCGGCCGACGACTCCTTCGTCTTCGCCACCTTCACCGGGATGGTCGTCTGCTTGCCATCGACAACGACCGTGATTGCGGCCTCACCGTCGCTGACTGCGCGGACCGTTCCGTCAGGGGATACGGTTGCGACGACGGGATTGGACGACGTGAACTTCGCCTGTGCTGTTCGATCCGCGACGACCTCGTCACTCTCGTTGACCGTGACGAGCAAGCGTTGCGATGCCCGCGCCCGGTCAGGGCGACTTGAGAGGGATAGGCGCACAGGTCGGCGGCGGTAGCCAATGTGGTTGACGACAGCAGGAGAGCGACAGCAATTAGAAGACGCGACATGGGTGTTGCATTCTCGGTGGGAGGGAGTGTATCACGATTGGCCGCTTGCGGCTTAGCATCGACGACTGCTAAGCCGCAAGCGGCGAGGACGGCGTTCAGTCGCCGGCGGTTATCACTTTCTCAAGTCGTCTAGTGCTTTTTTCAACTCGTCTTCGGCCTTTTTCAACGCGACTTTGGCTTCTTCGAAGGTCTTCTTGCCCTTCTCGACTGTCGTTTTTAGGACGGGGTTATCGGGGAAGTCTTGTGCTTTCAATATTGCCACTTCCAAGACGACCTCGGCCTTTATCAGGGCTTCCTTCGCATTATCGACGGCCTTCTCTGCGGTACTCTTTTGCTTGATCTCCTCCTTCTTGAATTCGTCCTTCTTGAAATCATCCTTCGGCTTGTCCTTCGAATTCTCATCCTTGAAGCGTGGTTTTTCGTCCTTGAAAATGGGTTTGGCATCCTTCAATCGCTCGTCCTTGGAGTCCTTGATAGAGTCGATGATGCGGTCGCCGCGCGGCCGGGCTGAGTACGGCTTCACGTCGTTCGGCGTGGCCCGGTAGAGTTCGCCGGTCGCGGTGTCGAGGATGGTGATACCGTCGGCTCCGGTCTGAGCGACGACGAAGCGGCCGACTTCGCCACCGCCGAAGCTGCCTGGCGTACCCGGCATGGCGCGTTTAGCCGCGGTTGTCGGCGTGCCGCTACAGCCGATGGCGACGACGATGCTCAGGGCCATCACTCCGCCGGCCAACAACATTTTGACGTGAGACATGGATCACTCCTTTTCCGATGATGCGATTCTCAGACCAGGCTTGTTCACTTGCTGAACAGGGCCAGACCTCCGAGGAACAGGAAGAGGCCCCAGTTCAGGATCGTGGTGATCGCTCCCATGACGATCCCGGAGATGGCGTGCCCCTTCCCGCGTGCTTCCGGGTGCCGGTTGGCGTACTTGACCCCCAGGATGCCGAGGATGAACGCTATTGGGCCGAGCAGTAAGCCCAGCACCGGGATCAACGAAAACACGCCGGTGTAATAGGCGAGCAGTCCCTTGGGATTACGGAAGGGGACCAGCGTTTCGAGCGCGTTCGGGCTCTCGGATTCGGTCATCCTCATCGTCCGCATCGCGGCGTCGCCGGCGCCGCGGTTTGTCCTCGTCGAGTTCCTCGTCGTCGGACCGCGAGCGGCGGCGATCCGAGAAGGATGGGTCATCCGCCTGGAAGCCGGGGTCGTTCATGGTGACGATCCAGTCTGTGGGGTTACGGGATCAGAGGTCGCAATCTTGCTGCTCGCCCTCACTTCGCCGAGCTTGGCGAACCGGCTGCGTCAGTGGCATGGTTGAGGCCCGAGACGGTCTATTCCTTGTCTTTATCCTTGAATCCGTCTTTGTCCGTGGGTCCGTCTTTTTCGTCCGCCGTTTTGCCGTCGTTTGGCGAATCGTCGTTCTTGCGCAGGTGAATCCGAAGGTGGCGCACAGTCATTTCGAGGATCTTCAAGACAGACGATTGTCAATCATTTCTCGGCAGGCCCCGGGGGTCATTTCGCCGGGGCGTCCCTGTAGATCGTTGTACTCTCCTCAACCTGGATCGGTCCGCCTTTCCGCAATTGGTCGCAGATCAGCTCCGCGAGCAGCCGTACTTCGCCTGGCTTCAGCGCTTTCAGCTCGAGCGTGAACTCGACCGTGCCCTTCTTTGCCAGCAACACCTGAGAGAACGTCGCCTTTTGCCCTTCGACGCGGGCATTCGGGTTCAGGATGTCGGTGACGATCGCCATCTCGTCCGGCACCAGCACCGTCAGACTCACGTTGTTCGCGGCGCCGTCACCCTGGTTAATTACGCGCAGCTTGTAAGTTATGGTACTGCCGATTTCAATCGGGTCAGCGCTCTTGTCGATCTCCAGAGTCGGCCCCGTCATTTCCTCGAACACCGTCTCGACCTGCGCTCGGCTCTCGAGATTGCTATCGGCGCGGGCGTAAGCGCGCAGGAACAGCGAGCCTTCGGTGGCCGATTGCAGCACCATTTGCAGCGTTCGCCGTTCGCCGACGGCCAGGGCGCGGATCGTCCAGCGGACCTCCTGATAGGTCACGTCGCGCTGCAGCGTCCTGTCGTGCCGCGTTTGCCTGGCGCTGACGAAGCTGCCTTCGGTTGCACTCACCAGCGTCATTCCCTCCGTAACCTCGCTCGACACCGTGACGTTGGTCAGGGGCACTGTACCGGGGTTGCTAACGGTAATCCGGTAGACGGCTGGGCGATTCACGAGCCGCCGTTTCGGTCCGGTGGCAGCCACCGTGAGACTCGGCTCACCAACCACAGTTTTACTCGACGTCTCGGCATTATGGCCGGAAGAATCGCGCCTCTTTGTCGGTCATGCGCTCCCGGTTGCCGCGGGTGGGCAGAGTATGGCTTGATGTCGTTCGGTGTCGCCCGGTACAACTCGCCGGTCGCCGTGTCGAGCATGATGAGGCCGTCGGGGCCCGTGTGGACGACCTGGTAACGTCCGACTTCACTGCCGCCGAGGCCGCTTGGCGGAGTGCGCTGGGCCGTAAGCGCTGACATGCCGCTTACGCCGAGAACGAGCACAACTAGGCCGCCGGCAAGCCATAATCTGAGATGGGACATCTATCGCTCCTCAAGGTGTCGGGTTTGGAATCGCGCTCTCGCACGCTTCACCGAACAGGCGCGCATCGTTCTCCTCTTCGATCCGCCGCTCATCCAGGCAATGGATATAGTCGTCACGCAGCGCCGAATCGAGATGCTCGGCGAAGGATTCATCTAGGTTGTCGTGCCGGATCAAAACGATCACGTCGGCGAGGTCTTGTTGGCGGCCACGCGCGAGCCTCATCGAGATTAAAGAAACGAGGTCGATGGATCGACGTATGTCAAGGATGCCCGCGCCCGATTTCTCGAACTCACGGATGCGCTTCCAAATTCCGTCTGGAACGAACTTCTTGCCGGGTTCTCTCGGTGTAATTCTCCACATTGGATCACGACTCCCAAGCGTTCAAGGAGTTCATCGTCTGCTCGATCAGCCCCCGGCATCACGGCATCACCAGCGCCGCGAACAAATCCGACAGCGGCAACCGAAACCCCGGCAGCACGTTGCCGCCCTCAAGGGAGTCTGTCTCTGTCAGAATGCGGACCTGCGTGACTGATTCATAAACGTAGACGCGGCGAAATACGGGATAGATCACCCATACGAGGCCAACTCCCGCGGCGAAGTAATCGCGCAGCTTTCCCTCGATCTCGTCGGCCGTATTGCTCGGACTGACGACCTCCGCTGCAAGTGCCGGGACAACGTCCCAGGCGGGCGGATCATTGTCGCCTGGCGGAGACGAGGCACGCCAGCGGTCTGCGGCCACAAACGCCACATCGGGCCGGCGCTGTGTCCCACCCTGCTGCAACTGAAACATCGCCTCCACCACCGCAAAGCCGAGCTTGCGTGGCCAGGCGAAGATGTTGAGATGCGTCACGAGAAATGACGCGACTGTCGCCGCCAGGGCACCCATGCGCGGAATCTCCCGTCGCTCGCCGTTGACGACCTCGAAAAGCGTGTCAGTATCCGGTTCGCCGACGCGAGGCCAGACGCGCTCGCCGTTAACAATTTCGTACAGGTCGGTCGTCTCGGCCTCGCTCGGCGGCAGCGAGCTGGTGATCGCCATGCCCATGATTCGCCCTCAAAACAACTCCTTGATCGGCTGCACCCCAAACTCCACCAGCGGCAACGGCCGACCTTGCGGTCCCGGCAACTCCTTGTGCGGATCGAGGCCGAGCCCTTTGAAGATCGTCGCCACGACTTCGCCGGGCGTCACCGGCCGCGTCTTCGGCACATAACCGAGCTCGTCCGACTCGCCGATGACGCGGCCGCCCTTGATCGGACCGCCGCCCATCAGAATCGACCAGACGCCGGGATGATGGTCGCGCCCGCCGGCCGGGTTGATCTTCGGCGTCCGGCCGAATTCGCCCAGCGCCGTCACGATCGTCTTCGACAGCAGGCCGCGGTCTTTCAGGTCTTCGAGCAGGGTGCTGTACGCCTGGTCGAAGCTCGGGGCCACCAGGCGGGCCATCTCGGTGATGTCGGTGAACGGTTTCGAGCCGTGGATGTCCCAGGTGACCTCGTCGAAGACCGTCTCGAACATGTTGACGGTCACGAAGCGGACGCCGCGCTCGATCAGCCGCCGGGCGAGCAGGCAGCTCTGGCCGAAGCGCGTCCGTCCGTAGCGATCGCGCGTCGCGTCCGGTTCCTTGTCCAGGGCGAAGGCCTCGCGCGCTTTCGGACTCGACATAAGGCGATAAGCGAGATGGAAATTGTCGTCCATCTGCTTCGCTTGCGGCTGTTTCTCGAACGACTCCAGGGCGCCGTCGATGGCGTCGCGCATCTTCTGGCGGCGTTCGGCGCGGATGGCGGACAGGTATTCGGGCGGCAGCAGGTCGGGCACGGTGAAGTGCTTGTCGGACGGGTCGGCGTTGAGGATGAATGGATCGTGCTGCCGGCCGAGATAGCCCGCGGTGTGGCCGTGGGGCAGGTTGCCGCCGGTGCGGCCGATGGGCCGGGGCAGCAGGACGTTGCCGGGCACTTCGCCGCGCTGGCCCTTGAGGTACGTGAGAACGCAGCCGGCGTGCGGATGTTCGACGCCGCCCGTGAAGAGCCGGCCGGTCTGCATCATCTGGTAGCCGGTGTCGTGGACCGCCGTCGCCGTGTGGTAGACGCTGCGAATGACCGAGAACTTGTCGGCGTGCTTCGCCGTCTTCGGGAGGATTTCGCTGAGGCGGATGCCCGTCTCATTCGTGGCGATCGGTTTGAACGGGCCGCGCACCTCTTCGGGGGCGTCCGGCTTGGGGTCGAAGGTGTCGATGTGGCTCGGCGCCGCCGACGAGGAACAGCATGATGCAGTTGACGTCGTCGTCTTTCTCGGCGGCAACGGCGCGGTGTGCGAAGAAGCCCGGCAAGGTGAGGCCGACGAGAGGCAGCGCGCCCGCGTGCAGGAAATCGCGGCGGGTGACACCATTGCAGAAGGTAGCGGCACGTTCGGCGTCGAGTCGGAACATGAGGAGAACACCTCGGGGAACAGCGGGCGAGGCGAACAACATTGCTAGAATATCGAGGTTAGCGTGACTCGACCGCGGAGGCAAGGAAAAAGCCGGGGGCGCACCTCCGGCTCGCCGTTTTGCGCCCGGCTTCCGATTTCCAGATTACCGAGGCTCCCGTATGAACCCGCCCCTGCTCACCATCCACACCGACGGCGCATTGCGCGGCAATCCCGGCGACGCGGCGTTTGCCTATGTCATCGCACAAGACGGCCGTGATCCCATCGAGGAAGCTGGCTGCCTCGGCAAACTGACCAATAACCAGGCGGAATATGAGGCCCTCGTCCGCAGCCTGAAGCGTGCGCTCGCAGCTCGGTCCGCGGCACAGCTTGCTCATCCAGAGCGACAGCGAGTTGATGGTGAAGCAAATGAACGGCGAGTACCGTGTCAAGCATGTGGACCTTCGACCGCTTTACGAGGAGGCGCGGCCTGGCCGATCGCTTTGCGGGGACCGTGACGTTCCGCCACATCCGCCGCGAACACAATAGCCGGGCGGATGCACTGTGCAACGAAGCACTCGATGGTGCGCGGCTCGCGGCCCCCAACGAACCGACGAAATCCCTGGCCCCGGCGAAACCCGCTACCCTGAACGAGGAGGCGGTGCGCTGTCTCCGGGAAGCCATCCTCGCCTGGGCGGGAGAAGCGGATGGGCCGACGCCCGAGGAACTGTGGAAACAATTGCGCCAATTGATCGAACAGCACGGGGCAAAGTTGCCGTCGTAAGTCGCCGTCACTCCCACAACCCCGGCAGCAGGGTCTGGCCCGTCGTGGACCGCTCCGCCCGGCGTTTCTTCGTTCCCTGTCTTCGCGGCCGATCCGAGCCGCCCAGTACCAGCGTCGTTCCGGCATGGTCTTGCTCGGCCGTGTGCAGTGTCACTCCGGGCTTCTCCGCAAGGACCGCCTGAGCAGCGGTGCGGGCCAGCGACGGATGATTGCACTCGCGGCTCAGGTGCAGTTGCACGACATGGCGCAACCGTCCCGGCGGCGTTCTGGCCAGCACCGCCCGCAGCAGCGCTGCTCCTTGGGCGTTCGACAGATGGCCTTCATCGCCCAGGACACGGGCGATCAGATGCGGCGATCGGCCGCTCGACCGCTCCAGATCCTCATCGTGGTTGAACTCGACCGCGAGCAGGTCCACGTCGGCCATTGCGTCGGCGAGGGGCTCGTCCCAGCAACCCAGGTCGGCGGCATAGGCCAGCGCCACGGATTGGCCGAACAGGTCCGCCGTCCCCTCGAAACGGAATCCAAACGTGGCGCCGCTGTCGTGCCGGATCGACAGCGGCCGGCAAAGCAAGCCGGGCGCGAACTCGATCGTTCTGTCTGCCTCGATCGAGCGCACCAGGCCGGCGCGAACGAGGGCCGTAAAGGCAGGTGAGTAGGCAGCGAGAATGCCGTGATGCTCGGCGTGGCAGTAGAGATGTATGCGCCGCTTAAGCAGCTGGGCGAACGTTCGGTCCTTCCAGTGGTCGGAATGCGTGTGCGTCAGGACGACGGCCTGCACGCGCGCCCACGAAAGTCCGACGGCAGCGAAGCGCGACGCGAGCTGGCGCGGCCCCAGTCCCACATCGAGCAGGACGCCGAAGCCGTCGCATTCGACCAGGCTGGCGTTGCCGCCGCTGCCGCTGGCCAGCACCGTGTAGCGCAGGAGCATTATCCCTCCTCTGCAGCCGTTCGCGGCTTGGTCGAACAAGACCAACGACAAACACCGCGGAGTCGCCTGGCAGTTCAAAATCGAAAACGCACGAGTAAAACTGAGGCGACTCTACCCGAAAATAAAGACTTGACGGCGCGCTATTTGTCCGTGGGCAGCGGCACGGCAATGCGGAAGCCGGTGATCGTCAACGATTCCGTTCCCTTACGGCAGGCGGCACGGCAGTTGAGGGCTGTGGCGGCGTTGGCCGTGTAGGCGCCGCCGCGAACGACGTGATTTTTCGCGTCGCCTTCCTTCGGTCCGGTCGGGTCCGTCGCCGCGCCCTCGGGGATCGCGCCGTACAAGTCGTGGACGAACTCACGGATGTTGCCGTGCATGTCATAGAGGCCCCAGGCGTTGGGAATCTTCTGACCGACGGGATGCAGCTTACCGCCCGAGTTGCCGGCGTGCCAGCCGACCTTGTCCAGGTCGGCGATCGTCTTACCGCTGTGGTATGTGGTCGTTGTGCCGGCCCGGCAGGCGTACTCCCACTGGGCTTCGGTCGGCAACAGTACCGGCCTTCCGACCAGCTTGCTCATCTTCTGGCAACAATCGTCGGCGTCCTTCCAGGAGACGTTGTGGACCGGCAGGTCGTCGCCCTTACTGGTACTGGGATTGGCGCCTGTCGCCTTCTGGTACTGGACCTGAGTCAGTTCGTACTTGCCGAGGTAGAACGGCCGGGTGATGGCGACGGTGTGCTGCTTCTCGAAAGCCGTCTCTTTCTCGGTCCTGGCTTCGCCCGGCGGACTGCCCATGACGAAAGTACCGGCCGGGATCAACATGCCCTCCCACTTGACACCGCCTCCAAGTTCGAGCGTAAGCGTCGGCTCCAGCTTGGCGCAGTTTGGCGTACTCGGCGACGGTTTCTTTGCCGTCCCAGGACGCGTACTTGACCGGTTCGGCCGCAGTCAGCCTCGGGCCGATCAGTAAAAAAACCAGGACGGCGTGGAAGAGGCGCATGGGAGGAAACTCCTGTTGTTGAAACGATTACCAATTCCTACGGTTTTTCACGCTCGCCGGCAATGTGGAAATGGCCGCGGGGCGCGGCCCGCCGTTGCAGTAGTTCGACTGTCCGAGATCGGCGAATCGGCTGCGTCAGCGGCCGGGTTTCGCGGCTCGACCCGGCCGTTGACCCAGCCGGTTCGCCGGGCGAATGCCTGATCCCGGACAGTAGAACTACTCCAGCACATCGAACATGCACTAACCCCCCGAGTATCCGCCTCCGGAGTCCTGTTCAGAAGACGTAGCGAACCGCTACATACCCGATACTCTGCATATCATGCACCTCGAGATCGGCGGTGTTCTCCGTCCCGAGCCGAAACTCCAATTGCTGGTGGGAACTAAACGGCCGGGCAGCTAAACCGACGTCAAAGAGCAGCAGTTTGGGGTGGAAATCGCGATCGCTGATGTACTGGGCATCACCGAACGCGTAACAGGGCCAATCAAACAAATCGTAAGTCAAGTAGGCATGGAGCATCATCCCAGGAGAGAACTCCCGGCCATCGTTACCCACCATAACTTTGGTCGGGTAGTAGCCAATGCTCAGAAACGTCGCCCTGGACACATCGAAGCCGGTTTGACCAAGTTTGTCATACTCCGGCGATAGGTAGTAGCGGTTTTCCAGCCCAAAACCATCGGTGAAACCAGTAGGTTTCACCTGATCGGACCCGCGATTGAGGTTGTTGTCGGTGTAGCCGAAGGCGCGTGCCTCCCAGGCCCCTGCGTAGTTCCACGCGGCCCCTCCCGACAAGTCCAATTCGCGTTTGCTGGTTCCATACCAACTATCGTTGGCGTTTGTGACGCCATACTCGCTCTTTTCACCCCAGAGGCGCATGTCGGCGAATAGGTAGATACCTTGGCTACGCCAAACCCAGAAATTGAAATCCGCATCGATACTGAAGTTCGGATGGTATTCCAGTCCGTTGGGCGCCTCCTTGAGGCCCGTGGGCATGGCGCGGAGAGCGATCAGCCCCCAGGCTGTTTCCCACGGTGGCGCCTCCACCGGGCCAACCTCATTGCACGCCGAGGCACGGGTCTGGGAGACTAGAACAGGAGCCTGGGAGGGGGGGGCTTGGCCGCCCGCGGAATCGCTGGGGGCGGCCCACGGGAGCGCAACTTCTTGAGCAGACAGGGGCAGTGCGCTCCACCATCCGAGCAGCCCTACCACCATGATCACTCGCCGCATTTCACCCCTCCCGCTTATTTGTCTGGGATCGTTTAGACCCGGCGGAGCGCCCAGCCCTCTCTGCTCGATATCGGTTGGCGAAGGGACGGATTTTGACAAAAGTGCCGAAGATATCGACTGTGCGAGCACCGGGGCAGGTGATACAACCTGCACAACCCGCACGACCGGCAAAGGTTTGGTGCTGTCTCACCCCAGGGGGATTCCCACCGCTCGAAGGTCCGGAGGTGGCCGGTGATGCTGGCGGTTGATCGAGACTGGGGCCTTCACCTTCGCCGCGCCAGGTACATACTCACGTTCCACACCCCTCGGCGTAGGTTGCTCGTGACAAGATAGCCGCGTCATGGCATTCTGGGCAATCCCGACTCTTCGCTCGGATTGCTACGGAGTACTGGGCATGGATGCCGCGACGCGTTTTGCTACCGAGATCGTTGGCGCGCTGTCCGTCCTCAGCAATTACCTGGAACGCCTGCAACTGGCCGACCTCGTCGATGAGCTGGTGCCGTGGGAAGGCGAGGTGCCGTTCGGCACCATCGTGGAGGTGCTGGTCAGTAACCGGCTGCTCAACCCCAAGGCACTGTTTCGCATCGATGACTGGACACAGCAGACCGGCTGAACAGGTACTACGGCCTGGAAGCGGGGTAACTCAACGACGATCGCCTGGGACGAGATCTGGCAGCAACAAGGTTGTAACGCTGGAGATCCGCTACGACCAGCTGACGACCGGGCGGCGCTACGTCCAGCTGTCGGTGCCGGTCGGCACCAATGCCGTGCTGATCGCGGCATTGGCCATCGGCGGCGAGGCGATCCATAAGCCCGGGGATGCCGGCAACCTCGCGGCGGTCGCCCAGCGGTTGGTGATGTGAACCCAGCTACTCCCGCGCCCCGGTACTCCGGGATGGTGTCAGAAAACGGGACCGTTATCACCTGTCACGGCACTCGGCCGCGTTCCGCCCTCTCGTCCAACGCACCGCCACGGATAGGCTATCGGTAATCGGTCGCGCAGCGGCCGTCAACCGCATAGGGCCTATCCCCATGTTCATGCTGAAAATCAACGGCGAGCAGCGGCCGCTGCCGTGCCCTCTCTCCGTCGCCGAATTGCTCGTCCAACTCGGCCACGACCGCCGCCGCGTTGCCGTCGAGGTCAACGAGGACGTTGTCCCGGCCCTCCGCCATGCCGAGCATCTCCTCGCGGATGGCGATCGTGTCGAGATCGTCACCCTCGTCGGCGGCGGGGCACCGGAAATGCCGGCCGACAAGCCGCTCAAGATCGGCAAGTTCACCTTCCGCAGCCGGCTCATCACCGGCACCGGCAAGTACGCAACCTACGATCTGATGCGCGATTGCCTCGAAGCCAGCGGCTGCGAGGTGACGACGGTCGCCGTGCGCCGCGAACGCCTCATCGACAAACAGGGCCGCAACATCCTCAACTATCTCGACCTGAAGCGCTACACGATCCTGCCCAATACGGCCGGCTGCTTCAGCGCCGAGGACGCGCTGCGCTCCGCCCGGCTGGGCCGCGAGCTGCTCTCGAACCTCGGCAACCCCGGCGCGGACTGGGTAAAGCTCGAGTGTCTCGGCGATCCGAAGACGCTGCTGCCCGACCCGGTGGACACATTGCGGGCGACGGAGCAACTGGTGAAGGAAGGCTTTCAGGTGCTGGTCTACACCAGCGACGACCCGATCATGGCCCGGCGGCTGAAGGCAGCGGGAGCGGCGAGCGTGATGCCGGCCGGCAGCCCCATCGGCAGCGGCCAGGGCGTGCTCAACCCTAACAACATGCGGATCATTCTGGAGTACCTGAAGGACGGCGATGCGGATTATCCGGTGATCGTGGACGCCGGTGTCGGCACGGCCAGCGACGTCACAACCGCGATGGAACTGGGCTGCGACGGCGTGCTGCTGAACACCGGGATTGCCCATGCCAAGGATGCGCTGAGGATGGCGTATGCGATGCGCTACGGCTGCGAGGCGGGGAGGCTGGCCTATCTGGCCGGGCGCATTCCGCGTAAAATGTATGCTTCGGCGTCGAGCCCGATGGAGGGGCGTATTGCACCGTCGGCATCGTGAAACAGGGGGAGGGACTTGAGATGGCTGCACCGCCAATTCTGGGAGAGTCGCACCTCGTTGCAGTTCCCTCCATGCGAGGGTACGAGCCGCGCTACGAGATCGTCAACGGGAAACGTGTGGAGCTGGAGATGAGTGCGTACGCAGTCCGAGTCGGTTCGCGCCTCGCCCGCATCCTCGGCTACTTCGCCGACTTGAATGACCGAGGAGAGGTCGCCATCGAGAACCTGTTCCGCTTGCCGATTCCAGGCGAGTACTCTCGCCGCCCGGACGTCGCGTTCATCTCCTACGAGCGCTGGGCAAGAGGGCACCCGATGCCATTGCAAGGCGACATCTGGGATGTCGTGCCCGATTTGATGGTGGAAGTCGTCAGCCCTACGGATCGCGCTGAGAATTTGATGAAAAAGATCGTCGAATACTTCCGGGCCAGCGTGCGGCAAGTGTGGATCGCCTACCCTAGCGAGCAGCTTCGTCCTGGTCTACGAATCGCTCACGCGCATCCGCGGATTGACGGATGCCGACGAACTGGATGGCGGCGACGTGCTGCCGGGATTCCGCACCCCGATTGCCGGGTTGTTTCCGCCGACACTGCCGGAAAACTGATTCACGCTGCGGCCGGCGTCGCCAGTGCCGCCGCCACCTGCGGCGCCGCTTCCGGAGCAGCAGCCGCGATCTCGCGCAGTGCCACTGCGACGCGCCGCCGCACCGCTTCCTCCTCATCGCGAGGCGCCGCGATCAGTGCCGGCACGGCGATTGCCGCCGCCGCTCCGACGTCTCCCAGAGCCAACGCCGCCATCTTGCGCACATGCAGATTTGCATCCTTGAGCGCTGTCATAAGCTGCGGTACAGCGGCCCGCGCCGGCGCCGCAGCCGGCTCAGCGCCGCGGCCGCTTCCAGACGCCGCGCCGGCTCGGCGTCGCTCAACTGCACGGCCCACTCTTCGACCGACTGTTCCCAGGCGTCGATGTTCATGGTCTTCAAGCTTCCTTTGGGATGGCCGCTTGCGGCTTCGCAAGGGAGACTGCTAAGCCGCAAGCGGCTATTCTGGTTTCACAGCGATGATCGGATCCGGATCGGGGAGGCCGCGCTCCGGCTTGTCGGTCTCTGGCCCCTCGTAGACCAGCTCCAGTTGCGGCGACGCGAAGGTGCCGTAATGTTCGTTGCCCAGAGGAAAGACCGGGCTGTTGCGATCGACGCCCATCACCATCTCGACAGCCGGCATCAGGAAGCAGTAGCGCCGATAGCCCGGCAGTCGATGAATGGGGATCGGCTCCGACAGATGCACGCCGGCCGCTCGATACGCTTTCTCAACCATCTCGGAGCAGTAGAACCGCTCGTCGTCGGTGCTGAGCGCGAAGTCGAAGTTGACGTGCCGCTGATAGGCATCCTCGCAAAAGGCCACCGCCTGCGGAATGCAGCCGCGGTGTTCCGGACGGAGTCGTTTGACGGCGAACTCGTCGTGATAAACGTCGAGCATCCACAGCACGAACGGCACTTTGCGAGCGCCTTCGGTCTCGACATCGTAGACCCAGAGCTGATCGCCCTCCCAGCAGGCGATGGCATCGTGGGAGAAGCGGCCATCGTTGACACCGGCCAGCACCAGGCTGGTGAGGGTGCCCTTGACGTTCAGGGATCTGCCGCGGCGGAAGAGGATGTCGCCCGTCTGGATGTGGTTCTTGGCGAAAGTCTCCCACTCCGTAGCGCGCGGTATCTCGCCGTAGACCTGGAGCTGTCCGCTGGCGCGGGCCGCATTCGCTTCCGGACCGAAGGGATTGCCGTGGCGCCATTCCGGTGGAACGGCCGCAATGGTCGGCGAGCGGGGCAGCGTGCAGGCGGGAATGGACAGCGCGAGCAGAAACCAGGCGGCGCGGCGCCAGTACCGCGCCGGTCCGTGCTGTTTGCTAGGGTCCATCCCCGGCCTCCTTCGGGACCGTACGGCCTCCGCATCTCGCGGCACCGCCGACGATCTACCCATCAGAAGGTAGATCGGCCGTAGAACACCGTGGACATGAGGTTTTACCTGGCTTACGTCGTTGAGTGGATTGCCGGGGTTCGCTAGATTCGCACATCGGTTAGCCGCGAGCTTCTGCGAGCGCTGCGTGCAGCACTCGCAGAAGCTCGCGGCTAAACAATGAGAAGCGCCGTTGTCCGGCGAACCGTTCACCCGCTACAATCCCTGCGCCCCAGAGTACAGATCGAGGATCGCACATGCGCGTCGGCATCGGACACGACACTCATCGGTTGGCGGAAGGCCGGCCGCTGCTGCTTGGCGGCGTTCGCGTGGATCATCCGCGCGGCCTGGTTGGCCACAGCGACGCCGACGTGGTCCTGCACGCCGTTACCGACGCCCTGCTCGGCGCTGCCGGCCTGGGTGACATCGGTGACGCCTACCCCGACACCGATCCAGCCTGGAAAGACGCCGATTCGGCCCTGTTCTTGCGCGAAACAATAAAGCTGTTGAAGGCGAAGGGCTGGCAGCCGGTGAACCTCGATGTGATCGTCTTCGCCCAGGAGCCGAAACTCGGCCCGATCAAGGCGGCGATCCGCGCGAATCTGGCGGCGCTGCTTGGCCTCTCCCCGGAAGTGGTGAACGTGAAGGCCAAGACCGGCGAGCGCGTCGGCCACATCGGCCGCGCGGAGGCCATCGCCTGCCAGGTGGTGGTGCTGATTGATTCTGTTTAGCCGCGAGCTTTTGCGAGCGCTACACGCAACGCTCGCAAAAGCTCGCGGCGAAACGACCACGTATTAACGAGGAACGTCATGCCGTTGCGCAGTCTACAACACGCTGACCCGAACGAAGGAACCGTTCCACAAGACGCCGCCCGCCGCGGTCGGGATGTACGTCTGCGGTCCGACGGTCTATAAACCGAGCCATATCGGCCACATGGTCGGCCCCGTCATCTTCGACACCGTCAAGCGTTACCTGGCTTACCTCGGCTTCCAGGTCACTTGGATCGTCAACATCACCGACGTGGACGACAAACTGATCGTCCGCGCCCGAGAGCTGAACACGACCGTCAAGGACCTGGCGGAGAAAATGACCGCCGATTACGTCGAGTGCCTGAAGCGCCTCAACGTCACCGGCATCGACCGAATGCCGCGTGCCACGGAACATATCGCCGAGATGATCGACATCATGCGTGGCCTAATCGACAAGGGCATCGGCTACGCGGCCGGCGGCGACGTGTATTTCGACGTGACGAAGGACGCGGACTACGGCAAGCTGTGCAACCGCGATCCGGAACAGATGGAGGCCGGCTCCCGCATTGAGGTCAGCGACAAGAAGCGCAACCCCGGCGATTTCGCCATGTGGAAGGGCTCGAAACCCGGCGAACCGGCGTGGGACAGTCCGTGGGGACCGGGCCGCCCCGGTTGGCACATCGAATGCTCGGCGATGAGCGTGAAGTATCTCGGCAAGACGCTCGACATCCACGGCGGCGGCCTCGACCTCCAGTTTCCGCATCACGAGAACGAGCTGGCCCAGTCGGAGTCGTTCAACGAGGTGCCGTTCGCGCGCTTCTGGATGCACAACAACCTGCTGAAGATGGGCACGGCGAAGATGGCCGGGTCGGTCGGCAACGTCGTCAACATCGCGGACCTGCTGCAGCGACATCAACCGGAGACAGTGCGTTTCCTGCTGCTCAGCACGCACTACCGGAGTCCGATTGAATACAGCGAGGATCGGCTGAATGAAGTTAAACGCAGCCTGGACAGTTTCCATCGCTTCTTTGAGCGCTACCAGCGGATCACGGGCAACAGTTTCTATTCCCTCGTGGCACCGCGGACGGCCAAGGAACACAAAGAGGCCAAGGACCCAAGCGGACAAGTGCTTGAAGGAGAGAACTCCTACTCCGAATTCATCGTCGGCTGCATGGACGATGACTTCAATACGGGAGGGGCCGTTGGGAAGCTCTACGAACTCCTCACCCAATTGAACAAGTTCGCTGACACTTACTGCGATTTCAAGGACGAGGAAGTTCGCCACAGCCTAACGTTCGAGAATTTCAAGCGTGGGGCAATCGTATTGAAAGAACTCAGCCAGATTCTCGGCCTGTTCTGGGCTCCGGTCGAGACGGCGAAGGGCGACGACGACAAGCTTGTCGGCGGACTGACGCGGTTGCTAGCGGACTTGAAGGCCGAGGCTTCGGAGCACACGCCGGACGCTCTTATGCAGCGCCTGATTGCGCGTGCGGCGGAAGCGCGCAAGACGAAGAACTTCGGAATGGCCGACACGATTCGCAAGCGCCTCGGTGAACTAGGCGTGACGCTGGAGGATCGGCCGGGTGGGACGGGGTGGCGGGTGGGATGACTACAATGAGGGAGGAGATTACCTGCCCATGTTTCCCCATTCGTGCGGAGCCGATCTGGCGGAAGCGGTGCGTAACGGTGCCGACCCCGCGATGGTCGTACCAGACGAGTACGTGGTTGTTCGAGGTGGGACCAAACCGATTCCGCCGCCCGGACAGTTCTACTCCGCCAACGTCGGGCCGACATTGGAAGCCGCGGCGGCAGCCGTCGCCTACGGGCAGATTCGTGTGACGACGGTTGGCGAAGTCCGCCGTGCTGGTGGTATAGTGGAGTGGGTACCCGAACACTCGCGCCACGGGACACTGAACGAGCAGCATGTGCATGTGACCGAGTTGACTTCATCAACCCTATCATCGCTGCGACCCAACCCCGTCCCGAAAAAGTTGCGGATTGATGGGGGGCGGTAACCGATGTCGAACCAGGAGCCAGGGCCATGAACGACATGACGCCGATTAAGTACAAAGGCTTCTATGATGTCCCTTTAATCTTCATCACGCGCTACCGGGGCGAAACGTACCTCTTCGACTGCCCGTTTGACGAGGAGCGGGAGGACGACTCGGACTCGTACAAGGTCTACCTTCTCCCCCCTCTTAAAGACGAAGAGTTGCCCAAAAACTGGACCACCCTGAACACGCGGGCCATTCACTACCTGGGCGAAGTTCCCGCCGACAGGGTTGGCTTCGATCCGACTCGGCGCAAGAGCGTAGACGCGTCGATCATCGACGAGTTGATTGCACGCACGACCGCTATCGGGTGAAGCTCATCGCGGCCGATTGGCTGACCGCCGACGAAAAACTTCGCGATGGCTGACACGATTCGCGAGCGCCTCGGCGAGTTGGGCGTGACGCTGGAGGATCGACCGGGCGGAACGGGGTGGCGGGTGGTATGACTACAATAAGGGAGGACTTCCACGGCCCATGTTTCCCCATGCGTGCGGAGCCGATCTGGCGGAAGCGGTGCGCAACGGTGCCGACCCGGAAACCGTTGTGCCGGACAACTATGTCATCGTCCACGGAGGCTCATCCGCGCTTCCAGCTTCGGGCGTGGTATTTTCAGGATCTGCTGGTCCCGTCCTCGATGCCGCCGCGGCCGCAGTCCCCCACGGACAAATTCGAGTGACAACGGCTGGTGCGATCCGTGCTGCCGGTGGTACAGTGGAGTGGGTTCCCGAGGTGTCGCGCTATGGAATGGTAAACCAGCAGCACGTAAATATCACGGAAGGCGGCCCAACGACATTTACCGAACCACGCCTCAATCCACTCCCTCGGGCGGAACGCATCGGCGGCCGGTTAAAGTAGGTGCGAGAAGGAGACGACGATGAATACTGACACCCGATTACCGATTCGCTACCGTGACTTCTGGGACGTTCCTCGAATCTTTCTCGCCAACTACCGGGGGCACCTTTTCCTCTTCGACTGCCCATTTGATGAAGAAGTGGAAGACTACCCGGAACTATATCACGTGTACGTCCTTCCTCCGCTCCAGGAAGAAGAATTGTCAGGCTCCTGGGCCGATTTTGCGAAGAAGGCAATCCACTACCTGGGCGATATCGCCATTGACGCAGTTCAGTTCGACCCGAGCAAACGGAAGGAAATTGATGTCGCTGTTCTCCAACAACTCGCTGATGGAAGGCCGATGCCGGTCAGCCTGTTCGACCTTCCGCCGTTGGACCTCGGTAGTATGGCTCCCATGCAAAATGACGATTTGTTAGGGGAAATGCTTGATGATTCACGTCCGTGATGCGTCCTATCTGGTAGAAAGACGTTCGGCTGTTTTCACGCACTCGCTCCTTGAGTGTCGACTCATCTCACACATGTCGCGGCACAGCGGCCAGTTGCCGACGATTTCCTCGGCCATTGGCATCCGGCCCCCCTCGCCCAGTAAGTCAATCTCGACGAAGTGCGGATGGTTCGTAGAAAATGGCGGATCGCTTCTGAACGTATTGTTCGCGGTCTTCACTGGGAGATTCGAGGGCAGCCGCCGCTCGATCCAAGTGGCAACGATCAACCGCGCAATCGGAATAAAACGAGACGACATCAGCGGTCTCCGTCACTTTCGCTTCAGTGCCGCCCTGGCATCCTCGGCTGCCTTCGCCACGCGGTCGCCCTCCGCCAATAGTTTGAGCACGTCGCGCGCCTCCGGTGTGCCGATGTGTTCCAGGACGAACACCGCCCGCGACCAGCCGCGGACCCGTGGCGAGTCGTCGCCCTTGAGGTTGCTCAGCAGCTCCGTGATACGGCGTTTCATTTCGGCGGAGGGTTTCCCCGACAGTGCGTCGCGCAGCGACTGCTCGGCATCATGGCCCATCTGCTCCAACTCCTGCGACGCCTTTTCGCGCTTGTCGAACTCGTCGTCATCCAGGTCGGCGATCAGTTTCTTGGTGCGGCGAAGGTCGAGCGCCGGCGGCAGCTTCTTCCGGACGAACGGCACCGCCTTCTTCGGCGCCGCCGTCAGCGCCCGCATCGCCTCGAAGGCGTCGGCGCCTTTTTCGGCCCACAGCGCCTTCCACAGCGCTTCGAGATCGTCGTCAGAGGGGTTGCGCCAGCGAGCGTCCAGGGCCGGGCCGCACGCCGTCAGTGACCAGATGACAACGGAAGCATCGCTGCCGCCGGTGACAAACGTCCGGCCGTCGCTCGAGAAGGCGATGCAGCTGACGCGGCCCTCGTGCGCTTTGAACTCGGCGAATATCTGTCCCGAAGACGTCTCCCATAGAGTCACGTTCCCGTCGCTGCCGGCCGCGGCGAGGATCTTGTCGTCGGGCGAAAAGGCGGCGGCGCGGACCGAGCGGAGTAAACCGGCGAGTTCCACTTCCTTGCCGGTTTCGGTGGAGACGAGGAGAGGAAAGACCGACTTGTCGAAATCGACCGAGACGCGATAGTGCCCGCCCGGCGAGGTGATGAGCTTCTCAAGAACCGGCTTGTCGCTCTTGACGGTACCGAGCGGCTTGCCGGTCGCGGTCTGCCACAGGCGCGACTCGGAGGCGGACCAGGTCTGCACGTGCTTGCCACCATCGACAAAGGCGACGGCCTCGATTTCCTCACGATGTCCAGCCAGGAGCGGCGTCTTTTCCAACGTGTCGAGGTCCCATTGGTCGAGGTAACTGTCCGGCGTCGCCACGATGAGAACACGGCCACCGGGCGCGAAAGCCAGGGCGGTGGCCAGCCGATCTTCGCTTCCCAGGCGGGCCAGTTCCTCGCCGGATTCGACGTCCCAAAGGCGTATGCCGCCATCCAAACCGGCCGAGGCGAGTCGCCGGCCGTCGGGTGTGCAGGCCAGCGCCTTGACCGTCTCCGTGTGGCCCTCCAATGTCCGAACGACTCGGCCGGCAGTCAGGTCCCAGGCCGCCAGTTCCTGGCCGGCACCCTGAACGAACACCGTTCGGCCGTCGGCCGATACAGCCATTTCGCGGACGATCCGGCTTGCCTTCAGCGACGGTAATGATTTGCCCTTTTCGAGATCCCAAATGTGGATAGTGTCGTCGTCGCAACCTGCCAGCAGCCTGTTGCCCGCGAAAGCGAGACTTGCGGCACGCGTATCAACGAGCATTTCGGACCAGACGGGTTTCTCTGAGCCATTCCAGAGCCGAATGGCGCAATCAAGCCCGAACGTGGCGTACAACTTGCTGTCCGCGGAGAACGCGATCTCTTGCACGGCGCCCACGATGTTGCTTTTCGGGCGCTGGACGTCCCCCGAGTCGAGATTGCGCAGCAGCAAACCCGCTTGCCCCGTACCGGACGCCAGAGTCTTGCCGTCGGGTGCCACGGCCGTACAGGATGGAATGTCATCCGGGCGAAGCAAGGTGCGCGGCGGCTTGATGGCCGGCCAGTCCCAGACATGGACGGTATGTTCGCCCGCCGCGGCGACGAGGCGCTTGCCGTTGGCGGAGAACGCCACCAGCGCGGTCCCGGCCGAGGCGAACTGCCGCACCGGACAGAGGCGATGCACAGCTCCCGGCGGCAGATCGTCCGCCGTCGCGCGGGGTCGAGGATAGCAACACGACAATAACGACACTTGAGATCGTTGAAGTGCGAATCATTGCGGCCTCCTTCGACTCGCCAAACGATAGGAAGCCGGCGAGCCGAGCCCCGTAAGGGGCCGGGTAGTGAGGATAGGGCGCAACCCGGCTGCTTACGCAGCTCGGCTCACGTGTCCTGAAACGGCTTCTAAATCGCAGGCACTATCATCCTACCGGATGTCACGGAAATGAGAGTCCGAAAAAAATTCCAAAAATATGTTTGACAAACCCAGACAGTTCGTCTTACTCTATAACCGAAGTCAGACGCATTGTCTAAGTTCCGCCCAGGCCCGCGACGACGAGAGGTCATGGACCACCTGCCGCAAGATGTGACCGACGCGGAGTTGACCGTCCTCCAGTTCCTGTGGGACTGCGGGCCGGCGACGATCCGTCAGCTTACCGACGCCCTGTACCCGACGGGGACGGATGCGCAGTACGCCACCGTCCAGAAGCTGCTGGAGCGGTTGGAGGCGAAGGGCCATGTCCACCGCGACCGCAGCAGTCACGCCCATCGCTTCACCGCCCTGACGGACCGCGATACGCTCGTCGGCCATCGACTGCGGGCCGTGGCGGAGCAGCTGACCGGCGGCCTCATGGCCCCTCTGCTGTCGCACCTCGTCCGCGCCGAGGCTCTCACACCGAAGGAGCGGCAGGAGTTGCGACAATTGATCGACGAACTGGATCGGCGGAATAAGGCTCGAAAGTGAGTGGTGAGTGGTGAGTGGTGAGTGGTGAGTGGTGAGTGGTTGTCTTTACCACTCACCACTCACCACTCACCACTCACCACTCACCAGAAAAGAGGGACCGACCATGCCCCCGTTGATGCACCTGGGTCTGGCAAATGCGGCATGCGCCGCTGTCCTCGCTGTGCTGGCCCTGGCCGTCGGCCGCTGGGGGAGGCGGCCGGCCCTGACGCATTGCGTCTGGCTGCTGGTCCTCATCAAGCTCGTTACGCCGCCGTTGTTCCCGCTGCCACTGGCATGGTTGCCCGCGGCGCCGGAACCAGAGACGACACAAACAGCAGCGGCGCCGGAGCCGCAGCCGATTCCTCAGTCCTTCGCCCTGGAACCGGAAAGGGTCGGCCCACCGGTGCCGGGCGACGTCTGGGTCGAGATGGAAAAAGCGCGGGCGAAGGCGGCGATCGTGCCGCCGCGTCGAGCCGATGAGGCCGCGATGGAGGAGCAGTCGGAACCGCCCGTGAGCGTCGTGATCGCACCACCCGATCTTCCGGCTGCCGCTTTCACACCGCGAGCGGAGACTCTCCCGGTCGTAACTCCGAACCACGTGGACACGACGACCTCCGTGGCGACGATCCTCGGCGGCGCCTGGCTCGTCGGTTCGGTGTTGTGGTTTGCGCGAGCGGTGCAGCGACTGGCCCGGTTTCAGCGGTTGCTGCGCCACGCCCGTCCGGCACCGGAGCATGTCCGTGTCCTGGCTGCACGCCTCGCGCAGCAACTCGGGTTGCGGCGCTGTCCCGACGTGTCGCTGCTGCCGGCTCCGCTGCCGCCGATGGTCTGGGCGGCTCTCGGCCGGGTCCGCGTACTACTGCCGGAGCGACTGCTGCAACGTCTCGACCAGGATCAGTTGGCCGCCCTCCTGGCTCACGAACTCGCCCACGTCCGTCGCGGCGATCACTGGGTGCGGCGGCTCGAATTCATCACTCTCGGCCTCTTCTGGTGGTATCCGCTGGCGTGGTGGGCACGCACACGGCTTCAGGCGGAAGAAGAGGAATGTTGCGACGCCTGGGTCGTCGAGGAACTGCCAGCCCGCGCCTACGCCTCGGCCATTGTCGAGACAGTCGATTTCCTCTCGGCCGACCTCGCCGCGGTGCCGGCGCTGGCCAGCGGACTGGGCCGCACGGCAGGCCTCAAACGCCGGCTGACGCTGATCCTGAGCGGCACGGCGCCGAAGCGGCTCAACATCGCCGGACGCCTGGCCGTGCTTGGGCTCGCGCTCGGCCTGCTGCCGCTGTTGCCGACGCTGGGCCGTTCCGAGAAGAAAGCGGATGTACCGACTCCGGGGGCTAACACCCCCGGCTCGCCAGACGTGAAGGTCGAGCCGAAGGACCCCAGCAACGAGGCCATCGCCTTTCAACCGACCCCGCTCACGTTGACCGGCGGCGAGAACGAAGTGGCGGCGCTCAACGTATCGAAGGATGGGCGATACCTCGCGGCAGGGACCGGCACCGCGAATCGGTCCGGCGACGTGCGTGTGTGGACCGTGGCGGATCACAAGGAAGTGCTCGTTTATGCGACCTCTCTGGGTGTCGCCAGTGTAGCGTTTTCGCCGGACAATCGCTTCCTGGCGTCGTCCGGTTATGACGGGCAGGCTGTTATCCGCGAGTTCCCCTCCGGAAAGATCGTTGCCGTCCTGCCCCTCAGCGGCCCGGCTCGCCTCGCCTACTCGCCCGACGGCAAGTCGCTCATCACCACCGCCGAGAACAAAACGATCAAGGTGTGGAACACGGCGAATTACAGCGAAATCGCCCGCATTCCGAACGACACGATCTTCTGTTACTGCATCGCCTGGTCGCCGGACGGCAAGTACGTCGCTGTCGGCGGCGGCGATCTGGGTGGACAGGGCGCTCCCAATCAGGTTACCATCTTCGACGCGAAGACGTTCAAGGAAGCCGGGAAATTGCTGGGCCACAACGGACCGGTGATGTGCGTTGCGTTCTCGCCCGACTCCAAAACCATCGGTACCGGTGGGGAGGAAGGGATCGCCGGGCTCTGGCAGACGGACGGCTTCAAATCGCTCGGCACCCTGGCAGGGCATGAGGCCCGCGTGAAAGCCATCGCCTTCACCCCCGACGGCAAGACGCTGGTGACGGGCAGCCACGACGGCACCGTTCGCCTCTGGGACGTGGCCAAGCAGGTGCCGATCACGCGGCTGGACGGCCATGTCGCCCCCACTCGTTCCGTCGCCGTCTCGCCGGACGGCAAGCTGATCTTCAGCGGCGGGGCGCAGCGTATGCTGAAGGTCTGGGACGCGAAGACGCACCAGGAAAAAGCGGGCTATCAGCTGGCCCCGGAGCGTCCCGGCGAGGGATCGATCGTCCTGGCGATGAGATATTCCCCCGACGGCAAGACGCTGGCGACCACGCATGAAGACGGCACCATATCGCTTCGTCGAGCGGCCAACGGCGATCTTCGCAAGACGCTGGAAGGTCACGAGGAGGCCGCGACCTGTCTCGTCTTCTCGAAGGACGGCAAGACGTTGCTGACCGGCAGCTCCGACCAAACGATCCGGCTGTGGGACGTGGAAACCGGCAAGATGCGAGCAACGCTGAAGGGCCATACCAGTTGGGTTTATGCCCTGGCCCTGTCGCCGAATGGGAAGACGCTCGCCAGCGCCGGCTACGACAAAACCATTCGCCTGTGGGACCTCGAAACGATGAAGGAGACGGCCAAGCTGACCGGCCATAAGGGTGCGATCCGCGCGCTCGCCTTCTCCCCGGACGGCAATACGCTCGCCAGCGGTTCGGGCGATCACACGATCAAGCTGTGGGATCTCGGCACGCTCAAGGAGAAGGCGGCGCTGACCGGCCATCAGGGCACCGTGCTAACGCTGACCTATTCGCCGGATGGACAGACGCTCGTCAGCGGTTCGGAGGATGGAGCCGTGCGAGAGTGGGAAGCGTCGGGCAAGATGGGATTGACGATCGTCCATGGCAGCAAGGTTAACGCCGTCTCCTTCTCGCCGCAGGGCCGCTACCTCGTCATCGCCGGGATGGACGCGCGGGTGCGCTTCTGCGAGGCTCAGACGGGCCAGACCGTACAATTGTTGCGCGGCAACAACGATGCGGTGACGTGCGTGGCATGGACGCCGGACGGCCGGTTCCTGGTCACGGCCGGCTACGAGAAGTCGATCAAGCTGTACATCGTCACCACCGGGCCGCTGCGGATGCTCACGGGCCACACCGGGCCGGTGCAGATGGCGTCGTTCTCGCCGGACGGCAAGTACGTTCTCTCATGCAGCGCGTTGCCGGTCGGCGACAAGACCATGCGCCTCTGGGACGTGCAGACGGGGAAGGAGATCCGCAAGTTCGAGGGCCACACCGGTCCGATCGGCTGTGCGGTTTTCTCGCCGGATGGCAAGCGCGCCCTCTCCGGCAGCCACGACAAGACGGTGCGTCTGTGGGACGTCGAAACGGGCAACCTGATTCGCACGTTTGAAGGACACGAGCAAGAGGTGCCGCGTGTCGTCTTCTCTCCGGATGGTCAGACTGGCGGCGTCGGCCAGCCACGACAAGACGGTGCGGATCTGGAACCCGGAAACCGGCGAATGCCTGCACGTCCTGAAGGGCCACGCCAGCCACGTGCGCGGCCTGGACTTCACGCGGGACGGCAAACGCATCATCTCGGCCGACGTCGAGGGCGACGTCCGGATATGGAACGCGGAAAACGGAAAGGAGATTCGGCTAATCGGGATGGCGAAGGGCCGCGTCAACTACCTGGCCGTCTCGCCCGACGGTAAACGACTCGCTATCGCTCTTGCGAATTCGGTGCGGCTGCTCGACCTCGAAACGGGTCAGCAAGTGCGGCAGTTCGACGGGCATACGGCCGACGTGACGTCCGTGGCCTGGTCACCGGACGCCAAGACGCTGCTCTCGGGCAGCTACGACAATAGTGCTCGTCTGTGGGACGTGGCGACGGGCCGCGAGTTGCACCAGTTCGGCGGCCATCGCAACATCGTCTGGACGGTCAACTTCTCGCCGGATGGTCGTCGCATTGTGACGGCGGGCGGCGGCGCCCGTAACGGTGAGGAGATCGTTCTCGGCAACGATTTCGTCATCCGCATCTGGCCGCTGCCCGAGGCAGCGACGCCTGGGCGTGCGATGAAGGAGAAGCTAGAAGACGGCGCCTTGCTTCGCCGCGTCTATTGAACATCACCGGTCGCAATCCGACGGTGCCCGAGGTACGCGAATTCTTCGATGCGAAGGATCCCGACAAACGCGGCAAGAACTGAGAGTTAGAGCGTTCGGAAGAAATGGCGAGCTGAGCGGCGTGAGCCGCCGGGTAGCAGCCCTAACCGGCGGCTCACGCCGCTCGGCTCGCCGGAACGATCATCAGTAGGAGTGACAACCATGCCGAAAGTCCGGTTTGCGATCGGCTGGAGCGTGTTGCTGGGGTGCGCCCTCCCGGCAACCGCGGCGCCGGATCCCGATAAGCGTCTGGCCGACGCGTTGGCGTTAGCGGCCAATATCGATGGCCATCTCAATGCGGGGTGGACCGCGAACAAGATCGTACACGCTCCCCTCATCGACGACGGTGCGTTCCAGCGTCGTGTCTATCTCCACCTCGCCGGACGCATTCCGATGGTGTCCGAGGTGCAGCGCTTCCTCGACTCGAAAGATCCCGACAAACGCCGCAAGGAGGTCGAGAAGCTCCTCGCCGGGCAGCGTTATCCGCTGCACATGGCCAACGTCTGGCGGTCGTTCATGCTGCCCGAAGCGAGTCGCCGGCAGCGGTCAGCGCGGCTTCGGTCCGCCGCTGGAAGCGTGGCTGCGAGCGCGCTTCGCCGCTAACGTCCCCTACGACAGGATGGTGCGCGAACTCATAACCGCCGGACAACCGGCCCGCGGCGGTCCGAACCCCACGTTCATCGAACAATTCAGTGTGAACACCGACGAAGGCACGTCGCCGCTCAGCTTCTACCAGGCGAAGCAGTTCAAGCCGGAGAACCTGGCTGAGGTAACGGCCCGCATGTTCCTCGGCGTCCGCCTGGGATGCGCCCAGTGCCACAATCATCCGACCGCCTCCTGGAAGCGCGAACGCTTCTGGGAGTACACTGCCTTCTTTGCCGGCATCCAGCCGCAGGGACCGCCGCGGCCGCGACCCCAGGGACCGGCCGAAGAAGTGAAGCCGGCTCTCCGTGAGATCAAGATCCCCGATACGAACAAGATCGCGCGGGCGAAGTTCCTCGACGGCAAGTCTCCGGTCTGGAAGGAGAACGACGATTCGCGGATGGTGCTGGCCGAGTGGATGACGAGCAAGGAGAACCCCTACTTTGCCCGCGCCACGGTCAACCGCGTCTGGTCGTACTTCTTCGGCGCCGGCATCGTCGAGCCGGTCGATGAGATGGTCGGGGCCGACAACCAGCCGAGCCATCCGCAATTGCTCGACGACCTGGCCAAGGACTTCGCCGCGCACGATTTCGACGTGAAATACCTGGTCCTCGCCATCACCTCGAGCAAGGCATACCAGCTCAGCAGCGCGCGGACGCACCCCAGCCAGGACGAGCCGCGGCAGTTTTCGCGGGCGCCGCTGCTGGGTATGACGCCGGAACAACTGTACGACAGCGTGGCCGAAGCGACGCGGGTGCCGGGGTCGGCGCGACAACAGCAATCCGTTTGTGGTCTTCAATGGACCGGGCGGCGGTCGTGAGGAGTTCCTGGCCAAGTTCAGCAACCTGAGCGATCGGCCGACGGAATACCAGACGTCGATCATCCAGGCGTTGGCGCTGATGAACGGCCGGCTCACCGCCGACGCCACGAGCCTACGAGCGCAGCCAACTCCTCGCGGCGGTTCTCGAGTCGCCGTTCATGGACACGCCGCAGCGGATCGAGACGCTGTACCTCGCCACGCTGACGCGCAAGCCGACCGCGAAGGATACGGTGCGGGCGACCAAGTTCATCGAAGAATCTTTGAAAGACGGTGACAAGACGCTGTCACAGGAAGACAAGGACAAGCGTTACAAGCAGGCCCTCGCGGATCTGTTCTGGGTGTTGCTCAATAGCGGCGAGTTTTTCTTCAACCATTAACCATATGCTTCTCCCCTCTCCCCGTACTCAGGGGAGAGGGGTCGGGGGTGAGGGGTGCGGACCGGACGACCGCTCGGCGCATCACCCCTCACCCCCGACCCCTCTCCCCTGAGTACACGGGAGAGGGGAGAGGAAACTTAGGGAGACCATCGCAATGACCCTGGATAAACTCTCTCGCCGAAACATGCTGAAACTCGCCGCCGCGGGTTTCGCCGCTTACTCTTCGTCCGGCTGGCTAGAGCGCCTCGCCGCGGCCACCGCCGACGACCCGCGGCGCAAGCGCTCGTGCATCCTGCTGTGGATGAACGGCGGCCCCAGCACCATCGACTTGTGGGACCTCAAACCGGGCCAGGCCAACGGCGGTCCGTACAAGGAGATCGCCACCTCCGTTCCCGGCGTCAAGATCAGCGAACACCTGCCGAAGCTCGCTCAGCGTATGCAGCACATGGCCATTCTGCGCGCGATGTCCACCAAGGAGGCCGACCACGGCCGGGCGACGTTCCAGATGCGCACCGGCTACCTGCCCGGCGGCCCGATCCACTATCCGTCGATCGGCGCCCTGATCTCGAAGCATCTGGAGCGGACGGGGTCGGCGATGCCGGGCTTCGTCAGCATCGCCACCAACCGCGGCCTCAGCCCCGAGGCGTTCGGCAGCGGCTTTCTCGGACCGCAGTACGCCCCGCTCCTCGTCGGTGAAAACGCCGGCTTCAATCCGCAGCAGCCCGAACAGGGCCTCGATCAGCTGCTGAAGGTGCAGAACCTCGACCGGCCCGGCGAGGTCGACGATCCGCGCAACGACAGCCGCGTCCGGTTGCTCGACGAGATGGAAACGGAGTTCGTGAAGGATCGGCCGAGCGTCGCGTCGGTCGGTCACCTGACGGCTTATCGGCGGGCGGTGACGCTGATGAAATCGTCCGCTGTCAAGGCGTTCAACCTCGACGAGGAACCGAAGACGTTGCGCGACGCCTACGGCCGCAATCTCTTCGGCCAGGCGTGCCTCCTCTCCCGCCGCCTGGTCGAACGCGGCGTGCCGTTCATCGAGGTCAACCTCGACGGCTGGGACACGCATCAACAGAACTTCGAGGCCGTCAAGCGCCACAGCGCCGTCCTCGACACGGCCTGGGCCATGCTGCTCGACGACTTGAAGACGCGCGGCCTGCTCGACTCGACGCTGATCGTCTGGATGGGCGAGTTCGGCCGCACTCCGAAGATTAACGGGCAGCAGGGCCGCGATCACTGGGCGACCTCGTGGTCAACCGTGCTGGCCGGCGGCGGCGTCAAGGGCGGCTCGGTTGTCGGCAAGACGAGCGCCGACGGTATGTCGGTCACCGAACGCCCCATCGCTGTCCCCGACCTGCTGGCAACCGTCGGCCTGGCGCTCGGCATCGACATCCGCGCGCAGAACAAATCGAACGTCGATCGCCCGATCCGGTTCGTGGACCCGAAAGCGGAACCCGTAAAGGAGATCGTCGTATGAAACGCTTCCTCTGTATAGCCGTTGCGGGCCTCGCTGCTTGCTGGGCCAGCGTAGCGGCCGAATCTCCGCCGACGAGCCGCGACCGTCCGGTAGCGCCTGCAGCATACCAGGACATCGTCTATTTCGCCGAATCGCGGCCGATCCTCTTCCGGCTGCATCTGACCGTCGATGGCAAGCCGCTGTCGGCGCTGTGGGAAGAGTACGTCACGAAGGTGTTCAAGTATCTCGACACCAACGGCGACGGCTTCCTCGACAAGAACGAGGTGAAGGGCGTGCCGTCCCCGGACGTGCTCTTCGGCGCCGGCTTCGGCGGCGGCACGCCGACTATGGACCAACTCGACACCAACGGCGACGGCAAGGTATCGCGTGACGAGTTGGCGGCTTACTATCGCCGACTTGGAGCGACGCCGTTCCAGGTCGCCAGTGGCGGGCGGCGCAGCGATATCGAGGATCAGTTGATTGAATTGAACTTGGTGATCGACGAACTCGAGGGGGACGGCCAAGTCTTCATCGTCGGCAACGGCGGCCGGCGGGGCGGCGACACCAATGCCGTCAACGAGGCCCTGTTCAAGCTGCTCGATACCACCGGCGACGGCAAGCTCACGCAGGAGAAACTGGCCGCGGCGGCGGCGGTGCTGCTCAAGCGCGACCGCAATGACGACGAGATGATTACGCCCGATGAAATCCTGCCCGGCGCCGGCCGCAATGGCGGCGGCAACGGACTGGCAATTGTCTTCGCCAGCCGACTTGGCGATGACTTCAACCGGCAACGGAATCGCGGCGTACCGGCCCCTTCTGGATGGTGAATGCCGGTGCTTCCAAGAGCGAGTTGGCGCAGCGACTGCTCCAGCAATACCGCGCAAGAGCGGCATCCAAATCAGCCGGCGGCGACGAAGCTGTCCGCGAAGGAACTGGGACTGGACGAGGCGGCTTTCAAGAAGCTCGATGCCGACGGCGACGGCTTCCTCGACTCCGAGGAGTTGTGCCACTTCGCCCAGCGGCCGCCGGACCTGGAGCTAAAGGTGGACCTCGGCGCGAAGGCGTCGGTTGAGCTGGTGAAGCGCGGCACCTCTCTGGAGGCGCATCGTTCGCAAGGGCAAGAACGGCGAGCTGATGCTGGAGATGAACGGCACCCGGCTCGACCTGAAGAGTGTCGCTCTGGGGAAGGTCAACGCCGACGAGTTCGCCAAGCGACAGCGCGAGCAGTACCTGGCGGAGTTCAAGCGGGCTGACAAGGATAACAACGGCTACCTGGACATGGCCGAGGCGACGCGCAATCCGCTGTATCGCAACCTGTTCAAGCTGATGGACCGCGACGGCGACGGCATGCTCTTCGAGAAGGAAGTACTCGCTTACCTCGACGCCTACCAGGATTTGCAGGCCGCCGCCCGCGGCAGCTGCGCTTCGATCGGCATCGCGTCCGAGGGCAAGGGTCTATTCGAGATGCTGGACACCGACGGCGACGGCCGGTTGAGCGTGCGTGAAATGCGCAGCGCCGTCAAGCTGCTGGCCGAATTGGACCGCGACGGCAAGGGCTTCATCACGCCGCACCGACATTCCGCGCTGCACGGCGGCGACCTTCCGCATGGGGCCGGCCGGCGGCAACGCCGTTTCCCGCGGCGACAACGTGTTTTTCGAACCTGGCACGGGGCGCGTCAGGACGACCGCAGCCGCCGGCGCAACGACCGCGCGGCCCGGAGTGGTTCCGCAAGATGGATCGCAACGGCGACGGCGACGTGTCGCGCCGTGAGTTCCTCGGCACCGATGAACAGTTCCGCATGATCGACACCAACGGCGACGGACTCATCAGTGTTGAAGAGGCGGAAGCCTACGAGAAGAAGATGCGCGAGAAGAAATGATCGCGCTGGGTTCCGGCGAGCCGAGCGGCGTGAGCCGCCGGGTACCTGCCCTAACCGGCGGCTTACGCCGCTCGGCTCGCCAATTCCAAATCGGCGCAGGAAGCCACGGAGATGGTTCCAATGAAACGGCTCCTCGTTCTCACACTAACAACCTTCGTCATCTGCTGCCATCTATGCGCTGCTGACAAACCTGGCCCGGTTCGGCTCGCCGGACCTGCGGACGGTGAGTATCAGGACGTCGTCTGGTTCGCTGAGACGCAGCCGCTGCTGATCCGGCTGCGCCTCACCGTCAATGGCCGGCCGCTGTCGGCGGTGTGGGACGAGTACGTCACGAAGGTCTTCCGCCATCTGGATACCAACGGCGACGGCTACCTCGACAAAAACGAGGCGCAGCGTGTGCCGCCGCCCGGTGTATTGTTCGGCGGTGCCAGCGGGCCGAACGGCTCGCTGGCGCCGGCGTTCCGCGAACTCGATGCCAACGGCGACGGCCAGGTGACGCGCGACGAACTGGCCGCTTACTTCCGCCGCAGCGGTTACGGTCCGTTCCAGATCAGCGGCGGCAATCAGTCCGGGACCTACTCCGTCGCTTTCGATGGCGGTCTTGACTTTGCCGCGCTGGTCGTAGATCTGGATGGCGGCTACGGTTACTCGACGATGGGCCGCAACCGCAACACCGACAGCCTGAACGAGGCGCTGTTCAAGCTGCTGGACACCAACGGCGACGGCAAGCTGACGAAGGCGAAACTGCTCGCCGCGCCCGCTGTCCTGCTCAAGCGCGACCGCAACGAGGACGAAATCATCACGCCGGATGAGATCACCTCTTCCAACTCCGTAGATTCCATGTGGCTAACGGCTCTACCAGTGAACGAAGCCAACTACTCCTTCCTCGGGTCGCGTCGGCGCAACAGTGATGGTCCCTTCCGGCTCGTTGCTCCAGAGGAATCCCCGCTGGAGTTGGCACGGGTGCTGCAAGATCGCTACGCTGCGAAGGATCCCAAGGAGCGCGGTACAGGCTTGACACGGGAGAACCTCGGCCTGGATACGGCCGCCTTCGCCCGCCTGGACGTGGACGGCAACGGCCGGCTCGACCTCGAAGAACTGTCCCGTTTCGGCCGCCGTACCCCCGATCTCGAACTCAAAGTTGATCTCGGCAAGAAAGCGTCGATCGAGTTGGTCAAGCGCAGCACGCCGATCGAACAGCATGTCCGTACCGGCCGCGACGGCGCCTTGGTTCTCGAACTTGGTTCGACACGGGTTGACCTGAGGGGGCTGGTCGCGCCGAGAACAGAAACCGCCGCAGTGGCGAAGCAGATGCGCGAGCAGTACGTCGCCGAGTTCAAGACGGCCGACCGCGACAACAACGGCTACCTTGACATGAGCGAAGCGATGCGCAGCACGTTCTTCCGCAACACGTTCAAGCTCATGGACCGCGACGGCGACGGCAAGGTGTTCGAGAAGGAGATGCTCGCGTTCCTCGACGACTTCCTGGGGTTACAAGCTGCGGCCCAGGCTAGCTGCGCCTCTGTCGGGATGACGTCGGAGGGCAAGGGCCTGTTCGAGCTGCTTGACACCGACGGCGACCGGCGGCTGAGCGTCCGCGAGATGCGCAACGCCGTCAAGCTGCTTGCCGAACTGGATCGCGCAGGCAAGGGTTTCCTCACGCGCACCGACATTCCGCGCTGTTCGCAGGCCGCCTTCCGCCTCGGGGCGGCCCCGTCCGTGGTGCCTTACAGTGAGGTGCTCGCCGTGGCGTTCTCTCCCGACGGCCAGTTGGTCGGCGAACAAACCCAACCGTCGCGTCCAGGGCGCGGTCCGGAGTGGTTCCGCAAGATGGACCGCAATGGCGACGGCGACGTGTCGCGCCGCGAGTTCCTCGGCACTGATGAGCAGTTCCGCGCGATCGACACCGACGGCGACGGACTCATCTCCGTCGAAGAAGCCGAAGCGTACGACAAGAAGTTGCGTGCGATTAAGTGACCGTGTCCGGTTCGCCGTTTGCGGAATATGCTGCGAGACCGCAAGCGACGAACCGCAGTTGTCAAAGAAAACGAAAGCGATCCTCGGTGAGGCGGCTCTAATAGGATAGAGCGGTTGCATCGCCCCCCGAGGAACACGTCATGGTCGTCGGACAGCTTCGCGGCGTCGTCCGGCATCTGCACCAGCTTACGGGGCGATGCGAATCGGTCATTACCGATGCGCAGCTGCTCCAACGGTTTGTCACTCACGGAGACGAGGTTGCCTTTGAGTTGCTGCTGCTGCGGCATGGGCCGATGGTGCGCACCGTCTGTCGTCGTCTGCTCCGCCATAATCACGATGCCGAGGACGCCTTTCAAGCCACTTTTCTGACGCTGGTCCGCAAGGCCGGCGGCATCAGGGGAAGCGAAAACTTGAGTGGCTGGCTCTATCGCGTCGCCTATCGAACCGCCCTACGAGCCCGTCGCGCCGCTGCGCGGTTGCCGCTCCTCGGTAGTGCCGAACCCGAGCTGCTCGCTCCGGAAGCCGAATCCGATCTCATCTGGCGCGACCTGCGCCCGGTGCTGGACGAAGAGGTCAACCGACTTCCCACCCGCTACAGCCTTCCGATCATTCTGTGTTATTTCCAGGGCTTCACTCACGAGCAGGCGGCGCACGCCATCGGCTGCCCGAAGGCGACGGTAGGAGTTCGTCTGATGCGGGCTCGCAAGCTGCTGCACGCGCGTCTGACGCAGCGCGGCCTCGCCCTGTCGGCGACAGCACTGGCGACGTGCCTGACGGAACAGGCCGTCCAGGCGACGCTTCCAGCCGGCACAGTGCAGGCCACGGTCCAGTCTGGCGGCGGCGTTTGCTGCGGGATCCACGGCCGTGGAGTCGATTCAGGCCGTTTCTCTGGCGGAAGGAGTGTTGCGAACCATGTTGTTGTCAAAAGTCAAATCGACCGCGGCGGTGGTCCTGCTGGCGGTGGGGATCATGGGAATCGGCATCGGCCTTTTGCCGCGGCCGGCAACCGCAACCGCCTCACCGACCATTCCTGATCCGGCCGTCCGGATGCTCCCCGAAGAGGAGCCACCGGCGGAGCGAGTGGCGCAGCTGCCTGCTCCTCCGATTCCACCTGTCCCCGCACCGCCGAAGGAGGCGCCCGACGACATCGTCAACATCCCGGCCCAGCGCGACGGTCAGGTTCTGATGATCGGCACCGAGATCAAGGACGGCGAGATTGTTCCTGCCGATGACATCATTACGATCAAGACGGATGGTAAGGAGCGGCGTTTTCGACGGCTCAAGGTAGGAGATAAGGTCGCGGAGGGACAGCTGATCGGCCTGCTCGATGACCGCCTAGCGCGCCTGGAAGTGCAGTCCCGTAAGGCCAAAGTTCAAGCGGCGGAAGCAGACCGGCTAGCGTCCGAAAAAACGAAAGATGTGGCGGCTGAAGAACTAAAGAGATTGCAGAGGTTATTGGCAAGCGGCGTCGTCGATCCCCAGACGGTTCATCAGGACGGCCTCTACTGGTTCAAGGTTCAGGTCATCGACAGGGATGGCCGTATATTCCCCAAAACCGATGAGTTGATTGCCGGGCCGCCCGATCTGCGAGTTTGCGTCGATACGACCGCGCCGACGGCACGGCTCGATACAGAGCGCCGTCTCCCCAACCCTTCTGACATTGGGCGGACTCTGCGCGTGTGAACTGGCGCACGGACTACACGAAAGCGCGTGCCGAGGCCCAGAAGATTCGGCGACCGATTTTTCTGATGTGCAGCGAGAAGGGTTGTCGTTCGTCCACCATGCTCTCGGAAGCCATCGCCGAGGACGCGGAACTGGTCGCCGTGCTGAACGATCGCATGATCCCCATCCTGTTGTCCGGAGATGATCACCAAGCGCTTTTCCGGGCATTGCACGTTACGGCATTCCCGACGATCTTCCTGGCCGCGGACGACGGGAAGGTCCTTGCGTCTTTCGCCGGCACTCGCGAACCGGAGAAGTTCACGCGAAAAATCAGGGAGGTTCTCAAGGAGATAGACTTGCGGTAAGTGGTGGATACCGAGGAATCCGTGGTCATCCAGAATGATTTTCCAGAAGCGGCATGCGGCGCACCAGGTGACGCACGGTGCGCTCGGACAACTGGCGATCTGCAGCGAGTTTGGCCCTCCGAGTCGCCTTTCTGCCAGCGGTGCCAAATGGTTTGCCGGACCGGAACGGGAAGAGCGGCGGGCATGAGGTCATCCTGCATGAAGGGTGTCAAGTCCCAAGCCATGCTTCTATGTCTTTCCGTACAGCTGTCGCGGCGAAACCGTATGTCGCTATTATCGGCGAAACCGTATGTCGCGTGACGGAGTACCTCAGCACCGGCCACCCGGTCGCGCAGCGTAAACGATCATCCCTTCTCTTGCCTTCCTCTCCGCGATCCCATTAACTGACTGTCGTGAGGAAATACCGACGGAGGACGGACCGATGCGACACGTCCGGGCATGGCAGCCGTTCCTACTGACCCTGGCATTGGGCTGTGGCGGATCAGAGGCGACGCTGCCCGAAAAGCTCGACGGCGTGGTCGTGATCGACGGCCTGAAGTCGAAGGTGCCGGCCGAGTGGCTTCAGGAGAGGCCGGCCAGCAAGGAGTTTCGGCTGTACCAATTCCGCCTGCCCGGCTCGAACGGCGCCGATGCCACACTGGTCGTCTACGGCGGAATCGGCGGCACAATGCGGGAAAATGTCAATCGCTGGAAAGGCATGTTCTCGAAGGTGGTCGGCGAGGTGACGCAGAAACCGTTCGACCTTGAAGGCAGAGACGCCGCCCTCCTCGACATTCAGGGCACGTTCAACGAATCCGACATGATGAATCCGCAAGCCAGGCCGCGATTGCGGCCCGATTATCGAATGGTGGCGGTCCATCTCGACGGGAAGCAGGGGCCGTTCCACATCAAACTGACCGGCCCAGCGGCGACGGTGGAGCGCCACAAGCAGGCGTTCGATGAGTGGTTGAAGGGGTTCAAGTGAGAGCCGCTGTCTTGCTGCTTGCGGCTTAGCATTCCTCTGCTGCTAAGCCGCAAGCGGCAAGACTACACACAAGGAGAGACACCTATGCGACGAGCCGCGTGGCTGATGGGCATCCTGTTCGTGGCACCGATAAGTGCCGCGGACAAGGAGAGCGTGGTCGAGATCGACGGGCTGAAGTCGAAGGCACCGAGCGCCTGGAAAGAAGAGACGCCGGCGAACAAGATGCGCTATGCGCAGTTCAAGGTGGGCGACGCCGAGTTAGTTGTCTTCAAAGGATTGGGCGGCGGCGCCAAGAACAACATCACGCGCTGGAAAGGCCAGTTCGAGCCGCCGAAGGACAAGACCATCGACGACGTCTCGAAGGTCGAGGAGTTCAAGTTCAACGGCACCACGGCCAGCTACCTGGACGTCTCCGGCACGTACAAGTTCAAGAACCCGCCGTTCGATCCCAACGCCAAGGAGGAGCGCAAGCCCGACTACCGCATGTTGGCGATCTACATCGACGGCAAGAACGACGTGTACCAGATCAAGCTGACCGGCCCCGCCAAGACCGTCGAGGCGCAGAAGAAGGCGTTCGACGAATGGGTCAAGGCGTTCAAATGATAGCGCTGATTGTTTAGCCGCGAGGTTTTGCGACGCTGGTCAAGGCGCTCGCAAAAGCTCGCGGCTAAACGATTCACACCGCCTGCCGAACCACTGTGCCGCGGCTGATCGGGATGGGTCGATTCAGTACATCCAGCATCTCGGTATCGGGCCGATAACCGAGGCAGTGGAAGATCGTCGCCGTCAAGTCTTGCGGCCGTACCATTCCCTCGCGCGGCCGACCGCCGATCTTGTCGCTTGCTCCGATCACCTGCCCACCACGAATGCCGCCGCCGGCCAGCGCGGCCGAGAAGACGTGGCCCCAGTGGTCGCGGCCGCCGCCGCCGTTGATCTTCGGCGTCCGTCCGAACTCGCCGGCCCACAGAACCAGCGTCTCGTCGAGCAGGCCGCGCGCCGCCAGGTCCTCCAGCAGCGCCGAATACGCCAGGTCCATCGGCGGCATCAAAGCGTTCTTCAGCCGGGCCGCGTTCTTGTTGTGCGTGTCCCAGGCCGGACTGTCGGTCGGATCGCCGGCCATGCGCGTCCAGTTCACCTGCACCAGGCTGACGCCGGCCTCGATCAGCCGCCGAGCGAGCAACACGCTCTGACCGAACCGATTACGGCCGTAGCGCTCGCGCACCGCGGCTGGTTCCCGATCGAGATCGAACGCTCGCCGTGCCTTGCCGGAGCGCAAAAGGTCGAACGCCTGCTGCCGGCGGACGTCGAAACGCGCCGCCGGCATCGCTGCGGTCGATGGCGTCGAGGCCGCGGTTGACCTGCTCCAGCAGCGATAACCGGCCGCTCAACCGCAGCGGCGGCACATCGGCCGGCGGTGCCAGTCCACCGATCTCGAAACCGGCGGCGTTCGGATCGCAATGGATCAGCCACGGGTCGGCCGATCGACCCAGGAAACCGCCGTCCTGGCCGGGCCACGGGATCATGCCGTTGTTCCAGATGTGTTCCGGCACGACGACCGATGCCGGCAGACCGCCGCGACTGGGCCGCAGTCGCTGGACCACGGCGGCGAAACTCGGCCAATCATTGGGGGCGCCGAGCTTGGCGTTGTCCAGGTTCGCCGGCTGATGCGGCACGCCGGTCAGCATCCAGTAACCGCTCGACGAGTGGGCGTTGTCGTCGGTGGATACGGCACGGAAGGCGCAGATCTTCTCCATGAGCCGAGCGGTGCGCGGCATCAACTCGACGACGTGGATGCCGGGGACGCTGCTGGCGATCGGCTTGAATTCGCCGCGGATGCCGTCCGGTGCGTCGGGTTTGGGGTCCCAGGTCTCGTGTTGCGGCGGCCCACCGAGAAGAAAGAGAGCGATGCACGACTTCGCCCGGCCGAAGGAGCCGTTCTGTTGCTCCCGCGCTTGCAGCAATCCCGGCAGCGACAAACCGCACAGGTCCAATCCGCCGACGCGCAGCCATTCGCGGCGCGTCAGACCGTCGCAGAGGCGTGAACCGCGGTCGAGAATGCGGAACATGGCGCACTCCCTTCATCACAGTGCTTCGATCAGGAACTCGCCGCCGTGGGCCGGGTTGCCGATGAGCCGTTGACCGACCGGGTCGATGCAGAAATCAAGCATTTCCAGCGGCAGCTGTCCGATGACGATGGGGCAATCGTCCGGCAGTTCCATCACGTCGCAATTGCAATCGCGGCCTTGAACGGTCAAGCGCACCGTCGAAAAAATCCGTAGATCGACCGGACCGCCGGCCGTGATCGACTTCCGGGTGCGGAACGGCTGCAATCCAAGTCGGGCGATCAGCGCCCGCGGCAAGCCGAGATACATCGCCCCGCTATCGACGAGCGCGTCGGAGACCTCGACGAAGCGAACGGCAGTGCTCGCGCGCTGTCCCTGGCTGACCTCGTATAGGTCATAGACATTCTCGATTTTCGCGGCGGCGGCAAAACGGCCCATTGACGGCGCCTCCGGTGTGGTCGTCATCGTTCGGTCTCTCCATCGCACTGTCTCGGCAATTCGGCGCGCTCTCAGGTGATGGCACCCCGCGGCAGCGTTCTTGCGTGCGGTGCTTCACGACGTTGCAGCTGCAGGAACGCGAACCGCACGGACCGATTCGTGATCGAAGATTTCCCAATCGCCTCCGTTGGGACGGAAGAAGATTGCACTTTTGCCGCCGTACATGATCAGTTCGCGCCTGGCGACGAACAGAACCTCGCCGTCTTCCATTTCGATCTCGAACGACTGAAATGGTTTGGCTTGCATCGCCGGAATTACCAACTGATCGAATTCCGTCTTGTCCATGCTCCACTCCCTTGCTGAATGAGAAGACGCCACCAACAATGATGGTAGGCCCTCAAGGGATGATGATTCGGTTAACACTGTTTCCGTCGAATACGATTTGAGCACCCCCTGGATCCTGAAAAGCCATGACGGTTCCTAGTATCGGAACGACCTCCGGGTGTTTCACCTCAATGCGCTCACCTCCATGCAGCACGATAGTATAAGGTTAGAAGCGCTTGCGCCGCGTAAGGAACTTGATAACCGCGACAAGGTTCTCAGGGGTCATGCTCGCGCTTCTCCCGTCTCGGCTTCATTATCAGCCTACTCGCAGGGGATCGGTGCTGTCAACGTAGGGTCCGCAGTGCCTATGTCCCCGCCCCGTCGCGCCACTGCACCAGTCCCTCCAGCGCGTAGAACTCCGGCAAACCCAGCTTGTCGTACACCTTCGCCGTGTTGCGGTTGCGGTCCTCGGCACGCTGCCAGAACTCGCGGCGATCGGTGCCGCCGGGGAACATCGCCCGGTCCTTCTGCGACTGGTGGCGGAAGATCGCCTGCTTCTTGCGCTCCAGGTCGCACGGGACTCAGCGGCACGACGCGCTCGACCTCGTGCGGTTCCCACTCCTCCCAGGCGCCGCGGTACAGCCAGACCTCAAAGTCCATGCCCTCCGTCCGCACGCGCCGCACCGCCTCGAAGATGGCCTCGGCACAGACGCGGTGGGTGCCGTGCGGGTCCGACATCTCGCCGGCCACGTAGATCTGCGCCGGCTGCAAACGCTTCATCAGAGCCATGACGTCCTCGATGTCCTGCGGATGGATCGGCGCCTTGGCGATGGTGCCGGTGCGGTAGAAACGCAGGTCGAGGAAGTCAAGCTGCTCCGGCGGCACTCCGCAGGCCAGCGCCGCCGCCCGAGCTTCCGTCGCTCGGATCAGCCCCTTGATCTTCAGCAGGTCTTCCGAGTCCGGCTGCCCCGGCTTCTTGGCGGCCAGGAACGTCTGCACGCGCTCCTTGACGCGCTCGGTCTGTTCCTGGTCGATGCCGAAGAGGCGGTTGAACTCGACGACGAAATCGGCGAAGCGCCAGGCATCGTGGTCGAAGACGGCGATGTTGCCGCTGGTCATGTAGGCGACGTGGACCTTGTGCCCCTGTTCCACCAGGCGAATGAGCGTGCCGCCCATGCTGATGACGTCGTCGTCGGGGTGAGGGCTGAAAACCAGACAAGGAGACAGTAGAGAGGGAGACAAGGCGAAGACTCGTCCCCGCGTCCTTCCTGTCTCCTTGTCTCCTCGGCTCGCTTGTCGCCTTGTCTCCTGTTTGGTATCCCCGGCTGCGTGCAGATCGTCGCCATCATCTCGTCGAAGACACGCCGGCCGAGGCGGTGGGCCGGGCCGTGTTCGCGCAGCAGTTCGTACAGCTCGTGTTCGCGGAAGTCGTCGTCGGAGAGCTTGAGCAGTGCCTTGTCGACCTTCAGGCTGAGCCAGATGACGGCCTTGCGGACGAGGGCGGGCGTCCAGTCGGCCGGGCCGACGGTCCAGGGCCGGGCGACGGCAGACAGGTCGCCGGCGGCGGCTCGATCGAGCAGGAACGTGGCGTCGGGGTGCTGCTGGAGGAAGCTGGCCGTCACCGCGTCGGAGGTCGGCTCCTCGACGGCCTTGCGGACGATGCGGGCCTTGTGCTCGCCGAAGGCCATCAGCACGACCTTGCGGGCGTCGAGGATGGTGCCGACGCCCATGGTGATCGGCTCGGTGCGGCACGTTGTCCTCGCCGAAGAAACCGCTGGCGGCGTCGCGGCGCGTCACTGGATCGAGGGTGACCATCCGCGTCCGGCTATGGCGCGTCGAGCCGGGCTCGTTGAAGCCGATGTGCCCGCTGCGGCCGATGCCCAGGACTTGCAGGTCGATGCCGCCGGCCCTGCGAATCTTCTGCTCGTAGCGCAGGCACCACTCCTCGACGTCCTCCGGTTTGAGGGTGCCGTCGGGGATATTGATGTTGTGCGGGGCGATGTTGACGTGGTTGAAGAAGGTTTCGCGCATCCAGCGGTTGTAGCTCTGGGCGTCGTCCGGCGGCATCGGCAAGTATTCGTCGAGGTTGAAGGTGACGACGCGGCCGAAGTCGAGGCCCGCTTCCTTGTGCAAGCGGATGAGTTCGCGGTAGAGGCCGACCGGCGTGGAGCCGGTGGGCAGGCCGAGGACGGTGGGCCGGCCGGCGGAGTTGTTCTGGCGGATGAGGCTCTCGATCATGAGCGCGACGTGCCGCGCCGCCTGGCCGCTGGTGGGGAAGACGATGGTCGGGATCTTCGTGTTCGGGACGTAGTGGGAGGACATGGGAGGTGCCGGGGTCTGGGAGCAGGGATCAGGTGATAATGTACGCTGCGCGCGCGCATGTGCCTACTGTTGCTGAGCGATATTGCCGAACGAACTCCGCTGCCGGATCGGAGCCGGTGCGCACCGCGGTCGATGCGCCGTCTTTCAGCGAACCTGGCCCGACTGGACAGCCGACAATCGAAAACTGCCGAACGAACTCCCCCACTGTCGGGGCAGCGACGCGCGGAACGAACTCAGCCGGGCCATGCTGAGCGTGTTGCGGCGCCGTCGAAATTACCAAACGAACCCGGCACGACTCTGCGGAACCGCACCTCGGCGCGGACCGGGAGCGCGGCTTGACGGAGTGCGTCGGCCGGAAGATTACCAGCGAACGGCGGTTGGTAAGAGGGCAGAACGGCGGCTATTGTGTACCCTGTCAAGCCGCGATAGACTGCACCTGTTCCCTTCCTGAGTTACCCGGAGGGGCGACGATCATGTACGAGACACATGCTATCCCGCCGGTCCCGCCGCTGCGCAATGGCGACCATTTGACACGGGAGGACTTGTGAAACGGTCATCTAGTCAGCGGGCCATTATCCTGGTCAAACGCCTCCTGCGTTCGATCAGCGAAGTGATCCGCAAGGAAGTGGTGGCGGACTGGCTGGAACAGCCAAATGAGGGCCTCGGCGACCTCAAACCGATCGAGGTCCTGGAGCGCGGCGAAGCGGATCGTCTGTGACGGATGATTTATTTCCTCGGGTCGGGGACGACGAGTTGAGGTGTTCCTCCATCAACGCTTAGCGCGCTCCCGACGCCGACGTTAACGGTTCGACCGCGGTGACGTGCAGTAATGAACAGATCTTGAAACGTGCCGGAATCCCATCGTCTCCCTGATCGATGCCGACGTAGATGCTCGTGCGGCTCAAGAAGGCCATCTCGGGGTGACGGATTTCGTGAGAATCTCCGCTCGACATCACGATACGGAACGACTGAAAGGGTTGTGCCTTCAGCAATTCGCGAAAGTCCTGTACGGTCATGACGGTTCGTGAGCCTCCTCATGGAGATCGGTCGTTGCTGGGTCACCCAAGCGTGAATCGTATCCTGAACTCATACCATCAGGATACATCAAACACACGCAAGCGAGCAATGTGTCCCGCCGCGCGCACGAGTCTGGCAGTCTGGCAGGCGCCGGTACGATGGGATAGAGTATCGTCACGTCTGCTCGTGGCTGCTTCGACCCACCAAACAAGGAGTCTGGACGTGGCGAATCGGGAGTGCATGGGCCTTGTGGGCGCCGGCATTGTGATGGCTCTGTCCCTTATCGGGCAAGCTGCGGAGCCGAAACCCGCGGACGAGTTGACCTATAAGTTCGTCAACAAAACGAACGGCAAATTCGCGGACGATCAGTGCTTCTGGAGCCTCAACGGCGGCAGGGAATGGCACTCTTTCGCCAAGGAGCCGACGGTGCGTTGTCCCAGCGGCAACGGGCGCCTCTACTTCCGCCTGGGCGCCGCCCCCAAGAACTTCGACGATCGCGCGGCGTACTGGGATTTCATCGAATACGCCTACGGCAAAGGGACCTGGCACGGCAACACCACGCAGGTGGACGCCTTCTGCATTCCCATGACCATCGAGCTGGGCGACAAGAAGGTGGGCATCACCGAATCGCGCCGGAAGCTGTTCGAGGCATTCCGCAATGAAACCCCTAAGGAATTCAAGGCCTGCGTCAAGGGCGACTTCTGGATCCTCTCCCCCTGCCGGGCCGGCTTCGGCAAGGACGGCCCTAACGGCACGTACTTCGACAAGTACATCGACCAAGTGTGGGAGATGTACGCCGAAGAGAAGAAGACGCCGAGCGGCAAATGGGTCGGCAAGGTGGTGAAAGGCGTGTTGACGTTCACTCCCGTCGATGGCGGCAAGTCGATTAGCTGCGCGAAGAAGCCCACCACGCAAGACGTCTTCCTGGGGACCGGGATTCTCGGTGCGAATCCGCAGTTCTGCGCCGCCATCAACCGCCACGTGCTGGCCGACCCCGCCGACTGGAAGAACCCTGCCGCGTTCTATCGGGCCGAGCCTTGCAACTGGTACTCCAAGTTTCTGCACGAACACAGTATCGACCACAAGGCCTATGGGTTTTGCTACGACGACGCCAGCGAACAGGCGGCGTTTTTCTCCGGACAGGGGCGGAACTTGATTGTCACGTTGTCCTGGGACTCCGAACCGGCCGCGAAGCCAGACAAGCAATGAGCGACTGAAAATGGCTACGGTCTACGGGAGATCGTTCGACATCATTACATGGGGCGAACAGGACGGCAGGGTGGTTTGCCCGAGATGCTTCGCAGGGATTGCCTACTCGTCTTGGTCAACGAGTAGACCGTTTTTCTCATCGACAACTATCGCGCTCCCGATGCGGTTGAACTCAACGGTTCGACCGCGGTGACGTGCAGGAGCGAGCAGATCTTGAAGTTCGCCGGAACCCCGTCGTCTGCCTCATCCACGCCGACCAGGATGTCCGTGCGCGTCAACCAGGCCATTTCGGGATGGCGCACTTCGTAGGTCTGGCCGCTCGACATCACGAGTCGGAACGGCTTAAAGGGCTGCTGCTTCAGCAAATCGCGGAAGGTTTGTACGGTCATGGTCGTTTCTGAGCCTCCTTATTGAGGAAGGTCGCTCTTTGGTGTTGGAAGCGCTAACCTGGATTACGCACGACCCCCGAGAAATGGCAGGCGCGGTGTTGACACCAGCCTGACGCGCAAGCGAAGGTAACTACCTGCCAGCCCTTCGCTTGCGCGTCAGGCTGGTGTCGGACGAGTGCGCAATCCAGGCTAACGGTATCCGCAACTCTCATCCCTTGAAACTACACCAATCACCGCGCTGGAGCAATGAATTTTGTCCGCTCATCAAGGCCTATGGGTTTTGCTAGGACGACGCCAGCGAACAAGCGGCGTTTTTCTCGGGTCAGGGCCGCAACCTGATTGTCACTCTGTCCTGGGATATCGAACCGGCCGCCAAGCCCGACAAGAAATGAGCGTCCGAAGGTAATGCTGGCAACACCGGCTACGGAAAATGGAAACAGGTTGGCAGTCGTTTCCAGAATCGACTGCCAACCTGTTTGTGCGGCGCTCCTTTGCGGACTCTTTTGGCCCGGAAGTTGCTCCCTTGAACGGTAGCCGCATGTAGATGGGACGTGGCAAGGCCGCCCACGCCGAAGCACGAGATAGGGGTGCTTCCATGGCTGAATTGACCGTTTTACCAGTCGCCGATCCCGAAACCGAGTTGCCGCCCCACTCGGAACCGCTGAGTCGCCTGTCATGGGGCATCTGGGTGACGAACCTCCTGGCGGTTGTACTGCCGCTGGTAGGGGTGGGTTCCACGGCCGTTTTCCTGTGGGGCTGGGGTTTTAGCTGGACCGATCTCGGTCTATTGCTGGGGATGTATGTGTTGACGGTCCTGGGCATCACGGTCGGCTTCCACCGGCTGTTCGTCCACCGCTCCTTCGAAACCTATGGCATCGTGAAATTCACTCTGGGCGTTCTCGGCTCAATGGCTGTGCAAGGGTCGCTCATACAGTGGGTCGGAATGCACCGCCGCCACCACCAACACAGCGATCGGCCCGGCGATCCGCACTCGCCGCACCTGCAGGGTGAAGGCATTCGTGGTTTGCTGCGCGGCTTGTGGCATGCACACCTGGGCTGGATTTTCCAGCCCGATCCGCCGGAACTCGATCATTATGTTAAGGACATTCGCCAGAGCAGGTTGTTGCGCATGGTGAGTGCATTGTTTCCCGTTTGGGTGACGCTCGGTCTGTTGCTACCGGGCGTACTAGGCGGGGTGATCACGCGCACCTGGGGAGGCGTCTGGACGGGGTTGATCTGGGGCGGCCTGGTGCGGGTGTTCCTGGTCCACCACGTCACCTGGAGCGTCAACTCGATCTGCCATATGTGGGGTTTCCACCCCTATCGCAGCGAGGATGGGAGCCGCAACAACTTCGTGGTCGGCATGCTCGCGCTGGGGGAAGGATGGCACAACACGCACCACGCTTTTCCATCCTCGGCGCGACACGGCCTGCGCTGGTGGCAGCCCGATATCAGCTACTATGTGATTCGCGTCCTGTCGTGGCTCGGCCTGGCCTGGGATGTACGTCTGCCCTCGAAGACGACACAGATGCAAAAGCGCCGGATTGCGTCGGACGCTTCGCCGTCTAAACCGCAATCCGCTTGATGACCACCGCCGTCAGGTCGTCCATCTGGGCACCGCCGGCCAAGAACGTGTGGACTGCCACGGCCAGTGCGCAGGATCAGGTCGGCGGCACTGCCGGCGGCGTTGTCGCGGATGATCTGGCTGACACGCTCCTTGCCGAACGCCTGGCCTTGCGGATCTTCCGCCTCCAGGAAACCGTCGGTCAGCAACACGCTCAGGTCGCCGGGCGCGAAGTCCATCGGCGGTGCCGCCTCGACATCCAGCGGATCGACCATGCCCATCGGCATGCCGGTGGAGCCGGTCGTTAGCACGGTGTTCCCGGCGGCGTGGTACCAGAAGAGCGGACCTTGACCGGCGCTGGCGTATTCCAGACGATGCCGACTCGGGTCGAGGATGCCGAAGAAAGCCGTCACGAACCGGCTCTCCAGCTTGTCGGCGCACAGCCAGCGGTTGGCCTCGGTCAGCACCTCGGCCGGCTGCCGTCCCTGAGCCGACAGCGCCCGCAACAGGGCACGCATTTCGGAGATCACCAGGGCCGCGCCGATACCGTGACCGGTAGCGTCGGCGATGTTGACCGCCAGCCGGCTGCCGGGGAGCGGGATGTAGTCGTAGCAGTCGCCGCCGGTCTCCTCCGTCGGCTGACTCCAGCCGGCCACATCGTATCCCAGCACCTTCGGCGACTTCTTGGGCAGCAAGCTTTGCTGGATCTCCCGCGCGATGGCCAGCGAACTCTCCAGCTGCTTCTTCTGAACCAGATGCTGCATCAGCCGGGCCCGCTGCAAGGCGACGCCGATCTGCGCGGCCAGCGCCTCGGCCAGACGTTCGTCGTAGGTATTGAAGACGCCGCCCACCTTGTTTAGCACCTGCACCACGCCGACGAGCTGCGAGTCGTTGCCGATCAGCGGCACGGTCAGCAAGCAGCGCGTGACGTAGCCGGTCTTGCGATCGACGTCGCGGTTGAAGCGCGGGTCCTCGTAGACGTCGGGGATGTTGATGAGACGCCGGCCCTGGGCGACGGCGCCGGCGATACCGGCGTTGGCGGGGAAGCGAATTTCGCCGGTGCCGTGGGCGATCTTACTGTGTAGCTCGTTGGTGACCGGGTCATAGAGGAACAGCGACGCCCGCTCGGCATTGAGGACGCGGCGGACCGAGTCCAGGATCAATTCCAGCAGATGGTCGAGATCCATCGCGGCCGACATGGCCCGGGCCACGCCCAGGATGACCTGTAGATCGCGCACCTCCTTGCGCCTGCCGTGGCTGCCGTCGTCCGGTTGCGGGTTCGGCTTCGTTGTGCCGCTGTCCATGATTCCTCGCTTGGCACTGGTTGCGTTGCGCTCTGGTCGATAACTCGACTCTATCTTATCGGAAGGTGTCGTGATGACCCAGGTAGAAAAAAGGGGACAGTCACCCTTGCCGGTTATTACGGTGCCGATCCGATTCGTTTTCGCGCGTGTCTGCATCCTGCTATTTGGCGGAGGGACATCGCCGCCGCATAAGCCGCGTTCCGTTGCCCCCGAAAAGGATGCGCCGGCTGGTACACTCCCCGATAGTGACAACGAACTGTCACTGCGGCACGTCGTTCAACTAGCCGCGAGCGCTCGGCGTCAGCGCTCGCGGATAAACGAGTCGTCGTCACGGCCTCATCTCCAGTTGCCAGAATAGGAAACTCCACACATCGGTGAGTTCCTCCAACACCTTGGCGCGCGGCTTGCCCGCGCCATGGCCGGCCTTCGTCTCCAGACGCAGCAGGATCGGCCGATCGGAGGACGTGGCTGTCTGCAACCGCGCCGCCATTTTACGAGCATGGAGGGCATCGACGCCGCGTGTCGGACTCGGCCGCCGTCAGCAGCACCGCGGGAGAGGCCGTCCCCGGCTTGACGTGGTGGTACGGCGAATAAGAATACAACGATTTGAACTGTTCCGCATCCTCGGCCGAACCGTACTCCGGAATCCACAGCCGGGCGATCAGGAACTTGTGGTAGCGCACCATGTCGAGCAGCGGCACCTGGCAGACGACGGCCCTGAACAGCTCCGGCCGTTGCGTCAGGGCGGCCCCGACCAGCAGACCACCGTTGCTGCCGCCCTGGATGGCGAGTCGCTGTGGTGCGGTGTACTTGTTGGCGATCAAGTACTCCGCCGCACCGATAAAGTCGTCGAAGACGTTCTGCTTGTTCCCGAGCATTCCGGCGCGGTGCCAGTCTTCGCCGTATTCGCCGCCGCCGCGTAGGTTGGCGATCGCAAGGACGCCGCCGCGCTCCAGGAACAGGAACCGGCTGGCGTTAAATGTCGGCGTGATGCTGATGTTGAAACCGCCGTAGCCGTATAAAAGTGTCGGATTCGTGCCATCCTTCTTGATGCCCTTTTTGTGGGCGAGGAACATCGTCACCGGCGTCTTGTCCTTCGACGGATACGTCACCTGTTCAACCTCGTAGGCGGCGAAGTCGATGTCGGTCTTCACCTGGCCCCATACGTCAGGCAGCTTGTGCTCACCTGTCGCCGGCGTCAGGTCGAGGTGGTAGACACTCGGCGCCTCAGTGAACGACTGGAAGCCGAAGTACAGGTCGTGGCCATTCCACTCGCCGCCCAGGCCCGCAATCGAACCGAGTGTCGCCAGCGGTACGTCGCGCACCGGCTTGCCGTCGGTATCACAGATCTTCAGACGCGCTGCCGCCTTGTGCATGTACTGCAACACGAGATGCTTCCCGATCGCGGCCGCCCCCTCCAGCACGTCTGACCCCTCGGCAACCAGTTCCTTCCAGTCCGCGCGTTTCGGCTTCACTGGATCGATCTGATAGAGACGATAACGCGGCGCCCCGTCGTTGGTGTGGATGAGGAAGCGGTCGTCGCGGGCAGTGGCGTGAAAGACGGCCGGCACTTTCTCGACCAGCGGTACAAAAAGACCATCCGCCGTGCCGCGATCTGAAAAATAAACTTCCGACTTCGCCCAGCCTTGCTGCACGGTGACAATGAGCCAACGGCCGTCCGGCGACAGGGAGAGCGTCGGCCAGTCTTCCTTCGCCCGTCCTTTGCCGAAGATCTCCACATCCTTCTCCGGCTCATTCCCGAGCAAGTGGAAATAGACGCGGCGATGATAGTTCTCCTCATCCTTTGGCACGCTGCCGGGAGCGGGATAGCGAGTATAGAAGAAAGCGTTCGAGTTCGGCAGCCAGGCGACGGAACAGGCCCGGCAGCGGTCGATGACGATCGGATCAACTTTCCCGGTCGGCACATCGACGACGTGCAGGACCGAACGCTCGTTGCCGTCCTTCGACAGCCCGTACGCCAGCATGTTGCCGTCGCGGCTGGGGAACCACCAGTCGAGTGCCGTGGTCCCGTCGGCCGAGAGCTTGTTCGGATCGACGAGAACGCGGTCGTCGCCTTTCTCTCCCGACCGAACATAGAGGATCGGCTGATTCTGTTTGCCCTCGCGCTTCGTGAAGAACCAGCGGCCGCCAGCCGGAATCGGCGTGCCGAGACTGCCGATTTCCAGCAGTGTGCCGAGGCGATCGTGGATCTTGTCGCGGCCGGGCAGCTTGTCGAGGATGCGGTGCGCGTAGGCGTTCTGCTTCGCCGTCCATTCCTTGACATCGGCGCTGCTGGCGTCTTCAAGCCAGCGATACGGGTCGGCGACCTTCGTACCGTGGAGAGTGTCTGCAACCTCCTCGATGCGAGTCGGAGGCGGCGCGGGCATCTTATCCGCGGGATAGATTGGAGATCGTAACAATGCGAAGAGGGCAAGGAAGCCGATGGTGAGTCGATGTTGCATGGTAGTTGATTCCTTCGGCAAGAGTCCGACCGGCCGCGACCGTACGGGGGCAAGGTCGCCTTCATCTTTGATACGCTATGAGCCTCCCTCTGTCAGCAACTTCCGGGCGAATGCCGCACGCCTATCCGATGAAGTAAAATGGCACGCTGCCACAATCTGGTCGATCCTGCTTCGCCGGCAACGCACTCGTTCGGCGTCACCGACGACCCGCTCACCTGCTACGCCGCTACCGCGTCCGGCGGCTCAGCGAACCGGCCTCGGTAGTTCCGTGGCGGGGAGCGGGGAGACTATCGAGGGGCTTGCGTCGAGAGCGGAAGCGGCGTAGAATCGCTTCGTGATGAGAGTCGGCATCGCTCGGGGACAAGGACTATGCGAGAGGAAAGACCGACGACTCTTGAAGGATACAAGGAGTGGGTGAGTAGAAAGTTCGGTTTGGATGTGAGCGCCGTACAACCCCGCTACGAGGAAGTGGTCGAGGCGATCTACTCGAAGTTTTCGGCATCACCGGTTTGGTCTGAGTTAACTCGGAGATTGGACGAATTCAACCAGGCATACCAACTGAAAACAAACTACTCCCTGTTGATGGATAGTAGGTCGCCGACCCTGCTGAAGAAAAGTTATCAGTCGTTCCTTGAAAAAACACTCAGGAAAAACTGTCTGGAGAACCGGGATTGGAGTGAGGAGCCGAAGGGCGGCTGGTATTTACCCGATCGTTGCCATGCTCATATCAACGATCTCGTAAGGACGACTTTCGTAGTCAAGTACTTGGATGGAATAGATTTCTTGTGGAGAGCGATCGAGGAGATCGCTATCAGGTACGGGGTCGAAACGTGGATCTATTACGAAGCCCGTGCCGAGGGTTACTATGGCGCCCATGTGTATTTGCGGCCCATTCTTGAGATACCCGGAGCAGAGTCAGGAACGACCACAGATTGTTTTCACATCGAGTTACAAATCACCACTCAAATGAAGGAGGTGATTCGCAAATTGGCCCACCGATATTATGAAACGAGGAGGATCGCGGCGGAGAAGCCAGCTGAGAAGTGGCAGTGGAACCCGAACTGCGAGGAGTTTGTTCCGAACTACCTCGGGCACATTCTCCACTACGTCGAGGGGATGATTATGCAGCTCAGAGACAAGGAGAGTAAAGAACTATGAATCCCAAGTTCGTCGCTTACCTGGCTTCTCTAGGTGTGACCGCTAATCTACCACTGTTCAAGCGTGTGGAACAGCTTGTTGCGTTCTCTCAAACTCTTGGCCCCGAGCTGATCGATGACCTTTTCATCAGCGAGTGGACTAACTCCGACGGAATGCGGGAATGGCAATCCGCTTGGTTCTTTTCCCCCAATTACGTAATGGAGTCGAAGAATGTTCTCGGAACGGAAGAACAAGTCGATATCATGCTCATCAGCAACATTCCCTATTGCGAGATCCACAAGCGCGGTTACGATCTCCAAAAAGCAACAGACGATTCCAGGATGATGGTTGAAGTGATGTTCTCGGTAGGGAACCGCGGTCGGCTCCGCGCTTCCAAGTCGAATTGCGACTCGTTGAAGCGAATTTTTGACACATACCTCAAGCCGAATCTAGCCAAACCGGTCGGGTTAGCCAAGGCGACGGTCTAACCTGTTCGGTCCTGCCGCTGTTCGGAGTCTGTCACCCGGAGTTCGCATGAGCGTTCGTCTTCGATTTCGCCTTTTCCTCCTCTTTCTCTCCCTTATTTCCGCCGTGGCTCCCACCGTTCGTGCCGACGAGGACGACGGTCCGAAAGGTGGTCCAACCGAGTTCAAGCGGCTCAAGTTCCGCCTCGTCGGTCCGGCGGCCGGCGGGCGCGTTGCTCGCGGTCCTGCGGGGTCCCCGGCGATCCGCTCACCTATTACGCCGCCACCGCGGCCGGCGGCGTCTGGAAATCGACCGACGGCGGCATCCACTGGAAGCCGATCTTCGACGACCAACCGATCGCGTCCATCGGCTCCCTCGCCGTCGCGCCGTCGGACCCGAACGTGATCTACGTCGGCTCCGGCGAGGCGAACATTCGCGGCAACGTCCAGCCGGGCAACGGCATCTACAAATCGACCGACGCCGGCAAAACGTGGAAGCACGTCTGGCAGCAGATCGGGCAGATCGGCACCATGATCGTGCATCCGACGAATCCCGACATTGCTTATGCCGCGGTCCTTGGCCACGCCTTCGGCCCCAACGAGGAGCGCGGCGTCTATCGCACCACCGACGGCGGCAAGACGTGGAAGCGCGTGCTGTTCGTCAGCAAAGACGCCGGCGCTTCCGACGTCTGTTTCGATCCGCACAATCCGCGCATCCTGTTCGCCGGCACTGTGGCAGACGCGCCGGCTACCGTGGGACCTCATCAGCGGCGGCCCCGGCAGTGGCCTGTACGTCTCACGGGACGGCGGCGACTCGTGGACGCACCTCATCGCCCCGCCTCCCGACGACAGCCCCGACGCCGGCAAGGACGCCCCCGAAGGCAAGAAATTCGCCGACGGTCTGCCCGAAGGCATCTGGGGCAAAGTCTGTCTCGCCGTCGCCCCATCCGACTCGCGCCGCGTCTATGCCATGATCGAGGCGGAAAAAGGCGGCCTGTTTCGCAGCGACGACGGCGGTTCGTCGTGGAAGCTCGTCAATCCCAGCACGGCGCTGCGCCAGCGGCGCGTGGTACTTCTCGACACTGACCGTCCACCCGACGAACCCCGACGTGGTCTTTTTCCCGCAGGTGCCGCTGCTCAAAACCATCGACGGCGGCAAGACGCTGCAACGGGTCAAGGGGCCGCACCACGGCGACCATCACGACGTCTGGATCGATCCGAAAGACCCGCGGCGGATGATCGACAGCAACGACGGCGGCGTGGACATGACGACCAACGGCGGCGACACCTGGTTCGCCCCGCCGCTGCCGATCGCGCAGTTCTATCACGTCGGCGTCGATATGTCGCACGCCATACCACGTCATGGGTGCGATGCAAGACATCGGCACCGCGTCCGGACCGAGCAACAGTCTGCACGGCGGCGGCATCAACCTCAGCGACTGGCACGGCATCGGCGGCGGCGAGGCGGGCTTCGCGGTGCCGGACCCAAGCGACCCGAACATCGTCTATGGCGGCGAATACGGCGGTTACATCACGCGCTACGATCACCGCACGCGCCAGGCCCGCAACATGAGCATCTACCCGTTCAACCCGTCCGGCCACGATCCCGCCAACCTCCGCTATCGCTTCCAGTGGACGGCCCCGATCATGTTCTCGCCGCACGACCCGAAGACGCTCTACCACGCGGCCAACGTGCTGTTTCGCTCGACCGACGGCGGCGAGACGTGGAAGCCGGTCAGCGGCGACCTGACCCGCAACGACAAGGGCAAGCAGAAGTGGGCCGGCGGTCCGATCACCGGCGACAACACCGGCGTCGAGGTGTACTGCACCATCTTCGCCGTCGCCGAGTCGCCGGTGAAGAAGGGCATGCTCTGGGCCGGCAGCGACGACGGCCTGGTTCACGTCTCGCGCGACGACGGTCAGAAATGGACGAACGTCACGCCGAACATCAAGGGACTGCCGGAGTGGGCGACGGTCCTCTGCATCGAGCCGTCGCGCTTCGATGCGGAAACGGCCTGGGTCGTCGTCGATAACCATCGGCAGGACGATTACCGGCCGTACCTGTTCAAGACGACGGACGGCGGCACGATCTGGAAGAACGTGGGCACCGTCCTGCCGCAGGACGTCTATCTCCGCGTGGTGCGCGAAGACCCGAAGCAGAAGGGACTTCTCTATCTCGGCACCGAGCGCGGCCTCGCCCTGTCGCGCGACGGTGGCGAGAGCTGGACGGATCTGAAACTAAACTTCCCTACCGCGGCCGTCTCCGATCTCTTCGTGAAGGATAACGACCTGGTCGTCGGCACCAGCGGCCGATCGATCTGGATCTTCGACGATCTGACGCCGATCCGCGACTGGTCGGCGTCCATCGCCGCGGAGGACGTAAAGCTGTTCCCCGTCCAACCGGCGGTGCGCTGGCGCTATCACGGCAGTTTTGAAGAGGGCACTCGTGGCGGCGCGGGGCAAAACCCGCCGGACGGAGCGGTCGTCCACTACTACCTCAAGACCAGGCCAAAGGGCGAGATCACACTGGAAATCCTCGACGCACAAAAGAAGTTGGTCGCCAAGCTGACGAGCAAGGAGGAGCCTGCCGAAGCCGGTGGACGAAGGCTCGTACTCGGACGACGATGAGAAGAAAAAACCGCTGCCGACCGAGGCGGGTCTGCACCGTGTCGTCTGGGATCTGCGTCAGGAAGGCGCGAAAGCGATCAAGGGCGCGAAGGTCGATTCCGGCGATCCGAAGGTCGGCCCGCTGGTCCTGCCTGGTGAGTACACATTGAAATTCACGGTCGATGGCAAGTCGCTGACGACGACGCTGAAGCTCCTGCCCGATCCGCGTACGATCAAGACAGGGATCACGGCCGAGGCGCTCGTCAAGCAGCACGATCTCGTGCTGAAGATGCGCGACGACATCACCCGGCTGACGAAGACGGTCGAGCAGTTGCGTACGGTCAAGAAACAACTCCTGGCGCGGGAGGAACTGCTGAAGGATGATGCCAAGGCGAAACCGCTGCTGGATGCCGGCAAGGAAGCGATCAAGAAGTTGGACGAGTTGGAGGAACGGTTGCACAACCCGAAGGCGAAGGTGACGTACGACATTCTCGCACAGAAGGGCGGCGCCAAGCTCTATTCGCAGCTGGTGTTTTTGTACGAGGCGCTGAAGGAAGCCGACGGACCGCCGACCCAGGGTGTCCGGGAAGTGTACGAAGAGCAGGCACTTATGCTCAAGAAATACGACCTGGAATGGCAAGTCTTGTTGGCTGGCGACCTGACGAAGTTGAACGAAACGGCGAAAGCGCTCGACCTGCCTGGTTTGGTGCTGCCGTCGCTGCCGGAGAAGGGGAAGTGACCACGCTATGGTCGTTTCGCAGAATCGTTGGATTTCCACGCGAGTCTATGTATCAATCATCTGTGCTGGAAACCGCGGCGATTCGTCGATACAATGGAAATGTGAAATCGGCGAAAAAAGAAGGATATGAAGGAACGTGCCAGCGTGATCGTAGAACGGGTATGCCAGAACGATCCCAAACTCGGCAGAGAGCGCTTGCCCGTCGGAGGATGAACATGGATACCAATCCACCGCCGAATGACTCAGTAGCGCAATCAACCGGCGAGTGTCCGTGCGAGCGAGGAAAGGAGGAATTGATGAACCACGACAAACAACCTTTGCTCGTAGCGTACCGCGACGAGTCGCTGTCCGAAGAAGCCGCCCAGCAGCTCATCGCCCTGTCGGAAGATACATCGTCACCATCCCAAACTGGCGAGGACCTCCCGATGGCCGACAAAGCAGCCTTGTTGCGGAAAGCCGCGATAGTACAGAGCAATCGCTGACCTTCCTATCCAGAAACAGATAGAATCCCTCTTCACAACCTGAAGAGGGATTCTCTTTTTTGGGTAGAGAGATGACAACCATTCTCAAGACGGTCCCGTTCGACGCAACACTTTTGCCGCTCGTCATCCAGTTCGACTGTGCCGAGAAAGCCCTGCCCGAAATCTGGGAGGAAGAGATAAACGACTGGATCAAGATGGATCCGGTGGAAAAGGATGGTGCATTGCACTGGATGGGCAAAGGAACGCAGGTCTGGCTGTACGCCAGTGAGGATGATGAGGTGGTAGGGTATGGTGCCCTGTGCCAATCAAGGTGGCCGGACCCGAAAGTCGTCGAGCAGGTTCCGAAGATCAAGCGGATGCCCATCAGTTTGATCCCCGCAGTCGGCATCAACCGGCACTTTCAGGGCAGACCAGACGGAGCGGCGAAGGATCAGAAGTACTCCACGAAGATCATGAATCACCTGGTCTTCGAAGCTCGCCAATATGCGGATCGACAACCCTTCCTCGGGCTCTATGTCCACCCACAAAACGAGAAGGCAATCAGGTTGTACCAGAGGATGAAGTTCGTCCCATTTTCGCAAACATACCTGCATGAAACGGCCGGTGTGGAATACATCAGTATGATCCTCAAGCTGGCCGATTACCCAGTAGTCTGAATTCCAGGCAGATCATCACAGCCAGCCGATTCAAACCAGTTCGGGTCGAGTGGGAATCGCAATCGGCAGCAAAGTCTTCTAACCAGTGACCCGCGAACCAATACGAAGACGAGGGACGCATCGAGATGTCACAACCCGTTTGTCGCTGGGGTATCCTCGGCACCGCCAACATCGCCCGCAAGAACTGGCAGGCGATCCGCAACGCCGGCAACTCCACTCTGACCGCTGTAGCCAGTCGGGACGCGGCGCGCGCCCGCCAGTTCATCGCGGAGTGTCAGGCCGCCGCGCCGCAGACGCCGGTGCCGAGCGCCTGTGCCAGTTATGAAGAGCTGCTCGGACGCAAGGACGTCGATGCCGTCTACATCCCGTTGCCGACCGGCGTTCGCAAGGAATGGGTGCTGCGCGCGGCCGCGGCGGGAAAGCACGTTCTGTGCGAGAAACCGTGCGGCGTCACGACCGCCGACCTGCGCGCCATGCTCGACGCTTGCCGCCAGAACCGCTTGCAGTTCATGGACGGCGTCATGTTCATGCACAGCCGTCGTCTGCCGCTGCTGCGTCAAGTCCTCGACGACGGGGAATCGATTGGCACGATCCGGCGCATCGCCAGCCAGTTCAGTTTCCTGGCCCCGGAGAACTTTCTGGCGCAGAACATCCGCGCCAGCCGCGAACTCGAACCACTCGGCTGCGCCGGCGACCTGGGCTGGTACAACATCCGCTTTTCATTGTGGGCGATGCGGGATCAGCTTCCGGAGCGTGTCAGCGGCCGCATCCTCACGCAGCACGGTGCCGGCCGCGATGGGGTGCCGCTGGAGTTCTCCGCCGAGCTGTTCTACGCCGGAGGCGTGAGCGCCTCATTCTACTGTTCCTTCGTGACTGACAACCAGCAGTGGGCGATCGTCAGCGGGACGAAGGGTTACCTGGACGTGCCGGATTTCGTGCTGCCGTTCTTTGGCAGCGAGGCGGCGTTCAACGTGAATCACAACGTTTTCCGCGTCCGGGGATGCGATTTCAACATGGCGCATCACGGCCGTCGTTGCGCGGTCGCCGAGTACAGCAACAGCACGGAGGACTCTCAGGAAACGAACATGATTCGGACCTTCGCCCAGATAGTTACGTCCGGGCAGCTCGAACCGCGTTGGGGCGAGATCGCTCTGAAGACGCAGCAGGTCCTCGACGCGTGCATGGTATCCGCCAGGGAGGACGGTAAACTGGTGGCGGTGAGTTGAGAGAGCCACCGGGGGTGGCGGGGTGCTCTCACCGGGGGTGCGCGAGTACGCGACCCCCGGCTGAGCTCTCACCGGGGGTGCGCGAGTACGCGACCCCCGGCTGAGTTATGCAACCCCTTCGGGGTAAATACAACCACGGGCTTCTCTGCATTTACCCCGAAGGGGTTGCATAGCCCAGCCGGGGGTCGCGTACTCGCACCCCCGGCGGCAGACCGGCTCACACCCACCCAAACAACGCCACCACCTTCGGCACGAAGACGAGACAGCCGATCACTGCCGCGGTGATGCCGGCGAGCAGAACGGCCCCGGCGGCGACGTCGAGACTTCGCCACGATCGTTCCTTCACATCCTCACTCAATCCGCGGAACAGCGTCTCGATTGCGCTGTTGAACAACTCAGCCGTCAGCACCATGCCGATGCAGCCGAGCAGAACGCACCATTCCACCAGGGTACATTTCAAGACGACGGCAGCGGCCAGCACCAGGGTCGTGCAGAAAAAGTGGACGGAGAAGCTGGAATGCCCGCGGACGCCGAGCTTCAGGCCGCGGAAGGCGTCGCCGAACTTGGCTTTCCACGAACGGCGCGGCCTGGAAGTGGATGCCGCGGGCGGTGAGGAGGGGAGCAGCATGGCCATAACGACCTCGGGCCGAAACGAGTGACGCCGAATCGCCTCCAACGTACCGTCCGCGTTCTCAGCCGTCGAGAGCAGCTAGGCACGCACGTACCTCCTGTTAGATTCCCTTGCTTGCGCGTCGGGCTAGTGGAGCGGTCCGCCAGCTCCGGCTAAACCCGTGAGGCCGGCGCCGCGCTTCAAGTTGGCCGCCAGGTTCGGCACGATCTCGAAGACCAGGCCGAAGTTTGATTGCAGCGAGTTGTAACTGAATCCCAGCGTCACCTGCAAGTCGGTGCCGATGCGCGTCATCGACAGCGTGTTGGTCTGAGCGTGCGACGGGCCGAAGTCGTAAGCGGTGCTGAAGGTGAGCGCATACTTCGGGCTAAGGATGTAATTCACCGAGGCCGACACGACCCGGCTCTCCAGCGGCTCGATCTGCGTATAGCCCAGGTAAAAACTGGTGCGGTCCGGACGATTGAAGAAGGCACCTCCCGTAAACACCTTCTCACCGTTATCGATCGGATCGGCCACGCCGGAGCTGACAATCGCCGTGCGGTCGCCGATGTTCCACGTCCAGTCATAGCTCAGGAGGCCCAGCGTCTCGCCGGAGTTGTCGCGATGCGAATCCGGGAACACCGACGCCGACAGGTCCAGCGTCATCCAATCGACGATGTGCTCAGCGCCGGGGTAGCCCCGCTTCGTCTGCCAGCGCTGGTACAAATCGAGCTGGAGCACTTCCATGTTGTCGAGCAAGTTGGGATTGCTGTCGTAGAGAGTGCGCATGGCGTAGGCTTGCGGGTCGAACAGCGGGGAAGTCGTGATGAAGTTCGCCTTCGCCGTGCTCATGAAGCCAGTGTAAAAAGGACGGACGTCGCGCACTGCCTGGTCGCTGGCGTCGTCGTTGAGGCGGTCGAGGTCGGGGAGGAGGTAGTGCGAATCGTTAGTTTCCGCAGCGTAATAATTGGTCGTGAGAACGATCTTGTGATTGATGCCGTCGAGGTTCCACAAGTCGCTGTGGACGTCGGGATAGAGCCGCGTGAACGGAATGCTGGCGCTGGCTCCCAGGGCGCCCCAGACCCGGCCCTGATTCCCGCCGTTGAGATCGTTGGTGTAATCGGCCAGATCGAGCTTGCCGTAGGGCACGACCTTGACGGGTCCAAGATAGAACGGCAGACTGACGGTCTGCATAAAGTCGATGCGCCCCGTCGAATCCCCCACGTCGGTGGGGCTGAGCGGCATGAAATCGGGGTCGTTGCTGGTCTTTAGCCGGTAGTAACCGCCGCTGGCATGAGCGCTGTAGTTCAGGGGAAGTTGCTCGAACGGCGATAGCCCGAAGACCCAGCCGTCGACGCGCGGCAGCGTTTCCGTCTGGGTGATCCATTCCTGTCCGACGTGGCCGCCGGCCTCGGCGGTCCACGCCCAGAAGTTGGCCTGCTGCTTGAAATAGATGTAAGAGTCCTGATTCAGAGCGTCGTCCCACTCCGGTTTGGAGTAGGATTCGAGGTAGCCGCGGTCGGAGATGGCGGCGAACTGGCCCTGGATGCTGATACCGTGCGGCAGGTCGTAGATACCCGTGCGCCCCAGGACCTGTCCGCGGAAAGCATCCGGCTCAAAGGTGACCGGGCGCGGACCGCCGAGATCGTCGATGCCGTGGTCGTAGATGCCGTAGGCCTTAAACATGCCGTCGTAGCGCTGCGACGGCAGTCCGAAAAAATCCTTGCCGGCGAAATCGAAGTCGGTGCCAGCCCCGGGGCCGCGCGCCGTCAGGTAGTCGAGCTGAAAGCGCCACCGTGTCCCCAATAACGGTTGGATGCCAAACAGATCGTAGGCGTTGAGAGTGGTGCCGAACGTTACTCCGTAGATTTTGTTATAACCCGCACTGATGCTCTGGACCGGTCCGAGCGGGTCACGAGCATCGCCGGCAAGATAGGGCAGGTAGAAGAACGGCACATCTTCCAGGTCGAAAAAAACGCTGCGTGCCCGAACGTAGTCTTCGGTCTGAATGATCGGTTGCCCAGTGGTGCGGTCCACGATCTCCCGGCCGAACAGGCCGCGCTGGGGATAGGTCGTCTCCTCGAGCGTGGCCGTCGCAAAGTACAGCTTCAAGCCGGGGTCGGACGGCAGTTTGCTGCTGGACAGATAGCCGCCGGTGAACTCGTAGGTGTTCGCGGAGGTTCGTAGGATCTCGTCGGCCGTGATGACAATCGGATCGGGAACATTCGGCTGGCGCGTCTCTAGTTTGACGCTGAGAGCGATTGCGATGTTGCGATCGACGTCGTAATAGAGTTCGTCGGCCCGCATGATGCGCTCGCCGCGCTTGGCGTCCAGTTCGCGGGCCTCGACGTTCCCGGCCAGGAAGAATTCGATCTTGGTGTTGTCGCCTACCACGCCCTGTGTCTGACGCACGCCGCCCGTGTCGCCGTCCTTGCTGCGCGAGAAGATGACGCAGCGGTCCGCCTCGAGATCGATCTGGCCGATCTTGGGGGTGCCGAGGACGCGGACGATGACGCCGCCCGTGATGATGTATGCGTACTCGCCGTTGGCGAGCGCTTGCTTCCGCAGCTGAAAGTCGGATCCGAAACGCGGACGCACGGAGTACGATCGGCCGGGAGCAAGAGCCGCCGGTGTGGCATTCTGCGGCGGCGTGGCCTTCGACGGCGGGGCGATGGGCGTCGTCGTCGGTGCGGGCCCCGAGGGCGTAACGACGACCGGGCCGCCTGGAGGCGACCCGGTGGGCGGAAACGGCACTGGCGGCAGCGCGTTATTCGGGGGCGGTACCTCAGGCGGCTGAAGCCAGGCGAGACGAACAAGGTCCGGTGGTTCCGCCGCCGCACCCTCCTCGTCCGGCGGCGCTCCTCGCACAATGATGTTCCCCGTCGCCGGGGCTGCCGACATCGGTTTGATCGGCGAGGGAGCCGGCGGCAGCGCGTTGGGCGGCATGAGTGATGGCGGCGGCGGCGGTGGTGGAGGAGGCAACGTCGGAACTCCCGCGGACGCTGGCCCGATCGGCAGCGGTACCGGGGCGGGCGGCGGGACCGGCATCGTCCGCACCGGCGGGGTTGTCGGCGCAACCGGCGCTGATTGCGTCGGGGTCGACGGCCGCGTCATGCCGACCGGCTGGATGACGCCCGGCTGATTGACGGCCTGCACTCGTTCGGCCAGCGCCCGGCGGTAGATCGGATCATCCGACTGGGCCTGCTGGACCGTCTTCGCCTTGACCGAGCACATCTTGATTTCGCCGCGCGTCACCAGCTCGATGACCGCCCGTGCGCCGTCCTGGGTATCGGCACTGGTATCGAGATGGACGTTGCCCTCGGCATAGAGGTCCATCGGCCACATCCCTCTTTCGCGATGGGCCTTGAGGTTGAACCGCGCGACGGCCTGATCGCAGTGAACCAAGACGATCCCCTGTTGGACAAGCACCGTACCGCGGAGCAAGACGGCGATGATCTGATCGGACTCATTCCAGGTGGCGATCTGATCGGCCGAGAGGATGATCGGCGAGGCATCACCCGCCACATCGCGCGTATAGCGGAAGGGCGGCACCGTCTGGCCGACGACACCGGGAGGGGCGACCTGTGGCGACGGCGTGGTGCCCGGAAAACGGGGCGGCAGCGGTGCGCCGGGAACCTGAGCGAGGAGTGGGGAACCGATGGCCGTTATGGCGAGGACAGCCAGGGCCGGAACCCACTCGAACAGCCTGTGGAGGACGGATCTTCGGGACACGGTTCCTCCTCGAAAGCAAGCGTTGTGGCCCCGCACAGCCGATTCGGCGGCGTAGGGGGAGCGATGGACTTCCCTAGCAGGCGGCGGACTATAGAGCGGCGAGAAAGAAAGTCAACGCCAACCATCGGCACTGCGGTATACTCACACGGTTAGGCGAACGAGAACCATCGGTCTCCCCTCTCCCCTGTACTCAGGGGAGAGGGGTCGGGGGTGAGGGGCAAGCGGCAGAACACGATCAGCGCCAAACCCCTCACCCCCAACCCCTCTCCCCTGAGTACAGGGGAGAGGGGAGAAGAAGATCCGTCCGTCGCTTGGTGCCGCAATGCGAGAAAGGACCCCGATGGACGCGCCGATCATCCTCTGCGGACTGGGACGGATGGGCTGGCGGGTGCTCGCCCATCTTCAGGCCGCGGGTCTGCCCGTGGTCGTCGTCGATACTACCTGCCGGGCGGACGACACGCGGCTGAACGGCGCCCTCCTTGTCTCCGGCGACTGCCGGCGGAGCGAGACGCTGGAGGCGGCCGGAGTGACACGGGCACGCGGGGTGCTGCTCCTCATCAGCGACGACCTGGTCAACCTCACGGCCGCCCTCACGGTCCGCAGCCTCAACCGGGATGTCCGCGTCGTCCTGCGGATGTTCAACCACGATCTGATCGGCCGGCTCGGCAAGGCGGTCCACAACATCTTTGCCTTCAGTACGTCGCTCTTGACGGCGCCCATCCTGGCCATGACCGCACTGACCGGCCAGGCGCTGGCGCGTTTCGGATCAACGGCCGGACCGACGGGATCCGGCAGATCGCGGAAATCCCCGTCGCCGCGACCTCGGACTTGCCGGGCCACTCCGTCGCCGCAGTCGCCGGCAAGACCGGCGTGCTGGTGTTGGCCCATCTGTCCGAACGGCGGCCCACGCGCTTCCTCACCGAGGTGGATCCCGAGGCGTGTCTGGAAGCAGGGGACCGGCTCATCGTCTGCGGTGAGCCGCGGACCGTGTCGAATCTATTGGCGGGCGGCAAGGGCGACGCAGAGGAGGAACCGCTCTGGGCTGGGCTTGTCCGCCGCCTGAGCCGGGTCGTGCACCGCACCCTGTCCGAGATCGACACAGCCGTCCTCGTCTGCTCGGTCGTCCTGTTGGTCGTCATCGCCGCCAGCAGCATTATCCTCCAACTCGGAGTGGATAAGTACACTTTTACGCAGGCGCTGTTTCGCACGGTTAGCATCATGGCCACCGGCGCCGACATGCACGAGGAAGACTTCGGCCAGGGGATGAAGGTCTACGTCGTCGTGCTGCGGTTGGTGGGGGCAGCGCTTCTGGCCGCATTCACGGCCATTTTCACCAACTACCTGTTGCGGCTCAACTCGGCGAGCGCCCTGGAGGTGCGCCGCATCCCCGACGGCGGCCACATCCTCGTCTGCGGCCTGGGACCGGTTGGCTTCCGCGTCGTCGAGGAGTTAACGGCACTGAAGGAACCGGTCGTCGTCGTCGAGATGGCGCCGGACAATCCGTTCCTGGGGACAGTGCGCCGCCTCGGCGCCGCCGTCGTCATCGGCAACGCATCCGTCAGCGAAGTGCTGCGCCAGGCCAACGCCTCGACAGCCCGAGCGGTTATCGCGGCCACGAATAACGACCTGGTCAACCTCGAAGTAGCATTGTTGGTGCGCGAACTGAATCCGAACCAGCGTGTCGTGCTGCTGCAATCCGATCCGCAGCTCGCCCAGATGCTGCGCGACGGCGCCAATGTGCGGCTCGCCGTGTCGGTTCCAGTGTTGGCGGCTCCAGCCTTCGTGGCCGGCTTATTCGGCGACCGCGTCCAGAGCGTCTTCCTGATCGGCGGGCGCCTCCTGGCGGTGATCGACCTCGTCGTTGGGGAACAGGACACCGTCCTGAAGGGACGGCTCGTGAGGCAAGTCGCGGCGGATAATCGTCTGTTTCCCGCCGCGGTGCTGACGGCGAAGGAGGCGAGAAAACGGTCGATACGCCGCTGGAAGTGGGCGATCGGCTCGTCGCCATCCTCGCCTTGCCGGACCTGGAGACACTGCTGCGGCAGCACGGAGCGGGCGTCGTTCGATGAGCGAGGAGTGGAAACGGGAGCCGGAAGCAGCGCGAAGGGATCAGTCCTCAGGCGAGCGGGCAGCTTTACCGCCTCCTTTTCGACTCTATTCTTCCGCCCTGCGCCGGGTCAGGTATTGTTCCAACGTGGCGCGGCGCCTGCTTTCTCCGCCTCCGGTGCGTGAGCCAGCGCCTCCTCGGACCAGCGCACCGCCTCGTCCAGGGCCGCCGAGGTCGGCACAGGCGGATGCCAGCGTCGCCAGGTGCGCCGACTCCTCCCAGCCGTTCAGGTCGCAGGCACGTCGCGCCAGCTCCAGCGCCATCTTCCGCTCCGGATCGGCCGCCTGTCCGTCCGTCGCCCAGAGACGGGCAAAGCTGTCGAACGCCTCGGCCAGCTTCGGGTTGATCCGCAACGCCTCAATGTGATCGACCAGCGCCCGCTCTTTTCGTTCAGCGCCACATGGGACTGGCCGCGACAATGGTAGGCGTGGGCGTTGCGGGGGTTGAGCCGGATCGCTTCGGTAAAGTCGGCGACGGCCTGGGCGTGGTTGTTCAGGGCGGCGTGGGCGATACCGCGATTGGTCCACGCGGCCGGCAGGTTCGGGTCCAGACCGATCAGAGCGGTGAAGTCGGCGACCGCCCCGGCAAAGTCGCCGCCAACGTGGCGCACCTCGCCCCGATGGAAGTACGCCAGCCCGAAGCTCGGATCTCGGCGCAGCACCTCGGAGTAATCGGCCAGGCGCGATCGAACTGGCGGCGTGTACGAGCCACGTCGCCGCGGTTGAACCAGGCGTCGATAAACTGCGGCCGCAGACGAATGGCCGCGTCGAAATCGGCGACCGCACGATCGTACTGGCCCTGCATCAAGCAGGTATAGCCGCGATTGTAGTGGGCGAACGGGTCGTTGGGACGCAGACGGAGGCAGGCGTCGAAGTCTGCCAGGGCTTGCGCGTATTCGCCGAGAGAGGTGTAAACGGAGCCGCGATTGTGGTAGCCGTTGAACAGCTCGGGATCGAGGCGAATGGCCTCGGTGAAGTCGGCAAGGGCCTCGGGATGGTGCCGTAGAGCGGCGTGGGCCAGGCCGCGCGTGTGGAAGGCCAGCGGGCTGTTCGGGTCGAGACGCAGAGCCGTGGTGCTGTCCAGGATCGCCCGGTCATGGATGCCGCGAGAGGCGTAGGCCAGGCCGCGGTTGACGTAGGCCGCGGCGAAGGAGGGATTGAGCTGGATCGCCGCATCGAAATCGGCGCCGGCTTTGGTGTACTGCCGGCAAGCACCGTGGGCGTAGCCGCGATTGTTGTAGAACTCGGCGGCGCGGGGGTTGATGCGGATGGCCTCGTCGAAGGCGGCCACGGCCTGGGTGTACTCACCGTCGGCGACCAGCTCGATGCCGCGCCGATTGGCGGCGTCGGCCCGTGTCGAGTCGATCTTCGCGGGAGCGGCGAGCCGACCGAAGAACTGATCGACCGGAGGAGGGGTTGGCGGCGGTGTGTACTTCAGCGCGAGGCCGCAGGTGTAGCACAGGAGTTCCCGCGCCCCCGAGCCGGCGGGCACATCGATAATGCTGCGGCAGGCAGGACATGGGATCTGGGGCATCGGCGGACTCCGGTGATAAGCCGCGCTCGTTACGACCATGAACAACTCAGATTCGATCACCCCGCCGGGCGAATGCGAAGGTCCGTGCATGTCGTCGTGTAACTGGCTTCCAGGTCGAGCGGCACCGAGAAGTCGGGGGCGATCCACAGGGGGAGCGTCGGCAGCGGCTTGTTGAGGGCAAGCGGCTCCGACCAGATTTCGAATTGCGGTGTCTGCTCTTCGAGACCGACGGCTCGATAGGTCACCGCGGACAAGCTTAACGACGGCGCGGCGGTGCCATTCTCGATTCCGAGGAGCGAGAGGATGGCGGTGTAGAGGTCGTCCCAGCGGCGTGGTGACGGTGTCCACGACCACGAGGCATCCGCATTGCTTTTAGGTAGCGAACGGACTTGACGGCGAAACCCTGTCGGCCCTGGGCTCGATCCTTGTACGACGGACTAACCAACTCGATAGCGGCGGCTAGGGGCGCGGCCGAACGTCTTCGGCCAACACCTCTACTTCAACTCCATCATCCGGGTCAAACTCGCTCTCCTCGTCCCGATCGGCGAGCGGTAGGGCATAATAGCCGGGCGGCAAGATTCCCTGGTTCAGCAAGCGGGCCATCGCCGCAGCCCAGGCTGCGTGGAAACTGCGCCAGCGGAGCAGGCGATTCAGAGGCGGGTTAAAGTGGTCCAGCAAGGGCATACCTGGATTCTCCTGGGTCGGGGCGGTACCCTTGTACCAGTACGACGATTCGATTGGCGAACCAGCTGCGTCAGCGGCCGGGTTTTAGCGGCTCTACCCGGCCGCTGACGCAGCTGGTTCGCCGCGTCCTATTTCTGCTGCAACACTTCCGCCAGCGTCTCCGCCGTGTGCTCGCACTCCTCGGCGGTGATCGACAACGGCGGTTGGATGCGCACCACGTTGCCGAAGATCGCCGCCGACTCCGACCAGGATGCCGCGCTCGCGCATCGCCGCTCGCACCGCCTTCGCCTCCTGGGTTGCCGGCTCCTTGGTCTTGCGGTCGCGGACCAGTTCCAGGCCGATCATCAGGCCGCGGCCGCGCACGTCGCCGATCAGCGGGACGTCTCCTGCAGCCGGCGGAAGCGCGACAGCAGCCACTCTCCTTGCCGAGCGGCGTTCTCGACCAGTTTCTCTTCCTCGATGACGGCGAGGTTGGCCAGGGCGGCGGCGCAGGAGATCGGATTGCCGCCGAACGTGGACAGGTGGTCGCCGGGCTTCATCGCCTCGGAAACCGGCTCGCGGGCGGTGAACGCGCCCAGCGGGAAAGCCGCTCGCGATCCCCTTGGCCATCGTCACGATGTCGGGGACGACGCCGGGCGAGTGGTCGATGCCGAACATCTTGCCGGTGCGGCCGAAGCCGGTTTGCACCTCGTCCACGATGAACAGGGTGCCGTCGTCGTGAAAGATCCTCGCCGCGATCGCGAAGTATTCCGGCGGCGGCGTGAGATGCCCCCTTCGCCCAGCACGGGCTCCGCCACGAAAGCCGCCACGTCGCCGGACGTTTGCAGGCGAATCACGTCTTTCAAGGAGTGGGCACAGGCCAGATCGCACGACGGATAGGTCAGCCCCAGCGGGCATCGATAGCAATACGGGGCGGGGCCGAATGTCGACTCCCGGCAGGTACGGACCGTTGTTTTTCTTGCGGGCGCTGTTGCCGGTGATGGACAGCGTGCCGATAGTGCGGCCGTGGAAGCCGTAGGTGAGGGCGACCATCTCATGCCGGCCGGTCGCCTGCTTGGCCAGCCGCATCGCGCCCTCGTTGGCCTCCGCTCCGGAGTTGCTGAAGAAGCTTTTGGTCAGGCCGCCGGGCGTGAGTGCGGCGAGCCGGGCCGCCAGTTCGCCGACGACCGGGACGTGGTAGACGTAGGAGCAGCAGTGGACGAGTTGCTCCATCTGCGCGCGCGCCGCCGCCAGGATGCGCGGATGGCCGTGGCCGGCGTTGACGACGGAGATGCCGGAGAAGCAGTCGAGATAGCTGCGGCCGTCGTCTGCGGTGACGGTGCGGCCCTTGGCGCTGACGATCACCAACGGCTCGACGCCCTGGGCGACCACGGGGAGAAGGAAGCGAGAGTATTGTTCGCGCGTGTCCATGTTCGTGTCCGCCTGTCTTTTCGGTTCACAAATAAGGGGATTTACCTGCTCCCCTCTCTCCGGTACTCCGGGGAGAGGGGTTGGGGGTGAGGGCAAGGGCCAGAACACTGCTCTGCCTCTCACCCCTCACCCCCAACCCCTCTCCCCGGAGTACCGGGGAGAGGGGAGTAGTGCCGTAGTACTATCCGTTCCGCCGGGCGAAGTCGTTCATGAATCGACGCCAGGATCCTGGCAGGCATCGACGCCGACCGCGTTGTAGATCGAAGCGCGGATGCCGCCCACCGAGCGATGACCGGCCAGGCCGACCATGCCGGCCGCCTGCGACTCGGCGACGAACTGCTTCTCCAGCGCCTCGCTCGGCAGCCGGAAGGTGACGTTCATCCGCGAACGGCGACTCCGGCACGGCGTGGCCGCGGTAGAAGCCGCCGCTGCCGTCGATCGCTTCGTAGAGGAGCCGGGCCTTGTGCGCGTTTCGCTCCGCCATCGCCGGCAGTCCGCCGCTCTTCTCGATCCATTGCAGGACGAGGTTCAGCACGTAGACGCCGAAGCTCGGCGGCGTGTTGTAGAGGGAGTTGTTCTTGACGTGCGTGCTGTAGCGCAGCATCGTCGGGACGCTCTTGTTGGCCGTCGCCAGCCAGGATTCGCGGAGCAGCACCGCCGTCACGCCGGACGGGCCGAGGTTCTTCTGTGCCCCGGCGTAGATCAGGGCGAACTTGCCGGCGTCGATCGGGCGCGACAGGATGTCGCTGCTCATGTCGGCGACCAGCGGCCGAGTCGCCGACGTCGGGAAACGCGGGCCACTGAATGCCCTGGATGGTCTCGTTCGAGGTGAGATGCACGTAGGCCGGCTCCGGGCTGAGCCGAATCTCATCGGCCCGCGGCACCCGGCGGTAGCCGTCCGCCTTGGTCGAGGCGGCGATGTGTGCCTGCCCGAGAGCCGCAGCTTCCTCGAACGCCTTCTCGGCCCAGGCGCCGGTCATCAGGAAATCCGCGGTCGCGCCGGGCGTCAGGAAGTTCATCGGCACCATCGCGAACTGGGTCGAGGCGCCGCCCTGCACGAACAGCACGCGGTAGCCGTCGCCGACGCCGAGCAGCCGTTTGAAGGTCGCCTCGGCCCGGGCGTTGATGGCCTCGAACTCCTTGGAGCGATGGCTCATCTCCATGATCGACATGCCGCGTCCCTGGATAGTCGCGCAGCTCGGCCTGGACCTGCTCCAGAACGGAGGGCGGCAACATGGCCGGCCCGGCGTTGAAATTGCAGACGGTACTCATCGTTCATATCCCCGGACGGAACGGTAACATATCATCCACGGAGGATGAATAGTTTACTGAGGAAAACGAGTACGGCACCTTACAACCCCGAGCGTGGTGTGGAGCATTCACGAGAGAGGATGGCATGAATCCTCCCCTCATTCGACCGGACGGCGAATCGTCGCGCCTCATCGAAACGATCCGCGCCCGCACGCCGGCGCGCATCCTCGTCGGCCGCGCTGGTTCGTCCTACCGCACGGCGACGCAGCTGGCCTTGCGCAGCGATCACGCCGCGGCGCTCGATGCCGTCCACGCCGAGATCGACCTCGACCGCGATCTCGGCGCCGCGCTAATTCGCACCTACGGTATCTTTGAAGTCGCTTCCTGCGCCCGGGACAAAGCCGAGTATCTGATGCGTCCCGACCTGGGCCGGCGGTTGAGCGACACCGGCCGCGAAGCCGTGCGGTCGGGTTGTGGCGCGCGATCCGACTTGCAGCTTGTGATCGGCGACGGTCTGTCGGCGGCGGCGGTCGCGGCGCAAGTGCCGGGACTACTGCCGTTGCTGGCGGAAGAAGCCCGCGTCCGCGGCTGGTCATTCGGCCGACCGTTCTTCGTGCGTCACTGCCGTGTCGGCGTCCTCAACGACGTCGGCGAGTTGCTCGATCCCGCGGTCGTCGTGCTCCTCATCGGCGAACGGCCGGGGCTGGCGACGGCGGAGAGTTTGTCTGCCTACATGGCGTATCGACCGCGTCTCGGGCACAGCGATGCGCAGCGCAACCTGATCTCGAACATCCATCGCCGCGGCGTGCTGCTCGACGAGGCGGCGCGGCGCATCGGCGCTGGCCGCGCGGATGCGCCATGCGGAGATTAGCGGCGTCGGCGTCAAGGAAGAATTGCCGACGATCGTGTTGTCAAAACCTCGTCTTGTTTAGCCGCGAGCTTTTGCGAGCGCTGAGCATCAACGCTCGCAAAAGCTCGCGGCTAAACGAGATAATGGAGATCCACAATGTCCCCTTCTCTCGGTAACGCTCTCGGCGACCTCGAATCGCCGCAACTGCTGCTCGACCTCGACATGCTCGACGCCAATCTGCGCCCGGATGCAGACCGCCTGCCGTGAACGCCGCGTCGATCTGCGCGTCCACTTCAAATCGCTGAAGTGCGGCGGCCTGGCACAGTATCTCGCCAAACACGGCGTCGATCGCTTCCTCTGCGCCAAGCTGAACGAGGCCGAGGTGCTGGTCGACGCCGGCATCAGCGACGTCTTCGTTGCCAACCAGATCATCGGCCCGCTGAAGCTGGCCCGGCTGGCAGCGTTGGCTCAACGGGCGAAGATGCGCGTCTGTGTCGATGACGCCGACAATGTCGCGGAGATGGCGGCGGCGGCGCGCGACGCCAAGGCCACGTTGGAAGTGCTGATCGAGGTGGACATCGGCATGAACCGCTGCGGCGTATGCCCGGCGAACCGGCGCTGGCGCTGGCCCGGAAGATCGCGGCGGAAACGGGGCTGCGCTTCGTCGGCCTCCAGGGCTACGACGGCCATTTGCAGCTGTTGGCCGATCCCGTTGAGAAGAAAACGAAGGCGCCTGCAAGGCCTGGAGCAACTGGTCGGCGACGCGCCGGCTGATCGAACGGGCGGGGATTCCGGTCGAAGTGGTCACCGGCGCCGGCACCGGCACCTGGGAGTTCGTTGCGGGATACGACGGCGTGACGGAGATTCAGCCGGGATCATTCCTGCTGATGGACTGCGCGTATCACGCCGTCCGGCCGGAGTTCGGCTGTTCGCTGTCGATCCTGGCCACGGTCGTCAGCCGTCGGCCCGGCGGATACGTCCTCGACGCGGGCAGCAAGGCGATCTCGAAGGACTTCGGCACGCCGGTCATCAAGGGCCGGCCCGACGAAAAGGTGACGAAGCTGGCGGAGGAACACACGCTGGTGGCGTGTGAAGGCGACAGTCCGCATATCGGCGAACGGCGCGAGGTGATTCCGGCGCACTGCTGCGCGACGATGAACTTGCATCGACAGATGCGTGGCCGTGCGGAATGGTCGAGTGGAGGCGGTGTGGCCGATCGAGGCGAGCGGGCGGTATGATTGATTCGTTTAGCCGCGAGCTTTTGCGAGCGCCGACCAGCGCTCGGAGCGCCGACCAGCGCTCGGAGCGCCGAGTCAGCGCTCGGAGCGCCGAGTCCAGCGCTCGCAAAAGCTCGCGGCTAAACGAATCACGCGATAATCTCGTCCATGATCTTCCCATGCACGTCGGTCAGCCGGAAGTCGCGGCCGCCGTAGCGATACGTCAGCTTCTCGTGATCCAGCCCCATCAGGTGCAGAATCGTTGCGTGCAGATCATGGACGTGCGTCCGCTTTTCGACCGCCGCGATGCCGAACTCGTCGGTGGCGCCGTAAGTCATGCCGCCCTTGACGCCGCCGCCGGCCAGCCACACCGTGAAACCCTGAGCGTGGTGGTCGCGGCCTTTTCCCTGGGCCGTCGGCGTCCGGCCGAACTCGCCGCCCCACAGGACGAGCGTGTCGTCCAACAGTCCGGTGCGCTTCAGGTCGGTCAGGAGAGCCGCGATGGGCTGATCGACCTGCTTCGCCTTGCCGGCGTGTGCGGTGGCATCGCCGTGGTCGTCCCACGGTTGGCCGTCGCCGGTGAAGATCTGCACCATCCGTACACCGCGCTCGAGCAGCCGCCGCGACAGCAAGCACGCTTCCGCGAACTGGCCCTTGCCGTAGAGATCGCGCGTCGTTTGCGTCTCCCTGGTCAAATCGAAGACCTCCTGCGCCTCGAACTGCATCCGGAAGGCCATCTCCAGCGACTGGATGCGCGCCTCCAGCGGATTGTCGCCGCCGCGCTGCGCCAGGTGCATCTCGTTCAGCTGCTTGAGCAGGTCGAGCTGCTCGCGCCGGGCGCCGCGGGTGAGGACGCCGTTGTTCAGGTTGGCGATGACCGCCTTCGGATCGAGCGTTTTATAGTTGATGTGGGTGCCCTGGAAGATGCCGGGCAGGAAGCTGTTCGCCCACAGCTGCGGTCCGACCACGGGCTTGCCGGGACAGAAAACGACGAAGCCCGGCAGGTTCTGGTTTTCGGAGCCGAGGCCATAGAGCAACCACGAACCCATCGACGGCCGGATGGGCTGGTTGTCGCCGCACGTCATCATCAGCAAGGCCGGCTCATGATTCGGAATGTTGGTGTGCATCGAGTTGATGACGCACAGGTCGTCGGCACACTCGGCAACCCTGGGGAAGATTTCGCTGACGTTCAACCCGCACCGGCCGTGCTGGGTGAACTTGAACGGCGACTGCATGAGCGTGCTATTGCCGACGCGCTCGGTCTTTGTGCTCGGCGGCTTCTGGCCGTGGTACTTCGCCAGGGACGGTTTGTAGTCGAAGGTATCAACGTGCGACGGTCCGCCGTTCATGAACAGGTGGATTACCCGCTTGGCCTGCGCCGGATAGGGCGACGGTTTCGGCGAAAGGGGGTTGGCCGCCGGCTTCTCGGCAGCCAGCAGCCCCGCATCGGCCAGGACGGAGGCGAGGCCGAGCGTGCCGAAGCCGGTGGCGGTGCGCCGCAGTAAATCGCGTCGTGTGAACGGTGTCATATTGCCCTCGCCGTAGCGAACCGGCTGCGTAAACGGCCGGGTTATCGCCCCTTCGTTTCTTACCTCTGAGCTTCCCCGCAAGTTGCGGAGAAGTTGTGCCGCCGGTTTTCAACCGGCACGAGCCGCTACTCGTGCCGGTTGAAAACCGGCACCACAGGGTTTTGGCTCGGCCGCGTTAGGTTACTTGGCCGCTTACGCAGCCGGTTCGCCTAGATCCTACAACCCGGCATCGGTGACCTTCGTCCAACCGAAGTCCAGGGTTTGCAGCTGTTCCAGGCCCGCTAATTCCTTCAGGCTTGCATCCGTCATCGCGGTGGCGTGAAAGGCTAACTTATGAAGTTGTATCAGCCCGGCCATCTCCATCTCCCTCAGCACGCGAGGACAGACACGTACAGAATAGAGTTGGTACCGCGAAACGGAAGCGCATCGTGCCGAAGAAGACGAATATGAGCGCGATTGCGCCTACTCGCCAATGAGCCTCAAGCCCGTTAGGATGCCTGCATGATCGTCACGCTGAAACGCCTTCTCGCCTCGGGTACTATTTGACCACGAAAGGTCTCCCATGAACACGATAAAACGTACATTCCTCGTCGTCACTCTGCCACTTGCCCTTCTGATGTCCCTCCGTGCCGCGAACACCGAGGTGATCGAGGACGACACCGGCATCAAAATCGTCACGCCCGAACTTGAAGCCGTCATCCGCAAGAAGAGTTCCAAGGGGCTGGCGACCTACGCGGTCACCGGTGTGGCCGCGACGTCGTTCCTGGACAAGAAGACCGGCTTCCGCGAGCAGGGTTTCGGCCTCGATATTGTCGATTGGCTCATGGAAGCCGGCAGCGACGAGGCCTACCGCGACAAGCTCGACAAGGAACTCGTCTACCGCTTCAACAACGCCTATCACGGCAAAATCGCCAAGCGCTCGATCGAGGGGCCGCAGATCTGCACGCGCGTGCCGATGGTGCAGCCGCGGGTGATCCGCGGCAAGGACTTCGTCGCCGTCACCATGGAGCACCGCTACACAACCGCGGCCCCGGGCAAGAAGACCGGCTCGTTGTGGCAGCAAACGCTCGTCTTCCCTCAGGGCCAGCGCTACTTCCTGTCTTGCGACAAGATCACGAGCGTCAACGACAGCGACGGCCTTTTTCTGCGGCTCGATATGCCGGGCCACATCCGCCACAAGGACGGCGACACCTTCAGCGAGGTTTACCTCAGCTATCATGGCAAGATCCCGTCTGCCGAGTTTGTCAAGGATTTTGCGCCCGACGAGAAATTCTTGTACCACCGCGGCAAGAATCTGTTGCCGCAGCGCTTCATCCGTGCGTATCACCTGCGCGACGCCCAGAGCGGCAAGCCGGGACCGTGGCTGGCCGGCATGACGCTTCAGCCGGACGTCGTTTCCGAAGCGTGGTGCCATCAGCGTGGCTACGTCTGCCTGATCGAGGAGTTCGGCGGCCGGCCCATCAAGGCAGGCGGCACCTTCAGTGCCGCATTTATCGTCGGCTACTTCGACTCGATCGATGAGATGAACGCTGTCTACGACCGCTACGCGGGCCACACGGGGCTGGAGGTCGGTGCCGAGGGGTGGAAGCTGGTCAAGTAGCGTAGGTCGGCGACTCCCGCGGTCCGAGGCCGAGCGTCGGGCGAGGCTCAGCCGGTTTCCTTGCCTGGCGCACAGGCTCCGATGTGACGATCTTTCTTGCCAGGGCAAGCGAATCCGGGGTATGATTGGGCCGATGAGAGAGCTTTCGGGAGCAGTGCATGAAGACCATGACGTGCGGCGACTGTAGCCTGGCTGCCTTGTTCCTCGGGTGGAGTGTCTTGTCCGCGCGAGCAGACGACAGGCTCGAAGCGGTGCCCGCGAAAGTTGTCAAATACGGCATGAGCCTGGAAGAAGGCCGCAAGTTCTGGTCGTTTCAACCGGTCAAGGATCCGCCGGTGCCGAAGGTGAAGAATCACCTCCTGGCCGCGCACGCCGGTGGACGATTTCATCCTGGCCCGTCTGGAAGAGGCCGGCGATCGCTCCCGCTCCCGCGGCGGATAAGCGGACGTTGCTGCGCCGCGTCACGTTCGACCTCACCGGCCTGCCGCCGACGCCGGCCGAGATGGACGCTTTTCTCGCCGACGCGTCGCCGCAAGCTTTCGAGAAAGTCGTGGATCGCCTGCTCGCTTCGCCCCGCTATGGCGAGCGCTGGGGCCGGCACTGGCTCGACGTGGTGCGCTACGCCGACACGTGCGGCAATGCCTCGGATTATCCCGTGCCGCAGGCGCACCAGTATCGCGACTGGGTCATTCGCGCGTTCAACCGCGATCTGCCCTACGATCAGTTCCTGCGCGAGCAACTCGCCGGCGACCTGATGCCGGGCGGCACCGACGCCGAGCGCGACGAGCGCATCGTCGCCACGGGTTATCTCGCCATCGCCCGGCGCTTTGGCGGCGACCGCATGGGCGAGCACCATCTCACGCTGGAGGACACGATCGACAACCTGGGCCGCACCATCCTGGGCTCCAGCATCGCCTGTGCCCGCTGCCACGACCACAAGTTCGACCCGTTCACGATGAGCGATTACTACGGCCTCTACGGCATCTTCAACAGCACCCGCTATCCGTTCCCCGGCGCCGAGGTCGGCAGGCAGCAGGAGGATTTCGTGCCGTTGCTGTCCGCCCGCGGAAATGGAGGCGCTTCTCAAGCCGCACCGCGAGAAGCTCGCCGCGGTCGACGCCGAGGTCAAGAAGCTCGAAGCCGCGGAGGCCGAGGCCAAGAAAGCGCCCGACGAGCCCGGACAAAAAGGCCCGCATGACTGCCGCCGCGCAAGGCCTCGCCGACGCCAGGAAAAAACGCGCCGCCATCCAGGCAGCAGCACCGGCCATCGACAACGCCTATGCCGTCGCCGACGCCAAGCCGGCGAATGCGAAGATGCACTTGCGCGGCGATCCCAAGCGGCTCGGCGACGAGGTGCCGCGCCATTTTCCCGCCGTGCTCGGTGGACAGCAGGTGCCCAAGGACAGCTCGATCGAGCGGACGCCTGCAACTGGCCGAATGGCTCACCGACCCGAAGAATCCGCTCACGGCCCGTGTCATGGTGAACCGCATCTGGCAGCACCACTTCGGCAAGGGCATCGTGCAGACGCCGAACGATTTCGGCCGGCGGGGCAAGCCGCCGACGCACCCCGAATTGCTCGACTTCCTCGCCGCCGCGCTTCATCGAAAGCGGCTGGTCCGTCAAGACCATGCACAAGCTCATCCTGCTCTCGCAGACCTGGCAGCTCGCCAGCACGGATGCCGCGCCGAAGCGCGAAGCTCGACCCGAACAATGATTTGTTCTGGAAGTTCACCCGCCGCCGCCTCGACGCCGAAGCGATCCGCGACACGATGCTCTTCGTGAGCGGCGAACTCGACGAAAGCGCCCGGCGGAGCGCATCCCTTTCCGCCGGCGCAGACCTGGGGCTTCACCCAGCACGTCCCGTTCGTGGCCGTGTATGAGACGCGCCGCCGCAGCGTCTATCTGATGCAGCAACGGCTGCGCAAGAATCCGTTCCTCGCCCTCTTCGACGGCGCCGATCCCAGTTCCAGCACCGGCGTGCGGCTTGCCGAGCACGACGCCGTTGCAGGCGTTGTTCCTGATGAACGACCCGCTCGCCCACGGCGTGGCAGCACGAATTCGCCCAGCGCGTTCTCGCCGCGCGCACGGACGAAGCCGGCGCGGCTCGCTCCTCGCCTACCAGCTCGCCTTGAACCGCTCGCCGAATCCCGAGGAGCAGCAGGATTGCGCCGAGTTCCTGCAGACAGTATCGCGCAAGCTGACGACGCTCAAGACGCCGGCCGACCAGCTCGAGTTGCAGACGTGGGCCGCGTTGGCCCGCGCGCTGATGAGCGGCAACGAGTTTGTGTTCGTGGATTGAACGGATCAGCCCTCTCCTCCGTACTCGGCGGAGAGGGGTTGGCGGTGAGGGGTCGTGCCGAGTTCAACCCCTCACCCGCCTCTCGAGTACGGAAGAGGGGAGCTAATGGAACACTGGAAGCATGCCCCTGCGAAGGTCACTCCTCATGAACGCCGACCCATGCCGTCACTCGCGCCGCTCGATGATTCGCTCGCTCGTCGGCGGCTCGCTGCTGTTGCCGGGCATCGTCTGCCGAACTGCTGGCAGCGGAGCGGCAGCCAGCGGCCGATGCCGATCCGCTCGCGCCGAAGCGGCCGCACTTCACGCCGCGTGCCCAAGCAGGTCATCTTCCTGAACATGAGCGGCGGCGTGTCGCATGTGGATTCGTTCGACTACAAGCCGAAGCTGATCGCCGACCACAACAAGTCGTACCAGGTGCCGCAGAAGATGCTGGAGGCCTTCGCGCCGAACAACCGCGTCGGTGGAGAAATATTTCAAGCGGCCGCAGTGGGAGTTCAAGCAGCGCGGCCAGTCGGGCCTGTGGATCAGCGATCTGTTCCCGCACGTGGCCGAGTGCGCCGACGACCTGTGCCTCATCCGCTCGATGCGCAACGATCACCCGGACCACTTCCAGGCCACGCTCGGCATCCACACCGGCTCGGTGACCTTTCCCCGGCCGAGCATCGGCGCGTGGGTGAGCCACGGACTGGGGACGGTGAACCGCAACCTGCCGTCGTTCATCGTGCTCGCTCCGCAGTTGCCCTATGCGGGCGGACAGGTCTGGGCCTCGGACTTCCTGCCGGGCTGTCACCAGGGCACGCACGTCGCACCCGGACCGGAGCCGATGCCGAACATCCAGCGGCGTCAGCCCGCGGCGGACTTGCAGGAGATGGAACTCGGCCTGGCGCAGGCGTTCAACCGCCGGCATCTCGCGCAGCGCCCGGAGGACGCGAATCTGACGGCGCGCATCAAGTCGTTCGAGACGGCGTTCGGCATGCAGGCGCGAAGCACCCGAGGCTTTCGACCTGTCGAAGGAAACCGACGCGACGCTGAAGCTCTACGGCCTGCCAGCGCGGCAGCACACGAGGCTTCGCCTGGCAGTGCCTCGTGGCCCGGCGCCTGGCCGAGCGCGGCGTGCGCTTCATCGAGCTGATCGACACCGGCGCGTCGAATAACTGGGACTCGCACGGCGACATGAACGCCCATGTGCCGCTGGCGAAAAACGTCGACCAACCGATCGCCGCGCTTGCTCAGGGACCTCAAGTCGCGCGGCATGCTGGAGGAGACGCTGGTCGTGTGGACCACCGAGTTTGGCCGCACGCCGTTCAACACGGGCAAGGACGCGAAGGGCCGCGAGCATCATGCCGAGGTCTTCACCTCCTGGATGGCCGGCGGCGGCGTCAAAGGGCGGCTTCAGCTACGGCGAGAGCGACGACTACGGCTGCAGCGTCGCGACCAACGAAGTCCACATCCACGACTTCCACGCGACGATCCTCCACCTGCTCGGCCTGGACCACGAGAAGCTGACCTACCGCCACGCCGGCCGCGACTTTCGCCTGACGGATGTGGCAGGGCGCGTGGTGCGGGAGATCATCGCATGAGAGCCTGGTTGGGAAGCGGCTAATCGGACGACCCCTTTGCTTTTCCCATTCGTCTTATGGTTCGCCATCTCATTTGAAGGGGACTTTGCTGACCTCGACTTTGCCGATCACAAAGGGAACGGACAGTTCGGGGCGGAAGCTGATGTCATAGCCCCACATTCTGGAGAAATAGGCATCGGTAACGTGCCAGGTGTGGGTTTGCCAGCCTTCGTTTTTCGAGGTGCCGAACCATTCTCCCTTGTTCTTGTAAGGCGTTCGTCCCTGGCTGTCGGCGACCTCATAGAAGAGATTCATCCCTACATTGCCCGCGTCGAGTCGCCTGACAGTCACTCGGACGTAATACTCTTGTGTCGCAAAGTTTGCGAAGGAGGGATGAACGTAGAAACTTGCGCTTGATTGCCCCTCAGGATGATGCCCGTCGAACCATCCGGGAACGTGCATGTCGGGGTCGATTTGCGTCCAATTTGAAACACGCCGCGGCTCCCCTCGGCCGCACCTAACTCGACGCTCACACTCTCTGCTTTCGAATAATCCCCGCCCCAGGGATAACTTTTGTTCGCGTTGGCTTGGGCTTGAGCCAGGAGATCGGCGGGCAAGCCAACCACGAAAACAGGTGCATCGGTGAGCGGCAACGGCTGCCCAGCTTTGAGAGTCCAACCCGCCTTGCCGAGTGCCTCGACAACCTTGACGTCGCTCTTGAAGGTCATCGTCTTGTCCATTCCCTCCGCGGGCATCCAGGCTGCCAGGACGGGACTTGCTCCGCCCTGGAAGACGAAGCCGTAGCCCTTGCCGCCGCTGCCCATTGCCAACCAGCCTTCGTATTTGGGCGTGGCGCCAAGGTGTGTCGTCATGATCTTGAACGCGGTGTAGGAGGCGCGTGGACTACCGTCCCGGCTGAGGAGGCCAAAGCCCTGATCTTCGCCGACCGGATCTCGAGCCTCGAACCATTGCGTGCGCCGAACGCCCTGTGCAATAGCCATCGTGTACAACTTCACGAGTGCCTTCGCCGCATCCTGTTCCGTGGCGACCTGTCCCTTCTTATTCTCGACTCGCCGGCTGACTTCCGTGATCCAGATCTCGACATCGGCTCGGTCGGTGCGCTGGCTTTCAGCATGTCGCGCAGACCACGCGTCATCCAGAGGTAAGGAATCTCGCCGTCGGCATCGCGGAGGCCATCCGCGATTTCGTAGGGATGGATGCAAAGAAAATCGAAACTGTTCGGTTTCTCTGCTTTCGCCAGTGCGCGGATAGCCTGATTGAGATAAGGGGCATCGAAACTCGCGACGCTCAGGCCGATCTGAGCTTTCGGATCGGCTTTCTTGGCAGCAGCATAAGTCGCGGCCGCCAGTTTGGCATAATCGACCGTCGTGTGGCGATCGTCGTTGAAGCCGCCGTTGCCTTCGTTCCAGACTTCCCAGTAACGAATCCTGTTCTTGTATCGCTCCACGACGGTCGCAACATAGCGTGACCAATCCTCAAGATTGTCCATGGGGAAGGCGTGACTCTTCGCTTTTGTCCAGGGAGTTGACCCCATGAGAATCGCGTTGATCTCGATCTTGTTGTCCGCCGCGGCTTTTACGAAGGCGTCGGTTTGGTCCCATTGCCACTTTCCCGGTGTCGGTTCGAGGCTGCGCCACTCCGGAAAGAGGCGGACGGTGGACACCCCGGCGGCGGACATCATCGGGAACCAGTCGTTATAATTCTTGAACGAACTCGACGAAGAACTGATGCCCCACGGACTCGATTTGGCTTCCACCGCTGGCTTCGTCGGCTGCGCTCTTGCCTCGGGCGAAATGGCCAGTGCGAGGCAGGCCGTCCAAGCGATCGTGATGGCCCGATGGTGTTTGACTTGCCACGGCGACAATTGCAATGAATCGGATGAATACATGGGAGTGTAGACCTTGTCTGAGTTGGTCGAGAAAACCGAGGCACCTGGCCGTCGCCGCGTTGAAGGACCAGTCGATCAATCAGTACCAGGGCGCCGCTGCGCTCAAGAAGATCGACCCGGAAGCCGCGAAGAATGCCGGCGTGCCGTGAGTCATTCCCAAAACTCGACCGATAACCCCGGAATTCTCTCGAAATCGCGGCGATTGCGCGAGACCAACGTGGCAGAGTTTGCCACGCAGCTGGCGGCGATCCGCAGATCGTGCGTCGATCCTTTGATCTTCGATCCCCGCCATTGTTTCAGCAGTGCTTCCGCCTGTTGCGTGAAGGACAGAATCTTCAACTCACGGATGCCGTCGAGCGTTTGCTCGAAGTATTGGTACGCCTCCTCAATCGTGATGCGGGCTTTGCCCGCTTCCGCCTGACGGATGACATTGAGCCGACCGCGGATAATTTCCTCGATGGCGACAATCGGAGCCGCCTGCTCATCGGGTGGGACCTTCGCGATCCTCTCGGCGTAAGCGGGGTTTCCCAACAGAATTTCCGTCAGAATATCCATATCGAAGACCTTCATTCCTGCACTTCCGCGTCGCGCTCTTTGTAAGCATCCGCACAGATTTCCCGCAAGGTTGGATCGTCGCGGAACCTGCCGAATAGGCTGGATAAACCACGGCGCGGAACCTCCAAAGCGACCAGTTCGCCCTGATCCAATCGCCGGGCAATCGTCGATTTGAGAGCGGCGAGTGCTTCCGCAAGTGTGGGAGCCGTGGCGCAAACGTCGGGCGCGCGAACGAGCGCGGCTTCAAATTGTCCGGCCGCGGAATGCACGATCACTGGGAAGGTCATGACGGGTTCCTGTGTCCAACAAATCCCAATTATTCTACGCTCCCGGCTCGTCAATGAGAAATTACCCCGGCAATCCCTGCAAATACGCTACTGTCTCCACCACGCTCACCACATCCGCGAACCGCGCCTGGATGTCGAACAGCGTCCATTCGTGGGCGATCTCCGAGCGGTCCTGTACGGCTTCCCTGATAATGATCGGCCGCAGCTGGTAGACCTTGGCGTCGGTCGCCGTCGCGCGGACGCAGGCGCTCGTCGAACAGCCGGTGATGAGCAGCGTATCGACGCCGTGGCCGATCAGGTGGCCGACCAGCGCCGTGCCGCCGAACGCGCTGGCGTGTTCTTTATGGATCAGGTACTCCGCCGGCAGCGGCCGCACACGCTCGTCGATCTCGCAGGCCCGGCGGTCCCATTTGCGGAACTTCGGCGAGAAGTCGGCTGCCGATTTGAACTGCGGCGTCTCCTGGTACGGCGACGTGGTGTAGATGACCGGCACGCCTTTCGCTCGGGCAGCCGGGAGCAGTTTCTGAATGGCCGCGATCGCGGTGTCGAGTCGGGCGGAACCGCCGGCGTAGGCAGGATCGGTCCAGCCGTAGGCCATGTCGATGACGACCAGCGCCGGCCGCTTGCCGAAACCAAACTTGCCCTGAAAGATGCCGTGTTCCTTGTAGTAGGCGTCCACCGCGGCCATCGCGGAACGCAGGCCATCCATCGGGTCCATTGGTCACCTCTTCGTTTAGCCGCGAGCTTTTGCGAGCGCTGGCTCAGCGCTCGCAAAAGCTCGCGGCTAAACAAGCTCAATGGTTGAACACAAACTCCAGCGAGTTCAGCAGGCTCCACGCCAGATCTTCGACCGCTTGCCGCCGTCGATCCTTGCGCTTTTCCAGGAACGCGATCGCCGCCTTTCGCTCCTTGTCCGTCGGCGGCCGGCTGTAGAACGTCAGATACAAGTCCTCCACCAGCGGCGCGTCGGCGGTGTGACGACGCATCAACTTGGCGACGTAGCCGCCCTCGTGGCTCAGCTTCGCCTGCACTTCCGGGGCGTTCAGCAGGTGCAGCACCTGGGCGACGCTCGGCTCGGCGTTGCGCTCGCATTCGCAGGCAGTCACGCGCTCCGGCCGGCCAAACGTCCGCAGGAAGTAGTGCGCTACCTTGCTGTCCCACAACTGGACCGCCTTCGTTCCCGGCGGCGCGTTGGGGAAGCGCTCCAGGACGCCGGTCGTCTGCGACACCATGTCCAGCAGCACCTCCGCCGGCACGCGCTTCAGCAGCGCCCGCGAATAGTTCTGCTCGTCGCGCTCGTTGGTCGCATTCGGAGCAGACGACAGCTGGTAGACGCGCGACGCCGTGATGACGCGGATCAGCGAGCGCAGATCGTACTTGTTCTCGATGAGGTGTTTGGCCAGGGCGTCGAGCAGCTCGGGGTTGCTCGGCGGATTGGTGGCGCGGAAGTCGTCCACCGGCTCGACCAGGCCGCGGCCGAGGAAGTGCGCCCAGACGCGGTTCGCCAGGTTGCGGGCAAACCACGGATTGTCCGGCCGTGTTAGCCAGTCGGCCAGGTGAACGCGCGGATCGCCGACCGGTTTCGCCGCCGGCGCGGCCTCGCCGAGAGCATGTGCCAGAACCTCTTCGCCGGTCCGCGGGTGGCGCGATGCGCCGCCGCCCTCCGACGACACACTCTCGCCGCGCGGCGACTGCCGGACGCCCACGCCGGTAAAGAACGCCTGCATGCCGTAGTAGTCGGTTTGGCTCCAGCGGTCGAACGGATGATGATGGCACTCGGCACAGGCGATGCGAATGCCGAGGAACACCTGCGCCAGCGTGCTCGACGCCTCGCCAGGCTTGGTCACAACGCGATAGAAGTTCGCCGGCGCCGAGTCAGTCAGCGGTCCCTCGGCGGTTAGCACCGCGCGGGCGAACTGGTCGAGCGGTTGGTTCGCCGCTATCGCATCGCGGATCCACTTGTAATAGCTGTACGCCCGCTTCGGCCCCAGTGTCCCGCGATCGACACGCAGCAGGTCGGCCCACTGCAGCGCCCAGTAGTCGGCGAACTCCGGCCGTTCCAGCAATTCATCGACGAGGCGAGCGCGGCGATCGGGCCGTTTGTCCGCGAGGAACCGGCGTGCCTCGTCCGGCGTCGGCAGCGTGCCGATCACGTCGATGTAGACGCGGCGCAGATACTCGGCATCGTCGCCCAGCTCGGACGGCAGGACGTTCAGCTTCCGCAGCTTCTGCCAGACGAGCCGGTCAATGAAATTGTTCTCTGGAGGACCGGGAGCGTCGGCGACCGGAGCACCGCCGCGCGGCACCACGGCGCGGAAGACGTCCACCGCGTTCATGTAGCCGACCATGATCGCGGCCTCCCCCGGCACGTCGCCGGCGATCACCAGGCCGTTCGCCTGGACGGCGGCCAATCCCTCGTTGTTCGACTGAAAACGGGCGTGTGCGGTCACGTCAGCTTCTCGGCCATCGGAGAACGTGGCGATAACGCGCAACTGTTGCAAGCCTTGCACGGCCAGGATGCGCTTGCGCGGCTCGACGCGCACCGCCGTCGCCTTCGGATCGGTGGACGACCCGAACGGTGTCCCGGCGGCGATCCAGGCGCGCAGCGTCTCGTAATCGGCAGAGATGCGCGGCACGCGGTGCGCCGCCGCCGTGCGGCACCTGACCGGACATCTTGCGCAAGAGCAAACTCTGCTCCGGCGCCGGCGGAAAGACGCGCCGGCCACGACCCTCTTTCGTCAGGGCGGCGAAGTCGGCCGGCGGATCGAAGCCGAACACCGAAAGTTTGAAGCCGTTCTGCCCCTCCGCCTTGCCGTGACAGCCGGAGGAGTTACACCCGAAGCGGCTCAGCACCGGCATCACGTCGTTCTCGAAGTTGAAGCGGCGCGCGGCGGCCGCCTCGCTCACCGTCACGGCGACAGGGATCGACTTGCCGTCCGCATCGACGATGACGGTCGTCTTGCCGTCTGCGACGGGGACGATTACGTTCAGATCGACGGCAACTATTTTCGGATCGGCGGAGCGATAGCGAGCGATGCGCGTCAGATCGACGAGCCGGCCGTCGGTGGTGCGGCCGTGGACGAGCAGCGTGAACCGCGCCGTGGGTCCGCGCAAGGAGACGACCGCGGGATCGGCACTCACTTCCACGAACTCGGCGGCGCGGAGGGCGGGCGTCAGTAGGCAGAAGCCGAGAACGAGGAAGGTGCGAGGTAGCATGGGTGGAATAGTCTCTGGGGCGATGAGGCGGCGGGTGTGGGCGCGGTAGGATATATCCAGAGTTACCAGATTGGGGCGGCGGGGGCAAACGGATTCGCAGATTCGACTTGCCGCTTGCGAGTAGGGTGGGTCTCGAAGACTCGACCCACCCTACTCGCAAGCGGCAAGCAGTGAGATCATCGTCTCACGATACCCTCCATCCTTTTCGAGTCGGCTTCAGGTGCCGCAGCCGCTTGTTCCTTATGCGTGCTCGTTTCCGCCGCATCTTTCGATCGGAACTTCTTGCCATGTTTGCGTTGCTCCTTTCATCGGATTTCGTTCCTTCAGGCGAACCCATCATCGTCTACCCGCGGGTCAATTGCAAGGGCTGCGGAAGGATCGGCTTCACTCCTTCTTATCGCCTGGAACCATGACCACGCGGAAGCCGATGGTTTTGAAACTGCTGCCCCGTTCGAGAAAATCGCGGCTGGCGGAGCGGCAATACATGGCTTGCTTGGAGTAGGCTCCGCCTCGAAGGACGCGCGTGGGGCCGGTCGAAGGTCCTCGGGGGTTTACCACGTCTTCCCGCGGATACTTCTCGACGTACACATCTTCGCACCACTCCTGGACGTTGCCGTGCATGTCATACAACTTCCAGGGATTCGGCATGAACATCTTCACCGGCGTCGTTTTCATGCGACTCAGTCCCTGGGCTTCCTCCGCCCGGTAGGGGAACTTGCCGTCGAAGTTCGCATCTTCGGTGGTGATCGTCGTTCCGCACCAGAAGGGTGTCGTGGTTTCGGCCCGGCAAGCGTACTCCCACTCCGCTTCGGTCGGCAGCCGATAGGTGCGGCCGTCCTTGATGCTGAGTTTTTTGCAGAAGTTCTTGGCCTCGTCCCAGGAAACCGTTTCGACGGGCAAATCATCCCCCTTGAAGAGGCTCGGGGTGATGGGGGTGTCCATGACGTCCATCCATTGCTTCTGCGTCACTAACGTGGCGCCCATGTAGAAGCTATCCGTGAGTGTCACTCGGTGCAGCAGCTCTTTATCCCCCGGATCGCGGGCATGTTCCTTCGGCGGGCTGCCCATCATGAACGTGCCCGGCGGAATGCGGATCATCGTCATCCCGACGATGTTGGTAAACTCCAGCCCCAGCTCGAGCGGCTGCCTCAGGATCGGCTCCGGCCGGCGCGATACGATCGCCGGCAGCTGGGCGGTCCCCTTGCGCGTATCTGGGGGGAACTCCGCGGCGGGCCGGGCGAACGGATCCAGCGGCGGAGGAGGCGGTGGGTTGACGATAGATGGCCGAGTGATCTGCCAAATGACAACCCCCACGGGTAGCGCGATCAATCCGACGATCAGGCCGACCCAGGCCCAGCGTTTCCAGCGTGGGGCAGGCAAATTGAGCGTTTGCAGCTCAGGCTCGATCGCCTCCGAAGCCGTCGATACCCGTGAGGGAGCCGGGGCGGGCGGTGGAGGCTGCGGCTGCGTCGACGGCGGCGGAATCAACGGTCCGCCTGCACGCGGTTCCGTCTTCGGCTTGGTTGCCGGCGGCGGGGTCGGCAACTTGGGAACCGGCCAGGTCTTCCTCGGTTTCCGCGCCTGCGTCGCTTCCCGCGGTTTATCCTGGTACGATGCGGTGGGAGGGGGCAGAGGTTCCGGGGATGCAAGTTCGGGCGGCGGGACCACGGGAGGAGAAGCGAGCGATGGCTCCGGCTCAACCGTGGCGGACAGCTCCTCAACAGCGGCCATAAATCCTAGCGTCGGTGAACTGATTTCACCGAGATCTGTCGGAACGCTGTCGCTAGTTCCCGTCTGATTGGCGAGTTCCGAGGATGCGGGTTCAGACGGCGAGACTTCGGCAGAAGGAGCCAGCGACGGCGGCTCCGGCTCAACCGCGGCGGAAAGGTCGTCAAAACCGGCCATAAATCCCAGCGTCGGCGCGCTGACTTCACCGGGCGACAGGGAAGACTCCGGTAAGACGAAGTTCTCCTGGGTCGGAACGCTGCCGCGCGCTCTCGTCTGGCTTGGTGATTCCGAGGGCGTGGGATCGGGCAGCGGGACTACGGAGGGAGGCGCGTCGCCACCGGCCATAAATGCCAGCGTCGGTGAGCTGACTTCACCGGGCGGCAGGGAAGACTCCGGTAAGACGAAGTTCTCCTGGGTCGGAACACTGCCGCGCGGTCTCATCTGGCTGGATGATTCCGAGGGCGCGGGATCGGGCGGTAAGACCACGGCGGGAGGCGCGTCATCACCGGCCATAAATGCCAGCGTCGGTGAGCTGACTTCACCGGGCGACAGGGAAGACTCTGGTAAGACGAAGTTCTCCTGGGTCGGAACACTGCCGCGCGCTCTCGTCTGGCTGGATGATTCCGAGGGCGTGGGATCGGGCGGCGGGACTACGGCAGGAGGAGCCAGCGACGGCGGCTCCGGCTCAACCGCGGCGGGAGGCGCGTCACCATCGGCCATAAATGCCAGCGTCGGTGAGCTGACCTCGCCCGGCGACGACGAATCATCTGGCAAGACGAAGCTGTTCTCGGTCGGAACACTGCCGTGAGGTCTCGTCCGGTTAGGTGATTCCGCCGGCAGAGGCGGAGGTTCCGAGAGCGGCACTGACTCCACCGCGGTAGGCGGTTCCTCAAGCCCGGCCATCAGTGCCAGGGTCGGTGAGCTGATCTCGCCAGGTGACAGAGAAGGATCCGATACCTCGAAACCCATGTCGGTCGGGAAGCTGCCTGTAGGTTTCGTCTGATTGGGTGACTCCTCGGGCACCGAACTGACGGGATCCACCGGGGAGGGTGGAACCGGCTTTTCTCGGGGCGGCACCTCCAGATCGGACGGGAGGACGGTCATCATCGTGCCGGGTTCACCCAGCAACGCCTCGGCAAAGTCGGCCATGCTCGGGTAGCGATCACCCGGCTTCTTCGCCATCGCTTTCAGGCAGACTGCTTCCAGCTGCTCATCCACTTCCGGGTTGCGGCGACTCGGCGGCTCCGGCGGGACGTACAGGATCTTGCCGTATACTTCCGCGATATTCCCCTGGAACGGCGGCGATCCCGTCATCACCTCGTAGAGGATCACGCCGAGGCTGTAAATGTCGCACGCCGGGCCGATCGGAGTCGCACCGGCTTCGAGCTGTTCCGGAGCCATGTAGGCCGGCGTGCCGGGGAGTTGTCCCGGCAGCGTCAAGCGCGCCGACAGCTGATCCTCCTGCCGGGCCAGGCCGAAGTCGAGGATGACAGGCTCGCCTCTGCGGTCGATGATGACGTTGGCCGGTTTCAGGTCGCGATGGATGACCCGATTGTCGTGCGCGACCTGCATCGCCAGGGCCAGCTTCGCCACCAGACGGGCCGCTTCGTTCAGCGGCAGCGCCCGCGCTCGGCCAGACGTTCCTCCAGCGTCGGGCCGTCGATGAAGGCCATCGTCAGGTAGGCGAGGCCCTCGCTCTCGACGAACTCATAAACCGGGCAGAGATTGGGATGCGAGAGGCTCCGGGCGGCCTTCGCCTCCCGGCGAAAGCGTTCCTGGGACTGCGGATCCTCGGAGAGATGGCAGACCTTGAGGGCGACGTCGCGGTCCAGGCGGGTATCGCGGGCCAGGTAGACCGTACCCATGCCGCCCTTGCCGAGCCGTCGCACGATCCGATACTTGCCGAACATCTCCGGCAGCGGCAGCGGGGAATTCGGGGCCATGAGCAGGTTTCCGGTGAACCGAGCGACGAAACCACGTCGGTCCATCATACCGAGAGGGGGACGAAGCGTAAACGGGAGGGTTGCAGCGGGGGTGCATTCCCGTTATCCCACCCGTCTCTCGTTCGCGCTAGTACAGTCAGCTTTTTTCTGGATATTGCCATAAATGATTTGTAACAAGCATCTTACTAAAACGCAATCACATCTCAATTTTGCACTGTTTTGCGTTTTCGTGCTTGACTTGCAGTCTGGGAAGTGAGATAGTTGCGGTTGTACTCTGGCAGAGAACCTACGATGCGTATCCCTAAAAAGCCTCCTGGCTGGAACACGATCTTCAACCCAGCCGATAAGGACCGCACGATCGCTGTCATCACCGCCATGTGCAACCCGAAAGTGCAGGAACTTATCAGAGATGCAAATGATCGGTACTTGCACTGGGACAGATTCCGCTTTCAGCCGATGCCTGACGGCGTAACGCCGGAAGAAGCATGGGGCGCTTTACAGATGCAACGGCAGCCACAGCAGCAGAAGCTCCCACTTCGATTTTCTGGAAAGGAGGAAATGAAGTATTGGCTACCGCCACAACATCAGGAATGGATAAGCCTTATCGACCAACTCGCAGGATCAGGTATCATCGGGGCGCAACATGCTCAGCCCATTCAGGATGATGGCAGCGAACGATACCTTTTCAATTCTCTGATGGAAGAGGCCATCGCTTCTAGTCAGATCGAGGGCGCCTGCACGACTAGGGAGGTGGGGAAGGAACTGCTCCGTACCAAACGACGACCGCGAGATCATGGCGAGCAGATGATTCTGAATAACTACACGGCTATTTTGGAGATGAGAGATCTTAAAAAAGAGAGTCTCACACCCGCTCTCATCTGCCACTTACACGAGGTGCTTACTGAAGAGACGCTCGTAAATCTTGACGCGGCAGGTAGATTTAGACGCGAAGACGAATCGATCTACGTCGCCGATGCAATGACCGGCGAACCGATTTACACGCCACCTCCGGCCGACACGGTTCCTGATCGAATCAAGGAGATTTGCGACTTTGCCAACACACGCTCGTCGCCGTTTGTCCACCCCGTAATCAAGGCAATAGCGTTGCACTTCGCCATTGGCTTTATTCATCCGTTCGTAGACGGCAACGGTCGAACCGCTCGAGCCTTATTCTACTGGTTCATGCTGAAAAACGGATATTGGCTCTTCGAGTTCTTGCCGATTTCGAGGATCATCGTTGCAGCGCCTATCAAATACGCTCGCGCCTATCTGTATTGCGAAACAGACGGTGGGGACCTGACTTATTTCAACCATTACCACCTACGCGTTCAAGGAGGGCTATCGACGATCTTCACGCCTACATTGCCAGGCAACAGGAGCAGCTGGCGGAAGCAGAAAAATTACTCAAGGATCATCCAGAATTCAATCATCGACAGAGAGCGTTCATCTCGCGGCCTCTGAAAAATCCGACAGCCTCATACACTGCTAAAGAGTATCAAGGGGAATACCTGGTCACGAACAATACTGCCAGGGCAGACCTGGGCGCGCTTGAAAAAGCTGGGTTGATTAGGCGGGCAAAACGCCCACAAGGCGGCAAAGGTTGGGTTTTTGGCCCAGCCCCAAATCTTGTCAAGCGACTCGCGCGTCCAGGTCAACGGCGAAAAAAACCGCCGCAGGGAAAAACTCGAACGCCCTTCGTTGAGCAATGAGCAGCGATTGTTATTTAACATTCCGGAAGAAGAATAAGCTCATTCTGGCAATCCGTGTCAGCCGAGCGTAATCCGTTTCGGAACTTCAATGGGGCACAAAGCCCTCCACACCCCCAAACCTGAAACGAGAAACGACCACGCCAGCGGGATACTCGTTCCCACCATAACGGGAATGGACCCGTTGTAGAGCGAAACGTAAATGAAGTGGGTTTCTAACGCCGATGGATGCGGCGGACGTAACCGGGGCACGGCAGTTCCCACACGCGCTTGCCATTGCGATCCAGTTCGACGGCGAGGTTCGAGGTGCCGACCAGGACGTGGCCGTTTGGCAGCTTGGCGATGCCGCACGCGCCGGGTACCGTGGCTTCCCAGAGAATCTTGCCGGCGGCGTCGATCTCGAGGATGCGGCCGGTGTTCGAGTTGCCCACCAGGAAACGGTCGCCCGGCAAATCGCGGATGCCGACCCACATGCTTTGCTTCGGCAGCGGGATCGAACGCAGTTTCTTGCCAGTCGTATCCAGTTCCACAATCTCCGCTTCGTGAGCGCAGATCACGTTGCCGTTGCGTGCCTTGCGGATGGCGTTCGAGCCGCTGGTGAGGAGGAAGTCGAACACCGTATTGCCGTCACGGTCCATCTCCATCACCCACTGATACGACGAGACGAACGTGTGGCCGTTGGGTAAACGCTGCACGCCGGTCGGCTCGTGCGGCAGCACCTTCTGCCACAGGATCTTGCCCTGGAAGTCGCGCTCCGAGATCATCTTGTTGTTCGACTCGGCGATCAGCACGCGGTTGCCGGGCAAGACCTGCGCCTCCATCGGGCCTTGCAGCCCCTTGATCTCCCAGCGCGTTTTCCCGTCGGGGCCGCACTCCCAGACGCGGCCGGTGTTGTACTCGATGCCGAGTGTCAGACCGATCAGGCGCTCGCCGGCCTCGAAGCGCGCCAGGTCCACCTTGTCGCCGTGGTCCTTCCACCAGCCGCGCCAGGCGTCGCGTCCTTTGATGCGGGCCTCTGCGCCGCCGAGGCCGACTGACGTTGGCAGCGACTGCTCGCCGGCCAGGCGAAAGAGAGCGTCCTCAACTTGATAGGTCAGCGAGCCGAGGTCTTCGCCCAGGAGATCGATCAACGGCGGCACGGCGGCGCGTTCACGGGCTCCGATCAGGGCGATGGCGGCCCGGAAGCGAACCCGCGCGTCCTTGTCGGCGAGCAGTTTGCGGACGGCCTCGCGCTGGGAATCGCTGCCGCTCCGGCCGAGAACGTGAGCCGCGGCACCGCGAAGGGCGGGATGAGCATCGGTGAGGGCCGGCGCGAGAGCGGGGTCGGCTTTGCCCAACGGTGGGTTGAGTGTCAGCAACGCGCCGCAGGACTTCCTCTTCGACGCCCAGATCGTCGGCGAAGGGCAGATAGGCCAACAGGGTTGCGGTGGCACCGGCGGGTTTCTTGCGAGCCAGCATCCGGGCCGCGGCGCCTGGCAGTCCAACCTTGGCCGAGTCCTCGATCGACACCAGCGCCTCGCGAGCCCGGCGGGCGCGCTCAGCGTCGTCGGCCTTCACCGCCTCGCGCAAGATGGGCAGGATGGTCGTACCGTAGGCCGGCAGCCTTTTCGACGCTTCCTCACGCTCGTCGAAGCTCTCGCTGCCGAGTTGCTCGATCAACCGGGCGACGAGGGCGCGATCGGCGTCGGTCGGGGTACGCCGATGGAAGAAGTTGAGCAAGACGGCGGGATCGGCACTGAGGCCTTCTTTCTTGAGGGTCTGCTCGTCGGCCGCCGCGGTTTCATCGACGGGTGGTTGGCCGGCGATCAAGGCAAGCGCGACGAGAAGTCCGGACATGCGACGAATCTCCGCAATAACGGCTGTGAACGGCTTAGCACGCGGTTTCATTACGCCGTAGGGTGGGTCGAGTCTTCGAGACCCACCGATTGCAGCCAGCCGCTCTGGTGGGTCTTGAAGACTCGACCCACCCTACGTTAAGGAGTATGTCAGGTCAGCGCCGATGCGCCCGCCACAGCGACGTGCCGATCTTCTGCTCCCACACCACCTTCTTTTCCCGAGTCACTTCGGTGATGCCGCTGGCGTTGCTGATGACCAGCGTGTTGCCGTTCGGCAGCCGTGAGGCGTAGCACGCTCCCTGGGTCTGATATTCCCAGACGATTTTGCCCGCGACGTCCACCTCGATCACCTTCCCCTCGGCGTTGTTGACCGCGAGGTAATGTCCTCCCGGTGCGCCCTCGACGCCGCTCCAGCTGCCGCGGATCGGCAACGGTACGGTCCGTACCTCCTTGCCGGCGGCGTCGATCTCGCGCACGGAGCCGTCCATCGACACGCAGACCATGTGGCCGTTACGCAGCCGCTGGACGCTGTGGATGAAGTAATTGTCTTTCGGCTTGTAGAGCATCACCTCTTTCTTGTCCGGGGTGACGACGTGCAGACTGTGGTTGGTGCCGATGAAGGTGTGGCCGTTCGGCAGCCGGGCGCAGGCGATGGGCGTGTTGACCGAGTACGACCACAACACCTTGCCCGTCAGGTCGCGTTCGCTGACCTGGCCGCCATTCAGCTCCGCGACCAGAAAGCGGCCGCCCGGCACCACCTGGGCGTCGATGGGGCAGGTAGCCACCGCCGCTTGCCACAGCACCTTCTTATCCAGCCCTATCTCCCAGACCTTATTGGCGTGCATCTCAGGGATCAAGGTGTAGCCGAGATGGCGCGGCTCCGCAGTCAGCTTGGCCAGATCGATCTTTGCCGCGTTTGTCTCCCACCATTTCGTCCACACGTCGCGCCGGAGTTTGCGGGCGGCGTCCGTATCGCCGAGTTCCATGCCCGGCGGATAGCCGTCGGAGAGGCGGACGAGCGTGTCCTCCGCTTGCCAGGTCAGGTTGCCGAACTGCTCCGTGGCCAACTCGATCAGTGGCGGCACCCCCGCTTTGTCGCGCCCCGCCAGCAGTCCCAGTGCGGCGCGGAAGCGGACCACGGCGTCCTTGTCGGTGAGCAGTTTGCGGACCTCGCCGCGCTGCGCGTCTTCCTTGGCCCGACCCAGCACGAAGGCCCCGGCGGCACGTTTGAGCGCGAGAGGGTCGGTGAGCGAGGCCCGCAGGATGGGGTGCGCGTCTTCGAGCTTCGGCGTCAGGGCGACGAGGGCATCCATCACGTCGCTGATGACGCTGGGGTCGTCGGCGAAGGGGAGGTAGTGGACCAGGACAGGAACCGCTGCCGCCGGTTTGAGGCGGACGAGGTGCCGCGCCGCGGCCATCGGCAGCGCGGGGCCGGGACCGCTTTCGATCTCGGCGATGATCTCGCCGCAGCGGCGGGACACCTCGGCGTCGGCGTCCTTGAGCGCCGGGCGCAGCAGAGGCACCATTGGAGGCCCGAAGCCGATCAGCTTTTGCGACGCTTCCTCGCGCTTGTCGAAGTCGTCGGCGCCGAGCAACTGGATGAGCTTCGGCACGGTGCGCAGGTCGTCGGCGGTCAGCGTGCGTTTGCGGAAGAACGACAGCACGTCCGCCCCATTGGTGCCGATGCCGGCGTCTTTCAACACCTTCTCGTCATACGTCGCCAACTCCTCCGCCTCATCGGCGCGGAGCGTTCCCAGAACCGCCAGAATCACGAACGAGAGAGCGAAGCGAGGGTACGTCATCGCTGCATACTCCACCATTCACCGCTTGCGGCTTAGCAGAAGAGACTGCTAAGCCGCAAGCGGCACATCGGTCATTAGCGCATGTCGGGCCCGCCAGGGCATACTGCCGACCTTTTGCTCCCAGACCGTCTTGCCGTCGCGGTCCACGACGATCACCTTCTGCTGGCCGAAGCTGCAAATCATGGTGTTGCCGTTCGGCAACCGGCTGGCGTAACTGGCGCCGGCCACGGCACATCGCCAGTGTACCTTGCCTGCCGCGTCAATCTCAATCACTTCTCCCATGTTGTTGCCGACGCACAGGTAGCGGCGCCCCGGCAACCCCTCGACGCCGCACCAGTTGCTGCCTGTGCTGTCCACTTGCAGCGAGAGGACCTCTTCGCCCTTCGGCGTCACCTCCAGCAGCTTGCCGGTCATCGACAGCAGCACGAGGTTGCCATCGCGCTTGCGGTTCATGCTGTGGATGAAGAAGTTCGGCTCCTTCGGCGTGTACGAGAAGATCTCCTTGCCCGCCCGCGTGACGATGAAGGCGCGGTGGTGCGTGCCGATGAACGTGTTGCCGTCAGGCAGACGTTGCAAGTACGCTGGATCGGGGACATCGTACGACCACAGGACCTTGCCGCTGCGATCCATCTCTAAGACCTTGTTGGCCTGCGAATCGCCGATCAGCACCCGGCCGCCGGGCAGGACCTGGGCCTCGCGCGGCTGACTAAGGCCGGTGATCTCCCAGAGCACCTTGTTGTTGCGGTCCACCTCGAAGACGCGGTGCCCGTGCATCTCCGGCACGAGCAGGACGTGCAGGAACGGCGGCGTCTCCTCGATCTTGGCGAGATCGACTCCGGCACCCTCCTTCTCCCACCAGGCCGCCCAGTCGGTGCGCTACTGGCGCGGTCCTTCTCCGAGCCGGTGCCAAACGACGCCGGCGGCATCTTCTCTCCGGCCACGCGCGTGAGAATCTCCTCGGCGCGCCAGGCCACCTCCGACGGTGCCTCCGACAGCAGGGCGATTAGCGCCGGCACCGCCCGGCGATCCCGCTCCGTAAGCAGCCCCTGCGCCGTCCGGTAGCGGACACGGAAGTCAACATCCTTGAGGAGAAGCACCGCGGTCTCTCGATCGGTTGACCGGCCCAGAACGTAACCCGCCGCCGCCCGGCGCAACGGCACCGGGTCGGTAACGGCTGCCTTCAGTGCATCGTGAACTTTGCCGTCGCGCACACTGATCTTCGCCAGGGCGGCCAGCGTCTCGTTCTCCAGTTGCTCGTCGTCGGCGAAAGGGATGAAACGCAGCAGCATGGCGACCGCGCCGGGTGACTGCCGCCGGGCCAGGATGCGGACCGCAGCCGCGGGAAGGGTAGAACCCGGCCCGCGGTCGATGGCGTCGAGGCACTCCTTGGCGCGGCGGGAGACCTCGGCATCTTTTTCAGTCAACGCCGCGCAGAAACGGAGCGGCGAGCGTCCCGCGGCTGATGAGTGCCTTCGACGCCTTCTCGCGCTCGTCGAAGTCGTCGTGGCCGAGCTGGCGGACGAGTTCCTCCAGTTTCTTACGGCCGGCGTCGTCGAGGGAGCGTTCGCCGAGGAAGGCAAGCAGGCCGGCGTCGTCGAGCGCGATGCCGGCGTCTTTGAGCAGGCGTTCATCGTCGGCAGTGCGGTCGTCCTCCGGGACCGGTTTCTCTGGCGCCTTGGCGGGAGGCGGTTCGCGGCCGATGACGGACCAACCGAAGCCGAGCAACAGCACCGCGGCGAAGCGTATTGTGTGGCGAAGCATGTGCGGCGTCTCCACGACGAGCCGGATCTATCCTTCAGAATAAACGCCGGCGCGAAAAAAACCTAACGCAATTCGAGGGCAGTTTAGCCGCGACCCGACAGGGGTGCTCCCTGACGGTCGCGGCTCGTCATCTTTCGTTCTTACCGATCGAGCAACGCCGCCTTCAACGGCTCGCGCAGACATCGGCCTTCGGATCGTAGGCACCGAACCCTGAACAGAACTCCCAGTACGCCCAGCTGAATCCGAGCTTCTCCGCTTCCCGTGTCACGAACCGTGTCCAGCGAGCGCGTGATTCCATGTCCGCGGCCTCGAACGCGCCGAACTCGCCCAGGAACACCGGCAGATCGCGTTCCTTCGCCCAGGCCGCCGCCTTGTTGAACTGCTTGCGGACCGCGGCCTGCTCCTCGGCGCTGCCCGTCCATTTCCGGCCCTTCCACTTCTCCGATCCCTTGGCCCACGGAGCGCCCTGGTGCGTGAACTCGAACGGGTCGTAATAATGCACGGTGAGAATCAGGTTGCGATCGTCCTTCGGCAATTCCAGTTTGTCGAGTGCCCTGATCGCGTTCCAGAAGGCCGGTCCGACGATCACCGGCCGCGTCGGATTGGTCTTGCGCACCACCTTGAGAAGCTGCGGAATGGCGGCGTTCCATTTACCCTCGATCAACTTCTCGTGCGGCTCGTTGAGCAGCTCGAAGTACACGGAGTCCGGCCGATCCTTGTAGCGGGCGGCGAGCTGCTCCCACAAGCCGATCAGTCGCGGCAGGTGCTTGTCGGGGTCCGTGTCCATCTCGCCGTAATGGTGGACGTTCACGATGATGTTGAGCTTGTTCGCCAGTGCCTGATCGACGGCCCAGTCCACGCGCTCGGCGAACTTCGGCTCGATCGTGTACGGCGCATCGGTCCCGGCGTGAGCGTTCCACCGCACCGGCAGGCGGACGGTGTCGAAGCCGGCCTCCTTGATCGCGGGAAGTACTCAGCCTTGAGGGTGACGCCCCACTCGCCTTCCTTCGGAGCCTCGAGCGCGTTCCCGAGGTTGATCGCGCGGCCCAACCTCTTGTTCGCGGCGTGGATGGCAGACGGCGGCGCGGCCTCCTTTTCAACCGCCGTGGCCGCAGCCGCGCAGATGATGACGCCGAGGGAGAGCAGGTGTCTCATGGTGAATCTCCTTGCCGAGTTGTCGGACGCTGCTGGTTCGGGACGGTCCGCTGTTTCGGAACTCCTTATCACGCGGCGTCCGGAGCGCGCGGTGTCTTGGGCGGTTGAAGTGATCGTTTCAGCAGAAGCACGACCGTGCCGTAGATGTCCCCCTCCAGGTCGCGCAGGTCGTGTTCGATGTCTTCGATGATCCCGAGTTTGCTTGTCCATCGGCCGTTCGGCAGTTGACGGGCTGCGTGGGTCGGAACATTCTGGTAATCCGCAAACAGGGCAACCTTCTCAACCCCTGCCTCCAGTATCTCGCATGAGCAAAGCGCGTAGTCGAGGGTGGCGAAGGCATCCCGAAAAGCCTCTAGCGTTTCCTCGCGGGCCACACCAGGAGGCCAATAGCTACGGCGATGAACATCAATCGGCCACCACCAATCGTTCGTGAAACCGGCAGCCCAGGCAGTACAGTTGTATGTCCGATCGCGTGGACTGGTCACGCGGAAGGCTGCTGGACGCAAGCCGGGAAAGAGATGCAAGAGATGGTCTATCATCGATAGCCCTTTTCTCGTCCCCAATGTAACCAGGCTTCACCCATCTTGCGGATATTTCCCCCATCCGACAGCGGCACGGGGTTTTCGCCGGTGATCTCGGGCAAGGCCCATACCCAGAGCTGCGGTTCCTTTTCCAGATCGCGCAGCATGAGCGGAATCACAGCCTCCCCCATGCGAATGATCTCCTGAAACGCCCAGTGGTTGACGATCAGGTTCGGGTTCGAGAGGACACAGGTTTCGGACTCCCAGACCGCTTCCAGTCGCCGGAAACGCCCCTCGACGGTTTCGTCCGGTGGTTCTGCGGACGTTTGCTGAACGGGTGCGGTCGCCATTATATAGCCTCCTTTTTCCTGGGGAGACGACGCCTCACTGCCTCTCGCCGATTATAATCGATAAGGCTCTTGATTGCCTCTTGTAAAACACTGCCTGTTACGGCGGCGTCTCCTCTCGGTATAACGTGGATAGCGGAAGAAACGATGAACGGAGGACCATCGGTGACCGACGGGCAGAGCGATACCCGGCGCAGCGGCGTCTTCTATGGCCTCGCCGCCTACGGTTTTTGGGGACTGATGCCGATCTACTTCGCCGTGGTCAATCGCTTTGCCGGGCCGGTCGAGGTGCTGGCGCATCGCATCGTCTGGAGCGTCGTCTTCCTCTGCTGCCTGCTGACGGGTCTGCGGCGCTGGCCGGACGTCGGCCGCTGCTTCCGCTCGCGCCGGCTGTTGGTACTGCTCACCACCAGCACCATCCTTATCGCCGTCAACTGGTTCGCGTTCATCTACGGCGTCTGGACGAAGCGCGTTCTGCAAACAAGCCTCGGCTACTTCATGACGCCGCTGTTCAGCGTGCTGCTCGGCATGGTCTTCCTGCGCGAACGACCGCGGCCGGGACAGTGGGCCGCACTCGCGTTGGCCGTGGGTGGGATCGTCTATCTCATCGCCAACGTCGGCGATGTGCCGTGGATCGCCTTGACACTGACCGGCTCGTTCGGGCTGTACGGCCTGGTACGTAAGAAGACACCGGTGGATGCCCTGGTCGGCCTGTCGGTCGAGACGCTGTTGCTGCTGCCATTGGCGGGCGGTGCCATTCTGTTCTGGGCCGCCGATGGGACGGGGGCGTTCGGTCTCGAACCGCGGACCAGCGGTCTGCTGGCCCTCAGCGGCGTGGTGACGGCGATCCCGCTGATCTGCTTCGGGGAAGCGGCGCGACGGCTGCCGCTGACGGTTCTCGGCTTCCTGCAATACATTTCGCCGAGCATGAGTTGTTTGCTCGCCGTCCTCTGGTTCGACGAGCCGTTTCGCATGGAACAGCGCATCAGCTTCGGACTGATCTGGACGGCGCTGGTCCTGTTCTCGGTCGAGTCGTATCTGGCGGTGCGGCGCGCGACTTCGCCGCTTGCGACTTGAGGCTGAAACAAAATTAACGACAGATGGCTCTCTCCCTCGCTTACGCTTCGGGTTAGTGGGCTCGGATACCAACCCGACGCGTAAGCGAGGTTAATTTTGTTTCAGGCTCTTAGCAATCGCAGCCAAGCCGCGAGCGGCGAACTGGGATCACTTCTTTTTCAGTTCTGCCTCGATCAACTTGATGACCTCGGGTGCGTCCGGCACCACCTTCGGCTCATAGCGGGCCAGGACCTCGCCGTTGCGGCCGACGATGAACTTCGTGAAGTTCCACTTGATCTCGCCGGCAAACTTCGGGTTCGACTCCTTCGAGGTCAGGTACTGGTACAGCGGGCAGATGTCCTTGCCCTTCACCACCACCTTGGACAGCATGTCGAACTTAACATTGTACTTCGACGTGCAGAACTTGGCGATGTCCTCGTCGCTGCCCGGTTCCTGGCCGCCGAACTCGTTGGCCGGCACGCCGACGATCACCAGGCCGTCTTTTGCGTACTTTTCATACACGGCCTGGAGTTGCGTGTACTGTTTCGTGTACCCGCACTGGCTAGCGACGTTCACGAACATCACCACCTTGCCCTGGTACTTGCTCAGGTCCACGTCCTTACCGTCGAGGGTCTTCATCTTGAAATTCAGCACGGCGGGCACTTTCGCGTCTCCTTTCCCTTTCTCCTCGGCCGTCGCGGCCGATGCGGTCAGAGCGAGGCAGGCCAGTCCACACACCAAATTGCGCATCATCGAGTCTCCAAGGGTTACGCCGCTTGCGGCTTGGCAGGCGTTTCCGCCAAGCCGCAAGTGGCGGGTCGGTACGATTGTTAGTGTAGACGGAGACGCCAACCTCGGCATTCACGCCTTGCACAACGGCTTTTCCGGCAGCCAGCGGCAGGATGGGCAAGCCAGGCGGACTGTGCATTTCTAAATAGCATTGTGAAGCCGGAGTGAGCCGCTATAATCCGCTGGAGGGTTGTGACCTCCCTTCATCTCACCGCCTCCTCGCTGTCGGGGAGCGAATAAGATGAGGGGAAGGAGGCCGGATGCAATTGTCATGGGTGTCTCGTATCTTAGACCGCCAGTCGGCGAACTGATTTTTCGACTCTACGGGCGGCCGTTGCATCCCGAGTTGTTCGACATTCTCGCTGTGCGCAAAACGCGATTCGACGACTACGATCTGACCGTGCAGATCACACGCACCGGCCATGTCATCTCCTGGGACAGTCCGAACGTCCATCTGACCGAGGTCACCGCCGCCGCCAATCAGACGTTGCCGCGCAGGCCGGCGCTTGCTCCACTATCGACTGCGCCAGGAACAGTGCGGCCGGTTGCCCTGCGCCCACGGCATCCGTTACGAGATGAGCTTCCAGGTCGAGACCCTGCCGCCGGAACTCTTTGCCCACGTTCACAGCGAGATCCTGCTCGACGGCAGTAAACGCGGCTTCCTGCACAATTTCCCCGCGCATCATCGCCTGGCCCTCGCCCCGCTCGGCTTCGTCACCGCCGACGCCCGGCAAGGTTGTCTGATCCTTTCCACCTTCCACACGTTTCCGGGCGAACATACCATCGTCAAAACGCAGTCGCTCATCGAGAAGTTACAATGATCCATCGACGGGCCGCGACATGAACTCTCCCCTCTCCCCTGTACTCAGGGGAGAGGGGTCGGAGGGTGAGGGGTGAGTGGCAGAACACAAGCCGGTCCTTCACCCCTCACCCCCGACCCCTCTCCCCTGAGTACAGGGGAGAGGGGAGAGGAATGCTGACCCGGATGCGATCACTCACACCAAGAAACCACCAACATGAAACAGCTGGAATCAATCGACCTCGGATGCGCACTTCTTTTTCCAGTCGCTGCGGCGTACTGGCCTCGATCTGACGGTGGCATCGCTGACCCACGTAGGAGACGTGGCAGTCGTCTGCGTCTTCGCGGCACTGGCCGCGCTCGTTTTCCTCCTCGACCGGCGGTGTCGAATCGCCCTCGCCATCGCGGTATCGGCGATCCTCGATGTCACGATCGTCGAGTCGGTGAAGCAGATCGTGCAGCGCGATCGTCCGCCGGATGTCACCAATCCCGTCGTTCCGAAACCGCACAGCTATAGCTTCCCAAGCGGACACGCGGCCGGTCTCGATGGCAATCTATGGGGCGATCGGTCTCGGGCTGTCGCAGCTGTTGCGGACCCGCCAGGCCCGTGTGTTTGTGATTGCGTGCGGGTTTTCGCTCGGTTTCGTCATCGGCCTGACGCGGTTGTATCTCGGCGTCCATTTCCTGTTCGACGTGGTGGCCGGCTGGACGGTGGGGGTGGCCTGCGCGCTCATCGGGCACTGGGTGGGTCGGAGTTTTTGCGGGGACGACCCCGTTTAGCCGCCGTTTCATAACCTCCTCGTGGGGTGAGGTCGGGTCTTCGAGCCGCTCCTGCGACTGGTTTCCTTTGCACCGGGGAAACCGGGGGAGGCTATTTTGGCGATGCTCCCCCCTACTCCCGGCCGTCGTCGCACGGTGTGGGTGGGGAGCGCCGGAAATCTGCCGAACGAACTCCACAACCTCAGCAGCGATACGGACACTCCGGTTGCGGCACCGCGGCCAGTTGGACACTGAAAACTGCTGAACGAACTCGCCTTGATGGCGTCTGTTGGCGCGTCGGCTTGGCTGGCGCAAAGCCAGCGCAAGGGCGACATCGGTCACAAGTTTACCGGACGCGCGTAGGTTGTGGGGAGAGCAGAAGTTCAGGATAACGGGAGAGTGGAGGAAAATGTTCCTGGCGCCTTTGTTTCCTCGGAACACGTTCGGTCCAGCGGAAAAGAAAGAAAATAGGACACGCGACGATGGTAGCGGCAGGTGTGCGCCACGGTCAGCGACTGCAGGATGCGACTGATGGACTGACCCGCCTCCGCGCGCACGAGCAGATGGAAGTAGTTGCTCATCAGCGCGCAGCCGAATAGGGCGAAAGGGTAGCGCAGTTGGGTTTGCGCCAGCGCCCGTAGAAAGGCCCGGAAATCGCCTTCGTCGCCGAAGACGCGGTCACGGTTGTTGCCGCGGTTTAAGGCGTGGTACACCAGGCCATCCGCCACAGGTCGTAAGAGTCTGCCCATTTGGACGAGAGTACGGCCCTCCTACCTTCATTGCAAGGGAAAAATTAACTGACACCGATTTTCCCTCGGCCGGCCTGCGCTGCGAACTATGGCCGTTGGTCTCCCGTGCGGACGACACGGATGAAGGCGCCGTCGGTCGTCGTGCGCAGGGAACCGTCGGGGCGGAGGGCGGTGCGGTCGCTCTTGGGGGCCGGGTCGGTGCAGGGGACGATCGGTTGGCCGCTGACGGCGTCCCACGCTCGCACTTCTCCGCTCTCGTCCTGCGCGATCAGCCGCTTACCGTCTGGGCTGAAGCCCACGTCAGTGACACCTTTCGTGATTCCCTTGAGCGTGAAGACCTCTTGACCCTTGTCCATGTCCCACAGCTTCACCTCACCTGGGAGGGGCTTCCCTTGCTCATCGAGTCCGCCTCCACCGCTGACGAGGAGTTTGCCCTCGGCGCTGAATACCACGCTGGTGACATAGCTCGCGTGTCCCTTGAGAGTGAAGACCTCCTGGCTCTTGTCCGCGTCCCATATTTTCACCACACCGGGCTCGGACTGTTCCCCGCTGCCGCTGACGATGCGTTTGCCGTCGACGCTGAATGCCACACTGAGGACCGATTGCAAATGACCCTTGAGCGTGAGGACCTCCTGGCCCTTAGCCGCGTCCCACACCTTCACCGTCTTGTCCCCGCTGCCGCTGACGATGCGTTTGCCGTCAACGCTGAATGCCACGCTGACGACCCCGTTTGTATGTCCCTTAAGGGTGAAAATCTCCTGGCCCGTGTCTGCGTCCCAAACTTTCGCCGTCTTGTCCATGCTGCCGCTGATGATGCGTTTGCCGTCGGCGCTGAACGCCACGCTCAAGACCTCGCCCGTGTGTCCTTTGAGGATGAGGATCTCTTGGCCCGTGTCTGCGTCCCACACCTTCACCGTCTTGTCCCCGTTGTCGCTGACGATGCGCTTGCCGTCGGCGCTGATCGCCACGCTGGCGACCGAGCCCGTGTGTCCTTTGAGCGTGATGATCTCCTGGCCGGTGTCCGCATCCCACACCTTCACCTCACCCTTTGCTGGCTGACTTGGAACATCGAATCCGCCGCTGCCGCTGACAATGCGTTTACCGTCGACACTGAACGCCACGCTTAACACCCAGCCCGTGTGTCCTTTGAGCGTGAAAACCTCCTTGCCTTTCTCCGCATCCCATACTTTCACCGTCCGATCAATACTGCCGCTAACGATGCGTTTGCCGTCGGCGCTGATCGCCAGGCTTGTGATTTGTTCCGTGTGTCCCTCCTTTAGGGTGAGGAGCAATTGCCTCTTTTCCACGTCCCAAACCTTTATCGACCGCTTCCAGTCGCCGCTGACTATACGTTTGCCGTCGGCGCTGTAGGCAACGCTAGTGGCCCCATCCGAGTCCCTGAGTGTGAGGACCTCCTGGCCCTTGTCCGCATCCCATACCTTTACCTCACCAGGGAGTGGCCTCCCCTGCGCATGTAGTCCGTCGCTGCTGCTGACAATACTTCTGTCATCGGCGCTAAACGCCACGCAGGTGACCAGGCCCGTGTGTCCAATAAGCGTGAACATCTCCTGGCCCTTGTCTGTATCCCACACCTTTATCGTCCCATCAAGGCTGCCGCTGACGATGCGTTTGCCGTCGGCGCTGAACGCTACGCTGGTGACCGTACGGGTATGTCCCTCAAGCGAGAGGATCTCCTGGACCTTGTCTGTGTCCCACACCTTCACCGTCCCGTCCCAGCTGCCGCTGACAATGCGTTGGCCGTCGGCGCTGAACGCCACGCTGGTGACTCCAGCCTTGTGTCCCTTGAGCGTGAGCACCTCCTGGCCCGTGTCCACATTCCGCACCGTCACCATCCCTTTACCGAAATCGTTCCCGGTTACGATGCGTTTGCCGTCTGTGCTTAAGGCCATGCTTGCGACACCATTCGAGAATCTATCGAGCGTACGGATCTCCTTGCCCTTATCCGCGTCCCAGACCTTCACCTCACCCTGTGCTGGATGCTCTTGCTCATTGAGTGCTCCGCGGCCGCTGCCGCTGACAATGCGTTTGCCGTCGACACTGAACGCCACGCTGCTGACCCCACCCGTGTGACCCTTAAGTGTGAAAATCTCCTTCCCCTTTACCGCATCCCATACCTTCACCGTCTTGTCAACACTGCCGCTGACGATGCGTTTGCCATCAGCGCTGTACGCCACGCTGCGGACCTTGTCCGTGTGTCCCATGAGTGTGAAGACTTCCTGGCCCTTGTCCGCGTCCCACACTTTCACCGTTTTGTCTGAGCTGCCGCTGACGATGCGTTTGCCGTTCGCGCTGAACGCCACGCTGTTGACCCCATCCGTATGTCCGAGGAAGGTCTGTTTGCTGTTGAAGGACGTCCAGAGATGGCGATGCTCCCAGCCTCGCAGGTTCCACTGGCACTCGTCCAGGTATTGCAACGCCAGGACCCCGTTACCTTCCTGGAACGCACTCTGCGCCAGAGACAGCTTGCCCGCGTAAACCAGTAACTCGCTACGATCCCGTTGTTGCTCGGCAGTCTTACGAGCAGCATCGGCGCCCTTCTTTTCTTCCACGGCCGTCAGTCGGGCAGCGTCGGCGCTCTTCTTCTCGTTCTCGGCTGTCAGCCGAGCAGCGTCGGCGCTCTGCTTCTCGTTCTCTGCCGTTTGGCGGGCGGCATCAGCGCGGGTCTTCTCCTCCTCGGCCGTCTGGCGTTGTCGGGCCTCACTGGCGGCCGCCTTGCTGGCCGCGATGGCCTGCCAGGTGGATACGGCCGTCCCCACCAACAAGGCCAGTACCGCCGCCGCGATCCCCGCGCTCAAGCCCCGGTTCCGCTTCACCCATTTGACCCCACGCTCCAACTTGCTCACCGGCCGCGCCTGGATCGGTTCGCCCGTCTGGAAGCGGCGCAGATCCTCGGCCAGCGCCTCGGCACTGGCGTAGCGCCGGGCCGGCTCTTTCGCCAGGCACTTCAGGCAGATCGTTTCGAGGTCGCGCGGCACATTCGGGACCAAGCGCGACGGCGGCGGCGGCTCATCGTTCAGCACCTGCCGCAGCGTTTCGATTGTCGTGGTGCCAACGAAGGGCGGGCGTTGGGTGAGACAGGTGTAGAGCAAGGCTCCCAGGGCGTAGACGTCGGCGGCGGGGCCGGTGTCGTGGACTTTGCCCTCGGCCTGCTCCGGCGCCATGTACGCCGGCGTGCCCATGATCGCCCCCGACTGGCTGATGTCGCGGGCCGACTCGTCCGTGCGTTTGGCGAGGCCGAAATCGGTGATCTTGGGAACGACATCGTTTAGCCGCGAGCGTTCTGCAAGCGCTGCGTCAGCGCTCGCCGGAGTCTCGCGGCTAAACGACAGCAGCACGTTCGCCGGCTTCAAATCGCGATGGACGACGCCGCGCAGATGGGCGTAATGCATGGCCCGCGCCAGCGTCTCGATCAACTCGGCCGATTCCCGCGGCGTCGGCTGCCACGTCTTCAATCGAGTGTCGAGTGCGCCGCCGGCGCACAACTCCAGGGAGAAGAACGGCTGGCCGCCGATCTCGCCAACGTCGTGCAGTTGCACGATGTTGGGATGCTGGAGCCGGGCGACCGCCTCCGTCTCGATCTGGAAGCGCATGTGGTCCTGGGCGCTGGCGTGCTCGACGGCACGGATCATTTTGAGGGCGACGACCCGGTTGGCCTTGAGCTGCCTGGCCCGGTAGACGACGCCCATGCCGCCGTGGCCCAGGATGCCCAGGATCTCGTAGCCGGGCACCTCGGGAAACTCTCGATGCTCGCCCGGCGTCAACCCCGTCGAGATGGCGGCGGTGTCCCGCGTGGCCTTGGGCTTCGGCGGGATTTCGCGCGGCGTCAGCATCTCGATGGGTGCAGCGGGCCGCAGGTCGTGTCCTGTGTCGAGCGTCTGACCGCCTGGAACTTTATCCGATGTCGGCGGAGCAGGCGGCGCGGACGGGGCGGGGAGGAGCTTGTCGGAGCGTGTTTCGTCCACGAAAGACCTCGGGGAGACGGGGCACGACGCTGAAAGGGAGACACTTCTGTTGTACGCGTTGCTCCTACGCTGTCGCCAGCAGAAAATCGGGACGATTACGGGTCGCGGCTACGCTCACTTCTTCCCGATCTCCTCGAACGACAGATTGCCGATCGGGTACTGCCGCCAATCCTTGTAATCGAAGTGCCACCACTCGGCCTCGTAGACGGTAAAGCCCTCTTCGCTCCATCGCCCGCCGCAGCAGATCGCGGTGATAGCGCTGCAGCGACGTGCCGCCCATGTACTCCGGATAGGAGCGGTCCGACATCTCGTCGTAGCCGCCGACCATCTCGATCGGCTTGCCGGTCTTGCGGTCGTACAGCGTCAGATCGACGGCGCAGCCGCGATTGTGGCGCGAGCCTTTCGACGGGTCGGCGACGAACAGGTGGAACTTCTCCGGCGTGGCGTCCCAGAACATCTTCGTCACCGACCACGGCCGATAGGCGTCGAACACCAAGAGACCGTAGCCGCGTTCGTCGAGCTTCTTGTGGACGCGGACCAGCGCCTCGGCCGCCGGCTTCTGCATGAACGCCTTCGCCGACGTGTAGAACGGCGTACTGAGGAAGTTGTTGTCCGATGCGTAGCGGATGTCGAGCTTGATCGTCGGATCGAGGCGAGTCAGATCGACCAGTCTCGGGCTTGCGGAAGTCGCCCTTCTCCTCCGGCGGCTTGGCGGCGAGAGCGGCCTTGCGCACCTCGTCCATCGGCCGCGCCGGCTTGATCCGGAACGTCGCGCCGTCCTCGCCGTCGAGCTTGCGGCGCTCGAAGACCACGCTCGCCGCTTCGACGCTCGTCGCCTTACCGGCCTTGTCGCGGCTGAAGTGCAGCTTCTCGCCGAGATACAGACCGTAATCGGGAAACTTGAAGACGTCGGCCGATTCTTCCGTAGCGGATAGAGGAAGAACCACTCGATCAGGGCGTGCAGCTTGCCGTCCTTTTCGAGGATGAAGAGCGTGTTGTGGTCCCAGCCGTACTCGCCGATCAGGCCAGCCCACTTCGCCGGCAGCGGCTTCGGCAGCGGCGTCGGCACAGGCGTGTACGTGTCGGCCGCCGATCTTCAGCTTGTCGCCCTTGACCTCGATGACCTGCCCCCAGCCGAGGCGATCGTCCACGATCAGGTTGTCGCCCGATGACCGCAGCTCGACCCGGAAGCCGCCGCGACCGGGCCACGCCAAGAGCCGGCCGTATTCGTCCACGAGATCGAGGTCCTTGTCGCCGGACTGATACCGACCGGCAAGCTTGCGGGCGACCTCCGGCTTGACAGGCGCCGTCTCGACGACCTTCGGCAGCGGCTTTCCCTTGCTTGACCGCGAGCAGCGCCGCAGCGCCGTCTCGGCGATGCGCGACGACGTCGGCATTGGCGCAATCGCGCGAGCGATTGACCACGACGACGCCGAGCTTGTCGTCGGGCAGACAATCGAGCTGTGTGGCGAAACCGTAAATGGCCCCGCCGTGGCCGATGCGGCGCCGGCCCTCGAATTCACTGACCATGAAGCCCAGGCCGAAGCCCGCTTTCTCGTCCTTCTTGGCGAACTGAAGCTTCCACATCTCTTCCAGCGTCTCCGGTTTGACGATAACCGTTCGCCGATCTTGCCGCGGGCGTACAGCATCTTGACGAAACGGGCCAGATCGTTGACGCTCGAATACATGCAGCCCGCCGGCGCCATGCCCAGCTCGAAAGTCGGAGCGGGAAACTCGCGGCCGTGATACGTCCACATCGTCGCCTTCGCCAGATGCTTCGTCACTTCGGGGTCCGGCTCGAAAGCGCTGCCTGTCATGCCGAGCGGCAGCAGCAACGTCCGTGCGAGATAGCGCGGAAACGCCTGCTTTTGCGTCTCCTGCAAGACCAAGCCGACGGTCGCGATGCCAGCGTTGCTGTACTTCAGTTTCGTCTCCGGTTCGTAAACCAGTTCGGTCTTGTTGAGGCTCTCGACGGTTTTGGCGAGCGACGGTTCGGTCGGGATCGAAATAGTTGCCGACGGGCGATTCGCGCACCAGACCGGAGCGATGCGTCATCAGCTGGCGGAGGGTGATGGCCTTGCCGAACGTGTTGATCGGCTTGAACTCGGGCAGGACTTTCGTCACTGGCGCGTCGAGATCGAGAGCGCCGCGCTCGACGAGCTGCATCACGGCGACGTCGGTGAACAGCTTCGAGACAGAGCCGACGCGATACACGGTGTCGGCCGTGGCGGGTGTCTTTTTCTCCGGGTCGGCTAGGCCGTATCCTTTCGCCCAGACGACGGTTTGATCGTCGATGAGCGCGATCGACAGCGCGGGCAGTCCTTTGTCGGCGACCTCGCGCTGAATGAGCTTGTCGAGCAGGTTGGCTACTTCCTGGTACTTCTTCGCCGGCGGGATTAGCGGTTCGGCGCGGACGAGAGACGGTGCCAACACACCGAAGGAAATGGCGGCGAGAAGACGGTACATGATCGTACTCCGGGATTCGGGGCGACCGGGCAACTCTCGTTCTAGCCTATCGTAACTGGAGCGTCCGGAGAGGAGGGCTACGTGATTTCACTGCAACCACTCGGCGACCAGGCCGTTCTGGTTTCCTGTGTGGATGAGAAGGCCGCCCTGCGCCTGTCGGCCGTTCTGCGTCGTTCCATGCCGCCGTGGCTGATCGACGTGGTGCAGGCCTATTCCAGCGTCGCCGCTTTCTTCGATCCCGACCGGACGCGCTACGCCGCCGTTGCCGACTACCTTCAGAACCTGTCGTTATCCTCGGAACAGGATTGCACGATGGCGGACAGACGGCACCGCATTCCGTGCTGCTACGAACTTCAGCTCGACCTGGCACGGGTTGCCGAGCAGACAGGGTTGAGTGCCGACGAGGTGATTCGCTTGCACGCGGAGACGGAATACACCGTTTACGCCATCGGCTTCTGTCCCGGCTTTCCGTATCTCGGTTATCTGCCATCGCCGCTGTGCGGCGTCCCCCGGTTGTCGTCGCCCCGGCTGCGCGTGGAAGCGGGCAGTGTCGGGCTCACCGGCCGGCAGACCGGGATCTACACCGAAGTTCGTCCCGGCGGCTGGAACCTGATCGGCCGCACGCCGCTGTCGCTGGTGGATGTCGCCGACGGGTACTTCCCGCTGCAGACCGGGGACCGTGTGCAGTTCTTCCGCATCGACGTGGCCGAGTTCCACCGGCTCGAAGGCGAGCGTTTGTGAAGTCAACTCACTCCTTTTTTTTCTGTCCGCTTGTTAGCGCCGCCTGCGTTGATCTTCTATGATGCAGACGCATCTCGTTTCGATGGAATCCCATCCCATCGCTCAGGCAGGAGGAATTCGATCATGTCCATGCCACAGACTGCCCGCACGATCGCCGGGCTGATGACGGCCCTGGCCCTGTGCAGTTACGCGGCCGCTGAGGAGAAAGCGAAAGCGGACCCGCCCTCCAAGCCGGTCGAGCGCCCTGCGCTGGCAATGCGGCTGTCCGGTCCGTACACGCACGGCAATCTGACCGTCTTCCTCATCCACGGGGAGGACCAGATGAAGGGACGCAAGCTCCTTACCCTGGACGAGGCGCTCGAGCAGAAGAAGGTCGTCGTCCATGAGACGAAGACTGTCAACAAGCTGGCCATCGAGAACGTCTCCAACGAGGAGGTGTTCATCCAGGCTGGCGACATCGTCAAGGGTGGGCAGCAGGATCGGATATTGGCTCTCGACCTGATCGTGCCGCCGAAGTCGGGGATAGTGCCGCTCGATTCGTTCTGCGTCGAGTCCGGCCGCTGGGCCATGCGCGAGGGTGAGGCGGCCGACAAGTTCGAGAGTTCCAAGGCCACGGCATCGGGCAAGGACTTGAAGTCTGCCTGCCGCCTCCGCGCTCGCAGCGCGGCGTCTGGGATAACGTCGCCCAGGCACAGATGAAGATCGAAAAAAGCATCGGTGCCGACGTGAAATCTCCCAAGTCTGAGTCGAGCCTGCAACTGACGCTGGAGCACAAGAAATTGGTGGAGACGGTCGCCGCCTACGACAAGGCATTGAAGGGCAGCATCGACGGCAAGGACGACGTGATCGGCCTGGCCATCGCGGTGAACGGCAAGATGAACAGCGGCGACGTCTATGCCTCGCACGATCTTTTCCTGAAGCTCTGGCCGAAGCTGCTCCAGGCCTGCGCCGTCGAGGCGGTGACGGAGTTGCAGAAGGACAAGAAGTTCGACCCGACGACGATCGAAGCCGCCAAGACGTGGCTTGCGGACGCCGAGAAGGGCAAACGCTCGGACCTGGACATCAACAAGCGTCTGGCGGAAGTACGGCAAGAGAGCGAGAAGAGCTTGCTGTTCGAGACGCGCGACCGTGAACAGAACGGCGCGTGCCTGCGCCGCAGTTACATCGCCAAGTGAAGAATTTAGACGTGATTTCAAAACCCTGTACCGCCGGCATTCTTGCCGGCCCGTGCCGACAGGAATGTCGGCGGTACGGGGTTTTGAAACCCTGTACCGCCGGCATTCTTGCCGGCCCGTGCCGACAGGAATGTCGGCGGTACGGGGTTTTGAAACCCTGTACCGCCGGCATTCTTGCCGGCCCGTGCCGACAGGAATGCCGGCGGTACAGGGTTTTGAAACCCTGTACCGCCGGCATTCTTGCCGGCCCGTGCCGACAGGAATGTCGGCGGTACGGGGTTTTGAAACGGCGCTATGGCGGTCGTTCGCAGAACGGCCGTTCTGCGAACGACCGCTAAACGTGGATTATCACATTGCGTTCTGTCGGAACTGCTTGACGATGGCGGCGTACTGCCGAGCCAGGTCGCGGATGCGGTCGAAGTTGCGCTCGGCCACCGCTTTCGCCTCGACGAGCTGGCCGCCGACGCCGAGGCAGCAGGCGCCCGCCTTGAGGAAATCCATTGCCGTGTTCAGGTCCACGCCGCCGGTCGGCATGATCTTGATCTGCGGCAGCGGCGCCCGCACCGCCTTGAAGAATGCCGGCCCGACCACCTCGGCAGGAAACACCTTCACAATGTCGGCCCCCGCCTCCCACGCCGTCAGGATCTCCGTCGGCGTGAACGCGCCCGGCATCACGAGCTTGTCATAACGCTGGCAGAGACGGATTACGTCGAGGTTCAGCGTCGGCGCCACGAGATACTCCGCCCCCGCGAGCAGCGCGGCGCGAGCCGTCTCCGGATCGAGGATGGTGCCCGCGCCGAGCAGCAGCCGATCGCCGAGCGCCTGCCGCACCTGGCGGACCACGTCGAGAGCGTTCGGCACCGTCATGGTGATCTCGACGACAGTGACGCCGCCATCGGCCAGCGCCTTCGCCACCTCGACGAGCTGCTGGCTATCCGGCGAGCGCACCACGGCGACGATACCACAGTCGAGGACGCGCTTCAGGTCATTTTCTTTGCTCATGCGATCGAACCTACTCGGAACGTGCGCTGCCGTCAAGCGACTGAAACGTACTGGCGTAAATCGTGCGGCATTCTGGTTGAAGCCTCCGGTGCGTGGTATCCTACCCAATCAATCGCCATTCGCCTCGAAGGAACCTCAACCATGATTCGTAGGGCATCTCTCTCCCTTCTCGCGTGCATTCTCCTGACCAGCCTGGCAGGCGCCGCGGACAAACCCCTCGTCCTCGACGTCTGGCCGGGCAAGGTTCCCGGCGACGTCGGCATCCCCGGCGAGGAGAAATTCATCGAGCTGATGGTTGACGGCAAGCCGCGCCAAGTCGCCGGCAAACCAACCAAGTGGCTGACCAATGTCACCAAGCCGACGCTCACCGTCTATCGACCGGCGAAGGACAAGGACACCGGCGTGGCCATGCTGATCTGCCCCGGCGGCGGTTATCACAATTTGGGGTGGGACGTGGAGGGCGAGGAAGTGGCCGCCTGGCTGAATTCGATCGGCATGACCGGCATCATCCTGAAGTACCGCTGTCCGCGCCGGCCGGGCGACGTCAAGGGTGAACCTCCCGCTGGTCCGCTCAAGGATGCCCAGCGGGCGGTAAGCCTGGTGCGCAGCAAGGCGAAGGAATGGGGCATCGATCCGCAGAAGATCGGCATGGTCGGCTTCTCGGCGGGAGGCCATCTCGCCGGCGCGACTGCCACGAACTTCGACCGGCGAACATACGAGTCAGTCGATGAGGTCGATAAGGTGAGCTGCCGGCCGGACTTCGCCATCATGCTCTATTCCGGGTATCTGAAGGTCAAGGACAAGGATGAACTGTCTCCCGACCTTCGGGTCTCGGCCCGGACGCCGCCGATCCTGCTGGTCCATGCGACCGACGACCCGATCAGCCAGGTGGATCACAGCGTGATCATGTACCTGGCGCTGAAGCGGGCCGGCATCTCGACGGAGATGCACCTCTACGCTTCCGGCGGTCACGGTTTCGGTGTGCGCAAAAGCGATTTCCCCTGCTCCACCTGGACCGATCGCTGTGTGGATTGGCTGCGAAGCCAGGGATTCCTAAAGCGTTAGCGGCGGCGGCTACCGTACCGGCAGCTCAACGCACGCCATCTCTGCCTCGTTGTCGCGGAGGAAGAGCTGCTTGCCGGCCAAAGCCGGCGTGTTCCAGGTTTTGCCGTCGAGCACCTTGAAGCGACCGAGCTCCTTGTACGCGATGGCCTCGGCGGCCACGAGGAAGATTTCGCCCTTGTCGCTCTGCACGATGACACGGTCGCCCGCCAGCAGCAGCTGGCCGGTGCCGAACCGTCGCCGGCCCTTCTCCTTCCAGTGCAGGTCGCCCGTCGCCGCATCGATGCAGTACAGGTCGCCGGCGCTCAGGCCGAAGATCGTCTCGCCGTAGATGACCGGATTCGAGAGCTTCGCCCAGAACGTGTACTTCTTCGGCTTCCACTCTTCTTCGGCCGACCAGGCGTCCTTGTCCTTCTTGATCCGCACCATCGCGCAGCCGTTCGACAACTCGGAGGAGATGAAGACCTGGTCGTCGCCGTGGACCAGGGGCTGCATGATGTTCATCTCCATATCCGTTCGCCAGGGGAAACGCCAGAATTCCTTGCCGTTCTCCGGATTCAGGCCAGCCAGGCCGTCGGCGTCGAACAGCAGGATCTGCTCCACGCCGCACAACTTCGCCAGGCGCGGCGAACTGTAGCCCGCCATGTGGTCCCCTGTCGCCCACACCTGGCTACCCGTCTCACGGTTGTAAGCGCAGACGGCACGACCGGCGGCCTTTTTCGGATCGATGCCGGGATTGACCACGACCAGGTTGTTGACGATCAGAGGCGACCCGGACAGACCCCAGCGGAGAGGGACCGCATCGGCGTCCTTCATGGTGTCGCTGCGCCAGCGTTCCATTCCCGTCGTGCCGTCGAGACAGACCAGAATGCCGGTGGCGCCGATGGCGTAGACCATGCCATCCTGGATGGTCGGCGTGGTGCGCGGGCCATCGCCCATGTTGTTTGGATCGTGCCATTGGCCGAGCGGCTCGCTCATCCAACGTTCGCGGCCGGTTGCCCGGTCGTAACAGACGACCCGTTCCTTGTCGTCGATCTGCTCCAGGGTGATGGCGACGTTGCCGGCCACGGCGAATCCCGCGTAGCCGTGGAGACACGGCCGTTTGTAAACAACCCGCGGCGCGGCGGCGGCCGTCCACTCCAGAGCGAGCGTCGGCCCATCCAACTTGCCGTCTGGGCCACGATACGCGACGCCGTCGCCGTCCCGGCCTTCATACCGGGCATAGTCGGACGGCCGGACGGTCAGGTCGATCGGCGGCAACTCGTCCTTTTTCTCCGACGCAATGTAGGCCGCACGCTTTTCCTCAGGCGTCGTCTCCCATTTGAAGGTGAATTTGGGGACGACATAATAACTGCCGCGGAGAACAAGCTCCACCTTCCGCAAGAAAAAGATGAACCCGCCCACGGCGATCCCCAGAAATAGGACGCTTGTGATCCGCATGCGCCACGAGAAGCCGGAGAAGAAGAGCCACCACAACAGCATGATGCCCAGGCCGCCGGGCACGCCCATCGTAGCGATCATGGCGATGCGCTGAAGGTGCGCGGGAAACTGTCCGATCTCTTCGAGGATGTACGGCAGGGCGATCCCGCAGACCACGAGGGAGAGCACACTGACCGGAATCCAGAAACGGTGCCGGGCTGGCGGCCGGGTATCGGTGAGAGGGGTCGTAGCACTGGTTTGAATCGCGGACATGGAAATTCCTCCCGGAACGTAGCGACAAGTCGAGGAAATGACTCCGAGAGGATTTTACTCTTTCCGCGTCTGCCGTAATAGATCAGGCAGCGCCGCGGCGAGGCGGTCCACCTCTTCCTCGGTGTTATAGAAGTGGGTGGAAACGCGGATCAGCAGGCGGTCGGGACGTTCGACGATCGGCGCCTCGATACGATGGCGTTCCCACAGACCGCGCCGCAACTCGGCTGCATCGGTGGCAGGCGGCAGGTTGAAGGCGGTCATCGCGCCGTGCAGCTGCGGATGGTCGGGAGTGGCGAGCGTCAACCCGGCCAGGCCGGTCATGCGCCGCCGGACGTATCGCGTCAGTTCGCCGATGCGCGTGCGAATCGGGTCGAAGCCCATCTCCTCTTGAAAGCCGATCGCATCCGCGATGGCGATCCACGCACAGGGATCGCGCGTTCCCTCGAACTCGAAGTGCCGAATCCGCGGCGTCGAGCCCCACTCGTCGCACTCATTCAGCCGAGTTCGATCCGACCGCCAGCCCCAGCTCACTTGCAACGGCTGCACGCGGTCCTCCGCTCCCGTCCCGAAGTAGATGAAGCCGGAGCCTGTCGGAGCGAGCAGCCATTTGTGACAGTTCGCCCCGTAATAGTCGGCGTTGATCGCGTCGAGATCCAGCGGCAAGAAGGCGGGAGCGTGCGCCATCGACGACCGTCACGATGCCGCGCTGTCGGGCCGCTGCGCAGATTTCGCGCGCGGCAGGATCATCCCGGTCGGCGACAGGACGTGGCTGAAGAAGAACAGCCGGGTGCGCTCCGTCATGGCCGCGACGGCGGCGGCGACAAGGGCGTCCGGCTCGGACGCCATCGTCGGCAGCGGAAACGTGCGGATCGTCAACCCTTGACGCTGAGCGGCTCGTTCCCAGCACCAGTGCATCGCACCGTATTCGTGGTCGGTCAGCAGGATTTCGCCTGGGGTCGGCAGAACGAGCGACGACGCCACGAGGTTGACGGCGGTGGTGACATTGGCGGTGAAGACGAGACGACGCGGATCGGCATTCAGGAAGGCGGCCAGCCGTTCCCGGGCGGCCCAGAGCAACGGCGGCGAGCCGCGGAGGAGAAAATCCATCGGCTCCTCGGCGAGTCGGCGGCGCAGTTCGGTCACGCGCTCAAACACCGGCCGCGGCAGGGGACCGAATGAGCCGGTGTTGAGATTGGTCGATGCCGGATCGAGCAGCATCTGCTCGCGTGCAGCGGTCCAGAAGGGGGATGGCATGTCGTGTCACCGGCCAGCCAGGAGTTGCTGTTCCAGATCAACAGCTTGCTTTTTGAGCTTCTTAGGGGATGCCTTGAGCAGCTCCGCTTCCGGCGTTAGCGGCAACTTTAAGGCGCGCTGGCACAGATGAATGCGACCGATAAACTCGCCTATCTTGCGGCCTTCCTCGAGCCCTTTCTTTCGGCCTTCGGCCTGAGCATGCTCGGCCATGTACTTGGCCATGTTCTTTTTGTAGAGCGCATCCTTCTCCGCTTTGAGTCGGTCCTCATAGCGAAAGCGATCCAGTTCCTGCTGAGAAACCATGACCAGTTCTCCCATCGCCTGCCGGATCTCCGGCACTTCCTGCAGTGACCGGGGCAACGCCTCCGAGTCCAGTGACTCCGCATGCCGTAGAAAGTAAAGCCATTGCTCCAGCGGGCTAGCGATCTTACTGGCATCTGCCTGAAACTTAGGTAATTCAAACAGGTGTATTTCCAGATGGTCCGAGAACTCTATGACGTGCCGCTCTTCCCGCAGGGCGAACTGCAAGTGATATTCGGGTATGTCGGCGAACACCACCTCGTTAATGAATAGCACGGAGATGGTTGGCCGAAGGCTCGCGAAATCTTCGCCCTCGAGCATCTGCTGCTGGTGCAGTTTCGACCAGTAGTAGAGCGCGCGATCGAGGAACGCCAGATGTCCAAGCATCTGCATTTCGACGTTGTACTGGCGCCCCAGCTGGTCGCGTGCCTTGACGTCCACGATCGAGAGCTTGTCGTCGATCGTCTCCTTCTCATTGAACGGGTTGAGAAAGTCCAGGTGCGTGATCGCGATCTCGGCCGGCAATCGCAGCACGGCGTTCAGCACGGACCGTAGGACAGACCGATTGCGCTCGGTCCCGAAAACGCGCTTGAAGGCGTAATCGATTTTCGGATCGATGCCGGGCACCATGCGCGAGATCCTCGGGGACGGTGTGGACGAACACGCTCTTCGCATCACCCTCGGAATGATAGCCGTCCTGAATACAACAAACAACCCGAACGCGGCCAAACGCTTTACTGAGACGCAGCTGCCAATCTCGGAGGTATTGCATGAGAATCTTAGTTGCAACCCTGATGCTCGCTCTGGGCTTGCTGTCGGCATGGCTCTCCGCAGCTACGCGGGAAACGCCAATCTATCCCGATAAGACGAACCTGCTCGTCTGGCGCGACGGCGACGGCAAGGAACACGCGATCACGAAAGCGGAAGACTGGCCGCGCCGCCGGGCTCACATCCTCGCGGCGATGCAGCAGGTCATGGGGCCGCTGCCCGACGATTCGCGCAAGGTGCCGCTCGACCTTCGCGTCACGGAAGAGGTGAAGACGGCGAAGTACGTCCGCAAACTCCTGACGTTCGCCGTCGAGAAAGGCGACCGCCTTCCGGCGTACCTGTTCGTTCCCCTGGATCGCAAGGGCAAGCTGCCGGCCGTGCTTTGTCTGCATCCGACGAACCGCGAACTGGGTAAGGGCGTGGCGGCGGGACTCGGCCCCAAGGCGGACCGTGCCTATGCCGTTCACCTTGCCGAACGCGGCTACGTTACGTTGGCCCCCGACTACCTCAACTCCGGCGGTTACAAGTTCGATCCCTACAAGAACGGCTACGCCAGCGCGACGATGAAAGGCGTCTGGAACCACATGCGGGCGGTGGACCTACTGCAATCGCTGCCCGAAGTGGACGGCGAGCGCATTGGCGTGCTGGGCCATTCGCTCGGCGGCCACAACAGCATGTTCGTCGCGGCGTTCGACACACGCATCAAGTGCGTCGTCTCGAACTGCGGTTTTTGCAGCTTCCCGACGTACATGAAAGGCAACCTCGCCGGTTGGAGCCACGACGGCTACATGCCGCGCATCCGCACGGAGTACGAACTCAAGCCCGAGAAGATGCCGTTCGACTTCCCGGAGGTCGTCGCCGCACTCGCCCCCCGACCGTTCCTCGCCAGCGCCCCGGTGAAGGACAGCAACTTCGACGTACAGGGAGTGAAGGATTGCATCACGGCGGCGAAGCCGGTCTATGAGCTGCTCGGCGCCGGCGACCGACTGGCGGTCAACTATCCGGACTGCGATCACAACTTTCCGGAGGACGTGCGTGAGGTTGCCTACAAATGGCTGGATCGGTGGCTGAAGGAGAAATGACAAGTTCCGACAATTCGCTTGAACGGGTCCCGTTTTGTTGGTAGGATGGGCGCAAGTATCGATCCTGGCTGCGTTCTCCTGGAACGGCACGACCACAATCCTGGGACTAGAACCATGAAGTGCATCAATCGGGCGGTGCTGACAGGTGGATTCCTCACCCTGGCGAGTTGGCTGGGATTGACATCTGTCATCCATGCCCAGACGACGCAACCCCGGCCGATACCAAAGCCGGTAACGACCGCGAAGCCGGTGATTCCGACGCCCGTGAAACCGACTCCGATCCGTCCAACCCCCAGCACGACGACACCGAGTACAACGACGCCGACGGTCACCAACCCGTACCTTACACCCAGCCCGTACATTACGCCGAATCCCTTCGCCCCCAGCACCAGTCCCCTCGTCAACCCGTACCTGACCACGCCGCTCACGACGCCCAGCTATACGAGTCCGCTCACGAATCCGCTTCTTGCTTACGGTGTGAACCCATATACCCTCAACTCAGTCGGGTTGCCGCCGGGATACATTTACAACCCCGTCGCTCAGTCGATTTACAACCCCCTGGGCATCGCACCGGTGTCCTCCCTCTTGCTCACGCCGAATCCTGTGAGCGCTGCCTATTACAACCTGACATCGGTGTACGGGGTGTTGTCGAATCCGTTCGGTTACGTGTACCCTCGCTGAACGGCCATTGATCGACATTCTCCGCCGTTCACGTTTCGCGGTTCCGGTTGATCCGCAACAAGTGAACGGCGTGTTCGTTTTTCGACCCATCCTGCCGGGCTTGCGTCCCGACTCCATTTCGGCGATGCTGGGAATGTGACAACCACGATTTCCACCTCCGACGATCCGTTTCAGGTGCCGCTGCGCTTGCTGCCGGGAGTCAGCGACCATCGGGTCGAGTTGCTCGGCCGCCTCGGCATTCAAACCATCGGCGATCTGCTGTTTCACTTCCCGCGCGTCTACGAAGACCTGACCGACCGTCGCGGCATCGCCGACCTGACGGCGGGCACGATCCAGACGGTCGAAGGCGAGATCGTCGAGATCGATTCGCGCGAACTGACGAAAGGCGGCTTCGTCGTCAGCGTGGTGCTGAGCGATGGCGGACCGGCCTGCCTCGAAGGCGTCTGGTTCAACCAGGCCGGGGCGGCGCGACGCTTTCGTTACGGATTGCGCGTGGCGTTCAGCGGCCGGCCGCGCTGGTTCCGCGACCACTGGCAGATGAACACGCCGCGTGTGCAAGTGCTGGACGGCCAGGATCACGGCATGAGGCCGAGCGTTATACCGGTGTATCCGCTCACTGAGGAGTTGCGTCCGGAAGCACTCCGGCCGCTGATTGGCAAAGCACTCGATCGGTTCGCCGGCGCGATCCCCGACGTGCTGCCCGAAGCGCTGCGCCGCCAGCACGATTGGCCGCCGGTCGCGGAGGCACTGCGGACAGTTCACTTTCCGGACTCGCTCAAGACGGCTCTCCACTGCCGGCGCCGCTTCGTCTATGAGGAGTTCCTGATCCTGCAGCTGGCCCTCGCCTTGCGGCGGCGCGAAGTGCGCGACCGCCGCCGGGCGCCGGTGCTGCCGACGACCCGGCTCATCGACGCCCACATTCGCCGACTGTTTCCGTTCCAACTGACCGGCGACCAGGAGAAGGCGATCGCCGACGTGGCGCGTGACCTGGCCAACGAACGGCCGATGCAGCGTCTTGTCCAGGCCGACGTCGGCGCCGGCAAGACCGCGGTCGCCGTCTACGGTCTGCTCGTCGCCGTGGCCAACAAGCATCAAGCGGCGCTGATGGCTCCAACCGAGGTGCTCGCCCGGCAGCACTACCTGACTCTGGAGCGCTACCTCGCTCAGAGCCGGGTGCGCCGGCTGCTGCTCACCGGCGCGCTGACGCCGCGCGAACGCGCCACGGCCCTGAATCGCTTGAAGAACGGCGAAGTGGACCTCGTCATCGGCACCCAGGCGCTGGTGCAGGAGGACGTTCAGTTCGCCAAACTCGGTTTGGTGGTGATCGACGAGCAGCACAAGTTCGGCGTCCATCAGCGGGCGCGGGTGCGCAACTCGGCGTCGATCCACACTACCTCGTCATGACCGCGACGCCGATTCCGCGCACCGTGGCCCTGACGGTGTTCGGCGACCTCGATGTGACGATCATCCGCGAAATGCCGCCGGGCCGGCAAAAGGTGGTCACGCGCTGGATGCAGGAGGCCCAGCGCGAGTGGGTCTACGACAAGTTGCGCGAGGGCCTGACGCAGGGACGGCAAGCGTTCGTCATCTGTCCGCTGGTCGAGGAATCGACGGTGCTGGACGTGAAAGCGGCGACGACGACGCACGCCGAGTTACAGGCAGGCCAGTTCCACGATTTCCGTCTCGGCCTGCTGCACGGCCGGATGGACGAGGAAGGGAAGGCCGCGGTGATGGAGGAGTTTCGCACGCGCAAGCTGGACCTGATCGTCTGCACGCAGGTGGTCGAGGTCGGCGTGGACGTGCCGAACGCAACGCTGATGCTGATCGAACACGCCGAACGTTTCGGGCTATCGCAGCTACACCAGTTGCGCGGCCGCATCAGTCGCGGCGACGTGGCGGGGCAATGCTGGTTCTTCGCCGAGTCCGCCAGCGAAGAGTCGCAAGAGCGGCTCAAGGCGTTCGTGCGAACGACCGACGGTTTCGCCCTGGCCGAGACAGACGTGAAGTTGCGCGGCGTCGGCGAGTTTTTCGGCACGAAGCAGCATGGCCTCGGCGAACTGCGCCTCGGCAACCTCGTCACCGACGCCGACCTGCTGCGTCTGGCGCAAGGACGCCCTGGCGATGGTGACGCACGACGCCTCCCTGGCGTTGCCGGAGCATGCGCTTCTGCGTCGGGCAGTGTTGCAGCGCTACGGGCAGACGCTCGAGTTGGCCGAGGTTGGATAGAATGACCAGGGCTTGGCCTTCGGGAGGATGACGAGATGCCGTCGCCGTTTCCGGGAATGGACCCGTATCTGGAAGGACCGTTCTGGTCTGTCGTCCACGCCAACCTGACGGAGGAGATAGCTCGTCAGCTTGTGCCACTCTTACGACCGCGTTATATGGCGTTGGTCCAGGAACGATTCGTTGTCACCATTCCTGAGAAGGATACGACGGAGAACATATACCCGGATGCGGGCATCCATGAAAAGGGTGGGCGCACAGGTTCCGCTGGAACAGCCGTTGCAGATGCCCCGCTCTGTTTGGATACGGTCATGCCCGTGAGACTACCGCATCGCACACTGGAGATCCGCGACGTCGCGAAACGACGTTTGGTTACGGCGATCGAAGTGTTTTCTCCGACGAACAAGCGCGGACGAGGCCGGCGAGAGTATCTCGAACAAGAGACAGCGCATCCTGATGAGTTCGGCTCATTTGATGGAAATCGACTTCCTCCGCGCGGGCCGCCGGGTGCCGATGCGACAACCGTTGCCACCGTCTCCTTACTTCGTCTTCCGGAGCCGGGCTGATCGCCGTCCCTCGCTGGATGTTTGGCCGATCAGCTTGCGCGATTCGCTGCCCCCGGTCTTTGTCCCGCTGCTGGCAGGGGACGATGATGTCCCGCTGAATTTGCAACTTGCTCTGACGACGATTTACGACTTTTACGGATACAACGAGATGGTAGATTACTCGCGCGCTCCTCGCAGGCCCCTGGGGCCCGAAGACGCCGCCTGGGCCGAGGAACGCATCCGCGTCTGGCGGCAGGGCCAAACCGGTTGACGCACAACTCGTTCTCATTATCGCACGCCTCGTACCGTCTTCACCCGGGTGCGCGATCCCGTCAGGACGTTTCGCATCCACGATCCGGCCGGTCGGCGCGGCGTCGTATTGGACGCTGCGCAGCGCGGCGAGAAAGGCCTGACAATTGGGATAACGGCGGGTCGGATCGACGTGGAGCGCGCGGGCCAGCACGGCAACCTCAGACTCGCGTGCCCGGCTCAGGTCTACCGTGAGATGCGCCTTCCCGTCCGAGCAAATATTTTTGCGGAAGAGGCGCGAGCCGGCGACCAGGTCGCACCAGCTGACGGCCAACGAGAACTGATCCGTCTGACGCAGACACGCCCATGATACAGTTCGGGAGCCTGCGTACGGCGGCGTGCCGCGCAACCCTTTACGATGCGTTTGCTGGCCCATGCCGGCACACAGACCGAAGTCCGCGATCTTCACCGAGTCGCCGAGCAGCAACAGGTTCGTCGGCTTAACGTCGCAGTGTTGTAACCCGAGTGCGGTCATATTGAAACCGGGCAGACGCAGGTTCGCCAGGTAGTCCAGTCCGATCGCCGCCTGTTCCATCAGCTCGAGAAGGTGGTCGGGAGGAATGTTGCCGCCCGTCTCCTCCTTGTAAGCCTGACGTAGTTCTTCCAGGTTGCCGTCGGCACGTTCCATGCACAGGACGAGGTGGCGTGAGCTGGCGCTCACGTCGATCAAGCGGATCAAGTTGGGATGGTCCAGATCACGGATGCTGCGCAGAATGCGAATCTCGCTGCGGAGCAATCCCGAGTCCTTGTCGCGCGTGTCGATGAATTTGAGGGCGACGAGTCCACCGTCGGGCGCCGTCGCTTCCCAGACCTCGCCGAAGCCCCCGGCACCGAGACGGCGCTGCAGTTGGTAACCGGGCACAGGTTCTATTTCCAGATGCATGGACACCATCCGAGTGGTGAGGGAGAGCGGGAACGTAATGGGGCTGTCCGCTTGAGGGGAGCCGCGAGTCGGGCCTTCAAGCCCGGTACTCAACCATAGTTCACTTCTCGGGAAGGGCAAACGGGTCGCCTCAAAGTTCATCGAGGCTCTGAAGCAGCTGATCCACCTCGTCGGCCGTGTTGTAGTGGACGAGGCCCAAGCGCAGCAGACCGCCGTTCTCCTCCAGGCCCAGCCGTTCGGTCAGTTCCAGTGCGTAGAAATTGCCGTTCCAGGTATAAATCTGTCGCTCCGCCAGATGCTGTGCGATCTGTTCGGGAGTGCGGTCTTTAGCCGTGATCGAGACGGTCGGCGCCCGCTCTTCGAGGCGGTGGAGATCGGCGATTCCCCAAACACGGAAGCGCGGCCGTTTCGCAAGTCCCTGCAATAACCGGCGACAGAGGTCCGTTTCGTAGCGTCGGATGGCGTTCATCGCGCTTCGCAGGCATTGACGTCTCGACGGCTCCTCTTGCGCCTGGGACGGGGGATGAGTCAAGCCGTCGTTCAAGGCCGCGAGGTAATCGACGGCCGCGACGACTCCCGCGATGCCTTCGTGGTTCTGCGTGCCGGTCATCCACCGGTCGGGGATTGTGTCGGCCGACGGCCGTACTTTGTACGGTGTCAGCGATTCAAGCAGCTCGCGGCGGCCCCACAGGATGCCAACGTGCGGTCCAAAGAACTTGTACGACGAACAGGCGAGGAAGTCGCAGCCCCAATCCTGCACGTCGATCGGCCCATGCGGGGCGTAGTGGACGGCGTCGAGATAGACGAGTGCCCCGGCTTCATGAGCGAGCCGCACGGCCGCCTTCACGTCTGGCATGGTGCCAACGGCGTTCGACGCACAGGTCAGTGCGAGGAGCCTGGTGCGCGGCGACAACTGCCGGCGCAGATCGTCCATGTCGAGCGTGCAGTCATCGGGACGCAGATCGACGAAGCGCACCTCGGCTCCAACATCAGCGGCAGCGAGACGCCAGGGACTGACGTTGGCATCGTGGTCGAGGCGAGTGACGAGAACGCGGTCACCCGATTTCCAGATGCGGGCGAGCGATCGGCTAATGTGCAGCGTCAACGAGGTCATGTTTTGGCCGAACACGATTTCGTCGGCGGAGGGAGCGTTGAGCAGATCGGCGACGGCTCGATGCGCCTCGTGCAAGATGGCGTCCGATTCGCGGCTGGTAGCGAAGGCGCCCCCGTGATTGGAGTTGCACGTCGTCAGGTAGTCGACGATGGCGTCGATCACCGTCCGCGGCACCTGCGTTCCGCCGGGACCGTCGAGGAAGATGGGGAGCCGGCCGTCACGCTCACGGTTCAGCGACGGGAACTGACGGCGGAGGAAGGGTACGTCGAGCATATGAACCTGATCCTTATCTGAATGCTTGGGAGTTGGGATGGAGAGCGGCAGTGGAAGAATTGCAAAATGCAAATTGCAACATGCAAATTGATCCACAGCGACGCAGCGCTCTGGTCTCCCAATTTGCATTTTGCATTTTGCATTTTGCAATTCTTCTTCACACCACGAACCATGTCCCCGGCGAATGCACCACCGGTTCGGTCCGCGTCTCCTTCCGAACGCGCGCAGCCCACGCCTGGGGATCCTGGCGAATCACGTCGAACGTGTTGTAATGGATCGGGAACACCTTACGCGGTTGGAGCAGCTTGACGGCTCGCAGCGCATCGTCTGGCCCCATCGTGTAGTTGTCGCCGATCGGCAGGAACGCCAGGTCGATGCCCTCTTCGCCGATCAGCCGCATGTCGCCGAAGAGGCCGGTATCTGCCGCGTCGTAGATCTTCACGCCGTCGTTGAACGTGATGTGAAAGCCGCACGGATTGCCGCCGTTGCTGCCGTCGGGGAGCATCGAGCCATGAAACGCCAGCGTCAGCTTGACCCGGCCGAACGGGAATTGATGTCCGCCGCCGTGCTGCATCCCGTGCGCCTTGACGCCCTGCTTCTCCAGCCAGAGGCTGATCTCGTAGTTGCACACGACAAGTGCGCCGGTGCGCTTCGCAATGGCGACCGCATCGCCGACGTGATCTCCGTGGCCGTGCGAGACGAGGATGCAGTCAGCCTCGACTTTGTCGGCGGTCGTCGCCGCAGTGGGGTTGCCGGTCAGGAATGGGTCGATGAGAACGCGTTTTCCATCACTTTCCAGCAGAAGGCACGAGTGGCCCAGCCAGCAGACGCGAGTGGCCATGTCAGGAACCTCCTTTCGTTCGTAAGACGGATTTGCAATCCGTCCTGGGGCCGGACGGATTGCAAATCCGTCCTACAACGGATAGACCTTACTCTGTTGGGCATCATGAAGCCGGTCGCACCAGTTCGAGCACGTCCCACAACGACGGATCGTCGGCATACGGGAAATCGCTGCCGATGCTCAATGTCTGCTCACCCAACTCGGCATCGCGGACAGCGTAGAACACGCCGAGACGCGGGTGCTGCTCAGGGTCGAACCCGTTCAGCACCGTCGCCGGCAGGAAAGCTTCGAGTCGATACCCGCCGGAAACACGGCCGCGGTGCAGCAGGATCGCCTCGGCGTGGTGCGGTGCGTCTTCCGGCGCTCGATTGATCTTCGACTGGACCACGATGGGTTCGTCGCCCTCCTCGCCGCCGCCGACGGGCAGGAAATGGAACTGATGGCATGATCGACTGGCGCGATGGCTGGCACGGGCGTCGCGCGTGTCGATCCACAACGAGACACCGTCGGAAACACGCGGTCGGCTCACGTCGGCAACCGGTTCCTTGTCCTTGCCGCGCACCGTCACCTGGACGCCGAGGCCGCGCTCGTTCCAGGCGAGACGAACATCGGCGAAGTCGCGGCGGTCGTCCATGTCGGTGAAGTTTTCGAGACGGCAGCTCTCAGGGAGATTGAGCAGGTCATCGCCCTCATCGAGGGGCAGCTCGGCGACGTAGAGACAGGGATGTGCGACACGGAACAGGAAACGGTGCGGCACGAGGGGCATGAGAGAATCCGCGATTGTTTAGCCGCGAGCTTCTGCGAGCGCTTCTCCAAGCGCTCGCAAAAGCTCGCGGCTAAACGAATTTAGTTTAACAGACTCCGTTGCAACACTTCACGGGCGCGGTCGTAGCCGGGTTGCCAGGCAATTTCCGGCGCGCCGTGAGCCAGGCAGTCGCGGACCTTCTCCAGCGTGTTAAGTGCCATGTGCGGGCATTTGTTGCAGGCGCAGGTGATGCCGACGACGGGATGATAACGGTGCTGCGGAAACTTGCTTTCCATCTGCCACATCATGTTCGCTTCGGTGGCAACGAGGAAATCCGCCGGTTTTGTGTACGTGGCGATGTGCCGCAGCATCGCCTCGGTGCCGCCGACGAACTCGCTGTGCTCGCGGATGTTGGCCGGGCACTCCGGATGCGCCAGAGTCACCGCGCCGGGGATCTTCTTCTTCATCGCCAGCAGATCGCCGACGCTGAAGATTTCGTGGACCATGCAGGCGCCGTCCCACAGGATCATCTTGCGTCCCGTCTGTTCCGACAGGTACTGGCCCAGGTGTCGATCGGGGACGAAAAGGATCTCGTGATCTTCCGGCACACGGCGGATGATCGACTCGGCATTGCCGGAGGTGACGACCCAGTCGGACAGCGCCTTGACGCCGGCGGTGCTGTTGATGTACGTCACGGTCTGGAACTTGCGGCCGTTCTCGCGCAGCATTTCCTGGTAGCGGGCCAGCTTCGGAGCGGGACAGCTCTCGGCGAGACTGCAACCGGCCTTCAGGTCCGGCAGCAGGACGCGCTTCTGCGGGTTGAGGATCTTGGCCGTCTCCGCCATGAAGTGTACGCCGCAGAAGACGATGGTCGAATTCTCGACCTTCGTCGCCTCACGGGCCAGTTTGAGGCTGTCGCCGGTGAAGTCGGCGAGCGCCTGGATCTCCCCGTCCTGGTAGTAGTGGGCGAGAATGGTGGCGTTGTGCTGAGTCTTGAGTGTGCGGATTTCCGATTCGACGTCTGTCATGAGAGGGATCCTTGTTTTTTGTGTGGCGGAGGAGAACCCACATCCAGCGCTTTTCCGACGGCCTTGCGTCGTCGAGAGATCCATGGGTGAGTTGCCGGCTTGTCCCGGCGGGATGGACCCGCCGCTTCGCCATGCGACCGCCCTCGTTTCTCTCTCTATCATTATAGGCGGAGAAGACAAGAGAGAAGAACGCATGAGCGACCCGAGCGAAAACGATGAGATGGGCGAGCCGAACTGCCTGCAATTGCGCGGCGACCATATCACGTTGGCGCAGGCGGTTAAGGTCGTCGGCCTTGCCGACACAGGCGGACAGGCGAAGCTCGTCATCCGCAACGGCGACGTGGCAGTCAACGACGTGATCGAGACACGGCCCAGCCGCAAGCTCCGCGCCGGCGACCGCTTCGGCCCCCCCGGAGGCCGCGAGTGGACGATCACGGCATAACCCCGATACCCGAGGCCAGTCTTCCGCAATTGGAAGCCTCTGACGGTGTGGCCGGGGCTGAGTCCTCGAAGCCCCGGCAGAATGCAGAGACCGGGGCTTCGAGGACTCAGCCCCAGTCACTCAGCGGCGGGCCGACATGGCGACTCGTCTTCGCGCTGGCCGGTCCGGTCCTGCTGCAACAGTTCCTCGTCTTCACCGTCCAGATTTCCGACCGCATCCTGGCCGGCCGATTTCAGACGGTCGCCGACGAGGCCAACATCGCCAGTCAGAACGCCCAGACTACGGCCAGCTATCTCGCCTGGGTCATCACCAACTACACCATCCTCATCAGCGTCGGCGGCACCGCTCTGGTGGCGCGGTGCGTCGGCGCCGGCGACCGCAGGGCAGCCACGGCCGTCACGCATCAGGCGCTGCTGATCGCCGTCGCCCTGGGCGTCTTCGCTGCCGCGGTCTGTTTGCCCCTTCTCCCCTCTCTGATGGAGCTATTACAGCTCCCCGGCGATACGGTCGCGTTCGCCGTTGCCTACTTGCAACCGCTCTTCTGGTTGCTGCCCTTTCAGATGATCGAGGCAGCGGGCATCGCCTGCCTGGTCGGTGCCGGCGACACGCGCACCGGCATGTGGGTCCTGGGCGGCGTGGCGGTGGTCAATTTACCGCTGGCGTGGGGGTTCTTCCTCGGTATCGGTCCGCTGCCGACTCTGGGTTTTCCGGGTATCGCGGTCGGGACCGCGGTAACGCATTTGCTCGGCAGTCTGCTGGTGCTGGCCGTGCTGTGGCGCGGCCGTGCGGGGTTGAGGCTGCGGCTCCGGCTGTTCCGGCCGCGCTGGGACCTGTGCTATCGGCTGTTGCGCGTCGGCGTGCCGGCGGCGGCGGACGGCCTGTCGGTGGCCGTGGGACAGCTGTGGTTTGTCACCATCGTCAACCGCCTGGGGAAAGTATCGGGGGCCGCCCACGGCATCGCCATCCAGTGGGAGGCACTCGGCTACCTGTCCGGGGCAGCGTTCGGCACGGCGGCGATGACGCTGGTCGGCCAGAACCTCGGCGCCGGCCGTCCCGAGGCTGCGGTGCGCGGCGGCTGGACCGCGTTCCGTCTCGGTCTGCTGACGATGACCGCGATGGGTGTTATTTTCTACGTGCTGGCCGAGCCGATGTTCGCGGTGTTCAACCCGCGCGCGGGCCAACATGCGGTCATCGATGCCGGCGTCCCGGTGCTGCGGCTGGTCGCCTTCGCGATGCCGCCGCTGGCGTCGTGCATCGTCTTCACGGCGGCTCTGCGCGGAGCCGGGGACACGCGGGTGCCGGTCCTCTTCACCTGGCTCGGTTTCTTCGTGGTGCGCATCCCGCTGGCGTACCTGCTGACACGGCCGGAGTACGGCCTCGGCCTGTTCGGGGCGTGGCTGGCGATGATGGCCGACATCGTGGTCCGCGGCGCCTTCTTCTTGTGGCGCTTTGCGGGCGGGCGCTGGAAGAGCATTCACGTTTAACACTACAGCGCTCGCGCACTGCAAGAACGGCACTTTCTCCCCTCGCCCCGGTACTCCGGGGAGAGGGGTCGGGGGTGAGGGGTGAGCCGCAGGGTAGTGTAATGATTCTCTTCCCCTCACCCCCAACCCCTCTCCCCGGAGTACCGGGGCGAGGGGAGTAGCGCTGTAGTGCTAAGCGCCTGGTTGCGTCCGCCGCACCGTGGGAATACAACACCGTTCGTCTCGCCCACCACCGCGGAGACCCAGGAGCCGGTGATGTTCCCACCCATGTTCTTCCTGCGCGAGATAGAGGGACCGGCTGTTTTCGTCGCGGCGATTTCGCTGCTGGGCTTGGCCTTCGTTTACGCTGTCCTCTACCTGCGCGACAGCCGCAACGAAGTGCATGACCCCGAAATTGGACTGAAGGCGGCCCTGTACTTCATGTTCAGCCTGTCGATCCTGTTGATGCTCAGCGGCCTGACGATTCTCATCGTGGACTTCTTGAAGGATGATAAAAACGCTCCCTCGGGTAAGCCGTTGGCCGATTTCAACGAGGCGCAGCGCACGGCCTTCGCCTGGATGGTTTCGGGGTTCGCGATCGGTCTCTTTCACCTGGTCATGATTCTTGGCTTCACCAACGACCGCCGCTTTCCGGCGACGCGGCGCGTCTTCGTCGGCTGGCGGTTGGCGATCCACAGCGTGGTCGTCCTGGTTACGTTTACGACACTGGTCACGCAGGTGTTTCAGAGAGACGTGCATTGGGACGATCTCAAGCAAGTGTTCGGCATCCTGCTCGTGTGGGGGCCGTCGTGGTTGATCCACTTGCTGTTGATGCGTATGTACGGCAGCGCCCCACCGGTGGCGCGGCTCCGGCCGCCGAGCCTGCGCCGTGATGCGGAGGAGGATTGACAGGGCAGAGCTACTCCCCTCGCCCCGGTACTTCGGGGAGAGGGGTCAGGGGTGAGGGGAAGAAAATCATTAGACTACCCGGCGGCCCACCCCTCACCCCCGACCCCTCTCCCCGGAGTACCGAGGCGAGGGGGGCAGCACGCCGTCAGCCTCCCTTACTTCACCGTCACAACGGGCGGAGTGACAAACGCCGTGTCCTTCTCGGCGACCTCGTCCGGTTTCATCTGCCCTTCCTGCAGCCAGAGCCGATAGTTGACTTGCAGCGGCTTTTTCTCGGTCAGATCGTACTCGAAGTAGGAGCCGATGCGGCCGTATTCGCGCTCACTGAAGCGGGCCTCCTTTGGATTGGTCGGCTTGTCGAGATAGGCCGCCGTGTAGCGTTTGCCGCCGAGGTCAAAGGCCATCGCGTTCCACGGCAGGTTGACCGGACCCTTCATCGTCTTCGGATCCCAGTTGCGCGTGCCCTTCTGGCCCGGATCGCCAACACCATCGGGGCGGATGAAAACGGTCTTGTCCTTGCTCTTCTCGGCCACCTCCTTGTCGGCGCGGAAGTGGAAGCCGGCGTGTTGCGGGTCGCCGTCGAGCTTGACCGGGCCGCCGGTGGTACGAACGCGCGACGCGAACTCGACGAGCTGGCCGCCCGGAACGTTGTAGACGGTCAGTTCGCGCTCCTCGATGGCGAAGACTTCCTTCTTCTCACCATGCCAGGCGATTTCGACGCGGTGCCGGCCGAGCACAGGGCCGGCCTCCTGCGGCGATCGTTTTCTCATGGGTCTGGTGGGCGTCCTCGTTGCCCTTACCGGGTGCGGACTTGATGCCGTGCCAGACGTCGGCTTTTTTGCCGTTGTCGTACGTGATCCTGTTGAAACCGAAGAAGATGCCGCGATGGTGTGGATAGAGCCCGACCACGCCGTCGTTGGTCACGAGATTCTTCCCGGAGAGGTCGTAAAGATGGTGGAACACTTTGAAAGTTCGGTCGCGCTTCTCCTTGCTCGAATCGTCGAACGTGTAGTGGACGTAACGCAGCACGGGGCGGCCGGCGAAGGACAGGTCGCTGAAAGTGCCGTCCGTTTCCTTCCAGGAAAAACCGGCTGAGGCTTGGACGACTCGCCGAAAGAAAGAGTTAGTTTCGTGCTCTCGCCAGCCTTGAGACTGGGCAGGACGAAATGCAGTTCCCTGGGAACGGCTTTCGGCGCTCGGGGTTCCGCCTCCTTGCCAAGAAGACTGGTTGCCGTCAGCTGCGCCGGGAGCAGCTTGCCCGAGGCGTCCTTCAAGTAGGGAACAAAGGACGACGCCTGTTCGGGCGACAGCGAGAGGGCGACACTGACGGGGACGTTGACGCGGTCAAACTTGCCGGCCGCGACGGTGATTTCGATGGCGTTGTCGGCGGCCGCGACTGGGCTGGCGAGCAGCAGCGCGGCCAGTGTGGAGAGACTCAATCGGTTCATGAGAGGGGGTTCCTGTTTGCGTTTAGCCGCGAGCTTTTGCGAGCGCTGATGTACAACGCTCGCAAAAGCTCGCGGCTAAACAGAGTTTACTTGTCAGGTTTCGGTGCGACGCCCATCACCCAATCGTCGGTGCGAAACGGCGACGCGGGTAGACCGTCCTTGTTCCACAGGTTCACGACCGGATAGTTCGCCCAGCCGAAACGCACGGCTACGGGCTTCTCGACCTTGTCGCAGGTGACGACGACGGTATCGCCCTTGATCGCGGCCGTGGCGTTGTAGAACTTCTTGTCCTCACCTGCCACGGTGAAGCCGGTCAACTCGCCGTCCTTCGCTTCCAGTCCCTTGCCGACGTGATTGAAACGCACAACGGCCTTATTGCCCTCGACGGCCATGCTGGCGAACATCGGTCCGGAATACTCGATCGGCTCGCCATAGGCAATCGCCCGTGCCGCAAGGGCCAGACGGGCGCCGACGGGTTCCTTCTTCTTCGGATGGATGTCCTTCTCCTCGCCGACGTCAGTGATGACCGCCATGCCGGTGTTCTTCACCTTGAGCGTTTGCAGCTGGGCTTCGCGGAGCCGCGCCCAATCGGTGTCGCTCGGCTCGTTGGCCTTGGCGTAGTATGGTGCGAGCTGCACGAACAAGAACGGGAAATCGCCCTGCTTCCAATCGTCGCGCCAGTTCTTAATCATCAGAGCCCATCAGCTCGGCGTAGGCGTCGGCGCGGCTGGCGTTGCTACTCGCCCTGATACCAGATCGCGCCCTTGATGGCATAGGGGATCAGCGGCGCGATCATGCCGTTGTACAGTTTCGCCTGCCGGGGGTGTTTGCCCAGGTGCTTCGGATTGTCCTTCAGGATGTCGAGGCGCGTCCACTCCTCCGCCGCGGTGCCGCCCCACGATGTGTGGATAATGCCGACCGGGACGTTGCGTGCCTTCTGAATGTCGCGCCGAAGATAGTAGGCGACCGCGGAGAAGCCGCCGATCGTGTCGGGACCGGCCGTCAGCCATTTCCCGTTAGTGCCGTCGCGCGGCACGTCGGTCTGCGGCGTATCCGACGCCGTCTTCTTGACCGTGAAGAGACGCAGGTTCGGATTGGCGGCGGCGGCCTTCGCCTCGGCGGCGCCGGCGCTGCTGTTGACCGACATCTCCATGTTCGACTGGCCGGAGGCGATCCAGACCTCGCCGATCAGGACGTTCTTGATTTCGACGGTGTTCTTGCACTTCACGCTGAGGGTAAACGGTCCTCCGCCTTGCTGGAGTTTTCTGTTGAACTCCTCGCCGTCCCCGCCCTTGTTGGGCCCAATGCCGCGTGCGAACGGCAGGGAGACTCGGAACGAACCATCTTCACGAGCAACAACCCTGATCTTGGTGCCGAATAAGCCGTCCGTGAAAGACACTTCAACAAACTGCCCGGGGTCGGCTTGGCCCCAGACGGCGCAGTCCACACCGCGCTGTAGCACCATGCCGTCGCTGAACAGGGCCGGCAGTTTGACGTCAGCGCGCACCGCGGTGGTGCAGAGGAGGCTCGCGGCCAGAGCGGCGAGCGGGAAGAAACGGGTTAGACGCATGTTGTCTCCTTGTGAGAAATCTGCGGCGTGGAATTCACGCTTGATTCGAGGCGGCCTTGTCGGGGATCGCCTCCAGACCCTCTTCGGGAAAATCGAAGAAGTCGTCGATGCCTTCCTCATCCTTGATTGCGAAGACACGGCGTTGTCCTGGAAGAATGATGCCCCGGTCCTCTACGATGATGAACACTTTTTCCCCGTAGAAAGTCTTCATCCGGACGCGGTCGCCCACACGAAACTTCGGCGGGGGAGACTTCGGACGTTGTCGGCTCATGAACGCACCTCCATTTCACCAGGGAACAGTTCCCGTTCGGCTCTGGATGAAAATCCGCATGACTTCGTCAAAGGATCGGGCCAGACCATCGCTCGCGCCGCGCCACCCTTGCACCTGACCAAGTTGCAAGTGCGGCCGCCCCGCAATGAGCATTGCCGGTACGAAATCCTGGTGGGCGATGGCATTTCGCCAGTCGTTCAACTCCACGATTGCGGCCTTCCGTGCCAGGTTTTGGGAGCGATGTGCAAGAACCATCGGCCAAAAACCGATGCGAAAGCGATCGAAGTCGGAACCTATGTTGCCGGGAGTCGGGTTCCCCCGATCCAACTTTCGCGCAAAGGCCAGGTTTTGCGTGACCATCTCGAGCAGACTGCGATCTGCAATCGACCGGACCAAATGGTCGGCACACTCCTCGTGAAAATCACGGCAGTACCCCTGAAACTGCCCCGACAGCATCATCGTATACGCCTGGTTGATCTGCAGCGTCGCCGCGCGTACGCCTGGTCCGGAACCGCGCAGCGCTCGATGCGCCCGCTCCATCTCGTCCAGAGAAGCGGCGCGTTCCTCAAACCATCTCAGCAGCGACAACGACGGCATCACTCATTCCACGCGCATCGACTCACGCCATTATCCCCGTTCACGGCATACGGTCAATGGTCTGGTTCTCAGCCTTGACCCGCTCCACCGCCTCATCTACGTTGAACTCTGCCCTGCCGACATAGTGAGAGCGTTCATGTCCGCGCCTGCCGCCAGCATCCCCGACGTCCACGGCCGCTTCGGCCCATATGGCGGGCGTTACGTCCCCGAAACGCTCATGGAAGCGCTGCGGCAACTGAACGAATGCTACGACCAGGCCCGCGACGACGCCGAGTTCCAGAAGCAGTTCCACCACTACCTGCGCACCTATGTCGGCCGGCCGTCGCCGCTCTACTTCGCCGAACGGCTCACCAAACAGGCCGGCGGGGCGCGCATCTTCCTCAAGCGCGAAGACCTGAACCACACGGGTGCCCACAAGATCAACAACTGCATTGGCCAGGCGCTTCTGGCCCGCGCATGGGCAAGCCGCGCATCATCGCCGAGACGGGCGCCGGCCAGCACGGCGTCGCCAGCGCCACCGCCGCCGCCCTGTTCGGCCTGACCTGCACCGTCTACATGGGCGAGGAGGACGTGCGCCGCCAGAAGCTCAACGTCTTCAAGATGAAGGCCTCGGCAGCGAGGTCGTCAGCGTCAAGACCGGCAGCCGGACGCTGCGCGACGCCATCAACGACGCTCTGAGAGATTGGATGTCCACGGTGCGAACGACGCACTACATCCTCGGCAGCGTCGTCGGACCGCACCCGTTTCCGCGGATCGTGCGCGATTTCCAGTCGGTCATCGGCACGGAGACGAAAGCACAATGCCTGGAGCAAGTAGGCCGGCTGCCGGACGTCGTTGTGGCCTGCGTCGGCGGCGGCAGCAACTCGGCCGGCATGTTCTATCCGTTCGTCGCCGACACCGGGAGTGCAACTCGTCGGCGTCGAGGCCGGCGGCCGCGGCCCGACGCCCGGCAACCACGCCGCCACGCTCAGCCACGGCCAGCCCGGCGTGCTGCACGGCACCTTCAGCTACGTTCTCCAGGACGCCGACGGCCAGACCGCCGCGGTGCATTCGGTCTCGGCCGGCCTCGACTATCCCGGCGTCGGCCCCGAGCACAGCCACTGGAAAGACACCGGCCGCGTTCGCTACACCAGCATCAACGACAAGGAAGCGCTGGACGGCTTCTACTTCTGCTCGCGGCTGGAGGGCGTCCTTCCGGCCCTGGAGACGGCCCACGCCGTCGTCGAGGCGATGCGCATCGCGGCGAAACGGTCGCAGGACGACGTCGTCGTGGTCTGCTTCAGCGGCCGCGGCGACAAGGATTGCCACGAGGTGGCGCAGCTTAGCGGCGAAGAGATTTAACTGTTCGCCGCTTGCGGCTTAGCAAGAATATGCTAAGCCGCAAGCGGCGTTTCGTATCATTCCGATGAACCCAATCGACACCCAGTTTCAGCGTCTGCGGTCCCAGAAGCGCAAGGCGTTCATTCCGTTCCTGACCGCGGGCGATCCGGACATCAGTGCGACAGTTCGCGTGGCCCGCGCTCTTGCCGCGCATGGAGCATCGATGCTGGAGATCGGCTTTCCGTACAGCGATCCCATCGCCGATGGACCGGTCATTCAGGCGTCGTACACGCGCGCCCTGGACCGCGGTTTGCGCCTCGACGACGTCTTCACCTGCACGCGCGCCATCGCCGATACTCCTGAATTTGCGAACGGGGCGGTGCCGCTTGTCGCCATGACCTCGTACAGTCTCATCCACCGGCGCGGAGTCGAAAAGTTCCTCGACCAGGCGAAGGCAGCCGGCTTCTCCGGGGCCATCGTGCCGGACCTGCCTTACGAGGAATCAGATGCTTTAGCGCGCTTGGCCGCCGCGCGCGATTTCAAGCTGATCCAGCTCGTGACGCCGACAACGCCGGGACGCGCGCCGCCGAGATCGTCAAACGCTCGACCGGCTTCGTCTACTGCGTCAGCATTGCCGGCATCACCGGCGAGCGCGATCGGCTGCCGGATGAATTGCTCGAACAACTGGCGTGGCTGCGGAAGCAGACGGCACTACCCTTGTGCGTTGGCTTCGGCGTCAGCAAACCGGAACACGTCCGAATGCTGCTGCCGGTTGCCGACGGAGTGATCGTCGGCAGTGCGCTGGTGCGGAAACTGGAGCCAGCGGGGAAGTCGATGGATGCGATTATCGGTGAAGTGGTGGAACTGGCCCGATCGCTGGCGGCGGCGCTGAATGAATAGAATGTGGGAAGTCGGCCATCCCACCAAACGGGTGTGGTCCCGGAATCGTGAACACTGGGCGGCGGTTCAGCAGCGTACCCTCCGGATTATCTCAGAGCGTGCCACCGGAACTCAGCCCTATCAGACAAGTTCCTCGTACTTGGACTATGCTTCACCGAATCGGTGGCTGCTCCGGCTGCGGGTTGTTGAACTTGAAGTAATTATCCCACGTCCAATCGAGCATCTCCAGCGCCTTGGCCAGCGGCACGGCCCGGTACATGGTCCCGTCCTTGCGCACCAGCTTCAGCCGTTCCAGCTTCGCAAGAGCGTCACCGATTTCGAAATCGACCTTTAGCTTCGCCGCTCCTTCCAGGTACAGCTCGATATAGTCGTCGTGCTGCTCGGCCAGCCAGCCCTGCGATGGGCGACTTCACTCGTTTGCCTTTGCCGCCGCTCGTTTCACCTCGATCGTGCCACCCGCCTCCATAATTCTGCGAATCGTCTCCCAGTCGATCGTCGTGGGAGCCTCCTCTTCAGCGGAGGGCGCGGGAGTGTAAGGGATGCTGTAAATCGGCGTGGGGTCAGGCGGGATCTTGAGGTAGTGCCCTCCTTCTTCCATCAGTTTTTTGATGATATCCAGTACACGGGCTGCCGGCTGTTGCTCGGATTTCATGGCCTGTAGCGGCCCGAAGTCTGCCGTCTGGTAGAGCTTCTCTCCTGTCTGGACATGGACAACTTCTTGCCAAGAGTTGGTATCCGCCCGAAACAGTGTATTCCAGCCCTCTGGCCGGTAGATGAACAGAAGCTCCCCGAGGGCCTTGCCGCTGCTTCCCTGCGGGCCCAAGAAGTACACCGTGCCCGGCACCCTACCTTCAAACGTCGATGCATTGATGTGGCCGATTAGCCGGCGTGCGGCCTCCGTGAACACGTCCTTCGATAGAATGGGGAGCGTGAGAATCTCGGCCGATGGGAAATGTTTCTTAGTGTCCTCGAACCCCTTGAACCAGCGTTCCCGCGGGTAAATGTATACCTCGTCCACGGCCATCGGGCCGAGCCGTTTACCTTGGAACCGCGTCGGCATCCTGCCCGGGTAGCGGTCGCGCACCAACACGGCGGCCACGGAGATTGGGTTCGATGGGTTGATCAGCTTTACCTCCGACGGGGCAACGGACGACGGCCCCAGCCGGTTGAGGCAGGCGTACACCCGCCGGTAGGCTTCGGAGACCTTCTTGACGTCTACCGTTTCCGAATTGATGTAGAGTAGCCAGGTCCCATCCTCGCTAGTCCGCACCCAGAAGGCAGCAGTCACGTCGAAGCCGTCACGCAACAGTTCGATGATCAGCTTGTGCCCGTCGTCGATACGCTCTACCAGTAATTCTTGATCCATAACAGCACCCCGTGCTGATTGTCGGTGATCGCGGCGTAGAGGGCCCGGGCTTCGGGCTCTGTTTTCGTCTCATAGCGGCTCGTAACCTTCCATAGGCCGACCGTGTCCCAGTTGGCGACGAACTCGCCGCCGGCCGCGGCACTCTCCTGCAGCTTGGCGTTCAGCAAATCGCGCATACCGGCAAGCTGGATTAGCTTGTCAAACTCATGCGTCAAGCACTCGTCGATCTTCACCTTCTCCTTGAACACCCAACCCGTGTGGACCATTCGCGCTAGCAGGCAGGACTTCAACGCACACTCAACAGTGTACCCGGCAACCTAGTAGCCGTACGACCAGCGTCCCCCATTGATAAGTGCGAGCGCATCGAGAATTCGGTCCTCCGCCAGCTGCCGCAACTGGACCTGATTCACCGTGTGCGCCTCCACTACCGCATGCAGCCTACCATCACCAGCGACCTCTTCCCGCCGTCATGATAGCGCAAACCATTCACCGCCGTCACGCTCGTCTGTCGGAGGGGACGACCGTGGTCCATGTTGGCCCGTGACTCGTTCACAGAACCGGCGGCTCCTCCGATTCCGGGTTGTTGAACTTGAAGTAATTATCCCACGTCCAATCGAGCATCTCCAGTGCCTTGGCCAGCGGCACGGCTCGATACTGGTCCCGTCCTTCGCGCACCAGTTTCAGCCGTTCCAACTTTTCCAGCGCGTCGCCGATCTCGAAATCGACCTTGAGTTTCGCCGCTCCTTCCAGGTACAACTCGATGTAGTCGTCGAGCTGCTCGGCTAGCCAGCCCTGCGGTGGTGCGTAGCGCCACAGGAAGTAGTAGCCCAGCAGCACCTCGCGGCACTCCTGCTCCTCGGCCTCGTCCAGCAGGCGGGTCAGGACGCCGGCGTTGTTGTCGAGGTTCTGATAGTACAGGCTCTCCGCCAGCAGCAAATGGTAGGTCTGCCGCATGGTCGAGTAGCCGTAGTATTGCTTGTAGCCGTAGCCGAACAGGGCGGCGATTGGCGCCCAGATCAGTCCACCCTGGCCGAGGACAAACTTGTCAACCAGTTCAAGCAGTTCCGCCCAGATTTTCCACAGGAGAAAGGCCAGCCCGGACAGCAGCGAGCCGCCCATTTTCAACCGTTGAAACTTCGGCGTCTCCATCCGGGCGCCCGGCAGCAACATCTCCAGGTCGAGCTTGGGAACGTCCTTGAACGCCTTGAGATAGATGGACGAGGTGTCGACGTGCGCGGGCAGACGCTTGTGCGGCCGCAGTTTCACCATGAACACGAGACGACGGTAGATCGGCACCTTGACTTCTTCCAACCGCCACAGCCCGCTCATGCGGCGGCGCGTCCGAGTGCCGATCACGTCGCCGCGCTGGAAGATCTCCAGCCGCTCGAAGAGATTGCGGTCCACTTCCATGTTGATGCCCCAGTCGCTGGCGCCGCCCGCCATCGCCGCTTCGACGTCCTTCCAGGTCATCCGCTTGAAGTTCGCCCGCTCCATCAGGCGTACAAACGAGTCGAAGGTTCGATCGAGCTTTTCCTGCCGCTCTTCCGGCCGCAACGGCTGCAACGGCTTCGTCTCCGAATCGGGATCGAAGGGCGCGTAGGCGTCCTTCAGCTCTTCGAGCTGCTGCTGGTACTCGAAGTGGAAGATGGCGGCGACCAGCTGGGCAGAACTGACGGAAGGGCTCGCGATCCGTGACCGGCAGCCCCTTGTCCTGGCACAGCAAGCGGACGAGATCGCTGCGGCGCAGCGGAATGTAATGTTCGCGGTCCTTGTATTCGGCCATCGCGATGACTCCGCTCGTTTGGCCGCGAGCTTTTGCGAGCGCGTTTGAAAAAGCGCTCGCAAAAGCTCGCGGCTAAACGAAAGACCGCATTACTCCCACTCAATCGCTTCCAGCCTCTCGTCCGGCGACTGCACCAGCTCCCCACCAGTCCGTCGAGTTCAGTCTGGACGGCGCTCATGCGCTCGGGCCGATTGTCGGGCAGGAACGCCAGCAGTGATGAATCAGATCGCACAGGGTGCGGGGAGCCGTCGGCGTGAACTCGTTCACCGGCTTGAGCATGCGGCCGAACGTCTTGGCGTCGAGCGGCAGCGCCGCCTTCTTGCGGGGCGGCGCTCGGCGGCAGGCGCCACGTCACCATGCGATACATGGTCGCGCCGAAGTTGTAGATGTCGGTGCTTTTCGTTGACGAGCTTCTTGCGGCCCTGCTCCGGGGCCATGTACTCCGGCGTGCCCTGGATGCGGTCCTTGCCTTCGCCCTTGATCCAGGCCAGGCCGTAGTCGATGATCTTCACGTCGCCGGCCCGGCTGAGCATGATGTTGTTCGGCTTCAGGTCGGCGTGGTAGACCTGCGGCGGTGCATGTGGACCAGGCCGTCGGCGACCGCCTTGAAGACCTGCACCAGCTGCGGCAGCGGCGAGGCGCGGACAGGTGTCCAGCGTCTTGCCGTTGACGTACTCGATCAGCAGATGGACCTTGCGGACGCGGAACAGCCAGTCGCGTGACCGTCTCCAGGGCGTAGACCTTGATCAGGTTGGGGTGGTCGAGCATCTGGCCGACGTGGAACTCGTGCTGGGCCTGCTCGAGGAATTTCTGGTCGTCGCGGGCTCGTCGATGGGCACGACCTTGAGGGCGTAGTGCTTGCTGTCGGCGCTGCGGCGGATGTGCAGGATGCTGCTGTGGGCGCCGGTGCCGAGCGTGGCCGACGACCTGGAATTTGCCGATGGTGAATGTCGCTCATGCGGCGTTCCGTCCGTGCCTGGTATCTGCGCCCGATGCGGGACATGATCTTACGCAGGATGCCGTCGGTTAGCCAGATTGCAGATCACCGACCGCCGATGTCCTGTCGGCACGGGCCGGCAAGATGCCGGCGACAAGGTCTTGAGACCGCTGGCAGCCGCGTACGCGAGCTGATCGAAGCCGCCGACGATTGCGGCCAACGATGTGGAATCGGACGCCGCCGACTCGAAACGCTGACCGTCCGCTACGGCCGCGAGATCTTCGCCCGGCTCGACCGCACCGCGCCGCTGCCGTTCAGCCCGGCGTGGTGGGACGACCGCCTCATGGAATGGAGCATGGGCGACGAGGCGGTCAAGGTCCAGCTGTTTCGCTTCGTCGACGTGCTGCCGCTGCTGCGCACGCCGGCCGACATCACCCGCCATCTGCGCGAATACTTCGGCCAAGCACGGCGACCGTCTGCCGGGCTGGCTGACGCTCGGCCTGCGCTGGTTGCCCAGCCACGGCCTGCTCGGCAAGGCTGCTCGCCGGACGTGGCGCATCGCTCGGCGCGAGCGGCTTGGCCCGCAATTCATCGCCGGCTCCAACCTCGACGAAGCGCTGCAGCGCCATCGCCCGGCATGCGCCGGCCGCTCGCTGGCCTTCACCGTCGATCTGCTCGGCGAGGCGACCATCACCGAGGTCGAGGCCGAGCGCATCGCAGCGACGAATACCTCGACCTGATCGCCGGCCTGAGCGAGACGGTCAACGCCTGGCCGAGCCGAACGACCTGATCGACCGCGACGACGAGGGCCCGCTGCCGCGCGTCAACGTCTCGGTCAAGCTGTCGTCGCTCTACAGCCAGTTCGACCCGATCGACCCGGACGGCACCAGCCGGCGGTGCCGTGCCCGGCTGCGGCCGATCCTGCGCGCGGCCCGCGAGCATCGGGCCTTCGTCAACTTCGACATGGAGCAGTACGCCTTCAAGGACCTGACGCTGCACATCTTCCGCGAGTGCTGGACGAAGACGAGTTCCGCGACTGGCCCGACGTCGGCATCGCCATCCAGGCCTATCTGCGCGACACTGCGGAGCGACCTGCGTCGAGCTTGCCGACTGGGCGCGAGCGGCGCGGCACGCCGGTCTGGGTGCGGCTGGTCAAGGGCGCGTACTGGGATTACGAGACGATCCTCGCCGCCCAGCAGGGCTGGCCGGTCCCGGTCTTGCGCGCACAAGTGGGAGACCGACGCCAACTACGAGAAGCTGACGCGCTTTCTGCTGGAGAATCGCCACTGGCTGCGGCCGGCGTTCGGCAGCCACAACGTCCGCAGCCTGGCCCATGCGCTGGCCCTGGCCGACAGTGCTGGGCCTGCCGCCGCGCGCGTTCGAGATCCAGATGCTCTACGGCATGGCCGATCCGATCAAGGACGTGCTGGTGTCGCATGGGCCAGCGCGTGCGCGTCTACACGCCCTACGGCGAACTGCTGCCGGGCATGGCGTACCTGGTGCGCCGGCTGCTGGAAAACACCGCCAACGAATCGTTCCTGCGGGCCAGCTTCACCGAACACGTTGCCGGAGGAGCAATTGCTCATGAACCCGCTGCACAAACAGCGGCGAGCCGGAACGCGTAAGCGCAGAGCGGCCCACGTCGCTCCGCGTCACGCGTCCGGCTCCGGTTCGCCGCTTCGACAATGGAGCCGCTCACCGACTTCAGCCGCGACGACGCCCGCGCAGGCGATGCAGGCCGCGCTGAGCGAGGTCGCCGGACAGCTCGGCCGCACCTATCCGCTGGTCATCGACGGCCAGCGCGATGCCGACGACCGCGACGCTCGACTCGGTCAATCCGTCGCACACAGCGGCAGGTCGTCGGCCAGTTGCGGCCGGGCCGACGGTGGAGCAGGCGAAGCAGGCGGTCGCGGCGGCGAAGGCGGCGTTTCCCGGCCTGGCGCGACACGCAGCCGGCCAGAACGAGCCGAGCTGCCTGTTCCGCGCGGCGGACAGTCATGCGGCGGCGGCGCTTCGAGCTGGCGGCCTGGCAGGTCTACGAGTGCGGCAAGCCGTGGCGCGAGGCCGATGCCGACGTCGCCGAGGCCATCGACTTCTGCGACTACTACGCCCGCGAGATGCTCCGCCTGGCCGAGCCGCGGCATCGCAACGTGCCCGGCGAGGACAACGCCTACTTCTACGAGCCGCGCGGCGTCGCCGTCGTCATCGCGCCGTGGAACTTCCCGCTGGCGATCCTCTGCGGCATGACCACGGCGGCCCTCGTCACCGGCAACACCGTCGTCATGAAGCCGGCCGAGCAGTCGTCGGTCATCGGCGCCAAGCTGATGGAGGTCTTCCAGGAAGCCGGCTTGCCGCCCGGCGTCGTCAACTATCTGCCCGGCGTCGGCGAGGAGATCGGCCCGACGCTGGTCAGCCATCCCGACGTGGCGCTGATCGCCTTCACCGGCTCGCGCGGCGTCGGCCTGCGCGATCAACCGCGCAGGCGGCCGAGATGCCTGCGCGGGCCAGGACCACGTCAAGCGCGTCATCGCCGAGATGGGCGGCAAGAACGCGATCATCGTCGACGACGACGCCGACCTCGACGAGGCGGTCCACGGCGTCGTCTGGCAGCGCCTTCGGCTACGCAGGGCCAGAAGTGCTCGGCCTGCTGCCGGGTCATCGTGCTGGAAGCGCTGTACGACGCGTTCCTGGACCGGCTGGTCGAGGCGACGCGCAGCCTGAAGGTCGCGCCGGCGGAGGATCCCGGCTGCGCGCGTCGGCCCGGTCATCGACGCCGAGGCGCACCGGCGCATCCTGCGACGACCATCGAGCGGGCAAACGGCGAGGCGCAGGCTGGCCTACGCCGGCGACGTCGGGCCGCTGGCGGACGAAGGGCTATTACGTCGGCGCCGCACATCTTCGCCGACGTGTCGCCGACAGTCGACGCTGGCCCAGGAAGAGATCTTCGGCCCGGTGCTGGCGGTGCTGAAGGCGCGCGATCTGACGCACGCGCTGGAGATCGCCAACGGCACGAACTACGCGCTGACCGGCGGCCTCTATCTCGCGCAGCCCGGAGAACATCGCGCGGGTGAAGCGCGAGTTCCGCGTCGGCAATCTCTACATCAACCGCAAGATCACCGGGGCGCTGGTCGACCGGCAGCCGTTCGGCGGCTTCAAGCTGTCGGGCATCGGCTCCAAGGCGGGCGGGCCGGATTATCTGTTGCAATTCGTGCTGCCGCGGACTATCACGGAGAATACCCTGCGCCGCGGCTTCGCGCCGGACGCGGAGGAGTGAACGTATCCACGTATAGCCGCGAACTTTTGCGAGCGCTAATGAAAGCCGCAAAGCTCGCGACTAAACGAACTATCCGCCGAAGTGTCTCCATCCGTGCATTCGCGTAGTCGCTGGACTGTCTCACTTCTGGGTTCGTCATCAACGTCGCCGCCCAGATGCCCACCGAGTTGAAGGGCCATCACCGCCCTCGTCTACAGCGTCGCCTTCAGCCCCGACGGCAAGCTGCTGGCCACCGCCGGCTTCGATAACCAGCGTCAAAGTCTGGGACTTCGCCACCGGCAAGGAGCTCAAGACGCTCAACGGCCACACCGGCCCCGTCTACTGCGTCGCCTTCAACAAGGACGGCACCATCCTCGCCTCGTCGAGCCACGATGAGACCATCCGGCTCTGGAATGTTGCCGACGGCAAACCGATCGGCGCGAGATCAAGGGCCACACCGGCATCGTGGACAGCGTCGCCTTCAGCCCCGACGGCAAACTGCTCGCCTCCGGCAGCGCCGACAAGTCGGTGCGGCTGTGGAACCCGGCCGACGGCAAGGAAGTCAAGAACCTCGGCGCTCACGGCAATTCCGTCTACAGCGTCGCCTTCAGCCCCGACGGCAAGTTGCTCGTCTCAGGCAGGGCCGACGCGACTATAAAGGTTTGGGACGTGGCCGGTCAGAAGGAATTGAAGACGCTGAAACCCACGGCGGGAGCGGTGGACCCCAAAAAGCCAGCTGCCGTATTACCACCTGCCGCGATAACGGGAGCGTTGTTCACGCCGGACGGCAAGCAAGTCGTTTCCATCGGCCACGATCGCTACGTGCGCGTCTTCGACGTGGCCTCCGGCAACGAGGTGAAGAAATTTGGCCCGACGGAGGACGACCTGTACGGCATGGCGTTTTCGCGCGACGGCAAGCTGCTGGCGACGAGCGGTTATGCGGGCTACGTCAAGGTGTGGAACCTGGCCGACGGCAAGACGACGATGGCGAAGAAGCTGAAGGCGTTCGGGGCGTACTGTGTAACGTTCACGCCGGACGGCAAGGCGCTGGTGACGGGGCACGACAACGGCATCTGCTACGTCACGCCGATGGTGCCGTGATGCGCGTAACGAGCCGCGACCGACAGGGAGTCAGGAACCGCTCCCTGTCGGTCGCGGCTCATTAGCGCATTACGGCACCCGGAAGTTGTTCTTCTTCCCAAACTCGCGCTGGGCCGCTTGCAGGGCGGGCAACGAAACCTGTTCCTTCTGCGCCGTGCGCTGCAGGATCGCTTGGAACCGTTCCTGCCGTATCACGGGAGCCAAGGTGCGGTCCTTCAAAATGTCGACGACCTCTTTGAACTCGTTTTTCAGGATTGTGTCCTGTGAATTGAGGAACGTGAGGTAGACGGCCTTAAAGTCCGCAGCGCCGGGGATTCCCTCGGTCTTCATCTCGTTGGCTTCGCGCTGGGCCTGGTCCACTACGGAAATCATGTTGTCGTACTGTCTTTGTACCTCAGCGATGTTGGGAACGTTTGACGTGAGAGCCTGGCCGGCCGCCTTGCCGAACTCCTGGCCCGCGTTTTCGAGCCGTTTGCTCGCCGCGCTGGCGGCGTTGTTGAGATCCAGGGCCTTTTTCTGCGCCCGCAGCCGATTACTGCGAGCGCGCCAAGAAGCACGAAGCAGCGCTGCATGCGCGCGGAAGATCGAGATTGCACAGTTCGGTCCCTTAGTTGCGGAGGATGACTACTGAGTCTTCCCATGAATGTACAGGATTTCGCGATGCAGGCAAGGGTCGACCGGCAGCGCGCTTGCCTCGGTTATGGATGTGGTCAAGCAGCCGGGGCACGACAACAGCACCTGTCAGATCACGCCGATCGGGTCCTGATCGGGTAGATGTTTCGTGTGATAAATCAGCGCGGTTTGCCTATGCTGACGCCGGTATCTTCGGGCGGACTGTATCCTACCACCACGGGCCGGCCGAGGTTCGGTTGCTGAACGACGGCATCGCGCACCGGGCTGTCCGGCGCTTCTGGTTGCCGCCAGGAAGTGCTCGTCGTCCCGTAAGACGTCGGTCGGCCCTCGATCGGCTTCTTGCTCATCAGCAGCGGATCGGGCGGCGGCTTCGTGTTGGTCAGCGGTTTGGGGTGTTGACAACCGAAGCTGACGGACAACAGGGCCATTCCACTGAGTTGCCGAATCCTGCGCCACATGGCTCGCCTCGTGTCTCGGGGTGCGATTCACCGTTCGTCCTGCCAGCCCAACTCTACATCGCCTCTCTCGCTTCGGCGATCTCCCGAGGGAGCCTTCATCGGAAACGATCTCATCCGGCGCTCCACGACACGATGGATACGTTAAATGCGGCAGCACGCTCGCCGCTTGTATTTCGTGCGGATTCGGCATCAACCGCATTGTGCGCGCCAGCGCAGCCAGTGGTCCGCTAACACCAACGCCAGCATCGCCTCGCCCATCGGCACGAAGCGCGGCAGCAGACATGGATCGTGCCGGCCGCGCGTCGCAATTTCCGTCGGCTCGGCGTCGCGCGTCACCGTCGGCTGCGGTCGCGGCAGGCTGCTCGTTGGTTTGATGGCGACACGACACACAATCGGCTCGCCGCTGCTAATGCCGCCGAGCATCCCGCCGTGCCGGTTCGTCGCGGTGCCGATTTGGCGCGGCGTACCCCTCACCCCCGACCGCTCTCCCCGGAGGGGCGAGGGGGGAATAGGGATGAACGCATCATTGTTCTGGCTGCCGCGCAGCGTCGCCACGCCGAAACCGGCGCCGTACTCAAACGCCATCACCGCCGGCAGCGATAACAGCGCCTTCGCCAGGTCCGCCTTGAGCTTGTCGAAGATCGGCTCGCCCAACCCTGCCGGCACACCCACCGCCACCAGCTCGCTAACGCCGCCGATCGAGTCCTGGTCCTTGCGCACCTCCTCGATCAACGCGATCATGCGTGCCGCCGCCGCCGGGTCGGGACAGCGCACCGGCGTCGCTTCGACCTGCTCCAGCGTCACCGAAGTCGGATCGGCAATCTCGGCGATCACGGGACCGATCTGCTTGACGTAGCCGAGGACGCGGACACCAATCTGGGCGAGCAACTTCTTGGCGACGGCACCAGCCGCAACCCGACAGACCGTCTCACGGGCGCTGGATCGACCGCCGCCGCGATAGTCGCGCACGCCGAATTTGGCGTCGAAGGTGAAGTCGGCGTGTCCCGGACGATACTTGTTCTTGATGTCGCCGTAATCGCCGCTGCGCTGGTCGCTGTTGCGAAACAGGATGCCGATGGGCGTGCCGTCGGTGACGCCCTCGAAGACGCCGGACCAGATTTCGGGATAGTCTTCTTCGTTCCGCTGCGTCACGATCTTCGACTGACCGGGCCGGCGGCGGCGCAGATCGGGCAGGAGATCGTCTTCGCTCAACGGCAAGCCGGGCGGGCAGCCGTCGATGATGCAGAGGTAGCCGGGACCGTGGCTGACACCGGCCGTGGTAACGCGGAATCGTTCGCCGAAGGAGTTGCCTGGCATGATTGAATAACTCCAGTCAGCCGCCGCATTCAATGCCCGAAACAGTCAGAATTAGGCGGAACGTGTCGGGAGCATTTCCTTGACGATCTCCTCGATTTGTGTTGCAAACGGCCCGTTCAATTGGAACCCCAGGATTCGTCCACTCGGGTCGCGCAACAGGATGTCCGGAGCAGGCCCATTCGGCTTCCGTTTCCTCATCGCATCGCCAACTTCGGAAAGGTACAGCGCCTCTAACACGCACCGCAGCGATTCCTCTCGTTTGTTCAGTTGGAGCAATGCCCGCGCCTTCCCGAGCAACCCGTCGATCAGCAGACGCCGAGACGTCGCCACGGCTTCGGAAAATGCCTTGGATGCCCCGTGGGGATCGTCTTCCACGTTATCGAGGAAATAGCCAAGCTCGATCAGGCCAGCTGCTGAATTCTTGTCGAGATCCGCCGCGGTTTGCAACGCTTTCTTTGCCTCTTCGAGACTCGGACCGGGTTGCTCCTGGAGTTGCACAAGGTCGGCCCACAGGATGTATAGCTGCGGATTCCCCGGCCATGATTTCAACAGTTGGTCCACTTCATTGAATGCTTGGTCGATTTTCTCTTCCTGCCGAAGCCGAGCGATCTCGGCAAGCTTTTGCTTCAACGGACGTATGTTCTTCATGATCGACGCCCCTTCCCTTTTTGCCGCAGCCGTTCCGCTTGATCGATCAACTTCTTCATCTGGCGGGCCTTCTGATCCGGAGGGAAGGCGGTGGCCAATTCCTTGATCTCTTTATACGTCTTGTTGCCGTAGTCCTGGTGATAGGACTTGGATCGCTTCAAACTGCCCGAGATAAGATCATCGGCGATGTCGCTATCCTGTGGCACTGTGCGATCTCAATTTCTTGTGTCGCCTATCTCTTTCCGCGTTGGCCTACCATCATGATACCCACCCGCCCGTTGCTTGTCGCCGCGCGTCGGATACGATGGCGAGGAACCGTCTTCGCCGCTTGCGGCTTAGCAAAGAGGGCCATGCCATGCGTTCGTCTTTCGTGGTGCTGCTGATCTTCCTTGCCGGTCCGGCGCGAGCGGACAGTCCGCGCCATGGTATAGCCCTCGATTCGAAGACCTATCCGCAGGCGACACCGAAGGAGACGCTCGCCTCGGTGCTGAAAGCCGTCGAGAACAAGCGTTTCGACTACCTCGCGGCCCAGCTCGCCGACCCGGAATTCATCGACGAGCGCGTCAAGCGGCTCTATGGCGGCCGGTTCGCGGAGCAAGTCGAAGACACCGCCATCCAGTTCAATGCCTCAACGAGTAAGTTGCTCGGCCGCTTTCTCAAGGACGGCGACTGGACGATTGAGGTCGATCGGGCGAGCGTCCGGCTCAAGGACATGAAAGAACGCATCGTGTTCTTCCGCAGGATCGGCGGTCGCTGGTTTCTCGAAAACCGCTGGAAGTCCTGATCCGGTGAGCGGCGGGCTTCGCGGCTAAACTGCCTGGAGGACGAATTTTCAATTCGTCCATGAGCCGGACGAATTGAAAATTCGTCCTCCAGGCAGTTTAGCCGCAAAGCCGGCAGCGGCGGGTTTATCCCCGCCGGCCTCCAGGCATCTTGACACGCCCCTCCGCCGGCGCTAGATTACCACGATCAGACCAGCTTATCCCTGGTCCCCTTGCCGTCAGGGGCGACACGCGCGCGCCGCCCCCCGATGCCGGACCGGCGACAAGGACCGTTAATCCTCCCCCAAGGGCGGGGACCTACTACGACAATCACCATGCAGACCGCTCCCATGCCACAAGGGGAACTCGGCCATCTCGACCTCTCCCGCATCGCGCAGGATCTCCAGATCCGCAAGGTGCAAGTCGAGGCGGTCGTTCAACTCCTCGACGAGGCCAACACCATCCCGTTTATCACGCGCTATCGCAAAGAGCGCACGGGTGGGCTGGACGAGCAGGTGCTGCGCATCATCCAGGATCGCGTCGCCCAGCTCCGCCATCTTGCCGACCGCAAGCAGACCATTCTCAAGACCATCGAATCGCAGGACAAACTCACCGACGAGTTGCGGGCTGCCATCCTTGCCGCCGACCATCCGAAACGGCTCGAGGACCTGTACCTGCCCTACAAGCCGAAGAAGCGGACGCTGGCCACCGCGGCGCGGGAGAAGGGGCTGGAACCGTTCGCGCTCGCCCTGTGGAACAGCGAGCCGGCTGTCGCCAACCTGGCCGAAGTGTTGCCGACGATGGTCAATCCCGAGAAGGAGCTGACCACGCCAGAGGACGTGTTGCTCGGCGCCCAGCACATCCTCGCCGAATTGGTTGCCGAGGCGGCCGACGTGCGGGCCATGGTGCGCATGGTCCTGTGGGAGTCGGGCAAGCTCTGCACCAACAAGAGCGAGAAACTGGCCGAAGGGCAGGGGCTGGATTTCAAGGATTACTTCCAGTTCACCGAGCCGGTGCGCCACATTCCGCCGCACCGTATCCTGGCCATCAACCGTGGCGAGAAGGAAAACGCGCTGACGATCAAGCTGGACTGGGACGCCCCCGCCGGCTTTCAATACGCATTGGATCACCTGCCGCTGCCACTGCCGGCCACGGATCCGCCCGCGCCCGTTCCCCAGGTCGTTGAGCCGGCTGCCGACGGTGCGCCCGCCGACGGTGCCGCACCTGGACCGGATCATCCGGGACACGATCACGGGCACAGCCAGGGCCACGGGCATCAGAGCCGCATGGCTGCCGCGCGCGAACTGGCCGCGCAGCGCGCCGCCGCTCTGGAGGCACATCCGCATCGGGACTTCCTCAAGAAGGTGACCGAGGACGCCCTGGCCCGGCTGTTGGTGCCGAGCCTCGAACGAGAGATCCGCCGAGAGCTGACGCACCGTGCCGAGGAACATGCCGTGGACGTGTTCGCGCGGAACCTGCGCAGCAAGCTGCTGGCCCCGCCGTTGCGCGGCAAGCGCGTCCTGGCCATTGATCCCGGCTTCCGCACTGGCTGCAAGCTCGCCGCTCTTGATGAGACAGGCATCCTTCTCGAACACGGCGTCATGTTCCCCCACCCGCCGCAGAATCGGAAAGACGACGCCAAGGCCCACATCGAGACGCTGGTTCGCAAACACCAGCTCACAGTGATCGCCATCGGCAACGGCACCGCTTGCCGCGAGACGGAAGAGATCGTGTCCGAAGTCATCGCCGCGCTGGAGGCACGGCGGAGTGGGATAGTGCCGGCGCCTGCAGCCACTGCGGGAGAAGCCGCGACTGGAGCGACTCCCGAGTCACCAGCACCCAGCACCGAAAACTCAGTACCGAGTACTCAGTACCCAGTACTCAGTACTCCTTCCGCTGAGGCCACAGCCTCGCCGGCCGAGTTGGCTGTCTCATCGCCAGCGCCCGAAGCAACCGGCCCCGACTCTTCAGTAGTCAGTACTGAGTACTCAGTACCCAGTACTCCCCCAGGGGATGTCCCAGCGCCAGAAGCCGCATCCACGCCGCCCGCTCCCGATGCACCATCTTCGGAGACCTCAGCACCCAGCACTCCTCCCCCTCCGCCCGCGCCGCCGCTGCCGGATGCGCCGGCCGACCTTGCCTATGTCATCGTCAATGAGGCCGGAGCCAGCGTCTACTCGGCCAGCCCGGTCGGCCGCGAGGAGTTCCCGGACTTCGACGCCACGCTGCGCGGCACCATCTCCATCGGCCGGCGGCTGCAAGATCCGCTCGCCGAGCTGGTCAAGATCGATCCGCAGCACGTCGGCGTCGGTTTGTATCAGCACGACGTCAATCCGAAGCATCTGCGCGAGTCGCTGGAGGGCGTCATTGAGTCGTGCGTCAACACGGTCGGCGTCGATCTGAACACGGCGAGCGTGCCGCTGCTGCGGCACGTGTCGGGCATGAATCAGCTCGTGGCCCGGGACTTGATCGAGTACCGTAACTCGAACGGCCCCTTCAAGAGCCGCGATCAACTCATGCAGGTCCCCGGGATCGGCGAGGCCCGCTTCACGCAGGCGGCCGGCTTTCTCAAGCTCAACGACGGCGTCAACCCGTTCGATCGGACGTGGATCCATCCCGAAAGCTACGGCATTGCGACGCAGATCCTCGCCGACCTCGGCTTCGGCCCGGACGCCCTTCTCGACCGTCCGAAGCTCGTCGAGTTGCGCGCGAAGCTGAACACGGTCAACCTGGAGGAACTGGCTGCTCGGCTCCATTCCGGGGTGCCGACCGTGCATGACATCCTCGATTCCCTGGCCCGTCCCGGCCGCGACCCGCGTGAGGATCTGCCGCCGCCGGTTTTCAAGAAGGGCATCCTCAAACTGGAGGACCTGCAAGCGGGCATGGAGCTGAAGGGAACCGTGCTGAACGTGGTCGATTTCGGAGCGTTCATCGACATCGGGCTGAAGGACAGTGGCCTCGTCCACATCAGTCAGATGGCGAATCGGTACGTGAAAAGCCCTTACGAAGTGGCAGCCGTCGGCGACGTGGTAAATGTGTGGGTGCTGGCGGTGGACAAGGAACGGCACCGCGTCTCTCTGACGATGATAAAGCCCGGCACGGAGCGCAAGCCGCAGGAACGCCGGCCGCCTCCACGCGGCGGCGAGCGTGGCGGCGGCAGAGGTCCCGAGGGCGGCGAGCGCGATCAGGCTCCGCCGCGGAGAGAACAACAGGCACCGCGGCCGCCGCGGCCGGCTGGACCGCCGCGCGAAGCGGCACAGCAGGGCGGCGAGAGACCGCGTGGCGGTTCGCCGCGTCAAGGCGGCGGCGGGCCCCAACGGGGTGGGCCGCCTCAGCGCGGCGCTCGATCGCTGCCGCCGCGCGGCCAGACGCGCGTCGGTGGACACATCAGGCCCGGACAGGGTCGCGGTCCCGCTCCGCAACAGGGCAGCGCCGAAGCGACTCCGCCGCCAGCCGCAACGGACGCCGCCGCACCCGGACAGCAGCAGCGCAAATCGAAGAAGTCGCCGCCGAAGCCGAACCTATCGCAGCAGGCCCTCGCCGGAGCGGCACCGCTGGGCACCTTCGCCGAACTCGCCGCCTTCTGGGAAGCGAAGGCCAGGCAGCCGGAGGAACCAGCAGCCGCGGAAACGGCCGCTGAGCAGCCACCCCAAGAGCCGGAATCGACGCCAGCCCCCGCGCCGGAGGAGCCGCCGTCGGCCTGAGGGCTAATTCCACAAAGAGATCACGGTTCTGAGCCGCGCCCATCCGTCAGCACTTTGCACGATTGCCCTGTGCTGCCGGACGGTCCCTTCACCTACGCCCCATCGGCTGCACGTTCCAATTCCGCGATGACGAGTTTACTCATTTTCAACATCGCCTCCATCGCCCGCCGGGATCGGTTCGGGTCGGCATCGGCGAGCAGCTGGAACAGCCGGATCGGCACGATCTGCCAGGATAATCCCCAGCGGTCCTTGAGCCAGCCGCACTGCCCCGGCAACCCTCCGTCCGACAACGCCGCCCAGAGCCGGTCCACCTCCGCCTGATCTTCGCAGGCGATGTGGAACGACACTGCCTCGGTGAACGGGAACTGCGGTCCGCCGTTCAGTCCGTGGAACTTGCTGCCCGCCAGGGTGAACTCGACGGCGAGGACCATCCCGGCGGGGCCGCTCGGGGTATCCGCAGGCGACCGGACCAGGCGGTCGATCCGCGATTCCGGCAGCAGCGAGACATAATAGCTTGCCGCCTGTTCGGCCTGTCCATCAAACCACAGACACGGGGTGACCTTTTGCACGGTATCGGTTCCTCTCTCCACCGTCGAATTACAACGCGCAGCAGGCGGCTCACGCGGGTTAGACATTACGACTCGAAGCGCCATATGCGGGTGGCCGGGCAGCAGCAGTCGTTGATTCGAGGGGTTACCTGCTTCCTCATGGTTTTTCCGATCTCGCTTGAGAATTGTAGAAACCGGACCATCCTTTCGGCTCACGAAAGGCCATTGCATACGCAATTCGACCCTCGGCAGGGAAATCTTTATACCAAGCGACCCATTTGGCGAGATACTCGGCTGGTTCTCCGCTTTGCCAATCTGCGTCTTGGCGGTCAAGCCCTTCACACATGAGCCATGGCGGCATCAACATCTCAGGGCCTGGTGCGGCCGCCTTTGTTCCAGGCTCAGGAGCGTCGCCAGGTTCGGCGGTTCGCTCGTCGAAGATTCGAGAGTAGTCTGCGAACTTCGTGTTCTTGAGATCCTTACCGATGACGCGCTTGGCGATTTTGAAATCTACGACAAAACAGCAAACCTCCATGGTTCCCGATCCGATACTCCCTCCATCGCAATGCCCGAGTCCGATCCAGCCCAGCGTTTCATTCATCCGATCTTCGAGAGCGTGCCGTTTATCCAAGTCTTTTGTGTTCCCCATGCCGTCGATACGGTATTCGATCATCAAGACGGCGTGACCATCTTCGCCGATTGGTTCGTAGCCTTCGGAAAGCGGCTTAGAAAGTACCTGCTTTAGGTCTTCCTCTTCGCTAAGTTTCTTGTTCCTTTTGCGGTGAACGGTTTCGCCACGCTCGCCAACTTTGCCCCAATGCTCGATGATCTTGGAACCCTCAGCCCAGGCTTCGTGGTAGTGAAGGACACGATTGATGCGTTTGTAGAGTTTGATCATGCGTCGCGATTGCCTCCACCGCGGAATTGTTTTGGCTCAGTCCTCGCGGCGAAACTCATTTCATCGCCGGGAACACAACGCGCCCGGGTGTCGTCGTGCGGATGCTGTAGAGTGTACCGCCGCCGGTGATGTACAACGTCTTCAGGTCGTCGCCGCCGAAAGCGCAGTTCGTCACCTCATCGCGCGGCACCGACACAAACGCCAGCAGCTTGCCCTCCGGGCTAAACACGTAGATACCACCCTTCTTGTCCTCGGCCGGTTCAAACGGCGGATTCGGCTTGTTCAGCCCGGCGGCGACGTACAGGTGGCCCTTTTGATCCTGCTTGACGCCGTCCGGTCCGCGGCCCGTGCCCCAATCGTACAACATTTTCTTGCTCGCCACATCGACCGTGCCGTCCTTGCGCAGATCGAAACGCCACAGCTTGCGGGCGCCGCCTGCGTTGTTGTTGTTATTGTCGGCGACGAATAGGTAGCGATCGTCGGGTGAAACCAGCACGCCGTTAGCCCGTTCGACTTCGCGGCCGAGGACGCGCACCACCTTGCCCACGTCGTCGATGCGATACACACCTTCGATGGTGCGGCCCTGCGCATCGAGCATGTCCTTGCCCGCCTTGTCGCCGTAGCGCGGATCGGAGAAGTAGATGCGTCCTTGCGAATCGACGGTCAAGTCGTTCGGTTCGTTGAACCGTTTGCCCTCGAAGTGCTCGGCGAGGACGGTGATCTTGCCGTCGAGTTCGGTGCGCGTGATGCGCCGCAAACCGGGTTCGCAAGCCAACAATCGGCCCCGTGCGTCGAAGAGGAGGCCGTTCGTGTCCGCGTCTTTGCGGAAGATGTGCGACTTGCCCGCGCGATCGAGCTGGCAGATGTGGCCGTTGCCGCTGGTCAGAACGCCCAGCTTCGGGTGCCACGCCGGCCCTTCGCCGCCGGCGCCTTCGCCGGATTCGACTTTGAGTTTGGCACCCGGTTCAAAGATCGCGTCTTCAGCGGCGACCGACGGGATGAAGAGAAGTACGCATGAGAGAAACTGCATCGGGTTTGTCCTCTTTTCTCCCCTCGCCCCGGTACTCCGGGGAGAGGGGTCGGGGGTGAGGGGGAAAGCAACTGAGTAGTGTTCTGGCACTTCTCCCCTCACCCCCAACCCCTCTCCCCGGAGTACCGGGGCGAGGGGAGAGTAGCCGGGGAGAGGGGTACGCAGTGTGGCTAAGATGCCGTCTTTCGCCGCTTGACCATCGTGATTTGCGTGCCGGTGGGGTTGTGGAGAACCTCGTCCATGAACGTGCGGATCAGCAGCAGACCGCGGCCGCAAGGACGTTCGAGGTTGGCCGGGTCGGTCGGGTCCGGCAATTTCGACGGATCGAACCCGGAACCCTCATCTCGGATACTGATCGTCGCTTCCGCCGTCGTGACCTGTGCTCGCACATGAATGCGCCGCTCGCAATAAGGCGATTGTGTGCGCCGTTCTTCGGCCAGGCGCGCGAACAACGAATCGTCGCGCTCTTTCAGTTCGGAATCGACGCCGAGGTTGCCGTGATACAGGGCGTTGGTCAATGCCTCTTCCAGGGCGACACCGACGCGCACCCGGTCGCGGTCGTCCACCAGGCGCATGCCGGCAAGCATCTCCTGCAGAAGCGAGACCAGCGGCGGGATCAGCGTTCGGTCGTTTTCCAGGACGAAGGTCGATGCTGTCTTCGTCACGAGCGTAAGCAGCTGCTGCCGGCGTCTGCCGAACCGCGAGGCGATGGATACCTGTTCGAGCGTCTCGATGAGGGTGCGGCCCAGGTTCTTCTTGGGGACGTAGCTTGCCGCCCCAAGGCGCAGGGCGCGCAAGGCGAGTTCTTCGTTACCCTGGCCGGTCATGAGGATCACGGGGATGCTGGGATAACGCTTGCGCACAGCATCGACCAACTCCAGGCCGTCAACTTCCGGCATGAACAGGTCGGTAAGGATGAGGTCGGGCAGCGAAGTATCCAGACAGGCGAGCGCTTGTTTTCCATTGTTAGCGTACATGACGCGCCACCCGAGGCCGCGTTCGATGATGCGGCCGGCCAGGCGTTGGTCCATCGGATTGTCGTCCACCACGAGCACGCTGCGCTCTCCGGTATCGTCCCTCGGAGAGCGGACGGACGCTTCCGGTTTCATGGTCGTTCCTCTTGCGGGTAGAGCTGCTACCCGCTTCCGATCGCGCTGGGGCTCAGTCTGGAAATGTCGCCAACGGCTGCGTTAGCCCGCCCAGTACGGTCGAAGCTCGGTTTACAGGTTTGAACGCTCTCAGTGTGACAGAGCAGCAGCGCGATTGCAAGAGTTGGGTTGTAAAAAAAGGACGACCAAGACCGGCTGTGGATCCGCGCAATTAGTCGTGATAATGGCGTGGCTCGCGGATGATGGCGCTGCCCCAGGTCAGACCGGCACCGAAGGCCAGCAGCATGAAGAGTTCGCCGGGTTTGATCAACCCCTGCCGGCGCACCTCATCGTAGGCCATGGGGATGCTGGCGGCGCTGGTGTTGCCGAAGCGGTCGATGTTCACGTACATCTTGTTCGACGGCAGACACATCTTTTCGGCGACCGTGGCGAGGATCCGGCGGTTAGCCTGGTGAGGTACGATCAGTGCTATGTCTTCCTGACGCAGGCCGCAGACCAATAACGCTTCCTCGACGAGTTGCTGCATGCGTGTGACGGCCATCTTGAAGACCTTGGAGCCGTCCATCTTGACGAAGTAGTCGCCGCCGGGAACGCTGGACCGGGTGCCGCGCGGTCGATTCAGACCGCCGGGCGCCGAGATCATGGAGCGTCCGGAACCGTCCGCGCCCATCCTCGTGAACAGGATGTTATTCTCTTCGGGGACGGTCCGCTTCAGTATCACGGCACCCGCACCGTCGCCGAAGAGTACGGCAACGCTGCGATCGGAGAAATCGGTGAAGCGGCTGAGGGTGTCCACGCCGACGACGAGGATGTACTCCGCCTCGCACACCTGCATCTGGGCGTGAGCGGTGGCCAGGCCGTAGATGAAGCCACTGCACGCCGCAACGAGATCGTAGGCGGGAATGCCTTTCTCGGAGAGGCCGAGGCGGTCTTGCAGGATGCAGGCGGTGCTCGGCACAGCCATTTCCGGCGTCACCGTGCAGACAATGATCTGATCGATTTGTCGGGCCTCGATGCCTGCGTCTTCGATGGCCCGCAGAGCGGCCTGGTAGGCCATGGTGCCCGAGTTCTCCGCTTCCGCGGCGATGCGTCGTTCCTTGATGCCGGTGCGCGAACTGATCCAGGCGTCGTTGGTGTCGCACACGCGCGACAGGTCGTCATTGGTGACGACCTGCGGCGGGACATAGTGTCCAGCGCCAGCGATCGAGGTTCCGATCCGTGGAACGGAGAGTGAAGTCGGGGTCACCGTGGATTCACCACTGCATTAATCGTCCCGGTCGTCGGCGCCTCTGAGCGCGTGCCCTCATCGCGGGCGGAGTCCGGGCGTGGGTTACAGTAGCGAGGGTGATGTAAATTCACAAGGGATACCTGCCCGAAATGCGGCAAAAAGGCTCACCCGTGGGCGCGTTCTGCGCCGGCTGGCGAAAACGGGTGGATGGCAGTTCTTCACTTTGGGCGAGCGACGAAGACCTTGGCCATGTCGTCGGCATAAACGCGCTCGAAGCGCGGATCCGTTTCCAGCAGCGTGGCCAGCGGCGTCGCTGCATTGGCGAGGATGACCCCAGCCGCGGCCAGGTCCGGATCGTCTTGCCAACCCGGTACGCCGGCCCAGGCGGCACCGAGGCGCGTCAACCGCTCGTCGCCGTGCAAGTTTGTCCGGCCGTCCACGATGACTGGATGTTCCGGCAAGCTCCAGATGAGATAGCCGCCCCAATCGAAGTCGTTGAACAGCGGCCCCGGATAGCCGCGCTCGCGGACCACCTTCGCTGCCTCGACGGGAAACACGTCCGCCACGGATTGCTCCAGGCTTGCAGCCGACAACCCGCCAGCCGCCAGACGGCTGGCACCAGCAACACGAGGGCAACGAGGACGTAGGCCATACGCGGCCATGTGAACGCGAATTGCTCGCCCGATTCGACCGGCGCTTGCGGGCTGCCGTCAGGATGGCCAGCGACGCGATGACGAGGAACCACAGATCGCGCCGCGCCCGAAAGGCGAAGAACGCCGCAGCGGCGAGCAGAAGGATGTCGAACGAGGAAAATTGCCGGCGCCGCCCGAGTCCAAACGTCGCCGCCGCGGCCAGCGCGAGCATGACCCAATCCGAAATCTCGCGGAACTCCAGGGCCTTCAACTCATTGACGAAACGGAACGGCCCCGGCTGTGTCGCATATTCCACGACGACAAAATAGAGCCGCACATGATACGGGTTGATCAGCGTTGCCAGAGTGCAAATTATCGTCAGGAGCCAGAGACTATTCATCCCGGGCGCATTCGCCGCATCGGTCGTATTCTGTCCCATGCGTGCGATGACCCGGTCAACCAAAGGCGCGACACACGCCAGGCCGAGGATGAACAGCCCGTAGATGAACTGAATGTGCATGTTCGCCCAAAGAACGAACAGCACCGGCAGCCACCACGTCAGCCGATTCTTGCGGCCGGCGCGGAGATCCAGGACCACGTCGAGTGTGAGCGTGGCGAACAGGATCGTGAACATCCACGGCCGTTGTTTGAACAGCGCCGCCAGGGCCAGAACGGCAGCGGCGGTCAGAGCGGTGGCCGCGAGGAAACGCGGCTCGCGCCGGGCTATCAGACGATGGACGGCAGCAACGACCGCGAGCGCCAGGACCGTCTGAAAGATCATCGGCCCAGCCAGGCCGAACGCCCGCTGCAAGCCGTAGAGCAACACCTCGAAGAGCCAGCTGTACGCTACCCACGGCTTAGACGTGGTTTCAAATCCTGTACCGCCGGCATTCTTGCCGGCCTGTGCCGACAGGAATGTCGGCGGTACGAGGTTTGGAAATCCTGTACCGCCGGCATTCTTGCCGGCCTGTGCCGACAGGAATGTCGGCGGTACGAGGTTTTGAAGCCACGGCTTATCCTGTCCATACGCCGAGAACGGATCGTGCTGCGGCACCGCTCCGTTGTCGACGACCCACTGGCCAGTGCGCAGGTGCCACCATAGGTCCCAATCGAAGCCGGGCCGCAGACATACGATCACGGCGACGGCGTACAGGGCCACGATCATCAGCAATCGTTGAACGGTCTGGACACGATCCGGCGCCGGCGCAGGCGAGCGCGGAAAGTTCGCGGATGGAGCGACGAGCAAGTGGGAAGGTGCGTGCGGAATCGTGGCCATGAGGGGACCTCCTGCGGAGGCGCAGTCATTGCGCGTCCGTTGAAGGATAGGTCACGACTCGACCGCGGGCTGGAAAATTCGGTGAGCGCGGGCGGCGTTATTCGTCGGCCTTCCAGACCTTGACCTCACCGCTCGTGACAAACCAGTCGGAGTAGGGGGCACTGGCCGAAAGCAGCAGCTTGCCATCGTGACTGAAGGTCACCGCATTCACTTCGCGCGTGTGTCCCAGAAGGACAGCTCGAAGCTGACGACTCGGAAGATCCCACAGTTTGATCGTGCGGTCCTGGCAGGCCAGTGCTAGCGTATTGCCGTCCTTGCTGACCGCCAACGAATGGATGATGTTCGTCTGAGGCGGCAGAACGAACCGCACCGTGCCTGCCGCCACGTCCCAGATGCGCACGCTCGGGTCGTATCCGGAGGAAGCGAGGGATTCGCCCTTGTCCAGGAAGGCTAACCCTGTGATACCTCCCCCATGTCCCTTTAGGGTTTTCCACGCGCGGCGTTCGGCGAGGTCCCAGAGCTTGATCGACGAGTCGGCACCGCCGGTGGCCACGGTCCGGCCGTCCGCGGACAACGCCAGGACGGAGATCGGGCCCACGTGACTGCCCAGCAGGACGCTCTCCTGTGGTTTTTCTGGCTCCGTTACGTCCCAGGAAAGCACCTGGCCGCCGCTGTCGCCGGTAAGCAGAGTTCGACCATCGGGAGTGAACGCCACGGCCGTGATGGCACGCTCTCCCTTCGTTTTGAGGGTCGCCACCTTCCCCTTCCCCGGGTCATTCGTGTCCCACAGTTGGCACTCGCCAGTCTGCAACGGCGTCTTCTGGGACGTATTCTTGGGTTCAACCCATCCGTGAAGACCTACGGCAAGGAGGCTACCGTTCGGTGCAAAGGCCAACGCCGTTCCCTCTCCAACATTGAGGTCCAGCGTGCGTTCTTTCTTGGAGCCAATGTCCCACAGCATGAGCATCCTATTGCGAGCGGCGGAGGAGGCCAGAGTTCGGCCGTCTCGGGAGACTGCGACTGCCCGGAAACCTTTGTACGCGGGATACGTCGCCCAGGAGGTCCGAGGCACCAGGTCCCAGAACACGATCTGGTTCCCTTGAGGAACGACGAGAGTGTTTCCGTCCGGGGTGAACTCGATACCGTGGATGCTACCCGGCCTCTTCAGGGTGAGACGTTCGTTGCCGGTCGAGGTATTCCAAAGTTTGAGGGCGCCGTCATTGCTCCCCGTGGCCAGCGTTTTCCCATCGGGCGACCAGGCGAGACCATGCCCGTCGGTCTGATGGCCGCGTAAGTTCAGGCGTGGTTGTTTCGCCGCCACGTCCATCACGAAGACGAGCTGTGACGCAGACATCCAGGCCACGGTCTGGCCATCCGGACTGAACGCCACGCGGTAGATCCAGCCATCCACCTTCTTGTTGTTGATTACCTTACCCGAGTCCACGGCGATCAGACGCATTTCGCAAGCCTGTGTGGTGCCGAGGGCCACAGTCTTTCCGTCCGGTGCGAAGACGATGGTCGTGATTCCGGTTTCCGGTGTCGAGTAGAGCAGTCGATCGTGTTTTCGTTCCGCCACATTCCAGAGATGCAGCTCGCCTTTCTTGATAGCGATCATCCCCATTCGGTTTGGATCGAGCACCATGCTGCTGGAAACCAACCACTTCCCGTCCGGGCTGAAGGACACGCTATTCACCTGTCCGGTGTGTTTGCTCAGCGTGGCGATCACTTTCTTCGTGTCCACGTCCCACAACTTCACCGTTTTATCGTCCCCACCCGAAGCCAGCAGGCTGCCATCGGGGCTGAAGGCGACGCAGTTTACGTCTCCCATGTGATCGCGCAGTGTCGCAATTTCTTTCCGCGACTCCAGGTCCCAAAGTTTAATGCAGGCGTCCGTACCGTTGGACCCCGAGGCCATGATCTTGCCGTCTCTCCGGATGGCGACCGATCCGACGGGGCCGCGATGGCCCGGCAACAGGGCCGGCTTCCACTGCGTGTACAGGCTTCGATAATAGCGCCAGGCGAAGTCGCGCAGCTCGGGCGGGCAGTTGTTTTGATCTTCCAGCCGTTCCAGCGCCTCCATCGGCTCGTGCTCCAGCAGTCCGGCCACCCGCCAGAGTTGGGCCGTCAACAGCGAGCGGCGCGATTTGTCCAGGTCCCGCCGCGCATCGGCTTCGCGGTCTTCGGCCCGCTGGCGCTCCTTGTCCGTCAGCCGTTCTTGCTGCTTGGTCTTCACCTCTTGTTGTCGGGCTTCAGCCTCATTCTTCTCGGCGCTCGCGTTCTTTTTCTGCTCGTTCGCGTTCCTTCTCGGCCTTGACCTTCTCGGCGAGGGCGGCGTTGCGTTCGCGCCCCAAGCTGCACCGTGAAGTAGAGGATGCCGGCCAGGATCGCCAGCATGGCCAGCGCGCTGACGGCCGAGCAGGCCGGCCAGCGCCGGCCGCCGCCGCGCCCACTTCCATGCAGCGCTCCGACCGGCCGGCGGGCCGCGCCTGGATCGGCTCCCCGGCCAGGAAGCGGTGCAGGTCGTCGGCCAGTGCCTGGGCCGTGGGGTAGCGGCGCGACGTCGACTTCTCCAGGCACTTCAGGCAGATCGTCTCCAGGTCCGGCGGCAGTTTCGGCTGCAAGCGTGACGGCGGCACCGGCTCGTCGGTCGCCACCTGCAGCATCGGTGTCCATCGCCGTGGCGCCCTTGAACGGCGGCCGGCCGGTCAGCAGTTCGTAGAGGATGGCGCCCAGGGCATAGATGTCGGCGGCCGGGCCCAGGTCGCGGCTGTTGCCCAGCGCCTGTTCCGGGCGCCATGTAGCTGGGCGTGCCCATGACCGCGCCCGACTGGGTCAGCACCTCCGTGGCGTCCATTTTCTTGGCCAGGCCGAAATCGGTGATCTTGGGCGATGCCGTCGCCGGTCGAGCAGGACGTTGGCCGGCTTCAGATCGCGGTGGACGATCTGGCGCTCGTGGGCGGCGTGCATGGCCCGGCTCAGCGTTTCGATCGAGGCCGGCGGCCTCGCGGGCGGGCAGCGGTGTGCCGTCCAGCCGCTGCGCCAGGCTGCCGCCGGCGCAGTATTCCAGCGAGAAGAAGGGCAGGCCGTCGTGTTCGCCGACCTCGTAGATCTGGACGATGTTGGGATGCTGCAAGCGGGCGACCGCTTCGGCCTCGGCCCGGAAGCGCTCCAGCTGCTGGCCGCCCGCGACGGCGCCGCCCAGGACCATCTTGAGGGCGACCAGGCGTTTGAGCTTGGTCTGCTCGGCCTTGTAGACGACGCCCATGCCGCCGCGGCCCAGTTCGCCGACGAGGGTGTAGCCCGGGATGGTCGGCAGCGTCGGTGTGACCCCCGACCAGTGCGTCAGGGCCGCGTGGCTGTACGTCTCCGTCGAGACATCCATCGGACAACCGGGAGCCGTCGGCAGTTGGTTCGCCGGCAGCGGGTCGGTCGCGTCTACAGGAAGCGGCGGCGGTCCTAGCGTCGCCAGGGTGTTCGGCAGCGGAAACAGGCCCTCGACCGACGAGGGCCTGCATCCAGTGCGTGGCCCCTCCGGGCAGCACCATGTCCGCCGGGACGCAACTGGCCGCTGGCCGCGAGCTCGCGGAGGTGCGTCCAGGGCACCGGGCCGACTTTCTTGCGGTCGCGGATGTAGAACCAGGTCTGCTCTTTTTGCTGGGTTGCCATGGCTTCCACCCGTCGGTTTGTCTCGATCGTGCAGTGCGTCGGTAACTGCCGTTTAGCGGCGGCTCGCAGATCCGCGGGCTTTGCTGCTAAACTGCCTGGAGGACGAATTTTCAATTCGTCCGGTCCCCGTGGCCAACTGTCTCGACGCCGACTGGCCGGGCTAAACTGCCTGGAGGACGAATTTTCAATTCGTCCGGATCGTGGACGAATTGAAAATTCGTCCTCCAGGCAGTTTGGCAGCAAAGCCGAGCCGCGCGGTTCTGCGAACCGCCGCTAAACAGGGAAAGAACCCTAACCCAGCCGCTTCGTCACTCGCCCGCCTTCCATACCTTGATCTCGCCGCTCTTCACCCACCACGCCGAGTTGGCGGCACTCGCCGAGACCAGGAACCGGCCGTCGCGACTGAAGGCCACGGCATTGACTTCGCGCGTGTGGCCGGCCAGGACGGCACGGAGTTGGCCGCTGCCGACATCCCAAAGTTTGACGGTGCGATCCTGGCAGCCGAGGGCCAGGGTCTGTCCGTCCGCACTCAAGGCCAGGGAGTGAACCGCATCGGACTGGACGGGGAGCATGGCTTTCATCTTGCCGGAGTCCAGGTCCCAGTACCGGACGCTGCGGTCCCAACTGGCCGAAGCGAGGATCGGCATCTTGTCCAGAAACACCAGGCCGGTGACGGGCGCCAGATGGCCGGGCAGGGTAGCTTTCTCCCGGCGTTCTTCAAGGTCCCACAACTTGATGGCGAAGTCCTTCGAGCCGGACGAGGCCAGAGTCTTCCCGTCCGGCGACACGGCCAGCCGGAGGACGTGGCCGGCATGGCTCCCTAGAGGGGCAATCTCAGTGCGGTCGGCCACGTTCCACAGTTTGACCTTGCCGTCGCCGTCGCCGACGATCAACGTCTGGCCGTCGGGGGTGAAGGTCACGGCCGTCACGGCGCGGGCCGCCCCCTTGAGAGTCCCCACGCGCTTGCCAGCCGCGGGGTCCCAGAGCTGGCATTCGCCTTCGGCGTGCAGCTCTTTGGCCGCGGGGTCACAGGCCTGGGCGCCGATGGCGAGGAGCTTACCGTTGGGAGAAAAGGCCACGGACATGGCGATAAACCCGCCGAGGTGCAAAGGCTGATCCTGGACGGCGCCGAACTTCCGCAGCACGACGGTCTTCTCCCGTGTGGCCCCTGCCAGCGTCTTGCTGTCAGGAGAGATGGCCACGTCGCCGAAGCCGGTGTTGCCGGAGTAGGTCGCCCAGTCCGGTCGCGGCGCCAGCTGCCAGATCGTGAGCTTGCTCTCGTGGTGAGAAGCAACCAGTGTCTTGCTGTCGGGGCTGAAGGCGATCGAGGTGACCGAGTGGGCTGTCGGTTCGCTCAACGTGAGGCGCTCCTGGCCGTTGGCGGGGTTCCAAAGCTTAATCTTCCCGTCGTTGGCGCCCGTGGCCAGGGTGTTGCCGTCCGGCAACCAGACCATCGCGTCGATGAAGTTTTGGTGGCCGCGCAGCGTCAGACGTGTCCGCTTGCCAGGGACGTCCCGCAGATGGATCACCTGCTGCGATCCGGCCCAGGCCACGGTCTGGCTGTCGGGGCTGAAAGCGACCTGGTGAACCCAGCCCGCACCGCTGCCGAACTGGTCCAGGACCTTCCCGGTTGCCACGGAGATAAGAACCACGTCGCTGCGGTGCGTGCTTCCCGCTGCCACACTCTGGCCGTCCGGAGCGTAGGCGACACAGAACATCGCCGTGTCCTGCTGCGGCATCAGCACTTTCTCCAGTTTGCGTGCGGTCACGTCCCAGAGGCGCACCTCCCCGTCGCGCCAGTGGTGGTCCCAGTCCACGTTCTTGTGCGGATTCCCACTACCGGAAACCAGCCGCTTGCCGTCTGCGCTGAACGCCAGGCCCAGGACGAAGCCGGTGTGTCCCTGTAAGGAGCCGACCTCCGTGGCCGCGACTGGGTCCCAGAGCTTGATGGTTTTGTCCTCGCTGCCCGAGGCCAGCAGGCTACCGTCGGGGCTGAACGCCACCGCGTGAATCGGACCCTTATGCCCGCGCAACACGGCCTTTTCTTTCCGGGTCGGCAGATCCCAGAGCTTGATCGTGCCGTCCGGACTGCCCGTCGCTAATGTTTTGCCGTCGGGAGAGATGGTCAACCCCTTGACCCCTCCCTGCCCGCTCGGCAGGACCACCGGCTTCCACTGCTGGCACAGAGTATGGTAATAGCCCCAGGCGAAGTCGTGCAGCGACGGCGGGCACGCTCGGGTGTCCTGCAATAGCTGCAGCGCCTGGAGCGGGTCGCGCTGCCAGATCCCGGCCACGCGCCACACCTGGGCCGTCACGAGGGACCGTTTGGCCTGGTCGAGCTGCCGTTTCGCCTCGGTTTCGCGCTCTTCGGCGCAGCTCCGCAGCTCCTGGTCCGTCTTCTGTTCCTGCCTGCGGGTCTCTGCCGCTTGCCGCTTGGCATCCGCCGCGTTCTCTTCGGCGCATTCGCGCTCTTTCTCGGCACGACTGCGCTCTTCCTCGGCGCATTCGCGCTCTTTCTCGGTCTGTTTGCGCTCCTGCTCGACTCGGTCTCGTTCCGCCAGGGCAACGTCGCGCTCGTGGCCCAGCCTGCACGGTGAAATAGACGGCACCGGCGAACATGGTGAACAGTCCCAGCACGATGACGGCGAGCGGCGCCGATACCGCCGGGCGTCGTCGTGCCCACTTCCAGCAGCGTTCCACGCGCCCCGGCGGGTCGGCCCTGGATCGGCTCGCCGGCCAGGTAACGGTGCAGGTCGTCGGCCAGCGCCTGGGCCGTGGCGTAACGGCGTGACGGCGCTTTCTCCAGGCACTTCAGGCAGATCGTTTCCAGGTCGCGCGGCGCCTTCGGCTGCAAGCGCGACGGCGGGACGGGCTCGTCCGTCGCCACCTGCAGCATGGTGTCCATCGGCGTGGCCGCCCTTGAACGGCGGCCGGCCCGTCGAGCAGCTCGTAGAGGATGGCGCCCAGGGCGTAAATGTCGGTGGTCGGCCCCAGCTCGCGTCTTGCCCAGGGCCTGTTCCGGAGCCATGTAGCTGGGCGTGCCCATCACGGCGCCGGATTGCGTCTTCGCGTCGCTGGCATCCAGGTCCTTGGCCAGGCCGAAGTCGGTGATCTTGGGCGACCCGTTGCCAGTCAACAGGATGTTGGCGGGCTTGAGGTCGCGGTGGACGATGCCGCGCTCGTGGGCGGCGTGCATGGCCCGCGCCAGCGTCTCGACCAGGCTGGCGGCATCGCGGCCGGGCAGGGGAGTTCCCGTCAACTTGTGGTCGAGGCTGCCGCCGTCGCAGAACTCCAGCGAGAAGAAGGGCAGACCGTCGTGTTCGCCGATCTCGTAGATCTGGACGATGTTCGGGTGCTGGAGTCGTGCGACCGCCTCCGCCTCGGCGCGGAAGCGCCGCGATCTGTTCAGCGCCGGCGACGATCCCTGCCAGGATCATCTTCAGGGCCACCACGCGTTTGAGCTTCACTTGCTCAGCCTTGTAGACGACGCCCATGCCGCCTCGGCCCAGTTCGCCGACGAGCGTGTAGCCCGGAACGGTCGGCAGCGCCGGTTTGGCTCCCGACCACTGCGTCAGGACCGCAGCGCTGTCGGTCGCCTTCGCGGCGTCCCCCCACCTCTGGGCGTCGGTCGGCGGCAGTGTCGCCAGTTCCTCTGTGGACGCGGCGGGGAGCGGCGTTCCTTGCGTCGCCAGGGTATTCGGCAACGGGAACAGGCCATCGACCGATTGTGCCGGCACCAATGTGCGGCCCCGTCGGGCAGGACCATGTCCGCAGGTCGTAACTGACCGCTGGCCGCGAGATCCTTGAGGTGCGACCAGGGTATCGGACCGATCTTCTTGCGGTCGCGGATATAAAACCAGGTCTTGTTCTCTACTTCAGTCAGCATGATCTTCCCTCGTGGGTTGGCAACCAAATGGGCATGGTTCAAAAACAGGCCAGCTTGGGTAACACTGTTGTAGGACGGCCTTCCCAGGCCGTCCGCTCCGCCTCGGACGGCCTGGGAAGGCCGTCCTACAACAGTGTTACCCTGATATGAACCATGCCATCAAATAGGTGAATCAGGTCGTGTAATCCGCGTTCAGCCGGATATATTCGTAGCCGAGATCACAAGTGAAAAACGTGCATCGAGCCGTGCCCAAGGTGAACCGCAGGCGCATGACGACATCGCGCGTGTTCTTCAGATAAGCCGATGCCGCCGCGGGGTCGAACAGTTGCGGGGTGCCGGACTCGTACAGGAGGAAATCGCCGAGCCACAGCGACAGCTGCTCCTCCTCGAACTCGACGCCGCAGTAACCGGCCGCCGAGACAATGCGGCCCCAGTTCGGATCGGCGCCGAAGACCGCCGTCTTGACGAGGGCGCTCTCGGCCACCGCCTTCGCTACCTTTCGCGCCTCCGCTTCGGTGCGCAGCCCAAAAACCTCGATCCTGATGAGATGCGTGGCACCCTCGGCGTCGGCCGCGATGGCCTGAGCCAGATCGCCGCACACGCTCGTCGCAGTCTCCTCGAAGCGGGCTAGTGCCTCTCCCTGTAGCATGTTCCGTGCCACAGAGGAGCAACCGTTGGCGAGGAACAGGAGCGTGTCGTTGGTGCTGGTGTGCCCCTCGACGCTGACGCAATTGAACGTCCGAGCGGCTGCTCTCCGGGCAACCTCAGCCAGATCGGCGGGAGAAACGGCCGCGTCGGTCAGGACGAACGCCAGCATGGTGGCCATGTTCGGACCGATCATCGCGGCCCCCTTGGCCAGGCCGGTCAAGCGTACCTCGACGCCGTCCAGCGTCAGCGACCGGGTCACGACCTTGATCCGCGTGTCGGTGGTGAGGATGGCGTGCGCGGCGGCATCGAGCGCAGCCTCGCTGGCAGTCAGTTGCGGTACACCGGCGCGGATACCGCTCTCAATCTTCGGCATGGGCAGGTGGCGGCCGATGACTCCAGTCGAGCAGACGAGCATCTGTTCGCCGCGGCAGCCCAGGGTCTCGGCGGCGACGGCAGCCATGCGCCGGGCGTCGTCGAGGCCGCGCTTCCCGGTGCAGGCGTTGGCATTGCCGGAACAGACGACGACGCCGCGCGTATCGGCCGCCGGCAGACGTTCCTGGCAGACACGAACCGGAGCCGCTCGGACGCGGTTCTGGGTGAAGACGCCCGCTGCCGAAGCCGGAACGTCGCTGACGAACAGAGCGAGGTCGCGCCGATTCGGATCGGGCCGGATGCCGCAATGCAGGCCGGCGAAGCGAAAACCACGCGCGAGGTGCCAGTCGGACATGGCGCGAGACTCACGATAAGGGATGCGAGGAGAGATACGCCGCACGGGCATTGTATGTCTGGTGCGGCAGGTTGAGTGAAGCTCGAGATGTGGAGACGGTGCCGTTCAACAAAAGCCGCCGGGATGGTGTTATCAGTCCGAACTTGGTATCGTCCCGCCTTCGCGATCAGACGACAAGCGGAGGTTTAGGCGATGGCCAATCTGGTGCTGCCTCGTGTACAGGCTATGGTGTTGTGTGATGCCATCGAGGAGTCTGCTCAGGAAAACGGGATATTCCATCTGGACGGCGTTCGCAGTCAAATCATGGTGCCCTCGTTTCCCTGCATCCGTCCGCGGCTCTGTGTCTATCTGCAAATGAGCGGGCACATCGGGCAAGTCTCCTGTCATGTGGAAATCAACCGCGCGGAAACGGACGAAGTCCTGTATCGGACTACTCCCCGACTCCTTTCATTCGAAGGGCCAATGGCAATCATGCCCGTCGTGTTTCGCTTGCGGAATTGCGGCTTCCCGGCACCGGGGATATACTACGTACAGATCTTCCACGACCACAAGCTGATCGGTGAACGACTTCTACACCTCTTGGAGGAGAGCTAAGCAATGGCAAGTGAGAAAATCAGCACAACTCGTGGTGTACCAGCCCAAGTCTTCGACTGTGATTCAGTACCGATTCCAGCCGGGACGAAGAATCGGGCTCGATTGCCACGCGGAATGGACAACACGACATCGGCAAGCCGATTCTGGTGGCTGCTCGGCGTTGGGGCGATCGGGGCACTGATTGTTGGTATCGTTATTGGCCGCTTGTTCTTGGCATGAGATTCACCAACAACGCTTCTTTGTCGAACTCTTTCCGGCAGGATACGCGCGGCGTACAGCATTGACCGCCTCGTCGAGTTTCCACAGGAAGCGCGAGCGATCCTTCGGCGTCATCGGCGCCGGTCCGCCGGTCACGGTGCCGCTTTGCCGCAGTTCGTCCATCAGAGTCGCGCATCGCCAACGCCGCGCCGATGTCGTTATCCGTGAACGGCCGGCCCTTCGCGTCGAGAACGAGGACGCCCTTCGCCAAGCAGCGGGCGGCCAACGGGATGTCGGCGGTGATAGCGATGTCGCCCGGACCTGCCTGCTCGGCGATCCAGTCGTCGGCCGTCCCGAAACCGGGACGCACGACCAACTCGATCAAAGCATCCGGCGGCACCCGCAGCGGAGCATTGGCCACGACCGCGACGCGCATGGCATAGCGGCGGGCGACGCGATAGATCTCGTCCTTGACCGGGCAGGCGTCGGCATCGACATAAATGGTTAGCATGTGTGGCCACTAGGGCGAGAGTTTTGCCCTTCCGATCAGTGTTCGGTTTATCGTCCTGATTGCGATTGGACGCCTGCATCCTCGCTACGAAGAAGGGAGTCATTACCAGTACCATGATTACGAATAGGACCGTATTGTCGAGTGGTCTCCCGTTACAACCCTAGCCAACCACGCACAGACAACTCGAGTTGTTGAGCGTCTTGTGGTTCGAGCTGGCCGATGTGCCGGACCAGCAGGCGCGGGTGAATGGTGACAATTCCACGTTTGACGGCCGTGGACACGTGCAGTCCCGCCCCTGCCCTATCAGCAAGGACAAATTCCCCAGCCCGTAACGAACTGATTCGGCTCGTCAACGGCACTATGACCAGATCCAACGCTGCATGAGGAGCGTGAATCACGACAGCGGGTCGAACCTTAGTTGACGTCATGTCCGTGAACGGGTAATGCACCAGGATCACGTCATTTTTCGAGCAGCTGGGCATACACGTCGTCCTCCGGATTATCCCACACGTCTGCCAGCGAGGATTCACTCATTCCGAGCCAGAACGCGTTTTCGTCGTCCGCAGGAAGCATTGTCACGAGAACCCTGGCTCCTTCTGGCAGCTCGGCCTTTTCCGCAAGCTCGATCTTGCCGTCGCGCACAACCGCCCACATGGTAGTTAGCATGGCACTCTCCTCTTCCCCACAGTGAGATTCTGGCACGCGTCGAGTTCATACTATCGCGCCCACAGTTTCCGGTCCAAACTCCGATACCCGATCGCCTCGATAACGTGCCCCTGCTGAATCGCCGCGCTCCCCTCGAGGTCCGCGATGGTCCGCGCCATGCGCAGAATGCGATCGTGCGCCCGCGCCGACAGTCCCAGATCGTCCATCGCCTTCTGCAACAACTGGCGCCCTTCCGCATCGAGGACCGTGTGCTTGCGCAGCTGTCGCGTCGTCATGCGGCTGTTCAGACGATGGTTGTCGCTGCCGAACCGGTCGCGCTGCACCTGGCGGGCGCGGGCGACTTGCTCCCGCATTGTGGCGCTCGACGTGCCGTCCGCGCTCGCCGACAACTCCTGAAACGGTACGGCCGGGACTTCAAGGTGCAGGTCGATACGGTCGAGCAGCGGGCCGCTAATGCGACCCATGTAACGCTCGATCTGCATCGGGGCGCACTTGCAGGCGTGCCGTGGATCGCCGAGGTAGCCGCATGGACACGGATTCATTGACGCCACCAGCACGAAGCTCGCCGGGAACGTCGAGGACATCAGAGCGCGCGAAATGGTGACGCAACCCTCTTCCAGCGGTTGACGCAGGACTTCCAGGCTCTTGCGATTGAACTCGGGCAATTCGTCGAGGAACAGGACGCCGTTGTGGGCGAGACTGATCTCGCCCGGCGACGGCGGACTGCCGCCGCCGACCATGCCGGCGTCGCTGATCGTATGATGCGGCGGTCGAAACGGCCGCACAGTCAGCAGCGGCTCGTCGGCACGCAGTCGGCCCATGGCGCTGTAAATCCGGGTCGTCTCCAGGCTCTCGCCCGGCGTGAGCGGCGGCAGAATGGTCGGCAGCCGCTGGGCCAGCATCGTCTTACCGGTGCCGGGGGTGCCGATCATCAGGACATTGTGCCCGCCGGAAGCGGAGACCACCAGTGCTCGCTTCGCCGCCTCCTGGCCGCGCACATCGGCGAAGTCGATCGGATACTGATTCAGCGACTGGAACAACTCGGTGATGCCGCCGCTGACCGGCTCGGCAGCGAGTTGACCCGACAGGATGCCGACGGCCTCGGCGAGCGAACCGGCCGCATAGACGGCGATCTTCTCGACGACCGCCGCCTCCCGTGCATTGGCTGCCGGCACCAGTAACTTCGGGATGCCGCGGGCCGCCGCGGCCATCGCAATCGACAGCGCTCCTTTAATGGGTCGCAAACTACCGTCCAACGCCAGCTCGCCGACCATGGCGAAGTCCTGGACTTGATCCGGCAACAGCTGCCCGGTGGCGACCAGGAGGCCGAGCGCGATCGGCAGGTCGAACCCGCCGGCGTCTTTGCGTAAATCGGCCGGGGCAAGGTTGATGACCGTCCGACCGGGGTGCCGCGCGTAGCCGAGGTTCACCAGCGCTCGTTCGATGCGATGAATGCTCTCCTTGACCGCCATCTCCGGCAGTCCGACCAAGACCGTTTTGGGGAGACCGGCGGACACATCGACCTCCACCTCGACGGCAGCGGCGTCAATGCCGACCAGGGCGAAGGTGTTCAGCTTGGCGAGCACGGCGCTCCTCCGGGTAACTATCTGACAACCTCGCTGGTCTCTGGATCACTCTTGCTCTGCCGGGCGGGGAGAAGTCGATAACAGGCGACGTTTCTTGCGCGGCGATCGCTCGAAATAAACCTGAAGGAGCAAGTCGCGCAATTCCTCGGCGAGTGTCTCCGGCGGAGTGCCCGAGAGGGCCATCGTAATGAGCCGCTCGGCCTCTCGATACTCGCCGCACTGCCAGGCGAGGGTTGCAGCACTGCGATGCAGGATCGAGCGTGTCGGCTCCAGGTCGTGGTAAGGGGCAGCCAACTCCGCAGCTCGCCGCTCGTGTTCGAGTGCTTCAAGCAAGCGCGTGTTTGCTTCTTCCGCCTCTCCAGTGCGGCGCAGGTGAGCGGCCTGGTCCGCCAACTGCATCGCCTGGTGGTGCAAATCCTTCATTTGGCCGGTAAGATTCATCGCCGTACCACCTTGACCATCGGCCTCCCGAACTCGACGACCGCAACGTAAGCCGTCAGTCCGGAAGGGTCCGAGCGCTCCGTCTGAGCGACCCGTTCCTTCAACCGCCCATTCACTCTCGCCGCGGTTCCCCGCATGATGCCGGAAACTTCGAGCCGTGTGGTGCCCTGGAAGAGATTGTCCTCCGGAGCCAGCCACCAGTCAAAGCCAGTTCCTTTTCGCGATCGTTCCAGCACGGTAAGGTGTGCCAGAGATCGAAGCATCAATAGGGCTACGGCGTAGGCTCCCTGTTCCACCGTATCGTTGGGGTCGTTCCAATAGCGGCGCATGGCCTCGGTTACATCCATCGACCACCGAAGTCGAAACATAGTGTTGAACGACCCCTGCACCGTCAGCAGCGCTCCATTTTTGTGGCCCTGACCTTCCAGGCACAATACGGCCGATTGTACGAGAACCGCCCCGCATTCAGGCGGAATGTGGGGAAAGTCTTCCAACAGATCCTCAAGCCTCAGAGGCGTGGGAAGATCCCCCGGAGGCAGCATCCGAAATCACTCCTTGCCGAGGATCAGATCGACGGCTCAACATCCCCGCACATGTGGTCCCTTACTGCGGCAGGGTACATCAACTCCTCGTGGTCGTAACCGGTGTCGAGCGGGGCATCAGCCAGGATTGGCAAGCGGTCGAAGCCACGGTTGGCGTAGATGCCTTCGGCGTCGTTAAAGTGCATTGCCTCGAACCGCTTACTTCTTCTCAACCTCCGGCGGAATCCGATCGAAGATGAGCCGATGCACCGCGAACCTGCCCAGCCCATACATGATGAAGACGGAGATGATGCACATCCACATCTTGATCGCGCCGCTGGCCAGCAAACCGCCGTACCAGGTATCCGCATCGATCCAGTCCTCGATGTTGAGACAGTAGACGATGTCCCACACGACTCCCGCCACTACCCCCATCGCGCACGCGATGCCCGGCAGCAGCCACATGAACACGTCGCCGCCCGTCTGCTCGACGACCTTCCGGGTCCGTTTCTGCTCCCGCGTATCCGTCTGGTAACCGCAGTGCAGGCAGATTTTCGCATCGGCGCTTTCCAGTTCGTTCGCACAATGCGGACAGCGATGCGTCAAGTCTTCGCTGGTCAGGCCATACGGAGTGCCGTCGTCGTCTTCATCGTCGCTCGCCGGCTTCTGGGCCTGCATCGCTTCCTCCTTCGCCGGCTTCGCCGCTGCCTTGGCCGCCGGCTTCGGTGCCTTGGCGGCCGGCTTCGCAGTTACGCTTTTGCCGCCGGCAGTCGCCGGTGTAGCAACGAACACTTCGCCGCACGATTTGCAGCGGACCTTCTTACCCTCGACCTCGGCGGAAGCCTTGATCGACGTGTCGCATTCAGGGCAGGTGACGGTGATTGTGGCGGCCATCGCAGCTTGCTCGCTTCTCGGGTCCGATCTCCGAACAGAGGACGGACGAACGATCGAGGATGAACCGTGTTCGTATCATCCTCGATCCTTCACTATCCTCTTTCTTCAGGAGTGAGTTGTCCTGGACATATCACTAGGATAAGTAGGCGCCCCCATCCCATGCAAGCGACAAAACCGGAAGGAGTCGTTGTGTCGGAGCCGTCCCCTCGTATCCTCGCTTCGCTGGCCACCTACAATGAGCGCGACAACCTCGCGCCGCTGATTGCGGAGATCCACACTTATCTACCGCGGGCCGACGTGCTGGTGATCGACGACAACTCACCGGACGGCACCGGCCAACTCGCGGATGACCTGGCCGCCGCGGACGCGCGCATTCATGTCCTGCACCGCGCCGGAAAGCTCGGCCTCGGCACCGCCACCGTCGCTGCCATGCGATACGCGATGGATCACGGCTACGACTATCTCGTCAACCTCGATGCGGATTTCAGCCATCATCCCCGGTATCTGCCGGCCCTCCTCGCCGGCATGGATCGCCATGACGTGATGATCGGTTCGCGCTACGTCAAGGGCGGCGGCACCGAGAACTGGCCGTTTGTACGCAGGCTGCTGAGCAAGTGCGTCAACAGTTTGGCGCGGTTCCTCATGCGCATTCCGGCCCGAGATACGAGCGGCGCCTATCGTTGCTACCGGGTCGCCAAGCTCCACCGAGTGGCGCTCGACAAGATCGTGTCGCGCGGCTACTCGTTTCAGGAGGAAGTATTGTACCGCTGCCGAAAGGCGGGATGCCGGCTCGGCGAGACACCCATCATCTTCGCCGATCGTCGGGCCGGGGCGTCGAAGGTCAACAGCCGCGAGGCGCTGCGCTCGATCGGCATCTTGATATATCTGGGTGTGCTGGCGTTCTTCGGGTTCGATTGAGGATGAGGGAAGAGGATTGGTAAAAAAAGATCGAGAGAACTCAACCCCACGACTGTCGCCCAATCAGTCATGAAGGAGTCTCTCGATCAATTTAGAGGATAGCAAGCACGGCACGGATGGCAAGAGAAAAATCGAAAAAAGTGAGGCGTGCCGAGCCGAGCGATCGCCGCAAGGGAGCAAGCCGTGTTCGACTGGCTCTTTGAAGGGCGCACGAGCGTCTACATTCTGTTGGCAGCAGCGGTGGTGGGGTTGTTCTACTGCGGGTTGCAGCTGCGCCGTAAGGAATTGCGATGGGCAGCCGTGGTCGTGGCGGTCCTCATCGGCGTGTACTTCCTGCTCGATCGTCTCGTCGAAACCGGGCGCGAGCAAGTGCAGCGGAAATTGCTGGAGATGGCCGACGCCGTCAAGGCCGGCGATACGGATCGTGTCCTCGAACACGTTTCGAGTCGGTTTTCCACCTGGGGCATGGACCGTTCCGCGTTCCGGAGTTACGTCGAACCCCATCTACGCGGCAGGCGGGTCGAGGAATTGACGATCTGGGACATCGCGTTTCCCAGAGGGGATCGATCCACCGCGGACGACACGATCCGCGTCACGTTCGGGGTGCGGCCGAAAGGTGCGCAGCTGGGCACGACACCATCTTTTCTCGGTGAGGCGTCATTCGTACGCGATCCGGACGGGCAGTGGCGCATGGCGGGGTTTCAGGTCTATAACCCGATTGTGAATAGCAGCGTGCCACTGGAGCGGCCGTAGCGACGCTTCGTTTACGTTTCGCGGACCTGACTGGCGCGCGAAACGTAAACGGCCGACCTCCCGCACAACGACCTCAATGGGACGTTGTGAGGGTGGAGGTCTTGATCATCGGGCCGGCAATCGGCATCGGGGCCATCATCGGCGGCCCGGCGGGGATGCCGCAATCGCAAGCCGGCGTGTACATGGACGCCGAGCAGGACGGACAATCGCTGTCACCCCGGTCGCGGAAAGGCCGGCGGCAGCAGCGGTGTTCTCGCCAGTGGTCGCACCAGCAACAGCCGGACGACAGCACGAGCGCGAACAGGGTAAACAGGCTAGACAAGCGACGCAAGCGCATGGTTCTCGACTCCTCGTTCCTGGGACAATCCGGCCCAGGGACCGGAGGCCACTGTCCTTGGGCAACCGATGCGTCGGCGGCGAATGACGCACCGAATGAAGTATGCGCTCGCGGATGAATTGGGCAATGGCTTGGAGGGAGATCGGTGCGGATTTTCCCCTGGTACGGCGCGAAGCCGTACCGTTCCCGGCGGAAGCGCAGGATACGAGGGGAACGAGGAAGACTTGTGTCGTGCGCAATGGGGGAGTCGCCCACTGCGGCCGCAAATCCCTTTGAGCACGCAGCGCAAGCAAGTGGGCACTTGCTCGCGCTGCGTGCTCACTTATCTCCCGTAGACCGGCGGTCCGTAATAATACTGGACCCCCGGCGGCGGGCCAGGCGGTGGAGCCGGCACCACACGAACTCCCGGCGGCGGCGGTGGCGGCGGCGGGCAGCACTTGGGTTGATCGGCACACTTGTCGCAATGGTTGAAGCAGCCCGTCGCGGCCAGGACAGCCGTCAGCAGCAGGCCCAGAGCCAGTCTGCGGACATTCATCATTCGGTCCTCCTCCCAGGGTCGCACGAAGCAAGCCGTCTCGCGCCCCGAGTCTTGGGGTAACCAGCCTCCTTGCACGCAGAAAATCCACGGCCCCACGGCCGCTTAACTACTCCACGTTAGGTCGTCCGCGGATTACGAGCAACGGTACAACCGGCATTCCGAGCGAAGAATCGTTGCGCGTGCGACCGATTGAGCGGGTTGTAGCGATTATGCCGGTGGCGCGGAATGTACGGGTCGCACGGACGGCGAAGATGGTTTTCGTTTAGAAGCAATTTCAAGACTGGCGAGCCGAACCCCGTAAGGGGCCGGGTAGATGACCATAGGCCGCAACCCGGCTGCTTACGCAGTCTCGGCTCGCCGATTTTGAAACAGCTTCTAAACAAGACCGGGCTGGTTGCATCGAGCGCGGAAGGACCAAAATTGGAAAAAAAAGCCGGAGACGGTATTGCTCCTCCGGCAGAGGCACCCTACAATCTCCCTGATAACTCGGTGGGTATCTTATCCAGAGTGGCTGAGGGATTAGGCCCTGAGAAGCCACAGCAACCGGTCTTCCTCACCGAAGATGCTGGTGCTACCTCCTACCCGGCTTTGGCCGGGAGAGATAAGATCGTGTGCCTTGCACACCTCTTGCTCTTTACCCATCGCTGCCGACCGTTCCCGGCCGCGCTGGCGATCCTTTTCTGGACGATACGCACCTGCTACCCGCGGCGCAAGCAAGGGCGTTCCTTGCTTGCGCCGCGGGCTCAAATGAACGGAGGTATCGTTCGTGTCCGACTCTTTCGTCCGCGGCCTCAAGTGCCGACTGTGTAACAAGCTCTATCCCATCACCGCGACCAACTTCTGCGAGGACGATTTCGGCCCTCTCGAAGTCGATTACGACTACGACGCCCTCGCCGAGGCCGTCAGCAAGTCGAAGATCGAGTCGCGCCCGTTTACGATGTGGCGCTACCAGGAGTTCCTGCCGCTCGACGGCGAACCGACCGTCGGCTTCAACGTCGGCGGCACGCCGCTGCTCCGGGCCGACCGGCTCGCGGCCGAGCTGGGCGTCGAGAAGCTCTGGCTCAAGAACGACGCCGTCAACTTCCCGACGCTGTCGTTCAAGGACCGCGTCGTCTCCGTCGCGCTGAGCAAGGCGAAGGAACTCGGCCTGGAGACGGTCGGCTGCGCCTCGACCGGCAACCTCGCCAACAGCGTCGCCGCCAACGCCGCCTCGGTCGGGCTGCCGGCGTACATCTTCGTTCCCAGCGACCTGGAGCGGGCCAAGATGCTCGGCACCAGCGTCTTCGGGGCGAAGGTCATCGGCGTCCGCGGCACCTACGACGAGGTCAATCGCCTCTGCACGCAAGTCGCGTTCAAGTACGGCTGGGGCTTCGTCAACATCAACCTGCGGCCGTTCTATGCCGAGGGGTCGAAGACGTTCGGCTACGAGATCGCCGAGCAACTCGGCTGGCGGACGCCGCAGCACGTCGTCTGCCCGATGGCCGGCGGCGCCCTGATCGGCAAGATCCACAAGGCGTTCCACGAACTGCACAAGGTCGGCCTGATCGACGGCACCGACGACGAAGTTCTACGGCGCCCAGGCGACGGGCTGCAATCCGATCAGCGCCGCGGTGAAGAACGGACAGGAACGCCATCGTCCGGTGAAGAAGCCGAACACCATCGCCAAGTCGCTGGCCATCGGCGACCCGGCCGACGGCTACTTCGCCGCCAAGGTGATCCGCGAGTCCGGCGGCTGGGCCGAGGACGTGAGCGACGCGGAGACTCTCCGAGGCGATGGCACTGCTGGCTCGCACGGAGGGCGTTTTCGCCGAAACGGCCGGCGGCGTGACTCTGGCGGTGGCGCGCAAGCTGATCGAGCAGGGCCGCATTCCGCGCGACGAGGAGATCGTCCTCTGCATCACCGGCAACGGTCTGAAGACGCAAGACGCCGTCGCGGACGTGCTGGAGAAGCCGGCGCTGATCGGGCCGTCGCTGGACGAGTTCGCGGCGGTGTTTGAGGGCGAGAGCGTGCCGGCGCTGGTGTAATGACACAATTCGTTTAGCCGCGACCCGACAGGGAAGCGCGTCTGGCCGACGCGCTCCCCTATCGGGTCGCGGCTAAACGGGGCGATGATTTGGAGATCCCACATGGCCATTCGCATTCAAGTCCCGACCCCCATGCGCCAGTACGCCGAGGGCAAGACGACTGTCGAGGCGTCCGGTGCCACGGTGAAGACGCTGCTCGACGACCTCGTGACGAAGTATCCCGGCCTGCAACCGCGGCTCTTCCTCAATGGCCAGGTGCGGCAGTTCGTCAACTTGTATCTCAACGACGAGGACATTCGCTATCTCAATAATCTCGATACGCCGGTCAAGGACGGCGACGAGTTGGCGATCATTCCCGCCGTCGCCGGAGGCTGATTGTTGGTACCGCCGGCATTCCTGCCGGCCCCTGAGTGCCGGAGCCGACAGGAATGTCGGCGGTACGGCCGCGACCACGGCCGACGGCTTCATCACCATCGGCCCCTGAGTGCCGGAGCCGACAGGAATGTCGGCGGTACGGCCGCGACCACGGCCGACAGCTTCATCACCATCGGCCCCTGAGTGCCGGAGCCGACAGGAATGTCGGCGGTACGGGCATTCGCCGGAGGCTGAGATGACCGACGACATTGAACCGCAGGTGCCGGAAGGCGCCGCGGTCTTTCCGCTGATCCCGCCCGAGCTGGCCGTCAATCCACTGCTGCTAGCCGTCCTGCACGCCTCGTATTCCTCTACGGTTCCGATGACGACGTTGTCAATCCCGACGCCGCGCAAGAGGCCCTGGAGTACATGGCCGCGTATCTCCAGCGCCTCGAAGGGCCGACGCTGGAGAGACTGCGCGAAGACCTGGAGTGCCTGGTCTCCTTTGCCCGGCAGGAGAAATGGCCGAAGCAGCTGACGACGTTTCTGAAGACATTTCTGGCCGAGCACGGTATCGGCGACTCCCCCGTTTAGCCGCGAGCTTTTGCGAGCGCTTTACTCGAAGCGCTCGTAAAAGCTCGCGGCTAAACGATGCTCGAATACGAACGAGGTGAGGCATGAAACCCACAACGACCGATCCGGCCCTGGAGCGTTACAGCCGGCAAATCCGCTTCTACGGCCTCGGCGAAGAGGGACAGCGCCGCCTGGTCGAATCGCGCGTCACGCTCTGCGGCTGCGGCGCGCTCGGCACCGTGCTGGCCAATGCCCTGGTGCGCGCCGGCGTCGGCCACCTGCGGCTGATCGACCGCGATTTTATCGAGACGAGCAACCTGCAACGGCAGGTCCTGTTCGACGAACACGACGTAGCCGAGAACCTACCCAAGGCCGAAGCGGCCGCCCGCAAGCTGGCGGCGATCAACTCGTCGGTTTTCGTCGAGCCGATCGTCGCCGACATCGATCGCACGAATATCCTCGCATTCTGCGAGGACGTGGACCTCATCCTCGACGGCACGGACAATTTCGAGATCCGCTATCTCATCAACGACGTGGCGGTGAAGCTCGGCAAGCCGTGGGTCTACGGCGGCTGCATCGGCAGTCACGGCCAGACGATGACGATCCTGCCGGGCGAAACGCCGTGTTTGCGCTGCGTCTTCGAGGCGGCTCCCGCACCGGGCGAGACCGGTACCTGCGAGACAGCGGGCGTGCTGGGTCCCATCGTGAACGTCATCGCCAGCTACCAGGCGACGGAGGCGATCAAGATCCTCGCCGGCCGGCGCGACCGCATCAGCCGCGAACTGCTGTACTTCGATGTCTGGGAAAACGTGCAGAAGAAGATCAAGATCGCGCCGCTGCTGGGCAAGGTGGACTGCCCCTGCTGTCAGCGGAAACGCTTCGAATGGCTGGAGGGCGAACACGGTTCACAAACCACGAGCCTCTGCGGCCGCAACGCCGTGCAAGTCTCGCATCGTGTGGCGGCGGCGCTCAATTTCGAGGAGATGGCGAACCATCTCCGTGCGCTCGGCCAGGTGAGCTTCAACCGTTTCCTGCTGAAGTTCAACGTCGATGCCTACGAGTTCACCGTGTTTCCCGACGGCCGGGCCATCATCAAGGGCACCAGCGACGAGGACAAGGCGCGGACGTTGTATGCGAAGTACATCGGGCACTAACGGTCTGCCGCTTGCGGCTTAGCACGGACGAATGCTCAGACGCGGTTTCAAACCCCCGTACCGCCGGCATTCTTGCCGGCACGGGCCGGCACGAATGCCGGCGGTACACGGTTCCACCCCCCCGTACCGCCGGCATTCTTGCCGGCACGGGCCGGCACGAATGCCGGCGGTACTTCACGGCAGCCCCGGCATCGCTCCGAGTTCGCGCGGGATGAAGTCGGCCGGCAATAGCTCGAACGCCACCACGCGGACCGGTTCCTGTTCCAGCGTGAAATCCTTCGGCAAATTCAGTTGCAGCGGTTCGTGGTTCAGCCCCGAGGTGAAGCGCCCCCGCGTCAGATCGACGAAGGCATAGACGCGCGGCTGCTCCTCCTGCACCGGCCCCCAGAGCTTGAGACTCATGCGTCCCGAGCGGTTGTCGAGAAACTGTGGCCGCAGCAGGAAGGCGGGCGGGCAGAGGAACTGAATCGGCACGTCCGGCAGGTCGTAGAGCCGACCGGCCTGGGCGCGAACCGTGACCCGGTTTGGGATGACGCGCACCGGCCGATTTTCCAGCTCTTCGACCAGGGCAACCTTGCCGCCGCCTGCTGCCCACGATGCCGAATTGGCCGACCGCGACGGCAGGGACGACGGCACCGTGGAGATGAATTTCGCCCGGTCCAGCACCTCTTGCGGCCCCCGCACCAGCACCGTCGCCGGTTCGACGATCACCCGGCCGCTGTCGGAACCGTCGCGGTCGCAATCGAAGCGTACCGGCAGCCGGCGCTCGACGAGCCGATGGATCGTGATGGGGATGCGGTTTCGCCCTTCCATGACGATCGCCGCCACGCCGGGCGGGGCGTGAATGTCCGCCGCTTCGACGAGGATGGTGTCGGCGTAGCGTCCCTCGGTGAGCCGGTCGTCCGGCACGGTGTAGTTCAGAGCGACGTGCAATTCGCCGCGTTGCAGGATGCCGCGCAGCTCGCGGATGCGCACCGGCGGTCCCGTGAAGGACACCATCACATGGCCATCGCCGTATGTCTCCAGGCTGTATTGTTCCGTCTGGTTGCCGGACAGCGACAGCTGCACGGGGATGGCGACGTTGTCGAGGATCTCCTGATCGCGGCTGCGGGCGTACATCCACAGCAGCAGCGCCAGACCGATGGCGACAAACATAGAGAGAAGGCGGTCAAGCATGAGGGGCCCTCGGCGGCTTATCGTTTAGCCGCGACCCGATAGGGGAGCGCCGAGTGTCACGGTGTCCGCGCTCCGCTATCGGGTCGCGGCTAAACAGGTTGAACGACCGGCAAGTCAGCCAATCACGCCGCCGGAGTTCGAATGCCCGAATCGGACATCCGCTCGCCGGTGGGCATCGGACGGGCCCGGCCGCTCAGCAACGCTACGAGACGGCGCGACAGGTTATCGCGCGACACCGGCTCCAATCGGCCAGCAACCGCAAGCGAGATACGGCCGGTTTCCTCACTGACCACCAGCAGCACCGCGTCGGTTTCCTCGCTCATCGCCAGGGCCGCCCGGTGACGCATTCCAGTGTGGCCGGCTCCTTCGGGCGGCAACCCGAGCGGTAACTGGCAGGCAGCCGCGGCGAGCCGGCCGCCGGACAGAATCACCGCTCCGTCGTGCAACGGGCTGCGCTTGCAGAAGATCGAACGCAGCAGCAGCGCCGAAACCTCGGCGTCGATCCCCTCGCCCGTCTCGATGTAGCCGGTCAGCGCCAGGTCGCGCTCGATGGCGATCAGCGCCTCCGACGCACTCCCGAGACATGGACTCGGCCGCGTCGGCCAGTTTGTCGGCGACCGGGTGGTGCGGTTCGTTCACGAACAACTGCATCACACGGTAGCGGCCCAGCACCATCAGCCCGCGGCGCAGCTCCGGCTGAAAGATGACGATCAGGCCGAGCAAGGCCGTCGTCAGCAGGTAGTCGAGCATCCGGCCGAGGACGGTCAGGTCGAAGCGGCCAGGACAACCTGGGCGACCAGAAACAGGCCGACGATCACCAGGCCGAGGCCGCGGACCAGGCCGGCGCCGCGCGTCTTGCCCAGCAGAGCGCAGGATGAAGAAGAGCGCCACGGCGAGGATGGCGATTTCCACCACATCGCGTGTGCCCAGCGATTCGACGAATTGATACAAACGTTCCCGCAATGTGCGCTCTCCCGCGGTGTTTGACGTTTCTGCTCAGCCACAAGCGGCTCAGACGTGGTTTCAAAGCCTCGTACCGCCGGCATTCTTGCCGGCTCGTGCCGACAGGAATGTCGGCGGAACGGGGTTTTGAAATCACGGCTCAACCCGACTCGCGCTGCAGCGCCTGAAAGACCTCAACCGCATCGCGCGTCCCGGCGACGTCGTGAACGCGAAGGATCTGGGCAGCCTGGCGACCCAACGCAAAACAGGCGACAGCCAACGAGGCCGCCATGCGCTCTTCCACGGGACGACCGGTGATCTTGCCGAGAGAACCCTTGCGGGACACACCCAGGCAGATCGGCCGGTTCAGCCGGCGGAACTCTTCCAGATGGACAACCAGTCGCCGGTTGTGTTCGGACGTTTTCCCGAACCCGATGCCGGGGTCAAGGACCACCTGCGCCGCCGCTATACCGTGTTCGGCCAGCGCCCGCAACCTCTCTTCCAGAAACGACGCGACCTCCCGTACCACGTCCTGATACGTCGGCTTTTTCTGCATCGTTTGCGGCGTCCCCTGCATGTGCATGACGATGACGCCGGCCCGAAACGAAGCCACAACGCCGGCCATGTTCGGATCGCCGAGCAGGGCCGTCACGTCGTTGATGATCTCCGCGCCGGCCGCGAGCGTCTGACGGGCCACCTCGGCTTTGCTGGTATCGACGGACAAGGGCACGCCGCAACGCGCCGCCAACTCCCGGATCACGGGGACGACACGCCGCAACTCTTCTTCGAGGGGAACGGGTTCGGCACCAGGACGGGTCGATTCGCCGCCGACGTCGAGCAGGTCCGCCCCCTGACGAACCAGTTCGAGGCCGTGAGCGACGGCTGGTTCGGTCGTGGCGTGTTGGCCGCCGTCGGAGAAGCTGTCGGGCGTGACGTTGACGATGCCCATCACGAGCGGGCGGGTCGTGCGGAGTGAGGACGCGGTCGCGGAGCTGCCAGACGGGTGTCTCGCCCATCCGATCACCAGGGTTTTTCCATCAGTTCGCGGATCTCGCGGGCCATCTTGTTGACGTTGACCTGGGAGGCAGTGGCGAGCGACTGTCCGAGTTCGGGGATGTAGTGCGCCGTCGTCGTGACGGTAATGGTGTTGTTCGGCACCCGGTGTTGCGCCAGGCAGGACCGGCGTCGTGATGGTGGTCGGCGTTGGAACGCCGGGCACACTGGCGAGCGGCTGCGGACCGATCGGCGCCACCACGGCCGGCGGACCGTCTCGGGAATCGCCTCGAACGGCCGGCGCGGCGGTTTCGAGAGGTACTCGCCGCTGCGTAAATCCTTCCAGCTAAAATCGACGGCGAGAGTCGTCTCGACGTCGCGTTCCTCGTTGACGTTGTTGACGACGAGGACGCCCTTGGTGAACAGTTGATGGTGCCGGTCAGTTCCGTATCCGCGGGGCCATCGCCATTGACGACCTTGAAGGGCGTGTAGCCATGATCTCGTCGATCAGGCCTGCGTCAGTCTGGAATTCGAGGCCCTTGCTGAAAGGTCTGTTATTGAAGATCTTCACACGGACGGTGTGAATGCCGGTCCGTAGTTCGGCTGCGGTCGTGTAGCCGAAGAGCGTGAAGTTGCCGCCGTTTTCGCAAGACGGCAGCAGGAGTGCGAGAGCAGCGCCGGCCAGGAGAGCGGCTTTTTTCGGTAACAGGGTTGGCATCGCCTTGTTCCTCCGCGGCCTGACAAAAAGTCATCGAACGAATTGCAAATTGCAAATTGCAAATTGAAGAACATTCTCCTACCGAACTGGCGTGACCGCGTCCGCCATCTTACAAATTTGCAATTTGCAATTTGCATTCTTCTCTTGCCGATCCGCCACAGAAACCAATCAATTCTCGACTAAGGCTTGCCACCCGGCACCATGCCGCCTGGGTAAGCCGCCGGTGTCGAGGCCGCACGGCTTGTGTCGCGATCCGGCGGCGGCAGCTTGGGCGGCGCCGCCTTGCCGGCGTTTTCCTTCTCCACCGCTGCCTTGATCTCTTCCATCCTCTTCGCGGCCTTCTCGGCGAAGGTCGTGTTCGGGTAGCGCTGGATGACCAGGCCGTAGTACCAGTACGCCGAGCCGGGGTGGCCGGTGCGTTTCCAAAACTCCGCCATCTCGAAGTCCTTCTCCGCCTGCTGCATCGTGCAGGCGATCGGCTGCTTCGTCAGGAATTCGCGCTTCTTCGGATCGCTCGCCAGCTCGGGGTAGGCTGTCGAAGGCCGCCTGCACCAGTTTGCGCGCCTCGACGACCTTGCGGCCGTCGTACTCGGCGCCGCCGGTACTCAGGTGCTTCGAGATGATGGCCAACTCGATCGCCTGGGCGGCCAGCGGACTGTCCTTGTGCTTTTCGTAGATCTGGCTGAAGTAGAAGTCGGCGTCCTTGAAGTCCTCGTTGAAGAACTTCACGCTGCCGCACAGGAACAGGGCCTTGTCGGCCAGCGGGCCGTTGATGTCGTTGTAGCGGACCTGCTCCAGCTTCTCGATGGCGCGGCCTTCGCGGTCGAGGAACGGCTTTTTTATCGTCGAAGCTGATGAACCGCGGCCAGACGAACCAGCGTTTGCCGTCGCGTTTCTCGCGTTCCTCCTGCCATTCCTCGCGTGTCCTCGCAACCAGAAGTTGGCGATGTCGAAAGCGTGCTGCAGCGCCGCTCTCGCGATACGGATTGTTCGGATACTTATTGAGCACATCGACGTAGGTGTCGGCCGCCTTCGGATACTCGCCTTCGAGCCGGAGACATTCGGCTTCGTAGAACCGAGCTTCGGCATGCAGCACGACCGAGGTGGTGGACTTCTTCTCGGCCTGGTAATGGAAGATCCGTTCGGCCGTCTCGTATTCGCCGCGGCGGAACAGGTCCTTGGCCCCGGCAATCTCGGCCTCGGGCGTACCCGGTGCCGGCGGCTCGCTCGGCGACGAATCCCTCGGCACGCAATGTCAGCGTCTCGGCCGGCGGCGGCGGCGCCTCCGGGATGAAGTAGGTGCGACGGGTCGTACCAGTCGCTCCCTCGCCGCCTTCGGGCCTTTGTCTGTCGATGGCGTCGGCAGTCCCTGCGCGTCGGTGTCGGCGGGCTTGTCGGCGACGGTCGCCGGGCGAGGTGCGCAGTCCAGCAGCCGGTCGTGCCGAAAACGAAGCAGGCCGGGGAGCCAGGATTGCCCGGGGCCAGCGCCGTCCGGTGCGCGATCTCGCTGTCTCGCTTCACGGCCTCATCCCCCCAGATAGGGCAACAAGTCGCGGCCTCGTGCCGCGCAAGTAAGTCACGTACTGTCCCAGTACCTGCCGCACCTCCGCCCGTGCCGCCCGGTCCCAGGGCCGCCGCCAGTCTTCGCCCGGCGCCGCCAGTGCCCGCAACAACTCATGCGCACCGGGCCGACAAGCAGCCGCCGCTCGCGCTGTGCCGGCCTGACACTGCCCGCAGACCACGCCGCCCGCCGCAGCGCTGAACGCCAACCCGCGTCCGCCGACCGGCCCGCCGCAAACGGCACACGTTTCCAAAGCCGGCCCATACCCCAACTCGCGGAGAAAGGTCAACTCGAACCGCATCACGCGCGGCCCGACCTCGTCTCCGCCCGGCAGCCCCAGCGTCCGCAGTGTGTCGACCGCCTCGTCGAACAGCACCGGATGCGGATCGTAATCCGACGTCCAGTCGCGCGAGCAGTTCCGCGACGTAATAGGCCGGCGTACAGCGCAGCCAGGTCGGTGCGCAGCCGCGGAAACCTCTGGGCGACGCGGGCCTCGGTCAACAGGTCGAGACTGCCGGTCGATTTGCGGAGCAGAACAATATCGCAGAGCGTCAGTAAGTCAAGGGCGTTTTCAAAGGCCGAGCGCAACCGCCGCCCACCCTTGGCCAGACGCGCGCACCCGGCCGAACTCGCGCGTCCAGAGCGTGGCGATGCGGCTGGTCTCGCTCCAGTCGGTCGTTCGCAGGACGATCGCCAGCGCTTTCTCGGGTGGATATCTCGACGACACGCAACCGGTCCTGAAGCGGGCGACAGCGGCAGCAGCGTACTCTCCGCACTATATCACCGAATGAGAGAAGTGCCATCCTACCTTGGGTGCGTTCTGTTTATTGAACCGTTGCCTCGGCTAATCGAGGGATTACACTCCGCCCCGATTCGCTGCTTGACAGCCGGTCTGCCGCACATTAACTTCGATGAATCGAGAGGCTCGTCCGCCCTCCTGCCCGCCGACGACTTCCCCAGCTCCACTCCATACCGCAACGTGGGAGACATTGCCATGCTGCGTTTTCTCTTCTCCGCCGCGCTGGCACTTGACTTCCTTACCGGATGTCACCGCAGCGCCGCCGAGGAACTGCCCCGAGGCGACCCGAAGGACCACTGGGCTTTCCGTTCCCCGGTCCGCGTCGTTGCGCCAACAATCCGCAATCCGCATTCTGCGTTCCGCAATCCCGTTGATGCGTTTCTGGCCGCTGAACGCGCGAAACACGGCCTGACGCCGCAATCGGCCGCCGAGCGTCGCCTTCTGCTTCGCCGTGTCTATCTCGACCTGATCGGGCTGCCGCCGACGCCGAGAGGATCTGACGGGCTTCGTCGCCGACCGCTCGCCGGACGCCTACGAGCAGGTCGTCGATCGGCTGCTGGCCTCGCCGCAGTACGGCGAGCGCTGGGGCCGGCACTGGATGGACATCTGGCGCTACTCCGACTGGTGGGGCCTCGGCGCCGAGGTGCGCAACAGCCAGAAGCACATCTGGCACTGGCGCGACTGGATCGTCGAGTCGCTCAACGCCGACAAGGGTTACGACCAGATGCTGCGGGAGATGCTCGCCGCGGACGAGTTGTATCCCGAACGACCTCGACCGGCTGCGCGGCACCGGCTTCCTGGCGCGGCATTACTTCAAGTTCAACCGCAATAGCTGGCTGGAAGAGACGGTCGAACACACCTCCAAGGCGTTCCTCGGCCTGACGATGAACTGCGCCAAGTGCCACGACCACAAATACGATCCGATCTCGCAGACCGACTTCTATCGCTTTCGGGCGTTTTTCGAGCCGTATCAGGTCCGCACCGATCAGGTTCCCGGCGAACTCGATCTGGAGAAGGACGGCCTGCCGCGCGCCTTCGATTGCAACCTCGAGGCGCCGACGTTCCTCTTCATGCGCGGCGACGAGAGACGGCCCGAGAAGGATCGGCCGCTGTCGCCCGGCATTCCGAGTTGGTTGTCGTTCGGCGAATTGGCCATCCGTCCCGTGACCCTGCCGTTGGAGGCCCACGCACCGGGGTTACGAGCTTTCGTACTCGAAGATCAGCTACGGAATGCCGAGAAGCGTATCGCGGCCGCCCGAGATGTGCTGACCAGGGCGAAAACGACGCTTGCCGAGGTGGCAAAGAATGGCGGGCCGACTGCCGCAAAATCGCGGGCGGCGGTCCTGATTGCGGAGAAGGCCCTTACCGCCGCCGAGGCTCAGCCGCTCGCTCTGCGAGCGCGGGCCGCCGCCGACCGTGTCTTGCTCAGTCCGAACCCGCCGCCGCACGCGCGGAACCTGGCCCGCGTTGCAGCGGCCGCGGAGAAACAGGTTGCCGTCGCGGTGGCCGAAGAAGCGTTGGCCCGCGCCGAGCTGGATCTGCTCCAGGCGGACGCCGGCAAAAAGGCGGAGGCTGAGAAGAAACGGAACACAGCCCGTGATGTGGCCTCCAGCACGCGGAAAGCGTTGGAAGCGCCGGGCGAACTCTATACACCCCTGCGCGGCTCGCTGAAGACGCTGGAATCGAACCTGGAAACGGAAGCCTCACGGAGCAAGCCGTTCCCGACGATCAGCACCGGCCGGCGCGCCGCCCTGGCCCAGTGGATCACGGATCGGCGCAACCCGCTGACGGCTCGTGTCGCGGTCAATCACGTCTGGACGTGGCACTTCGGCACGCCGCTCGTGGCGACCGTCTTCGACTTCGGCCGCAAAGGCGCCGCGCCGACTCATCCGGAATTGCTCGACTGGTTGGCCGTCGAGTTCATGGACAGCGGCTGGAGCATGAAACATCTGCACCGCCTGATCGTCACATCGGAGGCTTACCAATTGTCGTCGTCTCCCGCCGGAGCAACCGTCGCCAATCGGACCACCGACCCGGAGAACCGCGGGTACTGGCGCATGAACCCGATCCGCATGGACGCCCAGTTGCTGCGTGATAGTTTGCTGCATCTGGCCGGCGAACTCAACACAACAATGGGCGGCCCGGCCATTCCTGTTACCGAGGAGGCGTCGCGCCGACGCAGCCTGTACTTCGTCCATTCGCACAACGATCAGCACAAGTTCCTGTCGATGTTCGACGACGCCAGCGTGCTGGAATGCTACCGCCGCGAGACCAGCATCGTGCCCCAACAGGCGCTGGCGTTGTCGAACAGCAAATTCGCGCTGGCGATGACCGGACGGATCAACGGCCGACTGCACGAACGGCTCGGCAAGCTGGCCGAAGCGGAGTTTGTACAAGCAGCGTTTGAAACGATCCTGGCCAGCTCGCCGACCGTTGCGGAACAGGCAGCTTGCGAACAGGCGTTGACGCAGTTGACGGACTTGCTGAGAAAACAGGGACAGCGCGACGCCGTCCATCGGGCGCGCGGCGACCTGATTCAGGCACTGCTGAACCATAACGATTTCATCACGATCCGGTAGTGATGCCCGAGGAGCTTGTGATCCACGAGGTGTCCGGTGGCCGGAACTCCGCGAAGTCTCGCCGAACGCCTTGCGGAGTTTTTCTCTCGGTTAAGCGCCCTGCCGGCTCCACAATCGGCAGAAGAAGCGTTGCAGCAGCTTGTTGATACGCTGGAGACTGTCGAAGATGAATTGAGCGGGGTATCGAAGAAAATTCCGCCTCCACCTCCGAACATGCCCGATGGGAGGATGTACCCACCCTTGCCTGATTTCATAAGCCGAAACTCCGATGGATCGATCTCGGCCCTGACGCGCGGGCATATCATTACTATTGGGTCCAACGGCGCCGTGGAGATTCGGAATAGAAAATCGGGTTCCGTCGACTTTGCTAGAGGGGGAAAGACCGTATGACCGAGAAGACGCAGATGGCCGAACTCGCACGGCAGATGGCATCCCTGCCGGAAACGGATGTCAAGCTTACGACTCTGCCTAGCGGAGCCGCGATGCTGGACGTACGGTGTACTGGGCACTTGTTCGTTATGGCCTACTTCCCAACCGAGAAATGTTTTGGGGTCGATGAAGTCGGCGACGATGAGGGTTTCTTGACGAGCTATCGCCACACTTCCGGCACCTTTGAATCCGCGGCAGCCCAGCTGTGGAAACTCGTTCGCTCTCCCCGACAGCAACCGATCAGTACGCCTGCGATTCCTTCCCCGGCGCACCCCACGATTGCGGAAGGAGAGACCCACCAGCCATGAACGCTCCTTGCTCCTGCCACCGTCCCGGTCACGGCATCCATCGCCGCACCTTCCTCGCCGACCTCGGCATGGGCTTCACTGGCCTGGCCCTCGGCGCGATGTTGCAGCGCGACGGTTTCGCCCTCGCTTCTACTCCCCTCGACCCGGTAGGGAGAGGGGTTGGGGGTGAGAGGTGGTCGCCGCCCGACGGCCAGCCGCACTTCACGCCGAAGGCCAAGAGCGTCATCTGGCTGTTCATGAACGGCGGCGTCAGCCACCTGGAGACCTTCGACCCCAAGCCGATGCTCACCAAGTACGCCGGCAAGACCATCGCCGAGACGCCCTTCAAGGACGTGCAGAACCCGGAGAAGCTGAAACTGGCCCGCGTCGTCGTCGTCAACGACGCCAACGGCCAGCAGCGGAACAAGCTCTATCCGCTGCAGGTCGGCTTCCGGAAACACGGCCAGAGCGGCATCGAGGTCAGCGACTGGTTGCCGCACCTCGGCGACTGCGTCGACGACATCGCCGTCGTCCGCTCGATGTACACCACCGACGACAACCACGGGGCCCAGACGCAGTTCCACTCCGGCCGGCACATGCTCGACGGCGAGTTCCCGACGCTGGGCGCCTGGGTCCACTACGGCCTGGGCTCGCTCAACGACAACCTGCCGCAGTTCATCTCGCATGGGCAAGCGCGAATACTGGAACGCGAAGGACGGCCATTACCTCGGCCCGGCCCACGACGCCGTGCCGCTGCGGATCGACCCGGCCAACCCGCTCGATTACGGCAAGCCGGAAGGCGACGTGACGGCCGAGGAGCAGAAGATCGGCTTCGACCTGGTCGGCAAGCTGAATCGAGCTGCGGGCCGTCGAGTACCCCGACGACCCGGCGCTGGCGGCGCGCATCAAGTCGTATGAACTGGCCTTCCGCATGCAGAAGTCGCTGCCCGAAGTGCTGAACTTCGCCACCGAGACCGAGGAGACGAAGACGCTCTACGGCCTCGACCAGCCGGAGACGCGCGACTTCGGCATGCAGCTGCTGGCCTCGCGGCGGCTGGTCGAGCGCGGCGTGCGCTTCATCCAGATCCAGCACGGCGCCGGCGGGGCCGGCGTCTGGGACGCGCACGGCGGCCTGAAGGCGAATCACGCCAAGCAACTGCGGCCAGGTCGACAAGCCGATCGCCGGTCTGCTCAAGGACCTGAAGCGCCGCGGCCTGCTGGACGAGACGATCGTCGTCTTCGCCACCGAGTTCGGCCGCACGCCCGGCACGCAGGGCAGCGACGGCCGCGACCATCACATCTACGGCTTCTCGGTCTGGATGGCGGGCGGCGGCATCAAGGGCGGCGTCGTCCACGGCGCCACCGACGAGATCGGCTTCCACGCCGTCGAGGATCGCCACTACGTCACCGACGTCCACGCCACGATCCTGCACCTGCTCGGGCTCGATTCGCGCCGCCTGGAGATCCCTGGCCGGAAACGGCTGGATATCGATCATGGGGAGGTGATTCGGGGGATTTTGGTGTGATGAGGGCCGCTTGCGTCAGCGGCTGATCTCGCACTCTGGGAGAGCCTTTTTTAGCTCGGCGACACCAACGTCCGTCACTTCGGTGCCGATGAGGATCAGCGTCCGAACACTGGTGAGACCCTTTAGGTGAGGTAGACCCGCGTCCGTCACCGCGGTGCCGCCCAGCAACAGCAATTGGAGATTCTTGAGATCCTTGAGGTGAGCCAGACCAGCGTCCGTCACTTTGGTGCCTTCCAGGTCCAGTTCTCGAAGGCTCTTGATTTCCTTAAGGTGAGCCAAACCCATGTCCGTCACCAGGGCGTAACTTAGGTTGAGGGATAGGAGGCTTTTTGTTTCCTTGAGGTGAGCCAGACCCGCGTCCGTCATCTTGGTACAGAAGCGTAAATTCAACGACTGAAGAATCTTGAGTTTCTTGAGGTGAGATAATCCCTCGTCCGTCACCACAGTGGCCGTCAAGTCCAGCGTCTGGAGGCTCTTGAGTTCCGAGAGATGAACCAGACCCGCGTCCGTCACGTTCTTACAGGCCCGAAGGTATAGCGAAACAAGGCTTTTTTGCTCCTTGAGGTGAGCGAGACCGGCATCCGTTACCCTGGTGTGATCCAGGTTCAGATACTCAAGGTTCTTGAGTTCCTTGACGTGACCCAGACCCACGTCCGTCACCGCGGTGGAATCCAACGACAGCCACTTGAGATTCTTGACTTCCTTGAGCTGAACCAGACCAGCGTCTGTCACCGACGTACGCCGCAGGTACAGCGATTGAAGGCTTTTGAACTCCTTAAGGTGAACCAAAGCTGTGTCCGTCGCCTTGGAGCCGAAAAGAAATACGGCGATAACCGGTTTATCCGGCTTCGTCTCGTCTCGTTTGATCTTGGCACCTATCTTCTCCAGCTCGGCGACCGCACTCGCCTCGTCGCCGCGCACCGGCCCGGTCAGCACCAGTAGCAGGAACGCCGCACCGATTTGCCGCATGTTCATGGCACGATCCACCGACTGTTGTCTGGGGTTGCGTCACTGGGCCTGATTGTACCCTTCCCGCACCGAAACTCCAGCAAGATCGCTCCATCAGCCGGCTTTCTGAAGCTTGGCGTCGAACGTCGTGGGATCGGCGATGCCAGGCAGAACACCAACGCCCACAGTCTCAGCCCTCGGTTCCTCCCCGCCCGGCCATCGACTTCGACGCCGTGCGCGCTGCATTTCCGGACGGTGCCTCATTCCCGGCAGTCCGAACAACCGGCACGCATTCCGCCACAAATTGCGACTCGCGGAAGCCCCTCCTACCGGGTCTCCGACGGCAGCGCCTGCAGCGCGCGCCGCGCTTCGGTGAACGCCGGATTGAGTGCCAGGGCGGCCTCATAGCACGCGCGGGCTTCGGAGTGCCGGCCTTGCTGGGCGTGTACCCACCCCAGGCGAAAATGTATCGCCGGCACCGTGTTGCTCATGGCCAGCGCGGTCCGACAGATCTGTTCGGCCTCAGCCAGGCGACCTTGCTGCGCCAGGGTCAAGCCGAGGACGCTCACGATGCCGGCGTCGTAAGGGTTGAATTGCAACGACCAGCGAAACTCGGCCTCGGCTTCCGGAAAACGGCCCAACAGCCGCAGGATCTCGCCCAGACTGCTGTGGAGCTTCGGGGCGGTGGGCTGCAAGGCGACCGCATCGGTCATGGTACTGAGGCCCAGCTGCACATAGCCCATACACACGATGCAGATGCCCATCTGGCTCCGCGCCTCGGCGTTTTTTGGCTCTCGCTCCAGAACTAGGAGATAGATCTCCTTCGCTTCGGCATATTTCTGCTGGTTTACCAGCTGCGCGCCCAGGGCCAGGCACTCCGGGATGGTCTTGTCCGTGGGCAGAGACTCTTGCTGGCGTGCGACCGCGGTCTGGACTGTTTCCAGAACCGCCTCCTTGCCGCCGCGCGCGAAGTCCGCCGCGAGGAGTTTGTAGTGATTGTCCAGTACAGTCCCGTCGCAGTCTTGCCGGCGGTTCACGCCCAGCGTGGGCCGGGATAAATTGATGGCGTTTTCCAGTGCGCGACGCTGCGCTTCTTCGTCGGGGCTCATGCGGGTGATGTCATAGCCCAGGTGCTGCGGGACCAGGAGCAGCTGCACATACGGTTCACCCTGGCGAAAAATGTGCCGCTGCCCCGGCCAGGGTATCCGGAAAACGAAGAACAACAGTTTGGGATACCATTCGTTCTGGAGGTGGGCGATCATCGCTGTCGGCACCGTGCCGGTGTCATCGGTAAAATAGCGCGGATGGGGTTCGGTGCGGAGGACATACCCCGGCGGCGTCTGGATGTCGATCTTGGGGGAAAAGAAGTAATTTTTCCGGGCATGCCTGGGGGAAAAGAAGCCAAACTCGCCCCCCGTCAGGACGCCGCCCGGCTCGTTCCGGAAATCGAAATCGATGCGGACGGTGCCATTATCGTTGACGACATGGCACTCGGTCGCGTAGGGATAGACGCAGACTCCAGGCCATACGTTGAGCCTTCAACGAACGGCAGACAATGCCAGGGTTGGCTTACCGCTCCCTCTTCCATTTTCTCGGTCCCGCCGGCCCAGCCCGGAATCTTGAACCGGATGGGCTGAGGTGGGAGAGCGTTCGCAGAAGTGCTGTACTTGACGGTCAAGGTTTCCATGTCATTCTCAGGTGCATAAGCCACGGCAACAGGTGTTATTGTCAGTGGTTCAACTCGTGATAAGAATCGACGATGGCGACCCCGGCGTTCTCCAGATTGCGGACAGCGCGAGCGATGTCTCCCGAGGACATGGTGTTCCGCGGGTTGTTGTCGAAGAGGACGACGAGGATGCCGGCGTGATGACCATTCGCGGCAGAGACGACAAGGTCGTGCAGGTCTTGGAAGTCCCCGTAGTTCCGCGTCAGGACGGCCCGCCGGTCGCGGATGGCGTGGGCCAGGTGGGCCTGGTCGCTGCGGCCGCCCAGGTCCACGTCGGCAGGGATCTGGACATCGTGCCCGTCTCGGCGGAGCAGTCGGATGAGACCGGGATCGACGCTATCGTCGTCGAGGTACAGCCTCATAAGCCGAGCCTCACGCGCTCCTCGGTTGAAAGGGAGCGAGGCTTGCCGCTATATTTGATGGCAGGGTCATTCATGCCGGTGGCCTCGCGCCGGATGTCATCCTTGCGCTTGTCCTCGCGGAGTTCGGGCGGATCGCTCTGGCCATAGGCAATGGCCTCCTGGACCGCCTCGAGGGGCACATTCCAGTCCTCGGCGAGTTGCTCTGGGGTGCGCGGCTCCTTCTCCCTCATGAACTCGCAGTAGAGCGTCCACGCCCAGATGCGTTTGCCTTTGATGCACAGCTGCTGGTAACTCGAGCCTGGCCTGCGTTCAAGATACTTCCACACGCGCGGCGTCTCACACATGGCGATGGCCCTCCTTATTCACTCCATGATACCGGCAGTTGCCCGGCCCAACAACGCCGTTTCACAGCCCGTCGCTCGCCTTCAGGCTTGTGTCAACACCCAGGTTCGATCTTCCTCCTCGTCTGATCACGGCAGTCCGAACAACCGGCACGCATTCCGCGTCGTCGTCTCGGCCAGGACCTCGGAAACGACCCCCAACAAGCCGGCGAGACAGGCCGCGGTGTGGACCACGTGCGCCGGTTCGTTGCGTTGGCCGCGCACCGGCATCGGCGCCAGGTACGGGCTGTCTGTCTCGACCAGCAGGCGATCGAGCGGCTGCATGGCCGCCGTTTCGCGCAAAGCGGCAGCGTTTTTATAGGTTAGCATCCCCGCGAACGACAGGTGCAAACCCATCGACCGGCACGCTTCGGCCATCGCACTGTCCCCGACAAAGGAGTGCATGACTCCCAGAATGGAGCCGTGGCGGTCGAAATCGTCCTTCAGCACGCGCAGCATGTCCGCATCGGCCTCGCGGCAGTGGATGATAATCGGTTTGCGCAGCCGGCGGCTCAGATGCAGATGACGGACGAAGTAATCTTCCTGCATCGCAAACGGCGTGTCGTTCCAGTGGCGATCGAGGCCGGTTTCGCCGATGCCGACAATCTCGTGCCGCTCGGCCAGGACAGCCACGGCATCCCAATCGGTCGCGACGGCCTGGGCGGCGTTGTTGGGATGGATGCCCGCTGTGGGAAAGAGGCCTGGATGCGCTGCCGCGATTGCCAGGGTAGCGGCGCTCGACGCGGCGGTGGTGGCGACGGTGACGATTCGGGTGATCCCGGCGGCGCGGCGCGCGCCAGGACAGCCGGCAGGTCGGCGGCGAACTGCTCGGCGTCCAGATGGGCGTGCGTGTCGATGAGGGGAGCCACGGCAGACGCTCCATTTGGCCTGAGCCCGCAGCGCAAGCAATGGTCCGCTGCGGGCTAAGCCGCAAGCGGCATCAGAACGCCCAACTCTGCCAGGTGCATCCGCTTGAGATCGGCGAGTTTCGTCAACTCCGCCTTGGCCCGGGCGTCGGGGACGCTTGTCAGGTCGTGTTCCAACTCGGCCAATAAGTGTTTCTCGGCGTCGATCAGGCGCGGCGCCAGTGAGTCCAGGCTCTGGAAGTTGAACGAGGTGAAATTCATGGGATACGTCCCGAGAACCGGTAACGGCACCTTGTTCCGCAGCAGATAACGGCCCAGCCCCGTCACCGCGCCGCGCTCCGACACGATCAGTCGTTGCAAGCGCTCCAGCGCAGGCACTCCCTCCGACGCCGTCCACGGGAAAGCGTCGTGAATGTAGAGCAGGAACGACTGGCTTTCACGCCGGAAGATTTCCTGTAACCGAGCCTGTGTCTGCGTATCGAACACCAGCGGTCCCCTTACGGTCTTCTGGGCGGTCCTATCCCACGAGGAACGAGTCCAGATGGTTGTAACGCCTCCGGCGCAGTTTTCTTCTCTTGCACAATCACCGGCATGTAACGCGTTCCAGCACGATCGCTCTGCGAGACCACGGGGTTGACCACGAGGCCGAGGGCGAGGACGGCGAGCGCCATGACCACGGCAAAAACACGCGGACCGGCGGGCTCCAGCAGCGGCGTCGGCTCACGGCCTTCGAGGTCCTCCACCCGGCCCTCGAGGATCATCACCTTCATCACTTTTAGATAGTACATCGCGCTCAGCACCGTGTTCACGCCGCCGATCAGCAGCAGGCCGAAGAGCAGCGAGCCGAGGCCCGTTTCGTTCTGCGCGTTGTACATCCGCGAGGCGTCATACAGGACGGCGAAGACCTGGAACTTGGCGTAGAAACCGACCAGCGGCGGAATGCCGAGCAGGCTGAGCATGAACACGCTCAGCGTGATGACCATCCACGGCGACCGGCGCACCAGGCCACGATAGTCTCGCAGATCTTCCGAACCGGTCTGGTTGCGTAGAAAGGCGATGACGGCGAAGGCGCCGAGGTTCATGAACAGGTAGGCGACCAGGTAGAACAGCATCGCCCGGACGCCGTCCGCTGTGAGCGGCGTCAGGGCCATCATCATGTAGCCGGCCTGGGCGATGGTCGAATAGGCCAGCAGACGTTTGAGGTTGGTCTGCACATAGGCAGCCAGGTTGCCGAAAGTGGCGGTCAAAGCGGCGAAAAAGGCCAGTGCCGGCACCAGAAAGCGCACGGCCTGCTTGGCGTCTAGGCCGGCGGCGAGCGGTTCGAGACCGGCGAAGGTCATGGTGAGCCGGGCCAGCAGGGCCAACGCCGCCCCCTTTGACGCCACGGACAGATAGCCGGCCACCTCGGCGGAAGCGCCCTCGAACACGTCCGGGCACCAGAAGTGGAACGGCACCGCCGCCAGCTTGAAGGCGATACCGATGAGGATGAAGAGGGTGCCGAGCAGCATGATCGCATCGAACGAACCGGCGGCCGCGGTGGCAAGGTACGCATTGGCCAGGTCGGGAACGTAGCCCGTGCCGAACTTGCCCGCCAGCAAGCTGATGCCGTACAGCATCACGCCGGCAGCCCCGCCGCCGTAGACCACGTATTTCAGGGCGGCCTCGCTGCTCTGGCGGCGGCCCTTGAGGAAACCGGCGAGGGCGTAACTCGGCAAGCTCGCCATCTCGATGGCGATCCAGATCATCAGCAAATGGTTCGACGACGCCATCAACATCATACCGAGCGTGGCACCGAGCAGCAGCACGTGGAAGTCGGCCGAGTCCTCGCGGTCGGGAATGCCGGTGAGCAGCGTCATCCAGATAATGAGGCCGGTGACGGCCAGCAGGAACATCTTCAGCGCGACAGTCAGCCGATCGTAGACGAGCAGGCCCGCCGAGTCCCGACCACCGCTGAACAGTTCCTCGGCTTGCCCCGCGCTGTTGTCGGTGAACGCCTGGAAGCCCTTCACAATAGACGTGAAGCTGAAGCTGTTCTGATCGGGATCGTTGGCAGTCTTCGGCAGGTTCATCGCCATCCATTGCAGGACGCTAATGCCGAGCGCCGCGACCGTCATTACCAGCGCGACATGGCCCATGTGCGAGCGCTTCGACGATCCAAACATGCGCATCAACAGCATCAGGACGATGGTGACGCAGACGAGCAATTCGGGCAAGAACGACAGCAAGTGCCGCTGCAACGTCGCCGTCATGATGCTGATGTCGGGAAGCATGAATGCTCTCGGGTAGAATCCGCCGCGTTTAGCCGCGAGCTTTTGCGAGCGCTGGACCGAGCGCTCGCAAAAGCTCGCGGCTAAACGTAATTCGATTACCGAATCGCCAGCAGTGAGTCGATCAATCCGGTGACGCTCGGCTCCATCCACGTCAGGATCAGGGCCGGTGCGACGCCGAACAGCACCGACAGGATCACCAGCGGTATGATCGCCGACAGCTCGCGCGGATTGATGTCGGCGTAGTTCTTGTACGTCGGGTTGGTGCCCATAAACACGCGCTGCAACGTCCAGAGGATGTACGCCGCGGTTATCACGACGGTCAATGCCGACAGGATGGAGAACGTCGGGCTGAAGCTCCATGTTCCCAGCACGACCATGAACTCGCCGACGAAGCCGCACATGCCCGGCAGACCCATCGCGGCGAAGAAGATCACGGCACTGATGCCGCCGTAGAGCGGCATCGGTTCGTACAAGCCGCGGAAATTGTCGAGGTTGCGGTGGTGTGCCCGGTCGTAGATGACGCCGACGCAGAAGAACATGCCGGCCGAGGTCAGGCCGTGGGCCAGCATCTGGAACATGGCGCCGTTCATGGCCCAGCCCAGTACTGCGGCTTCTGCGGATCGACGGACCAGACGGCGATGCCCAGGATGACATAGCCCATGTGGCTGACCGAGCTGTACGCCACCAACTTCTTGAAATCGGTCTGGGCCATCGCCGCCAGGGCGCCGTAGACGATGTTGATGATGCCGAATAGGGCGATCCACCACGCCAGCTGGTGCGCCGCCCACGGACAGATCGGATAGGCGATGCGGATGATGCCGTAGCCGCCGAACTTCAGCAACACGCCGGCCAGGATCATTGAAATCGGCGTCGGTGCTTCGACGTGGGCGTCCGGTAACCAGGTGTGGAACGGGAACAACGGCACCTTCACGGCAAAGCCGACGAACAGGAACAGGAACATCGTGTACTGAAACCACGGCTGAAAGAACGGCTGTTCCATTCGTTTCTCCAGCCCTTCCTGGGCGGCGTCGATGGCTTTTTTGGCGGCCGCCAGGTTCTTCAGCTCCGCGGCTTTTGGCGACGGGCCGTACCGCACAGTGAGGTTGTCGCGGAACTTCACCGCTTTTTCGAGAGCGGTGCCGACACAGTCTTGCCGTCGCGGTGCTGCATCGCCGCCAGGCCGACTTGCTGCAATAGGATCAAATCGAAGGTGTTCACCACGGCACTTTGTTTCGCTACCTCGGTGTCTCGTGCGAGCCGGGCGGCATCGAGCTTCAACTCGGCATCATGCACCGCAATGGCCGCCTGTACTGGATCGAGGGCAGCAACGGCTTTCTCGGCGTCATCTACCTTCTTCTTCGCCGCGGGGAACTCTTTGCTGCGTTGCGGGACGGCTCTCAACTCTACTTTAGCCTTGTCGAGATCCACCTTAGCCTTGTCCATGTCCGACTTGACCTTGTCCGGCTCGGCGGTGGCGAGCGTCTTGAGGTCATCCTCGGCCTTGGTGAGCACCTTCTCCGCGTTGCTGACCATTTCCCTGGGGACCTTATCGCCAACAGCGGCAAGCACTTTCTCGGGGTTGACGAAATCGCGCACGTCAGTGAAGTAGAAGGCCAGCAGCGCGATCAGGATGAAGACCGAGCCGAGCAGCGTGTACAGGAAGAACTTGATGGCCGCATACTCCCGCCGCGGACCGCCCCAGACGCCGATGAGGAAATACATCGGCAGCAGCATCACTTCCCAGAAGATGTAGAACAGGAAGAAATCCAACGCCAGGAACGTGCCCAACATGCCCGTTTCCAGCACCAGAAACAAAATGCAGTAACCACGGACGAACTTCTCGATATTCCAGCTGGCGATCATTGCCAGGAAGACGAGGAAGGTCGTCAGCAGCACCAGCGGCATGCTGATCCCGTCGCGCGCCCAGGAAATACTCGATGTTGAAGCGCGGGATCCACGCGACGCGGCCGATCCAGTCCTCGGCTGTCCGGCGCCTTCCTGCCGACGGCGTCGCCGATCCGCGGCCTTGGTGCGCTCCAGCAACGACATCTTCGCCGCGCCGGTCGCTCCGCTGGAGTTACGATCCACCACCTCCAACTTGTACATGATAAATACGCCCACGCTGACGCCGAGCGTCAGGGCGGTGCCGAACAGCGACCACCAGCGCATGGCCTCTTCCCAACCCTTGGGGAAGACCATCAAGCCAATGGCGAAGACGCTGGGGAGGAAGACGACCAGCGACATCCAGATCAGGTCGGTTTCGTTCATGGAAATCTCAGCTATCGTTCGGCCGCTTGCAATCTCGTTGCGGCAAAGTACCTGGTATTTCTCTCCCCTCTCCCCCGTACTCGGGGGAGAGGGGCCGGGGATGAGGGGGGCTGAGCTTCTAGCGGCTTCACCCCTCACCCCCAACCCCTCTCCCCCGAGTAGGGGGGAGAGGGGAGGAAGAACGGCGAGCCGCAAGCGGCATTTACGTTTACAGCGCCGTAAACCACACGAAAATGCCGACCGCGGCCAGCACCAGAAACAACACGTAACTACGGAGGAACCCCGTCTGCAACCGCCGCATCCAAGCACCGACGGCGTACGTCGTGTTCCCCACGCACGTTCACCAGGCCGTCGATGATGTTGCGGTCGAAGATGCCGTCCCACTTCGACACCCACACCGCTGCCCCGGCGATGCCGTGGATCAGGCCGTCGATCACGTGCAGGTCGAATGCCTTCAGCCAGTGGGCGATCACCAGCGTCGGCCGCACCAGGATCGGCACTGTACACTTCGTCGACGTACCACTTGTGCATCAGGAAGGAGTGGATGCGCGGGAACTCCTCCAGCGTTTGGGCAGGGTCCAGCACGCGATAGTAGTAGAGCAGGAACGCGAACACGATGCCGAGGCCGACGATCAGCAGAGCGAGAGTGCCCGCAGTGTGGCCGTATTCGTGAGCCCAGTGGCGTTCCGATGTCTCAAAATGCTTGACCGGTCCTGTCCAGGTTTCGCCGGCTTCCAGAGCGACGCCGAAGTCCGCAATAACCGCCTCCGGCTGGGCGTGATGGAGTCTGGTGTTCGAGCCAGCTCGTCCTCGGCGTCCCACAGGCGCCGCTACCGCCGAGGCGACGCCGATGCTGCATACGGCCAGGATGACCAGCGGGGTCGTCATCAGCGGCCGGCGATTCATGAGCGTGTTCGTAAACGTGCCGGTCGCGCGGCTGGCCGGTGAAGGTCAAAAGCCACATGCGGAACATGTAAAACGTCGTCAAGCCGGCCGTCAGCATCGGCAGGATGAACAGCAAGGCGTGTTGCCTGTGCAGGTCACGAAGCCGAACGCCGACGACAGGATCGCGTCCTTGCTGTACCAGCCGCTGAAGAGCGGCAGGCCGGCGATGGCCAGCACGCCCATCAGCATCGTCAGGGCGGTGATCTTCATCTTCCTGTAGAGGCCGCCCATCTTCATCATGTCCTGCTCGTGATGGCAGCCGTAAATCACGCTGCCGGAGCCGAGGAACAGCAGCGCCTTGAAGAAGGCGTGCGTGACCAAGTGGAACAGCCCGGCCACCCAGCCGCCGACGCCGAGCGCCAGCATCATGTAGCCGAGCTGGCTGACCGTCGAATAGGCCAGCACTTTCTTGATGTCGGTCATCACCACGGCGATGGTACGCGGCCACGAACAGCGTGATGGCCCCGATATAGGCGATGACCAGCAGCGCCTCGGGCGTGAACAGCGGGAAGGTGCGGCCGACGAGATAGACGCCGGCCGCCACCATCGTCGCCGCATGGATCAGGGCGCTGACCGGGGTCGGACCTTCCATCGCGTCCGGCAGCCAGACGTGCAGCGGGAACTGGGCCGACTTGCCGACGCAGCCGAGAAAGATGCCCAGTCCGGCGACGACGAGAACCCAGTAGGGCATCGAGCCGTTTTCTTTCGGACCCGGACTGCTTTCGACGGTGGCCGGGTCATCCAGGCCGGGACCGACGCCATGCCACTCCTCATCCATGACGCGCGGGAACAGCACGATCTCGGAGCCATTGGCATCAAGCTTCAAGATACCGTTTGCCCTTCCGCTGGGCTGTCTCTCGGTCGGGTTGCCGCGCACGAACTGGCCGCCCGTTTCCAGCTTGCCCTGCGGCGAGTCCAGCGGCGAACGGATGCGGGCGAAGATCTCTTGGAAATTGAAGTCCCGACGTAGGTGAACAGGATCAGCAGGCCGATGATGAAGCCGGCGTCGCCGACGCGGTTGGTGATGAACGCCTTGTTCGCCGCGTTGGAGGCGCTCTTGCGTTCGTAGTAGAAACCGATCGAGCAGATACGAGCAGATGCCGACCAGTTCCCAGCTGAGGAACACCTGGAACAGGTTGTCCGCCAGGATCAGGTTCAGCATCGAGAAGCAGAACAGGGACAGGTAGAGGAAGAAGCGTCCGAATCGGCCGCGGCGCTGGAAATGGCCGTGCGGCGTCGTGGACGTGATGGTCCTCGACCATCGGCTGCAATTCGTCGCTCATGTAGCCGATGGAAAACAGGTGGATCAGCGTGGCGATGAACGTCACCATGACGAACATCACGACGCTCAGGCGCGTCGATGTGGAAGCCGACGCGGAGGACGCTGCCGCTATCGCGATCGACCGCGGTTCCGGGAAAAATCGAGAGCCAATCCCAGTGGCCGTCCCATCTTGCTTTCGATCGTCAGCAGTTCCTTTTCTGTTTTCTCCAATGCCTCGCGATGTTCCTCGACCTCTTTCTCGTCGCCAGCGGATTTCAGTAATTGCTTGTGCAGCTCAGCGATCTTCGTTTCGAGAGCCTGTTTCTGCTTCTCATCCTCTTCGTGATCGCCGAGATATTTCACGGCGCCGCTGAGACAGAAGACGAAGGCGATTGCAATAGCGGCCGTGGCGGTCCAGGAGGAGCAGCGGCCGCGGCCGGGGCGATCCTCATCCTCCCCGCCGAACATCTCGAAGAGCGGCCGGACGGTCGCGTTCCGCTGATAGGGCCGCAGCGCAGCCCAGACGGCGCCGGCCAGGAGGATCAGCACGAACGAAGCCAACGGCAGCAACGTGGCGACGACGAACAGATGGCCGGGGTGTTCCTGGAAGTTAAACGGCATGGCAGCGTGTTATCCGTTGTTTAGCCGCGAGCATTTGCGAGCGCTTTACCAACGCCCTCGCAAAAGCTCGCAGCTAAACGCGACAGTTTATCCCTTGAGTTCGTCCGCAGTATCCACGTCCACGGTCATGTGGTTGTTGTAAAAGTTCAGCACGATCGCCAGCGCCACCGCCGCCTCGGCCGCCGCCAGCACGATGACGAACAGGCCGAAAATCTGGCCTTCCATCTCGAAGGCGGGATTGTAGTGGGCGAAGGCGATGAAGTTCACCGTGGCGCCGTTCAGCACCAGCTCGACGCCCATCAGCACGCCGATGGCGTTGCGCTTGGTGGCCATGCACACGGCGCCGCAGACGAAGAGCAGGGCGCCGAGCAGCAGGTAATGGTTCAGGCCGATCGGGGTCATGACGACGCTCCTTTGCGGCGCTTGGCACGAGCGAGGTAGGCCGCTCCGATCAGCACCACCAGCAGATGCACCGACACGATTTCAAACGGCAGCAGGTAAGACACTTTCTTCCGCTCCACCGACTTGCTCTCGGCCGGCATCCCGGTCAGATTGGCCTTGGGCGTTGCCTCCGTGATCCCGAGGAGCGCCTCGCCCTGGGCAACGCTAGGGATGAGCTGCGCCGCCTGTTGCCCGCCGTGCTGGGATGAGCCGGCCGCGGCGCCTGCACGTTCATCAGGCTCATGGCCAGCACGCCGAAGAAACCCAGGCCGACGAGCGGTGGCGATGGCCCATTCCGCCGCGCCGATGCGCATGTTGACGAACGGCCCCTGGGCGGTGAGCATCACGCCGAAGACGACCAGCACCAGCGTGCCGCCGACATAAACGAGCAGCTGCGTCGCGCCGACGAAGTCAGCGCCGAGCAGGAAAAAGATGCCGGCCGCACCGCAGAGCGTGAACAGCAGCCACACCGCCGCTCGGACGATGTTCTGCGACACCACCACGGCGATCGCGCAGGCGCCAGTGATGGCGGCCAGGACGTAGAAGAGGATTGCGGTCAAGTCCATCGGCACGGTTCCAATCCTCGTTTAGCCGCGAGCTTTTGCCGAGCGCCGATGCCCAGCGCTCGCAAAAGCTCGCGGCTAAACGGTCTGATGCTTCTTTTGCGGCGCCCACGCCGGCGTCACGCCGGGGAACGGCAGCTTGCTCGTCATCGTGACGATCTTGTACGACCATCAAGCCGAACACCCCGATCGAGCCGCCGGCGAGAACGAACTTGGTATAAGGCCCGATCAACGGCCGCAAAATCGCCTGCCAGACGCTCACGCCCAGCAGCCAGAGCACAGCTGATCGGCAGCAGGTACTTGAGGCAGGTCATCATCACCTGGTCGATGCGCAGCCGCGGCAGCGTCCAGCGCACCCACATCATCACGAACACCAGCACCCACGCCTTGACGATGAACACGCCGGCGTTGATGACGTTGCCGACCCAGCCGAGGTACTCCGTCAGGTCCTTCGGCACCAGACCCGAGTGCCAGCCGCCCAGGAACAGCAGCGTGGCGATGCCGCTGACGGCGAACATGGCCCCGTACTCCGCCATGAAGAAGAACGACCAGCGCAGCCCGCTGTACTCGGTGTGGAATCCGGCCACCAGTTCGCTCTCCGCTTCCGCCAGATCGAACGGCGCCCGCTTGCACTGGGCCGTCGCACAGCAGAAATACGTCCAGAAGGCGAAGAACGTGAACGGATCGTTGAAGACGTACCAGTTCCAGATGAACCCGCTCTGATACTGGCCGATGCGATTGAGATCCATCGACCCGGCGACGATGACCGGCACCAGGACGCAGATGGCCATCGGCACTTCGTAGCTGACCATCTGGGCCGCCTCGCGCATGCCGCCGAAGAGCGACCACTTGCTGCCGGAGCCATAACCCGCCAGGATGATGCCGAACACTTCCGTGGACATGATCGCCAGCATGAGGAAGACGCCAATGCTGACGCTGAGCGGCATGGCGACCCAGTTATTGGCGAACGGCAGCGCGATGAAGGCGGTGAAGGCGCCGCAGAAGGCGATATACGGTCCGAGGCGGAAAAGCAGGTGATCGGCGTCGGCCGGGATGAGGTCTTCCTTGACGAGCAGCTTGAGGCCGTCGGCGAGGGTTTGCAGCCAGCCGAACCGGCCGCCGACGCGGGTGGGGCCGAGGCGATCCTGGATGCGGCCTGCAACCTTGCGTTCCAGCCAGATGAAGAAAATGGCCGACACGGCGACGAAGCCGATCAGGATAAGACAGGCGACGACAGCAGCGATCGGGTTGCCCCAGCTTGTGGGAAGGCCCAGCATTGCCAGGAGCCATTCAAAGAGGTTCGTCAGCCCCACGGCTCGTATCTCCGTCTCGAAATCGGTTAGAATGGTCGTTACTCTATGGGGCCGTCGAAGAGGCGGCAAGGCAATTGCCGCTGGCGGCTTAACTCACTGCCGCTTGCGGCTTAGAAGCTGATTCAAAATCGGCGAGCCGAGCTGCGTAAGCAGCCGGGTTGCGGCCTCTTGTCATCGACCTGGCCCCTTACGGGGCTCGGCTCGCCAGTTTTGAAATAGCTTCTTAGCAATCGCTCCTGCCAAACCACAAACGGCCAAAAGGACCTGGTTGATGTCAAGCCATCCGCTCGCGCCGCCCATTCGTCCCATTCGTCCCATTCGTCCCGGCCCAGCGGCCATTCGATCGCCGTCTGCCGTTGATCTATCGCCTGTGTCCGATCCTCGCCGACGATGGAGCGGCCGACAGCGAACTGGGGCGCGACGCGGCTCTGGCGATGGTCGAGGCGGTGCTGTTCGCCGCCGATGAGCCGTTGTCGCCGCGCCGTATCGCGGTCGCCGCCGGGCTGAAGGACGCCGCCGAGGCGCACGGTCAGCTGCTGCGGCTCAGCGACTTGCTCGACCGCGACGGCAGCGCCTTTCGGGTTGAGGAATTGGCCGGCGGCTACCAGATGCTGACCCGGACGGAGTTCCATCCGTGGCTGGCCCGGCTGCGGCGCGGCGTCGCCGACCTGCGTTTGTCGGCAGCCGCGCGCGAAACGCTGACGATCATCGCCTATCGCCAGCCGATTACGCGCGCGGACCTGGAGGGTATTCGCGGTGTGCAGAGTGCCGAGGTTTTGGGGCAGCTGATCGAGAAGGGACTGGTGCGCATCACCGGCCGCGACGACTCGCTGGGCCGGCCGATGCTGTACGGCACGACAAAGAAGTTCCTGCAAATCTACGGCCTGAAGAGCCTGCGCGATCTACCGGGCGCCGACGAGATGGCCGGCCCGAAGAAGCCGGCGGAGGATGATCCTGTTTAGCCGCGAGCTTTTGCGAGCGCTTCAGGAACGCTCGCAAAAGCTCGCGACTAAACGATATCACACCAGCACATCATCGTTCTTCATTTCGCCGACCATCACCTTCTTGTAGCAATGCTCCTCGGCATCCACGATGCCCTGGGAAGCTGCGACATTCTTCATGAACATCCCCGCCGGCCGCGTCGATTCCGTCCAGCTCATGAGGTCCTCGCCGGCCGACTTCTGGCAGAACAGCGTGTGATGGAAGCGGGCCTTCGCCTTCACCGTGCCGTCGTGAATGTGGACCGTCGGGAAGAACAGGTGCTTCGGCTCGGAGCGCGGAAACTCGAACGCCATCGGATGGATCTTCTTCTCCCCCGCCTTCAGCTGGAAGATCGCGAAGCCGAAGTCCTTGTAAGCGGGCAGTCGGTCCCAGACCTCCGTCGGCAGGCGGAACCGCTCGTCGAGACGGCGGAAATCGGCGACGCTCGGCACGAAGGAGGCGACGAAGCTGCCGACCTCGACGACCTTGAGCGTGGCCGGCCTAGTGGGGATGGTTTTGTCGCCGCCGCGCGGCGGCAGCGGCACGGGGAAGCCGGTCCGCATCTCGGCGAAGAACTCCGGATACTTCTCCAGGTTGATGAAGCGCACGGCGTCCTCCTTCGACGCCTTCGGCACCGGCAGCGGCAGGATCATCGCCAGCTCTTCCTTGGCGTTCATCTGCATGCTGTAGACGAGAAACTGCCGCCCGTCCTTGGCCGCACGGGCGAAGATGTTCGTGTCGGTGACCGTGATGACGGGTCGAGAGAAGCAGCACATCGGGAGACTCCTATGGGTGCATGGATCGATCATTCTCTCAGAAAGACGAGTGAACGGGCGCGGGAGTTTGCTTCGCGTTTCGCAAAACGACTGGCCTGCCCCCAACGCACACGTCCGTGGTAGTCTCGCGGCTGATTGTCGCCCCGTCCTCTCAGCGCGAGATTCCCCATGTCCAGGCACGCCATCGTTCCGCGACCTGCCGCCGACGAGCAACACGCTTTCCTCCACCTCTCCCGTCTCGTTCTGATTCTGGCATTGTTGCCCGCCGCGATCCCGGTGCATACTCCGCCGGGTTTGTTTGGTAATTTCGATGCCGCGACTGGAACGGGCTGGTTCAGTCAGCCGGCCGAGGACTGGTCGCCGAGTTCGTTTGGCAACTTCGTGGAGCCGCCGGCCCCCCGAACGAGTTCGTTCGGTAGTTTCGCCCGCGCGCCGCCTTGAATCATATCCCCAACCGGCGCGGCCGAGTTCGTTCGGTAATTTCGAGTCGCTCATAGGGCGCCGCGCTCGGATTCGTATCTGCGTGCATCGATCCGTCATCCGTGAACCGACAATAATGCGGCAGCGCTCGTGGTGCGCACCGATCGGAATCGGTCCACTTGATTATTCACCCGCGCTGAGCGTGAAGGATGCGAGTTCGTCACCACAGACACCGACTCGTCCGCAACCTCCAGAAACGGTTCCCTCTCCTCATCGCGCTGCGATCGTTGCCGTGATTCGAGCAATGTTGAGAAAATGAACCTGACTCTTGTTGTTCTTCCAAACTTTCCGTCGTCCTACATTTTCGAGCAATTGGCCTTGACATTATCCTGGAAATCGCTATGGATGCGACCTCTCGTGAACACAGACTCTCGTCGTTCTGCCGGCGAGAGGACTCGGCAGGCAGGGCCGCGCGGCCCGGATTCTCCCGTGCTCTTCAGGCACAGGAGCCGGAATTTCGCGTCCCGTTGGTCCGCCGAGATGGGCCAGGGCAGTCTGCACGGACCATCGCGTGTGGTCGCCGCTCCCGTTCGCGGGTGAGGCGGCGGATGGCGACTGTGGGCAATCGAAGAAGGAGTTCCGGTCATGGCATTTACGGCGTGTGGTCCTCGCGAGATGGATGGGCAGACCGCGACGCCGTTCCCACGGCGTACCACGACCAGACTGGCGTTCGTCGTGGCCCTGAGCGCGACATTTGCTTGCGCAGCCTCGCCGGTGTTGGGACAGGGCGAGACGCTGCCCGCGCCGACTCCCCTGCCGAAAGCCGAGGATACGACGTTCCGAACGCCGGGGGACCGCGTGCCGATCCCGCCGTCCAAGGCCATCCCGGGATTCGGTCCCGAACAGATCCGCTTGCCGCGATTGGCGAGCGATCCGACGCTGGGTCAGACCCCCGAGACGACAGCGCAGACGAAGGCAAAGGTCCAGCGTTACATTAAGAATATCATCGACCCTGAAAGTACGTTCGACCTGGTCATCGGCCAGCCGCGTGTAATCGCTCTGAATGCACCGCCCCGACGCCTCCAAATCGGCGACGAGGGCATGGCCGCTTTCAACTTGCCCACGCCGACCGAACTGATGCTGCAGGGACTATCGGTCGGCACGACGACGCTGACTTTGTGGTTCCCCGATCCCGTGGACCCGAGGAAACTGGAGACCCTGTCGTATCTTCTCCGAGTCGTACCAGACCCCGAAGCCAAATTGCGGCTGGAGCGCTCCTACAAGGCTCTGGCCGAGGAGATTAACCGGCTCTTCTGCAACAGCCTGATCGACATCCATCTCGTCGGGGACAAGATCGTGGTCATCGGCCGTGCCTACGACGTCGAGGAAGCCACGCAGATCTTGCGGATCATCCGGTCGAACGTGCCCGGCGGCACCGCAGTCCGCACACCGACCGAACCGGCGAAGATGATTGCCGATCGGCAGCCGATCCCGCCGGAAGTATCGAAACCGCCGGCGATGGAAGACTATCAGAACGCGGGCGGCCCCAGTATCGTCAACCTGCTCAGGATAACGGGCGAGCAGCAGGTCAAATTGCACGTCATCGTCGCTGAGGTCAACCGCACCGCAGCACGGAGCATCGGCCTGAATTTCTCCTATACGAACAACCAGGGTATTACCGTATTCGCCAACAATACCGGCGGGCTGCTCTTCGGCAACGGCGGCAACGGCGGCGGCGGCGGCTTCGGCGGCAACGGCGGCTTCGGCGGCAACGGCGGCATACTGGGTAATAGCACGGCGAACATCCTGGCGATCCTCGACGGCGGCCAAATTCCTCTCGTCATCGAAGCCCTGCGCAACGTCAACCTCGCCAAATCCTACGCTGAGCCGATCCTCACAACTCTGAACGGGCAACCCGCGACCTTCCAGGCCGGAGGGGAGTTCCCCGTCCCGGTGGTCACGGGCCAGACCTTCAACGGCCTGCAGGGCGTGACGTTCATCCCGTTCGGCGTACAACTGGCGTTCACCCCTTATGTCACGGATAAGGACCGCATCCGACTGAACATCAATGCCAACGTCAGCGCCCGCGACACCTCCACCGGAACGATCATCGCGGGGTCCAACGTGTCCGGCCTGACCACGCGCAATTTCACCACCACGGTCGATTTGCGCGACGGCGAGACGCTGGCGGTGGCCGGCCTCCTCCAGACGAACTTCGGTTCCCAATCGGTCGATATTCCCTTGTTCGGCGATCTCCCTGTACTCGGGAACCTCCTCGGAACGCGGCAAACTTCCGCGGGCGAACAGGAGTTGTTGATCCTGATCCGGCCCGAGTTGGTTCACCCGATGCCGCCCGGCGCTCAAGTGCCGTTGCCCGGCGCCGACATGTTCGAGGCCAACGACGTCGAGTTTTACCTCATGGGGCGACTCGAAAGCCACTTCCCGGTTGACTACCGCAGCCCGATCCGCGACGACCTCAGCCGGATCCTTCAGTATTACCAGTTGGAGCGCAAATATCTGTCGGGTCCGACCGGCTACAGCGAGGAGTGAGCGAAGAGGCAAGGGATGACGGCGTGAACCGGGAAGGGGGCAGACGATGCGACGGGAGTTCGGGTGGTTGGTGACGGCCGGACTGGCGTTGGCACCTACGGCCGGTTGCCTCTCAGGGTCTCTGACTTCATCGGCGACCAAAACCGCGGCGCCGCAAGAAGCTCCGACGGCCTCTAGGCCGGAACGTGTAATGGCGGCCGTCGATAAGGCCGTGATCTTTCTGGCGACCGCCCGAGAACTGGAGAAAACCGGCGACAGTCGTCGGGCCATCGCTTGCTACGAACAGGCGGTTGCGCTCAACCCGGAAGCCGCCGACGGCATCGCCCACCACCTGGCTGTGCTGTACGACAAGGCCGATGAGCCGGCAAAATCCCTGATTGAATTCGAGCGCGCCCTCAAGAAGAATCCGAAAGACGCCAACCTGCTCAACGATCTCGGCTACCACTGGTATAACCGCGGCGATTGGATGAAAGCGGAGCTCAACTTCCGCAAGGCGCTGGCGATCGACTCGAAGCTCGCGCGGCGCAAATGAACCTCGGGCTGACACTGGCACAGCAGGGGCGCACGCCGGAGGCGCTCGAAGCGTTCGGCAAGGTCGTCGGACCCGCCGAGGCCCAGGCGAACCTCGGTTTCGTCTTGCTGACTCAGGGCAAGCGGGAGGACGCGTGTGCGGCTTACCGCCAGGCGCTGACGCTCGATCCCAGTTGTCGACTGGCTCAAACGGCGCGTAGGTAAACTCGCCCAGAATCGTCCCGACGGCGGCGACGCGCACGAACTCGCCTCGCCGCTGGCCCCCGAGCTGCGGACACCGTGACCGCGCGAAGGGGAGGTCTTCCGAGGACTACTATTTCACGCCTCCCGGCCCGGGAGTGCGAAGGAGGACGTACCGTGAATGCCCAGGGAAGGGCGAGCCTTCGTCGCGACGCGCATTGCGCGTGTCGCCGCGCCGCGGTCGCGGTCCTCGGGGTATGGTGCGCGCTGACAGCCGTCGGCAGGACGCAAACCGTCCCTTCGGTGGATGCTCCCGCTGAAATCGAGATGTACTACGGCGTGAAGAAATGGACCCCGACGAAGCCGGCGGCCAAACCGTCGGTCGCGATCATGCCGACTTCACCCATTGTCTCGACCCCGCTCCGTGCGTTGGGGATACCAGCCCCGACGCCGACGCCGCTCGTCAGCCCGCCTCCCGCCCCCTTACCCGAACTGCGTCCCCTGCCGACTCTGCCGCCCGAGCCGATCCCGGTAATTTCTCCCTCGGAGCTGCCAAAAGAGCCGATAGAACAATCGAGGGAAAGGGCACCGGAACCGGAGCCCGAACGCGGCATCGTCCATGCGTCGCATGAAACGTCAGGCGTTGAACACGACCGCTCTCACGAGAATGTACTCGAGGAGCCAGTCCCCTCCTTCGTCCCACCGCCGGTCCAGGCCACGATGCCCGCAGCACAAGTCGTGGAGGTACGGCCGGAACCAGCTCACGACGCCGAGACGAGCCCGCGCACCACGTACATCACCCTGTCGCCGCTGCAAATGGCAGCACTGACCGGCACGATCGTCGTCTGCATGGCGGCGATGCTGCTCGTTACCATCCACAGCCTGCGGCGCTTCGGGATGAAGAATCCATTCCGAGTCGAGTTGGTCCTCCCGCCCGGCTGGACGAATCCACCGAATGGCGCAGCCTCGACGGCCGGTGTCGCCCCGAGTCTGCCGGATTCCTTGCCCGTCCCGGTGGAAGAGCCGTCGACGGCCCAGAAGTTCGATCTGGGTCCGACCTATGAAGAAGAACGGTTGGCACGTGAGGCCGAGGCCGACGCACGCGCGGAGGCCTTGCTGCGACTCATCTGCGAACAAAACGTGAAGCTACAGACAGAACTCGCTGGTCAGGCGACCGGGGACGGAACCCCGGCCCACGAAGAACCGAATCCCGTCGCGGTCTAATGGAACACGGGGGGGAGACGATCGTTATGGATAAGGAATGCGTTCACATTGGGATGGACCTGGGTACGTTCAAAACGTCGGTGGCATCTTCTGCCGGCGTCCGCGACGTGGTCCACAGTGCCGTCGGTTGGCCGAAGGATCACGTGGCTCGGACGCTGCTTGGCCGCGATATTGTTTTCGGTAAGGACCTTATTGAGCACCGCCTCGCCATTCACATCGTCCGTCCCTTCGAGAAGGGCGCCTTGAAGTACGCCTCGGCCAGCGACGCGGGGGTTGCCAAGGAGGATGTCGAGAAGCACAAGACGGCGGCCAAGTTGCTCGTCGAGCACGCCGTCTCGTTGACCCGGCCGCCCAAGGGACTGCCGGTTTACGGAGTCATCGGCGCCCCTTCACGCGCCAACGCCGTCAATAAATCGACTTTGCTAGAGGCTGCGCGACGCCTTCACCGCCGTCATGATCGTTTCGGAGCCGTTCACGATCGCGTACGGCATGAATCGGCTCAGCGACACTCTCGTGGTGGACATCGGCGCCGGCACGATCGACATCTGCCCGCTCTACGGCGTCTACCCGTCGGACGAAGAACAAGTCACGGTGCAGCTCGGCGGCGACTACATTGACGAGCACATCTTCCGCCGCCTCAACGAGCAGTATCCCGACGTCCACCTGTCGATGAACATGGTGCGCGAGATCAAGGAGAAGTACGGCTTCGTCCACGACGTCAACGAGAAGGCGGTCGTGTCGCTGCCGGTGGGCGGCAAGCCCAAGCAGGTGGACGTGACGGAAGTGCTGAAGGCAGCGTGCAAGGTGATCGTACCGCCGATCGTGCAGGGAATCCGCGAAGTGGTCGGCCGCTTCGACCCGGAATTCCAGCAACGGATGCTGAACAACATCGTCATCGGCGGCGGCGGCAGTCAGCTCAAGGGGCTTGACCGAGTGATCGAGGAGGCACTGAAGGAATACGGCGGCGCCAAGGTGAAGAAGGTATACGATGCCGTTTTCGCGGGCGCCGTCGGGGCGTTGAAGCTGGCGATGAGTATGCCTGCGGATGCCTGGCAGCGCTTCGTCGGCACCGTGAAGCAGACCGATGGACGCGGTCGCGAGCAGCGCAAAGCGGCCTGAACGGGGCGGATTTCCACACGGAGGGGAAGCGATGATCGCGAAGAACCGAGCCAGGCGCCGTCGCGCCTGGATCATGGCCGGCTGGCTGACGCTCACGGGGTCGGTGCTGGCCGATCCGATACCGACCGCTTCGGCGCCGACCGTGCCGATGCTGCCCGCAGCGTCGTCGACTCAGACAGGGCCGGCGCCGACAGGACAGCCGGTCATCCAGTTGCCGCCAGGGAGTGTGATCCAAGTTGAGAACATGCCGGGGCAGTGCCCGAGATGATGCCGGGACCGGATCGGGGCGGCCTTGCACGTCACTTGTGGGAGGATATTTTCACGCCGGCACTGCAACCGGCCCCCATCGGCTATTACCTTCATAGTGCGATGCAGGTACAAACCGATCTGGCCAAGGCGGAGCGGTTGGTCATCTACCGGGAAGAATGGCAGCGCGGAACGCCGGTGGTCAAGGACTGCGCCTTGTACCATCTGGAACAGATCGCCGAATGGTTAAGATCGAACTGCAAACCGTACAGCGTGTACCCGGTGCGCGTCGAGCCGAGCGGCGACCCTGTGGTGGACCAGACGCGACGCCTGACCATCGTCCACTTCCTCGTCGAGCGCGGCGTCGCCGATGCGGAGACGCGAGTTCTCTTCGGCACTGGACGGGCTGAAGGATTACAGGGCGAATGGATCGAGCGCGTTTACCAGCGTGGGCAAACCATCGGATCGAGCGGCGGGGCGCCGCTGTTCGGAACCGGCGGCGGTCTTCCAGGCGTCTTCCCGCCGTCCTTCGGCTTCGGCGGCTTCGGCGGCTTCAACGGCTTCTTTGGCGGTGGCGGATTCCGTGGGTTCTAATTCCACAGCACTACTGTGCGCGAAAGCGACGACCCTATCCCTTCTCCCCGGTACTCCGGGGAGAAGGGATTTGGCGTCCCAACCGAGGTTCAAAGCAATAGGTCAGCGGCAAACCCCTTCCATCCGCGACCGAATCGCGCGTAATCACCGGCGGCCAGTAACCGCACCGCGGGAATGAGCCGACCGAGTCGGTAACCTTCGCGCATCTTCTGCTGCACACGAGCGAAAGTCGCCTTGGCCCGAATCAAGTCGATCGTGTCAGCGTTCCGCAAACGGTCCCGAACTCGTTCGAGTCGGTCTGCCGCGGCCTCGAAACAGGCGGCGGTCCTGGCGAAATAAGCAGCGTCCCTTTTTCGCGTTCCGCACCTGGCGGGCGATTGACTGTGAAGCGGGACCTATCTGCTGCCCCGTGTGAATCCGGTAGCGAGTGAGCGGGGCTCGGATCAGCCGGATATCGGTCACTGCCGAGGCCAGCAATGCGATCCATCCATCATGCACCCAGTCGGCGGGTATCGGGAGCAGCAAATCTCTCAGCATGCTCCGGAACGCGGCCGCCGCCCCCGTGACGGTGTTGTACCGAACCCAAAGACTCGGCCCGTGTCCTACCTCAACTGCGTCTTGCATCGAGGACGTAAAAGAGATGTTGGCCCAAACCCTACGTTTGAGGTCGTTGCCAGCCGGGTCGATCAATTGAAGGTCAGACGCAACCAGACCGACGCTCGGCTGGTCCACAAACACCGCCTCGAACGAGGCGAGCTTGTCCGACTCCCAGACGTCGTCCTGATCGCACATAAAGATCACGTCGCCATTGCATCGACCGATCGCCTGTTCAAAGTTCTTCGTAGACCGCAGGGTTTCGTTATTGACGTGGATTCGGACAGGAAACGGGGCACCAGCAGCGAATCGTTTAAGAATCGACACGGTATCGTCGGTCGAACGGTCATCGCAAACAATTAGCTCGTCCGGCCGGCGGCTCTGCGCAACGAGACTGTCAAGTTGGGCCGACAGGAAAGTTGCCCCATTGTAGGTGCAGAGCGCGACAGAGAGATTCACAATCGAGTGTCCACTGTGGGTGTCTGGTATGGACGTACTGGCCACATCCCTGGATACAGGTCCGGTTATTCTTGCAGCAGTTTACTCGGCTTCGTCTCGACCACGGGTAGCGCCGCCGCCACCATCAAAGGGAGGAGCGGCACATAATTCCGTGACTCCAGCAGCCAGCTAAACAACAAGCTGCTAACGAACACCGCCGGTGCGAGGATGAGTGTCAGCCGGCGCAGCAGGGGGTCGGTCCGCCGCCAGTTCCACGCCAGCAACAGGAGGAAAGGGCCGAAGAATACCAGCGGATGCAGATAATTCGGGTCGAGGAACGAGGCTTTTACGACGCCTAAGTGGTGATACTGAGCACACGGGTAGTCCCAGGTTCGAGGCGATCATCAACTCGGTCGTGCCGTTGAGCGTGTTCAGACCGGGCCGCCAACCCAGCGGCAGTCGCACCGCCAAGAAAGCTGCGACGCAGGTGAGGCCAAGGACCGCCGTCTTGCCCAATGCCGGAAGACCCTTTCGCCAGTAGCAGAAGTAGTACGCCGGCACCAGAATCACGGTCGTCTCCTTCGCCATCACGCCCAGGCCCAGTGCCACGGCCAGGGCGAGCCAGCGGTCCTCGACAATCCAGATCAGCGACAGCACGAAGAGAAAATGACTCAGCGGATCGGTGAGCTGGCCGATGTAGTACATCACGGAGAGCGGGTAAAGCATGACGATGACGACGACCGCCAGCCAGGCCCGGCCGGGCCCCAGGAAACGTGCGGCGAACTCGAACGAGGCCCACAACACCCCGGTCGAAAAGAACCAGCGATAGGCGAGACAGGAAAAGAGCCAATCGCGCGTTACGAATTCCAGAGTGCGGACGAAGCCGTAAGGTAGCGGGCGAAAGTCGTGGGGAGCAAAGCGCTCGCCCACGATGTCCAGCCGCGGGCCGTTCAAGATGTGGTGATACCAGTAGCGCTGTAGGTCGAGGATCTGACCGCGATACCCCCCTCGACGAGGCGCAGTCTCGACAAGGCGGAAATGAACGAACACCATGAGTGCGGCGAGCAGGGCGAAAAGAACCATCCGCCAGCCCGTCCTGCTGCACACAGCGCCGACGACGAGAACTCCTGCCATCAGAACCAAGACAGTCGCCCGCACGCCCCAGCTCTGCGCCAGCGGCGGCAAAAAAACGACAGGACGCTGTTCCAGGAGTAGAGGGCCGCACGACATGGCCGCGATTAGCGTCAAACCCGCGAAGGCAAGCCAGCGGGGCGGCGAGCTGGACGAACTATTCATCGACGCGCTCCGTTCGGAACGGACCCTTGCAGAACCAATGTCGATCCAAAACATATTAATCTCGGCCCTCACGCGTATTGTCCCCACTCGGCATAGTAATACCGATAAATGGAAGTGAGCGCGATGACATCGACCAGCACGAAGAGTCCGGCGGAAACGGCGAGGCCGCGCACGGTGTCGAGGAATGGCAACACATACCGCAAGCCGATCGCGGCCAGAACGGCTATCAGCGACAGCGCCGGAAATAGATGCCGTCCTTGGCTCTGACTGAAAGTCAAATTATAATAAATGATTCCGCCAAGACCGGACAGGATATATCATAGCGCGAACAGCGTCTTTTCGTCTCGAAAGCAACATTTGACGAGCCGTATCGCCAAACCAAGCGCTGCACCAATTGCGAGAACTCCGTACAGCAAATGAACGAACATCGGCAATGGTACGCTCATCCAACCGAACTGGCCCACAAACGAGGCCGCGAAGTCGTGGGGAAACACCCGCACGAAGTAATCGGAGAAAAGCGATTTCTCGGCTACCAACTCCGGGAGTGTGGCCCGTTCCATCGCCGCGCCGGACAGTTCACCGTAGACGAGCCAATTCCGTACGAACAGCCAGCCGCAGACCAGAAGCGCAGAGCGGGGACGATGAGGACGTACACTACTGGAATCCGCGGTGTGCTTCTCCGCCCGCGTATCCAGACAAACGCAAGCATCACTCCGACGACGGGGAAGAGAAAGAAAAGGGTCTTCTTCGCCAGGAGGCCAAAACCCAATGCCAGACCCAGGGCGACGTAGCGTTGTATTCGCGCCGGCTCCTCGAGCACCATGAACGACAGCAAAATCGTGAGCGTCGCCAGGAGGTCGGCAAGGTTGTCGTTATTAATTGTCGCCGAAACAAAGAGGAACTGTGGCAAGGTCGTCATGAGCAACAAGGCGAAGAGCGGCAACCTCGTGTCGGTCGCCCCGAAACGACCGAGCCGAAAGGTCAGCAGAAGGTTGATGGAATTGAGTGCGATCGAGATCAGGCGGAGGACATAGAACTGCATCCTGTCCGACGGTGTGGGGAAGACGCTTCCTCCTCTGTGGTCGTAGACCGGTACACTCCACTCGTTGCCCCCGTACATCAAGTGCTTCGGATTCCCTGTTGCCTCGACACGCAGCGGCGGATGGTCGGCCTTCAATAGGATCCCGGTCAGAAGATAATAGAGCGGGTGCTGGTGCCCCTGACCGGCTACTCTCCGCGCAGGGATCGAACTGGTTCGGCAGCCTTCCGTGTTCGGCGACGAAATTGGCGTAGGCAAGGTGATACGGTTCGTCGGGCGCTTCGAACGGAGGAACGATCAGCGCGAAAGCGGTTGACGCCGTCACGAAGTAGAGCAGCAGAGCGAGTTCCCAGCGGTTCATTCGATCCACCTCAAAGGGGGAGTTGAGGTCCACGTCGCTCCTCGGCGAGGATTCATTTTGGCGGCAATTCGACGTTGGCAGGATCCAACTCCCGAACCGGTCCCGTGACCCGGTGGACGAGGTAGCGATTGGTCCGAAAGACGATCGGCTCGTACCAGGGAAACACTTTCGACCATGAGCGAGGAAATCCCGCCGGCAGCGTTAGCGTATCGGGAGGCCCGATGTTGAATTTCGCACCCGATATCAGGAACGCATATCCGAGGTCGGTCACAACGAAGCGCTGTGGGCTAGCGCTTAGTTCACGGCTCATCTCTTCCAGGTGGCTCGGGAAGAGTTTGAAAAAGTACTCGAAGTGCAAGGCTCGGGTCGATGACGATACGTCGAGGTCCAGATAGAGCGGTGTGACGGAGGCGCTGAAGCAGGTCAGTTCCCGATCCCGAAGATGTTGGGCCCGGAGGTATTCGGCCACCTCGCGCAACTCAACCCAGTCCGGCGTGTGCGTCGAGTAGACTAACGTCAGACGATTACGGATCTCCGGAGTGCTTCCCTCGGTCCAGCAACGGCCCCAAACTTCCAGGCGGTTCGGAAACCGCAGAGGATGGTAGATCACCACAACGACGGCGAACACGGCGAGCGCGAGCCAGCGCACACGTGGGCTAGCCAGTGTATGAACGCCGCCCGCTGCCACTGCCAGTCCGAGCAAGGTAGGCGGGGTCAGCACGTAGTCGTGCGGAAACTGAAGGCGGAGAGCCTGAAGCAACCAGCCGAGATAGAACGTAGCCAATACAGCCTGGAGCGTGTCCGCGGATGCAGGACCTCGGCTTGGGACGAAGGCGCGCGCGATCAACCCCAGCGAGACGGGGACAGCCGCAAGGTGGACGAAGCCCCACGGCCAGATCCGATTGTAGAGTAAGGTGAGTCGGGAGATGAAGGAGATCTTCTGCGAGGTGTCCAGGTACTCCCGATCGAGACTCGCGAGGATGTTCCAGAAGTATGGCCAGGCCCCGGAATGCCACAGCCAGAACGCCCCTATTCCGCCGATGAGCAACCCTCCGCCCAGCAGCCCCGTCGCGTCCAGCAGCAGGGCGGCGCGGAACCGGGAAGGCGCTGTCGGCGGACGTAAATGACGGTTAACAGCCAGCAGCACAGGGCCGGCACCGCCACGAACGGCTTAATCCAGAAGGCGGCGCCCCAGCACAGCCCCTCGGCGACGGCCGGAAGCAGCGCCGATCGCGCTGTCGCCTGGTGCGGTTAATCGACTCAGTTGACGTTGGCGGAGACGCAACGCGATCAGCGCCGCAGGCAACATCCAGGTGTCGCGCTGGCAGTGAACCCATTCAGTGGTCGAGAAATAGCAGAGGAAGATCGCGAACGCCGTCCAGGCGCGGGCGGCCGGACCGAGGCCAAGCGAACCAGACCGCCCTACCAGCAGCCAGACGACCGCGCCGACGACGAGAACGTTGAGGGCACGCAGAGCCTCCGAGCGCCAGCCAACCAATGAGCGCGCGGCCACGTGAACCCATACCATTCCGGGGAGGTTGATGTCGAGGACATCCCGATAGTGGACCCCGCCGCGGAGAATATTGCGGGCACTGAGGTCGTAGTGGATCACGTCTGAGAAGAGCGGCATGCACAGGTGTAGAGGGACCGCGACCAGGCCAAGCAACAGCAGGGCGGCCACGGCCAGGCGTAAAGACCAGCGCTGCCGTGCCGCGCCACGGCTTCCTGGTCGGTGGAGGACGCCGGAGCCTGAGAGACGCCGTTGAGCATGGCTGATCGAAACCCCTCGAATTCCTACAATCTGTCATTTATCTCATCTCGGCGCGTGCCGGATCCAATGCCCCAACCGGCCCCGTGACCCGGTGGACGAGGTAGCGATTGGTCCGAAAGACGATCGGCTCCGACCAGGGAAATACTTTGGCCCACGAGCGAGGAAATCCCGTCGGCAGAGACAACGATTCGGGAGACGAGAGGTCGAAATTCTTGCCCGATTTCAATAACGGATACCCGAGGTCGGTCACGACGTAGCGCTGCGGGCTGGCGCTCAGTTCCCGGCTCATCTCGTCCAGGTGACTCCTGAAGGGCGAGAAAAAAAATTCGAAGTGCAAGGCTCGGGTCGATGGCTTCAGATCGAGGTCGAGGTAGAGGCGCTGTGACGGAGGGAGTGAAGCACGTCAATTCCCAATCTCGAAGATGTAAGGAACGGAGGTACTCGGCCACCTCGTGCAGCTCAACCCAGTCCGGCGTATGCGTCGAGTAGACTAACGTCAGCCGATTGCGGATGTCCGACGAACTCCCCTCGGTCCAGCAACGGCCCCAAACTTCCAGGCGGTTCAGACGCCGCAGAGGGTGGTAGATAACCACAATCACTGCGAACACGGCGAGCGCAAGCCAGCGCACACGCGGGCCAGCCAGAGTATGGATGCCGCTCGCCGCCACTGTCATTCCGAGCAAGGTCGGCGGGGTCAGAACGTAGTCGTGCGGCAACTGAAGGCAGAGAGCCTGAAGCAACCAGCCGAGATAGAACGCAGCCAGAAGACTCAGGAGTGCATCCGCGGACACGGGGCTGCTGCTTTGGACGAGGGCACGCGCGATCAGCCCCAGCGAAACGGGAACAGCCGCGAAGTGGACGAGTCCCCACGGCCAGAGCCGGTTGTAGAGTAGAAGGAGTCGGGAGATGAAGGGGATCTTCTGCGAGGTGTCCAGGTACTCCTGGTCGAAACCCGTGAGAATGTTCCAGAGGTATGGCCAAGCCCCGGAGTGCCATAGCCAGAGCATCCCTACCCCCCCGACGAGCAAACCCCCGCCCAGCATGCCCGTCGCGTCCAGCAGCAGGTCACGCACGGAACTCGGACTGCGCTGTCGATAGACGAATAGGACGGTGAGTAGCCAGCAGGACAGGGCCGGCACCGCCACGAACGGCTTGATCCAGAAAGCGGCGCCCCAGCACAGCCCCTCGGCGACGGCCGGAAGCAGAACCGATCGCGCCGAGTTCGGAGCGGTTAATCGACGCCATTGACGTTGGCGGAGACGCACGGCGATCAGCGCCGCAGGCAACATCCAGGTGTCGCGCTGGCAGTGAACCCATTCGGTGGTCGAGAAATAGCAGAGGAAGATCGCGAACGCCGTCCAGGCGCGGGCGGCCGGACCGAGGCCAAGCGAACCGGACCGCCCTACCAGCAGCCAGATGACCGCGCTGACGACAAGAACATCGAAGGCGCACGCGCCTCCGAGCGCCAGCCGATCAACGAGCGTGCGGCCAGGTGAACCCATACCATTCCGGGAAGGTTGATGTCGAGTACGTCCCGATAGTGGACACCGCTGCGAAGGATATTGCGGGCACAGAGGTCGTAGTGGATCACGTCCGAGAAGAGCGGCATGCATAGGTGCAGAGGGACCGCGAGGAGGCCAAGCAACAGCAGGGCGGCCAGGGCCACCCGTAACGACCAACGTTGCCGCGCCGCGCGCACTGCTTCTGCGTCGATGACGGCCGCCGGATCTAAAGAGACGCCCTGGAGCATGGCCGATCGAAACCCTCGCCTTCCCGAAACCTGTCGTTCATCCCTTGCTGGCAATCGCCGCAATGTTCCCTGCCGGCAACGGCAGCGGCAGCCGGCCCAAAAACAGCGCCGATAGGACGCCGCTCAACGCCCGTTTCATTCTCGCCGGAAACGGGAAGAGGCGGACCCAGTAAGACAACGGATAACAATTCACGACGCGGCGGATTTCCACGTCGGCAAACCCGGCCTCCCGGAGCATATAGCGGAGGCTGGCGGGCGAAAATAGCTGCAAGTGCTCCACGTCGAAGATGGGCGAGTTCCTCCCGAGCAGCCAGGCGGAGAGCGCTCGGCGGTTGTGCCCAATCAGGAACAGGATTCCTCCCGGTTTAAGCACCGCCAGGCGTTCCGGCACATCGTCAGAGGGTCATCCAGGTGCTCGATCGTCTGAAAGCAGGTAATCAAGCTCAGCGACTCGGCAGCGAAGGTGCCGGCGCGGAACATCTCGTGACGGATCAGCGGACGAACTTCGGCGCCGCGGCCTCGATCGGTGCGCTCGACGGTTCGATCCCGATAACGTCGGTGTAGCCGGCCCTCAGCAATTCGGCCAAGAACGCGCCGTCGCCGGTGCCGATGTCCAGCGCTCCGTCGCGGCACTTCACCCGTACTTGCATCGCGTCCAAGAATCGCCCGTAAGTGCGCCGGCTCGGCGGGATTCCTCGCCGCTGTCGAAGGCGGCCTCACGGTACGTGGTGGTGATGGCCGCCACCGTGGGGGCCGGGCTGGAGTACAGCAGGTCGCAGATCGGACACTCCACCAGCCGGCAGTGCATGTATTCCGGCAGCTTGCGCGACGCGAACGTGAACCGTCCTATTTTCCGCGGATCGAGGTTCGCCTCGGCGAAGATCCGTGACTCGTCGCCGGATCGGCAAACCGGACACCGCCGCGAACGCATTTCCAGCATGGCCGTTGACCTCCCGCTATTTCGAGGCCAGAACGGTATATCCCAGACAATCATCGCCGCCGTCGCCGCCCAGGGACAGATTGGCGGCGCAGGCGAGCACCAGCAAAATGGGCAGCGAGCAGAGCCCCAAAATGCGAGGAACACAGCGGCGGTCCGGCTCCGTCCCTGGGGAAGGAGCAAGGGTAACAGCAGAGCCATCACCTTGTAACAGGCCACCGTGAACGCGTTCCCCCTCGAGTAAACGGAGACGTCTCTAAACCCGGCATCTTTTAGCAAAAGGGTGAGCGACGAAGGAGTGTAACGCCAGTAGTCGTGAGGAATATAGTGCCATCGAGCCGCGAACGGGACGGTGAGAAGGAGTTGGCCGCCTGGCTTGAGGCAACGGAACGCCTCGGCCAGGAACCGCGTCGGGCACGGGACGTGTTCCAGTGTTTCGGTGCTGATAAGAAAATCCACTGTCGCACTTTCCACGGGCCAGACGTCGCCGGAAAAGTAAACAGTTTCCGGAAGATGGTAACCGAAACGCTCCTTGGCATCGGCGGTGTCGATCCCGATGTATCGCGTTTCGGCGTTGATGCAGCGCCCGATACGGTTGTGCCCCGCAACCGACGTCGAGGACGGTCCCGAAGCAACTCGGCAGCAAGGCGGCCAGATCGCGCAGATCGACCCGGCCTGGAGATCAAGAAACCGCCGGGCTTGGGCTACGAGGCGGGCGCGGCGTGTGCGTGCGGGGACGAAAGCAGGCGGCCGCCACGCTTCACCGACTGCCCGCGTTTGATCGCGCCTGCCCAGGCGCAGCGTCCGGTTCATGTTTTGTGCGGGGGAAAGGAATGATCGGCGGCAGGACGGATTTCGCCGTCTTTAATCACGCTCCGCCGAATGAACAACGGCCTCTGCTTGGCCTCTTCAAAGATCTTGGCGACGTACTCGCCCACGAGACTGATGGCGAACAGATTGAGCGAGCCGAACAACAGGATGAGGCTGAGCACGGTGGTCAGGCCCGGCGGCACCAGCTCGGGCGCGATCAGACGGCAGCCGATCTGGAAAATACCCAGCAAAATGCTGACAAACAGGCAGACCACGCCGAGGATGCTCAGCATGTTGAGCGGCGTGTTGCTGAAGCTGAGGATCCCTTTCTTCGCCCAGCCGATGTTCTTCAGCAGGTTGTTCGTCGAGCGCCCAAACATCCGTTCGGGGCGGTGGTAATCGACGCCGGTCTGCTTGAAGCCGGCAAAAGCCCGGATGCCGCGCAGGAACAGATCGCGCTCCGGGAACTGGAGCAGCGCCTGCACAACGCGCTTGTCGATCAAGGAAAAATCACCGGCGTCGTGCGGAATGCGTACATAGGAGAAGTAATCGAATACCCGGTAAAACGCTTTGTAGGTGAAGCGCATGAACGGCGTGGCTTCGCGCTGGACCCGGCGGCCGTACACCACGTCGTACCCTTCCCGCCACCGGGCCACGAACTGTTCAATCAGCTCGGGCGGGTCTTGAAGATCGCCGTCGAGGAGGACGCAGGCATTCTTCGAGGCGATCCGCAAGCCGCTGACGAAAGCCGCCTGCGAGCCGAAATTCCGGGAATGCGAGATGCCCAGCACACGCCGATCGTTTCGAGAGATGGCCCGGATCACCTCCTCCGTGTCGTCGGGGCTGCCGTCGTTGACGAAGATGATCTCGAAGTCGATGTTGAGCCGGGTACACGTCGCTTTCAGCCGCTCGTACATGATCGGTATCGCCCGATTGTCCTTGTAACAGGCGATGATCGCGCTGACGCTGTAAACGGAGTCGAGGCCGAACTGCTTGGACGCGCGGACGTAGCCCTGTTTATCCGGCAAGGACTTGTACCACTCGGTTGTGCGCAGCAAGCCGTCCCGGAAACTGGTGCGCGGCTGCCAGTGCAGGCGCGTCCGGGACTTGTCGATGCGCGCGAACCATTCGTGGACGTCCCACTGCCGTTCGGGCATCGAATAGACCGGCTCGCCGGCAATGCCGAAGACTTCGCCAGCGGTGCGGGCCACTTCGCCGATCGTTATTTTCCGGCCGGTGCCGATGTTGAACGATTCGCCGTAGTCCTCCGGACTCAGGTTCAAAGCCGTATCGACGAACGCCTCGATCGCGTCATCGACGTAGACGAAATCGCGGGAAACAGCCGAGTTTACGAACGCGGGGTAGGCACCTTCCAGTCCACGGCGGATGACATTCGGAATGAGTCTGGAGGAATCTTCCAGGGGACCAAAGACGGAATATAGCCGCAAATTGGCACAGGGGAGCTTTCTCCGCTTGCCGTGGTAATAGATCAGATTGGCCGCAGCGGCCTTGGAGACGGCATAGGCGCTGTTCGGGGCGAGCGGAGCGTCCTCCGCAGGCCCGGCGGCCGCGTCGCCGTATTCCGAGGAGCTGCCTGCGTGAACGTAGCTGGCGATGGAGCGCTGGCCCAGGCGGTCCAGGAGCCGTGTGACAAACGTGAAATTGGTCTGGTAGATCAGATCGCTGTTGGTTTCAAATGAATAACCGCCGTAGGCTACGCAGTTGAAAATCGTCCGCGGTTTGACGTCTTCCAGCAATGCGTCGAGGTTCGAGTCAATGAGCAGATCCACTAACTTCACGCGATCAGAAGCGAGACCTTCGAGGCGCCAGGCCGGCAAGCGTGTGGTGCTCCCGAAGGCGTCATTACGGTGGCGGAGCAGCGACCGCAGCAAGTTGGCTCCGATGAAGCCGCTACCGCCGAGGACGAGGATTGGACCTTGCAAACGACATATCTTCGTCGCAATATCCGGTGCGGAGGTGTCCAATGCCTGGATCATAGGGGACGGTCCTCCATCAGGAGCGGCAGCAAGGAGGCGGGATCCAGTCCACACTCTTTGCGATGATATTTCTGGGAACCGTACAACCCCGAGACGTAGCCGAGCACGGGCGTACCAGAAAATGACGCGGGGCTGCGCCGGTCTCCAGCAGCAACTGACCAAGCATCCGCCCGACTCCTCCCTGGGCCACGTGTTCCTCGACGACGACCAGAGATTGGGAGCGGCTCAAGTCGGCCAGGAACGCGGCGGGCAAGTCCACGACCGGCAACTCGCTGATGAGCCAAACACACGGACGCCGGTATTCAGGCAGCGTCCGCACCACGTCGAGGATGCCGCCGACCAGCGGCCCGAGGACGACCAGGGTGACGCCGCCGCCGCTCAACAGTCGCCGCCAAGTTGCATAGGGCGGCAAGGGAAAACCTTCCGGCTCTTCGGAAACCCCGAGACGTAGGTACGCCGGATGCTCGCTCGCAAACAGGCGCTTCACCAGTTCTCGGACATCGGCGTCGAAGGCGGGGACGAGGACGCGCAGGTTGGGCAAGCAGAGCAGCGAGCCGTAATCTTCGAGGGCGTGATGGGTCGCGCCCATGACACCGTAGCCATACCCCCCGCCGTTGCCGACGAGGACGACCGGCAGGTCGTGCAGACAAACGTCGTTGCGGATCTGTTCGTAGGCGCGGGCATAGAGGAACGGGGCGATGCTATAGACCCAGGGCCTCATCCCCGCTCTGGCCAACCCGGCCGCCACGCCTACGAGGTTCTGTTCCGCCACCCCGCCGTTGAGGAAACGAGCGGCCAGCGCCGCGCGCAACGGTTCCAGTGCCCGGAAACCCAGATCGCCGGTCAGGAAGACGAATTCGGATCGCTCGGCTTCCGCTACGAGCGAATCACAGAAGGCCTGGCGCATGCCCCCTCCACCTCGGCGATAGCTTGGCGGTATTGCGCCGCCGTGAGCGGCAAATAGTGCCATTCCATGCGGTCTTCCATGAACGACACGCCGCAACCTTTCCGGGTCCGAGCCACGACCACGTGCGGCCCCACTCCGGCAACGTCGAGCACCGCACGCACGGCATCCGGATCGTGGCCGTCCACCTCCTCGGTCGAAACCCGGAAGGCCCGAAACTTGTCCGCGAGCGGTTCCAGGTCGGCGACTTCCCGCGTCGTGCCAAAACCCTGAATTCCGTTCAGGTCAACGATCACGGTCAGGTTGTCCAGCCGCTGGTGCTGGGCGAAGATCAACGCTTCCCAGCTCGATCCCTCATTCCACTCACCATCGGACGTCAAACAGTAAATCTGGCCCGGCTGCCCGCTCAGTTTCTTGGCGAGGGCCAATCCCGCGGAGAGGGACGCCCCGTGGCCGAGGCTGCCGGTTGCGAACAGGACGTCTTCGATTCCGGTGGGCGGCGGGTGACCGCTCAACCGCGTGCCGTCTTTATGAAACTGCGTCAGATCCTCTTCGCTCAGCCGCCCCCGGCTCCATAACGCGACATACAGTGCCCCGGCGGCATGACCTTTCGAGAGCACAAATTGGTCATCGGGACCCAGAACGTCTTGAAACAGGACCAACAAAACGTCCAGCGCGGACAGGTTGCCGCCGATGTGCCCGACCCCGCTCTCATAGTGCATCCGCAGGAGACGGAGCCGGCAACGCAGGTGGAGTTCTTCCTGCATTTCTCGCAAAGGCGCGAGAGTGTCCTCCCGTCACCGCGGTGAATCAGAGATTGCTCGGGACGGTGCATGGATATTTCTCGAAGCAGTGCCGCGTTCGACTGCTACTCCCTTCGTCCCGGTACTCCGGGGCGAGGGGAGTAACGCTACCCCTCTCCCCGGAGTACCGGGGCGAGGGGAGTAATGCTGTACTCCTATCATCTCTCTCCCGCACCCTCGATCTCGTCTTCCGAAGGTGCGCAGGTGCGCCGCGGCGTGTGTTCCTGACTGGCCCTCCAGCACGTGGCGAACAGGGACGCTGAGCTTCCGCCCGATGCCAGATCGCCCACCGCACCGGCAGAATAGAGCCACTGCGGCAGGCGTTGCACGCGCACCAGGTGCCTGAAATCATCCCTGTTTGCGTTCGTCAATCCCTCCAGGAAATCATCTGGTCCGCTCGCCGCGTGGACTTCAAAATAGCGATCCTTCTTGCCGGACCGCGCTCGAGCCACGCGGAGATCGGTTTCCAGGGCGTCCGCCAACCAGGGCAAGAAACAGGCCAGGAACTCGTTGCGATCCGCGTCGTCGTTACTCGCAATCCAGAACTGGTTGTAATGCGAGAGTTGTTTCGCCAGCGCCGAGTTGTAACGCTGGGCAACGTCGTACTTCTCGCCGGCGCCGGTATGCACGTCCTTGTTCCGGAATTGCAACTTGCTCAGGATCACAATCGGATGCGAGTGCTTGCTGGCGTACAGGGTTGTGTAAGGCGACAGGAGAACACCTTGTACGTGCCGGCACGTGGCTTCCGGGATGCCGTCGGGCAGGAAATCGGCCTCCAGAAATCCGGAACGCACGAGCAGCACATCGTTCGGCATCCACGAAGCGGGGCGCAGCTCGTCGTCAACCATCCGTTCCGATTCAAGCATGTCGATTTGTTGCATCGTCAGCGCACCGGCATCGGCGACAGGAGGCCGCCCGCCACCGATAGCGGCAACCGACCCCAGAGCAGAACGGTCAGGACAACCGCTGCCGAGACACCCAGGCGCATATCGCGAGGTGCGACTCCGTGTTGACCAGTAGGCCAGCACGATGGCTCCGGCGAGCGAGGTGTAACTAAGGTATCGACTCAGATACAGCGCCTGGCTCAGGCTGAACGCCAACACCAGCGCCAGCATCTGCGGGAAGAAAAGCCAGGTTCGAGCGAGCCACACCACGTCCGGGCTGTCCGGCGGAAGATTGCCGGTCGGGGCCGGAGTCGGCGAGGACGGTTCCGAATCGGAGGCAGCATTCGCCTGCGGGGCGGCAGTCGGCTCTTGACGCTGAATCTGACGCACGACGTAGGAAGCGATCAATGCGACGGTGAGACCGGCCAGGAATGTGCTGTTGTGGGTCAGAACGACCGACAAGCGTACTTCGCCCAGGAGGAACAGATAATCGCGATGTTTCAGCGAAAAGCTCCCGACTTCGCGGACGTAATCGACCATCGGCAGCAAGAGCAGCACGGCCACAACACAGCCAAACAGCCAGCCGGCGAGAGCGGTGGTTCGCTTGCCTTCCGGCGTGGGGTTAAGCCAGTTGTACCCAGCCATTCCGACGTGGGCGACGAACACCAAGAGCAGGACCGGATTCATGTAGCCGATGAACGCCGTCGCCAGGCCATAGACGACAGAGTTCAGTGCGATCCCACTGGTCGAGCGCGCGTGCCGTAAGCCGAGAAGGGCGGCGAACGACAGCAGGCAGGCCAGGTTCCCGAGAGCATACGGCCGCACTTGAGTGCTAACCGTCACTTGAATCGAGTCCACTGCCGCCAGGAGCGCTGCGACCAGTGCCATCTCGTCTCCCAGCAGGCGCCGGCAGAGGAAGAAGATGCCTGCGACGCAAGCCAGACCCGCGGCCAGCGAGGGCAGTCGCAGCGACCATTCCGAAACGGGAAAAACGCGGATGACGAAGGAAAGGAGATAATGGTAAACGGGAACCGGATTGACGATGCCATACGGCAGCACCGAACGTTCCCGCACTTCTTGCAAGCTCGTTATCGGCTTCAACGGCTCGGCCGCCACGGGAGTCACATCCGGTGAATCCTGGTGTCTCTCGGCCACGGCGTAGAGGGGAGGAAACTCATCCAGTTCGAGCGGCTCCTTTATTAGTTTCGGCAAGCGCAGGGCAAGGCCGATCCCCAGGATCACAAACAGCCACAGCAGCGGATGCCGGATCGCCGGGACGGGTGTCTCGGCCGTTAGAACCGGTTCGGGCTGGGTCATTAGTTCGGCGGTCGTCATGAGCGTGCTCGCTGTCGGGTCAACTACTGATTCCGCGAACCGGCTGCGTAAGCGGCCGGGTCTCGGCACCAAACCTGGCCGCTGACGCAGCCGGTTCGCCAATAAGGACCAATCTACTCCACCATAAAGTTCCCTCTCGCGGAAAAAAAGGGGAACTGGGGTAACTTTGCCGATTGCGAAGAATCTGCCTGCCGGTAGTGAGGGAGGTAGCGGTCGCAGCGACTTCAATGAGGGTTACGTCGGCCCTGATCGGGGTTGGAACAACCGCGATCGGCACAGGCCCAACCGATCAAGCCAGTACCGGCCGACGACCCCGAGGGTACTGAGTCCGTACTTCAGGCTGCGGCGAAAGTTGATGCTGCTCGCCTGATCGAAGTAACGTACCGGCACGGGAATGTCGCCCAGGCGGAAGCCGAACTGTACCGCTTGCACCAAAAATTGGGTATCGAACACGAAGTCGTCGCTATTGCTCTCGAACGGCACCACTTCCAGAACTGCACGACGGTAGACACGCAAACCGCTGTGGAAATCGCCGAGGTTCTGTCCGAGGGCGAAGTTTTCGATCGACGTCAGGAAGCGGTTGCTGAGGTATTTGTAAATGGGCATGCCGCCACGCAGCGCTTCTTCACGTGAGCGGATGCGATTGCCCACGACCACGTCACAAATGCCTAGTTCGATGAAGGCGACGGCGTGCGGTATGACCCGGCTGTCGTACTGGTAGTCCGGGTGGATCATCACGACGATGTCGGCTCCGCGCCCAGTGCCGCGCCGTAGCAGGTCTTCTGGTTCCCGCCGTAGCCCTTGTTGCGTTCGTGAACGAGGACGGTCAAGCCCAGGGCACGGGCCAGTTCGACGGTGCGATCCGTGCTGCCATCATCAACCAGAATGACCTCATCGACGCAGCCCGGCGGCATGTCGGCGAGCGTGGCTGCCAACGTCCGCTCCGCGTTGTAAGCCGGCATGACCGCGATGATCTTGTGTTTTCGCTTGGGACGATTCTGAGTTTCAGTCGAGAGGATTTTTTCGAGACGCACCAACTCGGGCTGAAGTCTCAAGGGCGATTCTTGCAGCAGAGGCACGAGGCTCGTTTCGGCGGCGAGTGTGGACACCTGCTACCCCCGTTCCTCCAGTGACAGCACAGGATTCGCTTCCGACGATCGATCTGTGCGCGACATCTCTCTTATCACTCCAGTCGGCAAGTGGTTGACTGCACGATGAAGGATTTGCTGTCGCCGTTTTTTTTCGGCACAACGCCGAGAGGCGTTTCAAGGCTACTAACGTCAGGGCAGAGTAGTCCGAAAAAGCGAACTATGTTATCGTGACTTGTCGTGGTGCAGCGACGCAGGGGACGTAGTGAGAGCGCACGCATGACAACCGTTTTCCGAGACCTCACACTGTTCGCAGCTCTCGCGCTGTTGTTTTTTCCGATCTGTTGGTGCATCCCAACCAGGTCCTCTATTCGGATCATTCCGACCTGATTACCGAGACGCTGCCGGCCAAGAGCTTCCTCGTGCGCTCCTGGCAACGCACCGGCGAGGTGCCTCTGTGGTGCCCTTACAGCTACGGCGGGATGCCGTTCATCCATGACATCAAGGTCGCGCCATTTTACCCGTTCCATCTGCCGTTGTTTCTGCTGTCGGAGAAGTGGCTCGCCGCCGCATTGAGCTGGTTGGTCGTGTTTCACGTCTTCTTGGCCGGCGCCTTGATGTACGCTTACGCCCGCTCTCTGGGGCTGGAGCGGACCGCCGCGGTCGTCGCTGGGCTTGGCTACATGTTCGCCGGCAAGTGGATGCTGCACATCCTCGCCGGTGGACACTACGTCCTGACCCCGTTGGCCTGGCTGCCGCTCGTTCTCCTCGCCCTGGATCGGGCGATCCTCCGCGGCAGCCTGGTGTGGGCAACCTGGGCCGGCACCGCGTTCGGCCTGCTAATTCTGGGCGGACACCCCAAGGGACGATGTACGCCGGAGTTTTCGTCGCCCTTTGGTCGCTTGGCCCGGCGCTTGAGAAAGCGGGTTATCTCGATGGCATAGGGCCACGTTCCCCGCGGCGCACCTTGACTGTCCTGGCGCAGTGGCTCGGTTTCGGCGTCTGGACGGCGATCGTGGCCGTCGGCCTGGCCGCCGTCGAGTTGCTGCCCGCACTCGAAGCAACGACGCAGGCGACGCGCGGCGCCGGAGTGTCATCGGGTTGGAGCATCTGGCTATCGCTGGTTTTCTTGCTCGACCTCTGCGGCGCTCCTCTCGTTGGCCCGAACTGGGAAGCGGCGGGCGGGGTCGGCGTTCTCTGGCTGGCCGCAGCGGTGTTCGGTGTGCTGCTCGGTGGGAAACGTGCCGTCTTCCAGGCCGGCGTCGGAGTGTTTCTCATCGCGTTCGCACTCGGTCTCGGTGACACATTGCAGTGGCTGCCGGGATTGAACCTCTTCCAGATCCATTCACGCATGTTGCTGTTTCTAAGCGTTCCTCTCACACTCCTAGCCGCTTCAGCGACCCAGGTGTTCCTCATTCAAAAGCTGAGCACGGCACAGACTCGCCGTTGCCGTGTCGTCCTCGCCGGAGTGGTGCTGCTGGCCCTGGCGCTGGCCGGGTTCCGCTATTTCCTGGCGGACAAACAAGAGTTGCGAACGCCGATCTACTGGCTCATGCTCGTCATCGTTGTCTCGGCCGCCTTCTGGCTTCTCGGCCGGTTTCAAGCCTCCACAGGTTCGGCGCCGCGGCGCTTCTGGCCGGGACTTGTCTGGCCTCTCGTGTTGCTGGCCGATCTTTGGGCACTGGCCCGGCCGCTCGTCGAAGTTCGCCCGGCGGAGCCGCTCTATGAACCCTCGGCCTCCGTTCGCTTCCTGGCCGAACATCGGAACGAGTACGGGCGAGTTTTGGACAGGGGCGTCGCCGACCGGCGCGGAGAGTGATCGCCGGCGTAAGCCTGTGCTGAAGGAACCGTCGGCAAGCCCGCTCGATCCTGCTCTACCGCTCTTGCTGGAGATCGAATCGCTGCGCGGCTACAACAGCGTCGATGTGCGACGCTACAAGGAATATCTGCAATTAATCACCGACGACAGTCGCCCGTTGCGGCCGCGTGAAGGGCGCTTCGGATTTCCGATTCTCGACAACTTCCCCATCGAAAATCGGAGCCTGCTCGACCTGCTGGGAGTGCGGTACGTGCTTGAGCCGAGCGATCCCCTGCGCCGGCCGTTCGACGACGTCGAGCGCTCTCCCGCTTGGGTCAAGATCGAAGAGGATCCTCGGCCCCGTGCCTATCTCGTCATCGTCGGCGGCGTTCGCGACTGCCTCCCTTCGCCGTCTACGAAAACCGCTCCGCATTCCCGCGCACGTTCGTGGTGCCGGAGGCCGTTGCGCTGCCGCGATCATCTGCCGTCCTGGACACGCTCAAGACCACCGATTTTCGCCAACGGGTCTTGCTGGAAGACTACTCTCCTGGAAGAGAATCCGCCGCGTCGGAAGGCGAATTCAGGCCGGCGACGATTCGCGATTACCGGCCGAATCGGGTGACGATCGAACTGGACGGCGGTCCCCGAGGCTTTCTGGTTTTGGCCGACGTGTGGTTCCCCGGCTGGGCGTGCGACGTGGACGGACGGCCGACGCCGATCTACCGGGCGAACACATTATTCCGAGCGGTCGAAGTGCCGGCGGGCGCGCGAAGTGGTATTCACGTTCGTTCCGGTCTCATACCACCGAGGCACGATCCTCAGTCTAGGCTCTATGACCGTCGTTCTGCTCGTGAGCGCCAGCGGGTTCATGCTGCGGAGACGCCGGATGAACGCTGCCGTTTAGCCGGGCCTGAAATCAGTCGTCGGGACCGACCCCTCGAAATGGTCCGAGCCGATCCTCACGCAGATATTCCAGACACTTTGTCAGCTCGGTTTCCATCTGCTCGGGCCACAACAGCGGCAGAGATCGTCGTGTGTAATGATGGGCCAATTCCGCCGACGTGGTGTCCGGGAGATGCGCGTCGTGTTCGACTGCGTCGAGCGATAACTTCGCGCCCCTGGCGGTCCGAATCCCGTCGATCGAGTTCGGTACGAACAGACCTGCCATCGCAACGAACAGGAACACCTGAGCGAGTCGGCAGCGACGTGCGGTCAGGCACTGTCCCCAGGCACAGTAAATGCCGCAGATCAATGGGGACGACAGCGTTACATAACGGTTCCGCAACCCGGCCGTTCCATCCAACCCCGCACGTCCCCAACCCACACCCAGCACCAGTACCACGAATCCACCAAGAAACAGTAACAAGCCGAGTGTGCCGAGGCGTTCACGTGGGCGCTCCACCAGGCGCAATCGCCCGGCAGAAGTCGCCACCGTCAGGGCGATCACGACCGACGCAGCTACGGGCCAGGAAGCGCAGAGCGCCGGACCCAACGCGGTACTCGTGAATTGGGTCGCGGCAACTAGGCGGTCGCTCATGTGCGGGACCTGCGGCGTTGTGATCGTCCGCAGACCGACGAAGTACAGGACGCAGACACCGGACGCCGCGCCGACGGACAACAGCAACCACACGCCTCCTTCCCGCCGCCTTTGGATACTGACGTAAACCAACCACAGGGCCAGTGGCGGCAGAAAAGCCAGCGAATTGGCACCGAACAGCGGCAGCAGGAACAGGCAGACAGCCACACCGACCACGGACGCCCGGCTCGACTTCTCACCGCCCAGGACGAGCAGGATCAGTATGACCCCAACGAGCAACACACCCAGCACGAACCCAATCTGAAAAGACCACAACAAGTTCTCTCTGGCCGAGGTGCTGTAGGGCGAGCGGGAAAATCGCGTCGGAGAAGGCCGTGTAGCCGCGACTGCGCCGGACGACGACGATCAGTCCAGCCGAGAGCACACCCAGACAAAGGACGCTGGCGTACATGCCGGATCGCCAATCGAACCCGCTCCCGCGGACCAGGGCGATGTAGGCCAGTTTCGGCAGTGGAATCCGGTGTTCGTTATTCGGCACCCAGAGCCAGGCCAGCGTCAGCGGCTCATGACCGGTCAGTACCGGCACCATGTTCCAGTCGTCCCAGAAGGGAACGTTGCTCCCGTAAGCCCGGACGAACTGCATTCCCGATGCCAGCATCAAACCCCATGCCGCCCACACAAACAGGACGGCCGTAAGCCCCCGTGACATGAGAGGAGCAACCGGCGCCGGGTCGGCGACAGGGTCGAGTTGTAGCATCTGCGGCGAATCGCTCATGGCGCACTTCTCCGTTGCGAGAGCAACCGCCGGAGCCGTTCTTTCTCCGGAGAGACTCAGTCCGAGGAGGAACAGGCCCACCAGTGCGTAACAAGGGAGCGACAGGGCGGTCAGCGTCTGCCACGGAGCTGCCACGCGGGTCATCCAGGATTTGATCGTCGCCCCGGTCAGCGGATACCAGTAGGCCATCGGCGTCAGCCACACAAGCACCAGGCAAACACGCAAAGCCGAACGCCGCAATCCGGTCGGAGGCAGTTCGCGCCAGAGGATCGCCGCCGGCAGCAGCAAGAGGACGAAGTAATGGTCCCAGGTGATCGGCGACAACAATAGCATCGCCGTGAGCGTCAGGGCGAAGCCACGATCGCATTCCGAACGGGATTTCGCTCGCAGGATCGTCCGGGCCAGGGGAATCGCGACCAGTTCCCAGGAGAGCACGATGAGCGTCCGGGCCAGGGTCGGGTTTCGCCAAATGGGTATGGTCCGTCCGGATCGTCCCTCGAAGAGCTTGAGCCAGAAGCCGGCGATCGAGAGGTTCGGCCATTTGTCGTAGTAAACCGCCACTTCCGGCATCGCCAGTCGGACGTAATTCTCGTAAACGGCAGGGCCGAACACCACCGCCGTCAGCGCCGTCAGCAGGGCCAGGCCGGCGACTCCCCAGGCGAACACGGCCCAGCGGCGCCGCAGGAGGAAGTAGACGAACAGAAGCCCCGGAAACAATTTGATCGCCGTGGCCGCTCCAAGACACAAGCCGGCTGCTGCCGGCCGCTCCGAACGGTCCGCCGCCCAGACGCACGTCACGAGCAAGAGCAAGATCAGATTGAGCTGCCCCTGAATCATCTGCTGACTGAATGGGTTGCAGACCAGAAGGAGCGTCACGGTCGGCGCGACAGACCACGCGGTAAAGGGGATGCGCAACTGGCGCACAACGATCCACAGACTTACGCCGAGGGCGACGAGGGACAGGAGGCTCCAGACGAGAAAAGCATCCGGGTAATCGAGTCGAGACAGAGGCAGGGCCAGGAGAACCGACGACGGTGGGTGGGCGTTGCGGGTGATGACGAACTCGTGCGGGCCAACCTTGTAGCCGAGATACAAGAACATGGTCTCTTCCTGGCGCTCGTAAACCGGCAGGCCGTGAGCGGGGTTTCGCGCCGACGCCCATTCCTGGAAGAAATCGAGCACCTCTTGAGGCCCGGGGTGGAGATGGGCCACGAGCGCCGGGCCGAAAGCCAGACAGACCGCGGCGCAGGCGACAAGCCAGAACAGGCGCCACGGCCATGATCGGGGTGCCGGATCGCTGGGCGCGGCTGGCTCGCGACCCACCGGAGAGTCCAATAGGGCCTGCATTCCTTACCTCTTCCGCAACCGACCTATTCCGCCTCGGCCGCGTTCCACTTCACGCGGACCGGCACCGCGGTTTTACTCTGGGGAGTGCGCAGGAAGATACGGCCCTCGAAGAAGCCGTCGGGTTGAAACTTCGCGGCTTCGGCGTTGTCGGCCGGCAGGCGCACCGAAAATTCCCACAGTCCGGTTTTGATCTGCTTCGGCGCGTCGCAGATCAAAAAGGCCGGCTCGCGGCGCTCGACCTGGAGCAGCTCGTCGCTCGATGGCACGAAGAACTGGACGCGGCACCATCTCTAGGTCCGCCTCCGTCACCGACTTCTTCTGGAACACGATTTGCGCGGCTGCACCTGGAAGATACCGTTCTCGACCTCGCCGTAGATCGGCAGCGACGACCGTCCAGCTCTCACCTTCCGGGACTTTGATCTTGAGCGTCAACCGATCCTGCAGGTAGCCGACCGGCAGTCCCTCGCTTGTCCGCACTCGGACCACGTAGCCCGACAGGTACTCCTCGACCGCCGCGTCCGGTGTAAGTTTCGTCACGACCGGCTTCAACTCGGCGAGAGTCGTGCTTGCTTCGAGGTCGAACGCCTTCAACCGGCTCGACACGACCTTGATCTCGCGCTCCACGGCTTTGCCCGGCTTGATGGTTCTGAAGTCGAGGAATCCTCGATCTTCCGGCAGGATGCGGATCAGCGGAGTGACACGACCGGTGAGTTCGATGCGGTACTGGGGCAAATCCGGATCGTTGGTTCCCAGCTTGACCGCGAGCAGGAACGTCCCCCTCTGACCGGGGCTTGGAGTCCACTTCACCACCACCTTCCCCTCACCATCGGGTGGGATTTCGCCTGTGGGGACCTCCACGTCGCCGCAATGACAGCTCTTCTCGATCAGGGTGATTCGCAGCGGCGCAGTGCCCTCGTTGGCCACCCGCACGGAAGAGGTCGCCGTCTGGCCGATGTCTGCTTCGCCCATGGTGTACGTGGTGTCGGCGATGACGAACTTCGGGCGTGCCGGCGGCTCATCGGGAGTCTGGTTCGAGGACGACGACGAAGTCGTAGGCGTGGCATTCTGGCAACCGGCCGCGCCGAGCAGAGCGAGCAGAGGGAGGAGGGTCGCCCGTAGTGTTCGGGTATTCATCGTTGCACTCTCTCAGCGATCTAGCCTGGAATCGACGGCATCGACCAGGCGGCGCGCTCCCTCTCGCACCGCATGATCGAGCCGTTGGTTCAAGGCAAATACAGCCGGACACGGGCCGTCTTACGGCCCGGTCAAATTATCGGGTTGCCCCAAAGGCTCGGCCTTCTCGGGCACAAAGGATCTCACCGACTCTTCGTTCAGTTTCTTGATCGTATTCTGTCTGCGGAAGACGTTGAACTCCAGTACCGTGGGACTGATAATCAGGATGGCGGCGCCAATGGCCATCAGGTAAGCAGGGAACAGTAGTTTGAACGGCGCCTTGTTCGCCGACTCCTCGGCCCGTTGACGCATGCTGGTCCGCATGCTGTCGGAGTATTCGGTCAGAGTGACCACTGTGTCCGTGCCAAGGTTCTCCGACTGGCTGAGAATCACCGCGAGATTGCGGACGTTCGGCAGGCCCGAGCGGTCGGCGAACTGCATGAGGGCGAAGTTCAGCGTGCGCAGCTCGGCCTGGCGACGGACGATGTCCAGTTCAAAGGCCAACACCGGATAGGCGTGGTACAACTCCCGGAGAATGCGTTCCAGGCTGTTCAGGACGTTGAGACCGGCGCTGAGACACAGGTTGATCATGTCCAGTGCGATCGGCAAGCCGCGTTCGATTTCCCAGGACCGCGCCCGACCGCGATAATAGATGTAAAGACGGGGAAGGCTATAGCCGAGGAGGGCCAGGACGATGCCGATCACCCAGCACCACGCCACTTGATTCTGCATTGGGACGAACAGGGCGAGGATGCCGGCGGCGAGGATGGGTGGGACCGTGAGGAGGGTACGGACGGCGGCGTACTCGACCACGGCTGTCGGTCGGTAGAAACCGGCGATACGCAGCTCGCGCTGCAAATCGGAGCGATTGTCCCGAGTGATCGGAATCTGCGCCGCCAGCGCCGGAGTCATATCCCCAAGGATCATGCCGCGGGGAGCGCCGTCTTCCTCGACTTCTACCCGCCGGCGTCGGCGGCGCCGGATCGCGAGGATCTGGTTCAAACAGAGAATCAGCCCGGCTACCAGCAGGAATACCACAAAGGTGATGAAGGCTTCCATCGCCGTCCCTCCAAGAGCAGCACGACTCGCGGTGCGAACCCGGCGCGATCAATAGTCCACGCGCAGCAGCCAGAACATCAACAGTGCCCCGAGCAAAACGAACCCTATCGCCGTCGAGAACAGCGTCACGCCGGTGTAGCCGACGGACGTGTCGAAATAGTGTCCCACCCAGCTGCCCTGAACCGGGTCGTTCTGGAAGAAGAAGAAATAGACCAGGATGAGGGCGACCATCGCCCCGATTAACGCGGTGCTGTAGCGCCCGAGCACCGTGGCCGAGCGAAACAGCCCATCGAACTGGATGCGATCGCGCGTTGAGATAGCGAGGCGGTCCAGCAAGACAGGGAGGTTGCCGCCCGTCGAACGATGCAGGCTGACGACCGAGGCGAACGCATTGAAATCGACGATTTGCAGCCGGTCTGCCGCCCCGCGCACCACCTGATCGACGGAAATACCCAGGTCGAGCTGGCGGTACATGCGGGCGAACTCCAGCGAGAGCGGCGGCACTCCCTGATCGCCCACAAGTTGGAACGCCTGTTCGAGGGTCCGCCCCGCGCATCGAGCGGGCCAGAAGGAAGAGAACGTCGGGTAGCTGCGTACGCATGGTCCGCCGCACCTGATTGCGCCGGAAGAGGAAGAACCCGATCGGGACGACTGCGCCGACGACAGCGGCGGTTATCGCGAACGGCCACGGCTGGGCGTCGATGCTGCCAAACGAACGCGGCTCCGCCCAGGAAAATGCTGAAGAGGACGATAATTCCAACCGCTGCCGCTGGGGTGAGTCCCAGACCAGTGCCATCGAGGAAGCGGCGGAAGCCGCCGCCACCTGCCGCGGCCCGGGCGCGCAGCACGGCGAGCGTTTCCACCGAATCGTCGGAATAATCCACCGGTTTCTCGCGGCGGAAGGCCGACGAGAAGTACAGCCAGAGGGCGAAAATGCCCAGGGCCACCGTGACGAATACTGCGATCAGGGGGATCCATTCATCCGCGCGAATCATACCGAGACTCCCGAACGTGTTCCATGCGCCGATGCGGGAACTAAGGATTCGCGCAACACTAACCGGGTCAATTTCTGTAAGACGGATTTTCAATCCGTCCGGTTCGCACGGACGGATTGAAAATCCGTCCTACAGAAATTGCACAACTAATTTTTGCGCGGGCCTCAGCCGTTAGTCTGTCCCTCGGAGGGGCCTCAAATATCGTCCGCCACCACGTCCGCCGCCACCGCCGCCAGTTCCTCGGTCTCCGCGATGGTTCGTTCGAGGAACAGTTCTTCCGGCAGCTCAATTCCCATCGCCTTCAACTTCGATAGGAAGCGCGGCACCCGTCCCGTGGCATAAAACTCGCCGTAGGCCGCGCCGTTGCGGATGCCGAGCTGACGGAAACCGAACAGATCGCGCAGGACGTACGTCCCTCGCTTCTGATGGAGGCCAACGACTTCCGACACGCGCATCACTTTGCGTGGCCCCCCCTTGAGACGCGACAGGTGAACGACTACCGACAGCGCCGTCGTCACGTACTGCCGGATCACTTCCAGCGGTAGTTCGGCGCCGGCCATCAACACCATGGATCTCGAGGCGGCTGAGGGCGTCCAGCGTGTCGTTGGCGTGGATCGTCGTCAGTGAGCCTTCGTGGCCCGTGTTCATGGCCTGGAGCATGTCCAGCGCCTCGGGGCCGCGCACCTCGCCGATGATGATGCGATCCGGCCGCATACGCAGACTGTTCCGCACCAACTCGCGCTGCCGAACCTCGCCGCTGCCCTCGACGTTCGAAGGCCGCGTCTCCAGCCGGACGACGTGCGGCCGTTGCAGCTTCAACTCGGCAGCGTCTTCAATGGTTACGAGTCGCTCGTCGAGTGGAATGAACGCCGACAAGGTGTTGAGGAATGTCGTCTTGCCCGAGCCGGTGCCGCCGGAAATCAGCACGTTGAGACGACCCTGGACACAGCTCGACAGCAGCGTCAACACGTCCGCCGGCATCGACCCTATGTGGATCAGGTCGTCCGCGTTCAGACGAACGCCGAAACGCCGGACCGACAACACCGGACCGTTGAGGGCCAGCGGCGGGATGATGGCGTTGACGCGCGAACCGTCCGGCAGGCGGGCATCGACCATCGGCGACATCTCGTCCACTCGGCGGCCGACGCGGGCTGCCACACGCTGGATTACTTGCAGCACGTGCGCATCGTCGGCGAACACGATGTTGCTCAGTTCCAGCCGGCCGCCACGCTCCAGAAAGACCTCACGCGGGCCGTTGACAAGAATGTCGCTGACGGTCGGGTCTTTCATCGCGGCTTCGAGCGGTCCCAGACCAAACGCCTCGTCCATGATCTCTTCGACGAGCCGCTCGCGTTCCGCTTCGTCCAGTTTCTCGGGAGTGGTTTGGCTCATGTGCATGGCCAATTCACGCACTTCACGCCGGAGACGCTCCGGCTTGAGTTGGTGCAACCGCGACAGGTCCAGCCCCTCGACGAGCTGGCGATGGATCACTGCCTTGATCTTCTGGAAGCGGACCGCCAGGTCTGCCCTGGTTGATTGTTCGAGTTCGGGCGTCGAGCGGGTCATGGTCTCTCTGTCCTCCGGCTTGACTGCGTTGCGCGAAACGTCAACAGCCGTTCGTCCGAGTCATTTCAAAACGCGGACGTTCGCGATATATGGGTTATAGATCGTCTGATTGTTGATTTCGGTGGACAGCGAAACCGTGCGCGGTCCCAGGTTTCGCTTGGTCCGATCCGTCACGGCCGTTGACGTCAGCATCATGGCCGGTTGCAACACCACTTGAACCGATGTCGGCGCGACGTTATTTGGCAACGGCGTCACGCTCATGACACGAGCCGAGACAAAGCCGACCACGCGCACCGTCGTGGAACCCATCGAGGTGGTGGGCGTGTCGTAGAGCATCCAGACGCGCGGTTGGCCTTGAATCGCCTGCAGGTTTGACGCCAACGTTAGAAAGTCACTGTTCAACACCGGCGCCAATTGGGACAGCGTTTGCTGGTTGTTGGTTCCGTTAAACAGGGAAAGTTGTTGGTTGATCGGGTCGAAGGCGACAAGTTGCGCAGCGGTGATGCCGGTCGTAACCTGTCCGACGGCGACGCTGACCGTGGGGCTGCTTCCTTGGACGGCGATCATCTGGCCGTTGTCCGTCGTGGCTCCCGAGATGGTGACGACGATCTTGGGGACCCCGTCTGAACCAGAGGTTGGCAGGCCGGAGCCCGACAGGCGCGAAGTTGTCCGGGCCGAGACGCTGCATGATGTTGACCTCCCAAGAACTCGGGTTCGTGCCCATGAGGAAGTCGGTCAGAATACCGAGCGGCATGACCGGAATCGCCGGTGTGCCGGGGCTGAGCAGGTTGTCGGACGAGCCATTGACGCGAAAGCCGATCACGTCTCGATCGAGATACACGGTTGCGGTGGCGGACACGTTCGCTTGGGTTGCCGAGACGATGAGCGAGTTGAGGAACGGATTATAAAGGTTCGGATTGATCGTGGCATCGACAGGCGGGGCGTCCAAGTCCGATTGAGTCGGAACCACGAAGGTCGCCGTGGGTCCGTCCAAAGTACCAAGAACGATGCCGCCGTTCGGGTCGTTGGTCAGGTTCGGGTCCAACGACAAGGGCTGGCCTGCGACTGCATGGAACCCAGCGAAGAGGAGTGCTTCGTTGCGAACATTCATCACCGTCGCGGTGATTCGGTCGAGTCGGTCGGTGAGAAGCACGTCGGCCTGGAGGACGACACCGGGGGTCGAGCTGGTGTCGATCAACGTGGTGCGCTGTTCCGCATTGGCCCCAGCGAGGGCGGCGGCGTCCACACCCACTTGCAGCTCGACCTGATTGTGCGTGCTGCTGGCGACACCAACCGCCAGGGCGAACGCTGCGGCGAGGAGCGGCAACAGCAAGACAGACCAGGCCGAGAAGGCACCCGGCCGGTTACGCTCCGCTGATCGTGTTCCGATATACATCGGCGACTCCCGCTCCCTCACCAGTGTTCAAAAAAAACGGGCGATCCGGGTCAACGACTCCGGCTCGCCCGTCGCTCTTCAGGACCAGCCCTTACAGGGACAGGACGAGGGATGTTGGCCATAACGTTCGATCATTTTTTACCGCCGCCGCACGTCTTGCATCCCGTTCCTGTCGGCGTTGGCGGCCGAAACCCCATATTGTTGCTCGTGCCGTTGTCGGCGGCATAAGCGGTCGCGTCATCCGATGAGATGGAGGACTCCGTAGTCGGTCCGGCTGGTGTCACCGGGATGGGGGGAAGAGGTATGAACTCTCCTGGAGTGCCTCCGGTCGCGGGTTGACCCGGCTGAGCCACACCCAGGAACCGGAAGGAACCCTTCTGGCTCACACCACTGAAGCGCTCCACCACCAGGACCGGCTTTCGTTCCGGCAATGATGCCGCGTGAATGCCGAACAGCTTGGCCAGGTCAGCCGATGTGACGCGGTCTGTATCCGGATCGGAATCGGGCACCAGTTCGACCGCCATCGACGGCACGGACTTACTTTTGTCCGGTCGAAACGACACGCTCAGCGAGAATACGCCGCCCAAGCTCTTGGCGAGTTCGATCAGACCGTGGCGATACGGGGTGACTTCGAGCGTGTAGGTTCGGTTGGGATCATTCGGAATCGGCAGTGCTCCCGGTCGGGTCGTGTTGAACCGAGCGATGACCTTCGCGTCCTTGACCAGCCGCGCAGTCGCGGTCTGGCCGATACCGAAATCGGTATTGCTGATCGTGCAGAGCAAATCGACGCGGTCGTCGATCTGGACCATCGCCGCATCAGCCGGCACCTTCACGATGACGGCCCTCATGCCGGGACGTAGTTTCGTGCTGACCGGAACGGGATACTCCGGCCGAAAAATCTGGGTCTCGAATACCGGTTCGTCCGCCTTGACCTTTTCCTTGGTGACGCAGCCGACCGCCTGATTCAGTCCAGCCAGCATGGCGCCGAGTTTGCTCTCCTGGCCGCGGAAGCGATCGTACTCCTCCTTACTTAGCCTCACTTTGCGAAAATGAGACGGCTGGAGCTGAACGTTGTCCGTCAGGTTGACGGCCAACGTGTAGATCTCGACCGAGTTATCGGGCTGTTGCGGAGGCGCGGGCGATTTAGCGTTCAAGAAATAGGTCTTGAACAGGTAAGCGCCAACGAGGCCCGCCAATAAGGCCAATGTCAATGCGAACAGCGTGGTCCCTTGTAGTTGGGAAGGCCGCTCCGTCGCGGACGGGTAAGGTTGAGACAAGGTGTTACTCCTTTGTGAGCAGTTTCGCCGCCCGGATCGGGCCAATTTACAGTGGCGGAAAACCGCTCGACCGTAAGGCCGGAGCTGTCATCCGTCCGTCTGCCATCGTTGTCCTCCTGACGAATCCGCCACACCGCAGAAGACCTCCTGTCTGCCGGTTCACTCAAGATTCATCACGACCGTGACGACGAGCTGTTCGCCGGTCAGGTCGACCAGATACGGAATCAAGTTCGGGACGACGTCGGTCGTGTTTACCGTGCCCGTGACCTGAACGGCGTTCCGCCCAGTGACCGTCAGCGGGTCTACGGTAATCGGAGTGACCACGACGGTCACCGCGGGGCCGAAGCGACTTTGCACGGTGTCTGTCACTTCGGTGACTGAGCCGCCGCGGGCTGCCACCCGCGCTCCTTCGCGCACGGAGGTCAGGAGCTGCTGGCGTTGAAAGAACGCAATACTGAACTCGATCGTTCCCAACAGGAAGCCGATGAAGATGGGAAACAGAAGCACGATTTCCCACATCACGGTGCCGCGCCGGCGGTGCCGTCGGGCCAGGGAGGTCGAACTTCCGGTTCGCATGGTCTCGGATCCTCAAAGCACATCGCGGAATGGGAGGCACGCGCATACCGATGCACTCAGTCGCACGGCGACTGGTTGAGGATCACGTTATGGTCAGCCGGGATATTTACATTGCCTCCACTGCACGCACAACTGCTGGAGTTCAGGGGCGCAGGCACTCTTCAGCAAGGTGGTGTTCAGTGCATTCCGGAAGGCGACCATGCCGGGGATAATACCGAGAATCAGGATCGTTCCCATGAAAACCCATTCGGTAGCCAACATGGCTCCGTCATCGTCGCGCCATAGTTTGCGAATCAGATGGTGCAGCATTCCAATCCTCTCGATACGGGACACTCAGGGGGAGAAATCGTCCGTCACGGCCCAACTTGAACGCGGGTCTGGTGTGGCGGTTCGTGCGCTTCGTGGACCAGCCGCAACTCGAATCGGAACACCCAGGGCAGAACGCATGCCGTGGACAAGGCCACGGGAAAGGAGTAGGTAATCAGACGCTGTCGCGGCGTCCGGCCCGAACTCGTGAAACCGTTACTGTCCCTTCGGTTCACTCGGCTGCCTGGTGTGCCAACGTGCTGGATCGCCAATTGCGGCCTTCCGCCAAGCAGCGCCACAGCCACCTTCGCTACCGACATCAGAACGACCAGGATCAGCGTGCCGATGAGGATGTAGATGGAGAGAAGCCAGCCGGTCCAGGCTCCGAGCGCGGCGAACAACTTCACGTCGCCGCCGCCGCACGTTCCCAACATCCACATCGCCAGGAACAGCGCGAAACCTGTGCTGAAACCGCCGAGCGAGGTCAGAAAACCGTGCCAAGCGCCTATCCAGGTCGGTTCAACCCATCCACCGCGAATCACGTTGAACAGTAGGCCGAGGGCCAGCATGGGGAGGGTCACCCATTTCGGAATGACCATCCGCTTGAAGTCTTCAAAAGAAGCCAAAGCCAGAATGGCAAGCAGGACCGTGCAAAACGTCCATGCGTACACAGGGTCAGGGAAGGAAAACGGGGGAGTCATTTGTTGCGCGATCCGTGTCAACAACCACCGGGTCAGTGAAAGACTGATCCGCTAAGAGACTCTTCGGTCGGGGAGAGACCGCTATCAAACTGTACCCGATGTTCATTCCAAATCGTCCCCTTCGGCCACCTCTTTACCCCGGAAATCCTGACTTCGTGTACTCCTAAAACGTAAAAACGTTCCCTTGATCTCGGGTCGATGATCCGAGATCAAGGGAACATCGCGAGTCGTTTCTTGTCGCGCGACGAGTGAATCAGGCAGACGACCTGAAGTCCTCCGACGCAAAACGCCTATCCCACACCAGCCCACAATCACAGGGAATCTGCTGGACGAAAGATGACCTCTTCCCGATCATCCGAACTCAACCGGGCGAACAGAGGATGCATTAAGCGGTTCCACCTTTACAAAGATCGATCCGAGAATCCTGTCGAATCATTTCCCGGAGGAGCATCAACCGTATATCGTCACAGGCAGGGATCAGTGCACAGACACGTCAGAACCAGTCTCAGTCACACGGAGTTTGTTGGATGATGCTGTTCTGGTCGGCTCTCACGGAAGACTCGGCGATGGTGTTCGTCGAGTCCGTCGCCTGCAGAGCCGGCCGTCGAGGACAGGCAGTTGCTCTGTCCCGCGAAACTGTAGGACTGGCTCAGAGCCATGACGGCGTTCGCGAACTCAGTCAGTTCGCTGATAACCGCCTGTCGCACAGCGATCAAGCCGGTAATGATCCCCAGGATAAGGATCGTCGCCACGAACACCCACTCCGTCGCGATCAAGGCACCGTGGTCGTCCGACCACAGTTTCTGCATCAAACGGCGCATGAAGCACCCTCCAGAGGTGAAACTGAAGCCAGAACGACCACAACGCCAGGATGACGCTGGTAAACCGTATCATTCTGGTCAAGGTCACATGGATAATGCAGGAGTCGTGCCAGCGCGAATTGACAGTCTGTGAGAAGTAACGACTTAGAGGACTCGCTAAAATCGGCAATTTGCGTAAATCACGTCAAGCAGAGAAGTTGAGACGGCACCATTAACGTCAAATTAGTTAAAATGGGAAAGATAGATAAATTGGTAGCTGCCGCCCAGCGCGAAGATAAAGTTACAGAAGGCATTAACATGTTAATCGAGGTTAACACGCGTTGCGCTCGGTAAACGACTGTTGCAGAACCGCCCGTTGCGACGAGATAGGGTCATCTACGTCGGCCGGAGGGCCGTTTCACCGATCCACTGCCCGTCATTTTCTTGCATAAGTCAGGAGCGGCCAACGACCTGCCAGGCCGATGTTGCTCGTTCTCGGCCATGACGGCGACAATCTCAGAAGTTTCGACGCTGACGGCACCCCTGAGCCACAAGGAGTTACGTCGTGAGATGACATAATGGAGCAGCTAATGAATGAAAAATGCTTACGTGCGTTGACGCACGCATCGACGGGAGTGTAAGGGAATCGAACCCTCCGAGAGCTTTGTTCAAACCCTCCACCGGTTTTGAAGACCAGGGCCGCCACCAGACGTGCAAACACTCCCAAGATTGAAAACGTGTCGCAAGTGCTGTATTTTCAAGGCACTTGCGACTTAAATCCTCCTAGCCTTGCGTTCCAGGCGATCTCTGTTACCCTTTTGGTTGTCCTTTTGAGGTCCTAGAGGATAACCGCCATGCAACGACCGAAGCTCCGCAAGAAGAAAGTCAAAGGCCACGAATAGTGGTTCACCGCTGCTGGCGGCTCGGCTTACTTCGGCAAAGTGGGCGAGGTCGCCTACGAAGACGCACGTCGTCATTTTGCAGATCACATCAAGGAAAGACAAGTCACTGTCCAAACCGAGGTGCTGACGGTCGAGAAGCTCATCGACTACTTCTTGGAATGGATCGAGGAGAGCCGCAGCACGGCGACGTACCGGACCAGGAAGCGAGAGTGCAGCAGCTTCGGGCGGTTCAGGTATGGTGACCGGAAGATTTCTGACATCCCCGCGTTGGAGGTGCCGGGCGACATGCTGAAAGCGTGGCGGGAGATTTTGAAAACGACGCCGGTCAAGGACGAAGTGAACGTGAATGACAAGGAGAAACGCGGCCTCAATACCCAGGCCATCATTCACGCCGAGACATCAGTCCGTCACGCCTTCAATTGGGGGTGCAAATACCCCAGCCCAACGGGTGCCGTCGCTCCATTCCCTGGCAATTTCGGGAAAGACGACAACTTTTCGAAGAAAACCGCGATGACTTACATCGGCTCCGGGTGAATCGCGTGCCATTCACCAGGAAAATGCAGCATTTTTCGGGGTGCCATCTCCAAGCGGTCGTGGGTAAGCTGTCTTGCCATGAGCGCCGAAAGGTCGTCATCTGCAAGGAGTTAGCGCCGAAAGTCGGCGCTGACGCAAAACACTTATTACCAATAAGTTACGTTCGGTTTGGCAAGACAGTTTACCCTCGACCGAATGCCTCGCCGGCGTCAAAAAGCACTCGCTCGATGGCCTCCAACTTGTCCGTCAGGACGTAGACAATGCCAAGCTGCTCGATCCACGGGTTCGAGCCGTTCCCAATAGTATCGTCTCGAACCTGCAATTCAAACCGTCGGTGAGTGGCTGATCGGTAAGGGTTCGCCATCGCTCTCACGATCATCGACCGGAAGAAGTCTTCGGGTGGCAGACCGATAGAGAACGGGAAATCGGCAAGGACCGTTTGCGTGGTGACACTGTACACTGTACACTGTGGTGAAAGTTACAGGAAGAACTGGCAAGGGAAACCATGAACCGAGTCGAGCGCTGGCTGGACCAGGGATTGGGCAGTTGCGTTCTCAAGGAGCCTGGGATGGCTCAACTCATCGTGGGGGCCATGCACTTCTTCAACGGGCAGCACTATGAGCGTTGGGAAGTTACATTACGATGCCGAACCATGTTCATGTGATCGCCCGGCCACTCGACCCGGATTCGTAACCTCTCGAACGGATCCTCCAGCGCTGGAAAAGTTTCACGGTCCGAGAGATCAACGAACGCCTTGGACACGAAGGCAGCCTGGGGCAAGAAGAGAGTTTCGAGCGGATCATTCGCGATGAGGAGCATCTGTATCGATGTATTCAATACATCGCAAACAATCCCCTCAGAGCCGCTTTGAAAGGGTACGATTGCCCACGATGGTTGAACGCAAGGTGGGAACAACTCGGATGGAGATTCGAGATCGCCCCATCCCCGTAGGATGGATTTGCAATCCGTCCTGGGTAGCCGGACGGATTGGAAATCCGTCCTACGGTGTCGGCATCGTAGGACGGAATTGCAATCCGACCTGGGCAGCCGGACGGATTGCAAATCCGTCCTACGGTGCCGGGGCGTTCGAGCAGTTATTTCTGTGCGGCAACTGACGTCCATCAAGCATCGCCATCGTGCCGCTTGATCGCCCGGTGCTAAGAGCGAAGGAGCAAGCGTCATGATCTCATTTCCAGCGAACACGGCCCTGGAAGCCTCGGCGGAAAGATGCTCTCGCTCCGCGCGCTACATTGGCACGGCCATCGCCGTAGCTGCCGGCTTCTTGCTGCTTGGTTGGGTGGTAACCAGCGACACGATGGGCGCACGTACCTGGCCATTCCCGGCCGCGCTGATCCTGTTGACGGGCTGTGCCCTCTACCTCTTCGCACACAAACCAGCGATAATGATGCGGTGCTGGTTCGTGGGACCGTTCGCGGTGATTCTCGCACTGATCGGTCTTCAGAATGCGATCGCTTTCATCTTGCTCAAGACCACGGGATCCACCAAACCGACGATCGAAACGCTCTTCTCCCCCACCGACAGCCCGGTGAGCATGTCTCCGTTCACCGGCTTGACTTTCTTCCTCGCAGGAGTGGCTCTGCTCATCCTCGCGAGGGAACCGGGGCCGCGTCTCCGGACCGTGGCGAACTATTGTGCGCTCTTGCTGGGTTTGTTAAACTTCGCGATCTTTCTGCCGCACATGCAGGGCGATCACTGGCTGGAGTGGTACATCTACCCCACGATGGCCTGGACCACTTCCGTCATCGGGATGGCCCTGGCAACGGCCCTGGTGTGTGCTGCCGGACCAACCGCCTGGCCGTTGGGACCGTTGTGCGGGCCGTCGAATCGAGCCAGGCTGTTGTGCGCATTTCTGCCGGGTCTGCTGGCCATCACCCTCCTGGCGGCCGTACTTCGGACCCTCGTGGTTCGGCCGATCTACTTCGCCCTCGGCGGGTCGATCAATGTCAAAGGCGATTGGCGACGAGACATCGTCACCGGGGTGGGTGTGTTATTCGTCGTGCTGACGATGGCAATCGTGTGGTTTATCGTCACGCGCATCGCACGGATGTTTGCTGCGGAACTCGATCATGCCGAGGCGGAACGCGCGAAGGCGCTGGAAGCCGAGCATCAAGCCCGTGATGCGGCCGAGGAAGCCAACCGCGCCAAGAGCCAGTTCCTTGCCAGCATGAGCCACGAGCTGCGCACGCCGCTCAACGCGATTATCGGCTACAGCGAAATGCTGGTCGAAGAAGCCGAAGACGCCGGTCAGGAAGGGTTCGTCCCCGATCTCAACAAGATCCACTCCGCGGGCAAGCACCTGCTTTCGCTCATCAACGACATCCTCGACCTCTCCAAGATCGAGGCCGGCAAGGTCGAGTTGTGCCTGGAAACCTTTGACCTGCGCGGCCTGATCGACGATGCCGTGACCACGATCCGGCCCGTGGTCGAGAAAAAAGGCAACGCACTCCGCATCGACTGTGCCGATGGTCTCGGCACCGTACATGCCGACATGATCCGCGTCCGGCAGATTCTGTTCAACCTGCTCAGTAACGCCGGTAAGTTCACCGAACAGGGCACGGTGACGTTGGCTGTAACGCGCGGCACCGATCGAGGGAGAGGACTGGATCACGTTTCGCGTCTCGGATACCGGCATCGGCATGACGCCGGAACAGATGCAAAAGCTCTTCCAGGCGTTTTCGCAGGCCGACGCCTCGACGACGCGCAAATTCGGCGGCACCGGGCTGGGTTTGGCGATCAGCTTGAAGCTCGGCCAGATGATGGGTGGCACCATCGGCGTCGAGAGTGAGCCGGGCCGCGGCTCGACGTTCACCTTCCAGATGCCGGCCGACGTAAAGAAACAGGTGGCGATCCCGGCCCCTGCGCCGGTGGTTCCTCCGCGGGCGAAGCCAGTTCCGGCGAAAAAGCCGGCTCCCGGAAAACCAACGATTCTGGTTGCCGACGACGATCCCGCGGTGCGCGACCTGCTGGGACGCTACCTCACCGCCGAGGGGTTCCAGGTGGTCACCGTCGAACGGGGCGAAGATGTCATACCGATGGCCAAGAAGGTCCGCCCGCAGGCTATTACCCTCGACGTGATGATGCCGGGCGTGGACGGCTGGTCGGTGCTGTCCGCGCTCAAGGCCGACCCGGACCTCGCCGACGTGCCGGTGGTGATGGTCACGATCGTGGACGATCGCAACCTCGGTTTTGCGATGGGTGCGACCGAGTACCTGGTCAAGCCGGTCGATCGTAATCAGGTCTTGCGCACGCTCAAGAAGTGCTGCCACGTCGGTCCCTCCCCGGTCGCCCTGATCGTCGAGGACGACGCGCCGACACGGGAGATGTTCGGCCGAATGCTGGAGAAAGACGGCTACATCGTGGCCGAGGCGCAAAACGGCCGCCAAGCGTCGAGCTCGTCGCCGCTCGCAAACCGTCGCTGATCCTGCTCGACCTGCTGATGCCGGAAATGGACGGCTTCGAGTTCCTGCGCGAGCTGCGCGAACACCCAGAATGGAAGTCGATCCCCGTCGTCGTCGTCACATCGAAGGACCTGACGCCGGAGGAGCGCATGTTCCTCAACGGTTCGCTGCTGCTGAGCAACTGCGTCAAGGGCGTCATGCAGAAGGGCAGTTTCAACCGCGACGAGTTGCTGCGCGAGGTGCGCGAACTGGTGTCGCATCCATCGTGAAAAAACGCTGTATCTCACCGCAGAGGTCGCAGAGGAACGCAGAGGAACGCAGAGGAAAAAAGGAATTGGATTTTTCCTCTGCGTTCCACTGCGTCCTCTGCGGTGAGGACGTTAACCCACCGATTTTCTGGAGAACCTCTGGCGGCCGCCGCGTGAAAATGGTAGGTTGCAAGAAGACAACATCAGGCCGTTTCCCGCCTGTTTCTCACCGCAGAAGTCGCAGAGGAAAAAAGGAATTGGATTTTCCTCTGCGTTCCTCTGCGGCCTCTGCGGTGAGTAAATGCCGCCACCGATTTTCCAGAGAATCTCTGGCGGCCACCGCGTCAAAATGGTAGGTTGCAAGTAGACAATATCGGCCCGTTTCCCGCTCCTGCCGAAGGATCGATCCCATGCAAGACCGTTACCTGCGCTGCTCGCGCCGCAAATTCCTGGCCTCCGCTGCCGCCCTCACCCTCGCCGGCGGCGTTTCGTCGGGGGCCGAAACCCCCACTGTGTCGCGCTCGCGGCCGGGGCGTCCTTCTTCCGAGGGCCGGAAGCCGATCGCCGTCGTCACCACCGTCTATCGGCCGTTGTCGCACTCCTATCACATTGCCGGTCGGTTCCTCAACGGCTACACGCGCGCGGCCAGTTGCATGTGCCGAAACATTACGTCCATTCCCTGGTCGTCGATCAGGCGCCCGACAATGACCTGTCGCGCGAACTGAGCCGTGAGTTCGGCTTCCGCGTCTGCCGCACGATCAACGAGGCGCTGACCGACGGTGATAAGCTGTCCGTCGAGGGCGTGCTGTTGATCGGCGAACACGGCAATTACCTGCGCAACGATCGGCAACAGATCCTCTATCCGCGCTACGAGTTGATGGAGCAGATCGTCAATGCCTTCCGCAAGACCGGCAAGAGCGTGCCCGTCTTCAACGACAAGCACCTATCCACTACCTTCACGAAAGCGAACCAGATGGTGGACTGGTCGCGCGAGCTGAAGTTTCCGTTCATGGCCGGCTCGTCGCTACCGGTGACGTGGCGCCGGCCGGAACTGGAACCGCGTCTCGACACGCCTTTCGAGGACGGCCTCGTTGCGGCTTTCGGTCCGTTAGAGGTGTACGGCATCCACGCTCTCGAAGCGCTCCAGGTGATGATGGAGCGGCGCAAGGGCGGCGAGACGGGTGTTAAGGCGGTGACGTGCCTCACCGGCCGCGACGTCTGGAAGGCGGCCGACGACGGCAAGTGGAGTTGGGACTTGCTCGACGCCGCCCTGGGCCGTAGCGAGTCGGTCAATCCTGGCGACGTGCGGAAGAACGTCGGCAGTTTCAGCGTCCAGAACATGCCGCCGGTACCGCCGACGGCCTTCCTGATCGAATACCGCGACGGCAGCCGCGGCACGGTGCTGCTGCTCAATGGCCACGTACAGGACTTCACCTTCGCCGGCCGGATCAAGGGTGAGACGAAGCCGGCGTCCTGCCTGTTCTATCTCCCGCCGCCTCCGGGAGCACGCTACTTCGATACGCAGGTTGCGGCCATCGAGAAGATGCTCGAATCGGGACAACCGACCTACCCCGTCGAGCGGACGCTGCTGACGACCGGCGTCCTCGAAGCGGCGATGGAGAGCCACCATCGGCGCGGCAACCGCATCGAGACGGCCGAGCTAGACTTGCACTACGCCGCACCGGCCGACAGTGGTTTCATGCGTGGCAGTTTGACGGAATAGCCAGGCCGCCGGCAGTGCGCGAGGACGCGATTCACAGGAGATTCGCGCACACCGAGAGTCGCCTGGTTCAAAAACGGCGAACGGCGTGTTGACAGCCTCTCTGTGTTTTTCGACAAGAGGAGGACGCAGGCGACTCGCATCCTCCCATCGGAGAATGCCGCATGTCCGAACTGTTGGTAGCTCAGTGCCGCAGGAGTCCTGTCATGGTTAACAGTTTCAGCAACGTGCCGTCAACCGGGTTGCAAGATCCGCCCCCCAACGGTCCGCAAGATTTGCCCCACGGCTTCATCACTCCGCCCGAACTCGTCCGGCAGTGCATCGCCCGGGAGAAGGCCAAGTTCCCGCCGCACATCTACAACGCCGAACAGGAGGAACGAAGCCTGAACGACCTCACATGCCAGTACTACTTCGAGTCCTTCAACTATGAGGTGCTGTACCGCAGCACGCCGGACGGCCCCGATGTGCTGGCCGTCGGTTTCGACGAGATCGATGCCTTCACAAAAGACATGCCCCTGGAAGAACAGAACAAGCTCGAAACCTGGATGCCCTGATGTCACGGCTGCAAGTCCCCATTCGCCACCGGACGTTCTGGCCAACCGGAGACGTGCTCCTGCGTTCCGAACTGCATCTGCTCCTCAAGAACAACATGGGCGTCTGGAAGCGGGAAAAATTCATCGTCGATTCCGGGACAGAGATGACCACCTTCCCCGCGGCGCGAGCCACGCAGATCAACCTGCCCATACCGCTTCAGCCCGTTCGCAGTGCCGTCCACAGCCAGACAGGTGAGGTCTTTCGCTCGGGCTACCTGCGTGTCCGAGTGGTAGGCATGGACGCCACCGAGTATGCCTTCCCCTGCTTCTTCCTGGGCGATCCGAACGCACCGGTGCCGACAACCCCGGGTCCGACCACACCCCGCAAGCTCCTCGGCCTTTCCGGCGTCATCAACCAGATAAGCCTTGACTTCGACGGCACGCCGGCCGGACCGGGAGCGGCGTATGGTTTTTTGACGGTCGAGAAACTGTAGCATGGCACTGATCCAGTCAGGAATATCGTAGCCTCCGTCCCGTCGCCGCGGTAAAATTACTCTTCGTGCATCGCAGTTATCCCGCCGCAATGCGTTCCTCTGAACAAAGCGACCGCCTCCTTACCCCCGCTCAATCCTGGTCCGCGAGAAATGCCGATGATCCGCGCCACTCTGAAATATCCACTTCTCACCTGCGTCGTCCTGGTCCCGAATGCCTTTCTGGCAGCCGCCGAGGTACCGCCGGATTTCGCCAAGACCGGCCGGCCGTTTCTGGAGAAATACTGCATCGGCTGTCACGGCGGCAAAGAGCCGAAAGCGGAGTTGTCGCTGGAACTGTACCGCGATACGGCGGCGGTCGTGAAGCAGCGCAAGGTCTGGGAGAACGTGCAGAAGATGCTCGTCACCGGCGAGATGCCGCAAAAGGGCAAGGATCGGCCGCGACCGACCGTCGCCGAAGCGGAAGCGTTCGTGTCGCTGGTGAAGGCGGTGTTCGATCACGCCGATCGCAATGCGAAGCCCGATCCCGGACGAGTCACGATGCGGCGGCTCAACCGCGTCGAGTACCGCAACACCATCCGCGACCTGGTCGGCGTCGAGTTCGATCCAACCGAGGATTTTCCCTCCGACGACATCGGGCACGGCTTCGACAACATCGGCGACGTGCTGTCGCTGTCGCCCGTGCTGATGGAGCGCTACCTCGCGGCGGCCGACAACATCATGAGCCGGGCCATCACGCCGAACCCGCCGCCCGTGCCGAAACGGCATCTCGCCTCGATCTACACCGAGCCGGCTTCGGCTACCTCCGGCAAGCTGGTCGAGAACGGTTTCCGACGGATGACGACGGACGGCAAGGAATTCATCGAGCTCGGCCCGATCAACACGCCCTATCTATGGGAAGACGGCGGCGAGTACATTTTCCGCACGCGCGTCTATGGACAAAGCGGCAACGACAAGCCGCTCAACGTCACGATCCTTCTGCACGGACAGGGCATTCCGGACCCGTCTCCCCCGGCCGATCTGGCTCGCCTGTCCGGCGGCGTGCTGAAGCCGGCACGCATTCTGAAGACGTTTCCCGTCAAGGCGACGAAACGCGAGAACGCCGAGATCCTCGAAGTCCGTGTGCCGCCGGTGCCGAACCGGCATCGGATGATGATCGCCATCGACAAGCCAGATAAAGATCAGCCGGCCGCGAAGCTCTACGTCGAATACCTCGCGCTCGAAGGTCCGCTCGACACCCGCCCGGCCAGTCAGGCACGTTTGCTCGCGGCCACTCCGGGCAAGTCGCAGGCCGAGCAGACTCACGAGGTGCTGTCGCGTTTCCTGCGCCGCGCCTTTCGGCGGCCTCCGACCGCCGACGAATTGAAGCGTTCGATCAAGCTGGTCGAAACCGCCGTGGCCGGCGGCGAGAAGTGGGAAGCGGGGATTCAGCTCGCCATGCAGGCGACGCTCTGCTCGCCCAAGTTCCTGTTCCGCGTGGAAACCGACGACGCTCCGACCAGCACAGACGTCCGGCCGCTCGACGAGTTTCACCTGGCGGCGCGGCTGTCGTACTTCCTCTGGAGCAGCTTGCCGGACGATACGCTCCTCGACCTCGCCGAGAGCAAGCAACTGACGGCGAACCTCGACGAGCAGGTTCGCCGCATGTTGGCCGATCCGCGTGCCGCCGCTCTGGTGCAGAACTTCGCGCATGCAGTGGTTGCAGATCAAACGCATCCAGTTCATCTCGCCGGACGGCCAGTTGTTCCCGACGTTCAACGACCGGCTGCGAGCGTCGATGCTCAAGGAAACCGAGCTGTTCGTGGACTCGATCTTCCGCGAAGACCGTAGCGTCCTGGAGCTGATCGACGCCGACTACACCTTCCTCAACGAAGCGCTGGCGAGACATTACGGCATCGCCGACACGAACGGTAACGCCATCGGTCAGAAGCCGACGAAGCCGGGCGGGCAGCCGATCCGAGGCGATCAATTCCGGCGTGTGACGCTGCAAGATCGAACACGCGGCGGCTTGCTCACCCAGGCGAGCGTGCTGACGGTGACGTCGAATCCGACGCGAACCTCACCGGTGAAGCGCGGCCGCTGGGTGCTGGAGCAGATCCTCGGCGCGCCGCCGCCCCCGCCGCCGCCGAACGTGCCGGAGCTATCGGAGAAAGAGAAAGACGTGACGGCCGCGTCGCTGCGGGAACGAATGGAAGTGCATCGCCGCAATCCGGTGCTGCGCCAACTGTCATGCGAAGATGGACCCGATCGGTTTCGCGCTGGAGAACTTCAACGCGGTGGGCGCGTTCCGCATCAAGGACGGCTCCTTCGCCATCGACGCGACCGGCGAATTCGCGGACGGCACATGGTTCACCGGTCCCGGCGAGCTGAAGGCGATTGTGTTGAAACGCAAGGACGAGTTCGTCCGCTGTCTCACAGAGAAGCTGCTGATTTACGCGATCGGCCGCGGCCTGGAGCATTACGACCGGCCGACGGTCGAACGTATCGTGAAGGCGATGCCGGCGGGCGAGTACAAGTTTTCGACGCTTGTCAAGGAGATCGTCCAGAGTGACGCGTTTCGGAAGCGGCGTGGGATGCCGTGATGGGTACAGGTGGTCCCCCGATGAACAACCCAATCTTGTACTCGATTGACGAAAACTTGGCGACCCGCGATCACCACGAAGTCAGCCTGGAGAACGCTTTGGCAATCGTCAAGCGATACATGACGGAGATGCGGCCTTCCGATGAAACGGGCGAAGAAGCTCTTTCCTCGACTATGTTCGGTTTTTTCCGATCCGACAAGGAGTTCATCGAAATCTGCATGCATTCTCCTAGCGAGATTTCGGTCAAGATTGAACTGCCCGTCCCCGGCAGGCACTGGTTGGTTCGACTTTGGCGTGGCGATTTCCAGCATGAGGAAACAGTCCATTCTCTGGGTGCCGTGAACGAGAGGGTGCGTCAGTTTTTCAACGTATCACCCAATGAGCTGCGTAGTCAGCTATCCTGAAGAGGTGCGTTGGGTGGCACGCCCTGAGGTACTCCGAAGAGCGTGCGGGGCGTGTAGCACTCCCTTTCACCATGAGTGGACAGTTCTGGCGGTGGAGGGAAAAACGTGGCTCTGATCGAAATCGGCGAGTGTGTTTTCGACGCGACGCTGTTCCATCAATCCCACGGCTTTGAATCGCTCGATCCAATAGCGCAAGAGGCATTCGTTAACCACTTGCATGTCACAGGGCACGACGCCGCTCTGAAAGCAAGTCGCATCATCGAAGCGTGGATCGCCGAGATGCGCGCTCGCTGGCCAGATCGAATCTTTCGCATTTATCGCCAGACCGAAGCATCGGAGGTGACCATCCGGTTTCATTTGGTGCGAGCCGGCTTGCCAAACTGGTGCGAGCAAGACATTGAGATCATCACGATTGCACGATCATGAACCGTGGCGAAGTCGTCGAAGTGGACTGGCCCTTCAGCGACCGGACGGGGAGCAAGACCCGCCCGGCGGTTGTCGTGCCGAACGACGTCCGCTGCATTACGCAGAGGTGATTATGACGAAGCCGAGCGATATGGAAAGCGATCCGGTCCGGCACAAGCTGAACCGGACCTTCAATCAACTCGTGTGGCTGTTCTTTGTGAAGTTGCTAATCTGGCTTGCCATTCTGATGCTTACGGTCGAACTCACCATTCGCTGAGAAGCAAGCACACAATGACGGCGGGTGGCCGGGGCGGACTTTACTTTCCTCCGAACCGATAAACACGGAAAAACTGGGCCGGCACAATAACGGGAATGCTACCCCCTGGACAGACGCCCTTCCGTCTGTCATCCTGTCTCTTTACCCAGGAGACCACCATGCGCATCCTGCTAAGCTGTATCGCCTGTCTCGTGCTGACGGGCGTCTGTTACGCGGAGAAGTCCGATCTTCCGGCGAAAGACGAAGCCCGGCTTCTCCGCTTCCCCACCATCCACGGCAACCGCCTCGTCTTCACCTATGCCGGCGACCTGTACACGGTGGCGGCCGACGGCGGCGTGGCCCGGCGGCTGACCGGACCACGACGGCTTCGAGATGTTTCCGCACTTCTCGCCGGATGGCAAGTGGCTCGCCTTCACCGGCCAGTACGACGGCAACACCGAGGTCTACGTCATGCCGGCCGACGGCGGCGTGCCGAAACGACTCACCTGGACTGCCACCCTCGACCGCGACGACGTCTCCGATCGCATGGGACCGAACAACATCGTCATGGGCTGGAAGCACGACAGCAAAACCATCGTCTTTCGCAGCCGCATGCAGTCGTTCAACGATTTCCTCGGCCAGCTCTACACCGTCACGATCGACAGCGGTTGGCCGGAGCCGTTGCCGTTGCCGCGCGGCGGTTTCTGCTCTTTCTCGCCCGACGACAGCAAGCTCGCTTACAACCGCGTCTTCCGCGAGTTCCGCACCTGGAAGCGCTATCGCGGCGGCATGGCCGACAACGTCTGGCTGCACGACTTCAAAACGAAACAGACCGTCAACCTGACCGAGGACGATTCGCAGAACATCTTCCCGATGTGGCACGGCGACAAGATCTACTTCCTCTCCGACCGCGACGCCGCCAAGCGGATGAACCTCTACGTCGATCGACCTGCGCGACCGGAAGACGCGCCGGCTCACCAACTTCAGCGAGTTCGACATCAAGTTCCCGACGCTCGGCGACAAGGCCATCGTCTTCGAGTACGGCGGCTGGATCTATCGCTTCGACCTGGCGGGCGAGAAGGCCGAGCGCGTGCCGATCAAGATCCTGGAAGATCGCGCCGGGTCGCGCACCGGGCTGACCAACGTCAGCAAGAACGTCACCAATTTCGAGATTTCGCCCGACGGCAAGCGGGCCCTGTTCGGAGCGCGCGGCGAGGTGTTCACCGTGCCCGCCAAGGACGGCCCGACGCGCAACCTGACCAACACGCCCGGCGTCCATGAGCGCAACTCCAAGTGGTCGCCGGATGGCAAGCTGATCGCCTTTGTTTCCGATGCGACGGGCGAAGACGAAATCTACGTCGTCCCGCCCGACGGCAAGGAGGCTCCGAAGCAGCTCACGATGGACGGCGACACGTACAAGTACGGGATCTCGTGGTCGCCGGACTCGAAGAAGATCCTCTGGACCGACAAGAAACTGCGCGTCCGGTTCGTGGACATGGCGACGAAGAAAGTCACGACCGTGGCGAAGGCGAAGGTGTGGGAGATCCACGACGCCGTCTGGTCGCCGGACAGCCGCTGGATCGCGTTCTCGCAGGACGAAGCCAACGGCATGGACAGGGTCTACCTCTACTCGGTGGAGCAGAACAAGACCTATGAAGTGACCGACGACAGCTTCAACTCCCACACGCCGGTGTTCAGCGGCGACGGCAAATATCTCTTCTTTGTCTCGAACCGCGATTTCAACCCGATCTACAGTGCGACCGAGTGGAACCACGCCTACCGCGACATGGCTCGGATCTATTTCGTGACGCTGGCGAAGGAGACGCCGTCGCCGTTCCGGCCGCGCAGCGACGAGACGCCGGCCGAGACGCCGAAGGCCGAGGAACCGCCCAAGAAGGACGCGCCCCTCAAGATCGACACCGACGGCATCAAGGACCGCATTCTGTCGCTGCCCGTTCAGGCGGCGAACTACTCAAACCTCGGCTCGGTGGGCAGCAGCCTCTACTACATTCGTTCCGGCAGCAAGGACCCGAAGCCGGCGTTTCAGATGTACGACCTGGCCACGCGCAAGGAGACGGCGCTCGGCAGCGTCGGCGGCTACGAAATCTCGGCCGACGGCAAGAAGATGCTCGTCTCGCACGGCGGCAAGTATGGAATCATCGACCTGCCGAAAGGCCCCGTGACGATTTCCGATCCACTCGACCTGAGCGGCATGGAAATGAAGCTCGACCACGCCGCCGAGTGGAAGCAGATCTACAAGGAGTGCTGGCGGCAGATGCGCGACTTCTTCTTCGACCAGAACATGCACGGCGTCGATTGGCCGGCGATGAAGGCGAAGTACGAGCCGTTACTGGCCCACGTCAACCATCGCGCCGACCTGACCTACGTCATCGGCGAGATGATCGCCGAGCTGAACGTCGGCCACGCCTACGTCGGCGGCGGCGACATGCCCCATCCGCAGCGCCTCAACACCGGCCTGCTCGGCGCCCGGTTGTCGCGCGACAAGACGACCGGCTATTACCGGATCGACAAGATCCTCAAGGGCGCCAACTGGGACGCGAAGCTGCGTTCGCCGCTCACGGAACCGGGGCTGGACGTGAAGGAAGGCGAGTACATCATCGCCGTGGACGGCAAACCCGTGAACGAGATCGGCAGCCTCTACGAGGCCACGCTGAACAAGGCCGGCAAGCAGGTGACACTGAAGGTCAATGCCGAGGCGAAGGGGACGGGTGCCCGCGAGGTCGTCGTGGTGCCGATTGCGGACGAAGCCGCTCTCTATTACTACAACTGGGTGCAGGCCAATGCGAAAAAGGTGAGCGACGCAACCGCCGGCAGGGTCGGTTACATCCATATTCCCGACATGCAGGCCAACGGTCTGAACGAGTTCGCCAAGCAGTTCTATCCGCAGGTCACGAAGAAGGCGCTGATCATCGACGTGCGCGGCAACGGCGGCGGCAACGTGTCGCCGATGCTGATCGAACGGCTGCGGCGCGAGGCGGTGATGATCGGCATCGCCCGCAACGGCCCGCCGCACAACGATCCGCAGGCGATGGTGAACGGCCCGATGGTCTGCCTGATGAACGAGTTCTCCGCGTCGGACGGCGACCTGTTCCCGTACCGTTTCAAGCAGTACAAGATCGGCCCGCTGATCGGCAAGCGCAGCTGGGGCGGCGTCGTCGGCATTCGCGGCTCGCTGCCGTTGTTGGATGGCGGCTATCTGAACCGACCGGAGTTCTCGCGCTACGATCTCGAAGGCAAGAAATGGATCATCGAGGGCCACGGCGTCGATCCCGACATCGTGGTGGACAACGACCCGTCGAAGGAATACGCCGGCGAAGACGAGCAGCTGAACCGGGCGATCAAAGTGATTCTGGAAGAGCTGAAGACGAAGGAGAAGACGATCGCGTCCCCGCCGCCGACGCCAATGAAGTAGAAGACCTGACGAACCGGCTGCGTCAGCGGCCGGGTAGTTTCAGTTTGCCCGTACCGCCGGCATTCTTGCCGGCAAGAATGCCGGCGGTACGGGCAAACTGAGACACGACCAGCGGCCGAGTGGGGCTTTCGCTTAGCTTCCCGACCGGTTCGCCAGGTCTTGTCAGCGCCCTCGCCCCCAGCACGTGATGAACTCGCCTTCCTTCGTCTGCATCGTGACGGTGTCGAGCAGACCGTCGGCCAGCCGCCAGCGGTAAATCAGCGGGGCCAATCGCTCCGGTTGCGTGCCGCTCATCACACGCACCTCGTCGAGGGTTCTCAGACATCGGGCACTTTCGATGAAACGATTGACTTCGGCAAACTTCGCTGGCAACCGCGTGCGGCCATCCGTGGCGCCGCCGTCGCCGATGGCCGCACTTCCCAGCAACAACAACGCCGCCAGAGCCGCGGCGGCAAGAACCTGTCGCAATCGAAGGCACCTCATCGTTCGATCCTCCACGTTGCCATATCCGAGTCGCTTCGGCTTCTTCGCACCGTCAAGAGATAGAACGCATCGCACGGCGTCGAGAGGACAAGGTTCGTCGTGGGGCAGACATTCCTGTCCGCCAGCCCGGCAGTTCGGAATGTTTACCTCAGAGGAAAATGACTGGCGAAGGACATGTGCAATAATCGGCCAGGCCGATTGAGGCATCCTCCGCGCCTCCTTCCCGATGCAGCTTTCTTTTGATTGACGAATGCCCACCATCCGCCCTATGCTATTAGGTGATTCTCCCATCATCCTTCTTGATTCTCTCCCGGAGGATTCATGTCCTGCCGATCATCCCAACGCCGGGCGTTTACGTTGATCGAACTGCTGGTGGTCATCGCCATCATTGCCATCCTGATCGGTCTGCTGCTGCCGGCGGTCCAGAAGGTCCGCGAGGCCTCGGCACGCACGCAGTGTGAGAACAACCTCAAGCAACTGTCCCTCGCCTGCCACGGCTACCACGACGCCCTGGGGAGTCTCCCTTCCGGCAGTTGGGGGCCGCCGGGGGCGATGCTCGGCAATAACGATTTCGCAACCGGCTGGAACGATCCTCAATACGGCACCGGCCTCCCCTGGGGTTTCTTCAGCTGGGCCGCTCTGATCCTGCCGTACATTGAACAGGATAACCTGTACAAGACGATCAACTTTACCGTGCCCGCCTATGCCTCCCAGATCTGGGAGGACATCAGCGGCGGCGGAGCTGCTACCCAGCGCGGCCCGGCAGGAAATGCGGCCAATGAAGCCGCCTCCATGGCCATGCCGAAGACATTCGTCTGTCCCTCGGCGATGCGCGGTTCGACGGACATCCCGGCTGGATCACAGCAAAAAGACTACAGCATCAACGGCGGCACCAACACGAACTGTTGTCCGGAACGCACGCAGGCCGGCCAGGACGGGCTAGCATACGTCAACAGCCACGTCCGGCTCACCGACATCACGGACGGCACGAGCGAGACCTTTCTGATCCTGGAAAAAAGCAACTGGTTCAATCAGAGTTGGCTGCCGGATAGTTATGGCGCTAATCATTTCTTCTGGGTTCATCACCCCTCGCAGGGATACGCTTGTGCCGACGACGGCATGGACGTTGATGCGTTCAACAATCGCTCTCCCCAGAGCTTCCACCCCGGTGGCGTCGTACTGTGCGCCTTAGCCGACGGCCATGTGGTCATCATCTCGAACACCATCAATGCCGCCACCTATCGGGCGCTCTTCACCATCGCGAGTTCGCCCCTGGACTTTGTGGGTCCGTATTAAACCATGAGCGCGCGAGCCTTATTCCAAGCCCGCGGCGTGAGCGACGAAATGACCCTCGGTCACGCTTCCGGCTCGATTAGCAACGGTTGATACAATGCTGCGCTTCGTTCGACACAGCCTGGGTCTGGTGCTGCTTCCGATGTGTGTACTCCTGATGGGAGGCTGCTCGAACAGTCCGAAAATGTGTAAAGTCACAGGTAGCGTGCGGTTCCAAAGCAGGTTGGTACCCAATATCACGGTTCACTTTGTTCCGACTGAGGGGCCCGAAAGTATTGGGACCACGGACGAATCGGGAGTGTATACCTTGACCCACGGCAAGCCCAAGTCCGAGGGCGCGGTCCGGGGCACGCACAAGGTCTATTTCACGTATCGGCCGCGCACTCCGAAAGAAGAAATAGACCTTCACGCGGGCAAGATCGAGTTGCCCTCCGACGTGACGACCATTCTCGACAAGTACGGGAAACTGGAGACGACACCGCTGAGTTTCGAGGTCAATAGCGACGGCCAGGTCATCGACATCCCGCTGGAGTGATCTCTCACACGAATTCCACCCCCGCTTCTCCTTCGCGCACCTCACCGATCTCGAACGTCCGTACCCGGTCTTCTCGCAGCTGTCGCTGAATGCTATCGACGAAGTACGGACTCACGATCATCACGAAGCCGATGCCCATGTTGAAGACGCGGAACATCTCCGCCTCCTCGACCGGGCCGAGCCGTTGCAGCCAGCCGAACACCGGCGGCACCTCCCAGCTGCCTTTGCGAATGAACGCCCGGCAATTCGGCGGCAGAACACGGGGAACGTTGCCTTCCAGCCCCTCGCCGGTGATGTGCGCCAGGCCGCGCACCACGCGCCGCTTCACCGGATAGTGCTGGAGAATGTGTTTCACGGCACGAACGTAGATGCGCGTCGGCTCCAGCAATTCCTCACCCACCGTCCGCCCCAACTCCGGCACGAAATCGCCGACTTTCAGCCCGGCGCGGTCGAAGACGATCTTGCGCACCAGGCTGTAGCCGTTGGAGTGCAAGCCGGAACTGGCGAGCCCCAGGATCTTATCGCCGCGTTGGATGGCCCGGCCGTTGATGATGTGCTCGCGCTCGACGATGCCGACGCAGAAGCCGGCCATGTCGTAATCGCCGGGCGGGTAGAAATCCGGCAGGATGGCCGTCTCGCCGCCGACCAGGGAGCAGTCCGCCTCCAGGCAGCCGTCGCTAATCCCCTTGATGAGATCGCGCACCAGCACCGGATCGTCCTTCGGCATGGCCAGGTAATCGAGGAACAGCAGCGGTTCGCCGCCGGTGCAGAGGCAGTCGTTCACCGACATGGCGACCAGGTCGATGCCGACGGTGTCGTGCTTGCCGCTCAGTGCCGCGACCTTGAGCTTACTGCCGACGCCGTCGGTGCAGGAGACGAGGACGGGATGCCGATAGTTGCGGGCGAACAGCCGCGTGTTGTAGTCGAGGCTGAAGAGACTGGCGAAGAAGCCGCCCTTTTTGCCTTTCGCCGTCGAACCGGCTGCGTTAGCTGTCGAGTTGTCGAGGACGCGCGGCGTGTGCGTGCGGCGCAGCAACGGCCCGATGGCGGCCATGCTCTTCCCGTAGACGTCGAGATCGAGGCCGGCGGTGCGATAGGTCAGGGGCTGCGAGGGGTCGGCGGGCGTCGGCGTCATGGGATCCGGTTCTCCGACGACGAAAGGCGACACGGAAGGATATATGATACGCTCCAAACGATACAATGAGTCCTCCGCTGCCGCTTGCGGCTTTGCAGGAGGTCTGCGAAGCCGCAAGCGGTGGGCCTGTGAGGTTCTCACCATGAAGAAACCGCTGTATCTGCGTATCCTGGCGCTGGCCTGGTTCGTGGCGCCGATAACCGCCGAGAATCCGAAGGTCGGCTTCCTCGACCGCGTCCACAAGGAGACGGATGGCAAGGAAGCGAAGTACGTCCTGTTCGTGCCGCAGGATTACAAGGGCGACAAGCTGTATCCCGTCATTCTCTTCCTGCACGGTTCCGGTGAAACCAAGGGCGGCACGAAGGAACCCGTCGAGGTCGGCATCGGCCCGGCGATCAAGAAGCAGGCGGACACGTTCCCCTTCATCACCATCATTCCGCAGTCGCAGGATCGCACCTGGAAGGCCGATTCAAAGGACGGCAAGCGGGCGATGGCCATCCTCGACGAAGTGACGAAGGAGTACAAGACCGACCCAAGCCGGATTTATCTAACCGGCCTGTCGATGGGCGGCATGGGCACCTGGAGCTTTGCCGCCAAATACCCCGAGCGCTGGGCGGCGATTGTCCCGATCTGCGGCCCCGGCGACACGACGACGGCGGCCAAGATCAAGGACCTGCCGTGCTGGTGTTTCTGGGGCGACAAGGACAACTTCGCCAACAAGTCGATGCCCCAGATGATCGAGGCGCTCGAAGGCTGCGGGCGCAATGCCGAAGTTCACCGAATATCCGGGCGTCGGCCACAATTCCTGGGACGATGCCTACGGCACCAAGGAACTGTACGAGTGGCTGCTGATGCAGAAGAAGAAGTAGTTTAGCCGCGAGCTTTTGCGATGCTTCACCCAGCGCTCGCAAAAGCTCGCGGCTAAACGGGGAACCGCATGATCGACGAGTCCAACGATCGGCTGACGGTGGTGCTGCTCGCCGCGGCTGTGGAGGGCGGCCTCGTCGCGCTGGCGTGGCTGCTCGGTTGGTGGCTCGACCAACCGCCGTTGCGGACGTTCAACTGGGACGTACCTGCCGCTCTGGAAGGACTGACCGCGACGCTGCCCCCCTTGCTATTGTTCACGGCGATCATGCGTTGGCCGTTCGGTCCGCTGGCCGGCCTCAAACGTTTCAGCGAAGACGTCATCCGCCCCGTCCTGTCGCCCTGCACGCTGATCGACCTGCTCGGCATCTCGGCGCTGGCGGGACTGGGTGAGGAAATGGTGTTTCGCGGCGTTCTGCAACCGGGCTTCGAGAGACGGCTCGGACCGTGGGGCGCCCTGGCGGCGGCGAGTGTGCTCTTCGGCCTGGTTCACGCGGTCAGCACCACCTACGCGGTCCTGGCGGCGCTGATGGGTGCGTACCTCGGTTTCCTGTGGATGCACAGCAAAAACTTGCTGACACCGATCATCGTTCACGGGATGTACGATCTCGTCGTGCTGCTGTATCTGCTGCGCGGACCGGGGGCGAAGAACGCCGTAAGAGTTGGGAAGGAACCAGAGCAGGGTAGAGATGACTGAGCGCGACGGCCCGTTTCAATCCGTGGCATACGGCTCGGGTAGACCGATGCGGCTGTAAGTGTCGCCGAAGTGCCGGGCGAGGTGTTCGCGGTACAACGGTTGAACGCGGGCGCGGCGTTTTCCCAGACGACATAAACCCGTCAGCATTTCGAGTCGGACGGTGTGAAGTTGGCGGAAATCGACGATCATCTCGGGAAGGTTCAATTCCACGCTTTTCGGCAGGTAATACCAACCGAAAACGCGGCCGGCGCGTATTGGGCCTCGAACATCAGCTGCCTTGATCAGCTTTTGATCGATCAACCCTTGTGCCTCGAAAACAACAGCGCACAGGACTGCATTCACTTTCTGTGTTGCCAGGTCGCACGTCTGTGTGAGGACGATCACACGAGAGGAGACGGTTTCGATCTCGGCAACATGGATATCGTTCACGTCGAAGGCAGGTGGGATGATCGCCGGGTATTCCTCGATGATGTCCCCCTGGTCAACAGGATCCTCGACGGGTGGAAGACGGTAGATCATTGGGGGTAATCATCCTCGGGAATGATCGGAGGGTCTGGAAGCGGCATCTTGCCGGGCTTGGCCCGAAGGATAATTCCACCCTTTGGAAAAGGAAACTCCACCCACGGCTCCAGCATAATGTCGGACTCCACGAGCGGTGCTGGCAACATCTCCGGCGGGAGTTCCGACAGCACGCGCAAAGTGACGCGGTGACCGTTCACCTTGCACGAATAGGTGCGACCCGGTTCCAACTCGACCTGGGCCAGCGCTTCTTCGAGTGAGATGCTCATGATTCGATCCTCCGGCAGGTAGGTGCCGGTAATTTTACCGCGTCCGGCCAGCGTCTGGAACACCGGCCGGACACGTATTCCGCAGCGCGATCTCAGTTTACGAAACGTCCGAACACACTCAGGAACCCTATTATGGCGTAGTTGTCGAACCCCGCGATGTCGAGCGGCAGCATCAGCGAGGCCCGCGAGTCGGTGCGGATCACTTTGCCGTCATCGACCGTCACGGCGACGTTTGGAAACAGGTGCCGCGTCGATTCCTGGGCGTTCGGCAAACTGCCGACCTCGAAGTTGAGTTCCGGACTCAAGCTGTTCACCAGCCCGCCGATCATCGGCGCCACCGACCACAGCGTCTTGAGCGCCGGCCGCGGATCGGAATAAGACACGGAGATAAACTCCTTGCCCATCTTGTCGAAATTGGCCTGAACCGCAGGCGACGGCTTCCACGCTCCCATCTCGCCGTTGGCCCGCAGGATGTAGCCGTGGACCGGTTGCGGGAACAGGGAGATCACCAGCCAACCCTTGTGGATCGCGTAGGTCGGCACCAGGAAGAAACCCTGCTGCCTGACGATCACCTCACGCACTTCGACATCGCGATAGGTGCGCTTCTTCAATGTCACCTCGGCTGCCCGCCGTCTTCGAGAGACCCTTCACCAGCCCTTCGATCGCCTTCCGCAGCTTCGCCTCGTCCTTGACCTTGACCATCACGACCTGGCCGAGCGACAGCGGTCCTTCGGACGGTGTCGAGTACAGCACCACCTTGTCGTCGAGAGCACCGAGAAGGTCGTTGCGCAGGTCGATGCCGAGCGCGGCATTGATGATACCGCGGGCCAGTTTGACCTGGACGGCTTCATCCGGGGCGATGATGCCGGCGACCTGCTTCGACAGTCTGGAACGCAAGGTCGTAGAACTTTGCCAACTCGAAATTGGTCATGCTCCAGGTGGTCACGTCCGGCGGCAGCGGCGGCACGTCGGCGAGAGTGAACGGTTTGTTGGCAAGCAGGCTGAGGGCGCCCTTGCGCGGACCGGGCACGTCCAGCTCCATCAGGCCGCGCTCCGCATTCCCCTCGAAGCCGGAGTAGAGAACGGCGCTCTTGACGCTGGTCAGGCCGAAGTCGTCGAGTAGTTTCTTCACGTCCTTGTTCGCAGTACTTGCGATTTTCACCAGTGATTCCACGTCCAGGAAGGCGCGGGCGCTCGTCTCGAACTTGTTGAACCCCGCAACGCGCTTGAACAGCGGATTCTCGACGAGGCGAGGGCCGGTCTTGGCGGTCGCCGCCTTGACGGCCTTCTCGGCGTTATCAGTGCCGAAACTGACGACCGCGTGCTTGCCGGCCACAAACCAGGACAGGAAGACCGGAGACGGTTCATCGACGAAGTAGACCGTCGTGTCGCCGACCTTCTTTTCACCGATCTTGCCGCGTGACATGCTGACGGCGAGACGCAGGGCGCCGATCACCGGCTTGGGATTGGCTGCGCCGTTGGGGATGATGAGCGTGGCCTGGATGCTGGGCGGCTCGACGCTGCGCACCTCGATGCCGAGGAGGAAGCCGTTCTGGGCCAGGACGCCGAGCAGTTTGCTGGCCTCGGCGGCGTCGGCCTGCCGCTCCTGTAGTTTCTCCGGCTTTTCGCCGCGCAGCAGCTGTTCGACGGTGAGCAGCGAGCCGAGACCGTCCTGGATCTGGTTGAAAACCGAGGTGATGAAGACGCCGGTGTCGCCGGTCATCATCTTGCCGAGGGCGGTCTTCCCGTAGGCGACCTTGTGGGTCTCGATGCCATCCCAGCGCAGGTAGACCTGTGTGCCGGCCGGCAGGAGTTGTTCGGGGGCGTCCTGGGCTTGCAGAGCAGGGGCCACGAGGACGAGAAGGGCGGCGGCGTACCAGCGTCGCATCGGCGGACTCCTTCGATGTAGTAGATGACGAAGACGTGACAACCGTTCCGACAGTATCGCGGGACGGAAGCGAGATGGCAAGCAAGAAGTGTGAGAATTCGCCGCTTGCGGCTTAGCCGCAAGCGGCAACTCACGGTACTTTGAGCGCATCGAAAATCCGCTGCAACAGCTTCTCGGACGAAATCTCCTCGGCCTCGGCTTCATAGGTAACAGTGACCCGATGCCGCAGTACGTCCGGGCCGATAGACTTCACGTCCTGCGGCGTGACGAAGCCGCGGCCTTCGAGCAGCGCCTGTCCCTTCGCCGCCCTGGTCAGGAAGATCGTCGCCCGCGGACTGGCGCCGTACTGGATGTACGGCGCCAGGTCGAGTCCGTACTCGGCTGGCCGGCGCGTGGCGTGGACGACGTCCACGATGTAGCGCTTGATCTTGTCATCGACGTAAATCTGATCGAGCGCATGGCTCAACTCGGCGAGGTCGTGGGGGCCTAGTACGGCCTCGACGTGCAACCGCGGCTCGACGGCCGACATTCGGTTGAGGATGGCCAGCTCTTCCTCTTTGCTCGGATACGATAGATTCAGCTTGAGCATGAACCGGTCCATCTGCGCCTCCGGCAGCGGGTAAGTGCCCTCCTGTTCGATGGGATTCTGCGTGGCCAGGACGAGGAACGGCCGTTCGAGAACGTGGCTCGTGTCGCCGATCGTGACCTGTCGCTCCTGCATGGCTTCGAGAAGAGCGCTCTGCACCTTGCGGGAGCGCGGTTGATCTCGTCGGCGAGGACGAGGTGGGCGAAGACCGGGCCGCGCTTGACGGTGAATTCGCCGGTGCGCGGGTTGTAGATTTGCGTGCCGATGATGTCGGCCGGCAGCAGATCGGGCGTGAACTGGATGCGGCTGAAGCTGAGGTGCAGGGCGCGGGCAAGGGTGCGGACGGCGAGCGTCTTGGCGAGTCCCGGAACGCCTTCGAGCAGCAGGTGGCCGCCGGAGAGCAGGCCGACAAGCAGCCGGTCGATGAGCAGCCGCTGGCCGACGATCACCTTGCCGATCTCGCGGAAGAGCGGTTCCAGCCGTTCGCGCGCGGCCTGGGCAGCGCGATTGATTTCCTGTGAGTCGGTGGTCATTGCTTATCCGGTTCTGGCGTCTTATCCGGACCGTTCAGGTAGATGATCTTCCCCTCTTCGCAGTAGACATTGATGCCCGCGAGCTGCTCGATCGTCGGATTACGGAATTCGGGCGGCGTTTCGGCAGGCTTCTTGCCGTCGGTCTTGGGCGGGGTGACTTGTTCATTCCCTTCGAAATAGTAATTGACCTGGTCCAACTGATCCGGATTGGGACGGCCTGGGGAACTATTCGATTCGGAAGACATGGTTCGTTCTGACCGGGAGGTCAGCCTCCTAGCGCTGATAGACGCGCAGCGTGCCGCTGGGCAATAGGATCGGAATCCACGAAGAGTACAAACTCGTAACGGCCAGAGACCGGGAAGCGGATCTCTTGAACGCGCAAGAGGACGTTTGAGATCATCAGAGGGGTGGGGAAGTCCATCGTGTGCGATTGCTGATAACACTCTTCACCGTTGTCGAGGCGGCTGACAACCAAACGGATGACCGCGCTTCCTCGTCCATTCGTTAAGGAAGAGAACACGGAAAACCGTTGCGGGGGCGACGGAAACCCGGTCACCGCTAGCCCCGTAAAGATGCTGATTGGCGACGGATTTTGTGTCCGCTGGTCCACGATGACTTGCTCGCAGATGAACATGCCAAGCGCAACGGGCGGTGGTGTCATCTCGCGTCCTCGACATGGATTCAATCACGACGATCCACCATCATCCAACCGATTATACTCGTCCTTTGAGATCCCGTCCAATCGAGAAACGATGACATTGACGACATGGACGTCGGTTTCCAGCATGACCGTATGAAGCGCACGTCGATGAACAAATGCTGCCGCATCGTGGCCCGTGTCATGAAGACGCTGCCGAAGGAGTTTCGCCCCTTCCTCGACAACGTGGTCATCGACGTGGAGGAGGAACCGGACTTGCGGACACTGCGTAAGGCCGGCTTCACCGAGGAAGAGATCGCGGCCGGCGATTCGTTGTTCGGCCTGTTCGATCCGCTGGAACTGCCTTCGGCCCTCGCCGCCGACGTCGTGGACACCAACGACATGCTGCATCGGCTGGTCATCTTCAAGGCGCCGCTGGAAGAGGAGTTCCGCGATCCACATTATGAAGTACCATTGCCCAAGTACCTCGATCACGAATCCTGGAAAGAAATACGTCTGCTGTTCTGAATCAGTCTTCCCGTCTTTCCCCAAACGAAAATATGTCTCGCACAGCACTACAGTGTGCCGGCACATCCACTCAAGAAAACCGGTTACCTCTGCTTTAGTAATCGCCATCGGTGCCGCCTATCCTCACACTCAGCTCGAAACGAGCTGCATCACCACTTGAGCACATGGCGCCCTCCATCTTTATCAAGCCCTTCACTCCGCGCAGGTCGGGTAATAGCACCGGCATCCATTCCGTTTGAAAACGCTCGAGAGAATCTCGGACCGACGTGTGCAAAAGCTCCGGCTTCGTCATACTCCATAACTGACCACGGCGGCAGACGAGCTGCATGGATGCGGTACGACTTCCTTGTGTTGCCGCGTTAGCGGATCCCAACTAGATTACGTCCGGGTCTTCTCAGCGTGTTAATCTTCAGGGCATTATGAAGGCGTGGTTGCGAACAGAAGACGGCTGGGCGGTCCTGATTGGGTTGGCACTTACGGCGCTGGGGACACTCCCTTTGCTGGGTGTGGACTCGTTCGGCTGGGTCGTAAATACCAACGTCTGGGCGGATGCCGCCAAGGCCCTGTCCCCCGCTTCAAAAGCGTACGGAGGCCTTCCCGGGTTACTTTGTCTGGCCATGACGTATCTCTTCTTGCTCGCGGTGCTGCTGATAGGGGCATGGTGGCTGAAACTGAACCTGGGCCGATTCGCACTGGCGTTCACGGCGGTCTTCGGCATCTCCTACCTCTGCTGGCTTCTCGGCCACAACGCCTACATCGCCGCCACTCCCGACAAGCGGGCAACCTTCGGTATCAGTCGATCGCTTGGGGTTGACCGGCGAAGCTGGATTCATCGTCGCCCTGGCGGCAGGCCTGGTGCTCGGCAACTTCTTTCCTTCCGTTGCCAGCTGGCTCGCCGAGGCCGCCCGACCGGAATGGTTCATCAAGACCGCCATCGTCATCCTTGGAGCGTCGCTGGGTATCAAGGCGGCCGGCTCACACTCGTCGGGACGATCATGTTCCGCGGACTGGCCGCCATCGTCGAGGCGTATCTGATCTACTGGGCGCTGGTGTATTTCGTGGCCCGGCGCTTCTTCGGCTTCAGCCGAGAGTGGGCGGCACCGCTGGCTTCGGGAATCTCCATCTGCGGTGTATCCGCGGCCATCACCACCGGGGCCGCCATTCGGGCCCGGCCTATCGTCCCCGTGATGGTGTCGTCGCTGGTCGTCATCTTTTCCGTGGTGGAGCTGATTCTGCTGCCGCTGGCCGCGCGGACCTGCTTGGCCAACGAACCGATGGTCGCCGCCGCCTGGATGGGGTTGGCCGTCAAAACCGATGGAGCCGCCATCTCCAGCGGAGCTGTCACGCAGGCGCTGTTCGCCACGGAACCGGCCGCCCAGCAAGGGCTGATGCTGCTGACAACGACGACGGTCAAGGTCTTCATCGATCTGTTCATCGGCGTGTGGGCGCTCGTTCTGGCGGTCGTCTGGGCGTACGGGATCGAGCGTAAACGGGGACAGGGCGTACCCCTGGCCGACATCTGGAACCGCTTCCCGAAGTTCGTCTTCGGATACTTCCTGGTGTTCGGCATCCTGCTCGCCGTGGGAATCGCTCGGCCTGACCTCCTCGGCACGGATAAGGCGCCCGGTCCCCTTCGGGCTGGCATCGGTGAGGTGGATCTCTTCCGCGGCTATTTCTTCGTGATGACCTTCTTCTCGATCGGCCTGGCGTCGAATTTCAAGAAACTCTGGGCGGAAGGCATCGCCCGATTGGCAGCCGTCTACGTCGTCTGTCTATTCGGCTTCGTCATCTGGATCGGACTGGCGATTTCCTGGCTGTTCTTCCACGGATACTTGCCGGCGACGGCTACTTGAGAGGTTTGACATGAGCCAACCACCGCCGGCAGAGCGGGCTTCCGAGCAACAGACCGCCGAGGAGATGGCCCGCATCCCCTACGAACCGCTGTTGCCGGTCGAGAAGAAACTGATCGTGGGCAGCCTGCTGCTCGGTGTCGTCCTGCTGGGCGTGCTGTTGTGGATCAGCGCCACGTACTTCCCGGTGCCGGGACGGTGATCCGTGGGAGACCCCAATGAGTTCCGTGGTGATCGTTGGCGGTGGGTTCAGCGGAGTCGTGACGGCCGTCAACCTGGTACGGCTCACCGACGCGCCGCTCGCCGTGACTGTGGTCAACGTGGGCCACCCCCTCGGGCGGGGCGTCGCCTATGGGACGCGGCGGCCAGAGCACCTGCTCAACGTGGTCGTCCGCAACATGTCCGCCCTGGCCGACCAGCCCGACCATTTCGTCGAGTGGCTGGGCACGCGGTCCGATTTCTCCCACCTTCCCCCTGCCCAGGCGCGCGAGCAGTTTGTCCCCCGCCGAGTCTACGGCGACTATCTCCAGGCGCTCTTTCTGTGGTACCGCAGTGCCTACGCTGACGGCAAGCATGTCCGCATTAACGTGAGAGAAGGTGAGGTCGTGGATGTCGTCCCTACCAGCGATCGCGTCACGGTTGTGACCGCGCCCGGTGAGGCGCTGACCGCGGACAAGGTCGTCCTTGCGACAGGCAATCCGTCGCCGGCGGACCTCTTCGGCGACGGTCCGAATCACGCCGGTTACTTTGGAGACCCCTGGTCGGCCTGGGAGCATCGGCTGCCCGACACGGGGAAAAGCGTCGTGCTGCTGGGGACCGGCTTGACGATGGTGGACACCTTTCTGACCCTTTCCGCCCTGGACTGGCGGGGCGAAATTATCGCCGTCTCGCGGAACGGGTTGCTGCCGGCGTCTCATTTCAAGGGGCCTGACTACCCGGATTTTCCAGGAGCGGACCCGTCGCAGTTGTCGCTGAACCAGTTGCGCGAGTTGCTCGACAAGCATTGCGCCGAGTTACGCGCTCACGGTCTCAATCCGGCCATCCTGGTTGATAAGCTACGGCCTTACACGCAACGGATCTGGCAGCACTTTTCCCTGGCCGAGAAGCGCCGCTTCCTCCGCGAGTTTCGCTCCCTCTGGAACCAATCGCGGCACCGCATAGCTGAGTCCATCCATCGCGAGGTTGCCGCTGGCCTTTCCTCGGGTCGATTGCAGGTGCGCAAGGGCGAGGTCCGCGCCGTCGTTGCATCCGGCGACCGGTTGGAGGTCGTGCTGAACGGAACGGGCGAGAGTAGGTTGCGTGCGGACGTCGTCATCAACTGCACGGGGCCGGCGGAGGCGTGTACAGAACGATCGCGGCTTTTCGACAACCTGCTGAAGCGCGGCCTGGCCTGTGCAGACGAGACGGGCCTGGGAATCCGGGCGAACGACGATTTCAACCTGCTCGACGAGGATGGCGTGCGTTCGCCGTGGCTGCTGGCGATCGGGCCGCCGCTCAAGGGGACGCTCTGGGAAAGCACAGCCGTGCCGGAGCTGCGCAACCAGGCGTTCCGGGCCGCCGAGGTGATCCTCCGCGACCTCAATGTCACCCGCGCCGCCGCCGTCCGTCCCCTCGCCGCAACCTACGCCGACGTAATGGAGTATTCGATCTGAGCGGAGACAACTCCAGTACAAGAAGTTCTAGCCTCGGGCAATCGGTCGATCATGATATTCGCCTCGAGCGCAACTACGGAAGGTTTATTTGCCACGAAACGCCGAAGCGATCATTGAGCCAGGCGAACTTCGTGCTAAATCCGTAGTTGCCCGGCGGCATCAACAGCATCCCACCCACGGAAAGCTCGCTGACCGCGCAATCCATTTCGGCCTCATCTTTGCACTCAACGAAGATGGAAATCGACGGCGTGAACGTAAAGGCGTGCTTTATGGGGCTGTCGATGCAGGCCAACCGGTGGCCCGCGAGGGTGAACTCGGCTCGCTTTACTGATCCTTCCTTGCCCTGCTCGCTGGCTCCGTATCGTTCGATCTTGGTGACGGACCCTTTGAAAACGCAGACGTAAAAGTTCATCGCCTCCTCGGCATGGCCCTCGAACATCAGCTGAGTAACGGCAAGCATCGCATCCCTCCATTTGATTAGAAAACGGGCGAACCAACCGAAACTTCTTTCCGACATCCGTGTTTATTTGAGAACTGCTACGTGTTCGGCCCGCCAGACATTCCCACCACGACGCTCTTCGGATTCTGTTCATGCACGCAATTGATCGCCGTTCCTTCTTCAGGACCACGGTCCGGGGTCTTGCCGCTGCGCTGGCGGCTGGCCCAGCAATTCTCGGGTGCCGTGGGACCGCCACGGACGCCTCGGTATCGCGCCCGGATACTCTATTCCTCACCTGGCACCGCGACCCGACCACCACCATGACGGTACAGTGGGTCGGGAACCGACGTAGCGCCGCCGACCATCCATGTTTCCGCCGCGGCCGGTAACGCGGGCTGGTGGAGTACAGCTCACACGACTTCTCGGCCATTCCCGTTCACCGATCTGCGGGTATTCCGAGCTGAGTTGGCCGACCTCAGTCCGGGGACCGAGTACCAATTTCGGATCGGCACGAATCCCGAGAGCCACTTCTTCCGGACGATGCCGGCCAAGGCGACCAACGCGCTGACGTTCGTCTCCGGCGGCGACTGCGGCGTAAATGCCCACGCGGCGGCGGTAAACATCTTGGCGGCGCGGCAGAATCCATACTTCGCGGTGATCGGCGGTGATCTCGCTTACGACGACGGGCGGTCTCCGCAGGCCATGCTCGGCTTCCTGCGCAACTACAGCCGGTACATGATCGACACGCAGAATCGGCTGATCCCGATGCTGGCATGCATGGGCAACCACGAGGTAGCCGGCGGATACGGCAAATCCCGGTCGGCCGCCCCGCTTGTTCCTTTCCCTGTTCGATGGGCTGTTCCACGACACCACTTACGCGACTCTGGACTTCGGCGACTACTTGAGCCTGGTCCTGCTCGACACCGGCCACGTTGCCCCGATCGACGGAGAGCAGACAGACTGGCTGGACAAGACCTTGCGGGACCGGGCGGACCGGCCGCACCTGGTTGTGGCGAACCATGTCCCGGCGTACCCGTCGTACCGTCCGGCGGACGGGGCAGATGGAACCGGGGCGGGCAACCGGCAGCATTGGGTGCCGCTGTTCGAGAAGCACAACGTGGACTTCGTGCTGGAACATCACGACCACACGTTCAAGCGAACGCACCCCCTGTGGGATGGGCACATCGACCGCGACGGTATCGTTTACCTCGGCGACGGCTCGTGGGGACAACTCCGGGCCCCCAACAGTCCGGAGACCCGGCCATACCTGGCGGCTACCGGACAGGCCTACCACGTCACGCTGCACCGTTTTGAGGGCGGCCGGCGTATTCACCAGGCGCTCGAGGAATCGGGCAAGATTGTGGATGTATGCACCACCGTCAAGCGGCCGCGGCACCGGTAGGAAAAGTATGCTGCCGATGTGACCGCTGTTGGATCGGTACATCGGATGTTCGTCATTCGCAACGCCCGGCAACATCCGACGCGGCCAGCAAGGTGGCCATGATCGCTTGCAAGCCCGCGGCGTCGTCCGCATCGAAACGGCCAAGCAGCGGACTATCGATGTCGAGCACGCCGACGAGGCGGTCTCCCACAACCAGTGGCAGGACGATCTCGGAATTCGAAGCGGTATCACAGGCAATGTGGCCGGGAAACTCGTGGACGTTCGGTACCACGAGCGCCTGTCGTTTCACCACGGCGGCGCCGCACACGCCGCGTCCCGGTCCAATCCGCACGCAAGCAGGCTTGCCTTGAAACGGGCCTAGCACCAGGTCTTCGCCCTTCAACAAATAAAAGCCGGCCCAGTTGATGTCGGGCAGCGAATGAAAAAGCACCGCTGCGCAATTTGCAGTATTCGCGATCAGATCTCGCTCTCCTTCCAGGATCGCCGTCATTTGCATCCGCAGATGAGCGTAGAAAGCGGCCTTGTCCGTTGGGGACGCATTTGCATAGGAAAATGAATGCATGAGAGAGTACCCCCTCGCAATAGACTGCCAACGCTAGTCGACCTCAGCGGCTAATCGAGCCCAGCCGCCGAAGAAACGTGTACCCATAGACGACAACTGCGGCAGATACTTCTTCGCGCCGCTTTCGCGCTGATCTCAGCGCCGCTTCTCCGCCTCGATCGACGCGCGGATGACTCACCGTTGGCTCGTGTGACCGAGCGTCGGCACTGGGGCGAGGGGATGTTATCCGGGAAAGAGGTGGAGTTCTGCCACCAAGCAGCGAATCTCCACCATGTTGGGATGATTCATTTGCAGCAAGTGCAGCGTGGCACGGCCGCGAGCCGATCTCCCTTCGAGGATCGTGGGGTCGGCCGCGGACCATTGGAAATGCTCTTCCCAGTGATCCATCCGTGGATTGAACAGGGGCACGACGGCAGCCGATGCGGGGTCCGGCGCGGCCGTGTGCGCCCACTTGTGGCCGTTGCAATGCGGACATGCAAGTGCGAGATTCGCCAGTTCGGTCACGCCGCCACTGCTTCGCGGCGTGGGATGATCGATGGGAAAAGTAGCGATCTGCCCGCGCATCGGTAGTCGGCAATACTCGCACCGAGAGCCGGCTCGTTCTTCGATGGCGGCACGAGTAACCGCATCCACGACGCTCATGGCCGCGCCGCGTCGGGCAGCAGCGTTTGCAGTTCGCGCAAGGCGACTTCCGCCTGCAACTTCTCCAGCGTGCGTTCCTGGGTGAACGTCACCAGGGCCAGCAGTTCGTCGTGTTCGGCTGAGCCGAGATACTCCTTCTGTTCTCCCAGTTCCTGCATGCGCCGATCCAAGGCGGCCGGTAGGACATACTTCGCCACGCGCTGGAGAACACGAACACCGTGGCGCAGAGCCGATTGCACGCGCGTGTCGGCCAGGGTTGCAACAGTCATTCCTGAGCCTCCGGGGACATCTCGATTCCTCATTCTACGATACCGCGCGGCAACAGACTGACCAATCGCATCAGGCGGTAAACATGCACGGTGCTGCCTCAACGAAGCAACCCTTTGACATCGGATGTCGCGCCCACAGCGCTGCTTCTCCGCCGCGACCGACATGAGGATGGCCCACCGTTGGCTCATGTGGCCCTGCCTCGGCACTGCGGCGCGTCACCGCTGCTGCTCCAGCAACTCCGCCGCAGATCCGCTAGGTTCCGCTCCGGCATCCGCCTACGCTCCACTCTGCTCCGTGCGGCTACCCCCCTTAGAACTTAATACGCCCGCGCAAACACCACACGCCCCTCCGACGGCTGGCCGGTCACCATGCACTGGCCCGGCTCCTTCACGCGGTCGAACGGAATGCAACGGATCGTCGCCTTCGTCTCCTCCTGGATCTTGTTCTCCGTCGCGCGCGTGCCGTCCCAGTGCGCCCAGACGAAGCCCGGTTGCTCGATCAGTTGCTTGAACTCGTCGTAGCTGTTCGCCGTGCGCATGCTCTGGTCGCGGATCTTTTTTGCCCTGGCGAACAGACCCGCCTGGATGTCGCGCAGCAGCTTGTCGATGTGGGTCGCGGCCCCGGCGAGCGGAATGCCGAACTGTTTCCCCTCCTTGCCGGGCACATCGCGCCGAGCGACGACGCAACTCTGCTTCTCCAGATCCTTCGGCCCTATCTCGACACGCACCGGCACGCCGCGCACCTCCCACTCGGCGTAGCGCCAGCCCGGCTGCTTGTCGAAGTTCATGTCCACTTTGACCGACAACGGCTCGTAGCCGAAGAAGTCGTCGCGCGGCAGACCGCGCAGCTCGGCCGCTAGCTTCTCCGCCGCCGCGATGGACGGTTTGCGCTCGGCGTCGTTCTTACCCAGCGGCAGGATGACGACGTGGACCGGAGCGAGACGCGGCGGCACGACCAGGCCATTGTCGTCCGAGTGCGTCATGAGCAGACCGCCGATGAGCCGCGTCGAGACGCCCCAGCTCGTCGCCCAGGCATACTCCAGCTTGCCGGCCGCACTCTGGAATTGCACGTCGAAGGCTTTCGCAAAGTTCTGGCCGAGGAAATGGCTCGTCCCCGCTTGCAACGCCTTGCCGTCCTGCATCAACGCCTCGATGCAGAGCGTGTAGACCGCACCGGGGAACTTCTGCCCCTCGCTCTTGGGGCCGACCAGCACCGGCATGGCCATCCACTCCTCGGCGAACTGGCGATAGACCTCGACCATCTGCCGCGCTCTCGGCTTCGGCCTCGGCCTGGGTGGCGTGGGCGGTGTGGCCCTCCTGCCAGAGGAACTCGGCGGTGCGCAGGAACAGCCGGGTGCGCATCTCCCAGCGGACGACGTTGCACCACTGATTGATGAGCAGCGGCAGATCGCGATAGCTCTGGATCCACGATCTTGTACGAGTTCCAGATGATCGTCTCGGAGGTCGGCCGGATGATCAGCTCTTCTTCGAGCTTCGCCTCGGGATCGACGGTGATCATCTTCTTACCGGGCCGAGCCGGATCATCGACCGACTTGAGCCGATGGTGCGTGACGACGGCGCACTCCTTGGCGAAGCCCTCGGCCATCTCCTCTTCCTTGGCCAGGAAGCTCTTGGGAATGAACAGGGGGAAGTAGGCGTTGACGTGGCCGGTGTCCTTGAAGAGACGGTCGAGCGCCGCTGCATCTTCTCCCAGATCGCGTAGCCATTCGGCTTGATGACCATGCAGCCGCGTACGTCGCTGTTCTCGGCGAGGCCGGCCTGCTTGACGACGTCTAGATACCATTGGGAATAATCCTGCGCCCGCGGGGTGATCTTCTCGGCCATGTCGGCTCCTGTGTTCGGCTGGTGAGTGGTGAGTGGTGAGTGGTGAGTGGTGAGTGGTGGTAAATACTTGATCTTCGACACGCATCCCCCGCCCTGTGACCACTCACCACTCACCACTCACCACTCACCACTCACCACTCACCACTCACCACTCACCACTCACCACTCACCACTCACCACTCACCACTCACCACTCACCACTCACCACTCACCACTCACCACTCACCACTCACCACTCACCACTCACCACTCACCACTCACCACTCACCACTCACCACTCACCACTCACCACTCACCACTATAGATGAACGACACAGGAACGGCAGACCAGGTGAGCCATGATCGCCGTCACTCGGCTTCCTCATCCTCGTCGAGATCCTCCTCCTCGATCGGGCGGACCATTTCGTCGGGAGAAAGGCGACGGACGTTGAACCCGGTCTTCTTCAGAAAGTCGATCAGAAAGCTGAGGTAGCCGCGGCCGCCGGGGGTCATGCGCGTCCGCACCTCGAGCGAATTCATGATGGTTCGAAGCACGCCCGTCAAGTCGGAGTTCGAGGGTCGAGGCACTGTATGGGCCAACGTCTCCTTCCAGCGATCTTGAATGCGCCACGCTACCGTGTCCGGAGTGTAGTCGGCGACAAGCTCCCCGCGCAGATGCAGAACGAGCTCTTCCAACGAGTGACAGACGTCGTGGTCGGTCAAGCGGTTCTCCGAAATCTCGTCGGCCTCGCGGATGCCACGCTCGGCCTCGAAGAGGATCGGCGCAAGTGAGGCTCTCGATATTTACTGCCCTCGTAGGGAGTGACGGCCGGACTGTTCGACTTCTTGCGATCCGAGACTTTCTGCTTCCGTTTCTGGTCGCGGCTGAGACGTTTGCGTGTCATGGGAGAACCTCGTTGACTGCCACAGCCCCCGAGTTCGTCTTGCATGGGTTCCGCGAACCCACTAAACTGCGCAGAGGAACATGGACCGGGGTCAGGATTGGAGTACGGAACGATGCCGAAAGGCGCGGAGAGCAACGGCGTTCAGCAGCAGTACGACCCCGCCAATCCGCTCATCATCCAGGGCGACCGCTCCGTCCTGGTCGAGGTCGATAATCCGCGCTACGCCGAAGCCCGCGACGCCCTCGCTCCCTTCGCCGAGCTGGAAAAAAGCCCGGAACACATCCACACCTATCGGCTGACCGCCCTCTCGCTGTGGAACGCCGCCGCCGCCGGGCATGACCGCCGACGCCATGATGGACGTGCTGCGGAACTTCAGCAAGTATCCCGTTCCATCCAACCTCGCCTTCGATATCGCCGAACGAGTCAGCCGCTATGGCCGCGTTCGGCTGGAACGGGCGAACGTCTCGGCGCCAGCCTCGCCCTGCTCAGGAACCGCCTTCCCACGAACCGCCCCCACTACGCCTCGTCAGCGACGACACCACTTTGCTCGAAGAACTGGCCCGGCAGCCGAAGGTGCGTACTTACCTTGGGGAGCGGCTCGACCGGCACAGCTTCCTCGTCGATCCGGCCTTTCGCGGTGTGCTGAAGCAGGCGCTGATCGCGGTCGGCTATCCCGCGGAAGACCTGGCCGGCTACACCGAAGGCTCGGCTCTGCCGATTCACCTGCGCGAGGTGGCGCGGAGCGGGCTGCCCTTCGTCGTGCGCGATTATCAGCGCGAATCGGCCGACGTCTTTTATGCCGGCGGCGACGTTCGCGGCGGCAGCGGCGTCATCGTCTTGCCCTGCGGGGCCGGCAAGACCATCGTCGGCATCGCGGCGATGGCCATGATGCAACGCTCCACGCTGGTGCTGACCACCGGCATCACCGCCGTCAAGCAATGGCACCGCGAAATCCTCGACAAGACCGACCTCGCCGAGGACCAGATCGCCGAGTACACCGGCGACACGAAGGACATCGGCCCGGTGACGCTCGCCACCTATCAGATCCTCACCTACCGCAACGAGAAGACCGAGGAGTTCCCGCACTTCAAGCTGTTCGACAAGCGCGATTGGGGCCTCATCATCTACGACGAAGTTCATCTGCTGCCGGCGCCGGTCTTCCGCGTGACGGCCAACATCCAGGCCCGGCGCCGCCTCGGCCTGACGGCGACGCTGGTGCGCGAGGACGGCCGTGAAGCCGACGTGTTCAGCCTTATCGGCCCGAAGAAGTACGACGTGCCCTGGCGCGAGCTGGAGACGCAAAGGCTGGATCGCCGAGGCCAGCTGCACCGAGATTCGCGTCGCCATGCCGGAGGCGATGCGCATGGAGTACGCCGTCGCCGAGTGGCGCAACAAGTACCGCATCGCCAGCGAGAACCCTGCGAAGGACGACGTCGTCGCTCATCTGCTCGAGCGCTACCGCGACAGCCGAGTGCTGGTCATCGGCCAGTATCTGAAGCAGCTGCGGCAACTCCGCAAGCGCTTCGACATTCCGCTCATCACGGGACAGACGAGCAGTGCCGAGCGCGAGAAGTTGTACGGCCAGTTCCGCAGCGGCGAGGTGCGGCAGCTTATCCTGTCGAAGGTCGGCAATTTCGCGCTCGATCTGCCGGACGCGAACGTGCTGATCCAGGTGTCGGGCACGTTCGGCTCGCGCCAGGAAGAAGCACAGCGTCTGGGTCGCATCCTGCGGCCCAAGGCCAACGGCGAGGTCGCCCACTTCTACACGCTGGTGACGCGCGACACCCGCGAACAGGACTTCGCGCACCATCGGCAGCTGTTCCTGACCGAGCAGGGCTACAGTTATCAGATCGCCGACGGGACGGAGTTGGTCGGTGAGCCCGTGGCGCTGCGCTGACACGATTTGTTTAGCCGCGACCCGATAGGGGGCGCGTTAACCCGCTCCCTGTTGGGTCGCGGCTAAACTAGAGGACGAATCATGCCGGCCGATCCCGTCCGATCGACGAGCGGCGGCCGACTGTCGGTGAAGCTGCACCGCGCGCGTCTGCCTGGTGCAGACCGAGGACGCCATCCTGGCCGAGGAATTGCTGGCCCGCAAGAAGCTTGCGCAGGAAATCGTCGGCCGGCTGACGGATCGCGTCCTGCTCGTTCGTCCGGGGCGGGTCGAGGCGGTCGTGCAGGAGTTGCAAAAGATGGGGCATACGCCCCAGGTCGTCGATCGAAGATCGTAGAAGGTGGATCGTGGATGCCCCATTCCGACGCTGCCTACTGGTCCGAACTTGTCCGGCAGACGCTGGAACGCTACGACGAAGCGTTGCTGCGCGCGGTGGCGGCACGGCTCATCAAACCGCGCAATCAATGGCCCGTCGCGGAACTCCTGGACCGCTGCACCGACGCCGTCGACAATACCGTTCTCCTCGATCGCCGTCTCCAGGAACTCGAACCCGCCGCGCGCCAGCTCCTCGCGCTGATCGCCCGTAGCCGTCAGCCGCGCTGGGTCCTCGGCAATCTCGTCGAACTCGTGATGGCGCTGGGTCATGCCGACGGGCTTCAGCCGGTCTTTGACGCTGCTCTCGAAACCGGGATCGCTGTCTCCCCGGACGCAGCGCCGGTTCGATCAAATCGTTCGAGCAATGGCTGGTTGCCGCCGCCGGCTCCGACCTGATCGTCTTCACGCATCCGGTGATCGCCGCGCGCGCCATTGGCAAAGAACCGCTCGAGCTGCCCGATCTGAGCGAAACCCGAGACAAGGAGACAAGGAGACAAGGAGATAGGAACTCGCGTGGAGCGGTCTCCTTGTCTCCCGGTCTCCCTGTCTCCCTGTCTGGGCAAGAGTCCGACGGCCTCGAATGGCTGCTGCGCCTGGCCGTGTTGTGGCAGCAGGCCGCAGCGGCGCCGTTCCGGCGAACGATGCAGGGCGGCTTCTTCAAGCGCGACGCAGAACGGCTCGGGCAAGATCCGCTGCTGACCGGTCCGCCGGGCGACCGCCTCGCCGACGTGCCGGACCTCGGCTTCCTGATCGCGGCACTGGCCGAGCTGGAGGGCATCGTCGTTGCGGCTGACGGCGAAATGCGGGCCGGGACGCTGCCGGCATCGTGGGACCAGGGATTGCACGGCGGCGCTGGAATCGCTCTGGCTCGATCTGCTCCGGCTGCGAACGTGGAACCCGCTCGACGGCTGGCGCGGCGAGGAACCGGCCGGCAATCCGTTCCCGTCGGCGTGCTTGCTGGCGTTCCTGCTGCTGGACCGTCTGCCCGACGGCGCCTGGGCCTGCCCCGCGGCGCTGGAAGACTGGCTGACGCGCATCATCCCTACTGGCATTCGGAGGATCCTCGGCCGTCGCGCCAGCAGCCGTGGCTGGAGACTTTCCTGCTCGGCGTCTGCGTACCACCTGCGGCTGATGCAGGCGAAACAGGACGACGACGGCTGGCTCGTGCGCCTGTCGCCGACCGGCCGCTGGCTGCTCGGGCTGGCGCCGATACGCCGACCGCGGAGCCGGCTTTTCCGCAGACGCTGCTGGTGCAGCCGAACCTCGAGATCGTCGCCTTTCGGCAGGGTTTGACGCCGGGCCTGATCGGCCGAGCTGACGCGCTTCGCCACCTGGAAGAACCTCGGTGCCGCCTGCACGCTGCAACTGGAGCCGGAGAGCGTCTATCGCGGCCTGGAATCGGGCGAGTCGTTCGACAGCATCCGGCTGACGCTGGAACAGCACGGCACGCGCGCCGTTCCGCCGGCGGTGCTCGACTCGCTGCGGACCTGGTCGAACAAGCGCGATCGCATCACCGTTTATCCGTCGGCGACGCTGATGGAGTTCGCCACGTCGGACGACCTGGCCGAGGCGCTGGCACGCGGCCTGCCAGGCGGTGCGCATCGCCGACACGATGGCCGTCGTCGCCAGTGAGGACGCAGATCGACTACACGCACTTTCGCCTGACCGGCACGCGCGATTACGCCCTGCCGCCGGAGAAGTGCGTGACCGTGGAGCCGGACGGCGTGACGCTGGCGGTCGATCTGCGCCCGCTCCGACCTGCTGCTGGAGACGGACCTGCCGCGTTTCGCGGATGCCGCTGGGACCGACCGACCGGCGGCAAGCGTCAGTATCCGAATCGACGCCGGCATCGCTGAATGCGGCCCGTGAAGGCGGCATGACGCTGACGACCCTGGAGACATGGTTTGCCGCAACGGACGGGCCAACCGCTGCCGGCCGCGGTACGAATGCTGTTGACTGCGGCGTCGATGGCCGCCGCCGCGCTTCCGGCGTCAGCTGGTGCTGCACGTCGCCGGCCCGGAGATTGCCGACGGCCTGCTGCAATGGCCGGAGACACGCGGATTGATCGAGACGCGATTGGGACCGACGACGCTGGCGGTGCCGGAGGAGAGCGTGCCGTTGTTGCTCGAACGGTTGAAGGCGATGGGCGTGGTAATGGTGGAGTGAGTTTCAGTCAGACAATGTTGAGCGCGGCTTTGAGGCAATTATCGACATGTAACAAAGCGGCGGCCGGCAGACGGCCCAGAAGTCGGATTATTTTGGAATTGTGGATCGTTGCCAGATTCACGCAATTGATCACCGAATCCTGGAGCAAGCCACTTGCCCGCCCGTCGGGACTCTTCAAATCGACTTGGAACTGTGTCGGGCTCGAGCGAGCGTCGTGTCAGACTCGTAATCTGCACCACGATGGTGTTCACCAACCGCTTGTTATCGCGGTCATTCTGCACAACCAGCGCAGGCCGCACTTTGGACGCCGTTCCACTGCTGAACGGAAAATCTACCAGTGCCACGTCGCCCCGCTGGACGTTCATAGTTTTCCCCGAGAATCGAGGGCGTCGTAGACGTCCATGGACGGATCATTCCAACCCTCGCGGCCGAACACTTCCATCGCTTGCCGATAGGCATCGTCCACGAACCCCTGATCGTCGTCCGACAGGATCAAACCTTTGAGTCGCGAGAACACCGCCTCATCCACCAGGATGTAAGTCTTCCGCGTCAGTGGATCCACGAACGGTGTCTGCGGATCGGAATGGACGGCCTGTTGCTGTTGTTCGGTGAGTTCGATCATCTTTCCCTCCTCTTCCACGATTATATCGCGCGAAGTAGGTATGCACCGCGACTATCCGACTCCCGTCAACCGCTCATACGCCTCCCGATATTTCGCCGCGGTCCGCTCCACCACCTCCGCGGGCAACTCCGGCGGCGGACTGTTCTTGTCCCACGGCGTCGATTCCAGCCAATCGCGCACGAACTGCTTGTCGAACGACGGCGGACTGATGCCGACGCGATACTCGTCGGCCGGCCAGAAACGCGAGCTGTCCGGCGTCAGCACTTCGTCGATCAGGATGATCTCGCCCGTCGGCAGCCGGCCCCACTCGAATTTCGTGTCGGCCAGGATGATGCCGCGACTGCGGGCATGGTCGGCGCCGCGGCGATAGACGTCGAGACTGCGATCGCGCAATTCCGCCGCCAGTTCCGACCCGGTGATCGTCGCCATCTGCTCGAAGGAGATGTTCTGATCGTGGCCGCTCTCCTCCTTCGTCGCAGGGCGTGAAGATCGGCTCCGGCAGCCGCTCCGCCTGGCGCAGTCCCGGCGGCAGCGCGATGCCGCAGACCGTGCCGGTCTTCTGGTATTCCTTCCAGCCGGAGCCGGCGAGATAGCCGCGCACCACGCATTCGATCGGCACCACCGTCGTCTTCTTCACCAGGCAGCTGCGGCCTTCCAGCTCCTTGCGGCGGGCAGCGAAGGCCGGTCCCATCGCTGCGAGATCGGTGCTGAGCAGATGGTTCGGCACCTTGAGGAAGTCGAACCAGAACAACGACAACGCGGTGAGGACGCGGCCCTTGTCGGGGATCGGCGTCGGCAGCACCCAGTCGAAAGCGCTGATGCGATCGGTTGCCACTAGGACCAGGCGATCGCCGAGATCGTAGACGTCGCGCACTTTGCCGCGACGACAGGGATAACCGGGGACGTTGCTTTGCGAAAGGGGAGGCATGGGGGACTCTCATTTAGCCGCGAGCTTCTGCGAGCGCTGGGCCGCCCGAGCGCTCGCAGAAGCTCGCGGCTAAACGATTTTCTACTCCGCCGCCCCGACCGGCACAGTCGGCGCGGTCCCGTCCTCCACCCACACCCAGCCGTACTGCGTGTTGCTCGGCGCCGGGTTCTTGCCGGTACTCCTCGCGCAGCTGCGTCAGCTTGTCGGCCTTGATCGCCTTGCCGCTTCGCCTTCGGCGTCGATGCCGAACAGCTTGGCCGCGTTCAGGCCGAGGATCTGGTCCTTGATCTCGTCGGTCAGCTCGCGGATACTTGTACTTCTCGATCAGCTCGTCGGTCATCTTCAGCCGGCGGAGGCGGTCGATCTGGCTCTGCGGACTGCCGCCCCAGATCGAATCGGTGCCCCACAGGATGTGATCGGCGCCGGCCACCTGGATCATCTGGCCGAGCATGTGCAGGCACGTCTCCGGATTGCGGGCACGAGAGCATGCTGGAACGTGCTGCCCAGCTCGAAGTAGATGTTCTTGATCTTCGGGTTCTTCTTCAGGATGCGCAGGATGTCGCTGATCCAGGGGATCTCCTGCGGGTCGTCGGTCTTCGGGTCCTCGACCTTGCTCGCCGGTGCCGCTGGCCGAGCGAGCCGATGCCGCGGAAGCCGGAGTGGTAGACGATGAAGTTCAGGTCGGGCCAGTCCTTGGCCGCCTTCTCCAGGTCGAGCGGCGTGCAGGCCTTCTCGTTGAAGGCGCCCAGCGGCAGCCCCTTGTGGACGCACAGGTTCTTGATGCCGAGCTTCTTGCGTCTTCTCCCAGAACGGATAGGCCACCTTCTCGTCGTCCATGAACCAGGCCTTTTCGCCCAGCTCGGCGCCGGTGTACATCTTCCAGGCGTCGATCTTCAGCTCCTTGACCTGGCGCTCCATCTCCTCCAGTTCCTTCTTGCCGAGGTTGGGCCGCAGCAGGCCGTGCGACAGGACGCGCTGCGAGCCGGCCAGGTCGTTGACGTACTTGCGCGTGGCCACCATCTGATCGGGCGGCAGCGGGTTCTTGTCCCAGTCGCGGCTCGGCACGCCGCTGATGATCGCCATCACCGTGTCGCTGTCGCCGAAGACTTCCTTGACGTAATGGGCGCGGTTGAGCTGCTCCAGGCTCTCGTCCAGGTCGCCTGGCGAACGGCCGCAGCATGCGGAAGAAGCGCAGCGCGGCCTTGCCGTCGGCGGTGTCGTCGTACCACTTGCGGCTGACGTCGACGTGGTGCGTCTGCACGTCGAAGATGAACTGGTCCTTGGGCCATTTCTCCTCGAAGGCCTTCGGGTCCTGCGACCTCGTCGGCCGACGACCTCGTAGCAGTGGCCGAAGACCTCGTTGAGGGCGAGCAGGGCCGCCGCCATGCCGCTGCCGGTGCGCAGGAACGCGCGGCGGCTCAACCCTTGTTTCTTCGCATTCCGCTCGCTGATCTCGGCGAGCCGGGCCTCGAACGCCTTCTGCTCGGCATTCTGCGGCGGCGGGATGAACTCCTCATTGGAGGCGATGCGCGTCGGGATCGGAGACGGGGCCTCGGCCTCGGCGTCGAGGTCGCATTGGCGGACCCACATGGCAATGTCCTCCTGCGCTGGGAAATGGCGTGAACGATGAGGGGGAATACTCATCGGACGGCGGAGGAGTTTCAACGATTATAGCCCGCCGCGAAGCAAGGGTCGAAGTGACTTCTTTGCTGGCGCGGCGGGTCGGGTAAGGAGGCGGCGTCGCCGCCACCCCCTCCCCTTTCAATGAACCAGGGTTTTATGCCCCGCTACCGGGTATCCTACCTGCTCGGCGATGGCACGTCCAGCGCAGCACTCTCCACGACTCCGCTCGACGCGGCTGCACTCGGCTCGCTCTCTCCCCGCTTCTCTGACGTCGTGTGTAGCTCGGTCGGTCGCGTTTAGATTGGCAGTACTTGCATGCCCAGTTCACGCGCCTTGCGTTCCAGCGCCTTGACCCGGCGTTCATGGTGCTTCGCTTCTTCTGCCTCCGTGCTCTCCCGGCGATACGCTTCGCCTTTGGTAATAAGCCGATAGAACAGCTTCGCCAGTTTGCAGGCCGTCGCTCGGATGGCGGTACCGATGCCGAGTCGGGCCCGCAGCCGACGCAGGAAGTTCCCCAACACGCTCTTGCAGTTGAGCAGCGCCCGCGCCGCCAAGCGAAACGCCTTGGCCACTCGACTTGCGGTCTGGGCGGGGAACTTGGTGCGCTTGCCCGATTGATGTTTACGCGGCGCCAGCGTTGTCCAGGCAGCGAAGTGCTTGTCGGTTGCGAACTTGGCCCCCAGGTCCGGGCCCGTTTCCGATAACACCGTGAGCACCGTGTTGGCGCCCAGGCCGTCCACTTCGGTGATCCGAACCCCCGTCATCTTGAAGATCAAGTCATCGCTGGCAAACGCCGTCGGCACATTGCGATGCTGGCGTGGACGTTTCTCGGGTTCTGGCACTGGTCGGCCCGCGCTCCGGTCCGGCATCTTGCCGGCCGCTTTGTCGTACTCCTTGTCGGACACGTGGATCTGATTCTGGTAGAAGTCCCAGGCCTTCAGTAGTTGCTTCAGCTCAAAGAGGTGGGCCGCGTCCCAAGTCCCTTCCAGGGCCTTGGCGATTTCCGCCCGCGTTTTCTTGCAGTTGGGATCACGCATGGCCGCCAGCGTCTGCGGATCGTGTTGTCCCTGGGCGATGGCCCGTAGAATGCGCATGCCGGTGACGCCGGCGATATCGGCGACGGCCAGATGCAGATACACGTTCATCTGTATCAACACCTTCTGCATCATCTGCAACAGCTTGGCGGCCTCGGTGACCAGATGGTCGCGATGACGCCACAGAGTGCGCAACGCACGCACCTCCTGGTCGGGGCGGAAGCAACTTTTGAGCAGGCCAAAGGCGTGCAGTTCCTGGAGCCAGGCCGCGTCGCTGACATCGGTTTTCTTTTTGAGATTGCGGGCCAGACTGCGCGGATCGACGACCAAGACCTCGAAGCCCTGCGCTTCCAGGAAGTCGCATAAGGACATCCAGTAAACGCCGGTCGATTCGAGGACGACGCTGGTGACTTCGCAGCGTGTGAGCCAGTCAGCGAGTGTGCGCAGGTCGGCGGTATAGACGCCGAAGGTGCGCACGGGCTCGGCGTCGCGATCAGCAGGCACCGCCACGACGTGCGCCTCACTGCCGACGTCGATGCCGGCAGCGTTGGGATGAACGACTTTCGGTGGGAGAGGTGGTGAACGCTTCTTCTTGGCAGGCATACGAACCTCCGACGACTGAGGAACAGGGAAATCAAGTCGGCGGAGGATGGGTCGGACGAAGGCAGAGACTTTCAAACGGGCTCGCGGCACCAGGGAAAGCGCAGCCGACCCAAGGACCAAGCTAAGAAAGGGGCTCGAAAGCACCAGAGGGGAGGCGGTCACCGCGCCCCGCCGACGAAGGATAAGGATATGAAAGAGAGGATAAACGAAAAAGCGGTGCGGTCTCCAGTTCATTGCGGAACGCGTGCCGCTCCGGCTTCCCTGGCTAAGAACCGTACGTGCGAGTTTCCACGCATACGGCTCAAGCATTGGCCAACGCACTTATGGTAGCACGCGGTTGTCCGCATTGGCCTTGAGGACAACCTGTACGTTACTGAGCGGGAGCCAACAACGGAACCGTCGCAAGCCGCACCAGCAAGAGCGTTGCGCCCCGCCGACATGTCTGCATTGCTTGCTCAAGTCGGTTTGCCTCACCTTTCACGTACGCCAACACCAGAGGGAAGTCTGCCGGCTTTCGCCGCGGGGTAATGTTGCCGATTGGCTCAACCCCTATCCGGCCCATTACAGACCGGCCTTCGCTTGCTCCCTCCTCCTCTACCCGCAGTCCCATCGGCGCCCCTTACGAGGCGCTTTCCTCGGTGACAACGGGTTGTCGACTGAGGGAGACTACGGGCTTACCACGTTCCGCCGCTGTCACCGTGTGGGTTAGGTCGCGCCTCTCCGCCGGTGGTGCCCCAACTGCGCCGGAGGAGTTCGGAGCCTCCGGACCTGACCACGTACCTTTTGGTCCAAGCCTGACAGCATCTTTGGCTTGTCCTTGGTGACGACGTTTACCAGCGCTTCACCTGAGTTGACCGTACCACACCATCCTGGTTCCCGACCGCCGTGATGCTGGCAGTCGCAACTGGACCTCACGGGTAGGTTGCCATCCTGGCGGATGAGGCTACGTTGTGCCGAGAGCTTCGCACCTCACGGTTACCCATGACGCACGTCCCGGTAGGATACTGCGGGCAGTACCGCAGGTCATGTCGCTTATTGAAGAGTATTGCCCTCCGTAAAGTGCATGACAGTAACAGCGACAGCATCGTGTCGCACCCGAACGAAATAGCTCACCCGCGGCGGCCGCTGGGGAGACGTCACACCCCGAAAGCCGTGTCGCGGCCGTCGTCGGGTGCAGCGACTTGTTATCTGCGGCCGCGCTACAGTCGCTTCTTCAGAACGACGGGCGGCGTCGGATCGCCCGGCCACAACACAATCCGGTAATGATCTTCGCCGTCAAGTCCATCCTCGGACAGTGTGTCGAGTCCACCGTAGTATATCCGCGCCCGGTACATCCCGGGCACGACCTCGATGCGTGTTGCATCGGGAAAGTAGTTGGTGCAGCCGGCAACGACGATCCGACCTGACTGCACGTCGATGGAGCACTCGTTGACCTGATCCCAGGCATCAAACGAGTCTTGCGGCTCGGCCTGAACGACTTCGACCTCCACTGGCACCGTCATGTTTCGGACGGTTCCGACGCCGATTGTGCCATCGGTAATTGCGAGCAGGCGTTCTGTAGCTTCCTGCGTCCAACTGTCGCCGAGGTTTCCCTGGACCAGTTCATCTTGCAGATAGAACTGGTGGTAGTCGGCAAACAGGTCGAAACGATGCCGCGTATTCGCCATAGCAGATAACGACCCAGCTCAGCAGCGCCGGCCGCGCTGTGAGACAGTGAACTTTCAAGAGGCAGTATCGCGGCCGGCGTCTGCTGGAGCAACTTGATACTTCTCATGGACACCCCGGAGGGACGGGTGGGAGCCTGTCCCAAGTGTGTTAGTGATCAAGGGGCTACCCTTGTCTCAGCGTGGCATTTTCGGTAGTGTCCTGCCTTCATTGCGTGGCCTGGAAAACGCGGCATTTCGGCGCCGAACTTTCGGCGCCGACAGCGCCGAAACGCGGGATTCGCTGGGGTCAGCGAAATCGGGCAACATTGTCGGGACACAACCGCATTTTCAGGAAGGCTCTTCCTTCCCACCACGTTGCGGGCTCAGGCCCCCACCTAACCCTCGGAAGCAACACCATGAGATTCTACAACCGTCAGCACCAATTCTATTGCGGCATCGATCTCCACGCCAGGCTCCTCGCCGTCTGCATCCTCGACCAGGCCGGCATCGTCGTCTGCCAAACGCAGATCCCCGCCGACAAACAACGTCTCCTCGATACCCTCGCTCCCTTCCGCACAGACGTCGTCGTCTGCGTCGAGTGCCTCTTCGCCTGGTACTGGGTCAGCGACCTCTGCGCCGCCGAGGGCATCCCCTTTGTCCTCGGCCACGCCCTCTACATGAAAGCCATCCACGGCGGCAAAACCAAGGACGACGACATCGACGCCGACAAAATCGGCCGGCTCCTCCGCGGCGGCAACATCCCCACCGCCTACGTCTATCCCAAGGGCATGCGCGAAACCCGCGACCTGCTCCGTCGCCGCAACTACCTCGTCCACAAACGCGCCGAACTCATCGCTCACACCCAGATCGTCAATGCCCAATACAATCTGCCGCCCTTCACCAAGAAGCTCATCTATGCCAACAACCGCGCCGAACTTCATGTCGCCGAGCGCTTCCCCGAGGGGCCGGTCCGCAAGAGCATCCAGATCAACCTGGCCCTCGTCGATGCTCTCGACGTGCAGCTCGCCGATGTCGAACTCTACCTCGAACGCACCGTCACCGTGCCGTCGAGCTGCTAGGCCGAACTGAGGCAAGCCAGGGACGAACGCCACCGAGGAAGCTGCGAAAGTCCGCAATTACTGGGCCTGTGAGCCCGCGAAGCTTCCGTGCGTCACTGTTCCCGACCTCGCCAAATTGATTGGCCGGCGGCACGGCGTCCGGAGTGTTAAGAGACCAGACCGAGCATGAGCGTGACCATCCTGAAGGCGGCCCTCCCGCCGAGCTGTTACCGAACTGGGACGATGCGGTGGACGCTGTGTCTAGCCCGCGGCGAGGCGGTCTCGATTCCGCCCACTGACGACACACTGCCAACCGCGCACCATCGATCCCGCCGCTTTGCCTGGCCGTCGGGGGGCACGGAGGAGTTTCTGGGACGTTGGTTCGCAAGGACCAACAGTCGGCACACCGAGGCAAAAGGTGTGCTGACCGATCCCCTATATGTGTTTGGTGCCGCCGGCAGGACCGGAACCCCTGGTGTGGTTCGTCCTGACCGCGATGACAACCGCAATGACAGAACCTCGCGGTGTCGCCACGAGGGCCGGTCGCTCAACGCTCGATGCCCTAGCTCCAAACCGCAGTGAGTCAAGACGGGAATTCCGGGGTGCGCACCTTGACTTTAGTGTCCATATATGGGTTCGGCGCGGGCATCTTGAGTGGCCCTTTTGCGTCAGTCGCCTACACCTCGCTCATGATCTGCACAACCTGCCGGGCGACAGCAACGGCCTGCGTGGCTTCGTCTTCGGTGGCATTCTCTCCACGATGAATGATGGCATTGCGCTTGCTATAACTTGTGGACAGGCGTTGCCAGAAGTCGCCAGGCTCCCGGAACAGTGATCGATTAGCGACGAAGTGCATCCCGGCGCTCATCTTGTTCTTGAGCTTGAAATCCAAGCCCTTGAAGAATTCGCGGGCGTCGGCCCACTCGTCCACCAACGCGGTATCGACCAGAGCGTCATACCGCCGGTTGAACACGCTGTCGATGGTACTCCAGCAGAAAAGTACAGCCTCCCGGAACCTGCCTTGGTGGAGCGCCCTTTCCGCGTCCAGCAAGAACAACTCGGCCACGTCGGGCTCGTTGCCGCTTGCAAGTCCATCACGGACGGCCTGACTCGTCTGCTCCAGAGTAAGAGCGGCGGGCTGTGGGCCTCAAGTTTACCCGGAACATTCTACCATCGCGTGACAGGAGGTCTGTGTCTCTACGTGATTGTATTTTTTTCCACCGCAGCGCCGTGACGCCCCCTGGGCATAAGCTGGCGAACCTTTGCGGCTGTGCCCGCAGCTTTCCGAGCCTCTGTACTCTGGTAGTTTTTGCAATCACGTACCAGACCACCGCACCGCTCTTGACCACACGACCATCCTGAAAGTGACGGCAGGGTTGCACTGGTCACGAGGGCACGGTCATGACGACAGACGCACGGTTCGGCGAACATAACTTCGGCGCGGCCTTTCTGGGACACAAACGGCGCACCGATTGTCTGGTGCGCATCGCCCACCAGATTTACCGTCATCCCGGCGGGACCTTGCCCGCCAAGCTGCACGAGCCCAAGGATTACAAGGCGATGGACCGGCTCATGAACCGCCCCGAGGTGACGCACGCCGCCGTGCTGGAGCCGCACCGCCAGCGGACCCTGCAACAGATGCGTCTGGCTCCCGGCGTGGTCCTGGTGTTGCATGACACCACCGAACTCGACTACTAGCAATACGTGTGTGTCTACGAGTTCATCGGACATTGCTGACGCTGCGCGTACCACACTTCCACCCGCTCGGCATACAGCCGCGCCTCCACACGTGCCGCCGATCAAGCGGCTCGCCACCGAGTAGGTATTGCTCTCGACATGGATCGTGCTGCCGCTGTCCACGCGCACCGGCACGCGCTTGCACGCCACCAGACGCCGTGCCGGCAACGCCCGCAAGCGCGGCAACTCCTCGACCAGTCGCGTCTGCCGGCCGGCGTTGCGCTGCGCGAATAACCGCTTCAGGAACGCGGCATAGTCGTCGCGGCTCGTGAAGTCACGGCTGCCACGCAGGAGCAACGCCTGCTCCACCGCACGCTTGAACTGGCGATGGCTCTGCTCGACGTCGCCGTTCTCGTTGGCGTGGCCCGCCTGGATGGCCTGGCCCTGCAAGCTGGTAGTGGCGCAGCAACGCCTGGTAGCGGGCGGTGAAAGACGCCGAGCCTTCCGTCCCCGGCGGAATGGCGGCGGTCAGCCGATCGGTGCGGTGCAGTTGCGGCACGCCGCCCAGTTCCCCCAAGGCGTTCTGCAACCCTTCGCTGAGGCTCTCCAGCTCTCCGCGAAACAGATCGTGCCCGTCTCCCAGTTCGAGTAGGTCAGCACGAAGTGGTAGATCAGGTGGTCGAAGGGGACCCCGTTGATGGTCACCCCCAGGTCGGTGCAGTGGGTGAAGTCGCTGGCGCACAGGCGACCGGGGTAGTGGATCTGGGCGAAGAACACTTCCTTGGCGGAGCCGTGCAGGGCACGCCACTGTTTGATGTGCCGCTGCAAGGTCCGCAGTTGGCCGTCGGCGAAGCGACCGGGGAACGTCGTTGCAGGTCGTCGAAGAAGGTTTTGGCCTCCAGTCCGGGGTTGAGCCGCAACTGTTCTTCGAGTTGCGGCCAGACCTCGTCGAAGGGATCGGGGCGTGTGCGATAGTCCCGGTTCATGCGACGGATCTCGCCGGGTAACTTGCCCAGCCGGCGGTACTTGCGCGCGGTCTTGGGGTCGATTCCGGCCTTGGCGGCGGCACGCTCCTTGGCACTCTCTGGAGATCGAGTCGACGCAGGCGATGCACTTGTTGATCGGTGACCATCCAGAACCTCCTGTCATGATGGGGTCTGGATAGCGTACAGCGCTGTCTGATCGGGAAATCTAGTTGCCGTTGAGAGGTCGAACAGTCAGATCGGATCGGGAAATCTAGTTGTCGTTGGGCGGGAAGTATAGTTGTCGCTCATCAGCGTTTCTTGTCGCTCTTGTTTTGGTGTCACCGAGCGCCTCAATTTAGGCCACTTCTGAGCGCCCCAAATTAGGCCACCCTCTTGCCTTGGTTGGTCACTGGTATCCTATCCACACTTAAACTTTTGGTAGGGCCTCAGCCAGCTCGTGGCCATGGCTCCATGACGCTCCTCCGACCACGTCCGCCACAATGTTTCCTAGGGCTTTGGCGGCCTTCGACGCGGTGATCGTTCCGGCCAGTCGAGCCGATGGGCGCCCTGGCCTATTTTCAACCTTATCGACCCGATGGGCGCCTGGCCTAGTTTGACCGCGACCGAGCCGATGGGCGCCTGGCCTAGTTTGCGGGCGGCGACCCACCCTCCGGGGTCTCCGGTTGGGCTGCTTCCTCCTCGTGGTCTTTGGTCCGGTTGGCTTGCCGCAGACGATAGCTCTTGCCCGTGATCTGGACCACGTCGGCGTGGTGCAGGAAGCGGTCCAGGATCGCCGTCGCACTGGGCACGTCACCGAGCAGCTTTCCCCAATCTTCCAGGGGCCGATTCGAGGTCATCACCGTCGAACGGGTCTCGTAACGCCGCATGATGATCTCGAACAGGTATTCGCCGGAATGCTTGGGCAACTGCTTCATCCCCATGTCGTCGATGAGCAGCAGGTCCGGCTTGAGGTAACGGCCCAACACCTTGTCCGCACCGCCCAACGCCTCGTCGCGCAGGAAGTCGCGGATCACGTCGAAGATCGAGCGGTACAACACCGTGAAGCCAGCCTTCAGGGCCTGATAGCCAAGGGCCTGGACCAAAAAACTCTTGCCGACGCCGGGCGGACCCAGGAAGAGAACATCGCGGGCCTCGCGGATGAAACGGCCACTCGCCAAGTCGTAAATCTGCTTGCGCTTGATCGCCGGATTGAACGACCAGTCGAAGTTCTCCAGCGTCTTGAGTTCGCGGAACTGCGCGGCCTGGACCCGGCGGCGCAACTGGCGGTCGGCACGGACGGCCAGCTCGTCCTGGAGGATCAATTCCAGGAACTCGGCATGGCTCAGGCCGTGGCCGGCCGCTTCTTGCAAGCGCACCTCCAGGCTGTCCAGCAGCCCCGACAGGCGCAATTGCTTCAGGGCACTCCGCAACGCAGCGTTCATGAGGGCACCTCCTTTGCAAAAGGGTTAAGGATCAACTGACCGTAGTCGGACAGGGGACGGATGAGCGGATGCTCCTCCAGGAAGGGGAGCGGCTCCTGGCGAGACGCGTCGGGACGGGCCAGGAGCTGACGCACGGTGCGCAGGTGGTAGGCGCCGTGTGACAACGCGATGTCACAAGCGTGTTCCAGGGCGGCCACCGGATGCCGGCTCGCCAGGGCCAACAAACCTTGCAAGACGCGCACCCCTTCAATGCCGCGCTGTTCCAGCACCGCCTCCGCCCAGCGTGTGCAGTGCGTTCCCAGACAACGCACCTTGTTCAGCAACCAGGCACTGCCCCGTTCGATGCCGCAGATCTTGCGGTCGGCCAGGTGCTGCGGTTGCGTGCTGAAGCGGCCCGGTTCATGGCGAACGTGCGTGGCGATCAACTCCATCCGCTCGGTGAAAATACGCACCAGCCGGCCGTCCCAACGCACCCACACCGGTCGGGCCAGGTATTCCGGCGGCACCGAGTAATAGGCCCGTTCCACCTCGACGTGACCATCGCGGTGGACGATCCGCCGGCCTTCGCAGAAGCAAGGGAAACGTTCCACCGGCAGCGGTTGCAGGGCCGCACGCTCGACCTCGGTGAACAGAGTGCCGACCTGCCGCCGCGTGGTGCCGTGCAGGCGCGTGTCGGCGACGGTCTGCTCCCAGCCGAGCAGGAAGTGGTTTTGCTCGGCCAGGCCGGCAAACACTCGACCCTTGAGGCCGTTGTCCTGAACATAGTCGATGCCGTTCTCGATCTTGCCCTTGTGGCGGGGCGTGTACGGCTTGGTGGGCAACAGCGCCAGGCCGTAGTGCTGCGCAAAGGAGCGGACCTTGGGGTTGATCTCGGGATCGAACCAGTCGGCCTTGCTGACGGCAGCGCGGAGATTGTCCAGGACGAGGCGCTGGGGCACGCCGCCGAAATGCACGAAGGCGTTCTCCAGGCAGCGGAGAAAGGCTTCGGTGGTCTGACGGCTGACGACCTCGCTGTAGGCTTTGCGGGAGAAGCTGAGCACGATGCGGAAGACATGAGGCCGACGGCGGCGACCGTTGGCTTCCTGGATGGGCGCGCCCTTGCCGAAATCGACCTGGGCTTCTTCGCCGGGTCCGCACTCCAGACGGCGGAAGGGCAACTCCTGCTTGGGGGCCAGTCGGCGAACGAAGCGGCGGACGCTGTGGTACTTGCCGCCGAAGCCGTGGTCACTGACCAGGTCCTGGAAGATGCGCTGGGCGGTCAAGCCCTGATCGAGCAGGTCCTGGATGAGCGCACGGAACGGTTCACAGAGGCTGGGTTGGCGTTGACAGCCAGGCTCGGAGGGCGTTGCGGAACCGCAGCACGCTGCCGCCGGCTGGACCCCTTCGGAGCCGATGGGCGCCTGGCCTATTTTGACGCCTTCGGAGCCGGTGGGCGCCTGGCCTAATTTGCTCTCTTCGGAGCCGATGGGCGCCCGGCCTGATTTGCCTGCCGGAGGTGACGGGCAACGGTATCGCGGTGAATACCCAGGGTCTGGGCGATGCGCCGCACGGACCAGTGCTGCTGATGCAGCGTAAGAATCGTGTCGATGGTGGCCATTTTGAGTTGATTTGCCATGTTTGTCCTCCTCCCGCTGGGTCTTTGGGAAAGGATAAACGGCAAATTCAGGTCTCCTCAAAGTGGCCTAATTTGCAGGCGCCTCCGGGTGGCCTAATTTGGGCGCTCGCTGACACTTCCAGCAAAGCCGCGTCGGCTGCCGCCAGCGGGTTCAACGCCCGCACACGCCGCGGCCGGGACACGCGGGCAGCAGTCGGCGTCGACGCGGAGGTGGTAGTCGGCTCTGGTGCTGGGGCGGTTGGGCTGACCGCACGCCGCGCCGGCTCCAGCGCCGGCCGGCACAACGGCTCCACGAGTTGCCGCAACGGCGTGTTCTCGTGGACCGCCGCCAGGGCCTCCAGGTAACGCTCGTTCGCCGCCTGGCTGACTTCCGACCGGCGGTGCAGGTCCGCGACCCCTTTGCGCAGCGGCCGCCAGTCCTTGGGGCCCTCCGGATCCCCTTCCGCCGGCCGGTACACCTTGAAGTCCCCGGGATCCTGCACCATGGTTTCCGCACGCAGCACCGAGCACTTGTCGTACATCTTGAGCGAGTTGCCGTTGAGCCAGTGCTTGATGCGCACCCCCTCCAGACGCTCCTTGACGTTGCTGCTCACCTCGTGGCGGCAGCGGTGCGGCACCTTGCCGCTGGCGGGCACCGGCTGGCCCAGGAAACGCAGGACATCGACGCCCTCAAAGGTCGTGACCGCATAACGCAGCAGGCTGCGGGTAGACCGCCTCCAGGGCGGCGCGGGAACGGAACATGACGTCGCTGGCCCACTCGCTTTGATCGACCGACCAGTAGTAGCGGCAGGGATACTTGGCGAAGATAGTCGGCGTGGGCCGGGTTGAGGGCCTCGGCCAGCCCGCCGAGCAAGCTCGGCCAGTTGGCCTGGAGCTGCTGGTCGAAGAGGGCCTGGGCGGCGGCCACGTCTTCCAGCCAGGTGAAGGTGTTGTCGCGGCGCAGGTAGTGCAGCTTGGCCTGATCCATCTGCCGGGCCAGCCACTCGCGGCCGTTGAGACAGACGTAGATGCGGAAGGGGAACCAGGTCTGGATGCGGGCGTGCATGAAGCCGAAGACGGGGTGGATCTGGTAGTGGTACAGGTGCAGACACTTGCGCTTGCGGTAGCGGATCTCCAGCTTGCGGGTCTGGTGGTTCTTGTTGATCTGGAAGGACATGCAGGGATCGACGCTGCGGAGCACGCAGATGAGGCCGTTCGTGGATGTGGTCGCGGGCGGCGATTTCGCGGGCGATGTCCTCTTTGGAGTGCTGGGCCGAGTTGAGGTAGCGGATCTCGCGGCCCAGTTGCCGGGCCTGGCGGAGGGAGGCCTCTTCCAGGCGGGCGCTGACCTCCAGGCTGTGGGCCGCGAAGTCCTTGTAGGGGATGCGGTTGTGCCCAGAGGTAGTGCTGCAGGCCGAGGCAGAAGGAGAGGTTGCGTAAGGTGCCGCACAGGAAGAGACGGTCAAAGCCGTGCAGGACGCCGCGGACAACGTTGGCGAACTTGGTTAGAAAAGAGCGCATCGCGTTCCTCCGGAGCAAGGGTGGGGTAGTACATCACCATTGCGCCGTGAGGAACGCGTCTTTGCAAGTCTATTTTGGTTGCGGCTCTGCCGCGATAGGGCAGGAGTGGCCACCGCGATGGCGCAAGAGGCTTAATGCCAGTAGTTTGCGCCTGCAACCTTGTCCGCCAAGGTTGGCGGACTCGACTCTTGTTGGCGGACAGAGCGAAAACGGCAACAATGTGGGTCTGAGTTGATCAAAATGCGAGCCCCGAACTACTACTTGCCGATGACGCTCATCAACTTCACAAAAGCGATGCGCTGAGCCAGGTCCGCTTTCATGTAATCCACCTGGGCCGTCATCGAGTCCTTGGCCGGCGGTGAACTTGGCGGTCGGCACCGTCGCCGCCTTCTCGCCGTCCTTGCGGACGGCAACCATGTCCGCCGCCAGCTTCAAGGCCTGCTGGCTTTGCTCATATTCGCGGAAGGCCTTCAACGCCTTTTGCCGGACATCGTCCTTCGTTTGCTCGACTTTCAGTGTGGCCATCGCGACCATCTGTTCGCGCTCGTGAATGGTGTTGCGCCGCTTGCCCCAATCGACGAAGGTGTACGTTCCCATGACGCCGACGAAACCAATGTTCGGCTGGACGTAGTCCATGCCGGTCTGGTTGGCGTAGCCGCCGACGACGGCGATGCTGGGGACGTAATCCAGCTTGCCCGCGGCAACGGCGGCGCAGGCTTTCGCAATGTTCTGCTCCGCCTCGCGGATTTCCGGACTGTCGGCCAGGGCCAGGCCGACCGCTTCCTCGGCACACCGGACCGGGGCCACCGGCAACGGCGGCTCGACCAGCTCGAAATGCGTGCAGGTCGGCACGTCGAGCAGGATCGCCAACTGTTCCTCCAGGTCCGCGACTTGATTGGAGGACTTGTTGCAGCCCCTGCTTGCCTTCGACCATGCCGCCGGGCTTCCAGGTTGCCGGTCTTGGCGAGCGGCTCGGTCCCGGCAACGGCGGCCTCGGCCCCCACACGGATTCGCTGAGCCATCATCAGGCCCCAGAAAAGCTGCTCGACGCCGGCCGAGCGAGCTCGCGGGTTCCCTTTTCCATCTGTGCCTGGGCGATCTGCTCGTCAGCCTGCGCGATCTTGACGCCCTGGCGAACCTTCAGCAAGTCGGTGATCGGTTGCACGGCCGCGATCGTGTTGAGCGCTGTTCTGGTTGAGGATCGGCAGATCGACAGTTGTGGTCGGGAGCGTGCCCAATGGTCTTCCGAGCGGCCCTGTCACGGTACGCCCTCCAGCCGTCAGCACCGTGCCGAGGTCATCGTTGAAGTGGACGAAAAGCGATTGGCCGACGATTTGCGGAAAGTAGTTCGCCTGCACCGCCCGGGTGGCGTAGCCCTTGCTCTGGACGTTCAGGGCCGCCAGCTGGAGCAGCTTGTTATCCGCGAGGACCCGCTGCTTGATCTCGTCCAATGTAAGCCGCAGAACCGCCGGCGAACTCTTGTCGGCCGGAACACCCTGGGCGGCCAGCGGCGAAACCCGGGCGGCCACTAGGAGAAAGATTGCAAGCAACAGAGCGGCTCGCCCGAGCCAATGTAGGTGGTCCATGGCAAGAGAATCCTTTCTCAGCCAGAGGGAAGGGGTTAACGACACAACGGGGTTGCGAGGTGAATGCGTCTCGATGGCGTCCGCAGGTTTTGATCGACGTAGTGACTTCGAGGGGTGGACGATTTGAACTCAAGACAAGGAGTGGATGACCTGCCATCAGACGCAAAACCGGCATATTCGGCAAAACTCAACCGCAGAAGACGGAGGATGCTATCAAGCGGCGGGCAGCGATGAGACATTCCCTGGCGAGCCGAGCCGCGTAAGCGGCCGGGTTGATGCGCATTCGGTCGCTTCAACCCGGCCGCTTACGCGGCTCGGCTCGCCAGCACATGTATCAAACCTGACCGCACACCCGCATAAGAAGGAAAGTTCACGTGGATTTCTCTGGCTTTCTCTTGCCGCGCCAATAGCATAGTCAGCATCATCATTCCCAAAAGGCTCTGTCGTGTTTGCTTCTCGGGTTTGATCGACCCCTGAAGAGGCCGGTTTCAAACCTGATCACAAGAAATGCCTCCCAGATGCACCGTTGGCGGCGGAGATCGCGGACTATTGCCGTGATTCAGCAACCTTGTTGGCGCTGGCGACCCGGCTTGGTTTGACGTGCTGCCCCGAGAAGTGCGCGGCGGCGAAGTAGCACGGTTATTGTCGACAGAAGGAAATGATCATGCGGAATCACCTTCGGCGGTTGCCGGCTCTGCTGGTGGTTCTGTCGCTCCCATTCCTGGTGGGACAGACAACCAGCAAAGTAGAGTAGTCCGACCCGCTGCCGTCCTGGAACGACGGCCCGGCGAAGAAGGCGATCCTCGATTTCGTCCGTGCCACCACCGACAAGGCCAGTCCGAAGTTCGTCCCGCCCGAGCAGCGAATCGCCACCTTCGACCAGGACGGCACGCTCTGGGTCGAGCACCCGATGTACACGCAAGTGATCTACTGCCTGGACCGCGTCCCGGCGGTCGTCGAAGGAAAGCCGGAACTGAAGGACAAGGAGCCGTTCAAGACCGTCCTCTCCGGCGACCGCGAGGCGATCGCCAAGCTGTCCATGAAAGACCTCGAAGTAGATTCTCGGTCGCGACTCTCTCCGGCATGACGGTCGAAGATTCAGCGCCGACGTGAAGAAGTGGCTGGCGACCGCCAAGCATCCGCGCTTGAAACGGCCCTACACCGAACTGACCTATCAGCCGATGCTCGAGGTGCTGAATTACTTCCGGGCCAATGGCTTCAAGACCTACATCGTCACCGGCGGCGGCCAGGACTTCGTGCGCGTCTACGCCGAACAGGTCTACGGCATTCCGCCCGAGCAGGTGGTCGGTTCGCGCTGGGCGGACGAAGTACGGCTACGACAAGGACGGCAAGCCGTCCTCACCAAGGAGCCGAAGCTGCTGCTGAACGACAACAACGCCGGCAAGCCCGAGGCATCCACCTGATCATCGGCCGCCGGCCGTGTGCGGCGTTCGGCAACTCGTCCGGCGACCGGCAGATGCTGGAGTACACGACGGCCGGCGACGGCGCCCGGCTGATGATGCTGGTGCTGCACGACGACGCCAAGCGCGAGTATGCCTACGGACCCGCCCAGGGGCTGCCAGACACCAAGGTCGGCACCTTCACCCAGGCGCTTGTACGACGAGGCGAAGAAACGAGGCTGGTCCGTGATCAGCATGAAGAACGATTGGAAACGTGTGTTTCCGTTCGAGAAGTAGTGGATTTGCCACTCGCCGGAAGAGGCAGGCCTCTCGGGTGGTTCTGATCCATCGTAAGGAGAAGACATGATCAAGAACCGAAGATTCCAGACCTTGATCGTGCTGGCAGCTGGTGCGCTGCTGGGATATGGGGTCGCCGTGGGCAAGCGCTCATGGAACTGGTCCGCCGAAGCGGCCACGACAGGCTCGCCGGCTGCCGGCAACAAGCCCGCGGATAGTGCTACAAATAGCGCCACCTGCCGGCTGTTGCATGGATGGCAACGCCAAGAGTGCGTTGCTGGTCCGGGCCGAAACGGCGGCCGCCAGGCAGGAGAAAGCCACGGGCAAGAAGCCGAACATCGTCTTCATCATGGGCGACGACGTCGGCTGGTTCAACATCGGCGCCTATCACCGCGGCATCATGTCCGGCAAGACGCCGAACCTCGACAAGCTCGCCGCCGAAGGCATGCTGTTCACCGACTACTACGCCGAGGCGAGTTGCACGGCGGGTCGTGCCAACTTCATCACCGGCGAGATTCCGCTCCGCACGGGCCTGACGACCGTCGGCCAGGCCGGCGCCGACGTCGGCATGCCGGCCAAGGCCTGCACGATCGCCACCGCCCTCAAAGCGCAGGGTTATGCCACCGGCCAGTTCGGCAAGAACCACCTCGGCGACCTCAACAAGTTCCTGCCGACGCTGCACGGCTTCGACGAATTCTTCGGCTACCTGTACCACCTCGACGCCATGTCGGACCCGTTCTGGTACTCCTTCCCCTCGGACCCGGCGTTCTTCAAGACCTACGGGCCGCGCAACCTGGTGCATTGCTGGGCGACCGACAAGGACGACGACGACGGTCATGCCGCGCTGGGGCAAGATCGGCAAGCAGAAGATCGTCGGACGAAGGACCCTTGCGTCCCTTCAAGAACATGCGGCAGACCACCAGAACTGGCAGGCCGGCCCTCCGGGCTCCAAGTACGACATGGAGACCTTCGACGAAGTGCTGGTCGAAAACTCCAAGGCGCTTCATGGACAAGGCCAAGAAGGACGGCAAGCCGTTCTTCATCTGGCACAACACGACGCGCATGCACGTCTTCACGTTCCTGTCCGCAGAAGTACCAGAAGCAGATGAACTACAAGACCAACTACGGCCTGGAAGAAGCCGGCATGACGCAGATGGACGACTCCGTCGGCGCCATCATGAAGCACCTGGACGACATCGGCGAGGCCGACAACACCCTCCTCGTCTTCAGCACCGACAACGGGGCCGAGGTGTTCACCTGGCCGGACGGCGGCATGACGCCGTTCAAGGCCACCAAGGGCACGGTCATGGAAGGCGGCTTCCGCGTGCCGTGCATCGCCCGCTGGCCGGGCAAGATCAAGCCGGGCACGGTCCAGAACGGCATCTTCTCCGGCCTCGACTGGTTCCCCACCATGCTCGCCGCGGCCGGCAATCCGAACATCACCGACGAACTGCTCAAGGGCGTGAAGCTCGGCGACCGGACCTACAAGAACCACCTCGACGGCTACAACCAGCTGGACCTGCTGCTGGGCAAGGGGCCGTCCAAGCGGGAGGAGTTCTTCTACTTCGGCGGCCCGCACCTGGGTGCCGTCCGGATCGGCGATTTCAAGTACCAGTTCTACCAGCAGCCACAAGGCTGGCCCGGCGCCAAAGTCACGACGGACATGCCCACCATCGTGAACCTCCGCCAGGATCCGTTCGAGCGAACGCCGTCGATCGGTCGGCCAGAGCTCTGAACGACCTGGGCGGCGGCTACATGAACGACTTCTATGCCCGCGAGTTCTGGCGGTTTGTGTTCGTGCAGCAGCAGGTGGCGAAACTCGCCGCAGACCGCGATCGACTACCCGCCGATGCAGGACCCGGCGTCGTTCAACCTGGACGCGATCAAGAAGAAGATCGACGAGGTGATCAGGAATCACGCCGGGCAGTAGTGTGCCAACCCGAGCGAGCGCTCCACAGCGGGGCGCTCGCCGGTTTCGTCATTTGCAGTTGTGCGAGGAACCTCATGCTGGCAGCCCAGATCGAGTTGTCTCCCCAGAGCACGGAGAGAGGTCTCCCATGAACGGGCATTGCGACTGCACAAAGCCCTCCTCACTGCCTGGTGAAGAGCTGCGTGGAGTCGAGTCGGAGACGACGATAATACCCGCAGAAGCCGCGACCGCGCCTCCTTCCGGAGATTCCGCGCCGCCGACTGCTTGGCTTGGCGACGACTCCTCTGCGAAACGCTATGAATTTACCGGTCTGCACGCCACGGGAGGGATCGGCAGAGTCTGGCTGGCCCGCGACCGGCAACTGGATCGGGATGTGGCCATCAAGGAGCTTTTCCCGGAAAACGCTGGGAATGCCAAGATCGCGGCCCGCTTTATCCGGGAAGCCCAGCTCACGGGGCAACTCGAGCATCCCGGCGTCGTGCCGGTCTACGAATTGAGTCGCGGAGCAGGCGCCGCCCAGCCTTTTTATGCCATGAAATTCGTGCACGGCCGGACGCTCACCAGCGCCATTGCGGCCTACCATTCCAAACGGGCGCAAGGGGGAGCCGACTCCCTCGAATTCATGGCCCTGCTGGCCGCGTTCGCCGCCGTCGCCAACACGATTGCCTATGCCCATTCGCGCGGTGTTCTGCACCGGGACCTGAAAGGCGACAACGTGATCCTCGGGGATTTCGGAGAGGTCATTGTCCTCGACTGGGGCCTGGCGAAGATCATGGGTCAGCCGGAAGCAATTGAAGCCGACCAGTCTGAAGCGCTTGCGGGCGATACGCAGGATCCCGGCCTGACGATCCAGGGCGATATTGTCGGAACGCCCGCCTACATGGCGCCGGAGCAAGCGGACGGGCGCCTGGATCAAATCGATCATCGTACGGACATCTACGGCCTGGGAGCAATTCTCTATGAAATCCTGACTGGCCGCCCGCCATTCACCGGGTCCAACACAATGGAAGTTCTCCAGAAGGTCATTCGCGGGAATCCGGCCCCGCCCCGGGACTCATGGCTCGAGGTGCCCGAAGGCCTTGAAGCGATTTGCCTCAAGGCGATTGCCAAGGACCCCGACCAGCGCTACACATCGGCCGCGGAAGTGGGCCAGCAGGTGCAGCGCTGGCAAGAGGTCCAGCGCCGTCAGGCGGAGGAAGCGCTGCGCCAGCGAGGCGCAGTACCGTTCTCTTGCCGACTTCATCCCCGGCATTGTCTGGACTGCCCGGCCCGACGGCTCGATCGACTTCGCCAACCAGTTCTGGTTGGATTTCACCGCGCTGACCCTGGAAGAGACCAAGGGCAGCGGCTGGATCGCGATGGTCCACCCCGACGACATAACCAGGGTCGCGCAACTCTGGACGACAGCCCTGGCGACCGGCGAACCGATCGAAGTCGAGTATCGAATCAAGAGAGCGGCAGACGGTGTGTACCGGTGGTTCCTGGCCCGGGCGAAAGCCATGCGCGACCCGGAGGGCCGAATCGCCAAGTGGTTTGGGATACTAACCGAGATTGTCGACCAGAAGCACGAATCCCGGCCTCAGTCCGAGGGCTTGTCAGCAGCGTCCGTTTGACTTGGACGGGTGGAGGTCAGGAGACCGGGCCACAAACTGTAAGCCCCTTAAGAAGTACTACGCCCGTCCACCAGGAGGACTATGATGTTCAAGCGCTTCCGCGCGATGCCGCTCATCCTTGCGGCGCTCAGCGCGATCCTCGGATATGGCGCGGCAAACGGCAGATTCGGCTTCGACCGCACAGCGGCTGCGGAAGAGAAGGCTCCTGTCGACAAATTGGACCGCACCCATCTGCCCATCCCCGAACCGAAGTACCCGCTGGCCACCGAGCTCGACGCCCGCAACGCCAAGGCCCCGCCGCGCTTCCAGGTCAAGGCGCCGGCAGCCGCGCCGAACGTGCTCATCGTGCTGATCGACGACATGGGCTTCGGCCAGTCCAGCGCCTTCGGCGGGCCGATCCACATGCCGACGCTCGAGCGACTGGCGAAGGGCGGGCTGAATTACAACCAGTTCCACACCACGGCGCTCTGCTCGCCGACCCGCGCGGCCCTGCTCACCGGCCGCAACCATCACGTCTGCAACATGGGCTCGATCACGGAGACTGCCACCGCCTTTCCCGGCCAGACCGGGCAAGCGTCCCGACAGCGTGGCGCCGCTGGCCGAGATGCTGCGGCTCAACGGCTACAGCACCGCCGCCTTCGGCAAGTCGCACGAGACCGCCGCCTGGGAAGTCAGCCCCTCCGGCCCGACCGACCGCTGGCCGACGCGCTCCGGCTTCGACAAGTTCTACGGCTTCATCGGCGGCGAAGCGAACCAGTGGGCGCCCGGCCTTTACGAGGACCTGAACCGGATCGAAATGCCGAACGATCCGAATTATCATCTCATGACCGACCTGGCCAACCAGGCGATCAAGTGGACCAACTCCCAGAAATCGCTGACGCCGGACAAGCCGTTCTTCACCTACTTCGCGCCGGGCGCCACGCACGCGCCGCACCACGTCCCGAAGGAGTGGATCGCCAAGTACAAGGGCAAGTTCGACCAGGGCTGGGACAAGCTCCGCGAGGAGACGCTGGCCCGCCAGATCAAGCTCGGCGTCGTTCCCGCCGGCACCAAGCTCGCCCCCAAGCCCGAGGCCATCAAGGATTGGGACAAGCTCAGCGCCGACGAGAAGAAGCTCTTCGCCCGCCAGATGGAAGTCTTCGCCGGCTTCGGCGAATACGCCGACTTCGAGGTCGGCCGGCTCATCCAGGCCATCGAAGACCTGGGCCAGTTGGACAACACGCTCGATCTTCTACATCGTCGGCGACAACGGCGCGAGCGCCGAAGGCACCATGAACGGCCTGTTCAATGAGATGACCTACTTCAACGGCGTGCCCGAATCGGTCGCAGACATCCTCAAGCACTTCGACGATCTGGGCGGCCCGAATTCCTACGGCCACTACGCCGCCGGCTGGGCCGTGGCGGGCGATGCGCCGTTCACCTGGACGAAGCAAGTCGCCGGCAGTTACGGCGGCAGCCGCAACGGCATGGTCATCCACTGGCCCAAGGGGATCAAGGCCAAGGGCGAGATTCGGCTCGCAGTGGCATCACGTCATCGACATCGCACCGACCATCCTCGAAGCGGCCGGCCTGCCCGAGCCGAAGTCGGTGAACGGCACGCCGCAGACGCCCATCGAAGGCGTGAGCATGCTCTACACCTTCGCGGACGCCAAGGCGAAGGACCGGCACAAGACGCAGTACTTCGAGATCTTCGGCAACCGCGGCATCTACCACGACGGCTGGCTGGCCCACACCGTCCACCGGGCGCCTGGGAAGCGAAAGTCGCGGCAGCCATTGCTGGAAGACAAGTGGGAACTCTACCACGTCGAGGAGGACTTCAGCTCGGCGAACGATCTGGCCGCGAAAAACCCCGAGAAGCTCAAGGAACTGCAGGAGCTGTTCCTGAAGGAAGCGATCAAGAACCAGGTATTGCCGCTCGATGATCGCATGCTCGAGCGGCTTAACGCCACCCTCGTCGGGCGTCCCGACCTGATGGGCGGCCGCACGTCGCTGACGGTCTACGAGGGCATGATCGGGATGACGGAGAACGTCTTCATCAACACCAAGAACCGCTCGCACACCATCACCGCCGAGGTGCAGATTCCCGAGGGCGGCGCCAATGGCGTGATCCTCGCCCAGGCGGGCCGATTCGGCGGCTGGAGCCTGTATCTGAAGGATGGCAAGCCGATGTACGCCTACAACTTCCTCGGTCTGAAGACGTACAAGGTTGCCGCCGCCAAGGCCCTGCCCGCGGGCAAGGCGACGATCCGCTACGAATTCACTTACGACGGCGGCGGCCTGGGCAAGGGCGGCACGGGCACGCATCCTCGTCAACGGCAAGAAGGTCGCCGAAGGGCGGATCGACCGCACGCAGGGCAACATTTTCTCGGCCGATGAAGGCGCGGACGTCGGCCTGGATGGCGAGACGCCGGTGACGGACGACTACAAGGAGGGCGACAACAAGTTCACCGGCAAGATCCAGAAAGTTGTCATCGAGGTCGGGCCGGTGAAACTGGGCGCCGCCGACTTGGAAGAGCTCCACAAGGCCCGCGGCATCATGAAATCAGCGGAGTGATCGGTGTTGAAATGAGAGTCGCACTACTAACCAACGAACTGAATATCGTCAAAGCATGACCTTTGACCAACAAGTCGCCTGAGCAGAAAGGAAATGGCAATGAGACAACGATTGACCCTGGCAATCCTCGGCCTGGCCCTGTTGGTCACGCTTCCGGCGTGGACTCAGCCCCCGGCTCGGAAGGCCCCGGAGAAGAACCCGGAAGAAGATGTCTTGATGAAGAGGGCACAGGCATTCGTGGAGGCGTTCAATAAGGGCGACGCCGCGGCGATGGCCGCCTTCTTCACGCCCGGCGGCGATGTCGTGGACCAGGAAGGCAATCACCTCAAGGGGCGCAAGGCCATCGAGGAGTCCTACAAGAAGCTCTTCACCGAAGTAAAGGGCGCCAAGCTTTTCATCCGTATCGCTTCGTTGCGCGTGGTCAGTCCCACCCTTGCGCTGGAGGACGGCACGACCGAAGTTGTCATTCCCGACGCCCCGCCTTCTGCCGCCCGCTACACCGTGGTTTGGGTAAAGCATGACGGCGAGTGGTACTTTGAGAGCGTGCGCGAGGCCATCGCGGTCCCGCCCTCCAACGCCAAGCATCTACAAGACGTGGCGTTCCTCATCGGCAACTGGGCCGAAGATTCGGAGAAGGGAGGAGGAAGCAGGTTCTCCTACTCCTGGGCCGAACAGGGGAATTTCATCGTCAGCACTTTTGACCTGACCATGAAAGACATCTCCGTTGGCGGCGGCACGCAGTGGCTCGGCTGGGACCCGACGATCAAGAAGGTGCGGGCGTGGTCCTTCCTCTTTAACGGAGGCTTCGCCGAGGGCGTCTGGACCAAGGAGGAGAAGGGATGGAAGGTCGCCGTCACCGCCACGATGGCCGACGGCACCAAGGTTACCGCGACGAACGTCGTGAAGAAGATCGATGCCGATCACTTGTCCCTCCACTTCGTCGACCGGATGGTGAACGGCAAACCGCTGCCGGACGACAAGGAAATCAAGATGAAGCGGGTCAGGTGAGTCGCCAAGCGAGCAGCAACTAACGTCAGAACCAATTACCCCACAATGGAGCACATCATGTTGCGAACGATCCTTGTCCCCGCCCTCAGCGCCGGCCTGCTGGTGCTGCTGACGGCATCGCAGGCACACGCCTACGGCGTGGTACATACCGGCCACACATCCGTCAGCCCCACCGGCAGTGTCCAGCACTACGGCTCGACCACGGCGTCCGGCCCTTATGGGTCCGCCAGCCACACCGGTTCGACCACGGCTGCCGGCGGCACGGCGACACACACCGGCAGTACCACGGCGTCCGGCGCCTACGGCAGCGCGTCGGCATCAAGCAGCGGCTACCGGACTTACTCGCCGTCCACCTACGCCGGCTACTCGGCCGCCGGAAGTGCGAGCGCGACCCGTTCGGCCAGCGTTGTCAGGACGCCATACTAACCGCCTGGGAAGGTTTGTAATTCGGGTCGCACGCTCTATGAGCGTTCGGAAGAAATGACGTTGCATCGGTTGGGCTGGGCGAGGAGACCTCGCCCCTACCACTGTTGCGCTGTAGGGGCGAGGTCTCCTCGCCCAGTCTTCGCACACGCTCCGTCATTGTTTCCGAACGCTCTGAGCATAGAAGCGAAGGGCGTGCAGTCCTTGCCGGGACAGTCCTTACGCCGTGCAATTGAGACCTCCATTCAACACAGGAGCACATCATGATGCGAAAGATCCTACCTTCGGCAGCCATCGCCGCTTTGCTGATGCTGGCGACTTCCTCACCGGTCCGCGCCTACGGTGCATTTCACAGGGGCTACACGTCGGTGAGCCCCTCCGGCGTGTCCCACTACGGTTCGACGACCGCGGCCGGCCCGTACGGCGCGTACCACCACACGGGCGAGACCACCGTCGGTGCCGGCGGTGTCCAGCACTATGGCTCGACCACCGGGGTTGGCGGCTACGGCGCCTATGGGTCCACCAGCTACCGTAATTACTCCCCCGCCATGTACGGCGGCTATTCCGCCGCCGGTTATTCAGGGGCGGCTTACAGCCAGAGCGTCATGCGGGCCGGCTACTATCGCCCCTGACAGCAGGTGGGCCGACCGGTCATAAGGTGGGAAAGCCCCCTTTGCCGTCCGGAGAGAATTGGGCTGGTTCGCCCTGGGTAGGTGACCGCCCAGGGCGAACCGGCCCGATTGCCCCGGATTTTTCCGATTCTCGCTAATAATCGCTGCTGTTGAGCACCTCGCCACCGCTCTTGGTCGTGAGCGCAGCCAGGATGCCTATGTCGATATTGTTGCTGAGGAAGTGGACGGAGCCATCGCCGAAGACGACGTTGGCGCCGCCAGTGTGGAAGCCAAAAATCTCATTATCGTTGGAGCAGTTGACGCCGCAGGGGCCGCCCTCCCCGGCGCCGGCCGGGTTGTTTGGTTGCCAACCGTGCAGCGCGTATGTTCCTAGCTCATCGGCCCACGCCGCCCCCGAGACGTCGGTCGTTCCACTAACGGGCCCTTTTGGCCCCCACAGGTCTGGACGTCCGGCATCCTCCGCAATCAGCACAGTGTTCGTGAGACCATCCGTCGCAGCGATCATCGGCGTTTGCTGATTCGCCTGCAAAAGGCCCTTGGCACTCGTGCTGGTGTAGACGTAAGGGATCAGGCCCTGGGCATACGCCGCTCGGACTGGAAGTGACGACGGAATCCATGACGTTGTAGTCGGAGGTAGCTGCGTTGGTGGCGCTGCCGGTGGAGACAAGGTGGGAAGTTGGTGCCGAGGAGCATTGCAGGGTCTTGATCGGCACCTGGTAGACCGTGGGTTGCACATCCCAGTTTTGCGTCGGGTCGTAGAGCTTGGCGATGTTGCCTTGCTCCAAATCCGGAAGAATGAACATGAAGACAGAGCGCGTCCCATTCCCGCCTAGCAATTGTGCCTGGGCGGCGGTGGGAGCACTCGTACCGCTGCCGACGTAGGAAGGTGGAAAACAGTTGTTGTTAACCGAGGCGTAGTTGTGGACGGCCAAGCCGATTTGCTTCAGGTTGTTGGAGCAGGAACTCCGCGCGGCCGCCTCCCGGACCTTTTGCACAGCGGGCAACAGGAGTCCGATGAGGACGGCGATGATGGCAATGACGACGAGCAGTTCGATTAGCGTGAATGCAGACCGGGCAGAACTACGCATGAGGTCACCATCTCCGTATGGAGTGAGAGCAATTGAGGGCGGAAGCCGCGCATTCCTCTAGGGAGCCTGAAAAAACAGGGGCGGAGGGACATGCCTTCCGCCTCCTGAACGCATACTTGGAATCCGATGCGCTCACACTTTTGGCCGGCGCCGCCGCAACCAGCCGCTCAGTCCACCGATGCCCAGAACACCCAGCAGCAGGATTTGCGACGGCTCGGGAACGGCCGACGTAGGCGTGTAGACCAGCCGCAGACTCTGGGGATTGGCGGAATTGTCCACCGCCACCGACAGTCCTGACAGAGTGGACACGATGTTGAACTGCGTGGGATCGAAGGTCGCTCCGGAAGTGATGTTGTTGGTATTCTGGAAGATCGACCCCGCCCCGCTGACCTGGGCGATGGTGAAGTAGTACGTTTGGCCGTTGACGAAACTGCTGTCGGCGGTTGAAACATTCAGCGTGATCTTGTTGCCGTTGCTGGTGTTGAACGTCAGGTTATTTCCCGCAGTCAACACCAGCACATCGTTGCCCGTGGTGCTGATCTTGATGTTCAGAGCGCTGCTGCCCGTGTTGGCATTGAAAGTCGCGTTGCCGTTGATCGTCAGTATGCCGAACGTGGAGCCGACGCCCGGGGACACCGTGCCGCCTTCCTTGATATTAAGGGTCCCACCGACCAGACCGGTGGTTGGCGCTGTCGAGCCGTTCGCCGAACCGCCCCCGATCGACGTGACCTGAGGATCGGTGGTGCCGATGCCGACGCCGTTGGTCGAGCCAGGCGCGCCGTTGCCGTTGCCGCCGGCGAGAGTGCCGCTTGCCGCGGTACCGGTGCCGACAGTCACGAGGCCGCTGCCGGTGGCCGACTGCTGCCCGCTGATCGTGTTCCCAACGAGCAGCGTGCCGCCGTTGATCTTTGTGCCGCCGCTGTAGGCATTGGCCCCAGTCAGCGTAAGGCTGCCCGCCGTGACATTGAGCACCACGGGATTGTTGCCATCCTGAATGGTGCCGCCGAAGGTGGACGCCGTGGCATTGCCTGTGAAGGTCAGCATGCTGGTCGTGGTACTGCTGCTATTGGTGATGATTTGACTGGAAGCGTTCGCGGTCGCGGCCGCGGCCACGGAAAGGCCTGCGATCGTTTGATTGAATCCGGCCAGGTCAAAGGTGCCGTTCGTGGTGGCACTGCCGAAAACCAGCGAGGTGCTGGTCGGCAGGCCGTTGGCAATGCCGATAGCAAGCGTGCCTTCCTCGATAGTCGTCGTTCCGTTGCGCGCCGCCGTAGGTGTTGCCGCCGTTCTTGAGGATGAGAATGCCGGACCCCGTCTTGATGAGGTTGCCCGGCCCGCTCACGGTATTGCTGAGGATCAACGTGGCGTTGATTGTGCCGCTATTGACGGGCGTGAACTGGCTGTCGGTCTGCAAAACGATGGCATCGGTGAAAGTGGAAACCGGGCCTGTCGTGGTTCCCTGGACGATGAGGCCGAAAGCGCCGGCCGTGCCTCCGACACCGGTGCCGGAGGCACCGGTCCCGTTCAGCGTCAATACCGCGCCGCCGACGAAACCCCAGTTCGCCGTGGCGTTGTCTTCGATCAAGTAGGTGCCGCCCGCATTCACCGTCAGGCCCGCTGCCGACTGAATGTCATTGGAGGTGAACCGCAGCGTGGCGCCCGAGTTGACGACGACGCTGCCGGTGAAATTCGGCGCGTTGTTGCTTCCGATAGCCAGGATTCCTGCTGTCCCCCCGGAGCTGTTAACGGTGAGATTGCCGCTGCCGCTCAGGTCCTTGCCCTGCCGCGTAATTGTCAGGTTGTTGACGTCAATCGTGCCGCCGCCGGACCCAAAGATCCAGCCATTGTCTCCCGCCGTGTAGGTAACCACCCCGGTGTACTGCAGCGTGCCGCCGTTGAACGTCATCGTATTCGCTGCCGATGCCGCGCCGATGTTAGCGAGGGCACTGATCTGGAGGGTGCCGCCGTTGATTGTCGTGCCGCCGGTAAAGCCGTTATTGTTCCCCGTCAGAATCAACGTGCCGCTGCCGGTCTTGGTCAGCGCGCTGCTGCCCGAGATCTGACCAGACAGGGTGGCCGCGTTGGCGGTGCTGGGCACGTCAATGGTCCCCGCGCCGGTCATGGCGGCGTTCTTCGAAGAGGTGAAGGCCGTGCCGCTGGAGGTATCGATCCGCAACGTGCCTCCGGTGAAGATCAGGTTGCCGCTGCCCAGGTTGGCGTCGGAGCTGACGGTGAGGACACCGCCCTGGAGCGTGGTGCCGCCGGAGTAGGTGTTGGCGGCGGTGAGGATCCAGGTGCCGGTGCCGCTTTTGACGAGCGGTCATTCCGCCGCTTGGGTCCACGATGGTGGGGTCGAAGGTCCCCGGGTCCGTGCCTGTCAGGGTCAACGTGGGCGTCGTGCCGTTGACGACCAGAGAACCCGTGCCGGAGAAAACTAGGTTGCCCGTGCCTGACCCATCAATCGTGGCGCTCGTTGGGACCGACGGTAAACAGGCGATCGGTCGTCGCACCCGGGCCAGTGTACCGGAGCGCACCGCCGTTGATGACGAGGTTGCCCGGGTCGCTTGAGGACTTGCCGATGCCGCTGGGATTGCCGCCCACGTCCAGGCTGCTCACCGACAGGATGGCGCTGGTGATCGTCGTGCCGCCCAGGTAGGAATTGACTCCACCGAGTGTCACGGTAGTAGGGGGGGCGGCGGCGGTGACCTGTACCGACCCTGTGCCGCTGATCGTGTCGTTATAGGTGAGTCCCAGCGAACCGGGCATGAAAACCAGCGTGCCGTTGTTCACGAGCCCTCCCGACGAGGGCAACGAGCCGGAACTCGAACCATTGCCAATCTGGAGGGTGCTATTGGCGTTGATGGTGGTGCCGGCGCCGTAGGTGTTCCCCGTGCCGGTGAATACCGTTGTGTTCATGCCGGCGATCTGCACCAGGCCGCTGCCGGTGATGTTGCCGGCGAACGTGGTGCCGCCGGTGCCCGGATTGAAGATCAGAGTGTCGGAGCTGGTGGCCAGGTTTACGGCGCCCGACAGGGAGCTGGTGTTCGTCCCGTCGCCGAACTGCACCGTCGTGCCGCCGCTGATGTTGAGGTTGGTGAAGGTGTTGCCGCCGGTGTTGGTGAACAGGACGATGGACCCGTTCGTATTGGCGCCGCCGCCGGAGATCGTGAGCATGCCGGCGGCGATGCTGCCCGTGCCGCCGAACGAGTAGCCATGCCCCGCGGCGGTGCCGATGGTGACAGTCATCGCGCTGGGATTCAGTGCCGCGCTGAACGTCACCGCCCGAGCGTTTGTAGGCGCGGTGTCGTCAAAGAAGACCGTGTCGCCGGGACTGCCGACCGGCTGGAGGTAAACGGTCGTTTGGGCCCCGTTGGTCTGCTTCCAGTTCGCCGTGCCGGTTGCGGGGCTGAAGCCATCGGCTTGCGCCGTGCCGATGTCCCAGGTCGTCTGGTCGGCCGCGCCGGTCCACGTGATCGTGTTGATGGATTGGATATTGAGCTGGATCAGCTGAGAATTCGCAACACCTAGGTCGAGGGTGGCCACGACGCGCGGCGGGGCCGAACCCAGCGTAAAGTCGTTGAGGCCGCCGGTTCCTTGCACGCTGCCCACAAAAGAAATCAGCGGCTTCAGGCCAGTCGTCAGGGTCCCCGTGTTCGTAATGTTGATGATCGTGTTGGACGAGGTATTGTTGGTGAAGCCGTTGCTGGAGGCGACGGCGAGAACAGGTGTGGACGGATCGCCGTTGAGGCCGAAGGTGATGTTGCTAACGCCCGTGGCTGAGCCGAGCGTGAGAGTGCCGACCGTGTTGGTGCTGCCGGCTTTGAATGTGATCGCTGCACTGTCGGCAACCGCCACAGCAACGGAAGCGGCGCCGACGCTGCTGGGATGCACAATCAGCGTGCCGGTATTGACGTTGACCGCCGTCATGCTGTTCGTGCCTGTTAACTCGACGCTGCCGGTGCCATTCTGGGCGAACGTGCCTCCGCTGATGTTGCCGGCAAAGACAACATTGTCGGAGCGATTGAAGGCAATCGTACCGTTGTTGGTCACGTTGCCGATGATCGACCCGCTGGTGCTGCCGCCGCCGATCTGCAACGTGCCGGCGTGACGACGGTGCCGCCGGAGTACATGTTCGTACCGGTCAGCGTTAGGGTGCCGGAGCCGATCTTGGTCAGGACGCCGCCGGTGGTCAGGTCGTTGATGGCGCCGGCGATTGAGGCACTGAAGGCCTGAGTATCGATGGCACCCGTCGTCCCCAAAAGGATGTTGCGGGTGCTGACAAGGCCGAAGCTGCCGCCGAACTGAAGCGTGCCGCCGTTGATGGTGGTGCTGGTCGATGGGTTGCCCAAGCTGCCGTCGGCGGCAATGTTCAGTGTGCCGCCTGTGACGGAGGTTCCGCCGCTGTAGGTGTTGCTCGTTCCAGCCAGCGTCAGACTCCCTGCGCTGACAGCGAGGCCGACCATTTGATTGCCGGTGGTGGTCACATTGGTGACCGAGGTAACCGTAAGCGTGTCTTGGATGGTGCCACCGAAGGTAGAGGCCGTGGCGTTGCCGGCGAAAGTCAGGGTGGATGTGATGGTGTTGGGCGTGCCGCTGTTGAGGCTGCTGCCGATGACCTGGCTCGCAGCCGACGCACCCGTGCCTATCGAGAGCCCGGCGATCGTCTGGTTGAATCCAGCCATGTCGAAAGTGCCGCTGGACGAGGAGTTCCCAAGGATCAGCGACGTGCTGGTCGGCAAAGCGTTGGTAACGCCCAGGGTAAGGAAGCCGCCGCCGGCGGCGGTTGTCGTGCCGTTGGCGCCACCGTAGGTGTTCCCGGCATTTTTCAGAACGAGCGTGCCGTTGCCGTTCATGGTCAGGTTGCCGGGCCCCGTCACCGTTCCACCTAGGATAAGCTCTACCGGGAAGGTCCCATTCGTCGGCGTAAATACGCTGGAGGTTTGCAAAACGATGTTGTTCTTGAAGGTCGATTGCGGTCCCTGGCCCGTGCTGCCTTGCATTTCGAGGCCGAAGGCACCGAAGCTACCGGTGCCGCTGCCGTTCAGCGTCAAGATGGAACCCGTAGCGAAACCCCAATTGGCGTTGGTGGCATTGTCGTCAATCAGGTAGGTGCCGCCGGAATTAATCGTCATGTTGCCGGCCGAACCGAATTGGCTGCTGGTAAAGCGTATCGTGCCCGCGTTGACCACCGTGCTTCCGGTGAAGGTGGACGTGTCGCTGCCGACCGCCAATAACCCCGGGCCGGTCAGGGTCATGGTGCCGCTGCCAAAGAGCGAGCCGCCCGTCCGGGTGGCTGTAATGCCGGAACTGATGTTGACGGTACCGCCGCCGGCCCCGAAGGTCCACTTTTGAAGGTCGGTTCCGGGACTATAGGTTGCGGTGAGATTAATGGTGCCGCCGTTGAAGGTGACGGTAGCCGACGTAGCTCCCACGGTTGTAACGGCGCCGACTTGCAGCACGCCGCCATTCAGGTCCCAGTTCCCAAGGAAAGTCGTGGTATTGGTGGTGCTGCTGACGACCATCATGCCTGGCCCGGCCTTGATGGCGTTTTGGCCAGATGCCGTGGCAATGGGCGTAGCAACCGTGAGCTCGCTCGCCGTGAGCGAGGTCGTCGTGTTGAACTGCTGGAATATCAAGTCCTGCCCCGTCGTGGCGCCAATGCTAGTCCCACCCGTGATCTTCGTAACGTTTGCGCCAACGGCGGGCGTAACGAGAATGCCGCCAAGATTCAGGGTGTTTACTCCGGTCAGCGTCAGGGTAAGCGCCGCAGGCGAGGCCGGATTGAAACGTAACGTAGAGACCGTGGTGAATGCGGAAGGGGACTGACTGGTGGCAATGTTCACATCTGTGTTGGCTGTGAATGTGCTCGAGTAGGAGCCGGCGGCCAGTGCCGTGACGTTGAACGGACCGGAGCCAGTGCCGGTGACCGCCCAGCCGCCGCCGGCCACCGTGGCGTAACCCCCAAGGATGTTGGCCGCACCCGTTGTTGTGTTGACGGTCGTGGTGCCAATGGAGGCCGTGCCGGTTCCCGGATTGGTCAGCGTGAAGTCGACCGTCGTCCCCAAAGCATGGGTGATTGCGTTGAGGGTGACTGAGGTGCTACCCGCTCCGGTTCCGGAAGTGACGGAGAGTTCCCCGCTCCCTGACAGCGTCAAGCCAGCGAGAGTCTGGCCGCTCGTCAAGGAACTGTTGCCGACAACCGCCAGGGTGCCGCTGCCGAGCGTTAGTGCCGCGGGGGTGACGCCGTTATAAAGGATGTTGCTCGCAGGCGCGCCGTCTGCCGCGAAATTGAGCTGCATGGTGCCGGCGTTAATCTTAGTCGCCGCCGTGTACGTATTCGCTGCCGTAAGCACCAACGTGCCCGTTCCGGCCTCGGTCACTGCGCCAGTGCCGGTGATTACGCCGCTCAAGGTGAGCGAGTTAGAACTGTTATTCGTGATCGTGGTGGCAGCCGAGAATACCAGACCGTTCGACACCGTGGCCGCCCCGGCGCCCGCACTCAAGCTCAGAGCGGGTGTCGTACCACCGAAAGTGATCGTGTCGGCCGGGGCATTGGCCGCGATCATCGTCGTGCCCGTATTTGTGATGGTTAGGGAGTTCAGTGTGAAGGTGGCTCCGCCGATGTCGTCGGTCGCGGTATAAGTCGCTGCGGTGCCGCCGAAAATCAGGCTCGTCGTGGTGCCGCTGGTCGGGGCGACTCCGCCGCTCCAATTAGTGCCTGTGCTCCAATTGCCACTGGCCGTGGCGGTCCACGTCTGCGCGGGCGACTCCGCCGCTGCCGAGAACCACGAGCAGGGCGAGCAGGAACTTGGTCAGGGCAAATCGAGTGGCCGGCCGTCGCCCCTTCGGAAACTTCTCACGACCCGGTTGGCCGACCACGCTGCACTGGATTTCAATCATTGGATTCCCTCGTTGTGGCGTCCTAACTTGGTAGGTCGAAATGGGCAGGAAACCATTCATCGAATGCCTGGCGAGAGAGCTAGTGTTACAGCAAATAAAACGTCGAAACAACTACTTAACCGTTTATGTTTCGTGAAGAAATAATGATGAAATGAAAGCCGAGCCAAATGTGAAGGAATTGATTGATTTCGGCTCTTATTCGGAGTGTTTCTAGAGTAGAAACGAAGAAAAAAGCGCCGGGGATCGGAAAAGACAAGAATGATTGGATCGCACATCATCAGGGTCGAAAATGAATCCTATTGGCAGCTGCGTTCCATGGAGCCTTGGTCCAGTTGCCACGGCCTACGTGTGGGGTTTCCGGGTGGTCTGCCGGGGCCGTAGGGGCAAGTGAAAGTGGTTGCTCATTAGGGCATAGCCGAAGAGACTGCGCCCGCGGCGACCCCGCGTTCCCAATCCCGTCCCACCTCGCAAATAGAGTGCATAATTGTCCCGATAGTGCGGATTGTCTCGATGGCTTGAGCATTGAGGCGGCGGCAAATAACTTTGCCATCGCCAAACCGCCTGTTTCTTGCGCGAGGAGGCGCATCGGAAGGGAAACCGGCTGTGGTGACAAGCCGTTGACATCGCCCGATCGGGAGCCTTGTCCATCGCTCCTTCCCTCCAGGCCCTGTCTCCGTCCGGCAATCGCATTGCGATTGTCAAGACCGGCGCTTTGTCTCATCGCCAGGAAGACGGCACCGCGCCGAAGCCTGTTCATCGGCTTCTTGCACTGGAATCCATTCGCGGCGTGGCCGCCCTCTGCGTGGTCTTCTGTCACCTTGTCGTGGCTTTCTGGCCCGCTGCGTTTCAGCCTCGCAGCACGCTTACACCACTCTTGAGTGTCATCACGCAGTCACCGCTCCGGGTGACCTATGACGGCGCTTTTGCGGTTCGGGTCTTCTTTGTCCTGAGCGGCGTGGTTCTGAGCATCGGGTTCTTCCAGCGGCCCAGCTCGGACGGTTTGGCCGGCGCTGCGGTACGCCGTTACTTTCGCCTCACTCCTTCGATCTTTGTCTCCGTCCTGGTCGCCTTCCTCCTGATGTGGTGGGGGGCCTATGCCCATCAAATTGTCGCCAGGGCACCCGACCGCCAGCCTCATCCCTGGCTCGGCACGCTCTACGATTTCGCCCCGAGCTTCACGGAGGCGCTGAAAGAAGGCGCCTATGGCGTGTATGTCGATTACGACGACGAGCATACCCATAACGTCGTGCTCTGGACCATGGGCGTCGAGATGTACGGCTCGCTTTTCGTCTTCGCCTTCCTGGCATTGGCTGGCCGCTTGCGCCGCCGATGGCTGCTGTACGTGATCCTCGGAGCCGTGCTCCACCGCTACTGGAGGATGTACCTGGATTTCCTGGCCGGCGTCGCCCTGTGCGATGTCTTCGTGACGATGTCTCGAACCGGCCGACAGAGGAGCCTTGGACCTTTTTTGGGCACGATCATCCTGGTGGGCGGACTGTGCCTGGCAAGCATTCAACCTGAGTGGCTGAGTGGCCGGCTCGCGGAAGTGTTGGCGAAGAGGCAGAAGGACTTCAGGACAGCGGCGGCTCTGCTGGTCATTGGGGTGGGGCTGTACTGTCCATGCTGGATCCGGCTGTTCGAACGCCGATCGTTGATCTGGTTAGGCCGTGTCTCTTTCCCCCTGTATCTCCTGCACCTGCCGATCCTCTGTTCGCTGGGGTGTCATCTATTCCTCTGGCTGCATGGGCCCTTGCTTCTCTCGTATGATTGCGCCGTCGTTCTGTCTTTCGTGGCGGTAGTGACAACGTCATTAGGTGCGGCCGGGCTCATGTATATCGCCGTGGATCAATGGTCGATCGGCCTTGGGCGGTGGGTCTACGGTTTCTTTCGACCTCATTCAGCGACATTGGATACGCATCGCCAATTCGCTCTACCGAGTGCGTCGGCCAAGGTGGCTGAGCCTGTCCTTTCTTGAAGGCTAACCTAGCGCAGGGAAGAATCGGGCCGGGTCGCCCTGGGAGGCAACTCCCAGGGCGACCCGGCCCGATTCTCTCCGTTGTCGGCCGACGCCAGGATCGTGTACGCCGGCGCACGCTGCCATGGGTGAAGGTGGAATTCCACGGCGACCACTGGTCGCTGGTCACCTGATGCTCGGTGTCATAGGTCAGCGTTCGCACACCGCCGTCGGCATCGCTGATGCTCGTCAAATCGTTGGAACTATCAAGCGCCAGTGTCACCGTCCGGCCGCCCGGTTCCGCGATCGTGACCGAATAGAAAATGGTTCCTGCCGCCTGAGCGTTTCCCAATAATCTACGATCTCCCTTTTCTTCTCGAAACCTGAAGCCTTTTCCCTGGTTGATTGTGTTGAGAGAGATTATGCTGACAACGTACGGAAAGAATGACGGAAGGACCGGAACCAGTCCGGCGAGCCCGCAGTGCAAGCACCGGCGAGCGCACGGTGGGCTCGCCCTTGCTTGGCACTGCGGGCTCGCCGCATAATCGTCGTTTCTGCCGAACGCAATGAGGGAAGTGAAACGATCCCATGAACAACCAGCCAAACCGCATGAATCGCCGGTTCTTCCTGAAATCGGCCGGCGCCACCATCTCGCTGCCCCTCTTGGAATCGCTGTCGCCCCGGGCTCTACGCTTGGGCCTCGCACTCGGCTCCGAGCCCGGCAAGGCCGTCGGCGCGGCCCGCAATATGCGCATGGTCTGCGTCGGCAACATGCTCGGTTTCGTCGCCCCCACGTTCTTTCCGAAGAACGCAGGGGCGGATTACGAGCTGCCTCCGCTGCTGGAGCCGCTCGCACCGCTGCGCCGGGATATCACCCTCTTCTCCGGCCTCGACCATGGCATCAAGGGCGGCCACTTCGCCATTCACGCCTTCCTCAGCGGTGTTCGCACCTCGGACGCCAAGGGAATGCCCGAAGGTAATATCAGCGTCGATCAGCGGGCGGCGGAGACCATCGGCGGTGCCACCCGATTTCCTTCGCTCGCCGTCGGTTCAGAGGACGGCATCCACGGCGGCTGCATGATGTGCTGGAACCGAGCCGGCACGCGCATTCCGCCCATCCCCACGCCGCGCGAACTATTCCGCAAGCTCTTCGTCACCGACGACGCCAAGGTCCGCGAGAAAGCCGCCGACCGGCTCCTTCTCCAGGGCTCGATCCTCGATGCCGTCCACGGCGATGCCAAAGCGCTCGAGAAGAAGCTCGACCGCCGCGACCGCGAGAAGCTCGACGAGTACTTCAACTCCGTCCGTGACGTCGAGAAGCAGCTGCAACTGAGCCAAAAGTGGGAGAATGTGCCCAAGCCGAAGCCCGAGATGAAGGAGCCGCAGAACACGGGGATGGTCTCCGACTTGCCCGTGATCTACGACCTCATCGTCCTCGCCCTGCAAACCGACTCGACGCGCATCGCCACCCTTGAAGTCGGCGGGGACTTCCGCACCACCGCTCTCGGCGTCCGCAAGGAATACCACGCCCTCTCCCACCATGGCCAAGTGAAGGAGAACCTCGACGGGCTGCTGAAGGTCGAGAAATACCAGACCGAGCAGTTTGCCCGCTTCCTCGGCAAAATGAAGGCCGTGAAAGACGGCGACGGCACCCTGCTCGATCACACGATGGTGGTGTTCGGCAGCGGCATGGGGAATGCGAACGCGCATACCAACAACAACCTGCCCGTCATCTTCGCCGGCGGCGGGTTCCGCCACGGCAAGCACAAGGCCTTCCCACAGTCTGCCGCCACGCGCGTTCCGCTCTGCAACCTCTACCTCAGCATGCTGCAACGCTTCGGCGTCGAGACGAAGCGCTTCGGCACGAGCACCGGCACCCTCACCGGCCTGGAGACCGCCTGAGATGACATCCCGCCGCCTGACGATCCTCGCCGCGCTGGCCACGGCCGCCGCCGCGGTCGTTGCCTATTGCTTCGGCCCTTCCAGATCCGCCGTTTCGACCTATGCCGCGGAGCCCGCGCCGCAGAAAACCGAAGCGGTGCCGCCTGCTCACAAGAAGGTCCACGAGTTCCTCACTGCCTACTGCATCAAGTGCCATGGGCCGACGGTCCAGAAGACCGACCGCCGCTTCGACCAGCTCACGCTCCCGGCCGCAAATGCCGATGCGCTGACGCTCCTGAACGATATCGTCGATCAGCTCAACCTCGGCGAGATGCCCCCCAAGAAAGCGAAGCAGCCCTCCGCCGACAGAGCGCAAAGCCGCCGTCGCTGAACTCACCCGGGCCGCCGCCGATGCCCAGGCTCGACTGGCCAGCACCGGCGGCCGGACCGTGTTGCGCCGCCTGAACCGACGCGAGTACATGAACACCGTCGGCGACCTCTTCGGCATCAACATGACCATGTTCGATCCCACCACGAAGTTCCCGCGCGACCAGACCGTCGATCACCTCGACAACGTCGGCGACACGCTCAAGACGTCGGCGTACCTCCTGTCGCAGTACCTCGACGCCGCGGACCAGGTGGTGGAGAAGGCTTTTGCGGCACAGGACCGGCCGAGCGAGCAGTCGTGGAAGTTCAACGGCCACTTCGTGCAGCAGACCGAACTGCGCCTCGCATGAGGTCGTGTTCGGCTTCCGCTACCTGTGCGTGTACGAGTCATACGTCGCAGCGGACAAGCACGAAGGTTCCTACGCTCCGCTTTTGGACTTCGCCAAGGGCGTACAGCACGACGGCTATTACGAGATCAAGGTGAAGGCCGAGGCTAAGAACCGCAAGAACCCCTACGACCCGGCGATCTTCGCCATGGATCCGGCCATGCCGTTCCGTCTCGGCGTGGTGCCGGGCAACTACAAGATGGGCCCGCTGCACGATCCGCAGCCGATCGAGCCGCTGCTCGGCGAGACCGTGGTCAAGGACGGCGAACCGGATTGGTACACCTTCAAGGTCTGGCTGGATGCAGGGCACACGCCGCGCTTCGTGTTCCCCAACGGCATGAACAGTGTGCGGAACGCCTATGCGCAAGATCTATCGCCAGTACAAGTCGCTATTCCCGGCCGATGCGCCCGAGGCGAAGATGCGCGGCGGCATCGTGATGACGCGGATCATGTGCCAGAAGTACGGTCAGTTGCCGCACATCCGGATTCACGAGGTGCAGATCCGCGGTCCGCTCATCGAGCAATGGCCGCCCGCGGGCCAAACAGCGGTGCTGGGCGGCAAGCCTTTCGACGCCGGCCGCATCCGCGAAATCCTCGAAGCGTTCGCGATCGCGCACCTACCGTCGGCCGGCGACTGCCGAGGAAGTCGATCACCTGATGGCCGTGGTCGATCGCCGCCGCAAGGCCGGCCAAACTCCCTTCGAAGCCATGAAGGACGGCCTCAAGGCCGCCCTCTGCTCGCCGGCGTTCCTCTACCTCGCCGAGCCCGAACCGAAATCTGCCTCCGGGAAGAAGCAGCCCCTCACCGCTTTCGCCCTTGCGTCGAGGCTGTCGTATTTCCTTTGGTCGACGATGCCCGACGCCGAACTGCTTCGCCTGGCGAAAAGCGACGACCTGTTGAAGTCGGACGTGCTGACCGCCCAGGTCCGCCGGATGCTCGCCAGCCCGCGCTCGGAAGCCTTCGTGCGTGGGTTCCTGGATAGCTGGCTCAACCTTCGCAGCCTCGGCGACATGCCGCCCGACCGTGCGACCTTCGAAGAGTATTACGACCAGAGCCTACAAAGCGCGATGCGGAAAGAGACGGAGCTCTTCACCCGCAACCTCATCGACTCCAACGAGAGCGTCGTTCGTTTCCTCGATGCGGACTACACCTTCTTGAATCGGCCCCTCGCCCGGCACTACGGCATGAAGGAAGCGGTGCCTGCGGCGGACGGTCACCTCTTCCGCCGCGTGAAGCTCACCGACCCCAATCGCGGAGGCCTCCTCGGGCAGGGAAGCGTGCTGACCGTCACCGCCAACGGCGTCGAGACGTCACCTGTGACCCGCGGCGTCTGGATCCTGGAGAACATCCTCGGCACACCTCCGGCGCCGCCGCCGGACAACGTGCCGGCCATCGACCCCGACGTCCGCGGGGCCAAGTCGATCCGCGACATCCTGACCAGGCACCGCGAAAACCCGACGTGCTTCGCCTGCCATCGCAAGATCGACCCGCTCGGTTTCGCCCTGGAAAACTTCGACCCGATCGGCACGTGGCGCACGAAGTACGAGAAGGGACAGACCATCGACCCCGCCGGCGAGCTGCCGGGCGGGCAGGCGTTCAAAGACCTGGCGGGCTTGAAGCGCATCCTGGTCGAGCGCAAGGACCCAGTTTGCGCAGACGCTGACGGAGAAGCTTCTCGCCTACGCCTGCGGCCGACGCATGGAGCCGACGGACCGGCCGAAGGTTGCCCGAATCGTTGAGGAGCTAAAGCGAACCGACGACGGCTTCCGCAACCTCATTGAACAGGTCGTGCTCAGCGAGATCTTCCGATCGAAGTAGAAATGGTTCTTGTGAATCAGTAGCTGAACCTGGTGCCGAGGGAAACAGCCTCCAGTGTTGATGTTGCGGACGGCGAGACCCTGTCCCGTTCTTCCGACACTGGGACGACAGCGCCATCGTTTCATTAAGGGCAACCGCCCATGGCGACCCGGCCCGATTTTCGGGACATACCACCCCCTCGAACTGGCAAGCCGGGCGACCGGGCGGCCATAACCTGTTGATCTCAGTCGAGTTCTGGATTTGCCATCGGCTTGCCACAGGCATGGTTCAAAGCAACTGGGCTTAGCGTGGCGGCACGGGGGAAAATCGGGGGGGAAAATCGGTGTCAGTTCGTTTTTCCTTTACCGTTTGACCTATCGCCCCTGCCAGTGAGAATGTGCGATGGGGCTGCTCCGCGGCTTTCAGGAGAGCAGGGAAATGCGATGTCCCTTTTTCTTCTTCCTCTTCATTGCCATTCATTCGCGCTCCTCTGAACCGCGAAATGAGTTTTCGGGACCAGCAAGAACGTCCGACTGACCCTGATTGTCTTGGCGCAGTTCGGGATCGCGCCCGCAAGAACAAGAAACTTGCAAGCGGGCCCCAAAGCACGGCCAGATTTAGAAGCGCGGGATACCAGATTATCCCCACAAGATCAGAATGGAATACCTCCGCAAGTCCTGGATCAAACGTAAGAATTAAAGTCGCAGGGAGTCCCAAGACACCAATCAGCCAATCATAGGCGCCATGGCCACCCCCGAAGCCCCCTTGCAGAGCGAACAAGGCCAAGGCGATCGCTGCCAAAACGACTGGCACACTCAAAAGTGCCGTCGCCATGTACCAGATCTTCCGTGGTAACATGGTCAGGTCTCCACAGCTAAGCGCACTTGACAACACAGCGGTCTATGCGGCCCTGGGGCGGCGAAATCTAAGTTTGGGAAATTCATGCATTAACGATGGCGCAAAGGTCATCGCTACCAACCAAATTGCGGCGCGGGCTCTCCCGAGGGATCATACGGTCGCTTGACCTTGCCGGCCGCTTCCAAGAACATTCCGTCGGGGGAAATCGGGGGCAGCTCGTTTTTCCGTAACCGTTCACCTCAAATGACTAATTGAGGGTATGAGAGCCCTGCCCGATGAGCTCGAACGGTTTGGTACAAGAACTCCAACACCGACCGCTGTTGCAAACGCAGCGTCTGCACGGCGGTCAAGATGCGCTCCTGGAGCGGCAAAACCGAGATCGCCACGGCCCGCTTCCTCCCCTGGATCGGCATCACGACGAGCAAGTTCTACGACTGGAAAGTACGCTTCGGCAAAGTCAATGAGCACAACGCCTGGGTGCCGCGTGATCATTGGCTGACCGACGCCGAGAAGGAGAACATCATGACTTTTGCCCGCCAGCAGCCGCTCGAAGGCTATCGCCAACTCACCTTCATGATGCTCGATGCCGATGTCGCCGCCCGCAGCCCGGCCAGTGTCTACCGCGTCCTCAAGGCCGCCGGACTCCTGGCCGGGCAGGCGCCCAAGCCCACCAAGAAAGGCAGCGGCTTCGTGCAGCCCTTGCAACCCCACGAACACTGGCACGTCGATGTCAGTCACCTCAACATCGCCGGCACCTTCTACTTCCTTTGCTCCGTCCTCGATGGTTGCAGCCGCTACCTCGTCCACTGGGGATTGTTGGTGGGGCGGCCGGGATGCTGCACGACGCGCGGGCGGAGGGTGAGCAACGCGGCGTCGAACGCGGCGTCCTGATTGGGCGTGTGCAATCGTATGAGGACGCTCTCAAAGTAGGGCCTACGGCCGAGGCAACGTTGCTCGTGATGCCGTTGGAACAGTTGCAGGAACTCGTGAACCGGTTGAAAGCGCAGGTGGCCGGGCCCGGCTCATGATCAATCTCGGGATTATCCAGACTTCAATCATCTTGCCGCTTAGCAAGAAGCGAGATATGGCCGAGCTGGAGTCGAGGCAAGTCTCGCCGATCCAGAAAGCGATGGAAGTGTTACGCATGTTGACCCAGAATGACCTGGAACGCGAACGCTACGAGGCACGCCTCAAATTTCCGGCGCGAGCAGAATGCGATGCTGCACGACGCGGTCGAACGCGGCGTCCTGGTTGGGCGCGTCCAAGAGCGTGAGAGATTCCGCAAGCTCGAGCTAACGCGGGCGGAAAACCTCCTCGCGATGACCGTGGAGGAATTGCGCGAACTCGCCGACCGGCTCGAAAAACAGCTGGCCAGCGCGGGTGAGCAACGGAGGCGAAAGCGACGGTCCTGGGACCATCGCTTCCGCCTCCGCTGCGGAGTCACCCCCTACTTGTCCTCAATCACAATCTCCAGCTTGTTCTTGATCTTCGACGTCAAGTCCTTCGCCAGGTTCGCGCGCTTGAGGAACAGGAGCGCGAAACAGGTGTCTGTGACGGGCGTCGAGCCGGGGAAGCCGCCGCTTTCGAACTGGCCTTCCTTGGCTTGCACTTCCAGGAGTTGCTCCACGCCCCAGGCGTACCAGTCCTTGTCGCCGATCTTCGGAAGACCGTAGAGGACGCAGACGCGCTCCACCGTCCACAGGAAATATGGATTGACCTCTTTCCGCACCTTGGGGCCCGTGTTCTTGCCGATCGGTCGGCCGATGTGTGGGCTCAGCGCGTTCAGTCCTTTCTGGATGCCCGTGTCCTGAATTCCCTTCGCGGCCAGGCCTTCCCACTTCACGCCCGCCGTCAAGCCGTGCGTCACCGCCAGGCCGAGCAGGCCGGCGCCGGTCATGGCGGTGCTGCCTGCCACTCGCCCTGTTTGACCATAGAGGTAGCCCCAGCTTCCATCGCGGTTCTGGCTCACGCGGAAGCGCTGCACAATCATGCCCAGTGCTCGGTCCGTCGGCACGCCGTGCCGGCCGGCGGCCAGCACACCCAGGATCGCGAACTGGGTGTTGGAATTGTCCGTCCGGTCCAGCTTGTACCGGGGCGGCGGATCTTTCGTGGGCAGACCCTTCGATGCCGACGGCGGCATGAGCGACGGGATCTTCTGCAAGGCAGACGGCAGCGATTCCAGCTTCGATCGCACTTCCCGCTGCCGTTCGGTCTCCTTCTTTTTTTCCGCCGGAGTTTGCTTCCTCTCGCCGGGCGGCGGATCAACCGCGAGCTTGCTGGCGCTAGCCACCACACCCCGGAAGGGAGCGTCGGCGTCGAGCTTGGATTTGCCTTTGAGCTCATCAGGGAGTGCGGCATCTTTCCCGAGGCCGATCAAGCCGACGTTAAGCTTGCTCTCGCTGCCGGTGACGAACAGCTCCAGGGCGTTGCGCGGCCTGGTCTGTTCCAGGACGTAGAGCAGCGGTGCCTCGTAACGCGGATCAATTCTGTCGCAATCGTAGGTCCAGCCGCCGGTGTGCGTCTGCCCGGCCACCAACCGGAGCCCGAGCGACTTGAGCAGGGCCTCATCGCTGGAATCGCCCAGGCGATCAAGAAACAGGATGGACAGCGCGATGTCATAGGTATACTTGTCCTTCGGCGCCTGGCTTCGGACGATTGCCAGGGCGCGCTTCATGACCAAGTCATCGGGCGGCACGCCACATTCCAGAAGTGTGAGACCGGCGAGCGCCGTCGTACCGACGACGTGTTCGCCGCCGCCCCACGAGCCACCCGGCGCTTGCCTCTGCCGCAAGCTCGAAACGCCGCGCCCGATCGCCTTGTTGACCTTCTCCTGTTCTTCGGGCGGCAGCGACGTGAGCGGCTTCTCCTCCTCCTTCGGAGCGACGACAGGCAGAGTTGTGTCCACTCCCTGGCCGGCGGTTGGTCCGCTTGTGGACGGAGAAGGATTGGCGGTATCGTCGTTCGCCTTTTTGGCGTCCGCCGTCTGTTCCCCTGGCGACGACGGTTCGCGATTGGCGAAGAACATGGCCAACCCCGCGGCCCCGCCGAGAACGAGCACCAGGCCGCCAAGGACAAAGGCGAGCAGCATGCCGCGGTGTCCCGAAGCGCTCTCTCCGCGCTCGGCTGAGGCAATGGCGCAAGCTCCACGTTGGGCAGGTGCGGGTCGGCCGGAGAGATCGGGGTGCCGACGTCGGCAGCGGTGGTCGTGAACGGACAGCCGCACTTGGGACAACGGAGCCGCTTGCCGACTTCGGGCTGACTGGTCAGGTTGAGATGTTTGCCGCAGTTGGGGCAAGGAACCTTGGTGGTTAGCATGGAGAGCATTCCGCGATCGAGCGAAGCCGGTCGGATCGGTGTGTCGCGCTCAAGTCAATGTACTCGTCGGGAGGTTTGGTGGGCAAGGGAAAAGCGACGTTTAGCCGCCCGTCTCGGACGGGCGGTTTTCCACAGGAGCCGCGCCCGTCCGAGACGGGCGGCTAAACACTCACCCCGCCTTACGCGCCATGCCGTCACGCAGGATCGCCAGTTGCTGCCGCCTTTGCGCCTCCGGCGCGAACGGGTCGAACTCTGCCGTTCCGCCGAGAAGGAACCTCACCAGCTCAAACGCTCGGCGGCGCATTTCCACGTCGCGCCGCTCCATTGCTTCAAGCAAGGCCGGGATGACGCTTGGACCGCGCTGCACTAACTCGCGGGCCGCATTCTCGAACTCGGCCGTCCGCAGGGCATCGACCAGGCGGTGTACCTTCTCCTGCTCGACGACCAGCGCGATCGATTCGCCCCGAGGCTTTTCCTGGATCTGGGGAGGTGCCGAGCTGATGCGGTCATCGGAGAAGCCGCTGCCGAGGTAGTCGGCGATGGCGATCGGATCGCGGACAATCTGCTGCGGCGTGCCGTGGGTGCGGACCTTGCCGCCCTTGATGAGGTAGCTGCGATCGGTGATGGTCAGCACCTCGCGCACCTGGTGGTCGGTGATGAGGATGCCGATGCCCTGCTGGCTCAGCTTGCGAATGATGTCCTTGATGTCGGCGATGGTCAGCGGATCGATGCCGGTGAACGGTTCGTCCATGAGGATCAGCAGCGGATCGCAGACGAGACTGCGGGCGATCTCCAGCCGGCGCCGTTCGCCGCCGGAAAGACGGCGCCGCGTTGTTCTTGCGGAGGTGCGTGAGGCCGAACTTCTCGAGCATCTCGTCGGTCTTCTGGTAGCGCTCGGCGCGGGAGAGCCTCCGGCCGAGGCTGCGGTAGACCGGCTGCATTTCGAGAATGGCGAGGATGTTCTGCTCGACGCTGAGCTTGCGGAAAACGCTCGTCTCTTGCGGAAGATAGCCGAGACCGAGGCGGGCGCGCTGGTACATGGCCAGGGAGGTGACATTCTTGCCGGTGAGCGTGATCTTGCCGGCGTTGGGCGTGACCTGGCCGGTGGTCATGCGGAAGCTGGTGGTCTTGCCGGCGCCGTTGGACCCCAGCAGGCCGACGATTTCGCCGACATCGACATCGAAATCGACGCCGTCCACGACCTTGCGACGGCCATAGAACTTGACGAGCCCGCGCTTCCAGGATGGCCATTGCCGCTCCTCCTGAGCCGAGACGAAATCCCACCCGGCTATACCGCATCGCGGGGATAGGGGCAAGAGGAAACGGGTGGGCAAAATGCCGTGAGCCTCCGGATGGCGAGCCTCCCGCGTTAACGCGGAAGGCTCGCTAACACATTAAACACACCTCCGCAGTTAGCCCCGGCCCGAATCCGAGCGCCACACATGGCCGGGGAGCATTTCGCGCCATCAACTCCTCCAGAATGAACAACAACGTCGGCGACGACATATTGCCATGTGCCTCCAGCACCTTCCGTGAGGCGGCGGTCGCAGTGCCCGGCAGGGCGAGCGCTTCTTCCACCGCGGCCAGGATGCGCGGTCCGCCGGGATGGATCGCCCAGGATCGGATGTCGCCGACGTTTCGCCCATTGTCCGCCAACCAGCGTTCCAGCCATGGGCGTAGGTTCCTGGCGATCAGGCCCGGCACTTGCTTCGACAGTGTCATCTCGAAGCCGAAATCGCCGATCGTCCACGTCATCGCATCGGCGGAATCGGGCAGCAAGCAGGAGCCCGATGCCGCCGCCCGCCATGCCGATGACGGCCCGCTCGAATCCGCGACTCCCACGACAGCCGCGGCGCCGTCGCCAAAGATGGCGTTGGCGACCATTCTCTGCGGGTCCCAGCCATAGTGGTAGTGGATCGAACAGAGTTCGACGGCGCACAGCAGAACGCGGGCTTTCGGCTCCGCGTCCACAAAAGCGCGGGCCACGCGCAGGCCGTTCAGCGCCCCGTGACAACCCATGTAGCCGACGTTTGTCCGCTGCACTGTCGGTGCGAGTGCGAGAGCGCGGATCAGAGCGGCGTCGATGCCGGGAGCGAGAAAGCCCGTGCAAGAAACGGTGACGAGATGCGTGATCGACTCCGGCGACAGTGCGGACTGGGCGAGAGCGGTTTTCGAAGCTGCGAGCGCCAGCACCGGAGCGGCCTCTGCGTAGTGAGCCATGCGTTCGCCGGTGGTTGGCCCGCGATCATCGTGTTGGCCGGTCGGCAAGAAGGCCGAGCCGCTATGCCGAGTACCCTCGATCACGTCGCGGACCACGTCGGCACCAAGCGACAGGTGGCGTGTGCCGATGCCGGTGCCCTGATACATCGCCGGCAGCCAGGTCTCATGTTCATCTGTGCGGCAACAGAGGGAGCGGGCGATGGCGCAGGCGTCGGCCTGCCGGATGTGGGTCTGCGGGACAGCGGTGCCGAGGCCAAGGATTGCGAGGCTCATGGGTATAGTCTTACGGGGAAAGAGACAGCGGAGCGTATAGGCGGCGAAGGAACGGCTGGGCCAGGCCAGGGAGACGCGCCAGAGTCATGACGACGGAGTTAACCAGCCACGGCCGACGCAGGACGAAAGCCGCCGCACGACAGACTAGCTGACGGCGCACCACGACCTGACGAAAGCAGCGCGTCCAAGCTCGCGCCAGCGCCGGATTCCAGCCGTGTACTGCGCAGTTCCGCGAATGGCGCCACGGCGATTGCGGCGGATAGCGCCCAGGCCATGCCCTCTCCCGTGAACGGCTCGACGTAGCCGGCCGCATCGCCGAGCGCGAAAAGCCGCTCCGCGGCAACCCGCGCCGGCCGGCGCGTCAAGGCGGGAGTTCCTTGCCAGGGTAGCTCACAAGTCGGCGATGGTGCCGGCCAGCCCGCCTCTCTGAGAAGCGTTCTGGCGGCGGCCGCCGGTCCACCCGCCGCGTGAAGCCAGGCCGCATCGACGGCGGCAGCGAGGTCGAGGTGTGCCGTCTTCGAGCCGGACCAGCCCGAGGTAGCCTCGTGGACCACACGCCATGTAAATCGTCCCCGGTCGATAGAATGCTGGCGCATCTTGCCATAGAGTTCCGATGCCGACGCGCGAGCCGAGTTGCGGCGGCGACAGTGCGATCTTCCCGCGCGCAGCACGCCTCCTCCCAATCCATCGGCCGCAATGACCAGCGCTGCCCGCGCGGTGATCTTCTCATCGGCGTGCCGCAGGCACACTTCGCGCTTCTCCGCTGCAAGAGCACCGAGGCTCGCCCATGTGCCAGGCAAGAAGGCGGCCCCTGCGCGTACTGCTTCGGTAACAAGGGCCGCGTCGAAAGAGCGGCGGGACAATGCCGCGCCTCCGGTCAGCGCGACCTCCGCGGATCGGCGGCCCGCTGCCAGCCGAATGCGCTCGAGCGGCATCGCTCCGCTGCCGTGGATGACGTCCGAGAGCCCCGCCGTCTCCAGCGCTGCGAGCGCCGCGCCGCTCGAGGCAGCAGCCGCAGACCTTGGCTCGCGGAAACGTCGCCCGATCCACCAGCAGCACGTCGATCCCCCGGCATGCGATCTGCCGTGCGGCCAATGCTCCCGCCGGGCCGGCCCCGACGACGATCACCGGCCAGGTGCGCCGCGTGGCTTCCGCCAATGTCAGCGTCGGTGGAATCACGGCCGCCTCCACGCCAGCAGCCAACGGCAAGGCCAGCGGCGGACCACGGTCGCGCCGTTCAGCCCGGCTCTGTCGGCCAACGCTCGCGCCTCCGCGATTGTGAACGCACCCTGAACGGAACGCGGCCCATCGACGTGGACCACGTCGGAGCGCGTCAGCAATCTGGTTACAACGTGGCGCCAAGAAGAAACCGACCAAACTGCGATTCAAATCATTGACGAGCACCATGAGCCCGGTACTTTCGCGCCATGCGTCCGAGCAGTCCGCGGGCCTCGTCCTCATCAAGATGGTGCAGGAAGAGGGAGCACGTCAAGAGATCGTAACCGTCCGGCAGCCGGTCGCGCAGGACATCGTGGACGAAAAAGCGCACGTCAGCCCCAACTCGGGCGGCGGCTGACCGAGCGTGTTCCACGGCGACGGCGCTCATGTCGCAGCCCTCAAACTGCAAGGCAACGCCGGCCCGGCGGGCTCGCCGCCAAAGCCGGATCGGCACATCGCCGCCCCCCGTGGCAAGGTCGAGGATCCGAAGAGGCCGCGGTGCCATCTCGGCCGCCAGCTGGCGTAGGGAAGGCCAAAGGATTCCCGCGCTTCCTGCTGAGATAATTGATGCGCGCCAAACCCTGCAACGCCCAGCGGTGGCGCTCCGCCGCAAGGTCGGGTTGGTCCATGATCTCGGGACGACGGCAACGGCTTTTCAAGAACATCGATTCACTTCACCCTGGGCAAGGACACGCGGTTGTACCGGAATGCGGGTGGCACCGCTTTCTTACCAAATCGTGTCACCGGCCGCCTCGATTGGCTTGTGATCGGAAGCCGGTGTAGAATGATGATGAGAGAGATTGGGAACCAACCTGCCAGGGATTCCGATCATGGCGGAATTTGTGATCCATGTTGGCGGCCGAAGCGTTCAGGGACTCCGTCCCAACAACGAGGATCGCTACGTCGCCGATCCCGAACGGCACGTTTTCCTCGTCGCGGACGGCATGGGCGGCCAGGAGGCGGGCGAAAAGGCGAGCGGCCTGGCCGCTGACATCATCCCCGGGCAGTCCTGCAGCCGTCTCAATGCCCAGGAAGACGCCGTGCACAGCCGTCCGGCATGCTCTCGACGATGCCAATCAAGCCATCATCGGCGCCGGCCGTCGACCAGCTTGCCGGCCGGCGCATGGGCACCACCGCCGTTGTCGCCGTCCAGCGCGACGACCAGGTTTATGTCGCCGGCCTCGGCGACAGCCGGGCCTACCTCGTCCGCGGCGACCGGGTCGAGCAGCTCACGATCGATCACACGGTCGCCGACGCTCTCGAACGCAACGGCACGCTGACCCCCGATCAGGCCACGCCATAGTCCGTGGAAGAACGTCCTTTACAAGTTCCTCGGTTGCGCCGAGATGACCGACGGCGCCGGAAGTGCATCCATTTCAGCCAGACGCCGGCGACCGCCTGGTGCTGGGCAGCGACGGCCTGACGAACTTCATCAGCAACGATGATCTCCGCGACGGCGCCAAGCAATTCTCCAGCGTTCAGGAATGGGCTGACCACCTCGTCAAGACCGCCCTCGATCGCGGCTCGCGCGACAATGTCACCTGCGTCATCGTCGGCTTCGACCGCGAGTGAGCGGCTCCTTCGCACACGATTCCTATAACTTCGGTTAGTACGATTGCTGCCCGGCGAGCGACCCTGCGGCGCAAGGCGAGCCTCCCACGTCAGTGGGGGGTGTTGGAGCGCCAACAACTCACTCCCCCCGCTCACGCGGGAGGCTCGCCTTGGGCACTCGCAGGGTATCGCAAACCCACCTTCACGGAGGCTTCCGTCATGTCGCGCCCCGCCTGCTTATCGCGCTTTGCCCTGGCTTTGTCCTCGCCGCTTTGGCGCTGGCCCAACCGGCTGACCCGACACCGAGCGCGACAACCTTGCGCTTCGAGGTCACGCTCGGCAAGGCGCTGAAGCTCGACACGCAAGACGGCCGGCTTCTGCTCGTGATGGGCAAGGGCAAACGCGGCGAACCGCGCTCATCGATTGGCAAGACCGGCCTCGATGCCCCGCCGCTTCTGGGCGTGGACGTGAAAGCCTTCGCGCCCGGTGCCACCGCGGTCGTCGATCAAACCGCTGCCATCTTCCCTATTGCTCACCTGTCCCGGCTGCCTGCGGGTGAGTACAGCGTGCAAGCGGTCCTGGCCGTCAATCGCGATCTCAACCTTCCCAATGCGCCGGGCAACCTCTTCAGCGAACCGGTCCGCGCGACGCTGGACCCGGCCAAGGGAGGCACCGTGAAGCTGGAGCTGACGCGCACGGTGCCGGCCGAGGAGCATCCCCCAGAGACCGACACGCTGAAATGGATCAGGCTGAAGTCGGAGCTGCTGAGCAAGCACCTCGGCCGGCCGATGTATCTCCGCGCCGGTGTCGTTCTGCCGCGCAATTTCGCCAGGGACAAGGACCGCCGCTATCCCCTGCGCGTCCACATTGGCGGCTACGGCACGCGCTACACCGCGGCGGCTTTCTTCGCTACCCGCAGGCCGGCCGCGGACGACGCCGCCCTTCGTCTTGCTCCACCTCGACGGTGCCGGTCCTTATGGCGACCCGTACCAGGTGAACTCCGCGAACAACGGCCCCTATGGCGACGCGGTGACGCAGGAGCTGATTCCGTATGTCGAGAAGACGTTCCGCTGCATCGGCAAGCCCTAGGCCCGCGTGCTGGATGGCGCCTCGACCGGCGGCTGGGTCTCGCTGGCCTTGCAGGTCTTCTATCCCGACTTCTTCAACGGCTGCTGGTCGCAGTGTCCCGACCCCGTCGATTTCCATGCGTATGAACTCATCGACATCTACAAGGATGACAACGCGTACGTCAACAAGCACGGCTTTGAGCGCCCGCCTGCCGCGATGTGGACGGCGAAACCCGCTACACCGTCCGCCACGAATGCCAGCTCGAAGTCGTCCTGGGCCGAGGCAGCCGCTGGGAATTGTCGGGCAAGGACTGGTGCGCCTGGAACGCGACCTTCGGTCCGCGCGGCGCCGACGGACTTCCCAAGCCGCTCTGGGACGGCAAGACCGGCAAGATCGACCGCAGCGTGCTCGACCACTGGAAGCAGTACGACTTGCGGATGCACCTCGAAAAGAACTGGGCCGCGCTGGCCCCGCGGCTGGCTGGCAAGATTCACATCTGGGTCGGCGAGGGGGACGATTACTTCCTCAACAATGCCGTGCATCTGCTGGACGATTTCCTGGTGAAAGCGAAGCCGGCGTTCGACGGCAAGATCGTCTTCGTCCCGCGCAACGGCCACAACGTTCAGGGCCTGAGCCCGGCGGAGACGCTCAAGCAGATGATGGACGCAGTGGAACGAGGCCGCAAGGCGGCGGAGGGGCGGTGAGGTTAACGGGGTAGGAGGCGCGAGTGACGGGTTTCCACGCATTTTCGCCTCCTACTGATTGCCGAACGAAGAGCGCAACCCAAAGAGCCGCGCACGAAGTAAGCGACGAGAGTAGGCGTCGCTTACTTCGTGCGCGGCTCTTTGGGTTGCGCTCGGCTGCGCAGCGATCCGTTCTACTTACCGTTGCGCAGCATGGACCGGCATCTCGCCGCCAAACGAAGTTTGAACACGAGAACAATGACTCTGCGTCTAACCGTGCACTCCGCGACGAACAACGATCGAATTACCGAACGAACCGATCGCGCAGCTGCGAAGGCCGGCGCGGCTGCGAAAACTGCCGGGCAAACCACTTGCTTAGCGGGCTACCCAGCCCATCTACCAAACGAACGCACGCCGGCCGCATCGACCTGACGATGACCGTATCGCCAAGAATTACCAAACAAACCCAGAGCGACCCCAAGCCGCCGCGCGGATACTCCAAAAGTGCCAAACGAACGCTGGCTGACGATTGCCTTCCATTGCTGACGCCATTCGGCACGCGCACGGCGGACTTCGACGCTCAGGGCAAGGGGAAGCGTACCACGGTAGGGGCGTTGTTAAGAGAGGAGCTTGTGAAGAAGGGAACAGAGAACGGCACTCTCCGGGAAGCGGCCGGGTGTCCGGCCCTTTCCGTCCTTGAAGCGGTTCCGGACGCCCGGCCCTTTCCCCGGCCGGACCTACCGTTTTTGCATCGCTATAATACGGGGAGCGTCAGGCAACCGAAGCGACTTCCGGAGCGTTTCCCGATGCCGACCGCTCTCCGCATGGGCGCTTCCGCTTTTTCTTCTTCAGCAACGAAAGCCAGGAGCCGGCCCATATCCATGTCAAGGCGGGCGTCGACGAGGTGTGGAATGAGCACTTCAAGGCGTAACAAGCCGACCGTTACCGAGCGCGGCAATAAGCCAAAGCGGCAGCGGGCGTATGTACCGGTTTCCGCTCTGGCAAAGGCCGTCGAATGCGATGACGTCATGATGCGCGTCACGTTTACCGACGGGCGCGTGCTCGGCGTGCCGCTGGTGTGGTTCCCGACTCTTCTGGAGGCAACGCCCCATCAGCGGGCGCAGTATGAGATCGGCGGGGGCGGGATCAGCCTACACTGGCCGGAACTCGACGAGGACTTGTCGATCGCCGGTCTGATGGCGGGGGTCGACCGGCGGTCGGCGTAGGGACTTCCGAGGGGACGAGCGCGATTATCGTTCGTGAGTGAAGGGAGAAGCCGGGTTTCAGAACTGTTTCGTCTTGGAAACGGCTCCGTCCACCTTCCCGTCCGCTCCGGCTCTGCGTGCGCATGGCACCCGGCACACGGTCGTCGCCTGACGCCATTTCAGCCTACACTGCAACAATGAGCTTACGGCATCCCTCCCCTGTATGCTTCTCGCAACCATTCGGAGCCGGACGATGAAGGCTACGCTCCGTTTCACCGTGGTTCTTCTCGCTATCGGCGTGCTCGGCTGTAATCGCAAGGCTCCGATCACGACGCCGCAGGCCCCTGAATACACGCCCACGCCGCCGCAGCGGCAAGCGGTCGATAGGATCTGTGCTGTCTTCGGCAAGGTCAATCGTGATCAATTTGACTACGGGACCAAACCTGTCACGGTCGTCGATTTTAGCTCGACGTTAGGCACAAAAATAACGGACGAACACCTGAAGTATCTGGTCCCCCTGACCGATCTCGAGGAACTCGACCTCCGCCACACCGAGGTGACCGGCACAGGCTTTGCGAAACTCGCTGGCTTGAAGCGCCTGCGAAAGGTCCGACTTGCATTCTCGAAGATCACCGATGAAGGGTTGGTTCAACTCGTCGAGTTGCCGGGGATCACCGAGCTTGACGTCGGCTGGACGGAAATCACCGACGCCGGCCTCGAGAGAATCTGCACGCTCTCGGGCCTGGAAGTCCTGGACATTTATGGGGCGAAGGAAATCACCGACCAGGGGCTGGCTCACCTCAAGGAGCTGACGAAACTGCGCGAACTGCACGTGGGTTATCCGAACATCAGCGACCGGGGAGTCGAGCATTTGCGTGGTCTGGCCTCTCTCGAAATACTGCACCTGGGCGGCGAGAACGTCACCGACGAGGGGTTGGCCAAGCTCCGTGATCTCAAACGTCTCCGCGTCTTCAGCCTCGAAACCCGTGGAACGACCGACGATGGTATAGCCGAACTCGCTACGTGGCCGGCCCTGCGCGACCTGCACCTGAGCGGCGGGCTCAAGCACCTCTACACCGATGCGGCAACGGATCAGGTCGCGCGGCTGACCAACCTGGAAGCGCTGAAAATCAGCTTGACGCAAATCACGAATGCCGGTGTCGGACGAGTGACCAAAGCGACTGCCCCACCTTCGCTCGCTCGCGATTGGTGCCAACAAGTTTATCACGGGCACGTCGCTGAAGTCGGTCGCGCAATGTCAGGATTTGGAAACGCTCGATCTCTATATCATGGAGGGCGTGACCACCGCAAACCTTGCCTATCTGCGCGATCTGAAGAAGCTCCGAGTATTGAACCTTTGCGTCAGCCACAAGCCGGACATCACCGACGAGGGCCTGGCCCATGTTGCCGGGCTGACGGCCCTGGAGAATCTGGACCTGTTCTCTCAGGAAGTGACCGACACCGGCCTGGTTCATCTCGAAGGATTGACGGCACTGCGGGTACTCGATGTTCGCAGCACGAAGGTAACAGCGGAGGGCACCACGCGGCTAAAGAAGAAGCTGCCGAAATTGAAGCTCGTGGGCGAGCCAAGTTTTTGACGAGCGAACGTGTCGTATCGACGAGCACCGCCGTCCCCCAACCCTCACTTCTCCATCAACCTCAACAGCGCATCCGTCATCGCCGTTGTTGTCGCGTCGCCGCCGAGGTCGCGGGTCAGCGATTGACGTTCGGTCAGCAGCCGGCCCACGGCCTGGAGGACGTGCTGGGCAATCGCGCCGTGGCCCAGCGCTTCCAGCAGATCGAGGGCCGGCAGCAGCAGCGGCAGCGGGTTGGCCCGGTCCACGCCGAGCGTTTCGCGCGGGCCGCCGTGGAAGCATTCGTAGACGCGGATGCCGTCGCCGACGTTGATGCCGTGCGCGGCGCTGACGCCGCCGACCACGCCGGCGCCGAGGTCGCTGACCAGGTCGCCGTAGAGGTTGCCCATCACCAGCACGTCGAACTGCTGCGGCTTCGACACCATCTGCATGCAGCAGTTGTCGACGATGATCTCGCGCGTCTGCGATCTGGGGAAATCCTTGGCGATCGTGCGAAACGCTTCGAGGAACAGGCCGTCGGCCAGCTTGAGGATGTTCGCCTTGTGGACGCAGGTCACCGTCTTGCGGCCGGCCTTGCGCGCCCAGTCGAAGGCGAAGCGGAAGAAGCGCCGGCTGGCCGCCTCGGTCACCACCTTGAGGCTCTGCACGACGCCGGGCACGATCTCGTGCTCGATGGCGGCGTACAGGTCCTCGGTCAGTTCGCGGATGACGAGGATGTCCACGCCCTGAAAGCGGGCGGGCAGCCCCGGCAGGTTCTTCAAGCGGCCGGACCGAGGCGAACAGTCCGAGCTCGCGCCGCAAGCTGGACGTTGAAGTTGCCGCGCTCCTTCAGTCCCGGCCCGATGGCCGGCGGTGCAGCAGCTTGGTCTTCAAGGCCAGGCCAGTGTTGCGAACCGACTGGAGCAGCGCGTCCGGCAACGGCGGCGCCCGCGCTCGACCGACGCCCAGCCGGCGAGGTGCTCGTCCCAGTCGATGGCCACGCCGGCGGCGGCGATGATGCGCTTCACGGCCGGCACCTGGTCGAGGCCCATGCCGCCGCCCTGGATCAGTGTGACGCGCTGCGACATTATTAGCACCTGTGACGCTTATTGGGCTTGCTTCCTACGGAAGGGTGGCCGGGGCTGAGGTACTCCGAAGCCCCGGACGTGACGTCCGGGGCTTCGGAGTACCTCAGCCCCGGCCACCCACCAGAATTCCAAACCTTGACAGAGCACTACGCCAAATTCGCGATCAATCGCTCCGTGATCGTCGCCGTGTTGCCGTCGCCGCCGAGGTCGCGGGTCAGTCCCTTGCCCGCGGCGAGGGTCTTGCGCACCGACTCTTCGATCCGCCGCGCGGGCTGCCGCTGGCCGATGTGCTCCAGCATCATGGCGGCCGAGCGGATCAGGGCGATGGGGTTGGCCAGGCCCTTGCCGGCGATGTCGGGGCGCTGCCGTGCACCGCCTCGAACACGGCATAACGCGCTCCGATGTTGGCTCCCGGCACCAGCCCCAGGCCGCCCACCAGGCCGGCGCACAGGTCGCTCAGCACGTCGCCGAACAGGTTCTCCATGACCAGCACGTCGTAGCGCGTCGGATCGAGCGCCAGCTGCAGGCACAGGCGATCGACGTGCATTTCCTCGAACTCGACGAAAGGAAAGTCGTCGGCCACCGCTCGGGCCGTGGCCAGGAACAGGCCGTCGCTCAGCGGCAGCACGTCGGCCTTGTGGCAAAAGGTGACGCGGCGACGGCCTTGCACGCGGGCCAGCTCGAAGGCATAGCGCACGATGCGTTCGGCAGCGGTCCGGGTGACGATGCGCAGGCTCTCCACCACGCCGGGCACGACGACGTGTTCCTGGCCCGAGTAGAGCCCCTCGGTGTTCTCGCGGACCACCACCAGGTCGACGCCGTCGTAGGGCACCTTGATCCCGGGCAGAGTGCAAACGGGGCGGACGCTGGCAAAGAGGTCGAGCTCCTGGCGGAGGCGGACGTTGATGGAGCGAAAGCCCTTGCCGACCGGCGTGGTACACGGCCCCTTGAGGGCGACGCGGTGCTTGCGGATGAGTTCGAGGGTTGCCTTGGGCAAAGGGTCGCCGAAGTGCTCGGCGGCGCCGAGACCGGCCCACGCTTCCACCCATGAGACGTCGGCTGCCGCGGCGTGCAGGACCGAACGCATCGCCGCGGTGACTTCGGGGCCGATGCCGTCGCCCGCAATCAAGACAACCGAAACGCTCACGCCGCGCCTCCGTGGGATTTCTCACCACAAAGTGACAAAGAACACAAAGTGGAAGGGAGGCAGAGTAGCCAACGCGCGAAGATCAACTGGCTTCTCTTTGTGTTCTTTGTGCCTTTTTGGTGAGAACCTGTCTGGCAACAGCGTGGCTGGCGGAGCGCGATTTGTCAAGCGAGGGGAGGGTAAAAATGATTACTGGGGCGAAGGTACTGTCCGGCGTGTGCCTCGCCGAACAGCTTCGCCCCAGCAAGAGTCAATCAGGAATGGAGTAGCGGGCAGTCAAACTGCTTCCGAATGGGCCAGCTCGCGGCTCTCGGCGCTGAACTCCCGATCGAGCGTTATCTCCTCGCGCTTGATCGGAACGGACCGCGGCGCCTCGATGCCGATGCGCACCTGTCCGTTACGGATGCTCAGCACGGTAACCACAACGTTGTCGTCGATAATCAATCGTTGTCCAAGCTTACGCGTGAGAACCAGCATCACCATACCTCCTTGATGTGAATCACCCTTGGGTTCTACTCTCGCCTCCTCCCGGTGATCCGTCGGGAGGGGACAAATGTTTAGAAGTCCTAGCTGCGACCTTCCTTGGTGAGCGAGAGACTCAAGGACAGGCAAAGTCGATGACCTTTTCTGCAAATCATGTTCCCAGCCATGTCAGGGACGGCAAATCCGGTCGTTCCGGCTCACAATTATTGGAAAATGGTTAGAAAAGGGCTGAAGCTGATCGCAACGGGCTGCTTAGGAGACGGACGAGAGGCGCCGGCTGCGCAATTCTGAGACACCGGCATGCACGAACTTGCCTTGACCAAGCCGTGGTTGGCCTTGCTGGGCAAAATGGTTCCCGAGGGCCGACGGTCAAGTGCGGCTTTCCGCCGGCTGACAAAATCGCTTTGGAAGGATGGGCAATGTGGTGAATTTGCGTCGACAGGCCGGCTGTGCGTTTCGGATTCGTGAACGGAGCGTCAGGAGCGATGGCTGTACATCGGGGGTCGGAGCCGTCCGGGGAAGTAGGACGGATTTTCAATCCGTCCATCGAGACCCGGACGGATTGAAAATCCGACCTACAGAAGAAGGCTAATCATTCCGCGGGTGCAAATCCAACGACCGGGAGCCGAGGCGGGCGGCGAAGCGCACCTTCTGCGCTTGCGTCAGTTCCTTCGTGTAGCGTTCCTTTGCCGCTTCCAGCCAGCGCATCGGCCGTTGACCGTAATCGGTGACGACCCGCGTCAGGATCGGCCCGTTGTATTGCAGCGCCGCCCGGAGGCTCCCTTCGAGCTTGGTGATCGCCTTCGATCTCTTGATACGCCACGCCGAAGCCTTTCGCCAAGGCGGCATAGTCCAACCGGGCCAAGATGGTGGCCGTCGTCCGCTTGTAAGCGGGGATCTGAAGCGCTTGCATGTAATGGTACGCCTGATCGTCCAGCACGAAGAACTTCACTGGCAGGCATTCCCGCGCTGCCGTCGAAATCTCCATCGCCGTCATCAGGAAGCAGCCGTCGCCGGTCGCGGTCACGACCTGCCGGCCGGGATGCACGCGCTGAGCGCCAGCGCCGCAGGGATCGACCAGCCCATGCTCTGATTGTCGGTCGGGTTGAAGTAGGTCCGCGGCTGATAGACCGCGAAAGCCTGCGCCGCCCAGTGCTCCGACGCCGTCACATCGACGAACACGAGTGCGTCCTGGTTGAGCGCAGTGCGCAGGCCAGGTAGAAGAGCATCGGGTCAACGCCGCAGCGGGCGTAACGGCGTTCGTTCTCCTTGGCTTCCTCGCACTTCCACTGGCGAATGCGGCCGGCGAGGGTCGCATCGCAGGGCCGGCGGAGGTGATCGCAGTACGGCAGCAGCCGCGACAGGAACACGCCTGCATCGGCATGGACGCAGACGGCCGTCTTGAAGATCCGTCCGAGGTTGTTCTCATTCGCATCGACATGGATGAGACAGCTCGGCTGCGGGATCGAGTAAAACGCCGTCGAAACCTCGCTGAACTTCACGCCGATGGCGAGGACGATATCGACGTTTTTGAAAGCGTTCTCCGCGGTGCGCGTCCCCTGTGGTCCGAAACCCCAGCCGACGGCGAGCGGGTGACAATCGTTGATGACGCCCTTGCCCGACACGCTCGTGGCGACCGGCGCCTGCAGGAACTCCGCGACCCGGACCAGGTCCGCGGCGTAGTCCATGCACCCCAGCCCCGCGTAGATGCCGACGCGCTGCTTGCAATTGCCGAGCAGCCCCAGGGCCTGTGTGAAAGCGCCTTCGTTGAACGGCACCTCGCGCGGTCCCGGCGGCGGGCAATTCACCTCGGTTTTTTCGATGAGCAGGTTGTACGGCACGACGACGGCAACCGGGCCGGGTTCGCAGCTTTGAGCGACGTGGAATGCCTGGCGGACGGCGCCAGGAATCTCGGCCGCGCAACGGACCTCGATCACCAGCTTGCACACCGGCTGGAGCAACGCCGCCTGCGGCAGTTCGTGGACCTGGAACGGGCGATATTTCTCCCCGCGAGCCACATCGCCGACGATGCAGACGAGCGGAATGCTATCGAGCAACGCCTCGCCGATGCCGCTGAGGGCGTTGGTCAATCCGGGTCCGGGCACCACACAGATGACGCCCGGCTTGCCGGTGCTGCGCGCGCAGCCGTCGGCCATCGACGCCGCGGAGAACTCGTGCGTCACGAGAAGGTACGGCAGTCCGCGGCTCTTCATCTCATCCCACAGCTCATTCTCCTGCGCTCCAGGGATGCCGAAGACACACGGCACACATTCGGTCAGCAGTGTTTCGACCAGCGCCCGTGCCCCGGTCATGTGCCCCTTGACCCAGCCATCGCTGGTCCGGCCGACCGCTTCCGTGGATTGCCCGACGAGCGCCGCCGCGACCGTGCCGACCGCGGCGACTTTCAGAGCATCGCGGCGAGTGATGGCGTGGGACATGGTTGTCTCCGGAGAAGCCGGGAAGCTGGGCAAGCGGCGCAGACCAACGGCGCGCAGGACCGGATCGGTCTTGTGGATGGTATCGGCTATTCTGCGTTCGCGGTTGATGTGGAATGGGAGGAGGAGAGAGATCGGCGAGATCGTTGTCGGAGGGCTACGATTACGGATTGACAACTACCTCAGCGCTAGGACCGCGGAACAGCATCTCCAAACGATTCAAAACGTCCCGACCAAGGATGCGTTCGCTGCCGGCGAAGTCCGCTTGCAGTCGGCACGCGTAATCCTGCCCGTCCAGGTGTGCCCAGATCTGAAATGCGAGCGTTGCCGCCGAGCCGCCGCCAATACCACTGATCAAGCCTTGCACGCCCGACGCGGGGTTTAGTTGAAGGAGTTGACAATCCGCCCAGGGCAGGACGCTCGCATCTGCGCCGGTATCGGGAATGACGCGATCCATGGCCACTCCCGGCGATCCGCTGGTTGGCCGGAACTCGACGCTTAACAATGGCAAGGCTTCGCCTGGGTAATTGGCATCGTATGAGCTGATGACGCGACGAATCCGGCAAGGTTCTTCTTCTCTCCCAACGCAGATGAAGAAAGGATGCCGTCCGGATGCCTCAGCGGCATGGAACACAGAGACGGGACTGGTGCCGGACGCGATCACCATGCCATCGGCAAAACCGATCCACTGGCCCTGGTACTGGCTGAGCAGTTGATCGCGCACATTCCAGTAGTCAGCCTCGTTCTTGCGGCGGTCAGGATGGAGCTGCCGGGCGATGTCAGGGGGTAGCTGGTCGGCGATGCGTTGCATGGGACACCTCAGGTTCATGTAATCATACAAGTCGGTGCCGTGCAACCAATAACTCGAGCCCACCGCCGCCATCCCGATTCCGAGTCTCTTCCGATTATCTCACGCAAATAGCTCTTTCACGACAGCGCCCTTGTCGATGAGTTTGACCGGTCGGTCGCCGGGGGCCATGTACTCCTTCGTCGGATCGAAGCCGAAGGCGTGGAAAATCGACGCATAGAGGTCAGGGATGGTGACCGGCCGCTCCGTTACTTCGGTGCCGGAAGCGTCTGTCTTGCCGATGATCCGACCGCCGCCGACGCCACCGCCGGCCAGCACGACGGAGAACGCCTTGGAATGGTGGTCGCGGCCGTTCATCTTATTGATCACCGGCGTGCGGCCGAATTCGCCCATCCACACAATCAGCGTCTCGTCCAGGAGCTTGCGCTCTTCAAGCTCCCGAAGGAGCGACGCCATCGCGGGATCAAGCGCCGCCGACAGTTTCGACACCCTCGTGAAGTTGTTGACGTGCGCATCCCAGTCGTCGAGCATGATCTCGACGAAGCGTACCCCATTCTCGATGAGGCGACGCGCGAGCAGGCAGCCGCGGCCGAACAAGTGACTGCCGTAGGCGGCCTTGACCTTGGCATCTTCCTTGTCGATATCGAAGGCATGCACGGCTTTCGAGCTCATCATACCGAGGGCGCGTTTCTGCACGCGCTCGTCCTCCGCCACCGCCTTGCTGTCCGTGCGTTTTGCGAAGTCCTGGTTGATCTGGTCGAGCAGCAATTTGCGTGCATCCATCCGCGTCAGGAATCGCTCGGGAACTTGCAAGCTCGCCGTCGTCTTGTATGGGCTGACGACGAACGGTGCGTGTTCCCGGCCGAGGAAACCGGAGTCGCTGTACGGCTCACCCATGGAAACGAACATTGGCAAATCGGCGGACGCCGGCCACTCCTTCGACGCGATCGCGCCCAGCGTGGGGAAGGTCACCGACGCTTCCGGCCGATTGCCGGTGTGCAGATAGTACGTCGCGCGTTCGTGGTCGGCTTCGACGGAAGTGACCGAGCGGACGACGGCCAGCGCCTTCGCCTGCTTGGCGACTAGCGGCAGATGTTCCGAAATCTGGAAGCCTGCCACGGCCGTGTTGATCGGCTTGATCGGCCCGTTACCCGCCTTGAGGTCCCAGGTATCGACATGCGAGGGACCGCCGGCCATCCAGAGCACGATGCAATTCTTCGCCCGAGCCTTCCCGGACTCCTGTCCGAAAAGCGGATGGAGCGTGCTGGCCAGGAGGCCGCCAAGGCTCGTCCGCAAGAAGCTGCGCCGTGTGCTGCAACGCATGATCGACCTCCCAAAGCCATTACAGAATGAACCGCAAAGACGCCAAGAGCGTAAAGAAAGGGCAAAGAAGAAAGGGATAAGGAAGGGAGGCTGGAAAGTCGAAGTAGGTCTGGTTCCCAGCTCTTTTTGGTCCCACACAGGTCCGTGGTTAGGCGGCTGTGCGTTATGGCTTTTCTTTCCTTCGCTCTTCCTTTGCGCTCTTTGCGTCTTTGCGGTTCATTGTGTTTGAGCCTCCTAATGATTGTTCTGAAACTCCAGCGAGTTGATGACCGCCCAGAAGACATCTTCCAGGTCGGCCTTCGTCGGATTCTTGGCAAGTAGCCTCCGCTCCGCCGGTGTCGGCACCCGCGACAGCAGCGACAGGAAGATGGTGTCAAAGTGCGCTTCGGTCACTGCTTGGCCCTGCGTCCTTAGCAGCCGGCGGCACGCCGGCGTCGATCGCGGCATGCACCTCCGCATCGTTGAGCAGAACGACCTCTCGCCGCACGGTACGGGCGTACTTGCCGAAGATCTGGAGTGGAGTGAGGTCATCGTAAGACAGCCGATAGACCGACACGCGTTGCCCCCATTCCTCGGCTGGAACCGTTGAGCTGTACCCCGTTGCTCGCCGGATCGACCGATAAAGCTGGTCGCAGGTCAACGGCCGCAGGGCCGCCTGGGCGTAAGGGTGAGTCGGCGTCCCCGCCGGCTTGGAGGAGCGTTGATAAGCGTTGGAAGAGACAATGAGCCGAACGACGGCCCGCACATCGTAATGCGATTCCTTGAAATGCTGAGCAAGACGGTCGAGTAACTCGGGGTGGGTTGGTTTCGCTTTGGCGCCGAAACCGGTGAGAGGCTCCACGATGCCCTGGCTCATCAGCCGGGCCCAGATTCGGTTGACGGCGTTTTTCGCAAACAGCGGATCGCTGGTGATGGCTTCCGCCAGCTCGGTGCGATTGCCGCGTGCCGCGTCCTTGGGAGACTGGAGCCAGCGCGGCGTCACCGACAGGAGCGGTTTCTCGGGATTGCCGTCCTGTCCTTCAGCGGCGTCCTTCACGCCGCGCACTTCGTCTTTCGTATCCTGGTCGTTGATAAACATCCGCGTTTTCGCCAGGAAGCCGGCGACTTGCCAGAACTCCTTTTGCGTGAACTTGTCAAACGGATGATCGTGGCACTGGGCGCAGGCAAGAGTTGTTCCGAGGAAAGCGCTGCCAATGCGGGCCGTGGCGTCGGACGGCGTGACGTTGTTGATGAGGAGGAAATTGACCGCGGGATTATCCTCGGCGGACCCGTTGCCGGCGATCATGGAGCGGACCATCTCGTCGTAGGGCCGGCGCTCCTGGAGCTGCTTGCGATACCAGCGAAACAGGAAAGCGCCCTCGAACCCGTCATAATCAGCCGCCCGCCGCTTCTCTGTGGTCGCTTCGAGGAGGAAGCCGCACCCACCAAGCGTCGAACTCGCTACTCTCGATGAGGCGGTTGATCGAGCGCCGCACGGTCCGGCTTGGCAAGGTAAGCCTTGGCGTCCGCAGCTTGGGGAACAACGCCGGTGAGGTCGAGCGTCAAGCGGCGCAGGAATTCGGCTTCGGTGCAGGGTGCGGCAAGTGCGGCGCCTTTGAGCTTGGTTTCGATTGCTTGATCGATCGGATTGCCCTCAGCACGAGCCGCGGGGCCGACGAGGAACGCGGCAGAGGTAAGTAGCAGCCGAAGGCAATTTGAGTGGGAGCGAGACATCATGGTTGGCTGCCTTTCGGGTTGAGCGTCTTAGAGGCCGGGCACACCGTAGCCTTGTTCTATCAAAAACGCGCTCAACTCTTTCCAGACGCCGTTCAGTTTCGTGCGAGAGCGGCGAGCCGTGCCGCGTCAGCGGCCGGGTCACGCCGTTGACTAACCCGGCTCCTTACGGAGCTCGGCTCGCCAAACCGGTCGCGTGAAATGCAACACCTTCCCTCATTCACCCCGTCACCGCCCCCTCCGACGCCGACCGCACACACCGCGCATACTTGGCCAGCACCCCGCCGCCACGCGCGCGCGCCGGCGTCTTCCACGCGGCCTTGCGGCGAGCCAGCTCCGCTTCATCCAGCGCCACGCTCAGCGTCTTGGCGTCGGCGTCGATGGTGACGCGGTCGCCTTCCTTGAGCAGCGCGATCGGGCCGCCGACCCAGGCTTCCGGGGCGACATGGCCGACGACCAGGCCGTGGGTGCCGCCGGAGAAGCGGCCATCGGTAATCAGGCCGATGATCTCCCCCAGCCCCTGCCCCGACAGTGCGGCCGTCACCGAGAGCATCTCGCGCATGCCGGGACCGCCGACGGGGCCTTCACCGCGGATCACCACCACGTCGCCGGGCTTGATCGCGCGCTTCTGAATTGCGGCGAAACAGGCTTCTTCTCCCTCGAAGACGCGAGCGGGGCCGCTGATCTTGCGCGGTCTTCAAGCCGGCCACCTTCGCCACCGCGCCGTCGGGAGCCAGGTTGCCGTGCAGCACGACGAGATGGCCCGTCGGGTGCAACGGCCGATCCAGCGGGCGAACCACGTCCTGCTTGCGCTTGAAGATGCTCTCGACCTCCTTCAGGTTCTCCGCCATCGTCTGCCCCGTTACCGTGATGCAGTCGCCGTGGATCAGGCCGGCGTCGAGCAGCGCTTTCAGCACCGTCGGGGTGCCGCCGGCGCGGTGGAGGTCGTTCATCACGTAACGGCCGCCGGGCTTCAGGTCGGCGAGGTGCGGGACCTTGCCGCCCAGGCGGTCGAAGTCAGCGAGCGTCCATTCGACCTCGGCCTCGCGGGCAATCGCCATCAGGTGCAGCACGGCGTTGGTCGAGCCGCCCAGGGCCAGCACCAGCGTGTAACTGTTCTCCAGCGACTTGCGGGTGATGATGTCGCGCGGCCGAATGTTCTTCTCGATCAGCCCCACCAGCGCCTCGCCGGCGAGATAGGTCTCGCGCTCCTTGGCGGACGAAACCGCGGGAAAGCTGGCGTCGTAGGGCAGCGACATGCCCATCGCCTCGATGGCGGAGCTCATGGTGTTGGCGGTGTACATGCCGCCGCAGGAGCCGGGACCGGGGCAGGCTTCGCACTCGATCTTGTGGACGCCGGCCGCGTCGAGCTTGCCCGCCTGGTGCTGGCCGACCGCCTCGAAGATGGAAACGATGTCGATATCCGAGCCGTCCGGCCCGGTGCCAGGCAGGATGCTGCCGCCGTAGACGAACACGCTGGGGATGTTGAGCCGGGCCATCGCCATGAGGCAGCCGGGCATGTTTTTGTCGCAGCCGCCGATGGCGAGCAGGCCGTCGTGGTTCATGCCGCCGGCCACCACCTCGATGCTGTCGGCGATCACCTCGCGCGACACCAGGCTGTAGCGCATTCCCTGATGGCCCATCATGATGCCGTCAGACGCCGTCGGTGCACCGAAGATTTGCGGCACCCCGCCGGCGGCGCGAATCCCCTCGACACCCTTTCTCGCCAGGCGGTCCAGGTGGGCGTTGCACGGCGTGATGTCGCTGAAGAGGCTGGCGACGCCGATCATGGGGCGGGTGAAATCGTCGTCGTGGAAGCCGACGGCGCGAAGCATGGCGCGGTTCGGGGCTCGGCCGGAGCCCTCGGTGGTCAAACGGCTGATCGGGTTGCCGGGATGCGGCATGGCGGGGAGTCCTCGTTAGGGGATGGGTTGTGGTCACATTACCAAGGGGGGCGGAGAACGGCAATTCACACGAGCGAGCGCCCACCGTTAGCCCGACGCGCCAGCGAGGGTCGTACAGTAAGACCCTCGCTGGCGCGTCGGGCTAACGGCCGCAGATTTTTCCTAATCCGCAAAGAGAACGCAGACTATTGCGCAAAAAGGGGTTAGGCCGACGCTGCGGATGACATTTCGGGTCAGGAAAGGAATTCCGATCACAGCAATTTGACGACGTGGGCATTTTGGACCTAGAGTTTGTGGTCTGATCTGAATTCAGCTTCGGCATGGTCCGCTCACGCAAGAAGTCGGTGCCCGGATGATGGCAGGGTCGGAAATCATTGATGCGTGTACTTGCACTGACGGCCGGCAACGCCGGCAACAGGAGCGTGCCGCGCGGCAGGAGCTGCTGGAGCAAGCCGCACTGCTCAGCCGGCGGCTGGCGCATGACTTCGGCAATGTCCTGACCCCCATCATCGGCTTTTGCGAGCTGGCGCTGGCGCAGGGCAACGTATCCGCCTCCGTGTTGCTGCGCTACCTGGCGGAAATCAACCGGAGCGCCCAGGGCGGTAGCCAGCTCACGCAGCAGTTGCAAGCGTTCTCAAGGCGACAACCGGCGGCGAACCCATTGGGATCGCTAACCACCGTGCTCGACGAGGAAGAAACTCGCCTGCGGACTCTGGAAAACGGAACCGTTCGCTGCCAGGTGCAGGTTGTACCCGACCTGCCGCCGGTGGCACTGGATCAGGAAGCCCTCCGCCAGATCGTGGCGGCGCTGCTGGACAATGCCCGTGAGGCGATAGGTCCGAATGGCTCGATCACCGTGGCCGCTCAGGCGGTGGTGCTTTCCGAGGCGGACTGTCACGATTACTACGGCACGCTGCACCCCGGCCCGCACGTGCTGCTGTGTGTGCAGGACACGGGGCCCGGCCTGAGCGAAGAAGCACAGCGGCGGCTGTTTGTCGAGCCGTTTTACACGAGCAAGGCCCGGCGGCGTGGTTTCGGGCTGTCCGTGGCTTATGGCCTGCTGTCGGCCCATCACGGCGGGCTCGATGTGTCGAATGCACCGGCCGGCGGCGCGATCGCCAGCGTCTTGCTGCCGGTAGCTGTGAGTGGTTGTACCTGCTGTCACGAAATTCCTGCCGGTGTTGAACCGGTTTCTGCATTACCACATAGGTGATGTGGATTTCCAACCTGGACCGGCCTGTTACCTGGCTCGGCGAGCCCGGCGGCCAAGAGACGAAGGAGACCCATTGTGGTTAGCATGCGAATGAGCAACGGTTTGGCCGAACCCGTCTCGACCGCCACCCTCAACGGGGGCACGGCAGTGGTCGAAGAGCGCGCCTGGCCTCGCCAAGAGGGGAACAGCCTCTACTGTTCCGCCGAAGTCCACATCCTGGTGATGGACGACGACGAGTCGGTCTGCCGGGTGATGCAGGCCGCCCTGGCGCCCGGCGATTTCAAGGTCGATACTGTCTCCGACCCCAAGGCGATGGAGGCGAAGCTGCGGACCCAGCAGTATCACGTCATCATCCTCGACTACTGCATTCCGGGCCTGGAATCGCAGCAGGTTCTCGAATGGGTGGGAGAATACCAGCCAGACGCGAGCATCATCGTCGTGACGGCTTACCCGTCGATCGACAGCGCGTTGAATTGTCTGCGGGCAAGGACCTACGACTACCTGACGAAGCCGTTCCAGATCGCGCATCTGCAAAAGATCGTCACGCGCTGCCTGGAAAACAAGGGCCTTCTGCGGATGTCCGAGGCGGCCTTGCGGGAAACGCTGGGCACCGCCATCCGCGATCGCCGCAAGGGTCTGGGCCTGACGCTTGCCCAAATGGCGCAGCGGACCGGCGTGTCGCTGGGCTACCTGTCGCAGATCGAGCTGGGCAAGAACTCGGCGTCGATTGAGACGCTGTATCGCATCTCGCTGGGGCTCGGCATGAAGATGAGCGAGTTGTTCCAGGCGGTGCAGAACCCGATGTGACCACGCCGGTTTAGCCGCGAGCTTGAAGCGAGCGCTGGAATGACCAGCGCTCGCCTGAAACTCGCGGCTAAGCGGAGCGCGCGAAAAAACCCGCGGACTGTGGCCGGTCCGCGGGTCATGAAAGGGCACCCTCCAGAAAGGGGCCTCTCCTTGTCAATGGTTGATGGGGAGGACCACTCAACCAGTTTCTAGACGACACGGCCCCTGGCTTATTCGCGCCTTGCACCAATTTTCTCGGCCGTCATTTCCCTTGAGCCGCGACGGCTTCCACCATCGCCATTTCATCCGGGAATTTGCCCATCTTCAGCTTCGAGTAGATTTGCTTGCCGTCCACGGTTAGCTCGAAACAGCCGCCGCCGGCCGGAATCATCTTCAGCGACTTGATCTGCTGCTTGAACGTCCGGAGCAGCTTGTCCGTCAAACTGACGGCTTGCGGCTCGTAGTTTCAGACCGAGCAGTACTTCAACTCGACATTCATGACATGGCTCCTTTTTGTTCAGGTTCCTCTTCTGTTATCGTAGAGGTGGATTTTCAGGCAATCAAGCACGAAGAGGAACTTCAGACGATGACAGTTGCGTTCCCGCCGACGATTATCGTCCGCCATCCCAGAGAGAATCCGCGAAAATGCTCCGTCCTGCCGCTCAAGGGCCGGGCCGATCTTGTCTTCCTCGGTTACCCGGTCCGCCATCGGCCCGTCCTGGACGGCTATCTGCGGTTAGCAGCCGAGGGGCCGGCGCTGACTCCGGCAGATAATGGGATGGGTGTTTTGTTGCTCGACGGCAGCTGGCGCTGGGCGGATGCGATGACGCGGGCCTTCGTTGATGTGCCGCCGCGATCCTTATCCGGTTGGAAGACGGCGTATCCACGTGTATCGAAGCGAGGCACGGATCCCGACAACGGCCTGGCGTCGGTAGAGGCGCTGTTTGTGGCGTACCACATCCTGGGCCGGCCGACGGTGGGGTTGCTCGATCACTATGCGTGGGCAGAAGAATTCTTGCGGGTTAATTCTTAACCGCAGAGAGCGCAGAGGACGCAGAGAGACCACTCTCTGCGTCCTCTGCGCTCTCTGCGGTTAAGAAGCTCGCGCGCAAAAAAATCCGGGCCCTCTGACGAGGGCCCGGAGACCAGACATACTTACGGGTCCCGTCCATCCCTTCGGTAGCCTGGCAGCCTTAAAACCGTCCCCCCTCGGACGGCTGTAAGAGCCCATAGCTTTGCGTCCCCGCCTCACGGCGGGTTTGCCTTTGTCGAGGACGACGCCAAAACCGCCGCCCTACCTCGTTCAGTGGCCTGTCCGCCGCGCACGTCGCGGTCGGTCGAACCACATTAACAACCTAGAATAGGTTTAACGGATATGCAAACTGCGGTGGATGGTTTTTGGCCAATGTGGTTCCAAACCGCCCCCCTCGGCTCCTTGCCTCCGCTGCTACAATAGGACCGTTGTTTGAGCCCTCGCGGAGGGAATGGTCTTGGGCGAAGCGATCATGTCGGCGAACGGGCAGCAAGCCGTGCCTCTGATCGAGCTTCATCATCTCTCGCGCTGGTATGGCACCTTCCACGCTCTGAAGGATCTTACCTGTCGGCTGCCGCCGGGCCGGGTCGGTTTGCTCGGACCCAACGGCGCCGGCAAATCGACGCTGCTCAAGATCCTCCTCGGACTGCTGCCGCCATCGTCGGGAACCGGCTGTATTCTCGGGCGGGACATTCAGGTGCCGGCATCGACCTTCGCCGCGCCATCGGCTACATGCCGGAGGCGGATGCCCTCGTCCCCGGCCTGTGCGGTGCCGAATACGTGGCCCTCGCCGGCGAGCTGTACGGCATGCCGCCGCGCGAGGCCCAACGCCGCGCCCATGAGATTCTGACGTACCTGGAGCTTGAAGACGCCCGGTATCGCCGGCTCGAAGAATACTCCACCGGCATGAAGCAGCGGATCAAGCTGGCCCAGGCGCTGGTTCACGATCCGCCGGTGCTGCTGCTCGATGAGCCGACCAGCGGCCTCGATCCGTCCGGCCGCGATGCCATGCTGCGCTTGCTCCTGGCCCTGGCGCACGATCATGGCAAATCGTTCATTCTGTCAACGCACCTGCTCGGCGATGTGGAGCGCGTGTGCGAGACGGTGCTGATTCTGCACGAAGGCCGACTTCTTCAGCAGGGATCGGTCGCCACCCTCCGACGCAGCCGCCGCGACCGCTACCGCCTGCGGATTCAGGGCGACGCAACGGCGTATCTGGACGAGTTGCGTCTTGAAGGCGTGACCGTGGTCCGCGACGATGGACGCGGTGAGCTCAGCGTCGCCGTCCCGCCGGGATGGGTGACACGAACGTTCTTCGCCCTGGCCGACAACCACGGCGTCCTGCTCCGCGGCCTGCAACCGGACGACGAGACGCTGGAGGAGCTGTTCCAGCGCTCGCTGGCGGAGACGAATGGGACAATCGTTTAGCCGCTCGCCTCGGGCGAGCGCTGGAATGACCAGCCGCTCGCCCGAGGCGAGCGGCTAAACTCTCGGGGTGATTTCAACTGGGCGAGCCGATGGCCCACTCTCACGCGCCGGAACTCCTGCACTATCGTCCCTGGACGGCATCGTTCCGCGCTCCGTCGGCGAGCGTCTGGCCCATCGCCCGCATCGCCCTGGCCATGCTCTTTCGCCGCTGGTTGTTCTGGGTGCTGTATGCTCTGAGCTTGTTGGTCTTCCTCCTCTTCTTCTTCGGCCAGTACCTGCTCGCCTATGCCGAGGCCCAGGCCACGCCGGCGGGGAATGAGCCTGTTCAACTCGTGACACGCTGCGCGGCTTCCTCGACATGGACGGCACCGGCAAAACCTACCGCACCTTCTTCGAGTACCAGGGCTACATGGTCATGATCGTGCTCGCCCTGGCCGGGTCGATCATCGTCGGCAACGATATCCGCTACGGCAGCCTGCCGTACTACCTCTCCAAGCCGCTGTCGCGCCGGCACTACCTGATTGGCAAGGCACGTCGCCGTCGCGGTCTTCATCAACCTGATGACGACGCTGCCGGCCATCGTCCTGTTTATCCAGTACGGCCTGCTCGACTCGTGGCATTACTTCTTCGAAAGAGCCGAGCTATTCGCCGGGATTATCGGCTACGGCGCGGTGCTGACGGTGTGCCTCTCCTTGCTCTTGCTGGCCACCGCGATGTGGCTGCGCCGCACCGTACCGCTCATCATGATGTGGACGACGCTTTTCCTTTTCTGCCGTCTGCTGGCGCGAGCGCTGGTTGTGGACCTGCACTTCCAGCCGCAGTGGCGGCTCATCGACCTGTGGAACGACATGTTCCTCGTCGGCAACTGGTGCCTGGGGATGCCGCCGCTGAACTTTCTCGATCATCCGCCCGTTATTGAAGCCGCCCTGGTCCTCGGAGGAGTAACCCTGCTATGCCTGACCTACTTGATCCTGCGGATCCGGGGAGTCGAGATCGTGAAATAAGTTCGTGCAGTTCGGCAGTTCGGAGTTCGGAGTTCATCAACACCGAACACCGAACACCGAACACCGAACTGCGGCAGCCGTTGCTTCTCGTTCGAGCGCGTCTCCAAGTGGTATGGCCCGGTCATCGGTGTCAATCAGGTGACACTGGAGCTGCGGTCGGGCATCACCGGGCTGGTCGGCGCCAATGGCGCGGGCAAGACGACGCTGCTGCGGTTGATCGCCGGCCAGTTGCGGGCCGACCTCGGTCAGGTCCGCGTCCTCGGCCACGATGCCTGGAGCCGCGGGAGCCAAGCGCCGCGTGGGTTACTGCCCGGAAATCGACGTCTTTTATGAAGAGATGTCCGGCCGGCAGTTCATCGAGGCGATGGCCCGGCTGTGCGGCTACGATCGGGCCGAAGCGCGCCACCGCACCGAGCAGGCCCTCGAACTTGTCGGCATGGCCGACCGCGCCGACCGTTGCGTGCGCGGCTATTCCAAGGGCATGCGTCAGCGCGTGAAGCTCGCGCAGGCGCTGCTGAACGATCCGCCGCTCCTGATCCTCGACGAGCCGATGAGCGGCATCGACCCCGTCGGCCGCTGGGACTTCGTGGCGCTGTTCCAGAAGCTCGCCGAGCGCGGCAAATGCCTGTTGATCTCGAGCCATGAGCTGGACGAGTTGGAAAAGCTGACCGAACACATCGTCATCATGGCGCGCGGCCGCATCGCCGCCGTCGGCTCGGTGGCCCAGATTCGCGATCGCCTCGCCGACCATCCGTTGACGGTTCGCATTGATCTCAAGAAGAGTTCGGAGTCGAAGGAAGGCAATGCATCGTCGGCGCGCGATGGCGGCGGCGCTCTTACGGCTGCCCGATGTCGTCGGCGTCGAAATGGTGGACGATGACGGCGATGCCGAAGTGAGCCGCATGTTAGTGCGGGCACGGAATCCGCAGCGCTTCTTCCAGAACTTCGGCCGGCTGGTCGTCGAGGAATGGTGCGACGTCTGCCACCTGGAAACGCTCGACGATTCCGCAGAGGCGGTGCTGGGGTATCTGCTCGGCGCGAAGGTCTAGAGGGTTTCGCGTGCGCGGGAAAGGGTGGCCGGGGCTGAGGTACTCCGAAGCCCATGCGTATCAAGCTAGCAGCTTCGAGCCTGAGAGGGCTCGTTCTGTCAGCCCAGGCCGAAGGCCTGGGTTCTTCGGGCAGGAAGAGGTCGAGCCTGTCAGGCTCGTTCGCCAGAACGGCGTCCAGCGAACGGCCCCTGAACGGCCCCTATAGGGCCGAGGTGGAAGGGCGCCATTCCCAGGCCTTCGGCCTGGGCTGACTAAATCGGCCCTTCAGGCCGCATGCAAAGGACGCCTTAGCTTGATACGTATGGGCTGAGGTACTCCGAAGCCCCGGAAGTCGCGTCCGGGGCTTCGGAGTACCTCAGCCCCGGCCACCCCCCCAAAAGGATGGACCATGTCCACGCTCAAGGAAAAGAGTGCTTCCCGACCTCCCAGCTCCTTCCGCGCTGGACTTATCTCGTCTGGCTCAGCTGGCAGCGGCAGGCGCGGGCCAGGCAGATGGTGTGGATCGCCCTGGGATTGCTCGTCTTCACGGCGCTTTTGTCGCCGTCAACACCGCGGCCAATCGCTGGGACATGCACAACTGGCGCTGGCGAGTCCAGCAACGATGGGACCCGCAATCGACCGCCCCACCGCGGGAAACGGACTATGCGACATACCGCGTCTCCTACCGGGAAGCTGTCGATACGGTGCAGGCGGTGCTCCTGGCGTTTCCCCGCGGAGCGGGACTCCCGACGGTCGAGCACGGCACTACCTCGTCGGTGCAGATCATCCTCGACCAGTCGCCATTCCTTGTGTTCACGCAGGGCTTCATTTTCCGGTGTTCCTGCAATTCCTGCTGCCGCTGTTGAGCCTGAGTTTCGCGACCGAAGCGCTGGGCGGCGACCGGGAAGCCAACAGCCTGGTCTGGCTGTTGACGCGGCCCATGTCCCGGCCGGCAATCTACCTGGCGAAGTTCGTCGCCCTGCTGCCGTGGAGCCTGTTCCTCAATGTCGGCGGCTTCGCGCTGCTCTGCTTGCTGGCAGGGAGCCAGGGACGCCTCGCGCTGCGGCTTTTCTGGCCGGCCGTGGTGTTCGCCACTCTCGCGTTCTCCGCGCTGTTCTTTTTCATCGGCGCGTTCTTCCGCAGGCCGGCCGTGGTCGCCACGGTGTATGCGTTCTTCCTCGAGTGATCCTCGGCAACATGCCGGGCTATCTGAAGCGCGTGAGCATCAACTTCTACACGAAGTGTATGATGCTCGATGCGGGCGAGCCCTACGGCATCCATCAGGACCGGATGCAGGTCTTCCTACCCGTGGACGGCATGACGGCCCAGATTGTCCTCGCCACGCTAACGGTGCTCCTGCTCGGCGGTCGGCATGGTGGTGTTCGCCCGTTCGCAGTACCAGGACGCGGCATGATTATCGTTTAGCCGCCCGTCTTGGACGGGCGCGGAGGATCGCGATGCAACCGGAACTGGAAGTTCCCGATGCATGACGAGATTGAAGACTGAACGATGGCTCGCCGCTGCACGGGTTTCAAGGCGACCGCGGCGCCGTGGCGCCGCGCCCAGGAGATTCCCGCGGCGCTGACCGTGGCGATCAGCCGCGAGGCCGGCGCCCGCGGCAGCACCATCGGTCGGCGGGCGGCTCGCATCCTGGGCTGGCCGGTCTACGATCAGGAAATGATCGAATACATGGCGCAGGACGCCAACGGCCATCCAGGGCATGATTGAAGCGCTGAAACGCCGGAGGCCGCGGCATGGGTCGAAGCGAACCTGGAACGGCTGCTGCGCGAGCACAACATCGCTCAGCATCCGCCCGATCGTCAACCTGGCTCGGATCGTGTTGGGTCTCGGGCGCAGGGCGGCGTCGTCCTCATCGGCCGCGGCGCCGGCAGCATGTTGCCGCGCCCGTCCACCTTGCACGTGCGCATTGTCGCTCCGCTGGAAGAGCGCATCGCGTACATGGCCCAATGGCTGCGGCTGACCTCAGGAGGAAGCCGCCGAGCGTGTTCGTCTGCGCGATGAACGCCGCAGCAGATTTCGTCGCGGCGCACTTCAACCGCCAGCCGGCGGATGTGTACCTCTACGATCTCGTCTTGAACTCGGGCTTCCTCGGTGAAGACATCTGCGCCGAGCTCATCGCCCGCGCAGCCGAGGCCCGCAACGAAATGGCGCGACGCGGTTGAATGAAGATGAACCGCAAAGACGCAAAGGAAGAGCAAAGGAAAGAAAGAGAAGGCAAGAAGCGGTCGGCGAAGATCGTCGCTTGCCTCTCTTATCTCTTTCTTTCCTTTGCTCTTCCTTTCCGCTCTTTGCGTCTTTGCGGTTAGTCTTTTACTGTCAGGCGGCGTGGCTGACGCTCTCTGTTCGCGCCGGTGCGGTCGGCAGCGGCCTCCGGATGCCCCGGTGCGGCACCAGCGCTTCGGGCCGGTCGAGCAGGTCGTCGATCGCCTGGAGACGCGGCAGCAGATCCGCGGCCATTCGCGATCTGGATCGCCAGGCCCGGACGGGCGTTCGCCTCCAGCAGCATCGGCCCTTCGCTGCTCGTCCACGACGATGTCCACGCCGATGTAGCCCAGTCCCACCGCCCTGGCCACGCGGCGCGACATCTCCAGCACTTCGGCCAGTACGGCACCTGCATGCCCACGACCGGCAGCCCGTATCCGGATGCTTCTCGACGAAGCGATTGTGCTGCACGGCGTGATCGGTGATGCCGGACTCCAGATCGACGCCGGTGCCGATGCCGCCCTGGTGCAGGTTGGCCCGGCCGTTCGACTGCCTTGTCGGCAGCCGCAGCATCGCCATCGCCGGCTCGTTGCGATAGAGATGACGCGGATGTCGGGAATGCCCTTGTAGCTGATGGCCGCGAATGTCGGGTGCAGGCGGACTCGCTGCTGCACGATTGCGGCATCCGGATGGCCGCCGAGCGAATACATGCCGGAGAGAATGTCGGAGAAGTGCTGCCTCATGCGAATCGAGGCGGCAGTCGTTCGCCGTTGTGGCGAATAAAGTTGTCTCCATCCCGGCCCACGACGACCAGGACGCCGCGGCCTCCGGAGCCGCGGTTCGGCTTGACGACGAAATCGCAGCGGTTGCCCAGCACGTCCGGCAGCTTGCGCAGCATCGGATACGACGTGACCGCGGCATAGATCGTCGGGCGTCGGCACGCCGATGGAATCGCAGAGGGCCGCCATGCGCAGCTTGTCGTCGACGATCGGATAGCTGGAGCGCGGATTGTGAGTCGAGGATGCACGCGGCATTGCGGCGATTCATGCCGAGGATGCCGAGTTCCCGCAAGCGCCGCGCGGCACGGAAGAGCCAGAGCATGGCGAGACCTCCCTCTACTCCGAATCGACTAAACGATCCAACTCGCCAGCCAGCTCACCCGTGTGCGGCGGCGTCACCAACAATTGTCAGTCGCGCGGCTGGTCTGAGCCGCCGTCTTGTTCGGCCGTGGCAGGATCTGGATGCTGCTTTCTGTCTCGACGCAAGTCGATTAGGACTGGTAATTCCGTTTGAGCACGCACGACAGCTCCATCGCTCTCGGTAGCCTGGATGTCAAGAACACTGTTCCCGGAACCCCTTGAGGGACCTGCCAAGCGTACTCGTCTCTACCAATCTTGAGATGGTTTGCAATCATCATCCAAGGACCGGCCTTCGCGTTGGCATAAAAGAGGACTACAGATTGATCTCGAAGTCCCGTGCCTCCAGCTTGCCACTTCAATATCACCTTACCAGTTTCGGCCCCCACACCTTGGGATGGCCCAAACAGTTCCAAGAAGGGAGGCTTCTTGACAGTAACCAGTAAGGTGCCACCCTTGAAACAACGCGAATAGAGCGGGTCAACAGGTTGGTCGTCGGAACTTAGAACGACGACCGCTCCCTTGACCATCGCTCGCTGCCAATCCTCAGACGCATACACCCGCCCATCCGGGTCGCGAACCGAGATGTCTTTGATTCGTTCGGTTCTTTCGTAATCCGGACAGTCGGCATGAGCTTGTACGAAAGTGATTGTGTCTGCTTTAGCCGCTTTGACCACGAATAACTCTTGTACGCATCGGCGCATTGGCAGCGCAACGGGGCTTTCCTCGGCAAATGCCGCGACATCGCACCATAGAAGCAGACTGCAAGCCAACAGGGCCCGCATCAGGTCACCCCTTTGCCCAGAGAATTCCGATCCTCATCATTCCGTCACCAGCGTTGGGTGGCCGGGGCTGAGGTACTCCGAAGCCCCGGTATAGCGTCCGGGGCTTCGGAGTACCTCAGCCCCGGCCACCCCTTTCGCGAGGAAGTAACGAATCCGCAGGCCGATCATCGGCATCACTCCGTCACCAGCGAATACTGCGGCGGGCCCTGCACGAAGTCCCGGAAGCGGAACAGCTCCAGCAGCCGATAGCCGGTGTAGCGGCCGATCAACACCTGCGCGGCAACGATGAGCAGCACCGTCTCCGGGTAGCAGAACAGGTGCCGCACCAGCGGCTGGAATGCAAACGACCAAGGCGATGGTTCCCGAGATCAGCATCGTCGTCAGCAGCGTTTTGAACGATGCCGTGGTGCCGTCTTCGGTCTCCAGCGTCCAAAAGCGCTCGACCATCCCGGTCAGGATAATCATGGGAAACAGCGAGAAATACTTCGTCGCCGGCAGATCATAATGGTTGGCGGCGACGACGCCGACGATCAGCACAATCACGATCAGGCTCAGCATGACGGCGATGCGCGGCACCTGGAGGAGGTGATAGGGATTCAGCACGCGGCGCATGATCCAGCCGATGAGCAGGATCGACACGAAGACGAAGATGCCGGGCAAGCCGTGCAGGTCCCGGAACGCGAGGCCGACCAGCGCCGGCGCGAAGGTGCCGAAGCTGATGAGGCCGATGAGATTGCGATAAATGCAAATCACCAGAGCCGCCACAGGAAGCAGTAACAGGAACTCGACGAGGTGCTGTTCGGGCGGCGGCAGCAGGTGCAGGGCAGCGGAACGGAACAACTTCTTCAGAGGCGATGCCTGGACACCGTCAAGCTCGCCGATGCTGGCCCTTTCGATGAGGAAGGCGTAGTCGAGATCGGTGATATTGCGGCCGCGAACTACTGCACCGTGGCCGACCGCGAAGACCAGGTAGCTGCCGGGCACGGAGCCGAAGTGGCGCTGGAAGCTGTCCATGGGCACCCACCGGTCGCGCACCCAGGCCTCGACCCAGAAATGGCGGCGCTGCTCCGGCCCCTTGTGGAGCGACAGTCCCAGGACCGGCCGGGCCGGGATGCCGCAGTGCCGTAGCAACGCGACCAGCAGCCGGCTCTTGGCGCCGGAGTCGCCGCTGCCCGCACGCAAGCAATCGGAAGAGCGGATCGGCGGACCGTCGAGGCTCGGATCGTTCTGGATCTCGTTCTCGACAAAGCGGTAGAGCGCCTCGGCCTGGTCCGCCTTGCTCTCCAGTCCCGCAGTCAGCGCTTTGGCCTTCGCTTCCAGCAGATCATTGTCGGCCTCGGTTCGCACCTCGCGATCGAGGAATTCGCCCGCGTGAGGCGCGGCATAGAGGCCGTTCGCTGCCCGCACCATTGACGTGCTGGGGTGGGCCACTTCGAGCGAGACGTAGAACTCCGACCGGGCGCGGAACGGCCCGTCTTTCTCACTCGTTCGGCGCGTCCACACAATGGGGCGGTAGTCGTGGTGCTTCGTGTCCTGCGGCAGGTGCATCATCTGGGCGCTGCTGAACTCCTCCTTGAGGACGTGCTGCCGGCCCATGTCGAGCGGAGCCAGGGTAAGCAGGTGCGCATCGCCCTTGCTGTTGCCGCGCACGACGAGAGTCACCTTCCAGGTGCCGGGACCCGCCGGCGACGTGACCTCGCTGCCGAGGACCACATAGCGCGTCGTCATGACGCCGATGGACACCACAGCCAGCGTCGCGGCGGTCAAGATACAGAGAGTCGTCCGGGACATTGACAAGGCACCTCGTCATAAGACCGATGGCTTTCTCCCCTCGCCCCAAGGGGCGAGGGGAGAAAAGGAAGCCGCTCTTCCCTCAAGGGGGCGAGGGGCTCTCGGAGCAGACTCTCAACCCTAATCTCCCGCTCCGACGGCAATCGCTTCTTCCGCTTGTTGTCCGGCGGTCCATTTGACGTGAAAGCGAATTTCGCTGTCTTCCTTCGATCGCGGCTCGATCAGGAGGTAGCCGACGCCGCGGCGCTCATCCCAGTTGAATACCCAGTGCGAGGATGGAAGCCGGCTCGATAGCGTCGGCACATGGCCTGTCTTCGCCCTGGGCAAGCGGACCTCGGCGAAGACGAACGGCACCAGCGGCTGGCCGTCCTCCAACTTTTCCTTCCGCAGCAGCCCCGCCAGCCGACCGTTGGCGGGCATCTCGACCTGGTACTTGCCGGACTGCACCTTGCCATGCCGCTGCGTCGGAACCTGCACGGTGATCGTGTTGCCAGTAACGTCGTGGCTGACCGTCGGCAGTGCATCGGCCGGCTTTTCAGGCCGCGGCAGCGTGGCCGTCGGGTCGCCCCAGAGCGTGAAGGCCCAGGCAGCCCGGAGATTGGCGCCGGAGCGTTTCGCATCGGTGCCGAGCCGTTTGTCCTTCAGCATCGTGTAGACCATGAGGAAATTCTTGGCCTGGCGCAGCGACGCGCCGACCGTTTGCCCCTCATACAGCAAGGCGTTGAAGAACGCCAGCGAACATGCTCCGCCCGACGCCGAGTAGGTGCGCGTCGAGGAGCCGATGACGCCGACGGCCCCGCGGCTCAGCAGCGGATGGGCCTTGTAATCCTTCAGCGCGAGGCAACTCTGCAAGAAGACTAGCGAGGGCTGCATCGGCTCTTCCCAATCCTGCACCGCCCAGTCCTTGATCAGCGTGTTATGGTGCCCTTCCCAGAGGAAGACCTCATTATCGGGCAGCGCTTGCGCAGCTTGTCCTGCTCCAGGTCCTTGCCGATCAGCGCGGTGGTCGAGACGCCGGCGTTGCGAAGTTCGCGGACCGTGTTCTGCGAAAACGTCTCCAGCAATGGCAGGCCGCTGCCCGGATTGCTGGCGACGAGAGCGGCGCGGCTGCCGATTGGTCGAGGCCAGCAAGCGCTGCCGGGCGAGCAGCAGCGGGATGACCGCGGGGTCATCGTGGAACAGCCGGCCGATGGCGAACGAAAACGGCTGCCCGACCCGACGGCGTGAGCGGCTCCATCTCGATCAGTTCATCCTTGTCGGCGGGGATGGGGTTTGGCCGTTGCTCTGTCGGAATGGCCTTGAGATCGGCCACGAGGATGAGCGTGTCTACCGTCCGCAAGGCAGGGCGATGGCATGCCTTCTCGACGATGGTCGCGGCATTGTTCCCCGCCTCGCCGGTCAGCAGAAGCGCCGCGTGCTTCTGCCACGCCACCCACGGTGCCAACTGCGACGTTTTCCCGCCGCCCACAGTCGCGTCGAAGGGATTGGCCACCACGGCGGTATGAATCGGACCGGTCTTGGCGAGCGCTTCAAGGTAGCGCCGCGAGACGGCCTCTTCGTTGACCAGCTTGGTGCAAGGCCAGGCGGCCAGGTCGTTTGCCAGCTTTGAAGCCGCGCCGACGAGGTGAACCTGCCCCGGTTGCCATTTCTGGACCAGCTCGATCAGAACGGACTTCTCGCCGCGCCGGCCTTCGAGGACAAAGAGCGGCGCCTTCAAAGAGGCGGCCAGGCAAGCCGACTGGAGCAACTGAGCGCGCGGCTCGGCGGGACAGATCACCACCTGCGATGCCTTCGGGAACCACTGCCGCCAGAGGCCCAACGGCGGGCCGCCGTTCCAGGCAATCGCCGGGTCGATCTTGACCTTCAACCGTTTCTCAACGTCGCCCAGACCTTCCGAGTAATCACCGACCGGCACGACGCGGCCGGGCTGAAGCGCCGCAAGATAAGCGGCGGCATAGGGGGAGAGACATTCGGAATCGAGCAGGAAGGTGGCATCCGGTTCAGCGGCGGCGAGGGCGGCGCCGAGCTGGATTGTCCCGATGTCGGAGAGTCCGCGAGCCAGGTAAACGGGGCGAGCCGGCGCTTGCACAACGGGCTGGCTCTGGCACGTGGGCAACGCCAGGTCATGGCCGCCGATCACGCCAAAGGCGAACGACGACCACAGGGCAAGACAGAAGGCGCACGACAGGATTGGCTTCACGATAGGTCCTCTGGGTCTGTTCCGATGACGGGTTTGCGGGACCCGTTGCGGCCGCCGGGGGAAGCCCGGCAGGAAATGTCTCGGCCGCGCGGTCATATTGCGCCGGTTGTGCGAAAAATACCAGAGGAGAAAATCGACCCCAGTGGACCTACCTGCGGTCAGGATTCCGATCCTGACCGCCGCACGTCGGTAGCCTGTCAACAATCTCGAGAGGGATGTACTCGTTCCATAACAGGGGGGCTTTTTGCGGCCTTGCCTATCTTAACAACGTCGGCGTTTCCCGAGGTTTGTGAACGGGCAATGGCCAGAATCGGTGAAACGTGAAATGAGTTCCTCGTTGCCAGGCTCCTGCCTGGGAACGCGCTGCCCCGCAGGCTCTGCCTGCCGTCTTTGCATGGGGCGCGAGGCAGAGCCTCGCAGGCAGTGCGGTCCCAGGCGGAGAGCCTGTGAACTTTTGCCTTTTCTTCGGAGGGCGCTAGAATGTCGATCAGCTGCTGTCCCCTCCGGAGTCAATCGCGATGACCACTCCTTCGCTTTTTCCTGATGAGCCCAACGACATTCCGGCCGCTGGCCCCGCTCCGCAGTCCCCGCCGATCACGGGCGGCGGGACGCCGCGCCTGCACCAATCGAGCGCTGCCAGGTCGAGATGCGCTGCACTTCCCTGGACGACATGTTGCCCCCCGAGGATTCGGCCCGGGTGGTCTGGGCGTATGTGGCAGGCCTCGACCTCACGCCGCTGCTGCAAAACATCAAGGCTGTCAGCGGCCGTGTCGGCCGGGACGCGAATGATCCGCGCGTGTTGCTGGCGTTGTGGTTGTTCGCCACCACCCAGGGCGTCGGCAGCGCCCGGGAACTCGACCGGCTGTGCGGCAAACATCTGTCCTACCAGGGGCTCTGTGGTGGCATGAGCGTCAATTATCACTCGTTGTCGGACTTTCGCAAGGACCACGTAGCGTTTCTGGATCAATTGCTGACGGATGGCGTCGCCACGCTGCTGCACGAAGGTCTGGTGCAACTGCAACGCGTCGCCCAGGACGGCATGCGTGTGCGGGCTAATGCCGGGGCGTCGTCGTTCCGGCGGGAGCCAACGCTGCAAGCGTGTCTGCAGGAAGCGGAGCACCAGGTGGCCGCGTTGCGCAACCAGGTGGACGAGGACAGCACAGCGGCCTCGCGGCGGCAGCAGGCGGCCCAGCAGCGGGCGGCGACGGAACGCCAGCAACGCATCGAGCCTTGGCGGAGCGGCAACAACTGCTGGAACTGCGCACGCAGCAGCAACAAGAGAAAGGGGTCAAGTTCAAGCCGGGAGAATTGCGCACCTCGACGACGGACCCGGAAGCACGGCGGATGAAGATGGCCGACGGCGGCACCCGGCCTGGTTACAACGTGGAGTTCGCCACGACGACTGGCAGCGGAGTGATCGTCGGCGTGGACGTGACCAACGTGGGCAGCGATGCCGGGCAAATGGGGCCGATGCTGGAGCAGACCGAGGAGCGTTTCGGCCAGCCGCCGGCCGAGATGTTGGTGGACGGTGGCTTTGCCACGCATGCCGACATTGAAGCGGCATACGCGCAGAACGTGAAGGTCTTTGCTCCGATCAAGGACGAAGAGAAGCAGAAGGCCAAGGGCATCGACCCGTACCAGCCGAAGAGGAAGGACGGTCCTGGGGTAGCGGAGTGGCGTCAGCGCATGGGTACGGAGGCAGCGAAGACGATCTATCGGGAGCGTGCCGCGACGGCGGAATGGGTCAATGCCCAGGGCGCAATCGGGGCTTGTACCGGTTGGAGGTGCGCGGCCGCCACAAAGTGCTGGCGGTGGCCTTGCTGTACGCGTTGGTGCACAATCTGCTGCAAGCGGTGGCGTTGCGGCGGGCGCAAGCGGAGGCTGCGGCAAGGTAAAAAGGACCCGTGGAGTCCCCGGGCGGCCGAGAGCGCCAACCGTGGCAGCTCAGCCGACCGGCAGTCAACCAGCCGAGAGCTATCGGGGACTCGTTGTTCCATGGCGATGACCATAGCCGCCACCCGCCCTTGCATCGAATTGGAACGAAGCCGGCAATCGTTCACAGGCTCGGAGCCTGGGAACGAGAACGACTTGCTTTCATGGTTTGGCCTCGGCGTCAATGCGTTCACCTGGCCACTCACTGCATGGCGACAGCCTGCGATCTCTTCGCTGCCTCCGTTCGCGCCGGCAGCCCGAGAACAGAAGCGACATACCGATTTCGGAACACGCCGCGTGGATCGAACCGCGTGCAGACCTCCTGGAATTCGCGTAGCGCAGGGTACATCTGGCGTACTTGCTCGGCTCCCAGCGGAAACCACTTGCCCCAATGCAGCCTGGCGTCGTAGAGCTTCGCCATGCTTGCCGCCAGGAAACGTGCCAGGTCATAGAACGCCTCACGTGGCTGCACGTACGTAATGAAACTAATCGCGTACCAGCAAACCTCACTGCCGGCGCTCATCGAGATCAGCGTATCATCCGCGAGAACTCGCCGAAAGCACACAGGGTAGTGGTGGCTGAACGTCCCCTTTATGGCAGTCAAGGCTTCGAGGAGCCCGGCACTCCTCAACTGCTCCTGAATGATGGTAGACACCTCGGTTCGTGAGCCGTCTGCGACTTGAAGCACCTCGACCACGTACTCCGCGGCAGCGACGAGGTGGGTGGCCGGTACAAAGAGTTCCATCTCCAGGTGGCGGAACAGCTCGTGCTCCATCACGAGCATCTTGTCACTGCGGTCCGTAACCACCCAGCGGGGTAAAATCGCCGCCGGCATCAGGCGCCGAAACAGGAAGCGGACAAGCCGTTTGCTGCGGAGCACCACGGCAAAGAGCGTGAGGAGGAGATGAAGTCCGACATCGATCGTGAAGAACCAATACAGACGGTAAAGAGGTGCCGCGAGGCTCGCCTGATTCTTGTCGCAGACTGCGCGTTCCTGCGCGTAGTATCGCCAGAGGTGCGGGATGAGGAAGAACTGCTGCAAGGGCGCGTCTGCTTCCCGGGAAAGCACTTCCTCAATGGAGTTACAGGGCGAAAACCTCTCTCGAACGAAATACTGGGGAACGCAGCGACAAGGTTACGTCCACAATGACGCCGAGACACCCGAGGCTGCAGCGGGCGGCACGCAGCTCCGTGCCTTCGGTAACTTCGCGGATCTGTGCTACATCGACATCTGCGGGAAAGCAGGCGATTCGCAACGCGGATATGTAATGCGAAAGGCTGTGTTTGCCCGACCCATGGGTGCCCGTGGAGATCGCCCCGGCGATGGTTTGTTCGGTGATGAGTCCGACGGATGGTGTTGTCAGGCCTCGCCGGTTCAAGACCATCAGCAGGTGCTTGATCTGGCAGCCTCCTCCGACCGTTGCAAACGTCTCCCCCGCCTGCTGGTGAATTCGCACATAGTTGAAGTGGCGCATCTCGATGAGCGCATCGTCGCTTACAATCGCCTCGCTCCACGCATGACGCGAGGCAACAACGCGGATCTGGCCGCTGCTGTGCCGGTTGAGGATGTCGAGCAGCTCGCCCTCCGTGCGAGGCGTGTAAAGCCGCCTCGGTGCAAAGTGAACGTTCTGCCCAAAGTTGACGATCCTTGGCATGGCGATCATTGATGCAGCTCATTCCGGCGTCGAACGACGCGCGGTGAGCTGCGCCGGCCGATCCGACAAACTGATTGCCTCGATAGCCCCTGGATCTGTGGCTGTTCGAGCCGCTGCAGAAGCGATACGAGCGGGCGCCGGTGGTGGTCTACATTCATGGCGGCGGCTGGGGAGGCGGCGACAATACGCGCACGTTCACCAGACGCCCGAACGAAACTGGTCGCCCGGGCACGCAGCGCCTAGGCCAATGCCGTCGATTACGGCATGCGCGTTTTGCCGGCCACGCAGTAGAGCTTTCCCTCCGCGCGGATGAAAATCCGGCCGCCTGCGAAAGCCGGCGACGCCTGGCACAGTCCCTCCAGGGGATTGCGGGCCAATTCCTTGTATTCCCGTGCCGCCGCAAAAACGACCGTGGTGCCGTCCTCGGCCAAGCAGTAAATGCGTCCCTCGGCCAGCACCGGCGATGCGGAGTAGGTACCGCCCAGGCGCTGCTGCCACAAAGCCTTGCCGTTGGCGGCGTCCAGGCAAACAGCTATGCCGGACTCCTTCACGCAGAAAAGCAGGCCGTCGGTGTAAATGAATGAGGGCATCATGGAGACGTTATCGCGCGATTCCCAGGCGATGTGCGTGGCCGTCACGTCGCCCTTGCCATCCGGCTTGATGGCCCGCATCGTGGGCGCCTCATAGCCGGATGCGGTAAAGACGAGACCCTGACCATGCACGATCGATGGCACCACGCCTTCGCCCTTGCTCTTGACGGTCCAGACGAGGTCGCCAGTGTCCGCGTTGAAAGCCTGCACCACGTCGCCGCCGGCGCTGATGAGCAAGGACTTGCCAGCCACCTCGATGACCATGGGCGTGACGTGCCCTTGGCGCGAAAGGCCGCGCCGGGCGCAGCGATCCTTGCCGGTTTGCTTGTCGAATGCGGCCACAAAGGCGCCGTTCCAGGCTTGCTTGAACCCCAGCTTTGGGTCTTTCTCGTCGTTGCCGTCGAACGGCATGATCAACATGTCCTTGTACAGGATGGGGGAGGCGCCCACCCGTGGATGCTGTAAAAGGTGATGTCCTGCCGCGTCCAGACAATGTTGCCGTCAAAATCCAGTGCGGCCAGACGGCCCCTGTTGAAAGCGACGTAGACGAGTTTCCCATCGGTTACGGGTGTGGGAGTGGCCTGCGAGTTTTTGGGTCGCGTCTTTTGGGGCACCTGGCGCACCACCTCCTTGTTCCAGAGCAGTTTGCCGTTGCCGGCGTCGAAACAGAGCGCCGGCAGGATTCGCCCTGCTCGGTGGCCGTGGTGAGGAACAGGCGATTGCCCCACACCACGGGCGACGACCAACCCACGCCCGGCACCTCGACCTGCCAGGCGAGGTTTTCCTTGAGGCTCCAGGTCAACGGCAAACCTGTCTCGCTGGAAACCCCCTGCCCAGTCGGCCCTCGGAAGCACGGCCAGTTCTCCGCGGCGCAGGGGGCCGTCAGCCATACCATCACCAACGCGGCAACGCTGCGAATCCCCGGATGCCACCATGTAGTCATGAGTGTCCTCATTAGGTCTTTTGCCGCCGTCTCAGTTCACGGCTGAATCGTTTGGCTTCACCACGTACCGCCGTTGGGTGCGATCGCGTTGGCGTCCAATTTCACCGGCCCAGCGTAACGACCCGAAAGCCGGCGTTGCCGGTGATTTCGCAGAGGATTTGCAGGACGATGTTGCCGATGAAGTCGATCGCCATGCCGTTGCCTGGATGGACGCCCCGACAAATGCCGGCGCAAGACAACCAGACGGACGCCGCCAGTCTAGCCGAAAGCGCCCGCCCCTTCCAGTACCTGGTCGTGAGTTCGCACAGTCAGAAGACAAAGCAAGCCCCGTGGCCAACCAAGCTGGTGTTGTTGGTATGGTTTGATTGGGTTAATTCCTCCATCCGGCTGAAAGCCAGAGCAACTACGAGTGAAACAACTTGGGACGATCAAGACGCCCGACGCTGATTGTCCAGGGTGAATGCGATCCCTTCGGCAAGTGGGAAACCTCGCCGCCTTACGCCGCCGTCCCGCCGGTCACCGCTTGACCGGCACGTGCCGCTCGAACCATTGGATCATCTCGCCCTTCATCTCGGGCAGGTACTCGTGGCCGGTATTCTTGTAAATGACGCTCCGGAAGTCAGCTTCCTTCCCGTACAGACGGTACAGAGCCCCGAGTTTCTCTTCCAGCACGACGATGCCCACCGTCGGCGCCCCAATGGATCCTGGTCGCGGCGGCCTGGCAGGGGCGATGAATGCGAACAGAGGCCGTGCCAGGAATGCTGGTCCTTCGAGATCGTCCTACTCATTCATGGACGCACTGTTCGACACTGCTGGCAACGCCGTGGAACTGCGGAGCCAGCGGGGCAGCGCGAACATTGTACCATTCACGCTCCACTGGCTGCGCTGGATGAACACGAGGTTGGTCCGCGAGGCCGGCGGCGTGTCCGCGGCGTAAACAGTCGTCGAGGAAAGGCCAAGGAGACAGTCCCGAGGTACTTCTGCGGTCAGCTTCCATTTCTCATGGGCGTTATTCACCTGGTTGCGTTGAGCAGCCGTTGAAGTTCCCGTTTCATGGCAGCGAGCGACTCGGCGGCGGCCGGATCCCGAATCAGGTTTCGTTCTTCCTTCGCGTCCTTCTCAAGATCGTAGAGTTCGTCCCAATCGTTGTTCTCCGTGTAGTGAATGTACTTCCAGCGGTCGGTCCGCACCGCTTGCCAGGGCGGTACCTGGGGAGCTACTTTTTCGAGGAAGTACTCGGTCAGCACCGCCGACCGCCACGCCGCAGCGCGATCGCGGAACAGCGGGACGAGCGACTGGCCGTGCATCGGCACCATCGGTTTTACGCCGGCGAGCTCGAGGACCGTGGGAGCCAGGTCCACGTTGACGGTAAGCTGGTTGTACACCGTCCCCGCCTTGATGAGAGGTGGATACCGCACCAGCAGCGGCACGCGGACGCTGTCTTCGTAGGCCCAGCGCTTGGCATCCATCTGGCCGTGCTCACCCATCAGGTAGCCATTGTCGGACGTGTAAAAGACCGCCGTGCGATCAAGCTGGCCCGAGTCCTTTAAGGCGGCGAGCAGTTGCCCGACGCCCTCATCGACACCGGCGATGCATCGCATCTGGTCGCGCACCACACTGGCGGCATCGTTACCCCGACCCCGGCGCGGCTCGGCCGGCTCGGCGCGATGCCTTCCAACTCGTAGAACCTCTTGCGCTGAACCTTGCGATTCATCACCGGTTTGCCGGCGAGGTCGCCGACAGCAACTTTGGGCGGGATGAAGGTGTAGTCCGCATACAATTTGTCATGGCGCGCGGCCGGCAGGTAGGGCGCATGGACCGCCTTGTGCGCGACGATCATGCAGAACGGTTTGGTCCGCTTCTTCTTCAACCACTCCAGCGCCTGCTGGTTCAGATAGTCCGTCATGTGGCCATCGAGCTGGCGCTGCACGCCATCCTCGTTCACCACGCCGTCGATATAGGCCCCCTGGCCCTTGAAGCTCACCCAGCGATCGAACCCCGGCCGCCGCGAATCGTCCGCTCCCATGTGCCATTTTCCGATGAACGCCGTCTTGTACCCCTTTCTCGAGCTGCGCGGAAACGTCATCAGCGATTGGCTGATGACATCGATCCCGACTTTGTCATTGTTGATGATGCCGTGCCGGTGCGGGTAGACGCCGCTGAGATAGCTGGCCCGGCTCGGAGAACAAAGCGGCGTGGCGTCGAAGAAGTTGCGAAACAGCGAGCCCTCGCTGGCCAGCCGATCGATGTGCGGCGTTTTTAGGACTGGGTGCCCCGTGCAGCCGAGCATGTCATAGCGCTGGTCGTCGGTGACGACGAGGAGGATGTTCGGCGGCCCGGCCTCAGGGGCACCGGTTGTCGGCGTGCCCATTAGCCAAGCGACAGCGGCGATTGCGAAAACGCTCAAGTGCCTGGCCATGTTTTCTCTTTGCCTTTGAGTTCGGTTCTGGCTTCAGTGTCACGACGTCCAATGCTGGACGCCAATCGAAGTCGTCACATTGCGGTCTTCCCACGAGCTTGCGCGTAGTGCATGGGTTTGGCTCCCTGGTCGGTGACCGATCCGATTTGCCGCCATTGTAGGAGTTAACCCAGCACTCGACGCCCACCGACGTGGTTCGCCGACGGACACTGCAAATCAGCCTGTTACAGTAGTTGTGATTCCGACCATCGTGGTATCAATCGGCTGCAGTTGTTCGGTTATGGTGTTTTTGCGGTTTCTCGACACCGAACGTTGGAGCAGTTGGTGAGCAGATCAAGTAGCCAGCTCGGGCAGACGGGTTTTGGCTGCAAGAGCCTGGCTTGGACAAAGGAGACGTCATGCTGACGAACGCTCGCCGGCAATCGAGGCTCTGGCGTTGTCCGCGACTCCAGTGGCAATCTCCTGAAATGTACGACTTCATGGTGTTCGGCTATTACGCCGCCCATTGGCAGAGCCTACTTCCCAAGCGGCAGCGAGCTCGTGTCGCTGCTGTTCTCCCACGCCAACGCGCTGTTGGGGATACTGGAGCACGTATTGACAACGGAAGGGCAAAACAACGCAGACTGCAACGGCCGTATCCGCCAGGTGGGGGAATTCGATGACTTCGGCGGGAGTTGTGGGATCGCGAAGCACACTGAAGTAGTATTTGTCGCTGACCACTCTTCCAGTTCGCAGCCTGGGCCTGCTGCGGTTGGGCAATGGGCACACTCGCCGGTGCAGGGTTTGCCGGTTTATTTTTTCCAGCGGGCGACGTTCTGGCTCCTTGCGTGGGCTCCCTCATGGGTTGCTTGCAGGCAGGACAGGCGACGGCGGTAATGGCGTTGGTGTCGGAACTCCCAAGATTTTCGTGCGGGATGGACACCAGAATCAAGTCGGCATCGTCGGCTCCCGGGAAAGGGCTGCGACCCCCGAAGTCAGACCCGAAAATCATGATAGTGTACCGCTATTGTTATAGCTCTTCAGCCGTCATTATGACGGCTGCTGCTTACCCCCTCGACCTGGCGATGAGCGAGGAGGGATTTTCCATGCCACGGCGAAAAAACCCACGATTCAGCACGCCGAGATCGTCCGAGGTTTCGCGGAACGCCTCCGGGAAGTGCGGCGGGCCAGGGGCATGACCCAGGCAGAACTTGCCCGCCAAGCAACGATCAGTGAGAGCTACCTGTGGCGACTGGAAGCTGCTGGAGCCGCGTGCGGCATCGACCTTCTTGATCGGCTGGCGACGGCCCTGGAACGACACCACCGGCATTGTCGCCCACGCCGGGTCCTCCTGCCGAAATTGCGGTGCTCCGCGACAGGTTCGGCGTCAGGTAAAGTCCTTGCTCCAGACCGAGGATCGCCAGACACTCGGATTGCTCGCTCAATTCCTCGCCTGCCTCAGCGAAACCACCCCTCGCACGTCGGCCTGATCTCGCCCATTTCCTTGGGGTAGACGCCAGGGCAATTGCATCACTCTGGGTGGAAAAAACGATCAGGCCATAGCTCGACCAGCGATGTCCAATAAGTATTGATCGTCCCAGCCTGCCATCTTACGCTTACAGCTCACGCCTACTTTCTTTTCGTCTTGAGCCAACAAGGACGCGGTCAGACGCCGGATCCACGCCAAGTTCTCCGCCGTGTGGTCCTTCCGACTTCGATTGTCATCTTCCCGAAAACTGACATCCAAGACCCAGTGCAGATTGTTTTCTATCGCCCAGTGACTACGCACCGCGCGGGAAACGTGCCGACATCCAAGCTCAGACTACTGATGAAAAAACGCACTTCGCCCGTCGGTTCCCCGTCGCCCACTTGACGCTCGCTACACACCATCCCCACCGTCTTGAAACCCTTCCACTCCGGATGTTGCTGCAGCCACTTCTTGCTTGGCTGCAGGTGGTGATAACGGCCGTCTCCTGCCGGCCATGGTTCTGGTCTTGCGTTTGGCACTCCTCCTGCTTCATCCCGGCGAAGTCGGTCTCCAGGCCATGCACAAATAACTCCTGCACATCGGCCGACAACGTGGGCTGGTTGTCTTTCACGCCAACACATGGGATTGTTTCAACGGCAATGGCACAACCGCGGTCAAACGTTAGCAACGGTCTCCTCCGCCGTGAACGGGAGAGTGCCTTGGTGCAGGCCCAGGTTCCTTTCCGCCGACGGTGCAGGCCTGCGCAGCTTCCGCCGCCGCTCCGCCTTCCGCTTCTCTGGGTTGCCCCGGTAAACCACGACCGGCGGCAGATACCCTAACTCGCTGTGCAACCGCTCCTCGTTGTACCACTTCACCAGCCGTCCCAACACGCGCTCCGCCTCCAGCAGGTTGCTCAGTTCCTCCCCTTCCAACGCTTCCCGCAGCGTCCGGAAGGACCGCTCGATCACCCCATTCTCCTCGGGGCAATGGGGCCGAATCCGATGATGGCCCAAGCCGTGCTCCTGCAACACCCCTAAAAACTCCCGCGCGATGAAGCCGCTGCCGTTATCCGACTGGATCTCCGGCTTCTCCCGTGGCAGGCCATCCTCCCCTCGGGGCAACGTCTCAATCGCGGCCTGAGCGGCCAGGCTCGTCGGGCAAATCCTCGCCGGTGTGGTTCGACAGCAGGCGGGCGATGCTCTCCCTCGTATGATGCACCGCTGGCGCGACGAGGTGGGAAGGCCGTTCTCCCGCCAACTGGATGATGAACTCGCCGAAGTCGGTTTCGACGACTTCCAGGCCCGCCGCTTGCAATGCCGGGTTGAGATGCACCTCTTCGGTTGTCATTGATTTCGATTTGACGATCCGTTTGCTCTGTGTCCGGCGGGCGATGTCAAGAACAACACGCCGCACGTCCTCCGCCGTCGCCGCCCAGTGAACCTGACCGCCGAGCCGCTGCACAGATGCTTCGAGCTGTTCGAGATAGCGGTGAGATTCGCCACGCGTGTTCCTCGATGCGTTGGCGTTATCGCGCAGTCGGCCAATGCGGCGTACCCGGCCCGATTGCCCTCCATAAGCGTCCCGGTGAACCGAATGAGCGCAGCCTGCAACGGCGGATCGGCGAGCGCCTGCGTCGAGGCGGCGAGGAAGTCATGATGTTCGTGGCGTGCGTAGTCGGTCATGAGGGGAATGATAATCAGGAAGGCAGACGGGATGGGTCATCGACAATCCCCATCTCGGTCTTGATCTTCGCCAGCGACTTCGTCGGTCCTTTCCGAGCCCGTTCGATGCACTCCGCGATGTAGGCCATGAGCCGTTCATTTCTTTGGATTGCGAGAACTTCTTCATCGCCTTCGTCGAACGGCACGATGACGAATTTCGTCTGGCCATCACCGAGTGGGTAAACGACTTCTTCGCCATTCTCCTGCGGCAGCAACTCCGCAAGTGGACGCCGTTCCGTCTCAATGGCAACCGTCTTCATCGCGCAACTTCCTCGCCGTCGATGATGAACTTGTGCCCGTCTTTGATCGCGACGGCAACCACGAAAACCGTGACCGTGTCCTCCTGCACATTGTACAGCACCAGATTTGCTACCGAGAACTCAGGCGAGTGCGTTAGTCCGCGTTTATCCGCTCCGCCTTTATCACTTCGTATGAGCGACCCCGCAAGATCTCGCCGTCTTCCGGTACGCGACCCTTTCGGAAATCGCGTGAGGTGAATGCGTGCCGCGGTTACTTCCGGCACAAGCACCCGCCCCCGACAAACAATATAGACGACGTAGCCATCCTCTCTGTGGCGTCGAACCGTGAAATCCGTGCAAGGGAAAAGCCGAGGCTGATTGACCTCGGGATCATCGTCGATTGGAGCGTAGTGGTGAGAGGTATTGGCCGCTGAGATGCAGCACGGAGTCGTCTTCCAGTTCGATGAAATAATGCAAGCCCTCGTCATCGAACTCCTGAAACCGAAGACGCCCAAGCCGCGCGAAAGGTAGCTGAGACGAGCAAGTCCCTGCGGCCATCGAGTTCTTGCAGCACAGCCTCTGCACTTCTGAATTCCGAAAATCGATCCTCGGGGCGATTGAAGAGATACAAGGCAATGATGCACGGCGCAAGCAGCAAGATTCCGTATCCTAATCCCTTGACGGTACTTACAAGACGCGAATCGTGCTCATTGAGCACTACGGACGAGGTGGCACCAACCACGATCATGACTCCCAACACGACGAACAACGCCGCAAGAATCAGCTCGCATCGCGTTAGTTCCTACTCCGGCCAGCCTCACACATCGTAATACAAATAAAACTCATATGGATGCGGCCTCAACCGCATCGCCTCTGCCTCCTTCTCGCGCTTGTACCAGATCCACGTGCTGATGACATCCGGCGTGAACACGTCGCATGCAGCAGGAACTCCTGATCCTTTTCTAGATTAGTCAACGCCTCCTCCAGGGACAGCGGCGTCTTCGGCACCTTCTCCATTTCCTCC
>CAVXNL010000005.1:0-558325 GCA_963763045.1 uncultured Planctomycetaceae bacterium | reverse complement strand
CGACAGCATGGCGGCGGCGTTGCTCAAGATGTTGCCGTGCGTCAGCATCACTCCCTTGGGATTGCCGGTGGTGCCCGAGGTGTACATGATCGTCGCCAGGTCCTCCGATCCCGAGCTGCTGCTCGCGGTGGCGCAGCTTCGGCTTCGAGGCTCGGCAATCTGCGACGCCCGGACTGAAGGAACGGTCCCACGAGAGACCTTCTCTCCCGCGGCACGGCAAACGCGACGACGACGCCGCGCAAGTTCGGCAGTTCCTTGCGTATCAGTTCGACCTTGGCCAATTGCTCCCAGTCGGAAACCATGATCCAGCGCACGCCGGCGTCGGCGAACTGGAATTGCACCTGCCGGGCAGTCAGCGGAGCGTGGGGCGAGACGGTAACGGCGCCGGCGGTGAGGATCGCCATGTCGGCGATGAGCCATTCGACGCGGTTCTCGGAGAGCAGCCCGACGCGGTCTCCCGGCTCGATGCCGGCCGCGATCAGGGCGCGGCGCCGGCCCGCGCTGCTCACGGTAGGCGTCCCAGCGTCAGGTCGCGGTACAGGCCGTAGCCCGGTGACGAAGGGCGGGGCGCCGGCCGAGAGCTCCGGCCTGGATACGGTGCAGCTCGGCGAGGTTTGGAGGTGTCATCCTGCTTGTTTACGTTTCGCGCCGGGCAAGCGTAAACGCAAGTCGCCGCTTGATTCCGCCGCCGCGGGGCTTTAAGATCAACACAAGAGTCGGTGCGCGGCCACGTCCAGAACGGAGGAATCCTTCATGCGTTCGTTTTGAGCCGAGCCTGGCTGTTGGGGCTGGCGGTGTTCCTCCCTGGTCACGATCCGGTCCGCCAGCGGACGGGAAAGGGAGAAGATATCCACTTCGAGGCCGCGGACGGCTTCAAGATCGAGGGTACCTACTGGGCTCAGCAAGGCCGGCAAAAAGGCCCCGGTCGCTCTGCTGCTGCATGACTTCCCTTACAAGGCGGGAGGCGACAGCCACGCCGACGGTTGGGATCCCTGGCGAAGGCCTTGAATGACAAAGACTACGCTGTCCTTCAGTTCGATTTCCGCGGGTTCGGCAAGAGCCTACGATCAGTAATCCCCCTCTTTTTGGAGCCAGTTGCACAATAAGCCGCCGAAGCCGACGGGGGTGGTGTTGAACCCGATGAAGCTTCCCGAGTCTGTCACGAAGGGCAACTTTACGGCTTTCTACTACCCGCGCTGGCCAACGATGTTGTCGCCAAGGCATTCCTGGATCGGAAGAACGATGCCAGCGAACTGAACACCGCAAACATGGTTGTGATCGGTGCCGGTCAAGGGGCATCGATCGGGCACTCTGGTTAGCCTCGGAGTTCCACAAGAAGCAAGGTGTGCCGCCTGCGAACTTCGTAGGAGTGCCGCCCCCTGGAGCAATCCGTTGGAGCCCCGCCTTTGAGGGGAAAGACGTGCACGCCGCCATCTGGCTCACCATCAATCCGAGTATCGAGAACGTGAACCTGCCCGTCCGGCAGTGGGTGATGGAAGCGTCCTCCGGTAAGACGAACAAGGTGCCAACCGCCTTCATCTACGGCAAGGAAGACACCAAGGGCGATAATACCGCGCTCGGATACATGAGGGAGATCGTCCCTGGTTACGTGCGCGGCAAGCCGATCAAGGACAATCCGGTGCCTCTCTCCGGCGACAAGGCCGTCAAAACTAATTTAACCGGCAGCAAACTTCTGCAGAAGAACCTCGACACCGCGAGCTGGATCGTGACTGATTATCTCGGCAACGACGACATGCAGAAAACCCTGAAGGAAGAGTGGCGCGAACGCGACGCGGCAAAGAGCAATTGCTACTGGATTTTTCCAGGGCTGGTGGTCGTCCAGGCGAAGAACGGCATGGAATTGTATTCGCTGCCGCTGAATCAAGTTCGGAGCGCCGAACTGATCGGTTGGCACTTCCGTTTAGCCGCGAGCTTCTGCGAGCATCCCAGCGCTCGCAGAAGCTCGCGGCTAAACGAAACTCATCCCGCCTTCTTCTCCACCGGCACCGCTTCCACCGCCAGCGCCAGCGGCGGCCTGCTTCTCGGCCGCATTTCGCCGCCGGGCAAGGACGATCTCCACCACCATCGGCAGCACAGAGATGGCCACGATCGCCACTAACACCATCTCGAAGTGGTTCGTCACCCATTCCGTCTGGCCGAAGACGTGGCCGGCGCCGAGACAAATCGCCACCCACGCCAGACCGCCGACGACGTTATACAGGACGAACTTCCGGTACGTCATCTTGCCGATGCCGGCGACGAACGGTGCGAACGTCCGCACGATCGGCACGAAGCGGGCCAGAATGATGGTCTTGCTGCCGTAACGCTCGTAGAACTCCTGCGCCGCAGCAGGTGTTTGGTGTGCAGCAGCCACGAGTTTTCGTAGCGGAAGACTTTCGGCCCGAGATAATGCCCGACGTGATAATTGACCGCGTCGCCCAGCACCGCCGCGACCGCAAGCAGGACGAACAGCAGCGGCAGGTTCAGGCTCGAACCCGCGACGGCAGCCATCGCTCCGAGGAGGAACAGCAGCGAGTCGCCGGGCAAAAACGGCGTCACCACCAGACCGGTCTCGGCGAAGACGATGAGGAACATCACCGCATAGAAGCCCGGCACGTTCCACTGTACCAGTTGCTCCAGGTGCGGCCGAAGGTTGTGGAGGAAATCGAGCAGCGTCTGAATCAGGTCCATGAATGGTCTCGCGCCGGAAATCTTTCCCGCACCGCCGACCGGCGGCGCGCGTCCCGGAAGACCCTGATAAGGTAACGGCTCGGGCCGAACGCAAAAGAGCAATTCGGCGACGATCCGGTTCGACCGCTCCCCTTCGGGTCGCGGCTAAACAAGCATAGCTACAATGGCCTATGGTGCGTCGCGCCGTCCCCGAGGACCGGTAGGATGGAGATTGCTCACGACTTCAGCCCCGACGGCGATCCGGATCCGGAGAAAGTCCGGCTCGCTCAGCTCGAACTGCTGCTCGGCCTCTATCAGCAGGCTCTGGGGCACGACTTGCCGAACCAGATGGTGATTCTGACGGCATTTCTGGGGATTGTGGAGACAGAACTCGAGCCGGACGTCGCCCCGGAGAGCCGCGGCCGCATTGGCCAGCTGGCGATGCAGGCGCGGCAAGCGGGTGAGTACATGCGGGCTCTGGCGGCGGTCGGGCGACTCGGTCGTCAACCGGGAGCGGTCGAAACGCTCGATCTCGGCGAGTTGTTCCGCGAGGCAGCCGTCGAGGCGAAACTGCTGTTCAAGGGACAGGAAGTCGATTATCATCTCCAACAAGACATGCCCCTTGTCACGACGAGTCGCGCTCCTCTGTATCAAGTGGTGCATCAGCTGCTACGCAATGCGTTTCAGGCGGCCGTCGCCGGTCGGTCCCTGGTTCTGGAGATTGGCGCCGCCGGCTCGAAATCGGCGGTATTGAGATGCACATCCGCGACAATGGCCGCGGCATGACGGAATGCCAACTCGGCCAGATCCGGACGAAGCTGGCCGGCGAACCCGGCAGCGGGCCTGGCCTCGGGCTGATCTGGGTGCGACAGATTGTGACGGGATGGCGCGGTACTGTGCGCATCGCGTCGGAGCCGGGAGAGGGCGTCCTCGTCACCATCCTGGCGCAGGACCCTATAGCCCCCGGGTTGCCGGAATTTTGGGCCGCACCCCCGGCAAGCCGGGGGCTATCTGGTTGCGGGGGGATCGTGCCATGGCCGAATCGTTGCGGCTGTTCCTCATCGAAAACAATGAAGACGAGGAGCTGCTCATCCGCAGAAGTCTGGAGAGAGCCGGCCATCAGGTCACGCGCTGCCGCACCGGTGCCGACGCCGTCATCGTCCTGCGCCACAACAGCTTCGACCTCGTCGTGCTCGACAACTTCCTGGAGGACATGCAAGGTCTGGATCTGCTCCAGACGCTGGCCCGCGAGGGGATCGCCGCCGCCGTCGCTCATGATGACCGGCTTGCGGGACCAGGATACCGCGGCCAAAGCCTTCAAGGCAGGCGCCCTCGACTACATCGTCAAGGACAACGGCCTGCGCTTTCTCGACGAACTCCCCAAGCGCGTCAGCGTCTCGGTCAATCGTTACCGCCTCGAACAGAACAACGCACTGTTGATCCAGGCGATCGAGTCGGCCCGCGACGGCATCATGATTACCGACCTGCAAGGGATCATCCTTCAAGGTTAATCGGGCGCTGGTGGACATGACCGGTTACAGCCGGCAGGAGCTCGAGGGCCAGACCCCACGCCTCCTCAAGAGCAGCGCCCACCCCGCAGGAGTTCTACGCCGGCATGTGGCAGACTGTTCTCGGACGCAATAGCTGGCAGGGCGAGGTCACCAACCGGCGCAAGGATGGCTCTCTCGTCCCCACCTCGATGACCATCTCACCGATCGTCGATGCCCAGGGCCGATTGACGCACTTCGTCGGCATCCAGCGCGACATCACCGAACACAAACAGCTCGAACGGCAGTTGCTGCAAGCGCAGAAGATGCAGAGCGTCGGCACGTTGGCGGGCGGCGTTGCCCACGAGTTCAACAACCTGCTGGCAGGCATCAACGGCTACGCCGCCCTCGGCTTGCGCGAGGCCGGCCTCCCGTCAACGGTGCGCGAGTTCTTGCAGAACGTCGTGTCGCTTTCGGAGCGAGCCGCGACGTTGACCCGGCAACTGCTGGCCTTCGCCCGCAAGCCGGCCCTGAGCCGGCAGCGGACCGTCATTCCCGAGTTGCTGCGGCTCGACGGCCGAACTGGTCCGGCGAACGCTTCATGTCGAAGTTGTGCTGGAGGCCCAGGACCTGGCCGGCGACGGCGGACCGATGCTGGTCGAGGCCGACGCCAACCAGTTGCAGCAGGCGCTCGTCAACCTGGCCCTGAATGCCCGCGACGCGATTCGGGAACGCCGCACCGCCCCGCCGCACCCGGCCAGCGAAAGCGAACCGGCTCCTCCTTCGGACCCCGTCACGTTTCGCGTCCGTCACGAGGTGCTGGCCGACGAACGCTTCGGCTTCCCTCAGCACGTACCGCCAGGCGATTACGTCGTGCTGGAAGTGGAAGACCAGGGTTGCGGCATGAGTCCGGACGTGTTGAACCAGGCACTCGATCCGTTTTTCACGACGAAGGAGGTCGGCCAGGGGACGGGGCTGGGCCTGCCGATGGTGTTCGGCATCGTGCAGGGCCACCAGGGATTTCTGACCATCGAGAGCACGCGCGGCTGCGGCACCTGCATCCGTCTCTACCTGCCGCGCCAACGGGTCTCGGCGATCAGACGGCCGGTTGCGGTGCAGACCGACTCGAGGTGGTCGAGCCGGAGCGCGGCCCCGGCCGGCTGATCCTGGTTATTGACGATGAGGAGCCGGTGCTCGACGTGGTTCGACGCTTCTTACGCATCGCCGGGCATCAGGTGCTATGCGCCACCAACGGGCAGGACGGCGTGAACCAGTTGACGGCCGACCAGCAGGCCGACTTGGTGATTCTCGATCTGATGATGCCGCGCGAGGACACGCGGACGACCTTCGATCGGCTGCGGCAGCGCCGTCCGGGCGTGCCGATCCTGCTCTGCACCGGCTTGCCGGAAGCCGAGCCGGCGCCGGAGCTGCTGCGCCGCCCTGGCGTCGGCATGATCCGCAAGCCGTTCCGCATGAACGAACTCTGGTACGCGGTCAACCAGGCGCTATCCAAGTGAGTACTGAGTACTGAGTACTGAGTACTCAGTACTCAGTACTCGGTACTCGGTACTCGGTACTCGGTACTCGGTACTCAGTACTCGGTACTCAGTACTCGGTACTCGGTACTCAGTCGGCTGCACGGAACGACTCATGACCCCCGCCGTACCGTCCGCCGGGTTGACCGCCGCCGAGGTGGCCGAACGTATCGCCGACGGTCAGGTCAACCGCGTCCGCCGTTCCGACTGGGCCGACTACCGCGACATCTTCACCCGCAACGTCCTGACGTTGTTCAATGCCCTCGTTGTCCCCGCTGCCGTCGCGCTGTTCGCGCTCGGCAAGTATCCGGACGCGCTCGCCGTCAGCGGCATGGCCGCGACGAACCTGGTTCTCGGCCTTGTTCAGGAATTGCGCGCCAAGCGCCATCTCGATCGACTGACTCTGCTGGCAGAGGGCACGGTCCGCGTCCGCCGCGAAGGCCAGGCCGTCGAGATTGCGTCCGGCGACGTGGTGCGCGACGACGTCGTGCTGCTGGCCGCCGGCGATTCCGTCGCGGCCGACGGCGTCGTGCTCGAGGCGCGCTTTCTCGAGGTGGATGAGGCGCTGCTGACCGGCGAGTCCGACCCGGTGCCGCGCAAGCTCGGCGATCGGCTGCTGTCGGGCAGCTTCTGCGTCGCCGGGGAAGGCGCTACTGCGCCGACAAGGTCGGCGCCGATTCCTTCGCCCAGCGCACCGCCGCCGAGGCCCGCGCCTATCGGTACGCTGCCAGCCCGATGCAAGCGAGCATCAATCGACTGCTCCGCATCCTCACCGCGCTGACCGTCGCGCTCTGCGGGCTGTACGTCGTCCTTTTCCTACCTGCGCGGCAACATCACGCCGGACGAGCTTGTGCCGAAATGATCGCGGCCACCATCACCTCGATGGTCCCGCAGGGCCTGGTGTTGATGACCACGCTGGCGTTCATCCTCGGCGCCGTGCGCATGGCCCGGCGCGGAGCCGTGGTACAACGGCTCAGCGCCGTCGAGTCGATGGCCTCCATCGACACGCTCTGCATGGACAAGACCGGCACGCTGACCACCAATCGTCTGAAACTGGAACGATTGCACGTCCTGTCCGGAGCCGCGGAAAATGATGTGCGGGAGCGGTTACGTCTGTTCGCGTCGGCGTCGCTGGATCGGTCGAGCAAGAGCCTGGAGGCGCTGCGGACGGCGCTGGGCGACGACCGATGTGCGAGCTGCTCGATCAGCTACCTTTCAAGTCGCAGAATCGGTACAGCGCCGTCCGTGTACGCCGAGCCGGGATCGAGCATATCCTCGTCCTGGGAGCCACCGAGGCGCTGCGGCCGCTCATCGCCGACGCCTCGGGTATAGAGACGGCGTGGAAAGAGTTGACGAAATCGGGGCTGCGACTGCTACTGTTCGCCGAGGCCAGCGGGCCTCGTGTACGGTTCGACGGTTCCCTGGAGGGTTTCATCCTGCGGCCGTTGGCGCTGGTCGGATTGAGCGACGAACTACGGCCGGAGGCGCGGCGCGGTTCTGGAAGCGCTCGCGGAACAGGGGATCGTCTTCAAGATCCTCTCCGGGGACAACGCCGAGACGGTGCGGGCAACGGTCGAACCGCTGGGCCGAGCGTCGGAGAGTCCGGCACTGCGGGCGCTGGCCGAGATGCCGGTCGTCACGGGAGCGGAGCTGGCGGCGGCCACGGATCCGGCTGTGCTGATGCAGGACCGTTGCGTGTTCGGCCGGGTGTCGCCGTGGCAGAAGGTCGAAGTCATCTCGACGCTCAAGACGCTGGGCCGGCGCGTGGCGATGGTCGGCGACGGCGTCAACGACGTGCTGCCGATCAAGACCGCCCAGCTCGGCGTCGCGATGGGCGACGGCAGCCGGGCCACCAAGACCGTCGCGGGCCTGGTGCTGGAAACAAACGATTTTCGGCTGCTCCCGCAGACGCTGGAGGAAGGCCGCACGATCCTCCGCAACCTGCGCCGCGCCGGCAAGCTGTTCCTGGTGAAGAACGTCTACATGGCCATTCTCTGGGTGGCGTCGCTGACGGCGCTGGGATTGCCGTTGCGGGTGCTGTTGCCGCAGCAGGTGACTCTGCTCAACTCGCTGACCATCGGCGTACCGGCGTTGTTCATCATGTTCGGCCGGGGCGGCGCCGGGCGGCGCGTGGCGGTTTCGTGCGGGAAATTGGCGGCTTTGCGCTGAAGGTTGGTGTGGTGATCGGCGTCGCGGGACTGGCGGTGCTACTGCTGGCCAAACACCTCTGGGGAGCGGAGAGCGAGCAGTTGCAACGGACGTACCTGCTGACGACGCTAATTCCGCTCGGGCTGAATGCGCTGCGGCACGCTCTGGCCGACAGCAGCAAAGAGGGAACGCTGGATCGGCGGCTACGCTGGCTGGCGGCCGCCGCGGTGCCGGTGTACTTGCTGACGATGTACGTCCCGTTCGCCGCGCGCGCTTCTTTGAATTGACGCCGTTGTCTCTGACGCAATGGGCACACGTGCTGAGTGTCGTGGCAGCGGCGGTGGTGCTGGGCGGCGTGAGCGACCGTTGGTCGTCGACCGATCAGCCGACGGCAGGAACATCTGTGCGCGTGTAGGACCAGACAGGCCGAGACCGCACTCAAGAATGATGTAGCCCGGCGTGAAGAGTTCCCCGTTCGACAGCTCCCATCGAATCATCGTCCAGAATCGACCCGCTGGCCCGCCGGCAGCCATTGCTGAACGACAAGGTGAGAACAAGATTTAACGGCCGATGGCAGTGATCCTTCTGATTTCGAGGCTTTTGACGGCTGCCTTTAACCGATCCACATCGTCTTCTGACCCCGCCATGAAGGAAGCTGTTATGAGCGAAGAAGAATGATCGGGCTCCGTCCGCACTTACGATTGCCCGCCGACCGTCAAGGAAGACGTACTCGCCTCGGCCGTCGTGTTCCTCGTGGCCCTACCGTTGCGCATGGGCATCGCTCGGGCCTCGGGTCTCGACGCCGTCTCGGGGATCATCACCGGCATCGTCGGCGGACTGGAGTTAACATTCCCGGGATTATGGCTCGCCAATCTGCCGCTCGGCCCAGCGCAACACCGCTGTAGCGATGCGGATTGAGCGTCCGTACTTGCGTGAGGTAACCGGGCCGACTCGGCCGGGGTATCGGGTCACCACGGCGAAGGGGGAGAGTTTGTCCGCTTCCCACACGTAGTTGGGGATCTTGAGGCCGTTTCGCTTGAGTATCGCAAGCAACTCTTTCAACTCGTGAATGTACGGGAAAACCTCGCCACGGTGAATAAACACCGCCTTGACGGCCTTCTCCGCGGCCTGTTGAGCGTCGAAGCAGAGGTCCTCAAGCAAAATTTCCGGACCGACGCCTTGTGCATGCGCCAAGTTGCTGCGCGCCCGGTTCAGCCATTCACGCGGATCGTCGGGTGGATATCGCTTACGAGCCATAGATCAACTTTCCTTCCCGCAGCGCCGGGCAAATCACCAGACAGTGGCTGTGCCGATAACGCTCGACGTCTTCCGGGGTGACCAGCACGACATCGATCGGCATCGTCGCGTCGCGCAGATGCTCACGAATCGTGTCATACACGCGCCAGTAGTTGAACTTGCCCCCCTTGATGACTAACAAATCCACGTCACTGTTAGGCCCCATCTCTCCCCGCGCTGCCGATCCGAACAGGACGATCTTCTCCGGGTTGGCTGCCTCCACCACGCGCTTGACAATGTCCGCGAGGATCGCCGGGTCAGGCTTGCCCTGGTTTTTTCGCTTTTTAGTCTGCATTGCCATTCCTCGCCAAAGACCAACCTCATTATACATGCCCGGCGCTCTTCTCCGGGAGCCTCCGCGACCGGCTCGCGTCTTTCCTGAGCGACACGTCCACGATCTTCCTCGGGTGGGTTTCTTACGGGTTGCTGACGATGCACTTCTCCCCCAGTGTCCGCAGAAGCCGCATCACTTCTTCTACATCCGCCGCTGTTGCCCGCCATCCAGCCGTGAGTGGCATCTGGTTCACGGTAGACCAATCATACGCTCGGCCCAGCGCAGCACCGCGGCAGCGATGCGTACCGCACTATGGTACTGGCGTTCGGTGACTGGACGAACCGCTCCCGGATAGCGCGTTACCCCGGCGAAACGTGAGAGGCTTTTCACTCGCTGAACATACTTGGGTATCTTTAGGCCATTCAGTAAGAGCATCCGAAGTAGTTCATCGAGGTCGTGATTAAAAGGAAATCGCGTGCCACGGCAAATGAAAACGGCCTTGATGGCCTTCTCCGCGGTTTGTTGAGCGTCGAAACAATTGTCTTCAAGATAGGCTCCGGGAACGCGCACCATGGCTCGGGCCAAGTTGCCGCGCGCGCGCGGTTCAGCCATTCGCGCGGGTCGTCCGGCGGCAGACGTTTCGGCGTCATAGAACACCTTCCCTTCTTCGAGGGCCGGACAAATCACTAAGCAGTGTGAATCGCGATAGCGCTCCACATCTTCCGGTGTCACGAGCACGATATCAACGGCTGCTTCCTTGCCGCTCAGATATTCTTCGATAGTGGATAGCACGCGCCAATAGTTAAACTTGCCGCGCTTGATGACCAACAAGTCATAGTCGCTGTCAGGCCCCATCGTGCCGCGCGCGGCCGATCCGAAGAGAATGATCTTCTCAGGTTTGGCCGCCGCCACGATCCGCTTGACGAGGTCCGCGAGGATGGCTGGGTCAGGCGTGCCGTGGTTTTTTCGCTTTCTTGTCGTCATTGCAATTCCTCTCCGCGGACTGTCGTCATTATACCTGGCGGTCATCTTGCCGGGTTATTAACGATGCACCCTTCCCCCAATGTCCGCAACAGCCCCACGACTTCCTCCACATCTGCCGTCGTCGTTCGCCAGTTGACGAAGCAGAAACGGATCGCCACCCGGCCGCGCAGCCGCGTCGAGGACAGGAACGCCCGGCCGGTCGCGCGCACCGCGTCGATCAGGCGCAAGTTCAGCTCATCAAGATACTGCTCGTCGCCGCGCCGGTTTGGCGGGACGTACCGGAAACAGACGATGCTCAGGCGGCGCGGCGACAGCACCTCGAATACGCCTTCGCCCTCCAACAGCGCCTGGCCCAGGTCCGCCAGCCGGCAGCAGCGCTCCACCAGCGCCCGGAACCAGCCGATGCCCAGCACTTTTAGCGATAGCCAGATTTTCAGCGCCCGGAAGCGGCGCGTCAGGGCCAGGCCGTGATCGCAGAAGTTCACCTCGGCCTCGCCGGGGGCCACGTCCTGCATGTAGTCCGGCCGCAGGGCGAACGTCTGTGCCAGCAGCCGGCCGTCGCGCACCAGCACGCAGCCGGCCTCGAACGTCTGCGCCAGCCACTTGTGCGGGTCCAGCGTCACCGAGTCGGCCCGGCCGATGCCGTCGAAGAGCGTGCGCCCCTCGTCGATCAGTGCCGCCGTCCAGCCATAGGCGGCATCGACGTGCAGCCAGAGACGATTCGCCGCACAGCAGTCCGCAAGAGCGGCGAGCGGATCGACGCTGCCGGTGTTCGTTGTTCCGGCGTTGGCGACGACGGCCCACGGCAAACGGCCGTTCTGCCGATCGGTTTCGACCGCCTCGGCGAGCGCGGCGGCGGTCAATCGAAAATCGTCATCGCCGTAGGACGGATTTGAAATCCGTCCCACCGGATCACCGTAGGACGGATTTGAAATCCGTCCCACCGGGTCGCCGTAGGACGGATTTGAAATCCGTCCCACCGATCGAATGGGCCGCAGCTGGTCCGCGCGCAATCCAAGGATCTTCGCCGCCCGATCGACGGACCAGTGCCGCTGCTCGGCGACGTAGAGGACGGCTCGGCGTCGGTCCTCCTCGGACAGCCGTTCGCGCGCCACGGCCAGGGCGGTGAGATTTGCCTCGGAACCGCCGCTGGTCAGGACGCCTTGTGTCGTCTTAGGCAGACCGAGCAGCTGGGCGAACCAGTCGAGGACGGCCAGTTCCACCTGTGCCGGCCCGGACGCCTCCAGCCAGACGCCGGCGAAGAAGTTGGTGCCCGCGCACAGCAGATCGCCGAGGACGGACAGCCACGTCGGCGAGCCGGGGATGAAGGCGAGGAAGCGCGGATGATTGATCCGGCAAGCGTAGGGTGCGACGTTAGTTGCAAACTCTTCGAGGACTGCCGCGAAGTCGTGCCCCTCTTCGGTGAATGGTTCGGCGAGCAGCCGGGCCATCTCACGGGGCGTTGCCGATTTGCCGATGGGCTGGTCCGGCAGCGTGGCATGGTGGTGCAGCAGCCAGTCGAGGACGAGACCGGCCTGGCCTCGGAGTTGCGGTCCGTCGGGATGTGGCAGCGGTTCGGCGCAGGCGGCGCAGGTGGTCAAGGGAAAGCGTTATCGGCATGATCGTAGTAGTACGGCGCAGTCCTCAAGTTGACAGCTGCAATTGTTTCAGTAGCACTCCGCAATCAATAATTCGAGAAACGCCATGAATTCAGAGAGCTTCGTTGTCTTTAATAACTACGGCCCTCCGTCAAGGTTTACTGCTACCCATCTGGTGGCAGTAATTCATTGAATCATAATGGGCTGATTGCGCTGTCTAACCAATTAGTTTGCGCTGTCTACTTGAGCGACTACGCGCTGTACTAGCACCAAACGGTTGTAATCAGCTATCTCAAATATCCGCATTGCCCGAGGTCCATGAAAACCCCGAGAAATCAGCAGATAGACCGATGCCGCGGTGAAAAAGCGTTCAATCATTCACACAGTAAGGTGTTTCGGCTGGAAAACTGCTTGGGCGACATTAAGACGTCGCGTCTGACCAGCTGATGCACGAGCTTTTTCATCTACCGGTAAGATCGGCTACTATTGAGATATTTAATGATTACCGTTCGGTGCTAGTAGGACGGATTTTCAATCCGTCCGTCATTGCTGGACGGATTGGAAATCCGTCCTACGAACCAAGTGATGGCTCAGCGGTGCTCGGCATCAATCGCGGTGAGCCTTGCGGTAGTGTTCGGCGGCGCGGTCGGGCGGGATGTGCCAGCCGCAGTCGTCGCAGGACGGAATCTTCTCGTAGCAGCCGTCGCAGTAGAGCGGACCGCCGAGGAAGAACTGTTCGAGGCGTGCCCGGCTATCGTTGTCAAGTTCAGCAGGTTCGAGCGGCACCGGCATGTCGTGGCCGCAGCCTTCGCAGTTGCGATGGTTGAACTGGGTGAGCAGCGGGGCGAAGTGGTCGTGAACGCCGCGCGGCACCACACCCTTACCGTGACACAGGGGACAAGCGAGGCCGAGCTGAGCGGCGATGGCATTGCGGATAAAGGCGCTCTTGTTCGGCAGTTTGTTGAGCAACTCGGCAAGCTCGTTCTCGACCTTGAAGGCAACGACCGACGTCTTGGGTGGCTTGCGCGACATGCTCGAACCCCTGGCGTTGTAAGCGGGACGACAACGGTTATCATAAGCGGGATGGGGAGCCGTCGCAAGGACATCGGACGCCGCTCGCGGCGGAAGAACCGCCCGGAGGCTGTTCAAGTTCATCGGCTGGGCGATACAACGGCCTCTCCCAAGCCTCTCGACCATACCATCCAAGGGGATATAATAGAGCCCCCGACCGGCATACCTATCCGCACCGGGGGTTACGCAAGGATACTGCTATGACTGTCGCCACCTTCGACACCCTCAAGTATTTCAACAACCTCAAGGAGGCTGGCCTCCCCGATAAGCAAGCAGCAGCTCACGTCGCCGTCATGTCCGAGGCGTTAGCCGTCAATCTGAAGGAGTTCGTGACGAAAGACGATCTGAAGAGTGCGCTTACCGTCACCGAGGAACGGCTTGACGCACGCATTAAAGCAACCGAGGAACGGCTCGACGCCAAAATCAGTCTGCTGCGCACCGAATTGAAGGCGGATTTGCGCGAGATCGAGCAGCGGCTTACCGCGAAGTTCGATCTGGTGCCTGGATGTTCGGCGACTCTCATCGCTCTGGGTGGAACGGCGGTTTTCCTGTTAGTCCGAATCGTCACCAAGACCTGACCGACGAAGACCGCGCGGCCCTCCAGAGATCTTTGATCCGCTAAAGAGAATCGTCAGAATGAAGCAAGCGAAAGCCTCGGTTGGCGCGCGGATCATCCAGGGGCTTACCGAGTTCGCGGAGTCCCTGGAGAAGAAAGAGCCTCTCGCCGACAAGTTCAACTGCCGCGTAGTAGAACTGGACCTTCGTCCCGCTGTCTACAGCCCGGAACTGGTCAAGAAAACGCGGAAGCTCTTGTCCGCCAGCCAGACGGTGTTCGCCCGCTTTCTCGGGGTTTCGGTCAAAACAGTCCGCTCGTGGGAGCAAGGGATCAATACCCCGAATGACATCGCTTGCCGGTTCATGGATGAGATCCGGTTTAACCCGAATTATTGGCGACAGCGGTTGCACGATTCAGCCACGGTCAAGTGACACGGTTATTTCATCGAGGCCGTTTAGGTTTGCGCCTGCGCGAAACGTAGCCAGGGAACCATGCTCCCATTCCTCAACGTCTTCTTCCTCGTCTTCCACACTCTCTGGATGCTGTTCAACTGTCTCGGTTGGGCTTGGCGACGCACGCGGCCCTGGCACTTGTTAACCCTCGTGCTGACGGCCTTCTCGTGGTTCGTCCTCGGCTGGTGGTACGGTTCTCTCGGCTTCTGCATCTGCACGGAATGGCACTGGCGAGTTCGCAGCGAACTCGGCTATCCGCCGCGCTTTCGACTCTTACACTCACTTTCTGTTCCAGGAGCTGACCGGCATCGACGCGCGGCGCGGCTGGCGGACGTCGTCACCGGCGGCGTCTTTGCCGTCACGGTGCTGCTGAGCATCAGCTTGAACCTGCGCCACTTCTTCCGGCGCCGCCGCGGGCGGTGAACGTCTTTCCACTGCGCCCTGTGCAGAATCTGGGAACTGCGGAGTGGGATTCTTCGTCTTAACATGGTAGGATAGTCAGAACAGTGGGAGAGGTTGCGCCTCTTCCACCTGCGATCTGTCTGGGGGCCAGGCTCATGGCGACGCTCGTTCAGGCGATGTGTCCGGGCTGCAAGAAGATGTTGCACATTCCGGCGGAATGGCTAAGTCAGCCGATCCGCTGCAAATTCTGCGGCCTCATCATGGCCCTCAAGGGACCGGCGCCGGCTGCGCGCATGGCCCCGCCACCGCCTCCCGCGCCGGCTCCGCGAGCCATCAAGGCGCCTCCCGTTATGCCGCCGGTAAGGCCGACTCCGCCGCCCCCATCTCCCATGGTGCGCAGATCGCCTCCACCCGTACTGCCGCCTCTGCCTCCGGTGCCGGAATCGCGGAAGGCCACGCCGCCGTCCATCCCTCTGCCGCGCCAGAAAACGCCGCCTTCGATCCCGATCATGCAGATGCCCCCGCGTGGTGTCACCACTCCGCCGTCGATCGGGCTGCCCGATTACCTCCCCCAGACCGGCGCCGATCCGTTCGCCGCGATCGATGGTGGCGATGCGGGGCCGGTGCTGATCCGACCTCTGCGCCGCCGCGGTTCGTGGTGGAAAGGCCCGCTCATCTTCCTCATCCTCACCGGCATCGCCGGCGGCCTCGGCGTTTTCGCCTGGGACTCGATCAGTAAACGCTTCCCCGCCAAGGGGGACAGCACCGTCGTCGCCCAGGCCAGCGACAAAGAAAAAGACCAGGATAAAGAGACGGAACGGGAGAAGGAAAAGAAACCTGATCCGACCAAGGACGAGCCGAAAGTTCCGACCAGGGATCCGAATGATTCGGGTTACGTCGATCCCTTCAAGGACGTACGGCGCGATCCGATCAAGGATCCGATGAAGCCGAAGGAGCCGATCAAAGATCCCATCAAAGATCCGATCAAGGATCCCATCAAAGATCCGATGAAGCCGAAGGAGCCGATCAAGGATCCCGTCAAAGATCCGATGAAGCCGAAGGAGCCGATCAAGGATCCCGTGAAGGCCCCGATCAAGGATCCCGTGAAGGATCCGGTCAAGCCGATCGTTGCAGCCAAACCTCCTTTCCCCCGGCGGGCGCTGATTATCAGCGTTCACGACTATTTTTACGCCAACCGGACGCAGTCTATCGGTAACCTGGAGCATGTGCTGCAAACCGGCTTGAGCATTCCGCCGTCGCAACTGTTCCACCTTAGCGACAGCGCCAAGGAATCGAACTTGCCGCAGAGGCTGACCATCGAGCAGACGCTGACCGCTTTCTTGGAGACCAGCCGGGCGCAGGATCGCATCATGGTTTTCTTTATCGGCCACGCGGTCGAGATCGAAGGTAAGGCGTACTTGGCCCCGGTAGACGGTTATCTGCAAAAGAAGGAAACGCTGATCGAACTGGACTGGGTGCTGACTCGGATGGCGGCGTGCAAAGCGCGGCAAAAGGTGCTGGTGCTGGACGGCAACCGGTTCAGCCCAACGCTCGGGGCCGAGCGGCCTGGTCCCGGTCCCATGACCGAGAAGATGGACGCGATTCTCATGGCGCCGCCCGCCGGAGTCCAGATCTGGCAGACGTGCATCAAGGACGAGAAGTCTTACGAAACCGACAGTTTGCCGATGGGACAGTTCGTTGGCGCGCTTAACTTCGAACTGATGAAGAAGGGCTTCGGCGAATCGCAAAACCCGGAGGACCCATTCCCGCTGCAGAAGCTGAATGACCTGATTGTGAAGGACACGAAGAACGATCTGGCAAAACTCAATCTGACGCAGACGCCGCGCCTGAACGGCAAGGAGCTGGAAGGCGGTAAGAATTTTGACCCGATGGAGGCGCTACCACCGAAGATCGTGGCCATCGTCCCGCCGAACCAGGGCGGCGGCCTGGCGAACAAGGATATGATCAATGCGGTGGTCGCGGAAGTCTCGACGCCGCCGCTCAAGGCGCTGAAGGGCGATCCGACGAAACCCCACCGTGACGATTTGCTCCCGCCATTCGCGCAGGCCGTGATGGACAACTACAAGGCCGATGAGAATCCGGAATCCGAGCTGCGCAAGGCGGTACTGAAAGCGCGAGCGGCCATCTGGGCTGTGTCGCCGCAACAAGGTGAGCCCCCGGCCGATCTCAAGGCCGAAGTGAATCAGATCAAAGCCGATTTGAAAACCGCGAACCTGGGCGTCATGGTCAAAACTTTGCGTGACGGCATCGGCGCACCACCGAACGAAAACCAGTTCAAGACCCAGATCGAGAACCAGGAGCGCGACATCGCAAAGATCATGAGCAGACTCATGGAGACTTACGATGAACTGAAGGACGCCGGCAAGAAATTCCGTAAGGAAGAGACGAAACGCTGGCAGGCGAACTACGACTTCACGTTGGCCCGCATGGAGGCACAGATCGCATACCTCTACGAGTTTCAGTCGATGCTGGGCCAGATCCGCAAGGAGTTGCCGCCGCGCGATCCGAAAATTAACACCGGCTGGGTTCTGGCCTCGACCGAGACGTTGACCGGCGACAGCGCCGGCAAGAAATTGGCGGCCAACTCGCACAAGATCTTCGACCAGATTGCCGCCGACCACGCTGGCACGCCGTGGGAAGTGTTGGCTCAACGCGAGAAGTTTACCGCTCTCGGCCTCGAATGGAAGGCGCGATAAGCGCATTCCTCCCGCATCCGCCGTTGTTTAGCCGCGAGCTTCTGCGAGCGCTCGCAGAAGCTCGCGGCTAAACATTGCCGCCCGCCTGACTGGAGCGTGAAACCATGAACCGGCGGACCTTCTTGCAGGCGGGCGTGCTCTCTCCCCTCGGGCTTGGCCTCGGCCCAGCGCTCTGGCTCCGATCTACCCCAGCAGCCACGTCAACTCGTCAAGGCAAGGCGAAAGCGTGCATCCTGCTCTACATGACCGGCGGGCCTTCTCAGCACGAGACGTTCGACCCGAAGCCGGACGCCCCGGAGGGAACGCGCGGCGAATTCAAGCCGATCGCCACCACGGTGCCCGGCATCCAGATTTCCGAGCATCTGCCGCTGATGGCGAAGAATGCCCAGCGCTTTTCTATCCTACGCTCCGTCTGGCACGGGTCCGACACGCACGGCGTTGGGGTTCACTTTAACCTGACCGGGCTGCGGCACACCCCGCGGTCCGGCGGTGAACCGCAACTCGACCGCCGCGATCCACCGAGCATCGGGGCTGTTGTCCGCCAGCTGCGCGGCGACCGCAACGGACTCCCGGCGGCCGTGCAGCTGCCGCGGCAGGTCGGCGATCAGAACAACTCCATGTGGGCCGGCCAGCACGCCGGCTTTCTCGGGCCGAAGTACGATCCGCTGTTCCTCTTCGACGAAACGTGGCGGCCCGGCGACCCGCTGCCCGGGTTCGCCGCCCCTGACGGCGTCGATGCGGCGCGGCAGGCGGGCCGCTCCGACCTGCTGGCCGCGGTCGAGGGCCAGCGGACCAGCACGGCCCCGGCCGAGCGCGACTACGAACGCTTCCAGCAGCTCGCCTTCGACGTGCTGCGTTCCGGCCAGGCATGGAGGGCGTTCCGGCTGGACGACGAGCTGCCCCAGACTATCGAGCGCTACGGCGACAACCGCTTCGGGCGGAGCTGCCTGGTGGCACGCCGGCTGGTCGAGGCGGGCGTCGGGCTGGTGACCGTGCCGTGGATGTTCAAGCAGTCGGAGCAGAACTTCGACACGCACAGCAAGAACTTCCCGAAGATGAAGGACAAGCTGCTGCCGCCGGTGGATCGGGCGTTCTCCGCTCTGCTGGAGGACCTGGATCAGCGCGGACTGCTGAGCGAGACGCTGCTGGCCTGGACCGGCGAGTTCGGCCGCACGCCGAAGATCAACGGCGGCGGCGGCCGCGACCACTGGGGACGGGTCTACTCGACGGTGCTGGCCGGCGGCGGAGTGAAGGGCGGCCGCATCTACGGCCGCAGCGACAAACAGGGCGGTGTGCCGGCCGACAACCCGGTCCACGTCGGCGGACTTCTTCGCCACGATGTACCACGCCCTCGGCTACGGCCCCGACACGCATGTGACCGACCCGAGCGGCCGGCCTCACTTTGTCGTGCAGGGCAAGCCAGTGCTGGACCTCTTCTGAGCGGATGAAGCTTTTCCGCGAGTCCGCAGCGCAACCAAGGACGAGCCGGCGGTTTCTTGCATCACTTCCTGGGCAGAATCACGGATTGTTCTCGATTTCACTCGACAGACCCTCGAAAAGCGATGCCGGTCGCACCATCAAATACCACAGAATCAGCGCATCCGAAAAATACCTTTTTTCTTCCCTTATCGTCCGCGTCCTTTACAATGTAAGCCCGGATGGGGTCAACCCGCCCGACCTGGGAGGAAGCCACCATGACGATCCCCGCATCAGTTCTACAGCACGTCGAACAGCACGGCTGTTTCACCGGCTGTTACGGCAGTGACTCCGACGTCAACGTCTGTCTGGACCCGGTTCGGCCTCTCCAGCCGCTCGTGGTCGTTTCCTGCAAAGATTGTTTCGCCAAGATCGGCGTGCCGCGGGCGCTGCTGGCGTCCGGCACCACTTCCAACGCCCTGGCCGATGGTCTGACGCGCCACCTGCGCGCCCAGCGCGGCTACGCCTTCGCGTTTGGCGGCTACCATACGCACGGTCCCGGCCTGTGGCTGAGCGCGCTCGTACCTGAATTCGTGCGGCATCTTCTTGCTCAATGGCGAACGCTCGCGCAATCTCGGCTCCGATCTCGATCTGCTGCTGCTGGCTTTCAAGCACGGCGTCGTCCTGCCGCTGGACGCGCGGATGCTCGACCCGAAGCAGTACACGACGCAGACGATTTACGTCCGGTTTGCTGGGGCGGTGACGGCGATCAACAGCCGGCAGGACCTGCTGACGTCGCCGCATTGCAAGCAACAGCCGACGCCGGGCTTTCAGCGCGTGACACTGGCCGAGTTCGGACCGCTGGCCCGTCCGACCGCCCCGACAGCCAGCGTCGTACCGGCCAAGGCACCGGCCGTGAAGCAGCTGAAGATTGGCGAAACCTGCCCGAAGTGCGGTGCCGAGGTGAAGGTGCGGAGCCTGCTCAACGGCACGTTCGTGGGGTGTTTGTGCTGAGGATGTGATTCGTTTAGCCGCGACCCGGTAGGGGAGCGCGTGCCACGCGCTCCCCTACCGGGTCGCGGCTAAACGCAAATGATATTCCCGGCTGAAACTCGATCAAATCACCGTCCCATCCGGCAAGATGGTGCTGCGCGGAATGCAAACGATCCCCTCGCGGATCGAATACAGCGGATGATCCGCTTCCTCGATGCCGCGCTGGTTCGTGAGGCGCACGCCGTTGCCGATGCGGCAGTCCTTGTCGATGATCGCCCGCTCGATGACGCAGCCTTCGCCGATGCCGACGTCCGGCAGGTTCTTCTCGTGGTTGGCTCTGCGCGCCGCGTCCATTTCGTAGGCATCGGCGCCGATGACGATGGTATCGCGCAACACCGAATTGCGGCCGATGCGGCTGCGCACCCCGATGACGCTGCGTTCGATCGTGGCCCCCGACTCGATGATGCAACCGTCGCTGATGAGGCAGTGTTTCAGCGTTGCGCCGCTGATGCGCGACGCCGGCAGGAAGCGCATTCTCGTGTAGATGACGCCGTCGGGACTGTGAAAGTCGAACGGCGGCTTTTCGCCGGCCAGGGCGAGGTTGGCTTCGTGATATGCCTTCACCGTGCCGAGATCTTCCCAGTAACCGTCGAACAGGTGCGCCTGGACGCGGCGCATCTTCATCGCCAGGGGGAAGATTTCCTTGCCGAAGTCGGTGGCCAACGGCATCTCCTTTTCGAGCAGATCGAGCAGCGCCTGGCGCCGAAACAGGTAAATCCCCATGCTGGCGAGGAACGGCCGGCCGGGAGCGTTGATGCCCTTGCGCCGCATCCACTCCTCGGAGCAGCGGACCGGCACCCGTTCTTCTTCGGTCTTCGGCTTCTCGACGAAACCGATGACGCGGCCGGTATCGTCGAGACCGGCACACGCCGAAGCCGGCAACCTGGTCCTCCGGCACCGGCAACACGGCGAGGGTGGCGTCGGCCCGGCTGTCACGGTGGGTGCGCATCAGGTCGCGGAAGTCCATGCGGTACAGCTGATCGCCGGACAGGATCAGAACGTCGTCGCAGGAATCTTCCTCGACGTAACGGATCTGCTGGCGCACGGCGTCGGCGGTGCCCTGGTACCAGTCGGCCTTCTCATTGGTCTGCTGAGCGGCCAGGACCTCGACGAAGCCGCGGCTGAAAGGGTCGAACTTGTACGTGTTGGACAGGTGCCGGTGCAGGCTAACGCTCAGGAACTGGGTCAGCACGTAAACGCGGTTGAAGCCGCTGTTGATGCAATTACTAACAGGGATGTCGATGAGACGATATTTGCCGGCGACGGGCACGGCCGGTTTGCTCCGCAGTTTGGTCAGCGGAAAGAGCCGGGTGCCGCGGCCGCCGCCGAGGATCAGGCTGAGGACGGTCCGCATCGGAACCTCACGGTAGATCGTGTTGCAAGCGGATCGGTCGTGGTGCGACCGTGAAAGAGCAGGCACTGCGCATCATGTTATCATTTCGGCAGCGCGGGGGAGAGGGGGAATCGAGAAGATCGACCGGTGGCCGGTGGTGTGCCAACCCGATTTTGACAAGCTGTAGGGTGGATCGAGTCTTCGAGACCCACCATGCTGAGGCTGGTGGGTCTCGAAGACTCGACCCACCCTACACACTCGACCCACCCTACCCATCGTGACCTGAAAATCCAAGCACCGGAAGGACGCAGGTCGGCGTTGACCGCGGCGCATGGATGAGCGATCATGCACTTGTCTTCCGATCCCTGGTCCGGGTCCGTAGCCATGTACACCGCTCCTCCGCTCGACATCCGCCCCGAGGTCGCCGTTGCTCTACAGGCCGGTCGTCCCGTCGTGGCGCTGACGTCCGCACCCATCGCCCACAGCCTTCCTTGGCCGGAGAACCTGGAAACCGTGCGCCTGATCGAGGCCGCCGTCCGAGAGGAACACGCCGTACTGGCCGTCATTGCCGTGTGGCACGGCCGGCTCACGGTCGGTCTGACGGCCAAGGAAGTCGAGGCGCTGGCCGGCGGTAAGAGTACGCTTCGGGCCAACCGCCGCGATCTGGCCACGGCTGTTACCCGCGGCCTCACAGCTGCCACCACCGTGTCCGCCAGCATGTACCTCGCCGCTCGGGCCGGTATCCCCTTGCTCGTCACCGGTGCCATCGGCGGCGCCGCAGCGAGCGGCGACGAGCTGGGACGTCTCTGCCGACTTGGTGGAGTTGTCTCGTACTTCCGTGGCCGTCGTCACTGCCGGGCGCGGAGCGTTGCCGACCTGGCCCACACGGCCGAGATCCTGGAAAGCTACAGCGTGCCGGTGGTCGGTTACGGTACGGATTCGTTCCCGGCCTTCTACCAGCGTCCCGGCAGCCAGCCGGCATCGGTGCGCAGTCGATAAACCCACCGAGGCGGCCGCCCTGTTGACCGCCCATTGGGGTATGGGCGGCGCCGGGGTGGTCATCGCTCAGCCGACACAGACCGAAGTCGCACTGACCCCCGATGAGCTGCAACCCGCCTTGCGCGAGGTAGGGTTCCAGGCGGCGAAGTCAGGCATCCGCTCGCGCGATCTGCCGCCGATCCTGATGGATCGACTCAACCGGATGACGCGCGGCCGGGCCCTCCGAGCCTACCGGGCCATTCTGGAGAACAATGCCCGGCTGGCGGCGCTGGTGGCGACGCCACTGGCCGAGAGCGTGAGCGCCCTGTGACCGGCGAGGCCGGTCCTCGGTTTATGTTTTCCGCCACGCCAGCGGAACCATAAGATGTAGTACATGACCCGGATCACCTATCAGGACGATATCACGGTCGAGGAAGACGATTCCTCCCTCACGCTTCTGCAAATCTCGCTGAAGCATAGCGTGCCGCACGTCCACGCCTGCGGCGGCCATGCCCGTTGTTCGACCTGTCGAGTCATGGTCCGCGAGGGGATGGACAACGTCCTGCCGCGCAACCCTTCGGAACAGCGCCTGGCCGCTCTCAAGGGTCTCGAGGCCAACGTCCGGCTCGCTTGCCAGACGCGGGTAACCGGCCCGGTCCGCATCCGCCGCCTTGTGCTGGACGATAAGGACGTCGAGATCGCCCTGGCCGAGCAGGGCGAAACGACCGGCTGCGAGAAGCCGCTCGCCATCCTGTTCAGCGACATCCGCGACTTCACCCCCTTCTCGGAAGCGAACCTGCCCTACGACGTCGTCCACATGCTGAATCGCTACTTCCTGATGATGGGGGAAGCCGTTCTGCAGAACGACGGCTACATCGACAAGTACATCGGCGACGGCATGATGGCTCTTTTCGGCCTGTCCGGCGGCAGCCCGCGCGAAACCTGTCTGACCGCGGTGCGCGCCGGCTTGCAGATGCTGGAGAACCTGGCGGAAGTGAATCGCTTCCTCAAGCAGCACTTCGGCGTCGAGTTCGGCACGCGCATCGGCATCCATTACGGAGTGGTGGTCCTCGGCCAGATGGGGCACCCGCGCAAGATGCAGCTCACCGCCATCGGCGATGCGGTTAACATGGCCAGCCGGATCGAGTCGGCGGTCAAGGGCACGACCGCCAGCATGCTCATTTCCGAGGACGTCTTCGTCCACATCCAGAAGCTGGTCCGCACCGGCATTGAGGTGACCGCGGCGCTGAAAGGCAAGCACGGGACCTACAAGCTGCACGAGGTAAAGGCGATCACCGCTCGGCCTTCGCTTTCGGACGCCGCACTGGCCCGCTGGATGCGGCAGGAATTGTTCGGCGTGGTCAGCCCGCGGCTGGCCCCGCTGTTCTTGCGTCTGGCGTTCCACGATGCGATCACGTACGACCCGGCAACGCGATCCGGCGGCGCGAACGGCTCCATCCGGCTGCCCGAGGAATTGGCGCGTGAGGAAAACCGCGGCATGGCCGTGGCAATCGAGCTTCTACGGCCTGTCCAGCAACACTTCACACAGGTTTCGTGGGCCGATCTGATCGCCCTGGCCGGGGCCGTCGCCGTCACGCGAACCGGCGGTCCCGACATTGAGCTTCCGCTGGGCCGGAAGGATTCGGACACGCCGTCGTTGCCGGCACGGGTCTTCTCCGCGAACCAGTCGCTCGAAGAGACCAAGGTCCAGTTCCGCGAAATGGGGTTCACCTTCCAGGAGCTGGTCGCCCTGTCCGGCGCTCACACCCTGGGTAAAGCGAACGGTGTGCCGTTCACCGAGGACCTGTTCTCGTTTACGAACAGCTATTTCCGCTTGTTGATGAACAGGCAGCTGGAGGAGAAAGAACATCTGCTGCCGACCGATCGCGGCTTGATGTCGGACGCGGAGTGTTCTCGTCAGGTGGAACTTTACGCGCTCAATGAGGAAGTCTTCTTCAAGGATTTCACCGCCGCCTACCGCAAGCTGACGCTGCTGGGGACGGGGTTAAAGGGATGAGACCGAAGAAGGTGACTGGCCCAATGTTCCTTGCCGCAGCGCACCACAGCAAGCCAATCGCTCCTGGGATTACGTGCCGACGATAGTGCTGCGTCTCTCGGTCAGAACCGTGCTTCGCCATGCTCCGTGTAACTGGGCGATCCGCTCGCGCCGGCCCACGATCCGGAAGCCACAACTTTCTTGCAGACGCAGGCTCGCGGTGTTCTCGGTGAAGGTGGCGCCCTGAAGCATCCAGATGCCGAGACGCTCGGACTCGGCAATCAGTGCCTGAAGAAGCGCTCTGCCAACACCGCGACCACGGTGAGCGGCGGCGATGTAAACGCTGACCTCCGCAACCCCGGCATAGCAACGGCGGCGCGAAACCGGACTGAGCGCCGCCCAGCCGACGAGGAGACCGGACGATCGGGCCGCTAGACGGCAGTCTGGCAGGTGGGCGGCGTCCCACTGCTCCCACGACGGCGCCTCCGTTTCAAACGTCGCCTGGCCCGTGGCGATCCCTTCCAGGTAGATCGCCTGCACATGCGGCCAGTCTGCCGGCACCAAAGGATCGATCGCGAATTCCATGCTACTTCTGGTCTCACTTCCAGACATTCGGTTTAGCCGCGACCCGACAGGTGAGCGCATGGTTCGTCTTCTCCGCGCCTCCCCTCTCGGGTCGCGGCTCGTGTGAGCCACAGGTGTCGTTCGCTCAGTCGTAAACGGTGCCGTTCTTCTTCCTCACAGGAGAACTCAATCCTACCTGGGCGGGTCCGTGCCCGTCCAGAACTCCTTGCTCGAAGTCTCCTCCTGGAGAGGCCCGGTCACAACGGCTGACAACGCTGACCGGGCAACGTCCTTTCGTCGTTCCAACCAATCCGCGTTGTTGTCGGCGTCATCTCCTCCCATCGCGCTTCCGCCGTTCTTCGCCGTAAGCTCTTGCATTCCGATCCCTTCGGATGAAACCGACCGCAAACACCCTCCTCGGCACATCGCTTGCGAATAGGTGTGCGGATGACCGCACAATCTTTCACCGTAAGGAACCCGACCCATGACCTACGTCGTTTGCGAGCCGTGCCGCGACTGCAAGTACACGGACTGCGTTACCGTCTGTCCCTGCGACTGCTTCTACCAGGACGACCGGATGCTCTACATCGACCCAACGGAGTGCATCGACTGCGAGGCGTGTGTGCCGGAGTGTCCGGTCGAGGCGATCTTCCACGAAACGACGGTGCCGGGCCAGTGGACGCAGTTTATTCAGCTCAACGCCGACCGGGCGGCTACCCTGAAACAGACCGGCGGCCAGATTACCGAGAAACAGGAACCGAAGCGAGGTTCGGGCTGTCCTGGGTAAGAGTGTGGCTGCACGGCGTGCAATTCGAGGCACGAAGGACCATTTCGTTCCTTGATTGGTCGAGGATTTCTCGGTGATAAACTCTGTCGGCATCCCAGCCATTTCCACGATGTCCACGCCAGATGCTTGACACTCCGCTCGCGGCCGGTTACTGGTAAGAGATACCTGCCCCGGCTACTTTCCCCAAGCGAGGAGACATTCCCGTGACGCAGCCTCTCGTTCCCGCCCCGGCCAGCACGCGCCGCGATTTTCTTACTGCCTCCGCGGCTGCCGCCGGAGCCACCCTGATCGGCAATCTCCCGACCGTTCATGCCGCGGGTGGCGACACGCTCAAGATCGGCCTCGTCGGCTGCGGCGGACGCGGCACTGGTGCCGCCACCCAGGCGCTGCACGCCGATCCCAACGTCAAGCTCGTCGCCATGGGCGATGCCTTCGGAGACCGCATCCTCGGCAGCCTCGAACAGCTCAAGAGCGAAGGCGACATCAACGCGAAGATCGACGTGCCGCAAGAACGCTGCTTCTCGGGTTTCGATGCCTACAAACAGGTCATCGCCGCCTGCGACGTGGTGCTTCTTTGCACGCCGCCGCACTTCCGTCCGGCCCACATCCAGGCGGCCGTCGAGGCCGGGAAACACATTTTCTGTGAGAAGCCCGTCGCCACCGATAGCCTCGGCGTTCACAGCGTCCTCGAGTCGTGCCGCAAGGCGAAAACCAAGAACCTGGCGGTTGTCTCCGGCCTCTGTTATCGCTACGAGCACGGCAAGCGCGAGACGATGAAGCGCGTTCACGACGGCCAGATCGGCGACATCGTGGCCATGCACACCAATTACCTCGCCCACGGACTCTGGAACAAGTCGCGCAAGCCCGGCTGGTCCGACATGGAATGGCAGCTGCGCAACTGGTTGTATTTCACCTGGCTGTCCGGCGATCACATCGTCGAGCAGCACATCCACAGTCTCGACAAGATGGCCTGGGCGATGAAGGATGCACACCCGATCAAGGCCGTCGGCCTGGGCGGACGCCAATCGCGCACCGCCGCCCAGTTCGGCCACATCTTCGACCACCACTCCGTCATCTTCGAGTTCGAGAATGGCGTCAAGATGTTCAGCTTCACCCGCCAGCAGAACGACACCGATACGGATGTTAATGACTACCTGATCGGCACCAAGGGCGTTTGCAGCGTCCAGCGGCACACGATCAGCTCGCACAAGGGCGAAGTGTTGTGGAGCCACGTCAAGCCGAAGGGCGACCGCGACGACATGTACCAGAACGAACACGACGAGCTGTTCGCCAGCATTCGCAAGGGGACGCCGATCAACAACGGTGAGTACATGGCCCAGAGCACGCTGATCGCCATCATGGGCCGCATGGCGACGTACACCGGCAAGAACATCACCTGGAAGATGGTGCTGGACTCGAAGGAGAATCTCACGCCGGCGAAGTACGCGTTCGGCGATTTGCCGCTGCCCCCCGTGGCCAGGCCGGGGTTCACGAAGTACCTGTAAGGTTGGTGAGTGGTGAGTGGTGAGTGGTGAGTGGTGAGTGGTGAGTGGTGAGTGGTGAGTGGTGAGTGGTGAGTGGTGAGTGGTGAGTGGTGAGTGGTGAGTGGTGAGTGGTGAGTGGTGAGTGGTGAGTGGTGAGTGGTGAGTGGTGAGTGGTGAGTGGTGAGTGGTGAGTGGTGAGTGGTGAGTGGTGAGTGGTGAGTGGTGAGTGGTGAGTGGTGAGTGGTGAGTGGTGAGTGGTGAGTGGTGAGTGGTGAGTGGTGAGTGGTGAGATTTGCGTTTCGCGAAACGCAAGTTATAAAGTCCGATTCTTCACCACTCACCACTCACCACTCACCACTCACCACTCACCACTCACCACTTAACGAAGGCGAGAACGCCGATGCTGCGCGTCGATTGCCCGAAATGTGCCATGCGGATCGAGTGTCTGGACAGCATGGTGGGCATGGTGGTTGTCTGCCCGAAATGTCTCGTGCAGCTGCCCATTCCTGCCGCGCTCGTTCTGACCGCTCCTGCCGCATCCGCTGCCCCGGACGGCAGGCAAAGCAAGCCGGTCGCGGGAGTCGCTGCGACATCCCGTTCCGACGGACCCATGCTCCCCTCGCCGGGATCGATCAGCCTGCCCGACCCTCTTCCGCTCGGCGCGCAGCAGTTCGGCAAGCCACTGGCGGAGTTCCGCGCTAACCGAGCCGGGTCGCGGGTTGTAGTCGGCGCGATCGGCCTGGTTCTCGGGATGGCGCTGTTCGCCGGGTTGATCGCGATAAAGGACGTCTCGTACGTAATCGCACCCCAGACCTGGCCCGGCGATCAGACCGCGCTCGCGCTCCTCGCCGGCGGCAGCGTTCTGAGTGTTGCCGGCGTCGGCCTAATCGTTCTTGGCCTGTCCCGCTTGCGACGTAGAGTGATATTGTTTGAACGAGGATTTCTCTATTTCCGGCCGTTCCGCCGCCCTTTCCTCTGTCGCTGGGATGCGCTCGAAATCTTGCAGGAGAGCGAACCCCGCCTCCTCTGTACCGTCCGCACCAATGACGGAACCGTGGTTTTCACGGACAAGATCGCGTCGGTGGATTCCCTGTGCGAACGGCTCAAACAAGTGGTTTCCGATTGTCTGGTGCCGCGTGTGCTGGCCGACGTTCGAGCCGGTCGTTCGGTTCGATTTTCTCCTTTCCAGGTCAGCGCGAAAGGCCTCCTCTATCAAAACGAACTGCTGCCCTGGGACACGATCGAGCGCCTGGAGACGGGTGAGAGCGAGTTGATCGTCACTCGGCGCCAGGGTGGCGAGATCCGGGTGCCGCTGGGCGCGTGGCGAACTGGCCGTCGTTGGTGATCGTCGTGGCGAAGCTGATGGGGCAGAAGATTTCGTGACATTCTCGATCACGCGGGACGTGTTCCTCTGAGATCCAGTTCACTTAACGGGACCGTGCCTTGCTCACGATCAACGACATCCCCATCGAAGACACGTTCGCCGAGGCGTTCCCGATGACGGCATGCCGGCTCATCGTCACGGCCGCAACGGCTGCCTGGGCGCGCACGGCCGGACTCACCACCACGGGTTACGCCGCGTCCGTCATCGGCTGCGACGCCGAGGCGTCCATCGAGCGCGAGCTGCCGCCGGAGGAGTCGCCGGACGGACGGCCCGGAGTCAGTCTGATCCTGTTCGCTTTCAGCCGTGACGCGCTGCAGAAAGCGGTCGTCAATCGCGTCGGCCAGTGCGTGCTAACCTGCCCGACGACGGCATGCTACAACGGTCTGCCGGTCGTGAAGGATAAATCCATCCGCGTCGGCGGCAACCTGCGCTTCTTCGGCGACAGCTGGCAGTTCAGCAAGAAGCTGGAAGGACGCCGCTTCTGGCGTATGCCAGTGATGGACGGTGAGTTCGTCTGTGAGGATTTGTTCGGCACGATAAAAGGCGTGGCCGGCGGCAACTTCCTGATCGCCGGCGCGACGCAAGCGACGGCTCTGGCTGCGGCGGAAGCAGCCGTCGCCGCAGTGCGGTCGCTGCCGGGCGTCATTCTACCGTTCCCCGGCGGCGTGGTGCGCAGCGGCAGCAAGGTCGGTAGCCGCTACAAGAAACTGCGCGCCAGCACGAACGACGCCTACTGTCCGACCCTGCGCGGCGTCGTGAAGAGCGCGCTGCCGGAAGGGGCGAACGCCGTCTACGAGTTAGTGCTCGACGCGCTCGACCTGCCGACGATGGAGACGGCCATGCGGACCGGGGTGCGAGCAGCATGTCGGCCGGGTGTGTTGGGCATCACGGCGGGCAATTACGGCGGAAAACTTGGGCCGTATCACCTGCACCTGCACAAACTCTTGGAGGGCGCTGTCTGATCTCGGGTATGGTTTGCGTTGGCAAGCGCTAACCGTAATCGAGAAGAAAGATTTTTTTTGTGCTGCCGATGCGTTTTCGACTCGTCGGCTTCGTTGGTGGCGAACATCCGCCGAGGATGGGAGATGGCGACGAACCAGAGGCACGGTTCCCTCATGTTTTCCGGCGACGGAGTGCCGCCGCGGGTAGATGCCGCCGGATCTCCCTACGGACACGGCGCACAATGGCGACCGACTGCCGCGCTTCAGTCAACGAGACGTTCGGTCCCGAGCCGGGATAACGCTTCACGGTGGCAAAGGCTGTCAGCCGATCCCGAACCACTTTGTCCAACTTGGGACGCAGTTTCGGCGGCAGAAGCGCCCGCACCTTGTCGATGTCGTGCGTCTTCGGGAAAGGGATAGCTCGGAAAACAAGCAACGCTTTGATGTATTTCTCGACACATTGTTGAGCATGAAAACACACCGTATCGGTAGGACAATCCTCGCCCAGGGTGAGCGTATGCGTGGCGTTGAGTAAGTCGTTCTCCGCTTTTTCAATCCATTCGCGAACCGCCATGACGACCGGATCAGGTGCGGGCATACAGCACCTTGCCTTCCCTCGTCGCCGGCCACTCAATGGTGCCGACGACATCCTTTCTCCAGGCAAAATCCTCTGGCGAAGTGACAATGACGTCCACCGAAACCGAAATGCCGTGCAACGCCTGACGAATCATCAATCCTTGCTCAAACTTGGACCCGGTAAACGGCATCACAACTAACAAATCCACATCGCTATCCGGCCCGGCGTCGCCGCGGGCCTGCGAACCGAAGAGGATAATCTGCTCCGGATGAAATCGCTTCACGATCCGTTTCACCATACGATCGATCTGTGCCTGCGGGGTCGGCTTTTTCGTACTTCTTGGCATGATCCGCCTCGTTGATCGCGGGTTGATGCTCACATTATACCTGTTTTCTCGGTGGATCGTCCGTTCCTGGGGCCGTGGGTAAAATACATGTCCGGTTTTCTTCGAAGACAAACTCATTGGTGAAAGCGTCTTGCAACTGATTGAACAGGAGGGCGGATCGAGTGGACAAACCTGAAACGCTCCTTTCCGATCCAAACGTCGTCATCATCATCCACAGCAAGATGATTCCGTGTCCCGCGGAACCCGGGCGAAGCGGCTGCACGTACTCGAAGCCAAGGCACGACGACGACGTTTGCTGCTGCTCGGGGCGGCGCTGCTTGCGGCCCCGGCCCTTGGCGTCGGGGCGTTCCAGTCGCGGACCCAAAAAAAAGCCGGGGGGCGCGAGTACGCGACCCCCGGCGGCTGCTAACCCGGAACTAAATCCTGGACGGCCTTTTATCACTCATCGTCCTCGATCTTGCGGCGCAGGAGAATGTCCGCCTTCTCGGCCTCCTCCACGCTGATCAGGCCGTCGCCGTCGGTGTCGATCCGACGGAACAGTTCGTCGCCGAAGAGGAACTCCTTGCGCGATACGTCGCCGTCGCGGTTGCGGTCCATCTTGCGGAACCAGAGCGGGCCCTTCTGCGGCAACTCCGCCTCGGCCTTGGCATTCCCGCCGCCATAGAGGTCGAAGAACGCTCCGATATTGCCTGCGCCGCCCGCCGCCGGGCCGCGCCGCACTTCCAGGCGGTAGCTGCGCGGGATGTCCGCACGGGTCAGGAAACCCTTCCTGTCGCGGTCCAGTTGCCCCAGCAACTGGACTGCACGGCGCATCTCGCGGACGCTGAGCCGGCCGTCGCGGTTGATGTCGAGCAGATCGAACAGACCCCGACTCTGGTCAGAACTTCCAGGGTCACGGAGCCGGCCGTCACTCGTTTTTGCAGATCTTGCAGGTGGTCGAGGTAGGCGGTGAGCTTGCTTCCGTAATCTTGCCGTCGCCGTCGCGATCCACCGCCTTGAAATACCGCGGAAGAAACGGCTGTTCTGAATTTCCTTGGCATCGAGGACACCGTCGTTGTCGGTGTCGGCCTGGCGGAACTGGGCCAGGTACTGCTGGCGCAGGAAACCGCCGATGCGGTCGGGCCGATCCTGGTCGTTGCAGCGCAGCTCGGCCCGTGTGACGCCGAGATCGAGAAGTCCTAGCCCTTCCTGCACCGCCAGCTTTCCGGCCAACGGCGATCGGCCCGCACCGGTGACAACCGTCAGCCCAGGCTCCTTCGATCCCAGACGCAGCACCAATTCCAGGTCCGGCGTCCGCTTGACGAAACCGCCCAGCTCGTTGGCTCCCAGCATGCCGTCGGCGTTGGTGTCCAGCTTGTGGAATGTCTCCTCGTCCAGGCCCAATTCCTGGATGGTGAGCGATTCCGGTTCCGTCTTGGGCCCCTTCTTGTAGCGGGCCATCATGCGCTTCACCAAGTCGGCGGGAACCGCGCCGGGCGAGGCAACCGGCACCAGGAAGGCGCTGCTCGTTTCTGCGTCACGCCGTCCGCCGCCGCGCATTGCCAGCAATCCCGCGAATGCACCGAGGTCGGGGCCGGTGTCGGCACCAGCTCGCGCGGCAGGATCATTTCGTCCTCATCCTCGTCCAGCCGGAGCAGGACCTCCGGCGCCGCCGCCAGTTCTTCCTTCGTCAGCTTGCCGTCCTTGTCGGTGTCGAGCAGCTCGAAGATCGCTTTGCTGACGGCCTCGACCGAAGGCTCCGCCCTGCCGCCGCCGAGGATGGCGGTTATCGCCCCGCAGGATTGGCCTGGTTGGCGCCGAAGTGGAACTGAAACGGCATGAAGCCGTTCTTGCGGTAGTAGGCCGCCAACTCGGCGCGTGTCACCTTGCCGTCCTTGTCGGCGTCGAGATCCGCCATCGTCGGCCCGGTCGGTCCCGCCGTCGGCCGCGCCCGCCGCCTGGCCGCCTAAGCCGCCCGCTGGGCCGCTGCTGAGCAGCGCCACCGTCGGCGCGCGCTCGGCTTCGTCCTTGCTCAGCACGCCGTCGCCGTTGACGTCGAGGTACGGAACAGGTAGTTCATGAACTCGTCCCAGGCAGCCTGGAGCGGCTTGCCGTCGATGCGCACGTGCAGCCGGACCAGGACCGGCGCGACTCGCCGAGGAAGACGAAGTCCTGCACGTCATCGGTGCGTGCCGGCACGGTCGGCTTGGGCGGCTCCGCACCGGTGGCGACCAACCGAGGAGGAGCAAGGCGATTGCAAATTGCAAATTGCAAATTGAAAATTGCAAATTGAAAAATCGTTTCATGCGAGCACCTCCTTGATCGGCTTGGCGGTCGGCTCGACGATGCGGATGGGCCGGCCGACGTTGGAGATGTTCTGCTTGGTGATGTCGATGCCCAGGGCGCAGGCCGACGGTGGCCAGGAAGTCCTCGACGTCGACCGGCCGTTCGGTCGACCGCCATGCCGTCGGCGCTGGTCTTGCCGACGACCTGGCCGCCCTTGATGCCGCCGCCGGCCAGCACCGTGGTCCACGAGTTGGCCCAGTGGTCGCGGCCGCGGTTGCCGTTGATCTTCGGCGTGCGGCCGAACTCGCCCATCCAGACGATCAGGGTCGTGTCGAGCAGGCCCTTGTCTTGAGGTCGTCCATCAGCGTGGCCCAGGCCGGGTCGAGCACCTCGCTGAGGCGCTTGACGCCGTCGAAGTTGTTGATGTGCGTGTCCCAGCCGAGGACAGAGTTGCCGACGGTGGCCAGCGACACCTCGACGAACGGCACGCCCCGCTCGACCAGCCGGCGGGCCAGCAGACAGCCCTGGCCGAAGAGGTTGCGGCCGTAGCGGTCGCGCAGCTCCTTCGGCTCCTCGTCCAGGTCGAACGCCTTCGTGGCGGTGGAGCGCATCAGCGTCACGGCGCGCTCGTAGGCGCTGCGCTGGCTCTGCGAGGAGCAGGGCGGAGCGCTTGTCAAGGAAGTCGTCCTGCATCTCGTCGAGCAGCTTGACGCGGGCGGCGGCCCGTTCGGCGACTGACGCCGGGTGGCAGGTCGACGTCGCGCACCTTGAGCGAGTCCTCGTAGTTTCGTTCGACTGGCCGGGGATCGGAATGAGGCTTGCTGGTTCTCGCCGACGACCAGCGGGGCGTACTGCGGGCCGAGGAAGCCGGGGCCGTAAGCCGCCGGGCTGAAGAAGCGATACGGCGCGATGCTGACGAAGTTGGGCAGCTCGGCGTCGCGTTGGTCCAGCTCCTTGGAGAACAGCGAGCCGAGCGTCGGATACTGGACCGGCCCGCCGGGAGATGGCCGGTGCGCATCTGGTAGGTGGCCCGGCCGTGGTCCGCCTCCTTGCGTGCTCATCGAGCGGATGATGGCCATCCGGTCCATGTGCCGGGCGACCTTCGGCAGATGCTCGCTGATCTTGATGCCGGGCACGCGGTGGCGATCTCCTTGAAGGGGCCGCCGTTGGCGTGGCCGGGCTTGAGGTCGAAGGTGTCCATCTGGCTGGGGCCGCCGTTCATCCACAGCAGGATGCACGAGCGCTTGCGCTTCGGATTGCGCGGCGGCTTCGTCGGCCAGTGCCCCGAGCCAGCCGGACAGCGAATAGCCGACGACGCCGGCCGCGGACAGTTTCAGCCAATCGCGGCGTGAGAGCATTGGGGAGCGGGACATGAAATGGCCTCCCTGGATACCGAGATTGGCGAACCAGCACGGTTCTGAAAATCAATGATTCAGGATGAACTCCGGACTGTTCAGCAACGCCCAGAAGACGTCGGCCAGGGCGTTGTCGGCGGCGGCACGGCGCTTGGCGTCGTCCTTCGCCTTGGCGTCGCGCACGGCATCGCGAACGAACTTCACCGCCCGGTCAACTCCTTCGGCTCTGGCTTGCGCGACAGCGTCGCCAGGTAGAGCGTCTCGACGCGCTCGGCGGTGGTCAGGAACGGAGCGTCGACGACGGCGGCCAGGGTCTCGCTGCGTTCCAGCGAGGTGGCGTCGGCGGCGACCTTGCCGTTCATCAGCGACAGCGCCTGCAGGATCGACGTCTGCGACTTCGGTGGGCCGCTCGGACAGGGCGAACTGGTCAGGAACTCGGACCGGGCCGAGCGTTGCCGCCGAGCAGGCCGGAGATCAGGTCGTCGCCGCCGCCCGAGTCGCGGTAGCCGGTCGCCGTCGCCACGCTGTCGAACAGCTGCTCGCCGGTCAGGCCGCGCAGCGGCATGCGGGCGAACAGGGCCGGATCGTCCTGGCTCTTGTGCGTGCGCGGCGCTGGTCAGCTGATAGGCCCGCGTCGCCGTGATGGCGCGGATCAGGAACTTCATGTCGAACTCGTGGGCGGCGAACTCGCGGGCCAGCAGGTCGAGCAGTTCGGGATGGCTGGCGTCGCTGTTCGCGCCGACCATCTCGTCGACCGGCTCGACCAGGCCGGTGCCGAAGAAGTAGGCCCAGAGGCGGTTGACGGCGGCGCGGGCGAAGTAGGGATTGTCCGGCGCGGTCACCCACTCGGCCAGGGTGGCGCGGCTGCTGCGCTCGCCCTTCCAGGTCGGCTCGGTGCCGTCGAGGAACCGCGCCTGGACGACCTTGTCCGTGCCGGGGATGGTCAGCTTCGTGCGTCGGCGTCCTCGCCGTCGGGCAGGAGGAAGTCCATCTGCCGCTGCGACTTGATGCCGGAGAAGAAGGCGGCGAAGCCCCAGAACTGCTCGCGCTTCCAGTCGGCGAAGGGGTGGTTGTGGCACTGGGCGCACTCGACGCTGACGCCGAGGAAGACGCGGGCCGTGCTGGCCGCCAGGTTCTCCGGCTTGAATTCCTTGGCGAGATAGAACGGCAGCGGGCCCGGCGCGACGAAGCTGGCGATGGCCAGCGGACCGCCGCCGCCGAGCGGTGCCGTCAGCAGCTCGCGGACCATCCGATCGTAGCCAGCGTTGCGGGCGACCTGCTGTTTCAGCCAGGTCTCGAAGCGCCCTGCTGGAGGCGGACCTGGAAGTTGTTGCCGGCCTCGGGCAGCAGCAGCGCCCGCCAGACGTTGGTGAAGTGGGCGGCGTAACGCGGACTGGCCAGCAGTTCATCGACCAGGCGGGCGCGCTTGTTCGGTCGTTTGTCGTCGAGGAACATGCGCGCTTCGGCCACCGAGGGGATGCGTCCGGCCAGGTCGAGGTAGACGCGGCGCAGGAACTCGGCATCGTCGGACGGGCGGCCGGTTCCGCCTCGTTCTTCACCCAATGATCGGCGAGATGCCGGTCGATTTGCTCGATCAGCGTCCGACCGTCGCCAGGAGTTGAAGCCTTTAGGGGTGGGAATGGCTCCGCGGCGGCGGTGCCGGCGGCGAGCAGAAAGGCCGCAACGCCACAACCTCGAAGATGGCGCATCATGGACGAACCTCCTGCTTGTTTGACGATCGGTGCCGTGGTTCGATGAAGGTGATAACCTACGGAGTCGAGAAAGGTTTCACACTGCCCGAAAGATTGAGCGTCTCCCTCGCCATCACAACTGACAGAAAGACGAGCTTCCCGTGCCGGTGAGACGCTTCCCGTTGCGACCTGATCTCAAGCCCAAGTCAGCATTTGATGCGAAAGACCCGCGGAACGAGAACCGGATCCTTCTCTGTAGGACGGATTTGCAATCCGTCCGTCCAGCCCGGACGGATTGCAAATCCGTCCTACAGAAATGGATCCGGTTGTCGTTCCGCGGGCCAGAATGTGGTCGCCGGGATGTCACGCCCTCGTTCAAGCCGGTTATCTATGGATGTTGCAATTGGGCAGCGCCTTCCGGAGCTTGTCCACCTCGGCATCGGTGACTCGCATATTATGCTTCAGGTCCAAATCCTTCAGGGATTTGATCTCGGCCACATCCTTCAGGCAGCCGTCCGTGACATGACTGTTGGACAGGTTGAGAGACCGCAACTCTTTGAGCCCGGTTAGCGCCTTCACACCTTTGTCTGACACCCGGAAGCTGCCCCAGAACTCCTGGAGATGAGGGAACCCGGCCACGACGGCTATTCCATCATCCGTGATTTCGGTGCCAAACAGGTGCAAATGCTCGAGATTCTCCAGCCCGGCCAGCCCCTTCAAGCCGAAGTCCCCCAGCTTGCAGTTGGTCACATCCAGCTTTTTCAATTTCTTGAGCCCGCCCAGCGCTCGTACCCCGACGTCGCCGAGCTTGAAGTTCTGGCCCACTTTCAGCTCCTCGAGATTCACGAGTGCGGCCAACTCTTTCAGGCCATCGTCCGACATCACATCGGCGTTGACCAGTGACAGCGACTTCAACTGCGTGAGGGCGGCCACGCTTTTCAACCCCGCGTCACTCACCTGGGAGAAATCGAGTTTCAGCTCCTTCAGGTTCTTGAGCCCGGCCAACTCCTTCAGTCCCACGCCCGTGATTTTAGTTCCAGTCAGGTCCAGCCACTCCAGGTTCTTGAGCGGGGCCAACTCCTTGAGTCCCGCGTCCGTGATGAGCTTGGCGCCGCTCAGGAACACCTTTCGCAATTGCGTGCATGTACCCAATTCCTTCAGGCCCGCGTCCGTAATCGTTTCGCCGTTCATCCACGCCTCAACCACGGGTTTGCCAGGCAGTTTGTCATCCACAACGGCTCGACCGCCCAGCTTCTCGACGACCCTGCCGCCGGGGTCCGCGCCGGTTGGACCAGCAGGTCCGGGTCTGGGTTGCGGCCCAGCGGTACCGTTACTGGCGTTGCCGGAACAGCCTGCCAGGCCGAGCGTGAAAGCCATGAGGACCAGTTTGGAACTGTTGCGGAACATGGGGACTCCCTCGTTTGGTTGTGACTTCAAGGACAGCAAACTTAGTCGCCGGGGTTGCCGTGCCGGATTCGCAGTTTCGGCCGGATGCTGTGCATCCTGAGTACCAGGGGTGCCGTGGCGGATGATCAGTCCCGGCCGGGCCTTCCGAAGTTTGGCCACCGCGGCGACCGAGACGTTGTCGATCCCGGGCAGGCACAGGTACGAGAGGTTCGGACACTGCACGAGTTCCGTCAGACCGACGTCGGTGACGGCCGTATCCCACAGCACCAGGTGTTTCAGATTCGGCAACCGCACGGCCAATCCCGCCAATCCAGCGTCAGTGACACCCGTCCCCATGAGACTCAGGTGATACAGTTTCGGTAGCCCGGCCAGTGCGAGCACGCCGGTGTCCGTCACTTTTCGGCAATTGCTCAGGTTCAAGAAACTCAGGCGCTCGTGTTTGGCTACTTCGCGCACTCCGGCGTCGGTAATGGCCGTGCTGGAGAGTTCGAGAACGGCGAGTTTGGTCATCCTTGTCAGTGCCTGGACGCCTGCATCCGTCACCTTCGACCCGTCGATCCTCAGAGAAAGGAGCGCCTCGCAATGGGCGAGTTCATTCAGACCCGCGTCCGTCACTCCCGTCCCGCAGAGGTCGATGGATCGCAGTTTTTTCATCTGGGCCACACTGTTCATGCCGTCGTCACCGACCCTGCGCCGCGTTCAGACTGAGGTTCTCCAGCTCGGGCAGTGGCGTCAGGTACTTCAGACCGCCGCCGGTTATCGCCGTTTCGTCGAGGCTCAGGAAACGGAGGTTGCTCAAGCGTCCAACATCAGCCAAACCCGCGTCCGTCACCTGGGTGCCGCGAAGGACGAGCGTCCGCAGCTGTGTCAGCCCGACCAGATGCTTGATCCCCGCGTCGCCGACTCGGGTTTGCATGATCTCGAGCGACACGAGCTGCTTCAGCTCGCCGACATACTCCATCCCCGCGTCGCTCACCCCGGTTCGGGGAATGACCAACGTCATGAGCTGGGTCAGGCCGCGGAGCTGTTTCAGTCCGGCGTCGGTAATCGGTGTGCGCTCGAGGTGCAGCGTCCGCAACTGCTTGCAAGCGGCCACTGCCCGGAGATCGGCGTCGGTCAGCCCAGCGTCGGCGAGGTTGATCGAAGTAACTGGTTTGTTGGGGAGCCGGTCGTTGCGAGCGATCTTTCCTCCGAGTTTTTCGACAGCCTGAACCGCTGCCTCCTCGGTTATCTCAGGTGTCGCGACGGCGATGGGATCCGGCGCCGAATCTGGATTCGTGTCGCCGGTCCGCGTCATGTCTCCGCCGTGGTCGGTGTTAAAGCGTGAGACGAGGGCGAAGGTTAGTAGTCCGATGAAAGTCAACCCTACGAGTGCGGCGACGACCAGACGGCGACGGGCGGGTCGGAGGCGTGGTCCATCAGCCAGGGAGAACGGCGCCAGCGCCTCCGCAACCTCCGCGGATGTGGTGTAACGACCGGCGGGATCCTTGGCGGTCATGCGTGCGAGGACGGCGGTTAGTCCCGCGGGCGCGTCGGGGCGCACTGCGCTCAGCGCCGGTAGGGGCGTGCTGGCGTGGTGGGCGAGCTTCTCCGTCGCGGTGCCGTTGGGGAAAGGCGGCCCCCCGGTCAGCAGGTGGAACAGGGTGCAGCCGAGCGCATAGATGTCGGCGCGGATGTCGGCGGTGCGCGGATCGGCGGCTTGTTCCGGGGCGATGTAGTCGGCGGTGCCCATCACCGCGCCGGCCGCCCGTGAGTACACCGGTTGGGAGGTCGGCGAGGGGCGGGCCGTCGGGCGTACGCGGCAGGCGAGCCAGACCGAAGTCGAGGATCTTGACAACGCCCCCGGCCCGCCCCGTGTTGGTCTGGAGCATCAGGTTCTGGGGTTTGATGTCGCGGTGGACCATGCCCTGTTCGGCGGCGTGCTGCAAGCCCAGTGCTGCCTGTCGGGCGTAGCGCGCAAGCCTCGGCCGCCGGCAGTGGGCCGCGATCGCGCACCAGATCGGCGAGGCTGCTCCCCTCGATGTATTCCATGACCAGGAAGTGCAGGTCGCCCGCCTGGTCGGCGTCGTAGGCGGTGACGATGTTGGCGTGCTGCAGCCGGGCCGCCGCCCGCGCCTCCTGCTGGAAGCGCTGCACCGCCGCCGGGTACCGCATCAGGCCGGGACGAATGACCTTCAGGGCGACCAGGCGGTCCATGCGCCGGTGCTCGGCCTGGTAGACCGCCCCCATGCCGCCCTGGCCGATCAGACCAATCACGCGGTAGCGAGGGTGATCGACCAGCTCCGGAGGGATGCTCGGGGGCGTCCACAACGGTAACCGCGGCGCCGAAGACGTCGGTGCCCCGGCTCGACTCGCCACTATCCGCGTCGCGGAGCCGGCTCACGAAGCTGTCGCCGGGCGCCGCGTCCAGCAGTTGACAACAGCTCGCGCAAACGCCCAGGTGTTGCTCCAGCGCGGCAACGGCAGCGGGTGCAAGTCGGCCTTGGCCGTATGCCTGGAGTGCATCCCGGCCCGGATGATCGGTAAGCATTTCGACCACGTTAACGACCTCCCTTCCATCTGAAATGACGTTTGGAGATCGTTCCTTTCAGGAAAATGGAAAAAATGAGGGATCACGCAACGCTCCCCTCGCCCCGGTACTCCGGGGAGAGGGGTCGGGGGTGAGGGGTGAGGGCCAGAACACTGCTCGGCAACCCCCTCACCCCCAACCCCTCGCCCCGGAGTACCGGGGCGAGGGGAGAAATGCTCCTCCCCTCTCCCTGGAGTACCGGGGCGAGGGGAGGAGCGCTGGAGCGTTAATCCACGAGGCCGTCGGCTTCCTGACGCAGCCGGGTCAGTACGCGCGATTTTGCGATGAGGACGGCGTTAATCGAAAGCCCGAGTTCCGCGGCCACCGCGCTGGCAGTCGCACCGTCGAGGGCTAACCGGCGGAAAGCCTGCCAGGTGGCGTCCGTGAACTCGGGCCGTACCAGACGCATCAGGACGCCCAGCACATGGCGATCGTGCTGTTCGTCCCATAGACGGCTCAAGCTGGCATCCGAGTCGTTGATCTGCTCCGGTTGCAACTCGACCGCGGCGCCGGACGTGCCCTCCGGAACTCGTGCAGCAGATTGACGGTGATGCCGCGCAGCCACGTCCGGAAGGCGCCCGGCCGGCCGCTATGCTCAAACTCGGGAAGTTTGCGCACGAGGATTTCCAGAACGCGCTGCGTCAGGTCCTCGCGGTCGGCCGCTTGCAGGCCGGCCGCCGTCAGCCAGGAATCCAGCAGGGGGGTGTAGATGGCGACCAATCGGTCCCAGGCGCCGGCACTGCGGCCTCGCGCCTGGTCGAGCAAGTTGAACGACGTACCGGGTGATGGGACCGGCATGTCCCGCCTCCGATTTCCGAATGCGCTGTGTGAGAAAACGCCGACGCAATGCCCTACTCGACGCGGCGGAGATAGACACTCTCACCAGGCGATCGGGGTTGAGGTGCTCCGAAATCCAGCCGTCCAGGCGTAGCAATTCTGGTCGAGTATACACCAGGTTCGAGAGTCAGTCGAGTGGCGGTTCCTCCAAGTCCATGCACGACTCGATTGCACATCCTCACATGCTTCAAGATAGATACGATGCCGATGCGTAAGGCAGACAGGCATGGTTCAAAAGCGGGTAACACCGTGGTAGGACGGATTTGCAATCCGTCCGGGCTATTGCGGACGGATTGCAAATCCGTCCTACCACGGTGTTACCCCTCCGGTGCCTCTTTTGAACCATGCCGGTAGACAGGCCTGTCTGACGACTGGGTGGCAGACAGGCCTGTCTGCTCTACAAGGACACCACGGGCGCTGACGCTGTGCAGCGGATCTCTAGCCGGCGAACTGCTCCACCGCTAACTCCTAACACAGGGGCGGGGGCGGAACCAATTCTGTCGCTTGCGGTTGGGTCGGGGTTAAAGGTTGAACCATGAAGATGAGCAGGCGCGCGCGGAAGCCAGTGGTCGCCGTCGTCGAAAAGCCGGCTCCTCAGCCCAGCCAAATGCGTCGCGCCGCGCTCCTGGCGACCGTTCTTGCGGCGGCAACTTTCCTCGCCTATTACCCCGTCCTGTTGTGTGGCTTCGTTTCCGACGACGATCTGTACGTGACACAGAACGCCGGGGTGCAAGCAGGTCTCAGCCCAAACGCGGTTGCCTGGGCATTATGCGAACCCGTCGCGGCCAACTGGCATCCGCTGACGGTGATGTCGCTGCAACTGGACTACGAACTGTTCGGCCTGAAGGCGTGGGGCTATCACCTGCACAACCTCCTGCTGCACGTGGCCAACGTCGTGCTGTTGTTCCATGTCCTGCGGCGGCTGACCGGGGCGGTGTGGCGCAGTTTCGTCGTCGCCGCCCTGTTCGCGCTACATCCGCTGCATGTCGAGTCGGTTGCCTGGGTGTCGGAGCGGAAGGACGTCCTCAGCACTTTCTTCGGTCTGCTCGCCCTGTGGGCCTACCTGTGGTATGCCTCCCGGCCGGGCCTTGGGCGAATGACAACCGTCGCGGTGCTGCTGACGCTCAGCTTGCTGGCCAAGCCGATGTGGGTGACCTGCCCCTGTCTGCTACTGCTGCTCGATTTCTGGCCGTTGGGCCGCTGGGGCAACGGTTGGAAGTGGCAGCTCCTCGCCGAGAAGACCCCGCTGCTCGCCATCGCGGTTCTCTTCAGCATGGCAACCGTGAACGCCCAGCGAGTAGCGCTCTCCTCGTTCCAGAATCTGCCGCTAGCGATGCGGACAGCCAACGCCGCCGATTCCTACGTCGCTTACCTGCGGCAGACGTTCGTGCCGGCGAACCTGGCCATTTACTATCCGCATCCCCGGGAAGGCTCACGCGGCTGGCCGGCGGCGCTGCTGCTTCTCGCCGTCTCGGCCGCAGCGGTCAAGTTCGCTCGACGGCTGCCCTACTTGTTCGTCGGCTGGTTCTGGTATCTCGGAATGCTCGTGCCGGTGATCGGTCTGGTGCAGGTCGGCGCTCAGGCTCGCGCCGACCGCTACACTTACGTTCCGCTGATCGGGGTCTTCGTGGCCCTCACCTGGGGCGTCGGCGAACTGCTGGCCCGGGTCGGCTGGCAGCGGCTCGGCTTCGCGGCGGCAGTGCTGCTGGCCGTGCTGTGCGGCGTTCTCACCTGGTTTCAGATCGACCACTGGCGCAGACGAAGTCGCGCTCTGGCAGCAGACACTGCGGGTGGCGCCGGACAATGCTCGGGGACTCGGCAATCTCGGGGCTGCGCTTCTGGAGCGTAAGGACGTCGCAGGTGCGCTGGCACAGTTTGACCGGCTCGCACAACTCCAACCGGGCAACGCCTCGAACCACAGCAACCGTGGCAGAGCCCTGCTCCGCCTAGGCCAGCTTGACGAGGCGGAAGAGGCTTACAAGCTTGCGCTCCAACTCAACCCGGAGACCGAGACGGAACGCGCGGTAAAGGGACTGTATGACGTCGCTGCAGAACGCTTCGTCCAGAACATCGGAGTCATGGGCGGTGGCGTGATGGTTTACGGCGTACGTGTCGCCGCCAGGGAACGTCTCTCCCAGGAGAATGCGCCGAAGTAACACAGGATGAACCGTGGTTCGCAGATCGGCGGCTGATCGACACGATGGTGATTTTCCTCGAAATGGTTGGCTTTTCACGCCGGGCACGGTATCGTACACTAATCAGTCCATTCATTTCGAGGGGAGCATCGCCATGAAACGCCTGTTCGGTCTTGGGATACTGGCTCTCGTGGCTTTCACCGGAACGCCGGTGCATGCGCCGTCGAGAAGGATGTCATCGACAAGGCCGTCGGCGCAGGGATCCAGGGTTTGCGTAAATTCCAGGGGACCGACGGAGGTTGGCCACAGCCCACCGGAATGACCGGCCTCGCCGCCGTTACTCTTCTCGAGTGCGAAGTTCCGGCCACCGACCCCGGGATCCAGAAGGCCGCGGAGTTCGTGCGTACCGAGGCGATCAACACCGACCGAGTGTACGCGATCTGCACCTCTATCTTCTTCCTCGACCGTCTCGGCGACCCCGTGGATGTACCCTTGCTTGAAGCGCTAACGGTCCGGCTGCTGTCCGGCCAGTACGGCGATGGCGGCTGGTACTACACGACCCCACCTCCCTCGGAAGATGAGAAGAAACGCCTGAAAGACCATTATACGAGGTCCAAGGGCAAGAAGTTGGACCCGCGCCCGGCCGTCCGGACCGTGCGCAACCTGGCGCCGGAGATACAGCAACGGCTTCTCCAAATTCGCACATTGCCCATCGGCAGCGCCGTGAATGACCATTCGAACACCCAGTTCGGCAGTCTCGCCTTGTGGGTCGGTAGGCGCGTCGGTGTGCCGGTAGAGGGTGCCATCGCCATGGTTGATGCCCGCTATCGAAGTTCGCAACATGCGGACGGCGGTTGGGGTTACACGCTGGAGGAAACTTCGCTGACCAAGCCGTCGACGACCTGCGCGGGCGTTCTCGGACTCTCGGTGCAGGCCGGCATGGTTCTTTCCGCGGGTAAACCGCAAGCAAGGAATGCACAACCCGTGCTCGACCCGGTACGCGACACCAATCTACGTGCCGCCCTGGCTCGGTTGGCCCTCGAAGTCGATCTGCCCCCCTCGGCTCGGAAGCAAGAGCCGGCGAAGCTGAGCGGAGGGCACTACTACTTCCTCTGGTCCCTCGAACGCATCATGGTGGCGATGGACATGGAGAAACTCGGCGGCAAAGATTGGTACGACTGGGGTACGGAACTGTTGCTCGCCAACCAGAAAGCCGACGGCACCTGGCATGGGGAATATGGTTCTTATGGAGCCGACACCTGTTTTGCCCTCCTCTTCCTGGTCAAGGCCAACCTGGCCGGCGACCTGACGGACCTGTTGAAGAGGAAGAAGTTTACCCTTTCGGCCAGCGGCGCGATCGACAAACCGTCCGCCGATCCGAAGAAAGATCCGAAGAACCCAACGATGGGCGAGACCGCTACAACGAAGCCGACGCCCGAAACGACGCCGGTCAAACCGCCGGCCGAGACCCGGGGGACATTCACCCAACCGCGCAGCGTCACGCTGGCCGAATCGCTGGTCAAGGCGACGAGCGCCAAACAGGATCAGATCCTCGACCAGCTGCGGAAGAGTCAAGGCGTCGAGTTCACCGAGGCGCTGGCCGGAGCGATTCCGCAGCTGGACGGTGAGGGGAAGCGGAAGGCCCGTGAGGCACTGGCCGAACGGCTGACGCTGCATGAAGGCCGACACCCTGGGTCGCTACTTGCAAGATGACGATAGCGAAATCCGCCGTGCCGCCGCCCTGGCCTCCGGCACGCGCGAGTTCAAGGACCAAGTGCCGCAGCTGATCGACCTGCTCAACGACCCGGATCAGGGTGTCGTTCTGGCCGCCCATACGGCCCTGAAGGCGATGACGGGACAGAAGATCGGCCCGTCGCCGGAACCGTGGCGGACGTGGTGGAAGCAGAACGGGACGAGTAAGAAGGACTGATCGGGGCAGATTTTTCGAGCCGGAAGCGGCGCCGTGGGGCAGACATTCATGTCTGCCGCACAAAGGCAGACAAGAATGTCTGCCCCACGGGGCCACCCGATTCGGTCGCAAGTTGTTTCGAGTTCGCTCCGCGAGAGCATCGCATGGCGCGTGCCCGCCTGTCCGTCGTCATCTCCGCTGGACTCGTGGCATTAACGGTGGCCGCCTACGGACCACTTTGGCGGAACGATTTCATCAATTTAGACGATGAATTTTACGTCACGAACAACTCCGAGGTCCTCCACGGCCTGACGCCCCACGATATCGAATGGGCGTGGACGACGTTTCACACCGGCAACTGGATCCCCCTGACCTGGATGTCGCTGCAACTCGATGCGAGCCTGTTCTCTACGCGCCTTCTTGGCGGGAAGACGGCTCCGTGGGCACCGGGGTTTCATGCGCAAAACCTGATGTGGCACACCGCGGCCGTGGTGGTGTTATTTTTGGGGCTGACCCGAATGACCGGGGCGTTGTGGCGTAGCGCTCTCGTGGCGGCCCTGTTCGCGGTCCATCCGCTGCACGTCGAGTCGGTCGCCTGGGCCTCAGAGCGCAAGGACGTCCTCAGCACATTTTTTGGGGCACTGGTATTGCTCACTTATGCGCGCTACGCCGCGTCCCCTTCGCCCGGCCGCTATGCCGTGGTGGTGGTCTCGTTCGTCCTGGGCCTATTGGCCAAGCCGATGCTCGTGACCCTCCCCTTCGTCCTGATGTTGCTCGATTGGTGGCCCCTGCGCCGCTGGGGGTGGAGAGAGAGCCAGGTGCCGCCGGACCGGGCGCAGGGGCGAACCGCGCCGAAGAAACAGGTGAAACGCATGGTGCAGACCGCGCCGGCCGTCGGTCGGCAACCGCAGGCTTTCGCTCCGGCGTCGCTCGGCCAGCTGGTCCGCGAGAAACTGCCGCTGCTGGTTCTGGCCCTGCTCGGCAGCATCATCGCGGCCACGGCTCAGCAGCACGTCGGTGCGGTAATGCCGCTCAGCCGGCTGTCCTTGATCCCTCGGTTGACGAACGCAGTGATCTCGTGCGGGTGGTACTTGCAGAAAACCGTTTGGCCGACCGACTTGGCGGTTTACTACCCGCATCCCGAGAACAACTGGCACTGGGGACCACTGATCGCCTCCGCGGTGGTGCTCCTCTCTGTGACCGTCGCCGCCGTGTGGGGCGCACGGTGGTTGCCGTGGTTGATCGTCGGTTGGTTGTGGTTCCTCGGGACCATCCTGCCGGTCCTGGGCCTGATCCAGGTCGGCGGTCAGGGACGGGCCGATCGCTATACCTATGTACCGCACATCGGTCTGTTCATCGCCGTCGTCTGGGGGGCGGCGGCGCTCACTCGCCGGTTGTCTGTTCCAGTGGCCGTCAGTTTTGCCGGCGCCGCCGCATGGGTGGCGGCTTTGGCGGTCGGCACGTGGATTCAGGTCGGCTGGTGGAAGGACACGCCGACCATCTGGCGCCATGCGCTGGCCGTCACCGAAGGCAACTACCGCGGCCATGCGAACCTGGGTCGCCTCCTCCTGCTTGAGGGGCGACAGACCCCGGACGCGGAGAAGGCGATGGCCCTGCTCGAAGAGGCGTGTACTCACTATGAACGGGCAGTTCTCCTCCAGCCAAACCTACCGGGAGATCGTTACGACCTTGGAAGCGCACTCCTGATGGTGGGAAGGATTGGCGAGGCCGAGGACCAGTTTCGTGAGGCGGTGCGTCTGGACGGGACGAACGCCGAGGCCTGGCACAGCCTCGGGGCCACTCTGCTCCGGCAGGGTCGGCCGGAGGACGCCGTGCAGGCCTTTCAGAGTGCCCTGGCTTTGACACCCGGCCAGGCCGACACGCGCGCGTTGTTAGGTCTGGCCTTCTGGCAACTGGGGCGGCATCAGGAGGCGGAACGGGAGTGGGAAAAGACCCTGCGGAGTGCTCCCAACTCCGCCGAGGCACTGGCCGGCTGGGGGTTGGTTCAGCTACGGCGGGGTCAGCCGGCCGAAGCCATCCCGTTGCTCACAGAGGCACTCCGCATGAACCCAGGCTTGACCTGGGCGTGGAGTGCCTGCGGGATCGCCCTAGAACGACAGGGCGACTGGCCGGCGGCGGTCGCTCATCATCAGAGAGCCGTGCAGATTGAGGAATCTCGTGCCCAGCTCCTCGGCGCGAGTGTCTCAGCCGAACGCGCGCTCTTCCATCGCCGCCTGGCCCACGCGCTGCACGAAGTCGGCCGCCTGGATGACTCAGTGCAAGAGTATCGCGCGGCTCTGGACTTGGACCCCGCCTGGCCGAAGCGGGCGGTCGAGGAAGCGTGGCGGCTGGCCACGGACCCGCGCTCGGAAGATCGCGATCCGGCAACCGCCAGAGAACTCGCCAGTCAGGCGTGCGAAGCGTCTGCCGACCCTTCGGCCGAAGCGCTCGAACGCCCTCGCTGCCGCTTTGGCTGCCGACGGCCGCTACGAAGCGGCCGCCGAGACTGCCCGCCGGGCGCTTGCCCAAGGCGTCACCCGCACTCGAGCCGGCGATCTCTGGTCGTCTGAAGCTTTACGAACAGAAGAAGCCTTATGTCGCCGGGCCATAGCGATCGCCGGTAATGCTCAGTGGCGGGCTGACGGCCGCCGCTCTCCGGTTCTGAAACCGTTCCTACGTTAGCCCGACGCGCCAGCGAGGGTTTTCCGCAGCAACCCTCGCTGGCGCGTCGGGCTAACAATACCTCCGCGACGAAGGGATGCAGAAGAGTTTAGTTCTTTGCGCAGCGATCTGTAAATCGCAAGCGGTGAAGTCTCACCAGCCGGTCGGGGTCGGGCAAACGCCGATCACACCGCTGATTGTGCAAGCCCATTGCCAGACGGAGTCGGCGTTGGCAACGGGAGCACGATCAGACCCTGCCTTGACATTGCGCGCGGTGATTGTGGTGCTGACCGAGCGTGCGCTCCATCACCCAATCCCACCAGCAGCACACTGGAGGAAAATCCATGCGGGCATTGGTCGCTCGTCACGGTCGCTGGGTTGTACCCAAAGAGGGGATAAGCGTTGGTGTTAGTCGCGGTTAAAGGTCCCATGGCGACATTGCGTGCCGGTTGACCGTAGCCGTCTTTAGCCGGCGAATTGGGCAGAGGATAATTGAATGGCACCACGCTAAGGAACGTCGTACTGCCGTTTGCGTAGAGGTAGTTCGTGTTGTTGCCGGTGGCCTGAAGGGTGATCGCGTTGTTCCACCACAGGTGCTTGGAGGTAATCGCAGGTTCCGTATTGGTGACCGTGGCGAATCGTTCCATGAAGATGATGGTGTTCGAGGTGCCTTTCTGGTTGAACGCACTGGGATAAGAAATCGCGGCGTTCCCGCCCCCGAGTCCGAAAACGAGAGCGTTGGAAGCGTAACTCGTGCAACCCTCGGTTCCCGGATTGGACGGGTCCAGCGGCGCCACGTAGGTCTTGATGTTGACGATCTGCGTACCGTTTATTCCTTTCACGTTGGTTTGGTTCCCCACGCCATCCATCTTCGTAGAGTACGTCTTGTAAACGTTATCCTGTTCGAGGTCGGACAGGATGTGGTAGAACATCGACGCCCAAACAGGGCTGCCCGAGGGGTACGCGCCGACGGACGGCGGACAGGTACCGTTATTACGACCGGCGCAGCCGTGGATGGCGAGGCCCATCTGCTTCAGGTTGTTCGTGGACTGCATTCGCGCGGCGGCTTCGCGGACCTTCTGCACCGCCGGAAGCAGCAGGGCCAGGAGCATCGCGAGGATCGCGATAACGACGAGCAACTCGAACAGCGTGAACGCACGCCGGGAACGGGATCTGAACATGATGGGGACTCCTTGATATCGCCGCTTGCGGCCGGCACAGGTCTGCTAAGCCGCAAGCGGCAGAAAGAAGCGAATCACGGTTTCCGCTTATCCTCTTCCAGCAGCTCGAGCTTGTTCTGGATCTTTAGCGTCACGTCCTTGGCGAGGTTGGCCCGCTTGAGGAACAGCAGCGCGAAGCAGGCATCGACCACCTCGCTCGATCCCGAATAATTCTTCACTTCCCACGCACCGTCGAGCAACTGTTCCTTCGTCAAAATCTCGGCGCCCACACGTACCAGTCTTTGCCGTTGATCTTCGGAACACCGTACAGGACGCCAACTCGCTCCATGGACCAGAGGAAATAGAGCGTGACCGCCTTGGGGTCTCTGAGAACATCAAAATGCGGCTTTCCTGGTTTATCCATGGGCTGATCGAGAAACTGGCTGATCCACGCCAAACCGGCGCGGACACGAGGATCCTTGATGCGAGCGCGATCTTGTACCTTATCCTGTTCCGGCGCCACCAGACCGTGGCCGATGGCCAGGGCGATTAACCCGGCGCAGGTCATGGAGCCTGTGCCGGACCAACCACCTGGGAATGGGTAACACCAGCTTCCCTCCGCCTGTTGTACGGCTCGGAAACGTCGCACCGTTCTGGCCAGCGCGCACGTTCAACCGGCACACCATGCCGGCTGGCGGCCTGCAAGGCCAGGACCGCGAACTGCGTGTTCGAATTATCCGACGCCTGTCCATCGCCATCTCGGTCAAATGCGGGATTGCAGAGCGATGGCGGGATCAGCGAGGGTGCCTTCCTGGCTTCCTGAGGTAAGGACAGCCAAGCCCGACGGGCGGCCTCGGCCTTCTCATTACCCCCCAGCGGCGGCAGGAGGACGCCGCGGAAGGGTGCGTCCGGATCGATCTTTCGACCCGGAGGAAGCACCAGACTCATCCCGGCTGCCTCGGGAACGAATGTCGTGGGACTGGACATGAATAGCTCCAGGTTCTGCCCCGGCCGTGTGTGCCGGAGGAACAGCAGCAGGTTTTTCTCCTCCTCCTCCTTCAGAGGTATGCTGAGCCAGTAGTTCCAACCTCCGCCCATCGTCTGATTGACGATGAGACGGAGGGCGAGCGCCTGGATCAGGACTTCATCCTTCGGGTCGGCGAGTCGATCGAGGAACAGGATGACGAGCGAAATTTCGTAGGTGCCGTGCGCTCGATCGGGCGCCATCTTCGGCGCTCGGTTCGGACGAACTTGACCGCCTTCTCGATCTCCGGCGCATTGGCCGGCACGCCGCATTCCAGCAAAGTCAACGCCGCGAGAGCCGTGACACCGATCGCCGCCCCACCCGTCCAGGTACCGTCCTGCTTCTGGCTTTCCTTCAGGTAATGCACGCCCCTCTGGATCGCGTCGTTCACCCGTGCCTGCAAATCGGGGGGCAGATCGGCGGCGCCGGGCGGTTTCGGTTTGGGATTGTCCTTCGGCGGGTCTGCCGGTTTGGGATTGTCCCTGGGTGGGTCTTTCGGCTTGAGGTCTTCTTTCGCTTTGATGTTGGGATCGAAGCGGTCTTCACGAATAGGCACTTCTTCCGTGCTGCTCGGCTTCGATTGCGTTGGAGGGTTTTTCGTCCCGCGATCGACCGCTTTATCCTTACCCGGTGTGTCCTGGTCGCCGTCGCCGCGCTGGTCGTCCTTCTCTGCATCGTGTACACGGGGTGTCTCTTTCGTCTTGTCCGCAGCCTGACGAGAGTCCTGGTCTTCCGGAGTACGGTTGAAATAGAGCGCAACGCCGGCAGTTGCGGCGCCCAACATGATAAAGATGCCGAGCAACAGGCCGAGTGCGAAGCCGCGGGCGGGAGGGGAAGTAGGTTCTCTCTGCGGCACCGGTTCGATCGGCCGCACCGGAGCGAGCGCCGTAAATAATGCACCGCAAGCCGAGCATCGCAATCGAACGCCCGCCGCCTGGGTGGGTGGTAGTTGCAGCGGTCTGGAGCAACTCGGGCAGGCGACCTTGATGTTTGACATGGACAGCCCCTGTAGGACAGCGACGGAAGGAAACGGCCCCGTGTACGAAACGGCTTCCTACTTCTCGCTCGAGGACAGAAATGCGTGGAACGCCCCACTCACTATACTACAAGAGAACGGCCAGGAACAAAGAAAAACAACCCCTGGCGTGCAGGCTGCCCCACGGAAACTACCGAACGAACACCTCGCTCTTAGACGGAGGGCGAAGGTCTGGCTCCGGCAACCGCGTACTTCTGCACTGCGCAAATCTGCCGAACGAACTCTTTATCTCTTCCGCGGCGTAGCTTCATCACTTCCGACTCCGCGCGTCGCAACGAAAAGTACCGAACGAACGCCACACCCCCGGCCGCGATATGGACACTCCCGATACGGCACCGCGCCCAGTTGGAGACTGAAAACTGCTGAACGAACTCGCTTTGAGGGCGTCTGTTGGCGCGTCGGCTTGCCTGTGCACAGCACGGGCGCAAGGGCGACATCGGTCAGAAGTTTACCGGACGCGCGTAGGTTGGGGGGAGAGCAGAAGTTCAGGAAAACGGGAGGGACGGGTTAAAAAATGAAATCACGCCCCTGCCGACTCCGTAATTTCGAGCTCGTCAACGGTCGGGAGGCTCGGTGCGCAATTGAGGCTAACCTCGATGTTCCGGATCCCCGGCAGCGCAACGTCTAGTGCGACGGCAAGGTCGAGCGGTTTCACTATAACGGGAGGTGGCGACGGCGAGACCGCTGCTCCGGTAGTTGAAGCTCTGATCGAGGTGTGTAATGACGGTAAAAGACAAGATCCAACGCGGTTACATGATCAGACTACGCCAGCTTCTGGAGGCTGCGAACGCCTATCGCGTCTCCTACGTGCCGCGCGGTCTCCAGCAAGCCCGCGTGCCGGGCAAGCCGTCCAAGAAAGTGCCTGAATATACAGCACTCGTTCAGGCGCAGGGGGATGCGGATCAAGTCCAGTGGGACCACACACCAGCGGACTCGGAAGTCTCGCAGGAAGAGTTCGACCAGGACGCGCGTCGCCGCGCCAAACTGCTTCACGAATGGCTCGGCAATCTCCGGATTTTGGTGGAGTTGGTACGCGGCTGGGCTGGAGAGTTGGGCTGGTCCCCGAAGGTAATCGAAAAACCGATGGAAGATTCGGAGATCGGGAACTACAAAGCACCGGCTTTGCTTCTACAAGAGGAGCTTACGAAGGTCCTCCTTGAACCGATCGCTCGCTCCACACAGGGCACCGAAGGCGTCGTGGATCTCTACCTGCTACCCGGCTACGACGACATCGCCAGCCTCTACTTTTGCGACAACCGGTGGAATCTCAACTACATGTCATCACCGGACAAAAAGGTTTTCGGGGATATCCATGAGGGCGAGGATAAGCCGCTGCGGAAGGCCAGCTTCCGAAAAGTCCTGGAGGAGATGAGGCAAAATGCCCAATGAGGCTTTCGCCTGGGGAACGCGGATCAGGGCTGTCGAACGGGAGTATGCGACCGCGCGCTTGGCCGTAGAGCGGCTGGACCAACACACGCGAGATGACCCTACGGTCCTTCGAGGAGACATCCGATTTCGCGATATTGGGACAGTCGCCGCTCACCTGGAGGGGACATATCTCCTACGCCTGTTCGCAGAGTTCGAGACTGCCCTACGCCATTACCTGAGGCGCTTCCGGATTCGGTTGCCGCGAAACGCAATAGATCTCATCAACAAGGTGCGCGACCGGGCTCACATCCCGAATGACACCGCGCTGAAGGTCCACGCAGTCCGCGACTATCGAAACACCTTGATTCACGACGATCAGCAACCTGCAATTCCCGTCCCAATCCGGGACGCGACGAGAGATTTGGGAGCTTTCCTCGGTTGGTTGCAACGGGACTGGTAAAGCCGGATCAAGGCCTTGACCGCCGATCACCACGTTGAGCAAGCCGGTTTCGTCCGGCTCTTGAAATACCCGCCGCTGAGACTCACCCTCCGTAAGCGCTATAGTGTCGCAGTCCGCGGCGGTACAGCACGCGCGCCACCACGATCAGTCCGATCGCCCAGGCCAGCTCGATCAGTAACCCATACACCAGTTCGGTGCCGTGGATCTTGCCGAGAAACACCGCGGCCGGGAAGTAGGCCAGGTACTGGAACGGCAGCAATTTCAGAACCTGTCGCCAAGCCCGACGGCAGCAGGTCGAGCGGAAACATGTGGCCCGAGACGAAGAAGTTCAGCGTGTTGATGACGTACAGGAACGAACGTCACTTCCAGGAACCAGAAGCCGATCATGCCGATGGCGGCCTCGAAGAAAAAGCCGAACAGGAAGCCGAGCAGCAGCGAAACGACGTAAGCGATGAACGTCAGTGGATCGGGGAAGCCGTCGAAGAAGCCGCGGCAGAGGAAGAACAGCAGGGCGTAAGGCAGCGCCGACGTGGCGATGTACGCCGCCTTGTGGGCCGCTCGGTAGCTGACGAGATAGCCGATCATGTCGAGCGGCTGCAGCAGATACTTCTTGAGCGTCCCTTCGCGGATGTCGCGGGCCATGCCGACGGCCAGGCCCGGCATGCTGGAGAACATCCGGCTGATGTGGACCAGCAGCAGATAGGCGATCATCTCGCGGAAGCTGTATGTCTTGTCTCCGTGGCCGATCGTGCGTCCCCAGAGCCGACGTAGACCGCCTGCCACAGCAAGATGGTCGTGACCATCGGCAGAAAGCGCAGGACGCTGCCGAGCAAGAAGTCGCCGCGATAGGCCATGCGCTCGATCAGCGAGACGCGGAAGATGTTCAGGTACTTCCGCAGCCGCGCGGCGGCCAGCGCCGCTCGGCTCGCGGCCATTAACGCATCAGAGGCTCAACTGACGGACATTCGGTCGCCTCCTGGCGCGGTCTGGCTCTCCTCGAATACCCGGGCGATCACCTGGTCCAGCGGCGGATCCTGCACGCTGAGGTCGATGACCGTGTAGCGGTCGAGGATCGCCGCCAGGACGGTCGAGCCACCTGGCTGCGCTCCACCTTCAGCTCCGCCACCGGCCCGGCGCGGCTGCACTCGCCGAACTGCTCCAGACCCGTCGGCGCCTCCTCGCCGGCGAATTGCAGACGGACCAGCTTGTGCTGGCCGAAGCGCTCGATGATGCCGGACAACGGGCCGTCGTAGATCACCCGGCCGTGGGCGATGACCAGCACGCGCGTGCACAGCGCCTCCACGTCGCGCATGTAGTGGCTGGTCAGCAGCATCGTGACGCCGCGTGTGACGTTGTACTCCTTCAGGCAGCGCTCGATGGCCACCTGCGCCACGACGTCGAGGCCGATGGTCGGCTCGTCGAGCAGCAGCAGCTGCGGCTCGTGCAGCAGGGCGGCGATCAGCTCCATCTTCATGCGCTCGCCCAGCGACAGTTCGCGCACCGGCTGGCGCGTCAGCTGCTCGACGCCGAACAACTCGGTCAGCTCGCCGAGCGTGCGCTCGAAGGCGGCCTGCGGCAGGGAATAGATCTCGCGGTGGAGGCTGGAAGCTGTCGCCGGCGGGCAGGTCCCACCAGAGCTGGTTCTTCTGGCCCATGATGAGCGAGAAGCGGCGGCGAAAGGCGTCGGGCCGTTCCCAGGGCATGAAGCCGAGAACCTGGCGCTGTCCGGTGCTCGGGTAAATCAGGCCGGAGAGCATCTTGAGCGTGGTCGTCTTGCCGGCGCCGTTGGGGCCGAGAAAGGCGACCATTTCGCCCGGTTCGATGGTGAAGCTGACGTCGGCGACGGCGTGGACTTCCTTGTATCGTCGGCGGAGGAGACTGCGGAGGGAGCCGAGGAGGCCCGGATCCTTCTGGAAGACGCGATAGGTTTTGCTCAGTCCATGGGCCTCGATGATCGGCATGTTCATTCGTCCCCGTCGCAATGGTCCGACGAGGGCATTCTATTACTCCGGCACGATAGTTCCTCACCGACTGTAGGACGGATTTTCAATCCGTCCGTCGCTCGGACGGATTGAAAATCCGTCCTACATGAGTTTCTTTCGTGTCGGGGTAATACTGGCCGCGGCCGAAAGTGGTGCCAGGTCAGAGGCCCTCAGCCACCAATCAACTCGGCGATGGGGTTGCCGCGCGACAGCACGAACGGACGATTGGTCTGGTCGTGCTCCTCGGTGTGCGGGTCGATGCCGAGGCAATGATAGATCGTGGCGGTGAAGTCGGCCGGCGAGGTCGGCGTGGTGACGGGATAGGCGGCGTTCTTGTCGGAACGGCCATAGACCTGGCCGCCCTTGATGCCGCCGCCGGCGAAGAGCACCGAATAGCATTCCGGCCAGTGTTCGCGGCCGCCGTTGCTGCGCGTGATCTTCGGCGACCGGCCGAACTCCGCGGCCACCACAACCAGCGTCTCGTCGAGCCGGCCGGTCTTGTCCAGATCGGTCATCAGGGCGTCGAAGGCCCGATCGTAGGGCGGAACCAGGTCTTCCTTGTGAGCGGAGAAATTGTTCCAGTGCGTGTCCCAGGCGAAACCGTTCTTGCCCTGGGTGCGCTGCCAGTTGCACTGCACCAGGCGGGCGCCGGCTTCCAGCAGCCGCCGGCCCAGCAGCACCGATTGGCCGAAGAGGTTGCGGCCGTAGCGCTCGCGCTCCGCTCGGTCGATCGCCGCCAGATCCACCGCCTTGCGCACCGCATCCGACGAGATCACGTCCAACGCCTTCGCCTGGTTATCGCGGATCGCCTGGCTGATCGCCAGCTCCTCCAGCTGTTGCGTCTGCGCGCCGAGCTGATCGGCGAGGCTCAGCCGACGGCGCAGCACGTCGACGTCTTCGTTCGGAGCCAGCGGCAGGTGATCGAGGCGGAAATTGTCGTCGTTGGGGTTGCCGCCGGTCAGCAGCGGATCGTACTTGCCGCCGAGTGAGCCGGCGAACTGACCGGCGCGGCGTCCGCCAGCCACGTCCATGCGATGCGGCACCAGGGCGAACGGAAACATCGGCCCCTTGCCGGGCGCGAGCTTGGCCACGACCGACCCCATGTGCGGCATGTCGGCCCGGCTCATCGAGTTGACGTCGGGCACCGAGCCGGGATACTGGTAGCCGGTGAACATCCAGTAGGAACCGCGGCCGTGATCGTTGTGGTCGTGGGCCATGGTGCGGACGAGGCCGATGCTGGTGCATCCACTTCGCCGTCAGCGGCACCAATTCGGAGAAGCGGACACCGGGCAACGCGGTGGCGATGGTGCTGAACTCGCCGCGAATATCTTCCGGAGCGTCCGGCTTGGGGTCGAAGGTGTCGAGCTGCGATGGGGCGCCCGAAAGATACAGGATGATACAGCTTTTCGCCTCGCCGAAGCTCTTGGCCTGTATTGGACCTCTCGGCCGCATTGCTCCTATTCTGGAGCAGCGCCGGCAGCGACAGCCCGGCCATCGACAGGCCGCCGACCCGCAGCAGCTCGCGGCGGTCGAGAAGGTCGGCGCGCGAGGCGAGGTTCCAGAGTTTGAGCATGACGGTCAACCTTCGGTAGGCAGGCGACGGAGGATGGCGGTAGGCGTGCAATCGGGGCGGCGGTCAAGTAGGATGGATCCTAAGTGAAGAATACCGCGGCGGCTGTTGCCAGGCAAGCACGTTCTTCCGATTCTCGACAAACGGAGTCCGGATCCGAACAATTAACACAACATCGCTACCCCCCTCGCCCCGGTACTCCGGGGCGAGGGGCCGGGGGTGAGGGGTGAGAGGCAGAACACTGCTCCGCGGCTCACCCCTCACCCCCGACCCCTCTCCCCGGAGTACCGGGGCGAGGGGAGAAAGAAGCCCCTCTCCCCGGAGTACCGGGGCGAGGGGAGAAAGAAGCCCCTCTCCCCGGAGTACCGGGGCGAGGGGAGAAAGAAGCCCCTCTCCCCGGAATACCGGGGCGAGGGGAGAAGCGCTGGAATAACCGAACGACAGTCAAGGAGCAATGGCATGGCCAAGTCGATTCTGAAAAAAATCAGTGAAGCACTCAGCAAGATCGATCGACCCGGCTCGTTCTGCGTCAGCGGCAGTGTCCCTGCGGTGCTGCCCGGGTTGGAAGTCAAGGGTCTGGGCACCGATCGGCTTGCCTCTCACCGCGATCCAGGCCGAGGCGTTGAAGAAGCATTGCGATCAAGCCCCTACGGCAAAGGCGAGGAGACCCTCGTCGATACGAGCGTCCGCCGCGTCTGGCGGATGGAGCCGGACCACTTCGCGCTGACGAATCCCGAGTGGCAGCGGTTCATCAAGCAAACAGTCGGCAAGGTCCAAGAAGAGCTGGGACTGGAGAGGCAGAAGCTGGCATGCTCATCTCTACGATCTGCTGCTCTATGAGCCGGGCAGCTTCTTCCTGCCGCATCGGGACGGCGAGAAGCTCGATCGGATGGTCGCCACCCTGGTCGTCGTGCTGCCTTCGTCGCATCAGGGCGGCGAGCTGGTGGTCCGGCACGATGGGCAGGAACAGACGATCGATTTCGGCAGCGATCCCGAACAGCCCGTTCTCACATCCACTTCGCCGCCTTCTATGCCGACTGCGAGCACGAGGTCCGCCCGCTGCGCGAGGGCCATCGGCTCTGCCTGGTCTACAACCTGACGCTCGCCAAATCCAAGAAACCATCTCGGCGCCGCGCAGTTCGGAACACATCTCTAACGATCAGCCGACTCCTGCGCGAATGGGCGGCGGACGAGTCGGCTCGAGAAGCTGGTCATCACGCTGGACCATCAATACACCCAGGACGGTCTGCCTGGGACGCGCTGAAAGGCGTGGATCGTGTCAAGGCGACGGTCCTTGCGGAGGCTGCACGACAGGCGGGCTGCAAGGCCTATCTGGCTCTGTTGACCTACCAGGAATCGGGTTCGGCGGAGGAGTACGACGGCGGACATGGTATACCCGGGAGACGTGGCTCGATGAGTACGCTGGACGATGATGAGTTCGACGATGAGGATGAGCGATGATGACGGCGGCCAGCGATTACGAGATGGAAGAAGTCTTCGATACCAGCCTGACCGCGGAGCACTGGAGCGACAGCGAAGGCAATCGGGCTGCCGATCGGCGAGTTGGACGTCGAGGAAGACGAGATCCTCGACCCCGACGCGCTCACGGAGCGTGAAACCGGAGGAAGACTTCGAAGGCTACACGGGCAACGAGGGCATGACCCTCGATCGCTGGTATCGGCATGCCGCGATCTTCCTCTGGCCCGAGAGGCGGCATTTCGAGATCATCTGCGACCAGGATGGCCGCCATGTGGTCCCCGAGTTGGAACGTCTGTCGGCGCAATGGAAGAAAGCCGGCCGCAAGGACTCCGCCGCGCTGAAAACTCAATGCCTCGGCCTTGCCGCCGCCATCCTTGCGACCTGGAAAGAGGATCTCCACGAACCGGAATACGCGGAAATCCCGGTAACAGGCGATTTACTGAAAACTCTCATGGAACTCGACGATATCGCCCTAATCCGCCGCTTCCTGGGCGAAGTCCTGGTCAAGGACGTCTCGGTCGATCCCGGCAAATCCATGACGATGGTCTGCAAAAAGTACGGCTGGGAAACGTTCAAACCGGAACTCACGGCTGCGATCAAGGGCACCACCGCGGAAACGCTGGAGAGAAACGCCCGGCTGGTGGAGAACATCTGCCTGGCCAAACCCCGCAAGATCGAGGGATGGAGCGAGCTGTGCGGAACCCTGGCGGAGGAAATGGTATCGGCCCTGGAGCGAGTCGATCGCGCGAAAACCTCGAACGACTGGGGAGAACGCGAACCCGACCGGTCGCAGGTGCTGGCGGACCTGGCTCGTGCCTTGCTCGCCACGGAGCAGACGGAGTTGTTGTCGCATTTCCTGACGCATGCCCTGGCTGCACGCAAGAAGTATCCGCTGACCACCGGGCACGTCCCGGCCCTGGTCCGGCTCCAGCCCTGGCTCGCAAAAAACCTCAAGGAAAATTGTGTGCCTGTGTCGCAGTGGGTCGTATCCTGCCGCGAACAGCTGGAAACGCTCACTGACAAGGCCCCTCGGGAACCGGCCGACTTTCGCCGGTCCGCGTCGATCTCCTGTTCGTGTAAGGAATGTGCCGAGCTGAAACGGTTCCTGGCGGACCCGCGCGAACCCGAGCATCGCTTCAGCGCCGGGAAGAGCGGCGCCGTCATCTGCAAGACAGCATCCGTCGGCACGGCTGCGATGTGGATTGTAAGACCGAACGCCGCGGATCGCCCTATACGCTGGTGTGTACCAAGAACACCGCGTCGTACAAGGCGAGTCTGAAGACGTACCATGAGAATCAGGAGCGTCTGGCGACGATCCGCTCGATCGAGGCGAGCTTGCCGGGATGAAGGGACATGCGTCCGGTTGCCACGTTCTGCCCAACAAGTCTGGTTACTCGCCGAAGACTGGCGCGGTGAGATGCGAGGGAGGGTCGATCATGCGTGACACGGGAGTTACTTACGGACACTGGATCGAGTGCTGCGGGCGTTGGGGTTCGATGTGCATGTCGAGGCGGGGAAGCGCCGTCTGTACACGCACGAAGCGACAGGAGCCTTGATGTCCCTGCCCGACCGAAAGCCCACCGAATCAGCACACCCCACCTACCTCTCGGCAACCCGAACGGTACTGTCCAACTTCGGTCTGGCAGATGAATTCGAGTTCTTCAAGCAACTCCAGAAGACGAGTTGATCGACCTTCATGCGTTCTACCCACCCGGCAATCGCGATTGCTCCGGAATGCTCTACTCAGATTGGAGACAGCGTGGCATGAACTGGCACAAAAAGAGCTAGCGGTTCTTGGCGAGGACATAGCCTGGTTGAACGATGCCGATGCAGCCGACTTCTCCCGGCAGGCGATGTCATACATCAGTAAATCGCACTACGGGCTTGATCCGGAGAGGGTTGTCGACATCGAGCCACTTAACGTCGATAACGACGGACCTGAGGCGAAGGATTGGCTTTCTCGTCGAGTCGGCAGTGGCGATGAGATTGTGATGGTCGTCTTCAGCAGCATCGAAGTCTGTGCGTTTAGAGCACACGTTTTCATCTCGCACTGGCGAGATATGTTCTTGCCGTCGAGAGATGACGTGGTGATCTTGCCACAAGAAGGGAATTGGGTGTTGTTTTACTGTCACGAGGACGAATTCGAATTTGCCAAAAAGGGGCCAGCCTGACTGTGTCTGTGTCCGCGAACGCCGGAAATCTTGGAGAGCATCATGCCGCGCCGCTTGACTTGGACCGTGTGGCTACTCGGTGCGGTGATCGTGCCGCCGCCACAATGCCGCGCTCAGGGCTTCGTCGAACACTTGGAGCCGCCCGTCGTTGAGCGCGGCAAGACGACGCGCGTCACCGCCGTCGGCACGGGCTTCGGCAAGGCGCTCGGCCTCTGGACCAGCCTGCCACCCGGCGCGATCAAGACCACGCCCGTCGGCGACTCGACACCGACCCATGCCGTGTTCGACGTAACTGTTGCCGTTGACGCCCCGGTCGGTATCTGCGGCGTTCGGCTCTCGACGGCAGACGGTCTCGGCAACGCTGCATCTACTCCTCATCGACGATCTGCCGGTGCGGCCGGCTCCACCTTCCGAAACCGCTCGCTGCCAAAGTCGCCTTGCCGGTCGCGCTCTGGGGCCGGTTCCGTGAGGCGACGGTGGATCGCTTCGCCATTGACGTCAGCGCCGGACAGCGCGTCAGCTTCGAGGCGGTCGGCAATCGGCTCGGCAAGGACGTCGATCCGCTCATCACCATTCGCGACGCAAGGGCCGCTTTGTCGCCGAGCGCGATAACGATCCGGGTCTCTACTTCGATTGCCGTTTTGAACAGACGTTTGCCGCGGCGGGAACCTATATCGTCGAGATGCGCGACGCTCGATTCCACGGCGCCGAACACGGCTTCTACGTGCTGCGCATGGGCCGCTTTCCCGCCGGCGCGCGTTGCGGCACCGACGGTAGTCATCGCCCGGCCGGCGTGCCGAGCTGCACCTGCCGGAGCTGGCGAGACGCGGCAATCGGGCTCGACGTGCCAATCGGTCCGGCGTCGGGATTGTTCTTCGGAGTCGTGAAACGGCCGGGCGACGAGGGTTCCGCCTGGCTGCCGCTGGAAGCCGCCGACGCCGAGATTACCGTCCACCGCGACCCGGGGAATACGCCGGAAGACGCCACGCGGGCCAGGGTGCCGGGACTAATGTGCGGCGTGCTGCGAAAACCGGGTGAGCGGCAGTTCTTTCGTCTGGAATTGGCGAAGGGACAGAAGATCCAGGTGCGAGCCGAGGCGAAGGCGTTCAACTCGCCGGCCGACCTGGAACTTGCCATCACGGACGCTCTAGGGCAAGGAGCTGCGCCGCGTCGGCGAGAACCCCCAGGAAGAGGTCGTCCTCGACTTCGCTGTGGGCAATGCGGGCATCTACCATCTGTCGGTGCGCGATGTGAACCGGGACGGCGGACCAGCGTTCGCCTATCGGCTGGAGGTTCGCAGTGGTCAGCCGCAGGTGCAGGTGACCGCCGAGACCGAGGGCCTGACCGTGCCGCGCGGCACCTACCAACCCATACCGCTCATGGTGGCGCGCTCAGATTACGCGGGGCCGATCTCTCTCACCCTCCTCGGCGCTCCACCCGGAGTGACAATTACGCCAAATGAGATAGGAGAAGGCGTCAATACACTCGTCTGCAAGCTTGCCGCTGCTTCCGATGCCCCGATCGGCCTTCACACGATCCAGATCCTGGCCCGTCCCGCAACGCTGCCCGATGCGCCGCCGACGCTGGTCCGCACCCGGCCGCTGATCGACAAGCAGCTCGTGAACGTCGATCTGATTCCGCACGCTCTGCGCGAGGACCAGCGCCGCCTGCCGCCGTCGTTGACCGACCGCTTTGCCGTTCAGGTGACGCCGCCGGCCCCGTTCACCGTGGAACTGCCCGAAACGCTGGTGACACTGGGCCGCTATCAGCACGCCGACTTCCCCATCGTCACAACGCGGATGCCCGGCTTCGATGGTCCGATCACCTTCAGCGCGAAAGGCGGCCAGATCGCGCCGAAAGACGAGGGGCGGACACGCGTCTACACCGAGTTCCCCGAGGCGAAGGCCGATCGTCTCCAGATCACGGGATCGATCCACTCGCGCATCCTGACGAACCTCGTCAAGCACCGCGTCGAGGTGACGGCCGTCGGCGTCCATCAGGGCCAGCGCGTTTCGCTGACGCGGACCTTCGATCTCGACATCCGCAGCGCGTTCACCATCGCCGCCGAGCCGGTTTTGCTGAAGCTGGAGCCGGCGCGACCGCCAAGGTGCGTCTGACCGCCGACCGCATGAAGACGTTCGACGGGCCGATAACCGTGCAGCTATCGCCGGCGCTGGGCCTGAACCTGCCGGAACAGGTCGTGATACCGCGCGGCCAGGTTGGGGTGGATGTGGAAATCAAGGTGTCGCCGGATCGCACGCCTGGGCGGCAGAGCATCAATCTGAATTCGACAGGGACGGTGAGCGGGTTCGAGGAGGAGCTGCGCGGCGGGCGGTTCGAGGTTGAGGTGGTGAAGCCGAAGAAGTGATTACTGTGCATGGGGAGCCGATAGAATACAAGCAGGTCCAAGGAGAAAAAGCGATGGAACTCACGGGCGTGATAAACAACGGCACGGTCGTGTTCGATCAACCGTGCAATATTCCGGATGGCACCAAAGTGACTATTCGGATCGAAGAAACAGCTGAGGCGGCACCAACGACCCTGGGGAAACGCTTGATGAAGCACGCAGCCACCGTGACGGGTCTTCCCGAGGATTTGGCGGAACAGCATGACCACTACCTGCACGGCACGCCGAAACGATGAAAACCGTATTCGCCGACACATTCTTCTGGTTGGCTGTCGTGCATCCCAGAGATGCCTGGCACCATCGCGCCAGGGATTATCTCGATGCCTACACTGGCCGACTTGTGACGACCGATTGGGTCCTGATGGAACTGGGAGATGCACTGGCGGGAACTGCGGCGGGACGGAAGGAATTCGTTGCTCTGCGCCGACCTGCACAGCGACCCAGATGTCACGCTTGTGAGAAGCGAAGCGCTTCTTCTGGTTGAAGCCGTCTCTCTGTATCACGCTCGTCTCGACAAGCAATGGTCGCTCACGGATTGCACTTCGTTTGTCGTCATGCAACGGGAAGGAATCCTCGAAGCCTTGACGGGAGATCATCATTTCGAGCAAGCGGGGTTTGTGGTCTTGCTCAAGTGATCGTGGCTGATACGGAGCGAGGAGGTACTTCGTGGCGGGCGGTTTGAGGTTGAAGTGGTGAAGCCGACGGGGCCGAAGAAGTGAAAATTTCTGGAATGCAATATGACAGAAGCGGAGTGGATGGAGTGCTTCAAACCGTACCTGACACTGGATTTCCTTCGGGAAAAAGCCAGCGACCGGAAGTTGCGGCTATTTGCAGTCGAATGCTGCAAAAGAGTCTGGGGGTTGATGTCACCTGAACGAAGTCAGATTGGAGTGGAGATCGCAGAGCGGTATGCGGAGGGACTCGTCAAAGATGGAGAATGGATGGCTATCAATGAGAGTATTCGGATGGCTTACCGAGAAAAAGAAAGCCTACCTCCTATCACTGGATGCACCGAGGATGCTATTCATGCCTGTTATTGTTCAAGCGGTTACGAAGCTGCTTGGGGATCATCAAGCTTTGCGGCATGTGTGCCTGGCTGGGCCGTTGTAAGTGAGAACCAACTCCCGTCTTCTGAAGCCAGAGACTATTGGTTCGAAAGGTCGGAGGCGGAAAGACTCAAAGAAGAGAAGTGCAAATGAATCTCCTACGAGATGTCGTTGGGAATCCCTACAGGCTGGTTACGGTTGATCGCGCTTGGCTGGTATGGAAAGATACTTGTGTGGTCCGCCTCGCCCAAACCATCTACGCCGACCGCACCTTCGACCGCCTGCCGATCCTCGCCGACGCCCTCGAAGACGCCGGCTGCGACAACGCTGACATCCTCGCTCACTGTCGTAGTCCAGAGCCGCACGTGCGCGGTTGCTGGGTCGTGGATTTACTGCTGGGAAAGGAGTAAGTAAAAAAAGCGACGGGAGGACGAATTTTCAATTCGTCCGTTGGGCGGGACGAATTGAAAATTCGTCCTCCGGAAGTTGGTGGGACGACGGGAGGACGAATTTTCAATTCGTCCGTTGGGCGGGACGACGGGAGGACGAATTTTCAATTCGTCCGTTGGGCGGGACGACGGGAGGACGTCGAATGTGGAATTTGCCTGTACCACCAGGATTTCAAGGGCTGCGGTCCGACAAGCCCTTAACGATTTATGTTCGCCATCTCTCACACTGGCGGCAAGAAGGAGCGACGTACTTCGTGACGTTTCGCTTGCACGACTCACTACCGCTGGCCAAATTGGCTGAACTGGCTGCCTTCCGACGTGAATGGGAACGGCGAAACCCGCCTCCGCACAGCGACGAGCAACTGCAAGAACTGGCACAGGAGACCATCCGCCGAATCGATCGCTGGTTGGACCAGGGGCTCGGAAGTTGCTGCCTAAAAGAACCGGAACTCGCCAAGTATGTCTCGGCGGCCATGCACTACTTCGATAACAAGCGCTATGAACTGGGGTGCTACGTGGTCATGCCAAACCACGTTCGCGTGGTCGTGCGGCCTCTGTTGTGTGAAACGGAACCACTCGAGCGAATTTTGCAGAGCTGGAAGCGTCATACCTCCCTCGAAATCAATCGCATTCTCGGCGTGGCTGGTCAGTTGTGGCAGCATGACAGTTTTGATCGGATTGTGCGGGATGAAGAGCATCTTTACCGCGTGATTCAGTACATTGGCACTAATCCCATCCAATCCGGATTAAAGGGTGGTCAATGCCCGAGGTGGATTCGACCGCAGTGGGAGGAACTGGGTTGGCGATTTGATTCGTAATGAAGAAACGATCGGAACGGAATTCTGCCGAGTAGAGCGAATTGATAAGTTGCCTTTGTTAGCAGGACGAATTGAAAATTCGTCCTCCAGACGGGTGCTGTAACGGAGAGAAAAATGATGGCGCGAACGCTTCTCTCATCTCTGCTTGCCGTTCTCGTCGCACCCTCCTCCCATGCCGCCGACCCGACATCGGTCGATTTCCGAACCGACGTCATCGCCGCCCTGTCGCGCGCCGGCTGCAACTCGGGGGCGTGTCACGGGTCGCCGCAGGGCAAGAACGGCTTTCGTCTCAGCCTGCGCGGCTTCGATCCCAACCTCGATTTCTACACCCTCTCCCGCGCCGAAATGGGCCGGCGCGTCGATCGCTTGCGGCCCGAGAACAGCCTGTTTCTCCTCAAGGGCACCGGCCGCATGGCGCATCTCGGCGGCGTTCGTCTCAAGCCCGGTGATCCGGCGTATCAGGTGCTGCTGCGCTGGGTCGCCGAGGGATGCCGCGATGCCGGACCATCGCCAATCGCGCGCCTTGAAGTGTCGCCGGATCGCCTTCGTCTGCCGAGCGACAACCCCAGGCAGCAGGTCACCGTTCGCGCCCATTTTGCGAGCGGTGAGGTGCGCGATGTGACCAACCTCGCCGTCTTCAGCGTCAACACGGCCGGTTGCGCCACAGTCAGCACCGGCGGATTCGTCGAGTTCAGCCGCACAGGCGAGGCGTCGATTCTGGTTCGCTACCTCGATCAGATCCGCAGCGCTCGACTTACCTATGTCCGTAGCGATCCGAACTTCGTCCACAAGGCGCCGGCGCCGGCCAACGACATCGACAAGCATGTTTTCGCCAAACAGAAGGAACTTGCAGCTGAACCCGGCACCGCTCTGCTCCGACGAGGTCTTCTTGCGGCGCGTCCATCTCGACACCATCGGCTTGCTACCGACGGCGGAGGAAGCCCGCGCATTCCTCGACTCGAAAGATCCGCAGAAACGCTCGACTTTGATCGATCGGCTGCTGGAGCGCGACGAGTATGCCGCTCTCTGGGCCTTGAAATGGGCCGACGTTTTCCGCGGCAGTCCGACGACGATCAGCGAGCGCGGCGTCCACAGCTTCCACCGTTACCTGGTGCGGACAATGGCCGAGGACAGGCCGATGAACCAGTTCGCTCGGGAACTGCTGACCAGCCTCGGCAACACGCTGAACAAGCCCGCGGCCAACTTCTATCGTGTATCGCGCACTCCGGAAGAGACGGCCGAGAACTTCGCCCAGCTCTTCCTCGGCGTCCGCGTCCAGTGTGCCCACTGCCACAATCATCCGTTCGAGTCGATCACGCAGACCGACTACTACGGCCTCGCGGCGTACTTCGCTCAGGTCCAGTTCAAGGGGGCGAAGTTCGGTCTCGATGACGAGGTGGTCTTTCTCCAGCCCGGCCGAGAAGTGCAGCACCCGATGACGCGCAAGAAGCAAGAGCCGATCGCGTTCGGCACCGCTGCCGGCCCGCTTGGCCCTGACGACGACCGCCGCGAGCGTCTCGCCGATTGGCTGACGGGGCCGGAGAACCGCTAGTTCGCGCCGTCGATCGTCAACCGCGTCTGGTATCACCTGCTGGGCCGCGGCATCGTCGAGCCGGTCGATGACTTCCGCGATACGAACCCGCCGTCGAACCCGGAATTGCTCCAGGCGCTGGCCGCGGAATTCGTGCATAACGGCTATCGGCTCAAGCCGCTGATTCGCACGATTCTCAACTCGCACACCTATCAGCTCGCCAGCATCGGTGCCCCCGAGCTGTCGCCGTTCGCGGCCGATCCGGACCGCTATTTCACGAAGGCCGCCATTCGCATGCTGACGGCTGAGCAGATCCTCGACGCGGTGTCGGCAGCGACCGGCGTTCCCGAGACGTTCAAGGGCTATCCGCTAGGAACGCGCGCGGTCGAATTGGCCGAGGGGGGCGTCAATCATCCGTTCTTGCAAGCGTTCTCGAAGCCGGTGCGTGACGTGTCGTGCGAGTGCGCGCGGGAAGAGGATCCGTCGCTGCCGCAGATGCTGCATCTTCTCAACAACGCCGGCGTGCTGAGGAAGGTATCGTCGCCGCAGTGCCGGCTTGCCGTGGGGTTAAAAGAGGGCAAGGAGACGGCGGCCCTGGTGGAGCAGGTCTATCTCGCCACGCTGAGCCGCCGGCCGACGAAAGGGGAGATGGAGATCGTCATGCGGCACATCGGCGGACTCGGCGACCAGGTGAAAGGGCTTCAGGATTTGCAGTTCGCGCTGATGAACACGGGCGAGTTCCTGCTGCGGCATTGATGCGCGACGCTTCCGAGCCGGAAGAACTGGAATCCGGCTAGACAAGCACCTGGTTGCGCTGAACAAGCCCGTCGTCGCCCGCCCCATCCTTGACTGCCGCTCCCAGCTCATCGAGCAGCCGGCCCGGTTGGGTGCCGCGCATCATGGACAGCGTAACGGAGTCGATGGAGATGGTACCGCGGCCGATCCGGTCATAGGTAGACGTCCCCAGACCGTCCCACGCTTCCAGATAGAACGCGCGGGCTACGTCTTGGCCTTCTTTGCCGAGTTGCCGAAGTAGGCCGATCGACTCGTCTCGGAACACCGTCAGGGTTCCAAGGGCCGAGCCGAGCTGAGCCACAAGATGGTGGCGATCGCGATCCGGTCCGGGGGAACTGGCGCGAGAGAGATTATCCTCGGTCTGCCGCTGCGCAAGTCCTTTCCTGAAAACCGTTCCACAATTGTCAGGAAGGCAACGCCTCCTGGCCTCCCTGCCGCGGACGCGGCCCGGACCACGCCTTCTGCATGGTCGGCGAATCCCTCGAACTGGAGATAGACATGCGACGAGTATTGCTCGGTCTGTGCGCGTGCGCCTTCGCTCTCACCCTCGCTGGGACGGCCAACGCCGCCGGCCATCGAGGCTATGCCCCGCGCCACGTTGTCGTCACTTCGTGTCGGCCGTGTGTCCCCGCTCCGGTATGCGTGCAACCCGCTCCGGTTCCAGCCTGTGCGGTGGTCGTCCGCCAGCCGATCTGTCGACCGTACGCTCCGCCTTGCCATGTCGTGACGCACTACGTCCGGCACGGCCGACGTTGAGACGGACGGACAGCCGCGAGAAGCCCCGGATCGCTCATTCCGGGGCTTCTCGCCATAGAACTGCGGGTCTAGCCGTTTAGGGTCTGTTTGGCAATAGGCGTTTGAGGGCTCGCTCCATGATTGCGACCAACCACAGGGCGACATAGTTGACCGCGAGTTTCTCGTAGCGAGTGGCCAGACTGCGGTATTCCTTATATCGACCGATCACTCGTTCGATCATGTTTCGCTGGCGATACGCCGCCTTGTCGAAACGCGCCTCATGCGGTTGGTTAGAGCGCAGTCGGGATCACCGCTTGAATGCGCCGCTTGCTGCACCATTTGCGGATGCGCGGATAACTATAGCCCTTGTCGCCGGCCAGCCGATGCGGCCAATGTGCTCGACCCCGGCGATCAGGCAACAGCCGCTGTGCTATCGTGGCCTCGAACACCTTGCTCTCGTGGACTTGCCCGCCCGTCACCCGCAGAGCCAGGACGAAGCCCTTGCTGTCGCAGACCAAGTGGACCTTCGTGCCAAAGCCGCCGCGCAAACGTGCCAGCGCATGGTCTTGTGGCTCCTCGATTTGCGTCTGCTCTCGACCGCCAAGCCGATTCGGGACGCCCGGTTTTTTTTTCCGCTCCGGCAGCAGCTCGGCTAGCGCGAATGACGGAGCCGTCAATGCACCAGAGGTCATGATCAATCTGGCCGCAGTCGTCTAGTTCGTCGAGTACGCGCGGTGACGATACGGCTCCAAGTGCCGTCCCTACGCCACTCGTTGAAACGGCTGAAGACCGTTTCCCACGGGCCATGGCGCTCAGGTAGGTTCGCGCCACGGAGCGCCGGTGTGGAGTATCCACAGGATGCCGTTGACTACGGGATGCGGATCAGTAAATGGATGGCCCACGTTGCCGTGGTGAGTCCGATGGGGAAAGAAGGGCGCGATCTTGGCCCAGCGTTTATCTGAAAGTTCGTAACGGTGCATGATGGTCTCCGGTCGAATGCAGCTGCGCCCATGCTATTCTACAGCTGCCGACCTATTGCCAAACAGACCCTAGCCGCCGTCGAAAAATCGGATGGCAAAGACTACCGGGCCAGGATTGCACTGGCGAGCGGCCTGACGGTGCCCGAAGGCGTCGCGGCCGGGATGCTCCCCTTCCAGATCATCACCGCTCGTCGCAAGGGAGACAAGGTAACGCTTGAGCAGTGCCGGAAGGCCATGCTGGAAGAAGGCGCATCGCAATTGTTCGGGCCTAACCTTCAGTTGCGATTCCCTGCCGAGGATGCGGCCGAAGCCTGTCGGAAGCGGCTCATCGAACGGCTTCCGAACAGTGACGAAATCTGGATTGTCAGCCGCGAAATCAGTGCCCAGGATTTCGGGGAAGTGGGCGAGTCGGTGGCGTTGGGGCCGAGTTAGGACAAGCTTCGCGGCGTTGGCGGAGGAGCGTTCCTTGCCGGCGGCGCTGCGCGGGCCGGTGGATGCGGTGGACATCGAGAGGCTTGGGCTGCCGCTACTGACCGGCCGGATGGACGAGTTCATCGGGCTGCCCGGTAGGGCGAGCCACCCGAACCGCCGCTTCGGGCGATGCCTGTGAAACAGAGACTTCCCATGAAATCCGATCCCTCTCCGCGACCCGACGTCGCTTACCAGCTCGGGGTGTTGGCGATACGCTTCCGCCGGACGCGTGATGAGACCACCCGGCGAGCCATTGCCACTAAGTATGCCCAGGAGGTCCAGCGGCTGATCGAAACCGGGGACTGGTCCGAGGCACCTGCCTTCGAGGATCAGTTGCCCTTGGAGTGGATGCCCGAGGCGTTCTTCACATACTGGTGCCCGGACGCGGCGCCCAGATCCAAGGCGAAGAAGTAATCTCCGTCGAGAAGGACCGAACACGCCGAAGCTATTGTCGGATAAGTCCGAACGGGCGCTGCTGGACACGGGCTGCGACATGGTGAGTTGTTGGCGGGTGCTAGCAAACTGGTGATCGGTGCATAGCGACAAGCGAGCAATAATGCTGGAGGCTTTGCGTGGCCATGCTCGAGAATACCAGCAAGGTTATCCTGCAGCCGATGCCGGTCCCGGTTGGACCGCGCCGATGGGTGGACTGGATCTCTCCCGCCCCGGCGCGGGTCGGCAGCAGACTGGTTGGAGTTGCACTGACAGCAAGTGCGCCCCTGCTCCCTATCGTGTTCTTCATCGTTATGATCGCGGTCGGCGTTTCACTTGACAAAAGGGGGATAATCGCGCGCATTTGGCGTGGCCGTCATCGGTACAGTGGGTGGTATAGTGACCGTGTGTCTGTTACGATTTGCGCGTCGATTGCGGGCCAAGCATGCCCTAGCCGTCCTGAAACGTGATACACGCCCACCGCTGCTGTTGCTTCGCGCGTTCCGCGACGATTTTTATCAATTGCCGGGATATACTGAAGGCCAGCAGGCAATCGTCAACCGGACGTTCGAGGAGTACCTGCACGCGAAGCTGTCTGCTTGCGGGCCGGTAATTGCCATTGGTCGGCCCGGCGAGAAGATTCCGCCACTGGAAGCTCCTCGGTTCTGGGTCTCGGAGGATAAATGGAAAGCCGTTGTTAGGGAATTACTCAACGAAGCGCAGTACATCCTGATGGTCATGGGGAACTTGGCCGCACTGCGAGCAGGCGGCAGGGTTTCGCAGCCTGATGCACAAATGGCTGTCCCTACGGGAACCCCGGTTGAGGACGGCCTGACATGGGAAGTAAGGCAGGTATTCGCGCTTCACGACCTGCAGAGAGTCATTCTGCTGATGCCGCCGGTGGACGAATCGGAGGCGCAATCTCGGTGGGAGCAATATCGGTGTTTATCCGGGCACCGATTACCGGGCTACCAAGGTGGAGAGTTGGTCGTCGTGTTCGACACCCAAGGCCAGGGGCGAGTTCTGCGAGCCCCACAAGGAAGAAGTTCCTACTCGGAAGTACACCGGTTCGAGACAAGGCTGCCTACAATGCCATTCTCGACGTCCGCGAGAGATGAAAGGGACGGAAAAGAGTGCCATGCCCCAATGAGATGACCCGGAAAAAAACAAAGGGGTCGGGAGTCGAATTGAGGATAAACCGGGCCGATCGAGTCGCTACAGATGTAACGATCAAAACGGTAGATCGTCGCTCTCGCCCGGATCGGCAACGCTCGACTGATCCCGCCGCCGCTGATAAAATGACGGCAGCCCAAGCGATGCCCCGAAGGTGAGCGATGCAAAGCCTGGCTGATAAACTCCCGCCGGAAATAGCCCGTCAGATCCACCCCGACTGGCGCAAGAACGAGGCGGGTTACTGGTCCGTCCGTGACCAGCTCCTTGCCCAGTATCGCGACCACTGGATCGGCTTTGCGGATGGTGCCGTCATCGCCTCCGGCACCAGCCCCGTGGCCGTGTTCCACGCGGCTGCGGCGACCGGCCGTCACCCGTTCGTCACCTGCGTGGGCAGGGAAGACGAACCGACCCGGATGCGGCGGTAACCGTCGGCTCACGCCGCTCGGCGCGCCGGAATCATTCCTTTCTTCAACCGTTCCTCTTCGCGGTTCCGGGTGTCGTTCCTTACACCTTTTTCCTCGAAACTGGCCTCCACCCAACGCAGACGGCTGCGGTAGGCTTGCGATACCGTTCGCCCGCGCTCTGGAATCGGAGGTTCGCCATGGCCGGGAAAAAACGCGCTCACGCCGCAGGTCATTGTGCAGGTCGAAAAGTTCGTCCGGGCCGGCTGCTTTCCCGAGGTGGCGGCGGAGGCGGTAGGGGTGCCGGTCGGTATTTTCCGTGGATGGCTGCAACGGGCCGAGCGGAAACCATGCCCGATCCGATACGTCCAGCTGCGGGACAAGGCTGCGCGAGGCGGCCGCACAAGCCCGCGCCGCGGCCGAGGTGACGCTGTTTCAGGGCGACCACACCTGCTGGCTGCGGCAAGGCCCCGGCAAGGAGACGGCGACACGGCCCGGCTGGTCGAGTACGCCCAGGGCAATCTACCGGGAAGAGGCGGCGAGCGCCGATCTGTCGCTGGAGGTGCTGCAACTGTGCGGTGGGATCTTCGAGGCGCTGAAACAGCATCCCGAGGCCGCATCGTGACGTCATCAAGGCGCTGGAGCCGCAGGACATGCGGGTTCCAAAGGGAAGGCGGTAGCGGCGATACGGGATCCAGATTGTTATCATGGGAGCAGCAAGAACCTTCCGCAAGGGGGAACTCCACATGCAGCACCTCAAGAGTTTGCGCGAATATCTGGACCAGTTGAAGGCCCTCGGCGAAGTGCAGGAAATCGACGTCGAAGTCGATTGGAACCTCGAAATCGGGGCCATCATCCGCCGTTCGTATGAGTTGCGGGCACCGGCGCCGTTGTTCAACCGCATCAAGGGAATCGAATGTGGTTTCCGCGTTCTTGGTGCCCCGGCCGGCACCAGCCGCAAGAATGGCCTGGCCCGGGTCGCGCTGTCCCTCGGTCTGCCGGTGACTGCCGGTGCTCACGCGATGGTTGAAGCGCTGGCGGAGGCTCACCGGAAGCCACCCATACCGCCGCGGCGGGTGCCCAGCGGCCCGTGCAAGGAGAACAAGCTGCTCGGCAAGGACGTCGATCTGCTGCGGCTGCCGACGCCGTTGATTCACGACGGCGACGGCGGCCGTTATCTGAATACCTGGGGCACCATCGTGGCGCGAACGCCGGATCGGAAGTGGACCAACTGGTCGATCAGCCGGATCATGGTGATCGGCAAGGACACGATGGCGGGCCTGGTTCTTCCGCAACAGCATCTCGGCATGATCCACGCCAAGTGGAAAGCGCTCAAGCAGCCGATGCCGTTCGCGCTGGCACTGGGAACGGAGCCGGTTATTCCGTTCGTATCCGGGATGCCGTTGGACGAGAACGTCGATGAGGCGAACTTCATCGGCGGCTATCTCGGCGAACCGGTGGATGTGGTCGATTGCGAGACGGTGGACCTGCAAGTGCCGGCCACTGCGGAGATTGTCATCGAGGGGACCATCTCAATCGACGAGACGGCGCGAGAGGGACCGATGGGCGAGTATTCGGGTTACCTCTCTCCCGGCGGTGGATCGCCGCACCCCGTTTACCACGTGTCGGCGATGACGTACCGGAACGAGCCGATCCTCCCGGTGATCGCGGCGGGGGAGCCGATCGAGGAGAATCACACCTGCTGGGGCCTGGTCGTCAGCGCCCAGATTCTGTGGGAGTTGCGTCAGAAAGGCTTTCCCGTGACGATGTGTTTCTGCCCATTCCAGAGTGCGGCTCACTGGATGGTCGTCACGGTCGATCGGTCTTACCGGAGCCGATTCACCAACACGCAGCTGGTGAATGGTCTGGCCGAGGCCGTGTTCCGCACGCGGTCGGGGAGCTTCATTCCGAAGATCATCTTGCTGGACGACGACATTGACGCGACCGATCTGGAAGAGGTCGTGTGGGCCTTCGCCACGCGCTGCCATCCGGAGCACGACGCATTTCTGTTTCCGGGGGAAGCAGTGCTGCCGCTGGTTGCTTACCTGGGACCGGAGGAACGCAAGCAGGCGCGGGCGACGAAGGTGATCTACAACTGTCTCACGCCGGACGGCCTTTGCGCCGATCAGGTGCCGCGCCGCAGTTCATTTCGGCACCTCTGGCCGCGCGAGATTCAGGAGAAGGTCATCCGGGATTGGCATCGGTATGGGTATTCGGATAAGTGATGATCCCGCTTGCGGCTTGGCAGGGTGTAACTGCTAAGGAACGCTGATGAAATAAATTCCGTGTCAAACGCTACTCTCTTGGTCGCGTAGCGACCCTCTGACGGTAGACCGGCCTTTCAAGGCCGGTATTGCGATCGAGCCATTCGGTGGCGTCGCGTAGCGACGCTTGAGACGTCGCACCAGCCGGGGAACCTCACGTGTCGCTACGCGACACATACTGTTCCTGCCGATCTGCACCGGGCGTTGAAACGCCCGGCTACCGTCAGAAGGTCGCTACGCGACCGAGTAGGGCTCCAGCCAAAATATCATTTGGCACGGAAGTTATTTCGTCAACGTTCCTAAGCCGCAAGCGGCGATTCGATTATCGTCCTATTCGCAACGTGCATTGAACTACGACGTGCCGCACGCCCAGATCGTTCAAAGCTCGGGCGAATTCCATGCCGGCATCGAGTTGCTCGACATTGCCGCGCAGCCACACCAGGTCGCCGCGCACTTCGATGCTTAGCAGCCGGAAGCGAGGATTGCCCTGACGAACGCGTTCGACGGTAACGGACACGACCTCCTCAGCCGTCAGTGCGATCGGCGTCCGCAGTGTCGTCCCCGACTCCGCATCGGGCGGCGGCGGCAACGGGATCGGCGGCTCCAGGCGCACCGACACGATTTCCGGAATCGGACCCGCGATGCGCGGCAATGCGGTCGGCCTGGCGATCACGCTGCTTCCGCGATCGGTGTAGAGAGTCTCCGTTCGGGTCGGGGGATCGAGCTGGAGCGGAATCGTCAGATCGATTTCGTTCTTCAGCGCCACGACTTTCACAAGAGTAGTGCGCACCTCAGCGACGCCGGGAACCTTCTCCACGCGCCCGGCCGCGGCACGCAGCTGCTGCTCGCTGACGACGTTGCCTTCCAGCGTCACGATCCGATCCTGCACGGTGATGCGCAACTTCAGCAGGTCGAGCTGCTTGTCTTCCTTCAAGGCCTTGCGGACCTTCGCCGCCAGCTGCATGTCCAGGCGCGGCTCTCGGCGCACCGGCATGTCGGCGCCGAACGCCAAACCGACCAGGGACGGGGCGAGGAGCAGACAGACCACGACCGAGGCGCACACCGGGAGCGCAACGGGATGACCTCCCGAACGACGCATCACACACCCACTTTCGATCCGAAGCGGCTGCTTGCCGAGACAGGTGGCGGACAACACCGCGATAGAGACGAGTTCAGGCGACAGGTATATTGTGCCGGCTTCGGTGCGCGGGGGGAATGGCCGCTTGAGCGAAATTGTCGAGACCGGCCGTCCGGCGCGAAACCTGGCGGGGTGAACCGGTTAGGTGGGCGGCATGTTCAGCGCTCGGCCTTCGACAGCCAGAGCAGCCTCGCGCACCGCCTCCGACAGTGTGGGATGGGCGTGACAGGTGCGGGCAATGTCTTCCGCACTACCGCCAAACTCCATCACCGTTACCGCCTCGGCAATCAGTTCCGACGCGCGCGGCCCGAGGATGTGAACACCGAGTAGGCGGTCGGTCGTCTTGTCGGCGAGGACCTTCACCAGTCCCTCGTTCTCGTCCATGCAGTGCGCCCGGCTGCTGAAGATGAACGGGAACTTGCCGACGCGATACGGGCGGCGGGCCTCCTTGAGCTGCTCCTCGGTCTGGCCGACCATCGCCGCCTCGGGCCAGGTGTAGACGACGCCGGGGACCAGGTCGTAATTAACGTGTGTCTTCTGACCCGCCAACCTCTCGGCAAAGGCGACACCGTCGTCCTCCGCCTTGTGTGCCAGCATCGGGCCGGGAATCAGGTCGCCGATCGCATAGATGCCGGGTACGTTCGTCTGATAATTCTCATTGACCGGCACCCGACCGCTCTTCTCGTCGTAGGCGACGCCTGCTTCCTTCAGACCCAGGCCAGAGCTGTACGGCCGGCGACCGACGGCAACGAGCACGCGATCGCCCTCGAAGGCGGCTTCCTTGCCCTTACTCGTCGCGCGGACGATGATCTGCCCTTTCTTGACCTCGGCCCCGGTCACCTTCGTATCGAGGTGGAAAGCAAGCCCCTGCTTCGTCAGCGCGACCTGAAGCTGCGCGGCGATCTCCGCATCCGCGGCTGGGACGATCCGTGGCAGGAATTCGAGGACGGTCACCTTCGCCCCGAGCCGGTTCCAGACCGAACCCAGTTCGAGGCCGATGAACCCGGCGCCGACGACGATCAGATGCTGCGGCACCTTGTCGAAGGCGAGCGCCTCAGTCGAGGTCACGATCTGTTTTCCGTCGAACGGCAGCGACGGCAACGGCGTCGGTTCGCTGCCGGTGGCCAGGAGAATGGCCTTAGCTTCGACGCGCGTTTCCTCCTTCTTCTCACCCGCGCTGACCGCGACGACTCCGGGACCGACGATGCGGGCGGCACCGTTGATGCGGGTGATCTTGTTCTTCTTGAACAGGAAGGCGATGCCGTCCGTGAGGTCTTTGACGACCTTGTCTTTGCGGCCGAGCATGGAGGGGAGATCGAGCGTTACGTCGCCGACTTTGATACCGTGGCGGGAAAAGTGCGTGCGAGCCTGGGAGTAGAGTTCGCTGGAATCGAGCAGTGCCTTGCTGGGAATGCAACCGACGTTCAAACAGGTGCCGCCGAGACTGCCGCGTTTCTCGATGCAGGCCACCTTCATGCCGAGTTGCGCGCGCGGATCGCCGCGATGTAGCCGCCCGGTCCGGCACCGATCACCACTACGTCGAAACGCTCGGCCATATTCGATCCCCACACGAAAGTTCACCACAAAGGCACAAAGGACACAAAGGAAGATAAAAAGAGAAAGGAAAAGTGGAGGGGACTAAGTCACTCTGATCGCTCTACCATTCTCTCTCTGATTGTCCTTTGTGTCCTTTGTGCCTTTGTGGTGAATCCGCTTCTCACACTTCCAGCAGCAGTCGCTCCGGGTTCTCAATGCACTCCTTGACGCGAACCAGGAAGCCGACCGCCTCGCGGCCGTCGATGATGCGATGGTCGTAAGACACTGCCAAATACATCATCGGACGAATGACGATCTGGTCGTCCACCACGACTGCGCGTTTCTGGATGGTGTGCATCCCCAGAATGCCGCTCTGCGGCGGGTTCAGGATCGGCGTCGAGAGCAGTGAGCCGAAGACGCCGCCGTTGGTGATTGTGAAGGTGCCGCCTTGCAGATCCGAGACCGTGATCTTGCCGTCCCGCGCCTTCGCGGCGAGATCGGCGATACCCTTCTCGATCTGGGCGAACGTGAGCCGATCGGCGTTGCGCAGCACCGGCACCATCAGCCCCTTCTCGGTGCTGACTGCCACGCCGACGTCCACGTAGTGGTGATAGATGACGTCGCTGCCGTCGAGGAAAGCGTTGACGGCGGGGAAGGTACGCAGCGCTTCGCAGCACGCCTTGACGAAAAAGCCCATGAAACCGAGGCCGACGCCGTGTTTCTTCTGGAACGACTCCTTGTACTTCGTTCGCAGGGCCAGGACGGCGCTCAGGTCCGCCTCGTTGAACGTCGTCAGGATGGCGGCAGTTTGCTGGGCGGCGACGAGGCGCTCGGCGATGCGCTGCCGAATGGTGCTCATCTGCTGCCGGGTTTCGCGCACGCCGTCGCGCTGTACGGCGCGGTGGGGGCGGAAGGTTGAGTACTGGGTACTGGGTACTGAGTACTGGGTACTGGGTACTGAGTACTGGGTACCGAGCGCTCCGGCTGCGTGGCCGCGGCGAGAACGTCCTCTTTCAACACGGTTCCGCCGCGTCCGCTGCCGGTGATTGTTCCCACGTCGACGCCGGCATCCGCGGCGATTTTTCGAGCCGCGGGAGACGCGGCAGGTCCGAGTGCCGGCCGTCCGGTCGTCCGGCGCCGGCTGTTCGGCGCGTCGACCGGGGCCTTGGCGCTTCTCGTCGATACGCCCGACGACCGCACCGATCTTCACCGTGCTGCCTTCGGGAACCGCGGCGGTCAGCACGCCGGAAGCCGGGGCGTTGACCTCGATCGCAGCCTTGTCCGATTCCAGTTCGAACACCGGTTCGTCCAACTTGACGAACGAGCCGTTGGGCTTCAGCCAGCGCGACAGGATACCCTCGGTGACCGATTCGCCGGGAGAAGGGACTTTGATTTCGACCATACGGATAGGTGGTTGGGATGATTTTCGGTGAGCCGCAGCGCAAGCAAGTGCCCACTTGCTTGCATGCGTGCTCAGTTTCGTCATTTCGCCGCGACAACCGCCGGGCGCTCGCTGGTGTCACTGGTCTCGCCGTTCGCCTCAACGGGCGGTTTGTACTTGCTGCCCGCGCGCACCAGATGCGGATACGGGCCGTGAATCGCCGCCTCGACCAGTTCCTTCTGCTCCAGCTTGTGAACCGTCAGCGATCCGGTTGCCGGGCTGGCACTGGCGTCGCGGCCGACATACTCGATCGGCATAACCGAGCGCCCGCAGCCGCGGCTCCATGAACGACCAGCCGCCCATGTTCTGCGATTCTTCCTGCACCCACACGAACTTTTTCGCCCGGTGGAATCGTCCCAGCACCTGCTTCAGAAGCTCCTCGTGCAACGGGTAGAACTGCTCGACACGGACGATGGCGACGTCGTTGACCTTGTGTTCCTGGCGGCAATCGGCCAGCTCGTAGTAACACCTTGCCGCTGCACAGAACGATACGGCGGACGCGGGCCAGGTCGGCTGCCGTATCGTCGAGGATCTCATAGAACCCTCCGCGGACGAACTCCTCCACCGGGGAGACACAGGCGGACAGGCGCAACAAGCTCTTCGGCGTCATCACCACGAGCGGTTTGCGGAAGTTACGTTTCATCTGCCGCCGCAGCAGGTGGAAGTACTGGGCCGGCGTCGAAGGATAACAGACCTGAATGTTCTCCTCCGCACACAGCTGCAAGTAGCGTTCGAGGCGGGCGCTGGAATGCTCCGGCCCCTGTCCTTCGTAACCGTGCGGGAGCAGCAGCACCAGTCCGCTATCGCGCCGCCATTTCGATTCGCTCGCCGCCAGGAACTGATCGATGATGACCTGGGCGCCGTTGGCAAAATCGCCGAACTGCGCTTCCCATAAAACCAGTGTCGCCGGGGCCTCCAGCGAATAGCCGTACTCGAAGCCCAGCACCGCGGCCTCGGAAAGCAGACTGTCGTAGGCGCAGAATTTCGCCTGCCCCTCCTTGAGATGGTTCAACGGCAGATACGCCTCGCCGCTTTGTGTGTCGTACAGCGCCGAGTGCCGCTGGCTGAAAGTGCCGCGCCGACTGTCCTGGCCGCTGAGGCGCACCGGGGTGCCTTCCGCCAGCAGCGTGCCGAACGCCAGCAACTCCGCCTGGGACCAGTCGAGCGGCTTGCGCTCGGCGATGGCCTGTTCCCGGGTCTTCAGGATGCGGCCGATGGTGTGATGTACGTGAAACGTCTCCGGCACGCGCACCAGTCCCTCCGCAATCGCCTTCAGCGTCGGTTCATCGACGTTGGTAGGCACCGCGGTGTGCGTGTAATCGCGGCCCAGACCTTTCCAGACGCCGTCGTAGCCGGGCATCAGCGGATACTGAGCCGGCCCGGATTTCACTTCCTTCTGCGCCTCCTGCAGCTTGCCCTCGAACTTGGTGCGCAATGCCGCGATTTTCGCCTCGGTCAGGTCGCCGCTCGCTTCCAGCCGGTCGGTGTAGAGCTTGGTGACCGTGGGCCGGCCGTGGATCTTGGCGTAGGTCAGCGGCTGCGTAAACGACGGATCATCGCCTTCATTGTGGCCGAGCCGGCGATAACAAAACATGTCGATCACCACGTCGCGGTGGAACGTCTGCCGGAAGTCCAGTGCCAGCTGGGTCACGAAGACGGTGGCCTCCGGATCCTCGCCGTTGACGTGGAAGATCGGCACCTGGATCATCTTGGCCACGTCGGTGCAGTAGGTGGTCGAATCGCGCGTCGCTCGGTGCGGTCGTGAAGCCGATCTGGTTGTTGACGATGACGTGGATCGTGCCGCCGGTCGTGTAGCCGGATAGGTTGCAGAGGTTGAGCGTCTCCGCGACCAGCCCTTGCCCCGAGAAGGCGGCGTCGCCGTGAATTAGCAGCGAAAGGCCGCGGCGTCGATCCGTGTCGCCGAAGCGCGTCTGCTTGGCGCGGGTGCGTCCCTCGACCACGGGATCGACGGCTTCCAGATGGCTCGGGTTGGGTGTCAGCGACAGATGGATCTTATCGCCCCGCGGCGTGATCCGATCGCTGGAGAAGCCGAGGTGATACTTCACGTCGCCGTCGCCGTCCATGGAATCGGGTAGATAGTTCTCCTCGAACTGGGCGAAGATTTCCTCGTAGGGCTTCCGAAGTGTGGTGGCCAGCACGGTGAGTCGGCCGCGGTGGGCCATGCCCATGACGATCTCGTTAACACCGGTCTCCGGCGCCTTCTCGACGACGGTTTCCAGCAGCGGAATGAGCGTCTCGGCTCCCTCCAGCGAGAAGCGTTTCTGGCTCTTGTAGCGGGTGTCCAGGAACTTCTCGAACAGGTCGGCGTAGTGCAGGTTCTGGAGGATGCGCAGTTTCTCGGCCCGATCGAAGTTCGGCCGGGCGCGACGAGGCTCCAGACGTTCTTGCAGCCACATCCGAATGCGCGTGTCCTGTATGTGCATGTACTCGACGCCGATGGTGCGGCAGTACGCTTCGCGCAGAGTGGCGATCAGTTCGCGCAAAGTGGCCTTCGGGAGGCCGACGACGTTGGTGTCGAAGGTCTTGTCCAGATCGGCGTCGGTGAACCCGAACGCGACGGGGTCAAGCAAGGGGTGATTTTGGCGCGGCTCGCTCAGGGGGTCGAGATGAGCGAGGAAATGGCCGACGTAGCGAAAGGCGTAGGTCAGTCGGACGATGCCAAAGATGCGGCGGGCGTCTGCGGTGCCGGCCGGCGCCGGTCGGCCGAGGCCCAGCTCGTAGCCCTGGAAGAAGAACTGCCAGCTCTCGTCAACGGCGGCCGGATCCTGGCACCAGCGTTGATACATCGCCTCGACGGCGTCCAGGTTCCAGCGGGTGGCAACGGTGCCGTGGTTCATGGCGGTTCAGTTTCGAGAGGCAGCGGGGTTACCGCAAGTAACGGTCGTTCGTCTATCATCATAAGAACCAGTGCGGGGGGAGGACAAGCGCCGAACTGCACAGCCTTGTTTCGGCTCGACGATTCGCAATAATGGGTGAAGATGGATCCGCTCCCTGTCCTCGTCGCCAGATGGAGGAGGGCCGCCATGAACCGACGACACGATCCGCTTCGCTCCGCCTTTACGCTCATCGAGTTGCTCGTCGTCATCGCCATCATCGCCGTCCTGATCGGATTGTTGCTGCCCGCGGTCCAGAAGATCCGTGAAGCGTCCGCGCGGCTGAAATGCCAGAACAACCTCAAACAGCTTGCTCTCGCCTGTGTCAACTACGAGAGCGCTATCGAGGTGTTGCCGCCGGGGGATGCTCCCGCCTCGGCGAGCTTTGCGGACGGCGATAACGGGGCCAGTTGGCTGTTCCTGGTGTTGCCCTACGCGGAACAGGCCAACCTTTACCAGGTGGTTCGCGAATCCGGCTCCCTCGACAATGCGATCGCCCAGGGCATCCTTCCCGGGAACCTCCCTTTTGGGCGCTGCCCGAGCGACTACTGGAACTTGAGCAACGGCCTCCTCTGTAACTACGTCGGCTCCTCGGGGCCGCAGTGCAACAACACTCCCGCCGGCAACTGCGACACGCCCATCTTCCAGATCTACTGCAACGGCGCCAACGAGAACCAGAACGGGCCGGCCGTCCCCCCGACGTTAAGCCCGCTGACTTATCCCGGCTACGAACCCAGCTACACCTGGGGAGATACCAGCAACCCCTCCCTGGTGCGGGGCATGTTTGTGCGCGGCGGTGCGTTGATTCGTTTCGGCGACGTCACCGACGGCACCAGTAACACGATCCTTCTGGGAGAGATGCTCCCGGAGTTCGCCGAGTTCCAGCGTTACACCACCTACGGCTGGGCGGGGTCCAACTGCGTCTCCCAGGGGCAGACCATTCAATTCATCAATTGGCCCATCGATCCGATCCCGCTGCCCGGCCCTCCCACCTACACGGCCGACTGCATGCAAACGGGAGACGGGGCCTGTCCGAGTGGGCCGACGCACTGCATGTGGAACTGGCACGTCACCTGGGGATTCAAGTCTCGGCATACCGGCGGTGTCAATTTCGCGTTCGCCGACGGCTCGGTTCATTTCATTTCCGAAACCATCGACCATCAGCTCTACCAGTATCTCGGGTGCCGCAATGACGGGCAGCCCACTACCCCGCCGTGAGAATCTTTGCGAGAAGACAGGTGCCACGAGTCAAGCGACAGCGGGAGTCCGGTTCGGCTCTCCGGTCCAACGTCGTTCTTACGGTTTGTGGAGAATGAAATGTCGGGCGTCCGCTTCGGGATCTTTACCCTGGCCGTCGTCGGTCTGGCTACGGCGGCTGCGGGGTGTGGTTCGCGGTCAATTGTCCCCGTCAAGGGAGTCGTCACGTTCGACGGTAAACCGCTCGCCAAGGCTTCCGTGGTCTTTAGCTCCCAGGAACGGGGCGGTCGAGATGCCAGCGGCTTCACCGATACCGACGGCGTGTTTGAACTGACCACGTTCCGTCCGAAAGACGGAGCGCTGCCGGGACTCTACAAGGTGACGGTTCATTATTCCGAAGCGGTAGCGGTGCCGGTCGGCCCTCAGTCTCCGGCGGACGCGCAGAGAGCCGCGGTCACGGTCAAGCCATCCTCCGTGGTCATCGCACCGATCTATAGCCAGCCGGACCGGACCGTGCTCTCGCAGAAGGTTCCGCCCGACGGCGCGGTGCGGATCGAATTGAAGAGCCAACCGTGAAATGATTGCCGTTTGCGGCGTGGATGTGGTTTCATTACTGAGCCCGAAGCGGCGGCATCAATTTCGAGTGGGAGCAGGGTTGTAGGAATATCGGTAGTCGGTCGATCAACATACCAGAGTGGTGGGAGGACGGGCGGCGACTGTGCGGTTGCATCGCCGCGGTCGCTGGTGGATAATGCGAGAGTTGAAGAACCCGAAATGGCGAACGTAAACATCGTCCAGATGAAGGAGAAAGGCGGCTACCGCCTCCGCGCATCCGTGCGAGAGGGATCGCGATGAGCGAGGAACACCACAAAAATGAACGCCCCTCTTCACGCGAAGACCACGAAGAGGGGCAAGTGCGAAAGCGTAAGGACGCAGGAAGGGAGAAGGGCGACAAACGGCGGAAGAAGCAGCAACGCAAGCGACCCCGGCCTCAGCAAGATCAGAAAGGCTAGCCATCATGGCTGCATCCACGAGTAATCGGACCGTTGACGCTCTCCTGCAACAAAGCGAGTGGGAAGAAGCTCGTACCCTCATTGAACGGGAGCTTTCGGGCCAACCGGATAACCATTGGCTCTTGACTCAGCTCGGCGTCACCTACTATGAACAAGGCCGATATCGGGAAGCGTTGGCCCCGCTCCTTTCTTCGCTCGAAATCGTCGCCGATTGCCCATTAACCCTCTGGAATCTCGCGGGTACATTGGACGCACTAGGGAAAACGGAGTCGGCCATTCCGATCTACACCTGGCTCCTTAGAAGCAAAAAATCACCAGACGATGATCCCTGCTGGGAGAGTGCAGAATGGCGCGATGCCCTGAAAACCGACTGCGTATACCGTCTTGGCGTCTGTTTCAAACATTTGAAACGCTGGGAATCGGCTGAGCACTGCTTCCGCCAGTACCTCAACTTGCTTCTGGCCGGAATGAGCGGCACCTACTCCTTCGACGATGCGGCACTCTCCATCCGCGAGATCCACACCAACAAGAACCAGAAGGTCGGGAAGGAAGTGCGGGACGCAATCGACTCAACCCTTCAGGACGCGGGAATTCAGTCAATTGAGGGAGGCAGGCGGAAACTGCCTAAACTGTCGCTTGTGGAGCTACTCGCGACCTGACAGGCGAAATCAGCCTGCCAACCGCTTCGCCGCAACCTCGCTGTGCAGTCGCGGCGAAGCGGTCGCATTCACTTCATCTCCAACCGCAGAATATACACCACCCCCGTCCCCAGCCCCACCGCGATATGCCGGCCATCGGGAGCGTAGGCGACATTGCCGATGTTCTCGTAAAAGATCCACTGCTTGAGCGGTGTGCCGGTTGCCAGGTCGCGCAGCACCAACGAACCGTCGAGGCCGCGTGTCAGCGTCGTCTTGTTGTCCGGCGACACGACCATCGAGTACAGGTAGCCGTTGGCTCCCTTGATCGCTTCGGCCTCCGTCAGCTTCCCTTCTTCCCCCAAGTTCCAGCGGCGAATGCGCGGCTCCGTCATGCCGGAGAACACCTGCTGGCTGTCGGACGAGAATGCCACGGTGTTGACCGGGAGCGTCGGCGACTTGTCGCAGAACAGCTCTCGGCCGGATTCCAGGTCCCAAATCTTGAAGTAGCAATCCACGTAAACCGGCCGCATCTGGGCGTCGTAGACGACCTTGCCGTCCTTGTAAAGCAGCTGTCCGCTCCCCGTCAGGCCGTACTTGCCGTCCGGGGAAAAAGCGCCCTGGTGAATCCGCGATTCGTGACCGGTGATGCGCATCTTCTCCACCGCTTTGTCGGAGTCGAAGACGAGCAGGTTCGTCTGCGTGGTGAAGAAAAGCTGCTTGCCGTCCGGACTGTAGGCGACGTGGTAGACCGGTCCGCTCGGGCTGGGACAGGGACGGAGTAAGCGGCCGGTCGCGGCTTCCCATTGGCGAACCTTGTCGCCCGCGCCGCCGGCAGCAACGCATTTGCCGTCGGGCGAAAAAGCGACGGCGTAAAGCGGGATGCCATCGCCCTTGAGGAAGTTGCGCGTTCGCGGCTCCGGTCGTGCCATGTCCCAGAGCCGCAACACGGTGTCCACGCTGCCGGTCGCCAGGGTCAGGTTGTCGGGGGAAAACGCGACGGCGTAGACGTGGCTGAGATGGCTCCACGGCTCCTGGCGCTGCGTCGGCTTGGCGGTGCTCACGTCCCAGGACGCGCACGGTCCAGTCGGAGCTGCCGGTGAGCAGCGTCCGGTTGTCCGGCGCGTAGGCAATGCCGGTAACGGAACTGGCGTGCCCTTCCAATTTCGCCCGCTCCGTGGCTCTCGTCCCCATCACCGACCACAGCCGGCCGGTGCCGTCGGCGTAGCCGGCGGCGAGCGTCTGCCCCGTGTTCGAGAACGACAGGGCCATCACCGCTCCGCTCTTCGGATAGCCGAAGAGCAGCCGTTCCTTCGCTTTCGGAGCGGCCGGCATCGACCAGAAGCGGCACGCTGCCGTCGGGACAACCGGCAGCGAGGATGGTACTGTTCGGGTTGAAGGCCAGCACGCTGACCGCTCCCGGATGCCCCGTGATTTGCAGGGTTTCCTTGAGTTCGCCTTCGCCCAACGACCAGAGCTTGATGCTCATGTCGGCGCTGCCCGAGGCGAGGACCTTGCCGTCATGCGACCAGGCGACGGCGGTGAGTCCCTGTTCGTGAGCCTTCAGGGTGGCGACTTCCTTCAGACTCCGTGCCGCCGACGTCCCAGATGCGCAACTGGGCATCCGAACAGGCGGCGGCAATGCGGTTCGCCGGATCGAACGCAATGCTGGGGACGGGAGTGGTCGAGGCCTGCATCGAGAATTTGAGCTGCGGCCCTGCCATCGGCGTCACGTCCCAGACATGGACCGCGCCGCTCGTGAACCCGGCGCCGAGCAGTTTGTCGTCGCGGCTAAAGGCGATGGAGGTGACGGAGCCGATGTCGATCACGTGCTTCAGCCGCATCGTCACGGGGTCCCAGAGCCGCACGAAATGCGAGCCGCCGCTGGCCGCGACTTTGCCGTCGTGGCTGAACGCGACGCAAGTCACCGGCGAGGCGTGCCGGCCGAGGTGTTCGCCGAGAACGCCGACGAGTTCCTTCGGCTGCCAGTCGAAGCGCTCGATGGGCTTTATCTTGCTCGCATCGAGCTGATCGAGGATGGACGGCAGTTTGGTCAGCATCGCGGCTGCCTGGATCGCCTGCGGTGTACCGGCGTGTACACGGCGGAACGCAAGCAGGTCTTTCGCCAGTGCCGCCTTGTCGCCGTTCTCCGCGTTGAAGCGTTCGATCAGCGGTTTCAGAGCGACCTCGGCCTTCGGATCGGCCGGCGCCGAATGCGGGAACAGGAGGAACGTGGCTGCGATCAGGGCGATGAGGCGGAGTGGGAGTGCGTTCATGGTTGGAGAACCTGTAGAGCCTACAGAATCAGTACGACGGAGCGATTCTAACGGACCAGCAGCACGATGAGCAGCAAAAATGGTTAGGTCACTACGACCGCACACTCCTCGGCACTGTCTGCGTTTGGTCGGACGGTGATCTCGACTCGTTGGTCAAGGGCGTTTAGAAACCGAAAGAGGCGGTCGATGCTGTAACCTTCCACACGGCCACGCACAAGGGCAGACACCTTCGGCTGGTCGAGTCCGAGAACCTTCGCGGCCTTCGCTTGCGTCAGTTTGCGCTCGACGAGGAGATCGCGGATGCGTTGAACGAGTTCGGCCTTGGCGAGGGCCAGGTCAGGATGGGGAAGTCCGAGGTCGGCAAACACGTTTCCGCTCCCCTGCTCGACGCGCAGGACCGCCTTATTGGTGGCCCCGGTCTTCCTGCTTCTGTTTCTCGGACCATTCCGCATGGTGTTTCTCGGCCTCCTTCAGTCGAGCCTTGACAGCGCCGCGGTCGTGACGCCTCGCGTCGCTTTCTCCTTTACCTCCGCGAACCACGCTTGTAATGGCAGCCCATACGGCCGAATCTTCACCGGCTGGGCCATTTCATCGGGGGGAGTACAGGGCACGGTTTCGTCATCACCTCGCTTTATCGGTCGAGGATACCTTCCGCCACGCCAATTAGCGCGTGGAGCCGGCGCTCAACTGCCCAATCGTGGCGGTAATCATTCACATTGACCTTGCCGCTTCTGCTAATCTGCTCGGCCCAGGACAGACTCCCTTGGACGGCTATTACCAACGCCGCCCAGTCCTTGCCATTGCTGCCGATATTATTGGCCCAAGACAAATCCTCATTTGGGGCGCTCGAAGCTGCTTGCGCCCTGGCGAGCGCACGGATGACCTCTTGGGTGTCGATGTCGTTGAACAATACGGCATAGGATTGGGCGGGCTTCTGTCCCAGCGCCTGCGAAAACGTCATCGCTGCCGCCGCGACTTCTGCCGCGCGCTGGTTCCACATTTGAATCGACGCCATCGTGGAGAATGACCTGGCGTCATAACAGATGCCCCAGCTACGGGGAAGCCGATAGTCGAAGCGTTCCTTGATTCCTAGGATTCCTAGAGAATCATCGTGGTTGGTCAATTCAATTCGCGCCGCCAGGTCAGTGGCCGTTTTGCGGTCACCCGACTTGGCGTACGCAGTTGCGACTTTGAGTATCGCCGACGCCTTCCTTGACGGATTGTCGATCTTTCCGGATGTGGCGAGCGCAGCCTTGAGATCTTGCCTGGCGAGTTGATAATCGACGACGGCGCGAAGAGCATCGTCGCGGTACTGATCAAAGTATTTAACCGACAACGCAGTGCGGACAGCGCCTTCCGTATCGTTGCCCTTTAGTTGCGCAACGGCAATCGCGTACAAGGCTTCTTCGCGCGGGCAATCATGCGAAAAATCCTCGCTATGCTTGATCATCCAAGCCGTCTTCAGTGCATCATCAATGTAGCCGACGCCCGCCTGAGCCACGGCAGTCTGGCGAAGCGCGTCGAGCTTGTTATCCCGGTGAACGGCCGTGTGGGCATCCGTCGCCCGCTGAAATAGGCGACGGGCGGCCTGTTCGTCGTTCGCCCTCGCGAATAGCACTGCGCATTCTCGCAGAGCTGAGAACTTCGCCCACGGGTCTTGCAACTCAACGGTTTCGAGGAGGCGACGAATTGTCTCTTTCGCCGCGTCGGCTCTTCCAACCGACAATTGCGCATCGGCGATCTGCCACAAGGCCTGGGCACGCTCGAAGTCATTGCTCGAATCACTGGCAGCGTCGAGGGCGCGAGAGAATTGTTTCGCCGCCCGTGCCGCATCACCGCGCTGGGCATAGGCAACGGCCAAATTCCTCAGACCAGCAGGACGATACCGGTTGGACTTCATTTGTTCGATGGCTTTGCCAGCCTGATCGAGATCGCCGGATATGATCAGGTGCTCAATCCACTTCATTTGAACGCCATCGATCAGATAGTCTGGCCGGTCACCATTGTCGGCATCCACGAGGCGCAAAACGTCGAACGCGGATTCCCTTTTGCCTGCGCGAGCGAGCGCATCGGCAAGGTCACGCAACCCCGAGACGCGACAGTATGTATTCCCGGAACCACGGATTGACCGGAGGGCGCCATCGAAATCGCCTGCTCGGATCTGCAGGTCCCCGATATACAGCAGCAATCCAGCGCTCCAAAATCGCTGATGCTCACCTTGGCTCGGCGCCAGCTCGCCGGCCTCCCGAAGGACGGCCTTGACTACGGGATCGACAGATTCCCCGTTGCGATGAGCTCGCGACGGTTCGCCCGCTGAGGATGCGGCAACGTTCAATGACAACAGAATCAAGCCGACCGAAAGGCCTGTGCGCATTATTGTTTCCCCTTTTCCGCGACGCGCCGTCTCTCGAACGCAAACAGTTTCCATTTTTCATGTCGCCACATTATAGCAATGAGCCTCGTCTGGTCGATGCGACTCGTGGAGTGTTTGAAACGGCGATTATCCCGCGGACGTTCGCGTTGGATCGGGGTCAGCGCCCGTCACGTTTGCGGCTCAAGCACTGCGTTGGTAACGCGCCCCACGACTTTCTCCTTGATCTCCGCCAGCCACGTTTGCGAGGGCAGTCCATAAGGCCGGAACTTCTCCGGCTGGGCCATCTCGTCGGTGGAGTACAAGGCCCGATTTCGACCCAGCCGGCTGGCCAGCGGCGAGTCCAGCAAATGGCTGGAGTCGGCCGCACTCATCTGGAACAGCACCCGCTGCCCGCATTCGCGCAAGCCCTGCTCGATCCAGCGACCGCATCACGTTGACCAGCGAATCGCACCAGATCAGCAAGTGAATCCCGACCAGCGGGCCGTCGCGCAGCAGCGCTTGCAGATGCTCCAGGGGGCTGACGGTGCGTTCCGCGCCGCGCCGGCCGAAGCCCACATCGTCGTCGCTGCGGCGAAACTCACGATAACGCTGCAGGCCGTTGATCAGCACGTAGCGCTCGCTGCGATCGCTGCTGGTGCCCTTGAGACGCTGGTTCATCTCCTCCGACCAGCCCGGCCAGCGCCGCCGCCAGTCCGGGCCGCTCCACCAGGTCATCGGCTGCGGCCAGCCTGTCGTGACCTCTTGCAGATAGCCGGCAGTGGGCTCATGCGGAGCCGTGCCGTCCAGCACGAGGAACTGGGCCGATCGGCTGCTGCACCGCCAGGCTGACCAGGGCGGAGGCCAGCAGGGCCAGGGCGGCCTCATCGTTCTGGCCGACGATCAGCAGATTGTCTGCCCGTCTGGCGGCGGAACAGGGCCGCGGTTGGATCCTTGATGGCGATGGCTTCGCCCAGCCAGGCAACCCAGACGGAGACGGGAGACAAGGAGACGGGAGACAGAAGATTCAACGGTGGGATCAGACGTTTCAACTGTCTCCTTGTCTCCTTGTCTCCTTGCTCCTTATCTCCTTGTCTCCCGTCTCCGTCTCCTGCTGTTCGCCAGCAGCGAAGCAGCGGGTTGCGGTCCAGTTCCGCCGGCGTGTTGCCCTCGAACACCAGGGGCAGTCGGCCGGCGGCTTCCGGGAGTTGTCGCTCGACGAGCTCGCTGCTGACAGCGCTGCAGGATCTGCTCGCGCTCCTCCTCGGGCAGCCAACTACCTGGAATACCTCGTTCCCTTCAATGGAGCCGTTGGCGTCGTTGTAGATCGCCTCGCCGGGCCGCGACAGCAGCCGGGCGGCGCTGTTGTCCTTGTCCAGGATCAACTGCGCGTCGGCCTCGCTGCACTGCAGGGCGATGCGCACCGCCATCTGGTCGATCGTGCTGCGGGCCAGCGAATAGGCGCCGCCGAGCGTCTGCGAGCCGAGCAGCACGTGCAGGCCGAAGGCGCGGCCCTGGCGGACCAGCCGGTCCAGCAGCAGCGCCGCTTCCTGCGACAGCCGGTCGTCCTCGACGAAGAACTCCTGGAATTCGTCCACGATCAGCAGGATGCGCGGACAGTGGCTCGTCGGGCTGAGCCTGTCGCGATAGCCGGCGATGTCGTTGACCCCGGCCGCACGGAACAGGTCGCCGCGCTGCCGCAGTTCCGCGTCCAGCCGCTGCAGCACGCTCAGGCCGAATTCGCGCTCGCTCTCGATGGCGATGACCCGGGCGTGCGGCAGTTGATGCACGGCGTAGGTCTTGAACTCGACGCCCTTCTTGAAGTCGATCAGGTACAGCTCGACCTCGTCCGGGCTGTACAGCAGGGCCAGGTTGGCTGATCAGGGCGTGCAACAGCGTCGATTTGCCGGAGCCGGTCTTGCCGGCGACCAGGACGTGCTGCGAGGTGCCCTGGCCCAGCTGCAACGACTGCACGGTGACCGCCCCGGCTGCGGCCCAGCGGCACGGCTCACGCCGCGGCGGCTGTCGCCCTTCCAGATCTCCTCCTGGCGTCGGTGCGATGAACGAGAACGGCACCCGGACGCGATTGGCGTCGCGGCTGCGGGCGCCGATGCGCCGCACCGATCTCGATGACCCGTTCGCTTCCGGCGGCGTGTCCGAGCGTCAGCGGATAGCGATCCAGCTCGGCGTCGCCCCAGCTGGAAGATTCATCGTCCTGCTGCCAGTGACAGATTGACGGCACTGCAGCTGTTCCAGAGTCGTCGAGCCTGAAAACCCTGCGGCAGCGGCTGGCGGGTGTCGAGGCTGATCAGGGCGTAGACGCCGCAACTGCTGCCGCTCTGCACGATGCTGACCAGGCGGCGGGCGGCCTGCGGCGTGAAGTTGACGGGGAAGTTGGCGACGACCAGGACGCGGTACGGCTCGGCCACCTCGCCGGCCTGGGCGTTGTAGTCCTCGATGCTGCTGAACTGGCTGCGGAGATACTTCTGGATGACGTTCTCCATGTGCACGGTCAGGTCGGCCAGTTGTTTCTCGATGTGGGCCGGCTCGGTCCAGATGCGGCTGCTGACCAGGGCCTCGTCGTGGTCGGCCAGGTGCATGAAGGCGGCGAAGTTGTCGCCGAGGCCGACCGGATCGAAGATGGTGAAGCGCACTTTGCCCGGCGGCAGCGACGGTGAGGAAACGCAGCATCAGCGCTTGCAGGGTCTGGACGGCCACCGTCCGCCCTGGCCGAACGCTTGCAGCAGCAGCCCGCCGAGGCGCGGAAAGGGCAGAAACGCCGGCACCGTGCAGCGGCTGCGGCGGCAGCGGGGCGAGCTTCTCGACGGGCATGTCGCCGGCCAGTTGCGCGGCGTCGATGGTCAACGTGCCGAAAGGCAGCCCCGCCGTCGCCGACAGGGTTACCGGAGGATTTGCAGGTCCCGCACCCTGGCCGTTCGCCTCCTGGTCTCCCTGTCGGTACTCGTTCCCGATCCGCTGCAATTCGGTGAACGCGGCCAGCAAGGAAACGGCCCCGGTCTCCCAGCTTTGGCGCAACTCCTGGGTCTTCTGCAAGCGTGCTTGTTTGAGCGTACTCAGCCGTGCCGTGAGTGCGGCGTCAAAGTCGATGCGTTCTTTCTTCTGGCGCGATAGACACTGCGTACGAACCGTCTGGTGACTCTGGTGCAGCGTTTCCAGGCTTTGTTTCGCTTTCTGCTTGCGGATCGGCAACTTGGTCAGAAAGTGTTGTTCCAGCGCGTTGCGCTCGGTGCGGATGCGGCGCAGCATGTCCTCGAGAAGAGGCTTGTGCATCTCCTGCACCTTGACACGCTCGGCCATGTGTTTGTTATGCAGCAAAGTCCGCTGGGACAGGGCCTCGGTTTCGGCCTTTTCGACCAGTTCAACCGCAAGGTGCTGGGCCTGTTCCAGCACGGTGGCAAACTGCTCGCCCACCAGCCGCAGCCTTCGTCGAGCCAGGAACACCAGGATTTCCCGTACCGCCAGGGGCAACAGAAACCCAACCATGACCCCGCCCAGAATCCAGAGATATTGCGGCTGCATCCACAGCGCGGGGATCGAGCCGGCAAGCCAGAAGATCACGCCGATAGCGATCGTGGGGGGCAGCGTTGTCCACTTCAGAATCCGCTGCTGCTGGATGGCAACCAGCAGCGTGTCGGCCCGTTTGAGCAACGCCTCATGATCGCTCGGCGCTTCTCCCTCCACTCGGGCAACTGCGCCCTCCGGCTCGACATCTTCCCGTTCCAGACCGACGCGCTCCAGCACCGTCTCGGCTTCGTCCCACAGAGCCTCCGTGCGTTCGTTACCGGCCGTCACCGCGCACGGGCCGCGTCCACCTGTTCCTGGAGACGTTTGAGACCGCCTTCCGCAACGGAGTCGGCCATCCACAGGGCATCGTTCAGCGTCTGGTCGATGCGTGCCCGGCCGTCGTGTTCCAGCTTTTCGAGTTGTCGCCTTTTTTCCGAGAGGGACTGCTTCGCCGCCTCATCCTTCGCCGCCAGGCGACGTTTGAGATCGGCCTCTTCCTGCTCCATGACGGCGTCCAGTTCCGCTAATTCCTCCGTCTGCTTCTGAGCCAGGGCCTGTCGTGTCTTCTCCCCCTCTTCGGTAGCGAGGCGTTCGGCCCGCGTGGAAGAAAAGGTCAGATCTTCCTCCCCCGTGCGGCGTTCTTCGATCAACCGCCACAATTCGGTCAGTGCAGCTCGTTCTCGATCGAACAACAGGTCCGGCATGACGCACTCCGCTTGCGCGAACGGGAATCGCATTGCCCCCCTCTCCCCTGTACTCAGGGGAGAGGGGTTGGGGGTGAGGGGTAAGGCACTGGAGCAGTGTTCTGGTGCTTGCCCCTCACCCCCAACCCCTCTCCCCTGAGTACAGGGGAGAGGGGAGACTAATAGCTGTTACTCGTTCATCCATCACTTCACGAGCCGCCATAGATGTCGAAGCTGCTGCCCTCACAGTCGTGGCGCATCTGGATCAGAACGACCTCCATCTGATCGATGGCACCGAGGGCGGCGGCGGTCTGTTCGTGCAGCGGCGTCAGGATCTGCTCGACGAACTGTAACTTCATGACGTCCTGCCAATGCGGCTCGGTGTTGTCCCAGTGGCTATTGAGCGTTTTCAGGGCGCCGTAGAGCAGGTCGCGCCCGCCTTGCATGCTCATGATTTCTCCTTATCCGGTTTCGGGGCGGCTGCTGGGGTGGAGGGGGGACGCAGGTTGGTGTACTGTTCGAGGGCCGTCAACTGGTGAGCGAGCATCGTCAAGCCGCGGGGCAGATCGCCGTCCAGGAAAAAGGCCAGTTGGTGGGTTGGTCCGTCGAAGGTGTCGAGGATTTCTTTCGGCAGCCGCTTCATCCAGCGCTGCACCGCCGCGACTCGATCCTCGGCAAACTCCAGGCGGGCCTTGGCCTTGTGGAGGTTCAGCTCCTGCACGCTGCAATCCGGGCGTTCGCCGGACAGGTTGGACATCTTCCGCGTCCGGCAAGCTCGGCCTTCGCCTCGGACACATCCTCCTCGCACACCCGGATCTGCCGGTGCCAGTAATGTTGCTGCTCGTCCAGCCACGCTTCTGCATGTTGCAGCGCTTGGCCCAGCGAGGCCAGGGCGTTGGAGGCCGCGGTGCGAAACTCGACCAGCGACGCATACCAGTCGTGCAGAACCTCAAACGAGGCGACGTCCGCTCCGGTATTCATGGTGAGACCTCCTGGTGCTCAGCGTTGATTCAGATATTCTTCGATACGCTCGGCCTTGTGAACAAGGAAGGGCACGTGCAGGTTCATCGTTTCCATGAAATGTTCGAGGGTGTGCAGCGTTTGCTCGAACTCCTGGACGAAGCGATCGTGTTCCTGATCGCGCCAGGTTTCGCCGAGCGTCAGCATCTGGCCATGCAGGCCGGCCATGCCGATTTGCAGCTCCTCGCTGAAGCGTTTCAGGTTATGGGCGAAACGACGCAGTTCGGCCGGATCGACGACAGCTTGTGCCATGGTGCGGACTCCCCACTGCGGGACTGGGATTCTCCGTTCCTGCCGCCGGCGGCAGGTCGGACTCCAACTATTCTATCGCGTCCGAGGTAGCGCTGCCGATTCCAATTACCGCCTTCGGCGACAGGAGAAGGCATGCGCCATAATCTTGAACACGGCAGCACGTCACTCGTTGATCGCCAAGACGCCGGCGCCCCCGCTTCCCCGAGGGAACCATGACCCAGAACGAACTGCTCCAGAAGGCCGAGCGTTACCTGCCGGGTGCGTGCCTGGGCATGATGTCGCTGCCGCCGGACTTGCGCATGGTCCTGGTGCGCGGCCAGGGGAGCAAGGTCTATGACGCGGCCGGCAAGGAATACCTGGATTACATGCTGGGCAGCGGTCCCTTGTTGCTCGGTCACGCTCATCCCGAAGTGGTCGAAGCGGTGCAGCGCCAGGCGGCCGCGGGTTCGACCTTCTTCGCCCTGAACGAGCCGGCGATCCTTTTGGCCGAACAGATCGCACAGGCGGTTCCCTGCGCCGAGGCCGTGCGTTTCCAAACGACGGGTAGCGAAGCGACCTTCGCGGCGGTGCGACTGGCGCGCGCGGCGACGGACCGCGACAAGGTGCTGAAGTTTGAGGGCGGCTGGCATGGCGGACACGATCTCGGCCAACTTTCCGGCGCGCCGGCGCGGGCGTACCCCTTCCCAGAAGCCGTCCCCGACTGCGACGGTATTTCCGCAGCTTCGACAAACGATGTTCTTGTGGCGCCGTTCAACGACGCGGCGACGACCACCGCGATCCTCGAACAGAACCACCAGAAGGTGGCGGCCGTCATCATCGAGCCGATGCAGCGCTGCCTGAATCCCGAACCGGGCTTCCTGGAGGAACTGCGGGCCGTGACGCGGCAAGCTCGGGATCGTGCTGATCTTCGACGAGATCGTGACCGGTTTCCGGCTGGCCTGGGGCGGCGCGCAGGAGCGCTACGGTGTGGTGCCCGATCTCGCCTGTTTCGGCAAGGTGATCGGCGGCGGCTATCCCGTTTCCGCGGTGGCCGGCAGGAAGGAGCTGTTGCAGCAGGCCGACCCCGGCCAGAAGGGACGCGGCCGCTACTGCTTCCTGAGCGGAACGCTGACCGGCAACCCCGTGGCCTGTGCAGCGGGCCTGGCGACGTTGGCAGTCTTGCGGCAAGCGGGCGCGTACCAGCGCCTTCGTGCCGCCGGCCAACGTCTCGCGGACGGACTGCGGCTCGCTGGAGAAACCGCCGGGGTGCCGTTGCAAGTGCTGGGTGACGGCCCCGTCCTTCAGGTCGTCTTCACCGAGCACAAGCCGCTACGGAATCACCGGGATCTTCTGAAAGCCGACAAAACGCGGGCTGTCCGGTTCGGCCAGGAGATGATCCGGCGCGGCGTCTACTGCACGCCGGGCGGCAAGCTGTACCTGTCGCTGGCGCACAGCGACGCGGACATCGACCGCACCGTCGAGATCGCGGCGGAGGCGCTGCGGGCCGTGGATTAGATTTACGGCGCCCCTGGGACACCTTCTGCCGGCTTTTTTTTCCAGCCATGTAAGCGACGGATTCTCGACCGTCGCTTACGCTTCCGGCTCGGACGGAGCAAACAATCGGTTTTCCGCTGGCGGGAATGCCTGGCGTTGGGTTACAACGGAGCGATCTTGTCGCTGGACGCATTCATCAAGGAGATCCGCCCATGTGCGACTGTCGCCTCCTGTCTACATCTTTCGTCCTCACCGCGCTGACCGGGTTGCTGTCCGCTCTCGGCGCCCCACTGCCGCCCCACAAAGATCCCCAGGACGGCCCGCTGGGGATGAAGTTCGTGCGCCTGCCGAAAGGCACGTTCTACATGGGCTGGGATGGTCCTGACAAGCCAGGCAAGAAGACCGAGATCGCGACAGACTTCGAGATCGCGATTCACCCAGTGACGCAAGGGCAGTGGCAGGCGGTGATGGGGAACAACCCGAGTTGGTTCTCGCGGGACGGCCTCGGAAAGGATAAGGTCAAGGACATCCCCGATGCAGACCTGAAGCAATTCCCGGTGGAGCAAGTATCGTGGGAGGACGCGCAGGCGTTCATCCAGAAGCTAAACGATCGGGAAAAAGGTGGCAAAGGGTTGTACCGATTGCCGACGGAGGCGGAATGGGAATATGCTTGTCGCGGAGGGGCTACTTCTGAAGAGGAATGTTCGTATCACTTCTACTTCGCCAAGCCGACCAACGATCTCTCGTCCGACCAGGCCAACTTCAATGGCAACAACCCGTTCGGACGTGCGCTCAAGGGTAGGTATCTGGAACGCACCACGAAGGTAGGCTCATACAAGCCAAACAAGCTTGGGCTATACGACATGCACGGCAACGTGTGGCAGTGGTGCCAGGATGCAGAGGACGGGGGTTGGGCACGGGTGACTCGGGGCGGCAGCTGGGCCATCGGCGGCGAGGGCTGCCGGTCGGCGGACAGAAATTGCCCCACCCCGACGATCCGCGGCCGGGCCCTCGGTTTCCGACTTGCCCGAGTTCCCGCCCGACCCCAATAGCGCCAGAAGAATCGCAGCGATCACTAACGCGTCTCGGCACGTCCTACAATAATCCTGCTGCCTGTCCCCCATCAAGAGGCAAATCATGCCAAAAAGCGCGAAAACGCCGACCGTTCAGGCCCCGATCGACCGTATGGTGCAACGGATCGTGAAGCGCTTTCACCCGGAACAAATCATCCTGTTCGGTTCGCAAGCCCGCGGCGACGCCGGGCCGGATAGTGACGTGGATCTGCTGATCGTAATGGATGTGGACGGGGACGTCCGCGACAAGCGATTGGCGATCCGCGGAGCGCTGCACGACATTCCGGTTCCGGTGGACATCATCGTCACCTCACCGCAGGAGTTCGCCTGGCGGAAGGACGTGGTCGGAACGATCGAATGGCCGGCAACACACGAAGGAAAGGTGTTGTATGCCCGCACCTGATCCAGTCGTCAAGTGAACTCCTTGATTCTTCGGAGCAGGTCCAACTTCCGCAGTGGGTGGAGTTTGCCCTATCCTGTGGAGAATGATGCGAACGGCGCAACCGGGTGCATTCCCGTTATTGCGAAGGACGAGTGCGATTTTCGTAGCCCGACGCGTTAGCGAGGGTTTCGTCACAACCCTCGCTAACGCGTCGGGCTACGAAAATCGCCTACGCGGCGATAACGGGAATGCACCCGGCGCAACCCCTGGACTAGCTGAAGGAGAATTGAGACGATAGGTTGTTGCTCCCAGGACGCCAGAACCGCACCACCGCGAAGCACGCCTCGTCCGTTTCTCGCTGACAAGGAGAGCGGAGCCTCGTAGAATAATAGAATCGGCCACTCCTCTCGTCGTGCTCCGCTGCCCCGAGGTAGACCGTGGACAAACCGAGCGCTCCCGATCGACAACCCCGGACTTCCGCAAAGTCCCCGCCGCAACCAACCGCCTTGGAGCGTACCCTGCAAACGCACCACGACGTTCCGTCCGTCCCGCCGACGAAGGCTCAGTCGGCGACCGCACTGCCGATGGACGAAAACGCCACGCGGCTCACCTCTAACCTGGGGCCGATGGCCGCGGTACAGCCCTGCGGTCCTACGGTGCCCGGTTTCGAGATTCTCGGCGAACTCGGCCGCGGCGGCATGGGCATCGTCTACCGGGCCAAGCAGTCGAAGTTGAATCGGGTTGTCGCTCTCAAGATGATCCTCGCCAGTCGGGGCGCGGGCCTTCAGGAACGAGTCCGCTTTCAGATCGAAGCCGAGGCCGTCGCACGTTTGCAGCACCCGAACATCGTGCAGATCCATGAAATCGGCGAACAGGGCGGGCTGCCGTTCTTCGCGCTGGAATTTTGCGACGGCGGCAGTCTCGACCGGAAGCTCCGCGACTGGAAGCCCACGCCGGTCGAAGCGTGCGAACTGGTCGAGACGCTAGCCCGCGCCATGCACTATGCCCATGTGCGCGGCGTCGTTCACCGCGACCTGAAACCGGCGAATATCCTGCTAAGTCCGAAATCCGAATCTCGAAAACCGAAAACCGCAACGGCGCCCATTTCGGATTTCGGATTTCGAGTTTCGGATTTTGAGCTCAAGATCACCGACTTCGGCCTCGCCAAGAAGCTGGATGCCGACACCGGTGTCACACTCAGCGGCGCCGTCCTGGGGACCCCGTCGTACATGGCCCCCGAACAGGCGTCCGGCAACATCCACGAAACCACGCCTCTGACCGATGTCTACTCCCTCGGCGCCATCCTCTACGAGCTGCTCACCGGCCAACCGCCGTTCCGCGGACCGTCGGCGATGGCCACGGTTCGCATGGTGCTGATGGACGAGGCGGTACGGCCGGCGCACCTGCGGCGCGGCCTCTCGCCGGACGTGGAGATGATCTGCCTCAAGTGTCTGCGCAAGGATCCGGCGCAGCGCCTACTCGGACGCAAAGGCGCTGGCCGACGACCTGCGGCGCTACGTGGACGGTCAACCCGTGCAGGCGCGGCCGATCGGACGGAGGGAGCGGTTCGTGAAGTGGGCGCGGCGGCGACCCGCAGCGGCCGGTTTGCTGGCGGCGCTGGTTCTGGTGTCGCTGCTCGTCGCGGTCCTCTTCGTCGTCGATTATGGCCGGCGAGCCAGCGACCAGCAGCGCGAACGCGCGGAGAAAGCCAGTCACGAGGCCGACGACCAGCGCCGGCGTGCCGAGGAACTCCAGGCCGAGGAAGAGAAGCAGCGACTGCGAGCGGAGGCGGCCGAGAAAGAGACGCTTCAGCAGCTGCAACGGGCCGAAAGCCTGCTGTACGTCGCCCAGCTGAAACAGGCCCAGCTCACCTGGGAGGAAGGGGATGCCCGGCTCGCGCACAGCTTCCTTGACGCCTGCCGGCGCGATTATCGCGGTTGGGAACATGACCATCTGCGCCAGCGCTTCGACGAAACCCAGGCGACATTACGCGGGCACACGGACGTCGTTCAAAGTGTAAGTTTCAGCCCGGACGGTAGGCGCCTCGCCAGCGGTAGTAACGACAAGACGGTAAAGGTGTGGGACACGGCGACGGGCAAAGAACTCCTCTCCCTCGAGGGGCACACCGACCAGGTTTGGAGCGTGTGCTTCAGCCCGGACGGTAAGCGCCTCGCCAGCGGCAGTAACGACCGGACGGTGATCGTGTGGGACGCGGCGACGGGAGCAAAACTTCACACCCTCGAAGGGCACAAAGGCCCCATCCATAGTGTGAGCTTCAGCCCAGACGGCAAGCGCCTCGCCAGTGCCAGTGCGGACAGGACGGTAATGGTGTGGGACGCAGCGACAGGAGGTCTCCTAACCTTCAAGCAGTTTGTCGGCATCGTGAATGGCGTGTGCTTCAGCCCGGACGGGCATCGCCTGGCCGGCGCTAGTGCGGACCAGACGGTGAAAGTGTGGGACGCAGCGACGGGGACAGAACTTCCGCCCCTGACTGGGCACACCGGCAGCGTCCAGAGTGTGAGCTTCAGCCCGGACGGCAAGCGCCTCGCCAGCGCCAGTGCTGACCAGACGGTGAAAGTGTGGGACGCGGCGGCGAGGAAAGAACTCCTCTCACTCGAGGGGCACACTAACATCGTCCAGAGTTTGAGCTTCAGTCCGGACGGTAAGCGCCTCGCCAGCGCCAGTCAAGACTTGACGCTGAAAGTGTGGGACACAGCGACCGGAAAAGATCTCCTGACCCTCAAGGGGCATAACGAAATCGTCAGGAGCGTGTGCTTCAGCCCGGACGGCAAACTCCTGGCCAGTAGCAGTCGCGACAGGACGGTGAAGTTATGGGACACGGCGACTGGGCAAGACCTTCCCACTCTAAAGGGGCACGAAGACATCGTGTGGAGCGTGTGCTTCAGCCCGGACGGTAAGCGCCTCGCCAGCGGCAGTCGCGACAAAACCGTGAAAATATGGGACACGGCGACGCAGCGAGAACTTCTCTCCCTGTCGGGGCACAAAGGCGTCGTCCATAGTGTGAGCTTCAGCCCGGACGGCGAGCGCCTTGCCAGCGGCAGTTACGACAAGACCTTGAAAGTGTGGGACGCGGCGACGGGGAAAGAACTCTCCACCAGCGCGGGCTTCAAGGGGCACAAAGGCTTCGTCCATAGTGTCTGCTTCAGCCCGGACGGCACGCGCATCGCCAGTGCCAGTAAGGACAAGACGGTGAAGGTGTGGGACGCGGCGACGGGGAAAGAACTCCTCTCCCTCGAGGGGCAAAACAGCGACTTCCAAACGGTGAGCTATAGCCCAGACGGCAGGTACCTGGCCGGCGGCGAGGGCGCGATCAATAGGTCTTCCGAGATGAATAAGATGACGGAGGTGAAGGTGTGGGATGCGGCGACCGGTCAAGAACTCCACACCATCAAGGGGCACTTCTATGGCGTCGAATGCGTGAGGTTCAGCCCGGACAGCAAGCGCCTGGCCAGCGCTGGCCGCGATCGGATCATAAAAGTGTGGGACACGGCGACGGGGCGAGAACTCCTTCCCTCCCTCAAGGGGCATACCGCACCAGTCTTGGGTGTGGACTTCAGCCCGGACGGCAAGCGCCTTGCCAGCGCCAGTACCGACAAGACAGTTAAGGTGTGGGACGCGGCATCGGGGCAAGAACTCCTCACTCTCAAGGGGCATACCAAGACCGTCTCCAGCGTGTGCTTCAGCCCGGACGGCAAGCGCCTGGCCAGCGGCAGTGAGGACAAGACGATAAAGCTGTGGGAGGCGGCCACGGGGCAAGACCCCCGGATCATCAAGGGACACTTTAGCCATGGCCCTGTCGTCAGCGTCGGTTTCAGCTCGGACGGCGAACGGGTTGTCACTCAGGGCAGAGCGGGAACGGTCCGCGCCTGGGACGCCGTGAGCGGACAGCTCATCGACCCCTGCCCCGATCGGCCGCCGCAGGGAGAACGTACAGCTCTCAGCCCCGATGGCTCCCGGCGCGTCTCCATCGACGGACCCCTGCTCCGCATCTTCGATCTGAAGGACAACCGTCCTTCGTCCGATCTCATCTTCTTGCCGCAGTTGAACGACCCGGACCGGCGGTTTCGCTGGCATAGCCAGGAGGCGGAGGATAGCGAGAAGCATGAGCAGTGGTTCGCGGCGGCGTTTCACCTGCGCCAACTACTCGCCGCGAAGGAAACCGATGCTGAGTCACTCAAGGAGCGACTGAAACGCTGCGAGGAGAAACTAAAACAACCGTAATTCCTCTCGCAGACCGATGCACATCAACCGGGCGCGTGACGCCGGTCCCTCGCCGCGTGCCTGGAATCGTAGCAGGGCTATCGCCAGGAAACGATTTTCGCCATTACCCCTGGCGGTGACGTCGCTTTCACGCTATCTTCATCCGGTAGATGATTCGGGATCGCCCGATCCCCGCTCAGAGAAACGAGTAGACCCGTGCGAAAGATCGCTGTTTTGCCGACGCTTCTGACTCTCGGCAACGCCGTTTGCGGCTTTTCGTCAATCGCCCTTGCCAGCTGCATCAAAGGCGATAGCGACCCGAATGCCGACCTGTATTACATGGTCAGCGCCGTTCTCATCTTCGGCGCCATGATCTTCGACGCCCTGGACGGTTACGCAGCCCGGTTGTCCAGGTCCGCAAGCGAGTTCGGTAAAGAACTCGACAGCCTCTGCGACGCGGTCAGCTTCGGCGTCGCTCCTGCCTTCCTCCTGCTGTGTATCGGCCAAGCCTGGACGAATGACCGCGTCCGCCAGGTGATCGCCGTCATCGCCGCGCTGTACATGGTGTGCGCCATCCTTCGGCTGGCCCGGTACAACGTGGAAAAGTCGCCCGACCCCAATGCCGGCAAACGCTTCAAGGGTCTGCCGTCGCCGGCCGCGGCCGGTTGCGTTGCCACGCTCGCCCTGCTCCGCTCTGGTTACGGCATCGCGGGGAGCGGCGTTTCTGCTTCGGCGGTGAATTACCATGTGACCACCTGGGCGCCGCTCGGCACGCTGCTCGTCGCCCTGCTGATGGTGTCGAGTGTGCCGTTCCCGCACGTCATCAAGCACCTCACGCAGCGCCGCCGCCGTCACTTCGGCGTCGTGGTGCAAGCGGTGCTGGTCGTCTTCGTCATCGCCCTGACGCGCGGCCTGGCGCTGGCACTCCTATTCTGGGCCTACGCCCTGGCCTTCCCCATCCGCTCATTGCTCCTCAGCCGTCAGCGCGCCGTCGCTCCTGAAGAATCGCACGGGATTGACTGGATGGACGAGGGCAAGGTGGCCGAAGAATAACGATGCAGGGTTAGCGACGCTTTGGAAAAGCGTGCTGCATCCGCGCGGAAGGAGTCGCGCCAATGTCGGCCCCGTCGTTCGACGCTCTCCGTCTGCCGGAGCAGTTCGGCCGGTATCGCATCATTCGACCGCTGGGCCAGGGCGGCATGGGGGCCGTCTACCTGGCCCACGACACCAGGCTGGAACGCAAAGTCGCCCTCAAGGTCTGTACGCTCGTCGAGGATCCCAAGGCGCTCGACCGCTTTCGCCGCGAGGCCCAGACTGCCGCCGCTCTCCGTCATCCGAACCTCTGTCCGCTCTACGACTACGACATTCACGACGACGTCGCCTTCATCACGATGGCGTTCATCGACGGTCTGCCGCTCCACAAGTGGGTCGCCGACCATCCGCTGCTGTCCAGCGGCGCGGCTCTGCTGGTGCGCAAACTGGCTCTGGCGATGCAGGCGGCTCACGACAGCGGCGTGATCCACCGCGATCTGAAACCCAGCAATATCGCCATGGATTTCCGGGGCGAACCAGTGATCCTCGACTTCGGCCTGGCCCGTCTGATGGACGCACGCACGCAACGCACCCTGCAAGGCGCATCTTTGGCACGCCGACCCACATGGCTCCCGAACAGGCTCGCGGCGACACGGACGCCATCGGACCGGCCACCGATGTTTACGCACTCGGCGTCATCCTTTACGAACTGCTGACGGGGGAGTTGCCGTTCGTCGGTCCGCTGGAATTGGTCCTCGCTCAAGTCCTGTCGGCCTCCCCTCGTCCGCCGCGCAAGATCAAGCCGAGTGTGCCGGAAGCCCTGGAACGCATCTGCCTGAAGGCGTTGGCGAAAAACCCAGCCGACCGCTATGAGTCGATGTCGGCGTTTGCCGCGGTGCTGGACGCGGCCGTGTCGGGCGTTCCGTCCACGCGCGCGAAACCGCCGACCAACCCGCGGCCACCGACGCTGCCGACTGTCGTGACCGAGGCGGATCGGTCGCAGGCTACACCCATCTGTCCACCTGTGGCGGAGACGCGGCCGAGGCTGCCGGAGCCGCCGTCGAGCGGCAGATCGTGGTTGTACATCCCCCTGTTCATCGGCCTGGTGATCGCGGCCTGGATCGGCTGGGACGATCCGAGCAAGAAGGCGGATACCGACCCGAAAGGGAAGACCACGCCACAGCCCGCTCCGATGCTTGCGAATCAACCGCCCCAACCGCTAGACAGTTCGCGGTCTGCTCTGGGTGAGGCGCAAGTGCGGGCGACGCAGCTGGCGTGGGCGCAGTATCTCGGCGTGGACGTCGAGCGCAATGTCGATCTTGGCAGCGGCGTCATGATGAAGATGGTGCTGGTGCCGCCGGGCAAGTTCCGCATGGGGGCAACGAAGGAGGAGATCGATGGCGTTGTGCAGCAAAATCCATCCATACCGCGGACCACATTCGACAACGAATTTCCGCAGCACGACGTGGAGCTGACGAGGGCGTTCTACCTGGGAAAATACCCGGTAACGCAGGAGGAGTTCGAGAAAATCACGGGCGGCTTCAATCCGAGTTGGTTCCATAAGGGCAGCGGCATGAGTGATAAGGTTGCAGCGTTTGCCAGTACCGGGCGCTTCCCGGTGGAGAACCTATCCTGGTACCAGGCTGTGGAATGCTGTAACAAACTGAGCGCGTTGTATGGGAAGACTCCGTGTTATCGCCTGACAAACATCGCGCGGTTCCAGGATGCGGACGTTATCCAGAAGGCGGACGTAGAGATGCCGGCGGACGCGACGGGTTACCGATTGCCGACGGAGGCGGAATGGGAATATGCTTGCCGTGCGGGAACGACGACGGCGTTCAATGTAGGCGTCGCAATAGACGGTAGGGACGCGAATTGCCGCCGGTGGTTATCCGTACGGCACATCCCAGCCAGGTCCATACCTCCAGCGGACTGCGCCGGTGGACAGCTATAAGGGCAACGCCCTGGGATTGTTCGACATGCACGGCAACGTCAAACAATGGTGCCAGGACTTCTTCGACAAGGACTATTACCGCGTCAGCTACCCCAAAGACCCGACAGGTCCACAATCGGGTGACACCCGTGTCAATCGAGGCGGTTGGTGGTGCGGCATCAGCAGTTGTTGTCGCGCCGCCTCCCGTGGTGTCGGCCAACCTCCTTTCGACAATTCGAACGCGACCGGCTTCCGTTTGGCGATGACGATCCCAGCCAGGGCTCCGTGACCTCGACTTTCAGCGCGGCAATCGCTCCCAGAACACCGCCAGGTTGTTCAGGTGCCGCATGTGATCCGCCCCCGTTTCTCCGCCGAAACCGTACACTTCAAACTGCTTCGCCCGATAGCGGCTCCGCAGCTTCAACATCCCGCCCCACGTCTCCTCAACCGGCTCGCGCTTACCGCCGACCGCGCTGAGCAGCACGTCCGCCGTCTCGCCGGTGCTGGCATAGCCGTCGGGTTTCAGCATACAGTGCGAGAGAATGAACCACTTCTCGCCCGCCGCGGCTGCCTTGGCGAAGCGAATGAAGCCGGCCATCTGCTCGGGATTGACGCTCTTCTCCGCCGCCTTGCCGACGTAGCCGGCATACAGCGAATCGGCCAAGACCAGGGCGTCGATGCGCGCGAACGCGGCCGGGTCCTTCAGCAGCTCCCGCACGCCGCCATAGCCGGCACTGAATGAGCTGACAATCACACGCCGCCAATTCGGCTTCTCGACCCCGAGCTTCTCCAGTTGGGTCCGTGTTTCGTCGAGGATTCGCTGAAACGTCTTCGGCTCCTTGAAGCGCGTCGTATAGACGCTCGACAGGCCGGGCAGGACGACGGTGACGAGGACGCCAGGCCGTTTGGCGCCGATGAAGTTCTTTTCCGCGACCGCCGTCGAGCCGTGCAGGTGCAGCGTCAGGTCGATGCCGTCGCGCTCCGGTTTGAAGCCGTCGGGAATGAAGAGTTGGCCGTCAGTCAGGGCGATGCGTTTGCCCTTGGTTTCCGCGGGGGGATCAGCGGTGGGGAAAAGCAGGGCGAGGGGAATGAGAAGGTGCATGAATGACTCCGATCGTAGGCTTGTTTAGCCGCGAGCTTCTGCGAGCGCTGGGCGCCCGGCGCTCGCAGAAGCTCGCGGCTAAACAAGCGGCATCATCCCGATTATCCGATTGCACAACCACCCGATCACGTCGTAGGATAGTACCACGTCAAACGGGGGCTTTCCATGTTACGGATCCTCGGGTCGCCGAAACGATTGTGCAACGGTTGGACACGGCGTGAGATGCTGCGCGCCGGCGGTCTTGGTCTGCTCGGCATCGGCCTGCCCGATTTTTTCCGTCTCACCGAGTTGCAGGCATCCCACTCCAAGCGCGAGCGTAGCTTCGGTAAGGCGAAGTCGTGCATACTACTGTACCTGTACGGCTCGCCGAGCCAGCTCGAAACCTTCGACATGAAGCCGGACGCTCCCGTCGAGATCCGCGGCGACTTCAAGCCGATTCGCTCCAGCCTGCCGGGCCTCGACGTCTGCGAATTGCTGCCGAACACCGCGAAAATCATGGACCGCGTCACGGTGTTGCGGTCGCTGACGCATCCCTATCCGATCCACGGCGTCGCCTACGCCACGACCGGCGTCAGCGCCATCGACGTGCCGATGGAGCTGAATCCGCACGATGGCCGGCATCAGCCGTTCCTCGGCTGCGTCGTCGATTATCTCGGCCGCGACCGCAAGAAGCCGGGCGGCGTGCCCGATAACATTGCGCTGCCGTTTCCGTTCAGCAGCCGCCGCACCGGCGAGGTGCAACGCGCCGGTCCCTACGCGGCCTATCTCGGCACGGCGTTCAACCCGCTCTGGACGGAGTTCCGCGGCGAACCGACCCGGCGCATCGTCAAGACGTTGGCCGGTCAGACGCTCGACGTGGCCGAGCCGTATGTCGGGATCGACGCCGAACGGTCGCTTCGAGCTGGCCGACGCCGCCGACCCATCCGCCGACCTGACGCTCGACCGCCTCGACACGCGCCGTTCGCTGATGGAACAGTTCGACCAGGCACGGCGCGATCTGCGCGAAGGCGACGCCGGCCGTGCCCTCGACCGTCATCGGCAACGGGCGTTCGACCTGATCCGCCGCCGAAGATGCGCACCGCTCTCGATCTGAGCCGCGAACCGATGCCGCTGCGTGAGTCGTACGGCCTGACGGTGTTCGGCCAGGCCGCTCTCGCCGCCCGCCGTCTCGTCGAGGCCGGCTCGCGCTTCGTGACCGTCACCTGGGACGAGTACGGCCTGGCCGGCTCCGCGTGGGACACGCATTGGGAACACTATCCGCGCATGAAGAACGAGCTGATGCCCGGTTTCGACCGCGGTTTCCACGGCCTGATCGCCGACCTCGATCAGCGCGGCCTGCTGGACGAGACGCTGGTGCTGGTGCTGAGCGAGCACGGCCGGACGCCGAAGATCAGCAGCGCCAAGGGCGGCGGCCGCGATCACTGGTCGCAGGCTTACAGTGCCGTCATGGCCGGCGCCGGCATCGCGCGCGGCCGGGTCGTCGGCAAGACGGACAAGATCGCCGGCACCGTCGCCGAACGGCCGATCTCGCCGAAGGAGGTGCTGGCGACGGTGTATCACCTGCTCGGCATCGACCCAGAGACGCTGCTGTACGATCGCACGAATCGACCCATTCCGCTGGTGCAGAATGCGTCCGTCATCGCCGAGGCGCTGGCGTGACGAGTCTGTTTTTCTGGCAGCTTCGTCTAGGTGGATGTGCGGACGACGGCGAGTTTCCAGTCAGGCCGTTCCCAAACAGGGGATTGGGAACGATGTGAGTCACGTCATCCCTGCACATTCGCACGCAACCGCTCAACAAACCCCGCGTGTTCCGCCGTCGCCGTCCCTTTCTGCACACACGCCAGCACCGTCGCCAGGTCGCCGCGCAATACTGCCGCCGTGTCCAGCCACAGGCCCGGAAAGACCTCGCTGCGAAACACCCCTTCCGCGTCCGGCGTCAACGGCTCATAGCGGTCGCCGCGCAGCACGAACCAGTCGAGTCGCCGCTCCAGCACGCTCCAGACGATGTACTCGCGCACCTGATTCCGCTGGTAGGCGAGCAGCTTCTCACCCAGATCGAAGCCGGCGCTGCTGGCGGCAATCTCGGCGGCCAGCTGGGACCGCGCTCGACATAGTCGTCGGCACTAATCCGCACCTGGCCCCCGCGCGCCGGGTCGATGAACAGGGTTGAATCGGGCTGCGGGACGTTACCAAGATCCAGCCGGACGGTGGCGTTGTTGCCGCCCTCCACACCGGGGGTAGCCGCTTCGTATACACCCAACCAGGTTTCAAAGTGGCGATGCGGCCGGCCGTGCTGGCGATAGCGGACTGGAGACGGCATAGAGACGACTCCGTTAATCAGTTCGGCCTTGTTTACGTTCGGCATGGCGGCGTAACGGCGCTCGAACTCCTCCAATGTCAGTCGCTCGCCATGGCGCAGCGGCGGGACTGGTGGGAAGTCGGCTGGTAGAGTCGGTGGGATAGCCTGTGTCTCGTGCATGGTCGTCGCCCCTCCGGGTAACTCATGAAGGGAACAGATGCAGTCTATCGTAGCGGTTCAGGGTACACAATAGCCGCCGATCTGCTCTCTTATCAACCTCCGTGCTCTGGTAATCTCTGGCCGACGCACTCCTCGCGGTGAGCGCCGGCTTCGATTCGACATCGGTGTTCGTTCGGCAATATCGCCCGTCAGGAGTAGATGCACCCGTGCGAGCAGCGTACACTACCACTGGTCGCAGCTAATTGCATCGTGATGGCGGTCTCGTAGGGTTTCCGCATGAAACAATTTGACCACATCGGTATCGTCACGACTGAGCCGCAGCCCGGCGAAAGCTGGGTCGAGTACAGCAAAGTCTGGGTGACCAACCCGCGCCTCCATCCGCAGCGAATCGAGTACATCCGCCCGCTGGAGATGCCCACGGTCGATCCGGCCAACGTCGGCCTGTGGAAGCTCTGGCACCTGCCGCACGTCGCTTATCGTGTCGAGGATTTACAGGCGGCAATCCGCGGCGAAGAAGTGATCTTCGGACCGTTCGAGCCGGGCGACTTCGGCAGCGTCGTCTTCATCCACAAAGACGGCGTGGTGATCGAGTATCTGCAATATACGACGCTGGACAGCTGGTTCGGCCAGGCGACGCCGTGGCGGCCAGCGGGGCCGGTCGGAAGTGAAAAACAGTAACCGAAGCTTGTTCACTGGTGGAATATGTTCCTGCTCGTCCCCTATCACGTTGACGTGCCCATGACCTGTCGGCCGTGGATGAACTGGGTCCTGATCGGGTTGACGGTCTGTTTCTATCCGCTCTGCGTATCATCGCACGGTCTCACGGACCTCGGGTAAGATCTAATGCTGGGTGGCACGAGTTGGTTCGGGCTTATCGGTCATGTGCTCGTCCACGCGGATATCCTGCACCTTCTCGGCAACATGTTGTTCCTCTGGGTCTTTGGCAACGCCGTCTGCGCAAGGTCGGCAACCTCAGTTATCCCTTCATCTACTTCGGGCTTGGGCTGGTGGCCGGCCTGGTGGCACACACGATCGACCCCCGGCCGGCCGTCGGTGCCAGCGGCGCCATCAACGGGATTGTCGGTATGTTCCTCGTCTGGTACCTGGTCAACCAGATCACTTGTTGGTACGGCTACTTTTTCTTCAGCGGGGGTGATGCCGGCGAGCTTACCGTCAGCAGCTTCTGGATGATCCTGTTATGGCTGGTTTTCGACATCTGGGGGGCGATTCGCGGCGAAGGCAACATCGGCTACTTCGCTCATCTCGCGGGGTTCGGTGCCGGGTTTGGCCTAGCGATCTTCTTGCTCCAACTGCGTTGGGTCGAAATGGAACCCGGCGAGCGATCCTTGCTGCAATTGTTATCGGGTGCCGACGAAGCACCGCCCAGGGCGAAGAAACGCTCGATGAAGCGGCGCCGCTTCACTTCCAACGCGGATGAGGCCAAGTGACGCCTGCAAGGCTTCGCCGATGACGCCGGTAAGGTTGTTATTGCCGATCGCCTATGTCGCTGACGCCGCGACTTGATTCGTCGTCTTCCTCTACATCATTATTCGCCGGCAAGTCCCGAACGCGAAGCTCCCACAAGGACAACCTGTTATCGCGCATGCGCTGGCGGTTGCGTGTCTCGACGGTCGGCTGGTGCGTCAACTGGTCCTCGATGGCATCGACGATGAGCGCTGCCGTCAAATGGCGGAGCTTGCGGATCGCCCGGTCGCAGATAACGATGCGATACGCCAGGACCGTCACGCCTACTTCGTCGAGTCTTCCTTTCCTTCGCCGACTGTGACGTGTGGCCGCAGCTTGTCCAGTGTCTTTACGCCGATGCCGTGAACGTGGCGCAGGTCGTCCACCGATTTGAAGGGAGTGGTCTTGCGCGCCTCGATAATGCGCCCCGCCATAGTCGGTCCGATGCCGGGCAGGCGTTGCAGCTCCTCCGAGGCGGCCTTGTTAATGTTGATGGGTTCGGTGAGCGCGATGTCCTTTTTCGCGCTCATCGGCTTGTCCGCCGCCGGCATCTCCTTCTTGGTAGAGCGTGCTGGCTTGCCGCGCATCGTGACGGCGTCGTGTGCCTCGTCGCCCTCCGGCGGTTCCACGTACACCAAATGGCGCAGCCGTTCGACGGTCAGCGGGCCGATGCCGGGGATTTCGGCCAGTTCCTCAATGTTGCGGAAACCGTAGTGCGCGGCACGGTACTCTTCGATGCGCCGAACCAGCGACTCGCCGATGCTGGGAAGTTGCAGCAGTTGCGCCGATCTGCGCGGTTCAGATCGACGCGAAAGGCCAGCGAACCGGGTTCCAGGGCGGTGGGCCGTGTTGCTCGCCGTTGTGCTCCATAGACGTGCCAGGTGAGCAGTCCCATGACCGTGAGGAGCAGCGCAGCCGAGGCGAGCTGCGCGGAGCGCGGCCAGATCGGCGGGGCAGCCGTCGGCGCTGTCGGCGGTGGCACAGCGGTGGGAGCAGGCGGGGGTGGTGCCGGTTGGGGCACGCCGACTCCCAGGTTTAATGGGGCCGCGTCATGACATGAATCCAGGGGCCGATTCTTCTGCCGCCAACGATTATACGGTCAGCGGTGCAGCGCGAGAACAACATAACGGCAAAAATGTTGCAGGAACGGCACGCGGCCCAGCAGGAGATCGTCGCACCAGTCCAGGGCGGCAACGAGACGGCCGTGCGGCAGCACACGACGGGCCATCGACAGGAGTTGATACCCCGTTGCCTCGACGAGCGGGAAGACGCGGCGCAGTTTCAGCACGTCGCGCCGCGCAGAGGGATCTCATCCGGCGTGCGTTCCTTACCGGGATACGGCAGACGACGCCGGGCGAGGTTCAGCAGAGGGTTTTCGCCCCACGGTTCACAGAAGACGGCCACACCGCCCGGCGCCAGTACGCGGTGCAACTCCCGCGCCGCAATGGTCACGTCGAGATGGTGCAGCACGGCGTTGCCCCAGACGCGGTCGAAACTGGCGTCGGCGAAAGGCAGGCGTTCACCATCGGCCCGGACGAATGAGACGTTGACGCCGTTCGCTTCGGTGCGTCGCCGCGCTTCCTGGAGGTAGCCGGGCGACAGGTCGAACGCCGTCACGCGGCCGCCGCGCCGGGCCAGCACCACCGACGCCATGCCGTGGCCGCAGCCGAAGTCGAGGACGCGGGCGCCGGGCAGCGAACCGAGACGAGCGAAGGCGGGACGGACCCAGGTTTCGTGATCGAGATAGTCGTCGTCGTGGAATTGCAGAGATTTGAGATCGCTGAAGGAGCCGGAGGCGCTCGGCCGCCTGCCGGTCGTGAAAGGCTTGCTCGCTGTCGAGGCGATCCGTCGCGGTGGTCATGGGTCGGCCCAAGCGCTGCCGTGCGTGGCGAGTGTCACTGGCCGCCGTTCGACGAGGCGGGCGCAGGTACGGGCAGCTGTTCGATGTTATTGATGTGTCCGAGCGCCACGGTATCATACCAGTCGAAAGTTGGCAGCTCGTGATTGGCAGCGGGTCGGCCGATCAAGACCGTGGCAACGCCCACCATGGCCAACTCGGGGTGACGGACGTCGAATGTCCGTCCGTTGGACAGGTGAATCCGAAACGGTCGAAATGGTTGGGCTCGCAACAAGACATACATTTCTTCTGGTCCCATGTGAATGCCTCCTGGAATCGAGGGTGATGTCTCACTGGATTATCGCAGTAAACGTGCATCGGTTCAAGAGCCCCGTCCCATCGGCTTTCCCTCATTCGTGCAAGTGCGCAGAGATCAGTGCCGCCAGGGATTGCGACTCCGCATCGCCCGCGCGCAGGTGTTCCAACATCTCGCGCCGATCCTCTGCCGAGCGGTTCTGGCCGAACTTGAACTTGCCCTCGATCCGCGCAATCGGCATCTCGAAGCCGACGATGCCCTTCAACATTTTGCGCCGATATTCTTCGGGCAGGTCGTACTTCCACGGCCTGTCCGCGGCGCTTTCGTACCGGTCCACGAGCCGTGTGAGCAGGTCTTCGAGATGGGTCTCATCGTCGATGAGACCGCGGGACGCCGTAAACGTGGACCGCCGCATAGTTCCAGGTCGGCACGGCCGGCGTCTCGACGTACCAACTCGGCGAGACGTAGGCGTGCGGCCCCTGAAAGATGATGAGCACCTCCCGAACGCCGTCGAAACACCTCCAGTGTGGATTCGCATAGGCAACATGGCCGAGCAGTCGGTTCCGCGCGCGATCGAGCAACACCGGCAGATGCGTGGCGAACGGCACGTCGTCGATGGTGCTCACGAGCGTGGCGAAGCTGTGGCGGTCGATGAAATCGAAGAGGATCGCCTCATCCTTGACGGCGAACGCGGCGGGAATGTACATGGAGTGGTCTCGCTCTGTCATCGCCGCTTGCGGCTTAGCAGGAGCGACTGCCAAGCCGCAAGCGGCACATCAATACCCCGCCGCCTTGCCGCTGAGCCGATGGTCTGCGGCGCCGCGATATTCGCCCGTCTTCGGGTCGATCTGGATCGTGTGCGCATCGCCCTGGCTCGGCTCCGTCCCGACGTTGTGGCCCAGCGCTTTCAGCTTGTCGACCGCGTCCTTGTGGTCTTTCGCCAACACCGACTCCACCTTGAGCCGGTCCGGAAACCACGGGTGATGCTGCCGCGGCGCGTCCACGGCGGCGCGGACGTCCATGCCGTAATCGACGATATTCACCACCACGCAGAGGACCGTATTGATGATCGTCCGCCCGCCGGGGCTGCCGGTCACCAGCACGGGCTTGCCGTCCTTCGCCAGGATCGTCGGCGTCATCGAGCTGAGCATGCGCTTGCCCGGAGCGATCACGTTCGGCTTGGTGCCGATGCGTCCGGTGCGGTCGGTGACGCCGGGTTGCCCGTTGAAGTCGTTCATCTCATCGTTGAGCAGGAACCCCGCTCCGCGCACGACCACCCGGCTGCCGTAACTGCTCTCCAGCGTGTACGTCAGGCTCGCCGCCATCCCCGTTTTGTCCACGATGGAGAAGTGCGTCGTGTCCTCGCCTTCGCCGGTCAGTGGGATGTCCGCGGCGAGCGATTCACTGGGCGTCGCCTTGTCGGGATCGATGCGCTTCGCCAGCTCCCGAGCGTGGTCCTTGCTCGTCAGGTGGGCAGGGATGGTCACGAAGTCGGGATCGCCGAGGTGCCGGGCCCGGTCGCAGAACGCGCGGCGCATCGCTTCCGTCATGCGGTGCAGGGTCGGCGGCGACCAGCGGCCGTCCTTCGCCAGGTCGAAGGTTTCCAGGATGTTGAGCATTTCGATCAGGGCTGTGCCGCCCGACGACGGCGGCGGAGCGGCGATCACGTCGAAGCCGCGATAGGTGCCGCGCAATGGTTCGCGCTCCTTCGCGGCATATTTCGCCAGGTCGTCCTTCGTGATGAGACCGCCGCCGGCTTTCATCTCGGCGGCGATGAGGTCCGCCGTCTCGCCCCGGTAGAAGCCGTCCGCCCCCTTCTCGGCGATGCGGCGCAGCGTCTTGGCCAGATCGGGTTGCACGAGACGATCGCCCGCCTTCCACGGCCCACCGTTCGGATTGTCGAAGACGCGATGCAACTCCGCGAACTTGGTTTTGTCCGAGGATTTCAGGATGCCGTTGAGCGACGCGGCGTGGTGCGCGTCGAGGACAAACCCCTTCTCGGCCAGCTCGATTGCCGGCTGGACGAGGTCCGTCCAGGGCAGCCTCCCGAAGCGGGAATGGGCGAGGGCCAAGCCGCGCACGGTGCCGGGGACGCCGGAGCGGCGGTGCGGCGTGCGGCCGTCCGGTTTGACGAACATCTCGGGGGTCGATGCCGCCGGGGCCGTCTCGCGGAAGTCGAAGAACGCCGGCTTGGTGCCGTCGCCGGGGTGCAGGAGCAGGAACCCGCCGCCGCCGACATTGCCGGCCGCCGGATGCGTGACCGCCAGGGTGAACGCCGTGGCGACGGCCGCGTCCACCGCGGTGCCGCCGCGTTTCAGCACCAAAACGCCGACCTCCGACGCCGGGCGCTGACCGTGACGACGAGGCCGTTCTTCGCCTCGACCACGCCGTCGCGCTCCTCGGTCGCTTGCACCGTTGCCAGGGTCACGAACATCAAAGACACACTGCACCCCATCTGTCTGCGCATGGCTGGATACCTCCTCCGTCTTTCGTATGGGTTGCGAAGCGCGACGGAGAGAGGGGGCCGGACGATGTGGCGAGCGATGGGCGCGGACCGCGGGCGCATTGTTTCGGCCGCACGACTGCTTTTGACGGTGCAGCGTACACGAAAACGTCGTCGCGGGACTCCGGAGCGCTCCGAGCGCTTCACGAGGACTCGCGGACCCGCCTTCATGGGGACGCCGTTGTGTTGCGGAGTCGAAAACTGCGGAACGAACTCGCCGGCGACGGCGCTGGGGCCACAGGGAGCGCCTTCCGGCCACGACTGGAAACGCGGCGGTTGAGCGAGAGACGCCAACACGTCGTCGTAACTGCGGAACGAACTTCTATCGGCCGGTTCCGGTTGCGGCGGCAGTTGGGAGCGGCGTGCGATGGCTTCGGGGATCGACGCCGGTGCGGTTGGTGACGGAGCGACGCTGCTTTCTACGGCACGAACCGGCGGCGGCTCGCTTTCCCTGGCGCGGCGCTTCGCCTGGAGCTTGTCCAGCGCTTCCTGGGCGTATCGGAGCTGACGGTTGACGTGAGCCTCGTAGCGTACCAGCCGATCCAACTCCGGCTTGGCCAGTACCTGGTGATCGTGGCCCTCCGCTTCCACGTGCTTGGCCATCGCCTCCGCGATCCGCTCGAAACGCTTCTTTTTGGCGGCGATTTCCTCCATTACCTCCCGGCAATGATTCGCGCATTCAGCAGTCAGGATGGCCAGCGTTTCGAGCCACGGCTTCTTCGAGAATGTCGGCAGGGACTGTCTCAGGTTCGCCAACGTCATCGGCTGCTTCACCTCGATGACGGACATGTCGCCCAGCAGTTGCAGCAACAAGAGCACCACCGTCGGATCGCAGACGGTGTGGTCCGGCAGGGTCGGCGCCTGCGCGACCAGCGTCCGCGCCGCTTCCGCGGTCGCCAGGTCCTCCGTCAAGTCATCGAGATCGTGATGGGCCTGGTACATCGCCTGCCATTGGGGATCGTCCGGGCTGAGGCCGATCATGGCGCCGGCCGCCTTGCTGGTGGCGGCGTTGTAGAGATCGTCGCCGACGGTGGCCTCGAAACGCGCGACGCGGCGGAGGCGCCAGTGGTGCAGGGCGATGCGGTCGGCCAGCTCGTGTTCGAGGATGCCGACCGGTTCGAGTTCCTGCACGACGCCGGTGTGGAAGGCGTCCCAGGCGGCGGGGTCTTCGCAGGGGAGGACGGGGCGTTCGGAGCAGAGGCCGTGGGTGGCGGCGTTGGCGGAGGAGCGTGCTTTGCCGGCGTCGGAGCGTGGGCCGGTGGATTGAGTGGACATGATGAGCCTCGGGGTGCGTGGTGGCGGGCGACATTTACCGCGCAGACTACCGGAGGCGGGTGCGTTGGGTGGAGAGCAGTTCGGTGATTTCACACGAAAACCGCTGGCTCTCGTTCTTTGGAGCCGCCGAGCAGACGTGTCGCCTCGACGGCCGCTTGCACTTCCGCGGCGTTCACCCGGGTAGGGGCCAGGGGTCAGGGGTTAGGGATCAGTAGGCTCCTCACACAGGGACTTGCGCAGTCCATTCAGTAAGCGCCCGACTTCGGCTGAACTACTCAGCAGGTCGGAGCTTTGTTCTTGACTCATGTACTTCAGCCGTTCCCCGAGCAAAATCTGAGTCTCGCATTCATTCCGAGAGCCATAAGCGATTGAAAGGAACTGCAAGTACTCGCGCCGACTCTGCCTTCCATGGCCTTCCGCGATGTTGGAAGGCACGGAAACTGCCGCTCTCCGAAGTTGCTGAGTCAGTCCGTACAGTTCATCCTTGGGAAATTGAGTCGTGACACGGTAGACCATTACGACGAAGTCCATGGCCTTTTGCCACACGATCAAGTCGCGATAACTCTTGATGCTCATCCGAATGCTCCTTTTTTGCTGTGTGAATCCGCGTGACTTAGTACAACCGATCCCTACCCCCTACCCCCTACCCCTGTCCGCGCCGCCGATGTGCTTCAGAACGACCGCCACTTCCTCCGGCGTCAGGACGATGGGCAGGCGTTTACCGCGCCGCGCCCGCACGGCGTCGAGCCGACCGAGGTCCATGTCCAGCACCTGGCCGTCGAAGAACAGTAGGGCGTTGAGCGCCTGATTCTGGGAGCTGGCTGCGATGTGGCCATCGACCGCCAGGTGGGTCAGGAACTGCTCGACTTCCGGGGCACGCATGTCGCGCGGGTGGCGCTTCTTGTGGAAGAGGATGAATCGTGTGGCCCATTGGACGTAGTTCTGCTCGGTTTTCATCGCGTAGTGTCCGAGGCGAAGCACCTGCCGCAATTGATCGAGCAGCAGCGGCGGCCGCGGCTGCGGTAGTTCGCCGATGGGTTGTTGGAGCAGGTCCTGATACAGGAGCCGCAGCGCGGTACGTGCCGCATCGAGTGCCGAGAGCGGATCTTTGCGCGTCTGGACGACGTGATGCAGAAAGGCGTCTCGGGCGGCCGCTCCCAGTTCGCGCGGATGCCGCTTGCCGTGGAAGATGATGAAGGCGAGAACCCAGCGGGTGAGCGGCTCGATCCAGGACTCGGGCTGACCGGCCGCACGCGCCGCGGCGCGGAACTGATCCAGGAGGCGCGGCGGTTGAGCGACTGGGCTGGAAGGGTGCGGAGCCGAGGCGGACATGGTCAGATCCTCCGAAAGGATGTAGACACCTGTTCCGTATTCCGATGTACAGTTGCCGCACGGAGCTGTCAAGAAAAAAAATCGACGAATCGATGAAGAAACTGCTTGATTGCGGCAAGACCACCTGCTCTACTGGCGCGATGGAATAAGTGAACAGGCGAAAGCCATACCGGTTCGGCGCGGAAATAAGTGAATCGGCGGGAGCCATACCGGTTCGGCGTGGAGGAAATAAGTGAATCGGCGGGAGCCATACCGGTTCGGCGCCGGTCCGCTTAATCACCAGTTCGCCGACAAAGGAGCCAACCAGATGGGCAAGCCTGTTGTTATGCAATACGACGCTGACCCTCAGCGAGCGACCAAGGCGTTGACGGCCGTCATCGCCCGTCTTGGCTACACCGTCAAAACCGTGGACAAGGAGAACGGCCTGGTGACGTTTGAGACGGGAATGTCCATGTGGTCTTGGGCTGGCCAAAGCATGTCCGCCCATGTCCTCGACGTGGGGAAGTCCGTCCAGATCACAATTGGTGGCACAATGAAGTCCCACGGCGCCCAAATTCAGGTATACGACTGGGGAGAATCAGCTAAGATCGCTGCGAAGGTGTTCAAGCAACTCGACGCCACGTTGGGTCCTGGCGAGTTGATAAGCGGGTCGCTGTCGAACACAGGTGGAAATGCGATCGCCGTCGTGGTCATTGCTGGGTTGGTGATCCTCGTTCTCATGATCCTCGCAATGGCAGCAGGCAGATAGCCACTGTCGGGGTAGAACGGCGAACCAGGTGCTTCAGCGGACCGGCCACGCGAATGACGGCTTTCTGGAGTAGAAGTCTCCCTCCGCGTGAGCCGGCCGCTGAGCTTGGTCGTTCGGGCGGAGGAGGTGCAGGTGCGGGGTAAGAGTGCCAAGATCGCGTTCAGGGGCAGGGCTATTGTCATCGCATGCACCGACAAGGCTCGCTCCGAGCGGTTCTACCGGGATATGCTCGGGGCGGAGACGGCACCTGGGCATGAAGAGGGGTGTTACGGCTGTCCGTGGCTCAGCCTCGGGGAATTGACGGTCACGCTTAGCCCCTCCGCCACTGGGCCTTACAAGGGCAAGTTTCCGGAGGACGCAGGAGCGATGCTGTGGTTGGAGGTCGATGACCTGGAGTCCGCCCGCGACCAACTTGTGGCCCACGGGGTTGCGGTCGAGAACTACCGAGCCGGTGAGTTCATGTATATCGCCGACCCGGACGGGCTAGTAATAGAGGTGTGGCAGTCGCAGCCCGAGTGATGATTCAAGCGCCGAAAGGCCAAAAAGGGACATCATGAATATCAAGAGCGAACAAATCGCTTCAGCGGACGAACCGGCCTCAATGTCCTCTGTGCTTCAATGTCGGCACAGGCCGGTTCGCCGCTGAGCTACCCGTTCGGCTACAGGTCGCCGGACTCTGCGTACTTTCCCTCAGGAGCCTTCATGCTGGCCCCGAACTCGGTGGGATCCTGCAAGAGGATCGGAGTGCCCCTGATCGGATTAATCACTCTGATCGGCGGCATTGCCCTCGCCGCCCTGAGGCGCCTACTTCATCCGCGGCAGTTATGAGACGGCCCATGCGGTCGCCAAGGCCAAGGCAGACCTCCGCCCAGAAGACCCATTGAGAGAATTCAGCGCGGTAATGCTGGACAGTTACTGGTCGGCCGTAGCGGAGGAGTTGCGCGTCCGGGGGGTCGCCGGCTCGCTGCTTGGCGCTTTGCTCGTACTAGCCGGCGCGGGAGTTCTCTTGCGGAAGAGGTGGGGCCAGTTCCTGGCGATCACCCTGGCCGGGCTGGTTGCCCTCTGCGGTTTGGCGGCCCTCAGCGTGGGTGATAGGCCGGCTCCGGCTCTGGTCTTCGGGGCTGTCGCTGTCTGCTATGGTCTGCTCGCCGGTATCACCCTCATAGTGAAGCATGCGGACTTTTCGGGCGGACGACAAGAGGAATCGGGAGTCGAATTGAAGCCAACCGGGGCCGAACCCATATATGGACACTAAAGTCAAGGCGCGCACCCCGGAATTCCCGTCTTGACTCACTGCGGTTTGGAGCTAGGGCATCGAGCGTTGAGCGACCGGCCCTCGTGGCGACACCGCGAGGTTCTGTCATTGCGGTTGCCATCGCGGTCAGGACGAACCACACCAGGGGTTCCGGTCCTGCCGGCGGCACCAAACACATATAGGGGATCGGTCAGCACACCTTTTGCCTCGGTGTGCCGACTGTTGGTCCTTGCGAACCAACGTCCCAGAAACTCCTCCGTGCCCCCCGACGGCCAGGCAAAGCGGCGGGATCGATAGGGCGCACGGTTGGCAGTGTGTCGTCAGTGGGCGGAATCGAGACCGCCTCGCCGCGGGCTAGACACAACGGCCACCGCATCGTCCCAGTTCGGTAACAGCTCGGCGGGAGGGCCGCCTTCAGGATGGTCACGCTCATGCTCGGTCTGGTCTCTTAACACTCCGGACGCCGTGCCGCCGGCCAATCAATTTGGCGAGGTCGGGAACAGTGACGCACGGAAGCTTCGCGGGCTCACAGGCCCAGTAATTGCGGACTGTCGCAGCTTCCTGGGTGGCGTTCGTCCCTGGCTTGCCTCAGTTCGGCCTTGCAGCTCGACGGCACGGTCCGGAGTTTTCTCAGGTAGGCGGCGGACTGCGGGCTGTCCGCCACGGGATATCAATGTTCAAGCGCCCGCACAGATCCAGGGCGGCCTCATACAAAGGCAGCTGGGTCACGGCCGACCATAGATCCAAGGCATTGCCGTGGGCGCCGCAGGCAAAGCACTGCCAGCAGTGGCGTTCCAAATGGGCGGCGAAGGAACGACTCCGGGGCGAGCGCGAGCCATGCACCGGGCACGGACCACGCACTTGGTTTTGCGCTTGGTTTGTCGGCACGAAACTGAGCAAAGCTAAGACCTGGCCCAAGCGCACCCGGCGGCGCAGTTCGGCATAGTCGATACCAGCCATCACGGTCTCCCAGGTTCGGGACAGAGAAGAGGAACCCGTACGGGGGCCCGTCACCGTCCGAGGAACCGTTGGAGATCGAAGGCGACGCCGCGGTGCAGCAGCAGGTAGACGGCCCGGCCCAGCTTGGCGGCCAGGATGCCGAGCGTCTTCTTCTTGCCGTGCTTTTTCTCACGGCGTTGCTGCCAGGCCTTGACCTCCGGGCAGCAGCGAATGAGCAGACAGACCGCTTCGGAGAAGGCCCACTTGAGATGGGCGTTGCCGATCTTGGCGCCGCCGTGGCCCAGGGTCTTGCCGGCCGATTTGTGGACGCAGCGCACCAGCCGGGCGTAGGACAGGAAGTCGCCGGCGTCGGCGAAACGGCGGACGTCGTGGATTTCGTAGAGCAGGACGAGGGCGAGGATTTTGCCGACGCCGGGGATGGTGCGCAGCCGGTGATAGCTCTGCGGATCCTCGACCTTGACGGTGCGTTCGAGGTAGAGTTCGACATCGGCGAGCTGCACGTCGAGAGCATCGACGAGGGCCAGATTGATCTGGATGCTCTTGCGGACCGGCCCCTCGGGGAAGCGCTCGGCGACGTTAAGTTCGGCGCGGTTGCGGGCATAGATGAGCTTCTTGGTGAAGGGCGGCAGATTGTATTGGGCATTGACGATCTGGGTGTGAGCGATGAGTTCGGCGCGTTTGTGGACGAGGTAGTTGCGGCGACGGAGCAGGTCGCGGGTTTCGCGCATGCCTTTGGGATAAACGTAGGCGGTAGGGATGTTGCCGCCGCGGAGGAGCCGGCCGATTTTGTCGGCGTCGATGTCGTCGTCCTTGGTTTTGCCGCCGTGGATGGCTTTCATGTAGAGGGCGTGGCCGAGGACAAAGGGGATGCCCTCGGCGGCGCAGAGGTCGCTGACCCAGTACCAGGCGAAGAGGCACTCGACGCAGACGACAACGTCTGTGCGGAATGGGGCGAGGGTATCGAGGAGACGTTGTTTGTCGGCGGGGATCTGCGTTTGGCAGACGACGATGCCGGCCTGGTCGAGGATACAGACGGCCAGGAGCCTGGCGTGCAGGTCGATGCCGCAATAGAATTGGTGCTGACGGTTGTAGAATCTCATGGCGTTACTCCCGAGGGTCCGGTGGGGGCCTGAGCCCGCATCGTGGTTGGAAGGTACGGCCTTCCTGAAAATCCCACGCTGAGACAAGGGTAGCCCCTTGCTCTCTAACACACTTGGGACAGGCTCCCACCGGTCCCTCCGGGGTGTCCATGAGAAGTATCAATGACGTTGCACCTGACCGGGCCGCCATTTTGGTTTTGCGCGACACCACGCCGTTGCAGCGGCCCCGGCGGGTGAACTGGTGCATTCGGCTTGTACATCATGGCCAATAGCGAACACGAACGACGACTGCGCGATGCGGTCAATGCGAAGGACCCCATCGCCGACTTGAGCGGATGTGACTTATCGGGGATTCTCTTCTCCTCGATTCGCATCGCCGGAGCGATTCTGCGCGGCACGGACATGAGACGCGCCAACCTGTCGGGTGGCTACTTTCGCGGCTGCGATTTCCGGGAGGCCAATTGCAGCAAGACGAGGATCACCACCAGCGATTTTCGCGACGCCAATCTCGCCGGCGCAGACCTGTCGGCCGCCGACTGGACCGGGGCGGTTCTGACGGGTGCAAACCTAACGGGGGCGAATCTGAGCCGCGCCAAGCTGGTCAAGGCCCGGCTCGAGGGAGCAAATCTGACGGGGGCCAACTTGAACGGCACCGACCTGCGCGGTGTCCAGGGCTTGACGGCGGAACAACTTGACTCGGCCAAGAACAGCGACAAGGCGATACTCGATGAAATGACGCTGACCCGCTTGGGGCGAAGCGGCGACCAGACGATCGCCCGTCATGGCAAACCTGCGCGGAAGCGGGCAACGCCGGCGCAAGTTGATCTCCTGTTTACGGACGTGAAGCCATGTTTCGGCGATGTTTTTCTCTTGTGTGGATTCGAGAACCCCGGCTTTCCTCCGACCGGCGATTACGGGTTCGCAGAACTGGCTGACCTCGGAATCGAGCAAGTGGACGACTACTTCGCAGTGTGCGTGGATGGCGACCCGGCGGTCTGGATTTTTCCGCTAGTTCGGGGACAGGTGGTGGAGCATCACCCGGGCCCCTTTGACGGACTGCGGTTGGAAACTGACGACCGGCAACACAAGAAACTCTGGTCCAAGTGTGTCTCGAGATTCGAGAAGGAACTGCGCATTCCAGTGAATAGATAACTTTGTGCCACACGCGCAACCGGGCTGTTTTCGCCGAACCATGACGTTGCACTTGACCGGGCCGGCATGACGGTTTTTCGAGACATCACGTTCCTTGCAGCCGGCCCGGCAAGTGAACGCAGTCGTTCGGCGGAGCTGACAACCCTGTGCCTTCACGAACGGTTTGGCAAGATGACTCGTCTATTAACTACTGGAGAATACCACCACCAATCTGCGAAAGGAGCCTGCCGATGAAGCCCATAGTCTTCTCGCTCGCCGTTGTCCTTCTCATGCACTGCCGTGCCAGGCGGTAAAAATTACAGCTTTCATCGACACGGACACCTTCGTTGAGCGCGCCCAGGATATCGTGATCGCGAAATGCCTCGGTCCTGTCCCCGATGCCGGGCAGTACGGCGACGGCCTTTATCCCGTGGACGTTCAAGTGATCTCCGCTCTCAAAGGGCCCAAGAACAAGAGCATGAAGCCCGGCAAGGCCAAGATCGCCACCATCTACACAATGGAAGCGGGCAAGACTTATCTCCTGACCAGCATGGGCGGATCTGCCTATGGCACCGAATTCCTGGCCATTCCCGAACTAGCAGTGATCGAGTTGCCCCCGAACTTCCGGCTCGAAAATCTCAAGGACAAGACTGTCAAAGAGCAGTTGCAGACAGTATTCGCCGCTTGCCGACAGGAGAACAAACGGCAGCAGCGCTTGCTGGAGGAGCAGAAGAAGTTGCTGGATAAAGCGGTGTCCAAGTAAGGTGCCGAACCAGGTGCTGATGCGATTCGTCGCATTTTCATACCCTGTAACACTTAAGTAAGGAGGACTTCTGCTGTTACCTCTTGTTCCGTCAAGAGTCTCCCACCACGGCAGGCGTTGCAGGTAACTGCTTGGTCTGAAGCCCGTGGGACAATGCAACCTCGATCCGCAAGGGCCGGTCGCCAAAGCGCGAGCGGAGTCGACGACTGCCAGCAGCATCAGGCGGTTGGGGGCTAGGGACGCGGGGCAGGGTCAACTCAGGTGAAGTGCCGATAAAGGCCGTGATGTTCGTCAAGCCAAAGCTGCTGATAGGCTTGGACCAAAAGGTAAGAGAGGAAAAGGAACGCAGCTCTTTTTCGTCGAAAAAGAGCTGCGTCCCTTTGATAGCCTGCGAAATCTGCAATACTCGCCTCCCCACAAGGTACGCGCTTGCGGTAACCTGGCGCAGACAACAATCGCCCGTCCGCTCGGCGCGCCGAGGTCACCATTCCTGTGCCACTGATTCTGACGCTGATCGCCGCCGGTACGCCGCCTGGCTTCGTCCACCGCCACGACAACCAAAGCCGGCCGCCCGAGACGAGCCCCCAGTTCGTTTCGCATTTTCGATCAGACGACCGGGATGGCTTCCTTCGGCAACCGGACCGACGGCATCGCAGCCACTTCACTTGGTAATTTCGCCAGCGCCCGCCGGCCGGCGTCCGCAAAGCAGTCGGCGTGTCCGGCCGGAGTTCGTTCGGCAGCTTTCCTCCGCGTCTCCCCATCTGGCCCGCTCTCATCACGCCAACTCTCATTTGACAAAACTCGGAATGTACAACAGAGTTTTGCGCGGCAAAGTTGCAAATCGTTCGTACACGATCCGAGGTGGTGCCTATGTCCATTGCCAAGACTGTCGCCGGCCTGCTGGTTTTGTCCGCCGTCAACCCAGTGTGGGGCCAAGCTCCAGCCGACAAGCAGGACGCCACACCCACGCCGGGCGCTGGATGATCCTATTTCGGTCGGACGACCCGTCGGTGTGGGACAAGGATACAAAGAATGCCAAGGGGCAGCAGATCGCCATTCCGCTGAGGTTGTGCCGACCACGACCCGCTACCTGCGCCTGCGCCGCATGGACACCGGAGGCGCTGATCTTGCCGCTCACCATCGACCAGCTCCAAAACGGCAAACCGGCGGGTGCCGAGGTAGCCTTCTGGTGGAACGGTACGGCCAAGGAAGAGTGGAAGGGGCGGCATCTCGGCATTGTCCAGGGCACGGCGCTACAAGTGGCCGGGAGGGCAGCCCAAGAACGGAATCTCCGTGATGAACGAGGGGTGGGACGGTTTCCCCGGGTCCGGCTTCGGCCACAAATACGGTGTCAACGACAGTCAATATTACTGCTGGCGCGGCAAGGAAATCCCGCGGACCGTCTTCGAGATCGCCGTCTCCGACGGACCGTTAAGCCCGGAGGATAAGCGCAGCCTGGTCTCCTCCAAGCCCTGAGTGCTGCGGCCCGCGTCCGTTCAGGAGATGTCGCACAGCAAGACCTCGCGCGGGCAGTTGAAGCGAAGTGGGAACGTGTCGGCCACGCCGCGGCTAACGAGCAGCGTGGCGCTTCCCGCGGCGAAACGCAGGCCGTGCCAGCGGTGAAACCAGACCGCCGGATAGAACCGGTCGCCCACAGTGGCCAGCACGCATTGCCCACCGTGCAAGTGGCCGGCCAGGACAAGAGAGTAGCCAGCTTTTGCCGCGGCCGGAAACACATCCGGATAGTGGCCGCAGAGCAAACGCGGTCCCGCTGCGACAGCATCAACGATTTCGCCATCGATCCGCATGGGTTTTTCGAGGGGACAGTCCAGGAGCCAGTGGCCGCCGGCATCCCTGATAACGGCGCGAACGTCAGGAACACCGACCCGTTCGTCGTGATTGCCCGGCACGGCGGCGACGGGTGCCAGTTCTGCCAGGCGCCGGACACAGTCGCGGAGCGGAGTCAGGGCGGCGCGGCGGTCGGCGAGGTCGCCTCCCAGGAGGATGGCGTCCGGTCGTGTTTTACGACAGGCGTCGAGGAGTTGGGACGGAATGGTGCGCGTCCACCAGTGCCCGAGGTGTAGGTCGCTGGCGTAAAGTAAGCGCACTCGCCGACCAAGTCCCACGTCAACCTTCTCGTCCCGGATTGTCAACGGACCGCTGGCGCCGAACTCAAACGGCACGACCCGCCCCATCCAGGGCCGAGAGCGAATCGCTCCCAATTCAAGATCTGGCGGCGAGCCACGGAGGTCCTCGTACCAGAGACAAATCGCCAGGCAACCCAGGCACCACGAACGAACGAATCCGTGGCGAACGAAGCCGCCGAGAAGCATGACGGCGGCCAGAGTCAGGACAACGCGCATCACCGTGAGGGTGCCGCCGGCGCGCCGTCCAGCGTCGGGCTTCGCGGAACGGCTGGGCGCTGCCGTCGAGAGCCAGCGGGAACAGAAAGACCATCTGGGCCTCCACGGTGTAGAACGCCGGCAGGCAGAGGCCGAGCAGAGGCCAGCAGTCCAGCCAGACGGCCGCCGCCGCGACGAGAAGCATTCCGGCTCCGGCCAAACCGTACTTGATCGCGCCCAATCGGTTCAGGCCGCCGATCGGAGCGGAAGCTGGACGGCCGCGCAGATGTGCCAGAGCGAGCTGCATCCATCGTCCCCCGGAGGCAAACCCGCCGCGCCACGCGCCATGCGCCGCGGGTTTGAGAGGGCCCGTGGAGGCGTCGTAAATGACCCGGGCGCCGCAGTAGATCGCGCGCAAGTACCCGCTCAGACATGAGCGTCTCCTCGCACGAAACACCAATGCACCCACGCCAGCCAGGCGACGCCGTTGCCGAACACCAGCAGGCGGTGGAGCAGCGTCTCGTAACCGCCGCAGCGTTTGCGATGGAAAATGAATTCGTCGTAGGAGATCATCACCGCTGTGAACAACACGACGACGAGAATCGGGATCAGCAACACCTGCGGCTGCGGAATCACGGAAGCGGCGGCCATCAGCAAAAACAGGGGTAAGCCGCCTCCCGCGAGGGCGGCCAGTTCATAGTGATGCTCCGGACGGCTGACGAACACGTTGAGTGCGCGATGATACCGCCAGTCGAGAACACCCGCGGCCGTGGCAACCACTCCGCTTGCGAGAACTACCCAGAGTTCCCACGGATAAAGGGCTGGTGATGAAAGCCAGGAGAAGCGGGGATGATCGCGGAGCAATTTCAGCCCGACGCCGAAAAGCTGCCCGGGCAAGAACAGCGCGATCAAGGTCCAGGGCAAGCGCGTTTCCCTGTTCAAGCGCTGCGACTTTGCACCGATTTGCGACACAATCTCTCCTCCTGCGAACGGAATCGGAACGCCCGAAGAAAGCGGCAGTTGGAGAAGTTATACTAAACTTTGCCATGCAAAGCAATGGCAGAATCACGGTCACGGAAAAGGGAAGGGATGAGCCGTCACAATCAAGGCAGCGACGCCAGTTCCACGATAAACGGGAGGTTCGGCCTTATGATTCTACCGTTGCATCAAGTTGTGATGCGCCGGGTTGGATGCGTATCTTGCTCGCTGGGAAAATAGTCGTTGATCCATCACATCACCCGGTCATGCGCCCACGTGTAACGGCGTCCGGCTCCGAACTCCTTGTACTCGGCCTCGATCTGATTGTGGATCGTCTCCCGATTGAATGCCGTGTTGATGCTCTGCAGCAGCGGAATGACGTCGGCGTCCGGGTAACCGATGCCGCGTACCTCGAAGTAGTCGTGGTTGACGTCGATGACGTGGATGTGATCCTTCCAGACGCGCACTCGATAGAGGGCACGTAGTTCCGCCCGTGTGCGCTTAAGGAACTCCAGCGCAGCGTCGAGGCCGCCGGGAGTGAAGTCGTGAGCGGCGAGGGGAGCAATCATCGCCAACCTCAAGTGACGCGCTAATTCTTTCGTTTAGCCGCGGTTCGCAGAACCGCGTGGTTCTGCGAACCGCGGCTAAATGGGTTACCGCAGTCCCGCCAACTCTTGCAGCAGGTGCCAGTTCTCCAGGCGATCCTGCTTGGCCGCCAGCAGCGTCTGCGATGGGTTGCCGTCCTTGTCGAAGTGCTTCGAGAAACGGCCCTCGCTGCGGGCGAAGTCGATGAAGTTCACTTCCTCCTTCGTCTTCGGATTGACGAACCAGTCGTCCTTCACGGCCGGGTTGCCCTGCAGCGACAGGCGTTCCTTGAGGTGCTCGCCCTTGCGCGGGTCGTGGATCAGGAGCGGGAACGCCCGCGTGTCCACTGCCAGCCGGGCCTGCTCGCCGGCCATGTTGTCGGCCACGCCGTGCTCCGGCTGGCAGGTCGTGTAGCAGACCACCATCGCCGGCCCGTCGAACTCCAGCGCGCCCAGCACCGACTTGTAGAAGTGGTTGACGTGGCGCAGGTCGTCTGGGCCACGTAGGTGCGCGGGTGCATCATGGCGATCTGGGCGATCTCCTTGCGCCGCTCCTGCTTGCCGTCCACCGTCTTGCCATGCACGCTCATCTTCGTGTTCTGGCCGGTGAAGCTCGCCGTGGACGCCTGGCCGCCGGTGTTGGAATAGACCTGCGTGTCCAGCACGAAGACCTTGATGGGCATGCCGGAGGCCAGCAGCCGCGACAGCGCCTGGAAGCCGATGTCGAACATGGCCCCGTCGCCGCCGATGCACCAGAGCGGCCGATCCTGCCAGCCCATCTGGTCCCAGCGCATGCGCACGCCGATAGCGTCGGCCGGGGCGTTCTCGAATAGCGAGTTGGTCCACGGCACCAGGTACGGGTTGTACGGATAGGTCGAGGTGTAGACCGTGTTGCAGCCGGTCGCCGCCACGATGCCCCACTTGTCGCCGTACTTCGAGCCGGTCGCCGAGCACATCATACGCAGGGCCGTCCCCTCGCCGCAGCCGGCGCAGGAGCCGGCCCCGCCGGTGTAGATGTGCGTCTCCTCCTTGAGCATCATGTCGATGAGCAGGCTGTCGTTGATGTACTTGTTGTTGCTGGGGCCGATGTTCTTGAAGTAGCGATGGCTCTTGCGGGCCTTCGTCATCACCTCGTCGGTCTTCGGAATCATCTTCAGGCGCCAGATCGTCGCAGACGGTGACGCACTCGGCGCAGCCCTTGCACTTCGACGGATCGATGATGATCTGAAACATCCCGCCGGAGCCGAACTTCTTCTTGCCGGCGTCGTAATACTTTTTCGTCTTCGACCACTGGGCGCGATACATCGCTCGATCGGCCTCGGGAATAGTAAGCATCTTCTGCTCCAGCTCGTCCTCCGACAACACCTTGCCGAGGATGGCGGTGTCGGGGCACTCGGTGACGCAGTCCATGCAGCCGGTGCAGTTCTCGGTGATGTATTCCGGGATCTCCGGCGAGATGTTGCTGAAGTCGCGCAGCGAGGCGGTGCCGGCTGGCACCAGCGAACGCGCCAGGGCATGGTCAGCCGGCAGGTCCTTCTCGCCCCAACCTTCTTCGTAGCCGCGGATGATCTCTTCGTTGAAGGCGTTGACGTCCAGGAGCGGCAGGCTGAGCAGTTTGTACGGCGTATCGACGAGGGTGCCGTAGCAGTTGTTATTGAAGGGGTCCCGCTCGGAAGCTTCGTTCATCGAGGGGGCCTTGGGATTACCTTTGGTCGCTATCACGTATGTCTCCGGATTCTAAGGATTGCGATTGATTGCTATTTGTTTCGCCGAACGTGCCACACCGTCACCATGCAGTCACCCGGGTCCACGGTGTACAGAACGGACAACGGGTCATCAACTAGGATGCGGAAAGGTCCGAACGGGGCGCCTTTGTTGTCAGCGTCGATCAGGAGTTCCTGGTCGATCCGGTCTGCCGACTCCGCCACCGCTTGCCGGTCCGGGGCGTACATCCACAGGTTGGCAAGGTGGCCCTGGGCCGGGGGAACCCATACGACCGTCCACCTCATTCGGGCTTCTCCATTGCCTTGATCCGTTTCCAAACTTCACTTAGCGGAAGCGCGTCTTTTCCTCCCTCGGCCAGTTGGCGTTTCGCCTCCTCCAGGTCGAACAGGTCACTGTGCATCACCTCCACCGGCACCTCTTTCATGTCGCCGTAGCCGCGCTTGACGCAGGTCAGGTTGTCCTGCACGACGCGGTCGCCGCGCTTGCCGAAGTATTTACGCAGCGCCTTCTCGACGCCCGCATACACTTGCTCATCTGACATGTTGGCGTCGTGCGCGTAGGGCGTCAGCCGCAGGAACGCCCCGAGCAGCACGATTCCCTGCATACGCATTTGCAGATCCGGCTCCGAGGCCACCTCACGGGCGATCTTCACCATGTCGGTGAAGTAGACGCGGATCTTCTTTTCTCGGATGTGCTTGCGGTTCTCGGCGGGGATGCGCTTCCACACGTCGAACGGGTCGGTGTACGGCGATTGCACGAAAATCGCGCCGCCGTCCTGAACGCCGTGCAGGGTGGTAGGGGTAAGCAGTGCCGACGGGTCGTTGACGCACAGCAGGTTGACGTGCTCCAGCTCGCAGTGAATGTTGATGTGCGTGTCGGCGATGGTCAGGTAGTACGTCGTCGGCAGGCCCTTCTTCTCGGAGCCGTACTTCGGATACGCTTGCACGTCCTTGCCGAAGACGTTGCCGGCGATGGTAGCGATGACCTTGTTGGTCGTGACCGAGCCGAAGCCGCCGACCGAGTGGCCGCGCATCGAAAATCCGCCCGTCGGCCGCAAGTCCGGGTCTTCGCGCATCTTCAGAGCCAGCGGATGGTCGATGCCAAGACAGAAGTAATGCCGGCCGTTGTCGAGCATGTTATCGACGGTGGCGATCAGGTCGCCGGGCCGGACGTCGCGGCTGCCGAGGCCGGCGGCGCCGTGATAGATACGCGGTACCCGGTCGATCTTCTCCTGGCCGTTCTGTCCGGTGACTGCGTCGCAGAACGCCGCCTTGATTTCGCGCGTCAGGTGGTTGCCGGTCGTGGACATTGGGTCGTCCATACGCTCCAGGATCGTGAACGCCCGACAGTCTTTCAATGCCCGCACGATCTCCTGGGCCGGGAACGGCCGGAAGCAGAACACCGTCAGGCAACCGACGTCCATGCCCTTCACGTCGCGCAGGTAATCGACGGTCGCCTTGGCCGTCTCCATGTAGCAGCCCATGCCGACGATGATGTAGTCGGCGTCGTCGCAGCGATACGACTCGACGAAGCTGTAGCGGCGGCCGGTCTTGCGATAGAACTCCTCGAAGGCCTCTTCCAGGATCGGGTGGACGCGGTCGTAGTAACTGCGCTGGGCGATCTTGCCCTTCATGTACGAGTCCTGGTTCTGCACCACACCGGACATCACCGGGTTGGCCGTATCCATCAGGTTGATGAGCTTCTTCTTCGGGTCGCCGATGTACTCCTTCATGAACTCCGACTCGGGCAGGCGGACGGTCTCGACGGTATGCGTGGTGAGGAAGCCGTCTTGCACGCTGAAGAAAGGCGTGTACGACGCCTCGGCGGCGCGGCGGGAGATGAGGCAGAAGTCGCCGGCTTCCTGGGCGTTGCGGGCCAGAAGCATGCCCCAGCCGCAGTCGGCGACCGACATCACATCATCGTGGCCGGCGTGAACGTTTAGTCCCTGGCTGGTGAGGCGCGGGCACCGATGTTCATCACGATCGGCAGGCGCTTGCCGGAGATGGTGTACAGCACCTCCTTCATCAGCACGAGACCCTGACCGGAGGTGAAGTTGGTGACGCGGCCGCCGGCGACGGCGAAACCCTCGCAGACAGTGGCGGCGGAGTGTTCGCTTTCCGGCTCGAAGAACATCAGGGGATCGCCCCAGAGGTTCTTCTGCCCGTTCATGACCGCGGCGTTGAAGCCGCCGCCCATGGTGGTCGAGCTGGTGATGGGATAGGCGCCGGCGGCCTGGGCGACCTGAATCTCAACGTGAACGACGGCCTCGGCGCCGTCGCAGGTGGTGGGGATGCCCGGATACTGGAAACGCGGTTCGGCGGCTTCCCGCTCGGTTGCCGGGACGCGCGTGGATTCACGAACAGTAGCGATACTCATGAAACCCTCTCCACTGGATCGGCGCCGCCCCCCGTGTGGAATGTCACCACGAAGGAGAAAATGATTGCACGGCGCAGCCGGATGCACTGTTTGCCATTGTAGTCGGCGGCGTTTCTTTCGCAACGGGAGAACGTGGGGAGTGAATTGAGCCGCTTTAACTTCGGCCGGAAAGCGACGCATCAGAGCCCGACGTGTCAGCGAGGGAAGGGCTACAACCCTCGCTGACGGGTCGAGCTCTGATGTGTTGTGGCGAGGGCTACTTCTCCTTCGACTTCTTCTCCATCGCATCGAGCCGTTTCTCGATACGGTCCAGCTTATCGAGGACCTGTCGCAGGAGTTCCTGCGTCGCGCGGTCAGTCGTCGCCGGCCGATTGGGGAACGCCCCCGGCACTGGCTGGTTGACAACGGCCTCCTTCTGCACTTTCAGCTTGGCCTCCGCCTGCTCCTTCGTCGCCTTCTCGCGGGTAAAGGTGTACAGGGTATGCGTCGTCGTGTCACTCGTCTTCAGCGCGGCGGGCCGGCCTGAGCGGCGGTTGACCGACTCCATGGCGATTTTCAGCGTGTCGTCGGTAAGCTCGTACAGCGCGAGCACGGTTTGATCCTTGTAACGGCCGTCCGTGATCGCCAGGTCGAGCGTCTTGGCCGCAGGGTCAATCTTGATTGTGCCGGCCTGGGTGCTAAAGGCATAGCCGTCGCCGACGATGACCAGGGTACTCCGGTTCGTGGCTCTGGCCCGCGCCGGCGCCTGCTCCACGCCGCCCGATTCGAGCGCGGTCACCTGCCACACGCCCTGGAGCTTCGCCAGTTGCGCTTTCGCATCGTCTTTCGCCTCGATCGGGGCACCGACCGACAGGGCCATCAACAGCATCGCAGTCATGGTCTGAACCCTCCACTTGTGGGACACCGATTCCCTGGCGATTGTAGCCGGGCAAGAGGAAGGAATTATGAGAAAAGTGCGGATTGTCGATGCAGGCGAATCCGCTTCAAGTTCAAAGGACGGGCTTCTCGCGCAGAACCACATTAAACGAACAGCGGTTGCGTACGACCTCCAGCAACAACTCATCCCGACTCTTGGTTTTGTATTCCTGCCAGTCATAAACGTTGTCGCGCAGGATCGGCGGTAGGGCTTCCGGCGGAGTATCCAAAAGGATGGCGGACACCGACGACCCACGCAGCACAGCGAACCAACTTGTCCGGCGCGCGTAACGGATGAAGGTTAGGACGTTTTCGAGCCCCGCCGTGACGAGGTTGCTGTCGTGAAACGCAATCGCGGCGCCGGCGGTCAAATGGTTGTAGATCGACAGAAAGTCGGCGAACACAGCCTCATCCGTATGTTCCGCGTCAATGAACGCCAACTCGTAACGGTCGTCGCCGAAGTCGTAGTCGCGGGCCAGACCATCGAACGTGGAGAGTTTCGACATATCGAACTCGGCATGTCCCCGCAAGGTCTGCAACATGGCTGGCGTGCTGGCATGACGGTAATCGATAAAGGCGTTCCGCGCATCCGGTTGGACGTTGGGCCGTAAGTCGATCGACAGCACTTTTGTGCAGCGTTCATCCAGCAATGCAGGCGTCAACGTCCCGCCGAGGTAGGAACCCACTTCGAGATAACGGTAAGGATGGTGGCGGTCCCGTATATGAGCAAACAGCGTGGCGAGCCAGTACCGGTCCGTGGGCAAAGTTTGTGAAGGGAGAGGGAACAGAAGCACCGGGTCGCTGTGCCACATGCGGGTCACCGTGATAATTTCCCTCCGCCGCTTGCGGCTTAGGAACGCTGATGAAATAACTTCCGTGCCAAACGCTACTCTCTTGGTCGCGTAGCGACCCTCTGACGGTAGACCGGCCTTTCAAGGCCGGTATTGCGATCGAGCCATTCGGTGGCGTCGCGTAGCGACGCTTGAGACGTCGCACCAGCCGGGGAACCTCACGTGTCGCTACGCGACACATACTGTTCCTGCCGATCTGCACCGGGCGTTGAAACGCCCGGCTACCGTCAGAAGGTCGCTACGCGACCGAGTAGGACTCCAGCTAAAATATCATTTGGCACGGAAGTTATTTCGTTAACGTTTCTTAGCAGGAGCAATTGCTAAGCCGCAAGCGACGGGAATGGAATTTTATACCGGCGCCGGCCCTCAATCCAGCCGGAAACATACCCCGATATCGTACGACCCGTCCGCGCATGGCTCGGCGCGGACGATGTGTCGCCGGCATCGCCACCGGGTCGGCCGGCGACGACGGGGCGGCCAGCTCGATAAAGATGTCGTCGGTCGGCGGCTGGCACGGCAGCACCAACCGCATCCCGCTCGTGGAAATGTTCACCGCTTTCGCCGTCATCCGTTGGCCCGGCCGGCCGTTCTCCAGCACGACTGCCACAGGCACCGCTTGATCGAAACGCAAACGCTCCTGTCGGCGCCGTTCGGGCTGCACCTGGAGATAGCTGCGTACGCTTTCCAGCAGCTGCGGTCCTAGCTTCTCCAGCTGTGCCGCCGACTCCTCCGCCAAACTGCCGCACGGTGCGATCTCGATGGTCACCGGCGTCAATGATTCCGTGTTGTCCGACGGAAGGAAGCGGATGGATACTTGCAAAGCAGAGGAACGGCCCAGGAGGCGTTTCCACACCGAGCTGCCCGTCGGCACCTTGAAGACGTGGCTGTGGGCCTCGCTGGACACCAATGAGGCTCCCCACTGCTGCCGAAACCCGTGCAGCTGAACCTTGATTGCGGTCGGCATCAGGCGCGCATGGCATTGATGTTCGATCAGACGACCGCGGTGTAGGAGGTACCGTGCATCGCCGACGTTGCGGACCTCGAACTGACCCCGCGCCCGGGCCACCACCTCGCCCAGCAGTTTGTTCAGCTGCGGCAACGTGACAGATGGCGTTTCCGGCTCCGCAGCCCGGGCTACGGCCAGGGCTGCTCGTGAGCGTTGACTGGTCTGAACGACCACGTCCGGCACGGCACCGATCAGCGCCTGAATAAACGCCGAGCAGGAGGCAAAGCGCCGGTCGGGATCGACGCTCGGCGCTCGGAGCAGCGGCGGCCGATCCGGCGCCGGCACCAAGCCCAGGTCGGGCCGACAGCCCTTCTGCGTGGCCAGCTGCCGCGGACTCAGATGACGCAGCGGGTGGACGCCCGTTAGCATCTCCAGGTAGATCAGGGCGAGGCTGTACTGGTCGCTGGTCGCAGCGACCTGGCCGGCGAGCAGTTCCGGAGCGGTGTAGCGCGGATTGAGCGAGGACGGCGGGATACCACCCGGCAGCCAGACTAGCTCGGCCAGGCCGAACTCCAGGAGCAACACGCCTTCGGGCATCAGGGCCAGCGCGCGCGGCGTCAGGGCCAGGTGCCGCAGCTGGGACGTCTCTCTCAGCGCATCCAAACACTCCGCGACCTCGGTCAAGTAACCGAACAGCTCGGCACGCGGGATACCCGGCAATCCTTTCTGTTGGCAGGCAATCAGCCGGTCGGCCAGAGTGGACTCGATCACTTCGCCGATGACGGCGAGTCGCTGTCCACCGACGACGGCGATTTCCACATCCTCCAGGACCGGATGGCGGAGGGCGCGCAGCCGGTCGACCGCGCCCTCCTGAAGCGAGACGTCGGGGTTGAAACCGGCCACGAGTCTCACAAAGCAATCCGATCCTGCCCGCGTCCTGGCCTTCCAGACCTCTCTCGAGGGCGAGCGGCTGACGCAATCCAGGAACTGATAGCCGGGGACCACGCCGTCGTTGTTGCCGGACGGCGACGTCGGTCGGACCGGAGGGGTCGTATCGGGATTGGGGCGGGGAACGAGCGCCGTCTGGTTGACTCGTGCCGTCAGTTCCGGATTCGTGTCGCGGGCCGACATCAAGGACAGTTCGGCAGGCGTCGGCGGACGTAGGCCGAGGTCGGCGGCGGGCAACCGCACCACCGGCACACGCCGCGACGTCCGTATCGGCGGCGGCGGCGACGGAATGGCCCGCAGCGCCTCGACGAACTCGGTGCAGGATCCGAATCGTTCGCGCGGGTTCTTCGCCAGTGCGCGGGCCAGGATCGGGCGGTCCTCCTCCGTCAGCCGGCTCAGGTCCGGCGGCTGGGCCGAGTGCTGCATCGCCAGCTGGCGGAAGTTCCGGCCGTCGAACGGAAAGGTGCCGGTGAGCAGCTCATGGTAGGCGATGGCGAGGCTATACTGATCGCTGAACAGCGTGATCTTGCCGACGAAGCTCTCCGGAGCGGTGTAGAGCGGCGTGATGGCCCCGAGGTTGAGTGTGCCGTTGCACAGGTCGGCCAGGCTGCTGACCAGGCCGAAGTCGGCGACCTTGATATGGCCGCTGACGACGAAGAGATTCCGTGGCTTGATGTCCAGGTGTTGCAGGCCGTATTCGAGATTGATGATGTCGAGCGCCTCGGCCGCCTCGCGCAGATAGCCGACCAGTTCGCCGCGCGGTACGCCCGGTTGACCAGCTTTCTGCCAACTAACGAGGACGTTGTGCAGGCTCTTGTCGGCCAGCTCCATGATGATGACGAGTTCGTTCTCGATGCACTCGACCCGGTCTACCGACAGGATGAACGGATGGCGGATAGTCTTGATGAGGTTGAACGAACGCAACTCCTGCTCGGCGCCGTTGACGTCGCGGTGCAGCCCCGTCTCATCGGAACCGGCGACGAACTTGACAGCCTTGAACAGACCTCCGGCGCCTCGCACTTCCAGACTTCGCCGAACCCGCCCTTGCCGAGCGGTTCGACAAGGCGGTAGCCGGGGATCGGCTCCAGGTTCGCGGTTTTGGCGGAAGGCATCGGTCGATTCCGTAATCTATCCGGTTGTCCACCAGCGCACCGCTCCTCTTGGGGAACGGCAGACCAACAATTAAGTCTACGTCATAAATGTGCTCGAAGACGGCGGGGTTCCCGCTCGTGACGAAAAAACACTCTCGGAGAGGAATCTCTCCTCTTCCCGGAACCGGCCGCGCTCGCTATGCTGATCTGTTCCAATAGGTTGTTCCCCCCCGTCGTTTACGTTTCGTGCGAAACGTCAACCGGCGCGAAACGTCAACGAGATGAGGCGGAGTCATGGGTGCAAGGCGCATTCGCCGCGAGCAGCGGCGGTTCGACATGGCCAAGTCCCGGCGCGAAAACGGTATGCTGAAGACCGACGAACGTGTGCGGCGTCAAAAACGGATGCTGGAGATCGTCGCCAAGGGTAAACTGCCCTACCTGCCGTCGGTGATGAGCTGGCTCGAGCGCGACGCTCGACAAACCGTCGAAGCAGATCGTCCAGGGCGATGTGGATAAGTTGGTTGCAGTGCAAAGTGAGTTCCAAGTTTAGCGGCGGTTCGCAGAACCGCGCGGCTCTTCGAGCCTCGGCTAAACGGAAGTTATTTTATCCCGCCTTTCGCTCGGCTTCTGGATACTTGATGCGCGAGTGGAACAGCGCGACCAGCCCCTTGCACAGCCCTTCTTCGATTGTCTTCAGTTCCGTCAACGTCAGGCCGCTCTCCTCGAATTGACCGTCCAGTAACCGTTTCATCGTCAGTTCGTGGACCAGTTTCCGCAGGCTGCCCGGCGTTGGGTGCGACAGCGCCCGGCTCGAACTTTCCATCACATCGGCCAGCATCACGATGCCCGCCTCGCGTGTCCGCGGCTTCGGTCCGGGATAGCGGAACGATGCCTCCAGCGGATTCGGGCGCCGTCCGGTAGCGTTGGGGCATGTCCGGATTCCTCCTGGGCTTTCAGCGCCTGCCGATAGAAATACTCCACCAACGTCGTGCCGTGATGCTGCTCGATGAAGTCGAGCATCGGCCGGGGCAAACGGTACTGAAGCGCCAGGGCGGCGCCGTCCTTGACGTGGCCGATGATGATGAGCGTGCTCAGCGCCGGCTCCAGGTCGTCGTGACGGTTCTCGCCGGTCTGGTTCTCGATGAAATAATGCGGCTTCAGCATCTTGCCGACGTCGTGGAAGTAACTGCCGACGCGCGTCAGCAACGGGTTGGCGCCGATCGCTTCGGCAACAGGCTCGGCGAGAGCCGCCACCGTCATGCTGTGCGTGTACGTGCCGGCGCCCGCCGCACCAACTCCTGCAACAAGGGATGTGAACCGTCCGCCAACTCGAGCAGACTTACGTCGGTCACCACGGCGAACAGGCGCTCGACGACCGGCAGCAGGCCGCTGACGAGGAAGCCGGAGAGCGCTCCCCAGGCCAGGCCGCGCACCGCATCGAACACGATCAGACTGGCCTTCTGATTGCCGTGCAGGCCGATCGCCACCGACATGGCGGCGTAGGCGATGCCGGCGATGAGGCCGACCTCCACCAGCCGGGTCCGCGTCCGGACGCTGCGCAGGACCAGCACCGCTGTCATCTGTCCACCCGTCGCCACCAGGAATTCACTAAGCCGGCCGTTCAGTGACACGATCGTCGCCAGCGACAGGCTCAGCGACATCATCAAGGAAAACTGCGGATTGTAAGCGATGGCCAGGATCAGCGCCGTGGTGGTCAACGGGATGAGGACGGCGTGCCACGGTGCGCGACTCAGAAAGCAGGGCGAGGGCCAGCGTCAGGAGCACCAGGGTACAGACGCCGGCAATCTTCGGCAGACTCTCGGCCAGTGCCTGCTGAAACCGGATGACATAGAGAACGACCAGAATCGACAGCAAGCCGAGCACAAGGAACAGGGAAGCGGCGCGGCGAGCATGATCGCCGAAGCTGCGGCTGCGCAGGAAGGCTCGGTTCTCCTCGCGGAGCAGCAGCAGCTGGGCCTCGGTGATGGGTTGGCCGCGCGGTACGAGTTTGGCGCCGGACTGGTAGTAATCGAGCACGGGCGTTTCGTCGTTCCGCACCGGCTGGCCGTCGCGCTCCTCGCGCCGGTCGGCCGGCAAGTGCTCCAGGGCTTCCTCACGTTTCCGATCAGTCTGTGCCTGGTTGACGACGGCGAATCCGACCCGGGCACGAATCTCATAGCCGAAGGCCTCGCCGGTACGGAAGGGAAGGATGGGACCGACAGACCAGCCCAGTCCCGCAGTCCGCCAGCGCGGTGACGAGGACGACGGCCAGCCGCAGCAGCACGGCCCGCCGCCAGAGCCGCGGCAGCACGGGTTCTTCCGACCGCGACGAACGGCGCCGGCCCGTCCATTGGCCCAGACGCGACGGTTTTTTGAGGGGAAACATACATGCCAGGGATCAGAAGTCAGGGGGCAGAGTCAGGGATCAGGGGTCAGGAGTCAGGGATCAGGAGCCAATGACTCCTGATCCCTGACCCTGACTCCTGATCCCTGACTCCTGACTCCTGACCCCTGACTCCTGAGTGTCACTCCTTCTTCTTCCGGGGCTTCTCTTCCTCGTAAGCCCGCAGGATTATCTGGACCAGCGGATTGCGCACGATGTCGCCTTCCCCGAGGTGGATGACGGCGATCCGTTCGATGTTGCGCAACCGCTGCACCGCGTCGATCAAACCGCTCCGCGTCTGCTTCGGCAGGTCGATCTGGGTGATGTCGCCCGTCACGATGATCTTCGAGCCGTGCCCCATGCGCGTCAGGAACATCTTCATCTGCGGAATGGTCGTGTTCTGACCCTCGTCGAGGATGATGACGGCCTGGTTCAACGTTCGACCGCGCATAAAAGCGAGGGGCACGATCTCAATAATGTCGCTCTCCATGTAGCGCTTCACCTGTTCGTGTTCCATCATGTCGTTGAGGGCGTCGAACAGGGGGCGAAGGTAGGGATTTACCTTCGCCAGCATGTCTCCCGGCAAGAAGCCGAGGCGTTCGCCGGCCTCGACAGCCGGGCGGCACAGGACGATCTTCTTGACCGCCGACTGGCGCAACATACTCACGGCCATGCCGACCGCAAGATAGGTTTTGCCCGTGCCCGCCGGGCCGACACACACGGTCAGGTCGTGATTCTGAATCGCCTTGACATAGCGTGCCTGGCCGTCGGTGCGCGGCTTGACGTACCGTCCGCCCTCGACAACTTTCTCACCGGCAGGGCCGACGCGCGTGCCGCCCTGGAGAACGACCTCCAGCACGGTGCGCACCTCTTCCATCGTCAAGGCACCCTGCCTGGCGCAGCATCTGGCGCAGTTGCGCGAAGATGCGCTCGGCGTGGGCGATCTGGTCGTCTGTGCCCTTGACGAGGATCTGGTCCCCACGGCCGACGAGCTGTGCTCCCAATACGGTTTTGATCTCGCGCAGATACGTATCGCGGCTGCCGAACAGCAGAACCGCTTCGTCACGAGAGTCGAGAGTGATGGTCGTTTCGGTCATGTCCGCCTTCGGGGTCAAACCTAGGGAATGCTTTTATCCTCCGACACGGTTCGTGCAAGACGAGTTCGCCGGAAGCGTTTAGCCGCGAGCTTCTGCGACGCGCCGCGGGAGCAGCGCTCGCAGAAGCTCGCGGCTAAACGGCCAATCTTACCCGAATTGTCGAATCCACCAGTACGCCACCGGAGCAGCAAAGAGCACCGCGTCGATCACGTCCAGCACGCCGCCGAAGCCCGGCACCACCGCCGACGCATCCTTGCGCTGACAATCGCGCTTGATGAGCGACTCGGCAAGATCACCCAGGCTGCCTACCGTGCCCACAACCAGTCCGAAGCCCAGCGCCGAGACGGCACTGCTCAACACCGGCCAGAAATGATTGAGGCCGAACGCGATCAGTGCCGACGTCACGAGACCGCCGGCCAACCCTTCCCACGTCTTCTTCGGACTCAATACCGGCGTCATCTTGTGCCGGCCGAAAGCGCGGCCGGTGAAGTACGCGCCGATATCGCAACACTTCGGCACGAAGATGCACAGGGCCAGCGCCGTGCGCTCCGTTATTCATCCAGCTAACCTGGGCAAGGAAGCTCGGCAGCAGGCTGAGATAGGCCACGATCCACACGGTTAGCGCCATGCGCACCACGGACCCACCCGGTTCGCGGAAGGTTGCCATTTCCACGAGAAAGGCGGCGAGGACCACGACAGCGAAGGCAGCGACGACATAGTGCCAGGGGTCTCCGCCGGCGCCGACGTGAGCCGGCCAGTTTGCGGTAGCCACGAGGAGGACGCCGGTGAGGCAGAGCCAGCGCGGTGGAGAATATGCGGGAGCGAGGAGGTTCAGGAGTTCGACGGTGCCGAGTCCCGCAACCGCGGTGAAGAAGACGAAGAGAAAGGGATGCCACTGCGCCGTGTGTTGATCGACGACGAGCATGCCGACCGTCAGCGCGATCAGGATCGCTCCCATCCACAGACGTGTTCGCAGCATCAATCATTCCTTCGCGCACTGGCGAGCCGAGCCGCGTAAGCATCTGAAATTTATTAACTGTCCCATTTCGCGGGAATGGCACGGTAATTCCATGTGGGGAGTTCTTCGTCGAAGCGGATTTTCATCGTTTCGGGGTAGCCTTCTGGGTAACCTTCTTTGAGCGGATACTCTCCGTCCAGCACGTGGACCGTGGTTTTTAGGCCGGTCTTGGTGCTTGTTTTCCCCATGGCGTCGACGGCGACCTTCAGGGAAGTCAGTAGCAAGCCCTGGCAGGCACGTGTGACATGTGGAAACAGACGGTGCTCGATAGCGTTGTACTTGGAGCAGTAAGGCGGGTAATGGGCGACGCGCAGTTCCAGTCCCGTGCGGTCGGCCAGCTGTTCCAGGTGGTACTTGAAGACGTAACGATTGCTGGCGTTGCTGCCGCCGCCGTCGCACAGAAGCAGCAGGCGACGTGCCTGGGGATAGGCGGAACGACCATGCGTCTGCCACCAATACGCGATACTGTCGCAGGCGAACCGGCTGGTATCGTGGCTGAGGCCCAGGTTCAGGTGCCCGAGGTTTCGTTTGACATCGTAGAGGCCGTGCGGATAGATCACACCGGTGGCCGCACTGGGGAAATCGTGGTCGAGAGCTTTCTGGGCATGTCGCGCGTAGAGTCTGCCAATGCGAAACAACAGCCCCAGGAATTCCTTGTGTTTCGTGTCGATGCTGACGATGGGATCGGACGAATTCATGAAGTTGCCGCGGTAGCTGGTGATGATCTGAAACTGCCGATCGCGACAGGCATGTTCTCCCAAGGGCAGCGTTTTGCGGGCCTTGCGCCGGCCCAGGCGATGCCGCTTGAGGAGCTGTGCCACGACAGGAACGCTGACGCGAAAGCCAAGCTGCCGCAGTTCCAGAGCGATTTGCGCACGCGAGAGATTGGTCCACAGCGCGCTTTCTTGATCGGGATCGCCTGCGGTGCAGGGATCGACGATTGTCAAGAAGGCTTCGTCGAGCCCGGGGAACAGGGACAAACAGGAACGCCGACCACCCCTTTTTTTCGCGCCTGGTTGGGCGGCAGCAGCACAGCGCCACTTTGCAACTCCGCCAGGCCCCGCTGGATCGTTTTGCGATGGCAGTCGAAGAGTCGAGCGATGTAGGTGATGCCGCCGTGTTCCAGTTTGAGAGACTCCGTGGCCGCATAGAGACGCCGCTGACGTTCATTGAGAGAGGCATAGGTAAAGCGCATCGCCTGTTTGACGGCGGCGGAAGGAAGGGTAAGCATGACGGCGTCCTGCCAGGTGAAAATCAGTTTTCCCAGAGCCGCCTAGCTTATCCACCTCATTCCGTGCCGAAAAGGTCAAATGGGACAGTTAATAAATTTCAGATGCTAAGCGGCCGGGTCCACGCCCCTACCCGGCGGCTGACGCCGCTCGGCTCGCCTGGTCGTATTCGTCAAGCACCGACTGCCAGTTCGGCGTGTGCCATACGGCCAGCGGGTTCGGCTGCTTGCGCACGACGTATATGACACCGTTCCGAACCGCCGTGCCATCGGGCAGCTTTCGTTTCGAGCCTTTGGCTGTCCAGAAGGTGCCATTAGGCGGCAGCGGCCGCATTTTCTTGACTGCCCGCGTTGCCCAACTCTTGAAGGTTTCCAGAATCGATTGCGGATCTGGATCGCCGTCGACGCCGACAATCAGGTGCGTGTGATTGTACATCACACTGGCCGCTTCAAGCTCCCAGACTCGGATGCGCGCCGTTTCCTGATACTGCTGGATCATCGCGTCAGCCGCAAACTGTTCGAGGTGTACCGGCGGCCCCTTCATGATCGAGCGCGTGAAGGCCTCCAGTTCCTGCATGTCGGCGTCGTAAGGTGTCCCGGGGATATTGTGAATCACCTCATTGCCTTGCTCGTCATGCACCGGGCTTACGAAACCGGCGCGAGCACCAGGCAACCAGGTACCGTAGGTGGTACAGGTGATGAGCCAATGACGCATGAGCCGGACTCCTTATAACCCGGCGAGCCGAGCCGCGTAAGCGGCCGGGTACGCGCCCCCTACCCGGCGGCTGACGCCGCTCGGCTCGCCGCGCAGGTTATCACTCGCCGGATTCCAGCAAACCGCCGAAACGTCGCTCGCGGCCAGCGTAGTCTTTCAGCGCCTGATGCAGCGTCGCCTTGTCGAAGTCGGGCCAGCACTTCTCGGTGACCCAGATTTCCGCATACGAGATTTGCCACAGGAGATAATTGCTCACGCGCATCTCGCCGGCGGTACGGATCAGCAGGTCGGGGTCGGGCATTCCCGCGGTGTACAGCGCGGCGTTCACCGCCGACTCGTCGATGCAATCCGGGTCGAGGGTGCCGTCGCGCGCCTGTCGGGCCAGGCTGCGCATGGCGTCGATCAGCTCGGTCCGTCCGCCGTAGTTGATCGCCAGGCAGAGGCCGGTGCCCGTGTTGTCCTGCGTGAGACGGATGTTTTCGTCGATCTCCTTCAGCACCGGATCGGGCAGCCCCTCACGCCGGCCGATGACGCTGAAGCGGATGTTCTGACTCAGAATCTCCTTGCGCTCCTCGATGAGATATTGCTCCAGCAGAGCCATCAGGAAGCTCAACTCCCGTTCCGGCCGCTTCCAATTTTCGCTGCTGAGGCAGTAGAGCGTGAGCTGGCCGATACCGAGCCGACAGCACTCCTCGACGGTGGCGCGAACGCTGGTGACACCGCGCGCATGGCCCTCGACGCGCGGCAGACCGCGCTGGCGCGCCCAGCGGCCGTTGCCGTCCATGATGACGGCGATGTGGTCCGGCAAACGCGCAGGGTCGAGGCCGGCGTCGGCGAGACGCTGAAGGGTGGCGGCGTCGAAGCGCAACGCGATCTCAACGGGCTCGGGCAAGGGCACGACGGTTCCTCTCTCCGTGCCCTTGCCCGTGCCCGAATTCATAATGATTACTCCGCTAACTACCGCATGAAAATCGTCTGCACCCGATCCGGCCCCACCGACACGATCGACGCCGGCAGTTCGAGCAGTTGCGCCAACCGATCGACGTATCGCCTCGCCGCCGCGGGCAGATCGGCCAATTTCGCGCGCCGGAAACGTCCACGCGCCAGCCCGGCATCGTCTCGTACACCGGTTTGCAGCGCTCCAGCAGAAAAGCGTCGGACGGGAAGTAGTCGATCCGCTCGCCGTCCAGTTCGTAGGCCGTGGCGATGTGCAACTCGCTGAGGTCGCTCAACACGTCGAGCAGCATGACGGCCAGCTCATCGACGCCGCCCAGAGCGGCGGAGTAACGGGCGGCGACGGCGTCGAACCAGCCGCAGCGCCGCGGCCGGCCGGTGACGGTGCCGTATTCCCGACCGGTCTTGCGGATCTTCTCGCCGATGCCTTCCGGGCCGTCGTTCAATTCGGTCGGAAACGGTCCACGACCAACGCGCGTGGAATAGGCCTTGATGACGCCGATGACTCTCGTGAGTCGGCGCGCCGGCACCCCCGAACCGCTCCAGATGCCGGCCGGCGAGCTGCTTGAGCTGGTGACGTAGGGATAGGTGCCGTGGTCCACGTCGAGCAGGCTGCCCTGTGCCGCCTCGAACAGGATCGCCTTGCCGGCCTTTAACCCGTCGTGCAGGAGTCGGGTTGTATCGGTGACATGCGGTTTTATTTGCTCCATGCTGCGGAGGTAATCGCGGCACAACGTCTCGGCATCGAACTGCCGGGCCGACGCCGACAAGCTTCGCAGAAGAGCGTTCTTATAACCGACAATGGTTTTCAGCCGCTTCAGCAGGTGATCGGGATGGGCCAACTCGCCGAGGCGGACGGCGTGACGGCGAGCAACCTTGTCCGCGTAGCACGGGCCGATGCCGCGTCCGGTCGTGCCGATGGCTTGCTCGCCGCCGCCCTCCTCTTGAAGCCGTTCTTCCTCCAGATGGTACGGAAAGATGACGTGTGCGTGATCGCTGACGACGAGGTTCGTGCCGACGGAGACGCCAGCCGTGCGCAAGTTTGCGACCTCTTCGAGGAAGCGCGGCGGATAGACGACCACGCCGTTGCCGATGACCGACCGGACTTGCGGCCGCAGCACGCCGGTGGGCAGCAGGGAGAGTTTGAACGTCTGGCCGTTGGCGACGACCGTATGGCCGGCGTTGGCTCCGCCGTTGTAACGGACGACAAAGTCGTGCTGATCGGTCAGCAGATCGACAATTTTGCCCTTGGCCTCGTCGCCCCACTGGAGGCCGACGACACAGGTGCAAGCGGACATGAAAGAGTACCTGCCTTCCGGGGCGGCCTCACATCGGAAAAGTGCCGAGGGGAGAGTCAGGGACCGACCCGGATTGGTTGACTGAGCGAAAAAAAACGCCTGGGCCGCGAGACCACAGGCCGGCAAGGGCCGTCCATTGCCCATCCCTTTCTAGCTTGCGCCGGAGAGGCGTCAAGGTTGTGGGACCGTTTAGCCGCGAGCTTTTGCGAGCGCTGGGCGAAGCGCTCGCAAAAGCTCGCGGCTAAACGACGCCGCGTTCAGCCAGCGGCTTCACCGGCCGCCGCTGCGGGCCGATGTATCGACTGCGCGGGCGGATGAGCCGGTTGTTCTCGGCCTGCTCGATGACGTGAGCGGCCCAGCCGGCGACGCGCGACATGACGAAGATCGGCGTGTACAGCGGCACCTCCAGACCGAGAGCGTGATACAACCGACCGGCCGGCCAGTCGAGGTTCGGGTGCAGGTTCTTCTCCGCTCCCAGCACGCGCTCGATAACAGCGGCCGTTTCCTCCAGCTCCAGAAAACCGGCGGCCGCTGCGGCCTTGTGAGCGTAATCGTGCAAGATGCCGGCGCGCACGTCGCCGGTCTTGTAGACGCGGTGGCCGAAGCCCATCACGCGCTCCTTCCGGGCCAGGGCGTCGCGCAGCCAGCGCTCGGCCTGGTCGGGTTTGCCGGCGGCGCGGATCAGATCGACCACCTTCTCGTTCGCGCCGCCGTGCAGCCGGCCCTTCAGCGCGCCGATGGCGGCGACGATGGCCGCGTGCAGGTCCGACTCCGTCGAGGTGACGACGCGGGCCGTGAACGTCGAGGCGTTGAACTCGTGTTCGGCGTACAGGATCAGCGACACGTCGAACGCATGAGCCGCGTCCGCCGTCGGCTCCGAGCCGCGCAGCAGGTAGAGGAAGCTGGCGGCGTGCGGCAGGTCGGCGCGGGCCGGCACCGGCGCCAGTCCCTTGGCGATGCGGGCGAAGGCGGCGACGGCGACGGGAATCTGGCCGAGCAGACGCTCCGCCTTGCGGAGATTCGCTTCGTGGGAGCTGTTCTCGGTCTCCGGATCGAAATGGGCCAGCACGCTGACGGCGGTGCGGATCACGTCCATCGGCGTCGCGGCGGGGGGCAGTGCCTTGAACAGGTTGAGCAGCGGCGCCGGCAGCGCCTGGGCCGCCGTGACTCGTTTACGGAAGGCATCGAATTGCGTCCTTGTCGGCAGATCGCCGTGCAGCAGCAGGTAGGCGACCTCATCGTAGGTCGCCTTCTCCGCCAGCTCGGTCACGGGATAGCCGCGATAACTGAGGCCGTCCACAATGGTCGAGAGGCCCGTCTCTCCCGCAATGACGCCTTCCAGACCCGGCGAGTAGATTTCAGTTGTCGTGGACATGGGATGACCTCCTGTGTGTTTGTCCGTCAGGAGTGAGATACGGGCGCGGACGGAGGCAGGCAATCCCACACGGCCTGGCGTTTCGTGAACTTGTCGGTTGCGGCCGATCTTTTTTTCGGCACATCGCCATACGGCAGGTTTGATCGTTGCAACCGCTCTGCCGAGAGAGTAACTTCACACAAGGCGAACGGCGGGAAATGATTTACCCGTAGCCGAAGTCGCCAGACTTCGGGTGGGGCGTCCAAACCCGAAGTCTGGCGACTTCGGCTACGGGAACTTAGAGCCTGCCGACTTCGGGTGGGGCGTCCAAACCCGAAGTCTGGCGACTTCGGCTACGGGAACTTAGAACCTGCCGCTCGCCCAATAGCTCCTGCTTCGACGACTATCCTGCCCACGGCGTTTCAATTCGGGAGAGCGGAGATGCGAAGACCTCTTGCTGCGGCGCTGGTATTGTGTCTGCTGCCTGGCCCGGCGACGGCAGCCTCGCGGACGCTCAAGGCCGGTCAGGTGCTGGGGGTCAGCGAGGACCTCGTGTTGACCGGCGACGACGTTCTGGAGATTGAGGGCACCGCCGACAAACCCTGCCGTCTCGACGGCAACACCCAGCAGATCCGCACGCGCGGCGATTGGAAAGGGCGCGTCCACATCGTCTATTGCGAGTTCCGCGGCCTGGGAAGCGCCAAACTCCCGGCCCTCGATCTGACTGCCGCCGGCGACGGCGATCAGATCGTCATCGAGCACTCGTCGTTCCATGCCTGCGGGGCCGTCCACCTGACCAACGAAGGGACCTCGGCCACCGTCTTCCGCCACAACACCCTGCACGCAAGCTCGATGGTCCCGGTGACGAACCTGCCCAGCGAGTCGCCGCCGGGCTTTCGCGCCGCCGGCAAATCGCCGGCCCGCAAGCTCTTCCAGGGGAACCACGTCGCCAAGTCGGTCGTTCTGTTCGATGGTCCAGCAAACTGGCTCGTCGGCGGCGACAAGGACGAGGACGCCAACCTGCTCATCGGCATGAGGGCCTCGCTCAGTATCCACCGCTGCGACAAGATGCACGTCCGCGGCAACTACATCCACACGGAGATTCCCAGTTTTCGCTGGAGCCAGGTCCACACGCTCGCGGTTGTCTCGCCTTGTCCTGGTTTGGTCGTCGAGCACAACATTCTGCGCCACGGCCAGTGGGTGGTGCGCGGGATAACGGGTGAGTTCCGCTACAACCTGGTCCTCGATGCCGACGCCCACAACTTCATCGTCGGTCCCACGGCGGGGTCGCACATTCACCACAACATCTTCGCGCGCTACTGCACGGTGGACCCCAACCTGAACTCGACCATCGCGGTGATTTACAAGGGCGACGACATCCAGATCTACAACAACACCTTCGACGGCGGCGGTAAAGAACTTGCTCGACCCTGGCACGTTCCGGCCATCGAGGTCGGGTCGGAGGCGTTCTTGACCAGCTTGCGCAACAACGCCTTCGTCAACCACGCGACCAACTTCTCCAACGGTACCGCCACGATCCGCCCCGGCTTCACCGAGAAGAAGACTGCTCCCGGTCCGACCCGTCTCGGCTACGCCGATTACAACCTCTTCCACAACCCCGATGCCCGTGAGAAGCAGAACTACGCCCTGAGCGTCCAGGGCAAGACCGAGCGCACGGATGCCGGCTTCGCCCGCCACGACGTCCCGGTTGGCGGCGACAGGGACGCCCAAGCAGGGCCAAAGTTTACCGGGCCGCTGCCGAAGCGCTTTCCCTATAGCGACGACGATATCCGGGCGCGCAAGGTGACGGTGGCGCAAATCCTGGCCTACTACCGGGCGGCGTATACTCCGGCGCAGGGATCACCGCTTGTTGACGCCGGCGACCCGGCCGACGGGGCAGGCTCCTACATCGGGGCCATCGGTGCGGGCAAGGAACCACCAAACGACTACTTCGGACGCCCGGTGGTCGAGCGCGACAAGTGAGATTCCGAGCGGGGAAAGGGGAATATGAGAGCCAAGAGGACTGCCGGACGCTCCACGTCCATCCGACCTGGATGAACTCAGACCTGCGGGACGCACGTCAACGTGGGGCCATCCTGATGGGCGCTGCGGGAGTCACATGCTGATACTGAGCGTGCTACTCGCCGTAATCGCAGGTTGCCGGTTCGGTGGCAGCCACGATCCGGGGAGTCGCAGTGTGGATTTCGTCTGAAGGGATTGCAGATGAATGAGAAGCGTAAAGCCATTTCTTCTCCGCGATGTATTCCGCTCAGGCGTAGTTGATCTGTATCGGGTGCGGCACGTTTGGGGGATAGGCTACTGCTCCGGGACGCCCAGCAAAGGCAGGGATCGCCGGGGCGCCGGCACGGGGCACAAGTTTGAACCGTGGGCGTTGCCAGTCAACCAACGCGGTATGCGCCGTCACCGGAGCCTGGGTGTCCTGGTCGAAAAACTCAACCTCCAGGTTCCAGCTGCCGAGTTGCGCGGCGGGCAGTCGCTGCTGCTGGGGTTGGACGATGAAGGCATACTGGAAGGGATATAACCACGAACCGGCGCGGTCAGAGATACCCGCGGCGTCCTGACCGAAGGGGCCTTCACTCCCCATGCTTTCTGCCCCGCGGCATTCGCCGGCAGGTTGAACACGGCATCCATGAGATCCTGGGTGGGCCGGTAGTCGTTTGCGGTGGGGTTGCGGAGGACGAACGGCGGGTGGTTGAAGATCGGGTGGGCGCCCGGGTCCTCCAGCTCAATCACCGTGGGCGGTGGGTCGAGGCGAAAAGCCCAGAGTCGGAACGAGGCCGTTGTGAGCGGAGGGAGGAGGTGAGCTTGCGGGAGCAGTGACGTCCCGATCCGCCACTGCTGCCCGAGAGCCTCGTAATAGGCGGCCTCTGTGATGGCGACGAGCGCGTCCGAAGCCGCATACACCGTCCGTTGGCGGGACCCGTGGTAGCGCCCGGTCTTCTTGTTACCGAGGAAGGCGCCCAGCCCGGTGAGGATTTGGCTCCAGCGCAGCGTCCGGTCCGCCGCACGGTAAAACACGGTCTCGGGCGGCGGGGTTTCGTAGAGCATGGCGCACGGGACCGGGTTGCAGAGGTTTGGAAGTCACGAGCGTGCCGGTACACTCTCCGACGACGACAGATAAGCGATCAGGGCCAAAGTGGCATCCGGCCCTCCTCGGGCGATGTGACTCAGTAGGATGTCCTCCCGCCGGTCAGGGGGCAAACTCCCTAAAGGGGTGAAACGTCCGCCTGGTTCGGCGACCTCATATTCGAACTCCTTCTCCAGCGGACGGCTCAGGCGATCTTTGAGAGCACGCCAGTCGTAATGGTAGAGGACGATGACTTGGCCGATCACGCTCTCCGCCCAACAAGCCGGCCCCTCTCCGAAGTGTTCGACGGCCCAGCGCCAGTCCACGGCGCCCTCGGCCAACTGCTCGAGTTCGTCCGGGGGTACTCCCATCAGTCGCAGCAGGTGGTTCTGGCTGACGCCCAGTTCTTGGACAAACCACTGCAGGCGATCCGGTAATTCCTCGGGGTACGAGCGCTCAAAGTCGGCCGCCCACGCTCTGACCCGTTCGATGGTCGGCATTCGTCACCTCGGAGAAGAAGCGGGCGACCGGCGGCCCGGCGGTTTCACCGCCGGGGATTGTGAGAAGCCCTTGTGTCAATGATCGGTCTTCTTGCAAAAAGAGTCAAGCGGGCGTAGAGCGGACGAGCATCGGGAGTCACCTGCTGTGGTACGGTCTACTGATCGTGCGACTCGCAGCGATCGCAGGTTTCCGGTTCGGTGGTAGCCGTAATCCGGAGAGGCGCGGCGTGGATTTCGTCTGAATTGATATAGGACGACCCAGAAGTGGTTATCCTCACCGGAACGGAGAAAGACCGTTCCAGGGGAGAAGGGACTGTACTTGCGGAGGGCCATCCTCGGGTCACCCCCCTTGAAGAGCTCCGCTCATGGAGGCACTCGCTGCCATGTCTTCCTTGATGGATTTGGCTTGATCGGCCCGTCCGACAGCGCGGAGGATGTCGTCGATGGAGATCGAGCGGACAGTCACACCTTCGTCCTCCGGGTTGTTGATCTTCCACTCCTCGAAGTCGTGTGTGTGGCGAACCAAATCCCTCCAGCTGAACTTCGAGAATCGTTGGGCCACGTCGGTCAGCTTCTTCTCTTCGTACCGGGAGAGAAGTCCCGTGCCTGGATCCTTCTTCATTTGCAGGTCGTAGTCTTCGCGGTGGAGATACTCCATCCAGTGCGGAAGATCCCTTTCCCTTTCCAGGTTGATGAGGCTGTAGACGGCACTGAGCACCGGGCCGTTCCTCATGGCGACCGGAACATCCCCCGTGATCGGCGCACTCCTCTCGGCCAAACTCTCGCGATCGGCGATGTAAAGCAGCTTCAGGATGGAGATGTATTCCAGCCTGTCCTTGCTGATCGCCTTCAAGAGCAGACAGATGCTCTGGACCGTCTTGGGAACGTCAATGCGAAACACGCTCATTCTTCTCCCTCCGCTATGGAGAGCCCGCAGGGAGGACAAAAGCTCATCCTAGATTGCTGCGGGACGCACGTCAACGCGGGGGCCATCTTGATGGAGCTCTCCAGGAATCACGTGCTGAGGCACGGTCTACTGACCGTGTACTCACCGTGATCGCAGCCCGGACTGCGCGTGGGATGCACCTCGCAACGACAAGGACGAATGGTAAGGCGCGGTGTCGAGATCGATCAGACTGGTCCCTGGAGAGCGAACTGGCCGGTGTACGGACCCTCGGGAATGCCGTGAATCTCCTCGAAGATGATCTGGCAGATCGGCATTCCCTTCTTGAGCCGAATCTTGAGCGGGCTGATGTTCCAGATCTCCAGACGGATCTGTGAGCCAGGGAAGTTCGGATCGTCGGCCTTCTCGCCGAACCCTGGGTGAATCGTCGGAGCGGTGATGTGAATGCCAAGTCCGATGCGCGCCAGACTGCTCTTGCCCTCCACCCGGGCGCCGATCCGCGAGGCGTTCGGGAGCTTGACCTGCTCCAGGGTCCAACCGAGAACAAGCGTCATGGGTTGGACAACGTAGCCATCTCCGTCACAGGACTGCGGCTGCGTCCGGTCTCGGATTAGTTCGTTCGAGTTGAACTCCGGGCTGGATGGGTCGATGGTCACGTCGACGCCGGCGCCGCCGAGCGCTTTCCACGGGCGAATCTCGGTGTCAAGGGTCAGGTCCAAAGTGGTGGCCGACCAGCGCTTGTCGGTAGCCGGCGGGCACGGCGTCACCCAAATGACCTTGCGTTGGATGGCGGCCCGCACCTCCCGGTCGGAAAGGATCATGCCGGGGAGTCCTTCGGTCGTTTCAGATGGTCGAGCTTCACCCACACGCGATGCGCCCCGGAGTCCGCTTCCACGGGCAATGCCACTAACGCGGCGTCCTTGTCTTTGCTAATGTGGATCAACCCAACGGAGAGATAGAATCGGCCTCCGTCCTCGGTGACCAGGCCGCGGTCAACCGGCAGGAACTCCGGGCGCCCATCGTAGGTCGTCAGCTTGACCGTGGCCTCGGATTTTCGCAGTCCCTCAGAAACCTCACAGAAAATCAGTGCCATGCTTTATACCCTTTCTTCGTGTCGTCGCGTTGTGGCGCTCACCAGACCTCGGTTTTTGGCCACTCGAATTGGTAGCGGCCTTCAAAGTACGTAACGCGCAGCCAATCCAGATCGTCGTCCCATTCGCCTATCGCCATCTCCATCTCCATGTTGTGTTGAAGTCTGCGCTTCGCGTTCCGACATAGGGCGGCTATAGTCTGCACTAGCTTTTGAAGGCGCAACGAGGAACTTGAACGCCCCCATTCGTCACGATACCAAGACGGGAACGCGGCTGGGAGCCGCCTCATCCTGGAGGCTTGCGCGAGTAGCTGGCGTCGCTCCTCCTCCAACCCTCCAGAGCGTCCCACTGAGTACCCGAGCCCCCGAAGGAAGCCAAGCTTCAACCAGTCAGGTGTCAGTTCTGACCCGCCACCGCCGTAGACCTCTGTAGTCGGCCAGTCGAACCCGATCTCGGAAAGGTAGTCGAGGGCATTATGGCCCTTGCCAACTCGCTCAAGCACGTCGCTGTCTGATTTGAGTGGATCATCTCCTTTCAGGAAGAACGCAAGCAGCATCTCCTGCGAATACACCCTGAGCTTCTTCCCTGATCGCAGCTGTAGTAGCTTGTGCAACTCGGATTCGTTCCAGTCTCTTCGTCCTAAGACGAGCACCGCCGTTGCACCTGTGATCGGTTTCGGCTCGATTCCCTTGTCCCGCAGGAACTGATCGAACTCCGCCTCGGCGAATGGGCCTCTTCCGGTTATCGATATCCTCTTTAGGCCGACCGCAGCGAGATCGAGATCTTGAAACAGCTAGTCTCGTATGTGTCGATCGCGGAAAAGGTTTGTAATCATCTGAGATCACACGCAGGTAAGGAAGTTGGTTCGAATGGTATCACCCCGGTCTCGCAACGTCAAACGCATTCGGCACGCGTTGTCGCTTATGCATATCTCCCCTACACCCATCACCCGCGTCCCGTTAACTCTCCATTCGTCCGCACGAAGCCGCCTCCCGCCGAACCGACGGAACGACCCGGCGGGAGGCCCTCAGCAGCGTAGAGGAGCGGTCACCTCGCCGGACTTTCCATCCGACCACGTCAAGCGATAGAAAAAAGGAACCGACCGCCCCCCAAGCGAGATACGAAAGGAACGCAACCATGTCCTCCCATAGAACTCAGGTCTTGCCGACAGTGATAGTCCTGTGCATGGGCTTTCTCCCGAGCTTGCGGTGCTCCCGAGCCGACGACACTCTCCCCGCCAGCGCCGCCGATGTGACGATCCTCAAGCAACTCCTCACCACCGCGATCGCCTGGGACGCCACCGGCAAAGATCGCTTCGACGACGCGCTGCGGAAACAACACGAGGTGTTGGCCGCGCAACTCGGCGAGGCGGCGCTCCGGGAGCGAATGCAGAAACTCCTGCCGGACATCGAGCGGGCCGCCGTTCTCCATGCCAGGACACGCCGGCTCCTCAAGGACCTGGAGACAGTCAAGGCCGCGGCGACGGTCGAGCCGGACGGCCCACCGTGGCTGCGAAAACTCGTCGGCGAGGAGCCGATGCGGTTGTTCAACAAACTCACCGGCGTGGACCTCTGCGACCACTCGATTGCGATCAAGAGTGGCGTGAAAAACGAGCGGATCACCGACGAATGGTTGGAACGGCTCCGTGGCCTGCTCGACGTCCGCACGCTCGACGTCTCCATCACCGCCGTGAAGGGGCCGGGGCTGAAGTACGTCGGCACGCTGAAACAACTTGAATCGCTCAACCTCACGCTGACGTTCGTGACGGACGAGCACCTGGGGAACCTCCGCGAGCTGACCGGATTGCAAAAGCTGCTGATCGCCTCGACAAAATGCACGGGGGAGGGTTTCAAAGACCTCGGCGGGTTGAAAAACCTTCTCAATCTGAACTGTCATTCGTCCGGCGTGAATGACGCGGGGCTGGAGCAGATTTGCCGGCTGACCAGCCTGGAACGGATCGAGATCGTCCACACGCACTTCACGGACAAAGGTGCCGAGCATCTCGCCCGATTGACGAACATGAAACGCATCCAGCTCGGTAGCCGGCTGGCCACCGGCGCTGCGGTCGCGCCGCTCCGGGCCATGAAACAGCTGCGCGAACTCGACCTGTTCGACGGCCTCGTCACCGCGGAGGGGGTGAAGTACGCCAGCGAGATTCCCAGCCTTACGGTGCTGCGGCTGTACGCCGGTCCGGTCGGCGACGACGGCTTCCGACCGATCGGCCGCCTGACCGAGTTGGAAGTGTTGATCGCTCAGAACGTGCAGATCACCGACGCGGCGCTCGATCATCTGGCCGGTCTCAAGAAGCTGAAACGCCTGGAAATCCAGGGCAACCGTGTCAGCGATGTGGCCGTAAACCGGTTGAAGGCGGCTTTGCCGAAGCTGGAAGTCGTGCGGTAGTCCGGGTCGAGACGCCCTTCATAGATTTGCGAGCTACCCTTGCGGCCGAGTTTTCGCCTCGTTGTGGCGGTATTTGAGGATGCGCACTTCTTCAACCGTAATCAGCCCTTCGGCCACGACTTCGTCCAGGAAGGGCAGCAGGGTTTGGACCTTTTCCGCGCTGTCCACGATCTCCACGATGATCGGCAAGTCCGTGGACAGCTCCAGCAGTTTGGACGTGTGGACGAGACTGTTGGCACCGAATCCCATCGGCCCCTTCAGGACCGTCGCGCCGGCCAGGTTCAATTCGCCGCGCCTTCAGGACGATGGCCTTGTACAAGGGTTGTCCCTGCCAGGTGTCCGATTCGCCGATGAACACGCGGACGAGTTGGCCGGTTTCACTGAGTCTCATGGCAGGGAACTCCTCGGGCGTGGGCAAGGTTGAAAGAGGGGTGATGGGGCCGGGCAACGCCAGGCCACCGGCTGCGGTGGCGGCACGACCGCCCCTACGATACAAGACGACATGCGCCCGCTCCAGGGTCGCCATTCCTTGCAGCACGATCTGTTCGACTACCGAGAGAAAGTGTCCAATGGCTTGCGCCTGTCCACGATCTCCACGACGACGGGGACATGATCGGCCAACGCCCAGGTGGAACTGCCTTCGAGCAGCTTTCCCGTGACATCGAGGCCATAGACGCCGCGCAGCACGGTGGCCCCGGCCAGACCCTCCCGGCGGGCCCTCTGGACCAGACTCTCGGCGGCCGGGGGCGAGAACCACCCCTGTTTGTCGGTGTTCCGCAGGTAGACGCGCAGGAGCGTCTGTTCACCTTCCAGTTTCATGACTTCTCTCCTCAGCGCCAGCGGGCCAGAATGACGCCGAGCCGCACCGCTACCAGACCCAGGAAGACACTGGCCAGGATGTAGGTCAAGCCAGCGAAACCATCGCCTTCCTTCAACATGCCATTGGCTTCATACTCGAAGGTCGAAAAGGTCGTGTACGCCCCGGTGAACCCGACCGCGATCATGAGTCGCAGCTGATCGGCGTCGAGCCAGCCGGCGCCTTGCAGAAGGCGGTCGCCAATCAGGGTGGAGAACCAACCCAGGAACAGGCAGCCGCTGACGTTGATGATGAACGTCCCCCAGGGCCAAGCCGTCCCGAACCAGCGGGCCGCCGCCAAGCCCACGCCCCAGCGAGCCAGCCCGCCGACGGACGAACCAAACGCCACCAGGACGATCTGGACGAACATGCGCAAGAGTCACCTCCCTCAAACGCGACAGACCCCGCCGAGAACGATTCCCGGCGGGGTCTGTCGCGCACTCCCCCCGACCGAGATCCGGCCTGGTAGGAGTTATCAGCCCCGGCGTGCGAGGCGGTTTCGGCGAACTCCATCGCCATTTTTTTTCATGTTAGACGCAGCGGACGACTCATGTCAACCAACTTTTTCCGGCCGTGTCAAGTTTCAACCGCAAGCCGCGAACACCACTGGTCCCCGACGCCACGTCAGCTTCCGAGTTGCACCGCCGGCCGCCACCTCCAACATCGCCTCGGCGAGATTGCTTTCCGCCAGCGCTCGTAGGCCGACATAGGACGTCGTCAGCCGCGGATTGATCTCGATCGCCGCGTCGTCTTCGACCGTCTCACCCAACACCAGATCGACGCCAACGTAGCCGCGCAGTCCCGCCACGGACGCCACTGCCCACCCCGCCAGATGCCGGGCCCGCTCGGCCAACTCCGGCGCGAGCGGCAGTCGGCCGCCGAGGTAATGGAAGCGGCCGTCATCGGACAAATGCTGCTCCGTTGCCGGCAGTGTGAGATTCCCGCTTGGGCCGCAGAGGAACGCCACGCTCGCCGCCAACCCCGAGACGAATGGCTGCACGATCATATCACCCGAGAAGCCCTCCGACTGCGCCTGCATGACACAGCGCTCTCAGCTCGTCCGCATCGTGGATCAGAGAGGTTGCCTGCGATCCGGCGCCGTTCCGCGGTTTACACACCGACGGGAACGACATCGTCGGCACCTGTCCGGACCGCAGCAGCTCGCAAGCGGGTGTCGGGATGCCGTGTTCCGCCAGGTGTTTCGCCAGTGCCAACTTATCGCCGGTCAACCGCACCGCCGCGGAGTTGGGACCGAGCAGCCGGCCGCCTTCCTCTTCCACGACGCGGCAGCGGTCGAAGAGCACGCCGTCGCTTTCCGGGGCGATCACCAGCGTCCAATCACATGACCGGGCCAGGCGACGAAAATGGTCCGCTTCCTCCTCGATCGCCAGGCCGTCCGGCACGGTCACCGCCTTGACGCCGGGACAGGCGCGAAGTCCGCCATCAGGGCCGAAAGCATTGCTCGGCCTTCGCGCCGAAGCGATTCCGGCGCGTCGGGACCGATGGCACAGCAGTATTCCCAGACGAAGACGCGCATGGTAGCCTTTGCTAAGCCGCAAGCGGCGAATCGACAGAACCGTCACCCGCAGCCCTTTCCCACTCCCCGCAACCCGCACAATCGGCACTTTTTATTGGCATCGCCCGCAGAAGCCGGTATCCTCAACATCACTCTACCCATCGCGCGGTCAGGATGCACTTCGCGGCATGAACTCCACGGACGCCGTTTGCTTGCAAGCAACACCTATTGATGCGAGGGCCTATCGTGAATCTCCGCAAGCTCTTTTCCGGAGGGCGCCTGGCGTGCGGCCTGCTCGCCGCAGGTTTCGGCCTCCTCATCGCCATCCCCGGCCCGTCGCGGACCGAAGAAACGGCGATCACGCACGAACAGCAGATCGCCGACCTCGAAAAACAGATCGCCGCGTTGAACAAGAAGCTCGCCGAGTTGCGTAAGGCGGAAGACACGCCGCCCGTGGTAAAGACGGAAGCGAGTCTGCCCGACAGCTGGGTGAAGACGCTGCACTGGCGCGGCATCGGCCCGGCAGCGATGGGTGGGCGCATCGTCGCGCTGTCCGTGTTCGAGGCGGACCCCAGCACCTACTGGGTCGCCACGGCGTCCGGCGGGCTGCTCAAGACGACCAACAACGGCGTCACCTTCGCCCACCAGTTCGACAAGGAAGCGACCGTCTCGATCGGCGACGTGGCCGTGGCGCAGTCGGATCGCAACATCGTCTGGGTCGGCACTGGCGAGAACAACCCGCGCAATTCCGTCTCCTACGGCGACGGCGTTTACAAATCGATCGACGGCGGCAAGACGTGGAAGAACATGGGATTGAACAAGACGTTCCAGATCGGCCGGCTCGCTGTGCATCCGAAGAATCCGGACGTCGTTTATGTCGGCGCTCTCGGCCGGCTCTATGGTCCCAGCGAGGACCGCGGCGTCTACAAGACGATCGACGGCGGTAAGACGTGGAACAAGGTCCTGACTCTCGACGACAAGACCGGCGTCATCGACTTGCAGATGGACCCGTCCGACCCGGAGACCCTGCTGGCGGCGGCGTGGGAACGGAAGCGCGACGGCTTCGACAGCCATCCCGGCGATGCGGTGCCGGTTGCGGAAGGTTACGACCGATACGATCCAATCACGAAATGGGGAGCGAAGAGCGGCATCTACCGCACCACAAACGGCGGCAAGACCTGGGATCGCGTCGTCAAGGGGCTGCCGACCTGCGACATGGGCCGAATCGGTCTCGATTTCTATCGCAAGAATCCGAAGACCGTGTACGCCATCATCGACACCGCGAAGATCGGCATGGGCACGCCGCCGCGGACGACCTTCCTCGGCGTGCAGGGTGAGGACATGGAAGGCGGCGGGGCGAAGATCACCCGTGTGACCGCGGCATCGCCAGCGGCCAAGGCGGGACTCAAGGACGGCGACGTCATCAAGACCGCCGACAAGGACGATGTGCCGAACTACCAGGAACTGGTCAATCGCATCCAGGGCAAGAAGAGCGGCGACAAGGTGTCGCTGACCGTGTTGCGCGGCACGGAGACGCTGAAGTTGGAGGTAACGCTGGAAGACCGAGCGGCGGCGGGGCCGGACAGGGAACCTGGACGGCAACCGGGCGGACGGGCCGGCGGCGGCATGTTGGGCGCGGCCGGTGAGGACGCGGAGGGCGGGGTGCGCCAAGCTCCTGCGCATCCAGGAGGACAGTCCAGCCAGCAAGGCGGGATTGAAGGTCGGCGACGTCATCAAGACGCTCGACAAGCAGCCGGTGAAGACCTATCGCAATCTGACCGAGATGCTGACCGAGAAAAAGGCCGGCGACAAGATCACTCTGCAAGTCGTCCGTGACAAGGAGACGAAGGAGATTGTCGTCACCCTGGCCGAGCGAACGCAACCCGGCGGCACCGGCGGACCGACGGCACTGCGGCCGTACAGTTTCTGGTATGGTGGGCAGCGTGAAAACGTGCAGAACCTGCAAGGCAAGGACGGCCAGGAGTACGGCGGCGTCTACAAGTCCACCGACGGCGGCGCATCGTGGACGCGCATCAACAGCGTCAATCCGCGGCCGATGTACTTCAGCCAGGTTCGCGTCGATCCCAGCGACGAGAAATATCTCTACGTCCTCGGCATCTCGCTGTACCGCTCGAAGGACGGCGGCAAGACGTTCAAGGACGACGGCGCCAACGGCGTTCATCCCGACCAGCACGCCCTGTGGATCGACCCACGGGATGGCCGGCACATGATCGTCGGCTGCGACGGCGGCTTCTACGCCACCTACGACCGCATGGATCACTGGGATTTCCTGAACACGATGGCGATCGGCCAGTTCTATCACGTCGCCCTGGATAGCAGCAAACCGTATCGGGCCTTCGGCGGTTTGCAAGACAACGGCAGCTGGGGCGGCCCGAGCAACGGACTCTCCGGCCGGGGTCCGATCAACGAGGATTGGATCGTGGTCGGCGGCGGCGACGGCTTTGTATGCCGCGTCGATCCGAACGATCCCGATCTGGTCTACTGGGAGAGCCAGGACGGCAACATCGTGCGCCGCAACCTGCGCACTGGCGAAGGAGGACGCATCCGGCCGATCCCGTCGCAGGGGCAGCCCGGTTATCGCTTCAATTGGAACACGCCGTTCATCCTGTCGTCGCACAATCCGCGCATCTTCTACAGTGCCGGCAACTACGTCTTCCGCTCGCTGAAACAGGGCGCGGAGTTGAAGGTCATCTCGCCGGAGATCACGCGGACGAAGCGCGGCAGCGGCACGGCCATCGCCGAGTCGCCGCGCAACCCCGACGTGCTGTACGCCGGCACCGACGACGGCAACCTGTGGGTGACGCGCGACGGCGGCACCAAGTGGATCAACCTGACCGACACGATGATCGAGAAGAAGATCATCCCCGGCCCGCGCTGGGTGGCGACGCTGGAGCCGTCGCGCTACAAAGAGGGTCGCTGTTACGTCGTCCTCGACGCCCACCGCTCCGACGACGATGAGCCTTACGTCTTCGTCACCGAGGACTTCGGCGAGAGTTGGAAGTCGCTGCGCGGCAACCTGCCGACCGGTTCGACGCGCTGCCTGCGCGAGGACATCAAGAACGAGGACGTTCTCTACCTGGGAACCGAGTTCGCCGTGTTCGCCTCTCTGGACCGCGGCAAAGCGTGGACGAAGATTAACAACAACCTGCCGACGGTGGCGGTCCATGACCTGGCGCAGCACCCGACGGCAGGCGAAATGGTGGCGGCGACGCATGGCCGCAGCCTGTGGGTGTTGGACGTATCGGCGATCCGGCAGATGAAACCGGACACGTCGAAGGAGGACGTGAAATTGTTCGAGCCGGCGGCGGCGATGCGCTGGCGTGGCGAACCGGAGCGCGGCTCGATTTACGGCACTGGCAGCCGGCACTTCGTCGGCGAAAACCCGCTGTCGGGGGCGGAGATCTACTACGCGCTGGGCAAGAAGGCCGAAAAGAGCGTGAGTCTGAAGGTGGTGGACTTCACCGGCCAGACGGTGAAGACGCTGGAGGCGAAAAAGGACCCGGGTCTGCACCGAGTCACGTGGGACCTGACACGCAGCGGCGGGAGGTTCGGTCCGGGGCGCGGCGGCATGGCGGCGGTCGGCATGTATCGCATCGTGCTGACGGTGGACGGCAAGGAGTATGCGCAGAGCCTGCGGGTCGAGGCAGACCCGGCGATCGCGACGACGGTCCTCGCCGCGCAGGAGGAAGAGAAGGAGACGAAACCGGCCAAACCGCCGCGTGAGGATGACGATTGACCATTGTTTAGCCGCGAGCTTTTGCGAGCGCTGAGCAGCAGCGCTCGCAGAAGCTCGCGGCTAAACAATCGGTCTGGAAACGAAACGACCCCGTTCGCCTGAGAAGACGAACGGGGTCGTGTTCATGATGCGTTTAGTAGCGACCGCCGCCACCGCCGCCGTAACCGCCGCCGCCGCCGGAGCGGCCACCGCCGCCGCCACCGTAGCCGCCGCCGCCGGAGCGGCCGCCACCGCCGCCACCGTAGCCGCCGCCACCGGAGCGGCCACCGCCGCCGCCGGAGCGACCGCCGCCACCGCCGCCGCCCTCTTTCGGACGGGCCTCATTGACAGTCAACGGCCGTCCGCCCATTTGCTGGCCGTTCAACGCCGTGATGGCCGCCTGGGCCTCGGCGTCGCTTCCCATCTCCACGAAGCCGAAGCCTTTGGAGCGACCGGTCTCCCGGTCCATGATGACTTGCGCAGAAGTCACGGCCGCCATGCGCCTCGAACATCTGCTGCAGCTCGCTGTCGGTCACCGTGTAGGGCAGGTTCCCGACATACAACTTCTTGCCCATAAAGGGCCTCCCGGAAAGAAACAGTGAATCAGCCGTCCCCCCCAATGGAACGGCGTCTATCCGCGGACGGCGTTCGTCCTGCGGAGATGGGAAAGCGGGAAAGACTTCTGGAAGGATGGGTCTTACGACATCGCGGCCATGGTCCGTTCACGAGTCCCAGTTGCAGCATCGTAGCCGATCCGCCTGTTCTTGGCTAGAGGAGACATGTAAAATATTTTGATTGCCATCCCGCCAATCGCACTACCAAACTTCGATGCAGGATCTTTCCTGAATCAAGGGAAACCGCTCTGGTGCGAACCCCAGCTGCGGCAGTTGTCGGTCGCAAATCTTCACCTGAACTGGTGATCGAGGACACCGACGGTTTTGTGGTTTGGAAAGCGGTACTCGGCAAGAGAGTGTTGAATCAAGAGTGTCGACGGCTACACCGCCGTTGCCGTTGCCTTTCAGGGCCATGAACTCCATGTCAGTGCCGAGGTGGGGAGGCAATGGCGCATCAGGTCCGGAGGAGACAGGCTTCTCGTCGGCATCGGAGCAAGCGAGGAACAGGATCAGACAGAAGAAGGCAAAGGACCGCAGCGCGGGCGGACCGCCGCATGATCGCGATACAACGCGAGGCTGAGTTTAGCGGTTGCGCAAGCAAGCCGCCATGAGCGGACGTCGTTCCGTCAGGAAAATTCGTTGCAACTGAACACAGAGAAAGCTAATCTGGGTAATATGTGCCTTCATTGCGGGAGAGACGCGGGTTCATTTACCCATTGGGTGGATCGAGTCTTTGAGACCCACCGGAGCGGCTGACTCCAAAGCGGTGAGTCTCGGAGACTCGACCCAGCTTCCAACGAGGTGTGGAACCCGCGTCTTAGCCCGTACAGGATTCATAGCACGGCAAACGGAGCGCGCCGACCGCCGCTTCGCGACTCAAGAGATTACCATGAAAGCGAGTCCTCGTCTTCGCACCGGCTTCACGCTTATCGAATTGCTGGTGGTGATTGCGATCATCGCCGTGCTGATCGGCCTGCTGCTGCCGGCGGTCCAGAAGGTCCGCGAGTCCGCCGCCCGCAACCAGTGCGAGAACAACCTCAAGCAGATGGGCCTGGCCTATCAGAGCTATTATAACATCATCGGTTACTATCCCCCGGCGTTCTCGAAAGCCCCGAGCGGGACGAACTGGGCCTGGGGAGTTTGGATTCTGCCGTACGTCGAGCAGACTAACATGTACGCGGCCCTCAGTCCCGACACTGGGACGACGACGGCTTCAATCACGGTGTTCACCATCGAGCCGTTGCGGATCTATCTCTGCCCATCGGACCCCTCGCCGAACATCAATAACTACTTCAGCGGTTACGCGAAGAGCAACTACACGTGCAGCGAACCGATCAGCGACGGCGGCTCGATGTACACGAATGCGAATATAACCGATGGCCTCAGTAACACGATCATGCTCGGCGAGCGCGACATGACGAACCAGGTTGTGCCAACTGGGCGGTGCGCGATACTGCCACTGCCGTTTCATCCGTAGTCGGACGGCCGACCTGGCCGATCAACACCCCCTACGCCGGAGGAACGGCCTATGCCGCCAACGCGGTTGCCGGCGGAGACAAGGCCACCAACTGCACCAGTTACGCCTGGTCCAGCATGCACACCGGAGGGGCAAATTTCCTGTTCTGCGACGGCTCGGTTCATTTCCTTCGCAGCACGATCCCGACCGACCCGACGCAGGCGAACTGCAACAAACCGACGATGACCAACTTCCCGTTGATGAACCTGTACTTCGCCGACGACGGGAACCCAATCGACGGCAGCTCCTTTTAATACCGAGAAGTCTCATGCACCAGCATCGTGCTCGTCCTGGTTTCACGCTGATCGAGTTGCTGGTCGTCATCGCCATAATCGCGGTGCTGATCGGCCTGCTGCTGCCGGCCATCCAGAAGGGACGCGAGGCGGTCAACCAAAGCAATTGCCGAAACAACCTGAAGCAGATCGGGCTGGCCCTGAACGCCTATCACGACATTCAGGGATCGTTTCCGGCCGGTTACCTCTATACACCAGTCGCGGTCGGGCCGCTGGTGCCGCTACCGGCAGCTCCGGCAGCGCAAGCGAGTCGGGCGATCGCCACCAGGATCGATCGAATCAGTTGGCCGGCGCCGTCGGGCGGGGGGCTTGTTGTGTACACCGCCGATCCGGAAGCCCCGGGCTGGGGCTGGGCCGCCCTGTTGCTGCCCTACATCGAACAGGACAACCTCTTCAATCAGATCGACTTCACACTCGCCGTTGAAAGTCCGAGCAACCTCGGCCCTCGCACCACGACCCTGGGCATCTACACGTGCCCGTCCGATCTGCTGACCGGAGTGTTCATGGTCCAGGATCCCTGGGGCAATCAACTGGTGAACGTCGCCACCAGCAGCTACGCCGCCTGCTACGGGGCTCTGGGGCTGATTACGTACGACCCGGACGGGGGCAATGGCCTGTTTAGCCGCAACAGCCACGTTCGTATCGCCGACGTGTCCGACGGGACCAGCAACACCGTGGCCGTCGGCGAACGCGCCTGTCTACTGGCACAGGGCACCTGGCCGGGAGTCATCTCGAACTCGTCCTGCCGCACATCGGCGGATGCTCCTGTCTACACTTCCATCGTCGAGCCGTCGCAGGTCCTCGTGATGGCGCGGGCGGGCAGCAAGTCGCTCAACGATCCGAACTCCGAGCCGTACGATTTCTTCTCCCCGCATGGAAATGTCGTCTTTTTCGTGTTCGCCGACGGCTCAGTCCACGGTCTGGCGATCGGCATGGACCCGACGATCCTGCAAGCGCTGGGGACGATCGCGGGAGGGGAGACGGTCAGTGCGGCAAGTTATTAGGCACGATCCGCGTCTCCGTTTACGATTCGGGCGAAACGTAAACCGCTGTCTGGCCCTTGCCGTCGGCTGGTTCGCGCTGGCTGGCTGTAACCCGCGGCCCCACGCTCCCGCCCTGGACAACGCGCCGATCTACCAGAACGATCGTGAAGGCTTCCGCTTCCTGTTGCCGGAGGGGTGGTCCCAAGGGATCCGGGCCGACGTTCCCGCGGGCAAGGCTCAGAAGGAGCGCGTGCTCGTCGCCTACCTTCATCCGAGTGCTGAACAAACAGCCGTGCTGGAGGTGACGCTGGCGGATCTACCGGAAACACTCGATCTGACAGCCTACCTGGCCGAAGGCTCCAACGGCGTGACGGCTTGGCGTCTGCAATCGGGGCCGGAGTCGCTTGAGGTCCACGGAACGCCGGCCCGCCGGTGGGCGTTCACCGGCCGTTCCGGTAAGTACGAGCGAATCAAGGAAGTAGTCGCCATCCGACGCGGCGAGCGGACCTATTTCTTCTGCGGCCTGTTTGCCCCGACGGACACGACGGCGCGCGACCAGGTCAGACGAGCGGTCGGCAGCATTATCTGGAAATAACATCCAACCCAAAGTGGGTAAGGGAGGGGGCCATTCCCCTCCCTCCCCGTTGTCGCACGGGGGTTAATTCCCCCGATTTACCGGCGTGCCCCTTTCGGGCACCGGGCGACGCCATGACGCTTGCCCCTTGCGGGGAGGATGCACGGTCTCCTACAACGGAGCAGGCCGGAACTCGGACAAGGAACCAAGACCCAAGCGACGGAAATAGACCAGCCGAAACCGCCCGTTGTCGGCGCGACTTTTACGCTGGTACTTCATACACCGGAGACGCATGCGCATCCAGCGGTCCAAGCCGCGAAAGAGGTTGCCGACGTGGGAAAACGAGGTGGCGAAATAGTTCGCCGTGCCCCGAATGACCGAGTTCAGTTTCTTGATGACCGATGCGTCCAGGTTGTGGTGCCGGGGCGTCAGTTCGCGGACCTTGCCCTTGAATTTCTCCACCGACTTGGGACGCATCGTGACACTCCAGGCCGAGATGGCGAAGCCCAGGAAAGCGAAGCCGTCCCGGAACTGGGTCGTCTTGGTCTTTTCGGCACTCAGGGTGAGTCCGAGGGAGGTCAGATGACGTTGCACCAAGGCGTGTGCCTCTTGGACCTGAACCGCGGTCCGGCAGAGGACCACGAAGTCGTCGGCATAACGCACGAAGCGGTAGCCGGCGTCGTGGAGCTGCCAGTCGAGGCTGTTGAGAGCGATGTTGGCCAGCAAGGGGGATATGACCCCTCCCTGAGGCGTGCCGCCCGTGGTCGGTTGGAACACGCCCTCCTCCATCACCCCGGCCTTGAGAAATCGCTCGACCAGATCGAGAATGGTGCCGTCGGCCACTTCCGCGGCCACGCCGGCCATGATGACGGCGTGCGGCAAATTGTCGAAGAACCCCTTGATGTCAGCGTCGAGCACCTGGGTGTGCCCTTGCTGATGGAGTTCCAGGACTTTGCGCACGGCCCTATGGCAGTTGCGGCCCGGCCTGAACCCATACGAATCCTCGTGAAACAGCCGCTCGAAGAGCGGGCTCAGGAGGAGGCGAACCACCTCCTGGGCCACCCGGTCGCGGACGGCGGGGATCCCCAGCGGACGCGTCTGGCCCGGCCCCTTGGGAATATGGACACGACGCAAGGGGAGGGGTTGATAAGACCCGTCCTTCAGGCGGCGCATCAGGGCGAGCAGGTTGTCTTCAAGATTGATCTCGAAGGCCGCGATGCTCACCTTGTCAATTCCCGCCGCCCCCCGATTCCGCCGGACGTTGCGGAAGGCGCGGTGCAGCAGGGGCAGGGTGATCCGTCCCGTCAACGAATGGTGCTTGATCTTGGCCACGCTAGGCCCTTTCCGATGGAACCCCATGAAACCGAGACCCTGGAGGCGTTCGGCCTACAGGCCCGTGGAGGATGTTTCTTAGCCAGCCCAGCGGGTTTCGGAAGAGGGCCGAGCGGTCATCGTGCCGTCCCGAGGGGACTAACTGTCCTCATGGTCCTGCGGGCGTGTGCCTCCGCGAACACGGAACCTCCTTTCGCCCCTGGGCGGGCTACTCTGGAGATGCTGCCATCCCTGAAGCGGCGTCTCGTTGGGGAGAGACGTTCGCACCGCCGCGTGCCCGGACCGTTTCGCAGTGCTTATGGGTCCGGCTTACCCGGCGTGAGCCGGGACGGCGTGGGACTTTCACCGGTCAGTGTGGTCAGCCGTTGTGCCCAGGCGAGATCACCAGTCACCGTGTCGGTTCGCAGCGCCGACCGTCGTGGATGCTGCGAGGGGAAGAGGACGGTTCCTCTTCCGCGAGGCTTCGGCAGGCTGGAGAGCGTGGCCTACCGACCCGGCCGAAACGTGACCCCTCCCGAGCTACGCTTGCCTGGCCCCTCCGTCAGCGGCCGTTGCCGACCGCTGCTGGCTGCATAGGCTCCCTTCCGGGAGCTTCGAGCAAGCGTTTCCGCACGGGGACGGCCCCGCACGGGTAGGATTAAGTGGCCTGGGTGTGGCCAGACCACCGCACCGTTTAAGACTGAGCCGTCCACACCTGCGGCTCACACCCAGCCCGGAGCGCGAGCGACGGATTAGCTTGCCACGTCGCTCGCGCTCGGGGCCGGCTAACCGGACTCAGGGTTCACCGATTAACTCAAGTGCCCGTTTCGCCGCTTCAACCACCTTCGCATCCGTGTCCTTCAGCCGTTCCCGAATCGCAGGAATCGCCGACTTCGCCGCCGGCCCGAGCTGTCCCAGCGAGCGCGTCGCATCCCGCCTTACTCGCGCTTCCTTGTCCGTCGTTGCCTTGATGAGTCCCGGCACTGCCGCCGCATCGCCGATCTGTCCCAGCGACTCGGCCGCATGCTCGCGCACCTTGGGGTCGTCGTCCGTCATCGCGGCGATCAGCGTCGGCACCGCGGGTTTGGCGTCGGGACCGATCTCTCCCAGTGTCCGGGCGGCGTTCCAGCGCACCTCGGCTTGTGCATCTTTCAGCAATTTCTCCAGCGCAGGAACAGCCCCTCGCGCCGCGGGACCATAGACGCTCAAGGCCCGGGCGGCGTCGAGGCCGGCGTCGGTGTCGAGCAAGCCAATCAGCAGCGGCAACGCTTCCGGCGACGGGGAGCCGATCTTGCCGAAGGTGTTGGCAGCAATGGAGCGGACGTGAGAGTCGGTATCCTTCAGAGCCGTGATCAAGGCCGGCACACCAGCGCCCCCGTCTGCGCCGAGTTGGCCGAGAAGGTTGGCTGCCGTACCGCGAACCTCCACCCCGGCGTCCGTGTCTTTCACTAATTCGGACAGCATGGGGACCGCCGCCTTACCACCCTCTTTCAGTGCCTGCAGCGCTTCGGAGCGGACCTGCGGATTGCCGTCACGCAGCGATTTCTTCCAGGTCGTCGTCGGTCGATTGCGGTAGAAGGTTTCGCGCCGCAATAGGCCGAGCAGCACACCGGTGGGATCGACAAACGGCGCCGCCGCGAGAACCACCACGACGCCGAGCAGCAGGTATTTTTTCATGAGTGCCTATCCTGCGAGTCCGCAGCGCCAAGCAAGGACGAGCGAAACGGTTTTCATGGCATTCCTACTCGTCCTTGCTTGGCGCTGCGGACTCGCAGGATGGCAGAGTTTTCGATCAATCGCGAAACAATACAGGACTGCGGAAGAGCTGACCGCCGTCCGCAGCTCGGTGCCGAGGTAGATGCGCCGGCTACCCGACGAATCGGTTACCACCACGGCCGAAGACAACAGGCGCGGTCGGGTCTGTGTATGGACCGCAAGATCAAGGGACCAGAGTTTCCGGCCAGTGTCGAGGTCCAGGCAGCAGAGACGCCCGGCGGTGGCAACGACGTAGAGCCGGTCGCCGCTCCTCGCCGGCGTTGTGACCGCCGCACTGCCGAGATCCAGTTTCCAGCGCTGCATTCCGTCCTGGCACTCCAGACAGTAACAGGCGCCGTTGCGCGCCGTAAAGACGACGCGGTCTTCCGTCACTTGCGGCCGATCGAACACGCTATCGGGAACGTCGAAACGCCAGCGGCTGCGGCCCGTTGCCGCCTCGACGCACCAGAGAGCACCGGCCGGGCGTTCCGGCGGCGCGGCGCTGTGATCGAGCCGACCGTTGCCCAGGCCGAAGTAGACGGCATCCGCCTCGACGACCGGCGATCCCCAGACGGGCAAGTCGGCCGGCGTTCGCCAGAGCACATTGCCGCGGACGGCATCGAGGCAGAACGCGGCCGTCGTCTTCCGCGTCCGGCTGACGCCGCTGCCGAAGTACACCCGGCCGCCGGCCGCCGCCGGGCTGCTGTCGATGTGGACCCGTTCGGTGAAGTGCCAGCAGACAGTGCCGGTTGCCGCGTCGAGGCAGTACAGACCATCGTCGCCAGCGCCAAAGTAGACCCGGCCGTCGGCGACACACGGGCTGGACTCGATGTGCCCCGCCGACTTGATTTCCCAGAGTTTGCGGCCCGTCGCTGCGTCGAGGCAATAGAGTTTGCAGACGTAGTTGGCGTGCATCCCTTCGCCGATGAAGAGCCGACCGTCGGCGAGACACGGACTGGAAATCATGTGTTGCATGTGTCCGTCGTCGTCGAACTGCCAGACGATCTTCCCCGTGTCCGCCCGCAGACAGCAAACGACGCCGGACGGTGGGTCGCCATCGCGGATGATGGGCACGAACAGCCGATCGCCATCGTGCAGCAACGTGGCGGCGATGGCCCCGTGCTGCGGCAGCTCGTAGGTCCAGACGATAGAATAGGGTGTCTCCGAATCGCCACGCGGCCGGGCCGATACCGTCGCCAGGACACAAGCCAGGGCGAACGTCCCGAGCATCACCGTTTCCGCTGCTGGTCGTCGAAGGCCGTCGCCTCGTTTGAGTAGTGCATATAGTGTTCCTGACCACGGTACGGCACAGAGGACGAGCAGGTTGCGCCGCGGCGGCAGCGACCAGGTGCCGTCGAGCAGCCAACATCCCGCGCCGACCAATCCCGCGAGGCTCAGCAGCGCCATCAAGATCGGCTCGGTCCGGCCCCCGCCCGGATCGGCTTGACATGGTTCACGCTGTCGCAACCAGGACCAGGCCGTTCCGGCAAGTGCGATCAGGACGAGAAGGCCCCATAAAGCCCACACCGGCAAGCCGACCTCTGCACGCAAACGCCCGCCGAACCAGGCGTACAGCAGATAGAGCGTGCTGTTCAGACTGAGGACCATGAGAAGCGCGAGCCGGCGCCGCGCCCACCAGGCCAGGGTGCCGGAGGCGACCGGAAACAGCCAGATGAGAAAAGCAAACGGCGTGCTGACGACGACCGTCGGAATGATGGCGAGGACAGGCTCGGAGAGAGGCGCCGCGAGCATTCCCAGTTCCCCGAATGGAGTCGTGTCGGGTCCTGCTTGAAGTGTCAAGGACGGATCGGTGATGATCGAATGCTAACCGTGCTCAGAAGCCGATCACTTGTCGAAACTTCTTGATCGTTCTTGCGGCGATAGCAGCGTCGAACCAACTATCGAGCAAGGCGGGATCAGTCGTGGCCTTAATTCTCTGGGCGACGTCCGCCGGCACTGTCGTAAACTTCAACTCCAGGAGACGGAGCAGCGTCCTCACTGCGCCCTTGATAACACCTCTCGCTTCCCCTTCGGCCATCCACTCCAATACTTGCAACGATTGCTCCATATTCCACCCGATTGGGACATTGATCCTGTTGTAGTCGTGTTCAGACGCCGATTACTTCTCGGACTTTCTTGATCGTTTTTGCGTCGAGTGCCGTGTCGAACCAACGGTCGAGTTCGGTTGGGTTGGTGGTTGCCCGGATCTTTTCGGTAAGGTCCGCTGGCACTGTCGTAAACCTTCGCTCCAGGAGACGGAGCAGTTTTCGCACTGATTCCTTGATCTCCCCTTGGTTCATCCACTCCAACACTTGCAACGATTGCTCCATGTTCCACCCCTCTAGTGCTTTCTTCCACGCTGCCCGGCGGCCGGCTGCTTCCGCGAAGACGAGCGCTAACGCCGCATAATCGCTGCGTTTTCGGGCGTCCGGTTCCGCAACCGCCAACTCGATCCAGAGTTTCATGATACCCGGTTCGTCGCCGCCGGTCATCAGCGGAATCCACGGTAAAATGCAGCGTGCGACCTTACCCTGGCGAATCGCGCAGCACCGACCGGGCACTGCGCTCCGCCAGATTGATCTCGCGCACCGTCAGGCAGGTCCGCAAACGTGCCTTCGGCCAGTGAAAATCGCGTGAGGCACTGCCCCGACCGGTGAGGTTGATCAGCACGGCCGCCACGGCATAACGATCCTCGCCAGTCCCGGCGGGCCGCTGTTCCAGCCATAACGGTCCCAGGTAGCCGAGGAGACGTCCGAACATGTCGGGCTCGGGTCGCAGCTGGAATTCGACCGGCATCGCCCACGACCAACCACGGTCATCGAGCAGATGGGCGACGGTATCGCACGTTCGATCCGGCTGACCGGGAAACGTCAGCGTGCGGGCATTCAGCCAGGCCCGAAAAGTCACAGGGCAGCCCAGCAGCCAGATCAGGAAGCCGGCTGGATCCAGACAGGCCGCGTAACGACTCGCCTTGTCGAACGGGTTCTTCTGAGACATATCTCATCCGGGAACGGTGAACGAACTCGGTGCCGACATGAACCGTCGATACCGCTGCCGCGTCATTCCGGTATAATAACAGTTTCCTAACCCTGGCGAGGCGACCGAAGAGGCAGCCATGTCTGAGACGACAGGACCGCGAATGGGCTTTCTCGGGGCCGGTAGAATGGCGACCGCCCTGGCACATGGTTGGACCGAGGCCGGCCTGGTGTCGCCGGACCGGATTATGGCGAGCGACCCTCTCCGCACGGCCCGCGACTCGTTCGCCGCCGGCCGTAATATCCGCACCACCACCAACAATCTCGAAGTTGTCGCCAACAGCGACGTGCTGGTCCTGGCCGTCAAACCGCAAACGATGACCGCCCTGCTTGACGAGATCCGCCCGGCTTTGACCTCGGCCCATCTCATCGTCTCCATCGCCGCCGGGGTGACGCTGAAGCATCTCGACCACGGTCTCGGCCCGCGCCGCCGGATCGTCCGCGTCATGCCGAACACGCCGTGTCTGGTCGGGGCCAGCGCCTCCGGCTTCACTCCGGGCGAAGGAGCGACAGCCGCGGACGTGGCCCTCGTCGATCGCCTGCTCAACGCCGTCGGCAAGGCGTTCAAGGTGTCGGAACACCTGCTCGACGCTGTAACCGGCTTGAGCGGCAGCGGTCCGGCATTCGTCTACCTCATCATCGAGGCGCTGTCCGATGGCGGCGTACGCGTCGGTTTACCGCGCGAGGTGGCGACGGCCCTGGCGGCTCAGACTGTGCTGGGCGCCGCCAAGATGGTGGTCGAGACGGCGACACACCCCGCCGTGTTGAAGGACATGGTGGCCAGCCCCGGCGGCACGACCATCGCCGGCCTGCACGCCCTGGAGCGCGCCGGCGTCCGCGGCGCCCTGATGGACGCCGTTGAAGCAGCGACGAAGAGGGCGACGGAATTGGGGAAAAGTTGAACCTCCGAGACAGCCAGCCGGCTGTAGAGAAAGGAGATCGGCTGTGCCCCACAAGCATGCTGGGAAAACTGTGGCCGAGATCCTCGCCGGAAAGCAGGCGAGCATCAAGACTCCGGCCCTCGATCCTGGTAGTCCCACTGGGATGAGATACGGGATCTGAGATGGGAAGAAATCGAGGAACGGGCCCAGAAACGCCTGCCGGGCTACGGGACCATCAAGAAGTTGCTCGCCGGAGAGGAGTCTGACCGATGAACGGAGACGCTGTACAGAGAGTTTCTCGCCCTTCTCAAACGCCTCGACCGGGCGAGGATTGCATTCGCCCTGCACCAATCGCGGGAAGAAGCCATCATGATCCAGGTGAACGTCCCCGGTGAGCGCTGGGAGATCGAACTCGTCGATTACGGCGACGACTCCACTGGGAAGTCGAACGCTTCCGAAGTGACGGCAAGATGGACGACGAGTCGGCCATCGAGGAATTATTCGCCGTCCGCGGCGAGCCAACTGAGGAGCCTGCGACAAGCCATGACGCCACCCGAAACTGAACGCGTCCTGATCTTCGACTTCGGTGGCGCAGTACGGCCAGCTGATCGCCCGGCGGGTGCGCGAGTTGAACATCTTCTGCCAGATCGTGCGGCACGACCTGTCGGCGGAACGCATCGCCGAGCTGAAACCGAGCGGCATCATCCTCTCCGGAGGACCGGCCAGCGTCTACTCTCCCGGTGCACCGCGCTGCGATCCGAAGGTCTTCGATCTTGGCATTCCGATCCTCGGTATTTGCTACGGCATGCAGCTCGCCTGCCACCAGCTCGGCGGCGTCGTGAAGCCGGGCACCAGCCGTGAATTCGGACGGCGCTGAGTGCCGCATCGCCGAATCGGTCGGACTCTTCACCGGCGTCCCGAACGACACGATCGTCTGGATGAGCCACGGCGACCAGGTGCAGAACGGCGGCGAGTTCGAGCCACTGGCCTCGACCAACACCTGTCCATTGGCCGCCGCGCGCCACCGAACAAAACCGATCTGGGGCCTTCAGTTCCATCCCGAGGTCAGCCACACGCCGGAGGGCGGCCGCATCCTGCGCAACTTCCTCTACAGCATCTGCGGTTGCCAGGGTCTCTGGCAGATCGGCTCGTTCCTGAAACAAACCGTAGACGACCTGCGGCAGCGCATCGGCGGCGACCGCGTGATCTGCGGCCTGTCCGGCGGCGTCGATTCGTCGGTGACGGCGGCGCTGCTGCTTCGAGCTGTCGGCGCTCAGGTATCGTGCATCTTCGTGGACAACGGCTTGCTGAGGCAAGGCGAGGTCGATGCAGTGCGGCGAACCTTTAGCGGGGCGTTCAAGGCGGACTTGCACGTCGTCGATGCGGCCGACCGTTTCCTGCACGCCCTGGACGGCATCATCGACCCGCAAGAGAAGCGTAAGCGGATCGGCCACGTGTTCATCGACGTGTTCAAGGACGAGGCACGGCGTATCTCCGGGGCGAAGTATCTCGCCCAGGGGACGCTGTACCCCGACGTGATCGAGAGCGGCGGCGCGGCCGACGGTCCGGCGGCCAACATCAAGACGCACCACAACGTCGGCGGCCTGCCGGCGGAGCTCGGCTTCGAGCTGATCGAGCCGTTGCGCGACCTGTTCAAGGACGAGGTGCGCCGTCTCGGTCTGGAGTTGGGGCTGCCGGAGGCATTGGTCTACCGCCATCCGTTCCCCGGCCCGGGACTGGCTGTCCGCTGTATCGGCGCCATCACACATGCACGGCTGGCCGTGCTGCGCCAGGCCGACACGATCCTGCTGGACGAATTGAAGCAATCCGGCTGGTATCGCAAGACAGCTCCAGGCGTTCGCGGTGCTGCTGCCGGTGCAGTCAGTTGGCGTTATGGGCGACGGCCGAACCTACGACAACGTCCTCGCCATCCGTGCCGTGCAGACCGACGACTTCATGACTGCCGACTGGGCACACCTGCCGTATGAGCTGCTGGCGAAGATCTCGACGCGGATCATCAATCAGGTGGCGGGCGTCAATCGCGTGGCCTACGACATCAGCAGCAAGCCGCCGGCGACGATAGAATGGGAGTGAGACGTGGCGGACGAGATCAACCTGGACACCGGAACCCCGATGGCATTCGTCGCGGAAGGTTCTGGCATCCGCCACCAATTGAAGGCGTACGTTCAGGGGAAGATTCTCGTGATGACGCAGACGGCATTACAAGAGTTTCAGAATGCGTTGTTATTGTGGGCAGGGCCAATCGAGCAAGCTCGCGCTCTGCGATTTCTTGCAAAGATCCGGATAATAAACGACTCTCCCTCCAGTCGCGCCCAAGCATTGCGAGTGACGCGAAACTTGCAAGCAAACGACATTGTTATACTGGGTACAGGAGATCATCTGGGTATCGTGACGATGACCACGGATGCGCGAGCGCTCAGGGCCGCTCGGGCGCAGGGAGTCGCCTTCTTCGGTCTATCTTCATCAATCGTATCGGTTCAAGGGGATGTGATGATGGTCGATACCGTTCAAGCGGCTGACCTACCGGACTATTTCCAGTCCACCCTTGAGATGGTCCGCGCGGCTTTTCCTGAAGGCATCAATGACGAGAACTATTATCCGCTGCTCGTCCTCCTCTCTGAAGGTATAGGACAAAGAGGGTTGGCGCGGTTCATGGCTGCCTTAACCGGGAAACCGATGTCGGGCGTCTACAACGACGTTCTCGGCGTGCAATCGCCTGATCCTGTCGATAAACCCGCCCCCGAACGGGTCGAAGAAGCGAAGCGGCGGCTGCAAGCGCACGGCTATGATGAATGGGTTGCTGAAGAGCCGTGACATGGAACCCGTTTCGCTGGTGACAATAAGCCCACCTTATCGAAGCACAGGTCGCGGCCGTTAACCGTGTGGCCTACGCCATCAGCAGCAAGCCGCTGGCGACGATAGAATGGGAGTGAGGCGTGGCGGATGCGGTGCAGCTGCCGGTCTTCTTATTCGGGGACATGACCATGACGATTCGCATGAGCGACGTAACCGTGCCTGAACACCTCCAGCCCTCTTTTGCGATGGTTCGTGGAGCCTATCCGGATGGGATCCCCGAGGACGATTACCCGGCACTGGTAATCCTGCTCGCAGAAGGAATGGGCTATCGGACGCTGGCCCACTTAATGGCCGCTTGCACGGGAAAAGAATACCCACTAACCTACCACGACGTCCTCGAAGCGCAATCGCCATTCAACACCGATAAACCGTCGGCCGCGCGGATCGAGGAAGTGAAGCGACGACTGCAAGCCCACGGCTATGATGAATGGGTAGCGGAAGAGCCGTGAGGTGAAAACCAGTTCTGCAAGCGCGGATCAAGTGGGAGCGGCAATGGAACCCGGCGCCAGCAATAGCAATCTATTCCTCCGCTTGCACAAGTGGGCTAAGCATCAGGATGAGAACTTCCTGACTGAGTCCTTGGCGGTGGTGTTGGAACACCTGCTGGTCTTGGCGCCCACAGCTGGGAAGGCGCTCGTGGCCAAGCTTACCGGCAATTTCATTGGAGTTTCGGATGACGCCGATTCGATTGAAATCCGCACACAGGTGGTAGAAGAACGGGGACGGCTAGATCTGGAGATTTGCACGGTCAATCGCCGTGTTTGGGTGGAGGTGAAAGTTGAATCCGGGTTGGGACCCGGCCAACTGGAAAAGTATAGCGGGATGCTCCGAAATAAGAGCGACGAGCAAAACCGGCTTGTTCTGCTAACTCGATACCCTGAAGAAGATTCGTCTGCAGATCCGGATATTCGGAAGCTCCGCTGGTTTCAGTTTGCTGACTGGCTTGAAAGCGAGATGAACGCAATCAGTTTGGCCAGTGATACAGCCAATTTCTTGGCGCAGCAGTTCCTCGATTTCTTGGAGGAAAGAGGTATGACGATCGAACGCGTCGAGCACTACATGCCGGAGGGGATTCGCGCGCTGTCGAATCTAATGAACATGCTAAACGAAACCGCGGTCGCCTGTAATGTGCCTGTGAAACCGACGACCGGCTGGGGTTATGTCGGCCTAATCCTCGACCGGGGGAAATACTATGTCACTTTGGGGTTCGAGGAACCGGGAAGGCGCTGGTTTTCCACCTGTCGCAAGATCAACCCGGAGGCTGCGGCCAAACTCGGAGTCGGCGAGGTCTGGGAGGAAAATTGGGTGCCTGGTCATAACCGCTGGGGGACCAGTCTCGATCTGGACTCCGAACAGATCCATTTCTTCTACCACTCAAAGGTCGGTCAAATGAAGTTGCTCGAAGACTGGTTGCAAGACTGCTTGAGCAAGGCCAGTTCCATCGAAAACCCTGAATAATAACCATTCCCCAGGAACTGGAAGAGAGCTGATTTCATGCACTTCACCAAAATGCAAGGCGCCGGCAACGACTACGTCTACGTCGATTGCGTCCATCAACCGCCGCCGCGCGATCCGGCCGCTCTCAGCCGCACCATAAGCGATCGCCACTTCGGCGTCGGCGGCGACGGTCTGATTCTCATCTGTCCGTCCGAGCGCGCCGACGTCGCGCATGCGCATGTTCAACGCCGACGGCAGCGAAGCGGAGATGTGCGGCAACGGCGTTCGTTGCGTCGCCAAGTACGCCTTCGACCACGGCTTGACGCGCAACAACCCGATGACCATTGAAACCGGGCGCGGCATCCTGACGCTGAACCTCCAGCTCAAGAACGGCAAGGTCGAGCTGGTCACCGTCAAGATGGGTGAGCCGATCCTCGACGCGGACAAGATACCGACCTCGTTGCCCGGCCCGCGCGTCGTCCATCACGATCATGCGGCCTTCCGTTGGAGCGCTCCCTGGTCCGCGGCGTGCGGTTTGGAGGCGGGCGTCACCTGCGTGTCGATGGGCAATCCGCACGCGGTCTTCTACTGCCGCGATGTGGGGAAGGTGCCGCTGGAGCAGGTCGGGCCGGAGATCGAGAACGCCGCGGTCTTTCCTCGACGCATCAATGTCCATTTCGTCCAGGTAAAATCGGCGGAAGAGGTGACGATGCGCACCTGGGAGCGCGGCAGCGGCATCACGTTAGCCTGCGGCACCGGGGCCTGTGCGGTCGCGGTTGCCGGCGTGCTCACTGGACGAACGGGGCGACAGATCCTCGCCCATCTACCCGGCGGCGACCTGCGGCTCGAATGGCGTGAGGCCGATAGCCAGGTGTACATGACCGGGCCGGCGGTCGAAGTGTTTAGCGGGGAATGGCCGTCTTGATCGCCGCGTGCCGTACCGCCGACATTCCTGTCGGCATCAATCCGTGCCGACAGGAATGTCGGCGGTACGACACGCGGCGCTCGTGCCAAGCCGCGAGCGGCTAAACGTCTCTTGCATCACATCGATGAGATCGCTATCGTGCCCCCTCCTTTGACCACAACCGACGACGCGCATGAACCGTTGGACGTTCTCCCGGTGATGAAGCCGTGGGTTCGCGGTACGCTGCTGGGGCTGGCCCTCGGGCTGTCCGCTGTCTTCGCCGTGGCGATCTGGCTCAAGCCGTACGGTGCCGACGGCCAACCGCTCCGCATGGAGGCGCATCGGCAGCTGGGACTTCCGCCCTGCACGTTTTACCAGCTGACGAAGGTGCCCTGTCCCTCGTGCGGCATGACGACCAGTTTCGCACTGCTGGTCCGCGGCGACGTGCTGAACTCGCTGCGCGCCAACGCCGCCGGGACGCTGCTGGCCTTACTCTGCCTGACGCTCCTGCCGTGGAGCGTAGCCAGCGTGGTTTGTGGCCGGACCGTGTTCGTGCGTTCCGTCGAGCGGACGATCATTATCTTCGTCTTGCTGTTCCTCGGCGTGATGCTGGTACGCTGGGTCGTCGTTATCACCGTGGGCTGGCGCGATGGAACGTACTTTCGGCCGCGGATGGCGCGTGCCAACTTGCTCGAACCTTCAAGGAGGAGTGCCGATGAACGCACTGCTGCGGCGACGATTCCTCGCGGGCCTGCTGGCCGCCTCGGGCTTTTGCACCGGTTGCGGCGACCTGGGCAGTCTGGTGTACTTCCTTTCGCCGGAGCAGAAGATCCCGGCCGAGATCAAATCCCTGGCCACCTCCGACAAGAAGAAGGAGGTCAAGGCGCTGATCCTGGTCAGCAACTCGGCGGATAGGGACTTCGCCTTCATGACTGCCGACCGCGAACTGGGCCGCTCGCTGCACAAGCAACTCAGCGAAATGGTTGCGTACAATGAGGAGCACCTCACGCTCATCGACATGCGCAAGGTGGAGATGTTCAAGAGTTCCCATCCCCGTTGGGAAGAGAATCGCGTTGAGGAAATCGGCGAGCATTTCCATGTCGACTATGTCATCTACATCGAAATCAACGAACTGAGCACCAGAAATCTCGAAGGGGCCTACCGCGCCAGGGCCGAGTTGTCCATCAGCCTGATCGACGTGAAGCACCCCGACGACTCGACGCCGCCCAAGAACTTTACCTTGAAATACCCAAGCGAGCACAACTTTATCCTGGCCGATGCGGAGACGGATCAGGAATTCCGCGAGAAGTTCCTCGCCTGTACGGCGAAACGCCTGGCGTGGTACTTCGCAGCGCATCCTGCAAGCGATTTGCATAATATCGAGTGAGAGATCGTTTCAAGTTCCAAGGGGTACTCCGCGAGTCCGCAGCGCCAAGCAAGGGACGACCGTGCAGTTTCCGGAGGTATCACGATCGTCCTCGCTCGGCGCTGCGGACTCACAGGAGCGAAGCACCGCCTGGCTCTGAGGCACAGCGCAACACCCATGCATCTTCACCAGCTACCGTCCGTTCATCGAGCGTTCGGCGCACTGCCTTTTCGAGACATTTCCTTATCGGTTATCTATAGCCACTGACCGTCACGGCTCGTATCCTGCTGCGGGATGAAGCGGCCCGTACATTGCTGGAGGTTGCCACTCCAGCCTCGTGCCGACGCACTCTGCCGGCATCGACCCCAGGTGTATCATGCGCGAAATCGCGAACGTCCTCCGGACCGAGACTGCGACCCGCCAGCGAGCCGCGAGCATCCGCGTTTCCCCGCTGCTCGTCGAGGCGGCCGGGTTGGACGCCGAAGAAGTGTATCGCAAGCTCGGGACTTCGGCGGACGGTTTGACGCCGGACGAAGCGGAACGGCGGCTTGCCGAGTTCGGCCCGAACATGATCGCGTCGGAAGACCGCTTCCGGAGGCTCAAACTGCTCGGTCATGCCCTCGTCAATCCGCTCGTAGTCTTGCTGCTCGTGCTCGCGCTGGTGTCATTCCTGATGCCCGAAGGCGACGTCCGGGCTGGTGTGGTCATGGTCATCATGGTCGTGCTAGGAGTCAGCCTGCGCTTCTGGCAGGAGTCCCGCGCCGACACTGCGGCCGCCAAGCTCAAGGCCATGATCCGCGTCACGGCGACAGTGGTCCGCGGCGGTCGGGCCAGCGAGGTCCCCTTGGCGGACCTGGTGTCCGGCGACGTGATTCGACTGGCCGCGGGCGACATGATCCCTGCCGACCTGCGCCTGGTCACCTGCAAGGACCTGTACGTCATCCAGGCCAGCCTGACCGGCGAGTCGTTCCCCGTCGAAAAGGCCGACGCCCCAGAGCGAATGGTCGGGGGCTCGCCGTTGGAACGAAGGAACCTCTGCTTCCTTGGCACCAGCGTCGAGAGCGGCTCGGCCCGCGGTGTGATCGTGACCACCGGGCGCGACACCTACCTGGGGAGCATGGCCGGCGTCATCACGCAACAGCCGACCGAGACCAGTTTCGACCGCGGTGTCCGTCAATTCACCTGGCTGATGATCCGCTTCATGCTCGTGATGGTGCCGCTGGTGTTCGTCATCAATGGGCTGTCCAAAGGGAACTGGTGGGAGGCCTTTTTCTTCGCCCTGGCCGTCGCGGTCGGCCTGACGCCTGAGATGTTGCCGATGATCGTGACCGTGTGCCTGTCGCACGGCGCCATCTCGATGTCGCGCCGGCGGGTCATTGTCAAACGGCTCAACTCCATCCAGAACCTCGGAGCCATGGACGTTCTCTGCACCGACAAGACCGGCACCTTGACCATGGATCACATCATTCTGGAACGGTACTGCGACGTCGTGCAGAAGGAGGATGAGGGCGTGCTGGCGATGGCCTACCTCAACAGCCATTTCCAGACGGGGCTGAAGAACCTGCTCGACCGAGCCATCCTGAACCATAAGGACCTCCACGCCGAACTGAACATCCCGGCACACGAGAAGGTCGATGAGATCCCCTTCGATTTCGCGCAAGGTGATGTCGGTAGTGGTGCGTCTCCCGACCGGCCAGCATCGACTGATCTGCAAGGGAGCGCCCGAGGAGGTATTCCGCCGCTGCACGCGTTACGAGCTGGACAACGAGCCGCGGCCGATGGAGCCGCTCCTCCTCGACGACCTGCGCGAGGAGTACACGCAGCTGAGCACGGACGGTTTTCGCGTCCTGGCGGTGGCGTACAGGGACCTGGAGCCGAGGCCGGCCTACGGCAAGGACGACGAGACGGCCCTGATCCTGAAGGGCTATGTCGCCTTTCTCGATCCGCCCAAGGACTCGACCCGGCCGGCCATCGAGGCACTGCGGCAGCACGGCGTTACACTGAAGGTGTTGACCGGCGACAACGAGCTGGTGAGCCGCAAGATCTGCAAGGAGGTCGGTCTGGAGATCGACCGCGTGCTGCTGGGCGGCCAGGTGGAGACGATGACGAACGAACAACTGGCCGAGGCCGCGGACGGCACGATGCTGTTCGCCCGGTTATCGCCGGCTCACAAGGAGCGTATCATCAGGGCGCTTCAGGGCAAGGGCCACGTGGTCGGCTTCCTCGGCGACGGCATCAACGACGCGCCGGCCCTGCGCGCTGCAGACGTGGGCATTTCCGTGGACACCGCGGTGGACATCGCCAAGGAATCGGCCGACGCCATCCTGCTGGAGAAGAGCTTGATGGTGCTGGAAGAGGGCGTCGTCGAAGGCCGTAAAGTGTTCGCCAACATCCTGAAGTATATCCGCATGGGCGCTAGCTCAAACTTCGGGAATATGTTCAGCGTGCTGGGGGCCAGCATCTTCCTGCCCTTCATGCCGATGATGCCGATTCAGATTCTGACGAACAACCTGCTTTACGACTTCTCGCAGGTGCCGATCCCCACCGACAACGTCGACCCGGAACAGGTCGCCACTCCGCGCCCCTGGTCGATGACTCAAATCACACGGTTCATCCTTTTCATCGGGCCTTGCAGCTCCATCTTCGATTACACGACCTTCTTCCTGATGATGTACCTGTTCGGCTGCTTGGGCAGCTGGCATGCTGCTACGACCGAAGAGGGCCGCAACGCCGTCGCGCACCTTTTTCAGACGGGCTGGTTCGTCGAGTCGCTGCTGACGCAGACGCTCATCATCCACATCATCCGCACCAACCGCATTCCATTCGTCCAGAGCTGGGCGAGCGGGGCGCTGACGCTGACGACCATCCTCATCATGATCGTTGGCGTGTGTTTACCGTTCTCGCCGATCGGCCCGGCCCTCGACCTGGAGAGACTCCCCGGCCTCTACTGGCCCCTTCTGCTGTTGACGCTGGTCAGCTACGTCCTGCTAACGCAGGGTGTGAAAGCGTGGCTGCTCCGCAGGAAGTGGGTGTAAATTATCGACCGCTGTTACGGAAGGAGATCGGCGACGGCAACCTGGGTAGGGGGAGCGGCCAGCGGAGAGACGAAATCACCGGGAATGAGAATGACGCAAGTAGAGTAACTGGCGCCGTGGAGCGCGGACGGATCGGCGATGGGATCGCGGTAGACTTCTAGCTGGCGTTGCACGAGGTTGACGATCCAATAGTCGGTGATGCCACCGGCGGCATAGAGGCTGCCCTTGATAATGCGGTCGAGACGGAGCGTCGAGTCACTCGCTTCGACGACCAGCAACGCCGATGTCGGCATCGTGCGTGTGGCGCCTCGTGGGCTACCGTGTATCACATCGACATCCGGATCAGGTACGCCGAGTGGGCTGAGGTCGAGGGAACCTTGTCTCTGCACCCAGAAGCCGGCCCCAAAGACAAGGCGCAGTGCGTCTGCAGTTAAGTCGATCGCCGCCGCGTGCATGTTGAACTGGGCTGGCACTTCCAAAACCTCCCCGCCGATCAACTCCACACGGCGTCCGGCGAGCAGATCGTGATCGAGCATCTGAAACAACTCGTCCCGCGACCAGGAGTGCTTAATCAGCGTGTCCGGGCCATTGCGGACGAAGACCTCGCCCTCGATCAGTTCGACGTTCTGGCCGGCGAACCAACCGAGTGCGTGCATTGCCTCGAATTGCTCGGCTGTCCACTGAATTGGCTGCGGCTCGTCGCTTATCGCTCTCATGGAGTGTCCCTCGCTCATGCGTCGGGCTCTGATAGGCAGTTACGTGCGGGCCTTCCCGAAGTAGAATAACCGCATGGCCAAGAAACCGCCAAGTCCGTTTCCCTTTCCGCCGAAGCGCACGTACATGGGCGCTAACATCCCGCTGCGCGTGATCCGTCGTTACGCGCGCGCCATCGCCGAGGAGTTTCAGCCCGACAAGATCATCCTGTTCGGTTCCTACGCTTACGGCACGCCGCATGAGGACAGCGACGTGGATTTGCTGGTCATCATGCCGACATGGAGCCAACACAGCAAAGCGGTCCAGATCCTCCTGCGCTTGGCAGCACCATTTCCGCTCGACTGGATCGTTCGAACTCCCAAAGAGATGAAGTGGCGCCTGGAAGAGGGTGAGTCGTTCGGCACAACGATTGTGACTCAGGGGAAGGTCCTCTATGAGAAGACTAACAAGAGAGTGGGTCAAAAAGGCCGAAGAAGATTACGTGCTCGCAAGCCAATCAAAGCAGAATTCCCGTCCATAATGGCTCATGCTTTCATTGCCAACAATGTATCGAGAAATACCTCAAAGCGCTGCTCGTTTCTCGCGCCACCCCATTTCCCAAGACGCACGATATCGACGACCTGTGGGCATTGCTGCCGCAGAGAATAAGGCCCCGTTTGGGGAGCAAAAAGCAGAAGAAACAGCTCACAGAGTATGCCACCGTCAAGCGCTATCCCGGTTCCGGCTCCATTTCGCTAACGACCGCGTGCAAAGCGGTCGCGCTCGCTCGGCGCGTTCGCAAGGAGATACGGCGGCAGCTGCCCGCGGCGGCGCTCCGGCGCGCGCGAAAATGATGGCACCGCACGCAGGCTGCGGACGAAGCAATGGTTCGCCGCCGCCTTCCACCTGCGACAACGGCAAGCCCGTCGCGACGTCGGGACTGCTGCGGCGTAAGCTATCGCCAACCGCCCGGGCCAGACAACACCAGAGGCGCATTACGAGAGGTCCACATGTCCAAGCAAACACAGCGACATAACGGCGTCAGCACACGATCGAGCTTGACGGCGCTGACCGCCCTTCTGATCCTGGCTTCGACCGCGCCCGCGGTTGAGCCGTGGAGCGCCCTGATCGATCCGGACAACTCGTTGTCGTTCGCCTTCCTCCACGCCGATCGGCCGGTCTTTCATCTCGGCCTCGGCGGCTGGGGGCCGAAGTGGGCGTGGGTCGGCGTGCAGGCCAAGCAGAAGGCCGACGGCAAACGACTCGCGCTGAACGTGCCCTTCGTCGTCAACAAGGACAAGGGCGAGGTGATCGACGTCCACTTCGAGGCCTGGCAGCCGGCCGCCCGGCAGGTGGCCTTCCGCTATGACCTGGAATCGGCCAAGGACGTGCCTCTCACCATGCTGATGGCCGCCGTTAACTTCGAGGCCCAGGGAAGCCAGGGAACGCTGACCCTGACCCACGCCGAGGGCAAGCAGACCAAGATTCCACTGCCCGTCCGCGGCATCCGCTCCACTCCGGTCGCGTCGCAGGCCGACTTCGCTTTCGACAAGGGCGGGACCATCACGATGCAGCTCGATCCGCCGTGCCCCGTCACCTTCGACAACGGCATGCGCGTGATGCTGGCGTCCGATCTGTTCCGTCAGGGCAAACGCCGCGTGACCCTGACACTGACCTTCCCCAGCGACGTGGCCTTCCACGCCACGCAGGCCGACGTCGACAAGTTCAGCCGGACCCTGGCCGGTCCCGATTGGTTCGCCTTCCAGCCGTCGAAGGAGGTCATCCCCGGCGTCATCGACATGGACCGCTGGCTCGACAGTCCCGCGGGCAAGCACGGCGGCGTCCGCATGGTCAAGGACGGCTTCGCCTTCGAGGACGGCACGGCGCGTCAAGTTCTGGGGCGTGAACCTGTCCTACACCGCCAACGCCCCCGACAAGGAGACGGCGGACTTCACGGCCGCCCGCTTCGCCAAGTACGGCATCAATGCGGTGCGCATGCACAAGTTTTCCTATCCCACCGGCCAGATGGGCATCGGCGATCCGAATGACTCCACGCGCATGGACGCCAAGGGACTTGATCGGCTCGATTACTTCGCCTCCAAGCTGAAAGAGCACGGCGTCTACTTCGGCTGGTCGCACAGCTACGGTTTCCACGTCGTGCCCGGCGACAGCAAGCGCCTGCTGGCCTACGACGAGATCGCCAAGAACCTCAAGGGCAACACCTACGCCTTCATCAATTTCGCCGATGATGTGCAGGATTTGATGATCGAGATGGTCGTCAACCTGCTCAAGCACAAGAACCCCTACACCGGCAAGACCTACGCCGAGGAACCGGCCCTGTGCTTCCTCGAGTTGCAAAACGAGGACGACATTTTCTTCTACACGTCCGAGAAAGCGTTCAACGCCTGCCCGACTTATAAGAAGCGCTTCCGGGCCCAGTTCGCCGCCTGGCTGAATTATCGCTACGGTTCCCAGGAAAAACTGGCGTCGGCCTGGGAGGAGGCTCTGAAACCGGGCGAGACGCTGGCTGACGGCAACATCGTGCCGCAGCTGAACCCGTGGTTCTTCGGCGACGATCACCTGCCGGGTCAGAAGGGTGGGGCGCGGCGCCGGCTGCTGGACACGGCCGGCTACCTGCACTACGTTCAGGACAGCTTCTATCGCCGCTTCGTCAAGGCCATCCGCGACGCCGGCTACAAAGGCCCGCTGAACGGCTCGCCCTGGCAGGCCCCGAGCATGTTGCCGCACTACTACAACCTGCTCTCCGATTACAAGGTCGGCTACATCGACCGGCACAACTATTTCGAGGGCAAGGGGCCGGACATGTTCGCCTCCATGCTCACCCGACCGGGCAGCGGTTATTTCAGCAGCGGTCTCCAGCAGGTGGTCGATCGGCCGTTCGCCCTGTCGGAGTGGATCCACGTCTACCCCAACGTCTACGCCGCGGAAGGGCCGGCCATCGTGGCAGCCTACGGCATGGGATTGCAAGGCTGGGACGCCTCCTACGAGTTCCAGTCCCAGGCTAACCGTAAAGTCTTCGGCGACATTTCGGGCGGCTTCCCCTGGGGCGTCTGGGAGGCGGACGTACCGACGTCGCTGGGCCAGTTTCCGTCTTTGGCCCGCATGATCTACCGCGGCGACGTCAAGGAGGGCGACGTGATCTCGGTGCGCCGGGTCAGCCCGGCCGACCTGGCCGAGGGCCGTTTCTCGTTCTCCGACAAGGTGGAGCAGCACGGCGACGTGAAAACCTTCGGCGGCAGTGTGCCCCCGGAAGCACTGGCCGCGGGGCGTGTCGTGATCGAGTTCACCGACAAGTCGGAACCGTCCCAGCTGCCGGACATGAGCCGCTACCGGCAGGGCACGGTCATCAAGTCGGTGACCGGGCAGCTGGCCTGGGACACGGCCGGGCAGGGGTTTTTCACGGTGAACACCGCCGGCACGAAAGCGGTCGTCGGCTTCAGCGGCGGCAAGGAGCAGACCCTGGGCGACGTGAAGATCCGGCTCGACTCCCCGTTCGCTTCGCTATTCCTGACGGCGCTGGAGCGCGGAGAGGACCTCGCCGGCGGTAAGCGGGCCTTGATCACGGTGCTGGCCCGGCAGAGCAACACGGGCTTCACCTACTTCGCGCCGGATTACAAGGTACTGAAGAATGGCGGTCCGCCGATCCTGTTGGAGCCGGTGAAGGCGACGGTGACCATCGCGAGCCGGCCGATCGCAGCCGTGAACATCCTCGACCACGACGGCCGCCGCACCGGCCGTACCCTGCCGGTGACGGACGGGCGATTGACTCTCGACGGAGCGAAGGACAAGGCCATTTATTATGAAGTCGTGTTTCGCTAATTCGACTGTCCGAGATTGACGAACCGGCTGCGGAAGCGGGAGGAGAGAATGGAGATTGTAGCATCAAGGTTGGGAGAATCAGACCCCTGCCGTCTTGTCCGGCAGGTGAAGCAGTTCCGCGGCTACAGCGGCGTAATCAAGGCTTGTCTCGTGCCCAAACTCTGTTTGGGCACGCACCTCTGGAAACTCTGTTTCCCGTCCTCGCTGCGGTGAAATGTGCCGCGTTGACGCGAAACAGAGTTTCGAGAACGCGCGTGCCCAAACAGAGTTTGGGCACGAGAAGGTTGCGCTATTCGCGCAGTGCTCGGTAAACTCTTCGGCCTCGCTCGGCCTCGGTTCGACGACATCACAAAAACAACCAATGTGTCTTGTTCCAAAGCGAAGTTGCAACAGGTCGCCGACGGGGATGAGATTCGCGCTGCGGACGCCCTCATCCCGAAATCCGCCGGTGTAGATTATTTTCCTTGACAAGCCCTCTCAATCGGATGTAAATGGAATTTCCACGATTCGTAACGCCGAGGAACGGCCTCAGCCCGAATCTCTCGGTTCGTGAGCGCAACCACGTTCGTTGGATAGCTGTTCGCGGCCGGCGCGAACCTCACTGCCCGAGATCCGCGTCTTGCGTACCCGGTGATCGCCATGTCCGAGGTCGCGCCCGCCAATTTGACCAACTCCTGGCATCCCGACGAATTTCCCATCCTCTTCGAGCGTTACCAGATTCTCGGTATCATCGGCGAAGGCGGGATGGGGACCGTCTACAAGGGCTATCACCTCAATCTCAAGCGCTTCGTGGCCATCAAGACCATCCGCCTCGACTCCACGCAACGCCCCGAGCTGCTGGCGCGCTTTCTGCGGGAGATGGAGCTGGTCGGGCAGATGGATCACCCCAACGTGGTGCGGGCGAGCGACGCGGGGGAGAAAAACGGCGTCTTTCACCTGGTCATGGAGTATCTGACCGGTTCGGACCTCGGCCGCCTGCTGGCTGAGCGCGGCCGATTGACGGCGGCCGATGCCTGCGAGTTGACGCGCCAGACCGCTGTGGGCCTGGATTACATCCACCGCACGCTCATCCACCGCGACATCAAGCCCTCGAACCTGATGCTCACTTCCGCCGGCCAGATCAAGATCCTCGACCTGGGTCTCGCCCGGTTCCACGAGGCCAAGACGGGCCGAGAGGAACAGACGCCGCACGGCTACGTCATGGGCACCTTCGACTACATGGCGCCGGAGCAGGCGGTTGCTGGTGCCCCGGTTGACGGCCGGGCGGACGTCTACAGCCTCGGTTGCACCCTGTTCCAACTGCTGACCGGCCGCGTGCCGTTCCATGCGCCGGACCATGACACGCCCGCCAAGAAACTCTTCGCCCACTGCCACGTGCCGCTCACGTCCGTCGGAGAATTCCAGACCATCCCCGACTACCTCCGGCCGATCGTGGAGCGGATGACGGCCAAGAACCCGGATGATCGCTACCGTTCGGCGCGAGGTGGTCCAGGCCCTGGAGCCGTTCGTCACCGGCGCGGGAGAGTGCGGCCCTCCTCGCCGGGGCGGAGGATTTGATCAAGACGGCGGTGAAGCCGCTGCCGCCCCAGCTGGCCGAGGAGCTTGAGCGGCTCAGCACCCGTGTTCAGCAACCGTTGCCGAGCGCTCCGACCGTCGTCAGTTCGTCGGGTCCGCCGCCGACCGCGCCGCGCCGCCGGTGGCTGCTGGCGGCGGCTGGCCTGTTGACCTGCGTCCTGGCCGTGTTGGGATCGTTCCTCGTTCCCGGTCTCTGGGATCGGACCGGGAAGGGAGAGCGGCCGGTAGTCGGACCGAACCCAGAGGCCGAGGAGATTCCCCTGCCGCTCTCCCCCGCCCGCTTGCTGTCGCTGGAGGATCTTCCGCCAACGAAGCAGTTTGACTTACTCAAGAAGGGGGAGTCGCAACCCGACCTATTTGGCTTCAGCCAGGGGGACGGACTGGCGACGGGCCGTTGGCTCCCCGGCCGCCAGCAACTGGTGATCAGTCCTACCGGGGTCGTGTTGATCCAGATGGCGACGACCGCCAAGGAGAAGCCGAGCTTTTCCTTCCGGACCCTCGTCGATCAACGACCGTGGTCCGGGTCCATCGGCGTGTTCTGGGGCTACCAGGAAGACGAGGCGGTGAAGAAACGGAGGCGCCCAAGGAGACTTTCGCTTGGTTCCAGATGCTGCACCTGACCCGTGGCCGCGACCTGCAAGGCGGCGTGCAGTTCGCCATCGAGCGGGCGGCTGCGGAATTGCAGTTCGACACAGACGGACGGGTCATGCTCGCATCGCAAAAGAACGTCGGCCGCCATCCGCTGCCCAATTTGGCGAACGAGCAGGCTTTCGAGATCGTGGTGGACAACGGCCGACTGTTAAACGCCCGCTTCGGAGGGGCCGAGATGAAGAACCTCTGCTCGGCGGAGCTCGACAAGAAATTCCCCCCGGACCGCTCTCGGGGTGCCATCGGCGTGGCGACGTTCGCGGCGAACGTCACCGTCCGCCGGCCCTGGATTATCCCGCATGCGGACAACTGACGGCCCGCGCAGGATAAGTTGTGCAATTTCTGTAGGACGGATTTTCAATCCGTCCGGTTCGCACGGACGGATTGAAAATCCGTCCTACAGAAATTGACCAGGTTATTGTTGCGCGGATCCTAACCCCCCTGGTGAACTCATGGCGAAGCATCAGCCCACGCGCTCAGGAACCGGTCTTTTCGACATCGTGTTGCCGGTGAAGGATCAATCGGTTCCGCTCAACGCCGGCTGCACGGTCACGGTCGAAGTCGATGACCGCGGCGGGCACGATGCCTTCGGCGCGGCCATTATTTGCCTCTGCGATCCCGTCCCGTCCTTCGGCAGCTGCACGCCGCTGACCCGAGTCGGCGCCAGCAACACCTGGAGGGGCAACGTCCCAGTCGGCTACCTGGACCCGTTCGACATCCTCGAGGACCACAAGATCGTCGTGGTTTGGGGCCGCAAGACTCCGGACGTGGCGAAAAAAACGAACGCGTTCCGCATCACCCGCGGAGGCTCCGGTTCGACCTGCGCGGGAAGCGGCTCCCAGTCGCGCTGCGGCTCCTGCTCCGCGGTCCAGCCGGTCCCGGTCTGCCTCCAGCTGACGTCCGCGGGCGGAATTGCCAACGCCGCCTGCGCCCATTGCACCTTGCTCAACCAACCCGCCCTCCTGATCCACTCTGGCGACGCCTGCCTCTCCTGCATCTGGTTCAGCGGCCCGCTCGCGTTCTGCGGCGCCAACCCCGCGTACTGGAAACTGGAGAAGACCAGCGCCCGCGCTTGGGATCTGCGCTGCGCCAGGCTCAGCCCAATGCCCCTCCGGTCGATCTGGTCATCTACGCGTTCACTACCGCCGTGGACAACGACTGTTCGTTCCCGATCACGCTCACGCTTCAGACCACCACCCCAACCGGAGCCGCGGACTGTGCCTCCTGGCCCGCCACGGTCCGGATCGCTCCAGCCCCGTGAGGTGTCATGCTTCCTTTACCCGTGTGTCGTTGGCGCGACGAGTCGCGCGCCGGAGAGTATGTCTGCCGCTCCGCGAGGTTCGTCCAGCCGCCGAACCTTGTCCGGGAAGACTTCTGCCGGCAGTGCTACTACGTCGATCACGAACCGCCCGCGCCCTGCCGCGCAACCTCCCGTGTCTCCACCTCGGCGGGGCGACGGGAGCGACGATCGAATGCCCCTCGTGCGAGGGGAAGGTCCGGCTCAAGCTCTTCGCTTGCGCCCTGCACGGGCAGTGCTTCCCCACTCGGGTCGGCGTGGAGTCGCTGGCGGAGCCTTGCTGCGACCGCTGTGCGGATTACCTGGGACGCGACCCGTTCGGTGCCGACTCGGCGACGATGCGGGGCCGGGCTGAGGCGTTCCTGGCCGCTCTTCCGGCCTACCCGGCGGGGCACTACCGGGGCCGCGGCGTCGTCATCGCCGGCGGCGGGGAGCGCTATTTTCCTTCGCTCTACGTTACGGTTCGTGCCCTGCGCCACGTTGGCTGCCGCCTGCCGATCCAGGTCTGGTTTCTGGGCCGCAAGGACGAGATGCCGGCCGAACGGCAAGCGCTGCTGGCACCCTATCAAGTCGAGTGCGTCGATGCGGATGAAGTTCGCCGCCGCTACCCGGCCCGCATCCTCAACGGCTGGGAACTGAAAGCGTTCGCCACCCTGCACAGTCCCTTCGCGGAGCTGCTGTTCCTCGACGCCGACTGCTATCCCTGCCGCAACCCCGAGTTCCTCTTCGACCTGGAGGATTACCGGGCTTGGGGAGCTATTTTCTGGCCGGACATGGCGATGATCGACACGCGCCTCAAGTGGCCCGCCTTCGGAGTACCCGACCCGCAGCGGCCCGGCTCCGTCGAGAGCGGCCAGTACGTCCTGCACAAGGAACGCAGCTGGCAACCCTTGAATCTGACCTGGTTCTACAACGACCACTCCGACTACTACTACCGCTTCTGTTACGGCGATAAACACACCTTCGAGGTGGCGTGGGCCGTCTGTCATCAGCCCTTCGTGATGTGGCAGCCGAATGCCCATTGGCTGGACGTCGCTTACCTGCATCCCGGCCCCGACGGGCGGCAGCTGTTCGTCCACCGCTGCGCCGACAAGTTCCGCTTCGACCGCCACTCCTACGTGACGCACCAGAACCATGAGGAGCCGGTTTTTCACGAGCGGATCCCCCTGGAACGTGAATGCTGGAGCTGGATGGCCGAGCTGGCCCGGCTCGTCGGCCGCACGCCCGCGCTGCCCTCATGCCTGGAGGAAGCGCCATGAGCGATCTCCCGCCCTGCCGCTGGCGCGAGAGCCGGGGCGATGGAACGCTCCGCTGTCACTCGGAAAAATTCATCGCGCCGCCGAACCACGTCGCCGCGGACTTTTGCCGGACTTGCTGTTATGCCGAGCGGGGAGCGACGCCTTCATTGCCGACAGTTTCTCCCATCGGCCCAGCTGACGTCGCACATGAGATGCAGCTTCGGGCCGAGATGGCCTTGACCGCCCTTCCCGCTTACCCGGAGGACCGCTACCGGGGCCGAGGCGTGGTCCTGGTCGGCGGCGGGGAGCGGTTCTTGCCCTCGCTGTACGTCTGCATCCGCGCGTTGCGCCACGTCGGCTGTACTCGACCGATCCAGCTCTGGTATCTCGGGCGGAACAACGAGATGCCGGCTGCACGCCAGGCGCTGCTGCGCGCTTACGGCGTGGAATGTGTGGATGCCGACGAGGTGCGGCGCCGCCACCCCGCCCGCAACCTCAACGGATGGGAACTGAAGGTCTACGCAACGCTGCACAGTCCCTTCGAGGAGGTCCTGTTCCTCGACGCGGATTGCTATCCGGTGCGCAACCCGGACTACCTCTTCGACCTGCCGGAGTATCGAGAAAAAGGAGCGATCTTCTGGCCCGACGTCGGCACCGGACCTCGGCCGCGCTGGCCGGCCTGGGGCGTCGCCAATCCCGGTTGGAAGTTCACGCTGGAGAGCGGCCAGTTCGTGCTGCACAAAAAACGGTCGTGGCGGCCGTTGAACCTCGCCTGGTTCTACAATGACCATTCCGACTACTACTACCGCCACGGCTGCGGGGACAAGCACACCTTCGAGGTCGCCTGGGCCTGCTGCCGACAACCCTTCGCCATCTGGCGCGACCAGGCGGCCTGGGATCGGTTCGCCTTCGTGCATCACGGCCCGGCGGGCGAGGTGGTGTTCATCCATCGCAACTGCGATAAATGGCGTTTGGCCCCGCACGCCTATGTCACGACGCAGCACCATGCCGAACAGCAGTTCCATCCCGGCCTGCCGCTGGAGCGTGAATGTTGGGGGTGGCTGGCCGAGTATGCGTGTGCCGCCGGCATCCGCACCGACGTGCTCAACGTGGGTTGCGGCAAGCGGCCTCTGCCCGGCGCAGTCAACCACGACCGCACTCGCCACAGTGTGTTCGTCGAAGCGGCCTGGGATCTAAACCAGACCCCCTGGCCGTGCCCGGCCAACTCCTTCACCCGACTCGTTGCCGACGACGTCCTGGAGCACCTCAACGACGTGACCGCTTTCATGGACGAGGCCCATCGTCTTCTGAAACCCGGTGGACTGCTCCGGTTGCGCGTCCCCCACTGGCAGCACGCGAACACGTGGCTCGATCCGACGCATCGCCGCGGGTTTCACCCGCGGTCGTTCGAGTTCTATACCGAAACAGGCTACGGCGCCATCTCGGTCTATTCCACGCGCCGCTGGCGTCAACTCTCACTCCAGGACGACGGTTGCAGCCTCGTGTTCGTGTTAGTGCCGCTCAAAACCAAAGAAGACGAAAGGGAGTGACAGACGACGATGAAAAAGGCATATCTCGTCCTCGGTCCGGAGTCCAGCGGCACGCGTCTGATCACTCGTCTCTTGATCGACGCGGGTTGCTTTGGGGACGGCGATCACGAGCAACGCCTGGATAAACAGGACGACGAATCCAAGGAACTCCTGGAGGAAGCCGCCCTGCCGCACGATGAGACGCCCGTCGTCTGGCGCCGCAGTTATCCCCACGCCGAGCGCTGGGTGGATATTTCCAGAGCCGTCGGCCAGCTCAGGGAGAGGGGCTATGCCGTCAGCGCCGTGCTAACCACGCGCGATTGGTTTCCGATGATTCAGTCACAACGGAACGGACATCCGCACGTCCTCAACGAAGAAATCGGCCTCCGCAATGTTCGCCAGGCCTATCGGACCATCTTCCGCTACTTGCCGGAGGACGTTCCGTTCGTCATGGCGTCGTACGAATCGATCGTCCGTTATCGCCGTCGTGCCGTCCGCAAGCTGTTGGAGATGCTGCAACTCCTACCGCCGCGGTTGGTCCACTCGATCGAAGATGGGAACGCCAAGTGGTATGCGAAATAAAGTAGTTCTACTGTCCGCGATTGGCGAACCGGCTGCGTCAGCGGCCGGGTTTCTCGGGTTACCCCGGCCGCTTACGGGAGAAAATCGGGGAGAAAATCGGTGTCAGTCCATCTTTTCTGGAAAAATGAACTGACACCGATTTTCTGCGGATCGAACGCGGTGAGACGGAGGCGCCGCACGGGCACACGCTCGCCGTGATCGCGGAGCGATTGGAGGTTGAAATGGACGAAATAACGAGTTACTGATGCGGGAAGCAGAAGGAGGCGACAACGTACACTTGTGCTTCGCTGGAGCGCGAATGAACGCTGTCCGATTTTCAATGTCTTCTGCAATCACGGCCCGCTTTTCGTTGCATTCTCCGCCCACTCGTGCCACAATGCCGCTGTCTGAACCCTGACTCTGGCCCCATCGAGCGCGGAGCCGCGCGATGCCCAACCGCACCAGCAAGACCGGCAGCGAACTCTTCATCGTCGATAACAGCGACGCGGACTGGAAGGTCCTGCGCTACCTCCACGACTGGTGCCAGATCTCCAGGGCCATCGACATCGCCACCGGCTACTTCGAGATCGGCGCCCTGCTCGGCCTGAAGGACGAATGGCAGAAGGTCGATCAAATCCGCATCCTCATGGGCGACGAGGTGTCGCGGCGGACCAGGGCCGCCTTCGCCGAAGGGCTGGCCCGCGTCCGCGACCGCCTCGACGACAGCCTGGAAGCCGAGAAGCAGAAGAACGACTTCCTCGCCGGCGTCCCGGCCATCGTCGAGGCCATCCGCTCCGGCAAGATCGCCTGCCGCGTCTACCGCAAGGAGAAGTTCCACGCCAAGGCGTACATCACCCACGCCCGCCTCGAAGTCGTCGGCTCGTCGGCCCTGGTCGGCTCGTCCAACTTCACGCTACCCCGGCCTGACCGAGAACATCGAGCTGAACGTCCAGATCACCGGCCGGCCGGTCACCGTCTTGCAGGAGTGGTACGAGGAGCACTGGAACGCCGCCGAGGACGTCACCCCGGAAATCCTGCGCGTCATCGAGCGCCACACCCGCGAATACACCCCCTTCGAGGTCTACGCCAAGGCGCTTGCACGAGCTGCACCGCCGCCAGGAGCTGACCGACCAGCAGTGGCTGACCGAGCAGTCGCGCGTCTACCCCATCCTCGACCAGTACCAGAAGGACGGCTTCCACAAGCTGCTGGAAATCGCCGACGCATCACGGCGGCGCCTTCCTCTGCGACGGCGTCGGCCTGGGCAAGACCTTCATCGGCCTGATGCTGCTGGAGTACCTGATCGAGCAGAAGCGCAAGCGCGTCGCCCTGTTCGTGCCCAAGGCGGCCCGCAAGCCGGTCTGGGAGAAGGCCCTGAAGCGACTACGCCCCGCACCTGCGCGGCGCCTACAGCGGCCTGGAGATCTTCAACCACACCGACCTGACGCGCAAGGCCAACGACGAGAGCGACTACCCCCGAGCTGCTCGCCGACGTGCAGCGAGCGGGCCGACGTGGTGGTCATCGACGAGGCCCACCACTTCCGCAACCCCGGCTATGCCGGCACCGGCCGCGGCGAGCTGCATGCCGGCGGGCGACCGTCGTCCCTCGCGCTATCACCGCCTCTACGAGCTCATCGACGGCCCGAACGGCGTCAAGCAGGTCTTCCTGCTGACCGCCACGCCGGTCAACAACCGCCTGATCGACCTGCAACACATGATCGAGCTGTTCTCGCGCCGACAGCCCGACCACTTCAAGGACCTCGGCATCCACTCGCTGCCGGGCCACTTCCGCAAGATGGAGAAGGACCTCTGCGGGCCACCGACCCGGCGACGGCGACGAGCGCGGACCGAGACCGATCTCGCCGAGGTCGAGGCGTGCTGTCCGGCGACGCCCTCTTCCGCGCCCTGGTCGTGCAGCGCAGCCGCGCCTACGTCCGCCAGAGCCAGCTCGCAGCAGGGCAAGACCGCCGCCGTCTTCCCCACCCGCGAGGACCCCAAGGTCGCCGACTACTCAGTCAAGAAGACCTATGGCCGGCTGCTCGACATGGTCGAAGCAGGCCTTCGCCAAGGAGAAGCCGCTCTTCTCCCTGGCGATCTACTACCCGCTGGCCTACTACACGGGCGACAAGTCCACGATCCAGGGCGTCGAGTTCGTCGAGGGCCGCCAGAAGCAGATCGTCGGCCTGATCCGCACGCAGTTCCTCAAGCGCTTCGAGAGTTCCGCCCACGCCTTCGAGCGCTCCTGCGACCGCCTGCTGCGCAAGCTCCTCGCCTTCGTCACCAAGCACAGCGACACGGCCGACGGAGAAGCGACGCCTGGAACGCTGGAAGCTCCGCAACACAGGACCTCATCGGCTACGTCCACGAGCACGCAGCGCGACCTGTTCGCCGAGGAGGACGACGAGGAGGCCGACGAGGACATCGTCACCGAGGAGATGCTGGAAGCCGTCGAGGAACTGGACCGCGACGAGTACGACGTGGCCGAGATCCTGCAGCGAAACCCTCGACGACCTCGACCAGATCGCCGACTTCCTCAACGAGCTGCGCAAGTTCGAGCCGAAGCACGACGACAAGCTCAAGGCACTGGTGAAGCTGCTGAAGACCGACCCGGTGCTGAAGACGCACAAGGTGCTGATCTTCACCGAGTTCGCCGAGACCGCCCGCTACCTCAAGCGGCAGCTGGACGGCGGCCGGCATCGACGGCGTCGAGCAGATCGACAGCGGCACCAAGACGCGACCGCGGCGAGGTGATCCGCCGCTTCGCCCCCTACTACAACGGCTCGTCCAGCGCCGAGCTGGCCGCCGAGGGGCTGACCGAGACCCGCGTCCTGATCTCGACCGACGTGCTCTCCGAAGGCTTGAACCTGCAAGACGCCACGCGGCTCATCAACTACGACCTGCACTGGAACCCGGTGCGCCTGATGCAGCGCATCGGCCGCGTGGACCGCCGCCTGAACCCCGACGTCGAGAAACGCCTGCTCGCCGACCACCCCGACGCAGGCGCCGCTGCGCGGCAAGGTGGCCTACTGGAACTTCCTGCCGCCCGACGAGCTGAACGCCCTGCTGACGCTGTACGCCCGCGTGACGCACAAGACGCTGCGCATCTCGCAAGACCTTCGGCATCGAGGGCAAGAAGCTGCTGACGCCGGAGGACGACTACGAGGCGCTGAAGGACTTCAACCACCTGTACGAAGGGGAGCCGACGCCGGCGGAGCAGATGCAGCTGGAGTACGAGAAGCTGCTGGCGGCCGACCCGGGACTGGAGGAACGGCTGGCGGGCCTGCCGGGCCGTGTGTTCAGCGGCAAGCGCCACCCGACGGCCGGGAGCGCGGGCGGTCTTCTTCTGCTACGCCCTGCCCGGCCGCCGACCACGGCGCGCCACGAGCCCGGCTCCGAGACGGCGACGCCGCCCGTGGACCGAGGAGGCCGGCCGGGCCGCGTGGTATCTGTACGACCTGGCGACGGGCGAGATCCAGGAAGAGCCGGCGAAGATCGTGGACGTGATCCGCTGCCGGCCCGACACGCCGCGCCATTGCACGGTGGCGAAGGAGACGCTGTCGGAAGTGCGCGCCAAGGTGGAACGGCACATCAAGAACACGTACCTGAAGAGCGTGCAGGCCCCGTCGGCGTCAAGCCGGCGCTGAAGGCGTGGATGGAGTTGAGCTGAGGCATGATGGCCACGCCCACGCCAATTGAACCGACCGCGAACGGCGGCGCCCGGCTAACCGCCCGGCAATCGCGTAGAATGGGCTTGCTCCATTTGGCGGAGGATGGAAAAACATGACGGTCCTCGAACAAAAGCCTCTTACCTTGGCGGTTCCGTTGCGGGAAGAGCCGGCGGGCGTGTTGCGGGTCGGCGACAGCCGCGTCTTGTTGGAGCTGGTTATTCGCGCTTACCAGCGTGGGGCCAGTCCGCAGGAGATCGTCCGGATGTACGACAGCCTGCTTCTGAGTGATGTGTTCGCCGTGGTTGCTTATTATCTCGCCAATCCGTCCGAAATCGACGATTACCTTCGCAAATGCGACGCGGAATCGGAAAGCGTTCGTCGCAAGATCGAGGCGCCGTCGCGGCCCGGTCCCAGTAAGGAGGAACTGCTGGTCCGCGCTTAAGCGAAAGGCCTCAACCGGTGATTCGGCTCGTCGTCGATCAGAATTTCAACGGGCACATCTTGAGCGGCTTGATACGGCGCGCTCCCGCCCTGGAGGTTGTGCATGTTCGCGATGTCGGCCTGGCGGCCGCGCCGGACCCCGGCGTTCTCGAATGGGCCGCAAGCGAAGGTCGAGTTCTCCTTACTCACGACCGCCGAACGATTCCAGCCTTCGCTTATTCCCGAGTAACGGCGGGCCAACCAATGCCGGGAGTCTTTCTCGTCAGCGACGAGATGCCGGTCGCCGAGGCCATCGACGAAATCCTGCTCGCCGTTCATTGCCTTTCGCCTGACGAATGCAAGGATATCGTCAAGTATTTTCCGCTGTGAGTTGGCCGTGCTAAACTCGGCGACCCATCGGCGTCAAGCCGGCGCTGAAGGCGTGGATGGAGCTGAGCTAAAATGGCGTGGACGGAGCTAAGGTGAAGGGGCCGTACCGGAAGCCGCGATTGACCAGTGCGACGGGCAGTGCGAGAATAGCCGAAGACGAAAGCCGACGGAATTGTGCGGAGAGCAAGGATGCCGTCGAGAGCCTTACAGAACTGGTCGGGGCCGTGCGCCGCAGCGCTGGATGAAATGGAACATGCTCACCGATCCGTCGGCGGCACCGGACCAGGTCGGCGTTACTTGACGCAGCAGATCAATCAGGCATACGCGGTGCTGTTGTCGTCGCAGTTTCAAGGTTTCTGCCGCGACCTGCACGATCGCTGTGTCTATTGGCTCGTGTCATTTGCCGTCACGCCGGCGCTGGGCGCGATCCACCGCAACAACCTGTTTTTCGCGCGGAAGATGGATACTGGCAATCCGAGCGTGGGCAACCTTGGTTCGGATTTCAACCGATTCGAGTTATTGTTCTGGCCAGCCGTCGATGCCGACCATCCGAGGAACCGACAACGCCGCCAGGCGCTGGAGGACTTGAACCGCTGGCGCAACGCGATCGCGCACAGCGCGTTCACGCCGGACATGCTCAGGGGAGGCCATCCTTCCTTGCACCTGTCGGACGTCCAGGACTGGCGACGGGCTTGTGACGGCCTGGCCCGATCCTTCGATTTAGTCATGCGCAGGCACCTGCTGTCCGTCACGGGAGCCGCGCCCTGGTAAAGGAGCTTGTCTCATGGACCCTGCGGTCAAGAATCCCGCTGCGGCAGCGAACCCTGGTCCCTTTGCCGAGGGCGACTGCGTCCTCGTGCCCTTTAACCCCCACCCCGTCGAGGGGATCGTCACCGAGGATCGCGGGCTTAGCGACGACGGGCGGCGTTATTATCGCGTCCGGATTCAACCCGATGACGTGAGCGATCCCATTGAAAGCATGTGGCCGGCGGAGGAGTTGACCCTGGTGGCCAAGGCGCCGACCCGTTCTCGCAAGAAGCGCCGCGGATAGCCTACTCGGTATTGCGACGCCGCAGTCGTGCCTGGAGTGCAACAAATGGGCGCGCCCAAAGACATCGAACAGGCCGTCAAGAAAGTCGCCGACCAGGAGGGCCTTATCCGCCACCTGCTCGTCGGCGCCCTCGAGTGGGAAATCCCCGACGGCGTCGAGCGCATCGACGACATCTCGCTGCCGTGGTCGGAGGACGAGTTGCGCGGACGCGGCCTGGACGCGCAAACTGCTCGACGGCCAGGTGTGGCAAATTCAGCCATTACGCTCCGGTCAGCCGTGGGGCATCTTCCTGCTCCAGTTCGCCCGCAACGACCATTTCACCGCCCGCGGCGGCCTCCATGGCGCCACCGGCACGCTGCGCCAGGTGCTGCGCGGCCTGGTGCCGTCGCGCCGCCGCGATTCCGGCCTCCCCGCCTGGCAGCGCGAAAACCTCCTCTTCATCTGCACCCACGACTACCGCCAGTTCCGCTTCGCCTACTTCAAGGCGCCGCGCGACGACCGGCACAGTCGCCCCGCTCGCCAGCTTCGGTTGGAACCAGGGCGACACGCACCTGCGGACCCTCTGCGAACACAACCTGCCGGCACTGGCGTTTCCCGACGACCGCGGCGCCGACGCTACCGCCTGGGTCCGCCGCTGGGCGGCGGCCTTCGACGTCGAGGCCGTCACCAGGCGGTTCTTCGCCGAATATCGCGCCGTGTTCGAGACGGTGGAAGCCGCCGTCACCGGAGTGCCGGTCGGCGAGCCGCGCCGCCTCTACACGCAACGGCTCTTCAACCGCGCTGATGTTCCTCTACTTCATCCAGCGCAAGGGCTGGCTCACGTTTCAGGGCGACAAGAACTACCTGCGCGCCCTCTTCAACGCGGCAACGGCGGCCAAGGAGGACTTCCTCAACGAACGGCTCTACTGGACTTTCTTCTACGGGCTGAACACGGCCGGGGAGACAGTACGGCGTTCACTCGCACGAACGGCTCCAGGAGCGACGCGGCGAGGTTCCGTTCCTCAACGGCGGCCTGTTCGACCTCGAAGACGAATACGACGTGCACGACACCGTCAAAATCCCCAACGACGCCTTCGCCGCCGTCTTCGACCTGTTCGACCGCTACAACTTCACCGTCACCGAATCGACGCCGCTCGACATCGAGGTGGCGGTCGATCCCGAAATGCTCGGCAAGGTGTTCGAGGAACTGGTCACGGGGCGCCACGAGATCCGGCAGCTACTACACGCCGCGCCCCATCGTCGCCTTCATGTGCCGCGAAGCGCTCAAGCATTATCTCCATTCAACGTTAGCCCGACGCGCAAGCGAGGGTGCGTCGCTTACTCCCTCGCTTGCGGTCGGGCTAACGATGTTGACGTCGATGAATCGGCCGTCGCCGCCTTTGTGGACGACGGCGACCCGACGGCCCTTCCCGACCCGGAAGCCGTCCTGAACGCGCTGCGGGCGGTGAAGGTCTGCGACCCGGCCTGCGGCAGCGGCGCCTACCTGCTCGGCATGATGCAGGAGCTGCTGCGGCTGCGCGAATCGCTTTTCGCCACGCGCGGCCTGGACGCCGTCACCGTCTACCGCCGCAAGCTGGAGATCATCCAGAACAACCTCTACGGCGTGGACATCGACCTCTTCGCCGTGAACATCGCCAAGCTGCGGCTGTGGCTGAGCCTGGCCGTGGACTTCGAGGGAGCCACGCCGCCGCCGCTGCCCAACCTCGATTTCAAGATCGAATGCGGCGACAGCCTGACCGGCGCCGGACCCCCAGAAGATCAACGACCTCTTCCGCCACGCCCTGATTGAAAGTGCGGATCGGCTGGCGGACCTCAAGGGGCAGTTCCTCCAGACATACGGCGCGGCGAAGAAGAAGCTAGCGCGACGGATCAAGGGGGAGGAAGCGAAGCTGCGCGATGCCTGAGCGATGTTTCAGCCGGCGAGCCGGGAGCGTCAGCGACCGGAGAAACACCTGTGGACTGGCGCGTGGCGTTCGCGGAGGTGTTCAAAAATGGGGGCTTCGACATCGCACTGGACAATCCGCCCTACGTCCGCATGGAGTTGTTCAAGGACGCCAAACCGACCCTGCAAGCGGAACTTCCCACAGGTCTTTGTCTCCACGGCCGACCTCTACGTGTACTTCTATGCCCGGACGTACCAGCTTCTGCGGCCGGGCGGCCAGTTCGCGTTGATTTCGAGCAATTCGTTCATGCGCGCCGCATATGCAGAGCCGCTCCGGCAATTGCTACTTGGTGCTGCTTGGCTGCAGCAAGTAATTGATTTGGGCGATACGCAGGTTTTCGCTGGGGCCAAGGATCTATATCCCGCGATTGTCATTGCCACCAAGGCAGCCCCCCGCCCGAACGCTACGGTCCGCAGCCTACGACTGCGCCGCGAAGATCGGGCGGATGAACTGAATGAATTGGTTAAACGCTCATCTATAAATGTTTCGCTCTCAGACCTTGATCCCGCTGGGTGGCGATTCGACGAACCAACTGTTGCGGCGCTCCGAAAGAAAATGGCGCTGAATAGCACGAGCCTCGGGGAGCTGCTAAAGGGGAAGATTTACCGCGGCCTTATCACGGGATTGAATGAGGCTTTCGTGGTGGATTCGATAGTGAAGTCGCGCCTGGTCACGGATGGCCGATCTGGAGAGATTCTGAAGCCTTTTATCGGAGGTCAGCATTTACGGTGTTGGTATGCGGAGGATTCCGGAAACTGGCTCATCATGATTCCGAACGGTGCGACGGCAGCTGCGCTGCCGCAGATCTGACCCTGGGGCCGCACGGCAGTGGCTGAAAAAGACCTATCCGGCTGTGGAAGCGCACCTGGCTCCCTTCGAACAGTGCGCGACGATGCGCGGGGACAAGGGGCAATTCTGGTGGGAGCTACGCCCCTGCGACTATTACTCGGCGTTCGACGAAGCGAAGATCGTCTATCCGGACATTGCCAAATCGCCGCGTTTCTCGCTTGACCGGGGCAACATCTATCTGAGCAATACGGGCTATTTTCTCCCGCTTGATGACCTCTACCTTTTGGGCGTACTCAATAGTTCAGCTCTGTGGTTTGCTCTGTCAGGGATTTCCATTCCCTTCGGGGAACGCGCAGGCGAGTTTCGGTATCGGCTCTTCGCTCAATACGTCGAGAAGCTGCCGATTCCCACGCCGACCGACGAAATCCGGGCAGAAGTGGTAGCTGCTGTTCGTCGGCTTACCGATCAGACACCCGAACAAGAAGCCGGTCGGTTGGCCGTCCTCGATTTGCTGCGCCGCAAGTTCGCCGTCGAGAAGCCCAGCCAAAAACTCCAGGCCGTGGCAACTCTCGACGCCGACACTCTCGCAGCCGAAGTGCAAAAGTCCCGCGGCAAGAAGAAGCCGTTGACCGCCGCCGAGACAAAAGCGCTGAAGGACGAACACACCCGAAGCGTGCGGCCGCTGCAAGTGCTGGCGGCGGAGGCCCGACAACTGGAGCGGCGCGTCGCCGACCTGGTGAACGCGGCCTACGGACTGACGCCGGAGGAGGTCGCGCTGATGTGGCGGACGGCACCACCGCGCATGCCGGGAGAGGCGCCGGGAGTGTGACGCAAAGGCCGACGCGACGCGTACAATGGCATGGCAAATGACCGGGACTACTGGATCGTTCAGTTCAGCTGGCAACTCACGCGGGAGGACCAATGAAGCCGGTTCGGCTGACCAAACACGCCCGCCAGCAATGTCTGGATCGCGGTGCAAGTGAAACGGAAGTCGTGCAGGCAATTCAGCAGGGCACCCGCCAACCGGCCAAGCGCGGCCGTGAAATATGTCGATATAACTTCGCCTTCGGGCAAACATGGCAGGGCCGCTCCTACGCGATCAAACAAGTCGCCCCGGTCATCATGGAAAATGCCGCGGAAATCGTGGTCATCACGGTGTACACCTTTTACTTCTGAAACGAGGCCGCTATGCGGATCAGCTACGACGACGAAATCGACGCTCTCTACATCCGCCTGATCGAGAGTCCCCAGGAATGTCGCACCGTGCGGCTGAACGACGAGATCGCCCTGAACATCGGCCCCGGCGAAACCCTCGTGGGCATCGAGATCCTCGACGCCAAGCAAGTCCTCGGCCAGGGACAATTGCCATCCGTTATCTTGGAGAACCTGGCGGCCGCCACCGTTTCTTGAAGCTGGTCAAAACGGAGCGGCGCGTCGCCGACCTGGTGAACGCGGCCTACGGGCTGACGCCGGAGGAGGTCGCGCTGATGTGGCGGACGGCACCACCGCGGATGCCGGGCGAGCCACCGGGCGCGTGACGAGACAACGAGGTTCCCATGCGAAAGCCCACCATGAACAAGATTACGCAGCCGCTGATTCGCCGTATGGTGAAGCGAATTGTGCAGGAGTTCGACCCCGAACAGGTCATCCTCTTCGGCTCGCAGGCGCGGGGGGACGCTGGACCGGATAGCGACGTGGATTTGCTCGTGGTGATGGACGTGAAGGGTTCCCGATGGAAGAAAGGTTCGGAGATTCACCTCGCGCTGCACGACTTTCGTGTGCCAATGGACATCCTGGTCACGACTCCAGAAGATTTCGTCTGGCGGAAGGACGTTGTCGGGACCATCGAATGGCCCGCGTCCACGGAAGGCAAGGTGCTTTATGCGCGTCCCTGAAGCCATCCTTGCGGTGGTCCGCGAATGGATCGTCAAGGCGGATCACGACTTAACGATGGCTGCGCAGATCCTCAAACTGGGGAAAGATGCTCCTCCCGAAGGCCTCGGGTTTCACGCCCAGCAGTGCGTCGAAAAGTATCTGAAGGCCATCCTTGTTTATCGCAGCATTCCCTTCGCGAAAACGGATGTCATCGGCGATTTGCTGAATTTGGTTCCACGGCGATATCGTCCCGCTCTCGACAAGGGGATGCAAGTTGACCTGACAAGATACGCCAGTGTGACGAGGTATCCGGTGCCGGGGCCGGATATCTCCCTGACAGACGCGCGGAAAGCTGTGGCGGCGGGCCCGCCGGGTTCGGCGCGATGTTCGGCAGAAGCTCCCCAAGGGGCTCTGCCGAAAAAGAAGAAATGAGGGCAGCTTTCACTGGACAGGACTACTAACGCGCGACGGAGGCCCGGCAACTGGAGCGGCGCGTCGCCGACCTGGTGAACGCGGCCTACGGCTTGACGCCGGAGGAGGTCGCGCTGATGTGGCGGACGGCACCACCGCGCATGCCGGGGGAGCCGCCGGGTGAGTGACGAGAGAACGAGTACAATGGCATGGCAAAAAAACGGCGACGCCTGTTTACCGCAAGGACTCCGCTCGGCTACAACGTGTTTCTCGAACGCGACCGTTGGCGGCAAATCGTCAGTAGAAAACACCCGGCAATGGCTGGGAAAGAGCAGGCAGTTCGTGCCTGCCTGGTGTCTCCGACCTTCGTCCGCGCGAGTGCCAAGGAGCCCGAAGTACATTTATACTATTCCCCCAGCGCGGACGATTTCATCTGTGTTGTGACGGCTCCCGCCGACGCGGATGAGCGCTTTGTCGTGACGGCCTACTGCACCAGCAACATCAAGAAAGGAAACGAGCTGTGGACAAGGTAAGGATCTATTTCGATCGTGCGGGCAACACGCTGAGCGTGTGGTTCGACGACCCGACCAAGGAACACGTCTGCGAGGAATCCGACGACGACCTCATACTCATCAAGGATCGGCGCGGCGCGCGTGATCGGTTTCGAGCGGCTGAATTACCTGTCGGCCAAGCAGCGGAAGGATTGTGTCAACATTCCGGTCGAAGTTGAAATGGGTTGAGCAGTCCCACCTGGTGAACGCGGCCTACGGGCTGACGCCGGAGGAAGTCGCGCTGATGTGGCGGACGGCCCCACCGCGCATGCCGGGGGAGCCGCCGGGCGGCTGACCGGGCGCCTTCTCGACCTGATTTCGGCCGACCGCCCAGGGACACTAGATGATGCCCCGTCCGAAACCGCCGCAATCCGATGAAAGCGAGAAGGTTGTCGTTGACTACTTCATCGACGAAGCGGGCGACCCCGTCCTGTTCGGAAAGCGCAAGGTCATCGTTGGCACTCAGAGTTCGCGGTATTTCATCCTCGGAAAACTGGAAATCGACGATCCCGCAGGCGTCGGAGAAGCCCTACAGACGTTGCGCAATCAACTCCTGGCCGACCCCTACTTCAACTCGGCTCCATCGATGCAGCCCGAGGATGGCAAGACGGCGGTCGTGTTTCACGCCAAGGACGATCTGCCGGAGGTGCGGGATCGTGTTTTCCATCTCCTGGCGGAACACGATCTGCATTTCTCCGCCGTCATTCGCGACAAGATGTGGCTCGTGGAGCAAGTCCAGGCTAGGAACGTGGCGGAGCCGAAATATCGCTACAACGAGAACGAGATATACGACGAGTTGGTCAGCCATGCTTCAAGACCGGTTTCCACCAGGCGGACCACTTCGAGCTGGTCTTCGCAAGCCGGGGGAAGAAGAATCGCACCGTGGCCTTGCAACAGGCGTTGCACAAAGCAGAACAGATCTATGAGCAGAATTTCGGCATCAAACCGAAGCACACGATGAATGTGATAAGCATCTGAAATTTATTAACTGTCCCATTTGACCTTTTCGGCACGGAATGAGGTGGATAAGCTAGGCGGCTCTGGGAAAACTGATTTTCACCTGGCAGGACGCCGTCATGCTTACCCTTCCTTCCGCCGCCGTCAAACAGGCGATGCGCTTTACCTATGCCTCTCTCAATGAACGTCAGCGGCGTCTCTATGCGGCCACGGAGTCTCTCAAACTGGAACACGGCGGCATCACCTACAACGCTCGACTCTTCGACTGCCATCGCAAAACGATCCAGCGGGGCCTGGCGGAGTTGCAAAGTGGCGCTGTGCTGCTGCCGCCCAACCAGGCGCGAAAAAAAGGGGTGGTCGGCGTTCCTGTTTGTCCCTGTTCCCCGGGCTCGACGAAGCCTTCTTGACAATCGTCGATCCCTGCACCGCAGGCGATCCCGATCAAGAAGTGCGCTGTGGACCAATCTCTCGCGTGCGCAAATCGCTCTGGAACTGCGGCAGCTTGGCTTTCGCGTCAGCGTTCCTGTCGTGGCACAGCTCCTCAAGCGGCATCGCCTGGGCCGGCGCAAGGCCCGCAAAACGCTGCCCTTGGGAGAACATGCCTGTCGCGATCGGCAGTTTCAGATCATCACCAGCTACCGCGGCAACTTCATGAATTCGTCCGATCCCATCGTCAGCATCGACACGAAACACAAGGAATTCCTGGGGCTGTTGTTTCGCATTGGCAGACTCTACGCGCGACATGCCCAGAAAGCTCTCGACCACGATTTTCCCAGTGCGGCCACCGGTGTGATCTATCCGCACGGCCTCTACGATGTCAAACGAAACCTCGGGCACCTGAACCTGGGCCTCAGCCACGATACCAGCCGGTTCGCCTGCGACAGTATCGCGTATTGGTGGCAGACGCATGGTCGTTCCGCCTATCCCCAGGCACGTCGCCTGCTGCTTCTGTGCGACGGCGGCGGCAGCAACGCCAGCAATCGTTACGTCTTCAAGTACCACCTGGAACAGCTGGCCGACCGCACGGGACTGGAACTGCGCGTCGCCCATTACCCGCCTTACTGCTCCAAGTACAACGCTATCGAGCACCGTCTGTTTCCACATGTCACACGTGCCTGCCAGGGCTTGCTACTGACTTCCCTGAAGGTCGCCGTCGACGCCATGGGGAAAACAAGCACCAAGACCGGCCTAAAAACCACGGTCCACGTGCTGGACGGAGAGTATCCGCTCAAAGAAGGTTACCCAGAAGGCTACCCCGAAACGATGAAAATCCGCTTCGACGAAGAACTCCCCACATGGAATTACCGTGCCATTCCCGCGAAATGGGACAGTTAATAAATTTCAGATGCTAAGCAGCAGTCCGAAGCAGCACCCCGGTCTGGAAGCGGTAGATTACTTCCTCTGGGCATTACAACGGTTCTACGAGAAGGGGGAAGATCGTTTCTGGAGATTCGTCTGGCCGAAAGTGAGAGTGGTGCATGACCTGGACGATACGCGCGAACGCAGCTTCGGCATGATTTACACGCCGCAAAAGCCGCTCACGTTGGAGGCCCGCGCAAAAAAATAGCCAGTGGATATAGGGTTGAGCCGGAGCTCCGACGACCACACCGCATGTAGCGGAATTTTGTCCACCGGCCAACATCAATATAACCGGCTGAGACCCAGAAATCAAGCCATGGACATAGAGGATTTAACTCCTGCACGAGGAAAAATCGGTGTCAGTTCATCATTTCATCCTGAAAAAATGAACTGACACCGATTTTCCTTCGATTTTCCTTCCACCGATTTTCCTTCCGGCCCCGCCGGCCCCCCGCGTCATCCCCAAGAGCATCCTGGGCGTCTCGCTGCTGGTCGAGTTCCTGATGGACAAGTACCTGTTCTACCGCCCCACCTACCGGTTGCTGGCGGACCTCAAGACGCATGATCTGGACTTGTCGCTGGGCACGGTGACCGACGCCCTGCAGCAATTGCTGCCGTTGTTCGAGCCGGTCTACGAAGCCTTGGCGAACCACAGTCGGCGGCAGCCCTTGTGGCACGGCGACGAGACGCGTTGGCAGGTGTTCGCCACCGTCGAAGGCAAAGTCGGCTTCCGGTGGTATCTCTGGGTTTTTCACGCCGCGGAGGTCGTTGCCTTCGTGCTGGCGCAGGGCCGGGCCCACGACGTGCCGGAAGACTACTTGGGGCCGAAGCCCGCCGAGATCCTGGTGGTGGATCGCTACAAGGCTTACCAGGCCATCGACCAGGTCAAGAGGGGCCTGATCGTCCTGGCCTTCTGCTGGGCGCACGTCCGCCGGGACTTCGTGACGCTGGCGCATACCTGGCCCGACCAGGAAGCCTGGGCCTGGGTTGGGTCGAGCGCATCGGCGAGACTGTACCGACTCAACGACGCGCGTGGCCGTCGCGGCATTCGGGGCACAAGGGGAGGCCGAGCTAGCGGCCCCGGAGTTGCACCCGGCGCGGCACAAGGTGCTGGACAGTCTGGGAGTAACTCAAGGTGGGCGAGGCACTGGACAGGCCTGACGGTGTTTGTCGAGCACCCCGAGGTGCCGATGACAACAACACGGCCGAGCGGGCGCAGCGTGGGCCGGTGGTGGGGCGGAGTAGTCAAGATGGGCGAGACTGCTGCTACGGGTCGGGTGCGGTGTGAGCGGGGCGTCTGGCGGCAATGCTGTTCTCGTTGTTGCAGACGCTGTGCTTGTGGGAGTTGAATCCGCGTGCCTGGTTGACCGCGTACCTGACGGCGTGCGCGGCGGCGGGTGGTGTGCCCCCGGAGGATGGGGAGCGGTTCTTGCCGTGGCAGCTGAGTGAGGAAGATCGTCGGCGCTGGTCGCTGGCCGGCGTGACAGACGACGAGAACACCTCGTAGGCCGTCCCGAGTTAAGCCGTCGCCCATCACAGGAACCCGTCGTGTCGCCGCCGCGACCAGGGAGAGAGTGCGCACAGGACAGAGGGGATGTAGGACAGACCGGTTTACCGAATGCTTACCGGCAAAAAAGCACAAGTCCTTGAAAAATCAAGGACTTGTCACGTCAGAGCAGCCAGAGTCAGTGCCTGTCAGTGTAGTGCCGAAGGTGGGACTTGAACCCACACTCACTTGCGTGAACCGGATTTTGAGTCCGGCGCGTCTGCCATTCCGCCACTTCGGCTCGGTGTCGCATTCATCATTCAATTGCGACGTTGCAAACCTTTATTCTTGTTGGACTCCCGCTCTAATAACCTGGACGATCGCCACGGGCTGCATTGAAGTCGCATTGGCCTGAAACTGGAAGGCAGTCAAGACGATGGCTTCCCTCATGCGGCAAGGCGACCGGTTTTCTGCCAGTTTCTTTATCACAGGAAACGCCACTGTCTCGCCCTCGGCAGTGTCAAGCAGTTGGAGACCGAGTCGAAGATCGACCAGACCGACCACCTACTCCTGCGGAGCAAGCAGAGGCTGCTCAAGCTCCCTGTCGGAATGGATATTGTACCTTTCCTGGAGTTCGACGGGAAGTCCCCACAGTAAGTTCTCGCGCCACGAGAAGCGATCACGCTCGACCGATCATGCCGGTGACGATAAAGTCCGCGGCGCAGGCTGATGGCCCGGTGCGGCGTGCGGAAAAAGCGGGAACTCGGGAAAGGGTTTAGCGGGCTTGCCGGGAATGGAGGGCGGGGTAGAATTGGTGTCGGGCATGGGAACTGCTCCTCGACCTGGATGTCCCTGCTTTGAGGCCGATCCGCGCGTAGTCGATCGTCCTTTCAAGTAAGCGTGTGCAAGGTTGTAGCAGCGAGTGTAAAGCCCAGCAGGTGAGAATCAAACAGAACGACGTAAAGCACGGCAGCACATAAACTCGGCGGCGTAGCTCAGCCTGGTTAGAGCAATGGCTTCATAAGCCATGTGTCACTGGTTCAAATCCAGTCGCCGCTACTGAACGGAAACCATTGGCCGAACGCAAGATAGCGTTACTCGTTCGGCGTAGAACGGAGCGGCTCACGAAGAATAAGCATGGTATCTACCGCGCCGCCTTCCCGAGATGCGCTCATCGCACCGCCCCCCGACACTCCAACGCCACAAGGCTTCCGGACAAGGCGTCGTCAGCGCTTGCTCCACCAATAGAGCCTCAGCCGCTTCATCCAACGCGGCGCTGGAGGCATGGTTCAACGGCGGGTAACAGGTTTGTGGCGGCACGTTTCCAACGTGCCGGGGATTCTCGGCACGTTGGAAACGTGCCGCCACAAACCTGTTACCCGTTGCCGGCAGAAAATGAACCATGCCTCCGCTACCAGAGCCTTGCATCCCCAACTCTTCTCCCCAGCATGAATACGGGGGAGATTATTACTGCTACTCGCCTGAGTCCACCGGTTCGGAGTCGCTACCCACTCCATTTGCAAAGGAGCCTTCCATGTTGACGTTCCAGGGAACCAGGCACCGTTTCCGCGACGGCTTGACGGTGACCGTTCGCTGCCTGATCGTGCTGGTGGGAGGACTGTTTCCCGCGGTGTTCCTCTGCGAGCTCGGTGTCGGCGCGGCCGAGAAGGGTGGCGTCGTGGTGGAGACCGTCCCCTACCAGGGCTGGAAGAACAATCTCCGACTGAGCAACGGGGATACAGAACTGATTGTGACTCTCGATGTGGGGCCGCGCATCCTCAGCTACCGTTTGAGCGACGGCAAGAACGTCTTCAAAGAATACGCGGCTCAGCTCGGCAAGACGGGCGAAGGTGAGTGGATGATCCGTGGCGGTCATCGACTGTCCGTGGCCCCGGAAGCCCCCGACCGGTCCTATGCGCCGGACAATGGGCCGGTCGCTCACAAGGTGCTGGACAAAGTGCTGGGGCTGGTCCGCCTGACCTCCGAACCGGACGGGACCGCGGCATCCAGAAGGAAATGGATGTGCAGCTGGCCGCCACGGGAAGTCGGGTCAAGGTGGTACACCGGATCAAGAACATCGGCAGCAAACCCATTGAGCTATCGCCGTGGGCCGTGACCGTCCTGTCGCCCGGTGGTGTGGAGATTATCCCGCAGCCGCCGAAGAGACCGTATCCAAACGATCCGCGCAAGGTCCAGTCCGCGGAGGATTACGCACCCCAGCAGTCGATCGTGCTTTGGCCGTACTTTAGTTTTCTCAACCAGGGCTGGAATTTCGGCACCAAGTACATCACGCTTTGGCCGAGCCTCGTCCGCCAGGGACCGAAGTACGGGCCTACCAAGGTCGGCCTGGCCCATCGCCTAAGCTGGGTCGGGTATCTGAACGACGGCACTCTGTTTATCAAGCGGTTCGATTTCGAGGAAGGGAAGACCTACCCGGATAACGGTTGCAACCTCGAGACTTTCGCCAACCCCGACATGCTGGACATCGAAAGCCTGGGGCCGCTCGTCAAGCTGGCGCCAGGTGCAACGATCGAACATGCCGAGACCTGGGACTTGGTTAGCGGCGTGGGCAGCTATGTGCATCAGTTCGAGATTGACAAGGTTGTCGTGTCGAAGATTCCACCCAAGTGATTCGAGGTGCTGGCGAAAAATGACCTGGGAGGCTATCAGGGCAATAATGGCCCTTCGCCGGCAATCGCCAACGGCCGACTTTACGTCCGCGACGCCGAGCTAGCGGGACCGGAGGGAGCGTACTTGTACTGCATCGGGAAAAAATGAGAATCGGTCGTTCCACTTTGGCCCGAGGCGCGGCCGCTGTTGCTGATCGCCCTGAGCTTGACGGGGCTGGGACCGCGGAGCCGAGCGACCGAGTTGGAGCAGATCGTCTCGCGAAAATCCGGCGTTTCAGCCACTCTCCGCCCGGCTGACGATCGGCAGGGACGGTTTCGTCTATCTATGCAGCGGCGGCAACACGAGCTTCGTGCTTCGGCTTCGCTCCGACGGCACGGACAAAGTCGGCGGCAAGGTCGTCTACGCGGCCGGCAACGCCACAGCCAACCGCGACGGCGTCCTGGCTACGGCCAACGCTCACTTCGCCGCACAAGATCGCGCTCTATGACCGCAACTTCGCGGAACAGGCCGCCGTCGCCGATTTCCTGGTCAGCGATGCGGTCGGCTGGGACGCCCCACCTCACGTCGAGGCGGGCGCGAGCGGCGACTTCTACGGCGTCGATCCGCACCGCGATCGCATCTTGCGTTTGTCGCCGCGCGGCAAACTGATCAAGGCTTTTGTCATGCCCCATGCGCCGGCCGGACCCGGCGGACACATCGAGGAATTCCGCGTCTGCGAGAAGCTCGACGCCTTCTACCTGTTGACGTGCGCAGGTCCCCTCCGCTGCGTCGGTTTCGACGGCAACACACGCTGGACTTTTCAAGCGAACGTCGGCTGGGGCGACGGCCTCACCTCGGGCGGCTTCGAGGTGGATGACGACGGTATCCTTTACGCCATCGAGCCGCGCGGCGGAGAAGAAAAGGTGTCTTAACCTTTTCCAGAAAAGGTCCATAGGGCGAATGGCACTTCCGTTGCAATTATTGCCAGGCCAAGGTTTTGCAGCTGGAGCCTGCGGCTGGCGACTCGCTCCTGTCCGCAGGGTCGCCGGGCCGAGCCCCGACGCTCCCGCTGTCCGCCGCGGTGCGCAACCTCTCCGTCGGCCCCTTGGGTCTGCGCCTGCCACGCCTGGTTTCCCCACCTCTTCCTCATTCTCCCACCAGCGCGAACACCTCGGTCTTTACTGGCTCAACAGTTCCGCGCGTGCCTCCTGCCGCGGTTTCGTCAACGGCGGATACGACTTGGGCCGCCGTTTGACACGACGCGGTTCCACACGACCCGGACGGTTACCTACCTCGTGTGTGGCCACCGCCATCCACAGCACCACCGTCACTACCCGACGCATCTCCTCCGAACCAAACAACTGGAGCCAGCGGAACTGCTCCAGGATCTGTAGCGCTCCCGCAAAACTTAGTTGCCGCGGACACAGACCCTTGGTCAACGCCGCCTCCGCCATCACCTTGCGCACCAGGTTGTAGCCCAGCAGATGAACCCAAAACTCACGCCGCACCATCGCTGGCGTCTTGCAGCTGAGTTGGTCCATCTTCAATGTCTGTTTGATGGCGCGGATATCCAGTTCCACATGCCAACGCTGCTGATACAGGTCGGCCAACTCTTCCTTGGAGTAATCCACGGCGTCGCACAACGTGGTCGCCACCACGATTTCTTTGCTGCGGTAACCCTTGTGCGTGACGCGGAAACGCAGTTCGCGCACCGTCAAGGTGTCCGGCAACGCGGCGTACTGCTGCGCGTCCATCCACTTGGGCCGTGGCGGCTTGGTCCAGACCACCACATGATCGTCGTTACCCAGGCGGCGGCCACGACGGAAATCGTAGTGCCGCAACTGGTGCAGTCGAAACACGACGGCGACGCCACGCTGCTGCAACAAGACGATCATCCAGTACGAACAGTAGTAGCGGTCGGCCACCACCACATCCCCCGGCCGCAGACGGTCGAGGAGTTGCCGGAACAAAGCGGTCTCACCGGTTTCCTTGCCCTTGTAGGGTCCAACGGCCGCATCGAGGACACACGCTGTGGCGAAGGTCAGCAGCACCACGGCGCGGATCATGGGGAAACCCAAGCCACGCTTTTGCGAGGACGGTTGCGGATAGACCGCCTGATTGTCCTTGGTATCCGCTAGGGTGCAGGTGAAGCCATCGACCAGCAGCACGCGCTGGCGGTGCCAACGCCAGGACTCCGGGGCCTGGTCCTCGACGGCCGCGCCAACGGTGTGGGTCAGTTCGCGCAGGAAGGGTTCGGGCAGTTTGTGGCATGCCTTGCAATAGGCGCCGGTGTTGGCGGAGCAAGGAGGCAATGACAAGCCGACGCGCAGAACCATGATGCGGGCGACGGCCGCGACGCAGGACTTGGAACCGCTGAGGACCTGGGCGAGAAAGCCCCAGAGCGTGAGGGCGGGTGTGAAGATGTCGCGGGGTCCGCCGGCAAAGCGGACCTGCTGGTCGTCGGCGACGCGCTGGATCAGCGCTGCGGACAGCGTCTGCTCGCCGACGGCGTCGCCGGTGGAGAAGGTCTTGAGGATGGTGGTAAAACGAGACCCGAGGGTGATGAGTGGATAAGATGGCATCGGCCGTCCGTGTCGAGAAGGAATGCGAAACCGAGACACAGACGGCCGAAAACCGGTGCAAAGTATAGACACAGGCGGTGCCGGTTACAAGAGGACAAGGAGCCGGAGCGAAAGAAACGGCAAAAATCTCCTCGCAGTGGAGGGGAGCCGTTCGTCGTCCGTAGCAGCAGTGACGGGAGCAGCTGGAAGTGCCATTCGGGTCAGGAACCTTTTTCTGTGGGTTTCTTCGGGCGACCGCGCGGGCACAGGGTCATCTCCAGTCCCAAGCGTTCGACTGTGTCCTTGACCCAGCCCTCGATCCCGAAGGGGGTGCCCCGGCGTATGCTGTGCCGTATCGCCTCCTCTTCCCCAAGGCTTTGTGCCGCGTTCACGAAACTCAGCCAGCCGCGCGGCCGCGGCACGGGCCAATCCGCCAGGAGGGCGAGTGCATCCGCACCTCCGCGCTTGCGCGCGCAGAAGCTGCCCCAGCGCCAGTCCTCCGGCGCCGCACCAGGCCCGCACGTAGCGGATTACGCTCGACGTAGCGGCAGACGGTCACCAGGTGGTCATCCTCCTGAATCGGGAAGGATTTGAAACGCCCCTGGTACAAATGGCCCAGCCCGACGGCGTGGTAGTGGGCATGCCAGCGCTGCGTGTGCGTCAGTGTCAGCCAACCCACGAAGCGGGACAAGTCACCGTCGGCACGTGGCTGCACGACCAAGTGCCAATGATTGGGCATAATGCAGTAGGTTAGCAACGGCACGTCGCAATAGTTGCGCGCCTCATCGAGCACACGTTCGAATGCCTTATAATCTCCGTCCTTCTCGAAAAGAGGCAGACGCGCGTTGGCCCGGTTAAGGACGTGATAGACCAGTCCGCCGGCAGCGGCTCGCAATGCTCGACCCATGTCCTCACATTAACGCCGGTCGTCTGGCTTGTCAACGGAAAAAGGTTCCTGACACCTTTTCTTCCCCCGCCAGGAGGGCGAGCGCATCCGCACCTCCGCGCTCGCGGCGCCACAAGCTGCCCCAGCGCCAGTCCTCCGCGCGCCGCACCAGGCCCGCACGTAGCGGATTACGCTCGACGTAGCGGCAGACGGTCACCAGGTGGTCATCCTCCTGAATCGGGAAGGATTTGAAACGCCCCTGGTACAAATGGCCCAGCCCGACGGCGTGGTAGTGGGCATGCCAGCGCTGCGTGTGCGTCAGTGTCAGCCAACCCACGAAGCGGGACAAGTCACCGTCGGCACGTGGCTGCACGACCAAGTGCCAATGATTGGGCATAACGCAGTAGGTTAGCAGCGGCACGTCGCAATAGTTGCGCGCCTCATCGAGCACACGTTCGAATGCCTTATAATCTCCGTCCTTCTCGAAAAGAGGCAGACGCGCGTTGGCCCGGTTAAGGACGTGATAGACCAGTCCGCCGGCAGCGGCTCGCAATGCTCGACCCATGTCCTCACATTAACGCCGGTCGTCTGGCTTGTCAACGGAAAAAGGTTCCTGACACCTTTTCTTCCCGGTCACCTTGACCTTACCGTCGGCCACGAGAACCTGGGCCAGTTCCCACACGGTCTTCAGCGGCGGCTCCATCTTGACGCCCTCGACCGGCTTGACGGTGTACGGCTTCGGGTCCGGCGGTTCGGCCAACTCGAAGTAGACGGATCGGCCCGCCTTGGTACCGGGCGCGGTGCGGTGAAAGCGTAGGTCTTGTTGCTGGCATTATCTGTTATCATGGCCTTGATCGGCGAGTCCTCGTCCTTCCAGAGCAGGGCCATGCCAGGGCCGCCTTGTTTTTCATTCCGGGAGACGAAAAGCTTGCTTGAGCGTGTAAGAAAGAACCAGTGATCCTTGCCGGCATAGACCTGGAACGGCTCTTGGATGGCAGGTAATCGTTGTTCTTTAAGTTCTTTCCACGAAAGGATCCACTCCCGAGATTGAGTTTGGTCTTCGTTGGGTATCGCTTTGCCCTCCCAGACTCGCAACTCGGTCTTGAGGCGTACGAACATCAGCCCAGTAGTTGGTCCTGTCGGTAGAAAATCAGTGAACAATTCATTATCGGCCTTTCCGTTTAGCTCAGGAGGCCCGAAATGCCAGGAGGTATCCTTGTCCTTATGCCGCGCCCTGTATTTGGATCCAAACACGCCTCCATCAGTGTCGAATAGCGGTAGCTCATCTGTGTGAATGCGTTGTGTACCGATCCCTTGCGGAGAGCACCAGAAGTGACCATGACAGACGCGCCAATGGAATAGTTCTTCGTCCTTCGCTCCCACAAGTAAGGAATACCAATATTCATTAGTGTTTATTTTCCGAATTGCTGCGCCGCTTAATGGTGCCTTGAAGATCGAGAACTTATACCAGATCGCACTATTATCGTAGGTTCTTATTCTCTTCTCCGACAATTCGGTGACGCAGTATACAGAGCCTTCGTCAATCACGGCTTGCTGAATAGGGAGGCGATTCACACTTTCGCCAACGGCAGGTAGCGGGCTGAGAATTAGCGAGATGACGATTAAGATGAGAGAGTCAATTCGACGGACCATTGTAATCTCCTGATTTTCGTTTCTTGCTCCTGTACACTAGACAAGACGGAGTAGCCCTATGGGAGTGGTTGTTGAATAATATCTTTCACATAGTCAGCGATGGTCTTGCTGGCGATTTGCAAAACCTGCGTTTTAGGCCTTATGAGATTAGCGTTGTATGCCACCCCGGTTAATGGATCCGTATATGTCGCGTTCTGATAGAATCCAGCAACCGCTTGATTCTGGAAATCGTCGAGGCTAATATACTTCCTGCCGTAGCTAGGGTCATAGTACAGCGTACCAATTTGAACGACGATATGATTGGGGAAAAGTCCCTGTGGCTTGGTTGCCCCTTGACCCGCCATGTAACCTGGGTAATAGGTGGCACCAGGCGCGGACAATGGGATTCTACGATTCGAGTACCAGGAATAATTCGTCGAGGTTCTTGTAATGAAATTTGCGGCTTGGATATTGAGATACTTGTACGTTGGGTTGGCTGGATTATTCGTCGTGTGGAGAGTCCAGCCACCGATTAATAATCCGCCGCCAATAGCGCCGAGCCTTTGCTGTTCCAGAGGATTGGTGGGATATATCACGACGACTTGCGCGTTGCCGATCGTTAGCTTGTTTCCAGCAGCTATGCCTTGAGCCTCCAGGACAAGCATGAAAAATGCAGACCAGGCCGTGCATTGACCGTCCAGGATAGTGTTGTCCAGCATTTCGGCGCCGCTCGCCAGATCTGTTGCTACATTAGCACCGGGTACCGTTTGTTGGATAGCTGCAGGCTTTATCGCCCAAGTACCATAATACTTGATGGCCGTGCCCTGCATATTAGTAATCGGATCTCCAGGCAGCACGCCATGGGCGAAAGTGCTCCAGATAGCTTGAAACAGCTTGTTGGGATTATTTAGAGCATTATTATTCGCTGGTTGACCCTGTGCCGCATCGATCGCCGCCTGGCATGACACATTCAACATCGTTTCACGCAGTAATCTAGGAGCCCATCCAGGACCACCCGGTTTGGCGAAGCCGACGTAGATTGTAATCGCGGTTGTTCCGAAGTTCTGATAAAGAACTGTGGAAACCGATCCCCCAAGCAGAGAAGCCGTAACGGGGGGACCAATTTCCCACTGAATCTGAAGTTGATTGATGATCGTAACTTGGCTGAATGTGTATGGATTTCCGGTTCTCGGATCAATCACAGGAGCGGTAAAGTTAATACCGTTTTGATTAGCACGAGTTATAGAGATAGATTGTTGGATTATGCCGATATTGCCTCCAGGCCCACTAACAATTCCTCTGACCGAATAATTGCCTGGAACCGCAGTAGAGCCCGCATTGAAAGAGGCAGTTATATTTAACTGTTCGCCGATGGAATAGAGATAAGGATGGCTTATCGGTCCACGTTGCCAATTAAATTTTGGAAACTGTGCTGTCAGTGGGCTGGGTGTGTAAGAAGCAGCGGGCGTTAATGGGATTTGAGTTCCGCCATTGAATTGTAAAGTCTGAATAGAGAGGATATTATACATCGGCGCGGCATCGGGCGCGAGAACTACTGCAAGACCCGTGCTGAATACGGTCACCACCAGCGGCACCAGCGCCTGAACCGCCGCAGAATGGCTCCCAAGTACGTGGTACAGTCCCGCCACGCCAGCCGACACGACCGTTCCCGTCGTCGAACTGTTATCGTTCCAGTTAATCTGCGCCGTGAAAGTGCTGGCCGTGTCGCTCAAATTAGAGTCAGTGAACTCCCCGACCTGCGCATTCGTAAGACCCTGTCCGGAGACCGACGGAGGGTTCACGATGAATCCCATCACGGTTCTGGTTGTCGTGGTGACATTCCACAGGAAATTCTGACTGGCACTGCCGATACCGTCCGTCGCCATCACCGTCACACTATAGGGACCGCCAGACGCCGCGCCGGAATCGATCGTTCCGCTAATTAGCCCCGTGGAGGAACTGATGCCTAGCCCGGAAGGAAGACCGTTAGCGCTATAAGTTAGAGTCGCCACGGATGTATCGCCGGCCGACACCTGGTAAGATACCGTAGCCCCTTCCACATTGTTCAGCGTTCCGGGATTGTATATGCTCACTTGATTGGCGGGGGAGACGATCCAAGTGAATGACTGGCTGACCTGATTCGCCCCTTCGCTTATCGTTACCGTAGTCTGGTATGGACTATCAACTGCATCGCCCGTGTTGATGGTGCCGCTCAGCGCACCGGTCGTCGAGTTGATGCTCAGACCAGCCGGCAACCCGCTGGCTGTATAGGTAAGTGTGCCGCCGTCCGGGGCGCTGGCGATTACCTGGAACGATACCGAGTCGCCCTCGAGATTCTGCTGGTCGTTGATGGTGTTGATCGTCAGGCCGATCGCGACATTCCAGTTGAAAGATTGGCTAGCGCTGTAGGTGCCGTCGCTCGCCGTCACGGTGACCGCATACGGTCCATCATCGGATGCCCCGGCGCTGATGTTCCCGCTGATAAGCCCCGTACTCTGCGAAATCATCAAGCCCGGGGGCAGCGTGTCGGCACTATACGTCAATGTGTTGCCATCGGGTGAGCTGGCCGTCACCTGTAACGAGACCGCATCCCCCTCATCGTTCGATTGATCGGCGATGGCCGTTACGCTGATGCGCGGCGATACGGTCCAGTTGAAGGATTGGCTGGCGTAATCGGTGCCGTTGCTGGCTGTGACCGTGACCGCGTAAGGTCCACTATTGGCCGCTCCGGCGGTGATTGTGCCCGCGATCAGGCCGCTGCTCGAATCGATGACCAGGCCGGCTGGTAAGCCGTCGGTGGTATAGATTAGTGTGCCGTCGGCCGAATCGGCGGCGGACACTTGCAGCGACACCGAGTCGCCTTCGAGATTGCTCTGGTCATTCAGGGCGGTGATGGAAACCGTAGTCGGTGTGGCGACCGCCCATTGGAACATGACGTTATTGCTGAACGTGCCGTCGGTGGCTGTGACGACGGTTTCATACGGAGTGCCGGCAGCGGCGCCACTGCTGATCGTGCCGCTAATCAAGCCCGATCCAGAATCAATGCTCACACCCGTTGGTAAACCGGTCGCGCTATAGGTCAGCGTGTGCCCATCCGGAGAACTGGCCGTCACCTGGAGCGAAACCGAATCGCCTTCGATATTCTGCTGGTCGTCCAGGCCCGTCATGGCGATCCGCGCCGACGATCCAAGTGAATACCTGGTTGGCCGAAGCCGTGCCATCGCCGGCCGTCACGGTGACGGTATAGGGGCCGTCATCGGACGCACCGGCGGCTATAGTTCCGCTGATAACGCCGCTGCCGGAATCGATGCCAAGTCCGTTGGGCAATCCGTCGGCGGTGTAGGTTAGCGTGTTGCCGTTTGCGTCGGTTGCCACAACCTGAACAGAGACCGTATCGCCTTCGATGTTGGTTTGATCGGCCGGAAGGGTCACGCTAACGGGGTTGGCCGCCGTGACAGTCCAGTTGAAGGTCTGGCTGCCGGAGTAGGTGCCGTCGCTGGCCGTGACCGTGGTCTGATAAGGTCCGTCAGCTGCGGCACCTACACTTACGGTGCCCGTGATCATTCCACTGGCGGAATTGATGCTGAGGCCCGTGGGCAGAGCATCGGCGCTGTAAGTCAGGGTGTTGCCATCTGGGGAGGTTGCCGCCACTTGCAGCGATACAGTGTCGCCTTCGACGTTCTGCTGATCGGCGATGGCCGATACGGCGATGCGCTGTGACACATCCCAATCAAAATTTTGGCTGGCGGAGTTGGTGCCGTCGGTATCCGTAATTGTGATCGAATAGGGACCGCTTGCCGCTGCACCGGCGCTAACTGTGCCGCTTATCAGGCCAGATCCGGAGTCGATGCTGAGTCCGGCGGGTAACCCGCTCGCGCTGTATGTGAGTGTACCGCCGGAAGCATCCCCACCGGACAGTTGCAGCGCTACGGCGTCGCCCTCCAGATTGCTCTGGTCTCCCGGACTTGAAAGGAAGACCGGATTGGCCGCGGTGACTTCCCAACCGAAGGAAATGCTGTTGGTGTTGGTGCCATCCGTGGCCGTAATCGTTACATCATACGGTCCCGCCGCCGCATCACCTTGCGCGATCGTGCCGATCAAGATGCCCGCATTGGGGTCAAACAAGATACCGGAAGGCAGATTGGCGGCGCTATACGTCAGGGTTCCACTGCTGCTATCGCTGGCCGCCAATTGGAAGAAAACAACCTGACCTTCCAGATTGGATTGATCGCCGGGATTCGTGATGGTAATGGGGTTAGGAACCGCCACATCCCAATTGAATGTTTGGCTGCCGGAGTAGGTGCCGTCGGTTGCCGTGACGGTGGTCTGATACGGTCCATTCGCCGCATCCCCGGCGCTGATAGTGCCGGTGATCAGACCGATTTGCGGATCGATGCTCAGTCCAGAGGGCAATCCGGTAGCGCTATAGGCGAGCGTGTTGTTGTCGGGAGAACTGGCCAGAACCTGTAACGTAACCGAATCGCCCTCGACATTGGACTGATCCACGATCGGATCCATGCTAATGCGCGGAGACACGGTCCAATCGAAAGTCTGACCATCGCTATAGGCGCCGTCGGTAGCCGTTACCGTTACGGTATAGGGGTTAGATGACGCGGTTCCAGCGCTAAGAATGCCGGAAACCTCGCCGCTACTGGCATCGATCGAGATGCCGGACGGTAGACCTGTCGCGCTAAAAGTGGGCGAACCACCTGTCGCATCGACGGCGATCAGCTGGATGGAAGCCGAGTCACCTTCCAGGTTCGTTTGATCGCTTAGACTATCGAGCAGGATGGGGCTGTCGGCGAGGATAAAGCTCTGAGTGGCATTCGGACTGGTGCCGTTGCTGGCGGTCAGGGTGATGCCATAGAGACCGGCTGAACCAGCATCTGGTGTACCGCTCAAGGTAGCCGTGCCGTCGCCATTATCGACGAAGCTGACACCGGCCGGTAGCGTGCCGCTCTCGGAGATTGTCGCCGTCGGGTATCCGAGGGTCGTCACCTGAAATGTACCGGAGCTACCCATGGCGAACGTGGCGTTGTCCGCGCTGGTGATGGCCGGCGCTAGCCCGACCACCAGAGTGAAGTTTTGCGTCGCTTCGGTGCCGATGCCGTTGTCGGCGGTGAAGGTGAGGTTGTAATCCCCAGCCGTGCCGGCGTTCGGCGTGCCGACAAGTTCCGGCGTGCCGGCGCTGTCGGTCGTGAACGTGATGCCGCTGGGCAGAGTGCCGCTTTCGGTGACCGTGGCGGCCGGGAAGCCGGTGGTCAGGACCGCGAACGCGCCGGAGCTGCCCACCGTGAAAGGAGCGGCGCTGGCGCTGGTGATGGTGGGCGCCTCGTCCACGGTGAGGCCGAAACTCTGGGAACCCGACCCGAGTCCGTTGGTAGCCGTGAGGTTCAAGTTATACGCACCGCCCGTGCCGGCAGCCGGCGTACCAGCGAGTGTTCCCGTGCCGTCGCCATTATCCACGAGCGTGACGCCGTTCGGCAGGCTGCCGCTATCCCAGCCGATGGTGTCGGTGGGATAGCCGTCGCTCTGGACCGTAAATGAGTCCGACTGGCCGGCCGTGAAGGTCGTGGAAGATGCACTGGTGATGACCGGCGTTTCATCCACGGTGAGGGTGAAATCCTGGTTCGCGTCCCCTGACACGCCATTACTCGCCGTGAACGTCAGGTCGTAGACACCGCCGGCGCCCGTGGCCGGCGTCCCGGCTAACGTTCCCGTGCCGTCGCCGTTGTCCGCAAAGGTAACGCCGCTGGGCAGCGTGCCGCTCTCGGATACCGCCGCGGTCGGGAAGCCGGTGGTCTGGACGGTGAAAGTGCCGGCGCTGCCCACGTTGAACGTCGTGTCCGCGGCGCTGGTGATGGTCGGCGGCTGATCGACCGTGAGGACGAAACTCTGGGCGGCGTAGGCGTCGGCGCTATCGCCGTTCGTCGCCGTGAACGTCAGGTTGTAGACGCCGCCCGTGTTCGACGTCGCATCCAGCGAACCGCTTAACGTCGCGGTGCCGTCGCCGTTATCCACAAAGTTGATGCCGCTCGGCAGCCAGCCGCTCTCGGTGATCGCCGCGGTCGGGTAAGAACTGGTCGTGAGGGTGAACGAGTTCCCCTGGCCGGCTGTAAATGTCGCGGACGCGGCGCTAGTGAAGACGGGCGCCTGGTCTACTTCCGCCGTGTCATCGACGGTCAGGCTACCGTTGGAGTCGGTGAAAGTGACCGCGATGGTGTAGGTGCCGGTGTTGGCGTAGGTGTGCGTGCCGCTGACCAGGAACCCACCCGAGCTGCCAACTGTAATCGAACCGTCACTGGTGTTGCCGTCGCCCCAGTCGATGGTCGCGCCGTAGCCGGTGGGGTCATCGGAATCGTAGAACGTCTCCAGCTGGTAGGTGCTGCTGGCGCCGACCTGGAACGTGAACGTCGGGTCGGGGCTGCTGGTCAAACTGCCGCCGTGGGAACCGGCCGGGGGAACGGCTGCCTGCGCGGTTATGGCGTGCGCGGCTGGGGTTGTGGGCGAGGTTGGCGGCTCGAAGTTCAGCGTCTGGATTTGCGCGCTGCGACGACGTGGGAACGCCGCTCACGGGACTTGACGGCGCCGGTGCCGCGGTGTTAACGGCCGGATTACTGGCTGGCGGTGGGGGAGCCGCGGGCTGCGCCGGCAGCGCCGGGCTTGAGCCGCCGCCCGATTCGCCGTTTTCCGCAGAGGCCGAAGCCGGCGGGGCGATCGGGTTTTCGCCGGCACCAGTGCTGCCGGTATCCCCGCCACCCGAACCTCCGTCCGCGCCATCGGTAAGCGGGCCTTTGTTCGGATCGGGCATCCTCTCGGATGAGGCGGCGACCGGCATCGCGTCGTGGAAGGCGAACAGGTTTTCGGCATTCAGACCGGGGTCGAACACCTGCGCTTGCAGCTGATCGGGCGGCGGTTGCAGGCTGGCCGGAACCGGTTCGGCGGTGCTGTCCGGCGCCGTCGTGGTACACGGGCTAAAGACCGCGTTCGACAATTCCGCGGCAGTGTCACTCGGCGGCGGGGCGGCATCCGCGGTCGTGGCCTGGTTCAGTTCGGGAACGGAGGCGGCATCCATTCCGGGAGTCGCCGCGGAGACGATCGCCTCATCGGCCGGAGCGCTGGCGGCATCCGTCAGCCCGGCGAGGCTGTTCGGCAGGGCGCGCTCTTCAAGGGATTCGAGACACAGGGGAGGCAGAATCCGCCCGGCGCCGGAAGCGCGGGATTTGCGGTGCCAGCGGTGGAATAACGCGGCGAGACGATCGAACGCATGGTGACGCGCCATGGGTTTCTCATGGTTTGTAGCGAGAGCGTTCGGGAGAGGAATGGAGACAGGCAGCGGTGACTTCGCTTCACGCGCTGCCGCCGGATCGTATGCGGGAACATTTCGTGTGTCAAGCATTATTTTGGAAAATGTGGGAAAATGCGCAAACAAAGCAGTGGGAACAGTAAGGGGACGCCGACGACCCGCATCACGACCTGGGGCAATGCCGAAGCCAAAGCCTGGCCGCTGACGCCCAACTTTCTGGACGCGAAAAATGTCGTCATCAAATATCAATGGGCGGGCCGAAGCTATGTCCAACTCCAGGGGAACCCGGCCCAGCTTGTCGATGGGAAAGCCGAGCCGCCGAAGCAAGCGTGGCTCCCCTGGGACATGCTTGGCCATCTCGCCGAGGGATCGATGCTCTGTTCGTTCAGGGGCGGTGTTGGATTCACCAGGAACGCAACCTGGCCAAACTGACGCCGTGCGGCAGCGAGCAAAGCCAGGCGTTAGCCGCGGTGCTGACCGCCCTATGGCAACTCTACGCCGACCTGACGGCGTATCGCCTGGCGCCGACGCTCGACCAGGCCGAGGGCTTGCGAACGCGTTTCGATGCCCTGGTCGGCCGCACGACTTGCTGGCCGGAACGCAACGCGGCGTTGGCGCGGATGGCCGACAAGAAAGCGGATCTGTTACGGGTGCTGGACCGCCCGGACCTGCCGCTGCACACGAATACGGCCGAACGCGACTTCCGCGACTGGGCGACGAAGCGGAAGATCAGTGCCGGGACGCGCGGCACGCTGGGCCAGCGTTGCCGCGACAGCTTTTTGAGTTTGAAAGCGACGTGCAAGAAACTGGGCGTTCGGTTCCTGTCCTACCTTCGTGACCGGATTACGCAGGTGGGCAAGATACTTTCTTTACCGGAATTGGTCCGCACGAAAGCGGCCAGTGCCGCGCCGATATAGACTTTCATTCAAGCCCATAGGAACGGCCAAGCACACCGCCTGGCTGGGCAGCGGTGCCCCTCAGGCGCTTCGGAGTTTTTGAGAAGTTACGATATCTGTACTGCGCGATCGCAGGCAGACGGCAGCACGATTCAGGAGGTCGCGGCCATCGCGTTCTGCCCGTGGTGCGGGGCTGCGACTGTCCCTGTCCGAACGAAGTAAACCGGCTGACACCGACTCGCGGAAAATGACACGAAATCAGCCTTTTTTCAGCGAATCGGTGGCAAAGCCGTGCGAACGCATGAATCCTTGTCCGAGAGCCGGATGCGGGAAATCCGCCCGTCCGGTTCGATGAGCGGGGAGTGGAACCGGAGCATGGTGGGACACTCGGGCACCGGCAACCGAAAGGGCCGGCCACACGCAAGGCCACACCTAAACCACCGCGCCACTCCTCGACTCTACCCACCGGCTGCTCGGCGGCTTTTGGTCACAACGCCAGCTCCGGCAGGTCCGGCCCGGTATCCGCCTTCTCCAGTCCGTCGATCACCGTCAACGCCAGCTGACGATACGCCTTCGCCACCGGCGATTCGGGGTACTTGCTGACGATCGGCTCGCCGTTGTCGCCGCACTCCGCGACGCGCGGGTCGATCGGAATCTCGCCGAGGAAGGGGACGCCCGCCTCCGTCGCCAGCTTCTGGCCGCCGCCGTGGCGGAAAATCTCGTAGCGCTTGCCGTCGTCGCCGATGAAGTAACTCATGTTCTCGACGATGCCCAGCACCGGCACGCGCACCTGGCGGAACATCTCCAGTCCCTTGCGGGCATCGATCAGGCTGACGTCCTGCGGCGTGGTGACGATCACCGCCCCGGACAGCGGGCACGTCTGCGTCAGCGTCAGCTGGGCATCGCCCGTGCCCGGCGGCAGGTCGATGACGAGGTAGTCGAGCTCGCCCCAATCGAGATCGGTGAGGAACTGCGTGATGGCGCGATGTACCATCGGACCGCGCCAGATGACCGCCTGTGTCTGCGGCACGATGAAGCCCATCGACATGAGCTTGAGACCGTAGCGATCCAGCGGCATACCGTCGTGTGCTGATCGACGACGCCCTGGACGCCCATCATGATCGGCACGCTCGGGCCATAGATGTCGGCGTCCATCAGGCCGACCTGGCGGCCGCTCTGCTTCAGGGCCAGGGCGAGGTTGGCGGCGACGGTCGATTTACCGACGCCGCCTTTGCCGCTGGCGACGGCGACGACGTATTTGATGTTCGGCAGCGCGATTTTGGGCGGCGGTCCGCCGTGAGGTTGCATAGGTGCGTTCTCCGATCCCGTTTAGCCGCGACCCGACAGGGGAACGCGTGCCCCGACGCGTTCCCCTGTCGGGTCGCGGCTAAACGGTCTTTTGTTGTGCGGTGCAAATCGGGCACTGACACAGCGCCCGCAGGTGTTCCAGGGTGAAGATGCCGGTGTCGTGGCCGTCGCTCCAGACGATCTTGTAGGCGTAGCGACCGACGCGCGGCATGGCGACGGCAGTCAGGGGAGCGAGTTCGCTCGGCTTGAGGAGGCGGAAGGGATCGGGCGGCTTCTCGCGCTCATCGCGGCAGCCGGCACAGGGACAGTTCTTCCGCAGGTGCGCCCAGGGGAGAACACTGCGATGGCCATCGCTCCACTCGATCACCAGACGGTCGGGGCCATCTTTTTTCAGTGCCACCGGCGTCAGTGGACCGGCATCGGGCGTGGTCATGGCGGCTCTCTCCTCGGGTCGGGATTGTCCTCGACCTCATTATATGAGAGAGACGCTGATTGTTGGCTGATTGCGGAATCAGACGCCGGGGGTGCGCGAGTACGCGACCCCCGGCTGGGTTCTGCAACCCCTTCGGGGTAAATGCAGAGTTGTCTGCGGTTGTATTTACCCCAAAGGGGTTGCAGAACCCAGCCGGGGGTCGCGTACTCGCGCACCCCCGGCGGCGAGTCTGAGCTGGGACCACGCCATCATTTCTCGGCGAAGCGTTCTTCCGCCGGTGAGGAGCGAGGCCGCACCCAGCCAACGACCACCGACGCGTCGCGCGATCCCGAGACGAATTCCAACTCCTGCGGTAATCCGGACACGATTTCCTCCAGCGATTTGCCCGACCGCGCCGCCAGCAGCACCTGCGGTCCGTCGCGCAGCTCGGCGAACAAGCGGTGTCGTTCCCGTGCGGAGTAGACCTTCACCTCCGCGTCGGGGAGATAAAAGCTAACGGAGTCCCAGCGTTGCGGATAACAGATGACGGTCAGGCGATCGTCGCCGAGTTGCCCGACCTCCGCGCGAAGGTGGGACCGCAGTGCGAAGCGGCGGTTGTATTCCGGCAGCAAGAGCTGAACGCCCGTTAACAACACGACGAACGACACGACCGCGGCGACCGGCCAGGTGACGGATCGGCGAACGCCGATGAGAATCGCAAGCCCGGCCAGTCCGAGCGCTGCTGGGATCAGGGCGGCCGTTGACGGAATGAAACGGGTCGCAACGGCCGTGCTGACGAGAACGAGGCCCATCATCAGCGAAATGGCCGCGGCCGGGAACGCCAGTCGGTGGCCGATCCGGACCAGCCCGGCCCTGTTCGCCACGATGGTGTCGAGATAGTAACCGAGCGCCAGGGCGAGGGGCGGCAGTGCCGGTAGGAGATACGCCGGCCGTTTGCAGCCGGAGGCCGAGAAGAAGGCGAAGGCCGATACGAACGCCAGGAGGAAGAAGCCGAGGGCTGGCGGTCGCTGCTCGGCGGATCGGACAGAGTGCCGGCTCAGGAAACGCACCAGGCCGGGCAGCAGCAGCGTCCAGGGAAGCAGACCGAGCAGCAAACCAGGTACGAAATACCAGACCGGTTCCGCGTGATCGAACGGGGCGAAGAAACGGACGAGGTTGTGCGTCCAGAAAAAGTAGCCGGCGAATTCACTTTCCGCAGACGCCGCCGCGATGAACCACGGGCCCGCCAGCAGGAAGACCACCGCAAGATAAGCGATCCCATGACGGAGTGACAGGCGCGGACAGCGTGTGTCGAGAAAACGATAGAGAACGACCGGCAAGCCGATGAGGACGACCGCGACCGGCCCCTTCGTCAACACGCCGAGGGCACAAGCAAACGCCGACAGCAACCACCAGCGCCAGCGAAGAGCGATGCCGGCCAGGGCAACGTGTGCTGCCACCAGGGATGCCGTGACGCAGAGGGCGAGCAGACCGTCCATGTTCAGCATTCGGCCGTAGTAGACGAAACGCGCCGACAGGCACAGGATCAGCGCTCCCCACAGAGCGGGGCGGTGTCCCACCACGCGCCGGCCCCACAAGTAGGCGAGCAGTACCGTCAGAATGCCGGCCAATCCGGGAATCAGTCGCGCCGCCCAGTCGGAGACGCCGTTGATGCGATAACTCGCCATGACCAGCCAGTAGAGCAGCGGCGGTTTGTCGAGATACGGCTGTCCGTGCAGCACCGGAATGACAAACCGCTCCGACATGAGCATTTGCCGCGGAATCTCGGCGTAGCGCGCTTCCTGCGGCTCCAGCAGCGGCGCCCGCAGTCGAGTGAGGAACAGCAGCGAGGCGATCACGAGGAGAAGGGCCACGTCCCGAAAAAGGAGTCGGGAGTCGTTTTCCCGGTGAAAACGACTCCCGACCCTCTTTCGGGCCCGGCGAACAGGACGCGCGACCACCAGAAGGGCAACATCTCGCGGAGTGTCCCCGGCACGGCGCGGAGAGACACCTTGCTCGATCCCCGCACGCGCGGCCGATGACGGACGCCGACCTCTGCGACCTCCAGGTTCAGCTGGCGGGCGCGTGCCAGCATCTCGGTATTCACGAAGAAGCCAGCCGACTCCGGCAGCAGCTTCGCCAGGGCGTCGCGGTGGAATACCTTCAGGGCGAAGTCGATGTCACGGACGCGCGTCCCCAGAAGGGTGCGTGTCAGAAGGTTGTACCCACGGGAGAGAAGCCGGCGGCGCCAGGAGTCTTGCCGATCCTCGCGGCAACCGACGACGATGGGATAGCGCGCTGTCAGCGGCAATAGGCGCGACAGGTCGGCGAGGTGAAATTGACAGTCGGCGTCGGTGAAGGCGATGTGCGCGAATTGAGCGGCCTCGAAGCCGGTGCGGAGGGCGGCACCGTAACCGCGATTGTCCTCGTGCCGCAGCAGACGCACATGGGGAAAGATAGCGGCCAGTTCTTCGACGACGGCGGCGGTACGGTCGCGGCTGCCGTCGTCCACGACGAGAATCTCATGGTCCTCGACAAGAGCCGCGAGGGCGGCGTCGGCTTCCAGGATCGCCTCACGGATGCCAGTCTCTTCGTTGAACGCAGGCAGCACGAGCGACAAGCGGTAGGGCAGACGTTCGGATCGAGTTTCGCCATCCATGGCATGAGTTCCTCGGGCGCAAGACCGTGCCGGAGAAAGTCGCAGAACCGCCGCCGGGTGTCAAGAGACGCTTGCTGAGTCGCGTACCGTAAACGACCGTGCGGTTGTTCTGTATGATACACACGGCTGCAGGAAACCGACTTGCCGGAGCGACGGCGACGAGTTGCAGTTGGTCACGAGCGCTGCTGTAAGCCGGACCGTAAGGAATCGCCTCCTCGCAAGTTCGTCGAAGGATGGAATTGATGGCTCTGCGTACTCCGCTCCACGATTGGCACGCCGCTCACGGCGCTCGGCTCGTCGAGTTCGGCGGCTGGGACATGCCGGTGCAATATGGCGGCATCGTCGAGGAACACACAGCCGTCCGTACAGCGGTCGGTCTGTTCGACGTCAGCCACATGGGCCGGCTCAACTTCAGCGGAGCGGACGCACTCGATCTCATCCAGCACGTTTACACGAACAACGCCGCCACAATGAAGGACGGCCAGGTGCGTTACGGTCTGATCTGTAATGAAAACGGCGGCATCCGCGATGACGTGCTCGTCTACCGTTGGCCCTACGGCTGGGCGATGGTCGTAAATGCCTCCAACCGTGCCAAGATCGTTGAATGGCTTGCATCACACAAGGGATCGCGTAACGTCCAGATCGAAGACCGCACGGAAGCGACGTGCATGATCGCTGTCCAGGGGCCGAAGGCGCTGGCGATCTGCCACGACCTGATCGAAACCGATCCATCGCAGTTGGCCTACTACCAAGCCTTCCCCACGCGCTACCGCGGCAGCCCATGTGTCGTGAGCCGCACCGGCTACACTGGCGAAGACGGCATCGAATTGATCGCGCCGGCCGTGCTGGCCGTGACGTTGTGGGAAGACCTCGTGCTGCGCGGCGGTAAACCGTGCGGTCTCGGCGCGCGCGCGATACGTTGCGCCTGGAGGCGGCGATGCCATTGTACGGCCATGAATTGAACGAAGACGTCGATCCGTTGCAGGCCGGTCTCAGCTGGGCGGTGAAGCTCGACAAGGGCGATTTCGTCGGCCGGGCGGCGCTGTTGAGGCGCAAGGAGGATGCAACGCGGCCGCGTCCGGATCGGGCTGGAACTGACTGGCAAACGCATCGCGCGCGAGGGAGCGGTGGTGTCGATTGCAGGCAAGAGCGTCGGCCTCTTGACCCCTGACGGCCGGCGCATTGCCGAGATGCAGATCGCGCGCGCGGACGTCGGTGTCGTGACGAGCGGCACTTTCGCCCCGACGGTCAACCGGGCGATCGCCATGGCCTACGTCGATCCAGCCGTCACCGTCGGTCAGGACGTGGTGATCGACGTCCGCGGCAAAGGCGAGTCGGCCCATGTGGTGCCGCTGCCGTTCTACAAACGGGCGAAATGATGAAACGACTAGCCCCAAGCGCAGCAGCGGGGCATCGGCTACTGCGGCCCCGCGCTCGCGCTGGGGCTGGTAATTTTTAGAGAGACTGACATGGACCCCAAGACGCTTCGCTATGCCAAGACGCACGAGTGGGCCAGCCTGGACGGCGACGTCTGCACGGTCGGCCTGACCCAGTTCGCGGTCGAGCAGCTGACCGACGTGATCTACGTCGATCTCCCCGACGTCGGCGACCCCGCCATGCTCGGCGAGAGCTTCGGCGAGATCGAGTCGGTGAAAGCGGTCAGCGACCTCTATGCGCCGGTGGACGGCGACATCATCGAGGTCAACAAGAAACTGGAAAACGAGCCGACGCTGGTTTCGGAAGACCCCTACGGCAAGGGTTGGGTGATGAAGGTGAAGGTTCCGTCGGGCACGACGCTCGACCATCTGATGACACTGGAGCAGTATCAGAGACAGATTGCGGCGGAAGGGCATTGAGCCGGCGAGCCGGGCGGCGTCAGCCCCCGGAGGAGGCGACATGAGGACAGCAGCGCAAACCAAGCCGCGTCCGAAAACCGACAAGGGCCGACACTTTGTCGTGGATTTTGTCAGCTGGGAAGCTTATGAGAAGTTCCTTGAAGCCGCTGAGGGAACATCCATTCGGATGAACTACGATCGTGGCACACTGGAGATGACCTTGCCCTCCTTTGAACACGAGGCATGGAAGCGGTCGATCGACCGGCTAATCGTCACACTCTGCGTCGTGCTCGGAATCGACTTTCGCGGCGCGGGTTCAAGCACGCTCCGAAAAAGAGACGTGGAACGCGGCCTGGAACCAGATGAGTGCTATTACTTTCACAACCTGGAGGCGCTGCGGAACATTCGAGATCTGGACCTGATGATCACGCCTCCTCCGGACCTGGCACTGGAAGTGGAGCGATCGAGAACGACGTCGGTTGAACGCATGGGGAACTATGCAGCTCTCCGCGTGCCGGAAGTCTGGCGGTTTGACGGCAATGAAACGACAATGTGCCGCCTCCGCGAACGGACCTACGAGACCGCTGCGGAGAGTCTCGCATTTCCGAGCCTGACGCCGGAGCTTATCGCGGACTACCTCACTGTCGCCATGCCGATGATGAATGAGAGAGAGTTGATTCGCTTCGCGTCGCAGTGGGTCAAAAAGCACATCCTGCCGCTCCGGCGAAAGAAGAATGGCCGGAAAAGCTAGGCTGGCTCGCGGCGTTACGTTATCAGGAGTGGAGGTCCGCTTGTCCTACGTCCTCAACACCCCCGACGATCAGCAGGCGATGCTCAAGGCCATCGGGGTTTCGACCATCGAAGAGCTGTTCGCCAACATCCCGGCGAATCTGCGGCTGCATCGCCCGCTGAATGTGCCGCCGGCCCTCAGCGAAATCGAGCTGACGCAGCACGTCCAGCGGCTGGCCGCTCGCAACAAACCGGCCGACGATGCCGTCTGCTTCCTCGGCGGCGGCAGTTACGACCACTTCATTCCGGCCGTCGTCGATACCGTCGCCGGCCGCGGCGAGTTCTACACCGCTTATACGCCGTACCAGGCCGAAGCCAGCCAGGGCAGCCTGCAAGCGTTCTTCGAGTTCCAGACGCTCATCTGCCAGCTGACCGGCCTCGACGTGGCCAACGCCAGCCTCTACGAAGGCGGCAGCGCCGTCGCCGAGGCGGTGCTCATGGCGATGGGCGTCACCGGGCGCACCGGCAAGGTCCTCATCGCGGAGAGCGTCCATCCGGAATATCGCCGCACGCTGGAAACGTACACTCGCCAACCTCGACGTTCAGATCGTGACGCTGCCGACGCCGCACGGCTTCCTCGATCCGGACGACGTGAAGAAGGCTGTCGATGACCAGACGATATGCGTCATCGCGCAGCATCCCAACTTCTTCGGCTGTCTGGAAGAGGTCGAGGCGCTGGCGGCGGCGACGCAAGGCGCAGGGCGCGCTGTTCGTCGTCAGCTTCGATCCGATCAGCCTCGGCATCCTGAAGCGGCCGGGCCAGTACGGTGCGGACATCGCGGTCGGCGAGGGGCAGACGTCTCGGCACGGCGATGAGCTACGGCGGTCCGATCCTCGGCTTGCTCGCCTGCCGCGGCGAATACGTCCGCAAGATCCCCGGCCGGCTTGTCGGCCAGACGGTGGATCGCAACGGCAACCGCTGCTGGGTGCTGACGCTGCAAACCCGCGAACAGCACATTCGCCGTGAAAAGGCGACGAGCAACATCTGCACCAACCAGGGACTCTTTGCGCTGCGGGCGACGGCGTATCTCGCCGCGCTCGGTCCGCAGGGATTGAAGGAGACGGCCGAACTGTGCGTCCGCAAGGCGCACTACGCGGCGCAGAAGCTGACCGAGACGACGGGATTGAAGCTGCGCTTCGACCGGCCGTTCTTCAAGGAGTTCACGCTGCGGGCGACGACACCGGTGCCGAAGATGCTGAGCGCGGCGCTGGCGGGCGGCTATCACGCGGGGCTGCATTTGGGGCGATGGTATCCGGGACTGAATGATTGTTTCAGTGTTGCGGTGACGGAGAAGCGCTCGCGGGCGGAGATTGATGGGCTTGCGGCGGCGCTTAAATAGTAGTTCGGCTACATGATGTGAGGTCACGGACGGGCACAGACTGGCGGCCCGAGTTTATGTCCGCGATGGGCGAATCATTCGGCGAAAGCGTTTGTCCTCCTGTACCGTGCGAAGATGCGTCCCCGCATGAGTGCTGTCAGGCGGTCTGGTCCGTCCTCGGGAAAGAAGTGACGCCGAGCAATCTGAACAGCCTTTCAGACGGCCAAATAGAAGCGCTCGCTCGAAAGTTCGGCGAATACTTCGAGTCAGAGCCACCGGCCGTTGAGCAGATCAAGACAGCGATAGCTCGAACGCTCGCACGATGGCCTGTCGGTTCTCTCGAAGAGGATGTTGTTGCACACGATGGCACGCCCTGAGCACGGATGGGAAGGGCGTGGGGAGCCACAAGATAATTGATTGATCTGCATCGGAGGTCGCATCGATGTCGGTCGGCTCAGTCCTGATTGGACTCCAGGCGTCTCGCGAGGACGGTGGGGGCGTGACGACCGCCGAATTCCTTGCACCGCTGAATATCCAACATGGCGAGGTCGAAGCCACCAGTGCGGATGGCGGTTCCTGGGCCTCCGGAATGGTCTTCTTCGCCGTCGTCCGGCTCAGTGCATTCGATAAAAAGGATACCGCGGCTGATGCGGGGGCACGATCCGAAACTTTCTTTACCGGTGTCGTGGAAGCGTTTCGGGCCACTGGGCGATTCCTGGATCGAAGGCCGCCCGAGATCACTGCCCGCATGAGGGTCGCGGGTCTGTCCCTTCGGCTTTTCGTCGAAGTCCGCATGGATCAGAATCAGATGGAATTGGAGTTGCCGTCGGAGTTGATGGCCGCGTGTAGCCGTCATCGTCTCGGCGTTTACGTCATCTCCAACGACAGCCCGGCGGCTGAAGTGTTGTAGGACAATGACCCGGCGGAAGGACCGAACGAAAAATGAACGCGGACAAGATTGTGCTTGGTAAGGCAGACAGAGCTGAGCGCAACCGTTCGGTCGTGCTCACGGAACAGGATCGCGCCCGACTCTGCCAGTTGCCCTCGGTCGCTGACATGACGAGCCGACCGGTAAGCGAATTGGTCAATACTCTGTTCGTGGGCGACTGCCTGGAGGGAATGCGCCAGCTGCCGGCCGCCTGCATCGACCTGGTGTTTGCCGATCCGCCTTACAACCGCGGCAAGGACTTTGGCAACAATCGCGATCGCCGTTCCAAAGCCGAATATCGGGAGTGGTGTGCCTCCTGGATTGGGGAAGTGCGGCGACTCGTCAAGCCCGGCGCGTCGGTGTACGTGTGTTGTGATTGGTGTTATTCGGGGCTGATGCAAGAGCTGCTCGACGAGCAATTCACGATCCAGAACCGGATCACATGGAAACGAGAAAAGGGCCGCGGGGCTCGTAGGAACTGGAAGAACAACATGGAGGACATCTGGTTCTGCACGGCTGGACCCGACTACCAATTCCACCTGGAGCGGGTCAAGGTGAGAAAAGAAGTCATCGCTCCGTACCGCGCGGACGGACAGCCAAAGGACTGGATTGAGGAAAACGGCGAACGCTACCGCTGGACGTGTCCGTCCAACATCTGGACCGATCTCGTCGTGCCGTTCTGGTCGATGCCGGAGAACACCCCGCACCCCACGCAGAAACCGGAAAAACTGTTGGAACGCCTCCTGCTCGCCAGTTCGGACGAGGGCGACGTCGTCCTCGATCCCTTCGTCGGGTCCGGAACATCTGCGGTGGCAGCCTACCGGCTTAAGCGGGCTTTCATTGGACTGGAACTTAACCCGGATTACGTGCGGTTGGCGCTAAAACGACTGGAACGGGAGCGCGCTCAACCGACGCTGTTTTAGCGGAGACGAACGGATGCAGCCCGTTTGGAAGAGCATCGCCCAAGCCGTGCTCGATCTCTTGCGGGGCACGACGTTCTCTGGGTCGCGCAATCAACGGGCGATTGCCGAGGCCATTGCTGATACGATCGTGGAGAAGTGGTCCTCCATCTGCACGGGCCATGCGACCCAGCCAAAGAGCGATTACGGAGCGCGTCACATGGCAGACGTTTCGTGTCAACTCGAAGAGAAGGAGGCCTGGATAGATATCAAGACGCGGAACATGACGAAGGGGCTGAGCATGCCGAACATCACCGCCGTTCGGCGATTGGACAAGTTCTATGGGTCGTCCGCCAACGTGTTCATGATCCTGCTGATCGAGTACCAACTGGACGCCGACAAGAAAGTCATCGTACAGGCCGTCGAGCTTTTCCCGGTCGAAACCCTGGATTGGAACTGCTTGCAAATCGCTGCGTTGGGCCGCGGGCAGCTTCAGATCAAGGACGCGAAGAAAATTCAGTGGGATTACCAGCAAACCCGGCAAGAATGGCTGGTCAAGTTCTATGAGCGGCTGGTCGCTTTTTACGAGAGGGAGATGCGAAAAGACAAGCACAGATCTCAAGTGGGCCCACGGGCGTTTGCAAGAGATGTGACTGCTGAGGGTATACTGTTACTCATCCGAAGGCGACAAGGAAGATGGACAAGAACCAATCCACCGACCTGCTCTTCGAAATCAGCCACCCCGGCCGCCGCTGCCACCTGCCTGCCGGAGTGCGACGTGCCGGCCGACGACGGCATTCCTGCCGCCGCGCGTCGCCGACTCGCCGCCGCCGTTGCCGGAAGTCGGCGAGATCGATCTCGATCCGCCATTTCGTCAATCTCTCGACGCGGAACATGTCGATCGACACGAACTTCTATCCGCTCGGCTCCTGTACGATGAAGTACAACCCGAAGCGGCACGAACGGCTGGCGTCGCTGCCCGGCATGGCCAACCTGCATCCGCTGCAGAGCGACGCCTCCTGCCAGGGGATGCTCGAACTGCTCTGGGACATGCAGAACATCCTCGCCGAGATCGCCGGGCTCGACGCCGTTGTCGCTTGCAGCCGGCCGCCGGCGCCCAGGGCGAACTGACCGCCCTGCTCGTCGCCGCACGCCTATTTCCGCGATCGCAAGCGAGAAGCGCGCACGCGCGTGCTCATCCCCGACAGCGCCCACGGCACCAACCCGGCCAGCGCCGCCATCGCCGGGTTCGACGCGGTCGCCATCAAGAGCAACGAGCCAGCGGCCTGGTCGATCTCGACGACCTCAAGGCCAAGCTCGACGACCGCACGGCCGTGTTCATGATTACCAATCCGAACACGCTCGGCCTGTTCGACGAGCAGATCGCGGCCATCACCGAGCTGGTGCACGCGACGGGCGGCCTGGTCTATCTCGACGGCGCCAACATGAACGCCATTCTCGGCATCACCCGGCCCGGCGATTTCGGCGTCGACATGATGCACTACAACGTCCACAAGACGTTCACCGGCCCGCACGGCGCCGGCGGTCCCGGCTCCGGCCCCATCGCCGTGCGCAAGCACCTCGCGCCGTTTCTGCCGGCGCCGCTGGTCGTCAAGCGACGGCGAGCGCTTCTACCTCGATTACGACCGGCCGAAGTCGATCGGCCGGGTGCGCAGCTTCTTCGGCAACGTCGGCATCCTGCTGCGCGGCTACTGCTACATCCGCACGCTGGGGCCGGAGGGGCTGCGCGAGGTGAGCGAAAACGCCGTGCTGAACGCCAACTATCTGCTGGCCCGCGTCAAGGAGCGCTTACGAGGTGCCGCACGGCGATCGCTGCATGCACGAGTTCGTCGCCAGCGCCCGCGGCTCTGCGCCGCGAGCGGACGCATCAGTGCGATGGACATCGCCAAGCGGCTGCTCGATTTCGGCTATCACGCGCCGACGGTCTACTTCCCGCTGGTCGTGCCGGAAGCGCTGATGATCGAGCCGACCGAGACGGAGAGCAAGGAAACGCTCGACGCCTTCGCCGACGACGCTGCTGAAGCATCCGCGACGAGGACGCGGAGTTCCTGCACGACGCGCCGCACACGCTGCCGATCAGCCGGCCGGATGAGGTCAAGGCGGCGAAGGAGCCGGTGCTGCGCTGGAAACCATCCGTTTAGCCGCGAGCTTCTGCGAGCGCTGGACTTTCCAACGCTCGCAAAAGCTCGCGGCTAAACATCATTGTGAGGCCCCATCATGCCGACCCGCATCGCCGTCACGACGGGCAACACCCTCGAAGGCTACGACATCGCCGAGTACCTCGGCGTGGTGCGCGGCATCGTGGTGCGGCGCAGACCATCGGCCAGGGTATCCGCGGCGCCTTTTCCAGCATCTTCGGCGGCAACATCAAGGCCTATGAAGAAGTGTGCGAGCAGGCCCGCGGCGAGGCGTTTCAGCGCATGGTCCAGCACGCCGAGGACCGCGGCGCCGACGCCATCATCGCGATGCGCTACGACGCCACCGAGTTCGCCGCCGGCATCACCGAGGTGCTGGCGTACGGCACCGCAGTCAAGTTGCACCAACCGTTGCACGGCGGCAGTGACGCGATCCAGCCGCGCGGCAGGTGACAAGAGGTTGTCATGACCGCCGTTCGTCTGTTGCCGTTCGTCACAACCGGCGGCGCGTGGCAGATGGCCGCCGATGAGGTGATGCTGGAAACCGCCGCGGAAGGTATCGCCTCGTTCCGCGTCTATGCTTGGACCCCGGCGACGCTGAGTCTCGGCTACTTTCAGCCCACCGCGGTTCGCCTGTCCGATCCGCTGCTTGCTTCCGTTCCCTATGTCCGCCGTGCTTCCGGCGGCGCCACCCTGGTTCACGATCGTGAAGTAACCTACTCCCTGGCCCTGCCGTCCGGCCCCCCGTGGCAGACGCGCGGCGAATCGTGGCCGCGGCGCATGCACAATGTCCTCCGCGAACTATTCGCTGCGCTGGGCGTGGAGACGCGGCTCTGCGAAACCGAGCAAAAACTCGACGATGTTCTGTGCTTCCTGCATCACACCCCAGGCGATGTGCTGCTCGGCGAAGCGAAGATCGTCGGCAGCGCTCAACGCAAAATGCGCAGCGCCCTGTTGCAACACGGCAGCATTCTTCTGGGCAAAAGCCCCCAAACTCCGGCGCTGCCCGGCCTCTCCGAGCTGGCTGGCATTGTCGTGTCCGTCCCCGATTTCTGTGCCGCCCTGGCCGAGCGATTTGCGCATCAGTCCGGTTGGCGTTTGGAAGCGGCCGACTGGACGGTAGCCGAACGCCGGCATATCGAGGAAGTTGCTGTGGCGAAATACGCCGATCCGGCCTGGAACGACAAACGCTGACCGACTGCGACGTTGCCCAGCTTCGCTCTCCTCTCGGCCTTCCAAAACTCGACTTCCGACCCGTCTTGACAGCAACACGGATGGCGTTATAGTGCCGCCCTCTCTGGGGTGAGTCCGTAGCGTCGCGTGGGGGTTCCGTGGAACAAAGAAGATCTAAGGATCGAACTCGTTTCGGGAGGGAAGAGGATGAGACGTATTTACGCCATTGCACGGGTAGGCATCCTCGGTGCCTGCTTGGCTGGGTGGGCGGCCCTGGCCTTGGGTCAGCAGTCCCCCCTCCCGGCACCGGTTCCGCTGCCTGCCCCGGTTAGTCCGGGTGAGGTCGTCGCGCCCTTACCGGTCGCGCCCACCGGCCGCTCCAGTGCCTGGCGGCGTAGGGAAGCCGTTCCCAGTACCGGTACTCCCTCCGCCAGGGTCCGTCGGAACCGACGTCCTGGCTCCCCCGGTTCCCCTACCTGGCCTCGACCCGACGTCTCCCGTTCCCGCGCCGGTGCCGCAACCGGTTCCGGCCGCTGTTCTCAAACCCGAGTCTGTCTCTTCGATGCCGCCGATGCCGACGCCGCACGAATCGTTGCAACCGCGCCAACCGGTCCCCACACCCGAAGATCACTTGGATCCGACGGGGATGCAGGACAGCCCGATGGGGCGTCAGGAACCCGCCGTGAGCATCGAGTGGATCGGCCCGCCCTCGGCCAAGATCGGCCAGCCCGGCGACTATTCCCTTGTCGTCCGGAATATCTGCAACAGCGCCGTCCAAAAGGTGCTGGTCCGAGTTCCATCCCCTCCGGCATGTCGGTTGATGCCACCGAGCCGAAGGCCGAGAACTCCGGGCAGCGATTCTCATGTGGGACCTCGGCACCATGATGTCCAAGCAGGAGAAGAACCTGCAGATGAGATTGGTTGCCGAGACCAAAGGCGACCTGATGCCGCAGGCGTGGGTCACGTTCACGCGGCCCACGGTCATGCGCGTCAAGGTGCGCGAGCCGAAGCTGGTCCTCAAGACGACGGCCCCAGAGAAGGTGCTGATCGGCGACGCGGCGGCCTTCGAGCTGACCGTGAGCAACCCCGGCGACGGCCTGGCCGACCAGGTCAAGATCCACACCGTCCTGTGCGAGGGTCTGGAACACGTCCGCGGCAACAAATTCGATTTCGAGATCGGCAGCCTGGCACCGGCGAGACGCGCAGCGTGCAGGTCATCTGCGGCACCAAGACGGGCGGCATCCAGAAATGCGAATGCTCTGCCGACGCCGAAGGCGATCTCAAGGTCGTCCGACGTGGCATCAGTCAACGTCATCATGCCGCGGCTCGACCTGCAAATCGTCGGCCCCGGCCTGCAGTACCTGGAGCGCAAGGCCATTTACACGCTGAAGGTCACCAACCCCGGCGATGCCACAGCGACGAACGTGACGGTGGCCGACGTGGTGCCGGCCGGCTTCAAGGTGCTGGCGGCCAGCGACGGCGGCCGCCACGACTTCTCCACGCCGCACCGTGTCGTGGTTCCTCGGCGAGATCGGTCCCGGCCAGACCCGGCAAGGTCAAGCTCGAAGTGCAGGCCATCAATGCCGGCGAGTTCATGCACAAGGCGTCTGCCGTTGGAGCCCGCGGTCTGCGGGCCGAAGCACAGTGCATGACCAAGGTCGAAGGCCTGTCGGCCGTTGCTGCATCGAGATGGTGGACACCGAGGACCCGATCGAGGTCGGCGGCGAGACGGCCTACGAGATCCGCATCACCAACACCGGCTCGAAGACCGAGACGGATATCAAGCTCGTGGCCACGATGCCCGACAAGATGGAGTTCAAGAACGCCCAGGGTCCGGTTCACTTCCACGAGGAAGGCACGGCAAATCGTCTTCGAGCCGCTGGCGAAGTTGGCTCCGAAGGCGGATGCGATCTACCGCATCAACGTCAAGGCCCTGGAAGCGGGCACGGTGCGCTTCAAGATCCAGGTGACGAGCGCCAACATTTTGGAGCCGGTCACGCAGGAGGAACCGACGCGCATCTACGATGACACGCCGGCGTCACCAGGTGCCGGGCCGCGTCCCACCCCCCCAATGCGCTGCCGCCGGCGCCGCCGCAGTAAGCATACCTCCCCTCTCCCCTGTACTCAGGGGAGAGGGGTCGGGAGTGAGGGGTGAGCGACCGGGTTATGTTCTGGTTCTCACCCCTCACCCCCGACCCCTCTCCCCTGAGTACAGGGGAGAGGGGAGAAGTATCGTTGATTGCACCTCATCGCCTCACCGTCTTCACCACAATCGCCGCCGCCCGGTCCACCTCGTCTTCGGTCGTGAATCGACCAACCGTCAGCCGCAGCGCTCCTCGGCCAATCTCCGGCGGCACGCCCATCGCGCACAGGACGGGCGATTGCGTCACCTTCCCCTCGTGACAGGCCGACCCGGTGGAGGCCGCGATTTCCGGCATCTTCTCCAGCAGTTCCGCGCCGACATGGCCGACGAAGTTGGCGTTCAGCGTGTTCGGCAACCGCCGCTCCGGATGGCCGTTCAGCACCACGCGCTCGCCGAGACCGATCGCAGCAATTCCCACAGGCGCTCGCGCAGCTGTCGCAATCGCTCCGTCGCGCGCCGGCAGCGCTGCCGCGCCACCTCGCACGCCTTGCCCAGCGCGACGAGGTACGGCACGTTCTCCGTTCCCGCGCGGCGGCCGTCTTCGTGGCCCGGCGCCGTGGATCAGGCTCTCCAACTTGACGCCGCGACGAACGTACAGCACGCCGACGCCCTTCGGAGCGTATAGCTTGTGCCCCGCCACGCGTCAGCAGATCGACGCCCAGCTCGTTGACGTCCACCGGCAACTTTCCCAGCGACTGGGCCGCGTCGGTGTGCATCAGGCGCCGCGTGCTCCCGAGCGAGTTGCAGCGATCTCCCGGATCGGCTGGAGCGTGCCGACCTCGTTGTTGGAGTGCATGATGCTGACCAGCGTGGTGCGGCGCTCCAGAGCCTTGCTTCACAGCCGTCGGGATCGACCAGTCCCTGACGGTCCACCGGCACCACCGTCACACGGCAGCCGAGTCGTTCCAGGAATTCGCACGGCTGCGTCGTAGCCGGATGCTCGACGGCGCTGATGACGACGTGCGCCTCCCTTCGGAACCAGCGCGCCAGAAGCTCCGCAGCGCGGCGAAGACGGCTCCCTTGATCGCATGGTTGCTCGCCTCGGTGCCGCCGCCGGTGAAGACGATTTCGTCCGGCTGACGCCCCGAGCAGCGTCGGCGACCTGGCCGCGTGCCTTCTCGACGGCGTCGTGAGCGATCTTGCCGTAAGCGTGGGTGCTGGACGGGTTGCCGAAGTGCTCGCGCAGATAGGGCAGCATCGCGTCGACGACGGCGGGGTCGAGCGGGGTGGTGGCGTTGTAGTCGAGGTAGATGAGGTTCATGTCAAACCAGGAGAGGAACAGCCCGTTTACGTTTCGCGCGTCTCATCGACCGCGCGAAACGTAAATGCTGTCTTCGTCGCTCAAGCCACGCCGTACTTCTTGAACCACTCCAGCAGCCGTTTCCAGCCGTCCTCGGCTTTGTCCTTACGGTAGCTGGGCCGATAGTCGGCGTGGAAGGCGTGCGGCGTATCCGGGTAGACGATGATCTCCGCCGTCTTCCCTGGCATCCTTGACGGCCTTGCGCATCTGCTCGACCGTACTCCACCGGGATGCCCATGTCGGCCCCGCCATAGAGGCCCAGCACCGGAGCGTGGAGTTCCTTGACCACGTCGATCGGGTTCTTCGGTTGCAGGTCAGTGGGCTTGCCGACGAGCCGGCCGTACCAGGCCACGCCCGCCTTCAAGTCCTTGTTATGGGCGGAGTACAGCCAGACGATGCGACCGCCCCAGCAGAAGCCGGTGATGCCGAGCTTCGCCGTGTCGCCGTTGCCGCTCTTCTTGGCCCAGGCGACTGCGGCGTCAAGGTCGGACATGACCTGGGCGTCCGGCACCTTCGAGACGACCTTGCTGAAGATCTCCGGGATCTCCTTGATCTTCGACACGTCGCCCTGCCGAGCGAACAGCTCCGGCGCGATGGCCAGGTAGCCGAGCTTGGCGAAACGCCGGCAGACGTCCTTGATGTGTTCGTGAACGCCGAAGATTTCCTCGACGACGAGGACGACAGGGAACGGGCCGCCCTTCTCCGGCATCGCGCGATAGGCCGGCATCTCGCCATCTTGTCCTTGACGGGAATCTTGACTTCGCCGGCGTCCAGGCCCTTGGCTGTCGGTCGTGATGGTCTCGGCGGACACCGGCTGCACCGCCATTGCGAAACCGGCGGCCAGCGAGGTGATGACGAACTTGCGCCTCGTGACAGGGGGTAACAGACTCAGCAGATCTTCTTTCATCGGTAGTCTCCTCTTTGGTGTCGATCTAATCGATTTATCGTTTCCGCGCTTTACCTCGTGGACCGATAAATCGGGAAACACAGTTCCTTCTCACTCTCCCTTGAACAACGGCCTCAACTCCAGCGTTTGCATCTTTCCCTGCGACGCGGGGACGGAACCGATGGCCAGGTGCAGCTTCAGCGTCGCCGGCTCGAACACCATCGTCTGCAATGTCAAATCGCGGAGGTTTGCCGCATCCAGCCGCTTGTGAACATCCGCCACGCTTACTTTCCCCTCGATGTCGCGCACTTCCTCCAGCGCTTTGAACCGCTCAAACGTCCTGGCGACGTTCGTCGTCTGGGCCGCCTTGATCTCGTCGCAGCAATAGTGGTTCGTGCAGGCACACACACCCTGGATCGCCGAGCGTTGAACGACCTTCTTCGGCGACACTTCGAACACGGCGACGCCGGTCTTATCGGCCAATACCAGGTTCGTCGTCGTTGTCCGCCTCATGCCGGTCAGCAGTTTCTTCGCCTCGTCGATGGTGGTGCATTCTTCCAGCAGCTTGCGGTAACATAAGGCGTAGGGCGTTCCCTCGACGTCGAACCGTGTTTCGCCGTCCTTGATTTCGCATGACTTCCAGGATCGCCAGAGCCAGGCCGGCGTCGTTCATGCCCGAGAGGCAGCCGACCAGGCCGGGGAAGCCGACCGAGGCGAACGCATGTTTCCCCTTCGGCCGATACACCGTGACGAGGCTGTACTCCTGAATGTAGCCGAGCGACGGATAATCGAGGTTGCGGCCGAGCAGGGATCCGCCGGTGGCACTCCGCCCCGGCTCGATCATCACCGCGGAACAAGCGAGGAGTTTTTTGAGATCGAAGAGCGTGTTGCCGACGATCAATCGGTCCTGGTCGGTGCCCGATCCCTTCACGATGGCGTCGAGCTCCGACTTGTATTCCGCCGGGAAGCGGTCGTACATCGACCTGCCACTGCGGAGAAAGATGCCGTACAGCATATCGGCGTTGAACAATTTGAGGAGGCCGCGCGGATAGTCAAGCACGGTGGGCGCCGGCTTGACGGCCAGGGCGCCGACTCCTTCGCCGATCTCCTCGGGCGTGCCGGAGGCGATCAGTACCGGCAGGCCGCTGACGTATTTCAGCTCGGCGTGAGTGCCGACCTTCCCAGTCGGGAAGCGGAACGGCTCAGCGCGAACGAAGGTGGGAACAAGAGCGAGCAGCGGCAGGATGAAGAGGCTGTGACGGAATCGTAGCATGGACTGTAGTCCCTCCCGAAGACGAGGGCGTGGAAACGCGACGGCCGGTAGTGTCTCGGTTCGGCTGTACCGCCGGCATTCCTGCCGGCAGGAATGCCGGCGGTACAGCCAAACGGAGACACTACGTGACGGCCGCGGGTAGTGTCCCGCAAGATAGGGGACCATGTCAACCCAGATACGATTATACGCGGGAGAAGGGTGCATGCGTTACGCGGTCATCGGGGCGGCCGGACAGCTGGGACGCGATCTGTGCCCGCGCCTGCCCGGCGAGGTCGTTGCGCTCGGCCGCGACCGGGCTGACCTCACACGGCCCGATTCGCTCCGCGCCGTCTTGAGCGAGTTGCGGCCGGATACAATCATCAACTGTGCGGCGTACAATTACGTGGACCGTGCCGAAACGGAGCCGACAGCTGCGTTCGCCGTCAATGCCTGGGGAGTGCGCGACCTGGCGGCCATCTGCCGCGACCTCGGTCTGCTGCTGGTCCACTACAGCACCGATTATGTCTTCGGCCTGGATGCGACCCATCGCTCGCCCTGGCGCGAAGAGGATGCGCCTGGACCGTTGAGTGTGTATGGGCTCAGCAAGTTAGCCGGCGAATACCTCGTCCGCTCCATCTGTCCGCGCCACCTGGTCGTGCGGACCTGCGGGCTGTACGGCGTCTGGGGCAGCGGCGGCAAGGGTGGCAATTTCGTCGAGACGATGCTGCGCCTGGCGGCGACAGGGACGGCAGCTGCGCATCGTCGCCGACCAGGAATGCACGCCGAGCTATACGGTGGACGTGGCCGCGGCGACCGTGGCCCTGCTCGAAACGGGGCGGACGGGGCTGTTTCACGTCACGAACGCGGGTTCGTGTTCCTGGCACGATTTCGCCCGCACCATCTTCGATTCGGCGAGGCTAAACCCGAGCCTGACTGCGATCAGCAGTGCGGACTATGGTGCAGCGGCACGGCGGCCGGTCTACAGCGTTCTGTCCAACGCCGCCTACGAGAGTCTGACTTTGCCGCCTTTGCGGAACTGGAGGGATGCTCTGGCAGCGTACCTCCACGAACGCACGAAAAGAGCATAGACGGCATGTGAAAGCTTACGGTAAAGTTGTCATTCGCCGTCTGTGAGGTATACTCCGTCAGGGCGCATTTTGTGCGCGCCCTCGCCTCTGGCCGCAGCATTCCCGAGGTCAGCCATCATGAACACCGAAGAATCGACGCCCCCTTCCGATTTCGTCGTGACCGACCGACGCGGAAGCGATGGCGAGCGCACCGATCGGCGTAACCGCAACGACCGCCGGCAGCGGCAGATACCTGTCGCCGTCGATCGCCGTGCCGGTGAAGACCGCCGTAACCGCGGCGAGCGCCGCCGTCAGGTGGATCCGACCACGTGCGAGAAGGATTACAGCGACGAAGAAATCATCTTCATGAAGGCGATGGACCAGTACAAGCGGTCCAATCGCCGGCCGTTCCCGACCTGGAGCGAAGTGCTCGAAGTGCTGCGCTCGCTCGGTTATCGCAAGACCGAAGACGCCATCGCGCTGCCGGGACTGCCGGTCGTGCCGTCGGCAGCGCCGGGCTGAAGAGAAGTAGTAGATCACCGCGTCCTGCTGCTTGCGGCCTGGCAGATGCTAAACCGCAAGCGGCGAAACCCGCTCACACTTCCAACCCCACCGCCCGCATCAGAGCCAGTGCGTTGCTGTGCTGCACCACACCGGGGTGCAGGCGGTAGTCGAACTTCATTTCACCGTCCTCGAAGCGATCCGAGAAATGGACGTTGACTGCCCGGCGGACCGAGGCGATCCGCGATGTGCGTCAGCGTCAGATCGTGCGTCGTCACCAGGCCGATCGCTCCGGCTTCCACCAGGCCGCGCACCACGGCCTCGGCGCCGTGGCCGCGGTCGTGCGAGTTCGTGCCGGCGAAGATCTCGTCGAGCAGGAACAGGAGCGGCAGCGGCCCGCGCGCCAGATCGACCACCTGCCGCACGCGCAATATCTCGGCATAGAAGCGCGACCGGCCCGCCTGGAGCGAATCCTGGATGCGCAGCGTGGCGCCAATGGCCAGCGGCGACAACCGCAGCCGCCTCGCCCGCACCGGCGCACCCGGCCAGGGCCAGCACCGCATTGATGCCGATCGTCCGCAGAAATGTGCTTTTGCCCGACATGTTCGAGCCGCTAACCACCAGGAGGCGCAACTCGCCGCCGAGACGTAAATCGTTGCGGACACAGCGCGCCGATGGCAGCAACGGATGGCCCAGTCCCTCGCCGTCGTAGAGCGTCTCCCCGGCGACGACCTCGGGAAACGGGTCGGCGGGGTTCTCGTAGGAGTAGGCGGCCAGGGCGCACAGCGCCTCGAACTGACCGACCGCCGACAGCCAGCCCGCGATGGCCGGACCGGAGCGCGCCCGCCAGCGCTCGATCGCATAGGAAATATGCAAGCTCCAGTGCAGGAGAAGGGCGAACGGGGCGAAGAGTTGATTGCGCCGCGAGTTGAGCAATTCGAGCAGGTTGCCAAGCTGGGCAATGCGTTCCGCGGGAGTCGGCGCGTCCGTTCCGGACGAGAGGACGGCCTTCAATTCCACGAGCCGCGGGGCCGTGAACGACGCCTTTTCCAGCCGGGCCAACACGTTGGCCAGCAGCGCCAGGTCGCGCGCCCGCTTCTCCACCTCGGCCAGCACGGCCTTGACGCGCTTGAGGATAAACGCCCAAAAAATCAGGTCGAGGAAAATGACAGCGAGGAGCGGCAGCCCTCCCCATCCCTCCAGGAAAAACAGGCCGTAAAGCGTTACCAGACCGAGCACGCCGAGGATGACGGCCACCAGCCGCGGCCACTGGACGGTCAGGATCGGTGCGGCCGCTCCCCACCGCGCCACGCCCTCAAAATCGACGCTGGACGGTCGTTCCTTCTCCTCGGACTTCCGCTTTTTTTCACTGAGCGGCTCACCGAGGAGCGCCAGATCTTCGCGCAGATCGAGCTGCGGGCCCAACTCGGCAACGGCACTCTGGCGTAGTGCACCTCGTCCGCGCCGGCGGCGCCGAGCAACCAGGCAGCGAGAGTATCTTCCCCGGTGGCGCCTCGCACGGTGCAGAGCAGCTCGAACAGCGAGTTGGTGCCGAACAGATCGAGGTCGGCGGCGTAGGGATGATTGGGATCGAGGAAGCGCTCGCCCGTCTGGCCCTTCCCGGTCCAGGTGTCGTCGAGCCGTGCCAGGCCGCGCTGGTAATAGTTGTACGCTTGTCCGGCGCGATGCCATGTGCGCGTCACTCGTTCATGGAGGAACAGGAGGCCGGTAAACCCCAGGAAAGGAACAACTACCCACCAAGGTGAGAGAAGCTGCGGAGAAAACGCCAGCCAGGCGAGGACAAGCCCACCAAGGAAGACTGCGAGCCGCGCATTGCCGACAACGCGCGCCACGGTGCGCCAGCCGAACCACTTCTTGCCGGCGGTTCTCCAGTCGCGGACGTACTCCGTGCGCGGAACCATCGTTGTTTCAGGCCTGCGCCAATCCCGAATCCTGTTTGATGGAGGACGCCTCGGACTTTTCTCGCTGTCCTGTTGCCACAACTCACTCCGACAATGCTCTCTTTCCGCGAATGAAGCTCATCCGGCGACGGCCTGGTTCAACCGGGGCACCGGAGAGGTAACACCGTGGTAGGACGGATTTGCAATCCGTCCGAGCGATAGCGGACGGATTGCAAATCCGTCCTACCACGGTGTTATTCGCCTTTGAACCATGCCCCGGCGACATCGAACACAAGCGAACTTCCCTCCCAGTGAGGATAGCGAAAAACGAAGCCTGCCGCATGCTCGAACTCGTCACGGGTGCAAACCCGCAATAACGGTGTGGGCGATTTGCGAAGCCCGAGGTGTCAGCCAGCCCCGGAGGCGTAAGCGGCCTCGGAGCGGTTTGGTTAACGGGAGACGGCTGACAAGTAAGCCGACCGTAACTTCTTTACCTTTTCTTTCCACTGATCCAGTTCCCCCGGTACGGGCGATAACGGTTGTAGCAATCCTGCCTTCTCTTCCGACCTGCGAGGTTCTGCGATGACACTCCGTCACCGCTTCGTCTATCTCTTCGCCTCGTGGCTGATCGCCGCGCCGCTTGCCGCGGCCCCGGCCGAACCGTCCGCCGCTGTGCGCCTTTGGGAACGGGGGCAGGACTCCATGCGCGACGGCCGCACCGACGAGGCGATCCGCTGGTACAGCCAGAGCCTGCAACTCGATCCGAAACTGGCCCGCAACTTCCTCAGTCTCGCCGCGGCCCATATCTCGCTCGGCGAAGAGGCCGAGTCCGCCGACTGGTTGGCCCGGTACGTCGCGGCACAGCCGGATCACCACATCATTCGCCTTCACTATGCGGAACTGCTCCTGCGGCTGGGGAAGACGCCGGACGGCCGCGATCAGCTCGAACGCTTCATCGCCGACGTTCAGGAGCGCGACGACCTGGCCGACGCTCATCTGCTCGACTGCCATACCCGGCTTATGCAGATCGCCGAGGCGGGCGACGACGACTACGGCGAACACCTCAATCGCGGCATCGGCCTGTACCTCCTGGCGTGCCAGCGGCGCAACTCGCGGATCAGCACGACACTCCTTCCACGGAGGCGCTGCTTTGCCAAGTCGGCGGCGGAACTGGGCCTGGCCCGGATGCGGCGGCCCACCGAGGCGCGGCCGTGCTGGTATCTGCATGAGGTCTGGTCGCGGTTGGCGCAGCACCATCCGGCCGCGCGCTGGCTCCGTGCCGCCGAGGCCGCCGCTCCGTTCTCGTACCTCACTCCCGCCGAGCAGCACGGCCTGCGCCTGGCCTGCCGGCAGCTCGACGCGGAAGGAGCGGCGGAAGTCAGCGCCAACGGCTTCGGCCCGGACGGGTTTATTCTCATGGAAGCACCGTCCCGCTGTTGACAGACCGCAAGCCGGGCTGTTAGCCTCAACAGCAGAATAAGGCCTGTTGTCGCCGCCACCCAGAGGATCACATCATGTTGTCGCGCCATGTCTATTCAGCTTCTGGCCGTGTTCGCGCTTCTTCTTCGGTGGATCGTCGTTCGTCCAAGCCCAGAAGGGGTTGGAAGAACTGGAACGCGACCTTCGCACCAAGCATCGAGAGATACTCAAAGATCTCCTGCGGGGAGCGGTTGCAGCCAACGAATCTATTCCAGAACACGTCGAGGCACTCAAGGCGCAAACCGAGTTTCTTACTCGTAGGTTTATCAACGGCGTCTTTTAAGACGCAGCCCTCATTCCGGGAAACACCGACAAGAACAAGACCATGGCCTACCTGATAGATCAGGTGGGGATCGACTTGAAAGAATTCGGCGGATACAAGGCCCTCAACCAGCCAGCTGCCAAGCTGTACACACGCTATTTCTGCGTGAATGCCAAGTCGATCCTGATGGGCGATCCGGCTCGGGTGCCGACTCCACCCGTGGCGGCGATCAACTTGACACGCGCGCTGGCGAATCTCGGAGTCCTGGCACAAGGCGAACTCGGCGAAACCCTGGTGGAGATCATCGACGCCGACCTCGAGAAGGACAAGATCCCTGAAGCGGAACGTCTCAAGAACCCCGACAAACTGCCGAACGACGGCGTTAAATACTACGCCCTGCAAGGTCTGCAAAAACTCCTGTCGCAGCCGCCGCAACCGCCCTTGATGGACCCGATCCTGACGCCCGCGCAGGAGGCCAAGATCGTCAAGGTGCTGGTGAAGCTCATCAGGACTGGCCAGGTGTTCAAGGACGGCACGTCGCAGCAAGAAATTGACGGCTTCCGGGTCCGGCGGCGCGAAGCGATCAAAGCGCTGGCGATGGTGGGCAGACCATCCCTGACGGACAAGAAGGACGGAGCCGCGATGACCTTGCTGCGCATCGTGGCCTGCGACAAGTCGATCACGCCGGAACCGAAGACACCGGAGCCGAACTTGGACGAACGGCTGGAGGCTGCCGTCGGCCTGGCACGGATGCAGTTCGAGAAGGAGAAGGACTACAACCCTGACTACGCACTCCAGCACATCGCCCTGTTCCTGGACGAATTCATCACTTTCTGCAACACGGACAACGCCACGTATCAGCGGCCGGTGAAAATCTACGCCGCCCGCTTGATCGAGGCACTGGAATTGATCCGGACGCAGCTGGCGGACCCGACGGTCAAGCGCACGCGATGAGGAAAAGAAGTACGCCGAGGGGGCGATTCAGAAGTGCCAGACGTACCTGCTGAAGGTAGAGAAGACCGGCAGAGTGGATAGGAACAATTACGACCTGGTCAAGTGGCTTACCGAGAACAAGGTGCCGAACGCGAGAGCTGTTCAAGGGAATTGCCGAGACGTCCGTGGCGCACGCCGGCGAAGAAGGAATAGAACCTCAAATCCGAAATCCGAAATCCGAAATCCGAAATCCGCCATCTGTTCGGATTTCGGATTTCGGATTTCGTCCTGTTACTATAATAAGAACAAAGCGTACCCATTGGCCCGCATCCACAGGAGTCCGAGATGGCGGCGGAGTCACCCGACCCCGGTACTTCGTCCGTTGCGCATGCCGAAACAGTTCGGCCCGTATCGGATCGTGCGCTGTCTCGGCCGCGGCGGCATGGGGGTCGTGTACCTGGCCGAGGACACCCGCCTGTCGCACCAGGTTGCCCTCAAGGTCTGTAATCTCGCGGCCGACGATTCTCCGGCTCTGGAGCGTTTCCGGCGTGAAGCACAGTCAGCGGCGGCGCTGCGGCACGCCAACCTCTGTCCCGTCTATGAGTTCGACGTCTGCGACGGCATCCCCTATCTGGCGATGGCCTACATCCAGGGGCCTACCCTGGCCGCGTGGATGTCCGGCGCAGTCCCATTGGACCCACGCTCCGCGGCGGTCCTCGTGGTAAAAATGGCCCAGGGGATGCAGGCGGCCCATGCGCACGGCGTCGTTCACCGGGACCTCAAGCCGGGCAATGTTCTGCTGGAAAAGGGCGAGCCGATCATCGTCGATTTCGGCCTGGCACGCCAGACGAACAACGACGCGCAGCTGACGAAGAAGGGCGCTCGTCCTCGGTACGCCGTCGTACATGTCGCCCGAGCAGGTCGCGGGCGAAGGGAACATTGGGGCCGGTTGCGACGTTTACGCCCTGGGTGTCATCCTGTACGAGCTGCTGACCGGTCGCCGTCCGTTCGAGGGACCGCCGGGCGTGATGCTGGCGCAAATCCTCTACACTCCGGCGCCGTCACCGCGCACCCACCGGGCCGACCTCGACCCGAAACTGGAGGCCATCTGTCTGAAGGCGATGGCCAAGTCCCCGGCGGAGCGCTCTTGCCTCGATGACCGATTTGGCGAAGGTCCTGACGCCGTTCGCGCGCGCAACCGTGACCGCCCCCCCTCCACCCTCGACCAAGCGCAAGAAGTCGAGAGTCGTCGTCCAGGACACGAACGCCACCCAACCCCCGACGCTGCCGACGCCGCGGCCCGGAAAACCCGGACCCGTTCCTCCTCCAGGCTCCGGCACCAGCCTCTATGTTTTTCTATTGTTCCTCTGCCTCGCCGTGCTGATCGCAGTGGTGACCTTCCCGTTTTGGAAGGACCTCCTGCCGTCATCGAGCCAGAAAAAGCCGGACGACGAGGGACGCAAAAAGCCAGGCGAGAACGACGGCAAGCCGGGCGAAATAGTGCCTGCGTTCACCAACTCGCTGCGCATGAGGCTAGTGCTGATCCGGCCCGGCGGCTTCGAGATGGGCTCGAAGACGGACCCCGACCGCTTTCCCGATGAGATCGCCCATGCTGTGCGGATCACCCGGCCCTACTACGTCGGCACGTGCGAGGTAACGCAGGAGCAGTTCGAGCAGGTCATGGGCGCGAAAAGTAATCCGTCGGTTTTCACGAAAGAGAAGGGCGGCGGGCCGAATTACCCGGTCGACAGCGTGACGTGGGAAGAGGCCGTCGAGTTCTGCCGGCGTCTCTCGGACTCACCAGAGGAGAAGAAGCACCAGCGCCATCTATCGGCTGCCCACCGAGGCGGAGTGGGAGTACGCCTGCCGCGCCGGCACGACCAGCCCGTACAGCTTCGGCAACGCGGACGGGCTGACAGCACACGGCTGGTTCAAGGACAACGCGGCCAGCGCCACTCACGAGGTCGGGAAAAAGCCGGCGAACGCCTGGGAGCTGCACGACATGCACGGCGGCGTCGCCGAGTGGTGCGCCGACTGGTACGACATGGGCTACTATCGTGTCGGTTCGACCGACGATCCGGAGTGCAAGACTCCGACGAAAACCCGCGTGGCGCGCGGCGGATCGTGGTCGCAGAACGCGCGGAATTGCCGCTCCGCAAATCGTTTCCATGAAGCGCCGGACAAACGCTTCGACAACATCGGCTTCCGTGTCGCGGTGATGATCGGCAACGACAAGTGAGCCGTGCGGAGGAGGCGTCCCATGCCGCTGCCGTTCGACGCCACGTTGAAGGATATGGTGTGCCGCCGACCCGCCGATTTCAGCGCTGGTTTCCACCTGCATGGGACCGGAACACCTGCCGTGCTGAACGTCGAGTTGTCGCTGGTCAGCGCGGCGACCGACGTGGTACTCGGTTTCGGCAACCCGCCGCACGAGCTGGTCGATCTCAATTTCCAGTCCAGTTCCGACGAGTCGCTAGTCGAGCGCTTGCTGCTGTATAATGTGTTGTTGCATTACCGCTATGGGGTGCCGATCCACAGCTTGGTAATCCTGTTGCGGCCCGCCGCCGATTCGCCGCAGTTGACAGGCCGCCTCCGCTATCGAGGCCAGGGACGGCGCGGCTGGATCGACTTCCGGTACGAGGTCATTCGCCTGTGGCAGATTCCTGTACGCCGGTTGTTGCGAGCCGAACTCGGGCTTTTACCCCTGGCAGTGTTGGGGCAGCTTTCGGCAGGGATGCGGACCGAACGGTGCTCGCCAGCGTCATCCAGGAGATTCAGCGGCGCAGTCCTATCGGAGGCAACGCTTGGAGATGCTCGCCAGATCATGACCGAAACTTTCTTCCTGACGGGAGCAAGGGTGTCTCGGGAAGCGGTGCTTCGGCTTTACTCAGGAGTACGTCTCGTGGTCGAATCAACCTCCTATGATTATGTCCTCGATCAAGGTCGAATTGACGCCCTGCGGGAAACACTGCTCGTGGTAGGCCGCGAACGCTTCGGTACTGCCGATGAGGCGACACAGGCTGCTGTGACGTCTCTCACGGACCTCGATCGGCTACGTCGGATGGCGGCTCGGTTAGTCCGCGTCAACAGCTGGCAGGAACTGCTACGCACCCGCTGACTCTGCCATGTGAAAGTGGGCTGCCGGATGGACGCCGTGGTGATCGGTGCCGGGCCGAACGGACTGACCGCGGCGGCGACGCTGGCCCGTGCCGGCTGGAAAGTCCTCGTCCTCGAAGCCCAGCAGCGTCCCGGCGGCGCCGTTTGGTCGGCACCGCTGACACGTCCCGGTTTCCTACACGACGTCGGCGCCGCCTTCTTTCCCTTCGCCGACGATAGTCCCGCCTTCCGTGCTCTCGATCTGACCGGTGCCGGCTTGCAGCTGGCGCAACGCCCTGTGGGAGAGCTGTCACCCCGCTCCCGACGGCAGCAGCGTCGCCATCAGCCGCGACCTCGAACGAAGTGTCGGCCGCATTCGGCGCCGACGGCCCCGCCTGGCGCCGTCTCGCCTTGTGGCAGAGCGCGATGGGCGATCGTCTTGCCGCCGCTCTGCTCGCGCCGCTGCCGGGTGTCGGCGCCGCCTGGCGTCTCGGTCCTTTCAATCTGCTCAAGCTCGCTCGCGCCGGCTTGAGCAGCACAGCGGCCTTCGCCGAGCGACACTTCCGCACCGAGGCCGGCCGGCGCGTCGTGCCTGGCCTGGCGCTGCACGTCGATCTCGGCCCCGATGATTTCGCCGGCGCCGGCCTCGGCCTGGTCCTCGGACTGCTTGCCGCCGGCAGCGGTTTCCGCGTTCCGGTCGGCGGGGCGCGCGCCATCACCGACGCCCTCCTTCTCCGTCTTCGTCAAGCCGGCGGCGAGCTGCGCCTGGTTGCCGTGTCGAGCGCGTGCTGGTAGTGAGTGGCCGGGCGGTCGGCGTGCGGATCGCGGGGGGTGAAGAGTGCCCGTCAAGCGAGCGGTGCTGGCCGACGTGGGGCCGCCGGCGCTGTACTTGAAGTTGCTCCAGGGCGCGAAACGACCTGGTGGCTGCGGCGGCGGGCACGACGCTTCCGCTATGGATGGGGCACGTTCAAGATGGATTGGGCGCTGTCGGGGCCGGTACCGTGGACGGTGCCGGAGGCACGGGCCTCGGCCGTCGTCCACGCCGGCGACAGCATCGACGACCTGCGCCGCTTCACGCGCCAGGTGCGCGCGGGTCAGTTGCCGGACAATCCGTATCTCGTGATCGGCCAGCAGATCGCTCGCCGATCCGAGCCGCGCTCCGGAAGGCTGCCACACCCTCTGGGCCTATTCGCGCGTCCCCTCGGTCGTCGAGGGCGGTTGGCCGCAGCAGCGCGAAGCATTCGCCGACCGGATCGAGCGACGCATCGAGGGGTTGGCGCCGGGGTTTCGCGGCCTGATCCTGGGCCGGCACATCGCCGCGCCGGACGACCTGGAGCGCATGGACGAGAACCTTGTCGGCGGCGACCTGGGCGGCGGCAGCGCGTGGATCGACCAGCAGTTGTTCTCTGCGGCCGGCCTTCCCGTACTTCCGCTATCGCACCCGCGTCCGCGGGCTATACCTGGCTTCCGCATCGGCGCATCCCGGCGCCGGCGTCCACGGCGCTTGCGGCTTCAATGCGGCCAACGCGGCACTGCGCGATGAGGGAAAGTGAGCCCGCAGCGCCAGCAAGGGTCACCCTTGCTGGCGCTGCGGGCTCAAACCAGGATCAATGCATCTGCCCCTGCTCGCCGAGGATGGCGGCGGCACGGTTGGCGTCGGCGACGTTGTCGAAGGCGGCGTAGCCGACGAAACGGCCGCCATAGACCGACATCATCAGCCCTTGCAGACTCAGGCCGGCCATCGCCCATTGCTGCGTCACCCGGTGGGCCAAGCCGGCGGCGTTGTCGCCCTCGACACGCAGCACCACGGGGTCGTTCGTCTCGGCCAACCCCGCCGCCTTGGCCGCCCGCACCTGCATCGGCCCAGTCACCGGCGCCACGTACAGGACGCCGCAGCCCGCCTTCTCGGGGGTGCGTTTCGTGTAGACGTATTCCAGGTTGGCGCCGGACTGGGCCAGCAACGCCAGTTTCGCAGCCACGCCCCCCGCCTGGTCCACCACTTCGCCCGACCAGACGTGAACTCGATCCAGTTTGAATCCCATAACGACGACCCTCGTTCGAGAGATAATTCGCTCCCAGATCGGGATTATAACGCCCGCCGGCGCCGACGCGAGCGGATTCTCGTTGCGATCCAGTTCCGTTCCGGGCAAAATGGAAGTATCGGGGCACAACACCCCCCCACGGCGGGGACCGACATCCACGAGGTTCCGGTAATGAAACGCTGTCTGTACGCGCTACCCATTCTGCTGGCCGCCATGGCCGGCCTGGTCCGGGCGGATTACTTCCTCCTCATCGTCAACACCAATCCCAGTAAACCGACCCCAGCAGACTATGTCGGCGTCATTCTCGAGGCCGACAACGCGCCATTCCTTTCGTCGAAAAAAGCTGAATTCGATCGGGGCGGCGTCTTGCAAGTGACGTACCGCAACTACAAGCTTACCTTCTCGCGTCTGGTGAGCACGCCACTGCTCTCTCTGTATGCGTACAATGCGACGACGGACAAACCGACTGACTTCCATGTTCTGCCGAACGTCCATTTCCGCTTCGAGCAGCTCCACTCCGATATGATGAAGAACAAGATGCCGCCGAAGGAGTTGGCCGAATGGGCGTTGACCCACGGCCTGGTCGGCAAATTCGTCGAGACGATGGACAAGTGGGCCATGGACGAGATGGCGAAGGGAGATGTCCTCACCAATTATCTCGCGATCAAGAAGGCGATCAATACCAAGGTCGCGGAAGTCGAACCATCCTCACTCTGGGTCAAGCGGTCTGACGAACGCCAACTTCAAGCGCGAACTCAGCGAGCACTACCTGGCCCTGTACAACGACGACAAGTCCAAGGACGAGGTGAAGTCGCGCCTGGATCGGCTCGAGGATGCCTTCAAGACGTTCTATTACTGGCACGCCCTGCACGGCAAACTCCTCCCCGTACCCCGCGAACGGTTGCTGGTCATCGTGAACGCCACCGAAGACGACGAAAACCTCAAGGAATTCCGGACCGTCACCGACGGAGGTGAAGCCCTGTTGCGTCAAAGGCACGAAGACGGCTACTTCGCTCGGCGGGAGGGCATTCTCTACCTGAACCTGTCGTGCCGCGAACCGAGCTACGAGAAACTGTCGAACTTCGTCAACAAGAATTGGCTCGAACCGACCAGGAGGACAATTGATGCCGTGCTGAAGGAGAAGCAGCTGCCGCCTGCGCCTGGCGTGCCGGACTGGAGCGCGCTGTGCTTGGCGGTCAAGGCGCTGGAAGCGGACGCCGAACGGATGACCGTTAGTCATCACGGCTCCCGGCAGCTGGCGTACGCAGCCGGATTGCTGCCGCGCTACGTCGTTGCCCCGGAATGGATACAGTACGCCCTGGGCAGTTTCTTCGAGACGCCGCTCGGCTCTCCCTGGACCAGCCCCACGACGCCGAGCAGCCTGCACTTGAAACATGCCAAGGAAATCCTGACCAGGACAGGCGCCAACGCCGGTGAGATTCTTACCAAAATCGTTCAGGACAGGGCGGAGAGCTACCTCCTCAAGCCCAACGCCACGGACGCGGACCGGTCCGAGGCTCAGGCCCAGGCGCGCGCCTGTCCTGGGCACTGGGTTACTACCTGCTCGTAATGGAACCGGCGGGTTTCTGGCGTTATCGCGACGAACTGGACAAGATGCCCCGCGATCTTCCCCTCGATCCCGAGACCATGCTTGGCTGCTTTGCTCGTGCCTTTGGTGCCGTGAATACAACAACCCTCAAGCCCGATCTCATCAAACTCAAACGAGTAGTAGCCGATCCATGGAGGGATTACATCAGACAGATTCCGATCGCCGACGAGAAAGGGATGCCGTTGACAGGTTCTCCCCTGGCCGATGAATTGCAGGCGAAAATCAAAGCCTATGTGGACCCATTGAAGAAACCTACGCCTTAACCATCGTCTCTCCCGACGAGAAGGACAGGCCCGTGTTTACGTTTTGCGCAACGTAAACGCGGGCTTGTCCATTCTTCGGAGGTGAGCGACCCCCTCGTTACATCGTGTTACACGGGACGCGCCGGCGTTCGGGTACAATAGCTCGGGCAATCGACAGTCCGGGCCGAATCGTCATTACTATGTCTCTTCCCCTCACCCTGCCCTCTCCCCCGCGTTGGGGGAGAGGGTAGGGTGAGGGGAACAGGAGCCTCTCATGGACCGATTTTCTCGGCGGGACTTCGTGGCGGCGGGGCTGGCGGCGCTGAGTGCGGGCGGCCTGGTGTTGCGCGCCGACGCCCAACCGACGCCGCAGGCCGGCACACTGGAAGAGTACGCCCGCAAAATTCTCAGGGCCGACGACAAACCGATGCCCGCCGCACCGGCGAGACTGGCCGCTACCGAGGACTGCATTCTCGGCCCCTATTACCGTCAGGGCCGCCCCTTTTCGAGCCAAGATCACGCCGCCGCTGGAAGCCGGCACCGTCATGCTCATCACCGGCCGCGTCTGGGGCGTGGACACGCGCAAACCGTTGGCCAACGCCCGTCTCGACATCTGGCAGGCCAACGCCAAGGGCCGTTACGACAACGACGACCCGCGCAATCCGCCGAAGAAGGACGTCTTCCTCAACCGCGCCCGCGTTGTCACCGATGAGACCGGCGCCTACGAGTTCGAGACGGTCCACCCCGGTCCCTACCAGATCGGACCGAAGGAATGGCGGCCGAGCCACATTCACTACCTGATCGCCGCACCGGGCTACAAGCCGCTGGTCACGCAGCTGTTTTTCAAGGGCGATCCGCACAACAAGACAGACGCGTTCATTAAGGATTCGCTCATCATCGACCTGGCGACGCGCAAGATCGGTGACGCGGCGATCGAGGTCGGCACCTTCGACGTGGTGTTGGCGCCGGCGAAATGAACCCTGCTCCTCTCTCCCCGGTACTCCGGGGAGAGAGGTTGGGGGTGAGGGGTGGAGGCGGCGGACGGCAACCCGGCCCATCCCCTCACCCCCAACCCCTCTCCCCGGAGTACCGGGGAGAGGGGAGAAAGACGCCACGAAGGAAATCGCGGTGCGGAGAACATCACTCATATAGCCCCCGGCTTGCCGGGAGGAAGTCCGTCACCCCCGGCGAGCCGGGGGCTATATGGAGGCTGACATGCACACTTCCCAGGTCGTCCTGATCGAGGACGAGCAACCGATCCGGCGGGGCGTGGCCGATGCGCTGCGAGCATCTGGCTACGACGTGGCCGAGGCCGGCGACGGCGACCGTGGATTGACCGAGGCGGTGCGGCCCGGCGTCGCCCTGGTGTTGCTCGACCTGCTGCTGCCGAAGCGCGACGGCCTGTCGGTGCTGGCCGAGTTGCGCCGCGTTCGGCCGACGGTGCCGGTCATCATCCTGACGGCGCGCGGCACCGAGGACGACCGTGTCCGCGGCCTGAAAATGGGTGCGGACGATTACGTCGTCAAACCGTTCTCCGCGCGCGAGCTGCTGGCCCGCGTCGAGGCGGTGCTGCGCCGTTCGGCCGGCCAGCCGAAGCGAGGTGCGCGACGTTCGCCTCGGCCGTGCGAAGATCGACCTGGAGCGCCGCGAGGTGCGCTGGTCGGAAGCTGAGCGCACGGAACTGTCGGAGACGGAAGGCGCCATTCTGGCGTTCCTCGTCGCCTACCGCAAGCGCGCGGTGTCGCGGGACGAATTGCTGTCGCGCGTCTGGGGCATCGAGCCGACGGGGCTGGAGACGCGTACCGTCGATATGCACGTCGCCCGGCTGCGGACGAAGCTGCGTGATCCGTCCGGCCGCAAGTGTCCCGAAGCCATCCTGACCGTCCGCGCTGCACGGCTACATGGCCAGTCCGGATCTGCTGCCGGTGGAAGCGAAAGAATGACCTTCGTTTAGCCGCGAGCGTTCCGCGGAGCGCTGAGACTAGCCGCCCTCGCGGCTAAACGGGAGCCCAATCATGAAACCCTGGCTACGCGGCAAACCCGGCGGACTGGCGGCGTTCCTGCTCATCGCCGGACTGGTGGCCGGCGGGCTGGGCTGGGCCACCGCCGCCGCGCTGCGGCTTGGAGCGCGAACAACGCGAGCAGCGCGCCGAAGCCGAACGCGCCAACCATCTCGCTGTCGCTCTGTGGCGGCTCGACAGCTACGCCGCGCCGATCATCGCCCGGGAAGACAATCGGCCGTTCGACCACTACGGAGCCGTTCATCTCTCCCCGCTGCTGGGCAACAACGGCAACACCTTGAATCCGACCGCCAACTACAACCACGGCGCCGCGCTCGAACTCGTCGCCGCTGCTGACGGCACGCTTCGACGACTGGACGCCGCTGCATTTCCAGGTGGACTGCCCGCGGTTGGAAGTCGCCGCAGGTGGTCGAGCCGGGCGTCAAAGAGCGCCTGGAGCTGATCTCGGCCCGAACGGCCCTCGCTAACGTCACCGAGCGACGCGCGAGGTATTGCTCGACAAGCTGCAACGCGCCCTGTCGCCCGAGGATATCCTGGCCGCTGCCCGCGAACGCACCCGGCAGAACGAGGCCGCGACGCAACGCTCTTCCTCGCCCAACGCCAACTGAACAACAACAACGATATGCAGGTGAAACAGCAGCAACAGTCCGTCAATCCCATCTTCCAGAACTCCTCCGGACCTCTGACCCAAGCCGCGGAGGCTCTCCTCCAGAAAGAGGTTGAGAACCGCAACCAGTTCAAGCAGGAACTAGGCAATCAGGGGAACATCGAACGGCACGCTGCGCCCATTCGCCCTGAACACTCTCGAAGGCAACAACAAGAAACTGCTTGAATTGCCGGTCAATTGGGAGCACAGCACCGAGGTCATCGTCACGACGACCGCAATGGTCCCCGTCTGGCTCACCGGCAAGGACGGCGAGCGAACGGTTGCTGGCCCTGCGCCTGGTGCGCATGGAAGACCGCGAAGTCTGTCAGGGCGTGGTGTTCGACGTGGATCGACTGCACGCGGTGTTGGCGGAGAAGGTGCAGGATCTCTTTCCCGAGGCGACGCTCTGCCGGTGCGCAACCCGGACGGAAGCGCAGCTGGGGCTGACCATGACGTCGCTGCCGTTCCAGCTCGATCCCGGCCCGCTGGTGCTGCCCCCGGAGCCGGGCTGGACGCCGTTGCGTTTCGGCCTGACCCTGGCGTGGACGGCGGCGCCGTCGCGCTGTTCGCGGTCGGCCTCGGCGGCTGGTCGCTCATCAATCTCTCCGAACGCCGCATTCGGTTTGTGTCGGCCGTTACCCACGAACTGCGCACGCCGCTGACGACGCTGCGCCTCTACCTCGACATGCTGCTCGGCGGCCTGGTGCGCGACGAGAAGCAGCGGCAGGAATACCTCGAGACGCTGCACGCCGAAGCCGACCGCCTGACGCGGCTGGTCGGCAACGTGCTGGACTTCTCTCGGCTGGAGAACCAGCAGCCGCGCCTGAACCGGACCCCGATCGAAGCCGCGACCCTGCTCGATCAAGTCCGCGAAACCTGGGAAACACGCTGCCGGCACGCCGACAAGGAACTCGTCGTCGAGAACCACTCGGCGCGGAGCAGAGCTGGAGACACCGACGCCGATCTGCTCCAGCAAATGCTCGGCAACCTGATCGACAACGCCTGCAAGTATAGCCGAGGCGCGGAGGACCGACGCATCTGGCTGCGCGCGCGGCGGGAAAACGGTCGAGTGGTATTCGAGGTGGAGGATCGCGGCCCCGGCGTCCCGGTCGGAGAGCGGCGGACGATCTTCCGTGCATTCCGCCGCGGCCACAATGCCGACGTGACGGCCGGCGGCGTCGGCCTGGGTCTGGCACTGGCACGGCGCTGGGCGACGCTGCTGGGCGGCCAGCTGACGCTAGGACCGGTGCCGGCGGAAGGTGGGGCGTGCTTCCAGGTCTGGCTGCCGAGATGAGGCGAGAAACAGCCGCTGGCGGCTTCGGGCGCGGCCAAGTATTGATTCCCTGTGAGTGGGTTAGGGACAGAGCCATTCTCCTCCCTTCAAAACCGTCGCTGCCGCTGCAGCAGATATTCCATCAGCGCCTTGTCGAACGTCACTTGCGTATCGACGCCGACGTAGTCGATGCCGGCGCGCGAGCACGCCTCGCGGTACGTCTTGCGGAAATCGGCAATCTCTTCCAGATAGTCGGCTCGCATCCCCCGAGCGTCCAGGGTCAGCTTCTCCGGCGTCTCCAGGTCAGCTGAACTCCACCAGCCCCTCGAACGGGAAATGACACCTCGGCCTCGTCGAGGATGTGGAACAGGATGATCTCATGGCCGCGGTGCCGCAGGTGGTGCAGCGCTCTGCATCACCGGCTCCGGCTCGGTCAGCAGGTCGCTGAAGATCATCACCAGTCCCTTGCTGCGAACCATCGACGCCAGCTGGTGCAGGCTGGCCGCGGCGTCGGTTTGGCCGCTCGGCTTCAGACCGGCGAGGAGCGACAGGATGTTGCCGAGGTGCGTCCGCTTGCTGCGCGGCGGCAGACTGGCGCGAATGGCCGTGTCGAAGGTGACCAGGCCGACCGGATCCTGCTGGTGCGTCATCAGGTAGCCGAGCGCCGCCGCCAGGCAAATGGCGTACTCGAACTTCGTCATCTCCTGGCGATAGGTGTAGGCCATCGAGGCGCTGAGGTCCATGACCAGGTAGCCGGTGACGTTGGTTTCGGCCTGGAACTTTTTGAGATAGTACTTGTCCGTTTTGGCGTAGACGTTCCAGTCGAGGTCTTTGAGATCGTCGCCGGTGAACGTACTTGCGATGTTCGGAGAACTCGACGGAGAAGCCCTGAAACGGACTGGCGTGCAGTCCAGCGAGGAAGCCTTCGACGATGAAGCGGGCGCGCAGGTCGAGGCGGGCGACCTGGCGGATGACGTCGGGACGGAGGTACTTGTCGGCGCGGGCCATGCGGTTATTCTGGCGGGGCGGCGCACCGGAAACAAGGGAAAGGTTGAAGGGGGTGCGCAGATCGCGGCTTGCTTTTCCAGTGCGCCTTGGCATCTACTGCGGCGACTTCCCTGGCGGTGGGCAGCTGCCGTAGGTGGCGAGCGGCGAAATACTGCCCGATCAGCTCGTTCGGCTTCGGTCCTGTCGCCGGGGTGGGGTCAGGTCCGAGCCAATGACTCAGAGGGCTATGGCTCAGGAATGCCGAGGTCGCGGCAGATCTTGCGGGCAAGGTGCTCGTCGATTTCTTTGTGACGCGGCACGGCGGTACGGCGGCCGTTGGCCGGATTGCCGTACCACGAGTGCGCCTTGCCCTCGCGGATGAGGACGCAGCCGTGGACGCGGAAGTGCGCGATCAGCGCTCGACGCTTCACGCCGAGACCCTCACTTCCTCGAACGGTCCCGTGCAGGCCGCGCGAGCTTCGGCACGATTCATTTCAAGGACTTCTTCGAGGGCCGATTGAAGATTGGCAAGCAGTTCCTCGCGTGTCTCTCCCTGCGAGTTGACGCCGGGGATTTCCTCGATCCAGCCGATCCACCACGGCTCCCGGTGCTGAATCATGGCGGTGTAATGCGACGACATCCGGAATCTCCTACGGAGGCGAACCTGTGCATGGTAGCACAATTTCGCTTGGCGGAATAGCCGTCCACGTTACCGTCGATCATCGAGTTCGTCCGCGCGAATGACGACTGCTTCAGCTTGTCCTCGCAGCGTTTCCGGCTCGCGTGCAATTCGTCGGTATCAGCTTCTTTGGCGGCGAGCAGTCGGCGTAGAGTGGACGGGTCGGGATTTCAACGCGCACGGTGCATCTCGGCAGGAGAATCGGTCTCCCCCGCTGTACCCCGAGAACAGAAGACTTGCGGTGCTCGGAGAACTCGACGGAGAAGCCCTGAAACGGACTGGCGTGCAGCCCGGCAAGGAAGCCTTCGACGATGAAGCGGGGCGCAGATCGAGGCGGGCGACCTGGCGGATGACGTGGGGACGGAGGTACTTGTCGGCGCGGGCCATGCGGTTATTCTGGCGGGACCGATCCGCGGATACAAGAGACAGGCGTTCGCTGCTGTTGTTTATGGTTCGAGCTTTCGATCCGACGCGGCGGAATCGTCAGGCGGCGCTTCGGGCTCCGCCCCGGGCGGATTCAGCCGTTCCCGCTCGTATTGCTCGAAGGCTTCCCGCGCCAGTTCCTTCTCTTCGGCGAGCAACTTGGGATCCATGGTGGTCGGGCGCACGGTCGTGTCTTCTTCGCCGTCGTCTATCCGCATGATCCAGTGCGGTCCGACTTTGACCATCTTCGACGGAGTTCTTGGGATTGACATCGCAGGCTTTACCTCTCGTAGACGTCCAGGTATTGACAGGCGATTTCCTTTCCGTCAAAGCGAAGCGCAATTTTGTAACGTCCGCGATTGCGGAAGAAGCACCTCTTTATGCGCATCTCAAGGATGTGGGACATTGAGGGGCCTGGAGACGCATACCACTTCGTTTGTTTGTATGTCTCGTCTTCGGTCTGCAAGTGTATCACGGAGAGTTCCATCGGCCCTTCGCCGCGTCTACCAAAGAGCATAGCATAGACGGTGAAGCGGTTCAATGGAGGAGACGGGCCATTCAACCATTGCTGATTGAAGACATTCACGAGCGAATATTGCCCTTTTTGGGGATCGACATCCATTCGCTCGCACAACACCAATCCGAGAACGGTCGGTAACCTGTCCACACGCGGTCTCCCTTCACGGCGTCTCCAGCGACTTCGCCGCCTGGCGGATCCACTTCTCGTACTCGATCCGGATCGTCTCATTGACCTGCGGCAGGACGGATTGCAGCTCCTCTAAACGCTTGCGCATCTCGTCGCCCTTACCCAAGGCGGCCAGGCAGCGCACGACGCCGGCCAGCGCTTCCAGCCGGTACTGCGGGTAGCGCTCCGCCAGATCCTTTGCCAGCGTTTCCTCCGGCGCCACCGGACGGAACGCGAAGCGAGTGGCGAGGCGCTCATATGTCTTCAACGCCAGATCGTAGTCGCCGAGATTGAAGCGGCAGATGGCAGACAGGAACGGCACGTGGATCCGCTCCTCCGCCGTCAAATGCCCCACCGATTCGGGCGCGTCGAGGAAGTCGGCCAGGGCTTCGTACTCGACCACGGCGTGCAACAGCGAGTCGCGATGTTCCTTTTGAACGTGCTCAATCTCGACCTGCGTTTTCGCGCTGCCGTCGAGCAGCTTCTGCTGCTCCTCGTCTGCAAGGTGGCGGTACGACTCGGCGAACTGGAAGCGGGCCAACGTCGCTTCCTTCGTGATCGGAGGCTGATCGACATGCAGCGCAACTCTCAGCCGCTGAACTACGGCACGATAGTTTTTTTGCTGAAACAGCAATCCCACCAGCGTGAACAGTGACTTTCCATGCGTTTCCTGGTCCGTGTTGCCGCGGTCATGGATGACTGCGATGTTACGCTCCAATTCCGCTTCGGCGTTGTCCACCTCGCCGCGGTCGATCATCCCGAGGGCAAGCTGATAGCGGGCACGAAACTCGAACGGCGACTGAGAGACGAACGACGACTGGTGCTGGATGCACTTGCGGTACGAAGCTTCTGCGGCAGCCTTGGCCGCGTCGGAGCCGTTCTTGCGATGGCACTCGCCCAGCCGAAACCACGCCTCGCCGATGCGATCCGGGTTCTTGCCGATCAGCAAGTAGCGGTTGAGGACGTCGATGGCCGGCCGGTCGTCCTGGGCATCGAGCCGGCAGCTGGCCGCCAGCCATACGGTTTCCTCACGCGCCTCGCCCTGCACCACGTCGGCCGCCTTGAGGTACGCCTCGGCCGCAGCCCGGAAGAGATTGCGTGCGGCCTCTTCCTCGTCTGCGCGGACCTTACCCGGCGGCGCCTGCAGGGCCGCGGCCTGCCGCGCGCGCGCCACTCGGCGCTCGCGTCGCCGCGCAGCAGCGACGTGCGGCCGGGTTCGGCCAGCTTCTCGTACAGGTCGAGGCACTGCAGGGCGAGGTCGAAGCGGCTAATCTCGCGGTACCTCTGCACGGCCTGCTCGAAGCGCTCGCGCACCTGTTGCACGTCCACCAGCGTGTTCTTCGATTCGGCAGCCGTGGTGATGACTTCGACGGCGCGGCTCAGCGGCCCGAACGCCTTGTCCGGCGCCGGTCCATGCAGCCAGACGTCCGCCAGGGCCAGGGCTGCGGCAGCGACTTCCGGGCCCGTGCTGACTTTCAGGCACTCTTCCCAGAAGGGAGCGGCTTCGAGCGGCGGATTGAGGTGAGCCTGGCAGACGCCGAGGTTATACAGGGCCGGGCCGCGGTCGGTGAGCGGTTCACGCTCGTCGCCGAGCAACTGCTTCCACTGCTCGGCCGCGTCCTGCCAGCGGCTCTCGGTCTGGAAGCTGCGAGCGCGACATGGCTCGTTTCGCGCCAGGAGGCTGGCCGGCGCCTGCGGGCCAATCTTTTCCAGCACCTTACGCGCCGCCTCGGCCTTGCCCAGGCGCAGGTTCAGCTCGCCAGCCTGCAACTGGGCCAGCGCCTGTAGCTCGGGAGCGATGGGCTGCACCATGCGCAGCTTGTCGTTGGCTCCTAGTGCCGCCTCGAGGTTCGCCGGAGTCGAGGGCAAGCGCAGGTAGGCTTCCGTCAACAGACGATACGCCTCGGCACGATCCTCGGCCATGTTCACGCTAGCCGCCAACAGTTCGGCGACGCGCTGCGGTTCCTCCCCGAGGTAATAGAGCGTCCGGGCGAGACGATATTTCAACCGGCCGCGGTCCTCCTCCTTGACGCCGAGGCGGTCGGCCTCTTCGAAGTGCCGGCGGGCGTCTTCCAGAACTCCTCGGCCTCCAGGACCGGGACGCGGTCGGCGAGCCGTGCCTCGGCGCTGCCGGTGAGGAAATGGGCTTCGGCCAGGCGATCGGGGAAGGCTTCGGCCCGTTTGAGGGCACGGCGGGCGTGGTCGAGGGCGGCCTTGACGTCACCATCGGAGCGATTGAGGAGTTGCCGAGCCGTCGCCAGCTCGCGGTCCAGCTGGCGGGCCACGACCTCGCCGGCCGGTGGTCGTCCCAAACAGACGGTGGCCAGGACGCCAACGCCGGCAAGGAACATGGGCACCTGCCATAATTGGCGGAACGGGTGCGCCGCCTCATGTCCAACGTGAACCGCGCTCGTCACCTTGTTGGCGATAGGCGTGTCAGCCGTGATCGTGGACATGAACTGTGCCTCATCCATGCAGGCCCTGGACTCTGTCCCGGCGGGGGTTCTTACAAATCCCGTACCGCGTGTCAAGGGGAAGGGGGAAATGCACCCTCGTTTAGCGGCGAGCTTTTGCGAGCGCTGGAGTGACCAGCGCTCGCAAAAGCTCGCCGCTAAACGAGATCGATGGCAGACTACGCCGCCGCCGAGGACGACCCGTCGCATCCCATCTCGACCGAGCGCCAATCGCGCATCGCCGACGCCGTTCTTCCGCGGCTCAGCGGAAAGACGCCCGCGGCAGTTGTTTGCAGACTATCCACTGAGTAGAAGACGTTCGCATCGAAACAGCGCAGCAGGACGACGACCGCTTTGAAAGCGCGACGGGGGATTACCGTCAGCACGATGCGCACCGGCCCGGTGGAGCCGCGGCCATCGATGCTGGTCACGCCGTAACCGGCCGTTTTCAGTGCGTCGACCAATTCCGCGGGGTCGCGCGACGTGATAACGCGGACAACCAGATAGCCCAGCGCCAGCTTCTGGTCGATCAGCACGCCGAGATAGTTGCCCAGTGTGAACCCGGCGGCGAACGCGAAGGAACAGGAGAGATCGCCGAGATTCCGCATCACTTGACCGATGGCGAACAACCAGATGGTGATCTCGAAGAAGCCGAGCAGGGCCGCGACATATTTCGAGCCGCGCGAGAGAAAGATGATCCGCACCGTGCAGATCGTTACGACGCACATCTCAGAGACGAAAATGAGCAGGGGCAGGCCGCTGCCAGCGAATAGTGTCACGGGTTTTCCTCCGCACGAACACCGCTTTGCGCGAGCGAATTCATAGGCGATCGGGACGATGGTCGCAACCCCAACCTGCGCCGGGGATGGTGAGATGGGCAGGGTGGATGACTACGGCAGGACGCCGTGGATCGTCCGCGTTTCACGGCCCGATTTGGTGCGCGGAACGTAATCGACTATCATAAACAGAGTCGAGCCCTGGAAATCATTGAGGACGGCGCCACCCATCATGTTCACCGGCCTGGTCGAATGCCTCGGCACCGTCCGCTCGCTTACCGCCGCAGGGGCGGGCCGCGAGCTGGTCGTCACCGCGACCTTCGCCGGAGAACTCGACTCTCGGCGAGAGCGTGGCGATCAACGGCTGCTGTCTGACCGTGGTTGAGCGCGACGCGGGTGCCTGCCGTTTCCAGGTTGGGCCGGAGACGCTGAGCAAGACGAACCTCGGCGGCCTCGTTCCCGGCGACCGCGTCAACCTGGAACGGTCGCTGCGTGCCGGGGCTCCACTCGGCGGCCACATCGTGCAGGGCCACGTCGATGGTGTCGGCGGCATCGAACGGCGCATTGCCGATGGCGCGTGGGAGACGATTTGGTTCCGCTGTCCACCGCCGCTGACGCTGCAGATGGTGCCGAAGGGGTCGATCGCGGTAGACGGCGTGAGCCTGACGCTGGTCGAGGTCGGCCGCGATTCGTTCAGCGTCGCCCTGATCCCGCACACGCTCGCCGTGACGACGCTCGGCTTCAAGCAATGCGGCGACGCGGTGAACCTGGAGACGGACGTTCTCGCCAAATATGTGCAGAATGCGATGCAGGCGTATCTGCAACCCGAACCCGCGATGACTTGACCCTTGCTTACGCGGCGGGCTAACACAGCGACATCATTCACATGACGACTCCGGACATGCTGGAATCCTCCGAATCTTATCAACCCGAGCACCGAACTCCCTCGGCGCGGCAGACGCATTCGTATCTGCGCGACCTGATGGAGAAGCGCGGCGTGACGCCGAAGAACAAACTCGGTCAGAACTTCCTGATCGACCTGAACCTGCTCGACTTGATCGTGCGCCGCGCCGAGCTAACCTTCGACGATCTGGCCCTGGAGATCGGCAGCGGCACCGGCGGACTGACGGCGCGCCTGGTCGAGGTCGCTGGCGCCGTCGTCAGCGTGGAGATCGACGAGGCGTTTGCCAGCATGGTGCGCGAGGTGATCCCGAAGAACCCACGCGTCGCCCTGATTCATGCCGACGCCCTGAAGCACAAGAACGAGCTGAACCCCGACGTACTGAAGTCGATGAATGATCTGCGGCAGCTGACCGGCACGACGCGGATCAAGCTCGTTGCCAATCTGCCCTACTCGGTGGCAACGCCGGTCATCTCGAATTTGTTGCTGACAAACCTACCGATCGAGCGCATGATCGTGACGGTGCAGCTGGAGATCGCGGAACGAATGATGGCGTCGCGTGGAACGAAGGAGTACGGAGCGTTGGCGGTGATGGTGCAAAGCATCGCCGACGTGTTTATGATTCGCCGCCTGCCGCCGACGGTGTTCTGGCCGCGCCCGAAGGTATGGTCGGCCATCATCGGCATCGCCCGAGCGCCGCCAAGCGCGCCCGCGTCGGCGACGTGGTGAAGCTGCGGAATTTTCTGCGCGACCTGTACACGCATCGCCGCAAGAATCTGCGCGGCGCTGGTGGGGTCGGGACGTGGTCTCGGTAAAGCGGAAGTGGATCGCAAGCTGGCCGAACTGGGGATCGAGGGAACGGTGCGAGCGGAAGCGCTGGACGTGAAGACGCATTTGCGGTTGTGCGCGATGTTTGGGTGAGCGGCTCGGAAGGGAGAATACATGACACCCCGCTTTCGTTTCGCGCTGTTTCTCCTGGTGATGACATGCGGCTTGCGCGGGCGCAGTTTCGGGATGGCTGGCCCGTTGCTCCGCCGGTCGCGCTCAGGCCGGCCGAGAGCCAGTCATTCGTATTCCTTCCCGGCTTTGAGGAAGCGCCCGCGGAAGCGCCGAAGCCACAACCTAAAGACCTCGACGGTAAGCCGTTGCCACAATATGTCATCGCTCGGTTCGGTTCGGCGGAGACTCGTCATAAGAAGCAGGTGACTTGTCTTGCAATATCTCCCGACGGCAAAATCGTAGCCTCGGGCAGCGAAGACGCCTCCGTGCAACTCTGGGAACTGGAGACAGGCAAACGAATTCACTGTCTCAAAGGTCACGTCTATCCCATCCAATCTGTATCCTTCTCGCCTGATGGTCGGCGGGTCCTTTCTGCTGCGTTCGACGGAACCGCCCGGTTGTCGGAAGTCGCCAGCGGAAAGGAGGTATTGGTGCTGCGTGGCGGGAAATTGGGATTTCGGTGGGCAGGCTTCGGCTGGCGTGGGTCCACCATTCTGACTGAAGGATTCGGACAGCCCTTCATGCGCATATGGGACGCAACAACCGGGCGTGAGCTCGATCCGGGTTTCGCACGAGAAAAGGAATTCGACCTCGGGGCTGCGGTCTCTCCAGATGGCCGTCTACTTTCGTTCAATGGTGCGGTTTGGGACCTAAGAACGGAAAAGATCGTCCAGCGCTTGGCTGTCGAGGAACGCTTGCCTATCGAGGAACAGTTCTATCGCGCCTTTTCTTGGGATAGCCGTGTGTTGTTTGTTGCTAACGGGAAGGGCATTGAACTGGTGACTGGAAAGGTGCGCTTTCGATACAACCGGGAAAGTACGCTCAGCCTCATCCAGCGACTATGATCTAAATCCCCTATGGCACGCTGTGCCGTCTCCTGATGGCCGCATTCTGGCCGGCAAAAGACCAGGAAGAGATTGTTTATGCCTCTGGGACTTGGCCCAGAGAGAATCAGCGATTGAGTTATCCGTCGGTCGCGCAAGAGTTCTTGCCTTCACGAGTGATGGGAAGCGATTGGTGTCTGGTGCGGAAGACGGATCGATTCTTGTTTGGGACACGAGTAAGATTGTCGAGCCGTTCGCGGTCGGTTATGGGGCCTGGAAATCGACCCAATTCCCGTCATTGTGGGACGAACTCGGCTCGGAGGCCGCCACGATCGCCTATCGCGCTCACTGGCTTTTGGTTGGAACAGCCGCACAATCAGTGTCGGCACTCCGTGAAAAGCTTCGCCCTGCTTCTGCACCGGATGCCAAACTGGTACGCGGACTGATCGCCGATCTCGATCTCGATCACGAGCAATTCGAGCGGCGCGACCGAAGCTCTGCCGAACTGGCGAAGATGGGCGATGCCGTCCGTCCCTTGCTGGTCAAGGCACGCAACAAGGATATGTCCCCGGAAACGCGGCGGCGGATCGATCTTTTGCTGGAAGCGCTCGACGTGCCGCCTTTTGGCGATGAGTTGCGAGCGATCCGGACCGTCGAGGTACTGGAACGCATCGGCAATACCGAGGCGCGCGAACTGCTGGCGACGTTGGCAAAGGGTGATCCCGAGGCGCGGCTGACGCGCGAGGTGAAGGCGGCGTTGGAACGATTAGCGCGAAGATGAATCGTTTAGCCGCGAGCTTTTGCGAGCGCTATCCCCAGCGCTCGCAGCAGCGCTCGTCGAAACCCTAGAAACGACAACGCCCCGCTGGTGTTGCCAGCGGGGCGTTGATAAACCCCGGCGATAACCTACTCTCGCCCTCGACGGACTACCATCGGCCTCGGATGCTTAACGGCCGTGTTCGGAATGGGAACGGGTGTGGCCATCCAAGTTTGCTCACCGGGAAGCTTGGTCTCTTGCCGCTGGCGGCTTAGCAGAGGATGCTAAACCGCCAGCGGCGAAGAGTGTATCAAAATGGCAGCGGCAGTTGTCACTCATCACGATCGCCATCTCCTGCACGACCTCTTGGAAGCGAGGGCAGGATCAATGCGGCGAAGCGTTCGACTGTTAGTACCGGTTAGCTAAGGCGGTTGCCCGCCGTACACACCCGGCCTATCGACCCGGTAGTCTTCCGGGAGTCTTCACCCCTTGCGGGGAAGGAGGCCTCGTCTTGCGGGGGGTTTCACGCTTAGATGCCTTCAGCGTTTATCCGGGCCGTACGTTGGCTACCCAGCGCTGCCGTTAGCACGACAACTGGAACACCAGAGGTACGTCCCTCCCAATCCTCTCGTACTAGGGAGAAAACCGCGCAAGCCTCCTGCGCCCACAACAGATAGGGACCGACCTGTCTCACGACGGTCTAAACCCAGCTCACGTACCGCTTTCATTGGCGAACAGCCAAACCCTTGGGAGCTTCTCCACCCCCAGGATGCGATGAGCCGACATCGTACGGATTCCAACGCTTTCGCGCGGCGTAGACTATGTCTTCTTCCTGTCGTCGATTTTAGGCCGCGTTCCGGCCATGATCTGACTTGTTGCAACCTCTCGCTTGCGCGTCGGGTTAATGAGACAGGAGTCGGCGTATTGCCCTGGTCCCATGACCAAAGCCTTTCCTTTCGGATCAGTCGTTACGGGGTTCCGACACATCGAACACACGATTGGCAATCGCGCCTTCGACCGAGGAACTTCCCACGGCGTTGCCGGGCGGCCACGGAACACTCTGCTTGCGCATCATGTCCTTCACTGGACCGCTGACGGGTTCACCGTTATAAGCCGATTTGTTGGTACGGAATTACTTCCGCAGCACCCCGATATGTTAAGGTGCCAAACCTCCCCGCCGCTGTGAACGCTCAGGGGAGATAAGCCTGTTATCCCCGGAGTACCTTTTATCTGTTGAGCGACGGCCCTTCCATCCGGCACCGCCGGATCACTAAGTCCTGCTTTCGCACCTGCTCGTCTGATGGGACTCGCAGTCAAGCACCCTTCTACCTTTACGCTCGCTGCCCGATTGCCGACCGGGCTGAGGGTACCTTTGAACTCCTCCGTTACCGTTTAGGAGGAGACCGCCCCAGTCAAACTGCCCACTTAGCACTGTCCGCCGCCCGGATTCACGGGTCGGGGTTAGAATTCAAGCACAACAAGGGTGGTGTTTCATTGGTCGGCTCCCCTGGCGCCGGGACGCCAGGTTTATCGCCTCCCACCTACGCTACGCATGCTGGGCCTAAACCCAATACTAAGCTGCAGTAAAGGTTCACGGGGTCTTTCCGTCTAGTTGCGGGTATGTTGCATCTTCACAACAACTACAGTTTCACCGAGTCGCTGGTAGAGACAGTGATCCGGTCGTTACGCCATTCATGCAGGTCGGAACTTACCCGACAAGGAACTTCGCTACCTTAGGACCGTCATAGTTACGGCCGCCGTTTACCGGAGCTTCGGTCGCGAGCTTCACTCTTACGAGTTAACCCCCTTCCTTAACTTACCGGCACCGGGCAGGCGTCAGTCTGTATACCTCCGCTTACGCGTTCGCACAGACCTGTGTTTTTAGTAAACAGTCGCCAGATCCATTTCTCTGCGGCCCCCCAGAGCTTTAACACCCCAAAGGGCACCCCTTTTCCCGAAGTTACGGGGTTATGTTGCCGAGTTCCTTTACCAGCGTTCTCTCGAGCGCCTGAGAATATTCATCTCGCCTACCTGTGTCAGTTTTAGTACGGGCGGCCCACATCAACCTCAGCGCGGCTTTTCTCGTCTCCACTTCCGATGGCTTTGGGATCGTAAATGCCCTCGCCCTTGCGGGACGCCCGCATCTAATGGGGCGCCCACCTTCCGTGAAGTGTCACGCGCATCGTCCGTGGGACCGGTGCAGGAATATTAACCTGCCGTCCATCGACTACGCCTTTCGGCCTCGTCTTAGGGTCCGACTAACCCTGGGCGGATTTACCTTCCCCAGGAAACCTTAGGCTTTCGGCGACAGGGATTCTCACCCTGTTTATCGTTACTCGTTCCGGCATGATCACTTGTGCTTCGTCCAGGGACCGTCGTCCGTTCCCCTTCACTCTATGGCACAACGCTCTCCTACCGTAATGCTTGCGCATTACCCGCCGCTTCGGTATCATGCTTAGTCCCGTTCATTATCGGCGCAGGACTCCTCGACCGGTAAGCTATTACGCACTTTTTAAATGATGGCTGCTTCTAAGCCAACATCCCGGCTGTCTCGGGAGACCAACTTCCTTTCGCACTGAGCATGATTGAGGGACCTTAGCGGGCGGTCTGGGTTGTTCCCCTCTCGACGACGGAGCTTATCCCCCGCCGTCTAGCTGCCGAGACTTGGAATCACGGTATTCGGAGTTTGGTTCGGAAGGGTAGCCGGGTAGGCCCCCTAGCCGATTCAGTCGCTCTACCCCCGTGCCCAACTATCTCGACGTTAACCCTAAAGTTATTTCGGAGAGAACGAGCTATCTCCACGTTTGATGATACTTTCAATCCTCCACACAGGTCATCCCATAGTTTTTCAACACTAATGAGTTCGGACCTCCATGGGGTGTTACCCCCACTTCATCCTGCCCGTGCGTAGTTCACGTGGTTTCGCGTCTACCGCCCCTAACTGTACGCCCTATTCAGACTCGCTTTCGCTTCGGCTCCGGTGCAGAACACCTTAACCTTGCTAAGAACGGTAAGTCGCCGGATCATTATGCAAAAGGCACGCCGTCACCCTGTCGTTAGACGTAGGGCTCCGACCGCTTGTAGGCATGTGGTTTCAGGTTCACTATCCTCCCCTGGTAGGGGTTCTTCCCATCTTTCGCTCGCGCTACTTGGTTCGCTATCGGTCGCCAGGGAGTATTTAGCCTTGCGGGATGGGCCCCGCAGATTCGGACTCACTTTCACGTGTTGAGTCTTACTCAGGTGCCAGCTAGTCTTCTTTCCCTGCCGCGTACGGGACTATCACCCGCTATGGTCGAGCTTTCCAGAACAGTTCCGCTAGGGTCCAAAGTACATGATGCTGGTCCTACAACCCCACCCGGACGAGTCCGGGTGGTTTAGGCTGGTCCGCGTTCGCTCGCCGCTACTGACGGAATCGCTTTTGCTTTCTCTTCCTCGGGGTACTGAGATGTTTCAGTTCCCCCGGTTAGCCACGCACACCTATGGATTCAGTGTGCGCTAATTCGGGTATCCCGGGATCAACGTGCGTTTGACCACTTCCCCGGGCTTATCGCAGTCTTCCACGCCCTTCATCGCCTCCTGGCGCCAAGACATCCCCCACATGCCCTTAGTAGCTTGGCCGCATTGATCGCACCCTCGAAACCCATGGGAACAGGCATCGCGTGTGAGATCGACCAACTACTGGCCCGCACGCCTGGGAAGACGCGCGGGCAGAGTAAACGATCCTACTCTCTCTCAAGGCTCATGCAGAGATCGCAAGAAACTACTGCCGGCCGCCGTCAGGGTTTGCATCCCTCACGCCGTTCGGCTGCAGTTGCTCGTGATTTGCAACTTCTACCGCTGCCAAATTGTCAAAGAACAGCCGCCGACCAAAGGTCGGCTTTCCCTAACCAACAAGCACTCGGTCTTAACCGAGTCGCCCGCTGACCAGGAGTCGATGCACGCGGGATGAACCGAATGCAGCGACTCTCACCCAGACGGGCATGGAATGAGCAGTCAGTCGCAACTCATTGCCCTGAAACAACTTCCATCTTTCATCATAGTCATCCGACACACGACCGTCAACCGAGGTTCTTCAATTATCTCGAATTGGTTCTGGTCGCCATGTCATCAACTGGTGGAGATGACGGGGCTCGAACCCGTGGCCTCCGGCTTGCAAAACCGGCATCTCCCAGCTGAGCTACATCCCCGTTATTATTCCTCTCGCCATCAAGTGGGCGTACTTGGATTCGAACCAAGGACCTCAGCTTTATCAGAGCTGCGCTCTAGCCAACTGAGCTATACGCCCATGTCCCCTATCGCTTCGGCGGGGGCGTTGCTGATTCACTCGCGGGAAACAAAAAAGCCAAACCCACACAGGTTTGGCTCTATCCAAACACAGAAACAGGATAGAGCGCTATTTCACCTCACAAATGTGGCTAATTGCGGTACGCATGAACACCTCTGCGGAAATACCATTCGGGCGAATCGGTAAAGGGATTATAGAAGACTCTGGAAGACTGTCAACAGAAAATCGTTTCCCGGATCACTTTTCGGAAGTTACCTTCACCTTTTTTGTCCTTGTCGGCTCCGTCACCAGGCCGGATTGGCTGACTCACGCCCCATAGGTAGCCGAAGACCAGGGCGCTCAGGACGAGGATGATCCAGAACAGGTTCGTCAGCCAACCTGTCAGGTCGCTATCGCTCTTCAGATTCGACGTCCAGCGGCGCCAACGGTTCTGTTTCTGTAATTTCTTGAACCAGCGGCGACCGGGAGCCTTCTCGTCGAACTGGCGAACTGCGGTGGCCACACGGCCAACTTGCCGCCGCGCCACACTGTTATCGGGATCGATCTCCAGGACTTCCAGGTATTTCCAGACCGCGTCGCCCAGTTCGCCGCGCCGCGTCAGGACCTCGGCCTGGCGCAGACCATCCTCCAGATCGCCGACGTAGTTGACCAGCAGCGAGACGTCGGTGCCGCACTTGTTGCACGTCTTTTCGTGCTCAGGTACGGCTTTCTCGCACATCGGGCATTTGAGCATAGCGGATAGTCCTGGGGCGGCCGCTTACGGCTTGGCAGAGTGTTGCTGCTAAGCCGCGAGCGGCAATCGATCACAGTAGATACGCATAGTTCAGCAGCCGGTCGTTCAGCATGGCGTTCGCTTCTTCCATCTTCTTTTTGTCGCCGGAACCCATCGCCTGGCGTACCTGGCGGCAGAGGTCCTCCAACTCCTTGCGATCCTCGGGGTTTTCGATCTTGGGGATCACGTCTTGCTCGGTCTTCTTCAGCAGGTCGGCCGCCTCCTTGAATTCGTTGGTGTTTTCCAACTCCATCGTGCGGTTGATCAGTTCCTTGTTGATCTCCTTCATCTTGATGAGCTGCGAGGCGTTCATCTGGTCTTCGCCGGCCTGTTGGATGGCGAAGCGTTTCTGCTGGCTGGAGTAACCGTCCTTGATCTGCACGGTCAGAATGCCGTCGTCACCGTACTCGAACGAGACGTCCAGGCCGCCGTCGCGCTGAGGCCGCGGCGGTTTGAACTCCCATGGAATCTCGGCCAATTTGACATTCTCCGGGCTTTCCGGATTATCGTAGACATCGCCTTCGTAGACGCTAATCATGACGCGATCGGCGGGATCGGCCACCGGGTAGTAGGTCTTCGTGAACGAGCACGGGATGTCAGCCCCGCGCTTGATGATCGGGTCGAGGAAGACGCGGTTCGTCCGCTGATCGACCGGGTTCGCACATAACGAATGCTCCAGCTTCACGCTGTAGGCGTAATTGTCGAGGCCGGCGGCACCCTGGAGGATGGCCGCCACGATGGCGGCACCCTGGGCGACGCACGTCATCGGATCGACCTTGTCGAACGATTCGGCCTCCTTGCCGGCCAACTTCTCGGAGACGTACCGGCGAATCAGCGGGATCTTGCTGGTGCCGCCGACAAGCAGAATGGTGTCGATGTCCCGCGGCCGGCATCCCGCCAGCTTCATCGCCTCGTCGATGGCCGTGCCCGACTTGACCACCAACGGCATGACCACGCGCTCGAACGTGGCCCGGTCGATCTCCTCTTCCAGATTGAGGTGTCGTTCGGGGACTAGCTCGGCTTTGCGAGCCACGGCGGTCTGCTCGCTCGACAGGTCCATCTTGGCCTTCTCCACGGCGAGCATGAACTGCTGCTTATACGGCGAGTTCATGATGTCGTAGCCGGTCTTCTCCTGGAAGCGTTCGGCCAGCACTTTGCCCAGAAGCGTATCGACGTCGTCGCCGCCGAGCTTGCCGATGCCCTTGCTGCTGACTTCCTCGAAGATGCCGTGATGAATGTGCAGGATCGTCACATCGAGAGTGCCGCCGCCGAAGTCGTAGACCAGCACTTTCTGGTCGTTCTGGGCGTTCAGGCCGTAGCAGATGGCCGCCGCCGTCGGCTCGTTGATAAGCGTCAGTACCTGCAAACCGGCCGCACCGGCGCACAGCTTGGTCGCATGACGAGCCAACCCCTTCGAGTTGGCCGGGATGGTAACGACGGCCTTGGTGAAGGTTTCGCCCAGCACTTGCTCGGCATCCTTCTTGAGCAGGCTGAAGAGCATGACCGCGATCTGCTCAGTACGCAGGTTCTGACCGACGAAGGGGACGCGCTCCGGCGTGCCGAGGATGCGCTTGATGGAGCGGATGGATCGCTGATCGTCGAAGTTCTCCTTGGCCTCCGTGCCGAAGGCCAGCGTGCCGTCGCGGCGCATGGTGACCACCGAGGGTGTCCAGCGGTGGCCCTCGTGGTTGGGCACCACTTCCGCCTGGCCGAACTGGAAGTTCGCCACGACCGAATTGCTGGTGCCGAAGTCGATGCCGATGTAGGGCATGGGAGTCCTCGTATGTTTCGTTTAGCCGCGAGCTTTTGCGAGCGCTCGGCGCTCGCAAAAGCTCGCGGCTAAACGGGTTTACTCCGAGACGATCACCTTCGCACGGACGAGCTTGAAATCGGGCTGCTGGCTGGCATAACCCTGCTCGACGGTCCGACCGACCATCAGCGGCGGGATGCCTTCAAAGCGGGCGCTGCCAACGCGCTCATGTAGGGCGGGGCTGTATGGTGTGCCTGGTTGCGGCTCGTAGGGCACGATACCGAACTGTTTCAGCGTCGCCTGCACCTTGCGCGACTGCACCGCCACGCCGTCAAGGTAGCCCTTCACTGCCTCCGGCTTGCTTGCATCCATCTCCTCACCGACGCGGCGCAGATGCTCCAATTCCTGTCCGATCTCCAGCAGCGTCGTCAGCATGGCGAGACTGAATCTCTTTTCGCCCTGGATCTCGTTCTTCAGGGCGGTGTAGGCACGCTGGTTGTCGGCGGCGTGGGTGTTGAATTTGTCCAGCCAGCGCATCTCGCATCTTGTTGAGGGTCTGCTCAAACATCTTGTGCTCGCGCGCATTCCGTTCGCGCACTCGAATCATCTCGGCACAGAGTTCGTGCAGCGTGGATGAGCCGAGGGTGTTATCCTCGCGCGGCCCGGCGTCGATTTCGGACCGGGGATAGCCCTGGGGATCGTGGTTCATGAAACGGAGTCCTACCTACCGGTCCCGAGCGTTAGCGAGGGGACATCCCCTCGCTAACGCTCGGGACTGGTACAGATATAGTAAGGACAAAGACATCTCATTCTACGCCGCACCGGCCGCAGCAAGCATGTCGAGGTTCCACGGGTCGAGCGGTTGCTGGACCAACCGTTCCAGCAGGAGGAACACGCCGGGCAATTCTTCGGGCACCTGCGGGGTGGTCAAACCGGCCCGGATGGCGTTGGCGTCGGGCATTTCCACCGGAGGCATATAGTCGGCGAGCGGCTTCTCATTGTCAAGCGGCTGCCAGATGCTGCCGCCAGCTGCGGGCTTCCCGCTGTAGCGCCGGGCCAGCTCGCGGAGAGTACCATCGCTGGTGTCGGAGTTCAAACTGGCAGCATCGGCGCGACGCGTTTCTCCGGCTCCTTGAGCATTTCGCGGGCCCAGTTGACGTCCTCCAGCGGCACCTTGAGCAGCTGCCGGCGCGACAACTTGATCCGATCGGCCCACTGAGCGTCGATCTGCTCCTTGTCGGCGTCCTTCGGCAGACCGAGCAACAGGAAGGGACCGACCTGCTCGCGCGGCAGGGAGGCCAGTTCCAGCACTACGGGTTCGATCTTGGACATCGGTGATTCCCCAACTCGTCGTTTAGCCACGAGCTTTTGCGAGCGCGAGACCCAGCGCTCGCAAAAGCTCGCGGCTAAACAATTCACGCCCCCATCGACCGGCACGCTTCCATCTTCTTATCAATATGGTCGGCCAGTTCACGCACGATTCGTTTGTGATCGTCGCTGGTGACCAGCGGCAAGCACTTGCCGACGATCCGGCGGAGCTTCTGGAACTCCTTCAGCAGGTCACGCATTACCTCGCGCACCGCGGACCAATTGATCTGGTAGTTGGGCAGGTGTCGCACCTGGTCGAAGACCTTGCTCATCTGCTCGGTCAGCTGATCGCAGAGGTTGCCCATCAGCGGCACGACATTGCCGACCATGCCCACCGCTCGTTCCTGAACGCGCGACTCGTTCGGGAAGCGCTTCATGATGCTGTCGATCTCGTTCAGCAGCCGTTCGATGTCGTTGAGGCTCTTCACGTCGATCAGATCGAGTTCGTACAGCTCCATCTGCGGATCGCTTGGCCGAACGCGGCGCATCTGTTCCAGGATCCGGCGTGCGTCACCGGGGCGTTTGGCGTGGTTGTACAAGTGGAACAGCCGTTCGAGCGTGTCGGGGTCGTCGGGTCGATACTTGAGGGCACGCTCGATGAAGTTGACCGCGCTATTCCACTTCTCCTTTTCACTGTACTTGCTGGCGAGGCGATTCAGCGCCTCGTAGGCCAGGGTGCTGACGTACTGCGGCATGTCCGAAGGCGACGGCACACGACGGTCGAGCAACTCGAAGTAGCGGTTCCAGTGCGGCTCGGCCTTCCCCATATCGCCCTGCAATTCATAGCAAAGGGCGAGGTTCTGATGGACGCGCGGATCGGTGCCATTGAGCTTCAACGCGGCGAAGAAGTGGCGGATGGCACCGTCGAAGTCCTGCGTCATGCAGGCGCAGCAGCCGAGCAGGTTGAAGAGCGCGAGACGAGCGTTGCGGCCGGCGCCGGCGTCCCGAGCGAAGGGCCGCAGTAGCATTTCCGCCTCGGTCCAGGCACAGCGGTCGATCAGGTCCTTGCCCTTGACCAGCACAGCTTCGAAGTAGGCTTCGCGCACGGCAGGACTGCTTGGCCGGGCTTCGGCGAGAGCCTTCAACAGCGTATGAACGGTGTCGAGCTTGCCCGAGGCTGAGGACGACCTTGAGCAGCCGCTGTTCGTCGTTGGCGGTGATGTCCGGCATCGCCGCGCCGCCGCCCTTGAGGCAGCAGCGGAGCAGCGCTTGCAGCACGAGCAGGAAACGCTGCTCGTCAGCAGGGGAACCACCGGAGAACGATCGTCCGGGCGGAATGTGCGCGACGAGTTCGAGGGCCTTCGGAATGAGGGCGTAGCTTTCCTCGACCTTCCCGAGCGTCAGAGAAGTGAGGAGCAGGTTGTAGCAAATCTCGAAGCAGGCTGGATCCATCTCCCAGGCGCGGGCGAACTCACCTTCGGCCTGGGTAAGGTTGCCCTCTTGCAGCGATAGCAGGCCCATCTGGAGCATGACGTTGGCGTCGGGCTTTGCGATCTTACGGAGGGCGTTGCGGGAATCTTGCGTTTTGCCCTGGCGTTTGTGGGCCATGGCCAGCATATAGGCGACATTTGCGTCCTTGGAGGCGGAGCCGAGGGCGCGTTCGAGGATCTGGGCCGCGACCTCGAAGCGCGACTGGACGGCCTCCGCGACGGGGACGGAAGCGTCGGCGACTGGGACGGCGGTGATGACGGGAGACATGGCGGGTTCTCGATTAATACTAGCCGTTTACCAAAGCACAGCTTTTCGCCAGCCACAATACCTCAGCTACGGCATTTCATTATTACGTTCCGATGGTGTCGAACGGATGTGGTACTGCCAGTGATGGTGTAGGAATAACGATCCGGAGACTGCTCCCCAGATCACAACGATGCCACACACTGTAACCACATGTCTGGTGAAGGTGGCTGCTGCTGAACCCGGAATCCGCCACAGGAAGAACGCCACTGCGAACAAGAAGCCAAGGACGAAGTCCATCCTCAATGCCCACTCATACTCGTGCGTGGACTCAAATCGGTACATGTAGGCGAAAAATGCTTCCATCAGAGCTGCAAATGCGATGACGATACTGATCGAGCGCAGGAGAGCGGTCAGCAAGGCTGAGCCTTCCTTCTGCCTAGTGCGATCTGCTAGAAGCATGGCGATGACTTCTTCCAGGTTCTTATTCAATTCATCCCGTGTCTTTCCCTGCGAATGCGCTCCAGGGAAACCGGGAACGTAACCGACGAAAAGACCCGTCTCCGGGCATTTCTCGACTACGGCGGTATATTGCTTCATCGTTCTATCTCCCCTGCTCAAACACTGACCGATGCCGCGCATTCACCAGTGCCCCCATGGCTATTCATCGGCGAGCGAGACTACTTCCGACCCGAAATCTGGCTCGCTGCCAAAAGGATCTGGTCCAGGTTGGCCTTCAGATGCTCGTAGAGACCATCGAACGTCATACAATGAATCTTGTTGGAATTCACAAGCGTTTTCGCCTCACGCCAGTGCAATCGTTTCAACTCACGCTCAGACAAGTCGTGAATCCTCCCCACGACCAGCAGGCCGAAGTAGTCGATGGAACGACTGCCGAACTTCGACTCGAACTCACCGGTCTGTTGCAGGTCGTCGAGGATGTACAACCAATCGACGATCTGGCTGTAACCGTGCTCGAACCGCGGCAACCACTCCGGCCTGCTTTTTCCCTTTCTCTTCACGAACACGCTGTCCGGCGCCGTCCTCAAATTCCACAAATCCGTACACCTTGCAGTTCCGGTCACTAACTACGAAATCGGACGTCAATTCGCCGAACAACGGGTACTCATAGGCAACGCGTCCGCACGTCACTGCCTTCGACAAAAAGCGTGTCATCAGCGCGGTGAGATGGAGGTTCTTCCGGAAAAAAGGAAGCACTTCCTCTCGTTCCCGCAACGTCTTTAACACTCGCCAACAATCTTTCAAACCGCTTCAGTTCTTGCTTGCACTGGAGCGCTTGCCAATCAAAGTCGAGGAATTCTTTCATAACCGAGAGGCACTCGCTTTCAAACTCCGGGCCGCCTGATCCACAGCTCCCTGGCTAAACAGCCCTCGGATAATCAACTCGTCGTTTTCGCGGGGTGAAAACGTTACCCAGAGATCATCCGGCGATCGAAGGGCGTAGAGTTGGTCCTCGGCCCTCAGAAGCATAATCCCGCGCTCCTCCCACGAGTCGATGGGAACCGACTGCAGTTCGCGCAGGTCCTTGTAAACCTGTCTCCGCCGAGCGGGCTTCAAGAGATCCATCTGAATCCTCGCCGTGTCATGGATCGAAATCTTGCTCTTGGCCATTAGCGAACTCTCCTTGCCTTACTTCCCCGATTCAAACAACAACCGTTGCCCTGCCTTCACCAGCGCCGCCGTCAGCAGGTCGCCGAGCCGTCGGTCGCGCAACCCCAGCCGCCCGGCCTCCCGAAAGCGCTCCGCGGCCTGCTCGAAGCGCTTCTGGTCGAAAGCCATCAGGCCGGAGAGCAGGACCGTGTGCCGCAGGATGTCGTCGAGCTTCCATTCCGCGCGCCGCTTGGCGTCGAGGGCGTTCCACCACTTCGCGGCGTCGTCGTAGGCGCCGCGCGCAAAGCTCAGCTGGCCGAGCAGCGCCTTCGCATACACCGCGGACGATGCCTTCTCGACCGCGGCGACGCGCTGCAACGCCAGGCGCGCCTCGGGACCGTTCTTCTGGTGCAGCAACGCCCAGGCCACGACGAACTGACTGTCGGCCGCCATCGAATCGTCGGTCGCCGCGCGCCGGCCCAACTCCACCGCCTGGGTGTAATCCTTCGCGGCCAGGGCACTGACGGCGCCGAGATAGTGGAAGCGTGCGTCTTGCACCTCCGGCCGATTCAGCCTGGGCGCCATCGCGGCCAGACGTTCCCGATCGCCGGTCACCGAGCGAATCGCCGCCAGGCACCAGAGCGCCTCAACGTGCTGCGGATCGTGCTTCAGACTCTCTTCGAGCAGCTGGGCCGCGTTCGCCAGCGCCTTCGTTCGGAGGTCTGGTTCGGATTGCACTCCTTCACGCAACTCCAGTCGTGCGCCGAGATAGGCCACGGCCGCTTTCTGCTGGCCCGAGGTGAGACCCAGCGCCTGGTCGATGGCCGCCGCACGCTTGGCGGCGTTGCCGCGCTCCTGCTCGATGACGGCGGCGCGGATCAGCGGCCAATGGTTCGCCGGATCGAGATGATGCCAGCCGGACAGCAGCGTCAGCGCCCGCTCCTTGTCGCCCTTGCGGTAGTGCAGACACGCCAGGCGGTCGTACACCGCCAGGCAGCTCGGCGACAGCTGCTGAAGCACGTCCATGCACAGCAGAGCCGCGTCTTTGCGCCCGGCCGCCTCCTCCTGCGCCGGATCGATCGAGCAGAAAGCGCTCGCCGCGCGGAGCATAGTCCATCCCCAGCGCTTCGGGGAAACGGCCCGGGGCGAGAGCGGCAGCACGTCCCAGATACGTAAACTCGGCGTCCTCAAGCGACCACTTCTGTACCGCATAATACGTCTTCATCTGCGGCGCATGACGGAGAGCGAGAGCGAACAGGTCCAGATCCCGGTCGCTCTTGACGCCGTGAACGCTGGCGGCACGGGCGTACAACCAGGCGAAGTGCGGCGTGACGGCCTGCGGAAACGTGGCGGAGAGGTGTGCATAGGCGGCGGCGGCCAGCGGATCAACAGAATGCACACCCGCCAGCGTCTGGCACAACTGGACCTGCTCGGCCTCGCCGATCGCCATCTTCAGCGACCGCGCTTCGGCAAAGACGGCACTGCAGAGCGTGGCCCATTCGGCGTTGCCGGGTTGCTGATAACGGCCGAGAAGGCGGATGGCCCAGGCGACGTTTTTCGGCCGATCGTCCGGGTTCGTCGGCTTGCCCATCGCCCCGCACAGGGCGAGGTAGCCGGCAGTGAAAGCGTCGGCCCCGCCCTCCATCTCCATCGCCGTGCGCAGATGCTTGTACGCCTGGTCGTAGCGCTTCATCCGGGCCAGCGACAGGCCGAGGCCGCGCAGCAGCACCAGCGTCGGCGGACTGTCCTGCATCAGCTTCGTGTACAGGTCGGCCGACTCCGGGTAGTTGCCCTGGCGGTACAGCGCCTGGGCAAGCGCGAGCTGTCCCTGACGCAGCAAGATGTTGAGGTCGGCGCCGAACAGGGGACAGGTGTAGGGGTGTCGATTGGCCAGACGACGGACATAGGAGCGTGCTTCAGGGAACGCCTCGATCCAGGCGCGGGCCGGGTCGTCCTTCCACATCGCCAGGCCGCGCGGGCCGACGGAGGCGCTGGAGCGCCCGCACGGCCAGACCGGGATCGTTGCCGGCCGCGACCATCGACAGGCCCATCTGCCAGGTGATGAACGGACAACTCGCATCGACGCGGTTCGCCTCGGCCAGGAAACGAATGCCCTCCTGCGGCTTGCCCATCTGGTGCAGCAGGGCGCCGAGATAAAGCGCGGGGTCGAGGAACTGCTTACCCGATTGCTCGTAGGAAGTCATCAGCGCCGCCTGAGCCTGTTCGAGGTGCCCTTGGCGGATGAAGCAGAGCGCCTGCCAGAACGACGCTTCCGGACAGATAGGTTGCAGGGCGAAGACGCGATCGAGGAGCTGAAAAACGCCGTCCGCCTCGCTCGGTTCGGTGGCGGAAAAGAGACGGCGCACCTCGGCGAGCATGGCCTCGATGACGCGAGTGCGCTGATCGATCTCGGCCAGGCTGAGCAGCGGCCCGGCGGTCAGGGCGTACTTCAGTGCATCCTCGTAATGCTTCTCCTTGATGGCTTGGTCGGCGGCCAGCTGCTGTCCTTCGCCGGCAGCCTTCTGCCAGCGCTTTTGCCATTCCGGCGTCTGACCGGGTGCGGTTCGCCGCGGTTCCACGATCGGCATCGCTTCGCGCCATTTGCCCTCACCGAGCAGACGCTGAGCGAGGACATAGGCGCGCCGGCGGCGCGGACCGGTGCCAAACGCCTGCCATAGCCCGAGCAGTGCCGCTAGCACGAGAATGGGAACCAGGACGAACAGGACGATGTTCATGATGAATCCGGGTACGTACCCGTTTAGCCGCGAGCGTTTGCGAGCGCTGCTGCAGCGCTCGCAAACGCTCGCGGCTAAACGAGACGGGCAATACGCATCAGGTTACCGCACTTACTTCGATCCTTCAAGCAATCCGGCATCCTCTCCCGACGCCAAACGCCGATTACCGTCGAGCAACTCCTCGATCTTCACCACTTCGGTCCCCAGGCGGCGCACGTCGCGGATGACGCCGATCGGGTCCGTCTTCAGACGCTGACTGAGTCCCCCTGCCCGGCCGGCGATCTCCTTCAAACGCCCGTCGAGGTCGGGCCGCTGCTTCGCTTTCACCTGTTTCCACACCGACGACAGAAAGGCGCGGAACCGGTCAAGTCCTTCGCGGGCTTCTTCCTCTGGTGGTCTTGACGGCGGCGACACCGAACGGGGCAGCGCGTCGCTCAGCAGGTTGTCGAGATAACCGCCGTACTTCTCCAGGTTATCACGGCACTCGCGGTACAGCGCCTGGTTGTGGTCCTCATACGCCTTCTCGGCGTAGCGTTCCTGGGCATGGACGTATTCAAAGAGTTCTTCGCGGTCGCGGTCGGTAGATTTGGCGACGGAGACGGCGAGATCGAGACAATGCTTCACAAGCTGAGCGAAGCGCGGCCACGGTGGATCGAGCGCCAACCCTTGACCTGTCTCCAGTTGCCGCAACAGATCGCACAGCTCGGCCATGCGCTGGATGGACTTCGGCTCATCGTCGTAGCGCAGCGCCTCCAGCAGGTCGTCGCGCAGCCGATTTGCGCGTGTTTTGGCCTGCGATCGGAAGGAACCGCTGAACGAAGACAACAGTTCGTTGATGCGTCGCTGTACGTCTTCGATCTCTGCGCGCGTCGGTCGTTTCGCCGGAGGGGCCGGCTCGATGGTCGCCGTCTCGGTGCGTTCTCCTTGTCGAACCAGCACGCGCACCTGGATCGTGTGTTTCACATCAATGGCCAACTCGATCTCGACGGGTGACCCGACCGGCAGCGACCGATCGACATCGTCGAGGATCATCTCCTTGATAACACGATTTTCCTCAAAGATCGGTACCACGACTCTGCCGGCCTGATCGCGCGTACGGCAGGTGCAGTGGAAGACGCCGGGCAGGGTGGCTCCGACAGGCACGACGACCTGTTTAACGCGCTGCCGGGCGTGGTTCAGCACCTCGATCTGCAGCGGCTTGGTAATCAGCTGCGTCGGCAACACGGAGCGGCCGAGTGGCCTGCCGGCGGCCTGATGCCGAACGACGGCGACGACGCGCGCCATCGGCTCACCCACACCGTCGCAGACGGCCAACTCGATCGGATTGTCGATCTCGGGCTGTAGCTCGACTTCCTGGGCGAAGGTGCCGCGTTCGTCGAGGAACGCTTCATCGGTCAAACCCGTAGCGAGTGAACGGACGCGCACGGAACCGCCGTCCAAACCGTGCGGAGTGCGGACGACGCCGGCAACCTGATAGAGCATTTCACGCGTATTGACCGGACTGGTTAGATGAACCTCCAGCACGCCGCTCGACTGGTCTTCTACTCCGCACTCCGCACTCCGCACTCCGCACTGGTACCGCGTTCCATGCGTCCCAGCGCGAAGTGCCGCCCCGTAAGCGACGCACAGGTCCGGCTCGTGCAGCAGAGGCTCCGCTTGGCGAACGTGCTCCGGCAGATCGACGTTGCAGAAGGCGGAGCGTACACGCTCGCGCACCAACGGCACCCGGCTCGATCCACCGACGAGGATGACGTAGTCGATGTCGCCGAGGCGCACGCCAGAGCGCTCTCGAGCGCGGCCGAGCGCCTCGTGGCAGCAGTCGATCGTGCGATCGACCTTGTCCTTGATGAGCCGCTGGAACGTCGATCGCTCAACGGCCGCTTCGAGGTTGAAGCCTGGAACGAAGTCGGGGACGAAGCGCTCGACGCGCTCCGAGTCCGTCAGCTCGATTTTGATGCCCTCGGCGATGAGGACGAGCCGGGCGAAGTTCACGGCGCCGTCAGGCGTGGAGAGGTCGAAATTCGCCGCTTGCGGCTTAGCAGCTTCGCCTGCTAAGCCGCAAGCGGCAAGATGCGTCGCCAGCAGCCGATCAAAATCGTCGCCCCCTAGGAACGGATCGCCGCTGACGCTCAATACTTCATAATCACCGAGACGCCGGCGGATGATCGACACGTCGAAGGTGCCGCCGCCGAGGTCGTAGACGAGATAAGTTGCGTCGCTGTGGTTTGAAAGCCAGGAATAATAGATCGCCGCCGCCGTCGGCTCGTGCAGCAGCTCGACCACCTCGAACCCGGCCAGTTCGCCGGCCAGGCGCGTCGCTTCGATTTGCTCGTGATTGAAGTACGCCGGCATGGTGATGACAGCCGTGTCGAGCTGATACGTCGTATCATTCAGCGTCGCGGCCAGGACGCCACGCAGATGCCGCAGAATGTGCGCGGATGCTTCCACCGGCGAGATCGATTCGGGACCGAGAGAAAACTGCCGATTCAGACCCATGAAACGCTTGACAGACGATAGCGGCAGCTGGACGCAGGGAGCGGCTCTCAGCGCCTGTGCGGCGCGACCGGAAACGAGACGGCCGGCAACCGCGTCCCAGCCGACGATCGACGGAAACGTCATGCGGCCCTGCTCATCGCGCCCGGTCAGGAGACAGCTGTCGGTGGCGTCGAGCAGAGCAATGACGCTGTTGGTCGTGCCGAGGTCGATACCGACCGTTTTGCTGATCTTCATGGTCCAGGTCGCAGGGCCGGGGCGCAGGGGTGGAAACGTACCCATCCACGTTAGCCCAGCGCTGTCGTCGCTGTCAACGATCTAGTGCTTGTTCCGTGACGGATTGGCGAGCCGGGCGCATCAGCGACCGGAGAAAGCCGCCTCTCGATCTCTCATTGTCGTGAGAGAATGCCGGGGGTAAGATCAAGTCGAGGATCAATTCAGTGGCAATGAGGCCAGTGCGGTGAACCGGCTCGAATTTCAATTCCTCGCTCAGGAAAAGATCGCGGAGGCCAAAATTCTCCTCGACGCCGGCAAATGGACCGGAGCCTATTACCTGGCGGGTTACGCCGTTGAGTGTGGAATCAAGGCATGTATCGCCAAACTGTTCAAGACGGAAGTGTTCCCGGAGAAATCGTTCTCCGACAAGTGTTACATCCACGACATCGTGAAGCTGCTCGTATTGGCGGAGATGAATGACGTCTGCGATGCAGACTGCCTGGCCAACTCGAAACTGGGCGACAACTGGGACAAGGCGAAGGACTGGACTGAGGCGAGCCGGTATGAGCGGAAGACCCAGCCAGAAGCTCAGGCTCTGTACGACGCAATCACGAACAATCCTGACGGAGTATTGCCATGGTTACAGGCGCGCTGGTAGACGAGCAGATCGAGGATGGCGAGAAAGTGGTAGCTCACCTCGTCGAAGATGGTTTCGACCTGGCCGCGGTTTGCTGGATACAGCTCATAGACAGCGAAGACAACGAGTGGTCCTTTTACACCATCTCCGAGGTTGTTGACAAGGAGGGCTCGATGGCGGCCATTCGGCGCGTCAATCAGGCCATTCGCAGGCTCCCATTTTCAGGCGGGCCGTGGCTCACCAACTGCCGCCACCGGTTCGTGGGCTTGAATGATAAGATTGCGAAGGAGGTGCTGGATTTCCGCGCTCGTTATCCCGGCCGAAAGTGGATGCCCGGCGCCAAGCTCGGAAGCCACACGATTCTGCAAGCCTACATCTACCCAATGCCGGTGAAAAGCTGCGAGACTGCTTCCGCCAGCGCGTGATGTTGCCGGTTTACGGCGCGAAAGGTAAACGACACGAGGACGTTGCCATGAACAAGGAACAGGTCGCCGCCGTCCTCGACGAGATCGGCACTCTGCTCGAATTGCAGGGCGAGAACTCCTTCAAATGTAACAGCTATCACAACGCCGCCCGCACCATCGACCAGCTCGAGGAGGACCTCGGCGAGCTGGTGGCGAAGAAGCAGCTCGGCAGTATCCGCGGTATCGGCGACTCGCTTCAGCAGAAGATCACCACCCTCGTCACGACCGGTTCCCTGCCGTACTACGACGATCTGAAGGCGAAGACGCCGCCGGGACTGCTTCAGATGCTGCGCGTGCAGGGACTGGGGCCGAAGAAGGTCAAGGCGCTCCACGATACGCTCGGCGTCGATGACCTCAACAAGCTCAAGTCGGCGTGCGAGGCGGGCCAGGTCGCCGAGCTGAAAGGCTTCGGCGCGAAGACGCAGCAGAAGATCCTCGAAGGCATCGCGTTCCTCAGCGAGGTCGGCGATCGGGTGCGCATCGACCAGGCCCTGGCGATGGCCACCGCTCTGCTCGACGGCCTGCGCGACGTGCCCGGCGTGATCCGCATGGAACTCTGCGGCAGCCTCCGGCGGCGGAAGGAGACGATCAAGGACATCGACATCCTCATCAGCGCCGCCCACTCGAAGCCAATCATGGACCGCTTTGTCGCCCTGCCCGGCGTCAAGACCGTGATCGGCCACGGCGACACGAAATCGAGCGTCCTGGTGACCGATGGACGAGTCACCATGAATGCCGATCTGCGCGTCGTCGGCGACGACCATTTCCCATTCGCCCTGCTCTACTTCACCGGCAGCAAGGAACACAACATCCGCATGCGCACCTGCGCTCAAACACGTGACCTGAAGCTGAACGAATACGAGCTGGCCGGTCTGGCGAAAGGTGTCGTGTGCCGGACGGAAGAGGACATTTTCCGCGTCCTCGACCTCGACTACATCCCGCCGGAGCTGCGTGAGGACACCGGCGAGATCGACGCCGCGGAGAAGCACGCCCTGCCGAATCTTCTCGATCCGGATGACGTTCAGGGCGTCTTCCACAACCACACGGTCTACAGCGACGGAGCCAACACCGTGGAGGACATGGCCCGCGCCGCCAAGGCGCTGGGATTGAAGTACCTCGGCTTCGGCGATCATTCACCGTCGCTGACTGTTGCCAACGGCCTGTCGCCGGAGCGCGTGCGCCAGCAGCAAGCCGAGATAGACGCGGTGAGCAAGAAATTGAAAGGGATACACCTCTTCAAGGGCACCGAGGTGGACATTCTCGCCGACGGCAGCCTGGACTACGACGACGAGCTGCTGGCGACGTTCGATTACGTCGTGGCCAGCGTCCACAGTCATTTCAACCAGACGCGGCAGGAAATGACCGACCGGATTGTACGGGCGGTGCGTCATCCTCTGGTAACGATGCTTGGCCATGCGACCGGCCGGCTTCTACTCAAGCGCGAGGGCTACGACGTGGACCTGGAGGCGGTCCTGCAAGCGGCCGCGGCGTGCGGCACGATGATCGAGATCAACGCCCATCCCGTTCGCCTCGACCTCGACTGGATCCACTGCAAACGAGCCAGGGTGCTGGGAGTCAAGTTGGTCATCAATCCCGACGCCCACAGCTGCGCCGAGTTGGCGCTGTACCGCTACGGCATCGACGTCGCCCGGCGCGGCTGGCTCACGAAAACCGACGTTTTCAATACACTCAGTGCGGCCGAAGTAACGAAGGCGCTGGCACATGGCAAGCAGAGACGTCGATGAGGTTGATGCTCCAACAAACTCGGCGAACCGGCTGCGTCAGCTGCCGGGTTTCTGAGGCTCTCGCCCGGTCGCTTACGCAGCCGGTTCGCCGAGCGGAAACCAAAAAGTGACAATTCTTCCGATTTTTCCGCCTTTACAGTAGACAGTCGTGAACCACAAACTATGCACATGGATGAAATATTGGCGGCCGCAACGATCGAGGAGTTCCAAATTACTCAGAAGGTGAAATGGAGAGTAACAGCGATCGAGAATTGTTGATCACATCCTCTAAGGAATTTCCTTACAGCAGGTGACTACGTAGCCCGATTGCGTAGGTCATTCCGTCGTCCTATATTTATGTAACCTTGAATGGTCCGGTGAACGACATTTTCCCGGCGCGATCCGTTCCAACGCCCTTCGTGTCCGGTTGGAATGACTTTTCGAGACAAATAGGGGTGTCTCAATACTCGCCGAAATAAAGTAACGCTGGTATCGCCCTCCGGGTCGAATGACCGAGTCGCCGAAAACCATCTTCTTCGACGGAGAGTCTCATGCGTCAGCACCAGAGCAAAACGACCTCTCGTCGCCCGCGTCCCACACTGTTCGTGGAATCGCTCGAAGCTCGCTGCACTCCCTCGGGTCTCCAGCTGAATTCCCTGCTGGCACCACCCGTTCTCCCTAACGTCGTGCCGACGATCGCGGCGCCACTCCTCGATGGCGTCGAACTCGCCGGCCACGCTCTCCAGAGCGGGGTGGTAATCGCTAATTCCACCGATGCGGGCATTCCGAGTAGCCCGACCAACGGCCCCCTCAACATTACCAACGCAATCTCGGGTGTCGCCGACTCGGTCTTGCCGGCGATCGTCGGCGTGGCAAATGCGCTTCCAAACCTGGGCCTCGACATCCAGGTCGATCTCGGCGGTATCCATGCGTTGAGTGCCGTCGTTCAGGTTAACACGGGCACCGGCCCTCATTCTCTGGTGACCGTGGGGACCGAGATTGGTAACGCAAGTGCGCCTCCTTCCGGCAAGGCGAACGGTGGAAGCGGTCTCCAGATCAATGTTGGTCCAACCGAGCTAAGCGATGGGTCGGGGCCCGCCGTCGAACCGGGAACCGGTATCCAGGCGCTGGGCATTGATGTCCAAGCGGGATTGGGCGGCACCGATGCGGTCAACGTCGGTCGACTGGTCGCTCCAAGCACCGGACCACCACTGAACACCACGACGAGTGGGCAGCTCGGCGAACTCACCGTCCCGGTTCTTGGACAAGGAAGCGGAACGACTCCAAAGGGACTCGGTACGCAAATCGTCATCGGACCGACGGAACCAAGCAACGTCCCGGGTACGGGCGCGTCGAATCTGGCACTCGCTCTCGGACTGAACAACGGCACAATCGGAATCGACACGGGTCTGACGACGGGCGCAATTGCCGCTTCGACTCCCACGGTCCCACCCGGCGCGACGCTCCTCTTTATCGCGCCGCCGCCCGGTCTCACGGCCGCGCAGCTGGCCATTGCCGGCGCCCTGGCACCCGATGCGGCCGCCGCGACTTCGAGCAACGCAGCTACGGTTACAACAACGACGGCCGCCGCGAATACCCCAGTTGTTGCCGTCATCCTGAACGCGCCGCCTGTCGCGCCGGCTCCGGGGGGACCCCAGGATGAGGACGACGACACGGGTGCTCCGGACGCCGATGCGGGCAACCTCGTCAGCAATTTCCGATTGACAGGCGAACCCAGCACCGCAGCGCTCGATCGGCTCTTCGCGCTGGCCGATCAGGGGACGGATTCGACAGCATGGTCGTGGCTGTGGCGCTTCTCGCCGAGCCTCATCGTGCTGGCGACTGCACTGGAAATCCGACGACGACGGCGGACCTCCACAACCGGTAGGGAACCCGCTGAGATCGCTCCGATGTACCCGTGGCTCTCGGAATTCCCAAACGGCTAGGACGCTATCCCGATACACCTTCATCGTTTGGCGCGGTTCTTGCAATGTCATGCATCGGGTGACTGTTCGCTGAGGAGGCTGGCTCAGCGAACGATACGCTGCTTACGACGTGCAAGAAATCGTCGCAAACGAATGGAACCTCGGAAGATGGCTGCTCCGCTTACGATCGAGACGAATCCGCGGCATGAACCGCCCGTGCCGTGTACCGCCCTCCCCGAGGATCGCGCCCACACGCTAGCGGCACAGCTGGCGGAGGGACTGGCCCGGGCCTGGCGGCGCGGCCAACGACTGCGGGCCGAGGATCTGCTCGGCGAGAACGGCTATCTCACCGACCACCCCCAATCCGCCTGGCTCGTCATCCTCGAAGAGATTCGCCAGCGCCGTGCAGCGGGGCTGACTCCGACCCGCGAGGACTTCCTCCATCGTTTCCCTCTTTGGGCCACCCAGATCTACCAGGCGTTCGCCGAGGGCAACCCGGCCAACGTGCCACAATGTCCCCGTTTTCCCGAGAACGGCGAGACGCTGGCCGGGTGTCGTATCGTCGCCACACTCGGTCGAGGTTCAGGAGGCACCGTCTTTCTCGCGGTCCAGGATGACCTCGCAGGCCGCCCGGTGGTCCTGAAGGTGACCCGCTGCGTCAGCCACGAGCACTTGTCGCTCGCCCGCCTACTGCATTCTCACATCGTCCCGCTCTATTTCGTGCAAGATTTTCCCGAGCGCGACCTGCGCGTCATGGCCATGCCCTACATGGGTGGTGCCAGCCTCGGCGAGGTGCTCGACAAGCTGTCGTTCATATCCATCAAGGACCGTACGGGAGCCGACGTTTTACATGCACTGGACGTTTCGCAGTCCGGCCTGCCGCTGCAGGTGCCGTCCTCGGGTCCGTTCCGACCGATGTGGGAGCGATCTTCCTACCCCGAGGCGCTCGGCTGGGTAGGCGTCCATCTGGCGGAAGCGATGCACTATGCTCATGAGCGCGGGCTGGTCCACCTCGACCTGAAACCGGACAACATATTGCTGGCGGGGGACGGTCAACCGCTGCTGCTTGACTTCCACTTGTCCCGCGCCGGTGCCGGCGGGCGCCCATTCCCTCGATTGGTTCGGCGGTACGCCCGGCTTCATGGCCTCTGAGCAGCTGCTGGCTCTCGAAGCCATCCGCGATGGACGGCCCATTCCACGCGCGGTGGACAATCGGTCCGATCTCTTCTCTTTAGGCATGGTCCTGTACGCGGCCCTGGGAGGGTTGCCGCCGGCACCGGGAGATCGCCCACGTCCGTTGCGGCACTGGAACCCCGCCATCCGCTGCGGTCTGTCGGACATTCTCGGCAAGTGCCTGGAGCCGGACCCGGCGCGCCGTTATCCCACGGGTGCTGCCCTCGCCGACGACCTGCGCCGCCAGCTGACGAACCAACCGCTCCGCGGCGTGGGTAACCGCAGCCTGCGCGAGCGCTGGCAAAAATGGCGGCGCCGCAGCCCCTTCGGCCTGGTTGTTGTCATGCTCGCGGGGTCGGTGTTCGCGGCGCTGGCGGCCCTGGTCATCGTCGCCGCCGCGAACTCATCCAGCCGCTTTCAGGAAGCGCGCACGGCGGTGGAAGAGGGCAAGGTCTGTATCGAACAGGGCCGGCCCGACGAGGCCGACCGTTTGTTGTCGCGCGGTCTGGAGCGAATCGCCGGCTGGCCGTGGAGCGGTGGATTATCCGGAGAACTGGAAGCGGAACGGCGCCAGGCACGAGGCGAGTTGTTCGCGCGCGCACTTCACAAGGAAGCGGACGACCTTCGATTTCTCCGCAGTCCGGAAGCCATTGCTCCCGATTTGGCGGCGAAACTGGCGGACCGTTGCGAGCAGCTGTGGGAGCGCCGCGACAAGGAGGGCATTCCGGATACGGAACAAGTCCGGTCCGATCTCCTCGATCTGGCCGTGCTGGGAACCCACTGGCGCGTTCGTGCCGCTTCCGGCTCCGAGAAAACCGCGGCTCAGAAGCGGGCGCTCGCCATCCTGGACGAAGCCGAACAGTTCAACGGCTCCAGTACGGTGCTGGCCCGGGAGTGCGCGGAACATCTCGCGGCCCTGGGAGACAAACAAGGCGCCCGCATCGCCTTTCATGCGGCCCGGGCGGCACCACAATCCGCGTGGGAACAGTACGCTCTTGGCCGGGCTTTGCTCGATGCGGGTGAACTCGACAAGGCGGCCGCGGCGCTGGAGGAGGCGGTGCGCAGCCGGCCCGGAACATTTTGGCCGAACTTCTACCAGGGCGTCTGCGCCCATCGGCGCGGTCGGCTTGACGAGGCGGTCGAGGCGTTTCGAGTCTGTGTGGCCCTGGCTCCGACGTCGGCGCCTTGTTATTACAACCGTGGGCTGGTCCTGGCTGCTCTGGGCCGAGCTGCCGATGCCCGGATCGATTATGACCGCAGCCTCGACCTCGATCCCAAGCTGGCAGCTGCCCGCCTGGCCCGCGCCGCTCTTTCCCTCAAACAGGGCCATCCGACCGAGGCGGAAGCCGACCTGCACCGGGCCCTGGCTGACGGCGCGGACCCCGCTCTCGTCTATTTTAACCTGGCTCTCGTGTATCACGCTCGCAACGACCACCAAGCTGTACGTGCCGCCTTGCAAACCTGCCTCGAACACCGTCCCGACTACCCCGAAGCCCGCGCGTGGCTCAACCGACTCAAACCATAAGAAACGGACACGGAGAAGATCCCTCTGAGCGGCTCCTTGTCCGACCTGCGCGCTTCTCGCAAGATAAAGCGAGACGAGCGAACGGAAGGGCCGAGGAGTCCGGGATATGGGCGCGCATCTCAAAGCATTGCTGGCCGACAAGACGAAGCTGATTCGCGTCTTCGCTCTCGGGCAGCTCTGCTCGCCGAAGTTGGTCGAGATGGTCGCATGGTCGGGCGGCTTCGACGCCGTTTGGCTCGACCAGGAACACGTCGGTCTCACTATTCCACAGCTGGAAGAGTCGGCCCGGGCGGCGCGGCGCCGGCATCGACAGCTTCGTCCGCCTGACTGCCACCGACTACGCCACGGTCATGCGCCCGCTGGAGGCCGGTGCCGGCGGCGTCATGGCGGCCATGGTCCGCAGCGTCCGTGAAGCCGACCCAGGTGTTAAGTTGGGCAAAATTCCAGCCGCGCGGCTGCCGCGGCGTCAACGGCACCGGCGTCGATGGCCGCTACGGCACCTATCCGGGTGCCGAATACTTCCGCAAGGCCAACGCCGAGAGCGTCGTCGCCATCCAGATCGAGCACAAGGATGCCGTGGCGGAGGTGGAGCAGATCGCGGCGCTGCCGGACCTCGACTTTCTGTTCATCGGCCCGGCGGACCTGAGCCAGTCGATGGGGCTGACGGGGCAGTGGGATCATCCGGAAATGTGGAAGGCGATCGAGCGCGTGGCGAAGGCCGCGGCGGCGAACCAGCTCCCGTGGGCCGTGCTGCCGCTGAATGCCGCGCACGCCGCGCCGGTGCGTCGATCTCGGTTGCCGGATTCTGTCGCTGGGGATCGACGTCTGGTTCGTGCAGAAGGGGATCCAGGCATTCAAGGCGGATTATGCGGAGTTCTTTTGAGACTCTGTTCCCGGTGAGTGTCGCGACCGTTCTTCGGATTGTCGAAAGCGGCCATTTGTGGACGATTCTCCCCCATCCTGCGAACTGCCAAACGGACCAAACCTGGCCGAAGAATCCGATTGGCTATCGGGGGCCACCGAGGAGTATGCTGCGGCGGGTGCTTTCTCCGGCCTGGTTCAAACGGAGCACCGGAGGGGTAACATACTGGTAGGACGGATTGACAATCCGTCCGGGCGATGACGGACGGATTGCCAATCCGTCCTACCAGTGTGTTATCCGCCTTTGAAACATGCCCTTGCTTCGTTGCGTGAAGATGTGGGCCTCCACATTCAAGTCTGAAGCGAATCATGCGCCTGTTGCCATAAAATTGATAAAAAAACAGGGTGGATTGTTGACAGTGAGGCAGTACTACCCTTACAATCGGAATCTCAGTACATGAGGATGAATCTCCTCTATATCGACTCGGACGCATTTTGAGATGGCTGAACTGATTCAACACCGGCCGAACAGGTGGCATGATGCTGTTGACCCAGCGATTCCGAAGGATCAATCCAGAATTCGCGTCCGTGCCGGTTCGGTGCTTTCTGACAGGGAATGTCAATTCACCCGGTGTGATTTCCAGCCCAAGAGATCAAGATAACTTCCCTGAGCAATGCCTGAAGGACCCCTGCGCAATGGAGCGCAGAGAGGGTGTGTGCGGCCCGTACCTCGACTTTGCAACCCGCTGGACATCGGACTTCGATTGACGAGAGGTTGGCGTAGCGACACTTCGCAGACCCGTCGATCGACGTGGATGGCCTTCTACCTGAAACCGAAACGAGTTTAACATGCCTCTCCACTGGTTGAGTCGCCTTGCATCCTTGCTGCGCGGTACCAAGCGAATCACCAAGAAGAAGAAGCGGGAAACCACGCCGCTGGCCAAGATCTTCAGCCACCCGAGAGTCGAGGAACTCGAGGACCGCACCCTCCTGTCGAGCTACCAGTGGATCGGCGGCGGGACCGGGGCGACGGCCACAAACTGGAACAACTCCGCGAACTGGCTATTCGTGACGGGAAGTGGCACGAACAATCTGTTCCCTCAGTTTGCGGGCGACGTGGCCAAGTTTACCAGCAGCACGGCGACGCAGACCACGGCCACGGTCAATGTCCCGATCTCCGTCGGCGAGATCGACTTCGGCAGTACGCAGAACTTCACGATCACGGCCAGCGGCGGCAACGTCTTGACGCTGGACAACACGGCCGTCGGCGCGAACGCGATCCTGAACGTCGGCACCGGTTCCTTCACCAACACCGGCAAGGATATTATCAGCGCACCGATCTCCGAAAACGCAGGCACCCCTGTCCTCGCGAGCATCGGCGGCGGCACGCTGGACTTGACGAACACGGTAGCTACCAGTCCAAATGCGTTCACCAATGCCGACTCGTTCACTGTCAAAACGGGCGGCACGCTGGAGTTCGCTTCCGACCCCACAAGCCCAGCGTTGGGCGCCGCCGCGATCTTCCTCAATGGCGGCATTCTACAGATCGACTCGTCGGCGTCGGGTCCGAGCACGCCCGCCAATTTCATCACCGATGCGGCTACTGCTTCCTCGACGATCACGACCACAGGCAGCAACGCGGTTCTGCTGACAAGTGCGACCTCATTCGCGGGCAGCGGAGCGTTGACGGTCACTAACTCCGGGACCAGTTCGCTAACCCTGATCACCCTGGCCTTGCCGTCTCCGGGCGGAGCTTTCACCGACACACTGACCCAAAACGCCTCGACCGCTTTGACCGTGAACTCCGTGACGGACGATGGTCTGGGCGACGAGACGCTGATCTACGCTGGTACTGGGACAGTTAACCTGCCCAATGCCAGTAGCGACTCCAATGTGAGCGTACTCAGCGGAGCCACGCTCAACGTGGGCAATAATTTGTCGCTGGGCTTCGGCACCCCGGCGCAGGGCCTGAGCGGCGTGACGTTGACCAGCGGCACCATCGAGGCCAGCAACCCCGGCATTACCCTCAGCAACGCCCTGACATTCAGCAGCGGCGGTACGGTGACCCTGGGAGGCGGTACCGCGTTCACCCTGAACGGGGGAATCCTGTTGAACGGCAACGACACGATCAACGTGACGAACACCGATCCAGCGGGGACCACGCTCGACACGACGTTTTACGGCATCAACCACACGCTACCTACGGACACCCTCATAATCACCGGGACGCAGACGCTCAACCTGCCCGCACCCGATTCGACCGATACCAGCAAGACCATCCTCAACGGGGCTACCCTCAATGTGGGCAACAACGCCTCGCTGGGCACGGGCGTCGTGACGTTGACCAGCGGCACGATTGAGGCCAGCACCACCAGCATTAACATCGCCAACAACCTTACCTACAGCACCGGCGGTTCGCTGACCGTCGGCGGCACCAATGCGCTTCATCTGAGCGGCGCCGTCACGCTCACCGGCAGCGACACGCTCAACGTCGCCGACGCCGACCCCGTCACCGGCATCGACCATCCTCGGCGTCATCGGGGCCGGCACCCTGGCCCTGACCGGCACGCAGCTGCTCACGTTGCCCAACGCCGATCCCAACGCCATTGCCCTCACGCTCAACGGTCCCACGGTCAACGTCGGCACCAACACCTCGCTGGGCACGGGCGGCGTGACGTTGACCAGCGGCACGATTGAGGCCAGCACCACCGGCATTAACCTCGCCAACAACCTTACGTACAGCAGCGGCGGTTCGGTGACCGTCGGCGGCAGCAACGCCCTCACGCTCAGCGGCACCGTCACGCTCAGCGGCAGCGACACGCTGAATGTCGCCGATACCGACGCCGTCACCGGCACCACCATCAGCGGCGTCATCGGGGCCGGCACCCTGGCCTTGACCGGCACGCAGCTGCTCACGCTGCCCAACGCCGATCCCAACGCCATTGCCCTCACGCTCAACGGTCCCACGGTCAACGTCGGCACCAACACCTCGCTGGGCACGGGCGGCGTGACGGTGACCAGCGGCACGATCGAGGCCAGCACGACCGGCCTCAACCTCGCCAACAACCTGACGTACAGCAGCGGCGGTTCGCTGACGATCGGCGGCACCAACGCCCTCACGCTGAGTGGCTCGCAGTCGCTGAGCGGTTCGGATACGCTCACCCAGAACGACACCGGCGGCGTCACGTTATCCGGCGGCGACAGCGGTGCCGGCACGCTCAACCTCGTCTTCGGTGCCGGGAACTCGGCCACTATCGCCGGCAGCCACGCGTTCAGCATCGGGGCGGTCACGCTGAACGGCAACAACACGCTGACGGTGACCGACACGGCCGGAACGACGATCACGAGCAATATCGGCAACACCACGGCCACCGATACGTTGACGCTGGCCGGCACGCAGACCCTCAACTTGCCCAACGCCAACACCGACGTCAACACCACGATCCTCAGCGGTGCCACGGTGAACGCGGGAAACAGCACGTCGCTCGGCACCAGCGCGATCACGCTGACCAGCGGCGTCATCGAGGCCAGCGCCGCCGGCGTCAACCTCGCCAACGCCCTGACGTTCAGCAATAACGGCTCGGTGACTCTCGGCGGTAGTCAAGCCTTCACCCTCAGCGGTTCGATCACGACCACGGGCACCGACACGGTGACTCTGAACGACAGCGGCGGCGTCACGCTCAGCGGCGGCACGGCGGGTGCCGGCACGCTCAATGGCGTCTTCGCCAGTAACGACCCGGCCACGATCGGCGGCAGCACCGCCTTCAGCTTTGGCACCGTCACCTTGAATGGCAACAATACGCTGACCGTCACCGACACGGCCGGCACCACGATCACGGGCAACATCAGCACCACCACCACCACCGATACCCTGACCGTCGCGGGCACCGGCACGCTCAGCCTGCCCAACGCCGACGCCACGTTGGTCCCACCAACGCCATCATCCTCGCAGCCGGCGTGGGTGGCACGCTTTCCCTGGGCAACGCCACCTCTCTGGGACTGCGCCTTGCTCGAACTCACCAGCGGCACGCTGGCAACGGTGGCCGCGGCCACGCCCATCGCCAACAACATCACCTTTACCAGCAACGGTGTCGGCCACCCTGACCAACGCGGCTGCTCTGAACCTCAGCGGCCTGATCACGCTCAACGGCACGAACACCCTCACGAACAACACTGCCATGGCCGTCACGCTGAGCAACCCCGGCGACTTCGCCGGGACCGGCGACGTCTCCTTCGCCGGCACCGACACGGTGATCCTCCCCGTCGCCACGAGCAACACCAACACGATCAACGTCAACGGCGCCAACCTGACGCTTGCAGAACAATGCCGCCCTGGGAACCGGGACGCTCTGTTTCACCAGCGGCACCGTGACAACGGCCGCCGCGATCACCACGTTGACGAACAACATCACGTTTACCAGCGGCGGTTCGGCGACCCTCGCCAACGCCGGCCCCCTGACGATCGGCGGCGCCGGCACCACGATCACGCTGAACGGCACTGACACGATCAACCCTCGGCCGGCCAGGTTCCCTCACCATCGCCGCCGGCACGACCATCGCGGGCACGGGCACCCTGACCTTTACGGGGACCGGCACCGTCAACATCCCAGGGGCGATCACCAACACCAACCCCATCGGCGCCGGCTCGGCCACCGTTACGCTGGTCCTCGGCAACGCCAGTTCCCTGGGCGGCAATGGCACGCTCATCCTCGGCGGCGGCACCATCACCGCCAACGTCGCCGCTCACGCTCAGCGGCGGCGTCATTTCGCCGGCGGCACGACCACGCTTCACTTTCCAGAACAACATCATCGTCAATGGCGCGGGAACGGCGACCGGGGCCAGCACGTCGATCGTGAACAACACGCTCACGATCAACGGCGCCATCAGCGGCACAGGCAGCATTGTCCAGCAGGGCACGGGGACCGTCGTCCTGGCCCCGACGGCCAACAGCACATTCGGCGGCGGCTACACTCTGAACACCAACGCCAGCCCGGGCGCCAGCGCCAGTGCGGCCCTCAGCGGCGTGCTCGTGCTGGGCACCAACAAACAGCCGCTTGGCACCGGCACGGTCACCTTGACCAGCGGCGCGCTGCAGGCCAGCACCGCCGTCACGTTTGCCCAACGGCGTCGCCCTCAACGGCGTCGCCACCATCCAGGGCACCAACAATGTCACTTTCAGCGGCGCCAGCTCGCTCAGTTCCGCCGCCATCGCCCTGACCGTCAACAACCCGGTGACCACCGTGGCCGGCGTCATCACCGGTGTGGCGGCGAACAACCTGGTCCTCGCCGGCACCGGCCAGCTGGTGCTCACCGCCGTTGATACCTACGCCGGCAACACCATCATCAACGGCGGCACGCTGACGCTGAACGGCACCGGGGCCATCAACCCCGCCGCGGCCGCCAGCATCACCGTCAACTCGGGCGGCGCCCTGACCCTGGACAACACGGCAACCGCCGTCTCCGGACGGCTCAACAGCAACATCACCCTCAACCTCAAGGGCGGCAGCTTTACCCTGACGGGCAACAGTGCCGGCGTCGCCGAGTCGATCGGCCAGCGTCAACTTGACCGGCGGCCAATCCATCTTTACCACCAACCCCAACGGCGGCACGCTGAGCTTCACGTCCGCGCAGCCTGGTTCGCAGCGCGGGCGCCACGGTCAACTTCAACGGCACCGGCCTGGGCACCAGCCACCAACGAGGTCCTGTTCACGACGGCTCCCATCGCCCTCGCCCAGCAACCGACGGGCATTCTGGCTTACGCCATCGTCAACAACAACGATTTCGCCACGTACAACAACGGCACCAATCTCGGCATCGGCGCCCCGCAGGTTTCCGGTTTCTACTACACGGGGCTTCTCGTCTCGGCGCCGACCACTGCCAATGTCAAGCTCACCACCAGCGACACCAGCGCCGCCGCCGGGCAGACCATCAACGCGCTGCTCATCGTCGGCAGCGGCATCACTGTCGGCGGCACCGGCGCATTGACCCTCGCCAGCGGCGGTCTGGCGGTCAGCGGTACGGGCGATACCATCTCCGCGCCGATCTCTCAGGGTGCGGTCGAGGCCATCGTCACCACCAGCGCCGGTCTGAGCCTCACCGGCGGCGTCTCCGGCACGACCGGCGGTGCCCTGACCCTGTCCGGCAGCGGCACGGACGTGGTGAACAACACCAGCTTCACGGGCACCTTCACCACCAGCGTCAACAACGTGACCGCGGCCTTCGGCAGCGTCACCGGCGCGACCCTCAGCAGCCTCGGCACCCTCAACCTGGTCGGCGGCACACTCGCGGTCAGCCCGCAGGCCTCCACGGCCACCAACGGACTCAACTCCCGCTTCGTGGCCCTGCCGGACACGAACAACACGGGCAGTCTGTACGATTTCGCCAACCTGCCGCTCGCCGCGGGTTCTCCGCCGACCACCACGCCGAACGTCAACTTCTCGAACACGGCGTGACTTTCGCGTTCTATACCAGTCGGGACCGCCTTACTCAGTTCGGCGTGCGCTGGACCGGCATGATCAACATCACCCAGGCCGGTCCCACCACGTTCACCACCAGCAGCGACGACTCCACCCGGCTCTACATCGACGGCGTCCTGGTGATCGACAACGACGACGGCCACGGCGTTCAGATCGGTTTCCAACACGATCAACCTGAGCGCCGGCCTGCACGACATCCGCCTGGATTACACCCAGGGCAACGGCGGCGATGAAGCCATCCTGAGCTATACCCCGTTCGGCGGCGTCTCGCAGGTCGTCCCCACCAATGTGCTGTTCACCACGGACGCCGTGCTGACCGCTTGCCCAACGCGGTCAACGTCACCGGCAACTCGGCATCCAGGTTCTCGGCTCGGCCTTTACGCACGGTCGGCTTCGGCGCCCTGACGGTCAACGCCGGCAGCACCTTGAATGTCGCCGGCCTGACGGGCAAGAAGCTCACCTTCAGCAGCACGACCCTGAGCGGCACCGGAGCCGTCAACTTCAACGACGCGCCCAATGTGACCCTGGGTACGGTCACGGGCACGGCCATCGTCAACCTCGGCAAACAGGGGACCGGCCAGCTCATTCCTCGATCAACGACCAGTCGGCAATCTACGGCGACATGCCGGCCGAACAGCCTGGTCGCCGGCTCGACCCTCGACGTCTACGCCGGCAAGGCCGTGGCCGACGGCAGCACGACGACCGGGTCCACCAACCCGCTCAGCAACCTGGCCATCACCCTGGACGGCGGCACGCTGTCGCTGGACAGCAAGGGCGGCATCCCCGACAACAGCAATGCGCTGACGTTCAACAACGCCGTCACCGTCGCCGTGTCCAGCACCATCGAGGCCCTGTCCGACAACATCACCTATACCCTCGGCAGCGCCGCCAACGGCATCAACATCCTCAACGGCCAAACGCTGACCCTCAACGCCTATGCCGGCGACTACGGCATCGCGGCAGGCGGCTTCGCGGGCGCCAACATGACGGTCCCCGGCGTCGTCAGCCGGCAACGGCAACCTCAACGTGATCGGCACCTACACGGGCACCTACTTCGTCAACCCGGGCACGGTCACGCTCAACGGCGCCAACACCTTTACCGGCACCACCACCATCGCGGGCAGCAACGTCTTCCTGGGCAACGCCAGCGCCCTGGGTACGTCCACCAGTGCCATCACCATCGGCGACCCCAACGGCCTGGTCGCCACCTCCCTCCTTGCCAACGTGGCTTTTTCGACCAGCCGCAACATCAACGTGGTGGCCACCGTTCCTTCGGGGACCGTCGATGGCCATCACCACAGCCGCGGTCACCATCGGCAGCAACGCGGGCGTCGCGGTCACCTTCTCCGGCAACATCACGTCCAACGTCACGGTCGCCCTGAACGCCGCCGGCGGCAGCACGGTGACGTTCTCCGGCAACCTCAACCTGGGGCTGGGCGGTGAAACCATCCAGGGCGGCGGCACGGTGGTGGAGTCCGGCATCGATGCCTACACCGGCACCGACGACGATCAATGCCGGCACGCTGCAAACGAACAGCACCACCGCCATTCCGAGCCGGCTCGCCGGTGTCGGTCACCGGCGCACGCTCAACATCAATAACAACAGCGATACGATCGGTAGCCTGGCGGGTACGGGCGACCGTGAACCTGGGCACCGGCACCCTCAGCGTGGGCGGCCTGAACACCACCACGACCTTCTCCGGCACCATCAGCGCCACCGCCGGCAGCTTGATCAAAACCGGCAGCGGCACCCTGATCCTGACCGGGCACCCTCAGCTACACCGGCAGCCACCCTGGTCAACGGCGGCATCCTGTCGCCGTGAACGCCAATTTCAGCGGCACCAGCGGCGTCACCGTCGCCAGCGGCGCCACCTCGGAGCTCAGCCCCACGGGGTTGCTCTCACCTATACGCATGCCGCAGATCACCCTCAACGGCACTCGGTTTCAACGGCATCGGCGCCCTGCTGAACACCACCAACTTTACGCCAACCATTGTCCGGGACGATCACCTCTACAGCGGCACCGGCAACCGGTGGCGATCGGCAGTCTTCCGACCACGTCAACCTGCTGCTCACCGGCGTCGTCACCGGAGCCGCGAACCTGTGATCTGGCCACCGTCTCGGACTTGGCCGCGTCGATCTCCAGGCGCTAACCCCGACTGACCGGCAATGTCATCGTCAACGCCGGCACGCTGGCCACTTCCGGTGCCAGCGGCACCGCGGCGAGTTCCAGCTTCACGGTCAACACCGGCGGCACGCTGGCTCCTGGACGATAGCATCTCTCACTCACCAGTCGGGCCGGCACGGCACCTATCACCCTCAACGGCGGCACGCTGAGCCTGCTCGGTACGGTAGCGGAATCGACACGGTCGGCGCCGTCACCCTGAACGATGGCAACTCGACGATCACCGTCGACGCACGGGCAGCACGCTGACCCTGACCAGTTTCAGCCGGACGAGCGGCAGTGGAGCTACCGTCAACTTCAGCGGCAACGGTACGGTCAACATCACCAACGTCACCAGCTTGCCGTTGGTCGGCCCCCGGCATCCTGCCCTACGCCACGTTTGGCAGCGGTGCCAACCTGACCTTGGCCACCTTCACTGGTTCAGCCCCACATCGTCGGGGCCGGTCAGGTCAACAGCGTCGCCACGCTGACCGCCGGGGCCAATGTCGTGCTGACCGCCAACACCGCCGTTACTGCGCCCGTGGCCGTCAACTCCATGAACCTCACGGCTTCAGCCTCACCGGCGCCAGCATGTTGACCGTCACCAGCGGGGTGGTCCTGAACAGCACCGCGAGACACGGCAATCATCGCCACCCCGGTGGCGTTCGGCACGGCGGAAGGGATCTATCAACAGCCTGTCACGACGGAGCGGGACCATCAGCGGCATCAACGGCAGCGGCAGTCTCAGCCGGCACCGGCGGCCTCACCGGGGTTTCCGGCGGCGGCACGCTCAACCCTGAACACGCCCGAACAGCTATACCGGCACGACTACGCTCGACGGTAGCACTCCGCGTCCTCGGCACTCCGCGGGCGTCATACTCCTCAGCACCGGGAACGGGGCTCTCGCCCGATCGGCGGCACCCTCCAGTCCACGCGTCGGCCTCTGACCCTGATCGGCCAACCGCCGTCTACGCTCCTCAACAACAGCGCGGTCACCTTCGCCGGCTTGAACCCGATCACCTTCACCGGCAACGTGACGCTGACCAACAGCACCGACAACACCAACACGCTGACGGTCAACAACGCGGGCGGCGTCACCTTCACCGGCGTCCTCGCCGACGGGGCCAGCCGCCGGCACCCTGACCATCAACGGCACCGGCACCTCAGCCTGACGCCCCCCACGGCCGGCAACACCTACAGCGGCGGCACCAACCTCAATTGACCGGCACCACGGCGGCCCTCATCGTCAACAACAATAGCGCCCTGGGCAGCGGGCACGGTCAACTTGCGGCGGCGGTTCGCTCTGCGCCGACGGTCTGCTCTCGACGTTGACCAACCGGTCCAGTTCATCACCATCACCAACGCCTCCCTGACCTTCGCGGTCGTGGGCAGCAACAACCTGACGCTGTCCCGGTTCGACCGCCCTGCTGAACAACACCACCTTGAACCTGGCCAGCAGCATCGGACAACCTACGTTGTCGGGCGTCGTGAGCGGCCCCGGTTCGCTGACCGTGAACGGCACCTCGGTAACCGGCACCCGGCCCAGCCACTCAACTTCGGCAACCTGGTGCTGTCGACTGCAATACCTTCGCGGCTGGTCTGACGCTCAACGGCGGCACCCTGAGCATCGGCAGCAGCAGCACGGTCACCGGCGGCGTCCTGACGAGCGGCCCGGTCGGCCTCGGCACCCTGACGCTCATCGGCGGCACCATTCAGGCCTCGGCCGGCAGCCCAGAGCCTGGCGAACCCTGTGACGCTCGAACGCCGACTCGTCAGCGGCCCTGCCACGGCGGCACGTCTTCGCCGGCAGCAACCTGACCTTCACCGGCATCGCCACCCTGACAGCCAACAGCAATCTGGTCGTCAATAACACGACCACCTTCGCCAACACCATCACCAGCTTCCAACTCCATTAACACCGTCCTTTCGAACCCCCCACCGTAGGAGGCGGCTTATCGGCAACGGCGCCCTGATCGTCCTCGCCCCTTCGGGCTGACCCAGTCCGGCACGGGCAACCTGGTGCTGGCGGCCAACAACGACTACAACGGCAACACCATCGTCAGCGGCGGCACCTTGACCCTGAACGGCGCCGGCGCGCTGCTATCCTGCCGAACATCGTCGTCAACCAGGGCGGTACGCTTACGCTGGATTAACACCGGCACCAACAGCGGCACCAGCCTCGGCAGCGCCAACGGCCTGATCCTCAACGGCGGCACCGTCAACTTCCTGGGCAACGCCAGCGCCGCTCCTCCCAGACCCTGGGCGGCCATCATGCTGAACACCGGCACGTCCACGATCAATGTCACGCCGGGCATCGGCCAGACCGCGGCGCTGACCGCCGGTTCCCTGGACCGCACTCCCGGGTGCCACGCTCACGCTGCCGAGCACCATCGGCTCGGCCACCAGCCAGCTGCTCTTCACCAATGCGCCGACGCTGACCAACGGCATCCTGCCCTACGTCACGGTGGGCGGCACCGACGTCGGCACCTACGGCGGCCAACGGCGTGGCGGTCAACACCACCTACGCCAGCAGCCTGACCGCCGGCGCCACCAGCAACGTCAAGCTCACCACGCCGGCCCCGTCCGCTGACCGGCAACACGACGGTCAACTCGCTCATCCTGACGGCCGGCGCCACCCTCGACCTGGCCGGCTTCACACTGACCATTACCAGCGGCCGGCTGTTCAACGCCAGCACCGCCTCCGTCATGATCACAGTTCACGGCAACGGCACGTTGGCCTTCGGCGCGACGGACGGCATCATCACCACCACCGCCGGCGGCGGCAACATCACCACCAACAGCAACGTCACCCTCACCGGCACCAGCGGCCTGACCTTCACCGGCGCGGGGCACGCTGACCGTGAACGGCCCCAGCACCATCACCGGCGTCAACGCCGTGCAGACCATCGTCTTGACAGCGGCCATCACCGGCGGCACCTTCACGCTGACCTACAACGGCGTGACGACCGGCGCCATCACCTACACCGGAGTGGCCGCGACCACGGCAACCAACATCCAGGCGGCCTTCACCGCGGCGGTCGTCGGCACCAACAACACCAGCGGCGTGCTGGTCACCGGCATCAACGCCACCACGTATACCGTGGCTTTCCAGAACTTCCTGGCCGGTGCCCCGCTGCCGGTGCTGATTATCAACACGCAGAACCTCACGGTCGCGGATACGGCGACGGCCGCCGTCGGCACCACCACCGCTGGCGTTAATGCGCTCAATCTCGATGGCGGCACCCTGATTGTGGGCAACAGTTCTCTCCTCACGAATGGCGGCCTGAACCTGACCAGTGGCACGCTCCAGACCACCGTGGCCGGCGGCGTGCTGGTGACGAACCCGATTACCCTCAACAATGCCACCATCACGCTGGCCGGCAGCAACCCCTTGATTCTGGGCGGCACGATCGCGCTGGGCGGCACGAACAACACGGTCACTGTCAACAACAGCGCCACGACCGTGTTCAGCGGCATCGTGTCCGGGGCGGCTAACCTGGTGGTCGGGTCGGGCAGCGGGACACTGATCCTGTCCGCCGCCAACACCTATTCCGGCACGACCACGGTCACTTCGGGCGCCACGGTCCAGGCGCAGGCCGCGGCGGCCTTCGGAACGGGGACCGTCCTGGTCGCCAGCGGGGCAAGTGTGAAGCTCCTGGGCGCCTTCACCATGACCAACGCTTTCGTCCTCGACGGCGGCTCCGGGGTCGGCAGCGGCGGTGCGATCGAGAACATGATCGGCGGCAATAACACCCTGTCGGGTTCCATCACGCTGGCCGGCAACACCACGCTGGGCATGGACGGCAACAGCACGTTGACACTCAACAACACCATCCAGGGCGGGGCGAGTCTCACCAAGGCCGGCGTGGGGACCCTCGTCCTCTCCGGCGCGAATACCTACACCGGCGGCGTCACGATCAGCACGGGCGTCCTGAATGCCACCAGCGCCACGGCCCTGGGCAATATCGTGAGTGGGAGTACGGTATCCAGCGGCGCCACCCTGAATCTCACCGGCGCTGCCAACACCGTCTACGCCGGCTATACCCTGACCCTCAACGGTACGGGCTACGGCCTCAACGGCATCTTCGGCCAGGGCGCACTGGTTGACTCGACTGCGGCCGGCCACACCTTCACCGGTAATATCGTCCTCAACACCAACGCCAGCATCAGCCAGGCGGTCGCAGCCGACACTCTGACGATCAGCGGCGTCGTCAGCGGCACGGCCAGCAGCCTGACCAAGATCGGCCCCGGCAGCGTGACGCTCGCCAACGCCAACACCTTCGGCAGCAGCATCGCCGCGACCAGTCCGGCCCTCATCGTGCAAGGCGGCACGCTGAACCTGCAGAACAGCAACACCTACACCGGCACCACCGTGACCAGCGGCGCCCCGTACGCGGGCACCTTCTCGGCCGGCCTCCTGGATTTGAACGGCCTCGGCACGATCCTGAACACCAGCAGCGTCTCGCTCACCGGGTTCATTCTGTCCAGCGCCAGCGGTGCCCAGGCGAGCGGCGGGCTGACGCTGGACAACAGCACCATCAACCTCGCCAACCGCGTCAATAATGCCGCGCCGCTCCTCTGAACCAGCGCCGCGCTGACGTTCGTGGCCAGCAACAACGCCAACACGGCCACCAGCCAGACCCTCGGTGCCCTGACACTGGCCGGCGGCCAGAACCTCATCAACGCCGGTTATACGGCTGCTCCCGCCGCGAGTGCAACGTCGGTGCTGACCTTCGCCAGCCTGGCACGAAGCCCGGGGGCCACCGTCAACTTCGTCGGCGGTACGGGCAACGCTTCGCCGCTGGGCACCACCATCGCCAGCGGGGGGGGGTACACCAACGAAATCGTTTTGACGGGTGGGGCCCCCACATCGCTGTTCTTTAACGGCAACCAGGGGTCGATTCTCCCCTTCGGCGAAGTGAACGGATCAACCAGCGCTGGAACCGGTACGGGGGACCTCGCCACCTACGGCACCGGCGCCTCTACCTCCGCTACCAACAATGGCGCGGCCGCGAACTTCGTTGGCATCACGGCCTTCAGCAATTACGCAACCCAGACGGTGTCTGCCGGGGCCGTAACGGCACCGAATAGCAATGGACTCGACATCGCCAAACTCACGCTCAGCGGGGCGTGTACTCTTATCTCCGGGGTTTATGGCGCCGTCCTCTTCAATATCAACGGCGCGTCGACGACGCTAACCTTAAGTGGCGCGCTGAGCGTCAGCAGCGGCGCTATTTTGACTAATGGATCTGTCGGGGCAACTGGTACTGAGTTCCTAATTACTGGCGGCTCTGTCAACCTCATCGGGGAAACCGACCTTTTCCAGAACATCGGGCTGTTCACCACTTTCACCGACACGAAATTCACTTCTCCCATTACCGGGACCGGCCCGCTGGTCATTTCGGGCTTGGGGCAAATCCAGCTCGCCAGCACCAACACCTATAGCGGCGGGACAATTGTCAACTCCGCGAACACGATCTTCATGGACACCAACGCCGCCTTCGGCACCGGCCCCCTCACGCTCACCGGAGGCACCCTCACGTCCAATACCGCCAGCAACACCTTCAGCAACGCCGTCAATCTGAATGGCGTGGTCCTTTTCACTTCCTTTAACACGGCTGCTGCTCCCATCACCTTCACGGGACCCATCACACTGACGGGTAATAGTTTCATCACTGCGGCCAATGGGAACGCAACGCTCGGCGGCGTCTTTTTCAACGGCGCGATCGGCGGTTCAGGAAGCCTAAACGTCGTGGCGGTCCAAGGTGTTGCGACGGGTACCACGGCCGCGGGTGCCAACGAGCCGGTTGTCCTCAACAACGTCAACACCTACACGGGCGGCACCACGGTTGCCGGCGGCATCCTCGAAATCGGCAACAGCAACGGCCTCGGCACGGGTGGACTGACGCTCGCAGGCGGCACTTTCGAGGCCAACGTCAGCTTGGTACTCAATACCCCCGTTACGCTCTCCAATGCTACGGCGACGATCAGCAGTGTTGCGGTGCAGGGCCAGAACATCACGTTCACCGGGGCGACCACGCTGACGGGCAACAACACCCTCACGACCAGCTCCGGCGCCACGACCTCGTTCAGCGGCCAGATAAGCGGTGTGGGCAGCCTGAGCCTCTCCAGCAGTGCAGCAGCAGGCGGCGGCGTCTTCCAGATAACCAACACCGCGAACAACTACAGCGGCGGCACCACGCTGACCAATACCGGCACGGTCATTCTGAGCTTGTCCAGCGGCAACGTCTTCGGCTCCGGGCCGCTGGTCCTCCTCGGCGGCAACGTGTTCGCCACCGCCGCGATCACGATCAACAACAACGTGATCCTCAATGGCAGCACCACCATCACGGGCGACGCCAACGCGGGCATTTCCACCGCCAACTCCGTGACCCTGGCCGGCACGGTGACGAACTTTGCCGCCTCCACGCTGACCGCCAACGACATCGCCGGCACGACCATCAACGGCGTCATCACCGAGAGCAACGGCAGCGAGAGCCTGACGCTGGCCGGCACGCAGACCGTCGCCCTGACCAGCCCCAACGCCTTCACGGGCGGCGTCATTCTGCTCCTGGGCGCCAACCCGACCAACGCCGTGCTTGGGACTCTGACCCTCGGCTCTTCCGCGGCGCTCGGCACCGGAACCTTCGACGTCCGCACCGGCGTGCTGAACGCCACAGCCGCGCTGACGATCAGCAATAACCTGATCTTCGGTAACACCGCCAACAACCTGCCGGTGGTGCTGACCGGCAGCAACATCACCATCAACGGCAACATCGTCATGAGCGGCGCTGCGCTCGGCGACCTGTCCCTCAACAACACGACCACCATCAACGGCATCATCAGCGGCGCCCACTCCTTCGAGACCACGAATCAGCCGTTGGTGGCCAGCACCACCGCGGGCGGCACCACTACTTATACCGGCAACGGCACGCTGATCCTCACCGGGGCGAACACGTTCGGGTCGAATGCTCTCAACCTCAACGTTTTCGGCGGCACCGTGATCCTGAGCGGCGCCAACGGGGCGATCACCGCCGCGAATGCCATTGTCGTCAACACCGGCGCCACGCTGGTGCTGGACAACAGCGGCACCGTCAACAGCACTCGTCTGAACGCTGCCAGCACGATCACGCTCACCGGCGGCAACCTGACGATCAAGGGCAACGGCACCGCGACCCTGACTCAGACGCTGGGAGCCCTGACCATCGGAGCCGGGAACGCCACGATCACGTCGCAGAACAACGGCGCCAATGTTTCGACGACCTTCAGCAGCTTCACGCGCAACGCCGGCGGCATGGTCAACTTCACGACCGCCGGCCAGACCTTCAGCACGACTCTTGGCACGACCGGAGTCTCGACCGGCAACCAGATCCTGTTCACGACCGCACTGACCGGACGCGCAGTTCACCAATAGCGTTCTCATCGGTGCCACGACAACCGACGCGACGACGTTCGCCGCCAATACGACCGGCTTCAACCTGGCGAACTATGGGGCCACCGGCGTCACTGCTTTGACCTCCTACACGGCTCTACCCGTATCCGGCAGCAGCGCCACGACGAACTACATCGCCACCTCCGCGACGCTTCCTATCACGTCCGCTGAATCGATCAACGCCCTGCTCATCATCGGCGATGGCGTGACGGTCAGCGGTTCCGCGTTAACCGTCGGCACCGGCGTAATAGCCGCCAGCGACACCGGTACGAACGGCAACACGATCTCCGCGCCGATCGTCCTGGGGGCGGAAGGCATCGTCACCACCAATAACAGCACGCTCACTGTCAGCGGTTCCATCAGCGGCACGGCCGGCCTGACAATCGGCGGCGGCGGCACTCTGGCGCTGCCCAACACCAATGGCTACACCGGCGCGACGAACATCAACAGTGGCACGGTCAGCGTCGGCAACTCCACGTCTCTCGGCCTTGCCGTTTCCGTCCCCAACGCCAGCTTTGAAGCGCCGAGCGAGGGGGTAACCTTCGCTTACAATCCGGTGGGTGCGGGCTGGAACTTCGTAGGCAATAGCGGTATCTCCGCCAACGGCAGTGGCTTCAGTAGCCCCACTGCCCCCGACGGCACCCAGGTCGCTCTCGTTCAGCAAGTGGGGAACTTCTCGCAAAACATCTTCTTCTCGGCACCGGGGAATTACACCATCACGTTCTTAACCGCCGGTCGTCCTTCCCTGGGTCCCAATCCCTTCAAGGTTTTGCTCGACGGGGTGCAGATTGGCGCGACGGTCGTACCGCTTTCTACCACCAGCTACAACACCGTCACCATCCCCTTCACGATTACGTCCGCTGGCTTCCACAACCTCGGTTTCGCGGGCCAAAATACTTCCGCCGCCGACTTGACATCCTTCATCGACAACATCTCGATCTCGGCGAGCAGTGCCTTGAACTTCAACGGCGGTGCGCTCCAGACCAGTTCCCCAGGCGTGACCCTCTCCAACCCGCTGACGTTCAACAGCAGCGTGGTGAGTTTCACGGGCGCCAACCCGATCACCTTCGCCGGGACAGTCACTCTCAACGGCTTCAACGCGGCCAACATCGTTGCCAACAACCTGCTGGCGGTCACCAACACCGGCGGCGTCACCTTCGCCGGCCAGGTCGCCAACAGCACCGCGCAGGTAGGCACCCTGAGCTTGCTCGGCGGCGGGACGCTGTACTTGACCAACGCCTTCGGGGCCAGCAACAGCTATACCGGGCAGACCACGATCGTTTCCGGCATCATCAACGCCCAGCAAGCCAGTTCGCTGGGGGTCACCAGCAACGTCGTGGTGGCCGGCACCGGAGCCGCCCTACAACTCCAGAGCGCGGCCGGCTTCACGCTGGCCCGGTCGCTCATCCTCAACGGTAACGGCGTCAACGGCAATGGTGCGGTGGAGAACGTCTACGGCAACAATATCCTCACCGGCACCGTGACGTTGAACACCTCGACAAACGTCGGCGTCGATGCCGGCACGCTGGGACCGATGACCGGCGCCATCAGCGGTCCGGGCGACTTGAACAAGGTTGGGTTGGGGCTGTTCGCTATCAACGCCAGCAGTCCCAGCTGGACGGGCCAGTTCAACATCAACCAGGGCATCGTCCGGCTCGACGGCGGTCAGTATGCGATGGGCAACATCGCGTCCGGCACGGTAGTAAACAGTGGGGCGTCTCTCCAACTCAACGCGTCAGGCGGCGTCTTCCAGGCGGAGACGATCACCCTCAACGGCAACGGTATCGCGGGCACCCTCCCCGCCGGAGCCCTCGTTTCCATCCAGGCCAATACGGTCCAGGGCAACATCATCCTCAACTCCGGAGCCACGCTCGGCGGGAACGCCGCTCTCACTCTGCCCGGCATCGTCAGTGGGGCCGATTTGACCAAAGTCGGCACCGGCACCCTGACCCTCCAGGCGCCCAACACCTACGTCGGCAATACCAATGTGCTCGGCGGCACGCTCACCGTGAACGGCGCCGGGTCGATCCTGGGCACCGGCACTACTGCCGGGACCGGGGTCAACCTCTTCGAGGGCACGACACTCACGCTCGACAACAACGGCAGCGGCACCACCACGGCGATCAACCTCGCCAACCGCGTCAACAACAGCACGCCGTGGACCTTCAACGGCGGCACGCTCAACTTCTTCGCCGTCAATCCCAGCGCGGGTGCGGCGCCGCTCAGTTCCAGCCAGACCATCGGTGCCGTTACCCTGGCAAGCGGCCAGGCGACCATCAGCTCCGGCTGGGCGGCTGCTTCGGGCGTCGCCGGCACGACCAACGGCCTGACCATCACGAGCTTGAACCGGCAACCGGGCGCGACGTTGATCTTCAACGGCAGCAACGTGGATCTCAGCGGCCCGACCGGGACCACGATCACCGCCACGAACGGGGCGGTTCAGACTGCGGTTGCGACCATTGCGGCCACCGCTGCGACCGAAGTCGGCAACGTGGTGACGATCACGACCTCGGCAGTTCACGGTTTCGCGGTTGGCCAGACGGTTGTCATCAACGGCCTGACACCCAGCGGATTTAACGGCACCTACACGATCCTTTCCGTCCCCTCCACAACGACTTTCACCTATGCGGACGCCAACTCGGGGTTGGGCACTTCCGCCGGAACGGCAGGCACCGCGAACGTTAACACCGTGACCATCACGACCTCGTCAGCGCACGGGTTCTCGATTGGCCAGACGGTCTCAATCTCCGGGGTAACGTTGCCGGGTTACAACGGCGCCTTCACGATCGTGTCCGTCCCCTCCGCCACCACCTTCACGGTGACGAACAACAACTCGGGCCTGGCCGCCTCCGGCGGCGGCATCGCGGCCGCTGCCATTGGCATCGCGGCCACCAGCGGGGCCACCGAGTCGGGCAACACCGTGACGATCACGACCCCCACCATCGCCACCACGGCCACGGGCGTTTCCGAGGCTTCGACCGCTCAGGCGACAATCGCACTTGGGGCGGCGATCGAGACGGGCAACGTGGTAGCCGTCACAACGTCGGCGAATCACAATTTTGTGGTTGGCCAGTCGGTGGTGATCGCTGGCGTCACTCCCGCCGGCTTTAACGGCACGTTCACGATCACGGGGATCCTCTCGCCGACGTCCTTCACCTATACGGATCCCACAGCGGCACTGGGTACTTCCACCGGGGCCGGGACTGCGAGCGTCACCAATACCGTGACCGTCACGACCGCGACGGCGCACAACTTGTTGATCGGCCAAACGGTCGTGATCTCCGGCGTGACTCCTGCCGCCTACAACGGCACCTATGTCGTCACGAGCATCCCGTCGCCCACAACCTTCACGTACACGAGTCTGTTTACCGGGCTGGCCACTTCCACCGCGGCGGGGACGGTCCAGGCCGCGCATGGTTTGGTGACCGGTCAAACGGTCACGATCGCTGGTGTCGGCGTCTCCGGCTATAACGGCACCTATACGATCACGTCCATCCCCAACGCCGCGACCTTCACCTATACGGATGCGACGTCGAGCCTGGCCGTCTCGGGCAGCGGCACCGCGATCCTGGAGGCGCCCAACCAGCTTCTGTTCACGAACGCCCCGGGCCTCACCACCGGTGCCGCCGGAAGCGGCATTCTCCCCTACGCCCTCGTCACCGGCCCGGCCGCGGGCGGGACCGACTTCGCCACGGTTTCCGGCTCGAATCTCGTCCGCTTCACCAATTACACCACAGCGTTGGTGAACGGCGGCATCAACACCGCTGCGAACACGGGAACCGTCTACAAGGAAATAGGCAGCGAGGCGCTGACGGGCAACGTGTCGCTCAACGGCCTGCTGATCTCCGGCGCTGGCCTGACGCTCACGAGTCCGGCAAACGCCACGTTGACCCTGACCGGCGGCGGCCTGATCGTTGTGGGCGGCAGCGACGCTCTCAACGTGCCGACTCTGGCCTTCGGCACGACCGAGGGTATCGTCACTACCGCGTCCGGTCGGCCACCACCACCATGAACAGCAGCATGACCGGCAGCAGCGGTCTGACCATCGCCGGACCGGGCAACTCTGGTTCTGCCCTACGCGAACACTTACACCGGCACGACCACGCTCAACAGCGGCACGCTGAGTCTCGGCAGTCAACGCGGCTTTGGCCGGCGGCACCAGCACGCTCAGCCCTCAATGGCGGCACGCTTCAGGGCACGGTCGCTCTCACGCTGGACAACCCGTACACCCTCGGCACCAGTAACGTGACCATCGCCGGCACCAACAACGTGACGTTCACGGACACCGGCACCGTTACCAACCTGGCGGCCACGACCTCGGCCGCCTGACCAATGTTCTCGGCAGCACGCTAACCATCACCAACACGCCGCTCACCACGTTCTCCGGCGGCGATCAACGGCGACAGGTTCGCTGATCCTGGCGGGCGCCGGGGCACCACCTACTCTAACCGGCGCCAACACCTTCTCCGGCGGCACCTTCTTGACGGCCGGCACGCTGATCCTCGGGGCCAACAACTCCGCCAGCGGTGACGAGCGGCCCGGTCGGCACAGGCAGTCTGGCCCTGGCGGGGGGCACGTCTGCTGGCGGATTCCTCGGCGCGCACCCTGGCCAACGCCCTGATCCTCAACGGTGCGCGTCACCCTTACCGGCAGCAGCGTCGGTCGGCACGACCAGCGCCGGCAGCAGCCTGACGTTCACCGGAACCGTCAATTTGCCGGCGACTTCCGCCGCTGCGTTCACGGTCACGGTTAACGACGCCACCACCATCAGCAGCAGCCTGAGCGGGGTCGGTCCCGCTTACGCTCGGCAGGCTCGGCACGTTGACGCTCTCGGGCAACAACTCGGGCTTCCAGGCCGGCATCAACCTGAATAACGGCGCCAACGGCCTCGGGACGATGGGCGCCCTGGTCATCGGCAGCACCACGGCACTGGGCACCGGTTTCCTCACCCTGACCAGCGGCAACCTGCTAACGACAGTCTCCGGCGGCGTCACGCTCGCCAACCAGCTGTTGGGCGGGGCCACGGCCAACAACGTCATCACCTTCACCGGCAACAACCCGATCACCTTCAGTAACTCGCTGGCGACCTATGACCTCTTGCAAGCCAGCTTATCTACCAGACTTCTCGGGCGCTCCCGTTACGTTCAACGAGACGCTCTTCGGGTGCAGGTGGTGTCACGCTGATGGGCTCGAATAGCAGCCTGACGTTCCAGCCAGCCCAACGCCTTCACCGGCCAGGTCACGGTCAGCGGCGGCAATCTGACTTTGAATGGCAATGGTGCCTTCACCACCGCTGCGGCGGCACAGGCTAACGCGGCGCAAACACTCACCTTCACCAACGTGACGGGCGGCACCTTCACGCTCACCGCCAACAACCAGACCACGGCGGCGATCCCCTTCCTTGCCACCGTGGTCCCAACCGCGTTTTCCGAAACGGCCAACCTCGTGACGGTCACGGCGACGAACAACTTCACCGCGGGGCAAAACGTCACGATCGCCGGCGTCACTTCCCCAAGCTACAACGGCACGTACACGATCCTGTCCGCCACCGCTGCCCAGTTCACGTACTTCAACGCCACGACGGGTTTAGCCGTGGCCACGGTCTTCGGCACCGCCAGCGGTCATGCCCGCGGCCATCCAGGCTGCCCTTGGCACGCTGTCGAGCATCAGCACCAGTACCAGCAGCACGGTCGCCGCCGTCGGTGTGCCTGGAGCCACGCAGACGGGCAACCTCGTGACGATCACGACCACGGCAGCGCATGGCTTCAATACCGGCCAACTCGTCAACGTCAGCGGCGTGGGCACGGGCTATAACGGCACCTTCGTGATCGTTTCCGTCCCCACCGCGACGAGCTTTACTTATGCCAGTCCCACCACGGGCCTGGCGAATGCGGGCGGCGGCACTGCCACCGTCGCCATCAGCAACGCCGTCGTGACCCAGTCGGCGAGCCCGTTCACCATCACTTTCCAGGGGACCCTGGGCGGGGCGAACGTGCCTCAGATCATCGCCAACGGTTCCAACCTGACCGGGGCGGGCGTGAGCAACCCCACCGTTGCGGTCGCCACATCCACGGCGGGCGTGTCCTCGATCATCCTCAACAACGGCGGCACGCTGACTCTCGACAACAGCACCGCCGGGAACAACACGAACCGTCTCGCCGACATCGCAGGGCTTACTCTCAACGGCGGCACGCTCAATTTCCTGGGGAACGGCTCGGCGGCCTCGTCGGAGACCATCGGCGCGCTGTTCCTGAACAGCGGCAACTCGACGATCAACTCCAGCAATGGTACCGGCCAATCTGCCGCCTTGACCTTCACCAGCCTCAGCCGGAATCCGGGCGCGACGGTCAACTTCACGGCGGGCGCGGGTCAGACGCTTGGGACCGCGAGTAACCAGGTGCTCTTCACCGACGCCCCGACCCTGACGGGCAACATCATCAAGGGTGGGACGACGCAAGACAACAATACCAACGTCACCGTGGGCGGCAGCGCGTTCACCAACAGCAGCGGCTTCAACCTGGCCACCTATGGCGCGAACGGCATCACGGCATTGACCACCTATCAGACCTTATTGTCCAGCGGCAATCTCAGCACGGACAACGTGTTGGTCTCGTCTTCGACCGCCTTGACAGCCGCCGACACGGTGAACGCAGCCCTGTTGGTCGGCAACGGCATCGTCATTTCGGGCCGCCCCCGTCGTCACCAACGCGGTGCAGACGCTGACCTTCGGCGCCGGCATCTCGGCCGGCAATTTCACCCTGGCGTTCAACGGCACGCTGACCGGGAACATCGCCTGGAGCGGCACACCCGCCACGATGGCCGCTAACATCCAGGCCGCACTCAACACGCTGGCGAACGTGGGAGTGTCAGCCACCGGCCCCAACGCGCTGGTCACGGCCGTCAGCAGCACTGTCTTCACGATCACCTTCCAGAACGCGCTCGCCGGAGCAGCCCTGCCCACCATGACGTTCGGCGACGGCACCCTGACCGGCGGCACCATCAGCACGCTCACCACCACGACGCCCGGCGCCTCGACCTTCAACGCCAGCATGGTGGCCAGCACCGGCGGCACGAGCGGCAACACGATCTCGGCTCCGAGCCTCAGCCTCGGCGGGACCCTCGGCGGCATCGCCTCCACCGACGGCGTGGTCGTCACGAATAACGGCAGCCTTACCATCAGCGGGAGCATTACTGGGCTGAACTCCCTGGCGATCGCCGGCGGCGGTACGCTCCAGTTGCCGGCTGCGAACGCTTATCAGGGTGGCAGTTTCGTCAGCGGCGGCACGCTGAGCCTCGGCTCCGGCGCCGCCCTCGGTTCCGGTGCGGTCACTCTGACCAACGGCAGCCTCCAGGCCAGCGTCAGCGGCGGCATCCTGATCGCCAACAACCTGTCCCTCAACAACGCCAACATCACCCTGGGCGGCGGCAACCCGCTGCTGTTCAGCGGCACCGTCGCCCTGGGCGCCGTCGGCACGGCTGACATCGTGAACGTCGCCAATACCGCCGCCACTGTTTTCAACGGCATCATCTCCGGTGCGGCGATCCTGACCAAGACGGGCGTCGAGCACCGCTGATCCTGTCCGCTGCCAACACCAACACCGGCAATGTGCTCATCAACCAGGGTGTCGTGCAGGTGCAGAGCGCTGCCGGACTTGGTACCGCCGCGAACATCGCCGTGGTCGCCAGCGGGGCCGCCGTGCAATCGCTGGCTACCGGAGTCACCTTCACCAAGACCCTGTATCTCAACGGCACGGGCATCAACGGCGGCGGCGCGCTGGAGAATCTTGCCGGCGGCAACAACAGCAATACCTGGTCGGGCGCCATCACCCTGTACAGCGGCGCCAATATCGGAGCGGATGCCGGAACGAGCCTGACGGTGAGCGGCGCGATCAGTGGCCCGAACGACCTGACCAAGGTCGGCGTCGGCACCGTGGTGCTCAGCGTGGCCAATAGCTACCTCGGCCAAACCAATGTCGCCGCCAACGCCGGCATTCTCAGCATCACCAACGGCAGCGCCCTGGGTCTAGCAGGCGCCGGCGTCACGGTCAACAGCGGGTCCACCCTACAGGTGTCGAACACGATCACCGTTCTCGGCAAGGCACTCACGCTAAACGGCACCGGCTTCGGTTACACCAACAACAACGCCCTGACGCAAGGCGCCCTGGCGGTCAGCACCGCCACCAGCAACACCTGGACCGGCACCATCACGACGACGGGCACGGTGGGCTTGACGACCGGCAACGTGCCTCTGCTCAGCGGCACGAACACGAGCTCCACTATCGGCGCGTTCGCCGGCGGCACACTCACTGTGACTGGCGTGGTCAGCGGCTCCGACCTGACCCTGGTTGGTGCCGGTACTGTGGTTTTGAACGCTCCCAACACTTACACGGGGAACACCACGGTCCTCGGTCCGACCGTGACGCTCGCCAACAACAACAGTGCTGTCGGTAACGTGACCATCAGCGGCATGGGTACCGCCAGCGCTTTCACCGGCGGCAAGCTCACGTTGACGAATCTCGGCACCCTGGGAACCGGAGCGCCAGCGCGATCACGATCGACCAGGGCGGCACCCTGGTGATCGATGACACGCTCGGCGGCGCCGCCATTCCGATAGCCAACGCCAACATCACCCGGTTTACCAACGCCACCAAGCCCAACGTGACCATCAACGGCGGCGGCAGCTATAGCACCAATCTCGTCAGCACCGGGATCAACTTCCTGGCGCTGAATTTAGCGAACGCCGTCTCGGCGGAATCCCTCGGCACCGTTTCGTTGCAGGCGGGTCTGACGATCTTCAACGCGGGTTACACCGCCGCTCAGGCTGCGGGAGCCACTTCCAAGCTGAACTTCGCCGGCCTGACCCGCGCGGTGGGAGCCACGCTGAGCATCAACGCGAACACTCTGACCGTCACCTATCAACCGTTGAACCAAACGACCAATCAGATCCTGTTCCCGACGGCTAGCTTCCCGACCGCCTCGCTTTTCCTCGGAACAAACGGCTCGACCACGAACGGCATCCTCGGGAACGGCACGAGCAATATCCTACCCTACGCCGAGGTCGGTGGCGCCGCCACCGGTGGAGCGACCGCCATCAACACCGGCGATTTCGCTGCGACCTACATCTCCGGTGCGAATATCGGCTTCGTGGCTCTCCCCAGCACGGCTTACTACCTGGCGACAACCGCGGCCCAATTGAACGATGCTCCGGCCACCGCGCTCGTCGATTTTGCCAACTCGCTCGCCGCGGGTACTGCCATCACCTGGGGAACGGCGCGGCCCAGACCATCGGCGCGATCAAGTTTGATGGCGTTTCGTCTGTCGGCGGCGGCGGAACCAATGTCGCCATCTCGGGGATCATGACCATCGCCAGCGGCGCCGTCATGACCACGGGCACCAGCAATGGCGGCACCACACGCTGGAAGATCGGCTCGGGTCCGAGTGGGACCATCTTCCTCCCTGGCGAAACCTTTTTGTTCCAGAACAGCGCGGTGGCCGGCGATTGGAGCGAAGTCGATGCTTCGCTCACCGGCCCCGGCAGCCTGGTCGTGACCGGGGCAGGCCGGCTGTACATCGACTCAGCAACGGGTGCCAACACATTCAGCGGAGGCCTCGTCGTCAACAGCGGCGACCAGGTTCTGTTCCAAAACAACGGCCAGTTGGGGACCGGAACGATCACGCTGAACGGTGGAGCCATCGACAGCAACGCCGCGAACACAATTGTCAGCAACCCAGTCAACTTGAACGGCGCCTTCTCGTTCGGCGGCAATGGCAACCATAACAATGTCATCTTCACCGGGCCGGTCACGTTGACCGGGAACGCGTTCATCGACACGACCAATACCACAACCCTCAGCGGCGTCGTGAGCGGCAGCGGCACGTTGGCGCTGACCAGCGGCGCCGGCGCACTCATTCTGAGCAACGCCAACACCTACACGGGCGGCACGTTCCTGACAGGAGGTATCCTGGAGGTCAGCGACAACAACGGCCTGGGAACAGGCGCGTTGACCGTGACCGGGGGATCGTTCGCCCCGAGGGATACAGCCCTTGCCCTCAGCAACACGCTTAACCTGGCCAACGTCACCTTGACGATTGCGAGCGCCACCACTCAGGGCGAGAACCTGGCGTTCACCGGCCCGGTCAACCTGATTGGCAGCAACACCATCGCCGATGCCGACACCGGTCCGGTTACCTTCTCGGGTCTCATCAGCGGTACGGGGGCTCTCACCCTCAACACTGCTGCCGCCATCCTCCTGTTCCAGGGTGCTAACACCTTCAGCGGCGGCTTGACCATTACCGCAGGCAGTTTGGTCATCGGCAACAGCACCGTGACGAACAGCGGCGTCATCGTCAGTGGTCCGCTGGGCACGGGCACCATCGGTCTCTCAGGCGGCTCGGTGTTCGCCCAGACGCCCGGCTCGGTGACCCCGAGCTCGTTCACGTTTGCCAATCCGGTGGTCCTCAACGGCACCACCATCGTCTCGGGGACCAGCGCCATTACACTGACCGGGACCGTGACCATGTTGGCCAGCAGCCAGCTCACGGTGAATGACACGGCCGGGCTGACTATCTCCGGCGCCGTCCTGGACAGCAACGGCGCTCGCGCACTGACCGTGGCCGGCACCGGGATGCTGACCATGCCCAACCCCAGCCTTTATTCGGGTGGCACCGTCCTCAACGCCGGTGCGGCGACGGGCGCCGGCATCCTGGCCGTCGGCAACAACGCCCTGGGCGTTAATGCGGTCCAGACCTTGACCTTCGGCGGTACGGTTACGGGCGGGACGTTCACCTTGACCTTCGACGGGCAGACGACGGCCCCGATCGCGTTCAGCACGACCCTCACCACACTGCAATCCAACATCGCCAGCGCGCTGGCTGCCCTCTCGATCATCGGCAGCACGAGCAACGTCGGCGTCGTCGCCAGCGGCAGCACCAGTGCGCCTCTCGTGACGGTGACGTTCCTGGGAACTCTGGCCGGCTCACCCTGGCCGACGATGGAGGCCATTAGCAGCCTGACCAGCACAACCCCAACGCTCGCCACAGCCACCGCCGTCGCCGGCGTCGCTGCACCGGGCGCTTCGCTGGGCACAGGAGCCATCACCCTGACCGCCGGCGTCCTGCAAGCCAACGCTCCGTTCACGCAACTCGGCACCGGAGCGGTCACCATCACCGGTCCCGTCGCGTTTACTGGCAGCGCCATCACACTGAACGGCGCGGTTACGCAGAACGCCGCCACGCTGCTGCTGAATAACCTCACGACTCTGAACGGCGCCGTCACCGCGGGCGCCAACGCTCTGACCCTGTCGAGCACCCCGTTGCCGACGGTGAATGGCTTCTTGACGGGGACGGGCAACCTGGTTCTGACCAACACCGACAACACCACGAGCACGATCACCGTCAACGCCGGCTCCCTGACACTGAACGGCAACGGCAACCTCAGTGCCATCACCGGGGTCACGGTCAATACGGGCGGCACCGTCAGCCTCGATAACACCGTCGTGAATAATACGACGCGCATCTTGAATACCGCGCCCGTCACCCTGAACGGCGGCACGCTTAACTTCCTGGGCAACAACTCCGTTGCCTCCAGTCAAACGTTTACAGGGACCTTGAATGTTGCCAGCGGCAACTCTACCGTCAATGTCAGCAACGGCACCGGCCAGACCGCCACGCTGACCTTCGGCAGCCTGACGCGTACCGCCGGCGCCACCGTCAACTACACGGCCGGGGTTGGCCAGACACTGGGCAGCTCTTCCCAGATTCTCTTCACGACCAACCCGACGACCATCACCTTTAACGGCGTCCTCCAGGGCGCGACGACGACCGACGCAACCGCGGGGGGCAGCGGCACCGGCTTCAACCTGGCCAATTACAACGCCGCAACCGGCGTCGTCGCCCAGACCGTCTACACCACGCTGCCAACCTCCGGCACGGGCAGCACGACCACCAACTACATCGCCACCACCAGCACGGCGCTGGCGGGGAATTTCTCGGCGAACGCTCTCCTCGTGGCCGGCAGCGGCATTACCGTCAGCGCCCCCGCCAACAGTACTCTGACCCTGGGTAGTGCAACTCAGGCCGGCACGCTGGCCGTCACCGGCGGCACAGGCAACGTCATCTCCGTGCCGACCGTGGCCATGGGCACCGCCGAAGGCTTGGTCCTGACCAATAGCGGCAGCACCGTAACGGTGAGCAGCGCCATCACGGGGACGGCCGGCTTGACCCTCGGCGGCGCAGGCACAGTGACGTTGTCCAGCAGCACGAGTTCCTACTCCGGAACGACCACGCTCAACAGCGGCACGCTTGCCGTGGGTGCGATCAACGCCATCCCCACTACTTCGACCTCCCTGTCCTTGATCGGCGGCACGATCCAGGCCGCCACCACCTTCCTGGCCAACACCACGCTCACCCTGGCTAATGTGGTCACGTTTAATAACAGCACGGTGGTCCTCGGCGGCCCGAACCCGCTGATCTTCAGCGGGATTGTTACCCTCAACGGCACCAACAACCTCCTCACGGTTCCCGGCGCCACGGGCGGCAACGCTGGGACAGTCACGTTCTCCGACCAGATCATCAACGGAGCCACGGCGGGCAACCTGTCCAAACTGGGCGCCGGCACGCTCTTCCTCACGAACGCACTCGGAGCCGCAAGCACCTACACCGGCCAGACCACCATCGCCGGCGGCATCCTCAATGCCCAGAATGCCCAGAGCGGCGTTTCCGCCCCCCTGGGTGTCAGCGCCAACGTGGTGGTGGCCAGCGGGGCGAGCCTGCAACTCCAGGGCTTGCAATCGGTCGCCAACGGCGCGGCCGCCCCGGGCATCACCTTCAGCCGTCCGCTCTTCCTCTACGGCTCCGGCGCCCGAACGCCAACGGCGCCCTGGAAAGTGTTTTCGGCGTCAGCACGTTCAGCACCACGACGCTGAATTCGCCCACCACGATCAGCGTCGATGCCGGCATATTGACGCAGGCCGGCGTGATGAGCGGCCCAGGCGACTGGACCAAGGTCGGCGGCGGCATGTTGGTGATCAACCAGGTGAACACCTTCACGGGCCAAACCATCATCAACAACGGCGTCGTGCAGGTCACCGCGCAAACCTTCGCGTTGGGTTCCCTCGTAGGCACGGTGGTGGTCAACAACGGAGCGACGATGTTGGTGAACAACGCCGGCGGGCAATTCGCCGCCAAGACGGTCACCATCTCCGGCACCGGCTTCGCGGGCTTAAACCTTGCCGGCGCTCTTCTCTTCTCGCAGGCCACGACCTGGGACGGCAATCTGATCGTGACCCCAGGCGCCACGGTGGGCGTCACCGCGGGCAACCTCATCTTGGAAGGCATCGTCAGCGGCACCGCCGACCTGGTGAAGGTTGGCGCCGGCACGCTGTCACTGGTCGCCAACAACACTTTCACGGGCAACCTGGTTGTCGATGGCGGCACCCTCCAGTTGGCGACCGACGAATCGAACGTCACGCAAGGCGGCGGCACGATCCTGAATTCGTCCGGCGTCATCGTCAATCCGGGGGCCACCCTTGTGGTGGATAACAGTAGCGGTGCCTCGACTGCCCTCGCGGGCGCCAGCATGACGAGCCGCATCAGCGCCAACGTCCCGGTGACCCTCAACGCCGGTACGCTCCAACTCATCCTAAATCCAGGCGTCGGCGTGGCCCCGATCGCCAACAGCCAGAAGCTCGGTTCCCTCGTGATCGGCCCGGGGGCTTCCACCGTCAAGATCGACTACCCGAGCGCCCCGGTCTTTGGTACGTCCTCGACGGTGACGTTCAGTAGCATCACGCGCCAGGCCGGCGGTACGATCAACTTCATCGCCACCAACAGCACCCTGGACTCGCTGGCCAATCGGATCGTCTTCACGACGGCCCCGACAACGGTGGGCAACAACGGCGGCATCCTGCCCTACGCCCTGGTGAACAACACGGACTACGCCAGCTTTGACCCGACCAATGGCAGCATCATTACCTTCGCCGGTTACGTCACCGCGCTGGCCGCCGCCGGTCCGGGCGATATCGTCAAGTTGACCGGTCCCGATGCGCTGACCGCGAACAAGACCATTACCGCCCTGCTGCTCGCGGGCGGCCTGGTCGGCGAAGACGGCTTCACCCTGACCCTGGCCGGCGGCGGCCTGGCCGTCAACGCGACCGGCTCCGTCACCGGCGGCACCACGGTCTTCGGCAGCGCGGAAGGCATCATCCAGACCAGTGCGGCGGCAATCGCCACGATCGATACCCCGCTCACGGGTAGCGGCGGTCTAACCATCGGCGGCGCCGGCACGACGGTTCTGCCCAACGCCAACCCGGGCCTCTCGGGCGGAGTAACCCTCGCCGGCGGTACCTTGCAGGTCGGCAACGGCAGCGCGCTCGGCAGCGGCACGATCACGCTCATTAACGGCACGGTCACGCCTCTCGCCGGCATCACGTTCAACAATGCCGTGGTCTTGAACAACAGCACGCTGGCGATCACCGGCAACAACAACCTGACCTTCGCCGGCCCGATCACCCTGAGCGACACGAACCAGGCGGCCGGCGTCTTCACCAACACATTGACGGTCACCAACACCGCTCAGACGGTCTTCGCCGGCAACATCGGCGGTGCCGGGGCGCTGTTCCTGGCGGGGACCGGCGCCGCCGGGACGCAGGCGGCCGTCGGTGCCGGAGCGCTGCAGAGCACCGTCTTCCTGACCGGCAACAACACCTACACGGGCAACACCTACCTGACCGGCAACCTCATCACGGTCGCCGGCAGCAACACGGCCTTCGGCAACGGCGCCGGCACGCTGTACCTGACGACCGGCACGCTGCTGGCCGGTGCCGCGGGCGCCACGCTGCCCAACAACTTCGTGTTCAACAACTCCGGTATCGCTCTTCCCGCCGCGAGCACGAGCACCGCTGCCGGGTTCATCCTCGGTTCCAGCAGTTACAACGGCACGAATAGCGGGAACACGTTCAACAGCAGCCTCACCTTCACGGGTACGGGCGCCTTCGACAATCTCACCTTCACGAGCGGCGTAAGCTCCCCGACTGTTCTCGTGGTCTATAACAACACCACCTTCAGCAACAACATCAGCGGGCCGGGCGGCATCATCGTCACCGGGCCAGGCAATCTGGTCCTCGCCGGGACCAACACCTACGCGGGCGGCACCGTGCTCAATTCGAGCGGCACCGGTGTCATCTCCAGCCAGGCCCCCACGTCGCTCATCTCGACGGTCACCGGCCTTGCCATCGTCAGCACGGCGACGCCGACCTTCACGCGCATCGACCCGTCGATCGACTACCCGGTCACCACGAGCTTCATTCCGTCCGCCGGCTTTGGCAATCCTCCCTCGAACCCGCCTGGGATCCCGGGCAGCACCAACGCCGGCGCCGATTCCCTGATCGAATCGGGCTACCTGAACATCACGACGCCAGGGAACTACAGCTTCAACCTCGTCAACGACGATGGTGGGGTGGCCTACGTGGATGGCATCCTGGTGGTGGACAGCGACGGCGCGAATGTCGTGGCGCCAGGCACGACCGGCACCGCCATCCCGCTGACGGCGGGTCTGCATACCGTCCAGGTCCGCATCAACAACAACGGCACCAATGCCGCTGGGGTCTTTAACTACCAGGGGCCGGACACCAACAACGTGCAGGTGCTGGTGCCGATGGGGGTTCTGTCCAATCCGACGGGCACCACGGGCACGCTCCAGATCGGCAACAGCAGCAGTCTGGGCAGTGGCCCCGTGGCACTGAGCAACGGCGTCTTCCAGCTCAACAACAGTGTGACTCTCACGAACCCGGTCTCGTTCACCGGCGGCGCACTACCGTTGGTCCTGGCCGGCAGCAATCTGACGATCGCCAAGCCGGCGGTCGAAGGCAACCTTGTGACCCTGTCGGTCAACAACACCACGACGTTCGACGGCGATCTCGCCGGCACGACCGGCCTGACGATGACCAGCGAACCCGTGGTCGCCGGCTCCACCACCTACACCGGCACCGGCGGCAATCTTGTCTTCACCGCGCCGGTTTCGTACACCGGTCCAACGACGGTCGCCGCCGGCACGCTCACCTTGAGCGGCAATGGCACCTTGGCTCAGACGGCCACCACCGGCGCGGTCCAGACCATCAGCCTCCAGAGGGTTGCCAGCGGCACTTTCACTTTGACATATAACGGCCAGACAACGGCCGCCATCACCTACACTGCCACGGCTGGCGCCGCTGGCACGGCCTCGACCATCCAGTCTGATCTGCAAGCTTTGACGAACATCGGGGCCACCGGCGTCATCGTGACTCCTATCGCGGCCAGTACCGTTAACAATCAGTACTTCCTCGTGCAGTTCACGGGCGCCCTGGCTGGCGTGCCCCAGCCGCTCATGACGATCAGCACCACCTTTACTTCATCCGGGACCGCTGGGACGGGATTCGGTTCGGTCTCGACCACGACACCCGGCGCTGCCGGTCTGACGATCGACACCGGCGGCACGGTGACGCTGGACAACAGCGGCATCAACAACAGCAACCGCATCAACCCCGCCGCCACCGTCGCGCTCAACGGCGGCACCCTCAACTTCCTGGGCAACGGCAGCGCGGCCTCGGCTCAGACACTGGCGTGCTCTCCCTGGCCAGCGGCAGCTCGCAAATCAACACCGCCAACGGCAGCGGCCAAACCGCCGCGCTGACGTTCGCCAACTTGACGCGCAACGTCGGCTCCGGCGCCACGGTCAACTTCAGCAACGTCGTGGCCACTCCTCTCGACGCTGTCGTAACCACCACCGGCCTTGCCCTGGGCAACGCCAGCAACAAGATCATCTTCACCTCCGCGCCGACGCTGATCGGGACGGCACAGACCGGCGGCACCGGCCTGCTGCCTTATGCCACCGTCAACGGCAGCGAGTTGGCGACCTACACCGCCGCCAGCGGCTTGCTCACCTACACCGGCACCGGCATCGCTTACGTCCAAAACTCGTTTGCGACCGCGGGAGCCAACGTCAACCTGACGACGGCGGGCGGCACCCCCACGGTTGCGTCCTCCGTGGCTATCAACTCGCTGACCGTTTCCGCAAACACGACGCTGACCATCAGTACCGGCGTGACTCTAACGATCACCAGTGGCGCGATCTACGACACGGCCGGCAGCAGCCTGACGATCGCCGGCGGCGGCACCCTCGCCTTCGGCGCCACCGATGGTGTCATCCAGACTGGCAGCACCGCCTCCGCGATCACGCTCAACAGCAGCATGAGTGGCAGCGGCGGTCTGACCTTCGCCGGCAGCGGCACCGTCACGCTCGCCTCCAACGATCCCAACCTCAGCGGCACCACAACCCTCGACGGCGGCATTCTCACGCTGGGCAACAGTGGCGCCGCCCTCCCGTCCAACTACGGCACCATCACGGGCGCCACCCTGGCGACTCCCATCGTGATCACGACGGCCAGCACCACGGGACTGCAAACCGGTCAGACGGTGACGATCAGCGGCGTGCTGGGCAACACGGCCGCTAACGGCATCTGGACCATCACCGTACTGACGGCCACCACCTTCCAACTTAATAACAGCGCCGGCAATTTCGCTTACACCAGCGGCGGCACCTGGAGCAACAACCCCCTCAATCTCATCGGCGGCACCCTCCAGGCCTCGACTTCGGTGGTGCTCTCCAATGCTGTCTCACTGAACAATAGCAACGTGACGATCGGCGGCACGAGTCCGATCGTCTTCGCCGGCACGGTCAGCTTGGCCGGCTTCAACAACACCCTGTCGGTCACGAACACTGCTCCGACGGCGGTCACCGGCATCATCGAAGATAACAACGTCAATGCCGCCCTGGCCCTGACCAAGATGGGCGGCGGCACCTTGACTCTGACCGGCACCAATACCTTCTCGGATCAGGTCAACATCCTCGGCGGCATCGTCAACATTCAGAACAGCTCGGCCCTGGGCAGCAACAGCTCCCAGCCCTCGCTGGACTTCACGACGAACGCCTCGATCACGACCGCGTCTGGCGCCCTCGTCGGTAACGGGGCGACGCTGCAATTGCAGGGCGGCGTCACCGTCTCCAAAACCCTGGCGCTCAACGGCGGCACGTTGGAAAGCCTGACCGGCACCAACGTCTATGCCGGTCCGATCAACCTCAACTTCGCCAGTGCTGCCAACCCCAACACTATCCTGGTGGACGTGGGCCCGCTGGCGGTGTACGGCCAGATTTCCGGCACGACCGACCTGAACAAGACGGGCGGCGGCACGCTGATCCTGGACTCCGCGAACAGCTTCACCGGTCAGCTCAACATCAATGCCGGCATCGTAACCCTGGGCAGCATTATCACCTTCGCCGGCGGTGGACCGGCCGCGTTCGGGGCGGTGACGGGCAGCATCGTCGTCAGCAGCGGCGCCACCCTCCAGCTCAACCCCAGCGCCGCCACCACCTACGCCGGCAAGCAGCTGTTCCTGAACGGCACCGGCTTGGGCCTGACGCTATCGACGCTGCTGGAGGGCACCGGCGCCCTGGAAAGCGCCACGAGTACCAGCACCGCCAACACCTGGGCCGGCAGCATTATCCTGAGCAGCAACACAACCATAAACAGCATCCAGAACACGCTGACGTTGACGGGCGCCATCAGCGGCGCGGGCAACCTGACCAAGGTCGGCGCCGGCACCATCTTCATCGCCGGTCCCGATACGCACACCGGAGCCACCGCGGTGACCGTCGGCACGCTGACGGTCAACGGCGTCGGCCAGATCCTGAATACGTCCGGCGTGACCGTGAACCCGATGCCGCGCTCACCCTGGACAACACCGTCAAGCGGGCAGTTCCACGGGCGGCATCAGCCTGACGGGCCGCTTGCAATCCGGGTCCGGTGCCGCGAACCTCACCCTGAACAACGCCACCTTCAACTTCCTGGGCAACAACACGCCGAACGCGAATTCGTCGGATAGCATCGGTACCCTCAACATCGGCAGCGGCGCCAACTTCTTCAACCAGACCAGCGGCACCGGCCTGAACGCCACGGCCATCGTGAACATCGGCACCCTGACCCGCAGCACCGGAGCTACCCTGGGCTTCGTCCCGGGCGGGACCGTCGGCGTGAACGCCAGCTTCAACACGGCCGACAACAAGGTCCTGATCACCACCTTCGGCGCCGGTGCGAGCCTGTTCAACACCAGCGGCAACAGCAACATCCTGCCGTGGGCCACGATCGGCACGCTTGGCGGGGTCGGCCCCGGCAGTTCCAACCTCGTCCAGCAATTCGACTTTGTGACGCTCGTAGGCTCCAGCCCCTTCAGCGTGGCGGCGTTCACGAACTACAAGACCTCGATTGCCGCGGCCGGCCCGACCGACGTCGTGAGACTGTTGGCGAGCGAAACGCTGACCAGCAACAAGGTTGTCGGCGCGATCATGTCGGCCGGCACTACCAGCAGCGTCAGCCCCACGATCACCCAGAACGGCTTCACCCTCGGCGTGGCCGCCGGCGCCATCATGTCGATGGGCAACGAGACGCTCACGATCACCGGCGGCACCGTCGACTTCGGCAGCAGCGAAGGCATCCTCAACCAGAATAACGCCAACCTCACCGTCAACAGCTCGATCACCGGCACGGGTGGGCTGACGATTACCAATACCTTCGACGGCGTCAACTCCGGCGCCATCACCCTGGCACCGCCGCCAACAGCTACACCGGCACCACGACGATCAACGCCAGCCTGTCTACCCTGGTGCTCACCGTGGGCAACGTCAGCTCCTTCGGCAACGGCCCGGTGAACTTCACTTCGGGTACGCTGGCCACCAGCGTCGCTCCCCCCACAAACAGTCAGTTCGGCTACTTCGCCCTTGCCAATCCGTTCAACTTCAACAACAGCGTGGTCACCTTCCAAAGCTCGGTGAACCGCATCTTCCTCACGGGCCCGATCACGCTGACGGGCAACAACCAGATCACCGCCGATGCCAACGCCTTTGGGGCGACCGGCTTCAGCGGCGTCGTCAGCGGCACCGGCTCGCTCAACTTGCTCGGCGGCGCCATCGTGATGCAGAACCCGAACAACACCTACTCGGGCGGCACCAACCTCGGCAGCGGCAACCTGATCGTCACGGCCAGCGATACCATCGCGACCGCCACGATTGCCGCTTCGCCAACCGGCGCCACGGAGTCGGGATCGCTCGTAACGATCACCGCCCTGAATACGTTCGCCGCCGGCCAGACGGTTTCGATTTCGGGCGTCGGCGCGTCCGGATACAATGGCGTCTTCACGATCGCCAGCGCCAATTCGACCAGCTTCACCTATACGGACCCCACGACGGGCCTGACCGCGTCGGGCGGCGGCACGGCCACCGTAGTGGTCAACGGCCCGCTCGGCACCGGCGCCCTCAATCTCGGCGGTGCCAGCACCTCCGGCATCTTGCAAGCCTCCGCCACCAACGTTCCCGATTTAGCGGTCAACGCCATCACCCTGCACAACGCGCTTACCCTCAGCAACGCCAGTGTGATCGTCGCCGGCGGTTCCGCTCTTAACGCCGGGGCGGGCGGCAACATTACACTCGCTGGCCCCGTGACCCTCAACGGCACGAACACGGTGACCATCACCGACGGCTTCAACTTCACCATCTCGGGCAACATCAGCAACGCGGCCGGCAGCACCGGCGGCCTGGTCAAGACCGGCGCCGGCGCTCTTCTCCTCAGCGGCACCAACACGTTCAGCGGCGGCGTCACGGCCACCGCCACGGCAGGTAACCTGGGCAATGTTGGCAACCTGATCGTTGGCAGCAACACCGTCCTGAACGCGAACGGCACCATTGCCAGCAGGCGCGCTGGGCACCGGTCTGCTGACTCTGAATGGCGGCACCCTTCAGGACGACGGCCTCGCCTCGCGCACCGTTGCCAACAACGTCTTCCTCGCTTCCGGCACCAATAGCACCATCAACGCCATCAACCAGAGCACGCCGTTCATCTTCACCGGCTACATCGGCGGACCGGGCAGTCTTACCAAGGGCTTCCCCAACCTGACCACCTACGAAAGCTCGATGAACGACGTCCAGACGATCAATTTCCCGAACAGCGCCGCGATCACCGGCGGCACCTTCACGCTGACGATCAACGGCGCCCCGACGGCGCCATCTCCTGGAGTCCGACACCGGCTACCCTGGTCGCCAATATCCAGGCGGCGCTCAACGGCTTTGCGATCAGCACCGCCACCGAGTCGAACACCACGGCAACGATCACAACGGCGACGCCGACCGGCTTCGCGGTCGGCCAGTATGTCACGATCTCCGGCGTCGGCGTCGCCGGTTACAACGGCTCCTTCGTCATCACGGCCGCCGCGGGAAATACCTTCACTTATACCGCTGCTTCGGGCCTGGCCAATTCGAGCGGCGGTTTGGCCTCGGCCCTCGGTTCGATTGCCAGCACGTTTAACCCGATCGTGAACGGCACCAGCCTGAGCGCGATCTCGATTACGTTCCAGAACATCTTGGTCAACGCCAACGGCGCGGCCACGCCAACGGTGTCGTTCAACGGTGCGGGGTTGACCCTGTCCGGCGCCGGCGTCTCCAGCATCAGCAGCGCCGCAGAGTCGACCAACACCGTCACCATCACCACCACCACCGCCCACGGCTTCCAGGTCGGCCAATACGTCACCATCACCGGCGTCGGCGCTGCGGGCTACAACGGCACCTTCTACATCAACTCCGTCCCGACCGCGACCACCTTTACCTACCTCGACCTGGCGATCACAAGCGCGGCGGCTTCGGGCGGTGGTTCGGCGGCCGTGGTCTCGTCGATCTTCCAGTCCCTCGGCACCGGCACCCTCAACCTGCAAGGGACGGATTACTACACCGGCACGACCACCGTCAACCAGGGCACGCTGACCGTCAGCGGCGCCGGTGTCCTCCTGGCGACCACCGCCATCACGGTCAATCCCGGCGCCACCTTCACCCTGGACAACACCGGCACCAACGTTTTCAATCGCATCAACTCTGTCTCCACGGTGACTCTCGCCGGCGGCACGCTGAACTATCTCGGCGCCGCCAACACGGCCTCGACGCAATCCTTCGGCACGCTCACGTTCAGCGCCGGCAACTCGACCGTCCAGACGACGGCCGGGACCGGCGGTTCGGTGGCCGTCACCTTCGCCAGTCTGACACGCAGTGCCGGAGGCGTGCTCAACTTCCAGGCCGGCGGCTCGGGCCAGGCCCTGGGCAGCGCGACGAACCAGGTCATCTTCAATGCGACGCCTGCTAGTCTGGAAACCAACGGCGTCATCATGGGCGCCACCGTCACCGACGCGACTTCGATCACCGGCGTCAACACCACCGGCTTCAACCTGGCCGCCAATGTTTCCGGCAACACCACCACCACGAGCATCGCCGCGTTCGGCGGCACCATTTCCGGCACCAGCTACTCGACCTTCCAGCAGAGCGGCACGGCGCCACGCAGAACTACATCTACGGCGGCAACCCCACCTCGCTGTCGGCAAGCGAATCGGTCAACTCGCTTCTGCTCGTCGGGACTGCCACGGGGACTTCGATTAGCGGTAACTTCACCCTAACCCTGGGCGGCACCACGCCGGGTGAACTCGTTACCACCGGCGGCACCGGGACGAGCGCCACCATTTCGACTACGACCCTTGCCCTGGGAACGGTGGAAGGGATCGTCATCGACAACGCCAACTCGTCCCTCACAATTAGCAGCGTCGTGACTGGTTCGGTCGCCGCCGGCTCGGTCGGACTGAGCATCGGCGGTCCCGGCACTCTTACTCTCTCCGGCGCTAACACCTACACCGGCAACACCGACCTGGACGCGGGTACGCTCATCGTCGGCAATACCACCGCCGTCGGGGCCGCTGCCGACAGTCTAAACATCATCGGCGGGACGATTCAGGCGGCCAGCGGCGGGACCACCTCGGCCGGGACCACCGCGGCCGGGGGACTTGTCGAAGTTACCAACACCGTAACCGTCACAATCGCGAACACCTTTACGATCGGCGAAACGGTTGTGATCTCCGGCGCGGTGCCTGCTGGCTTTAATGGCACGTATACCATCCTGACCGCGACGGCTGCGCTCTTCACCTACACGGACGCTACGAGCGGCCTGGCCACTTCGACGGGGGGGGCTTCTGTCGTGGCCCAGAATTTCACCCTGGTCAACCCTATCCAGCTCAACACGGGGGCGGGGTTCGCCACTTTCGCCGGTGCCAATAGCCTTGCGCTCACCGGTGTCATCAGCGGCGCCGGCTCGGTCGATTTCAACTTGAACAACAGCGCGACCGTGTCGTACGGCTCGCAAACGAACACGTATACCGGCGTCACGAACGTCATCAACGGAACCCTGGCCCTCGGCAACGGCGGCGATAAGGCCTTTTCTGCCACGAATGCAGGGGAGGGTATTCTGCTCAGCATCGGGAACGGGCAGATTGGCACCCAGGCCATCGCGTTCGATAACGGCAACAACATCCCGAACGACACCACCACCATCATCAATAACACCGGCACCCTGACCATTGGCGCCGCCGCGGGGACTGCGGGGACCGGCGATGCGGTGGGTGGTTTCATTCTCAACGGCGGCAGCTGGCAGCAAGTGTCCGCCAACGTGGAAGACGCCATTGTCGTCGAACCCAGTGCCATTCCCGCGACCGTCAGCGGAGCTGCCATCGCCCTCGCTCGAAACGGGGGCGTCGCCAGCAGTGAGGGTGCCGGCTACAACGTGATTAACGTGTTCCAGGGTGTCGGCGCGGCCCTGGGGAACGAGTTGACCATCAGTAACCAAATCCTGGTTGGCATCACGGGTAGCGGCTTCACGGTTACGAAGATTGGCGCGGGAACCGTCACTCTCACGGGCGCGACCGCCAGCTCCTACACCGAACCGACCATCGTGGACGAAGGTTCGCTCGTGCTGGCAAGGACGGCCGCAGCTCTGGCCGGCGAACTGGTCGTCGGCGCCTACTCCGGCACGCAGTCGGTCCGTGTCCTGAGCAACACCAACCAGCTCAGCGCAACTGCGAACACGATCGTCAATGCGTCGGGCACGCTCAACTTGGCCCCGAGCGGCTCAGTGGAGACGGTAAACCTCACGGGCGCGACCGCCGGAACGTTCCAGTTGACGCTTAGTAACGTCGTCACCAGCACCGGTGTTTTTGGCACCGGCACGACGGCGGCCATCCCGTTCAACGCCAGCCCGGTGCAGGTGCAGACAGCCCTGACGAACCTGCTGGCAGGGGCCCCCTTCAACTTCACCAACGCCGTCAACGACGTGGTGGTGGACGGCGGGCCGGGGCTAAATAGTGCCACGGCGGGCTCCTACACCGTTTTCTTCCAGAACGACCTGGCTAACCAGGACATCCTCGCGGCCAGTAGCCCCGGGATGACCCTGGTCACGACAGGCCTGACGGGAACCCCCACGGGCATCTCCGCGGTCTATGCCGGCACGTCGGCCGTGGTCGGCACCATCGGCACGCTCGACCTGCATGGCGGCACGGTGTCGATCGGTAACGCCCAGCTGACCGTCAGCAGCACGATCACCGGCCTGGCGTTCAACGGGACCACCACGAACCAGATCGTCAACAACTTCAGCAGCGTTGCCACGGCCACTGGCACGGGCACGATCGCCACCATCATGACCACGGCCCCAGATGGTTATCAGGTCGGCCAACTGGTCAATATCTCCGGCGTGAGCGTCGCCGGCTACAACGGTAACTTCACCATCACGTCCATTCCGACGCCGACTACCTTCACCTATGCCAACGCCACCACGACCAGCGGCACCGGCGGTCTCGTCCAGGGCATCAACGAGGTGATCGCTGCCTCCCCGACCGGAGCCACGGAATCGGGCAACACAGTCACGATCACCACGACGGCGGGCCAGGGCCTGCAGGTCGGCCAGACGATCTCCATCGCCGGTGTCGGTTTGGCCGGCTACAACGGCGACTTCACCATCGCCTCCGTCCCGACGGTGACGACTTTCACTTACCTCGATTCCGCCAGCGGCCAGGCCGCTTCCGGCGGCGGTATGGTCACGGTGGTTGCGGCGGCAGCCGGCCCCTTGACGGGCGGCAGCGGTCTTCTGACGCTGGGCGCGACCGATACCATCAACACCGCGGATGCCAACGGGATCTTCGGCCTGAGCATCCCCGTTCCCATCACGGGTGCTTTCGGCATCACCAAAGGTGGTAACGGCACGCTGAACCTGGACGGCACGGTAGCCAACATCTACACCGGCACCACGACCGTCAACACGGGAACGCTGCTGCTGAACGACACGGGTGGCGTGGCCGTTTCCGGCGCCTTGACCGTGGGCGATTCGCTGGGCGGCCAGGGTTCCAACAAGGCCGACGTGGTCACCTTGCTCGCCAGCAATCAGATTCAACCGACGGCCGCAGTAATTATCAACAACTCCGGCCTGCTCGACCTGAACGGTTTCAACCAACACCATCGGCACCGGGGCCGTCAATGCCTTGACCATCACCGGCGGCAGCATCACCACCGGAACCGGCACGGCTGACCCTCGGCGGCAACGTGTCCGACCTCGCCAGCGTGACCCGACATCACACCCGCCACCATCAGCGGCAACCTGAACCTCGGCGGCGCCACGCGCACCTTCGACGTCCAGGCCGGCGTCCTGGCTGGTGATAACCCCAACGGCCCGTCAGAACCCGGGTGTTCCCGTCCCGAACACCAACGACATGAGCGTCAGCGCCATGATCAGCAACGGCGGGCTGACCAAGAACAACGTCGGCAAGCTCCAGTTCACCGGCAACAACACCTACAGCGGCGCGACCACCGTCAACGGCGGCACGCTGCTCGTCGATGGCTCGCAGCCAAACAGTGCGGTCACGGTCAATACCGGTGCGCACCCTCGGCGGCACCGGCACGGTCGGTGCCCTCACGACCGCAGGGGGAACCGTGAATCCGGGCGATCCGATCGGCAACAGCGCCACGCTAGCCACCGGCGCCACCAACCTGAGCAGCGGCGGCGGTTATACGCTGGAAATCCCCAACTATAGTGGCCCGGGTACCTCCGGCTTTGACCAGGTCAACCTCTCGGGTGCGCTGACCCTCGGCGGCAACTCGACTCTGACACTGGATCTCTCCGGTCTGACGACGACCGGCACCGCCAGCAACGTCATTACCTACACCAGCGAGTCAGGGACGTTTGCGTCGGTTAACACGATCAACAACGTCGATAACCTCGTCCCGATCCTGACGTATGGCGCGACGGGCATCAGCATCACGTTGGTCGCCACCGACGCGGCCACGCACTTCTCCGTCGTTCCCTCGACGAACAACACGACGGCCGGCGCGGCGTTCTCCGTCACGGTGACCGCCCTGGACGCGAACAACAATCAGACGGCGGGCTACACGGGAACGGTCACGTTCACCAGCACCGATACGAACTTGAGCGTCGTGTTGCCGAGCAATTACATGTTCACCTGCCAATACCTCGGCCTCCTCGGGGTTCGACAACGGCGTCCACACGTTCCTCGGCGTGATCCTTGCCACCGCCGGCAGTCAGACCATCACGGCGACGGATACGAACAACAATGCCATCACCGGCACGAGTTCTGCCATCACCGTCAGCGCGGCGGCAGCCAGCAAGCTGGTGTACACGACGACGACGCAGACGCTGACGGCGGGAGTGACCTCCGGCACCATCACGGTGCAGCTCGAAGACCCGTTCAACAACGTGGCCACCGCCGCCAGCACGCAGACGATCATCCTGACCACGCATCGACGGCGGGTCAGTTCCGGGACAACGCGACGGGGAACACGACGATCACCAGCGTGACCATCGCCAGCGGTGCGCAGCAGCGCCAGCTTCAAGTACAACGACACGCTGGCCGGCAGCCCCGTGCTGACCGCCACCGACAGCGCGCTGACCAACCCGACGGCGACGCAGACCGAGACGGTCATCGCGGCGGCGGCCAGCAAGCTGGTGTACACGACGACGACGCAGACGCTGACGGCGGGAGTGACCTCCGGCACGATCACGGTGCAGCTCGACGACCCGTTCAACAACGTGGCCACCGCCGCCAGCACGCAGACGATCGCTCTGACGACGACCTCGTCGGCGGGTCAGTTCCGGGACAACGCGACGGGAAACACGACGATCACCAGCGTGACCATCGCCAGCGGCTGCGAGCAGCGCCAGCTTCAAGTACAACGACACGCTGGCCGGCAGCCCGGTGCTGACCGCCACCGACAGCGCGTTGACCAACCCGACGGCGACGCAGACCGAGACGGTCATCGCGGCGGTGACGCTGAGCCCGACAAGCCTGGCGGCGGACACGATCGATGTGGGCTATAACCAGACAATCGCGGCCAGCGGCGGCACAGGCACAGTGACGCTGGTGACGAACGTCACGCATGCGATCGCGGGTCTGACGGTGCCGGCGAACGGCACGGGCTCGCTGGCGATCACGGGGACGCCGACGGCGACGGGGACCGAGACGTTCACGGTGACGGCGACCGACCGGTCGGCGGCACGACGAGTGGTCAGTTACAGCATCGTGGTGAACCCGGCGGTGACGCTGAGCCCGACAAGCTGCCGGCGGACACGATCAACGTGGGCTACAACCAGACGATCGCGGCCAGCGGCGGGACAGGGACAGTGACGCTGGCGGTGACGAACATCACCGTGCGATCGCGGGTCTGACAGTGCCGGCGAGCGGTACGGGAACACTGGCGATCACGGCGGTACGCCGACGGCAACGGGGACCGAGACGTTCACGGTGACGGCCACCGACTCAGGTCGGCGGTACGACGACGATCAATTACAGCATCACGGTGAACCCGGCGGTGACGCTGAGCCCGACGACGCTGCCGGCGGACACGATCAACGTTGGCTACAACCAGACGATCACGGCCAGCGGCGGCACGGGGAGATAACGCTCTGGTGACGCAACGTGCAGAACGCCATCGCCGGCCTGACCGTGCCGGCGAGCGGCACGGACTCGCTGGCGATCACGGGTACGCCGACGGCGACGGGGACCGAGACGTTCACGGTGACGGCCACCGACGCGGTCGGCGGCACGACGAGCGACAATTACAGCATCACGGTGAACCCGGCGGTGACGCTGAGCCCGACAAGCTGCCGGCGGACACGATCAACGTCGGCTACAACCAGACGATCACGGCCAGCGGCGGCACGGGGACAAGTACGCTGGTGGTAGCAACGTGCACAACGCCGATCGCCGGGCCTGACGGTGCCGGCGAGCGGCACGGGCACACTGGCCGATCACGGGGACGCCGACGGCAACGGGGACCGAGACGTTCACGGTGACGGCCACCGACGCGGTCGGCGGCACGACGACGACCAATTACAGCATCATGGTGAACCCAGCGGTGACGCTGAGCCCGCAAGCTGCCGGCGGACACGATCAACGTCGGCTACAACCAGACGATCACGGCGAGCGGCGGCACGGGCACGGTAACGCTGGTGACCAACGTCAGCACGCGATCGCCGGCCTGACCGTGCCGGCGAGCGGCACGGGCACGCTGGCGATCACGGGGCACGCCGACGGCGACGGGCACCGAGACGTTCACGGTGACGGCGACCGACGCGGTCGGCGGCACGACGACGACGGTCAATTACAGCATCATGGTCAACCCGGCGGTGACGCTGAGCCCGGCAAGGCTGGCGGCGGACACGATCAACGTGGGCTACAACCAGACGATCACGGCCAGCGGCGGGACGGGCACAGTACGCTGGCGGTGACGCAACATCACCGGATGCGATCGCGGGTCTGACCGTGCCGGCGAGCGGTACGAGCATCGTTGGCGATCACCGGGACGCCGACGGCAACGGGGACCGAGACGTTCACGGTGACGGCCACCGATCAGGTGGGTGGTACGAAGACGATCAGTTACAGCATCACGGTGAACCCGGCGGTGACGCTGAGCCCGACGAGCCTGGCGGCGGACACGATCAACGTCGGCTACAACCAGACGATCACGGCCAGCGGCGGCACGGGGACGAGTAACGCTGGTGACGCAACGTCAGCATGCGATCGCGGGTCTGACCGTGCCGGCGAGCGGCACGGGCTCCCTGGCGATCACGGGGACGCCAACGGCGACGGGAACCGAGACGTTCACGGTGACGGCCACCGACGCGGTCGGCGGCACGACGAGGACGGTCAGTTACAGCATCGTGGTCAACCCGGCGGTGACGCTGAGCCCGACAAGCCTGGCGGCGGACACGATCAACGTGGGCTACAACCAGACGATCACGGCCAGCGGCGGCACGGGGACGGTAACGCTGGTGACGAACGTCAGAATGCGATCGCGGGCCTGACCGTGCCGGCGAGCGGCACGGGCTCACTGGCGATTACGGGGACGCCAACGGCGACGGGGACCGAGACGTTCACGGTGACGGCGACCGACGCGGTCGGCGGCACGACGGGGGCGGTCAATTACAGCATCATGGTCAACCCGGCGGTGACGCTGAGCCCGACAAGCCTGCCGGCGGACACGATCAACGTTGGCTACAACCAGACGATCGCGGCCAGCGGCGGCACGGGCACATGACGCTGGCGGTGACGAACATCACCGGCGCGATCGCGGGTCTGACGGTGCCGGCGAGCGGCACGGGATCACTGGCGATCACGGGGACCCCGACGGCAACGGGGACCGAGACGTTCACGGTGACAGCCACGGATCAAGTCGGTGGCACGAAGACGATCAGCTACAGCATCACGGTGAACCCGGCGGTGACGTTGAGCCCGACGACGTGGCAGCAGACACGATCAACGTGGGCTACAACCAGACGATCACGGCCAGCGGCGGCACGGGCACGGTAACGCTGGTGACGAACGTCACACATGCGATCGCGGGTCTGACGGTGCCGGCGAGCGGCACCGGCTCACTGGCGATCGGCGGCACACCGACGGCGACGGGGACCGAGACGTTCACGGTGACGGCGACGGACGCGGTCGGCGGCACCACGGGGGCGGTCAGTTACAGCATCGTGGTCAACCCGGCGATAACGCTGAGCCCGACAAGTCTGGCGGCGGACACGATCAACGTGGGCTATAACCAGACGATCGCGGCCAGCGGCGGCACGGGCACGGTAACGCTGGTGACGAACGTCACGCATGCGATCGCGGGCCTGACGGTGCCGGCGAGCGGCACGGGCTCACTGGCGATTACGGGGACGCCAACGGCGACGGGGACCGAGACGTTCACGGTGACGGCGACGGACGCGGTCGGCGGCACGACGGGGGCGGCAGTTACAGCATCGTGGTCAACCCGGCGATGACGCTGAGCCCGACAAGCCTGGCGGCGGACACGATCAACGTGGGCTACAACCAGACGATCGCGGCCAGCGGCGGGACAGGCACAGTGACGCTGGCGGTGACGAACATCACCGGCGCGATCGCGGGTCTGACAGTGCCGGCGAGCGGTACGGGCTCACTGGCGATCACGGGGACCCCGACGGCAACGGGGACCGAGACGTTCACGGTGACAGCCACGGATCAAGTCGGTGGTACGAAGACGATCGGCTACAGCATCACGGTGAACCCGGCGGTGACGTTGAGCCCGACGAGCGTGGCAGCAGACACGATCAACGTGGGCTATAACCAGACGATCGCGGCCAGCGGCGGCACGGGCGCGGTAACGCTGGTGACGAACGTCACACATGCGATCGCGGGTCTGACGGTGCCGGCGAACGGCACCGGCTCACTGGCGATCGGCGGCACACCAACGGCGACGGGGACCGAGACGTTCACGGTGACGGCGACGGACGCGGTCGGCGGCACCACGGGGGCGGTCAGCTACAGCATCGTGGTCAACCCGGCGATAACGCTGAGCCCGACAAGTCTGGCGGCGGACACGATCAACGTGGGCTATAACCAGACGATCGCGGCCAGCGGCGGCACGGGCACGGTAACGCTGGTGACGATCGTCACGCATGCGATCGCGGGCCTGACGGTGCCGGCGAACGGCACCGGCTCACTGGCGATCACGGGGACGCCGACGGCGACGGGGACCGAGACGTTCACGGTGACGGCGACGGACGCGGTCGGCGGCACGACGGGGGCGGTCAGTTACAGCATCGTGGTCAACCCAGCGATAACGCTGAGCCCGACAAGCCTGGCGGCAGACACGATCAACGTGGGCTACAACCAGACGATCGCGGCCAGCGGCGGCACGGGTACGGTAACGCTGGTGACGAACGTCACGCATGCGATCACGGGCCTGACGGTGCCGGCGAGCGGCACGGGCTCACTGGCGATCACGGGGACGCCGACGGCGACGGGGACCGAGACGTTCACGGTGACGGCGACGGACGCGGTCGGCGACACCACGGGGCCGGTCAGTTACAGCATCGTGGTCAACCCAGCGATAACGCTGAGCCCGACAAGCTTGGCGGCGGATACTATCAACGTGGGCTATAACCAGACGATCGCGGCCAGCGGCGGCACGGGCACGGTAACGCTGGTGACGAACGTCACGAATGCGATCGCGGGTCTGACGGTGCCGGCGAACGGCACCGGCTCACTGGCTATTACGGGGACGCCGACAGCGACGGGGACCGAGACGTTCACGGTGACGGCGACGGACGCGGTCGGCGGCACGACGGGGGCGGTCAGTTACAGCATCGTGGTCAACCCAGCGATAACGCTGAGCCCGACAAGCCTGGCGGCGGACACGATCAACGTGGGCTATAACCAGACGATCGCGGCCAGCGGCGGGACAGGCATAGTGACGCTGGTGACGAACGTCACACATGCGATCGCGGGCCTGACGGTGCCGACGAGCGGCACCGGCTCACTGGCGATCGGCGGCACACCAACGGCGACGGGGACCGAGACGTTCACGGTGACGGCGACGGACGCGGTCGGCGGCACGACGGGGGCGGTCAGTTACAGCATCGTGGTCAACCCGGCGATAACGCTGAGCCCGACAAGCCTGGCGGCGGACACGATCAACGTGGGCTATAACCAGACAATCGCGGCCAGCGGCGGGACAGGCACAGTGACGCTGGCGGTGACGAACATCACCGGTGCGATCGCGGGTCTGACAGTGCCGGCGAGCGGTACGGGGTCGTTGGCGATCGGCGGTACGCCGACGGCAACGGGCACCGAGACGTTTACGGTGACGGCCACGGATCAGGTGGGTGGTACGAAGACGATCGGCTACAGCATCACGGTGAACCCGGCGGTGACGTTGAGCCCGGCGAGCCTGCCGGCAGATACGATCAGCGTGGGCTACAACCAGACGATCGCGGCCAGCGGCGGCACGGGCACGGTAACGCTGGTGACGAACGTCACGCATGCGATCGCAGGTCTGACGGTGCCGGCGAGTGGCACGGGCTCTTTGGCGATTACGGGGACGCCAACGGCGACGGGGACCGAGACGTTCACGGTGACGGCGACGGACGCGGTCGGCGGCACGACGGGGGCGGTCAGTTACAGCATCGTGGTCAACCCAGCGATAACGCTGAGCCCGACAAGCCTGGCGGCGGACACGATCAACGTGGGCTATAACCAGACGATCGCGGCCAGCGGCGGGACAGGCATAGTGACGCTGGTGACGAACGTCACACATGCGATCGCGGGCCTGACGGTGCCGACGAGCGGCACCGGCTCACTGGCGATCGGCGGCACGCCGACGGCAACGGGCACCGAGACGTTCACGGTGACGGCGACGGACGCGGTCGGCGGCACGACGGGGGCGGTCAGTTACAGCATCGTGGTCAACCCAGCGGTGACGCTGAGCCCGACAAGCCTGGCGGCGGACACGATCAACGTGGGCTACAACCAGACGATCGCGGCCAGCGGCGGCACGGGCACGGTAACGCTGGTGACGAACGTCACGCATGCGATCGCGGGCCTGACGGTGCCGGCGAGTGGCACGGGCTCGCTGGCGATCGGCGGCACACCAACGGCGACGGGCACCGAGACGTTCACGGTGACGGCGACGGACGCGGTCGGCGGCACGACGGGGGCGGTCAGCTACAGCATCGTGGTCAACCCGGCGGTGACGCTGAGCCCGACGAGCCTGGCGGCGGACACGATCAACGTGGGCTATAACCAGACAATCGCGGCCAGCGGCGGGACAGGCACAGTGACGCTGGCGGTGACGAACATCACCGGTGCGATCGCGGGTCTGACAGTGCCGGCGAGCGGTACGGGCTCGCTGGCGATCGGCGGCACACCAACGGCGACGGGGACCGAGACGTTCACGGTGACGGCGACGGACGCGGTCGGCGGCACGACGGGGGCGGTCAGTTACAGCATCGTGGTCAACCCAGCGATAACGCTGAGCCCGACAAGCCTGGCGGCGGACACGATCAACGTGGGCTATAACCAGACAATCGCGGCCAGCGGCGGGACAGGCACAGTGACGCTGGCGGTGACGAACATCACCGGTGCGATCGCGGGTCTGACAGTGCCGGCGAGCGGTACGGGCTCGCTGGCGATCGGCGGCACACCAACGGCGACGGGGACCGAGACGTTCACGGTGACGGCGACGGACGCGGTCGGCGGCACGACGGGGGTGGTCAGCTACAGCATCGTGGTCAACCCGGCGGTGACGCTGAGCCCGACGAGCCTGGCGGCGGACACGATCAACGTGGGCTATAACCAGACAATCGCGGCCAGCGGCGGGACAGGCACAGTGACGCTGGCGGTGACGAACATCACCGGTGCGATCGCGGGTCTGACAGTGTCGGCGAGCGGTACGGGCTCACTGGCGATTACCGGGACGCCGACTGTGACGGGCACCGAGACGTTCACGGTGACGGCCACGGATCAGGTGGGTGGTACGAAGACGATCGGCTACAGCATCGTGGTGAACCCGGCGGTGACGTTGAGCCCGACGAGCCTGGCGGCAGACACGATCAACGTGGGTTACAACCAGACGATCGCGCCCAGCGGCGGCACGGGCACGATAACGCTGGTGACAAACGTCACGCATGCGATCGCGGGTCTAACGGTGCCGGCCAGCAGCACAGGCTCTTTGGCGATCACGGGGACGCCAACAGCGACGGGGACCGAGACGTTCACGGTGACGGCCACGGACGCGGTCGGCGACACCACGGGGCCGGTCAGTTACAGCATCGTGGTCAACCCAGCGATAACGCTGAGCCCGACAAGCTTGGCGGCGGATACTATCAACGTGGGCTATAACCAGACGATCGCGGCCAGCGGCGGCACGGGCACGGTAACGCTGGTGACGAACGTCACGAATGCGATCGCGGGTCTGACGGTGCCGGTGAGCGGTACCGGCTCACTGGCGATCACGGGGACGCCGACAGCAACGGGGACCGAGACGTTCACGGTGACGGCCACGGACGCGGTCGGCGGCACCACGGGGGCGGTCAGCTACAGCATCGTGGTCAACCCGGCGGTGACGTTGAGCCCATCGAGTCTGTCGGCGGATACTATCAACGTGGGCTATAACCAGACGATCGCGGCCAGCGGCGGCACGGGCACGGTGACGCTGTCAGTGACGAACATCACCGGTGCGATCGCGGGTCTGACGGTGCCGGCGAGCGGCACGGGCTCACTGGCGATTACCGGGACGCCGACTGTGACGGGCACCGAGACGTTCACGGTGACGGCCACGGATCAGGCGGGTGGTACGAAGACGATCGGCTACAGCATCGTGGTGAACCCGGCGGTGACGTTGAGCCCGGCGAGCCTGCCGGCAGATACGATCAGCGTGGGCTACAACCAGACGATCACGGCCAGCGGCGGCACGGGCACGGTGACGCTGGTGACGAACGTCACGAATGCGATCGCGGGCCTGACGGTGCCGGCGAGCGGCACGGGCTCACTGGCGATCACCGGGAGCCCGACGGCAACGGGGACCGAAACGTTCACGGTGACGGCGATCGACGCGGTCGGCGGCACGACGGGTCCGGTCAGCTATAGCATCGTGGTCAACCCGGCGGTCACGCTGAGCCCGACGAGCCTGGCGGCGGACACGATCAACGTGGGTTACAACCAAACGATCGTGGCCAGCGGCGGCACGGGCACGGTAACGCTGGTGACGAACGTCACGAATGCGATCGCGGGTCTGACGGTGCCGGTGAGCGGCACGGGATCGCTGGCGATCACGGGGACGCCGACGGCAACGGGCACCGAGACGTTCACGGTGACGGCCGCGGACGCGGCCGGCGGCACCACGGGGGCGGTCGCTTACAGCATCACGGTAAACCCGACGGCAGCCACCCAGCTGGTATACACGACATCGTCGCAGACGCTGACGGCCGGGGTAACCTCGGTCACGATCATGGTCACTCTCGAAGACTCATTCAACCACGTGACTCCCGCTACCAGCACGCAGACGATCGCCCTGTCCACCACGTCGTCGGCCGGCCAGTTCCGCGACAACGCGACCGGGAACACGCAGATCACCAGCGTGACCATCGCCAGCGGTGCGAGCAGCGCCAGTTTCAAGTACAACGATACGCTGTCTGGCAGCCCCGTGCTGACCGCCGCCGACAGCCCGCTGACCGTGGCGACGCAGACCGAGACGGTCAACGCGGCCACGGCCAGCAAGGTGGCCTTCGCGGTCCAACCCGGCAACACGGCGGGGGGCTTCGCCATCAATCCTGCCGTGCAAGCGGCGGTGCAAGACCAGTTCGGCAACGTCCTCACCACCGACCAGACCGACCAGGTCACGCTGACTGTCGCCAGCGGCCCCGGCAGCTTCACGGCGGGCAGCACCACGACCGTCACGGTTCACAACGGCGTCGCCACGTTCAGCAACCTGATCCTCAACACCGCCGGCACTTACAAGTTGGCCGAGAGCGCGACCGGTAGTCTGACGGGCGCCAACTCCAGCGCGTTCAACGTCACCCTGGCCGTGACCTCGTTCACCGCGACTCCGACCGGGTTCACGGCCACGTTCAGTCAGCCGTTCAACAACACCAACAGCGGCAACACCGCCCAGATCAACCTCTACAATTCGTCGTCCTCCAACGACGGTGCCGCCGACGTAACGCTGGTGTCGAACACCACTGGCAAGGCCGTGACCGGCTCGCTGGTCATCTCTTCGAACAACCAGACCGTCACCTTCATCAAGACGACCGAAGCGGGCACCAACGGCCTGCCGCTGTCGAACGATTGGGGTCTGCTGCCGGCGGACACGTACACGGCCACGCTGGTCAGCGGCAGCCAGGCGTTCGAGACGGCGGCCGGCCTGTTGCTGGACGGCCTCAGCGACGGCACGTCCGGGAGCGGCAACTACACGACGACGTTCACAGTCAGCCCGCTGGCTGCGAACACCGAGGTGGTGACCGTGCCCGACTTCGCCCGCGGTCCGGACACCACCGACCTGATCAACGTGCCCAACAACTCCAGTCCGGCGGTGGGCATCCCGATCGACCTGACGCTGTTGGCCCCGACTCAGACGGTTGCGTTCGGCAGCGGCGTCACGGGCGGCACCTTCCGGTTGACGTTCAACGGTTCGAGCACGGGCGCCATCACCTGGAACAGCAACACGACCACGCTGGCGACGAACATCAAGAACGGACTGGCGGCGCTGGCCAACGTCGGCACCGGCAACGTGAGCGTGTTGGTCGCGGGGTCGGCTGCCACCGTCACGTTCGCCGCCACCGTGGCCAACCCCGGCCTGATGACGGTGAGCGTCAACTCCCTCGCTCCGAGCGGTTCGACGATCACGATCACCGACCCCAACGCGCCGGCCAACGTGACGAACGCCACCTTCACGTTGGACTACAACGCCAGCCTGCTGACGATCAGCGGCGGCACGGTGAACTCGAGCCTGAGCGGGGCGACCTTCTCGGTGACCACGTCCGGGGTAGGCAGTGCCGCCCAGGCGACGATCACCTTCCACAGTACAGCGGGCGTAAACCTCGGGACACTGGGATCGGTGTTGCTGGGCGGTCTGACGGCCACGGTGCCGACCAACGCCCAGTACAAGTCGCTGGACTTGCTGCACTTCGACCTGACGAGCGGCTCGAACAACACGATCGACGGCGGAACGGTGCCGGTCGTCACCAGCGACGGCTTGCACGTGGTTGCCTTCCCTGGCGACGCGACCGGCCTCGGCGGCTCCGCTTACACGAGTGCGGACTCGGTGGATATCGTGCGCGTGGCCGGCAAGGCGGACAGCGGCTTCGGCGCCTTCCCGATCGTGGACCCGGTCATCATCGGCAACCTCAGCGACACCGGCCTAATGAACTCGGGCGACGCCACCATTCTCAACCAGGTCTTCACCGGCGGCAGCCCGCGCAACTCCCGCCGTATGCCGGCCCGGCCAGCAACAACCCCTCGGGTCCTGATCCGACAGTAAGCATCCCGACCGACCTGAGCGCCGGCCTGGGAGGCATCGTCACGGTGCCGGTGAACATCGACGATCCGGTGCCGGCGGCCAACGCGGGCATGACGGAAGCCACGCTGGCGCTGAAGTACAACCCGGCGGTGCTGAGCGTGTCGGCCGCGGACGTCTCACTCGGGACGGTGCCGGCATCGGGTACGGGCTGGACGCTGCAAGTGGCGGTGAACCAGGCTATGGGCGAGTTGGGCATCACGTTGTTCAGCAGCACGCCGATCACCGACCCGGCGGGCGGCAGCCTGGTAACGATCGACTTCCACGTCAACGGGACCGCGAATCCCGGCTCGACTGCGATCAATCTCGTGTCGTCGGTCAACCCGACCGGGTTCAACGTCATCTCGACGATGGTCGCCGACACACAGGGTGCGTTCACGCTGAGCTCCGCACCAGTCGGCGGCGCCAACTCGGCGAACGGGATCGTGACGATTCTGGCCCCGACGCTTGTCTCAGTCAGCGTGGCCGAGACTGCACCGGCCGAGTTGGCCGCCGTGCCGCCGTCGGAGTCGGTGTCGGCGGTGGAAGTGGTCGAGGCTCTGTTGCCGCCGACGCCGCCGGTCGTGCCGGTCGCCGCCGACGGCCGCGCCGAGGAAGCGCTTACCTCGCCGGCGCCGATGTTCCCGGTCGCGGTGAGCAACGTGTCGGCAACCGTGCTGATGACGGGCGTATCCCCGGCGCTCCAGCCGGTGAACCTGGCGCCAGCGGTTGAGGAAAACGTCCCGGCGGACGGCGACGGGATCGCGAATCCGCTGTCGTCAGCATCGGCCCCCATGACGGACGGGCAACCGCTCACCGCGGTCGTAGACACGCCAGCCGCCAATCCGCTCACGGTGGAGTCGGCACCAACACCGTCCGCGCAGCCGCCCGTCGTAGTCGTCGTGGACGCGCCGGCGGCAACCCCACCGGCCGCCACGAACGACCATGCGTCGGGAACGACCGCAACGGACCAGGGCGACGACTCGGCGTTCGCGATGACCATCCCGACCTTCGCGGCCCTGCGCTCGAAGAACCGGGGAGCGCGTTCGGCTTCTCCTGCGAACGTCTTCGCCCTGGACGCGTATTTCGCGCGGGTCGCGGAGGAGATGAAGCAGCGCGACGCTAAATAGAGTCTCGCTCATCGGTGGATGGGCAAGGTCGGGGCTGGCGACGGATGCTGTGAGGGCGGAGAGTGTGTACGCCCTCAACTGTTTGGGCAGGTGGCTGGCGATCTCCGGGACGCGGCCTCTGGTGAAGATACGTTGCGCGAAGCTCAGGCCGCAGCTCGTCTTCGCCGCAGTGGGAAGATGCGAGGAATGAGCCGAAGCGGAAATATCGAGATGTCGTACTCACATCCCGCGTAAACACCTCAAGTTGCCGGGAAGACGTACTCGAAGGAAGGCACGGCTTCGAGGTTTGTAGATTCGTCTTGACCTTTTTGCAACTCTCCCCCCTTCGTAGCTGGACTGGTACGGTCGCCGCTTTGCCGCAAACCGTTCCGCTGGTATCTCAACTCCTTTTGCTGTCAAGGGATGCAATTCGTGTCCGGAAAAATCGTCTTGACAGTATATCCATTGGTATCCGGGTTGCTGAAGGAAGGAGCAACGAGGAACCAATCCCACGGTCACGTCAGGAGATGAGCCATGCAAGTTGAACTGTACTGCCAGGAATGCGATTGTCGATTCACAGCCGCACCGGAGACGCCGGCGGCGGAGGTGTTGGACCGCATGGCCGACGATGGTCCGTGGTACGCCCTGGGCGACGGCGAAACCTTTGAGGACATGATCTTCAACACCCTGGTCGGCTGCGGCCGTATCCGCTGCTCGGAGTGCGGCGAAGAGGCCGCCGTCACCGAGGAGAGCCTCGGCCAACTGGCGATGGAAGTGCTGGGGGCGTGGTAAATGCTCGACGCTCTGACCACGACGCGGCCCAAGCTACCGTTTCGGGCCGCGTGTTTTTTCGCTAACGTGATGACCGGTCTCTTCTCCGCTGCCGAATAAACGCCTAAACTGAACTCAGTCGGGTCACACGATCCCCTCCTCATTCCGAGAAGCAGTTCCAGGGTGGCGGAAAGGGCTGCATGTACATTCGCGACTTAATCGTCAAGAACGTCAAGCTGTTGAGCGACGCTCACTTGCCGTTCGTACGGAACAACGACGATGTCCGCATGTGGACGGTCCTTGTCGGCGAAAACGGCCTTTGCAAGACCACTTTGCTTCAAGCGATCGCGGCAGCGGCAAGCGGCCGCGACCGGGCGAATCAACTAGCGAACATTCCATCCCTCCCGGATCGGCGTACTGCTGGTGCCGCCACTATCATCGCCGAATTCACCTTCGGTGAGATCGGACACACTACTAGGATTTATCCGTACTTGGAAGACCACCGTCCCGAGACCCCCCCCTATCTTTTTTCACAGTTATCTATCGAGCCTGAACATCGTGTGTTTTCAGGTCGTTCGCGCTTTATTGAGCCGCGAGGACACATGGATTCTCTGCTTGAAGCTCGTGCCAAGGGACTGTCCCAATGGTTCGTTTCAGGTTACGGCGTGGACCGCAGATTGCCCGAGCCGGGTAACGCGCCAAAGTTGGACGACCCCGAATATCAGCGACTCGCATCACTATTCGATAAGGGTCCGATCATCGGCACTGGATTCGCGGACCTTTTTCGCGACGCTAAAGGAGACGAGTTCGCCCGAGCTTACGCCAGGTCTCTACGGCACGCGTTGCTGGACCAAGAGCACCTGCTGCCCCGGATCAAAGCATTGGAATTGCGTGGCCAAGGGGGCGCGAAAGGTTCGCAGGATCTAGTCGAGGGGCATCGCTTTTCGTTTGAAGCTGGGGCTAAGGCGGTTAAGATTCCTGCTACTTGGTTATCGCAAGGTTATCAGGCTACGATCGCCTGGATCGCGGACCTTATCGGCCAGCAGTTCTGGGACGCCGATTACGCCGTCGCTCTGAACGAGATGGAAGGACTGGTCCTCATCGACGAACTGGATTTGTACCTCCATCCAACATGGCAGGTCGGGTTGGTGCGTGCGATCAAGGCTACCTTCCCGCGGATGCAGTTCGTGGTCACGACCCATTCGCCGATGGTTCTCCCCGGTCTCGAACGGGATGAGATCTGTGCAGTCTCGCAGGACCAACATGGGAACGTCCGTGTCGATCCTTCCGACCAGTCTCCGGCTGTGCTGACGGGTAGTGAACTGTACCGGATTTTCTTCGGCATCAACAGGCTTTATCCGACCGAAATGGGGGAAGCGCTGCGGAAATACGGCTATCTTTCTGCGGACCCTTTTCGGACCGACGCTCAGCAGCACGAGATGGAGCAGATTCAGCAACAACTCGGGACCGCCGGACTATTGCCGGATTGGGAGCCTGTGGCCCGGAGACCTGGGCCATGATCCAAGTCCACCGGGGCCGGGAGCCTCGACGTTTGTCCGCGATAAGGGCCACCGAGTTGGCTCGCGTCGGCGCCCTCGCGGCGCTGCGTGCGCCCACAAGCGATGAGATCGGCACCAGCTACCAAGCAGTGCAACCGGAGTTGTACAAGCGGCAATTCTACAAATGCTGTTACTGCGAGTTCAAGGAACAACAGAAATATAACGACGTCGAGCACTACCGCCCCAAAGCGGAGGCCGATCGAAAACCGGGTTCCTCCGCGGGTCACGGCTACTGGTGGCTTGCTTGGACGTGGCAGAATCTCCTTTTTTCTTGCCCGACATGCAACCGCAGTTACAAACGGACGCAATTTCCCCTCGCTCACGGCAGCACCGCGTTGGCGGCCACAATTGCGCCTCCCGGCGGTGAAAAGTCATTGCTGCTCGATCCGGCGGGGAAGATTGATCCCCTCGACCACATTCAATTCTGCCTGATTCCTCGCGGAAAACTCTCACGCTGGGAACCCATTCCGAAAAACGGAAGCACGCTCGGAGAACGGACCATCCGAGTCGTTGGGCTTGATCGGCCCGATCTGCTCGATCATTACAATCAACATGTTGAGGTAATGGTCATGCCGGTTGTGAGCCGGATCGAAACCGTGCTCACCAGTAACAACAGAAAATCGATTTGCACGTCCTGGGGAAAGGAGACACGTTGGTTATTGAACTCCCGGTTTCCATTCGCAGCTCTATCACATGATGCGCTGGACCACTTTTTCTCAGCAACCCGTCGTCAACCGTACAAGCTGGTTCTGCCCAGACCAAGTCCACTCTGATCGCGAATGAATGCGGATAGATGATCGTCGGAATCAATGGGTCCCAAACAGATACCCCCGCAGCGCCGCCCCTTCTCGTTCGCGCAGCCGCACTGTCAGGCTCAACTGCTCCAGGTCCTGATCCATCAGCTTGCCGCCGAGGTTCACCGGGTTCTTTGCGAAGAATTCCCGCGCATTGCGCTCCAATTCCGGTGTCGCCAGTCCGATCAACCCTTCGCACAAGCGCCGCAAACCGGGGGTCGCAAAGTCGCGGTTGATCCGTGGCCAATTGTCGCGCACGAACTCCCAGGCCTTCTGCCGGGCATCCGGACTCAACAGAGCCGAGCGCAGCAAGAACGGCGCATCCTGCATCCGTACCTCGCCGCTCAATGACAGCGCCAGCGCCCGGTCGATCAGCGCCGCGTCGCGGAAGCCGGTCAGCGCCAGGAGATAGCGCTGCTCCTCCTGCGGCGTCTTCGCTTCCTTGAAACGGCGCACGAACTCGTCGAAACGGCTCGCGTCGCCGATGTGGGCCAGGATCGGTACCACCGCTGACAGCACCGCGGCATCGACGGGGCCGCCTGCGAAAACCGCGGCGGCCTTCGCCTGGGTCGCCGGGTCGTCTCCCAGCGTGCCGAGGATGCGCAGCAGGTCGCCGCGCAACTGCGTCGTCAGCTCGTCCTCGCCGGGTCGCGGCGTCCAGCCGAGATCAGCCGCCGCTTGGCCGACACGATCGCGCACCAGCGCCGCCAGGCCGGGACAGTCGGCCGCCTCGACGATCCGGCTCAGGGCGTGGAAAGTGTTCGTCAGCAGCGACCAGACGTTCCGGTCGCGCTCGCCGCGCAATCGGGCCGTGAGATCAAGATAATCCGTCAGCGGCGTCAGCCCTGCCAGCACCGCGGCCCAGGCGTCGTTGACCAGGTTGAAACGCTCGATGGCCTCCAGCGACGGGAGGCGCTGCAATAAGCGATTCAAGAGATCCGCATTGTAGCGAACGCGATAGAAGCCGTGACCGCCCTCGTTGACCAGCACTGCCTCCCAGTTCGCCGGCAGCGGCAACACGGCCTCGGCACCGGTCAGCAGGACGCGCAGCACCTCGCTTTTGCCGCCCGACCAGACGCGGACCTGAATGGGGACATGCCAGTGCTGCGCGGACAGGTCGCCTTCCGGCAGATACATGAACCGTCGCTGCGACAGCATCAACCGGCCATCCCCGATCGCGGCAGTGACCAGCGGATAGCCGGCCCGGAAGACCCAGCCGTCCATCACATCGGGCAGGGGCAGCTTCGCCGCCTCACCGAGGCCTCGCCACAGGTCGCCCGTCTGCGTGCTGCCGTAAGCATGGCGATCGAGGTACGCTCCGACGCCGGCGCGGAACACCTCCGGACCGACGTACTGTTCCAACATCCGCAGCACCGACGCGCCTTTCTCGTAGGTCAGCGTGTCGAACATCGCGTCGGCGTCGCGCGGCGCCTCGACGGGGAACTCGATGGTGCCGCGTGCTGCGCAGGCCGTCGATGGTCAGCGCGGCCGAGCGCGATCACGCCGAACGTCGTCCAGCGCCTCCACTCCGGTTTCCAGGCATCGACGGCGAGCATCTCCATAAAGGTGGCGAACGCCTCGTTCAGCCACAGGCCGTTCCACCATTCCATCGTCACCAGGTCGCCGAACCACATGTGAGCGTTCTCGTGAGCCACCACGTCGGCGACGCGCTCCTTCTCGGCGTGCGTGGCCGACGCCTCGTCCAGGAGCAGGGCCGTCTCGCGGAAGGTGATGGCGCCGAGGTTTTCCATCGCCCCGGCCGCGAAGTCGGGGATGGCGATCAGGTCGAGCTTGTCGCCCGGATACCGGTGGCCGTAATACTGCTCGAAGAATGAGAGCGACGCCGCCCCGATGGCCCGGCCGAAGTTCGTCAGATGGCGCTTGCCCGGCACGCACCAGACGCGCAGCGTCGTCGAGCCGGCCGGCACCGGATCGCTGGCCTCCAATTCACCGACGATGTAAGCGACCAGGTACGAAGACATCTTCATCGTGTCGGCGAAGCGGATGATTTTGCGGCCGTTCTCAACGCGCTCCTCGGCGATGCGCATGTTGGAGACGGCTTGCAGGGCGGGGTCGATCGCCAGCGTTGAGGCGAAGACAGCCTTGAAAGCGGGTTCGTCCCAGCAGGGGAAGCAGCGACGGGCGTCGGTGGCCTCGAACTGCGTGGCAGCCAGCCAGCGCCATTCGCCATCGGGGCCTTTGTAACGGCTGCGGTAGAAGCCGCGCAGTTTGTCGTTGAGCGTGCCGGTGAACTTCAGTCGAACCGTGTACGCGCCGGGACCGAGCAGCGACGGCAGTTCCAGATCGAGCGCGTTCCTCATCGGCGGCCAGCGTGACCGACGCGGGAATGGCCAGACCGTGCCCCGTGACCTCCGCGCTGTGAATGTCCAGCTCGGCGGCATTGAGAAGGATGTGGACGATCGGCCGGAGAACCTCGACGGCGATGCGCACCTCGCCGGTGAAGCGGGCGGCTGCGAGGTCAGGCTCGAGGCGCAGATCGTAGCGCGACGGGATCACGGTCTGCGGCAGGCGGTAGGGGTTCATGATGATCCTCGTTGATCCGATGGGTCTTCTCCCCTCGCCCCGGTACTCCGGGGAGAGGGGTCGGGGGTGAGGGGTTGGTGGCAGGCACTCTTCTACCGCTCACCCCTCACCCCCGACCCCTCGCCCCGGAGTACCGGGGCGAGGGGAGGAACTGTACGTCGCAAAGCAGCTTTCCGTCTCCCACAGCTTCACCTCGACGACGGGAAAGCCTTGCGCCGCTGTGTAGTCGAAGATCAGCCGGGCGATGTTCTCCGCCGTCGGGTTCACGTCGAGAACGTGGACCGGCTCGCCCTGGGCCAGCAGCAACGGCAGGACGGGATCGTCGCGGTGCAGGAGCATCTTGTGATCGAGCTTGTCGTCGATCCAGCCGCCGACGTTACGCTTGATGAGCGAGAAGTCGAGCACCATGCCCAGCGCGTCGAGTTGCGGCGCCGACAGCGTGATGACGGCCCGGCCGTTGTGGCCGTGCAGGTGCCGGCATTTGCCGTCGTAGTTCAGCAGGCGATGGCCGTAGCAGAAGGTGATCTCGCGCGTCACGCTGAACATGGGGCCTCCTTCGTTTAGCTGCGAGCTTCTGCGAGCGTTGCAGTGAGCGCTCGCAGAAGCTCGCAGCTAAACGGCATATTCCGTCCGATCAATTACTCCCGCCGCAGTGAACGCCCCGCGGCGCTCGACGCACTTGTTACATTTCCCACAATGGCGCTCCGCAATGGGGCGAATGCACGAGAACGTCAGTTCCAGCGGCAGATGCCGGCCGCGGCGCAGAACCTCCGTCTTGTGCAAACCGCGGTAGGGTTGCAGCACACGCACGGCGCCGCCCACGGCGCGGTTGACCACGGCCTCATAGGCGGCGAAAAACTCGGGCGTCGCATCGGGAAACGGATTCGCTTCCAGCGGTGCGAGGGCCACGGCGCCGACGCCATGCAGATGACACCACAGCATCGCCTTCGACAGCAACAGGACATTGCGGCCGGGCAGAAAAACGGCATCGTCCGGCGTCTCGCCGCCGGGAACGCCTTCGCCGGTCAAGCTCCAGTGCGCGTCGTATAGATCGCGCACCGGCATCTCCAGGACATGCAGCGGTTGTAGCGACGGCCGGCGCACCGCTTCCAGGAAGCGGCGTAGGTGAGCGAACTCGACGGATTCCCAGAACAGACCGCAGCGGACATAGAGCGGGAAGACGCGATCATGGTCGGCGAGCGACTCGGCCAGAAGGACGGCGCTGTCGGCGCCGCCGCTGACGAGAACGGCCCGTGCAGCGGGATCGGCAGTGGGTGAGCTGTTGGACATCTTCCGTATTGTAGGTGCGATGATGCGTCTCGTTTAGCCGTGGTTTGAAACCTGAGCACGCAGCGCAAGCAAGTGTCCGCTTGCTTGCGCTGCGTGCTTAACGACTTGACATTGTTTCTGGAAACTGATAATACTCAAGTAGTTTCCCGAGTTCTCAGTCGAATAGTGAGGTTCTTGATGCGCTCCCCGGGAATAAAGGCACAGCAGTTGCTCCTTACAGACCCAGTGCGTCAACGGCTCATCGCTGCCGCTCGGTGCCATTTCTTCGCGCACGGCTTCCGCAACGTCACCATGGATGACCTGGCACAGGAACTCGGCATGAGCAAGAAAACACTCTACGCCTGTTTCCCGAGCAAGATCGCCCTCGTGGAAGCCGTGCTGCTCGACAAGATCGGCCGTATCGATGCGGATCTGGAGCGCATCGCGGCGGAGTCCGCGGTCGACTTTTCGGGGCGCTCCATCATCTCTTGGCGTGCCTGCAAGGACACATGGCGGAGATTCAACCGCCGTTCCTGCGGGACATGCAGCGCGAGATGCCGGAGATGTTCAAGGTGGTCGAGGACCGTCGCCGCGACCTGATCCGACGCCATTTCGGCAAACTTCTCCGCGACGGACAGCGGGCGGGTAGGATCCGCAAGGACGTCGGCGTCGAGTTGCTTATCGAGATTTTGCTGAGCGCGGTCCAGTCGATTATGAACCCGCCCCGGCTGGCGGAACTCGGCCTCACGCCGAAGAGCGGGTTTACCGCGATTATCACGGTGTTCCTCGAAGGGGTGCTTACGGCAAATCGGGCGGTGAAACCATGACCCACGACGATCCGAAACCTCGACCGGCGATTCGCTGTCTCTGCATCGCCGTCGCATTGCTTTCCCTGCTGCCGGGGTGCGACAAGCCCGATCCGAAGCGCGTGCAGGGGTACGTCGAGGGCGAGTTCGTGTACGTCGCCGCACCGACGGGGGGTGCCGTGGAGAAGTTGTACGTCCAACGGGGGGCGCAGGTGAAGGCGGGTGACCCGCTCTTCAACCTGGACGATCGTCCGGAAAAGGCCGCCTACGACGAGGCGCAGCGGCGACTCAGACAGGGCCGGTACAACTGGGAAGACGTCCGCAAAGGCAAACGGCCTTCGGAGATTGCTTCGATGGAGGCTCAACTTCAGCAAGCCCGGTCGGCGGTCGCCCTGTCGGAAAAGGTCCTGGCCCGGCGCCAGGAGTTGCTCCCTTCCGGTGGAGCGGCGGTGGAAGACGTTGACCGGGCTCGTTGCACACTCGAGCAGGATCGTCAGCGCGTTGCTCAGTTGGCAGCCGACCTGGAGACCGCCCGTTTGCCCGCACGCAGCGATCAGATTCAGATGGCCGAGGCCAACCAACGTGCCCTGGAGGCTGCACTGGCCAAGGCGGATTGGGACCTCAACCAGAAGCGTCAGACCGCCCCGAAAGACGGCGTGGTGTTCGACGTGCTCTACTACGAGGGCGAGTGGGTCGCCGCCGGGAAGCCTGTCATTGCCCTACTGCCGCCGCAGAACGTCAAGGTGCGGGCCTTCGTTTCCGAGACGCAAGTCGGCTCGATCCACCCCGGCGATCCGGTGCGCGTCACGGTGGACGGCGTCCCGGAGCCGTATGCCGGCAAGGTGAGCTTCATCTCGCCGCGGGCGGAATACACGCCGCCCGTCATCTACAGTCGGGAGAGCCGCGGCAAACTGGTCTTCATGATCGAGGCGGTATTCGATCCGGAAACCGCGGCCAAACTGCATCCCGGTCAACCCGTCGATGTGCAATTCGATCCTTGATCCGCAGATTTCGCAGATTTCGCAGATTAAAAAAATCGTAATCATGCATCTGCGAAATCTGCGAAATCTGCGGATGAAAATGCCATGAGTGCCGATCTTGCCATCGACGTGCGCGGCATGACCAAGCGGTTCGGCAAACGCACCGCCGTGGACCATATCGATCTCCAGGTGCGCCGCGGCGAGATCTGCGGCTTTCTCGGCCCCAACGGCAGCGGCAAGACGACCTTCATCCGCATGCTGTGCGGCCTGCTCCGCGCCGACGCCGGCAGCGGCACCTGCCTCGGCCATGACGTGATCGCCGAGAGCGAGGCCATCAAGCTGCGAGGTCGGCTACATGACGCAGCGTTTCAGCTTCTGGGAGGACCTGACCATCGCCGAGAACCTCGATTTCGTCGCGCGCATGTACGGCGTGAAAAACCGGCGCAGGCGGTGCGCGACAGCCTCGATCGGCTCGGTTTGACCGCCCGCCAGCACCAGTTGGCCGGCGAACTTTCCGGCGGCTGGAAACAACGCCTCGCCCTGGCCGCCTGCCTGATCCACCAGCCGCAGATTGCTGCTGCTCGACGAGCCGACGGCGGGCGTCGATCCCAAGGCGCGGCGCGAATTCTGGGAAGAGATCCACCAGCTGGCCGGCGCAGGGCCTGACGTTCCTGATCACCACGCACTACATGGACGAGGCCGAGCGCTGCCATCGGCTCGCCTACATCTTCGGCGGCAACCTGCTCACCCACGGCACCGTGGCCGAGGTGATCGAACACGCCCATCTGACCACCTGGTCCGTCACCGGTCCCGATCTGATTCAGCTGGCCGAGCACTCCGCGGCCGGCCCGGGGTGCAGCAGGCCGTGGCGTTCGGCACCACGCTGCATGTCAGCGGCGACGATGCCGCCGCGCTCGAATCGGCCATCGCGCCGTTCCGCAACGACGCTTACGAGTGGCGACGCATCGACTCGGGACTGGAGGACGTCTTCATTCACCTGATGGACGAGGCGACAGGACCATCCGTCATGAACCGACACTATCGCAATTTTCACCGGCGCGGTTCTGGGCGATCGTCGTCAAGGAATTCATCCAGATGCGGCGCGACCGGCTGACGTTCGCCATGATGATCGGCATCCCGCTGATGCAGCTGATGCTGTTCGGCTACGCCATCAACGCCGATCCCAAGCACCTGCCGGCCGCGGTGTACTGGCCGATCACGGGCCCTACGGCCGCACGATCGTCCAGGCGATCAAGAACAGCAGCTTACTTCGATTTCGTCCGGCAGATGAAGACGGAGCCGGAGGCGGACGAGGCGCTGGCCCGCGGCGAAGTGCTCGTTCGTGGTCAACGATCCCGGAGAACTTCTGCCGCGATCTTCTGCGCGGCGACCGGCCCGCCTGCTGGTCGAGGCCGACGCCACCGATCCCGCCGCCACCGGCAACGCCCTCGGCTCTCTGAACAACGTGCTCACCACCGCGCTGCAGAACGATCTCAAGGGCCCGCTCGCCCCTCTGGCGGCGTCCGACGGCCCCGTCGATCTGCGCAGTCCATGCCCGTCTACAACCCCGAAATCATCACGCAGTACAACATCGTGCCCGGTCTCATGGGCGTGGTTCTGACCATGACGATGGTGATGATCACCGGCCCTGGCGATCACGCGCGAACGGGAGCGCGGCACGATGGAGAACCTGCTCTCCATGCCGACGCGCCCGTTCGAGGTGCTGATCGGCAAGATCATCCCCTACATCCTGGTCGGCTGATTCAGGTCACGCTGATTCTCGTCGCCGGCCGATTTCTGTTTCAGGTGCCGATGGCCGGCAGTCTCGACCTGCTGCTGGCGGCGGTCCTGTTGTTCATCGTGGCGCAATCTGGCGGTGGGCATCACGTTCTCGACGCTCGCCGAAAACCAGCTCCAGGCCATGCAGATGGCATTGTTCTTTTTTCTGCCGTCGATCCTGCTGTCGGGATTCATGTTCCCGTTCCGCGGGATGCCGGTCTGGGCGCAGACGGTCGGCGAAATCTTGCCGCTGACGCATTTTCTGCGGATCGTTCGCGGCATTCTGCTCAAGGGCAACGGCCTCGATGCCGTTCTCCCGGAGTTGTGGCCCATCGCGCTGTTCACGGCGGTGGTGTTGACGATCGGCGTCAAGCGCTATCACCAGCGGTTGGATTAGGAGTGCGATTTCATTACACGATTTGGGATTCTGGGCAATTTGTTCTTGGGAGTGGATGTAAACTTTGTTACAGATTGCAAATCCGGAAAAAAAGTCATTGCTGTCGTGGTCTGCCGTGTGAATACTTCTACTGTGGCCAACCGACGCAGCGGCCGGTTCATCGTAGAATTAGTCGCACGGAAAAAATCCCTTATCTCGCCCAAACTAACGATCACGGGAACCACAATCATGACTTCGCGCCATCATTACTTCAGCATCTCCGTACTGGTAATGTCCTGTTGGTTTTCGCCCTGACCGCCATCGTCGCAATTTCGAGTGCGACGGTCAACGGGCAACCGGTCAAGATGAGCGTGCTTCGCATCGGCTCGACCGGGACATTGACCGGCAAAGGGGATGATGCCAAGGAGAAGGCCGGTCGGGAAACACTGCATCAATTCATCAAGGATGAGACGGGGCTAAACAATGAGATCGTCGGCCAGGAGAAATGGCAAAATCTGGCGGACAAGTTGGCGAAGGGGCAGTATCACCTGGGAGTCTTTAATGGTTATGAGTTCGCATGGGCGCAGGAGAAGTATCCCGACCTGAAACCTTTGGTCGTAGCGGTCAACGTGGACCGTTATCCCGTCGCCTTAGTTCTGACAAAACGCGACAACCCAGCCACGGATCTCGCCGGCCTTCGGGGGCAGACCCTCGCCGTGCCGGTCACGGGTAAGGCGTTCCTGCGTCTGTTCGTGGACAGGCAGAGCATGGCCATCAACAAGAAAGCGGACGGCTTTTTCTCGAAGATCACTACTCCGGACAATGTCGAGGATGCCCTCGATGACGTCGTGGACGGGACCGGACAGGCCATCGTGGTCGATCGAGCGGCGCTCGAGGCGTTCAAGCGGCGGAAGCCTGGTCGGTTCAACCAGTTAAAAGAAGTGGCTCGCTCGCAACCGTTTCCTTCCACAGTCGTGGCATATTACGGCTCGACTCTGGACGAGCCCACGCTTCGACGATTCAAGGACTGCCTATTGAACGCCAAGCGCAAAGAAAAGGGTGAGATGTTGCTGACTCTATCCCGGCTCACCGGCTTCGAGGTGGTTCCCGAGGACTTTGCGAAAGTGTTGGCCGAGACGCGGAAGGCGTATCCCGTGGAGAATACCAAAGTGGAGTAGGTCAGACAGGAATGTCTGACCTACGGCGCCGCGGGTCGAGATGGTACTGGCGTTAGTCCCGCGAGAACCCTCCGCGGTGATGCGCTCCAGATCCGCCAGGGCGATGATTTGCTTGTAGAGGAACTGGTTGTACTCCGACCGGGCCTGGGACGCGAGGACGCGCGCGCTGACGACCTCTTCCACCCGGACCTTTAACCCAGCGGTATAATCCTTCGTCAGATCATCGGCCATCTTTTCGCTCACTTCCGCGGCCTCTCGTGCCTGCCGAGCGAGAGCGCGACGACTCCTCCCAGCGCAGAAAAGCATCCTCGGCTTCCAGGGTAATCAGGTTCCGAGTGGTCTCGACAACGGCCCCCGCCCGGGGCCTGAGGGTCTGGCCAGTGTTTCATCCGTTCCGGTCTCGTACCAATGAGAAGCGTCGGCATCTCGGGTGGGACCGCCCCGGGCCGATAGTCCGTCTCGTTGGATTCCTGCGGAACCTGGAGGGCGTGAATGTCCGTGCCGGCCGCGAACGTCGGCATCCGCTGGCCAATACTCGTTGACTGCGCATCGACTTCCAGACGAGCGACCTGGGCGAAGTACCGGCCTGGACCAACTCGCTGCGGCGTCCCAAAGCCCAGGCCACAATTTCGTCCCGGTTGGGGCTGGTCTCGGGTTCCGGAAGTCGTCCTGGGTGTACATCCAGGGAGACTTCAGCCCCCAGCCCGATTGCCTCGCGCAGAGCGACCAAAGCCCGTTTTACTCCCTGGTTCGCCTGAGTCCGCCGGGTCTCGGCAAGACGCAAATAAACGACTGTTCGATCACGTCGGTGGCGGACACATCCCTGGCACCGGCCTTGAGCGCTGCTGGGCGGCATCCCGCGTGGCCGTCAGACGCTCGACGACACTGCCGGCAACTTGTTCCTGCTCACGGGCAAAAAGCACCGTAAAGTGAGGAGCGCGTCACGGCGTACACCGCCTCGCGCTCGGCCCGATCCAGAGCGGAGGCAGCGGCGATGGCACCGAGACTGGCTTGACGGCGGCGAATGGGTATCTGAGGGTCCAGAGGCGGGGAAGCGCATCGACTCCAACGCCCGTTTTCCGTCCTCCGCAGCGGCCAGACTGGCCCGACGAGCGGCAACTCGGGGCTGCCGCTGCAAGTGCCGCCTGCACACTCTCCGGCAGGTTGAGCGTCACCACGGAGCCGCCGGAGATAGGTGAGGCGGCGAGGCGTGCCTGGGCCAACGGCGGCTCCGCCGGGCCGACCGAATGGCAACTAGTCAGCGACACGATCAGGGAAAGTTGCAAGGGAAGCCTCAACCGTTGGACGGTCCAGATCAACAGACTTTCCCAGGACCCGTGGTCGCTCATGATGCGTTTCTACCCCTTCCCGCGAAGGTACACGACCATGCCCCGCAGGTGTACCGACGGTTCTGCCCAGGGTCGGACCACGACCGATGTGCGGCCACTGATTTTGTCATCGACCGGACGGAGTTGTTTCTCCAGACCCGTTCCCGGAAAACCCATGCGAACCACCCGAATCGAGAGGACCGTAGCGATTACTCCGGGCTTCCGATGGAGTGTCTCTCGGCGTGATTCTTCCTGGAGTCGATCGTCGCATCGTGAGCGCAAAGTGGATCCCTTCGTGAATCCTCCAGGATCTGAAGACTGAACCTAATCGTCTCTTGGCCGCTGGCGTCTATGACAGCAGTCGTCGCGCCTACCACCGAGTCGCGGCGGCTGCACTCCGTGACTGGGCGTTGTGGCTGGAGAAGAACGTTTGGAGCCGTTCAAGGGTTCACGGCAACCTGGGAAGATGATGTGATTGCTCGCGTCTCCTTCCCCTTGCACGAATCGTAGTTTTCGCCTACACTCCGCCCGCTTCGGCCTCAACGGACGGGGACCGAACGGAACTGGAAGAGGCACGGACGCATGAACTCCGATCCCGCCGAGCGCGGAGCCGGCCCAACGCGCCGACTTCTCGTCACCCTCGTCAGCACCGTTTGCCGCTGGCCGCGCACCGTTCTCGTCTGCTCCCTCGCCCTGTGTGTCCTGTCCGTCGTCGCCGCCGCCGCTCGCCTGCAATACCACACTTCGCGCAACGACCTCCTCAGCCCCGACAAGGATTATCAGAAACGCTGGCAGCAGTACCTGGCCGAGTTCGGCGACGACGACGACATCGTCGTCGTCGTCCGTGGCGGCAGATCGCCAGCGGATGAAGGAAGCCGTCGAAGCCGTGGCCGGCACGAGTACGCGAGCAGCCGCGAACTGTTCGATCGCCTCTTCTACAAGGCCGACCTGCGCCACCTGCGCAATCGCGCCCTCCTCCTGCTGCCCGAGGACGAAATCGAGGCCATTCGCCGCCACATTTCCAGCGACGACATGACACATGCTGCTCGGCATCGGGTCGCTGGCATGGCAGGATGTCGGCATCAACGGCTTGTTGATCGAGGCTCAGGCCCGACTAATGGCGCACGCAATCGGGCGCAGCCGCTCAGCCAAGGACGACGAGGCGTTCTTCGCCCAGCTCCTGGCCGTCGGCCAGGCCGCGAGGGCGACGCTCGACGATCCGAAGAACTACGCCAATCCGTGGGGCGGCGTGGTGCCGGGACATGCGACGGACAGACCGATTACCTGGCCGAGCCGCAGTACTTCTTCAGCGGCGACGGCACGCTGGCGTTTCTGCTGGTGCGGCCGGTGAAGGAAGCACGGTTCGTTCACCGCCGCCCAGAAAAGCGTCGAGGCGATGCGCGGCATCGTCGCCGGCGGTCCGCGCGGACTATCCGGACCTGGAGCTCGGCCTGACCGGGATGCCGGTGCTCGAAACCGACGAGATGGCCGCCGCCGAGCACGACACCCGGCTGGCGTCCTGGCTGGCCATCGGCGGCGTGACGCTGCTGTTCTTCCTCGTCTATCGCAGTGTCTGGTATCCGCTGCTGACCGTGGGCACGCTGCTGGTCGGCACGGCCTGGGCGATGGGCTGGACGACGCTGACGGTCGGCCATCTCAACATCCTGTCGGCCACGTTCGCCGTCATGCTCATCGGCATGGGCGATTACGGCGTGCTCTGGGTGATGCGCTACGAGCAGGCGCGGCGTCTCGGGGCCGACGTCCGCGCGGCCCTGCTGCACACGACGACGCACGTCGCCATCGGCAACCTGACGGCCGCGGCGACGCTGGCCCTGGCTTTCTTCGCGGCCATCTTCGCCGATTTCAAGGCCGTCGCCGAACTCGGCTGGATCGCCGGCTGCGGCGTGCTGCTGTGCGCCTTCGCCTGCTTCACCGTGCTGCCTGCCCTGCTGATGCTCTTCGACCGCCGGCACGATTCGGCGGTCGCTGGCTGGGCAAACCGGGCGATCGGCCGTCTGCTGACGCCGCCGCATCGACGCGACTCGACGGGCGTCGCTGGCTGCCCGGCTTGATGCGCCGTCCCGGCTGGGTGTGCGTCGTCGCCGCCGCGGTCGTCGGCGGGCTGGCGCTCTGTGCCGTGCCGCGTCGATTACGATCACAACCTGCTGCACCTGCAAGCCGCCGACCTGGAGTCGGTGAAGTGGGAGATGATCCTGATCGAACACACGGCCGGCGCCAGCTGGCACGCTCTCAGTTACCGCGACAGCGCCGGCCGAGGCACTGGCACTGAAGGCACGCTACGAGAAGCTGCCGGAGGTGAGCCAGGTCATCGAGGTGGCCACGCTGGTGCCGCCGGACCAGGACAGCGAAGATCGCCACGCTGGCGCGACATCCACAAACGCCTGGCCGGATTGCCGACACGCGCACGCCCGCATCCCGCACGAGCGGCCCGAACAGTCGCCGGACTGCGGCAGACCTCGTCGCGCTGGTAGCCGCGGACCGACGTCCTCGCTGTCCGACTGAAGTTCGCCACGGTCTGCGGCAGAGCTGCACGACCCGGCTCGACAGGCGCCGACGCGGAACGGCTGCAGCGAGTTCGACGAACGCCTGGCTCAGGATCTGGCCGAGGACCTGCACCAGCTCGCGACGTGTCGACGCCGGCAGCCGATCACCGTGGACGAGCTGCCGCCGTCGCTGCGCGAGCGCTACGTCAGCCAGAGCGGCAAATGGCTGCTGCGCGTCTTCGCCCGAGGACTGCCTGTGGGACTTCGAGCCGCTGGAGCATTTCACGAGCGAGATCCAGGACGTCGATCCCGAGGCGACGGGCAAGCCGTTCGGCACGGTCGAGGGGCTGAAGGCGATGAAGGACGGCCTGATCCGGGCCGGCTTGTATGCGTTTCTGGTCATCGTGGCGGTGCTGCTGCTCGACTTCCGCAGTCTGCGCCACACGCTGCTGGCCCTGGCCCCGCTGCTGCTCGGCGTGCTGCTGACGCTGGGCGTGATGGGGCTGCTGCAATTTCCCGCTGAACCCGGCGAACATGATCGCGTTTCCGCTGATCCTCGGCGTCGGCGTCGATAACGGCGTCCACGTCCTGCACGATTACCTGCTGCGCCGCGCGACCGGGCGCGCGGCGGCGTCAGCCACGCCATCGGCCGCGGCGTGCTCGTCAAGGCGCTGACGACGATGATCGGCTTCGGCACGCTGATGATCTCGACGGAGCGCGGCCTGGCCGGGCTGGGGTTCATCCTGACGCTCGGCGTCGGCTGCTCGATGCTGACGGCGCTGGTGCTGCTGCCGGCGGTGCTCAGCCTGACGACGAAACGGCAGGCGGTGGCGCAATCGATACCGACGCCGGTCGTGGAGTTGGCGATGTTACGCCGGGCGGCATAAGTGGTTTCTCGGCGCAGGTTTTTCCTGTAAAATTCCCTCCAAAAAGACCGTCCGCGGGGAAGGTGGCATGGTCACCGCCATCCTCGATCCCAACGTCTTCATTCGTGCGGCCCATCGCCCCGTTTCACCTTCGGCCCGCGTGGTGGATGCCTATCTTGACGGAGCGTTTCAACTGATAATTTCATCCTGCAGCCCCGAGTTTCCCGGCTGACCATGGCCCGGAAACGGGCCAGGTCTTCTCGAATGGTTCGCCCTTGACCAATGCCGTAGCCGGTGGCATCAGGAAATCCCGAAGCACGGCCGTCACCCGCTCCAGCCCCACGTTTTCCGTTTCGAGTTTACTCTTCTTTATGAATGCTTGCCACTGCCGAAGCTTGTCCTTGTCGCTGGAGAACGTTGCGGATAGTGCCAGTGGCACGTCGCCCGGAAGACCTGTTCGCCTCCGTTCAAAGGTCGCTCGCAACGCTCCACAGAGTACCCGTCCCTGGAACGCGAACTGCTGCGCCAGGACCCATAGGTCATAGAAGTCCTTCATACGACTGTTGGCGATCCCAAGCATCACCATCGCCTGAAACTTCTCGGCCACGACCGTCTCCTTGGGATAGGCGAGAAGCTCGGGCGCGGGAAAAGTCAGAAGGGTGGGATAACTGACAGCCATAGGTTCGGGTGTCACGGCGTCACCGAAGCCAACGTCCGCCTGAAGCCCGACGCGGGCGTTGCCCAACCGCACCTCGCAGCGGACACGTACTCCCTCGTACTCTTCGTCCTGCTTGATCCGCTCGGCCTTGATGGTTTCCGGATGGAAGGTCAGACCATCGTCCTCGACCGGCAGCACGCACAGGTCTCGGAAGATTTGTTCCAACCGCTCGACCGAGTTCTCGCCCTGGCCGAGCAGGTCAAGGTCCTTCGTCGGCCGATGGGGCCGCTCGCTCCAGAGGGCGAACAACAAGGCCCCTTTCAGGACAAAGCCTTCCCGGTGCGGCGACTTGCTCAGCCGATAGAGCAGCCGTTCGAGGCAGTCAGCGCGTCAGCAGGCCCTGGAAGTCCTCGTTCTGCTTCCTGGCGAACTGCAGCAACCGGTCGCGCACCGACGCAGCCAGGTTGCGGGGCTTATCTTTCTTCACACCACCGACTCCAGGTACGGCCGCATGACGTTGGCGACGCGGCAGACACGGGCGGCCTGGTCGAGTTCGTCCATCGTGGCCCGGCGCTGCTTCCAGCAGTCGCGCAGGGCTTCCAGGGCGACGTCCAGACCGATCTTATTGCGGAATTTGAAGCAATCCGCCACGGTCTTGGCGGGGCTGTAGACTTTCACCCGGACGCTCTCAACCTTATGCTCCTCGATCCCATAAGTGAATGCCGGCCCGGAGAAACGGACCAGGCGCAGGGGAAGCGGTGCCGTCTTGGGGCGCCGCGTTCGGCGATCCACGGCGCCGTTCACGGCCAGCCACACCTCGAAGGGAAGCTGGGTGGTCAGGCCGTGGAATTGCAGCGCGGAAAGCAGACAGACGACCCCGCCTGGCAGGCGCTTGGCCACCGCGACCAGCGTGTGGTGCTCCGTGGCCGCGGTGTCTGCCGGTATGTAAAGCCCGCGGCCGGTCCGGATCAGCAAACCTCGCTCGCAGAGTCGGCGAAGGTTCTCTGGATGTAGCGCGTGGGACGCCAGATCCCGCACCCGGAGCATTCCGAGTTGGTGCGCGAGTTTCAGGACGCGGTCGGCGGCGGTGGAGCGTTCGGGCATGGGTAAATAGGGTGATAGATATAAATTTCTGTCACTATTATTACACAGAGGGGCGAGGACGGTCAAGGTCGCCGCGGCGCAACCGATGCCGACGCCGGTCGTGGAGCTGGCGAGATTGCAGCGGGCGGCGTGAGCTACTTCTTTTGATGCGCCCCTCGCGCTTGACAAACATGCGATCCTCAAAGGATAGTAGCCGGTGGGTGACGCCGCGACCCACATCGTCATGGAACGTGTACAATAGATAAGGATCAGACCGCTGCGGCCAGAAGACAAAAGCCTGTGGCTGGAGGGATGAATCATGATGTTGCCAATCTTGCTGGATGAACCAGGCCGCGTCGACGAGCCGCAGGTAGTCCAGGAATATTCGGACGTATTCACCCAGGTTGCGGCCGACGGTCGCCCGGTGATCGTGCGCCGCAACGGCGAGGATTTGGCCGCGGTCATCCCCCTCGAATACCTGGAATTGGTCCGGGAGACCGTGGCACATCAGAAAATGCAGAAGCTGACCGCACAAATCGACTGGGACCAGGCACGCAAGACGCTCCTGCCGCCCCAGGAGTGGTTCGACGGCGACGAACCGAAACCCTTCTGAACGCCGGGAACATCCGCATGGCTTCACGTCTGGCCACGGGGCGCTATTGTCTGGGCGGAGATCGCCGACGCCAACGGCATCCGCAAATTGCGGCCGGCGGTCATCGTCACGCCAACGGAGCGGCTGAGTTCCACGGAGCCTTTCGACGTGATCGCGATCTCAAGCCGGCTCAAAGATTCGTTGCCTGAAGATCACGTGTTGTTGCCGTGGCATGCACAGGGCCACCCGCGCACGGGATTGAACCGCCGCTGTGCCGCTGTCTGTACGTGGCTGACGCAGATTGGGGCGGCGACATCCACGACGTGGCGGGAATCGTTCCCACGTCGGTGCAGAACACGATCCTGGCAAAGGTCGCTGCCGCTTTGCCCGCGCCGCCGACTCCTCCTGCGGATGTGGGCAGCTCGCCAGCCGAGGATGGCTCGGCCAGTCCGCCGGCAGCTCCGGGAGCGTAGCCGTGGGAAGAAGGAGGGGGGGAAGGGGCACAACTCGATAATACGAATATGAAAATCGTCTTATCGAGGTGCGTCCCCTTTTTCGTCTGCCACGTCTCCGTTCCGTGTGACAAGCCCACGCGATGAGCGATACAACTGCGTAGCGTGGGCAGCCGGCGAACGCGTGCCGGCAACCGTGGTCGAACGGAATATCCAGAGCGCCTTGAAGACCGTTCGTGGCGGAAGGTGACATGGTCACCGCCATCCTCGATACGAACGTCTTCATTCGTGCGGCCCTTGCGCAGCCGAGTAGGGTTCGGGCGGGGGAAGAAAAAGGGGACGCCGCTCGATAATACGAGTCTACAAAGTCGTACTACCGTCCCGCGTCCCGCGCCGGTCACGCCGATGACAAATCAACATCCAGCTTCTGCCCCAGTGCTTCCGCCCATTTATGCAGCGTGGCCAGCGTGGGGTTCAGCATCTTACCCGTTTCCAATCGGGACAGGGCCGGCGCGTCGATTCCCATCCGCTCGGCCACCTCGGCCAGTGTCAACTTCTGACTTTCCCGCACGGCTTTGAATCGGGCCACCAGGCACAAAATCGCCGTGAAACTCTGCCGATTGATGGCACCGGGCGGCGGTTGGCGAACTGGGTTGGCCGCGTGATGGCGGCGGACGGCTTCTTCCTCGGCTCGCTGTTCGGGGGTGCGCTTCGGCTTGATCGTCGGCTTCATGATACTACTCCATCGGCTCGGGAACATCGTAGGCGGTAATCGGACGGATGACACGTGGCGATTGCCTGTGCGTGTCCGGGTGACACGGCGATCAAGATCCGCGAAATGGCCGGCTACGCCTGAGCGAACCGGGCGCCTGCTGGAGCACTTTTTTCGCCACGAATTCGGCCGGCTTGGCGCCGTGCTGACCCGGTCGCTCGGCGTGCACCGGCTTGGTCTCGTCGAGGACGTCGTTCAAGCCGCGCTCGTGCAGGCCCTGGAAGCTGGTCGCGGCGGCGTGCCGGAAGAGCCGGCCGGCTGGCTCTACCGCACCGCCCCGACGAGGCGCCGCTGAACAATGGCCGCATGGTCGGTGACTGCTGCCGTTTAGCGCAGCGTGAAGCGACGCGGGTTGTTACGCTGGAGATAGATGCACAGAAGCAACCAGCGGTCAGGATGACACATGGCACGAACGAACTTCGGTCCACGAAAGCGGCGGACACGCGAACACGTTATCGCCGATCAGAGCGTCAACCACGTCGAACGGTTCCTCATCGACGAGGGACACATGGCGCAGCGCGTCGAGCGCGACTACGGTTACGACTTGTTCCTGTCCACTTTCGATGAACAGGGGTATCTTGAGCCGGGGTTGACCAATCTTCAGCTCAAGGCGGCTGAAACGCTGAAACGGATCGGTACCGGCTATGCTTTCGACGTTGATATTCGCGACTACAACCTCTGGACGCGCGAGTCGCGCCCGGTCATCCTGGTCGTGTTCGATGCGTCCCGGAGACGGGCGTACTGGCTTCACGTCCAGGCGTACTTCCGACGAGACAGCGGTCGGCCACCGAAACAAGGCGCGAAAACTGTGCGGGTGCGCGTGCCAGGCCGCCAAAGAGTGAATGGTCGGGCCGTCTCGATATCGCGCGATCTCAAATGGGAAGCATGGGGTCAAGTGAGCGGAGGGGCAGTATGAAACGAACCGCAGTCACCTACGGGCAGATCGACACGGTCTTGCGGGGGCTGGGCTTTTCCTGCCGCGTGGTCACGGAGGAGCCGGCCACGCGCGTCTACGAACACAAGGCGTCCGGGGCGTGGATCATGCTGCCCGACTTTCCCGATGGCGACCACCTGCTGGACTTTCACCTAGCCGATGTCCAAACCACCCTCGAAGGTTTTGGCATTGCCGACCGCAAGCTCTTCGACGCCAGAATTCACAAAGCGGGTTGAGAGCCATCAGAGAAAAGAAAAGAGGACGCAGGTGGAGCTCATCCCTTTCTTTCCCGGGTGCGTGGCAGGCGACACTGCGATGGAGATCCGCGAAATGAGCCGACAAGGGGTCAAGTTAAGTTTTCAAAAACCTCCCCAGTCACTGTTGTGATCGGCCGTCAGGGGCCGTGCGCGCGCGAGAGTTAACCTGACCCCTTTTTCGGTTTCAGCCTGACGACGAAACGGCAGGTGGCGCCGCAACCGATGCCGGCGCGGTCGTGGAGCTGGCGATGTTGCACCGGGCGGCGTGAGTGGTTTCTCACCGCCGATGCGGAGAATCGTTGGGTATGCCGCCAGGGGGCGTTTCGACGCCGCATGACGGGTCGGGAACGATTGTGTTATGGCGTAAGAGTGAGTATGGTCTATTGAGGGGAATGGAATAACGCTGGAGGGTTCCGATGTCCACCATTTCCGAGATTGTGGCTGCCGCCGCCCAGCTCGATGAGGACCAGTTCCTGGCACTCCGCGAGGAGTTGGATCGGCTCGAACGAGAACTGTGGGACAAGGAACTGGTGCGAACGACAGCCGAATTCGAGCGGGCTGGCTTCACAGACGAGGACATCGACCGCGTGGTTCGGGAGCAGCGCCGCCGTGAAAGTCGTTCCTGACACCATGATGTGAGTATCCTACTGCACCATGCGGAATGGATACCGGCATCGCCTGATCGACCGCGCGGTTCGCCAACGCGTTCGGTTGTTCGTGTCGGAATACATCCTCGACGAACTGGTGCGGACGCTCGTAGACGGGCTGAAGCGGACTTCCCGATTTGCAATTCTGGCGCGGAACGCGGTTCTTCGATTGGCGACACTCGTGGACCTGCCTCCGGCCATCGCCGATCATATTCCCGGCGATTCTGAAGACAATCCGATAGTGCAAACGGGCCTTTCCGCCAAAGCGGACTACCTTGTCACCGCGGACGCAGAGATTCTAAAGGTTGGCAAGGTGCAGGATGTTCAATTCCTGACAGCTGTTCAATGGGAAGCGATCTTACAGCCGGAAGAGAAATGACTAAGGATGTGACCCTCGGCGGAATCGTAGTCTCCGGCACGTCGTTTTGCGACGAGCGACCTGGTCCAATCGGAAGTCTCGCCGAAGGCGGTCTACCACCGCAAGCAGTAGGACGCTTGAGCCGCCTCTCCTTTGTTCTTCTCTGTCAGCAGCATCGACGTCTTCTGTCTACTTGGCGGCCATACGATGAACACCATCCCAACCTTCGGGAGGGGAGGTCGCCTGATAATCTCTACAGCGCTTGATCATCGAGCTGTGCCGGGTAATCGTGAGGCCGAATCTGTAACACCTGCTCGAACAGATCGATCGCCCGTGTCCAGTCCTGGTTGCGATAGCTGGTTAAGGCTTGCGAGTAAGCGTCCACCAGTTCCTCGATGCTCGGACTCACCTCCCCCGTGAGGCCCAGAAGTTCATAGACCAGGACGCCCGCGGTCTTGCCCTTAACTGACACCCAATCCAAAGGCCGAGCGACCACGCCCTCCTTTGCTGCCAGGTAGGTACTTTCGCTGATCAGGATCTCGCTCCCGTAATACTTGTTCAGGCCTTCGAGCCGGCTGGCCAGATTGACCGGATCACCGATGACCGTGTAGTTCAGCCGAGCCTCACTGCCGATGTTGCCGACGATGACCTCGCCCGTGTTCAAGCCGATGCGCGTCAAGAATGGAGGCTTGTTCTCGGCCTGCCACTTCTTACATAGGTTGCGAACTATTTCCTGATTGCGCACCGCCGCTGTGCAGGCCGCCAGAGCGTGCAGCGAGGTCGCAACCGGCGCCCCCCAGAAGGCCATGATCGCATCGCCGATGTACTTGTCCACGGTACCCCGCGTTTCGAGAATCTGGCTGCTCTGGGCGCCAAAGTATTCGGCTAGCTGCGTGACGATCTGCTCGGGAGTCAGTTGCTCCGAGATCGAGGTAAAGTCGGCGATGTCGGAAAAGTAGATGGTGATCGTCCGTAGTTCTCCCCCCAGGCTGGCGTCTCGCCCAGCGGCCAACATCGCCCGAATGACTTCCGCGGGGACATACTTGCGGAACGAGCGCAGACTCCTCTTCATGTTCTCCATTGCGACCCCAAGGCGATCCACTTCCTTGACGATCGAATAGGGAACCGGTTCCGCCGCCAGATGGAACTGCCCGATCGCCGCAGTCTGCCTGGCCAGGCGTCGCAGCGGCCGGGCCACCTGGAGGGCAACCAGCAAGCTGACCAGGACCGCGCCAAACCCGATGCCCAGCACGATGAAAACGGTCTGCCGGATACTTTTCTCGACCTGTCCGAGGATGGCGCGTTCCGGTACGACGACACAGATCAACCAGTCGGGGGTTTCTTTCGTCGAGAGACAGCGAAACGTGCCCCGGTAGGGGATGTCATTGTGCGTGAAGCGGATCCGGGCCAGGTCTTGCAATTCAGCTTCCGTCTTTTCTTTCAGGGCGCTGGGCAGCAAATGCGGGTGCTGTTGTTGCAAGGCTCCCAGGAAGGAGCGAATAAGCGGATCGCCGATGGCCTCCGCCGCGACCAACCGCGTGTGGCTTTTGCCGGATGAGTCCGTGACAGTATCCAGCAGGATGGCCGGGTCAGGATGCGCGATCACACTGCGCGTGTGGTTGTCGTCGGTCTTGTACTCAACAATGAAGGGAAAGCCCCCCTCGCCGATATCCATCTTTTTGAGGAAGTCACAGAGATGGTGAAGCTCAAAAGTGAGGCTGAGCACACCGCGCAACGTCCCATTGGGATTCTTCACCGGGATGGCACAGGTCAACCCGGGCCTGTCCGGTTTCCCCTTGCGGCCGGGCAGCATGTACGTTTCTGTCCACACCTGTTTTTCGGCCTTGCTGGCGGGGAGATACCACTCCCCCAGCCGGGGGTCATCTTTCGTGAAGTCAGGGCTAAACCTGGCTCCCTTGCCGTCTTCATAGTCAGCCGCCGCAAATTCCCGCACCTCGAGTTGGCCCTTTTGCTTGTCCCAGCGAGATTCGACAACGAGGAGTTCGCCTTTGGCATCGCGCTTGACATACCACCCCTCTCCCGTTTCCGCCAGGGTGAAGCCGAAGTAGGTGAAATAGTGGTGCTGCTGCAACACCTTGACCCAGTAGGTGGCGAAGCGGGGGAAATCGGCCGGCCGAGGCTGGCGCAACTCCAGCAGGTCGCGGTTCAGCTCGCATTGCTCAATGGCCGTGAACAGGAGACTGTTAACCTGCTCATCGATCCGTTTTTCAGTCTGTCCGAGAACCTGTTGCGACAGGTTCTCTATCGTGTGACGGTTGTTGCGGTGGTAAGTGACGCCGATCGCCGTTCCTGTGAGGATTAAGAGGCCGAGGATGAGAGTCAACAAGGTGACGTGAAACGGGAATTTCATGGTTTTCTCTGGTCCCAGAGTGGATTTCCTCTGGTCGGATAGCAGTGGGGGTAAAAGGGGACGTAACTCGATTCAACGAGTCTACCAAATCGTATTGTAGAATTGCGTCCCTCGCCGGTCACTCCGACGACAAATCAACGTCCAGCTTCCGCCCCATTGCTTCCGCCCACTGATGCAGCGTGGGGTTCAGCATTTTGCCCGTTTCCAAGCGGGACAGTGCCGGCGCGTCGGTCGCCATGCGCTCAGCCACCTCGTCCAGTGTCAACTTCTGACTTTCCCGCACGGCTTTGAATCGGGCCACCAGGGTGTCACGTCGCTATTACGCAGGGGGATCTTTGGGAGGTTTTTCAGGCGCAACTTGCTGATACTTGGCAGTACGCTGGCGAGTGTTTTCACGCCGCACCGCGGTGCGATACAGATCAAGCCAACGGGAAAGCACGCGGTCCGCAGATAGACGCGATGCAGTGTCCATGATGAGCATCTCTTCAAGCAGCGACTTTACAGGCTGGCCCAATGCTCCAGGGACATCTCCCAACGGGTCCAACTCGATCGGTTTCGCCGGACCAGCGTGGCGCAGCGGGTTCTTACCGGTGAAGAGTTCGGCCGCTACCAGGCCCAGCTGGAATACATCACTGGCGGGAGGTGGCTTCGGCCCTCCTTTGTGGAATGCTACCAGCTCCGGCGTTCGGTACATCTGGGCCATTGCAGGGATGGATAAACCAGAAGTGCTTTGTTGGGCATGCTCCACGTCCTGGAAAATGAGGCCGAAATCGCCAAGCACGCAGGTCCCTGCCTTCAGGAAGATGTTCTTCGGCTTGATGTCCCGGTGGACTACATAGGGATTGCGGCGGGATAGGTACGCCAATGCGGAAAGCAACTGCATGACGATGCTCAGCTTCGTCAACTCATCCAGTTTGCCATCCTGCATCGCTTCCCACAAATTGCAGGGAATGTACTCCATGATAAAGAACGGCCGGTCGTCTTCTAGCATGCCCTCGTCGAATACCTTCACGATTGCGGGATGATCGCAGTCCCTCAATACGTGGACTTCTCGCATGAAACTTTGCTTCCAGGCTTCCTTCGCGTGGGAATCCGGACTGAACTGCTTGACTGCAAAAAGCACGCCCTTCCGTGGACCGGACGTAGCAAGCACAACGGAGACCTTCCCTATTCCTCCCTGACCCGCGCTGCCCACCGCCTCATAGGTGACATCCCGCCAGGAGACGAACATGGTCGCCATTCGCCGAGACCCTCAAGCACATCGGACTTCAGCCTGTCAGCGTCCCTGGTCGTCGCGAATGGGTACATGAAAGAACGGCGCATCAGGGTTGTCGAGGTCGTAGCCCCACGAGAGACGGCCTTCGCGGAACAGGTCGTGCCAGCACGTCAGGATAACCTGCTCTTGGTTGATGTTTGTGGGGGTGATAAAGGGATCCCTGTTGAACAACTGCTTTGCAACCTCATCAAGTACCACCCTCTGCTGTGAATACCCAGCCCCGCGCTTGGCACATCGGGCAGCTGTTTCAAACACCGTTTCAAGCATTTTCTTGTATTCCATGATGGTGATCTCGGTTTGCGCGAGCTAACTTACTGCCCCTGGCCCTGGAGCCATTCTTTCTCACGGATTGATTATAGTTCTACTCGTGCTGCGCCGCTACGGCCCTATCGTCGAAGGCCCCCGAACAGTGCATTTCAGCACCGAATCGTCATCTCCGTGAACCGCCGCACCTGCTCCGTGATAGCGCGGCTCGGCCGGCAGGCGCTCCATCGAGCTGGCGCCGTAGAACCCCTCGACGCCGGTGCAGTGCGCTCCAGCACATACTGGGCGTCGGCCGGTTCGGCGATGGGGCCGCCGTGGCACAGCACCAGGCAGTCGCCGCGTTCGGCTTTGCACGCATCGGCGATGGCCTGCACCTGGCGGCACGCTATCGTCGAGCGTCTTCGCGGTGTGCGCCCCGATGCTTCCGCCGGTCGTCAGACCCATGTGAGTGACCACGATGTCCGCTCCAGCCTTCGCCATGGCCCGTGCCTCTTCCGGATTGAAGGCGTAGGGCGTCGTCAGCAGGTCCAGTTCGTGCGCGGCGGCGATGACGTCCACTTCCAGGCCGTAGCCCATGCCGGTCTCTTCGAGGTTGGCCCTCATCAGGCCGTCGATCAGGCCGACCGTCGGAAAGTTCTGGACGCCGGCGAAACCCATCGCCTTCAGCTCGCGCAGGAACGGATCGCGCAGCAGAAACGGATCGGTGCCGCAGACGCCGGCGAGGATCGGCGTGTGCTTGACGGCCGTCAGTACCTCGGGAGCCATTTCCTTGACGATCTGGTTGGCGTTGCCATAGGGCATCATGCCGGCCAGCGAACCGCGGCCCGCCATGCGAAATCGGCCGGAATTGTAGATGACGATCAGGTCGATGCCGCCGGCTTCCTCGCACTTCGCCGATATGCCCGTGCCGGCGCCGCCGCCGACGATGGGTTTGCCGGACGCGACCTTCGCGCGGAGACGTTGCAGGATTGCAACCCGACTGTTGTCCGTGCGCTTCGATTCCGGCATCGGCGTCGCCCCCTGGATACACTCTGGCACCTGCAAACGTATTGATGTCAGTCGACCCAATTCTCGACTTGCAGACCGGGAATCTGACGGAAATGTTTCAGATTGCGCGTGACAAGAATTGCTCGTTCAGCAAGCGTGATGGAGGCGATCAACAGGTCGCGTCGGCCGATCTTTTTCAGCTTTTTGTTCTGTCTCAGTCGGTCAAATTCTGCGGCCGCGACAGATTCGATCGGAATCACTGTTTCGACCTGGCCCAGTGAACGGACCGTCTGATCCAACCAGCTTTGTGCTCGCAACAACTCGTCACCCGAGGCTGCTTTCAGGAGAAAGTCGAACCGTCCTTGCAACGCCTCGATCCGCGTTACGATCGTGATGGCGATCTCTGAGGATGGAACAGTATTCCGACGAGCAAGTACTGCGCGGATGACCGGCAAAGAGATGGCTCATCGTATCCGTGTCCAGAACGTACATTAACCCTCCTCAGTCATGGGCCGGCCGCGTCTACGGTAAGTCTCCTTGAGCATCTCCTCGAGATACGGGTCGTTCCGCCACGACCCGGCTGCCGCCCAGATTCCTTCCGGTTTGCTCGGCGGGATCGGTTGATTCAACCACTGTTGAATGGCAGTCTTGAGGAACCGCCACTGCGTTCCCGTCTGCCGGGCCGGCAGCCCTTGCTCGCGAACCATTTGCAGTACGTCCTCCTCGGACAGACGCAAATAGGTCGCAGCCTCGGTCAAGGTCAAGACATCGTGCGCAGAGGGGTCATCCAGCCCATTCGGTCTCGCACTCTGCGGTTTGGGCTTCGTTTTCGTCATCAGTAGCATTGCTCCTGGACGGACTTGAAAAATCAGAGCTTGGGAACTTGTTGTCCCCCCTCTGCAGGTTCAACATCCAATCCCTCTGTAACAGGCCCCTCCCACGGAGTCAAGAAAAACGCGATGAGTTGCCCGGCTTCCTGTGCGGGGCCAACCGCCCTATTGTCCGTTATCGGGAGCTAGGCGCGATCGCGTGGTCGCCAATCGGATAGAATAGATGCGACCACTTTCACGAAGGAGATCGTCGATGTTCTTGGCGATGCAGCGGATTGGGATCGTGACGCTCGCGCTCACAGCCGTCCTGCCCTCTTGGGCAGTCGCGGCTGACGCGGAGGACAGCTCGAAGGTCTATCAGACCGTCCTCAAGTCGATCGTCTGGATTCACTCCGCGCGCGACAAGGGCAAGGTCGCCACCGGCACCGGCACGCTGATCGACAAGCAGCGCCGGTTGATCCTCACCAACTTCCACGTCGTCGGCACCAACGACCGCGTCACGGTCCTCTTCCCCGCCTACCGCGGCATGAAACTCATCGCCGAGCGCGACTACTACGTCGATCGGCTGCGGCGCGAGGGCGGCATCCGCGGCCGGGTGGTGGTGCGCGATCGCACGCATGATCTCGCCATCGTTCAACTGGAATCGCTTCCCGAGAACATTCAGGCGCTGCCGCTTGCCGCCGACGGTGTGGCACCGGGGCAGAGCGTCCACTCGGTCGGCAATCCCGGCGACAGCGGCGCCCTGTGGGTTTACACGCCCGGTAGGGTGCGGCAACTCTATCACAAGAAATGGAAGGCCCAACTCGGCGAGGATACCGTTCATTTTGAGGCGGACGTGATCGAAACCGACTCCGCGACCAACCCCGGCGACAGCGGCGGCCCGCTCGTCAACGACAAGGCCCAACTCGTCGGCGTCACGCAGGGCGGTGCCATCAACGCCCGGCTGCTCAGCACCTTCATCGATGTCACCGAGGTCAAAGCGCTGTTGAACAGCCGCGAGATCAAGGCGCTGGGGACCGCGCCTCGGGAGAAGGCGCAGACCTTCGAGGTGCGCGATCGAGCCAAGTTCTTCAGCGAGGAGGCCGTCAAGAAGGCGAACGACGAGATCGGTGCGCTCGCCGCCAAGTACAACTGTGAAATCCTCGTCGAGACGTTCGTCGCGCCGCCGGAGGGCAAGGTCGAGAAAGTGAAGGCGATGAGCAACGAGGAGCGGGCGAAGTTCTTCAAGGAATGGGCGGAGGAGCGCATCAAGGCGGAAAATGTCAACGGTCTCTATGTCCTCGTGTGCCGCACGCCGACCCATCTGTATGTCGAGGTAGTCGGCACCAAGCCGGCGCCGTCCTTGACGAGGCGTACACGAAGAAGATCATCATGAAGTTGCTCGGCCTGTTCCGCGAGAAGGAGTTCGACAAGGGCCTGGCGACAGCGGTGCAGATGGTACGCGAACGGTTTGCGGACCCGATTGCGAATCCGTGAGAGGCGAGGAAACGATCACTTCCGCAGCAGCGCGGTCAGCAGAGCACCTACGACCGCGACGCCCAGAGAAATGCCGATCTGCCAGAGTCGAGTCGTCAGGGTTTCGAGGCTCTTCTTGAGATCGGCGAACTGCTGTTCCATGCTGTTCTTGAGGTCGCTCAGCTGGTGTTCGAGGATGGCGACTCTTGTCACCAGCGCGGGTATAACGGCGATGTCTTCTTCGATGTCGTCTACTCGCTCCAGCAGCGAGTAGACCAATCGGTAGAGTTCGTCGATTTTCTCCGTGTTCGTTTTGCCGGCCATATCAGTTATCTCCGGGTGTTCGATCACTTTGGAATTCCCGCAAAAGCCGGTCCGAGCGGTCCCGAAGAAGGGCCCTCCACACGGCTCGGAGACGAAAGCCGAGCATTAGTGGATCCTCCAGTTCTTCTGCGGCGAAAGTGCCGCACGCTTCTTCGGACAGGTCGCGGAGGGTGAGTGTTACCAGTCGCTCCTTCTTGCTTTGATCTTCAGCCGCATCCCATTCCGCTTCGGTTTGTTGGCCATATTCGCCAACAATCTCTTTCAAGCGATTGGTCGCTTTCTCCGCCAAACCGTGCAGGTTCGGCGTCTGCTTGATCCCAGAATGATAGATGACGCTCTTCATCTCAACTCCTTCCCGGCCCCGTGTAACTTGCGACACCAATCCCAGCAGATTATATCAAACCTGTCACCGTGCCGCACGCCGAGATGGAGCCGTTCCATGCGTCCCTCAACCGCCGCGCTCCGCGACCATGCTCGCGCCATCTGGCAGGCCGCCGTCGATGCCGCCGATCCGTTCGTGCTGGTGCGCGATGCGCTGGTCAACCCGGCGCCGGAGACTGCGCGATGCGCTGACAGTCGGCGCAGCGCATTCTCGTCGTCGGCGGCGGCAAGGCGGGTGCGGCGATGGCGGCCGGCGTCGAGGCGGCGCTGATCCATCGGCTCGACCAGGTACGCGGCGTCCTCAACGTGCCGGCCGAGGCCGTCCGTCCACTGCGTGCCATTCGTCTGCACGCAGCGCGGCCGGCGGGAACCAACCAGCCCACCGCGGAGGGCGTCGCCGGAGTACGCGAAATCCTGGACCTGGTTCGAGCCGCGCAACCCGGCGACCTCTGCCTCTGTCTCCTCTCTGGCGGCGGCTCGGCCTTGCTGCCGGCTCCCGCCGACGGCCTCACCCTGGAAGACAAGCAGCGTGTTACGCTTTTATTGCACGCTTGTGGTGCGACCATCGATGAGATGAACTGCGTGCGCAAACACCTGTCCGCGATCAAGGGTGGTCGCCTGGCCCAGGCGTTTGCCGGAGAGGGACGGTCGCTCTTCAGTCTCATCGTCTCCGACGTGATCGGCGATCCGCTCGACGTGATCGCCTCCGGCCCAACCGCCGCCGACCCGACCACCTTCGCCGACGCGCTGCACATTCTCGAACGCTACGGGCTGGAACCGAAGACGCCGCCCGCCGTCCTCAATCATCTGCGCCGCGGCAGCCGAGGCGAAGTGGCGGAGACGTTGAAGGTACGGCCTCTCGGTGTCGTGAATCTCGTCATCGGGAATAATGCTCGTTCGCTCGCTGTCGCCGGGGTGAAAGCGGAGAAACTCGGCTATCGCGTCCTGAACCTCGGCTCGTTCATCGACGGCGAGACGCGGCACACAGCAACAGTGTTGGCCGGGATCGTTCGGAGTATCTGCGTTTCGGGTGTGCCATTGCCGCGGCCTTGCTGCTTGCTGTCTGGCGGCGAAACGACGGTGACGCTGACGCCGGACCACGGTAAGGGAGGACGCAATCAAGAATTCGTCCTCGCCGCTCTGATGAAGCTTGACCGGAGCGGCATGAACGATGTCGTCATCCTCAGCGGCGGCACGGACGGCGAAGATGGCCCAACCGACGCCGCCGGCGCCATCGCCGACGCCGGCACATTGGAGCGCGCTTTCGCCCTTGCTCTGAACCCGCTCGATTACCTCGACCGCCACGACGCCCATGCCTTCTTCGACAAAACCGGCGATCTGCTCCGGACCGGGCTGACGGGAACGAATGTGATGGACGTCCGTGTAATCCTGATCGGCGAAACGCATCCTTCATAGGACAGGCCGGCGACCTGTCTTGCAATGCGGTTCGGTCATTCTTACTACTCCGAATGGGAATGCTTGTAAGATTTCCACACGATTCCGGCTCCCCTTGTCACACTGACATCGGCACCAATTCCGCCACAACTATCTGAACGCCATCGCTTTGCAATAAAGTTCGAGATCGGAACACCCATCTGGCACGCCACTTGCTCTATCACACGACTGTCTGCTCTGAAGGTTGCAACGTGAACCATCGGGGCTGGCAGAGAAGAGGCTTAGGGGCGGCCCTGAGCCCGGCAACGGCATTCCTCTGGGTCCGTCCGACCGTCGGTCGGACGGGCCTGGACGATGCCGAATCGCAGTGGATTCCTCCGTGTCGTCGTCCCGCCGTCGATGCGGTTACTCCCCACCCGGCACCCCACCGGGATAGTTGTCGCAACGGGCCGAGCGGTACGGCGAACCCGACCCTCGTCATGCCGACCCCACTCGGCCCGATTCCCCCTCCCACCCGCGTCTCCCCCGGACGCGGGTTTTTCTTTTCCCAGACATCTCCTTGACAGCGGCGTATGTCCTCGCTGACTCCCATCTGCTAAGCGCGCTAACTTCATGCAACATCCTGCTGGTGTGGCCGATGATCCCCGATTCAGGCCGAACGGCGCATCACATGGATGTCTTGGCACTTGGAACCGATCCGGCGCCGGGATATATCAATCGACAAGGCATGGCGCGCCGCTTGCGTTGTAATGGGATGCTGTCAATCCCCAAGGCAATGCCTCCCACCGCATAGACCCGGTACGAATCATGGAATTCCGCTGGCTAGCGATCCTGGCTCTGTGGACGGTATTATCCGGCCCTGTGTTCGGCCCACCCACCGGCGGTGCCGCCCGAACGAAGCAACGCACTGCTTCCAAACCGAGCGTCAAACCGGCAACCGCCAAGAAACCGTCCTCCGTGCGCTGATCGGAACTGCCCCGTTTAGCCGCGAGCTTCTGCGAGCGCTGGACTCAGCGCTCGCAGAAGCTCGCGGCTAAACGAGGCAGTTATCTTCCTCACTTGACTTCCGCGCCGCAACTGCACAGATTCAAGGGGTTCGCTCCCCGAGGCACACGCTGGAGGCGTCCGCCATGTTTCTGCGCACACCCCGGACTCTGCTCGCGGCCGTTGTTCTCCTCGCCGCCGGACGTGGGTACAGCCAACCCGCGCCGTTCAAGCTCGCCCCCGCCGTCGCCGTCGAGGCCGAGGACTTTCAGATCGAGTCCGGCTGGAAGGTCGTCCAGAACGGCGACGGCAACTACATGGTGGACATCATCGGCTTCAACCACATCTCCGGCGAACGCCTGCTCTGGCCTCGACGGAAGAACGACAACGCCTCCGCCTTCACTCGACGTCACCATTCCCGAGGCGGGCAAATATCGCCTCTGGGTGCGCTACGAGTACCCCGCCTTCTGCGAGACGCGCTTCCGCGTCGTCGATCGACAGGACGGCAAGACGTCCTCGACCAGGTCATGGGGACGAAGGACAGTCTGCGCTACGGTTTCGGCGATCCCGTGGCGAAGGCCCAGCACGACCCGTCGTGGGGGCCGGAAGGGCTGATGGAGGAAGTCGTCACCGTGCCGGAGCTGAAGGCCGGCAAGGCGCGCATCTATCTCAAGGGCGTCGGCGCAGCCGCAGACGCCGGGCGTCGCCGCCAACCGCAACATCGACCTCGCTCTACCTGACGCGCGACCTCGACGACGCCTGGATGAAGCACTACCGGCGGAGACGAACCTCTATCCCGATCCTCGACGCCTTCCGCGACACGCGCGGGCCGCGCTGGGAGGTGCGCTTCACCAACCGCGGCGACAAGCCGAGCCGACTTCGGCATCGCCCACGTCTACAACCGCCTCCCCTGGGGCATGAACGAGCCGGCATCGTCGCCCGGGCGTCGCGCCCGGCACAGTCCAGCGACTGGGTCCCGCTGCTGCAGGACACCAGCCACTTCTCGATGGTCCGCTTCAGCCGGCTCGCGCGCCAGCCGTTCGACGTGGAGAGTGCGGCCGGTCCGGCGGCGAGCGAGGTCGAGCGCAAGCTGTCCGGCGACGAGCCGCGCTCCAGGTCTACCTGCCGCCCTATCCCGGCAAGGGCGAGAAAGCCGATCACGCCGGAGGAGGAGATCGACGCCGTGCTGAAGGAGCTGCGCGACACGCCGGCGCCGGGCAAGAAGCCGACGAAACCGCTCTGCTACGGCGGCTGGATGCCGCTCGGCCAGGACAACGACTACGGCCGCAAGTACGCCGAGCTCTACGCCGCGCTCGGCTTCCGCTCGCTGCACCCCGCCAACAGCGGACCGGCGCAGGTGAAGAACCTGGAAGCCGTCGGCGTGCCGCCGTCAGCAAGAGCTGGGCCGTCACGGGCTACCGCAACCCGCCGACGAAGGCGAACATCGCCAAGGCCAAGGCGGATCTGGCCCGCAGCGGCATGACGGCGCAACCTGCTCTTCTTCGACTACGGCGACGAGATCGCCTTTTCCGAGTGGTTCGAGTCATGCTCGTCCAGGAGGAGATCGCCAAGGCGAAGGCCGCGGGCCAGACGGTCACGCCGCGCGGAGGTGCTCGCGCAGCTGCTGGCTCGACTGGCTCAAGGCCAACCGGCCGGACGACAAGGCCGATCGACTACTGGCTGGAGAAGTGGGGGCCGTTCAACCTCGCCCGACTGACGCCGGACAGCAGCGCCGAGGCCGCCGCGGCGAACCCCAGGCTGTACGTCGATTCGCTGCTCTTCTACGAGGAATCCGCCATCCGCTTCGCCGCCGACGGGGCCAAGGCGGTGCGGGCGGAGCTGGGCGAGGACGTGCTGTGCGGGGCGAACTACTCCGCTCACCCGTTCTACTATCCGCACAGCACGATGTACATCAAGTGGTTCCGCGGCGGGGCGGCCGACCTGGGCCGGCACAGCGAATACTTCTGGCAGGTGGCCCAGGCCGGCCCGATGGTCAACGGCTACGTCGCCGAGCATTTCCGCTGCCGGCATGCGCGACAACCCGCGGGCCGTGCTGCGCCAGTACACCATGCCGCACTCGCCGGGCAACACCGACGCCAGCTTCCTGCGCTCGGCGTTCACGCACCTGGCCCACGGGCGCGACGATGCTCGACTTCTTCGGCATCGGCATGAACGAACGTTCACCGAGAACCACATCGACCACCGCGACCGTTCGCCGCTTCCGCGCGCTGCGCGACGTGACCCACTGCGTCGGTCTGGTCGAAGATCTGCTGCCGCGAGTCGCGGGCCGTGCCGTCGCCGGTCGCGCTGCTGGTCAGCGAAAGCACGGAGCGCTGGGACTTCGCCGGCATCGCCACGGACCGGGCCGGCCACGCCTACTTCGGCCCGGATTTCCGCAAGACCCGGCTGCACTTCCACCTCGAACGGCTGGGCCTGTGGACGGCGCTGACGTTCCTCGGCGTCGTCGCCGGACCTGCTCATCGAGGAGGACGTCAACGCCGAAGGGCTTGCAGGATTACAAGGTGCTGGTGCTGGTCGGCGACTGCCTGCCGCCGAAACTGGCGCCGGTCCTGGAGGCGTGGGTGCGCGACGGCGGCGTGCTGCTGGCCGACGGCCGGCGCCGGCCGTTACGACCCCTATCGCCAGCCGACGACGGCGTTCCGAGACGCTGTTCGGCCTGGAGAAGCGAACGACGGACGGAGCGCACGACGTTCTTCCGGCCGCGGCAGGAACTGCCGTTCCTGAAGCCGTGCGGCACGGTGGCAGGCTCGCGGCTGGGAGATGCCGGCCCTGGCCACGCACGAGCGCATCGAGGCCGACAAAGGACGTGGCGGTGCTGGCCCAGCTTCAAGGACGACGAGGCCCGGCCGTGTGCTGCGAACGGCGGCTGGGCAAGGGCCAGGTGTATCTACGTGGCGGCTCTGCCGGGCGTGGCCTATCTGTGGTCGGCGTTGCAGCCGCCGGCCGTGCCGGATCGCGGCCCGGGCACGCACTCCGTGCCGACGGCGTTCGACGCGGGCGCGGGAACTCCTTGCAAACGGTGCTGAACGCGGCGGCCGTCGAGCCGGCGATCACGCCGGCCACCGCTGATCGACGCCCGGCTGCTCAAGGCGCCGGGGGGATACATCCTGCCGATGGCGAACTACCAGGCAGAAGGTCGGCCAGAAGGTGACGCTGGCGGTGAAGATCGACGCCGCGGTGACGAAGGTTGTCAGCGCCTATCACGGCGAGCTACCCGCGAAACGCGAGAAGGACCGGCTGGTGTTCACGATTCCGGCGCTCGGTTACGGTGATGTGCTGCGCTTGACGGAGAAGTAAGGGGACGCCAAGACTCGACAATTTCAACGTAAGACGCTATCTTACCGCCATGATAACCCGAGTCTCTACCAAGGGCCAGATCGTACTGCCCGCCGAAATCCGCCTCCAGGATGGCATTGAGCCTGGCCAGGAATTTGACGTCCAGCGCCTCGACCGGGGCGACTATCGACTCGTACGTCGCCAACCGCCGGCCAACGAGGGTTTGGTGGACTGGTTGCTTGCTTGTCCCGAAAAGAACTTTTTCGTCCCGATCGCGTCCGAATCCACGGATACGCTGTGATCTACCTGGTCGATGCCAACGTGCTCTCCGAAGCCACCAAGGCGAAGCCGGACGTCAAGGTCGTTAACTGGTTGCGGCGCAATGAATCGGAGCTTGTGCTCGACCCCATCATTCTCGGCGAGATTCGCTTCGGCATCCATTTGCTGCCCGCAGGGAAACGGCGCCGGCGTCTGGAAACCTGGTTCAAGAACGGCGTCGCCAAGATTGCGTGTCTGCCCTGGGGAGTCGAAACCGGGCTGCGTTGGGCCAAGTTGCTCGCCGACTTGCGTGCGGCCGGCAAGGCGATGCCGATCAAGGACAGCTTGATCGCAGCCACCGCGCTGGTTCACGGCTTGACGATCGCCACGCGCAACCAGGCAGATTTTCGTGTGGCGGGGGTGAAATTGGTGGACCCGTTCGCTTGACGGCGCACCATAATTCGAGATGTCTTTGGCCCGGCGGAGGTATGACATGGCGAAAGCGAAGGCCAAGCCGTATCCGCCGTCGCTGCTGGAACTGATGGAGTCGAAAACGGCCATCCTGCTGAAGGTCGAAACCTACGCGGACATGGGCATGGTGGAAACCGCGCAACCGATGTGGACCGCGGCGGCTTCCTGCGAGGAGCGGATTGCGCCGATCCTCGACGCCCTGGCCGGCCCCTGGAGGCGGCGGCGAGTCGCATCAGCGCGGCGTCCTGCTACCAGAAGGGCGGCGACCTGAGCCGGGCCATAAACCTGTACCAGGCCGCCCTGGCCGCCCCCCTCCGCCCCAACACGCGCCAGGACGTCGATGCGATGCTCGCCGGCTGCCTGGACGAATCGAGCCGCGCGGTGCCAACTGGCTCGTCACGACGAGGGGGCAAGGTGCGAGCAGGGACGTGACGGAACTGCTGGCGCTCGTCGTCGGGCGCGGACAGCAGCAATGCCTTGCCGTGCGGACGCGGATAAGAGGACGGCGTGAACTCCGAGCCGAACTTCACGCGGTACCCACGCGGTACTCTTTGATTTTTTCCCAGGCGGACTTCCCCCAGGTTGGCAGCGTGGGTACAATCGCGGTAGTCCTTCAGAGGAGGCTTGCCGTGCCGAAAAATATCGTCTTTCCCCCTACCGAGCCCTACTGGGTTTTCGAGCGGGACTGCCTGCGCTTCCCGGCCTTTGTGGACGGTACCATTATCAACTGCCTCGTGAGCGGAGAGGCATTGATGCAGCACTTCGGGGCCAAGCGCATGACTGCCGACGAGGCTAGACACGCATTCAATAACAACAAGCCAGCCATCCAGGAGGCCGCCCGTAGGAAGATCGGAGTTGGCCAGTTCAACACCAGAGGGGAAGTCTTGCTGAAGACGACCGACTTCACGAGGCAGAGTACCACAGCGTCAACACCCTTCACTGAACGCGCGCTGCGCGTCAGTTATCCGGACGGACTGGACAGCGACCCCGTTCTCAAGGACTTAATCGTCAACGCGAGTCGTATTCTGGAAGACGAACTGGTGAGCGCTTTATCCCATGTGGCTGCTGAATGGAAGCTGTTCCCCGTACCGACGGGAGAGACGCTGGTACAGTTGACCATCCGAGATCTTGAAACCAAGGGCTGGGTGGAGGGATTGTTCACGCCCGCGGAGCTAAAGAACAATGCCGAGTTTCGGTTTTCGCTCTTCCGGCTCTGGGATGATTTGCTGAAGGAGAAGAGCCGAGTGCTGATTGGAGAATTGCAAGAAACCGCTGGCTCGGGGGAGTGATATGGCCAGGGCAGAGGAAGTGAAGTCGCTGGTCGATACACTTACTGAGCGCGTTACCAACTACAATAAGCTGCTTGAAGAACTGAAAACGGCGCACAAACAGACCGCTCAGACTCTGATCGACCATCTTCTAAATTACACGGCGGAGATTGGCCGCCTGTTGCACGCTGTGGAGGTTTTGAACAACTTGATTGACCGTCAACAGAAGGCCGAGGACAAAATCGCCACGCTCAAGAGTGCTTGGGATGAATTGGCGGGTTGGAAGGAACGCCAGGAAAAGGAGCAGGAAGAACGTCGCCGTCGGTGGTGGGCATTCGGTCCCAATCTCGTCGCAGCAATCATCACGTTTGTCGGATCGATAATCACGCTTATTCTCAGCACATTGATTGCCTACTTCATCTTGAAGAAGTAGCCGGGCTGACCAGCTGCCAACGGTCTTGAGTTCGCTTTTTCCAGGCATAGGGGTCTAACAGAGGCCCGCACCTACGCGGACATGGGCATGGTGGAAACCGCGCAACCGCTATGGACCGCGGCGGCTTCCTGCGCGGAGCGGATAGCGCCGATTCTGGACGCCCTCGGCCGGCCCCTGGAGGCGGCGGCGAGTCGCATCAGCGCGGCGTCCTGTTACCAGAAGGGCGGCGACCTGAGGGGCCGTGAACCTGTACCAGGCCGGCCCCTCCGCCCCAACACGCGCCAGGACGTCGATGCGATGCTCGCCGGCTGTCTGGACGAATTGAGCCTCACGGTGCCGAATGGCTCGTCACGATCAGGGGGCAAGGTGCGGGCAGGGACGTGACGAAGCTGCCGGCGTCTGTTGTTGGGGGCGGACAGCAGCTATACCCTGCTGTGCGGACGCGGATAAGGGGACGGCGTGAACGCCGAGCCGAGATTCACGCTGTCCCGTTTGATTTTGCCAGCTACGGCAATCTGCCGGAAATGACCGTTGAGGTGTCGTGGAAATCAACGCTCGACGTCGGTAGTAGACGGTCGCGAAACAGGACGATACACGGGTTGCGAATGTTTTGGGCTGAGGGATAGATGATCCCCTCAAAGAACCCGTCCTCAAAAACCGCCGCTCCGAGTACCTGCGTAGATGCGCTCGGAATCCCGACCCACGGCTGGCACAGTTCGGCGTCCGAACGATTACCGATCCCGAGCAGCGAGCGAGTCCGCCGACCGCGTGCGGTAGCGCGCGTCAGCTTCAAGAGGCGTGAAACGCGGACGTGAACGCCAAGTGTGACGCACGGCAGCGGCCGGAGTTGACCGCGGCAGACCAGCGAGCAGCCGGCAGGCGACCGCGCAGGCGCGGAAGAAATCCTGGTTGAATTCGCGGTAGGCTGTGTCGGCGTCCAGGGCGAGGTACAGGCCGCAGCAGGGCCGGCTGGCGGGACGTAGCGGCTCCCGGCGATCCCGGCCGCCGCGCAATAGAGCGGCACGGCGGCGGCGAAGCTGGCAAAGTGCCGGAGGTGGCTGGCACGGAACGCCAGCCCTGCAAACGGCCCGGCGAGGCGTTGGGCAGCGGCGACGGCGGCCGTCAGGGCGGGTGGGTTATGCGTAGGTGGGGCGTCGTCCCCAGCGGGATTCGAGGACGGCCCGCACGAGTTTCGCCTTCCCTTCGCCGATGGCGGCGAGGGGCGTCGTGCCGAACTCCGGCGCCCTGGTGATGAGCCACAGCCGGGCGGCTTCGGGGGAACCGAGGTGCGCCGCCAGCGCCGCCAGCATCGCGCGGACGGTGGACTGGTCCGCGGGCTCAAGGCCGGCAACGACTTGTTCGACGTGCGCCTCGTCCGGGATTTCGGACCCTGCCCGCGGTTTGGTTGTGCGGGCCGTCGCTTTCATGGTCTCGCGCTTCCTGACGGGCGCACCGCCTTGCCTCGATTTCGACTGCCTCTTGTTCGTTGCCATGCGCCGGCCTCCTTCACGTTCATTCTAGCTGATACCGTCCCGCCGGCTCAAGCGGGAGTGACGTGGTGCGTGCTGTGGACCGCGGCGGCTTCCTGCGAGGAGCGGATTGCGCCGCTCGTGGACGCCCTCGGCCGGCCCCTGGAGGCGGCGGCGAGTCGCATCAGCGCGGCGTCCTGCTACCAGAAGGCCGGCGACCTGAGGGGCCGTGAACCTGTACCAGGCCGGCCCCTCCGCCCCAACACGCGCCAGGACGTCGATGCGATGCTCGCCGGCTGCCTGGACGAGTTGAGCCGCACGGTGCCGAATGGCTCGTCACGATGAGGCGGCAAGGCGCGGGGAGGGACGTGACGGAACTGCCGGCGCTCGTCGTTCGGGCGCGGACAGCAGCGATGCTTTGCCGTGCGGACGCGGATAAGGGGACGGCGTGAACTCCGAGCCGAAATTCACGCTGTCCCCTTTGATTTTTTCCCAGGCGGACTTCCCCCAGGTTGGCAGCGTGGGTACAATCGCGGTAGTTCTTCAGAGGAGGGCTTGCCGTGCCGAAAAGTATTGCAATGACGATACTCAACAAACACGACAGCGGTGACTTCCGAGTAGAGCGGGGGCGATTCGCAGCCGCATGAGCAGATGAATGGTGTGCCTGTGTCCACAGACAAAAGCCACGCTGAATCCGTTCCGCTTACAGAAGACTCAGAAGCCTTCCGGAGCACGACGGCGATTCAGCTTACTTTGTTCCCAGGAGTGGAATCGGCCGATCCTTGGGAGCTCTTGAGTACCAAACAGCTCCCATTGAATGCCGAGAGGTACAGGGTGCTTCGCGAATGTTATCAGGATATTTTCGAGACTTTCCTGCCTGGTCCAGGGTCTACACCCTTTTATACCCAGGTCTCAAGACGACTGTCGTCCAAAGGGGTCGAGATCGCGCCCCGCCTCATTTCAGATCTGGTTCGAACGAACTCGCGAGTTCGGGATGGATCACTTCCCCGACCCTCGGAAACGTGCTCTTAAGTCCTCTTCCGCTGAAGCGGGGAGGCTTCAGACCCCCGGAGCCCCTCTTCGGATGTCGCAGGAGGAACATAATGCCTTCGCCAAAATCTATCGCGAATTGCTTAAGTCTGGCTATTCAAAGCGAAAAGAGAAGTCCCGCGGCTTTTTTGCGCAGGCATCTGCGCGAATGAAGGACCAAGGCTATTCTGCGTTCACGGAGAAACAGTTGAATGGCTATGCCCAATATCGACGCAGGATCGGCGATGTCAATTTCCCTCGTCTTCGGGGATCACAAGAAATCGAAAGGATGCAGGTTGCGGCCATCGACCGCAACCAAGCGCTTGGTGTCATGGCTACGGGACTCATGCATGAGATTCTTCAACCCCTGCAAGTAATTCAAGCAGATGCAGAGTTGCAGCTGCGCGATCTTCGCAATTCTCATACGGATGTCGCCAAATTGGGCGAGCGTATGAACCGCATATTACGCCAGGTCAAAGCGATAAGTGCGGTGGTCCAGCATGTGCGAATGATTGCTCGCGCCGGCGAGTTGAAGACAGGACCTGCCAGCTTACATGAGGCAGTGACGAACGCACTGATATTATTTCACGAGCAACTCCATGCTCGAGGTATCAAGGTGAGTATCGACGGTTTACCTAACGACTTGCCCCGGGTCCAAGCGGATGCAATCGCACTTGAGAGAGTATTTATTAACTTGCTCACCAATGCAAGGGATGCTATTGAAGAAAGCGGCCGGAAGGAAGGCAATATCACCATCGCGGCTCACATAAAAGACAAAGCAGTGAATTGCGAGGTGACAGATAACGGTACAGGCATCACGCCCGAGAATATTGCCCGCATATTCGACCCTTACTTCACAACAAAGGAGGTCGGCAAAGGTACGGGGATGGGTCTTACTGAAGTGATGAACTTGATGATCCAATTTGGAGGTCGAGTCATCGTTAGAAGCCAGCCGGAACTTGGGGCTACCTTTACACTGGAGTTTCAAGAACATGGCTAAGATAAGTGAAGTGACGAGACGAGTGCTGATCGCCGAGGACGAACCCGATATCCGTGAACAGTATCAGGAAGTTCTCAAAGCAGCTGATTGGGAAGTGGCGACGTGTCCCGACGGCGAAGCAGTAGCGAGCGTGGCCAAGGAATTCAATCCGAGCGTTGTATTGTTGGATCTGCGCATGCCAAAGAAGGATGGGCTGGAAGTTCTTCGGGATTTGCGCAAGTCTAGGCCATGGACGCAGGTCATTATCGTAACAGGGCACGGCGAAGAAGAGGACGCCATTAGGTGCCTGAACGAGGGCGCGTTCCACTATCTTCGTAAGCCTGCGTCAGTGCTTGAATTCCCCGAACTGTGTGAAGAGGCTCTGAAGGCTGTTCCCCCTGGGGTGTTTGCATACTACAATTGGTACCGCGCTCTACCGGATCCTGATCGTGTCCTATTTCAAACCGCGTCAGGCCGAAAGGTATCGGCGCGACAGATTCTTCAGGAAATACAGGACCAATCCCAGGACGGGATCGATTTCATTCGCGGCGTGATGGAAGTTGGTGTTGAACTGATTGCCACTCGGCTCGGTTGACTATGTTGCTCATTTTTGCTACTCGTTATGACGAAGTCACGAATCGCACGCATTTGATTGCGCGGCGATTATTGGATCGCGCTACCGAACTGAGCATTCCGTCACTCGCCTTGTTTGAAGGACGCGCTATGCGCGAAGAACTGTCCGCAGCGTTCAAACCCTCGCCGGAGATTGTTAGTTTTTTCGTGCATGGTGATGCGGACGGCAGACTGCTCACACAAGATCACGAACCGTGCTGGTCGAATGATAATATTCCGGTGATCGGGGCGTCGGCAATAATTGCTCACGCTTGTGGGGCGATGAAATGGTTAGCCGATCAGATTGACTTTCTTCGTGTCGGAATGATAGCGGGATATTATGTCGACCTAATGCAACCTGCGAACGGGAGCGAGTTATTCTGGCAGTCGTATGGGGAAATCCATTGTTTTCTGCCGGAAGCGTTTTATCCGGGTGGACAAACTGAAGAAGTGAGGAGGGAATTCTACAAACTATGCACGAGACATTTCGAGTATCTCAATAAAAACGGAGCAGGCTTAATAGAGCTGCTGGCAATCCAGCAATCCCGGGATAGACTAGAAATCATTGTGGCCGACAGCAGTGATGAGAAGTGATAGCGATGGAGAGCAACAAACAGGACGGATCCTATCTCCAAATTCGGAGAAAACATCTTTGAGAAAACTAAGGTGCCAGGAACCGATTCACAACGCGGTTCCTAACTTCTTTGTTGTTGCCTTAACCGCCACGATACCACCACTCCCTGCGCCCTCGGCGGCAAGGGCAGTCCGCTCGCGCTCGAACACATTCTCACGCGCCCGGCTGCCAGTGATCCGGCAGAGCGTCAAGCGAAAGACGCTCATCTACACTTAGAACCCCTCCAAGACTTATTCCCTCGAATGGGAAGGGGTGGAAGTCGGGGTCTCGACTCCAGCAAGCTGCGATTCGTGTTACGTGTCACGCAGGCGGGAGGCGGGCTCTCTGGTAACACGAATCCGCACGGGACCCGGATTATACGCAAATTCGGCGCGCATTCGTGTTAAATTCCGACCTGTTTTGTCGATTCGTGTTACGGCCACAATCCTTGAGCCCAACCGCAGCACCCACGTCCGACAATCACGGTCTTGTTCATGGACGGGTTCTTACTACATCGAAGGGATTGATAGACTGCTGCGGGATGCGCTCCTGGAAGACGGCTGGAAAGTGGGCTTCTTCACCGGCGACGACAAATCCGGCAAAGAGGCGTTCATCCACGGCAACCTCGACGTTCTCATTGCCACCGCCGCCATCGGCACGGGCGTGGACGGCCTGCAACACGTCTGCAATCGGTTAATCATCAACGGCCTGCCCTGGACGCGCGCCGAGTACGATCAACTTCTGGGCCGTATTTACCGCCAGAACCAGTTCAGCAAGCAAGAAGTCACCGTCATCATTCCGCTCACCTACGCCGAGGTAAACGGGCAGCGCTGGTCGTGGTGCGAATCCAAGATGCAACGGCTCGCCTTCAAGAAATCCATCGCCGATGCAGCCGTCGATGGCGTGGTGCCGGAGGGACACATGCGCTCGCCGGCCCAGGCATATCAGGATGTGCTCGCCTGGTTGAAACGTCTGGAAACCGGCGAGGTCCAGGTCGTGAGCCGTCCCCGGATCGTGGTTCCGCTGCCGGACACCGACCCGAAAGACGTGGCCCGTCGCCGCCGCAAATACGGCGACTTCTCCGCCATGAACCGCCGCTGGAACCAGGGCAGCAGTGTCACCACTCACGAGCGGCTTAACGCCAACGCCGAAGAGTGGGAGCAGTACCACACGCTCTACCGCGAAGCACGCAAGGACTGGGCAGTCGTCCCCTACGAAGAGATGATCCGCTGGTGCCAGAAGCGCAGCGGGTACGTCATCGGCGATTTCGGTTGCGGCGAGGCCAAGCTGGCCGAGGCGGTCGGCGACCGGCACACCGTCCATAGCCTCGATCATGTGGCGGTGAATGAAAATGCCATAGCTTGCGACATGGCCCATGTCCCTCTCGATGACGAGACGCTCGACGTGGCCGTTTTCTCGCTATCGCTCATGGGGATGAACTTTATCGACTACCTCCGAGAGGCACACCGCACTCTCAAACTCGATGGTCAACTCCACATTTTCGAAGCAACGTCACGCTTCACTGACCGGACCGGCTTCGCCAGGGATCTTGAAGGACTCGGGTTTGAGAAGGTCACCGTTGAGGAGGGTGCAATCGCTCCATTCCCTGAAAAACTTCGAGAAAATGGGCAATCTGCTTCAAGAAACCTCTTCACTTGGCTTAAACACTAGCAAAAAACGGCGTGTTTTTATTCTCTTGGGCACGCGATTTCCGCATTCTTACCGTGGCGGACAGCGGCTTTCGTGTGCCAGCCACGGGATTGGGCACTGAACAACGTCAGTATTTCGTTCGCCCGCTTGGAGATGGCACCCCGAAAAATGCTGCATTTTCCAGGTGAATGGCACACGATTCACCCGGAGCCGATGTAAGTCATCGTGGTTTTCCTCGAAAAGTTGTCGTTTTTCCCGAAATTGCCAGGGAATGGAGCGACGGCACCCGTTGAGGACAAGTGGAAGTTCACGCATATCTCGGCGCTGAAAAGCGAGCGACCGCCGCGCGACGATGTTCAATTGCAGTTCTAGGGCCATATTCCGCACCACCGAGTCTGAAACCCTGCGGAAAAGGGAAAGGGGACGCAGAGGACGCAGCTCTTTTTGCCGTGGAAAGAAAAGAATCAAGCGCGTCCCTTTTCTTAGCCTGCGGAATCCACAATACTCCCCTCCCCACAACGTGCCGCACTTGCGGTAACCTGGCGACACCACAAACGCCCGTCCGCTCTGCGCGCCGAGGTCCGCCATGCCTGTGCCACTGATCCTGACACTGATCGCCGCCCTCACACTCCCGCGATTCGTCCCCCGCCACGACGACCAATGCCGATCGTCCGCGATGAGCGCACCCAGTTCGTTTCGCAGTTTCGATCAGACAACCAGAAAAGCATCGTTCGGCAACCGCTCCGACGGCATTGTGAGGACTTTGTTTCGTAGTTTCATGGTGCAGGCGGCTCGCCTGGGGATTCGGGAAGCCGGCGCATCGCTTGTACCGCGACAGAGTTCGTTCGGCAATTTCACCATCGCGCCGCCGCCAGACGCTCCGCAAAGCAGTCGGCGTGCTCGGCCGGAGTTCGTTCGGCATTTTTCGTCAGCGCCTCCCGTCGCCGCTGCTGCCCGCATCCGCCCAGTCGATACGTCATAGGCCGCACGGCGCGTAATGGATCGTCGAACCGGGCGAGGCGTCCGCCGGTCCGCGCCGGCTGTTCGCGTTGCATCGATTGCCCCGGTTGGCACTCGTTACGACGTGAAGACAGGCGGACTCGTCTTCCCATTCCCACCACAACATTGGACAATACACCCCAAGGAGGACGAAGCGATGCACGACAGCATTCTGCAATCGATCGGCTGGACGCCGCTGGTCCGGCTGCGCCGCCTGGCGAAGGACGTGCCCGCCACCGTCTACGTCAAGGTCGAGTCGCTGAACCCCGGCGGCAGCGTCAAGGACCGCGTCGGCCTGGCCATGATCGCCGAGGCCGAGCAGCGCGGCTGGCTGCGGCCCGGCGGCACCATCATCGAGGCCACGGCCGGCAACACCGGCGTCGGCCTGGCCATGGTCGCCGCCGTCAAGGGCTATCGCTGCATCTTCGTCCTGCCCGACAAGATGAGCCAGCGAGAAGATCGCCGCTGCTCAAGGCCTACGGCGCCGAGGTCGTCATCACGCCGACCAACGTGCCGCCCGATTCGCCGGACAGCTACAACGGCGTCGCCGACCGCCTGGCCCGCGAGATCCCCGGCGCCTGGCGGCCCAACCAGTTCACCAACCTGGCCAACCCCGAGATCCACTATCGCACCACCGGCCCGGAAATCTGGGAGCAGACCGAGGGCCGGATCACCGCCTTCGTCGCCGGCGTCGGCACCGGCGGCACCATCTCCGGCGTCGGCCGCTATCTCAAGGAACGCAACCCCGACGTCAAGATCATCGGCGCCGACCCGGAAGGCTGCGTCCTGTCCGGCGGGTCGCCGCAAGCCGTGGAAGGTCGAGGGCATCGGCGAGGACTTCGTGCCCAAGACGTTCAACAGCCAGCTCGTCGACGACTGGGTTCGCGTCAGCGACGCCGAGTCGTTCCACATCGCCCGGCAGCTGGCCCGCCGCGAGGGCATCCTGGCCGGCGGCTCCAGCGGCACCAACGTCGCCGCCGCCCTGCGCTATGCCCGCCGGCTGACGCGCGGACGATCTGGTGGTCGCCCTGGTGCTGCGACACCGGCCGCAACTACCTGAGCAAGTTCTTCGACGACGCCTGGCTGGCCGCCAACAACCTGCTGACGGCACGAGCAGCCGGCCCACTCGATCGGCGACCTGCTGCAGACGCGCGGCCCGCGCCAGCTGGTGACCATCACCCCCGACGCCACGGTCGCCGAGGCCATCGACCTGATGCAAGCGCCGCGGCATCTCGCAGCTGCCGGTGCTGCAAGACGGCAAGCCGGTCGGCAGCATTCAGGAAGTGACGCTGGCCCGCGTCCTGCACGACCACAGCGATCCCGACCAAGGTGACGGTCGGCGAGGTCATGGCCCGGCCGCTGCCGCAGCTGGACGTGACGCGTGCACCTGGACGAAGCCTATCGCCTGCTGCTGGCCGGCAACACCGGCGTGCTGGCGACCCAGAGCGGCAAGGTCGTGGACATCGTCACGCGCATCGACCTGGTGCATTACTGGCGGCGGGATTGGTAAAGAGTAGCCTGCCGGTTAGCCGCGACGCGGAGCGTACTCGCGCAGCGGAGCGCGGGCTGTAACGCTCCGCGTCGCGGCTAACCATGTCAGATCCGCCCGCTGAGCGAGCCGGCGCAGTCAATCGCCGCACACTTCGTCGAGCACGTCCTCGGCGACGTAGATGGGCACGCTGGCGGTGACGGCCAGGGCGATGGCGTCGCTGGGCCGGCAATCGACTTCGATCATCTCGCCGTCCTTGCGGATGCGCAGCTTGGCGTAATAGGTGTGGTCGCGCAGCTCGCTGATGTAGATGTCGCGCAACTCGCCGCCCAGGTTGTCGATGACGTTGGCGACCAGGTCGTGCGTCAGCGGCCGGGGCGACGGCAGCTTCTTGACGCGGCGGTCGATGCTGGTGGCCTCGAAGATGCCGATCATGATGGAGAAGCTGCGGTCGCCCTCCACCTCCTTGAGCATGATCACCTGCTGCTCGTGGATCTCGCTGATGATGATCCGCTTCAGCTCCATTTGGACCGGCACGGCAGCCTCTCTTTCACGGACAGTGAGGTGCGACGGCACGTGAGCCGGCTCTCTCCTCATAAAGATCGATTATAGTTGAAGCCGCGCGAGCCGGTCAGCGCAGGCTGTTCGTCGCGCCAAAACCGTAACGGGCGTTGAGAATCTCCGCTACAATTGCCCACGATGAGTTCCGACACGAACGATACTCCTGCGCCTGCTGGGCGGCCGACCGGTGCGGCCGGAAGGTCCCCCGGATTGGCCGCCACCCGACGACGCCGTGGCGGCATCGGTCGCCGCCGCTGCGCGATGGCTCGTGGGGCAAATACAGCGGCGGACACGTCGAACGGCTGGAAGAACGGTTGACGCACGCTCATACTGGCGGGTATGCGCTGACGTGCGGGAGCGGTACATTCGCGGTAGAGCTGGCGTTGCGTGCCCTGAAAGTCGGCTCTGGCAACGAGGTCGTGCTGGCCGCCTATGACTATGGCGGCAATTTCCTCAGCGTTCATGCCGTCGGGGCGCTGCCGGTGCTGATCGACGTCGCGCCGCACAACAGCAACCTCGACCCGGCGCGACTCGCCGCCGCGTTCGGCCCGGCGACGAAGGCGGTGATCGTCTCGCACCTGCACGGCGGGCTGGTGCCGATGGCCGCGGTGCTGGACGAGTGTCGTCAACGCGGCATCAAGGTGGTGGAGGATGCGGCCCAGGCGCCCGGCGCGGTGGTGCAAGGCCGACCGGCGGGATCATGGGGCGACGTCGGCGTGCTGAGCTTCGGCGGATCGAAACTGTTGACCGCCGGCCGCGGCGGCGTGATCCTGACGCCGCACGCCGACGTGTTGCAACGCGCGCGCCTCGCTCAGCATCGCGGCAACGTCGTCTGCCCGCTTTCCGAGTTACAGGCCGCCGCTCTGTTGCCGCAGCTGGAGACTCTGGACGAACGCAACGTCCACCGCCGAACCGCGGTCCTTCGACTGACCGAGTTGCTCCGCGACGTCCCCGGCCTGACGCCGTTCCGCAACCTCGTGGATGGCGCGGCCTGCTACTACAAGGTCGGCTTCCGTTTTGATGAGACGGCTTTCGGCTTGAGTCGAGCGCGCTTCGTGGCGGCGGCGAGCGGAAGGGCTCGCGTTTGACGACGGCTTCCGCGCCTTGCACGTCGGCCGATCGTCCTCCCGATTCCGCCGTGCCGGCAACCTGACCGAGGCGGAGCGGGCCCACGCTGAGACGGTGGTTCTGCATCATCCGGTGCTGTTACTGGGTGAGGAAGCGCTGGAGCAGGTGGCACGAGCGGTGCGGAAGATCCTCGCAAACGTGGAACGATTGCGTTGAGCGTAGTTTCACTGCTCCCTGTCGGCCCAGTGCCCTTTCCCTGTGCTCTGAAACGGGTTACTATGTTGTCGGAGGTGCCGCATGTCATTGCTCGTAGCCGATCGACCTATCCCCCTCGCCGCTGATGCCGATGGCGTGGTCCATGTCGGTAATACCCGCGTTACGTTGGATACCGTCGTCGCGGCCTTTCGGGACGGAATGACCGCCGAGGGCATCGCGGAACAGTATCCGTCTTTGCGATTGGCCGACGTCTACTCCGTCATCGGCTACTACCTCGACCACGCCGACGAAGTCGAGGTCTATCTTCGCAGACGTGAGATTCAAGCGGAAGAGGTTCGCCGGCAGAACGAGGCACGGTTCGATCCAGCGGGAGTGCGTGCCCGTCTTCTCGCGCGGCGGGGGTGAGGCGTCATGCTCCGGCTGCTGGCGGACGAGCATTTCAACAACGACATTGTGCGCAGTGTCCGGCGCCGTTTGGCGACCGTGAGCTTCGTCCGCGTTCAAGACGTGGGGCTTTCAGGCGTTCATGACCCCGATGTGTTGGCATGGGCGGCCCTCGAAGAGCGTGTCCTTTTGACCCATGACGTCTCCACAATGACCCGCTATGCCTATGCTCGGGTTCGAGCCGGGTTGCCGATGCCTGGCATCTTCGAGGTCGGCAGACAGGTGCCCATCGGAACGGCGATTGATGAGATTCTTTTGCTGGCCGAGTGCAGTCTCGAACGAGAGTGGGAAGGTCAGGTTCGCTATCTCCCGCTGAGGTGAGGCAACATCGTCAACGGGACCTGAGTTGAACTCGATTACGTTTCGCGGATGGCTTACTACTGCGTGCCGCGAAACGTGAACGCGGGAAATCGTGCCAACACGAGCTTGTTCCCAATCTGCTCCGTTGTCTCCCAGGCGAACGTCGGCTCTCCCTCGACGATTGCGGTGGGCAGATCGGCCGCCTCCAGATCGCGCCGCCGTGCCAGAACCCAGGACACTCGACCGTCGCTCACCGCTTCAGCCAGGCTCTCGCGGTCATCGTATTCGGGCACAGGCTCCGCCAGGGCCAGGTAGAACACCGGCTCTCGAGTGCGGTATAGCGCCAGTCCGGTCGCATCCGCATCCAACCGGTGTCGCGCTTCCCCAGTGAGCGCGCGCTCACCGCGATACGCCTCGGTTGCCGGAAGGGCGACGAGGAAGAGGTACGCCAGGAACAGGACCGCGCTGCTGCCGATCGCCACGGTCACGCGGCCTCGATTAAACTGGCGAAGAGCGGCAAGCACGGCTGCCAGCGCCACCAAGCCAGCAGGCCGCGAGTATCGGCCAGGCGGGCGCCGACGGCAGACGACCCCACGGTTCGGGAAGGAAGCGCGCGGGCGGCAAGAGAGCGGCTCCCGCCAGAACGACGCCGACGACCGTCACGCCGAACCCCAGCCGTAACAGACGCCGCGCGGCAAGCGACAATTCTTGTGGAGCCGCTAACAACCGTGCGACCAGCAGGGCGCCGGCCGGCAGCAGCGGCATCAGGTAATAGCTGCGGCGCGAACTCGATAGCGTGAAGAACGCAAACGTCGCCCAGAAATACACGCGGGTAAATCGGTCGCCGCGCCGTGAAGTCTCCGCTGGAAGAGCCGAATGGACGCGCACTAGGGCGGCGGGCAGCAGGACCGACCACGGCGCCATCAGGCCGAAGATGACGTAGGTGTATAGATGCACCGGACCGCGGTGGTTGTGCGCGTGGAAGAAGCGCTGCACGTTTTCGCGGTACACCAGGTACAAGCCCTCCGTCGAACCGGTGCGTGCCCACGAGACCGCGAACGGAAGGAGATACACTGCCGCCGCGAGGAGAGAGCCGACCACCGTCCAGCGATTGAAAAACCAGTGAAGTCGGCCACGCAGCCAACGGAGGCGAGCGACGATAGGCCCCTGACCGACGCCGCGCAGCAACTCCGCCCGGCCATCGGACAGACACGACCAAACGCCGAGAACCAGCAGCGGCAAAGCAAACCCGAGCAACCCTTTCGTCAGCGAGGTCAGGGCCATGATGAGCCACAGCCCGACCACCCAGCGACAGCGGGGCCGTCTCTCGCAGTGGAGAAACAGGACCAGCGCCGCCAGCTCGCCGGTCACGTTTTCCATGTCGGTCGAGGCGGTGCGCGCGAAGAACACGAACCCGAAGCTCGTCGCCAGGACGAAACCGGCCAGCGCCGCCGTGCGCCCGTCGTAGAGCTGCCGGGCCAACACCATCAGCAGGAGGACGCCGAGCAACCCGGCCGCGGCGGACGGCAAGCGCACCGCCGTTTCGTCGAGACAGCCGGTCAACCACTTCGCGGCCACAACGAGCCAATATGACCCGAGCGGCTTGTCGTAATAGGAGCGACCGTTGATCGTCGGCCAGAAGTAATCGTGACGCAGCGCCATCTCGCGCGGAATCTCGGCCCAGCGCAGTTCCATCGTCCACAGCGCGCGGTCGCCGAGCCGGACGAAGAAGAGGATCGCCGCCAGGCCGAGAACGCCGATCACGGCAATACGCATGGGATGGCGTGCGAGAGCGGTATCGCGGAACATGGCCGATCCCGGAGGGAGGGCGACGGCGTGCTGATACCGTCACGACGGCGCGGCGGCAAGAGCAATCGAGCCGGAATATCCTTGCCCTATCGCTGGATGATCCGGTATAAACAACGCTTATCGGGGCTGCCAACGCTAATCGGAGATTCATGATGCACCTGCTGAAATTGACGGCTGCCGTTGCCCTGCTCTTGTTCGTGACGAGCATGGGTAGTTCGCAGGGACAGACGAAAGACCCGCCGAATGGCGCAGGGAAGGAACCTCCTGCGAGCAAGCCCTCGGACAAGGACCCCGCCACAAAGCCAACACATCGACAGCAGCCGATGGAACTCACTCCCGAGGAGATGGAGGCCTTGGTGCGCACGCTCGTGAAAGGTCCTGTGCCGCAACTCGTACCGCTCAAGGATCGCCAGAAACGCATGGTCCGCTGGAACATCAATTTCGACAGCGGTAAACCGGCCGATTATCTCGACCAACTCGGCTCGATGGGGGCCTTTCTCGGCTTCCCAACGGAGTACGACAATAAGGCGGAAGCCTGGTTGTACAAAACCGTCCGTGACCTTCGCAAACGCCCCGTCGAACTTCTGAAGGAGGACATCGCCGCGCTCAACCTGATACGCTGGTACTGCAACGATTCCAAATGGGCCGAAGCCATCCTCGGTGAATTGAAAGTGGACCTGAAGCCGACTCACTTCCTCGTCGTTTTTCCGCGAGAGTTGGAGGAGCAATTCGCCAAGGTCGAAGAGGAGTACCTGAAAGCAAACAAGATTGAGTTGTCGAAGGTTGAGGCCACGAACTTCCGCCTGAAGCTGGAAGGGAAGCGCTATGTTCCGATCATCACGGATGCGCCGAAGATGAGAACCGAGAAGAAAGGGACCGAGCCCATCAAGCCGCCGGACAAGGAAAAGCCGTAATTGACAGACGCTCTTCTTGAGCGTGTGCGTGGCGTCAGCCCACCGGCGATGCTTCACCGGCGGGCTAACGCCACGCACAATCGGCGATGCTTACTTCTTCTCCTCTTTCGGCGGGTCCTTCGGCTTCGGCGTCTCGGCCGCCGCGTCGTAGCCCCGATCGATAATCAGACCGGTTGCCGTCTCGCTCAACTTCTTCGCGCCCGGCGCGGTCACTTTGGTTTGCCAGAGGTAGAGTTTCTTCAACTCCGGCAAGCTCTTCAGCTGCTCCAGCCCGGCGTCGGTGATCCCCGCGCTGCCGTAGAGGTTCAGCGAAGTTAACTTCGTCATCTCCTTGAGGTTCACCAACCCCGCATCGGTGATCTTCGTGTTGTGCAGCTGCAGGCGCGTCAGGTTCTTCAGCGGTTTGAGATGGACCATGCCCGCGTCGGTGAACGTGGTGCCGCCGAGGTTCAGCTCGGTCAGGTTCGGCATGTCCTTCAGCAGGATCAGGTCCTCGTCCTTGACCTCCTTGCCGCGCAGGCTGAAATCGACACGCAGCAGGTTGGTGTTCTGCGCCAGCCGAATGGCGAGGACGCCGGTCTTCTCCAGCTTGGCGACGGCGGCCTTTTCCTGCTCAGTGATCGGCACGCCCGGATCATCCTTGACGATCTCGGTGCTGGCGGACTTGAGTTCGAGACCGTCAGGCCATTTGGCGCCCCCGTTGATCCAGTCGCGCAGCTTGTCTGCCTGTGCCTTCGGCAGCGCCTTCTCGGTCAACGGCGGCATTCGGTTCTCGTCGTCTTCCGGCAGGCTGACGAGTTTGTACAGCGGGCTGTCGGCCGCCTTGCCGGGGACGAGGACGACCTTGACCAGCTTGCCGCCCTTGAGGAGGTTCTCCTTCGTGTTCATGCGAAGGCCGCCGCGCGGCTTCTCGCCGGTGTGGCACTTCATGCACGTCTGTTCCAGGATCGGCTTGATGTCCTTGACGAAATCGACCTCGGCGTTCGCCCGGTTCGTCAGCAACAGGGCCAGGCTCGCGGTCATCTGCGCGACGCGGTTCTTCATCGGTGAGTCACTCTTGATTCGAGAAACGGGATGGTACAGGCAGGCTCAACTAATACTGTAATTGCTCGCGGGTCGCGCGTCCAGAATTGTTTAGCCGCGAGCTTTTGCGAGCGCGCACAGCGCTCGCAGAAGCTCGCGGCTAAACGAAAAGTCACGGCGATTTCTTGAACATCGCATGATTGCGGTCGCCGCGCGACAGCAGGTACGCCATCAGGTCGAGCACCTCGTCCTCCTTGAACGTGTCCAGCAGTCCTTCCGGCATCGGCGACACCTTCGACGGCTTGATCGACTCGACCGTCTTGCGGTTGATCGCCGTCAGTTTGTTCGGGTCGAGCATGTCGGTCATCACCTGATACGTGTCGCCGTGCAGGTTGACGATGCGGCCGACGTAGGTCTGGGCATCGGTGCGGATGACCACGGCCGCGTACTGATCGCTGATCTCCTTGCTCGGGTCCAGGATCGACTCCAGCAGGTCGCGGGCGCTGAATCGCCCCGCCGCCATCGTCAGGTCCGGTCCCAGCGAGCCGCCTTCGTTGGCGAAGCGATGGCAGGCGAAACACTTCGCCTCGCCGAACAGCTTCCGGCCGCGGTCGAAGTTGCGACCGGTCATCTTCGTGCGAACAGCGGGGCGAGATCGTCCATCTTCCACTTCTTCACGAAGTCGCGCGGCGGACCGAACGTGACCGGGCCGGTGACCGGTTTGGCGGTCAGGATCGGTGCCAGGTCCTTCTTCTCGGCTCGGTGTCAGGGTCGCTACGGCGTCGCTCTTCATGCCGGCTGAGGAAGCCGTCAAGGCTGTTGCCGCCGCGGAAGTTCGCGGCTTTCAGGATACCAGGAGAAATACGTCTTGCGCTGCTCCATCGTCCAACCGGTCTTCAGCACACGCAACGACTTGGCGTACTCCATCTGCTCTTCCTGCGTCGGCGCCTCGGCCAGCAGTTTCAGCGTCTCGCTCGACCACCTTCGGGGCTTCGAGGTAGACGAGCAGCTGGCACAGATCGGCGTTGAGCGAAGCGATTCGTGGCCGGGAAATGCGGATCGAAGTTTGGTGATGACCTTTGCGCGTGCCGCGGCGTCCGGCGGGCCCATGCGGCACAAACAGGATGGCGTAGATCCGCAGCAGGTCGAGCCGCTGGTCGTCGGTGAGCTTGTCCCAGGCAACGTCCCGGAGCGCGTCGAGCAATTTCGCCTTGAGCGCCTCATCCACCTGTCCAGTTCTCGCCGGCGTGCAGCGGGTCGCTGCTGCTGACGCGGACAAGGGCCAGCAGGGCGGCGAGAGCCTTCCCCGGTTGCTTCTCGCCCAGGGCTCTGTCGGCCCAGTCTTTCGGGTCCTGGTGTTCGAGAGCGACGCGGGCGGCGGAGCGGATGAAACGGTCTGCATGATCCAGGTGCGGCCACGCGGCGTCGACGGCCGCCGGGTCCTGCTTGCCGTGGAACGCTTCGAGCTTGTGCCGCAGGCGTGCGAAGCTCGTCGCAGGCATCGCGTTCTGCTCAGCGACGTCGCCGGTCGATTCCTTGCCGGTGTAGGTGACGCGATACAGTCCCGACTGCACCTGCCGGCCGCCGATGGTGAAGTACAGCGCCCCGTCCTTCGGGTTGACGACGACGTCGGTCAACGGCAGCGGCGAGCCGTTGACGAACTCTTCCAGTTCGACCTTGTAGCTGCTCCGCTCCGGCGTCAGATGCAGCGGCGTAGAGCTTGCCATAGCTCCAGTCGCACATGAAGAAGGCTTCCTGATATTTCGCCGGGAACTTCGCCCCGTAGCCGAAGGCCATGCCGGTCGGCGAGCCGGGGCCGACGTCGTAAATGGCGGGCAGGCTGTCCGGGTAGTAAGGCGGCCATTTGCCGGCACCGTTGCGCCAGCCGAACTCGCTGCCGCTGGTGACGAGGCAGACGCGCGTCGGCCGATACCACGGCGTGTTGATGTCCCACTCCATGTCGGCGTCGTAGGTGAACAGCTCGCCGTGCCGATTGAACGCGGCGTCGAACTCGTTGCGATAGCCGACGCTGAACAGCTCCCAGTTCTTGCCGTCGGGATCGACACGTGTAGATCGCGCCGCCCGGCCCGAGGACGCCGGCCATGAAGCCGCGGCCGTCCGGCATGCGTGGCAGGAGTGGTCCTCGCCCCAGTGCTTGGGAACGCGCGTCGTGTCGAACTCGGTCAGCTTCGTGCCGTCGCCGCAGACGACGACGATGCGACTTGCCGTCGGGATGGGCAAGCACCGCGTGCGGCCCGTGTTCGCCGCCGCCGTTGAGCTTCCGCAGCAGTTCGACCTTGCCGAACGTATCGTCGGCCGGCGTTGTAGCGGAACGCGATAGAGGCCGGTGTCATACTTCTTGCCCTTGTTGACGACGACGTAAAGACTGTCGAAGGCGAAGAGCAGCCCCTGCGCCTCGCCGATGTCGATCGGCAGCTTTTCGACCTTCGTCTCCTCCGGCTTGCCGCCGATGGGCGGCGGCGTGATTCGGTAGAGAGGTCCGTACTGGTCGGACGTGACGAGCCGGCCCTTCGGGTCGACGCAGAGGTTGACCCACGAGCCTTGCTTGTCCTTGGGTACGGAGTAGAGCAGCTCGGCCTTGAAGTCCTTGGCGACCTTGAGCGATGCCGCCGGTGTGGCGGTGGGAACGGCCTTGTCGGCGGCAACGCCCAACAGCGCCGCGGCCAGGAGAGCAATAACGCGGAACACGGATGAACTCCTCGACAGGCGGATCACATCGGAAAGATATGTGGATTCCATGAGGGACAGGCTACCACGTTCGGGGGCGGCTGGCTACAGGGTTTCACTAGAGCGAGATGGAGGAGTCATGGCGTATAGTCGAACGCGACAAGATCGACGGTGTCTGTCGCTTCATCGACGGAGTAATAGGCTGTAAGCGGCGGAACGGTGAGCTTTCTGAGACCTTCCGAAAGGGCCTGCCCCTTGCTTAGAGGGTCCTTCTCCAAGATGCGGTCAATTGCGTTCGACGCCTGGGTAATGGCTCGAGCGTTAGCGTGGTACTGAACCCAATAGTGGGCAAGTTGTCCTTCAGCAGCCTTTGAGGAAATGACCGTATACCCGTTCATACCTCCTCCCCGGCACGCATCCGGTCGAGGAGATCGCGCATCCGGGCCTCGGTCATGCCCCCTTCACGCTGGCGGATTTCTTCCAACTTCTGCAGCCGGGCCAGGACCACTTTGAAGGGATATTTGGGAATGTTCAGCCCGCGATTGCACTGAACTGTTCAAGGGCGTCGCGGTCCGCCGGCGAAAGCCGGTCAATTTTCGTCACCAGCTGGCCCTTGTCGTCGAGGACCTCCACCGGATCGGCAGATTGCGCGATGATCTGAGACTGCTCAGGCGTCAACATGATCTGCGGCATGAATCACCTCCATCCTCTTTCACGAGTATACCCTGTCGCCGCGGTTGCCGTCAATCACCACTCACCGCCGCAAATGTGCATACGGCGCGATCGTCCGCAGCCGCGTATCCTCGACCGGAGTGCCGACGGTGAAATGGTACAGACTCTGCCAGCGGTCGCCTTGGAGGCCCAGCATCTCGTGCATCACATCGTCGAAGTAGCAGCCGATGCCGGTGCCGCGCACGCCGGCCGCCTCCGCCTCCAGGTACAGCACCTGACCCAGCACGCCCGCCTCCCAGAACAGGCGGCGATACCACCACGCGCCGGCCGTCCTGATCGTGTCGCCGAACGCCGCGATCATGCCGAGACTGAACGCCCCGTCCGCCGCGATGTCCTGGTGACAGCTCACCGTCTGCGCCTGCGCGGAGATCGCCCTCGGCCAGGAGGTAGAGCGGGAGATGCTCGGGACAACCGGCCGGCTTGCTGCCAGGCGAACGTCGGACGGCAAGCGGCCTTCAGATCGTCGTGGACCGCGGCGGAGGCGCTCGAAGAAGTACAGTCCCGGTTGCAGGCCGTGAACGCGATGGACGAAGACGGCGGCGTGCAGATGCGGCGGCCACGGCAACAGGTCCCACGGCGGCACGTTCGGCCGCGGCAGCAGACGGTCGAGCATGTGGTAGAACCGACCGCTTCGAGGCTCGTGCGTCCATCGAGGGCGAGGCAACTGCGGCGCTGGCGGATCAGCGTCGCGGCTGTTGGCGAGCCGCCGGGTTCATCCCGGCGGTCCGGCGGCGCGGCGCTGGCTCATCCCGGTATTCGGTCGCCGGCTGCCATGTCGCCTCGGACACGTTGTCGATGACTTCCCAATGCACATGGTTCGGGCTGAGCCGATTGGCGATGCCGAGCCACGGTCCGGGTCCAATTTGTACCGCCGGCATTCTTGCCGGCAAGAATGCCGGCGGTACACCCAATGGCGGCGGCCCCACCAAAATGAGAGCGTCCGGATGTTCGCGGTCCAGCGGATCGACGTCGGCGAAACCGTCGGCTTTGAGACCGAGCCAGGCCGACACCGCGTCGTCGCCGAGATGGTCGAGCAGCCTGGCTGACCAGCCGAGCGCCGCCGCGGCATAACGAACTGCGGCGAGCGCATGACCGACGTCGTGCTGGCAGTAACGGAAGGCGCGTTCGCCATACTTCCACGCTTCGCGCCAGTGGATCGACGACAGGCCGACGAGAAACGTGCCCGGCGGCAGGGCGACGGCATCGAAAGCGCGGCGGCGTTCCAGGACGTGATCGCGGCTGACGTAGTGATAGACGCCGGCGTCAATGCCGGGCAGCGACGGCAGCACGGCATAGCCTTCCGTCGGATGCAGATTGCCGCTCGACGGATTGCAGCGCAGCGCCCAGTGCGAACCGTTGTACTCCTTCCACGCCGACAGTCCCAGCGCCAGCTCGAACAGGACCGCGATGGTGTTGACGTCGAGCCGGCGCGGGCGACACTGCCGGGACGATAGAGATCGGCAAAGGTGGTATTGAGGGCATCGGCGAGCAACGGCAGTTCGACGGTCGGAGCGCCGGCGAAGGTGCGAAACGGCTGCGGCTGCGTCGCCCAGTCGAGATAGCCGGACGATTGGGCGTAGCGGTGCAGGTGATGCTTGGTGCGGCGATGATACGACAGGGCGCGGCGCACACGGTCGGCGGGGTCGTCGGGTGAATCCGTGGCGTCGTGCATGGCTGGTCCCTGTCGGTAGGACTGGTGGGCGACATGGAGATAGCCTACGATGATTGCCAGTCAAGGCGGAGAGGAACCGATATGACCGAAGCCGAATGGGTGTCGTGCGCCGACCCGCAGCAGATGCTGGAGTATCTACAGAGCCTCGGCAGGGAAAGTGCGCACAAAATGCGGCTATTCGCCGTTGCATGTTGCAGGCTGCTTTTCCGCACAGTTCGAGTCCACCCTTGGTTCGAACGTGGAGTCAACGTAGCCGAATGCTTCGCAGATGGTGCGGTTTCTCCCGATGACCTACTAAGGTCTAGCGGGTACCCACCCGAGGATTGGCGGTTGCAAATGTCTACTGAACCGACATCCAATCAACTTGCTACGATGAACGAGTCGTTCAAAGTGCCGACAATTGCTCAGAATGCCTGCTGGAATGCCGAAGAGATGGAGAGCGGAATAATAATGGCTGATTGCGCCGCGCTCAACGCCGCCTGGGCGGCGACACAACCAGGAACAGTCATGGCGGACGACAATGGCGTGAGCCCGCGCGCGGCTCGCGGCGGAACAGGCTATTCAGTGCGGTCTTCTTCGAGACATATTCGTTCTGTTCACTTCTGTGTCTGTCCAAGACTCTTGGCTCGCTTGGCAGGATGGCACGATCCCGACACTGGCCCAAGGCATCTACGACGACCGCGCCTTCGATCGCCTACCAATCCTCGCCGACGCCCTCGAAGACGCTGGCTGCGACAACGCCGACATCCTCGCCCATTGCCGTAGTGGCGGCGAACACGTGCGCGGCTGCTGGGTCGTCGATCTGATTCTGGGAAAGCAATGAGACGGGCCGCGAGCGCTACACTTGGCGCTCGCGGTTTGCCACTGCACATCGCTTGCGCTCCCGACTGGTCATCTGCTATACGTCGGTGCCCTTCGGCTCCGGGCACCGACCCGGCTGAACATCCGGCAAAGCAGACATTTATCACCTTCACCTCAATAAAGATGAATGTCCTCTATTCCGATTGGTCGCCCCGAATAGCCCTAATTCTACGGCTCTCCGCGCTCGCCTCGCCCTTGCATTCGGGCGCAGGGGGTTTACAATCTATAGAGAACGTGGGGCGTTGTCGCCCGTTTTACGTCCCCCGTGACGAGCCGGTCCCCGAAGCCGACCCGATCTGCCTTCATGCTCCCATCCGGGCGAGGGATGACCTCATGATCCAGTACTACACACTCGAAGAGGCCGCTCAACTTCTCCGCATCCCTCCCGAGAAACTGAAGGAGATGGTCAAGAAGAACGAGATCCGCGCCTTCCAGGATCGCGGGACCCTCCGCTTCCGCAGGCAAGAGATCGACGAGATGGTCCGCGCCCGCGGCCTGAGCAGCGACCCCGATCTGCCGCTCGGCGATAAGGCCAAGCCCGCCGGCGGGCCGCCTTCTTCCACGACCCGGCGCCGGGCGTCCAAGGTCGTCGCCGACGAGGGCACCATCCCCCTGTCCGACGATCAGGTTCCGCTCGCCGACAATCCTCCGTCCGGCAGCAGTAAGGCCTCTCCGTCCAGCGCTACCGGCAAAAAGAAGACCATCGCCCCGAAGTCGCCTAGCCCGCGGGGGGGGCCGAGTTCCCCTTATCCCAGACCCGCCAGTGACAGCGACGTCCGCCTCGTCTCCGACGGCAGTGACATCGACTTCCACCTCGAACTCGATAAGGGCGCCGCCGCGAAGGCGAAGAGCCCCGAGTCGCCGAAGCCCGGACCGAAGAAGAAGTCGCAGATGCAGCCGCCCTCGGTCACGGAGAGCCACGTTCCGGGTCTGCCGCCGGTAGTGACCGAGAGCCACGTTCCGGGTCTGCCGCCCGCCATGGGCGGCGGTAGCAAGGTGCCCAAGCTGCCGACCAACCTGGTCCCCGACAGCGACGTCAAGATCGAACCCGATAGCGACGTGAAGATCGAGGACGACGGCGCCGAAAGCGCCGTGCCGATCGGCCAGCAGGAAGCCAAGTCCCCGTCCGACAGCGACATCCGTCTCGAAGGCGATCCGCTCGCCGGGTTGAGCGGCGGCAAGAAACGCGACGACGTGATGATTACGGAAGAGATCGACCTTGACGCCGAGGCGGCCAACATCGAGGCGGCCCGCAAGAAGGCGCAGGGTGAAGCGGCTGCCCCCAAACCGCCGTTGCCCACCACCTCGCCCTTCGAGTTGTCGGAGAACGACCTCGACATGGGCATGGAGCCGGAAGAGGCTGCTGCGGGAACCGGCGGCGTGGACAGCAGCGGCGATTTCGAGCTGACGGCGACCGATGAGGAGTCTTCTCCGGTTGAACCGGGCAGCGACGAAGGCCCGAAACTGACGGACGGTTCGAGCGAGGAAGAGGTGACCCTGGGCGAGTTGACCGGTTCGGGAGCCGGAGCCAGCGGCATCAACATCCAGTCGCCGGCCGACAGCGGACTTTCGCTCGAGGGCAGCGAGGACGAGATCGAGTTCGACCTCAGTCTCGACGCCGAGGCCGAAGCGGGGGCTGCCACCCCCGCGCCGACGGCTCCTGAGGAAGGTGAAGTCAGCAGCGAGTTCGAGTTAAGCCTGCCGGACGAGGAGGGACGATCAGGAAAACAAGCCGACTCGGACAGCGAGTTCGAGCTGACCCTGGACGAAGAATCGCCGGGCTCGTCGGAGCTGGAGCTGGAAGCGGACAACTCCGACAGCAGCAGTGACAGCGAGTTCGAGTTGACGCTGGACGAAGAGGGCGGCCTGACGTCCGTCGAGGACGAGACGAGTGCCGCGTCAGAGGAAGGGGCGGAAGAAGGCAAAGACATCTTCGAGACGGACTTCGACGTGCCGGCCCTGGACGAAGAATCCGGTTCCGAGGCCGAGGCGCTGGAGGAAGAGGCCGAAGGCTCGACCGAGCTGGAAGATTCCGAGTTCGAGCTGGACCTGGATGGAGATGCGGAGGCGCCTACCGACGAGGAGACCGGCAGCGGAGACTTCGCCTCCGAGGAAGAAGAGCAGCCCACTTCCGATGAGGAACAGGAGCCGGCCCCGCCGCCGAAGCGGAAAACCCGGATGACCCGCCAGGCCGAGGAGGAAGACGAAGAAGGGCTGGACATCTCCCTCGACACGGATGAGGAAGACGAGGAAGAAGCGGAAGAGGACGAGCCGGCTGTCGCCGCCGTGGCAGCCCAGTCCAGGCCCCTCCCGCCGAGTGGGGCGCTTTGCCGGCGATCATGCTGCTGCCCTGTGTGATCGTGCTGATCGTCGCCGGCCTGATGAGCTTCGAGATGATCCTCAGCCAGTGGGCTTTCCATAAAGAATCCAAGGTCGTGAGTCTGGTGCTCAAACCCCTCGCAGAGATGCTGAGCGGCGAAAAATTGCCCGAATAGTTCTGGTCGGCGAGATAAAGCAATGGCTCGGCGAACCGGCCGCTGACGCAGCCGGTTCGCCAATCTCGGAGCGTTATGGTTTCCGACAGCGACCGCCTGCTGATCCAGCAGATCCGCCAGGGCGACCCGCGGGCCTGGGAGAACCTCATTGCGCGATACGAAGGCCGCTTGCTGGCTTTCGTCCAACGGCGATTGCGGGATCGGGCGACCAGCGAAGACGTGGTACAGGAGACGTTCGTCGGCTTTCTCAACAGCCTGCCCAACTACGACGACCACCGCGAGTTGCAGTCGTACCTATTCTCCATCGCTTCCCACAAGCTCGTCGATCACCTGCGGCGTCAAGACCGTCACCCGATGCATCTGCTCGCCGACGGAGCCGCCGAGGCGCTGAACCGCGAAGTCGATTCGCACCCCGGCGCCTCGAGTTGCGTCCGCCGCGATGAACGCCGCGAGCTGGAAAGCAACGCCCTGGCGCGCTGCCTGGGGCAGATGCTGCGCGGGTTACAGGAGAAGGGCGACTACGTCCGGGTCGAGGTGCTGGAACTGTTGTGGGTGAAGGGCTGGGCGAACAAGGACGCGGCCGCGTTCCTCGGCATCGGCGAGCAGCAGGTGGCCAATTACCGCTTCGCCGCGGTGAAAAAGCTGAGCGAGATGATCCGCGACGCCGGACTGAACGCCGACGTCTTTCCCGAACTGCAGGACGTGGAGCCGGCATGACCGACATCAGCCGCGAAATGCTGCACGCCTACCTCGACGACGCGCTGAGCGAGTCGGAGATGTCGCGCGTCGAACAGGCGGTACGCTCCTCCGACGTGGTGCGGAAGGCACTGCTGGCGGCGATGCAGGAGCGCGACCGCGGCGATCACGCTCTCGGCGCGATCTGGCGGCGTGAACGCCTGACTTGCCCCAGCCGCGAGCAGTTCTCGTCGTACCTCTTGCAGGTGCTCGACGACGACCTGCACGCCTACATCGTCTTTCATCTCGAAACCGTCGGCTGCCGCTATTGCCTGGCGAACCTACACGACCTCCAAGCGTTGCAGCAGGAAACGGCCCCCGAGGCAACGGAGCGGCGGCAACGCATCTTCACGTCCAGCGCCGGTCTGTTGCAGGACTGCCGCGAAACACGCTAGCACGGGTAGGTGCATGGTTCAAAGGCGGGTAACACCGTGGTAGGACGGATTTGCAATCCGTCCGGGCGATGGCGGACGGATTGCAAATCCGTCCTACCACGGTGTTACCCCTCCTGTGCCCCGTTTGAACCAGGCGGGGGACCGCCGCTTACCGTTCCCGTTCAGAATGGCCGCTGAGATCGCGGCGATACGTCTCGGCCAACCGATACACGCAGGCCAACGAGATCAGGGAATAGACGATGATGAACGCCGCCAGGGGCCAGTAATGCCCCGGGATTTTCTCGACCAGGGTGGCCGCGGCCAGGGGAGCCAATCCGCCCGAGAACGGCACCGCCAACTGATAGCCGATCGATGCCCCCGTGCAGCGCAGACGGGTGCCGAACAACTCCGGAATGAGTGCGGCCTGGACGCTGTACAAGACGGCATGTCCGAGGTTCATGCCGAGGACGACCGCCAGCACGATCCAGATCGTCTCACGAGTTTCCAGCAAGGCGTAAAACGGCAGCGCATACAAGGCCAGGAAGATGCAGCCGGCCATGTACATGCGACGACGGGTCCAGTGGTCGGACAAGGCGCCGTACAGCGGGATGGTGAACAACTCCAACGCGGCGGCTATCATGACTGCCTGCATCATCACGTCTTCCTTGACTTTCAGCACGTTCTTGCCATAGGCGATCGTGTAGAGGGCGAACAGGTAAAAGCAGGCGTTCTCCGTGAGCCGAGTACCCGCCGCCAGCAGGATCTCACGCCAATGGTTCTGGATCACTTCACGCACCGGCGCTTCGGCAACCTGTTTCTGCTCCTGAAGGGCCTTAAAGAGCGGCGTCTCCAGGATGCGCAGCCGGATCAGCAGCCCAATCACGATCAGCAGTCCGCTCAGGTAGAACGGTACCCGCCAGCCCCACGACTCGAACTCCGCAGGGGAGAGCATCCCCTGGCAAAGGGCCATTACCCCCGTGGAAGCCAGCAACCCCAGCGGGACGCCCACCTGCGGCCAGCTGGCGTAGAAACCGCGTCGGCCGCGGTGTCCGTACTCCAGGGCCATCAGCACCGCCCCGCCCCATTCCCCGCCGACGCCGAGGCCTTGCAGGAAGCGCAACAGCGTCAACAGAATGGGGGCGGCCACGCCAATGTCGTGATACGTCGGCAGGAAGCCGATGAGGACGGTGCTGATGCCCATGAGGAGCAGCGTGGTCACCAGCGCCGATTTCCGGCCGATGCGATCGCCCATGTAGCCGAAGATCACGCCGCCGATCGGCCGGGCCAGGAAGCCGATCGAGAAGGTGCCAAACGACGCGATCTGGCCGATGAACGGGTTGAGCTGGGGGAAGAAGAGGCCGGGGAAGACCAGGGCGGCGGCGGTGCCATAGATGAAGAAGTCATACCACTCGATCGTCGTGCCGATCGTGCTGGCGACGATCGCTTCGATCAGGGATCGCCGGGACGGAGGAGCGGGTTGCAAGAGTCGGACCTCGTGGAGACCTGTTGCAGCTTGCGACGCGGTGGACGGATTTCAAATCCGTCCCACGGCTGGAATGTAAGACGGATTTCAAATCCGTCCCACGGCTGGAATGTAGGACGGATTTCAAATCCGTCCCACGGCTGGAATGTAGGACGGATTTCAAATCCGTCCCTCGGCATCCTCGCCCAGCCAGGAACGCAACACGCTGTCCTGATGCTCTCCCAGTCGCGGCCAGGTCGGAGCGAGCCGCGGTTTGTTGCCGTCCAGGACGATCGGCGAACTGGGCGTAATCAGCGTCTGGCCGTCGCTGTCGATCAACGTGTGCCACATGTCGCGGGCCGCCAGCTGCGGATCGTCGAGGACCTGGGCGATGTCGTGAATCGGGGCCGCAGGGATGCCCGCGGCCGACAGTGAATCGAGCCATTCAACCACCGTCCGTTTCGCCAAGGCGTTCTCGAGTGCGGCCTCCAGAGAGACGTGGTTGACGGTACGCAAGTCGTTGGTGGCGAGCAAGGGGTCATCCGCCAGGGCCGGCACCGCGAGGACCATGCAGAGTTTCCGCCACAGCACGTCATTGCCGGCCGCCAGGACCAGCAACCCGTCGGCCGCGCGGAAGGCCTGGAACGGCGTGATGGACGGATGGCGCGTCCCGAGCGGCCGGGGTATGTCCCCCGTGACAGTGCAGCGGCTGATCGCGTTTTCCAGCACCGAAACCGTGCAATCGAGCAGCGCCAGGTCAAGGTCGGCGCCGCGTGCCGTCCGGTTGCGGCGCATGAGCGCCGCCGTGATGGATAGCGCGGCATAAATGCCGGCCAGGATGTCGCTGACCGAGCTTGCCGACCCGGGCCGGGTGTTCGGCGTCGTGCCCGGTGATGCTCATCAGTCCGCTCAGCGCTTGCACGATGACGTCGTAGGCCGGCCGACGGCGATACGGTCCGGTCCGCCCGAAACCCGATACCGAGGTATAGATCAACCGAGGATTCAGTGTTCGCAAGCGCTCGCTGCCGAGTCCGAAGGCCTCCATCGTGCCGGGCCGAAAGTTCTCCACGACGACGTCGGCCCGCTCCACGAGGAGCAGAAACGTCGCACAGTTCGCTTGCTGTTTCAGGTCGAGGACGATGCTTTTCTTGCCGCGATTGATCCCGGCGAAGTAAGCGCTTTCTCCCGACGGCAGAAACGGCCCGTACTGGCGGGCGTCATCGCCTTCTGGGCGCTCGATCTTGACGACCTCGGCCCCGAGATCGGCGAGCAGCATCGTGCAGAAAGGTCCCGCCAGTACCCGCGTCAGATCGAGGACACGGACGCCGTTCAGCGGCAGGTCTTGTTCGACGGTCATTGAGTGTACTCAGAAGCCACGGACGGTACGAGCAGATTAGCCCTGGAGGGAGTCGAACCCCCATATCTCGCTTAGAAGGCGAGTGTTCTATCCGTTGAACTACAGGGCCAGTGAACGGCTCAGGGGCGGAATACCCTTTCCTGTTTACGATTCGCGGGATGGTTCGACTCTCTTTCCGCGGAACGTAAACTGAGCGGCGTACCGAGTGGAATCATACCCGCCACCCCGTTCCGCGAGCAAGTTTCTTTCGCCCACTTCACGCGATCGGCGCGATTCCGTCTTGATTCGCGTCGGCGGCATGGTACGTTGGGAGGGAACCGTAGTCTTCTTTTCCCGCAAGCGACGAGAACCAGTATGGCCGAAACTCCTCAGAACCAGGTGATCCGCATCGAACGGCACGGGCCCATCGCCGTCATCACGCCGTCGTCGGAAGTCGAGAAACTGCCGGAAAACCTCATGGAACAGGCCGCCCAGCTGGTGCTGTCGCCGCTGCGGTCCGACCCGCCCGAGGGACTGGTGTTCGATCTGAGCAAGGTGTCGTTCTTCGGCAGCGTCTTCCTGTCGTTCCTGCTGCGCTGCCACAAGCGCGTCAAGGAGCACGGCGGCGAGATGGTCATCGCCGGCGCCTCGGCCCGCGCCCGCGAATTGCTGCACATGACCGCTCTCGACACGCTCTGGGCGCTGTACGGCAACCGCGCCGAGGCACTGGCGGCGCTGAGCGGCGATTGACAGGTTGTTTGCGTTGCGCGGAACGTGAACAACTCTCTCTCCGGACGACCAATCATGCAAACGCACGGCGGCGGCCATGAAGCCCATCGCGGATCCTTTCAGCAGCTGCACGATGACGCCCATCCCGAGGAACGCCATCCGGTCGGCATCGAACATCTCGTGCAGCAGATGCGCGAGACGGCGGACAAGCTGATCCGCGACGGCGCCTCGCGCGGCGACGTCAAGCTGCTCAGCACGGCCCTGAAGGAACTGCGCTATTCGCTTCAAGATCTTCATGGCCTATCGGAACCTGCGCAAAGTGACCGTCTTCGGCTCGGCCCGCTTGCCGGCGACGGACCCCGCCTACATACAGGCCGCGGCGTTCAGTCGGCGCATGGCCCAGGCCGGCTACATGGTCATCACCGGCGCCGCCAGCGGCATCATGGAAGCCGGCCACGTCGGCGCCGGCCGCGAGAAGAGCATCGGCGTCAACATCCTGCTGCCGTTCGAGCAGGAAGCCAACCCGGTCATCGCCGGCGACACCAAGCTGATGCACCTGAAATACTTCTTCACGCGCAAGCTGCTGTTCGTGAAGGAATCCGACGGCGTCGCCCTTTTCCCCGGCGGCTTCGGCACACAGGACGAGGGCTTCGAGGTGCTGACGCTGGTGCAGACCGGCAAGAGCCACCTCTTCCCCATCGTCATGGTGGATGAACCGGGCGGCGACTACTGGAAGCAGTGGGACCGCTTCATCCGCGACGTGCTGATGAAACGTCAACTCATCTCGCCGGCCGACCTGGCGCTGTACAAGGTTACCGACTCGGTGGACGAGGCGGTACACGAGATGCTGAACTTCTACCGCGTCTATCACAGCATGCGCTACGTCGAGGGTGACCTGGTGCTGCGTTTGCAGCAACGGCTCTCCGAGGCGACGCTGGAACGAATCCGGACCGAGTTCGCCGACATCGTAGTGGCGGGCACCTTCGAGCAGACCACCGCGCTGCCGGCCGAGGCGAACGACACGGCGCTGGCTTCTCTGCCGCGCCTGCGTTTCCGCTTCGATCGCAGGAACCTGGGCCGGTTGCGGATGCTGGTGGATTGCATCAACGGCGAAGGATCCGAATCGCCGCTTGCGGCTTAGCAACACCACTGCGAAGCCGCAAGCGGCAGACCGGGAACGAATCTCGCGTTTCCCTTGTCGGCGCCGCGTTCGGATCGTGCTACAATAACATTGACTGCCAACCCTGATCCGGGGGCTTCGATCATGTCTCTTGCCGGCAAGTTCCTGGTGGCCAAACCGATCCTGCGCGATCCGAACTTCGTCCGCACGGTCGTCGTGTTGCTGGCTCACAACGCCGAAGGGGCTCTCGGCCTGGTGGTGAATCGGCCGGCGGAGGAAGACGAGGAATTACCGCTGCCGCTGTTTGATGGCGGACCGTGTTCCTCGACGGGGTTGTTCCTTCTGCACGGCAACGAGGCATGGGCCGATCCGGAAGGGCGTCAGGAGATCGCGCCCGGCGTCTTCGTCGGTGATGCCGCGGTGTTCGAGCGGGCCGGGAAGGCAGGTTCGGAGGTCCGCCAGCGGGTGCGCGTCTTTCGCGGTTACGCCGGCTGGGGGAGTGGTCAATTCGAGCGCGAACTAGCCGTCGGCGACTGGGCGGTGATGTCCGCTAACGGCGAAATGCTGTTCGACACGCCCGCCGCCGATCTGTGGAAGCATCTCGTCCCGCCGATGATCCCGCAGCCGAGCCTGAACTGACGATTGTTTAGCCGCGAGCTTTTGCGAGCGCTGATGCAGCGCTCGCAAAAGCTCGCGGCTAAGCGAGATGGACTCCTCCACATGCTTCTCCCTCTCGACAAACCCGAGGCCGTCGGCTTCGACGCCGCCCGGCTGCAACGTGCTTACGACCTGTTGCAGAAGTGGGCAGACGCCGACAAGGTGCCGGCGGCGGCGCTGTGCGTCGGACGGCGCGGACGCCTGGTCGAGCCGCGCTTCTTCGGCCGGCAGCGCCCCGGCGTTAATGCCCGGTTGAGCGAGGATGCGCTCTTCCTCATTGCCTCGCTGACGAAGCCCGTTACCGTCGCCGCCGCCATGCTGCTCGTCGAGCGCGGCGAACTCACTCTCGAAGACCGCGTGGCCACGATCATCCCGCAATTCACCGGCCACGGGAAGGAAGCAATCCAGGTTCGCCACCTGATGACGCACACGTCCGGCCTGCCCGACATGATCGCCGACAACGAGAAGCTGCGGGCCGGCCACAAACCTTTTTCCGCGTTTGTGGAGGCGATTTGTGCAGAAAAGCTGCTCTTTACGCCGGGGACGAAGGTCAGCTACCAGAGCATGGGCACGGCCATGCTCGCCGAGATCGTCCATCAGGTGAGCGGCAAGGAGCTGCGCGACTTTCTGCGCAAGGAGTTCTTTGAACCGCTGGGCATGGCCGACACGTCGCTCGGTTGGCAGCCGGCGAAGAAGGAGCGCATCGCCGCGGTGCGCGTGCCGGAGGCGATGGCGGACAAGGATTGGAACTGGAACAGCCCGTACTGGCTGGGCTTCGGTGCTCCGTGGGGCGGCCTGGTCACGTCGCCGGCCGACTATGCCCGTTTCTGCCAACTCATGCTCGGCGGCGGAAAAGTGGGCGCAGTGCGCGTTCTCAGCCCGGCAACCGTGCGGGCGATGACGGCGAACCAGTTGGCGCCGATGCCTCTGGTGCCGGAGGAGGAGCGCCGCTGCCGGCCGTGGGGTCTCGGCTGGCGGCTGAACTGGCCGGTACACTCGGCCAACTTCGGCGACCTGCTCGGTCCGCGCACCTTCGGCCACTGGGGCAGCACCGGCACCGTCTGCTGGATGGACCCCGACGCCGACGCATTCTGCGTGCTGTTCACAACACAGCCGCAGGAGCCGGACGGCAGGTTCCTCGCCCGCGCCTGCAACGCCGTCGCGGCGGCGCTGGTGTGACGTTTACGTTTCGCGGGAACATCAACGAGGAACCCTGTCACTTACCCTCTTCTATCTTCAGCACAATCGGCGGCACACTGCCGGACGGCAGGTACACCGGTATCTGCTTACTATTTGTTTCCTTCTCGACGTGTTTGAACACGAAACTAAACAGGTCATGGACGTAGAGACGCTTGGTATCCTTGTCGACTTCTGCCCCGTCTTTCCCAAGCCCTTTGATCAGCATCTCCGTGAAGACCCCTCCCTTTGTACGGTCTTCCGCCGTCTGATGCGACAGGCGCCGCCGTCATCACCGCCACGCCGCAACTGTCGTCGGCCAGAGTTCGGCTCAGGCGGTCGGTCGGTGAGCGTCAGCGGAAACTTGCCGGAGTGGCAGGCGTCCAAGATCAGCAGTACCGGACACGGTACTGCCTCAGACTGTCGCGCAGCTTCGTTGCCGGTGATCGCCGTCTTCTTCAGGTTGGCGCGATTGCTGTCGTGGGTCAGCAGGAACAGGCCGCCGTCGGTCACCTCGCCGTGACTGGAATAATGCACGATCACCACGTCCGTCGGCTTCAGCTTGCCTTGCAGGTCGGTCAGTACCTGGAGGATGGCCTCACGAGTGGCCTTGTCGTCGGTCAGCACCGTCGACCGGATTTCGACAAAGCGACCGGCACACTCTTTTTTAAGGCACTTCTCCATGGCCTGCACGTCGGGCACGGCCCCGGTCAGGTTCAGCTCTTTGTGGTTCTTGAACTGGTTGACGCCGATGCCGATGTAGTAGAGCGTCCCGCGTTTGTAGGTTTTCGGCGGCGACATCGCCTTTACTTCAACCTCGACATCGTCGGAGATGCTGTAGGTGTCCGGCGCATGCGCGCGCACGCTGAGCTTGTGCGGTCCCGGCTCCAGGCTGAGTGCCCACTCCACCTTCGCCCCACTCTCCTGCGGTTTCGCGAACTTTTCCACAGCCTGCCTTCCCGTCCAGGCGGGCAGGCCGGCCATCGACCAGCAGGTGCAGCTCGGTCACCGGCTGGCCCGCGGCACCGGCCCTGGCGGTCGCCTCGACGCTCACCGTGGCCCCTTCCTGCTTCGTCAGACGCAGCGTCGCCTTCGGCGGCAGGCTCTGTTCGACGTCCTGGTCTTCACTCCGGCGGCCTGGAGGGCTTCTTCGACACTGCCCTTTTCCAGCACCAGCTTGATTACGTCGGGCCGATAGAACTGCTTGCGGAAGCGCTGGGCCGGCTGGAACGAGGGAGCTTGATCGATGCCGTTATCGACCAGCCAGCCCATCAGTTTCTCGCCGCCGAGCGAGGCCGCGTAGTACCCTCCCGGTGTCCAGGCAATCCACTCCTTGCGGAAAACGAACAGCGACAGCAGCAGGTTGCCCTTCTCCACTCCCCAGATGCGCAGGATTTGATCGGCGGCCAACGTCAGCAAACAGCGACCGTCGGGCGATGGTGCTGCGCTGACTACCGTCGTCCCACGGTGCGGGAAGACGACAACGGATTTGCCGGTACTCAGGTCCATCAGATAGGACCTACCAACAGCCGAGATGACGGCCTGGTTCTTGCCGATCAGAGTGTGGCCAAAGCCCCAATGCAGTCTGTTGTTTTCCGGCAGTTTCACGCTCAGGGATTTGCCGTTCTTCAGGACCTGGACGGGATCACCCGCAGTCACCTTCAAGGTGAACGGGCCTTGTTGCAAAATGGCCCCCAGGAACTTGGCACCACCCAAGGGTTCGCCGAATTGCAGTGCGCCAAAATCAAAGGTGGTGGGTGCCCCTGCCTCGAAACTCTTGCCCCTTCTTCTCCAGGCCACCCTCTTGCCATCGGCGCTCCAGCCGGCGTCAAGGTTTTTCCCGCTAATCCGAGAAGCAGTCGCGATTCGCCTGGTCACCGAGGCGTCCTTCGTTCTCCAGATCACGATCTCTTCGACGCTGCGATCCCCTCCCACCGTGGCCGCCAGGTTGCCATCCGGAGAAAATACACCCTTGTTGGGGTAGAAAAAAACATCCTTGTTGGGGTCGTTTAGATCTCAATGCGTTTCTTCTCGACCGGTCCGGACGTTGAAGATCCAGGCTTTTGCCGGCTGGCTCCAACCGGTGGCGAGCACAAACTTTGAATCCGCGCTGAAAGCGACCGAGACGGCCCAGGACTTCGCCAGGACGTGCCGGAGCAGCTTGCCGTCCGGCTCCCAGAGCCAGAGTCCATCCGTGGAACCGGTGGCGATGGTCTTGCCGTCGGGACTCCAGGCCACAATGGTCTCACCCCACCAGAGCAGCGCTTTCGCCCCTTTGAGCGGGACCACCTTGTCGCTGGCAATGTCTCTGATGACGGCAGTGATCTCGGCTTCGCCTTGGTTCACGTTGACGCCGGTGTCATGGGCGTGGCCCTCCACCAGGGAGGCTCCGTCCGGCGAAAAGGCCAGACTTGTCGTGACCAGGTCGGTCTTGATTATCTTTTCTGGTTCGTCCTTGTTCAGGTCCCAGATCTGGATGGACTTGTCGCTTACTCCCGCGGCCAGGCGCCGGCCATCCGCGGAAAAGGCGAGCACGCGGGCATTCGCTGTGGGGCCTTTCAGCAGGCGCTGGATGTGGCCATCGGCCAGCGCGATCAAGGCGATGGCGTTGGTGCGGGTTTTCCCGTCGGGATGGGTGAAACTCGCCGCGAGTCTTTGCCCATCGGGAGACAGAGCAATCGCCCATAAGCGTCCCGGGGTACGCAAGGCGCGGAGGCTCTGGCCCGTCTGGACGTCCCAAATGTGGATGGTGTTATCCTCGCCGGCAGTGACCAGTTGTTTGCCGTTCGGAGTGAACAGAACTCTGACGATCCGTCCGATATGACCGCCGGGATTGAGTACCAACTTGACCTTACCCGGGATGACCGTGTCCTCCGGCGGTTCGACCGGTTTCTCCGGCGAGGCTTTGGGTTGCTCGTCGGCCCTGGCGCCGGGGACAGTAAGCAGTAGCGCGAACACGTGTATTCGGAACCAACGCATGGAGCGACTCCCGTGCTAGAGACTTGTTGAGTAGTGGTAATCGAGCATCGCGATTCCGGTTGCTCGCGATACGTAAACGGCCCCGTCTGATCCGGTATCAAATGGCGTATGCGTAGCCGGACCTGCCGACCAGTCGAAAGCGGCGGTCGGTGGGGCCGGGGGAGAAAGAGGAGGGACCAGCACGATTCCCATTTGTGCCGATCCCTCTTTTAGGCGAACCGCGGGAAATCATTTACCCGTAGCCGAAGTCGCCAGACTTCGGGTGGGGCGTCCAAACCCGAAGTCTGGCGACTTCGGCTACGGGAACTTAGAACCTGCCGCTCGCCTTATGTCTCACTTACTTCCCCACTTGCCGGTGTACAATAGCTCGAACTGGTCGTTCGCCCCTCCTCCTTTAATCATGCACCTGTCCGCGAAGAGCCGCACGGTGGTGTTGCGGCTCTGGTCGAACAGCTCGACGAACCTGTTGGTCCGATTCTTCTCCACGAAATGATAGGTGTTATTTCCGCGCGTAAACTCCTCCCACCGGCGCCCCTTCGTCTGCTCGAAGGCGCCGTTTTTGCGCGCCGAGTAAGTGCGGCCGTCGGGAGCGTAGTGCCAGACCCCTGCCTTGCGTTCCTGCCCGCCCTCCATCCAGCTGCTCTGCTGAACGAGTTTGTATCCATCTTTCTTCAACTCCACATCCTTGGCCTGGAAGGCCTTCGTGGTCAGGCCAGACCAGTAGGCCCAGGCCCCGATCTTGTTGTCCACCCAGGTCATATCGAACCGGATGGCCGCGCCTTCCACTTTGCCCGTGAGTTCGGTCAGCGTCCACCCTTTCTCGTCCAGATCCTTTATCACCTTTACGGTTTCGTCTCCAAGTAGACCGGTGAACTTCTTCTCTTCCGCTGTCACTGCACACGGCACGAGAAGAACGACAACCGCCATGCTGGTTGCCGACAGGAACCGCATCATCTTCCGCCCTCCCTCGATAAAGTTCGTCCGTGCGTCAAACTTTGCAGCCCAATCCCGACCGACGGGATGGAGCCGCACGATCCCCATTCAGACGGCGCATATCTCTTCGGGTGATATTGCTTTCGTAAGACGCAATTCGTTGCGTGGAACGCCGTCAGATCGTCAGTGCGCTCCCAGGACGTAGTGCCCCTTCATCGGGCTGGTGTTAATCACACGCACGGTCAGGCGTTGTTGCCGGCCGCCCGGCTTGCCGTAGCCGCCCACGTGGAAGTGCGGGTTAGCCGACGCGACCACGGAGTCGAAGTAGATGGCGCCATCTTCGTCGTGGACGATCTGAAGCCGCATTCCGTGAGATGCCTGGAAAGTGACGTGGCCGGGCTGGTGATCCTGCCAATGCCACGTATAAGTGTGCGACTGGCCGGGAGAGAGGGTCTGTTTCACCAACTTGGGCCCGCCGACCACGGCCTTGGTCCCTTCAAATTTCTCGCCGTCCGCGATCAGCGTCTCGTAAGCGGCAGCCTTCTTCGCGTCGGTCACCGTTTCCTTGACCAGCAAGCGGGCGCGTTTCAGGATGTCGTTTGCCTCTCCCACGGCGTCGAAGTTTTCCGCCTCGGACAGCTTCGTGTCGGTCGTCTCGGGAGCGTCTTTCTCCTTGCCGACGACGACCTTTACCTCCTCAGGCTTGCCGGGGCGGGGGACTTCTTTCAGCAGCCGGGCCGCGGTGATGAGCGATTCGATGGACACGTTCTTCCAGCCCTGCTTGCTGCTCTCGCCCCAACCGTGCTGTTTCAGTTTGAACGCGATGTCGATCAACTCGGCGTTGGCTGACGCCAGCTCGGCTTCCTGGTCGAGACCGGCGGGGCGTCCGCCTTTGGCTTCTCGGCGATCGCCACGGACAGCGCCAGGCAGGCCGCCATCACGGCCAGAGCCAGCAGTCGGAATGTGCTCTTTGTCATGGACATTGTCTCCTGGAACGGAACTACTCTCGTTTAGCCGCGAGCTTCTGCGAGCCGCGGTTAACACCACAGCCTTTCCCCCCTCGCCCCGGTACTCCGGGGAGAGGGGTCGGGGGTGAGGGGTGAACCACGGAGCAGTGTTTTCGTCCTCACCCCTCACCCCCGACCCCTCTCCCCGGAGTACCGGGGCGAGGGGAGTAGCGCTGAACTACTGATCGCATCACGGTAAGCGCCACAGCCGCACCGTGCGGCCGCATGAAAGCGCGTGTTTGCCGTCGGCGGACAGGGCCACGGCCTGTACCGCGGCTGTCTTGTCATCGTGTTTCTCGCGGTATATTTCCTGGCGCGCGACCAGATTCCATAACCGCACCGTCTGATCGTCGCCGCCCGAAACCAGCCGCGATCCGTCGGCCGATAGGGCGACGCTGTTGACAGCGCCCTCGTGGCCGGTCAATTTCACCGCCTCGCTCTTGCGCAGGTCCCAGACGAGGAGGATGCCATCGACGCCGGAGGTGACCGCCGTCCGTCCGTCCGCTGTCAGGGTGACGCAGCGCGTGTCCTTCGGCAGAGGCAGCGGGTCGCCCAATCGCTTGTGTTCCTTGAGGTCCCAAACGAGGAGCTGCTGATCGTCGCCGATCGAGACAGCAGTCGCACCGTCGGCAGCGACGCACACGCCGCGGATGCGTTTCTTGTGACCGGCCAGGACCGTTTCTCGATTCGTCTTCAGATTCAGCAGCACGAGACGCCCCGAGCCGTCGCCGAACAGGACGTCCTTGCCGTCGGGCAGCAAGGCCACGGCCGTGATCCAGTTGTCGCTGCGGACCACCGCGGTTCCCATACCCGTGGTCAGGTCCCACACCCAGACAGCAAAGCCCTCGGTCTTCTGTCTGCCGCCTTCTCCCGAAACGGCGCGCTTGCCGTCCGCGGCGACGGCCAGGCAGAGGACGTCCGCCTCGTGTCCTTCGAGGAGCCGCGCCGGCTTCCCCGACAAGGGGTCCCACATGGCGATGAGGAGGTCGCCGCCGCCGCCGAACAGACTCAGGAGATTGCCGGGAGCCATCGCCGCCGCTCGGACCAGCGGACTGCCGTCGCCGCCAGTCCGGGCCTCCTCGCCGACGAGCTGAACTTTCACGGTCATCTCTGCACCGGCCGTGACGGTGAACGACCCGGGCCGGGGTCGAAGCCGGCCGCGCGGTTCGGAGAGGCGAACCTCATAATCGCCCTGCGGCAACTCCAGCGGTCCCTCCCCCTTGCGCTCGAGGGGCCATCTCTCTTCGCCGCGGTAAAGGACCACCTGCCAGTCGCCCGCTTCCATGTCCACCGTCACCTGCCCCGTGACGATCGCCGGGGCCGGGGGTGAGACCCGCTTTCGGGTGAACCAGGCCGTCAGCCCGGTCGCGGTGAGCAGGACGACCGTCGTCGCCATCAGCCAGCGCCGCCGGGAGCGACGGCGCAACATGGCTGCGTCCGCGTCCTCGATGGCGCGGATGGCGTCGATGACTTCCTCGGCGGAAGCCGGCCGATCGTCGCGGTTCTTGGCCAGCAGTCTGCGAATCAGCGTTTCCACGACCTGGGGCAGCGCGGGTTGACCTGGCGCGGCGCCGGCGGCTCCTCGGTGGCCACTTGCAGGATGGTGGAGATCACGTCCTTGCTGGTGAACGGCGGCGTGCCCACCGCCATGTAGTAGGTCACGCAGCCGAGACTGAACAGATCGGCCCGCCCATCGACCGGATGACCCGTGGCCTGTTCGGGAGCCATGTAGGCCGGCGTCCCGCTGACGTGACTGCTCGCCTCCAGGTCCGTGTTCATGCAGGCCAGACCGAAATCGAGGATCTTGACCCGGGGTAGGGAGTGGTGAGTGGTGAGTGGTGAGTGGTGAGTGGCCGCTGACGGCTTGGCAGCGGAATCGGACCACTCACCACTCACCACTCCACCACTCACCTCTTCCAGCCAGACGTTGCTCGGTTTGATGTCGCGGTGGATCAGTCCGCGGGTGTGCGCCGCCGCCAATCCGCGGGCGATATCGCGGGTGATGCGCAAGACCTCGGAGACGGGCAGCCGGCCGAGTCGCTGGAGCCGGGCTTCCAGCGACTCGCCGTGGAGCAGAGGCATGGCCAGGTACACGACGCCGCGATCGTCGCCGATGTCGTAAACCGTGACGATGTGATCGCTCTCGACCAGGGCCAGGGCACGCGCCTCCTCGACAAACTTCTCGGCGGCCCGGGGGTTGTCGCCGTGCCGGGGATGGATCACTTTCAGGGCCACCTGCCGCTTCAGATGCGGGTCGAACGCCAGGTGGACCACGCCCATGCCGCCCGCCCCCAGTTGGCGGAGAATGCGGTAGCGCCCCAGCGAGCGCGATCCCTCGGCCGCGGAGGGTGCGTCCACGGAAGACGCCGCGGCCGGCGTTTCTCGATCGGAGATGGACGGAGTTTTCGGGGAGGTGGGTACTCCCTGGGCGGCGAACTCCGGGGCCAACGTCTCCAACTGCGAGAGATCCTTCGGCATCGAGCCGGCGGTTGAGAGTGCCCGGCCAATCAGCCAACGGCTGAGGGCGTCCACCACCGGTGTATCGGTGGTGGACAGTGGGGGATTGCGGACCGAGCGCATGGTCCGAACGATCTCATCTTCCGCCGGCAGTGCGCAGAGCGACCCCGCAGACCGGACAGGTCTCGACATGGGCCTCAAGGCGATCGGCGTCTTCAGGGGACACGCGCCCCAGTATCAGGCTCTCGAGCAGCGACGGCGACGGACATTTCTCGGGAGAAGCCATGAGGAATCTCTCTGGGCACATGCGGCGCATCTCTTCCCCGAGACGGTTGGCGGACGGCGCGGTGTGGTCCTGATACAGAAGAGTACGCGCCGACGCTGAATTTCTGTCACGGGGAAAGGAAAAACGACCAATTGCGTTTCGCCCCGTTTAGTACGACAGCGCTACTCCCCTCGCCCCGGTACTCCGGGGAGAGGGGTCGGGGGTGAGGGGATGAGCGGCAGAACAGCGTCTCGCTCCTCTTCCCCTCACCCCCGACCGCTCTCCCCGGAGTACCGGGGCGAGGGGGGAATACAGCAGCTTTCATGCTGCGTAGCGCTGTAGTATTAGCCGCGACCCGATAGGGGAGCGCGTTGCTCCGCGCTCCCCTATCGGGTCGCGGCTAAACGCGGCGAAACGGCAGGGACGCTCGGATGTTCCATCAACTCAGCAACTCGCTCAGCTCTTCGCGCAACCGCCGCAGCACCCGGCTCTTGGAGAGGTAGACGGTATTGACGCTGACGTCGAGTTCGCGGGCGATCTCTTCCGGCGGCCGGCCGTTGACGACGTATTCCCAGCACGCCTTCCAGGTCGCCGGCTTGAACTCAGCCTGCATCAGTTGTAGCGCCCGGAAGACGACGTGCCGGCGATATTCCTCCTCCTCGAACTCCGCCACCTGCTCCGGGGCGGCCACGTCTTCCAGCCGGTCGTTCGGATCGGCGAGAACCTTGCATGCAGCTCGCCGGCGCAGCCAGGTCCGCCAGCGGTTGACCAGGAGGGTGCGCATCCACGCCCGGAAGCTGCGCCGCGGATCGTAGGTGAACGACGGGAATTGCTCGACCAGGCAGGTGAACAGGTCCTGGAGGAGGTCAGCCGCGTCCTGGGGTGGGACGTTCAGCCGTCGAGTCCAGGAATAGAGCAGCGGCGTATACAGAGCGACAAAGCGCTCCCAGTGTGCGGAGGCGTTCGGCTGACCCAGGCGAACCAAGAGACTGGAGGGTGTGGAGAGCATTCGCTATATCACAACGGGATCGGGCGCTATCACCGGTATAGAAGGTCGAGACGCGCTGGGGAAGATGCGCGTGCGATAGGGAGGACGGCGATGATGTGGCGAAGGCGTGCGGCGTCGCGGCTGGTGCTGGCGATCTTGTTCGTCGGCGCGGGAGTGTGGCACTTCGTGAAGCCGGAGTTCTACCTGGCCATCATGCCGCCGTACCTACCGTACCACCTGGAGCTGGTCTACGTCAGCGGCGTCTTTGAGATCGTGGGCGGTCTCGGCGTCATGGTGCCGGCCCTGCGCCGCGCCGCGGGTTACGGGCTGCTGGCCCTGCTCGTGGCCGTCTTCCCCGCGAACATTCAGATGCTCCTCGATGCCTGGCGCGATGAGGGGATGTCCGCGTGGACGTTGGTGTTGGTGCTGCGGCTGCCGTTACAGTTCGTGATCGCGGCGTGGGTCTGGTTCTGCACACGTTCGGATTGAGTCCGCCGCGAGAGCAAGGGTGGCCGACTCGGCGCCGCGTCCCGAGCAGTGCCAGAGACGCGGCCGCCACTACGACGATCTTTGTCGAATGTTAGCGCAAGGCGATGTCCCATCCGATCATTTCCGCATCCCGCTTGATCCTTCATGGTGAACCGCTGCAACCTCCGTGGCGACGTTTTTTCCGCCCCTGGAACCATAGTTCACCGTCGCCTCGTCCCCAACATGAAGGTCCGTGAGGCGGGCCGTCCTGTCGTTGAGCGTGATGCTCGTCGAAGCCTCCAGGTCGATTTTGACCTCTGCGTTGTTGTTGGTCTTCAGAACCAGCCGCTGATTGGCGTCGATCGTGGCGATCGTGCCGCGGACTGTGACCGGCTCTGTCGGCATCTTCTTCTCGTCACCGGATTTGAGTGCGTCGTTCGTTTTCTCGGCCAGCTTCTGGGCGTCTTCCTTGGCCTTGGGTTTATCGATGGTCACCCCGTAGCCGACCTTGTCTCCGTTCGCGTCGCTTTCCTTATTGAAGGTGACCCACCCCCGCCACCAACCGACGAACAGGAAAACGACGAGCAGGAGAACGAGCGTCGATAGAAGAGAACGCATAGAAACCTACCTCCTTTCGAGACGACCGGCGACATGGGTCGGAGGGCAATTTTCCGCTGGATAGAGCGGAAGATCCCGGCGAATGATGTTGCAGAGGGAGAGCGGTGCAAATAGGATGCCGAAGGTTTGCGTTCCGGTGTCGTTGGTCGTAGAGCCTACGCGCTACGAGCCGCGACCGTCAGGGAACGCATTGGATCGTTCCATGACGGTCGCGGCTCGTCTCGCATCTCGCTCACGGCACCAGCAGGAAATCTCTGCTGTTCAGAAGCGTTTTCGACGATCGCTCATCAGATGAACTCTACCCGGTTGTTCATCTCATCCGATTCGTAGACTTCCCAGATCAGTTCCAGCGCGGATGATCTGGCCGATGGAACGAGTGTTTTGCTGACAGTAGCAGAGACCAGCGTGCCGCGACCCCCGCAGCGGCCAGCACCAAGAAGTCGTCGTCCTCCGTGAAGATCACCCGACTTTGAGCCAGGCCATAAGCGATCTGGTCGTCATCAAGAGCGCCGAGCAGATTCGCGTCGGTCGTGGTGGTCACGTCGATGCCGAGAAGGCGCAGGCCGTCTGCCACCGCGTGCGGGACGTGCTCATCCAGGTGAAAGCGGATCGTCCGCGGCATCGCGCTCGGCCAGCCTTTCCTGGAGCCTGGACGGTCCTGCGTTGGCCTTCATCGCGGCAACCAGCTTCTCTTCAGTTTCGATGGCTTGATGAATCTCGTCGCGATTGGACCAGTAATACGCCAAGGCGGCGTGGACCTGTGCCATCGTCAGGTGGGGGTACTGAGCCACCACCTGGGCCGGAGTCATCCCCATGCGCTCGACCCAGATATAAACGTGCTTGACCTTGATGCGCGTGCCCGCGATGTGCGGCTGCCCGCTGCAGATGCCGGCAGTCTTCACAATGCAATCCGCCAGGTTGGGAATAGAGCCTGCGGGAACGTTTGCAGTTGGTGTCGTCATACCTTGGATTCTACCTGACTGCTTCCCATCCCGGAAGGGTTCCTGGCTTTCCCACCCACCTCCCTACTACCCCATCACGGCACCAGCAGGAAATCCCGGCTGTTCAGCAGCGCCCACATCAGGTCCTGGGCCGCCTCCGCTTTCTTGTCGCCGTATGACGCTTGATGAAGTCGAGGCCAACCTTCAGCTCCTCCGGCCGCGGATGCCGGGCGACCGACCAGAGGTACAGTTCCGTCACCAGTTCCTTGTCGGACAGCTTCTTTTGCAGCAGCAGAGCCGGCCGGGCGGCGGGGTTTTGCACGCGGCCGAGGATGCTCTTGCCGTTGATGAAGTGCAGCGCTTGCAGCATGTTCGAGCCGTTGTCGCGCTCGCATTCGCAGGCGTCCATCCGCTGCGGCTTGCCGAACAGCTTCAGGAACGGGTTCTCGACGTTGCCGTCGGGCAGCTGGGCGGCGCGGAAGTTGGCCGGCGCGCCGCCGAAGTTCTCCGGCACCCCGGTCGCCTGGACCAGCGAATCGAGCAGCGCCTCGGCCGGCACGCGCCGCGGGATGGCGTGCGAGAAGTTCTGCTCGTCGTGCTTGTTCGAGGCCGTCGCGCACGCTGGAGCGCTGATACGTCTCCGAGGTGACGATCTGCCGCATCAGGTGGCGGACGTCGAACTGGTGTTCGATGAAGTCCTTCGTCAGCGCGTCGAGCAGGGCCGGGTTGATCGGCGGGTTGGTGCTGCGCACGTCGTCGACCGGCTCGATGATGCCGCGGTGGAAGAAGTAGCTCCAGACGCGGTTCACCATGCCGCGGGCGAAGAACGGATTGTCCGGCGCAGTGAGCCAGCGGGCGTAGGCCTCGCGCCGATCGGCGCCGGGCGGCGAGCTTCGGCTCGTCGCCGCCGAGGAACCGCGGCGGCTGCGCCTGGCCGGTGCGCGGGTTCGTGGCAAATCCGGCGGCTCGGTTCACCTGCACGAGCTTGCTGTTCGGCACGTTCGGGAAGCGGCACGTCGGGCCGGACGCTCACCTGGTTGAAGAAGCTGGCCAGGCCGTAATAGTCGGCCTGCGTCCAGTTCTCCAGCGGATGCGTGTGGCAGCGGGCGCACAGCATGCGCACGCCGCAGAAGACCTGCGTCGAGCGCTCGACCGTGTCGTTGGTGTCCTTGCTGATGCCGAAGTAGACGCTGGCCGGGTCGTCGACGGCGCCGCCGCGGGCGGTGAGGATGCGGCGGGCGAACTCGTCGAGCGGCATGTTCGACGCCACGGCACCGCGAATGAATTCGCGGAAGAGATAGACCGACGGCTGGCTGGCGCTGTTGCGCGAGTTTTGCAGCAGGTCGCCCCACTTCAGCGACCAGTGATCGACGAACTCCGGCCGGTCGAACAGGGCGTCGATTGTCTTCTCGCGTTTCTTCGCATCGGTGTCGGCGAGGAAGGCCCGCACCTCGTCGGGCTTGGGCTGCACGCCGATCAGGTCGAGGTAGACGCGGCGCAGGAACTCCTCATCGCCGGCCAGCGGCGAGGGGGCGATCTTCAGCCGGTTGAGCTTCTCGACGACGTGCCGGTCGATGAGGTTGTCCTGCGGCACCGGCGTGGCGACGAAGTTGGGGACGACCTTCAGCACGCCGACCGAAGCGGCGGCAAAGGTGCGCTCGAACCGGGCGACGACCGCGGTTTCGCCGCCATCGAGTGCGGTCACGAGACCTTCGTCATCGACCTCGGCGTAGCGGTCGTTGTTGGCGTTGAACACGCCGAGCCGGGTCACGTCGCGCGTCGTGCCGTCGGTGTACTGCGGCGATCAGCTGCAGGCGGTGCTTCTGGCCGGGACGCAGCACCAGCTTGTCGGGCACCAGCCGCACGCCGACGACACGAGCCGTATCGGCAAGATCGCCGGGGGCGCCGTGGCGAATCCAGTTGACGAGGATCTGATCCGACAGGCTGCCGCGCCGAAACGGGCGCCGCCCTCGTGCGGAACGTCGCCGCGCGCCTTGGCGACGAGCAGGCTTTGCTCCGGCGCGATGCGGGTTGATGCGCCGGCCGAGCGATTCACTGGGTGATGGCCGGGAAGTCCAGCTCGGGATCGGAGCCGCGCAGCGAGAGCTTGAAGCCGTTCTTGCCGAGCGAATAGCCGTGGCAGGCGCCCGCGTTGCAGCCGGCGCGGGACAGCACGGGCATGACTTCGTGGCGGAAACTGGTCGGCGGCTCCGTTGGCGGCATATCGCACCTTCACGGGCACGGTCAACGATTGACCGTTGACGGCGACGGTGATCGTCGTGGTGCCGCTTGCCGATGGGGCGGACCCAACCGCTGTTCGTCAACCTCGGCGATGCGCGGGTCGGCACTGGCGAAGCGGGCCTGTTCGCGCAGGTCGAGGGAGTAGCCGTCGGCCGTCGTTCCGAGAACCTGGAGGGCGTGCGCCTGGCGATGGTGGCGTAGATCGAGTGAAGACGGATGGACCGTGATGCGGCCGGTGACCGATGGGGTGGGATCGGCGGCGTGGCCAATGGAGCTTGCGAACGAGGCGGTCACCAGTAGGGCGAGAACGGAGGATGACCGGGAAGACGTCATGGCAAATTCCTCATGCTGTCGGCGAACGCGGTTGAGGCAGAATCACATTCTTGGCTGTACTGCGTAATCGCTTGTGATCTCGTAACACGTAACACTGGGGCGCGGGAGGGCCAAATCTGTTATGCGATTTGCGTATTCCCTAGCGTTCACACATATTCATTAAAATCGCGTCACAGTTTTTGGCCCATTTTCGACCATCTCGTAACACTCAGTCAAAGACGACAAACTTAGTCATCGTTCGACGACACCTACTTCGCAGGCGCCCGGACCACCAGCGTCACGTCCACATCGCGGCTTTTTACCCGGATGTTCGGCACCTTGACATCCGCCGCCGCGGTGCCGAATAGCTTCAACCCATTGATCTCACCTGCCGACGTGTTGGGAGGCAACACGACGTTTACGGTGAACGCCGTCGTATCGGCCTTTACCGTGACGGCGGCGGCGGTCGCGCCCGCCGGCAGCCCGGTCAGCGTCAACGCCACGTCGCCGGTCAAGCCCTCACGGCGTTCCACCTGACCGGTCAGTTTCACGGTTGTGGCCGTCGTGGGATCCAGCGTCGTCTCGATATGCGCTGGGCCGTCCAGCTTCACGAGGATCTGATGCCGCACCACCATCCGCCGCACCGGAGCATAGGCGACGGCCAGCACCGTCTTCTTGTCGGCGGTGAGCAGTTCGGCCTGGACCGTGACATCGTAGACCGGAGCGGCTGGCAGCGCCGGCACCAGGACGCTGAGTTCACCATCGGTCGCGGCAGCCGGCAGCTCGACCGGGGCCGCGATCCGCAGCGATTGGGCCGGGTCGGTCACGCCGTTGAGCAACGGCCGCAGCTGGCTGGTCAGCAGTGTCAGCCTCACCACGTTGTTGCCGGCCGGCTTCATCACCTTGACCGGCAGGACGAGCTTTCCGGCGGGTACCAGGCTGGCGTCGGCGGGCAGGCCGCGCCAGTCGATCTGGAAGTCGGCGGCCTTCGCGGTGGTCGTCGCCAGGGCAATCTCGGTCGCCAGCCAGGGTTGCAGCCGTTCCAGCGGGTGACCCTTGATCGTGACGGCTCCCTCTTCGCCGTCGGTAGTGCGGCCGCGCCAGCGCGTGATGACGGCGCCGGGCACCGCCTCGCCACGCTGAACCGTGACCAGGGCGCCATCCGCCCCTTCCGGAATGTCGGCCCCTTCCAATCGCACTCCCCCAGGCAGCCCCGCCGCCGACAGATCGACGCGCCCCTCGTAACCGCCGCGGTCGATCAGCACCGGCACGACGATTCGCCCACCGATCGGCAGCGCGATGCGCTGCGCCGTGGTGAGGAGATGAGCGTTTGGCCTGGCCGGCCCGGTCCGTTGCGGCTCGACGACGAGGCGATACACCGCGCGCGGTCCGCCGCGGCCCTGCGAATCGACGACGCCGACGATCACCGCGGTGACGTTATCGGGCACGGCGTATTCCAGGATCGGATCGAGCGTGCCGGGGCTGTCCTCGACACGGGCCAGCTCCGCGCCCTGTTCGTTGCGCACGACCAGGGCGGCATCAAGCGGCGAGCCGAAACGCTCGGCGAAAACCTCCAGCCGCACCTTCGTCTTCGGCGTCACGGGGAGGCAGTAACGGTCCTCGTCATACGGCGTCAGCAAGCGGCCGCTGACGCCGACGGGCCCGGCCGGCAGTTCTTGCACCTTGCCCGGCGCCGCCTGTCTCACGAGCTCTGCATGAGGACTGACCAGCACGAACGGCCGCGGACCGCTGAAGACGCTATCCTTCGGTGTCGGCACCTGGCAGCGCCCCGAGGATTCCCGTGGCCGCGAGGTCCACACGCAACGGCGAAATCGGGCCGAGCAGCTCCACGCTCTGTGGCCGGCCCTTTTCGATCGCCGGCGGAAAAACCTGATCGGCGAACGACCACTGACCCACGCGCAGACGGAAGAAACTCGGAGCCGGGGCGGCGTATTCCAGATCGTGGACGGTGATCGTGTAAGAGCCGTCTTCCGGCAGAGTCGCCTCCAGCCGGGCATCGCCGCCGAGGCCGGGGGTCGGCCACGCCCAGGTGATTTGCAGCCGCTTCGGTCCGATGAGATGCACGACCGGCCGCAGCTTGCTCCCCAGCCGCTGCGCCTCCACCTCGACGAGGACTTTCTGCCCCGCCTTGCCCACAAATTTCGTTTCCGTCGCCGTGCTGCCGCTGACGACGCCGTGCAGCGCCACCGGCAGTTGCTCGACGGTCGCAGCCAGGGGCTTCTGCGGCAGTCGATCCACGGCGATGACGATGGGCGTGCTGACGCCGCTGTCGGTTACGATGCGCAGATGGTGGTAGCCCGGTTCGACATTGGCGTCGAGGGTCACGTCGAATGTGGCCTGGGTGGCGGTCGAACCCGGTTTCAGCTGCTGGCGAGCGGGGAAGGGCAGGAGCAGGCGCGGGGCGGTGCCGAAGTCGTCGCCGTCCACGACGAGGGTGGTCGTGCCGCCGATCTGGAGGCCGCGCAGGGCGAGATTGCGGATGGACGGTTCGGTGGCGCGGAGGTTGCCCGGAAGCGAGGCGAAGGCCGCGAGTAGAAGCAACGTCGTGGAACGCATGGAACGCGGCACCGTGGGGAAGGTACGATCACATCCGACAAGTCGTCGGGTAGCCTGCACGCATCAGCCAGATATCGGCCTTCGGTTTCCGCGACTGCAAGCGCGCGACGGCCGCATAGTCGTCCTCGTCTATCACGTAGTCGCCGGTCTCGACATCGATGGCGACAAATTTGCCGTCATCCTCCGGCCGGAGCGCCGGCCGCACCTGTCGGTCGAAAATATCGCCCCCGAGACTGGCGAGTTCATCGAGGGTACGTTTGGTAGTGGGCACAGCAGAAACTCCCAGTGGTTGGAGGGCACCGTCTTTCTATCGCACGCGGAGACGTCGCTCGAACCCGTACAAGGGGGGATAAGGCGACAACGCAAATTCAGGCACACTGGAGCGCAATCTACGCTGTCCCCTTATCCACCCTGCAATCTACGCTGTCCCCTTATCCACCCTGCTGTCCCCTTATCCACCCTGCTATCCTCAAGCCCAATGCTGGTAGACAAGATCACGGTCGTTGTCGTATCTGGCGCGTTGAGCCTGATCATTTGGATCAAATTCCACGCTCTGAGCGGGACGTCCCTGCGAATTGTACCTCCCGTACCCCGTGCCGCTGTAGACGGCCAAGAGCGTCAGATCTGGAAGCCCAGAATTGACGACCAGGTCGTTGTAAACGGAGTTTAGGTAGTGGCCGACCGATTGATTGGCTACTCTGAGATGCGCTGCCAATTCGCCATATGTTATTGTGCCACGCTCCCGTGAAACTTTAATCAACCTATCCCGACAAGCATCAACCAATTCAGGGTCCATGCGGTTCTCCTACAGCCTTCGACCAGTGTTTCCGTCAACGAACCAACGAACCATCACGCGAACAGCTGCCGAATCGGCTCCGTCTCGATGAGGGTATCAGACGGTTGCCAGCGCCGGTTATCACCTTCATGTCGGGAAGGGGGATGAGGGAACAGCGTGGGTTCAGGCACGTGCAAGCGTAATCTACGCTCTCCCCTCATTCGCCCCGCGGCCGTTTTTCCGTGTGCTGCTCCGCTTCTTGATTCGGCCCGCATTCTCCGCCTCGACTCCCTTCCAGAAGGTATCATGCGGAATCCCGCCGCCCGCTCGGAACCGCTTTCGGGCGGCCTCCAAGATCGCTTGTAGCTTGGGAGAATGGCCCATCAGCAAGCGTTCCCTATCGACCGACTTCTGTGGCTGCTTTCCCGGCATCGCATCACCTCGGGCGTCGAAGAGCAATCACGCAAACAGCTGCCGAATTGGCTCCGCCACGATCTGGCACACCTGACGGCCGACGGGGTCGGGCATCATCGTTGTGTCGAGGTTGATGCCCATTCCCGTTGATGGTCAAAGATCGCTGGGCCGCAACCCTGTGTGTTTGGCAATACGAGCGAGCATCCGCGGGCCGATCTCGTCATCGTCGTGGAACGCGAAGACATAGTCCGCCACCCGGCGCGTTGCAAGACTCGGTGCGACGAGCCCGCGTTTCGCTTGACGCTCCAACCGATGCGGAACAGCGCGGCTAAGACACGCCGCGCCTTGGTTGAAGGCCAGTGGCTCATGGCGATACCGCGAACACGCCGCCGGCTTGCGGGGCCGGTTCGCCCGCTTCGATGCGGTCCGCTAAAACCCGGAGGGCAAGCGCCTCGGCGCGGCTCACCGCTTCGACTCGGTTCTGACCGTAGGCCAGCACGCCGGGCAGTTCGGGGACTTCCGCGAGCCAGCGGCCGTCGTCCTCCTGCTCAACTTCGACAGTCAGTGCCATGGAGGAACACTCCGGGTTATTCACGCTCCCGCCGATGCGCGATCACGCAAACAGCTGCCGGATCGGCTCCGCCTCGATCAGGCGCACCGGGCGGCCGCCAGGCCCAGGCATCATCGTCGTGTCGAGGTTGATGCCCATGCCTTGATAGATCGACGCCAGCACCTGCGGCGGCTCGATCGGCGTGTCGTTGGGCGCGAGCCGATCTTGTCGGTCGAGCCGATGACCTGGCCGCCGCGGATGTTGCCGCCGCAGAGGAAGTTGGTCCAGGCCGCCGGATAGTGGTCGCGGCCGCCGCGGCCGTTGACGCGCGGCGTCCGGCCGAACTCGCTCAGCACCGCCACGACCGTCTCCTTCAGCAGGCCGCGCTGTTCGAGGTCCGTCGATCAGGGCGGTGAAGGCGAGGTCGAACTGCGGGCAGAGGTGGCGTTCGTAGTCGAGGTAGGTGTTGTTGAGGCCGCCGCCGTCGGCGTGCATGTCCCAGCACGACAGGCCGAAGACGGTGTCGAAGTGGTTGACCGTCACGTAGCGGACGCCGCCCTCGATCAGCCGGCGGGCCAGCAGGCAGCTCTGGCCGAAGGTGTTGCGGCCATAGCGGTCGCGCAGCTTCGTCCGGTTCGCGGCTGAGGTCGAACGCGGCCTTGGCCTCCGGCGAGGTCAGCAGGCGGAAGGCCCGTTCGTAGGCGCTGTCGTGCATCTGCGTGCTGCCGGTCTCGCCGCGGCGCTGGAGGTCGTCGATCTGCGCGAGCAGCTTGCGGCGGGCGTCGAGGCGCTGGGCCGACGGGCCGGCGGGAACTTCGAGGTCGCCGACCTTGAAGTCGGGCAGCGGCGGGATCGGCGTTGAGGAAGAACGGCTCGTGGGCGCTGCCGAGGTAGCCCGCCGTCTGGCCGTGGAAATTGCCGGCGCCGGTGTTGCCGATCGGTCCGGGCAGGACGACGTTGGCCGGCAGATCGCCCTTGGGCCCGAAGACGCGCGAGATCACGCTGCCGGTGTGCGGCTGGACGTTGTCGGCGTTGAAGTCGTGGCCGGTCATCATCCAGCGCTGGCCGTTCTCGTGCGTGGCGCCGGTCCTGTGATGGAGGCTGCGGATCAGCGCCACCTTGTCCATCATCCGCGCCATCAGCGGGAAATGCTCGCAGATCTGGATGCCGGGCACGTTGGTCTGGATCGGGCCGGAACTTGCCGCGCACCTCGGCCGGGGCGTCGGGCTTCATGTCCCAGGTGTCGAGCTGGCCCGGCGAGCCGACGAGGAAGATGGTGATGCAGTTGCGAATCTTGGCCCGGCTGGCGTCGTAGACCGTCGGCCGCTTCGAGCCGCATCAGGTTGGGCAGCACCATGCCGGCCAGCCCCGCGGAGCCGGCCTGCAAGAAGCTGCGGCGCGTGAGGCCGTGACCGGGACAGAGCGGAAGTTTTTCGTTACCCACATTCAGCATGGGACCATCTCCTGTTTAGCGGGTTTAGAACGCCCGTACCGCCGGCATTCTTGCCGGCCCCGTGCCGACAGGAATGTCGGCGGTACAAGCTACAGAAACCGTCGCTAAACGATGCGGGACTGCGGTTAAATCGTGTAGCTGACCTTGTTGGAAATATCGATGAACTTGCTGGCGGTGAACTCGCCGTCCGGCTTCTTGGCGTAATTGACGTACTTCCACATTTGCAGCACGATCTCGTACTTGCCGGGCGTGGTGTCGGCATGTTCGTAGCTGACGTCGGCACGGGCGGCCGGCGTGGCGATGACCTTGCCGTCGCGGCGGACTTCCCACTGGAGCCGCAGACCCCAATCGTTGGCGACGTCGCCGCGGGTCACCTTGCGGCCATCCAGACGAATCTCGGCGCGGGGGGTGCTATTGAATTTTTGCTCCATCGGTGAGACTCCGGCGGGGTGAGGGCGGGGAGGGCGCGTACGGCAGGTGTTGGTTAGGCTACCACGATTTACGACGGGTGGCAACAAGATTTTTTGGGATTCGTGGTGTCGTGGTGTCGCGGTTTCTCCACAACGGTGCGCGGATCGATGCTGGCGACGTACAGCCTATCGTTCTATTCTGTTAGAGAGGACAGCGAACATGATTGAAACCATCCTGGATGCCAAGGCAGCTCTCGAAGCCGAGGGGCTGTTCGTGACCGTCAACAATCTGTCCTCCCTGCTGATCGGCGGTGTTGTTTCCGAGGATGATGAGGGACTTCGCCTGTTCCGGGATGCTTGTACCCTGAATTATCGAGCGGGGAAGTGGATCGCGGTACTGCCTGCCGAGGGTCTTCTCACTTACGAGATCCCCGGCTCCTTAGCGGAATCGGTGTCCCTCATCCTGACCGCGTATCAGCACCACCGACGAACTGGCGGCGAGTTCAACAATACCTTCAAACACTTGGTCAAGGACCCGGAACAATATCTGATCGGAAGATCCCTGGCGGGGGTGTCGAACCAGGCGGGATAACGTTACGCACAGCGGCCTCACGCGGGCGCTGTGCCAGATTTTTAACAAGCCGACTATCGCGTGGGCCGTCTGCTGAACCCTGTGGTTCGACTGGCTTCAGTCATTCGGTAATCTCAAGCTTTGGTAATGCCGCGCGGAGTTCGGCTACACCTTTAGCGGTCACTCGAGTTCCCGAGATGCACAACGATCGCAGTTGCTTGAGCTTTGCCACGACTTTCATGTAGGAATCCGTCACCCGGGGTGTGCCCCAGAGATTTAGCGACTCTAGTTGCTTGATCCCGGTCAGGACTTCAAGGCCAGCAACTGTCAGATTGGTACCTGCCATGTCGAGGGCTCGCAGTCGCTTAAGCACGCCGAGCGGTTTCAGGCCCTTTCCGGTGATTGCGGTACCGGCTAAGTTTAGCGTCCGCAGTTGCTTGAGCGGAGCTAGATGCTTCATTCCAGCATCTGTGACACATGTCCATTGGAGGTCGAGGGTCTGAAGTTTCTGTAAGGGCACCAGTTCTTTGAGGCCGGCATTCGTAACTCGCGTGGCGCCAAGTTCAAGATTCTGGAGGTGAAGGAGGCTCGCCACGTACTTCAGTCCAGCGTCCGTCACCGGTGTGCGCCAAAGGTCCAGCTTTTTGACATGTTTCGATCCGATCAACTCCTTGAGATCAGCATCTGTCGTGCCGCTGTCGGCAAGCTGGAAACCGAACGCCCTACTGTTGCCACGCAGCTTCTGCATTATTTTGACCGCCTACCGCCTGCCACCGGAAAACAAGTTGTCGAACTCCTCGCTCACCGCTTGGTCGCCGCCATGCCCGCCCCCAACACGTCCTTTGACGCGAATGCAGTTGTCACTCCTGGCCGTTAGAAGGTGTCGAAACGACCGGTAAATCCTCCAGCGCAACGATGTGTATCATTGCCACTCGCGTAACCCGATCGTAAATCGTCGGGCTTTCCGGTTTGGCGAAGCCGACCATGATGTCGGTCCTGCCGACGAATACCAGATCGGGATGGCGAATATCGTACTTCAGTCCCTCGCTGGCGATGATCCGTAAGGGACGGAATGGCTTCTCACGCAAGCGTGCCTGGATTTCTTCCGCAGTGTACATCGGGCTCTCTCCTCACGGGTGAAATACAGTGCAGCATAGCACTTCGCAACCAGCGGTGGAAGCCCCTATTCACCGCTTCGTCGCCGCCGTCCCCTTTCCCAGCACATCCTTCAGATCGAACACAAACAGATCACCGATGCCCTTTGCCCGCGGCCGCTCGCCGATGGTGCGCGGGTCGATGCCGGCGACGTAGAGCCGGGCGTGGGTCGTATCGCATGCCGCGGCTGTCGCAATCACATTCGTCCGATGCGTCGCCAGCAGCTTGAATTCGGGATAGCTGTACACCTTCAGCGAACCGTCGCGCGTCAGCACCAGTGCCGCCTTCGACTCCGGCGACACGACGGCGGCAACGTGCGGCTCAACGGAGATATGGTACTTCACCTCCGGCGTCGTCTTCAGCACGGTGCCGGTCTTGAAGACGAGGAAGCGGCCGTCGGATGTCAACTGGAACTCACCGCCGATGCGATGGTCCGGCGGCACCGCGATGCGGGTCGGAGTCGAGCGTTCGTCGCGTTTCGACGGGACGGCGAAGACGTCGAGCGTCGGCGGGTTGACGCCCTGGCTGGAGACGTACAGGAGCTTACCGTCCGGCTCCACTTGGAGGAAAGAGCGGTTCCACACGCCGCCCCATTGCGCCAGCCGACCGCCTTTGATGTCTTGCAAAGTGATTTGCGACCAGTCGCCGTCCGCGCCGCTGATGAAGATGGTGTCGATCGAGGCGACGACGTCGTAAGGCTTTTCAACCATCCAGAACGATTCCATCCTGAACGTCGCCGGGTCTATCACTTGCAGCCTGCCGGCGGCGCCGCGGTCGCGTTCATCGCTTTTCACGGCAACCGTGACCAGGCGCTTGCCGTTATGGCTCAGCACCATCGCTTCGGTGCCGGCGAAGAGCTTCAACTCCCCGGCCGTCTTGTTTGTCGCCGTCTCGACGCGTGCCAGCTTCGCCTCGGTGAGATTGAGATAATAGAGGTGCGCCTTGTCCGGCGACAGATACAGCGAGCTGACCGTGCCGCCAACCGGGATCGTCGCTACGGGCCGCAGTTCGCGGCCAACGGGATTCGGCGTTGGCGAGCCGGGAACGTCAGTGACCGGAGGAGCCTTCGCCAGTTGCCACAACTTGACGGCGGCATCGCGGCTGACGGACAGCGTCGCCTTGCCGCCGTTGATGAACGTCACACCGGCGACAGGCTCGGCGTGCTTGCGAAAAACCCTTGCTTGCGCTTCGGGCTCAGCTGTGAGGTCCCACAGGCGGACCGTCGTGTCGCTGCTGCCGCTGAGGGCGCGCTTGCCGTCGGCGCTGAGCAGCACCGCTTTCACGCCCGCGTCATGGCCCGTGAAGACGCGAATCGCCGTCCCTTTCTCAGCGTCCCATAGCCGTAGCGTCCGGTCGTCGCCGCCTGAAAGAATGCGTTTACCGTCGGCAGAGAAGGCGGCACTCACGACCGACGCGGTGTGGCCGGTGAAGGTGCGGATCAGTTTGCCTGTGGCGGCGTCGGCGAGGAAGAGGGTACGGTCGCCGCAGACCAGGCACTGGCCGCCATCGGGAGAAAAGGCGACGTGATGGAGGTACTTCGCGGCGTCGTGGAAAGCGAACTCCGCCACCCGGCCGCCGCGCTCCAAGTCCCAAAGAATCGCTTCGTGATCGAAGCCGGCGGAGAGCGCGCGCCGGCCGTTGGGGCTGAAAGCGACGCTGGTCACCAGGTCACCGTGGCCGTCGAAACGCCGCAATTCACGGGCCGTCTCGACTTCCCAGAGACGAACCGTCGCGTCCTTGCCGCCGGACAGGAGGCGTGTGCCATCCGGCGAAAAGGCGACGCACCAGACCGACGCCGTGTGGCCGATGCAGCGGCGCACTTCGCGGTTGGCGTCCACGTCCCAGATAACGACGGTCTTGTCGGCGCTGGCGAAGGCGATGAGCTGGCCATTCGGACTGAACGCGACGGCGTTGGCCGGACTGCTCTGCGACTCCAGCGGATCGATCTCGCCCGTAGCGTCCGGCAACGGCTGCCCGGTCGATCCCGCAAGGTAGACGCCGCCGAGCCGCAGCTCGCGCACCAGGTCGCCAAACGCCTGCACCACCGCCTGCCGCGCGACGGTCGCGCCCGGCACTTTCAGCGCGCCGAGATTGCGCGTCAGCGCATCGGTCTTTGTCAGCCGCGGTAACAGATCGTCGGGTTTGACGCCCACCTCGGCGGCCAGCGTCGGCAGATCGACGTCGGCTTCGTAGCGCAGCGTCATCGTCGAGACGACCTCGTACGCGCTGAGGCGAGCGCCGGTCTTCTCGATCGCCTTCTTGTAGCGCTCGGCGTCGTCCTCCATCAGCGCCTTCATCTTGTCCTTCGGGGCGTAGAGGGCCTTCACGATGTCGGCGTCGGTGCGGCGAAAGGCCTTGGCGTTCTTGGCGACGTGATCGCGGATCTGGTCGTCCTTCTGCAAGATGCCGCTGATGTGGCAGCCCATGCACGACACGCCGGCCTCGACGCTGCGATCCGGCCGTTTCGGATCGCTGACGATGGCGATCGGCCCCTTGTCGAGGCGGACATTGTTGGCGTTCATCAGGATGTAGCCGTGCAGGCCGTTCGGCAGCGCGAAGATCGCCTCGCCGCCGGCGTGCAGGAAGCCGTTCTCGCCGAGCCCGGGGCCGAGTGGATAGGCGAACAGGTTGCGCCGATCCGGCAGCAGGTTGTCGCGCTCAGGAAGGTTCTGCGGGATGGCGTCGAAGTCGTAGGTGCGCCGGTAGGCGCCGTTCATCGCGTCGTGCCGTTCCAGGACGCGATTGTTGCGCGAGATGCCGGAACCGATGAAACCGGCCCTGGAAACGCGCTCTTGCTGGATGTTCAGCACCGGATCGACGCGCAACTGACGCTCCAGTTCGGAGAGATTCGTCGGCATCTGGAGCAGGTCGTAATAGAGCGGCGCCCGGGAAGCGTTGGCGACGAACCAATCGAGTCGCACCAACGGCATCCGCGTCGCCGAGTTAATCATGACTGCTCGGGCCACGGCGCTATCGTAGAGGACACCGTAGGGATAATCGGAGAGAAGACGGTTCCACAGGTTGGCGTCCCAGAGATAGTCGCGCAGGTCGATGCGCAGGATCAGCCCCGCCGGGTCGATGGCCTTCGGCACGCTGATTCGCGGATGCCACGACACGCTGTTAATGAGCTTGGCGAGCGCTTGCCGATACGTCGCCAACTCATCGGGGCCGGCTCCGGCGTTGGCGAGCGGGACGAGACTGAAGTAGCGCGTGAAACGGCGGGCGCGCTTGTCCGTCTTTTCCAGGTCGGCGAGGATGAGGTCGAAGACGGCGGCCTCGGTGAGATACGTGCGTTCCACGGCTGGACCGCCGCCGGGGGCGCCGGCGTCGATCCACTGTTTCAACAGGGCGATGTCGGCGGGCGTGGGCCGCGGGTTTTCGCCCGGCGGCGGCATCTTGCCGGCGGCGACGCGCTTGTAGATCGGCGATTGATCGGCATGGCCGGGAATGATCTTCTTGCGGAGGAGCAACTTCTCGCGGTCGAGAATATAGTTCATTCCCCCCTCGATGGCTCCCGCCTGGCCGTGACAGCGATGGCAGTGCGTGTTGAGGACGGCGAGCGCTTTCTGGGAGAGGTTGCCCGAGGATTCCTCGGCAGCCCGCACCGGCAGCTCGGCGACGATGAAGGAGAGGATCAGAGCCGAAAGGCGGCCGAGAGCGGGTTGCCTCATTTGTCGTCTCCTGCAAGGCGGGTTCATCTTTGTTCTGCCCAGCATACCAGGTTCGGCGGCGTGAGGCGATCTTGTTTAGATCCGTGTTACGCGGGCGGTAGAGGGCCATCTTTTAAGACGAATCTATACCATACACGGATTTGGCTCGCGCTAGGCGCGCTGACGCGCCAGCGAAGGTAACTACTTGCCACCCCTTCGCTTGCGCTTCAGGCTTGTGTCGGACGGTGCGCATCCGTTTTCGCTTGTTCCTCGGCGCCAACGTTCGCAACCCTGGCGTGTTAATTCTCCTGGACGGTCGTTGTGGCGGACCGGCGATAGGGGCGGTACAATGGCCCTTAGCCTCCGGGTCGCCGAAACGGCGGGCGCCGCTTGATTCATTGCGGGCTTTCCCGGGGTGCCAGGGTGGTGTGCGTGGCGTCCTCGAAACTGTCACTGGAGACCCTCCACGAGGAGGCACGACTGATCGTCCGTGCCCGCGACGGCGACCGTGCCGCCTGCGCCGACCTTGTCGAACGCTTCTGGCAGCGTCTGTTCCGCTGGCTGTTCCACCTGACCCGCGATCGCCATGCCGCGGAGGACCTCGCACAGGAAACTTTCCTCAAAGTCTTCGCAAACCTGAACCGCTTCCAACCCGGCACGAACTTTACCGCCTGGATCTACCGCATCGCCCATAACGCCTTTGCGAACCATTGTCGGGCCAGCCGGAAACGGGAAGCGCTGCCGGAAGAGTTGTTCGATCGCGGCCGGGGACCGATCGACGACGCTACGGATCGCGAGGCCATAGAGGATGTCGCCCGGGCCATCGAACGGTTGCCGAGCGATTATCGTGCCGCCCTGCTCCTGCGCGTGGATGAGGAGCTATCCTTCCGACAGATCGCGGAGGTGCTGGGACTGACTGAAGAAACCGCCCGCTGGCGTGTCTTCAAGGCCCGGCAGAAACTGCTTGGACTGCTCCATCCGGAACGAGAAAACGACGGCGAGCCGAATGAGGAAGCGCCGGAACGAGAGAGAGGGAAGCCATGACCTGTGCGACGACCCGCCAGCGCCTGCTCAACAGCGAGCGGCCCGACCGGGCGCCCGCCGACGTGCAGCCGCACCTGGCCGCCTGCTCCGCGTGTCGGGCCTGGCAACGGCAGCTGACGCGCATCGAGCGGCAGATTCCCGACCTGCCCGTGCCGCCGTCCGCGCCGCCGGCCGACTTCTTGCGGCACATTCTCCGCGGTCCGACGCCGCAAGATGGTTCCGCCTCTGGACCTAGCGACGGCTCGCCGCCCTGGTGGGTGTCCGCCGCGGCCGCAGGGTCCAAGAACGGTACGCCGCCCTGGTGGGTGACGGCCCCGGAAGCCGATCGGCAACGGCCCCCCATTCTCCGCAGAAGGCACCCGGGCGGTCCCGGGGCGCCGTCCCATGATCCGGCCCGACGCAAGGTAGCGGTTGCCTTTGCCGCCACGCTGGGGTTGGCCGTCTTTTCGCTCTGCTGGGGCCTCTCGCCGCATGCACCGCCCGATGGTTCAGCTCCTCAAACTGCCCACGACGTGCGTCAGGCCCGCTTCGATCGACTGGTCGCCACCGCCCGAACGCCGAACGAGCGCATTCACGTCCTCGCCGACTTCGTCGATGAGTTGAAACGCGAAGCGCTGTCGCTGAGCGGGACGCCGAAACGGCATGAACTACCGGCCGTGGCTGCCGTCTATGTCAAAGTGGTGCGCGAGCGGCTGCCGAACTACGCCAAATCGCTGCCGCGCGAAGAGCGCGTGGCGATTCTGACCAATCTCGCCGATCAATTCCAGCGCACCGAGAGCGACATCGCACGCTTCCTCAACGATCATCGGTTCGAAGCCGGTGCCGAATCGCTGCATGAGATCGCCGTCGCCGCGCTCGAAGGACAGAAGCAATTGCAGGCACTCCTGGCGGAGGGGTGATCTGTTTAGCCGCGACCCGATCGATGCGATTTCTACTGTCCAAGATGCAGTAATGGCTTGGCGAACCGGCCGCTCACGCGGCCGGTTCGCCAATCTCGGACAGCAAGTAGAACTACGAGTAAGTTTCCTCCTGCCGCTCGCCTAACCTTGGCAATCAGCCGAATAATCTGCCCATCACCGCGCCGAAGGCCTCATCCATTGCGTTGTTTTACTCAGCGACAGGAATGGCCATTGCCGGCTCACCATTCTCCGGCTTTGGCGGTCCCTCCTCGGAAGGTTTAACGACTGGATCGCCTCGACGGGACGCTACCCGCAACTCGTTCACGAAGAGCGTGATGGGAAGTGTCAGCGTGTCCCCGACGGCGCTCGTGAACACATCGGTAATCCCGAGAGCCAGTATAACAAAGCCCACCCTCGGATCGCTTACATTGCCGTTCGTTCCATTTCCTATAAGGCGAAGGCCCTCAAAATCAAACTGGACCCCGCCGTAGATTGCCGGTCTTTCCACCTTGTCGCCGTCGAAATGGATTACGCTGCCTGTGAAATTGCAGAATGTTCCACAACCGTTGGAGCAAACCGCGGCCAATAGAATACCTGCCGCAATGAGCGTTTTCTTCATGGGTCTCTCTACGCTTCAAGGGGGTGCAATCGCTCCATTCCCTGAAAAACTTCGAGAAAATGGGCAATCTGCTTCAAGAAACCTCTTCACTTGGCTTAAACACCAGCAAAAAACGGCGTGTTTTCATTCTCTTTGGCACGCGATTTCCGCATTCCTGCCGTGGCGGACAGCGGCTTTCGTGTGCCAGCCACGGGATTGGGCACTGAACAACGTCAGTATTTCGTTCGCCCGCTTGGAGATAGCACCCCGAAAAATGCTGCATTTTCTTGGTGAATGGCACGCGATTCACCCGGAGCCGATGTAAGTCATCGCGGTTTTCCTCGAAAAGTTGTCGTTTTTCCCGAAATTACCAGGGAATGGAGCGACGGCACCCCTTCAAGGGACGACGATCATAACGATGGGCGTGTCTGAATCAATGCGAGTGTTGACGGTTCCACGCGGAGTTAGCCGATGAGCGCAGCCGAGAACGCGGATGTGACGGCCTCGTCGGAGTGGAGCTTCTCGCTATCCGCCTGGTGCGTGACGGCCGCTTTCGGCACGTACTTCTGCATGTATGCCTTTCGCAAGCCATTCACCGCGGCCACCTTCTCAGACCAGAAGGCCCTCTGGGGCATCTCTTACAAGCCCGTCCTGTTGATCGCTCAGACCTTCGGGTACATGCTGTCGAAGTTTCTGGGCATCAAGATCATCGCCGAAATGCCGCCAGGTTGCCGCGTGGCGCTGCTCCTCGCGCTGATCGCCGGCGCGGAAGCGGCCCTGCTGCTGTTCGCCGTGACGCCGCCGCCGTTCAATGTCGTATGGCTGTTCGTCAACGGCGTCCCGCTCGGCATGGTGTTCGGTCTGGTGCTCGGCTTCCTGGAAGGACGCCGCCATACCGAAGCCCTGACGGCGGGGCTGTGTGTCAGTTTCATCGTCGCCGGCGGCGTCACCAAATCGACGGGCGCTTTCCTGATAAAAGAGGGTGTGACCGAGAACTGGATGCCGTTTGCCGCGGGCTTGTTGTTTGTTCCCCCGTTGCTCCTCTTCGCCTGGATGCTGACGCGTATTCCCGCCCCCTCTCCCAAAGACGTCGCCGCCCGGAGCGTGCGTGCCCCGATGAGCCGTGCGGAACGATGGCGGTTCTTTCGGCGCTACAGCCTGGGGTTAGCGCTGCTGATCGTGGTCTTTGTGCTCATCACGATCCTGCGGAGCGTGCGGGACGACTTCGCGCCGGAGATCTGGGCCGGCTTGCAGACGACCGTGCCCGCGAGCGTATACACCTGGTCGGAGATAGCAGTGGGGGCCGGGGTGCTGCTGCTCAACGGGTCGGTCGTACTGATCCACGACAACCGCCGCGCGTTCTTCACCGCCGTTTTCCTCGGGATGGGCGGCGTGATCCTGGTTCTGACTGGCGCTGCTGGGGCTGTGGGCCGGCGTGCTCTCGCCCTTCGCGTTCATGGTCCTGCACGGGCTTGGACTCTACATGCCGTACATCGCCGTGCATACGACAATCTTTGAACGCCTGATCGCCATGACCCGCGACCGCGGCAACATCGGTTACCTGATGTACCTGGCCGACTCTTGCGGCTACCTCGGCTATGTCGTGGTTCTGTTGGCCCGAAACATGATCGCCCCCACGGAGCGATTCCTACCGTTCTTCCTAACCTTGAGCTGGGTCCTCGCCGCGATCTGCCTCGTTCTGCTGGTCCCGTGTGGGCGCTACTTTGCGATGCACCCGGCGACGCAGTCGGATGCCAGGGCGGAGGGAGGTGTCTGATGGGACGTGCCGTCGTCTTCCACGGTCCTGGACGTCCACTAGAGCTGGCCCGCTTGCCGGCGCAGGAGCCCCGCGCCGGCGAGCTGCTGGTCCGGATCAGCGCCTGTACCCTGTGCCGCAGTGATCTGCACACGCACAGCGGCCGTCGGACCGAGCCGACCCCGATCGTCCTGGGGCACGAGATCGTTGGCCGGATCGAGGCGTTCGGACCGGCGGCGGTGCGCGTCGATGCCCGGGGCAATCCCGCGGCCGCCGGCGACCGCGTCACCTGGGCGATTGCAGTCGGGTGCGGCCAGTGTTTTTTCTGTGCGGAGGACCTGCCGCAGAAGTGCGCGCGTCCTTATAAATACGGTCACCAGGCCGCGACGCCCGAACGCCTCTGCGGCGGCGGCCTGGCCGATCGGATCGTGCTCGTGCCGGGAACGGCCTGGCTGCGAGTGCCGGACGAGGTGACTGATCTCGTGGCCGCGCCGGCGAACTGCGCGACAGCGACCGTTGCCGCACTGCTGCGGCACGGCGGGCCGGTGGCGGGGCGGACCGTGCTGGTGCTGGGCGCGGGCGTGCTGGGGGTGACGGCCTGCGCCATGGCCCGCGCTGCTGGTGCGCAGCGCCGTTCTGGCGAGCGACCCGGAGCCAGGCTGCCGCACACGGGCGGCCATCTTCGGCGCAACGCACGTGTTCTCGACCGACGCCGCTGAGCAAACTGCCCAGGTCGCCGCGGTCACTCACGGCCGGGGTGCCGACGTGGTGCTGGAACTGGCCGGCGTGTCGTCGTCGGTCGCGGCCGGACTGGCACTCGTTCGCACCGGCGGAACGCTGGTCCTGGCCGGGACCGTGGCCCCCGGCGCTACCGTCGCGCTCGATCCGGAGCAAGTGGTGCGGCGCATGCTCACGATCCGCGGTGTTCACAACTACCACCCGCGCGACCTCGGGACGGCGCTGGATTTCCTCGCGGGTCCTGGTCGCGGGTTTCCGTTTGCGACTCTGATCGCCGGCGAGTATTCGTTGGAGCAGGCCGAGCAGGCATTTGCCCAGGCTCAAGCCCACCCCGGCCTCCGCATCGCCGTGATCCCGTTCGTTTAGCCGCGAGCTTCTGCGAGCGCTGGCCCAGCGCTCGCAGAAGCTCGCGGCTAAACGAACCTTGTCGGAGATTTGCTGATGAACGTCATCGACCGCCTGTTTCAGCTGTTTGCGGAACGCGGCCAGGGAGCGTATTTCGGCGAAGCGGTGACCGAGCTGGAACATGCTCTACAATGCGCCGATCTCGCCGCGGCGTCCGGCGCGGACGACGAACTGGTGGCCGCAGTGCTGCTGCACGACGTCGGGCATCTGTTGCACGGTCTCCCGGAGGATGTCGCCGAACGGGGGCTGGACGGGCGGCACGAGGAAGGCGGGGCGGTCTGGCTGACACAGCATTTCGCTCCGCCGGTCGTCGACGCCGTTCGTTTGCACGTCGCGGCGAAGCGCTACCTTGTGCCGTCGAACCGGCGTATCTCGGCGGCCTGTCGCCGGCCTCGCAGCTCAGTCTCCGGCTTCAGGGCGGCCCGATGACCGCGGACGAGGCGCGTCGCTTCGAGCAGGAGCCGTGTTATCGCGCCGCCGTGGCCGTGCGCCGCTGGGACGACGGGGCGAAGGTCCCTGGACTGGTCGTGCCGGAGTTGCAGCACTATCGCCCACGTCTCGAAGCGGTCCTGTTGAAACGGGAGGACGGATGAAACCGCAGTACGATGTCGGCGTGGTCGGTGCCGGCATCCTCGGACTGGCCCATGCGTACCACCTGGCCCGGCGTGGATTGCGCGTCGTGGTGTTCGAGCGCCATCCGCGCGCAGGGAGCGTCCGTCCGCAATTTCGGCATGATCTGGCCGATCGGCCAGTCGGCGGGACCGATGTGCGCGATGGCCCTCCGTAGCCGTGAGCTGTGGTTGGAAGTACTGCGCGCGAGCAGTTTGTGGCATCAGGAGTGTGGCTCGCTCCACCTGGCCTATCATGGCGACGAGGCCCAGGTTCTTCGAGAATTCCACGCCGATCCCGCCCACGAGGAACGGCGTTCTGCGCTGTGGACGCCGAGCCAGGTCACGGACCGTTTTCCCGCAGTGAACTCAACGGGATTGCGAGCGGGCTTGTGGAGCCCTCTGGAATTGACCGTCGATCCGCGCCAGGTCATCGCCGAGCTGCCCCGGTGGCTCGAACGAACCTGTGGTGTGCATTTCGCCTATGAGACGGCGGTGATGGGCTATACTTCCCCGCTCGTCCGTACCACGAATGGCGAGTGGATGGCCCGGCGTCTCGTCATCTGTACCGGGGCCGACTTTCGGGAGCTGGCCCCCGAGGCGTTCTCCGACTCCGGCCTGGTGCCGTGCAAGCTACAGATGATGCGCTCCCAGGCGTTCGGCGACCGCTTCCGTGTCGGCACGATGCTGGCCGCTGGTCTGACGCTGCGACACTATCCGTCGTTCGCGCGCTGCCCGAGCCTGGGTCCACTTCGGCAACGGCTGGACGCGGAAATGCCCGACTACGGCCGTTTCGGCATCCACGTTCTGGTCGCGCAGAACGGACAGGGCGAGATCGTGCTCGGCGACTCCCACGAGTACGGCGACGCGATCGAGCCGTTCGACAAACCACACCTCGATGACCTGGTCCTCGCCTACCTGCGGACCTTCCTCACGATCCCGGATTTAACGATCGCCGCGCGCTGGCACGGCGTCTATGTCAAACATCCTACGGCGCCGTACGTGGTCGCTCGCCCCGCACCGGAAGTCCTGGCGGTGACCGGCGTGGGCGGAGCGGGGATGACGCTGTCGTTCGGGTTGGCGGAACAGACCGTGACGCATTGGCTGGGAGAAAGCGATGATTGAGCTGGTAGTCTTTGACATGGCCGGAACGACCGTATTCGACGGTGACGCGGTCAGCACGTCGTTCCGCGCCGCGCTGTCGGCTTCCGGAGTCGAGGCGGATCCCAAGGTGGTCAATACCGTCATGGGGCTGCCGAAGCCGGAGGCCATCCGCCAACTTCTCGCTGCCGCCGGACGCCCGATCGTCGAGACGGAGGTCGCCACCGTCCACGAGGATTTCGTGCGGCGGATGCGCCACTACTATACCACGGACTCTGCCGTGCGCGAAATCCCCGGAGCGGCCGCCACGTTCGCGGCCCTACGCCGCGCCGGGATCAAGGTGGCGCTGAACACCGGGTTCAGCCGCACCATATCCGCGGTCTTGCTCAACCGTCTCGGTTGGCGAGCGCCGGACGTGATCGACGCCGATGTGGCGAGCGATGAGGTGCCGCGCGGCCGGCCTCATCCCGACATGATTCGGCTGTTGATGGCCAAGCTCGGCATTGCGGACCCTCGCAAGGTGGCCAAGGTCGGCGACACCTGGGCGGACCTGGAGGAAGGCGCGAACGCCGGTTGCGGCCTGGTCGTGGGGGTGACCAGCGGAGCCTTTACACGGGAGCAATTGCAGATGCGCCCCCATTCGCACATCGTCTCATCGGTAACGGAAGTCCTCGACTACTGTCGGTGAACCGAGCGGAGAAGGCGGCTGGGAGGTTGTCCGCGCGGTCGCAGAACCATCCGTCACCGCATCGCTTTTCGCAGCAGCTGCATCCGTTACGCTTTTCACATCATTCGCCCCAGTTCTTCCAGCAACCGATCGATCTCCGCGTCGCTGCCGACCGATGCGCGCAATCCATCGCCGTACTCCCGGTAGTTCATGTAGCGTACCAGAATATGGCGGCGTTTGAGTTCCTCGTAAATCGCTTTTACTGGGCGCGTCGGGATGCCGGCACCACACGAAATTCGCCTGGCTCGGCGTGACGACGAATCCCAACCGGGTCAGTTCGCGCTCCAGCCGGGCGCGAGTAACGATCACTTTGGCGCGTGTCGCCTTCAGGTACTCCTGATCCTCCAGTGCCGCCGCCGCCGCGACCTGGCTCAGCACGTCGCAGTTGTAGGAGTCTTTCACCTTGATGAGTTCATGCACCACGGCCGGATCGGCGACAAGGTAGCCGAAGCGGATGCCGGCCAGGCTGTATGACTTGCTCAGCGTCCGCGTCACGATCACGCCTTTTCCGGAGCGGACCAAGCCGAGAGCATTTTCCTCCGCGAAATCGACATACGCTTCATCGACGACCAGCGGCCCACTCAGCCCCGCGCAGCCGATCGAGCGCGGCGGTCGGAATCTGTGTGCCGGACGGCGAGTTTGGGTTCGGAACGAACGTCAGGTTGGCGCTCGCCACGGGCCACGGTTCGGGCAGTCCCCAATCGGTGGTGAACGGCACCGTCTGGAAAAGGGCTCCCTGTAACTCAGCGAGCGTGCGGTACAGCAGATAACTCGGCGTCGGCGACACAACGAGGCCACCCTCCGGGACGAAGGCGCGTGTGACGATCGTCAGCACGTCGTCGGAGCCGTTGCCGATCAGAATGCCGTCGGGATCGACGTTCAGCACACGAGCGGCGACCTGGCGGAAATGCGTGCCGATCGGATCGGGATACTTACGCAGCCGATCGCCAGTCAGCGCCTCGCGCAGTGCCTCGAAGACGCGCGGCGACGGCGGATACGGATTCTCGTTCGTGTTCAGTTTGATGAACTCGCCGTCACGCGGCTGTTCGCCGGGCGTGTAGCCGGTCATGGCACGGATGGCGGTGCGGAGATGGTCGGTCATGGGTCGCTGAGTTTTGTTTAGCCGCGAGCTTTTGCGAGCGCTCGGAGGCGCTCGCAAAAGCTCGCGGCTAAACGGGGGTTTCGGTAAGTCGCATATCGACACTCGCAGCGTGAGCGGTCAACCCCTCGCGGCGGGCCAGGACGCGCACGTCGTCGGCCAGGCTCGCCAGGCCGGCACGGGTGAACGACAGCACGCTGGACCGCCGCAGGAAATCGTTGACGGATAACCCACTCGTGAACCGTGCGGTGCCCCCCGTCGGCAGGACGTGCGACGGCCCGGCGGCGTAATCGCCCAGCGCCACCGGCGAATAAGGGCCGAGAAAGATCGCCCCCACGTTCTCAACCTTTTCGGCCAGCGCTTCGGCATCGCGGGCCACGATCTCCAGATGCTCCGGCGCGAGCAGGTTGGTACAGGCGACCGCCTCCTGCGCGTTGCGTGTCAGAATAAAGGCGCCGAACTGCTCGAGGCTTTCACGGGCGAGCACGCCTCTCTCCAGACGCCCGAGCTGACTGCCGAGTTCGGCGGCTACCTCGTCGAGCAGCGGCGGATGCCAGGTGATGAGCATGCTGGCTCCGGGCGAATGCTCCGCCTGGGCGATCAGGTCCGCGGCGACGTAAGCGGGATTGGCCGATTTGTCGGCCAGGACAACGACTTCGCTCGGCCCGGCGATGCAGTCAATGGCGACCTGGCCGAAGACGTGCCGCTTGGCGAGGGCGACAAACTGGTTGCCAGGCCCAACGATCATGTCCACGGCCGGCATCCCGGCGACGCCATAGGCCAGCGCCGCCACCGCCTGAGCGCCGCCGACGCGATACACCTCCTTGACGCCGAGTTCATGGCAGACGGCGAGCAGGTCGGTGTTGTACGCCCCCGACGGGGTCGGCGGCATGACGACGACCAGCTCCTTCACGCCGGCCGCTTGAGCGGGACAGATGGTCATCAGCAGCGTCGAGGGGTAAGCGGCCGCTCCGCCCGGCACCAGAACGCCGACCCGCCGCAACGGCCGATAGCGCAACCGCAGCTCATGCCGACCGGCGACGCTGAGAACTGCGTCACGGTGCAGCAGTCCGAGTTGAAACGACATCACGTTTTGGCGAACCCGACGAACGGTCGCAATCAGTCCAGGGTCGGCGGCCGCGTGGGCCAGGGTCATCTCGGAACTGGTTACGCGAATCGTGTCCGGCGTGAGGCTGACGCGATCGAACTGCTCGGTATAGTGCAGGACGGCGGCGAGGCCCTTCGTGCGGACGTCCTCACAAACACGTTCGACGACACGGACCGGAGGCAGCGGTTCGCCGAAGACCTTGATGGTAAGCTCACGGCCTGCGCGCGGAGACGACGTTGCCGGAAGCGCCAAGCTGAGCGCGCAAGTCCCTGAGCTGGCTGGAGGCTTCCGCGTCGCCGTAGTCGATCCGTCGTAGATACAGGGGGGCCATCGTGTCTCTCTCGTTCCGTCGATCGGGCAACAACGGATTGCACTATACGGTTCGGGAAGGGTGATTGCAAGAACGCTGCATGTCCGGTAGTGTGTCAGGAGGGTGGGGCAGACATTCCTGTCCGCCTGAGAGACTGGCAGACAGGAATGTCTGCCCCACGGTGGGAGAAACAGCCATGAAAGCCACGATCGATCGGGAGGGAAGAATTGCCCTGGCAAAGGAGTTGCAAGCACAGCTCGGCTTGCAACCCGGTGACGAGGTGGTTTTGGAGTGTCATGACGGGGAATGGGTCATCAAAGCTGCCGGTGCGGAAGCGGGTCTGTGTCGCGAGGGCAATGTTCTGGTGCATCGCGGCGCAGCGCCGCGGCGGGTGCTGAATTGCGCTGTCCGCGACGAACGAATGGAACAGTTGAGCAGGGGGACTTCTGCAATGAAGGTGTTACTGGATTCCTCAACCCTCATTACGGCCATGTTGACGGATCACGTCCACCCACAGCGTTGCAGTACGCCGGCAAACAGGATTGAATGATGAAGGTCCGCGAAATCATCAGGCTCATCGAGGCCGATGGCTGGTACAGAATAAAAGCCAAAGGCGGCCATCGCCAGTATAAACATCCCGTCAAATCTGGGCGAGTTACGGTTCCAGGCCAGATGAGCGCAGATCTGGACCCAAAAACTGAGAGAAGCATTCTGCAGCAAGCTGGACTGCGTGCGTGATGGCATGGGAGAGCTATCTTCATGGCAATTTACCTGATGGTGATCGGAAAGACAGCGAGCGGATATAGTGCGCACTGTCCTGACGTTTTGGGTTGTGCGGCCGTTGGAAAAACGGTCGAGGACGTCATGGCCAACATGAAAGCGGCCCTGGAATTTCACTTCGAAGGCATGGTCGAAGATGGCGAGCCGATTCCCAAATCCGGCGGCGCAGCTTCGTATCGCCAGGTGATGAAAGACCTGGATGTGGACCACTATTTTCTGGGCCATGTCCAGATCGACACCAGGCGATTTGCAGCCCCGGTAAGCTAGTCCAACGCAAGGGACGATCGCCCCCTAAGATCCTGTGGAGGGTTAGTCCAGGCGAAGAACGACGCGGAACCCCACGTTGAAGTAGAGGTATCATCGCAGATCGCGCGGCCGTTGCAAGGAAAAGGGACGGCGAGCTGATCGGATACTGCACGTCGCGTTGTGACGCCGAAGCGCTCCGGATAAAATGAGGCCGTCCTGCACGTTTGTAGGGCGGCCTTTTTCGCTAGAGGAGTCCCTCGATGATCTCGACCGCTGTCCTGCCCGTTCCCGCCCTGTCGCCGGAAGTGCTGGGCTTCGCCGCCGAGAAGGGTGTCGCCGAGTATCTCCCCAACATCGCCGCCATGACGCGCCGGCTCTTTCCGCATCGGCGCATCGACGTGATCGTGGCGGACGATCCGGAATTGTCTTACAACACGCAGATCGTGTTCGAGGTCGATGATAACGGAATGGAGGCTCGGGATTACGAGATCTTCTCGCAGTGGAACGCGGAAATCGTCAACCATTGTCCCACGACGCACACACATGTCTTCACGATTGGCATGGGGATATTGAACCCCGACGAAACCTGGATGCGCCGCGCCCTGGAACTAGCGGAGAGCGGCCGCGGCGCCGTCGAGCCGAATCCGCTCGTCGGCGCTGTCGTGGTCCGCGATGGGAAACTCGTCGGCGAGGGCTGGCACCGCAAATACGGTGAGGCTCACGCCGAAGTCCATGCCCTGGCCGCGGCCGGTTCCGCTGCGCGCGGTGCCACTCTTTTTGTCACACTCGAACCGTGTTGTCACTACGGCAAGACGCCGCCTTGCACCGATGCTGTACTCCGCAGCGGCGTTAGTCGAGTCGTCGCCGCGATGAGCGATCCGTTTCCGCAGGTGGCCGGCAAAGGAGCCGAAATACTTCGATCCGCCGGCGTCGCGGTCGAGGTCGGATTGTGTGCGGCCGCGGCCCGACGGCTCAACGCCCCTTATCTCAAATTGCTCGCCACGGCAAAGCCCTACGTCCATGCCAAGTGGGCCATGACGCTCGACGGCAAGATCGCCACACGCACGGGCAACTCGCAGTGGATCAGCAATGCGGGATCGCGCCGCTACGTCCATGCACTCCGCGGCCGGATGGACGCGATCATCGTCGGCGTCGGAACGGTCCTTGCCGACGATCCCTTGTTGACCGCGCGTCCGCCGGGACCGCGCACGCCGGCGCGCATCATCCTCGATAGTCGCCTGCGAACACCGCTCGGTTGCCGGCTTGTGCAAACGGCACGAGAGGTCCCAACGTTCATCGCCTTCGTGTGGAGCGACGATTCGGAGAAGGTGGAGACACTGAAGGAGAATGGAGTGAAAGGGATGATTCTGCCTGGCGTTGACGGCCGCCCTGATGTCTCCGCGTTGCTTTCGGAACTCGGCCGGCGGCGTTTCACGAACGTACTCATTGAAGGCGGGAGCGCCGTCCTCGGCAGTTTCCTCGACGCCAGGGCGATCGACGAGTTTCACGTGTTCGTCGCGCCGAAGCTGGTGGGCGGGTCCGTGGCTCCCTCGCCGGTGGGAGGACAGGGTGTGGCGTTGATGTCCGAGGCGCTGCAATTGGCGGAGTCGCGTCTCGAGTCGATCGACGGCGACGTGCTGCTGCATGGCTGGACAGCAGCGGCAGGTTCGCTATGATTTCATTTCCGAATGGGTCGCAAAGTCTGCCGAGGGGAGACTATCAATCATGGGCATGCAGTGCGAAGTGTGCGGCAAGAAGCCGTCGATCGGCAACCACTACTGCCGCAGCGGTAAAGCCAAGTATCTAGGCGGCGTCGGTCGCAAGGTGCGCGGTACCAGCAAGCGGCGTTTCAATCCCAACTTGCAGAGCATTCAGTGCCAGGTTGGCGGCTCCGTTGAGCGCAAGCGGGTCTGTGTCGCCTGCATCCGCTCCGGCCGCGTCCAGCGCCCGCAGAAGCGCAAGGCGTTCACGATGCCGACGAATCTGTAACGGTTCCCGTTTAGCCGCGAGCTTTTGCGAGCGCTGGACAGTCCAGCGCTCGCAAAAGCTCGCGGCTAAACGAACGCGTTCGAGGTGACCATGTCCCTGACGGCGACGCGGTCCGCTGGGTGGCACATCTGGCCCGACTGGAACTCAGCGAGGCCGAGCTGGACAAGATGACGCTCCAGCTCAGTTCCATCGTGGATTACGTCGATCAGCTGAAGCAGGTCAACACCGACGGCGTCGAGCCATTAGCGCACGCGCTGCCGGTCCACAACGTCTTTCGTGAAGATGATCCGCGCCCGTCGTTGACCGTCGAGGAGGCGCTGGCCAACGCTCCCGACCGGCGGACCGATGCACGCGGGGAACGGTTCTACGGCGTACCTGCCGTGCTGGAATAATCCGCTTGCACCTGAAGAACACAGCTCATGATCGTCGAATGTCTCACTACCGATCTTCTCGCCCTCCTATCCATCGGCGACGTCACGTCCGAAGCGCTAACCGGTGCCTTCCTCCAGTCCATCCGCGACCGCGAACCCAGGGTGAAAGCCTTCCTCCACGTCGATGAGGAGTCCGCCCTGGCCCAAGCCCGCGCCGTCGATGAGCGCCGCAACAAGGGCGAGCCGCTCGGCCCCCTCGCCGGGCTGCCGGTCGCCGTCAAGGACGTTCTCTGCACACGCGGCCAGCCGACGACCTGCGCCAGCAAGATGCTCCGCAACTTCGTGCCGCCCTACGACGCCCACGTCATCGAGAAGCTGCGCGGGCCGACGCCGTGCTGATCGGCAAGACGAACATGGACGAGTTCGCCATGGGTTCGTCCACCGAGAACAGTGCCTACCAGGTGACGCGCAACCCGTGGGACCTGGAGCGCATCCCCGGCGGCTCCAGCGGCGGCTCGGCGGCGGCAGTGGCGGCGTGCGAAGCCCCGCTGGCGCTCGGCACCGACACCGGCGGCTCGATCCGCCAGCCGGCCAGCCTGTGCGGCATCGTCGGCCTCAAGCCGTCCTATGGCCGGGTGTCGCGATTCGGCCTGGTCGCCTTCGCCAGCTCGCTCGACCAGGTCGGCCCGTTCGCCCACGACGTGACCGACGCCGCTCTGCTGCTGGAAGTCATCGCCGGCCACGATCCGCGCGACAGCACCAGCGTCGACAAGCCCGTGCCGCCGTACAGCAGGAGCGTGGATGAACCGGTGCGGCCGTTGACCATCGGCGTGCCGCGGGAGTATTTCGGCGACGGGCCTCGACGCCGAGGTGGAAGCGGCCGTCCGCGCCGCGCTCAAGGTTTACGAGGGCCTGGGCGCCAGGGTCGAGGAGATCTCGCTGCCGCACAGCCCGTATGCGCATTGCCACCTATTATCTGGTGGCCACGGCCGAGGCGTCGAGCAACCTGGCCCGCTACGACGGCGTCCACTACGGCCATCGCTCGAAGGGCCACAAGAACCTGATCGACATGTACGCGAAGTCGCGCGGCGAAGGCTTCGGCACCGAGGTGAAGCGGCGCATCATGCTCGGCACCTACGCCCTGTCGAGCGGCTACAAGGATGCGTATTATCTCAAGGCGCTGAAGGTGCGCCGCCTGATCCGCGACGACTTCGACGCAGGCCTTCGCTCGCTGCGACGTCGTGATGGGACCGACGTCGCCGACGGCGGCGTTCAAGATCGGCGAGAAGAGCGACGATCCGCTGAGCATGTACCTGTCCGACATCTACACGATCAGCTGCAACCTCGCCGGCATCCCGGGCATCAGCATTCCCGTGCGGCTTCACGAAGACGGGGCTGCCGATCGGCCTGCAGATCCTCGGCGCACCGTTCGAGGAGGAGAAGCTGCTGCGCATCGCCCGGATGCACGAGAAAGCGACCGACTGGCACACGCGCCGGCCGAACTTGTGAGCGGAGTCGTCTCATGCACATCCGCATTTTCCGCGATGCCGATGCCGGCGCGGTTGCCGCCCTGTGGCGTGAAGTGTTTGCCGGCGAACGGCCGCACAATGAGCCGGATCGTATCTTCGCCGAGAAACGCGCCGTCCAGCCCGAACTGTTCTTCGTCGCGGAGATTGACGGCGTCGTGGTCGGCACCGTGGTTGCAGGGTACGACGGTCACCGAGGCTGGCTCTATCGCGTGGCGGTCAGTCCGCGGCACCAGCGCCTCGGGATCGGCACCGCTCTCGTTCGCCATGCCGAGACGGCGTTGATCGCAATGGGGTGTCCCAAGATCAATCTCCAGGTACGGACGACGAACGCTGCGGTCATCGCCTTCTACCAGAAACTCGGATGGCAGATCGAGGAACTGATCTCGCTCGGCAAGCTGCTACCCCGTGGGCTTGGTACGACTGCTTGACATCTACGTTGCGCCGAAATGCTCTACCGTCTGCTCCGCCCTCTGCTGTTCACTCTCGACGCCGAAAACGCGCACCGTCTCGGCCTCGCGGTAGCGCGTCGTGTCGCCGGCGATCTGGGGACTGCTCGTCTGATCCATCGCTGGTTCGCCCGTCCGGTTTCGCATCCAGTGCGCGTGGCCGGTCTCGACTTCCCGAATCCCATCGGACTCGCCGCCGGCCTCGACAAGAATTCGGAGGCACCGCTGGCCTGGTGGGCGTTCGGCTTCGGTTTCGCGGAACTCGGCACCGTGACACCGCGGCCGCAACCCGGCAAACCACGGCCGCGCCTCTTCCGGTTCCCGAAGATGCGGGCGCTCGTCAATCGCATGGGCTTCAACAACGACGGAGCTGAGGTCGTTGCCGAGCGGCTACGCCATCAAGCGGCGTGTGGCTTGCGGCCGCCGTTCCCTCTCGGCATCAGCGTTGGCAAGAACGCGACCACGCCGTTGGAAGCCGCGGCCGACGATTACGCCGTCGCTGCTGAGAAACTGGCTCCGTTCGCCGACTTCGTGACCATCAACATCAGCTCACCGAACACGGCCGCCCTGCGCAGCTTGCAAAACGCCGCGGACTTGACGCGCCTGCTGGACGCGGTGCGCCGCGCTGCGGGAACGAAACCGGTCTTCGTCAAGCTGGCTCCCGGAGCTTGACGGCCAACCGCTCGCTCCGTTCTCGACACCTGTCTGACTCGCCGGCGCCGCGGGCATCATTGCGACGAACACGCTGGCCACCGCAGGCCGACCCGACCTGCCAGAAGGCGGCCTGAGCGGCCGACCGTTGCGCGAACTGTCGCGTAGTCGAGTCGCGGCGATACGGCGGCATGTCGGGGACCGTGTTGCGCTGATCGGCTGCGGCGGCATCGACGACGTATCCTCGGCTCAGGCGATGCTCGACGCCGGGGCGGATCTTCTACAGCTGTATTCCGGCCTGATTTACGAGGGGCCGTTCCTGCCGGCGCGGCTGACGGGGGGCTTACACGATCCGTGAACCTTTGTATCATCCGATCCGGAAATCGCTTGGGTTCTTCCGTCGTCACGAGGTATAATCTCCTTGTCATCGCTTCTGCGGGGAGAGTCCGTACCAGGGAGTCCGACTATGTCAAATGTTCCGGCAATCGCCAAAACAACTCCTGCCGCGAAATACGACATTCAGGTTGCCACCCAAATCTCCCGCGCGGAACGGCGTGTCCATCTCCTCGATCTGGCCACCGGTCTTCTCTTCTTCGCTGCCCTCAGTCTCGGCTTCGCCGCTGCTCATGGTCCTGCTGCACTGGAAACTGCAACTCTCGGTCGGCTTACGGCAAATCGCCCTGGTCGTGTATTTGCTCGGCGGCGGCGCCTTCCTGACCTGGAAAGTGTTGCTGCCCCTGCGCCGGCCGATCAACCCACGCTTCGCCGCGTTGCAGCTGGAACGCACTCTGCCGGGGTCCAAGAACAGCGTCGTCAACTACATCGACTTGCGCAACGAGAACTTGCCGACGGCAATCCGCGGCGCCCTCGGTCGGCGAGCGGCGAAGGACGCCGTGCAGGCCGACGTGGAACAGGCCATCCCCGGCAAGAAAGCCGGCCTGGCAGGCGGCATCGCGGCGGGGGTTGCCGTCGTCTGCCTCGCTGCTGATGTTCACCGTCGGCTTCCGCGACTTCTTCCGGCTGCTCGGCGGCATTATCGCCCCGCTCAACCCGACCGCCAGCCGCGCCGTGGGGCCAGACCAGATCGCGTCACGCGTTCGCCGCCGGAAGGCGGCAACGCCACCGTCCCGGCTGGCAGCGCCATCGCCTTTACCGTCCGTGTTGAGGGCGACTTCCTGCCGGATGAGACGCCGAAACTGATTCTTACTTATCCGCAGTCGAAGGACTTCCGTCAGCCCGGCCGCTGATGAGGCCGAAACGGCCGGGCGGCGACTGGACCGCGGACGTCTCGGCCCTGGAAGTCCGCGACGGCTTCACCTACAAGGTCACGGCCGGCGACGCCGAATCTCCCGAATACCGCGTCAGCGTCTCTTCACCCCCGTCGTCACGAAGTTCCAGGCCGTCTATCACTACCGGCCCTACCTCGGCGAGCCGAGCATCAAAGTGCAGATCGACAACCGCCGCTTGCAAGCGCTGGCGCGGCACCGCGGTTGAGTTGCGCGTCCAGACCAATGGTCGCCGTCAAGGACGCCATGATCGAGCTGACCGGCAAGGACGGAGTTCGCAAGTCTCTCGATGCTGCGATCACCGCGGCGAGTCGGATGCGTTTGAGGCCCGGATCGACGCTGCCGACTTCGAGAAATTCAGCCATTACCGCGTGCGCTTCACCTCGACCCGCGGCGAATCCTACTCCGATCCGCTCGCCTATGAACTCATCGCCGATCCCGACAATCCGCCGCACAAGGTCGATCTGACGAAACCGGGCTTCGACATTCGGTTACCAGCGAACGGCGTGTTGAAAGTCGAGGGGACATCCGAGGATGATATCGGCGTCAAGAGCCTGTCACTGCGAATGCAGATCGTCGGCGGTGCGAAGTTGAAGGACAAACCGTATCGCTCCGACGAGGAATTGGCATTGCCCGGCGGCGGTTATCTCAAGACGTTGGCATACAAGGACGCCGTCGATCTGAAGACGGTGCAGGGCGAGGACGGCAAGCCGGTCGCGCTCAAGGCGGCGTATGGAACTGGAATACTGGTTGGAGGCCCGCGACGCCTGCGACTATCCCGGTCCCAAAGACGCCCACGGAGAGCAAGCACTTCAGAGTCACGCTGACCGCGCCGGAACAGGACCCGCAGAAGCAGAAGCAAGACCGCGACGACGCCCAGAAGGAGAAGAAGGATCACGAGGCCGAGCAGGACGAACAGCAGCGAAACGAAGATCAGAAACGGAAGGACGACCAGCAGCGGGCCGAGGACGCAGAAGAATCAGAAAGCCGGCGAGGACGATCAGCCGAAGCAGAAACCCGATGACAAGAAGGGCGAGGACGGCACAGGACCAGCCGAAGCAGCTCGACGAGAACAGCCAGAACGAGAAGAACGGACTGGATAAGGAGCGCGAGGAAGCCGAACGCCGCAGTGAAGAGGCGAAGGAGGGACCGGCGACCCGAGCGAGAAGGAGAATCCCGACGCCAAGACGGAACCGAAGGGCGCGGGCAAGGACGACAAGCAGCACCCGGCCGAGAGCAAGCCGGCCGATCCGAAAGCAGACGGCAAGCAGCCCGAGCAACAGAACAAGAAGAGCGAAGGGAAAGACGCCGGCAAGGAAAACGACAAGAAGCAGGCCGGCCAGTGCAAGGAATGCAAGAACCCCGGCGGCGCGGGTGGGCTGGCAAGGAAGGCGGCGACAAGGAAGGAATGGGCGACAACAAGGGCGACGGCAAAAACGGCAGCCGGAACTGGCACCGGCCCGATGGGCCAGGGCGATAAACCCGCTGAAACCAAAGAAGACTCCGCGCCGAAACCGATGGGGCCCAATTCCCAATCCGGCGGGGCCAAGGGCGGCACCCCGAACAAGGGTGGCCAGGCATCGAAGGGCAAGACTGGCCCAGGTGCGCAAACTCAGCCGAATGGTCAGCAACCGCAAGGCAAGGACGGCGGCGAGCCTGGAGAGGTCGCCGACAAGAAACCGGCGGGCGACGCCAAGGATCAGCAGCCTGGTCAGCGTGAAGCCGCGGACCCCACGGCGAAGGACGGCGGCGATCGGGGAATGGGTAACCCGAAGGAACAAGGGACGGCCAAGAGCGACGGCTCCGGCGGTAACGGCGGTCAACGTGAGAAGGGCGACACGAAATCCGGCCCCAAGCAATCGTCCGGTCAAAGCACGGCCAAGGGCGATACTCGACCGAAGAACGACGGCGGCGACATGTCCAAGATCGACGAGAAAAAACCCTCGACCGAGGATCTGAGGAATATCGTGAAGGCGCTGAAGAACGGCGACGAGAAGCAGGTCGAAAAGCGCTGAGGAAGTTGGAGGACATCGCCGAGAAGTCAGAGGATCCGAACGCCAAGGAAGCCGCGAGGAACCTGACCGACGATCTGAAAAAATACGTCGAGGCGAAGCAAGAGAAGGAACGCGAAGACGCAGGAAAACCACGAGCAGGGGAACAAACCGCCACGCACTCCTGAGTCGCCGCCGGAGGAACAACCGGCCCTCGCCAAAGGCAAGCCGAGCGAGGAGCAGAAGGAGACGGCGAAGGGAAAGGAATCGCAAGGCGATCCGATGGTGAAGCGCGGAACCGAAAAAGGACCGCCCCGTAAGGAAACGCCGCCGGATCCGAAGATGCCCCCCGACCCCGAGAATAAGGATCCCGATCCCACGAAGGATGCAATCGTCAAGGGGCCGAAGAATCCGCTGGGACGCGAGGCACAGACGGAACCGCACAACCCGGACGAAGCGCCGCTGCCCGGCAAGCCGATCAATCCGTTGAAGCAGCCGGACACGACCCTCACCCTTGAGAAGTTCGACCGCGAGAAGTATCGGAAGCTTCAAGACCAGATCGTCAAGTCAGCCCGGCCGCCGAGCAATGAGACTCGACCGGCGACTCCCGAGACGCAGGAAAAACTCGATCCGAACAAGGGCGGCAATCTGCCGAGCCTCTCTGGCCGCAAGACCGATCCAAACACCACGACGGGCGAGAACATCGACACCGGGCGTGTGCTGCCGCCGCCGGGCTATCGCAAGACGGTTCCGGAGTTCACCAAGATCCGCGCTCAGCCGGAGCCGGAAAAGAAATAACGTTTAGCCGCGAGCTTATGCGAGCGCTCTCCAGGACGCTCGCATAAGCTCGCGGCTAAACGTTTGGTACGGAAATCACATGACCTTTCCTCACCGTTACCTCGTCCGTTTCGGCCCCAAGCAAACGCCGCACGTCTTCACCGACCTGCTCGTCATCGGCGGCGGCATCGCCGGACTGCGCGGCCGCCCTCGCCGTGCCGCCCGATCTGCGCGTCCTGGCCATCACGAAGGATAAGGTGCAGCTCAGCAATTCGAGCTGGCGCAGGGCGGGATCGCGGCCGTGCGTTCGCCGGAGGATCGCTTCGAGAACCACATCGAAGACACCCTCACAGCCGGCGCCGGCCTGTGCGACCGCGGCGTCGTCGAGATGGTGGTGCGCGAAGCACCGAAGCAGATCGACCATCTGATCGGTTATGGGGCGAAATTCGATGAAGAAATGGGCCGCGAGGGCGGGCACAGTCATCCGCGCATTATCCACGCGCTCGGCGACGCCACGGGTTTCGAGGTGATGCGGGCCATCATCGACTGTGCCGAGAAGGCGCCGAACGTGACCATCTGGGATCGCACCTTCACCATCGACCTGCTGGTCCACCAGGAGCAGTGCGTCGGTGCCCTGGTGTCGCGGCCGCGCAGCGGCAAGCTGCTGATCTGGGCGAAACAGACGATCCTCGCCAGCGGCGGCACCGGCATGGTCTACCGCGAGACGACGAACCCGCCCGTGGCGACCGGCGACGGCATGGCAGCCGCCTACCGTGCCGGCGCCGAGCTGCGCGACATGGAGTTCATGCAGTTCCATCCGACGGTGCTGTACGTCGCCGGCTCGAGCCGGCATCTCATCAGCGAGGCAGTCCGCGGCGCCGGGGCGTATCTGCGCGACAAGGACGGCGTGCGTTTCATGCTGGAGGAAGACCCACGCGGCGAGCTGGCCACCCGCGACGTGGTGGCCCAGGCCATCGTACGGTGCATGGAGCGTACGCAGCACCCCTGCGTCTATCTCGACCTGTCGCACCTCGATCCGGTCAAGGTGCTCCAGCACTTCCCCGGCATCGCGAAGGTCTGCAAGGACTTCGGTTTGGACGTGACGAAGGATCCGATCCCGGTGCGGCCCGGAGCACATTACATGGTCGGTGGCGTCACGGTGGATGCCAGGGGCCGGACGTCGCTGCCGGGTTTGTGGGCCGCGGGAGAAGTCACGTCGAGCGGGCTGCATGGGGCCAATCGACTGGCGTCGAACAGTCTTCTCGAAGGATTGGTCTACGGCGAATCCTGCGGCCGCGATGCCTCTGCTGCGGCGCAACGGATCCCCGATACCTTCACGGTGCCGCCTCTTCAGAATGGGAAGGAACCGGACAACGCCGGCGCGCTCGACGCGGCCGACCTGACGAATTCGCTGCGTTCCCTGATGGTGCGCAATATGGGCATCGTCCGTGACAAGATCGGTCTGCGCGAGGCGGAGCGAACTGTGGCGTTCTGGTGCCGCTACGTTCTGCGGCGCGAGTTCAAGTCGCGGGCCGGCTGGGAATTGCAGAACCTGTTGACGGTCGCCCGGCTGATGATTTGGTCGGCGTTACAGCGCACCGAGTCGCGCGGCGTCCACTCCCGTTCCGACTATCCCACCCGCGATGATGCGCACTGGGTGAAGCATGTGGTGTGCCCGGCGACGTTGCCGGCTGCGCTGTAGGAATGGGTGCGGATATATCGTTTTGCGCAGCTTGTGTGGACCCACTCCGGTTCATCCGGATGATCGAGGTCGTCTACCCCTGGGCTTCTTCGACGACACGGTCTTCGCTTTAACGGCCCCGATGATTTGGTCCAGCGTCTCCCCGCCGAAGAGTTGCTCGCGCTCGGCTGTGTAGTCCCCAAAACCCGTTGTGAATTGGTTGACGAACCGGAGCGTGTCCACAGCGCCGAATTTGCGCATGAGGATTTCGATAGCGAGATGCGTTATTTCCGCCAACGGTCGAACCCGCGCAGTCATCGGTTCACTCAGCCCCAGCGAAAGCGGCAGCGTTCAAGAGTTTCTTCTCCACCGCGCTCGGGAATTCCACCTTAACGAATCGGCTGGCCGGATAGAGGTAATCCTCGTGTGAGTCGTCCATGACGCGCAGATAGCCTTCGCGCGCAGCTTCGGCGTCGGGCAGCAAGCGGTACAACTTCCATATCTGCAAGTCGTCGCAGCCGTCATTCGCCACGCATACGGCGAAAGTTTGTCGATTCCGTTTCTTTGCCATGGCACCTCAATCCAAGAACCGCTTGATCTTCATTTTGCGCCGGCCTACTCCGTGAGCCTCGTACCAATGGACCTCAGCCTTGCGAACGTTCCCGTTCAAGAGGCGGACAAGAGCGATTCCCTTCAATTTGCGCGAGCGACGGCCGCCGAATCGCTCCTTTAGAGAATCACGTTCGCGAATGGATAGGTTGACAGCAATTGTCTCGACATCGGTCAGTTCGCCGACAAGTTCAAAGTCCATTAGGGAAGGCTACAGCAAGCCGCGTTTCAGCCGCAAGGCCCATCACTGCCTCGTCATGTAGCTCACATCTTCACCCCCACCGCCTCCGCGATCTTGCGACAGTCGGCCATCATCTGCCGGAACACGATCGGCGTCAGCGCCTGGTAGCCGTCGCTCAGCGCCTTGTCCGGATTGGGGTGAATCTCGACGATCAGCCCATCGGCACCCACCGCCACGGCCGCCTTCGCCATCGGCGCCACCAGGTTCGCCTTGCCGGTGCCGTGGCTCGGATCGACCATGATCGGCAGATGCGTCTTCTGATGTAGGTACGGCACCGTCGCCAGCGGCAGCGTGAAGCGCGTGTGGTCCTCGAAGGTGCGGATGCCGCGTTCGCACAGGATCACGTTGGTGTTGCCGGTCTTCAGGATGTATTCCGCCGCCAGCAGGAACTCGTCCATCGTCGCCGACGGGCCGCGCTTCAGCAGCACCGGCAAGCCGGATTCGCCAACCGCCTCCAGCAGCGGATAGTTCTGCATGTTCCGCGCCGACCTGCAACACGTCCGCGTACTTCGATACCAACTCAACATGCTCCTTCGCCATCACCTCGGTGACGACGGCCAGTCCGCTCGCCTCACGGGCTTCGGCGAGCAGTTCCAGCCCTTTCTCCTTCAGTCCCTGGAAGCTGTACGGACTGGTCCGCGGCTTGAACGCCCCGCCGCGCAAACCGGCCGCGCCGGCTTGCTTGACGACGTGGGCGATCTCCAGGATCTGCTCCCGGCTCTCGACGGAACAGGGGCCGGCGATGACGCCGAGATGGCCGGCGCCCACCTTCAAGCGGAGGACCTCCACGCACGTCGGCTCCTTCTTGACTTCGGTGCTGGCCATCTTGTACGGCGCGAGGATTGGGACCACTTTATCCACCCCCTCGATGGTCTCGAGCGCTTGCTTCGCCCCATCGCGTTTCTCACCGAGAGCGGCGATCACGGTGCATTCGGTGCCGACGATGACGTGACTGCGCAACCCCAGCTGCTCGATGTGTTCGACAACCTGGTCCAGCTGCGCCTGTTTGGCTCCGGGCTTCATAACGACGATCATGGTACTCTCTCCGCTCTGTCGTACCGCCCGCCGCAACGTCCCTCACAGAGTGAGAACCGTCGATCGGTGCCGGGCCATAACGTCACATTATCAATGTATGTTTGCATTCACGCCGCGTCGGCGCAGCGCCCAGGTTGCGCAGACCGCTGACGTGTTTGCAGACGTGCGGTGCGTTCTCGCCGCGATAGACTGCGTCGCGCAGGTACAGTGCCAGCGCAGCTCGCCGGATTCTGCGCGCTCCAGCGCAATCTGATAAGTCATCCGGCCGCCCGCCACTTCCCACAGCATCGCGCAACCGGGTTGGCTGGAATCGGGGTTGGTGTACTTCAATCGGTAACGATAGATAGACGGATGTTGCTTGCGATTGGAACCGGGCAGCATGGTGAATAGCAGGGTAGCATTCGGAGGATGGCGCGTCGTGTCGGCAGACATGGTTCCTTGCCTCCTCAATCCGGGGATCATCTTCACAAAGGCAATTTTACCATAGTCACCGCTTTCCTTCCCAGGTCAGCTGCGACGATCGTTTACGTTTCGCGGACTGAGCGCCTGTCCGCGAAACGCAAACGAGTCGGAGCAACGACAATTCGCTATCCCTTCGGCACAAACTTCACACACACCGGCGAACCGACCTCGGCCGTGATCCCGGTCGTCTTCAACTCGCCGGTCTTCGGGTCGATGGCATAGACCACGAGGCTGGCGCCGTCTTGGTTGGCGACGATCATGAACTTGCCCGTGGGGTCGATGTTGAAATTGCGCGGCGTCTTGATGCCCTCGCCCTGATGGCCGATCAACTTCAGCTCGCCGGTCTTCTCGTCGATTGCATAACCAACGATACTGTGATGGCCGCGATTCGAGCCGTAAACGAATTTGCCCGACGGATGCACCACCACCTCGGCGGTCGAGAAGTTCTTGCCGGTCGCATCCTTCGGTAGTGTCGAAATCGTTTGTACCGTTTTCAGGATCCCCTTCTCCGCGTCATAGGTCATCGCGGCCAGCGTCATATTCGTCTCGTTGATGACGTAGGCCCATTTGCCATTCGGATGAAACGCGAAGTGGCGCGGACCGGCCCCAGCAGCGGTGGCGAGAAACGGCGGATCGTTCGGCGTCAACGTACCCTTGGCGGAATCGAATTTGTAGACGATCAGTTCGTTCAGGCCGAGGTCGGCGGCGACGGCGAAACGGTTGGCGGCATCGACATTGATCGAATGCCCGTGCGGCGTCACTTTAAGACTCGGATCGGCGCCCTTGTGCTGAATGAACGCCGACGCCTCGGCCAGCTTGCCATCGTCGCCGATCGGCAGCACCGCGACGCTGCCGCCGCCGTAATTCGCCACCAGAGCGTTCTTCCCCGTCCGGTCGACGACGATATAGCATGGCCCGGCGCCGACCGACGACTCCTGATTGATGGCCTTCAACTCTCCCGTTTTCGTATCGAGAGTGAACCCGGCGACGGCGCCGCCTTTCTTGCCGGGGATGCCGCCTTCGCCGACGGCGTACAGATACTTCCGCGTCGGGTGAATGGCGAGGAACGAGGGGTCTTTCATCTCGGCGGCGAGTTCGGGACCGGTTAACTTTCCGGTGCTCGTGTCGAACTCGAAGCGATAGATGCCCTTGCTCTTGGCGTTGGTGTAGGTGCCGATGAAGACCCACACCTTGTCGCTTTTCGGCTTCTCTTCCGACTGGACCACGGGGACCGCGGCGAACAGCAGGACGGCCACACAGGCCGCTCCAGCGAGGATGGACCGACGAATCATTGCATCATCTCCATAGAAGAAACACGGGTCGATGTTAGGGCGATGATAGCAGGCGGCGCGGCGACTCGCCAGAGTCTGATTGATTCATCGCCGGATTGAACCCGCTGCTCGCCCTCTCTAAGATCACAGGGTAACGATTGACCCGACGTTCGGAGGCGGTGCGGGATGCGTCACGTTTTGTCGGCGGTGGTCCAAAATCAGCCCGGCGTGCTGGCTCACATCTCCGGGATGCTCGCGTCGCGCGGCTTCAACATCGACAGCCTCGCCGTCGGCGAAACGGAGAAGGCCGACCTGTCGCGCATGACCTTCGTCGTCCACGGCGACGACGCCGAATTGGAGCAGGTCCGCAAACAGCTCGACAAGATCGTGACCGTCGTGCAGGTGATGGACATCAGCAGCGAGAACTTTATCGAGCGCGACCTGATGCTCCTCAATGTGCGGGCCAATCCGCAGCAGCGCGTCGAGATTTCGCTGCTCGTCGAGATGTTCCGCGGCCGGGTTGTAGACATCGGCCAGGACAGCCTCATGATCGAGATCAGCGGTCAGGAGAGCAAGATCGAGGCCTTCATCGAGTTGATGCGGCCCTACGGAATCCTCGAGCTCGCCCGCACCGGCCGAATCGCCCTGGTACGCGGTCTGAAACAAAAGAGGGGAGACGCATCGTGACCACGGAACTGCAATCCTCCACCCGTCCGATCCGCACCGAACTGTCGAACCTGCTGCAATCGCTGAAGCTGGGGCAGAAGATCCGTATTCGCCAGCTGGTGCGTATCAACTGCCGCCGTTTCTGGCCGACGCAGGACGTCGTCGGCACTTTCCGCGGCTTCAACTACCTGGCCACCGGCATCGCCACGGACCGCGTGCCGGAGGACGACATCGTCGTGATCGCCGTTCATTTTCTGAAGGAGAACGGCGAGCTGTCGAGCATTACCCTGGACGACCACAGCCACATCGAGCTTTGTCCGTAGTCCGCCGCTTGCGGTTTAGACGCCATTTCAAAACCTCGTACCGCCGGCATTCCTGTCGGCACGGGCCGGCAAGAATGCCGGCGGTACGAGGTTTGAAACCAGGTCATAACATGGACCAACTCCATGAACGACACTCAACGCACCACGCTCACCGTCCACCGCGACCATCGGCGCGACTTCGCGGCTAACGATTACGTCTATGCCGTCGTCTCACGCCGCAGCAAGGGCGTGAGCATCGGCGTCAATCTCAACCCGGACAAGATCTGCAACTTCGATTGCGTCTACTGCCAGGTCGATCGGACGACGCCCGGCGGTGCCAACGACGTGGACCTGCCGCGCCTCCGTGCCGAGCTACGGTCGATGCTCGATTCGGTCGTGTCCGGCGATCTGTTCCAACACGAGCGTTTCCGTCAGACGCCTCCGCACCTGCGCCGACTGAATGACATCGCCTTCTCCGGCGACGGCGAGCCGACAACTTGTCCGTCGTTCCTCGAAGCGGTCGAGTTCGCTGCCGTGGAGAGGACGAGGCGCGGATTGAATGCCGTGAAACTCGTGCTTATCACGAATGCGACGCAGCTGCACAAGCCGCAAGTCAAGCAGGCGTTGGCCCTAATCGCGGCGAACAACGGCGAAGTGTGGGCGAAACTGGACGCGGGCACCGATGAGTATTATCACCGCATCGAGCGTACCACGATTCCATTTGACCGAGTGCTGACCAACATCCGCGACACGGCGCGCATGTATCCGGTCGTGATCCAGTCGATGTTCCTGCGATTGAACGGCGAACTACCCACGATCGCGGAGCAGGAAGCGTTTTGCGATCGGCTCAATGAAATCGCACAATCGGGCGGACGAATCACACGGGTGCAGGTCTACACCGTGGCCCGCAAACCAGCCGAACCGACGGTGACGGCACTGCTCGATGCCGAGGTGGACGGTATCGTGGAGTTCGTGCGGCGGCGTACGGGTTTGGCGGCGGAGGCGTATTACGGGGCTTGATTCCCGGCTAGTGGGGACATCGGTTATAATGACGGGGATTCTCTGGGACCAAATGAGGGAGATCGTCATGCCGTCGCCGTTTCACGGAATGGACCCTTACCTGGAAGCCCCGGACATCTGGCCGGACTTACATGACAGTCTGGCCAGCGAGATTCGTGCTGTTCTTAATGCCAGCCTTCCGACTCCTTTTTATGCCCGTCTCGAGATGCGGCCGGAGGTAGGAATCGTCGAGGAAGGCGGGACGTCCCGCCGCATCGTTTCCGATGTGGCGGTTGTGCGGCCGCCACCGCGCGGACAGGGGCCCCAGGCTGCTGTCGCAGAGGCGCCGCGAAGAACGATCTCGCCCTCATCATCGGTTACCATCCGGGTCGAGCCGCACCGCCATCTTTTCGTGGAGGTCCGCGACCCAGCGCGCGGCCACGAACTCGTCACAATGATCGAGATCGTCAGTCCATCAAACAAACGTCGGGGGGCGGACCGACGCTCCTACAGTCAAAAGCAAGGAGAAGTGCTCGATAGCAGCGCGAATCTGATCGAGTTGGACTTCCACCGGGGAGGACAGCGTTTGTTGCCCCATCCGTTGCTTGAAGAATACGTCGATCAGCTCGAACCTCCGCCGGACTATCTCGTGCTCGTCAACCGCGGTTGGCTGCGCATCGGGGCGGCCACGGACTTTCAGGTCTTCTCCATCCTGATTACGGACCCTCTGCCGTGTATCCCCGTCCCACTTCGGCAAGGTATCGAAGAGGTGCCGCTCGATCTTCAGTTCGTCTTCACTCGCGCCTATAACGCAGGCCCCTATCGTCGCGGCGCCGTGGACTACGAGCGACCCGCAGAGCCGCCGCTACAAGGAGAGCGCGTCACCTGGGCCGAGCGTCTCCTGCGTGAAGCTGGCCTACGGCCATCCGCACCGGCATGAAGGCTCTGCTGCCAACCCTACCGCTTCCGCCAAACCGCGTCCTCGGGCAGGCCCATTTTCCGCGCTGCTGGTCGAATCGCGTCCATGAAGCGCACCGCGTCGTTGGGATAGCCGGCCGTCGGCCTTAGTCCCGGCACCTGCGCCAACCAGAAGCGGTTGAACTCCTCCATCAGCCGTTCGCGCAGATACTTCGCGGCCATCGAGGCCAGGGCGACGCAGAAGTGTTCGGCGTCGGCGCGCGGCTGAAAGGTCAGCCGCATCGCGCGGTTCAGGTAGCGCACCCCGTAGGTGCTGCGAAGGCTTCCCTCCTGTTCGGTGACAACGATGCCGTCGGGCAGCAGGTGCTGAAGCATCGCGGCGTAGCGATTGCGGCCGCCGTGTTTGTCGATGAAAAAGGTCAGGCTATCCTCGCCATCCAGCAAAGCCAGTTTGCTTACCAGCAGCCGGCCGAGGGCGTGAGCCAGCACCGCTCCTTTGCTCTCGGCCCGGTCCGCGATGACGTTGAAACGCGGCGTGGGAACTACCACCCCACACATTTCCCAGCGCAGCAGACCCGCCTCCGCACATCCTCGGTCGAAATGAATAGCTGTCTGCGACAATTCCGCGGCGTCCACCGTTGCCGGGAGTCGGTCTTCACCCTTGTGCCATGCCTCGCCGCTTAGGTCGTCGAGCGAATCGGCGCACTTCGCGGAGAGGAAATCACACAGCTTGGCTTCCGGGTGCAGCGGCCCACGCCAGAGGATCGATAGGACGCCGCGTTCCAGCCCGCTGATGCCACGGCTTGGATCGTATACCCGCTTCGAGTCGTCCACGACAATGCGGTCGTCGTCAGGCCCAAACTTGCGAACGACCGCGCGAAGAATGTCCCAGAGGTTCGCTCCGATCGGCTCTTCCGGCACGCGACAGGCGACGGCGGTCATGACGAACGGACCCAGGTTCGGACCGTACCCGGCTTCGTCCACGCCGATGATCCAGGCCATGACACCGCCCGTTGTTGAATTGCCGCTTGCGGCTTAGCATGAGCAAGAGTACAACCCCGTAATGCTAAGAGGCAACCGGTCGCCGAACAACGGGAGTAGACAAGATGCTCGCCGATAACATCTTCCTGAAGATCGTGAACAAGCAGATCCCCGCGAAGATCGTCCACGAAGACGCTCTCTGCGTTGCGTTCCACGACGTCAATCCCCAGGCTCCGGTACATGTGCTGATCGTTCCGCGCAAGGAGATCCGCACCCACGACGACCTCAAGCCGGAGGACCGCGAGCTCCTCGGCCACCTGCACCTGGTCGCCGTGCAGCTCGCGCAGCAGCTGGGTCTCGCGGATGGCTACCGGCTGGTCGTCAATTGCAAGGAGCGCGCCGGGCAGACGGTGCCGCATCTGCACATGCACCTGCTGGGCGACCGCGACATGAAATGGCCGCCGGGATGATGCGTCGTTCACCTGGTACAATGTCGATGCCCGAGGATGCGAGCGATGGAGGACCACGACCAGCGGTTCAAGCGGCTCATCCGCATGTTTCTGGCGGAGTTGTTCGAGGCGTTCTTCCCGCACCGCCACGGCCGTTTCGACTTCGCCGGAACGACGTGGCTGGAGCAGGAGGTTTTCCTCAACCCGCCCCAGGGCGAACGGCGTGTGATTGACCTGGTTGCGCGCTTGCCGCTCAAGCCGCGGCCCGGCGAACCAGTCGGCACGCAGGAACTGGCCTTGATCCACATTGAGATCGAGGCGGAAGAGACATCGGTACCATTGCGGCGCCGCTTCTTCGACAGCTACCAGGCGCTGCGGCGCAACCATGATCTGCCGGTGCTGCCGATCGCGGTGTTCCTGCGTGTCGGCCTCGACGGCACCGGCGTGCTGAGCTACGAGGAGAAGTTCGACGAATTGACGGTGCTGACGTTCACGTTCGAGTACGTCGGTCTGACGGCCCTCGATGCGGAGGCCCACCTAAACAGCGTGAATATGCTGGCGGTGGCGCTGTCAGCGCTGATGCGGGCACAACGGTCGCGGCAAGCCGAGTTGGCCGGTCAGGCGAGTATCCGCGTGACGGAGTCGAGCCTGGATGTGGCCAAGAAGTACCTCCTCTTCGATTGCATCCAGGCATACGCTCCAATGGACGAGGCCGAGCGGCAATATTTCGATCAGCTGCTGCGGACGCCACCCTACCAAGGAGTCCAGGCTATGGTGAAAACCTATTCTGACCTAGCGGAAGAGCGCGGCGTGCTGAAGGGCGAGCAGCAAGCCGCCAAACGCCAGCTCGAAAAGCGCTTTGGTCCGCTGAGCGTTGGCGTGCAGCAGAGGTTGGCAGCTCTGCCGCTTGAGCGCGTCCAGCAGATCAGCGACGCTCTGCTTACGGCAAAGTCCCTGCGCGAACTGGGTCTCGAGGATTGAAGGATAAAGGCGATGGCGAAAACCTATTTCGACCTTGCGGAAGAGCGCGGAGTGCCGAAGGGCAAACAGCGAATTGTCCAACTCCAACTTGCAAAGCTTTTCGGGCCGCTGAACGCTGTCGTGCAGCGGCGGCTGGCAGCACTACCGATCGAGCGCATTGAGCAGATCGGCGATGCTCTGCTCACCGCCTCTTCGCTCCGCGAACTCGGCCTCGAAGACTGACCCGCCCTCCCCACCCGGAGTCCCTCAATGTCCCCTCTCCGCACCTTCATTCCCGCCACTCTGCTCCTCCTCTGCGCGGCCCCCGCCCCCGCCCAGAAAGAGTACGGCTTCGACAACCGCAAACCCTCCGGCCAGCCGTACCTCAAGCCGGAAGAGTCGGTCGCGCGCATGAAAGTTGCCGACGGCTTCGAGGTCAAACTCTTCGCCGCGGAGCCGATGGTCGTCAACCCCGTCGCCATGACCGTCGACGAAAAGGGCCGCGTCTGGGTCATCGAGTGCTTCGAGTATCCGAAACGCACCGCCAAGGGGAAGATGCCGCGCGATCGCATCGTCATTCTCGAAGACACCAAGGGCACGGGCGTCGCCGACAAGCGCACAGTCTTCGCCGAGGGCAAGGACTTTCCCGTGCCGTTCGACCTGGCGACGCGGCCTCGAAGTCGGCAACGGCGGTGTCTACGTCGGTGCGCCGCCGTACCTGTTCTTCATCGAGAACAAGAACGACAAACCGGGGAAGTTCGAGATCCTGCTCAAGGGCTTCGGCAGTCAGGACACGCACGAAACCTTGAACACGTTCCAGTGGGGACCGGACGGCCGGCTCTACGGCCTGCATGGCATCTTCACGAATTCCGAGGTGAAGCCGGAGCAGGCCGACGGGCCGGGAACGCGCCTCAACGGCGGCATCTGGCGCTACGACACGAAGACGAAGAAGTTCGAGATCTTCGCCGAGGGGACGAGCAATCCGTGGGGCATGGACTGGCGCAACACCGACGGCCAGTTCATCCTCTGCTGCTGCGTCATTCCGCACCTCTATCACATCGTCCCCGGCGGCGTCTACAAGCGGCAGGCGGGGCAGAGCTTCAACCCCTACGCCTACGGCGAGATCAAGGAGATCTGCGATCACACTTTCCACAAGGAGAGCGGCTGGGCGCACGCCGGCCTCATCTCGCTCGACACGCCGCTGATGCCAGAGAAGTATCGCAACAGCGTCATCTTCGGCAGCATCCACGGCTGTTCGATCAAGCAGAACATTCTGAAGAAGAACGGCTCAACCTACACCGCCAGCCGCGGCGACGACTTCCTCGTCAGCGGCGACAAAAACTTCCGGCCGATCAACCTGCGCTGGGGCCACAACGGCGAAATCTACTGCATCGACTGGCACGATCAGAACCCGTGCCATCAGGCGGGGGCGGATAGCTGGGATTACGAGCATGGGCGCGTGTTTCGCATCCAGCGGAAGGGGATGGCGACGAAGAAGGCGGAGGATTTGGGAGCCAAGCCTGACGCTGTACTGGCGGCATTGATCCGTCACGACAACCCGTACCTGGCGCGCACGGCGCTCCGGCTGCTCGGTGAACGACGCCCGAAGTACGAGGGGCAACTTGCTCTGGCCATTCAAGAGGGTGTACAGGCATCCAATTTGCCGAGCTTGTGGCTCGGTTTCTCACTCACGGGGAAAGTCAATATTCTAGTTGACCGAATGCTCTCACCCGCGATTCGTGCGTGGTCAATTCGGTTGAACGCCAGTAACCCGACCCTGCCAAGAGAATACGTCGGGGACATGATCCAGCGCGCAGCCAAAGAGCAAGATCCTGCAGTTCGTCGGGAGTTGGCCAGTGCCGCGATCCGTCTTGCCGACACGCATGACACGAAATTGTTAGTTCACTGGCTCATGGAGCGGAAAGAGGACACCAAGGATCCCATGATACCGCAGTTGCTTTGGCTCGCCTACGAAAGACGCCTCGCACAAGGACACTTGGACCTCGACTGGCTGCGTGACAACGCCGCCGGCAATCCGCTCATCACCGACACCATTGTGCCGAACACCATGCGTCGCCTCGCCTCCGGCGGCAAGCCGGAAGACCTGAAAGCGTGTCTCGCTTTTGCCGGCGAGCTGAAGGACATGCGCGCGAAACGCAAAGCACTTGCGGGCCTGATGACGGCGCTGAAAGGCCGCCAGGTAGACGCGCCGGACAACTGGAAGCCGCTGTACGCCGTCCTGCTCAAGGAAGACGATGCCGAGACGAAGAAGCTGGCCCAGGCGCTGGCGATCAACTTCCGCGATGCCGCCGCCGCGCGCACCGCCCTGTCCGTGGCCCGCGATCCGAAGAAGCCGAAGCCCGAGCGTGTCGCCGCGGTGCGCGAGCTTGCCGTCGCGCGGATCGACGAGGCACGGCAACCGTTGCTCGATCTGCTGCTCAACGACAAGGACGGCGAGCTGCGCCAGGAAGTCTGCCGCGCCCTGGCCGGCTACGACGGCAACGACATTCCCAACGCCGTCCTGCGCGGTTGGAAGGACTATCCGCCCGGCGTGCGCGTCGAGGCCGTGAACCTTCTCGCCAGCCGCAAGGAGTGGGCGCGCGAGCTGCTGAACGCGGTCGGCGACAAGCGCGTGGCCCGGACCGATCTCACCGATAACACGATCCTGCGCATCAACGCGTTCAAGGACAAGGATCTCGACGCCCGCATCAAGAGCGTTTGGGGCCTCGTTCGCAGCACGCCGGACGAGCTGAACAAGCTGATCGACTCGATGCGGGCCGAGCTGCACAAGGGGCCGGCATCGTTCGAGCGCGGCCGGAAGGTGTTCGACAACCAGTGTGCGAAGTGCCACAAGTTCGACGGCCGCGGCAGCTCCGTCGGCCCGGAGCTGGACGGCGCCGGCCGCGACATCGAATATCTGCTCGTCAACATCCTTGATCCGAACCGCGTCGTCGGCGCCCCGTACTTCCAGCGCGTCGTGAGGCTGAATAATGGACAGGTGTATGTCGGCCTGCTCGCCGCGGAGGACAAGGACACCGTGTCGCTGAAGAGCGAGAACGACGCGGTGCGCGTGCTGCTGCGAAAGGACATCGAGAAGCTCGAAGTCGTCGAGCGGTCGATGATGCCGGAGGGGCTGGACAAGACCATGACCGTGCAGGACTTCCGCGACCTAGTGCGCTACGTCATGGCGTCGCCGTTTTTGACCGATGTGGAACTCGCCTCAAGTATGGTCGATCCGAAGTGGGCGCCGTTGTCCGTGGGTGTCCCTGGTCGGATTCTCCTTCCCAAGACGAAGGAACGGCAGGAAAAGGCTCTGATCCGCGGTCGCTTCACCGCGACGGAGGCGTTCCGAACGCGTCTGCTGCTCGGGGGTGGTGTGTCGGTCCGTGTATCGGTCAATGGGAAGAAAGTGTACGAGGGCGTGACCGGCACAGGCTCCGGCCCGGATCAGACCGCCATCGACGTCGAGCTTCGCAAGGACGGAAACGAGGTCGTGATCGAGGCGATGTATCCGGGCGACAAAGATGCCGTGATTTATACCCGCGTGCTGGACCCGAATCGCAAGATTCGCTATCCGGAAGCGAAGGACAAGTAAGAATCGCTTCCTCTCGAAACGACAAGTAAGAAGAAGGAGACACTATGTCTGGGATTGTGCGTTTATGCTGTCTGTCCGTGGTCGCCGCGGTGGTCGCCGTTCCGCGCGGGCCGACGACCAGGCCGAGGCGCGAAAGCTGATCGACAAGGCAATCAAGGTCCAGGGCATCACCGAGGCGCTGGCCAAACATGCGGCCGTGACGATCAAGATGAAGGGCCGCTTCTACGGCATGGGCGACGGCATCGACTATACCGGCTCCATCGCCTCGCAGCAGCCGGATCGCTATCGTTTTGAGATTTCGATGACGATCGGCAACCAAGCGATCACCATCCTCCAGGTGGTAAAAGGCGACCAGGGTTGGATGTCCCTCGCCGGCATGACTCAGGAGCTGTCCAAGGAGCAGGTGGCCGAGGTCCGCGAGAGTATGCACGTTCAACGAGTGGCTCGGCTAGCTTGCCTGAGCGGCAAGGATTACAAACTCTCGACGCTCGGTGAGTTGAAGGTCGATAAACGACCGGCTCTGGGGGTGCGTGTCGAGTTCAAGGGCCGGCGTGACGTGAACCTGTTCTTCGACAAGGAGAGCGGCCTGCTCGTCAAGACCGAGACGCGCGCCAGGGATGTGTTCAACGTCGATCAGGAGTTCACCGCCGAGACCTATCAGCGCGAGTACAAAAAGGTCGGCGACGCGATGATCGCGCACAAGCACGAACTACGCCGTGACGACAAGCTCTATGTCGAGAGCGAGATAATCGAGTTCACGCCGGCGGAGAAGTTGGACGACGGGCTGTTCAACAAGCCGTGAGGCGCTCACCTCGGTCCGAGCCGGAAGCGTGACAGTACTTTCAACGAGGGTCATTGTATACAACCCGTTTCACTGATTGAGATTGAGAAGTCTTCGGGGTGGAGGGTGGTCAGTTCGTGGACCAGCCAATCGATCATCTTTTGTAGCGTCATGGCAGCTATCCAGGCGCCGGACCGGCGTGACTGCGACGGGCCAGTTCCTCCGTCAGAACCACCCAGACCTGACGCAGCACATACCCGATGCCCTCCAACAGCAGGCGGTAGACGGGGTCACGGCTGGTGGTGGAGGCCTGAGCCTGGTTCTTTTGCCGGTAGCTCGTTTCGATGCCGAAGCGTTGTCGGTACAACCGTCGTTGCCGCTCCGCTTGCTGGTGAACGTTCCGAGCCCGCCCCCCATTCCAACCCTGGAAAGCGAAGACCATGGTCTTGGGTCCACGTTTCCACAGCAGTGTGCGCGTCCGCACCAGGCAACGCGTTTTCTCCGTGGTCCACTCCGCCCAGCGGATCAGCCCGTGTCGGCCCTCAAAGTAGCGGTTGCGGGCATTACGGGTGTTGCCCTTGCGGCGCAGCGGCACCGTGTAGGCCAGGCGGCGTGCTTGCAAGAGGAGCAGGGTGTCGCCGCTGTCGAAGGCGCTATCCAGCGCAACTCCGCGTATTTTCAGGCCTTGGGCCGCGATTTGATCGAGCAGCGTTTGGACAATTTCGTGCGGCTTGGTCTTGGCCTGCACCGGACACAAAGCGACGGTATAGCGGCGGCGTTTATGCAGCAGCACGGCGGTGGCGTAACTGAAAAACCATTTGGTCCCCTGTTTCTTGGGTCCGCCCACGACATAGGAGCCGCGTTGGCCGTAGTAAGCGACGTTGTGCGTGTCGAGAGCGAGCAGCCAGGACGCCGCCGATCTTGACGGGAGAAATCGGCCACGTCAAACAACGTCTGGACGAGTGCCTTGACGAGCCGATACATGGTGGGCAGATTGGCTTGGACGGCCCGCCGGGCCGTCTCATGGCTAAAGCCGAAGAAGCGGCGTACGGTGGCGAAGAGCGAGGCGGTGGCTGCCGCCATGAGCAAGAGCAGGTCGAGCAGATCGGCCACGCTGACCGAGTCGTGAAAGGGCTTACAGTCCAGACGGGCCTGCAGCGCTTGGCGGGCTTCCCGATGAATGACGGCGGGGGTGATGGTAGAATGGAAGTGACGCATTGGCAGCTCCTTATTCAAGCTAGGCGTAACACTTGAATTGCAGCTGCCTTGCGTCATTTTTGCAAGGTTGAAAGTACTGGCCTTCCTGACGCACGGCCGCTTGCTTGACTGCCTCGGACAACGGCAGGGCCGCGATCTGCTGTTGCACACGGTCCAGATAGTTCAGCATCTCCGGCTTCTGCAGTTGCCGTTTGGTCTTGGCGAAAGCGCTGTCGGGCAACTGCGGCAACGTCTCGGCCAGCACCGCTGCCGCCCGCGCCCCGCGTGTTGAGTTCCCTCGTCGGTGTGAACAACGGCAAGGCCGCCTTGGTCGTTTGCCACAGCCGTTCCTGCTCTTGCCAGTGGTCCATCGCCTTTTCCGCTTTCCGCCAGGCGTATTGGGCGCGCTGCGTCGGACCGGTCCGCTTGTGCCCCGGACGGCTGCACACCGCCAACTCTTGGTCCGCTGCCTCCGCCGCGGCAAAGGCCTGGCGTGCTTGCATCGCTGCCTTACGCAAGCCCACGCCGCCGCCCCATAAGGCGTGAAAATGGTTAGTTCTCAATAACTCCCATTCTACTGAACGCTCGTTGAGCGAAATGCCGCTTGGGGAAGAAAACGGAAAATTCTGGGCTGGGGCGCAGCTGATTGAAGGCGATATTCCTAACCTGGCCCTATGGACGAATGGCACTTCCAGCTGCTCCTGTCACTGCTGCTACGGACGACGAACGGCTCCCCTCCACTGCGAGGAGATTTTTGCCGTTTCTTTCGCTCCGGCTCCTTGTCCTCTTGTAACCGGCACCGCCTGTGTCTATACTTTGCACCGGTTTTCGGCCGTCTGTGTCTCGGTTTCGCATTCCTTCTCGACACGGACGGCCGATGCCATCTTATCCACTCATCACCCTCGGGTCTCGTTTTACCACCATCCTCAAGACCTTCTCCACCGGCGACGCCGTCGGCGAGCAGACGCTGTCCGCAGCGCTGATCCAGCGCGTCGCCGACGACCAGCAGGTCCGCTTTGCCGGCGGACCCCGCGACATCTTCACACCCGCCCTCACGCTCTGGGGCTTTCTCGCCCAGGTCCTCAGCGGTTCCAAGTCCTGCGTCGCGGCCGTCGCCCGCATCATGGTTCTGCGCGTCGGCTTGTCATTGCCTCCTTGCTCCGCCAACACCGGCGCCTATTGCAAGGCACGCCACAAACTGCCCGAACCCTTCCTGCGCGAACTGACCCACACCGTTGGCGCGGCCGTCGAGGACCAGGCCCCGGAGTCCTGGCGTTGGCACCGCCAGCGCGTGCTGCTGGTCGATGGCTTCACCTGCACCCTAGCGGATACCAAGGACAATCAGGCGGTCTATCCGCAACCGTCCTCGCAAAAGCGTGGCTTGGGTTTCCCCATGATCCGCGCCGTGGTGCTGCTGACCTTCGCCACAGCGTGTGTCCTCGATGCGGCCGTTGGACCCTACAAGGGCAAGGAAACCGGTGAGACCGCTTTGTTCCGGCAACTCCTCGACCGTCTGCGGCCAGGGGATGTGGTGGTGGCCGACCGCTACTACTGTTCGTACTGGATGATCGTCTTGTTGCAGCAGCGTGGCGTCGCCGTCGTGTTTCGACTGCACCAGTTGCGGCACTACGATTTCCGTCGTGGCCGCCGCCTGGGTAACGACGATCATGTGGTGGTCTGGACCAAGCCGCCACGGCCCAAGTGGATGGACGCGCAGCAGTACGCCGCGTTGCCGGACACCTTGACGGTGCGCGAACTGCGTTTCCGCGTCACGCACAAGGGTTACCGCAGCAAAGAAATCGTGGTGGCGACCACGTTGTGCGACGCCGTGGATTACTCCAAGGAAGAGTTGGCCGACCTGTATCAGCAGCGTTGGCATGTGGAACTGGATATCCGCGCCATCAAACAGACATTGAAGATGGACCAACTCGAGCTGCAAGACGCCAGCGATGGTGCGGCGTGAGTTTTGGGTTCATCTGCTGGGCTACAACCTGGTGCGCAAGGTGATGGCGGAGGCGGCGTTGACCAAGGGTCTGTGTCCGCGGCAACTAAGTTTTGCGGGAGCGCCTACAGATCCTGGAGCAGTTCCGCTGGCTCCAGTTGTTTGGTTCGGAGGAGATGCGTCGGGTAGTGACGGTGGTGCTGTGGATGGCGGTGGCCACACACGAGGTAGGTAACCGTCCGGGTCGTGTGGAACCGCGTCGTGTCAAACGGCGGCCCAAGTCGTATCCGCCGTTGACGAAACCGCGGCAGGAGGCACGCGCGGAACTGTTGAACCAGTAAAGACCGAGGTGTTCGCGCTGGTGGGAGAATGAGGAAGAGGTGGGGAAACCAGGCGTGGCAGGCGCAGACCCAAGGGGCCGACGGAGAGGTTGGCGCCGCGGCGGACAGCGGGAGCGTCGGGGCTCGGCCCGGCGACCCTGCGGACAGGAGCGAGTCGCCAGCCGCAGGCTCCAGCTGCAAAACCTTGGCCTGGCAATAATTGCAACGGAAGTGCCATTCGCCCTATGGACCTTTCCGCAAGGACTGACGGAAGCGACAAACGCCTGGACGAGCAGGCTCCAGAAGTGGTGTCTTCGGCATGGCGGCAAGTGGTTTCGGCCATCCGCGACGAAGACAAGACGCCCCTCGTGCGTCTGTTGTTGGAAGTGATCGAACAACAGTCCCGTCGCATCGAACAACAAGCGCAACGCATCGCGGCCCTCGAAGCGGAAATCGCTCGTCTCAAGGGCTCCGAAGAAGCCTGCGTCCAACAGCAAGCCCAGCGCGCTCAGCAAGCCGGCCGCGGCTCCTTCGCCCGATGGCAAGCGGCCCGGCTCGGAGAAACGCTCCAAGACCAAGGATCTGCCCATTCACGAGGAGATTCCGCGGCCGCCGAAGGAGCTGCCGCCCGGTTCGACGCTTGTTGCGTCGTGATCCGTTCGTGGTGCAGGATCTGATCGTGCAAACGCACAACACCCGCTATGTGCTGGAGACGTGGCGGACGCCGGCCGGCGCCCTGATCCGCGGCGAACTGCCGGCGGGATTCGCGGGCATTTCGGCCCCGGGCTTGCTTACTTTCATGCTCCAGCAGCATTACGCGGCCCACGTGCCGCAGAGCCGGCTTCTCGAGGAGCTGCGCGATTACGGCGTCGACATTTCGGCGGGACAGGTCAACAACATTTTGACCGAGCATCACGAGGCGTTTCATGCGGAGAAGGACGCTTTGTTGCCGACGGCCTTGCAAGTCTTCACGAGCCTTGTGCGTGGACGACTCGGGGGCGCCGCATCAAGGAAAATACGGTTCGTGTCTGTGCATCGGCAACGAATTCTTCACGTCGTTCCACAGCTAGCGACACCAAAGAGCGGAGCAAGTTCCTGGACGTGCTGCGTTGCGGCCACCGCGATTACGTGCTCAACGAGCATGCCTGGGCGTACCTGAAAGAACAAGGGTTGCCCGCCAAGGTCTTGCGGTTGCTGCAAGCCGAGGAACCTGCCGGCAACGCGGCGCGAACGGTCGTGACGTTCGTCGAGCAGACCTTCGCGGATGAGTCGGCCTGGAATCAGCATTTGGATCGCCTGGGCATCGACAACGCCAAGCATCGCCAGACGCTGACGGAGGCGGCCTTGCTGGGCAGCGCGATCGCCCACGGCGTGTCGCCGGAATTGGGCATCGTCAGCGACGGCTCGGCGATCTACGCTCTGTTCGTTCATGGGCTGTGTTGGATTCACCAGGAACGCAACCTGGCCAAACTGACGCCGTGTGGCAGCGAGCAAAGCCAGGCGTTGACCGACGTGCTGACAGCCTTATGGCAACTCTACGCCGACCTGAAGGCGTATCGCCTGGCGCCGACGCCCAGCCAGGCCGAGGGCTTGCGGACGCGTTTCGACGCCCTGGTCGGCCGCACGACCTGCTGGCCGGAACGCAACGCGGCGTTGGCGCGGATGGCGGACAAGAAAGCGGATCTGCTCCGGGTGCTGGACCGCCCGGACCTGCCGCTGCACACGAACACGGCCGAACGCGACTTCCGCGACTGGGCGACGAAGCGGAAGATCAGCGCCGGCACGCGTGGCACGTTGGGCAAGCGTTGCCGAGACACGCTTTTTGAGCTTGAAGTCGACGTGCAAGAAACTGGGCGTTCGGTTCATGTCCTACCTTCGTGACCGCATCACGAAGGTGGGCAAGATACTTTCTTTACCGGAACTGGTCCGCAAGAAAGCGGCCAGTCCCGCGCCGATATAGACTTTCGTTCAAGCCCTCAGGAACGGCCAAGCACACCGCCCGGCTGGGCAGCGGTGCCCCCTCAGCGCTTCGGAGTTTTTGAGAAGTTACGATTGATCAGCAACTCGATCTATCCCCAAGAGTGAGGTGGGTGAAGGATGGGTGTGTGTGGGGTTGGACGTTTGCCAAGGAATTTGGAAAAGATAAACCCCCGAGGAAGTTTCCTCGGGGGTTTCGAGTTGCGGCGACAGGATTTGAACCTGTCACCGCCGGCCCCCCAAACGCCGACCGCACAAGACGATACGTCAAACCCGCCGGAACGGCGCTCCCAAACCTGTACCCGTGAAGCGCCAATCGACCCCGACCTGGCCCGTGTCGCCGCGGCCTGGCCGGACCTGCAACCCCACATCAAGGCCGCCGTGCTGGCACTGCTCACCGCCGCCCCGTCCCTCGACTTCGCCGCGTCGTTCACCGCCGCGTTCGACCGGATCGACCGGGAGCGCGGTTCCCACAACTTCGTTTCCCTTGTCTTGCTCCGGCAAGCCGTCCCCGCCGATCGCGCCGCTTTCGACGCCGGGTTGCGCGAGCTGCGCGTGGCCGGACGGTTCACGCTCAGCGGTGCGGAGGGACGGCACGGGTTGACGGCGGAAGAACAGGCGGCCGGGATCCGCGAAGATGGGTCGCTTCTGCTCTACGCTTCCCGGAAAGTGTGAGCGGGATGCCCTTGCCGCCGCCGGGTTACGCCACTGGCGCGACGGGGACCGCCAAGCGGGCGCATAGGGTTTCCCGGAACTTCCTTGCTTTCACTCATGCCGCGCGTGACAATCCCCGACACGGCCAAGGAACGCAAGACAGACCGTCATCTGGCAAGCCGTTCCAGTTACGGCTTCGCCGTCTCATCCGGCAACAGCTCGAAAAGCTGGTGGACAGGAACGCCTCGAAGCTCACAGCGGAGGTTACTATCGCCATCCGTGAGCGGCTTGAACGGGCCGGGCTTTGGCCGCCATCCAACGGAGCGCCACCGTGAAACGTCTGAGCCTGTTCATGTTGTTGCTCGCTGTCCTTTCTTTTCTTGGCGGCATTGGTTGCGGCGGTGTCACGACTGCGCAAGCCAATCCAAGCCTGTAACGCCGGTTAAGCCAAAGGACAACGATCCGGCACCGATTCTGCCGCCTTCCCTACCGATTCCGGACCCCAAGCTGATGGAGTTCCGAACGCGGATGCAAGCCTTTATCGACGAATCGACAAGCCTCACCAGGGTGATGATAGATTCGGCCGATCCCCCTCTCTGTGAAAAGAAACTGGAGATGGCTAAGGACCTTTTCTCCAGGATTCCCGACCCGCCTCAAAAATACGAAGACGCTTATACGAATGCGAAAATCGCGCTGGCCAATCTGGCCTTGAACAACATCAGCCTTTCCTACGCTGCACAATTTCGCCGACTCGGCGACAAAGCCAAGGCGGACGACGTAGTGAAGGCTTGCCAAGCCGATGCAAAAGAGACAAAGGCGATGCTGCTGAAGATCGAGGAAAGGCTGAAATAGCCGCCCCCTCACCAAATCCGCCTTCCCCTCCAACGCGCCCCGGAGCAACCTGTGAGCAAAAAACTCCTCTCCTTCCTCCTGTCCGAACTCCAGACCGCCCGCGTGGTCTGCAAGGCTTGCGGCGTCATCGTCGAACTGCCCCTCGCCAAGCTGACCGACGGCGGCAGGGGGTTCGCTCGCAAGTGCGTCTCCTGCAACGCCGATTTCGACCCGGCGGGCAATGGGGCAGCAATTGCAAAGCTCGCCGTGGCCTTGACCGACCTTCAGAAGCTCGCCTCCCTTGTCGATCTGGAGTTTGTGATTCCGGCCGCTGATTGAGTTGATCAGGCCGCTTCTGCCTCGCCAGCGGAGGAGGATGAGCTGCGCGTGAAACTCCGTCGGATGGAAGCGGAACGCGGCGGCGAGAAGGCCCTAGAATGATCCCATCGGGACGGCCGGAGTAGCTACCGGCTGGCCCGGCTCGGTTGCCGCGGTCGCATTCCCCGCGGCGCCGGGCCGGGCGAATCCCGCAAGAGGAATGCACCATGTCCTTGCTGACAAGAGAGCAGATTCTTGCACAGCCCGAAGAGAAGCGGACGGAGCAAGAACAGGCAGCGCGGGACGCCGAGAACGACCGCTACGCCGAGGAGTTTCTTGCCACGATGGAATGGGACCGCGCCGAAGTGGTGCGGATGCTGCGCAAGCTCGGGTACAACGTCAACGATCGTGCTGAACTCGGTTCGGCGATCCGCCAGTACCTATTGACGCAAGGGACCACGCAAGCCGCTCTCGGCAATGAGCCGTGGTTTGACCTGAGCCACTTCCTTGCCAACACGCTTTCGATTCGCAATCCGCCCGCAGCCCCTGCACCACGGACCGAAACCGCGGAAGCTGGCGGGACGGCGGGGCAACAGACGGCCCGCTCGCCTGTCTCAGCTGCCGACCTGGCCGACATGCTGGGAAGGCCCGCCGCGAGCGCGGCAGCCGTGGACTCGTTCCTTCGCCGCTATCGTAAGAAATACCCTGACTGCTACATCACCACGGAAACCCGCCGGCGCAACGAACCGACGTACCTGTACCACGTCGCCGACGTGCTGCCCATCCTCAAAAATCACTTCGCCAAGTAGGCCAATCTGACGGACGGACGACGGATGGGATAGGGCGAGCGTTGCAATAACGCTGCTTTTTCCGCCTATTCTCGTTCGTCGCTTGACGGACGGCTGACGGTCCCCAGACGGGCCGACACGCCGTCCTTATTTTTTGCCCCATGAACGCGACGAAACGCTACCGCCGACTGTCCGACGTGCCGCTGCGGACCTTGCGCCGCTGGCTGCGCGACGCCGAGGCCGCGTTAGGCCGCGGATCGGGAACCGCCCGCGTGCTACGCCGCGCGATCGCTTACCGGGAGAGCGGGGGCAATCCGAAATGAGCAACCCAACCGAACCGTTGTTGGTTTCCGACGTGGAAGCCGCCGCCATGGCCAGCGTGAGCCGCGCCAGCTGGCACCGCCTGCGCGCCGCGGGGAAGGTGCCGCCGTCCGTCCGCCTCGGCAGAGTGGTCCGTTGGCGCCGGGCCGACGTCGTGCTGTGGGTCGAATGGGGCTGCCCGGACGCCCGCGAGTTTGCAGCGAGGATGGCCGCCGCCGGCCGGCGATCCGCCCGCGTTGTGGGATGACGCGGGCCGCGCAACGCAACGGCCAGCCCGTGAGAGAGGCCGGCCGTTGGTCAAGACTGACGGGACGCGGGGGAGGACGGTTCCTCGGGGCACCCTGGCAAGGTCCAGAAAGCGCGTTCGACTCGCGCCCGCGTCTCGCCTTTACCGAAGAGGCACTATGAGCATAGCCGATCCACGACGCGCGGGGAAGCCGCGTCGATGCACGAAGGCGAACCCGTGTCCGATTTGTAAACACGACCGCTATTGCACCGTTTCGGCTGACGGCACCGTTGCCCAGTGCATGCGCGTCGCCGAGGGCGCCTACGCCAAAAAGAAGGACAAGAACGGTGCGGAATACCACCTACACCGCCTCGACGGAACCGCCCCGCGGACGGCGCCCGCCCCACCGCTCCCGCCGAGCGGCCCCGTCGCCGAGCGGGCCGACGCCGACACTTTGCACACCGTCTATTCTGCCCTGCTGGCCCGGTTGCAGCTGTCCGAAGCGCACCGTGAAGCGCTCCGCCAGCGCGGCTTGACTGACGACGAAATCGACCGCCGCGACTATCGCACGCTGGCCGTTCAAGGCCGCGCCGCCCTGGCCCGCGCCCTGCGCGAGCGGTTCGGCGACAAGCTGCTGTCCGTGCCCGGCATCATCGTCAAGCAAGGCGAGCACGGCCCCTACGTCACCATTGCGGGCGCTGCCGGTCTGTTAGTGCCGATCCGCGACACGGCCGGGCGCGTCGTGGCGCTCAAGGTCCGGCGCGACGACGGCGGGAACGGCCCGCGGTATACCTACGTTTCCTCGACGCCGCACGGCGGCCCCGGCCCCGGTTCCCCCGTGCATGTCCCGCGGGGAGTGACAAGCCCTTGTCAGTGCGTGCGCATCACGGAAGGAGAGCTAAAGGCCGACGTAGCAACCGTCCGGAGCGGGCTGCCGACCGTCTCGATTCCCGGCGCCGGCAACTGGCAACCGGCCCTCCCCGTCCTCCGTGAGCTGGGGGCGCGGACGGTCCGCCTCGCCCTCGACATGGACGCGGCGGACAAGCCAGCCGTCGCCCGCGGCCTGGCCGCGCTCGCCGAGGCCCTGACCGTCGAGGCCCTGGCCGTCGAGCTGGAACGCTGGGATCCCCGACTCAAGGGGATCGACGACGCCCTGGCGGCCGGCGCGGCCGTCGAGGTACTGACCGGCGATGCTGCCCGTCAAGCGATCGCCGGCACGCTCGCCGAGGCGACGGCCGGCGAACCGATCCCCGAACCCGGACCGCTGGACCGCCTCGACACCGTTCTCGCCAACGGCGGCGCCGCGGCCCTGTTCGCCGACCGGCCGCTACTGGCGGCGCTTGCCGCCCTGGCGGACGCCGAGCCCGCCGCGTTCGCCGCCCGCCGGGCCGCGCTGAAAGGCCGGGTATCCCTCCCCGACCTCAACAGCGCTCTCGCCCCCCTCCGCCGCGAACGGGCGCGGCAGCTGCCGCCCGTGCTGCTGGCGGAGGCCGGCTACCGCGTCGAGGCCGGCCGCCTCTGCCGAACGCGCGGCACCCCGGACGGCGGGACCGCCCTTGTGCCGCTGTGCAACTTCACGGCCCGCATCGTCGAGGCCGTCACCCGCGACGACGGCGCGGAACAATCCGCCGTCTTCACCCTGGCCGGCACACGGGATGACGGCCGCGAACTGGTGCCCGCGACCGTCCCCGCCGCCGACTTCTCCGGGCTGGGCTGGGTTACGACCGCCTGGCACGGCGAGGCCGTCGTCTACGCCGGACAGGGGACGCGCGACCATCTCCGGGCCGCTATCGAGCTGTTGTCCGCGGGCCGCGTCAGACGGACAGAGTACACGCATACCGGCTGGCGGAAGATCGGCGCCGTCTGGCACTACCTGCACGGCGGCGCGATCGGTCCGGACGGGGCGACGGCGCAAGTGGCCGTCGAGCTGAACGGGCCGCTGGCCGGCTACGTCCTGCCCGCCCCGCCGACCGGCGCCGACCTGGCCGCCGCGGTCCTGCGCTTCGCTGGCGATCCTCGACGGCCTGGCGCCCGACCGCATCATGTTCCCGCTCTTGGCGGCCGTCTACCGGGCCGCCCTCGGCGAGGCGCCCGGACCTATCGACCTGTCCCTCTTCCTGGCCGGCTCCCACGGGATGGGCAAGAGCGAACTGGCGGCCCTGGCTCAGCAGCATTTCGGCGCCGGGCTGGACTGCGCGGCACCTGCCCGGCAACTGGTTATCGACGGCGAACGCGACGGAGGGGCTGGCGTTCGCCGCGAAGGATGCGCTCCTGACCGTCGATGACTTCGCGCCGCGTGGAGCGGCCGCGGACCGTCAACGATTGGAGCGCGACGCCGACCGCCTCTTCCGTGGGCAGGGCAACCGTGCTGGTCGGCAGCGGATGCGCGCCGACGGCGAGTCTGCGCCCGGCCCGACCGTCGCGCGGGCTGTTCCTATCCACGGGGGAGGACATTCCGCCGGGGCAGTCCCTGCGCGGCCGAATGCTGATCATCGAGGTTTCGCCCGGCGACGTGCCGCTGTCCGGGCTTACGGCTCACCAGCAAGCGGCCGCGGCCGGGCGCTTCGCCGAGGCGCTGGCCGGGTTCGTCGGTTGGCTGGCCCCGCAGTACGGCGACTTGTGCGGCCAGCTGCCCAGCGAGCGGACGGAACTACGCGACCGGGTACAGACCGGCACGGGTTCAGCCCGGACGTCCAGCATCGTCGCCGACCTGGCGTTGGCGCTGCGATGCTTCCTCGACTTCGCGCTCACCGTCAAGGCTATCACGGCACCGGAGCGCAACGAACTGGCCCGCCGCGGCTGGGCGGCGCTGCAGGAGGCGGCCGCGGCACAGCGCGAACACGTTGAGGTTGCCGAGCCGTGCGGCCACTTCCTGCGCCTCTTGGCCGGCGCCGTCGCCTCCGGGCGCTGTCACGTCGCCGGGCCGACAGGCGACGCCCCGGAGAATCCCGAGCGCTGGGGCTGGCGAGAGGCAACGGTAGGGGCAGGGAAACACGTCCGCCAGGAGTGGCGGCCGCTGAAGGACCGGATCGGCTGGGCAGACGGTGCCGACCTGTACCTGGAACCGGAGGCGTCCTACGCCGCCGCGAGCGCCCTGGCCCGCGAGCAAGGCGACGCGCTGCCCGTCTCGCGCGTACGCTCTGGAAACGGTTGCGTGAGCGCGGCCTACTGGCCAGCTGGGACACGGTTCGCCAGCGGAACACGGTCCGGCGGCCACTGGCAGGGGTTGAGCGGCGCGACGTTCTGCACTTGCGCCGGCGCCCTCTCTATGTCCGAGGAACCGTCCCAACCGTCCCAACCGTCCCCCGACCGGCCCGAAACGCAGGGAAATGGGACGGTTCTGCGGGACGGTTTCGCCCCTAACGCCGCGCAACCGTCCCAGCAAACCGTCCCCGGCAACGGCCAAAAAGCCGTTGAACAGCTGCCCGTGGGACGGTTGGGACGGTTGGGACGGTCGGATACAGGGGGAGAGGCTCCGCCGGAGAACGAATCGCCGCTCGTCGTCGAGGCCCCAAGCCCGAACGGTTCGGGCGGATCGCACCCGAAGCCGCGGAGGGGCACGCTATGACCGCCGCCGCCGAGCTGCTGGCCCGTTGCCGTACCGCCGGCATCACCCTGCGCACCGGAGAATCCGGCGCTTTAGAATGGGAGGCCGACGCCGACCTGTCCGCCGAGCTGCTGGCGGACCTGGCCGCGAACAAGGCCGCCGTCCGGCGACTGCTGACCCGCCCTGCCGTACCGCCCTGGGACGCCGCCGCGGCCGACGCCTTGCTCGCCGAGCTGCGGGGAGAAGTTGCCCGTGTCGTCGAGGCGTTCGACGGCCGGCCGCCCGCGCCGTTAGCGGTGCTGCTGGCCGACGCCATCACCATCGGCGAGCGGTTCGTCCTGGAACACGAGCGCGAAGAGGCCGACCGCTGGGATGCGCTCGCGCTGCTGGCGGACCTGCCGCCGATGGTCCGCGATTACCTGGCGAGCTGGCCAGCGCCGTGCGAGGCGAGACGGCCTCTTTCGTGGGGCGCCTTCATCGACTTGCGCCGGGGGACGTGATGGCACCGCACTACATGCCGTTCGGCAAGTACACCGGCGAGCGACTGCGGGATGTTCCGTCCGGGTATCTCGTCTGGCTGCTGGACCACTGCGACCTCTACCCGGACCGCAACGGCAGCTGGGAAGTGAAGCGCGTCTCTGTCCAGGCGCAGGACCTGGCCGACGTCGTGCTGGCCGAACCGAGACGCCGCCGCCGCCCTCGACGGGGCGAACGCCAGCAGACCTTGTTCGACCCGCCGCCGGGGTAGAATCCTCAAGTTTACCCACAACTTTTCAGAGCTTCCGCACCATCGACCATGTGTTGCAAGGCCATCCAGCCGCGCCACAGGATCAGCCAGCCGGGGCGATGGTCGCGTTTGCGGTTCTGATGGCCACCCAGGCGCACCAAAGCATAGAAGAAGTCATGGATGCTCAACTCCGGCCGTACCTCTTTGTAACGCCACGCACTCAGCACGGCCACGTAGCGTGCATCCACCACCTCCGTCGCTGGCCGCTCCTTGGCATCCGGTCGCCGACTGGCTTCACGCAGGTTCAGCAACGCCACCGCCACCACCGACAGCAGCGCGATCATCGGTTGCAGGGCCGCCGACGTAGTGAACTGCAGATCTTCGATGGCGCAACCGCTCTTTTGCGCCTTGTGCAATTCCTCAATGATCCAGCGGTCGCCGTACCAATCCACCCGTTCCCAGGCGTCCGCCAGCGTGCCCACCTTGCGGTCGGTCAGCAGGATCCACTCCACCGGCGCGACGCCCTTGGGGGGCTTGATTTCGGCCACGCGCACGACCCACAGCGGCAGCGGCCGCTTCTCATACAAGCCGCGACGCACGTGCGGCGGACTGAGCAACACCGGCGCGAACGACACGGCGACGACCGCCTTGCGTTCGGGCTGGCCCGGCCGTGCCGACACGACGATTTCCCGGTGTCCCTGCAGCGGCAGCGTGCGTGCATAGGTGTGCAGATAGTCTTTGGGACCCTGCGGGTCATGGTGGCCGTGGCGGATCACGCGGTTGACCTTGGAACGCATCACGAACCCTTCGTGTGGCCCCCAGGAGCGGGCGAGAAACTCGAAGGTGTCGGCGCCGCGATCCGCGACATGCACCCAGGTGCAGCCGTCCGGAGCGGGGCCGACCGCCGCGACGCCGTCGATCCACAGCCGGCTTTCGCGATCGCGGCGTTCGCGTTTGGCCCGCACTTTTTCGTGGCGACCGACGTGGCGGCGCCGATGCAGGATTTGGTTGGCCAGACCGAGGACTTCGTGTCGCTGCGGGTCGAAAGCCAGGCTGTTGTGGCACAAGTAGCCACGGTTGAGGCCGCCGCCGATCGGACCCAGGTCGGGGATCGAACGCAGCCCCGAGTAGTCGAGTTCGGTGGTGTCATGCAACACCAGGACCACGCCGGGAGCCAGACGCATCTGTTGCAGGGTCCGCTGGCGGTGCGGCTCCAGCACGGCGGCGTGCGTCACCTCGGGGCGGTTCATGAGCCGGTCCATCGCCTTGTAATCCTTGGGCTCGTGCAGCTTGGCGGGCAAGGTCCCGCCGGGATGACGGTAAATCTGGTGGGCGATGCGCACCAGACAATCGGTGCGCCGTTTGTGTCCCAGAAAGGCCGCGCCGAAGTTATGTTCGCCGAACCGTGCGTCTGTCGTCATGACCGTGCCCTCGTGACCAGTGCAACCCTGCCGTCACTTTCAGGATGGTCGTGTGGTCAAGAGCGGTGCGGTGGTCTGGTACGTGATTGCAAAAACTACCAGAGTACAGAGGCTCGGAAAGCTGCGGGCACAGCCGCAAAGGTTCGCCAGCTTATGCCCAGGGGGCGTCACGGCGCTGCGGTGGAAAAAAATACAATCACGTAGAGACACAGACCTCCTGTCACGCGATGGTAGAATGTTCCGGGTAAACTTGAGGGTAGAATCAGGGCAGGCCCCCCGGTATAGGGGTCGGCGTTTGGACCGGTGTCGACTGACACCCGCCCCCGGAGACGGACGCATTTTTTTGCGAAATTCGACAATCAAAAGTGGCGTAATTAAAAGTTGCCACGTGGAGCTGAGCAGATGAAGTTCACCGCAAGCGGACCGAAGTTCACAGCAAGCAGCAGACCGAAGTTCGCGCCGGGGACTGCCGCCCCTGTCTCGCAGCCCGAAGCCGTCGAAACGCCCGTTCCGGCGCCATTCCACTTGTCGGAGCGTGCCAAAGCGCTCTGGGTTTCATTGGTGCCGCGGCGGGCGAAGAGTCCTGAGCGGTTGGCGTTGATTCAGACGGCGCTCGAGGCTCTGGACCGGGCCGACGCCGCCCGTGTCGCAATCGAGAAGGACGGCTTGACGACGACGACGACGACGACGGGCGCTATTCACCTTCACCCGTTGCTCAGGGTTGAGCGTGAGTCTCGCCAGCTCTTCGCCCAGATTTGGAAGAGCCTGGGTCTGGAGTGGTACGCCAAGCTCGACGCCCCTCGGTTCGATCCGAAAGAGTTGACGAACCCGTGGGAGTGATTGCCGCCGCGGCCGGGGTAAGATGCCGACGTTCCTCCCTTCACGATGATCGCCCGATGCTGGGACGCGCGCTCATGCTCCGCCTGCCCTGCCCGAGGTGTGGCGGAAGATTAGGCGAGACCACGACGGCGGAAGACGAAGCCGCTGGTATCGTCCGGGGTTATTGTCTGCCCTGCCGGACAGGACATGAGTTGCGGGTCGTCGCCGAGTCGCAGCGCGGCGACGGTGTTTCGCACTATCCACAGCTGCGCCGACCGTGGCGAGCGCATCCCAATGACGCGGCTCTGGCTCGACGCCGAGGGCGACAGGGGGCCCGCGTCCACCTCGGCTACTTCGCCACACGCGCCGAGGCGGCCGCGGCGGTCGATGCGTGGAGGCGCCGGCACTGCAAAGCGTCGGCGAAACCGGACTGCCGGGCTTGCAACGGCGCCCGGCGTCGATACGATCTGTTCAGCTGACCTTTGGCCGTGCTGGTGTCGGGGGAACTAAGAGGCCCTCGACACTGGCCGGCCGCCTCTTAGAAAGGGCACGCATCCCATGTCCCCCTCTTCCGACTTCTGGCTGATCGAGCTACCGACCGGACCGGAAGACTATGAATCCCTCGTGATCGACTACCCTTCCGCCCCGTGCGCCTTCGCGGTCTTTACCAGCGAAGAGAACGCATGGGAATACCAGAAAGCGTGCCTGGGGCCGCGCTGGGAAATCGCCTCTACTTCCCACACCGATCTTGCCGGCCTTCTCGCGGAGTTAGCAGGCGACGACTTCGTTGTTTTCGACCCGGCGCCCCATGGCACGGGCCGCGTTGTCCCTCTCTTCCAGGCACTTGTCGAACTGGCGTGAAAGGAACCGAACGATGGCAGAAATTAGCCGCCGCCCCTACTACGCCGATCCCGCGACCGGCAAGCGCGTCCGAAAGAGTTTCCCCGGCGCCGTCCGCAAGCGGTCGATGACGTGGACCATCCGCTACTGGACGCCCGACGGCCGCCAACTCACCAAGAAGGGCTACCGCGACAAGAGGGCGACGGAAGCCCTGGCGCACGAGCTGGAGAAACGCGCCCAGCGCGTGGACGGCGGGTTCGCCGACGCCCTCGACGCTCACGCGGCCCGGCCGCTGGCGGAACACGCGGAAGACTTCCGCCGCGCCCTGACCGCGAAGGGGAACCGGCCGGCCTACGTCGATATGGTCCTGTCCCGGTTGACGGCCGTGCTGGACGGTTGCCGGTTCGTGCGCATGGCGGACGTGCAATCGTCGGCCGTTCTCGACTTCGCCGCCGACCTGCGCCGCGACAAGCCCGACGCCGAGGGAGTGAGTCTGAAGACGGCGAACGATTACATGGACGCGGCGAAGGGGTTCACGCGCTGGCTGTGGCGCGATCGGCGAACGCCGGTTGACCCGCTCGCCGGCCTGTCCCGTCTGACCGTAAAGGGGGCGGAGGATGAACCGCGCCACGCTCGCCGCGACTTCACGGCCGATGAGCTGCAGCGCTTGCTGGACGCCGCTCGGCGGAGCGCCCAGAGTCTGCGCAGACTTTCCGGCCCGGATCGGTACTTCCTTTACCTGGCCGCGTGCGCCACCGGCTTGCGGGCTTCCGAGCTGGCGAGCGTGTCGCCGGAATCGTTCGACCTGGCATCCGAGGCGCCCACGCTCACGGTCCTTTCCAGCTGCACAAAGAACAAGCTGCAAGCCGAGCAACCGTTGCCGCGCGACGTGGCCGACGCCTTCCGCGGCTACTTGCAGGACAAGCCCGCCGGCGTTCCCGTCTGGCCCGGCAAGTGGCGTTCGCGTGCGTTCCTCTTGATTCAGGCGGACCTTGCCGAGGCCCGCGCCACATGGCTTTCCGAAGCACAGAACGAGCGGGAACGAGAGCAACGGTCGCGGTCCGACTTCCTGGCCTACTGCGATGCCGACGGACGCTACATCGACTTCCACGCGCTCCGGCACACCTACGTTACCCGTCTTGTCCAGAGCGGGGCGTCGCCGAAGACGGCCCAAACCCTGGCCCGCCATTCGACGGTGCAACTAACGCTGGGCCGCTACTCTCACACCGGCATGTTCGACAAGACCGCGGCGGTGGACGCGCTGCCGTCGCTTCTCCCGAACGGACCGAACGCCGCGGCGATGGCCGCCACGGGGACCGACGGCCCAAAATTTGCGCTCCCAAACCTGCGCCCGCGCCCGGCTATTTCGGGAGATTTCGAGAGACAAACTGAGACGGAACGGTCCCCGGCGGGCGCAATGCAAAAACCCGCAGAAAAGCGGGTTTTCTGCGGGTTTCCGGGGTTCCGACGAATCACACGAAAAGTTGCGGCGACAGGATTTGAACCTGTGACCTCCAGGTTATGAGCCTGGAAGTAACGCTTAGAAAAGAGCCTTTTCCCGCACTTTCGGCGTGAAAGTGCAGTGAATTAGTGCAGTGAATTGGCTGTGCCGGGGGTATTCCGGCAATGGCACGAAGGGTTCAAGGGCCGTGGTTTCGAGCGGGAACTAACTCATGGTACGCCACTCTTCAGGGGGTGAGCATTCCCTTGAAGGTGAAGGGGGAAGACAACGAAGCCGAAGCCGTCAGGGCGTGGCACAAGCTTCTCTCAGAAGAGCCGAAGCCGTCAGAACAGCCGAAGCTCTTGCCGAAGGCGGTTGCAACCGTCAGGAGCGTGCTAGACGCCTTCCTGGCTGACCTTCAGGGCAGGGTGAAGGCCAACACCTTCAGAAACTACAAAGGGCTTCTTGACGCCTTCAGCAGTGGCCACGGCGATATGAAGGCGGAAGGCTTCACCGTGGCAACGGCTACCACCTTCGTGAACCGCCCGGCGTGGTCGTCTTCTTACCGGCACAACTTGCTAGGTGCAATCGCCACGGCCTTCAAGTGGGCGGAAGGTATCGGCTTGATTGACGTGAACCCCCTGAAGAAGCTGAAGCGGCCACCGAAGGCGTCAAGGGGATCGAAGGCCGTGGTCACGGAAGACGTTCACTTGAAGCTGAAGGCCGTGGCCACTCCTGCCCTTCGGCTTCTTCTTGACCTTCTTCGTGAGACAGGAGCAAGGCCGTCTGAGTTATCCCGCCTTACCTCTCAGGATGTAGACTTCGACACCGGCGTGGTTATCCTGACAGACCACAAGACGGCGGGATCGACTGGCAAGCCACGGCTAATCTTCCTGACGCCGAAGGCCGTGGCCATCCTTCAGGCACAAGCCGTCAGGTATCCGACCGGCGTCTTGCTCCGCAATGCGAAGGGGCTTCCGTGGAAGAAGGATGGGATCGGTCTGGCCATGCGACGGGCGAGCAAGTCAGCCGGCGTGAAGGGCATCGCCTACGGCTATCGCCACGGCTACGCAACGTCCGCTCTTGCAAAGGGTATTCCTGACGCCACGGTTGCCGCTCTGCTAGGGCATTCGTCCACCACTATGCTTCATCGCCATTACTCACACCTGACCTCACAAGCGGGGGTATTGCGTGAAGCGGCTCTGAAGGCCAGAGGGTAATAGGTTCCCCCCTCTGCCGTTGGGAACGCATTGCGAGAGCCAACGGCAGAGGCTTCTCTACGTCCCCACAGAAGCCCCTAGCTTGCGTTCTACGGGCCGATCTCCCTTCAAGCCGATCAATCTCATTGCACAAACCAACAATCCTTTCACGTTCCGCCGCTTTCCGATCACGTTCCGCCTTCTGTGCAGGAGTTAGTTCCTTCCTTCCGGGCGAGCGGAAGCATTCATCCATCCTTCCGGGGCGAGTTAGTTCCTTCCTTCCGGCGGTTTCGGCGTCAACAATTGCCGTTTTAGCCGCAATTGCCGCAAATTGCATTTTTTCGCCATCCGTTTCAGGTTTGGCATGAGAGTAGCACCTAATACCTATAGGTAATAAGGTGTCACTATTACGGGTATAGGTATCACCCTTATGGCATTCACCTACTGGCAATAGGGTGATACCTTCCCCCTCTGCCGTGACACCTTCCCCTATAGGCATTAAGCTACTGGCATTGGCATTGGCATTAGGCATTAAGCTACTGGCATTGGTACTGCCTGTAGGCGTTAGGTGATTGCCTTCGGCGTTAGGCTGAAGGGTGATGCCTTCGGCATTGTGCCGAACAACTTCTTCGTCTTTCGTCTTTCCCCCGACCCCCATCGTCGTTCCCCCAACCGCCGGAAGGAAGGAACTAACTCCGTTTGCCTCTGCCTCTGCCTTTGCCTCTGCAACCGCCGGAAGGAAGGAACTAACTCCGTCTGGCTCTGGCTTCATGGCATCGCCTTCACCCGGAGTTAGTTCCTTCCTTCCAGTGGCTTCGGCATCGGCTTCGCTCAGAGTTAGTTCCTTCCTTCCAGTGGCTTCCGCCTGAACGACGAAGGGGGATGGGGGCAGGGGGGAGGACGAAGGAAGGAAGAAGTTGTTCGGCTTCTCGCCATCGCCGTCAGGAACCCCCGGATACCATTGTTCCCGTGGCTTCCCACCATGCGGCGGCTTGACGATCACAGCGTAAGCCAAGCCCTTCCCGCTCAAGCCGTCAAGGGCTTCCCCTAGCGCCACGGCTTCACACCGAAGGCTTCGGGTAATCTCCCCTCTGGCGATCCCCGGTTGGCTCTGGATAAGGCTCAACACCTTCAGCCACAAGGGATCGGGAGTAGTGGGTTCCTCGCTACCGAAGAGGCTACGGGCCGACAGCCGACAGTATTCCCAGAGAGCCAGAGCCGCACGAAGGTGGGGTTCCTTGATAACCTTTTCCCCATCGGCAATCGCATACAGGCACGACAACCGCACGACGTTGGGCCGGCCACGATCCGTATGCGGGACACTATCACCCGACGCCTTCAAGTCAGCGTAAACGCTCACCCATAGGGCTTCGGCTTCGGCATCACGTTTCATCTCGCCGATGCCCAGTGCAGAGGTCAGAACTGCCTTCAGCTTTTCCACGAAGGCGTCTAACACCGTGATGTTTCCACCGTCAGGAAGCGACCGTGGTGAACGCACAAGACACCACAAGAACCTATTGGCATAACCATCGACAGCTTCCGTACCCGATGCCAGTAGTTTGGCCAATACGTTCGGCGTTATGTCACCGATCACGGAGATCGTATATCCTGACGCTGACAGGGCATTGTTAGACCTGTTAGGAATGGCAATGGGTTCCCCATCCCAGGACTCCCGAAGCATCTCGGATAGGGTTGATGATTCCCTTCGGCCAACGCGGAAGGCTCTGGACAATTCCGAGAGCCGGATCAAACACCTTTTCTCCGACGCCCCAGGTATCACGACAGGTTCGCCCTTCTTGTCGCACGTTATTTGTTCGTCCCTCACCCTCTCTACAAGCCCTTCTCCAGAGCCAACCCCAGGAGCCACGGCTAGGGAAATGTAGTTGGGATCGGCTTGCTTGAAGGGGTACAAGCCAACGCTATAACTATCGCCCTTTGCGTCGGAGGTACGACCGGCAATGCCCAGAAACAGGGCAGGATAGTGGCGTCTTGCTCCGACGTTCACCCATACACTTCGGCCAACGTGGTTTCCGAGAAGGGTGAGCCATGAAAGCAAGATGCCGGCGGGGTGGGCTTCCGTCTCTGGCTCTACGGCTCTGAGCATCTCGCCGAAAAGGCCGTGGTAGGCGTCAGGGTGAAGGGTGAAGGCGTCAGGCTGAAGCGTTACAACATCTTCGTCTTCCGTCTCCCCCCCATCGTCGTTCGTCGTTCGTGTGACATGGAAGGAAGGAACTAACTCCCCTTCGGTATTGGCTTCGGCAGCATAGAAGGAAGGAACTAACTTCGGGTTGGCGTTGGCTTCGGCGTTGGCTTCGGCGTTGGCTTCTGGACACTGGAAGGAAGGAACTAACTCAGGCTTCGGCATGGGGGAGTTAGTTCCTTCCTTCCGGGCATTGGGGGATGGGGGAACGACGAAGGACGAAGGAAGAAGAAGTTGTTTGGTGTTCTCTTTCTTGAGCAAACCAGTAACATGCTTTGCCCACTCCGCAAACGGCGGTTGACAACGTGAAGCCCATGCCTCTGCTAATACCATGACGGCTTCAGGATTGACACCACTTCCGAGAGCCGAACCCACAAGCCGAAGCATTGTCACCCGACGTTGGCCTTCAGGGGAACCGGGGTGGGTTCTTAGGTCAAAGCAATCTCCGACTACCATTCCCTTCGGGGAACCTTTGCCGGCTGAAGGTTTGACTTTGCTCCCATCAATCTCCAGCGTTTGCAAACACTCTGGAGCTTCGGCTACCGGCACTTCCCACGGCTTCAATTCCCATTTGTAAGGCTGAAAATGATGGGCTTCGTAAACGCGGGACGGCGATACAATGATGTAACCACCATCGGCTTTCAGGTCGATACCTTGACCCAGCTTTCGGCATGGCGTTGGCGTTGGGAAGCGGAAAACGTAGTGCCATCCACCACCGCCGGTATTGGCCATAGGCGTGACCGGGAGTTCATGTTGGGAAAGTAATGCTTCCCATGTAGCCGTTCCCCCATTGCGCGGATCAATATCCACAACGCCCCACTCCGCAGAAGTTGGGATGCCCCATGCACAATCAGGGAACTCCGCAAGCCATAGGATGATCTTTGCCCGATCCATTGTGGCATCATAAAAACCGTGAGGCGTCAGAGGCTTCTTGTTCTGGTTGGAACAGGGGAATAGCTTCAGCCCCAGAGAAAGATAAATTGACAGTTGAGTGATGTTGGCCATACAATACCTTTAGGTTAGAGGTTAGAGAAGAAGAAGAAGAATGCAGAGGGGGAAGGCGTCAACCTATCCCCCTCTGCATTTTGCGTTTACATTTCCGGCGGTTGGCTCACGCTCTGCACAGAGGGCTTCCCACCCTTCGGGCCGTTGGCTACCACAACCAAAAACTTCTTGCCCTTGAAGGATTCGATCAAGGCCGACAGGTCTTCCCCAGGTTGCAGTGGACGCCCCAACATGCCAGAGAGTAGCCGGCCCGCATGGTTAAGGGCGGTAATCCGCTGGTCAGTCAAGGCCGTGGCCAGTCGCCCCTTGTGATTGCCGGTCACCACCTCCCAGGACCAGCGCCACCTGTCCACAATGGACGCATTCGAGAAGGGTTCGACAGTTTTGAACGTGGCGAAGTACGAATTGACAGGGAGAGGTTCCGCCGTGGCCGCTTGCACCACGAAGGCGTTCGGCGTCGGAGAAGAAGAAGGTGCGTTCATGCTGCACCCCCATTCTTCGCCAGAGCCTGCACACTGGCCTCTGAGACACGAATGCACCGTTTGCCGATGACCACAGCCTCAAGACGGCCTTCGTGCGCCATCTTGCGGACCGTGTCGTCAGAAACGTCAAGGATGACTGACGCGGCTCTACATGAGAGCAATTTGCCGACCGATGTTGGTGGTCGGAAGTTGGAACTGGACATGACGTACCCTTTCGGGTAATCGCCATACGTCTTGACAGGCTAGATTCACGGTCGGATATGACTCGCCATGCGATCTTCGCACAAGGGTATAGTAGCACGCCGCTAGTCAGGATGGAAGACGTTCTACATGCCATCCGTCATTTACGGCATTTCTTCACAATCGGCATTTTGTGTACAAGCGGTCACTACAAGTGCAGTTAATAGGGCAGTGAATGCAGTGAATGCAGTTTCTAAAAATTATTGGCGCGGGGTGAGAGGTAGGCGAACGGCGTCAACATTTTGGATTTTAGGGGGTGGGGAGGGGTGGGAAGTGGCTCTTACAGGGCGTGGCGTGGAGCAGTGGTAGCTCGGAAGGTGCAGTGAAAGTGCAGTGAATGGTGCAGTGAATAGCTTGAAAACAGCCGAAATAGGGGCTATAACAGCAAAAGGCGATTCCCCAACGCACAGCCGGGAAATCGCCCTAAGTGTTTAGCCAGCAAGACTATCAATAGTTGCGGCGACAGGATTTGAACCTGTGACCTCCAGGTTATGAGCCTGGCGAGCTACCACTGCTCCACGCCGCGGCCTGTAAGAGCCACTTCCCAATTCCGTTTCCGTAATCGAGAAGCGACTCAACACTTTTATACTACACGCCGATCGCACATTCGTCAAGCGATCCCTGCGCAATTCAAGGATGGGTCGTCTTTGTGTCGCCCTCCGCACCGCCACAGTGGGCAAAGTCATCCCAAATTGCCAGAATGATTGGTGAAACGGCTGGCTCCAGGGTATCGACTTCATGACCTCCGCTCCCTCTCCGGCTCAGGCCGCACCTGCCCGCGAATGGACGCCGCGCATTTGGCAGGGGTGCGACCTCCTCGCCTGGTGGCGGTTGATCTACCGCAATCGCTTCGCCGTTCATCTCAAGTTTTTCTACATCCCCATTGTCATCACCTGCACCAGCCTCTGGAACACGTTGCTGCGGTTACTGGTCAGCGGTTGGTACGGCAGCAAGCTCGACCGGATGCCAATCCGCGACGCTCCCCTGTTCATTATCGGTCACTGGCGGACCGGGACGACGTTGCTCCACGAACTGCTGATTCTCGACGAACGGCACAACTCGCCGAACACCTACCAATGCCTCTGTCCGAACCACTTCCTGCTGACGGAGAGTTTGTTCTCACGCCTCTTCTGGTGGATGATGCCGTCGCATCGGCCGATGGACAACATGGCCGCCGGCTGGGACAAGCCGCAGGAGGACGAGTTCGCCCTGTGCATGATGGGTGCCCCGTCGCCGTATCTGACCATCGCCTTTCCCAACCATCCGCCGCAGGACCAGAATGCCTTCGACCTCGACGGTCTGCCGCAGCGCGAACGCAAACGGTGGAATAGCTTGTTCCTCCGCTTTCTGCGTCATCTGACCTTCAAGACGCCGCGGCGCCTGATCCTCAAGTCACCGACACACAGCTGCCGGATCCCGGTGTTGCTGGAGTTGTTCCCGGATGCGCGGTTCGTCCATATCGTGCGCGACCCCTATACCGTCTTCTCCTCGACGGTCAACTTGTGGAAGTCGCTGTATGAAACGCACGGTCTGCAAACGCCGAACTTCAAGGGGCTGGAGGAGTACGTGTTTTCGACCTTCACCCATCTGTACGAGCGGTTGGAAGCGGGCAAGAAGCTGATCCGCGCGGACCGCTTCTTCGAGGTGCGTTACGAGGATTTGATCCGCGATCCCGCGGCGCACCTGCGCCGGCTGTACGATCGACTCGGGTTGGGCGGCTTCGAGGCGGCTTTGCCGAAGATCGAGAAGTATCTTGCCCAGCACGCCGGTTACCAGACGAACCGCTACAAACCGCTCGATCCCAAATTGCAGGCGGAGATCACGCACCGCTGGGGTGAGGTGATTCGCCGTTATGGCTATGAGCGCGAAACCAGCTGAGCACGCAGCGCAAGCAAGCGGGCACTTGCTTGCGCTGCGTGCTCAGAAACGGAAAACCTCGTCATGGACTCGACCGATTGTCCCCTTTGCCGGAAACTCGCGGCCCTGGACCAGTTGCCGGCTGCCGACGTGGTGTGGCAGTTTCCGCACAGCGTCGCGCTGCTGGGGCCGTGGCAGTTCTATCACGGCTACTGCGTGCTGGTGGCAAGGACACACGTCCGAGAATTAAGCGGGCTGGCGGAGACGGAGCGGCGGGCTTATCTTGAGGAGATGTGCGAGCTGGCCGCCGCCATCGAAGCCTGTTTCCGGCCGCACAAGCTGAATTACGAGCTGCTTGGCAACCAGGTGCCGCATCCGCACTGGCACCTGTTCCCGCGCTCGCTGGACGATCCCGAGACGCTGAAGCCGGTGTGGCTGGCACTGGATCGGGCCGAGCTTGATGCCCAGGAGCGCCGCCGGCTAGAAACGGGTCCCGAACCACGGGCCGCGACGGCGGATGCTCTGCGACAGTACCTTCGACGACAGGGTCCACGCACTCCATGACGTCTTCACTCCGAATCGGCACGCGGAGCAGTCCGCTGGCCCTGTGGCAGGCGAATCACATCGCCGATCGACTGCGCCCGCTGGCCGCTCCGCGCCCGGTCGAACTGGTCCATATCGAAACGGTGGGCGACGTGGTCCGTGATCGCGCCTTGTCGCAGATTGGCGGCGACGGGCTGTTCACCAAGGAAATCCAACTCGCGCTGCTGGCCGGCACCGTGGACGTGGCGGTCCACAGCCTGAAAGATCTGCCGACGACACCCGTTTCGGGGCTGACATTGGCCGCGGTGCCGGAACGCGGTCCGACAGGCGACGTGTTTGTGTCGCAGCGGCATCCCTCGTTCGCCGCCTTGCCGCCGGGTGCCGTTGTGGCCACGAGCAGCGTCCGCCGCCGGGCGCAGGTGCTGCATCGCCGCCCCGATCTGAAGCTGGTCAACATCCGCGGCAACGTCGGTACTCGTTTGCAGAAACTGGCCGACGACAATCTCGACGCCACACTGCTCGCCGAGGCCGGTCTGGTGCGATTGGGTTACACGGAATACCTAACCGAGATTCTCGACCCGGCGTGGATGCTGCCGGCCGTCGGTCAGGGGGCGCTCGGCCTGGAGTGTCGTGCGGCCGACGATGTTACCCTGTTCCTGCTGGTGCAATTGAACCACAGCCCGACGCATCGGGCGGTGCTGGCCGAGCGGGCGCTGTTGCGCGGCCTGGGCGGCGGGTGTCAGGTGCCGATCGGCGCATCCGCGGTGCTGGACGGCGCACAGTTGCGGATGCGCGGTGTGGTGTTGCCGCCGGACGGGTCGCAGCGCGTGGCGAACGAAGTTGCTGGTCCAGCCGACAGTCCCGAAGAACTGGGGCGGCGCCTGGCGGGAATGCTGCTGGCAAAGGGGGCGCGGGAGTTGTTAGCGGCGGCCGGGATCGTGGTGCCGTAGTGAACCATTAGCGATGGTTCATTCATGCGGACCGGTGTGCGCGCAGCTGCCTCCCCAAGACATCTGTAACGAGAGGCAAATCGGAAAAGTGTCCACAAGCTCTAAGCCTTCCTGATCCCTGCCTCCTGACATTTTTTCCATTTTTTCCCGGAATTGGCCCATTCGCCAATTGCCCCGCTGACTGTCGGCCGTTACGATGACCGGACACGGACTTTCGTAAACCGGTCGGCGGCTCGCGGTGAAGGCATCTTCATGGGTCTCGCTCCACAAACGCTCGCGCTCTTTCAGGGGGCCAAGCACCTGGTCCGAACCCTGCCGGCCGATGCCGTCTTGCTCTATACCGAAACCGACCTCGACTGGGAAGCGGTCCAGCAGGAACTCGACGGCTGCCGGCTCCTCGTCGCCGCGGAGGACGTCGCGCTGACGACCAAGCTCAAGACCTATCCGAACCTGACCGTCCTGGAGATCGACCCCGGACCGACACCGACGCAAGAACGCATGAGTCTCGCCCTGCTTGAAGCGGTGCGTTCCGACAAACTGCAACAAAGCGCCGACGTGGTCGCTCTCTACAATGGCATCGAGGTCGGCAAGGACAACCCCGAGGCCATCGACAGCTCTCAGTATCATTCACCTCGGCGAGCACCTGGAACGGCTCAGCGCCCAGGATCTGCGGAAGCTGGATACTCAGGTGCCGCTGGAAACGCTGCGGGCCGTCGTGGACCTGGCGACGGAGATCGGCCGCGAAGGCCGTGAGGGCCGGCCTGTCGGGACCCTGTTCGTCGTCGGCGATACGCGTAAAGTGTTGACGTTGGCCCGACCGATGAACTTCAACCCGTTTCGCGGCTACAGCGACGCCGAGCGCGACGTCCGCGACAAGACGGTGCGCGAGCAGATCAAGGACATCGCCCAGCTCGAAGGCGCCCTGCTGATCCGCCGCGACGGCGTGGCCGTCAAGGCGTGCATGAGGATCGAGGCACCGGACACCGGCATCACGCTGAGCATGGGCCTCGGCACCCGCCACGCCGCGGCGGCGGCGATCAGCAAGGCGACCAAGGCGATCGCCGTCGCCGTCAGCCAGTCGTCGGGCACGGTACGGCTGTTCCAGAACGGCGAAGTGGTGCTGCATATCGAATCGTTGCCGCGCCCGCTGACCTGGAGCCGTTTCCACATGGAAACCCAAAACGATTTTGCGACGCGGCCAGGCTTGGCGCGGGTCGCGACGCCGAACAGCGAACCGGTCTGAACGAGGGCATGGCCCCTTAATATCTGGCAGCCCCTAGTAACTTCCGTTTAGCCGCGACCCGGTAGGGGAGCGCTGGAAGCGCTTCCCTACCGGGTCGCGGCTAAACGGGTAGGTCAGTTTTCTTCCACCTGAGGAGCACACGAGTCATGCGTTGGATGCACAGCCTCCAAATTGGCTTGGTCACCCTGATGCTGCTCGCGCTGCCGGGCTGCGGCGCCAAGCTGAACTACAGCAAAACGGTTAAGGTTGTCCTGGGCGAAACTCATCGGATCATGTTTGACGAACCGCTCGTCAACAAGGCAACGGTGACGATCAAGTCGCCGGGAGTCCCTGTGAACGCCTATCTCGTCCTGCTATCAACGGAAGATGCCGCCATGAAGGATCTTGATTCGAACAGGACGCCAACCGATGTGCTGGCCAGTGCGGAGAAGACGGAAGACAAGACGTTCGAGATCGCCCCCGGGAAGAAACCGTTCGCTCTGCTGTTGTACGCCAAGTCGAAGAAGGCCGAGGTGATCGTGACGGTGATCGGGCAGTAGTTCACGAATCAGGGCCGCGAATTAGAAACAATAAACGGTGTTGTGAGGTAGTTAATGATGCTGGCGGCGGCGCCGGCATCCGATGCGAATCCGCAGTCGGCCGATACCGATGAAGGAGCCGTGACAATGACGCGCGTTATCACGTCAGCCGTCTTCTTTGTGTCACTGACACTCTTGGCCGGTCGATCGACCGCGGCCGAGCTGAAGTACACGAAGCAGATTAGTGTTCGAGCAGGGGAGAATCATCATATCTTCTTCGATGATCCCCTGGTCGAGAAAGCCACAGTGATCGTCAAGTCGCCAGGCACCCCCGTGAATGTGTACATCGTCCTCCAAACGGACGTAGACGCCGCCATAAAGGCCATCGAGAACGGGAAGACGCCGAGAGATGTCCTTGCCTCTTCGGAAAAGACAGAAGACAAAACTTTCGATGTGGCTCCCGGCAAGAAAAAGTTCGCCGTGATCCTCACAGCACCGGGTAACAAAGCCGAGGTGGTTCTGACAGCTTCGGGCAAATAGATCCCGCTCCGAAAGCGCCGCAGACGGCAGGACCGGCATCTGATGCCGAGCCGTCTGCGGTACAAACTCGTCCCATTCAAGGAATCGTAGCCATGACGCGCTCGGGATGGTGGAAGTTGTTCGCGGTGCCGTTGACCCTGGTCCTGGCCGTCCCCGTCGCGGCGGCGCCGTTACCGGAAGACAAGACGGCCCTGTCCCAGGTAGCGGCCGCGTCGCCGTTGGTTGTGTATCTGCACGGCGTGGAAGGCAGTGCCAATCGGCTGATCGGCTACCTCAAGAACGCTCTGCCCGAGGTGGCGCCGATCGCCGAGGCCGGCATCAGGACGATGCTGGAAAACGGCATCGACGAACGCAAGTTCCGCGGTATGGTCAAGGAAGGGCCAATCTTCATTGCGTTCGCCGAGATGCCGAAAGACGAGGAGCCGAAGCTCGCCGTCATCGTCGCCGTCACCGACTACAAGGCCTTCCGCGACGGCGTCTTGAAGGAAGACGAACGCAAGGCGTTGAAGCCCGGCCCCGGCTACGAACGCACCGAGGTCGATGGCAAGCCGACGTTTTTCATCAATCGCCAGAACTACGCGGTGGTGACCCACGACGAGAAGACGGCTGCCTCCTACGCCAAGAAGGGGCCTGGCCTCGATACGAAAATCAGCAAGGAACAGACAGCTCGACTGCTGAGCGGCGACGTCGGCATCTATCTGAGCATGGACGTGGTCAACAAGGAGTACGCCGAGCAGATCAAGACGGCCAAGGAAGGGATCGAGGAAGCGCTCAAAGCCGCGGGGGATGGGCTGGGCAAGAACCAGCGCGGCATGATGGAAGCGGCCCGCAACCTGATCGACCCGTTGTTCCAGGCGGTTGAGGACAGCAAGGGCGTCCTGGTGAGTCTCGAATTCCGCCCGACCGCCCTGGTGTTGCACCTCCAGAGCGAGCTGCGGCCGAACACGAAGACCGCCGCGATGTTCAAGGACTACAAGCCGTTAGCCGTGGCGGAACTGGATCGTCTGCCGTCGGGCCAGGTTTTTTACACCGGCCTGGTGACGAATGCCGAGTTGTTCAAGATCCTGGGACCGTTGACCGTCGGCGCCGTGGGCGAGCCGGGCAGCAAGGCGGCGAAGGCCATGCAGGCGGCGGTGGATCAGCTGGCGAAAGCTGGTCCAGGGGATGCGCCTCGACGTGGCCAATCTGCCGGCCTCCGGAGTGCAGACGTGGCAGTTTACCGATCCGGCCATGGTGCTCGCCGCGCAGAAGACGATCCTGGAAAACGTGACCAAGGGCGACACCTTCGCCGGGGGAATGCTCAAGGAGAAGGCCCCGCTGAAGAAGGGCACGGCGAAGTACAAGAACATTTCTTTCGACTCGATGACGCTGGTGTGGGATTTGGAGAAGATGGCCGCGGGTGGTGCCGGCGGCATGGAACTGACGGAAGAACAGCAGAAGAAGATGGCCGAGGGGATGAAGAAGATCCTGGGCGAGAAAATGACCGTGTGGATCGGCGCCGACGACAAGCGCTTGATTACCGTGACGGCCGCGGACTGGAAATCGGCCGAGGAGCTGCTCGACAAGCACTTCAAAGCCGAGGATCCTGTCGGCAAGCAATCCGGCTACCGGGAGGCGCGGAAGGAGCTGCCGGCGGCGGCGTCGCTGGTCGGCCTGGTGGACATCGTGGCGTATGCCTCGGCGGCTGCGGAGATCGTCAAGCCGATCGTCGCCGGCTTTGGTTTGAACCTGCCGGACAAGTATCCGGCGAAGCTGCCGAAGGGCGACCCGAGCTTCGTCGGTTCCGCGCTGACGCTGGCCGAGAAGCGGATCGCCTTCGATCTGGTTATCACTTCGTCGGCGGTGCGCGACGTTTACAAGGCGTTTGTCGTCCCGCTGCGCGGTGGGTTCTAAGGCGGGTTCCTTCGTTTAGCCGCGAGCTTCTGCGAGCGTTGGGTGCAACGCTCGCAGAAGCTCGCGGCTAAACGGCAATGTGCTCATCCCGACGTGTGATCGTGAACGATGCGCCATCCTTCCGGTAGGCGCTTGAAAAGCAGCGTGAACAAACCGCCCGGCTCGTCCTTGCTCCGCTTCAACTGCCAGCGGCCGCGCACCAGAACGGCAGCCGGATCGAGAACATCCACTTCCAGATCGCTAAACGTCAATTTGCCCATCTCGTTGCCGTCCGAGCGATACTTCTTGATGTAGCGCTCCAACGTGGCCTGCCAGCCGCGCGTTCGATCCTTGCCAGAGGAAAAACTCAATTCGGGCGAGTTCCAGTAACCGAGCATGAAGCCTTCGAGATCGCCCCGGTTCCATGCCTCGGCCTGCTCGTTCAGCACGCGCCGCACGGCTTCCTCCGGTGCCGCCTCGGGAATAACCAACTCATCCGGACAGGGACATGGCTGCCAGCGCGCTCGCCAGCCAGCTCCCGCATTCGGCAGCAGCACGCCGGTCAGAATCATTCCCGCCAGAAGAAATCTTCGACGCATGTTAGACCCTCGGGTGTCGCCGCTTGCGGCTTGGCAGTTGGGCTTGCTAAGCCGCCAGCGGCGATACAGCCTTGCTCCCTCCATTATTGACTCGGCACGCCGCCAGGTCCAGACATTCCCCCCTCGCCCCGGTACTCCGGGGAGAGGGGTCGGGGGTGAGGGGTGAGCCGCGGAGCAGTGTTCTATTCCTCACCCCTCACCCCCAACCCCTCTCCCCGGAGTACCGGGGCGAGGGGAGAGGCGCTGAGGATTGAGATCGTTCGATTCTTGTAAGATCGGCATCGTTGCGGTATCCTCAAACCAGTCGCCCGCTCGACACCGTACCGGATCTCAATGCACCCACCTGTCGATATGGACGATCTGGATCGCGCGCTCGACCAGGCCGTCGATTGTCTGCGGCACGCGAAGCGAATCGCCGTTCTCACCGGCGCCGGTGTATCGGCGGAGAGCGGCGTGCCGACGTTCCGCGGTGCCGGTGGGCTGTGGGAAGGGCAGCGCGTTGAGGACGTGGCGACGCCCTTTGCATTCGAGCGCGATCCGGCCCTGGTGTGGCGCTTCTACAACGCTCGCCGCGCCGGCTTGCGGACGGTGCGACCCAACGCCGGCCATCATGCGCTCGCCGCGATGGAGCGACACTGGGGCGACGGGCATTTCACCCTGGCGACGCAGAACGTCGATGGCTTGCACCGCGCTGCCGGCAGCCGCCGCGTGCTGGAACTGCACGGCGCGATCAGCCGCGTCCGCTGTACCATCTGCCCGTTTATCGAGGAGTGCTGCGGCAAAGAGCTTCCGGAGTTGCCGCGCTGCGTGTGCGGCGAACTGCTGCGGCCGGACATCGTATGGTTTCACGAGATGCTGCCGGAGCGGGTTTGGCGTGATGCGGCGGAGGCGGCGGCCGAATGCGAGGCGTTCCTCGTCGTCGGCACCAGCGCCGTCGTCTATCCCGCCGCCAGCTTGGCTGACATTGCCCGCACGGGCGGCGCCAGTGTGATCGAGATAAACCTGGTGCGGACCGGCGCTGCGGATGGCGGGGCGATTGGATTGTATGGGCCGTCGGGACAGATCCTGCCGCGCCTGGCGGAACGGTTGGGGATTCCTGTCGTTTAGAGCACGCAGCGCCAGCAAGTGGGCACTTGCTGGCGCTGCGTGCTCAGTTGGGTTTGCGAGGATCGCATGTCGGCAACGCTGCTGGACGGCAAGCAACTGGCTCAGACCATGCAGGCGGAACTCGCCGTCGGCGTGACGGCTTTCGTCACGGCCCACGGTTTCAAGCCGGGCCTGGCGACCGTCCTCGTCGGCACCAATGACGCCAGCCAGCGGTACGTCCGCAGCAAGCACAAGGCGTGTCAGCAAGTCGGTATGACCAGCTTTCAGTATGAGATGCCCGCAACTACCTCGGAAGCCGAATTGCTGGGTCTGCTCGCCAGGCTCAATGCCGATCCGCTGGTCCACGGCATACTGGTGCAGCTGCCGTTGCCGGCGCACGTCAACGAGGCCGCGGTCGTCGATGCGGTGTCGCCGCTGAAGGACGTGGACGGATTCGGGCCGGTGAGTCTCGGTCTGCTCGCCGCCGGCCGCCCGCGTTTTCTGGCCTGCACGCCGCACGGCATTCAGCAACTGCTCGTGCGCAATAACGTTCCGATCGCCGGAGCACATGTGGTAATCGTCGGCCGGAGCAACATCGTCGGCAAACCGTTGGCCCTGATCCTGATGCAGAAGGCCGCCGGCGCTGACGCCACCGTCACCGTCTGTCACAGCCGCAGCCGCGACCTGCCGGCGCCTGACGCGCCAGGCCGACATCCTGGTCGCCGCTCTCGGCAAAGCGCGCTTCCTGACCGCCGACATGGTGAAACCAGGCGCCGTCGTCATCGACGTCGGCATTAACCGGCTGCCGGATAATACGTTAGCCGGCGACGTGGACTTCGCGGCGGTGCGTGCGGTCGCATCGGCCATCACCCCGGTGCCCGGCGGCGTCGGTCCGATGACGATCGCCATGCTGCTGCACAACACGTTGCTGGCGGCCAAACTGCAAGTTGTTTAGCCGCGAGCTTTTGCGAGCGCTGGGTGAAGCGCTGAAAGGACCCGCAACCGTGCTTCCGCTCGGCAACACGAGTACAGCGACTCGCTGGGGCATCAACGGCGTCATCCTTCTCGGGATGATCGTCGCGCTGTACCTGGGCCGATCGATCTTCATTCCGATGGTCATGTCGCTGCTGCTGGCGGCAATGCTCTTTCCGATGGTAGCGTGGCTGAACAATCCCGGCGTGCCGATCCTGGGACTGAGACTTCGCTCCCGCTTCCCCTTCGTCGTGCCGTGCGTGCTGCACCTCCGCATCGGCTGGGGGCTGGCCAGTCTCGGCGTCGTGATCGGCTTTGTTGCGTTCTCGCTCCTGGTCGTGGCCGGCCTCGGCGTGGCGGCCAGCAAGTTCGTCATCGACATGGGCTCGCCGAGCAAGCAAGAAGACGTTTACCGCCAGTTCCGCGACAAGTTGCAGCGCTTGAGTCCCGTGAGTCTCGACTCGACCTACTTCAACGAGGATCCGCAGAAATCGGAGGTCTTCCAGAAACTGCGTTCGTATCTGAATGCCGACAATCCGAACTTCAAGAACATGATTACGGAGATCCTCGGCTTCAGCGGCAGCGTCCTGTGGCAGTCGATCCTGATCACGTTCGTCCTGCTCTTCCTGCTGATGGAAGGGCCGATGCTCTCGCGCCGTTTGGTGGAGATATTCGGCCCCGTCGAGGCCGTGCGCAACAAGGTAGTCGATGCCCTGCGCGACATGGCACTGCAAATCCGCGGCTACCTCGTTTCGCGGACGATCATCAATTTCGCCTTCGCGCTCATGCTTGGCTCCGTCTACTACATCCTCGGGCTGAGCCAGCCCTGGACGTGGGCGCTGCTGACGGCCATTCTGTGGTACGTCCCCTACCTCGGACCGATCATGGCCGGCATTCCAGCGGTGCTCGACGCTTTCGTCTGGTGCGAGCCGTTTTGGGCGCTAGCCGTGCTGATCGGCTACACCGTGGTGGTGACGTTCGAAGGCTACATCGTCGTGCCGGTCGTCATGGGCCGGCACATGGAGCTGAACGCGACCACGGTGATGATTGCGTGCCTCTTCTGGGAGCTGGTGTGGGGCACCGCAGGCCTGTTCCTGGCCATGCCGCTAATGGCCGCGCTGCGGACGATCTGTCGCCACGTCCCCGACTGGCAGCCGTTCGCCAACCTGATGGGGACGCACGAGCTGCGCTACAAGGGAGAGGACGGTCGTGCGACGCAGCACCTCGATTCGCTCGAAGACACCGCCATCATCGCCGGCGTGGACCTCGAAGATTTTCGCACCAAGTCGAAAGATGAGAATGACCTGACGATCGAGAAAAAGTGAGCGGATGGCCGCTTGCGGGTTAGCACCGCAGCGCTACTCCCCTCGCCCCGGTACTCCGGGGCGAGGGGTCGGGGGTGAGGGGCGAGCCGCAGCGCAGTGTTCTGGCCCTCACCCCTCACCCCCGCCCCCTCTCCCCGGAGTACCGGGGCGAGGGGAGAAAGTGCCGTTCCTGAAGTGCGTTGCGTTGCGGTGTTATCAACCGCCAAACCGCAAGCGGCGATTCCTTTCATGTCGCCCCGAGCCGGCTGAGCGCTCCGCGTGCGTCGTACACCAGCGGATTGCCCTCGTAGCCGGTCACCAGGCGATAGCACTTCACGGCCCGCGGCACGTCGCCGAGCTGTTCGTAAGCCTGCCCCAGCTTGTACAGCGTCTTCGCGCCGCTGCGAATGCTCTTGCGGAAGTCAAGGTAACACGGGACCGCCAGGTCTGCCCGGCCAATCTCGATGTAGAGGTCGCCTAGCACCTGAGAGCAGATGAACCACGACTCCTCGTCCTCGCTGCTAGCAAACTTCTCCGGCTTCGGATCGCGGACCTTCTCCAGCAGAGCGATGGCGCCGTCGCGGTCTCCTTGCCGCAGCTGCACACGGGCCAGCAGCACCTTGGCGCTCAGGTTATCCGGCTGCATGATAAGCGCCAGCTTGACCAGGTGGTCGGCCACGTCCAGCCATTCGAGGTCCGAAAACGCCGGGTTGTCGAGGACCGTTTTCGTCCGCTCGATGCAGTAACTCACATCGAACGCCGGGCGAATCCAGTCGATGTTCGCTTGCAGCACCTCGGGCATCACCGAGTAATAGTAGCGGTGCTTGCGTTCGATGAGGTCGGCATCCTTCGCGTTGTACAGCAACGCCTGTTCGCAGACGCGCAGAGCCAGCAGCGGATCTTTTCGGCGTTCGTAAACCTCGGCAAGCGTGCGGTAGGTCTCCAGGCCGCTGTCGGGCGATTCGGTGTAGAGCCGCAGGTTCTCGACCGCGGAGTCGAGGTTGCCGCGGAACAAGCCGACCTCGCCCAGATATTTCACGGTGGCGAAATAGGGGCGCTGTTCGGAATCGGCGAGGTTCTTGACGCCGTAGGCCCGGCCGGCGTCGCGCGCCTTCTCGAAGAAGGGAATCGCCCCGTCCTCGTCGCTGGCGCGCAGGTGAGCCTTGGCGACCTGCACGTAGATGGAGACGGCCCGCGACGGTAGGCCGCGCGCCGCCAGGCGCAGGAACTCGGCCCCGCGCTTCCAGTGATCCGCATCGTTGATGAGGCTCATGCCCCAGGCGCTCGACGTAAGCGTGATCGAAGCTGCCGGGCGCCGGCGACGGTGGCGGAGTCCCCGCGGCCGGGGCCGGCAGTCCCGCTTCGTACTCGGCCTCGGTCAGGTCGTGGTACAGCAGGCGTTTCAGCTCTTCCACGCCGCCGTCGCCGGGGTTGGCAGCCAGATGGCGCTCCGCGGCGGCAATGGCCTGCATCCGCCGACCGGGACGGGCCAACTCCACTTCACCGGCGCGGCGGCGCAGCTCCGGGTGCAGGGTCAGGCCAAGCTGCCAGGCCGGGGCGAGGACCGCCAGCCGCTGCGGGTTGCCGGCGCCGTAATAGTCGGGATCGAGCAGATGGTGCAGCTCGGTCACGGCCTGGTCGAACTCGCCGGCATGAGTGTGGGCCACCGCCCGCCAGTAGCCGACCTGTGGCCGCATGGTCGGTCGCTGGCTCAGGATCAACTCCATCAGACGGCCTGCCTCCTCCAGCTGGTCGGGTGTCGGTTTGCCGGAAATGAGCAGCGATGCGACGCGATCCAGGCACAGATCGAAATCGACAAGGGCCAGCGTCTCGGGATCGTTGGCCAGTTGCTTGAGGTCGAGGGCGCGGTGGACGTTCCAGAAGCCTTCACGGGCCAGAAGGTGCTCGGAATCGAGCTGCAACGCGCGGCGGAAAGCGAGCAGCGCGCCGCGGTGCCGGCCGACCTCGGCATAACTGAGGCCGCGGAAGGCGTGCTTGAGGACGCGCAGCCCCGGCAGGATGCGGATCGTGTACCAGACATACCAGATCGCCGGCAGCAGGAAACCGACGACGCGGAACTGCGGCGAGTCGATGGTCAAGATGCTCAGCCCGATGGCGAAGGAGGCACACATGGCGGCGGTCTCGACCTCGGTCTCTTCCTCGACCCCGGCGAACGTGAGGATGTAGAAGAAGGGGATGCCGAGCAGCACCTGGACGGCGAAGAGCCTGGGATTCTTGTGTGGTGGTGTGCCCGAGTCGAACAGGCCGAAATACCAGATGAGCAGACCGGCCGCGAGAGCGGCGCCAGTCAACATGATAAAGCTCAGGCGCATTGCGCGGTTTTGGATGTGGCGTAGCAGTCCGAGACCCAGCCCCAGCAGGGCGCCTCCGGCCACGCAGTACACGACCAGGTCCGGCGTTTCCGGCCGCAGAATCGCCCAGACGCCGGCGACGGTGCCGCCGAGAATGCCGGCATAGACGAGCGTCGGCGTTTCGAGCAGCAGGAACAGGACGAAGACGAGGAACCGGCCGCGGGCGCGATAGCCCTCGCGCAGCTTCACCACGGCGCCGACGGCCAGCGCGACGAGCAGGCCGCCGAGAGCGATGAGGTTGATCTGGGCCAGGGGCAGCCATGACGCCTCGTTGCTTGACGCCGACTGTTGCAGCGCCGCGAACAGAATGAGGCCGAGGAAGACGCCCTTGAGGAGATATTCGGTGGGGAGCCAGCGCATGGTAGGGGCCATCGGTTCGAGGTTGATCGGTATTTGAGAGGGGGCGAGAAGGGCAAATCGCCCACGTCATCGGGGCCGGCGATTCCGCATCTTGGAGGATGGGAGGCCAACCCGCGGGCGCTTCACCCCTCGCCCTCGAACCGTCTCCGCGGGGAGTTCGGAGAGGAAGAAAGGGGGGCGTCTTGCTCCCCTCGCCCCGGTACTCCGGGGAGAGGAGTTGGGGGTGAGGGGTTTGTAGCGTCGCGCCCCCTCACCCCCAACCCCTCTCCCCGGAGTACCGGGGCGTGGGGAGAGAGAATTCACTCCGCGTCTTTGTCGCCGGTTCGAGCGGGGGGACCGATTCTCGTCTTCACGCGGAAGGTCTGATGGCAACGGTTGCAGGCATTGGCTAATTCCCCCAGCGCCGCTCGACTGAGTGCGTAATCCTTGGTGTCGGCCAGGCTGGCGAGGGAGGCGGCGGAATCGCGTAGCTCGGTCGATCGCCGCATCCAGTCTTCCTGACCTCCGGAGCGCGGCGGCCGCAGCATCAGCAAATTGCCGGTCTCGGCGATCAACAGCGCCTGGCCGCGGACGAACCGCCAGGTCTCGTCGTCGCCTGGCTTCTGTCCCAGCAGCCGCTCCAGACCGCGGTAGTTGGTTTGGTTGATGCCCTCCATCAGGAGCTTCGTCTCGGCGACGGCTTCGAGCTTCGGGCTGAACTTCGGCGCCGTCCTGATCGCCTCGTTGGCGGGGCGCGGCGCCGGTCTGATCGGCTCCGGAGCCGCCAGCACAACCGCCACCAGAGCGGCGCTGAGCGTCATCAATCGGTGCGACATGAGATGTCCCTTATGCTAAGCCGCAAGCGGCAATCACACTTTCGGGTGCGGATCTTCGGGAACCTGCACTTGTATTTCGTCGCCTTCGACCCGCACCGCGAAGCTGCCGATCTTGATGCGCGGGTTGTCGGCCCAGGTGCCATCCTTGAGACGGAAACGCCAGGCGTGCCACGGACAGGTCACGATCCCGTTCTCGACATAGCCGCCGGAGAGCGACGCGCCCATGTGCGGGCAGCAATCGTCGATCGCCTGGTACTGGCCGTCGCAGTGAAAGACGGCGATCAGCTTCTTGCCGACCTGCACCGTCTTGCCCTCGCCTTCTGCCAATTCACCCACTCGGCAGACCGTCTTGAACTCGGCCATCGCCGCCCCCGTATCAACCTCAGCTGGTATTCGAGCAACGCCTCTGTAATGATTCTACCGAAGAGACTGCCGTTGTGCAGCACACTTATCACCCCGGCACGAAAGAAGCTCCTGTAGGACGGATTTGCAATCCGTCCGATTGTAGGACGGATTTGCAATCCGTCCGATTGTAGGACGGATTGCAAATCCGTCCTACAGTCGGTGAGCAGCTTACATGCTGGGGTAATATCACAGCAAGGTGTCACGATGCTCGAGATCGAACAGAAGTTTTCCGTCCCCGACTTCACCGCCGTCGAACGTATCCTTGTTGCCTGGGGCGCCCGAGCCGGCGAGGATTACCTCGAGGCGGATCACTATTTCAACGGCCCCGACCGCGACTTCGCCCGCACCGACGAGGCCTTCCGGCTGCGACGCATCGGCACGGCCAACTTCCTGACGTACAAGGGGCCGAAGAAGCCCGGCCCCGTCAAGATCCGCACTGAGTTGGAGATTCCGCTGCTCGACGGCGACCGCAGTGCGGAAGATATGACGCGCCTGCTGGTGCATCTCGGTTATCGTCCGGTCGCCGTGGTCCGCAAGCGCCGCCGGCATTTCCACCTTCAGAGGGGCGAATTCCAGCTGACGGTATGTCTCGACGAGGTGGACGAACTTGGCCATTTTGTCGAGGTCGAGGTGCTGGCTCCCGACGAACAGGAGTCGGCGGCCCGGACGGTGATGGAAGAGACCGCGCAGGCGCTCGGCTTGACGGCGCTGGAGCGGCGCTCGTACCTCGGTCTGCTGCTTGCGGCACGAGGGGTGGAAGCCGGTGTTTAGCTGAGCACGCAGCGCAAGCAAGTGTCCACTTGCTTGCGCTGCGTGCTCAGTATTTACGCCGCTTCCACTTGATCCGGCGCCGCCTCGCGCAGTTCGCGGCCAATTTTCGGCATCATGGCACACAGGGCGAAGGCGGCGAAGGTCAGCAGGACGCCGTCGAGCGGCAGTCGCGGACCGGACAGCAGCTCGGCGTGACTGAGCAGGTAGGGCAGCGGCACCCAGAGCAACGCTAACGACGCGGGCAGCGCATCCAGCCGCCAACCGTAACTCCAGCGCCAACCCAGCACCGCCAGCATCAGCATCACGAGGAGGACGCCGTGGAGGCTCATTCGCAGCCAGAACGGCGTCTCCCCCTCCGCCAGGCGGCCATCCACGAACATCCGCTCGCCGAAAACGAAGTACAACCCCGCCATGATGCGCCGCTGGATCGTTTCTACCGGATGCTCACGAATCTCATCCACGACGGCCCCGGCCAACTTGGCGTACCGGTCCGGCTGCGGCAGCGCTTTTCCCTTGTCGTCCCGCAACTTCTCCCGCGGCGCAGGTCTCCAGCATCGCGGGAGTCAGCGGACCACCCGTCGCCTTCGGGTTGTTGCCGATCCACAAATGCAGGTAAACGGAATCGACGATCGGCACCGGCTCCTTGAAGACTTGCACGTTGCGAACAGCCCAGGGTGCCAGACCGTTGGCGAAGCCGAGGAAGGCCAGCAGGGCGCACAGCCAGCCGCGGGCCAGGGTTCGGCTGCGAAGCAGGAACCAGACCAGGGCGACGAAGGCGAACGGCAGCAAGGCTCCCCGCACAAGAGTAAGACCAGCCAGCGTCAAGCCGAACATCAGGCTGGCAAACGGTCCGCCGGTCTGGGCCGCCCGCACTCCCAGCAGCAGAGCCAGGCCGAGCAGGAATGCCGTCAGAACGCCGTCTTCGTACAGGCCGGTATCGACCACCCAGAAGGGGTGCGCCGCGCAGAACAGGCCGGCGACCGTGGCGACTGCCGTGCTGCGGAAGGCCCGGCGAGCGAACAGGAAATAGAGGACGGCGGTCACCGCCCCGAGTACGGCGTTCAGCCAGCGGACTACCTTCTCGAAGTGATCGTCGGGGATCACCTTGGCCAGTCCGCTCAACAGCCACGGCAAACCGGGAGCGACGTGGGCCGTCTGCTCTTCCTTATCCGCGAACGGTGCGAGCGTGCCGAACCAGGAGTGGTCCTTTAGATTGTGGAAGAGCGATTTGATCTCGCTCGGACGATCCTTGAGATCCAGTTCCGGCGAGGCGTCCTGAACATGCACGGGCGGATCCTCACGTCCATAGTCCGCGTGGACCATCAGGAAGGCGCCGCGCAGCCCCAGTGCCGCTACCAGCACGAGGAGCAGCCAGAGTAACTCCGCGATGCCGAACCGACGCAATTCCGCCATAGCCGCCCTCATGCGATGGAACCTAACTCGGATTATTCACCACAAAGGCACAAAGGTCACAAAGAAAGACCGAGGGAGAAGTTACACTCGATGTTTGGGCAGAAAGGTAAACGAACTGTTCGATAGCTCCCGTCCCATCATCCCGATCGCTCTTCCTTTGTGTCCTTTTGCCTTTGTGGTGAGTAATTCATGCTCAGACACGATCGGGAGTATGATAGCCCCAGGGCGCTGGCCGAACCAGTCCCCGCGAGAAGGTCTTGCATCTCGCCCCGGCACCGGCTAGGTTAATCGGGAACGCCGTTTGGGACGCGCGAAGAATAACCCCCAGGAGTGGGAGAGGTTGCATGGCACGTATCCGGAACCGTCGGGAACTGCGGGACCAGTTCGACGCCGCTGAGGCCCGGCAACGCGAAGAAGAACCCGCGGAAACAGAAGAAGACGACGACGAGGAAGAAGCCGACGAGGAAGAAGGCGAAGCGGAACCCGCCGAGGAGAGCGACGAGGAGCCTGCGGAGGAGGCCGAGGACGAAGAGGAAGTCCCCGTCAAGAAAAAGAAGAAGGTCGTCAAGGAGCCAAAGCCGAAGCGCGTCCGCACGCCGAAGCACGTCCGGATGCGGGTGGTCTGGGGCGTCTTCAACAACTCCAACCAGCGCAGTCCACACGTTCGCTTATCCGCAGAAGCAGGAAGCGGACGATTATGCCGCCAAGATGAAGGCCGAGAGCAAGACCAATCAGACCTACTTTGTCCAGCCCGTCAAGGAGGCGATCGAAGAGAAGAAGGAGTGACCGGTCCACGAGTCGCGACCGTTTCTCGTTTACGTTTCACGCCCCCTTCTCGGGCCGCGAAACGTAAACGGAGGTGCGGCTCCCTTCCGTCTCCCGATTGCCCTTCCCCAATGCGCGGACGTTTCCCATAATTGTGAAAAGCGATCCGCACATCGTCGCCCATCCGCGATGGGGGCGAAGGGAGGCCCGCCTTGTTGCTCGACCCGGACTATTTCCGTGATCTTGCCATCGCGTTTGGCTCGTTTGTCATCGCCGGCCTCGGGGCGCCGTTGCCGGAGGAGGTGCTGATCGTCGGGGCCGGCGCATGGACCGCAAAATACCAGGCTAATTACGGCGTGATGGTGTGGTTGATGCTGCCCGTATGCATTGCGGGCGTACTCATCGCCGATGTCTTTCTCTACACCTTCGGTCGCATCTTCGGCTCCAAACTCCTCGATTATCGCTGGATACGTTGGATGATCCCCGCGAGCAAGCGGGAGCGCATCGAAAAGAACTTTCATGAGTACGGTCTCAGCATCCTGCTGTTCGGTCGGCTGCTGCCCGGTTTTCGGCTGCCGCTGTTCCTCACGGCCGGGATCCTTCGCTTACCGGTGCCGCGTTTCGTTCTGGCCGATGCCCTGGGCGCCGTTCTCGGCAACAGCCTGCTCTATTTCCTCGCTTACTGGTTTGGCGTACAGTTCCGCACTTACCTTGAGCAAGTCGAACATAAGGCCGTCGAGAACCTGCCCATCGTCATCATGGTTGGGATCGCCGCCTTCGGCATCTACCTGGTGATCCATTTCCTGCGCAAGCCGGTGACCGAAGGCAATCCGAACGAACTGCCGATCATTGGCCGCAAGATCGCCGAACACATGTCCACGGATGAAAAACTGGTCCGCAAGGAAACCGAAGCGCCGCCGCCAAACGGAGAGACGCCGAACAAGGAGGAGAAGCTACAGGATGACAAAGTGGTCCGCAAGGACACCGAAGCACCGCCGTCGGCGAACGGAGACACGGCAAAAAACGAGGAGAAGAGAACGTCGCCGGAGCAACGCGAATTGCAATGAACTGCCGCTCCCGGTTTGACGCTATCGGCGCTCTCCTCTTGACCGTCGAGTCGAGTTCCTGCTATAAACGTGTGTCCGTCACGTCAGGCGTTCGTCGTGCGCACTTCGCAGCGCGAAACGGAGGGTTCGATGACCGGCACACCGAATCGTCGTGAAGTTCTCGCTCTGGGAGTGGGGTTATCGTTGTCCGGCCTGACGCTTGGGCAGCAACCGCAGCCCAATGTGCGCGAAGTCAAGCCGGGGCCGAACGTGCAAGACCGCGGCGTGCATAAGGATTTTCCCCCAGAGCCGAACGACGATTACTGGATACTCCACTTCCGCTTCAAGGATCCGCGCCTCATCGTGGCTGAGGTTCCGGCGCGGGAAGAAGGTGTGCTGGTATCTCTGGTATCAGGTGTTCAACCGGACCGGGAAACCGCGTACCATTTTCCCGCAGTTCGAGCTGGTGACCCGCGACAAGAACACGCGCCATCGCGATCAGTTCCTGCCGACGGTCCAGGAGGCCATCCGGGTAATCGAAGATCCGCAAGACTACTACAAGATCAAGAACTCCTTTTCCATCTCCAGCGATGCGATTCCACCCTCGCTGGAGAAGGACGCCGTGATGCGGTCGGTGACCGGCGTCGCCATCTGGGACGACGTCGATCCCGACTCGAACTTCTACGACATCTTCATCTCCGGTCTGTCGAACGGTTATGCGATCACCGACCCGATCCCGCCGGACACGCGGAAGGTGATTCGACGCAAGACGCTCCAGCTGGCTTTCAAGCGGATCGGTGATCGCTTCGACATGAAATCGAGCGAGATTCAGTTCCAGCCGCCGGCGACGTGGGTGTATCGCGGCACCACGCTCGACATCCCCGGCCTGAAGTGAGCGGCCGCTGTGCCCTTGCTCTGGTCGTTCTCCCCCGCAGTTGATATTGTCGATGGGAACGACAGAGATCGCTCGCCGCCCGCAAAAGTGAGGCAACGATGGCTCATAAGAAAGGTCAAGGCTCCAGCCGCAACGGTCGTGACTCCAACAGCCAGCGCCTGGGCATCAAGGTTTATGGCGGCGGCATCGTGACCGCTGGCTCCATCATCGTCCGGCAGCGCGGCACGCGCTACCACCCCGGCCGGAACGTCGGCCGCGGCAAGGACGACACGCTCTTCGCTCTCGCCGACGGCGTCGTCACCTTCGACCGCCAGGGGAGACGGATCAACGTGGTGGCGAAGGTATAACGGAGCCGCCGCTTGCGGCTTCGCACATCCCGATTGCCAAGCCGCAAGCGGCGACTTCACCGCGACTCCCCGGCTTGCCAATCCCAGCGTCACCAGCATCAGCATCACGACCAGAGCGGCCAGCAAGCCACCTGTCCCGGCGCCGATCAGTGCGCCGGTGAACGCCTGCTCGCGGTCTGTCCACGTCGCCAGCACCAGGCCGCCGATGCATGCTCCGAGCGCCGCCCAGCTGTTGCGCCCGATCGGCTCCCACTTTTTCGAGGCCAGAAAAGTCCCCACCAGCGAACCCAGCATGGCGCCCGGAATCGTCCCCAGCGCTCCGACCACCATCACGCCGATCACCGCACCGATGAACGCGCCCGCCAGAGTGCCGAAGAAACCGCCATAAAGGTGGCCGAAGCGTATGCCATTGATCGTACCGAACACCCGGCCGAAGCGTCCCCCGGCAAACCAACCGGCGAGGCCCAGCACTCCCAGCCCAATCCACATCGCGTGAAGGGCAGTATTCCCTTGCGTCGTAAGAAGTGCGCCGGTCGTCGCTCCACAGCCGGCGCCGTAGGCCGCAGCTGCCTTGATCGTGGACCAGATCGGGCTGGCCGTGCCTGAAGCGAAAGGCGATCCCCCACTCACGTCCACAATGGGACTATGGCTCCAGAACCAGAACGCGTAATCCTCGACGATCTGATGGGCTTCTGAAGACCCCTCCACGGAGAGCGCCAGAGCGGCACGAAGTCCTGCTCATCCCCGCGCCGGATTTCTGCAAGCAGGCCGTAGCGCGGGTCCTCCGCGACAACCGGGAGGCCAACCAGGGTCACCCGTTCCTGCTCAGTTTCCTCGTCCGGATCGACTAGCCGACAGGCCAGCGGAAAGATCAGACGGGCCGTTAGATACTTGTGATAGACCGGCAGCGACTCCATGCTGACGATGGGGATTTCGCCGCCGATTGGAACACTGAGCGCGGCCCGGATACGGTTCTCCTGCTCGTCCAGCCAAGGCGGCGGCGTTGGTCGGTCCAGCCGTGGTCGCTCGGGATGTTCGACGGAGCGAGTCGGGTCCGGTTCCAGGTCGTGTTCGCCCAGCCAGATGATCTCAAAAAACAGGTCTTCCTGTGCGCAGCGCTCGCGCACGGCCGGGTCGATGCGCTGCAGCGTCTCGTCGGTCCAGCGTAATTCGCAATTCGGCGGATCCTGATCGGCATCCACGCTGAGAACAGTTGCCGTCCAGCCACTGAGGTCCAATTCCGGGAAATCCGGATCATGCACGCCATGCTTGACGCGCACCGGCGTGCCGGCGCGAACCGGGGTGAAGATTTAGGTCCAGAACTGCGCGGCGTAAACGGAATGACCTGACGCATGGGTGGAGGCTTACGTTTCTTTTTTTTCCGCGACACGATGACGCCTCGGCAAAGGAGAAGTTTGGTCTACCAGCCGGTTTGTTAGAACCGGACGAAGCCGGCAACCCTCCCGGAAATTAGACAACCGGCGAAAGTTGTTCCAGAGTAGGAATAGGAATTCAGCCCGGACGGGACAGGAACGATCCCGGCCGAGTGTCTGCGCTGGGCGAGGGAGGACGTACGTGTCACACGTTCAGAGTCTGGAACTGGTCAAAGAGGGTGTCGTTGCGGCTCGGGCGGGTGAGAAGGAACGCGCCCGCGGGCTGTTCCTCGACGCCGTCGGTCTCGACCCGGACAACGACAGTGCGCGCCTCTGGCTGGCCAGCGTCGCCGATTCGCCGCTGGATGCCCTCGAGCATCTCGATCACATTCTCGCACTGAATCCCGAACACGAGAAGGCCCTGCCGGCAGCTCGGGCGGCGCGCGTCCGTGCCGGCGTGGCTGCCGCCAAGGCGAACGACGTGGCCCTGGCCCGAACCCTGCTGCGTCACGCCGTGGCCGACGACCCCGAGTGCGAAAAAGCCTGGGTCTGGCTGGCGGGCGTGGCCGAGACGCCGGCGGAAGCCGTCGCGGCCCTGGAGCAGGCGCTCGAGATCAACCCTGACAACGCGCGGACCCGGACCGCCCTCGAAACCTATCGCGACCAGGGTCGCAAACCCGAGCCGGACGCCGTGGCCGAGGCCGCACTAACGGGCGAGGTGGACGAAGGCCGACGGAGAGTCCTGGTGGTGGACGACAACGCGATGGTCCGCAAGATCATCGCCTACCTCCTGGAGCAGAACGATTACGCCGTTCGGACGGCGGCGGACGGCACCGAGGCAATTTCTAATCTTCGAGAGCAAGGTATTCCCGACCTGATCCTCCTGGACGTGACTCTCCCCGGACAGGACGGTTATCAGCTGTGCAAGCTGCTGCGCCAGGAACGGCAGACCGCGCATGTACCCGTCGTGCTGCTGACCGAACAGAGCGGTTTCGTCAACGCCATGCGCTGCCGCATGGCCGGCGCTACTGAGGTGTTCGCCAAGTCGCTCGAGGAACTCGAGGGGCTGATGGCCGTGGTGGATCGGCTGTGTGCAGACGATGCGGAGTGATCTGACGCCGCTCGCGGCATAGCGGAACTGACTGCTAAGCCGCAAGCGGCGACACGTTATTTCAGCTCCTTGACGTAGAGATTGCGAAACTGCACGAGAGCCGGTGGACTGGTCCACTTGCCGGTCTTGGCGTCCCACGCGCCATGGTGCTGCAAAGCGATCGGTCCTTCTTTCGCCACGCCGGGCAGCTGGGCGTTGCTGATGACCTCTTCGCCGTTCAGTTTCACCCAGAGTCGATCGCCCTTCATCGTGATCTCGAACTTGTTCCACTCGCCGTTGGGCTTGTCGGCCTTCTTCTTCGGAGTCACGGCGGCGCGCACCTCGGCCGGCATTTTCAGATCGGTACGATAGCCCCACACTTCGCCGGAACCGCACGGCCAATTCCAGATGTTCACCTGGCTCTTGGGGCTGCCGCGCAGGTAGATGCCGGAGTCCACGTCGTTGATCTCGACCGTTTCCTTGGTCGGATTGCCGTCCGGCCCGATGACCGCCACCGCGTGCTTGAGGCCCGGCGCGCTCTTCAGTTTCCACTCGATCATCAGCACGAAGTCGCCGTAGGATTTCTCCGTCCACAGGCTCTTGTCCATTTTCGACTCGCTTCGGGCGTCGTAGTCGATGACTCCTTCCACGACCTTCCAGTGCCCGTTATCGCCCTCGGGCACCTTCCAGCCGGTAAGGTCCTTGCCGTTGAAGAGAGGGACGTATCCATCCGCCTCGTAGGCAGCGTGCAGGAAAAACCCGCTCGCCAGAAAGACAACGACGGCGAACAGCGGCCAGCGACTGCGACTCATGAGGGACTCTCCTCGCGGTTAATGGTGGTTCTCGACCTGCCACGAACGTAAGGCACGGCGCGGCTCTTTGCAACGAAGAAGTGAGACCTGCCTCGCCGCTTGCGGCTTAGCAGGAAGCGACTGCCAAGCCGCAAGCGGCGATCCGGGCGAGTCACGTTGTACCCCGCGGCGCCCATCGCTAACTTGAAAGGAGAGGCCGAACCAGCACGACAGATCTCCTCCCCTCTCCCCTGTACTCAGGGGAGAGGGGTCGGGGGTGAGGGGTGAGGCACTAGACTATATTCTGGATCTCACCCCTCACCCCTGACCCCTCTCCCCTGAGTACAGGGGAGAGGGGAGAATGTCGTTGGTGCCTCGACCCCTGAGGAACAGAGCTGATGGCCGGACATAACCCCTATATCAAGCCCGCGGACGCCGAACCGCCGAAGAAAAAGTACCGCGTCAAGTTTCTACCGATGAACACGACGTTCGAGGTGGACCCGGCGCGGCTGCCCTACGGCCGCACCGGCGAGCCTGGCAGCCTGCTCGATATTGCGCTCGCCGCCGGGATCGCGCTCGATCACGCCTGCGGCGGCGTTTGCGCCTGTTCGACCTGTCACGTCATCGTCCGGGAGGGAATGAAAAGCTGCAACGAACCGACGGATGACGAGCTGGATCAACTCGAAGACGCACGCGGCTTGACGATGGAATCGCGCCTCGGTTGTCAGTGTGTGCCGAACGGCTCCTGCGATATTGTGGTCGAGATCCCCGCGTGGAACCGCAATGCGGTGCAAGAGGGGTAATAACGAACCGCGACTGTCAGGGAGCGACCCCTGACGGTCGCGGTTCGTGAACTCACTGTCCTCGCAAACTCGCTCGAATCGCCTCCGCGGCAAACTGGGCGCTATGGCGGACCTCGCGGTCGTCGTCGGCCTGGGCGGCACGCTGCAACGCACCCAAACCACCCGGGGCGCCGATCAACCCCAGCCCGCGGGCAGCAGCTTCACGCACCGCCGGACTGCTGTCCGTGCCCAGGACACGACTCAACGGATCGATCGCCTGACGCACCCTCATGCGACCCAGCTGCACGGCGGCACTGGCGCGAACCTGTGGGTCCGCATTGCTCAGCTGCGCCAGGTATCTCCCCACTTCGCCCGAGGCAGTCGCCACGGCAGGCAGGGTCGATGGCGGCTGGGCGATCTCGGCCGAGGCGCCAGGAGAGGGCGCGGGTAGACCGGCGGCGCGACGGGGACCGCCTGCGCCACGGGGGCGGCCACCACTACCGGCGGCGGCACCACATAGTAGCCATAAGGCCCGTAATAATAGGGGTAGTAAGGCCGATAATAGGGGTAGGGAACACCGATGTTTACGCCGATGCCCCAGCCGGCCCGTGCGGTCCAGGGACTCGCCGCCACGATCAGCACGACCACCAGTAACTTCAACAACGCGCGCATCACAGCCTCCTCTTCATCCGGGCGACGGCCCCATCCGGCGACACGATCTACCTTCGGCGGAGCCACCTGTCAACGCCGGTGTGTAATTCTTACCGTTTCCTTCTTTTCCTGCACGCTTTAGTTCACTCCGATTTGTTTTCCCGCGCAACGTGAGCTAGTTTTGGTTGGTATGACCGTCCTCGGTGGATGATTCCCTCGATTCGGAGCGGACGACACTCATGTATCCCCTGAAAACCATCCTGGTCAATTGCAGCGAAATGCTGCTCCCCACCCTGCGGAATGTGCTGCACAACCATCCGGCAGTGGCTGAAGGAGAGTTTAACCGTGCCAGCGACGTGATCGACAACTGCCGCTGGACGCAGGACGAGGTGCGGCTCATGATCTTTCATCTGAAGAGCATGGACGACCTCGAAGACCTGCAGCACTTGCGGCGTACTTTCGCCGACTGGCCGATCCTGACGCTCGTAGACGGCTGTACAGGGAAGTCGTACAACCTCTTGCTGCTGGCCAATCGCGCCGGGGCTACCCAGGTCGTGCCGACTCCGCTCGACGAGGAAGATTTCCGGCTGGCCATGGAAGCTATCGGGCAGGACTACGGCTTCGACATTCCGAACGCCAAGATGATCGCCATTTCCGGCGTTACCGGCGGTTGCGGCGCGACCAGCCTCGCGCTGAACCTCGCGTACCAGATCATGTGCAAGACGAAACAGCACACGATCCTGGCCGAGATGGCGTTCCAGAAGGGGATGCTGGCCACGTACCTGAACGTCGAGCCGAGGTACGTCATTCACGATCTGCTCGCCAACAGCGTGAAGCTGGATTTGCACGTTGTCCAGCAGTCTCTGACGAACATCGAACCGAATTTCGACATCCTGTCCGGTCCGCATCGGCAGATCATGCCGCTGGAAGTGTCGGCGCTCGACGTCAACCGCATGCTCGATTACCTGCGCCGGCTCTGCCGCATCGTGGTCCTGGACGTGCCCTGTACGAACGATGAAGTGTACGTGCAGACGCTGGCCGCCGCCGACCAGGTCGTCCTGGTCGCGGAGCAGACGCTGCCGTCGCTGCGTTCGCTGCGGCTGGTGCTGGACATGCTCGGGCGGACGAACCTGTCGGAAACGCCGGTAGACGGCCGGCCAATCCATCTCGTCGTCAACCGCTACAACTACAAGGCCCAGGAATACAGCCTGGATAAACTGGAGAGCCTGCTGCAAGTCAAGAAACTGCTGACGGTCGGCAACGATTTTGCGTCGGTCAACGCGGCGCATAACACGGGCAAGCCGCTGAAGGCTACCGTGCCGCGTTCACGCATTGTGAAAGACCTCGACCAAATCGTGAACATGTTGATGAGCCACGGCGAAAAGAAGGACGCCAAGGCTGCGGCAGCGGTCCCGGCAACGGGGGGAGGCCTCTTCAGCCGCATCGCACGGGCCATCGGCCTACCCGCTTGAGCGGAATGCCAAAGGGATCAACACCGCCGGCCCGCCACGTTCCGGAACTTGTTCCGGCGCGGCGGGCCGGTGACGTTTCCTACCCCCCTCGCCCCGGTACTCCGGGGCGAGGGGGATAGTACAAACGAGAATTGCACCCGGCCAAGCGAAATGGCGGGCGCGCTGTTCACACCAACCTGACGCGCAAGCCCCATATTCCGCAACCCTGTCGCCGAGGCTCATCCAAGGCCCTCGGCCTTGCGCGCACCGCTTCCGCGGTTTCACGCAGCGCCATTGTAGGCAACCGAGACAAGGGCTACGGGGCATTGACCAGCGCGTAAGATAAAAAAAGCACCCCAAGGGTGGCAGCATGGAGCCGTGAAAACAAGGGTGCGGAATATGGGGCAAGCGAAGGTAGCTACCTGCCTGCTCTTCGCTTGCGCGTCAGGCGTGTATTGGACGGTGCGCAATCCAGGCTAATATGCCCCATCGCGCGTCTCGAAATGCGTAGGTTTGTCGAAGCTCGCGCCGCCGCGGCTTATCCAGTCGGCCACCCACTCGATCAGCTGCCGTGCCGGGACACGAGGATAGCCGAACAGCTGATGGCCGCGCTGGCCGTTGCTCAGCAGGGCGTCGGCCGCTTCGACCCCGCGGAATATCACGGATTTGCCCAACCGCCGGCCGAACTCTTCCGCCAACCGCCGCACGCTCAGTACCTCCGGTCCTGCGAGGTTGAGGACCGTGGGCGGGCTAGCGCAGTGGTCGAACGCCTGGAGCGCCATCGAGTTGGCGTCGCCCTGCCAGATGGCGTTGAAGCAGCCCATCGTCAGATCGACGGGCTCGTTCGTCCATACCTTCCGGGCCACGTCGGCGATCACGCCGTAGCGCAGCTCGGCGGCATAATTTAGCCGCAGCAGCACGACCGGGATCTGTAACGATCGACTGAAACGCTCGATGATGCGCTCCCGGCCGAGCGCCGTCTGGGCGTACTCGCCGACCGGGGCAGGTGCATCGTCTTCCGTCGAGCCGCCGCGCGCCGCCGGTGTCAACGGATAGACGTTCCCGGTCGAGAAAGCGACGATACGGCTCCTGCGATACTTTCGGCACAGGATTCCCGGCAGAAAGACGTTCATCGCCCACGTCAGCCACGGTTGTCCAGTTGCGCCGAACTTCATCCCGGTCATGAAGACGACGTTTGGCGCGTCCGGCAGCTGTGCGAGTTGCTCCTCGTCGAGCAAATCGCAACGGATGGTTTCGACGCCGTGCGAATTTAGCGCCTCGACGAGTCGCGGATCGCCGAAGCGCGACACGGCGACAACGCGGCGGCGCACTCCGGCAATGTCGCTGGCACGACGGGCCATACGGCTCAAGGTCGGCCCCATCTTGCCGCCGGCGCCGAGTAGGAGGATGTCGCCGTCGAGGCGCCGCAGCGTTTCAACCGCGCCCGGAGAGGGTTCGCTCAGACGATCCTCGAGATCGGCCTCGTCGGTGATGGTGGTTGTCATGTCGGAACGCCTTATCCTTTTTCCGGCCCGGACGATGCCCAGATCAACTCGGACCGCTCGGCGGGACGCGGGCCACGACACATTCGTGTCAACGTGCGCTGGACGCGCAGACCGATGGCTTCGGCAGCTGCGATCGGAGCGCGATTGTCTTCCGGAATGTCCACGTAGACGGGCGCCGTCTGTGTCCAAAAGAAAGCCCAGTCGAATAATAACCCGCCACACGCGGCCGTCGCCAGGCATGGGCCGATCTGAAAGGCACGAGCCCCTGGCCGAAGACTAATGTAACCGTCGATCGTGCCATTATTCTCGATGATCCGGAATCGCGAACGCTGGCGAGGGAGTTTGCGCAGCATATTTGAACGGTACGCGCAAGTTATCGCAGCGTCGAACCGACAAACCTGTTCGAGTCGTTCGCGTGGCTCTGTGCCGATCTCCCGGACCGCGTTAGAAGAGGGGATGTGCGGAACCACACCAGCGTACCGAAGAACGTTGTATTCCGCCACAAAACCGAACTTCTCATAAACGGGGCGACCCATCGGCGTTGCATCCAGCCGAATGCGTTTGACGCCGAGTCCGTCGAGATACGTCAGGGCGTGCCGCATGAGTGCCGTGCCGATGCCGCGGCCGCGCAGGGATTCCTCCACGAGAACCATCGCGATCCAGGCCGTCGAGCCGAAGACGAAGGTGCAGACTGTGCCCGCTGGTTCGCCGTCGCATTCCGCCACGAAGGATCCGCCGGCTGAGATGGCGAGGAAGCGACACAGGTCGGACTTGATCTGGTTCCAGCCGGCCTGGTCGCGCAGTCGTATCAGCAGTGGCAGATCGGCAGCGGTCATCACGCGAATACTGGCCATGGGAGTGGCTTTGCGGCTAGCCTGCCTGGAGGACGAATTTTCAATTCGTCCACGATCCGGACGAATTGAAAATTCGTCCTCCAGGCAGTTTAGCCGCTAAGCCCGTGTGAGTCTTGCTCCCGGCGCTGACACGCACCACCGCCGATGTTATCCTCAAGAGATCAGCGGGCCGCCGCGGCTCGTTTCGCCCGTGTTCCGTGGGCCGACGTTCATCATGCAGAGCGAACCGAACACCGTCCAGACGCCGTTTCAGATCAACGTGGCCGAGCGCGTCAAGCGGCTGCCGCCGTACCTGTTCGGCAAGATCAATGCCCTCAAGTCTGCCAAGCGCCGCGCCGGCATCGATGTCATCGACCTCGGCATGGGCAACCCCAGCGACGTGCCCGATCCGCAGGTGATCGACAAGCTGTGCGAAGCCGCCCGCGATGAGCGCAACCATCGCTACTCCGTCAGCAACGGCCTGCACAACCTGCGGCGTGAAGTGGCCCTGCGCTATGCCCGCCGCCATGGCGCCCAGCTCGATCCGGACACCGAGATCATCGCCGGCCTCGGCTCGAAGGAAGTCTTCAGCCACATGTGCCTGGCTCTGCTCGGGCCGGGCGACACTGCCATCGTGCCGGCGCCGTCGTTCCCCATCCACGTTTACGCCGTCGCGCTGGCCTCGGGCAACGTCATTAGCCTCGATTGCACGAAGCCGGATCGCTTCCTGTCCGACGTGGCCAACGTGTGCGAGCACCTCTATCCGAAGCCCAAGGTGCTGATCCTCAACTATCCGCACAACCCCAGCACCACGGTCGTCGAGCGCGACTTTCTTCACGGACGTGGTCAAGCTGGCCCGGCGTTTCGGATTCATGGTGATCCACGATTTCGCTTATGGCGACGTGTGCTTCGACGGCTACCAGGCGCCGAGCTTTCTGAGTGTGCCGGGGGCGAAGGAAGTCGGCGTCGAGACGACGACGATGAGCAAGGGCTACAACATGGCCGGCTGGCGGCTCGGCTTCTGCGCGGGCAACGCCGAGATGGTCCGCGCCCTGGCCACCATCAAGGGCTATTACGACTACGGCATCTTCCAGCCGATTCAGATCGCCGGCATCATCGCGCTGCGGCATGGCGAGGAACTGGTCGAGCGCAGGCCCTGGAGTACCAACGACGGCGCGATGTGCTGGTGGACGCCTTGCAACGCATCGGCTGGGACGTGGTGCCACCGAAAGCCAGCATGTTCGTCTGGGCTCGCTATCCGCAGGAATGGCGTGAGCGGTTGGGCTCGATCGACTTCGCCATGAAGCTGCTGGACGAAGCCGAGGTGGCGGTGAGTCCGGGCCGCGGATTCGGCGAGGCGGGCGAGGGTTATCTGCGGCTGGCGCTGGTCGAGAACGAGCAGCGATTGCGGCAGGCGGTGCGGCAGATTGCGCGATGTTTGCGAGTGGAAGGGGGATGATGGCCAGCGCTCTCCTGGCACATTTTTCCCATGGCAATAAAGGTGCTTCGTGACGAATCGTCGCCCGATCACGACCATCAACCTCGGCGGGGAAGGGGAAGTGCCAGGAGTTGTCAATCAGCAGCGCCCCGAAGCGTTGTCCGTCTCCTGGGGTTCTTCGATGACGGGCCAAACACTGGAGGAACTGGCGCTGCAAGGACATGACTTTCTCATTTGCCCAAACACTCAGCTGCCGATCAACGACGATTCCGTGGATCGCGTAATTACGAATTCCGTGCCGATCGACCAGGTGGTCTTGGGACAATATGGCGTGCAATCGAGTGAGATTCGTCGCATCCTCGTGAGCGGTGGTCAGTGGGTCCACGATGGGAACGTGAGGTATTCCAAGCCATGACTCATTTCCGAGACCTCCTCAAGAACGACACGTCATCCACTCCGAGTGAAGAACAACGGCGCGCCTCGGAAGGCCTGGCGGACGCCGTCGAGCGCAGTCATCTGCGCTGGTGGCGAAACCGAGAAGCCGAGCCCGAACAGGGAATATGGCTTCTGCTCGCCGTCGCTCCGTATTCGCAGTACGATCTGACCCTGCTGGACCTTCTCGACGAGAGGCTTCATTCGGAGTCGCTGTCGCTACCGGTCTATGTCGTCAACCTCCAAGATTACGACTCTCTGGAACAGATCGCCGTGGATTTCCCCGGTGCCGGCCAGGTTCACCAGACACCCCTCGCAGCGCTCTGCGAACCGGGTTTACCTCCGAAGGTTGCCTGGGGTAAGAAGGCGAGGGACATGACAGCGCTGGCGCTCGGATTGTCCCCAGAGAACCTATCCCTAAGGATCATGAGCGAATCGCCAAGTTACGCCAATTCAGTCGAGGTGCGCACCCCGGCGCCTCCCTGAGAATTTGAATCGGGTGGAGCGCCAGAGACGCTTCGACGGATCACGGCAATTCGGCGATAATCTTATGGCGGCGACGACAACGCCGGGCGATAATCGCGAATTGAAGTCGTCCGTATCGCGTTCCCGGAGTGCCGTCATGCGCTGGCTGATCCTTCCTCTCTCGTTCGCCGCAATCTTACTACCTCTGTCGTTTTTCGGCCCCACCACGGCCGCCGATGCCCCGGACAAGAAACCCGTCGGCATCGACAAGCGGGTGCCGTGGACGACCTCGCACGTCAAAGGTTCACCGGAGCCGCTCACGCCGTATCGAACCGCTGTCGCATTCCCCAAATTGCAACCGTTCGCCGAGCCGCTCGACCTCGCCTATCTTCCCGGTGGGAATCGGATTGCCGTCGCCGAGCGGCGCGGCAAGATTTTCACCTTCTTTAACGATCCGAAAACTCCGAAAGCTGATCTGCTGTTGCACATCAAGCAGGCCGAGCAGATTTATGCGATCGCCTTCTCCCCGAAGTTCGCCACGAACGGCCAGCTGTTCGTCACCTACGTCGTCGGCGACGGCAAGCCGAACGGCACGCGGGTGAGTCGGTTCGAGGTCAAGGGCGATCCGCCGCAGGCCGACCCAGCCAGCGAGCGTGTCCTCTTCTGGTGGCCGTCCGGCGGCCACAATGCCGGCTGCCTCAAGTTCGGTCCGGACGGCTATCTCTACATCGGCACCGGCGACGGCAGCGGGATCGCCGACGAGTACCAGACCAGCCAGGACCTCTCCGACGTCCGCGGCAAAATCCTGCGTATCGATGTGAACGGCCCCAAGTTCTACAGCATCCCGAAGGACAATCCGTTCGTGGATCGCGGCACCGCCCGCCCCGAAATCTGGGCGTATGGTCTCCGCCAGCCGTGGAAGATGAGTTTCGACCCTAGCGGCAACTTCTGGGTCGGTGAAGTCGGCCAGGATTTGTGGGAGAGCGTCCACCTGATCCAGAAGGGCGGCAACTACGGCTGGAGCGTCAAGGAGGGCACGCACGACTTCCGACCCGAACGCCCGAAAGGCCCGGACCCGTTCTTGCCGCCGGTGTTCGAGCACTCCCACTCGGAGTTTCGGAGTCTGACGGGCGGTTACGTCTATCGAGGCAAGCGGCTGAAGGACATGGCCGGTTGGTACATCTACGGCGATTTCGACACCGGCCGTGTCTGGCGGCTGCGGCTCGGCGAAGAGAAGGGGAAACGCCACGTCGAAGCCGAGGAGATTGCCCAGACGGCCCTCCGCATCGTCAGCTTCGGCGAGGACCAGGCCGGCGAGCTGTACCACCTCGACTTTGCCGGCGGCCAGATTCACCAACTCGTCCCCGCGGAGAAGCAGCCGGACGGTCCGCCCTTCCCGCGCAAGCTGAGCGAAACCGGGTTGTTTACTTCCACGAAAGAGCTGAAGCCGGCTCCCGGTTTGATACCGTACACCGTCAACGCCCAGCTCTGGTCCGACGGTGCCACGAAGGAGCGCTACCTGGCACTACCGGGCACCAGCCAGATCGAGTTCGATACCGTCGTCTATCCCTACGGCAACACGCATCCAGGCCATCTACCCGGCTGGCGCTTCCCGGACGGCACGGTGGCCGTGAAAACCTTTTCGCTGGAAATGGAGCGCGGCAACCCAGCCAGCAGGCGGCGACTAGAGACGCGCCTGTTGCACTTCGAGAATCGGCCCGGCACCCAGGAGTACGGCGATGGTTACTGGCGCGGCTACACCTACGAATGGAACGACGAGCAGACGGAAGCGATCCTCATAGATAAGAACGGCAAGGATCGGTCGTTCACAATCAAGGAGAAGGGCGGAGAACGCAAACAGACCTGGCACTTCCCCAGCCGTTCCGAATGTATCGGGTGCCACACCATGCCGGCGAAATATGTGCTCGGCTTGAACACGGTGCAGATGAACAAGGATCACGACTACGGCGGCGGCCGTGTCGCCAATCAGTTGCGCACGCTGGAGCATCTCGGCATCTTTAAGGCACCGTTGCCGAAACCGCCGGAGGCGCTGCCACGCTTGGCGAACTACGAGGATCGCAGCCAGCCGCTTGATGCCCGTGCCCGGGCTTACCTCCACGCCAACTGCGCCCACTGTCACATGAAGTGGGGCGGCGGCAACGCGGATTTCGAGCTGCTGGCAACCATGGACTTAAAAGCCACGAGGACGCTGAGCGACGCTCCGCGGCACGGCAAGTTCGACCTGAAAGACCCGGGTCTCCTTGTGCCGGGATCGCCGGAGCGGTCGCTGCTGTTGTGGCGCATGAAACGACTCGATGCACCGCGCATGCCGCGCGTCGGCTCGTCGGTGGTGGACGAGAACGGCGCACTGCTGATCGAGGAGTGGATCAAACAGCTGAAGTAACACTTCCTCCCCTCGCCCCGGTACTCCGGGGAGAGGGGTTGGGGGTGAGGGGAAAGCCGCGGGGCTGTGTTCTGGTCCTCACCCCTCACCCCCAACCCCTCTCCCGGAGTACCGGGGCGAGGGGAGGAGAAGTACTCCCGACCGCTCGCCCCGGAGCACCGGGGCGAGGAGGGTAGCGCTGTCATAGTAACGCACTCCGATTCGCTATCGGTGGAAACGGTCTGCTTGGACAAGGGGACGCAATGGCGTCCCCTTGTTCGTTCTCGGCCATTCTGACAGATCGCCACCATGTAAGCCGGAAACGAGTGCCACAGGCCGGCGAACCAGGGTCCGGGCAGCCGATAGATGTTCCACGGATCGCGCAGACGATGGCCCTGCAGCCAGGCCAGCGGCGCCGCCCAGCGGCGGTTGAGCTGGAAACGGCGTTTCTCCAGTTTTAACGCCTGTCCGTACATCTGCACCGAAGGGAACACGGTTCGAAGCAAAGCCGCGAATTCATCGGTGCGCCATTCCTGTTTGTGGAACGGATTCTCCGGGCGGACAGCCGGGTCTGCCTCTCGCCGGTACGGAGTGGACACGAAGAAAAGGCCGCCGGGGGCCAGCAGGCTCCGACAGGTCCGGAGGAACTTCTCCGGCTGGTCCAGGTGCTCGATGGTTTCAAAGGAGACGATCACATCGAAGGGGCCGGCCACGGGCGGATCATGAGCGTCCCCCTGGAGGAAATGCAGCCCGTCCCGATCGTAGCGTTCCCGAGCGTAGAATACCGCAGCGCTATCCAGATCGACGCCGACCACCTCGGAGGCTCCGGCGTCCAGCAAGTGAGATGCTCCGTAGCCGGTCCCACTGGCGATGTCCAGTACACGCCGGCCGGCCACGTGCGCAGCTGCAAACGTGTAGCGCGAGGTGTTCGGCGAACAGCGCCGGAGCGCTGCGGCTTTCGAGGACGCGCTCGTCGGTATCCGGCAAAACGCTCATGCTGCGAACTCCTTTCGCGGTAAGACCCGGTCATGACGCAGAAAAGTACCATACGCATCGCAAACAAGGAAGCGCACCTCGCAGCCTTGCTTCTTGCCTCCCAATCCGCCTTGTTTTTTCGAGCAATAAAAGTTAAGAGTTGCGGCGACATAAACCTGCGCACCTGCACCGTGCAAAACTCGCAGCCAATCAGTGCATGGAAGGAGAGTCATGGCTACTCTGGCGGCCTCCAACAATGCAATCGCTACCGACATCCTGGAGCATTTGCTCGGTAGGATCGCCAATACGCCCGCCCTGGATAAGCCTTTTTCCCACATTTATCTCGAAGAGGTGTTTCCTCGGGACATCTACGACGAATTGCTCACTCACCTGCCGGAGCCGAGCCTATACTGTCGCGCTGCCGAACGGCACTATGGGACCAGTAGTGAGTTTACGCGGTCGATGTTTGCGCTCACGCCGGCCAACCTGGTGGGCCTCTCAATCGCTCAGCAGGAGTTATTCCGTGGCGTCGCCGTGGCGTTGACCGATCCGGCATTGAAACGGGCGATGTTTACGAAGCTGGCCCGGGACCTCGCCTTCCGCTATGGCACGGCCGAGTCGGCAGCCGGCGAAATCCCGGGCTACTCTCGACCGACCCTCTACCGCGAAACGGATGGCTTCGAGATTCCGCCGCACCCCGACACGCGCAAGAAGGTCGTCACGATGCATCTGTATTGGCCGGCCGACCGCAGCCAGCTCGACCTGGGAACCGCCCTCTATCGGCGCAGGCTGCTCGCCTGGCCATTCGGCAACTGGAAACAGCGCTTTGCGAAGGTCAAACAATTCGTTTTTCAGCCCAACAGCGGCTACGCTTTCGCGGTGAACAACACGCTATCCCGAAAAAGCTGGCACGGACGAGAACTGCTTCCTGCCGGCGCCGGCGTCCGCAACACGCTCTTGAACACCTTCTACGAAACCCCCCGGGAAGGATTCAGCGGCTACCTGGATTCGGCCGCTGCCTGACCGGAGTTCTCACGAGCCGCGACCGTCAGGGAGCGCCGCGGCGTCCCTGACGGTCGCGGCTCGTGAGAACCTCTTACTCCTTGTTCCCGATGCACCACAGATACGATTTCCCCTTGATGAAGATGCGCCCGTTGGACACGGCCGGGGTCGTGTAGTCGGGGCCGTCGTCCAGGTCGTTGGTGGCCAGCAGCTCGAATTGCCGGCCCGGCCTTGATGACGTAGCTCCTGCCGGGGCTGGCGAAATAGATGCGGCCGTCCGGGCATGCGATGGGGCTGGCGCTCGGCGTCAGCTTCTGGCATCCGTTCCTCGTAGACCATCTCGCCGGTCGCCAGCTCCCAGCATTTGATCATGCCCGGCTCGCTGCCTCGGTAGACGTGATCGCCGACGACGATGGCCGAGCTGCCGGCGGCGGTTTTCGTCTTCGCCTGCCATTTCACGTGCGTCTTGCTGACGTCGCCCTTGCCCGTGGGATCGACCGCGTTGCAGTTGTTGCCGCCGCGGCCCGCATCGGTGTAGAGCAGACCGGAGCCGAAGACCGGCGAGGACTGCGACGAGGTCACGCCGCGGCAGAACCAGAGCAGTTCGCCGGTGGCCGGGTCGAGTCCCTGAATGCCGCCGGCGTAGTGGATCAACTGCAGTCTTGTCCTGGATGCGGATCAGGGCCGGCGTGGCCATGCGGTTGCGGTCGCTTGGTCTTCTGCTCCCACTTCACCTTGCCGGTCGCTTTCTCCAGAGCGCACAGTCCCGTGTCCGCGATGCCGGGGATGATGACGCTATCCTCGTAAAGAATAGGGCTGCTGCACACGCCGCCATCGACGTCCTTGAGACGCGGCAGCTCTTCGCGCCAGACGATCTTGCCGTCGAAATCGAGGGCGGCGATCACGCCCGAGCCGAACAGGGCGAAGACGTGCTTGCCGTCGGTGACCGGCGTGGGCACCGTGTAGCCGTGATAGAAGTTATCGACGAGACACTTGCCCGATCGGACACTACGGTGTCCCAGAGCTGCTTGCCGTCGCTGGCCTGGAAACAGAGGACGTGCTGGGCGGGGATGGTCTGCGCGCCGCTCCTTCTCGGTCATGCCGGCGGGCCAGACCGACGTGGTGAGGAAGATGCGGTCGCGCCAGACGATGGGGCAGGACCAACCGGGACTGGAGAATTCGGGATTGCTCTTGCCGCCGCCGTGCAAGTGCGTTTTCCAGAGGATGTTCTTGCCGGTCTTGCCGTTCCAGCTCAGCGGCAGGTCTTTCTCGTCGGTGTATCCCAGGCCGGTCGGCCCGCGCCATCCCGGCCAATCGCCGGCCCGCGCTACCGTGGGAATGATGAGAAAAACGGCGATCCATGCGCGCACTGCGAAACGGTTCATCGAATTGGCCCCCCGATCGATGAGGATCGTCGATCGCTCGAGGATTCGAGGGAATCGCGATCCATGTTAGCCTCTTTATCCAGGCTTTCTGCCGTCGTCAAGGCAAGCGACGGCCCCGTTTAGCCGCGAGCTTCTGCGAGCGCTGATGCTCAACGCTCGCAAAAGCTCGCGGCCAAACGGGATCGTCTCTCGTTCTTTCCTTGAGTCGCCGCGCCGGATACGATGTGCTAGAGGACACGCCCACTCTCAGGATTCGTCATCACAAGGAGAAACCCATGAACCGCATCCTGTTCACCTTCATGACCACCGCAGTGTTCGCCGGCGCCGCGTCCGCCGCCAACCCGGTCGTCATCATGGAAACCTCGATGGGCACGATCAAGATCGAGCTGTTCGAGGACAAGGCGCCGATCACCGTCAAGAACTTCCTGAAGTACGTGGAAGACAAGCACTACGACGGCACCATCTTCCACCGCGTCATTCCGACCTTCATGATCCAGGGCGGCGGCTTTCAAAGCGGCATGAAGGAGAAACAGACGCGCGAAGCCATCAAGAACGAATCGGATAACAACCTGTCGAACGTGAAGGGCACTCTCGCCATGGCCCGCACTTCCGTGCCCGACAGTGCCACGTCTCAGTTCTTCATCAACACCAAGGACAATAACTTCCTGGATCGCGCCAATGCCCGCGACAAGGTGGGTTACTGCGTATTCGGGAAGGTGACGGCGGGCATGGACGTCGTCGATAAGATTAAGGACGTGAAGACGGCCACGGTCGGACCGCATGGGGACGTCCCCGTGGAAGACGTGGTCATCAAGTCGGTCCGCGTCGTCAAGTAAGGCGCCGTTTCCGGGTGCAGGGGAATCGCCCCTGCACCCCCATTCCTCTCTCTCGGAGAACCCACCGATGCCCGCACCTGTCGTCGTCATGGACACATCGCTCGGCACGATCAAGATCGAGCTGAACGAGGAGAAAGCGCCGATCACCGTCAAGAACTTCCTCTCCTACGTGGATGATAAGTTTTACGACAACACCATCTTCCATCGCGTCATTTCGAACTTCATGATCCAGGGCGGCGGCTTCGAGCCGGGCATGAAGGAGAAGGGGACCAAGGCGCCGATCAAGAATGAATCGGGCCTATCCAACGTACGCGGCAGCATCGCCATGGCGCGCACCAACAACGTCGATAGCGCCACGGCCCAGTTCTTCATCAACGTCGTGGACAACGCCGAGAGTCTCGACAAGCCGCGCTACTGTGTCTTCGGCAAGGTTATCCTCGGGATGGACGTCGTGGATAAGATCAAGGCCGTCAAGACCGGCAGCCGCGGCGGCCACGGCGATGTGCCGATCGCCGACGTGGTTATCAAGTCGGTGCGGCGAGCGTAACCATCGCCGCTTCCGGCTTAGCACTACAGCGCTCTCCCCTCGCCCCGGAGTACCGGGGAGAGGGGTCGGGGGTGAGGGGAAGTACCAGAACACTGCTCCACTGCTCACCCTCTCACCCCCGACCCCTCTCCCCGGTACTCCGGGGCGAGGGGAGAAATGGCAGACTGCCAAGCCGTAAGCGGTAAGACAGGGGGCACCATGCGCGTTCACCGAATGACGTGCGGCATTCTGGCTCTGGCGTTGTTCGGTTTGCCCGCCCCAGGCCAGCCGCCCCTACCGAAGACGCCGACCTACCCGGCCATCAACCCAGCCCTGGCTCGGCCCGATGGGATCGCCGGCGGTTTCGACAGCCCCGCTCTGGGCGTGGCCTGGAATGAAGACCTCGGTCTTCTCGTCGCCGCTTGCGAAAACCATGCACTCTGCTACTGGCGCAAGGACGTTGCTCTCGGCGTCCGCAGTTCGGACACTTCAGCCAATGTTGTCACGGGTGGGCATCGCGGGCCTGTGACGGCGGTAGTGACCGTCGGCGAATGGTTCGCCTCAGCTGGTTTCGACGGTAAGGTCGTGGTATGGAGCCTCCCCGCCGAGAAGATCCTGCACACGCTGACGGCCGGCGGTCCCATACGGGCGCTGGCCGCTTCTCCCGACGGTAAGACGTTAGCCAGCGCGGGCGACGACGGGGTGGTTCACCTCTGGGACGCGGCGGCCGGCAAGGCGGCGCGAAGCTGACCGGTGCCGGCGACTGGCTTCTCTCCGTGGCCTACAGTCCGGACGGCAAGACGATCGCGGCGGGCGCCATCGACGGCCGCTGGCACCTCTGGGACGTGGCGTCTGGCAAGAAGACGCTTGACGGGAAAGCGGCGGTGCCGGCGATGCCCAACCAACCGCCGCCCGACGCGACCGCGGTCACCGCGCTTGCGTTCAGCCCGGACGGCAAGACACTCGCGGCCGGCGGCGCCGACGGGCAGATCTACCTCTTCAATGTCGCCGACGGCAAGTTCATCCGGGCGCTCGCCGGGCACACCAGCGCGATCACTTCCGTGGCGTTCCATCCAACCGGCACCCTGCTCGTCTCGGCCAGCAAGGACCGCACGTTACGTCTCTGGACACCGGCAACCGGTCAGCTCGTTAAGGCACTGGAGGGACACACCGCCTGGGTGCAGTGCGTGACGTTCCTCGCCCAGGGGACTCGTCTCGCCAGTGCCAGCGCCGACCATACGGTACGCCTCTGGGACCTGACGGAGCCAATGAAGAAGTGACGAGAACGAGCGCGAAACGCAATCGCGATACAGCGTAGCCCCCCTCTCCCCGGTACTCCGGGGAGAGGGGTCGGGGGTGAGGGGGGAGGACCCGAACACTGCTCCGCGGCTCACCCCTCACCCCCGACCCCTCTCCCCGGAGTACCGGGGAGAGGGGAGAAAAGGCTGTTGTTACGGTGCGGAGAGCGGTGGTATAAGTACTACGGCGCTACGCAGCATGAAAGCTGCTGTATTCCCCCCTCTCCCCGGTACTCCGGGGAGAGGGGTCGGGGGTGAGGGGGGAGGACCCGAACACTGCTCTGCGGCTCACCCCTCACCCCCGACCCCTCTCCCCGGAGTACCGGGGAGAGGGGAGAAAAGGCTGTTGTTACGGTGCGGAGAGCGGTGGTATAAGTACTACGGCGCTACGCAGCATGAAAGCTGCTGTATTCCCCCCTCTCCCCGGTACTCCGGGGAGAGGGGTCGGGGGTGAGGGGGGAGGACCCGAACACTGCTCTGCGGCTCACCCCTCACCCCCGACCCCTCTCCCCGGAGTACCGGGGAGAGGGGAGAAAAGGCTGTTGTTACGGTGCGGAGAGCGGTGGTATAAGTACTACGGCGCTACGCAGCATGAAAGCTGCTGTATTCTCCCCTCTCCCCGGTACTCCGGGGAGAGGGGTCGGGGGTGAGGGGGGAGGACCCGAACACTGCTCCGCGGCTCATCCCCTCACCCCCGACCCCTCTCCCCGGAGTACCGGGGAGAGGGGAGAAAAGGCTGTTGTTACGGTGCGGAGAGCGGTGGTATAAGTATACGGCGCTACGCAGCATGAAAGCTGCTGTATTCTCCCCTCTCCCCGGAGTACCGGGGAGAGGGGAGAAAAGGCTGTTGTTACGGTGCGGAGAGCGGTGGTATTAGGCGTGCAGCGCCTTGTACAGGTTCAAGGTCAGATGCGCCTGCCCCTGATGGTGAGCCTCGTGCCAAACCAGCACGCGCACCCATTCCTGATACGTCCACGGCGCCTGGGCGTTCGGTTTACTCGCCAGTGCTGCTTCATTCAGACCGCGGAAGTGGTCGAGCATTTCTTTCCTCCGCTCGCCAAGATAACGACGGATTTCGTCCACCGACGGTACGACATCGTCCGGCGTGCTGCCGCCGGCGAACCGACGAACGTACTCCGGCTCCTTCGGTTCGCCACCCTGCATCCGAACGTACAGGTGCCGATCATCCGTGGCGGCGAGGTGCATCAGCTGCCAGGCAATATGGGCACGGCCTGGCCCCGGCCGCCAGCCGAGGACCGTCGCCGCGTCCGGCTGCTTCGCTACGGTGTCGAGCAGGTCGTTCGTCTTCTTCCGCACGAACTCGAGCGATTTCGACAATGTCGGATGGTGTCATGGGTTCTCCCGGTTGTGCAGGCGAATTGTCATCATATTGCGGCAACGGCGAACAAGCTCACGAGCCGCCTTCGCACTTGACACATCTCAGCCTTGCGGGCATACCCATACCCCGGTTCACTCCGCCACGTCTTCAGGGGTGTTCACAGGGAGTCACGATGCCTAAGTCTCTGCCCGCGCCGGAAATTGTCCGCTGCTACTTCGACGACACGTTTGAGCCGCACTTGCCCGCGATGTATCTCCGCTGGCAAGGCGTTCACCGCGAACGTCTCTGGGAGCTGCCCGAACACGTATCGTTGATGGGACCGCCGCCCGAGCGCTTCGGCGTCAGCATCGAGCGTATGGGGCGCGATGCCTACCGCGTACGTCTGCTGTGGGACAGTTCCTGTTTCGTGTGGCAATCGTTGCGGCGCATGCAGTTGCTCACCAGTGCGCTCGCTCCTCTTCTCGGCGCCATCGGCACCGATCTTTGGTATCTCCTCGATCAGCCGGTGAACGCGGAAGCGTGTACGCCTTGCTCGGCCGCTTAATACTACAGCGCTTCTCCCCTCGCCCCGGTACTCCGGGGAGAGGGGTCGGGGGTGAGGGGTGAGAACCAGAACACTGCTCCGCGGTTCACCCCTCACCCCCGACCCCTCTCCCCGGAGTACCGGGGCGAGGGGGGCAGAACTGTCGTATTAAGTGGTCGAAAGCGCCATCCCGAGGCCGCGGCCATACAATGGCACATGTCGGCAGCACATAATGCGGCTGTGGCAGGCTTCTCGGGAACACGGCGTCATGAAATTCCGTCCGCTCGGCCGCACCGGCCTGCAATCTCTCCTGGCTGACTTTCGGCGCCTCCTCGCTCGGCCAGGAGTTCCGCCCGGTCGACCTCAACGAAGCGCTGCGTTCCGTTCACGTCGCGCTCGACCTGGGCATGAACTTCATCGACACGTCGCCGTACTATGGCCGGGGCATGAGCGAGTGTCTGCTCGGCGTCGCGCTGCGGGGTGTGCCGCGCGACCGCTACTATCTCGGCACCAAGCTCGGCCGTTACGATCCCGCGCCACTTCGATTTCTCCGCCCGCCGCGTCGTCGAGAGCGTCGACGTCAGCCTGCACCGCATGGGCGTCGAATATCTCGACATCATCCTCTGCCACGACATCGAGTTCGTGGACATGGCCCAGATCGTCGACGAGACGCTGCCGGCCCTGCGCAAGGTCCAGCGAACAGGGCAAGGTGCGTTTCATCGGCGTCAGCGGCTATCCGATGAAGCATCTTCCGCTACGTTCTCGACCGCACCGACCTGGACGTGATCCTGTCGTACAACCATTACACGCTGCAAAACACGATGCTCGCCGACCTGGTGCCCTACCTGAAAGCAAAGGGCGTCGGCATCATGAACGCGGCGCCGTTCTCGGCCCGGCTGCTGACCAATGCAGCCGCTGCCGCCGTGGCACAAGGCGACGCCGGAAGTGCGCGCCGATCTGCAAGAAGGCGGCCGACCACTGTGCCGCGCACGGCGTCGACATCGCCCAGCTGGCCGTGCAGTACTGCAATCGCCAACGAGGACATGACGACGTGCATCGTCGGCTCGGCCAATCCGGAGAACGTGAAGAAGTGGGTGGCGTGGGCCGACACGCCGATCGATCCGAAACTGCTCGGCGAGGTGCTGGACATCCTCAAGCCGATCCACAACTGGTTCTACCTCGAAGGTCGGCCGGAGAATAACGATCCACAATCCGTCGTTTAGCCGGAGCTTCTGCGATCGCGAACCCAGCGCTCGCAGAAGCTCGCGGCTAAACGGATGAGGCAATTGCCATGAAAGCCCTGTCCCTGGAAGCCCCCAAGCACTGGAAGCGCATCGAGATCGACGGCCCGAAGAACCCGGTCCCGGCGAGGCGTTGGTGCGCGTCCACCGTGTCGGCGTCTGCGGCACCGACATCAGCGGCTATCTCGGCAAGATGCCGTTCTTCAGCTATCCGCGCATCCCCGGCCACGAGCTGGGCGTCGAGGTCGTGGCGGTCGGCGAGGGCGTGACGAACGTCAAGGCCGGCGACCGCTGCTCCGTCGAGCCGTACATCAACGACCCGAACAGTTACGCCAGCCGCCGCGGCCAGCCGAACTGCTGCGAGAAGCTCGAAGTCCTCGGCGTCCACCGCGACGGCGGTTTGCGGCCGCAGTTCATCGTGCCGGCCCGGAAGCTGCACGTTTCGACGAAACTCGCCTTCGACCAGCTCGCCCTCGTCGAGACGCTGGCGATCGGCTGTCACGCCACGAACCGCGCCGCCCCGCAGCCGGACGAATCGACGCTCGATCATCGGCGCCGGTCCCATCGGCCTGGCCACGCTGGAGTTCGTCAAGCTGACCGGCGCCAAGATCATCGTGCTCGACATCAACGAGGAGCGCCTCGATTTCTGCAAGCGCGTCATGGGCGTGGCGCACACGATCAAGCTGTCGGACCGAGTCGAGACAGGACCTGCGCGACGTGACCGACGGCCACCTGCCCGACGTGGTGATCGACGCGACCGGCAACAACGTGTCGATGTCGAACGCGTTCGGCCTGATCGCGCACGGCGGCCGGCTCGTCTTCGTCGGCATCACGACCGACGAGGTGCAGCTTCCGCCATCCGATCTTCCACAAGCCGGAGGGAACGCTGCTCTGTTCGCGCAACGCCCTGCCGGAAGACTTCACGCGCATCATCGGCCTGATCGAGGACGGCCGGATCGACACGCGGCCCTGGATCACGCACCGGGCGGCGTTCGAGGAGGTGATCGACGTGTTCCCGTCGTACACGAAGCCGGAGACGGGCGTCATCAAGGCGGTGATCGAGGTCGGCGACTGAATTGCTTGTTTAGCCGCGAGCTTTTGCGAGCACTTCACCCTGCGCTCGGAAAAGCTCGCGGCTAAACGGATTCGGAGTATCCCGCATGATCCGATCCGCCGTCACCGTCAGTCTTGTGGACGAGGTTCGCGGCGGCCCCTTCGTCTTCTGGGACGACCTGCCGGCCGCCTGTCGCAAGGCGAAGGCGCTCGGATTTCGACGCCGTCGAGGTCTTTCCGCCCGCCGCCGACGCCGTCAATTCCGCCGAGCTGCGGACGCTGCTCGAAGACAACGGCCTCGCCCTGGCCGCCGTCGGCACCGGCGCCGGCTGGGTCAAGCATCGCCTGCACCTCTGCCTTCCCGATGCTGCGGCTCGCACGCAAGGCCCGCGCCTTCATCCGCTCGATCATCGACTTCGCCGGCCCGCTCGGCGCCCCGGCCATCATCGGCTCGATGCAGGGCCGCCACGGCGACGGCGTCGATCCGGCGACGGCCCACGGGTATCTCGCCGAGGCACTGAACGACCTCGGCGAACATGCGAAACAGTACGGCGTGCCGCTGATCTACGAGCCGCTCAATCGCTACGAGACGAACCTGGTCAACACGCTGGACGCCGGCGTCAAACTGTTGAAGTCGCTGGCGACGCGGAACGTCGAAGCTGCTGGCCGACCTGTTCCACATGAACATCGAGGAGCAGGACATGGCCGCGGCCCTCCGGGCAGGGGCGGGCTTCATCGGCCACGTGCATTTCGTCGATTCCAATCGCCGTCCGGCCGGCATGGGCCATCTCGACTATCGGCCCGATCGCGGCGGCGCTGCCGGAGATCGGCTACGACGGTTTTGCTTCGGCCGAGGCGCTGCCGTATCCGGATCCCGACGCGGCGGCGCGACAGACGATCAACGCGTTTCGGCGGTATTTCCGGAGTCGGATGTAGTGCCTTTCCGGGCCTCCTTCCCTGTCGTCAGAATCAAGTCAACCCCCTTGTTGTTCAACTTCGCCGAGCGCTCTGCGTATTCCCGTGCCTCATTTTCCAATCGAATCCTCTCGTCGGTGGATCCAGACTGAGCCAATGGGCTGGCAGCCAAATAGGCATATTCCGTGGCGGCGAATTCGAGTACCTCTTTGCTCAGACGCGTTTCCGGACGGCCAGGACCGATGACCTTTCGTAGCGCCTTTTCCTGGGCTTCGAGGCTGCTTGCGGCTTTCCACTCAATTTTCGACGGTATTGGACAAACAAGCGAGGTGAACCAGAACTGTTCAGGGATTTCAACGGTCTCAAATCCACGTCGATAGAGACGGACACTCATCTCTATTGTCCGCTCGTCATGGAGAAGAAAAACTGTCCAGCAGTAATCGAGATAGGCATTGATCTGTGCCTCGACTCTGCCGGCGACGACAGGAAGCTCCGCGACGTCGTCACTTGTCCGTGCTGGCCCAATGATAGAACCGGACCCAATCGTGTCGAATGTCACTCGGAAGGCACGCGCGCTCTCCTCGGTGACGTTGACCTGTGGTGTTCGGCACACCGAGGAATACCCGTAAGCCAGGCAACCCGGCAGGAATGGGAGAAAGAGCAGTACCTGCCAGAATCTCATGCTTGGGCTCCTTATTCCCCCGAAACCCGCCGAGTCGCTGCCGTATCCCGACCCAGATGCGGCCGCTCAGCAGACGATCAGCGCGTTCCGCCGGTGTTTCCCGCGTCCTGGAATTTGACCTGCTTGATGTCCCTGTTGGCCGTCCTGTCCAACTCCTTGATCTCTCTCTCGTATTTCTCGGCTGCGGCGAGGAGACGAGTGCGTGTTTCGGCCATCTCCGCTGTCTGGGCCAGCGGGCTTCTGGCCAGTCGAGCATACTCCCCAGCGGCGAATTCCAGCATTTTTCGATCGAGCAGTCGTATGCCAAGATCGTCGAAAACGAATGCCACGATTTTCTTCAGGGCTTTCTCTTGGGCCGCCAGATCGGGGGCTTCCGTCCACATGACCCTCTCCGAGTGGCTCGACGCAACGCATTCCCACCAGGGAAGCTCGGGAACCTCCACGGTCTGGAACCCAGCCCGATAAAGGAGAACACTCATGCTCTGCGATTCCTCGCCCGTAAAGGGAAAGATCAGCCAGTAGTAGCCGAAGTAGGCATTTTGTTGAGGTTCGACTCTTGCATCGATGATCGGGATTTCCTCAACGTGCCGACCCGGAATCAACATGCCGGTGAACGCTGCTGTACTCCCCGACCACGACGATACGACCCGGAATGCCCGGATGTCGCCTTCGCGCACTTCTACGCGCGGAGTTCGGCAGAAGGAGGGATAGATGTAGCCCAGACAACCCGAGGAGAATGGGAGAAATAGCAGGACTTGCCAAGATCTCATGCTCACCTCTTTGCACGCCGCGTCCGGAAACGTCGCGGCAGACCTCATAAGATGTGTCGTCATGTCGGTCAAGCCGCATTGGAGGCCGGACAGATCCGTATGCTTGCAGCCAAGCGCGGCGGTATAACGAAATGAAAAATCGGAGCGTTGGCGACTGTTATGAGATGCTCGAAAAAGTGTTACGAGGGGGCCAAAACTGGTAGAGATTTGAATATTCTCCGCGTTTCAGCGACCTCGTAACAGTTTTGGAGGCGCCGGGGGTGCCCCTGTTAAGTGTTAGGCGATGGTATTACGAAAACGGATTTGAGCCAGGGAGTAGGAGAGGGCGGCTTGCCAAATCGTCCTAGGAGTACACAATCTCCTGCCGCTCGCCTAAAACGTGGACAGCGAGAACGTCAGCCGCCGGACCGCAATCCGCGAGAATCGATCGATGCTCAAGCACCTGCTCATTCACCCGAAGATCAACGAAGTCATCGGCCGCGCCGGCCATCACGCGCACGATCCTCATCGCCGACGGCAATTATCCGGCGTCGTCGAAGAAGGGGCCGAACGCCGAGATCGTTTGCCTGAACCTCATGCCCGGCGTCGTCACCTGCGCCCAGGTGCTGGAGGCCGTGCTGTCGGCCGTGCCCGTCGAGGCGCGTCAACACGATGATGTACGAGAAGACCGGCCCCTACGCACTTGACAGCCGACCCGCCGGTCTGGGACGAATACCGCGCCGTCATCCGCCAGCGCCGGCGCTCGACCTGGCGCTCGAGCCCATCGAGAAGTGGGACTTCTACAAGGCCGTGGCGACGCCCGACCACGTCCTGACCATCCAGACCGCCGACCAGCAGCGCTTCGCCAACGTGCTGCTTGTCGATCGGCGTCCGCATGGATTGAGCCCCATGAACATCACCATCGACGCCCATCAGCACTTCTGGCAGCTCGCTCAGCCGTTCAACTACTCGCTGGCTGGATGCGCCGGCGACTGGCCCCGATCCGCCGCGACTACCTGCCCGAACACCTGGAGCCGCTGCTCCGGGCCACCGGCGTGCAGCGTTCGATCTTCGTGCAGACGCAGCACAACCTCGAAGAGAACCGCTGGGTCCTCGGCCTGGCGGAGCAGCACCCCTTCATTGCCGGCGTCGTCGGCTGGGTGGACCTGGCCAGTCCGGCGTGCGAACGGCAGCTGCTGGAGTTGCAGCGGCATCCGAAGTTCGTCGGCGTCCGCCACGTCACGCAGGACGAACCGGACGACGACTTCATCGTGCGTGAGGACGTGCTGCGCGGCCTGGCGGTGCTGGAGAAGCACGGCGTTCCGTTCGACCTGCTCTTCTACGTCAAGCACCTTCGCCACGCCGCGACGCTGGCCCAGCGGCTTGCCGGCGCTTACCGATGGTGATCGACCACCTGGCCAAGCCGCGGCATCAAGGATCGTCGCATCGACGACTGGCTGCCGCACTTCCAGGCCGCCGCGGCGTTTCCGAACGTCTACTGCAAGCTGTCCGGCATGGTCACGGAGGCGGACTGGCGTCGTCTGGACCGCCGCCGACCTCAAGCCGTACGTGCAGACGGCCCTGGATTTCTTCGGCCCGGAGCGCTGCATGTTCGGCTCCGACTGGCCCGTGTGCGAGCTGGCCGGCTACGTATGAGCAGGTACATGATGCGCTGCGTCGAGGCGCTGGGGCCGATCAGTGCCGGTGAGCGCGACGCGATCTTCGGCGGCACCGCGGCGCGATTCTATCGCCTGCCGATGGATGGTTGATTTCTCGTTCGCCTTTCCAACAGACGGAGGTTCCGATGAAGCATTTCCTGGCGTTCTTTACGGTGGCGGTGCTGGTCGTGTCGGCGCGGGCCGAGGAGAAGCCGAAGGCCGTAGAACCAATGATCGTGCATGACGTCTACTTCGCCCTGAAAGATAATTCGCCCGAGGCGAAGCAGAAGCTGGTCGCGGCCTGCAAGAAGTACCTGACGGAACACCCCGGCACGGAGTTCTTCGCCGCCGGGATCTTGGCAGAGAGCCTGAATCGCCCCGTCAACGACCGCGATTTCGACGTGGCCTTGCACATCGTCTTCAAGGACAAGGCCGCTCACGACAAGTACAACGTCGCCGAGCGCCACTTGAAGTTCATCGAAGAGAACAAGGACAACTGGAAGAAGGTCCGCGTCTTCGACTCCGCGGTGGAGCCGGTGAAGGCAGCCAAGTAAGTTCATTGTTTAGCCGCGAGCTTTTGCGAGCGCTTGCTTGCAAGCGCTCGCAAAAGCTCGCGGCTAAACGGAGGAAGATCCGATGAGATACATCCACTTCGTTTCGGCACTGACCCTTTTGGTAGCCGCGACGACAAGTCGTGCCGCTGACAAACCGCTGGTCCTCGACGTCTGGCCCGGCAAGGCTCCCGGCGAGAAAGGCGAAATCGGCGAAGAGAAAGTGCTGGAGAACAAGCCGAACGAGAAACCGGTCAAGCGCATCACCAACGTGACGCGGCCGACGCTCACGGTCTTTCGTCCGGCGAAGGACAAGGACACCGGGGCGGCCGTCATCATCGCGCCCGGGGGCGGTTACAACATCCTGGCCTGGGACCTGGAAGGCGAGGAGGTCGCCGCCTGGCTGAATAGCATCGGCGTTACGGGAATCGTGCTGAAGTATCGCGTTCCCCGGCGCATGGGGACACCTGGTGGTTCGGCGCCGCCGCAAGCGCTCATGGACGCCCAGCGCGCCGTCAGCCTGGTGCGCAGCAAGGCGAAGGAATGGGGCATCGACCCGAAGCGGATCGGGATGCTCGGTTTTTCCGCGGGCGGTCATCTGACGGCCAGCACGGCCAGCAACTTCGACAAGCGCAGTTACGAACCGGCCGACGACATCGACCGCGTCAGCTGCCGGCCGGACTTCGCGGTGCTGGTCTATCCGGCGTATCTGATTGCGAAGGACAAGGACGAGCTGGCCCCCGATATCCGCATAACGAAGGACTCGCCGCCGACCTTCTTTGCCCACGCCGGCAACGACGGTGTGAAGGCCGAGAACAGCGTGATGATGTACCTGGCCCTGAGAAAGGCCGGCGTCGCGGCGGAGCTGCACGTTTACACGACCGGCGGTCACGGCTTCGGGCTGCGGCCAAGCGATCAGCCGTGTTCCACCTGGCCGCAGCGCTGCGCCGAGTGGCTGAAGATGCGCGGTTATTTGAAACCGTGAACGAATGTCGTTTAGCCGCGAGCTTCTGCGAGCGCTGGCGTGCCAGCGCTCGCAAAAGCTCGCGGCTAAACGTGATGGCACGATAACGATGGCTACCACGCCGCGTCTGCTGATCGTCGAAACCTCGACGGGGCGCTCCGGATTCGTCGCCCTGACCGAGGGGTCGGGAGCTGCGCGGCATTCGCCGCTTCGACGAGTCGCGCCGCCATGCTCGTGACCTCGCCCCAGCCGTGCAGTCGTTGCTTCACGAGACGGGTTGGAAGCCGCGCGACGTTCATGCCGTCGCCGTCAGCCGAGGGCCTGGCAGCTACACGGGGCTGCGCGTCGGGATCATGTCGGCCAAGGCGTTTGCCTACGCTACCGGCTGCGTCGTCCTGGGGCTGGAGACGTTTGCCGCCGTCGCGGTCCATGCGCCGGCCGCGGCTGCTCGCCTCGACGTGCTCGCCGACGCTCAGCAGGACAAGGTGTATGTGCAGTCCTTTGGCCGTGAGGGGGAAAGCTGGCAACCGTTGACGCCGTTAGCGATTCGGCCCTTCGCCGAGTGGCTGAAGGGACGCGAACCAACCGCATGGGTGACGGGACCGGGCCTGCACAAGTGGGAGTCGAAACTGCCGGCGGAAGTGCCGCGTGTGGAATCAGAAAAATGGGAGCCGGCGCCCGAGAGTCTGTTGCGACTGGCTTTGGCGAGGTACACGGCCGGCGAGCGCGACGATCTGTGGGCGCTGGAACCGCTGTACTTGCGGCCCAGTTCGGCGGAAGAGCAGTGGCAGGCACTTGGGCGGACTTGAGGCGACGAAGTACCGCGGTGAGGCTCCGAATCCTCTCGATGGCGGAAAGGCCAAACTGCCCAGGAGTCCTCAAGATAAACAGTGTTCCTCGTTTCTCCGCGCCGCCGGGTGGACAAAAAGTCAGAAGCTCTCAGTATTCGGTCCCTCTCGACCACGACTCCGACCCGCGCATCTTATCATCACCAACCGACAGAATCGCGCATACCCCCTTGCATTGTCACGGGCGCACTTTATGATAAAAGGCGAGTTGGTTCTCGACCGTGACCGCGCCGGAGGCCGTCTAACGATCCATGCACGACCGACTCTCCCCTGCCTCCCTCCGGCGATCCGGTGAACGCAAACCTGCCCCGTACAGTGACCCGGCGGCGCGAGTTGTTGCCGAATCCTTCCCTGGTTCCCACACCCGACTGGAGAGCGCATGAACAAGACGACGCGAAAGTGGACGGCCGGCGCCGTGCTGGCCCTGGCCCTCTGCGGCATGATCCTCAACGTCAGCCGCGGCGACGACGATGAGGACAAATTGAAAGAGGACATCAAGAAAGCCAGTGAAGCGATCCAGAAAAACCTCGGCAAGGTGGGCGGCCCTGACGGTGCGGCCATCGTCGCCAAGCTGGTCAAGGACCACAAGATGGAAGCCACGATGCGGCTAATGAGGACGAAGACCAAAGGCGGCATCAGTATCGGCAAGCTGTCTCCTCCGCACAAGGACTGCATTGAACTGCTCATCCGGGACTACGCCATCAAGCCACCCGCAGCCAAGGAAGTCAAGGATGGCAACGAGGACCTGATCAAGTCGGGCAGGTCATCCGCCTGATCGCCGAGATGACTCCCGCTTGGAACCTGGGAAGGAGGGCGCGGGAATGGGCAAGACGCCCGAGAAATGGATTGAGCTGACGGAGGGCATGAAGAAAGGCTCGGACGATCTGATCGCGGCGGCCAAGGCCAAGGACGACAAGGCCGTCGGTGAAGCGGCGAAACGACTGAACAACAGCTCGCCGAGTGCCACAAGATTTTCCGGGACGACAAGTAATTCACCTTCCTGCCGCTTGCGGCTTCGCATCCGCTGCTAAGCCGCAAGCGGCCGACTGGAGAGCGCATGAACAAGACGACGCGAAAATGGATGACCGGCGCCGTGCTGGCCCTGGTCCTGTGCGGTATGGCGATCAAGGTCAGCCGGGCCGATGACGACGACGACGATAAAGCTCTGAAGGCTGCCATCGCGGCTGCCAAGGCAGCGATGGAAAAGGATTACTCGAAGACAGGCACAGCGGACATGGGAAAGGTGGTCGCCAAGCTCATCAAGGACCACAAGATGGAAGCCACGATGCGACTGATGAAGCCGATGTCCAAGGGCGGCATTAGCATCGGCAAACTGAAAGACGCCAACCACAAGGACTGCATCGAGCTGCTGCTTCACGACTACGCCACCAATAAGCCGCCCACCGCGAAGGAAGTCAAGGATTGCAACGATGATCTGGTCAAGACAGCGCAGGTCATCCGCATGATCGCCGAGATGACGCCCGCCTGGAACCAGGGAAGGAAGGGAGCAGCGATGCAAAAGACGCCCGAGAAATGGATTGAATTGACGGAGGTGATGAAAAAAGGCTCAGACGATCTGATCGCGGCCGCCAAGGCCAAGGATGAAAAGGCCGTCATCGAAGCGGCCAGACGGCTGAACAACAGCTGTCTTGAGTGCCACAAGATCTTCCGCGACAAGTAATTCACCTTCCTGCCGATTACGGCTTCGCATCCGCTGCAAAGCCGCAAGCGGCCGAGATCACACCATGTTCCGCTTCCTCCTACCGACCATCGCCGTCGCACTCTTCACCGCCGCGCTGCCTTTCGCCGACGAGAAAGGCCCTGCGTGGCACGAGGTGCTGCCGGCAAACGAACTCCTTCCGCTCACAAAACAGATTGCCACGGCGCTGAAAAAGCCGATCGAGGCGTTGGTCGAGGGCAGACTCGACGAGGACGACCGCGAACGGGCCGTGAAGAAGGCACGCGGCTTGGTGCTTCTCCTGGCCGCCGGCGCTCAGACGACCAAGGGCGAAGAGAATGCGCGGCCCGATCCGGAATGCCGCGCTGCGGCTCGACCAGGCACTGCGCGGCGGTAAGTTCCCGGCTGCGCAAACCATCCTCGCGGCGCTGCCGGAGGGGAAAGGGTTCGACAAGCCCGTATTTGCCCAGGCGCCGCTGGTCGAAGCGCCCGACCGCGACGATGCCCTCGCCGCCCTGATGATGCAATGTCGTACTCGGGCGGCCGGTGGTCTCGGCGTTGAACCGAAACCGAAAGATAACACGCAAGACGGCCTGGAGGCGATGCTCAAGGTCGTCGGCGACACGGGCAAAGGCCTGAAAACAGACGAACTGGCCCGCTTTGCCCTTCGTTTGGCGATCCTGGCAGAAGCCATCCGTTCGTTGCCGCCGCCTCGGCCGGTGGGTGAAAAGGATCCGGCGAAGTGGCTACGCTGGTCCGCCGAGATGCGCACGGCATCGCTGGAACTGGCGGACGCAGCACGGAAGACGAACGTCGCTGCTATTCGACAGGCGGCGTTAAAGGTCAGCCGCAGCTGCAACGATTGTCACAAGGTCTTTCGGGATAACTGAGCGTCGGTTAGGTCGGGTCTTGAGCACTGCGCACGCACAGGCGCAACTGTCTCGTGCCCAAACTCTGTTTGGGCACGCACCTCTGGAAACTCTGTTTCCCGTCCTCGGTGCGGTGAAATGTGCCGCTTTGACGCGAAACAGAGTTTCGAGAACGCACGTGCCCAAACAGAGTTTGGGCACGAGAGAGTTGGGCTATTTGCGCATCGATCAGTAGGTCGGTTCTCGACGCCAGAAAACCCAGCCCGACCCCTGCTCACATTCCTACGGAGCTTTCAACGTCACGTTCTTCTTCTTCAACGCCTCTTCCAGCGCTGCGCGAGTCGTCTTCTCCGGGTTGATCAACGCCGTGACCAGGCCGTCTTTGAAGCTGGCGGTGGCCTGTTCGACGCCGTCGATTCTGAAGATCGCCTCGTAGGCGCCGAGACAGCAGCCCTTGCAGTCGAGGCCGACGACAGGAATCTCGATCAACTTCAGCTTGTCCTTCGGCGTCGTGCAGAGCGGCTTGATGCCGAACGTCGCAGCGGAATTGGCTCGGATCAGGTTGTCGAAGCGCTCAACGATCTGCTCCGGCTTCGGGCGGTTGAACAGCTTGTTGGCGTCGAAGACGAAGGTGGCCTCCGCGTTCTTGTAGTCGATGCTGACGAGCTTCACATCCGGCAGCTTCTTCATCACCTCGCGCAAATCGTCCTGGCGATCCGGAGAAAACAAGCCGGTAACGCGGTAGCGCACCGGCAGCGGGTCCGTCGGCTTGTCGTCGGCCTGGGCGGGTACGGCAATCAGCAGGGACAGAATCGTGATGAAGAGACGGGACGTCATAAAGTCTAACTCACTTCGAGAGTGCAGCCCCTCGCCCCCGTACTCGGGGGAGAGGGGTTGGGGTGAGGGGGCGAATCCCAGTGGAGGCACAACCCCCTCACCCCAACCCCTCTCCCCCTGAATACAGGGGAGAGGGGCTTCCGGGCTCACTTGGTTTGGAACAGGCTGCTCTGCATGATTTCATGGATGAGTGTGCGGATGCCGCCGCCGGCTTTCTGCGGTGCGCTCGACGAGAGCGGCAATCGCCGCGCGGTCGCTGAAGGCGAGGTCGCGGCCGATGCCGTAGATGGCGAACTGTTGCGCGAGGTTCCGGAGCAAACGTCCCGAATCGGCGGCGAGAAGAGCCTGGTATTCGCGGATGCCGTTGAACTTCCTGCCATCCGGCAACACACCGGAGGGATCGACGGGTGGGCCGAGTTTGAAGCTGATGCCGATGAACGGATCGATTGAGCCGCGCGGCGCAGGGTCGCCGCCGCCGATCGAACGGTAACGAGTGCGCGCAGCCGCCGATGACGTCGAAGGACTCCAGCGCGAACCCGGGCGGGTCGATCTTCGCGTGGCACGAGGCGCAGGCTGGCATTCGCGCGATGCTTGTCGAGCTGCTCGCGGATGGTGGTTGGCGCCGCGCACGTCCGGTTCGACGGCCGGGATGTTCGGCGGCGGCGGCTCGGGCGGTTGACCGAGCAGCCGGTCCATGACGAACGCGCCGCGCGGCACGGGCGAAGTCGTGGTTCCGTTGGCGGTGATCTTCAGGATCGCCGCCTGGGTGAGAAAACCGCCGCGCGGGCAGTCCGGCGGGCAACTGCACCCGGCGAATCGCCGAGCCGCTCACGCCCGGAATGCCGTAAAGCGTGGCCAGCTTCTCGTTCAGCATGGCGAAGTCCGAGCGCACGAGATGGCTGGCGTCGAGGTTCTTCTCGATCAACTCGCGGAAGTAGGCCCGCGTCTCGGCGACCATCGAATCCTGCAGGTAGGGGCTGAACTCGGGATAGAGCTTGCGGTCGGGATCGTTGGCGGCGATCTGGCGCAGCTTCAGCCATTGGCCGAGGAAGTCTTCGACGAACCGCTGCGACTTCGGGTCCTTCAGCAGACGCTCGACTTCGGTTCGCAGGACATTCGGCGTCGTGCAGCTTGCCGGCGTCGGCGAGCTTCGGTCAGGCGCTCATCGGGCATCGAGTTCCAGAAAAAATACGAAAGCCGGCAGGCCAGGGCATGGTCGTCGAGCTTGCCGGCCGGTTCGACGTGATAGAGGAAGTCCGGCGAGCAGAGGGCCGCGCGGTAGGCCCAGCGCATCGCCATCTCGAAGCAGTCGCCGGCCTTCAGCCGCTCCTCGACCCTGGCGACGTACTGCTCGCGTACCTCGGCCTCGACCGGACGGCGAAACGCTCTTGGCAAGAACGCGGCGAGCAAGCGGTCGGCGTCCACCAGCGGTTGCTCGCTCTGCACCGTCCAGATGCCGGCCACCGGATCGGGCCGATTCTTGCCCGCGCCGATTTCTGCCGGACCGGCTTGCGCCGTGGAGCGCGGACGCCGGGATGGTCGGCCGGCTTGAACTCGACCAGCGGCAGATCGCCGAACAGGACGCGATGGCTCGGCGGCGGCCAGACGTCATTCAGCGGCCCTTCGATGTCGAGCCAGTCGCAGGCGATGCCGGGGCCGGTGAACGCCATCGCCCGGCCCTTGCGGTGTAGTTCGCGCACCGGCGCGAGCGAGGCCGTATTGAAGCCGATGAGTCTCGTTGTAGTTCAGCCAGGTCACGAACTCATGCTCCTTCGAGTCGAGCGACGGCGCGTCGTAGTAGCCCAGCACGTAGCTCGGATGCTGGCCGCCGCGGCCGTCGCCGGTCAGTTGCACGACCGAGAGCCGGGCCGCTTCGGTGCCGCGGGCGGGGAGCACCTTGCCCTTGTCCCACTGGAAGCTCCAGAGCGAGGTTCGCACGCGATAGCGCCCGGGATAGATCGTGACGTGCTCCATGAAGTACGGGCTGAACGACTCGTCCTCGTGGCGGAACACGCCGACGCTGCTGCCGTTGCTGAACGTGCCCATGCGCTCGTGCGCGCCCTGATCGATGTGATGCTGCTCGCCGGCGGGCGGGTATTCGGGATCGGGCTTCTTGTCCTTGAGCAGGACGCCGTCGCCGTTCAGCAGGATGTGCGCGACGAAGCCGCCGTTGGCCAGTGAGATCCGCGCTTGATGACCGGGGCGGCTTGGGCCGGGTGGCGATGGCCAGGTCGAGCGCGTGGTCGGCCGCTTCGACATACTTCGCCAGATTGACGTGCGAGATGTCGAGCGCGTCGCTGTTCTTGTCGAACCCGTGGGCCGAGCCATCGGCCGGCAGACTGCCCTGCAGCGCGATGCCGGGCATGTCGAACAGGTCGCGGATGGTGTTCTCGTACTCGGCGCGCGTCAGGCGCCGCACGCCGGTGCGGCCCTCGCCATCCAGCCGCGTCCGCTCGGCCTCGAGGAGCGACTGTCGTGCAGCCACTTCGTCGCCGCAGCGATCTCGGCCGCCGGCGGCCGCGCCTGCTTCTTCGGCGGCATCTCGCCCGACGTCGATGCGGTCATGGACCTTCACCCAGCGCGCGAAGTTGTCCGGGTTGGCGAAGTCGGGCTTCAGCGCGGTCAGATCGAGACCGCCCTTCTTGCGTGTCGGCATCGTGGCATTCGAAGCAGTGCTTCTCGAAGAACGCCTGTCGGGCGTGTCCAGTCGGCAGCGCAGAGGGCGTAGCGCGACGCAGGCAGCCATGCAATGATCAGCAGCGAGCGTCGAGCCAGCCATGAGCACGGAAACTCGCTTGCGACTGCATCGCAGCATCCTCATGCCATCTCCAGTCCGCTCATGGTGCCCTTGCCGGTCGAGAACTCGCTCGCCTCGATCCCCAGCCGCTGCAGCATGGAGACGTAGAGGTTGGTGAGCGGATAATTGTTCTCCTTGTCGAAGGCGAGGTGCTGGCCGTGCTTGAAGCCGCCGCCGGCGAGCAGCACCGGCAAGTTGACGTTGCTGTGCGAGTTCGCGCTGCCCATGCAGGTTCCGTAGAGCACCATCGTGCGGTCGAGCAGCGTCTGGCCCTCTTCTTTGGTCTCGCGTCAGCGACGTGAGGAAGCTGTCGAGTGCGTCGAACTGTCCCTCTTCCTTGGACCGCAGTTCGGCGATCACTTCGGGCCGGTTGCCGTGGTGCGTGATGTTGTGGATGACCGTCGTGTCGATGAACAGCGAGATCAGACGCGCGTCGAATCGGTTTCCAGGGCCAGCTTGATGACGTCGAACATCAGCCGCGTTTGCTGCACGAACTCGCGGGCGTCGTCGATGTCCACCGGCGGCTTGGCATCGACCTTCGGCTTGGGTTTGTATTCCCAGGCTTCGGAGCTGTGCAGCCGCTGTTCCAGTTCGCGCACCGACGTGAAGTATTGGTCCATCCGCTGCTGATCGGCCTTGGATAGCGATCGATTCAGCCGCTGCGACTGCTCGCCGACGAAATCGAGCATGCTCCGGCCCTGCCGCAGCGCCTCGACGTTCGCCGCCACCTCCTCGGGCTTGCCCTGCACGAAGAGCTTCGAAAAGTTTTTCGGGCTGCGCTCGGCGGGGATCGGCGCGCCGCTGCGGGTGTAGCTCAGCGTCTCCGCCCTCGCTGGTCATCGCCAGCGTGAGCGACGGATAGCGCGTGTGATTGCCGATCTGCTCGGCGGCGAACTGGTCGAGCGACACCCAGTTGCGAAACCCGCCGCGCTCGGGATGCGGCGTGCCGGTGAGGAAGCATCGCTCGGCCGCATGGCCACCGGTCACGCCCGGAAAGCTGACGCCGGAGAACACGGTCATATTCTTGCCGATGCGCGGCGAGCTGTTCCAGATAGGGCGACAGCTCGTAATCGCGTCCCGCCTTCTCCGGGAAGAAGAACTGCGGCATGATGCCCATGTTGGTCTCGATCGCCACCATGCGCCGGGAGATGGCGACCGCAGAGTCAGCCGCCCACGCAGGCCGCATTGCGTCGAGCCACTCGGCAGCGCCAACGCTACCCCCGCCCCGCGTAGAAAGGTTCGCCGAGATAGCGGCGCCGAGCGATCGAGGAAGACAGACTCATGCGTGTACTCCACTTTGCGTGCCGTTCAGTCGACGAAGCGTTTCAAGCCGACTCAGTGACTTTACACCCGCGACGATCCACAGGCAACGAATCACGTGGACTTCCCGTCGTGCGCGTTCATTCCGTCCTCCAGGAAAAAGTTCATTTCGGCAGCGGCTTCATCGAGCGCACCCACTCGCGGAACATCGTGGTCCCCTCGCGGTCCACCAGGAACGTCGCCAGCGGCGGCATGTAGCCCTGCTCTCTCGTACCGACGCGATGCACAGTACCGAGCGTTCCGGCTGACCCGGCGCGATCAGCCGGGCGTCCTTCAGGCCGAAAGTTGATGCTGTGGGGCCACGTCGACGAGTTTCATCTTGTCGGCCGTGGCGAAAAAATCGACGTTGAACTGCGCGTTGCCGCCGCCGGCCTCGACGTGGCACTGCGCGCAATTGGCGTGCAGGTACGACCGCGCCCGCAGCGTTCAGCGTCTGCTCTTGTCGTAGGGATCGACCAGCTTCTTGTATTTCGTCCGGTGCTTTGGACAGCAGCGACGTCTGCGTCGCCGCGCGCTGCATCCGCGTGGCCAGTCTCGCTTGCTCGATTGCTCGTCGATCTCCTTCTCGGTCTTGCCCTTGACTTCTCGATTTCCTCGCGCGAAGTCGATCGTGACCTCGTCGGTCCAGTGGACGTTGAGGACGCCGAGGTGTTCGAGCGTCCGCAGCTGTTGTCCTTGACGCCGCCGTAGTCGTGGACCTTGTTCATCTGCAATTCGGTCAGGCCCGAGCACCCAGTTGGCGGCCCGGCTGTGGCAGACCATGCACTCGGTGCGGCTCGGATAGTGCCACTTCTGCTTGCGCGCCGTCGGGCGTCCTTCGACTTGGACTGATGATATTCGCGGTCCAGCCTCCTTCGCTCGACCAGCGTCGCCTCGGTCTGCTCGTCGTTCCAGAGGTAGGAATAGCCGAACCATTCGCCCTGCTGTTTGGTCAGGAAGCGCGTCTCGATCCAGCGGCGCGACTGCGGATTGCCTTGCTCCATCTCCAGGGCGAACGACTTGACCAGCACCGTCTTGTCGGGAAAGTTCCAGCCGCGCTTGCGCGGTGAATTCGATCTGCGGATCGGCGCCGGGCAGGCCGAGCCAGCGCTCCTTGTGCGGCGCCGTCGGACCACAGCGGCGCGTTGACCGAGTACGGAATCAGCGCCGGCTCCATGACGTGCCCCTTCACCGACTGGAACAATCCGCTTTCGCTCAGTTTCTTCGGGAAACGTTCGAGGGCGGCAGGTCCTTCGGCGTCGGCTCCAGCGTGTAGAGGCCGCCGCCCTTGCCGTGATGGTCGGCGATCAGCAACTCGCCCTTGGCGTCGGTGCCGAAGCCGGTGATCTTCAGCGGCGTCGTCGGCGAGTTCCTTGTGCCAGAGCGATTTTCGTGCCGTCGTGCTTGACGCCCCAGATCTTGCCGGTCGAGTAGTCGCCGTAGATGTAGGCCCCCTGCAGTTCGGGAAACTTCTCGCCGTGGTAGACGATGCCGCCGGTCAGCGAGCGCGCCTCGGAATGATGATGCTCGACGGTCGGCTTGACGATCGGCGTCGGCCCCGGCTTGCGGTTGGGATAAAACGCGTGGCTCCCTCCATCGACGCTCCAGCCGTAGTTGTCGCCCTTCTTGACGAGATACGCCTGCTCCCACAAATCCTGGCCGTTCTGCGCCGACCCAGACGTGGCCGGTCTTCTTGTCGACGGTGATGCCGCCACGGATTGCGGAAGCCATAGGCCCACGTCTCCGGCCGGACGTCCTTCATGCCGACGAACGGATTGTCCTTCGGCACCGAGTACGCCTTGCCCGGGTCGGGATGATCGACGTCGATGCGCAGCACCTTGGCGAGCAGTTTCGTCATGTCCTGGCCGACGATGTTGGTATCCGAGTCGGACGTGCCGTCGCCGGAGGTGACGTAGAGCATGCCGTCGTTGCCGAAGGCGAGCGCGCCGCCGTTGTGGCCGTCGGACAGCCATTCGATGATGATCTTTCGCCGATTTCGGATCGAATTTGTACGGCGGCTTCGGATCGAGTGGTAGCGCGTCATGCGCGGTCTTCTTGGCCTTTTCACCGGCCAGCGTGCCGTTGCTGCCGACGAAGACATAGCCGTTCTTGGCGAAGTCGGGATGAAACTCGATGGAATAGGCGACGCCGGTTTCCCACGTGTAGAGCGTTTCCAGCTCGGC